>NZ_PQGA01000001.1 GCF_002917095.1 Paraburkholderia eburnea
TCACTTAAGAACCCGTCGCTCACTCAAAGCTGACAGGAATTTGAATCACTTCAAAAACCTGACTTACTTCTGTGTGAGACTCTTGATACTTTTGCCACTCCCGACCAATCCCGAAGGATCCGTCAGGCCGCACCCGCATCAAGCGCCCACACTTATCGGCTGTAAATTTTTAAAGATCGAGTCGCGAATCCTGCCGGGCATTCCAACCATCCGGCGGCTTCTGCGTCGCTGCGTCTGCAGCAGAGAAACGAGATTATGAAGGCTCTTTTTCGTTTCGTCAACATCTTTTTTCAGGCTACTGCTTGAAAGATGCCACCCGAACGACCCGCCGTTTCTCCCGGCAGGCTTCGCTGTCAGTACCGCAGGCAGCGAAGGAGCGGAATTCTAGTCACAGGGATGACACATGGCAAGTGTTTTCTCGACACGCCCCGCCCACGGCCTCCCCTCTTCATCCCGCGTTCTCGCGACACCGCGACACTCCTGCCGGCGCCCCCTCTGTAGGCCAAACCGATGGCCTGCCCGGAACCGACTAGAATGTGATGTTCTCCGCATCCAAACTCACAAGATTTATGCGCTCGCGAATCGCCAAACGCCTCCCCCCTGACGCCGACAAACTTGTCGGCCTGTCCCTCGCCCTGTTTGCGTCGGGCAGTCGCACCGAAGACCGCTTCTGGGAGGCCAAGCTCGACACACTGCTCGCGAAGGTCGTGCGCAACGGCAATCAGACTACGCTCGACGCCGCGCTCGATCATTTGCAGCAGAACCACCCGGATGCCTACGGCGCGCTGGCAGACATGGCCGAGACCCATAGCGAGTCGTTCCTCGTCGAGCACGACGGCGTGCAACATGAAGCGCTCCTCGTTGCCGTCCCCGTGCTTGCCTGGACGCGTTACGTCATTCCGTCGGGGCCGCTGAAGGCGGAAGCGTCGGACGCCCTGCGCACGCATCTGCAGGCGCATGTGCTGGCAAGCGGCTCGCGCGTCGCGATGGCGCCCTATCTCTATAGCATCGATCAACTGCCGCGCCATCACGTCGAGACCTGGCGTCTCGCGCAACAGCTCACGCAGGCCGCGCTCCATGGCACAGGCGCGAAGATCAGCGCGACCGAGCTGCCGGAGACGTCGCCCATTCTCGCCGATCCGCGCTTCCTGCTGGCCGTGGTGGCCGCGCCCGTCGGCACGCCGCTGTTCCGCTGGCAGGAAGAAGAGAACGGCACGCGCATCGAGCGCGGTCAGTGCCTCGAACAGTGGGCCACGCAAGGTGGCGCGAACCTCGCCGTCGTCATGCCGGGCTGCGAATTCGAGTGCCTGCTGCCGGACGCCTACTATTCGGCCTGCCGCGATGCCGACGAGCGCGTGCGACCGCACACGATCCGCACCGCCGTGCGCTATCTGCTCGACACGATCGGCGCGACGGCACAAGACCTGCGCGCCGTCGTCGCGGGCTTCGGCGAACGCCGCATCGACGAGTACCGCGTCGGCTTCACCAGGCGCGGCAGCAACGACGTTCTCTACGGTGTCGTGTGGCCGCTTTATGGCCGCGAGAATGGCGACGCTGACATCGACGAGGAACCGTCCGAGGAAAATGTAGGAGGCGGTCCGATCGAGGAGATCGTCGCACTGCTGAAGGAATCGGGCATCACCGATATCCGCCGCCACGCCGGCCGCTTCGAGCCGGAGTACTGCGACGACTGCGGCGTGCCGCTCTATGCCGATCCCCTCGGTGAGATTGTTCATGCAGAGATGCCGGAAGATGCTGAGCCTGTTCAGCCACACTTCCACTAAGCAACGCCGTGTTTTCCTACCGAGTCCCGCCTGAGTGCGGGACTTTTTTTTGCCCTATGTCCTACGCCATCTGGACAGGCCGTCGGAAGCTTCTCTTTTTGTCATGATGATGCTGTTGGCCCGGTTTCAAAGCGGTGTGCACAAACACTGTCACACCCGATATTTCGAGAGGCCTGATACGAGAGGAGGGTATCCCCATGCGGTTTGCAGTATTCAATCCGGACGCCGAAAGGCGCGAAGGGCTCAAGGCGCTGTTACGACAAATCGACCGGCGCGCACGCTTTAACGACGCACCCGACTGGCGCAGCGCCGAACGCGCGATGCAGCGCTTCACGCCGGACCTGCTGGTCATCGACTGGCATGAGGGCATTCTGCCGGGCGAGTTGCGTCACTTCGCAAACCGGCATCGAACGCTGCCCATCGCCGTGCTCGTGGACCGCACCGAACCGCCTCATAGCGTGCGGGCCGTGCTCGACGAAGGCGCGCGCGGCATCATCCGGCGCACGACCGATTCAATCCTCATCGTCAAGTTGCTGGAGTTGATTCTGCTAGGCGGAGATCATCTGCCCGCCGATATCTTTGGCCCGTCATGCTGTCCGCCCGGACCGTGGCCCGTGCCTCCGCGCCGCAACGCGAGAGGCAGCACCGCGCTGCGCAAGGGCAAGCCCAGGATCGACCTCTCGCCGCGCCAGGAGCAGATCCTGCGTTGCGTGCATATGGGCGGCACGAACAAGATGATCGCCCGCGCACTCGGCATCAGCGAGGGCACGGTCAAGGTCCATCTGGCGAGCATCTTCCAGCAACTCGGCGCCCCTAACCGCGCCGCCGCCGTCGCGATCTACAACGGACTGCTGGCCAACCAGTTGCAGGTGCTACGCACACGTCGCGAAAGCGCGCCGAAACCCTCTTACGGCGAACATGGCCAGGTGCCGTTACGCAAGCGCAGCAAAACGGCCTTTCGCTATCCGTTGCAGACAGACGACACCCTTGAAGCGCTACCGCTCGCCGCGGAGCCGGCCACGCCCTACAGGGCCGCCGCGCCGGACGCGCTTGAAGCGCCCGCACCGCTGGCCGGCTCGCCGTCGGAGGCGAGCGAAGAGCAGGACGCGTCGCCCGGATGCGCACACGTTTTGCCCTCCAACGAGTAATATGAAGCACATGGGATTCCTATACACGCCGCTGCCGCTCTGGGTGATCGTCGTTGCATGGATTGCATCGGCGGGACTGCTCGCGCTCGCGTTATGGAACAACCCCTTCAAGCGCCTGCAGGACGCAACGCTCCAGCATGTGTGGCTCGCCATCATCGTGGCCGTCGCCGTGCTGTGGGCGAGCAACGCGTGGCTCGAGGACGGCACCGTGCTGCATCTGCTTGGCGCCACCCTCGTCGTCACGCTGTTCGACTGGGGACTCGCACTCGTTGCCATGGCGGTCGTGGTGGCATTGGCCGCCGTGGTGTTCGACGCGCCCTGGGACGGCGTCGCCCTCACCTTCCTCGTATTCGGCGCGTTTCCAGTGGGCGTTTCGACGCTATTGCAGCGTGCCTGCATCGCGTGGCTGCCGCGCAATCTGTTCATGTTCATCGTCGGGCAGGGGTTCGTCTCGCCCGCCATTGCGGTGTCAGCGGCGGCGTATCTCGCGCTTGGCACTCACCTGACACTGAACAACGGTTCGATGCTCACCGTGCCGGCTGGTTATGCGTTTAGCGTATTCCTGCTCGCGTCTGGCGAAGCGTGGTTCACCGGCATGGCCACCGCCCTGATCGCCGTCTATCGCCCTGCCTGGGTCACCACCTACGACGTGCGGCGCTATCGCCTCGGCGGCCCGCGCGCCTGACTTCCTGGGTCGCGCTGAGTCGCACTGGGTAGCTGCGGCATTGCTGCACACATCATCCGACAGGTTCCTCGAACGCCGCGCCGTAAGCCTGCGCTAGAATGGCCCAGCGTCCCAACGCGCACGGCCTGACTGGTGCGGACTATCCGCCAGCCGCGCGCAAATCGACTGCCTCAGCCGTTCGTACGAATTTATTTGTTGCGCGCCTGGAACTCATACCCGCGCCGCGGCATCTTACGGTGCCTGACGTCCCACCCTCATCAAGAACAATCAGATGGACCGCAACAACGCATCCCGCCAGTTGCTGACCGTATTCGGCCGACTGGCCGCCTGCGCCGCGAGCCTTGCGCTTCTGTGCTCGCTCCCGGCCCAGGCCGATCAGCTCGAACAGCAAAACGATCTCATCAACACCTACGTCACGCAAATGCATGCCGATCCGCTTGTCGCCAGTTGCGCGGCACACGGCAAGTTCATTGCCAGCACGTCGACCGTGCTCGATCACGTCGAGTTTCCACCCAGCTCCTTCGACAGCGCGCACGCCACCGTGACGCCCTGGAACGATTCGTTCGACGAAGGCAAGCAGCGTGTGAAGGTCGATACGATCGTGACCGTCGATGGCGTCGGCGTGCCGCAGGACAGCAGCCACGAACCCTACGACCTCAAGTTCCGCTGCGGCTATGTGGGCCAGCAGATCCTCGCGTTCAGCTGGAACGATCCTGTGCCGCCGTCGCGCGCGCATAGTGAAAGCAGCGCCGCTGCGGGCGGCACGTCCGCGCATGTGAGCGGCAGACACAGCGGCAAATCGAAGAAAGCCATCGGCAAGGGCAAGAGCAAGGGCTCGAAGAAAGCGACTTCGGGCAAGTCGAGCCACAAGTCGTCCGCGACGTCCAAGAGCAGCACGAAGACCTCGTCGAAATCGTCGAAGTCCACTCCGAAGAAAACGTCCGCAAAAAAGAAGTCGACGGCGCACTGATCTCGCGCGCTTCGCCCTGAAGCGCACGCGGTCAAAGGCGCGCCAGAAAACAAGAAGGGGGAAGCGGCTCACACCGCTTCCCCCTTTTTCACAGGGTCACGCCCGCTACGCTATTCAGGCGAACGTTTCGACGTGATGCAGGATAGCCTGCAGCATCGCGGCGCCGAGCGCGGCACTGCGCTCGCCATTCCAGCCCACACGTTCGTCGGGCAGATTCGCATTGTCCTTGAACGGCATTTCCAGCGTGAGCGACAGGCAACCGTACTTGTGACCGATGTACTTCGACGCGAGCTTCAGCGCATCTTCGCGATAGCGGCTTGCTTCGTAGCCATGCTTGTCCTGGAAATCCGGGCTCGCGATCTTGAACGCCTCGATGAACGCGGCCTGTTCCTTGCGCTGCTGCTCGGTAAAGCCCGGCAGCATTTCCGAGCCGGCCACGAACACGTACGGCAGCGTTTCATCGCCGTGAATGTCGAAGAACAGATCGCAGCCGGTGTCCTCGATTGCTTCGCGCACCAGCAGCACTTCGGGGCTGCGTTGCGCGTCCGGCTCCAGCCATTCGCGGTTTAGGTTCGCGCCTGCCGCATTGGTGCGCAGGTTGCCGTGGCGGCTGCCGTCCGGGTTCATGTTCGGCACGATGTGGAACACCGCATGGTCGAAGATCTTGCGCGCGACCGGGTCGCCCGCCCAGTCGCCCATGCCCGCGAGACGCTTCACCAGCCCTTCGACGAACCACTCGGCCATCGTTTCGCCCGGATGCTGGCGCGCGATGATCCATACCGTCTTCTTGGGCTTGCCTGCGGGCGTGTCGTCGCCCGGCGTCGCCAGCGTGAGCAGCGACATCGGCCGGCCTTCGACGGTCTGGCCGAGTTCGGTGAGCATCGCGTGCGGCAGTTGCTGCATCGTGCCGATGAATTCGGAATGGCGCTCTTCGCCGTACGGCTCGAAATAGGCGTAATAGATGCTGTCGAAATCGGGCGTGTGATCGATCGTCAGCACCTTGCCGTCGTACGAGGTCGGCACGCGGAACCAGTTCACGCGGTCGTAGCTCGCGACCGCCTCATAGTTACGCCAGCCTTCGGGGAACGCGCACTGCGCAGCGTTCTCGAACGTCATCACGCAGCGTTCGCCGCGCACGCCCGAGATGCGGAAGTAGAACCACTGCGCGAATTCCGACTGGTTATCGGGGCGCACGCGCAGGCGGATCTTCTCGGCCTCTTCGCACGACAGCACTTCGATCGCACCCGCGTCGAACTGGCTGGAAATGGAAATCGTCATGACTTTTCCTTCGCTGGGTCAGCAATCAGGAGGGTTTGGTCGAGTCGCTCAATGAGCGCTCAGTCGGCAATGCGCCGGCGGAATACATAAGTGGAATCGTTCGATGCGTCGGCATCGAACGCGTAGCCTTCGACATCGAAGGCCTTGAGCGCTTCGGGCTCGGCGATGCGGTTCTCGACTGCATAGCGCGCCATCAGGCCGCGCGCGCGCTTCGCGTGGAAGCTGATGATCTTGTAGCGGCCGCCCTTCCAGTCCTCGAAGACCGGTGTGACGATGGGCGCGTCGAGCTTCTTCGGCTTGACGGCCTTGAAGTACTCGGTGGACGCGCAGTTGATGAGCACGCGCGCGCCCCGGTTGTTGCGCTCCAGCTGCGCGTTGAGCGCGTGCGTGATGCGCTCGCCCCAGAACGCGTAAAGATCCTTGCCGCGCGAATTCTCGAAACGCGTGCCCATTTCCAGTCGATAAGGCTGCAGCAGGTCGAGCGGACGCAGCACGCCATAGAGCCCCGAAAGCACCCGCACATGGTTCTGCGCGTAGTCGAGATCGTCATGCGAGAGCGAGCGGGCGTCGAACCCTTCGTAGACATCGCCGTTGAAGGCCAGCACGGCCTGCTTGGCGTTGTCGCGGCTGAATCTGGTCGACCAGTCGGCGTAGCGCTGGAAATTCAGCCGCGCGAGCGGGTCCGAAATGCTCATGAGCGTGCCGATCTGCTGCGGCGACAGGCGGCGCAGGCCGTCGATCAGTTCGGCGGCATCGTCGACGAAATCGGGGATGGTGTGGGCGTCGATGTGCGCCGGCGTGTCATAGTCGAGCGATTTGGCCGGCGACAGAACGATTATCATAGAGGCTTGCAGGCACCCAGGTGCCGATGTTCAAAGGCGAAAGCCCGATTGTAGCGAATTCACGAATGACCGGTTTCACGCCTCTTGACCCCGCACCGCCCCAGACCGATGCCGCACCGCTGACCGTGGTGCTCGATTCCAACGTCTGGCTCGACATCCTCGTCTTCGACGACCCGCATACGCGGGCGATCCGCACCGCGCTCGAGGGCGGCGCGCTGGCCGCGCTGATCGACACGCGTTGTCAGGGCGAACTGGCTTACGTGCTCGACTATCCGCAGTTCCAGGGGCGCGGCACCGACAAGGCGGGCGCGCTCGCCATGCTGGCCACGCTGGTGCGCCAGATCGAGACGCCCGAATTGCCCGCCGACGCGCGCGCGCTGCCGCAATGCCGCGACCGCGACGACCAGAAGTTTCTGGAACTGGCGCGCGCGAGCGGCGCGGCGTGGCTCGTCTCGAAGGACCGCGCCGTGCTCAAGATGGCAAAGCGCATTGCGCGCGACTTCGGCTTTCGCATCGGCACGCCCGATACCTTCGTGGCCGAATGCGGGCTGGCCGCCGCGCCCTGAAGGGTACTGAATCGCAGTGAAGCGCGCACTGAAGCGACGCGCGCGCCCCTGCCCTACAATCAACCTTCCCGTCCCTCCGTCTTCTACCGTCCGCGCCATGAACGCACCGCATCCTTCGCAAGATTCGACGCAAACTTCGCCGCAAAACCTGCTCACACCCTCTTTTCCATCGCGCCTGCCCAATGTCGGCACGACGATCTTCACGGTGATGAGCGCGCTAGCCGCCGAAAAAGGCGCGGTGAACCTGGGCCAGGGCTTCCCCGACTTCGGCTGCGACGAGCGCATTGTCGATGCGGTCGCGCAGGCCATGCGTGACGGTCACAACCAGTATCCGCCGATGGCGGGCGTGGCCGCGCTGCGCGAAGCGATCTCCGACAAGATCGCGAGCGTCTATGGTCGCCGCTACGACGCCGCCAGCGAGATCACGGTGACGGCGGGCGCCACCCAGGCGCTGCTCACGGCGATCCTCGCGACCGTGCATCCCGGTGACGAAGTGATCGTGGTCGAGCCGACCTACGACAGCTACTTGCCGTCGATCGAGCTCGCGGGCGGCAAGCCCGTGTTCGTGACGCTCGAAGCGCCCGACTACGCGATCCCGTTCGACCGCCTCGCGGCGGCGATCACGCCGAAAACGCGCCTGATCCTCATCAACACGCCGCACAACCCGACCGGCACGGTCTGGCGCGCCGAGGACATGAGGAAACTCGAAGAAATCGTGCGCGGCACCCACGTGCTGATCCTCTCCGACGAGGTCTACGAGCACATGGTCTACGACGGCCAGCCGCACGAGAGCGTCGCGCGCTATCCGGAACTGGCCGCGCGCAGCTTCATCGTGTCGAGCTTCGGCAAGACCTATCACGTCACGGGCTGGAAAGTGGGCTATGTCGCGGCGCCCGCCGCGCTCACGGCGGAATTCCGCAAGGTGCATCAGTTCAACGTGTTCACGGTGAACACGCCGATGCAGGTCGGCCTCGCGCACTATCTGCGCGATCCGCAGCCGTATCTGGAACTACCGGCGTTCTATCAGAAGAAGCGCGACTTCTTCCGCGCGGGCCTGGCCAACTCGCGCTTCAAGCTGCTGCCCTGCGAGGGCACCTACTTCCAGTGCGTCGATTATTCGGCGATCAGCGACTTGCCGGAGGCCGAGTTCTCGAAGTGGCTCACGGCTGAAATCGGCGTGGCGGCAATTCCGGTGTCGGCGTTCTATCACGAAGCGCATGAATCGGGCGTCGTGCGCTTTTGCTTCGCGAAGCAGGAAAGCACGCTCGCCAGCGCACTCGAACGCCTCGCGCGCCTCTGACGCGCACGCGACGCCAAGCCCGCGCGATGCGACCGCAAACGACCTGTCGTTGCGGCGCATCGCCCGAAGCGTCGATCATCGCCTCAGCGCGTCGCCTCGATATACGCCTTGCGATCCGCGCCGACGCGCTGCGCCGCAGGCCGGGCGCCCAGCAGCTTCACATACGCCTTCCAGTCCACGCCGGCCTCGGCCAGCATGTCGCGACCGTAGATCGCCTGCGTCGCCATGCCGATGAGCGGCAGATTCACGAACGCCGACATATCGACGATGCCAAACTGCTCGCCGCGCGCATACGGCGCGAAAGTGGCCAGACGCTTGAGGCTCGCGATATGGCGCGTGACGCGCTTCTCCACGCTCTTCTTGACCTCCTCGCTCACCGTGCCGCCGAAGAACGCCTCGGGATAAAGCTCGCGCACGGCCAGTTCCAGATGCGTCTCGATCACCGCGATCAGCTCGCGCTCCTTGGCCGCCTGCCACGGATCGGCGCTAAAGATGCGTTTGTCGGGAAAGCGCGCCGCCAGATACTCGACAATCACTTCCGACTCGCACAGAAAACCCTGCTCCGTCTCGATGAACGGCACCTTGCCCGTGGCCGACTGGGCGAGTTGCGCTTCGGCGAGCGGCAGCTTCGTCAGCACTTCCTCGAACTCGATGCCGTGTTCGAGCAGCACGAACTTGACCTTGTTGTAATAGTTCGAGAGGGCAAAACCATGCAGCTTGATCATCCTCGTTTCCTCCTGGGAGCGACGGCCTGCGTTCCGGCTCCGGGTGAACCCGCAGCACGCCGGGAAAGCGCAGAACCTTTTTCATAAAAATGTACGACCGTGCTATTCTAGGCCAATCATGGAGCCACGCTTCCAATGACTTCACATCATTTCAACATTGAGACAACCGGCGCCGCGCCCATCAATGCGCAGGCCAACTCCGCCGACACCTTCGCCAAACTCGCGGCAAAAGGCAAGCTCGACGCGTCGCGCATGAGTTCTGGCGCGAATTGCGTCAGCGCCGTCCATCCGCACACTCTCTCGACCGAGGCATCGCAATGAGCGCCGAACTCCGCACCACCCGCCCCGATCATCACGAATCGACGCTCGTGCTCACCTTGTCGAATCCCGGCGCGCGCAACGCGCTGCACCCCGACATGTATGCCGCCGCAATCGAAGCGTTCGACGCGGCCGAGCGCGACGAGTCGCTGCGCGCGATCATCCTCACGGGCGCGGACAACTTCTTCTGCGCGGGCGGCAACCTGAACCGCCTGCTCGAAAACCGCGCCAAGGACCCTTCGGTGCAGGCCGCCAGCATCGACATGCTGGCTCACTGGGTCACGGCGATGCGCCAGTCGAGCAAGATCGTGATCGCCGCCGTCGAGGGCGCCGCCGCGGGCGCGGGCTTCTCGCTCGCGCTGGCCGCCGATCTGCTCGTGGCCGCCGAAGACGCCAAATTCGTGATGGCCTATTCGCGCGTGGGCCTCACGCCCGATGGCGGCGGTTCATGGTTCCTCTCGCATGCGCTGCCGCGCGCCCTCGCCTTCGAGGTGATGCTCGAAGGCAAGCCGATCGGCGCGCAGCGTCTGGCCGACCTGGGCGTGGTGAACCGGGTGGTCAAGCCGCAGAGCGCGCTCGACGCGGCGCTCGCGTGGGCCGACGAACTCGCGAAAATCTCGCCGAACTCGGCCTCGCGCATCAAGGCGCTGACGAGCACCGCGCCGCTGCAAACGCTCGACGCGCAACTCGTCGACGAACGCGATAGCTTCGTGAGCTCGCTGCATCATCGCGACGGACTCGAAGGCATCACCGCGTTCCTCGAAAAGCGCACGCCGGTCTACAAGCGCTAAACCGGCGATCAAAACCATGAGCGAGTTCCAGTTGCCCACGCGCCGCCGCCTCTATCTGATGCGCCACGGCGACGTCACCTACTTCGACGACAGCGGCCGCGCGATCGACCCCGACACCGTGCCGCTCAACGAAACCGGCCGCGCCCAGGCCAGCGCTGCGGGTCAGGCGTTCGCGCAGCAAGGCGTGCGCTTTGACCGCGTGATCGTGAGCGGCCTGCGGCGCACGGTCGAAACGGCCCAGCGCGTGCTGGTCGCCACGGGGCAGAAGATCGCGCTGGACGAACAACCCGCGTGGCAGGAGATTCGTGGCGGGCGTCTGGCCGATCTCGCGCCCGCCGATGTCGAGGACGCGTTCCTGCGCGCCTTCGACGGCGTCGTGCCCGAAGAGACGCGTTTTCTCGGCGGCGAGTCCATCGGCGAGTTGCTCGATCGCGTGCTGCCCGCCGTGGCCGCGCTGCGCGCCGATCCGTCGTGGGACACCGCGCTGCTGGTGCTGCACGGCGGCGTGAACCGCGCGATCCTCTCGCACGCCATCACGGCGGGCGGGCGCGCGTTTTTCGGCCACCTCGCGCAGACGACGGGCTGCATCAACGCGCTCGATGTGGGCGCAGCGCCCCACGACTGGGTCGTGCGTACGCTCAACTACGCCCCGCCCGCGCCGCTGCATCGCGACGTGCGCAACACGACGATGGAGATGCTGTACGCGCAATATCTGCGCTTTCGCCCTGAGCGCTAGCGCGGACCACCCATACTGGAGAAGGGAGACAGACATGGCGCAAGCCACGCCGGATGGAGACACAACCCGCAGTAGCAGCGACAACAAAAACAAAAGCGACGCCGATCGCTCGACCGACTTCTCGGCCTTCGAGGGCACGCGCCCGGTCGCCGAACGTCAGCGCTTCGATACGGCGGCGCTGGCCGCATGGCTCACGGCGCACGTTGCAGGCTTCGAAGGACCGCTCACGGTCGAACAGTTCGCCGGCGGCCAGTCGAATCCCACTTTCAAGCTCGTGACGCCCACGCGCAGCTACGTGATGCGCGCCAAGCCCGGCCCGAAGGCGAAGCTGCTGCCCTCGGCGCACGCCATCGAGCGCGAATACCGCGTGATGGACGCGCTCGGCGCCACCGAGGTGCCGGTCGCGAAGATGCTCGCGCTGTGCGAGGACGAAAGCGTGATCGGCCGCGCGTTCTACGTGATGGAGTTCGTCGAGGGCCGCGTGCTCTGGGATCAGTCCTTGCCCGGCATGACGCGCGAAGAGCGCGGCGCGATCTACGACGAGATGAACCGTGTAATCGCCGCGCTCCACAACGTCGATCCGAACGCCATCGGCCTCGCCGATTACGGCAAGCCCGGCAATTACTTCGCACGCCAGATCGATCGCTGGAGCCGTCAATATCAGGCATCAGAGACGGAATCGATCGAGGCGATGAACCGCCTGATCGACTGGCTGCCGCAGCATATTCCCGACGAAAACGCCGAAGGCAGCGCGCGCGTGTCGATCGTGCACGGCGACTTCCGCCTCGACAATCTGATCTTCCATCCCACCGAGCCGCGCGTGCTCGCGGTGCTCGACTGGGAACTGTCGACGCTCGGCAACCCGCTCGCGGATTTTTCGTATCACTGCATGGCGTGGCACGTGGAGCCGGGGCAGTTCCGCGGCATCGGCGGGCTGGACTGGGCCGCGCTCGGCATTCCCGATGAGCAGCAGTATGTACGCCGCTATTGCGAACGCACGGGCCTCACGATCCACGGCGACTGGAACTTCTATCTCGCCTACAACATGTTCCGCATCGCGGCCATCCTGCAGGGGATCATGAAGCGCGTCGTGGACGGCACGGCCGCCAGCGCCCAGGCGGCCGACGCCGGCCGCCGCGCGAAACCGATGGCCGAACTCGCGTGGCATTACGCGCAGAAGGTTCGCTGAGGCATCGGCGTTCAGTCTGCGTACGCAATCCGCACTCGATTCTGCTCAGTGCTTTCTTAGTGCTTTATTGACGAGGTCCTGGATGAATTTCGATTACACCCCGAAAGTGCAGGCGCTGCGCGAGAAGCTACTCGCGTTCTTCGACCAACATATCTATCCGAACGAAGCCGTCTATCACGCGGAAGTCGAGCGCAACCGCGCCAACGGTAACCCGTGGGTCGCCACGGAAATTGTCGAACAGCTCAAGGTCAAGGCGCGCGAAGCGGGCTTGTGGAATCTGTTTCTGCCCGAGTCGCATCGCGGCGCGGGCCTGACGAACCTCGAATACGCCCCGCTGTGCGAGATCATGGGCCGTGTAATCTGGGCGCCCGAAGTCTTCAACTGCAGCGCGCCCGACACGGGCAACATGGAAACCATCGAGCGCTACGGCAGCGACGAGCACAAGCGCCAGTGGCTCGAACCGCTGCTGCAAGGCCAGATCCGCTCGGCGTTCCTGATGACGGAGCCGGAAGTCGCCTCGTCGGACGCCACCAACATCCAGACGCGCATCGAACGCGACGGCGACGACTATGTCATCAACGGCACGAAGTGGTGGTCGTCGGGCGCGGGCGATCCGCGCTGCGCGGTCTATATCGTGATGGGCAAGACCGATCCCGACGCGCCGCGCCATGCCCAGCAGTCGATGATCCTCGTGCCCGCCGACGCCGCCGGCATCACGGTCAAGCGCCCGCTTACCGTGTTCGGCTATGACGACGCGCCGCACGGGCACATGGAAATCCAGCTCGAAAACGTGCGTGTGCCCGCATCGAACATTCTGCTGGGCGAAGGGCGCGGCTTCGAGATCGCGCAAGGGCGTCTGGGCCCGGGCCGGATTCACCACTGCATGCGTCTGATCGGCCTCGCGGAACGCGCACTGGAGTTCATGTCGAAGCGTGCGCTCTCGCGCGTTGCTTTCGGCAAGACCATTGCGCAGCAGACCGTCACGCAGGAGCGCATCGCCGAGGCGCGCTGCATGATCGAGCAGGCGCGCCTGCTCACGCTCAAGACCGCGTACATGATGGACACCGTGGGCAACAAGGGCGCGCGCGGCGAGATCGCGATGATCAAGGTCGTGGCGCCGGGTATGGCCTGTCAGGTGCTGGACTGGGCCATCCAGGTGCACGGCGGCGGCGGCGTGAGCGGCGACTTCCCGCTGGCGTATGCCTACGCGCAGGCGCGCACGCTGCGTTTCGCCGATGGCCCGGACGAAGTGCACCGCAACGCCATCGCCAAGCTCGAACTCTCGCGTTATATGGATGCGGGCGCGGCTTCGCGCGTGGAGATGCCGGTTACGCGCTCGTAATACGCCGAATACGCCGAATAGCCGTCATGGCTGCGTGGCGAGCGCTCTCGCCACGCCCGCCAGCGTGCGCTTGCGGATCCATCCGCTCGACGCACGGATGGCGAACCAGTACGGCGTCATCAGCGCTTTCGTGCCGAACGACGGGCAATCGACAAAGGTTTCGGTGACGAGGCGGGTGCCGGACGGCCCTCCCTCCGGCACCCGAAAGCGCAAGACCAGTCGGGCGATGTCCGCACGCGTGAGCGCGATGAATGCCGCCGCATCGGCCACTTTCACCAGCCCGAAATCGGGACGCCAGAAGCGGCCGGCGAGACCGAACGTCAGCTCGCGGTCGTCTCGATGCAATGGCGTGAATGCGGACAGATCGAACGGCTCGCACGGCTTGCCGCCCATGCGCTGCACGAGCCGCTCGGGCCATTCGCGCACGCGCAGCAGCGCGTCGATGACCGGATCGTCGCGCATGTCGAATGCCGCGACGGCTTCGATGACGCGCGACGGCGGCGCGTCGCCCACTGCCGCTTCGTGCCGCTCGTAAAACGTGTAATGCTCCAGAAATGGCGCGGGCGACGCAGTTCGATCGGCCATCGTATCCATTGTCTTCATCGAAAATAAGCAGGCAAAATCGCCTTCCGTGAGCGTTGCCCGTCATGATGCCATCGCTTGCCGCCAGGCGATTTCCACGCTGGCATTGAGGTCACTTTCGCCGCTTCGGCGGCGTGCATCGAACTATGCTAACGTCCGCGAGATCCGGCGCGCGGCAACGGTGCGCCTCCCTCTGGTGCTTTAAGGAGTCACGATGATCGACGTCTATAGCTGGGCCACGCCCAACGGCCACAAAGTCCATATCATGCTGGAGGAAACCGGTCTCGAGTACCGCGTGCATCCGGTCGATATCGGCGCGGGCGACCAGTTCAAGCCCGAATTCCTCGACATCAGCCCGAACAACAAGATCCCGGCCATCACCGATTCCGAAGGCCCGGTGCGCGCGGACGGCAAGCCGTTCTCGCTGTTCGAGTCGGGCGCCATCCTGATCTATCTGGCCGCGAAGACGGGCAAGTTCATGCCCGAAGACCTCGCCGCGCGCTACGACGTGCTGCAGTGGGTGATGTTCCAGATGGGCGGCCTCGGCCCGATGCTCGGCCAGGCGCATCACTTCCGCATCTACGCGCCCGAGAAGATCGAGTACGCGGTGAACCGCTACACCAACGAAGCCAGGCGTCTCTACAACGTGATGGAAACGCAGCTCGAAAAGACCGAATATCTGGCGGGCAACGAGTACACCATCGCCGATATCGCCGCGTTCCCGTGGACGCGCTCGTGGCAGAACCAGGGCATCGATCTCGACGCGCTGCCCAATGTGAAGCGCTGGCACGAGACCATCGCGGCGCGGCCCGCGGTCCAGCGCGGCGTCGAAGTGCTCGCCAACGCGCGCAAGCCGCTCATGGACGACAAGGCCAAGGAAGTGCTGTTCGGCGCCACGCAATACGCGAAACACGACTCGAAGGCGGCGTAACGCCTTTACTGTCGAGCCGATAAAAAAGGGCGTCTGGTGCAAAACCAGACGCCCTTTTCACATCCGCCGCACGCGGCGGAAGAAACGATCAGAAATAGTGCCGCGAGATGAATTCGGCGATGCAGGCGGGACGCTCGCTGCCTTCGGTTTCGAGGCTCACGTTCCAGACGACCTGCGCGCCGCCGCCCTCGACATCGCTCACTTCCTTGACGCCGAAGCGGCCGCGCAGCTTCGCGCCCACCGGCACCGGCGAGGTGAAACGCACGCGGTTGAGCCCGTAGTTCACGCCCATGCGCTGACGCAGCCTGATCGTCGATGCCAGCAGCACCGGCACGAGCGAGAGCGTGAGAAAACCGTGCGCGATCGGGCCGCCGAACGGCGACTCGCGGCGCGCGCGTTCCTCGTCGATGTGGATCCACTGATGATCGCCCGTGGCATCGGCGAAACCCTGTACGGCCGGCATGTTCACTTCGCGCCAGGGGCTCACGAAAGGCTCGGCGCCCACGAGCGCGCGCAAGGCGGCCAGATCGGGAATCTCTACGGCTGTCGGTGCGCTTGCGACGTCGCTCATGCAGTGTCTCCTGTGGTTTGAGCGCCCGGATGGCGCAGTCCGAACATTCCCTTCGACGAAACCGTCACGACGAGTTCGCCGTGCTGGTTACGCCCTTCCCAGCGCGTTTCGACGATGCCGCGATCGGGCTTGCTCTGCGAGACGCGCTTGCTCACGACGATATTGGTCATCGAAAGCGTATCGCCCACGCGCACCGGCTTGATCCAGCGAATCCCGTCGAGGCCCGGCGAGCCCATCGAGGTCGAGTCCTTGAAGAAATTGCGCACCAGCATACCCATCATGATCGAGCAGGTATGCCAGCCGCTCGCCACGAGCGCGCCGAACATCGACGCCTCGCCCCCCGCCTCGCTCAGGTGGAACGGCTGCGGATCGTACTTCTGCGCGAACTCCACGATCTCCTCGCGCCCGAACGTGTGCGAGCCGACTTCATACGACTTGCCCACTTCGAGATCTTCATAACTCAAACCCATCGACGGCTCTCCGAATCGTTCAATACGTCACGCTCAAGCAGCAACCTGCGCGAAACCCGGCAGCGAGGCGAAGCGTTCGAGGTGATAGTCGACGTCGCCGAGCGTGGTTTCGATAATCGCGAGACGCTTGAACAGATGCGCCGCCGCGACCTCGTCGGTCACGCCCATGCCGCCGTGCAACTGCACCGCCTGCTGGCCGACATAGCGCGCCGCCTGTCCCACGCGCGCCTTCGCCGCGGAAATCGCGCGGCGGCGCTCGTCGGGCGATGCGCTACTGTAGCGCGCCGCCGCGAGATACGTGAGCGAGCGCGCCTGCTCGCCGTGAATCAGCATTTCGGCCATGCGGTGCTGAAGCGCCTGGAAACGCGCGATCGGCACGCCGAACTGCTGGCGCGTTTTGGTGTACTCGACCGTTGCGTGATTGAGCGCGTCGATCGCGCCGACGGCTTCCGCGCACAGCAGGAAGGTGGCGTAATCGGCGATCTGCTCCCAGGCGGCCGCGCCCGTGCTGCCAAGGCGCCGCGCCTGCGCGCCGTCGAACTTGAGCGTGGCGGCGCGCTGCCCGTCGATGGTGCGATAGTCGCTCACCGTCACGCCAGGCGCACCGCGCGCCACGACGAACAGCGCCACTTCGTCCGCCAGACGCGCCGGCACGATCCAGTAATCGGCCTGCGCACCGTGCTGGACGACCGACTTGGCGCCATTGAGCGCGAAACCGTCGCCGGTTTCCTTCGCCGTCGTGGCAAGCTCAAACAGGTCGTAGCGCGCGCCGGGTTCGTGGAACGCGGGCGCCAGCTTGATTTCGCCGGAAGCCACGCGTTCGAGCAGCGCGGCGTTATCGGCATCGTCCGCGCCCGCGAGCTTGAGCGCTTCGATACCCACGGCGCTCGCCCAGTACGGCTCGACCACGAGCGCGCGGCCCAGCTCCTGCATGACCACGAGCATGTCGAAGGGCGTACCGTCAAAGCCGCCCTGCTGCTCCGGCACCGGCAGCGCGGTCAGCCCCAGTTCGACGAACGCGTTCCAGTGCGTGCCCGATACACCCTCGGGCGTCTTCACGATCGCCCGGCGCGCTTCGAAGCCGTAGTTCTTGTCGAGATAGCGACGCAGCGCGTCGGCGAGTTGCTGTTGCTCTTCGGTGAAATTGAAGTCCATTGCGCCGCTCCTCAAATCCCCAGAATCATCTGCGCGATGATGTTCTTCTGGATTTCGTTCGATCCGCCGTAAATCGACGTCTTGCGGTAATTGAAGTAGTACGCCGCGAGCGGGGCCGCGTCGTCGTCGCCCGCAGCCGAATGCGCGTGCTCGCCCTCCAGGAAAGCCGGATCGAACGGCGCGGCAAGCGGGCCGACCGCATCGACCATCAGTTCGGTGAGCGCCTGCTGGATCTCGGTGCCCTTGATCTTGAGCATCGACGCCTCGGGGCCAGGGCCGCGCCCGTTGTTGCTGCTCGCAATCACCCGCTCGGCGGTCACTTCGAGCGCCATCAGCTCGATTTCAACGGCGGCCACGCGCGACGCGAAGACCGGATCGTGCAGCAGCGGCTTGCCGTTCTTCTTCTGGTTGAGCGCGACGTGCTTGAGAAACGCGAGTTCGCGGTTCGACGCGCCCACGCGCGCGATGCCGGTGCGCTCGTGGCCGAGCAGATACTTCGCGTAAGTCCAGCCGCGATTCTCCTCGCCGACGAGGTTCTCCACCGGCACCTTCACGTCCTCGAAGAACACTTCGTTGACCTCATGGTCTTCGTCGAGCGTGATGATCGGGCGCACGGTGATGCCGGGCGTCTTCATGTCGATGAGCAGGAACGAGATGCCCTCCTGCTTTTTCGCGGCGGGGTCGGTGCGCACGAGGCAGAACATCATGTCGGCGTGCTGGCCGAGCGTGGTCCAGGTCTTCTGCCCGTTCACGACGTAGTGATCGCCCTCGCGTACTGCACGCGTGCGCAGCGAGGCGAGATCGGAACCCGAGCCCGGCTCCGAATAGCCCTGGCACCACCAGTCTTCGCCCGACAGAATACGCGGCAGATAGCGGCGCTTTTGCGCCTCGTTGCCGTACTTCATGATCACGGGCGCGACCATCGACACGCCGAACGGCAGGACCGGCGGCGCGCCGATGCGACCGCACTCGGCGTCCCAGATGTGGCGCTGCGTTTCGGTCCAGCCGGGGCCGCCCCATTCGGCGGGCCACGCGGGCGCCGACCAGCCTTTGGTGCCGAGCAGCTTGTGCCAGTTCGCGATGTCATCGCGACTCAGGCGTTTGTGGTTGAGAACTTTGGCGCGCGCGTCCTGAGGCACGTTGGCCTCGAGCCAGCTGCGGACTTCGGCGCGGAATGCGTCGTCGGTAGGGGTGTAGTCGAGATCCATGCGGTTTGTCTCCTGGCCGCGGCTGGTTGGGCGCGAACCCGAACCGCGGCGAAGACCCGCATGGCTATTGCAGCGGACCCTTCAGCGCGGCCGGTACCGGCAGCGGCATCACATCGATGCCTTCTTCGACGAGGGCTCGCGCATCCTCCGCGGAAGCGACGCCGCGAATATTGCGCGCCGGCGCTTCGTTGTAGTGCATGCGCCGGGCTTCCTCGGCGAAACGGTCGCCTACGTTCTCCGTTTTCTCCAGGACCTCGCGGATCGCGCGCAGCGCTTGCGCCTGCCATTGCGCGGCTGGCCCGGCATGGTGTGCCTGGCCGTCCGCGTTGGCGGCCGACGCAACCGACGACGCTGCCGATGACCCGGCACTCGTTGCGCCCGACAGATTCAGTCGGGGCGCGGACGGCACGCGGGCCACGTTGGTGGCGCCGCACATCGGGCATTCGACGAGTTTGCGCGAAAGCTGCGATTCGAAATCGTCAGCGGAAGCGAACCAGCCTTCAAACCGATGGCCGTCTGGGCACTGTAAATCGAGGACCTTCATGGGGAATCGAGGCTTGCGTTGGAGTGTAGCGCAAAATGAAAATTTGTGAACGATCGTTCGTAAAATTTCCGGGAGGGGAAAACACCGATGCCGTGCGGTTTTCGCATTCAGTGACAAAGCGTCCCGGCCGATCGGTGGTCGATTGTAGCGCCGCGCGAGTCGGCCCGCTTGCCTTTGCCTGCAGCAACAATGTGGCGCCGATGTGAAAACGGCAGCCTTGCGGGCCGCCGTTTTCGTAACACCTGAACCGCCTGCCGGACGGCAATCAGCCCTTATCGGGCTGTCCCAGCGGCCAACTGCCTGACAGCGCCTTTTCGAGCCAGAACGTGCCGATGATGGTCTTCACGTCCGTGATCTTGCCCTCGCGCACCCAGCCGAGCAGTTCGGGCAGCGTCGCGGTAAAGGTTTCCAGGAATTCGCCCTCGTCGAGCTTCGACTCGCCCGCCGTCAGGCCGCGCGCGAGATAGATGTCGATGAACTCCGTCGAGTACGAAATCACCGGATGGATCTTCGTGAGATAGATGTACTCGCGCGCTTCGTAGCCAGTCTCTTCCTTCAGTTCGCGCTTCGCGCAGGCGAGCGCCCCTTCCTGCGGATCGAGCTTGCCCGCCGGGAATTCGGTCATCACGCGCGCCAGCGGATAACGGTACTGGCGCTCCATCAGCACGCGGCCATCGTCGAACAGCGGGATCACCATCACCGCACCCGGATGCTGGACATATTCGCGCGTCGCGCGCTTGCCGTCGGGCAAGGCCACGGTGTCGCACTTGAGCGTCAGGAATTTGCCCGCGTGGAGCGTCGTGCTTTCCACACACGTCTCGGCGAGCGCGGGATCGTGCGTCTCGTCGTGCTTCTGATGGTCGGCAGCCATGTTCAACCTCGGGAGGATCGGAAATAAGGACTGAATGCGCAGAGGCGCGGAAAAACCGCGCTGCAATCGAAAATACAGGCGCCCCGCTGTCGAGCGAGGCGCACCGCATTGCCGTCGGACTACGCCAGACGGCGTTTGACGAGATATTGCCAGGCGAAGCCGGGGAACGCGAACACGACAAACAGACTGAACGTGATGGCGTAGAACTGCCAGCCCTGGTCGAAGCGGTTACCGGCGCGCGCTTCCAGCAGGAAGCCGAACGCACCGACCACGAAATACAGCACGATCAGCTCGGCGATGCGGACCCACGCGCTCTTTTTAGGCGCGCGCATCGGCAGAAGGCCGAACAGACGTTGATTGAGAAACGGCAGGTTGGCGCCCGCGAGCGCCAACAACACGATAAACCAACCGGCTGCCGACATTACAGAGGCAGCGTGTGCGTCACGGCCTGCAGGCACAGCGACATCAGCGGGCCCGGGATGATGCCGAGCACGAGCACGGCCACACCGTTGATCGTCAGCAGCGCGCGGTTGCTTGCGTGGCTCACGATCGGCGAGGTGTCCTGCGGCGCATCGAAGTACATTAGCTTGACGATGCGCAGGTAGTAGAACGCGCCGAACAGCGACGTGACCACGGCAAGGATGGCGAGCCACGTGAGGCCGGCGTTCATCGTCGCTTCGAGCACGGCGAGCTTCGCGTAGAAGCCGACCGTCGGCGGAATACCGGCGAGCGAGAACATCACAAGCATCATGACGAACGCGAGCATCGGGCTGCGATGGTTCAGGCCCTTGAAGTCGTCGAGCGTTTCCGCTTCGAAGTCGCGGCGGGCGAGCATCATCACCACGCCGAACGCGCCGAGCGTCGTGATCAGGTAGACGATGCTATAGAACATCGCCGAGCTGTACGCACTGGCGGCGCCCGTCGCCTTGTTGTCGACGATGCCGGCAAGCAGCCCAAGCAGCACGAAGCCCATGTTCGAAATCGCCGAGTACGCCAGCATGCGCTTGACGTTGCGCTGGACGATACCCGTGATGTTGCCGACGATCATCGACAGCGCCGCGAGGATAATCAGCATTTCCTGCCAGTCCACGGCCAGCGGCAACAGACCCATGACGAGGAAACGCACGGCCCACGCGAATGCCGCGACCTTCGGGCCGCCGCCAGTGAGCAGCGTCATCGCCGTCGGTGCGCCCTGATAGACGTCCGGCACCCACATATGGAACGGCACCGCGCCCATCTTGAACGCCACGCCTGCGACCACGAACACCACGCCGAACAGCAGCACGATATCGTTGATGTGACCCGAGGCGACCGCCTTGAACACGTCGGAGAGGTCGAGCGAGCCCGTCGCGCCGTACAGCATCGAGATGCCATAGAGCAGGAAGCCCGACGCGAGCGCGCCCAGCACGTAGTACTTCATCGCGGCTTCGTTCGACTGCGAGGCGTCGCGGCGCAGCGCGATCAGCGCGTAGAGCGACAGCGACATCAGCTCAAGGCCGAGGTACAGCGTGAGGAAGTTGTTGCCCGAGATCATGACGATCTGGCCGAGCAGCGAGAACATGCCAAGCAGGAAAAACTCGCCCCGGAACAGGTCGCGGTCTTCGAGATACTTGCGCGAGTACACGATCGACACGGCATAGCCGAGCGTGACCACCGACTTCATCGCACTCGCGAACGGATCGACCACATACATGCGCGTGAAGAAATAGCTCACGTGCGGATCGAAGGCGTTCACCGCGAACCAGACGCCGGCGATGATGGTCGTCAGCAGCGCGATGAAATAGGTCGTACGCCGGCCGGAAGGACCGGTGAACGTGTCGTTGAGCCACGCGACGATGATGCCGGCGAGTACCAGCGCATCGGGTAGCAGAGCGTACATAGGGGCGTTTGGCATGATCTTTTGTTCCTCCGCTCGGTATTACTGTGACAGCGGCAGTTTCGACACTGCGACGTGGGAGAGGAGGTTTTCCACGGATACGTGCATCACATCGGTAAAGGGCTTCGGGTAGATGCCCATGAAGAGCGTAAACAGCGCGAGCACGACGAGCATCCCGTACTCCCGGCTGTTGATGTCCTTCAGCTCGCGAACGTGATCGTTCGAGATGGCGCCGAAGTACACCCGCTTGTACATCCACAACGTATAGGCCGCGCCCAGGATCAGCGTGAACGCCGCCCCGAATGCGATCCAGAAGTTGAACTTCACAGCCGCCAGAATCACCATGAATTCGCCGACGAATCCCGAGGTGCCCGGCAAGCCGCAGTTGGCCATGGCGAACAGCATGGCCAGCGCCGCGAACTTCGGCATCGTATTCACGACGCCGCCGTAATCGGCGATCTGCCGCGTATGCATGCGGTCATACAGCACCCCAATGCACAGAAACATGGCGCCCGAGACGAAGCCGTGCGAGATCATCTGGATGATCCCGCCTTCGACCGCAAGCTGGCTCGACGGGCCGAACATAAAGAAGCCGAGCGTGACGAAGCCCATATGGGCGATCGACGAATACGCGACCAGCTTTTTCATGTCCGACTGCACCATCGCCACGAGGCCGATATAGATCACAGCGATCAACGACAGCGTGATGATGACAGGCGCCAGATAGTGACTCGCGTCCGGCGTCACCGGCAGCGAGAACCGCAGGAAACCGTACGCGCCGAGCTTGAGCATGATGGCGGCCAGCACGACCGAGCCGCCCGTGGGCGCTTCGACGTGCGCGTCCGGCAACCACGTGTGGACCGGGAACATCGGCACCTTCACCGCGAACGCGAAGAAGAACGCGACGAACAGCAGAATCTGCGGCGTCATCGCAATCTTTGCGTCCTGCCAGGCGGCAAGCTCGAACGTGTGCGTTACACGGTACAGATACAGCAACGCGATCAGCATCAACAGCGAGCCGGCCAGCGTGTACAGAAAGAACTTGAAGGCTGCGTACACGCGGTTCGGGCCGCCCCAGATCCCGATGATGATGTACATCGGGATCAGCGTGGCTTCGAAGAACACGTAGAACAGCAGGCCATCGGCGGCGCAAAAGACGCCGATCATCAGACCCGACAGGACAAGGAAGGCGGCGAAATACTGCGCGACGTCTTCCTTGATGACCTGCCAGCCCGCGATCACTACGATCACGGTGATGAGCGCCGTGAGCACCACGAACCACATCGCGATGCCGTCGACGCCCAGGTGATAGGCAATGTTGAAGCGGTCGATCCAGACCGACTTCTCCTCGAACTGCAACGCAGCCGTGGTGGTGTCGAAGCCCGAAACGAGCGGCAACGTAACAAGGAAACTAAGCACTGAACCGATGAGCGCGAGCCAGCGGGCTCGGCCCGGGTTCCGGTCGGAACCCACTACTAAAACGATGACGCCGAAGATGATCGGCATCCAGATCGCAATACTGAGAATCGGGGTTGCGTGCATGCGTTTCCTCGCCTTATTTGCCGCTGAGCGTTACAAACAGGGTAAGGAGGCCAAGCATGCCAATAATCATGGCGAATGCGTAGTGATAGATATAGCCGGATTGCAGGAAACGAATGACAGTTGCAAACCAGCCGATAAACTTGGCGCTCCCGTTCACGACGCCGTCGATCACGACAACATCGCCCTCCTTCCACAGACCGCGACCGATCGCGACTGCTCCGCGAGCGAAGACGATTTCGTTGATCTTGTCGAGGTAATACGCATTTGCCAGCAGCTTGTAGACCGGCGAGAACGTGCGTTGCACCACCGCCGGCAGATCCGGGCGCTTCATGTAGAAGAACCACGCCACCACCACACCCGCGAGTGCAAGCCAGACCGGCAGACCCGAGAACGCATGCGCGCCCATCGCGGCCCAGCCCTGGAACTCATCTGCCATCTCGGTCAGACCCGGATGGTTCTGGCCGATAAAGATCACCTTGTCGAACGCCACGCCGTTCTGGAAGAACGAACCGAACAGCAGCGGCTGGATCGCATACGCGCCGGCGATGATCGACGGAATCGCGAGCAGCACGAGCGGCACCCAGATCACCCACGGCGATTCGTGCGGAACGTGCGCGTGATGGTCGTCGTGGCCATGATCGCCGTGAGCCGAATGCGCCGCTTCGATCGCCATCGGCGATTCCGGATGCTTCGGACCGCGGAAGCGCTCTTCACCGTGGAACACGAGGAAGTACATGCGGAACGAGTACAGCGCCGTCACGAACACGCTCGCCACGACCGCGAAGTACGCGAAGCCCGAACCCGCCAGATGCGAGAGCTTCACGGCGTCGATGATCGAATCCTTCGAGTAGAAACCCGAGAAGAACGGCGTGCCGATCAGCGCGAGCGAACCGACCAGCGACGTGATCCATGTGATCGGCATGTACTTGCGCAGGCCGCCCATGTTGCGCATGTCCTGGTCGTGATGCATGCCAATGATGACCGAACCCGCACCGAGGAACAGCAACGCCTTGAAGAACGCGTGCGTCATCAGGTGGAAAATAGCCACCGGATAAGCCGACACGCCGAGCGCGACCGTCATGTAGCCGAGCTGCGACAGCGTCGAGTACGCGACCACGCGCTTGATGTCGTTCTGCACGATGCCGAGGAAGCCCATGAAGAGCGCGGTGATGGCGCCGATCACGACGATGAACGAGAGCGCTGCGTCCGAGAGTTCGAACAGCGGCGACATGCGCGCGACCATGAAGATACCGGCCGTCACCATGGTGGCGGCGTGGATCAGCGCGGAGATCGGCGTCGGGCCTTCCATCGAGTCGGGCAGCCAGACGTGCAGCGGGAACTGCGCCGACTTGCCCATCGCGCCGATGAAGAGGCAAATACACGAGACCGTCAGCAGGTTCCACGAGGTGCCCGGGAACGTCAGCGCCGCGAGTTCGTGGCCCTTCGCGAACACGTCGTTGTAGTTCAGCGAGCCGCCGTACGCGAGCAACAGACCGATGCCCAGCAGGAAGCCGAAGTCGCCCACGCGGTTCACGAGAAACGCCTTCATGTTCGCGTAGATGGCGCTTTCACGCTTGAAGTAAAAGCCGATCAGCAGGTACGAAACCAGACCCACCGCTTCCCAGCCGAAGAACAGCTGCAGGAAGTTGTTGGCCATCACGAGCATCAGCATCGAGAACGTGAACAGCGCGATGTACGAGAAGAAGCGCTGGTAGCCCTCTTCGTCCGCCATGTAGCCGATCGTGTAGATGTGCACCATCAGCGACACGAAGGTCACGACGATCATCATGAGCGCGGTGAGCGAGTCGATCAGGAAGCCCACTTCGAACTTCAGGCCGCCCACCGACATCCATTCGTACACGGTCGCGTTGAAGCTCGCGCCGTTCAGCACGTCGAAGAACGTCATGCACGAGAGCACGAACGCCACCGCGACGCCGAGAATGGTGACCGTATGCGCGCCAGCGCGCCCCACCGTCTTGCCGAAAAGACCGGCGATCAGGGAACCGGCCAGCGGGGCCAGCGGAATTGCCAGCAGCAAGTTTTCGTTGAGTGTCGTAGCCATAGCAGCCTGCCTTAACCTTTGAGCTGATCGAGATCCTCGACATTGATCGTGTCGAGGCTGCGGAACAGAGTCACAAGAATAGCCAGACCAATTGCAGCTTCCGCCGCCGCAACTGTAAGCACGAAGAACACGAAAATCTGTCCGTGAACGTCACCGAGGTAATGCGAGAACGCGACGAAGTTCGTGTTCACCGCCAACAACATCAGTTCAATCGCCATCAGGATGATGATGACGTTGCGCCGATTCAGAAAGATGCCGACGATCGAGATCGCAAAAAGGATCGCGCCGAGGACGAGGTAATGGGCCAGGGTCAACATAATGGTTCGCTCCTTCGCGCTTAGCTCTTCGTTGCGGGCGCGGCCGGGGCGGCGCCAGGCGCGGCCGCCGGTGCTGCCGCAGCGGCGTCTGCCGGCGCGGGTTCCTCGACTTCCGGCACTTCGACCACGGCCTGCATCTTGACGATGCGCACGCGATCCTTGGCCCGCACGGCGACCTGCTTCGACACGTCCTGGCGCTTGCTGTCCTTCGGTTCGCGCACGGTCAGGCCGATTGCCGCAACGATCGCCACCAGCAGCACGAGGCCGGCGACTTCGAAAGCGAAGATGTAATCGGTGTAGATGATCTTGCCGATCAGATGCGTGTTCGACATCGCACCCGACGACACCGCCGCGAGCGAGCCATCCGCCACCGGCGTGGTGGTTGCGCCATAGCCGTGCCAGAGGATCAGCGCGGTTTCGACCACCATGATCGCGCCGACGATGGTCGCGACCGGAATGAAGCGCTTGAAGTCGCGGCTCAGTACGTCGACGTTGATGTCCAGCATCATCACGACGAACAGGAACAGCACCATCACCGCGCCCACGTAGACGAGCACCAGCAGGATCGCGAGGAATTCGGCCTCCAGCAGCATCCAGACCGCAGCCGCGTTGAAGAACGCGAGCACGAGAAAGAGCGCGGACGAGACAGGATTGCGCGCGGTGATCACCTTCATGCCTGATAGCGTGAGCAACAGCGCGAAGATGTAGAACAGGACGGTCGTGAATTCCATGATTACTGGTTCATCGTTGAGGCCATCATAAGGCGGATTGCGCGGCGCAGGCTGGCGGCCAGACCAGGAAGCGTCGCGCCGCGTCGGGCGGCATGCGGAGTCGCGGCATTTTCAGGCGCAGGCGTGCCCCGCAGCCGGCCCGCACCGCGGGCCGAAGCAGCGTCAAACTGAAGATCAACGGTACGGTGCATCTGCTGCCTTGTTCGCCGCGATCTGCGCTTCGTAGCGGTCGCCGACGGCCAGCAGCATTTCCTTCGTGAAATACAGATCGCCGCGTTTCTCGCCGTGATACTCGAGAATGTGCGTTTCGACGATCGAATCGACCGGGCAGCTCTCTTCGCAGAAACCGCAGAAGATGCACTTGGTCAGGTCGATGTCGTAGCGCGTCGTGCGGCGCGTGTTGTCGGCGCGCACGTCCGATTCGATGGTGATGGCCATCGCCGGGCACACGGCTTCGCACAGCTTGCACGCGATGCAGCGCTCTTCGCCATTTTCATAGCGGCGCAGCGCATGCAAGCCGCGAAAACGCGGCGACATCGGGGTCTTCTCCTCCGGGAACTGCACCGTGAACTTGCGCCTGAAGGTGTAACGACCCGTCAGCGCGAGGCCCTTGAGCAGCTCGGTCAGGAAGAACGTCTTGAAGAACTGTTGAATAGCGGTCATTTCGTCGCCCCTTATTTCCAGATGCTCAACGGCGACATATACCAGAAGCCAACCACGATCAGCCACACCACGCACACCGGAATGAACACTTTCCAGCCCAGGCGCATGATCTGGTCATAGCGGAAGCGCGGGAACGTCGCGCGGGCCCAGATGAAGACCGACAGGAAGAAGAAGGTCTTCAGCACGAGCCAGAAGATGCCCGGGATGAAATCGAGGAAAGCGAACGGTGCGCTCCAGCCGCCAAGGAACAGCACCGACGTGAGCGCCGAAATCACGATCATGTTGATGTACTCGGCGAGGAAGAAGAGCGCGAAGCCCATCCCCGAGTAATCGACCATGTGGCCCGCGACGATTTCCGACTCGCCTTCCACCACGTCGAACGGATGGCGGTTGGTTTCGGCGAGGCCCGAGATGAAGTACACGACGAACATCGGCAGCAGCGGCAGCCAGTTCCACGACAGGAACGTGATGCCCCAGCTCGCGAACATGCCATGCATCTGCTGACGCACGATGTCCGAGAGATTCAGGCTGCCCGACACCATCAGCACCACGACGAGCGCGAAGCCCATCGCGATTTCATACGACACCATCTGCGCCGCGGCACGCATCGCGCCGAGGAACGCGTACTTCGAGTTCGAGGCCCAGCCCGCGAGAATCACGCCGTAGACGCCGAACGACGAGATCGCCATCACGTAGAGCAGACCCGCGTTGATGTCGCCGAGCACCGCGCCCGCCTGGAACGGAATCACCGCCCAGACCGCGAAGGCCGGCACCACCACCATGATCGGCGCGACCATATAGACCCAGCGGCTCGCCTGGGCGGGCTGGATCACTTCCTTGAGCAGCAGCTTCAGCACGTCGGCGATCGGCTGCAGCATGCCGCCGGGGCCGACGCGGTTCGGCCCGAGACGCACGTGCATCCAGCCGATGAGCTTGCGTTCCCAGAGAATCAGGTACGCCACGCACAGCAGGATCACTACCGCGACGACGAGAATGCGCACCAGCGCCCACACCGTGGGCCACGCCACGCCGAGCAGCTGGCTGCCGCCTGCATTGATCGTATCGAACAAGCTCATTTACGCCTTCTCCACCAGCAGTTCACCGAACAGGCTGCCGAGCTGCGCGCCGGCCGGCGTTGCCGCCGACAGACGCACGGCCGTCGGCGCAAGATTCGCATCGCGCGTCGCGGGCACCGTCACCGACAGCTCGCCCTGGCGCACGCGCACGGCGTCGCCTTCCTTCAGGCCGAGCTGGTCGAACAGCGCGGCCGGCAGGCCGACCGTGTTCGCCACGCGCGCGGCCGTCGTGAGGTGCAGCGCTTCGGAGCGGCGCACGATCGGGTCGGCGTGATAGATGGGCACATCGGCGATACGCTCGAAGCGGCCTTCCACAGCCTTGGCGACGCTGCCGCGTGCGACCGTGGCGCCGGTCTTGTTCGACAGACGCGCTTCGAAGCTGCCGTCGCCGATTGCCTTGCGGCGCACTTCCTCAGCGGCGTCGTATTCGAAACCCGGCAAGCCGAGCAGCGTGCCCAGCACGCGCAAGACCTTCCAGGCCGGACGCGTATCGCCGAGCGGGCGCACGACGCCGTTGAAAATCTGCACGGTGCCTTCGGCGTTGACGAAGGTGCCCGACGTTTCCGTGTACGGCGCGATCGGCAGGAGCACGTCGGCGTAGTCGAGACCGGTCTTGAACGGCGAGAACACGGCGACCATTTCCGCCTGCGCGAGCGCGGCGCGCGCGGCAGCCGGGTTGGCCGTGTCGAACTCGGGTTCGACGTTGAACAGGAGGTAACCCTTGCGCGGCTGCTCGAACACTTCGCGTGCATTCAGGCCGTCGCGGCCCGGCAGTGCGCCCACGAGATGCGCGCCGACCGTGTTGGCGGCTTCCGTGAGGAAGCCGAGCGTTGCGCCCGTCGTTTCGGCGATGAACTGCGCGGCGGCGTGCAGACGCGAGAATTCCGGATGCTGGACCGCGGCATTGCCGAGCAGCACGAAGCGGCGCTCGCCGCTTGCGAGCGAGGCAGCCACCTGCTTTGCGGCGTCGCTCGCTTGCGCGCCGGCGAAACCTTCGGGCACGGCCACGCCCTTCGCTTCGGCGACAGCGGCGGCGATCGCAGCGAGTTCGTCGAGCCATGCCGAGGGCGCGGCGACGATGCGCTGCGCGTTCGGGATCAGCGAGCCGTCGCCGGTCGCGTTCAGGAACGACACCTGTGCGCCACCCTTCGCGGCCTGGCGCAGACGCGCGGCAAAGAGGGCGTGGTCGCGGCGCAGGAACGAGCCGACGATAAATGCGGAATCGGCATACGAGAGATCGGCGATCTTCGTGCCGAGCCACGGCGCGCCTTCGAGCGGCGCCGAGAAGTCGCTCTGGCGCAGGCGGAAATCGACGTTCGGCGTGCCGATCGCGTCCGCGAGCTGCTTCACGAGATGCAGTTCTTCCAGCGTGCTATGCGGGCTGACCAGCGCGGCGAGCATGCTCTCGCCATGATCGTCGCTGATGCCGCGAATGCCCTTGACCACGTAGTCGAGCGCGGTCTGCCAGTCGGTCTCGACCCACTCGCCGCCCTGCTTGATCATCGGGCGCGTGAGACGGTCTTCGGCGTTCAGGCCTTCGTAGGAGAAGCGGTCCTTGTCCGAGATCCAGCATTCGTTGACGGCTTCGTTCTCGAACGGCAGCACGCGCATCACGCGGTTGTTCTTCACCTGCACGACGAGGTTCGCACCCGTCGAGTCGTGCGGGCTCACCGACTTGCGGCGCGACAGTTCCCACGTCCGCGCCGAGAAGCGGAACGGCTTGCTCGTGAGCGCGCCGACCGGGCACAGATCGATCATGTTGCCCGACAGTTCCGAATCCACGGTCTTGCCGAGGAAGGTGCTGATTTCCGAGTGCATGCCGCGGCCCAGCATGCCGAACTCCATCACGCCGGCGATTTCGTCGCCGAAGCGCACGCAGCGCGTGCAGTGGATGCAGCGCGACATCTCTTCCATCGAGATGAGCGGGCCGACGTTCTTGTGGAACACGACGCGCTTTTCTTCGCTGAAGCGCGACGCCGACTTGCCGTAACCCACCGCCAGATCCTGCAGCTGGCACTCGCCGCCCTGATCGCAGATCGGGCAATCGAGCGGGTGGTTGATCAGCAGGAATTCCATCACGGCTTGCTGACCCTGCACGGCCTTGTCCGACGTCGTGCGCACGACCATGCCTTGCGACACCGGCGTGGCGCATGCGGGCACGGCCTTCGGCATCTTTTCGACATCGACGAGACACATCCGGCAGTTGGCCGCGATCGACAGCTTCTTGTGATAGCAGAAGTGCGGAATGTACGTGTCCACGCGCTGCGCAGCCTGGATCACCATGCTGCCCTCGGGCACCTGCACCTTCTTGCCGTCTATTTCAAGTTCAACCATGATGGTTAATCGTCCCTAACCTGTTACCGCTCAATTTCACAGCGGCATTCCCCGCTTTCGTCGCCGTTGCGTCGTGCTGCGGTGAACGCACCACGGCACCACGCGCCATCCCTACCCGCCTTCTCAGGCGGCCACGGTCTCCGTAGCCGCGTGCGAGCCGGCGTGACCGCCGACGAGACAACGCTTGTTGTGCACGTGATATTCGAATTCGTCCCAGTAATGCTTAAGCATGCCGCGCACCGGCATGGCCGCCGCATCGCCGAGGGCGCAGATCGTACGGCCCATGATGTTGCCCGCCACCGAGTTCAGGAGATCCAGATCTTCCTGACGGCCAAGGCCGTGCTCGATACGGTTCACGACGCGATAGAGCCAGCCCGTGCCTTCGCGGCAAGGCGTGCACTGGCCGCACGACTCTTCGTAGTAGAAGTACGAGAGACGCAGCAGCGAGCGCACCATGCAGCGCGTTTCGTCCATGACGATCACGGCGCCGGAGCCGAGCATCGAGCCCTGCTTGGCGATAGAGTCATAGTCCATGTCCGTCTGCATCATCAGGTCGCCCGGAATGACCGGCGCCGACGAGCCGCCCGGAATCACGGCCTTGAGTTTCTTGCCGCCGCGCACGCCGCCGGCGAGTTCCATCAGCGTCGCGAACGGCGTGCCGAGCGGAATCTCGTAGTTGCCCGGACGCTCGACGTCACCCGAGATCGAGAAGATCTTGGTGCCGCCGTTGTTCGGCTTGCCCAGTTCCATGTAGGCCTGCGGGCCCACGGTCAGCAGGAACGGCACGGCTGCGAAAGTTTCGGTGTTGTTGATCGTGGTGGGCTTGCCGTACACGCCGAAGCTCGCCGGGAACGGCGGCTTGAAGCGCGGCTGGCCCTTCTTGCCTTCGAGCGATTCGAGCAGCGCGGTTTCCTCGCCGCACACGTACGCGCCATAGCCATGGTGCGCGTGCAGCTGGAACGAAAAGTCCGAGCCAAGAATGTTGTCGCCCAGGAAACCCGCGGCGCGCGCTTCGTCGAGCGCGGCCTCGAAGCGGCGATACACCTCGAAGATTTCGCCGTGGATGTAGTTGTAACCCACGGTGATGCCCATCGCGTATGCGCCGATGGCCATGCCTTCGATCACCGCATGGGGGTTCAGGCGCAGGATGTCGCGGTCCTTGAATGTGCCGGGTTCCCCCTCGTCCGAATTGCAGACGAGATACTTCTGGCCCGGGAACTGACGCGGCATGAAGCTCCACTTCAGGCCGGTCGGGAAGCCCGCACCGCCACGGCCGCGCAGACCGCCCGCTTTCACGTCGGCGATCACCTGCTCGGGCGGAATCTTTTCTTCGACGATACGGCGCAGCTGGGCATAGCCGCCGCGCGCCACGTAGTCTTGAAGATGCCAGTTCTCGCCATTGAGGCCCGCGAGAATCAGGGGTTTGATGTGACGGTCGTGCAACGCAGTCATTTGGCAAGCTCCTCGAGCAGCTGGTCGATCTTCTCGCGGCTCATGAAGCTGCACATGCGGTGGTTGTTCACCAGCAGCACCGGTGCGTCGCCGCACGCGCCCATGCACTCACCTTCTTTCAAGGTGAACTTGCCGTCGGGCGTGGTTTCGCCGAAGTCGATTCCGAGCTTCTGCTTCAGATATTCCGCGGCGCCTTCCGCACCGCCATCCGGGCCGAGCTGGCACGGCAGGTTCGTGCAGAGCGTGATCTTGTGCTTGCCGACCGGCCGGGTCTCGAACATCGTATAGAAGGTGGCGACTTCCTGGACGGCGACCGGCGGCATACCGATGTAGTCGGCCACGAACTGCATCAGTTCGGGAGACAGCCAGCCATGCTCTTCCTGAGCCACGGCCAAAGCCGCCATCACGGCGGACTGTCGTTGATCGGCGGGGTACTTCGACAGCGCGCGATCGATTTCTTTCAGGCCTTCAGCTGAGATCATTTTCAGACACGACTCTTTCAATTCCTACCGTTTCAATTCCCGCCAGACAAACTCCTGCCGCGCGTTGTGCATTCCTGCTCGCTGCGACAGACGTGGCGTTCCCGGTATTTCGCCGCGCGCTCCGCACCTGCGGGCGCGCCGGCAGTTTGCTACCTAGCGGTCGATTTCACCGAACACAATGTCCTGCGTGCCGATGATCGTGACCGCGTCGGCAATCATGTGGCCGCGCGCCATTTCATCCAGCGCGGACAGGTGGGCATAACCCGGCGCGCGGATCTTCAGACGATACGGCTTGTTCGCGCCATCCGACACCAGGTAGATGCCGAATTCACCCTTCGGATGCTCGACGGCCGCATAAGCCTCGCCGGCGGGCACATGGAAGCCTTCCGTGAAGAGCTTGAAGTGGTGAATCAGCTCTTCCATGTTCGACTTCATGTTCACGCGCGAAGGCGGCGCAACCTTGTGATTGTCGACCATCACGGGGCCAGGATTCTTGCGCAGCCACTCAATGCACTGTTTCGCGATCCGGGTGGACTGGCGCATTTCTTCGACACGCACGAGATAGCGGTCGTAACAATCGCCGTTCACGCCCACCGGAATGTCGAAATCCAGCTGGTCGTAGACTTCGTACGGCTGCTTCTTGCGCAGATCCCACTCGATGCCCGAACCGCGCAGCATCGCGCCCGTCAGACCCAGTTGCATGGCGCGCTCGGGGCTCACCACGCCGATGCCCACGAGACGCTGCTTCCAGATACGGTTGTCGGTGAGCAGCGTTTCATACTCGTCGACACAGCCCGGGAAGCGCGTGAAGAAGTCGTCGATGAAGTCCAGCACCGAGCCCTGGCGCGCTTCGTTCATCTTCGCGAGCGCTTTCTCGTTGTGGATTTTCGACGCCTTGTATTGCGGCATTGCGTCCGGCAGATCGCGATAGACGCCGCCCGGACGATAGTACGCCGCGTGCATGCGCGCGCCCGACACCGCCTCGTAGACGTCCATCAGGTCTTCGCGCTCGCGGAACGCATACAGGAACACCGCCATCGCGCCGACGTCGAGCCCGTGCGAGCCGATCCACATCAAGTGGTTCAGCACGCGGGTGATTTCGTCGAACAGCACGCGGATGTACTTGGCGCGGATCGGCACTTCGATGCCGAGCAGCTTTTCGATCGCGAGCACATAGCCGTGCTCGTTGACCATCATCGACACGTAGTCGAGACGGTCCATGTACGGCACCGATTGAATGAAGGTCTTGCTTTCGGCGAGCTTTTCGGTCGCGCGATGCAGCAGGCCGATGTGCGGATCGGCGCGCTGGATCACTTCGCCGTCGAGTTCCAGCACGAGGCGCAGCACACCGTGCGCTGCCGGGTGCTGCGGGCCGAAGTTGAGCGTGTAGTTCTTGATCTCTGACATGCGACCCTCTTAGTGTTTCCTCAGACCACCGTAGCGATCCTCGCGGATCACACGCGGCGTGATCTCGCGCGGCTCGATCGTAACCGGTTGATAGACTACCCGCTTCTGCTCCGGGTCATATCGCATCTCGACATAACCGGAGACCGGGAAGTCCTTGCGGAACGGATGGCCAATGAAACCGTAGTCGGTCAGGATACGGCGCAGGTCGGGGTGACCTTCGAAGACGATGCCGAACAGGTCGAACGCTTCACGCTCGTACCAGTTGGCCGAATTCCAGATCTCTACGACGGAGGGCACGATAGGCACTTCATCGTCCGGCGCGAACACGCGCAGACGCAGACGCCAGTTATTCGTGATGGAGAGCAGGTGCGAAACGGCCGCAAAACGCGGGCCGTCCCAGACGCCGTCGCCATAGGTTTGATAGTCGACGCCACACAGGTCGATCAACTGTTCGAAGCGAAGCGACGGATTGTCGCGCAATTCCGTCGCAACATTCAGGTAATCTACCGATTTTATGACCAAGGTCAACTCACCGAGCTTCTCAGTGAGGCTGACGACGCGCGCACCAAGGGCCGCTTCGAGGTTCGCTTTCAGGGTCTCGAGTTTGCTTGCCATATTGTGGGGGAGGCGTTTGGCCTTTATTGACGGGCGATGGTGCTAGTGCGGCGAATCTTCGCCTGCAACTGGATCACCCCGTAGACGAGGGCTTCCGCCGTGGGCGGGCAACCCGGCACGTAGACGTCGACCGGCACAATGCGATCGCAACCGCGCACGACGGAATACGAGTAATGGTAGTAACCGCCGCCGTTGGCGCAGGACCCCATCGAGATGACCCAGCGCGGCTCGGCCATCTGGTCATAGACCTTGCGCAGCGCGGGCGCCATCTTGTTGCAGAGCGTGCCGGCGACGATCATCACGTCGGACTGACGCGGACTCGGACGAAACACCACGCCGAAGCGGTCGAGGTCGTAACGGGCCGCGCCCGCGTGCATCATTTCGACCGCGCAACACGCCAGGCCGAACGTCATTGGCCACAACGAGCCAGTGCGCGTCCAGTTGATCAGCTTGTCAGCCGTAGTGGTGACAAACCCTTCCTTCAAGACCCCTTCGATACTCATGTGCTTTCCACTCCAGCGGACGGCCTGCAGTGTCCCCACAGTGCCGCCCATGCTATCCGGCGATTTAACCCGTCATTCCCAGTCGAGGCCGCCCTTCTTCCAGATGTAGGCAAAGCCCAGCAGGAATTCGAGCAGAAACAGCATCATCGACAGGAAACCCGGCCAGCCGATGTCGCGCAGGGCCACGCCCCACGGAAACAGGAATGCCGTTTCGAGGTCGAAGATGATGAAGAGAATGGCCACGAGGTAATACCGTACATCGAACTTCATGCGCGCGTCTTCGAACGCTTCAAAGCCGCACTCGTACGGTGAATTTTTTTCGCTGTTGGGCCGATTGGGACCGAGGATCTTGCCGATACTGACCAACGCCACGCCCAGACCAAGACCTACAAGAAGGAATAACAGGACGGGGTAATAGGTAGCGAGGTTCAAGGCTATCCTCTATCGGTTGGTTCTGAGGTTCCGCAGGAGAACTTCTGGTCGCTCCGCGGGAAATGCTTTACGTGCTTCGCGCTGCGAACAAAACAAACACGACGTATAAAGCAAAAATGCCAGCCGAAGCTGATGAAGCAAGCGGCTGGCATTTTATCGAATACATTGGTGCCGACGGCGAGACTCGAACTCGCACAGCTTTCGCCACTACCCCCTCAAGATAGCGTGTCTACCAATTTCACCACGTCGGCACTACATGCAATCCGGGACAACAATTTATTGCAACCCGCGAATCGCTTCAAGACTTAAATTCTAACCTGTTCCCGCCGTTTGTTCAATGCACAAAAACAGATTTTTGAAACTTATTTCGGAACGTCGTTGCCAGGTGCCGAAGATGCGAGCGCCGCCGAAGCTGCTGCCGGAACGCTGACATTGGACGCTGCGGAAACACTCGCTGCGACCGGTGCCGAAGCCACGACCGGGGCTGGTGCCGAAGCGCCAAGCACGCCCGCCGAAGGCTTCGCATGATACGACCCCAGGTAAGTTAACGCAAGCGTCGACACGAAAAAGACCGTTGCGAGAACTGCGGTCGTACGCGACAGGAAGTTCGCGGAACCGCTTGCGCCAAAGAGGCTGCCCGACGCGCCGCTACCGAAGGCCGCGCCCATGTCCGCGCCTTTGCCGTGCTGCAGCAAGACGAGGCCGATCACCCCGAGCGCCGACAGAAGCTGGACGACGATAATCAACGTTTTCAAATACAGCATCACACTCACCTGAGTCCTGGTTGAACGCATCCTCCCGCGAGGATGCGCAGAATAAGCCGGCACGGCCCTCGCGAGAGGCGCCGTGGCGAACCTTTAGCCCGCGACGCTTGCGCCCGCCGTAGCGGCCGCGCAGATCGCGAGAAAATCTTGTGCCTTCAGCGACGCGCCGCCGATCAGGCCACCATCGATATCGGCCTGACGGAACAGCTCCGCCGCATTGTCCGGCTTCACGCTGCCGCCGTACAGCAGCGGCACGTCCGCCACGTTCGCGCCCTTGGCCGCGAGACGCGCGCGCAGGAATGCGTGCACCTGCTGCGCCTGCTGCGTCGTCGCGCTCCTGCCCGTGCCGATCGCCCAGACCGGCTCATACGCGACGACGATCTGCGCCGCTTCCTGCTCCGACAGCACCGCCAGCACCGCATCGAGTTGCGCGCCGACCACCTGTTCGGTCGCGCCGCTTTCGCGCTCTTCCAGCGTTTCGCCGACGCAGACGATCGGCGTGACGCCGGCCGCCAGCGCGCGCTGCGTCTTCACCGCGACGAGTTCCGGGCTTTCGCCGTGATACGCGCGACGCTCCGAGTGACCGACGATCGCAAAGCCAGCTTCGAAATCAGCGACCATGCCCGCAGCGACTTCACCGGTATAGGCACCCTGCTCGTGCGCCGAAACATCCTGCGAACCCCACGCCACCCGGCTGCCGCCGAGCAGCGCCTGCGCCTGCGCGAGATAGACAAACGGCACGCATACGCCGACGCGCACGTCAGCCGGCAGCGCCTGGGCACCCTGCGCGACGCCTTCGAGCAATGCTGCGTTGGCCGCCAGGCGGCCATGCATCTTCCAGTTACCGACTACGAGCTTCGATCGTTGTTTCGTCATTGTTTCGGTTGCTGTTAAAAGCGGACGCAAAACACATCATTTTACTGTGTGTAATTGAAGCGGGTCAAACCGGCCCGCCCCTCACACGCGAAAAATCGTGTCGAAAAAGTCAGGAAAATCAAGCACGAACCCTAAAGCGGCTGTTACGCCCCAGGATTCCAGTCGAGCACGATCTTGCCGACGTGCTCGCTGCTTTCCATCAGCGCGTGCGCTTCGGCGGCCTGCTCGGCCGGGAAGACCTTGTAGACGACCGGCTTGATGCGCCCGTCCTCGATCAGCGGCCAGACTTGCGCCTTCAGCTCGCCCGCGATCTGCGCCTTGAAGTCGACGGAGCGCGCGCGCAGGGTCGAACCCGTGATCGTCAGACGGCGGCGCAGAATCTCGCCCATGTTGATTTCGCCCTTCGAACCGCCGAGCGTCGCAATCAGCACGAGGCGCCCGCCCGTCGCGAGCGCCGACAGTTCGCGCGCCACATAACCGCCCGCCACCATGTCGAGGATCACGTCCACGCCGCGATCGTGGGTCAGCGCCTTGACCACTTCCACGAAGTCTTCGCTGCGGTAATTGATCGCGCGCTCCGCACCGAGCGCCTCGCAGGCGCGGCACTTGTCGTCCGACCCGGCGGTGGCGAACACGCGAAAACCCAGCGCGTGGGCGATCTGGATCGCCGTCACGCCGATACCGCTCGAACCGCCCTGCACCAGCAGCGTTTCATTCTCCCCGCCCTCGCCGCGGCCAAGCTGGGCACGCTGGAACACGTTGCTCCAGACGGTGAAGAAGGTTTCCGGCAGCGATGCGGCTTCGATATCGGTGAGTCCCCTGGGCACCGGCAGACACTGCCCGAGCGGCGCGACCGCATATTCGGCATAGCCGCCGCCCGCGATCAGCGCGCACACGCGATCGCCCAGTTTCAGGCCAAACGGATTGTGTTTTTCGTCGAGGTTGCCGCCGACGATCTCGCCTGCGATCTCCAGTCCCGGTAGATCGGAGATGCCCGGCGGCGGCGCGTAGGCGCCCTTGCGCTGGAACACGTCCGGCCGGTTCACGCCCGACGCGCTCACTTTGATCAGCACTTCGCCGGCTTTCGGCTCGGGTGTTGCGCGCTCGGCCAGCTTGAGCACGTCCGGTGCGCCGAATTCGGTTATCTCGATTGCCTTCATTTCGCGTCTCCCAAGGGCTTTGCGCCAAGGTGTGGATGGCGCTGCGCCCGCGACGCGGCACGCACAGCAATCCCACCTACATTCTCATAAAAAAACGGCCGGCGCGCTCATCGCGCTACCGGCCGTTTCAGCTCACCGCCTTACTGCTGCGGCTCGCCCTGCGGTGCGTTGCCGCCATTGCCCTGCTCGTTGAGCAGTGCCTTCGCCGACAGGCGCACGCGACCCTTCTCGTCCGTCTGGATGACCTTGACCTTCACGATCTGGCCTTCCTTCAGATAGTCGTTGATGTCCTTGATACGCTCGTTGGCGATCTCGGAGATGTGCAGCAGACCATCCTTGCCCGGCAGCAGGTTCACGATCGCGCCGAAGTCCAGCAGCTTGAGGACCGCGCCTTCGTAGACCTGACCGACTTCGACTTCAGCCGTGATGTTCTCGATGCGCTTCTTCGCTTCGGCCATGCCTTCGCTCGAGGTCGAAGCAATCGTCACGACGCCGTCGTCCGAAATGTCGATGGTCGTGCCGGTTTCTTCCGTCAGCGCGCGGATCACCGAACCGCCCTTGCCGATCACGTCGCGGATCTTTTCCGGGTTGATCTTGATGGTGATCATGCGCGGAGCGTAAGCCGACAGTTCCGTGTTCACGCCCGACACCGCCGAGGTCATCTTGCTCAGGATGTGCATACGGCCTTCCTTCGCTTGCGCGAGGGCGACCTGCATGATTTCCTTCGTGATGCCCTGGATCTTGATGTCCATCTGCAGCGCGGTCACGCCAGCTTCCGTACCGGCCACCTTGAAGTCCATGTCGCCAAGGTGATCTTCATCGCCGAGGATGTCGGTCAGCACCGCGAACTTGTTGTCTTCGAGGATCAGGCCCATGGCGATGCCCGCGACGTGCGCCTTCATCGGCACGCCGGCGTCCATCAGCGCGAGGCAGCCGCCGCACACCGAAGCCATCGACGACGAACCGTTCGATTCGGTGATTTCCGACACGACGCGGATCGAGTAGCCGAATTCTTCCGCGCTCGGCAGGCACGCGACGAGCGCGCGCTTGGCCAGACGGCCGTGGCCGATTTCGCGGCGCTTGGGCGAGCCAACACGGCCCGTTTCGCCGGTCGCGAACGGGGGCATGTTGTAGTGGAGCATGAAGCGGTCGCGGTATTCGCCTTCGAGCGCGTCGATGATCTGCTCGTCGCCCTTGGTGCCGAGCGTCGCGACGACCAGCGCCTGCGTTTCGCCACGCGTGAAGAGGGCCGAACCGTGGGTGCGCGGCAGCACGCCGGTGCGGATTTCGATCGGGCGGACCGTGCGCGTGTCACGGCCGTCGATTCGCGGCTCGCCGTTCAGGATCTGCGAACGGACGATCTTTGCTTCGAGGTCGAACAGGACGTTGCCGACCGACGCCTTGTCGGCCGCGACGGTGCCAGCGGCAGCCGCGTCTTCTTCAAGCTTCGCCGACGTCGCTGCGTAGACTTCCTTCAGCTTGGCCGAACGCTGTTGCTTGTCGCGCAGTTGGTATGCGGCGAGCAGGTCGCTGTGAGCGATTTCCGTCACGCGGGCGATCAGCGCTTCGTTCTTCGGCGCCGGCTGCCAGTCCCACTCGGGCTTGCCGCCGTCGCGAACCAGTTCATGGATCGCGTCGATCGCCGTTTGCATCTGCTCGTGACCGAACACGACCGCGCCGAGCATCACGTCTTCCGGCAGCTGGTCCGCTTCCGATTCGACCATCAGCACTGCGCGTTCCGTGCCTGCGACCACGAGGTCGAGACGCGACTGCTTGCTTTGCGAGCGCGTCGGGTTCAGAACGAATTCGTTGTTGATGTAGGCCACGCGCGCGGCGCCGACCGGGCCGTTGAACGGCAGACCCGAGATCGCCAGCGCAGCCGACGCGCCGATCAGCGCGGGGATGTCAGCCGGGACTTCCGGGTTGATCGACAGGACGTGGATCACGACCTGCACTTCGTTGTAATAGCCTTCCGGGAACAGCGGGCGCAGCGGACGGTCGATCAGGCGCGAGATCAGCGTTTCGCCTTCGGACGGACGGCCTTCGCGGCGGAAGAAACCGCCCGGGATCTTGCCGGCCGAATAGGTCTTTTCGATGTAATCGACGGTGAGCGGGAAGAAGTCTTGACCCGGCTTGGCCGTCTTCGCGCCGACGACGGTCGCGAGCACGACGGTGTCTTCGACGTCGACGATGACGGCGCCGCTCGCCTGACGGGCGATTTCACCGGTTTCGAGGCGCACATTGTGCTGACCCCATTTGAATTCCTTCACGACTTTATTGAACATGGTCATGGTCACTCACTCCTTACTCATTTGTTATGCGTCGCCCGCACACGCGGACGTCGCGGCAAGACAGGTTCCGGCACCGCGCAGGTCAGAGGAGTGTTATGCCATTCCAGCGCGTCGCGCGGCGGTGAACACGCTGCGGCGTGCTGTCGCGCCGCACGATGCGATGGAATGACACAAAACTCTGCCCCGTGGCCCGGCCCTGCTGCTTGTAGTACTGCGTCTGTGCTGCTTCTACTGCCAGGTGTTACGTTGTGCTGCCTTGTACTGCTATCCGGCACGCATCGCGAGAAGCGTACCGTTCAAAAACAAAATGCCTGCATCAGTGGAACTGACACAGGCATCTTTCTGCAAGACCTTGCGATTACTTGCGCAGACCCAGCTTTTCGATCAGTGCGCGGTAACGATCAGCGTCCTTGCCCTTCAGGTAGTCGAGCAGCTTGCGGCGGCGGCTCACCATGCGCAGCAGACCGCGGCGGCTGTGGTGGTCCTTCGCGTGCGACTTGAAGTGGCCAGTCAGTTCGTTGATACGCGACGTCAGGAGTGCAACCTGAACTTCGGGCGAACCCGTGTCGCCGGTGCCGCGCGCGAATTGCGCGACGATGTCGGACTTCTTGATATCTGCTACGGACATTTTACTTTTCCTTAAAAACAAACGAGCGGTCACGGAAGAAAGGCCGTGCCGTGCCTGGTTCTTACCCACCGTGAATTACGGCGAGTCCAGCATTGTAGCACAGCCGGGTCAGGCCGAGAGCCGCCTGGGTTTGCCCACGCCTTTGCCACGCCTTTGTCGGGATCAAGGCCGCTTCATCTGACAGGTCGTCGCGGGTACGGTACGCTCCGGCGGCAGCGCCAGCACCGTGCGGAAGCCGTAGCCCGAGCCTTCGTTGTCATAGCGCACGCCCGGCGTTCCCTGCCTGTCCATCTGCATGACGTAAAGGGGCTGGATCATCTGGTGATCCTCGGCGCGCATCCACATCGGATGGAAGCCATTGTCGAAGCGCATGCCCTCCAGCGCTTTCGCCACCGCCTCGGGATCGGACGAGGCCGCCTTCGTCATCGCCTGCGCGAGCATTTCGACCAGCATTTCCATGCGCAGCACCGGATAGTCGTCCGCCGCAGCCGGATAGCGCACGCGGAACGCCTGATACCAGGCGTCCGACGACGCGCCGCCCGCGTTCGGGTGCCAGTCGGCGACCGCGATCACGCGCTTGACGCCCGCATCGCCCAGCGCCGCCGGCGCGCCCAGGCTGTTGCCGTAGAACGTGTAGAAGCGGGTGTCGAGACCTTGCTCGCGCGCCGCCTTCACCAGCAGCGTGAGGTCGTTGCCCCAGTTGCCGGTGATGACGGCGTCGGCGCCCGACGCGCGGATCTTGGCGATATACGGCGCAAAATCCTTCACGCGGCCGATCGGATGAAACTCGTCGCCGACCACGGCGATATCCGGACGCTGCTTGCCCAGCGCCGCGCGCGCGAGCGTGCTTACGTCGTGGCCGAAGCTGTAGTCCTGGTTGAGCAGATAGACCTTCTTCACCGATTTATCGGCGGCGATCACGTCCGCAAGCGCGTCCATGCGCATACCCGCGTGCGCGTCGAAGCGGAAATGCCAGAAGCTGCAGTTGGCATTGGTGAGCGCGGGATCGTCGGCGGAATAATTGAGGAACAACTCGCGATTTTCCGGCTCGCGCGCATTCTGGCGGTCGATGGCCGCGACGAGCGCCGCCGCCACCGCCGAGCTGTTGCCCTGCATGACGAAGCCGATATGGCGGTCCTGCGCGGCACGCAGTTGCATCAGCGCGGCTTCGGTACTGCCCTTGCTGTCGAGCACGACCAGTTCCAGCGGATGACGCCCATCGGGCAGCGCCACGCCACCCGCCGCGTTCACGCGCTCCACGCCGAAGCGCAGATTGCGCTCGACAGCCGCGCCCGCATCGGCGAACGGCCCCGACATGCCCTCGATCAACGCGAGCTGGATGGGCTTGCCGGTGTTCGCGGCTTGCGCATTCGCGCAAGGCAGCGCGAGCAGCCCTGCCGCTGCCGTCAGCGTGGCGAGCAGTGCGAACGCCTTGCGCGGGTATTGGGACTTCATGCGCTCATTCCTCGTTTTATGTGTCTGGCTCAGGTGAAGCGCGGATCATAGGACGCGCACGCGCGCCGCCGCAAGCCCGGCGTCGCTCACCGGACCACCCCGCGAAATCGCGCCGTGTCAAAATAACGGTTCCATAATGGTTGCAACCGCGGGTTCTGACCGCCGGCTCCGACCGATTCGAAATCGCGCACCGCATTCGCTCGTGATCCCTGCGAGCGAGCGCCGGGAGACTTCATGCTCAACCGCCTTTCCTCTGCCCTCACCGCGCTGGTCGCTCCAGTTGCGCGCCTGACGGCCCTCACACGCGGCCTGCCGCTGCCGCGCCGCGTGCTCGCCGCAGGCCTCGGCACGCTTGCGCTGGCCGGCTGCGTGCCGCCGTGGCAGCAATTCCACGCTGGCGACGACGCCCAGGCCGTGATCGCCCGCTTTGGGCCGCCGCGCGAAAGCTACGACCTGCCCAATGGCGGCAAGCGCCTGATGTGGCCGACCCAGCCGATGGGCGAAACCACCGTCGCCGCCGACATCGACGGCAGCGGCAAGGTCGTCAACGTGCGCCAGGTGCTGCAGCCCAACGAGTTCTACAAGGCCGAGATCGGCAAGTGGACGCGCACCGACGTGCTCGTGAACTTCGGCCGCCCGGAAGAAACCGCCTATTTCCGGCTGATGAAGAAGGAAGCGTGGACTTACCGTTATCTGGAAGACAACGTCTGGTACATGCTCTACAGCTTTTACTTCGACGACCAGGGCATTCTGCGGCTCACGCAGAAGACGCCCGATCCGCTGCACGATCCGGATCTGCGCAACCGGTTCTGATCCCCTGGGCCGCCTGAAAGCAAAACCCCCGCGCTCTCGCGAGCACGGGGGTTTTTTAACGACGACGACAACAGCGCGAACGCTTACGAGCGCTGCGGATTGAGCTTGTCGTTATCCGAATGCAGCTTGTTGAGCGCCGAGATATACGCCTTGGCCGAAGCCGCGACGATATCCGGATCGGTGCCCACGCCGTTGACGATGCGGCCGGCCTTCGACAGACGCACCGTCACTTCGCCCTGCGCCTGGGTGCCGGTCGTGATCGCGTTCACCGAATACAGCAGGAGTTCCGAGCCGCTGCCCACTTCGGTTTCGATCGCGTTGAAGGTTGCATCGACCGGACCGTTGCCCGCGGCTTCGCCCGTGACTTCCGAGCCGTCCGCCGAAAACACGATACGCGCGTGCGGACGCTCGCCCGTTTCCGAGCGCTGCGACAGCGCGACGAACTTGTAGTGCTCCTTCTCCTGCGCTTCGGCTGATTCTTCGGTGACGATCGCGATGATGTCTTCGTCGAAGATTTCGGCCTTGCGGTCGGCCAGTTCCTTGAAGCGAGCGAACGCGTTATTGAGTTCGCCTTCGCTTTCGAGTGTGATGCCCAGTTCCTGCAAGCGCTGCTTGAACGCGTTACGGCCCGAAAGCTTGCCGAGCACGATCTTGTTCGCGCTCCAGCCCACATCTTCCGCGCGCATGATTTCGTAGGTGTCGCGCGCCTTGAGCACGCCGTCCTGGTGGATGCCCGAAGCGTGCGCGAACGCGTTGGCGCCCACCACGGCCTTGTTCGGCTGCACGACGAAACCGGTGATCTGCGACACGAGCTTGGAGGCCGGCACGATCTGCGACGTGTCGATGCCGAGATCGAGGCCGAAGTAGTCCTTGCGGGTCTTCACGGCCATGACGATTTCTTCGAGCGAGGTATTGCCCGCGCGCTCGCCGAGGCCGTTGATCGTGCACTCGACCTGACGCGCCCCGCCGATCTGCACACCGGCCAGCGAGTTCGCCACCGCCATGCCGAGGTCGTTATGGCAATGCACCGAAAACACCGCCTTGTCCGAGTTCGGAATGCGTTCGCGCAGCGTCTTCACGAGGTTGCCATACAGCTCTGGCACGCCGTAGCCGACCGTATCGGCGATATTGATCGTGGTCGCACCCTCGGCGATGACGGCTTCGAGCACGCGGCACAGGAAGTCCATGTCCGAGCGGCTGCCGTCTTCCGGCGAGAACTCCACGTCGTTGGTGAACTTGCGCGCAAAACGCACTGCGAGCTTCGCCTGTTCGAGCACCTGCTCCGGCGACATGCGCAGCTTCTTCTCCATGTGCAGCGGCGACGTGGCGATGAAGGTGTGAATGCGGAAGTGGTCGGCGGGCTTGAGCGCGTCGGCGGCGCGCTGGATGTCCTTGTCGTTGGCGCGGGCCAGCGAGCAGATCGTGCTGTCCTTGATCAGGCCGGCGATCGTGTGGATCGCGTCGAAATCGCCATTCGAGCTGGCCGCGAAGCCGGCTTCGATGATGTCGACCTTCATGCGCTCGAGTTGCTTCGCGATACGGATCTTCTCTTCCTTCGTCATCGACGCACCGGGCGACTGTTCGCCGTCACGCAACGTCGTATCGAAGATGATGAGCTTGTCTGCTGCCATTTTGGGTCTCCGGGGGGACTTGTTCAGTGTCTAAAACGGATTTCGGGTGTTCGCGCCACCGATGGCGACGCTGACAATGAACGAGGCTTACGGAGGGCGAGCGAGATCAGCGCGGCAGGCGCGCTAGCGCTAGCGTGCGTAGGGGCGCGCCGGCTTGAAGGGAGAAGAAGGGGAACTGGATGGTGTCCATCAGCCGACTATAGCCGGATTCCGCCGATAGCGCAATCCGGGTGGGCCGCGGAAAACAAAAAGGGCCGCGCTCGCGCGCAGCCCTCTGGATTCAGCGATTCAAGCGCCCTACCGCTCTCTTGGCGATGAGCGCGCCGGGTTATTGCGCCCGCGCACCGACTGCCAGGCCCAGAACACATAGCCCGAAAGGCCATAGAGCACGAACAGGCCGAACAGCATCAGCGGCGGATCGGACGAGACCAGCACGAAAGCCACCACCACCAGCAGCGTGGCCGCGAACGGCACGCGATGGCGCACGTCGAGCGCCTTGCCGCTGTAGAACGGCGCGTTCGACACCATCGTCACGCCCGCGTAGATCGTCAGCACGAAAGCGACCCACGGCAGCCATGAGAGCTTCACCGGCACGCGGTTGTCGGTAGCCAGCCAGACGAAGCCCGCGATCAGCGCAGCCGCGGCCGGGCTCGGCAGGCCCTGGAAAAAGCGCTTGTCCACCACGGCAATGTTGGTGTTGAAACGCGCGAGCCGCAGCGCGGCGCCCGAGCAATAGACGAAGGCCGCCAGCCAGCCCCAGCGCCCGAGGTCCTTGAGCACCCACTCGTACATCACGAGCGCGGGCGCGACGCCGAACGAGACCATGTCCGACAGGCTGTCGAACTGCTCGCCGAACGCGCTCTGCGAATGCGTCATGCGCGCCACGCGCCCGTCCATGCCGTCGAGCACCATCGCCACGAAGATGGCGATGGCCGCCACCTCGAAGCGCACGTTCATGGCCTGCACGACCGCGAAGAAACCGCAGAACAGCGCGGCGGTCGTGAACGCATTGGGCAGCAGATAGATGCCGCGCTTTTTCAGGAATTCCTGGCGGGCGGCACGGCGGCTAGCCGCAGGGCCAACGGACTCCTGCATGGCCTTGTTGCGGCGGAACGGTCGCGGTAGCGGCGCGTTGCCGGGATTACGGGGTCGACGCGGTTTGAGTCCGGCCATCGGTGCCCTCCTTATGCCGATTGGGTCGGCAGTTCAGCGAGGATCGTCGACGAGGCGGAGACCTTCTCGCCGATCGACACGCGCGGCCGGCTGCCCACCGGCAGGTACACGTCGACGCGCGAGCCGAAGCGGATGAAGCCATAGCGCTGGCCGCGCGAGAGCGGCTCGCCTGCGCGCACGTAGCAAAGAATGCGGCGTGCGATCAGGCCCGCGATCTGCACCGAGGTCACGGTCGTGCCGTCGGCCATCGTGAGCACCACGGCGTTGCGCTCGTTCTCGGTCGAAGCCTTGTCGATGGCGGCGTTCAGATACGCGCCCGGGAAGTATTCGACCTTGGCGACGGCGCCGTCCACGGGTGAGCGTTGCGAGTGGACGTTGAAGACGTTCATGAACACGCTGATCTTCAGCGCTTCACGGTTGGCATACGGGTCGTGCGCGGTTTCGACCGCAACGATGCGGCCATCGGCCGGACACAGCACGGCGTTGGCCTGGGTCGGAATCGGGCGCGGCGGATCGCGGAAGAACTGAACGACGAAAATCAGGATCAGCCAGAACGGCCATGCGTAGCCGAAGCCTGCGACCGCATGGATCAGAAGCGTCACGACGGCCGCAATGGCGATGAACGGCCAGCCTTCGCGCGCGATGATCGGATGGGGGTAATTCATGTTGGCTTCGCAGTTATTATAAAAACCGTAGCATAGCAAAAGCCGCCCAGGCTTCTTCTCACCTGGGCGGCTTTTGTTGAGTCCGACTCGGGTACGCCGGCTGCGCGTCGGTCAAAACCGCACAGCCAGACAGATCCGCTCCGTCAGATTAGTTCTTCGACTGGTCGACGAGCTTGTTCGCGGCTATCCACGGCATCATCGCGCGCAGCTTCGCACCGACCGTTTCGATCTGGTGCTCGGCGCCCAGGCGGCGGCGCGATTGCAGCGTCGGTGCGCCCGCCTTGTTTTCCAGAATGAAGCTCTTGGCGTATTCGCCGGTCTGGATGTCCTTCAGGACGTCCTTCATGACCTTCTTCGTCTCAGCCGTGACGACGCGCGGGCCCGTCACGTACTCGCCGTACTCGGCATTGTTCGAGATCGAGTAGTTCATGTTGGCGATGCCGCCTTCGTAGATCAGGTCGACGATCAGCTTCAGTTCGTGCAGGCACTCGAAGTACGCCATTTCCGGCGCGTAACCGGCTTCCACCAGCGTTTCGAAGCCAGCCTTGATCAGTTCGACCGTACCGCCGCACAGCACGGCTTGTTCGCCGAACAGGTCGGTTTCGGTTTCTTCGCGGAAGTTCGTTTCGATGATGCCGGCACGGCCGCCGCCGTTCGCTGCTGCGTACGACAGCGCGATGTCACGCGCTGCGCCCGACTTGTCCTGGTGGACAGCGATCAGGTGGGGCACGCCGCCGCCTTGCGAGTACGTACCGCGGACCGTGTGGCCCGGCGCCTTCGGCGCGATCATGATGACGTCCAGATCCGCGCGCGGGATCACTGCGCCGTAGTGCACGTTGAAGCCGTGTGCGAACGCGAGCGCTGCGCCGTTCTTGATGTTCGCGTGAACTTCCTTCGCGTAGACATCGGCGATCTGCTCGTCGGGCAGGAGCATCATGACGACGTCGGCGCTCTTCACCGCATCGGCCACTTCCTTGACCTGCAGGCCGGCGTTCTCAGCCTTGCTCCACGATGCGCCGTTCTTGCGCAGACCGACCGTGACGTTCACGCCGCTGTCTTTCAGGTTCAGCGCGTGTGCGTGGCCTTGCGAGCCGTAACCGATGATCGTGACCTGCTTGCCCTTGATGAGGGAGAGATCGGCGTCCTTGTCGTAGAAAACTTTCATGTTGGTTCCTTGGCGAGAGTCTGGTGAATTTCGGTACTGCTATTAGCTTTTGCTGCGCCGGATGCCGCGTGTCGTAACCGCTTCATCCGGTCAAGTTCCGGTGCAAGATCGACTGTGGTCGGGTCACACCTTCAGAATGCGCTCTCCGCGCCCGATGCCCGAGCCGCCCGTACGGACGGTTTCGAGAATCGCGGTTGCGTCGATCGCTTCGATGAACGCGTCGAGCTTGTCGCTCGCGCCCGTCAGTTCGATCGTGTAGGTCTTTTCGGTGACGTCGATGATGCGGCCGCGGAAAATATCCGCCATCCGCTTCATCTCCTCACGTTCCTTGCCGACCGCCCTTACCTTGATCAGCATTAGCTCGCGCTCGATGTGGGCGCCCTCGGTAAGGTCGACCACTTTCACCACCTCGATCAGGCGGTTCAGATGCTTCGTGATCTGTTCGATCACGTCGTCCGAGCCAATGGAAACGATGGTCATGCGCGACAGCGAACGGTCTTCGGTCGGCGCCACCGTCAAGGTTTCAATGTTGTAGCCGCGTGCGGAGAAGAGGCCGACCACGCGCGAGAGCGCGCCCGGCTCGTTTTCCAGCAGAACGGAAATGATGTGTCTCATGATGTGATCCGCGATTTATCCAGATTGAGCGTGTCGCCGCTGCGTTCCCGCGAACCCGCACGCCCCTTGTGTGGACGCGCGCCGCGCGGGATTGCAACGGCTGTCGTTCGAATACCGTTACAGGTCTTCCGAGCCGAGCAGCATCTCGGTGATGCCCTTGCCGGCCTGAACCATCGGCCAGACGTTTTCGGAAGGGTCGGTCTGGAAATCGAGGAACACCGTGCGGTCCTTCAAACGCAGCGCTTCCTTGAGCGCCGGCTCGACGTCCGCGGTCTTTTCGATACGCATGCCGACGTGGCCGTACGCTTCGGCGAGCTTCACGAAGTCAGGCAGCGCATCCATATAGGAATGCGAATAGCGCTTGCTGTATTCGATCTGCTGCCACTGGCGGACCATGCCGAGGTAGCGGTTGTTCAGCGAAATGATCTTCACGGGCGTGTCGTACTGCTTGCAGGTCGACAGCTCCTGAATGCACATCTGGATCGAGCCTTCGCCCGTGATGCACAGCACGTCGTCGTCCGGGTGCGCCATCTTCACGCCCATCGCCGCCGGCAGGCCGAAGCCCATCGTGCCGAGACCGCCCGAGTTGATCCAGCGGCGCGGCTGGTTGAAGCGATAGAACTGGGCGGCCCACATCTGGTGCTGGCCCACGTCCGAGCACACGAACGCGTTGCCGCCCGTCAGTTCCCACGCCTTTTCCACCACGAACTGCGGCTTGATGATGTCGCTCGAACGGTCGAATTTCAGGCAGTTCTTCTCGCGCCAGCCTTCGATTTCCTTCCACCAGTCGGCGAGCGCGGCCGTATCCGGGCCGTGTTCGGCGTGCTGAAGCTGCTCGATGAGTTCCTTGAGCACTTCCTTGACGTCGCCGACGATGGGGATATCGACCTTCACGCGCTTCGAGATCGACGACGGGTCGATGTCGATGTGAATGATCTTGCGCGGACGCGAGGCGAAGTGCGCCGGGTCGCCGATCACACGGTCGTCGAAGCGCGCGCCGATCGCGATCAGCACGTCGCAGTGCTGCATCGCCATATTGGCTTCGTAGGTGCCGTGCATGCCGAGCATGCCGAGGAACTTGCGGTCGCTCGCGCGGTAGCCGCCCAGACCCATCAGCGTGTTCGTGACCGGGTAGCCGAGCAGATCGGCGAACTGATTCAGTTCGCGCGACGCATCCGCGAGGATGATGCCGCCGCCGGTGTAGATATACGGACGCTTGGCCGAGAGGAGCAGCGACACCGCCTTGCGGATCTGCCCCGAGTGGCCCTTGGTGACCGGATTGTACGAGCGCAGTGCGACGTTCTTGACCGGTTCATACGCGCACGGCGTCTTCGACACGTCCTTCGGAATGTCGATCAGCACGGGGCCGGGACGGCCGGTGCGCGCGATGTAGAAAGCTTTTTTGACGGTAGCGGCGAGGTCGCGCACGTCCTTCACGAGGAAGTTGTGCTTCACACAGGGACGCGTGATGCCGACCGTGTCGCACTCCTGGAAGGCGTCTTGACCAATCGCGGCGGTAGGCACCTGGCCGCTGATGATCACCATCGGGATCGAGTCCATATAGGCCGTCGCGATGCCCGTCACCGCATTGGTGACGCCAGGTCCCGAGGTCACGAGACACACGCCGACATTACCGGTCGAACGCGCGTAGGCATCGGCCGCATGCACGGCTGCCTGTTCGTGGCGCACGAGAACGTGCTGGATCTTGTCCTGCTTGTACAGCTCGTCGTAAATGTAAAGTACCGAGCCGCCGGGGTAGCCCCAGATGAATTCGACCTGCTCGTCGGCGAGCGCCTTCATCAGCACGGTTCCGCCGATGGAAGTAGCAGCTTGAGGGGCAGATTCTTGCGAAGGGGGGACCGACGTGGAGAATTCCGCGCTGGGCATATTCATCATTGACCTTTCGAATTTTCGGCAAAAAATTGATCGGGTGCTCTCTGCCGGGCTTGTGGCTCGGGTTCAAGCGGCGCGTCCAGTTGACAGATGAGCTTCTTGGGCCACATCCGAATTGAGACAAGTCACTTATGTTGCGAACCGTCGAAGATAGCGGCTCGAAAGCATTCGGTCAAGCGCTTATTTTGCGATTTCCGTTCAAGCGCCGCTCGTTCGCCGCGCATCGGGAATAAACGTTGCGTGCGCGACAAATCCTCCCGGAATCCACATGCGGACCACTTACGGACCGCAAAACACGAAGACAATTGAAAGAAGTCCGCAAGATCCCTATCGAGGCCACAGCGCGACGCCACAGCGGCTTGCTGAAAGGCGCGCGGACGCTTTCTGCCCGCTCGAACGCAAACGTCTGGCCGGACGGCGCCCCCGCTTGCGCGAAAATTTGCTAGGATCCGCGGGTTTTACGACATTTTTCGAACGATTACGCGTACGCTGGTGGCGGCGCCTGCAACGGATGGCATCAGACAAGGAACTCGCCGATTTCCTGGCGGGCGTCGAAAGGCGCGCGTTCAAGCAGACGGTCTACGCCGTGCGCGACGATGACGCGTCGCTCGATATCGTGCAGGACGCGATGATCAAACTCGCGGAAAAATACGGAGACCGCCCGCCTGCCGAACTCCCCCTGCTCTTCCAGCGTATTTTGCAAAACACGATGCACGACTATTTTCGTCGGCAGAAAGTACGCAATACGTGGGTGAGCCTGTTCTCGTCACTCGGCGGCGCCGACGACGAGGAGTTCGACATCCTCGAAACCTTCGAGTCCGAGTCGGGATCGCCCGGCGTCGAGAGCAGCGAGCAGCAATTCGAGCGCGAACAGATCCTCAAGCTGATCGAAGAAGAGATCCAGAAATTACCGGCACGTCAACGGGAGGCGTTTCTGATGCGTTACTGGGAAGATATGGATGTCGCCGAAACCGCCGCCGCCATGGGCTGCTCCGAAGGTAGCGTGAAAACGCACTGTTCGCGGGCCACGCACACGCTGGCTCAGGCGCTCAAGGCTAAAGGAATCACGCTATGAGCTCCGCTCTCGAAATCAAGGAATTAGAGTTCGTGCAGGGGATGCGCCGCGCGCTCGACGAGAGCGCGGCCAGCCTGCCGTCCGCCACCACTGCCCGTCTCACCGCCGCCCGCAAGGCCGCGCTCGCCCGCAAGAAGGCTGAGCCGGTGCTCGTGCGCGTGCCGTCGCTCGCCGCAGCGGGCGTGGGCGCCGGCATGGCCGCGCTGCCTGACGGCCTGCCGCCGCGCCGCCGGTCCGCGTTCGCGCGCTTCGCGCTGGCCTGGCCGCTCGCCGCATTGGTGGCCGGCCTGTTCGCGATTGCCTATTTCGAAGACCAACAACGCACCGCAGAACTTGCCGATATCGACGCGGCCATGCTGAGCGACGACCTGCCGCTCACGGCCTATCTCGATCACGGTTTCAATGCGTACCTGACGCGCGCGCACTAAGCGGGGGATTGACGGGGTGAGTTACAAGCGCGGCCTGGCCATTGTCATCGGATGCGTGGTCACGGCTTTGGTGTCGTATGCGGCGACGTATCCGCGCTTTCACCCCGAGGCAGCCGCCCCGGACGCGGCGCTCGCGCCGGCCGTCGCCGCCCAGGGCCAGCCATCGGCTTCTGACTCCATTGCGGCAGCGGCGACGGTCGCCGCCGCGCCTGCGAACGACAATGCGGACAACCCGCTCTCCTGGTCGCGCCTGACCGACGCGCAGCGCGTCGCGCTCGCCCCCTTCGCCAGCGAATGGGACAAATTCAGCGATGTGCGCAAGCGCAAATGGCTGCGGATCGCCGCGCATTATCCGAAGATGACGCCCGATGTGCAAAGACGTCTGCAAGAGCGCATGGCCGAATGGGTGCGCATGACGCCCGAGCAGCGCCGCGTCGCGCGCGAGAATTACCAGGTCTCGAAGGAGTTGCCGCCGCAGGCCCGCCAGCGCGCGTGGAAGGCCTACCAGGAACTCTCCGAAGACCAGAAGGAAAAGCTCGCCGCGAGCGAACGCAAGCGCCGCACCGTCGTGAGCGCGCCGCCGAGCGGCAACAAGAGCGAGATCCGCGATATCGAGCGCCTCGTGAACGAACGCGACCGTCGCGCGCGTGCCCGCACCGCCGCGGGAGCCTCGGTGCCGGGCGGCACGACGGCGCCTGTCGCACCGGGTCAGCCCGGCACCTCGGGGCAGCTCGCCGAGCCGCCCGCCACGGCCATGGCGGCCAGCATTCCCGCCGCCGGCAGCTTCGAACCCGCGATCCCCGTACCGGTATCGCCGTCCGAAGCGCCCGCCGCGTTCAAGGGTTCCTGAGCCTGCGCGAGGGCGCCCACGTTTTCCCGCGTTTCTGGTGGCCGCCGATCGCGGTTATGCTCACGAAGTCCCATCGCTGAGCCTTCGCGCCACCGTGACCGAACACGCCACCGCTGCGCCCGCCCTCGCCGCTTCCGACCCGAACGCGTCCCGCGCCGCGCCGCGTGAACCTGCTGCGCCTGCTGCCCCCGTGACCGTGCGCCGGCGCCTCGCCGCGCTCCTCTACGAGAGCGTGCTGCTGTTCGGCGTGATCTTCCTCGCGGGCCTCGCGTTCAGTCTCGTTCTGCAGCAGCGCAACGGCTATACGTACCACCGGCTGATGGCCGTCTGGATCGCGTTCGTCGCGCTCGCGTATTTCGTCGGCTTCTGGCGTCATGGCGGCCAGACCTTGCCGATGAAAACCTGGCGCCTGCGCGTGGTGGGCCCGGATGGCCAGCCCCCCACGACCGGCCGCGCCACGCTGCGCTACCTGGCCGCCTGGCTCTGGTTCCTGCCGCCGCTCGCGCTGCATCCGCTGTTGAACCTCACCGTCCCGCACACGCTCGCGCTCGCCGCGCTCTGGTTCGTGCTCTGGGCCGCCAGCGCCCGCCTGAGCCGCGACCGGCAGTTTCCGCATGATCGGCTCGCCGGCACGCGCATCGTTTCTGTGCTGCGCCAGCCTCGTTAAAACGCGCCGTCGTCAGCGCGCCACGTCATCAAAGCGTCACGCTGCAGCGCGCGAAAGTAGCGCGCGCAAGCCTCGACGCCTTGCCGGCCATGCCCCGCGCGGCTGCGGCGGCCCGCACCCATTGCTCGTCGGGACTGCGTAACAAGACCTTCTTGTGAATGTCACGGCGCCGTCACGGCCTCATGGCGCAATGCGCGTATTGCAACCTGCCGCGTGAGCCATGGCCCAGAAGACGTCCGCGACCCCACTTTTCCGGCAGACCTCCGGTCAGGATAGCGATTCCGCCGCCTTCCACTCCGGTCCGAGCGCCGCCGCGTTCCCGACGCCGGCGCTGCCCCTCAAGGACACCGGTTCCTCCGACTCGCACGACGACGACCACCCCGCTCCGCATCGCTACCGCACCATCTGGCTCTCGGATATTCACCTCGGCACCAACGGCTGCCAGGCGAACTATCTGCTCGATTTCCTGCGTCACAACGAGTCGGACTATCTGTACCTCGTGGGCGACATCATCGACGGATGGCAACTGCGCAAAGGCTGGTTCTGGCCGCAGGCGCACAACGACGTGGTGCAGAAAATCCTGCGCAAGGCGCGCAAGGGCACCCAGGTGGTGTACATCCCGGGCAACCACGACGAAGGCGCGCGCCAGTTCTGCAACCTCGCCTTCGGCGACATCCACGTGCGCGAGGAAGCGTTCCACACGACGCTCGCCGGCAAGCGCCTGTGGGTCGTGCACGGCGATCTGTTCGACGGCGTGATCCAGCATGCCAAGTGGCTCGCCTATCTGGGCGACTCGGCGTACACGGTGATCCTCGTGCTCAACCGCTGGTTCAACCGCATCCGCGCGCGGCTCGGTTTCCAGTACTGGTCGCTCTCGCAGTACCTCAAGCACCAGGTCAAGAACGCGGTGAACTTCATCTCCTCGTTCGAGCGCGTGATGACCGACGAAGCGCGCCGCCGCGGCTGTGACGGCGTCGTCTGCGGCCACATCCACAAGGCCGAGATCCGCGAAATCGACGGCGTGCTCTATTGCAACGACGGCGACTGGGTCGAGAGTCTGTCGGCGCTGGTCGAAACCTTCGAGGGCGAACTGCGCATCGTCTACTGGACCGTGATGCAGTCGCCGCAAGCCCAGGGCGCGCCGCGCAAGGCGCGCGTGAGCGCGGCCTGAAACCGGCATGACGCGCGACGTCCCTCATCCCAAGCATTCGCCAACCCACCGCAACACCCGAACCCCGAGGGCCGACGACCGATGAAAGTAATGATCGTGACCGATGCATGGGAGCCGCAGGTCAACGGCGTGGTACGGACCCTGAAGAACACGACGCGCGAGCTGATCGCGCTCGGCCATCAGGTCGAACTGCTCACGCCGCTCGAATTCCGCACGATCCCGTGCCCGACCTATCCCGAGATCAAGCTCTCGCTGCTCCCCAGGCGCCATCTGCGCGAGCGCATCGACGCCTTCGGCCCCGACGCGATCCACGTCGCCACCGAAGGCCCACTGGGCCTCGCCGCCCGCCGCTACGCAATCGACCACGACCTGCCGTTCACGACCGCTTACCACACGCGCTTTCCCGAGTACGTGCAGGCGCGCTTCGGCATTCCACTGTCGGTCACCTATCGCTTCCTGCGCTGGTTCCACAAGCCCTCGCTCGCCGTGATGGCGCCCACGCCCGTCGTGAAGACCGACCTCGAAAAATTCGGCTTCACCAATGTCGTGCTGTGGACTCGCGGCGTCGATCTGGAAATCTTCGAGCCAATGGACTCGAAGGTGCTCAACACGGCCCGGCCGATCTTCCTCTACGTGGGCCGCGTGGCGGTGGAAAAGAACGTCGAGGCCTTCCTCAAGCTCGATCTGCCCGGCTCGAAGTGGGTCTGCGGCGAAGGCCCGGCGCTGGCCGAGCTGAAGTCGCGCTATCCCCAGGCGAACTATCTGGGCGTGCTGAGCCAGCCCGAACTGGCCAAGGTCTACGCCGCCGCCGACGTGTTCGTGTTCCCGAGCCGCACCGACACCTTCGGCCTCGTGCTGCTGGAGGCGCTGGCCTGCGGCACGCCGGTGGCCGCCTACCCCGTCACGGGCCCGATCGACGTGCTGGGCACGGGCGGCGCGGGCGCGATGAACGAGGACCTGCGCGAAGCCTGCCTCGAAGCGCTCAAGATCGACCGCCCGACGGCGCGCGCCTGGGCCGAGCGTTTCTCCTGGACCGCCGCCTCCGAGCAGTTCGCCTCGCATCTCAAGCCGCGCCCCGGCTCGACGATGCAGGAAAGCAGCGCGGCGGCCTGAGCCTCGCTCACGGACCGGAGGACGACGATGAACCGGCCCCGCGCCCCGCTTTTCCCCTCGGCCCCATCCGAACCGGTGGACGCCGACGACGGTCAGGACGTGCTGGCCGAAGCCGCCGCGCCCGCCCAGCGGGGCGCGGCGCCGCCCGACCCGTCGGACTCGTCAGACGTTCCCGGCGCAACGGCAAACCGTGCGTGCGATACTGCGGCATCAACCCGCACCGTTATGGCCCCACGTCCTTCGTCACCCTCGCGCACCTCTGCCGCGCCTCGCGACTCCGAGACGCCGCAAGCCGGCAAGCCCCCCACGCACGGCGGCCCCGCGCCCGTTCATGCGTCCGGAGCCGCCAACACGCCGCAGAATGCGCCAGCGTCTGCCGGCGCGGCGCAGGTCGAGCCACCCGAGCCGGCGCATCTGCACGAACCGCTCGGCCCCGACGATCCGCTCGCCCCGCTGCCGTTCAACCCCTACAAGGGCAATCGCGGCATCATGCGCGCGTGGAACGCGCTCAAGTATTCGATCAAGGGCTTTCGCGTCGCCATTCGCGAGGAAAGCGCGTTCCGCCAGGAACTCACGCTCGCGGCCATCATGGTGCCGATCGGCGTGTTCGTGCCGGTCGATCCGGTCGAGCGCGTGCTGCTGCTCGGCTCGGTGATGCTGGTGCTGATCGTCGAGCTGCTCAATTCGAGCATCGAAAACGCCGTCGACCGCATCGGTCTGGAGCGCAACGAGCTGTCGGGCCGCGCCAAGGATCTCGGCAGCGCGGCCGTGACGGTCGCGCTCCTCACCTGCGTGATGACCTGGGGCTTGATCCTCGTGCCGCGTTTCGGCCCCGCGCTGCTGCACTGGATCGGCGTGCGCTGAAGACAGCGCTGAAGTCCACGCTCAAGTCCACGTTAAAGGCAGCAGACCGCGTTCATGCGGCGGCCCGGCATTCACGCCGATTTTCTTCATTCCCGGTTGGCACGTTTCGCGCCCCTGGCGTCGGTTTATAATCGAACGACAGTCTTAAAAAACGACCAACCGCGTCCGGGCACCGCGCTTAAGCGTTGCTCGCCCGACGCCGTACTTATCAGGGCCGGACGACATGGATGCGAAACCTCCCCGCCGCACACGCGAACGGATACTAGAACTGTCGTTGAAGCTGTTCAACGAAATCGGCGAGCCCAACGTCACCACGACGACCATCGCCGAGGAAATGGAGATCAGTCCAGGCAACCTGTACTACCACTTCCGCAACAAAGACGACATCATCAACAGCATCTTCAGCCAGTTCGAGCAGGAGATCGACAAGCGTCTGCGCTTTCCCGACGACCATCGCGCCACCATCGACGAGATGTGGGCCTATCTGCAATACATGGTCGATTTCACGTGGCGCTACCGCTTTCTCTACCGCGACCTGAACGACCTGCTCGCGCGCAACCGCACGCTGGAGATGCATTTCAAGCAGATCATCAGCCACAAGGTCGCGTTCGCGAAGCAGTTCTGCGAGCAGCTCGTGGAAGACGGCGAGATGGTCGCCACGCCCGCCGAAATCGCGGTGATCTCGACCAATATCGGCGTGATCGCCACTTACTGGCTCTCGTACCAGTTCGTGATGAATCCGCGCAAGTACAACGACCAGGAAGCGATCCAGGTCGAACTGCATCAGGTGAGCGTGCAGATCGTCTCGCTGATGGCGCCGTATCTGCGCGGCCGCGCGAGGCAGTTGTTCGACGATCTCGTCTCCGGCACGCATCCGAAGCGCGAGTTCTACGACTATCTGCCGCCGCGCGACGGCGCACCGAAAGACAGCAAGGAAACCCGCGAATGAAAGCCGTCTGTGTCTATTGCGGTTCCTCGCACGGCGCCAAACCCGCCTATGACGCAGCCGCGCAGGCGTTCGGCCGCGCGCTCGTCGCCGCGGATCTCGCGCTCGTCTACGGCGGCGGCAAGGTCGGCCTGATGGGCGTGATCGCCGATACCGTGATGGCCGAAGGCGGCCGCGCGATCGGTGTGATTCCCGAACTGCTGGTGGACAAGGAAGTCGGCCACAACGGCCTGACCGAACTGCATGTCGTGCCCGACATGCACCACCGCAAGAAAATGATGGCCGATCTCTCGGATGGCTTTGTCGCGCTGCCCGGCGGCGCGGGCACGCTCGAAGAGCTGTTCGAGGTCTATACGTGGGCGCAGCTCGGCTATCACCACAAGCCGGTCGGCATCCTCAATATCGACGGCTTCTACGACCCGCTCGTGACGATGCTCGAACACACGGTCAGCGAAGGTTTCATGCGCCAGACGTATCTGGACCTGCTGCAGATCGACAGCGATCCCGCCACGCTGATCGGCAAGCTCCAGCGTTATCACGCGCCCGCCAGGGACAAGTGGGCCGAGCAGCGCGAGAACGTCTGACACCCATACGTTCGTCCACGGAGGCTAGATTTCGATGGGCAAGGTCGTCCTGATCACGGGCGCGAGCCGCGGCATCGGCCGCGCGTGCGCTCGACTGCTGGGCGCGCGCGGCTGGACCGTGGGCGTCAACTATCTGCACAACGCCCCCGCCGCCGAGGAAACCGCAGCAGAAGTCGGCCGCGCAGGCGGCCATGCGCGCGTGCTGCACGGCGACGTGGCGAGCGAAGCCGATGTCGTCGCCATGTTCGACGCGCTCGAATCGGCTTACGGGCGCATCGATGCGCTCGTCAACAACGCGGGCATCGTCGCGCCTGGCAGCCAGCTCGCCGACATGGACGCCGCGCGCCTGAAACGCATGTTCGATGTGAACGTGTATGGCGCGTTCCTGTGCGCGCGCGAAGCGGCGCGGCGCATGTCGAAGGATCGCGGCGGCGACGGCGGCGCGATCGTCAACGTCTCGTCGGCGGCGTCGCGGCTGGGTTCGCCCAACGAGTACGTCGACTATGCGGCCTCGAAGGGCGCCATCGACACCCTGACGATCGGCCTCGCCAAGGAACTCGGCCCGCAAGGCGTGCGCGTCAACGCGGTGCGCCCCGGCCTGATCGACACGGAAATCCACGCGAGCGGCGGGCGGCCCGAGCGCGCCGCCGTATTGGGCGCGCAGACGCCGCTCGGCCGTCCGGGCAGCGCCGACGAAGTCGCGGAAACGATCGTGTGGCTCCTGAGCGACGCGGCGTCCTACGTGACGGGTGCATTGCTCGACGTGAGCGGCGGGCGCTGATCAACAGCTAGAAGCGCGAGCCGGGCTGGCTTAAAAAGGCGGCTTCGGCTTGCGTGCTCTCGCGGCCCAGTTGCGCATTGCGATGCGGAAAGCGGCCAAAGCGCGCAATGACGTCGGCGTGACGCACCGCGTAATCGTAGTAGCCCTTCGCCTGCGGGTCCTTCGCAAGCTCGCCGAACAGCCGCAGCGACTCGCGCTGCGCCTCGGCGGTTTCCGCATGTTCGAACGGCAGATAGGCAAAGGCGCGATGCTCGACGCCTGGCAGGCGCAGATCGTCGCCGCTTGCCACCATGGCGCGGGCAATGGCGAGTGCCTTGTCATCGGCGGCGAATGCGCGCGGCGTGCCGCGATGGCAGTTGCGCGAAAACTGGTCGAGCACGATCACGAGCGCAAGCGCCCCTTCAGGCGTCGCGCACCACGCGTCGAGTTCTCCGGCGCACGCGGCGTCGAGTAGCGCACCAAAACGCTCGCGCAACAACGCATCGAACGCCGCGTCCTTCCTGAACCACATCTTGCGTGCGCGGCCGTATTCCGCCGATCCCGGCGCGCCGAACCAGAAGTCGAGAACCTCGCGGGCACGCAGCGCCCCACTCATTCCACGAGTTCCAGCACGAGCCGACGCGTGCGCGCGCTTTTCTTTTCCAGCTTCGCCACGCGCAACCCGCCGATCTCGCGCGTGTTCTGCACATGCGTGCCGCCGCAGGGCTGCAGATCCACACCGTCGATGCGCAACAACCGCACGCGCCCCAGTCCCAGCGGCGGCTTCACGCTCATCGTGCGCACGAGTTCGGGGCGTTGCGCCATGTCTTCGTCGGTGATCCATTCGGTCGTCACCGCATGGGCGCCCGCGACCAGTGCGGCCAGACGCGCCTCCACGTGTTCGCGCTCGATCGGCTCGACCGTGGCGAAGTCGAGGCGCGCGTAATCGGCCGTGATGCTGCAGCCGTCCACGGCGTAAGGAAGCACCGCGCACATCAGATGGCTGGCCGTATGCAAACGCATATGCCGATGGCGGCGCGTCCAGTCGATTTCCGCGCGCACGCGCTCGCCCGCCGCCAGGCGCGCAAGCAGCGCTTCCTGGCCGGGCGCGGGAAGATGCAGCGCGTCGTCGGGCGTCGCGCCTTCGAATCTGGCCTTGCGGGTATCGGCGATCTGGATGCGGGAGCCGTCCGCGAGCACGAGCGCCCCGGTGTCGCCCGCCTGGCCGCCGCCCAACGGATAGAACACCGTCTGGTCGAGCTGCACGCCCTCTTCGCTCACGGCGAGCACGGTGGCGTCGCAGTGCGTCAGATAAGCGTCTTCTCGAAAAAGCGCGCGGGTGCGTGTAGGCGTCGCGATCGTCATGGGGCTGTCTCCTTGTTTTCGGGTGCATCGGGTGCGAGGCACGAGGTTCCATTATCGCGACGCGTCCGCAGTCGCAAAATACAGCCCGAATTACCCGTGGCCGGACTGTACCGGCACACGCACCGGGCCAGTCGCCATGCGGTCCCCGATCAGCCTGGACGGTTGCGCATCCAGTCGGCGGTCTCGAAGAACGAATGCAGCAGGCGCTCGCGCAGCGGCTCGGCGAGGCCGATGTCCTCCATCGCCCACGCCATGCAGCGCAGCCACTGATCGCGCTCCGACGAGGCGATCGCGAACGGCAGATGCCGCGCGCGCAGGCGCGGATGACCGAAACGCGAGATGTAATGGTCCGGGCCGCCCATCCAGCCGCACAGGAACCAGAAGGTCTTGTCGCGCGAGCCGTCGAGCGTGGGCGGATGGAGCGCGCGGATGCCCGAGAACTCGGGTTCGAGGTCCATCAGGTCATAGAAACGGTCGACGAGCTCGCGCACGCGCGCCTCGCCGCCGACGAGTTCGAAGGCCGTGGGCTGCTGCGGCGCTTCGTCGGCTGGATCGGTCATACAGTGGAATCGATGCGAAAAACGGGGACGGCGGCGCGCTTGAGCGTCAGAACACCGCCGGGCAAACACACATTTTCGCATAGCGGCGCGCGCCCCGGCCGCCACGGGTCAAGCCGGCCTCAGGCATCCCGCAGCGACTGCAGCGCGGGCCGCGCGAGCACGTGCCGCAGGCTGATCCAGCCGCCCACGCCCGCGCACGCCACGCCCGCCGCGATGCCCGCCGGCACGAGCCACGGATCGAACGGAAGATAGAACTCGAACACGCGCGTCGCCAGCACCGAGCCGACGATCTGCGCGCCCACCGCCGCCATCAGGCCCGCGAGCGCTCCGACCGCGACGAACTCGGCGATCTGCACCGAGCGCACCTGCGCGTGCGACGCGCCCAGCGCGCGCAGCAGCGCCGACTCGCGCATGCGCTCGTCGCGCGTGCCCGCGAGCGCCGCGTACAGCACCAGCACGCCCGCCGCGAGCGTGAAGAGAAACAGGAACTGCACCGCGCCGATCACCTGCTCCAGCATGCGCTGGATCTGCGCGAGGATCGGGCCGACGTCGATGGCGGTGACGTTCGGATACTGCGCAACCAGCCCGTCAACCACGGCGCGCTGCGACTCGGGCAGATGAAAACTCGTGATAAACGTGGCCGGGAAATCGTGCAGGAGCGCCGGCGGCATCAGCACGAAAAAGTTGACCTTGAACGAACCCCAGTCGAGCTTGCGCACGCTCGTCACGGGCGCGCTCACTTCCAGCCCGGTCACGTCGAAGGTCAGCACATCGCCGGGCTTGACCTTCAGGATCTTCGCGAGTCCCTGCTCGATCGACAGTTGCGGCGTGCTCGCGTCGCCGTACCAGGCACCGGCCTCAATGCGGTTGTCGTCCGGCAATTGCGTGGTGTACGAGAGATTGAACTCGCGATCGACCAGACGCCGCGCATCCTCGCTCTTGTACTGATCGGGATTCACGGGTTTGCCGTTGATCGACGTGAGGCGGCCGCGCACCATCGGCTCCAGATCCGGGTTCGCGATGCCGTGCGCGCCCAGCCACGCGGCCACGGCGTCGCGCTGCGCGGGCTGGATGTCGATGAGGAATTCATTCGGTGCGTCGGGCGGCGTGGACTTGCGCCAGCCGTCGATCAGGTCGTTGCGCGTCATCGCGATCAGCAGCAGACACATCAGGCCGATGGCCAGCGACGTGATCTGCAGCGCGCTCGCGCCGGGCCGCCGTTCGAGCGACGCCAGCGCATAGCGCCAGCCCACGCCCGCACGCGAATCGAGCCCGTTGCGCTGACTGCGCGCCACGCGCGCCGCGCCCCACAGCGCCAGCCGCGCGATGGCCGCGAACACCAGCAGGCCGAGCGCAAAACCGCCCGCGACGATGCCGCCGAGCTTCAGTTCGCCCGCCGCCAGCACCAGCAGCCCCGCGAACAGCGCAATCCCGACGGCATAGGCCGCCCAGGCGGTGCGGCTCTCGTCGCCCCATTCGCGGCGCAGCACGCGCACCGGCGGCACGCGCGTGAGCGGCAGGAGCGGCGGCAGCGCGAAGCCGAGCAGCAGCACCAGTCCAGCCGCCACGCCTTCGAGCGCGGGCAGCGGGCCGGGATACGGCAGCGCCACGTCGATCAGCGTGCCCAGCCAGGCGAGCAGCGCGAGATGCCCCGCGTAGCCGAGCGCCACGCCAATCGCCCCGCCCACCAGTCCTAAGCCCGCGAATTCCAGCACGAAGATCGAGCGCAGCGTGCGCTGGCTCGCGCCGAGGCAGCGCATCGCCGCACAGGTGTCCAGATGGCGGCGCGTGTAGCGGTGCGCGGCCATCGCGATCGCCACCGCCGCAAGCAGCGCGGTCAGGAGCGACACCAGCGTGAGAAAGTGACGCGCGCGTTCGAGCGTCTGACGCACCTGCGGCTGGCCGTCGCTGAGCGATTCGAGACCGACGCCGCGCATCTTGCCGCCATCGAGGCTGGCCCTCGCCCACGCGGCGAACTGCTTGACGGCGGGATCGGCGCCCGCCACCAGCAGGCGGTAGGTCACGCGGCTGCCGTAGCCCGTGAGGCCCGTCGAGGGCAGATCGGCCGCGTTGAGCATCAGGCGCGGCGAGAAGTTGACGAAGGAAAAGCCGCGATCCAGCTCGCGCGTGATGATCGCGCCCACGGTCAGGCTGCGCGTGCCGACCTTGACCGTATCGCCTACGCGGAGCTTGAGCGCGTCGAGCAGTTCGTCGTCCACCCAGACGGTGCCAGGCGGCGGAATGCCCTGCGCTTCGCGGTCGGGCGCGCCGGGTGCGGAGGCGATACGCAGCGCGCCGCGCAACGGGTAGCCCGCCGAAACCGATTTGACGGCGGCCAGGCGCGCGGGCGTTTGGCCGTCGGACGTCGCGGCAGGCACGCTCACCATGCTAGGGAAAATCGCCGTGGTCGCGGTGCGCAGGGCAAGCGATTGCGCCTCGCGCGCGAACATCGGGTCGAGCGGATGATCGGCGCGCACGATGAAATCGGCGGCGATCATGCGGCGCGCGTCGCGTTCCAGCCCGCGCTGCAGACGATCGGCGAGAAAGCCCACGCTGGCGAGCGCCGCCACGGCCAGCACGAGCGCAAGCAGCAGCATGGTCAGCTCGCCCGCGCGCCAGTCGCGTGCGCTCATGCGCGCGGCAAGCCGCACGAGATCGGGCCAGTTCAGGGACGCGGGGGACGCAGGGGATGCGCGGCCGGACACCGCCGCAGCGGAAGAGGAATCAGACGGGGAAGGATTAGCGCCGTTCAATCGTGACGGCTCCGCAGCGAGAAACGCGTGACCATATGCGTGGCCATGCCGCGAAAGCCGCCCTGCACGCCGCGCCACAAACGCGGCAACGCCCACGTCGCGACCAGCAGGAAGGCGATCAGCATCACGAGAAAGAGCAGCGGAACAAAAAACGCGAGCAGGACGCCAACGAAGGTCATGCCGTCCTCGGCGCTGGAGGTGACGACGTTCGACACCGGCTCGGGCGACAGATTGATGAGCGCGCGCGTGCCCGCTTTGGCCAGATGCGCCGTGCCCGCGAGCGTGCCGCCCGCGAGCGCGGCGATCGTCAGCACGGCCGGATCGGCGTGGCCGAGCGCGCCAGCCGCCAGCACGGCGCCTGCGGGAATGCGGATGAAGGTGTGCACGGCATCCCACAGCGAATCGAGCGCGGGGATTTTATCGGCGAGAAATTCGAGCACGGTGAGCGCGGCGGCGACGCCGATCACCCAGGGCGAGGACAGGATCGCGAGCGTATCGGGAAGATGAATGACGCCCAGGCGCTGCATCACGCCGGCCATCAGGACCGTGAGGTAGAGGCGCAGGCCGCTGCCCCAGGACAGGCCCGCGGCGAGAGATAAGGGTTCCAGCATGACTGCCTCCTCGCGCGAGGCCCGCGCGGCGCCGTTCCCCACGAAACGGGCGTAGCGCGGCGTCCAGATTCGTCCGGCGGAGCTGAAAAAACCGGGGGACAAAAAGACGGCGGCGCTCGCGGCGTCTGCGGCGCTTGGGTGTTATCGGGTGGTGACCATCTCATTATAGCCACGCACGCTGCGCCGCCGCAGCGCGGTTTTGACGTTCTGCTGCGCCCGCGCCACGCCTGGCGCGCAATAAATCGCACGAAAATGCGCACCGCATCGCGCAGCGGCGCATAACGGCGCGCGATGTCTGCTTGAGCGTCCGCGCCGTTATTCGCGCGGCGAATTCACGCAGCCGACGACAGCTTGAGACCGATCAGACCCGCAACGATCAGCAAGGCGCTGAGTACGCGGGCCACGCTCACGGCTTCGCCCATCACGACGATGCCGAGCACGAACGCGCCCACCGCGCCGATACCGGTCCAGACCGCATAGGCGGTGCCCAGCGGCAACTGGCGCATGGCGAGCGCGAGCAGCCAGAAACTGCCCAGCGCCGTCACGACGGTAAACACCGACGGCCAGAGCCGCGAGAATCCTTCGGAAGATTTCAGACCGGTGGCCCATGCCACTTCGAGCAGGCCGGCAATGAGGAGATAGAGCCAGGGCATCAGGAACGCTCCACGAGAAAAATGGGGCCGTCCCCGAAAAAAAAGAAGCGCAAGGTCGTCCTTACGCTTCTGTAAGTATAGCAAAACTGGTCAGACCGGGCTTGCGGGCTGCCTCACTGCACCCCGACGAGCCGATAACCCACGCCCGTCTCGGTGATGATGTGCTCGGGCTGGGCGGGATCGCGTTCCAGCTTCTGGCGCAAATGGGCCATATAGATGCGCAGATAGTGGCTGCTTTCCACATGCGACGGTCCCCAGACCTCGCGCAGCAACTGGCGGTGCGTCAGCACGCGGCCTGCGTCGCGCACGAGCGTGGCCAGCAGCCGGTACTCGATCGGCGTGAGGTGCACGGGCGCGCCCTCGCGCGTCACCTGGCGCAGTCCCAGATCGACGATCACCGCGCCGAAGCTCACCTGCGGCTCCTCGTTCGCGCCGCCCCGGTTGCGTCGGCGCAGATGGGCGCGGATGCGCGCGAGCAGTTCGGACACGCCAAACGGCTTGGTCAGGTAATCGTCGGCGCCCGCGTCGAGCGCGGCGACTTTTTCGCTCTCCTGGGTGCGCGCGGACAGCACGATCACCGGCAGATCGCTCCAGCCGCGCAGCTCGCGGATCACGTCGAGGCCGTCCGTGTCGGGCAGCCCCAGATCGACGATGACGAGATCGGGCTTGCGCGTGGCCGCTTCCACCAGCCCCTGCTTGCCGGTTTCGGCGTCATGGACGGCGATGCCCTCGCCTTCCAGCGAGGCGCGCACGAAGCGGCGGATCTGCTTCTCGTCTTCGATCAGCACAACGGAAAGGCTCGGGTCACTCATGGGCGGCATTCGAATCGAGAAGAGGTTTGGTGGGCAAGTCGTGCGGATCTTCCGCGTGATCTTCCACGCTGTCGTCATGCCCGTCGGCCGGCAACGGCGGCGGCTCTTCCACCGGCAGCGCGAACCAGAACGACGCGCCCGCGACACGACCGTCGGCGTCCACGCCGTCCACGCGATTGGCCGCGCCGATTGTACCGCCGTGCGCCTCGACGATCGCGCGGCAGATCGCGAGTCCCAGGCCGATGCCGGGCTTGGCCGATTCCTTCTCGCCGCGCGTGAACTTCTCGAACACGCGCTCGCCCATGCCGGGCGGCAAACCCGGGCCGTGATCGTCGATACTCACGCGCACGAAGGGCTGGCCGCCCTGCTCCACGCGGCGCGCGGCGATGGTCAAGGGCGTATCGGGCGGCGTGTACTTCGCGGCGTTTTCCAGCAGATTCGAGAACAGCCGCTCCATCAGCACGGCGTCGAGCTGCAGCAGCGGCAAATCCTCTTCGAGCTTCACCTGCACCGGATGGCGCGCCAGCACGCGTCGGCACGCCGCCAGCGCCGCGCCGACGGTTTCCTCCAGCAGCGTCCACTGGCGGTTGAGCTTGAGACTGCCCGCCTGCAGCCGCGCCATGTCGAGCAGATTCGTGACGATGCCGGTCATGCGCAGCGCCTCGTCGTGAATCGCCTCGATCAGTTCGCCCTCGCGCGCGTTCTGCGGATCGTGCGCGCCGGTGCTCGGCTCGTGCGTCTGCGCGAGCATCGACGAAAAGCCGACGATCGTCGTGAGCGGCGTGCGCAGATCGTGCGAGATCGCCGAAAGCAGGGAATTGCGCAACCGTTCGGACTCCATGTTGACGAGCGCGTCGCGCGCGATCTCCACGTAATGCACGCGTTCGAGCGCGAGCGCGATCTGCGCGGCGAAGGCATCGAGCATGCGCTGCTGCTCCGGCACCTGCAATTCGCGCGCGTCGCGCGTGACCACGGCCAGCACGCCGCGCGTGCGCATCGGCGCCTTGAGCGGCAGGTAGCGCGCCACCGCCGCGGGCAAGGTATCGGTGCCGTGGCCAGCGGGCTTTTGCTGGTCGTAGACCCACTGCCCCACATCGATGTCGAGGCTCGACGCATCGAGCATGATCTGCGGATCGGGGTCTTCGATCTTCTGCTGGACCTTGTCGGCGCTATCGGGCAACAGGATCGCCGCGCGCGCGCCGAACACCTCGCTCACATGGCGGCTGCCGATCGCGACGATCTGCTCGGTCGCCAGCGCCGCCGCCAGTTCGCGCGCCATCGCGTACATCGCGCCCGTGCGCTGTTCGCGGCGCTGCGCGACGCTCGCCTCGCGGCGCAGGCTCGACGTGAGATGGCTGATGACGAGCGATGTCAGCAACATGCCGACGAAGGTGAGCAGATATTGCGTGTCGCTCACCGAAAACGACAGGCGCGGCGGCACGAAGAAGAAGTCGTAAGCAGCCACGCTCGCGAACGAGAGCAGCACGCCCGGCCCGCGCCCGAGCTTCGTCGCCGTGAAGATCACGCCGAGCAGATAGAGCATCACCAGATTGGCGAGTGCAATGCGGTCGTTCAACTGGTTGGCAAGCAAGGTGATGCAGGCGCAGATCACCATCGCCGCTGCATAGGCGCGCGGCGGCGAACGGCCATTGCCGGGCGCCCCACCCTGCCCGATCGCGGCGCGCCAGGCATTGGCCGCGCGCGCGGCGGCCGATCCGCTGTCGACGCTTGCGCGAGTATTCAGCCGATCGATTTCGTTACCGCTCGCGCGCACGAGCGTCAGATCGGCGTCGCCGGTTTTCTCTGCAAGACGCTCGCCGAACGGTCGCCTGAACCAGCGCGAAAAGCCTGTGCGCAGCGACGCGCCCGCGATCAGCTTCGACACATTGCGCAGCCGTGCATAGCCCGCGAGCGTGACGGCGGCGTCCTCACCGGCCAGCGTCGCCGTTTCCGCGCCCAGTTCCGCCGCGAGCTTGAGCGCGCCGAGCGTGCGCTCGCGGATCGCATCGGGCAGGCGCTGAAGCCTGGGCGTTTCGACATAGACGGCGATCCAGTCGGCCTTGAGGCTCGCCGCCAGACGCGCCGCCGCGCGCACCAGCGCGCTCGCCTCGGGGCCGGGGCCGAGGCACAGCAGCAACCGCTCGCGCGCCTGCCAGACATGCTGGATCGAGCGGTCGGCGCGGTACTCGTGCATCTGCGCATCGACGCGATCGGCGGTGCGGCGCAGCGCCAGTTCGCGCAGCGCGATCAGATTGCCCTTGCGGAAGAAGTTGCGCACCGCGCGCTCGGCCTGGGCGGGCAGATAGACCTTGCCGTCGCGCATACGGTCGAGCAGTTCCTCGGCGGGCAGGTCGACCAGCGTGACTTCATCGGCGCCATCGAACACGCGGTCGGGCACCGTCTCCCACACGCGGATGCCGGTGATCTGCCCCACCACGTCGTTGAGGCTTTCCAGATGCTGGACGTTGACGGTCGTATAGACGTCGATGCCCGCGTCAAGCAGTTCGTACACGTCCTGCCAGCGCTTCAGGTGGCGCGCGCCAGGCACGTTCGAATGGGCCAGCTCGTCCACCAGCACGAGTTGCGGCTTGCGCGCGAGCGTGGCGTCGAGATCGAATTCATCGAGCATGCGTCCGCGATAGGCAAGACGCAGTCGCGGCAGCACGTCGAGACCATTGGTGAGCGCGGCGGTCTCGCTGCGCCCGTGGGTTTCGACGATGCCGACCACCACGTCCACGCCTTCTTCGGCGCGGCGGCGCGCGGCCTGCAACATCGCATAGGTCTTGCCGACGCCCGCCGAGGCGCCGAAGAAAATCTTCAGCTTGCCGCGGCGGCGTTTTTCTTCCTCGCGCTGCAGGCGGTCGAGGAGTTCGTCGGGATCGGGGCGGTTCATGCGGCGTGGGCGAATAGTGTCGTGTTCGGGTCGGGTGTCGCGGCGCAGACGATGATCGTCTCACCGTAACACTCTTGTTGGCAAACAGCGTGCAAACGGCAAACCGCACGCCGCTCACACGGCGCGCGGTGCGTTCAGGTCAAACCGAAACGCTCAACTCGCGTCCTTGCCGTCGAGCGCGAGATTCAGCTCCAGCACGTTCACGCGCGGCTCGCCGAAGAGGCCGAACTGCCGCCCCTTCGTGTAACGGTCCACCAGCGCCTGTACGTCGTTCACGCTGATATTGCGCGCCTTCGCCACGCGTGCGACCTGATACGCGGCGGCGGCGGGCGTTATCTCCGGATCGAGACCGCTGGCCGACGAGGTCACGAGATCGGCGGGAATCGGCTGCGAGACATCGGTGCCGGCGGCCTTGAGCGCGTCGATGCGGCCTTTGACTTCATCGGCGAGCGCCGGGTTGGTCGGGCCGAGGTTCGAGCCGCCCGAGCTTTGCGCGTTGTACGGCATCGGCGAGGTGGCCGACAGACGCCCCCAGAAGTACTGGGGCGCATCGAACTGCTGGCCGATCAACTCGCTGCCCACCACCTTGTCGTTCACCTGCAAGAGACTGCCGTTGACCTGGCGATGGAACACCGCCTGGCCGAACGCCGTCATCACGGCGGGATAGACGAGACCGGTGATCGCCGCGAGCACGGCGAACAGCACGATCAGAGGACGAAACTGCGCTTTCATATGCATTCCTGTCTAAATAGTGGCGCGGGTAGCACGAGCCTCAAACCCAGCCGAACGCGGCCAGCACCATGTCGATCAGCTTGATGCACGGGAACGGCAGGAGAATGCCGCCGAGGCCGTAGACCAGCAGATTGCGGCGCAGCAGCGTCGCGGCGCCGAGCGGCCGATACTTCACGCCCTTGAGCGCGAGCGGAATCAGCATCACGATGATGAGCGCGTTGAAAATCACCGCCGAGAGAATCGCCGACGCCGGCGACGTCAGATGCATGACGTCGAGCACCCGCAGTTGCGGATACGTCGAAGCAAACGCCGCCGGAATGATCGCGAAATACTTGGCGACGTCGTTGGCGATCGAGAATGTCGTGAGCGAGCCGCGCGTCATCAGCATCTGCTTGCCGATCTCGACGATCTCGATGAGCTTGGTCGGATTTGAATCGAGATCGACCATGTTGCCCGCTTCCTTCGCGGCCTGGGTGCCCGTGTTCATGGCCACCGCGACGTCGGCCTGCGCGAGCGCCGGGGCGTCGTTGGTGCCGTCGCCCGTCATCGCCACGAGCTTGCCCTGCGCCTGATGTTCGCGGATGGTCGCGAGCTTGGTTTCCGGCGTCGCCTGCGCGAGGAAATCGTCCACGCCCGCTTCGGCGGCGATCGCGGCGGCGGTCAGGCGGTTGTCGCCCGTCACCATCACGGTCTTGATGCCCATCTTGCGCAGTTCGGCAAAACGCTCCTTGATGCCGCCCTTCACCACATCCTTCAACTCGATCACGCCCAGCACGCGCGCCTGTGCGTCGTCGCCTTCGCCATGACGCTCCGCGACCACGAGCGGCGTGCTGCCGCGCCGCGCGACTTCATCGACCGCCGCGCTCACTTCGGCCGGGAAGCGGCCGCCATGCTGCTCGACGTAGTGCTTCACGGCGTCGGCGGCGCCCTTGCGGATCTCGCGGCCCGGCATGTCCACGCCGCTCATGCGCGTCTGCGCGCTGAAGGCGAGAAAGACGGCGTGCAGCGCAGCCATGTCGCGCTGGCGAATGTTGAAGCGCTGCTTGGCGAGCACGACGATGCTGCGGCCTTCCGGCGTTTCGTCGGCGAGCGACGCGAGTTGCGCGCAATCGGCGAGCGCTTCCTCGTTGACGCCGGGCGCGGCCACGAACGCCGATGCCTGACGGTTGCCCAGCGTGATCGTGCCGGTCTTGTCGAGCAGCAGCACGTCCACGTCGCCGGCCGCTTCCACGGCGCGGCCCGAGGTGGCGATCACGTTGGCCTGCATCATGCGGCTCATGCCCGCCACGCCGATCGCCGAAAGCAGCCCGCCGATGGTGGTCGGAATCAGGCACACGAGCAGCGCGGTGAGCGCCGTGATCGTGACCACGTGCCCCATCTTCGCGGCTTCGACGGAGAACATCGAGAACGGCAACAGCGTGGCCGTGGCGAGCAGCAGCACGATCGACAGCGCGACCAGCAGGATCGTCAGCGCGATCTCGTTGGGCGTTTTCTGGCGCTTGGCGCCTTCGACCATCGCAATCATGCGGTCGAGGAAGGCTTCGCCCGGATTGGCCGTCACGCGCACGACGATCCAGTCGGACAGCACGCGCGTGCCGCCCGTGACGGACGAGAAGTCGCCGCCCGACTCGCGGATCACCGGCGCGGATTCGCCCGTGATGGCCGATTCGTCGACCGAGGCGACACCTTCGATGACTTCGCCATCGGCGGGGATCACGTCGCCGGTTTCGACCAGCACCACGTCGCCTTTGCGCAGGTCGGTGGCGGTGGTGATGCGGATCGGCGCCTTCGGATGCGGCTCGTTGAGCTTCTTGGCCATCACGTCGCGCTTGGCCTGGCGCAGCGATGCGGCCTGCGCCTTCGAGCGGCCTTCCGCGAGCGCTTCCGCGAAGTTCGCGAACAGCACCGTGAACCACAGCCACAGCGCGACCGCGAGAATGAAGCCTGCGGGCGCTTCGGCCTGGCCCATCAGCGCCGCGATCCAGAGGATCGTCGTGAGCACGCTGCCCACGTAGACGCAGAACATCACCGGGTTGCGCAACTGGGTGCGCGGCTTGAGTTTCCTGAACGAATCCACGATGGCCGGACGCAAGAGCGCCGGATCGAACATGGACCGTGTTGCACTATGTTGTGTCATTTGATGGTGTCCCCGTTCAATGCACGCCGAGCATGATCAGATGCTCGACACCCGGACCGAGCGCGAGCGCCGGCACATAGGTGAGCGCGCCCACCAGCAGCACGCAGCCGAGCAGCAGCACGACGAACAGCGGTCCGTGCGTGGGCAGCGTGCCGCCCGTCACGGCGATGCGCTTCTTGCTCGCAAGCGAACCCGCGATGGCGAGCACCGGCACGATGGTGCCGAAGCGGCCGAACCACATCGCAATGCCCAGCAGCCAGTTGTAGAACGGCGTGTTGACGGACAGGCCCGCGAACGCGCTGCCGTTGTTGTTGGCGGCGGAGCTGAACGCGTAGAGGATTTCGGAGAAGCCGTGCGCGCCTGGATTGGCGATGCCGGCCTTGCCCGCATCGGAAAGCACCGCAATCGAGGTGCCGAGCAGCACCAGCAGCGGCGTGAGCAGAATCACGATCGACACCATCTTCATTTCGAACGATTCGATCTTCTTGCCCACGTATTCCGGCGTGCGCCCGATCATCAGACCGGCGACGAACACCGCGAGCAGCGCGAACACCAGCATGCCGTACAGCCCAGAGCCCACCCCGCCGAAGATCACTTCGCCCAACTGGATGAAGAGCATCGGCACGAGGCCGCCGATCGGCGTGAGCGAATCGTGCATCGCGTTCACCGCACCGCACGAAGCCGCCGTGGTCGTCACGACGAAGATGCCCGTTTGCGCGATGCCAAAGCGCGTTTCCTTGCCTTCCATATTGCCGCCGGCCTGCAAGGCGCTGGCGTGCTGATCGACGTTGAGCGTCGCGAGCATCGGATTGCCGGCCTGCTCCGCCGACAGTTCCACGCCCACCGCCACGGCAAACGCAATCGTCATCACCGCGAGCACCGCCACGCCTTGCCTGCGGTCGCCCACGACGTTGCCGAACACGAGGCACAGCGCCGCCGGAATGATCAGGATCGCCAACATTTCGACGGTGTTCGAAAACGGCGTCGGGTTCTCGTACGGATGCGCCGAGTTCGCGTTGAAGAAGCCGCCGCCATTGGTGCCGAGCATCTTGATCGCTTCCTGCGAAGCGACCGGGCCCATCGCGAGCGTCTGCGTCGTCACTTTCGTATCGACGGTGACGGGATTGCCCTTCGCATCCTTGATGGCATTGCCCTGGGCGTCGAGCTTGGGCGCCGCGTAGGTGGTGGTCTGCAGCGTCGGCACGTCCTGATACGACTTGAAGTTCTGGATCATGCCCTGGCTCATCAACAGCGCCGCGACGAGCGCCGACATCGGCACGAGGATGTATAGCGTCGTGCGCGTGAGATCGACCCAGAAGTTGCCGATGGTTTGCACCGAATGGCGCGCGAAACCGCGAATCAGCGCGATCACCACCACAATGCCCGTCGCCGCCGAGAGAAAGTTCTGCACGGTCAGGCCGAGCATCTGCGTGAGATAGCTCACGGTTTGCTCGGGCGAGTAGTCCTGCCAGTTGGTGTTGGTGACGAAGCTCACGGCGGTGTTGAACGCGCCGTCCGGCGTCATCGCGCTGAATGCCTGCGGGTTGCCGGGCAGCCAGCCCTGCACGCGCAGCAGCACGTAGAGAAAGCCCACGCCGAGCACGTTGAACGAGATGGTGGCGAGCGCATAGCGCTTCCAGTTCATCTCGGTGTTCGGATCGACGCCGGCGATGCGGTACAGCAGATTCTCCACCGGCGCGAACAGGCGCACGATACGCGAGCGCCCATCCAGCACGCGCGTGATGTAGCCCGCGACCGGTACCGCCAGCGCAAGCAGAACGACGAGGAAAATACCCGTCTGCAACAGATTGTTGGCGTTCATTCGATATCCTCCGCGCGCAGCAGCGCATGGACGAGATAGACGAACAGCAACAGCGTCGCGGCCCCCGACAGCCAGAAAATCCAGGTCATGAGCGCGCTCCCGTGGCGTTCTGATCGACGCGACGGTACTGCATGAGCTTCCCGCAGCCGGCGATCAACGCGTAAGTGAGCGCGGCGAAGACCGCCAGCCCCCCGATATACAGCACATCCATTGTCGTGTTCTCCGTTGATGGATGGCGGTAAGGTACGGTTTATCGCGTTAATTCCGGATCAAAGCTTGGGGTGGGCGTATAAAAAACGCGTAAACAGCGTGCGATTCAAGGGCACGCGCGGGGAGAAGGCGGGCGAAACTACGCGCCGCTCGCGTCGAGCAGGCCGTGGACGATGGGGCCAAGCGCGCTCGCCCGCGCGGCATCGCCTATTGCATCGGCCGCGACGATCGCCGTCGTCAGCCACAATGCGCTGTAAAAATACATCGCGCGACGCGCCTCGCCTTCCGGTTGCCAGCGCTCGACGAGCGCCTCGCCATAGATGCGCGCGGCGCCGCCCTCCTGCACCGCCAACTGGGCAAGCGTATTGCCCACCGCGAGCAGCGGGTCGCCATAGCACACGAAGTCGAGGTCGATCAGGCCGCTCAATTTGCCCTTATCGACGATCACGTTTTTTGTCGTCACGTCGTCAAGAAAGCAGACAGACTGGACCGACTGGAAGTACGGTTCCAGTTCGCGGCGCAAGCCGCGTAGACGGGATCGCAGCCGGTTCAGCGGCGTGGGCGGTTCGTCCAGCGGTTCTTCGACCGGCCGCCCGAACATATCGCTCCAACTCGCGCCCAGGGCCGGCCGCCCGATCGGCGCCCAGCCGAAACCCTGCCCCGGCGGCAGCGCCGCCACACGCTGCTGGCAGGTTGCGACCGTATCGGCGAGCGCGGCGGCCTCCGCGGCCTGCATCAGCGGCAATTCGAAGGTGAGATCGCGCCCCGGCAGCCAGCTCATCACGACAAACGAGCCGCCCGACGAGAGGGCGCCCGACCCCAGCACTGTTTGCACCGGCACGCCGATATCACACAGCGCGCCCAGATTGTGCGCGGTGTACGCGAACGCGCCGCGCAGCGGGCTCATGCGCAGAACCACGGTCCGGGCGTCGGCCAGATCGACACGAAAAACGGTATTGCCGCTTTGCGACAAGGTCTGCCGCTCGATCGCCAGCGCCTCGACTTGCATCGTAGTCCGAATGATCGAGTGTGCCTGCGCGAGCGCGATCGATTCGTCAGTCGGCTGGGGAGTTTGCGCGCCTGTGGGAGGAAGGGATTCGGGAGCAGAAGGCGCAGCGATAATCGACATGAAAGAAAGGCCCCGATTCCGATTTGTAAGCGGCACTGCCGCAGAATTGCGAGGCAGTGTAGGGAGCCATCTTTTGGATCGGCTTTCGGTTGAAATTACATGTATTACCCTTCGTGACGGCGCGCCGCCCACGCTCGATTAAACATTACGATTAATTTCGTGGCGTTACCGTTTATGAGAATTCAGGCGCACTTTGGTAAGAACTTGCCCTATTTCAAGGCCACACCCTTTCCTGCCGAAAGTTTTTGCAAGCTCTTTGGATCATAAAAAAGCGCGCATGGGAGCCATGCGCGCTTTCCTGGTTTTCGTCTACCGCGTTCGGCAATCGCGCGAGTCTTTACGGAGTCAGAATCGTCGATCCAGTCGTGCGCCGCGCTTCGAGATCGGCGTGCGCCTGGCCCACGTCCTGCAGCGCATAGCGCTGGTTGATCGACGTCTTCACCTTGCCCGATGCAATCACCTCGAACAGTTCAGCCGACATCGCTTCGTAATCGCTGCGTTTGGCGATGTACGAGAACAGCGTCGGGCGCGTGAAGAACAGCGAGCCGCGCGAAGCAAACTCCTGCGATTCGATCGGCGGCAATGGCCCCGACGCATTGCCAAAGCTCACGAACATGCCCAGCGGCGCGAGGCAGTCGAGCGACTTCACATACGTGTCGCGGCCGATCGAGTCGTACACCACCGGCACGCCCGCGCCGTTCGTGATCTCGCGCACGCGCGCCTTGAAGTCCTCGCGCGTATAGACGATCGGATGATCGCAGCCGTGCGCGCGGGCGACTTCGGCTTTTTCGTCCGAGCCGACCGTGCCGATCACGGTCGCGCCCAGCGCCTTGGCCCACTGGCACACGATCAGGCCCACGCCGCCCGCGGCCGCCTGGATCAGGATCGTGTCGCCCGGCTTCACCCGGTACGTGCGGCGCAGCAGATACTGCGCGGTGAGGCCCTGAAGCATGCCCGATGCGGCCTGCTCGTCGCTGATCGCATCGGGCAGGCGTATCGCCTGGTCCGCGCGCAATACGCGCTCCTGCGCGTAGGCACCCGGCGGACGGGCGACATAGGCCACGCGCTCGCCCACTTTCACGCTCGTCACGCCCGCGCCGACGGCCACCACTTCGCCCGCCGCTTCCATGCCCAGCCCCGCGGGCAAAGGCTGCGGATACAGCCCGGAGCGGAAATACACGTCGATGTAATTCAGGCCGCACGCGCTCTGCTTCACGCGGATTTCGCCCTCGCCCGGCTCGCCCACTTCGACATCGACCCACTTCATTACTTCGGGGCCGCCGGTTCGCTCGTATCGGATTGCCTTGGTCATTATGTCTCTTCCACAGTCAGAGGTTCGTCTGCGCCCGCGAGCGCGGCGCTCGCAACGCTCGCAAAGGCGACTCAGATCACATCTTTCATCCGCAGCGTGAGCGCATCGAGAATCATGCGCGCCGTCGAGATATTGGTCGCGCACGGCACGTCATGCACGTCGCAGGCGCGCACGAGCGCGTTGATGTCGGGTTCGTGCGGCTGCGGCGTCATGGGGTCACGCAGGAAAATCACCACATCGACGTTACCTTCGGCGAGGCGCGCGCCGATCTGCAGGTCGCCGCCGTGCGGGCCGGACAGCAGGCGCTCGACGTTCAGACCGTGCGCGGCGGCGATGCGCCCGCCGGTCGTGCCGGTCGCGAGCAGTTCGCAGCAGCGCAGCGTCTCGACGTATTCGCCGGCGAGCCTGACGATGTCGTCTTTCTTGTGGTCGTGCGCGATCAGTGCGACGCGGGTGGGCATGGGTTCGGCTCCTGGCTTCGGTTAAATGAAATGACGCGGATAAATCGCGCACATCCTGGCACGTCAGAAGGTGCCTGGATAGGCGCCGCCGTCGATGAGCCAGTTCTGTCCCGTGATATAGCCCGCGTGGACGCTGCACAGGAACGCGCAGGCGCGGCCGAATTCGTCCGGCGTGCCGAAGCGCCCAGCCGGGATCGACTTCATGCGGCGCGCGCGCACTTCGTCCAGCGACAGATCGCTCTTGCCGGCCTGCGCGACCATGGTGGTCTTGATGCGATCGGTATCGAACAGGCCCGGCAGCAGGCTGTTGATCGTCACGCCCGTGCTCGCCACCTGGCGCGCCACGCCCGCGACAAAGCCCGTGAGCCCCGAGCGCGCGCCGTTCGACAGGCCCAGCACGTCGATGGGCGCCTTCACCGACGAACTCGTGATGTTGACGATGCGCCCGAAGCCGCGCGCGATCATGTCGTCGATGGTCGCCTGGATCAGGGCGATCGGCGTGAGCATATTGGCGTCGAGCGCGGCCAGCCACTGTTCGCGCGTAAAAGTGCGGAAGTCGCCCGGCGGCGGGCCGCCCGCATTGTTGACGAGGATGTCCGGCGACGGGCACGCGGCCAGCGCCGCGGCGCGCCCCGCTTCCGTGGTGATGTCGCACGCCACGGCCTTGACCTCGACGCCCGTGGCCGCGCGGATCTGCGCGGCGGTTTCCTCAAGGGTGCTTTGCGTGCGCGCGACGATCGTCACGTTGACGCCTTCGGCGGCGAGCGCCTCGGCGCAACCGCGCCCCAATCCCTTGCTGGCCGCACACACCAGCGCGGTGCGTCCTGCAATGCCCATGTCCATGGTGATTTCCTCGTCGCTTGCTTAAGTGGGGTAACGGCGTTCGATAACGGAACGAGATAACGGAGTAAGAAGCGGGAGCCGACGGTGCGGCACCCGGCCTCTACGAATTTTGCGATTCTAGAAGAATCGGCCAAAGCGCGTGGGCGCGCGACAGCGCAACAGTTCGTGGATCGGTTCATGCCCGCTTCCCGTATACTTGCGCCTGTAGCGCGGCCCAGCGCTGCCGCGAGCCGCCCCGGACAGTCCGTCCGGGCGCCTGCCGCGCGGCGCGGGCCCCGATCGAATCCCCCGATTTCTCTTGCAGCCTCGTGCGCCCCGCCATGAAACAGGACAGCCGTTTTCCGAATCTTTTCATCCTCGACCACCCGCTGATCCAGCACAAGCTCACCCATATGCGCGACAAGGACACGTCCACGCGCACTTTCCGCGAGCTGCTGCGCGAGATCACGCTGCTGATGGGCTACGAAATCACGCGCGACCTGCCGGTCGCGTCGCGCCGCGTGCAGACGCCGCTCGTCGAGGTCGACGCGCCGGTGATCGCGGGCAAGAAGCTCGCCATCGTGCCGGTGCTGCGCGCGGGCGTGGGCATGTCCGACGGTCTGCTGGAACTGGTGCCGTCGGCACGCGTGGGCCATATCGGCGTGTATCGCGCCGACGACCATCGCCCGGTCGAATACCTCGTGCGCCTGCCCGATCTGGAAGACCGCACCTTCATCCTGTGCGATCCGATGGTCGCGACGGGCTACTCGGCCGCGCACGCGATCGACGTACTCAAGCGCCGCGGCGTGCCCGGCGAGCGCATCCTGTTCCTCGCGCTGGTGGCCGCGCCAGAAGGCGTGGAGGTTTTCCAGACCGCGCATCCGGACGTCAAGCTCTATGTGGCTTCGCTCGACTCGCATCTGGACGGGCACGCCTACATCATCCCGGGCCTGGGCGACGCGGGCGACCGCCTGTTCGGCACCAAGAACTGAGGTTGCCGGGGCCGCCGGCCCCGGCCCGCACGGTCTGGCGCCGATTGGCGCGCAATCTCCGGAACGGCCGCAGCCGCGCAGGTGCGGCGTGATAAAATTCAGGTCCACCTGATGGTCTCGGGCGGGTCGCAGGACGGTCGCGACGGCTGAGGACAGCAGCGCGCCTCGCGCGGCGGCCCTGCCGGGCCAACGCCCCCAGGTCCCGCGAGGCGCGAATGCAACAGCGCCACGAGCGGGCGGCAGCACCGCCCTCCCGCGCCACGACGCGACCCGGACGGCACGTGTAGCGCCAGCGCAACGCGCGGCGCACCGGCTCCAGGCGGACAGACACTCGAAGACATTGAGGCCGCATGGCGCGCAAGACGCGCACCGTGCCGCGCCCTGTCATCGTGACTTGAGCACTGCGGCTTCGGCACTGCAGCAACGACAATTGCACCATGCACGCAACGAGCGTGCGACGGAGAAAGGTATGGCGGGTCATTCGAAATGGGCCAACATCAAGCACAAGAAGGCGGCTGCTGACGCGAAGCGCGGCAAGATCTGGACGCGGCTCATCAAGGAAATCCAGGTGGCGGCGCGCATGGGCGGGGGCGAAATCGACTCCAACCCGCGTCTGCGTCTGGCGGTCGACAAGGCCTATGACGCCAACATGCCCAAGGACAACATCAACCGCGCGATCCAGCGCGGCGTGGGCGGCGTCGACGGCGCGAACTACGAAGAAATCCGCTACGAAGGCTACGGCATCGGCGGCGCGGCGGTGATCGTCGACACCATGACCGACAACCGCACCCGCACGGTCGCGGAAGTGCGCCACGCCTTCTCGAAGTTCGGCGGCAACATGGGCACGGACGGCTCGGTGTCGTTCATGTTCGATCACATCGGCCAGTTCGTGTTCGCACCGGGCACGCCCGAAGACACGCTGATGGACGCCGCGCTCGAAGCGGGCGCCGACGACGTCGTGACGAGCGAAGACGGCAGCATCGAAGTGGTCTGCCCCCCGAACGACTTCCAGAAGGTCAAGGACGCGCTCGAAGCCGCCGGTTTCAAGGCGGAAATGGCCGAAGTCACCATGAAGCCGCAGACGGAAGTGGAATTCACGGGTGACGACGCCGTGAAGATGCAGAAGCTGCTGGACGCGCTCGAAAACCTGGACGACGTCCAGGAGGTCTACACCAACGCGTCGATCGCCGACGAATAACGGCATCGGCGCGGCGCGCGTCTCGTATCACGCAGCCGCGCGCCCCCACGCTTTTCACGGCTGGCGCATCGTGCGCCAGCCGCAACTGTTTCTGGTTCAGGTCTTTCGGGGATTCTCATGAAGTTACTCGTCGTCGGTTCTGGCGGCCGCGAACATGCACTGGCGTGGAAGCTCGCGCAGGCGCCGCGCGTCCAGCTCGTCTACGTCGCACCGGGCAACGGCGGCACCGCGCAGGACGAGCGGCTTGCCAACGTCGACATCACGGACATCAACGAGCTGGCCGATTTCGCCGAACGCGAGCAGGTGGCCTTCACCGTGGTCGGCCCGGAAGCGCCGCTCGCCGCGGGCATCGTCAACGTGTTCCGTTCGCGCGGCCTCAAGGTGTTCGGCCCGACGAAGGAAGCCGCGCAGCTCGAAAGCTCGAAGGATTTCGCCAAGGCGTTCATGAAGCGCCATAACATCCCGACCGCCGCCTACGAGACCTTCTCCGACGCGACGGCCGCCCACGCCTACGTCGATCAGCACGGCGCGCCGATTGTCATCAAGGCCGACGGTCTGGCCGCCGGCAAGGGCGTGGTCGTGGCGATGTCGCTGGAAGAAGCGCATCAGGCGATCGATTCGATGCTGGCCGACAACAAGCTCGGCGACGCCGGCGCGCGGGTCGTGATCGAGGAATTCCTCGCGGGCGAGGAAGCGAGCTTCATCGTCATGGTGGACGGCAAGCACGTGCTGGCGCTGGCTTCGAGCCAGGACCACAAGCGTTTGCAGGACGGCGATCAGGGCCCGAATACGGGCGGCATGGGCGCGTACTCGCCCGCGCCCATCGTCACGCCGCAGTTGCACGCACGCGTGATGCGCGAAATCATCCTGCCGACCGTGGCGGGCATGGAGAAGGAAGGCATCCGCTTCACGGGCTTCCTGTACGCCGGTCTGATGATCGACGCGCAAGGCAACCCGAAGACGCTCGAATTCAACTGCCGCATGGGCGACCCGGAAACGCAGCCGATCATGGCGCGCCTGAAGGGCGACTTCTCGAAGGTGTTCGAGCACGCCATCGCCGGGACGCTCGATCAGGTCGAACTGGAATGGGACCGCCGCACGGCGCTGGGCGTCGTGCTGGCCGCGCACAACTACCCGGAAACGCCGCGCAAGGGCGATCGCATCAGCGACATCCCGGCGGAAACGGCCGATTCGGTCACGTTCCATGCGGGCACGCAGTTCGTCGACGGCAAGCTGGTGACCTCGGGCGGCCGCGTGCTGTGCGTGGTCGGTCTGGCCGATTCGGTGCGCAGCGCGCAGAACGTCGCGTATGAAACGGTGAACCGCATCTCGTTCGACGGCATGCAGTATCGCCACGACATCGGCTACCGCGCCGCGGGACGCAAGCAGTAAAGCGTTGTCCGGGTGCTCGCTCGTGGCCGAGGCCGTGGGCAAGCGCCCGGCTCGCGGTGTGCCCATGCGGCTTGCCGCTGCTGCCCGCGAACGGCGGTTGAGCAGCGAAAGCAGCAGGACGCATGGGCACGCCGCGCGGTTTGGCTGACCTGGCAGTCAGCACCCCGCGGACTCGCGCGCACGATCCGGCCCCAGCCAGGCTGCCGGAGCACCGCTCGCGGGGCCGCAACCGCGCAGATCGGCGTAAACTTGAACGGGATCGATGCTGTAAAAGCGTCTTTGTGCTCCAGAAGCACGCATGGTCCGACAAAACCGCGCCGCGCGCGGTCTGCACTCCGAATCCGAAAGCAATCCTGGCGCCGCGCCGGCTTCAAGCCTCCAGCGCCCCTTCATCGATGACCGAAACGATTCAATCCGGCGTCGCGCCCGAGGGCGCGACGCATGACAGCATTGCAGTGCGCAGCTGGCTCTCCGGCCTGCAGACGCGCATCGCCGACGCGCTCGGCAGCTTCGACGGCACGCCCTTCGCGACCGACGCATGGCAGCGCGCGCCCGGCGAAAAGCTGCGCGGCGGTGGCTGCACGCGCATCCTCGAAAACGGCCAGTTCTTCGAGCGCGGCGGCATCGGCTTCTCGGACGTCCAGGGCGACGCCCTGCCGCCCTCGGCGACGGCGGCGCGCCCCGAACTCAACGGCCGCGGCTTCGAGGCGATGGGCGTCTCGCTCGTGCTGCATCCGCGCAATCCGTACTGCCCGACCGTGCACATGAACGTGCGCCTGCTGATGGCGACGAAAGTGGGCGAAGCGCCGGTGTTCTGGTTCGGCGGCGGCATGGATCTCACGCCCTACTACGGCTTCGAGGAAGACGCGCGGCACTTCCACCGCGTCTGCCGCGACGCGCTCGCGCCTTACGGCGACGCGCTCTACCCGCGCTTCAAGCAGTGGTGCGACGAGTATTTCTTCCTCAAGCATCGCAACGAGGCACGCGGCGTCGGCGGCATCTTCTTCGACGACTACGCCGAAGGCGGCTTCGACGAAGCTTTTGCGATGCTGCGCAGCGTCGGCGACGGCTTCCTGAAGGCATATCTGCCGATCATCGAAAAGCGCCGCGCGACGCCCTACGGCGAAGCCGAGCGCGAATTCCAGGCGTACCGGCGCGGCCGTTACGTCGAGTTCAACCTCGTGTGGGATCGCGGCACGCACTTCGGCCTGCAAAGCGGCGGGCGCACCGAATCGATCCTCATGTCGATGCCGCCGGGCGCAACCTGGCGCTACGACTGGCAGCCGCAGGCGGGCACGCCGGAAGCGCGCCTTTACAGCGACTTCCTGCCGGTGCGCGCATGGATCTGATTGATCTGACGGATCTGATACTGTGACGACTTCTCCGGTCACCCCAGCCACGGCAAACACCACGGCGCTCGCGCGACGTGTCGGGCTGCTCGGCGGCACGTTCGATCCGATCCACGACGGCCATCTCGCGCTCGCGCGTCATTTCGCTCACGTGCTCGATCTGACCGAAGTGATCCTGCTGCCCGCCGGCCAGCCCTGGCAAAAGCCGGAGGTCAGCGCGGCCGGGCATCGGCTTGCCATGACGCGCCTCGCTGCAGCCACGCTGGCGCTGCCGGGCGTGACGGTCACGGTCGATCCGGACGAGATCGAGCACGACGGCCCCACCTACACGGTGGACACGCTGCGCCGCTGGCGCGCGAAGAGCACGAGCAACGCCAACGCCGCGCTGACGCTGCTGATGGGCGCGGATCAATTGCTGCATCTGGATTCGTGGCACGAATGGCGCGAGCTGTTCGCGCTCGCGCATCTGGGCGTGGCGAGCCGCCCCGGCTTCGATTTCGCGGCGCTGCCGCCCGAAGTGGGCGCCACGGTCGCCGCGCGCCGCGCCGACGCCGCGACGCTCGCGGCCACGCGCTGCGGCCATCTGCTGATCGACGACACGCTCGCGCTCGACGTATCGGCGACCGAAATCCGCCACGCGATCAACGCCGCCGATCATGCCGATCCAGGCGGCGCGCAAACAACAAAAGTCCCCGCAACCGTGTGGGACTATATTCATCAACATCATCTGTACAGGCACCACGGGTAAATATGGACATCCGCAAACTTCAACGCACCATCGTCGACGCTCTGGAAGACGTCAAGGCGCAAGACATCCGCGTCTTCAACACGAGCCATCTGACCGAACTGTTCGACCGCGTGGTGGTCGCGAGCGGCACCTCGAACCGCCAGACCAAGGCGCTCGCCAATAGCGTGCGTGAGGCGGTCAAGGAAGCCGGCGGCGACATCGTCAGCACGGAAGGCGAAGACATCGGCGAATGGGTGCTGGTCGATTGCGGCGACGCCGTCGTCCACATCCTGCAGCCCGCGCTGCGCCAGTACTACAACCTCGAAGAAATCTGGGGCGACAAGCCGGTGCGCCTGAAGCTCGCGGCCAACACGGGCTTCGTGGGCGCGCGCCCGAGCGAGCCGATGGACGAGGACGAGGAAGAAGCCGAAGAAGCGCCGGTCGCGGCGAAGAAGCCCGCCCGCAAGACGGCTGCGCGCAAGAGCGCGAAGTAAGCCTCGCCGCCCGTTCGCACTCCCTGGCATATGAAACTGCATATCGTCGCCGTCGGCCACAAGATGCCGGACTGGATCGCCGAGGGCTTCGAGGAGTACACGAAGCGCATGCCGCCCGAGCTGCGCATCGAGCTGCGCGAAGTGAAGCCCGAGCAGCGCTCGTCGGGCCGGTCCGCCGAAAGCGTGATGGCCGCCGAGCGCACGCGCATCGAAGCGGCCCTGCCGAAGAACGCGCGCATCGTCGCGCTGGACGAACGCGGCAAAGATTGGACCACGATGCAGCTCGCCCAGGCGCTGCCGGGCTGGCAGCAGGACGGGCGCGACGTGGCGTTCCTCATCGGCGGCGCGGACGGGCTCGATCCGCAGCTCAAAGCGCGCGCCGACACGCTGCTGCGCCTGTCCTCCCTCACCCTGCCGCATGCGATGGTGCGCGTGCTGCTCGCCGAGCAGCTTTACCGCGCCTGGACCATCACGCAGAATCACCCCTATCATCGCGTTTAAGCGCGCCTGAAGCGCAGGTCGGGCCATGCGTGCCGCATCCGCGGCCTGGTGTGGCCTTGGTGTGGCCGGTATGCCCGGCGTGACGCGCGCGGCTTCCGTGCGTTGTCCGCAAGATTGCCGCCCGCGCCCAGGCGCTCATCCGAACTCCGTCTTTTCAAGACGAAATTCAAGACGTACACCCGCCCGATGACCCACTCCGCGACTTATCCGTTCGTCTATCTCGCCTCGCAGAGCCCGCGCCGCCAGGAACTGCTGCAGCAGCTCGGCGTGCGTTTCGAGCTGCTGTTGCCGCGTCCCGACGAAGACGCCGAAGCGCTCGAAGCGGTGCTGCCCGGCGAAACCGCCGCCGTCTATGTCGAGCGCGTGTGCGCCGCCAAGGCCGACGCCGCTCGCGCGCGGCTCGTGGCCGGCGCCCATGCGCACGCGCCGATCCTCACCGCCGATACGACGGTCAGCATCGACGGCCACATCCTCGGCAAACCGCACGACGCCGCCGACGCCTATGCGATGCTCGAACGCCTCGCCGGGCGCGAGCACGAAGTGCTGACCGCCGTCGCCGTGGTCAATGCCGAAGGCGTGTGCCTGCCGGTGGCCGTATCGCGCTCGCATGTGCGCTTCGCCGCCGCCCTGCCCGCCGCCATCGCCCTCTACGTGGCGAGCAAGGAACCGTTCGGCAAGGCCGGCGCCTACGGCATCCAGGGCCGCGCCGCCGAATTCATCGAGCGAATCGACGGGTCCTATTCGGGTATCATGGGTTTGCCACTTTTCGAAACGGCCGCCCTCCTGCGTGCCGCGAGCATCGACTTCTAAAACAAATCATGAACGAAGAAATCCTGATCAACGTCACGCCACAGGAGACGCGGGTCGCGTTGGTCCAGCAAGGCGCAGTGCAGGAACTTCACGTCGAGCGCACGCTCTCGCGCGGGCGCGTCGGCAACGTCTATCTCGGCAAGGTCGTGCGCGTGTTGCCAGGCATGCAGTCCGCGTTTATCGACATCGGCCTGGAGCGCGCGGCGTTTCTGCACGTCGCCGATATCTGGCATCCGCGTCTGGCTGGCGAACCGCATACGAGCGCGCATCATCAGCCCATCGAAAAGACGGTTTTCGAAGGCCAGACGCTGATGGTGCAAGTCGTGAAGGACCCGATCGGCACCAAGGGCGCGCGGCTGTCCACGCAGGTGAGCATCGCGGGCCGCACGCTCGTGTATCTGCCGCAGGAGCCGCATATCGGCATCTCGCAGAAGATCGAGAGCGAGGCCGAGCGCGAAGCCGTGCGCGCGCGTCTGACCGCCGTGTTGCCCGCCGATGAAAAAGGCGGCTACATCGTGCGCACGATCGCCGAAGACGCGACGAGCGAAGAACTCGCCGCCGACGTGGCCTATCTGCGCAAGACGTGGGCGACGATTCTCTCGCAGGCGCAGCGCCTGCCCGCGACCAGCCTGCTCTACCAGGACCTGAACCTGAGCCAGCGCGTGCTGCGCGACTTCGTCAACGACGAGACCACGCGCATCCAGGTGGATTCGCGCGAGACGTTCCAGAAGCTCAGCGACTTCGCCACCGAATTCACGCCCGCCGTGCAGCCGAAGCTGCATCACTACACGGGCGAGCGGCCGCTCTTCGACCTCTACAACATCGAGGCCGAAATCCAGCGCGCGCTGTCGCGCCGCGTGGATCTGAAATCGGGCGGCTACCTCGTGATCGACCAGACCGAGGCAATGACGACGATCGACGTGAACACGGGCGGCTACGTGGGCGCGCGCAACTTCGACGACACGATCTTCAAGACCAACCTGGAAGCGGCGCATACGATCGCGCGGCAATTGCGGCTGCGCAATCTGGGCGGCGTGATCATCATCGACTTCATCGATATGGAGAACGTCGAGCATCGCGATCAGGTGCTCGGCGAGCTGAAGAAGGCGCTCTCGCGCGATCGCACGCGCGTGACGGTGAATGGCTTCTCGCAGCTTGGACTGGTGGAGATGACACGCAAGCGCACGCGCGAGTCGCTCGCGCATGTGCTGTGCGAGCCGTGCCCGACTTGCCTTGGCAAGGGGCAGGTGAAGACGGCGCGGACGGTGTGCTATGACGTACTGCGGGAGATACTGCGCGAGTCGAGACAGTTCAATCCGCGCGAGTTTCGCGTAGTGGCGTCGCAGCAGGTAATCGATCTGTTTCTGGAAGACGAATCGCAGCATCTGGCGATGCTGATCGACTTTATCGGCAAGCCGGTTTCGCTGCGCGTGGAGTCGAATTTGAGTCAGGAGCAGTATGATATTGTGTTGATGTGAGAATCAGGCCGGTGCATCCCAGATGCTCGAACCGGCCTGAAAGCCCCACCAGCCGGGGATTTACGCAAGCCGTAGGATCATTCAGCATCATCCCGTATCAGGAAAGCACGCTTCGAATGGGTAGCCAGGTGTGCTGGGTTGACCGGGAGGAAAGCCAAATGGCGAAACGTGAAGGGAACGTGCTCACCGATGCGCAGCTACGTGCTTGGGTGCGAGCGGACGAGCCAGTCGCAAAATCGGACGGCGGCGGCCTGACATTCACACTTTCGGCAGGCGGCACCGCCGCCTGGGTGTTCCGGTTTCGGCACGGCGGGCGGCGGCAAGAGCTAACGCTCGGTCGCTATCCCGATCTGTCTCTGTCGGCAGCGCGCACCGCAGCCGCCAAGCGGCGCGTCGCAGTCAGTGACGGGGCAAACCCGGCCGACGATGTTCGCAAGGCGAAGGCAAGGCGGGATTGGTCGGTGCGACAGCTCGTCGCCGACTATCGGGAGAAGGTGCTATCCACCTTAGAACCCTTAACAAAATGAACGAAGGGGCTGTTAACCCTCGATGAATGCTGCTAACCTTTTCATTGTTTCGACGACGAAAAGGACATGGCCAAGCCGATACTCGACGACGAACTGTGGGCACTCATCGAACCGTTGCTGCCCCCTCCCAAACTACGACGAACCCGTTATCCGGGGCGCAAGCCGCTCGACAATCGTGCGGTGCTCACCGGCATTCTCTTCGTCCTACAGACAGGCGGCTCGCCGCTCTCGCTCGAGCGCGTGTCGCTGCTCGACCGGCCGCCCGAGGACGGCACAAGCTGGCGGCATGGCTGGCGGGCTGATCCGGCTGCCACCCGTAATTTTGTCAGTCCATTACGCGCGGGAAGACACTGGCCGACGCGGCGGTTGCCGACCGCCAGCCGGAATAAGTCCGGATGTGCCGAACGAAAGTTCGCACGCGGGAAGGCGCAGGACGCCCGCCCAGCATGGAGCTTCCGGTTCTTACTGGCTCTCGAAAGTTCGAGCCGGACGCAGAATAATTCCGAACGAAACGCCGAGCGGCGGCACGCGATTTGTACCGGCTCGTTAATTCTGATCGATGGCGCGCGGGACTTTTTTGCCCCTATTAAAGGAGGCGAGAAAGGAAAGAAACTCCACCGCCCCTCTCGGCCGCCGCCACCTGAAACGGCGCAAACGTCCCCAGGATAAGGCTGCACGGTTGGTTACCGCTCGCACGGTTTCCAGCGTGGTTACCACTAGAAGCGGGGTTCCAGTAAGGAGGGAATGGGAAAAGCGCCTCTGCAGCGAATGCTGGCGGAGCGATCCTGCTGCGCCCACCCTGAGGGCCGAAAGCCTTACTGAGCAAGGTTTGCGGTGGGTACTGACTGATGCGGTACGCACGCTGGTACGCATGGAAACCGGGGTTTTTACCGTCTATAAAAAGGCGGGCCAGCGGAAATAACCTCGGCGACCGCGCGCGGCGAAGACCCGGCAGCACGAACTGGGGGGCCAGGAAAGACGGACACAAAAAAACCGACCCTCGCGAGTCGGCTTTTCGTTTCAGCCCTCGGCGTCCGGATCACCGTCGTCTGAAAGCAACTCCGAGAGATCTTCTGGCCGCAGTCTCCTCATCGCCTTCTCGACCTTCTTGTCGTAACGGCGATCGTTGGGATCGTGGCCGGCGTGCGCCTTGCGGGCGTACTTTTGCACGAAGCAACCAAGCTCCCCAACCAGGCGGCCCCGCTTTCGAACCTCAATCAAGCCAAACTCCACGGATCGACCTTTCCGCCCTGGATCACGAAGTGCTTTCCTTCCGAACCCGGTTCAAAGAAACGCCAATCTTCTTCGTCGGGCGCGGCATCCGTAACTATCAAGAGGCGCAATTGCCCCGACATTGAGATGGACATGTTGCCGTTGTCGCCGACCGCCACGCGCTCAACAATGAAAGGTCCATGGCTGGTAATGAGGCTCCGTACCCGTTCAAGCGTCGCGCGAGTGCTTTCGTCTGAAACTGCAAAATCCGAGGCATCTACAAAGACCTCATTGGCGCGCTCGATTTTCCAACCGCATTGGATATGCAGCGCCCACGCGCCAACGTGCTTGATGGTCCCGCGCTTTGTTGTCATTTCCCGGATGGGGCCGAATTGCAAGGTAAGCATGTCCGCCGCACACCCAGCGCCACTCATATCCAGTCCGATGAGGACCGAAAGTCTCTGCTCGATTTGTTCCCGCGTATCGACCATTTCAATCGCTCCCGCCAAACAGGTCTTGGGCTCGATCCATCAGTCCGTGGTAATCCATTTCGTCGTCATCCTGTATGTCATCGTGGAGCTGTCTGGCCTGATCCTGATTCAAACCAAGCGCTTTAACCACCGCACGGAATTGCTTGTTTTGCGCCTGATTATTCCCTGGCCGACCATCGCCGGCCGCCAGATCTTCCGCGTCGCCATCCGGCATATCCGGCTGATAGTCGAACGGCTGCGCATCGCCGAGCGGCGTCGAATCGTCGCCAGAATCTCCGCTGAACAGATCATCGTCAGAGGTGCCTCCGTCGCCGCTATCGTTGGAATCGTCACCGCCGCCGAGCACCGCCCCGGCCGCCGCCACCACCACGCCAAAGTCGTCGCCGTTGCCCGCCAGTGCGGCCGCTGCGCGCCTTGCAGCGTTCGCGGCCTGTATTGCGTCTATGCGCTCGACCATCGCGTTGTACTTTTCGATGTAGGCCATCGCGCCGTCTGCATCGAGGCCCATCGATTCCATCACCGACTGGTGAAACGTCTTCGCGCGCGGCGTACTGGCGGCCACTCCACCCCCGCCCCCGCTCCGATACGTCTCGCCCCACGTTTGCGGCGCGTAGCGTGTCGATACGCCGGCACTGCCGCGCCAGTCACGATCAATGGCGGGAACGATCAGGCCATCGCGTACCGCTTCGCGCAGAATGCGCGTTATGTCTTCGCCGTCTATCGGCGTGGGCCATCGCCCGCGTACATGCTTGCCGACGAAGCCCGCGTAGGCGCTGAAATCGGCGGAGATACGCGATGCTTTGCGGCCGATGCCAACCCGGAATAACTGGTCAAAATCCCGCCTGTCCCGGGCCATCTGTTCTTCGCGCGCCTTGCGTACGCTCTGGCGCTCCTCGTAAGACAGCTGCCAGCCACGGTCTACGTCTTCGATATCGCGAGCGGGCACTAGCGCGCACTGCCAACCGCCCTTGAGCGGCACGTAGAGCGCGTTATACGAGTTGCCCCATTCGGGTAACGACATGTCACCTCCGCCTGGTTGTGGCGTGTTTACTAGCACGTCACCGGGCGGCCGACCTTGCGCTATCTGGACTGACGCATCGATTGATGCCAGGTGCATCGGCAGACGGGCTGTCACGCGCGACGCTGCTGGTTATAACGCCGCCTGCAATATCGAAAGCGCGGTCGTCGCGATGGTGAGAATGTTCAGGTTTGTTCAGGTCCAGCGGAGGCCGTAGCATCGACCTCATGTATCAGCAGGTATCATTCAATACCAGTCCATCACACTTCAAATGGGTAGCCACATGGGTAGCCAGCCAAGCAGACCACCCAACAATCTCCATACAAGGCATTGATTCCATGTGAATTTATCCTCAACACATGAACAATACGATATTGTGTTGATGTGAGGGGCGAGGCGGATCGACGAGAGTCAGCCTCCGCCCTGAAATGCCCGCCCAGGCAGGCCGAGACGAACTCACCGTTTCGTTCGAGAACTGACGCTCGACAGTTGCCCTCCTCCGCCCTGTAAGTTTTGCGCGAAGCGCATCGCAAAACGGCTCTCTGGTCTTGCGCAAGCCCAGAGCCGGAACACCGCCCCGAATCGGGCACTCCCGTCTGCCACCGCGTATCATCCGCAGTCAGGCCGTCGCCGCTCGCGCGCCCTTCACCCGCCCCACCGGAGCACCGCAGTTGAATCACCAGCGCGTCACCCTGTCCCGGCTCGTCGAATTCGACGAAGTCGTCGATGTGCGCACGCCGCTCGAATATGCCGAGGACCACATCCCTGGCGCGATCAACGCCCCCGTCCTCAGCAACGAAGAGCGCGTGATCGTCGGCACGCTCTACAAAGAATCGCCGTTCGATGCGACGCGCGTGGGGGCGGCCCTCGCCGCGCGCAACATCGCGATGCATCTCGACACGACCTTCGCCGACCGGCCGCGCAACTGGCGTCCGCTCATCTACTGCTGGCGTGGCGGCAAGCGCTCGGCGTCGATGACGGCCATGTTCAACATGATCGGCTGGCGCGCGCGGCAACTCGAAGGCGGTTACAAGGCATACCGCCATAGCGTTCTCGAAGCTCTGGGCACGCTGCCCAGCCAGTTCAGCTTCATCGTGCTCACCGGCCCCACGGGCAGTGGCAAGACGCGTCTGCTGCAGGCGCTAGGCCGCGCCGGCGCGCAGACGCTCGATCTGGAAGCGCTCGCCGCGCATCGCGGCTCGCTGCTCGGCGCGCTGCCCTCGCGTGAACAGCCTGCGCAGAAGGCGTTCGACACGGCGCTCGTGCAGGCGCTGCACGGTTTCGACACGGCCCGGCCCGTGTTCGTCGAGGCGGAGAGCCGGCGCATCGGCGCCATCACCTTGCCGATCGCGCTGGTCGACGGGCTGCACAGCGCGCCCTGCGTCGTCGTCGATGCGGCGCGCGAGGAGCGCGCGGCGCTGCTGCTGGAGGAATACGGCCATCTGCTGCGAGAGCGCGATTACTTTCGCGAGCAGTTGCTCAAGCTCACGCCGCTGCATGGGCGCGAGCGCATCGCGTCGTGGTGCCAGTTGCTCGACGAGGACCGGCGCGCGGAGTTGTCGGAGGCGCTCGTGACGCAGCATTACGATCCGGCCTATACGCGCAGCACGCGCAAGCATTTCGGGGCGCTCGCCCGTGCGCCGCACTTCACGTTCCATCCGATGTCGGCGGACCCGATCGAAGAAGCGCGTGCCCTGCTCGCCCAGCTTGCAAGCGCGCATCCGTGCGGCGACCCGGCCTCGCAATAACGCCCCGGAAATGCACGAAGGCCGCCAGCAAAACGCAAGGCGGCCTTCAGGAAAAAGCGCCCGGACACCCATTCCGTGTCCGGGCGAAACCATCGATCGGAGTGGCCGATGGTGGAGGTATCTTCGGGGCGGCCGGCGCGCTGAGCCCGTGTCTGCACACGGCGCCGCCGCCCGCCCCACAGCTCGCTGCACGCGCCGTACCGCCCTCCAGCAGCGCGGCGCGCTGTCATTCGTCGATGCGCTTAGCGCGTGTACATCGCGTTCCAGTCTTGCTGCGACACCGTAGCGCCGCGCACACCCGATTCCGACGCATTCGCGACGCCGCCGTAGGCGCTGTTGCCGTTACGCGCGGCAACCTTGGCTTCGGCTGCCTGGATCGCAGCGGGGTAATGCGCCTGATCGCCATCGCCGACGTGGTAACCGACCTGCTGGAGCTGGACCAGTTCGGCGCGCACCTGGGCGCGGGTGACGGGAGCCTGCTGGGCGAACGATGCGACCGGAACGATAAGGGCTGCGGCAACGGCAACGGCTTGAATCAGGGACTTCATGGTAACGACCTCCAGTTTGGACTAGACGGCCGACGTGCGACTCTGTGTGCATGCGACCGATGTACACATCGTAGGCTTATCGAACTTAAGGGTTAACCCCTAAATCCAAACAAGACTCTTCCATCTGGCGGAAGGATCGCTGAAAGCCCCACGGGACGGGCGATTGCGCGCGGTCGAATGAGATCGCGCCCGCGGGAAGCGGGCGCGACGGTCATTTTTGTGACGAGAGGATGTCGGTGGCGAGGCCAAGCAGCGCGTCGACGTGGGCCGTCACGCTCGCGTCGTAGCGGATGGCGGGATGCAGCCCGGCGCCGGTGCTGCCGGCGATACGGCGAGCGCTAACGGCAAGCAACGCTTCGAGCGTGCGGCGCAGATCGGCGGCGTCATCGGGACGGAACACGGTTTTGGCGTCGTCGGCGATGGCGTCGCAGCAGCCGATATTCGACGAAAAGATCACCGGCGTGCCGCACATCACCGATTCGATGCCCACGAGGCCAAACGGCTCGTACTTCGAGGCGAGGATCGTGTAATCGGCCGCGCGATAGGCGTTCTCCAGATCCTTCACGTAGCCGATATAGCGCACGCGCCGGCTCGCGCGCTCGGGCGCTCGCCCCGCCACGGCCACGACGACGGGCAGATCGAGCGCCTCGACCACCGCCTGGATCAGCGGCAAGCCCTTGCGATCGTGGCTGCTCGACGGAAACAGCAGCACCGTTTCGTGCTCCCCGAAACCATATTGCCGACGCAGCGCGGCACGCGCGGCGTCATCGACGGGCGAGAAACGCGCGCCATCGACCGGTGGGCACAGCACGCGGATCTTCGCGTCGTCCACGCCGTAGAGTTCGAGGAGTTCCTCGCGCATGAGCGCGGAATGCGCGACGATCACGCGCGATCGCGCATATTGCCGGCTTTCGAGTTCGATCTGGCGCTGATCGGAGCCACGCGTCGGTCGGCCCGTCGCGCGCAGAAAACCGCGGTGCGTGCCGCCGCAAATCGCGATTTCCGACGAATCGACCCGGTTGCAGCCGATCAGCACGTCCACGCCCGAGCGGCGGCGCAAGGCGGCCAGCCGCCAGGAGAACCAGCTATCGCGCAGCTTGCCGGGCAGCAGCGAGACGTTGATGCGATGCGGTTCGACCAGTTGGTATTCGGCGAGCGACGGGTCGAATTTGCGTGCGAAGAACGCCGGGCGCAGGTCACGCGCGGCGAGTCCCTGGACGAGGTCCATCGCATAACGTTCCAGGCCGCCGCTGTGCTTGAGCGCGTTTGCGGAAATACCAACCTTCATGACCCGTCCGACATGTGAAATTTTTCTGCAGAAAATCGCGTGGGCCGATTATATAGCCCCACTTCTACGCGTAGCCGCAGGTAAGGCGCCGTAATGGGCCGCCTGGGCCAACCCGCGTGGGCCAAAGGCCCTCCGGTATAATCGACCGGCTTTTGGGCACTAGATCGTCCATCCCTGGCCGCGTGGCGCCGCAGACATCGTTCGATGCGCGCGCCGGCCATATCGACATAACAAATTGACTGCCCGTCCGATTTGCGCCGGCCGCCATGAATCACGAAACAACCACTTTCCCTCGCCGCCTGGCTCCAATCGTCTCCCTGCTGCTCGTGCTCGGCCCGGCCACCAATCTGGTCTGGCGCGGCGGCACGGGCTACGGCTTTTTCCTGCTGCTGGCGTTCGCGCTCTGGGGCCTCTACGCCTGCCGCCGCGAGCGCGGCTATTTCGCGCCGTTGCGCGATTACGGCTGGTACACGGCCGCCATGCTCGTGCCGCTCGTCGCGATCGTCGTGCAGCAGGCGCTGATGGGCTATTGGGCGCCGCATCAGTTCGACGCGCTCTCGCGCTTCGCGCTCGCCCTGCCGGTCTTCCTGCTGCTCAGCCGCGTGCCTTCACGCAATCTCACCGCCATCGGCTGGGGCTGCGCGTTCGGCGCGCTCGCCGCCAGCGCCTGGGTGATCCTCGATCGCCCCGTGGGCGGCTGGAGCGACGCGGAGCGCCTGAACAACTACTACACGAACGCGATTCCGTTCGGCGATACGGCCCTGTTGTTCGCCTTCCTCGCCGTCTTCACGTTCGGCTGGGACCGTCGGGCGCGCCCGCTCGCGCTGATCGTGAAGCTCGCCGCGCTGCTGGTGGGCGGGTTCGTCTCCTATCTGTCGGGCACGCGCGGCGGCTGGATTGCGATCCCCGTCTTCATGTTCCTGCTCGGCGTGCAGTACGGCTGGTTCACGCACTGGAAGCGCGTGGTCGTGGCCGTATTGCTGGTGGCCGTGGCGGTAGGCGCGCTGCTATCGACGGAGCGCATCCGGCACCGTGTCGCGGACGTCGGTTCCGACGTCGCGCTCATGGAGCGCGGCGACAAGGACACCTCGACGGGCCTGCGCCTGCAGCTCTGGAGCGCGTCGATCCGCCTCTTCGAGCAGCATCCGGTCTATGGGGTCGGCAAGGGCCGGCTGGAAGCCGCGCTGGGCGATCTCGCGCGCCGTGGCGAGGCCAGCCAGGCGATCGTCAACGAACGCGCGCATAGCGACTTTTTCTCCGCCATCGCCGAAATGGGCGCGATCGGCGTGCTAAGCCTGTTGACGGTGTACTTCGGCACTTCGGTGTACTTCTGGCGCGCGCGCCGCGACGCCGATACCGTCATCCGCACCGCCGCGTGCAGCGGCCTCGCCGTGTCGTTCAGCACGATCCTCTTCGGCCTCACGATCGACGTGCTGGTGCCGATCCAGGTCATGGTGCTGGTCTCGCTGCTCACCGCCACCTTCCTCGCGACGATCGTGTCGCGCAGGCGCGAGATCGCGGCCGGCAGCTAATCCGCCGCCACTTTTCGAGCCGATAAAAAAACGGCCCATCGCATCTGACGCGATGGGCCGTTTGTCTTTGCGCGGCGGCCTTGCAGGCCAGCAGCGTTATGCCGCGCTCTGCTGGAACTGGATCTGATGCAGATGCGCGTACAGCCCGCGCTGTTCGAGCAGTTGCTGGTGCGAGCCGCGCTCGACGATGCGGCCGTTTTCCATCACGAGGATGCGGTCGGCGCGCTCGATGGTCGACAGGCGGTGGGCAATCACGAGCGTCGTGCGGCCCTTCATCAGCGTTTCCAGCGCCGACTGCACGTGGCGCTCCGATTCCGAATCCAGCGCCGAGGTCGCCTCGTCGAGGATCAGGATCGGCGCGTCCTTGTAGATCGCGCGCGCGATCGCAAGCCGCTGGCGCTGGCCGCCCGAGAGCTTCATGCCGTTGTCGCCGACCAGCGTAGCGATGCCTTCGGGCAGCGCCGCGATGGTGTCCCACAGATTGGCCGCGCGCAGCGCGCGTTCGACGCGCTCGACATCCGCCGTCTCGCCGTAGGCGACGTTGTTCGCCACCGTGTCGTTGAAGAGCGTCACGTCCTGGCTCACCATCGCGATCTGACTGCGCAGCGCGTGGATGTCGTACTCGGGCACCGGCACGCCATCGACGAGAATCTGGCCGCCGCTCGGATCGAAAAAGCGCGGCAGCAGGTTCACGAGCGTGGTCTTGCCGCTGCCCGACGGCCCCGCCAGCGCGATCATCTCGCCCGGCGCCGCCGTGAAATGCACGCTTTCGAGAATCGGCCGGCCTTCCGGCCCGTAGGCGAACGAGACGTTGCGGAACTCGATTTCGCCGCGCGCGCGTTCGAGCGGCTTGCCGCCGCCTTCGGGCTCGGCGGGTTCGTCGATCAGGCCGAAAATCAGCTCGGCGGCCGTCATGCCGCGCTGCAGCGGCTGGTTCACGTCGATCAGGTGCTTGAGCGGCGAGATCACCAGCAGCATCGCGGTGACGAAGGAAACAAAGCCGCCCACCGTGGTCTGGTCGTGCGAAGCCTGCACCACGGCAATCGTCACGACGATCGCGAGCGCAATAGAAGCGAGGAACTGCGTGATCGGCTGGGCGAGACCGCCGGACACCGTCATGCGCATCTGATAGCCGCGCAGGCGCTTGCTCAACTCGCCGAAGCGGTCCATCTCGTACTTTTCGCCGTTGTGCACCTTGACCACCTTGTAGCCGCCCACCGTCTCTTCGACGATGTACGACAGGTCGTTGGTGAGCAACTGGTAATCGCGGTTCAGGCGGCGCAGGCGGCGGTTGATCTTGCTGACGAGCCAGCCGATGGCCGGCAGCAGCACGGCCACGATCAGCGTGAGGCGCCAGTTGAGGATGAACAGATAGCCGAGCAGGAAGACCACGGTGAGCGAATCGCGCACGGAAGTGACCAGCACGGACATCAGCACGTTCAGGATCTGGTTGACCTCGAACACGATGGCGTTGATGACCGTGCTCGCCGTCTCGCGCTGGAAGAAGCCGACGCTCGCGTGAATCATGCGCTCGAACATCTTGAGGCGCAGATCCAGCAGGATCTTGTTCGAGACGTACTGCAGCAGATAGCCGGACGCGTACTGCGCGAGGCCGCGCACCAGCGAAAGGCCGATCACGGCGACCGGCACGATCCACGTGGCGCTCGGGCTGCCCTTGGTGCCGAAGCCGTGGTCGAGCAGCGGCTTGAGCAGCGCGGGAATGCCGGCCTCGGTCGCGGCCACGATGGCCAGCGTGGCAACGGCGGCGATCGCCACCCAGATGAGCGGTTTGAGATACGGCCACAGCCTGCGTCCGACCGAGCCTGGATTGGAGGCCTGGCCTTCGCCGATCGGCTTGCTGAGGGTGGATTGTCGGGGCTTCTCGCTCAAGGAATCCTCTGGAACGCGTGTTCTGAAAACGGGCGCGGCAGCGTCGGGAGGACGCTGCGCCAGCGCGGTACGCATTGTATACGGTCGGCGCGGCGGCCCGCTCGATCCGACAGCGGGCCTGCCTCGCGCGCGCTTCCCGTGTGGTCTGGCGCATGGTCTAGAATACGCACCTCTGCGCGCCTGGCCCGGCCAGGCTGAGCAATACACCAGCAATACACCGTCAATAAGCGATGAATCGGCGCGCAACCGCACCGGTTCGCCGCTTGCGTTTTCTCCTCAGAATCAGAACAGGCGTCCACTCCATGTCCGACGGACTTTCCCCGACCCGCTCAAGGCCCGAGGCCCACGGCACGCCGCCCGCCACGCTTTCCGTGATCGTGGTGGCGATGAACGAGGCGCACGACATCGGCGAATGTCTCGAATCGGTGCGCGGGCTCGCGATGGAAACCATCGTGTTCGATTCCGGTAGCACCGACGGCACGCCCGAACTCTGCCGCCGGCTCGGCGCGCGCGTGTTCGAGACCGACTGGCCCGGCGACGGCCCGCAAAAGAACCGCGCGCTCGTCGAAGCACGCGGCGACTGGGTCATCTGCCTGGACGCCGACGAGCGCCTGAGCCCCGAGCTGCGCACCGAAATCGCCGCGCTGCTCGCCCAGGGCACGGCGCATAACGCCTTCAGCACGCCGCGCCGCTCCAGCTTCTGCGGGCGCTTCATGAATCATTCGGGCTGGTGGCCCGACCGCATCGAGCGCCTGTTCCGGCGCGGCAGCGCGCGCTTCACCGACGTGCGCACGCACACGCACCTGGAAATCGAGGGCACGATTGGCCGCCTCGACGGCCCGATCATCCATATCTCGATGCCGGATCTGCACGAGGCGCTGGAAAAGACCAACGCCTATTCGAGCGCCGGCGCGCTGACGATGTTTGAGGCCGGCAAGCGCTCGTCGCTCGCCAAGGCGCTCGGCAAGGGCTTCTGGGCGTTCTTCCGCACGTGGGTGATACGCGCGGGTTTTCTCGACGGCGCCGAAGGGCTGATGCTCGCGATCAATAACGCCGAAACGACGTATTACCGCTATGCCAAGCTCGCGCTGCTCACGCGCGACGGCAAGGTGGCGAAGAAGCGCTGAATGGGGCTTTGAGGATAAAAAAACGGGCGGCCTGGGCCGCCCGTTTTGCATTCCTGCACGCGATCGACGATCAGTACACGATCTCGATCGCGCTGCCCGCGAATTCGCCGCGCAGCGCCGCGAGCAGATCGTCGGTGGGCTTGACACGCCACGCGTCGCCCAGACGCACTTCGCCTTGCGCGCGCTCGTTGCGATAAACGATCTGCACCGCAAGGCCGTTCGGAATCACGGCCTGTTCGCGCTCGCGGCCACGTCCACCGAAGCCGCCACCGCCACCACCATCGCGACCGCCGCGCCCACGCGTCTCGACCACGGGCGCGGGCAGCGAGTCATCGGGCTTCGCGCGATGCGCTTCGAGCACCGAGCGCAGCGAGGCCGCGTCGGCGTTGCCGTTCATCTGCACCTTCACGGCCTGCGCGTAGCGGCTGCGCGCGCGCTCCAGATCCATCACCGTGTCCACCGTGAAGCGGATGCCGCCCGTGAACGCGTCGTTGCGCGCGCCGCCCTGCACGACCAGCAGCTCGTCTTCCTTGAAGAGCGCCTTGTGCGCCTCGTACTGCTCGTTGAACACGGTCACTTCGCACTGGCCAGTGCCGTCGTCGAGCAGCGCAATCAGCATCTTGCCGCGCTGGGTCATCTGCGTGCGCAGCGAGGCGATCACGCCCGCCACCAGCTTGTCGCGCCCCTCCTTCAGCTCGCCGATCTTCTGGCGTACGAAGCGACGCACCTCGTCCTTGTAGGCATCGAACAGGTGGCCCGACAGATAGAAGCCGAGCGCGCCCTTCTCCTCCTGGAGCTTGCGCTTCTCGTCCCACGCCGGTTCGTCGACGAGTTCGTGCGCGGCCAGCGGCGCGTCACCCATGTCGAAGAGACCCGCCTGCATGGCGTTGGCGCTCGCCTGCTCGGCGGCTTCCATCGCCATCGGCACCGACGCGATCAACTGCGCGCGATTCGCGTGGATCGTGTCGAACGCCCCCGCACGGATCATCGCCTCGATCGTGCGGCGGTTCACGAGACGCCGGTCGATGCGCTCGCAGAAGTCGAACAGATCCTTGAACAGACCGCCTTCTTCGCGCGCGCGCAGGATTTCCTCGATGGCGTTCTGGCCGCTGCCCTTGATCGCGCCCAGACCGTAACGGATCGTGCGCGAACGCTTGCCTTCGGCCACATGCGCATCCGCAACCGGCTCGAAGCGGTACGCCGACGCGTTGACGTCCGGCGGCAGCACCTTGAGGTTGTTGGTCGCGCAGTCCTCGAAGAGGATCTTGACCTTGTCGGTGTCGTCCATGGCAAGCGACATATTCGCCGCCATGAATTCGGCCGGATGGTGCGCCTTGAGCCATGCCGTGTGATAGGCGAGCAACGCATACGCCGCCGCGTGCGACTTGTTGAAGCCGTAGCCCGCGAACTTTTCCATCAAGTCGAAGGTTTCGTCGGCTTTCTCGCGCGTGAGGCCGTTTTTCGCCGCGCCTTCCGCGAAAATCTCGCGGTGCTGGGCCATTTCCTCGGGCTTTTTCTTACCCATCGCGCGACGCAGCAAGTCGGCGCCGCCCAGCGAGTAGCCGCCGATGATCTGCGCCATCTGCATCACCTGCTCCTGATAGACCATGATGCCGTAGGTCTCTTTCAGAACAGGTTCGACGCGCGGGTCCGGATACTCCACCACTTCACGGCCGTGCTTACGCGCGCAGAAGCTCGGAATCAGGTCCATCGGGCCGGGACGATACAAGGCCACGAGCGCGATGATGTCCTCGAAGCGGTCAGGCTGCGCGTCCTTCAGCATGCCCTGCATGCCACGGCTTTCCAGCTGGAACACGGCGACCGTATTCGCTTTCTTGAGGATCTGGAACGACGCCGCGTCGTCGAGCGGCACGTCGGCGAGCGACCAGCCCTGCTTCGACGGATCGAGCCTGCGGATATAGCGCTCGGCCCAATCGAGAATCGTGAGCGTGGTCAGGCCCAGAAAGTCGAACTTCACGAGGCCGACGGCTTCCACGTCGTCCTTGTCGTACTGGCTCACGACGCCGCTTTCGTCGCCCTGGGTGTAGAGCGGGCAGAAGTCGGTGAGCTTGCCCGGCGCGATCAGCACGCCGCCCGCGTGCATGCCCACGTTACGCGTGAGCCCTTCCACGAGCTGCGCGAGGTCGAGCAGCTGGTGCACTTCGTCTTCGTTGTCGTAGCGCTCCTGCAGGAGCGGCTCTTCCTTCATCGCGTCGGCGATGGTGACGTGCTTGCCCGGCTTGAACGGAATCAGCTTGGCGACGCCGTCCGTGAAGTTGTAGCCGAGGTCGAGCACGCGGCCGATGTCGCGCACCGCCGCCTTCGCCGCCATCGTGCCGAAGGTGGCGATCTGCGAGACCGCATCCGCGCCGTACTTGTCCTTCACGTACTGGATGACGCGGTCGCGCCCGTGCTGGCAGAAGTCGATGTCGAAGTCGGGCATCGAGACGCGTTCCGGATTCAGGAAACGCTCGAACAGCAGGTTGTAGCGCAGCGGGTCCAGATCGGTAATACCGAGCGCGTACGCGACCAGCGAACCCGCGCCCGAACCCCGGCCCGGCCCCACCGGCACGCCGTTGTTCTTCGCCCAGTTGATGAAGTCCGCAACGATCAGGAAGTAGCCCGGGAAGCCCATCTTGATGATGGTCCCGCACTCGAAGTCCAGACGTTCGTTGTAGCGCGCGCGTTCGCTCTCGCGCTCCGCCTCGTTCGGATAAAGCTGCACGAGGCGCTTTTCCAGCCCTTCGCGCGACAGTTGCACGAGGTAGTCGTCGAGCGACATGCCGTCGGGCGTCGGGAAGAGCGGCAGCTTCGGCTTGCCGAGTTCGAGCGTCAGATTGCAGCGTTTGGCGATTTCGATCGTGTTGGCGAGCGCCGAGGGAATGTCCGCGAACAGCGCGGCCATTTCGTCCTGGGTGCGAAAACGCTGATCGGTCGTGAAGCGCTTCTGGCGGCGCGGATTCGCGAGGATGTCACCCTCCGAGATACACACGCGCGCTTCGTGCGCGGTGTATTCCTCGTGCGTCATGAACTGCATCGGGTGCGTGGCGACCACCGGCAGTTGCAGCTCGGCCGCCAGTGCGACGGCCTGCTCGATATATTGCTCGCCGCCCGGCTGGCCGCAGCGTTGCAGCTCGATGTAATAACTGTTCGGGAACAACTTGGCCCAGCGCTGCGCATGGCGCTTCGCGCTTTCGACGTTGCCCGCCGCGAGGGCGAGACCCACATCGCCCAGTTGCGCGCCCGAGATCGCGAGCAGCCCTTCGCTCAGGCCGGCTTCGAGCCAGGCGACGTCGATTTCCGCGCGACCGCGATGCTGGTTCGTGAGCCACGCCTTGGAAAGCAGTTCGCACAGATTCAGATAACCGACCTTGTCCTTCACGAGCAGCAAAAGGCGCGAAGGTTTGTCGCGGTCATCCGGATTCATGATCCAGACGTCGCAGCCGGCAATGGGTTTGACCCCTTTGCCACGGGCTTCCGAATAAAAACGAACGAGGCCGAATGCGTTGCCGAGGTCGGTGAGCGCGAGCGCGCCCTGACCGTCTTTGGCCGCCGCCTTGACGAGGTCGTCGAGACGCACGATGCCGTCGGCAATCGAGAATTCGGAGTGGACGCGGAGATGGACGAAGCGGGGATCTGACATGGGCGTCATTGTACCTCTACGGTCAGGCGTTTTTTGCCGCCGGCGGCGCGTGCAAAGCAGTTTGGGCGTGGGGCAAAGATGTGGCAAAGGTGCGGCAAGCGCAGCGGGAGAACTTGCGCGCCGTCAGCGCAGCGCGACAATCTCGCGGGCAAGTCAACGCGCTGCAGGCGCCTCGCCGCCCGGTTGAGGGATAATAGCGGATTGCGCCCGCCGCACAGCACGCGGGCTCCTCCGATTCAGCTTTGAGTGTTTGTTGGCCATGCGTATCCTCAACCTTTCCTCCTACCAGTTCGCCACGCTCGACAAGACCGCCGAATGGCGTCCGCTCGTGCTCGCGCGCTGCAATGAACTCGACTTGCGGGGCACGATCCTGCTCGCGCCCGAAGGCATCAACCTGTTCGTCGCCGGTCTTGAGGCGAACGTGCGCGCCTTCATGGACTACGTGCGTACCGACCCGCTTTTCGAAGGCAAATTCGCCACGCTGCAGTTCAAGGAAAGCTTTTCCGAGGATCGCCCCTTCAATCGCATGCTCGTGCGTCTGAAGCGCGAAATCATCACGATGAAAAAGCCCGCGATCCGTCCCGAGGAAGGCCGCGCGCCTTCGGTCGCGCCGGTCGTGCTTAAGGCATGGCTCGACCGCGGCTTCGACGATGAAGGCCGTCCCGTCGTCATGCTCGACACGCGCAACGACTTCGAGATCGACGTAGGCACCTTCAACAAGGCGCTCGACTACCGTCTGACGAAATTCAGCGAATTCCCCGGCGTGATCGAGGCGAACCGCGCCGATCTCGAAGGCAAGACCGTGGTGTCGTTCTGCACGGGCGGCATCCGCTGCGAAAAGGCCGCGATCCACATGAAGGAAGTGGGGATCGAGCACGTGTATCAGCTCGAAGGCGGCATCCTGAAGTATTTCGAGGAAGTCGGCGGCGCGCACTACAACGGCGACTGCTTCGTGTTCGACCAGCGCACCGCGCTCAATCCGCAACTCGAACCGACCGACACGGTGCAGTGCTTCGCGTGCCGCGCCGTCGTCACGGCTGCCCAGCAGGCATCGCCGCTCTATGAAGTGGGTAAAAGCTGCCCGGCGTGCCATCCGGCGCGCACTCGGGGCACGGACACGGCCGCAGCGGCGCACGCTGCTTAATCGGCAAGCGAGCGGCGCGTGAGCGCATCCGCCTCCGGCTATCGCGGGCGCTTCGCGCCCTCGCCCACCGGACCGTTGCATTTTGGCTCGCTCGTTTCGGCGCTCGCGAGCTGGCTCGATGCGCGCGCGCACGACGGCGCGTGGCTCGTGCGCATGGAAGATATCGACGGCCCGCGCACCGTGCCCGGCGCCGCCGCGGACATCCTCGCGACGCTCGAACGCTTCGGCTTTCACGCCGACGAACCGCCCGTGTGGCAGAGCCGGCGCATCGGCCTGTATCGCGCGGCGCTGGACGCGCTGATCGCGTCGAACCACGTCTATCCGTGCGGCTGCACGCGCAAGGAAATCGCCGATTCGCAACTGCACGCGCACCGGCGCAACAGCACGCTGATCTACCCCGGCACCTGCCGCGACGGCCTGCACGGCAAGACCGCGCGCGCGTGGCGTCTGCGCGTGCCGGACGACGCGCCGCAGTGCGTCGACAACCCCGCGCTGATCCGCTTCGACGACCGCTGGCAAGGCCCGCAGCAACAGGACCTGGCTAGCGATGTCGGCGATTTCGTGTTGCTGCGCGCGGACGGTCAGTGGGCGTATCAACTGGCCGTGGTCGTGGACGACGCCGCGCAAGGCATCACGCATATCGTGCGCGGCGCGGATCTGCTCGATTCCACGGCGCGGCAGATCTGGCTGCAACAGTGCCTGAACGTGCCGACGCCCGCCTATCTCCACGTCCCTGTCGTCGCCAATGCCGATGGCGAAAAGCTCTCGAAGCAGACCGGCGCGCAGGCGCTCGATGCGTCGCGCCCGCTCGAAGCCTTGCTGGCAGCGGCCCGACACCTGGGACTCGATCTGCGCGATGCTGCGCCCGCCTCGCTCGACGCATTCCAGATCGACGCGATCGAAGCCTGGAAACGGCGTCTTGCGCACCTGCCCGCGTAAAAGCGCGGACGAAAAAAAACGGCGTGCCGGGTTTTCACCCCGCACGCCGTTTTTGCGTCTGGCGTCTGGAACGTCAGATCACGACGACGACGAAGGCGTCGGCTTGTTACGCCACGACGAACCCAGCCCGCCCAGCAGCGCGGCGAGCGGCTGCTTCGACGACTTCTGCGGCGCGCCAGCCGATGCGGCCGTGTTGTCCTCGGCCTTGCTGCGCGCGGCCGCCGACGGCTCGTAGGGCTTCAGGAAGAAGTCGTCGATGGGTTGCGAGCGGTGGTGATGCGGGCGCTCGAAGCTGCCCGTGCGGCGGTGACCCCGTTCGCCGCGTGCTTCGCGCGCCTCGCGGCCTTCACGCCCCTCGCGCTCGCCACGCGCCTCGCGGCCTTCGTGAGCGTCGCGCTCGCGGCGACGGCTGCCACCTTCGTGATGCGCCACCGGCGTATCGACCACCAGATGCTCGACCGTCAGCGGACGCTTGATGAGCTTCTCGATATCGGCCAGCTGCTTTTTCTCGTTCGGGCTGCACAGCGACAGCGCGTCGCCGGTCGCGCCCGCGCGGCCGGTTCGGCCGATACGGTGCACGTAGTCTTCGGCGCTGAACGGCAGGTCGAAGTTGATGACGGCAGGCAGTTCCGCGATGTCGAGACCGCGCGCGGCCACGTCGGTTGCGACCAGCGCCTCGATCTCGCCGCGCTTGAAGGCGTCGAGTGCCTGCATGCGCTCGTTCTGCGAGCGGTCGCCGTGAATCGCGGCGGCGACGATGCCGGCCTTCTCGATCTGGCGCGCAAGACGGCTCGCACCGATCTTGCTGTTGCAGAACACGATCACCTGCTTCAGACCGCGCGAACGGATCAGTTGCACGACCGCGCCAGTCTTGTCGCCCTCGGCAACTTCATAAACGATCTGCGTGACGTTCGCATTTGTCGAGTTGCTGCGCGCGACTTCGATGGTCTGCGGCGTGCGCAGATAGGTAGCGGCGAGCTTCTTGATTTCCGGCGAGAACGTGGCCGAAAACAGCAGCGTCTGACGCTCCTTCGGCAGCAGGTTCAGGATGCGCTGCAGATCGGGCAGGAAGCCCATGTCGAGCATGCGATCGGCTTCGTCGAGCACGAGCATCTGGACCTGGCCCAGATTCGTGGTCTTCTGCTGGACGTGATCGAGCAAACGGCCAGGTGTGGCGATCAGGATTTCCACGCCACGGCGCAGTTCGTCCGACTGCGGGTTCATGTCGACGCCGCCGAACACCACGGCGCTGCGCAGCGCCGTGTGTTGCGCGTAGGTGCGCACGTTGCTGGCGACCTGGTCGGCCAGTTCGCGCGTGGGCGTGAGGATCAGCGCGCGCACCGGATGGCGCGCGGGCGATGCGCTGGTGCTCGCCATCGGCAGCAGGCGTTGCAGGATCGGCAGCGAGAAACTCGCGGTCTTGCCGGTGCCGGTCTGGGCGGCGCCCATCACGTCACGGCCCGTGAGGACCACGGGAATCGCCTGCGCCTGGATCGGCGTGGGCGTCGTGTAGCCCTGCTCCTGGATCGCCTTGAGGATGTCGGGCGCGAGGCCGAACTGATCGAAGGTCGCAGTGCTGGGCTTGACGTCGGTGTCGGACATGGTGGGTTCGCTATAAAGGCGCTAGGCGCACGAGGCGCCATGCGCCTCAAATAATCACTGCGGAACTGCGGTGGTGCTGGCAGACGCTGCATGGCGCAGCGTTGCTCTGCCTGGATTGCCCGGGGCGACCGGCATGGCCGGTCGTGGCGGACAGCTTGCGGAACGGGCCGCTTGCGCTTACAGGAGCCGTCTGGACGGGGTGCGCCGGCTGGATGCCGCGCTCGACCCGCTCGTTTGCTCACTACGCTCACTGCGCTTGCCCGGTGAGGATCACCGTGGCTCGTTCCCTTATTTACGCGCCGATGTGGCGCGATGTTTCGCGATGTTGCATATCGGCCGCTTCGGTCGATACCGGCGTTGCGCGGGCGCAATCCGGCGAAAGGCCGGTATTGTAGCACCCCGGCATAAATCCCTATGGCCCCAAGGGCGGCCTTCTGCAACGGCGCGGCGCTTCTGGTCGGCCCCTTTTTCCTTTTGGGGCGTGTCATACCCGCAGCGCCGCCCTGCCCCGCATTCGCCGGCCTTACCGCTTCACCACGTCTGGCGCATCACCATGAGCCGCAGCTCGGTCATATCCTCGATGGCGTAGCGCACGCCCTCACGGCCCAGTCCCGAATCCTTCACGCCGCCATACGGCATGTTATCGACACGAAATGACGGAATATCGTTGATGACCACGCCGCCCACATCCAGTTCATCCCACGCGCGATGGGCGTTGGCGAGCGAATCGGTGAACACGCCCGCCTGCAGGCCGAAGTCGCTGTCGTTGACCGTCTCCAGCGCCGCGCCGAAATCCGTGAAACGTTCGAGGATCGCCACCGGCCCGAAGGCCTCGCGCCGGTAAAGGTCGGTGTCGCGGCCCACATCCTCCAGCAGCGTGGCCTCGAACATCGCGCCGTCCACCTGGCCGCCCGCGATGATTTTCGCGCCCGCCAGCACCGCGCTCTCCATCCAGCCCGCGAGGCGCTTCGACTCCGATTCCGAGATCATCGGCCCGACGAAGGTTTTTTCGTCTTTCGGATCGCCCATTTTCAGCGTCTTGACCTTGGCGATCAGCTTGTCGCGCAGCGCGTCGTAGAGCGACGCGTGCACCAGAATGCGCTGCACGCCGATACAGCTTTGCCCCGACTGGTAGTACGCGCCGAAGGCGAGCCGCTCCACCACGTAGTCGAGCTTCCCGCCCTGATCGGCATCGACGATGGCCGCCGCATTGCCGCCCAGTTCCAGCACCACCTTCTTCTTGCCGGCCTTCTTCTTGAGATCCCAGCCGACCGCGGGCGAGCCCGTGAACGACAGCAGCTTGAAGCGTTCGTCGGTGGTGAAGAGATCGGCGCCGTCGCGATGCGCGGGCAGGATCGAGAACGCGCCCTTGGGCAAATCCGTTTCCGCCAGAATCTCGCCGATGATGAGCGCGCCCACCGGCGTGCGGCTTGCCGGCTTGAGCACGAAGGGCACGCCCGCCGCGAGCGCCGGCGCGACCTTGTGGGCGGCGAGATTCAGCGGGAAATTGAACGGCGAAATGAACGAGCACGGCCCGATCGGCACGCGTTTGACGTAACCGTGATAGCCCTTGGCGCGCGGCGAGATTTCCAGGTTCACGATCTCGCCGTCGATGCGCACGCTTTCCTCGGCGGCCACGCGGAACGTGTCGATCAGGCGCGTGACCTCGCCGCGCGAATCGTTGATCGGCTTGCCTGCCTCGATGCACAGCGCCATCGCCAGTTCGTCGAAGCGTTCGCGAAAGCGCGCGACGCAGTGGTCGATCACGGCCTGGCGCTTGAACGGCTGGTATGCGCGCAGCGCGGGCATCGCGGCCTGCGCGGCGGCGATGGCTTTATCGATGGCCTTCGCGTCGGCGAGCGCGACGCGCGTGGCGACCTCGCCGCTGTATTTGTCGGTGACTTCGAGATCGGTGTTGGCGGCGACGGCTTCGTTCGCCAGATAGTACGGATATGTCGGTTTGAGCATGACGCGTTCTCCGTCAAAGACGCGGCGCGCCACGCCGGATCCGGTCATGTCGCGCCGATAATCATCGTGCAGCGCAGGCACGCGCAAGGTGCGCGCCCGCGTGCGAGATTCATCGCTTTGTTAATCCTCAAATCTCACAATTGCGCGCTCAGGCGCTTGATCTCGCGGTTGAGCACGCGCTCGTTGTCCGAATAATCGATGGGCACGTCGATCACATGCACGCCCGGCTCGGCGAAACACTTCGCGATCAGCGGCCCGAGTTCGCCCGCCGCGCCCACGCGATGCCCGTGCGCGCCGTAGCTGCGCGCGTAATCGACGAAATCGGGGTTCTGCAGCGTCATGCCGTAATCGGGGAAATTCATGTTTTCCTGCTTCCAGCGGATCATGCCGAAGGCGTCGTCGCGCAACAGCAGCACGACGATGTCGAGCTTCAGGCGCACCGCCGTCTCCAGTTCCTGCGAATTCATCATGAAGCCGCCGTCGCCGCACACGGCCACCACCTTGCGCTCGGGATGCACGATCTTCGTCGCGATCGCCGAGGGCAGCCCCGCGCCCATCGACGCCAGCGCGTTGTCGAGCAGCACCGAATTCGGCTCGCGCGCCCGGTAGTAGCGCGCGAACCAGATCTTGTACATGCCGTTATCGAGACACAGGATGCCGTCCTCGGGCATCGCGTGATAGACGTCGTGCACGAGCCGCACCGGATAGACCGGAAAACGCTCGTCGTGCTGGCCTTTGGCGAGATGCGCGTCGAAGTGGCGCTTGATCTCCGTAAAGCGCGCGAAGTCCCATTCGTGCTCGCGCGGCTTGAGGGCTTCTTTCAGTTGCCACACCGCGTTGGCGATATCGCCCACCACCTCGATCTGCGGAAAATAGACCGGATCGACCTCGGCGCCGAGGAAGTTCACGTGGATCACCGTCCTGCCTTCGGCGCTGCGCATGAAGAACGGCGGCTTTTCGATCACGTCATGGCCGACGTTGATGATGCAGTCGGCGTGCTCGATCGCGCGATGCACGAAGTCGCCGTCCGACAGCGTGGCGTTGCCCAGCCACAGCGGATGCGATTCGTCGATCACGCCCTTGCCCATCTGCGTCGTGAAAAACGGGATGCCGGTCTGATCGACGAATTCGCGCAGCACGTTGCGCGTGGTCTTGCGGTTGCCGCCCGCGCCGATCATCAAAAGCGGATGACGCGCCGAACAGATCGCCGCGACCGCGTGCGCGACCGCTTTTTCCTCGGCGATCGGGCGGCGGCTGAAGCTCTTGGGAATGGGTTTGCCGTCGCCCTCTTCGTCGGCGACGTCCTCGGGCAGTTCCAGATGGACCGCGCCGGGCCGCTCCTGCTCAGCCTGACGGAACGCCTCGCGCACGAGCGCCGGAATATTGCCGATGGACACGATCTGGCGCGCGTACTTGGTGAGCGGCTCCATCATGCGCACCACGTCGACGATCTGGAAATGGCCCTGCTTGCTGGATTTGATGGGCTTTTGCCCCGTGACCATCAGCATCGGCATGCCGCCGAGCTGCGCGTAGGCGGCGGCGGTCACGAAGTTGGTCGCGCCGGGACCGAGCGTGGCGAGGCACACGCCGGTGCGCCCCGTCAGCCGGCCATAAGTGGCGGCCATGAAGCCGGCGGCCTGTTCGTGGCGCGTGACGATCAGGCGGATCTTCGAGCGCCGCAGCGATTCCAGCAGATCGAGGTTTTCCTCGCCGGGGATGCCGAAGATGTATTCCACGCCCTCGGCTTCGAGCGCCCTCACGAACAGATCCGATGCCTTCATCGACCACCTCGCGGAAAAAGGTGCGAACGGTGCGAAAACGGGTAAGAAAGCGTCCGCCCAGCAGCCGACCTTCGCATGGCCGACAGATTACTCCGGCGCGGCGGATCGCGTCGTGAAGCGCGCAGTCCGCGAAAAGCGCGGCGAGTGCGGCAATCGGGCGTCAGCGCATGATCGTCGCGCAGCCCGCGACGAGGGGTTTCGCGTTGGGGTCGGCCATGGTGTCGTAGAGATCGGCGCCGGGGCCTTTGGTCCACCACGCGTAGCGATCGCCGACATACTTGACGCCCGACGCCGCGACCACGCCGACGAGCAGGATCTTGCGGCCGTCAACCGGCACCAGCGCGAAGCTCTGGCCGTTGGACGCGTTGAGATAGCTGACCTTGAAGGTCTTGCCGCTGGCGCAGGTGTAGCTGAAGGTATGACGCGACTGCACATGGATGTCGCGGATATCGAGCCCGTTGCCCGATGCCGCGTGCGCAGCCGGTGTAGCGATTGCCGCAAGCGCGCTGACAAAGGCCAGCGCCAACCGTTGGCGCGACGAAAAAAGACGGAAAGTGGCGACCCTGGCGCGGGCGTCGATCATGGCGTTCTCCTGGCGTGACATGCCTGTTAGCAGGGACAGCAGAATCCGCCGATGGCCCCGCAAGATCACGGATCGATCACATCGGCACAGGCATCGGTGGGCGCGGCCGCCACGTGACCGACGAGCGGCACGATCTTCAGCCCCGCCGACGCCACACGGCAAGGCGCCGCCGCCAGCCCGCAGCCCGACATCGCACCCGACATCGCACAAACGAGCGACACGGCGCCAATCCAGCGCACCAGACGAAACACACACAATCCACCCATACCTGCCTCCCTGCCCCTGCCGACACGATAACCCGCGATACGCCAGCCGCGTGTCGTAGATGCGCTCAGACGAGCGCGCGATTATTGGCTGCCCATCACGCGCGCAGCTTAAGCAAGATCAAGCCGCGCGCGCGTTGGGTACCACGACGAAGCCCTACCGCGCCGCCTCAGTCGTGGTTCGACGCATCGCCCGGCACCGGGCGCACCGCCGCCGCAGCGGCGCGTGCGCGCGCACGCGCTTCTTCGAGATCCGCGCCCGTCGCGAGCGCCACGCCCATGCGGCGCTTCACGAAGCTTTCCGGCTTGCCGAACAGGCGCAGGTCCGCGCCCGGCACGGCCAGCGCATCGGCGACGCCTTCGAAGGCGATGCCGCGCGCGTCCATGCCGCCGTAGATCACCGCCGACGCACCCGGACCGCGCGCCGTCGTATCGACGGGCAGGCCGAGAATCGCGCGCGCATGAAGCTCGAACTCCGAAAAACGCTGCGAAGCAAGCGTCACGAGCCCCGTGTCGTGCGGACGCGGACTGACTTCCGAGAACCACACTTCGTCGCCGCGCACGAACAGCTCGACGCCGAACAGGCCGCGCCCGCCGAGTGCTTCCGTGACCTTGTGCGCGATTTCGCGCGAGCGTTCGAGCGCCTTCGCGCTCATCGGCTGCGGCTGCCACGATTCGACGTAATCGCCGTCCACCTGCTTGTGGCCGATCGGGTCGCAGTAATACGTTTCGACCTGGCCGCTGCCCGGGTCCGTCGCGCGCACGGTCAGTTGCGTGATCTCGTATTCGAAGTCGATGAAACCCTCGACGATCACGCGGCCATGATTGACGCGACCGCCCGCGAGCGCGTATTGCCAGGCGTGCTCGACATCGGCGTCGCTGCGCAGCACCGACTGCCCCTTGCCCGACGACGACATCACCGGCTTCACCACGCACGGATAGCCCACCTTCGCGATGCCGGCCTTCAGCTCGTCGAGCGAATCGGCGAAGGCATAGGGCGAAGTGGGCAGCCCCAGTTCTTCGGCCGCGAGACGGCGGATGCCTTCGCGGTTCATCGTGAGCTGGGCGGCGCGCGCGGTGGGGATGACTTCGGCGACGCCTTCGGATTCGACCGCCGCCAGCGCGTCCGTGGCGATGGCCTCGATTTCCGGCACGACGAGGTGCGGGCGCTCGGCATCGATCAGCGCGCGCAGCGCCTTGGGATCCGCCATGTCGATCACGTGCGCGCGGTGCGCGACCTGGTGGCCGGGCGCGTTCTCGTAACGATCGACGGCGATCACCTCGACGCCGAGGCGCTGCAACGCGATGATCACTTCCTTGCCCAGCTCGCCAGCGCCGAGCAGCATGACACGGGTGGCGGAAGCGGAAAGCGGCGTGCCGATGCGGGGGCCGGTCTGCATGATGTCTCCAGAAATCACGGTAAAGAATGACGACGAAGCGCACGCGCTTCATGGGTGACGCACGAATGCGAAGAAGCGCTGATGTTAACACGCGCACCCATGCGTTTTGCCTGGCCGAATGGCCAACGCGTGCCCAATGCACGGCCAATGCACGGCCAATGCATGACCGGTACGCAAGCCGCGCGCGCCCCGCAATCGCGTGAAGAAGTCACCCTCTGGCGAACGTTTGCGCTCGCATGGCGTCTCATGGTGCGTTACGCTTACGCCTTCGCCAGTTACGAGGAAATGCGATGTCCCACCGCTTGAGCACACGCCCCGCCAGGCACACGACGACGCGCCTGCTCGCGTCGCGCGCGGCGCCGCTCGCGGCCGCCATCGGCGCAGCACTGATGCTTGCCGCGTGCAAGCTGCCGGTTCACCAGGACGCGTCCGCACCGGCACCCGATCCGTTCAATCCCGCCGCCACGCAATTGCTCGACAACACGCAATGGCAACTCGTCGAATGGAAACGCGCCGACGGAACGCTGCGCGCCATTCCAGCAGCGAACGCCGATGCGGGCGCGGCGGCCACGCCGGGAACCCGCCCGGTCACGCTCGACCTGTCCGCGGCTAACGGCCAGCGCCGCGCCAGCGGCTTCTCGGGCTGCAATCGCTACATGGGCCGCTATACGCTCAAGAGCGGCCTGCTGTCGTTCGATCAGCTCGCGGGCACGCGCATGGCGTGCATCGGCGCGGGCGGGGAGATCGAAGGTCCGTACCTCGACGCGCTCGCGCATATCGCCCGCACCGGCGTGCAGATGCGCTCGCCGCAGGCGCTGCTGCTGATCCTCGAAAACGGCGATCATCTGAGCTTCGCGCAGACAGGTGCCAGCGTCCCGGCGGCCGCATCCGCGACGCAGGGCCAGTGACGCGGCGTACCGCCACGTAGCCGCGCGCTCACCTCGCGCGGCTGTTTTTTTGCTGTTGCTCCGCTGCTGCTCTTTTTGCGTACGCTTTCTGGCCGATTCTCCGCTGCTTCCCTGACAGCGCCCCCGCCACTGCGGCGCCGCGACAACGCGCATGGCGGCGCACCAGGGTCGAGCGGTTACACTCGACATCCTGCCCAAACTTTCATCGTAGATCTCTGGCATGCACACGGTAGTTCCTGGCTGGTTCGGCTTATCGGCCGTCTGGTTCATCCCTCTGATCTGGCGTCTCGTGAAGTCGGTGCTGCCCGGCGGCGCGGGCTTGCGCGGGCCCGGCACGATCCGGCTGTGGCTCGGCTTTTTCTGCGTGCTGCTGTCGAGTTGCGCGCTTGAGGCCTCCCTCCTCCACATCGGCGGTTTCGACGCCCTCGGCCACGCAATCGCGGACGGCCTCGGCAAGCTGATCGGCCACGTCGCCGCGCCGCTTGCCGTCGCGGCGCTGTTCTTCGTGAGCCTGCCCTGGCTCATCGACTTCCGCTGGCGCGACTTTTTCGTCTGGGCCGACGTGTCGCTCGGCCTGGGCCTGAATATTCGCCCCTCCCGCGACGACGACGATGACGGCGAGCGCGTCTCGCGCCGCAGCCGCCGCGCGGCGCAGGATGGCGCGAAGGCCTCGGGCGCCTCGTCGGGAATCAGTGCGGGCCTCGCCGGACTGGGCAGCCTCGGCAGCGCGCTGGGACTGGGCGGCGGCCTCGCGGCGGGCGACGGCCCGAATATCGGCTCCGGCGCCGGCACCCCCGTGCCGCACGACGACACGCGCCGCAAGCGTCCGACCGTCTGGCGTCCGCAGATGCCGGGCAAACGCGCGGCTGCGGGTGCGGCCACGGCAGCGGGTGCAGCCGCCGCCAACGCAGCGCCGGGCGCCGACGCCGCGCGCGGTACAGGTGTCGCGCCGATGGATAATTCCCCGTGGCGCAGCGAGCCGGATTTCGCTTCGCCGCCGCCAAGCCCCGCCGCAGCATGGGCGCGCAGTGAACCGACCGCGCCGCTCGGCTGGCTGCGCGAAGGTCAACCCGCCGCGCGCGCGCCGATGCCGTCCGCGCCGCAAACGGGCGCGATGGCTGGCGAGGCGCGGCGCGCGAGCGTCGGCGGCCCGAATGGCATGGCGTCGGCCTCCCCTTTCGCCGCCGATGTGCAACGCCAGGCGATGACGGGCCTCGGCGGTGTCGCGGTCGCCGCTGCTGGCGCGGGCGCGCAGGGCGCGGCGCTCGCCGGCACTGGCGCGGCTGCGGGCGGTGCGCCGTCGTGGCGCCTCGCGCCTGGGCGTCCCGCTTCAGGCGCAGCGACGCCCGGACTTTCGCCGATCCATTCGCAGGGCAGCGCGCCAATCCGCGCGCCCTCGATGCGGCCGCCCGCGCCGGTCGCGGCACAAGCCGCGCCGATGGCTTCGATGGCGTCCATGATGCCGCGCAGCCCCGTGCCGAACGCGCCGCATGTCCCGAACGCGGTCGATCCAATCGTTTCGCCCTACTCCAGTCCGGCCCCTGCGCGCCGTAGTGCGCCGCCGCCGGTCGCGGGCAGCACGGCCGCACGCGCGGCGGCAGCCGCAGCGCCGCAGCCGCGCCTCCAGGCGAAGCCCGCGCGGCCTTTCGTGTGGCCGACCAAAACGACGCCGAGCACCGCGCTGCGCACGCCGGCCACCATCAGCCCGCCGCTCAGTGCGCCGATCAGCGCGCCGCTGAGTGCTCCGATGGGTACGCCGATTGCCGAAGTCAGCCCGGTCGCGCCCGCCTACTCGCGCCCGGCGACGCCCGCAGCCGCCGCCCCGCAAGCGCCGCTGTCCTCCAGCGTGCTCGAAACGCTGCGCTCGATCGAGGAAAACGCCGCGCGCTGGACGTCGCTGGCCGGGGCGAGCCTCGCGCGCCGCAGTGGTGTCGAAGACACTGCCGCGCCAACCGAGGCGCCGGCTGAAGCCGATGCCCTCGCGCCTTTCACCCAGCCTGTTTCGTCTGTCTTGCACGAATCGCCCGAAGCGGAAGCCGATGCATCGACACCTGCCGGACACGCGCAATTTCCGCTGGCCGCGCCGCGGATTGCCTTGCCGGTTGACTCGATTGAATCGGTTAAATCGGTCGAAACGCTGGAACACAGCGAAGCCGTTGCGTCTGAAGAACCCGAAACGCCTGCCCAGGCACTCCTGGACACGTCAAGCGCCGCAGTTCATCGGCCCGTGCCGGAGACGCAGGACGCAACGGTGGCCGTACCCGAAGCCATTCAGGCCGAATCCGGACCCGCTGCGGTTACGCCGTTAGAAGCCGTAGAGCCGCCTGTCGAAACGACGCCACGCGCGGACAACACGCTGCCCGATTTCCTTATCGGCGCAGACGAGAACGCGCCCGCGTCAACGGAACCGACGCAGCCCGCCGCGCCCGTGGAAGCGTCGATCACCTGGCCGAGCTTCGACAAAGGGATGCCGTGGGTTCTGCTCGATGACGAGCCCGTCGAGGCCGTGGCCGACGAAACCGCCATCGCCTCACCCGCGCAGCTCGATTCGACGCACGCAGATGGGGTAGCACAAGCGCCGGCGCACGAAGTCACGCCGCAGGCACAGGCCATCGAAAGCACCAGCAACATCGTACGTTTCCCGCGCCTCGCGTCGGCACCCGTGCCTGTCGCGCAGCCCGAAGAGGAAATCGAACCCCCGGTAGCCGAGCCGCAAGACGCGCACGAACCGGACACGCGCTTCGTGACGCCGCAGCCCGAAGCTGCCGAAACGCACGTCCCTGCCGTCGACGAATTCACCGCCGCGTTCAGCGCGGCGCTGCCGACATTCATCGCCAGGGCCGCCGCCGAGGAGGAAGCGAAAGCCGCCGACGAAGCGCTCGTGCCTGCTGAAACGCCTGCTGAAACCCCGGCAATCGCCGAGGCAATCCGCGACGAAGTCCGGCTGGAAAGCGTCGTCGCGACAGCCGCGCCGACGCAGCACGAGGAAACGCCCGCGATCGAAGCGGCACCGGTAGAACCCGAGCCTGAGCATCCCCCTGTCGTCGAGACCGCGCACGCGGCGTCGGCTCCGGTCGAGAACGTGCCTGTTGCCGCACCGGCCGAATCGCAACCCGCAACGGCGCCATTCGACATCGCCGCGATGGTGACGCCGACCGTCGCCAGTGAGGCAATCGGCACGATTGCACCGGCCATGGACGCGGCACAAACCGTTGCAGCCGCAACCGGCGCGATGACGCCTGCGCCCGCCGCCGCGAGCACGAGCGAAGCCGTTGAAGTCGAACCGGCGATGCCGGCGTGGCACATGCCCATCGTGCAGTTGCCTGCCGCACCCGCACCCGTGCCGAATCTGCCGGTCGTGCCGGTCGCGCCGCCGTGGGAGCCAGCTCTCACACCGGCGTCGGCGCCCTTCGTGCCCGCCGCGCCGATCGAGGCGGCCCCGCTCGCGCCCGTTCCGGCAGCGCCTGCATGGCACCTTCCGGCAGAGCCGATCGCAGGGGCCAGCTTCGCGCCGATTGCCCCCATCGCCGCGCCCGCGCCAGCCGCAACCCTCACGCCGCCGTGGGAGCAAACGCAGGCACCGACGCCCGCCATCGCGCCCACGGCCTTCGCGAGCGCCGCGCCAATCGAGGCAGCAACACCGGCCCTATCCCCTGCGCCTGCGCCGGCACCCGAACCCGCGCGCCCGCCCGTGCGCGGTCACGCGCCGACGTCGTTCGAATTCCAGCCGCTCAGCGCCTCGGCGGTCGAGCTTCCCGGCTTCGATCTGCTTGAGCCGTCCTCGGCCGAAATCGAATACGTCTCCGAAGAAAAGCTCGCCGAAACCAGCCAGTTGATCGAGCAGCGCCTGCAGGAATTCAAGGTGCCGGTCACGGTGGTCGGCGCCTCGGCGGGGCCGGTCATCACGCGCTTCGAAGTCGAGCCTGCGCTCGGCGTGCGCGGCAGCCAGATCGTCGGCTTGATGAAGGATCTCTCGCGCGGCCTCGGCCTCACGTCGATCCGCGTGGTCGAGACGATTCCCGGCAAAACCTGCATGGGTCTCGAATTGCCGAACGCCAAACGCCAGATGATCCGCCTGTCCGAGATCCTCGAATCGACGCCGTATCAGCGCTCGCAATCGAAGCTCACGATCGCGCTCGGCAAGGACATCGTCGGGCATCCGATCGTCACGGACCTCGCCAAGGCGCCGCACATGCTCGTTGCGGGCACGACCGGTTCGGGCAAGTCGGTGGCGATCAACGCGATGATCCTCTCGCTGCTCTACAAGGCGACGCCCGAGGACGTGCGCCTCATCATGATCGACCCGAAGATGCTGGAGCTTTCCGTCTACGAAGGCATTCCGCATCTGCTCGCGCCGGTGGTCACCGACATGAAGCTCGCGGCCAACGCGCTCAACTGGTGCGTCGGAGAAATGGAGAAGCGTTACCGGCTGATGTCGGCCGTGGGCGTGCGCAATCTCGCGGGCTTCAACCAGAAGATCCGCGACGCCGAAGCGAACGAGCGCAAGATCGGCAACCCGTTCTCGCTCACGCCCGAGGCGCCCGAGCCGCTTTCGGCGCTGCCGATGATCGTCGTGGTGATCGACGAACTGGCCGACCTGATGATGGTCGCGGGCAAGAAGATCGAAGAGCTGATCGCGCGTCTCGCGCAAAAGGCGCGCGCGGCGGGCATCCACCTGATTCTCGCGACGCAGCGGCCTTCGGTGGACGTCATCACGGGTCTCATCAAGGCGAACATCCCCACACGCGTGGCGTTCCAGGTGTCGTCGAAGATCGACTCGCGCACGATTCTGGACCAGATGGGCGCCGAATCGCTGCTCGGCCAGGGCGATATGCTGTTCCTGCCGCCGGGAACGGGCTACCCGCAGCGCGTGCACGGCGCGTTCGTCGCCGACGAGGAAGTGCATGCCGTAGTGGAGTATCTGAAGCAGTTCGGCGAGCCGGAATACGTCGAAGGCATCCTCGACGGCCCGGCTTCCGAAGGCGCGCCGCAGGATCTGTTCGGCGAGTCGCCCGAGGCGGAAGCCGATCCGCTCTACGACGAGGCCGTGGCCTTCGTCGTGCGCACGCGGCGGGCGTCGATTTCGTCGGTGCAGCGTCAGTTGCGCATCGGCTACAACCGCGCCGCGCGTCTGGTCGAACAGATGGAGGCGGCCGGCCTCGTCTCGCCGATGGGCATCAACGGCAGCCGCGAAGTGCTCGTGCCGGGTCAGCCCGAGTAAGCATCAAGTCACGTTGTCTCAAACGAAAAACGCCGCGCGGAATTGATCCGCGCGGCGTTTTTTTATGCCACCGACCTTAAGGCTTAAGGCGCCACGAACTTGAAATCGACCGGCGAGCCGATGTCGATCTTCTTCGGATTCGCTTCGAGCAGACCCGTTTCCTGATCGCGGCGGAACACATATGCCGTATCGCTGTTCTGGTTGCCGACGATCAGCCATTGGCCGCTCGGGTCGATCGCGAACTCGCGCGGCGACTTGCCGAGGCTCGCCTGACGGCCCACGCGCTTGAGCTTGCCGCTCGTCTGATCGACCGCGAAGATCGAAATGTCGTTAGCGTCGCCGCGATTGGACACGTAGAGGAACTTGCCGTCCGGCGAGAAGTGCAGCGCCGACCCGCCCACCGCGCCCTTGAAGTCCGGCTCGGCGAGCTTTTCGACCTGCTCCAGCTTCAGGCGGCCGTCGTCATAGCCGAACACGCTGACGGTGGCCGCCAGTTCGCTCGTGAGGTACGCGTGACGGCCATCGTTGCCGAACACGAGATGACGCGGGCCGGTGCCGGACTTCACGTCGGTGTAGCGCCATTCGGCCGGGCTCACGAGGCCGCGCGTGCCGTCCGGCGTGTAGCGGTAGGTCCAGAGCTTGTCGGTGCCCAGATCCTGCGTGAAGAGATAGCGGCCATCGGGCGAGAACACCGTCGAGTGGACGTGCGCGTTGTCCTGGCGTCCCTTGACCGGCCCGCCGCCTTCGTGATGCACGGTCAGCACGGACTGGCCGAGCTTGCCGTCCTGCTCGATGGGCAGCACGGCGAAGCTGCCGCCCGGGTCCGCCGCGACCGAATAGTTGGCGACGAGCAGATATTTGCCGTCCGGCGACAGGCTCAGATAGCACGGATCGTTGCCCTGGGCCGACACCTTGTCGAGGAAGGTGAGCTGGCCGCTCGCGGCGTCGAAGCCGAAGGCGCTCACGTCGCCGCGCACGCTGGCCGGGCCGTTGTCGCCGGGCAGTTCGTTCACGGCATAGACGAAACGCTTGTCGCGGCTCACCACCAGATACGACGGATTCACCGTCTTCGCGACGCTCACCTGTTGCGCGTCGCCCGTCTTCGAGTCGAAGCGGTAGACGTAGAGGCCTTCGCTCTTGCCGCCCGTGTAGGTGCCGACGATCAGGTCGTAGACACCGTTGCCCGCGACATCGGCGTTCGCACCGGTTTGCGCGAACGCCTGGGGAGCGGCAACGGACGCGGCGACTGAAGCCATGACGGCAATACCCTTGATGATCTGATGGATGATTCCGCGCTTCGGGATGCGCGGCGCGCGTGGCTTGCGCGTCTGAATGGGCACGGCGATTGCGGCTGCATGGCCTTGAAACATGTCGACCTCCTTTCTTCTTGTCGAGCCTGGAGTTGATCGGCGGCGCGCAATATCGCGTCTCAGGGCTGACGAAACACGAAAGCCGGACGACGCCGATTGCGCGAGCACCAATCTTATGAGGGTTGGAAGCGCAGTATACGAGAGGTTGCCCGCCATCGCGCTGCCAGCGCGCAGCAAGCGCTGCAGCAAGCCACTCGCGAACGACCTCGCCTAACAAGGAGTGAAGATGAACATCCATGTCGCCATCGGCCCGCTTGTCGCGCTCATCGCCGGCATTCTGATTCTCGTCGTGCCGCGCCTGCTCAACTACATCGTTGCGCTCTATCTCATCATCATCGGGATCATCGGCCTGTTCGGTACGGGCGGGCATTTCTGAATTTCTGAGCGCGGTTCACGCGCCGCCATCCGTTGATGCCCGTCCATCGTTCATCTTGAGCGCGCCCTGAGCGGCGCGCCGCGCCCGCTGCCGCAGCCCTCTTTTGCGTGTGCCCGCGAGCGGTACGCCGCAAAACTCGTTGCGCATTCGACCTCACAGCCACTACTCTTGTCCGAAGCGCAGTCGCAGTACCCCAACGTACCAACCGCACCACGCAAGCCGTCAATCCGCTTACCATGCCCGCACTCATCGAAGACTATGCATTGATCGGCGACGGCCACACCGCCGCGCTCGTGTCCCGCGAAGGTTCCATCGACTGGCTCTGCTGGCCGCGTTTCGACTCCGGCGCCTGCTTCGCGGCGCTGCTCGGCACCGAGAAAAACGGCCACTGGCAAATCGCCCCCGCGCCCGCCGCCGACGGCACGCCCGCTCAGATCAAATCCACGCGCCGCTATCGCGGCGAAACGCTGATCCTCGAAACCGATTTCGAAACGCCCGAGGGCGCCGTCACGCTGATCGACTTCATGCCGCCCGGCAATGGCTGGACCGAACTCGTGCGCCTCGTGGTGGGCCGTCGCGGCACGGTGCGCATGCAATGCGAGTTCGTGCTGCGCTTCGACTATGGATTTTCCGTGCCGTGGGTGAGCCGTCTGACCTATGAGAGCGGCATCAAGGCCACGGTCGGCCCGGACACCATCGTGTTGCGCACGCCCGTCGATCTCCAGGGCGAGAACATGCGCACCGTCGCCGAATTCGACGTCAAGGAAGGCGAGCGCGTGCCCTTTTCGATGGCCTACGCGCCCTCGCATCTGCGTCTGCCGCCGCCGCGCGATCCGTTCACGGCGCTCGCGCGCACCGAGAACTTCTGGGAAGAATGGGCCGCGCGCGGCACCGTCGAGGGCCGCTGGGCCGCGCCGATCCGCCGCTCGCTCATCACGCTCAAGGCGCTGGCCTACGAGCCGACCGGCGGCATCGTCGCCGCGCCCACCACTTCGCTCCCCGAGCAACTGGGCGGCACGCGCAACTGGGACTACCGCTACTGCTGGCTGCGCGACGCCACCATCACCCTGCTCGCCATGATGCGCGGCGGCTACTACGACGAAGCGCGCGCATGGCGCGCCTGGCTTGGCCGCGTGATGGCGGGCTCGCCCTCGCAATTGCAGATCATGTATGGCATCGCGGGCGAACGGCGCCTGCCCGAGATCGAACTCGACTGGCTGCCGGGCTATGAAAACTCCAGACCCGTGCGCGTGGGCAACAACGCGGTCGGGCAATTGCAGCTCGACGTTTATGGCGAAGTGATGAACGCGCTGCACCTCGCGCGCGTGGGCGGCCTGCAGGCCGACGACACCGCATGGTCGATCCAGTGCGCGATGCTCGAACACCTCGAAACGATCTGGACCGAGCCGGACGAAGGCATCTGGGAAACGCGCGGCGGGCGCCAGCACTTCACGTTTTCGAAGGTGATGGCGTGGGTCGCGTTCGACCGCTGCGTGCGCTCGGCCGAAAAATTCGATCTGCCCGGCCCGCTCGAACACTGGCGCGAACTGCGCGACACCATCCACGCGCAGATCTGCGAGCGCAGCTTCAACCAGGAGTTGAATTCTTTCACGCAGATCTACGGCGGCACCGATCTCGACGCGAGCCTGCTGCTCATGCCGCTGGTGGGCTTTCTGCCCGCCGACGACCCGCGCATCGCGGGCACGGTCGCGGCCATCGAGCGCGATCTGATGTGTGAAGGTTTTGTGATGCGCTACCGCACCACCGACTTCAACGACGGCCTGCCGCCCGGCGAAGGCACGTTCCTCGCCTGCAGCTTCTGGATGGTCGATAACCTCGCGCTCCAGGGCCGCATGGACGATGCGCGCAAAATGTACGAACGCCTGCTCGCGCTCGCCAACGACGTCGGTTTGCTGGCCGAGGAATACGACCCGATCGAAGGCCGTCTTGTGGGAAATTTCCCACAGGCCTTCTCGCACGTCGCACTCGTTCATACGGGTTTGAACCTGATGCGCCACGAGCAGGAAATGGCCAGCGAAACCGGCCATCCCGAGGGCGTCCCGCCGATGGAAGCCGATATCGCGGCTGCGGCGTCATAGTCAGGATGGCGCGAAGTCAGGATCGCGAAGGAGTCAACGTACGAATACGCCGACACGTTTGTAAGAGGTGCGATAAACTTGGCATGTTGCGTTGCACAACGTTCTGGGGTCCGATAGGATGGTCCGCAGGTCGTGCGGCCTGTCATGTGGCTTGCCACGGCCCCAGTCCGGCACGACCGCGGCGCACCGTTGATTTTTCGCTCAAGCGGCGCTATGCGCAGCCGATATATAGCCTGTCTGACAGTATGACTGAAGCCTGATTCAAGGCCTGACCGATCAACATGCGGGCCGACTCCTCGCTGCGTCTTTCCGGCGCGACCAGGATTCGATCCGGCCCCTGATGCTGGAGCATCCATGCTCTACCAAATTCGCGAATACCAGCGCGCATTGCTTAGCCCACTTACCGCGTGGGCCCAGGCTGCTTCCAAGTCGTTCACCAATCCGTCGAGCCCGTTCTCGCTCGTGCCGGGCGCCTCGCGTCTGGCCGCCGGCTACGAACTGCTCTACCGGCTTGGCAAGGACTACGAAAAGCCCGAGTTCAACATCAAGCAGATCGAAAAGGATGGCCACCACATCCCGATCGTCGAACAGACGATCGTCGAAAAGCCGTTCTGCCGTCTGCTGCGCTTCAAGCGCTACGCCGACGATACCGCCGCCGTCGCCGCGCTCAAGGACGAGCCCTCGGTGCTGGTGTGCGCGCCGCTGTCCGGTCACCATTCGACGCTGCTGCGCGACACCGTGCGCACGCTGCTGCAGGACCACAAGGTCTATATCACCGACTGGATCGACGCGCGCATGGTGCCGCTCGAAGAAGGCGCGTTTCATCTGGACGACTACGTTGCGTACATCCAGGAATTCATCCGCCACATCGGTGCGAAGAATCTCCATGTGCTGTCGGTCTGCCAGCCGACGGTGCCGGTGCTCGCGGCCATTTCGCTGATGGCGAGCCGCGGCGAGCCCACCCCGCTCACCATGACGATGATGGGCGGCCCGATCGATGCGCGCCGCAGCCCCACGGCCGTGAACTCGCTGGCGACCGAGCACTCGCTCGAATGGTTTGCGAACAACGTGATCCATCCGGTGCCGGCCAACTATCCGGGCGAAGGCCGCGAGGTCTATCCGGGCTTCCTGCAGCACGCGGGTTTTGTCGCGATGAATCCGGGCCGTCACACCACGGCGCACTGGGACTTCTACAAGAGCCTGCTGCGCGGCGACGAAGAGGACGCCGAAGCACATCGTCAGTTCTACGACGAATACAACGCGGTGCTCGACATGGCCGCCGAGTATTACCTGGAAACGATCCGCACGGTGTTCCAGGACTTCAGCCTCGCCGAAGGCACCTGGGACGTCGCGGGCGAGCGGGTGCGGCCGCAGGACATCCGCGACACGGCGCTCTTCACGATCGAAGGCGAACTCGACGATATTTCGGGCTCCGGACAGACGCGCGCCGCGCACGACCTGTGCGCGAGCATCCCCGAAAAGGACAAGCACCATCTGACCGCGGAAAAGTGCGGCCACTACGGTATTTTCTCGGGCCGCCGCTGGCGCACCATCATCTATCCGCAGTTGCGCGACTTCATCCGCCAGCATCAGCCGCAGGCGAAACAGCCGGCCAAGGAAAGCGCTGTCGTCTGAGCCTGGCGGGATCGTCCCGCGCGACCCTGTGCAAACGCCGCGCCTCATGCCAATGAGGGTGCGGCGTTTTTCTTTGGCAATGTGCCTTCGAGAATGCCCGGGCGCGGCTTATTTGCGCATCAGGAACGCAAGCAGCATGTCGGTGTTGAGCTGGATGATTTCGGCGCGCTCCGTGGTCGTGCTGAAGTCGCGGCCCAGCGTGGCGTTGAGCGTGTAGCGGTTCGACACGATGTAATAGCCCATGCCCGACAGCGTCACGTACAGGCGCAACGGATCGATGTTCGAGCGGAACAGCCCCGCCGCTTCGCCGCGCGACAGGATGCTGCCGAGCGTGGCGACGATCGGCGACACCATCTCGTGGATGCGCGTGGACTTGAGCATGTAGCGCGCTTCGTGCAGGTTCTCGTTGTTCACGAGCCGCAACAGTTCGGGATGGTCGCGGTAGTAATCCCAGACGAAGTGCGCGAGCCGCGTGATGGCCTCGACGGGCGCGAGACCCGCGAGATCGAGCGCGCGCTCGGCCTCGTTGAGTGCGCCGAAGGCATGCTCCAGCACCGCGGTGAACAATTGCTCCTTGCTGCCGAAGTAGTAATAGAGCATGCGCTCGTTGGTCTCGGCGCGTCGCGCGATCTGATCGACGCGGGCACCGAACAGGCCGCCGCCTGCGAACTCTTCGGCCGCTGCGAGCAGGATGCGACGGCGTGTGCCTTCAGGATCTCTTTTGATTTTCGGCTGATTCATGGTGGCAGGATCGCTCGATAGGCGCGCGGGTTCCCGCTGGGCACTGCCGGGTCTCTCCAAAAAACCCATGTAGCGGCAGCGTTTCACGGGGCGCGCCAGGTTAATGGACTGACACCCTTCGTTTTTCGATCTTCGTTTGTTTTCGTTCGTTTCTTTATTCGCAGGCCGCCCGGAGCCCTCGTGCAGCGCTGCGTGTCTGACGCCGTCCTGCAATGCCCGATCCGCTTGCCCTGCGCGCGAAGCCGTGCCGCGTGGGCCGGACATTCGGACGGGTTGAACATTCGAATTAAGCGCTTTGATTATGGCACATGCCCGTGCGATGGCAATGCGGGAAATCGGCGATAATGCCGGCTTTGGCGCCGCACGCGCGCAGCGCCTGCCCGACCGCCCCCGCTTGCCTGCCCGTACCTGTTTGTGCCCGCTTGTACCTGCTTGTACCTGCTTGTACCCGTTTGTGCCCGCCTGAACTCCACCGGGCCAGCGTAGAAATTGCGACCGTGAACGATTCCAAGACACTCGCAGATCGCATCGAAGATCTGCTGCCCCAGACCCAATGCACCAAGTGCGGCTACGACGGCTGCCGGCCCTACGCCGAAGCCGTCGCCGCCGGCGCCGCGAACTACAACCAGTGCCCGCCCGGCGGCGCCGAAGGCGTCGCGCGCCTCGCGCATCTGCTCGGCAAGCCCGTCATTCCGATCAATCCGGATAACGGCGTCGAGCGCGCCCGCCCCGTCGCGTTCATCGACGAGCAGGTGTGCATCGGCTGTACGTTGTGCATGCAGGCCTGTCCGGTCGATGCGATCGTCGGCGCGCCCAAGCAGATGCACACCATCGTCACGGACCTCTGCACGGGCTGCGACCTGTGCGTGGCGCCCTGCCCGGTGGACTGCATCGCGATGATCCCCGTGACCGGCGCGGCAACCGGCTGGGACGCCTGGACGCAGCAGCAGGCCGACGAGGCGCGTCTGCGCCACGACCGCCACCAGGCCCGCCTGGCCGCCGAGCGCGACGCCGCCGAAGCCCGCGCCGCCGCCCGTCGCGCAGCCGCCGCTGCGCCTGCGGCCACGCCGCCCGCGGCCGCAACGCCGGACGTAGGCGCCCCTGCCGCAGCCCCCGTCGACGACGCCCAGGCGAAGAAGAAAGCCATCATCCAGGCCGCGCTGGAACGCGCGCGCCAGAAGAAGGCAGAGCTGGCCGCGCGCGGCGAAGGCCCTCGCAACACCGATCACGTGAGCGCCGACGTGCAGGCGCAGATCGATGCCGCCGAAGCGCGCCGCAAACGTCTCGGCATGGCCGCGAAATCCGATACGGACGAGGCAGCCCCGGACGCCCCGAAAAACGACGACAAGCCCGCATAAAAAACCCACGGCCCCCGCCCCCACCGCAAGAGCCATGAACGCCACCAAGCGCCGCGCCATCTACGAAACGCTGCAAAGCCTCAATCCGCATCCCACGACCGAGCTGGAGTTTTCGACGCCGTTCGAACTCCTGATCGCCGTGCTGCTGTCCGCGCAGGCCACCGACGTATCGGTGAACAAGGCCATGCGCAAGATGTTTCCGGTCGCGAACACGCCGGAAACGGTGCTCGCGCTGGGCGAGGAAGGCGTGGCCGATTACATCAAGACGATCGGCCTGTACCGCACCAAGGCGAAGAACGTGATCGCCACCTGCAAGATCCTGGTCGAGCAGTACGGCAGCGAAGTCCCGCAGACGCGCGAGGCGCTCGAAGGCTTGCCGGGCGTGGGCCGCAAGACGGCGAACGTGGTGCTCAACACGGCCTTCGGTCATCCGACCATCGCCGTCGATACGCACATTTTCCGCGTTGCCAACCGTACGGGACTCGCGCCGGGCAAGGACGTGAAGGCCGTCGAAATCGCGCTGGAAAAATTCACGCCGAAGGAGTTCCTGCAGGACGCACACCACTGGCTGATCCTGCATGGGCGCTACGTCTGCAAGGCGCGCCGCCCGGAATGCTGGCATTGCGTGATCGAGCCGCTCTGCGAATTCAAGCCGAAAACGCCGCCTCCCGAACTCTGACAGCGCACTCGCGCCCGGCGACGTAGAATGGGCCTTCCGAGCGCCGACGCCCTTTCGAGCGGTTTCTGGCCCCCAGTACAGATCCCATCACCCCACGATTCACGATGTTCAATCCCAGCCGCGACGAAGTCCGCCGCTTTTTCACCGAGACCTGGCGCAAGCAGCGCGCAGGCGAAATCCTCACGCCCCTGGAAGCGATCGCCGCCGACTGGATCGTCGAGCATCCCGAGTACCACGCGGAACTCGCCGACGCCGATCAGGCCGCCGTGCAGGACTACTCGCCCGAGCGCGGCCAGAGCAACCCTTTCCTGCATCTGTCGATGCATCTGGCGATCAGCGAACAGTTGTCGATCGACCAGCCGCCGGGCATCCGCGCGGCGCATGACCGGCTCGCGTCGCGCATGGGTTCCACGCACGACGCGCAGCACGCGATCATGGAGTGCCTGGGCGAAACGATCTGGGAAGCGCAGCGCACCAACACGCCACCCGACACTGATGCCTATCTGCAGCGCATCGAGCGCCGCGCCACACGCGACTGAGCGCCACCGGGCGCAGCGCACGCGCGCGGCACCATAAAAACACCCCGCCTGCGGCGCCCGAAAGCGCGCCTCACGCGGGGTGTTTTCGTATCCGCGCCTCATGCGGCGCGCATCAAACTCACTTCTTGTCGATCAGATCGCCCTTGAGCGATTCGATATACGCGGCGAGATCCTTCATGTCGCTTTGCGACAGGCTCTGGACCTGCGCCTGCATGATCGGATTGCTGCGGCCGAGATGCGGGTTGCCGTTGCCCATCTGGTACTGGCGCAGCGCCCAGTAGATGTAGTCGGCATGTTGGCCGGCGAGCTTCGGATACTCCGGGCTGACCGGCTTGTTCAGGTTCACGCCGTGGCAGGCCGCGCAGTTGTGGCTGTCGGCGAGCACCTTGCCGTTGGATGCATCGGCGGCGTGCGCGGGCTGCAGCGCGAGCGTCGCGGCCAGCGCGGCGGCGCCTGACGCCAGCACGGCGGCCTTGAACAGCGAGTCACGGGTGTAGGCGCGCGCACCGGCACGCACGGCCGGGGCCGTATAGGAGGGCTTGTTCATGGATTCTCGTCTCCCGTGCCGGTTACTTCTCGGGGTTGTTTTTGGACGTGGCCGTCTGCGACGCGTAATAAGCCGCGATATCGGCGATATCCTGCTCGGTCAGCGTGGTCGCGATGGCGTGCATCGTTTCGAAGTGGCGATCGCCCTTCTTGTAGCCGTGCAGCGCGTTCTGGATGTACTGCGCGTTCTGGCCGCCCAGGATGGGCACGTGGTAGACCTCGGGATAGGCGGTGCGGTAGTCGGGAATACCATGACAGCCGATACACATCGCAACCTTGCCTTGACCTGCTTTCGCGTCGCCCACGACATCCGCGTGTGCCGTGGCCGCGAAGCCCGCCAGCACGGTTACAGCGCCGAGCATGACGTGCCTGCCGACAATTTTTTTCATAGCATCCAACCTGGCTTGAGGGGATTCGAACGCCCGAACCGCAGGCCACGACCTGCGCCGCATTACTGCTGTTTTACTTTTGGGTCGCCGTGCAGGCCGAAAAAAATCGGTCTGAGTATACCGCGACGCCGCGCCGCCCGTCCACGGGGCTGCCGCACGCCGCGCGCCCGCTCAGGCCCGCCAGACGGGGCTTGAGCGTTATGCGGGCGGCCTTTGCGGCAGGTCGTGCGGGTCATCCCTGATGCGCTGCACGCGACAGGCGCGCAAGGCGCAACGCTCGCTCGACTATCGATACGAAATCGATGCGCGGGCGACAAAATCCTGGCGGTTCGGTCCGGAAACACTGGTGACGCGGTGCTCACGGGGTAGCCAATGAGTACCGCATCGGGCGCAGCCAACGATACGCGAGCGCCTCCTGATGCAACACCCCATCTGACTTATACTGGGATTTTTTTCAGCGAGCGGTTCATCATGCGCGCCACGCGTTTCGAAGGCTCTTCGCAGTACGTCGCCACCGACGATCTCAAGCTCGCGGTCAACGCCGCCATTACCCTCAAGCGCCCGCTCCTCATCAAGGGCGAGCCCGGCACCGGCAAGACCATGCTGGCCGAGGAAGTGGCCGCCGCGCTGGACATGCCGTTGATGCAATGGCACATCAAGTCCACCACCAAGGCGCAGCAAGGTCTCTACGAATACGACGCGGTCTCGCGCCTGCGCGACTCGCAGCTCGGCGACGAGCGCGTGAAGGACATCCGCAACTACATCGTCAAGGGCGTGTTGTGGCAGGCCTTCGAATCGGAGCAGCAAAGCGTGCTGCTGATCGACGAGATCGACAAGGCCGACATCGAATTCCCCAACGACCTGCTGCGCGAACTCGACCGCATGGAGTTCTACGTCTACGAGACGCGCGAGATCATCAAGGCGAAGCAGCGCCCGCTCGTCATCATCACCTCGAACAACGAGAAGGAACTGCCTGACGCCTTCCTGCGCCGCTGCTTCTTCCACTACATCAGCTTTCCCGATCCGGCCACGATGCAGCGCATCGTCGAAGTCCACTATCCGGGCATTCGAAAAGAGCTGCTCAACGCGGCGATGGAAAGCTTCTTCGAACTGCGTAACGTCGCGGGCCTGAAGAAAAAACCTTCGACGTCCGAACTGCTCGACTGGCTCAAGCTGCTGCTCGCCGAAGACATTCCGCCCGAGGCGCTGCGCGCCGTGGACGGTTCGAAGTCGATGCCGCCGCTCGCGGGTGCGCTGCTGAAGAACGAACAGGACATGACACTGTTCGAGCGGCTCATCTACATGAACCGTCACAACCGCTAAGCCGCGCAAAGCAGGCACGACGCCCGGAGAACCCGCATGCTGATCGACTTCTTCTACACGCTGCGCGACGCGAAGCTGCCGGTCTCCGTGAAGGAGTACCTCACGCTCGTGGAAGCGCTCAAGGAGCGCGTGATCGCGCCGTCGCTGGACGACTTCTACTACCTCGCGCGCATGACGCTCGTGAAGGACGAACAGTATTTCGACCGCTTCGATCAGGCCTTCGGCGCGTATTTTCGCGGCATCGAGGCGAAGTCCGCGCAGGCCTTCGAAATTCCCGAGGACTGGCTCAAGAAAAAGCTCGAACGCGATTTCACCCCCGAGCAACGCGCGCAGATCGAGGCGATGGGCGGTCTCGACAAGCTCATGGAGCGCCTGAAGGAACTGTTCGAGGAGCAAAAGGAGCGCCACGAGGGCGGCAGCAAGTGGATCGGCACGGGCGGCACCTCGCCGTTCGGCAACGGCGGCTATAACCCGGAAGGCATCCGCATCGGCGGCGAAGGCGGCCAGCGCAGCGCCGTGAAGGTCTGGGACGCGCGCGCCTATCGCGACTACGACGATCAACTGGAAATCGGCACGCGCAACATCAAGGTGGCGTTGCGCCGCCTGCGCCGCTTCGCGCGCGAAGGCGCCGCCGAAGAACTCGATCTCAACGACACGATCCGCAGCACCGCCGCGAACGCGGGCTGGCTCGATCTCAAGATGGTGCCGGAGCGCCACAACAACGTGAAAGTGCTGATGCTGCTCGACGTGGGCGGCTCGATGGACGATCACATCCGGCGCACGGAAGAACTGTTTTCGGCGGCCAAGGCCGAGTTCAAGCATCTGGAGTTCTACTACTTCCACAACTGCGTCTACGACTACCTGTGGAAGAACAACCGCCGCCGCCACGCGGAGCGCACGCCCACGTGGGATCTGCTGCACAAGTTCACGCCCGACTACAAGCTCATCTTCGTGGGCGACGCGACCATGAGTCCCTACGAAGTGCTGCAGCCGGGCGGCTCGGTCGAGTACAACAATCCGGAAGCGGGCGCCGTCTGGCTGCGGCGTCTGGCCGATCAGTTCCCGCATTTCGCGTGGCTCAATCCCGAGCCCGAACGGCTATGGGAATACCGCCAGTCGGTGTCGGTGATTCGCGAAATCCTCGGGCACCGCATGTATCCGCTCACCGTCGCCGGGCTGGAAACGGCCATGCGCGTGCTGAGCAAATAAACCCTTCAAGCCCCTTCACGCCGCATCAAGCTACCAGACCGTTCGACCATACGGTTGCGCGCACAACGACAATCAGGAGTTTCAGCATGACCGCGCCTTCATCCCCCGATCTGCCGGCGAACTTCCGGGCGGGACCGCTGCGGCCTTTCGCCGATACGTCGGTCGCCACGATCGTGGCCGGTTTCGTCGCGATGATGACGGGCTACACCAGTTCGCTGGTGCTGATGTTTCAGGCCGGCCAGGCCGCGCATCTCACCGACGCGCAGATTTCCTCGTGGATCTGGGCGCTGTCGATCGGCATGGCGGTGACCACCATCGGCCTGTCGCTGTGGTTCCGCGCGCCCACCGTGGTGGCGTGGTCCACGCCCGGCGCGGCGCTGCTCATCAGCTCGCTGCCGCACGTGCCCTATGCCGAGGCCATCGGCGCTTATATCGTCTGCGCCCTGCTGCTCACCGCCGTGGGCCTCACGGGCTGGTTCGACACGCTCATGAAGCGCATTCCCGCCGGCATCGCGGCGGCGCTGCTCGCGGGCATCCTGTTCGAGATCGGCATCGAGATCTTTCACGCCGCCCAGGTGCAGACGCCACTCGTGCTCACCATGTTCTTCGCCTACCTGCTGATGAAGCGTTTCGTGCCGCGCTATGCGATCGTCGGCACGCTGATCGTGGGCATCGCGGCGGCGGCGGCGCTTGGCCTGCTCGACTTCAGCCACTTCCGCGTGGCCGTGGCGAGACCCGTTTTCACGATGCCCGCGTTCTCGGTTCAGGCGATCGTGAGCATCGGCATTCCGCTGTTTGTCGTGGCGATGGCCTCGCAGAACGTGCCCGGTATCGCCGTGATCCGCGCCGACGGCTACGACACGCCCTCCTCGCCGCTGATCGCCACCACGGGCCTCGCCTCGCTCGTGCTCGCGCCGTTCGGCTCGCACGGCATCAACCTCGCCGCGATCACGGCGGCGATCTGCACCGGCCCGCACGCACACGAGGACCGCAGCAAGCGCTATATGGCGGCGGTCTGGTGCGGCATCTTCTATCTGATCGCAGGCATCTTCGGCGCGACCATCGCGGCGCTGTTCGCGGCGTTCCCGCAGGCGCTGGTGGTGTCGATCGCGGCGCTGGCGCTGTTCGGCTCGATCATGAGCGGCCTCACTAACGCGATGCAGAACCCCAAGGAGCGCGAGGCGGCGCTCGTGACCTTCATGGTGACGGCCTCGGGCCTCACGCTGCTGTCGATCGGCGCGGCGTTCTGGGGGCTGGTCGCGGGCGTGCTCACGCAGTTCGTGCTCAACGCGCGGCGTGCGTGAAGGCCGCATCGACGGCAAATGGCAAGCCATGGCACCCAATTTGCGCCGAATTCCGTTCGGAACGCCCGCGTCATCGCACCGCCTGCCGATCCGCCATAAAATGACGTAGTGAACCGCGACGGTCCGCCGAACCTGCTGCATCGGCGCGGCATCGCCCTTTCGCGTACAGGCGCGCGTACCAGCACATCGCGTTTTAGCGTTTCGCCCTGCGCCGCCCGAGCCAGCCGTTCGGGCACGCAGGCCGTTCAACTTTCCCCGACGCCGGCGCGAATGCGCCCACAAGGCCAGACATGACTACCGCACTCGATCAGCTCAAGCAGTACACCACCGTCGTCGCCGATACGGGCGACTTCCAGCAATTCGTCCAGTACAAGCCGCAGGACGCGACCACCAACCCGTCGCTGATCCTCAAGGCCGTGCAGAAGGCGGAATATCGTCCGCTGCTCGAAAAAACCGTGCGCGATCACGCGAGCGAATCGGTCGAAGCGATCATCGACCATCTGCTGATCGCTTTCGGCACCGAAATCCTCAAGATCATCCCGGGCCGCGTGTCGACCGAAGTCGATGCGCGTCTGTCGTTCGACACGAAGAAGTCGATCGACAAGGCCCATCACATCATCGATCTCTACAAGCAGGCCGGCATTGGCAAGGAGCGCGTGCTCATCAAGCTCGCCTCGACGTGGGAAGGCATCCGCGCCGCCGAAGTGCTGCAGAAGGAAGGCATCCACTGCAACATGACGCTGCTGTTCTCGCTCGCGCAGGCCGCGGCGTGCGCCGAAGCGGGCGCGCAACTGATCTCGCCGTTCGTCGGCCGCATCTACGACTGGTACAAGAAGGCCAAGGGCGCGGACTGGGACGACGCGAAGGACGGCGGCGCCAACGATCCGGGCGTGCAGTCGGTGCGCAAGATCTACGCGTACTACAAGAAGTTCGGCTACAAGACCGAGGTGATGGGCGCGAGCTTCCGCAACACGAGCCAGATCGTCGAACTCGCGGGCTGCGACCTGCTCACGATCAGCCCGGATCTGCTGCAAAAGCTGCATGACAGCAGCGAAAAGATCGAGCGCAAGCTGTCGGCCGAAGCGTTCAAGAACGCGCAGATCGAGCGCGTGGCCGTGGACGAGGCCTCGTTCCGCTTCCAGCTCAACGAAGACGCGATGGCGACCGAAAAGCTCGCCGAAGGCATCCGCGCTTTCGCCGCCGACGCGGTCAAGCTCGACAAGATCGTCGAGGAACTGCGCGCGAAGTAAGCGCTCAGTTAAATTCTCCGTTAAGCCCAGGTTAGTGGGCTAGCGACAGGCAAAGGGCCGTTCCATTCGACATGGGCGGCCCTTTTTGCATCGCTCTTCGGGGGCGCGGGCGTCGGCAATCTCCATTCCAGTCTGCGCTCTCGCAAACCCTGGCGACACGCGCCCCTGAAGCGTGTACGCGCACGCCTAGAATCAGGGCAGCGGCCCAGCGAGCCGCGCGAATCCGCTCCCCGATGTCGGGCGCCGTTACCCCACAGACGCGCACCGACGCGCCGCGCACACGAACGCGGCTCAAGGCAGCGGCCTACCCTGCAGTCGGCAAGGAAGATGACGATGCAAATCCAGCCCTATCTGTTCTACAACGGCACCTGCGAGGAAGCGATCGCGTTCTATCGCGAAGCGCTCGGCGCCACGGAGCTGTTCAAGATGCGCTTCAAGGAAGGTCCGCCCGATCCGCAGCGCCCGCTGCCGCCCGAACTGGCCGACAAGATCATGCACGCGACGATCCAGGTCGGCGACGCGCAACTGATGATGTCCGACGGCGGGTGCATGACGCATCACGACACGTTCACAGGCTTCAGCGTCTCGCTCACGGCGCCCGACGCCGCCACGGCGCAGCGCTACTTCGATGCGCTCTCCAGCGGCGCGCAAATCGGCATGCCGTTCCAGAAGACCTTCTGGTCGCCCGGCTTCGGCATGTTGACCGACAAGTTCGGCGTGCCGTGGATGGTCACCGCGCCGCCGCTCGAAAACCCCTCGCCTTAAGGGCTAAGGCGCCGTTCGCGCGCGTCACACCATGCGGTGCAGATGCGCGCGCTCGATGTTCCATCTCGGTTCGGTTTCGAGGAGCAAGGCACGCAGTTGCCCCACCTGCTCCTCGAAACGCTGTTCGAGCCAGTACGGTCCCTGCATTTCCGGTGCGAGCGGTGCGGCGGTCGTAGGCGCGCGCTCGTCGTCCGCGGCGCCGCGCGAGTCGAGCGGGCCCGAGCGCAACGCCCGCGCCGCCGCCTCCGGATGACGCCCGCCGCCAAAACGCAGCGAGCGCGCCGTCGCCAGCAGCGCCTCGCGCACGCTCGCGCTGCGCTGCGCAAAAGCCATCCGCACGAGTTGCTGCTCGTAGTGGCCGAGTCCCGTCGACATCATCTCCAGCGAACTGAGTAGCGAGCGATGCAGCCGCTGCACCTGTTCGAGCCGCGCCACCGGCACGTCGATCTCCTTCGCCACCGAAGGCATCAGCGCGCGCAACTGCACGAGGCGTGTGTTGAGGCGGCGAAACTGCTCGACCTGGATTTCGGCATCGACGTGCGCGCCACCGACGATCTGTGCATACACGCGCGCGCATTCGCGCAGATTGTCGGCGAGGCGATAACGCCACGAATACGTGGCATGCAGCGGCAACGCGAACGAGAACGCCAGCGCGATCACAATGCCGATCATCACATTGAGCGTGCGCCACAGACCCGTATCAATGAGGTTGTCGCCGTGACCGGCGACGATGCACATCGTAATGGCCGTGAGCAGCGCCACATAACCCGGCTTGCCGATCGCGTAATAGCTGCACACCGCCGCGACCACCGACATCAGCGAATACGTGAGCCATGTCGAACCCGTCACGGCCTGCACGACGATCAGCGTCAGCCCGATCAATGCGCCGAGCAGCGTGCCCAGCGCCCGCTCGGTCGCCTTCTTGCGGATGTTGCCGTGATGCTGAAGGCCGCCGATCACCACGAGCAACGTGACCGACGACCAGATGCCGTGCGGAATGTCGATGCCCGTGGTGGCAAGAATCGACACGAGCATCGCCAGGCCCACGCGCACGGCATGGATGACGGCGGCGTTGCGATAGCGATAGAACGGCGAGGTGAGCGCACGCCAGACGCGCGCCGCCCGCGAGCGTCGACGCACGGGACGAGGCTGGAAACCGGATTCGGATAAGGCCATGGCGCAAAGAAAGTGTCCGTTACGCCGAACATCGTGCACCAGAAAAACAAAAGCCCGCAACCGTGACGTTGCGGGCTTTCGCTGCGTGGACCGCGAGCAGCCGTATCAGCTTTCGAGCACGTCCAGATAATCCTCGGGACGCGTGCGATCGTGCCCCTTCTGCATACCGAACAGATGGACCAGCGCGGAGATCACCACCGACACCACCAGGTTCACGATCAGCGACCACACCGCAGCATAGCCCGGCACATCCATGCCGAACAGATGCACGACGAAGATCGAACCCTTCAGGTGCAGCGAAATCGCCATCCACGTCCCCGTGGCGATGCCCACCGCCCAGCCGATCAGCAGGCCGCGCCAGTCGAGCATACGCGTGTACAGGCCGAGCACGATGGCGGGCAGCGTCTGGATGATCCAGATGCCGCCGAGCAGCTGCAACTGGATCGCGTAGGTCAGCGGCAGGCCCAGGATGAACGCCACCGCCCCCACCTTCACGATCAGCGAAACCATCTTGGCGATATTGGTCTCCTGCTCGTGCGTCATGTTGCGGTTGACGAACTCCTTGTGGATGTTGCGCGTGTAGAGATTGGCCGCCGCGATCGACATGATCGCCGCGGGCACCAGCGCGCCGATGCCGATGGCCGCGAACGCCACGCCCACGAACCACGACGGGAAGAAGTGCAGGAACAGCGCCGGCACCGCGAAACTCGGACCGAAGGCTTTGAAGTACGGCGCGTACTGCGGCATGTCCTTCACGCCCGAGGCGAGCGCCATGTAACCGAGCAGCGCCAGCAGGCCCAGCAAGAGCGAGTACGCGGGCAGCATCGCCATATTGCGGCGGATGGTGTTGCCCGACGACGACGACAGAATCGCCGTGACCGAGTGCGGATAGAGGAACAGCGCGAGCGCCGACCCCACCGCGAGCGTCGCGTAAGCGCTATAGCCGTTCAGGCTCGACGCATCGGGTGCCTTGAGCAGCAGCTTGGCCGGCGGCACGGAGGCGAAGATATGCCCGAAGCCGCCCATCTGCGCCGGAATCACGATGATGGCCACGGCGATCGTGACGTAGATCAGCACGTCCTTCACCACCGCGATCATGGCCGGCGCGCGCAGGCCCGAAGTGTAGGTGTAGGCCGCGAGAATCGCGAACGCGATGATGAGCGGCAGATCGCCGACGAAGCCGGTCGTATCGAAACCCAGCGCGCCGATCACCACTTCGATCCCCACCAGTTGCAGCGCGATGTAAGGCATGGTCGCGACGATGCCCGTCACCGCGATCGCCAGCGCGAGCATGCGGCTGCCGTAGCGTGCGCTCACGAAGTCGGCGGAGGTCACGTACTGATGACGCTTGGCGATGGCCCAGAGCTTGGGGAACACCACGAAGGCGAACGGATAGATCAGGATCGTGTACGGCAGCGCGAAAAAGCCCGTCGCGCCCGCGCCGAACACCAGCGCCGGCACCGCCACGAAGGTGTACGCGGTATAGAGGTCGCCGCCCAGCAGGAACCAGGTGACGATGGTGCCGAAGCGCCGGCCGCCCAGGCCCCACTCTTCCAGATGGCCGAGATCGCCCTTACGCCAGTGCGCAGCCAGAAAGCCGACGATCGTCACGCCGACGAAGAACAGGATAAAGACGAAGGTTGCGGTGGCATTCATCGCGCGCCTCCCGTCTTGCCGCCCTTGGAGCGGTCCTTGGTCTTGAAGTAGACGAGCGCGGTGATGAGGGCGCTGATCAGCACCCAAAGGAGCTGATACCAGTAGAAGTACGGAAAGTCCCACAACGTGGGTTCGACCTTGTTGTACGACGGCACCCAGATCATGGCGATCCAGGGCAAGAGCAACAGCCAGAGCCAGTGCTTGCTGGCCTTTGCGGCGTCGGCGTCGTGAGCCATGACGTCTCCTCCTCGCGACTTATGTTGTTATGCGGCCTCATTAGGGCCGGTGCAGGCCCGCGAGCGCGTGCCTCGCAAGCTCCCCGAAAGCGCTGAAAAGCCTACCGACGCCGTGACGGCGGGTCAACCGGGGCCGACCCCAACCGGGTTTCAACGTTTCGGATCAGAAACTGTCAGCTCTCCCAAAGCACGGCTGTGCAACATGACGAAAAAAAACCGGCCCCGTGTGAGCGGGGCCGGTTTTGCACAGCTTGCGGAGCGCTAAATGAGCGTCAGATGGCGAACGTCGCGCCTTCCTTGCCGATTTCCTTGCACGCTGCGCGCAGCGCCTTGACCCACTGGTTCGCGGGCAGGCCGAGCCGGGTTTCGAGCAGACGCGCGCGCTTGTCGAGCGCCGTCCAGCTCACGTCGAGCGCCGGGCCCGAGAACGCCAGCGCGATGCGGTTGCCGTCGTGCACTTCGGGCAGCGCGATCACGCGGCCGTCGAAAGCTTCCTTCAGGCGCTTCATGTTGCGCACGTAGCTCGGGTGATCGCCGAACAGGTTGATGGTCGCCACGCCCGCATCCGTGAGACACGCGCGCACGGCGCGGTAGAACGCGACGCTGTCGAGCACCGGACCGCGTGCGGTCGCATCGTAGACGTCGATCTGCAGCGCACCGATCGTGCCGTGGTTCGCGCGGTCCTGCACGAAATCCCACGCGTCGAGTTCGCGAACGCTCAGACGCGCGTCATCGTGCGGCAGTTCGAACATCGTGCGTGCGGCGACTACAACGGCCGGGTTCAGTTCGATCGCCTCGACCTTCGCCGGACGCAGATAGCGGTGCGCGAACTTGGTCAGCGCCGCGGCGCCCAGACCCAGTTGCACGATGCGCGCGGGCGTGGCGAGGAACAGCAGCCAGGCCATCATCTGCTGCGCGTATTCGAGTTCGATGTGTTGCGGCTTAGAAAGACGCATCGCACCCTGCACCCATTCGGTACCGAAATGCAGGTAACGCACGCCGCCCTCTTCCGAGAACGTGACCGGCGCGAAACGCGGCTTGCGCGGCGCGTCGATGACGGGTGCATTGTCGAGATCGTCGTCAGCGGCGGCGCGGCGGCTGCGCTTCGTCATCTTTTCGACCTTCGGCGCCGACTCGGCCTGGGCTGCCTTCACAGCCTTCACAGCCTTCGCGGTCTTCGCGGTCTTCGCGGTCTTCGCGGTCTTCGCGGTCTTCGCGGTCTTCGCGCTCACGCGCTTTGCGCGTGCTGGCGTGGCCGGAGCGGCTTCCTTAGCCACGTCATTAGTCACGTCCTTAGCGGCTTCTTTCACGACTTCCGCTGCTGCCGGCTTTGCAACCTTCTTCGCCGCCGGTTTTGCAGCGGGCTTCGCTGCAGCCTTGCTCGCGCGCTGGGCTGTCGACTTGACTGCGGCCTTGACCACGGGCGCCGCTGCCGGTGCGTCGGCTTGCGCTTCGGCTTGTGCGGCAACCGGCGCGATCGCTTCGACCTGGGCAGCCGGGACCGCCTGTTCGGGCGCGGCGGCCTCGGCGGTCGTCGTGGCAGGCGTCTTGTTGAATGCGCGCGCCTCGGCCGAAGCGCGCTTGATGAGAGTCGTCATGTGAAGATGTCTTGCTTGTGAGGAGCAGGTGCAGATGCGCGTTTTGCACTCGATTCGCGCTGCGTTTTACGGTGTTGTTCAGCCGCGGGAAACCCATGCGATCGGAACGCATCTGCGCGGGCGAACGAGAGCATAGCATTCGTCGCGCATCGACCTCGTTTTTCAAGACACAAACGCACGCACCCAAGCACTCACAAACGCACTCGTTTGCATTCAATCGCACTCGCTTACGCCGTGCGCGGTGTTGCAGTTCTTCACGCGCCAATGCGTTTCGTCGCTGAGGCCCGCGCCGGCATTCGTGCCGCCGATTGCCGGCATACCGCCTTGCAAGATGAGCGGATTCACGCGCACCGGATGGAAACGCATGTCGATACGCGTGAGATGCAAGGCGAGCGGCGCGGGAGGCAATGGCGAAGCCGCATCGATTGCGCGCTGGACGTCCTCGTCGTATTCATCGTTGCCGCTCGAATGCAGCAGCTTCACGGAGACGACCGAGCCGTCACTGGCGAAACGGATCGACACCACGGCCTCGGTGTCGAGCGGCACCTTCTTCGGATTCGACAGCATATTGCCGCCCAACTTGCAGTTGACGTAACGCCGCCACTGCCAAGAACTCAGCGTCGATTCGGTGGGCGGCGCGAAACCCGGCGTCGCGACCGCGTTCAGACAGCGGCTCATGACCTGCTCGGGTGTCGGACGAACGTGCGGCCCGGCGGATGTCGGGTCGTCGGACGCGCAGCCGCCCAGCGTAAACATCAAGGCAAACAGAAAGGGAAAAACGATCAGGAGCCGGTGGTTCTTTTTCATTGTGGTCTCGTGTCCCGTCGATGCATCGATCTGTCGTAACGTCGATGCAGGGCGCGCACCTGGGCGTGCGCGAGACCATGCTAGCGCGGCAAGTTTGCAGTGTGCTTACGGCTTGCCGCGCTTCGATGCGCGCGCATCGGAAGGCTCGCCCACCACGTCGCCCAGCGCGCGCCACGCCGCGAGCTTCGCGGCGAAGTTCATCGACGCATAGGCAGGACTACTGGACGGCAGAAGCAGCAGGCGAAAACGCCGCGCATGCACGCCGAGAATGCGCTCGCCGATGCGGGCGGCGGTGCCGCCGTTGAACGCGATCGCTTCCAGCGCGGGCAGGCCGTCGATCAGCGCGACCAGATCGTTGCCCGCGTGATCGCGGATATTGCCGTCGAGACTGCCCTCGCGACGCGCCTTACAGTCAATGACGTGCCTCTACATGCTCTCGAGTTCGCTGTTGAGCCAGTCGGAATAGCGATCCAACGGCACTTCAATCGACCTGAGTGATCCAAGGCGAAACAAAGTACTCCGATGGTAGCCCTCTGCGTATAAATTCACGAAAGTATCCTGGCCGGCATGCTCGCCCTCGAGTTCAAGACCGTGTAGATCTGCAAGCGTTTCGTCATCAAGACAGAAAAACTCCCGCTCTCCATGAATTGAGTCGACCACAAGTCCGTCGAGCCAAAGCATCGCCCTATCACCCAATTCATCGACTACACGCCTGGCCTTTTGCGCAAGCGACTTGGAGTATGGCGAGGATTCGTCGTTCAGTTCCTCCTCGGATGGCTCGTTTTCAAAAGCCATCTCACGCGCCAACTTGTAAACCTCTACATGTTCGTACGAGGGCATCGCCTCAGCGTCATCGCTAACCATCGCAATTCGTTCAACTTCTCTTGTGTTGACGAATACACATCGATTGTCAAGGCTGACAAACGAGAACCAGCCAATGGGCTCCGAACTTATCCCCCCCCTATCCAGAAGCGCCGCCAACCGATCCCGTTCGCCGTCTGTGATGGGGAAATAGCGGTCCGGCCTGGAGACATCGACTATCGTTTCGTCGTCATCGACCATCTGTTGCCGAGCAGGCTGAGTGGCCAGTCTCTGGAATCGGATATGCAGCGTACCGAACGGCAGGTCAGAATCGTTTTCTGACCGCAACGTCTTGCGTCCCTTGTCGAGCAAGTCACTCACAGAACATCCGAACAATATCGCTAGATCCTTGAGGTATTTGGCCGGGACTTCACCCTTGCCAGATTCCCAACGGGCTATCGTTTGCTGCGATACACCTATATGTTCGGCGAGCGCCTGTTGCGTCAGCCGCAGTTCACTCCGAGCCTTCTTTAGGTCCATACCGGTCTCACTCATTTTTTGAGTAAAATACTTGAAAAACGGTTTTTCATCAACGTCAAAATCGCGGAAGCTAGACGAAGGGCCTCTTCAATCCTTGGGCTCTCCCGCAGTTCCGCCGTTGGACGGTATAGCGACCAGACTCGGCCGCATTTCGACCAGAGCATCCAAATCGTCGCTCACGAGTCAATACCCACCGTTTTCATGTGGGCTATAATGCGCATAATTTACCCACACAAGGAGCAACACCATGCGTCACCCAGCCGCCGATGCGACTCCCCGTCGGGCTACAAACATTAGCCTGCCCGAAGACATCTACAAGGATGCCAAGGAACTCGGTATCAATTTCTCGCAGACCTGCGAGCGGGCACTTCGCCAAGCCGTTCAAGTGGAAAAGGATCGCCAGTGGGCCATTAAGTACGCCGGTTTTATCGAGGCCTATAACGAGATGGTTGAGCGCGATGGCTTGCCGCTCGCTCAATACCGGGCGTTCTGATGGCCCGTTTTGACGTATTTCCCAATCCGAGCCAACGTCCAGCCGTGCCTTATGTTGTCGATGTCCAAGGCAACCACTTATCCGGTCTGGCGACACGCGTGGTTATCCCGCTGCGACGATTGGACAGCTTCGCCCCAGTTCCTCTTCCGCCTGACCTGATACCTGTTTTCACGATCGAAGGCATTGAGTGCATGCTGGATACACCAACACTTAGCGCGATTCCGCGAAATGAATTAACCCAATCCGTTACATCGCTGCTTCATCGGCAGGACGAGATCATTTCAGCGCTAGACCGATTGTTTGGCAGTTGGTAAGCGTTCAAACACGCTGGCACTCTCACTGACGTTCAACCACGGCCGGACGCGTCAATTCTATTGCCGCAGTGTTCTCCAAACGGCCCACTTTTCTGCGTATGTGAGTGAGGCATAGGCGGGACTGCTTGATGGCAAGCGAAGAAGTCGATATTGCTCGACCCGATTGCCAAGCGCATTCGTTCCAATCCTGGCTGAGGTCCCCCCGTTAAAGGCGATGGTAGCCAGATTCGGCAACGTATCGACCAGTGCGACCAGATCGTTCTTGGCATGGTCACGTATGCGACTATCGAGGCTTCCAACGCGTCGAGCTTTTGCGACGACGTCCCATAACCCAATGTAGTTTTCGAGTAGTGTTTCGAGACGAAGTGGATAGTCCATGCCGACCAGATCCCGTTCGATCACATCTCCAACAAGTTTCCAGAATTTATTCTGCTTATGCGCGTAGTACTGCTGATGCGCGAGCGACGCCTCGCCCGGCAGACTGCCGAGAATGAGCACGCGCGTGCGCGCATCGACGACGGGGGCAAAGCAGCGCTTGAAACTCATGGCGAAACGGGCCTCTCAACGCGCGATCTGATGGGACGATGCCCGCGACGCCGTATGGCCCAGCGGCCCGCGCTCGCGTGCGGAATGCGCGTGCAACACCGGTTGAGCATCGCGCGCGAGATGCGCCCACAACGCGGGCAGCATGCATTCGGTCACCAGCAGCGGCGCGCCGTGCCGCTCGAACACGGAGCGGCGCGCCACGAAGGCGTGCGGCACCGCGCCTGCCGTCTCGCGCGTGGCGAGCGCATGTAGCGGATGCAGCGCGCTCACACGCCGGCTCACGAGCGCCGAGCGCGACACACCGCTATCGGTATAAAGCAGTTCCGCCAGCGGGCGCGTGCGCAAACGGCGCATGGCCTGCCAGACGCCGTGACTCGCGGCGAGCGGCGTCGCGCTATGGGCGGCGACGTACGGCACGCCATCGACGGCCAGCACGATCTCGCGCACCCACGCGCGCTCGCGCGGCGCGAGGCCGAGCGCGGCGCACTCGTCGGACCAGGGCATGGCGACGGCTTCGCGCGTCACGCGCACAACAACTGCGCCCAGCGCACGCAGATGCGCGGTCAGCGAACCGCCGCGCGTGAGCCAGTCTTTTTGATCGGCGCTGAAGGCCGCGAGGGGCGCGACACGCCAGTGCGCGTCGGCGGCATCGAATCGGATGGGCATGGCCGGGATTATAGAAGGTGCGCCCGGTTCGGACGATTCTTATGGTGTTGCCGCGCCTGGCGGGAAACACTGCCCGTTCAACTCAACAGGAGATTCGAATGGCAGAAAACAAAAAGCGGACCTCGCAAAAAGTCGCCCATCTCGCAGCAGAAACCTTGCATGACAACAAGGCATCAGCCATCAAGAAGAGCCTGGCCGCCTCCGCTTTAGCACAAACGCATACCTCGAAGCAGACCGGCGCCGCGATGGAACATAAGGCCAGCGTAGTCCTGCACAGCAACAAGTATTCTGACGAGACCAAAACCCTCGCCGCCTCGGTTCTCGCGCAGTCCAACAAGGATCGCAAGGCCAAATGAAAAACGCGCCGCGGGTTTCCCGGCGGCGCGTTTTATCGCGACATCAACGGCCCGGATTAACGAGCCAGCAACAACGCATTCGTGCGCTTCACGAAGCTTGCCGGATCTTCCAGCGCGCCGCCTTCGGCGAGCAGCGCCTGATCGAACAGCAGATGGCACCAGTCGCCGAAGTTCGCGCTATCCGTGTGCAACGCCTTGACGAGCGGATGCTCCGGATTCACTTCCAGAATCGGCTGCATGTCGGGCGCCTGCTGGCCCGCGGCCTTGAGCATGCGCTGCAGATAGCCGCTCATGTCGCCTTCGTCGGCCACGAGGCACGACGGCGAATCGGTCAGGCGGAACGTCAGGCGCACGTCCTTGGCCTTGCCCTTGAGCGCTTCCTTCATCTGCTCGACGAGCGGCTTGAGCTCTTCGCTCACCTTCTCCTGCTGCTCTTTTTCCGCGTCGTCGAGCGCACCCAGATCCAGGTCGCCGCGCGCCACGCTCGCAAGCGGCTTGCCGTCGAATTCGTTGAGGAAGGACAGCATCCATTCGTCGACGCGATCCGTCAGCAGCAGCACTTCCACGCCCTTCTTGCGGAACACTTCCAGATGCGGGCTGTGGGTGGCGGCCTGCCAGGTGTCGGCGGTCACGTAGTAGATCTTCGACTGCTCGGGCTTCATGCGCGCGACGTAGTCCGCGAGCGAAACGCTCTGCTCGGCCGTGTCGTTGTGCGTCGAAGCGAAACGCAGCAGCTTCGCGATGCGTTCCTTGTTCGCGTGATCTTCGCCGATGCCTTCCTTGAGCACCTGGCCGAACTCGCCCCAGAAGGTGGCGAACTTTGCCTTGTCTTCGTCCTTCGCTTCGGCGTCGGTTTGCGCCGAGGCCAGTTCTTCCAGCATCGACAGTGCGCGCTTGGTCACGCCGTCGCGGATCGCCTTGACGTCGCGGCTTTCCTGCAGGATTTCGCGCGAGACGTTGAGCGGCAGATCGGCCGAATCGACCACGCCCTTCACGAAGCGCAGGTAGTTCGGCAGCAGTTGCTCGGCGTCGTCCATGATGAACACGCGCTTCACGTAGAGCTTCAGGCCGCTCTTGTGGTCGCGGTTCCACATGTCGAACGGCGCGCGCGCGGGCACGTAGAGCAGTTGCGTGTATTCGCTGCGGCCTTCGACGCGGTTATGCGTCCAGGCGAGCGGGTTCTGGTGATCGTGCGCGAGGTGCTGATAGAACTGCTGGTACTGCTCGTCGCTGATCTCGTTCTTCGAGCGCGTCCACAGGGCGCTGGCCTGGTTGATGGTCTCGAATTCGTCCTTCGTGACCATCTCGCTCTTTTCGGCGTCCCACTCCTCGGCCTTCATTTCGATGGGCAGGCCGACGTGATCCGAGTACTTCTGGATGATCGACTTGAGCTTGTACGACGAGAGCAGTTCGTCTTCGCCTTCGCGCAGATGCAGCGTGATCGTGGTGCCGCGTTGCGCGCGCTCGATCGTCTCGACCGAGAACTCGCCTTCGCCCGCGCTTTCCCAGCGCACGCCTTCGCTCGTGGGCAGACCGGCGCGGCGGCTTTCGACCGTGATCCTGTCCGCGACGATGAAGCCCGAGTAGAAGCCCACGCCGAACTGGCCGATCAGCGCGGCGTCCTTCTGCTGGTCGCCCGAGAGCTTGCCGAAGAATTCCTTCGTGCCCGAGCGCGCGATCGTGCCGAGGTTCGCGACGGCTTCATCGTGGCTCATGCCGATGCCGTTGTCCTCGATCGTGACCGTGCGGGCGGCTTTGTCGAAGCTCACGCGAATGCGCACGTTCGGATCGTTTTCATAGAGCGCGTTGTTTTCGAGCGCTTCGAAGCGCAGCTTGTCGGCCGCGTCCGAGGCGTTCGAGACGAGTTCGCGCAGGAAAATTTCCTTGTTGCTGTACAGCGAATGGATCATCAGGTGCAGAAGCTGTTTCACTTCGGCCTGAAAGCTCCTGGTTTCTTGTGCCATGCCCGTTAGTCCTCTTTCGTTGCAGTTGCAGTGCAGATCAGTCGATTCGCGTCGCGCGCGGCAAGCAGGGTCGTCCTTGCCATTCCCTTGCCGTTCGCGCCGCGTTGCCCGCCCATGTTGGGGCGGGGCATGTCTTTTCAAGTGGGGGGTGACGCACGGGAATCCGGCCCGCCGTCAGCCGCGCCGTGCCACGCCGTCCAGATAACCGGCGAGAAAGCCCGGCAGCGCCGGATCGGCGCAGTTCGCGATGTTAAAGCGCATCCAGGTCGTGGGCGACTGGTGCGGCGAGAACAGACTGCCCGGCGTCAACAGGAAGCCCGCTTCGTGGCCGGCCGCCGTGAGCGCGTCGGCGTCCACGCCGGTGTCGGCCCACAGGAACATGCCCGCGCCGGGCGCGGCGAAAAGCCTGCAGCCCGAGCGCTCCAGCATACGCGCGGCCTTGTCGCGCACGGCGTCCAGCCGCGCGCGCAGCCGCTCGACGTGACGCCGGTAGTGGCCCTCGGTGAGCACGCGAAACAGCACGCGCTCGTTGAGTTCGGGGCTCGTCATGCCAACCAGCATTTTCTGGTCGGCCACGGCCTGCGCGACGTCCGGCGCGCAGGCGATGTAGCCCACGCGCAGATTGGGCGCGAGCGTCTTGGAAAAACTGCCCAGATAAATCACGCGGCGCAACTGGTCGAGGCTCGCGAGGCGCGTGGCCGGATAACCCGACGGGCATAGATCGCCGTAGATATCGTCCTCGACGACGATGAAGTCGTACTGCTCCGCAAGCCGCAGGATGCGGAACGCCTGCGCCGCCGTGAGCGAGGTGCCGGTGGGGTTCTGCAGCACCGAGTTGATGACGAGCATCTTCGGCCGCCAGGTCTCGACCAGCGCTTCCAGCGCGTCGAGGTCCGGGCCGTCCGGCGTGTACGGCACGCCCACGAGGCGCGCGCCTTGCGAGGCGAAACGCCCGAACATCTGGAACCACGCCGGATCGCCGACGATCACCGTGTCGCCAGGCTGCACGTAGAGGCGCGCGAGCAGGTCAATCGCCTGGGTGATGCCCGACACCAGCACGATCTGCTCGGGCGTCGCGCCGATCTCCAGTTCGGCCATGCGCGTCTGCAACTGCTGGCGCAGCGGCAGGAAACCCTGCGGCGAGCCGAAGCCCAGCAGTTGCGTGCCGCTCTGGCGGCCGAGCGAGCGCATCGCGCCCGCGAGGAGTTCGCCGTCGAGCCAGCGCGCGGGCAGATAGCCCAGCCCCGGCCCTTTTTCCGGATGCGTCGACTGGTGGAGCATGTTGCGCAGCAGCCAGACCACGTCGATGGTCGGCGGCTCGTGCGACTGTGCCGATGCCGCGCCGTCCGCGCGCCGCTCGATCGGCGTGACCGAGGCCACGGCGGCAAGCCGCTCGCGCACGAAGAAACCCGAGCCGCGCCGCGAATCCAGATAGCCCTGAGCGACGAGCCGTTCGTAAGCCTCGACCACGGTAAAACGCGACACGCCTTTATCCAGCGCGAGCTTGCGGATCGACGGCATGCGCATACCGGGGCGGAACACGCGCTCCTCGATGCGGCGGCGGCCCCACTGCACGAGCTGGTCGACGAGCGTGACGGTGGCCGCGTCATGCGGGGCGGGAATCTGGTCGAGGGGGACGGACGACATGGCGGCTCCAACTGTACCGAACACTATCGGGCCGATTGTACCGTTACTGTCCGCGACCATACCGGTACATTTGATTGCACGCGTACCGGTATGCTTTCCGGTCCACCGACTTTCCCGCTCCTGCCCCATGACCGCCACGCCGCTTCGTCTCGATCATCTCGTCGTCTGCGCCCGCACGCTGGAGGAAGGCGTCCAGTATGTCGCCGACAAACTCGGCGCGACGCCCACCGGCGGCGGCGCGCATCCGCTCATGCGCACCCACAACCGGCTGCTCGGCCTGTGGGGCGGCGTGTATCTGGAAGTGATCGCCATCGATCCCGGCGCGCGCAGCGCGGCGGCATCCCCAACACCCGGCCGCGCGCGCCTGTTCGCCCTCGACGATCCGGAGGTGCAGGCGCGACTAGAAAAAGGGCCCTATCTTTCGCACTGGGTCGCGCGCGTCGAGCCGCCCAAGGATCTCGCCCGCTGGCGCGCGCAGTACCCGCAGCGCATCCCCGAACTCGTGCCGATGACGCGTGGCGACCTCAGTTGGCAACTGAGCGTGCCGCTCGACGGTTCGTTCCCGTGCTGGCAAGGCGCGGGCGACGGCGTGCTGCCCTCGCTGATCCAGTGGGACACGCCGCGCCATCCGTCGCAAACGCTCGCCGACACCGGCATCGTGCTGCGCTCGCTCACCGCGTATCACCCGCAAGCGCAAGCCCTGCGCGAGCAACTGGAGTGGCTTGGCGCGGCCCATCTGATTACCGTAGAAGAAGCTTTAAGTCCTGCGCTTGCCGCGCAGTTCGAAACCCCGTCGGGAACGCGATCGCTCGGCGCGCCCCGCACGCTGGTCTGACGAGCGCGCATCAACATTCACCAACATGAAAGCACGTGAAACCCAGGGCATGCTGCTCGGCCTCGTCGGCGTCATGATCTTCAGCCTGACCCTGCCGATGACGCGCATCGTCGTCCTCGAATTCCATCCGCTGCTCAACGGTCTCGGGCGCGCGCTCGCCGCCGCCGTGCCCGCCGCCATCCTGCTTTACGTGCGGCGCGAAAAGCGCCCCACCTGGCCGCAGGTCAAGAGCCTCGCCGTCGTTTCGCTGGGCGTGATCGTCGCCTATCCGGTGTTTTCCGCGTGGGCGATGAAGAGCGTGCCCGCCTCGCACGGCGCGATCGTCAACGGCCTGCAGCCGCTTGCCGTGGCGATCTATGCCGCATGGCTCTCGCACGAGCGCCCGTCGAAGGCGTTCTGGATCAGCGCGCTGATCGGCAGCGCGCTGGTCGTGGCGTTCGCGCTTCAGGCGGGCGGCGGCGCGCTGCATGCCGGCGACGCGTGGATGCTGGTGGCCGTCGGCATCGGCGCGCTCGGTTATGCCGAAGGCGCGCGCCTCGCGCGGCAACTGGGCGGCTGGCAGGTGATCTGCTGGGCGCTGGTGCTGTCTGCGCCGTTCCTCGTGCTGCCGGTCGGCTGGCTCGCGTGGGCGCATCACGTCGCGCATCCGGGGCCGGTCGCGCTCAAGACCTGGCTGGCCTTCGGCTACGTCACGCTGTTCTCGCAGTTCCTCGGCTTCTTCGCCTGGTACGCGGGGCTTGCCATGGGCGGCACGGCACGCGTCGGCCAGGTGCAACTGCTGCAGATTTTCTTCACGATGGCGTTCTCGGCGCTCGTGTTCGGCGAACAGGTCGCGCCCTCGGCGTGGCTCTACGCCGCCGCCGTGATCGCCACCGTCGTGCTGGGGCGCCGCGCCGCGATCCGCACCGCCCCCGTGCCCGCGCGCGCCGCTTGAGCAGTTTTCGCGTCATAATCGAAGGTTTTCGGCGGTGCAAGGCCTCGCGCCCCGCACCGCTGCCAGACTCACTCGCCCGACCCTAAAAAGGAGACCCCATGGACCAGAGCGATCTCAAGGCCGCGCCCGCGTGGCAACTGTCCGAGCGTGCAATCAAGCTGACCAGCTCGGCGATTCGCGAAATCCTGAAGGTCACCGAACGGCCCGAAGTCATCTCCTTCGCCGGCGGTCTGCCCGCCCCGGCCAGCTTCCCGGCCGAGGAAATGCGCGCCGCCGCCGACCGCATCCTGCGCGACGATCCGTCGGGCGCGTTGCAATACAGCGCGACCGAAGGCTATATGCCGCTGCGCGAATGGGTCGCCGCGCGCCACTCGGTCGGCGGCGCGAAGGTTCGCCCGTCGCAGGTGCTGATCACCACGGGCTCGCAACAGGCGCTCGATTTGATCGGCAAGGTGCTGGTCTCGCCGGACAGCCCCGTGCTGGTGGAAACGCCCACGTACCTGGGCGCGCTGCAATCGTTCTCGCTCTACGAGCCGAACTACGTGCAGGTGCCGACCGACGACAAGGGTCTTGTCCCCGAAGGTCTCACGCCCGAGCTGACCGCAGGCGCGCGTCTGCTCTACGCGATCCCCAATTTCCAGAATCCGACCGGCCGCCGTCTGCCGCTCGAACGCCGCCAGGCGCTCGCGGCCTTCGCGCAAACGTCGCCGTTCCCGGTGATCGAAGACGATCCCTACGGCGCGCTGCTCTACGCGGGCGAGCCGCTGCCGACGATGCACTCGCTGGCGCCGGAGCATATCGTGCATCTGGGTTCGTTCTCGAAGATCCTGGCGCCGGGCCTGCGCGTGGGCTACATCATCGCGCCCGAGGATCTGCACTTCAAGCTCGTGCAGGCCAAGCAGGCCACCGACCTGCACACGCCGAGCTTCACGCAGCGCATCGTCCACGAAGTCGTGAAGAACGGCTTCCTCGACACGCATATCCCGAAGGTGCGCGCGCTCTATCGCGACCAGTGCGAGGCGATGCTCGACTCGCTCGCGCGCAACATGCCCGAAGGCGTGAGCTGGAACCGCCCCGAAGGCGGCATGTTCGTGTGGGTCACGCTGCCGCAACAGATCGACAGTATGAAGTTGCTGGAAGAAGCCGTCGCGCAGAACGTGGCCTTCGTGCCGGGCGCGCCGTTCTTCGCGCGCGAGCCGCAAATGAACAAGCTGCGCCTCTCGTTCGTCACGGTGCCGCCGGCGAAGATCGAGGAAGGCGTGGCGAAGCTCGCCAAACTGATCCGCGCGCGCATGTGAGGCCTGCGCTTTTTGCGTACTTCCAGAGCACCTGAATTGACGACCAACCTGCGACCAACCTGTAAAAGGACTCCTGAACATGGCTGACATCAACATCTACGACCGTCTCGAACAGCTCGGCATCGAACTGCCCCAGGCGGGCGCGCCCGCCGCCGCCTACGTGATGAGCGCACAGAGCGGCAACACGGTGTACCTGTCGGGTCACATCGCGAAGAAGGATGGCAAGGTGTGGGCCGGCAAGCTCGGCGATACGCTCTCGACCGAGGAAGGCAAGGCCGCCGCGCGCTCGATCGCCATCGACCTGATCGCCACGCTGCACGCCCACACGGGCGACCTGAACAAGGTCAAGCGCATCGTGAAGCTGATGAGCCTCGTGAATTCGACGCTCGACTTCACGGAACAGCACATCGTCACCAACGGCGCATCGGAGTTCATCGCCGACGTGTTCGGCGAGAAGGGCAAACATGCGCGCTCGGCGTTCGGCGTCGCGCAGATTCCGCTTGGCGCGTGCGTCGAGATCGAACTGATCGCCGAAGTCGAATAAGCACTCGATTCGCTTCAGTTCGCTCAGTTCGCTCAGTTCGCTCAGTTCGCTCAGTTCGTGGTGATCCCGGGCCGCGCCGCAAGGTGCGGCTTTTTTTCGTCCTCGTTTTTCGTCTTGATATCGCCGATCATGACTCTTCGCAGCGTTCGCTTCAAACAGGTCGACGTCTTCACGTCGCAGCCCTTCAAGGGCAATCCGCTCGCCGTGATTTTCGACGCCGACGCGCTCGACACCGCGCAGATGCAGGCCATCGCGCGCTGGACCAATCTGTCCGAGACCGCCTTCCTGCTCGCGCCCTCCGACGAACGCGCCGACTATCGCGTGCGCATCTTCACGACGCAGGGCGAGCTGCCGTTCGCGGGCCATCCGACCATCGGCTCGGCGCACGCGTTTCTCGACAGCGGCCGCACGCCGAAGACGCCCGGCCGGCTCGTGCAGGAATGCGGCGCGGGTCTCGTCGAACTGGCGCAGCAGGTCGAAGGCAGCGCGGATGGGCCCGCGCAATGGGCGTTTGCCGCGCCCCCCGCCACGGTGACGCCGCTGCCCGCCACGCAGTACGACGCCCTGCGCGCCGCGCTGCGCTCGGACGCGATCGACTTCGAGGCGCAGCCGTGCGGCGTCGACAACGGCGCGCCGTGGATCGTCGTGCGGCTCGCCTCGGCGCGGGACGTGCTTGCGCTCGACATCGACTACGACGCGCTGGCCGCCGTGGCGGCGAGCGTGGGCGGACAAGGTCTCGCCGCTTACGGCCCGCACGAAGCTCACGGCCCCGCCACCTTCGAGGTGCGCTGCCTCATGACGGGACTCGGCAAGGGCGAAGATCCGGTGACCGGCAGCGCCAACGCCGCTATCGCTCTGCTGCTCGCACAGCAGAACCGACGTCCCGGTGAGCGCTACACCGTGCGCCAGGGCACGGCGTTGGGGCGCGATGGACGGGTATCGGTGAGCTACGACGACGCGGCGGGCAAGATCTGGATCGGCGGCGCGGCGCTCACCGTCGTCGATGGTTCGATCCGGCTCGCATGAGCGCACACGCAGCGAACGCTTCATCCAGAGGTGATCGGTACCCAAGCTGACGCACGGCCTCGGCGCGGACGGGCACGGCCGCTGCGCCGGGCGCCGCCGCCCGCGACGCGCTCGTTCCCCTGCACAGCCGCGCCGCCCTGCCCGTCTGCGCCTCTATGCGCGGCACATCAAGCGCCGGCGCACTTGTTTCCCCGACTCGCGTATACCCGAGGGGGGAGCGCTTCCTTAATCATTCCCCAACCATTAAGATCGAAACATCGGACGCAAAAGACGCGTCCGACCTGACTTTTTCCCGCGCCTCCCGCGCTCCTTCCGTCGCCGTTTCGCATCCGATGCCGCCGATCCAACCGAGCGCCTTCTTGTCGTCCCGGCCGCCGCATCTGCGGCGCGGCAACCCGCATGCGCGGCGCCCCAGATGAGCGCGAACTGGCGCCCCTTCTCGCGCGACGCGAGCCTGCGCGGCGCATCCCGCCCCGCCTACACGCGCCCGCGCACCCTGCTCGCGATTCCCCTGCTGGGCGTGCTGGTGCTGGTGCTGTTGTGGGCCGTGATCTTCACGCGCCTCTCGGTCGAAAAGGAGGCGACGCTGCGCGAGGCAACGGCCTCGGCGGCAATTCTTTCGGCGGCGCTGGAGCAGCACACCGTCAAGGCGATCCACCAGGTCGACCAGATCACGCGCTTCGTGAAGTACGAGTTCGAGAAGACGCCCGATCATTTCAATCTCGCCACCACGGTCGAGAAAGGCGTGGTGCAAAGCGACTCGCTCGTGCAGGTGTCGATCATCGACGAGCACGGCCGGCTGGTCGCCAATACCGCCGACCCCAATCCCAAGCCCATCGACCTCTCGGACCGCGAGCACTTCAAGGTGCACGAGCACGAGAACGACGATCAGCTCTTCATCAGCAAGCCGGTGCTGGGCCGCGTCTCGGGCCATTGGACCTTGCAGATGACGCGCCGCCTCAATCATCAGGACGGCTCCTTCGCGGGCGTGGTGGTGGTCTCGGAAGACCCCGGCTACTTCACGAGCGACTTCTACAACAACGCGGCCATCGGCCGTGACGGCGTGATCGCCGTGATCTCGGACACCGGCGCCGTGCTCGCGCGCCGCACCGGCAACGCCGACCGCGCGCCGGGCACGTTCTCCGCCAGCGGCGTCTATCCGATTTCGGAACATGCGTCGGGCACCTACGTCGATCCGATCGATCATGTGACGCGCATCGTCTCGTACCGCCATATCGACGGCTATCCGCTCGCGGTGCTGGTCGGTCTTTCGCAGGCCGAAGAATTCGCCGACTACAACCACACGCGCGACGTCTATCTGATGATGGCGACGTTCATCTCGCTCGCCATGCTGTCGTTCTTCGCGGTGGCGACCGGCCTGATCGGCAAGTTGCTCGGGCGCGAGCGCGAGATGTCGCAACTCGTGCAGTACGACCTGCTCACCGGTCTCCCCAACCGCTACGCCACGCTGCAGCGGTTGCGCCACGAAGTCGCGCAGCCGGGCAATCTCGGGCGACTGGCGATTCTCTTCATCGACCTCGACAACTTCAAGACCGTCAACGACACGCTCGGCCACAACGCGGGCGACATCGTGCTGCAGATGAGCGCCGCGCGTCTGGCGGACGCCGTGGGCGGCGCGGGGACGCTTGCGCGCATCGGCGGCGACGAGTTCGTGGTGATCGTCAAGGGCGACGAAATCGAGAAGCGCGCGAGCACGCTCGCGGAAACCACCAACGCCGCCTTCACGCATCCGTTCGACGTGCGCGGCAGCGCCTTCGTGCTGCATGCGAGCACGGGCATCGCCCTGTTCGCCGTGGCGCACGAAAGTGAAATCGACCTGCTCAAGAAGGCCGATCTGGCGATGTACGCGGCCAAGGAAGCGGGCCGCAACTGCTTCCGCTTCTACTCGCCGCAGCTCGCCCATCGCGCCGATCATCTGATGAAGTGGGAGCAGCAGCTACGCGTGGCGCTGGCCGAGGGGCAACTGTTTCTCGCCTATCAGCCGAAGATCGATCTGCGCCGCCGCTGCATCACGGGCTTCGAGGCGCTGGTGCGCTGGAACCACCCGCAATACGGGCTGATTCCGGCCAGCGAATTCATTCCGGTGGCCGAATCGACCGGCCTCATCGTGCCGGTGGGCGACTTCGTGATCAGCACGGCCTGCGCGCAGCTTGCGCTGTGGCAGCAGCAAGGCTTCGAGACGCTGTCGCTGGCGATCAATATTTCGGCGGTGCAGTTCTGGCGCGGCGACCTCTACGAGACCATCTCGCACGCGATCGAAGAAACCGGCATCGCCGCGCACAAACTCGAACTCGAAATCACCGAGACGGCGATGATGGAGTACCCGGAACTCGTCTCCGAAAAGATCTTCGCGCTCAAGCGCCTGGGCGTGCGCATCGCGCTCGACGACTTCGGCACGGGGTATTCGTCGTTGTCCTATCTGAATCGCTTCGCGGTGGACACGCTCAAGGTGGATCGCTCGTTCGTGCAGGCGATTCCGGGCGACCGCAGCGTCTGCGTGATGGTCTCGGCGATCGTCAATCTGGCGCGCTCGCTGGGCCTGACGGTCGTGGTGGAAGGCACCGAGACCGAGGAGCAGATCGCCTGGCTCGCGGCGCTCGGGCCGATCGAGGCGCAAGGCTTCCTGTTCTCGCGCCCGGTGCCGGTGGAAGGCGTGCCGGCGCTGATCGAGCGCTTCGGCGTGTGCGGGGCCACGCCTGACGATGTCGGCGAGCAGCGCAACGAACGCCTGAGCGACGCGCAGCAGTCGCGCTAACACCGCTCCTGATCCGATTCCGCGAGGCAGCGCGGCGTGCCGCACTGCCTCCGCTGCCCTTGAGCGCTTAACGCGTCCTCGCCCCCATAAAACCGCCGAAGAACGCGCGCGCGTTGTCTTCGAGGCTTTCGAGGTGATAGCCGCCTTCCTGCACGATCACCGAAGGCAGATCGAGTGCGCCGATCGCCTGACCGAGCTTGCCGAAACCTTCGGTGCTCACAGCCACCTTCGACTGCGGATCGTCCTTGTAGATGTCGAAGCCCAGCGCGAGCACCAGTGCATCGGGCTCGAAGCGCCTGAGCACGCGCAGCGCCGCGTCCACCTGCTCGAAGAACTGCGCTTCGCTCGCGCCGTGCGGCATCGGCAGATTGACGTTGTAGCCCTCGCCCTCGCCCGCGCCGCGCTCTTCCTCGTAGCCCGCCACGACAGGATAGAAGTTGGTCGGATCGCCGTGGATCGAGATATAGAGCACGTCGTCGCGGCCGTAGAAGATTTCCTGCACGCCCTGGCCGTGATGCATGTCAGTGTCGAGGATCGCCACGCGCTTGAAGCGGCTGCGCAACGACTGCGCCGCAACGGCCGCATTGTTCAGGTAGCAGAAGCCGCCCGCCGCGTCCGCGCGTGCGTGGTGGCCGGGCGGCCGGCTGATCGCGTAGCTTTCGCGCGCGCCGTCGTTCACGCAGGCGGCCGCCGCCAGCGCGCTCTGCGCCGACCAGTAAGCCGCGCGCCACGTATTCGCGCCCACCGGGCAACTGCCGTCGGCGAGATAGCGCGCCGCCTGGCCCAGCACGCCGCGCAGCGGGTTCGGCTCGCGCACGAAAATGTTCGACATCACTTCGTCGCCCCAGTCGTCGGGCATGCGCTTCCAGTCGGCGTGCGCCTCTTCGAGAAAGCGCAGATAGTTCATGTCATGCACCGCCGCCAGCGGCGCGGTGCCGAAGTCGGCGGGCTCGCGCACGTCGAAGTCGAGCGAGCGCGCCGCCGCGACCAGACGCGTGGCGCGTTCGGGCACTTCCTGAGGCTCGCGCATTTGACCGCGCGAGAGATAGGTACGCGGATGATGCAGCAATTGCTCGGGGTGAAACCACGTCTTCATAGTCTGTTCTCCTTGCTGTTTCAGGCGGCCGCGGCCTGCGGCACACGCACGCCCGCGCGCGCGGCCACCGCGTTGAGCAGCACGTTCGTGCCCGCCGTCACGTCCTCGGGCAGCGCGTCTTCGGCCTCGTTGTGCGAAAGACCGTCCACACAGGGAATGAACACCATCGCCGTCGGGCAATAGCGCGCGAGGTGGATCGCATCGTGCCCCGCGCCGCTCACGATGCGTTCGTTCGAGTAGCCCAGGCGTTCGACCGCATCGGCCACCAGCGCGACGCAGGCCGGATCGAACGGCGTGGCCGGGCTGGTCCAGCAATGCGCGATGTTCACCCCCAGGCCGCGCGTGTCGCCCACTGCCGCGCACGCCGCGCGTAAATCGCGCTCCATCGCGTCGAGCTGGGCGTCGTCGGGATGACGCAGATCGACCGTGAAGGTCAGATTCGCGGCGATGGTGTTGCGCGACGAATTCGCGATCTGCATCTGGCCGATCGTCACCAGACCCAGCGGCGCGTAACGCGCCATCACGCGCTCGATTTCCAGCGCCATCTGCGCCGCGCCGAAGAACGCGTCCTTGCGATAGCGCATCGGCGTGGTGCCCGCGTGCGCGGCCACGCCCGTCACGTTGACGTCGAACCAGCGGATCGCCTGGCCGCCCGTGACCACGCCGATGGTCGTGCCGCTCGCCTCCAGAATCGGGCCTTGTTCGATATGCGCCTCGAAATAGCTGTCCATGGCCACGCCCTGCACGGGCCGCGCGCCGCGCGCCCCGCAGGCGTCGAGCGCCGCGCCGAGCGTCACGCCATCGGCATCTTCACGCGCGAGGGCGTCGTCGAGCGTCATCGCGCCCGCGAACACCGCCGAGCCGAGCATCGCGGGCGTGAAGCGCGCGCCCTCCTCGTTGGTCCACGAGCAGATTTCGATGGGCTTTTCCGTCGTCGCGTTGACGTCGTTGAGCGCGCGCACGACTTCGAGCGCCGCCAGCACGCCATAGACGCCGTCGAAGCGCCCGCCTTCCGGCTGCGTGTCGAGGTGGCTTCCCATCAGCACGGGCGCGGCGTTGACGTCGGTGCCCGCGCGGCGCGCGAACAGGTTGCCCACTTCGTCGGTCCACACCGTCATGCCTGCCTCGACGCACCAGCGCGCGAACAGCTCGCGGCCCTGGCGGTCTTCCTCGGTGAGCGCGAGGCGCCGCACGCCGCCGCCCGCCGTCGCGCCGACGCGCGCCATTTCCGTGAGGCTCGCCCACAGACGCGGGCCGTCGATTTGCAAAAGGTCTTTCATCGGTTCTTCCGTTTCGGTCGGATAGTCGGAGTAGTCGGAGTAGTCGGTTTCAATTCGTCGAGGCAGAACTCAGTGCGAACTGAGCGCCCGCGACGCGGCTTCGTCGTATGCGTGCTGGCTGCGGCGCGCGTCGAGCGCGACGATGCACAGCAGCGAGATCCCCGCGAGGCCCGTGTAGAACACCGCGAGCGGCCACCACTGCCCCGCGTAGCGATGCGCGAGCCAGGTACCGATGAGCGGCGTCAGGCCGCCCGCGATCGCGCCGCACACCTGGTAGGCCAGCGAAATCGCCGAATAGCGCACACGCGTGGGGAACACGCCCGACACAAAGCCCGCGATCACCGAGTAATAGCTCGCCATGCACACCACGGCGATGGCGATGCCGATCACCATCGGCACGACGCGCCCGCTTTGCACCAGCACGAACATCGGATACGGCGAGAGCATCGCGCCGATGGCCGCGATCTTGAGAAAACGCGCGCCGCCCATGCGCTCGGCGAGCCAGGCCGCGAGCGGCTGCGAGAAGAACTGGATGAAGGCGACGATGAACAGGCAGTCGAGAATCATCGAACGCGTGATGCCGACGTACTGCGTCGTGTACGCGATCATGAAGGTGTTGGTGAAGTACACGCCCGCGATGCCGATGGTGTTCGCGCCGATGCACAGCAGCACGAGACCCCACGCCGAGCTGAACACTTCGGCGATCGGCAGCTTGGCGGTGCGGCGCTGGTCCTTGAGCTTCTCGAACTCGGGCGATTCGTTCACGCCCAGGCGAATCATGATGCCCACCACCAGCAGCAAGGCGGAGATCAGGAACGGCAGACGCCAGCCCCACGCGAGGAAATCCGCCTTGTCGAGCGAAGTGACCGAGCGAAACGCCAGCAGAGACAGAATCAGGCCCGCGGGCGAACCCAGTTGCGCGAACGAGGCGAAGAACGTGCGGCGGCCTTCGGGCGCGTGTTCCCCCGCCATCAGCACCGCGCCGCCCCACTCGCCGCCCACGGCGATGCCCTGCACCACGCGCAGCAGCACGAGCAGCACGGGCGCCAGCGCCCCGACCTTCGCATACGAGGGCAGCAGCCCGACGCACACGGTCGCCGCGCCCATCATCATGAGCGTGGTCATGAGCGCCTTCTTGCGGCCGATACGGTCGCCCAGGTGGCCGAAGATCACGCCGCCCAGCGGGCGGGCGAAAAAGCCCACCGCGAAGGTCGCGAACGAGGCCATGGTGCTGACGAAGCGGTCCTCGGACGGGAAATACAGTTCGCCGAACACGAGGGCGGCGGCCGTGGCGTAGATATAGAAGTCGTACCACTCGATCATGGTGCCGATGAACGCCGCGGCGGCGGCGCGCACCGGCTGCCGGGCAGCAGGGGCGGCGGGAGTTTGCGGGGTGGGCATGAGTGAGTCTCCTTCGGGGCGCGTGCGGTATTGGTTTCAGGCGTGATCAACGCGCTCTGACAGCGCATTCGCCATGCATCCTTTATCGCCATCCATAAAATATTAGTCAAATTTCGAGTTATTATTCTCCGCATAAATTTGGCTAATACCTTTAACACAGCCCCGCCCAGAACCCGTCCGGAGACCGCTCATGCGCGCCGACACCACCCGCTTTCTCAACGACCGGCTCGACTGGAATCTGCTGCGCACCTATCTGGCGATCATGCAGGAGCGCAGCCTGAGCCGCGCCGCCGCGCGCCTCTACGTGACGCAGCCAGCGGTGAGCCAGGCGCTCAAGCGTCTGGAGGAGACGCTCGGGCGCAAGCTGATCGAGCGGCGCGGTCCGCATTTCGTGCCGACCCAGGCCGGCGAAGAGGTCTATCGGATCGCCAACGACATCTACGGCAATATCTCGCGGCTGGAAACGGAACTCGACGAACGCACCGCCGACATCACCGGCTCGATCCGCCTGCTCACGGTGAGCCGCATCGAGTCGCCCGTCTACGACGAGTTCCTCGCGGAATTCCACGTCGCCTATCCGCGCATCGATCTGCAGATCGAAGTCATGCGCTCGACCGACATCATTTCATCGCTGCTGCAAAAGACCGCGACGGCGGGCCTGGGCCTGTGCCGCACGCCCGTCGACAAGCTGGAGATGCGCGGCTTTCTGCGCCAGCGTTACGCGATTTATTGCGGCCGCCATCACCGGCTGTTCGGCCTCTCGCAACTCACGATGGAAGATCTGCTCGCGGAGAATTTCGTGTCGTTTACAAGCGACCAGATCGGCGACAGCCTCTCGCCGCTCACGGTGTTTCGCGACCAGCGCGGCTTCACGGGACGCATCGTGGCGTCGTCGCCCAGTCTGGACGAAGTGCGGCGGTTGATCTTCGCGGGCTATGGCATCGGCTGCCTGCCCGAACATATCGTGAAGGACGATCTGGCGCGGCAGCGCCTATGGCGGTTGCCGCCGGAGGAAGGTCTCGCGGACGTCGATATCCACCTGCTGTGGCATCGGGAACGCAAGATGAATGCGGCCGAAGAAGCGTTCTTCGACGCGATGGAGCGCTGCATGCAGCGCTATGCGCTCGCGCAGCGCCTGTGAAGGACGCCGCGCGAACGTTGCTCATGCAACGATAAGCAGAACGGTAAGCGCGCCTGGTGCCCGCGCCTGTTACCTGCGCTTGTTACCGCGTTAGTACCCGCGCGCCAGCACCGCAACGCCAATCGTCACGACGCCCAGCACGAGGTTGACGACCACGAGGCGGCGCATCGTGCCCACGGCGCGCGCGCCATCGGGCCACTTCTGCGCCTGCACCGCGCGGCGGATGCGCGGAAAAAGCGCGAAGCGGATATGGCCGAACGTCAGCATCATGATCACGCCCAGGCCCGCCATCGCGTGCAACTGCCACGTAGCATGACCGCCGCCGAACTGCATCAGCAGAAAGCCGCCGCTCAGCAGAATCGCGATGATGGCGATGCCCACCCAGTTGAAGAAGCGGCCGAACACCGACTCGATGAGCGGCAGCCGCAGTTGCGGCGAAAGATCCTCGATCGCGGGGCGCAGGCAGAAATGCGCGAAGACCATGCCGCCGACCCACACGGCGACGCTCAGCAGATGTACAAACAGCGCGATTTCGATCGCGTGACCCATGCTGGTAATTCCTCGTACGTAAAAGTATCCGGCGCGAGCGCCCATGCGCCGATGTTTGAATCGCATGGACATTTCCATACGATGACCCCATGAGGCGCGCGGCATTATTTCATGCCGCTGGATGCTGCGTGCCGGATGTGTGCACGCCGCAATGGGCGTGCGTTGGCTGGCAAAGCGACCGGCCCTGCTTCACAGGGAAAGAACAGAGGCCGGTCTGGCGGGCTGCGTCTCGCAGATATGCCGCTTAACGCGGCAGCACCGGACGCATGCCCGTGATGACCTTGAGCTTCGAGTCCGGCGCGCGGCCCTTGCGTGCGCGCTTGCCGATCTGCGGCGCGAGCACGGGACCGGCCATCAGGTCTTCGCCCGGCTTTTGCGCGCGGCCCGTGCCTTCAAGCACGACGCCCGACGCGTTGATCGCCAGCGCCTGCACCAAGGTTTCCTTGTCTTCGAGCTGCATCAGCGTGACGCCACGGCCGCCGCCCGACAGCGTCTTCATCTCGTCGAGGCCGAACACCAGGAGACGCCCGCCCGACGACAGACACGCCACCTGGATCGCGTCCGGCACCATAGGCATCGGCCTGAGCGGCACGCTGCCCTCGTCGATCGTCATGAAAGCCTTGCCCGCCTTCACGCGGCTCACCATGTCGCCGATCTTCGCGATGAAGCCGAAGCCATTGCTCGACGCCAGCAGCAGCGGCTGCTCCGCGCCCGCCGCATAGTAGTGCAGCAGATGCGTGCCCGCTTCGAGTTCGATCAGCGACGTGACCGGCACGCCGTCACCGCGCCCGCCCGGCAGTTGCGCCACCGACACCGAATAAACGCGTCCCTTGCTGCCCCACGCGATCAGCGTATCCGGCGTGCGGCACTGGAACGCCGCATAGAGACCGTCGCCGGCCTTGAACGTGAAGCCCTGCTGGTCGAGGCCGTGGCCCTTGAGCGCACGCACCCAGCCCTTCTGCGACACGACCACCGTGACCGGCTCGTCCACCACGCGCGTCTCGAACGTCGCGCGCTTTTCCTGCTGGATCAGCGTGCGGCGATCGTCGCCGTACTGCTTCGCGTCGGCTTCGATTTCCTTGATGATGAGGCGCTTCATCGACGCTTCGTTGGCGAGCAGTTCTTCCAGCTTCGCCTTCTCCTCGCGCAGTTCCGCGAGTTCCTTCTCGATCTTGATCTTTTCCAGCCGCGCCAACTGACGCAGACGGATTTCGAGGATGTCCTCGGCCTGACGCTCGGACAGACCAAACGCCTTCATCAGCGCCGCCTTCGGCTCGTCCGACTCGCGGATGATGCGGATGACTTCGTCGATATTGAGGAAGACGATCATCCGCCCTTCGAGGATGTGGATGCGGTCGTCCACCTTCGCCAGGCGATGCTGCGTGCGGCGCGTGACCGTCGCGAAACGGAAACCGATCCACTCGCCCAGAATCTCGCTGATGCCCTTCTGGCGCGGACGCCCATCGGCGCCGACCATCACGAGGTTCAGCGACGCGTTCGATTCGAGGCTCGTGTTGGCGAGCAGCGAATTGACGAACTCGGCCTGATCGATCTTGCTGGTCTTCGGCTCGAACACGAGACGCACGGGCGCGTCCTTGCCCGACTCGTCGCGCACGGCGTCCAGCAGCCCCAGCATGGTCTGCTTGTTCTGCAACTGCTCGGGCGTGAGCGTCTTCTTGCCGAGCTTGAGCTTCGGGTTGGTCAGTTCCTCGATCTCTTCGAGCACCTTCTGGCCCGAGGTATTCGGCGGCAATTCGGTAACGACGAGTTGCCACTGGCCGCGCGCGAGATCCTCGATCTTCCAGCGCGCGCGCACCTTCAGGCTGCCGCGCCCCGTTTCATAAGCCGCCGCGATTTCCGCTTCGCTCGAAATGATCTGGCCGCCGCCGGGGAAATCCGGCCCCGGCAGACGCTCCATGATCTCCGCGTGCGAAAGCTTCGGATTCTTGATCATCGCCACGGCCGCCGTCGCCACCTCGCGCAGATTGTGCGAGGGGATTTCGGTGGCCAGCCCCACGGCGATGCCCGATGCACCGTTGAGCAGCAGCATCGGCAGGCGCGCGGGCAGCGTTTTCGGCTCCTGGAACGAGCCGTCGTAGTTCGGCATGAAATCGACGGTGCCCATATCGATTTCGTCGAGCAGGAGCTTGGCGATAGGCGTGAGGCGCGCTTCCGTGTAACGCATCGCCGCCGCGCCGTCGCCATCGCGCGAGCCGAAGTTGCCCTGACCGTCGATGAGCGGATAGCGCATCGAGAAGTCCTGGGCCAGACGCACGAGCGCGTCGTAGGCGGACTGGTCGCCGTGCGGGTGGTACTTGCCGAGCACGTCGCCGACCACGCGCGCCGACTTCACGGGCTTGGCGTTGTCGCCGAGACCCATTTCGTTCATCGCGAACAGGATGCGGCGCTGCACCGGCTTCTGGCCGTCGCAGACGTCGGGCAGCGCGCGGCCCTTCACCACGCTCACGGCGTAGTCGAGGTAGGCGCGCTCCGCGTAGTGGCCGAGCGTGAGCGTGTCGCCGCCGCCGGCCGCGCCATTCGCTTCAACAAAAAGATCGTCCATGTTTCAATTAATCCGTAGTCTGGTGTGGGCGGGGGTACGTGAAGGCGCGGATCAGATATCCGCCTCGACTTCATTGCCCTTCTCTTCGAGCCACGAACGGCGCGAGGCCGCTTCGCCCTTGCCCATCAGCATCGTCATGCGCGCGACAGTGGCCTCGTAATCGAGGTCGCCGAGCACGATGGGCGACAGGCGGCGCGTGTCGGGATTCATCGTCGTGTCCCAGAGCTGTTCGGCGCTCATTTCGCCTAGACCCTTGAAGCGGCTGATGGACCATTGCGTGTCGCGCACGCCGTCCTTGCGCAGCTTGTCGAGAATCGCTTCGAGCTCGCCGTCGTCCAGCGCGTAGAGCTTCTGCGCGGGCTTCTTGCCGCGCGCGGGCGCATCGACGCGAAACAGCGGCGGACGCGCCACGAACACATGGCCGCGCTCGATCAGCTGCGGGAAATGCTTGAAGAACAGCGTGAGCAGCAATACCTGGATGTGCGAACCGTCGACGTCCGCGTCCGAGAGAATGCAGATCTTGCCGTAGCGCAGGTTCGAGAGATCGACGGTGTCGTCCGGGCTATGCGGATCGACGCCGATCGCCACCGAAATATCATGCACTTCGTTGTTGGCGAACAGGCGGTCGCGCTCGGTTTCCCATGTGTTCAGCACCTTGCCGCGCAGCGGCAGGATCGCCTGATACTCCTTGTCGCGGCCCATCTTGGCCGAGCCGCCCGCCGAATCGCCCTCCACGAGGAAGAGTTCGTTGCGCGCGATATCGGTCGCCTCGCAGTCGGTGAGCTTGCCGGGCAGCACGGCCACGCCCGAGCTCTTGCGCTTTTCGACCTTCTGGCCCGCACGCGTGCGCGCCTGGGCCTGCTTGATGACAAGATCGGCGAGCTTCTTGCCGTGCTCGACGTGCTGATTGAGCCACAGTTCGAGCGCCGGGCGCGTGAACGACGACACCAGCTTGACGGCGTCGCGGCTGTTCAGGCGCTCCTTGATCTGCCCCTGGAACTGCGGGTCGAGCACCTTGGCCGACAGCACGAACGAAACACGCGCGAACACGTCTTCGGGCAGCAGCTTCACGCCTTTCGGCTGAAGATTGTGCAGCTCGACGAAGCTCTTCACCGCCTGGAACAGGCCGTCGCGCAGACCGCTTTCGTGCGTGCCGCCCGCGGGCGTCGGGATCAGGTTGACGTAGGATTCGCGCGTGAGCGTGCCTTCCTCGCACCACGCCACGACCCACGCGGCGCCCTCGCCTTCGGCGAAAGTGTCGTCGTTGGTACGGCCATCGGCGTAACGCTCGCCTTCGAACAGCGGAATCAGGAGATCCGCGCCGCCCATGCCTTCGAGCAGGTAGCCGCGCAGACCGTCTTCATACTTCCAGCTCAGGCGCTCGCCGGTTTTTTCGTTGATGAGTTCGACTTCGACCCCAGGCAACAGTACCGCCTTCGAGCGCAGCAGGCGTTGCAGCTCGCCCAGCGGCAGATTGGGCGAGTCGAAATACTTCGGATCGGCCCAGGCGGTCACGCGCGTGCCGGTTTTCTTTTCGTCGCGCGCGGCGTTGCGCACGGTAAGCGGCTTGACGACGTCGCCATGCGAGAAGCCGAGTTCGGCGACCTTGCCGTCGCGCCAGACGGTCACGTCGAGACGCTTCGAGAGCGCGTTGGTGACCGAAACGCCCACGCCGTGCAGGCCGCCCGAGAACGTATAGGCGCCGCCGGCGGCCTTGTCGAACTTGCCGCCCGCGTGCAGGCGCGTGTAAACGATTTCGACGACCGGCACCTTTTCTTCGGGATGCAGGCCGAACGGGATGCCGCGGCCGTCGTCCTCGACGGACACCGACTGGTCCGCGTGCAACGTGACGGTGATGCGTTTGCCGAAGCCGCCGAGCGCTTCGTCCGAAGCGTTGTCGATGACTTCCTGGATGATGTGCAGCGGATTCTCGGTGCGCGTGTACATGCCCGGCCGTTGCCGGACGGGCTCAAGGCCCTTGAGCACCTTGATCGACGCTTCGCTATATCCAGCGTTTGCAGCGTTTGACTTCTTCGTTGACATGGTGATCCGCAGGGAGTTGTCCGCGCGCTTGTCCACAGAGGCTGTGGACATCTGCGGGGAAAACGCGTTGAGTGTTCAAAAAAACCGTGACGAAACAATGGCGTGGGCGGGCTGCTCGCCAAAGCGCCAGGCGCGGCGCGCCAGCCCGGTCAGCCGTATTCGCGAGGTATTGTACTGATTTGGGACCGCGCGGCAATTTGCATGAGGGTCGGCCGTTCGGCCGAGGGGCGGCGCAAGACGCGACTCGCGTAGAATGGGCCGCTTGTGGCAGGGGGTTTGCAGCGGATTGCCGTGGTGTCTTTATCGGTTAATTTAACGGCCTGTTCGTTGCAACGTTTGCGGGAATACTGGGAAAGCCTGGAGCCGTCGTGAAACCATCCGAAGCTTTGCGCGCGCATCGCGCGGAAATTCGTGAAATCGTCGCGAGCCATCACGCGACGAATGTACGCGTGTTCGGCTCGTCGGCGCGGGACGAGGACGATGAGGATAGCGATCTCGATCTGCTGGTTGATCCGACGCCGGAAACGACATTTATCGATCTCGCGCAAATCCAGTTGCAGCTGGAAGCGCTGCTGGGCGTGCCGGTCGATGTGCTGACACCGAAAGCGCTACCGGAAAAGTTCCGCGCTCGTGTCGTCGCGGACTCGGTGCCAGTATGAGAAAGGAAGATCTGCGCACGCCGGATTATCTGCAACATATGCTCGACGCTGCCGAGCGCATCCGTAGTTACCTCGCACCGCTTTCGCAGGAAAGCTTTGAGGCAACACCGATGGCTATCGACGCCGTCGCACGGAACCTCGAAATCATCGGCGAAGCGGCGCGCAATATCATGCGCGGCGATCCAGCGTTCACCTCCACGCACCCGGAAATACCTTGGGAAGCGATGTATGGCATGCGCAATCGCATCTCGCACGCGTATTTTTCCGTCGACACAAGCATTGTCTGGAGCACCGCACAGACCTGGGTTCCCGATCTGGTGCGCAAGCTCTTGCCGTTGACGTCTAAATAAAAAAGCGGCCTTCGTCAGGCCGCTTTCGCTTGCTTCACATCACTTGCGCTTCGCCTCAAGCTCTTCCCAGCGCTCCAGCGCGACGAGCAATTCCTCGTCGATCTGCCCATAGCGTTCGGTCAGCCGCGTGGCTTCCTTCCCGTCTTTCGCGAAGATCGAGCCGTCCTCGATCTGCGCACCGATGGTCTTCTGCTCCGTCTCCAGCGCCTCGATCCGTTTGGGCAGTTCCTCCAGCTCGCGCTGCTCCTTGAACGACAGCTTCACGCTGCGCTGCGCGTTGCGGCCCGCCGCGCTGTCCTTCGGCGCGGTAGCAGCCGGTACGGCGTCCTTCGGCGCACGCGCATCGGCGATTTCCTGCGAGCGCGTGCTCTGCGTCTGCCAGTCGGTAAAACCGCCGACGTATTCGCGCCAGCGCCCCTCGCCCTCGGACGCGATCACCGACGTCACCACGTTGTCGAGGAACGCGCGATCGTGCGACACCAGCAACACGGTGCCGTCGTAGTCGGCGAGCAGTTCTTCGAGCAGTTCGAGCGTCGGGATGTCGAGGTCGTTGGTCGGCTCGTCGAGCACCAGCACGTTCGCCGGGCGCGCGAACAGGCGCGCGAGCAGCAGACGGTTGCGCTCGCCGCCCGAGAGCGACTTCACGGGCGAGCGCGCGCGCTCGGGCGCGAACAGGAAGTCGCCCAGATAGCTCATGACGTGCTTCTTCGCGCCGTTGATCTCGACCCAGTCGCTGCCAGGGCTGATGGTATCGGCGAGGGTCTTTTCGAGGTCGAGCTGCGCGCGCATCTGGTCGAAGTACGCGACCTGCAGATTGGTGCCCACGCGCACCGAGCCTTCATCGGGCTTCAATTCGCCCAGGATCAGCTTGAGCAGCGTGGTCTTGCCCGCGCCGTTCGGCCCGACAAAGCCGATCTTGTCGCCGCGCATGACCGTGCCCGTGAAGCGGTCGACGATCGTGCGGCCGCCGTAGCGCTTCACGACGTCCGTGAGTTCCGCGACGATCTTGCCCGACTTCTCGCCCTGCGCGACGTCGAGCTTCACGTTGCCCTGCACGTTGCGGCGCTCGGCGCGGTCGTTGCGCATCTGCACGAGGCGCGCGATGCGCCCGACGCTGCGCGTGCGGCGCGCTTCCACGCCCTTGCGGATCCACACTTCTTCCTGCGCGAGCAGTTTGTCGAACTTCTCGTTTTCCACGCGCTCGACTTCGAGCTGCTGCGCCTTGCGCTCCTGGTACTGCGAGAAGTTGCCCGGATACGAGAGCAGCTTGCCGCGATCGAGTTCGACGATGCGCGTAGCCACGCGATCGAGAAACGCCCGATCGTGGGTGATGAAAAGCAGGCTCGAACGCTGCGAGACCAGCAGCTCTTCAAGCCAGCGGATGCCGTCGAAGTCGAGGTGGTTGGTCGGCTCGTCGAGCAGCAGCACGTCGGGCTGCAGGACGAGCGCGCGCGCCAGCGCCACGCGCTTTTGCATGCCGCCCGAGAGCGCGCCCACGCGCGCCTCGCCTTCCAGACCGATCTGCGCGAGCGTCGTGGCGACGCGCGTGCGCCAGTTCCAGCCGTCGGCATGATCGAGCGACGATTGCAGCGTGTTCATGCGCGCGAGCAGCGCGTCGTGTTCGGCGCCTTCGGGCGTTTCCGCGAGTTGGTGCGCGACCGAGTCGTACTCGTCGAACAGCGCGCGCACTTGCGCGAGACCCGAGGCGACCGTGTCGAACACGCTGGCGTCGGTGTCGAAATCCGGCTCCTGCGGCACATAGACGGTCGTGAGGTCCTGCTGGCGGGTGACGAGGCCGTCGTCGGGCCGGGCGAGATCCGCGACGATCGTGAGCAGCGACGACTTGCCCGCGCCGTTACGGCCGATCAGCCCGACGCGCTCGCCGGCTTCGAGCGAAAAGTCAGCGTGATCGAGCAGCGCGACGTGGCCGAACGCGAGTTGCGCGCCGGTGATGGAGTAAAGCGACATGGATGGGACCGTGGCCTGCGTTGGAGAGCAAGCGCGTATTGTACCGGGCGTGCCGGACCTGGATGCGGCAGGCCCGGCTCGCTCGGGAGCCGGGCCTGCGCGTAACGCCGCGTGACGGGCGAAGCGGACGCGTTACTTCACCTGGTTACTTCACGTGCACCGTGATCGTCTGGCTCCAATCGGGGCCGTAGGACTGGTGCGCGCCGTTCGCGAACTGCGCCGTGAGCGTGTGATCGCCCGGCGGCAACGTGATATCGGCTTCGGTCTGGCCTTTGCCGTAGTGAATCGATTTGTCGTTGACCGGCACGACCTGGCCTTGCGACAGCGGCTGCCCGTCGATCAGCAGATGATGGTGCCCCGTGTTGGGCGTGACGGTGCCGGCGGGCGCGACCGTCATGCCATCGACGCCGAATTTCACGTGCACCGGATTGCTCACGGTCGCGCCGTCCTTCGGCTCGATGAAGTACACGCCCTCGGCATGTGCGACAGTGCTCGCGAAGCCGTTTGCGGCAAGGCACACCGCGAAGGTCATACCGGCCAGCCAGGTGTTTTTCATCATTGTTCGCTCCTGTGAATGGAGGGTTGCGGAGGGTTGCCGATGGGTTTGCCGATGTCTTTGCCATCGCGCTCGCGGCCAAGCATACACCGCGGCGATGACGTGACGCCGCACGCCTGGCATACCGATTCAAGCGGTATGAAAACCGCATGGAAACGTCCGGCGAAAGGTGTGCTCGCCGTTTTCCGGTAACATCGCGGCTCGCCCGCGCCCCGGCTAATCGGGGCCATATAAGGGGTTTTCCGCGGCCCTTCGCCGCGAATTGCAATAAACAAAGGTGTGTTGTGAGCGAAGTTATCGAGTACAAGAGCTGGGTTTGTCTGATCTGCGGCTGGATCTATAACGAAGAAGAAGGGTTGCCGGACGAAGGCATCGCGGCAGGCACGCGCTTCGCGGACATTCCGCAAGACTGGCGCTGCCCGCTGTGCGACGTGGGCAAGGCCGAATTCGCCGTGGTCGAGTTCTAGGACTCCGGACAGCCTGTCGCGAGCGCGAAGAGCCACGCGCCATTTTCCAGCCGCATCGGCTTTGCTATACTCTTGCGCCTGCGCGGGCAACGTCCTCGCGTAGACTCCGCGCCATGACGGGTGACTTGGGAAACATGGCAGCTGGACGGAGTCGGGGCTTGCGCGCCCCGCGGCGTACTGAGCGCTCCCTGTAGTTCAATGGATAGAACAAGTGCCTCCTAAGCGCTAGATGCAGGTTCGATTCCTGCCAGGGGGACCAGATGCGCCGGCTTTTGCGTCCGCGCCCATCTTTCCCCGCTCGTTTCAGCCGTCGCCCACGATGCACCTGGCGCGGCCATTCCAGTTTCCACTTTCCCTTTTTCAGTGCTGCGCGGCACGCGTTTGGCGCCTGAACTGCCGTTCGAGTTCGAGTTGCGCCTGAACCCACGCGCGCCGCAGCGCCCTCTTTCCAGGCAGATCCACCATGGACATCAACAAGCAAGTCGCCGCCCTCACCCATTCCGAACTGCAAACGGCCGGCGCGAGCCAGGCCACCGCGATCGCCGTGAGCGTGCTGCTGCGCCATCTGAGCTCGCCGGAACTGATCAAGCTGCTGTCCTCGGCGTTCGAAAACCATCAGGCCGTGATGCTGCAAACGCCCTGGCCCGAGCAGATGCTGCAGTCGTTCGAGGCGACCCGCCGCTTTCTGGAAGGCGCCGCGCAAGGCCCGGCGCCCGCACCCGCCACGCCGGCGGAGTAAGCCAGCGGGGCGTGGGCAACTGCGCGCGGCGGTTGCGGCCGCCAGCCCGCCAAGGTTTGTCAATTGTTAACCTTCACGCGCACGCGCATCGCCTACGCTGGTTTCCAGCAAGCCGGGACCCCGGCGAAACATCGCCGGAGACCGTCGGAGACCCACGCCATGACCTCGCCCTACGTTTTTGCGCTTATCGCCGCGCTCGCCGCCGTCGTCTATTCGTCGCTGACGATGCTGTTGCTGGGCTGAACCCAGGCGGCAAACTCTGCGTTGAATCACATGGCTCTATCGGCCCGGTTGACGGCCCAGGGTAAACGTGGGGCGCAATTCCATTAAAGTTAGGGTCGGAGCTGTCGTAATCTCCATACATGGACACGCCCCGTCCCCTCCCGCCCGGCTACCTGATGTCGAATCTGATCGATCAGGACATTGCCCACATCCGTCGCGTCATGCCGCTCTCCCTCGCGGGCGATCTCGGCGGGCCGATCCTCTCCGCGAATTACTGGCGCGCGCGCCTGCACCGGCTGCTCGACACTGGCCACATCAATAAAGGCCAGCTTGCCGACATCGACAGCCTGCTGGTGCAGATCGACCTGCACGAGCTGAGCACCGCCTCGATGGCCGCGCGCGTGGCGAAGCAGGCCGCCGCTCAGGTCGCGAACCACTAGTTTCACGTCCGCGTTTCACGTCCAGGTTTCACGTTAGTCCCTCGCTCTGGTTCGCCCGCGCGGGCTGCGCTTATGCCCGTTCTGCACGATCACGCCCGGAATTCCTGGTGTCGCGGGTCAGGCATCGGTCATAATGTCCGCCAAAATACCCAGAGAGGACTTCGTGCACCCGGCCCATTCGCGAGATCTTGCGCGAGACCTGCTTGCGCAGGCACGTCAGCGCTTCACGCAGCAGCAGATCGCCACCCACGTCGGCAAGGACGTCAAGACCGTGCGCCGTTGGGAAAAAGGCGAAACGCCATGCCCCGCCATGCTCGACGCCGCGCTGCGCGAACTGCTGCGCAGCACCGAGCCCGCTAGCGCCACGACGTCCGGCCCGGCTGCGCCCGCGCGCTTTCGCTTCGTCGATCTGTTCGCCGGCATCGGCGGCATCCGCATGGGCTTCGAGGCGCACGGCGGCGCCTGCGTGATGACGAGCGAGTGGAACGCGTTCTCGAAGAAAACCTATCTGGAAAACTACGGCCCGAAGGATGGCGAGGGCCACGCCTACGTGGGCGATATCGTCGAATTCCCCGCCGCCGGGGTGCCCGACCACGACGTACTGCTCGCGGGCTTCCCGTGCCAGCCTTTCTCGATCGCGGGCGTCTCCAAGAAGAACGCGCTTGGCCGGCCGCATGGTTTCGAATGCACCACGCAAGGCACGCTGTTCTTCGACGTCGCGCGCATCATCGCCGAAAAGCGGCCCGCCGCCTTCCTGCTGGAGAACGTCAAGAACCTGCTCTCGCACGATCACGGCCGCACCTTCGACGTGATCCTGCAGGTTTTGCGCGACGAACTGGGCTACGACGTGCACTACCGCGTGATCGACGGGCGTCATTTCACGCCCCAGCATCGTGAGCGCATCATCATCGTCGGCTTTCGCGAGCCGACGCCGTTCACCTGGGACGCGCTCAGTCTGCCCGAGGAAGGCCCGCGTCTCGCCTCGGTCCTGCATCGCACCGACGGCAGCGAGCCGCTCCTGCCGTGGGACGGCGAACGGTTCTTCGACCACTCCGCGCGCCGCGTGCAGCCGAAATACACGCTCACGCCCAAGCTCTGGGCTTACCTTCAGCAATACGCCGAGAAGCATCGGGCGGCGGGCAATGGCTTCGGCTATGGCCTCGCGTTCCCGCATAGCGTCACGCGCACGCTGTCGGCGCGTTATCACAAGGACGGCAGCGAAATCCTCGTCCATCAGGGCGAAGGGCTGCGCCCGCGCCGCCTCACGCCGCGCGAGTGCGCGCGTCTGATGGGCTTTCCCGACACCTTCCGCATTACCGTGAGCGATACCCAGGCGTACCGTCAGTTCGGCAACAGCGTGGTGATGCCGGTGATGCGCGAAGTGGCGCGCGCGATGATGCCGCACCTGGACGCCGCGCTCGCGCGCGAGCCGGCCGCCGCGAAAGCGAAGACCGGGGCGGCGATGACCCAGCGGCGCCGCCGCGCGAGCGCAGCCAAAGCAGCCCAGACGTCCACGGACGAAGCGGCACTGGCCGCCTGACGGCTCATGGTCGACGTCGTCGACAGCGCGACCCGCAGCCGGATGATGTCCGGCATACGCGGGCGCAACACGAAGCCCGAAGTGCTGATCCGCAGCCTGCTGCATCGCCGCGGCTTTCGCTTCCGGCTCGACGTGCGCGAACTGCCCGGGCGCCCCGATATCGTGTTGCCGCGCTACCGCGCCGTGGTGCTGGTGCACGGCTGCTTCTGGCACGGCCACAACTGTGCGCTCTTCAAGTGGCCGGCCACGCGGCCCGAGTTCTGGCGCGCCAAGATCGGCCGCAACCGCACGAACGACGCCCGCGCGCTTGCCGCACTCGCGGCGCTGGGCTGGCGTGTCGCCGTGATCTGGGAATGCGCGCTGCGCGGTGCTTCGCAGGACCCGCAAGCCGTCGTCGATCGGCTCGCCGCCTGGCTTCAGGACGATACGCAGAGCTGGTTCGAGGCGCGCGCGGCACAGCAGGAAACGCCGTGATCGCCGGTCCAGACACGACTTAACGCGGTGCTAAACTCGATTGGATAACCCGCGCCAGACGCTTGACCGGCGCACGGCTTATTCCTGTCAGAACTCACGAGAAAGGAGGCAAGCGATGGCTGATTTCCGACTCTGGTCCGACGATTTTCCGAGTAACGGCTTCATGCCGAAGGCACAGGAATTCGACGATCGGGCCTTCGGCGTCGAAGGCGACAATCTCTCGCCAGCGCTTCAATGGGACGCGCCGCCTGCCGACACGCAAAGTTTCGCCCTGACCGTCTACGATCCGGACGCGCCCACCGGCAGCGGTTTCTGGCATTGGGTGGTCGTGAATATCGGCGCTGATGTGCGGGCGCTTGCGCGCAATGCGGACAAGGCCGACGGCAGTTTGCTGCCGCCCGGCGCCCTGCAGGTGCGCAACGACTACGGCACGGTGGGCTTCGGCGGCGCCGCGCCGCCGCGCGGTGACAAGCCGCATCGCTATATCTTCCGCATTCACGCGCTCAAGGCGCCGCAACTGCCCGTCACGCCCGAGACCACCAACGCGGTCGCGCGCTTCATGACCCATCTGAACGAGCTGGATTCGACCACTTACGTCGGGCTTTACGAACTCAAATAAGTCCCGACGCTGCTCGCGCGGCACCCTGGCGCCGCGCGTCACAACAACCTTTTGAACCGGCCCATAGGGCAGCGAGCAAGGAGACGCGCGCTGCCGCCCCCATCAATGCCCACACGCACGTCATACACCGCTCCTGAATCCACTACCGCCGCGTTATCCGGCGATCCGAACGATCCCGAAAGCGGTCTGCCCTTCCCGCAACGCTATTACGCGATTCTCGTCGTCGCCCTCGGCATCACGCTCGCCGTGCTCGACAGCGCGATCGCCAACGTCGCCCTGCCGACCATCGCGCGCCATCTGCACGCGAGCGCCGCGAACTCGATCTGGATCGTCAACGCGTATCAGCTCTCCGTCACGATCGCACTGCTGCCGCTCTCGTCGCTCGGCGACCGCATCGGCTACCGGCGCGTCTATCTGTGGGGCCTCGCGCTCTTCACGGTGGCGTCGCTGGGCTGCGCGCTCGCGACCTCGCTGCCGGCGCTGGCTATCGCGCGCATGGTGCAGGGCCTCGGCGGCGCGGGCGTCATGAGCGTGAACACCGCGCTCGTGCGCATGATCTATCCGCGCGCGAAGCTCGGGCGCGGCGTCGCCATCAACGCGATGGTGGTGGCCATCGCCTCGGCGATCGGGCCGACGCTCGCGTCGGGCGTGCTGTCGGTCGCGTCGTGGCCGTGGCTCTTTGCGATCAACGTGCCGATCGGCGTCGCCGCGTTCACGCTGGGCCTGCGCGCACTGCCCACCAACGAGCGGCATCCGGCGCCCTACGATTATCTGAGCGCGCTCTTCAACGCACTGGTGTTCGGACTGCTGATCTTCGCCGTCGATGGCCTCGGCCACGGTGAAAACCACGCCTTGATCGGCCTCGAATTCGCGGGCGCGATCGTCATCGGCTGGTTCTTCGTGCGCCGCCAGCTCAACCAGCCCGCGCCGCTCTTGCCCGTCGATCTGCTGGCGAATCCGCTCTTCGCGCTGTCGATCAGCACCTCGGTCTGCTCGTTCTGCGCGCAAATGCTGGCCTTCGTCGCGCTGCCGTTCATGCTCCAGGACGTCTACGGCTTCTCGCAGGTCGAAACCGGTCTGCTGATGACGCCGTGGCCGCTCGTCATCATCGTCGCCGCGCCGGTCTCGGGCTGGCTCTCCGACCGCTATCCGGCAGGCATCCTGGGCGGCGTCGGGCTGGCGCTGTTCGCGCTCGGCCTGCTGTCGCTCGCGATGCTGCACGCGCACCCCACCGACATGCAGATCGCCTGGCGCATGGCGCTGTGCGGGGTGGGCTTTGGCATCTTCCAGTCGCCGAACAACCGGCAGATTCTGTCGTCCGCGCCGCGCGAGCGCAGCGGCGGCGCGAGCGGCATGTTGGGTACCGCGCGGCTCACGGGACAGACGCTCGGCGCGGCCATCGTCGCGCTGATCTTCGGCGTTGCGCCGCAGCGCGGGCCGACCGTCGCGCTCGCAGTGGCGACGGCGTTCGCGGCCGCTGCGGCCGTCGTGAGCATGATGCGGCTCGTGCCCGGCCGCGCTGCGCAGGCGCGCGGGTAATTTCCGTCGGCCGCTCCATCAGCCACCCCGTCGGCCACCCCGTCAGCCACCCCATCGGCTGATGCGGGCCGCCTCGTTTTTACGCTTCGCACGCACTACCATGGACTTACGGCGCACCACGCGCCGCAGTCCTGTTCTTCTGGCGAGTCAACCTTCGTGGAGGGGGATTCCCATGTCTCTGATCGTCGCTGGCCGGTTCACGACCTTTCCCGCCGCCGAATCCGTCGCCGAAAAGCTGTTCTCGCGCGGCTTCGTCGAAGAAGACGTCAACCTCTTTTTCGTCAATCCGCGCGGACAGCACGCGCGTCATACGCCCCATCCCGTTGCGCTCGCCGCCGCGCCGTCGCATCGCACGCGCAACCTTACCGCAGGCGCGGTGGCAGGCGCGGTCGTAGGCGTCGCGCTGTTCGGTGCACTGCTGTCCGCGTCCTTGCCTTCGGTCCTGATCGCCGCAGGTGTGGGCGCGTGGATCGGCGCACGCATTGGCGGCGGCTGGCAACGGGCCGCCGAACACGAGGCGCGCGTGCATCACGAAATGCGTCAGTCGGGCGTCCTCCTCACGGTGCATGTGAGCGCGGAAAATCAGGCGCTGGCCGCCGAGGTGCTGCGCGAAGCGGGCGCCGACGAGGTCGAGCGCGCCACGGGCCAATGGCATTGGGGCCACTGGGCGGATTTCGATCCGACGCAGCCGCCGCACCCGTACGCCGACGCCGGCGTGCAACGAGCCTGACGCAGCGCCGGGTTGGCGGCAACCGCAATAAAAACGGCGACCCGAAAGTCGCCGTGGGGTGAATCGTGTGCGCGACAGGCGCCCGGTCAACCGGCGCTCAACTCGCCTTGCTGGCCGTGCTCGCCGCCTGATCGGGTTGCGATTGCGGTTGTGGCTGCGACTGAGGAGGCTGCGCCTTCGCGGCGGGCGCGGCGCTGCGCGCCCTTTCCGTCACCGAAGCCGCCGTGGCCACACTGCGCAGATCGGCCAGGAAGGTATCGCGCCACACCGAAAGATTGTTCTCGCGCAGCGAAGCCATCATGTCTTCGTAGCGCGACTGACGCTCCGCATGCGGCATCGACAGCGCGCGTTCCAGCGCTTCGGCGGTCTGGTTCAGATCGTAAGGATTCACAACCAGTGCGCCCGGCAAATCATCGGCGGCGCCCGCGAATTGCGAGAGCACCAGTACGCCCGGATCTTCGGGATTCTGCGAAGCCACGTATTCCTTCGCAACCAGATTCATGCCGTCACGCAGCGGCGCCACATAACCGACCTGCGCCTGGCGGAACAGCGCCATCAGCAGATTGCGCTCGTACTTGCGATTCAGATACTGGATCGGCGTCCAGTCGAGCTGGGCGAAGCGCCCGTTGATGCGCCCGGCCTCGCCTTCGAGATTGCGGCGAATCGTCTGATACGTTTGCACGTCGGAGCGCGTCGGCGGCGCGATCTGCAGCAGCGAGACGCGCCCATGCCAGCCCGGTCCGTTCTGCAACATGCGCTCGAAGGCCTGGAAACGCTCGGCGAGACCCTTCGAATAGTCGAGACGGTCCACGCTCATGATGAGCTTGCGACCGCGCATCGCGTCGCGCAGGCTGCGCACGGGCTTGCGGTCGGTGAATTGCGTCGCGGCCTTCTCGATCGCATCGGGATAGATGCCGATCGGGTACGCCCCCACTTTCAGGAAGCGATCCCACGCGTGCACCATGCCGTCGTCGCTCGACGTGCCGTGACCGCCGCGCTCGACGTAATCGAGGAACGCCTGGCGATCGGCATCGGTCTGGAAACCGACCACGTCGTAGTTGCACATGAACTTCATCAGCTCTTCGTGCGGCGGCACGGAGCGCAGGACTTCCGGCACCGGCAGCGGAATGTGCAGGAAAAAGCCAATCGGATTTTTCACGCCGAGATCGCGCAGGCAGCGCGCGAACGGAATCAGGTGATAGTCGTGGACCCAGATGATGTCGTCGGGCTGGATCAGCGGCTTTAGCTGGCGCGCGAGCGTGACGTTCACGCGCAGATAACCGCCGTATTCCTGGCGCTCGTAGCGCGCGAGGTCGTTGCGGTAGTGGAACGTCGGCCAGAGCGTCGTATTCGAGAAGCCTTTGTAGTACTGGTCGTAATCACGGCGGGTCAGACCGACCGTCGCGTAGGTGACGCTGCCCTGCTGTTCGATGGTCGGCCCGGCGGGTTCCGCGACGGTCTCGCCGCTCCATCCAAACCATACGCCACCGGTTTCCTTGAGCGCATCCAGCACGCCGACCGCGAGGCCGCCAGCGGCGGGACGCCCTTCCTGGGTCGGTGCAACGCGATTCGATACCACGATCAGTCTGCCCATTGCGGCTATACCTCCTGTTTCGTTGGGTCCGGGGACGGTGCTCTGCACTATCACGCAAGATGCGTGCCTCGCCGCCTCGATCCGGAGCCTGATTGGCCTGATGGACCTTGTGCGCCGGTTTTGACACAGTGATCGCGCAAGCAAAACCTCGCGAGAGCCGGCGAAAACCGGTTCGATCGCGTCGCAAATAACGGCAGGCTTCGATGCGCTGCACGGGCCACAGCGCAGTGATGAAATCACGCGTCCTGCTCGGAGCCGAGATCGCGCTGATAGTCGATCCCTTCGGCGCGCGCGCCGCCCTGGTTGTGCTCGCCATCGGGCGGCACGCCGGGCGCTGGGCGATTCTGGTTCGCGGGATCGGGAGGGACGCCGTTCGACGGAGCGGCAGAAACAGCGGAAGCGGCACCGCCGTAACCACCGGAATCGGCAGGATTGCCGACCTTCTGTTCTGCGTCGCGCGGGCCACGCTTGCCCGAGTGACGCGCGGACCGGCGCAAAGCGGGATGTCTCATGTCGATGCCTCCTGCATTCAGGCCGTCACACGGCGAGGGCGTTTTTATAGTCTAGGAATCGCCGTGTGAAATTGCCGGTAAATATGGCCACGCGTTTGTAACTAGTACATAAAAGGCCTGTTCATCAGGCGCGAGACAGGCAGCCGCCCCGCATCGCCGGATAAAAGCGCGGATCGATCGAGCGCGGCACCTCGCCAGGCTGCGGCGGCGGATCGCCGACCGGCGGCGCGTCGGGCGTGCCGGGCTGGTCAGGCGGGGGATCGTCGGGCTGCGGAGTGTGCGCGAGCCAGGGCTTCACGCGGAACGGATCGGATTGCTTGCAGCTGGGCATCGCTCGCTCCTCGAAGGGGTTTAACGAGCGGATTGCAAGCCACGTACCAGCGCGCGCCGTGGCCTGCAACGCCATGCGCCGCCGTATGCACGAGGCGCAAGGCGTGCCGGGAAACGTCGGCGCGCAGACTGCAGAGTGGTGCGATTTACATCGCTTGCAGGCAAGCGCCGCAACATGGGCGCAGCCTGCTCAGGAGGACAGAAGGATTGACGAAGGGTCAGGTCGCCGCGCGCGCGGACGCTTCGTTTTTGCCGCCGCCGGCGCCGCCGCCCGTCTCGTTGCCATACTCGACGAGCCGGTTGTACAGCGTCTTCAGACTGATGCCGAGGATTTCGGCTGCACGCGTCTTCACGCCGCCGCATTGGTCGAGCGTCGCGAGGATCAGTTGTCGATCGGCGTCGGCCAGCGAGGTGCCGAACGGAATCGTCACCGCCGTGCCCGCCACGGGCTTCGACAGCGAAATCTGCAACGGCACGGCGGCCGTGAGATCGCCCTCGTTGCCCGCCATGATGTGCGCGCGCTGCACGTAGTTCTTCAGCTCGCGCACGTTGCCCGGCCACGGATAGGTGGCCAGCATCTCGCGGACGGCGGCCGGGAACTGCTTCTTCGTGCCGTGGCGCTCGTTCAACTCGTCGAGGAACGCCTGGGCCAGCAGCTCCACATCCTTGCCGCGCTCGCGCAGCGGCGGCAGGTTGATCGGGAACACGTTCAGGCGGTGATACAGGTCCAGACGCAGTTTGCCTTCGGCGACGGCCTGCTCCGGGTCGCGGTTGGTCGCCGCGATCAGGCGCACGTCGGTCTCGATTTCCCTGGTCGTGCCCACGCGCATGAACATGCCGGTTTCGAGCACGCGCAGCAGTTTCACCTGCAACTCGATCGGCATTTCGGTGATTTCGTCGAGGAACAGCGTGCCGCCGTTCGCGCGCTCGAAGTAGCCCTTGTGCTGGCGATCGGCGCCGGTGAACGAGCCGCGCTCGTGGCCGAACATTTCCGATTCGATCAGGTTCGGCGAAATCGCGCCGCAGTTCACGGCGAGGAATTCGTGCTTGCGGCGCAGGCTCAGCTGGTGAATCGTCTGCGCGGCCACTTCCTTGCCGGTGCCCGATTCGCCCACCAGCATCACCGACGCCGGCGTGACCGCGACGCGGCTGATCTGGTCGTACACGTCCTGCATGGCCGGCGAATTGCCGAGCATCAGGCCGAAGCGGCCCATGCGGCGCAGCTCGCCGCGCAGCGTGCCGATTTCGGCCTTGAGGTCGCCCGCGCGCGGCAGGCGGTTCAGGATCGCCTTCACGCGCTGCAGGTTGATCGGCTTCACGAGATAGTCGATCGCGCCGCTCTTGAGCGCATCGACAGCCGTTTCGACGCTCGCGTGGCCGGTGATGACGACGAGTTCCACGCCCGAGCGCGGATCGAGGTCCTGGAACAGATCGGTGCCGCTGCCGTCGGGCAGCTTCAGGTCGGTGAAAACGACATCCGGCATCTGCCGGATCAACTGGATGCGCGCCTCGCGCAGATCGCCCGCCTGGGCGGTGGTGAGCCCGTCTTCGCCCACCACGGCGGCTAGCGCTTCGCGGGTTTGGGCGTCGTCATCGACAATCAATACATGTGGCATCGCGTCTCGTCAGCCCTGAAAGGTGAATGGCTCCCATGCGCGATACGTACCACGCCGCGGGCATCGCGGACCCGCCGGACGATTTTTTCCGGCGCCGCCAGCGTGGCGGTGCGTACGTTGCGCTGCAGTGGAGTGCGAAACGGTCGGGCGCGTTCAAGACGGCAAGCGCGCGGTTTTAGCTGCACTGTAGTGTCAAAGCGCAACAATACCGCGAACAGAGCGCAACCCGAACCTCGATTGTTGTGGATATCACTATTATAGACAGATTCGAGATAGCCCGGCGCGGGTTTCCCGGCGCTCGGGCGCAAGCGTCGGGATTCAGCGCGGCGAGCGGCCCGCGCAGCCGGAACGAACAAAGCGCATCTCAACCCGCGAGGTCAATGCCGCGTGGCGGAATCCGCGCCGCCGGTCGGAAACGGCCAGGCCGCACCGACATCGTCCTTCGGCGCGCCGCGCTCGCGCGTCGTCGGCGACGCGGCGGCTGTAGCGTTGAGCACACCATTGGCGGTCTCGGACAGCGATCCGCCCTCCTCCTCCCATCGGCTCAAATCGCCATGCAGATGCTGGCGCATACGGTGACGCTGCGACCAGCGCAGGGCCAGCACGCCTGCCGTCGCGCCGAGCGCGCCCACGGCAAACAGGGTTCCGAACAGTCTAGGCTTATTCTTCGACATAGCGACTCTCCCGATAGCTCCGCCAGACAACCTCTTTGCAACGCCCGCTCCTTGACATGGACGCGTGCGTGCCGTGGGAGTGGCGCAGCACGAGACGTGCCAGATCCCGTAAAAACCGGCAGAAGACGGAAAAGCGAAAAAACATCGCGTCACGGCCACTGGACAGTGGACCGATAAGCGCCGGATAAGTGCCGGATAAGTGCCAGACAATCGCCCGCAAGGGCCAATGATGCGCCCGATCCGGGCACGTCCATTGCCCTGCGAGGCGTCGCAGTGGTTAAATGTTTATGAGATGGAAATCCCGCGACCGGCGGCGCGACTTCGTTCGCGCCGGTCCTGGCCGGTCGCCGCCCGTCCGAAGCCAGCGTCCCGGCCCGAACGCGAATCCGCGTGAATCCGCGTAAAGGCTCGTGCGCGCACTGACGCCGGGCGTCTGCGCCCATACTGCAAGTTGTGCGAATGCATCCTGGCCTCGGGCCACTTACCCACTTTGCAGGACGAATTCCCTATGGCGTCAATCGAGCCGGGCTCGCCCGCCGCCGAACGAGATGAACCGCGCGCCACGCGTGACGTACGCGAAGCGCGCCGCAACGAAAAAGGCCGCAAGCCAGCCCATGGATTGGACCCCGAAGCGGGTCATGAAGCAGGCGGCGACCTCGGCCATCAAGCACAAGGACAAGGCGCGCAGCCGCGCGTCCCCGGTCTGCAGTCGTACGGTCTGCTATACGGTTCGTCGACGATCATGCAGGACCTCTATGCGCAGATCGAGCGCGTGTCGGTCACCGAAGCCACCGCGCTGATCGTCGGCGAATCGGGCACCGGCAAGGAGCTGGTGGCGCGCACGATCCACGATCGCAGCGAACGCCGCGACGGTCCCTTCATCGCCGTGAACTGCGGCGCGATCCCCGACGAGCTGATCGAAGCCGAACTTTTCGGTCACGAGAAAGGCAGCTTCACCGGCGCCGTGCAGGCGCGCGACGGCCACTTCGAGCACGCGCGCGGCGGCACGCTGTTCCTCGACGAAGTCACCGAGATGTCGCTGCTGCATCAGGTGAAGCTGCTGCGCGCGCTCGAGACCGGCGAGTATCGCCCGGTCGGCAGCAACGAGACGATCCGCGGCGACGTGCGCATCATCGCGGCGACCAATCGCGACCCCGTGGCGGCTGTGAAGGACAACGCGCTGCGCGAAGACCTGATGTACCGCCTCGCGGTGTTTCCGCTGCGCGCGCCACCGCTGCGCGAGCGCGAGCGCGACCGCGAACTGCTCGCCCAGCTCTTTCTCACCGAACTCAACGACGAAAGCGGCACGCAAAAAGTGTTCAGCAAGCGCGCGCTCGAAACCGTGCGCAACTGGTCGTGGCCCGGCAACGTGCGCGAGTTGAAGAACGCCGTGTACCGCGCGTTCATCCTCGCGGAAAAGCAGGTCGAGATCGCCCATCCGCAACTCGTGCCGAAGGTGAAAAAGCCGGTCACGCAGGGCGATGCGATGAGCGTGTGGATCGGCACGCCGCTCGCCGATGCACAGAAGCAGATCATTCTCGGCACGCTCAAATACTGCGGCGGCGACAAGCGCCTCGCGGCGCGCACGCTGGGCGTGAGCCTGAAGACGCTCTATAACCGGCTCGGCAGCTACGGCGCGGAAGACGGCGAAGCACCGCTCGGCGACGATGGCGAAGACATCGGCGAGGCGCGCGACGCAGGCTAGACGAAAGCCGCTACACGTCACCGAAAAGCGCGGGAGAAAACCGCGCTTGAACGCACAAAAAGGTCGTGCCCGCAACCATGTGATATCAAGCGGCGCACGACCTTTTTCAATTTCTTGCATTTTCCCTATCCCGTTTGCAATTGTCATCCTGCACAATCCGCAGCACGCAATAAGCACCAGGCAAGTAATAAACACGAAATAGCACCCTGTTCTCATTCAAAGGTGCATCAATACGTGCTGGACCGTCGCGATGGGCGATGTCCAGCCGCCAGCGGCAGGGAATGAACATGCAAGAACGACGTGCCTCGGCGTGCAACGCGCCATCGACGGCACCGCGCAGCGCGCCAGCCATTGGCGCCGCGCGGCCCCGAAACCTCGCTACGGCCACCGCCGGCTGGCGACGCAGCGCGTCGCTGGTACTGCTCGCGGCGGCCGCCAGCCTCGCCTGCTCCGCGTGCGGCTCGCTTTACTCCGAAGGCGCGACGACGGGCGCCGGCATCGGCGGCGCGGCGATCGCCTCGAAGATCACCAACAATGCCTCGGTCGCGACCGGCATCGGCCTGGGCGCCGTGGCCGCCGCGAAAGCCGGCGTGCAGTACTCCGAGCGCGTCGTCCATCGCAACACCCAGGACAGCATCGCCAGGGTCGCCGGCCCGCTCGACGTGGGCGGCGTGGCGCCATGGTCGATCGTCCATTCGTTTCCGATCGAAGAAGACGCGCATGGCCGCGTGACCGTGAGCCGCGCGATCAGCACGGGCGCGCTCGACTGCAAGGAGATCGTGTTCTCCGTCGATCAGGACGCGACCAAAGACAAGGCCGCGACGAGCGCGTTCTACGTGGCCTCGGTGTGCCGCGACGGCGAAACCTGGAAGTGGGCGTCCGCCGAACCCGCCACCGACCGCTGGGGCGCGCTGCAATGAGCGGCGCGCAGCGCACACACAAGCGGGCCACCCTCGCCGTGCCCGGCGCGCGCCTGCTCACGCTCGCGGCATTGTGCGCGGGCGTCGCGCTCGGCGTGAGCGGTTGTTCGTCGATCGGCGCGGCCAGCGGTGCGGCGGCGGCGGCCGCGACCGGCATCGTCACGGCCAATCCCGCCATCGGCGTGGGCGTGGGCATCGCCGTGCAGGCGGCCACCGACGAAGCCGTCAACCGCTTCATGAAGAGCATGCACGCGGACCAGCAGGAAATGATCGCCGAGACCGCCGGGCGCCTGCCCGTGGGCGGCATGGACATCTGGCGCATCAAGCACAAGCTGCCGGTCGAGAACGGTCACGGCGAGGTGCGCGTGACGCGCGCGTTCTCGTCGGCGCTCGCGCTGTGCAAGGATTTCGCGTTCTCGGTTCAGGACGGCGACGCGCCCAATTCGCCCGAGCAGTGGTTCACGGCCAGCGCCTGCCGCGACGACAGCGGCTGGAAATGGGCCACCGCCGAACCCGCCGTCGAGCGCTGGGGCACGCTGCAATAAGCGGCTTTTCAGCTTGTTTCCGCAGCAAAAAAAACGGTCGCCGCAGCGACCGTTTTTTTGTTCCAGCGACGAAGCTCAGGATTCCACGTCTTCCAGACTGAAGATTTCCGACTGGTCGTTATAGGAAAAGATTTCGCCGTAACGGCCCCAGTCGATCACGGTGTCGAGCGTCTCTTCGGCGGCGCCGTCCGAGAGGAAGTCTTCGAGTTCCTGCTCGAAGCGCACGCGCGGCGCGCGATGGCCCGGACGCTCGTTGAGCACCTTCTTGATGCGCGCCGCGAGCGGCACATGGCGCAGCAGATGTTCCGCGAACATCATCTTGCGCTCCTGGGTGCCGAACTCCGCGAACACGCGCGCGGGCGGCGTGAGCAGCACATCGCCTTCGCGCACGTCCGCGAAACCGAGGTATTGCAGCACTTCCGCGATCGGGAACAGATCGTCCACTTCCAGATGCAGCGAGCGCGCGATTTCCGGCATGTCGGCGCGGCCGTGATACGGCGCGGCCGCCAGCGTTTCGATCAGACCCGCCATCAGGTTGGTCGACACGCGCGGCAACCAGCTGCCCAGCTCCAGCCCCTTCTTCGTCGATTCGTCGGTCTGACGCGCGGTCATCTTGGCGTAGATGTCGTCCACCAGCTTGCGGAACGCCGGGTCCAGGCGATTGCGCGGGTGCTTGAACGGCACCTTGATTTCGGCGACCACACGGCCAGGATTGGACGACAGCACCAGGATGCGGTCGCACATGAACACCGCTTCCTCGATGTTGTGCGTGACGATCAGAATCGATTTGATCGGCAGGCGCCCTTGCGTCCAGAGATCGAGCAGGTCGGTACGCAGCGTTTCGGCCGTCAGCACGTCGAGCGCCGAGAACGGCTCGTCCATCAGCATCAGGTTCGGATCGACCACGAGCGCGCGCGCAAAGCCCACGCGCTGGCGCATGCCGCCCGAGAGTTCGCGCGGATACGCGTTTTCGAAGCCGTCCAGACCGATCAGGTCGATCGCGGCCAGCGCCCGCTCGCGGCGCGCGCGCGCACCCACGCCTTGCGCTTCGAGACCCGCTTCCACGTTCTGCAGCACGGTGAGCCACGGGAACAGCGCGAAGGTCTGGAACACCATCGCCACGCCTTCGGCCGGGCCGTCGAGCGGCTTGCCGCGCCACGTCACTTCGCCCGCCGTCGGCTCGATCAGCCCGGCGATGATGCGCAGCAGCGTGGACTTGCCGGAGCCTGAACGGCCCAGCAGGCCCACGATCTCGCCTTCGCGCAGCGACAGGTTGGCGTCGTCGAGGACGAGCAGTTCGCCCTGGTTCTTGTTGAAGCCCCGGCACACGTTCTGCACGCGCAGGAGTTCTTCGCCGACGCGCGGCGGATTCGGAGCCGTCTGCACGTCGCCGTGCGGGGTGCTGAGGGTTTTCGGGTTTTGCATCGCCATGCCTTCGAATTATTGAGCAGTTCCGATCAGTCCAGCCGCAGCCGCGACTCGGCGTACGTATAGAGCGGTCGCCAGAGCACGCGGTTGAACAGTGTGACGAACAACGACATCACGGCGATGCCGAGGATGATCTTAGGATAGTCGCCGGCGGCGGTCGTCTGCGCGATGTACGCGCCCAGACCGTGCGCCGCGACCTTGGTGTCGCCCCACTGCACGAACTCGGCGACGATGCTCGCGTTCCACGCGCCGCCCGAGGCCGTGATCGCGCCCGTGATGTAGTACGGGAAGATGCCCGGCAATATCGCCTGACGCCACCACTGCGAGCCGCGGATATGGAAATTCTTCGCCGCCTCGCGGTAGTCGTTCGGGTAGGCGCTCGCGCCCGCGATTACGTTGAACAGGATATACCACTGCGTCCCGAGCACGATCAGCGGCGACAGCCAGATGTCAGGATTGAGGTGAAAGCGCACGATCACGATCACGAACACCGGAAACAGCAGGTTCGCGGGGAACGCGGCGAGAAACTGCGCGAGCGGCTGGATTTTTTCGGCGAGCGCCGGACGCAGGCCGATCAGCACGCCTAGCGGCACCCAGATCACCGACGCGATCGCGATCAGCAAGGTCACGCGCAGCAGCGTGATCAGGCCGAGCACGAGCACATGGCCGACCTCGTCGAGCGTCACGCCCGTGCGAACATACGCGACCACGCGCCACACCACATAGAGCGTCAGCGCGATGACGAACACGGCCCAGATCGCATCGCCGAGCTTCGCGCGCAGACCGCCGCGGCCGGCTTTGGCGGGCGCGGCGCGCTGCACCACCGGGAACGAGGGCATGGCGAACGGCAGACGGAACGGCACACGCGCCGCCTTCGCGAAGAACCAGCCGAGCGGCACCAGCAATTGATGGATCAGGTGCGTGCGGCGAACCAGATCGAGCAGCCACGATTCGGGCGCGTCGCCGGAGCTGGTGTTTTCCATGCGGAACTTGTCGGCCCAGGCGACGAGCGGGCGGAACAGCAACTGGTCGTAGGCCAGGATCACGACGATCATCGCCAGAATCACCCAGCCGACCGCGTGCAGGTTTTTCTCAGTGATGGCCTGCGCCAGATACGCGCCGATGCCCGGCAGCGTGATCGTGTTGTTACCCACCGTAATGGCTTCGGAGGCCACCACGAAGAACCAGCCACCCGACATCGACATCATCATGTTCCAGATGAGGCCCGGCATCGAGAACGGCACTTCGAGCTTCCAGAAGCGCTGCCAGTTGGTCAGGTGAAAGCCCTTCGAGACTTCGTCCAGATCGCGCGGCACGGTGCGCAGCGACTGGTAGAAGCTGAAGGTCATGTTCCAGGCCTGGCTCGTGAAGATCGCGAAGATCGCCGCGAGTTCGGCGCCCAGCACGCGCGAAGGGAACAGCGCGAGGAAGAACGTGACCGTAAAGGAGATGTAGCCCAGCACCGGCACCGACTGAAGAATGTCGAGGATCGGCACCAGCACCTGGGCCGCGCGGCGGCTCTTGGCCGCGAGCGTGCCGTAGACCAGTGTGAAGATCAGCGAGGCCACCATCGCTGCCAGCATCCGCAGCGTGGTGCGCAGGGCGTATTCGGGCAGATTCGTGGGGTCGAGCGAGATCGCCTGGGTCTTGAGCGTCGAGATGGGCGCCATCGTTTCGTGGAAACCGACGGCCGCCATCGCGATCAGGCAGATGATGAGCGGAAACGCGACGAAGTCCCAGCGATTGGGCAGCACACGCCACGCCGAAACGTTGGCCGTGCGATTCAGGTTGAAGCTGAAGTCCATTCAGGCGCCCTCCCCGCATGGCGGGAGATGAACACAACAAGCGGCACGGCGAGCGGCGCAGCGAGCGGCACGGCGCGCGAGGTGTAGCGGGAAACGGCTATCGAAAACGGCTGGACGCATGGACTCAGTATTTCGTTGGCGTGGATTTGCGCCTGGCGGCGCGGGTCGGCCTTGCTCAGGAACGGCACGACACTACACCAACATTCGTGACACATTCAACCTTGCGGCCGATATCCGCGAATCACCGCGAGGGCCCGCCCGGCGGCGCTTTCGGGTTGCCTTCGGGCTGCTTTCGAACGCATTCCGGCGACCTTCCAGCGCCTGTCGCCGTGATGGCGTTGCCGGGTGTTTTCGAGTCTCGCCGGGATGCGCACGGCAGGAGCGCGGCGTGCCGCACACCGCTCGCGCATGTTTTGTGTGGGTATTACGGACGTATGCACACCTTTTGCGCCTTCTCCCCTGTCATTCGAGAGTTAAAATCCCGTCACGGCAGGGCTTGCCGACAGTCCCACCAGGATGCCGCACCACGACGCCGGGTTACCCGCGCGCCCCAACCTCGCACTCACGAACCAGAAGGCCGATGAACAGGAGACTCTTGCGTCAGGCTGTCGGACCCATCGGGGTCGTGGTGGTCGCGCTCGTCTGCTGGCTGGGCGCCGGCTGGCTCGCCGACCGCATGGTGCGCCAGGAACTCGACGCCGCGTTGGCCTCGCAGCGCCAGATGACGCGCTCGGTCGTGGACAACATGGCCGAGGTCATCGCCAGTGATCTGTCGATGTCGCGCGCCATTCCCGCGACCATGGCCGAAACCCAGATCGTTCAGCAGGCGCTGAGTACGGCCGCGCATTATGCCGCCTCGCACGCCTCGACGGAACTGTCGCGGCGCGAGGAGCTGCAGCACGTCCCCGAACTCGTGGGCGTCAACCGCTTCCTGCACGACGCCCAGGGCTTCTCCGGGCTCGACGCCATCTGGCTCGTGAACGCCAACGGCGTCTGCATCGCGTCGAGCAACGCGATGGACAAGATCTCCTACGTGGGCGTGGATATGCGCCCGCGCGCCTACCTCGCCGACACCCTGCTCGGCGCGTTTTCCGAAACCTATGGCGTGGGCACCTCCAGCGGCGAGCCCGGCATCTTCGTGGCCGCGCCCGCCTATGACAACGGGCTGCTGGTGGGGGCCGTGGTCGCCAAGGTCAGCATCGCGCGGCTGCGGCACTGGGTCACGCACCCGGGCACCTTCGTCTCCGACAGCAACGGCGTCATTGTGATGGCGCACGACAGCAGCCTCGAAGGCCTGGCGATGCCGGGCTCGCACGTCGAGGAAATGAACGCCGTCGATCGCGTGAACACCTATCTGCGCGAGCGTTTCAGCGAGATCTCCCTGCAAAGCGCCGCGCGCGCCGCGAGTTCGCAGGCGCCCTGGATGCCCGAGGCCGATGCGCGCGCGCTCGTCGATCTGCCGGGCCGAAACACGCCCGCGCTCTACGAGGAGCGCGGCGGCCTCAATTCGGGGCTGTCGGCGCATCTGGTCGATCCGCTTTCCGCGTGGCCCGAACTGCTCGGCAATCATCGGCGCGACCGGCTGCTGATTTTTCTGACGCTCGCCGGCTCGGCGGCGCTTGCGGCCGTGATTTCGATTTCGTGGGTGCGCGAACGCCGCCTGCACCGCGCGAGCCGCGATCTGACTGGCCAGTTGCAGGCCGCCAACGCGCTGCTGGCCGCCGAGGCGCGCCACGACGCGCTCACCGGCTCGCTCTCGCGGCGCTACTTCCTCGACCTGCTGCGCCATGAGATCGACGCGGCCTATGCGAGCGGCAAACCGCTGTGCATGGCGATCGCGGATCTGGATCACTTCAAGCAGATCAACGACCGCTTCGGCCACCCGGCGGGCGATCGCGCCTTGCAGCATTTCGTCGAAACCTGCCGCGCCGAACTACGCTCGGACGACGCCGTCGGGCGGCTGGGCGGCGAGGAATTCGGCATCCTGCTGCCCGGCACCGCGCTGCCGACCGGGCACGATGTAATCGAACGGCTGCGCCGCGAAGTGAAGGCGAGTCATTGCGCGGGACTGCCCGAAGAGGCGAGCCTCAGCGTGAGCATCGGCATCACCGAACTGGCGCCCTCCCAGGATCAGCCCGAGCGCCTGATGAGCCGCGCCGATCTCGCGCTCTACATGGCCAAGGCGGGCGGGCGCGACCGCTGCGAAGCGATGACCGCCGACGGCGCCGTGCCGCCGCGCACCGCCGCCGAAACGTGGTGACGACCGTAATGAGCGGACAAACGGACGAACGGACAGGAACGGGAAAGCCGCGCGCATGGTGCACTGCAAGGCTCGACCAGGGCTTTGGCCTCCAACGCGGTATCATCGGTTAAACGGGTGCGTGGAAAGTGAAAACGCGCGCGGCGCCAGATGCGGCGCGCGCCCGCTACGCACCGTAGTCACAGCACATTGAGGAGGCATGCATGAAGGGAAATCTGGTCATCGTCTGTCGCGATCAGGATGCTCTCGCGTTCGACCAGTTGATGGTCGAATACGGAGCGTTTCAAACGCGCCTGTCATCGACCGCGTGGTACCTGAAGCTCGAGGCCGCGCCTGAGCTGGTGCAGGAAGAGATTCTTGCCCGCCTCGGCAAGTACACGACGCATTACATCTTCGAGGCGGGCAGCGTGACCTACAACACCGTCGACAACGAAGCCGCCGCTGCGCTCGACACGCTGTTTTCCGTTTGATTTCCAGCCGATTCCGGCCTGAGGCCAGCTTGAACCCGGCTTGATTCTGACTTGATTCTGCGCCCGTCCGATGCGGGCGCGCCCTCCGAACCCCACTCCCCACGATCTTTCCCGTCAGCGCCGCAGGGCGCTCACCAGATCTGCGCCGCCTCGGCGACCGTGCGCTCGACCACTTCGAACGGGAACGTCATACGCACCGCGAGGCCGCCGCTTTCGCCGTTGCCGATGGCGATTTCGCCACCCGCACGCCGCACCAGACGCTCCACGATCGCCAGTCCCAGCCCGCTATGGCCGTTGCCTCCGCGCGCCGGATCGAGCCGCACGAATGGCCGGCTGGCCTGCGTGAGGTCCTGGTCGGCGATGCCCTTGCCGTGATCGCTCACGCATAGCGTGAAGCCGTCCGAGTCGCGCGAAGTTTCGATCACCACGGGCGGCGCACCGTAGGCATGTGCGTTGTCGAGCAGATTCGACACCACGCGGTCAAGCGTCGCCGCGGGCAGGCGGAAATCCGGCCCCGCCTTGAAGCGCCGCTCGATCATCAGCGACTCGCCGCCCACCGTGCGGTAATTGCGCGCGATGCGCTCGCACTGGTCGTCCACTTCGAGCGGCTCGCTGCGGTCCGCGCCGTCGTGCGCGAACACCAGGAATTGATCGACGATATGCGCCATCGAATCGACATCGCGCACCACGCCGTCACGCATCTTCTGCTCGTCCATCATTTCGGCGCGCAGGCGCAGGCGCGCAAGCGGCGTCTTGAGATCGTGCGCGACGCCCGCGAGCATCACGGCGCGGTCTTTATCGGTTTGCTCGACTTCCTTGACCATCTGGTTGAAGCCGCGCGTGAGCTGGCGCAATTCGCGCGGCCCGCGCTCGTCGAGCGGCGGCACCGGTTGACCGCGGCCAAAGCGCGCGACCGCGTGGGCGAGCGCGCGCAGCGGCTTTTGCACCATCCATGCCGCCACCAGCGCGGCCACCAGCGCCGCCGAAAAAATGATGACGAACCACGGCGCGCGATCGATCGGCCGCATGATACGCAGCGGCTGACCCGGCACGACGATCCATTGCGCGTCGGTCGGCCCTTTCACCCAGAGCGTGGGCGGCCGGCCCGGCTGGCCCGCGCGCACCTCGGTGCCCGGCGGCATGCGCTCGCGCATGTCGTCGATAAAGCGGCGCAGCGGCTCGGGATAGTCGTTGCGCAGCGCGGGCACTTCGGGACTGTCGGGCGCGATCACGCGCACACGCGAAGGCAGCGGCTGGTCCGGCTCGCGCTCGACGTGCTGGCGCACGGCGTCGACAAGGAACATGGCCTCTTCGACGGCGTAGCGCGTCTGCAACTGGTCACGCTCAAGACGCATGAGCGCAAACCAGGCGACGTGCGAAAACAGCAGAACGCCGACGAAGAGCAGCGCAAGCCGCCCGAACAGCGAATCAGCCGGCCGGCGCATGGCTACCCTACTCACCGTCCGGCACGAACACATAGCCGCGGCCGCGCACCGTCTGGATGAAGCGCGGCGTGGACGGATCGGATTCGAGAATGCGGCGCAGGCGCCACACCTGAACGTCGATGCCGCGGTCGGTGCCGTCGTATTCGGGACCGTGCAGCAGTTCGAGCAGGCGCTCGCGCGTGAGCGTGCGCATGGGGTGGTTGACGAAAATCTTCAGGAGCGCGAATTCGCTGCCCGACAGCATGATGGGCTTGCCTTCCTGCTGGAGCGTGCGCGACTGGAAATCGAGGGTGAAGCGGCCGAACGAGAACGGCTCGCGCTGCTCGGGCGCGGCCGCCGACGGCACCGTACGGCGCCGGCGCAGCACGGCCTGCACGCGGGCGAGCAGCTCGCGCGGATTGAAGGGCTTGCCGAGATAGTCGTCGGCGCCGAGTTCGAGGCCGACGATGCGGTCCACGTCGTCCGCGCGCGCGGTCAGCATGATGACGGGGATATCGTCGCCCGACGCGCGCAGCTTGCGCAGCGCCGTGAGGCCGTCTACACCCGGCATCATCAGATCGAGCACGATCAGATCGGGGCGCTCGCGCTCGAGGCGGCGCTCGAGCGAGCCCGCGTCGTGCAGCACCGACACTTCCATGCCTTGCCGCGCCAGATAGTCGCGCAACAGATCGCGCAGTTCGACGTCGTCATCGACGACCAGAATTTGAGTAGCCATGGGGCGAAGTTTAACGCGCGCATGAGGGCCGTTTGCTTACACGGACCCGCTTTGGGTTACGAGAAGTTACCGCGAAAGGCCGTCGTAATGTCGCGTAATGACAGCGGCCCAAGCCGTAACACGCGGGGCACGATCGGTCTATACGCTAGGGGCACCGGTTGCGGACGCCCGCATCTTTTGTGAAGCGCCGTGCCATACCGGACCAAACCTTCAAGGATTTGTCAGGAGCATCACCATGTACAAGACCCCTTCGCGCCTTCTCGCAATCGCCGCGGCCTCGCTCGCGCTCACTTTCGGCGCTACTGCCGTCCAGGCCCAGACGCCGCCCCCGGGCGGCCCCGGCATGATGCATGGCCCGCACGGCGGCCCGCACATGCACGGCGACTTCATGATGGGCATCAAAAAGCTGCACGACAAGCTGAATCTGAACGCCGCGCAGGAAAAGCAGTGGCAAGCCGCCGTCGACACCATGAAGCAGAACGGCCAGGCCATGCGCAAGAACCACGAACAGCTCAAGCAGCAGTTCGATGCGCAGAAGAACCAGCCGATTCTCGATCTGAACGCGATGCACAACACGCATCAGCAGATCGACCAGCAGGACGCGCAACTGCGCGAGCAGACCGCGCAGGCGTGGCTCGCGTTCTACAACGGCCTGAACGATCAGCAGAAGACCACCGTGAGCACGGCGCTCAAGGAGCACTTCGCGAAGATGGAACAGCGCCACGAGAAGATGCGCCAGCGCTGGGAACAGCACCGCAAGGGCGCGGCGTCGGCTCCGGCTGGGCAATAAACGTTTGATTTAGCGCCTTTTAGCGCCTTCTAGCGCCTGATTGGCGGGTGTCTCGCCCGCCTGAAGAAAAAACGCCGCGGGATGCGAATCCCGCGGCGTTTTTTGTGTGCGCGACGGCTTATGCCACCGCTTATGTCACCGCCTATGCCACATCAAAGAGCAGCACCTCGGCCTGATCGCCGTGCGCGAGCGTGACCGCCGCCTCGGCCTCGATCATCGCCGCGTCGCCCGCATTCAGGCGCTGGCCGTTCACTTCCAGCGCACCGCGCGCGACGTGCACATAGGCGCGACGCCCCGTCGCCAGCGCATAATCCGCGCGCTCGTCGCCGTCGATCAGCGCCGCGTGGATCGATGCATCGGCCTGCACCGTCACCGAACCGTCGCGCCCGTCCGGCGATGCAATCAGGCGCAGGCGGCCGCGCTTGTCGGCGTCGTCGAAGCGCTTTTCCTCGTAGCCCGGCGCCCCGCCGCGCGCGGACGGCAGCAGCCAGATCTGCAGCAGATGCGCTTCTTCGTCCGGCGAGGCGTTGAATTCGCTGTGCATCACGCCCGTACCCGCGCTCATGCGCTGCACGTCGCCGGGGCGAATGGTCGAGCCGTTGCCCATGCTGTCGCGATGCGCGAGCGCACCGGAGAGCACGTAGGTGACGATCTCCATATCGCGGTGGCCGTGCGCGCCGAAGCCCTTGCCGCCCGCGATGCGGTCGTCGTTGAGCACGCGCAGCGCGCCATAGTGGACGTGTTGATCGTCGAAATAGTCCGCGAACGAGAAGCTGTGAAACGAGTCGAGCCAGCCGTGGTTGGCGTGGCCGCGTTCGTCGGAGCGTCGGATGGCAAGCATGGGTTTTCTCCGGTCAGTCGTGTCGATGTCTGAAGATAGGGGCGAAGGGCGGCCAGCACAATCCGCAGCGGCGCACCGGATCGTTTCGCCAGCAACATCAATGGGCGCCGCCGTGGCGCGATTAGCTGCGTTTTGAGTCTCTCTCTGTCAGACCCAAGCCACAGGCAAGCTGCAACGGGCCGCGCGGGCGTGCGCTTCGGGTAAAATACCGCCCTTTTCGGCCGGCGCCACCGTCCGCGCCTTCGCACGGCCGGACTTCGAGGCGGTAAAAAGGCGCTCCCAAGGGAGCACCTGCGCGCCACGCGTCCGACCCGCATTTTTGATCGCCTAGAATGGCGGCGCCCGGTCATGAGCCGGCCCGCAGGCGAGCGGCCCGCGCCGCGCTGGCGTCCACGCCGGCGTCGGCGCTTGCATCGGCCTTTACCTCGGCCTTTGCGTCGATAGTCGGCACCTTCGCGACACCCCGCGAATCGCCGCGCCCGTGTATCAGGAGAAAGATGAAGAAGTTCGCAGTGTGCGTCGCGCTCGCCCTCGTTGCAGGAAGCGCCGCGGCCAAGGATTGGAAAACCGTGCGTATCGGCGTCGATGCGAGCTATCCGCCGTTCGAGTCCAAGGCCGCCAACGGCCAGATCGTCGGTTTCGACGTCGATCTGACCAAGGCGCTCTGCGCGCGCATGGACGTGAAGTGCGTCTGGGTCGAGAACGACCTCGACGGTATCATTCCGGCGCTCAAGGCGCGCAAGTTCGACGCGATCATTTCGTCGCTGACGATCACGCCGCAGCGCCGCCAGCAGATCGACTACTCCGACAAGATGTTCGACGCGCCCGCGCGCATGATCGCGCGCACCGGCTCGCCGCTGCTGCCGACGCCCGCGTCGCTCAAGGGCAAGAACGTAGGCGTCGAGCAGGGCTCGACCCAGGAAGCCTACGCCAAGGTCCATTGGGCGTCGAAGGGCGTGAACGTGGTCTCGTATGCGAACCAGGACCAGGTCTATCAGGATCTGATGTCGGGGCGTCTGGACGCCACGCTGCAGGATGAAGTGCAGGCGGACTACGGTTTCCTGAAGACGCCGCGCGGCAAGGGTTTCGGCTGGGCCGGCCCGGAAGTCGAAGACCTTGCGACGATCGGTGACGGCACCGCCATCGGCCTGCGCAAGGACGACGCCGACCTGAAGGCGAAGTTCAACGTGGCGCTCGCGTCGCTGCACAAGGACGGCACCTTCGACAAGATCGCGAAGCAGTACTTCGACTTCGATATCTACAAAGGTAAATAATCCGGCGGCCCGCGCGCCCGGGGCCTGCCCCGATAGACCGCGCGGAGCCTTCGTATACAGTGGCAGCCTCGCAGTGGCAGCCTCGCAGTGACAACCATGCAGTGGCAACCATGCAGTGCCGGCCAGGGGGTCTCGCGGCCTCGGGGTCCCGGACAGAACAACGCACCAACGGGAACGCGGCCAGCCAGCCCGGCCGCGCATGAACGGCAATTGAACCGCGGCAGCGACTGCCGCGCCTTTCGCGGGACACGCCCCACGCTAGTCGAGGGCGCCCCGTCAGGGACTCACCTATGTTTCTTCAAGGCTACGGCCCGCTGATCTTCGCCGGCACCTGGCAGACCGTCAAGCTAGCCGTCCTCTCGCTCGTGCTGTCCTTCGTGCTGGGCCTGCTGGGCGCGGCGGCGAAGCTGTCGAAAAACCGCGTCGTCAGCGGCGCGGGCACGGCGTACACCACGATCATTCGCGGCGTGCCCGATCTCGTGCTGATGCTGCTGCTGTTCTACAGCCTGCAGATCTGGCTGAACATGGTCACCGACCACTTCGGCATGGACCAGATCGACATCGACCCGTTCCTCGCCGGCGTGATCGTGCTGGGCTTCATCTACGGCGCGTACTTCACCGAGACCTTTCGCGGCGCGTTCCTGTCGGTGCCGCGCGGCCAGCTTGAGGCGGGCCACGCCTACGGCATGACGAACTGGCAGGTCTTCACGCGCGTGATGTTCCCGCAGATGATGCGCTTCGCGCTGCCCGGCATCGGCAACAACTGGCAGGTGCTGGTGAAATCGACGGCCCTCGTCTCGATCATCGGTCTGGCCGATGTCGTGAAGGCCAGCCAGGACGCCGGCAAGGGCACGCTGCGGTTCTTCTTCTTCACGTTGCTCGCGGGCGCGATCTATCTCGTCATCACGACCGTTTCGAACTTCGTGCTCATGTATCTCGACAAGCGCTACTCCACCGGCGTGCGCAAAGCGGATCTCTGAAGCGACTCAGGCACAGGACAAGGCCAACGACAATGCAAGACCTGATCCAGCTGATCCAGCAATACTGGCGCAACTATCTCTACACCGACGGCTATCACTTCACCGGCGTCGCCATCACGGCGTGGCTGCTGGTGATTTCGATCGGCCTGGGCTTCTGCCTGTCGGTGCCGCTCGCCGTGGCGCGCGTCTCGAAGAAGAAGTGGCTGTCGGGCCTCGTGTGGCTCTACACGTACATCTTCCGCGGCACGCCGCTCTACGTGCAGTTGCTGCTCTGCTACACGGGCCTCTACAGCCTCGACATCATCCGCAATCACGAGCTGACGAGCGCGTTCTTCCGCAGCGGCATGAACTGCACGCTGCTCGCCTTCACGCTCAACACCTGCGCGTACACGACCGAGATCTTCGCGGGCGCCATCAAGGCCACGCCCTATGGCGAGATCGAAGCGGCGCGCGCCTACGGCATGTCGCCGTTCACGCTGTATCGCCGGGTGATCCTGCCGTCGGCGCTGCGCCGCGCGCTGCCCTACTACAGCAACGAAGTCATCCTGATGCTGCACGCGACCACCGTGGCGTTCACGGCGACCGTGCCCGACATCCTGAAGATCGCACGCGACGTCAATTCGGCCACCTATCAGTCGTTTGGCGCCTTCGGCATTGCCGCCGTGCTGTACCTGATCATTTCTTTCACGCTCGTGTGGCTGTTCCGCCAGGCCGAGCGCCGCTGGCTCGCATACCTGCGACCGCAAGGCAAGTGAGCCATCGAGGTCCTAGATGAATTCCCAGAAGCAAAAACTTTTCGTCGACTCCATCCATAAGCAGTACGGCGACCATGAAGTCCTCAAGGGCGTCTCGCTCAAGGCGAACGCCGGCGATGTGATCAGCGTGATTGGCTCGTCGGGTTCGGGCAAGAGCACGATGCTGCGCTGCATTAACTTCCTTGAGCAGCCGAATTCCGGCCGCATCTTCGTCGACGGCGAGGAAGTGCGCACCAAGGCCGACAAGCGCACGGGCGCGCTGCAGGTGGCCGACGTCAAGCAGTTGCAGCGCGTGCGCACCAAGCTCGCGATGGTATTCCAGCACTTCAACCTGTGGTCGCACATGACGGTGCTCGAAAACGTGATCGAAGCGCCGGTGCACGTGCTTGGCCTGTCGCGCAAGGAAGCCGAGGACCGCGCCCGCGTCTATCTGGAGAAGGTCGGTCTCGCGCCGCGCGTGGAGAAGCAGTATCCCTCGCACCTGTCGGGCGGCCAGCAGCAGCGCGTGGCGATCGCCCGCGCGCTCACCATGAACCCCGACGTGATGCTGTTCGACGAGCCGACTTCCGCGCTCGACCCCGAACTCGTGGGCGAAGTGCTCAAGGTCATGCAGAAGCTCGCCGAGGAAGGCCGCACGATGATCGTCGTCACCCACGAAATGGGTTTCGCGCGCAACGTGTCGAACCACGTGATGTTCCTGCATCAGGGCCGCGTGGAAGAGGAAGGCGTGCCCGCCGAGGTGTTCGCCAACCCCAGCAGCGAGCGTCTGCGCCAGTTCCTTTCAGGCAGTCTCAAGTGATTGACCGATGAACGACTACACGATGTAGTCGACTACATCCGCCCACTTGCAATGTAGTAAAAGTAGTATTTCAAGGCGCTTTCAGCGCCTTTTCTTTTTCCATTCAAATCGTCGTTCGCACGGCCGGTTTTTGGGTAAAAATCGCACTTTTTGCATTACTCCTGCCGGTTTCGTCCGTCAATAGTGGCAATCCTGAAGAAGTCCCGGCGAAATCCATGTGTGCCTTGTCCTACAAGGATTTAGGCATACTTTTCAGATCGTCTTGACCACCATCCAGGAAGCGCATATTGCAATTTGACGACACCCCGCCAACCGAGCGCGATTTCGTTCGCCAGCGCCGACCTTTTTTGCTAAATTAGTAACCAAAGTAGCAAAACAAAGTTCATTAAAAGTAGTTTCACTTCAAATAAGAACGGGAGATGCCAGTCAACCAGGGGATCTGCAAGACGACTCGAACAGGTTGTCCTGCTCGCATCGTTCCGTAATGCCGATTCCTCGGGTCACACTCCCTTTACGCGACTATTTCTGTCCGCAGCACCCCGAAGGCGCGCGGACGTCTTTCGCAGTACTAAGGTTGACTCTTTGACAGGGTATGGAGGAGAAGATGAAGAAAGCATTGCTCGCCGCAGCACTGATGTCTGCTGGCGTCCTCGCGCATGCACAAAGCAGCGTGACGCTCTACGGCCGCCTTGACGCGGGTATCGCGTACATGAACGGCGTTGGCACTGGCGGCGGCACGGGCGCCGCCACCAGCGGCAAGAGCCAGGTTCAGCTCGAAAGCGGCTACTGGGGCACGAGCCTCTGGGGTATGAAGGGCGTTGAAGACCTCGGCGGCGGCAACAAGGCACTCTTCCAGTTGGAAGGCAGCTTCAGCACCGCAACGGGTTCGCTCGGCGCGCCTGGCTCGCTCTTCAATCGTTGGGCAACGGTCGGTATGTCGAACGACCAGTTCGGTACCCTGCTGCTGGGCCGCGAACTGTTCATCTCGAACGGCATTTGGGACTTTGACCCGTTCGGTCAATCGAACTGGTCGTCGGCGTCGCTCGTGCGTGGCCGCAACTGGCCGCAGTCGAGCAACAACATTTCGTACCAGTCGCCGAAGTGGAACGGCTTTGACGTGTACGGCCAGTACTCGTTCTCGAATGCAACGAGCTGGAACGGTAACGGCTCGACCACGCAAGGCCGTGAAGACGGTCTGCAACTGACCTACACGAACTCGCTGTTCCAGGTTCGCGGCCTGTACGACGAAATCCGCAACTCGGGCAACGGTACGCTCGGCGGCGCCTACGATCCGACCGGCGTGAACTCGGCCAACACGGGACAAGGCGTGTTCGCCTTCTCGCGTGAATACATGGCGATGGTCAACGTGTTCCTCGGCCCGTTCAAGGTCCAGGGTGGTTATGAAGCCGTCCGCTCGGCAGGCATGACGGGTCAACTGGTCGGCCAGCCGACCACGCTCGATCACGAATGGGGCGGTGTGACGTGGCAAGCCACGCCGGCAGCCGCGCTGATCGCAGCGGTCTACCACGTCAACGCGAACAACGGCGGCGGCAACGCCACGATGTACACGGTCGGCGGTTCGTACAACCTGTCCAAGCGCACGCTGCTCGACATCCAGGCAGCCACGGTGCAGAACAGCAAGTCGGCCAACTTCGGTCTGAACGCCAACAACTACGGCACGTCGGCAGCTACCGGCAACCCGCTGATCGGCCACAGCCAGACCGGCGTGTACGCAGGCATCCAGCACTCGTTCTAAGCGTTTGAGAGACTTCAACGCTTAAAAACGAGTGTAGACAGAACAGCTACATCGAAGTTTTCACGCTGCTGCGAGAGGCGCGTATCGGTGCGGTGTCCGAAAGGGTATCGCACCGTTTTTTATTGTGGGGACGGGCCGCGCGAGCGGCGCCGTCCCCTTCTTTCTTCTATGGTCCGGAACGACGCGCGGCTTAGACCGCGGCTTCGTTTTCTTCGCCGGTACGGATGCGGATCACGCGTTCGACGTCGGTGACGAAAATCTTGCCGTCGCCGATCTTGCCCGTGCGCGCCGCGCCGATGATCGCATCGATCACCTGGTCGCTCTGGTCGTTGGCGACCACCACTTCGATCTTCACCTTCGGCAGGAAATCCACCACGTATTCGGCGCCACGGTACAGCTCCGTGTGGCCCTTCTGGCGGCCGAAGCCCTTGACTTCGGTGACGGTCAGGCCCGTGAGGCCCACTTCGGCGAGCGCCTCGCGCACTTCGTCGAGCTTGAACGGTTTGATGACGGCGGTAATGCGTTTCATGGCGAGCCTCGTCTGGATCGTGTTATCTGGGTTAATCGCTGGGTCAATCGGTTAGATCGTTACAGCGGCATCTGTCGTGCAAATCTGTCTTGCGATTCTACGCTGCGCGCCCGCCGCTCAAGCCTTGGGCTCGTGCGTCGGCACGCGATCGAGATCCGCGAGCCACACCGCGCTCTCTGAATCGCTCGGCGCGCGCCAGTCGCCGCGCGGCGAAAGCGAGCCGCCCGAGCCGACCTTCGGCGCATTGGGAATGCAGGTGCGCTTGAACTGGCTGGTACGGAAAAAACGGTCCAGGAAAATACGCAGATTGCGCTTGATGGCCGCGAGGTCGTACGCGTTGCGCGCGACCCTGGCGTTCTCGGGCCACGCGCCCGTTTCCCGATCGCCCCACGCATGGCGCGCCAGGAAGGCGACCTTGGTGGGCGCAAAACCGAAGCGCAGCGTGTAGTAAAGGTTGAAGTCCTGCAGCTCGTACGGCCCGATCGTGCTCTCGGTCTTCTGCTCGGGCACGCCGTCGGTCTTGCCGGGAATCAGTTCCGGGCTGATGTCGGTGGCGAGAATCGCTTCGAGCACGTCCGCCCCGCTCTCGCCGTTCTGGCCGATCTGACCGGTTTCCGCGACCCAGCGTACGAGGTGCGTGATGAGCGTCTTCGGCACGCTGGCGTTCACGTTGTAGTGCGACATGTGATCGCCCACGCCGTAAGTGCACCAGCCGAGCGCGAGTTCGGACAGATCGCCCGTGCCGATCACGATCGCATGATTGAAGTTGGCGAGGCGGAACAGGTGATTCGTGCGCTCGCCGGCCTGCACGTTTTCGAAGGTGATGTCGTAGCTTTCCTTGCCCTCGGAATACGGATGGCCGAGATCTTCGAGCATCTGCATGCAGCTCTGGCGGATATCGATTTCGCGCGCCGTGCAGCCGACCAGGTTCATCAGCTCACGCGCCTGGCGCAGCGTGCGTTCGCTGGTCGCGAAGCCCGGCATCGTGTAAGCGAGGATGTTGGCGCGCGGCAGGCCGAGCCGGTCCATCGCCTTCGCGCAAACCAGCAGCGCGTGCGTCGAATCGAGCCCGCCCGACACGCCGATCACCACCTTCTTGATGCTCGCCTGCGACAGACGCTGCACGAGCGCCTGCACCTGAATGTTGTAGACCTCGTTGCAGCGCTCGTCGCGGCGCTTCGGGTCCGCCGGCACATACGGGAAGCGTTCGACGCGGCGCGCGAGCGCAAGCGTCTCGCGCGTCCATGCGCCCGGGTCTTGCCCCTGCGCCGCCAGCTCGCAGCGGATCACGCGGAACTTCGCGACTTCGTCGGCAAAGCGGCGGATCGAATCGCCGAACGTGGTCTGGCGGATGCGTTCCTGCTGCAGCCGTTCGAGATCGACGTCGGCGAAGATCAGATGCGAGTCGTCAAGGAAGCGTTCGGACTGCGCAAGCACTTCGCCGTTCTCGCAGACCAGCGCCTGACCGTCCCAGGCCATGTCGGTGGTCGATTCGCCCTGACCCGCCGACGTGTAGAGATACGCCGCCAGACAGCGCGCCGACTGTTGCGACACCAGTTGCTGCCGATACCCCGCCTTGCCGACCACCACGTTCGACGCCGAGAGATTCACCAGCACCGAAGCGCCCGCGAGCGCCGCGAACGACGACGGCGGAATCGGCACCCAGACGTCCTCGCAGATCTCGACGTGAAAGCGCAGCCCCGGAATCTGCGCCGCGTCGAACAGCAGCGACGCGCCGAACGGCACCTCCGCGCCCGCGATGCGCACGGTGTCCGTGCTCACGCTGTCGGCGGCGCTGAACTGGCGCGGCTCGTAGAACTCGCCGTAATTCGGCAGGAAGCTCTTCGGCACGATGCCCGCGACGCGGCCGCCCGAGACCACCGCCGCGCAGTTGAAGAGCGCATGCCCCACGCGAACCGGCAGACCCACGATCATCACGAGCGGCAATTGCGCCGAAGCCTCGACGATCTGCGCGAGCGCCTCTTCGCAGGCATCGAGCAGCGCCTGCTGATGAAAGAGATCGTCGCAGCTATAGGCGGACAGACCGAGTTCCGGGAACGCGACCAGCGCCGCGCCGTTGGCCGCGGCTTCGCGCGCGAGCGCGAGCGTCTGTGCGGCGTTGAAGGCCGGATCGGCCACGCGGCAGCGCGGCACGCCCACGGCCACGCGCGCGAAACCGTGCGAATAGAGATTGAAGAAACGCTCTTTCATTTCGATAACCGATAAGCGATAGCCAGAGGACGTGGCGGCACGATGGCGCGGGCCTCACCCCGCCTTCACCCCGCCTTCACCCGTTTGGGTCGTTTGCTTTACCATGACCGCTTGCCGCAGCGCCGCGACGTGTGATGCCGCTTCAAACCACGCGCGGCGCGCGATCCGCAAGACCAGGCCACCTCGGGCCAAATCAGGCAAGCACGGGCACACCAGTTGGACAAGGAACATTTCGATTATCGCACGGGCATTATCGGCTCACCGTCCGGGCTCGACGCCGCCGAATGGAACGCCCTGCTCGCGCGCCAGGCGCAGCCGACGCCGTTTCTGCGCCACGAATTCCTCGCGGCGCTCGACGCCACGCGGTGCGCCACGCCCGACGCGGGCTGGGCGCCGCAGTTCGTGACGCTCACGGATTCGCGCACAGGGCGCCTCGCGGCCGCCGCGCCGGTCTATCTCAAGGGCCACTCGTACGGCGAATACGTGTTCGACTGGGCCTGGGCCGATGCCTACAAGCGCAACGGCCTGGAGTACTACCCGAAGCTGCTGTGCGCGGTGCCGTTCACGCCGGTCCAGGGCACGCGCCTGATCGCCGCCGATCAAACCGCGCGCCGCCATCTGGCCGCCACGCTGCTCGCGTTCGCGGAGCAGACCGATGTGTCCTCGCTGCACGTGCTGTTTCCGACTGAGGAAGACGCGTCGGCGCTCACCGATCTGGGCATGATGCAGCGCGAGGGCGTGCAGTTTCACTGGCTCAACGACGGCTACCGCGACTTCGAGGACTTCCTGTCCACACTAGAACAAAAGAAGCGCAAGAACATCCGCGCCGAGCGCCGCAAGGTGCGCGACGCCGGCGTGACGCTCAAGCGCATTCGCGGCGAGGATATCCGCGACGAAGACTGGCGCTTTTTTAGCCGCTGCTATCGGCAGACTTACCGCGAACACTTTTCGTCGCCGTATCTGAATCTCGACTTCTTCCGCATGATCGGCGCGAGCATGCCGGAGAACCTGCTGCTCGTGATCGCCGAATACGACGGCAAGCCAATCGCCAGCTCGCTCGTGGTCTATCAACGCGACGCCGATGGAACCGGCGGCACGCTCTACGGCCGCTACTGGGGCGCGCTCGAACACGTGCCCTGCCTGCACTTCGAGACCGCGTACTATCAGCCGCTGGAATTCTGCATCGAGGAAAAACTCGCCGTGTTCGAAGGCGGCGCGCAGGGCGAACACAAGATGGCGCGCGGCTTCATGCCGACGGTTACGCGCTCGGCGCACTGGCTCGCGCATCCGGCCTTCTCGGACGCGGTCGCGCGCTTTCTGGAGAGCGAGACCAACCAGATCCACGCGTATGTGCACGAACTCAACGAGCACAATCCCTTCCGTGGCGAGCAGGGTTGAAGCGGTGGCTAAAGCGGAAATCAAAGCGCGCGTGCCGTGGTTCCTCTATCTGCTCGAATGCGCCGACGGCAGCGTGTACACGGGCATCGCCATCGACGTAGAGGCGCGCTTCGCGCAGCACGCGAGCGGCACGGGCGCGCGCTACACGCGCGCGCGCAAGCCGGTGCAGGTGCTGGCGCAATTCGAACTCGCCGATCGCGCGAGCGCCTCGCGGGCCGAATACTGGGTCAAGCGCCTGCGCCCGGCTGAAAAACGCGCGCTCGCGGCGGGCGTGTTTGCGCTGGAATCGGTGCTGCCCGCGCCGCCTGAATCCAGCGGGCCAGAAGAAAGCGCGGCCCCCGAAGCCTGAACCGTACGCGCATGAAAAAACCGCACGGCCTCGCGGCGCGTGCGGTTTTTTGTCAGCGCAAACTCGCGGCGAAGGCTTACTTCTTCGCGTTCGCGACGCCTTCCGTGATTTCCTTGTGAGCGGCTTCGATGCCGGCCCAGCCTTCGACCTTGACCCACTTGCCCTTTTCGAGCGCCTTGTATTGCTCGAAGAAGTGCTTGATCTGGTCCTTCAGGTACTCGGGCACGTCGTCCAGCGACTTGATGTTGGCCGTCATCGGGCAGACCTTGTCGTGCGGCACGGCGATCAGCTTGGCGTCAACGCCCGACTCGTCGGTCATCTGCAGCATGCCGAGCGCGCGCGAACGCACGACCGAGCCTGCCAGCAGCGGGAACGGCGTGATCACGAGCACGTCGACGGGGTCGCCGTCGCCCGACAGCGTGTGCGGAATGAAACCGTAGTTGACCGGGTAGCGCATGCCGGTGCCGACGAAACGGTCGACGACGAGCACGCCCATTTCCTTGTCGGCTTCGTACTTGACCGGGTCGCTTTGCGCCGGAATCTCGATGATGACGTTGAAGTCTTGCGGCAGATCCTTGCCGGCGGGCACGTTTGCGAAGCTCATGAGCGCTCTCTGTTGAAAAGGGAAAAAAGCGACGGTTGCACGGCACAGCGGCGCGCGCGAGGCAGGCCACGCACGGCGCGCCGGCGCGAAACCGGACGTTGGAGATTGTCGGCCATTATAGCCAATCGGCCAGGGCGATCCCTAGTGGGGCCGTAGAGGGGCCGTAGAGGGGCCGGAGAATACGCGAGGCGTGGATTCAGCGTTTCCGGATCTGCTCGCGGCGTGCATGATCGTGACCGGCCTGCCCCAAAAGAAAATGGCCGCTTATCAGCGGCCATCTTTCTCATTGCGCAACGAGCGCCTGCATCAAACGACGTTCATCGCCAGCGCGCTTTCGCGATAGTGCGTCGCCGCCTTGCCGGCATCGCCCAGTTCCTCGTGCAGGCGCGCGAGCGCGCGGTGCGAGCGGATCTTGAGCGGCTCGTTGTGGACCGCGTTGGCCGACTTGAGCGCCGCTTCGAGGAACGACTGCGCCTTGCCCCAGAGTTGCTGCTTCAGGCACAGGCGGCCCAGCGCGAACAGCAGGTCGCCGTCCTCGGGACGCTCCTTGCGCCACGCTTCGGCTTTCTGGATCAGCGGCAGCGCATCGTTACCCGCCGTGTCCGGGTAACGGCGCAGCAAACGCGCGTCCCAGTTCTGCGCGAGCGCTTCCTCGACGATCTTGCGCGCGTCGTTCTGACGCTCCAGCGCGATCAGCAGTTCGGCGGCGCAGTCGGCCAGGCGCGGCGAATGACGCTCGACGGGCGTGAGCGCGTGCCAGAGTTCGAGCAGCGCGTCGGCGTTGTGACGGCGATCGCGCAGCAGGTTTTCCGCCGCCAGCTGGCGCAGGCGCACCGCCACGGCCGGATGCAGCGCCTCGCGCTTTTCCAGCGTCTTCACGAGCTTGAGCACTTCGCTCCAGTTCTTGAGCTGCTGCTGCGCGCGCAGCGCGATCTGCTGCGCGTGAATGCGGCGCCCGCCCTGGGTGCGCATTTCGGTGAGCGCGGCGAGCGCGCCGTCCGCGTCGCGGCCATCGGCGCGCATGTCGGCGGTGGCCATCAGGCGCGCTTCCTGGAGTTCGGGGTCTTCGACCTTGGCGAGCCATTCGTCGCGGCGCGCGTACTCGTGCAGACGGTGCGCGGCGTTCGCGGCGATCAGGCCGGCCGCGCCCTTGTTGTTCTCGTCGGCGAGCGAGTCGCGCGCGGCTTTTTCAGCGCGCGAGAAACGGCCCGCATAGAGATTGCCGACCGCGTCGCGCAGCGCCGAATTCGCCTTTTCCTTGCGGGCGCGCGCACGATACGCGGCCACGCGGCGCGGCATCGTCACGATATTGCGCACGAAGCGCAGGATCGCGTAGAGCAGCAGAAACGCCACGACGACGCCGACCACGAACAGGTTCAGCGAAACATCGACGCGATACGGCGGATAGACGAGCAGCACCTGCCCCGCGTCGAAGCGCCCCACGGTTGCGAGCGCAACGGCCACCGCGAAGAGGAGCGCGAGCCAGAGAAGTCCACGGATCGCCATGCTTACCCCCGGCTCTTGTATTGCTGGATCGCCTTCAGGCTCTCGTCGAGCGTGGGCAGCGCGACCGCAGCCGATCCGGCATCCACCTGCTTGAGCAGATCGCGCACGTTCTGCGTCTCTTTCGAGGCGCTGTCGAAGTAACGCGCGAGCGCGGCGTCGGCGGCGGCGAGGTCGGACTTGAGCGTGGTTTCGTTGCGCGAGAGCAGCGAGAGGCGCGCCGACAGCAGACGCAGCTTCACGTTCTCACGCACGAAATAGCCCTGGTCGGGCGAGGCGAGCATGGCGTCGGCGTTGTCGATGCGGCGCACCTGCACGAGGCTCGCGATCTGCTGGCCGATCCCGCTCGCGAACGTGTCGAGCCAAGCCTTCCAGCGCGGCTGGCCGGTCGCGGCGGCGGTCTTTGCGACGTCCGCGGGCGTGGCGGCCTCGGGCTTGGTATGCGCGACGAGCGCCTCGCCCGCGAGCGGCAGCGTGTCGATGGCGGCAAGCGCCGTGTCGAGCTTGATCGCCAGACCCGCGAGATCGGTGGACGGCGCGGCCTTGAGCTTGTCGGTGTCCTGCGCGATGGCCTTGCGCACCGCGAGCGCCTGCGGGCTGTCCGAGGCGGCGAGGCGCGTGTCCGCGCTTTGCAGCGCGAAGAGCGCGAGTTGCGTGTTGCCGGTCAATTGCAGTTGCTCGCTGGCGCTGGAGAGCATCTGGCCGACTTCGGCGAGGGTCCAGTCGTCGCGGTTTTTGGCGAGATCGGCGTATTGCTGGGCGAGCGCCTGCTGCGAGGTCTGTGCGTCGGCGATCTTGCCTTCGAGCTGCGACATCTGCTTGTCGATCTGCTGGGCGCTGGTGACGGCCTGATCGGCGCGTGCGCGCAGCGCGGCGGTCTGCTGGTCGGCGGCCTGCTGGCGCTGCGCGAGCGCTGCGTCCATGCGGTCGAGCTTGCGGTTGAGCGCGTAGCCGCCCGCGCCCGCGCCGGCAGCGATCAGCACCACCACGAGCCAGAGAATCGCGGAGCCCGCGCCGCTGCGGCGCGCACTGGAGCCGGACGGCGTCGGCGGCGGCGCGGAGGCATACGACGATGCGGGCCGCGCGGACGCAGACGCAGACGAGGTGGACGAAGAAGCCGCAGCGCTTTGCGTCACTGCGGAAGCGGGCGTTGCGCCTGAGTTGGGAACGTGGCTGGAATCGTTCTGATCAGTCATGCGTGATTGTGCCGGCGGCGAGGCCGGGGTGTTCTGAACCGGTTGAGCCGCGGACTGCGCGGCTGAAGAACCATCTGGGGAAACCGAGGCTGCCGGCTGGGACGATGACCGGGGCAATGCAAGCCCGAGCAGCGTGTCGACGATGCGCTCGTCGCCCGCGCCGGACACCGTAATCCTATCAAAACCCAATGAGCGCGCCGTCTCGGCGATCCTTGGGTGCGGCGCGACCAGATGCGCGTGGCGCAGTTCGACGATTTCGCCCGCCGTGAGGTGTTCGCGCGCGAGTTCGTCGAGATTGCGCACGCCTTCGGAACTGGTCACGAGCCAGGCGTGCGGCGCGCCTTCGAGCAGCCTGTGCACCGCCGTCCACGCGCCGATGGGCGGCTCCGGCACGATGCGGCGGTAGGCGGCGACGGTTTCGACTTCGGCGCCCGCTTCGCGCAGGCGGTCGGCGAGCCATTCGCGCCCGCCGTCGCCGCGCACGATCAGCACGCGCTTGCCCGCGAAGGCATTCTCGCCGAGCGTCTTTTCGAGCGCCGCGTACAGCGATTCGGAGTCGAAGCGCGCCGGTTCCTCGTCGGCGGTCCCGGCCGGGCTGATGACGCGATGATCGGGCGCGGTTACGCCATGGCGCGCAAGCGCGGCGACGCTGGCCGGACCCACCACGCCGATGGGCAGCGCGTGCGGCCAGATCGACGAAATCGCGCTGTAGCAGTCGAACGCGCGGTCGATGGCGTTGGGCGAGACGAACACCACGAGCGCGTAGCGGTCGAGCGCGCCGAGCGCCTCGCGCAGCGGCGCGCCATCGCGCACGGGTGCGATGGCGATGAGCGGGAAATCGAGCGGCGCGAGAGCGCGAGCGCGCAGCAGCGTGGCGAGCGTATCCGACTGACCGGCCGGACGGGTGATCACGACCGTGAACGGCTCGACGGCGTGGCCCGCTGACGGCGCAGGATGCGCACTATCGACCGGGCCGACCCATTCGTCGGGCTGGGCCGAAGCGGGCGTGCCGTCACGGCGCGGCTGCCAGGGGCTCGTCATCGTCCGTCCGCGCCGCGGGTGGGATCGTCCGAGCCGGGCCGCGTTACTGAAGGGGGCGAAGGTGGCGAATTCGGCACGCGCTGCTCTTCAGGACCGGCCTCGGCGAGCGCGCGCACGATGTCCAGCGCGCCTTGGGCGATCAGATCGTCGGCGACCTTGCGGCCGAGCGCGACGGCTTCTTCGACAGTCGCGGGTGCGGCGGCTTCTTCGGCGGCCAGCACGCGGCTCGCGTCGGGCGTGGAGAGGGTGCCGCGCAGCGCCAGCTTGCCGTCCTGCCACTGCGCGTAGGCCGCGAGCGGCACCGAGCAACTACCGCCCAGCGCGCGCGACACCATGCGTTCGGCCTCGACGGCCTTGGCGGTGGCGTCGTCGTGCAGCGGCGCGAGCCACGCGGCGACATCGGCGCGATCGGCGCGGATTTCAATGCCGAGCGCGCCCTGCCCCGCTGCCGGCAGGCTGTCCTCGGGGGCGAGCAGCGCGCGGATGCGCGTGCTTAAGCCCAGGCGCTTGAGGCCCGCGGCCGCGAGGATGATGGCCGCGTAATCGCCGCGATCGAGCTTGGACAGACGCGTGTCGAGGTTGCCGCGCAGCGGCTTCACGTCCAGATGCGGATAGCGCGCGCGGATCATCGACTCGCGGCGCAGGCTGGAGGTGCCGACCACGGCGCCCGGCGGCAGCGCCGCCAGCGAGTCATAGTCGTTCGACACGAAGGCGTCGCGCGGATCTTCGCGCTCCATGATGGCCGTGAGCGCGAAGCCCTCGGGCAGCTCCATCGGCACGTCCTTGAGCGAGTGCACGGCGAGATCGGCGTGGCCATCGGCTAGCGCCTGCTCCAGTTCCTTGACGAACAACCCCTTACCGCCGACTTTCGAAAGCGTGCGATCGAGAATTTGATCGCCACGGGTGGTCATTCCGACGATTTTCACGTCGCAGGATGGATATAATTTGTGCAGCGCAGCTTGAACATGTTCGGCCTGCCACATCGCAAGGCGGCTCTCCCGCGAAGCGATGACCAGCGTGCGCGGTGTGGCCGACATGGGTGCGGATAACGTCTCGGAATTCATGGCAAGCACATCGAATGACGGGTTCGAAAAACAGAATCGGATAACAGGCAATGTTAGCACGCGCCCCTTTTTCCGCTTGCCCGCTGGGCGACCGGAGGCGGCGAAAAGCCCCTCCAGGCGGTAAAGCCGGGGCGTGCGGCGGCAAGGAAGAGACCCGCGCTCGACAAAGCGCCACGTGCACCAGCACGGCTCATTGGAGCCGCGCGCGTGCACGACGCCCGCATGGCATTGCCATGAAGCGCGCGTTGCCCCATTCTCTTCCTTTCCGTGCGCAGGCCAGGCGTGCGTGCGCACCCTCATGCGCGGCGACGCCTGCGAGCCATGCCGGCTCCCGATTCGTCGGATGTTTGGTTTGCTGTTTCGTCTTTAGATTCGCCACGCGCATGTTGCGCTCCAGGTTGCACCGAAGTACCTGAGTCGCGGTCCCGGCCGCGGCCATGCAGTTGGCAGTCCCCAATCGAAAATCTGTTCATCCCCTGTGGGTCTGATCGGGACATGTGCGCCCGAACGGGGCTCATGCAGGGCAATTGCTGGCTAGTCTTGAGGAAAACATCGTGAAGTCTTCCGGATCGGCGCGCGCAGAGCGCCGCAACAACGCATCGCAGAACGCAACTTCCGCAGCCGAGGTACAGGCGGAAAAATCCACAGGCACGAAGACCACGAAGACAGCGAAAGCCACGACCGGGATCGCCACGCAGGCCGCCACGCGCAGTGCGGCCGAGTCCGCCAGCGCGCCCAAGGCTGCGAAGGCGTCGAAGGCAGTCAAGGCCGAAAAGGCCACGAAGGCGGCCAGGGCCGTCCAGCAACCGAAGGCCGCAAAGCCCGCGAAGGCCGCAAAGCCCGCGAAGCCCGCCAGCCCCGCCCGCAACGGCCGCGCACGCGACGACAAGGACCAGCCGCTCTTCGAAGACATCCGCTATCTCGGCCGCCTGCTCGGCGAGGTGCTGCGCGAACAGGAAGGCGACGCCGTATTCGATGTGGTGGAAACGATCCGCCAGACCGCCGTGCGCTTTCGTCGCGAGGACGACAACACCGCCGCGCTCGCGCTCGAAAAGCAGCTTCGCTCGCTCTCGCCCGAGCAGACCGTGAGCGTCGTGCGCGCCTTCAGCTATTTCTCGCATCTCGCGAACATCGCCGAAGACCGCCATCGCAACCGCCGCCGCCGCATCCACGATCTGCAGGGATCGGCCCCGCAGGCCGGCACGATCGCGCATTCGCTCGAACGTCTCGCGCAAGCCGGCGCGGCCGCCACGCCCGTGCTGCAGCAGTTCTTCAACGACGCGCTGATCGTGCCCGTGCTCACCGCGCACCCCACGGAAGTGCAGCGCAAGAGCACGCTCGATTCGCAGCACGACATCGCGCGCCTGCTCGCCGAGCGCGATCAGCCGCTCACGCATCGCGAACGCGAACAGAACGAAGCGCTGCTGCGCGCGCGCGTCACCTCGCTGTGGCAGACGCGCATGCTGCGCGAATCGCGCCTGACGGTCGGCGACGAAATCGAAAATGCCCTGTCGTACTACCACACGACCTTCCTGAGCGAAATTCCCGCGCTGTACGGCGAGATCGAAACGCAGCTCAAGGAACACGGCCTGGCCGCGCGCCTGCCCGCGTTCCTGCAGATGGGCAGCTGGATCGGCGGCGATCGCGACGGCAATCCGAATGTCACGGCGGCCACGCTCGAAGAAGCGAGCGAGCGCCAGGCGCAGGTGATCCTGCAGCACTACCTCGACGAAGTGCACAAGCTGGGGGCGGAGCTGTCGGTGTCGAATCTGCTCGCGGGCGCGAGCGACGAACTCAAGGCGCTGGCCGAGGCCTCGCCCGACCAGTCGCCGCATCGCGTCGACGAGCCGTATCGCCGCGCGCTGATCGGCGTGTACACGCGCCTCGCGGCAAGCGCGCGCGTGCGTCTGGGCGAAGGCGTGGTGGCCGTGCGCAGCGCGGGCCGCAACGCCGCGCCCGTGCGTGCGCAGCCTTACGCCGATGCCGCCGAATTCTCGCGCGATCTGCGCGTGCTGACGGATTCGCTCGCCGAGCATCACGGCGCCTCGCTCGCGACGCCGCGTCTCGCGCCGCTCCTGCGCGCGGTCGAAGTGTTCGGCTTTCACCTGGCCTCGATCGACCTGCGCCAAAGCTCGGACATCCACGAAGCCGTGATCGCCGAACTGCTCGCGCGCGCGGGTATCGAGGCCGATTACGCGGCGCTCTCCGAAGACGACAAGCAGATCCTGCTGATCGCCCAACTGGCCGATCCGCGCACGCTGCGCTCTCCGTATCTCGACTATTCCGATCTCGTGAAGAGCGAGCTGGGCGTGCTGGAAATGGCGCGCGTGACGCGCGAGAAGTTCGGCGCGCGCGCGGTGCGCAACTACATCATCTCGCACACCGAAACGGTGTCCGACCTGCTGGAAGTGATGCTGCTGCAGAAGGAAACCGGCCTCACGACCGGGCGCCTCGGTCACGCGGACGACCCCGCGAAGGCCGCGCTGATGGTGATTCCGCTCTTCGAGACGATCCCCGACTTGCGCCACGCCTCGGGCATCATGCGCGACCTGCTCGCGCTGCCGGGCATCGACGGCATCGTCGAGCATTGGGGCAACGAGCAGGAAATCATGCTCGGCTACTCGGACAGCAACAAGGACGGCGGCTTCCTCACCTCGAACTGGGAGCTGTACCGGTCGGAGCTGGCGCTCGTCGCGCTCTACAAGGAACGCGGCATCACGCTGCGCCTGTTCCACGGCCGTGGGGGCACGGTCGGACGCGGAGGCGGCCCGACCTATAACGCCATCCTCTCGCAGCCGCCGGGCACGGTCGAAGGCCAGATCCGCCTGACCGAGCAGGGCGAAGTCATCGCGTCGAAGTTCGGCAATCCGGAGATCGGCCGCCGCAACCTGGAAACGGTCATCGCCGCGACGCTCGAAGCCACGCTGCTGCCGATGGGCAAGAACGCGGGCGCGCCCGATCAACTGTCCGACTTCGAAGAGACGATGCAAAAGCTCTCCGACGATGCGATGGCCGCGTACCGCTCGCTCGTCTACGAGACGCCGGGCTTCACCGACTACTTCTTCGCCTCGACGCCGATCACGGAAATCGCCGAACTCAACATCGGCAGCCGCCCGGCCTCGCGCAAGCTGCAGGACCCGAAGAACCGCAAGATCGACGATCTGCGCGCGATTCCGTGGGGCTTCTCGTGGGGCCAATGCCGCCTGCTGCTGACGGGCTGGTACGGCTTCGGCAGCGCGGTGTCGGCGTATCTCGACGAGGCGGGCAGCGACGCCGAACGCACGCGGCGTCTGGCGATGTTCAAGAAGATGTACAAGAGCTGGCCGTTCTTCTCGAACCTGCTCTCGAACATGGACATGACGCTCGCAAAGACGGATCTCGCGGTGGCGTCGCGCTATGCGCAGCTCGTCGCCGACAAGAAGCTGCGCAAGCACGTGTTCGAGCGCATCGTCGCCGAATGGGAGCGCACGACCCGGGTGCTCGACGAGATCACGGGTTCGAACGGGCGTCTGGCCGATAACCCGCTGCTCGCGCGCTCGATCAAGAACCGCTTCCCGTACCTCGATCCGCTCAACCACTTGCAGGTCGAGCTGATCAAGCGCTACCGCGCCGGCGACCCGAGCCCGCGCGTGCGGCGCGGGATTCACCTGACGATCAACGGGATTGCGGCGGGCTTGCGTAATACGGGTTGAGCGTCAGGGATAGGTGGAAAAGCCTCGCAGATTGTTGATCTGCGAGGCTTTTTTCTTTTGGGGGCGATAACAAGATGACCTGGTTTGATGCAAAATCGCATCAAATGGAGAATCACGGAGAACATCGTGCGAACTACAGTGACTTTGGACGACGCGCTTTACGAGAAGGCACTCGAAATGGCTGACCCCGATATGGACAAGTCCGATCTCTTTCGCGAAGCCATCAAGACCTTTGTACGGGTTCAAGCCGCCAAGCGGCTCGCCGCGTTGGGCGGCAGCATGCCCGACATGGCCGATGTTCCACGGCGCCGCGCCGACACGGACACGCTATGAACGTGCTGGTGGATTCGTCGGTATGGGTCGATCACTTCCGACGCCGCAACACGAAGCTGATTGAGCTCATGGTGTGGGACCAGGCGCTGAGCCACCCGCTTGTCGTTGCGGAACTGGCGTGCGGCACGCCCCCCTCACCGCGCGAACGCACGCTCGGCGACATCGGCCTCCTGCAAGCGACCAGGCAGATTAGCCTGCAGGAGGTGGTCGCCTTCATCGAGCGAGAAAAGCTCTACGGATTCGGTTGCGGTCTCGTCGACATGATGCTGCTCGGCTCTGTGTTGATCACACCCGGCTCGCAACTGTGGACGCTCGACAAGCGGCTCCTGGCGCTCGCGGAACGCTTCGGCGTGGCGTATTCGTCGCCCATGCACTGACCGCCACGCTGCCCTCGCCTCACCCCCGCCGCGTCCCTTCGATCATCAACGCGTCGAGCTTGAACGACCCATCGGCCTGCACGTCGAAGTACTGCTTCACCTCGTCGGGCGCGCTCGCCCACATCGAGCGGATCGCCGTCACCCGCTCGGGCGGCGTGCGCATGCGCGCCACCCACGTATCGAAGTCGATGTCGATGCGCCAGCGCTCGCTCACCGTCGCGTCGAAGCCCGCGCGATCGAGCATCGCCAGCCACTCGTCGGCGCGATAGTCGCGGATGTGCGAGGCGTCGCGCAGCACTTCCACCGCCTGGATATGCGTGTCGTACAGCGGATCGTCGATGCCGGCGATATCGATGAACTTGAGCCGGCCGCCCGGCTTGAGCACGCGATGCACGTCGGCGAGCGCGCGCGGCACGTCGCGCCAGTGGTGCGCGCTCATGCGGCTGATCGCCCAGTCGAAGCTGCCGTCTTCGAACGGCAGCGTTTCGGCGGCGCCCTGCTGCGTGCGGATGCGGGTCAAGCCGCGCGCTTTTGCGGCGGCTTCGACCGTCGCGAGCATCTGCGGCGCAATGTCGTAGGCCACCACTTCGCGCACGTGGGGCGCCACGGCGAAGCTCGCGTGGCCCGCGCCGCAGCCCATGTCCAGCACCGTCGCGTGGCCGTTGGTGGCCGCGAACGTGGCGGCGAGGTTGTCCAGATCCGCGCCGCTCGCGTGGACCTGGCTCGTGAGGTAGGCGGCGGCGGTCGAGCCGAAGGCGTCGGCGACCTGATCGTGATGCTTCATCGCATGCTCCTGTTTGCGGGGGGCGCGCGTAGCGCGCGGCGTGTCGTGTCTTCGTGAGGCGCGGCGCTCGTGCACCGCGTCTGCCGCTACAATAGAGCCCCATCTGTACCAGTACAAGTTAAGCATTTATTCTGGTATCAACAGCACCCGCCCCAGCACCATGAGCACCGATACCCCCGCACCGTCGCACGACGCCGGTTCCGCCAGGACGCTCGACGCCACGCCCGCGCGCGCGCTCGGCGAATTCATCCGCGCCCATCGCGAGCGGCTTTCGCCCGAGGAAGTCGGCCTGCCGCCCGGCCCGCGCCGCCGCACGCCCGGCCTGCGCCGCGAGGAAGTCGCCCAGTTGTGCGGCGTGAGTCCCACCTGGTACACGTGGATCGAGCAGGGCCGCCCGGTGTCGGCATCGGCGGACGCGCTCGCGCGCATTGCCGTGGCGCTGCGACTGTCGCGCGCCGAACGCGCCTATCTGTTCGAACTGGCCGCGCAGCGCGACCCGGCCGAGCCCGACGCCCCCGGAGCCGGCGCCGCGCCCGAAACCCTGCTGCAGACCGTGCAACTGGTGGACGCGCCCGCCTATGTGCTCGACCGCCAGTGGACGGCGCTCGCGTGGAACGCCCACGCGGCCGACCTTTTCACGGGCTGGCTCGACGGCGAGAACGACCGCAATCTGCTGCGCTTCACCTTCACGCAGCCGCTCGGGCGCGAGTTGATCGTCGATTGGGAGACGCGCGCGCGACGCCTCGCCGCCGAATTCCGCGCCGATTCGATCCGCCATCTGAACGACGCGCCCACCCGCGCGCTGATCGATTCGCTGCTGGCGACGAGCGACGAATTCGCGCGCTACTGGGGCTCGCAGGACGTATTCGAGCGCGAAGGCGGACGGCGCGAGTTCAACCATCCCCGCCACGGCCGCATCGCCTACGACCAGATCACCCTCAAGCCCGCGCACCGCGAAGACCTCAAGCTGGTCGTGCTGGTGCGGCTCTGAGCGCGTACCGATCGAAAACCGCCGCGCCAGCCGCCCGGAGGCGCGGCGCGCGCCGATGGTAAAATCATCAGCTTCCCGCTGCGCGCGACGCCTGATGCGCCCTGCCGCGCGGCACGCTTTCTCACCGCTCGCTCACGTTTCATCACGCCCCATCACCATGACGTCCCAACTGCACAAAAAAGGCGAAGCCTGGTCGGCTCGCTTCTCCGAGCCCATGTCGGAGCTGGTCAAACGCTATACGTCGTCGGTTTTCTTCGACAAGCGTCTTGGCCTCGTCGATATCGAGGGCTCGCTCGCGCACGCGTCGATGCTGGCCGCGCAGAAGATCATCTCCGCCGACGACCTCGCCGCGATTGAGAAGGGCATGGCGCAGATCAAGGGTGAAATCGAGCGCGGCGAATTCGAGTGGAAGCTCGACCTCGAAGACGTGCATCTGAACATCGAAGCGCGCCTCACGGCCCTGATCGGCGACGCCGGCAAGCGCCTGCACACGGGCCGCTCGCGCAACGACCAGGTCGCGACCGACATCCGTCTGTGGCTGCGCGGCGAAATCGACCGTATCGGCGGCCTGCTGGGCGACCTGCGCGGCGCGCTGCTCGATCTGGCCGAGCAGCACTCGGGCACGATCATGCCGGGCTTCACCCACCTGCAAGTGGCGCAGCCGGTCACCTTCGGCCATCACCTGCTCGCCTACGTGGAAATGTTCACGCGCGACGCCGAGCGCATGGTCGATTGCCGCAAGCGCGTGAACCGTCTGCCGCTGGGCGCGGCGGCGCTCGCGGGCACGAGCTATCCGATCGACCGTCATGCCGTGGCGAAGACGCTGGGCTTCGACGGCATCTGCGCGAACTCGCTCGACGCCGTCTCGGACCGCGATTTCGCGATCGAATTCACGGCGGCCGCCGCGCTCGTCATGACGCACGTTTCGCGTTTCTCGGAAGAACTCGTGCTGTGGATGAGCCCGCGCGTCGGTTTCATCGATATCGCCGACCGCTTCTGCACCGGCTCGTCGATCATGCCGCAGAAGAAGAACCCGGACGTGCCGGAACTCGCGCGCGGCAAGACCGGCCGCGTGAATGGCCATCTGATGGGCCTGCTCACGCTGATGAAGGGCCAGCCGCTCGCGTACAACAAGGACAACCAGGAAGACAAGGAGCCGCTGTTCGATACCGTCGATACGGTCGCGGACACGCTGCGCATCTTCGCGGAAATGGTCGCGGGCATCACGGTCAAGGCCGAGGCCATGCGCGCCGCCGCGCTGCAAGGCTTCTCGACCGCCACCGATCTGGCCGACTACCTCGTGAAGAAGGGTCTGCCGTTCCGTGACGCGCACGAAGCCGTCGCGCACGCCGTGCGTATCTGCGTGGACCGCGACTGCGATCTGGCCGATCTCACGCTCGACGAAATGCGCAGCGAACTGCCGGCGGTGGCGCATCTGCTCGCCGAAGACGTGTTCGAAGTGCTGACGCTCGAAGGCTCGGTCTCGGCGCGCAATCACCCGGGCGGCACCGCGCCGGAACAGGTGCGTGCGGCCATCGTCGCGGCACGCGCGGCGCTCAAATAAGCGCCGCCGGCACACCCCGCTGAACCCTGAAACGGGGCGCGCGACGATGACCGTCACGCGCCCCGTTTTTTCGTCCACACACAAGCGCGCGCTGTACCCGCCCCGAATTGCGTGAAGTGTGCGCCCGCTGCGGGTCCGCCCGCGGCTATCATTTTTCGCAGAAGCAACCCCTGGCATCGTATCTTTGCAGGGTTGTCCGTCCTGCCAAGACCTGCCCGCACTCATGATCGTCCGTCCTCACCTCAACTGGTTCCGCATGCTGCTCGCGTGGCGCGGTTCCGTGCTGCCGCAACTGATCCCGCGTCTGTCCATCGTGCTGTGCCTGTCGTTCGTGGCCGTCGCCGCGCACGACCACATCCTGCGCGTGACAGTGAACATGAGCACTGTGCCGTTCTCGCTGATCGGCATCGCGCTGGCCGTCTTTCTCGGCTTTCGCAATAACGCGAGCTACGACCGCTACTGGGAAGGCCGCAAGCTCTGGGGGCAAATGCTCAACGAGACGCGCTCGCTCGTGCGCCAGTCGCTCGGGCTCGCGCAAGGCGAAGACGGTCCCGCGCATGTCCGCCCCTTCGTCGAGCTGTTGTGCGCCCTCCCACATGCGTTGCGCCATCAGCTGCGCCACACCGATCCGCGCGCGGACCTGGAAACGCGTCTGCCGCGCGAGGTGGTCGAACGCGTCATGGCCTCGCGTTATCGGCCCATGACGCTCGTGCTGTGCGCCTCCGAATGGCTGCGCGGCGAGGTGCGCGCGGGCCGCGTCGACAGCTATGCCGTGCTGGCCTTCGAGCACAATCTCAATGGTCTGTCCGATGTGATCGGCGGTTGCGAGCGCATCGTTTCGACGCCACTGCCCTTCGCCTACACGGTGATGATCCACCGCACGGTGTACTTCTTCTGCGCGCTGCTGCCCTTTGGTCTGGTGGACAGCATCGGCGCGCTCACGCCGGTCTTCGCCGTGTTCGTGGCCTACGCGTTCATGGCGCACGAGGCGATCGCCTCGCAGATCGAAGACCCGTTCGGCACCGAGGACAACGATCTCGCGCTCAATACGATGTCGATCGGCATCGAGGCCGCGCTGCACGATCTGCTCGGCGACCCGACCACGCTGCCCGAACCGGCGCCGGATCAGTGCGTCCTCGATTAATCGGGCCGAAAACAAAACAGGCGTGAATCGCAAGGATTCACGCCTGTTTTCATCGAGCTTCATCGAGCTTTACAGCGGCTCAACGGTTATTGACCGTCTCCGACAAACGCTTGAGCGTCGCCAGCCGCGCGCCCAGCAGATCGAGTCGCGCATGTTCGTCGATGAGCGGCGTGGTCGCGTCGCGGTACTCGCGCCACGCGCTCTGCGCGCGCGCCACCGCGGGCCGCGCGTGCTTCGGCATACGTGCATACAACTGACGGTAGTAGCGGTTCAGGTCGTAGCTCACGTGCTCGCAGCGCGCGTCGGCGCTACAGGCGCGCGCGCGCGCCGGCTTGCCCGTGGCGTTCGCGACTTCGCCGCGCAGCGCGAGCGCACGATCGCGCACGGGCTGCAGGCGCATGTCGGCCTCGTAAAGCTGATACGACGACCCGCTCGTGGTGGCGAAGGCAGCGCCGAGCATCGTGTCCTCGGCGTCGCGCCACGCGACCCACTTCTGCTGGCTCACGCGCCAACGCCGCTGCTGCGCGCCCGGCACCTTCGACAACAACTGCGCGAGCGCGGCATCGGCGGCGCGGCGCCAGGCCGTGCGCGCATCGTCCATGCACTGGATCTGCCCCGCCGTCGACGAGCGATCCGCGCGCGCGAGACACGCGCGCATGCCCGCGTCGATCGGATCGGCCGCCGAGACTTCGGCGTGCGCCGCCGGCGCTGCGATGAGCAGCGCCGCCAGCGTCCAGGCCGTCGCGAAAGCACGCAAAAACGCACCCAAAAACCGCACCGTCATGCCGCGTGTCCCCGTCTTCAGGCGCGCACGCAATCCACGAAGTACTCGATGCGGCCGTTGATGGTCTCGCCCACGAGTCCGTGGATGTCGGTGTGGAAGCCAGGGAAGCGCTCGTTGAATTCGCGCGCGAACTTGAGGTAGTTCACGATCGTCTTGTTGAAGCGCTCGCCTGGAATCAGGAGCGGAATACCCGGCGGGTAAGGCGTGAGCAGGATCGACGTGACACGGCCTTCCAGTTCGTCGATGGCCACGCGGTCGATCTCGCGGTGCGCGAGCTTGGCGAACGCGTCGGACGGCTTCATCGCCGGCTCCATCGTCGACAGGTACATCTCGGTCGTCAGGCGCGCGATGTCGTTGGCGCGATAGACGCCGTGGATCTGCTGGCACAGATCGCGCAGGCCCACGCGCTCGTACATCGGGTGTTGCGCGACGAACTCGGGCAGCACGCGCCACAGCGGCTGGTTGTTGTCGTAGTCGTCCTTGAACTGCTGGAGTTCCGTGACCATCGAGTTCCAGCGGCCCTTCGTGATGCCGATCGTGAACATGATGAAGAACGAGTACAGACCGGTCTTCTCGACGATGATGCCGTGCTCGGCCAGGTACTTCGTCACGATCGCGGCCGGGATGCCGGTCTCGCCGAACTCGCCGTCCACGTCCAGACCCGGCGTAACGATGGTCGCCTTGATCGGGTCGAGCATGTTGAAGTTTTCGGCGAGGTTGCCGAAGCCGTGCCAGTGGTCGTTCGGGCGCAGCATCCAGTCTTCGCGCGAGCCGATGCCTTCTTCGGCCAGCTCGTCCGGGCCCCAGACCTGGAAGAACCAGTCGTCGCCGTATTCGGCGTCCACCTTGCGCATGGCGCGGCGGAAGTCGAGCGCTTCGGCGATCGACTCTTCCACCAGCGCCGGGCCGCCCGGCGCTTCCATCATCGCGGCGGCCACGTCGCACGACGCGATGATCGCGTACTGCGGGCTGGTGGAGGTGTGCATCAGATAGGCTTCGTTGAAGCGGTGGCGGTCGAACGCGCTGTCTTCCGAATCCTGCACGACGATCTGCGAAGCCTGCGAGATGCCGGCCAGCAGCTTGTGCGTCGAGTGCGTCGCGAACACGAGCGCCTTGGTGCGCGGACGGCCCGCGCCGATCGCGTGCATGTCCTGGTAGAACTCGTGGAATTCGGCGTGCGGCAGCCAGGCTTCGTCGAAGTGCAGCGTGTCGAGCATGTCGCCGAGCAGATCCTTGATCATCTCGACGTTGTAGACCACGCCGTCGTACGTGCTCTGCGTGATCGTGAGAATGCGCGGCTTGACGTTCGGGTTCTTCGCCAGCACTTCGCGGGCGAACGGATTCGCCTCGATCTTCTTGCGGATGTTTTCCGGCTTGAACTCGTCGCGCGGGATCGGGCCGATGATGCCGAAGTTGTTGCGCGTGGGCGTCAGGAACACGGGAATCGCGCCCGTCATCGTGATCGCGTGCAGGATCGACTTGTGGCAGTTACGGTCGACCAGCACGATGTCGCCCGGCGCGACCGTGGCATGCCAGACGATCTTGTTGGACGTGGACGTGCCGTTGGTCACGAAGAACACGTGGTCGGCGCTGAAAATGCGCGCCGCGTTGCGCTCCGAAGCCGCGACCGGGCCGGTGTGATCGAGCAGTTGGCCGAGTTCCTCGACCGCGTTGCAGACATCGGCGCGCAGCATGTTCTCGCCGAAGAACTGGTGGAACATCTGGCCGAGCGGGTTCTTCAGGAACGCCACGCCGCCCGAGTGACCGGGGCAATGCCACGAGTACGAACCTTCGTCGGCGTACTTGACGAGTTCCTTGAAGAACGGCGGCGACAGCGCGTCTAGATACACCTTCGCTTCGCGGATCACGTGGCGCGCGACGAACTCCGGCGTGTCCTCGAACATGTGAATGAAGCCGTGCAGCTCACGCAGGATGTCGTTGGGCAGATGGCGCGAGGTGCGCGTTTCGCCGTACAGGAAGATGGGGATGTCGGCGTTGCGCTTGCGCACCGCTTCCATGAACGCGCGCAGCGCGATGATGGCGGGCGCGTGCTCGGGCGCTTCGCCATCGCCGTTGCTTTCCACGTAGGGCATCAGCTCGTCGTCGTCGATCGACAGGATGAAGCACGCGGCGCGGCTCGACTGCTGCGCGAACGACGTGAGGTCGCCGTAGCTCGTCAGCCCGAGGACTTCCGCGCCCTCTTTCTCGATGGCTTCGGCCAGTGCCCGGATGCCGGAACCCGAGATGTTCTCGGAGCGAAAGTCTTCGTCGATGATGACGACGGGAAAACGAAACTTCATGGGCGATTCTCCAAATGAAACGACCGCTGCATGTAACGCGCAGCGGTCCCCGTATGTCGTAAGTCCGGTGGGTTGAGTGCGCTCTGAACTCAGGTCTTTGGCAGCGTGACGCCGTGCTGACCTTGATACTTGCCTCCGCGATCCGCGTAAGACACTTCGCAGACCTCGTCGCTCTCGAAAAAGAGCACCTGGGCTACGCCTTCGTTCGCGTAGATTTTCGCAGGCAAAGGTGTCGTATTTGAGAATTCGAGCGTGACGTACCCTTCCCACTCGGGTTCGAACGGCGTGACGTTCACGATGATGCCGCAGCGCGCATAGGTGGACTTGCCCAGACACACCGTCAGGACGCTGCGCGGAATGCGGAAGTACTCGACCGTGCGCGCCAGCGCGAACGAATTCGGCGGAATGATGCAGACGTCGCCCTTGAAGTCCACGAACGACTTTTCGTCGAAATTCTTCGGGTCGACGATGGTCGAGTTGATGTTCGTGAAGATCTTGAATTCGTCGGCGCAGCGGATGTCGTAGCCGTAGCTGGAGGTGCCGTAGCTCACGATCTTGCGGCCGTCTTCCGACGTGCGGATCTGGTCGCGCGCGAACGGCTCGATCATGTTCTGCTCTTCGGCCATGCGCCGGATCCACTTGTCGGATTTGATTGCCATGTTGCTCGCTGCGGTCCAGTAAAAAAACGGGGAACGAAAAAGAAAAAGCCGGAAAAATGCTCGCGAAGGCCATCCCGGGGCCGTGTGGCCGTGGCGGCGCCTTGCGAAAGGCGACCATTTTACGCGATGTGAGTCGCTGTGCCTGGAAGTGCGCTTCGGTGGCGCTTCAGTTGCCCTTCGACGATGCTTTAACGTGGCTTTCGCCAACGTTCAGATCATGTTGCAGGCGCCTTACTGCTGCTTGATGACACCGCAGGCGAGCGCCGCACCCGTGCCGCGCTGCGGGTAGGCATACGGATCGATCGCGTCGTGATGCACGATCACCGCGCGCTGCAGGACGGAGCGCACGCCGTCGAGCGACACGTCCGTGGCGACGATGAAGCCGGTGGCCACGCCGTTGGAATCCGCATGAATATTGCCGAGGTCGCCCGCGACGCGCGCGCCGGGCTTCAAACGCTCGGCAGCGGGCGCGAAGACCGGGCCGGCGCTGGAGGCGTCGGTGGCGTTGCAGTCGCCGCGCTCATGGACCTGCAAGGCATGGTCGGAATCGGGCGGCAGACCGGCGAGGTTATAGCTCACCTGTACGCCGTCCGAGTGTTCGACGAACGACACGGTGCCGCGCACCTGGTTGCCGACGGTGGGCAGCAGCTGCGTGCCCGCGCGCTTGTCCTGCTGGCCCATGAAGCTCGTGCAGCCGCCCAGCAGCGTGCACGTCATCACGGCCACCAGGACTGCGTTTCCCGCCTGCCTGTCGTTTCCTTTACCCATGTATTCCTCTTGCCGGCGCGCGGCCGCCCCGTGCGGCTGTCGATCCGGACCCATGAATCCCACATGATACCCCGCACGCGCGCCGTCGCGGGGCCTGTGTGGCCCCCGTTTTGCCCTGAAATGCGCGCAAACGCGCACGCCGCGGGCCTCGTCATGCCAGGCGCACGCGGCGTGCCTTTGAAAACGCTCAGCGGGGCTGAGGAAACTCAGGTGTTCTGCACGACGATGGTCGGGAATTTCGAGCTCATGTCGCGCGAGCGCTCGGCGATCTGGATCGCCACCCGGCGCGCGATCGCCTTGTAGGTGGCGGCAACGGCGCTGTCGGGCGCCGCCGCGACCGTCGGCGCACCCGAATCGGCCTGCTCGCGGATCGAGATATCGAGCGGCAGGCTGCCCAGCACCTCGACGCCGTACTCCTTCGCCATGCGCTCGCCGCCGCCCGCGCCGAAGATGTGTTCGGCATGACCGCAGTTCGAGCAGACGTGCACGGCCATGTTCTCGACGATGCCGAGAATCGGAATACCCACCTTCTCGAACATCTTGAGCCCCTTCTTGGCGTCGAGCAGCGCGATGTCCTGCGGCGTCGTCACGATCACGGCGCCCGTGACCGGCACGCGCTGCGAGAGCGTGAGCTGGATGTCGCCCGTGCCCGGCGGCATGTCGACCACGAGATAGTCGAGTTCGCGCCAGTTCGTCTGCCGCAGCAGCTGTTCGAGCGCGGACGTGGCCATCGGGCCGCGCCAGACCATCGGGTTGTCCTGATCGACCAGGAAGCCGATCGAATTGGCCTGCACGCCATGGCCTTCGAGCGGGTTCATCGACTGGCCGTCGGGCGACTCGGGGCGCCCGACGATACCCAGCATCATCGGCAGCGACGGGCCGTAGATATCGGCGTCGAGGATGCCGACCGACGCGCCTTCGGCGGCCAGCGCGAGCGCGAGGTTCACGGCCGTCGTGCTCTTGCCGACGCCGCCCTTGCCCGAAGCCACGGCCACGATGTTCTTCACGTTCGGCAGCAGCTTGACGCCGCGCTGCACCGTATGCGCGGCGACTTCGTGACGCACCGCCACGCGGCTCGCCTTCACGCCGGGCACGGCGGCCAGCGCGGCCTGGACCTGGGCGCGGATCGCCTCGTACCGGCTTTTCGCCGGATAGCCGAGGACGATCTCGACGTCAACCGTTTCACCGTCGATCGCGACGTTGCGCACGCCTTTGGCCGTCGTGTAGGGACGGCCCGTGTCCGGATCCGCGAGGGCCGCCAGCGCGGCGTCCACCAATGCCCGATCAATGCTCATTGAAACTCCGTGGGGATGAACGACCCGGCGCCCCGATCGGCCCGTGGGGTGCCGCATTGACGCCGTAAATCGAAAGAAATTGTTAAGCTGGATTGCGCAAATTCCCGCGGCAGGGCACGCTTCGCGGCAGCCGTCTTTTCGCGCCAGGCCGGCGCTCTTACGAGCGCTCAAGCCGTCATTGTAGTAGCTGCCGCCGCCTGCCGTCCTATGACCCTGAACCCAGTCGGGGCCGCCGGGCGGCACCGTGCAGCCTTCCCGTTTCACTCAAGAGAGGATTGAAAATGAACACAAGAATCTTGACCCGCCTTTCCGTCTTCGCCATCGCCGGCGCGCTCGTAGCGGGCTGCGCGACCCAGCAGGGCACGAATACGGCCGTCGGCACCGGCGTTGGTGCGGGCACCGGCGCCGCGATCGGCGCGATCTTCGGCGGCGGCAAGGGCGCGGCGATCGGCGCGGGCGCAGGCGCGCTGGTCGGCGGCATCACCGGCTACAACTGGCAGGCGATCCACAACAAGCTGTCGGGCGCCACCAAGGGCACCGGCACGCAGATCACCGAGCAGCCGGACGGCTCGCTCAAGCTCAACATCCCGAGCAACGTGACCTTCGACACCAACAGCTATGCGATCAAGCCGTCGTTCGCGCCGGTGCTCGACCAGGTCGCGCAGACGCTGCAGCAGAACCCGGAAGTCGTCGCCCAGGTGGTGGGTCATACGGATAACACCGGCCAGCCGGCGTACAACCAGACGCTGTCGGTCAACCGCGCGCAAAGCGTGGTGAACTACCTGGCGTCGCGCGGCATCCAGATGCAGCGCATGTCGGCCGATGGCCGTGGCGACACGCAGCCGATCGCCGACAACAGCACGGAAGCGGGCCGCGCCGCCAACCGCCGCGTCGAAATCTATCTGCGCGCGACGGCACAGCACCAGCAGTAAGCGTCGGCTAAAACAGCGACACGACGAACGGGACGGCTGCGAAGCCGTCCCGTTTGCATTGGAGCGGGCCGCAAGCACGCGAATGCACCCGATCACGCCCGCAAAACCGCGCCGGAGCGCCCTTGCAGCGAATCGAAAAAATTTTCGAACTCTCGTGAAATAGCGCTGTCTGTCTTTACGGTACGTGTGCGGTCATGCCGCCGCGTCACCATTCTCCTCTTGTCGTTGTTGCTCCGGGGCCATCCTGCCCCGGTTTTTTTTGCCCGCGTTTTCCGTGGCACGCCCCGCCGTAGCCCAAACGCGTCGCGCCCCCGCCCTGCTAAAATCGCGGTTTCCCCCGCAACATCGGACGTCCAACCACTTATGTCAGCACCCGCCACCGACCTCGCCGCCGGCGCCTCCAGCGTCCAGAGCGGCCGCCAGATTCTCGTCACGTCTGCTCTGCCGTATGCGAACGGCCAGATCCACATCGGCCATCTGGTCGAGTACATCCAGACGGACATCTGGGTTCGTGCGCTGCGAATGCATGGCCACGAGGTCTACTACGTCGGTGCCGACGACACCCACGGCACGCCCGTCATGCTGCGCGCCGAAAAAGAAGGCCTCACGCCGCAGCAGTTGATCGCGCGCGTCTGGCAAGAACACAAGCGCGATTTCGACAGCTTCGGCGTGTCGTTCGACAACTACTACTCCACCGATTCGGACGAGAACCGCGTGCTCTCGGAATCGGTGTATCTGGCGCTCAAGGAAGCGGGTTTCATCGAAACGCGCGACATCGAGCAGGCCTACGATCCGGTCAAGAACATGTTCCTGCCGGACCGCTTCATCAAGGGCGAGTGCCCCAAGTGCGGCGCGAAAGACCAGTACGGCGACAGTTGCGAAGTGTGCGGCTCGACCTATGCGCCGACCGACCTGAAGAATCCGTACTCGGTGGTCTCGGGCGCGACGCCCATCCGCAAGACCTCGACGCACTACTTCTTCCGCCTCTCGGACCCGCGCTGCGAAACCTTCCTGCGCAGCTGGGTAGCAGGCCTCGCGCAACCCGAAGCGACCAACAAGATGCGCGAGTGGCTGGGCGACGCGGGCGAGTCGAAGCTCGCCGACTGGGACATCTCGCGCGATGCGCCCTACTTCGGCTTTGAAATTCCGGGCGCGCCCGGCAAGTACTTCTACGTGTGGCTCGACGCGCCGGTGGGCTACTACGCGAGCTTCAAGAACCTGTGCGAGCAGCGCGGCCTGAACTTCGACGACTGGGTCAAACCCGGCTCGAAAACGGAGCAGTACCACTTCATCGGCAAGGACATCCTGTACTTCCACACGCTGTTCTGGCCGGCGATGCTCGAATTCTCGGGCCATCGCACGCCGACCAACGTGTTCGCGCACGGCTTCCTGACGGTGGACGGCGCGAAGATGTCGAAGTCGCGCGGCACCTTCATCACGGCGGAAAGCTATGTGAGCACGGGCCTCAACCCCGAGTGGCTGCGCTACTACTTCGCCGCCAAGCTCAACAGCACGATGGAAGACCTCGACCTGAATCTAGAGGACTTCCAGGCGCGCGTGAACAGCGACCTCGTCGGCAAGTACATCAACATCGCGAGCCGCGCGGCGGGCTTCCTCATCAAGCGTTTCGAGGGCCGCGTGCAGGACAGCGCGATGAACCATCCGCTCATCGAGCAGATGCGCGCCGCGATTCCGCAGATCGCCGCGCACTACGAGGCGCGCGAGTACAGCCGCGCGCTGCGTCAGACGATGGAACTCGCCGATGCGGTCAACGCTTACGTCGATACGGCCAAGCCGTGGGAGCAGGCCAAGGACGCGGCCAACGCCGTCGCGCTGCATGAAACGTGCAGCGTGAGCCTCGAAGCGTTCCGTCTGCTGTCGCTCGCGCTCAAGCCCGTGCTGCCGCAACTGGCTGAAGGCGTCGAGCAGTTCCTCGCGATCGCGCCGCTCACGTGGGCGGATGCGGGCCGCGCGCTGTCGTCGCAACAGCCGATCAACGCGTACAAGCACCTGATGACGCGCGTCGATCCGAAGCAGATCGAAGCGCTGCTGGCCGCCAACCGCGATTCGCTGCAAGCCACCGACGCGCCGGCCGCCACGGCCAATGCGGCCAATGCGGCCGACGCGAACAAGAAGTCGAAGGGGTCGAAGGAAGCCAAGAAGCCGGCTGCCGACGAAACGCCGGAAACGATCTCGATCGACGACTTCGCGAAGATCGACCTGCGCGTGGCGCTGATCGTCGACTGCAACATCGTCGAAGGCTCGGACAAGCTGCTGCAACTCACGCTCGACGTGGGCGAGGAAAAGACGCGCAACGTGTTCTCGGGTATCCGTTCGGCCTACAAGCCGGAAGACCTCAAGGGCAAGCTCACGGTGATGGTCGCGAACCTGGCGCCGCGCAAGATGAAGTTCGGCCTGTCGGAAGGCATGGTGCTCGCGGCTTCCTCGGCGGACGAAAAGGCCGAACCTGGCCTCTACATCCTCGAACCGCACAGTGGCGCGAAACCGGGCATGCGGGTGCGCTAAGCCACCCTTGCCGTCACGTCAGTAAAAAAGCACACCCTCGGGTGTGCTTTTTTTCGCCCGAAACAGGACGGCGACGCGGCGGATTTACCAGCGAATCCGGTCGAAACGCCGCGTATAGAGAATGTCGGCGCCATAGAACGTGCCGCCGTACGTCACCACCGACCAGTAGCGCGAGAGATTGATGGTCGCCTTGACCGCATTCGACGCCGACTGCAAACCCTGCTCGTAGCCGATCACGAGCCGCTGGTTGATCGCCTTGGCGATCATCACGACCTCGGGATCGGTCAGGCCCACTTCGCTGCGCCCGATCGAGAATTCGTCGAGGCCGATGCTCTGCGCGATGCGCTTGCCGCTGGCACTGCCGAGCAGCGCGAGCGCCGTCGTCATCGCGCTCTGCTGGCCGACGTTGTTGCCCTGATCGGTGCCGTGGCCGAACAGCAGCCACGAGAGCTTTTCGTTGTCGGGTACGTTGGGCTCCGACACCAGCTTCGCCACCGGCGCCTGCACCGTGCCCGTGACCTGCACGCCCGCCTCGACCTGCTGGTTGCGCCGCATGGCGAGGATGTTGATGCCCGGATTGCCCACCGGCCCGTTGAACGTGAAGAAGCCGTTCTCGATGCCGAGCTTGGTGCCGAACGCCGTGTACGACGAGCCTTCCGTCACGCGCACATTGCCGACCGCGCGCAGCGGCACGTCCGGCTCGCTGGTCGCCGTGATCGTACCAGCGAGGCCCAGATCCGCGCCCTGGCCGCGGAAGCGGAAATCGCTGCCCAGATTGATGTCGATGTTCGCGCGCGGCGCGAAACGCGGCGCCGGTTTGGTCGAGGCGGTTTGCTCGATCGGCGGCTTGCCGCCCACGGTCGTGCCGTCGGGGCGCACGATCACGACATCGTCGCCCAGCGACGGGGCCGCCGATTCCGGCAGGTCGAACAGCGCGTGATCGACGGTGAACTTGCCGTTGATCATCATGCCGCCCAGATGCCCGCCATTGGCGATGCTGGCGCTGCCCGAGAGCGAGAGCTTGCGGTCGGGCGAGGCGAACAGTTCGAGCTTGTCCGCGACGATGCTGGCCGTGAGGTCCGGCTCGGCATTGTCGAGCGCGACGCGCCCGGTCGCGCGCAGCGTGCCGCTCGTCGCGCCGTGAAACTCCAGTTGCTGGAAGTCGACGAGATTGCGCGAAAGCGCGATGCGGATCACGCCATCCTTGAGTTCCACGCCCTGATCGACGACGGTCGCCGAAATCCCGTCGCCGGACAGCAGGCCCGTGAGGTTCGGCTTCGCGACCGTGCCGCCCAGCCCGAGATCGAGCGCGAGATGGCCGTCGAGCAGATAGTTCGGCCCAAGCAGCCCGCCCGTCGTGCGCAGCGACGGCACGTTGGCCTTGATCGTGCCGCCGATCGGCGACTCGTCCGCGACCGTGAGCATGCCGTTGCGCGCCACGAGCGTGGTGTTCGCATCGACGTCGAGCACGCCCACGCGGCTCGCCTGGGCATGTGCCGTGAGCGTCAGGCGATTGCCGCCGCTGAAGGCCGCGCGCGCATTGACGTCGCCTATGCCGAACGAGGCAATGCCACGGGCGATTTCTGCCGTGATATCGCCCGAGCGGCGCTTGAGCTGCACGTAGCCGCTCGCGCTCTGGCCGATCGAGAAGTTCCAGTCGCCGTCGAAGACGAGGTCGGTGCGCAGCGTGGCCGGCTCGCCCGTGAGCTGCTGACGCAACAGCATGAGGCGCGCGACCGAGACGTTGGTGAGCGCACCGGCGGACTGCACGCGGCCGTGATCGAGATCGAAGGACTTCAGATCGAGCGCCGCCCCTTCGGCGACCAGACGCGTCGCGCCGAGCGTGACCTTGCCCGCGCCCGCGCTCACCTTGAGCGGCGCTTCGAGCTTCACGCCCGGCGTGCCGCGGTTTTCCAGTTGCGTGACGGTGCCGTCCCAGCGCGAGCCTTCGCGCGTGTCGGTCAGACCGCCATTCGCGGCCACGGCGAAATCGATCGACGCGCCTTGCACCTTGCCTTTTGCGTTCGCGGTGAGCGTGTGCCGCGCGCGCGTGCCCGTCAGCCGCGCACTGAGCGTGGAAATATCGACGCCTGCGGCGGCGATTCCCGTCGCGTCCGCGCTGAAAGCCAATGCGCCGTTCGCGCCGTCACGCGCTTCGGCTCGTCCTTGCGCATGATCGACGCGGTTTTCGCCGAACGCGACGTGATCCGCCTTGTAGTCGAGCGCGACGTTCGGATGCGCGAAGCTGCCGGTCAGATCGCCGTTCGCCGCGACCTGGCCCGCGACGCCAAAGCCGAGCCGGTCGAGCTGCGGCGCATCGACGCGAAAGCGCAGCCGGTCGCCGGGTGCGCCAAAACTGCCTTGCAGATCGACGACATTGCCCGCCACCGACAGATTCGCGCGGCTCGGCAGAATACGCGTTCCCGCGAGCTGGATCAGCCCCTGGCCGGTGAGCGGCAGATCGTCGTAGACGCTCGGCCCGAGCTTGAACTCAGCCCGGGTCGTGAGCGTGGGCGCGAGCATGCCGCTCGCGCTGAGGGTGCCGTTCACGCGGGCCTCGATGCGGCGTGCGGGAGCGGCTTTGGGTGGGGTTGAGGTCGGGCGCGATTGGGCCGACGCGCCTGGCGCTTCGGTCTGCCTCGCGTTCTCGACGTGCTTTTGTGCCTGCGCCTGCTCGCCCGTCTGCGCCGGATTGAGCGACGGGTTCAAGGACGGATTGAGCGCGAGATTGCGCTTGGGATTGAGCGCATCGGATGCGGTTGTCGATGTCGACTTTGCGCTCGCCTGACGCGCGGGCTTCGGTGAGGATTTAGCGCCCGCAGGCGGCGTTTTCGACACGAGTTGCGACGTCAGCGACAGCGGGTCGAAGTTCGTCAGCACCGCTTTGAGCTGATACGAAGCATTGGCGTCGTGCTTGAGCGCGCCCGACAGGTCGATGCGGCCCGCGCCCGAAGTGACGCGCACGTCGTTGAACGACAGCCGCGCCGGGTCCTGCGTGATCTTGCCCTGCACGCGCAGCGCCGCCTTCGGATCGGCGAGATCGAGCGTCACGCTTTGCACGTCGCCCGCGAGACGCACATCGAGCGGCCCCGCGAAGCTCGTCGCGCGCACGCTCGACTGGATCGTGCTCAGGTCGAGGCCGGCCACATGCAGGTCGAAGCGGCCGTCGCGCCCGCTGATCGCCCCGCCGCCGGTGATCGTCGCGGTCTTGACGAGGCGCACGGCGAGCTTCGGAATGCGCTGCGTTCTGGCGTCGAGCACAACGGAGGCGTGCGCGTCGATGAGCGGCAGCAGCTGGTCGCCGATCGTGCCCGGCTTCGCGTTGACGATCGAGACGTCGCCCGCGACCGTGAAACCCGCCGCGTCGCTGTGCCCGGTGGCCACGGTTGCCGACGATGCCGAAGCAGGCGAAGCCGCGAGCGCAGCCGAAGCCGAAGCCGCCGGCCCGAGCGCCTGCGCCGGTTCGGCCAACGCCGCCGAGTTGCCCGAAGCCGCCGCCGCAAGCGCCGCCGGCACGCCCGCCGCGCCGCCCGGCACCGGCTGCAGTTGCGCGCGCACGGCCAGATCGGCGAAAGGCGCACCCGGCGCGAATGCCTGCGGATTGACGTGATCGAACGCGAGGGTCGCGCGCTGCAACGGCACGGCGGCGAACGGCGTCGCCTCCACGTGCGCGCGGCCCGTGAGCTTCATGCCGCTCGCGGCGATATCGGCTGTGAGCGCTTCGAGCGAGCCACCCAGCGTGCCGTTGACCTGCACATCCTCACCATTGACCTTGCCCGCGTAGCCCACGTCGCCCGCCAGCACGAACGGCCGCACGCCGTCGAGTTGCGCGTGCGCGCTCACCGCGCCGAACGGCGTGTCCAGGCGCTCGACGGCCGCCTCGTGATGCCGCCCGTCGCTGCGGCCATGGAACAGGAGGCGCGAGAATTCCGTGGTCGAGGCGCCTTGATGCAGCGTGAGCTTGTCCACCTGCAGATCGCGGACCTCAAGCCCGAGCGGCAGTTGCAGATTCCGCGGCAGCGTCATCGGCTGGGAAGGCTCGCTGGACGGCACCACGCGCGCGTCGATATCGCCCACATGCAGATAATCGACGACAAAACGCCACGGCGCGCGGCCAAAGCCCTGCACCGCCCACTGGCCGTCGACCCGGTCAACCTTGACCGTGGTGCCGTCCGGGCCGTACCAGCCGACGTTGGACAGGCGCACGCCGCGCGCGAGCGTGCCGCCTTCGAGCGTGCCCGCCAGCTTCCCGTCGAGCAGCGCGACAGCCGCGCGCCACGCCCAGGCGGTGCCGCGCTCGGTGGTGAGCGCGCCGTAAAGCGCCCCCGCAAGCAGCGCGACAAGCAGCACGATCGCGGCGATCACCCACGCCAGCGCCTTGAGCGTGCGGTGACGGCGGCGTGGGGGCGGCGCTTTGCCTTCGCCGCCATCGGCACGATTGGCACCATCGCCACGATCGCCCGGCGCGTCGCCTGATGCATCGCTCGAAGCCGCGCCCCCTCCGGGCGGCACGGCGCAGGCGCGCGCCCACGAGAACGGCAAGGCGAAGCGGAACAAAGCGCGCGTGAGCATCAGAAAGCGATCCCGAGAGTCAGATAAGGCCGCACGTTATGGGTGCGAAAGCCATAGGCAATATCGACGTTGACGGGGCCGACCGGGCTGCGCCAGCGCGCGCCAATACCGGCGCCCGGATCGAAAACCTTTTCGCCCCAGGTGTCGGTGGCGGTGCCCACATCGAAGAACGCCGCACCGCCCCAGTCGTGGCTGAACCAGTGCTGATATTCCGCCGATCCTGTGACGAGATACTTGGTCGGCAGGATCGAGCCCGCGACGTTGTTGCCGATACTCTCGAAGCCATAGCCGCGCACCGAGTTCGAGCCGCCCGCGCGGAACAGCAGCGACGCCGGTATATCCGACGACGAGCCGCTCGTGAACACCCCGCCCAGTTCCGCGCGCAGCAGCACGATATCGCTACGGCCGATCGGCAGATACTGCTGGCCACGCGCATAGGCGCGCGCGAAGCTCTGGTCCGAGCCCGCGCCCTTGACCGCGAAGCCGGCCTCCATGCGGATCACGTTGCCCGTACGCGGAAAGAGCGGATCGTCGACGTCGCGGCGCGTCCACGACCACGACGGCATGAGCGCATAGGCGTGGGTGGCCTCGCCGACGTTCTGCGTGAGGCGGTCGTCGTAGAACATCAGCGCGTACGCGTAGTCGATGTTCTGCGAGGTGCGCGTGCGCTGCACGCCCACGCGCGCGCTGTAGATGTTGGTGTCAGAGACGTCCGTGGTCGTGTACGAGGCGAGCACGCTGTTGGTCCACGCGCGCTCGCCCGGCGGCATCGAAAGCTGGATCTGGCCGTACTTCTGGATCTGGTCGAGGCGGCCCTGCAGTTGCAGCGGCCATGCCTTGCCGAATGTGTCGAGGTAGGTATAAGCGCCCTGCACGTGCGCGCCCGTGTCGGTCGAATAGCCCACGCCGCCGCGGAAGTTGTTGTACGGGTACTCGCTCACCTTCACGTGCACCGGCGATTGCAGCGGCTTCTGGGTGTTGTCGTCGACGTCGATCGCCACGCTCGCGTAGTACGGCGTGTTCTGCAACTGGCGTTGCAGTTCGGTCACGCGATTGACGTCGTAGATCTCGGCCGGCGAAAGCGGATTCACGTTACCGACGATCCGCTCCGGATAGCGGCGCGTGCCCGATACGTCGAGCGGCCCCATCGTAAAGGTCGGGCCGCTGTCGAAGGTCACGGAAAGCTTCGCGTCATGCTTGAGCGGATCGACGCGCGCCTCGGAATGCGCGATCTTCGCGCCCAGATAGCGGCGCGATTGCAGCGCGCGCAGCGCGGCGCTCTTGGCGCTGTCCCAGTCGGACTGCGTGAAGGCGTCGCCCTCGTGCAGCGAAAACGCGAAGCGCGTGGCGTTCTCCTGCGCGTGGTCTTCGGTCAGCACGGGGCCGGTGAAAGTGAGCGTCACCGCCGAGATCTTCGTGCGCGGGCCGGCATCGACCATCACGTGCACGACGCGGCGGCCGTTTTCGTCGGTGTGCACATCCGTGCGCACGACCGGGGTGAAATAGCCGGCTGTCGAGGCCAGATCGCGCACCTGCTGCGGCGTGGCCGTGACGAGGAAGTCGAACTGGTCGCCGCTCACGTCTGCGCGTTTGGCGAAGCGCGCGATATCGAGGTGGGCTTCGAGCAGCTTGCGCAGTTCGCGCGGCGAGGCCTGGATATCGACGTCGTAATAGGTCCTGGCGTGCGACCAGGGCAGCAGGTCGGTAAGCGCGGCGCAAGCCGGCGCGGCGCCGAGGAAGCTGAAGGCAAGACCTGCGAGCAGCCACCAGGCGAGGCGCAAGGACAACGGTGCCGAAGAGCGGGAAGCGCTGGATAAACCCGCGAGCAGGCACGGGGCGTGACCCGCCCCCTGCGCCCGTGCGGACAGACCGGTACGCCGGGAATACCGGAAACACGGCCATACGCGTGCTGCTTCAATCAGCCTTCCCGCCAAACAGGACCTCCAGTTTTCGTTGCGCCTTCGTTGCGTCTTCGTCGCGTTTTGCTGTATCCGGCTCGCGCCGCCCCACTGCTTCGCCGCTTCCTGGGTGGGTGGGCGCAAACGCGTTATTTCACCACATCAGCGGGTGAAAACCCCTGGAGGCGGCGCAAACGTACGCAATAGATTGCAACCCCATGCGCCACGCGCCGGTTCAAGGCACGCAAAGCGCCCCATCGATATGGCCCCGCGCCCGCACAGCAAGCGGCTTCGACGCACCGCCCTTCTGGATGTTCCGCACGCGGCGCATGCGGTAAAATTGCGGCCGACAAGAAACACCGGATTCCCCAGCGGCCGCCAGCATTCACCACTCAACTGGACGAAAAGGCGCAGGCCGCCCCCACTCGACGGACGTCAGCCATGTATCAGTCGGACATCACCCAGTTCCTGAACCAGCTCAAAGAACAAAAGCCGCAACTCGAAGAGCAGCAGCGCAAGGGCCGCTCGCTGCTGTGGGACAAGCAGCCGATCGACCTCGACGAACGCGAGCGCCAGCAGGCTTCGCGCGTCAAGCAGACGCCCTACGTCTACTACCAGAACTTCTGATGGCCGAAGCCGACGGCGCCGAACGGCCCGAGTTGGCCGTGGGGCCAGTTGATGGAGGCACGGGAAGCACGGGAGACAAGGGCGTGCAGCCGCACCCGCCCGCTCCCGCCAGTGCCGACGCGCTGGCCGCCCCCGCCACGGATTCGACGCCCGACACGGTCGATGGCGTCGCCTTCGCGCGCCTGTACGGCGAGCCGCTGTTCAAGCTCCCGCAAGACCTCTACATTCCGCCCGACGCGCTCGAGGTATTCCTCGAAACGTTCGAAGGTCCGCTCGATCTGTTGCTGTACCTGATCCGCAAGCAGAACTTCAACGTGCTCGACATCCCGATGGCGGACGTCACCACGCAGTATCTCGGCTACGTCGAACAATTGCGCAAGACCAATCTCGAACTCGCGGCCGAATATCTGCTGATGGCGGCGATGCTCATCGAGATCAAGTCGCGCATGCTGCTGCCGGTCAAGAAGGCCGACACCGGCGAAGAAGCCGAAGATCCGCGCGCCGAACTCGTGCGCCGCCTGCTCGAATACGAGCAGATGAAGCTCGCCGCGCAGCGTCTGGACAAGCTGCCGCAACTCGGCCGCGACTTCCTGCGCGCCGAGGTCTATATCGAGCAAAGCATCACGCCGCGTTTTCCCGACGTGGACAGCAACGACCTGCGCGCCGCCTGGGCCGACGTCATCAAGCGCGCGAAGCTGGTGCAGCACCACAAGATCTCGCGCGAGGAACTGTCCGTGCGCGAGCACATGAGCGTGATCCTGCGCAAGCTGCAGGGCGCGCGGTTCATGGAGTTCTCGGAGCTGTTCGACACGACGCGCGGCGTGCCCGTGGTCGTCGTGAACTTCATCGCCATGCTCGAACTGGCGCGCGAGTCGCTGCTCGAAATCACCCAGGCCGAACCCTTCGCGCCGATCTACGTGCGCCTCGCGTATTTGCCAGCCTGATTTGGCTGCCTGGTTTAACTGCCTGAGCAGGCTTTAGCGCCCGCACACGCCCGCCCCGCCTGCCATGGCCCCGTTTTTAATGCTGAAGCAGCCACCGCGCCCCATCCGCCCCCTTCACCACAGTCCAGGATAATCCCCGATCCGGGACGGCTGCGCAGCACGCACAAATCCTCTACAATCGCCCGCGCCTGCCCTTGGGGGCCGGGCACGCCATCCGGCCGGACGCCCTTTCGGGCCTGCCGTGTGCTGCAACCCCGTCTTGCCCCGCGCGAGGCATAACGCATCCGATCATGAAAGTCATCAGCTCGATTCAGGAACTGCGCGACCAGTTGCGCGGCCAAAACCGCACCGCGTTCGTCCCGACCATGGGCAATCTGCACGAGGGCCATCTCTCGCTGATGCGCCTCGCGCGCCAGCACGGCGACCCGGTCGTCGCGAGTATTTTCGTCAACCGCCTGCAGTTCGGCCCGAACGAGGATTTCGACAAATACCCGCGCACGCTCGAAGCCGATATCGAGAAGCTGCAAAAGGAAAACGTCTACGTGCTGTTCGCGCCGACGGAACGCGACCTCTACCCGCAGCCGCAGGAATACCGCGTGCGCCCGCCGCACGATCTGGGCGACATCCTCGAAGGCGAGTTCCGTCCGGGCTTTTTCGAAGGCGTCTGCACGGTCGTCATGAAGCTGATGTCGTGCGTGCAGCCGCGCGTGGCCGTGTTCGGCAAGAAGGATTACCAGCAGTTGATGATCGTGCGCGCGATGTGCCAGCAGTTCGCGCTGCCGACCGAAGTGATCGCCGCCGAGACCGTGCGCGATCAGGACGGCCTCGCGCTCAGCTCGCGCAACCGCTACCTCTCGGACGCCGAGCGCGCCGAAGCGCCGCAACTGGCGGCCGCGCTGCAGGCGATCCGCGAATCGGTGCTGTCGGGCCGCCGCGACTTCCAGCAGCTCGAACTCGACGCCATGGCGAAGCTCGCCGCGCGCGGCTGGAAGCCCGATTACATCGCGATCCGCAAGCGCTCGAACCTCTTGCCGCCGGTAGCGGGCGTCGCCGCCGACGCCGAAGCGCCGCTCGTCGTGCTGGCCGCCGCGAAGCTCGGCCCCACGCGCCTCATCGACAACCTCGAAATCTAAGGCGCCACGCGGCTGGCACGCTGCGACGCGTCCCAGCCGCCCGCCCGATCACGCTTTTACTGAATCTGCTGCGGCGGGCCGCGCGCCCGACCGCCTGAGGAGACATTCCATGCAACGCAACATGCTCAAGTCGAAGATCCACCGCGTCGCGGTCACGCACTGCGAGCTGCACTACGAAGGCTCGTGCGCGATCGACGAAAACCTGCTCGAAGCGGCGAACATCGTCGAAAACGAGCGCATCGACATCTGGAACATCAACAATGGCGAGCGCTTCTCGACCTACGCGATCAAGGGCGAGCGCGGCAGCGGCATGATTTCGCTGAACGGGTCGGCGGCGCGGCGCGCGCAACTGGGCGACCTCGTGATCATCGCCGCCTTCGCGAACGTCGACGAAGCAGAACTCAAGGCCGGCTGGAAGCCCGACCTCGTGTTCGTCGACGAGAACAACCGCATCAAGGGCAGCCGCGACCACGTGCCGACGCAAAACTGGACCTGAGGCCAGGCCTCGGTCCTGAAAACCGGAGCGGCCCGCCCAGGCACCGCTCCGGCCGCTCTATTTCTGGTTCACCCAGGCCAGAATCGACTGCCACTGGTCGATGTCCTTCTCCACGCGGCTCTTCGCGACGTCCCAGATCGTGAGCCCGTGCGCCGCCAGCTGCACGTAGTTCTGCGTGTCGCGCAGATAGCCCAGCACGGGCAGATCCAGCCCTTCCACGAAACGCTGTAGCTGTTCGGCCGAGCGCGTGCGCGCGTCCACCCGCATACCGACCACGCCGACCTTGATCGCGCCCTTGCGCACGGCCTTTTCCTTCGCGAGCCGGTCGAGAAAGTCCTTGGTCGCGAGGATGTCGAACAGCGACGGCTGCAGCGGCACGATCACCTTGTCCGCCAGCTCGACGATCGTGTTCAGGCGGTTGCCGTGCAGGCCCGCCGGCGTGTCGATGACGGCGTGCTCAAGGCCCTTGGGGGGCCTGGCCGGATGATCCAGATCGACCTGCCAGCTCTCGATGGCCGGCAGCGCCGCGGGCCGCAGGTCGAGCCACGCGTGCGCCGACTGCTGCCGGTCCAGGTCGGCGAGCGCGACCCACTCGCCTTGCGCCGCGAAATAGCCGGCCAGATTGGTGGACAGCGTGCTTTTGCCAACGCCGCCCTTGGGGTTCGCCACCACGATCACCGTCATGAATGCTCCCGTCAGGATGGCTGGCGCCTGGGCCAGCCGGTTTGCCGATTCTGCCAATCCTTCCCGCGCGCCTCGATGTACGTTTTGCGCGCTTTGCTGCGTATTTTCACTGCGGTTTCGGATTCAGCCGATTGCGCAACCGTCCGATAATATCGGCAAATGCTGCGGGGTCGAAGCCCCGAACCCTCGAACCCGCACTCGCCCTCACCTCGAAACCCGATTCCCTCGACTCGCACGGAGATCTTCGCCCCATGAGCACGCTGCGCACCGACATCACTATCGACGCCCTGCACGAGCGCCAGCGCGGCCGCCTGCCCGATCTGATCGGCTTTCGCGCCGTCGCGCTCGAACCGGGCACCCTGCGCGCGGAACTCGACATCCGCAGCGAACTGCTCGCGCCCAACGGCTTTCTGCACGCGGCCACCGTCGTCTGTCTCGCCGATACGGCCTGCGGCTACGGCTGCTTCGCCCATCTGCCGACCGGCGCGAAGAACTTCACGACCATCGAACTCAAGAGCAACTTCCTCGGCACCGCGCGCGAGGGCCGTCTGAGCGTCGTGGCGACGGGCGTGCACCTCGGGCGCAGCACGCAGATCTGGGACGCCACCGTGACCGGCCCGGACGGCAAGACCACCGCCCTGTTCCGCTGCACGCAGATGGTGCTGTACTGACACTCCAGGCTAATCGGCCCGATCAACCCATGGCGGCGTAAAGACGCGGTAAATCGAGGCTCGCCGCGAGCGTATCGGCGAGACGTTCGAGCGAAGCCTCGCGCAGCGCCGGATAGTCCACCTGCCGGGCCGCCGCCAGCCCCGCCCAGCGCAGCAGCGCGGCGCATGCCTGCGGCGTGTCGAACAGGCCGTGCAGATAGGTCGCGAAAATCTGGCCATCCGCCGACTGTGCGCCGTCCACGCGCACCGTGCCGCGCGTGTCGTCGGCTTCGCCCTCGATCGTATCGATACGCAGCGCGGGCGAAGCCAGCGCCGCGCCGCGCGTCACGCCCATGTGGATCTCGTAGCCGCGCACCGGCGCGCCCTCCAGGCCCTCCCCCAGCACGAGCCGCCCCGTCACGTTGCGCAGCGCCTTCTCGCGCGTGAGTTCCGTCTCGTAGTCGAGCCAGCCGAAGCCCGCCGTCGTGCCAGGCGCCCCTTCGACGCCATGCGGATCGGCGATCGCGCGCCCGAGCATCTGCATGCCGCCGCAAATGCCGATCACGCGCCCGCCATAGCGCAGATGCCGTTCCAGCGCCTTGTCCCAGCCCTGCGCGCGCAGCCACGCCAGATCGTCGCGCACGTTCTTCGAACCGGGCAGGATCACCAGATCGGCGGGCGGCGGCGCGTTGCCCGTGCGCACATAGCTGAATTCGACCTGCGGATGCACGCGCAGCGCGTCGAAATCGGTGTGATTGCTGATGTGCGGCAGCGCCGGCACCACCACGCGCAGCGCCTCGCCGCCCGCCTGGGCGTGGGTGTGCGCCGCACCTGGCAACATGTCCTCGGCGTCGAGCGTGAGGCCGTGCAGGTACGGCACCACGCCCAGCACGGGCTTGCCGGTCTGCGCCTCCAGCCAGTCGAGGCCCGGTTTGAGCAGCGACGGATCGCCGCGAAACCGGTTGATGACGAAGCCCTTCACGCGCGCGCGCTCGCTGTCCGATAGACACGCGAGCGTGCCGATCAGATGCGCGAACACGCCGCCACGGTCGATATCCGCGACCAGCACAACGGGGCAATCGACGGCTTCGGCAAAGCCCATGTTGGCGATGTCGTTGGCGCGCAGGTTGATTTCGGCGGGACTGCCCGCGCCTTCGACGAACACCGTGTCGTAGCCCGCGCGCAGCCGCCCGTACGACGCCAGCACGGCCTCGCGCGCGATCGGCTTGTAGCTCTGGTACGCGCGCGCATTGAGGTTCATGCGGGCCTTGCCGTGGATGATGACCTGCGAGCCCATGTCGCTATTGGGCTTGAGCAGCACGGGGTTGAGGTCGGTATGCGGCGCGATGCCCGCGGCAATCGCCTGAAGCGCCTGGGCGCGGCCGATCTCGCCGCCGTCGGCGGTGACGGCGCTGTTGAGCGCCATGTTCTGCGGCTTGAACGGCGCCACCCGCACGCCCGCGCGCCGCGCGAGGCGGCACAGACCGGCCACCAGCGTGCTCTTGCCGGCATCGGACGTGGTGCCCTGGATCATGAGCGTGCCGAGTGGTACGGCGGGCACGGCGGGAGAAGGTGCGGACATGGCGTGTGGCTTCCTGGCGGCGATAAAGCGGCGGCAATCTCGGGCGAACGCGCATTATCCCATCGCCCTGACGCTCGCCGCCGCGCGATCTGCGCCGCCTGGCCACCCCGACGCAGCCGCTACAATCACGCGATGATTTCACGCGATCTCACCTTTATCGTCGGCGGCGCGCGCTCGGGCAAGAGCGCCTACGCCGAACGCCTCGCCGCCGACAGCGGCCTGCCGGTCACCTATATCGCCACCGCCGCCGTGCCCGTCGGCGCGTATGCCGATAGCGAATTCAACGAGCGCATCGGCCATCACCGCGCGCGGCGGCCCGCGCACTGGGGGTTGGTCGAAGCGTCGCTCGATCTCGCCGGCGCGCTCGATGCCGCGGCCGCGCCCGGCCGCTGCGTGCTGATCGACTGCCTCACGCTCTGGCTCGCCACCCTGCTCTGCCCGCCCGACTCCGAAAGCCCGCGCCCCGACTGGCGCGAGCGCATCGACGCCTTCGCGGCCGCCTGCGAGCGCGCACGCGGGACGGTGCTGGTGGTCAGCAACGAGATCGGCATGGGCGTCGTGCCGATGGGCGCGGCCACGCGCCTCTACGTCGACGAACTCGGCCGCCTGAACCAGCGCATCGCCGCGCTCGCCGACCGCGCGACGCTCGTGGCCGCCGGCCTGCCGCTGGTCCTGAAGGCGCCTCAATCATGACGATGCTGAGTCTGCCCGTCACCGCCGCGCTCGCCGTGGCCGGCGTCGCCGTTGACCGCTGGTTCGGCGAGCCGCGCCGCGCGCATCCGCTCGTCGCCTTCGGCACGCTCGCCGGCCGCATCGAAAAGCGTCTGAACACGGGGCGGCGCGGCCGCCCGCTCGGGCTGCTCGCCTGGCTGCTGGCGGTCGCGCCGCCCGTCGCGATCGCGGCCATCCTGTGCGCGGCGCTGCCCTGGCCATTCGGCTGGGCGCTGCACGTCGCGCTGCTGTGGTTCGCGCTCGGCGCGCGCAGCCTCGAAGAGCACATCGCGCCGATCGCCCAGGCGCTGGCCGAACGCGATCTCGCGGCGGCGCGCACGCTCACGGCGCGTATCGTCTCGCGCGACACCGCCCACGCCGACGCCACCGCGCTCTCGCGCGCGGCCTGCGAATCGGCGCTCGAAAACGGCAACGACGCGATTTTCGGCGCGCTGTTCTGGTTCGCCATCGCTGGCGGGCCGGGTGCGCTGGCGTTTCGCCTCGCCAACACGCTCGACGCGATGTGGGGCTACCGCACGCCGCGCTTTCTGCGCTTCGGCTGGGCGGCGGCGCGCATCGACGACGTGCTCAACTGGATTCCCGCGCGCCTCACGGCGACGAGCTACGCGCTGCTCGGCGATACGCGCGTGGCGCTGCGCTGCTGGCGCGAGCAGGCACGCCGCTGGGAAAGCCCGAACGCGGGGCCGGTAATGGCCGCGGGCGCGGGCAGCCTGAACGTGCTGCTGGGCGGCGCGGCGGTCTATCACGGCGCGATCGAGCAACGCCCTGCGCTCGGCGCGGGCCTGCCGCCGCGCGCGCAGGACGTGGAAGCCGCGCTGCGCCTCGTCGAGCGCACGACGATCCTGTGGCTCGCCGTGCTGATCGCACTGGCTTTCGTGAGCGTGGCGACGCATGGCTGACACCTCACGCGACTTGGAAGCCGCGCCGCGCATGGTCGCGCACGGCGGCAATCTGCACGAGGCCGCGCAGCGCTACGGCATCGGCCTGGACGAGTGGATCGACCTCTCGACCGGCATCAACCCGCACGGCTACCCGGTGCCGCCCGTGCCGCCTTCGGCATGGCGACGCCTGCCCGACGACGGCGACGGCTTCGCGGCCTGCGCCGCGCGCTACTACGGCGCGCCGCACGCGCAACACGTCCTGCCCGTGGCGGGCAGCCAGGCGGCGATCCGCGCCCTGCCCGCACTGCTGCCGCCCGCGCGCGTGGCAATCGCGCCGCTCACCTATGGCGAGTACGCGCCCGCGTTCACGCAGGCGGGTCACACGGTCGTGCCGCTCGACATCGCCGCCGATACGTTGCCCGACGACGTCACGCACGCCGTCGTCGTCAACCCGAACAATCCGACGGCCACGCTCGTCGCACGCGACACGCTGCTGCGCTGGCACACGCAACTGGCGGCGCGCAGCGGCACGCTGATCGTCGATGAAGCCTTCGTCGATGCCTTCGCTGCCACGCGCGCGGCAACGCTCGCCGACGCCGTCGATCGCGACGGTCTGGTCGTGCTGCGCTCGCCGGGCAAGTTCTTCGGCCTCGCGGGCGCGCGCTGCGGCTTCGCGCTTGCGCAGCCTGCGTTGCTCGCCGCTTTGCGGGCGCGGCTGGGCGCCTGGACCGTGAGCGGCCCGGCGCGCCATGCCGTCACCCACGCGTTCGAAGACAACGCGTGGCAAGCGGCGATGCGCGCGCGGCTCGCAACGGAAGGCGAGCGGCTTGCGGCGTTGCTCGCGTCGCACGGTTTCACGCCGCATGCGACACCGCTCTACGCCTGGATCGCCGATGCGCGCGCCGCGCAGTTGCAGGACGCGCTCGCCGCGCGTGCGGTCTGGACGCGCCGCTTCGATGCGCCCGCGAGCCTGCGCTTCGGCCTGCCCGCCTCGGAAGACGAATGGCAGCGCTTTGCGTCGGCGCTCGCGCAAGCGATGCAAGCCATGCAGGCGACCGGCTGATGCTCGCACTGCCGCGTCTCGCACTCGCGCTCGCATTGGCCGCCGCGCTCTCCATCGGCATGGCGCACGCCGCGCCCGTGAGCGCCATCGACGATAACGGCGACACCGTCACGCTCGCCGCGCCCGCGCAGCGCGTCGTGAGCCTCGCGCCGCACGTCACGGAATTGCTCTACGCAGCGGGCGGCGGCGCGAAGCTGGTGGGCGCGGTGAGCTACAGCGACTACCCGCCGCAGGCGCAAAGCGTGTCGCGCGTGGGCGACAACCGCGCGCTCGACCTCGAACGCATCGCAGCGCTCAAGCCCGATCTGATCGTCGTCTGGCGTCACGGCAATGCGCAGCAACAACTCGACCGCCTGCGCGAACTGCACATTCCGCTGTTCTTCAGCGAGCCGCATCATCTCGACGATGTGGCGACGTCGCTCACGCGTCTGGGCACGCTGCTCGGCACGCAGAAAACCGCGCAGGACGCGGCGAACGCATATCGCGGCCAGATCGCGCAACTGCGCGCGACCTACGCGCAGCGCGCGCCCGTGAGGGTGTTCTACGAGGTCTGGGATCAACCGCTGATGACCGTCAACGGCGAGTCGATGATTTCCGATGCGATCACGTTATGCGGCGGACGCAATGTGTTCGCGGCGCTGCGCCCGCTGGTGCCGACGCTCTCGACCGAAGCCGTGCTCGCCGCCGATCCCGATGCGATCGTGACCGCCTCGCCGGGCGCAACGGCACCGGATCGCCCGCTTCCCGCACTGGAGCGTTGGCGCGCATGGCCGCAGTTAAAGGCGGTGGCGCACGGCAACCTCTACGCCATCGACGGCGATCTGCTCACGCGCGCGGGGCCGCGCATCGCTCAAGGCGCACAACGGCTCTGCGAAGATCTGCAGCGTGCGCGCACGAATTGATCCGGAATCCGAATAATTATTTGGCGTGAATCACGCATTCCAGCGCGAAAGCAGCCATTCGCCGCTGGACGATTCGCGGCGCAGCACGACGATCGCCGCCATCTCCAGCGGCCAGCGCACGCAGCGTTCGAGCGGCACGCCCAGCGCGCGCGCCGCCACCGTGCGGATCACGCCCGCATGAGCCACGGCCCAGATCGTTGCGCGCACATCGGCTTGATTCGCGTCGAGCGATTCGAACCATGCCGTCACGCGCGCATCGAATTGCGCGACGCTTTCGCCGCCGTGATCGCGCGCGTGCAGGAAATTGGCGGCCCACGCATCGATCTGCGTGCGCTCGATGCCCGCCCAGCGCTGCATCTCCCACGCACCGAAATCCATTTCCGCGAGACGCGCGTCTTCGTGCGGCACAAGCGAACCGTGTTCGCGCGCAAGCACGCGCGCCACGCTCGCGCAACGCGTGAGCGGACTCGTTTCGATGCGCGCGGGCGCACGCACGTCAAGCGCCTTCAGCCGCGCCACGATCGACGCCGCGCCCGCCCCGGCGTCGGCTGCCAGCGCGACATCGGAGCGGCCATAGCAGATGCCGGCCTCGACCGCCACGGCCGGATGGCGGATCAGGACGAGATCCATGCGAGCCCCATGAGGTAGATCGAGAGTTCGAAAATCTGCTGCGCGAAGCCGAGACAATCGCCCGTATAGCCGCCGATGCGCCGCACGAAGTAGCGCCCAAGCGCGAAGCGCAGCGCACCGAGCACGGCGAGCGTCGCGACACCCGCGCGCCAGTCCGGCCACGCGGGCCAGAAAAGCCATGGCAAACCGGACACGGCCGCCACGACCAGCGCGAGCGCGCTCAAACGCTGCGCAACCGGCTTCGCCTTGCCTTCGGGACGCACGTAGTCGAGCGACGCGAGATAGCTGATCGCGAACACGCGGCTCGCCGCATGGCCCGCGATCATCAACGTGGCCGCGCGCAACGGCGGCAGCGACGCGAGCGTCTGCCACTTCAGCGCGAGCGCCACGACCAGGCCGATCGCGCCGAATGCGCCGATGCGCGAGTCGTGCATGATGCGCAGCACGTCCTCTTTCCTGTACGCGCCGCCGAAAGCGTCGAGGCAATCGGCCAGACCGTCCTCGTGAAACGCGCCCGTCACCAGCAGGGTCGCGGCCATCGAAAGCAGCACGGCCACACCGGCGGGAAACAGGTGCAGCGCGGCCAGATAGACGAGCGCCGCCAACCCGCCGATCAACACGCCGACGAGCGGAAAATAGCGCGCCGCCGCGTTGAGCCACTGCGGCTCGAAGCCGACCCAGCGCGGCACCGGCACGCGCGTGAAATAGCCGAGCGCCGTGAAGAAGTAGCGCACTTCCATGAGCGGACTCATGGCGGTATGCCCTTCGGCGGCGCTTTTATCCGCCTCGCTCAATGCGCCCGCCCGTCGCGGTCATCGACGCCCGCCGATTCGAAGCTCGCCATCTCGTTGAGGAAGGCCGTGGCCGCACGCAGCAGCGGCACCGCGAGCGCCGCGCCCGTGCCTTCGCCCAGACGCAGATCGAGCGTGAGCAGTTCGCGCGCGCCGAAATGATCGAGCATCCGCCGATGTCCCGCCTCATTCGACGCATGAGCGAACACGCAGTAGTCGCGCACGTTCGGCGACAAGGCATCGGCGACCACGAGCGCGGAGGTGGCGATAAAGCCGTCCACGAGAATCGCCATGCGCTGACGCGCCGCTTCGAGGTACGCGCCCGCCATCATCGCGATTTCGAAGCCGCCGAAGGTTGCGAGCACATCGATCGGCTCGCGCGCGTTGGCGTGGCGCGCGAGCGCCGCCGCGAGCACGTTGCGCTTTTTCGCGAGGCCCGCGTTGTCGAGGCCCGTGCCGCGCCCGACGCATTCGTCGATCGGCACGCCGCACAGACGGCTCATCAGGCAGGCCGCCGACGAGGTGTTCGCGATGCCCATTTCGCCAAAGCCGATCACGTTGGTGCCGAGCGCCGCGTGATGACGCACGCGCGCCGCGCCCGCCGCGAGCGCGGCGACGGCCTGCTCGCGCGTCATCGCCGCGTCGTGGGCGAAGTTGCGCGTGCCTTGTGCGATCGGCAGGGAAATCAGCTTCGAGGTATCGACATCCGGCAGCGGCGTGGCGACGCCCGCATCGACGATCTCCAGTTCGAGCCCGGCCACGCCGCTGAACGCGTTGATGGCCGCGCCGCCCACCAGAAAGTTCGCGACCATCTGCGCGGTGACGGCCTGCGGATACGGGCTCACGCCTTCGTGCGCGATGCCGTGATCGCCCGCGAACACGATCATCGCGGGACGCACGACGCGCGGCTGCGTCGTGCGCTGGATCATGCCGAGCTGACGCGCGAGCGTTTCGAGGCGGCCAAGGCTGCCCGGCGGCTTCGTCCGGGTGTCGATGAGATGCTGCAGCGTGTCGCGCAGCGAGGTGTCGAGCGGCTCGACGGCGCGCAGATCGGAAAGCGTGGGGGTCATAGGGATCCGGTTCTCAAGCGTGGTGTTCTTGCGTTTGTTCAGTGTACGGGGCGTGCCCAAGCGCGGGCACGAGCGCCTCGTGCGGGCCGTCGCGGATCAGCGCGAGCGGATGGCCGAACGCCTCGCTCGCGCGCTCGGCCGTGAGCACGTCGCGCACGGGACCGGCCCAGCAGCCACCGCGTCCATCGAGCAGCAAGGCGTGCGTCGCATAGCGGCGCGCGAGGTTGAGATCGTGGCAGGACAACACCACGGTGCGCGACGCGGCACGCACCCATTGCCCCAGCGCTTCGAGACAGGCGATCTGATGATGCAGATCGAGATGCGCGAGCGGTTCGTCGAGCAACAGCAGCGGCGCATCCTGGCACAGCACCGCCGCGAGCGCGACGCGCTGACGCTCGCCGCCCGAAAGCGAGAGCACATCGCGCGCGGCGAACGCTTCGAGACCGAGTTGCGCGAGTGCGGCGTGCGCGGCGGCGCGGTCCTCTTCGCTCTCCCAGCCCCAGCCCGCGAGATGCGGATAACGGTTGAGCAGCACGATGTCGAGCACGCTGGCGCTGAAGGCATCGCGCACGTCTTGCGGCATCAGCGCGCGGCGTTGCGCGAGACGCGCGGGCTTCCAGTCGCGCAGCGCGATGCCGTCGATTTCGACGTGGCCCGCTGCCGCAGGACGCAAGCCCGCGAGCGTGGCGATCAAGGTGGTTTTGCCCGCGCCGTTCGCGCCCGCCACGCACCAGATTTCGCCTGCGCCGAAGCGTTGCGTGAGGTTTTCGATGAGCGTGCGTGCGCCTGCGCGCAAGCTCAGCGCGTGCGTTGCAAGTGCCGGCTTCGCTGCGCCCGTTGCTGCGTTCATCGCCGTGCTCATGACGTGCTCCTGCGTAGCAACATCCACAGGAACACGGGCACGCCCGCGAGCGCGGTCACGACGCCCACCGGCAATTGCGTGGGCGCGGCAAGCGTGCGCGCCGCGAGATCGGCGGCCATCACCGCGAGGCCGCCCGCGAGCGCCGAAGCGGGCACGAGCATGCGCTGGTCGTTGCCGAATGCGAGCCTCAACAGATGCGGCACGACAAGACCGACGAAGCCGATGGTGCCGCCCGTCGTCACGGCCGCCGCCGCCGCGAGCGAGGCCGCGAGATAGACGCCCAGGAGCAGACGCAGCACAGGCACGCCAAGCGCCTGCGCGGCGGCGTCGCCGCGCAGCAGCACGTTCAAACGCGGCGCGGCGCTCACACCGAAGATCAGCACAAGGGCCAGCGCGATCCACGCGGGCCATGCCGTGCCAACGCCGTCGAGATCGCCCGTGAGCCAGAACAGCATGCCGCGCAGACGCGTATCGGGCGCAAGCGTGAGCAACAAGGTGATGAGCGCGCCCCACCCGGCCGCCGTCACGGCGCCCGTGAGCAGCAGGCGCGGCGAGCTGTCCTGCGGTTCGCCGCGCCAGAGGTCGCGGCGCGCGAGGCCGAGCACGAGCAGGATCGATGCGAACGCGCCCGCGCAGGCGCTCGCCTGCACGGCCCACCACGCGAAGCCCGCGATCATCGCGACGAGAGCAAACGCGGCCGCGCCACCCGATACGCCCAGCACATAGGGCTCCGCGAGCGGATTGCGCAGCAGCACCTGCAGCAACGCCCCCGCGAGCGCGAGCAACGCGCCACAGGCGAAGCCGCCGAGCGCGCGCGGCAGACGCAGCGTATGCACGATGTCGCCTGCGAGATCGTGCGTTCCAGGCGTGGGTGAAAACGCGGGCAAAATCGCATGCAGCGCCTGCGCGAACGTCACCGGCACGCTGCCTGTCACGAGCGAGGCGAGGAACACCGCGCACGATGCCGCCGCGAGCACGCACCAGATCGTCACGGCGCGACGCGCGTGCATCGCGGGACGAGCGGCGCCAGGCGCACGCGTGATCGGCGGCGCGTGAGGGTGGCGCGGTTGGTCGGTGCTTGCGGTTCGCATCGTGGGCGGTAGTAGTCGGATTCGGGAGGCACGCGAGGCGTGCTGCGCTATTGTCCGTTTTTTTGCCTGCCGGGAGGAACCAGCCCGCAAAAAGCCCGCAAAAACAGGCGTTAAAAACACGCGCAGATGCACACGTCATGCCGCGACAACGTCTTGACCCCGGTTTTAACTGGCACACGCGTTTAGAAGCGCCCATCTATCGCGCGTCAACAAAGCGTCATTATTGCGCCGCACACACGATCGACACGCTTTTCGCGGCCCGGCAAAAGGCGTTCCCGTGCGTCGATGCGGGCCACGCTTTGGGCCGGGAACTGCAAGATGCGGGCAAGAAGCAGGGTTGTTACGTCTGGAAACGTCATGGATGTCGGAATACGCGACAATCCGCGCTAGAATGCCTGTCTTTAGAGGACGCAGCACATGCTCAACGAACTCGAAACACTCTCACAAAACATCGGGCGGCTGATCGAGATCAATCAGCGCCATCATGAAGCACGCGTGGCGCTCGAAGAGCAACTCGCGCAATTGACCGCGCAATGCGAAGCGACGCGCGCCGAACTCGAGCAGGTGCGCGAAGAGCGCAACACGCTGCAAGCCGAGCGCGATGGTCTCTCCGCCAAGATCGACGACGCGCAGGTCCGCCTGAACGCGATCCTCGAAAAGCTGCCTCGCGTACGCGCGAGCGCGGAGCGCGAGAACCAGCTCGATCTGCTCGACCCGTCGTCGCAGGATGCCGCCGCCGACAACGCCGCTCGCCACGGAGAAAATGCATGACGACCAGACAGATCGAAGCGACGATTCTCGGCCAGACCTATCGCCTCGCCTGTTCGCCGGAAACCGAAGCCGCGCTGCTCGAAGCGGTTGCGCGCGTGGATTCGGAAATGTCGAATATCCGCAACCACAGCAACGTGCGCGGTCAGGACCGTATTGCCGTGATGGCGGCGCTTTCGCTCGCCTCGGAACTGCTGCGTCTGCAGACCAGCGTGCGTCACGGCGAAGCATTCCCAGCCGAAGAAATCCGTCGTACAATGCGCCAAATGAATGAACAGCTTGGCGCAGTGATACAGCAGTACGGTGTGTGATAAGCACACGACAAGCGCAGTGTTCGAAATACAGAATTCGACACACAGCGCTATAAAAGCCGCCACGTAATGCGTTAGAATGATGTTCATCGAAGCGTACACAGTACGTTTCGAAACAGGTTTAGTCAGCTTCCCTGCCTGGTTCGCCAAGGTCATATATTCCTTGAACCAATGCCATGTGCACGGTTGCGGAAATTTGTAGCACGGGTGTGCGCGTCACTAGTCTGATGTACCCGAAGTGCTGCTAACTGCGACCAATTCTGAACCCTCGGTTCAGGATGCCGGCCTAGCGGCTAAGGCGGGGACCTATTCGAACGGCATCGGACATGAGTCCGATGCCGTTTTCCATTGGGGCCCGCGTTTTTCATGCGTGTGGCGCGCTCTACGCTGCTCGATACGCGTTAGCCTCGCTCTCCTCCACTTCCGACGTTCTTCTTCGACTCATGCGCTACTGGCTAATGAAGTCCGAACCCGACGAAGCAAGCATCGACGATCTCGCGAATGCCCCGCAGCGCACGTTGCCGTGGACCGGCGTGCGCAACTACCAGGCGCGCAATTTCATGCGCGACACGATGCAGATCGGCGATGGTGTGCTCTTCTATCATTCGAGCTGCCCCGAACCTGGCATCGCGGGTCTCGCGCAGGTGTCGTCGACGCCTTATCCGGACCCCACGCAGTTCGATCCGAAAAGCCCCTACTACGACGCCAAATCCACGCAGGAAAACCCGCGCTGGATGCTCGTCGATGTCGTGTTCGAGAAGAAGTCCGCGTTGATCCCGCTGGCCGCGTTGCGCGAACATGACGAACTCGCGCAGATGCGTGTGCTCGCCAAAGGCAATCGCCTTTCCATCACGCCGGTCACGAAGGCCGAGTGGGATTTCATCACGAAGCGGCTGATGTAACGCGGCTCGCCTTCATCGAGGGCGGCGGGAACCGCGCGCGTGGTGTATCGCTCAAAGAACACGCACGGCCGCACACGTTTCACCTCCAGCAGCTTCACCTCTGCACACACAGCCGACACGCGTGCCCTAACTTGCGCACAATCATGCGCTCGCGCGGCACGCGCTCGTGCGTGGGCAGATGCTCATGTTCGTGTGCCGGCCGCTTGCGAAATCCGTTCTGCAAGGAGCCAAAATGAAGAGAACAACCGCTGTCACGCTCGCCGCCGCTTTTGCCGCCGCTGTCCCGCTGGCCATGACGATTGCGCCGCGCGCCGCGTTCGCGCAGAGCGAAGCGCGCTATCAACCCTCGGGCGTGCTCTCGCTGTCCTCGCAGGCAAGCGCCGAGGTGCCGCAGGACGTCGTCACGATCACGCTGTTCTACGAGCAGGAAGCGGGCGATCCCGCGACGCTGACCAACACGCTCAATCAACGCGCCGACGTGGCGCTGCAAAAAGCCAAGGGCGTCGCGGGCGTGACCGCGCGCTCGGGCCAGTTCTCGATTTATCCGTCGACCGATCGCGACGGCCGTATCTCCGCATGGCGCGGTCGCACGGAGGTCGTGCTCGAATCGCATGACTTCGCGGCGGCATCGAAACTCGCGGGCGATATCTCGTCGGTGATGCAGGTGGGCAACGTGCAGTTCTCGCTGTCGCCCGAAGCGCAGCGTGCCGCCGAACAGAAACTTTCCGGCGAAGCGATCGCCTCGTTCCGCGAACAGGCATCCGCTGCCGCGCGAGCCTTTGGCTACAGCAGCTATTCGATTCGCGACGTGAACGTGGGCCATAACGGCGTGATGCCGCGTCCGATGATGATGATGAGCGCACGCGCCGCGAGCGCCGACGCGAAGATGGCGCCCATGCCGCTCGAAGGCGGCACGTCGACGGTGAGCGTCAACGTGTCGGGCTCGGTGCAGATGAAGTAAAGCGAAGTAAAGCGAACCCGGTCGCCGCAGCATGAAAAAAGCCACGGAAAACCGTGGCTTTTTTTCGCGCGCGTCACGTGAGCGACGCGCCATGCGTTGAACGCCGGTCAGCTCTTCACGCCAACCGTCTGCTGCGAGGCGGGGTTGCGCTTCGCGCGGCGATACGCCCAGATCATCATCAGCACGCCCGCGATGATCATCGGCAGCGAGAGCCACTGCCCCATCGACAGACCCAGCGCAAGCAGGCCGAGGAAGTCGTCGGGTTCGCGTGCGAACTCCACGGTGAAACGCGCGAGACCATAGCCGATCAGGAACATCGCCGAAATCGCGCCAACCGGACGCGGCTTGCGCGAGAACAGGATCAGCACGATGAACAGCGCGAGGCCTTCGAGCGCGATTTCGTAAAGCTCGGACGGGTGACGCGGCAGCAGGTGGTACTGCGCGAACACTTCGTTCAGATGCCACTTCGCCGCCAGCGCCGGATGCGATTGCAGCCAGGCGGCGTCGTCGTTCGCCGCGCCCGGGAACATCATCGCCCACGGCGAATCGGGCGAGGTCACGCGGCCCCAGAGTTCACCGTTGATGAAGTTGCCCAGACGTCCGGCGGCCAGTCCCGTCGGCACCATCGGCGCGACGAAGTCCGTCACCTGCAGCCACGTGCGCCCGCGTTGCCACGCGAACAGCACCATCGCGAAAGTCACGCCGAGAAAGCCGCCGTGGAACGACATGCCGCCTTCCCAGACCTTGAAGATGTCGAGCGGATGCGCGAAGTACCAGCTTGCCTTGTAAAACAGCACGTAACCCAGCCTTCCGCCCAGAATGGTGCCGAGCACGCCGTAGAACAGCATGTCGTCGATGTCCTTCGCGGTCCAGCCCTGCGCGGCCACGAACGGCAGGCGCAGGCGCAGGCGGCCGATCACGATCGCGAGAATGAAGCCGACGAGATACATGAGGCCGTACCAGCGCACGGCGAGCGGCCCCAGATGGATGGCGACCGGGTCGAAATTCGGGTGGATGAGCATCGTGGAAAGCGTTCTTGTCGGCGGTGAGCTGTGAAAGCGGATTGCAGGATGCGCCGCGGTTGGCGACGCCGAAGCGTGACATTATCGCCGACGCGAGCGGGCGCGAGCCATTTTGCGCATTTCCGGCGCGCGCCGACTTCAGGAGCCGGAGAGGAAAGCAGCGTGCGAGCGCACGATTTCGATGAACGCCGCCAGCACCGGGCTGACCTCCGCCGCGCGCCAGACGAGACCCGTTTCGATGGTCGGCGCGGCTTGCGCGAGCGGCCGGTACACCACGCCCGTGCGCCGCAGATGGCGCAGCGATTGCGGCACGAGCGCCACACCCATTCCCGCCGAAACGAGGCTTACGATCGTCTGCATCTGGATCGCTTCCTGCCCCACGCGCGGCGCGAGACCCGCCGCGCCGTAGCAGTCCATGATCGTGTCGTAGAACCCCGGGGCCAGATGACGCGGGAACACCACGAGCGGCGCCTCGGCGATCTCGCGCAGGCTCACGGGCGTCTCGCACCAGCCGTCCGCATCGTCCGCGGCGTTCGCGTCGTCCGGTTCATCCGCCCTTGGGCTGCCCGTGCGCGCGGCGAGCGCCGTGGGCATGGCGATCACCAGCGGCTCGCGTGCGACGCTCAAATACGCCAGTTGCGCCGCGTGACGCGGCGGCACGGGCGCAATCACGAGGCCCGCGTCGATGCGGCCCGCCACGAGTTCCTCGACCTGCACGTCGCTGGTCGCCTCGGTCAGTTGCAGGCGCACGCGCGGATAACGCGCGCCGAATTCGCGCAGCAACGCCGGCAGCAAACCGTAATCGGCGGTCGAAACGAAGGCCAACGCCAGCACACCGGCCTCGCCGCGCGCGAGGCTCTGCGCGTGCGGGCGCAACGCCTCGGCGGCCGCCAGCAGACGCCGCACCTCGGGCAGCAGATCGGCGCCCACGGCGGTCAGCTCGACCGAGCGGCGCGTGCGCGCGAACAGTTCGACGCCCAGCGTGTCCTCCAGCGCGCGGATCGCCTGCGAAAGCGGCGGCTGCGTCATCGACAGGCGTGCGGCGGCGCGGCCAAAGTGCTGCTCCTCGGCCACGGCCACGAAGTAGCGCAACTGGCGCAGGTCGGGAATCGTGTTGCTCATGTTCGCATTGATACTTTTTTCGACTCAATAAGCCACGAATAATATATTGGACATTGTGCTCGCGAAATACCATTCTGTTTCGACGTGCCGGCGCACCGTCGATAACCACTCCCTGCCGGCTCGCAAGACTCAGCCCAACGGAGCGTCCCCATGTCCTACAACCGTCGTTCGAAGCACATCACGCAAGGCGTTGCGCGCTCGCCGAACCGCTCGATGTATTACGCGCTCGGCTACGAGAAGGCCGACTTCGACAAGCCGATGATCGGCGTCGCCAACGGCCACTCGACGATCACGCCATGCAACGCGGGCCTGCAGCGTCTGACCGATGCGGCCGTGGCCGCCGTCAAGGGCGCCGACGCCAATCCGCAGACCTTCGGCACGCCGACGATCTCCGACGGCATGTCGATGGGCACCGAGGGCATGAAGTACTCGCTCGTCTCGCGCGAAGTGATCGCCGACTGCATCGAGACCTGCGTGCAGGGGCAATGGATGGACGGCGTGGTCGTGATCGGCGGCTGCGACAAGAACATGCCGGGCGGCATGATCGCGCTCGCGCGCATCAACGTGCCGGGCATCTACGTGTACGGCGGCACGATCCGCCCCGGGCACTGGAAGGGACAGGATTTGACCATCGTGTCGGCGTTCGAGGCGGTGGGCGAATTCACCGCCGGGCGCATGAGCGAAGAGGATTTCGAAGGGGTCGAGAAAAACGCCTGTCCGTCGACGGGCTCATGCGGCGGCATGTACACGGCCAACACGATGAGTTCGTCCTTCGAGGCGCTGGGCATGTCGCTGCTCTACTCCTCGACGATGGCCAACCCCGATCAGGAGAAGGTCGATTCGGCGGCTGAATCGGCGCGCGTGCTGGTCGAGGCGGTCAAGAAGGACCTCAAGCCGCGCGACATCATCACGAAGAAGTCGATCGAGAACGCCGTGGCGCTCATCATGGCGACGGGCGGCTCGACCAATGCCGTGCTGCACTATCTTGCGATCGCGCACGCCGCCGAAATCGACTGGAGCATCGACGACTTCGAGCGCATGCGCAAGAAAGTGCCCGTGATCTGCGATCTCAAGCCGTCGGGGCAGTACGTGGCCACCGACCTGCACGCGGCGGGCGGCATTCCGCAAGTGCTCAAGCTGCTGCTCGACGCGGGTCTGCTGCACGGCGATTGCATGACCATCACCGGCCGCACGATCGCCGAGGAACTCAAGGACGTGCCCTCGAAGCCGCGCGCCGACCAGAAGGTGATCTATCCGATCGACCAGGCGCTCTACAAGGAAGGGCATCTCGCGATCCTCAAGGGCAATCTCGCGACGGACGGCGCGGTCGCCAAGATCACCGGCCTGAAGAACCCCGTCATCACCGGCCCGGCGCGCGTGTTCGACGACGAGCAGAGCGCGATGGAAGCGATCCTCGCCGACAAGATCAAGGCCGGCGACATCGTCGTGCTGCGCTATCTCGGCCCCAAGGGCGGCCCTGGTATGCCGGAGATGCTCGCGCCTACCTCGGCGATCATCGGCAAAGGGCTGGGCGAATCGGTCGGCCTCATCACCGACGGGCGCTTCTCGGGCGGCACGTGGGGCATGGTGGTCGGGCATGTAGCGCCCGAAGCGTTCGAAGGCGGCACGATCGCGCTCGTGCAGGAAGGCGACTCGATCACCATCGACGCACATCAGTTGTTGCTGCAACTGAACGTGGACGACGCCGAACTCGCGCGACGCCGCGCCGCGTGGAAGCAACCCGCGCCGCGTTACACGCGCGGCGTGATGGCGAAGTTCGCGGCGCTCGCGCGGCCCGCGAACCAGGGCGCGGTGACGGGATGAGGGATGAGGGATGAGGGATGAGGGATGAGGGATGAGGGCTTGCAGGCGGTCTCGTCGGCAGACATAGGCGAGGCAAAGCGGCGCGCTGTCAGACCGCGCGCCCTTTGCTCCTATAATGCGACGACACAGCCGGCGACCACGCTGGCGGAGACCAGCATGAAACTGAAGTCGCAAGCGAAGAACAAGACAGCGACGCCGGCCGCCCCGCTGGCATTGACCATTGCGGCTATCGCATTGATCTGCACACTGGCTGCCCCCAGCGCCCGCGCCCAGGCAGGTCCGGGCAGCGCCCCGAGCGGCCTTGCGCTCGCGCAACAGCAGAACTGCATGAGCTGCCATTCGGTGACGCGCACCTTCATGGGCCCGGCGCTGCGCGATGTCGCGGCGAAATACGCGGCCAAACCCGAGGCGCAGGCCTATCTCTCGCACAAGATCACGGAAGGCAGCGCCGGCGTGTGGGGCACGGTGCCCATGCCCGCCAACACGCAATTGAGCCCAGGACAAGCGGCCACGCTCGCAAGCTGGATTCTCACGCTGAAGTGATAAGACGCGTCGATCCCGCCGAGGGCAGGCGACGCGATCGACGGTTCAGATGATCAGGGAACCCTGAATCGGAAACTCACGCGCCGGGCGTCGTGCCGTGCGTCGCGCGCGCGGCCAGTTCCTCACGCACGGCGGACTTGACCCAGCCTTTGAGTTCGGTTTCGAGCGCAAGGCCAATCTCGCGCGACACTTGCCCCACGATCCAATGCGCATGCTCCTGCATCGCGGCGCTGCAGCGCTGCTCGATCACGCCGCGTCCCTCGCCGGTCAGCCAGCTCAGGGCGCGTCCGCGCAGACGCTCGACCAGGGCATCGGCGTCATGGGCGTAAAGGGCGTAGGTGTCTCCAGGCGTGGGCGCCTGGACCGGCTCGGGTTCGTGCGCCAACGTGGGTTCGGGCACGGCATGGGCGGCGGCCATCGTCTCGGGCGACGCGGGCGTGGCCACCGGCTCAGGCGCGCCTTCGGGCACGCTCGCCGCTTCCGGCGCGGGCGCGCGAGCGAACGGCGAGCGCGCACGCAGCAGATTGCCCGCCACGAGGACGTCGTTCAAAAGCGGGATCGGCGCCTCTTCGATCTCATGCAGGTCGGACACGATCACCTCCTTCGGAATCGATCACGCAAATCATCAAACCGGGCGGCGCGCGACGCTGATGACGCTGAAAGCGCTCAACCGCCCTGCTTGTAGTTGTTCAGCGTATAGCCGCGGTCGCGATAGAAGCGATAGCGCTCGCGGCCCGACGCCAGCTCTTCGGGCGCGTCGCCGACGACTTCCAGTAGACGCTCGAAGCGCGCGAACTGCTGCGGCACCGCAGCGCCCAGGTTGAGCAGCACGCGATGATGCGGCGCACGCTCGAGATCGGCGGCCAGCACGATGGGCGTCTGCGCGGCGAGCGCGCTGTCGGCCATGCAGTGCGGCACGAACTCGAGCGGCGAGTACGTCCACAGCAACTCGTCGAACGTGCGCAGGCGCGCGGGCTCGGCCAGCACGACAACCTGCTGGTCGGCCAGATACGCCTTGCGCACGAGTCGGCAAGCGTACAGCAGCGCATCGCCCACGTTGGTGTGGAAGTCGATGCGCGTCATGCGGCGTTCCCTGCATTCACGACTATCGACGTCATTGTGCCGAGCGACCGTCCGCGGCCCGATCGATGAGGAACTGCGCGAGCAGCGGCACCGGACGGCCCGTGGCGCCCTTGGCCGCGCCGCCCTTCCATGCGGTGCCCGCGATGTCGAGGTGCGCCCACGGATACGCTTCGGTGAAGCGCGACAGGAAGCACGCCGCCGTCACCGCGCCGCCCGGACGCCCGCCGATGTTGGCGATGTCCGCGAAGTTCGACTTGAGCTGGTCCTGATACTCGTCGTCGAGCGGCAGACGCCACGCCGGATCGCTGGCTTCACGCGACGCGTCGAGCAATTCACCCGCGAGCGCATCGTCCTTCGAGAACAGGCCGCTGTTGTGATGGCCCAGCGCGATCACGCAGGCGCCCGTCAGGGTGGCGATATCGATCACGGCAGCCGGCTTGAAGCGCTCGACATAAGTGAGCGCGTCGCACAGGATCAGGCGGCCTTCGGCGTCCGTGTTGAGGACTTCGACGGTGAGACCCGCCATCGTCGTGACGATGTCGCCGGGCTTCGTGGCGTTGCCGGCAGGCATGTTCTCGCAGGTCGGAATGACGCCGATCACGTTGAGCTTCAGGCCCATTTCCGCGACCGCACGCATCGTGCCCAGCACCGAGCCCGCGCCGCACATGTCGTACTTCATCTCGTCCATGCCCTCGCCGGGCTTGAGCGAGATGCCGCCCGTGTCGAACGTGATGCCCTTGCCGACCAGCACGATGGGCGCGGCCTTGGCGCTGGCGCCCTGGTAGTGCAGGACGATGAACTGCGGCGGCTCGACCGAACCTTTTGTTACAGAAAGAAACGAGCCCATCTTGAGCGCTTCGATCTGCCGCTCGCCCAGCACTTCGGCCTTGAGCTTCCAGTCGCGTGCGAGCTTCTTGGCCGTGGCCGCCAGATACGTAGGCGTGCAGACGTTGCCCGGCAGGTTGCCGAGGTCGCGCGTGAGGTCCATGCCGTTGGCCAGCGCCACGGCCTGCCTGGCGGCGACCTTGGCCGCCTTTTCTTCGGCTGCGTCCACGCTGAAGACGACGCGCTTGAGCGCGCGCTGGGCCACGTCGGGCTTGCTCTTCATCTGCGTGAAGCGGTAGGTCTCGTTGCGCAGCGCGAGGATCGCGGCGCGCACGCCCCATTCGCCGGTGCGCTCCTTGATGGGCAGCTGCGCGAGCGAGAAGGTCACCTGGGCGATGCGGGTCGCGAGAATCGCGCGCCAGGCGGCCCTGACGGCTTCGCCATAGGCCTTCTGGCCGAATGCGTCCTGCTTGCCGAGTCCGACCAGCAGCACCCGCGAGGCGCCGATACCGGTCACTTCCGGCAGGAACAAGGTCGAACCGGGCTTGCCGTCCATGTCGCCAGCCTTGACGACGCGGGCAATCGTGCCGCCGAGGGCGCTATCGATCACGAATGCCGGGCCGGAGAGAGTCTGTGCTTCGAAGACACCGACCACGACGCAATCCGACTTGCCGGTCAGGAAGGGGCCTTCCCCGCCTTTGCTCCAATCACAGGCTTTTATGCTAAAGTCCATCGCGCTTGTCCTCGGATAAAATCAGGGCTTAGGATGAAAGCCGCAATTATCCGCTATTTTTCCCGCGGCGGCTCCTGGGTGGTAGCGCAAGCTGCGCGGCGCCCGGCGCAGGCCGCCCGCCCTGCCCATCTAGAATGATCTTCGAACGTTCCCTGCAGCGCGAACTCGCGTACACGGCCGGCGCCGTGTTCATGGTTCTGCTCACGATCATGCTGACGACGATGATGATCCGCATCGTCGGCTTCGCGGCATCGGGCCAGATCGACCCGCGCGACGTGCTGGTCCTGATCGGCCTGACCGTGATCGGCTATCTCGCCGTGATGCTCATCGTCACGCTTTTCGTGTCGATCCTGTTCGTGCTCACGCGCTGGTACAAGGATTCCGAAATGGTCGTCTGGCTCGCCTCCGGGGTGAGCCTCACGCGCCTCATCAAGCCGATCGCCGTGTTCTCCACGCCGATCATCCTCTTGATCGTGTTCTTCGCCTTCATCGGCTGGCCGTGGTCGAACGCGCAGAGCAAGCTGATCCGCGCGCGCTTCCAGCAGCGCGATGAAGTGTCGCTGCTCGCGCCCGGCCAGTTCCGCGAATCGCCCACCACGCATCGCGTCTTCTTCATCGAAAGCATGAGCCCCGACCAGGCGCGCGTGGAGAATGTGTTCGTCACGAGCACGGAAAACGGCAAGGTCAACGTGATCGTGTCCAAGACCGGCCACACCGAAACCACCCCAAACGGCGACCGCTTCATCGTGCTGGAGAACGGCCGCCGCTACGACGGCGAACCGGGACACCCCGACTTCCGCATCTCCGAATTCCAGCGCTACGGCGTGAAGATCCAGAGCCAGCCCGTGGTCAATACGCCCACGGCGAGCACGACTTCGACGCCGGATCTGCTGCGCAATCCGACCAACGACAATCTGGGCGAATTCGCCTGGCGCATGGGCCTGCCGCTGATCGCGATCAATCTGATGCTGCTGGCGATCCCGCTCGCGTACCAGAATCCGCGCCGCAGCCGCACGATCAACCTCGTGATGGCCGTGCTGATCTACCTCACCTATTCGAACCTGCTCAACGTCGTGCAATCGCAGATCGAGCAAGGCAAGATGTCGTTCGGCTTCGGCCTCGTGATCCTGCATATCGTGGTGCTCGCGCTCGTCGCCTTTATTTTCTGGCTGCGTGTGCGCAACCGGCCGCTCTTTACCCGCGCGACCTTCAGCCGCGCGTCGCAGGGGAACTGACCGATGCGCATCTACGAGAAATACTTTGCGCGTCAGGTCTATCTGACGTTCATCTTCATTCTGTTCGCCTTCTCCGGTCTGTTCTTCTTCTTCGACCTGATCAACGAGCTGAATTCGGTCGGCCACGGCAACTACAAGTTCATCTACGCGGTGCTGCGCGTGGCGCTGCAGTCGCCGTCGCGGCTCTATGAAATCATTCCGGTCGCCGCACTCATCGCCGCCATCTATGTGTTCGCGCAGATGGCGGCAAGCTCGGAATTCACGATCTTCCGCGTCTCGGGTCTCGCGACCGGGCAGGCGCTGCGCTCGTTGCTCAAGATCGGCATTCCGCTCGTGCTGCTCACCTATCTGATCGGCGAAGTCGTCGGTCCGTACACGGATCAGCTTTCCGAGAAGGTGCGTCTGGAAGCGCTCGGCTCGGCGGTGTCGACGGACTTCAAGTCGGGCGTCTGGGTGAAGGACACGCTCACCAGGCGCGCCGACGGCGAGCAGGCCACGCGCTTCGTCAACGTGGGAGAACTGCAGCCGGACGCGACCATCACGAATGTGCGGATCTACGAATTCGATTCGCAGTTCCGTCTCTCGAACGTGCGCGTGGCGCAAAGCGGCAAGTTCCAGCCGCCGGGCCACTGGCTGCTCAAGGACGTGACGGACACCGAACTGATCAGCGTGCCCCCGCCGCCGAACCAGCCAGCCGACGCGCTCGCGCCGATCTATCGCGCGACGCAGACTTCGACGCCCGAATATTCGTTGCGCTCGGAACTCACGCCGCAGATTCTTTCGGTGCTGCTGGTGTCGCCTGACCGCATGTCGATGTTCAACCTGTTCCGCTACATCCAGCATTTGCAGGAAAACCATCAGGACACGCAGCGCTATGAAATCGCGTTCTGGCGCAAGCTGCTTTATCCGTTCGCGGTGTTCGTGATGCTGGTGCTGTCGCTGCCGTTCGCGTATCTGCATACGCGTGCGGGCGTGGTGGGCGTGAAGGTGTTCGGCGGGATCATGCTCGGCATGAGCTTCCAGCTCGTCAACACGCTGTTCTCGCACATCGGCAATCTGAATACCTGGCCCGCGCCGCTCACGGCGGCGACACCCGCGTTGATTTATCTGGCGCTAGGGTTGCTGGGCCTGAAGTGGGTGGACCGGCACTGACGTTCGGTCAGGCATCGTTCTCTGGAGTCGCGACGATGGTTACCCTCAACAAGCACGGCATGATCCTGTTTGGCCACGGCGCGCGCGATGCGCGCTGGAAAGAGCCATTCACGCGACTGGCGGGCAAGCTGGCCGCCTCGCGCGGCGCGGCGGGTCCCGTCGATCTCGCGTTTCTCGAACTCATGACGCCGGGCCTGCCCGAAGCCATCGACGCGCAGGCCGCGCAGGGCTGCACGGCCATCACCGTGGTGCCGGTATTCTTCGGTCAGGGCGGTCATATCCGCCGCGATCTGCCGGCACTCATCGCGCAGTGCCAGGCCGCGCATCCGGATCTGCGGATCGACTGCGCGACGGCCGTGGGCGAGGATGACGGCGTGCTCGACGCAATCGTGCAGTACTGCCTCACTTACGAAACCTAGTCACGACACTTGAAAGCATGGACGTAAACGCAAGAAGGGCCGCTTTTCAGCGGCCCTTCTGCTTTCTGGTGGCACAGCCCCCGTCTTGATTCTCAAGCGGCGGCCAGACGCTCATCAGTCTGATCCGCCTGCTGCCCTGCCCTTTCGGCAAATGCCTCGCCGATCATGAGCAGGCTCGGCTGCGCCGCGTCGAGCCAGTCCTGTGCCTCGCCCGCCGCCAGCCCAGCCAGCGTCAACGTGAGCATGCGCTCGCGCGCCGTGCTGCACGCTTCGACGATCGCCACCGGTGTCGTGCCCGCCCGGCCCGCGTCGATCAACTGCTGCGCGATATCGGGCGCGCTGTCGCGGCCCATATAGAACACCAGCGAATCGGCATTCACATGCTCGCGGATCTCCTCGCTGCCTGCCGCGCGCGAATAGGTCGCGAGCGCCACGCTGCGCGAGACGCCGCGCAGCGTCAGCGAGCGTTGCAGCGTGGCGGCGCTGGCGAGCGCCGCCGTGATGCCCGGCACGACTTCGAATTCGATGCCTGCGGCTTCGAGCGCGCGCATTTCCTCGTCGGCGCGACCGAACAGCATCGGATCGCCGCCCTTCAGACGCACGACGATGTCATGCTCGCGCGCCGCATCCACCAACTGCTTGTTGATGAACTGCTGCGCCGTCGAGCGCTGGCCACAGCGCTTGCCGACCGCGATGAACTTCGCGCCTTGAGGCGCATAGTCGAGCATCGCCGGCTCGACGAGCGCGTCGTGCAGCACGACCTGCGCCTGGCCCAGCAGGCGCGCGCCGCGTACGGTGATGAGATCCGCGGCGCCCGGTCCGGCGCCGATCAGATAAACCTTGCCCATATTTTCCAACCCTGTATCGACCGGAGCGAGCGTGCGCGCTTCAAGTGACTTAAGCCGTAAGCGCGCGGATCATGCCCGCAGCCACCGTATGATGCGTTGCCTCGTCGATGAGAACGAACGCGCCGGTGCCGGGATGTGCATCATACAGGTCCGCAACCAAAGGCTTTTGCAGCGTGAGCGCCACGCGGCCGATGTCGTTCATGGCGAGGTCCTGGCGGTCCACCGCGTGCGACAGCGTATGCACGTCGAGCACTTCCTTGATCGCGCCGATCTTCGCGAACACCGTGCTGGTGGTCTGCTTGAGCAGGTACTTGCGCGCCGTCGAAAGCGGCTCTTCGTCGAACCAGCAGAGGTCCGCTTCGAGCTTCTTGGCCGGTTGCGTGTCGTCGCCGGCGGGCACGAAGGTGTCGCCGCGCGAAACGTCGACATCTTCCGCCAGGCGGATCGTCACGGTCTGGCCCGCGAAAGCGCGATCGACCTGCGCCGTGCCGCCCGGCACCGGCGCGATGATTTCCGCGACGGTTGCGGCGCGGCCTGCCGGCAGCACCGTGATGGCGTCGCCGAGCTTCACTTCGCCCGCTTCGATACGGCCCATGTAGCCGCGGAAATCGTCGGCGCTCGAACCGTCCTGGCGCGCGACCCATTGCACGGGGAAGCGCAGCGCCTCGCCCGTCGGCTGCGCGACCGGCAGGGCTTCGAGCAGATCGAGCAGCGGCTCGCCCGCGTACCACGGCATGCGCTCGCTCAGCGTCACGATGTTGTCGCCCTTGAGCGCCGACACCGGCACGAAGCGCACATTGGCGAGGCCAAGCTGGCGCGCGAGCGCGACGTAGGCTTCGCGGATCAGGTTGAAGGTCGCTTCGCTGTAATCGACCAGATCCATCTTGTTGATCGCAACGATCACGTGTTGCAGGCCGAGCAGCTTGACGATGGCGCTATGGCGCTTGGTTTGCGGCAGCAGTTGCGTCACGCCGTTCTCGACCGTCACGCGCGTGGGGTCGATCAGGATGATCGCGGCGTGCGCGGTGGACGCGCCCGTGACCATGTTGCGCGTGTACTGCTCGTGGCCCGGGGTATCCGCGATGATGAACTTGCGCTTGGCCGTGGCGAAATAGCGGTACGCCACGTCGATCGTGATGCCCTGCTCGCGCTCGGCTTCGAGGCCGTCCGTGAGCAGCGACAGGTCGATTTCGTCGCCGACGGTGCGCTTGTTCTTCGCGCGCGAGAGCGCCGAGAGTTGATCCGAAAGGACTGCCTTGCTGTCGTACAGCAGGCGGCCGATCAGCGTGCTCTTGCCGTCGTCCACGCTGCCTGCCGTGATGAAGCGCAGCACGCCGAGGTCTTCAGGTTGATGCGTCGTAACCATGTTCAATTCTTCCTCTGCGTGCTTTTAGAAATAACCTTGCTTCTTGCGCTGTTCCATCGCGGCTTCCGACGCCTGGTCGTCCATGCGCGTGGCGCCGCGTTCCGTGATTTCGGTCACGGCGGTTTCGGCGATGATCTTCTCGATGTTGTCGGCATCGCTCGCCACCGGGCAGGTGCAGCTGATGTCGCCCACGGTACGGAATCGCACCTGCGCCATTTCGCTGACTTCGCCTTCCTTCATCGGCGTGAGCGGCGTGACCGGCACGAGCAGGCCGTTGCGGCGCACGATCTCGCGCTGGTGCGCGTAGTAGATCGACGGCAGTTCGAGCTTTTCGCGCTCGATGTATTGCCACACGTCCAGTTCGGTCCAGTTCGAGATCGGGAACACGCGCAGGTGCTCGCCATTGTGCAGGCGCGCGTTGTAAAGGCTCCAGAGTTCCGGGCGTTGCGCCTTCGGGTCCCACTGGCCGAACTCGTCGCGGAACGAGAAGATGCGCTCCTTCGCGCGGGCTTTTTCTTCGTCGCGGCGCGCGCCGCCGATCATCGCCGTATAGCCGTATTGCTCGATGGTTTCGAGCAGCGTGACCGCCTGCGCGGCATTACGCGAATCGGTTTCGCGGCGCAGGCGCACCGTGCCTTTCCTGATCGAATCTTCGACATGACCGACCACGAGTTCCGCGCCGATTTCGGCTGCGCGACGATCGCGGAAGTCGATCACTTCCTCGTAGTTGTGACCCGTGTCGATGTGCACGAGCGGGAACGGCAGCGAGGTCTTGCGGTTCGCGCCCAGACCAAACGCCTTCAACGCGAGGGCGAGCACGACCACCGAATCCTTGCCGCCCGAGAACAGCAGCGCGGGCTTGCTGCACTCGGCAACGAGTTCGCGCAGGATGTGGATCGACTCGGCTTCGAGCCAGTCGAGATGGTCCATGCGGTTCGCCGTGACCTGAAGCGGCGCATTCACTGCGGAGTCGAGCGTCGTGCTCATGTTCGGATCCTTCGTCTGATCGCGTCCCGTTCCGAAGATTCGGGACGCGTTACTCTGTATTCGACTTTCGCCGCCGCTCGCTATAACACTGAAAACGGCGCGAAAACTTCAATTCTGGCTTGCACGTCCGATCGGCGAAACCGCTGGGGAAGCCTCTACGGCCACCGGAATCGCGGACACCGACGTGATGTGCAACCCGCATTCCTTCGTGTCGCGCGACTCCCACCACCAGCGGCCCGCGCGGCTGTCTTCGCCGGGACGGATCGCTCGCGTGCAGGGCTCGCAACCGATGCTCGGGTAGCCGCGCGCATGCAGCGGGTTCACCGGCACGTCGAAGGCGCGCAGATAGGTCCACACATCGGCCTCGGTCCAGTCCGCGAGCGGATTGAACTTGTCGATGTTGCGGGCTTCGTCGCGTTCTTCCTCGTGCAGCTCCGCGCGCGTGACCGACTGCTCGCGGCGCTGGCCCGTGACCCACGCCGACACGCCCGACAGCGCGCGATTGAGCGGCTCGACCTTGCGGATCTCGCAGCAGCGCTTGCGCAGATCGACGCTCTCGTAGAACGCGTTCAGGCCGTGCTGCGTGACGTATTCGTCGATCGCATCCTGCTGCGGATGAAACTGCTCGATCTCGTAGCCGTAGCGCGCGCGCACCGTATCGATCATGCCCACGGTTTCCGCGTGCAGGCGGCCCGTGTTCAGCGAGAAGATGCCGATCTTCACGCCACGCGACAGGATCGCGTGGGTGAGCAGCATGTCTTCGGCGGCGAGGCTGCTGGCTAGCTTCACGTCGGCGTGACGCGCGGCGATCGAATCGAGCAGTGCATCCAGGCGCTCGATCTTCGCTTGCAGTTGCGTCGACACTTCAGCCGTGATTTCGCTGGCTGGCGTGGAAGAAGCGACGGTCATGCTGCGACGCCTCGTTGCCCTTCCTTGCGGCGGAACAGCGGTGACGGCTCGTCGAACGCGCCCTGGTATTGCACCGTGAACTCGGTGAACGCCTTGAGCGCGTCGTTGATGTCCTTGTCGGCGCGCAGTGCGTAGGCGTCGAAACCGCAACGCTCGTAAAAGCGCAACTGGTCGCGCAGCACGTCGCCGATCGCGCGGATTTCGCCCTTGTAGCCATAACGCTCGCGCAGCAGACGCGCGATCGAATAGCCACGGCCATCGCGGAACACCGGGAAATCGACGCCGATCAGCGCGATCTTGTCGAAGTCGGCGACCACGTCCGCCGGTTCGCTGTCCGGCGCGAGCCACACGCCCAGTTCGTCCTTGCCGCGCGCGGCGACCAGCGCCTCGCGATTGGCCTGCCAGTACGCGAAAGGCACCAGCACCTTGCCCGCGGGCAGCGCGGCCACGTCGGGCAGCACGCCGTCTTCGGCTGCGCGCACGACCTGCCAGGAGTCTTCAACGATCTCGCGATTCTTGATGATCAATGCCATTGCTTAAGTCTCGTATCTCGTTTCGTTGCCGATCAGGCGTGGGCCGGTTGGCGCTGCGCGTACACGCGCTCCTTGAACGGCGCCATGCCGATGCGGTCGTACGTGTCGATGAAACGCTCGCCGTCGATGCGGTTTTCGACGAACGTGTCGATCACCTTCTGCACCACGTCGGGCATCTCTTCCGCCGAGAACGACGGGCCGATCACGCGGCCAAGGCGCGCGCCGTTGGCGCCGTTGCCCTGTTCGCCGCCGAGCGACACCTGATACCACTCCGAGCCGTCCTTATCCACGCCCAGCACGCCGATGTTGCCGACGTGATGGTGACCGCACGAGTTCATGCAGCCCGAGATGTTGAACGACAGGTCGCCGAGGTCGTAGACGAAATCGAGGTTGTCGAAACGCTCCTGGATCGCCAGCGCGATGGGGATCGACTTCGCATTCGCGAGCGAGCAGAAGTCGCCGCCCGGGCACGCGATGATGTCGGTCAACAGGCCGATGTTCGCGGTCGCAAAGCCTTGCTCCTTCGCCTTTTCCCACAGCGCGAACAGATCGCGCTTCTTGACGTCGGCGAGGATCAGGTTCTGCTCGTGCGAGACGCGGATCTGGCCGAACGAGTATTCGTCCGCCCAGTCGGCCAGGGCTTCCATCTGCTTGTCGGTGGCGTCGCCCGGCGCGATGTCGCGCGGCTTGAGCGAGATCGTGACCGACACATAGCCCGGCACGCGATGCGGGCGCGCATTGCGCTCGACCCAGCGCGCGAAGGCGCGGTTTTCCAGCAGATGCTTCTCGTAGGACGTGTCGGTATCGGCGAGCTTTTCGTAAGCCGGCGGCACGAAATACTGCGAGACGCGCTCGACTTCCGCCTGCGTGAGCGTCGAAGGGCCGTCCTTCAGGTGCTGCCACTCTTCTTCCACTTGCTGCGCGAACTTCTCGGGCGAGAGCGCCTTCACGAGAATCTTGATGCGCGCCTTGTAGAGGTTGTCGCGGCGGCCGTAGCGGTTGTACACGCGCAGCACGGCTTCGCAGTAGGTCAGCAGATGCTGCCACGGCAGGTTGCGCTTGATGATCGCGCCGATGATCGGCGTGCGGCCAAGACCGCCGCCCGCGAGGATCGACGCGACGATTTCGCCCTGCTCGTTACGGTCGAGATACACGCCCAGATCGTGGATCTGCACGGCGGCGCGGTCCTGCTTCGAACCCGACACGGCGATCTTGAACTTGCGCGGCAGCCACGCGAATTCGGGGTGGAACGTCGACCATTGACGCATGATCTCGGCCCACGGGCGCGGATCGACGACTTCGTCGGGCGTCACGCCCGCGAACTGGTCGGCGGTGATGTTGCGGATGCAGTTGCCCGACGTCTGGATGCCGTGCATCTGGACGGACGCGAGCTTGGCGAGGATTTCGGGCGTTTCTTCGAGCTTGATCCAGTTGTACTGGATGTTCGAGCGCGTCGAGAAGTGGCCGTACTCGCGGTCGTGCTCGCGCGCGATCTGGCCGAGCATGCGCAGTTGATCGCTACGCAGATTGCCGTAAGGAATCGCGACGCGAAGCATGTAGGCATGGCGCTGATAGTACAGGCCGTTCTGCAGACGCAGCGGGCGGAACTCTTCTTCGCTCAATTCGCCCGACAGGCGGCGGCGAACCTGGTCGCTGTATTGCGCGACGCGCTCGTCGACGATGGTCTGGTCGTACTGATCGTATTGGTACATTCGGGGACCCCAGGGTTGTATCAATCGCGGCGTTCCGGTTACGCCGCGTTCTCCGACTTCGACTTGGCCAGTTCTGGTCCTGCCCGACACGGCGCCTTCAAATCGCCGGTCATTTGCTAATGACCAAAACAGATATCCATATTGGAAAAGTTGGGGAAATGGTAATAAACTCGCCTTATATTTCAAACGATCTAAAAATCAGGTTGATATGCCAAGGGGTTATATATGAACCTGCATCAGTTCCGCTTCGTCCGCGAGGCCGTGCGTCAGAACTTCAACCTCACGGAAGCGGCCAAGGCACTGTATACAAGCCAGCCGGGCGTCTCGAAGGCGATCATCGAGCTGGAGGATGAATTAGGGGTCGAAATCTTCACCCGACACGGCAAGCGCGTGCGCTCGCTCACGGAGCCGGGCCGCATCATCCTTGCGTCGGTCGAACGCATTCTCCAGGAAGTGGAGAGCCTCAAGCGCGTCGGTAAGGACTATGCCGCGCAGGATCAAGGCAACCTGGTGATCGCCGCCACGCACACCCAGGCGCGCTACTCGCTGCCGGCGGCCATCGCCGAGTTCAAGCGGCGCTTTCCGAAGGTGCATCTGTCGATCCTGCAAGGCAGCCCCACGCAGGTGGCCGAGATGGTGCTGCACGATCAGGCCGATCTGGCGATCGCCACCGAGGCCATCTCCAACTACAAGGAACTGGTTTCGCTGCCCTGCTTCACCTGGCACCACGTCGCCGTGATGCTGCCCGATCATCCGCTGCTGGAGCGCAAGCCGCTCTCGCTCGATGATCTGGCCCAGTTTCCGCTGATCACCTATGACAACGCGTTCGCGGGCCGCACCAAGATCAACGAGGCGTTCCGTCTGCGCGGCCTGCAGCCCGACATCGTGCTCGAAGCCATCGACGCCGACGTGATCAAGACCTATGTGGAACTGGGCCTGGGTGTGGGGATCATGGCCGACATCGCCTTCAACGCCGAACGCGACCGCCATCTGCGCGCGTTGCCGGTCGGCCATCTGTTCGGCAGCAATGTGACGCGCGTGGCGCTCAAGCAGGGCGCGTATCTGCGCAGCTATGTGTATACGCTGGTCGAACTGCTCTCGCCGAGCCTGAACCGCAAGCTCATCGAACAGGCACTCAAGGGCGAACACGAGACTTACGAGCTGTAAAGGCGCGAGCGCGCCGCTCCTGGCCTGGGTACGCCGCCAGATAACCAGAACGCTTCTCGCTTTTTCCTTCCTGGAGACCGCTGCATGAAGTCGAAGCCGTATCTGCGTCTGAGTCCTTCGCTGCGCCCGTTCGCCCTGGCCGCCGCCCTCGCGCTGGGCGCCATTGCCCCCGCCGCCCACGCCGATCTGAAAGTGGGCATCGACCTATCGAGCACCGGCCCCGCCGCCGCCATCGGCATCACGAGCAAGAACGCGATGCTGATGTGGCCCCCGATCATCGCGGGACAGAAGGCGGAGTACATCGTGCTCGACGACGGCTCCGACCCGGGCGCGGCCGTGCGCAACATCCGCAAGCTCATCAACGAAGATCAGGTGGATGTGATCGTCGGTCCGAACATCACGCCCGCCGCGCTCGCGGCGCTCGATCCCGTGGCGCAAAGCAGGACGCCGATGATTACGCTGGTGGGCTCGGCGTCCGTGGTCGAGCCGCAGCAAGGCACACGCGTCTGGGCGTTCAAGATGGCGCAGACCGACGCGGCGATGGCCGATGTGATGACGCGCTACATGGCCGCGCACGGCGTGAAGACGGTGGGCTTCATCGGCTTCGCGGATAGCTACGGCGATAGCTGGCTCAACGAGTTCACGAAGAACGCCCGCGAACGCAACATCCAGATCGTGGCCACCGAGCGCTTTAACCGCACCGACGCCAGCGTGACGGGCCAGATCCTCAAGCTGATCGCCGCGAAACCGGACGCCGTGCTGATCGCGGGCGCGGGCACGCCCACGGTCCTGCCGCAGCGCACGCTGGCCGAGCGCGGCTACAAGGGCGCGATCTATCAGACGCATGGCATCGCCACGCCGGAGTTCATCAAGCTGGGCGGCAAGGAGGTCGAGGGCACGCTGTTCCCGACCCAGCCTGTCGTGGTCGCGCGCACGCTGCCCGCCGATCAACCGGCGCAAAAAGCCGCACTGGCCTTCGTGGACGCTTACGAGGCGAAGTACGGACCGGGCACGGTCACGCAGTTCGCGGGCGACGCGGCGGGCGTGTATCCGCGCCTGCAGGACGCCGTGGCCCGCGCGCTCAAGACCGCGCAACCGGGCACCGAGGCGTTCCGCGTCGCGCTGCGCAGCGAGCTTGAGCACGCGCACGAAGTAATCGTGCCCAACGGCATGGTCAACACGAGCGAAACAGACCACGTGGGTCTAGACCAGCGCGCAAGCGTGATGGGCACGATACGCGGCGGAAAGTTCGTGTATCTGGGGCAGTAGGCGGGCGCGAGCGGCGACCATTCGACCCTCAACGCTTGCGCTTTCGTGAGCCGGTATCCAGCGTTCCGGCTTCGTCGTCTTCGAACGAACTGGCCGCCGCTCGCCGCTTCGCGAAATGCGCCTCCACGTCTTCAGGCGCGACGGCGGGACGCGGTTCATCGAGCGCCTCGCGCACCTTCGCGCGAAACCAGGCGTCGTGCGTGGCCGGATCGACCGCGAAATCGAACGGCAGCGCGCCTTCGTTCGCGATACGCGTGAGCAGGATACGCACCGCGTCCGACACGGTGAGCCCCATCTTGTCGAGCACCGTCGATGCGCGCTGCTTCAACGCGGGATCGATGCGGACCTGTACCAATGCGCTCGCGCTCATTCCCCAACTCCTACGCGTGATGGTCGAAGCCGCATCGTAATTCATCTGTATTACATTGGACATGCTGGTTCCTTGAAGCAGGTTAAACACGCTTGAAGTTTCCCTGCCCGGCGCGATCCGCGGAACTCATCCGAATGGCTAGTCCTGCGCCACCTCCCTGCGCGTTTTCCCCTGTCGGCGGCAAGGCGCGCCGCGAAAGCCCTTTGGTACAATCTCGCGGTTGCCTGGCACCGTTTTCAACGCCCGGCGCCCTGCCCAGAATCCGAAAAAACCACAACGCCGAGTCACCATGAACATCGAACAAGCGCGTTTCAACATGATCGAACAGCAAATCCGCCCCTGGGAGGTGCTCGACCAGGACGTGCTGAATCTGCTCTCGATCGTCAAGCGTGAGCATTTCGTCCCCGCCGCCTACGCGGATCTCGCGTTCGCCGACCTCCAGTTGCCGCTGCCCAACGGCCAGCACATGATGCATCCGCGCGTCGAAGCGCGCGTGCTGCAGGAGCTTGCGGTGAAGAAGCACGAAAGCGTGCTGGAGATCGGGGCGGGTTCGGGTTACATGGCGGCGTTGCTCGCGCACCGTGCGCAGAAAGTCGTGACGGTCGAAATCGACACGGAACTCGCCGAATTCGCCCGCGCGAACTTCGTCAAGAACGGCGTGCTGAACGCCGAAGTCGTGCAGGGCGACGCCTCGCGCGGCTGGGCCGCGAATGCGCCCTACGACGTGATCTGCGTTTCGGGCGGCCTGCCCGTGGTGCCGCAGGAACTGCTCGAACAACTGAAGGTAGGCGGACGCCTTGCCGCATTCGTCGGCGGCGCGCCGGTCATGGAAGCCCAGATCATCACGCGCATGGACGACAAGCAGTACCGCGTCGCCAGTGTCTTCGAAACCTGGGTCGAAGCGCTTGAAAACGCCGTGCAGCCGCCGCGCTTCAAGTTCTAAAATCGAGCTTTACCACCGTAACCGGGCCGCGCGCCCGGTTGGTTCTTTCTCAAGATTGAGTCTTTCATGCAGATCCTGACCGCCCCCGCCCTCGCCGAATGGCTCGCCGATTCGTCGCGCCCCGCTCCCGTGCTGCTCGACGTGCGCGAGCCGTGGGAAATCGAAACGGCGAAGATCGACGGCATCGTCTCGATTCCGATGGCGCAGATCCCCGCGCGCAGCGAGGAACTGGACGACGAAGCGCAAGTCGTCTGCATCTGCCATCACGGCGCGCGCAGCGCCCAGGTTGCGATGTTCCTGGAGTCGCGCGGCTTCACGAACGTGTTCAACCTGCAAGGCGGCATCGACGCATGGTCGCGCCAGGTCGATCCGAAGGTGCCCACGTACTGATCCGCGGAACCCATGCGTACAAAGGGCGCAGCCTCACAGGGCTGCGCCCTTTTTCATTGCCACAACGCCGTTAATCGACTTCGCGCAAAACCAGCGCCACGGTCGAGAAGATCTCCTCGATCTGCTTCTCGTCGACGATCAGCGGCGGCGAGAACGCCAGAATGTCGCCCGTGTAGCGTATGAGCACGCCCTTCTGGTAACAGCGCACGAACGTCTCGTACGCGCGCGCACCGGGCGCGCCTTCGCGCGGCTCAAGCTCCACGCCGCCCACCAGCCCGAGATTGCGCACGTCGATCACATGCGGCTCGCCGCGCAGCTTGTGAATCTCGCGCTCGAAGATCGGCGCCATCTGCGCGGCGCGGCCAAACAAACCCTCGCGCTCGTACAGGTCGATGGTCGCGCGCTTGCGGCCACGGCGCCCATCGGCGCGGCAATGCCCCGCATTCACGCACCACAGCCCCGCGGTGCCATCGAGAATCTGCCGACCGTCGTGCGACATGAAGGGCATCCAGAACGCGGACAGATCGGGCAGGCTGGCATTCATCTGCATCTCCCTTTCGAAGATTGAGGGCATCGAAGTCGATCGAAGAAAACAGCGGGCTTGTGAAAATCAGTGTAGGCAGCGGGCAGCGCGTGCGCATGACATGCACAACGATGTAGCGCGCCTGCACTTGAGCACCTGTTCGCGACGATCTCGCGCCTCGTCGTGCACCGCGTCGCCCTTGTTTTTCGCACTGCAACGATGCAGCACGCCCGAACATGCGTCGCAGTGCACCACATTCGTGTACCCCTTGCGCCGCGCTGCGCCCCATGCGCACCGCCTGCGCCTTGCTGCTGCACACATGGCGCATATTTCACGCACTGGCATATCCCTTGCAGTAATGGTCCGGCAAGACTGACTCGAACAGCCGGCGCAAAACCACATGCGCCACGACCATGACTTCACCCAAAGGGGCAATGCAATGAAACGTCGCAGTCTGTTGAAATTCGGGACGATGTCGGGCGCGCTCGCACTCGCAGGACGCGTGCCGTTCGCGCACGCCGACACGGGCAGCGGCCCCATCAAGGTCGGCATTCTTCACTCGCTGTCGGGCACGATGGCGATTTCGGAGACCTCGCTCAAAGACACGGCGCTGATGACGATCTCCGACATCAACAAGAACGGCGGCGTGATGGGCCGGCAGATCGAGCCCGTGGTGGTGGACCCGGCCTCGAACTGGCCGCTGTTCGCCGAAAAGGCGCGCCAGTTGCTCACCCAGGACAAGGTCGCGTGCGTGTTCGGCTGCTGGACGTCGGTGTCGCGCAAGTCGGTACTGCCGGTGTTCGAGGAACTCAACGGCCTGCTCTACTACCCGGTGCAATACGAAGGGGAGGAAATGTCGCGCAACGTGTTCTACACGGGCGCCGCGCCCAATCAGCAGGCGCTTCCCGCCGTCGAATATCTGATGAGTCCGGAAGGCGGCGGCGCGAAGCGCTTCTTCCTGCTCGGCACCGACTATGTGTATCCGCGCACGACCAACAAGATCCTGCGCGCGTTCCTGCATTCGAAGGGTGTGAAGGACAGCGATATTCAGGAGGTCTACACGCCGTTCGGTCACAGCGACTATCAAACGATCGTCGCCAACATCAAGACCTTCTCGCAGGGCGGCAAGACCACGGTGGTCTCGACCATCAACGGCGATTCGAACGTGCCCTTCTACAAGGAACTCGGCAACCAGGGCATCAAGGCAACCGATGTACCGGTGGTCGCTTTCTCGGTGGGCGAAGAGGAACTGCGCGGCATCGATACGAAACCGCTCGTCGGCCATCTCGCGGCGTGGAATTACTTCATGTCGGTGAAAGGCCCGAACAACACGAAGTTCAAGGAACAGTTCGAGTCGTGGGTCGCCACCAACAACCTGCCGGGCGGCAGCAAACGCGTCACCAATGATCCGATGGAGGCCACGTATGTCGGCATCCATATGTGGAAGCAGGCCGTCGAAAAAGCGAAGAGCACCGACGTGGACAAGGTGCGCGTGGCGATGATCGGCCAGAGCGTGGCCGCGCCTTCGGGCTTCACGCTGTCGATGGACGGCAACCACCATCTGCACAAGCCCGTGATGATCGGCGAGATTCGCGGCGACGGCCAGTTCAACGTCGTGTGGAAGACGAAGACGGCGATTCGCGCTCAGCCGTGGAGTCCGTTCATCGCCGGCAACGAAGGCAAGCCGGATGTCGTGACGCAAGACGTGCTGCCGGAGTTCCTGCACCGCTCGCGCACGGCTTGATGATGGCTCGCTGAGTCGGCCAGCTTGAGTCGGCCAGCAACACCAGGTAATACCAGGCGCGCCACGCGACACGTCTCGCGTAGCGCGCACGATCTGCCCGAACGGGGCGCACTGCAGCGGCCTTATGCTTTGGGGCGCACCCCGCATCAAGAAGAAGACATCATGGCTCTCTCATTCTCGAGGTTTGCCCGCGCGGGGCTGCGTCAGTTACTGGCCGCCGCGCTCTTTGCCGTGCTCGGCGCAAGCGCTCACGCGCTCGAAACCGCCGATGTCGCGCCGCTTGGCGCCGACGACTTCGACGCGAAATCCGCCGCCATCGACAAGCTCATCGCCACGCACGACGCCGCTTCACTAGCACTCCTGAAGGCTTTGTCAGAAGACAACGTGAGCGCGACCGATTCCGGCGAAGTGCTGATCCAGGACGGCGACAATGCACGCGACGCCGCCACCGGCAAGCCCGTGGCGGCAAACGTCGCGTCCAGCGCCCAATCCATCACGCTCAACAACCAGTTGCGCTCTAAAGTGGCGGGCGCGCTCTCGGGCCTGCAGCTCGCCTCGCCTGACGTCGAAACGCGCCGCGCCGCCATCGCCGAACTGCTGAAGAACCCCGACCCGTCGATGAAGCCGATGATCGACGCCGCCCGCGCGAAGGAAGCCGATCCTGCGCTCAAGCGCCGTCTCGACACGCTATGGGCGATGAGCGCACTGCGCGATCCGGACGCGGCGACGCGTCTGGAAGCCACGAAGCTGGTCGCGGCGCGCCACGATCTCGACATGTACGAACTGCTGCGCCCGCTCGTTGCGAAGAACACGAGCGGCGGCTGGAGCGAACCCGATGCCAACGTGCGCGCGGCCGCCCAGCAAGGCATCGACGCGCTCGATTCGATCCAGCGCCGCAGCCAGATCCTCGGCACGCTGTTCGCCGGTCTGTCGCTGGGCAGCGTGCTGCTGCTCGCGGCGTTGGGCCTCGCGATCACGTATGGCCTCATCGGCGTCATCAACATGGCGCACGGCGAATTCCTCATGATCGGTGCGTACGCAACCTATGTGGTGCAGACGCTCTTTCAGCGCTACGCGCCCGGCGCGTTCGACTGGTATCCGCTGCTGGCGATTCCCGCTTCGTTCATCGTCGCCGCGCTGATCGGCGCGGGAATCGAGCGGCTGGTGATCCGCCATCTCTATGGCCGTCCGCTGGAAACGCTGCTGACCACCTTCGGCATCAGCCTGATCCTGATTCAGGCCACGCGCATGCTGTTCGGCGCGCAGAACGTGCAGGTCGAAAACCCCGCGTGGATGAGCGGCGGCGTGACGGTGATGCAGAACCTCATCCTGCCGTACAACCGCCTGGCGATCCTCGCGTTCTCGCTGATCGTGGTGGGCATCGCGTGGACCGTGCTCAACAAAACGCGTCTGGGCCTGTTCGTGCGCGCCGTCACGCAGAACCGCCGCATGGCCGCCTGCGTGGGCGTGCGCACCGCGCGCGTCGATGCGTGGGCGTTCGCGTTCGGCGCGGGCATCGCGGGTCTGGGCGGCTGCGCGCTCTCGCAGATCGGCAACGTCGGTCCGGATCTTGGCCAGAGCTACATCATCGACTCGTTCATGGCCGTGGTGCTGGGCGGCGTGGGCCAGATCGCAGGCACGGTGATCGGTGGCTTTGGCCTTGGCCTGGTTTCCAAGGCCATCGAGCCGTTCTGGGGCGCGGTGCTCGCGAAGATCGCCGTGCTCGTGCTGATCGTGCTCTTCATCCAGAAGCGTCCGCAGGGGCTGTTCGCCCTCAAGGGCCGTAGCGCGGAGGCTTGAACCACATGACCGTCGCCACTTCCACTTCGCCGCGTCATACGCTCGGCGCGCAAGAGAGCGCTGCCGAAACCTTCGCGCTCGGCCTGCCCGCGCGCCCCGCCCTGCTTTCGCGCCGTGCCTGGCTTGCGCTGATCGCGCTCATCATCGCCATCGGCGTGGGCGTGCCGCTGTGCGCGCTGGTGCTGCCGCAATCGAGCGCGCTGCATCTGTCCGCCTACACGATGACGCTCGCGGGCAAGCTCATGTGCTACGCGATCGCCGCGCTCGCGCTCGATCTCGTGTGGGGCTATTGCGGCATTCTGAGCCTGGGCCACGGCTTGTTCTTCGCGCTGGGCGGCTACGCCATCGGCATGTATCTGATGCGCGAGATCGGCCACGACGGCAAATACGGCAGCGATCTGCCCGACTTCATGGTGTTCCTCGACTGGCATTCGCTGCCGTGGTACTGGCAGGGCACGCAGCATCTGGGCGTGGCGCTGCTGCTGGTCGTGCTGGTGCCCGCCGTGGTCGCGTGGGTGTTCGGCTTCTTCACGTTCCGCTCGCGCGTGAAGGGCGTGTATCTGTCGATCATCACGCAGGCCATGACCTTCGCCGCGATGCTGCTGTTCTATCGCAACGAAACGGGCTTCGGCGGCAATAACGGCTTCACGGATTTCAAGCGCATCGCAGGTATGCCGATCACGCATCCGGGCACGCGCACGGTGCTGTTTCTGCTGACCTTCGCCACGCTCGTGCTGGCGTTTCTGGCGGCGCGCGCGATCGTCACCTCGAAGCTCGGCCGCGTCGTGACCGCCGTGCGCGACGGCGAAACGCGCCTGATGTTCCTCGGCTACAGCCCGCTCGGCTACAAGCTGTTCATCTGGACGCTCTCGGCCGTGCTGTGCGGCATCGCGGGCGCGCTCTACGTGCCGCAGGTCGGCATCATCAACCCGAGCGAGATGTCGCCGGGCAACTCGATCGAAATGGCGATCTGGGTGGCCGTGGGCGGACGCGGGACGCTGATCGGCCCGATCATCGGCGCGTTCGCGGTCAATGGCGCGAAGAGCTTTTTCACTGCCTATTTCGCCGAATACTGGCTGTTCTTCCTCGGCCTCATCTTCGTGCTGGTGCCGCTACTGCTGCCCAACGGCATCATGGGCCTGATCGAACTCGCGGCGAAACGCCTCGGAGGCAAGCGCGCATGAACGGACATATCCTGCTCAACGACCCGCTCAACCACAACCCGTTCGACGACGCGGACACGCTCGCGGTCTCCGGCGTCGCCAGCATGGGACACGTGGTCGAGCCAGGCGCAATCGATATCTCGCACGGCACGATCCTCTATCTGGAAGACGTGACCGTGAGCTTCGACGGCTTTCGCGCGCTCAACAAACTGTCGCTTGCCATCGACGCGGGCGAGCTGCGCTGCGTGATCGGCCCGAACGGCGCGGGCAAGACCACGATGATGGACGTCATCACCGGCAAGACATCGCCCGATTCGGGCAAGGTGTTTCTCGGCCAGACGCTCGACCTCACGCGCATGAACGAACCATCGATCGCGCGCGCGGGGATCGGTCGCAAGTTCCAGAAGCCCACGGTGTTCGAGCAGCATCCCGTGTGGGAGAACCTCGAACTCGCCATGAAGGCCGACAAGGGCTGGTTCGCGACGCTGCGCGCGCGGCTCGATCGCGACGCGCAGGCGAAGATCGAGCAGACGCTCGAAATCATTCGCCTCGAAAGCGATGCGCGGCGTCTTGCGGGCGAGCTTTCGCACGGGCAGAAGCAGCGGCTGGAAATCGGCATGCTGCTGATGCAAAAGCCGCAGTTGCTGCTGCTGGACGAACCCGCCGCGGGCATGACCGACGACGAAACGATGGAACTGGCCGCCCTGCTCAACCGCCTGCGCGGCAGTTGCTCGATGATGGTGGTCGAGCACGACATGGAGTTCGTCGCGGCGCTCGCGGGCGAGACCGGCCGCGTTACCGTGATGGCCGAGGGCCGCGTGCTCGCGCACGGCACGCTCGACGACGTGAAGCGCGACGAAACCGTGATCGAATCGTATCTGGGACGCTAAAAGATCATTAGCCATGCTGAACATTGAATCGCTGAACCAGTATTACGGTGGCAGCCACATCCTGCGCAACGTCTCGATGACGGTGCCGCAAGGCGAATTGACGGTCCTGCTCGGGCGCAACGGCGTGGGCAAGACCACGCTGCTGCGCTGCCTGATGGGCGTGGTGCCTACCAAAAGCGGCACGATCGCCTGGGGCGATCACGCGCTCACGAAGCTGCCCACGCACGCACGCGTGGCGCAGGGGCTGGCTTATGTGCCACAAGGGCGCGATATCTTTCCACGTCTCACGGTGGAAGAAAATCTGCTGGTGGGCGCGGCGAGCAAAAAGCGCATGCCCAAGGGCGTGCCCGACCATATCTACACGCTCTTTCCCGTGCTCAAGGACATGAAGGCGCGGCGCGGCGGCGATCTTTCCGGCGGCCAGCAACAGCAACTGGCGATTGGGCGCGCGCTGATGAGCGATCCGCAACTGCTGATTCTCGATGAGCCGACCGAAGGCATTCAGCCATCGATCATTCAGGATATCGGACGCACGCTGCGCAGACTCGTCGAGGAGATGAATCTCACGGTGCTGCTGGTCGAGCAGTATTACGACTTCGCCAAGGCTATCGCGGATCGCTATTGGGTGATGAGCCGCGGCGAGATCGTCGCGGGCGGCGCGGGCGCGCAGATGGATGCGGATGGCGTGCGGGAGTTGATTGCGGTGTGACAATGGTTTGAGCGACGGGCGACAAATGGGGACCGACGAGACGCAAGGAACCGGCCGTGGTTTCTTGCGTCACGACCATAAAAAGTCTATATTCGGACCGGTCACGTCAATCAGGGAGCCGCGCATGCGCTATTCGTCGCAGGTCAAACCGATCAGCTATCTCAAGGCAAACGCAGCAGAAGTGCTCGCACAACTGGCCGAGCAACGCGAGCCGCTGGTCATCACCCAGAACGGTGAAGCCAAAGCCGTCCTGCAAGACGTTGCCTCATTTGAGCAAACCCAGGAAACGCTGGCATTGCTGAAGCTTTTGGCACTCGGGAATCAGGACGTCGCAGCAGGCAAGGTGAAGCCGGCCGCCAATGTCGTCGCGCGCCTGCGAGCCAAGCGGAACGCCGGCTGATGCAGGGTGCAAGCGTGCGCTTCGACGTTCTCATGACTGAGGGCGCGGAGCATGACCTGGAGTCCATCTACGACTACATCGCCGAATTCGACTGTCCGGCCAACGCGGACTACGTATTGGATCAGTTGAATAGCGTGCTGGAAAACCTGGCCTGCTTTCCCGAAAGAGGGAGCCATCCGAAGGAACTGATCGCCCTCGGAATCAAGGAATATCGGCAGGCGATGTTCAAGCCTTACCGCGTAATCTATCGCGTCATCGACACGCAGATTGTCATCTACGTGATCGCCGATGGTCGGCGCGACATGCAATCGCTGCTATCACTCAGACTGCTAGGCGCCTGATTTTTGCCTGGACAGGCGCGCGCCAGCCCGCGTGCTATCCTCGCCACCATTCGCACACGCCCACGTTTTCAGCATGTCGCTCCACGAAGATCACGCCGCGCTCGCTAACAACACGCTGCGCAATACCGCGCCGCCCGAATGGGCCGCGAAGCTCGAACTTGGCTTTGAGCTTCAGAAGACGCGCACGGCGCTCACGCATCGGCTGCACGCCGGTCCGTTGCGCGTGCAACGACCGCTCTACCCCGAAGGCGACGCGATCTGCCACGCGGTGATCGTGCATCCGCCGGCGGGCATCGCGGGCGGCGACCGGCTCGACATCGACGTGAAGGTGGGCGACGGCGCGCATGCGGTGCTCACCACGCCCGGCGCGACCAAGTGGTACAAGTCGAACGGGCGCGTCGCGCGCCAGCGCATCCATGTGCGCGTAGGCGCAGGCGCGAAGTTCGACTGGCTGCCGCAGAACAATCTCGTCTTCGATCACGCACATGCGGAACTGGACTTTGCGCTCACGCTCGCGCAAGGCGCGACGGCCATCGGCTGGGAGGCGATGCAACTGGGCCGTCAGGCCGCAGGCGAGCGCTGGTCGGCGGGCATGGTGCGCTCGCTCACGCGCGTGATTCGTGCCGCCGCGCCCGATGCCGCCACGCTCGATACGAATGAGCAACTGCTCTGGTTCGAACGTGCGCTGATCGACGCCGCCGACCCGCTGCGCGACGCGCCGCAAGGACTCGCGGGCTTTCCCGCGTTCGGCGTGCTGTGGGCGATCGGGCCTGCGTGCAACGACGCGCTCGCACAGGACCTGGCCGCGACGCTGCCCTTCGACGATGCGCTGCGTTCGGGCGCAAGCTGCGTGGCGCCGGGCGTGCTGCTCGTGCGCGTGGTCGCGCGCTCGATGGAGCCGCTGCAGAACACGCTCGCGCAATGCTGGTCACAACTGCGGCCATTCGTGCACGGCGTGCCGGGCGCACCGCTGCGTCTGTGGACTACGTAAGCCTACGCACCATCCCGGCGCGCTCTCATGCGCCGACGCACAACATCACGTCAACAAAACGCCAATGAGGTGCAAATTAGCCCCGCGTTTGGTGCATTCACGCTGCCCCCTTCATTGGCACAACCCTTGCTGTCAGCTTGCACGGATTCGCGCGCGCAGCGTGCGAGGCTGCAAGCTGGCCGTAACCTGGCTCCCGTAAGCTGAACTGGCGCAAACTCCGAGGGCGTGCATTCGCTTCGCATCGGCCTCGCCGGCCCGCGCGCCGGAAAATCACCCAGCACCCCGCCCAAGACCCAGAACGATGAAGCTCACGCCACGCGAGAAAGACAAGCTCCTGATCTTCACCGCCGCGCTGCTCGCCGAAAGGCGCCGCGCCCGCGGCCTCAAGCTCAACTACCCGGAGGCGGTCGCCTTCATCAGCGCGGCGCTGATGGAAGCCGCCCGTGACGGCAAGACCGTCGCCGAGGTCATGCACTACGGCACCACGCTGCTCACGCGCGACGACGTGATGGACGGCGTGCCCGAGATGATCCCCGACATCCAGGTCGAAGCCACCTTCCCCGACGGCACCAAGCTCGTCACCGTCCATCATCCGATTCCTTGAGTCGGGAGGAGCCACTCATGATCCCCGGCGAAATGCTCATCGACGAAGGCGAAATCGAACTCAACGCGGGCCGCGAAACCGTAACCGTGACGGTTGCGAACACGGGCGATCGTCCCGTGCAGATCGGCTCGCACTTTCACTTTTACGAAGTCAACGACGCGCTGGCGTTCGACCGTGAGGCCGCGCGCGGCTTTCGCCTGAACATCGCGGCGGGCACCGCCGTGCGTTTCGAGCCCGGCCAGGAGCGCACCGTCGAACTGGTCGCGCTCGCAGGCGAGCGCGCCGTCTACGGCTTCAGCGGCAAGGTGATGGGCCCGCTCTGAGCGGCACGCCCACCTCACGTTTCGAATTCATCAGGATTCCGATATGACTTTGAAGATCGGCCGCCGCGCCTATGCGGAGATGTTCGGCCCCACGACCGGCGACCGCGTGCGTCTTGCCGACACCGAACTGCTCATCGAAATCGAGCGCGACTACACCGTCTATGGCGACGAGGTGAAATTCGGCGGCGGCAAGGTGATTCGCGACGGCATGGGCCAGTCGCAGCGCCTGCACGCCGAAGTGGCCGACACGGTCGTGACCAACGCCGTGATTCTCGATCACTGGGGCATCGTGAAAGCCGACATCGGCATCAAGGACGGGCGCATCTGGAAGATCGGCAAGGCGGGCAATCCGGACGTGCAGCCGGGCGTGACGATTCCGATCGGCGCGTCGACGGAAGTGATCGCGGGCGAAGGCCAGATCGTCACGGCGGGCGGCATCGACACGCACATCCACTTCATCAGCCCGCAGCAGATCGACGAGGCGCTGGCCTCGGGCGTGACCACGATGCTCGGCGGCGGCACGGGGCCGGCGACCGGCACCAACGCCACCACCTGCACCCCGGGTCCGTGGCATATGGAGCGCATGTTGCAGGCAGCCGACGGCTGGCCGATCAACCTCGGCTTTCTCGGCAAAGGCAACGTGAGCCTGCCCCAGCCCGCCGAAGAGCAGATCGCTGCGGGCGCCATCGGCCTCAAGCTGCACGAGGACTGGGGCTCGACGCCCGCCGCCATCGACAACTGCTTGACTGTTGCGGACGCAACCGATACGCAGGTCGCGATCCACACCGACACGCTCAACGAATCGGGCTTCCTGGAAGCGACCGTGGGCGCCTTCAAGGGCCGCACGATCCACACGTATCACACGGAAGGCGCGGGCGGCGGCCACGCACCCGACATCATCAAGGTGTGCGGCGAAGCCAACGTCCTGCCCTCCTCGACCAACCCGACGCGCCCCTATACCGTCAACACGCTCGACGAACACCTCGACATGCTGATGGTTTGCCATCACCTCGATCCGTCGATTGCCGAGGACATCGCTTTCGCGGAGTCGCGCATTCGCCGCGAAACCATCGCCGCCGAAGATATCCTGCACGACCTCGGCGCCCTGTCGATGCTTTCTTCGGATTCCCAGGCGATGGGTCGCGTAGGCGAAGTCATCATCCGCACCTGGCAGAGCGCGCACAAGATGAAGGTGCAACGCGGCGCGCTGCCCGAGGACACGTCACGCAACGACAACTTCCGCGTCAAGCGCTATGTGGCCAAGTACACGATCAACCCAGCGCTCACGCATGGCATCGCGCACGAAGTCGGCTCGATCGAGCCGGGCAAATGGGCCGATCTCGTGTTCTGGGACCCGGCCTTCTTCGGCGTCAAGCCGTCGCTGATTCTCAAGGGCGGCATGATCGCGCTCGCGCAGATGGGCGACCCGAACGCCTCGATTCCCACGCCGCAACCCGTGCACTATCGCGAGATGTTCGGCACGCGCGGGCGCGCGCTCACGCAGACCTCGTTGACCTTTGTTTCGCAGCTTTCGCTCGACCTTGGCATGCCCGAGCGCTACGGCCTGCAAAAGCGTATCGTGGCCGTACGCAACTGCCGCAACGTCACGAAGGCGGACATGATCCACAACGCGTGGCAGCCGTCGATCAGCGTCGATCCGGAGACCTATCAGGTCGTCGCCGATGGACAATTGCTGACCTGCGAACCCGCCACGGTCCTGCCGATGGCGCAGCGCTATTTCCTGTTCTAAGTTTGATGCACTGATATGCGTACGATCGACAAACGACTCACCGCGAAGCTCGCGAGCGTGCTGGTGAAGCGCGCGCCCACGCTCACGCTGCCGTACGACATGCGCTGCAAGAGCCGCTTCGCGGCCACGCTCGATAGCGGCGAGGAAGTGGGCGTGGTGCTGCCGCGCGGCACCATCCTGCGCGAGGGCGACATGCTGGTCGCCGACGATGGCGGCCTCGTGCGCGTGATCGCGGCGGCGCAAAGCGTGCTGCGCGTGCGCGCGCCCGACCGGCTCACGCTCACGCGCGCGGCGTACCATCTGGGCAACCGCCACACGCCCGTGGAAGTGGGCATCGACGAACTGAAGCTCGAAGCCGATCCGGTGCTCGAAGACATGCTCAAGCGCCTGGGCGCGCAGGTCGAGCGCGCGGAACTGCCGTTCCAGCCCGAATCCGGCGCGTACGGCGGCGGTCATCGGCATGGTCACGACGAGACTTTCGCGGAGGACTACGCGCTCGCGCAACGCGTGTTCGACGAGCATCACGGCCACGCGCACGATCACGGTCATGCACACGATCACGCGCATGGTCACGATCATTCGCACGATCACGACCACGGCCCCGACTGCGGCCACGATCACGCGCATTGCGACGGCCACGCTCACGATCACAGCCATGAACATCGCTGAACTCACGGCGCTGCTGCATCTCGCATCGCCCGCGCTGCCGATCGGCGCGTTCAGCTATTCGCAGGGACTCGAAGCGGCCATCGATGTCGGCCTGATCGCCGGCGCCGACGATGCCGCGCACTGGATCGCCAATGGCCTCGCCAACGTGCTCGCGCCTGGCGAACTGCCGTTCATCGCGCATCAACTCGAACGCTGGCGCGCTCACGATACGCAGTCCACACAAGCACTGCTCGACGCCAACGCCGAATTCATCGCCAGCCGCGAATCAGCCGAGTTGCGCCGCGAAACCGCGCAGATGGGCTGGTCGCTGCGTCAGTTGTGCGCGCAACTTGAATGGGGCGATGCCGAACGGCGCACCACGCTCGAACGCATGACGCCGATTGCGCAGCCCACGGCCTTCGCTTTCGCGGCGTGGGCGCACGATGCGTCAACGCAAGCGACGCTCGCGGCCTACGCATTCAGTTGGGTCGAGAACCAGACGGCGGCCGCGCTCAAGGCCGTGCCGCTCGGCCAGCTCGCGGGCCAGCGCATCGTGGTGGCGCTGCGGCCCAGAATCGAAGACGCGGTTGCGCGCGCGCTCGCCACGCCGCCCGACGCGCTCAACACCTTCGCGCCGCAGCTCGGCATTCTGTCCGCGCGGCACGAATCACAATACTCGCGGCTATTCCGCTCCTGACGCTCCTGACCTCATCCGCATCGCAAGACTCATGAACCTCAAACGCACGAAGAAACTGCCGCCGCTGCGCGTCGGCGTCGGCGGCCCGGTCGGCTCCGGCAAAACCACGCTGCTCGAAATGCTCTGCAAGGCCATGCGCGAGCGCTACGACCTCGTCGCCATCACGAACGACATCTACACGAAGGAAGACCAGCGCCTGCTGACCGTCGCGGGCGCCCTGCCCGCCGAGCGCATCATGGGCGTGGAAACGGGCGGCTGCCCGCACACCGCGATCCGCGAGGACGCCTCGATCAACCTCGAAGCCGTCGATCAGATGCTCACGCGCTTTCCGGATGCCGATATCGTCTTTATCGAATCGGGCGGCGACAATCTCGCGGCCACCTTCAGCCCCGAACTTTCGGACCTGACGATTTACGTGATCGACGTGGCGGGCGGCGAGAAGATTCCGCGCAAGGGCGGCCCCGGCATCACGAAGTCGGACCTGCTCGTCATCAACAAGACCGATCTCGCGCCGTTCGTGGGCGCGAATCTCGATGTGATGGCGTCGGATGCGAAGAAGATGCGCGGCGAGCGCCCCTTCGTGATGTGCAATCTCAAGGCGCTCGACGGCCTCGATCAGGTGATTGCCTTCATCGAAAAGAAGGGACTGCTGGTCGGCTGATGACTTCGGCAGCTTAAAGATCGAGCGACGCCGAGGCCTGCTCGGGCAGCAGCGTGGTGAGCACATCCACGGTGCGCTCGGTCGCGCCACGGTGGCGTGCCGCGAAGGCGGAGGCCGCCGCGCCCATCGTCACGCGGCGCGGCTTGTCTTCGAAGAGTTCGCGCAAGGCGACGGCGAGGCCCGCGGGATCCTGGACCTGCAGCGCCGCGCCCGCTGCCACTGCATCGGCAGTCGCCTGCGTGAAGTTGAATACGTGCGGCCCGATCAGCACCGGCGTGCCCACGGCGCAGGCTTCGATCAGATTCTGGCCGCCCAGCGGCAACAAACTCCCGCCGATAAACGCGAGATCGGCGGCCGCATAGTACGCACCCATCTCGCCCATCGAATCGCCGAGCAGCACATTCACGTCCTGGGGCAAGGCGCGCACGTTCGTCTGCACGTCCACCGCATTCGCAGCCGGCGCCCATTGCGAGCGCCGTTCGAGCTTGAAGTTCCTGCGCGCAACCAGCGCGGCGACTTCGTCGAAACGCTGCGGATGACGCGGCACGAGAATCAGCAGCGCGTCGGGCACCTTCAGCGCGGCGAACGCGTCCAGCACGAGTTCCTCCTCGCCTTCGCGCGTGCTCGCCGCGACCCACACGGGCCGCGCGCCGATCGCACGGCGCCAGTCGCGCCCGCGCGCGACGAGTCCAGGCGGGCTCGCCATATCGAACTTGAGATTGCCCAGCACCGCCACGTTGCGCGCGCCGAGCGCAGCCAGACGCTGCGCATCGGCCGGACTTTGCGCCAGCACGCGTGTGAAGCCGCCGAACACCTCGCGCGCGCGCGCGCCGAACTTCGCCGCACGCTTGAACGAGCGCGCCGACATGCGCGCGTTGGTCAGCACGAGCGGCACGTCGGCGCGTTTGCATTCGTCGATCAGCGTCGGCCATACCTCGGTCTCCATCACGAGACCGAGCGAGGGACGCCACGTGCGCAGAAAGCGCCGCACGGCGCCCGGCATGTCGTAGGGCAGATAGCAGCGCAGCACGCGCTCGCCGAACAGTTGCTCGCCGGTCGCACGCCCGCCCGGCGTCATGTGCGTGAGCAGGATGCGCGCGTCGGGACGCGCCGCCAGCAGCGCATCGACGAGCGGCTGCGCGGCACGCGTCTCGCCCACCGACACGGCATGCACCCAGATCAGCGGCGTGTCGTCCTCGGGCAGGCGCCCGGCGCTGTGTCCAAAGCGCTCGCAGACGTGCTCGCGATAACCGCGCTCGCGCCGCGAGCGGATCATCAGACGCAGCACCGCGAGCGGCGCGATCAGCCACCAGGCCGCGCGATAAATGGCCCTTAGCATCGGGCCTCCGCGCGGGCTTCGGGTGCGCTCGTGCTCATCGTCGATATCAAACCAGTTCCTTGCCCTTGAGGCGTTGCAGGATGCCGAGCGGCGCCCATTCCGGATGCACCATGTCTTTCGCGGGCAGGAAGAAGGTCTGTTCCATCATGAACTGGCCGGACATGACCGCATGCGAGGTGTGATCGGAGAAGCACACCCAGACCGAACCGGGCGGAAAGCCGATGGTCTCCTGCGGGCAGACCTTTTGATACTCCAGGTCGGCCTTCATGCCGTCGTGCAGATTGAGCATCAGGTGGTCGTACTCGCTGCGCGGCGACTTGGTGATGTGCAGCAGGTTTTGCAGCCACGCCGAGCCTGGCATCTGTGGCTTGATGTTGGGCAGGAAGCGCTTCGCCATGTCCTCGAACGGCTCGCCCACGCGCCACACGCGCGGCGCACCGTTCGGGTTCACGTTGGTGAACACGCGCAGAATGCGCTCGCCGTAGTTCGGGCGCGACGGAAAAGCGTCCACATGCAGGCGCGAATCGTCCTTGCGCCACGAGGTCTCGCGCGTTTCCACCTGATGCAGGCGCAGGCTCGTGGGCGCGACGCGCAGCTTGCCGGTGTACTCGGGAAAGAGACCGTCGACGAGCGAGCGCGCACAGGCCTGGTAACGCGCGATCAGCGCGCGCACCGCCGACTGCTGCACGGTGTCGCCGAGCACGCCATGCAGCGCGCCGCCGTTCGGATCGAGGCTGATGTTCTTGCGCTTGGGATCGGCGATCGCCGGATCGAGCAGCGCGCGCTCGCCGCCTTCGATCGGGAATTCCAGCTTGGGGAAGTACAGCACCTTGCCCTGCTCGACGGCGTCGAGCAGTTGCTCGCGCGGCATCGGCAAAGACTGCCCTTGCCAGTCGGCGGAAGTGATTTCGATGATCTGGGATTCGTTCATGGTCGCCCCTGGAAGCGATGGATCTGGATGCCTGGCGGGCGGCTCCGGTCTGGTCCGGCGCGGCGTCGCGTGCGACGCTCACTGCGCCCGAGGCTCTAGTGCGCGCTGCGGCATCCGCTGTTGCGTCATGCCTGGCTATTCACGCAAGCCGTGCAGGCCGGGCGCCGCGCGCGCCGACCCTTATACCGTGCGAGCAACACGGCGCGCCTTGATGCGCCGCAGCCGGTCAGGCCTTTCCGACGATGAAGCTGGAGCACGTTGCCGCACCCCGCACGCTAACCTCACAGCGCAACGCGCCTCACAGCAGGCCGAAGCCCGCGAGCGCGCTCTTGACCTGGGCCAGCGTGGGCGGCTGCCCTGCGGTGCCGAGGTTGACGACATTCGGCGACCAGTAGCCGCCGGTGCGCCAGGCGGTCGCGAAATTGTACAACTCGACGGTCGGGCGCTTCAGCGCCGCCGCGATGTGCACGAGGCCGGTATCGACGCCCACGGTCGCAGCCGCGCCGTCGATCAGGCCGACCACGGCGGGCAGCGAGAGCTTCGGCGGCACGATGGCCGCTTCGCCGAACTCGCGCGCGAGGCGCTCGCTGGTCGCGCGCTCGGCGTCGCTGCCCCACGGCAGCACGAGCGAGGCGCCACGGCGCACCAGCGCCTGGCCCAGCTCGATCCAGTGGGCGTCGGGCCATTGCTTGTCGGCGCGAGACGTTGCGTGCACGAACACCACATAGGGCACCGGCAGGTTCAGGCCGACGCCCGCGAGCGCCTGCGCGGCGCGGTAAGTGTCGATACCGAAGTCGATGTCGTCCTGGATCGACGGCGGCGGCAATTCGAGCGCGCCCGCCACCAGTTGGCGCGTGCGCTCGACCACGTGGGTGCGCGGCTCGATGCGAATCGACCTGTCGTAGAAGAAGCGCACGGGCCATTCGTAGCCCGCGCCGTCGGTGCGGTTGCCCAGACCGACGAGCGGACCACGTGCCCAGCTCGCGACCCACGCGGTCTTGATAAGCCCCTGGCAGTCGATCACGAGGTCGTATTTTTCGGCGGCAAGCGCGCGGCGGAACGCGCCAATCTCGCGCCAGTTGGCTGCCGACAGCAGCCGCTTGCGCCAGCGCCGCAGCGAAAACGGAATCGCTCGACGCACGCCGTGGACCAGCTCGACGAGCGACTGGAAGCTTTCCTCGACGAGCCAGTCGATCTGCGCGTCGGGATACCGCCGCCGGATGTCGGCGATGGCGGGCATGTTGTGGACGACGTCGCCAAGCGACGACACGCGCACGATGAGGATCTTTTGCACGCTCAAGGCAAACTCGGGGCTGATTCAGGCGGACGGGTTAAAAGGTGCGCAATTTTAGCGCGCCGCAGGGAGTTAGGCGAAAAAGCGGGGAGAATGTGCGGATATCACCGCCAGAACTGCCTTCCTCACCCTTTCACGGCAAAAAGCGGGCGCTGCAAACGCCGCGGCGCCGGGCGGGGAAACCGCACGGCGCCGCTTTGACTTCAAATCAAACGCTTGACTGACGATCAAGCGCCTGCAAAACCTAGAACGGCAGCTTCGCGTCCGGCTTTTCGGCGAGGATCACGCGCTTGAAGTCGGACTGGATACGCGCAAGCGCCGCGTCGTTGTCCGCTTCGAAACGCATCACGACCACCGGCGTGGTGTTCGACGAGCGCGCGAGACCGAAGCCGTCCGGGTACTCCACGCGCAGGCCGTCGATGGTGATGACTTCGTCGGCGCCCGTGAATTTCGCATTCTGCTGAAGCTTCGCGATCAGCGCGAAGTTTTCGCCTTCTTCCAGCTTCAGTTGCAGCTCCGGCGTGGCCGTGGAGTTCGGCAGATCGTTGAGCAGCTTGCTCGGGTCCTGCACGCGCGCGAGGATTTCCAGCAGGCGCGCGCCCGTGTAGAGGCCGTCGTCGAAGCCGTACCAGCGGTCCTTGAAGAACACGTGGCCGCTCATTTCGCCCGCCAGCGGCGCGCCGGTTTCACGCAGCTTCGCCTTCACGAGCGAGTGGCCCGTCTTCCACATCAGCGGCTCGCCGCCCTTGGCCTTCACCCATTTGGCCAGATTACGCGTGCACTTCACGTCGTAAATGATCTGCTTACCGGGATTGCGCGAGAGCACTTCCTCGGCGAACAGCATCAACTGGCGATCCGGATAGATGATCTGGCCGTCCTTGGTCACCACGCCCAGACGGTCGCCGTCGCCGTCGAACGCGAAGCCGATTTCGGCGTCCGTTTCCTTGAGCGCGCGGATCACGTCCTGGAGGTTTTCCGGATGCGCCGGGTCCGGGTGGTGGTTCGGGAAGTTGCCGTCCACTTCCGTGAACAGCTCGACCAGTTCGCAGCCCATTGCCTTGAACAGGCGCGGCGCGAGTTCACCCGCCACGCCGTTGCCGGTATCGACCACGATCTTCAGCGGCCGCGCGAGCTTCACGTCGCCGACGATGCGCGCGATGTATTCATCGGCGATGTCGTAATCGGCATAGGTGCCCGCGCCGGTTTCGAAACGTTGGTCGACGATGCGTTGATAAAGCGCCTGGATCTGCTCGCCGTAAATGGCCTTACCGCGCAGGACCATCTTGAAGCCGTTGTAGTCGGGCGGGTTGTGGCTGCCCGTCACGACGATGCAGGAATCGACGCTGCGCTCGCCCGTGGGCAGATTCAGCGGCACGCTGGCCGCGAAATAGCCAACCGGCGTGGGGACCATGCCCACGTTGACGACGTCCACGCCCGCAGCGCGCAGGCCGTCGGCAAGTGCCGCCGAAAGATCGGGACCCGAGAGGCGGCCGTCGCGAGCGATCACCACGGCGTCGCCGCCCTGCGCACGCACCTCGCTGCCGAATGCCTGACCGATCGCGCGCGCCGTAGCCGTGTCGAGCGTCTTGCCGATCACGCCGCGAATGTCATAGGCCTTGAAAATCGATTGAGAAATCATGATGAGGCTCACCGTGCGATGGAAAGTCGGGGGGTCTATTCGTAACACGATTTGATACCGGAACGGCACCGGCAGTTACGAAAAGAGGGATCCGTTACAAACTATAATTGCGGGTTTTCGGCGTCCGCCGAAGGTTACGCACCCATTTTAATGCCCCGCCGTTTCTTCCAGAAGACAAAATCCGCGCGCGCTCTGGCGGCTATTCCAGGTTCTCCGGGACCCGCGTTGCGAGTCGCATCGCGGCCAGGTTCGACCCGACCGGTGCGCACGCGGCGTGCCCGGTCTTTCATCGGCGCAAGACCCGCATGCTGAGCCTCAAACGCTTCGCCAACCCCGACGTCACGCGCGCGTTCTCCAACATCGTCTGGCTGGGGCTGGAGCGCATCACGCAGATCGCCGTGGCCATCGTCATCAGCGGCGTGCTGGCGCGCTATTTCGGCCCCGACGTGTTCGGCAAATGGCAGTACGCCAACACCCTGCTGCTCGTGCTCGCGCCGATCACCTGGGTCTGCGGCGCCGAGATTCTGGTGCCCACTATTGTCAACAAACCGCGCGAGGAAACGGGCACGGTGCTCGGCAGCGCGTTCGCGTTGCGCATCGGCGTATCGGCGGTGGCGCTGCTCATTACATGGGGCGGGATCGCGATGGGCGCGACCGATCCGATGGTGGGCGCGATGCTCGCGGGTCTGGCCGTCACCATGCTGTTTCGCGAGCCGTTTGTCGGCGTCATCAATGCGTGGCTGCAGAGCATGACGTATAGCAAGCCGCAGTTGCTCGCGAGCATGAGCACGGCCGTCGTGAAGGCGCTGCTCGTATTCCTGATGGCGCGCGCGGCGTTTGTGCCCGGCAGCTTCGGCTGGCTGTGGGCGATCGAATCGGCGGCAATTGGCGCGGCGCTCGTGCTCTACTACCGCAGCCGTCACGGCGGCAAGCTCGGCTGGCACGTGGATCGCGCGCTCTTCAGGCATTTCGCCACGGCGGGCACGGTGTTCTGGCTGGGTCTGATCTGCATGTATCTGTTCCTCAAGCTCGACCGGCTGATGCTCGAACGCACGATTTCCTTCGCGGATCTCGGGCGCTATTCCGCCGCGCAACAGCTCAACGAAAACTGGATCACGCTCGCGCTGATGCTCTCGCAGACCATCGCGCCCGCCTTCGTCTATCGCGTGCAGCAGGCCGCACAGCTCAAGCGCAATCTTGTGCGTCTGTTCGCGATGACCGCCGCGCTCATGGTCGCGGGCGCGCTCGTGCTCGACGCGCTCGCGGGCTTCATCATCCATCGCGTGTTCGGGCCGGATTACGCGGGCGCGATCGGCATCTTCCGTTGGGCCGTGTGGCTCTCGCTGCCCGCCGGCATCGAGGCGATCGGCAATCTGGTCGTGCTCAAGTATCAGGCAAAGTTCGTACTGCTCGCCAAGTGGCTGCTCGCGCTCGCGGTGGCGTTTGCGGTCAATCTGGTGGCGATCCCTCGCATGGGCGCGTATGGCGCGCTGGTGGGACTGGCCATCGGCTATCTCGCGGCGGCCTGCGTGAACTTCTATTACATCCGCTTCAAGCTGGCTTCATGATGAATTCCCCCGCTGCTCCGAACGTGGCTCGCACTGGCGCACTCGCCGACGTGGCCGTGCTGATGCCCGCCTACAACGGCCAGGCCGATGTCGAGCGCACGCTGGCCTCGTTCGCGGAAAATGCCCTTATTTACGCACTGATCGTCGATGACGGCAGCACGCCGCCCATCGTCGCGCCCGACGTGCCAGGCATGCAGATCGAAGTACTGCGCATGGCGAAAAACGGCGGCATCGAGCGCGCGCTTGAAGCCGGTATCGAAGCGCTGGCCGCGCGCGGGTTTCGTTACGCCGCGCGTATCGATGCGGGCGATCTCACCGTGCCTGAGCGTCTTGCGAAGCAGCGCGCGCGCATGGAGGCGGAGCCGAAACTCGCTGCGCTCGGCACCTGGACGCAAGTGGTGAATCGTGCGGGCGCGCCGCTTTTCATGCTGCGCCCCGCCGCCGATGCGAGCACGTTACGCAAGACGCGCATGTTGAGATCGCCGCTCGTGCATCCTTCGGTGATGTTGCGGATCGATGCGGTGCTGGAGGTGGGCAACTATCGCGTGCAGTATCCGGCGGCGGAAGATCTCGATCTGTTTTTGCGTCTGATGGAGCGCTATGACTGCGCGAATCTGCCCGAGCTTGGGCTGTATTACGAGCTGAACGAAGGCGGCATCAGCGCAACGAAGCGGCGCAGGCAGATCGTTTCCACCCTGCGTTTGCAGATGCGTTATCTGAACGTGCTGAACTGGCGCGACTGGGCTGGCATCGCTAAAAACCTGCTGCATTTCGTGACGCCTTATGGCGCCTTGCAGAAGGTAAAGCGCGCGTTGTTCGCGCGCGCCTAAATCCAGCGTAACAGAACCGGCAGCAACACCGGCACGACAAACGCCGTGAACACGCCGTTCAGCCCCATGCCGAGTCCCGCAAACGCGCCCATCTCCTCGCTGACCTGAAACGCGCGCGCGGTACCGATGCCGTGCGACGCGACACCAATCGCGAAACCGCGCACCTCGGTTTCGCGCACGCCCACGACGTTGAGAATCCAGCGCGCCGTCACCGCGCCGAACACGCCCGTCGAAATCACCAGCACGGCCGTGAGCGAGGGAATGCCCCCGACCTTTTCGGCGACGGCCATGGCGATGGGTGTCGTCACCGACTTTGGCGCAATCGAAGCAAGCGTCTGCGGCGTCGCGCCCAATAATTTAGCAATCCCAACTGCTGACACGATCGCCGTCAGCGACCCGGCCACGAGACCGCCCAGCAAAGGCAGCGCGGTACGGCGCAACTTGTCCCACTGACGATAGAGCGGCAGCGCAAGCGCAACCGTCGCGGGTCCGAGCAGGAAGTGCACGAACTGCGCACCTTCGAAATAGACGCGATACGGCGTATCGGTGAGCTTGAGCGCGATCACCACGATCGCCACGGCGATCAGCACGGGGTTCGCGAGCGGATTGTGCCTCGCGCGCGCATAGACGTTCAGCGCGATCAGATACGCGACGAGCGTGAGCGTAAGACCGAGCAGCGGCGACGCGGCGAGATAAACCCAGATGGCGTCGAGCTTGCCCATCGACAGATGCGAATTCACGATGCGCCCTCCTCGACGGCATGACGTCGTTGCCGGCGCAACAATGCGCGCGTGACGAGCGCGGTGACGGCAATACCGAGTGTGGTGCTCAAGATGAGGCTCGCGATGACGGCCAGGGCTTCGCCGCGCACCGCCTGGGCGGAGACCATGATGCCTACGCCAGCCGGAATGAAGAGCAGCGAGAGATGGCGCAGCAGTTCCAGCGCGGTGGGTTCGATCGCCGTGGCGGCGGCGGGCCGCATCATCGCAAAGGCAAACAGCAGCAACATGCCGATGACGGGACCGGGAACGGGCAGCGAGAAAACGTAGGAAACGCTCTCGCCGAGACACTGGAAAATCAGCAGGGCGGCAAGGGATCGGAGCATGGTCAGGGCGTTGCTGGACTGGGGATGCTGGCAACGTGGAAGCTTGCCATGCGTCGCCAAGTTTACAGGAACGTTGCACGGTCGGCAGCCGTGCTCTCCAACCTCCCCGCCTAATCAGCGCTGCTTGCGCGGTTCGAAACGCATCCGGATCGATTCAAGCTCCGCAGGCAGGCGCTTCGAGCGTGGCTTGCGGCGCGGCAGATCGACAAAACCCAGACGCCGATAGAGCGCCGCCGCGCGCGTATTTCTCACGAGCACGTCGAGCACGATCTCGCGCGCGGGCGCGTCCAGCCCACGTTCGACATTGCCGAGCGCGTGCGCAAACAGCGCGCTAAACGTGCCGGTTCCGCGCGACTCTTCACGCGTCGCGCAATGGGCAACGAGCGTCTGGGCGCGCCTGGGCTTGGGCAATTCGGTTTCCAGCACGAGGCCGCGCAGCAGCATCGGCACCGTGCGCAACACGCCGAAGTGGCGCAGCAGCGTGAAGACCACATGCGGATCGTCGGCGACAATACGGCGGCCATCGTGCGCCGCCAGCACCGCGACGACCTCGCCATTGGCATCGACCGCCACTTCGTGACGGCGCCACGAGAAGCGCCCGCCGTTTAGCCCGAACGCAAAGGCGAGAAACGTAATGCACCGCTCGGGCGACACGCCGAGAAAAAACTCGAACTCGTGCTCACCCGATGCGAAAACGAGCGGTGCGCATACCAGTGCATCGCTTGCGCGCGCGGGACGAAACGTAAGCGTCTGCGCTTGCGGCGCGGCGAAAGTCGATACCGTTGTCATCGCAACCTTCCTCTATGCCTTCGCCAGCCGCGCAAGCGCGGCGACCGTGCGCGTGATCTGCTCGGGCTCGTGCGTCGAGCAGATGAAAAAGCGCAGCCGCGCGGCGCGCTCTTCCACGGCCGGATAGAAGATCGGCTGCACGTTGATGCCTTCGTCAAAGAGCGCATTGGCCCATTGCGCGGCCTTGAGCGAGCTGCGCGTGATGACCGGCACGACGGCGTAACCCGCGCTCGTCCCCGTGTCGAGACCGGCCGCGCGCGCCTCTTGCAGAAACTGATGGCCGCGCGCCTTGAGCGACGCCACACGTTGCGGCTCGGCGCGCAGGCGTTCGAGCGCCGCGAGCGAAGCTGCCGCGAGCGTCGGCGCAAGTCCCACGCTATAGAGAAAACCCGGCGCCAGATGACGCAGCATATCGACCAGCGGCTGACAGCCCGCGATAAAGCCGCCGCAACCCGCCAGCGTCTTGCTCATCGTGCCCATCCAGAGATCGACATCTTGCGGCGCCACGCCCGCATGTTCGCGAATGCCGCGCCCCGTTTCGCCCAGCACGCCCAACGAATGCGCTTCATCGACCATCAGGAACACGCCATGACGGCGGCGGATTTCCACGAAGCGTTCGAGTTCGGGATAGTCGCCGTCCATGCTGTAGAGACCTTCGATCACCACCAGCACGTTGCGATATTCGTGGCGCGCGCGCGCGAGCAGGCTGTCCAGTTCCTGCCAGTCGTTGTGCGCGAAGGCGAGACGCTTCGCGCCGCTCAACTGCGCGCCTTGCACGATGCTGTTGTGCGCGAGCGCGTCGTGCACGATCAGATCGCCATGACCGAACAACGCGCCGATCACCGTGACGTTGGTCGCGTGGCCGCTCACGAAAGCGACGCAATCATCGGTTTCGTAGAAGTCGGCCAGCGCGCGTTCGAGTTCGCGCTGCACGGGGCGCTCGCCCGCGACCATACGGCTCGCGGAAACCGACGTGCCGTAGCGCGTGATCGCGCCCTGCGCCGCCGCCATCACGGCGGGATCGGACGCGAGGCCCAGGTAGTTGTAGTTCGCGTAGTTGATGTACTCGCGCGCGCCAATCGTCGTGGTGGCACCCGCCATGCCTTCGTGCACGCGGAAAAACGGCGACTGCACGCGCAGCGTTTCGCCCATCTCCTTCATCAGCTTGACCTGCTGATAAAGCGGCATGGCCTCGAAACGCGCGCGCGGGTCGAACGGTGCCCCATCCGCGCCCGATGCCTTTGGCGACACACGCCCTTTCGACGGTTGCGCCGCCTCGTTCGAGACGCGCTCCAGCTGGCGTTTGAGCGCCGCGGCAGCCAGTTGCTGCCGGATTTTTTCACCTACGCTCACGCGATTCCTTGTTGGGTTGTGTGCGCACCTTCAGTTTTCACACTCAGGCGTCGCACTCGGCCCACGTCCACGCGTCGCGCTCGGCGAGCAGCGCGGACAAAAGCCGCCAGTTCATTTCATGACTCGGGCGCAAGGCGCTCACTCGCGCCAGCAGCGGCGCGCCGGCGAGCGCGAGATCGCCCACGAGATCGAGCACGCGATGGCGCACGAACTCATCGGGCAGACGCATGCCGCCGATCACTCGATTGCCCACGATCGATGCCGTGCACGACAGACGCGCGCCGCGCAGGATCGGCGTGCGCTTCACGTAACCCGCCGCGATGGCGGGCAGCGCCCACTTCACGCGACCATACGAACGCGACGGTGCGATCTCGCGCGCGAACACGTCCGGCGTGAGGGCACCTTCCCAATGCATGTCGCCGAAACCCTTGAGGTCGTTGCGCACGCTCACTTCGTAACGCTCGCACGGCTCGATGCGCATTTCGCGGCGTTGCGAACCCACGCCATCAGTCACGACAACGGGCTTCGTCACGCGAATAAAACGCTGCGGCTGCGCGAGCGCCGTACGCCCGCAAGCGCGGATCGCCTCGATCCAGGGCGCGGCGCTGCCGTCGAGGATCGGCACTTCTTCGGCGTCGAGTTCGACGATGGCGTGATCGATGCCGCACACCAGCAGCGAGGCAAGCAGATGCTCGACCGTGCGCACGCCCTCGCCCTTGCCTTTGCCCTGGCTCACGCCTTCGCTTGTGCGCAGCATCGTGCAAAGCGGCTGCGCCTCGCGCAACGCCGGATCGGCGCGCAGCGTGGCGACTTCGCGGCCCGACTCTACGCGGCGAAACACGATACCGTGCGCCGCCGTTGCATCCGGCACCGGCAGGATGCGCACGTTCACGCGGCGGCCCGTGTGCAGGCCGTGGCCCGTGAGCGTCAGCTCGTGCGCGAGCGTGCCCTGCGTGTCGCGCCAGCCTTCGGGCGCCCTCATTCGACCAGTTCCTCGGCGCGCTCGCCCGCTACCGCAGGCGTCGCTTCGACGTCGATCGCATGCTTGCGCGCGAGTGCCGCCGCAGCAGCCGCCGTTTCAGCCTGCGCGGCGTTCTGTGCATCGGCTTGCGCTTCGAGCGGAGAATCGGCGGATTCGGCATCGCCCTCGATCGATTCGACGATACGCACCGCGAGCGTACGCACCGTCGCGCCTTCCGCGATCGCCATCACCGACAGCTTGACCTCGAACGCCTCTTCGACCGCGAGACCCAGTTCCATGCCCATCAGCGAGTCCATCCCCATGTCGAGCACCGAACGCTCCAGTTCGACCTTCTCAGGCGCGAGGTGCAGGATACGCGCGATCTGCGTGCGCAGGGTTTCTTCGACTAGCGCCAGGGCTTCGGCGTGCGGCAGCGCCGCGACGCGGCCACGCAGCGGCTGGCCGCCATCGCTCGCCGGCTCGTTCGCATTGCGCGTGCGCAGCGCCGCATAACGGCGCGCGCCTGCTGCGGGCATCCCGCGCGAGAGTGCCTGCCAGTCTAGGCGCACCACCGCTTCGCCCGCGCCGCCAGCCACCAGCACGCGTTCGAGCGCAACGAGCGCCTCATCCGACGAGATCGACGCGCCGCCAATACGCGACTGCAATGCCTCGCGCGTCTTCTCGTTGCGCGCGAGGAAGCCGACATCGTCGAGCGGCCCCCACGCCATGAACGTGCCCGGCAGGTTGGCCGCGCGGCGCGTTTCCACCAGCGCTTCAAGGAAGCTGTTCGCCGCCACGTAGCTCGACTGGCCCGGATTGCCGAGCGCCGTCGTCGCCGACGAATAGACCACGAAGAAGTCGAGCGCGCAATCCAGCGTCGCGCGATGCAGATTCCACGCACCCGCGAGCTTGGGCGCGAGCACGGCTTCGAAACGTGCGTCGTCGAGATTGCGCACGAGGCCGTCGTCGATGTGCATCGCCGAATGCAGCACGCCCTTGAGCGGCGTGCCGCGCGCGGCGATTTGCGCGACCAGTGCCTGCACCGCCGCGGCGTTCGTCACGTCACAGGACACCACATGCGTCTGGACGCCGAATTCGTCGTGCCAGCGCGCGACTTCCGCGAGCGCGGCGTCATTAAGCTTGCCGCTGCGGCTCGCGAGCGTCACATGACGCGCGCCGCGCGCCACCATCCAGCGCGCCGTCGCGAAACCGAGACCGCCCGTGCCGCCGATCACGAGATACGCGCCGCTGCCGTCGCAACGCAGCGCGCCCGCCTGGGTCGCGCCGCGCGTCGGCGCAGGCGTGCCCGCCGGATAACCGACCAGCACCTTGCCGATCTGGCGCGCCTGCTGCATGTAGCGGAACGCTTCTTCCACACGCGCCGCCGGGAACAGCCGATACGGCAGCGGATGCAGCACGCCATCGGCGAAACGCTGCATGACGGCTTCGAACAGACGCGTCGTCAGCTCGGGCAGCGCGCCCATGAGCTGATCGGCGTCGATGCCGAAGTAGCTGATGTTGTTGCGGAACGGCCGCAGACCGATACGGCTGTTCTCGTAGAAGTCGCGCTTGCCCAGCTCAAGAAAGCGGCCGAACGGGCGCAGCGTATCGATGCTGCGCACCATCGCCTCGCCCGCGAGCGAGTTGAGCACCACGTCCACACCGGCGCCGCCCGTGGCATCGCGAACCTGATCCGCGAACGCCAAGCTGCGCGAATCGAACACGCGATCGACGCCCAGCAGGCGCACGAATTCGCGCTTCTCGCGACTGCCCGCAGTGGCGTAGACCTCCGCGCCGAGCAGACGCGCGAGCTGGATCGCGGCGATCCCCACGCCGCCCGCGCCGCCGTGCACCAGCACGCGCTCGCCTTCGCGCACGCGCGCCAGTTCGACCAGCGCGTACCAGGCGGTGAAGAAAGTGGTCGGGACCGTTGCCGCTTCCTCGAACGTCATCGACGCGGGCTTGCGCGTGACGGCGCCCGCGCGCGTGACGACGCGCGTGGCGAACGAGGCCGGCGCGAAACCGAGCACGGCGTCGCCCGCTTTAAAGTGGGTCACGCCAGCGCCCACGCGCGTGACGCAGCCCGACAGTTCCATGCCGACGGTCGCGCCCGCGAAGCCGGTTTCGACGGCCTCGTCCGAGAGCAGGCCCATCGCGTACATGACGTCGCGGAAGTTCAGGCCGGTCGCGACCGGTTCGATTTCGACTTCATCGGCTTCGAGCGCGCGCGGCGCTTGCGCGAACCATTCGAGGTTGCGCAGCGAGCCCGGCGTGTCGAAGGCGAGGACGGAGCCTTGTGCGCTTGTGCCTTGCCCGGATGCGCGGCGTTGCGCTTGTGCCGCATCGAGCATGCGCGGCACGAAACGGCCACGCGCGTTCAACAGCACTTCCTCTTCGACGTCGCCCGCCAGCAGTTCCTGCGCGAGCGCTTCGAAGGCGTTCTCGCAGGCCGCCGATACGTCGATCAGACGGCAACCCAGTTCGGGATGCTCGTTCGAGAGCACGCGGCCGAGGCCCCACATCGTAGCCTGTTCGGCGCGGCGCGGCGCTTGAACGTCGTCGACTGCGAATGGCGAACCGTCCTGCGTCACGATGCTCAGTTGCACCGGCAGCGCGGACGCACCCAGTTCGCGCACGAGGCGCGCGAGCGCAACCGAGGTCGCGCGTTGCGCCTGCATCAGCGCGGCGCCGTCGGCATCGGCGGGCAACGCCGCGTCGGGCGCGACGAACACGAGATGCAGCGGCGCGCCATCGCGTGCGGCGCTGAGCGCGTGCAGAGCCGCCCCCACGCCGGACTGCGCGACGAGCTCGACGTCGCCGCCGCGTGCACGCAGCGCATCGGCGAAACCCGCGACGCGCACGTCAGCCGCTTCATCGGCATGGACGAGGAGCCACGGCGCTTTTTTCGCTTCAACGGCTGCGGTTGTGCTCGCCGTCAGACGTATCGGTGCGCGCGCAACGATCAGCGCCGGCGTGCCCTCGATCTCATAGCCTTGCTCCGAGAACGAGACGACGTCGGTAAATCCTGTGGATTCCAGCAGGCGCACGAGATCGGCCGCGCTCAACGACGTGGCGGCATCGCCGCGCACCGGCCCGAAAACGATATCGGCGAAACGGCCCCGGCGCGGCTCGGCGAGCGCGACGAACGCGCCCGGCGCGAGCCAGCCGCGCAGCGCGGTCAGCGCCGCGAGCGGATCGCTTTGACCGGCCAGCAGGCAATTGGCGATCACCAGGTCATAAGGCGCGTCATCGTCGCTTTGGATCGCCAGACGCTCGCCCGCGACCAGCGTGACGAGACGCGCGCTATGGCCGCCTTCCGCCGCAAGCGCGGCCTGTTGCGGCGCCGTGCAGGCGATCGCGTAATCGCAGCGCGAGAGCGGCAGCGCGACTTCGAGCGGACGCGGCACGTCCACATCGGCGCGGCCGATTTCCAGCACGCGCAGCCGGCGCGGAGCCTGCCACGAAGCCACCGCGCGCGAGGCAAACGCGGCGATCAGCGCACGCACGTGCGACCACGTCGGCGAGGCTTCGAAGAAATGCTCGACAAGACTCTTGCTGGTCGGCGACATCAGCTTTTCGGGCGCCATCTCGCCCGCGAGCAGCGCCGGGAGCGCCGCGCCGCAATGCGCGAGCAGCGTCAGTTCCGCGACGTGCGCGGGCGATTGTTCGAGCAGGCTGTGCCAGAGTTCATCGACGCCCGGCATCGCCTCGCAGGCTTCCGGCTCGCGCACGAGCAGATCGCCTTCATGACGCGCGAGGCCGTCCTCGACGAGCATTGCGGCCAGACGCGCGGCCAGTTCCGGCAGCGGGCCAAAGGCCAGACCCGGCGTGCGGAACGCGCCGATCTTTTCGAAGGCGCGCAGCGCATAGCCGCTGGCGAGCACATCGACGAGCGGCAGCACTTCGGTCAGGTGCATCGCGCGGCGCTTTTGCGCCTCCGGCCCTTCGTGACTGGCGAGCACGCGCTGCGCTTCTTCGAGCAGCGCGGCGGGCGCGGGCAGCGCCGACGCGTCGAAGCCGCCCGCAAGCGGACGCGCTTCCAGGTGATACGTATAGCGCGACGGCGCGGCATGGCGGCGCGCCTGCAGATCGACGCGGCGGAAGCGGCATTGCGCGAGACGCGCGACCACGCGCGCGGCGCCGTCCAGGAAGTGGAACGAGACCACCACCGAATGCGGGCTGCGGCGCTCGACCACGGCCAGCACCTGGCGGATCGTGTCGCCGCGCAGATAGTCGATACGGCCGAACTGCACCGGCAGCCAGGCGGCGCGATCGCCGTTGTTAGCGGCCGTAAGCGCAAAGAGCGGATGGAAACCCGCGTCGAGCAGCGAAGGATGCAGGCTGTAGCGCGCGAGATCGGCGTCGTCAGCGAGTTGCGGGGCGGCCAGGTCTGCCAGCACCGCTTCGCCCGAGGCACGCACGCATTGCACGCGGCGAAATTGCGGGCCGTAAGTCAGGCCGATCGATTCGGTCGCGGCGTAGAGCGTGGGCGCATCGACGGCCAGTTGCGCGGACAACGATTGCAACATGCTCGCATCGATCGTGCTGTTCGCGTCGAGCGTATTGCCGCTCGACAGCAAGCGGCCCACGACGTTGACCGACCACGCGTCGTCGCTCATGCGCTCGCGGGTTTCGATCGTGAACGCGGCCGTGCGCACGTCGATGACGAGGCGGAATAGCTTGGCGTGATTCGCCTGGAACACGACGGGTTGACGGATCTCGACGTTTTCGAGCGCGCAGGTTTCGGTCGCGAAGAACACGCGCGCTGCTGCCAGCGCCATTTCCACGAAGCCCGCTGCCGGAAACGTCACGCCGCCATCGACGACGTGATCGGCGAGATACGGCAAACGCGCCGGATCGATATGGTTTTCCCAGCCGAACGCGTGCTCATGCAGGCGATAGCCGAGCAACGGATGCACGCGATGACGGTTCGCGAGGCCGTAGCCTTCGATCGTCGGCACCAGCCAGTAGCGCTCGTGCTGCCACGGATAGACCGGCAGCGTGACGGCATCGGTATCGGCGGCGCGCGGCACGAGGCGCTCGCGATCGACGCGCGCGCCATGCGCCACGGCGGCGAGCACCGCGCGATGCAGCGTCGCGGCGCTATCGTGCTGGCGCTTGAGCGTCGGCAGCGGCGCGCCGCTTTCCTTGAGTGCGGCGAGCGTCTGCTTCACATACGTGCGCAGGATCGAGTGCGGGCCGACTTCGACAAAAAGGCGCACGCCCTCGCCCACCAGATGCGCAATCGCATCGCCAAAACGCACCGGCTCGCGGATATTGCGCCACCAGTACTGCGCGTCGAGCGCGCTGCCATCGAGCGGGCCGCCCGTGACCGTCGAGACGTAACGATGCGTCGCGGCTTGCGGCGCGATATCGGCGAGACCCTCGCGCACCGGCGCTTCGATGCCGTTCATGTGACGGCTGTGGAACGCGTAGTCGAGATCGAGCAACTGGTAGAAACGGCCCGTCGCCTTGAGCGCCGTGCCGATCACGTCGAGACCCGCGAGCGAACCGGCCAGCGTGACCGACTGCACACTGTTGATGCCGGCGACTTCGACATCGCCGGTCAGGCCCTGCTGGAGAATCATTTCGCGCGCTTCGGCCTCGCCGATCCCGGCGGCGGCCATGCGGCCCGTGCCGCGCGTGAGCGCCTGGGCGCGGCTGCGGATCTTGACGACCTGCACGGCATCCGCAAGCGTGAGTGCGCCCGAAGCCCACGCGGCCGCGACTTCGCCGACGCTGTGGCCGACGCAGGCGTCATAGGCCACGCCATGCGCTTCGATCACGCGCACGATGCCGACCTGAATCGCGAACAGCAGCGGTTGTCCGTGTTCGGTGGCGGAGAGCGTGTCGGCGTCCGCGCCGGTTGCGATCATCGCGTGAAGCGACGGACTGCCATCGGCGCACCAGAGCGCGTCCACTTCTTCCACGGCCGCGCGGAACACGGCGTCTTCGGCGAGCAGTTGCCGGCCCATGCCCGCCCATTGCGAGCCGTTGCCCGAGAACACCAGCGCGACGGGCGCGTCCTCCGCGACCACCTGCGCATGGACGAGCGCAGCGGGCGCGATATCGCCTTGCGCCGCGACCTCCTCCGGACGCGCCAGGGCGACGAGCGCCGCGTGCGCTTCGTCGAACGTTGCGGGCGCAATGATCGCGCGATGTTCGAGCCACTGGCGGCGATGCGCGGCGGCAGCGGCGAGCGAATCCCACGGCTGCCCCCCGTCGAGACGCGCGAGATAGCGCGCGGCGAGCGTCGCCAGCGCGCGCTCCGAACGCGCGGTGAGCACGAGCGGCGCGAATTCTTGCGCTTGTGCAGTTTGCGCGGTCTTACCGGCTTCGACTTGAAGCGCGGGCGCTTCGGTCAGCACAACGTGCGCATTCGTGCCGCCGAAGCCGAACGAATTGACGCCCACCACCAACTCGCGGCCATGTCCGCCGATCGGCGTCATGCGCTCGACCACGCGCAGATGACCGCCCGTGAAATCGATATTGGGATTCGGCTTTTCGAAGTGCAGCGAGCGCGGCACGGCGCGATGCTTCAGGCACAGCACGGCCTTGAGCAGACCCGCCATGCCCGAACCGGTTTCCAGGTGGCCGATATTGGTCTTGACCGAGCCGATCAGCAGCGGCGTCTCCGCATCGCGGCCCGCGCCGACAACATCGGCGAGCGCGCGCGTTTCGATCGGGTCGCCCACCGCTGTGCCCGTGCCGTGCGCTTCCAGATAATCGACGGTACGCGGATCGATTTGCGCGCGCGCGTAGACCTCGCGCAGCAGCGCGGCCTGCGTGGGCGTGCCCGGCACGCTGATGCCGCCTTGCGTGAAACCGTCCGAATTGACGCCGCTGCCTGCGATGACCGCGTGGATCGTGTCGCCGTCCGCGAGCGCGCGCTCAAGCGTTTTCAGCACCACGACCGCGCCGCCTTCGGCGCGCACATAGCCGTCGCCCGTTGCGTCGAACGCGCGGCAACGACCGCGCGGCGACAGCATCGACGCCTTCGAGAAGCCGACGAAACCGTAAGGATGCAGCAGCAGGTTGACGCCGCCTGCGAGCGCCATGCTGGCGTCGCCGGTTTGCAGCGCCTTGACGGCCTGATGCAGCGCGACGAGCGACGACGAGCACGCCGTATCGATCGACATGCTCGGGCCGCGCAGGTCGTAGACCCACGAAATGCGGTTCGATGCGATGGAAAGCGTGTTGCCGGTGGCCGAATACGGATCGACCGTATTCAGGTCATCCATATTGCGGTTGCCGTAGTCCGTGCTGGCCACGCCCACATAGACCGCGCAATCGCTGCCGCGCAGCGCCTCGGGACGCACGCCCGCATCCTCGAACGCTTCCCAGGTGAGTTCGAGCAGCAGACGCTGCTGCGGGTCCATCTGCGTCGCTTCGCGCGGCGAAATGCCGAAGAAGGCCGCGTCGAAGCCCGCGACATCGTCGAGCACGCCTGCGGCGAACGTGTAGCTCTTGCCGGGCTCACGCTTCGAAGGATGCTGATAGAACTCCGTGCCGAATCGATCGGCGGGAATCTGCGTGACAGCGTCTTTCTCGTTTTCGAGCAGACTCCAGAATTCGTCCGGCCCGGTGACCCCACCCGGAAAACGGCACGACATACCCACGATTGCGATCTTGCTGTTCTTCATAGCTGCTCTGTTCTCTCGGACTCGCCTGTCGCGACCTCGCGCCGGTCCGCCGACTCCATTGTGTGGAGCAGCGCGGCGCCGAGATCCTCGACGGCTCTGTCTTGCTTCCTGGCCGGCCGATCTCCGAAATTCCGCCAGATGAAGTAATGACTGCGGCTCGGTACAGTGCCGAGCCGTTCGAATACATGCGGTAACGCGGGCACATGATCGCCGTAGAAACACAGCACGGTGTCGCGCCGGCGCGCGCGCAAATGCGCGAGCAGACGGCCGATCATGGCGTCCGCGTTCGCGATGTGCCGCAGATACGCGGTGAGATCGTCAAATGCGGGATCTTCCCCAAGATTGTGATAACGGCTGGATTCGCCCTTTTCTACAGTTTCCAGATGCAGCGGACCGTGATTTTCCATCGTCATCGCGAAGATGAATGCGGGTTTCGAGCGCGACGAATCGAGTTCCTTGACGATGCGATCGGTAACACTTTCGTCTGAAATATACGGGCCGGCGCGATGGGCATTGGCGAAGGCCCGGATGTCGAGAAACCGGTCGAAACCGAGCAGCGGGAAAACGCGATCGCGGCCGAAGAAGTCGGCGTAGTACGGATGGATCGCAAGCGTTTCATAACCGGCGCGGTGGAACCAGCTTACCAGCGAGGCGCAGGCGCGGCGCACGAAGGCGTAGGGGTAGAAACGCGCGTAGCCTAGTTTTGCAGACGAAATCCCGCTAAGGAGCGCGAATTCCGAGCGCATCGTGTTGGCGCCCCACGCAGGAACGTCGAGCTGGCCGTGTGCCGTCGATTCTCGCAGCGCGGTGTCGAAATGTGTGTAGAGCGAAGACTCGATTGCGCTGCTTGACTCACGCGCGTCGAAGAAGGATTCGCTCTGGATGACGATGATGTCGGGACGCGAATGCGACTCGGATGCTTGCGCGAATGGGCTGACCGACATCGCGCTTTCAAAGCCGCGGAACGTCGCGCGGCGCATGCCGTTGAGCAAATAGGCGACGAAAACCGCGAAGAAACCGTGACGGCGTTGGTCTTCGATTGGATCGAGCGTGAGGTGCAGACGTGCAGCGAGTGCGTATCCGACGATCAGAAAGGCGGCGGCGGCGAGCGCGCAAAATGCCGCGACGTGTGCGGGCGCGGCTGCGTCGAGGAAAAAACCGCCCGCAAGCAGAAGCACGCCAGCGACGATGGCAATCACCGTCTGCACGCTCAGGAATGGCAAATAAAGCCGCGGATGCGCGAATAGCTGGCTGAAAAGGCTTAGATCGGTGAAAACGAAAGGCTCGCGCAACGAAGCGTATTTCGCATTGCTAACGCCGCTCATCAGGCCGACGACCGCCACGGCGATGAACGCCGAAAAGAACGGGCGACGCGTGAGCGCGCAGATCAGACAGGCAACGAATACCACGCTCACGATATGCAGCGCGAGCGCACCCGGCGTGCGGCGCAAGCCGACACGCGGAAATGCGATTGCATCGGCCGCGAAAGACAGCGCAGCGGCACACACAAACGCTAGCGGGATCGAAACCGGTGACACCACGCTAACGTTCCTCGCGCGGCAGATAGGACATGCGGCTGAGAATGGCGTCGGCGAGCGCGGCCGGCATCAGCGTGAGCAGACGCATGCCGAAGGCGAGCAGGCTGGGGAAGGCGATTTCGGCACGGCCGGCGGCGAGTTTGCGCTGGATGTGGGTCGCGGCTTTTTCGGCGGTCCACATGAAAGGCTTCTCGCCGGGGAATACGTCGCTCATCGCCGTTTTGACGAAGCCCGGCAGCACGATCGAGACGCGGATGTTGTCGCGTGCGAGGACGGGGCGCACTGAATCGCCCCAGGCTTTAAGCGCGGCCTTGCTTGCGCAGTAGGCTGGGGAGATCGCCATGCCGCGTAGCGCGGCGATCGAGCTGATGAGCGCGATGTGGCCGCGGCGACGCGTGCGCATGCGCTCGATGACCGGCAGTGCCGCGTTGAGCGCGCCGTAGAAGTTAGTGTCGACGATGCTCGCGGTGCGCTCGCGCCCTTCCCAGTCGTTGGCGTGCGCGAGCGTGCTCGCGACGCCCGCGTTGGCGATCAGGAGGTCGATTGGGTGCTTTTCGTCGAAATCGTTGAGCCAGTGCTCCACGGCAGCGGCGTCGCGAACGTCGAGTGTGGCCGTGATCACTTGCGCCCCCCTTTCACGGCAGGCTTGAGCACAAACGTCGAGGCGCTCCACGTTGCGGGCGGCGAGACCGAGCGTCACACCGGGCGCCGCAAAGGCAAGCGCAAGCGCGCGGCCAATGCCGGTGCTGGCTCCGGTGATGACGACGTGGCTCGGGCGCGACTTAATCATCCGTTTGTTCCAGTCGGCGAATGGCACCTTGCACCGCCATCTCGATGCCGGTCCGTGTGTAGAAATCGCCGTTAATCTGGGTGTGATGAATCACGTAGTCGAGAAACGCGTAATAGAGATTCATGTCTGGCCTGCTGGCCTGAGTCCAGAAGTCGTCCAGACCACCTTGCCAGGTCATGCCTTCCATGTCATAGATCGCGTGACCCAATGCAATCAGCGGGCGCCGGTGATGCAACGCCGACAGCCCAACCGTACTGTTCACAACGACGACGCCGCGAGAGTGCTCCAGCAAAGTAGGCAGGTGACCGTCCTCAAGAAAAACCAGGCGATCGTCCAGATCCAGTGTTTTTGCTAGTTCCCGCGAGAACTGCCGATATTCGACGATGCCCGTGTCGAGCGGATGATTCTTGATCACGAGCGAGGCGTCGCGCGGCGCATTTTTCGCAAAAGAACGCATCACTCGCTCGATTGCCTCGCGCACGCCGCTAAACGGCGAATGAACGATGATCTGCGAGTCAGAATTCAGTTGCAGCGGGAATAGATAGTAAGAACGGCGCGACTTCAATACCTGCGAGGTCGCTCGCGCAGCTTCATCGCGATGGCGCTTTTGCTGCGCGAAGCGCTTCGCGAGCGCCGCGTATTCCTTCGCCCCATTGAATGGCCTGTGACTCCGGTAGCCGGGAAACCGCGACGCGTACAGTGCATTACCCATGCGATAGCGGATGTCATGCCATGCGCGTTCGTACAGGTTGTAGCCGGTAGCTAATGCGGGAGAAGGCGCCGAAGTACGATGCTCGAGATACCAGGCGGGATCGCGAGGGAGCCGCGATCGACCATTGACGCCGTGCTTTTCGAGCGTGAGCCAATGGGGGCGAACATAGCCCTCTTCGAATACATGCACCTGGACGCCGAATTGCTCTGCGAGCGCGTGTACAGGCTGATGGACAGCCCGGCAATCGCCAAACAACAGGATATCGGTGAAATCGCCGGATTTAAGCGTTTCAGAATACCAACCATCGAGGCCGGAAACCTGACCATCGTAGTTCCAACAGTGCGCTGAACCGGAATAGAGCAGATCGCCACCGCAAAAATTAATGCGGTGAGCTGAGTGGCCATTTTCGATCAAGCCCGTCGAGAGCCGCGAAAAAAAATGCGAGGCCGTGCCTTGCAAGGCCAGGAATGATCGGGGCATCGAGGAGAAATGAAAAAGCCGCGCGACTTGTCACAAAATCGACAAAAAATACAGCAATTTTTACCGTGCGCTGCAACGAATTAAGCGATGATACGACATTCGGGACATCGGCATAAATCCCGTTAAGTGCACGTTGCAAAACGCACACATTCTTACATATTTTCGCGCATTGTTACACGAACCCCGTTACAATCGCGTCCCAGCGCCCTAAAAGGACGCATGCCGAGGGTTGATGCCTGGCTCGATGTTACATCGGAAATTTATGGCGGGCGTCACGACAATTGCCTTGTAAGAACTTCGTAACAAATCAAGCCTTGTGTGCCAGATCCCGCACGTATTGTCGAGTGGTATTTTTTCCCCACCATCAAGCGACCACCTGTCACTACGCTGACTCCCCCGGGACGAATGCTCTTTCGACCGGATGTTCGACAATTCCCAGAAAAACGTTTGCGCTGCCAATACAGGCCGCTAATTGGATCAGCCCGTCGCTCCAATATCCAAAACAGCATAAATGGCTCCGACGGCGCATCGCAGCATCCCGGGACTATTCGCGCATTCATAACACGATTCAGCCTGCTGGCGAATGCCTGCCAAGTTGACAAGCTCTAACTAAACAAGCTCATGAAACGAATCATTATGGATCTGGATGAGACCATTTGCTCGACGAGTAATGGAAATTATGCAGAGTCAACTCCAAACGGCCAGGTCATTGAGAAGTTGCGTCAGTATCGCGAAATGGGGTTTCAGATCGTCATCTCGACGAGCCGCAACATGCGGACTTACGAAGGGAATGTCGGGAAGATCAACGCGAACACGCTGCCGATCATCCTCGAGTGGCTTGCAAAGCACGAAGTCCCCTACGACGAGATCTATACGGGCAAGCCGTGGTGCGGGAAAGAAGGCTTCTACGTCGACGACAAGGCGATTCGTCCCGACGAGTTCGCCAAGCTCAGCTACAACGAAATCAAAAAGCTGGTAGGAATCGAAAATGCTGATCATTAACTCGGGCGCCTACGTCACACCGGAGTTTCAGGCTGAGTTCGGCAAGATTCCGCCCTGCATGCTTCCTATCGGGAACAAGAAGCTGATCGAACACCAGGTTCAGCGCCTCAAAGCGGCGCTTCCGGGGCGAGACATTTTTCTGACGCTTCCCAGCACGTTCACGCCGGCGATCAACGAAAAGGCATTGCTGAACGCCCTCGGCGTGCAGTGCATCCCCGTGCCGCCGAACTTCCGCCTCACCGACTCCATTCTCTACGCGCTGAACATTCGCGAGACCGAAGACGATCGCGTCGTCCTGCTGCACGGCGACACGCTGATCGACGAACTGCCCCAGGATCTCGACGTCATCGGCATCGCGGAAACCGACGACGACTATCGGTGGGAGCGGGAACTCATGCCCGACAATAGCCAGATGGTCTGGTGCGGCTATTTCTCGTTCTCCAACGTGCGTACGTTGATTCGCGCGCTCACGCTCTCGGAAGGCGATTTCCCCAGTGCGGTACGCCAATACTCCGAAGTCCGCGACCTGCAGCGACGCGTCATCCCGACCTGGCACGATCTCGGCCACGTCAATACGTATTTCAAGTCGCGTGCAAGCATCACGACACAGCGTTCGTTCAATTCTCTCGATATTCAGTCCGGCGTTCTGACCAAGCGCGGCGAACCGAGCATCAAGATTGAAGCGGAAGCGCAGTGGTTTAAGAATCTGCCGATTTCCATGCGCCGCTTCACGCCGCAACTGATCGATTCGGGTTCCGGTGCGGACGGGAAACCGTACTACTCCCTCGAATATTTGCCGATGAGTCCCCTGAACGAGTTGTTCGTTCACGGCCATAACCCACCTTTCTTCTGGGGGCGAATCCTGAAGTTGTTTCAGGATTACCTGCAGGCATCTCGCAACAATCTGCCGCCCGACACGGACATCGAGAAAATCTCCGAAGACGCGATTTCGCTGTACAAGGACAAAACGATCGCCCGCCTTCAGGCATTTTCGGAGGCCAACGATTTCGACCTCAAGAAAAAGCTGCGATTCGATGGCCGGGCGCTGCCTTCCACCATGGCAATCGCGGAGCGATGCATCGAACTGGCGACGAAGTCGGCTTGCACACCCGCCATCGCGCATGGTGACCTGTGCTTCAGCAATGTCCTGTTTGACTCGCGCGGCGGTCATATCAAGGTGATTGACCCCCGGGGGCTGAACCAGGACCAGGAACTGACGATCGTCGGCGATCAGAAGTACGACCTCGCGAAACTTTGCCACTCCTTCATTGGTTTGTACGACTTCATCATCTCCGGTCGCTACAATCTCACCGAAGACAGCAACGGCTTCCATCTCAGCTTCGACCTCGACGACCGCCTGAAGTCCATTCAGCAACTCTTCGAAAAGACTGAACTGATTCCGGGCGTCACGTTTTCGGACATCATTCCGCTCACAGTTCTGCTGTTTCTCTCGATGCTGCCGCTGCACGCGGACCATCCGCAGAGACAAAAGGCGTTGTTTGCGAATGCACTGCGCCTATACAGCAAATATCTGTAAGATTTGGAGCCTTAATCTTGATCATTATCCCGATGGTCGGTCTGAGCAGCCGCTTCTTCAAAGCAGGCTTCACGAAACCGAAATTCCAGCTCGAGCTTTCGGGCGAAACCGTCTTCTCACGCGCGGTCCGCAGCTTCGAACACTACTTCGACAGCGAGCGATTTCTGTTCATCACGCGCCCGGATTACGACACGCCGGCGTTCGTGAGCTCCGAGCTTGAGCGGCTCGGCATCGCCAACGCGTCCGTGACGACGATTGCTCACGACACTCAAGGACAGGCTGAAACGGTGTCGCTCGGCCTGAAGGACACGGCGGGTAGCGAACCGCTGCTCATTTTCAATATCGATACCTTCCGGTATGACTATCGGAAGCCCGATTTTATCGATACGTGCGATGGGTATCTGGAGGTCTTCTCCGGCGAGGGCGATCATTGGTCTTTCGTCGAGCCCGGCGCTGAAAACAGCGTGCTGCGTACCACGGAGAAGGAGCGCATTTCGTCTTTGTGCAGCGACGGTCTCTACTACTTCAAGACGCGCGATCTCTTCGAGACAGCCTTGAGCGAAGCACGAGCGAAGAACGAGACCACCAAGGGCGAATTCTACATAGCGCCGCTCTACAACACGTTGATCAAATCCGGTGCCTCGATCAAATACGAAGAAATCGCGCTCTCCGAAATCGACTTCTGCGGAACTCCGGACGAGTTCGAGGCGCTCAAGAAGAAGTTCTCAAGTTGATCCGCAAAACCAGCTAGAAACCATGATCTCCCCGTCCGAAATCACGATTGTCTTCCAAGGAAATGTTTCAGCCAGCACGGATGGGGATTCCTTCCGCAATTGCCTTGAGATCACTCGCGCCGCGCTGCCAGGCGCGCGCGTCATCCTGTCCACGTGGCAAGATACCAAGATCCCGAAATCGATCGACGTTGATGAAGTGGTGCGCTCCGAAGATCCGGGCACCCTCCCCCCGATCAAATTCGATGACGTGGGGTCCAACAACATCAATCGGCAGATCGTCAGCACGCTGGCCGGACTGCAGAAAGTCAAAACACAATATGCGATCAAGCTCCGAACTGACTCTTTCTTGGAGCACGACGGATTTCTGAAGAACTACGTCAAGTTCAACGAGCAGTTTCGGAGCAAATCGGATCGCATCCTGACGAGCTCGTTTTTTACGATCGATCCGTTCGTGTTCGAGCACATGCCGTTTCACACGAGCGATTGGTTTCAGTTTTCGACGACCAGCGCATTGATCAACTATTGGTCGAGACCGCTTGTGACGCTGGAGGAGGCGACGTTCTACGAGAACAATCGCCACGCTCGGCATTCCTCGTATCTGGACAAGAAATTCCGCACGATGCTGGCCGTGGAGCAATATCTGTGTGGCGCCTATGCAAAGCGGTTTGGATACGACACGCCGGCGTTTCATAACGATTGCAGGAAAGAAGTGCTCAAGGATTTCCAGCACTTCCTCGCGAATCACTTCATGATTCTGGACCCTTGGCAGGCGGGGTTCAGGCTACCGAAGTATAACTGGGCGTATAAGTCGAACATGCAATCGATGAATTGCATCATGTTCCTCGATTGGTATCGATTCTGCGCGAAGCTACATCCTGAAAGAGATTTCGATCCTGAACTCTCGGCCGCCGCAAAGAAACGATATCATCAAAAGATACGCGTTGGCCTCGGCAACAGACTTCTGAACCCGATCGCAGCGATTATTTTTTCGAAGAAATTTGATCCGATTGGTAGCCGACTTTTGAAATTGGCGATGTGGAGTCGGAGGGCTCAACGCGACATCAAACTTCGTCCTCGGTGGTAGACGAGTCGAGCGGCTCGCGGGCGGTGACTCCTGTCTGAGCGCGTTACGCGGAAAGAATTTCCGACACACTCCAGATGTGCGGAGCGAGTGGCTTAAGCGTCAGCTTTATCTCGCCGAGGAACTGCCGCGCGAACCGGGCCAGATCATCGAACGGAAGGCCCTTCAGATCCCAATACGCGTAATTCCATCATTCGGTTTCAAGCATCAGCTCGATCGTGTGATTATCGAACCGACCTCGAATTATCTTTGCCGGCACGCCGACGACGACCGTATACGGCGCGACATCCTTAGTGACAAAGGCCCCGGCTGCAATCACGGCACCAGTTCCGATCTTGACGCCCCCCCCTTAATCTGGGCACCGCGTCCGATCCAGACGTCATGACCAATTTCGATTGGCCCATAGTCGCGCGTGTGGTGCAGTCTTTCGGCCCAATCTGAACCATTCTGATGCGCTTTATCGTGCCACTCGCCGCCGTCCGTCAGGAACGGGTGCGTGCTGATGTAGTTTGTCGGGTGGGAGTCGGCGAATCCCCTCACCTCATGCGCAATAGAGCAGTAGCGACCGACGACGGTATCGGCGGGAAGGGTGGAGAACGAGTAGCTGAACGCCCCGCTCGTGTGCAGAAAATCCGTTTTGAACGAAGCATATTCCTCGATGCTTACCCGGCCGCGCCAGTGCTGACGATCGAAATATGGCTCAAGCCTGATGTTGCGTCGATCAAATAGTTCTCGGGTACCATTGTTCAGCAATATTATTCGCACCTTCTTCCATTCCTTTCGCCTTTTGGCGATCTTCGCTACTTTGTCAAGCGAAAAATCGAAACCGATAGGTAGTCGCATTTCCTGTGGATAAGTGAACGAATCGCCGATCGATTATGTTCACGGGACTGCCCACTGCCATACGCATGGGGCAACAGGCCTACGTACGCAGACACCGAGTTGCTGACGGTTGCAGAACTCCCGCCAGAATAGTTCGAGCACGAGGCGCGATACGCCGATGCAGTCAATGCCCCCTGAACCGCGTCTGGCAGGCAATCCGGTCACGCACTTGTGCTGGAACGCATTGCTACAGCAGTTCGCCACCTGCGGCCGCCGGGCAAACGAGCGAGATCGACTTCATCCCTGCGAGCCTTGACGACTCTCGCCACATAGCTCCTATCTGGCGCGCAACAGACCGCGCATGACCGTCTTCAGCGCCCCAAAGCCCCCTGAACGCACTTGAGCACGACAGTCGTTCATTCACTACTGCAATCGATCGCGCGTTCTGCGTAAGGCCAATTAGGCAACAGAGTTTTCCAGTCACGGATGTCTGCGCAGTCGCAAACGTGCTGTTGTAATTTGCAACTCGGCTAATAAATCTAAACTCAGAACAGTTCGCCCAGGTTCACCCGCGGTCGTATTCGCTCACATCGCCGCACGCCCAAACAATTGGGCCGTCGAATTTCGTGTCGCAGAATCTCTGCATGGTACTCCCATTCTCACTGATGCACTTCCGCATAGCAATCTGGTTCCCACTACACTCTCCCGGAAACCAGATTACCCGTGCGTAGCGCCACGTCCAGGCAACGCGGTCGTGACGTTTCTTCCTGAGACACTCGCTCGAAGTATTACCGCTTTCTGATTATTATTTTTTCTACTGCCATTTCGGTAACCCCTTCAACCTCGACGACGACCTCAAAATCATGAGCATCTTTCATCGAGTTCGAGAACAGAATCGTCATAGGTTCTTCCGCATAGTCGATCACATCGATTTTTCTTTCGGCGAGATGCGTCCGGCCGTGAGACAACGTCGCTCGCAAAGTGACCCTACCTCGCTTGCTTCCCTCTAGCGTCGTCACATATACGTCTGCCGCATAGTCACCAATTGGCAGCGAAATAAATGGCCCAAAAACCAGGACACCATTTACCATCGGATGCTCCAGGACAATCTGGCCATCGCTATTTCGATACCCTACCTTTGAATGGAGCCAGTCATACTGAAATACCTTCGGAAAATCGTTTTCTCCAATTGCCGTCAGACCCGCAAATGTCCGCCTCAGAAGCTTCTCTGGATTCACATCTCTATTTCTGGCCAGATCGGCAAAATCACTAGCCGTAATAATCTTAAATCTCGTAATGTGTTCTTCGTGGACTTTCCGGTACTTATCAAAAACCAAACCACACCTCTTGGTATCGCAAATCGAAAAATTATCCAATAGAATTTGGATACTTCCCTCTCGAGAGGAGAGATCATTCACATAATCCAATTTAATAGATGAATTATTCTTTCTAAAACACTCGAAGATGATGTGTTGCTCAACAGCGATCCGGGTAAAAAATCTTCTCTCATTCTCTGTGGAGCCTGGCACATGACAATGACTTTTATAATAAGTGATGTCCTGCAACGTCAGATATTGAGCCCCCCAAATTTTCTCAACATCGACCTTCAATCCAAAATGAAACCAATCGCTAAAATGAAATGGAAGACGCTCGTAATTTCCATATGGATTCAGCGTAAAATAATCAGAGATCAAAACCCGAGACTCGAAAAATGAATTTTCGCGCCGCTCATACGCCAACGAATCGACGTATTCATCGACAAATGAATCATTTGCGAAAAATGCATCGTTTCGCATTCTCAATACGTACTTCCCAGTAGCCACTTCCAAGCCCTTCCGTGCCGCGGCGATCTGCAAATTACCGTTACAAGGAGGATCATTGAGTTTAATCGCCGGGAGTGGCAACATCGCCTCAGCGAACACTATTTTATTGCACGAGGCCTGCAGCTTATTTAATGCAACACCTACGGACCAGTTATTTTGCCCTTTCTTTGTCAACCCGATCGGATTTCCTCCAGACAAAAATACGTCACTGCTGGAGATAGAGCAAATAATTTCCGATTGAGGGAAAAGCGTGCGCCAATGAGCACATATGTTAGCCACATCCGTCACATTACCCTCAAAAACCCCACCTTGCACAACAATACTCAAAGCCCCATGAGCAGCAAGATCTTCTCTGAAATTTGAATTCTTCATAATCATATTAATTTAAATCTTGCGCCTCAAATTCGGCACATCACCAATTAGCAAATTAAATAGTCGCGAGCAGCAAAAAAACCGCAAAACCCATACTCAACATGCAAACTACAATTTCACACGAAATATCGACTCAATTATTTAAAAAAATCATGCCACTCGCCCTTCCAAAACTTTCTGAATTTTCTCTCATTGAAAAAATCCCTGACAGCAGAATAAATCAAATCGCGATAATAAAATTTCAAACCCATCTTTCTTCTATATCTCATGCACTTACCGAATCCTATTAGACCAGGAAAACAAACTGGATCATACTTCCAAATAGGTCGATCATATTCTTTCTTATTATGTCGCAATCCCCACATCTCAACATCAGCAAATAAGAAATTGTGAAATGTAGCTACATCAGACACGTGCTGCACTTCCCGTCGATAGTCATGTTTATCTTTAAACTCGGGTATTCCAGGATGAGCCTTCTTCAATGCCATATATATCAAATATTGCTCCGGATCATATTGACATTTAACATCCGAATGCACATCAAATGCATCAGATTTGTTTGCGTTAAAATAATCCGAATAAACAGGCTCATCAACTAACGGAACATCGAAAAGTCGCTCAATATCTTCTGCCAGCCCAAAGAACGCCCAATCAGAAACATGGAATGGCTTTCGCATCTTTTGCCCATCAGCCATTTCAAAGAGGAGTGAATATATCGGATAAGCCATTACCTGCCGTTTGAAAATACCGAACTCTCTGGGTGAAACGGCCAATCGTTCCCATATTTTGATGAAATCTGCCGACATTGGCATCAAATCTGTCCGTATTTTCAGAACAAAAGGCTTCGTCGCCGCGGCAACCCCCATCTTTGCCGAATGAATCATCCTATTGATGTTGTTTAATTTACCCTTACCATCAATAAACAAGGACGCCCCTGGATCTTTAAGGAGCAGCAATCGATCGACTTCAATGCCTCTTAGGTCGGAATTCTCCCAAGTCGCCAATACGATTTCACATCCGCCAAATATTTCTCGAATCTTCTTGATGTTGTCGGCAGTATCAAATCGCTCGCCAGAACCAAGCGGCACTACAGGCCCCTGAAGGACAACAGACAGATTTTTAAATTCCATAAACGTAGCTCATCTCGATTCAATCGCAACATCGAATGCAAACGGGACAATATATTGGCCGTCCGATTAACGCAGTTACCTCAATGAAACGTCGACGTTTTTTCACCGACACTCCAAACATACACCATCACAAAGTAGTGGACTGATATTTGCTGAATTCAATCCATTTTCCCTGATCGCAACCGAGGCTTCCAATTCTCTAGTGGCAACTTATTAAAATACGTGACTCTATCCAACGTTTCGCGAATTTTATACCGCTGCGTCATAGACATGAAATGCATCGTCTACATTGGCGTACGACGTCAACTGCCCATCGACAAGCAAAGCCGCAGTGTCACAATGCTCCCGTATATAACCCGGGTCGTGTGAGACGATGATCATCGCGCGATCGGCCCTTTTCTCAAACAGTTCGCGATGGCACTTTTCATGAAATCGTCTATCGCCGACCGCAATAATCTCGTCGATCAAGAAGCAATCGAATTCGACAGCCATTGATATAGCAAAAGCAAGGCGCGCCCGCATCCCCGATGAATATTTCTTGACCGGCTCTCTTAAATAAGCGCCAAGTTCGGAAAACTCTTCGACAAACGGGATTGCTCTCTGAACAGACACTCCATAGATTCGACACACGAATCGCAGATTATCCAATCCGGTCAGACTCCCCTGAAAAGCGCCACCGAATGCGAGGGGCCACGAAATTGACATACTCCGCTGCACGTTGCCCGATGTCGGCAATTCCGCTCCGCTCACAAGACGGATCAGCGTAGATTTCCCCGCACCGTTTCGTCCCAAGATGCCGATTTTTTGGCCAGGTGCCACTTCCAGATTGAGGCCCTTTAAAACCTCGCGCGGGCCATTTCTGGTTTGGTACGTCTTTCGGACGTTATCAAGAACAATCATTCTGGCTCCACCCTCTTGCCGGTCTCTCCCACCATAAAAAGTCCAAACAGAATGAGAAAGGCATCAAAGATCAAAAAATATGGCCAGTTGTAGTGAAACTTCAGAGGAGGACCAAAAAAACCTTCTCGTACCATTTCAACACCGTTAACCATAGGCAAATAGAGCGCATATTTTTGAAATTTCTGGGGCAACCAGTCAACCAGGTAGGCAGCCCCCGACAGAGGAAAGGTTAGATACGTAATCGTGTGCCATACCCGGTCGATTGTTTCCGACAAATCCGAGAGAGATCCCATCAATAGGCCCAGTCCCAAGGCATATCCGACGAGCAAGAACCAACCTTCCATAGCGATCAAAACATCATATGGCATATTGCACCAACCAACCGCGACAAAAATAAAGGTCAGGACAATGAATGAGATTGTCGCTCCTGATATCTCAAGCAACACACGAGCCAGAAAAATATCGAGAACGCGTACATTGCGGTGATACAGGAGACTCTGATTAGGTTCGATGGCTAACAAACAGCGATTCACGGCATTTCGCCAAACAAGGACCGAAGAGTAACCGGTCAACGCGAAACCTGTGATCGGAACACTCGTTACGTGCTCGACTTTCAGCATCGACCACAGGGCCGTGATCCCCAACGTAAAAGTCATGGGCTCAAAGAAGAGCCACATAAACCCGATATTGTGCCTGCCGTACCGCGTCAAGATTTCACGCATCAACAATGCGCCAAGCACTCTGCGCTGAATCTGGAACGACCTTCCCAGGGATGTACTCGTTACCATCTTAGTCTCGGTGCTCTTTTACGCCCGCGATAAACAAGGAAAGAATCCCCCAAGCAATCAACCCCAGGATGAACGTCGCGAAGATATTCCTGATTCGGTGGGGTTCCAGCGCCATATCCGGAGCGTTAGGTTGAACAATTCGCTCAAGATAAAGCTGCTGCCGCTGTGCCTCAACGCGCGCAAGTTCAAGCGTGCTCGTGGCCGAGGCGAGTTGCTTCTCCGCAAACTGTGCGTCCAGTTGCAGTCGTTCGTAGTCCACCGCCTTCCCGGATAGGGAACTCTTATTGCCGACGACCCCTCCGACTGAAAGATCGATCTGCTTCTGCAGGACCGCAATCTCAGACTTAAGCGAAGCGACCTGCGGATTCGCTGGTGAAACGGTTTCGACTTGCACCAGCTGGTTTTGCGCTGAGAACAGTTTTTCCTGAAGCGCTGCGACTTGCTGCAACTGCAACGCTGATTGTTTATCAGGATCGAATACCGCGTGAGTATTGCGGTAATCCGACAAGGCAACCATCGCATCTTTCGCTCTGGATGTCGCTTGATCCACCTGCTGCTCGGACAGCTTGACCGCGTCCTCCGCAGCCCGGCTATTCATCTGGTTAACCAATTGTTCGCTCAAACCCAGCAAATGCTCATTAAGCGCCTTGGCATGATCGGCATCAAAACCCCGAACCTCGAGCGTGACGATTCCCGAAGCCGCGTCCTGCTCGACGTCCACGATGCGTTTGTCGTAGTATCGATAGAGGCTTTCGAAACTATCGTCCCGCAGGATGCCAGGAAAACGATTAAAGATGTCACCTCGACGGCCGAAGGCCGATAGAATATAGCCACCCTTATTCAACGCCGCCAATGCGTCGCGCGACTTGATGTAGTCGATGACCGGAAATGCGTCACCAGATCCTGCGGAAACACCTGCTCCCGCCAATAGCGCTCCCAAGGAACTACTCTGCTGCTGCTTCTGCGCATTGCGCACAACAAAGCGAGACTCAGAGATATAGACGTCTGAAGCGATCGCGCCAAAGTACAGCACTGATACCGCGGTGGGTATAACGACTGTGGCCAGGAACAGACGATTAATCTTTTTCAAACGAGTAATCAAGCCAGACTTCGGCTTGTCAATCACTAACCCCTGATTCTCAAGCATTTCTATATAACACCATTGTTTATTGCCCTAATCCGCGGTCTAACTACGACGCAACAAATTGGACCGATATATATTGCGACCACTTGCTCCTGCACTCTCACCAGTGGCGACGAGCTCAACTGAGCGCCCCTCGAGAATGAACTCAGGCCATCCCGCGACGTTGATCGCGCTGATACCGATTCGTATCAAAGCGCGATCGCGATCCAGGTAGAAAGCGGCACGGCTTACTTGAACGTCTGGACTCCAGTCACGACCGGATAGGCAACGGAGAAGACGAGATTCAGCACCTTCTGGACGTCCGAAATCGGCGCGTTGGAGACGTAAAGCATGTCCTTGTTGTCCATCATGAAACCCTGAGTGACAAACAAGGCATCGGGATCACGTAAGTTCACGCGGTAGATGACCGGCACCTTGCCGTCGACCGTCGTCTTCACAGGCACATTTGGCCAGTTCAAAGCCTTGGGATCTTCAAAGCGGAAAATGAATACACCGCGCGCGTCGGCACGCGAATCATCCAGACCACCCGAACGAGCCAGCGCCTGAGCGAGCGTAATTCCCTGCGCCTCAAAATTGACTTCCTGGTTCTTGCCAGTGGCGCCGAGCGCAGTGAAGCTAAACGGCTGAAAGAGTGCCGTCACGACGTCACCGGCATGCAGTGCGATGTTCTGCCGCGGATCTCGAATGACGCTCGAAAGCGGCATGGATACGATTTGATTGCCGCGGGTAAGCTGAATGGTGACCTTGTCTACGGGCTCACGCACGCCACCGGCGTTCGCCAGTGCATCGAGAAGTCGCTCTCCCCGCGCGCTAAGTTGCATACGGTTCGTATTGACGACATCGCCAACAATCGTCACGTAGGAAGTCGCATTACTCGAGAGTTTCACGAGAACTTGCGGATCGTGCGCCATGTTCTTGAGTCGGCCCGCAATTTCGCGCTGCAACTCTATTGGTGTGCGCCCCCCGGCCGTAACCGCACCGATGAATGGGACGCTGACATTGCCATCACCGTCGATGGTCTGATCAGGCAATACCGTGACGTGCGAACCGCTGACGCCCGATTTCGAGTCGAGGGTCGCCGCGCTGAACAGCGTCGCCGGTGGCGCTTCCCAGATAGAAATCTGAATCGTATCGCCCACACCGAGCTTCTGCTGGAAAATTTCGCCACCGCCGAGACTCTCGTAAAAGTCACCACTGCTGCGTTCAGCAAAGAGCTTGCGGGCGATATCATCCGTAACATCGACGATCTGGACTCCGGAGGCCGAACCTGCGCCCTGAGATGAGTTTGCCGCCGCCCGTTCGATCTGCGCGGTGCTTGGACCCGAGTTGGGGACCCACGAACATCCTGTCAAACTTGCCGTTAGTCCGGCTATCGAAAAAATAATTGAACGACAAGAAAAGCGCGACATTTCCAGAGAATAAGTGTTCACGAAAAATTAACTTGAAATTTGACGTCATTGCCGGATAAAAACACGGCACAATTGACGCAAATGGCCTCTTCGCTCAGGCGACATGCGTCACCTTGGGCATTTTTTCTCACGTACGATACTGGTCAGATCGAGCTTATGAATGTATTGCCGCAGATAGAATCAACGCCTCCCCCTGTTTTCGGGTGACGTGTACCCCTGCGCGCACCATTGCCACCGCGTAAAGAACGACACCACAAGCTATAGATGCTGCCCGCGCAACCCCGAGTGGCCGCCGACGATCAGGCGGACGGACCGTCCTCGACCGAGCCGCCGTTCCGCGTACGCACGGCTCGAAGCCCGTGATTGATCAACAACTGTTGCAACGCAATTTCCCCAGCCCCCCCCCCGAACACATTCTTAGGGATTACACAATCGCCACAAAGGCGAAGGGTTAGTGAAAGCAAAATTGACGACGGTAGAACACTTATCCAGTCAAAAAAACTTACCAATTGTCGCACGATGTTACATGAAATGAAATAGAATGCGATGCTATAAAAAGCGACTCTAAGTACGTCGGGCCACACGCGCCGACTCAGACCACCACCGCAGATAAAATCAAGTTGTGTCGAGAATCCTTTTGGACGTCAGTCGCCTGTTGACGCGACTTCATGACGGCCTGTTGCCCACAGGCGTCGATCGTGTGGGATTGGCCTATCTGAAGCGCTACAGCAGGCAAGCACGCGCGGTTCTTAGTGAGCGAGGCCATTCGATCGCGCTTTGCGAGCGCGATTCACAGCGCATATTTGAAATGCTGCTTTCTGGCAAATTCGACCGGATCACATTGTGTAAGGTCATCGCCCGTCATTGGCTGAACACGCCCAGGAAAAGCGATGGCGTTTCGGGCGTTCTGTTGCATACGAGCCACAACGGCATCGAATATGCGCGCTATCACGAATCGATGAGGCGTCGAAATGTTCGCGGCGTCTTCATGATCCACGATCTGATTCCGCTTACTCACGCCGAGTACTGTCGCCCCGCCGTGGACGTTCAGCACCGCAAACGTATCCGCACCGCGTTGTCCCATGCACACGGGTTGATCGCTAATTCGGAAGACACGCTTCGCGCACTCGAATCGGAAGCCGCTCTCGCAGGCCTGCCCATGCCGGCGTCTGTCGTTGCACACCTCGCCTCTGGAGTGATTGCGCACGCTCCGATGCCTGCGCCTCTCACCGCCCCATATTTTCTGATGTTGGGCACTATCGAGCCGCGCAAGAACCATTGGTTCATGCTGCATGTCTGGCGCCGCATCATCGAATTACTGGGCGAATCTGCGCCCAAACTGGTTATTGTTGGCCGCCGCGGCTGGGAATGCGAAAACGTCATTGATATGCTCGAGCGCTGCCATTTGCTTCGCACGCATGTCATCGAACGCTCCGATTGCAGCGATGATGAACTGCACGGATGGATACAGCATGCCCGCGCCCTGCTCTTCCCTGCGTTCGTGGAAGGTTACGGCATGCCACTGGTCGAGGCGCTTGCCTTGAAGACGCCCGTTCTTGCCAGCAATCTGGAAGTTTTCGAGGAAATTGCCGGCGATATCCCGGACTATCTTGATCCCTTGGATGGGCCCGCATGGATCGGGCGCATTCGTGCCTACGCCGAAGCTAGGTCACCGGAACGCGATGCGCAGATCAAGCGCATCGAAGGCTTCAGGGAACCGACATGGGAAGAGCATTTCGCCCGTGTCGATCCCTTCGTGGAAGCTTTGGCGCAATGAGCGACGATTCTGGCAGCACAACGCTCGACAATCGGCAAACTACTTTCGACTTACGATCGCTCAAACCTGGCTGGCGTTCGCTTTACTCACTGCGCGGCGATATACAATGCGTCTGGCTCGACTCGAGCATCGGAAGAGCGGCCGCGCGCATTGCTGCGGCGTTGAGGATCAATACGCAGGCGTCATGGCCCGGTCCGATCGCAAATTGCCGGCCGACCGGAACGCCAGCACTCAGCTGGTCCGTGGTTCCCATCGCAGCGTGTTCTCCGCAATCGTTTTCCGAGTTTCTCGATCGCTCACTCGCGGAGTATTCGCATGACGCTCAAACAAGCATTGCTTGCGACGTTACTTCGCTGATGCGAAGAATGCGTGAGCAGCATGCACTCGATCCACTGCACCGGTTGCCCGCTTGTCCCGACGAGCTGCGCGAGCAAAGCCATGGTCCGCACGTCCTGATTATCAACGAACGTGAGCGCAACCCATTTTCTTCGCTGACGCGCACAGAACGCCAACAAGCGTTTCGCACCATGGTTCGGCAAGCCATTGCCGCGCATCCTAGCGCGACCTTCTGGATTGGCGACTCGACTCACGGTGGAAGCGGGAAGTGGCTGTCAACGTACGCTGCTGATCTGATACCGCCGTCCATCAGGCGGTTGCGGGATCGAGAAACGCTCAGTGCGAGCATCGATCACGTCGATTATGTCTATACAGTTTGCGCGCCCGAGGGCATGCACGCCTTACTCGCCGGTATCCCGCTTCACGTGTTCGGTGCCCCGTATTACGCAGGCTGGGGATTGACGCACGATGCCCACCGATTTCCCCATCGCTGCGCCCGTCCGTCACTGGCGACATTTTTCGATGTTTTTTTTCTGCGCATCACGCGCTATCTCGATCCAGCCACGCACAGGCCCGGCGATCTGGGCGCGCTGCTCGACGCGATTGCGCTGCAACGGCAAGTCGCCCGCCGATTCGCCAATACGGGTCCGCTGGCATCCATAGGTTTTCAGTGGTGGAAACGTCCGTTCGCGACACCGTTCTTGAGTGCGTGCGGCGAGACGCTGCGCTGGACGGACGATGTGGCCTCTATCCGCGCAGATGAATGTGCAGTGATCTGGGGAGGCCGCAGCGCGCCAAATCTTCCTGACGACAGGCGCCGAATTCGTATCGAAGACGGATTCCTTCATTCGCTCGGTCTCGGCTCGGACATGGTTGCGCCTCACAGCCAGGTCATCGATACACGCGGACTCTATTTCGACGCCAGCCGACCCAGTGACCTCTCCGTTCTCCTGAATGAGGCAACGTTTCAGCCGGACGAATTGAGTCGCGCCGTGACCCTGCGCGACTCGATCGTCAAGCGAGGTCTCACGAAGTACAACCTGGGCCGCCAGCGCCCGCGATGGAAGGCGCCTGCGGCCGCACGCGTGATTCTCGTTCCCGGCCAGGTAGCCGACGACGCATCGATCAGACTCGGCACACGCGCAATCACCACTGCCGACGCCTTGCTTCGAGAAGTGCGCGCAGCACGACCAGACGCGTGGATCGTTTATAAGCCTCACCCTGACGTGCTGTCGGGAAACAGGCAGGGACTGGTCCACGCCAAAGCACTGGCAAACGTGGTCGACATCGAAGCTGACTTGATTTCACTGATCGAAGCCGCTGACGAAGTGCATACTCTTTCGTCGCTATCGGGTTTCGAAGCCTTGCTGCGAGGCAAAGCCGTTTTCACCTACGGCTTGCCGTTTTACGCGGGCTGGGGTCTCACACACGATGCCATCGAGCCTATGCCATGGCGTGAACGCACTTTGACCCTCGACATGCTGATCGCAGGCGTACTGCTGCGTTATCCGCTGTACTGGGACTGGAAGCTGCGGCTATTCACGACGCCCGAACGAGTCGTTCACGATCTCGCTCCGCATGCGGGGCGTCCGCTTGCGCCTGTGAGAAGCGGCCCGATGCGCCTAACACGCAAAATCTTTCGCTGGACTCGCAACGCACTATTGCATCTTGTTTGGCGAGTGAACGAAAGGCGACGCAAGTAAAGCCTCAGATATGTCCTCTCGCCCGCTAACGCAATACGCACATTATCGACTGCTAATCGGGAAAAGCCTCGACAAATAGGCCGTGTTTGAATACGGGAAAAGTTCAACGCCCCATACAATCTGGGGCGCTTTAATCATAAACTCGCACCTTTTTGCCCGTTAGCGATCTCGCCATTCAGCAGAACCGGTCAAGCACGGTTGCGCTGCCAGCCGACCCTGTAGCCCAAATACGAGTACGGGACGCTCTTCCAGCGATGATGCGCTTGTATGGCTATTTGCGCGTCGCTGGAACTGGCATCATCGCGGACATTCGCTTCGCTCCCACATTCCCGCAGGATCGCACCGACCACAACTAACCGCGGACGGTTCTTGAGCAAAAGAGCCAGGTAACGATCCATATCTACCTTGAGTGGCTCTCGACAGATAAATTCCCTGAAAACGGCACGAATCAGCCCTCGATCATCCAGGCGCAATATCTCATTCAACGATGACGCGCCCAAAGCATTAGAAGCCGACACTTCAGCCAATTTCATTTGCTGAGCATCCCGCTCAGCCGAAAGCTGTTCGCTGGCGTTTTTGAAAACTTCACGCTCGTGGAACGAAGCATCGCGCTCCGCGGTGAGCCTGTTTATCGTTTCCTCCAGGGTCTCGCGCTCGCGAATCAGGGCCTCTCGCTCACGAATCACGGCATCCCGCTCGCAAATCACGGCATCTCGCTCCGAGACCACATACGAGAGCGATGCATGCAAACCATCCCGCTCACCGATCACACCATCCCGTTCCGAGGTAGCGTGAAAGAGGGAGTCTCGCAGGCCATCGCGCTCTCCGGCAACTGCATCCCGTTCCGAAGTCATTTGAGCGAGGGTTGTCCGTAGACCATCTCGCTCACCTACCAGGTTATCGCGCTCGACGTGCATCGCATGCCGGCGGATGGCTCGTCCTTTGTAGACATCGACCATCACGTCAGAAACCAGATCATCGCCCAGACCCATCATATACATGAGCTTGAATATGGCGTAGTCGTAGAATTCGTCGATCGGATGAAATCGATTCTCGCCCCAAGGCGCATCAAAGCTAGTAATGGAGTAACGCCCATCCAACTCCAGAACATTCAGCCCTTTTATGCCTGAGATCTTGCTCCACAGCAGGTCGATCCACCAATTAGCTTCAGTCGAAACGGGATCACCAAGACTGTGCAAACCGTGGCAATCAAGTCGATTCGTGCAAAGCGTCCGCCTCAAAATGATGATTGGTACGCCGATTCGTTCAGATACCTCAATAAGTTCCTTGAGGTAATGTATGTAGAGATCAATATAGCGGTGTGTGCACGGATCCAGGTGCGTCCACCCATCACCCAGAAAGCCCTCAGGCCAGTGCCAATCATTTCCAAATCTACCGGATGCCACATCATTAATGATGCATCCGTCTTTCTCGTAGTATTCGTTATTGAAGTCACTTGTCGGGTCGAAGACAAGCAGATCGAACCCGCCAGTCTCTAATTTCTTCAGAGTCTGCTTTGTCAGTTCCAGATTGAGCCGTTCAGATACGTGAGGATTATCGGATCGATAATAGCTCCGCCCCTCAATCGCAGGGGACATCAAGCACGGCACGGTAATGCGCCAGATATGTGAGGTGTCCGCCAGCCTCGCCAGTCGGTTACATATCACATCCGTTACACAACCACCGATGCTCATGATCCTGGGCTTTTGGATCTTCGGGTCACCGCTCCCAGCGAGCCTTCCTTGCGGAACGGTCGTCGTCCCCGTCAGTTGACCGATGCCAACCTTGAAAATATTAGACATACCCTGCGATTCAATCGAGCTATTATTTAAAATATGGGCTAAACATATGCGGGATTAATACCTCGCACACTCTCAGTTAACATGAAATAAACTTAAATGCTGAGGTGCAGTCCCAGCCGACACAGTAATCCGGTTCAAGCATGCTCCTCGCGGAATTGACGATATTGGGTCTTGCGGGAATTCTGATGGGCCAGTGGGGCGCATTGCCGACACACAAGCTCGCGCACGGCGATTGTTTGCGCGCGCTACCGGCCTGGTGGCGAATTCGAGACTTTTGCGTCCGTCGAGACGCAGGCTATTCTCGCCAGCGCAGAAGCCGCAACTGGGTTCGCTCGGGATGATTTGCTCGATCAGAGCTTGGCTCACATTCAACACGCTTGCCAACCAGACGACGAACACGTGCCCGCCCCCAGGGGGCACACAATCCGATGGCTGGATGCGAATCGGGCTTTGCACGATGGTCTGCATTGGCTCTCGCTTCATCTGGTCTCGTAGTTCTTACACCTGCCCACGTCTGCACCTTCGCACTCGCTGAGATCCGATCTTGCAAAGCCAGCAATGAACTCGAATCGCTTAAGCTGGCACAAACGCCTCTTCAATTGGGCGATAGTTTCTTGCCCGAAATATTTTAGAAGCGGCTGTAAGGTTTCGTAAATGATTTCTCCGCAATTATGTTACATAATTTTACAAAGATAACATGCAAAACGTTTGCACTAGAGCGAGTGTGGTTTGAAACATACAATCCGTTTACGTATCGACGTAAAAAATGGCGTTTATGAAACGCCCTTGGAAGAAATTACAAACCCGTCCGGCCATAGTTGTCTTCAAACCGCACTATGTCGTCTTCGCCGAGATAAGCGCCGGACTGCACTTCAATCAGCTCTAGCGGAATCCTGCCGGGATTCGCGAGCCGGTGCGTGACGCCAAGCGGTATATAGGTCGACTGGTTTTCGCTGAGCAGGACCTGCTGATCGCCATTCGTCACCAGCGCAGTACCCTTCACGACGATCCAGTGCTCAGCGCGGTGATGGTGCATCTGCAGGCTCAGTTGCGCACCTGGATTGACGACTATGCGCTTGACCTGGAAGCGCTCGCCTTGATCGACGCCTTCATACGAGCCCCAAGGCCGCACGACGCGCGGATGCGTGACCGATTCGCTGCGCCTGGCCTTCGTCAGATGCTCGACAACCTTGCGCACGTCCTGCGTACTGTCGCGATGCGCCACAAGCACGGCATCGGCAGTTTCGACGATGACGAGATCGGCCACACCGATCGCCGCGACCAGACGATGCTCCGCACGCACATAGCTGTTCGAGACGTCATTAAGGAAGACATCGCCCAGCGCGGCGTTGCCGGCATCGTCGGTTTCTGCGAGTTCGGCGAGCGCGGACCATGAGCCGATATCGCTCCAACCCAGATCGTTCGCGGTAATCACAGCGGCGCGGTCGGTTTTTTCCATCACAGCATAGTCGACCGAAATGCTCGGGCAGGCCGCGAACGCCGTTTCGTCGAGGCGCAGGAAATCGTGGTCGGCGCGTGCGAGCTTCAGCGATTGTTCGGCGTGTTCGGCAACCTGCGGTTGATGCCGGCGCAATTCCTCCATGAAGGTGGACGCCTTGAGCATGAACATGCCGCTGTTCCAGCGGTAGCCGCCATCGGCGAGGAACGTTTGCGCGGTCTGCGCATCGGGCTTTTCGACAAAAGCGTCGACGCGCCAGGCGGGCGCGTCGTAACCAAGCGATTCGCCGCGGCGGATGTAACCATATCCGGTGTGCGGCTCGGTCGGCTCGATGCCGAATGTGACGAGATAGTGGTCACTCGCAGCGTGTGCGGCGGCTTGCACCGCTTGCGCAAAAGCCGCGTCATTGCCGATCGCGTGGTCGGACGGCAGCACCAGCAGCAGCGCGTCGGGCGAGTGGCCGAGCGCGATCAGCGCCGCCACGGCAATGGCCGGCGCGGTATTGCGACCGACAGGTTCGAGCACGATGGCCGCAGGCTTCACATCGGCTTCGCGTAGTTGCTCCGCGACCAGGAAGCGCTGGTCATTGTTCGCGATGATGATCGGCGCCGCCATGCGATCGATATCGCGTACGCGCAGCGCGGTTTGCTGAACGAGCGTGCGTTCGCCGGCAAGGCTCAGGAACTGTTTGGGATAACCGCCGCGCGAGAGCGGCCACAGGCGGGTGCCGCTTCCGCCGCAAAGAATTACCGGATGGATGGTCATTATCGATTGGATCGCGAAGTGCGGCTGACCAAGTGGCGCCGCCGATATTCGTTCGTGGTGCGACGGATGGCGCTGCCGTCTGGATGACTCAAGGTGACGGACAGCCTGTTTCGCGAACGCCCCGGGGCTCCCCGTGCCCAGCGTCGGGCGTGACGCTCTGCATTCTATCCGAACGATTCGCGCCGCAATATACGGCCCGATTTAACTTCTAAGGCTTTGCCCGGCGCACCAAAACAGATGCTCAATCGGGTATTGCCCCCGCCATGGCATTCGACTAAAAGCGCAATCGTTGCGGTGAACGAAAGGCGGCCGTTCCCCCACGCCTGACATAGGACGTCCAGCGTCTCGATCACGCCGCACCGTCGGTTAGAATGCTGCACGCCGCAGCAGACCCGCCTTTCACAGCGTGTTTGCGCGTATCGCACGCACTCTGCCACGCCTTCGGATCGTCCCGCCTGTGAATTTCCGCGCCAAAGACAACGCTCTCCACGTCGCCCTCGTCTGCAACACCGCGTGGGCGATTTACACCTATCGCCGCGGGCTTTTACGCGCGCTCACCCAAAGCGGCGCGCGCGTGAGCATCATCGCGCCACGCGACCGCACCTTCGAGCCGCTCCAGCAAATGGGTTGCGAGTGCATCGATTTGCCGGTCGCTTCGAAAGGCACGAATCCGCTGCACGATCTGCGCACGCTTCTCGCCCTCTTCAAGCACTATCGCGCGCTCAAACCCGACGTCGTCTTCCACTACACGATCAAGCCGAACATCTATGGCTCGGTCGCGGCGTGGCTCGCGCGCGTGCCGTCGGTGGCGGTCACCACGGGTCTTGGCTACGTCTTCATCCAGAAGAGCCGTGCCGCGCAGGTCGCGAAGCGCCTTTATCGCTTTGCGTTCCGCTTCCCGCGCGAAGTCTGGTTTTTGAATCGCGACGACGAAACCGCCTTCCGCGAAGAAAACCTGCTCGCGCACCCCGAGCGCGCGCGCCTGCTGCACGGCGAAGGCGTCGACCTCGAAGACTTCGCTGTCACGCCGCTGCCGGAGCGCAACGAATTCGCCTTCGTGCTGATCGGCCGTCTGCTGTGGGACAAGGGCGTGGGCGAATATGTCGAAGCCGCGCGTCAACTGCGCGCGCGCTATCCGCAAGCGCGTTTCAAACTGCTCGGCCCGGTAGGCGTAGACAACCCCAGCGCCATCACGCGCGAAGAAGTCGCCGCGTGGGAGCGCGAAGGCATGATCGAATATCTGGGCGAAACCGCCGACGTGCGTCCCTATATCGCCGACGCCGATTGCGTGGTCCTGCCCTCTTATCGCGAAGGCGTCCCGCGCACGCTGATGGAAGCCAGCGCAATGGGCCGCCCGATCGTCGCCACCGATGTACCTGGCTGCCGCGAAGTCGTCGCCGATGGCGAAAACGGCCTGCTTTGCGAAGCGCGCGACGCCGCTTCGCTTACGGCGGCGCTGTCAAGAATGCTCGATATGGAACCCATTGCGCGCGCGGCCATGGCGCAGCGCGGCCGGAAAAAAATCGAGAAAGAATTCGATGAACGGGTTGTGGTACAACGCTACCGGGACTTGATCCAGGGCATTGCCGGATCGACCTTCTAACTAGATTGAGAGCATAGGGAATACAGCATGGCAGCGACTCACTCCAAAGGCACGATCCTCGTCACGGGCGGCGCGGGCTTTATCGGCTCGCACACCTGCGTCGAGTTGCTCAATGGCGGCTATGACGTGGTCGCTGTCGACAATCTCGTCAATAGCCGTGAGGAGTCGCTGGCCCGCGTCGAACGCATCACGGGCAAGCCGGTCACGTTCTACAACGCGGATGTGCGCGACGCGCAGGCGCTCACGCGCATTTTCGAAGCGCACAAGATCACCGGTGTGATTCACTTCGCGGCGCTCAAGGCCGTGGGCGAATCGGTGGCCAAGCCCATCGAGTATTACCGCAATAATCTGGACGGTCTGCTCGTCGTGCTCGACGTGATGCGCCAGCACGGTGTCAAGCAGTTCGTGTTCAGCTCGTCGGCGACGGTGTATGGCGTGCCCAAGCGCTCGCCTATCGACGAGACGTTCCCGCTTTCCGCGACGAATCCGTATGGCCAGTCCAAGCTGATCGCCGAACAGATTCTGCGCGATGTCGTGATTTCGGATCCGTCGTGGCGTATTGCCGTGCTGCGTTATTTCAATCCGGTGGGTGCGCATGAAAGCGGGTTGATCGGCGAAGATCCGGCTGGCATTCCGAACAACCTCATGCCGTTCGTCGCGCAGGTCGCGGTGGGCAAGCTGGAGAAGCTGCGCGTGTTCGGCGGCGATTACCCGACCCCGGACGGCACGGGCGTGCGCGATTACATCCACGTCGTCGATCTGGCGCAAGGCCATCTCAAGGCGCTTGATGCGCTGGTCAAGCACGATGCGGGTTTCACGGTGAATCTCGGCACGGGTCGCGGCTATAGCGTGCTGGAAGTGGTGAAAGCGTTTGAAGCGGCTTCGGGTAAGCCGGTGCCGTATGAGATCGTGGCGCGTCGCCCCGGTGATATCGCTGAATGCTATGCGAACCCGGCGACGGCGGAGAAGCTGATCGGCTGGAAGGCCCAGTTTGGCATCGAGCGCATGTGCGTCGATCACTGGCGTTGGCAGGAGAATAATCCGCGCGGGTTTGAGTGAGGCAAGCTGGAATATTATCGACGGGCTGCATGGCAGCCCGTTTTCACGCCAACGCACACGAAATCGCGTCAACCTGCAGGCTGACTGCGCAGATGCTCTCGCCAACGTCGGTCAATCATCCACCCCGCTAACGCCAGCACAGCCAGCCACGCCACCACGGCCACCCACTGCAGTGCGCCATCCAGCCTCAAGGCGATTAGCGCAAGCACTGCGGCGCCCAGCATCACCGTGTAGTAGATCAGCGACGCCTTAACATGCGAGCCGTTCATCTGCGCGAGACGCTGGTAATAGTGCTCACGATGAGCCTGCCAGATTTTTTCGCCCCGCAATGCACGACGCGACAACGTCACGGTCGCGTCGACGATGAATGGCGAGAAAACCAGCGCAGGAAACCAGACTGGCCACGCTCCTTCGCACCATCCCCAGAAACCTAGCGCACCCGCAAGAAAGCCAAGAGGCACCGAGCCGGCGTCTCCCAGGAAGATTTTCGCGTGGGGAAAGTTAAGTGCAAGAAAGCCCAGCGCCGCCCCCGAGACGATTGCGGCCGCCGCCGCGAGCGACGCGTGCGCGTTCACGGCGGCAAGTGCGAAGGCCGCGAATCCGGCAACCGCCATCCCGCCCGCAATGCCGTTGATTCCGTCCATGAAGTTATAGAGATTGGTTAGCCAGACGAGTGTAATCACCGCCAGCACCGCGAGCGGCCACACAACACCGTGGCCCACACCCAATACCGCCAGCACGGCAACGCCGATATGCACGGCGAAGCGCACCCGCACCGATAGCCCGCGTCGATCGTCGATCTGCGAAACAATCGCCAATACGCCAGCGCCGATCGCAAGCCAATGCAGCGACGGCGCGACCAGCAGGACCATGGCCACCACGACGGGCATGACGCCGCAGCCGCCCACACGCGGCACCGGCCGCACATGCAACGAGCGGTGATTGGGCATATCGATGGCGATCGACCACGCCCACCCCGTCTTCAGCAACATGAGCAGGATTGCAAGGCTCAAGAGTGCCGCCATGGCGCCTAATCCGATCAGCGAATGCAGAGATCCGGCCATATCAACGTCCCTCGTGGAACGCGAGCATTGTCGCCTTGATGCCGTCCGACACGCTTGAGGACGGCGCCCAGCCGAGTTCATCACGCAAGCGGACGCACTCAAGCCGCAACGGACTCGTGAGACGCTGGATCTGCGCGGATTTTCCTGTGAGTCTGCCTAGCGCGCGCAACCACGACACGGGCACCGGCACGAGCCTCGGCCGGCGTCCAGACGCCGTAGCGAGCGCTCGAACGATGCCGCCAACCGACAGGTCATCGCCGTCGCTCACGTGATAGACACCGTGCACGGCGCGAGCCGACACGCACAAAGCCGCAAGCGCGTCCGCAAGGTTTCTGACGTAGACCATGCTGCGCCGCGCGTCGATTGCACCTAGCGGCAAGGGAATGCCGCGCTCGACAGCCTTCATCAGCCCGAGGAAATTCGCGCGCACGCCGGGTCCATAGACGAGCGGCGCGCGCACGCTGGCCACTTCGACACCATGAGCCCGCCCCCACGTATCGAGTGCCAGTTCCGCCTCCCGCTTGGAAATGCCATAGGGATCGACCGGCGCCGGCTCATCGTCTTCGCGCCAGGGCCGCCCCTGTTCGGTTTCGCCAAGCGCCTTGATGCTGCTCATAAACACCACGCGGCGCGCGCCAGCCCGGCGCGCCGCTTCAGCAGCGTTCAACGCACCATCGACGTTCACGGCACGATAGGCCGCCAGGGGATCATCTAAGGACTCCTTCATCATATGCACCCGCGCAGCAAGATGGACGAGCACGTCGCACGGACCGAACGCCGGTGCTCCCGTCGCAAGGCTCTGAAAATTATCATCGGCGACGACCACCTCACGCACGCGCCCTTCGCATACATTCGCACGCCGCACGAGTCCCGTCACTTCATGGCCAGCTTCGCAGAGTGCAGCCGACAAGGCTCTTCCGACAAAACCGTTGGCGCCGCTGATTGCGATTCGCATATGTTCCTGATCAGATGATGATTTCGTGTACGTGCCGCGCGCCTTGCCGCGCAAGTTCCGTGAAAATACTATGGCGCGAGCCTGCGATAGACCTCGCAGGTCTTGCGGACGGTCTCACCCCAGCTGAGTTCAGCCGCGCGGCGCAGACCTTTCCCGATCAATTGTGCTCTTAACGATTGATCGGTTAAGAGGCGCTCGAGACCGTCTGTGATTGCCTCGACGGAAAACGGATCGACTTCCCAGGCGGCGCCCGCCGATACTTCCGGGATCGACGTCGCGGTTGACGTCAGCACCGGCACACCACTTGCCATCGCCTCGGCGACCGGCAATCCGAAGCCTTCGTAGAGTGACGGATACGCGAACACGGCTGCGGACGAATAGAGCTGCAACAGATCCGCTCGTGAAACGTAACCAGCTGGAATCACTTCTCGCGCCCTTACCATCGGCTCGATCATGCGCTTGAGTTCGCTGTTGTCCCAACCGTCTGCGCCGACGAGCACCAACGGAAACGCCTCGCGTAAATCGGGAGTGAGGCGCGCAAAACCTTCTACGAGGCGCCGCAGATTTTTACGCGGTTGCAACGTGCATACGGAGAGCACGAAGCCTTTCGCCTTCAGACCAAGCGCCCGCAACGCTGGATCGCAGACCTCGGGAGAGCGCGGCTGGAAGGCCGGCTCGACACCCAAATGGATCGGCACGATCTTGTCGGCGTCGATACCGTAGATATCGACGATCTCTTTCTTCGTGTAAAAACTGTCCGCAATAACGATATCCGCTTGTTTCAGCGAGCGCGGCAGGCCGCGCTCAAGGAAGTTCACGGCGCTGCGGGGGTGAAACGCCGGGTACCGACGATGCGAAAGATCATGAATAGTCACGACCTTGCGGCCACGATAACGGGACGCGACAGAGTTTGTTTCGTGATAGACATAGCCCTCGCGCGCAAAAGCGTTGCGGATCGAATGGGACGCCAGGCCACGCGCCATCGTGCGTGCAGCATAAAGCCCCGGTAAGGCACGCGCTTTTTGGAGCAGTTGCATCGCGCGACCATCGCGCGCGACCGCCCTAGAGCCGCGTTGCGGCTGCGCACCGAGCATGGCGCGCAAGTCGTCTCCGCGCACCACCGTTCGCCCTATCCAGCCCGCCACATCCGTGACATCTGGATCATCGAGTACGCCTTCGAGCAGATGTTGCGTGTAGTAACCCACGCCGCTCCGTGGCAAACGCAGGGAATTAAGATCGAAAAGAAGCTTCATGCAGTCAATGAAAATGGCCGCTGCTCAATACCACTCGCAGCGGCCAGAACCCGGACCAACACCGCAACGCGGCGGCTTAGCTGGCAATTGCGCCGCGATTACTGTTCGGCACGCTTTGCAACGGCGCGAGCGAGGCGCCCTGATACTCAGGTACCCAGCGACGCAGATCACGGCGTACTTCGACGTCCGACAGAATGCGCTGCTGCATGAGCCACGGCAGCAGTTCATCGATTAGATTGTCCGGCACCTCGCGCGCTTTCGCGACGCGTAGTTTCGGATGCGGCGTGCGCGTCGTGGCCTCGTCGTCCGCAAGCAGTTCTTCGTAGAGCTTCTCTCCGGGACGCAAGCCGGTAAAGACAATTCGTATCTGTTCTTCGGTGAAACCGTAAAGACGTATCAGGTCACGCGCGAGATCAACGATACGAACAGGTTGCCCCATATCGAGCACAAAAATCTCGCCGCCGTGGCCCATGCTGGACGCCTGAAGCACTAGCTGCGACGCTTCCGGAATCGTCATGAAAAAACGCGTGATTTCCGGGTGCGTCACCGTGACCGGACCGCCCTTCGCGATCTGTTGCTGGAACTTCGGAATCACACTGCCCGCGCTGCCAAGCACGTTGCCGAATCGAACCGTTTCAAACTGCGTCCGGGCGCTAGTCTGCTGGAGCGCGGAACACGCCATCTCGGCTAGACGTTTGCTGGCGCCCATGACATTGGTCGGATTGACCGCCTTGTCCGTCGAAATCAGGACGAAATGCTTCACGTCGTAACGCATCGCTGCGCGCGCGACCCGATAGGTGCCGAGCACATTGTTGCGCACGGCCTGCCACGCGTTCAGTTCTTCCATCAGAGGAACGTGTTTGTAGGCCGCCGCATGAAAGACAATATGCGGAGTGTGCGTTGCGAGCACGCGGTCGAGCAGCAGAGAATCCTTCACGTCGCCAACCACCGGAATCACGTCGAGGTCAGGAAACTTTTCGGCAAGCTCCTCGGTGAGCCGGTACATCGCATATTCGGATACGTCATACGCGATTAGCTGCGCTGGATGAAATCGCAGGATCTGGCGACACAATTCGGAACCGATTGAGCCACCCGCGCCCGTTACCATAACGATGCGACCGCCTAGCAGCGCTTCCACGTGCGGGGCGTCAATGCGCACCGGCTCCCGCCCCAATAAATCCTCAAGGTCAATCTGGCGCACCCGCGCAAGCGACACCTCGCCTTGAGTGAGCGGGGTGAAAGCCGGAAGCACCATCGCACGCACACCGGCGCGCACGCACACCGACGCGACACGACGTTGCACCTCTACGGGCGCCGATGGAATCGAGATAATCGCGTACTCGCTCTTGAGCTGCGCCGCGAAGCGCGGCAAATCTTCAATAGCGCCCAGGATTTTGTAGCCATAAATTTCACGGCCGTGCTTGGACGAATCGTCGTCAAGCAGGCCGACGAGGCGCCACTCAGCGGAGCGAGACAGTTCGCGCGCAAGGGTCGCCCCGGCGGAACCCGCACCCAGTACGATTACAGGCTTGCCCTGTCCGACCAGACCACCGTATCGATAGAACTCCTTGGCCGCGCGATATAACGCACGCGAGCCCCCCATCGTAAGCAGCAACAACATCGGCGAAACAAGCAACACCGAGCGCGGCACGATGGGTTGGGGTTGGATCATCACCGATCCAATGATTACCAGCAGCGCACCAACCGCCACTGATTTCGAGATGCGAAGCAGATCCGGCAGGCTCGCAAATGCCCACATGCCGCGGTAAAGACCGAAGATGCGGAACATCGCGATGTAGATAGGCACCACGACGAACAGCGCGGTGACGGCGCCCCGCCAGAACTCTGGAGGGACGGATGCGTTGAAGCGAATGGCATACGCGGCCAGCCACGCGGCCACCACGGAACACGTGTCGAACAAGAACACGCAAAATGACAGCCACGACGACTTCAACCGGAACATGCAATACCTCCTGCCAAGCCGGCTATTAAGTTGACTGTCTGGCCCCGAATCTCCCGGAAGCGTACACACGTGGTAGTTGCAACACGATCACCTACGTAGCTGGAAACCATGGGACAGCACACATTATGCCGTTGGTGCTCCGTGGGCCGCAAATTCCCGCAATATTCGCGCCAAAAGATCGGAAAATGGCAGGAACGTTCGGGAAACGGGAAAGATACCGAATGCCGCCACCGATCGCGAGCAAAAAACTACGTGAGATGAGCAAGTTTGGTAACGAGATGTACGCATAACGATGACAACGCCCCCAACTTCGGTAAGAATAATCTCCTCCCATTAGACGCGCTACGTTGTAAACGACTACATGAAGATCATTCCCGTCATCATCTGCGGTGGCGCAGGCACCCGTCTGTGGCCCGTCTCACGCGAAGCATTTCCCAAACCACTCCTCAAACTTGCCGACGGTCAAAGCCTGTTGCAAAAAACATTCCTGAGGGCGGCGCGCGTCGCAACAGAACAGGAAGTCCTCGTAGTAACGAATAGGGAAACGTACTTCCTTACAAAAGACGAATGCGTCGAGGTGGAAAGTGAGATCACGCGTCTCGGGTTTGTACTCGAACCCGCCGCACGCAACACAGCCGCTGCAATCGGCGTCGCAGCTCAGGTTGTGCGGCAGGAACACGGCGAAGACACGATCATGCTTGTCATGCCGGCTGACCAGTTGATCGAAGACGAACAGGCCTTCGCACAAGCCGTCCAGCATGCTGCGACGGCGGCGCAAAACGGCCGCATTGTGACATTCGGCATCAAACCGACGGCACCTGAAACAGGTTACGGCTACATCGAATTCGATGAGGCTTCGATCACGGGTTCGCAAGCCGTTCATCGCGTCGTGCGCTTCGTCGAGAAACCCCAACTGGAGGTCGCACAGCGTCTGGTTGCCAACGGCCGCCATCTGTGGAACGCAGGCATCTTCTGCTTCACGGCCGCGACGCTGGTTGCGGAACTCGAGCAGTATTCGCCCAACGTTGCGCAGCCTGCCCAAAAGGCCGTCGAAGCCGCGAAGGTCAGCCATTCGGCAGACGGATTCACGGTGGAACTGGACGCGGCGGAATTCCGTAAAGCCGAGGATATCTCCATTGACTATGCAGTGATGGAGCGCTCGTCGAACGTCAATGTCGTGCCCTGCGAACTGGGCTGGAGCGACATCGGCTCCTGGCTTGCAATCAGCGAACTAACTGAAGCAGATGCTCGCGGCAATCGCGTTGAAGGCGAGGCTGAACTCTTCGATGCCGACAACTGCTTCGTGCGCGGTGACGAACGGTTTATCGGCGTGGTCGGCATGCGCGACATGATTGTCGTCGATACGGCTGATGCGCTGCTGATCGCCGCCCGCGATCGTGCGCAGGATGTCAAGCAGATCGTCGCGAGCCTCAAGCGTACGAACCACGACGCCTATCGCCTGCATCGCACGGTCCATCGTCCGTGGGGCACGTATACGGTTCTGGAAGAAGGTGAACGCTTCAAGATGAAGCGCATCGTCGTAAAGCCTGGTGCCGCGCTGTCATTGCAGATGCATCATCACCGCAGCGAGCACTGGATCGTAGTGAGTGGTTGCGCCGAAATCGTCAACGGCGACCAGACCATCTCTCTCCAACCGAACGAGTCGACTTATATTCCGGCGGGTCACAAACATCGCCTGATCAACCCGGGTGTGATGAACCTCGTGCTGATCGAGGTGCAGTGCGGCGAATACCTCGGCGAGGACGATATCGTTCGCTTCGAGGATGTTTATGGACGGGCGCCGGCCAAGTAAAAAACCTCCCGACCGAATATAGACAACGCCCGGAATGATCCACTGGCATTCCGGGCGTTGCTATTTGTTATTGTTGAGCAGCAAAATCGATTTGGTTGGGCGTCGACCACTGCTTGGCCTTTACGTCATATCTGCACACACCGTTCAACCCCCACTTCCCAATGTATTTTCCGACGAGAGCAAGATAGGCGGGATCGTATCCGAACACCCAGTCCGGTGGATTGAATGTCGCGATACCATTCAACGTGGGTTTGCCAAATTTGTCAGCAAGCAACATTGCCTGAATGTTCTGACGATAATGCGCAGACACGTAGTCGGTCGGATCGGGCAGCGGATGCTGAACAAAGAACGCTTCGCATTCCGATGGAGTGGGCGGTGCGTCATTGACGATCGCCATTTCGGTATGCGTGTTCAGATTGACAATCTTGTGAACATTGACTTGTCCGAGACACGCCACACAAAGCACGAAAGCAATCAGCCAACGCGCTGATGGCACCTTACTCCAGAGATCAGCGAACCAGACGCTAAGGAAAAGCGTGATCGGGAAAGCCAGAAAAAGATAAAACCGGGCGATGACACGCAGGCCTTTGGCACCAGGAATCAGCGCATTCACAAAGAACCACGGCGAGTGGCGGAAGATCGACAGCGGCAACAGTAATCCAACCACTATTGCGCAACCTAACGCTTTAACCCCAGTCGGGGCCTTCGTCTTCCCCGAGAATGCCATGAGCAATGCAGCGATGCACAGAACGAATACATCCGGCGTGAAGCCCACGACGAATTCGCCCGCCCGCATGAGATCAGGCGCGCGGCTCTGTACGGCTCGGTAGAGATCGCCCCATAGCAAGCTGCCAGGGCCGTAGTTGAGGATGTCAATATAGCGCAAGCTATAGAACATCTGTGTCGCAAAATCCTGGCCACCGGTCTCTTTCAGTTTGGGGAAATACACCATGCCGAACGGCAATGCCGCAAGGACAAAGCTCAGCATGGTCACGACAACCTGAATTTTCAACCGCACCGCAGCGCGCCAGTAATGAAGTACCTGGTCCAGCGCAAGCAAACCGAACACTGCAAGATAGACAATCAGGAATAGGCCAAAGAACCATGCCATATAGAAGCCCGTTAACAACAAGGCGCCATAGAGCACTGAAAAGGACACCCCGTACAACAGCGTTCTCTTTTTATCCCCCGCCCGCAGATGGCAGAAGAATCCCCACAGCAAAAGGCCGAGAAGTGGAGCGAAGGCGACACCCAGCAACTGGCCGTGGGCTGCCTGAGTCGACGAACTGATACTCAGCGTGAACAGCGCCGCTCCCAGCAGATGCGCGGGACTTGCCTTCTGGAATCGGGAAAGCAATGCCGCCATCGAAACAAAACCAATAACCTTGACTGTAATGTGTACGAGTTCCTGCGTCACAAGCAGGTTAACGCCGATCAATCTGAACGGAATGCCGATAAGACCATAGACAAAATACCCGTCGTTGTAGCCCAGGATGTCCTTATACGGATAGAAATAGAGCGGTTCGTTCCAGATATGCTGGAGCGTGAAGACGTGATACCAATGGGAAATCAGGATTGCAGAAATAACAGCGTCGTATTCCTCTCCGAAAATCCATTCGAAGCCCGTATTGAACTGTTTGTAGAAGAACAGGTAGATCGCAGCCGCGCCCACCACCAGTGCCAGGCAGTAATACAGCTTGCCAGGGCTGCCCTTTTGGCCTTGCATCATTTCCACACTCATTCCCCGGGCGACTGATAAATAAAAATGTGCTCACGCGTGCCGTCAATGGCTGTCCCGTGTCATTGACGAAAAACGAGCCAGCGCGACATGGCGAAGTTCAGAAACATCCCTGCCACGGATCCCACCGCAACAGCGATCGCCGGATGCAAGGCAGTCAATGGCACGTGCAAAACGAACCAGATGTAAACACCGTTATTGATGATCCAGCCAAAAATATTGCCAAACACGTAGCGCAGCCATTCGTAATGCAACGCATGGCGGCTCGCTCCGAACGTATAACGACGATTGAGCCACCACGTCACTGTCACCGCGACCGGGAACGCCAATAGCTGAGCGGTCACCGGCTTGGTGAGATGCACCAGTAACTCGACAAGCACAGCATTGACGACGAAACCGGCCGACCCGACAAGAAAAAACCGGAAGAACTGTTGAAGCATGCGATAGCTGGCGGCCTGCTGAGTCGGCATGAGATCAGGCCGAGGCGTTGAATTTGTTGTGCGGGCTGTGGCGATCCTCGGCGATCACCCCAGGAAAGCGCGGGCATTGCAGGTATGCGAGCATACGTACCTCGCGGCGACCACGTGTCACAGTATCAAGCACCGTGCCGGTCGCTACGCTCAGGCCTGCCATGAACATGACGCCCATGGACAGCACCGCGGTCGGCAAGCGCGGCACCAGACCCGTCGCCAGATAGTGCTCGACGATCGGAGCAATCAGCACGAGCGAAATGACGGCGAGCAACCCTGCCAGAAGACTGAAAAAGAACATTGGGCGCTCGTGGCGAACCAGCTTGAAAATCAGCATAAGAATGCGCCAGCCGTCCCGGTAAGTACGGAGCTTACTCTCGGACCCCTCGGGGCGGCCTCGATAGGGCCCGTCCACATGCGCGACCGGCATCAGTAATTCAAGCGCGTGCACGCTCAATTCAGTTTCTATATCGAAACCTTGCGAGAGCGCAGGAAACGACTTGACGAATCGACGCGAAAAGACCTTATAGCCGGAGAGCATGTCTTGCACGCGATCGCCAAAAATACGGCGCACAACGCCGGTCAGCATCAGATTGCCGAAGCGATGGCCGCCGCGATATGCAGCATCTTCGGTTTCACGACGCACGCAATTGATGAGATCGTGATTGCCGTCAATCGCAAGTTGCAGCATCTCTGGAGCAATGCTCGCCTCGTAGGTGTCGTCCCCGTCGGCCATGACATAAAAATCTGCTTCGATGTCGCGAAACATGCGCCGCACAACGTGACCCTTGCCTTGCTGAACTTCGGTACGAACGATAACACCCTCTGCGCGTGCAAGCTCCGCCGTTCGATCGCGCGAGTTATTGTCATAGACGTAAATGCTCGCATCGGGAAGCGCCGCGCGAAAGTCGCGGATGACTTTGACGATGGCGCTTTCCTCGTTGTAACAAGGCAAAAGAACTGCGACTTTTGGTTTGTGCATCGTAGCGGTATCTATCACGTTCATGAGCTTCATGCTTCCGGGGTATCGTCCAAGGCGCCAACCGGGTCGTCCGCTCGGGTTGGGGCCTATGCAGCAGTGGCTCGACCGCTGGCTTCCTTGCGCGTATAGCGAGAGTCGCACCGAAACCCGGACAACAGGACTTTGGCCATGTCATCTTTGGTTCGCCCCCACCGACAGCCCTGTTTCCGGCCAACCATGGCGTTTTCGCACACGCACGTCAGGCACAAAATCCAGCGCCAGACGAGCGTTGTCGCCGACGACCTTAATCAGACATGATACCGCACCGCGGTTTCGCGACGAACATGTGCCTACGTCTTTGGTTAGCATCACCAGGAGCCCTCGCCCGGAGCCTGCCGGCCTGGCACGCTCCCTAATGCGCTATTATTCGGCGGCTCTCCAACGATATCCCACACATGGATAACAAGGTTCTCTACGCTCCCTATATTGACGGACTCAGGGCTATCGCCGTGCTGTCCGTCATCGTTTACCACTTGAATCCACATTGGCTGCCAGGCGGCTTTGCCGGCGTCGATGTCTTTTTCGTCATATCGGGATTCGTCGTTGCCGGGTCGGTAGGCTCGCTGCAAGGTATCAGCCTGCCGAAGTTCTTCCTTTATTTTTACTCGCGTCGTTTGGTGCGGATCACGCCCGCGCTTGTAGCGTGCCTGATTGCAACGTCAGCAGCGCTTGCCATTCTGGTGCCGGAAGCCTGGCTCTCCCATTCCAATCAGGAGACGGGTTTTTACGCGTTCTTCGGACTATCGAACTTCATACTCGCACAGGGAAGCGGATATTTCTCCCCGATTTCCGAATTCAATCCATTCACGCATACATGGTCGCTCGCAGTCGAGGAGCAGTTCTATGTAGTGTTTCCGGTCCTGTTCTTCGCGTGGCTGCATAACCGCAAGGGCATTTCGGTCTTCCTTTTCGTCGCTGGCCTGATCGCCTCGTTTATGTGCGCGATCTGGCTTGCACACGTCGACCAGACAAAAGCGTTCTACCTGACCTGGGGCCGATTCTGGGAACTGGGCGTTGGCGTCCTGCTTTACCAGTTCATGTCGTTGCGCGGACACTCCTTCACAACGGAAAGTGCAGCTTCACGCCCCCTGGCACTCGTTGGCGACCTCGCAACCATTGCGCTCATTGTCGGACTGGCAATCGCCCAGTCTCAACGGGCGCCCTTCCCGACCTGCGTGCTGCCCGTCCTTGCAACGGCTGCGGTACTGGGCTGCCTGCACGGACGGAAGGGCGGCATCGCCCGCACCATCCTGACGCATCGAGTACCACGCTTCATCGGCAAGATTTCATATTCACTCTACTTGTGGCACTGGCCGGTATTCGTAATGTATCGATGGACAACGGGCCTTGAGAGCACAGTACAGATTGTCAGTGCTGTCGTGCTCGTGACCGCGTTGTCCGTCGCGTCGTACTATTTCATCGAAACGCCGCCGCGCCGCGCCGCGCGCAGGCTGCCCCGCATTGCAGCGATCGGTTTCGGGCTCGCCCTGATCGCCTCAGGTTGCGCAGCTTCGTCGGCACTCGACAAGCATCAGCCCCGGATTTCCATGAGTACCGTCACGCGCAATGCTGCAGACTGGTATCCATACGGCGATGCGATTAGCCCCGACCATCCCAACTGTGTGATCGCGACGACAATGACTCCGATCGGCACGGGCTATTTCGCGACCTATGCGCGCGCAAACTGCTCCGAACCAGTAAGGGGGCCGCGAGTCTTCGCAATCGGCGATTCGCACGCGGTCGGCTATGAAGGCCTCTATCGAAGCTACGCGATGGCGACGGGGGCGCAGGTTACGCTCTATAACAACGGAGGTTGCCCATTCCTCAGCCTGCAACCCTGGCGCGAAAATGACGCAAACTGCAAAGCCAATACCCAGGTTGCACTGGCGGACATGCTCCAGAAGCTTCAGCCTGGTGACGTCGTGTTCCTGCCATCGCTCCGGTTGCCGCGTTTTGCAGATCAGTGGATTCGCTTTACTGACGCGGAAATGAAAGGCCTGATTTTCGACGCGCAATCGGCGGCGGCCCGCAACCAGGCCATCATCGACGGTGAATCGGTGTTGCGCGAGTTTACGGCCAAAGGCGCGCGTGTCGTGCTCGAAGCGCCGAAGCCCATCTTCCGGTCCCCCACGTATCGTTGTGCCGAAAGTTATAACCGCACGAATCCGATTTGTAAGGACGGTTCAGACATCGACCGCACAGAGATCGAAGCCCTGCGAAAGCCGGCGCTCGATGGTCTCAAGGAAATGGCGTCGGCTGTCCCCGCCGTATCGGTCTGGGATCCCTTCCCGATCTTATGCCCAGCAGGAGCGAACCGATGCAGCGCGTATCGTGATGGCAAACCGTTGTTTTTTGACGGAGACCATTTGAGCGGGTTCGGCAATCGTCTTGTCGCGCCGTCCTTCGAACAGTTCGTGACGACGAAGCAGGAGCAGGGTGTAGTGGCATCTCAGGCGAACTAGACATCCCCGAGCACAAAGAAGCGAGCCCACGACACTCAAGTCGGGCTCGCTTTTTTGAGAGTACAAGAGACCGGTAACCAACTTGCCGCTAACTTGCGCGACGGCGAATGTCAGGCTTTCGCCACCTCCCGGAACAACTTCGCATAGGCCTGCCCCAAAGCCGGCCCCGAGAAAAGCCGTTCATAGCGAGCACGCGCGCCGAGGCCGAGCGTCCTGGCCCGCTCATCGTCGCCAAGCAGCTCATTCATGGCGTCGGCCAGCTCCTTTACGTTCTCTGGCGCCACAACCAGTCCCGACTCGTTATGCATGTTGACAAACGACGTGCCCGTGCCGATCTCGCAGGAAATAGAAGGCCTGCCGAACAACGCCGCTTCCGCGAGCACCATGCCGAAGGCTTCGGAGCGCAGATGCGAAGGCAGCACGAGCGCACGGCACGCCTTGAGCAGCGCGATCTTCTCTTCATCACTGATCTGGCCGGCAAACTGCACATTGTCGGCGCTCAGCGATGCGCTCAGGTCGCGCAATGCCGCTCCTTCTGGGCCGGTGCCGGCGACGATGATCTTCGCGTTCACCGATTTCGCCGCGTGTACGAGCGTCTGGACGCCCTTGTAGTAGCGCAACACGCCCACGAATAGAAAGAACGGCTCATCGGGTTCCAGACCGAGTTTCCCAAAGATGCCCTCGTCCGCAGTCTTCGCGTACGAATCCTCGACAATGCCAAGTGGAATCATGCTGACCTTCGCGTTGATCTCCGGCGTACTGAGCACCGGACTCGACGTGATATAGCCTGGGCAGTTCGCGACCACGGCCTTCGCGTTCCGAAGCGATCGCCACATCAGTGGCTCATAGAGCTTGCCGAGCCATCGCTGTCGCACGACGTCGGACACATAAGTCACCACCGACGGCGTCCTTGGGCGCATCAGCGCGTGCATCAGATCGCCGTAGGGCCACGGAAACAGGAAATGCACGACGTCGGCTTCCTCCGCCAGTTCGCGGTAGCGCTTGAGCGATGCGGGTGTGCCAAGATCGCACGACGCCGGCGCGGCCCACGACAGCGAGCGCACCACACGGGCTTCCGGGCGCGCGAGCACGGCAGGTTCGGGGTCGGGCGACAGGGTGTAGATGGTGTTGCTTACGCCGTACGTCTGGGTCGCCAGACAGATCTGCCGGATGGCTTCCTGCATGCCGCCCTGCGGATCGGGAAAATACGTGCGATAGACATGCAGGACGCGTAGATTGTTTTCGTCAGACAAGATTGCGGCACTCCGCCAAAGAAGGATCGACGCGACCGCCATCCAGATAGTTGATTCGCCGCAAACTCAATTCGCGCATGGTTTCCAATCCGTGGACTGTGTGGCTTTGCCGTCACGTGCCCCGAATGCCTGCTAGCGGCCAGGAAAGCCACCCGCGGATTGTGCGTGCCCGTCGTTGGCCACCAGGGGTAGACGACCGGCCGCCGCACATCAAAACGAGAAGCCCGCCTTGTTGCGACGCAGATCGGCTGCGACCATCATTTCGCAGAGCGATTCGAGGTTGGTCTTCGGCTCCCAGCCCAGTACTTCGCGTGCCTTGGCCGGATCGCCGATCAGCAGATCGACTTCTGCCGGACGGTGGAACTTCGGATTCACGCGCACGAGCGTCTTGCCCGTGGCCGTATCGACGCCCACTTCGTTCTCGTCCTTGCCCTTGAAGTCGAGCGTCACGCCCGTCGCCTTGAACGCCATACGCACGAAATCGCGCACCGTTTCCGTCCGGTTTGTCGCAAGTACGTAGGTGTCCGGCGTTTCGACCTGCAGCATGCGCCACATGCCTTCCACGTATTCCTTCGCGAAGCCCCAGTCGCGCTTGGCGTCCATATTGCCGAGTTCGAGCACATCGAGTTGGCCCAGCGAAATCTTGGCGACCGAATCCGTGATCTTGCGCGTGACGAACTCACGGCCGCGCAACGGCGATTCGTGATTGAACAGGATCCCGCTGCAACCAAAGATGTCGTAGCTTTCGCGATAGTTCACCGTGATCCAGTGCGCGTAGAGCTTGGCGACGCCGTACGGGCTGCGTGGCCAGAACGGCGTGCTTTCGTCCTGCGGAATGGCCTGCACCTTGCCGAACATTTCCGACGTGCTGGCCTGGTAGAAACGGATTTTCGGATTGACGATGCGGATCGCTTCGAGCAGGTTCAGGCAGCCGATGCCGGTAATCTCCGCCGTCGTGGCGGGCTGATCGAACGACACGCCCACGAAGCTTTGCGCCGCGAGGTTATAGATTTCGTCAGGCTGCGCCTTCTGCACGAGACGGATGCTCGAAGCCAGATCGGTCAGGTCGTGTTCGACGAGGTGTAGATTCGGGTGTGACTGGATCCCGAGCTCCTCCATTCGCCAGAAGTTGACCGAGCTGGTGCGTCGGTACGTGCCGTAAACGGTATAGCCCTTCTCAAGCAGAAGTTGCGCGAGATAAGCGCCGTCTTGGCCGGTAATGCCGGTAATGATCGATGTCTTCATAGGTCAACCAACAAAGTGGCTTGGGTTGCGATGAAATTGCCCAGATTCCTGGCGCTTTGTTCCCACGTAAGGAATGCAATCCCAGCGGATTCGGGTACTTGCCCTTTTGCATGCAGAGCGAGCCACGCCTCGATGGCGGTAGCCAGCTCGGTTCCATTCTGGGCGGTAAAGTAATACGCGTGATCGCCCGCGACTTCCCGGAACACAGGAATATCTCTAACAAACAGTGGCATTTGATGCCGTGCAGCTTCGATCAACGGCAGACCGAAGCCTTCGCCGAACGACGCCGAAACGAGGCACGCACACGCGCCGTAGACCTCTTCGAGATACTCGTCGCTGATGCCGTCGAGCCAGAACAGGCGCTTTCCCTTCTCGGCATGCGTCGTCAGGCAGCGCACGGTCTCAGGGATATCGCGACGCATGGCGTCGGGCAAACCCTTCCAGCCCTCGCGCCCAACGATGACCAGATTGGCATCCACGCCATTACGCCAGAGCTGCTCGAACGCTTCCAGCACCTGCATGTAGCCCTTCCGGGGCTCGATCGTTCCAACGAGCAGAAAACTCGGCCGCGACCTGATCGCGCGCAGGGTTGCCCCCGCGTCCGGCGTGAGGCCGCGACTAGGTGCTGAATTGCCGACATCGGCGCCATGATGCGACCACGACACCTTGAACGGCCGCTCCCCCTCGGCCGCCAGGCCCTGCTCGGTACGCCACTGGACGAGATCATCGGCGACGGCCTTCGACACGCAGACAGCGCCGTCAAAACGTGCGATCTCGTTGAGCCAGCGCGAAAAATTCTCGTCGGCGCCCGGCGGAAAGACATCCGGAATGCGGACCGGCAGCAAATCATGCACCGCAAAATACACCCCGACTCCCCGGTCGCGGTATTCCCGAAAGAGTCCTTCCCTTGCCGCCTGAACAAGCGTGTCGCCCGCGAGATCCAGTCCGAGAATGATATCTCCCTGCTCGGGATTGATCACTTCGTCGGGCAGCGCATCGGCCGGACAACCGAGCAACTCCATCGCATACGCGGACGCCGCCCGGTAATGCCAGCGACCAGACTCATTGCTCAGATAAACCGGTTCGACGGAAAGCCCCGCCGGCGGCGCCTGCAGCAACGCGATCGTGAGCGCACGGACAACTCGTTCAATGCCCGTCTTTAGATCGTTGCCACAGGTAGCCGTGACGTCGAGCAGCAGACGACGTGCGGGACGCAAAGGCGCAAACGTGGCAGCCAGCGAGCCCGACACCTGACACAGACGCTCATTGTCCGGTGAAAAATGCGGCTGACGCGCGATCTCGTTCACAAGCGCGGACAGCGATGTCCTGCTTCGCGCATAGAACTGCTCGATGGCTTCGGTATAACGCTGCGCGCATGCCTCGGGTGAATGCTCGCTTGCGATGATGTGCTGCGCACGCGAACCCAGCGTGCGGCGATGGTCGGCGTCACGCCAGAGCGCTTCAAGCGCATTGGTGAGGTCCGCATCAGTGAACACATCGTCGAGCAGCCACACCGCGTCGCGATCCAGTTCGGCCAGCGAACCGTTCGCGTTGACGATCAGCGGCAGCCCATAATTCATGCAATCGAGCACTGCCGCCGATGTTTCACCGCGCGAATGCATGCGCAGTTGTACCGCGAGATCGGCCGCGGCGAGATAGTGATGAAACATCTCCCGCGAAGCAAAGCCTGTGATCCGCACACGGCTTTTAATGCCGCTTGCCTCAATCGTTTTGAGCAGTGCTGCGCCATAGTCGCCGCCATGGTTTTCGCCGACGAATACCAGTTCGCAACGCTTGTCAGCCGCAAGTGCACTGTGCAGAAAGCTGTTCAGCAGACGGTCGTTCTGCTTCGTCTGATCGAGAAAACCAAAGCTGCAGATGACAAAAGCGTCGTCGGCAAGTCCGAGTTCGGCGCGCGCGGCCGAACGATCCGTACGCTTCGCCGATTCGCGCAGCAGCGGGATAACAGCGGTGTTCTGCGCCGAGGCCTCACCATACCAGGTGCGTGCGAGGTGGCGCGAATAATTCGAATGAAAAATGACACCCTGCGCCGCCTGCAGAATGCCAAGGGACGCGGGATATTCCCGCCGCGCGCGGTCAAGATCGAGAAAGCGCTCGCGCACGGCTGCATAGCCGTGCCCCTCGTGCAGCGCCTCGCTCCAGATGCTCCCAGCGCCGGCGTGCGTTTCAAGCCAGGCGAGCAACGAGCTGATGAAGAAATCGTGCATCACGACCGTGCCCGGCACTTCGCGCATCAGCCCGAGCATATGCTGATGGAACGGCGAGTTACCCATGTGGTAAAGCACGCGGTCGACCCGGCCAGCGTTGGCGCGTAACCATTCGACGTCGCGCACTTTGGCGTGGTCGCGCGCCCAAGGCAAATCGATGCGCTCCTGCGCCGACACGATTTCGATATCGTAATGCGCGGACAGCGCAGGCAGCAATTCAGCGCTGTAGTCGGCGATACCGGTGCGCTCGGGCGGCAGCGGCGAGACGAACGCCAGTCGCGGCTTGCGCCCTGGCGTCGCGCCCAACGGCGGCGTGTTGTGCTCAGGCTCAGCCTGAAGCGCTTCCCACGCGGTGATGGCGCGCCGCGCCGTCTCGTCCCACGAGAACAAATGCGCTCGCTGAAGACCATGCTCTCGCAACATCGCACGAAACGGCTCGTCCTCGAGCGCCTGCGCCATCTTCGCGGTGATCGCCTCTACACTTAGCGGATCGAACATCGCGCTTTCAAGCCCGATCACTTCGGGAAGGCTGCTTGTGTTCGCACCGATCACCGGTGCGCCACACGCCATCGCTTCGAGCGCCGGCAGACCGAAGCCCTCGTGCCAGGACGGAAACACGAAAAGCCAGCACAGGTTGTAGAGCTGGATGAGCTCCTCGTCGCTGACGTAACCGGTGAACTGCAGTTCGTCCTGCGCTAGTCCCGCGTTGGTCGCATCGGCACGCAGTTCGTCCATGCGGCCTTGCGTCATTTGCCCGGCGAGCAGTAACTGATACTTCGAACGAGTCGAGCGCGGCAACGCGCCATAGGCCTGAATCAGACGCCGCAGATTCTTGCGCTCGTCGGCGCCGCCGGTATAAAGCAGGAACGGCCGCGTCAGTCCAAACTTCGCGCGCAATTGCGACGATGTCCGCGCATCGATTTCAAGCGGTCGAAACGTCGGCTCGATTGCGCTGGAAATGTTGCAAATGCGCTCAGGCGGCACATTCAAGCATTGCTGTGCCTCGCGTTGCGACGACTCCGAAATCGCGAGCAGGCACTTTGCATGTTCCGTGTACTGCACCTTACGCCGGTAGTACTCCTCATAGCGCGGGTTAGGCGCGAGGTATTCCGCGGGATTGAGCAGAGGGATCAGATCGTAGAGGCAGACGCTCACGGGCGTCGTGCGATCCAGCCGACCGATGCTTGTGATCGCATCGTCGACATAGCCTTCGAACATGCTCGTGACGTGGATCACATCGGGCTTGAGGCTCGCGAGGAAGGCCTCGCGAATCAGCTCCGCGACTTCGCGGCCCGAGTCGTTGCCGCCAAACTCGGCGGTATGACCGGGCGCATACCAGACGCGAATGTTTTCCTGAGGGAGCAGGCCGCGAAAGGCGGAACGAATGGATTCGATCGCGTCGGGCAGCATCCCGCTCAACGCAAGAATCACCTCATGCTCGCCACGGTTCGCCACTACACGCTGAACGAAACCTAGCGTGTAGCGCCCGATTCCGCGAAAGCGGCTGGCGCTCTGCGCACCCTGCATGTCGATGACGATGCGCATCAAAGATCCCCTTTCTCGCGGCGCCCGACGGCCGAACGCAGGTTGGCGTAGATCTGACGCGCGTGGGGCGTAAGATGCGCGGCGTCGCTCGGGATGGCGATCGTGCTTTGCGTTGAATGCAATTCGAGCCCGCTCACGGCACGCGCGAGGCGCAGCTTCAAGTGGGGAAAGCGGCCCAGCACTCGCAGCGCGGGTTTCGCGAGCCACGGGCGCCGGTTCACATAGCGCGCGGCGTGACGCAACGCCTGCTTGGCGCTGATCTTGACCGGATCGCGGCGTACCGCCTGGGCAATCAAACCCACACGTCGCAACGGCGCCGTGATTCGCCACGAAGTGCTCGCGTGGACGGCTTCGAGCTGCAGATGAAGCTGATGGGCTTTGGCCTCGGCCGTCTGCACGCGGGCCTCAAGTTGCGCCACGCGCTCATTGGCCAGACGCGCATCTCCAACTTCCCGGATCGCGCTGTCGAGGGCCTGCTTTACCGTGGACTGCAATTCCTGCGCTTCCCGTTGAGCTTCCATCGCTTTGGCCTCCGCCAACCTCGTCAGCTCCTGCGTAGCCTGCAGTCGCGTCTCGATGCCATGCAACCGTGATTCAAGGTGTTGGTTGTGGCGCGTCGCGAGACCAGGCAGCGTGAGGCCGTATTCCGCTTCAAACGCTGCCGCCGTTGCGGCCATCGTCGCTTCGTCGCCCAGCTTCTGCGCAACCACCGCATAGTCCGGACTCACGCCCTCCAGCACGTTCAGGAGCGTAATCTCCGCCTCTGGATGGTGCAGCGACTCAGGCTCCTGAAGGCGAACGATCTTGACGCGTTCGAAGCCTGCATATTCCACGGCGAAGCCCAATAGCGGCGGCGGCAGCGGCTTCACGTGACTCGGGTCCATATAGAAGCGTTCGCCGGCCACGACAACGTTTTCCGGATTCGGCGTCTCAAGGATTAACAGACCGCCCGGCACAAGCACGCGCAGCGCTTCGCTCACCAGCGTACGCACGTCCTCAAAGCTGATGTGCTCGACCACATGGAAAGCCGACACGACACCAACGCCCGCATCCGGCAGCGCACGCAACGCCGAAAGGGCATCGTCATGTGTGGCATCGAGTCCGAGTTCACGGCACGCTTCGAGCATACCGTCATCGAGATCAACGCCGCGCGCGCGAAAGCCCGCCGATGAAATGACCTCCAGCCATTCGCCGCGCCCGCAACCGAGGTCGAGCGCGTTCCCATCGGGCAACGCCTCATGCAATGCCCCGATGAAAGGCCGGTATGCCTGCAGTCGTGATTTGATGAGGTCTCGCGAACCGCGATAGCGGTCTTCGAACGCTCGATAAAAATTGTCAACCATAACAACCGGAAATCGGATTAATCAGTCTGGATCCGCAGCCGCACCCGCAGCGCGCTCAGGTTTCTGAGGATGAGGTACTAAAAGCCGGGCATGGTTTGCCACGAACCTGAGACCACCAGTACTCCCCTTCCTTCACGAAATCGCACTGCGCTGACTTTAACGGGCCGCTCTGGCCGTCGTAGGCAACCCAGAACGCTAGCGTGTCACCCGGTGCGAGATCGGCTGGTAGCGTGTAGCGTGGCGTATCCCACACGATGCGGTTATCTTCGCACTCGAAATGGAGTGCGAAATGCCAGGCGTGTTCGCCAGTGGCCGGGATGATCGCGTCGCCGTCATTACGCAACTCGATATACGCACGCCACGCATGGCCCTCCTGCTGCACGAACTGCTCGCGCTGAACCGAAAAACTCACCCTTTGCGCCGCCTGGGCGTCGAGCGCTGGCGCCGCTTGCGGCATGTCGACAGCTTCGCGCCCAAGGAAAGTCAGCCCCCGCAACGAAGGAAAGTGACCGAGCACGCGCATATTGAGTGCGGCGGCAAGACGGAAGACGTTGCGCGCATCGCGCACCGAGTCGTGCACCACGACAAAGTCGACAAACGCGGCATGTTCGATGATCTGTTCGGCGACCCGAGCGCGGCTGTCGGTGCCCTGCGGAGAATCGAGGAAGACCATCGACTTGGCCGCCGCCTTCAGGACGTCACCCGTCGCAGCCTTAAGCGGAGCTTCGACGAATCCCGACTCGTGCGAAAACGGCACGAGCTGCGCTGCAGCGCCCTGCTCGCGCGCGAACTGAAACCACGGGCCATCCCAGCCTTCGAGCGCCATCTGACGCTTCACGAGACGATGGAACAACACGGTCGTATAGCCGGCACCAAACTCGAGGATGCTGTCGATTCGTGCCGCCTTGATGAAATCACGCAGCTGACGATATTCGGGCGCACTCAAATAGGCATTGCCGCAGCGCAAACCGTTCCATCGTGTGTCGTCGCCAATAATCGAGAGCGCGATTGAGGCAACCGACAACGCATCGTCCCGCAACAGTGAAGTGTCTGCCCCCGGCCTGTATGGATTCGCTTGGGTTGCGGCCCCCATCGCCTTGAGCAACGGCACGAGTGGGCGCGCTTGCGATGCCTGTTCGGGGACAAGTGCGGCAAGTGCTTCAAGCATGCCCGTATCATCCGCGCCAAGCGCCCTTGCCAGCACGCCAAGCACATCGGCCGGCAAGCTGGCAATGAACGTCTCGATCGACGAAACCCCCGCGAAATGGACGAGATGGAGCGGTTCGTGGGTCGCATCCGACAGCAGGTCGCCCGCCTCGCCGATGTGGCAGCGCAGGTCGCTGCCCTGAAGGAAGCCTTGCCAGTTGTACGCGTATTCGGAAACGAACCGCGTTTCAATACCGTACTGCACGATCTTTGCGCACAGATAGTGGTTATCGTGCAGTTTGCCCGGGATGATCAGATCGTTCCAGTCGCGATCATCAAGCACATCGTCGCACACGCGCTCGAAGAATTGCGTCATCCCGGCGGGCGCGTAGAACACACCGCTGTTGAAGTAACCGGCGCCGCTCAATTCCGGACGGCTCGCCCACGGGCGACTGCGGTCCGGGATGAAATCGCAGCCACGCAGATCGTCGCGCGTCGAGGTGAATGCGTCGACAGCCCACAGCGCCTCAAGCGACTTGAGCACAACAATGTCGCCGTCGAGATAAACGAAATCGCCCGCCTTCGCAGCGATCGCATAGGCAAAAAATTTCGCACGTTTGACGCTCAGGGCTCCGATCTGTGGAAGCACGTGCAACTTCGCCCCGTAGGCTGCGAAACGCGGGGCCAGAGCAGCCTCATCGGCAAAGACGGTAATGTCCGCATCGGGATGCACGCGTTTGAGGCTTCGCACGAGGCGAATCGTATTGCGCGCGTAGTTGGCCGTGGTGATCGTAATAAAACGCATGATCATGGTGCAAGCTCGCAGATGGGCGCCAGATTGACGATACCGCCGAAGCGGTCCACGCCATTACCCATGACCTCGATGACTTCCGCATTGACGACGTTGATCAGATAGCGGCTGAAACCAGCCGGCCCGAGCGCGCCTGACGCAATGCCCATACACAGACCATATTGACCGGCCTGCAGCGGCAACTTCATGCGAAAAACGACTTCGCATGACTCCCCCTGATTCAGCGCGACAGGATCACGATGCAACGCGTGGGTATTCGTGTTGAAGATGGAGACCGCGAGATTGTTCCGGATCGAGAAACCCATGTACAAATCGTCGAGATCTTTGAGCGCTTTGATCGAATAGCGAATCGTGATCTCTTCACCGGAATTAACAGCCACTACCTCGCGGTTGTCCTTGTCGAACACGCGAAACGAGGTGAGCGCGACTTCGCCGCTATCGACCTGGGCATGCATTTCGCGAAAGCCATCCACATGCCGACCGCCAGCGTGCCGGCCGGCGTCCTCCTGGAGCGCTGGCTGAGTCGACTCTTGCGCCGTTTTGGGCTGAGCCAGCGCTGCCGGCTTGTCAGATAACTTGTTCGCGCGTTCCAGCAGCAAACCGTTGTAGCGGTCGATGACCGATTCGGGATCGGCCATCATGGTAATGCGTCCGCCCTCCATCAGCACTGCGCGATCGCATAACGTCTTGATGGCCGTCGAGTCGTGGGAGACGAACAGCAAAGTCGTGCCACTATCGAGGAAGCTCTGGATGCGGTCGAAAGATTTTTGCGAAAAGTAACGGTCGCCGACCGAAAGTGCTTCGTCGACGATCAACACATCAGGACGCACCGCAGTCGCCACGCTGAACGCCAGGCGCACCTGCATGCCGCTCGAATAGACGCGAACCGGCTGATCGATGTACTCACCGATTTCGGCGAACGCTTCGATCGACGGCATCAGTCGCTCGATCTCGGCAATGCTATGCCCGAGCAACTGACCAGCCATGAAAGCGTTCTGCCGCCCGGTGAAGTCAGGATGGAAGCCCATGCCCAGTTCGAGCAATGCCGCTACACGGCCATGAATACTGACGGAGCCTTTCGTCGGCTGCGTCGTACCGGTGATGATTTTTAGCAGCGTGCTCTTACCGGCGCCGTTGATGCCAACGATACCAACCGCCTCACCGGGTTCAACCGAGAAGTTTATGTCACTGAGCACCCAGCGCAGGCGATGGCGCGGGCGCTTGCGCGGATCGACCCATTCGGCAAGACGCGACCACTGGCTGAAGTATTGTTTATAGGCCTTTCCGAGGCCTGTTACGGTAATGCTGCCCATCAGTTTTGTTCCGCCTTAGAGTTCGTCGACCATTTCGCCGGCATGCTTGCGAAAGAGCGCAAGCCCGATGACGCAGAAAACGACCGCCAGAATTACCGGAAACCCGAGGCTCGACCAATCCGGCCACTGATTTTGTACGAGAATCAGTTGGCAGGCACTCGTGAGGCTCGCCATCGGATTGAAGCGCATGATGGATTGAACGCGTTCAGGCAGGATATTCGCGGGGTAGACAATGGGCGTCAGCCAGAACCAGAAGGTAAGCAGAATGCTGAAGAATTGGCCGACGTCGCGAAAGAAAACGTTCAGCACGCCCACCGTGATACCGAGGCCAATTGCGAACGCCACCATAACTGCCAATACCGGCACGAGCGCGACAAAAGCCATACCGGGAAAGTTTCCCGTGACGATAAGAAACACCGTGAACAGCCCGAAAATAATGGCAAAGTTCACGAGCGCGTTTGCAACAACCGTCACTGGCAAGCACAGACGGGGGAAGTTGAGCTTCTTGAGCATGTTCGCGTTCTCAAGAAACGTATTCTGGGCACGGGCCGTAATCTCAGCGAAGAGCCCCCACGTCAGGACGCCCGCGCACAGGTGGATGCTGTAGCCGAATGTACTGCTCACACCCGGCAGACGGCTGTGCATGACGTTCGCAAAAATGACCGTGTAGACGACGATCATCGCCAGGGGGTTAAGTACGGTCCACGTCGCTCCCAGCAGGGAATTCCGGTATTTCGACTGGAACTCCCGCTTGACGCTACTCGCGACAAAGCCGCGGTAAACCCATAGCGCCCTCAAGATCATCGGCATGTAATAGTGTCCTCAAACGTCACGAAAGAAACCCCATCATTCGCTAACACGTCCAGCTACGTGAAACGCGAGATGATGTTCTCGGCCACATTCCAGTTAACCTTTCAGACCGGATTACTGGTGCATGTCGGCCGGCCCCGGCCTCCTTCAGATCTTCTTCATGTCGTGCTGGCTGTGCGCCTTGCAGTTGATGGGCCAGTTGGATGAGCAGGCACGCCAACGAGCGCCACGCATCGGGTCCCGATGACTGTCTTACCAGCCCAGGCAGTCATCGACATCAAGGAGAAAAGGGACAATCTACGCCATGGCGGGAAAACGCAAACAACCTGCCCGTCCGATTCCTGGCGTGCCCATGCAAGCAGAATACGTGCCCGGAGGCGCAACCCGCAAGTTCGGCAAATAATAGCGTCTCGCCGATGCCTTGAATAGCGGGATTCCTGCAAGTACGCGAGCAAATGTAACGGCCTCGCCTGCGAGTACGATGCCAGCATTTGCGCACTGTGGAGCTCCAGGGGACGACCCTCATGAAACTGTCCCTTATTTGCAGTGCAAAGACGCACAACGGCCGTATTCCTCCAGGCATTGCATCAATGCAACGTTCCAGTCGGGGACAGCAAGCCCGAACAGGCGCGCAAGTTTTTCGCACGAAAGCCGTGAGTTAGCGGGGCGTTGCGCGGGAGTCGGGTAGTCTTCGGTTGCTATGGCTCGAACGCAGACGGAATTACAATTTGTTGCATTAAAGATTGCGGTGGCAAAACCGTGCCATGAAGTTTCGCCGCGAGACGTCAAATGAAAGATGCCCGCTCGCTCGCGCCACCAGGCGGCGCCATCCCCGCCCAGGTAGTAGCGCGACGCGATATGCGCGGTGAGCGCCGCAATCGAAGAACTCCATGTCGGCGCACCGAGTTGATCTGCGACAACATTGAGTGACGTTCGGCCTTCTTTCGCGAGACGCAGCATCGTCAACATAAAGTTGCGGCCCGTCGCTCCGTACACCCAACTCGTGCGAAAGATCAAATATTTGCCGCCCACTGCTTCGATCGCGCGCTCGCCCGCGAGTTTGGTCTGCCCATAGACATTGAGTGGATTCGGCGTATCCGTTTCGAGATACGGACGGTCGAGTCGCCCATCGAACACGTAATCGGTCGAGTAATGAATCAGCAGCGCGTTGAGATCGCAGGCTTCTTCGGCCAGTATGCGCGGCAACCCGGCGTTGATCAGGCGCGCGCTATCCACGTCGCTTTCTGCCTGATCCACCGCCGTGTAAGCGGCCGCATTGACGATCATCGCAGGCTTGAGTTCGCGCACAAATGCGCGCACGCGAGCGTGATCGGCGAGATCGAGGCGCGCACGATCGACCGCGACAATCGGCCCAAGCCCCTGCAGCGTGCGCGTCAGTTCTGAACCGACTTGCCCTCGCGCGCCCGTCACAAGAATGGGACGCCACGCGTCCACACGTGCTTCACTCATACGTCTGCGCCTCGGCAAGCAGTTTGCCGGCGGCGTCCTTCGGCGCGAGGATCGGCTCACCCGCATCCGGCCACTCGATGCCGATGGCGGGGTCATTCCAGAGCAGCGTGCGTTCGTGCTCCGGGAACCAGTAGTCGGTCGTTTTGTAAAGCATTTCCGCGGACGCGGACACAGTCACGAACCCGTGCGCAAAGCCCGGCGGAATCCAAAGCTGGCGGTGATTGGCCGCCGACAGCAACACGCCCACCCACTTGCCGAACGTGGGCGAGTTGCGCCGCAAATCCACCGCCACGTCGAACACTTCGCCCTGCACCACGCGCATAAGCTTGCCCTGCGCATGTTCGATCTGATAGTGCAGACCTCGCACTACGCCCTTCGCGGAGCGCGATTGGTTGTCCTGCACGAATTCGCTGCATACACCGGTCTGCGCCGCGAAATCGCGCGCGTTGAAACTCTCGAAAAAGTAACCACGCGCATCTTCGAACACTTTTGGCTCGATTATCTTGACGTCGGGCAGCGCAGTTGGAATTACTTTGATCGGCATTAAACACGGTCCTCAAGCAGATTTTTCAAATATTTGCCGTACCCGCTCTTCAACAGGGGCTCGGCAAGCTTGCTCACCTGCTCCGGCGTGATCCAGCCTCGGCGATAGGCGATTTCCTCGGGACAGGCGACCACAAGCCCCTGCCGCTTCTGTAGCGTCGCGATGAAAAGCGCCGCATCGATCAGCGAGTCGTGCGTGCCGGTGTCGAGCCACGCAAATCCGCGCCCGAGGATTTCGACGTTGAGCGCGCCCTCTTGCAGATAACAGGAATTCACGTCAGTGATCTCGAATTCGCCGCGCGCGGACGGCTTGATGTCGGCCGCAATATCGCAAACCCGATTATCGTAAAAGTAAAGCCCCGTCACCGCGTAATTCGAGCGCGGAGAAACGGGTTTTTCCTCAATCGACAGCGCACGGAAATCGTTATCAAATTCAACCACGCCGTACCGCTCCGGATCTTGCACGTGATAGGCGAAAACCGTCGCGCCGCCCTCCTGTGCGTTCGCGCGCTCGAGTTGCTTGACGAGATTGTGACCATAGAAAATGTTGTCGCCAAGAATAAGCGCCGACGGATCATTGCCCACAAAATCTTTGCCAATCACGAACGCCTGGGCAAGCCCGTCCGGTGACGGCTGCACCGCGTACTGGATATTCATGCCCCAGCGACTGCCGTCGCCAAGCATTTCCTGAAATCGAGGCGTTTCCTGCGGTGTCGAAATCACCAGCACGTCGCGTATGCCCGCGATCATCAGCGTCGAAAGCGGGTAGTAGATCATCGGCTTGTCGTAGACAGGCAGCAGTTGCTTCGAAACCCCAAGCGTGATCGGATAAAGCCGCGTGCCGGAGCCGCCAGCCAGAATAATGCCCTTGCGCGCCATGTCTGCTGCCCCTTTAAACGCGTTGCATGTAGTTGATTTCAACCCATTTTCGATAGTCGCCCGACGCGACTTCATCGACCCACGTCTGGTTCTCGAGATACCAGCGCACGGTCTTCGCCAGACCGGTTTCGAACGTCTCTGCAGGCTTCCAGCCGAGATCGCGTTCGAGCTTGCGTGCGTCGATGGCGTAGCGGCGATCGTGGCCCGGACGATCTTTCACGTAGGTGATCTGATCGCGGTAGGAGCCGGCCGCTTTCGGACGCATCTCATCGAGCAGATCACAGAGCGTATGGACGACGTCGAGATTCTTCTTCTCGTTCCAGCCTCCGACGTTATACGTCTCTCCCGGCGTGCCGCGAGCCAGCACTTCGCGGATCGCGCTGCAATGATCGCCCACATACAGCCAGTCGCGCACATTCTGACCGTCGCCATAAATGGGTAGCTGCTTGCCGCCAAGCGCGCTCGCAATCATCAGCGGAATAAGTTTTTCGGGGAACTGGTACGGGCCGTAGTTGTTCGAGCAATTCGTCGTGAGCACGGGCAGGCCGTACGTGTGATGCCACGCACGGACGAGATGATCGGAGCCGGCCTTGCTCGCCGAATAAGGGCTGTTGGGCGCATAGGGCGTGATTTCCGAGAACGCAGGATCGGCCGGCGCGAGTGAACCGAATACTTCGTCGGTAGAAACATGCAAAAAGCGGAAGGCATCCTTCTGCGCCTGCGGCAATGTGCTCCAGTGGTGGCGCGCGGCCTCGAGCAGCGTGAAGGTGCCAACCATATTCGTCTGGATAAAATCGCCCGGCCCGTGAATCGAGCGATCGACGTGGCTTTCCGCCGCGAAATGCAGCACGGCGCGCGGCTTGTACTGTGTGAATAGCGCATCGAGCGCCGCGCGGTCGCAGATGTCCACGCGGGCAAAAACGTGCGCCGGGTTGTCTTGCAGTGGCTTCAGCGTCCCAAGATTGCCTGCGTAGGTCAGCTTGTCGATATTCAGCACTGCTTCGTCGGACTGTCTCGTCCAATCGAGCACGAAATTGGCGCCGATAAAACCAGCACCGCCCGTTACCAGAATCATGAGGTTCCCTTTTTCAGGTATTGCTGCAGAGGTGATCCGTCTGTGCGCCCCGCTATTGCCGCGTAGTCGCTGCTCCATTTACGCGAGACGGTCTGCCCGATCCCTCGATTATAGAGCCGCGCCGTGCCTGTTCCGCCTCGCCCGCCTTCGCCAATCCTCATACCGATCGCAAGACGCGATAGCGCCGATTCGCCACGCATATTCGTCGTCTGCTGCAACGAAGAACATGTCGAAATCGGCCCGGCGTCCTGTTGCACGCCAATCTCTTGCACTCGCGGCGCCAGGCGATCTCGCAAAAGCAGGTAACATGTCTGGCTTATCCGAGTGCAGCCTCTCCCATGCGAGCCGTTGCGGCCGCGCCGAATCGCAATGAAAGACAACGTCTCAACACAGCCCGCCCCGCTCGCTTTCGGCGACCTTCAGGGCTGCCATACCCAGTTCCGTGAACTCCTGATCAAGGCGGCCCCGCCCGACGGCACGCCGCTCTGGTTCGCCGGCGACCTCGTCAATCGCGGTGCGGATTCGCTCGCCACCTTGCGCGACGTCATGTCGATGGGAGAACGCGCAGTGCCCGTACTCGGCAACCATGATCTGCATCTGCTCGCGGTGTCCGCCGGCATCCGCAACGCCAAGAAGGGCGACACGATCGATCAGATTCTCGACGCACCCGATGCAGAAGACCTACTGCACTGGGTTCGACACCAACCGCTCGCGCACTTCGAAAACGGCATGTTGATGGTACATGCGGGCGTCCTTCCGCAGTGGGACGTCGACCTGGTACTGGAACTCGCCGACGAACTCCAGCGCGCTTTGCGCGCACCGAACTGGAAGGAAACGCTCGCCGGACTATACGGCAACCAGCCCAACCGCTGGACACCCCGCCTGAAAGGCATCGAGCGGCTACGCGTCACATGCAGCGCGCTCACGCGCATCCGCTTTTGCAACGCCCAGGGAGAAATGGACTTCTCGTCGAGCGGCGGTCTCGGCTCGGCGCCTGCGGGTCAGATGCCATGGTTCGATGTGCCCGATCGCAAAACGCGCGATGTCACCGTGGTGTTCGGCCACTGGGCGTCGCTGGGCCTGACGCTGCGGGAAAACCTCATCGGACTGGATTCGGGCTGCGTCTGGGGCGAGCGATTGTCTGCCGTGCGGCTGATGCCATCGCCCGCCGATCGCACCCTCACCCAGGTCGATTGCACGACCTGCAGGGTCAGCACGTAAATCGGCCGCTGTGCCCTGCACACGGCGGGTTTCAGTTTCGCTCAGCCGCATCCAGACTCGGCCCCACCCCTAGCATCCAGCGCAGCGTTTCATCGAACGGAATAGGCTTCGCTGTTGGAACCTGCGCCAGAAGTCGCGCTGGCGAACCGACCAGCGTTTTTACATCGGTCTTGCGAACGAAGGCCGGATTCACTTCGACGCGAATCTTATGGCCCGTGAGTTCGCCGCACAGTTCCAGAATCTGCGCCAGCGAATACGGCTGCCCCGTGCAAACATTAAAGGTTTCCCCCGCCACATCTGATTCGAGCAACGCACCGTAGACCTGAGCAACGAAGCGCACATCGGAGAAGTCGCGCGCCACGTCGATATTGCCCAGCGAAATAACCGGCTCGCGCTTCAGGAAGTGAGACACGATCTTGGGCACGAGGAAGCGTTCCGACTGGCCCACGCCCGTGTAGTTGAACGGCCGCGTGATGACGATCGGCAGACGCTCGGACCATGTCCTGACCATTGCCTCCATCGCCATTTTGCTAGCTGCGTAGTGATTGACGGGGGCAAGCGGAAACTGCTCGTCGATCGCGGCCGACTCCACGTTGCCGTAGACATTTGCACTGCTGGCGATCAGGATCTTGCGCGGCGTGTGCCCCACGTCTTCGCACGCCTGCAGCAGGTTGAGCGTGCCTAGCACGTTCACATGATAGAACTCGAGATCGTTGGCATGGCCCACGAAGCTGATGGCCGCGAGATGCACAATGTAATCGGGCCGGAGTTCATCGATCACGCGCCGGCATTGCTCGATCGACGTGATATCGAAGTCGGTGTCGCGCGAATCAGCCGAAGACGCATCCTTGTACGAACCGGACACCACCGTATGACCAGCGGCGTGTAGCACATCGGACAGATAGGCGCCCGTGAAGCCCCGCCGGCCTGTCACCAGGGTTTGGACGGACTGACCAGATCGCGATGTCATACTCAACTCTCCTAACGTACTCTTGACTGCAAAATGTCCGGCAATCTGTCGGACGATGCAAACGGGGCGCGCTCCGGAAAACACACGCGCCAACAACATTTACGGCTACCCCAAGACCGCTGCGCCACCGCCTCACACGGCGTCAACCGCCCCCCGCATCGCCTCCAACGCCGCCCCAACCGACTCCTGCGCCTTTGCCGCCAGCTTGCGCCGATCGTCGCCCGGCTCCAGCGCCTCGCCCACATAAACATGCGCGGTAATCGGGCCACCCTTGAGCATCGCGTCGAGCGAATCCTTGAGCGACAGATCGTCGATATAAGCGGGCGCCGTCGACTGCCGGCCCTGCGCGTCCTCGTACATGATGCAGATCGGCTGCACCGGCCGCGCCGCCGACACCGGCGCCTGGAACATATTCGAGTGAAACGGCTTGAGCGCGAGCCCGTCGGTCGTCGTGCCTTCGGGGAACACGCACATCAGCTCGCCACGCTCCAGGCGCGAAGCCAGTTCGTGCATGATGCGGCGCGCCTCGCTGCGCTTTTCGCGTTCGATGAACACGGTATCGAGATTCGCCGCGAACCAGCCGATCAGCGGCCAGTGACGCACCTCGGCCTTCGAGACGAACGGCGTCGGCCGCCACGCGTTGATCACGTAGATATCGATCCACGAAATATGGTTGCTGACAACGAGCGCGCCCGCGTCCACACGCGCCGAATCGTTATGCACGACGAGCTTCATGCCGCACAGGGCGAGCATCTTGAGCGACCAGGCGCGGTTCAGGGCGTGGCGCTGCTCGGGCGTTGCGCGCGGAAAACGCACGCCAACGGTCCACGCACCGCGCAGCAGATGGCCTAGCAGACGGGCTTTGCGAAAGAAGAGACTCATGGCTGGGTCGATATCGAGGTCGGTCGCAACTCGCGTTCAGTGGCGCTCAAAGCCGATGCGCCCCGCCACCAGCGTCGCGCGCACCACGGCGGGCAGTTCGTAGCCGAGGAACGGCGTATTGTGCCCCTGGCTCTTCAGCGCACGCGGATCGACCTGCCAGTGCGCGTGCGCGTCGAACACGCAGAGGTCGGCGCTCGCGCCCACGCTCAAACGCCCAACGTCCTTGCCGATCACCGTGGCCGGCGCCGACGTGATGCTCGCCAGCGCCTTCGCCAGCGGCAAATTCGCCTCTTGTGCCCACTTCACTGTAAGCGAGAGCAGCAATTCGAGGCCCGTCGCGCCCGGCGTCGCCTCGGCGAACGGCAGCAGCTTTTCGTCGTCGTCCACGGGTGTGTGCTGCGAACAGATCACGTCGATCGTGCCGTCAAGCACGCCCGCGCGCAGCGCCTCGCGGTCGCGCTGCTGGCGCAGCGGCGGATCGAGCCGGAATTGCGCGTCGAAGTAGCCGATGTCCGTATCGGTCAGATGCAGATGGTTCGCCGTGACGTCGCACGTCAGAGGCAGCCCTTCGGCCTTGGCCGCGCGCACCAGTTCCACGCCCGCCGCCGACGACAGATGCTGCACGTGCACGCGCGCGCCCGTCACGCGCATCAGTTCGAAAAGCGTGAAGAGCGCGATGGTTTCCGCGCTCACCGGCACGCCCGACAGCCCCAGGCGCGAGGCCAGCGCGCCGCTCGCGGCCACGCCGCCCTTCGACAGAAACGCATCCTGCGCACGCAGCCAAACGGGATAGCCGTAGGTGCTGGCGTACTGGAGCGCGCGCAGCAGCACCTGGGTGTCGGCGATAGGTGAATCGGCCTGCGTGAAGCCGATGCAGCCCGCCTCGGTCAGCGACACCATTTCGGTGATGACCGCGCCCTTGAGGCCCACCGTCAGCGCGCCGAGCGGGTGCACCTGCGCGCGTTCGAGCTTGCTTGCGCGGTATTTGAGCATTTCGACGAGACCCGCTTCGTCGAGTACCGGATCGGTGTCGGGCGGGCACACGAGGGTCGTCACGCCGCCCGCGAGCGCCGCATGCATTTCCGAATCGAGCGTGGCCTTGTGCTCGTAGCCCGGCTCGCGCAGTCGCGCGCTCAGATCGACGAAACCGGGCGCGACCATCAGGCCGCGCGCGTCGATCGTCCTGTCCGCCGTGAAGCCCCCGGGCGCGGTGCCCAGCGCGGCGATCTTGCCCGCTTCGATGAAAACGTCCTGCTGCTGTTCGGTGCCCGCGACCGGGTCGATCAGCGTGCCGCCTTGAATATGAATCTTCATGCTGCCCCGCGTTATTTATTGCTATCTGCGCGGTTGCCCGCGACGATGCCCATCACCGCCATACGCACCGCGATCCCGAAGCTCACCTGATCGAGAATCACCGCCTGCGGGCCGTCCGCGACCTGCGAGTCGATCTCGACGCCACGGTTCATCGGCCCCGGATGCATCACGATCGCATCGGGCGCGGCGAGCGCGAGGCGCTCGGGCGTGAGGCCCCAGCTCTTGAAATACTCCTGCGCCGATGGCAGCAGCGCGCCGCTCATGCGCTCGTTCTGCAGGCGCAGCATGATGATGACGTCCACATCCTTCAGACCTTCGTCGAGGTTGTGGAACACGCGCACGCCCATCTGTTCGAGCCCGCCCGGCAGCAGCGTGCGCGGGCCGATCGCCCGCACTTCCGGCACGCCGAGCGTGGTCAGCGCGTGAATGTCCGAGCGCGCGACGCGCGAATGCAGGATGTCACCAACGATCGCCACGCGCAGATTCGTGAAATCGCGCTTGTAGTGGCGGATCGTGTACATGTCGAGCAGACCCTGCGTCGGGTGCGCGTGGCGGCCGTCGCCGGCGTTGATCACGTGCACGTGCGGCGCGCAATGCTCGGCGATCAGGTACGGCGCGCCGCTCGACGCGTGGCGCACGACGAACATGTCGGCGTGCATCGCCGACAGATTGCCGATGGTGTCGAGCAGCGACTCGCCCTTGCTCGTCGACGACGCATTGATGTTCAGATTCAATACGTCAGCCGAAAGGCGCTTGGCGGCGATTTCGAAGGTGGTGCGCGTGCGCGTCGAGTTCTCGAAGAACAGGTTGAACACCGACTTGCCTTGCAGCAGCGGTACTTTCTTTACGTCGTGGTTGTCGCCGCTCACGAATTGCGTGGCGGTATCGAGCACCTGATTGAGGATCGCGCGCGGCAAGCCCTCGATCGAGAGCAGGTGCTTGAGTTCGCCGTTCTTCGTGAGCTGCGGATTGCCTTTCAGGAAGCCGTAGCGGAAACGCTTGTCTGCGGCTTCAGTGGCATTGGCCACTGAGGCCGATGCGGGCGTGGGCTGAGTGTTCATCGCTGGAGTCCTGCGCGAATGGCTTGCTGGATCAAATGGGATAAGTGTGCGGCGTGACGAGTCCGTCTGGATGGCGCACATCGCACTCGCGGCGCTCAGGCGGCAGGAAGTTCGTCGAGGTATTGCTGCAGGATCACGCAGGCGGCTTCGGCATCGATGTGCTCGGCGCGTTCGCGGCGCTCGCGCAGACGCGACTCGGCGTCGACCGACGAATAGCGCTCGTCCACCCACACCACGGGCAGATTGAAGCGGCCATTGAGCTGGTTGCCGAAGCGCTTCGCCAGCTTCGTCATGACGTGCGGCGTGCCGTCGGGATGGCTCGGCAGGCCGACCACCAGACGATCCGGTTGCCATTCCCGCAGCAGTGCGGCCACGGCTTCGAAACGGGAGTCGATGTTGCGGTTCTGGATCACGGTGAGTGCGCGGGCGCTGCGCGTAAGCGCATTGCCAAGCGCCACGCCGATGCGTTTTTCACCGTAATCGAAGGCCAGCAGGGTCGCCTCGGCGGCGTTGCGCCCCGCCACGCTCATGCGTGACCCGCTTCGCCCGAGAGCATCGTCGATGAAATACCGAGCAGCGCGAGCGCCGCTTCGAAGCGTTCTTCGGCGGGCACTTCGAAGACGATCTTCGGGTCCGCTTCGACAGTCAGCCAGCCGTTCTTCGAGATTTCGTCCTCGAGCTGGCCCGCGCCCCAGCCGGCATGACCGAGCGTGAGCAGGAACTGGTCCGGGCCGGTACCGCTGGCGACGGCTTCGAGCACGTCTTTCGAGGTGGTCATCTCAAGCCCGCCGGGCACCGACATCGACGACGTGTAGTTCGTGCCGGTGATGGGCGCGTGCAGCACGAAGCCGCGCTCGGTCTGCACCGGGCCGCCGAAATAGACGGGCACGTGCAGCAGCGGTTCGATTTCGAGCTTGAGGTCGATGCGCGAGAACAACGCTTCCAGATCGATGTCGGTGGGACGATTGATCACGAGGCCGAGCGCGCCGCGTTCGGAATGATCGCAAAGGTAGACCACCGTTCCTGCAAACGTGGGATCCGCCATGTTCGGCATGGCGATCAGGAACTGGTTGGTCAGGTTGATGCGATCGTTACTTTTGGACATGGTTTGAATTCTAGCAAAGACGATACGGATTGGCGGTGGCCTGCCTGGGCCTCCGGCTGCCTCTGGGGTTCACCGTAGCGCGGGGAATAAGTCACTCTAACATGCTGACGGGGCACGCCTATAACACGGATTTGGCCCCTCCACGCCGCGCCGGCCGCCGCTTTTTCGGCTAACGCGCCGCGAGGGGCGCCGCCGGAGTGCCAAGGCCGCCGGCCCCGCCGCCAATCGCCGCGCCGAGCGCGCGCACCGTGGCGCTCGCGTCGGGCTGGGCAACGCCCGCCGCGATCTTGTGCAGCATCGCGCGCAAGGCCTCGTTGGCCTGATCGATCGCGTCGGCGTCGGGCCCGATCGCCGGCTTTGCGCCATGTGCCGGAGTCGCGCCGACGCGCTTGCCGCCCGCGACCGCCGCATGCGCCGTGCAGCGCCACGCGAGGCCGAGCGCATCGGCCAGCAGCCCGACATGGCCCAGACCCAGCGCCCAGGCCGCAGCGCCGATCCGGTACGCCGCCTCCGCGGCTACCAGCGCCTCAGCCGGGTCGGGCGGCGCGTCGGCGGGCCGCAGCGACAGTGCGCGCGCCTGAGTGCCGAGCGCGAGCATCGCCGCGTCGGCGGTTTGCAAAAAATCCTCGTAGGCGTTGCCGTTGACGACGAGCGCGCCCAGATCGCGCATCGGCGCCACGCGCGTGGCCAGCGCATCAGCCTTCGCGCTTTCGGCCTCCCAAAGCGCCTCGGAGTCCTGCGTGCCCGCGACATGCCAATCGACGGTCAAGCCGTAGTCGTGCAGCAGTTCGACGTCGGCAGCATCTTCCGCCGCCGCGCCGAAAAGCGCGTAATCGCGCCACAACAGCGCCAGCGAGGTGCGCACGAACGACTGCGGCGCGACGCGCAAGCCGTGTGCGTGCTCGCCGATCAGCAGGTTGCAGCGCGCGTAGAAACGGCGCAAATCCTGGTCGCCCCAGAATGGGATGCCGCGCCGCAACACACGGGCACACGCGGCAGCAAGACGCCAGAAGTCGTAGGGGTCATCGCTCGCCAAATCGGCGAAACAGGCGTCCATCTCGCCGAACGCCGCCTGGGCGAGCGTGTCCGCGGCGCCGTTGTCGCTGCTCTGGCGCGCCTTCAGCGCCGGCAGGAGCGCCGCCTCGAAGCGTGCACGCGCCTGCGCGAGGCGCTGGGTGGGCTGCGCGTGCAGCGTCGCGACGGCAATGGGCCGGCCATGCAGCGCGACGTCCTCGTAGGCGAGCGATACGCCGGGCGCGTGCTCGGCGAGCGCTTCGACAAGGGTGCGCTGATGGGCGTAGAGCGTCGGCGAACAGGCCAGTTCGCGCAGATTGTGACGTTCGAGCGCGGCGGCCAGATCGGTCAGCGCGTGGCGAAAGGCCTCGCGGATGCGGCTGTCGTCGGGAGCGTCGTGGTCGAGCGCGGGCCGCGGCGGCATGCCGGGCGGCGGCGGCGTGGGGACGCTCGCCGCGAGCGCCAGCGGCGAAGCCAGCAGCAAGGTATCGGCGAAACGCGCCGCCGCCAGCCAGCCCGCGTCGCGCAGCGTGCGCGCCGCCTGGCGCAGCGGCCGCGCGACATCGCGCTGCTCGTCGAGCGCCTGGCCGGCCTGGGCCAGCGCGGCATGCGCGAACGGCACGTGGCCGCCACGCGGATTAGGCAGCGCTTCGAAGGGAGCCGACGATGAATGAGGAGTCATGAGACAAAGGCAGCGCCGGAAACGGTTACGGGCGGGTACAGGCTAATGCAGACGGATGCGGACGATCCTGTGCAGTCTGGGACTTCGACGCCCGACAATGACAGATTTCGCATCATCGAGGCGTCTGGCTGACCAGACGCCTCGCCTGCACGCGATGCAGGACGCTGCTAGCAATTTGCACGCCCCGCGCCGCTCCAGCGCGATTCAAGGCAGGCCTCAGATCTGGACCATCTCGAAGTCTTCCTTGCGCGCGCCGCACTCGGGGCACGTCCAGTTGATCGGCACATCCTCCCAGCGCGTGCCGGGCGCGATGCCTTCGTCTGGCAAACCGGCTTCTTCATCGTAGATCCAGCCGCAGATCAGGCACATCCAGCTTCTATATTCCATTCTTATGCCGCGTCGAAAAGTCCAAAATACCGCGCGCCCCTGCCCTCGACGGAGCAAACGCGGACGGTCGGGAAAACTGCCAGGAAATCTGCCAGGCGAGCGGCCTGACAATGAGAGCCATGATGGTACCGTGTTGCCGTTTTTATGCCTAGCAACCGTGACAAGGGCAAGACGCTTCCCCGGGCCAGGTCAAGACGGAAAATTACCTCGTATCGGTCTACTCATCCGTCCCCCGCTGCGCGCCTGAGGCGGCATAATTGGACCGCAGCAAGGCAACACACAAGCAGCCGCAACGAGCCAACCCTTCACTCCCTCCCGTCAACGTCCATGCCCGGCGACACCCCTCCCATCGTCCTTTCCTTCGGCCTTTCCGATCCGACCGGCGGCAGCGGCCTGCAAGCCGACCTGCTCACGCTCGCGAGCATGGGCTGTCACGGCGTCAGCGTTCTCACGGGTTACACCGTGCGCGACTCGGCTGGCTGCGACGAAGTCACCGGCCTCGACCCCGAGACCGTCGCGAGCCAGGCGCGCATGCTGCTTGAAGACATGCCGGTGGCGGCCTTCAAGGTCGGCGCCGGCGCCCGCGCGGAAGTCGTGAGCGCGATCGCCGAAGTGGTCGCCGACTACGACGAAGTCCCGCTCGTACTCGCGCCGGACTTCACGCTCGACGACGAACACGTGCTCGCCGCCGACGAACTGCGCGAGACCGTCACCGATCTGCTGGTGCCGCAAACGACGCTGCTCGTGGCCGATGTCTCCGTGCTGATCGCGCTCGCGCAACCCGACGGCGACTCCGAGCCACCGACCATCGACGCCGCGATCTCGCAACTGCTGTCGAGCGGCTGCGAGTACATCCTGTCGATGGAAACGGGCTCGCATCGCGTGGTCAACACGCTCTATAGCGAGGAAGGCCAGATCCGCCAGGACCTCTGGGACCGCACGAACCAGCCGATGATGGGCGTCACCGATACGCTCGGCACGGCCATCGCCGCGCTGCTCGCCAACGGCCAGGAACCGCCCGAAGCCGTGCGCGAAGCGCAGGAATATCTCTATCAGGCCATGCAGAACGCGTTCCGCCCCGGCATGGGCGCCTGGGTGCCCGACCGCTTCTTCTGGGCACGCAGCAATGATGACGAGGATGCGGCTGACGATGCCGACAGTCCTGGCAAGACCCCGCCGTCGGGCGAGGCGCGGCACTGATCGCTTTATTGGCTATCGCGCGCGGGTGTCAAGCCCGCGCGCTGCAGCACTGAGTTTTGCGCCGCGGAGCCGCGAAATGGGATTTACAGATAATTGCCGGGGGTATACTGCCGCCCTCCAACAAAGATAACGCCGCCGGCGCAGCCCCAGACGCAAAAGAACTCGCGGTCAATCGCGAGACAGCGTCATGACCGACACGGGCGCACCCTACCCACGGCAGATCCATGTCCCGCACTCTCCTGTCACTGGTCGTACCTTTCTATAACGAAGAAGACGCCATCCCGGCCTTCTTCGCAGAGGTCGTCCCGGCTCTCGAAGCGATAGATAAAGTCGACGAGCTCGACTTTGAAATCGTCTGCGTCAACGACGGCAGCAAGGACCGCACGCTGGCGCTGCTCGTCGAAGCGGCAGACGCCGACGCGCGCGTGCGCGTCATCGATCTCTCGCGCAACTTCGGCAAGGAAGCCGCCCTGTCCGCCGGACTGACCGAATCGCGCGGCGACATCGTCGTGCCGTTCGATGCCGATCTGCAGGACCCACCCGAAGTCATTGCCCAACTCGTGAGCAAATGGCGCGAGGGTTTCGACGTCGTGCTCGCGAAACGTTCGGACCGCAGCTCGGACACCTACCTGAAGCGCCAGTCGGCGGTGAGCTTCTATCGCCTGCACAACAAGCTCGCCGATGTGAAGATCCCGGAAAACGTCGGCGACTTTCGCCTGATGACGCGCGAAGTCGTGGATACGCTCAACGCGCTGCCGGAGTCGCGCCGCTTCATGAAAGGCCTGTTCGCGTGGGTCGGATTTCGCACCGCCGAAGTCACCTACGTGCGCAATTCGCGCGTCGCGGGCGAGACCAAATTTTCCGGCTGGAAGCTGTGGAATTTCGCGCTGGAGGGGATCACAAGCTTCAGCACCGTGCCCTTGCGGATGTGGACGTATTTCGGCCTGCTCGTGGCCGTGACGGCTTTTCTCTACGCCGCGTATCTCGTGATCCGCACCCTCGTGCGCGGCATCGACGTGCCGGGTTACGCATCGATCTTCGTGTCGCTGCTGTTTTTCAGCGGCGTGCAGATGATCGGGATCGGCGTGATCGGCGAGTACATCGGCCGGATCTATCATGAATCGAAACGCAGGCCGCTCTATGTGATTCGCCGGCGTTACGGGAAATAGACGTAAAACCGTGAACCACGCGTATTCCTCGTGTGCATAAAAAAACCCGCATCGCTGCGGGTTTTTTCTTTTGGGCGGAGAGCACACCTTTCGGTGAGCTCTCCCGCACTTCGATGTAATCAGGCTTGAGCCTTGGCTCTCCCTGGGACCGGAGTAGGCGCTGAAGCGCCAACTCCGGATCGCAATTACATGTCCATGCCCATGCCGCCCATGCCGCCGGGCATGCCGCCGGGCATCGGTGCATCTTCCTTGGCGACTTCAGCAACCGCTGCGTCCGTCGTCAGCAGCAGGCCAGCAACCGAAGCTGCGTTCTGCAGTGCCGTGCGCGTGACCTTCGTCGGGTCGACCACGCCGGCTTCGACCATGTCGACGTACTCGCCCGTCGCTGCGTTGTAGCCGTAGTTGCCCTGACCTGCTGCAACTGCTGCCACCACGACCGATGCTTCTTCGCCGCCGTTCGTGACGATCTGGCGCAGCGGCTCTTCCATCGCGCGCAGGACGATCTTGATACCTGCGTCCTGGTCGGCGTTGATGCCCTTCAGGCCCGTGACAGCCACGCGAGCACGGATCAGCGCGACGCCGCCGCCCGGGACGATGCCTTCTTCAACGGCAGCGCGGGTTGCGTGCAGCGCGTCTTCCACGCGTGCCTTCTTTTCCTTCATTTCGACTTCGGTCGCAGCGCCGACCTTGATCACTGCAACGCCGCCTGCCAGCTTGGCAACGCGCTCTTGCAGCTTTTCACGGTCGTAGTCCGACGTCGCTTCTTCGATCTGCGTGCGGATTTGCTTGACGCGCGCTTCGATGCTTGCGGCTTCGCCTGCACCGTCGATGATCGTCGTGTTTTCCTTGCCCACTTCGATGCGCTTCGCTTGACCGAGTTCGTTCAGCGTTGCCTTTTCGAGCGTCAGGCCGGTTTCTTCAGCGATGACCTGACCGCCGGTCAGGATCGCGATGTCTTCCAGCATCGCCTTGCGACGGTCGCCGAAGCCCGGAGCCTTGACAGCAACGGTCTTCAGGATGCCGCGGATGTTGTTGACGACCAGCGTTGCCAGAGCTTCGCCTTCGACGTCTTCAGCGATGATCAGCAGCGGACGGCCAGCCTTCGCGACTTGTTCCAGAACCGGCAGCAGATCGCGGATGTTCGAGATCTTCTTGTCGAACAGCAGGACAAACGGGTTGTCCAGAACGGCGACTTGCTTGTCCGGGTTGTTGATGAAGTACGGCGACAGGTAGCCGCGGTCGAACTGCATACCTTCGACGACTTCGAGTTCGTCTTGCAGCGACTTGCCGTCTTCGACGGTGATGACGCCTTCCTTGCCGACCTTGTCCATCGCTTCAGCGATACGGTCGCCGATCGACGAATCGCTGTTCGCCGAGATCGAGCCGACTTGCGCGATTTCCTTGTTGGTCGTGCAGGGCTTGCTGATCTTGCGCAGTTCTTCGATTGCGGCGGCCACTGCCTTGTCGATGCCGCGCTTCAGGTCCATCGGGTTCATGCCCGATGCGACGTACTTCATGCCTTCGCGAACGATCGACTGCGCGAGGACGGTTGCCGTCGTCGTGCCGTCGCCGGCGTTGTCGCTGGTCTTGGAAGCGACTTCCTTGACCATTTGTGCGCCCATGTTCTGGAGCTTGTCCTTCAGCTCGATTTCCTTCGCGACCGAGACACCGTCCTTGGTGACCGTCGGGCCGCCGAACGAGCGCTCGAGGACCACATTGCGGCCCTTCGGACCCAGCGTGACCTTCACTGCGTTGGCGAGAATGTTCACGCCTTCAACCATCTTGGAACGGGCGGAATCGCCGAACACGACGTCTTTAGCTGCCATCTTCTAACTCCTTGGGATTCTTGATGAATGAGCGGTGGGCCGAACTTACTTCTGCACCACGGCCATGATGTCTTCTTCGCGCATCACGAGCAGTTCGTTGCCATCGACCTTGACGGTCTGGCCAGCGTACTTGCCGAACAGGACGCGATCGCCGACCTTGACGTCGAGTGCGATCAGGGCGCCCTTGTCGTCGCGCTTGCCCGGGCCCGTGGCCAGGACTTCACCTTGATCCGGCTTTTCTGCCGCTGCGTCCGGGATCACGATGCCCGAAGCGGTCTTGGTTTCTTGATCCAGGCGCTTGACGATCACGCGATCATGCAAAGGACGAAGGTTCATGGATAGATCCTCTCTTGATTTGGACTTGAAGAGACTCAAGAAAAACTGGCTGCCGACAATCGCCAGCCAGAGGTATGTATGCACCGAGCGTTGTTAGCACTCTCATGCGGTGAGTGCTAATTATATGGACGGGTAGTGACAAATTCAAGAACGGGCCGGAAGGGTTTTTTTGGGGTGCCGATCAGGGTAAAAACCGCCGGCCAAGCCCGCCAAAAGGGCTTGCGGCCGTGATTCACAATCGGAAAACCTTCCTATAAAACAAGGAATTAGCTACGAAATCCGCTGTCATTGCAGCGCCATCGACAAGCAAGCGGCGACAGCCGTTTGGGACGGGCAACTTGTAACAGCGCGTCAAATTGCCGACCCAGGGAATTCCCGAAACTCGTGCCACGAATATCTTTCATCCAGCTTTCACATCACCAAAAAGAATCCTCGAACGCTGCCCGTTAAAAAGCGTCGCCATTCCCAACCGGGCGCACCGCAGCTATGCGACCTATGTGGCGCGGCGCGCAGACGCCTCGCATCAATTGGCCGATCCTGCGCAGTTCCTGGCATCGGGCCGCCTTCGCATAAAACCGCATGCTTTCGCGCAAGCGGGCACTCGCCGCCACGAATGACACGCCGCATTCCCGCCGGGCCATTCAGAAGGAAAGACACCATGCTCAAGCGTGCCGATGCCGTCTCGCCCCCGTCCCGAACCAGTGTCTCCCCCCGCGCCGCGCTCGCGATCGCCGTAGCGCTCGCCATCGTACTGGCGATCAACATCACGCCCTGGCTGCCATTACAGGATTTCAACGAATGGGGGTACGAAGGTTTCATCGGCGCACAACTGCTCCAGCATCACCTGAGCGCGCAGTTTGCATTCGTGTCCTATCCCGTTCCCAATGCGCTGATTCAGGTGGCGTTGTGCGCACTCGATCTCGTGCTTGCGCCGTCGACGTCCACACGCGTGATCGCCAATCTGTACGCCGCGTTGGCGTTCGCCGCCGCGTGGGCGCTCGCGCGCCGGTTCCAGGCCGCGCGTCCGGCGCCATGCTTTCTCGTCCTGCTTTTCGGCATCTATTTCAACGCATCGTTCTGGAGCGGCTATCTCAACTTCCAATTCGGCTTGCTTGTCTTTTCGGCGTGGCTGCTTTGCGAACCACGGACCCGGTCGCGGCCGATTGTCGTCCTCGCCTTTTCCCTGCTGGCGTTCTTCACCCACGCCATCGTCTGGGCAGCGATTCTCCTGATGATGGGAATCGAAGCGTTCAAGGACCGCAAACCGCTGCCGCGCCTGCCCGCTCTCGTTTCGGTCGGTCTGTTCGGCTGGTATCTCGCGGCCAAAGCACCGCCGCAGGGTTTCTCGTCCGTCGAGCATCCCAGCCTCCTCTGGACGCTCACCTACAAGCTCTATACCGTGGCGAAGTTCGGGCCGTACCATAACTTCGTGTTCTCCGATGCGCCGCATGAGGGCATCGCGCGTCTTTTCCATCTGGGCGGATCGGCGCTCAACGTGCTGTGTGCGCTCGGCCTGATCGGCGTCATCTACTGGGCGCTTCGGGAGGCGTGGCGGCGCGCGGACTACACGACGGTCGCGACCGTCGGGGCGCTGCTGCTCACATTCCTCGCGCTGCCGCCGATTGTGGCCGACGTCCTCAACCCCGGCGAGCGCACGCTCGGCCTGGCGCTACTGCTGTGCATCGTCCGCACCCCGGCCGCGAAACTGATCGACATGCTGTCCGTGGGCGCGGTGGTGCTCGTGTTCTGCTTGATCGGGCTGATGCTAACGCCGCCGCCCGTCTGGGAACAGCACGTCTCGGTGGGGCTGCCGCCGGGCGGCTTTGTCGAGAATCTGTTCTGGAGCCGCCCGTCGGCGTTCGTGCTGCAGGCACGCGCGGCCGACGCAGGCGAGGCGCGCTGGCCGCTCACGTTCCATACCAGCCTGCTGACCGAACGCACATCGACGGCACGCGCCGACTGAGAATAGCGTGCGCAGCGCGGCTGCCTGACGACTGTCGCGATCTGTGCGCTCAGGCGCAGACCGCGCCGCGCCCGAAGCGCATAGTCGTTCGCGACGACGGACCTTGTCGCGTCCGTCACGCAAGGAACGCGCGATGCCTACTTTTTCGATTGTTGTGCCTGTCTACAACGTGGATGCCTGGCTCGATGCCGCACTAAGAAGCGTCGAGGAACAGTCGTTCGGCGATTTCGAAGTCATCGTCGTCGACGATGGCTCGACCGACGGCAGCGCCTGGATCGCGCAATCGTTCTGCGCGCGCGACTCGCGTTTTCGCTATCTGCGGCAAGAGAATCGTGGCCAGTCGGTCGCGCGCAACGCCGGCACCGCGCTGGCGAGCGGCACTTACCTCTACTACATGGACGGCGACGACGTGATCGATCCCGATACGCTGCGCCTGTGCCATGCGGAGTTCGTCGAGCACGGCGTCGACGTCGTGCTGTTCGGCGCCACCGCATTGACGGAAGACGGGCCGCCGCCTGAGGGCTCGAAAGTGAATTCGCCGCGCCCGGACGTGGCGTCGCCGCTGCCGTCCGATGCCTTCGTCATCGAATCCGTGCGGCAGGACCGCTACATCGTCTCGCCTTGCTGTCTCGTCTCGCGCCGCTCGGCCATTGGCGACTTGCACTTCATCGACGGCATCGTGTTCGAAGACAATCACTTCGTCGCGGCCCTGCTGCTCGAGAAGAAGATCATGGTCTCGGTGCTCAACCGCCCGCTGTTCCGCCGCCGCTACCGGCCGAATTCGACCATGACGTCGAGGCGCACGATGCGCCACTACGACAGCCTCTACCAGTTGCTGCCGCAAATGTGCGCGCTCTCGTTCGCCGCGCTCGAAGCGCCGCAGCGCACGATGGTCCGCTCGCAACTCATCGGCAACCTGCTGGGCGATCTGCATAACACGAGCGCGCAGATCGGAGCCGGCCTGGAACTACGCGCGAAGAACATCGTGGCGGCGTGGCGCGTGGCGTCTTCGGTCTCGATGCGCGTGCTGACGTTCAAGCGCATTCTGCTCGCGCTGGTTCCAGAGCTTTACCGCGCGCGCGGCTGAGCCCGCTCGTGGCTTCACTGCGCCGATCGCGCCGGTCCCGTCGAGGGATGCGGCGCGATCGGCGCGCCCGGTTCGTGTGCCCCGCGCTCAATTCCCCTGGAGATTCGAGGCACGCGGTACCGCCGCTGCGGGCGTGGATACCGGCACGGCCGCGGGCCGCGCCCGCCGCCCGCCATAGGCGGCGAGCGTCGCGAACGGGCGCTCGATGCAGAGATAAAACACCAGCCCCGCCGTCAACGCGGCAGGAATCAGGATGACGAAATAAGTCGCCCAGACCAGCGTTGCATCGTGCAATCGAAGCAGCCGGTCCAGCACTTCGCCGCAGGCCTGCATGGTTACGATGTGTGTGAGATAGACCGAATAGCACATGGTGCCGATCAGACGGATCCACGGCAGACGCAGAAAGCGCGAACTCAGCGTGCCGTAAAAGGCGCCGGCGAACACCATCACAAGCGCTGCGGCCGTGGAGAACAACAGCGCCGAAGTCGCGCCGGCGCCGGACAGCCGCGCGTCGATACGTGACAGGTAAAGGCCCACGCCGACGATGCTCGCCAGCCCCGCCACGAACAGCAGATCGAAAAGCGCGTGGGTCCTGCGCTCGCGCGAGAGGCGATCGCCCGCAATATCGGCCGCGCCGATGCCGAGCAGGAAAAGATAGCCATGACAGAGCAGCCCCCAGCGATAGCGGCCGTCGACGCTGAATTGCGATGAAGCGAACACGGTGGCCAGCAAAAGACAGGCCACCACCGCACCAAGGCACCCCAGTCGTGCCGCTTTCGACGTAATCCGCGTGTAGACGAGCAACAACAGCGGCGCGAGCGCATAGAACGCCACTTCCAGTTCGAGCGACCACATCGGCGGATCGAGCCGTGAGGCGCTGTTGAACACCGCGCTGTGCAGATAGAACGCGCTCGCGAGATAGCTCGACGTCAGCGACATGCCGGGTGCGTTGAAGGACTTGGCGTCGGCGGGCACGTAGCCGACGATTTTCAGCGCGACGAAGCACAGACTCAGCGCGATCAGGTATGGCGGATAGATCCGGATGAAGCGGCGGGCGTAGAACGATTTGACTTTCCATTCATGACTGGGCCGGCTCAGGAAAGGCTGCGAGACGACAAAACCGCTGATGAAGAAGAACAGAATCACGCCGACTTCGCCATGTGGAAAGAACCAGTAGTAGCCATCGCCGCCTTGCGGTCCGGTCACGTTGGCATAGTCGCGCATTGCGCGAATCGACGCGTGCCACACGAGCACGAAGAACAGCGCCAGAAATCGCAGCCCGTCCAGCTCCGGAATATAGCTTCGCGACAGGGGCCGCCCAACGCGCGCAGGCAAGTCGTGCAGATATCGAAAAGCGGCTCGAATGGTGGCCATGTTCACTCCCCTGTCATGCCCTTCGCCAGCGCGTCCCGTGCACGACTCATGCAGCTCATGTAGCTCATGCCGCCGAACCGGATGCATGTCCGCTCGCGTGTTCGACGCGCACGCTGGTCCTGGGCGGCCTCGCAGCCACTACGGGTGCGGAGGGTGCTTTTTCCCACATGCCGCTCGCCGGGTTGAATACCATGCTGTCCCGATAGGCGAGGCGATCGTCCGCATCGAGCGACTTGAGAAACTTCGTGCTGTAGAAGCTTTCGTAGCGCACCGCAGGATCGGCCTTGAGATAGACGACGCCAAAGCGCCACGCGGACGTGAAGCGCGGATCGTAGAAAATTCGCTTGAGCACCACGTCGTCCCACGAATAAGCAGGAGAGCTGATCACCATATCGACCGGCAACTGGTAGAACGCCGCTTTCTCGAAAGCCGCATGGTCTTTCACGCCCATGCGGTCACCCGGAAAATGCGCGATGAAGGCGTTGTTCAGGCCCATCAGGTCGATGATCGGGCCGCGATACGTGCGCGCGACGCCGCCGGCCGCCACGACGCCGATCGTCGGCGGCGCGACGCGCGCGCGCGCGAACACCGCATCGATCGCCTCGCCGATTTTCTCGCCGTTCAGGCCAGCCCGGAATTCTGGCGCGAGCGGCGAGCCGTGCCGCGCGATGCCAAGCCAGGAATCCTTGAGCGACGTGCAGGACAGCAGGACCGCCAGGCAAGCCACGGCTGCGGGCGTGGCCCAGACGTGCCCGGCGTTGACCGCGCCGATCCGCGTGCCGGCCAGGCGCGCCGACGCAACCAGCCGCACGGCGCCGAGAGCGAGCAGCAGGCACAACACCGGCCAGGCCGGTTGATAGAAGCGCGACAGGCTGAAATGATCGCCGCCGACGCTGACCGGCAGCGCGAGCAGCAACAGGCCTACCGCCGCAAGCAACTGGCAGGCGTCGTCCAGACCGTCGGATATGACAAGCGCCTTCCCGCGAGGCAAGGCGCGTATGAGCCGCGTCAGCAATCGCCACCCGAACGGCACGCACACGAGCGCCGCGACGAAAGCGACGTTGCCGCCAAGCACATAACGCGCGAGATAGCCGAAGCCGATTTGCAGGTTGTACCAGGTCGAACTGGACACTTTCGCGTAATAGGTGCTCGGCAGCGGATAGCCGAAGTACGCCAGCCTGAAGGCAGTCAGCGCGAGTGTCGTCGCGATCATCGCGCCGAGTATCCACCACACCGGCGCGCTTGAATGCCGCTGGCTGCGCAGCTTGAGCCAGAGCAGCGCGAGCAGCGCGGGACCGACCACCGTGGCCTCGGGCCGCGCGAGTTGCGCGAGGCAGAAAACCGCGCCCGCGAGCGCCCAGCCTGAACGCGAGGCGGGCGGCAGAAGCAGCACGTAGACCATCGAGACGATCAGCGTGCTCCAGATACCCGTGTCCATCAGCGTGATCGTCGTCCACGACAGATAGGCCGGCGACACCGTGATCAACACCGCGTAGATCAGCCTGGCCTGCCATGCGCGCGCCCCGGACAGCAGCGTGTCGATGAGACGCAACGCGAGCATCTGCGTGATCACGACGAGCAGCATGGAAACGACGAGCACGCCGATTTCGTTCGCGTGAATCCAGAACATCAGAGCGCACAGCGCCGTCCAGAGCGTCGATGTGTAGCCTTCGGCCGGCGGCACGCCGGGCGAGTAAAGCAGGCCTTTTCCGCTGGCGACGTTCTGCGCATAGGTAAAGAAAATCTGCGCATCGTCGATACCCAGGCTGGGTTTGCCCGTTGCCACGTAAACCACGCAGGCGGCCACCGTCATCCAAAGGATGACTAGCAACAATTCGCTTCGTTTGGTCACGTTCCCCCCTCGCACGCCGATCCGGATTTGCCCGATGTGATGCGGCGGCAACACCCAGGCCACGTCCCGATCTGCTTTGGACCAGGACCTGCGCCGCCAGCGCGGCGCAAGACTATGCACGCACTCTAGGGGCGCACGCCGCTCACCTCTGTGCGCTCTCCAACCCAAGCGCGATCAAAACGCCACGGGAACGCAGGACGCACTGCAACCGGCCGGGCGGCCCTATGCGGCCTGCCCCTCACTGCAGACGAAATTCCGCTCGTCTCTTTTCCACGCAATGGCAACATTTCCAGACTGGGGACAACCTCGTTCTGTTCATCCGACGCGAATTCCACGCCATGAAAAAACTCGACTCCATTCAGATTCTTCGGGCCGTCGCCGCGCTACTCGTGGTCTTCTGCCACGGTGCGGCCGAAATCGGCACGAACAGCCCCGCACTCTGGCCATCGGTCTGGCATACGATCAACAACAAGGGATTGTTCGGCGTCGATATCTTTTTTGTCGTCAGCGGCTTCGTGATGATGCACATCATTTCCGGCCAGCCTCCGGGCGGCGCGAGCGCTGCCCGTTTCATCGGCGAGCGGGCCGTGCGTGTCGTGCCGCTTTACTGGCTTACGACGCTCCTGTCGGTGGCGATCGGCGTGCTCGCGCCGGCCCTCAAGCACAAGCACGCGTTTTCGGCGCCCTATGTGCTGCGATCGCTGCTGTTCACGCCATCGATCAATCCAGCGACGGGCGCGCCGGAACCGGTGCTCGGGCTAGGCTGGACGCTCAACTACGAGATGTTCTTCTACGCAATCATTGCGCTGATCCTGCTGTTGGGCGTTCGGCGCGTATTCACAGCGCTGCTGGTGGTGTTCGTCTCGCTCGTGGTGTTCGGCGCCTGGTTCCAGCCCGACGACATCATCGTGAAAAGCTGGACCCATTCGATCATTCTGGAATTCCTCTACGGCGCCCTGCTCGCCCAGCTCAGACTATCGGGATGGCGTATCGGCGCGCTCGCGCAATGCGTGTTCGTGAGTGCGGGCATGGGCGGCTGGCTGCTTCTGGATCTTCCCGCCGCCGGCCACTTCGATCTGCGCGGCATCGTCTGGGGACTCTCGGCTGCGGCCATCTTCTGCGGATTCGTGATGGGCCGCAGCCAGATCGCGTGGCCGAAGGGCTTCACGTTGATCGGCGACGCGTCCTACAGCCTCTATCTGACGCACCTGTTCGTCATGCGCATCTGCTCGATGCTGGTCTATCACCTGCCGGTCGGCGCCGTGCTGCAGGCGGTGCTGTTCCTCCTCGTCTTCCCGCCTGCAGCGATGGCGCTGTCCGTCATCTCGTACCGAAAGTTCGAGCTGCCAACCATGAAGCTCGGGCGACAACTGATCGATGCGCGCCTGAACCGCCGCCGCCTGATCGAAACCGCGTAACGACCGTGCTGCCCATCACCTGAGGCGGCAGTTCACGACCTGGAGCCGGACTTTGCGGCTTCAGGCCACAACTTCGGGCCGCGACTTCGGGCCACAACTTCCGGCACGTACACAAACAATGACCCTGGACGCCCGGCCTGGCGGGCGTCCAGCGTCATTGTCTGTTGGCAAGGGAACGCCGGGTGAACCGGAAGAAAAGAGCGTAAGCGGCGAATCCTCGTTCGCGCGCCGCTCGCTCAGGACCGTCAAACGCCGCTGCCCGGCATCACGTCCTTGAGCAGCAACTTGCCCATGAACATCGAGCCATCCGACGAGAGGTGATCGCGATCGGCATAAAGGAACTTTCCGCCGTGACGCGCGTAGCAGTTGTGTGCGTCGCACAGTAGCGGCACAGGATTGAATACGCGCACCTGCGGATATTCGGCCAGCGTCGCTTCGATACGCTGCTGGATCGCCGTCAGCCGCTGCTCCACTTTCACACGCGAGATCGCGCACGGCGAGCGCACCGAAAACTGTACGGGGCGGCGCACACAAGTGTTCGGATCGAAGTCGAGTTCGGGCGTATCGAGCACGAAAACGACGTTCTTGCCCGCCGCCGTGAGTCTCTCTAGCGTGCGCCGCAGGCCTGCGAGATAAACCGCCAGGTTGTCTTCGCCGGTGCGTGGGTCGTCCCGGGCCACGAGCTTGATATAACTGCCTTCGTCGTAATCGAAGCCGCCCTTGATCGACGATATGGCATAGCTCGACAGAATCACCGTATGGATATCCGGAGACCTGATCACGTAGTCGAGCACGTTGTCGAACAGGGCGGCGCAATGCTTGACATAGCCCCCCAGGTGGATATCGATGCCGAAAAACGGCGGGCAGTTGCCGCTGCCGACCGCAAGCAGTCCGGCATGGCCACTCCCGAGCGCGGTGCGCAAGCCTTCGTAATAGTGGTTGGCGTGACTGTCGCCCAGCAGTGCGATCTGCGCACGACCGTCTCCGCCAGGCATCATGCAGAAGTCGGAAGCGGGAAACACCTTCTTGCAGTCGCCACTGTAGGCCCAGTGCTGCTGATCCGCGCCGAACGTGGCGTCGGGGAACCGGCCGGGCAAGCCGTCGTCGCGCGAAATCGCGTAGCTCGACAGGCCAATGCTCATCATCGCGCAGAACAGGGCGCCCGCGACACGCAACGGATATTTGCGCGCGGGCGTGCTGTAGCGCGCCGGGGCCTCGATACAGTTGAACGTGAGCGCGGACAGCGCCACCGCCGCCGCGATCGCCAGCACGAGTTGCAGCGTGGACGGCGCTCCACTGCTCAGCAGGCGCAGGAACGCGAGAATCGGCCAGTGCCAGAGATAAAGCGGATAGCTGATCAGACCGCAATAGACGAAGGGCCGCAGTGAAAGGACACGGCGCGACAGCCACGCCTCGCGCCCCGCGGCGATGACCAGCGTCGCGCCGCCCGCCGGCAGCGCCGCACGCCAGCCGGGAAAGACGATCTTCGGGTCGTAGAGCAGCGCACTCGCAACAATCAGCGCGAGCCCGAGCGACGCCACGGCATCGCGAACGCGCAGCATAGTGCGGCCGCGCAGCGCGATCAGCGGCCGCGCCGACGCGAATCCCGCAAAGCCCGCGACCTCGAACCACGCGAGCATCGAGCCGAACAGCAGTTCCCAAACCCGTGTCACGGGCAGATAGAACGCCGCGTTCGCATGCGAAGCGCTCAACAGCACGCTGGCCGCGAATGACAGAAGCATCGCGAGCGCGATCGCCGCCACGGCCACGCGACGGCTCGTATAACGCCACAGTACGAACAGGGCGACGGGCCAGACGATGTAGTACTGCTCCTCGACGCCCAGCGACCAGAGATGCAGCAGCGGACTCGCCGCCGCGCCCTGGGAGAAATAATCGGCTGTCGTGTAGAAGTGGATGTTCGCGAGGAACAGGACGCTCGCCAGCGCATCGCCCGACAGCCGGGTCAGCTCGCCCGACGCCATCAAGGCAAGCCCGGCGAGCAGGCTTGCGATCAGAACGATGATCAACGCGGGATAAATGCGTTTGACGCGCCGCGTGTAGAAGTCCACCAGACTGAAGCGCTGCTTCGCGAGCGACTCGATGATGTGCCGGGAAATCAGATAGCCCGAAATCGCAAAGAAAATATCGACGCCGACGAAGCCGCCCGCCAGCCAGTCAGGAAACGCGTGAAAGATCACGACGGATGCAACCGCGACCGCGCGCAGGCCGTCGATATCCGATCGGTACGCCACCGACGCCTTGTCTGTCGAAATGCTCATGGGTTCGCCACTCGTTTTGCCGGTCGTGGGTCGATCGCGGGTCGATCGTGCGCTGCCGTTTCCCGGCTGCCGCGCGCACCCGCGGCGCGGCCATCGCGCGCGGTGCGATCCAATGCAGCCATGTTAGCGGCGCCCAATGGGCTCACTGTTGCCTACCTCACGCTCGCCGCACGTTCGCCCCGGCACAGCATGCGAGCGCGCACCGGGCGGCGCGCGTTGCCCGGCACTGTGGTGGCGCGCACAGGCGCCCCCGTGCGACGCCGCCACAATGCAGGAGTCGCCTTCTACGCAGGCGTCGTTCGCGCCTGAGCCTTCGCGCCGCGTCACCTCCGAGGAGCCGCCCCATGTCCCTGCTGTCGCACTCCCTTAGCCGCAAACGCAATAATTTCGATCTGGTGCGCCTCGTCGCGGCGTCGGCGGTGGTCTACGCCCATTCGATCATCGTCCAGAAGCCGGATGGCCATATCGATTTCGTCACCGCGTGGCTCGGCTTCGACTATTCCGGAAGCCTGGGCGTGTTCGCGTTCTTTCTACTGAGCGGTCTGCTCGTGACCGCGAGCTATGAGCGGCAACGCTCGCCCGCGCGTTATCTGATCCTGCGCGCGGCGCGCATCTGGCCCGCGGTGGCGGTGGCATCGCTGTTCGCGATCTTCGTCATGGGGCCGTTGCTCACGAATCTGCCGTGGCGGCAATATTTCGCGTCGAGCGCGACCTGGGCGAATCTCGACAGCTTTTCGACGGTCACGCTCGGCCGCCGCATCCTGCTGCCGGGCGTATTCAGCGACAATCCGGTGCCCGACGCGATGTTCGCGCCGCTATGGACACTGCCCGTCGAAGTCCGCTACTACGTCGTCGTGCTCGTCGCGGGTATGCTCGGCCTGCTCAAAAGCCCGCGCGGAATGGTCGTCGCGCTGCTGATCGGCCTCGCTCCCCTGCTCGTGCGCCCCTATTTCGCGCCGCACTTTCACCTGGCCTGGCGGCACCTCGCCCCGCTCGCGCAGGGAGGCTATGCTTTCCATCCCGAACTGGTGTTCCTGAGCGGCATGCTGCTTTACGCGCTGCGCGAACACGTCGATATCAACGGCTGGACCGCCACGGCACTCTGCGCCGTTTATCTGTGCATGCGCGGCACGCCGCTCGCCCATGCGCTCTTTTATCCCGCCTTTGCGTATGGCGTGCTGTGGATCGGCACAACACCGCTGTTGCATCGCTTCGCTCCGCGCAACGACTATTCGTTTGGGATCTATATCTACGGTTTCCCGGTTCAGCAGACCGTCGCGCATTTCTGGCCGGCACTCGGGCATCTGGTCGCATTGCTGATCGCCACGCCCTTCGTCGTGGCGCTCGCGTGGCTGTCGTGGCACGGCATCGAAAAGCCCGCGCTCGACTGGACGCGCGCGCGTCTCGCACGCACGCGCGTACGTGCTCAACAGGCCGCCGCCGATGGCATGCCCGAACCGGCCGCACGCTGAGCGTCAAACGCGCTCGAATCGTCGAAGCGGGATGATTCGACCGCGATCGTCTGGATAGACTGGTTCGCCGGCATCGCTGGGCACAGCGAGATCGCGAAGATCGTCACGCCCGCCCGCGTGGCCTCACGCGCCGCGCCCTGATACGAGCGAACGATGGCGCGCGGACGCGGCCCGCAACGGCAGGCGAGTCGCCTGTGCGTCGCGCGTGACGACTTCCGGCGGCACGTCCCGAACCGCCAGCACACGCGGCGGCGGCGCGACGGCGCGCCGGCGCAGCGGCACCGAGAGACCGCCCGCCGCAGCCGCAAGCATGTAGAAGCACGGGCCCAGATAGAACGTCGAGCCGCTCACCGAAGCGACAATCAGCGCGGCGAAGACGCCGTGGCGCGCCGCATACGCGATCGCCCGCTCTTCGAGCGGATAGTGCCGCTGGATCGGCGCGAATGCGGTCTTGCCAATGAAGAGCGCGTAGCAGACCGTACCCACGACGCCAAGCCCCCCCAGCACCACCACGGCGAAGCTGGACACTCGCTGGCTGCCGATGCCGACGCCGATCCCGTAGGTCTCGAAGAAGTTCGTCATGGCTTGAGCGTTGAGCCCCGCGCGCTCGACGCCCGACGCACTATCGGCCTTGCTGAGCACGGTGATCTCGACGAAATCGCTGAGCGCTTTCACCACCGACGGCATGAACAGCCCGATGTAGAGCGCCGCCAGCACGCCCAGGCTGACCATGAGGATCAACACGCGCAGCTTGCGCGCCTCGGCGATGCGTGTGATCTGGCCGGGACGGCTCAGGACCAGCACGGCCAGGTAGCCGCCAAGCCCCACATAGGCGCTGCCCGAGGTCGACAGCAGCAGCAGCAGCGCGCTGCCGGCTGCCAGTGTCCCGGAGGTCTTCGGACGATAGCCGAATAGCCAGAGCACGAGGCAAAACGCAAACATCTCGATCGTGAAATAGGCGAACGCCGCCGTCTCGCTGAAGGTTCCGCTGATGCGCACGAGCCCACCCAGCGTCCAGCCGGACAGATCCGCGAACTGCGCCGTCTTGACGACGGAGAGCACGTCCACGCCCGCCGCATGCGAGGCAATATCGATCACGCCCGCTGCCACGTTCAGGCCCGCCACCAGCAGGATGCCGTTCGCGAGCACGCGGTACGCGCCGCGGCAATTCATGAACACACCCATGCAGCAGTAAGCGATCAGATCGCCGACGCAATACACCGACTGCGTCAGGTTCCCCGATACCGGCCCGAGCGGCTGCAACATGCCGGCCTGGTTCGGATCGACGGCATTGCGGTCGATCGTGAAGACGAGCGTTGAACCGGCCAGCGCGCGTGGCAGAACGATCGCGCCGAACACGGCCCAGAGCACCGTGCAGAGCAGCCAGAAACCCGGTTTGCCGAATTCGACGACGCGGCCGAACTGCGCCCCCCCGCCGAGGTTGAACGCGCGTATCGCGAAAAAGGCCAGAAACAGGTTGGCGGGCAGGATGCTGATGTTGCCGGGCAAGACCAGCGCCGACGCGCAGGCGAACATCGCAAGCGAAGCCAGCCCGTACACCGACCAGCGATACGACGCATTGAGCGCCAGCAGGCCGCACACGAATACGATGACACCAAAGCCCGTCAGTCCCAATTTAGCCTCCGTCGACCGGTCGCTGCACGCTCAAAGATCGAGAATGCGCAGCGGGTGATTGACGCCCCTCACGATGTCCGCGAGGGCAAGAAGATTGCCTTTGAGCCGGCCCCGGTAATCGAAGAGCGGATGGCCGCGCAGGCTGTGATAAAGGTTCGACAGCAGATGCCGCGCAATGTAGCGGCAGGCGTGATAGCGCTGCATCGTGTGCTTGCGCGCGAGATACAGCGGATTCGCCACCTGCGAGTAGCCGAACTTCACGCCCGAGGTCCGGCCACTGCGCACGCCCAGGTGCACGCCCAGGCAAGACGGCTCGTAGACGACCGCGCCTAGTTCGCGCGCGCGCGCGGTGAAGTCATAGTCTTCCTGCCAGCCATAGAGCGGCAGGGCCTCGTCGAAGCGGTGCGCGCGGAACACGCGATCGACGAACGCCATGTTGCAGCCGTACGCACAGCCCGCGTCGCGCCGGTCGGAGCCGGATGCCCAGTGCAACTCGCGCGGCTTTTCGCCGGACAGGTAACGCAGCGCGTCGGCCTCGCTCACGCCGCCGCTTTTCACGCCATCGGCCAGCACCTGGCCCGTCATGCCGATCACGTCGCTCTGGCCTTCGAACAGCGCCTGGCAGTGGCGCAGCCAACCCGGATGCGGGCGGAAGTCGTCATCGAAGAAGCAGGCGAACCAGCGCTCGCCGCCAGCCTCGTCGGGCGCGTCCTTGAGGATCGCCTCGATGGCCGCGTTGCGCTGTATCGTGAGCCCCGGCGCCCTCGCGAGCCGCATCTCCACGCGCGCGAGCGCAAGCAGCGGATGGCCCGCGACGTCCGGCAGATCACCAACCGATGCGCCGACGATATGCACGACGTCGGGCCGCGCGTCCTGGGCCGCCAGCATATCGAGCAGCACGCGCGTCTCCAACGGTCGCCCTTTCGTCGCCACGACTACGTATTTCTTCATGAATCCCCCGAATTGATCCGTTTTTTTGCGGGCGCGCCGCTCTTCAGGCAAGGCGCCGGCGGGAATTGATGAGCGGCAGTTCGTCCGCGCCGCGTATCGAATCGACCGTACTTTCGACGACGCCCATGAATTCGCGTCTGAAGCGCTCGCCCGAAAAGCGCATCGCATTGCGCCGGCAGACTTCGGGCCGAAACGGCGCATGTTCTTCGAAGCGCTCCAGCGCGGCAACGATGGACGTCACGCTCTGCTCCATGAAGAAGAGTCCCGTGGCGCGCTCCGGGTCCTGCGAATCGACCACGCTCTCGCGCGCGCCGCCGCGTCCGAACGCGATCACCGGCGTGCCGCAGGCCTGCGCCTCGACCACCGAAATGCCGAAATCCTCTTCGGCGGCGAACACAAAAGCACGCGCGCGCTGCATGTGCTCGACCAGCACGCCGTCCGGCTGATAGCCCAGCAACGTGATATTGGGCGTCGCGAGCGCCTTGGCGCGCGCAAAGTCCGGCCCGTCGCCGATCACGACGAGGCGCCGCTCCGGCATCGACGCGAACGCCTCGACGAGCAGCGGAATGCGCTTGTAGGGCACCATGCGCGACGCCACGAGGTAGTAGTCGTCATGCTCGGCGCCAAGTCCGAAGCGCTCGACATCGACAGGCGGATAGACCACCGACGCATCGCATCCGTAAGCCTTGCGGATGCGCCGCGCGACGAACTCGGAGTTCGACACGAAAGCGTCCACGCCATGCGCCGTGCGCTGGTCCCAGATGCGCATGTAATGAAGCATCGTGCGCGCGAGCCAGCTACGCAGACCGCGCTGAATGCCGGCCTCCGCGAGATACTGGTGCTGCAGGTCCCACGCATAGCGGATCGGCGAATGCACGTAGCTCACATGCACCTGATTGGGCCCGGTCAGCACGCCCTTGGCCACCGCGTGGCTCGACGAAATCACGAGGTCGTAACCCGACAGATCGAACTGCTCGACGGCGAGCGGCATGAGCGGCAGATAGGCGCGAAACGACGACTTCGCGCGCGGCAGATGCTGGATGAACGAGGTGCTCGCGCGCTTGCCGCCGAGCGCGCCGCGCAATGGCTCGGGAAAGAAGTCCACCACGCTGAAGAGATCGGCATTCGGCCACATCTGGAGAATCTGTTCGAGCACCTTCTCGGAGCCCGCGTAGGCGACCAGCCAGTCGTGAATGACGGCCACGCGCCCGAAGCGCCGCATATCGCCCATCGGGAAGCCTCCCTGCGCGGCCGGCACAACCTGCGTTACATGAGCCATGGCGATATCTCCTCGATGAGCCTGACTGCCGTCGTGCGCCACGTCAGCGCAGCGGTGCGTTCGCGCCCGCGCGCGCGCAGCGCTTCGCGCAACGCGCTGTCCGCCGTGACGCGTTCGAGCAGCGCCGCGAGTTGGGCGGGATCGTCCGGCGACGTGTACAGCACCGCGTCGCCGCATGCCTCCACCACGGCGGGCAGGCACGAGGCGATCACGGGGCAGTCCAGCGCGAGCGCCTCGACTGGCGGCAGCCCGAATCCTTCGTAGCGCGAAGGATAGACAAAGCACGCCGCATCGCGATAAAGCGCGACCAGATCCTCGTCGCTGACATAGCCGAGATATTTCACGAAGTCGGGCAGCGCGCCGTCCGCCGCGCCGTACACGCGTGCGTCGCCGCCTCCCACCACCACGATGTCGAAGCGCGCGTCGGGGATGAGCCGCGCCGCGTCCGCCACGAGCCGGAAGTTCTTGTGGCGGTTCAGGCTGCCCACCGCCAGCACGAAGGGACGGCCGCCGTGCAGGATCTCGTGGACGCCGGATCTGGCGGTTTTTTTCGGTGTGGCGGCGCCCTCTGCGCTCACGCGCAGCATGTGCTCGCCGCTTTCCGGCACCACGCCGATCTTGCTCAACGGAATGCGATAGGCGTCGCAGAGTTCGCGCCGCGAAAACTCCGACACCGTGATCACGCGCCGCGCGATGCGGCCGATGCGCGGCGCCATGAGCCGATACCACGCGACGAACTCGCGGCTATAACTTTCCGGCACGCGCGCGGGCGCCGCATCGTGCAGCACCGTAACCTGCCGGCCGTAAAAGAGCGGTGCGCAATTGCACAGATTCAGCAGCAGACTGCCCGCCGCCGCGCGCGGCAGCCCCAGTTGCTCCCAGCGCACGCCCGCACCCGCGCCGCTCGCACGCAGCGCGATATGCCTGAACGGATTGGGCAGCGCATGCAGCGCCGCCGGCACGACGATCTCGGCACGCAGCCCGGCCACGGCAGGCTCGCCCGCGTCGATGAGCGCGTCGAGCGCGCGCACCGTCTCGAACGCGAAGCGGTCGACGCCCGTGGCGCGACGGCCCATGAAGCGTCCGTTGATGACGAGCGAACCGGACTGACTGGATTTCATTGACGTGTGCCGCCCCGAAGATATTAATTTCGTTATCCCGATCAACGCGCCACAGTCGGGCGGCGGAACAACGGATTGGCGATATAGCGAAGCGCGAAGCGGTTAAGCCGCACCGACGGGACGAGGCACATCAGCGTCAGGCCCATGACGCCGATCTTCTTGCGAGCGTCCCAGAACGGATTGCCGAGCAGCGAGCGAAAATAATCTCTCGACCTGAACAGCAGCCAGTGCCAGCGCTTCGCCGTCGACGCCTCGTAAAGATGGGCGCAAAGACGGTTCTTCTCGTACGAATAATCGATGAAGCGCGCAGGCAACTCCTCGCCAAGGCGCGTGCTGGTCATGTGACGCAGTGTCTCCCAGCGCCACGGGAACGACTGTTCGACGTCGCGCACATTCTCGCAATTGCCGATGCCGAGGCTCACCGCGCCCGCGGCCGTCTTGCGCTCGACGCTGCGATGCACGCGATATCCGCCAAGCGGCTGGTCGAGTGCGCAGATGCGGCCCGTTAGCGCCACGCCATAGATCGCGAAGAAGTCGGCCGCCTTGCGTTGCTCGGCCGACAGCGGAATGGGAAAGACCGAACGCAGCGCGCTCACCCGGTAGGCATTGCCCGAGGCCGGCGGCGAAGGATAGAGCCAGCCGCGCCGCAGGATCGTCGCGCAGTCGCTTGGCGGCGTGGCGCCCGGCACGAGCGCGCCGGTGTCGGTACCGTCCTCATCGATGACGCGCAGTTTGAACTGGACCTTGACGAAGTCGCCGCTCGCAAACGCGCGCAGCACTTCGTCGATCGCCCCTGGATACAGCACGTCGTCGGAATCGAGAAACAGCACGAACTCGGTCTGCACGAGCGCGAGGCCGAGGTTGTACACGGAACACTGGCCGCCGTTGGCCTTGTACACCGGCCTGACGCGCTCACCGAAGCGATCGTGGTAGCGCTCGATGATCTCGCGCGATTCGTCGACCGAGCCGTCGTCGATCACGAGCAAGTCGGCCTGGGTCTGTGCAAGCGCCGACTCGATCGCCTCGGGCAGGAAGCGCGCATAGTTGTAGTTGCCAATCACGACGGTAAGCGCCTTCATTCGGTCAGCTCCAGTTCGCCGCGCTGCCGTCCGCACCGCTGCGCGTGTCGCTGAAGCTGGCGTAGCCGTAGGCCGCGTATTCGCTGCCGTACTTGCCCGGACGCGCCGTCATGTCGTTGAAAATCACGCCGCGGATCGGCACGCCGATCTGCTCGAAGCGGCGCACCGACTCGCGCAGATCCGTCACGCTCGTGACGCCATGACGGGCGACCAGGAACACCATGCCCGCGAGATTGGCCACGATTCCCGAATCGGCGACCGGCAGAATCGGCGGTGCGTCGATCAGCACGACGTCGTAGTGATCGTTGGCCCATTGCGTGAAGTGCGCAAAGCTCGCGTCGCGCAGCAACTCGCTCGCATTGGTCACGTAGCCGCCGTTGGCCACGAAATCGACGCCCGGCAACACCTGCCGATGCACGACACTCTCGTAGGCTGCGCCCTCCACGATGTCCGTGATGCCGGGGCTCGACGGCACGGACACGTGCGTGTTGAGCGAGCCGCGCCGCAAGTCGGCATCGACGAGCAACACCCGCTTGCCCGACGCGCCGAGCAACGCCGCGAGATTGACCGAGACGAACGACTTGCCCACCACGGGCGTCGGACCGGCAAGCAGGACCACGCGGTTCTGCGCATCCTGCAGCGCGAATTCGAGCGCGCTGCAGAAGCTGCGCAGGCTTTCGACGGCCGCATCGAACGCCGACGTATGCGCGAGCACCCCGCCCGCGCCCACCCCGCCGGTGGGCAGGCGGCGCGTGAGCGTGTGCTGCAGGCGGCTGCGCGGCACCGCGGCATACACCGTCAGGCCCGCCCCCATCTCGATCTCGTCGATCTGGGCAATGCCCGCATTCAGACGGCGCTTGAGCAGCACGAACGAGATGCTCACGAAAAGCCCCGTCAGGAACGCAGCAATCACCACGAACGCACGCTTGGGACGGATCGGGCCTTCGGGCACGACAGCGCCATCGATCAGACGCACGTTCGACACCTTGCCCGCCTTGGCGAGGCGAACCTGCTCGCGCGTGTTGAGCAGATTCGTGTAGATCGTCGTATCGACCTGCACTTCGCGCTGCAGGCGCAACACGCTCTGTTCGAGCGGCGGCAACTCGCGTGTCTGCGCGCCGTACAGCGCCAGCGCCTTGCGCGCCTCGTCCAGTTGACCGTCGATGGCGATCACGGCGGGGTTGTCCGGCGTGAAGCGCGCCATCAACTGCGCGCGTTGCTGACGCAGATCGGCGATGCGCATCTGCGCCTGCGACGAGCTTTGCAGCAGCGCCGTCGCCTCAGCGCCCAGATCCACCGCGCCATGCTCCGAGCGGAACGTGTTGAACTCGTTCTCGGCCTTTTCGAGCTGGGCCTTCATTTCGGGCAGTTGCTGATCGAGGAAGGCAATCGACTTCTCGGCTTCTTCCTGGGTGCGCTGCACGTTCTGGCGCACGTATTCGTTACCGACGGCGTTCAGGGTCGCGCTCGTGATGACCGGATCATTGCCTTCGAGTACGACGCCAATCACGCCGGAGTCCTTGCCCTTTTCCGAGATCGTCAGGCGGCTTTGCAGCGCCTTGACCGCCGATAGCTCCGACATGCGCACGAGCTTGAACGTCGCGCCCGGACGGCCCTCCACCGAACCGACCAGCAGATCGATCGCGCCGCCCGGCACGCTGGCATGCAGCGGCACGCCGATACGGCCTTCGAGCGCCACGCCGTTGTGCGTGAGCGTATAGCGACCCTCGTCCTTGAGCGTCAAGATAAAGGGCACGAAATACAGCCGCTCGGGCACGTCGAAGCGCTGCACGCCGATGGCCTCGCTGCCCCAGTCGTAGCCGCCCCAGCCCGACCAGCCCGACACGGCCAGATGCGTCGAGATCCAGCGCCCGACGACCGGGAAATAGTGCGGCGTGGCGTCAACGTAGAGCTGCATCGCCTGAACGGCACGCGAAACGACCATGCGCGAACTGAGCACCTCGATTTCCGACGACACCTCCGTCTTCACCGCGAACATCGATGAGATGCTGGCGAGCGCATTCTTCGAGCTGCCGTCCTTGTCCTCCACCTGGATCAGCATGTCGGCCTGATATACCGACTGCGCGAGCATTGCGTAAGCGATGCCCATGATCGTAAAGAGCGCGGTGAGGATAAGGATCAACTTGCGGCTCTGATACAGGATATCGAGCAGCGAGCGGAAATGGCCGCCCTCCGGCGGTGGCGGCAGCCCGGTCTCGTAGGCCGCGCCCTCAAGCAGATAATCACGCTGGTTCATTCGCTTTCTCCATCTGCGTGCGCGTTCGTGGCGCGCGCGGACATGCAGGTTGTCAGTAGCCGATTGCGCGGGTCGTCGCTGCGGCCTGAGTGGCAGGCAAGATCAGACCGATGACGCGGCTCCACTTCACGAGCGGCGAAGCGTCGACGAAAACGACATCGTTGGGCTGCAGATCGAAGGCGTCGGCCGTGGCCATCGCCTGCGCGGAGGTCGCATCGAGGTGATAGACGACCGGCTTGGGCTGATCGCGCCCGCGCACGACGTACACCTGCGAGGCGTCGCCCGACACCTGGCTGACGCCGCCCGCGTCGCCCAGCGCCTGATTCAGCGTCATGCGCCCGTTGTTGAATGGCAGACCGCCTGGACGCGATACCTCGCCGAGCACGAAGACCTTGCTGTCGGTCTGCGCGTAGACGCGCACGAGATCGCCGTCGCGCAGGATGATGCGGTCGGGGTTGACGGCGCGGCGGATCATGTCCGGAATGTCGACGTACACGGTCTCGTCGCCGCGCGTGACCGCCACCTTCGAGCGATCCGAGGTGTCGTTGAAGCCGCCTGCGCGGTTGATCGCCTCGGGCAGCGTCATCGGCATATCGTTGAGCACCTGCACGCCCGGCGTGTGCACGGCGCCGTCGACATAGACGCGCTTGCTGCGATAGGCCTGGATGCGCACCGTGACTTGCGGCTGACGCACGTACTTCGCGAGCTTTTCGCTCAGCGCATCGCGCACGCCCATTTCCGTGAGCCCCGCCACCTTGATCGGCCCGATGTACGCGTACTGGATGAAACCGTTCGAATCCACCGTGTAACCGGCGGCCACCGAATTCGAACCGGACGCGTCCAGGCCGCCGCCACCGCCGGTCGGCATGTTGAGTTCGGGGTGATCCCACACGACGATGCCCAGAATGTCGCCGGGTCCAACCTCATACGGCGTGGGCTTCGCGAACAACTGGCGAACGTCGGCCGGCACACCCGTTGGCCGCTGCGCGCGCTCCTTGTCCACGAGTTCGCGCGTGATCTCGATCAGCGTGCCCGACGGCGCGCCGCTCACGTCCGTCGCGGCCTGCGTGCCCGCCGTGCGCGCGTTGCCCGTCGGGTCAGCCCCACCTGACGACGGCATGCCGTTAAAGGTCATGCCGGGCGAGAACGCGCAGCCACCCAGCGCGCCGAGCGCCACGCCTAGCGCCGCCGAAACCGCCCAGCCGCGCATAGCCCTGCGCGCGCGCGCGCCACGCCGCCACGCATGACGAAGTGCGCGGCACGTCCCGTCGACCGTTCCACGGTCCATATCGTTGAGTCGCATCTGTACACCCCCAATTTGCATGCGGCCGTTGCGTCGCGTCTCTTGCGCGGCACATCCTGCCCCTACTGTTACTGCCCATCGTTACTGCCCATCCCGTTGCCGCGACGAACACGGGCGTCGGCACTCGCCAACGCCCGGGCAGCCCGTCCTCCTCCCTGCCTGTTTCGTACCTTCGCGCTTTTCAGTAAGCGCCGTTTCCGCGGATCACCACGAAGAACGTCTTGAACAAAATGCCGATATCCCGATGCAGCGACCAGTTCGTCACGTAGTTGACGTCCAGCAGCACGCGGGTCGCGTAGTCGGTTTCGCAACGCCCGCTCACTTGCCACAGGCCAGTGATGCCCGGCGTTGCCATCAAGTAGTACTTACTGTTCGAGCCATAACGTTCGAGTTCCTTGTCGATGATGGGACGCGGGCCGACAAGACTCATTTCTCCGCGCACCACGTTCCAGAGCTGCGGCAGCTCGTCGAGGCTGGAGCGGCGCAGGAAATGACCGATCGGCGTCACGCGGACATCGTGTTTGAGCTTGAATTCGCGCTCCCATTCGGCACGCGCCGCCGGATCGCGAGCGAGCAGATCTTTGAGCACTTCATCGGAATTCACCACCATCGAGCGAAACTTGAGACAGCGAAACTTCTGACCATTGCGCCCCACGCGGGTGTGGCCGTAAAACGCGGGGCCGCCGTCCCGCTTGACGATCAGCGTGAGCACCGCGAAGAGCGGCAGCAAGAGCACGATGAGCAGCGAGCCGACCACGACATCGAAGCCGCGCTTGACCATGTCGCGAAAGACATGCGGAAACACGTCCGGGCACGCGTCCATGTCGGCGCCCACCGGCAGGCCCAGCTCGCGGTGCGTCCAGGCGCCGGCGTGACGCGCCGTGCCGAACTGGCCAAACAGCAGCGTGTGCGATGCCAGCAGCGAGATGCCCGAGGTGAGCGTCCAGCAGATGAACCACGGCAGGGACAGCATGTGGTCGCGGTGGATCGCGTAAAGCAGCGCGAGTGCGCAAAGCTGCACGGCGATCCACGCAAACGCCGTGCGGCTGGCGATGCTCATGACCGAACGGCTGCCGCGCGCGGGATACGTGTCACAAGCCGGGAACACCGACAACGCCAGCGCGGCGACGAATGCGACGAGCGTGGGGTCGAGACGGTGCGCGGCGCCTACGTCCGGCAGACTCAGATTCAGGTGCAGCGCGCCAAAGGCGCCTAGCACGATTAGGGCGATATCGATCGCACGATGGAACAGCACAGACATATCCCTACCCCGCAGCGTCACGTGTTCAATGGTTGCTGGTCAGCCCCCTACTGTGCGCAAGGCCGTCGCGCGCGCCGCGAAAATCATCGTGATCCAGTTGCGAGCGACTGTGTCGGCCCGTCACCCCTCATGATTTTCGTGGTCCGTTGGTGCGCGGCCCGCTTTGATATTTGCTTCGATAACCATATTGGTGTGGGCTTTGTTATCCGCGGCGACATCGCCATCCGGTATCGCCTCACGACCTTTAGCCCAATGTCGGCTTCGACGGCTGCAACGCGATATTCGAATCCACATCGATAAGGTACGAGGTGCAGGACGCCGACTCCGTGCGCAATCCCACCAAGCATTCGCAATCATCGTTGGCGTGCGCAGGGTTAGTCCGCCGCAGACTGCGTCTGATCTTCGGTACGGACTTGAGTCGGGGCGTGCGTCGCTGGCTGCCGGTTGAACAGGTAGCCTGTTTCGAATGCGACCTTGCGCACGGACGCCTCACCGTTGAGGATGGACTGCACGTCGTGGTAGGCGCCGGGACGGCTCAGGAAAAACGGCGGCGTGCGCGACGACCACATATCGGCTGCCGACGGATCGGGCAGCAGACGCGCACCGTTGGCGGCGAGTCCCAGCGCACTGGCAACCAGCACGACAATGGCAAGCGCCAGCCAGCGCGCCATGCGTGCGGCCTGCGCGGCGCGCTCGCCGCGCAGGCTCGAAAGGGCGAGCAGGAGCGCGGGATACATCACACGCTCGCCGGGATTCACGAGATCGGCGATGACCGCCGGCATCGACAGACTCACGACGATCAGCGCGAGCGCGCCAAGCTGTTCGGGGGAGGCCGTGCGCCAGCCGCCGCGCAAGAGCAGCGGGCGCGCGAATGCGCCCCACAGTAGATAGACGAGCGCCGCGGCAAACGCAAAATTCACCGCGCAGCCCAGGTAGTACAGCGCCATGTGGAAGGCATCGCGCGCGTCGCCGGCATAGGCGAAGTTGTGATACGGACCGAGCTTGGCCAGCGTATAGAGCTTGTAACCGACGGCGTGCAACAGCCCCGCGTTCGCGTGGGGGTCGGGCATCATCGGCGTGTGCTTGCAGGCAGCGTACCAGCCGAACAGGCCAAGCGACGCCAATGCGGGCCAGGCGGCCAACGGCCTCAAGACAAGAGGAATCTGGCGCTGGCGCAACGCATCGATGGCCACGAGCAGCATCAGCGAGGCCCAGATCATCGCGTGTGTGAAGAATGCCGCGATGGTGAACGCGAACACCCATAGCGGTTTGCGGCGGGCCGCCGGATCGAGCAGAAGCCAGACGGAAAACAGCAGAATGCCGAGCTGGTAGTTCATATAGCCGTTCCAGAACGGCGAATTGAAATACACACAGATCAGCAGAAGAAAGCACAGGCCGCCATTCTGCGCTGGAGCGATCTTCATCGAAAGCAGCCAGGCGAGTGTCGCCGCCGCGACGACGTAGAGACTCGCAAGCACCTGCGCGGCGATCGCCGCCGGCATGACGGCGCACAACAGCGCGAGCAGAACCTGCACGGCGCTATTAGGTACAGGAAACAGCGCGACGAGGAAACGATCGGACAAATGCCCGTGCAGCAGTTGGGACGTGATGAAGCCTTGATACACCCACTCGTTGTAGTCCTGAAGCGGCACGTAAGGCGTCGCGTTCATGACGAACAGAAGCACGGCCACCATCGGCAGCAGGATCACTATCCCGTTCGAGCGCGTAGCAATGGCGTTGTCCATAGAGTCCAGATCCGTGATTGGCGAGCAGGCGTAGCGCGCAAACCGCACACGCGCAACGCGCGCGGGAAGGCGAAAGCGGCGAAAGCGGCAAATACGCAAAGGACGCAAAAGGCCAACGCGTCGAGGACGCAGTCTAGGTTCGTGCAGTGCGGGGGTCTGTGGGTTGTCGTACGCACTTCAGGCACTCGCTGAAGATTGCCCGCGTCCGACCGCATTCGACGCGCATTTGTGGCCTCGCCCACGGTGCGCGCACCCGCGCGCCGGCAAGATCGGCGGTAATCGTGCAACCGCCATGCCGTTCGAGCCATTGATGAGTTCATCCACGCTTCGATCCTGGGGGCGCTATCCCTACGCCCCTCAAATCGCCGAGCCGCTCGCGTGGCGCGACGCTATGCGCACGCAACTCGCCGATGCGCACGCGCGCCTGGGCTCGACGCTCGCGTTCGGCAACGGCCGTAGTTACGGCGACAGTTGCCTCGCCGCCACGGACCACGTGCTGACGACGCGCGGCCTTGCCCGCTTCATCAGTGCCGACTGGACGCGCGGCGTGCTGCGCGCGGAAGCGGGCGTGACGCTCGGCGAAATCCTCGCGCTCGCCCTGCCGCGCGGCTGGATGCTGCCCGTGACGCCCGGCACGCAGTACGCGACGCTGGGCGGCGCCGTGGCGAACGACGTGCACGGCAAGAATCATCACGTGCGCGGCACTTTCGGCCGCCACGTCCTGCGCCTGTCGCTGCTGCGCTCCGACCGCGCGCCGCTCGAATGCACGCCCGACGAGGAAACCGCGCTCTTTCGCGCGACGGTGGGCGGCCTCGGACTCACCGGCATCATCGAGTGGGTGGAACTTCAGTTGATGCCTGTGCGCTCCAGCCATATCGCCGTCACCCGCCTGCGCTACGGCAATCTCGACGAGTTTCTCGCGCTTTCGCACGGCCACGACGCGAGCAACGAATACGGTGTCGCGTGGGTGGATTGCCTCGCACGCGGCGCGGCGCTTGGGCGCGGCATCTATACGAGCGGCAATCACGCGCTCGATGGCGACTTCTCATCGCCCGCCAGACGCGCGCGCGGCGTACCCTTCGTGCTGCCGGTCACGCCGGTGAACCGTTTCACGGTGGCCGCCTTCAACGAGCTTTACTTCCGCCGTCAAAAGCCCGGCATCGAACACGCGCGCATGGACGCGGCGAGCTTTTTCTATCCGCTCGACAACCTGCGCAACTGGAATCGCATCTATGGTCGGCGCGGCTTCCAGCAGCACCAATGTGTGATTCCCGATGCGCAGGCGCGCGACGCGCTGCACGCCATCCTCAAGGCCATCTCCACGGGCGGCAACGGCTCGTTCCTCGCGGTGCTCAAACGCTGCGGCGGGCTGGAATCGCCGGGACTCCTCTCCTTTCCGATGCGAGGCGTCTCGCTCGCGCTGGACTTTCCACAGAACGAAGCGCGCAACACGCGCCTTTTTGCCCACATCGACGCGATCGTCGCCGAAGCGGGCGGCCGCCAGTATCCCGCCAAGGACGCCCACATGAGCGGCAAGGATTTTCGCGCCGCCTATCCCGCCTGGCAGGAGCTCGAACGGCTGCGCGATCCGGCGCTGATGTCGCGCTTCTGGAAACGGACCACACAGACATGAAAAACATCCTTATCGTGGGCGGCTCGTCCGCCATCGCCACCGCGTGCGCGCGGCAATGGGCCGCCGAAGGCGCGCGCCTTTTCCTGGCAGGCCGTCAGTCGGTCCGGCTCGACGCCGTTGCGCAAGACTTGCGTGTGCGCGGCGCGCCAGACGTGCTGACCTACGTGCTCGACGTGAACGACCACCAGCAACATGCCGGCCTGCTCGCGGCGTGCAGCGACGCATTCGGCCCGATCGACGTCGTGCTGATCGCCCACGGCACGCTTTCCGATCAGGCGCTGTGCGAGCGCGACGTCGACGCCACGCTGCGCGAGATGAATACCAACGCCATCTCCACCATCGCCCTGCTCACGCTGCTGGCCAACACGCTTCAGGCACAAGGCCGTGGCACGATCGCGGTGATTTCGTCGGTGGCCGGCGACCGCGGACGCGCCTCGAACTATGTCTACGGCGCGGCCAAGGCAGCCGTCACGGCGTTCTGCGAAGGCCTGCGCGCGCGCCTGTTCAAATCCGGCGTCAATGTGCTGACGATCAAGCCCGGCTTCGTCGATACGCCGATGACCGCCGGTCTCGCGCTGCCCGGTCCGCTCGTGGCCTCGCCGGAGCGGGTCGCGCGCGACATCGTGCACGCCGTTGCGCGGCGCAAGGACACGCTCTATACCCCGTGGTTCTGGAGCGCCATCATGCTCGTGATCTGCTCCTTGCCGCGCTTCGTGTTCAAGCGGGTTTCGCTATGAGCACGACCCAAACCGCGAGCCTCGGGCGCGCCTCGCTCGTGACCTGGTACACCTTGTTCGCGCTGCTTTCGATGGCGGCCAATCTGGGCGCGCAAAAACTGTCATGGTGGACTTATCAGGGTTCGTTCGGAATCCTGCTGTCCGTGTGCATCGGCACCGGCGTCGGGCTGGTCGTGAAGTACGTGCTCGACAAGGCGTGGATCTTCCGCTACGAACATCGCAGCGTCGCGCACGGTATTCAGACCTTTGCACGCTACGTCGCGATGGGACTCGCCACCACGGCCATCTTCTGGGCGATGGAGTTCGGCGCACAGGCGCTCTTTCATACCGAAGCCGCGCGCCTCACCGGCGGCGCGCTGGGTCTCGCGCTCGGCTACTTCGCGAAGTATCAGCTCGACAAGCGTTTCGTGTTCGCGTGAGAGCGCGTGCGCTGCCGTACAGAGCGGCGCAGCGCCCTCACCTACGATCGTCGAAGCCACTCATGGCGCGCGCGACGCGTGCGCCCGGCAATCTCCAACGCGTCTGCCGCGCCCGGTCCTTAACCGGTTCTTGCCCGGCAAGCTCAAGGCTACGAGGCATGACATGTCGAATGCGGCCATTCCCCTGTGCGTCGATCTGGACGGCACGCTCACGAAAACGGATTTTCTGCTGGAAAGTCTGCTGGTTCTGCTCAAACAGAATCCATTAGCTATCCTGATGTGTGTGATCTGGCTGCTGCGCGGCAAGGCCTATCTCAAGGAGCAGATCGCGCGGCGCGTGACGATCGACGTGGGCGTGCTGCCCTACAATCCCGCGCTCGTCGAATATCTGCGCAACGCACGTTTAGCGGGCCGCTCGCTCTATCTTTGCACGGCGTCGAACCAGCGTTTCGCGAGCCAGGTCGCCGATCATCTGGGCTTTTTCAGCGGCGTGCTCGCAAGCAATGCGCAGATGAATCTGCGCGGCAAGCATAAGGCGGATGCCCTCGTCGAACAGTTCGGCGAGCATGGCTTCGATTACTGCGGGGACGCGCTTGCCGACGTTCCGGTCTGGCGCCGCGCGCGTCAGGCGATCGTGGTCGGCAACACGCACATCGCGAAGGCCGCAAGCAAAGTCAACGGCGAGATCGTTTTCTTCGAGAACAAGCGCAGCCTGATTCCGCTCGTGCTCAAGGAAATGCGCGTGCATCAGTGGGTCAAGAACGTGCTGATCTTCGTACCACTGCTCACCGCACACCGCTTCACCGATCCTCAAGCCGTGCTGCAGGCATGTCTCGCGTTTGCGTCATTCAGTCTGTGCGCGTCGTCCGTGTATCTGCTCAACGACATGCTCGATCTGGACGCCGACCGCCGCCACGCACGCAAGCGCAGCCGCCCGTTCGCCTCGGGCAATCTGCCGCTCTCGCTCGGCGTTGTGCTGACGGTCTTGCTGCTGGCCGGCGCGGGCGCACTGGCCACCTTGCTGCCCTGGCAGTTCGGCGTGGTGCTAGGCGGCTACATGGTCGCGACCGTCGCTTATTCGTTCGTGCTCAAGCGCCTTACGCTCATCGACGTATTCACGCTCGCCTGCCTCTACACGGTGCGCGTCATCGCGGGCGGCGAGAGCAGCCATATTCCCCTGTCTTACTGGCTGATTCTGTTCTGCGTGCCGATCTTCCTCAGCCTCGCCATGCTCAAGCGCTATGTCGAACTGGAAGCGATCGTCAAGCAAGGCAAGACAGAAGCGGCAGGCCGTGGCTACATCACCCAGGACATGTCGATCCTGCGCTCGTTCGGCACGGCGGCTGCGTATCTCGCCGTGCTCGTGCTCGCGCTCTATCTGAACTCGCCTGAACTCAAGCTGCTGTATCGCCATCCGCAACTGATGTGGGCCGTGTTCGCGCTCACACTCTATTGGGTCAGCCGCATCTGGATGCTCGCGTTCCGCGGCCAGATGCACGATGACCCGATCGTGTTCACCTTCAAGGACCCCGTGAGTTGCAGTGTGATCGCGCTCTGTGGTGTGTGCATGATGCTGGCGATCTGATATTGCAGGCAGACATGCCGAACGCGCCGGCCGGGCGAAGCCCTGGTCGGCGCGTTTTGCTTTCTACGCCGTAGCCGCCGTAGCACTCGTCGCGATCGCCTCAATCGTCGAAAGAAAAAACGCGCGGCGTGCCATGCACGTCGCGCGTTTTGATGGGAGCGTATTTACGGTAGCGTATAAAGCGCGTCTAGCGGCCGCTCGCCACGCCCGCATAATGCCCGCCGAAGAACACCAGCGGCGCACGTTCGTCGAGTGAAAAAGCCAATACCTCGCCCACGAACAGCGTGTGATCGCCGCACGCATGGCGATCGCTCATACGCAAAGCAAAGCGCGCCACGGCGCTCTCCAGCAATGCGACGCCGTCAAGGCCATCGACCTCGGTGAAACGCGGCGCGAGCCAGCTTTGCGGCTCGCCCGCGAAATGGCGGCTATGCGGCTCCTGTTCGTCCGAAAGCACGCTCACGCCGAAGCGCTCCGCGCACATGAGGCGCTCGTGCATGCGCGCGCGATGCCCCACCGACACCACCACGAGCGGCGGACGCAGCGACCCCGACATGAACGCATTGGCCGTCATCGCGTGCAGCGTTTCGCCACTGCCCGTCGAGATCACCACGACGCCCGTGGCAAAACACCCGAGCGCCGTGCGCAAACGCCGCTCGTCGAAACGCGGCGGCGCGGTGACTTCCACCTGCTGTTCTTCCCGTGCCACCGCTTCGCTCATTGCGAGTCCGCGTGCGTTCATGGTCGATCTCCCTCTATGCGCGGCTGTGCGTTGCGCGGACAACCCGCATTCACCGCACCTTGCGCGCAATGAAATGCAGCCACCACGCGTCGCTCGTCGTCTGTTCGCGGCCGATCAGATCGCCCTCGCAACTGCCGTACACCGCTTCCACTTCGAAGCCCATCGACTCCAGTTGGCGACGCTGCTCGGGCAGCGTGGTGTACACAATCACAATGCCGAAGTAATGCGCGGCCGCCGTGCGGATCGAATAGCCCTCGAAATCACGATGCAGACGCGCATTACGCCGATAGTTCCAGATCGCCATCGGCATCAGTCGCGCGGCGCGCAGCGTGCGCCAACCAAAGCGCAGCGGGTTCACGCACGGACGCGGCAACAGTTGCCAGGGCGTTTCGTTAAAACCGGGGCCGCCGCGATTGTGCGTAGAAAACAGCACGAGGCCGCCAGGACGCGTCACGCGATGCATTTCGCGCAGGATGCGTTCGCGGTCCGCGTACTCCACGCAGTCGATACCGTTCCAGCTAAACGCCGTGAGCGCGTAATGATCGTCGGGGAAAGCCGCCATATCGCGCGCATCCATATGACGCAAATCGACACCGGGAAAACGCGCACGCGATTGTTCCAGCAGAACGGCGGTGTAGTCGATGCCCGTATAGTCGGACGACATGTGCATCATGAGCGGCACGGTCCGTCCCGCACCAATGCCGATATCGAGCAAGGGCTGGCCGCGACATTCCTGCGCGACTCGTGCAAACGCCGCCTCTTCGCCCGCGTCAGTCCATGCCTTGTCGAGGGTGAATTCGCGGAACGCGTCGCGCGTCGTCCACGCTCGCTGGTTGATCTGATCAAGCGGCAGATGCATGTCCATTACGCCTCTCCAGAGAGGTTTGGAAAACCCGGGGGTCGTGAAGCGGCCGAAGCGGCGCAAGCACGAACGGAATGAGTCAAGCGGCGTGTGCGAGTCATATTGCTGCGGCTCACCTCTTGCGCGCGTCCTGCACGGTGCACGCCAGGCAGCCTGCGGTGCGGCGCACAAGGCACACAGGGCACACAGGGCGCTCACGGCCCGCGGCGACGGGCATGGCGCTCATTAGATCGCAGCGCATTCGCCGCATCTGTACGGGCGCACACACACTTTCGGGGCGCTTTGAGCGCAATCTCACGCTGGTCGGCAATGCAATCGCAGATATCGCGGACAGCACGCCCAATGCGTGGCGAAACCGCTCCTGGGTGCGCTGCCGCACTGACGCTGACACCCGGCAGTCCGTTAAATACGGGCAGATGCCGCGTGGCCCAGGCGCGAGGCATGGACCGTCGAAACCGCGCACGAACCGAAGCGCTATTCACATGTGGGGGCACCTTTCCATGAAAAACGCACTGCGACGCATTCTTTCCGAATCGGCCCGTCTCGATGTGCCGGCCGACACGCTGGCCGACGACGCCGACCTCTACGCCGCGGGCCTTTCTTCTCTGGCGACCGTGCATTTGATGCTCGCGGTGGAGGATGAATTCGGCATCGAAATCCCCGACCGCATGCTCACGCGGCGCCTCTTTTCGAGCATCGACTCGCTTGCCGCCGCCGTGACCGAGCTGCAACAGGCGAAGGCGGCAGCATGAACGCCCCGCTCACCGACGCCGCCGTCGAGCCGGAACGTCGCGCGATAGCCGACGCCGCTCATGCAGATAGTTCGGATTCCCATGTAATCGACACGGGCGCGCGCTGGCGCGAGGCGGCACAACGCGTCGCGGCGATCGCCGCGCAGTACGCCGATCACGTGGACCGCAACGCACGCTTTCCGGTCGAAGCCTTCGACGCGCTCAAGGCCGAGCAACTGCTTTCCGTGATGGTGCCGCCGCGCTTCGGCGGCCCGGGACTGTCGCTCGCGGAAATCGCCACGCTCAGCGAGACGCTCGCGCACGGCTGCGCGTCCACCGCGATGATCTACGCGATGCATCAGATCCAGGTCGCCTGCATTCTCGATCACGGCGCGGACATGCCCTGGCATCAGGACGTGCTCACGCAGCTCGTCGAACAGCAATGGCTGCTCGCATCGGCGACGTCCGAGGAAAACATCGGCGGCAGCATGCGCACGAGCGCCTGCGCGGTCGACGTGAAGGACGGGCGCTTCAACATCGAGAAGATGGCGCCGACGATCTCGTATGGCGCGCACGCGGACGGCATCCTCGTCACCGCGCGGCGCACCGCCGAATCGCCGGCCTCCGATCAGGTGCTGATCGTCACGCTGCTCGGTGACCTCGAACTGGAAAAGCGCGGCACATGGGATTCGATGGGCATGCGCGGCACTTGCAGCGAGGGCTTCCGGCTCGTCGCGCAAGGCGGCGCGGAACAGATCCTGCCCACGCCCTTCGCCGAGATCGCCGACCAGACCATGCTGCCCGTCTCGCACACGCTATGGGCCGCCGTGTGGACCGGCGTGGCGAGCGACGCGGTCAATCGCGCCAAGGCGTTCTTCCGCGCCCAGGCGCGTGCCAAACCCGGGTCGGTGCCTCCTGCGGGCATGCGCCTGGCCGAAGCCGTGGGCCTGCTGCAGATGATGCAGGCACGCCTGAAGGTGGCGCTCGATGCGGCGCACGCCGCGCATCTCGCTCGCGCGGCGGGGCGCGACGCCGACACGCCGCTTTCCGCGCAACTGCATTACGCGTCGGACATGAACACGCTCAAGACCAGCATCTCCGCGACGGCGCTGCTCGTCGTCCAGGAAGTGCTGATGATCTGCGGCATGGCTGGCTACAAGAACGGCACCGAATACAGCGTGGGCCGCCATCTGCGCGACCTGCACTCGGCGCCGCTCATGATCAACAACGACCGTATCGCCCAGAACACCGCGAGCCTCTTGCTCGCGCAGCGGCCGACCGGCCCGGGGAGAGCCTGACATGAACACGATGACCGAAACCGCCGCCCTGCAGGCCGCCGCTGGCAATGACACGCCCGCGCCGACCTTCCGCGATGAGCTGATCGCAAGCGGCCTGCTGATCGACACCGGCGAAAACGGCCTCTATGGCCGCAGCCAGGTATTCGAGGACGTGGTCGATCGACTGAACGTGGCGATCACGCATCTGGGATCCGATCAGGACCCCGAAGTACTTCGCTTTCCCCCGGCAATGCGCCGCACCGACTTCGAGGACAGCGAGTATCTGAAGAACTTCCCGCAACTGGCCGGCACGATCCATTCGTTCTGCGGCAACGAGTCGGGCCAGATGCGTCTGCTGCGCTGTCTCGACGACGCGATGGAAAAGAGCGACGACGACCGCGATACGGCCTGGATGGAGCAGCAAAAGCCCACGCGCGTGGTGCTTACGCCGGCGGCCTGCTACCCGATCTATCCGGTGATGGCCAGGCGCGGCCCGCTGCCCGCCAACGGCCGCACCATCGACGTGCTGTCGTACTGCTTCCGTCACGAGCCCTCGCTCGATCCCGCGCGTATGCAGATGTTCCGCCAGCGCGAGTACGTGCGCCTTGGCAACCCCGAGCAAGTGATGGCGTTCCGCCAGATGTGGATCGATCGCGGCTCGCTGCTGGTGTCGTTGCTCGCGCTGCCGGTCGATGTCGATCTCGCCAACGATCCGTTCTTTGGGCGTGGCGGCAAGATCGTCGCCGACAGCCAGCGCGCCCAGGCGCTCAAGTTCGAACTGCTGATTCCCGTCGCGAATCCCGATAGCAAGACGGCGTGCCTGTCGTTCAACTATCACATGGACCATTTCGGCGGCATCTGGAAGATCGAATGCGAGGACGGCTCGACCGCGCACACGGGCTGCGTCGGCTTCGGCATGGAGCGCATCACGCTCGCACTGTTCCGTCATCATGGCCTCGACGTCAATGCATGGCCCGACGACGTGCGCGCGCTGCTGTGGGGCGACACTCAGGCGCGCATTCAACGCGGCCTCGCGGAGACGGGCGTATGAACGCGCCGACCGCCAACGCCGCGGTCACCGAAGTCGGCGCCCCGGCCAATCCGCGCAGGCACGAATCGCATGCGCTGCACCAGGGCGAGCGCGTGTGGGTGGAAACCAACTGCTACGTCGATCTGTGGATCGAACTGCTGCACGGCATGGGTTTCGATCCGCGCGCGGCGCTCGCCTTCACGGTGACGCAGGACTTCGAGGGCGATCAGTTCACGTTCTTCAAGTTTCCGCTCGAAGACATCGAACGGCTCTACGGCACCCAGGTGACGGAGCTGGCGATCTACGACTCCCTGGAAGACCGCGTGCTCGCGCAGACGCAGCGCGGACATACCGTGCTCGTCGAGGTGGATGGCTTTTATCTGCCGAACACGCGCGCGACGTCGTACCGCCGCGAGCATCCGAAGACCAGCGTGGGTATCGACTTCATCGATCCGGCGGGCAAACGGCTCGGCTATTTCCACAACACGGGCTATCACACGCTCGACGGCGAGGACTACGACGGCGTGTTCCGCAAGCTGCCGCGCTTCGATGGACAGGCCGATCTGCTCTTTCCGTATGTGGAATTCGCCAAGCGGGTGCGCGCGCCGCTCGAAGGCAACGCGCTCGCGCACGGCTCCGCCGAATTGTTGCGCGCGCATCTTTTGCGCCGCCCCACGCGCAATCCGGTTACCGAATGGCGCACGGCATTTCCGGCCCAGCTCGACATGCTGCTCGAACGCGGCGAGAAGTTTTTTCATCCGTACTCGTTCAACCTGATGCGTCAGCTTGGCGCGAACTTCGAGTTTCTTTCGAAGTATCTGCTGTGGCTCGACGCGAACGGTGTGGCCGTGCCGCATGAGATCGCAACGGCAGCGCAGAAGGTGGCCTCCGAGGCGATGGTGATGCAGTTCCGCCTCGTGCGCGCGATGGCGCGCAATCGCCGCGACACCTGCGACGATTGCTTCGACGTGCTGGAAGCGAACTACGCGCAGACGCTGGGGCCACTGGCCGCGCTGATGGCTTGAAGTTTGATTATTGACGACGTCCGCCGGGGGACAACGCGTGCGTAATCTGCCCAACGATTCGAACGAACTGGGCGCGGACGTGCCGCAAGGCGCGCCCGCGTCTGTCGCGTCTATCATTTCGTCCGCGCAATCCGAAGATAGCTTGTGGCCCGTGCCGCTGGATGCGCAATGGCGTTGTGTATCGACGTTTGCTGGTGCGTGTTCGACGCCCTCCGCGCTCGACGCGACGACTAACGCCTCCGATTGGCTCGACGCGCCGGTGCCCGGCACGATTGCCTCCGCGTGGCGCGCGGCGGGCAAGCTCGACGTCGAACGCGCACCGCCCTTCGCCGCGCAGGATCACTGGTACCGCACGACACTCACGGGCCATGGCACGCGGCGTCTGCGCCTGCAGGGACTCGCTTCAATTGCCGAAGTCTGGCTCGACGATACGCTGCTGCTCGAATCGGATTCAATGTTCGTCGCGCATGACGTCGAAGTCGAATTGCACGGCACGACAACGCTCGCGCTCTGTTTTCGTTCGCTCGACGCGGCACTCGGCGCGCGGCGCACGCGCGCGCGCTGGCGTCCGCGTCTCGTGTCGCCGCCTACGCTGCGTAACGTGCGCACGACCCTGCTCGGCCATATGCCGGGCTGGTGTCCGTCGGTGCACGCGGCGGGGCCGTGGCGGCCCATCGAAGTGCTCGGCGATGCGCCCGATGCGTTGCGCGACGTCGATATCGCAACGACGTTGGACGGCGACGATGGCATCGTAGATGTGGCGCTGCGCTTCGTGCGCGCACACGACGATGCGCAACAAGCAACGCTGCAGTGTGCCGATGTGGAAACCGCACTCTCCTGGCAAGACGCGCATACGCTACGCGGCACGCTTCGCGTGCCGAACGTCGAGCGCTGGTGGCCGCATACGCACGGTAAACCCACGCGTCACGCGCTCGCGCTGCGACTCGCGCAGCGCACGATTGCACTTGGCGAGGTCGGTTTTCGCAGCATCGAAGTCGATCGCAATCTGAATGCGAGCGACGGCGCGGGCTTCGCGCTGCGCATCAACGGCACGCCCGTATTCTGTCGCGGCGCGTGCTGGACCAGCGCCGATCTCGTCACGCTTGCGGGCAGCGAGGCGCAACTCGAACACACCTTCGCGCTCACGCGCGATGCGGGCATGAACATGATCCGCGTGGGCGGCACGATGGTCTACGAGTCGGATGCGTTCTACCGGCTCGCCGACGCTTACGGCATCCTCGTGTGGCAAGACTTCGCGTTCGCCAATTTCGATTATCCGACCGATGCGGCCTTCACCGCCGCCGTCGAAACCGAAGCCACGCAGTTTCTCTCGCGCACGCGCCGCTATGCGGCGCTCGCCGTGCTATGCGGCGGCAGCGAGGCCGACCAGCAAGGCGCGATGTTTGGCCTCCCGCCCGAAATGCGCGAGCAGCCGCTTTTCACGCAGCAATTGCCTGGCATCGTCGCGCACGAGCGGCCCGATGTGCCTTACGTGCCGAATTCGCCGTCGGGCGGCACGTGGCCGTTCTCGACGCGCACGGGCGTCACGCACTACTACGGCGTGAGCGCCTATCAGCGCCCGCTTGACGACGTGCGCCGCTCACAGGTGCGATTTGCTTCGGAGTGCCTTGCATTTGCCAATGTGCCGGACGATGCGACGCTGCACGACGCACTCGGCACGATCCACGCACACGATCCGCGCTGGAAAACGGCGGTGCCACGCGACCCCGGCGCGGGTTGGGATTTCGACGACGTGCGCGATCATTACGTGCGCGCGCTGTTCGGCATCGAGCCCACTGCTGTGCGCTACGAAGATCCTCAGCGGTATCTGGACCTTTCGCGCGCCGTGGTCGCCGAACTGATGATCGACGTGTTCAGCGAATGGCGGCGCGCGGGATCGTCGTGCGGCGGCGGGCTTGTGTGGCAGTTGCAGGACCTGCGCGCGGGCGCGGGCTGGGGCACCATCGACGCGGGCGGGCGGCCCAAGAGTGCTTGGCACGCGCTCGCCCAGGTGCTCAATCCCGTACAGGTCGTCATGACCGACGAAGGTCTCAACGGGCTCGACATCCACCTTATCAACGAACGCGCCGACACGCTGGCCTTGCAGCTAGAACTGGTCTGCCTGCGCGACGGGGCGGTGAGCGTCGCGCAAGCCACGCGCGCGGTCGAGCTCGCGCCGCGCAGCGTGCAGCGCGTGAGCGCCGCCGATCTGCTCGAGCGCTTCTTCGATTTCACACATGCGTACCGCTTCGGGCCGCGCGCGCATGACGTCACCATCGTCACGCTGCGCGACTCCGCGAGCGGCGCGGTGGTCTCGGAGGCGTTTCATCTGCCCGATCGGCGCGCGCTGGAGCGCCATGATCTGGGCATCGTGGCGACGCCTCTGCGCGCGGAGCACGGCTGGCAACTGGTGATTGAGGCGCACCGCTTCGCGCGTTGCGTGCATATCGCCGATGCGCACTACCGCGCGCGCCGCGACTGGTTTCATCTTGCGCCGGGTCGGCCTGTGACGATCGATCTGGTGCCGCTCGATGCGAACACCAATATCGACGATCGCGCGCCCGATGGCGAAGTGCGTGCGATCAATGCGTCGGCGGCGGTGTTTTATCGTTGAGTGTGTTTTATCGTCCGCGCAATTGAAGACCGCCCGAATACGGGAGGTTGTTGTTTGCGCAACGTTTTTAGCTACGCTCCGGCCAACGGTCCGATCATCGCGCCCGTGCGGCTCTCTGAAAAAGCAGGCGAAGAAACCGCTTCGCGCATCGATTCCGCGCACAACCAGGCTTCGAAATCGGCCATCACCGCGTTACGCGCCTCGCGCGTGAAGAGCGCGTGATCGAGGCCCGGCAGCGTCAATGCACGCACGTTCGGCACGGCCTTGAGCGCGGCGAACGAAGCGCCCAGTTGCAAACGCGCCTCTTCGAGACCGCTATCGTATTCGCCGTACACGAGGCGCAACTGCACCTTTTTCGCGTCGATGGCGTGGAGCAGCACACATGCCTCGTTGGCCGCGACGGGCCGCCCCATGCCGCGCGCGACGGCCTGCGTGCCCACACGCAACGCGCGGCGCGCAACACGTTTGGCAAGCACGGCGGCGATACGCAACGGGTTGCTATCGGTCTGGCCGCGCAGCGCGCGCTTCCATTTGTCGGCGCTGAATACGGCGTGCAGATAGGTCTTCGACGACACCATGCGCTGCTCGCCTGGCGAGCGCGCCGCGCCGTCCCACGTGAACTTCTGCAGATTCACGCCGTACGCGGCGAAGATGTTCGGATGCAGCCCGCTCACGTGCAGACTCACGAATGCGCCGCCACAGACGCCGAACGCGGCGATGCGCGCGTGGCCGCGCGCCGCGAGCCAGTCCGCGCCGCTGGCCGCGTCGTCGCGCAGCGCGGTCGAATAAAGCATGTCGAGGTTGACTTCGGGGGCAGGCGGCTGCGCGTCGCCAAGACCACCGATATCCATGCGCAGCGACGCGATGCCTTGCTGCGCAAGCCGACGTGCAAGCAACACAGCAATACGTCCATCGCCGATGTGATGGGCCGCGCCGGTATTGATGAGCAGCACGGCGGGCGCGCCTGGCTGCGGCATGTCGGGTTCGCAATGGATGCCGAAACAATGGTCGAAGCGAACGGGCCGCTCTGTCGCGCCCTCGCGTTCGAGACGCAGATAGGGTTGCGCGTCAATGGGTACGCGCCGCGCGTCCTTCGGCGCGAATTGAAGGTCCTGTGCGAGCCACGCACACACGCGCGAGAAGGCATCGATCGGCTCCTCGCTATAAAGCGCTTCGAGAAAAAAGCGGTCCGATTCCTCGAAGCCGCCCTGCTCGACCTGCGCCCCAAGCGACGTATAGTGCGCAGCAAGCGAGGCCGCCAGATTCGAGCCGCTCGAATCGAGCAGCAGCACGCGCCGCGCGGGCGCCTCTTTCGCGCGCATCAGATCGACGGCGGACAGCGTAGCGATATCGTCGCCATGCAGGCCAAAGCCGAAGGCTTCGACATAGGCCGCATCGTCAGCGATGGGCACCGCGCCCATGCCCGCCGACGTACTGAGCCAGCCTTGCCGATGAGCGCGCAATTCGCGGATATAACGGCGTCCGGTGACAGGCGGCGCGAGCAGCACGAGATCGTCGATATTGCCATGACGTTGCGCTGCTGCGGCGGCGAGCGTCGCGCCCAGACGCAGGCCCACGAGCGCAACGCGCGTGACGCCCGTCCACGCGCGCAGGTGGCGCACGGCCGCGCCGATACTCTCTATCCACGCCTCTACGCGGCCCGGATCGTCTTCCATGCCGGCGGCGTCGCCGGTGCCCGGATAGTCAAAGCGCAGCGTAGGCAGTCCCGCAGCGGCGAGACGCTCGGCCAGCTTGCGCCAGCCGCGATGCGTGCAAAGCGCGTCATAGCCGAACGGATTGCAAAGCACGACACCTGTGCGGCCATCGGCGGGATGCAGCCAGCCAAACGCGCCTTCGAAAACGACAGCGTTCATGGAATGCCTCTTTGCTCAAGGTTCGGCTCAGGGATCGCGCGTCATGTGGCCATGAAATACGGCGTAAGGGGAATTTAATTTCAAGCCTCGCGCCGCTCCGTGCGCCGACGCACAAACTCACCTGCATCGCGAGTCCAGAATGGCTTCACGCGTCGTCGGCGCGCACGTGCCCGTATGCTCCAACCGCATGCGACGCGGCGCGCCGGCGCGCTCAGGACCGCACGACCATAACAGCGCGACCCGATCGCGCCCGGAACCGCGCCCACGGCGCGATGGACGCATCATGATCGCCAGGCCCAGCCTCAAACGCAGCGCGACGTTCAACTTCGTCGGCAGCATCCTGCCGATGCTGATTGCGTTCGTCACGACGCCCATCTATCTGCAGCACATTGGCGCTGCGCGCTATGGCGTGCTCGCGATCGTCTGGATGGTGCAGGGGTATTTCGGCTTTCTCGATCTGGGGCTGTCGTCGGCGACGTCGAACCGCATCGCCCAGCTTTCCGAAGCCACGCCCGCCGAACGCGAATCGGTCCTGTGGACCGCGCTGGTCGTTAACGCCGCGCTCGGCATCACGGGCGGCGTACTGCTTTACGGGCTGTTGCGCGCGCTGATCGGCCACTTCGACATGGGGCCGGCGCTCACGGCGGAACTCATGCCTGCGCTTCCCTGCGTGGCCTGTCTCGTGCCGCTCTCGAATCTCATCAGCGTGTTCAACGGCGCGATGATCGGGCGCGAGCGCTTCGGCGCGCTCAATGCCGTGCAAATGCCCGTCACGCTGCTCTATCAACTCGTACCGCTGGGCGCGGCGCTGCTGTTCGGGGCAAGCCTGAACTATCTCGTGTATGGGACGCTCGTCGCGGGCATTGCCGCGCTCACGCTGAACGCCGCGGTGGTCTGGCGCATTTTTCCGCTGCGTTTCGCGGGTGGCCCCCGTCGCGAACTGGTGGGCAAATTGCTGTCGTACGGCGCGTGGATCAGCGTCACGAGCCTGGCGCAGCCGCTGCTCGAAACCGCCGACCGCCTCATGATCGGCAGCGCGCTCGGGCCGCAGGCCGTCACCTGGTATCAGGTGCCGTTCAATCTGGCCGGGCGCATCAAGCTCCTGCCGAGCGTGCTCACACGCACGCTGTTTCCACGGCTCTCCTCGCTCGACCCCGTGCACGCCGCCGAACTCTCCGCGAACACGATTCGCGGCCTCGCCGCCGCGCTCACGCCGATGACCGTGTTCGGCATGTTCCTCATGCATCCGTTTCTCACGCTTTGGGTCGGCCAGGAATTCGCGTTGCACGCCATGTCCGTGGGCGAGGCGATCCTGCTGGGCATCTGGATCAACTCGCTCGCATCGATCGCGGCTTGCCATCTGCAGGCGACCGGGCGTCCCGGCATCGTCGCGCGTTTTCAGGCCTACGAAATGTTGCCTTTCTTCGCGCTGCTCTGGTGGGCGATGCACAGCTTCGGCGTGCTGGGCGCGGCGCTTGCATGGAGCGCGCGCTGCCTGCTCGACGGCGTGTTGCTATTTCATGCCGCGCGTCTGGACGTGGGCCGCGCGGGCGCGGCGCGCCTGCTCGCAGTGCCCGCGTTGATCGTGATGGCCGCGTTCGGCGCGACGCTGGCTTTAGCGCCGCTCACGTTCGTTAGCGTCGCAACGTGGATCGGCCTCACCGTGCTGGCGCTCGCGTGGTCGGCGCGCACGGAACCGCAAGCGTGCGCACGCGTGCTCGGCCTCGTCGCGTCGATGCGTAACTACACGCGGCGTTGGGCGCAAGGCCAATGAACCGGCCAGGCCTGATCGCACGCGCGACGCTGCGCGCAATGCTCGCTGCCGTCCTGATCGCCGCGCAGCCATTGCCGGCGTGCGCCGCCGACGCACTTCCAGGCAAGGAAGTTCGCGCGATGAGCACGAGCGCTTTTCTCGACTCCATCGCCGTCAATATCCACATCACCTACACGGACGGCGCCTACGCCGACGCACGCAAGGTCGCCGACGATCTCGTGTGGCTCGGCGTCCATCACGTGCGCGAAGGCACGCCAGCAAATAATTTTCCGTTTTCTACCTATCTCGCGCTCGCGCAGCGCGGCATCAAGTTCAATCTCGTGGTCCACGGCGAACTCGACGATTCGCTCAGGCAACTCGACCGTCTTGCCGCCGCCGCGCCCGGCAGCATCGCTGCCGTGGAAGGCTACAACGAGATCGATAATTTCCACATGAGCTATCAGGGCCGCACGGGCGAGGCGGCGGCGCTCGACTCGCAACGCGCGCTCTACGCGCACGTGCACGGCAACAAGGCACTCGCAGGCGTGCCGGTCTATGATCTGACCGGCTTCAATCTTCAGCATGTCGAGACGCGTGCGGGCAGCGCCGATTTCGCCAATCAGCACGCGTATCCGCAGAACGGCGACCAGCCCGCATCGAATGGGAGCGGTCCGGCGTGGATCGCGTGGGCGGCAGACGCGGCGAGAAAGTATGGACTGCCTATCGTGATGACCGAATTTGGCTACTTCACGATTCCGCAATCAGGCTGGATATATGTAGGCGTGGATGAAGCAACGCAAGCGAAGGGCGTGCTCAACGGCTTGTTCTCGGCGGCGCGGCTTGGCGTGACTCGCACGTATATTTACGAACTGCTCGACGAAAAGCCCGATCCGCAAAATACCGACAACGGTATGCACTTCGGCCTGTTCCGCAACGACCATACGCCCAAGCCTGCCGCCAGCACGATCCGCAATCTCACGGCGATCCTGCGGGCCACGCCATCGGGTCCATCGAATAATAATTCGCCATCCTATACGTTGAGCGGGATGCCCGTTTCCGGGCGCAGCCTCCTGCTCTCAAGGGCCGACGGCCACTCCCTGCTCGCGCTCTGGAACGAAGTGCCGTTCTGGGACCGTGCAACGGGCAAACCGCTCAATGCGGGCGGCGTAAAAGTGCAGGTGGAATTCGATCACGCGATGCGCAGCGTCGCGCTCTACGATCCGACGGTTTCCGCCGATCCGCAGATGCGCGTCGATGCGCCGCTGAAGATGACGCTGGATGTGCCCGACCACGTCATCCTGCTCGACGTGACAACCGGCATAAAAACGGGCCGTTGAACGCAGCCTTATCGACTCTTCACGAGATTGCGCAGCGCAAAGAACGGCCGATACACGCAAGGAAACGCTGCATAAAGAAACATGCGCAGCTTGAAACCCAATTTGACGCCTTTGGCGCCCAGCAACAGGCCGAGCTTCGTACCCAGCCCTGCCTTCGCGAACACATCGCGCGCGTAATGCTCGCGCGCGAGTTTGGGCACGAGCAGCGCACGCATTTCGTCGCTAACGCCCGCAATCTGCGCATCGCGCTGAAACTGTTCCGATTCGGCCAGCCCGAACGCCGTCGTGAGCTTCACGCGCGCGACAAACTGCTCGACGGTGCGATAGCGCTTCTTGCCCGACAAACCACCGCGCCGATAGCGCACCAGCGGCTCGCGCAGGCTGTACGCGCCGCCCGTCATGACCGCGCGAAACGTCATGATCTGGTCTTCGGCCATGGCGCCGGGCAGCATCGGCCCGAAGCGCTCGAACAGCCGCCGCGACCACGCGTGCGAAGCGCCGACGACCCACGGACGCTCGCGCTCCCAGTCGTCGAAATGGCGGTACTGGCCGAGATCGGTCGGCGCGATGCGGCCAGCATCCGGCGACGCGCTGTCGATCTCCACGAGGTCGGAGGCGATCAGATCCACGCGTCGCCCGAGCCCATTCCAGCATTCGACCAGACGCGCGCAGCGCTCGGGCACGGAGACATCGTCGCCCGCCGCGACGATGAGCAGTTCGCCATGACTCATCGCCGCAAGCTGCGAAAGATGCGCGGTGATGCCCGCATTGCGTTCGTTGCGGTTGAGCACGAGGCGATGCGGGCCGCGATAGTCGCGTGTGGCGGCTTCGACGGCGGCCCACGTGCCGTCGGTCGAGCAATCGTCGGAGATCAGGATTTCGAGCGGCGAATACGTCTGCGCGAGCGCGCCTGCGATGGCGTCGGCGATCACACCGGCCTGGTTGTACGTGATCAGCAGCATCGAAACCAGCGGACGCGCGGCATCGTGCGCTGCCCGCTCTTCGCGTGATGCCTGATCGGCGTGTTCGTTATCCTGATTCATCGGCTCTGAAATGCGCACGCGATGGACGCTGCGGCGTAGTTATCGTCGCTGGGAACGTGTAAGTTGACGCGGCCGCAAGAGCGCTGTAGCGGCATTCGTGGCGGCGCGGGCGGCCATACTATCATGCGGGCCAGACGGCTCGAAATCGCGGCCGGAACGCGGCCCTGTCCGAACATTTCCGGCACGGCAATCATGCACCTTGAAGGACACGCCCAGGCGCGCCCCGCCGCCTTTGTATAATCCCGCATTCCCCTTTTGCGCCCTGCGTTTACCTTTCATGCTTAGTTTCGCACTCGGCTTCATCGTCTCACTGCTGGTCACGCTGCTGATCGTGCGTTATGCGCATCTGCATGAAAGGTTTTCCGTCGATTCCGACCTGGCGGGCGTGCAGAAATTTCACGCGCGTCCGGTGCCGCGCATCGGCGGCGCGGGCATCCTGGTCGGGCTGATCGTCGCCGCGGCGCAGTTGCATGGCGCGTATCCGGCGGTTTCGGGCGGCATTCTCGGCATCGTCGCGTGCGGGCTGCCCGCTTTTGCCGCGGGTCTCGTCGAGGATCTGACCAAGAAGGTTTCTCCGCTCGCGCGCCTGATCTGCACCATGGCGGCCGCCGCGCTCGCGTATTTTCTGCTGGGCATCGCGGTCACGCGCATCAGCGTGCCGCCGCTGGATTTCCTGCTCTCGTATGCGGCGATTTCCTGCGTCATCACCGTGCTCGCCGTCGCGGCGCTCGCCAATGCGATCAACATCATCGACGGCTTCAACGGCCTCGCCTCGATGGTCGCGTTCATGATGTTCGCCTCGCTCGCCTACGTGGCCTTCCAGGTCCACGATCCGGTCGTGCTCTCGGCATCGTTCATCATGATGGGCGCGGTGCTGGGCTTCTTCATGTGGAACTTCCCGGCCGGCCTGATCTTTCTCGGCGACGGCGGCGCGTACTTCATCGGCTTCATGCTGGCCGAGCTGTCGATCCTGCTGGTGATGCGCAATCGCGATGTCTCGGCGTGGTATCCGGTGCTGCTGTTCATGTACCCGATCTTCGAGACCTGTTTTTCGATCTACCGGAAGAAGTTCGTGCGCGGCATGTCGCCGGGCATCCCCGACGGCGTGCACCTGCACATGCTCGTCTACAAGCGGCTGATGCGCTGGGCCGTCGGCGCGCGCACCGCACGCGAGCTGACGCGCCGCAATTCGCTCACCTCGCCGTATCTCTGGCTGCTGTGCCTGATCGCGGTGATTCCGGCCACCCTGTTCTGGCGTCACACGCTGCATCTGTTCTGCTTCGTGGTGGTGTTTGCGCTCACTTACGTGTGGCTTTACGTGAGCATCGTGCGGTTTCGCTCGCCCAAGTGGCTCGTGGTGCGCAAGCATCGGCGGACTTGAGGGCCGTCGGCACGCCGGCGCATGTGGCCCCGGTTCACGCGTACAATCGACCCGATGACAGCGCCTGATGGTGGGCATCAGGCGGGTTTTCGATGTATTCGTTGAGTTCGTTGCTGGGGATTCCATCAAAAGGAGAGCCGATATGAGCCACATGAAGCGTTACCTTGCGTTTGCCCTTGCCCTCTTTGCCGTCACGCTCGCTGCGTGCAACACGATTGCCGGCGCGGGCGAAGATATCTCGAAGGGCGGCAACGCCATCACCAATTCGGCCGACAAGGCGAAGTAAGCCCCCAGCCAGATAAGTTCGTAGCCAGGCATCCGTCAGTTCGCTTCGCCTGACGCCACCAGGGCCGCTCCCGCACCGTGCGCGAGCGGCCCTTCTGCTTTTCAATGGCTCGCGCCCTTTTTTGCGCGCGGCAGTCGCCGCCGTTCCGGCCAAAAAGTTCGTGCACCCTGCACCGCCGTCGGGCGCGAAAGCGCTACCCTTGATATTCGCGCCGCACTGCGCCGCGCGAGTCCACTCATCGCTTCGGCAGCGAATTTCGTTGCGTTCGGCTGGAGCACTGGCAGGGAGGCAAGCATGTCGAAGTCGATCTGGGTCGTCGTCGCTAACCGCGTGACTGCGCGCATTTTCACGACCGAAAATCCGCTGGGCGCCATCGAGGAGATCGAAACGCTGCTCCATCCGGAAAGCCGCGTGCCTGAACAGAGCCTCGTCAGCGACCGCTCGGGCCGTACCGAGCGCTCGGCCGCGGGCCGCCAGTCGAGCGATCCCGATACCGCCCACCACGAGCACGAATCCACGGTGTTCGCCGCGCAGGTCGCCACCACGCTCGCCAAGGCCCGCAGCGATGGCCGCTACGGCACGCTCGTGCTCGCCGCGCCGCCCGCCTTCCTCGGCGTGCTGCGCAAGGCGCTGGACGCGCAGACGAAGAGCCTCGTCACGCTGGAACTCGACAAGGATCTCGCGCTGCTCGACGCGCGCACGCTGCGCACGCACTTCCCGGAGCGGCTGGTGCGCGCGCAGATCTGAACCGCAAAATCACCCCGCCAGATGCGCGATGCAGGTGCGCACGAAGCCGATGGCATGCTCGCCCGCGAGCATGCCCAGCAGGCCGATCAGCGCGATGGTGGGCGGCGCGGGCGATTTCACGTCGAGCACGCTGTAAAGCAGGCCCGCGAGGGTGCCCACGGCGAACGAAACCAGATAAGCCTTCATGACGGACTCCCGAATTCGAAACCGGTTCAGGCGATGTCGATGACGACGCGCCCGCGCGTGCCCGCCGCAACGGCCGCATAGGCGTCCTGCGCACGTTCGAGCGGGAAACGCCCGGCGACCACGGGCGCGGCGAACTTGCCCGCATCGAAGGCCTCGGCCAGCGCGCGCATGATCGGCGCGGCTTCGGCGACACCGAGCTTCGCGCTGTCGGCGCCTAGCAATTGCGTCTCGTTGTGATAGAAGTCGATCAGATCGAACTCCACGCGGCGCTTGCCCGTGGCGCTGATCTCGACCACGCGCCCACGCCGCTTGACGAGCGACAGCGCCAGTTCGAACGCCACGCCGCCCACCGCGTCATAGACCACGTCCGCGCCCGCGCCGCCCGTGAGTTCGCGCACTTTGGCGGCGGTGTCGCCGTCCATCGGCACGAAGGCGTCGATCAGGCGAGCCGCCGGCGAATCCGCATCCGGCGCCTCGCGCCCGACGCCGATCACACGCGCGCCGCGCGCCTTGGCGATCTGCGTGACCGCCCCGCCCACGCCGCCCGACACGCCGATCACGGCGATCGTTTCGCCCGCCGCCAGTTGCGCGTAATCGACGGTGCCCAGCCACCCCACCACGAAATTCACGCCGATCGACGCGGCCTGCGCGTGCGTGAGCGCGCGCGGCTTGCGCGCGAGCGCCGCCGCCGGAATCTCGATGAATTCCGCGTGCGTGCCGTCGCGCGTGAAGCCGATGTCGCCGCCCGTGCCCCAGACTTCGGCGCCGATCCACTCGTCGGGGCCTGCGGCCACCACGCCGCTGAAGTCGCGGCCCGGCACGCGCGGCAGGACCGTGTGATCGAAGTGGCCCGAAACGTTCTTCACGTCGCTCGGGTTCACCGACGCGCTTTTCACCTGTACGAGCGCATGGCCCTCGGCGGGCGCGGGCGTGGGCAGATCGACGAGTTCGAGGACGTCAGGCTTGCCGAAGGTCTTGAACTGGATGGCTTTCATGGTGGACTCCGCTAGGTCGGGTTGCGATATGAAGCCAGTCTAGAGTGTCGGCAGACAGTCGAGTGGACAGATGCTTTCGAATTTCGGACAAAGCCGGATCGGGTCGCCTGCGCAAAAGACGAACGGCCTGCGCGAAGGCAGGCCGTTGCGGTGACAGGCGCTGATCTGCATCAGGGCAACAATCGCGCGCCCGACGCATGATCGACGGCTCGATCAAAGCGCGTCGAGCGGAATCTTCAGGTAGCGCACGCCATTGTCCTCCGGTTCGGGCAAGCGGCCTGCGCGGATGTTCACCTGGATCGACGGCAGAATCAGGTTCGGCATCGCCAGCGTGCGGTCGCGCGCGCTGCGCATCTGCACGAAGGCGTCTTCGCTCACGCTGTCGTTCAGGTGGATGTTGCTCTCGCGCTGCGCGCTGACCGTGCTCTGGAAGCGCGGGCCGCGCGACTCCGGCGGATAGTCGTGGCACATGAAAAGCCGCGTCTGCCCCGGCAGATCGAGCAGCTTGCGCACCGATCGATACAGCGTGTGCGCGTCGCCGCCCGGAAAATCGCAACGCGCCGACCCGACATCGGGCATGAACAGCGTGTCGCCCACGAACACAGCGTCGCCGATCTGGTAGGCGAGATCGGCGGGCGTATGACCGGGCACATGCATCGCGCGCGCCGCGAGCGGACCGACGTGAAAGGTTTCCTCGTCGGCGAACAGATGGTCGAACTCGCTGCCGTCGCCGGCCAGCGTGCCGCCCAGATTGAAGACCTTGCCGAACACGCCTTGCACCATGCGAATGTGCTCGCCGATCGCGATCTTGCCGCCCAGCTGCTGCTTGAGAAACGGCGCCGCCGAAAGATGATCGGCGTGCGCGTGCGTCTCCAGCAGCCACTGAACCGTGAGACCGTATTCGCGCACGAAGGCGATCACGCGCTGCGCCGATTCCGTGGACGTGCGGCCCGACTTCGGATCGTAGTCCAGCACCGGATCGACGATCGCACACGCCGAGCCGCGTCCCGAGTGCACGACGTAGGTGACGGTGGACGTAACCGGATCGAAGAACGGCTCGACGATAGCGGCGGTGGCGGTGGCGGTGGTGGCGGCTTCGGCTGACGGGACGGTGGTGTGATCGGACATCGGCAACTCCATGCGGCGCTTGTTCGCTTGTTCTATTGAAACACATATTATGAATCGATATAATGTTTGTCAACAGACTGTCAGTCGTTCCATGATGTCGCGCATCCCCTCCTGTCGTCTGACCCATCGCCGCCTATGAACGCCCCTATCACGCCCGATGCGCTCGCCGCGCTGCGCGAATCCGCCGAAAAGTGCTGCGCGCTGCTCAAGGCGCTCGCACACGAAGACCGTCTGCTGCTGCTCTGCCAGCTTGTCGAAGGCGAGCGCAACGTCGGCGAGCTTGAAGCGCTTGTCGGCGTGCATCAGCCCAGTCTGTCGCAGCACCTGGGCGTGCTGCGCGAGGAAGGCCTCGTCGAGACGCGCCGCGAAGGCAAGTACATCTACTACCGCCTCGCGGGCAACGAAGTCGTCCAGGTGATGCAGACGCTCTCCAGCCTGTATTGCGGCCGACTTAAAGCCCGTCCGGCCTGAGCACCGCCGCCGCCATTCACTCAGCCATACCAGGAGCATTCGAGCCCATGCAAATCGTGCAACACGACTCGCGCTTCGCGAGCGCCGACCAGATCACGCCCGCCGATCTCGCCGCCATCGCGGCCGCGGGCTTCCGTTCGGTCATCTGCAACCGGCCGGATGGCGAAGGCGGCCCGGCGCAGCCCGCGTCGAGCGACATCCGCGCGGCCGCCGAACAACTCGGCCTGCAGTTCGCGTATCTGCCGGTCACGCCCGGCAAGATCGGCGCCGACGATATCGCGCAATTCGCGCAACGGCTCGCCGATCTGCCCGCGCCCGTGCTCGCTTACTGCCGCACCGGCAACCGCGCGACCAATCTCTGGCAGTTCGCGCAGGCGAGCGCCGTGGCAGCGCCGCTCGCCGCTTCGAGCCTGGCCAGCGCGTCCAGCGCAAAAGCCGCCAGCCATGCCGAGCCGTGGGACGTCGTCGTGATCGGCGGCGGAACGGCGGGCATCAGCGCGACGGCGAGCCTGCTGCGCCGCCAGCGCAATCTGCGCATCGCCATCGTCGAGCCGAACGATCACCACGACTACCAGCCCGCCTGGACGCTCGTGGGCGGCGGCGCTTTCGACGTGAAAAAGACGCGCCGCCCGATGGCGAGCGTGATGCCGCAAGGCGCGACGTGGATTCGCGCCGGCGCTGAGCGCGTCGACCCCGCGCAGAATCTCGTGCGCCTCACGAACGGCGAGAGCGTCGCCTACAAGCAGTTGATCGTGGCGCCTGGGCTGCGGCTCGCGTGGGAGCGGATCGCCGGGCTTCAGGACACGCTCGGCAAGAACGGCGTGACCTCGAATTACCGCTACGACCTCGCGCCCTACACGTGGGAACTCGTGCAAAAGATGCAGGGCGGCACCGCGCTCTTCACGCAGCCCGCCATGCCGATCAAATGCGCGGGCGCGCCGCAGAAGGCCATGTATCTCGCCTGCGACCACTGGATGAAGCGCGGCGTGCTGCCGAAGGTGAAGGTGGAATTCGATCTGGCGGGCGCCGTGCTGTTCGGCGTGCCGACCTTCGTGCCGCCGCTCATGGCGTATGTGAAGCGCTACAACGCCCAGCTCGAATTCAGCTCGAACCTGGTCGCCATCGACGGCCCCGCGCGCAAGGCCACCTTCGAAGTGAAGGACGCCGATGGCAACGTCACGCGCGTCGACAAGCGCTTCGACATGATCCATGTGGTGCCACCGCAGGTCGCGCCCGACTTCATCCGCGAAAGCGATCTGGCCGATGCGGCCGGCTGGTGCGAAGTCGATCACGCCACGCTCCAGCATCCGCGCTGGCCCAATGTGTTTTCGCTGGGCGACGTGTGCTCGGCGCCCAATGCCAAGACAGGCGCGGCGGCGCGCAAGCAGGCCGTGATCGTCGCCGAAAACCTGCTGGCCGCGCGCGCTCACGCTGAAATGCGCTACCGCTACGACGGCTATGGCTCGTGCCCGCTCACGGTCGAAAAAGGCAAGGTCCTGCTGGCCGAGTTCGGCTACGGCGGCAAGCTGCTGCCGACCTTCCCGCTCGACCCGACGCGCCCGCGCCGCCTGATGTGGTTCCTCAAGGCCAGCTTCCTGCCGCGCTTTTACTGGAGCGGCATGCTCAAGGGCCGCGAGTGGTTCACGGGCGCAACGGCCAGCGACGCGCAAGGCTGAGTCGATAACGATAAAAGGGAGACGCCGCGATGGACACCGCCCTGTTCGTGAGCACCGCGCTCGGCTCGGTCGTCGGGCTGATTCTGGCGCTGACGGGCGCGGGCGGCGCCATCGTCGCGGTGCCGCTGCTGGTGTTCGGGCTGGGCTTGAGCGTGGCGCAGGCCGCGCCCATCGGGCTTTTCGCGGTGGCGCTTGCGGCGGGCATCGGCGCGCTGCTCGCGCTGCGCGAAGGCAAGGTGCGCTACAAGGCCGCCGCGCTGATGGCCTCTGCCGGCGCGGTGATCTCGCCCGCCGGGTTGTGGGTGGCGCATCGCGTGCCGGATGCGCCGCTCATGCTGGTGTTCGCGCTGGTGCTCACACGCGTGGCGTGGCGCATGTTTCGCCAGCCCGCCGGCACGGCCAACGACCTCCACGGCGGCGCCGAACCCTACCCCTCCGACCTGCCCTGCCGCCTCAATCTCGAACGCGGCAAACTCGACTGGACCGCGCCCTGCGCGCGGGCGCTCGCGCTTTCAGGTGCGATGGCCGGGTTTCTCTCGGGGTTGCTCGGCGTGGGCGGCGGCTTCGTGATCGTGCCGGCACTCAAGCGCGCCTCCGATATTCCGATGCAGGGCATCGTCGCCACGTCGCTCGCCGTGATCGCGCTCGTATCGACGGCGGGCGTGGCAGCTTCGGCGGCGAGCGGTCATATGCTCTGGCTCGATGCGCTGCCGTTCGCGGCGGGCGCGCTAGCCGGGATGCTCGTGGGCCGCGGCTTCGCGCGCCATGTGAGCGGCGCGCGCCTGCAGCAGTCGTTTGCGGTGTTCGCGGGCTGCGTCGCGGTGGGCATGGCCGTGAAGGCCGTCCACGCGCTCGTGGCCTCAAACATCGTTTGAGTCTGCTTCAACCTTCGAAATCCAGCCCGCCGATCAAAATCTCCGGCTCGCCCTGCGTGCGCGTGGCGAAGTCCACGGGGCGCGCCGTTTCCCACGACGCCATCTTGCGCACCGTCGCTTCCAGGTAGTGCGCGAAACGCGCCTCGCCGCCGGGTTCCATGAGACGCTCGATCTCGTCGATGTCCCAGGTCAGCGAGACATTCAGCGCATACGCATAGGGATGCCGCGCCTCGCCCGGCTCGCCACGCAGGCGCACGCGCGTGGGGTGGCCATGCCCCGCATGGGGCACGACATCGACCTGCACCGTCGGCCCGAAATGGCCTGCGAGTTTCGCGGCGATGCGCGGCGCGAACGCCTCTTCGAATCGATGGAGGGCTTCGTTACTCATGCGCGGGTGTCTCCGTGGCTTATGTTCTGATGTCGTCCGGCACATCGTCGCATACGCGTGCCGCATCGGCCAGCCTGGACGCGAGCGCGTAGGCCCGCCGCTTCTTCAACCGGCGACGCGCGCCGAGCGGGCGGCCCGCGCCGCAGCCAGCGTGCCCCGCAGCCCTTCGAGCGAATAGAGCGCGAGCGCGACCCAGATCGCGCCATAGCCGATCAGGCGCACCGATCCGAACGGCTCGCCGTAGATCAGCACGCCCGTGAGCAGTTGCAGCGTGGGCGTGACGTACTGGATCAGCCCGAGCATCGACAACGGAATGCGCCGCGCGGCCGCCGCGAACATCAGGAGCGGCACGGCCGTGACCGGCCCGGCCGCGGCCAGCAGCAACTGCACGCCGAGCGACGCATGAGAGAAATGGCTCGCGCCCGCGAGACCGATCGCCGTCAGATAAACGAGCGCCACGGGAAACAGCAGCACGGTTTCGAGCGTCAGCCCTTCGAGCGCGCCCAGCTTCGCGGTCTTGCGCAAGAGCCCATAGCCGCCGAAGGTCGCCGCGAGCGCAAGGCTGATCCACGGCGGCGCGCCGTTCTGCCAGGTCAGCCAGGCCACGCCCAGCGCCGCGATCGCCACCGCGCACCATTGCAGGGGCCGCAGCCGCTCGCGCAGGAACGCATAGCCGAACACCACGTTGATGAGCGGATTGATGAAGTAGCCAAGACTCGCCTCGACGATATGCCCGGCGTTGACGGCCCAGATATAGATGCCCCAGTTGGCCGAGAGCAGCACGGCGCTCGCCGCGAAGCGCGCGACCAGCCGCCGGTCGCGCAGCGCGGGCCGCAGCCAGTTCCAGTGATGCCGCACGACCAGCACGCCGACGATGAACACGAGCGACCACGCCATGCGATGCGCGAGCATTTCGAGGGCGGGGATCCGGTGGAGCGTCTTGAAGTAGATCGGAAAGAGGCCCCACATCACGAAGGCGGACAGGGCGTAGGCGATGCCGGAATTCATAGGCGTTCGGGTTGGATTGATGCGAGATTGGCACGCGATTGACACGCGATTGACGCCGATCGTGCCGGCGGATTCGGCCGTCACCACGGTCGGAGGCATCGGTGCGGGACAAAACCGTAGCACAGAATTTCAGGAAGATTTCGTCCATCCCAGCGCCCGAGCGCCGGTTTTGCGACAATAGCGGACTTTCGCCGATCCGCGCCGCCGCGATGCACCTACCTCATATCGAACCGCTCTATTCGCTGTCCGGCCTCGCGGTCGGCTTCCTGGTCGGCCTGACTGGCGTGGGTGGCGGCTCGCTGATGACGCCGATCCTCGTGCTGCTCTTCAACGTCCACCCCGCCACCGCCGTCGGCACCGACCTGCTCTATGCGGCCGCGACGAAGTCGGCGGGCACGCTGGTGCACGGGCTCAAGGGGTCGGTGGACTGGCGCGTGACGCTGCGCCTTGCGGCCGGCAGCGTACCGGCGGCCACCATAACGCTGATACTGCTGCATCGCTACGGCATGGACACGCCGCGCGCCGGGCATCTGATCCAGGCGGTGCTGGGCGCGGCGCTGCTGATCACGGCGGTCGCCCTGCTATTCCGGCCTCAGCTGGCCGCCTTCGCGGCGCGCCATCGCCACGGCCCGAGCGAAACGCGCACGCTGCTCTTCACGATACTCACGGGGGCGATTCTGGGCGCGCTGGTGTCGCTGACCTCGGTGGGCGCGGGGGCGATCGGCGTGACGGTGTTGCTGCTGCTTTATCCGGCGCTGCCGACGGTACGCATCGTCGGCTCCGATGTCGCCCATGCGGTGCCGCTGACGCTGCTTGCGGGCGCCGGGCACTGGCTGCTTGGCTCGATCGACTGGTCGATGCTGCTTTCGCTGCTGTGCGGCTCGCTGCCCGGTATCGCCATCGGCAGCATGCTGTCCTCGCGCGCGCCGGAGAAACTGCTGCGCATGCTGCTCGCCGCGACGCTCACGCTCGTGGGCGTGCGACTCGTGCTGGCTTGATCCGGTCCGCGGTCCGATCGCGGGCAGGCATACCCTCCACCCGCGCGGCCATGCCGCCGCGCGTCTTTCCCCGTTATTTTCCCGCCCGTGCGGCCCTGCGGCTCAGGCGTAAGGCGCGCGGCTGAAGAAGCGGCCGTTCAGATCGGTCTCGAACTGGCGCAGCCACTGGCCGCGCGCGTCGATACGGTAGGCCTGGGCCCACGCGCCGCGCCGCACGATCAGCAATTCGCCATGCTCGGGATCATCGGGATCGGCTTCGCCGCTCACGTTGAAGTGGATTGGAGCGAAGCCGTGCCGCGCACAGGCCAGTTCGAAGGCTGCGCGATCGACGAGCGGCAAGTCGGCATAGGTATGAATGGTCATGACAGTGTCCGGCAAGGAGCCACAAGCGACTCATGGGGTCTGCATGATTCCAAGGTATACCCCCAAACACGCGAAAGCTGTGTGTCAGTCCACATTTAATGCCGCACATCCGCCATTGCCCGTGCAGATTGTCCGAAAAAAACAGGCCCCGGTTACGCGCCGGGGCCTGTTCTCGCGGTACTTCGCGCGCCTCGCCGAAGCGAGGCGGCTCGCGGCCGATTACGGCTGCATTTATTGCTGCATGACCGTCAGCTTGTTCGCGACCGACTTCACGCCTGCCACGCCTTGCGCGACCTGGCCTGCCTGGTCGATCTGACCCTGATCCGGCACCGTGCCGGTCAGCGTGACGGCGCCCGAGCGCGAACGCACGGTGATGTTCGACACGTCGAGGCCCTGGGCCTTCGAGAGCGCCTTGCGCACGGTATAACCGAGCTTGCGGTCAACCTTCTTGGCGGACGGCGCCGGGGCCGCCGACGTCGTGGCCGCGGCGCTCGCCGCCGAATTGCCCTGCGCATACACGCTGCATGCGACCGTCACGCAGGCCGCAGCGGCCAGAGTCTTCAGAAAAGCGACCGATTTCATGTTTTCTCCTTATTGCTATCGCGTTGTTGCTTCACACGTTGCTTCGCTCATGGCCTGGCCACGTGGCGAAAATGGACCGCCTCTTCCTGTGGCTGGACGAAGTGGCCCGTCCGGCCCAGTCTGACGGCTTCGGTACGACACCCACGGGCAGGCATGCGAGCGCATGCGCGCGTCAAGACGTAGCGACACTGCCATGGTCAGGACACGCTGAGGCGAGAGGCAAGGATCGGGTTGCGCGAGGCAATACGCCTGCGTCGATTGCTATCAAGCTTCTGTGTGCTTGCTTGTCATAGTCGCGGTCGATCGATTCGACTCTGTGCTGGATTTCGGGCGGAGCGCCTGAGCGCGCCGCAGCGACTCACAATTTAGCCTGGGCGGCGCGCAAGCGCAAAGGATTTAGGGGCCGACGCGGCGTGCGCGCCACGCCTCGCCGCATGGCGCTGCGGCCGCCATTCTCATGTAACATCGGCAGGCGGCGGGCGCACGACGCACTCATGACACATCGCCCCTGCACCGGCGGCGGCGCGCAGCGCGCCCGCGAGGCGCCAATCGCTAGCGATCGGTTAGCGATCGCCAGACACGCCCGGACGATCCGCCGCCGCAAGACCCGAACCTCCCGAGGCCCACCACTGCCCGATGAAGTCCCCCTCCGGCCGCAAACCTCCTGCCCGTCTCGTCGCACGCTTCGTGGCGATTTCGTGGCGCGACCTGGCCGTCTCGTTCGGCCCCATCCTGCTGGTGAGCGTGGCGGCCATCTGGCTCGCCGTGCGGCTGATCCAGCCCGCGCCGCCCAGCACCCTGACGATGAGCGCCGGCCCCAAGGGCAGCACCTTCTGGAGCGCCGCGCAGAAGTACAAGACGATCCTCGCGCGCAACAACATCACGCTGAACGTGCTCGAATCGGAAGGCTCGGCGCAGAATCTCGCGCGCCTGTCCGACCCGGCCTCGCATGTCGATGTCGCGTTCGTGCAGGACGGTCTCTCGAGCAAGGTGCCCGAGGGACTGGTCTCGCTGGGCAGCGTGGCTTATGTGCCGCTCGCGGTGTTCTATCACGGGCCGCCCGTCACGCGTCTGTCGCAATTCGAAGGCGAGCGCGTCGCCATCGGCGCGCAAGGCAGCGGCACGCGCGAACTCGCGCTCGCGCTGCTCAAGGCCAACGGCATCGAGCCGGACGGCAAGACCCAACTGCTGCCGCTGTCCGGCGACGACGCCGCGCGTGCGCTCGTGGCGGGCAAGATCGACGTGGCGTTTCTCGCGGGCGATTCCGCGCAGCCGCCGGTCATGGGCCGCCTCATGCGTATGCCGGGTGTGCGCTTTTTCGACTTCGCCCAGGCCGACGCCTATGCGCGCCGCTTCCCCTACCTCACGGCGATCACGATCCCGATGGGCGCGTTCGACTTCGGGCGCAACCTGCCCGCCGCGCCCCTGCACTTCATCGCGCCGACGGCCGAACTGGTCGCGCGCGACTCGCTGCATCCGGCGCTCTCCGACCTGCTCATCGAAGCGGCCAAGGAAGTCCACGGGCGCTCGACGCTGCTGCAGCGCGCGGGCGAATTCCCCGCGCCGCGCGCGCAGGACTTCCCGATCAGCGACGATGCCGCACGCTACTACAAATCGGGCAAGAGCTTCCTCTATCGGCTGCTGCCGTTCTGGCTGGCGAGTCTCGCCGACCGCTTGCTCGTCGTGCTCGTGCCGATCATCGTCGTGCTGATTCCGGGGCTGCGTCTCGTGCCTGGGCTCTACGCCTGGCGGGTAAAATCGCGGATCTACCGCTGGTACGGTTCGCTCATTGCGCTGGAGCGCGCCGCGCTCGCCGACAATTCGCCCGAAGAGCGCCGCTCGCTCATGCGCCAGCTCGACAAGATCGAGGAGTCGGTGAACGGCATGAAGATGCCGCTCGCTTATGCGGGGCAGTTTTACGTGCTGCGCGAACATATCGGCTTCGTGCGCGAGCGGCTGCTGGCCGTGCGCGAGAAGCTCGAAGCGACGCGCGACGAAGCGGACAAAGCGGACGAAGCGCATGAAGCGCAAGGCAAAGGCAGCGCCCAGGACTGAACAGCCCCGGATGCCGACGAACCCGCAAGCCGCGCCCAGGCAGGACAAAGGCCGGGGCGGGCACGTGAGGAAAGTCCCGAGGTAAAAAAGCAGCACGCAGAACCGAATACGATCGATACTCGAACGACGGGCCGCCGGTGCGGTCCGCATGAAGCCCATCTCGGAGGAACAGCATGATCCGCGGCATCGACGCCAACCAGCCGGCCTGGTTCTACGACTTCGTGTCGCCGTTCTCGTACCTGCTGCTGGAGCAGTACGACAAGTGGCCGGGCTTCGACTTCGTGCCGACGCCGGTTCTGCTCAGCGACCTCTACCGTCATTGGGGCACGCCGTATGGCGGCGCGGTTCCCGCCAAGCGCATCTTCACCTATCGCCATGCGCTCTTTCGCGCCGAACAGCTCGGCATTCCGCTGAAGATGCCGCCCGCGCATCCGTTCGACTCGGTCAAGCCGATGCTGCTGGCAATCGCCGCGGGCGGCGAATTCGCCTGCGTGCGCGAGATCTTCCGTTTCATCTGGCGCGAGGGCCGCGACCCGTCGAGCGACGAAGGCTTCGAGCAGTTGTGCGAGCGCGTGGGCATCGCGCACGGCGAGGCGCTGATCGAAGAGGAAGCGGTGCGCGCGCAACTGCGCCGCTACACCAACGATGCGATCTCGATGGGTGTATTCGGCGTGCCGACCTTCTGGATGAACAAACAGCTCTTCTGGGGCGAGGACGCGCTGCCGATGGTGCTCTACGTCGCGCGCTCGCCGAACTGGCTCGACTCGCGCGAGGTCAAGCGCATCAGCACGCTGCCCTCGGGGCTGGTCAAGCCGGAAACCGCTTAAGGCCAGTCCGAATCTGCGTCAGGCGCGACCCTCGGCGGCGCAACTGATGCCCGCCATAGGGCGCACCCTATGGCGGCCGGGCGCGTGGCGGCATAAGGTTATGCCTGAAGCCGTGCGCGCGCAGCACGGCAGCCGCTCCCCACGCGGCCTCCAGAGCCGGATTTCAAGCCCCCACGCCTTTGCATCACATGGACGACACTGCCCTTTCCCTCGACATCTGGCTCGTGCGCGTGCTGCGCACGCTGCTGGTCGAGCGCAGCGTCACGCAGGCCGCGCTGCGGCTGAACCAGACCCAGCCGGCCATCAGCACGGCACTGCGGCGGCTGCGCGAGATCCTCGGCGACCCCATCCTCGTGCGCGGCAAGTCCGGCATGGTGCCGACCGAATATGGCGAGTCGCTGCTCGCGCACGCCCAGCGCGTGCTGCGCGACGTCGATTTCGTCGCCACGCCGCACGGCGACTTCGACCCGGAGCGCTCGAAGCGCACCTTCCGCGTGGCCGCACCCGATTACCTCAACGACTTCTTCATGCCGACGCTGATCGCCTGGTTTCGGGAGGCGGCACCGGCGGCCCGGCTGGAGATCCTGTCGCTGTCGCCCACGCTCGACCACTACGGCGCGCTGGAGGCGGGCGAGCTTGACATCGTGATCGGCAACTGGCCGAAGCCGGACGCGCGTTTCGCGCGCAGCGACCTGTTCACGGACCGCATCGTCTGCATGATGCGCGCCGAGCATCCGCTCGCGCGCGGGCCGCTCACGCGCGAGGCTTACCTGGCGGCGGCGCACCTCGCGCCCACGCCTTATACCGGCGCGAACGCCAGCCCTGTCGATATCGGCTTCGCGAAGGCGCGCGCGCACCGGCACATCGTCGCGACGCTGCCCTACTTCGGCCTTGTGCCGCAGGTGCTGCTGCAATCCGATCTGATCTTCACCACGACGCGGCGCTTCGCGACGCACTACGCAGGGCTGCTGCCGATCGCCGTCGCCGAGCCGCCGTTCGCATTTCCGCGCATTCGCTGCTATCAGATGTGGCATCCGCAACCGGACCGGCCGAGCGACGTGCACTGGCTGCGCGATCTGATCGAAGGCGTGTCGGCGTCGTTGACGGTGCGCGGCGGCAAGCGTGCGAGCGGCACGCGTAGCAAACCGGGCGCGCAGGCGGTTTCTGCATCGACGCAGGAAGAGGCCTGATTCCACGCCGAATCATTCGGATACCGAATCGATGGAAAATCCTGGCTCAGCGCGACGCTTGCTGAGCTACTTCGACACCTTCATTTTCCATTCGGGCTGACCCGCTAGCACGAAGTCACCATCGCCGGTCTTGACGACTGAGCGGCACCAGTCGGTGACGTCCTTGCGCCAGTCCACATGGCTGCAGAACTGTCCGTCGTCGGATATTTTCCAGGTGCCGGTACCGAGATGCGTGTGATGCTTCGACGTCATGAAGCCGGAACTCCAGACCGCTTCGACGCTACCGTCGCTGGCGTCTTTCCACAGCGTCGTCGAGCCGTCCTCGTAGGTGATCTCGATCTGCGCGCCCGGCAGCAGTTGCTGGAGTTCGTCGCGCGTGAGCGGCGTGGCGCCGTCGGCAAAGGCCGGCGAAGAGGCGAGCGCGGGGAGCGCGACCGCAAGGCTTGCGAGCAGGACTTTCATGTTTGACCTCTTTTACCGTCATGCAGCAGCACAAAACATATTGGGCGGCACGTAGGCCGCCCAATTCATTGAAGCTGCTGCGAGGTCCAAAAGCAAATTGATGCGCTTGCTACATTCACGCGTCTATCGCGTGCTTTGTGCTCTTTCGAATCGATTACGCCTGTGCGAATGCCTCGCGATGCACTTCGTTCGGCAACTTCACCCGCATCTGCATCAACTGCGCCGCCACCGCCACGGCGATCGACGACGGCGCCTTGTCCACGATTCCCCTCACGCCGATCGGGCAAGTGATCTCTTCCATACGTTCCGCCGCCACGCCACGCTCGACCAGGCGCCGCTCGAATTTCACGCGCTTGGTCTGCGAACCGATCAGTCCGAACCACGCGAAATCGCGCCGACGCATGATGTGCTCCGACAACTCGAAATCGAGCGCATGGTTGTGCGTCATCACGATGAAGTACGTGCCGGGCGGCGCTTCATCGACGATCGCGGCGGGCGTGTCGGTCGCTTCGACCTGCACGTTCGCCGGCACTTCGTCGGGGAACAGCTCGTCGCGCTCGTCCACCCACTGCACGACGCACGGCAGCATGCCGAGCAGCGTCACCAGCGCGTGCCCCACATGCCCCGCGCCGAACAGCACGACGTGCATCGGCCCGTACTGCGGCACCGGCGTGCTGCGGCGGCCGATCACGACACGGCCGGTTTTATCGACGTTCACGCAATGATCCGGATGACCTGGCATATCCCGCTCCTCTCGTTCGACCTGGTCTCAACCGCGCGCCATCGTGCGTACCGCGCGCACGCCTTTAAGGATTTCCTCGGCGGTCGCGGGGGCGTTCATCGGCGGATTGAAGCGGTAGTCGGCCACGCTCGCGACGGCGTCGCGGATCGCGAAGAACACCGAGAACGGCAGCAGCAGCGGCGGCTCGCCCACGGCCTTCGAACGGTGGATGCTGTCCTCGGCGTTACGGTTGTTGAAGAGCTTCACGCTGAATTCGGGCGGCGTGTCATTCACGGTCGGGATCTTGTAGGTGGACGGCGCGTGCGTCATCAGCTTGCCGTCCGGCTTCCACCAGAGTTCTTCCGTGGTGAGCCAGCCCATGCCCTGAATGAAGCCGCCTTCCACCTGCCCCACGTCGAGCGCGGGATTGAGCGACGCGCCCACGTCGTGCAGCGCATCGGCGCGCAGCACGCGCATTTCGCCCGTGAGCGTATCGATCACGACTTCCGACACCGCCGCGCCGTACGAGTAGTAGTAGAACGGCCGCCCGCGCAGCGTCGCCTGATCCCAGTAGAGCTTGGGCGTGGCGTAGAAGCCGTCCGACCAGAGTTGCACGCGCGCAAGATAGGCCTTCTGCACCAGCGTGCCGAACGGCACGACTTCGTCGCCGACGATCGCGCAGTCGTTGGCGAAGCGCACGTCCGCCGCGCTGACACGGCCCTTGCCCCACGTCGTGGCCGCGAGCGAGGCGAGCCGCTCGCGCAACTGGCGCGCGGCGTCCTGCGCGGCCTTGCCGTTCAGGTCGCTGCCCGTCGAAGCTGCCGTCGCCGAGGTATTGGCGACCTTGCTCGTGTCCGTGGCCGTGACGCGCACCCGGCCGAATTCGATGCCAAGCTCATGCGCGACGACCTGCGCGACCTTGGTGTTGAGGCCCTGGCCCATTTCGGTGCCGCCGTGATTCACTAGCACGGAACCATCGGTGTAGATGTGCACCAGCGCGCCAGCCTGGTTGAAGTGCGTGACGTTGAACGCGATGCCGAATTTCACCGGCGTAATCGCGATGCCCTTCTTGAGCACTTCGTTCTTCGCGTTGAATTCGCGGATCGCGGCGCGGCGCTTGCGATAGCCGCAGCTTTCCACCAGCTCGTCCATCAACTCGCGGATCACATTGTCTTCGATGGTCTGGCCGTAGGGCGTCTCGTTGTTCTCGGTCTTGCCGTACAGATTGCGCAGGCGCACGTCGAGCGGATCGAGGCCGAGCGAGCGCGCCACATCGTCCATGATGTATTCGATCGCGAACGCGCCTTGCGGGCCGCCGAAGCCACGAAACGCCGTGTTCGACTGCGTATTGGTCTTGCCGCAGAAGCCCGAGATCGACACGTCGGGCAGCCAGTAGGCGTTGTCGAAGTGGCAGACCGCGCGCGTCATCACAGGGCCGGACAGATCCGCCGAGAAACCGCAGCGCGAGGTCATATCGACGCTCACGCCTTCGATCGTGCCTTGATCGTCGTAGCCCACTTCGTAGGTGTAGTGGAAGTCGTGCCGCTTGCCCGTGATCATCATGTCGTCGTCACGGTCCGGGCGCAGCTTCACGGGGCACAGCAGCTTCCACGCGGCGAGCGCCGCGCAGCACGCGAAGATGCCCGACTGCGATTCCTTGCCGCCGAAACCGCCGCCCATGCGCCGGCATTCCACCAAAACATTGTGCGAGGCCACGCCCAGCACGTGCGCGACCAGATGCTGCATTTCGCTCGGGTGCTGCGTCGAGCACCAGACATGCATGCCGTCGTCGTCCTTCGGTACCGCGTAGGCGATCTGCCCTTCCAGATAGAACTGCTCCTGGCCGCCCAGCAGCATCTCGCCTTCATGGCGATGCGCGGCGCGTGCGGCGCGCGTGGACGCTTCGCCGCGCGCGAGCTTCATCGGCGGCAGCACCGATTGATTCGCGGCGCGCGCCTGCTGCGCCGTGAGGATCGGCGGGAGTTCTTCGTACTGCACGTCGGCGCGGCGCGCGGCGAGGCGCGCCGTATCGTGTGAGGTCGCCACGACGATGAACATCGGCTGCCCCACGAATTGCACGATGCCGTCGGCCAGCACGGGGTCGTCGTGGATGATCGGGCCGCAGTCGTTGACGCCGGGAATGTCCTCGGCGGTGAGCACGGCCACGACGCCCGGCGTCGCGCGCACTTTCGCGAGATCCATCGAGACGATGCGCGCATGCGGCTTCTGCGACAACCCGAGCGCGGCATGCAGCGTGCCGGCCACGGTCGGAATGTCGTCGGTATAGGTGGCGCGTCCGCTCACGTGCAGATGCGCGGATTCATGCGGGCGCGAGACGTGCACCTGGGCGAAAGGTTCGCGCGCCTTGGCTTCTTCCAGGAACGGTTCGGCTTGCTGGTTCATGGTTTAGTTCTCCGTATCTCTTGCGTACTGCTTCCGTTTCCTGGGTTTTCAGGCGGTTTCCGCCGCCACCGCGCGCACGTTCAACGCCTGCGGCGCGAGCGGATCGTGCGGACGCGTTTCCAGCCAGAAACGGTAAAGCGTGTTCTTGGCAGCTTCGAGCCGATAGTCGCTGGTCGCGCGCATATCCGAGAGCGGCGCGTAGTCGTTGCCCATTGCGATCATCGCGGCCTGCGCCGTGGCTTCGTGCCATTGCGCGTCGGCCAGCACGGCTTCGGTATGCGTCGCGCGCCTGGGCGTCGCGGCCATGCCGCCGAAGGCGATGCGCGGCTCGCGGACCGTATCGCCATCGGCGATAAAAGCAAACGCGGCGCACACCGCCGAAATATCCGAGTCGAAGCGCTTGGACACCTTGTAGGTGCGGAACTTGAGGTTCGCGCGCGCGCCGGTGCGCGTCGGCACTTTCAGCGCAAGCACGAATTCGTGTTCGGCCATGTCCTTCTTCTGATAAGCCAGATAGAGGTCTTCGAGCGGCATTTCGCGCTCGACGTCGCCGCCGCGCACGACCACGCGCGCGCCCAGCGCGATCAGGCCCGGCATCGAGTCGCCGATCGGCGAGCCGTTCGCGACGTTGCCGCCGATCGTGCCGGCATTGCGGATCGGCAGCGAGGCGAAGCGCAGCCACATCTCTTCGAGTTCGGGATAGTGCTTCGCGAGTTCCGCATAAGCGCGCTCCACCGTCACGCTCGCGCCGATTTCGATGAACGCGTCGCTCACCTGGATCTCGCGCATCGCGTCGATCTGGCCGACATAGACGATGTTGCCCAGTTCGCGCATCTGCTTGGTGACCCACAGGCCGATATCGGTGCTGCCCGCGAGAATGCGTGTGTCCGGGCGCGCCTCCTTGATGGCGGCGAGCGCTTCGACGGTACGCGGCGCGTCGAATTGCTGGCCCTTGTGCTCGTAGTGGAAGGTGTCCTTGCGCTCGATCGTCGCAAGCACTTCGCCAAGCGCCTTCACATCGACGGGCGCTTTCGGGCCATCGAGCTTGAACATCTGCTCGGCGGCGTCGAGGATCGGCCGATAGCCGGTGCAGCGGCACAGGTTGCCGGTGAGCGCGTTGGCGATGGCGTCGCGCGAAGGCACGCTGCAGGCGCTTTTGCCTGCGCAACCGCCGCCTTGAGCGGCGCCGTGCTCATGCCCGTGCTTTTCGTAAAGCGCCCACATCGACATCACGAAACCCGGCGTGCAGAAGCCGCATTGCGAGCCGTGACAATCGACCATCGCCTGCTGCACGGGATGCAGCGAGCCGTCGGGCTGGCGCAGGTCTTCGACGGTGAAAAGCGCCTTGCCGTCGAGCGTCGGCAGGAACTGGATGCAGGCGTTGACGGCCTTGAAGCTCACGCCGCCTTCGGCATTGCGCTCGCCGACCACGACCGTGCACGCGCCGCAGTCGCCTTCGGCACAGCCCTCCTTGGTGCCGGTGCAGCGCGCGTCTTCGCGCAGATACTGGAGAACGCTGCGGGTGACGCCCGCGTCGCTGACTTCGCGAATCGCGTTGCGGTGATAGAAGCGGATCGGCTCACTCATGATGTCTGTCTCGTCGTGTTTCTGCGGCGCGCGGGAAAAGCTTCGCGGGGGTTCACGGCGCGCGCCGCGCATTCTTTCAGTGGACGATTCGAAAACTATCACCGCCAATATTGAGATCCCATAGCAGCAAGTACATGGGGGATATATCGTCGCGGCGATAAATCGATGCTTCGGCGTGGTGCGGGGCTTATGGCGCGATGACCGGTTTGCACTCACATTGCACAATTTCGCTCGAATGCGACAAAAACGGCGTTCGGACAGTGCGCAAGAATATGGCAGCGCTCCTTTCATTGAGCGTAGTCCATACCCGCCGCGCATCAATTCCGGCGAACCCGTGCCCAACTCCGCCCATTTGCGCCCACGCGGATGTCCGCCTGTTGACAGGCCGGTTACGTGCCACGCGTGCCGTCTACGCGCACGAGAACCGTGGGATGTGCCCAACGGACGGCTTTTTCAACGCCTGCATAAGAACCGGTTCCATGGGACAATTGCGCCTTTCCCGCCGTTATCCATCCGCGTTTTCCCCATGTCCGCTGATTTGGCGCCCCCGCGCACCGGGTTGTCGACGACCATGCAGATCATTCCGGTCGTCTTTTTCACCTTCATCTGCTATCTGACGATCGGCATTCCGCTCGCCGTGCTGCCAGGCTACGTCCACAACGACCTCGGTTTCAGCACCGTCGTCGCGGGCGCGGCCATCAGCGTGCAGTACATCGCGACGCTGTGTTCGCGCGCGCTCGCCGGCCGTTCGGCGGACACGCTCGGGCCGAAGAAGACCGTCAGCATCGGCCTGACGATCTGCGGCGCGAGCGGCGTCATGCTGCTGCTCGCCACGCTCGTCGATCATTGGCCCGGCCTGTCGCTCACGCTGTTGATCGCGAGCCGCCTGTTGCTCGGCTGCGGCGAAAGCCTGTGCGGCACCGGCGCGATCCTCTGGGGCATCGGCCGCGTGGGCACCGCGCACAACGCCAAGGTGATCTCGTGGAACGGCATCGCCACCTATGGCGCGCTCGCGCTCGGGGCGCCGCTCGGGGTGGAAATGGCGCATTACCTTGGCTACTGGATGCTCGGCGTGTCGATGATCGCGCTGGCCGCGCTCGGCTTCTGGCTCGCGCGCCCGATCGCGCCGGTGCCGCTCGTGCACGGCGAGCGCATGTCGTATCGCAGCGTGTTCATGCGCGTACTGCCGCATGGCCTGGGTCTCGCGCTCGGCTCGGCGGGCTTCGGCTCGATCGCCACTTTCATCACGCTCTTTTACGCGGCGCGCCATTGGCCTAACGCGGCGTTCTCGCTGACGATATTCGGCCTGATGTTCATCGGCGCGCGTCTGCTGTTCGCGAATACGATCAAGACCTTTGGCGGCTTCCGCGTGGCCATCGCCTCGTTCTCGTGCGAGTGCGCGGGCCTGCTGCTGCTGTGGCTCTCGCCCACGCCGCACGTCGCGCTAGTCGGCGCGGCGCTCACGGGCTTCGGCTTTGCGCTGGTGTTCCCGGCGCTCGGCGTGGAGGCTGTCGGCCTCGTGCCGGCGGCGAGCCGCGGCGCGGCGCTGTCCGCATATTCGGTGTTCCTCGATCTGTCGCTCGGCATCACCGGGCCGCTGGCCGGCTATGTGGCGAATGTGTTCGGCTACGCTTCGGTGTTCCTGTTCGCCGCCATCGCCGCCGCGTCCGCCGTGGCGCTTTCCGTGTCGCTGCATCGCAGGAGCGTGCGCGAAGCGGCGCTCGCGCAGCCGGTTACGTCCGACGCGCAGTAAAAGTGCAATAAAAAACCGCACCGGGCAACGCCCGATGCGGTTCGTCCTCTCCCGCGCGGCGGCGCGTCAAACGCCGCCACGCAGGCTTATCGTCCTTCCCTACTTCTTCACCGCGCTCGGGTCGATCTTCTTGCCGGTTTCCTCGTTATAGCGCTGGACGTATTCCTCGCTGAGCTTGCGCATCGCGCGGCCGATCTTGCGATAGTCCGCTTCGTTCAGGTTCGCGAGCGACACGCGGCCCGACGGATGCGCGGTGCCGAAGCCCTTGCCCGGCAGCAGCACGACGCGGGCTTCGGCGGCGAGCCGGAACAGCAGTTCGTTGGGCTGGACCTGCTTGAGCAGCCAGTCGACGAACTCGCGGCCAAAGCGTTTCTCGCCCAGATACTCCATGTCGATGATCGTGTAGTAATCGACCTGGTTCGGATCGCTCGCATCGACGGCAATGCCCATCTCCTCGTAGAGCGCGCGCTTGCGGCTGCGGATCAGGCGCTTGAGCGCGTTCTTGTAGGCGTCCGGCGTATCCATCAGCGAGAACAGCGAGAACAGCACCATCTGCACCTGCTGCGGCGTCGATAGACCCGCCGTGTGATTGAGCGCGACGGTGCGGCTGTCGGCCACCAGACGGTCGATGAACTTGAGCTTGTCCGGCTCGGTCGTGATCGACTCGTAGCGCTTGTGCAGGATCTTCTTCTCTTCCTTCGGCAGCTTCGCGAGCGTGGCGTCGAGCACATTGTCGCGATGCGTGGCGATCGCGCCCAGACGCCAGCCGGTGGCCCCAAAGTATTTCGAATAGGAATACACAAGAATCGTGTTCTTCGGCGCGAGCGCGAAGAGCGACACGAAGTTGTCGGCGAAGGTGCCGTACACGTCGTCGGTCAGCAGGATGAGGTCCGGGCGCTCCTTGATGATCTCGGCGATGTATTCGAGGCTTTCATCGTCGATCTTCACCGACGGCGGATTGCTCGGGTTGACCAGGAAGAACGCCTTCACCTTCGGGTCGCGCAGCTTGTCGAGTTCCTTCTTCGAGTACTGCCAGTTGTTCTCGACGGTGGCGTCCAGATGCACGACGTTGAGCTGATAGTCGTTGAGTTCGGGAATCTCGATGTACGGCGTGAAGATCGGCATGCCCAGCGCGATGGTGTCGCCCGCCTTGATCAGGAAATTCTCGCGCATCGTGTTGAAGATGTACGTCATGGCCGCGGTGCCGCCTTCGACCGCGAACACGTCGAACTCGCCGACGAACGGATGCTTGCCGATCATCTCGCGGCGCAGATACTGGCCCACGATGATTTCGGACAGCTTGAGCATGCGGTCCGGCACCGGATAGTTACAGGCCAGGATGCCTTCGCACATCTCATAGAGGAAGTCGCCCGCCGACAGACCGAGCTGGTCGCGCACATACGAGACCGCGCCGCCGATGAAATCGATGCCGGGCTGGCCCTTGTTCTCACGCAGGAACTGGTCGAAGCGCTCGACGATGCCGGCACGCTGCGGAAAGCCGCCCACGCCTTCGGGCATGTACGAGAAAGAGCGCTCCGATTCGCGCATCGCGAAAAGGCCCAGTTGCCAGAAGCCGTGGCGCGGAATCGTCGCGAGGAAGTTGGGGTTGCCGCGGCCGGCATTGAGCATCGCAAGATTGGCCGGACGCTCGGTCGCGCCGCCGCCCGCTGCCTTGATGAGTTCGTCCTTGAGCTCGAACGGGCTAAGTGCGTCGAGGCCACTCTTTTCCTTCGTGCCGTTACCGTTGCCTTTACCTTTTGCCATGATGCTCTCCAGTGAGAAGACATTGAGCGTGCCGCCGCTATCCGCGCCTGGGCGCCATTCGCCGCGCAAACAGCCGGCACGCGTTTCGACCCATTCCAGCGGGCCTGCGCGCCGGAACGGCACGCGCGGCCCGCGTTGACTTCATCTCATGCAAGACCGACCACGAGCGGCCCGAGCAGCGTGAGCAGCACGTTCGCGATCGCGTAGGTGATGGCGAACGGCACCGTCGGCACGGCACTCTCGGCCTTGTCGAGAATGCCGCCGAACGCCGGGTTCGCACTGCGCGAGCCGGACAGCGCGCCCGCGAGAATCGCCGCGTTGTTGTACTTCAGCACGTAGCGGCCAAACAGCATCGTGAGGATCAGCGGCACGATCGTCACCACCACGCCGAGCAGGAAGATCGTGATGCCGCTCTGCTTGACCGTCACCACCGCCTGCAGCCCCGAGTTCAGCCCCACCACCGCGACGAAGGCCGCCAGCCCGAAGTCCTTGAGCAGTTGCGAGGCGGCCGGCGGCATCACGCCGTACATCGGATGCTTGCCGCGCATCCAGCCGAACAGCAGACCCGCGAGCAGGCAGCCGCCGCCCGAGCCGAGCGTGAGCGGAATGCCCGCCACGTTCACGACGATCAGACCGACCAGCAGACCCAGCACGAGGCCCACGCCCATGTAGATGAAGTCGGTCTTGTTGCTCCACGCCAGCTCATAACCGGCTTCCTGGACCGCGCGTTTGGTGTCCGTTGCCGTGCCGTAAATCGTGATGACGTCGCCGTGTTCGAGCTGCGTTTGCGGCAGCACCGGCACCGGCTGGCCCGCGCGCTCGATCTTCTCGATGTAGACGCCGTGGCGCATGTCGTGATCGACGTTCTTGCGCACCTCGGCGATCGTCGTATGGTTCATGCCCTTCTTCGTGAAGACGAGCTGGCGCGTCTGCATCACGAGGCTCATGCCGCCCGAATCCGGCACTTCCGGCCCGATCAGCGCGCCCACTTCGACCATCTGCTCGCGGCGGCCCACGACCAGCACGATGTCGTCGCGGCTGAGCACGAAGTCAGGCGTCGAGTCGAGGATCTTGCCCGCGCGGCGGATCTTCTCGATGGCGACTAAATCGTGCTCCGCCGTTTCGAGCTGCTTGACGGTCTTGCCCGCCGCGGCCTCCACGCGGAACACGCGCCCGAACAGTTCCGGCAGCGCCGTCACCTGGCCCGGTCCCGACGAAGCGCCGCCACCCGCCATTTCGCGTTCGGCATCGAGCGAGGCGTCCTTGAGGCTGCGCCCCATGAACTTCGGCAGGATGTTCACGCAGACGATGATCGCGCCGAGCGAGCCGAACACGTAGGTCACGGCGTAGCCGATCGCGACATCGGCCTGCATCGCCTTGACCTGGTCGGCCGGCAGTCCCAGACGCGCGATGGCGTCGCCGGCGGTGCCGATAATGGCCGACTGCGTCATGCCGCCCGCGGCGAGACCGGCGGCGAGGCCCTTGTTGAGGTGAAAGAGCTTTGCGCACACCAGCACCGTGAAAAGGCCCGCGAGCGCCATGAAGACCGCCATGGCGATTTCGCGCAGCGTCTTGCGGTTGAGCGAGTTGAAGAAGCCCGGCCCCGAGTCGTAACCCACGGCATAGATGAAGACGGCGAACATCACCGATTTCACGCCGTTATCGATCGTCACGCCCACCTGGCTGACCACGACGGCGGCGAGCAGCGACCCGCCCACGCCGCCTAGCTGGAATTTGCCGAAGTTGATCTGGCCGATCCAGTAACCGACGGCCAGCGACAGAAACAAGGCAATTTCCGGGGATTTGTGAAAGATGTCATGTAGCCATTCCATCGTGCCCTCGCATTGGTAGGTGTGATGCGCTGCTGCCGCCCCAAGAGGCTGGCTGCGCGGTCCAGCGCCGCGTCAGCCGAACTTCGTCGCGAGCCCGACCACCACGGGCCCCATGAGCGGCAACAAGATATTCGACAGCGCATAGGTGATCGTGTAGCCGATCACGGGCGTCGAATTGCCGGTGACGCCAACGAGCGCACTGATCGCCGGCGTGCTGCACTGCTGACCTGCAATCGCGCCGAGCAGCATCGGCGCTTCGAGCTTGAGAAACATTCGCCCGATCCAGAGAGACAGAAGGCCCGGAATCAGCACCATCAGGATGCCGGCGAGCGGCAGCGCGAGGCCGTACTCGCGCACGAGCTTGATGGCGTCGGGTCCGGCCGACAGGCCCACGGCCGCGATGAAGGTGGCAAGGCCGAAGTCCTTGAGCACCTGCGCCGCCGCCGAGGGCAGCGAGCCGACCACGGGAAAATGCGAGCACAGCCAGCCGAAGAAAAGACCGGAAAGCAGGCAGCCGCCGCCCGTGCCGAGCACGAGCGCCACACCGCCCACATTCACGCCGAAACGCCCGATCATCATGCCGACCAGCACGCCCAGGCCCAGATAGACGAAGTCGGTTTTCTGGGTCTGCTGGATCACGTAACCCAGGCGCTTCGCGCCGCGCGCCACGTCCGTCGGCGCGCCCAGCAGCGTGAGCACGTCGCCGCGATGAACCACCGTGCCGGGCAGCGCGGGCACCGTGGCGTCGAGCCGCGTGATCGCACTCACGTAGATGCCGCGTCCGTCCTCGGGTGTGGCGCGCTCGCGCAGTTGCGCGAGCGTGAGGCCGTTGGCTTCGCGACGCGTGAGCATCACGTCCACGCGCTGCGCGAGCAGCTTCGTGAAGCCCTCGCCGGAGACTTCGGCGCCGAGCTGCGCCGACGCCTCGACCATCGATTCGCGCCGCCCGGCGATGAACACGATGTCGCCGGAGCGCAGCGCGAACTGCGCGTCGGCGTCGATCTGGCGCTGCTCGCGCAGCACGCGCTCGATCGTGATGTTGTTGCCGAAGCGCGCCTCGAACGCGCCGACCTGCGTGCCCGCGGCCGGCCCCACGTCGAACGCGCGGCCCACGAGCGGCTGCAGCGCGAGGCGCTGGCCTTCGTCGAGCACGCCGTCGCCGCCGAGCTTGCGAAAGAGGCGCGCGGCCTCCTCGCGCAGATTCACGCGCATGATGAGCGGCGCGATCTGGCTCGTGAACAGCACGATGGTGATGAGGCCAAACAGGTAACTCACGCTATAGGCCGTGACGATGTGGGCCTGCATCGCGCTCACCTGGGCCTCGCTCAGGCCGAGCCGCGCGATGGCCTCCGACGCGGTGCCGATCACGGCGGATTCCGTGGCCGCGCCCGCGAGCAGCCCGGCTGCGGTGCCCGCGTCGAGCTTCATCAGCACGACCGCGATCATGACGAGCGCCATGACGGAGACGATCTCGACAATCGATAGCAGTCCGTAGCGCCAGCCGCGCCCCACATTCGCAAAGAACTGCGGGCCGCCCGTGAAGCCGAGCGCGAAGATGAACAGCGCAAACGCCACGTTCTTGAGATCGGGAGCGATGCGCGCGCCCGTCTGGCCGAGCACGAGCGCAACGATCAGCGTGCCGCACACGCCGCCCAGCGATATCGGTCCAAAGCGAATTGAACCAATTAGATAACCGAGTGCGAGACTCACGAACAGGGCAATCTCGGGTTGCGACTTCAGCAATTCGACGATCATGTCAGGTCTGCCGATTTACGTTTTGGTTTTCCCAAATGCGCTTAAAAGAAACATGCGTTTAGCATGCATGTCTCTATACCGCAACTCGCCGCTTATTTGCGCAATGCGCAATAAATCCCAAAACCGCCTTTATCCATCGCTTATGTTAAAAGTGTGAAGCCGTCCTGTACTGCAACTGACCGAGGATTGAAAGCAAACGTATTCCGCGCCACAAAATAGCAGACTACGGGAAGCCCTGTCGTGAAGGTGCACAGCGGCTGGGGGAAATTTATTTCCCCGCTTCATACACCGCTTCATACAGGTTAATCCGATGCGAATCTGACATATCTTTTAGCGACCTTGAAAAGGTGGCAAAAACGTCTCTTTCAATTCTCATGCCAGCCGCTCATGAACTTTTAACAAACACGAAACAGGCCTGCCGCCTGAGATAAATATTGTAATTCCCAACGACTGTCAATATTATTTTCGTGCACGATCGCTGCTCGCTCATCAGGAAGTCGCGTTACATTGGATATCCGGAATTGACCGGAAAAAGCCCGCGTAATGCCCCTTCAACCGGCACATGCACCAGCATACGAGGCGAATTCGATGAACCAGATACACGCCATGCGCGTCTTCGTCAGGGTTGCGGAATCGCAGAGCTTTCGCCGCGCCGCCCAGCAACTCGACGTCTCGAATGCGCTCGTCACCCGCTCGATCGCCATGCTCGAAGCCCATCTGCATACGCGTCTCATCAACCGCACCACGCGCAACCTTTCGCTGACCGAAGCAGGCCTGCGCTATCTCGAAGGCTGCAAGAGCGTGCTGGAGGAACTCGATCACCTGGAAGACTCGCTCGCGCACACCGAGCGCGAGCCAAGTGGCACGCTGCGCGTGATGGCCGCGGGCGCGCTGTCGCTGGGCACGCTCACGCCGCTCATCGACGGTTTCCGCCGGCTTTATCCGCGTGTGAACGTGCGGCTGACGCTGGCCGAGAAACCAACCGAGCTGCTCGAAGACGGCTTCGATGTCGGCATCGTCGCGGCTTGCGCCACGCGTGGCGGCGAGTTTGTCGAACATGCGCTCGGCACCACGGCTTTCGTGCCGTGCGCATCGCCTGCGTGGCTGGCCGAGCACGGCGAGCCGCGCACGCCCGAACAGCTGGAGCAGCACGCCGCCGTGACGCTGCCGCCCGAGGAGCGCAGCGCGAGCTGGCTATTCGCGCGGCCAGGCGAAAGCGCGCAGCAGGTCACGCTGCAACCCGGCTACGCGGTCAACAACATGCTGATGGTGCGGCTTGCGGCGCTGGCGGGCATGGGCGTGGCGATCGTGCCCGCGCCGCTGGTCGCCGACGACCTGGCCGCCGGCACGCTCGTGCGGTTATTGCAGGACTACGAGATCGAGGACGCGCAGGCGAGCATGGCCATTGTCTATCCGCGCCGCCAGTATCTGCCCGCAAAAACGCTGCGCTTCGTCGATTACACCATCGAGCATTTTCAACAGACGTGCGAAGCAAAGCCGGCGTCGGTGCCCCACGGTGCCCGCACGATGCTTGCTGCGGGCACGGTGGCATCAGGCCCACATATGCTGATGCATGGTTAGGCAACGTCGTATCGAGGGTGTACGTGAGGGCGCGCGAGCGCCCTTTTCTTCATGCGCTCGACGGCAACGGTCAAGGCGCGTGCTCCACGGCGTCGGGCGGCGCATCGTCCTCGCCCGCCGCGCCGCATAACTCGCGCAGCAGCGGCGCTTCGCGCTCGTGCACTTCCACCGGCAACCACACCGCCCCCGCCCACGCGAGATAGCGCGCGCGATGCTGGCCGTTGCGAAACGCCACCACGCCCACGTGCGCCACGCCGAGCCAACCGGCCAGACCACCCGCGCGCCGTTTGGTGATCGTCACATAGGGCATTTGCGGCACGCGCTCGTTGCGCGGATCGAGAAACTCGCGGATGCCGCGCACCTTGCCCGCGTGCCAGTCATCGACAGGCTTGAGCACATAGTCGGTGTCGTCGCGGTCGGCGCACAGCAGCAACTTCTGGAGATCGACGAGCACCACTTCGTGACGCGTCCCGTCGGTCGCGAAGACGCGCTTGAAGCGCACATGGTCGTACGCCTGATGAGCAGGCAAGGGCACGACCCAAAACGGGCCGCTGGCCGCCTCGCGCGGCGGCGAGGGAATCGAAGGCATCTCGGGGGGCATGGACATGGACGTCTTCGGCATGCAAATAAGGCGCCTCTCGCAGGGAGGAAAAGCGGCCTAAGCTACGAGGGATTCGTGACTATTTCGTGACCTATGCTACGTGAATATGCGCGGTGTGGGTTTATCCGGGAAGCCGCCAATGGACACTACCGACACTGCCGACACCGCCGACGACACCTCCGATGACCAGTGTATCGAAACATTCGGCGCCCACGTGCGTATCGAATCGCGCGGACATCGGGCGACCATCGTGCTCGATCGCCCCGCCCGGCGCAATGCAATCGACCGCACCGTCGCCGACGCGCTTCACGCCGCGTTCGCACGTTTCGAATCGAATGCGCATTGGCGCACGGGCGTGCTGTTCGGCGCGGGCGGCACCTTCTGCTCGGGCGCCGATCTCGGCGCGTTGAACGACGAGTCGCGCCGCAACGAGATCCACGCCGACGGCAACGGCCCGGGACCACTCGGCCCGACACGCATGATGCTCAGCAAGCCCGTCATCGCCGCTATTTCAGGATATGCCGTCGCGGGCGGGCTGGAACTCGCGTTGTTCTGCGATCTGCGCGTGATCGAACAGAACGCGGTCATGGGCGTGTTCTGCCGCCGCGTGGGCGTGCCGCTCATCGACGGCGGCACGGTGCGTCTGCCGCGTCTCATCGGCCTGTCGCGTGCGCTCGACCTGATCCTCACGGGGCGCGCGATCGATGCGCAGGAAGCGCTGGCCTTCGGGCTGGCGAACCGCGTCGTCGCGCCTGGCACGGCGCGCGCCGAAGCCGAAGCCCTGGCCGCACAGCTTGCGGGCTTTCCCCAGGCGGCGCTGCTCGCGGACCGGCGCTCGGCGTTTGACAACAGTACGCTGGCCGATCTGGCCGAAGCCCTGCGCCGCGAAGGCGCCGGGGGTTATCGCGCGGTGATGGACGAAGGCCTCGCGATGGCCGCGCGTTTCGCGTCGGGCGCGGGGCGTCACGGCGAATCGTTCGATGGTTGATGCTTAATCGCTTGAACGCAGCCGCGCGAGCCGCTAGATTAAATCTGACAGACTCACCGAGACTGTCAGATGATTTGAATGCAAACGCCGCAAGAACAGCAACACCGCACCGCCAGCACTGCCCGCGCCGCCCGCGTCTCTGCGCGATCCGTACCTCGAAGGGGCTTCCCCCGGACACGACGCCGCCGCGCCCGCAACCCATGATGCCGCATCAGGGGATCTCCCATGCCGACGGATCGAATCATCCGCTTTGCGGACTTCGAACTCGACGTCGAGCGCTACCAGCTCCGCCGCGCCGGTGAGCAAATCCGGCTCGAACGCCTGCCCATGGATCTGCTGATCCTGCTCGCGTCGCGTCACGGCGAGCTGATCTCGCGCGCCGACATCGTCGATCGCCTGTGGCATGGCAATCCCTACCGCGACACCGAAAACGGCATCAACACGGCGATCCGCAAAATCCGCATCGCGCTCGCCGACGATCCGCTCAAACCGCGCCATCTCGTGACCGTGAAGGGCAAAGGCTATCGGCTCGATGGTGCGAATTTCGTGAGCACGGCCAGCGCCGACGCCATCGATCCCAGCGAAACGCCACGCTCGCACAGCGCCGTGCGCGTGCTGGTGCTGCCGTTTGCAAACCTCACCGGCGACGGCAATCAGGAATGCCTGTGCAGCGCGCTCGCCGATGAAATTTCGGCCACGCTCGGCGCGCTCGGCCCGGATCGGCTGCGCCTGATCGCGCGCACGACGGCGGCGCGTTATCGCGATACCGCCAAGGGCATCGGCGAGATCGCGCGCGAACTCAAGCTCGACTATGTGCTCGAAGGTTCGCTCTCGCGCGAGGGGCCGCGTGCGCGCATCCTCACGCGCCTGATCCGCTGTGCCGACGAAGTGCAGATCTGGAGCCGCGCGCACGAGCCGGTCTCGCCGGGCGCGCTCGACATGCTCAAGGAAGTCGCGACCGCGCTGGCGCAGGATCTCGCCACGACGCTTTCGGAGCAGCAGCGCTCGCGGCTCGCGCGGCGCCTGCCCGTCGATCCCGCCGCGCACGACGCCTATGTGCGCGGGCGCTACTTCTGGTATCGGCGCGTGCATTTCGATGCGGCGTTCTGCGCGCATCACGGCATCGACGGAGAAGACTTCGCGCGCAGCCGCGGCTATTTCGAAACCGCGCTCGAACGCGACCCGAACTACGCGCTGGGCTATGCGGGCTTGTCGAATTACTACGGCGCGTCGGTCGTGCACGGGATGTTCTCGCCCGACGACGGCTGGCCGATCGCACGGGCGCTCGCGCACAGCGCGCTCGAACTCGACCCCGATCTGCCCGAGGCACATCACGCGCTCGCCGCCGTGCGCTACTTTTTCGAATGGGACTGGGCGCGCGCCGAGGCGGGCTTCAAGGAGGCGCTGCGGCGCAATCCGAGCTACCCGGAGGCGCATCGACTGTATGCGCGGCTCTTGCTGTCGGCGGGCCGGCGCGCGGAAGGCGAAGTCGAAATGGCGCGCGCCGAGCGCATCGACCCGCTGGCGTTCCAGGGCTCGCGCGCCTTCGGCATGATTCTGTCGGGCCGTCACGAAGAGGTGGTGAGCGACTATCTCTCGCCGGGCCACATGGATTATTCGCCGCTCGCCTATCAGGTGCTCGCGACGGCCTTCGAAGTGAGGAAGCTCTACGCGCAGGCCGTGGACGCGACCGTAGAGGCGCTGGTGCGCTGCAATCTGCATGCGCGCGCGGCGACGATCCGCGCGCAATGGGACGCAGGCGGCTACGACGCGGTGCTGCACTGGTATCGCGACGATCTGCTGGCCAGACACCGCAGCCAGTACACCTCGCCGCTCCTGATCGCCGAAATCTACGCGCGCCTCGCGCAGCCCGACGAGATGTTCCACTGGCTCGACGCCGCGCTTGCCGAACGCAGCGCGCGCCTGTGCGAATTGCGTATGAATCCGTGGTTCCAGCCCTATCGGCCGGGCGGACGCATGAGAAAAATCGAGCAGCTGATCGGCGAAGGCCGGGCGCATTGACTGTATTCACCCGGCCCCGATGCTACCGCGGCGGGGCGGCGAGGCTGCGCACCGGCCGGGCATTCGACGGCCTCCTTTGCGCGCGGCGCCTTAATTGCCGTGGTAGATGTCGTTGTTCAAACGGTCCCGTTCACCCGATTGCTCCGAGCGCACCAGATCCTGATAGACCTGCGCGTGCGTGAGCGTGAGCGATTGCGGCGCGCCAGAGGCGCTGTTGGTCATGGGCATGCCGCCCACGTCCTGCGATGCCGACGGCGCGCCCTGCGATTGATCGGACGGCGAATCGGCCAGCGCGAGTCCTGCGAACAAGGCGGCCGAGCAGGCCACCGCGATGCGTACGGTATTTAGCGTGTTCATGTCATCGCTCCTGGAAATTGAAGCGCATGCGAGGCGGCCGCCATGCGCGGTGCGGACGAGGCCCGTTCCGGGCGGCGGACACAGGCAGGTTCGTGGACGCATGGTGCGGCCCCGTCGCGCCGCGCACCATGGACGTAACCTGAAGAAATCGTCAAGGCAACCGGCTGCGAGGCGGTGTTGCGTAAGAAGAACGCAAGAAAAGGTGCCGCATGCCACGCGGCGCATTTCAGTACAATTCCGGGTTGACTCCTGCGCCGCCCCTGCGCGCACAGGATCTCCCCCGATCTCGTCCGATCACGCCAGCCACACAGCCATGCCCCTGCCCCTTCTTGCCCTTGCCGTCGCCGCGTTTGGTATCGGTACCACCGAATTCGTCATCATGGGCCTGTTGCCCGATGTGGCGCGCGACCTTTCCGTGTCGATTCCGGCGACAGGCATGCTCGTGTCGGCCTATGCGCTTGGCGTGACGATCGGCGCGCCCATCGTCGCCATCGCCATCGCGAACGTGCCGCGCAAGGCGGCGCTCATGCGCCTGATCGGCATCTTTATCGTCGGCAATCTGCTGTGCGCGCTCGCGCCCAACTATTCGATCCTGATGGCCGCGCGCATCGTCACGGCGTTCTGCCATGGCGCGTTCTTCGGCATCGGCTCGGTGGTGGCGGCGGGCCTGGTCGCACCCAACCGGCGCGCCCAGGCGATCGCGCTGATGTTCACCGGCCTCACGCTCGCCAACGTGCTGGGCGTGCCGCTGGGCACCGCGCTCGGCCAGCTTGCCGGCTGGCGCACCACCTTCTGGGCCGTGACGGCGATTGGCCTCGTCGCCGCGCTCGCGCTGCAGATCTGCCTGCCCAGGCACATCGACATGCAGAAGGCGAGCCTCGTGCACGAATTCAGCGTCCTCAAGAACCCGCAGGTGCTGATGGTGCTGGGCATCAGCGTGCTGGCGTCGGCGAGCCTGTTCTCGGTCTTCACCTACATCACACCGATTCTGGAAGACGTCACCGGCTTCTCGCCGCACGAAGTCACCTTCGTGCTGCTGCTGTTCGGCCTCGGCCTGACGGTGGGCAGCACGCTGGGCGGCAAGCTCGCGGACTGGAAACTGATGCGCTCGCTGCTGGTGTTCCTCGCAATGATCGGCGTGGTGCTCGCGGTATTCTCGGCGACCATGCACGACCCGATCATGGCGAGTGCGACGATCTTCGTGTGGGGCATTCTGGCGTTCGCGATCGTGCCGCCGCTGCAGATGCTGATCGTCGACCGCGCAAGCGATGCCCCCAATCTTGCCTCGACGCTCAATCAGGGCGCGTTCAACCTCGGCAATGCGGGCGGCGCGTGGATCGGCGGCGTGGCGATCGGCTCGGGCGCCGCGCTCACGACGCTGCCGTGGGTGGGTTTGCTGATGGCGCTGGCCGCGCTCGGGCTGACATTCGTATCGGCGCAACTCGACCGGCGCGCGCGCCGCCGCACCGCCGTGAGCGGCCCGACCTCCGCGATCTGACCCGCAACACGGCTTTTTCCGCACGGGCGTAGTAACGGACGTGTAGCATTGCGCCCGATGAAAACCGTCCTCACCCGCGATTTCCTCGCGCTGATCCTGAGCGTGGCCGTGGTCGGCCTGGGCTCCGGCGCGACCCTGCCGCTCACCGCCCTCGCCCTGACCGACGCCGGCTATGGCGCAACCATAGTCGGCCTGCTCACCGCCGCCCAAGCGCTGGGCGGACTCATCGTCGTGCCGATGACCGCGTGGATCGCCGCGCGCTTTGGCTCGCGCCAGGTGATCGTCGGTTCCGTGCTGGCTGTCGCCATCGCCACGGCGCTCATGCAGTGCGGTGCGAACCTGTGGGTGTGGGGTTGGCTGCGCATGATCTGCGGCGCGGCGCTGATGCTGCTCTTCACGATCGGCGAGGCATGGGTCAACGAACTCGCCGACGATTCCAACCGTGGCCGCGTGGTTGCGATCTATGCGACGACCTTCACGCTGTTCCAGATGTCGGGTCCGGTGCTGGTGAGCCAGATCGCGGACTATACGGCGGGGCGTTTTGCGATCTGCGGGGCGATTTTTCTGGTCGCATTGCCGATGCTGGCCGCGATTCGCTCAAGTCCGCATACCTCCGATCTGCATGAGCCGCATGGGAGCTGGCGGCATGTGCTGCCCAGGATGCCTGCGCTCATCATCGCTACCGGGTTCTTTGCGCTGTTCGATACGCTCGCGTTGTCGTTGCTGCCGCTTTTTGCTATCGGTCATGGGATCGGGAGCGAGGAGGCGGTGCTGTTTGCTTCGGTTGTGCTGCTGGGTGACACGACGATGCAGTTTCCGATCGGCTGGCTCGCCGACAGGCTCGGGCGCGAACGCGTGCATGCGCTGATGGGGGTGGTCGTGGCGGCGCTTTTGCCGCTGCTGCCTTTTGTTGTTGAGATGCCCTGGCTACGCTGGCCCTTGCTGTTCGTGCTGGGGGCTGCGGCGGGGTCGATTTATACGCTTGCCATTGTGGCTTGTGGGGAGCGGTTTGAAGGGGTCGCGCTGGTTTCCGCTAGTGCGCTTGTTAGTGCTTCGTGGAGCGCTGCTAGTTTTGGTGGGCCTATTGTTACCGGGGCGTTGATGCAGCACGCTGGGCGTGATTCCATGCTGTGGGTGCTGTTTGCTTGTGCGCTTGTGTTTCTTGGGGCTTTGCGGTGGGAACGGGGGCGGGGGATCGCGCGGGCTTAAGGTCTGTGGGGCGCTTTGGATTTTCTTTGGCGTCTTTCTTTGGCCTTTCCTTGAGTTCGTGTCGGTATGCCAGCGTTGCCCCTGTGCGGGGCGGCACCTACTTTCTTTGCGGCGGCAAAGAAAGTAGGCAAAGAAAACCGCTCACACCGCCAGTGTGACGCAGTCCACCACTAACCTTCTTGCGGAGTGGTGACTGGGCATTGCTCGGCTCTCGCACCACCCAACGAAGTGACAAAGGACTCATTCATCCCGCTGCTCGCTTCGCGCGCAGCGGTCGGGTCTGCATGGGAAACCAATAGTACTTCTAACCTTTCATCGAATGCGAACGCCCGCAAACCACGGGTTTTTGTTATGCCCCACGGGGCGCGCAGCGCCCCCGGATGGGCGGGCGTCTCCACTCTGTTGTACGACGCGTGGTGCGGGCGCTGCCCAGTCACCACTCCGCTGGTGGGCGAGTGGTGAACGGCGTCACACTGGCGGTGTGAGCGGCTTTCTTTTGCCTACTTTTCTTTGCCGCGGCAAAGAAAAGTAGGTGCCGCCCCGCACAGGGGCAACACTGGCATACCGACAAGAAAACAAGGAAATGCCAACGGTGTTCCTCCGCCCACCTCAAATCAACGCAACGCCGGCAAGATCTTGCCAACACACTCACCGAACCCAACCCGATACCCCTCCCCCTGACACCACCCGGCAAGCGTCAGCTCATCGCCATCCTCAATGAACCCGCGCGTCCCGCCGTTCTTCAGCGCCAGCGGATTCTTCCCGTTCCACGTAAGCTCAAGCAGACTCCCGAACGAATCAGGCGTCGGCCCGGAGATCGTCCCCGATCCCATCAGATCGCCCACACGCGTGTTACAGCCAGCAACGGTGTGATGCGCAAGCTGCTGCGCCATCGTCCAGTACATATGCCGGAAGTTGGTCCGCGCAATCGTAGTCGCCTCATCAGCGCCCTCGGGCCGCAACAACACCTCCAGGGCGATATCAAACCCATGATTCCCCGCGTGACGCAGATACTCCAGCGGCTGCGGCTCCTGCACCGGCTGCGCGACCCGGAACGGCTCCAGCGCATCCAACGTCACGATCCACGGCGAAATCGTCGTCGCGAAGGTCTTGGCATTGAACGGCCCAAGCGGCACATATTCCCATTGCTGAATATCACGCGCACTCCAGTCGTTGAGCAGCACCATGCCGAAGATATGCGCCTCGGCGTCCTCACAGGCAATCGGTTCGCCCAGCGCATTACCGCGCCCGACGATAAACCCCGTCTCCAGTTCGATATCGAGCTTGCGGCACGCGCCGAACACCGGACGCTCCTGCTCAGGCAGCTTCAGTTGACCGTTGGGACGACGCACCGGCGTGCCGCTCACCACCACCGACGATGCACGGCCGTTGTAGCCGATCGGCATCTCAGACCAGTTCGGCAACAGCGCATTCTTCGGATCCCGAAACATCGATCCCACATTGGTCGCGTGCTCTTTCGAGGAATAAAAGTCCGTATAGCCAGGAATCTCCACAGGCAGATGCAGCGTCGCATCGGCGAGCTTCACCAACGCACGCGCGCGCAGCGCAGCGTCATCGCGCAACGTGGCGGTGTCCTTCGCGAGCAGCGACGAAAGCTGCACACGCACGCTGCGCCACGCGTCGCGGCCAAGCGCGATGAAGTCGTTCAACGCCGCGCGCGCAAACACGTTCTCGCGCGTCCGGGCAGGCAGGTTCAGCAGTCCCGCGTCATGCAGCGCGGCCAGATCCACGACCCGATCGCCGATCGCCACGCCCACGCGCGCATTCGCCTGTTGCGCGGTGCTGAACACGCCGAACGGCAGATTCTGGATCGGGAAATCGCAAGCCGCGTCGTTCGCGCTGTCGATCCAGCTTTTGCGCTGCGCATCGAGCGTCGCCTGCAGATCGCGGTTGTTGGGGTTGTTCATCGCTGCTCCGGATTGAAGTGTTTCTTGAGGCCTTGCCAGCACTCGTAGTAATGCGCCTGCAACTGGCTCGTTTCGAGCGCGTAGCGCGTCGGGCGAATCAGCGTGCGGGTTTCGAACATGAACGCCATCGTGTCGCCGACCTTATGCGGCTTGCTCGTATCGGCGTTCGAGGCCTTCTCGAAGGTCTCGGCATCCGGGCCGTGACCCGACATGCAGTTGTGCAGGCTCGCGCCGCCCGGCACGAAGCCCTCGGCCTTGGCGTCGTAGACGCCATGCACGAGGCCCATGAATTCGCTCGCCACGTTGCGGTGATACCAGGGCGGACGGAAGGTGTTCTCGGCCGCCAGCCAGCGCGGCGGAAAGATCACGAAGTCGATCGAATCGACGCCCGGCGTGTCCGTCGGCGAATGCAGCACAAGGAAGATCGACGGGTCCGGATGGTCGTAGCTGATCGAACCGATGGTGTTGTAGCGGCGCAGGTCGTACTTGTAGGGCGCATAGTTGCCGTGCCACGCCACCACGTCGAGCGGCGAATGGCCGATGTCCGCGCGCCAGAGTTCGCCATTGAGTTTCGTGACGAGTTCGAACTGCCCTTCGCGGTCTTCATAGGCCGCGACCGGCGTGAGGAAATCGCGCGGGTTCGCCAGTCCGTTCGAGCCGATCACGCCCAGGTCCGGCAGACGCAGCAGCGCGCCGAAGTTCTCGCAGATATAGCCGCGCGCCTCGCCATCGGACAGATCGACCGCGAAGCGCACGCCGCGCGGAATCACGGCGATCTCGAACGGCTCGATGTCGAGCTTGCCCATCTCCGTCGCAATCGACAGCCGCCCCTGCTGCGGGACGATCAGCAGTTCGCCGTCGGTGTTGTAGAAGAAACGGTCCTGCATCGAGCGGTTGGCCGCGTACAGATGAATCGCGCAGCCGCTCATCGACGCCGCCGAGCCATTGCCCGCCATCGTCACCCAGCCGTCGATGAAATCGGTCGGCGCGAGCGGCATCGGCAGCGCGTCCCAGCGCAACTGGTTGGGCGGCGTGGGCGGCACATCGCCGAAATCGGCGACGAGGCGTGCGCCCTCGCCGTTCGCCTTCGCCGCGAGCGGCGTGAACGGTTGATGCACCGCGCCCGGACGAATGCGGTAGAGCCACGAGCGGCGGTTGTGCGAGCGCGGCGCCGTGAAAGCCGTGCCCGACAACTGCTCGGCGTAGAGGCCGTAGGCGCAACGCTGCGGCGAGTTCTGGCCGGCGGGCAAGGCGCCTGGCAGCGCCTCGGTCGCGAATTCGTTGGCGAAGCCGCTCAGGTAGCCATTCAGGTAACCATCATGGCCCTGAGCGCCCGCGCGCAGCGCGTGAGGCGCCTGCGGCACGTCGGGCAAGGGTGCGTTCATCACTGTCTCTCCATGTTCTCTACGGAATCGCGGCACGCCGACAACCTCAGGCGTCAGCGCCGTCACATTTACGAATAGTAAAACGGATTATGATTAGTGAAATTTCACGTAAACCCTGGGAGCGCGCGGTTTTACGGTCGCGCCAAGCCTGGCAAGCCTGCGCGCGTGGATATCGTTATCACCAATCAGTGCATGCCATGGCGTCCGGGGCTGCTACCATCAAGCCATGCGGCCCCGTGGCCGCGTCCTGTGTTTTTCTTTCCTGATTTCTGACTCCTGTTTCCCTTCTTCGCGTCATGATCGCTCCGACCATTCCCGAGCTTGTTGCCCGCTCCGCCAGTCATCCTTTTCTCGGCGAGCATCTGGCGATGGGGACCGGCGCGCATCACGCCGAAGCCATCGCGAGCCGTCGCGGCGTGGAAATGCTGAGCGCCTACGAGCCGATCTACGACATCAGCGTGCACGGCGGCGTGCAGTCGCTCACGGCCGATTTGACATCGGCTGCGCGTTTCGGCGACGAACTGGGTTTTCAGGCGGTGACGCTGCGCGACGAAGGCGGCAAGATCGCGCCCTTCGATCCCTTCTCCGATACGCTCGACGACCCGGAACTCGTGGCGCTCGACCGCTGCGTGCGGGCGCTCCATACGATCAACTTTCTCGGCTCGCAGCAGCACGGTCTTTTGTTCCTGCGCGTGCACGAGCGTCTGCTCAAGAGCGTGAAATACGATCATGGGCGCCATTTTTCTAACGTGCTGGTGTCGTTCGGGCTCAATCCGGGGCGCGTCGTGATCGAATTGCCCGCGGCGGCGGTTGCGCATCGCACCTTCGTCGGCTATCTGACGAAGAGTTATCAGCGCTATGGCTTCAAGGTGGCGGGCAATCTGCCCAATGCGGGGCAGATCCTGTCGGTGTCGGATATGGCGCGGCTCGACTTCGTGAAGATGGATGCGAGTTCGGCGCTACGCGATTCGATGGTCAAGCCGCTTGTGAGCTACGCGGCGCGGCTGCGCATTCCGCTGATTTTCAATCGCGTGATGGATCTCGCACAATTTGAACTCTTGCAGCAGTACGACGTGCGCTTCGTGCAGGGGCCGGTGTTCGCCACGCAGAACAGCGCGGCCTGAAAAGCAAAACGCCGCGCTTGCGGGCGCGGCGTTGGATAGCGGGCGAGACGGTCTGCCGTCTAACTAGAGGCTGATCGGCTCCTGCTCCAGTTCCACGCCGAAGCGCGCCAGCACGTCGGCCTGAATTGCGCGGGCCAGATCGAGAATATCGGTGCCGCACGCGCCGCCGCGATTCACGAGCACGAGCGCCTGACGCTCATGCACGGCCGCAGCGCCAAGCGCCCGTCCCTTCCAGCCGCACTGGTCGATCAGCCAGCCCGCCGCGAGCTTGAACCGGCCATCGGCCTGCGGATACGAGACCACCTGCGGCTCACGCAAGACCAGCGCGTCGAACTGCCCCGCCTCGATCACCGGATTCTTGAAGAAACTGCCCGCGTTGCCGAGCACGAGCGGGTCGGGCAGCTTGGCGCGGCGCACGGCCACGACCGCATCGAACACGTCGCGCGCGTGCCGGGCTTGCGTCAGGCCGCGCTGCGCGAGTTCGCGCGCGAGATCGGCATAGCCAGCGTTGGCGCGCCATGCCTTCGGCAAGCGGAAGGTCACCGAAGCGATCACGAAACGATCGCGCCCTTCGCGCTTGAAGAAGCTGTCGCGATAGCCAAAGCCGCAATCGGCGGCGTCGAATTCATACGCCGTACCGGTGGCGAGTTCGATCGCGCGCACGCGTGCGCAGCGTTCGGCCATTTCCAGACCGTAGGCGCCGATGTTCTGGATCGGCGCGGCGCCGACCGTGCCTGGGATCAGCGCAAGGTTTTCGAGACCCGGCATGTCCGCTTCGAGCGTCCACGCCACGAAATCGTGCCAGTTCTCGCCGGCTGCGGCTTCCACGTACCAGGCGTCGTCGTCCTCGTGGACCACGCGCTTGCCCGTCAGCGCGACGAGCAGCACGAGTCCGTCGAAGTCGCGCGTGAGCACGACATTGCTGCCGCCGCCGAGCACGAGCGTGGGCAGACCGGCCGCGCGCGGGTCGCCCAGCGCCTTCATCAGGTCGGCTTCCTGCTCGATGCGGCAGGCGACGCGCGCGCGCACGTCGAAGCCGAAGGTGTTATGCGCGCGCAGCGGATAGCCGGCGGCGAACCAGACGGGAGACGTAGCGGTGGACGCGAGGGAGGCGGACATCGGAAAAAAGGGGCGGAAAGCGCAGGGAAAAATGCCGGTGGCGTGAAGCGGTACGCGCCGCGCAGCCTTGGGCAAACACGGCTGCGCCGGTAAAATGGCGCGGTCCGTGATTATAGCGAGTGCGCGGCGCGTCTTGTAACCGCTTCAGCGGTTCGACGCCACGGCACTCGCACCTTTGGGAGAAAGCAATGCCATCGTTTGACGTCGTCAGCGAAGCCAACATGATCGAAGTGAAGAACGCGATCGAGCAATCCAACAAGGAGATCTCCACGCGCTTCGACTTCAAGGGCTCGGATGCGCGCGTCGAGCAAAAGGAACGCGAACTGACCGCGTTCGCCGACGACGACTTCAAGCTGGGCCAGGTGAAGGACGTGCTGATCTCGAAAATGGCCAAGCGCAATGTGGATGTGCGCTTCCTCGACTACGGCAAGATCGAAAAGATCGGTGGAGACAAGGTCAAGCAGGTCATCACCGTGAAGAAAGGCGTCTCGGGCGACCTCGCCAAGAAGATCGTGCGCCTCGTCAAGGACAGCAAGATCAAGGTCCAGGCGAGCATCCAGGGCGACGCCGTGCGCGTGACCGGCACGAAGCGCGACGACCTGCAAAGCGTGATCGCCATGCTGCGCAAGGACGTGACCGATACACCGCTCGACTTCAACAACTTCCGCGACTGATCTGGCCGCGCGCCGCTTTGTTGCGTCGGGACTTACGCGCCCGTCGCGGCGAGCGGCATCATCACCTCGCCTTTCTCCAGCGGCTTGCCGGGCTTCCTGCACGCACGGCGCGCCCTGCGACTGTTGGTGCGCCTGATCTTCGCCCGCGCGCGCGACCTGAGGGACGCGGTCGCGCAGGTCAATTCCTCCATCCAGATCTTCGAGCCGTAGAGGCCGTTGAGCAGCCCCGGCGCCCACACCGCTTCGTCCAGACGCGGGAAGTAGATCGACCATCCCGCTCCCCAGATTTCTGTCTTCGCTAGCTGCCACGGCGTAGGCCACTTCGGCATCAGGTGGAATTCCTGAATAAGCGCGATGGGCACCGCGATATCTACGCCGTGCGCGAACGAGATTTCGAGTTTGCGGTCCGTGCGGTTGTAGCGCGCGGCAACCGCGACCGGAATTTTCTCTCCCGCTTTGGTAGCGGCTGCGAGTTCTTCACGGCTGAACATGGCCATGATGCATTTCTCCGTTTGTTGATTTCCAGCCATTCCAGGCACAAGCGGCCAATCTCGGGCTTGATCGCTCTGGCAAGACGTTCGAGTGCGCGATCGTCCAGGCTTGCGCGGCCACGCGGCATCAATGGTCCATCGGGGCAATTGAGATTGAACACACATGAGCCTTGCGGCCCCTCGACATGAATATGCGCGGGAGGATGATCGGCCGAGAAAATCATCACGCGAGCGCCGAGTACACGCAGCAGTGTGGGCATTGGGGCTTCGAAAATAACCGAATGTCGGGTTGCTGGAGCGTCATGCTTCGGCACTTCCACCGCCTTTATTTGCGCTGGAACAAGACCCAAGGACGAACGCGAACGAAGCCCAGCATAAGCGCCTGCTCGTCCGCTGAAACCTCGGCCAGACGGCGTAAGCCCATTCCCACAACAGGCGAAAAAAAACGGCGCCGCAGCGCCGTTCTTCCAATCTTGATAGCCCTCGAAAAGCCCGTCAATCGAGCTTGAACTGCCCCACGGCATCCGCGAGATTCGCCGCCTGGCTGCGCAGCGCGGCGGCAGCCGCCGTCGATTGTTCGACCAGCGCCGCGTTCTGCTGCACCATCTCGTCGAGCTGGCTCACCGCGCGGTTGACCTCCTGAATGCCGCGCGTCTGCTCACCCGCCGCGTTCGTCACTTCCGAAATAATGGTCGTCACGTTCGAGACGTTCGCCACGATCTCGTCCATCGTTTCGCCCGCGCGGCGCACGAGTTGCGAGCCGGAGTTCACGCTCGCCACCGTCGATTCGATCAGCGCCTTGATCTCGCGCGCCGCCTGCGCGCTACGCTGCGCGAGGCTGCGCACTTCGCCCGCGACCACCGCGAAGCCGCGCCCCTGCTCGCCCGCGCGCGCCGCTTCCACGGCGGCGTTGAGCGCGAGGATGTTGGTCTGGAACGCGATGCCGTCGATCACGCCGATGATGTCGGCGATCTTCACCGACGCCTGCTCGATCGCGCCCATCGTGTCGACCACGTCGTTGATCACGGCGCCGCCGCGCGAGGCCACCGTCGATGCCGAATTCGCCGTGATGTCGGCCTGCTGGGCCGCGTTGGCCGATTGCGCGACCGTCGCCGTGATTTCCTCCATCGAGGCCGCGGTTTGTTCGAGGCTCGCCGCCGCCGATTCGGTGCGGCCCGACAGATCGACGTTGCCCGCGGCGATTTCGTCGCTCGCGGTACGCACGGACTGGCTCGCGTCGCGGATATGGCGCATCACGTCGCGCAATTTGTCCATGAAGCCGTTGAACGAACGCGCGATCTGCGCGACTTCGTCGTTGCCGGTGACCGGCAGGCGCTGCGTGAGATCGCCCTCGCCCGCGCTGATGGCATCCATCGCGTCGCGCACGCTGGACAGACGCTTGAACGACACCGAGGTCGCCGCGCCCACCACCAGCGCCGCCACCACCGCGATCACCACCAGCGTGATCAGCGACACCATCAGCAGCGAGTGCATGCCCGCCAGCGCGTCGGCGCGGTCGAACGCGACGATCACGCGCCAGTCGGTGCCCGCGATCGCCTGCGCGCGCATGAGCTTGACGTCGCCGTTCACGTCGACAGGCATCGGCCGGACGGACGCGAACAGCGTCGCCAGCTTGTCGCCCGAAAGCGTCGGCGCGACGTCGGTGACGGGCTTGAGCGTGAGCTTGGCGTCGTCGTGCGCGACGATTTCGCCAGCGCTGTCGACCAACATGCCGAAGCTCGCCGGCGTCGGATGGATCGAGCGCACGTTGGCGATCACGCTGTCCATCGCCACATCGCCGGAAATCACGCCCTTGACCTGACCGTCGCGGATCACGGGCGTCGCGAACGCCACCACCAGCTTGCCGGTGCCCACATCGACGTAAGGCGGCGTCACCACGCCCTTGCCCGCCGCCACGGCCTGCTTGTACCAGGGGCGGCCGGTCGGGTCGTAATCGGGCGGAATGCCGGTCGGGTCCGAGAACTTCGCGGTCTTGTCGGCGTAACCCACATAGACGTTGGTGAAGCCGCCCGCCGTCGCGATCTGCTTGAGCATCGGCACGGGATCGGGTTGCAGCACGGCGTCCTGCAGCGATTCGATCATCTGCGCATGGGTCGCGACCCAGTCGCCGATGCCTTCTGCATGGCTGTTCTCGACCGCGGTCAGCGTCGCGTCGATCGAATCCTTGTTGTGCGAGTTCGCAACGAAATAGTCGAGCGCGGTATTAGCCGCAAGCGCCGCGACGACGATGACGACGCATAGCGCAACGATGCGCGCGCGAATGGTGGAAAACATGGTGGGGAAGCGCCGTGTGGAATGGGTTTGAACCAGACTGCTGAACCGTAAGACTTGCCATGAGATGCGTAATCGATACTCGCGTTTACGGCTTCCACAGGGCACAACTTGAGTAGGGTTTATCGGGGTATGAACAGATAAATCGAAAGGAAAAAGCAAAACGGCCCGCACGAATAGCGGGCCGTTAGAGGGGCAATCGGTTGAGCCGAAAGACTCGCCGCGCGGCGCTTACTTGCTCGCGGCGGCGGCCTTCTTTTTATCGCCGATCCGGCTTTCGGTGCCGTTCATCAGCTTGGCGATATTGGCGCGGTGTCGCCAGAACAGCAGCACGCTCATGGCGAGGATCGCCAGCGCCATGACATGCGCGCCGAACATGAACACGTCGAAGAGCGGCGCGAACACCGCAGCCGCGAGCGCCGCCAGCGACGAATAGCGCGTGAAGAACGCGACGATCAGCCAGGTGAGCAGCGTCAGGCCGCCGAGCACGGGATTCACGGCGAGCAGCACACCCGCCGCGGTCGCCACGCCCTTGCCGCCCTGAAAGCGGAAGAAAACCGGATAGAGATGGCCGAGGAACACGGCGATGGCGGCCAGCGCCACGGCGGTTTCGCTCAGACCGAAGCGCGGCCCGAAGTACGCCGCCAGCCAGACGGCGAGCCAGCCCTTGAAGGCGTCGCCGATCAGCGTAAGGATGGCGGCCTTTTTGTTGCCGCTGCGCAGCACGTTGGTCGCGCCCGGATTGCCGGAGCCGTAAGAGCGCGGATCGTCGAGGCCCATGACGGCGCTCACGATCACGGCGAACGAAACCGAGCCGATCAGATAGGCGGCGACGGCGACTAACAGGTTGTACATGCACGAAACCCGACAGAAGAGGAAGAAAGCGGAACGCAGCGCGGCGCGCGAAGGCGCCCATTCTACCGAAGCATGCGCGGCGTTTCGCCCTCGATCCGCGCGATACGGTGCAAACCCAGGGAAACCAGGGACCGAACTAGCGCTGCGCGGACGGTTTCATCGCCTGCTTCATAGCCTGCTTCATTGCCTCAATCGGCGTTCGCGCACTGCACCGGCTTCGCGCCCAGCAGCGTGGTAAGCACGGCGGGCGCGAGGCTCACGAGGTAACCACGCTTGCCGCCGTTGAGCCAGATGCGGTCGAGTTCGAGGATCGTCGATTCGACATAGACCGGCATCGCCTTCTTCGTGCCGAACGGCGACGTGCCGCCCACGAGATAGCCCGAATGGCGGTTCGCGACTTCGGGCTTGCAGGGCTCGACGCTCTTCGCGCCGATCTGCCGCGCCAGGTTTTTGGTCGACACCTTGCGGTCGCCGTGCATGAGGACGATCAGCGGCCTGGCGCGCTCGTCCTCCATCACGAGCGTCTTGACGACGCAGTGTTCGTCCACGCCAAGCTGGCGCGCGGATTCTTCCGTGCCGCCATGCTCGACGTACTCGTAGGGATGCTCGCCGAAGGCGACGCCCGCGCGGCGCAGCATCTGCGTGGCGGGCGTTTCGGAGACGTGTTTCGATTTGCTCATGGCGCGCATTTTAATGCCCGACGGCGTGAGCCGTGGTCCGCGTGCGCGCCGGGCAAGCGCCTTATCGCACACTACCCGCGCGGATGATGCTGCGCGTGCAGCAGACGCAGGCGCTCGCGCGCGACGTGCGTGTAGATCTGCGTGGTCGAAATATCGCTATGGCCGAGCAGCAGTTGCACCACGCGCAGGTCCGCGCCGTGATTGAGCAGGTGCGTCGCGAAGGCGTGACGCAGCGTGTGCGGCGAAAGCGGCGCGTGCACGCCCGCATGCAACGCGTGGCGCTTGATGATGTGCCAGAACTGCTGGCGCGTCATGCCCTCGGCGCGCGCGGTGACGAACAGCGCGTCGCTCGTGCGCGCGCCGAGCAGCGCGGGCCGCGATTCGCGCAGATAACGCGTGATCCACGCCGACGCCTCCTCGCCGAACGGAATCAGCCGCTCCTTCGAGCCCTTGCCGAGCACGCGCACCACGCCTTCGTTCAGGCCCACCTCGACGGTCTTGAGCGTGACGAGTTCGGTCACGCGCAGGCCGCTCGCGTACATCAGTTCGAGCATGGTGCGATCGCGCAGGCCCAGCGGCGTGGCGACATCGGGCGCGCCGAGCAGCGCCTCGACCTGCGCTTCGGTGAGCGTCGTGGGAAAGCGCGGCGCCTGTTTCGCCGAGCGGATGCGCACGGTCGGGTCCGCGCTCACGCGCTGCTCGCGCAGCGCCCAGCCGTAGTAGCGGCGAAACACCGAAAGACGGCGGTTCGCCGAGGTCGATTTATCGTCCTTGCGGCGCGCGCTGTAGCCGATCAGGTCGGCCTCCTGCACCGCGTCGAGTCCGTGCTCGCGCGAGCGGGCCAGCCATTGCGCGAACAGGCTCAGATCGCGCCGGTAGGCGTCGAGCGTGTTGCGCGAAAGATTGTGTTCGAGCCACATGGCGTCGCAGAACGTGTCGATGGCGAGTTGGCTCGCGGCGAGCGCCTGCGTGGCGGCGGGTGTGAGCGCGGCGTCTTCTACGTCTTCGCCCGGCTCGTCCGCAAAACTGGCGTCGGGTTCGTCCGCGGAATCGTCGTCGAGCGCGTCGTCGGGCGCGTCGTCGGGCGTGTCGTCTTCGTGTATCTCGTGCTGATCGTTCATGTCGTTTTCGTCTTGCGCGGCGTGTGGCCGCTTGTGGCCGCCTCTGGCCGCTTGTGGCGGCGCGGCGCTCAGCGGATCGTGACGCCTTCGTGCGCGAGCAGCCAGCGCTTCACATCGCGGAAAAACCCGTCGCCGCCATGGTGCGAAAAGCCGCCGATGCTGCTCGCCGATACCACGCGATGACAAGGAATCACGATCGGAAAATAGTTCGAGCCGCAGGCCTGCCCCACCGCACGCGCGTTAATGGTGCCCACGCGCTTCGCCAGTTCGCCGTAGGTCAGCACGCTGCCGAGGCCAATCGCGCAGATCCCGTCCCACACCCGGCGCTGGAAATCCGTGCCGAGCGGCGCGAGCGGCAGATCGAAGGGCGCTGCCGCATCGCCGAGATAGCGCGCGATCTGCGCGGCGGCGCGTTCGGCCAGCGCCGAATCCGGTGCGAAACCCGGCGTGTCGCCCGGCAGATAAACGATGTCGCGCACGCCATCCTCGCCCGTGACGATGCCGACCTTGCCGAACGGCGCGTCGATCACGGCGTTGTAGTTGCGCGGCGCGATCTTGCGCAGCGCCTGCGCGCTGGGCGCGCGCTCGGGCTTCTTCGGCGCGGCCAACGGCACATGCGCCGCTTCGCGCATCGCCGCGTCTTGCGCGTCGTCCCACAGTGAATACGATGCCGATGCCTTCATCATCACAGCTCTCCATGCATGGGTTCGGTTCGCCGGATCAGGCCGCTTCGAGCGCCCACGTCACATGTTCGCGCACAATCGCCGATTCGTCATGCGCGCGTTCGCGCAGCGCCGCCACTATCGCTTCGCGCCGCTCGGGCGCATCGTGGGCACTCGCATTGCGCAGCGCATTGCCCATCGCCACGGCGATGTTGCGCAACCAGCTCTCGTAACCGATACGCCGGATCGCGCTGCCCTGCATGCGCTCGTCGAACTGCGCCGCGCTCCAGCCGAACAATTCGACCAGACTCGCGCGGTCGAGCCCGTGACGCACGTCGAAATCGGCTACCGGCGCGGCCTGCGCGAACTTGTTCCACGGACACACGAGCTGGCAGTCGTCGCAGCCATAGACGCGATTGCCGATCTGCTCGCGCATCTCCAGCGGAATGCTGCCCTTGAGTTCGATCGTCAGATAGGAAATGCAGCGCCGCGCATCGACGCGATACGGCCCGGTAATGGCGCCGGTCGGGCAAGCATCGATGCAGCGCGTGCAACTGCCGCAATGCGCGCCCGGCGTTTCGGGCGCGGCGGAAGCCGGATCGTCGGCGTCGGTCGGCAAGGGGATATCGACGTAAATCTCGCCGAGGAAAAACAGCGATCCCGCGTCGCGTTGCAACAGCAGCGTGTGCTTGCCGCGCCAGCCGATGCCGGCTTTCTGCGCGAGTTCCACTTCGAGCACGGGCGCGGAGTCGGTGAAGACGCGAAACCCGAAGGCGCCGATTTCCGCCTCGATACGCTCGGCGAGCTGCTGCAGGCGCGCGCGCATGACCTTGTGATAGTCGCGGCCGCGCGCATAGATCGACACGACGGCGGCGTGCGGGTCGGCGAGGCGCGCATGTTCGCGGCGGCGCCAGTCTTGCGACGGGCTTTCGGGCGTTTCAGGCGTTTCGGGCGTCTTTCCCGATGCATTCGCGTGCGGCCCGCCATCGAGCGTCGCGGCCGGTAAATACGCCATGCGGGCCGTGATGACACGTCGCGTACCGGCCACAAGCGCGGCTGGCCGCGCGCGTTTCATGCCATGTTTGGCCATATAATCCATCTCGCCGTGGCAGCCCGCTTCGAGCCATGCGGCGAGTCCCGCCTCGGCATGGGACAGGTCGGTATCGCTGATACCGATCGCACCGAACCCAAGCTCCCGCCCCCATGCGCGGATACGCGCCGCGAGCGCGGCCAGCGCCGCTTCGTCGAGTGGAGCGGCTGGCTCGCGAGCCGCCGCACCAGCGCCCGACGCCAGATTCGACGCCGTGTTCGACGGATTCGAGGCGGTCGCTGCGTTCAATGTGCGCGCCTCGTTCGAGGGGGAAAGCAAGGGGTTCATCACGCCATTTTACGAGAATGCCCGACACGCCCGAACAGCACCACGCGAGCTTGCCCGCCGTTCCCGTTCTGCTCGAACGCCGCTTCGAGCTCGCGGACGAAACCGCCACCGATGCGTTCGGCGCACGCTTTGCGCACGCGCTCGAAGCGCTGCGCACGCGGCAATCCAGCCAGACGGCCTCGCCCACGCCCGGGTTCGCGGGCCTGCATGTCCAGTTGCTCGGCGATCTGGGTGCGGGCAAGACCTCGCTCGTACGCGCCGCGCTGCGCGCGCTCGGCCATGCGGGCCGCGTGCGCAGCCCCACCTACACGCTCGTCGAGCCTTACACGGTACACCCCGGCGATGCAGGCGGGGAACTCCAGCTCTATCACTTCGATCTGTATCGTTTCAGCGACCCGGCCGAATGGGCCGACGCCGGCTTTCGCGAATATTTCGCGCAAGGTGCGGTCTGTCTCGTCGAATGGCCGCAACGCGCGGGGGGCCTGCTCGGCGTGCCGGATCTCGTGTTCCAGCTCGAACCCGGTGAGCACGGCGAAGGCCGCGTGCTCACCGCGTACGCATACAGCGCATCAGGAAAGGCATGTCTAGAAAGATGTTAATCAAACCGTTCCGCTCGATCGAATCGGCCGCGACCGCCACGCACAACTGGCGGCGCCGGCAGATCCTGAAGGCGGGCGCGTCGTCGCTGGTGCTGGGTCTTGCCGCCGCGGCGCCGCGCCTTGCGTTGGCAAGTTCGGTGATGGGCGTGCGGGTGTGGCCCGCGCGCGACTACACGCGCGTCACCATCGAATCGGATCAGCCGCTCACCACCACGCAAACGCTGCTGCAAAGCCCCGACCGGCTCGTGGTCGATCTGAGCGGGCTCGATCTCGACGATGCGCTGAAGAACCTTGTCTCCAAGATCACGCCGAACGATCCGCAGATCCAGGCCGTGCGCGTCGGGCAATATCAGCCGCACGTCGTGCGCATGGTGTTCGACCTGAAGGGATCGGTGAAGCCGCAGGTGTTCACGCTGCAGCCGGTCGGCTCGTACAAGTACCGGCTCGTGTTCGACCTCTACCCGGCCGTCGCGCCCGATCCGCTGATGGATCTGCTCGCGCAGACCGAGCACAAGCAGCAGCAACTCGACGCCCATCAGGCGATGCGTGACAGCGCGCCGCCGCCGCCCTCCACGCTGGCCAGTCCCAACACGCCGCCCGCGCACGACAACAGCGAAGCCTTCTTCGACCGTTATGCGCAGAACGACGGCGCACCCTCGCCCGCCGTGCGGCCCACGCCGTCCGTGCCGCCGGTGCCGCCCGTCATCGCAAAGCCCAGGCCCGCGCCGAAGCCCCCCGTCATCGCCCAGAACAATGGCGACGATTCGGGCAAGGACAGCGGCAAGGACGACGACAACTACGGCTTCACCGCGCCGAAGTCGAACAAGGGCGGCACCACGCGCCTGCTGACCGTGGCAATCGACCCGGGCCACGGCGGCGAGGACCCCGGCGCGATCGGCAGCGGCGGCACCTACGAGAAGCACGTCGCGCTCGACATCGCGAAGAAGCTGCGCGCGAAGATCGACGCCCAGCCCAATATGCGCTCGATGATGACGCGCGACGCCGACTTCTTCGTGCCGCTCAATGTGCGCGTGCAGAAGGCCCGCCGCGTGGGCGCGGACCTGTTCGTGTCGATCCACGCCGACGCCTTCACGACGCCTTCCGCGCGTGGCTCGTCGGTGTTCGCGCTGTCGGAGCACGGCGCGTCGAGCGCGGCCGCGCGCTGGATGGCGAACAAGGAAAACTCGTCGGACCAGATCGGCGGCATCAGCGTGCAGACGGCGGACGCCGCCGTGAACCGCGCGCTCTTCGACATGTCCACGACTGCGCAGATTCGCGATTCAATGCGCTACGGCAACTTCGTGTTGAACGAAGTCGGCGAGATCAACCATCTGCACAAGGGCTCGGTCGAGCAGGCGGGTTTTGCGGTGCTCAAGGCGCCCGACATCCCGTCGATCCTCGTGGAGACGGCCTTCATCAGCAATCCCGAGGAAGAGTCGAGGCTCAACGACGACGCTTATCGCGACAAGATGGCCAGCGCGATTCTCAAGGGCATCAAGCGCTATTTCGCGGCCAATCCTCCGCTGGCGAAGAACCGCATGACGTAAGCGCGCGCCCGCCGCTTACGCAAAAAACGCCGCGCACCCTGCTGGATGCGCGGCGTTTTTCATGGCGAGGCGGGCTTAGGTGCGCGCAGCCGCAAACCGCTGCTTCACCCAGCCGCCGAACACATTGACGACGAGGCCCGCCATCACGAGCGCGGCGCCGCCCACCTGCGCGGCGCTCAGACGCTCGTCGAGAAACAGCGCCGCCGAAGCCAGACCGACAATCGGCACGAGCAGCGAGAACGGCGCCACCTGGCTGGCCGGATACTTCGAGAGCAAGCGGCTCCAAAGGCTGTAGCCGAGGATCGTCGCGATAAACGCCAGATAGACGATCGCGCCAATCGACGGCATGCCGATGCCGGTGAGCGCCGTCTCGATGCGCTGCGGCCCTTCCATGAAGTACGAGAGCATGAAGAACGGCAGCGGCGGAATCAGGCTCGCCCAGACCACGAGGCCGACCAGATCGATCTTGCCGACCTTCTTCGTGACGATATTGCCGAGCGCCCACATGCAGGCCGCGCAGAGCGTGAGCACGAAGCCCGCGACCGTCATGGCCTGCGCGCCGGCGCCACCCGAGCCCGTCGATTGCAGCCCGATCAGCGCCAGCCCGCCCGCCGCGATCAAGAGGCCGATCACGTTCTGCGCGCGAAAGCGCTCGCCGAGGAAAAACGCCGCGAACACCAGCGTGAAAAATGCCTGCGCCTGCAGCACGACCGAGGCCAGGCCTGCGGGCATGCCCACATACATCGCCGTGAAGAGGAACGCGAACTGCCCGAACGAGATGGTCGCGCCATAGGCGAACAGCCAGCGCAGCGGCAACTTCGGACGTTTCACGAACAGCACCGCCGGGAACGCGGCCAGAGCGAAGCGCAGCGCGCCGAGCAGCAGCGGCGGCACGCCATGCAACCCCACCTTGATCACGACGAAATTCACGCCCCACGCGAGGACGACGACCAGCGCGAGCAACAAATCCTTCGGCGACATCCCCAGCTCCGGTTATTGTTCTGTCGAATCCGTCAGTTTAGCGGTTGCGTCGCTCACGCGCCGGGCGCGGCCCGACACGGGCTTAACCGCACGCTGTCGGAGCGGGCGTTAGAATGGGCGCCTGTCCGCGCGACGCCTGTTCATTACGTCATTCGCGCCAGCGCTCGCGCACCGTCAGCGCCCCACATTCGCCTTCATACCGTCCGGTTCATCAAGGAAGCGTCCATGTCCTCATCGATCAAAGCGGTCCTCAAGCCTCATCAGCGTGATATCGGCAATCTCTACGTGCGCCGCGTGCTGCCCGCGATGGCCGCGCGCCTCGTCGGGCCGTTCATCTTTTTCGACCACATGGGTCCGGCGGCGCTCGCGCCCGGCGCGGGCGTCGATGTGCGCCCGCATCCGCATATCGGACTGGCCACCGTCACCTATCTGTACGAAGGCGCGCTGATGCACCGCGACTCCCTCGGCTCGCATCAGAAGATTCTGCCCGGCGACGTCAACTGGATGACGGCGGGACGCGGCATCGTCCATTCGGAGCGCACGCCCGACGAAAACCGCGCCACCGGCCTCACGATGCACGGCATCCAGACCTGGGTGGCGCTCCCGCTCGAACACGAAGACACCGATCCCTCGTTCTTCCACCACGAAGCCGCCACGCTGCCGAAGGTCGAGCGCAACGGCGTGTCGATGTGCGTGATCGCGGGCACGGCGTTCGGCGCCACGGCGCCGGTCAAGACTTTCTCCGGCACGCTTTACGTAGCTGCCGATTTCGCGCCGGGCAGCGCGATCGCGCTCGACGCCGAGCACGAGGAGCGCGGCGTGTATCTCGTCGAAGGCGATTTCGCGATCGACGGCACACCGCTCGAACAGCACACCATGGCCGTGCTGGTGCCCGGTGAAACCGTCACGCTCGCCAGCACGAAGGGGGCGCGCGTGATGCTGCTGGGCGGCGAAAAGCTGGAAGGCGAGCGCTTCATCGAATGGAATTTCGTCGCCAGTTCGCGCGAGAAGATCGAGGCGGCGAAGGCCGCATGGACGCGCCAGGAAATGGGGCAGGTGCCCGGCGAGACCGAATGGATTCCGTTGCCCGAGAAAAAGCCCGCGCACTGACGTTGTACTGACGGCACATTGAAGCACGGCGTTTCGCCCCCATCTCCGCGCAAGACGGAATTTTCCTAACGAGGACGCAATGGATACCACTCTGGCCACATTTGAAAAGGACGTGATCGAGGCGTCGGCGCTCGCGCCCGTGCTGGTCGACTTCTGGGCGCCGTGGTGCGGCCCGTGCAAGACGCTGGGCCCGATGCTGGAAAAGCTCGAGGCCGAATACGCGGGCAAATGGAAGCTCGTGAAGGTGAACGTCGATGAAAACCAGGAACTGGCCGCGCACTTTCAGGTGCGTAGCATTCCGCACGTCGTCGCTTTCGCGGATCGTCAGGCTGTGGACCAGTTCATCGGCGTGCTGCCGGAAGGCCAGCTGCGTGCGTTTCTCGACCGCCTGATCCCGGATTCGGCCGAAGCCGCGCGCGCCGCGGCCCAGCAAGCGCTCGCCGAGGGCCGCCGCGAGGACGCCTACGAAGCGCTGCAAGCCGCGCTTGCCTACGATCCGGGCTTCGACGAAGCGCGCATGGATTTGATCGAACTGCTGCTCGCCGACAACCGCGCCGACGAGGCGCACAAGGAAGTCGAGTTGCTTTCGCCCAAGACCACACAGGGCATCGACGCGCGCTTCAACGCGCTCAAGACCCGTCTGGACGCACTGGACGCCGCCGCCGACCTGCCGCCGACCGACGCACTGGAAACGCAGGTGAGCGCGCATCCCGACGATCTCGACGCGCGCTTCGACCTGGCGAGCGCGCTGATCGCGCGGCGCAAGTACGCCGGTGCGCTGGAGCATTTGCTGGAGATCGTGAAGCGCGACCGTACGTTCCGCGACGACATCGGCCGCAAGACCATGCTGTCCGTGTTCGATCTGGCCGAGCATCAGCCGCAACTGGTGAGCGAATGGCGGCGCAAGCTCAGCGCGACGCTGAACTGAGCCCTGAACCGAGCCAGTCGACCCCGGCCAAAGTAGAAAGCCCGCGAAAATCGCGGGCTTTTTTTCTGGACGGGCCTGGAAGCGCGTTCAGCCGAGGCGGGTCTTGCGACCATGCCTCAGGCTGCCGACGTACGCCGCCGATTGCGCGCCGTAGCTCGCAGAAGCAGCGCGTCCCTTGAACCGCGCCTGCAACTTGCCGCGCGCCGCTTTGTTCACCGCTTCCCGTTTGCGCATGGCAGCCGCAAGCTCCTTGAAGCTGCGATCGAGTTCCTCGCGCACGAGCATCTGCGTTCCTGCGCGCGCCGGCACATGAATCACCGATGCACGACGCTCAACCGTCGCAACATGCTGCCGGAACAAGTACGAGAGCGCCTGCACGATGCAGAAGGTAATGGCGGCGATGATCAGCACGCCGTAGTTCTGCGAAAAATTCAGGAAAAGATTCGTCATCATGCCGTCAACCGCTTGAGTTCGCTTAAACCAACGGCGGAAAAATAATAGACCATCGAATCCGACTTCACAGCCGTCCATCCGAATAGTGCCAAGGCTGGCCATCCCTCGAAAGTCGCGCCGAGTGAGACACCCAGGAACTGGTGCCATAGCGGCATGCCGAACAGCGCGAGCGCGGCGGCAACCGCGACCAGAACAATATCGCAGCGATACTTGAACCGTACGAGCCACGATTCACGGCGATGCGGTTCCTTGCGCGCCAGACAAAGCGGCATGAGCAAGGCGATGGCGCCAAGCATCAACGCAGGCGCGAGAAAAGCCTCCGGGTCGTGTTCTTTCAGCGACTGATGCACCGTGTACTCAAAACCCGCCAGCCAGAACGGCAGCAAGTAGATCAACACCCGGACGAATAAATTGTAGACATGGCGTGCCATTGCTTAAGCCTGGTCGAACGCAACAACCTGGATCGAAAGATTCGCACGCCTGCGAAGGAAGTTTCAGCGCGTCACGCGATGCTACAACGGCACCTTCGCCCTTTTCGCGAATAATGCAGAACTCCGAAGCATCAAACGCTTTGCGAGATCAAACTTCATGCACGGCGCGCGACCGTTAGTACCAGAAGCGCGCCGGCACGCCTCAGCGCGTATTCGCCTGATGCGCCAGCGTGCGCAGCACATAGGCCGCCGCGGCAAAACCAAAACTCGCGGTCACGCACACGCTCGAGCCAAACCCCGCGCAATTCAGCCCCACCGGACCGTGATGGCCGGGCGAGGTCGTGACGTGCTCGGCCTCGCTATCGACGTCGCACACCGCCGCTTCCGGGTAGATCAGCGGTTCATCCGAATACACCGCACTCACCTTGAAGCGCGCCTTCGGGCCGCGCGGGAAGCCGTGATGCTTGCGCAGTTGCCCGCGCACCTTGGAGAGCAGCGGATCCTGGATGGTGAGCGCGAGATCGTCGATGCGGATGCGCGTCGGGTCCAGTTGCCCGCCCGCGCCGCCCACGGTGATGAGCGGCACGCGATGCTCGACGCACCAGGCGATCAGCGCGGTCTTGGTCCGCACGCTGTCGATCGCATCCACCACGTAGTCGAAGCCGCTGCCCAGCAGCGCGTCGAAGTTCGACGGCTCGACGAAATCCTCCACGAGCCGCACGTCGCAGTCCGGATCGATCAGCTTGATGCGCTCGGCCATCGCCTCGACCTTGGGCTTGCCGTAGTTGCCGTCGAGCGCGTGGATCTGGCGGTTGGTGTTGCTCTCGGCCACGTTGTCGAGGTCGATCAGCGTGAGCGTGCCGATCGCGCTGCGCGCGAGCGCCTCCGCGACCCACGAGCCCACCCCGCCGATGCCGATCACCGCGACATGCGCGCGCTCGAACGCGTCGAGCGCGGGTGCGCCGTAAAGCCGCGCCACGCCGCCGAAGCGGCGCGCCCGGTCGGCAACCTCGTGCGCGTGCGGCGCGGTAAGATCGGCGGGTTCGGCCGCAGATGGGAACGAGGCGGTCGAAGTGGAAAGCGGTGTACTGGACATGACGGTAGAAAATCGAATGCGCGAAAGCGGACCGATTGCGTATTGTCACGGTCCTGGGAAGACCCGTATTTTGCCTGATCGCGCGCGATCGGGCTGTGCTCCGGACCGGGCTGCGCGGCCGCGGCATCCGGCCCCGCCTTCCGGTTATTTCTGGTTATACTCGTCCGCACTGAAGCGTCTGCATAAAACATGACCTCCCTCGCCGATCTCCGCAAGAATTACTCGCTCGGCTCGCTCGACGCCACCGACGTCGACGCCGATCCGATCCGCCAGTTCCAGACCTGGTTCGCCCAGGCGCTCGACGCGCAGTTGCCCGAGCCCAATGCGATGACCGTCGCGACCGTCGATGCCGAAGGCCGTCCGGCCGCGCGCATCCTGCTGATCAAGGGCGTGGACGAGCGCGGCTTCGTGTTCTTCACCAACTACGACAGCCGCAAGGGCCGCGAACTGGCGGCCAGGCCGCACGCCGCCCTGCTGTTCCACTGGATCGAACTCGAACGCCAGGTGCGTATCGAAGGCCGCGTCGAGAAAACCAGCGATGCGGAAAGCGACGCCTACTATCAGTCGCGTCCGCTCGGCTCGCGCATCGGTGCGTGGGCGTCGGAGCAGAGCACGGTGATCGACAGCCGTGCGCAGCTCGAAGCTCGCGAGCGCGAAATCAGCGCCCAGTACGGCGATGCGCCGCCGCGCCCGCCGCACTGGGGCGGCTACCGCGTCGTGCCGGACGCCATCGAGTTCTGGCAAGGCCGCCCGTCGCGCCTGCATGACCGCATCCGCTACACGCGCGACAGCGCGCAAGCCGGCGCCGCGTGGCGCATCGAACGGCTCGCCCCCTGATCCTGATCGAGCGGCGTGCCCGCCGGGCGCGCCGCCCTCTGCGGTTCGAGGCGGTATGACGGCGCGCCAGTCCGCTTTGCCTCGTGTTTGTCCGGTACTACGCATCGCAATTCGCTTTTGTCTTTCCTCGGCTTGAGCCGTTCAATCGACACGGAGAGAAACGCATGTTCTGGGAGAAAAAACTCGCACAGTGGGTCGACGAAGTGCGCAACAAGGCCGATCTGCCCGCGCGGCTCGTACTCTGGAGCGGCCAGCAATACGATTTCGGCCACTTCGCCGCGCCGCAGGTCACGCTGAAGGTCAATAGCGCGTCGGCGCTGCCGCTTCTGCTCGAACCGAGCCTCGACAATCTCGGCGAGGCCTATGTGAAGGGCAAGATCGACATCGAAGGCAAGGTCGCCGACATCATCAACATCAGCTACTCGCTCGCGCGCAGCACCGTCACGAGCGCCAGCAAGCTCGCGCGCGTGCGCCGCTACTTCACGCACTCGAAGAGCACCGACAAAAAGGCCATCCAGTACCACTACGACGTCTCGAACGAGTTCTACAAGCTCTGGCTCGACGAGAACATGGTCTATTCGTGCGCGTACTTCGAGAACGGCGATGAAGATCTCGCCACCGCCCAGCTCAAGAAGATCGATCACATCCTCACCAAGATCCAGCTCAAGGAAGGCCAGACGCTGCTCGACATCGGCTGTGGCTGGGGGGCGCTCGTGCTGCGCGCGGCGCAAAAATTCGGCGCGCGCTGCGTGGGCGTGACGCTCTCGCAGAACCAGTTCGATCTGGCCACGCAGCGCGTGAAGGACGCGGGACTCGAAGATCGCATCGAGATCCGCCTGCAGGACTATCGCGACGTTCAAGGCCAGTTCGACCGCATCACGAGCGTGGGCATGTTCGAGCACGTCGGGCGCAAGAATCTGCCCGGCTACTTCACGAAAGTGCGCGAGCTGCTTGCCGACGACGGCATCGCCATGAACCATGGCATCACCTCGTCGGATGCCGAAAGCGGCGAGACGGCGCTGGGCGGCGGCGAGTTCATCGACCGCTACGTGTTCCCCGACGGCGAGCTGCCGCATATCAGCCTGGCGCTGGAAGCGGCGCAGCGCGGCGGGCTGGAGGCGGTTGACGTGGAAAGCCTGCGCCGTCACTATGCGCACACGCTCGACCTCTGGGCCGATAACTTCGAGGCGCGTGCCGAAGAAGCGAAAAAGCTCGTCGACGACGAGAAGTTCCGCATCTGGCGCGTCTACCTGGCGGGCTGCGCCTACGCGTTCGAGCACGACGACGTGTCGATTTACCAGATCGTCTGCCGCAAGGCCGGCCGCAGCGCGACGACGCTGCCGTGGTCGCGCCGCTATATGTACGAGAAGCCGCTTTGATGTGCCCGTCGCGGGTGAGGCGGGCGGCTTTTTCCTGCTTTTTCTGACCGGGCGCCTCACTCGCCACTTTGATACCTGGATGAACGAACGCGACGACGGCCTTTTCGGGGCGCTGGACCATGATGGCGAGGCTTCAGCGCGGCCCGCCTCGCGCAGTGTGACGCGCGCGCCCGCCCGACGCGCCGCGCCTGTCGAGCGCCCGGAGAAAGCCCAGACCGCCCAGACCGATCTGTTCGGCTTCGTGCCGCCTGAGCCGCCGCCCAGGCGCGCCGCACGCGGCCAGTCGCCGGAAGCCGATTCAGAAACCGCCGACAGCCCAACGGACACGCCGGAATCCCCCGATTCTCCCGCCCCCAGACGCCGCGCGCGTGGCGTGCTGCCCGCCGCCCCTACGCAGGACGTGCTCGACCTGGCCGCCGATCTGCCCGCCGGCGTGCGGCTGGGCACCTCGTCGTGGTCGTTTCCGGGCTGGAACGGCATCGTCTATGGCGACGACTACAGCAACTCGAAGCTCGCGCGCGACGGACTCGCGGCCTATGGCGCGCATCCGCTATTGCGCTCGGTGAGCATCGACCGCTCGTTCTACGCGCCGCTCAGCGTGACCGACTATCTGCGCTACGCGCAACAGGTGCCGGATCATTTCCGCTTCATCGTCAAAGCGCCCGCGCTCATCACCGACGCCAGCGTGCGCGGCGATCGCGGCGAGCCGGTCTCGGCCAACCCGTGCTTTCTGAACGCCGAGCTTGCCGCGCGCGAATTCGTCGAGCCGTGCCTCGCGGGCCTCGGCAGGAAGGCGGGCGCGCTCGTGTTCCAGTTTCCGCCGCTGCCCGATCAACTGCTCGCCGATCCGGCCGTGTTCGTCGAGCGGCTATCGGCCTTCCTGGCCGCGCTGCCGCCGCTTCAGCCGCTGCCGAAGCCCGCCGAAGACGCCACCGACGACGCCGCGCCCGGCGACGCGACCTGCTACGCCGTCGAGATCCGCGACGGCATCCTGCTCACGCCGCGTTTCGTGCGCGCGCTGCGCGCGGCGGGAGTGCGCTACTGCGTCGGCCTGCACGCGCGTATGCCCGACCCGCTGCGCCAGGCGGCGGCGCTCGCGCTGATGGACGGCGAAGCGCCCGCCGGACCGCTGATCGTGCGCTGGAGCCTGCACAGCGGCTTCAAGTACGAGCAGGCCAAGGCGCGCTATGAACCATTCGACAAGCTCGTCGACGAAGACCCGCACACGCGCGACACGCTCGCCGAACTGGCCGCCCGCTATGCGATCGCGGGCCAACCCGTGCTCATCACGACCAATAACAAGGCGGAAGGATCGGCGCCGCTCACGTGCCAGAAGCTCGGGATCGCTATCGCCGGGGAAATGGCGCGCCTGCGCACTGAAGCCCGGGAATCTGCGTCATGAAATGAAGCAGGGGCGGTTCGATCCCTCGAACCGCCCCTGCCGTTGCGCTCACCTGAGCGCGTCTACGCCAGGCTCAAGCCTTGAGCCGATGCGCGAACTTCTGGCGGAACTTCGCCACCTTCGGCGCGACCACGAAGGCGCAATAGCCCTGATCCGGATGCTGCGCGAAGTAGTTCTGGTGATACGCCTCGGCGGGAAAGTAGTTGCCGTCGAGCGGCAGCACCTGGGTGACGATCTTGCCGTCATAGACGCCTTCGGCCGCCAGCTCGCGGATCGCCTGTTCAGCGATTGCGCCCTGTTCCGGCGAATGCGTGAAGATCACCGAGCGATACTGCGTGCCGACATCATTGCCCTGACGGTTCAACTGGGTCGGATCGTGAATCGCGAAGAAGATGTCGAGGATCTCGCGATAGCTGATCTTCGCGGGGTCGAAATCGACCTTTACGACTTCGGCGTGGCCCGTCGCGCCGTCGCAGACCTGCTCATAGGTCGGATTGACGGTCTGGCCGCCCGCATAGCCCGACTCCACCGCCACCACGCCTTCCACACGCAGATAGACTGCTTCGAGGCACCAGAAACATCCGCCGCCCAGGGTGGCCGTTTCGATCGTCTGACTCATGCTCAACTCTCCTTTGACAATGGCGGACGCGCCGTGCGCACAATCGGCACAAATCGGCGCAACCAGGCGGTAACCGCTGCGCGAGTGGGTCTAAACCCAGTCGCCCGCCGCTTTTCGCTAAAATTGGGGCAATTCGCCGAAATTCCACATGATTATTCCGACTTCCGCATCGATTGAGGGCGTGCAGCCATGACCCGCCGCGCCAGCCCGCCCAACTTCGACGCCGCCGCATTCCGCCGCGCGCTCGGCCAGTTCGCGACCGGCGTGACGGTCATCACGACGCGCGCGCCCGACGGCCAGCTCATCGGCATTACCGCCAGTTCGTTCAACTCGGTGTCGCTCGATCCGCCGCTCGTGCTCTGGAGCCTCGCCACGCGCTCGGCGTCGATGCCCGTGTTCCGCAGCAACAGCCATTATGTGGTGAATGTGCTCGCCGCGTCGCAGCTCGATCTGTGCAAGCGCTTCGCGACCGTCAAGGGCGACCGTTTCGAAGGCGTCTCGCACGCGGCCGGCGACAGCGGCATGCCGGTGCTCGACGGCGCCATCGCCTGGTTCGAATGCCATAACCGCAGCCGCTACGACGAAGGCGATCACGTCATCTTCGTGGGCGAAGTGGAGCGCTGCGGCGTGCGCGAGGATCTCGATCAGGCGTCGCCGCTCGTGTTCCACGGCGGCGGGTTTCACCAGATCGAACCGCTTTGATCGTGCTTTGATCGTGCTTTGATGTTCACCGGCCCGGCGCACGCGCCGGGCAGCCCCCGCCTCGACTTCAGCCTCAGTTCGCCTTCGGCTCGCCGCGCTGCGCGATCAGATCGACGGGCACGCCCGCCTCGACCTTGAGCGTCGTGAGCACGATGTTCGAGCGGATGTCCATCACGCCCGGCGCCTTGTACAGCTTGTTGAGCACGAAATCCGAGTAGTGCTTGAGGTTGTGCGCGAGCACGCGCAGCAGATAGTGCGTCTCCCCCGTCACCACGTAAGCGCCCACCACTTCGGGCCAGTCGCGCAGCGCCGTGACAAAGCGCTCGTGCCAGCTTTCCTGGTCGTTGCGCATCGAGACCTGCACAAAGGCTTCCATCTCGAAGCCGAGAATCTCCCGGTTCAGACTGGCGCGATAGCGCTCGACCACGCCCTGCTCTTCGAGCAGGCGCAGCCGCCGCAGACACGCGGACGGCGACAGCGAAATACGTTCGGCCAGATCGAGGTTGCTGATGCGGCCCTCGTTCTGGAGCACGGCGAGAATCCGGCAATCGGTTGCGTCGAGCGAGATAGCGTTCATATTTGGTCTCCGTTCCCGTCTTGTAACAAATTATGTGCCAAGAACTGTAGCGTACGGCGTTTTTTTCGCAAGCACATTTCGCAGAGGGTTGCCTATCATTCGAAAAATACCCGCACACTTCTGTCATCGAGATGAACACCCTCTGGGATATTTCCCCGCCGATCCATCCTGCAACGCCCGTCTGGCCCGGCGATACGAGCGTAAGCGTCGAGCGTGTCTGGCGCATGGAGGCCGGCTCGCCGGTCAATGTGGCGCGCGTGACGCTCTCGCCGCACACCGGCGCGCACACCGACGCGCCGCTGCACTACGACGCCGAAGGCGCGCCCATCGGCGATGTGCCGCTCGATACGTATATCGGCGCGTGCCGCGTGATTCATTGCGTGGGCGCGACGCCTTTAGTGCTGCCCGAGCATGTCGAAAACGCGCTCGACGGCATCCCGCCGCGCGTGCTGTTGCGCACTTACGCGCAAGCGCCGCAGGATCGCTGGGATAGCGCGTTCTGCGCCGTGGCGCCCGCGACGATCGATCTGCTCGCGGCGCATGGTGTGCGCCTGATCGGCATCGATACGCCGTCGCTCGACCCGCAGGAGTCGAAGACGATGGACGCGCATCACCGCATCCGCGCGCATCGCATGGCGATTCTCGAAGGCGTCGTGCTCGACGCCATCGCGCCCGGCGACTACGAGCTGATCGCGCTGCCGCTGAAATTCGCGACGCTCGACGCCAGCCCCGTGCGCGCCGTGCTGCGCGCGCTGCCCCAATAAGACACACACACCAGAAAACACCGATTGCACCGCAATCGCCCGAGACACCTTCACGACTCCCCATCGACATGAACGACCGTAACGAAGCCCTGGCCGCCGACCGCGCCGACCCGCTCGCGGCGCTGCGCGAACAATTCACGCTCGCCCCCGAAACCATTTATCTGGACGGCAACTCGCTCGGCGTGCCGCCGCAGGCCAGCGCCGCGCGCGCCCAGGCCGTGATCGGCGGCGAATGGGGCGAAGGCCTGATCCGCAGCTGGAACACGGCTGGCTGGTTCGCGCTGCCGCGGCGTCTGGGCAACAAGCTCGCCCCGCTGATCGGCGCGGCCGAGGACGAAGTGGTCGTGACCGACACCATCTCGATCAATCTCTTCAAGGCGCTGTCCGCCGCGCTGCGCGTGCAGAACGCGCGCGATCCGAAGCGCCGCGTGATCGTCTCCGAGCGCTCGAATTTCCCTAGCGATCTCTACATCGCGCAGGGTCTGATCGAGCAACTCGATCGCGGTTACGAGCTGCGCCTCGTGGACGATCCGTCCGAGCTGCCCGCCGCGATCCGCGACGACGTGGCCGTGGCGATGATCACGCACGTGAACTACCGCACCGGCGAGATGCACGACATGCGCGCGCTCACCGAACACATCCACGCGCAAGGCGCGCTCGCGCTCTGGGATCTGGCGCATTCGGCGGGCGCGGTGCCGGTCGACCTGAACGGCGTGAACGCCGATTACGCGGTCGGCTGCACGTACAAGTATCTGAACGGCAGCCCCGGCTCGCCGGGCTTCGTGTGGGTGCCCAAACGCAACCAGAACACGTTCTCGCAGCCGCTGTCGGGCTGGTGGGGCCACAAGTCGCCGTTCGAAATGAATCCGCAATACCGGCCCGACGACGGCATCGGCCGCTATCTGTGCGGCACGCAGCCGATTGTCTCGATGGCGCTGGTCGAATGCGGCCTCGACGTGTTCCTGCAAACCGACATGCAGGCGATCCGCCGCAAGTCGCTCGCGCTCACCGATCTCTTCATCGAACTGGTCGAGACGCGCTGCAAGGAGTTCGACCTCACGCTCGTCACGCCGCGCGAACATGCGCGGCGCGGCTCGCACGTGAGTTTCGAGCATCCCCATGGCTATGAAGTGATGCAGGCGCTGATCGCGCGCGGCGTGATCGGCGACTATCGTGAGCCGCGCGTGCTGCGCTTCGGCTTTACGCCGCTTTACGTGCGTTATGTGGATGTCTGGGACGCGGTGGAAACGCTGCGCGACGTGCTCGCGACCGAGTACTGGCGCAAGCCCGAATTCGCCGCACGCGGCGCGGTGACCTGAGGAGCGCGCGATGAACGACCACATGCAGATTCCGGGCGTGCCCGAGGACGCCAGTGCACCGAAGGACGCGCCGCGCGGCGGCTGTCCGTTCGGCCACGGCGCGGGCGCGGCGGCGGCTCACACGCAGGCGCCCGCAGCAGCAGCGGAACAAGGCGACGGCTGGCACGACGCGCAGCTCGACTTTTCGAAGTCGATGAGCTACGGCGATTACCTTGGGCTGGATTCGGTGCTCAATGCGCAGCATCCGCTCTCGCCCGATCACAACGAGATGCTGTTCATCGTCCAGCATCAGACCAGCGAGCTGTGGATGAAACTCGCGCTGTACGAGCTGCGCGCGGCGCTCGCCAACGTGCATCGCGACGAACTGCCGCCCGCGTTCAAGCAGCTCGCGCGCGTCTCGCGCATTCTGGAGCAACTGGTGCAGGCGTGGAGCGTGCTTTCGACGCTCACGCCGTCCGAATACACGGCGATGCGGCCGTATCTGGGCGCGTCGTCGGGCTTCCAGTCGTATCAGTACCGCATGATCGAGTTCCTGCTCGGCAACAAGAACGCGCAGATGCTCAAGCCGCACGAACATCGGCCCGAGATTCACGCGCAGGTGAAGGCGACGCTCGAAGCGCCGTCGTTCTACGACGAGGTGATCCGCCTGCTCGCGCGGCGCGGCTTTGCGATCGCGCCCGAGCGTCTCGCGCGCGACTGGAGCCAGGCGACGGAGCACGACGCCACGGTGGAAGCGGCGTGGCTGGAGATTTATCGCAATCCCTCGAAGCACTGGGATCTGTACGAAATGGCCGAAGAACTCGTCGATCTGGAAGACGCGTTCCGCCAGTGGCGCTTTCGCCACGTGACGACGGTGGAGCGCATCATCGGCTTCAAGCAGGGCACGGGTGGCACCAATGGCGCGCCGTATCTGCGCAAGATGCTCGACGTCGTGCTGTTTCCGGAGCTTTGGCACGTGCGCACGGTGCTCTGACGCGCGTTGCCGCTTGAACGTCGCGCCTAAAGAAAAAGCCCGCCGGTTGGCGGGCTTTTTTGCGAAGGAACGCGCCGGGCTTAGACCACCACGGTCTGCGCTTCGCCTTCCTTGCTTTCGCGCACGAAGCCGATCTTCCAGACCTGCTCGCCCGCGGCCGCCAGCAGCGCGGCGGCGGCATCGGCCTGATCGGCCGCCACGACCACGGCCATGCCGATGCCGCAGTTGAACACGCGATGCATTTCCGCGTCGGCGACGCCGCCTTCCTTCTGCAGCCACGAGAACAGCGGCGGCAGCGGCCATGCGGCATGGTTCAGTTCAGCCGTGAGGCCTTCACGCAGCACGCGCGGAATGTTTTCGACCAGACCGCCGCCGGTGATGTGCGCCATGCCCTTCACGGTGATGGTTTCCATCAGCTTGAGCAGCGGCTTCACGTAGATGCGCGTGGGCGCCATCAGGGCGTCGGCCAGCGTGCGGCCGTCGAAGTCGGCGTTCATGTCCGGGTTCGCGCGCTCGATGATCTTGCGCACGAGCGAGAAGCCGTTCGAGTGGATGCCGCTCGACGCGAGGCCCAGCACCACGTCGCCCGGGGCGATCGTGCTGCCGTCGATGATCTTGCTCTTTTCCACCGCGCCGACCGCGAAGCCCGCGAGGTCGTATTCGCCGTCCGGGTACATGCCCGGCATTTCCGCCGTCTCACCGCCGATCAGCGCGCAGCCCGAGAGCTCGCAACCTTGCGCGATGCCCTGCACGACCGTGGCCGCCGTATCGACGTCCAGCTTGCCGCAGGCGAAGTAATCGAGGAAGAACAGCGGCTCGGCGCCCTGCACGAGGATGTCGTTGACGCTCATCGCGACGAGATCCTGGCCGACCGTATCGTGTTTGTTCAGATGAAACGCGAGGCGCAGCTTCGTGCCCACGCCGTCGGTGCCCGAAACCAGCACGGGCTCCTTGTACTTCTTCGGCACTTCGAAGAGCGCGCCGAATCCGCCGATACCGCCCATCACGCCTTCGCGCAGGGTCTTTTTCGCAAAAGGCTTGATGCGATCGACGAGCGCATCGCCCGCGACCATGTCCACGCCGGCGTCGCGGTAGGAGAGGCCTTGTTGGGAATTAGCGGGGCCGGATTTCGGTTCATTCATGGGGAAGCGCCAGAAGGTCGGTAAAATGCGATTTTAACCGATTGACGGCGCCCCGCCGCCGCGCCCAGGGTGAGTATTTTGATACGCGCCTGGCGCAGGCGAGCCGCAAACAGGATGCAAGCGGGACGCGAATGGGCGGATGAGCGCGGCGCGGCGCGCCCGGAACGGGCAGGAGACAAGGCGCAAGACGCGCGAATAATGGGCAAAAAGACCGCTCGCGCACGACTTCGCCATCCCGCCTCACCCTACAAACGGAAACCTGGTTTTGTCGCAGAACACTCCGATTTTCACGCCGTATCAACGTCAGGCCTTCATCTGGGCCGCGCTTGCGCTCGCCTTCGGCATCGTGCTGTGGCTGCTGCGGCCCGTGCTCACGCCCTTTCTGCTCGGCGGCCTGCTCGCTTACGTGCTGCAGCCGGGCGTGGCGTGGCTCGTGCGCCGGCGCGTGCCGCGCGGCCTCGCCGCACTCACGATGATGCTGTTTTTCGCGCTGGTCGTGACGATGCTGGTGGTGCTGCTGCTCGCCGTGATCCAGAAGGAAGGGCCGCAGCTCAAGCAGCAGGTGCCCGCGATGATCACGCATCTGCACGACTGGCTGCAGCCCAAGCTGAGGTTTCTCGGCGTGAGCGACGACATGCTCGATTTCCAGAGCCTGCGCGACATGATCACGAGCCGCATGGAAGGCAGCGCGCAGACCATCGCGCTCTACGCGTGGACGTCGATTCGCACCAGCAGCAACGTGGCGATCGAGGTCGTCTCGAACGCCGTGCTGGTGCCGCTCGTGCTGTTCTATCTGCTCTACGACTGGAACGCGATGCTTTCGCGCATGCAGACCTTCGTGCCGCGCCGCTGGTTCGCGCGCACCATGGAGCTGGCCGGCGAGATGGATCGCATGCTGGCGCAATATCTGCGCGGGCAGTTGCTGGTGATGGCGATCCTCGCGGCGTTCTACGCAATCGCGCTGTCGATCGCGGGCTTCGAGGTCGCGCTGCCGGTGGGCGTGTTCACGGGCCTCGCGGTGCTGATTCCGTATCTGGGCTATGCGACGGGCCTCGTGCTCGCGCTCGTCGCCGCACTGCTGCAGTTCGGTAGCTGGTATGGTTTCGGCGCGGTGGCGCTGATCTACGGCGTGGGCCAGGTGCTCGAGGGCTTTTTCCTCACGCCGCGCCTCGTGGGCGAGCGCATCGGCCTGCATCCGCTCGCGGTGATTTTCGCGTTGCTCGCCTTCGGGCAACTGTTCGGCTTCTTCGGCGTGCTGCTTGCGCTGCCGGCCAGCGCGATCCTCTCGATCGCGCTGCGCGAGCTGCGGCGCAGCTATCTCGCCAGCGCGCTCTACCGCAATTGAGCCGCCACCGAGCACACGACGAGCAGACAGGCAGACACTGAGAGACCCGGGACTTCGGCCAGACATACCGTGCAGCGACAGCTAACGCTCGATCTCGGCACTCCGCCGCCATCGACCTTCGACAACTTCCACACCGGCGCCAATGCGGAGCTGGTCGCGCGCCTGCGCGGGCTGGACGCCGCACTCGCCGCGGGCGTCGATCCGAAGGCCGACCGCACGTTCTACGTCTGGGGCGAGCCGGGCAATGGCCGCTCGCATCTGTTGCGCTCGCTCGCCTTCGAAGCGCCGCCGGGTCATGTGCGCTATCTCGGACCGCAAAGCGGCCTCGCCGCCTTCACGTTCGATCCGCGCGTGACGATCTACGCCGTGGACGACTGCGATGCGCTCTCGGGCGCGCAGCAGATCGCGCTCTTCAATCTCTTCAACGAGGTGCGCTCGCATCCGGCCACGGCGCTCGTCGCCACCGGCAACGCGCCGCCGATGGGGCTCGCGGTGCGCGAGGATCTGCGCACGCGGCTGGGCTGGGGTCTCGTGTTCCATCTCGCGCCGCTCTCGGACGCGGGCAAGGCCGCCGTGCTCAAGCAGGCGGCGCGCGAGCGCGGCATCAATCTCGCCGACGACGTGCCGGCCTATCTGCTCACGCACTTCCGCCGCGATATGCCGAGCCTGATGCGCCTGCTCGACGCGCTCGACCGCTTCTCGCTGGAGCAAAAGCGCGCGGTGACGCTGCCGCTGTTGCGCACCATGCTCGCCAACGGTGAAGGGCCGCTGAGTCCCGAAGCGCTCGCGGGCGACGACACCGCGCTGTTCGCGTTGCAGCCTGAAGAGGCGGAAAGCGCCGATCCCGCCGATATCACCAACGTCATCGGCGAAGAGCAGGCCGAAGGCGGTGCGGCTCCCGCGCCCGATGCGACCCCGGCGGCCGTCGAGCTTGAATTGTTCCCGCCCCAGGAGACGCTGGAGCAGGACGCATCCGATCCGGCTTACGAAGCGCCGAAACCCCCGGCCCAGCAGGCGCGCGAGCCGCTGGGCGACAAGCCCTTCGAGCCGCCGACCGACAATGTCGACGGCGAACTCGGGGTTAAATTCCGCGACGTCGTCCATCGCGAGCTGGGCACGGAGCTGCAAGGCGAAGTCGAAGCCGATGTCAGCAACGAAATGACCGGCGAACTGAACGGCGATCTCGATCCGCCCGCCGTGCCCGTCGATCCGCATGATCCGAATGATCCGAACGCCCCGAACCGGCCACCCGCCGCGGCCGGACCGCAGCCGGACGCCCAGGCCGACCCTGCATCGCCCGCCATGCCGGACCCCGCCGCGCCCGATGGCTCCCCAAAGGCCGCCGCGCCCGACGAACCCGCTTCACAGTCCGACCCGCAGCCCAACACGCAGCCCGCCCCGCCGGCCGACGCTGGCAGCGGCAACGGCTTCACCCGCTTCAAGTAAAATGAGCGCCCATGGCTAATCTCGCACTCTTCGATCTCGATCACACGCTGATCCCCACCGACAGCGACCACGAATGGGGCCGCTTCATGGTGAAGCTCGGCCTCGTGGACGCCGAGCGCTTCACCGAGCAGAACGACTACTTCTACGGCCAGTACAAGGCCGGCACGCTCGACATCAACGCGTACCTCGTCGCCGCCCTCACGCCGCTCGCGAAGCATTCGCGCGAGCAGCTCAAGGCCTGGCACGACCAGTACATGCACGAAGTCATCAAACCGGCCATGCTGCCGGTCGCGATCGAACTCGTGCGCGAGCACAAGGCCGCGGGCGACCTCGTCTGCATGGTCACGGCGACCAACGAATTCATCACGGCGCCCATCGGCGAAGCCTTCGGCGTGGACAAACTGATCGCCTGCGAAGTCGAAACCGTGGACGGCCATCCGGCCTCGGCTTTCACCGGCCGCCCGACGGGCACGCCGAGCTTTCGCGAAGGCAAGATCACGCGCGTCGAAGCCTGGCTTGCCTCGCTCGGCAAGACCTGGTCGGACTTCGATCGCAGCTACTTCTATAGCGACTCGCACAACGACATCCCGCTGCTCGAAAAAGTCACCGACCCGATCGCGACCAACCCCGACGACACCCTGCGCGCCCACGCGCAAAAAGCAGGCTGGCGCATCCTCGATTTGTTCCAGGCATCGTGATCAAGAAATTCATCCGCAAGCTGTTCGGCCAGGACGACGCCGAAGCCCTTGAAACGCAAGGCGAATCCGGCGACCCAACCCGCGCAGCGGCCCAGCATGACGGCGACGCCGCCGTCGGCACCGCCACCCGGGCGCGCCGCAAAACCGTCACGGTCAAGAAGGAAGCCAAGCCGCGCGGCGCGCAAAAGGGCGCGGCCGACCCCACCACGCCCGTGATCCTGTCCGCCGACGTGCACGGCATCGACCCGTCGCTGATTTCCCGCAACGCCGTGCGCGTGACCGAAGGCCTGCAGCAAGCCGGCTTTCGCGCGTTCATCGTCGGCGGCGCGGTGCGCGATCTGCTGCTCGGCGTCGCGCCCAAGGATTTCGACGTCGCCACCGACGCCACGCCCGACCAGGTGCAGAAGCTGTTCCGCCGCGCGCGCATCATCGGCCGGCGTTTCCAGATCGTGCACGTGCAGTTCGGCCAGGAAATCATCGAAGTCTCGACTTTCCGCGCGCTGGTGGATGCGCCGCCCGCCGCCGCGCCCAGCGCCGCGCCGGTCAAACGCATGCGCCGCGACGAACTCGACCGCAAGACCCATCACGTCGACGCAAGCGGCCGCGTGCTGCGCGACAACGTCTGGGGCGAGCAGCACGAAGACGCCACGCGCCGCGACTTCACGATCAACGCGATGTACTACGATCCGGCCACGCAGACCGTGCTGGATTACCACAACGGCATGGCCGACATGCGCGCGCGCCTGCTGCGCATGATCGGCGACCCGGCCACGCGCTATCGCGAAGACCCGGTGCGCATGCTGCGCGTGGTGCGTTTCGCGGCCAAGCTCGGCTTCGAAATCGAGGAGCACACGCGCGCGCCCATCGTGGAAATGGCCGATCTCATCAACAACGTGCCGGCGGCGCGTCTGTTCGACGAGATGCTCAAGCTGCTGCTTTCGGGTCACGCGCTCGAATGCCTGCGCTGGCTGCGCAAGGAAGGCCTGCATCACGGCCTGCTGCCGCTGCTCGACGTGGTGCTGGAACAGCCGCAGGGCGAGCGCTTCATCACGCTCGCGCTGTCGAATACCGATGCGCGCGTGCGCGCCGGCAAGCCGGTGTCGCCGGGCTTCCTGTTCGCCACGCTGCTGTGGCACGACGTTCAGCAACGCCTGACGCAGTACACGGCCGAGGGCGACTTCCCGGTGCCGGCGCTGGGTCGCGCGATGGACGACGTGATCGACGCACAGACCGAAAAGCTCGCGATCCATCGCCGCTTCTCGTCCGATATGCGCGAGATCTGGGGCTTGCAGTTGCGCCTCGAAAAACGCGGCCGCAGCGCGATCAAGCTGCTGGAACACCCGCGCTTCAGAGCGGGGTATGATTTCCTCCTGCTGCGCTGCGAATCGGGCGAGCTCGACGCCGAAGTGGGCCAGTGGTGGACCGACTTCATCAGCGGCGATCTCACCGCGCGCGAAACGCTGCTGGCCGCCGGCGGCAGCAGGGAGCGCTCGCCGCGCAAGCGCCGCCGCCGTGGCGGTGCGAAGAGCCGCAAGGCGGGCGAAGCCGCAACCGGCGCCGCCGGTGACGAAGGCGCTGGCGCGGATTCCGCGCATGACGGGGGCGACGACGGCCCGTACGAGGACTGACGCCATGAGAGGCGCAGCGCGTAGTGCGGGCGCCTCGCAGGCGCCTTTGCAACGATAGCCGCAGGAAGTGAAGCCATGACGGTTGCCTGGCTGGGAATCGGCGCAAATCTGGGGGATGCGCGCCAGACCCTCAAAGACGCGGTGGTGTGTCTCGCGCAACAGCACACCATTACCGTGGTCGCCAAATCGAGTCTGTACCGCACCGCGCCGATCGACGCGGGCGGCGACGACTATTTCAACTGTGTCGTGAAACTCGAAACGTGCCTCACGGCGCACGATCTGCTCGGTCTGTGCCAGCGGATCGAGCATCATTTCGGCCGCGAACGCCCTTTTCGCAACGCGCCGCGCACGCTCGACATCGACGTCCTGATGTTCGGCGACGCCGTGATCGACGATCCCGACCTGACCGTGCCGCATCCGCGCATGACGGGCCGCGCGTTCGTGCTCGCGCCGCTCGCCGAAATCGATGCGCAGCTCGTCATTCCCGGTCAGGGTGCGGTGAGTGCGTTCCTGCCTGGCGTCGCCGATCAGCGCATCGAGAAGTTGCGCCCGCTGTGCGCGTGTCTGGGCACGGCGCCCTCCACGCCCGATAGCATCGAAGCACAAGGCAACGCCAGCGACGATGGCGGCAAGAAAGCCGGCGGCTGCCAATGAACACACCCCTGCCGATCGTCACCGCACGCGCCGCGCGGCCCGCGCTCGACTACATCGCGATCGAAGGGCCAATAGGCGCGGGCAAGACCGTGCTCGCCAGCCGTCTGGCCGAGCGCTGGTCGATGCAGACGCTGATCGAGTCGCACGCCGACAACCCCTTTCTCGAACGCTTCTACCGCGACGCCTCGCACCACGCACTGGCCGCGCAGCTTGCCGTCGCGCTGCAGCGCGAGCGCCTGTCGCACGAAGTGGCCGCGCGCCGCAGCGCGGGCGCGCCGCTCGTGACCAACTTCCTCGCCGAGCGCAACGACGTGTTCGCCCGCCTGACGCTGTCCGAGGACGAGTTGCCGCTCTATCGCGCGCTCGCCGCGCGCCTGCCCGTGCAGGCACCCGCGCCCGATCTGGTCGTCTACCTTCAGGCCAGTCCCGAAGCGCTGTTCGCGCGCATCCAGAAGCGCGCGGTGCCGGTGGAGCAGCACATCTCCGACGCTTTCCTGCGTGGGTTGTGCGACAGCTACAACGAATTTTTCTATCATTACGACCGCGCGCCGGTATTGACAGTCGGCGTCGAAAATCTGAATCCGCTCGACTCAGACGAGGACCTTGCGCTGATCGCCGAGCGTATCGAAACGATGCGCGGGCGCAAGGAATCGTTCGTCAAGGGCACGTCGCTCTGAGCCTCGCGAGGCCTGGTCAGGCGGCGTCCATCCGGTTTCTCCATCCTTAACGGATCTCACAAGGATCACCCCAGGATTTCCCCATGACTTACCTGCAGGAAACGAGCCGCAGCGCGGTCACCGTGCCCAAGCTCCAGACCATGCGCGACGCCGGCGAGAAGATTGCCATGCTCACGTGCTACGACGCCAGTTTCTCCGCGCTGTGCGACCGCGCGGGCGTCGATACCGTGCTGATCGGCGACTCGCTCGGCAACGTGCTCCAGGGCCACACGACGACCCTGCCCGTCACGCTCGACGACATCGCCTATCACACGGCGTCGGTGGCGCGCGCGCAACCCAAGGCGCTGATCGTCGCCGATCTGCCGTTCGGCACCTTCGGCACGCCCGAGGAAGCCTTCGCCAGCGCCGTGAAGCTCATGCGCGCGGGCGCGCAGATGGTCAAGATCGAGGGCGGCGAATGGCTCGCGCCCACCGTGAAGATGCTGGTCGAGCGCGCGGTGCCGGTGTGCGCGCACATCGGCCTCACGCCCCAGTCGGTGCACGCGTTCGGCGGCTTCAAGGTGCAGGGCAAGACCGATGCCGCAGCGGCCCAGCTCGTGCGCGACGCGCTCGTGCTGCAGGACGCGGGCGCGCAGCTCGTCGTGATCGAGGCCGTGCCCTCGGCGCTGGGCGCGGAAGTCACGAAGCAGTTGCGCATTCCGACCATCGGTATCGGCGCAGGGCTGGACTGCTCGGGCCAGGTGCTGGTGCTGCACGACATGCTGGGCATTTTCCCCGGCAAGCGTCCGCGCTTCGTGAAGGACTTCATGCAAGGCCAGCCGAATATCGAATCGGCCGTGCGCGCCTATGTGACGGCGGTGAAGGAAGGCACGTTCCCGGGCCCCGAACACGGGTTCTGAAGCCAGCCGCTTCATGCCGATGTGAAAAAGCGCGTGACCTTTTACGGCACGCGCTTTTTCTTTGGGCCTTTACGGGTGCGACGCACCGTTACATTAGCTTCGCGGGCACCGCCCCGCGCAACGCGTTGGTGAGCATCAGCGCCTGCGCTTCGAGCACGTCGCGGCGCGTCAGCACGCGCTCCTTTGCGCCGAGCGCTTCGTCATCGAGCAGCACCCCGCGCATCACACCGGGCAGCACGCCCGACGCAAGCGGCGGCGTCCACCACTGCCCGTCGAGCTTCACGAACACGTTCGAGCGTCCGCCTTCGGTCAGCTCGCCCCGCTCGTTGAAGAACAGCATGTCGAAGGCGCCCTGCGTTTCGGCCTCGCGCCACGCGCGGTCGAATTCGGCGCGGCGCGTGGACTTGCGCAGCAGCAGCGCATCAGCGGACTCAACCGGCGCGAAACCATGATCCGGCGCGAGCAGCACGCCGACGCTGTCGTGCGCCAACGGCGCGAGCGGCGCCGACGTCAGCGCGATCTCCCCGCTTTTGGCGAGCGCGACGCGCACGCGATGCGGTGCGTCATCTTCCGGCCATTGCGCGCACGCTTGCGCAAGACGCTCACGCAAGGCATCGACATCGCACGGAAAACCGAGCCACGCGGCACTCGACGCGAGACGCACGAGATGGCGTTCGAGGTGCCGCACGCCCTGCGCGCGCGTCGCGTACATCGTTTCGAACAGTTCGATGCCGGGATCGGCCCCGGTCAGGAAACGGGCTTTCAAACGCATCTCCTCATATTCGTCGGCGGCCACGCTGTCGAGCACGATGCCCGCGCCCACGCCCATCTCGCCGCGACGCAGACCGCCCACTGCGGCATCGAGCGTCAGCGTGCGAATCACCACCGAAAGGCAGAAGTCGCCGCACGCTTCGCCATCGCGCGCCGCGTCGAGCCAGCCGATCGTGCCCGTGTACAGGCCGCGCGGCCCATGCTCCAGCGCGTCGATCAGCTCCATCGTGCGGTGCTTGGGCGCGCCCGTGATCGAGCCGCAGGGAAACAGCGCGCGCATCGCGTCAGCGAAGGTCGTGCCTTCGCGCAGCTTCGCTTCGACCGTCGACGTCATCTGCCACACCGACGCATACGGCTCGACGCTGAAGAGCGCCGGCACGCGCACCGTGCCCGTGCGTGCCACGCGCGAGATATCGTTGCGCAGCAGATCGACGATCATCACGTTTTCGGCGCGATTCTTGGGATCGTTGGCAAGGAACTGCGCGGCAGCGGCGTCCTCGGCGGGATCGGCCCAGCGCGCCGCCGTGCCCTTCATCGGTTTCGCGCGCAACGTTTCGCCGTGCTTTTCGACGAAGAGTTCCGGCGAGCACGACAGCACCCAGCGATCGTCCGGCAGCGCGATAAGCGCGCCATAGCGCACCCGCTGGCGCTCGCGCAGACGGCGATAGAGCGCCAGCGGCGAGCCGAACGCCTCGAAGCCGAACCGGTACGTGTAGTTGATCTGGTACGAGTCGCCGATGCGCAGCGCGTCCTGCACCGCGCCGATATCGCGCTCGAAGCGCTCACGATCGACGCCCATCGTCACGCCCGCGATGCCGGCCGGATGCGGCGTCTCGCTGCCTTCGCGCGTGGCGAGCCAGGCATCGGCTTCGTCGCGCGAGAGCTTTTCGCAGCGTTCGAACAATAAAAAACGCAGCGCGGCGTGGCCGGGCTGCGTTTCAATGGACGAACCGGGTGAAGCAATGGCGCTGGGCTTGATGAGCTTGCCGAGCACGAGCGCGCGCGCGAAGTCGTAGTCGCCGAGCACGAGGCTATGCAGCCCCGCATTCTGCGCGTCACGCACCTGCGCGCATACCGCGTCGAGATCGGCCGGGCGCTCGCACGCCAGTTCCCGCACGAAGCCCGTAAAAAGGCGGCTCGAACGGCTCGCCGCCGTCGAGTCGCCATCGTCGAGCAGCGCGAACACCGCGCCACCTGGATTGACTGCCATTGTGTGACTACCTGTACTGCCAGCGGTCCGAGGCGCACTGGACGCATGAAACGACCCGCGCGCCCTCAAAACCGCGCATCAATCGAAGAAGCTCTTGACGCGGTCGAACCAGCTCTTGCTCTGCGGGCTATGGCGCGCGCCGCCTTCCACGAGCGACTTCTCGAACTGCTGAAGCAGTTCGCGCTGATGCTCGGTGAGCTTGACCGGCGTTTCCACCTGGACGTGCACGTACAGATCGCCCGCGATGCTCGAACGCAGACCCTTGATGCCCTTGCCGCGCAGACGGAAGGTCTTGCCCGACTGCGTGCCTTCGGGCACCGGGAAAGTCGCACGGCCCGCCAGCGTGGGCACTTCGATCTCGCCGCCAAGCGCGGCGGTGGAGAACGGAATCGGCATCTGGCAGTGCAGATCGTCGCCGTCGCGCTCGAAAACCGCGTGCTGCTTGATGTGGATTTCGACGTACAGATCGCCCGAGGGGCCGCCGTTGATGCCAGGCTCCCCGTTGCCGGCCGAGCGGATACGCATACCGTCGTCGATGCCCGCCGGAATCTTCACTTCCAGCGTCTTGGTTTCCTTCACCTTGCCCGCGCCATGGCAGGACGTGCAGGGCTCGGGGATGTACGAACCGGTGCCGTGGCACTTCGGGCAAGTCTGCTGGATGCTGAAAAAGCCCTGCGACATGCGCACCGAACCCGAACCGTGACAGGTCGGGCAGGTTTCCGGCTTGGTGCCGGGCTTCGCGCCCGAGCCGTGACAGACTTCGCAACTGCTCCAGCCCGGCACGCGGATCTGCGTTTCGTAACCGTGCGCCGCCTGCTCCAGCGTGATTTCCATGCTGTAGCGCAGATCCGCGCCGCGATACACCTGCGGACCGCTGCGCTGGCCGCCACGGCCACCCGCGGCCTGGCCGAAGATATCGCCAAAGATGTCGCCGAAGGCATCCGCGAAACCGCCAAAGCCCTGCGCACCCGCGCCGCCCATGTTGGGATCGACGCCCGCGTGGCCGTACTGGTCGTAAGCCGCGCGCTTTTGCGAGTCCGACAGCATTTCATAGGCCTCTTTGGCCTCCTTGAAATGCTCTTCCGCATCCTTGTTGTCCGGATTGCGGTCGGGGTGATACTTCATCGCCAGCTTGCGATACGCCTTCTTGATTTCGTCGTCGCTCGCGTTCTTCGCGACGCCCAGAACCTCGTAGTAATCCCGTTTCGCCATATCGGTTCAACGCCGGGCACACGCTGCGCGCACGCCGGCTCCTCTTGAATGCTGGATCTCGTGACCCGTTAGCCGTTCCTTTTGAACCCCGCGCACGCGTTTTTGCTGCGCTTGCGGCCCCTGAAAAAGAACGGCCTCCATAAAACAAATGTGCCCGGAGAGCCGTGAAGGCCCGCCAGGCGCTGCAATGCAGAGCGCATCGTAACCGATGCGGCGGCTGCCGTCTTTGCCGCTCAGGCTGCAACCTTGAGGTTGCAGCCTGAGCGGGCAGACGCTTAGTCCTTCTTGACTTCCTTGAACTCGGCGTCGACCACGTCGTCGGCGTGGTTCTGCGCGCCTTGTTCGGCACCGGCCGCGCCTGCACCAGCCGCACCTGCCGCGCCCGCTGCACCTGCCTGCTGCGCCTGCATGTCGGCGTACATCTTTTCGCCGAGCTTCTGCGACGCGGCCGACAGCGCCTCGACCTTCGCTTCGATCGTCGCCTTGTCAGCCGACGTGTCCTTCAGCGTGTCTTCGAGTTCCTTCAGCGACGCTTCGATCTTGTCCTTTTCGGACGCGTCGATCTTGTCGCCGTATTCGGCCACGGCCTTCTTCGTGCTGTGCACCAGCGCATCGCCCTGGTTGCGCGCATCGGCCAGCTCACGCAGACGGTGATCTTCTTCCGCGTTCGCTTCGGCGTCCTTCACCATCTTCTCGATTTCGGCTTCCGACAGACCCGAGTTCGCCTTGATCGTGATGCGGTTTTCCTTGCCGGTCGCCTTGTCCTTCGCGCCGACGTGCAGAATGCCGTTCGCGTCGATGTCGAAGCTCACTTCGATCTGCGGCACGCCGCGCGGTGCGGGCGGGATGCCTTCGAGGTTGAACTCGCCCAGCAGCTTGTTGCCGGCTGCCATTTCGCGTTCGCCCTGGAACACCTTGATCGTCACGGCCGACTGGCTGTCGTCAGCCGTCGAGTAGACCTGCGAGTGCTTGGTCGGGATCGTGGTGTTCTTGTTGATCATCTTCGTCATCACGCCGCCGAGCGTCTCGATACCGAGCGACAGCGGGGTCACGTCGAGAAGCAGCACGTCCTTGCGGTCGCCCGACAGAACCTGACCTTGAATCGCGGCGCCAACGGCCACGGCTTCGTCCGGGTTCACGTCACGGCGCGGGTCCTTGCCGAAGAATTCCTTGACCTTCTCCTGCACCTTCGGCATACGCGTCTGGCCGCCGACGAGGATCACGTCGTCGATGTCGCCGACCTTCACGCCTGCGTCCTTGATCGCCACGCGGCACGGCTCGATGGTGCGCTCGATCAGGTCTTCGACCAGCGCTTCCAGCTTGGCGCGCGTGATCTTCAGGTTCAAGTGCTTCGGACCCGAGGCGTCCGCCGTGATGTACGGCAGGTTGATTTCGGTCTGCTGGCCCGACGACAGTTCGATCTTGGCCTTTTCAGCGGCTTCCTTCAGGCGTTGCAGCGCGAGCACGTCCTTCGACAGATCGACGCCCTGCTCCTTCTTGAACTCGCCAATGATGTAATCGATGATGCGCTGGTCGAAGTCTTCGCCGCCAAGGAACGTGTCGCCGTTGGTCGAGAGCACTTCGAACTGCATTTCGCCGTCCACATCCGCGATTTCGATGATCGAGATGTCGAACGTGCCGCCGCCCAGGTCGAACACGGCAATCTTGCGGTCACCTTCGGCGGCCTTGTCCAGGCCGAAAGCCAGTGCGGCTGCGGTCGGCTCGTTGATGATGCGCTTGACTTCCAGACCCGCGATGCGGCCGGCGTCCTTGGTGGCTTGACGCTGGCTGTCGTTGAAGTACGCGGGAACCGTGATCACGGCTTCCGTGACCGGCTCGCCGAGGTAGTCTTCAGCGGTCTTCTTCATCTTGCGCAGCACTTCAGCCGAAACCTGCGACGGCGCGAGGTTCTGGCCGTGCGCGGCAACCCATGCGTCGCCGTTGTCGTGCTTGACGATCTGATAGGGCATCAGGTTGATGTCCTTCTGCACTTCCTTTTCGTCGAAGCGGCGGCCGATCAGGCGCTTGACCGCGTACAGCGTGTTGCGCGGGTTCGTGACCGACTGGCGCTTGGCCGGCGCGCCGACCAGCACTTCATTGTCGTCCATGTAGGCGATGATCGACGGCGTCGTGCGGGCGCCTTCCGAGTTCTCGATCACTTTGACCTGATTGCCTTCCATCAGCGCCACGCACGAGTTCGTGGTGCCAAGGTCGATACCGATGATTTTGCCCATTTTTCTCAATTCTCCAATTTTGATCCGCTGTGCGTACGCCGCTTTTCGCAAGCCGGGCGTGACGCTGCAATAAATTCAGAACTGCTGCCCAAATAAGTGCCAAGCCGGCGTTTTCAAGAGCTTCGGGCTATGCGTTCGATAGTTTTTTTCGTTTTTTTCGTTTTTTTCCACCGGGCGGCGCATTTTCGCGATATTCGGGGAAATGCGCCACCTTTCGCTTTCGAATGCCTTTCATGAAGGCCGTTTGAAGCGATATTCGAAGCGATATCCGGTGCTTCCGGTTACGGCAGTTATCGGCCGATCCGGGCCGCTGGTGCAGCCGGCTTGTTCAGCCGGGCCGCTCAGGCGGGTTACTTCGGCGCGGACACCGTGACCAGCGCGGGACGCAGCACGCGCTCGGCGATCACATAGCCCTTTTGCAGCACGGAAACGACGGTATTGGCGTCCTGCTCGGACGGCACCATCGAGATCGCCTGATGGCGGTGCGGATCGAACTTCTCGCCGACCGGGTTGATCGCGACGACCTTGCCCTTCTCCAGCGCGCCGGAGAGCTGCTTGAGCGTGAGTTCGACGCCTTCGTTGACCTTGGCCAGATCGTCCGAGCCGTGCGCGAGCGCGGCTTCGAGGCTGTCCACCACCGGCAGCAGGTGCTCGGCGAAGCTTTCGATCGCGAATTTGTGCGCCTTGGTGACGTCTTCCTGCGCGCGGCGGCGGACGTTTTCCGTCTCGGCCTTGGCGCGCATGAACGCGTCCTGCAGCTCGGCGATCTTCGCCTGGGCTTCGGCGAGCGCGGCGTCCGCGCCTTCCGGTGCCGGGGCAGCAACGCCCTCCTGTTGCTGGGCGCTGGCAGCGGCCTGCGACGCCTCGTCCGCGGGCGTGGGGTTCTGGCTCGTCGGGTTCTCTTGCGTGTTTTCCATGTCGCTGAACGTCGTTGAATAGTAAAAAGGGAACGAAGCGCGGATCATCCGATCCTTCTGCCCGGCGACGCGTTGCGCCAGCGCGACAGATGCTTCTTACATTGCGACAGCACATGGGTGCCGGATCGCATGTTTCAAGGGCTTCGGGGCGCTTTTTTAGACAAAGCTCAAAGCGCCGAAACCGCCGGTTACAACCATTACCGCAGCGCGGAAAGAATCGGATTGAGTGCGTCGCACGGCTGACCTAAACTCAAGAACAGGTGCTGCTCCCGGGGTGTTTACCCGGAGCTTTCGGCACCCCACCGACCCGGCCCTCACGCATCGCAAAATGGGCCATTCGATTGGCCGTTTTGCAGCGATCCCTTGGGGAGTACCGTGAAACTGACCTTTGCCATCTCGGTGGTCGCTCTGGTACTCATCGCCGGAACCACCACCATATGTATGTCGGGCGCCGTGAACGACAACACCACGGAATATGGTGGCGTGCACGCCACGATGGAAGCGCTCTTCAATCCTCACGCGAAAGTTTGTCGATAGTGCGTCGATCGCGCTTGGTCGGCCTGCCGTGCAACGCGGAGGCCGGCTCGCGAAATAGCCTGCGCCGCTCCTGTTCCGCCGCACGCGCGCCGCGCCCCGCTTCGGTTTCCGCGTAAAGCGTCTGCGCGATGCTCGCGGGGCCGCGTGTTTCGCAGATCCCCAGCACATCCACTTCCCAGCGCACGTGATCGATCTCGATTTCGACGCGATCGCCCACCCGCACGTCCTTCGACGCCTTGACCGCCTCGCCGCCGATGCGCACGTGCCCTTTGCCGACGGCATCCGCGGCAAGCGAGCGGGTCTTGAAGAAACGCGCCGCCCAGAGCCATTTGTCGATGCGCAGACGCGCGCCGGGTTCGGTCGAGATCTTGTAGTTCATCGTGACTTCCTGCTGACATTCCTTGCGCCGCGATCAAGCCGATCAGGCCGGCGCACCCGCATGCGCGCTCGCCTGCACCGGCCAGCCTTGCAGGTTCTGCGCGACGATCTCGCCCAGCGCCGCGATCCACGCCGACGCGCTGTTCAGGCACGGAATGCGATGGAATTCCTTGCCGCCGCCGTGCAGGAATTCGTCGCGCACTTCCATGCCGATTTCCTCGATGGTTTCGAGACAGTCCGCCGTAAAACCGGGGCAGAACACATCGGCGCGGCGCACGCCGCCCTGTCCGAGTTCCTTGAGCGTGGGCGCCGTGTAGGGCTGCAACCACTGCGCGCGCCCGAAGCGCGACTGGAACGTCACGCGGCATTCGACCGTCGAGAGACCCAGCGCGTGCATGAGCAGTGACCCAGTCTGCTGACACTGATCGTGGTACGGATCGCCGAGATCGAGCGTGCGGCTCGGCACGCCATGAAAGCTCAGCACGAGGCGGTCGCCGGACGCGAAATCGGGACGGCCATGCGCCTGCCAGTATTGCTGCACCTGCGCCGCGAGCGCGCCGATATAGGCCGGATGGTCATGGTACGAGCGCACCGTGCGGATTTCCGGCTGATTGCGCATGCGCCGCAGTGCAGCAAACGCGGCGTCAAAAGCCGTCGCCGTGGTCGAGGCGGAATACTGCGGATACATCGGCACGAGCAGGATGCGCTCCGCGCCCGAGAGCTTGAGCTGATTGAGGATCGCGGGAATATCGGGCGTGCCGTAGCGCATCGCGTAATCGACGAGCACGGTGTAGTCGTTGATCTGTAGCAGATGGCGCAGGCCATCGGTCTGCTTCTGCGTGTGCACGCGCAGCGGCGAGCCCTCGGGCGTCCAGACCGCAGCATATTTCCTCGCCGACGAGCGGCCGCGCAGCGGCAGGATCAGCGTGCGCAGGATCACCTGCCAGATGGGCGCGGGAATCTCGACCACGCGCGGATCGGACAGAAACTGCGCGAGATAACGCCGCACGGCGCGCGGCGTGGGCGCGTCGGGCGTGCCGAGATTGATGAGCAGCACCGCGACACGATGCGCGACAGCGGACTGCAGGGGCCGCTCGAGGTCGAAACGCATAGGCGATCAGGGGCGCCACGCGCGAGGCGCGGCAACGGTTGCACAAGTGCGCATTATAGCGGTCGGGCCTGCACTGCCCGCGCTGGCCATTCGGCCAATGGCGCGGCGCGCCGCTGCGGGCGATGATGCAGGCAGGCGAGCGGGAAAGCTCAGCCCTGGCTGAGCGTGAGCGAGAGCAGGCGCGCGGTGATGTCGACGATCGGAATCACGCGGTTGTACGCCATGCGGGTCGGGCCGATCACGCCCAGCGTGCCGACGATCTTGCCGTTGACTTCGTACGGGGCGGTCACCACGCTCATTTCCTCGATCGGCACGAGTTGCGACTCGCCGCCGATGAAGATCTGCACGCCCTGGGCATGGCTCGACACGTCCAGCAGTTGCAGCAGGCTGGTCTTCTGGTCGAACACGTCGAAGAGCTTGCGCAGGCGCGCCATGTCGGACGACAGATCGGCCACTTCGAGCAGATTGCGCTCGCCGGAAATGAGCACGTTCTCGCCGGTATCGGATTCCTCGGTGCTGGCGGTCACGGCCGCGTGCATGAGGCTGGTCATGTCGCCGCGCAGGGCGTCGATTTCCTCACGCAAGCGGCGGCGCACGTCGTCGAAGGAGAGACCCGCGAAATGCGCGTTGATGTAATTGGAGGCTTCGATCAGCTCGGAAGGCGTGAAATCGCGCTGGGTCGCCATGATGCGGTTCTGCACGTCGCCTTCGGGCGTCACGATGATCAGCAGGATGCGCTTGTCCGACAGGCGCATGAACTCGATCTGCTTGAACACGTGGCTGCGGCGCGGCGTGAGCACCACGCCCGCGAACTGCGAGAGGTTCGACAGGACGCTGGCCGCCGCCGCCACCACCTTCTGCGGCTCGCCGGGGCGCAGCGTGGTCTTGACCGCGCGCGTGAGCGCGTCCTCGTCGGCGGACGACTCGACGGTCAGCATGGTGTCGACGAACAGACGGTAGCCGCGCGGCGTGGGCACGCGCCCCGCAGAGGTGTGGGGGCTGGAGACCAGCCCCAGTTCCTCCAGGTCGGACATCACGTTGCGGATCGTCGCCGGGCTCAGTTCGAGCCCGGAGTAACGCGACAGCGTGCGCGAGCCGACCGGCTGACCTTCGGCGATGTAGCGCTCGATCAGCGTTTTGAGGAGGGTTTGTGCGCGGGGATCTAGCATGACTGAAAATTCTAGCCTAATGCCGGGTTGGCGGCGAGCGCGCGCGCGGGCACGGGCGGCGGCGCTTCACCTGCGGCTTGACATCCGTGGCGGCAGCGTCGCGGCGTGCATCGGGTTCATCTGCGGGTCACACGGATGTCAACGCGGTGTCACCGGCTTCTGTCCAGGAGCGGCCAGGCCCACGCCCGATGCGGGAGAGCGCGGGCGACAGGTTCTTTTCACGCACTGACTATGGTGTAATGCGGGCATGCAGATCCAGAAGATCCAGAGCCAGTTCAAAACGGTTGCGCTCGTCGGGCGCAGCAATACGCAGGGCATCGGCGAGCCGCTGACGGCGCTCGCCCAGACCATCTCCCAGCGCGGCTTCGACGTCGTGTTCGAAGCGCAGACCGCCCAGGAGATCGGCGTAAGCGGCTATCCCACGCTCCAGCCCGCCGAAATCGGCGCGCGCGCGGACGTGGCCGTGGTGCTCGGCGGCGACGGCACGATGCTGGGCATCGGCCGCCAGCTCGCGCCCTACCGCACGCCGCTCATCGGCATCAACCACGGCCGTCTGGGCTTCATCACCGACATCCCGTTCTCCCACATGCAGGAGATCGTGCCGCAACTGCTCGCGGGCAGCTTCGAGCGCGAGGAGCGCTCGCTGCTCGAATCGCGCATCATGCGCGACGGCGACCCGATCTACCATGCGCTCGCCTTCAACGACGTGGTCGTGAACCGCAGCGGCTTCTCCGGCATGGCGGAACTGCGCGTCCATGTGGATGGCCGCTTCATGTACAACCAGCGCTCGGACGGCCTGATCGTCGCGACGCCCACGGGCTCGACCGCCTATGCGCTGTCGTCGCAAGGGCCGATCCTGCATCCGCAGCTGCAAGGCATCGTGCTCGTGCCGATCGCGCCGCACGCGCTCTCGAACCGCCCGATCGTGCTGCCCGACGACTGCAAGGTGAGCATCCAGATCGTCGCGGGCCGCGACGTCAACGTGAATTTCGACATGCAGTCGTTCACGGCGGTCGAACTCAACGACGTGATCGAGGTGCGCCGCTCGCGCCATACGGTGCCCTTCCTGCATCCGGTCGGCTACAGCTATTACCGGACGCTGCGCCAGAAGCTGCACTGGAACGAGCCGCCCGCGCTGCAAAACCTGTCGCCCGATCCGCACGACTGACGCACGACTGACGCACGGATGGAGACGCGGGACGCGCCGGCCGCACCCGCGACCATTCAATTCAAGCAACGAACCATCGAACCGGCGCCATCGCCATCCGCCAGATTCAAGACGCCATGCTCCGTCATCTCTCGATTCGCGACTTCGTGATCGTCGCCGCGCTCGACCTCGAATTCGACAGCGGCTTCACCGTGTTTTCCGGTGAGACCGGCGCCGGCAAGTCGATCCTGATCGACGCCCTCGCGCTCACGCTGGGCGCGCGCGCCGATGCGGGCGTGGTGCGCGCGGGCGAGAGCCGCGCCGACATCACCGCCGAATTCGATGCGCCGCCGCACGTCGCGTCCTGGCTCGAAGAGCAGGCGCTCGCCAACAGCGACGCCGAGAACGGCGTGATCCTGCGCCGCGTGGTCGACAGCAGCGGGCGCTCACGCGCCTTCATCAACGGCACGCCGGCGACGCTCGCCCAGTTGCGCGATATCGGCGAGCGGCTTGTCGACATTCACGGTCAGCACGCGCATCAATTGCTGATGCGCCCGGACGCCCAGCGCGAACTGTTCGACACGCACGCGGGCCTGCTCGATCTGGCCGCACGCGTCACGCGCGCCTGGCGCGACGCGCGCGATGCGCGCTATGCCGTGCAGACCGCGCAATCGCGCGATCGCGAACTGCAGCTCGAACGCGAGCGCCTCGCCTGGCAACTCGCCGAACTCGACAAGCTCGCGCCGCAGCCCGGCGAATGGGAAGAAGTGAGCGCCGAGCACACGCGGCTGTCGAATTCGGCGAACCTGATCGAGGGCGTGCAAGGCGCGCTCGCGGCGCTCTCCGAATCCGACGAGGCGATGATTTCGCATCTGAATTCGATCGTCTCGAAACTGCGCGATCTTGCCGAAGTCGATGGCGCGCTCGGCGACGCGCTCGCCGCGCTCGAACCGGCCGCGATCCAGCTTCAGGAAGCCGCCTACTCGCTTTCGCACTATGCGCAGCGGCTCGAACTCGATCCGAACCGGCTGGCCCAGGTCGAAAAGCGTCTCGACGCGCTGCATTCGGCGTCGCGCAAATTCCGCCTGCAACCGGAAGCGCTGCCCACCGAGCACGCCTCGCGCCGCCAGCAACTGGCGCTGCTCGATGCCGCGTCCGATCTCGACGCGCTGCGCGCCGCCGCCGACAAGGCGCACGAAGCCTATCTCGTCGAAGCGCGTCAGCTTTCCAGGGCGCGCGCGGGCGCGGCGCAAGCGCTCGGCGCGGCGGTCACACAGGGTATGCAGGAATTGTCGATGGCGGGCGGCAGCTTCGAAGTCGCACTGGTGCCGCTGGGCGGCAACAGCGGCAACGGCGAGCCGATCGGCGGCGCGCACGGTCTGGAGCAGATCGAATTCCGCGTCGCGGGTCACGCCGGCGTGCCGCTGCGCCCGCTCGCGAAGATCGCCTCGGGCGGCGAACTGGCGCGTATCAGCCTGGCGCTCGCGGTGATCGCAAGCGCCGCGAGCCCCACGCCCACGCTGATCTTCGACGAAGTGGACACGGGTATCGGCGGCGGCGTCGCGGAGGTGGTCGGACGCCTGCTGCATCAGCTCGGGCGCTCGCGCCAGGTGTTGTGCGTCACGCACTTGCCGCAGGTCGCGGCGCGCGGCGATCAGCATATGCAGGTGGCGAAAGCCGGCGACGGCAATGGCGGCACGGTCTCGGCGGTGACGCCGCTCGACAAATCAGGCCGCGTCGAGGAAGTCGCGCGTATGCTCGGCGGCCTGGAAATCACCGCGACCACGAGGCGGCATGCTAAGGAGATGTTGGCGGCTTGAAGCGGGTCAATCCTGCCCGAATACAGCGCGGCGTCAGTCCGAATTTGGGTCTATATTTGGACCTGCCGTCACAAGGAGCCGATATGAAACCCAGCCAGGTCAAGCCGATCAGCTATTTGAAGAGCCACGCAGCGGAAGTCGTGCGCGAAATCAGCGAAAGCGGCGAGCCGATGCTGATCACCCAGAACGGCGAAGCCAAAGTCGTGGTCCAGGACGCCCAGGCCTACGAAGACACGCAGCAAACCCTGGCGTTACTGAAGCTCCTCACGCTGGGACGCAAAGATATCGAAGCCGGTCGCGTCACGCCTGCGAACGAGGTCTTCGCGGAACTGGAGCAACTGGACAAGGATAACGGCCTCGCATGAAGGCCGTTTTTCTGCCCGCTGCGCGCGCGGATCTACATAACGTCCGGCGCTACGTCATTGACCGTTTTGGTGGTGAAACCTGGCGCGAAACGTTCGCGCGAATCCAGCGCGACGTTGCGCAACTCGAAGCGTTTCCCCTCAGCGGCCAGATTCCCGCCGAACTGCTTGAGATCGGCGCTCCTCACTATCGGCAAGTCGTGAGCGGCATGAACCGCATCATTTACGAGATCGACGATCCGATGATCTACATCCACCTGATCGTCGATACGCGCCGGAATCTGAAAGACGTGCTGGAGAAGAGGCTTTTACAGCCCTGAGCCTCACTCCCCGCCGCGCTCCCCAAACACCCGCTTCCACAGCGCCAGCACCACCTCGCGCTCGCCTTCCACGCGCGCCGGATCGACGCGCGCGGTCTCCATCCCGTCCAGCCGCAGTTGATGCTGAAGCTTGCGGTAAAGCCGATACGCCGAACCCACGGCATCGGCTTCCGCCTCGCTCATCAGCCCGAAGCGCGACACCTCGCGCAAAAGCGCGATATTGCCGGTGTTGCGGATCAGCTCCGGGTCCTGCGCCGCGTGCAGCAGCACCCAGTACTGCACCGTGAACTCGATATCGACCATGCCGCCGCGATCGTGCTTGAGATCGAACAGCGCCGTGCGGTTCGGATGGCCGTCCTCCACGCGCTGGCGCATCTCGACGATCTCCTGCGCGAGCGGCGCCGCATCGCGCGGCGTCGTCAGCACCTGCACGCGGATCGCCTCGAAGGCGTTGCCGATGGCCGCGTCGCCCGCCGAAAAGCGCGCGCGCGTGAGCGCCTGATGCTCCCACACCCACGCGGTATTGGCCGCGTCGCCCTCGCGCAGCTGATAGCGCCGGAACGAGTCGAGATCGGTCACGAGCAGGCCCGATTCGCCATTGGGCCGCAGGCGCAGATCGACGTCGAACAGCGTGCCCGCGCCCGTTGCCGTGGTGAGCCAGGTGATGAGGCGGCGCGCGAACGCCGCGTAGATCTCGGCGGCGCGTTCGTCCTCGTCGTCGTAGAGGAAGATGATGTCGAGGTCCGAGGCGTAGCCCAGTTCCTTGCCGCCCAGCTTGCCGTACGCGATCGCGGCGAAGCGCGGCACCTCGCGATGGCGTTTGGCGAAGTGCTTCCAGACGATCTCGATGGTGACGTCGAGCACCGCGTCGGCCAGCTCGGAAAGCCGGTCGCTCACATGCTCCACCGATAGCCGTCCGGCCAGGTCGTTGAGCAGGATGCGGAACACTTCGGCCTGATGCGCGTGGCGCAGCAGATCCATCTGCTGCTCCACATCTGAGGCCGCGGCAAGGCGCGCGCGCAGCAGGCGCGAGAACTCGGGCCAGTCGAACGGCGAGGAAATCGCTTCGTCGTCGAGCAGTTCGTCGAGCAGTTGCGGATGGCGGATCAGATAGCCCGCCGCCCAGCGCGACGCGCCCAGCACCTTGAGCACGCGGTTGAGCGCATCCGGGTATTCGGTGAGCAGCGCCAGATACGCGCCACGCCGGATCACGGCTTCGAGCAGGTCGAACATGCGCGCGAGCGTGTCGCCGCGCCGCTCGCGCGGCTCCATCGTGCGCGCCGCTTCGAGCGCGCGCTTGGCGACGTTGTCGAAGCGCTCGCGGCTCTTCTCGGGCAGGCCCGTGTAACGCGACGATTGCCACAGGCCGCGCAGACGCGCGAGCAGCGGCGCAGGATCGTCGATGCCGAGTTCGGTCAGGCGCGCGAGCAGGTCGCCGTCGGCGCCTTCTTCGCCGAGCGCGCTGCTCCAGACCCACGCGGCCACGCCGTCGTCGGGCGCGCCGCAACCGCTCTCGCCGCCCACCTTGTCGGAGAAAATCTGGTCGAACTGGCGCTCCACCTTCTCGCGATGCGCTTCGAGCACGGCCATCAGCGCCGCGTAATCGGCATAGCCCATCGACTGCGCGAGCGCCGCGCGTTCGGTTTCATCGACGGGCATCGCGTGCGTCTGCGCATCGTCGCGGTATTGCAGGCGGTGTTCGAGTTCGCGCAGGAAGTTGTAGGCGAGCGTGAGGTCGTGGCAGACCTCGGGCGCGATCAGCCCGCGCGCCGCCGCATAGCCGAGCACGGCGAGCGTCGGGCGCACGCGAAAACCCGCGTCCTGACCGCCACGAATCAGCTGGAACACCTGGGCGCTGAATTCGATTTCGCGGATGCCGCCGCGTCCGAGCTTGATGTCGTCGGCCTTGTCGGGGCGCATCATGGCGCGGCGCTGCGCTTCCTGGCGAATCTGCAGATGCAGCGAGCGGATCGCGCTGATCACGCCGAAGTCCAGATAGCGGCGGTAGACGAAGGGCTTCACCAGTGAGTCGAGCTGCGTGGCCAGACGCTGCGCGCTGTCGCTCTCGCTTTCGGAAACCAGCCGCCCCTTGATCCACGCGTAGCGCTCCCACTCGCGGCCCTGCACGTAAAAATACTCTTCGAGCATGCCGAGGCTGCACACGAGCGGCCCCGAGTCGCCGTTCGGGCGCAGGCGCATATCGACGCGAAACACGAAGCCGTCCGCCGTCACGTCCGAGAGCGCGCCGATCAGGCGCTTGCCCACGCGCGTGAAGAAGTCCTGGGTGGCGATGGCCGAACGCTGGGCGCCCGTGGTTTCGCCGTCGTCCTCATAGACGAAGATCAGATCGATGTCCGACGACACATTCAGCTCGCGCCCGCCAAGCTTGCCCATGCCGACCACGCCGAGCGTCAGGCGCTCGCCATTGGGGCCGCGCGGCTCGCCGAACAGCGTTTCGAGATCGGCGCTCACGACCGCCAGCGCGCGCTGGATCGTGACTTCGGCCAGATCGGTCATGGTGCCGGTGACTTCGCCCACATCCGCGCTGCCGGCGAGGTCGCGCTCCATCACCGCGCAGATCACTTCGGCACGCAACTGGCGCAAGGCCTTCTTCAGTTGCTCGTCGGTGAGCGTGAGCGGGGCGCTGGAAGTGCCGGAAATGCTGGGCGTGCCGCTTGCTTGCATGCACAACGCATCGAGACGCGCGACGATGCGCTCGCGCGTGATCGGCGCGGCGGCGAGCGCCGCCACCTCGGCGGCCAGCGCCGCACGGGCGGCATAGACGCGCGCCGCATAGCGCGAATAACTGGAACTCAGGAGAGGAATGTCAGTCATGAAAGCTCTGGCTCTGCGGGTGAATCGACCTGTAATTCTGCAAACGGCGAGGCAAAAAGCGGGGCAAAAAGCGCGGAGCGTGGAAGGCAAGGCAGGCTGGCGGATCGGCATACATCGCGGCAGGTGTGTCGATGGCGGCCATGGCTGACAACACGCGCCTACGCTCTTGATCTGGATGCCGCCAGGCCGTTTTTCCGTGCGCGAGATGCCGTGCGCCGCGCCGCCGCGAGCCATCCCGGCTTCCCCGGATGGCCGTGTCCACGGCCCCGTGTGATACATTTCGTCGTCAGAACGCAACGCTACCATACCCCACCCGCCGCAGCATGTCCGAGCGTAACGATCCCGCCGGCCCGCCTCATACCGGACACGCCAGCCGGGAAAGCGCAGACGCGGGCCCGCAACATCATCACCCGGTACTGCGCCACACGCTGCGCGTACTGGCGTGCATCGCGCTCGTCTTCTACTTTATCGTCGCCGTGCTGCTGCTCGGGCTGCGCTATGTCGTGCTGCCCCACGTGGACGATTTCCGTCCGCGTATCGAGAAGCTCGTCTCCGACAAAATCCACGCCGACTTTCGCATCGGCAAGCTCTCGCCGCACTGGTCGGGCTTCCAGCCCGGCATCGACGTCGCCAACCTGACGATCCGCGACCGCCACGGCAATCTCGCGCTCAACGTGCCGCACGCCACGGCCTCGGTCGCCTGGCGCTCGGCCGTGATTTTCGAGCCGCTGCTCTCCAGCGTCGTGGTCGAGAACCCCGACGTGTCGATTGCGCGCGAGGACGACGGCACGCTCACCGTCGCGGGCGTGCCGGTGCCGAGCGCCCATACCGGCAACGCCACCTTCACGACCTGGCTGATGCGCCAGCAGGCGATCGTGCTGCGCGGCGGCACGCTGCGCTGGCGCGACGCCACGCGCGACGTGCCCGAGCTGCGCCTGTCGAACATCCGCCTCGCAATCCTCAACGACGGCTACGACCACCACATTGCGCTGCAGGCGCCCGCCGAAGGCACCGTGCTGCACGGGCCGCTCGACTTCCGCGCACAGTTCAGGCACGCGCGCTTCGCGCCGGCGGGCAAGCCGAACGCCTGGAGCGGCAGCGCCTATATATCGACTGGCCCCGTCGATCTGCCCACGCTCGCGCGCTACATTCCGCTGCCGATCACAACCTATGCAGGCCGCATCGACAACGCCATCTGGGCGAACTTCGAGGGCGGCCGCATCGTGTCCGCCGACGGCGTGCTCAGCGGCGACGACGTGGCGCTGCGCGTGAAGCCGACCCAGCCGCGCCTCGATCTGCCCGTCGCGAAGTTCAACTGGCGCATGGGCCTCGCGCCCGGCGACTACACGCTGCAACTGCGCGCCTTCCGCGCCGAACTCGGCCAGCCGCCGCTCGACGACGGTACGCCGCTCACGCGCTCGCTCGCCTTCGCCCACCTCGACGCGCATTTCCGCCAGCAGAGCCTGCAAACCGGCCAGTTGATTTCGGTCAGCGGCGATCGCATCGACCTGGGCATCCTCGCTGAATTCATGCGCGGTCTGCCGCTGCCGGGCCGGGTGCAGACCGCGCTCGTGCGCTTCAATCCGCGCGGACTCGTGGCCAACTACGATCTGGCGATGGAGCGCGCCAGGCCCGAATCGGGCGAAGCCGCCGCCGAGCAGCGCACCACCAGCACCGAGCCGCTGCTGCACTACCGCTTCAACGGCGATCTGCAAGGCTTCAGCGTCGCGGCCCAGGAGCCGGGGCCGGGCCTCACGCCGCGCAACCACCCGCGCGCGGGTCTGCCCGGCGTCGAAAACCTCTCGGGGCGCATCGACGCCGACGAGTCGCACGGCACGCTCAAGTTCGATACCGCCGACGCCGCCATCACGCTGCCCGGCGTGTTCGACGATCCGCGCCTGCGCTTTGACCGCCTGTGGGGCGCGGCCAGATGGACCGTGGCCGCGCAGCGTCAGCCGGGCGACCGGATCAAGGCGTTCGACGTCGAGGTGACCGAGCTGGGCGTGCAGAACGCCGACGCGCGCGCGAAGATGACCGCGCACTACCGCAACCCCGGCCACGGACGCGGCGCGCTCGACCTCGTGGCGCACTTCGATCAGGCCCAGGTCAAGGCGATCCCGCGCTATCTGCCGACCAGCATCAGCGAGAAAACGCGCACCTATCTAGGCCACGGACTGCAAGCCGGCCTCTCGAAAGGCGCGACCATCGAAATTCACGGCGATCTCGCCCAGTTCCCCTACTCGCGCGACCCGAGCGCGGGGCAATTCCGCATCGTCGCGCCGTTCGCGAACGGGCGCTTCGACCCGTCGCCGTTCCCGCCCAGGAAGATGCGCAACGGAGCGCCCAACGTCTGGCCGGCGTTCGACGGCATCGACGGGACCTTCAAGCTCGCGGAAAACAAGCTGCGTTTCGACGTGGCGCACGGCCACTACCGCCGCTTCGTGCTGCACGACGTAAGCGGGCGCATCGACGAACTGGGCGTGAAGGGCTCCGATCTCGTGATCGAAGGCGCGGGCCGCGGGCCGCTGGCCGATCTGCTCGATTACGCCGATAACAGCGCGCTCGGCGCGATGTCGAAGCACGCGACGGCCAAGGTGCAGGCGCAGGGACCGGCCACGCTCGCGCTCAAGCTCACGATTCCGCGCAAGCCGAAGCCGAAGGTGGTGGTGGCCGGCGCGATCGGCTTCGAGAACAACACGCTCGCCGCGCATAACGTGCCGCCGCTGTCGGACCTCAACGGCCGGGTGCGCTTCACCAATCGCAGCGCCCAGGTGGATCACCTGACGGGGCGCTTCCTCGGCGGCGATCTGCGCGCCAACGGCGGTATGCGCGAGGATGGGCGCTACGACGTCAACGTCGCGGGCGACGTGGCCGTGGATGCGGCGCGCGGGCTCAACCTGCACGGCACGGCGGCGGCGGTGCTCGGCCGCTTCTCGGGCGCGGCGCCTTACTCGCTCTCCGTGACGGGCACGCGCGGCCATCTGCCCGACGTGAAGGCCAGCTCCGACCTGACCGATCTGGCGATCGACCTGCCCGCGCCGTTCGGCAAGAGCGCCGGCACGCCGATGCCGCTGCGCTTCGCGCTGCAGCCCGGCCCCGGCGTCGATCCGCTTTCGCCTGTGGCGCCGATGTCGGCCAGCGACGCAGCAGCGTTCCAGCATGCCGAACTGACGCTCGGGCCGCTCGCGGCGCGCTACGTGCTGCGACGCAATCCAGGTCATGTGCCCGAAGTCGTGCGCGGTGCGATCGGCATGAACAAGCCCGCCGATCTGCCCTCCGAAGGCGTGACGGCGGCCGTCGACCTGCCCTCTTTCGATGCCGATGCGTGGCGGCGCGTGGCGCAGGAACTGCGCGGCACGGCGGCGGCGAATGCGGCGGCGCCTACCCCCGCTGCTACGGCAAGCGCCCCGGGCGCTGCGCAGACGGCCGCAACCGCCGGTGCGCCTCAAGCCTCACCTCAAGCCGCTTCACAAAACGCGTCACAAAACGCGTCACAAAACGCGTCACAAAACGCCGCGCAAACGATAGCGCCCGCGGGCGCAGCAGCGTCGCCGCTCGCGCCTGGCGGCGCCTTCGCGTCCTACGTGCCGTCGCGCTTCGCGGTCCACGTCGGCACGCTCACGCTGCTCAAGCGCCACTGGGAAAACGTGATCGTCGGCGCGTCGCGCGACGCCAGCCAGTGGCAGGCCAACGTCGCCTCGAACCAGGTCTCCGGCCACGTCTCGTGGAAACCGGGCGCGGTGCCTGGCTCCCCCGGCACGCTGGAGGCGCGCCTGGCACGCCTCGTCGTCCCTGCCGCCACCGAGAACGACCTGCTCGGCCAGGCCGTCTCGCAGCCCGCGCAGAACATGCCGTCGATCGACCTCGTCGTGAACCAGCTGATCGTGCGCGGACGCGATTTCGGCCGCCTGCAGATCAACGCTCACAATTTCGACGAGAACGGCGTGCCGGTCTGGCAGCTCGACACGCTCGACATCGTCAATCCGGCCGGGCACTTCACCGCCACCGAGAACTGGCGCGCGATCGACGACGAATCCGCGCCCGCCGACACGGCCGGCGGCGCCGCGCAGACGCCGCGCCGCACCGCGCTCGACTTCCATCTCGACATCAAGGACGCGGGCGATCTGCTCGAACGCGCAGGCGTCGCGCATGCGATCAAGGGCGGCTCGGGCACGCTCAGCGGCAATCTGGAGTGGCGCGGCGGCCCGAACAAGCTCGACTTCCCGACGCTCAACGGCAGCCTCGCACTCGACCTGCGCCACGGCGAAATTCTCAAGATCCACCAGGGCGTGGCGACGCTGCTGGGCGTGCTGAGCCTGCAAAGCCTCGCGCGCTACGCGAGCATGGACTTCCGCGACGTGATCGGCGAAGGCCTGCCGTTTACGAGCGTCACGGGCAGCGCGCAGATCCAGAACGGCATCGGCCGCACCAACGACTTCAAGCTGGTGACCGCACCGGGCCGCGCGCAGATGACGGGCAGCGTCGACCTCGCGCACGAGACCCAGGACCTGCGTGTGCATGCCGTGCCGACGGTGAGCGCGGGCGCGGGCGTGATCGTCGCGGCGATCATCAATCCGCTGCTGGGGCTGGGCGCGCTGATCGGCGACTTCGCGCTCTCGCACACGGTCGAGACGACCTTCGCGCGCGACTACGCCATCACCGGTTCGTGGGCCAAACCGCACGTCGAGCGACTGCATGGCGATCAGGGTAAGATGGACGCGCAGGTTCCGGCGGCAGCGCATTGAGGTCCAGATCGCCATGTGAGCGTCGATGGGCACGTCCAATGCGCGCTCCCGACACGACTCACGCAGCGCCCAGCTCTGCCGCTGCGGGCCCCACCCTCCGTCCAGACAAGAGCCGTCGATGAGCGAAACCCCTTCTTCCACTGCGCCCACCGCCCCGGTCACGCCGTTCCGGGTCGCCGCGCTGCAGATGGTCAGCACGCCCGATCTCGCGCGCAATCTCGCCGAAGCGGAGCGTCTGATCGCCGAGGCCGCCGCCGACGGCGCGCGCCTCGTGCTGCTACCCGAATACTTCTGCTTCATGGGTCACAAGGACAGCGACAAGCTCGCCGTGCGCGAAGCTTACGGCGACGGTCCGATCCAGCAGTTTCTCGCCGATGCCGCGCGGCGCCATGACGTCTGGATCATCGGCGGCACGCTGCCCCTGAGCGCGCCCGAAGAAAACCGCGTGCTCAACACCACGCTCGTGTTCGATCCGAGCGGCGCCGAGCACGCGCGCTACGACAAGATCCATCTGTTCAACTTCGAAAAAGGCGCTGAATCGTTCGACGAGGCGCGCACGATCCGCCCCGGCACCGAGGTGCGCACCTTCGACGCGCCGTTCGGCCGTGTGGGCCTGTCGGTCTGCTACGATCTGCGCTTTCCCGAGCTGTACCGGCGCATGGGTGATTGCGCGCTGATGGTCGTGCCGTCCGCGTTCACCTACACCACGGGCCGCGCCCACTGGCAGATCCTGCTGCGCGCGCGCGCCGTCGAAAACCAGTGCTACGTGCTGGCCGCCGCGCAAGGCGGCACGCACGAGAACGGCCGCCGCACCTGGGGCCACAGCATGTTGATCGACCCGTGGGGCGAAATCGTCGATGTGCTCGACGAAAACCCCGGCGTCGTCATCGGCGATATCGACCTGGAACGCATCGCCGCCGTGCGCGCGAGCCTGCCCGCGTGGCGGCATCGCGTGCTGGACTGCAACTGACGCACACCACTACAACCCTCGACCCAGGGCGTCTTGATTTGGCCGCACCGCGCCCGAATCTGCTCCGAATCCGCTATCCGAAACTTCCATATTGAGCGCATGAACATCATCGAACCCGGCATCCGCAATCTGGCGACCGCGAAGGACGTGCTCCTCGCGCCCTACGGCCTCGACGAGGCGCTGCTCACGCGCACGCTCGGCGAGATTTTCACGCACCGCGTCGACTACGCCGATCTCTATTTCCAGGCCACCCGCAGCGAGGCATGGAGCCTGGAGGAAGGCATCGTCAAGTCGGGCAGTTTCAGCATCGACCAGGGCGTCGGCGTGCGCGCCGTGTCCGGCGAGCGCACCGCATTCGCCTATTCCGACGACCTCTCGCCCGAAGCGATCCGCCAGGCGGCCATCGCCACGCGCTCGATCGCCAAGGCCGGCGGCGGCAAGCAGAAGATCCAGGTGGCCAGTTCGCTCAAGGGCATCGCGGGCCGCGATCTGTATCTGCCGTCCGATCCGCTCACTTCGCTCGACGCCACCGAAAAGGTCAAGCTGCTCGAACGCATCGAACAGATGGCGCGCAGCCGCGACCCGCGCATCACCCAGGTGATGGCCGCGCTCGCGGGCGAATACGATGTCGTGCTGGTCGCGCGCAGCGACGGGGCGCTCGCCGCCGACATCCGCCCGCTCGTGCGCGTCTCGATCACGGTGATCGCCGAACAGAACGGCCGCCGCGAGATCGGCAATGGCGGCGGTGGCGGCCGTTACGACTACGGCTACTTCACCGACGACGTGCTCTCGAAGTACGTGGACGACGCCGTGCATGCGGCGCTCGTGAATCTGGAAGCACGCCCCGCCCCGGCCGGCGCGATGACCGTCGTGCTCGGCCCGGGCTGGCCCGGCGTGCTGCTGCACGAGGCGATTGGCCACGGCCTGGAAGGCGACTTCAACCGCAAGGGTTCGTCGGCGTTCGCGGGCCAGATCGGCGAGCGCGTGGCCGCCAAGGGCGTCACGGTGGTGGACGACGGCACGCTGCCGAACCGTCGCGGCTCGCTCAACATCGACGACGAAGGCAACCCGACGCAGTGCACGACGCTGATCGAGGACGGCATCCTCAAGGGCTATATCCAGGACTCGCTCAACGCGCGCCTGATGAAGATGCCCGTGACCGGCAACGCGCGCCGCGAATCCTACGCCGCCCTGCCGATGCCGCGCATGACCAACACCTACATGCTCAACGGCGACAAGGACCCGCAGGAAATCCTCGCGTCGGTGAAGAACGGGCTGTACGCGGTGAACTTCGGCGGCGGTCAGGTGGACATCACCAACGGCAAGTTCGTGTTCTCGGCCTCCGAGGCCTACATGATCGAAGACGGCAAGATCACTTACCCGGTGAAGGGCGCGACGCTGATCGGCAGCGGCCCGGAATCGCTCAAGTACGTGAGCATGATCGGCAACGACATGCGCCTGGACTCGGGCGTGGGCGTGTGCGGCAAGGAGGGCCAGAGCGTGCCGGTGGGCGTGGGCCAGCCGACGCTGCGCATCGACCGCATGACGGTCGGCGGCACGGTCTGACGGACGGTTGAGAGGTCGGTCTCATGCGCGGTGATGCGGAATTTCCGCATCACCGCGCGGACTTCCTGCATCAAAATAGGAATTTGCGCGGATAATCCGCTTTTTAGCCTTAACCCGCTTGCCAGCCTGAAGAAGGCCGGGTTATAAAGGCAATCACCCTTTTCGACGCAACGAACCGATTTCGCCATGTTCGCCACGAAGTTTTATTTTTACTTCTTTTGGTATCTCAGACCGCTGGCGGATCGAGAGGGTTAGCAGTACGCGCAGGACCCCGAATACACGAGAAACCGCCAGCCAAGTCTGGCGGTTTTTTTTCGTCCGGCTTTTTTGTCCCGCTTTTTCGTCGCTTTTTCGTCATTAGCCCAACGAGCCTCACTTTCATCTAGCAGATTGCCGCCGTTTCGCCACGCGAAGCACGCTACACAGGATCAGGAGAAAACCACATGCCCCCGCACAACACCGACGATGTCCGCATCCGCGAGCTCAAGGAACTCACGCCGCCCGCACACCTGATCCGCGAATTCCCGTGCTCGGAAGCCGCCTCCACGCTGATCTTCGAATCGCGCCGCGCGCTGCACCGCATCCTGCACGGCATGGACGACCGCCTCGTCGTGGTGATCGGCCCCTGCTCGATTCACGACACGAAGGCGGCGATCGACTACGCGAAGAAGCTGGTGGAACAGCGCAAGCGCTTCAGCAACGAGCTGGAAATCGTGATGCGCGTGTACTTCGAAAAGCCGCGCACGACGGTGGGCTGGAAGGGTCTCATCAACGACCCGTTCATGGACAACAGCTTCAAGATCAACGACGGCCTGCGCACCGCGCGCGAGCTGCTGGTCGCGATCAACGAACTCGGCCTGCCGGCGGGCACCGAATACCTCGACATGATCAGCCCGCAGTACATCGCCGATCTGGTCTCGTGGGGCGCGATCGGCGCGCGCACGACCGAATCGCAGGTGCACCGCGAGCTGGCCTCGGGCCTCTCCTGCCCGGTCGGCTTCAAGAACGGCACGGACGGCAACGTGAAGATCGCCGTCGATGCGATCAAGGCCTCGTCGCAGCCGCACCATTTCCTGTCGGTGACGAAGGGTGGCCATTCGGCCATCGTCTCGACGGCCGGCAACGAGGACTGCCACGTGATCCTGCGCGGCGGCAAGACGCCGAACTACGACGCGGAAAGCGTCAACGCGGCGTGCAACGACATCGGCAAGGCAGGCCTGGCCGCACGTCTGATGATCGACGCGAGCCACGCGAACAGCTCGAAGAAGCATGAGAACCAGATCCCCGTCTGCGCCGATATCGGCCGCCAGATCGCGGGCGGCGACGAGCGCATCGTTGGCGTGATGGTGGAATCGCACCTCGTGGCGGGCCGCCAGGATCTGAAGGAAGGCTGCGAGCTGACGTACGGTCAGAGCGTCACCGATGCGTGCATTGGCTGGGACGAAAGCATCGGCGTGCTCGAAGGGCTGGCCGAGGCCGTCAAGCAGCGCCGCATTGCGCGCGGCAGCGGCAACTGATTTTTGCCAAACGCCTGACGATGTAAAAAGCCCGGCCAGTTCGACGACTGGCCGGGCTTTTTTACGTCTGCGTTTTCAGTCGAGCATGCCCGAACCGAAGATCTCGGTGTGGATGCGCGCCGGCTCCACGCCGCGCGCGACCAGCGCCTCGCGCTGCGCGCGCATGAAGGCGACCGGGCCGCAGATGTAGTAATCGGCATCGGGCAGCATCACGTCGGCTTCGATGCGTGCGAGATCCACGCGGCCTTCGAAGTCGTAGTCGGCGCCCACGCGGTCCTCTGCGCTCACCGCTTCGTAGAACACCGCGCGCTTGAGGTTCGGGTACTCGGCCGCGCTGCGGCGCAGCCAGTCGCGGAAGGCGTGCACGCGGCCATTGCGGCAGGCATGCACGAAGGTCACCTGGCGTTCGCTACGTTCGGCCATGAGCGTCGCGAGCATCGACGCCATCGGCGTGATGCCGACGCCGCCGCTGATCAGCACGACCGGCGTGCTCTTCTGGCGATCGAGCTTGAATTCGCCCATCGGCGCGCTCACGTGGACGATCGCGCCCTGTTCGACGCCATCGTGCATCAGGTTCGACACATGGCCCGGCTGCACGTCGGCGGCACCTGCTTCGCGCTTGACCGAGATGCGCAGCCAGCGGCCGTGCGGCGCGTCGGACAGGCTGTACTGACGCGGCTGATCGACGCCGAGCTGGTCCACGAAGCGCTTCACGCTCACATACTGGCCCGGCTCGAAGCCGCCCGCGGGCGCGCCGTCGGCGGGGGCGAGATAGAACGAGGTGATTTCGTCGCTTTCCACCTGCTTGCGCATGACCTTGAACGGACGGAAGCCGCTCCACGGCGCCGCTTCATAGAGCTTCGCCTCCACGCCGATCATGATTTGCGCGAGCTGCTCGTAGGCCACGGTCCATGCGTCGAGCGTGGCCTGATCGACGGCGTCGCCGAGCACGTCGACCACCGCGCCGAGCAGATGCCGCCCGACAATCGGATAGTGTTCCGGACGGATGTTCAGGCTGGCGTGCTTGTGCGCGATATGCGTGACCGCGCCGCCCAGCGCACCCAGATTGTCGATGTTCGCCGCGTAGGCGTAGACCGCGCGCGCCAGCGTTTCGGGCTGGCTGCCGCTTTGCTGGTGTGTCTGGTTGAAGAGGTTCTTCAGCTCCGGATGCGCATTGAACATGCGCTGATAAAAATGCTTCGTGATGGTCGTGCCATGCACGGCGAAAACGGGCGCGGTGGCCTTGACGCGGGCGATCTGGTCGGCGGTGAGCGCGGTCATTGTGGCTTCTCCTCGTTAAAGATGCACCAAAGATACATCTTTAAAGGCGCAGGCTGTCCGGGCATTTTGTCGCACCCCGGCGATCTGGGTGGCGCGGCGCGCCAAGGCGTCCGCGCCGCTATTGCGCCCTTTTATTCGTTGCTGAATGGCTCGGGAGCTTGAGCCGCTTGAGCCAGTTGAGCCGCCTGACCACGATCATGCCGCCAGAGCACGTCGCTGCCGCCAGCCGCGCGGTTAAGCGCGCGCGCGAGCACGAACAGCAGATCGGACAAGCGGTTCACATAACGGCGCGGCGTCTGCGCGAGCGGCGCGCTGTCATCCGGCACCGCACCCAGCGCGACGATGGCCCGCTCCGCGCGCCGGCAGACCGTGCGGCAGACATGGGCGAGCGCCGCCGCGCGCGAGCCGCCAGGCAGAATGAACTCCTTGAGCGGCGGCAGCGTGGCGTTGTAATCGTCGAGCCAGCCATCGAGCCGGGCGAGGTGTTCATCCGTGACGATGGTGTGGCCAGGCATGCAAAGCTCGCCGCCCAGATCGAACAGATCGTGCTGGATCGCGGTGAGCGCGGCGCGCACATCGTCGGGCAGCGTCTCGCAGAGCAGCACGCCGAGGTTCGAATTCAGTTCGTCGACGTCGCCGATTGCCGCGATGCGCGCCGTGTCCTTGCGCACGCGGCTGCCGTCACCGAGGCCGGTCGTGCCGTCGTCGCCGGTGCGCGTGGCGATCTTGCTCAGGCGATTGCCCATGGTGTGTCTCTCCAGAATCCAGAATCGTGGTCCAGCCCAAAACAGCCAGAAGCGCAATTGTCTCGCGTAAGAGCGCAGCATGGATCATGCAGTGCAGCAAATCAGCGGGCGCCTCCGGGCTGCCCCCGCCTCTCAGCCCAGAACGTTGAGCGTAGAATGAATCGCGCCAAAGATCATGTCCAACAAGGAGACCCCGCGTGAATCATCCCGCGCCGCCGGCCATTGCCAATCCCGCACGCCGCCCGTTCCCCGCCGATCTCCTCGACAGTCTGCGCAGCGCCTTCGGCGAGCGCGTCTCCACCTCCGAAGCCATGCGCGCCCATCATGGACGCGACGAATCGCGTTTCGATCCGCAACTGCCCGATGCCGTCGTCTACGCGCAGAACACCGCGGAAGTCCAGACCATCGTGAAACTGTGCGCCCAGCATGGCGTGCCGATCATCCCCTATGGCAACGGCTCCTCGCTCGAAGGCCATCTGCTGGCCGTGCAGGGCGGCGTCTCGATCGACCTTTCGCAGATGAACCGGGTGCTCTCGATCAACGCGGAAGACCTGACCGTGACGGTCGAGCCGGGCATCTCGCGCAAGCAGCTCAACGAAGCACTGCGCGACACGGGCCTGTTCTTCCCGATCGATCCGGGTGCGGACGCGAGCATCGGCGGCATGTCGGCGACGCGCGCCTCGGGCACCAACGCCGTACGCTACGGCACGATGCGCGAGAACGTGCTGGGCCTGAGTGCCGTGCTCGCGGACGGGCGCGTCATCAAGACCGGCACGCGCGCGCGCAAGTCGTCGGCCGGCTACGACCTCACGCGGCTTTTCGTGGGCTCCGAGGGGACGCTGGGCATCATCACCGAAATCACGGTGCGGCTCTATCCGCAGCCGGAAGCGGTGTCGGCGGCGATCTGCGCGTTTCCTTCGATGGCCGAAGCCGTGCGCAGCGTGATCGAAACCATCCAGATCGGCGTGCCGATCGCGCGCGTGGAGTTCATCGACGCGCTCGCGGTGCGCGCGATCAACAAGCATTCGAACCTGACGCTGCGCGAAAAGCACACGCTCTTTTTCGAGTTCCACGGCACCGAAGCGGGCGTCGCCGAACAGGCTCAGCTCGTACAGGAGATCGCGGCACAAAACGGCGGCGAAGGCTTCGAATGGGCCACGCGTCCCGAGGACCGCAGCCGTTTGTGGAACGCGCGCCATAGCGCTTACTTCGCGATGCTGCAACTGCGGCCCGGCTGCCGCGCGGTGACAACCGATGTCTGCGTGCCGATCTCGCGGCTGGCCGAATGCGTCGTGGAAACCGAGGCCGATCTGAAGGCGTCGCCGCTGCCCTGCCCGATCGTCGGCCATGTGGGCGACGGCAATTTCCACGTAGCCATCCTGATCGATCCGGACAAGCCCGAGGAAATCGACGAAGCCGAGCGCCTGAATCACCGCATCGTGCAGCGCGCGATCCGCATGGACGGCACCTGCACGGGCGAGCACGGCGTGGGCCTGCACAAGATGGGCTTCCTCGTCGAGGAACACGGCGCGGACGCGATCGACACCATGCGCGCCATCAAGCACGCGCTCGATCCGCATAACCTCATGAACCCGGGCAAGATTTTCAGCTGGGCTGCCTGATCCGGGAACATCCAACGAGGAGGAGACATGAACGCACCGGACGCGAATCTGCCCGATCCAAAAACCGCAGCGAATAATGTGACGCCCAATGCGGCCCCCGAACTCACGCCCGAAGCCCTCGCGCAGCGTCAGCGCGAAGTCGTGCAGGCGCTGATGGCCGTGCTGCCCGCCCATTGCCTGCTGCATCGCGAGGAAGACACGGTCGCCTACGAGTGCGACGGGCTGGCCGCGTATCGCCGCTTGCCGCTCGCGGTCGCGCTGCCGGAAACCGAATCGCAGGTGCAGCGCATCGTGCAGATCTGCCGGCGTCTGGACGTGCCAGTCGTGCCGCGCGGCGCGGGCACCGGCCTGTCGGGCGGCGCAATGCCGATCCGCCACGGCATCGTGCTTTCGCTGGCGCGCTTTCGGCGCATTCTCGAAGTCGATCCCTACGCGCGCACGGCTACCGTGCAGCCCGGTGTGCGCAACCTCGCCGTTTCCGAGGCGGCCGCACCCTATGGGCTCTACTACGCGCCCGATCCTTCCTCGCAGATCGCCTGCACGATCGGCGGCAACGTGTCCGAAAACTCGGGCGGCGTGCACTGCCTCAAATACGGCCTCACCGTGCATAACGTGCTGCGCGTGCGCGCAGTGACCATGGACGGCGAGATCGTCGAATTCGGCTCGCTCGCGCCCGATGCGCCCGGCCTCGACCTGCTCGCCGTGATGATCGGCAGCGAAGGCATGTTCGCGATCGTCACCGAGGTCACCGTCAAGCTGATTCCGCGCCCGCAGACCGCGCAGGTCATCATGGCGAGCTTCGACGACGTCGTGAAAGGCGGCGACGCGGTGGCGGGCATCATCGCCTCGGGCATCATTCCGGCGGGCCTCGAAATGATGGACAAGCCGGCCACCCGCGCGGTCGAGGAGTTCGTCAACGCGGGCTACGACCTCGATGCCGCCGCGATCCTGCTGTGCGAAGCCGACGGCACGCCCGAGGAAGTCGCCGACGAAATCGCCCGCACGACCGCCGTGCTGCGCGAGCACGGCGCGACGCGCATCCAGATCTCGCGCACCGAGGAAGAACGCCTGCGCTTCTGGTCCGGGCGCAAGAACGCGTTTCCGGCCGCGGGCCGCATTTCGCCCGACTATTACTGCATGGACGGCACGGTGCCGCGCCGCGCGATCGGGCCGCTGCTCGCGCGCATCCACGAGATGGAGCAGCAGTACCGGCTGCGCTGCATCAACGTGTTCCACGCGGGCGACGGCAACATGCATCCGCTGATTCTCTTCAACGGCAGCGACGCCGACGAATGGCACCGCGCCGAGGCGTTCGGCTCGGACATTCTCGAAACCTGCGTCGAACTGGGCGGCACGGTCACGGGCGAACATGGCGTAGGCATCGAAAAGATCAATTCGATGTGCGTACAGTTCTCGCCCGAGGAGCGTGACGCGTTCCATGCCGTGAAACACGCCTTCGACCCGGCCAGGCTGCTCAATCCCGACAAGGGCATTCCCACCCGTGCGCGCTGTGCCGAGTACGGCCGCATGCACGTGCGCGGCAACCTGCTGCCGCATCCCGAGCTGCCGCGCTTCTGATCGGCGCTTCTGATCGACGCTTCTGTTCTGCCCCCCATCGCGCCGCGCGTTGCGTTTTGCATAACGCGCGGTGTGACGCGTCGCCTGACACGGCGCACCGCCCGCTTGCGGCGCGCGCCGCCATGCGGGCCTGCCCCGGGTTGTCAGGAAGGGGCGCGTCAGTACAATCGGACGAACGACAACGACAACCGCGTTAAGAAGCGCGCCATGGGAAGCATGGAAATCATGCAAGAGGACGACATCGTCGCGGCCTGGTCCGAGCGCATCCGCGCCGCAAGCGCCGACGGCAAGCCATTGCGCATACGTGGCGGCGGCACCAAGGACTGGTACGGCCAGACGCTCGAAGGCGAGGTGCTCGATACGCGCGCGCATCGGGGCATCATCGCTTACGACCCGGCCGAACTGGTAATCACGGCGCGCGCCGGCACGCCGCTTCTCGAAATCGAACATGCGCTCGCCACGCACGGCCAGATGCTGGCGTTCGAGCCGCCCCACTTCGGCCCGCAGGCCACCTTCGGCGGCTGCATCGCGGCGGGCCTCGCCGGACCGCGCCGCGCGAGCGCGGGCGCCGCGCGCGACTTCGTGCTGGGCGCCGTCATCATGAACGGGCACGGCGCGGTGCTGCACTTCGGCGGCCAGGTCGTGAAGAACGTCGCGGGCTACGACGTTTCGCGCCTGCTGGCCGGTTCGCTCGGCACACTCGGGCTGATTCTGGAGCTGTCCGTGAAAGTCCTGCCGGTGCCGCAGGCGGAAACCACGCTGCGCTTCGACATGAACGGCACCGACGCCGTGCGCAAGCTCAACGAATGGGGCGGCCGCCCGCTGCCGATCACGGCCAGCGCCTGGCGCAACGGCACGCTCGCCGTGCGCCTCGCGGGCGCCGAGGCAGGCGTGAAAGCCGCGCGCACGTCGCTGGGCGGCGAAGTCGTCGATGCGGTGGAAGCCGAGCGTTTCTGGGCCGGTCTGCGCGAACAGAGCGATCCGTTTTTTGCCTCGATCGCGCCCGATGCCGCGCTCTGGCGCCTCGCACTGCCCTCGATCGCCGAGCCGCTGCAACTGCCCGGCGCGCAGTTGATGGAATGGGGCGGCGCGCAGCGCTGGTGGATCACCGAAACCGATGCGCAGACCGTGCGCATCACCGCCAAGCAGGCCGGCGGCCACGCCACCCTGTTCCGCACCGGCCGCGCCTACGACCGCAGCGCGGGCGTGTTCACGCCGCTGCCCGCACCGCTCATGAAGATCCATCGCGGCCTGAAAGCCGCGTTCGACCCGGCCCGCATCTTCAATCGCGGCCGCCTGTATTCCGACTTCTGACCAGACCTTCACGCGGCGATGCAGACGAACCTCGCGGACTTCATTCGCAACACTCCCGACGGCGACGAAGCCGACGCGATCCTGCGCAAGTGCGTGCATTGCGGCTTTTGCACCGCGACCTGCCCGACCTATCAGTTGCTCGGCGACGAACTCGACGGCCCGCGCGGGCGCATCTATCTGATGAAACAGATGGTGGAAGGCGCGCCCGTGACGAAGAGCACGCTCACGCATCTGGACCGCTGCCTCACCTGCCGCAGTTGCGAGACCACCTGCCCGTCCGGCGTGCAATATGGGCGGCTCGTGGAAATCGGTCGCAAACATGCCGAGCAAATGGTGCCGCGCCCGCTGCGCCAGCGCCTGATCCGCCGCTTCCTGGCGGGCTTCCTGCCGCGCCGCATGCTGTTCTCGCCCGCCATGCGCGTGGCACAGCAGATGCGCGTGCTGCTGCCGCGCCGCCTGCGCGACAAGGTGCCGGTGCGCCAACGTCCGCTCGCGTGGCCGACCGCGAAGCACGCACGCAAGATGCTGATGCTCGCGGGCTGCGTGCAGCCTTCGATGATGCCGAATATCAACACGGCCACGGCGCGCGTGCTCGACGCGCTCGGCATCGAAACCCTTGTCGCGCCGCAGGCGGGCTGCTGCGGCGCGATCCGGCTGCACATGGGCTATGCCGACGACGCGCTCGACGACGTGCGCGCCAATATCGACGCCTGGTGGCCCTATGTCGAGCAAGGCGCCGAAGCGATCGTGATGAACGCCTCGGGCTGCGGCGCGACGGTCAAGGAATACGCGCACCTTCTGCGCAACGACCCGGCCTATGCGAGCAAGGCGCAGCGCATCGCGAGCCTTACGCGCGATCTCAGCGAGATCCTGCCCGCCTTCGAGGAGCGGTTGATCGCCGCCACGCGTCGACGCGGCATCCACACGGTTGCGTATCACCCGCCCTGCACGTTGCAGCACGGCCAGCAATTGCGCGGCGGCGTGGAAAAGGTACTGGGCGCACTGGGTCTGGACGTGCGCCTGCCCGCTGACAGCCACTTGTGCTGCGGCTCCGCCGGCACCTATTCGATCACGCAGCCGCGCCTGTCCTACACGCTGCGCAACCAGAAGGTGGAGCGGCTCAAGGCGCTGGAACCGCAACTGATCGTGTCGGCGAATATCGGCTGCATCGCGCATCTGCAAAGCGGCACGAAGATTCCGGTCACGCACTGGATCGAACTGGTGGAGCATATGCTGGCGGCGAATTGACGAGAGAAGGAATCCGGCTGGGCGGCAGCTCCGCCACTCGCCGGTAATATCCAGAGCTTGACGAATCGCCGCGCGCGCCGGTAGTCGGCCATTCGGCCTATGCCTTTTGGCCGATGCCTTGCGCCTCACGCAGTCCGTATAATTGGCCTCGTTCGTTTTCAGTGCGCCTAACCCAGAGCGCGGCCGCGGGCAGCGCAGCGCGGCCGGCCGGAATTCCCATGACCGATCTCGCCCAACACCTCGAAGCCGTTCGTCAACGCATTGCCGCCGCCGCCCGCAATGCGGATCGCGCGCCGGAATCCGTCGCGCTCCTCGCGGTGTCGAAAACCTTCCCGGCCGACGATGTGCGCGCCGCGCACGCGGCGGGCCAGCGCGCATTCGGCGAGAACTACGTGCAGGAAGCCGTGGACAAGATCGAGACGCTCGCCGATCTGCGCGCGAGCCTCGAATGGCATTTCATCGGGCCACTGCAGTCGAACAAGACGCGCCCCGTGGCGGAGCGTTTCGACTGGGTGCATTCGGTCGACCGCCTGAAGATCGCGCAACGCCTGTCCGAACAGCGCCCGGCGGACAGGGCGCCGCTCAACGTCTGCCTGCAGGTCAACGTAAGCGGCGAAGACTCGAAGAGCGGCGTCGCGCCCGAGGAAGCCGCGCAGATCGCTCACGCCATTGCCGCGCTCCCCAACCTGCGCCTGCGCGGGCTGATGTCGATTCCCGAACCTGCGCCCACGCTCGACGCGCAACGCGCGCCGCATCGCCGCCTGCGCGAGCTGTTCGACGCGCTGCGCGCCGACGGCCTCGCGCTCGACACGCTCTCGATGGGCATGTCGGCGGATCTCGAAGCCGCCGTGCTCGAAGGCGCCACCATCGTGCGCGTCGGCACCGCGATCTTCGGCGCACGCGATTACTCTCACTGATTCACTGACGCACTCCATCACCATGAAAATTGCCTTCATCGGCGGCGGCAACATGGCCGCCGCACTCATCGGCGGCCTTATCCGCAAGGGCGTTCCGGCCGCGAATCTCTATGCGATCGACCCGAACGAGGACGCCCGCAAGCGCACCGCCGACCAGTTCGGCGTGCAAACGGGCGTGGCCGCGGACAACGCGCTCGCGGCCTATGACGCGATCCTGATCGCCGTCAAACCGCAGATCGCCAAAGCCGTCGCGCAAGGCCTCGCCCCGCACCTGGGCGCGCATCAGGTGGTGATCAGCATCATGGCCGGCATCCGTATCGACGACCTGTCGCGCTGGCTCGGCGGCCACGCGCGCGTCGTGCGCACGATGCCCAACACGCCTGCGCTGATCGGCATGGGCGCAACGGGCCTGGTCGCGAGCAGCGGCGTGGATGCGGCGGGCCGCGAACTCGCGTCGAACGTGCTGGGCGCGGTCGGCCAGACGGTGTGGTTCGACGATGAAGGCAAGATCGACGCGGTCACCGCGATCTCGGGCAGCGGCCCGGCCTACGTGTTCTATTTCATCGAAGCGCTCGAAGAAGCCGCGCGCCAGCTCGGCATGGACGAGCAGCAGGGCCGCGCGCTCGCCATCGCCACCTTCACGGGCGCAGCGCAACTGGCGTTGAATTCGGACGAGCCGCCCGCGGTGCTGCGCGAGCGCGTGACGTCCAAGGGTGGCACGACGGCGGCGGCGCTCGCCTCGTTCGACGCTTCGGGCATCAAGGACGCGATCGTGCGCGGCGCGCTCGCAGCCGATGCGCGCGCGAAGGAAATGGGCAAGGAGTTCGGCGCGCAGTAAGTCAGCGCTGTGTGCATGAAAAAAGCGCCGGGTTGATCGAAACCGGCGCTTTTTTTACGTCTGCTGCCAATGCAAGGGCCTGGCTTACATGCCCGCCACCACGTAATGCGCGGCGATACCGACGAAGAGCGCGCCGCCCAGCCAGTTGTTGTGGCGGAACGCGGCGAAGCACGACATGCGCTCGCGGTTTTTGATGAGCGTGTAGTGATAGATCGCGCAGCCCACGGCCGCCGCCCAGCCAAGCCAATAAAGCAGGCCGAATTGCTGCGTGACGCCCACCCACACGTAGATGCCGAGCGTGAACGCATAGCAGAGCATGATCGCGAGCACGTCGAAGCGGCCAAACGTGAGCGCCGAAGTGCGGATGCCGATCTTGATGTCGTCGTCGCGATCGACCATCGCGTATTCGGTGTCGTAGGCCACCGACCAGAACACGTTCGCGATCAGCATGATCCACGCGAGCATCGGCACCTGATCCTGAATGGCCGCGAACGCCATCGGAATGCCGAAGCCGAACGCGATGCCCAGATACGCCTGCGGAATCGCGAAAAAGCGCTTGGTGAACGGATACGACGCCGCCACGAACAGCGCCACCACCGACAACTGCTTCGTGAGCGCGTTCAGCGGCAGGATCAGCAGGAACGACACGATGGCGAGGCCCGCGGCAATCGCCACCGCTTCCCAGGCGCGGATACGGCCCGAGGTGATGGGCCGTTCGGCCGTGCGCTTGACGTGGCGGTCGAAATCGCGGTCCGCGTAATCGTTGATCGCGCAGCCCGCCGAGCGCATCAGCACCGTGCCCAGCGTAAAGATCACCAGCAGGGAAAACGACGGATGGCCGTTCGAGGCGATCCACAGCGCGTTGAGCGTCGGCCACAGCAGCAGCAGGCTGCCGATCGGCTTGTCCATGCGGACGAGCCGCAGATAGAGCGGAAGTCGGGCGAACATGTTCGGGGCGATAAGGCAGAAAAGACGGCAAGGACGATGGCGCTATTGTAGGCCACGCGTGCCGCAGGCCGCCGCCAGCCTCACCCGGGCGCCGCGCGGAAATCGGGCGCAATCGAAAGCAAAAAGCCCGCTGGGCCAGCCAGCGGGCTTTTCATTTCGGCACGACTCAAGCAGCGCTCAGGCGACGCTCAAGCCAGCATCGAGCGCAGCATCCACGCCGTTTTTTCATGCGTCTGCATACGCTGCGTGAGCAGGTCGGCGGTCGGCTCGTCGTGGGCGGCTTCGGTTGCCGGGAAGATCGCGCGCGCAGTGCGCACCACGGCTTCCTGACCTTCCACCAACTGACGGATCATGTCTTCGGCAGCCGGCACGCCGTCCGCTTCGGGGATCGACGAGAGCCGCGCGAAATCCTTGTAGGTGCCCGGCGCATGCACGCCCAGCGCGCGGATACGCTCGGCGATGGCGTCCACGGCGAGCGCCAGTTCGTTGTACTGCGTCTCGAACATCAGATGGAGCGTGTTGAACATCGGCCCCGTGACGTTCCAGTGGAAGTTGTGCGTCTTCAGATACAGCGTGTACGTGTCCGCGAGCAGGTGCGAGAGACCGTCAGCGATCTTCTTGCGATCCTTGTCGGCGATGCCGATATTCACGTGCTGCACAGCAGATTTTTTGGCCATGACGACTCCTTTCGTAGCAGTGAGACTACCCATCCGGGACGATGCAACACCCACGTCACCGCGCCGATGCCGGTAACGGCTCGCGAACGCCCGATCGGGTTGAAGTCTATCTTATAAATTCCGGAAAACAGGGCCATGCGGCCCCACACTCCCACGGAGATCAATGTCCGGCGAGATGAGCCAGCACTTGCGTGACAAGCGCGACGAAGCCGCTCGACAGGATTGCAAAGCCGACCACGCGGCGCACGATCTGGGTGCCTTGTGCTCGCGAGCGCGCCATGTCGGCGCCGCGACCCGTGCCCACGGCCTTGAGTGTCATCGTCATCGTTCTGGTCATGATCGTGCTCCTTGCGGTTCCTGCGTTGTCATGGAATGACTTTATCACAAACTATTAAGTAACATTATTTAATTCATAAAATCTATCATATAGGCGGCGCCTATCGGCGGCTCTATCCGGCTATGGGCCAAGACAAGTGCGAAGGAAAACGCGGGCGAGCGCCGCATCGGAAAAGCAGCGCGCCGCGCATGAAGCGCGGCGCGGGAAACTACGAATCCCAACTACAGGCGGGTCAAACGGCCTCGACGGATGCTTCGATCTTCTTCACGCCGGGCAAGTCGCAGGCATTGATCGCGTCGACGATCGCCTCGATCGCCGGCATGCGCGTGAAGCTCTTGCGCCACGCCAGCACCACGCGGCGGTCGGGCACCGGCTCGTCGAACGGCACGTAGGACAACAATCCCGAATCGACACCGCCCGCGTGCGGCTTCACTTCGGTCACCGACATACGCGGCAGCACCGTGATGCCGACGCCGCTCGCCACCATATGGCGAATGGTCTCCAGCGACGATCCCTCGAAAGTCTTCTGGATACCGTCCGCGTTCTGCGAGAAGCGCATCAGTTCCGGGCATACGCCCAGCACGTGATCGCGGAAGCAATGGCCGCTGCCGAGCAGCAGCATGGTTTCCTGCTTGAGATCTTCCGGATCGATCTTGTCGCGCTTTTCCCAGACGTGGCCCGAAGGCAGCGCCACGACGAACGGTTCGTCGTAGAGCGGACGCAGCGTGAGGCCGGTTTCGGCGAACGGCAGCGCCATGATGGCCACGTCGATTTCGCCCTGCTTGAGCAACTCGATCAGCTTGAGCGTGTAGTTCTCCTGCAGCATCAGCGGCATCTGCGGGACGCGCTTGATCATCTGCTTGACGAGCGTGGGCAACAGGTACGGCCCGATCGTGTAGATCACGCCCAGACGCAGCGGCCCGACCAGCGGGTCCTTGCCCTGCTTGGCGATTTCCTTGATCGCGAGCGTCTGTTCGAGTACGCGCTGCGCCTGCGTGACGATCTGCTCGCCGATGGGCGTCACGCTCACTTCGCTCGTGCCGCGCTCGAAAATCTGCACATTCAGTTCGTCTTCGAGTTTCTTGATGGCCACCGACAGGGTCGGCTGGCTCACGAAGCAGGCTTCGGCGGCCCGTCCGAAGTGGCGCTCGCGGGCAACCGCGACGATGTATTTCAGTTCAGTGAGCGTCATTTCATTGGGGACCAATCAAAAGTGGTGAATCAATAGTTTGTACTTATACACCTATGGCGGCGATTCGCCAATAATCAACGCCCCTATCGGGGGCGCGATCATGAGCAGGGTCAGACGGCGGGAAAGCGCACAGGTTCCGTGCGCGATGCATCGGGCGCAGCAATAGTTGGTGCGGGCGAAGATTTGTTTTGGCTTACGCCTTCAGATATTGCTCGCGTGCGCCAAGCCAGCGGTTCAGATGCTGCGTGACGACGTGCGGATATTCGTGCAGCAGCCGCTCGGCCGCTTCGCGCGCCGGCTCGATCAGCCAGGCGTCGTTTTCGAGGTTCGCGAAGCGCAGCATCGCCGCGCCCGACTGCCGCGCGCCCAGAAACTCGCCGGGGCCGCGAATTTCCAGATCCTTGCGCGCGATCTCGAAGCCGTCGGTGGTTTCGCGCATGGTCTGCAAACGCTGGCGCCCCGTGAGCGACAGCGGCCCGGTGTACAGCAGCAGGCAAACCGACGCCGCGCTGCCGCGCCCCACCCGCCCGCGCAACTGGTGCAACTGCGCAAGGCCAAAGCGCTCCGCATGCTCGATCACCATCAGCGACGCATTGGGCACGTCCACGCCCACCTCGATCACCGTGGTCGCCACCAGCAACTGCACTTCGTTGCGCGAGAACGCGTCCATGACGGCCGCCTTGTCCGCCGAGGCCAGCCGCCCATGCACGAGTCCCACGGATAGCTCCGGCAACGCGGCCACGAGCGTCTCCCAGGTCTCCACGGCGGTCTGCAATTGCAGCGTCTCGCTTTCCTCGATCAGCGGGCAGACCCAGTACACCTGACGGCCCGTAAGCGCCGCCGCGCGCACCCGCGCGATCACTTCCTCGCGGCGCGCGTCGGAGACGAGCTTGGTGAGAATCGGCGTGCGGCCCGGCGGCAGCTCGTCGATGGTGGAGACTTCGAGATCCGCGTAATACGTCATCGCGAGCGTGCGCGGGATCGGCGTCGCGGTCATCATCAGTTGATGCGGCTGGAATTCGCGCTTCGTTTCGTCCGGCGACTTCGCGTTCTGCGCCTTGGCGCGCAGCGCGAGCCGCTGCTCGACGCCAAAGCGATGTTGTTCATCGACGATCACGAGGCCCAGCCGCGCGAATTCCACGGCGTCCTGAATAATCGCGTGCGTGCCGATCACGAGCTTCGCGGTGCCCAGCGCCGCCGCTTCCAGCGCGGCGCGCTTTTCCTTCGCCTTGAGGCTGCCCGAGAGCCACGCCACCTGCACGCCGAGCGGTTCGAGCCAGCCGCGCAGCTTGCGCGCGTGCTGTTCGGCGAGGATTTCGGTGGGCGCCATGAGCGCGGCCTGATAACCGGCGTCGATAGCCTGCGCGGCGGCGAGCGCCGCCACCACGGTCTTGCCGCTGCCCACGTCGCCTTGCAGCAGACGCTGCATCGGATGCGGCGCTTCGAGATCCTGCGCGATTTCGCCGACCACGCGTTCCTGTGCGTTCGTGAGCTTGAACGGCAAGGCTTCGCGCAAGCGCGCGAGCAGCGTCTCCTCGCTCTTGCGGCCCGCGACATGACGCGCCATCGCAGGAGCCGCGCGCGTGCGGCGCTCTTCGTGCGCGCGCTTGAGCGAGAGCTGCTGCGCCAGCAGCTCGTCGAACTTGATACGTGTCCAGGCCGGATGCGTGCCGTCGATCAACGCGTTCTGATCGGCGTCGATGGGCGGATGGTGCAGCGTCCTCACCGCATCCATGAGGCCAGGCACGTTGAGCGGCGCCAGGAACTCCTGCGCGACCGGCTCCGGCAGCAACTCGGGCAGATGGGCGCGTTCGAGCGCATTGTCGATGGCCTTGCGCAGATACGCCTGGCTCACGCCCGCCGTCGACGGATAGACCGGCGTGAGCGCCTGCGGCAGCGGCGCATCGCCTTCGACGACCTTCACGGCCGGATGCACCATCTCCAGCCCGAAAAAGCCGCCGCGCACGTCGCCGCGCACGCGCAGACGCTTGCCCACGGCCATCTGCGCGACTTGCGAGCCGTAGAAGTTCAGAAAGCGCAGATGCAGTTCGTCGCCGTTGTGGTCGCGCAGTTTGACGACCAGCTGGCGGCGCGGGCGATAAGCGACTTCGTTGTCGAACACCACGCCCTCGGTCTGCTCGACGCCGCCGGGCAGCAGTTCGCCGATGGGCGTGAGCGTGGTTTCGTCCTCGTAGCGCATCGGCAGATGCAGCACGAGATCGATGGCGCTGTGCAGACCCAGTTTGGCGAGACGGTCGGCGGTTTTGGTGAGCTTGGGCTTGTCTTTGGCGTCCGTTTTTTCAGCGGTTTTTGCGGCGGCTTTTTCAGCAGCTTTGGCGGCCGTTTTCTTCGCGCCCGCGCGCCTGCGCGGCGCGCTCGCGTCCGGCGTCTCGTCGTATTGCGCGTCACGCGCCGGGTCGTCGGAGACGCTCGCGGAATCGGGTTCGGACATCATTCGGCTAACGGACGAGGGCATGAGCAGCTTCGCAAGTACAATATCGGCTTTCCGGTGAGGCACGGCGCATAGCCACGACCGCCTGCAATCGCAGGCCGCGTCGCCACGCGTCCCCGCAATCATAGCGTTTCAACGCGCGCGGGCCGACAACGAGGCGCTTTTTGGGGCGCGATTGGGGCACGAGCGCGCGGGTTGACTCCTGCGTGGCACGCCGTCCCTGCGCTGCCCTCACCGCCGCGCGCCGCCTCGTCGGCGCCTCACTGTTTCCGCCTCATTGCTTCATCAGGCCGTATGTTCAAGCTTTCCGATTTCGATTTCGATCTTCCCGAAGCGCTGATCGCGCAAACCGCCCTGCCCGAGCGCAGCGCGAGCCGTCTCCTGGTGGTCGACAACGCCGTGCAGCCCGCGCGGCTGACCGACCGCACCTTCGCCGACTTGCCCGCGTGCATCGCGCCGGGCGATCTGCTCGTCTTCAACGATACCAAGGTTCTGAAGGCGCGTTTCTTCGGCCAGAAGGCCAGCGGCGGCAAGATCGAGGTGCTGGTCGAGCGCCTGACCGGCGCGCGCACGGCGCTCGCGCAGATCCGCGCGAGCAAGAGTCCCGGCCCCGGCACGGTGCTGCGCCTGGCCGATGCGTTCGACGTCACGGTGGGCGAACGCGTCGATCCGTTCTACACACTGCACTTCCCCGACGACTGCCTCACGCTGATCGAGCAACACGGCCGTCTGCCGCTGCCGCCCTACATCACGCATGATGCCGACGCGAGCGACGAAACGCGCTATCAAACGGTGTTCGCGCAGAACCCGGGCGCGGTGGCCGCGCCCACGGCGGGCCTGCACTTCGACGACGCGCTGCTGGCGAAACTCGACGCCATGGGCGTCGAGCGCGCGACGCTCACGCTGCACGTCGGCGCGGGCACGTTCCAGCCGGTGCGCGTGGAAAATATCGCCGAGCACAAGATGCACAGCGAGTGGTATCAACTGCCGCAATCGCTCGTCGACAAGATCGCCGCCACGCGCGCGCGCGGCGGCCGCGTGATCGCCGTGGGCACGACCTCGATGCGCGCGCTCGAAGCCGCCGCGCGCGACGCCGCGAAAGAAAACCGTCCGCTCGCGGCCACCCAGGCGGAAACCGATATCTTCATCACGCCGGGTTATCGATTCCGCGTGGTCGATCGTCTGGTCACGAACTTCCATTTGCCGAAATCGACGCTGCTGATGCTGGTTTCCGCCTTTGCCGGCATCGAAACCATTCGCGCCGCGTACCGGCACGCAATCGAAGAGCGTTATCGCTTTTTCAGCTACGGCGACGCGATGCTGCTCACGCGCATCGAAGACGCGCTCAAGGCTTGATCGCAGCTTAAGCAGCCCCAACCTTTCCCAGCCGCCGCGCGAGAGCAAAAAAGCGCGGCGGCGTTTCACCACGTTTCACCATCTGCGCCGGACTGTTTTCCGGTTGCACAGGAGTCCACCGCATGACCGACGGTCAGCCAAACAACGCATGCGCCGAACACGGCACTTATCTAGGCGAGCGCCCGCAAAACGGCCTGAAATTCGAACTGCTCGGCACCGACGGCCTCGCGCGCCGGGGCCGCGTCACGCTCAATCATGGCGTGGTCGAAACGCCGATCTTCATGCCCGTGGGCACCTACGGCACCGTGAAGGCCACCCAGCCGCGCGAGCTGGAGGAAATGAAGGCGCAGATCATCCTCGGCAACACCTTCCACCTGTGGCTGCGCCCCGGCCTGGAAACGATCGAGGCGCACGGCGGCCTGCACCGCTTCATGGGCTGGAACCGGCCCATCCTCACGGATTCGGGCGGCTTCCAGGTGTTCTCGCTCGGCGACCTGCGCAAGATCTCGGAAGACGGCGTGCGCTTCGCCTCGCCCGTGAACGGCGACAAGCTGTTCCTCTCGCCCGAAGTGTCGATGCAGATCCAGAAGGTGCTGAACTCGGACATCGTCATGCAGTTCGACGAATGCACGCCCTACGCGACCAACGGCGTGCCGACCACGCACCAGGAAGCCGCCGACTCCATGCGCATGTCGATGCGCTGGGCGCAGCGCTCGATCGACGAATTCAACCGCCTCGGCAACCCGAACGCGCTCTTCGGCATCGTCCAGGGCGGCATGTTCGAGGATCTGCGCGACGAATCGCTGGCCGGCCTTTCGCAGATGCCGTTCCACGGCTACGCGATCGGCGGTCTTTCGGTGGGCGAACCGAAGGAAGACATGATGCGCGTGCTGCAGCACATCGCGCCGAAGCTGCCCGCCGACAAGCCGCACTACCTGATGGGCGTGGGCACGCCGGAAGATCTGGTGGCGGGCGTGGCCGCGGGCGTCGACATGTTCGACTGCGTGATGCCCACGCGCAACGCGCGCAACGGCTGGATCTTCACGCGCTTTGGCGACATCAAGATCCGCAACGCCACGCACAAGAACTCGCTGCGCCCGCTCGACGAGCAGTGCGGCTGCTACACCTGCCGCCACTTCACGCGCGGCTATCTGCATCACCTGCACCGCGTAGGCGAAATCCTCGGTGCGCAGCTCAACACGATCCACAACCTGCACTACTACCTGGAGCTGATGAGCGACATCCGCGAGTCGATCGAGACGAAGACCTTCACGGCCTTCCGTCAGCGTTTCGCCGAAAACCGCGCACGCGGGGTGGATTGAAGCAGCGAAGTGGGGATCGAGGTGCGCGCCAGCAGGCTTTCGAGCTTTTCCGATGGCGCGCCACCGTTAAACCCGTCACACTTTACAATTACCTTTCGCAACGACCGCGCGCCATGCGCGGCCGACCGTCGAGGGCTACGCCCGCTGGACTCGCGCAAGCGGGCAAAGCGGCTAACAGCTTGATCGGAAAGCCCATTTGGCGCCATCGTCGCGTTAGTCGCCGGTGGTAGAATAACCGGCTCGCTTTTGATCGTATCTATTGATCGTACCGATCGTATAAACGGAGAGACCAACGTGTCGTTTATTACCAATGCCTTCGCAGCACCCGCAGCGGGCGGCGCAGAATCGAGCCTCATGAGCTTCCTGCCGCTGATTCTGATGTTCGCCGTGCTGTACTTCATCATGATCCGTCCGCAGATGAAGCGCCAGAAGGAACACCGCAACATGCTCGCCGCCATGGCCAAGGGCGACGAAGTCATCATCAGCGGCGGCATCGTCGGCAAGGTCACCAAGGTCAATGAAGCCTACGTGGGCGTCGAAATCGCCGACGGCACGGAAGTCACCGTGCAGAAGTCGTCGGTTACGACCATCCTGCCGAAGGGCACGATCAAGTCGCTGTAAGCGCGAGACGATCGATCACTTCAGGCCGCAGCTAACCCTGCAGCCTTGCGCGTCCGGCCCGGCCCCTGATTGCACCCAGAGCGGGCGGCACGAAGGCCTCGCCGGACGCGCGCGCATCGAGATGGCAACTCCCCTCCCCCGTTGGGCCAACCAATGAACCGTTATCCCCTCTGGAAATATGTCGTGATGGTCGTGGCGCTCGCCATCGGCCTCGTGTACACATTGCCCAATTTCTTCGGCGAAGCGCCCGCGGTCCAGGTGTCGAGCGGTAAAGCGACCGTGAAGCTGGACTCCGGCACGCTCGCGCAGGTCGAGGCAGCGGTCACCGCCGCCAACATCAAGGCCGACGACGTCACCTTCGACAACTCGTCGATGAACGCGAATATCCGCGTGCGCGTGGCCGACACCGACACGCAGCTGCGTCTTAAGGACGCGCTGAACCACGCGCTCAACGCCGACCCGACCGATCCGCAGTACATCGTCGCGCTGAACCTGCAGAGCGCCTCGCCGCACTGGCTGACGGCGCTGCACGCGCTGCCGATGTACCTCGGTCTGGACCTGCGCGGCGGCGTGCACTTCCTGCTCCAGGTGGACATGAACGGCGCGCTCAACAAGAAGCTCGATTCCGACGCTTCGGACGCACGCTCGATCCTGCGCGACAAGACCATCCGTGACGGCGGCGTGAACCGCGTCGGCCAGACGGTGGTGATCAATTTCGCCGATCCGGCCGTGGCCGATGCCGCCAGCAAGGTGCTGTCCGGCTCGGGTGGCGTGAGCGAACTCTCGTGGTCCACGCAAAACAATCCTGAAGGCGGCGTGCAGCTGGTCGGCACGTTCACGCCGGCGGTCAAGAAGGCCGTGCAGGACGCCGCGCTCAAGCAGAACATCCAGACGCTGCATAACCGCGTGAACGAACTGGGCGTGTCCGAGCCCGTGATCCAGCAGCAAGGCGACGACCGCATCGTGGTCGAACTGCCGGGCGTGCAGGACACCGCGAAGGCGAAGGACATCATCGGCCGCACGGCGACGCTCGAAGCGCGCCTTGCCGACCCGAACGGTCTGCATCCGAATCCGGGCGACCCCGTGCCGCCGGGCGACGAACTCTTCACGCAAGGCAACGCCGCGCCGGTGCTGCTGCGCAAGCAGGTGATCTTCACCGGCGACCGCATCATCGACGCGTCGGCGGGCTTCGACGAGCATCAGCGTCCCTCGGTCAACATCCGCCTCGACTCGGCCGGCGGCCGCGCCGTGGCTCAGGTGTCGCGCGACAACATCGGCAAGCCGATGGCGATGGTGCTGTTCGAGAAGGGCAAGGGCGAAGTGCTGACGGTGGCGACCATCCAGTCGGAACTGGGCGACCGCTTCCAGATCACGGGGCAACCCACGGCCCAGGCCGCAACCGACCTCGCGCTGCTGCTGCGCGCCGGTTCGCTCGCCGCGCCGATGGACATCATCGAAGAACGCACGGTCGGCCCGAGCCTGGGCGCGGACAACATCCGCAAGGGTTTCGACTCGGTGGTCTATGGCTTCGCCGCGATCGCCGTGTTCATGCTCGTGTACTACATGCTGTTCGGTCTGATCTCGATGATCGGCCTGTCGGTGAACCTGTTGCTGCTCGTCGCCGTGCTGTCGATGATGCAGGCCACGCTGACGCTGCCGGGCATCGCCGCCATCGCGCTTGCGCTCGGTATGGCGATCGACGCGAACGTGCTCATCAACGAGCGCGTGCGTGAAGAGCTGCGCAACGGCGCGCCGCCGCAACTGGCGATCCAGAACGGCTACGCGCACGCCTGGGCGACGATTCTCGACTCGAACGTGACCACGCTCATCGCCGGTCTGGCGCTGCTCGCGTTCGGTTCGGGCCCGGTGCGCGGCTTCGCGATCGTGCACTGTATCGGCATCCTGACCTCGATGTTCTCGGCCGTGTTCTTCTCGCGCGGTCTCGTGAACCTCTGGTACGGCGGCAAGAAGAAGCTCAAGTCGCTGGCGGTCGGCCAGGTGTGGCGTCCGGAACCCGAAGCCGCCGGCGCCCCCGCGCTGAGCGCCGACGATGCGGACACCGATACGGGCCGCGCGCTCGCCTCGAACGCCGTCAAGCGTCAAGCCGCGAAGGCCGGCGCCAAGGGTGCCGTGCGTGCGAAGCCGACGGTGCGCCGCCGCAACGACCCCAGCAGCCCCGACAACACGGGTTCGCCCCGCTGATACGGAGAGACTAGAAAATGGAATTTTTCCGCATCCGCAAGGACATCCCGTTCATGAAGCACGCGTTGATCTTCAACGCGATCTCCTTCATTACGTTCATCGCGGCGGTGTTCTTCCTGTTCCACCGCGGTCTGCACCTGTCGATCGAATTCACGGGCGGCACGGTCATCGAAGTGCAGTACCCGCAGGCGGTGCCGCTCGAACCGGTGCGCGACTCGCTTGCGAAGATCGGTTACAGCGATGCCCAGGTGCAGAACTTCGGCACTTCGCGCGACGTGCTGATCCGTCTGCCGATCAAGCAGGGGCTTAGCTCGGCGCAACAGAGCGATCAGGTGATGGGCACGCTCAAGGCGGCCGAACCGCAGGTTCAGTTGCAGCGCGTGGAGTTCGTCGGCCCGCAGGTCGGCAAGGAACTCGCCACGGATGGCCTGCTCGCGCTCGCCTGCGTGGTGGCCGGCATCATCATCTATTTGTCGTTCCGCTTCGAGTGGAAATACGCCGTGGCCGGCGTGATCGCCAACCTGCACGACGTGGTGATCATCCTGGGCTTCTTCGCGTTCTTCCAGTGGGAGTTCTCGCTCTCGGTGCTCGCGGCGGTGCTCGCGGTACTCGGCTATTCGGTCAACGAGTCCGTGGTTATCTTCGACCGGATTCGCGAGACCTTCCGGCGCGAACGCAAGATGAGCGTCGTGGAAGTCATCAACCACGCGATCACGAGCACGATGTCGCGAACCATCATCACCCACGGCTGTACGGAAATGATGGTGCTGTCGATGTTCTTCTTCGGCGGCCCGACGCTGCATTACTTCGCGCTGGCGCTGACGGTGGGTATTCTGTTCGGTATCTACTCGTCGGTGTTCGTGGCGGCGTCCCTCTCGATGTGGCTCGGCGTGAAGCGCGAGGACCTCATCAAGGACAAGAAGGACAAGTTCGATCCGAACGATCCGAACGCGGGCGCGCAGGTTTAAGCGCACCTGAGGACGCAACCCGCGTCGCAAACAAAAGCCGGCTCGCGAGCCGGCTTTTTTTCGTCCGCGCGCGGCGCTTACTGCTTGATGCCCTCGGCCTGGATATGCAGCTTCGTCTTCATGCTGAAGCCATACTTCTTGCCCATCTCCATGCCGAAGTCGTCGCGATCGAACTCGGCTTCGGCCTCCACGCCGCAGACCTCGCGCTTGAGCATCGGGTGCGGCATGCACTTGAACGATTCGATTTCCAGCTTCAGCGGCTTCGTCACGCCATGCAGCGTGAGCGTGCCCACGACTTCTTTCGGCGTGTCGCCGTCGAACACGATCTGCGTGCCCTTGTAGGTGGCCGTGGGAAATTTCGCGACGTCGAAGAACTCGTCGCTGCGCAGATGCTTGTCGAGTTCGGCATTGCCGGTCTGGACCGATGCCGGATCGATGCTCACATCGACCGTGCCGGTTTTCGCGGCGCGGTCGAGCGTGACGGTGCCCGTGGTCTTCGTGAACTTGCCGCGCCACACCGAAAGCCCGGCGAAGTGATCGGCCTCGAAGCTCGGGTAGGTGTGGCTGGGGTCGAGCTGATAGGTGTCGGCGGCCTGCGCCATCGACGGGGCGAGCGAAGCGGCGATCGACAGCGCGGCGGCCCCGGCGGTCATGACGCTTCTCAACACGATATTGTTCAAGTACGCCTCCTTTCTTCGCTACGTGGTGGTGATGACGAGCGCGCCGCGACGGCGCGCTGGAGGTAAGGCCGAAAATCGGCCGTCCAGTACGCAAAGATAGCCCGACTGGCGGCAAACGGGCACGAGGCCGTCTGGACGCCGGGATCAGCGGAATTTCACGGCCGGCTTTCGCTCGATCCGACAGTCTGCAGGGCTCGCATACACGGGCGCGGCAAACGTGGCACACTCCACGACCCGTCGAGCCGTGTCGTCGAGCCGTGTTGTCGAGCCACTTCGGCGGGCCGCCCTGACGGGCGCGCGGCTTGCTGGATCGCCGCGCCTTTACCCGACGAAGCAAACGCGCGCTGCCAGCCGCCTTTGGTAACATGGCCAGCAAGGCCGGCGCCTAAGCCGCACCCAGCCGCGCCGTTGTTGCTCGTCCCCGCTCACGTCGATTTGCGTCATCTGACCGCATGGCCCAGGACAATCTGATCGCGTGTCACGAATGCGACGCGCTCTACCGCAAGCCGCGCCTGCTCGGGCGCCAGTCCGCGCGTTGCTCGCGTTGCGGCGCCACGCTCTATCAAAGCAGCTCGGCGCAGCTCGACCGCATCTGCGCGATGACGGTCGCCGCGCTCGTCACGTTCATCATCGCCCAATCGTTTCCTATCATCGAGCTTGACGCCAACGGCATCATGTCCGAGTCGAGCCTGTTCGGCGCGCTCGTGGTGCTGTGGCACGAGGACATGGAGATCGTCGCGGTGATGGTCTTCTGCGCGACCATCCTCTTTCCGCTCACCGAGATGGTCGCGCTGCTCTACGTGCTGCTGCCCATCCGGCGCGGCTTCATTCCGCCAGGCTTCAATCAGGTGCTGCGCGCCATCCAGTTCGTGCGGCCCTGGGGGATGCTCGAAGTCTTCATGCTGGGCGTGCTCATCACCATCGTGAAGATGGTGAGCCTCGCGCGCGTGATCCCGGAAACAGCGCTGTTCGCGTTCGGCGCGCTCACGCTGATGTTCACCGTGGTCGTGACATTCGATTCGCGCACGCTCTGGGATATCGCCGACGCGCTGCGCGCGGGCGCACGTCAAGCGCGCCATCCGCGGCGCGGCGGGTCGAGTCCGGGCGGGAGCCAACCGCACGGCCCCGGCATCGACCCGGACGGACTGCTCGACCCCGGCGTGCCGCCCACGCTGGGCGGCCTCGATGGCCTGGAGCGCCCCGTCGGCGAGCCTGAAATCCGCGATCCTTCGGCCCCAAAACCCGCGCCCAAGCCAGGCACGCCGGACCCAAAGGGCTGGACTCCGCGATGAAGCGCCCGCTGAAAACCCCGCGTACCGAGGCATCCCGATGAAATACATCACCGCCACCGACGCCGGCCTTATTTCCTGCCACGCCTGCGGCCATCTGCAACCGCGCGCCAAAGCCGGGCGCGGCGGGCAAACCGCGCACCAGCGCTGCGGGCGCTGCAACTCGCCGCTGCACCTGCGCCACCCCGACAGCCTCATGCGCACCTGGGCGCTGCTGATCGCGGCGGCGCTGCTCTACATCCCGGCGAACCTGCTGCCGGTCATGCATACGGCCTCGCTCGTCGGCGACGAGGACGACACCATCATGAGCGGCGTCGTCTACTTCTGGACCTCGGGCGACGCGCCGCTCGCGGTGATCGTCTTCATCGCCAGTATTCTCGTGCCGATGCTCAAGCTCACCGTCATCGCGCTGCTCTGCTTCACCTCGCAGCGCCGCTCGACGTGGCGCCCGGTCGAGCGCTCCAAGCTCTTCCGGCTGGTCGAATTCATCGGCCGCTGGTCGATGCTGGACATCTTCGTGGTGACGCTGACCGTCGCGCTGGTACGCTTTCAGTCGCTTGCAGTGATTACGGCGGGGCCTGGCGCGATCGCATTCGGCTCGGTCGTGATCCTGACGATGATGGCGTCGATGCAATTCGACCCGCGCCTCATCTGGGATCCCGTGGACGAAGACAAACATCAACAGCAGCATCTGCAGCAACCCACGCAACACTCTCAGGATCGCCCCCATGAATAGTCCGCAAGGACCGAATCCGCCCACCGGTGGCTCCGCAGGCGGCTCGCTGCCGCCCGACCTGCCCGAGCCGGACATCGTCAAGCCCAGGCGCTGGCTGCCGTCGCTCGTCTGGATCGTGCCGCTCATCGCGGCGCTGATCGGCGTCGCGCTCGTGGTGAAGTCGGTCGCCATGCGCGGCCCGACCATCACGATCAGCTTCATGACCGCCGAAGGTCTCGAACCGGGCAAAACCAAGGTCAAGTACAAGGACGTCGATATCGGCTCGGTGCGCGCCATCAAGCTCTCACCGAACCTCTCGCACGTGCTCGTGACCGTCGAACTCACCAAGGACGCCGAAAACTTCGCCAAGAAGGACAGCCGCTTCTGGGTGGTGCGCCCGCGTATTGGCGCGAGCGGCGTTTCGGGCCTCGGCACGCTGCTGTCCGGCTCCTACATCGGCGCCGACGCCGGCCGCTCGGACGAGACCGCGAGCGACTTCATCGGCCTGGAAACTCCGCCCGCCGTGACTATCGACGAGAAAGGCCATCGCTACACGCTGCATAGCGAAAACCTGGGCTCGCTCGACATCGGCACGCCGATCTTCTATCGCCGCATCCAGGTCGGTCAGGTCACGGGCTATTCGCTCGACAAGGACGGCACGGGCGTGACCGTGCAGGTATTCGTGAGCGCGCCCTACGACCAGTACGTGGGCATCAACACGCGCTGGTGGCATGCGAGCGGCGTGGACGTGCAGCTCGATTCCAGCGGCATCAAGGTCAACACGCAGTCGCTCGCGACCGTCGTGACGGGCGGCCTCGCCTTCCAGGCGCCGCCTGGCCAGGCGACGGGACCGCAGGCGCCCGACAGCGCCACCTTCACGCTCGCCTCCGACGAGAGCGAAGCGATGCGCGAGCCGGACGGCGCGCCGGTGCGCGTGGTGATGTATTTCAGCCAGTCGCTGCGCGGCCTGTCGGTGGGCGCATCGGTGGACTTCCGCGGCATCGTGCTCGGCCAGGTGACCGACATCGGCATCGAGTACGACCCGAAGGAGCACAACTTCACGATGCCGGTGACGATGGACCTCTATCCGCTGCGCCTGTCGCGCCGCACGCGGGGCGAGCCGCCGCCGCCGCATACGCCGCAGAGCCACGAGCTGATCAAGCGTCTTGTCGCGCGCGGGCTGCGCGGCCAGCTGCGCACCGGCAATCTGCTGACCGGCCAGCTTTATATCGCGCTCGACGTGTTCCCGAAGGCCGGTCCCGCGAAGGCGGATCTCGACCGCGACCCGATGGAGCTGCCGACGGTGCCGAACTCGCTAGAGGAACTGCAGCAGCAGGTCGCCGATATCACGAAGAAGCTCAATCAGATCCCGTTCGACAAGATCGGCAACAATTTGAACGAGTCGCTCAAGAACGCGAACCAGCTGTTCGGCAAAGTGAACGACGAAGTGCTGCCGCAGATGCGCGACACGCTCAGCGAAGCACAGAAGACCTTCAACGCCGCGCAGTCCACGCTGCAGCAGGATTCGCCGCTGCAATCGGACGTGCATCAGGCCATGCAGGAACTCACGCGGACCCTGCAGTCGCTCAACGCGCTCACGGATTACCTGGAGCGCCATCCCGAATCGCTGCTGCGCGGCAAATCAGGAGACAAGCCATGACGTTTCGCCGGCTCCCCCTGGGGCTTCACGCCGCCTTTCCTGCGTTGGTCCTCGCCGCGGCGCTCGCGGGCTGCGCCTCGCCCGGCAGCCGCTTCTATACGCTGAGCCCGACCGGCGACGCGGCCCGCACGGCCCCCGCCGCCGCTGTCAGCGCCGGCAACCCGGCGTGGCTGATCGAGCTTGCCCCGGTGGACGTGCCGCCGCAGGTCGCGAAGGCGCAATTCGTCGTGCAGACCGACGCCACGCAGGTGCGGGTGCTGGAGCAGGAGCGCTGGGCTTCGATGCCCGGCGACGAGATCCGCCGCGCGCTCTCGGGCGATCTCACGCAGCAGTTGAACACCATCGACGTCTATGGCTCGCCGCATCCCGACAACGTGCCGGTCTATCGCGTGAGCGTGAACGTGCAGCGCTTCGAATCGTGGCCAGGCTCCCATGCGCTGATCGACGCGGTGTGGAGCGTGCGCGCGCTCGATTCGCAGACGGTCATGACCTGCCGCAGCGTGCTCAACGAGCCGGTGGGCGAAGGGTATGACGCGCTGGTGGTCGGGCATCGTCGTGCCGTAGCGGATCTGTCGCAGGCGATTTCGAGCGGCGTGCGCGCGCTGGCGGCCGTCCCGCTGGCGAGCGCGCCGGCAAGCGCGAAAGGCGGCGCAACGGGCGGCGCGAAATCCGCGGTGCGGATGAAGGCGCCCGCCAGCATCGCCTGCCCGCAGATGGTGCCCGCCGCCGCTTCGGCGGGCTAAGGAGGGTTAAAGACGGCTAAGGCGCGCTCCCGCCTTGCCGGAACGACGCGGCGCCACGAGCGCCGCGTCTGCCCGCTCCCCTCCTCGCATCCCGCACGCTGCCCACCTTCAGCAGCCCAAATCGCGCGGCCCGCGATAATGTCGGATTGCCTCACTGCCCGACACTATCGTATGTTTCGTTCGATCACGACGCTCTGGAAAAAATGGCGCGCCTCGCGCAGCGCCGGACAGCAGCTCGACGCGCTGCTCGCCAGCGCCGACGCCCATGCCCCTTATGCCGAACGCAGCGACTGGCTGGTCGAGCTAGCGCACTGGATCCACCGGCGCGGCAAGCTCGACGCCGAAGCGACCTCCACACCATCCGACGCCCCGCAGCGCACGCCGCCCGAGCATGTGCGCGTGCGCTATCTGCTGCATGTGCTCGATCGCAACCCCGCCTGGAAAGCCAACGTGGGCGCGATGGTGCGCAAGCTGCTGCGCGAGAGCGACAGCATTTCGCTGCTCTGCGACGCCGGTATGCCGGTGCATTCCGGCCTGCTGGGCGCGATGGTCGAGCGCGTGCAGGCCCAGCTGATCCCGCCCGCCCCCAACCGCCGCGACCTCGCCGCGCTGGTCACGCTGATGTTCCCGGCGGCCTACGATCCCGAGTGGATCGCGACCTTGCCCGTCGATCTGCTCAAGCGTCTGCAGGCGTTGATCGCCGAGCCTGCGCCCGTCCATGCGCTCGCCGAAGGCATGGGCGCAACGGAACCTTCGGACGCTGCCGCCGCCCGACTACCGGGCGACTTCTCGCTCGACCTGCTCACGGCGCTGCACAACCTGACCTGCCAGATCAGCTCGACGGGGCTGTCGCCGACCGTGCGCAGCCGCCTGTCCAGCGACGACGCGCGCGTCGCAGTCGAAAAGCTGCCGTTCTTTCGCCTCACGCGCGCGCTGCTCGCGGTGGAGAACGCCCGCGACGCGAACGATCCGGGCGAGCCCGCGCGCCTGCTGCAGGAGGTGAGCTGGCTGCGGCTGTTGCTCGACGACTGCCGCAAAGCCACCGATGACGTCTTCGCGCACCTCTACCGGCACGGCGTGCGTGTGGACACGGTGTTCCAGGTCGAACGCATGCGCATGCGGATCGTGCGCGCCGAGCGCCTGCTCGACGCCTGGATGGCCGCCGAAGACGCCCCGACCCAGGCGCGCCTTGTCGCCGATCTCGTGCGCGCGAACCAGCGCAGTCAGAGCGTTTCGCATCTGCTGCGCAGCAACTTCGCGCTGCTCTCGCGCAAGGTGGTGGAGCTGTCCGCCGACACCGGCGAGCACTACATCGCACGCGATCGCGCCGAATACCTCACGATGCTGCGCATGGCGGCGGGCGGCGGCCTCGTCACGGCGGTGACGGTGTATGTGAAGTTCGGCGTCACAGGCGCGCATCTGCCGTCGATGATCGAAGGCGTGTTCGCGGGCATCAACTACGCGGTGAGCTTCCTCGTGATGCATTTCTGCCACTTCTCGCTCGCGACCAAGCAGCCCGCGATGACCGCGCCCACGCTCGCGCGCGAGCTCGACGGCGCGAACGTGGCGGCGGGCCGCGCGCGTTTTGTCTCGTCGGTGGTGGCGTTGATCCGCACCCAGGCGGCGGCCGTGCTCGGCAATGTGCTGCTGGTGTTTCCGGCGTGTCTTGCGATCCAGCTCGTGTGCGGCTGGCTGTTCCACATCGACCTGATCTCCCCCGCGAAGGCGCACGCGACGCTGCAGTCGTTCTCGCTGCTCGGGCCGACGCCGTTCTACGCCGCGCTCACGGGTGTGCTGCTGTGGGCGTCGAGTCTGTTCGCCGGTTGGGCCGACAACTGGTTCGTACTCCATCGCGTCGAGGATGCGCTCGCCTGGAACCGGCGCCTGCGCATGACGCTGGGCGCCTCGGGCGCGGCACGGCTGGCGCGCTTTTGCCGCGTCAACGCGGCGGGCGTGTGGGGCAATCTCGTGCTCGGCATGATGCTCGGGCTGGTGCCCGCGATCGTGTCGGCTGTGGCGTTCCACTTCGAGGTGCGGCACGTGACGCTGTCGGCCGGCTCGATCGGCGTGGCGATGGGGGTGCTCGGCACACGCACGCTCGGAAGCGGCGAACTCTGGTGGGCCGTCGCGGGCGTCGCCAGCATGGCCGTGCTCAACGTGACGGTGAGCTTCGCGCTCGCGCTGCACATGGCGCTGCGCTCGCGCGACCTTGGGCGCCGCGACGTGCGCCCGCTGATGCGCGCCTTCTGGCGGCGCGTCAGGCGGCACCCGATAGCGCTGGTCTGGCCGATCCGTCGCGGCGAGTTGCGTGAGGACAACAATTGAACGTGCGGTTTTGTATGCCGAACGGCCAGCGATGAGGGGCCTTCTGAGGCTGCCCAAAGCGTGCGGCGAGCCTTGATGTGACGCTGAGGAACGCTCGCGCTCCGCTTTTTTATGGAGCGTTCCTCGAAGTTCTGCACTGTGGCACGCAAACTTAACATGCTTGCCGCGTGTAGTCACATAGGCTACAGTCGCATGATCAAAACCTTTCGGCACAAAGGTCTTCAAGCGTTTTTTCTGGACGGCAACAAGGCAGGCATTCAGGCGCATCACGCGGACAAGCTGCGTGTTCTGCTGGGTGCGCTCGATCTGGCGCACGGCCCGCAAGACATGAACACGCCGCCCTGGCGTCTGCATGCGCTACGCGGAGATCTGCGCGATCACTGGGCCGTCTGGGTGAACGGCAACTGGCGTCTCACTTTCACGTTCGAAGGCGGCGACGCAATCCTCCTCGATTATCAGGACTACCACTAAAGGACCAGGCATGAGCAGCAGAATGCACAACCCGCCGCACCCCGGCGAGGTACTGCGCGAATGGATTCCAGCGGACATGACCGTGACGCAGGCAGCTAATGCGCTCCAGATCAACCGCGTGACGCTGTCGAATCTCCTCAACGGCAAGGCCAGCGTGACGGCCAATATCGCGCTGCGCCTGTCCGCGTGGCTTGGCACGTCGACGGACCTGTGGCTCGGCATGCAGAACCAGTGGGATCTGTGGCAGGCCAGCCAGCAGCCCCGACCGAAGATCAAGCCGCTGGTTCGAGAGGCGGAGTGAGGAAAATAACACCCGACTCCAGTCAAAAATAGTCAACGTTGATAAAGGTTTTTTCGAATTTGCATGCAATTGACTGGCGTTAAGGCCTAATTGCGGGACAAGGGTTAGCGTGGCGGTTTGTCACCAGTGCGCCTGCGCAGAAAACGAAATCGCACTGCCCCATGCTTCGCAATCAGTGAACCATGGTTCACATCCTTTCGACGATGGACTACACTTCTCCCATCATCACGATCCGGACCACGGAGGTTTTTGACGCCTGGTTCGCTGACCTGAAAGACCGCATCGCGAAGCGCCGGATTCAGGCACGCATTGATCGTCTCACTCTGGGTAATCCGGGAGACACTCGTTCGGCAGGCTCGCCGGTCATCGAGATGCGCATCGACCACGGCCCCGGCTACCGCGTGTATTACGTCCAGCGTGGCGCGGTGCTCGTCGTCCTCCTTTGCGGCGGTGACAAGTCCACCCAGGAAGGCGACATCAAGTCGGCGCACGCCATGCTGGCGAATCTCGATACGGAGTAGTCAAACATGACTCGTACGACCATCAAAACGCGCCCTTGGGACTCGGCCGAGCATCTGCAAACCGAGGACGATATCGCCGACTATTTCGAAGCCTGCCTGCGCGAAGGCGGCGACGATCCTGCGTTCATTGCGCACTCACTCGGTGTGATCGCCCGTGCGCGAGGCATGGCGCAGGTCGCGCGGGATGCCGGAATCAGCCGGGAAGGCCTGTATAAAGCGCTTTCGAGCGAAGGCAATCCGAGCTTTGCCACCATCCTCAAGGTCGTCAAGGCGTTGGGGCTGGAACTGCACGGCTCGAAGGCATCCGTCTGATCCCTCAGCACACCGCCCGGCCCCGCGCCCTAACCCGCGTACAATAGCGCCTTCCCCCGCAGCGTCACCTCTCTCCTCATGTCTTTCGATTTCTTTGCTCCCTGCCCACGTGGCCTTGAAGCCGCGCTCGCCGCCGAACTGGCCGAGACCGCGCAACGGCGTTTGCCGCCCGGCGCGCTCCAGGTCGGTGCCGAAGTCCCCGGCGGCGTGCATTTCCGCGGCAACTGGGCCGGCGGCATGGCCGCGAACCTGCATTCGCGCATCGCGAGCCGCGTGCTCCTGAAGATCGCCCAGCGTCCGTATCGCGGCGAACAGGACATTTACGCGCTCGCGCGCGAGCAGCAATGGGAGAAGTGGTTCTCGCCGAACGAGACGATCCGCATCGACATCACCGCGATCAAGTCGCCGCTGCGCAGCCTCGAATTCGCCACGCTGCGCGTGAAGGACGCCATCTGCGACCGCATGCGCGACAAGGCCGGTTCGCGTCCGAGCGTCGATACCGCGTATCCCGATGTGCGCATTTTCGCCTTCCTCACCGCGACCGAGTGCACGCTGTACCTCGATACGTCCGGCGAGCCGCTGTTCAAGCGCGGCTGGCGTCTGGACAAGGGCGCGGCGCCGCTGCGCGAGAATCTCGCGGCCGGCATCCTGCGTCTGACCAACTGGACGCCCGAGCAACCGCTCTATGACCCGATGTGCGGTTCCGGCACCTTCCTCGCCGAAGCCTGCCAGGTCGCGATGGACATCGCGCCGGGCCTGTCGCGCAGCTTCGGTTTCGAGCGTCTGAAGCAGGCCGATACGGCCGCATGGCGCCATCTGAAGAGCGAGGCCAACACGGCGCGCAACACGGCGATGAGCCGTGCCAAGGATCTGCAGATTTTCGGCAGCGACATCTCCGACGTCATGCTGGAGAAGGCGCGCGCCAACTTCGCGCGCGCGGGTCTGGGCAACGTGCCGCTCAAGCAGATCGACGCGCGCAACATGACGCCGCCCGCCGAAGGCGACGGCATCCTCGTGGCCAATCCGCCGTATGGCGAGCGTATCGAGGTGCGCGGCCGCAATGCGCGCGGCGAGTTGCGTGAACGCAATCCGCGTGACGACGACGGCTACGACGCTCCGGAATCGTTTCGCCGTGCGCACACCGACGCGCCCGACGCGGAGTTCTTCCAGGCGCTCGGCGACGCGCTCAAGCAGCGCTTCACCGGCTGGCGCGCGTTCTTCCTCACGTCGGATCGCAAGCTCCCGGGCCAGTTGCGCCTGCGCGAAGCCGCCAAGACGCCGCTCTTCAATGGCGCGCTCGAATGCCGCCTGTTCCGCTTCGATCTGATCGCGGGCAGCGTGCGCCAGCGTCCGGCGAAGGACGCGGCCGCGGGCGAAAGCAACCCGGGCTAAGTCCTTCCCGGCTCAGGGCTGCATCAGGGCGCCGCCGCGCGCGTATCAGACGCGCGCGGGCCCGACACGCGCCCCGTCAGGCTCGACGGGCAGCGGATATCCTTCGTACTCCGGAAACAACTTCGGCAGCAGAAACGTCGGCAGTGCGTAGCGCGAAAAGCAGCGCGACGTCGACGCCGGATGAATCAGATGCAGGCAGCTCGCCTGCGCATCCTCCGCGGCCAGCACGTTCGCGCCCGCCGCCACCACACGCCGGATAAAGCTCTCGTCCTCGCCGATATTCATATCGTCGTAGCGCGCCGTGTCGAAGAGCGCCTTGCGATACACGTAGGCGAAGCCATAGAAGAGGATGAAATCGGCGCCGATCTGCATCTTCTCGTGAAACGTCACCGTGCCCACCGATTTGCCGCGTAGCTCGTAATGCAGCCCCACGCGCGCATTCAGATCCATGTAGCCGAGAAACTGCGTGTGCGGCGCGTACATCCAGAAGGTGGACAGCTTCATGAGCGCGGCGTCGTTTTCGCGCAGCATCCGCGTCATGCCGGAAAGATAGTGGCTGGCGTAGTGATCGTCGTCGAAGTGGGCAATGATGTCGGCGCGCGATTCGGCCACGAGCCAGTTGCGCTTCGCGCCGATCGTCATCGGCGCTTCCGACCAGTAGTAGCGCACGCGCGCGTCGCTGCGCGCGAGTTGCTGCATGAAGGCGCTCGGCTGCGGGCTGTCGTCGAGCACGAGCCACTCCCAGTCGACTTGCTGACGCGCGACGCAGCGCGCAACGAGAGGCAGGAACGCTTCGCGGTTCGCGGTGGGCGTGATGATGGAAACGTTTGGAGACATGAAGAGCGTGGAAGCGGCACACATGCCGGCATGGGAATCGGATGCGCCGATTACAACAGATGCGCGCGCATGGCTCTCTCGAAAAACTTCGAAAGCGGGCGCATACCTACTGACAGCACGCTGTCAGCAGCCTCCCCGCACACTGCCTCTACCCCACGCCGCACGCGACACCGCGGCCGGGGACGGCGGCCAGGCTTCCCGCCAGCCGCCGCCATCCGAAGGTATTCAAACGTGTATCCGCACGCATCCGCCGTCGCCACTCCAGGAGTGCATCATGTCCACCGAAATGCTCGAAGCGCCCCAGCAGTCCCAAGCCCCCCAGGCCTCCCAAACTACGCGCGTCATCTCGTGGTTCGAAATCCCCGCGCACGATCTCGACCGCGCGGCCCGCTTCTATGAATCCGCTTTCGATACCGCGCTGCAACGCGAAGTCGTCGGCGGCGTGCCGATGGCGATCTTCGGCCACGCCGATACCGAAACCGGCGGCTGCATCGTATTCAATCCGCAGGACGCCAAGCCGGACCCCAAAGGCGTGCTCGTGTATCTGAACGCGCAACCGTCGGTCACGGCCGTGCTCGACCGTGTCGAAAAGGCGGGCGGCAAGCGTCAGGGGCCAGCGCTGGAACTGCCGAACAACTACGGCTATATCGGCTTTTTCATCGACACCGAAGGCAACCGCGTCGGGCTGCACGCGGCCAAGCTAGGCTGATCCAGGCATATACAGCTGCCGGGTTCCCGCCCGGCGCTATCATCTGCGCTGACGGCGCGCGACACGCCTCGCGCGCTTTTTTCCGTTTTTCTATCCGCCCGCGTCAACCCCGCCGCCCCAACATGACCCGTCGCGCCGACCGCCTGTTCCAGATCGCCGAGCTGCTGCGTGGCCGCCGCCTCACGACCGCGCAGCAGCTTGCCGAATGGCTCGCCGTGTCGCCGCGCACGGTCTACCGCGACGTGCGCGATCTGCAGCTTTCGGGCGTGCCGATCGAAGGCGAAGCGGGCATCGGCTACCGGCTCGCGCGCACGGCGAGCCTCCCGCCGCTCACCTTCACCGCCGACGAACTCACCGCGCTCGCCGTGGGCGCGCGCATGGCCGAATCGTGGGGCGGCGCCGCGCTCGCGGGCGGCGCGCGCGGCGCGCTTGCCAAGATCGCCGCCGCGATGCCCGCCGACAAGCGCGCCGTGCTCGAACGCATCGCCGTGTTCGCGCCGTCGTATCACGTCGATCCGGCCTATTCGGAGAAAGTGGACGCGCTGCATCGCGCCGTCGATTCGCGGCTCGTGGTGCGTTTCGCGTATTGCGACCGCATCGGCGCGCAGACCGAACGGCGCGTCTGGCCGCTCGGTCTCGTCTATTGGGGCGCGCAGTGGACGGTCGGCGCATGGTGCGAGATGCGCGAAGGTTTCCGCAATTTCAACATCGCGCGCATGAATGGCGTCGAAGTGCTCGAACCGTTTCCCGACGTGAGCGGCCGGCGGCTCGCGGACTATCTGCGGCATGTGAACGCGCCGTCGCGCTGAAGACACGCGCGGCGCCAATGAAAAAAGCCCGCTTTGCAGCGGACTTTTGCAACGATGAGGCCATGAAAGCCGCCGCTTACTCCACCGCCTTCACCATATCCTCGATCACCTTCTTCGCGTCGCCGAACACCATCATGGTCTTGTCCATGTAGAAGAGTTCGTTGTCGAGACCGGCATAGCCCGCCGCCATCGAGCGCTTGTTGACGATGATGGTGCGCGCCTTGTACGCCTCGATGATCGGCATACCGGCGATGGGCGACTTCGGATCGTTCTTCGCGGCCGGATTCACCACGTCGTTCGCGCCGAGCACCAGCACCACGTCGGTCTGGCCGAACTCGTTGTTGATGTCCTCCATCTCGTAGACCATGTCGTAGGGCACTTCGGCTTCGGCGAGCAGCACGTTCATGTGGCCCGGCATCCGGCCCGCGACCGGGTGAATCGCGTAACGCACGTCCACGCCCTTTTCGACGAGCTTGTCCGTGAGTTCCTTGAGCGCATGCTGCGCGCGCGCGACGGCCAAGCCATAGCCCGGCACGATCACCACCGATTCGGCGTTGCCGAGCATGAAGGACGCGTCATCGGCGGAACCCGATTTCACCGGACGCTGCTCCTGCGCGCTGCCCGTGGCCGCCGCGCCCGCCTCCGCGCCAAAGCCGCCCAGCAGCACGTTGAAGAACGAGCGGTTCATCGCGTGGCACATGATGTACGAGAGGATCGCGCCCGACGAACCCACCAGCGAGCCGGCGATGATCAGCATCGCGTTGTTCAGCGAAAAGCCGATGCCCGCCGCCGCCCACCCCGAGTACGAGTTCAGCATCGACACCACGACGGGCATGTCCGCGCCGCCGATCGGGATGATGATGAGCACGCCCAGCGCGAACGCGATCAGCGTCATGATGATGAACGGCAGCCACGACTGCGTGATGAAGAACAGGATGCCGAAGCCGATCATGCCAAGCGCGAGCATCAGGTTGATCAGATGCTGGCCTGCGTACACCACGGGCGCGCCCTGAAAGAGCCGGAACTTGTACTTGCCCGAGAGCTTGCCGAAGGCGATCACCGAGCCGCTGAAGGTAATCGCGCCCACGAAGGTGCCGATGAACAGTTCGATGCGGTTGCCATAGGGCAGGAAGCCCGGATACGGCGCATCTTCGGCCACGAGGCCAAATGCGGCCGGTTCCGACACCACCGCATACGCGATGCACACCGCCGCCAGACCGATCAGCGAGTGCATGGCCGCGACGAGTTCGGGCATCTTGGTCATCTCGACGCGCGCGGCGACAAACGCGCCCAGGCCGCCGCCGACAATCAGCGCAGCGAACAAAAGCCCAAGCCCCAGCCCGAGATTCGAGCCAAACTGTGCGGACTCCTTCACGATCAGCGCAATCGTCGTAAGAATGGCGATGGCCATGCCGACCATGCCGAACAGATTGCCGGCGCGCGCGCTGCGCGGATTCGACAAGCCCTTGAGCGCCTGGATGAAGCAGACCGACGCCACCAGGTAGAGCAGCGTAACGACGTTCATGCTCATCGCGCGCCCTCCTTATTGCCCGTAGCAGCCAGCTTCTTCGGCTCTTTCTTGCGGAACATCTCCAGCATCCGCCGCGTGACGAGAAAGCCGCCGAACACGTTCACGGCCGCGAGCAGCACGGCCAGCGTGCCGAAAAACTTGCCGGCGAAGCCCACGGTCAAGCCCGTGGCGAGCATCGCACCGACGATCACGATCGCCGAAATCGCATTGGTCACGGCCATAAGCGGCGTATGCAGCGCGGGCGTGACGTTCCAGACCACGTGATAGCCGACGTACACGGCCAGCACGAAGATGATCAGGTTGATGACGGTATGGTTGATCAGTTCCATTGCCGGTCTCCTCTCAGGTCTTGCGCGTAACGACGCCGTCACGGGCCAGCAGCGTGGCCGCGACGATGTCGTCCGCGAGATCGATGTTGAGCGCGCCTTCCTTCGTGACGATGAGCTTGAGGAAGTCGAGCAGGTTGCGCGCGTAGAGCGAGGACGCATCGGCGGCCACCATCGACGCCAGATTCGTGTAGCCGCAGATTTGCACGCCGTGCTGCGTCACCACCTGGTCGGCGACGGTGAGCGGGCAGTTGCCGCCGCGCCGTCCCGTGGCCTGATCCGCAATGGGACCGCGTCCCGCCGCAAGGTCGATCACGACCGAACCCGGCTTCATGGCCTGCACGGTTTCGGATGGCAACAGCGTGGGCGCGTCGCGGCCCGGAATCAGCGCGGTCGAAATGACGATGTCGGCCTGGCGCGCGCGTTCGTGCACGAGCGCCGACTGCCGCGCAAGCCACGAAGGCGGCATCGGCCGCGCGTAACCGCCTACGCCTACCGCTGCTTCGCGCTCCTCATCGGTTTCATACGGCACGTCGAGAAACTTCGCGCCGAGCGACTCGATCTGCTCCTTCACCGCCGGGCGCACATCGGAGGCCTCGATCACCGCGCCAAGCCGCTTGGCCGTCGCAATCGCCTGCAAACCCGCGACACCCGCGCCGAGAATCAGCACGCGCGCGGCCTTCACGGTGCCGGCGGCGGTCATGAGCATCGGCATGAAGCGCGGATAGAGATTGGCCGCCACCAGCACCGCCTTGTAGCCGGCGATATTGGCCTGCGAGGACAGCACGTCGAGGCTTTGCGCGCGCGTCGTGCGCGGCGCGGCTTCGAGCGCGAAGGCGGTCAGGCCCGCTTCGGCGAGTTTCTGGGCGTTATCCGTATTGAATGGGTCGAGCATGCCGGCCAGCACCGCGCCGCGTTTCATAAACGCAAGTTCGCTGACGCTGGGCGATTGCACCTTGAGGACGAGCTCGGCGCCAAAGGCCGCGGCGGCGTCGGCGATCTGCGCGCCAACGGCCGCATAGGCCTCGTCGGGAAAGCTGGCGCCGGTTCCGGCACCGGACTGGATCGTGACCGTATGGCCCTGCGCGACGTACTTTTTGACGGTCTCCGGCGTCGCGGCCACGCGGCTTTCGTTCGCCCGGGTTTCCGCGGGCACTCCGATATGCATCGTTGTTTCCTCCTCGGCCTGCATCTCTTCTGTTATGGCCGACGAGGCTCGCCGGCTCTTATTGCAACGTTCGTAGTACGGCTGAAACGGGCAATGCAACGGCAAACGACGCACCACTTTAACCGAAAGAAGCGACGGCTTTGAAGCGGGATTTATCCCATTTTGTGCACTGCACACAACAATGCGGGCCGTCCGACCGGACGGTCGAGCGGCGATCCGGCCCCCGGCAGCGTCCGTCGCGTCCCGGTAAAATACCGGCCCATGAACGATGAAACCTGGACTCCCCACGTCACCGTGGCCGCCGTGATCGAGCGCGACGGGCGTTTTCTGCTCGTCGAGGAACACACGAGCGCGGGCTTGCGTCTGAATCAGCCGGCCGGCCATCTGGAAGCCGGCGAGACGCTTTACGACGCGGTCGTGCGCGAAACGCTCGAAGAAAGCGCCTATGCGTTTTCCCCCGAGGCGCTGGTCGGCATGTACATGACGCACTTCGGCAAACCGGGCGAATCGGGCACGACGTATCTGCGCTTCACGTATTGCGGCAGCGTCGCGGCTCAAGCCGAAAATCGCGCGCTCGATCCCGATATCGTCCGCACGCTCTGGATGAGCGCCGATGAATTGCGCGCCGCGAGCGAGCGGCATCGCACGCCGCTCGTGATGCAGTGCGTGGACGATTACCTCGCGGGCAAGCGTGTGCCGCTCGATTTCGTGCAGACACATGCGGTGGGACCCGCGGTGGGTCCAAAAGCAGGGCAACAGACAGGCAGCAAACGATGAGCAAAAAACGAGTGGTGGTAGGCATGTCGGGCGGCGTGGATTCGTCGGTGACGGCGTGGCTGCTCAAGGAGCAGGGTTACGACGTCGTCGGCCTCTTCATGAAGAACTGGGAAGACGACGACGACGGCGAATACTGCTCGACGCGCCAGGACTGGATCGACGTGGTGTCGGTCGCGGATCTGATCGGCATCGACGTCGAAGCGGTGAACTTCGCCGCCGAGTACAAGGACCGCGTGTTCGCGGAGTTCCTGCGCGAGTATTCCGCGGGCCGCACGCCGAACCCGGACGTGCTCTGCAACGCCGAGATCAAGTTCAAGGCGTTTCTGGACCACGCGATGTCGCTGGGCGCGCAAACCATCGCCACGGGCCATTACGCGCGCGTGCGCCAGAACGCAGGCAATGGCCGCTTCGAACTCCTGAAGGCGCTCGACCACACGAAGGATCAGTCGTACTTCCTGCACCGCCTGAACCAGGCGCAGTTGTCGAAGACGATGTTCCCGCTCGGCGAAATCCCCAAGACAAAAGTGCGTGAAATCGCCGAGCAGATCGGCCTGCCGAACGCGAAGAAAAAGGATTCGACGGGCATCTGCTTCATCGGCGAGCGGCCGTTCCGCGACTTCCTGAACCGCTATCTGCCGACCCAGCCCGGCCCGATGATGACGCCCGACGGCAAGGTCGTGGGCGAGCACATCGGCCTCGCGTTCTACACGTTCGGACAGCGCAAGGGCATCGGTCTGGGCGGCAGCAAGGACGGCAGCGGCGATCCGTGGTTTGTCGCGGGCAAGAACATCGAGACCAATACGCTTTATGTGGTGCAGGGTCACGATCATCCGTGGCTGCTCGCGCATGACCTGCGCGCGGGCAACGTGAGCTGGGTCGCGGGCGAGCCGCCGTCCGAGGGCCACCACTGCGGCGCGAAAACGCGTTACCGCCAGGCGGACGCGCCCTGCTCGTTCGCCAGCGCCAGCGAATTCGGCGAAGGCCAGTTCTCGCTGCATTTCCCCGACGCGCAATGGGCCGTCACGCCGGGCCAGTCGGCTGTGCTGTACGACGGTGAAGTGTGCCTGGGCGGCGGCATCATCGAAGCCGTGACGACGCTCGAACCGCATGTGCCGGCCGTGCTGCCGCCCGTCGCGCCAAAGAAGAAACGCACGCCGCGCAAGAAGTCCCCGCAGTTCGCCGCCAACAAGCCGGCTGCGGCGGCATCCGCAAGCGAGGCGTAAGCTCGCACGCGCGGCGCGCCCTGCGCCGCGCGTTTCCCCTTCTGTCTTTTCGCTCTCCTCGACGTTTTCTTCAGCGCATTTGCGCGGCGTCGGCTCCGGCCCCGCGAAATCCTGCCCGCTTCCCGGCCAGTTTCACAAACTTGCGGCATCATTCGGGCACGCCAGCGCCGTACCCGGGCGCGGCACGGTTCGCGCGGCCCTGACCGGTGCACGCGCGGCGGATCAAGAGAACGAGGAGTCCCCAATGTTTTCCCGACGTTACCTCGCCATGTGGTGCGCGGTGCTGCTGCTTGCGGCCTGTGTCATTGCAGCGGCGTTCCATCATCTGTCGTGGTACTGCGCCATCGTGCCCGCGCTATTCGTCGCGCTCGGCCTCTACGACATGACGCAGTTGCGCCACGCCATCCTGCGCAATTACCCGCTCTGGGGCCACCTGCGTTTCCTGTTCGAGTTCGTGCGGCCTGAAATCCGCCAGTATTTCGTCGAGGACGACACCGACGAAAAGCCCTTCTCGCTCGTGCAACGCAGCGTGGTCTATCAACGCTCGAAGAACGTCGTCGACAGCCGCCCCTACGGCACCGAACTCGACGTCAAGGCCATCGGCCATGAATGGATCAGCCATTCGCTCGCGCCCACCAAACTGAACGGCAGCGACTTCCGCGTGCTGGTCGGCGCGAGCCGCGCGCAGCCCTATTCGATGTCGATCTTCAATGTCTCGGCGATGAGCTTCGGCGCGCTGTCGGCCAACGCAATTCGCGCGCTGAACCTGGGCGCGAAGAAAGGCGGCTTCGCGCACGACACCGGCGAAGGCTCGATGTCGAAGTATCACCGCGAGCACGGCGGCGACATCATCTGGGAAATCGCTTCGGGCTACTTCGGCTGCCGCAACGACGACGGCACGTTCAGCGCCGACAAATTCCAGCGCCTCGCCAACGAGCCGCAAGTGAAGATGATCGAGGTGAAGCTCTCGCAAGGCGCGAAGCCGGGCCACGGCGGCATGCTGCTCGCGGCCAAGGTCACACCGGAAATCGCGGAAACGCGCGGCATTGCGATGGGCCAGGACTGCGTCTCGCCCGCGCGTCATTCGGAATTTTCGACGCCGCGCGGCCTGCTCGAATTCGTCGAGCGCCTGCGCAAGCTGTCGGGCGGCAAGCCCACGGGTTTCAAGCTCTGTATCGGCCATCCGTGGGAATTCTTCGGCATCGCCAAGGCCATGCTCGAAACCGGCATCCTGCCTGACTTCATCGTCGTGGACGGCGCGGAAGGCGGCACGGGCGCGGCGCCCATCGAGTTCACCGATCACATCGGCACGCCGCTGCAGGAAGGCCTGCTGCTCGTGCACAACACGCTCGTCGGCATCGGTCTGCGCGACAAGATCAAGATCGGCGCGAGCGGCAAGATCATCACCGCATTCGATATCGCCAAGACGCTCGCGATCGGCGCGGACTGGGTCAATTCGGCACGCGGCTTCATGTTCGCGGTGGGCTGCATCCAGGCGCAGAAGTGCCATTCGGACCGCTGCCCCACGGGCGTCGCGACGCAGGATCCGGTGCGCCAGCGCGCGCTCGACGTGCCCGACAAGGGCGAGCGCGTCTACAACTTCCATCGCAACACGCTGCACGCGCTGCAGGAAATCATTCAGGCCGCGGGCCTCGACAGCCCCGCCGATCTGCGCGCGCATCATATTGTGCGGCGCGTTTCCTCATACGAAGTGAAGCTGATGTCGGAACTGCTCAAGTATCTGAAGCCGGGCGATCTGCTCGAAGCGCGCTATCGCTACCAGTTGTACGAGAAGTGGTGGCCGGTGGCGCGCAGCGATTCGTTCGCGCCCGCAGCAGAGAAAATCGTCTGATGTATCGATGATGGTTGCATGTGCAATCATCATCGGAAATTCGAGGACGAAAAAAAAGCGCGCATTTTGAACTGCGCGCTTTTTTCATGCTTGCACGGTTTTTACCTCATGCCTGCGGCACGGTATCCGCGAACGACGCGCGCTGCATGAGCTTCTCGAAGTGCTTCGCCAGATTCGGATGCAGCTCGCGCCAATCCAGCTCCGGCTGACGGAAGTCGAGATAGCCGAGCGCGCAACCCACCGCGATATCGGCGAGCGTGTAGCGGTTGCCCGCGCACCACGCGTTGCCCGCAAGACCCTTGGCCATCGCTTTCAGACCTTCGTGAATCTTGCGATTCTGACGTTCGATCCATGCTTCGCACTGCTGCTCGGGCGTGCGTTGCGTGCCTTCCGCGCGAATCAGCACGGCGGCGTCGAGCATACCGTCGGCGAGCGCTTCCCAGCACCGCACTTCCACGCGCTCGCGCCCGCCTTGCGGGATCAGCTTGCCGACCGGCGAGAGCATGTCCACGTATTCGCAGATCACGCGCGAGTCGAACACGGCTTCGCCGTCCTCCATCACGAGACACGGCACCTTGCCGAGCGGGTTGAAATCGTGGATCGCCGTTTCGGCGGCCCACACGTTTTCAAGCACCAGCTTGTAGTCGATTTTCTTTTCGGCGAGCATGATCCGCGCCTTGCGGACATACGGGCTCCCGAGCGAACCGATAAGTTTCATCGCACCTGCCTTTTCTGGAATTCGGCGGAAGTATACGTGGTAATCGACAAATTCTGACGGGTCGCCCGCTCCAGGGCGTGAATTCGGCGGCAGGTTTGGGCTTGCGCTGTCGGCTCGATGCAACATCGGGCGTGGCGCGGCGAGGCTTGCGCCATGTCGGTCGGCACGTTGAACGCTCGCTCGGCGGCGGGCAGCGCGCACAGCCAGGCGCTACAATCGCACGATGGACACGACCCTTACGGAAAGCGCTTCGGCCGCTGTGCGCGCGGCTGCCGATGCGTCGGGCGCCGACGTGCCGGGCGCCGCTGCGTTGCGCGGCCCCGACGGCGGCGCAGCGCTCTATCGCGCGCGCCGCGAACGCGTGCTCGCCGCGCTGCGCGCGCAAGGCGGCGGCGTGGCGCTGGTGCCCACGGCGCCCGAAGTCATGCGCAATCGCGACGCCGACTATCCCTACCGGCACGACAGCTACTTCTACTACCTCACCGGCTTCACCGAGCCTGAGGCGCTGCTCGTGCTCGATGCGAACGCGGGCGAAAGCCAGCCCGCGTCGATCCTCTTTTGCCGCGCGAAAAACGTCGAACGCGAAACGTGGGAAGGCTTCCGTTTCGGTCCCGATGGCGCGCGCGAAGCGTTCGGTTTCGACGCCGCGCTTCCCTTCGACGATCTCGATACCCAGATGCCGCGCCTGATCGCCAATCGCCCGGCGCTGCACTATGCGCTCGCGGCCTCGGAGCGTTTCGACGCCCAGGTGCGCGGCTGGATCGATACGGTGCGCGCGCAAGGACGCAGCGGCGTGACCGCGCCCGCCGCCGCCTACGATTTGCTGCCGCTGCTCGACGAGATGCGGCTCGTGAAAGACGCGCACGAACTCGACACGATGCGCCGTGCGGCGAAGATTTCGGCGCTCGCGCATGTGCGCGCGATGCAGTCGTGCCGCCCCGGTATGCGTGAATACGAAATCGAAGCCGAATTGCTCTACACGTTCCGCAAGCACGGCGCGCAGGCGCCCGCTTACGGCTCGATCGTCGCGGCGGGCGCGAACGCCTGCGTGCTGCACTATCCGGCGGGTAACGCCGTCGCGCGCGACGGCGATCTGATCCTGATCGACGCCGCGTGCGAGCTGAACGGCTACGCCTCGGACATCACGCGCACGTTCCCCGCAAGCGGCCGCTTCACGAGCGCGCAGCGCGAGATCTACGACATCGTGCTGGCCGCCCAGCAGGCCGCCGTGGACGCCACGCGCGCGGGGGTGAATTTCGAAGCGCCGCACGACGCGGCCGTTCGCGTGCTCGCGCAAGGGCTGCTCGATACCGGCATCCTCGATCGCCAGCGCTACGCAGGCGTGGACGACGTGATCGCCGAACGCGCCTACGCGCGTTTTTACATGCATCGCACAGGGCATTGGCTCGGCATGGATGTGCATGACGTGGGCGACTATCGCGAGCGCGACGCATCGCAGGCACAAAGCGATGCGCCGCCGCCGTGGCGCACGCTGCGCGCGGGCATGACGCTCACGATCGAGCCGGGCCTCTACATCCGCGCCGCCGAAGACGTGCCGGAGCGCTACTGGGATATCGGCATCCGGATCGAGGACGACGCCATCGTCACCGATACCGGTTGCGAGCTCATCACGCGCGGCGTGCCCGTGAACGCCGACGAAATCGAAGCGCTGATGCAGGACGCGCAACGCGGCGTGTGAGCGCTTTTCGACTCACGCGCTCGACGCCACGAATAGCTAACGATCCAGGACCGAACGCAGCGACATGAACGCAGTAAATGCAGCCAGCCAGGCCGTGCATGAAGACGGCCGCGCGCACAACGCGCCCGCCTCTTTCGACCATGACGTCATCATCGTCGGCGCCGGGCCGGTCGGGCTCGCGCTTGCGGGCTGGCTCGCGCAACGCAGCGCGACATCGGCGCTGTCGGTCGCACTGATCGACGCGCGCGAACCCGAGGACAGCGCGGGCGACCCGCGCGCCATCGCCGTTTCGCAAGGCAGCCGCACGCTGCTGCAAGCGCTCGCGTGGCCGCAGGACGCGACGTCGATCGAACGCATCCACGTTTCGCAGCGAGGCCACTTCGGCCGCACGCTGATCGATCGCCACGATTACGACCTGCCCGCGCTCGGTTACGTCGCGCGTTACGGCGCGATCGTGCAATCGCTCGCGCAGGCCGTGCGCGGCACGAGCGTGCATTGGCTCCATCACACGCACGCGCAGGAACCCGTGGTCGAGCACGACGGCGTCACGCTGCAGGTGGAAAGCGCAGGCGTCGCGCGTACGCTGCGCGCGCGCATTCTGGTGAATGCGGAAGGCGGTTTGTATCGCGTGCAGGCGCCTGAAGCCGATGCGCAGCCACAAGTCCAGGCCGATCGCGATGCCTCTCAAGCCGCGCCGCAACGTCCGCAAAAGCGCTCGCGCGATTACGGACAGACGGCGCTGGTGGGCATCGTGAGCGTATCGGCGCCGCAAGCGCATGTCGCCTGGGAACGCTTCACCGACGAAGGCCCGATCGCGCTGCTGCCGATGGGCGGCGCGCGCGACGCCGATTTCGCGCTCGTGTGGTGCTCGGCGCCGGTCGAGGCCGCCCGCCGCGCGGCGCTCTCCGATGCCGATTTTCTCGCCGAACTGGGCGCGGCCTTCGGCGCGCGCATGGGCCGCTTCACGCAGATTCAGGGCCGCGCGGCGTTCCCGCTCGGCTTGAACGCGCTCGATACGCTGGTGTCGGGGCAGGGTCGCGTCGCCGCGGTCGGCAACGCGGCGCAGACGCTGCATCCGGTGGCGGGTCAGGGGCTGAATCTCGGCCTGCGCGACGCGCACGCACTGGCCGACGCCCTCGCCCAGCACGGCGCGACGCCGCTCGCGCTCGCCGATTTCGCGGGCCGCCGCGCCTTCGACCGCCGTATGACGATCGGGGCGACGGACACGCTCGCGCGTCTGTTCACGGTGGATTTCCCGGCACTCGCGACGCTGCGCGGCCTCGCGCTGACAGCGCTCGAATTCGTGCCGCCGGTGAAGTCGGCGCTCGCCCGGCAGATGATGTTTGGGCAGCGCAGTTGATCGGGAGCAATTGGGCTAGTCGGCCGGTACGCGCACAAGGATACTAATTGCGGTAGCATATCTATTTTTTGTAGATACGAAATGGGGTGCCCATGGATACCGCAAAAATCTTCAGGCATGGTGGCTCGCAAGCCGTTCGGCTACCCAAGGATTTTCGCTTCGACACGGCGGAAGTCCGGATTCGCCGTCACGGCGCTGCGGTGATTCTGGAACCCGTCCCCAGCGACTGGGCGTGGTTGACACCTTTAATCGGCCCCGTCGATCCTGATTTCGAAACAGAGGCGACTACACAGCCAGGCGAACAATCACGGCCAGGCCTGGACGTGTTCGAATGAAATTCCTGCTGGACACCAACGCGGTTATCGCAATTCTCAAAGGCGATTCGGCTGTTTTGGGGCGCCTGCACGAGTATTCCCCCAGCGACTTCGGGCTGCCTTCGATCGTTGCGCACGAACTGTATTTTGGCGCCTACAAGAGCCACCGCTCCGTTGAAAATGTGGCGCGCGTCGGCGCACTTCAGTTCGAAATTGTCTCGTTCGACACAGAAGACGCCCAGCACGCCGGCGAAATCCGCGCGTATCTCGCAGCGGCCGGTACGCCGATAGGTCCGTACGATGCACTCATCGCCGGCCAGGCGCGCGCTCGCCAGTTGGTGCTGGTGACACACAACGTGCGCGAGTTTGCGCGCGTCGAAGGACTGCATATCGAGGACTGGCAAGCCAGCGCCTGAAAGAAGCGCAGGCTGTCGGGATAAAAGAGGGTCGGTTATTTTTCAGCCGATCCTGCACTCGTGCATACCGCCGCCCCAAACAACACCAGGGTGCGCGACTCAAGCCCTCACATCTCGCTTACGCTAAAATACGCGTTTCCCCATTTCGAGTTGCAGCCGCGCCACCGCCTTCGACACCCGTCGGAGCCAGCCGGGCGCGCTGCCGCTTTTGTCGCGCATCATGTTCACAATCGGCCGCCACACCCTGCGCAATAACCTGTTCGTCGCCCCCATGGCGGGCGTCACGGATCGGCCGTTCCGCCAGTTGTGCAAGCGCCTCGGCGCGGGCTACGCCGTGTCGGAAATGGTCGCCTCCAACGCGCAGCTCTGGAAGAGCGAAAAGACCATGCGCCGCGCCAATCACGCGGGCGAGGTCGAACCGATTTCCGTGCAGATCGCGGGCGCCGACCCCGACATGATGGCCGAGGCGGCGCGGTATAACGTCGCAAACGGCGCGCAGATCATCGACATCAACATGGGCTGCCCGGCCAAAAAGGTCTGCAACGTGGCCGCCGGTTCCGCACTGCTGCAAAACGAGCCGCTCGTCGCGCGCATCGTCAAGGCCGTCGTGGATGCCGTGGGTGTGGGGCCAGATGCCGTGCCCGTCACGCTGAAGATCCGCACGGGCTGGGACCGCGACAACCGCAACGCGCTCACCGTCGCGCGCATCGCCGAGGAAAGCGGCATTGCCATGCTGACCGTGCACGGCCGCACGCGCGCCGACCTCTATCACGGCGAGGCGGAGTACGAAACAATCGCCGCGGTGAAGGCCGCCGCGCGCATTCCGGTGGTCGCCAACGGTGACATCACGAAGCCGCAGAAGGCGCGGCACGTGCTCGCCGTCACGGGCGCGGACGCCATCATGATCGGCCGCGCGGCGCAGGGGCGTCCGTGGCTGTTCCGCGAAATCGAGCATTTTCTCGCCACCGGCGAGTTGCTGCCGCCGCCGCGCGTGGACGAAATCCAGATGATCATGAACGAGCATCTGGAGGACCACTACGCGTTTTACGGCGAGTTTACGGGCGTGCGTACTGCGCGCAAGCATATCGGCTGGTACACTCGCGGCCTTTGCGGCGCCAACGCGTTCCGGCATCGCATGAACACGCTGGACACCACACGCGAACAACTCGCCGCCGTCAATCAGTTCTTCGACGAGCAGAAGGCCGTTTCCGAGCGCCTCGTCTACGAAGACGACGAGAACGGCGCACAAGGCGAGCGCGAACCTACCGATCGACTGGCAGCATGAGCAAGCACAATATCGAACAATCCGTCCGCGACAGCCTGGGAGTCTATTTCCAGGATCTCGACGGCAGTAATCCGCACGACGTCTATGAAATGGTGATGGCGTGCGTCGAAAAACCGATGCTCGAGGTGGTGCTCGAGCAGGCCGGCGGCAATCAGTCGCTGGCCGCCGAGTACCTCGGCATCAACCGCAATACGCTGCGCAAGAAGCTCCAGCAGCACGGCCTGCTGTAACGGCCGTCGCGGCCCGCCGCCTATCTGGACTTCCCGCGCTCCTTCCTCGATCTCCCGGCAACTCTCCCCCATCATGATCAAGCAAGCGCTCATCTCCGTTTCCGACAAGTCGGGCATCGTCGACTTCGCGAAGTCGCTGTCGGACCTCGGCGTCAAGATCCTCTCGACCGGCGGCACCGCGAAACTGCTCGCGGACGCGGGCCTTCCCGTGACCGAAGTGGCCGATTACACCGGCTTCCCGGAAATGCTCGATGGGCGCGTGAAGACGCTGCACCCGAAGGTCCACGGCGGCATCCTCGCGCGCCGCGACCTGCCGGAACACATGGCAGCGCTCGAAAAGCACGACATTCCGACGATCGATCTGCTGGTCGTGAACCTCTACCCGTTCGTCCAGACGATCTCGAAGGAAGAGTGCTCGCTGGAAGACGCGATCGAGAACATCGACATCGGCGGCCCGACGATGCTGCGCTCGGCGGCGAAGAACCATCGCGACGTGACGGTCGTGGTCGACCCGGCCGACTACGCAACGGTGCTGGAAGAGATGCGCGCGAGCGGCAACAACGTGGGCTACGCGACGAACTTCCGTCTCGCGACCAAGGTGTTCGCGCACACCGCGCAGTACGACGGCGCGATCACGAACTACCTCACGAGCCTGACCGAAGCGCTCGAGCACAAGTCGCGCAACGCGTTCCCGGCCACGCTCAATCTCGCGTTCGACAAGGTCCAGGATCTGCGTTACGGCGAGAACCCGCACCAGAGCGCTGCGTTCTACCGCGATCTGGCCTCGCCCGCCGGCGCGCTCGCCAACTACACGCAGCTTCAGGGCAAGGAACTCTCGTACAACAACATCGCTGACTCCGACGCAGCGTGGGAATGCGTGAAGACCTTCGACGTGCCCGCCTGCGTGATCGTCAAGCACGCGAACCCGTGCGGCGTGGCAGTGGGCGCTAACGCGCTGGAAGCCTATTCGAAGGCGTTCCAGACCGATCCGACCTCGGCGTTCGGCGGCATCATCGCCTTCAACCGCGAAGTCGACGAAGCCGCGGCGCAAGCCGTGTCGAAGCAATTCGTCGAAGTCCTGATCGCCCCGTCGTTCTCGGATGCGGCCAAGGCCGTGTTCGCGGCGAAGCAAAACGTGCGTCTGCTCGAAATCGCCTTGGGCGAAGGCCATAACGCGTTCGATCTGAAGCGCGTGGGCGGCGGTCTGCTGGTGCAATCGCTCGACTCGAAGAACGTGCAGCCGCACGAACTGCGCGTCGTGACCAAGCGTCACCCGACGCCGAAGGAAATGGACGATCTGCTGTTCGCCTGGCGCGTCGCCAAGTTCGTGAAGTCGAACGCCATCGTGTTCTGCGCGAACGGCATGACGATGGGCGTGGGCGCAGGCCAGATGAGCCGCGTGGACTCGGCGCGCATCGCCAGCATCAAGGCGGAAAACGCGGGCCTCAAGCTCGCGGGTTCGGCGGTGGCGTCGGACGCGTTCTTCCCGTTCCGTGACGGCCTCGACGTCGTGGTCAACGCGGGCGCGACCTGCGTGATCCAGCCGGGCGGCTCGATGCGCGACGACGAAGTGATCGCCGCCGCCGACGAGCACAACATCGCCATGGTCATGACCGGCATCCGCCACTTCCGTCACTGATCGGCGCGCGTTATTCGTAAAAGCCCGCTGGACCTGCTGTCCAGCGGGCTTTTTCTTTGTGCCCCAAAGTACATGGCAGGCTCGCGACTAGCGCGCCGTTCGTTGTACCATCGCAGGCACACCCTCGGCACACCCCGTTTTCCCCGCATTTCATGAGAATTCTCGGCATCGACCCCGGCTTGCGCGTGACCGGTTTTGGCGTGATCGAGCGTCACGGCCATCAACTCACGTATGTCGCAAGCGGCGTCATCCGCACCGCCGATGCCGATCTGCCCTCGCGTCTGGGCACCATCTTCGAAGGCGTTTCCACGCTGATCCGCCAGCACGCGCCCGATCAGGCCGCGATCGAAAAAGTCTTCGTCAACGTCAATCCGCAATCGACGCTGCTGCTTGGCCAGGCGCGCGGCGCGGCGATCTGCGGCCTCGTTTCCGGCGGCGTGCCAGTGGCCGAATACACCGCGCTGCAACTGAAACAGGCCGTGGTCGGCTACGGGCGCGCGACCAAGGAACAGATGCAGCAGATGGTCGTGCGGCTCTTGAGCCTCACCGGCATACCCGGCACCGACGCCGCCGATGCGCTCGGCATGGCGATCTGCCACGCGCACAGCGGCGATACGCTCGCCGCGCTCGGCGGCCTGGCGCCCGCGCTGGCGAAGAAAGGCATGCGCGTGCGGCGCGGGCGTCTTATCGGTTGAACCAGCGGCCGATGCATCGACTGGCCGAACGGCCGGCTCCTGGCGCTGCGCGCGCTCCGCTACACTCTCCGCTTTCCCTTATCACTGAACCTGCCATGATCGGTCGCATTGCCGGCGTATTGCTGGAAAAGAACCCGCCGCACCTGCTCATCGACTGCAACGGCGTCGGCTACGAAGTCGATGTGCCGATGAGCACGTTCTACAACCTGCCCGGCAGCGGCGAGCGCGTCGTGCTGCTCACGCAGATGATCGTGCGCGAAGACGCGCATCTGCTGTTCGGCTTCGCCACCATGGAAGAACGTGCGACGTTTCGCGAGCTGCTCAAGATCACCGGCATCGGCGCACGCATGGCGCTGGCGATCCTGTCGGGCATGAGCGTGAGCGATCTCTCGCAGGCCATCACGATGCAGGATTCGGCACGTCTCACGCGCGTGCCGGGCATCGGCAAGAAGACGGCCGAGCGTTTGCTGCTCGAACTCAAGGGCAAGCTCGGCGCCGATCTGGGCGCGATGGCCGCGGCGGCGTCGCCGTCGGACCACGCGAACGACATCCTCAATGCGCTGCTCGCGCTCGGTTATTCGGAGAAAGAGGGCCTCGCCGCGATCAAGAACGTGCCGGCCGGCGCGGGCGTCTCCGAGGGCATCAAGGCCGCGCTCAAGACCCTTTCCAAAGGCTGATTTCCGCCCGCAAGCCTGCGCGCGTAGCCTGCGCGCCCGAGGCTCTCTGGGCTCGGTTGGCAGTTAGTTGCACCGCCATTCCGCAGGCGTTGCAGGGCCAGAAACGGCGGCGTCCTGCGCGCCAGGTGCGCGGTACAATCGGCGGATGATCGAAACCGACAAACTCGCCGCGAATCGCGCATCGGGCGCTGGCGCCGACCGCGTGATTGCCCCCACGCCCGCCTCGTCCGGCGAAGAAGCGTTCGAGCGCGCGTTGCGTCCGCGCCAGCTCGACGAATACGTCGGCCAGGAAAAGGTGCGCGGACAGCTCGAAATCTTCATCGAAGCCGCCAGGCGCCGCTCCGAACCGCTCGACCACGTGCTGCTGTTCGGCCCGCCGGGTCTGGGCAAGACCACGCTCGCGCACATCATCGCGCGCGAAATGGGGGTCAACCTGCGTCAGACCTCCGGTCCCGTGCTCGAACGCGCGGGCGACCTCGCCGCGCTGCTCACCAATCTCGAAGCCAACGACGTGCTGTTCATCGACGAAATCCACCGGCTCTCGCCGGTCGTCGAGGAAATCCTGTATCCGGCGCTCGAGGATTATCAGATCGACATCATGATCGGCGAAGGACCGGCCGCGCGCAGCGTGAAGCTCGATCTGCAGCCGTTCACGCTGGTCGGCGCGACCACGCGCGCGGGCATGCTCACGAACCCGCTGCGCGACCGCTTCGGTATCGTGTCGCGGCTTGAGTTCTACAACGCGGGCGAGTTGTCGCGCATCGTGCAGCGCTCCGCCGCGCTGCTGGGCGCGCAGATCGATCCCCATGGCGCGCTCGAAATCGCGCGCCGCGCGCGCGGCACGCCGCGTATCGCCAACCGTCTGCTGCGCCGCGTGCGCGATTACGCCGAGGTCAAAGCCGACGGCAACATCACCGCCCAGGTGGCCGATGCGGCGCTGCGTATGCTCGACGTCGATCCCGTCGGTTTCGACCTGATGGACCGCAAGCTGCTCGAAGCGATCCTGTACAAGTTCGACGGCGGCCCGGTGGGCGTGGACAACCTCGCCGCCGCGATCGGCGAGGAACGCGACACCATCGAGGACGTGCTGGAGCCTTATCTGATCCAGCAGGGCTTCCTGCAACGCACGCCGCGCGGGCGCGTGGCCACGCAGATGACCTACCGCCACTTCGGCCTGACCGTGCCCGACGGCGCCTCTGCCGGCGGCGACTGGGACCCGAACGAGGCATAAGCCGCGCGGCCCGCTTAATCGCAGCGCGAGCGAATCCAGAATCCACCATGTCCGATCACGCAGGCCGCCGCCACGACGCTCCCGAACCGAAAGGGCTCGCCGATCAGCTCGCGCAGCGCCTGCGCATGACGCTCGCCGAAAGCGTCACGCATCTCACCACGGGCAGCGGCCCGAAGCTCGACTACTCGAATCCCCCGGGCGATCCGGGCCTGTTCGGGCCTGACGCGATCTGCTGGAAAGTGCACGCCGATTTCGCGGGCATGATGGCGGGCGGCATCAGCGCGCTGCTGCTGCAGGCGCTTCATCCGCTCGCGCTCGCGGGCGTGTGGGACCATTCGACCTTTCGCACCGACATTCTCGGCCGCCTGCGTCGCACGGCCACCTTCATCGCGGGGACGACCTACGGCAGCCGCGCCGACGCCCTCGCGCTCATCGAGCGCGTGAAGACGATCCACCTGGGCGTGACGGGCACGGCGCCCGATGGTCGTCCGTATCGCGCAAGCGATCCCGCGCTGCTCACGTGGGTTCACGTCGCCGAGGTTTCGAGCTTTCTGGCCGCGTATCTGCGCTACGTGAATCCCGCGCTGCCGGGCGAGTTGCAGGACCAGTACTACGCCGAAGTCGCGCAGATCGCACAGCGGCTCGGCGCGACGAGCGTGCCGCGTTCGCGCGCCGAAATCGCCGCCTATCTGCAGGCGATGCAGCCCGAACTGGTCGCCAGCGAGCGCACGCGCGAAGTCGTGCGCGTGCTGATGGAAGCGCCCGCGCCCCGTCCGGCCATGCGTCCTGCGGGCGCGCTGATGCGCCAGGCGGGCATCGACCTGTTGCCGCCGTTTGCGCAGGCGATGCTCGGTTTCGACCGCTTCGCGCTCGCGCGCCGCACCGTGGTACTGCCCGGTATGCGCGCGGTCGCGCCGGTGCTGCGCTGGGCGCTGGTGAACGGCGTATCGAAACGCGCGCGCCGCCGCGCCGCGATGCCGCCCTCCTCCTGAGCGCCGCTGACAACCTGAACGTTGTCCACGCAACGAAAAACGGCCAGCCGCTCGCGCGCACTGGCCGTTTCGTTTGCAACGTCCGGGAACGTTACATCTTCACCACGTCGAGCAGCGTCTTCTTGCCTGCCTTGTAGTTGTAGAGCGAGATTACGCCGTGCTTGAGATCGCCCTTCGAATCGAACACGGTTTCGCCAATCACGCCCTTGTAGTCGGTACTCGGGATTTCGGCGAGGATCTTCGCGTGGTCGGTCGAGTTCGCGCGCTTCATCGCATCGACGACGATGTAGACCGCGTCATAGGTGAACGGCGCATCGAATTCGATCGCGTGGCCAAAGCGCTTCTGGTACTTCGCCGAGAACACCGCGCCGCCGTCCATGCGCTCGAGCGCCATGCCGGCCTGCGAGCACACGATGTTCTCCGAAGCCGTGCCCGCGAGTTGCGCGAGGCTTTCCGTGCAGACGCCGTCGCCCGCCAGCACCTTCGCGCGCAGGCCGAGCTGCTTCGCCTGCTTGGCGAACGGGCCGCCCGTGGCGTCCATGCCGCCGTACATGATGGCGTCCGGGTTTTCGCCCTTGATCTTGGTGAGGATCGCGCGGAAATCGACGGCCTTGTCGTTGGTCGCGTCGTGCGAGACGACCTTCAGACCGAGCGACTTCGCGGTCTTCTCGAATTCGTTCGCGAGACCCTGGCCGTAAGCGGTCGAATCGTCGACCACGGCGACGGTCTTCACGTTCAGGTTCTTCGCCGCAAAGTTCGCGAGCGCCGGGCCTTGCTGGGCATCCGTCGCCACGACGCGGTAGGTGGTCTTGAAGTTCTGCTGCGTGTACGACGGATTCGTCGACGACGGCGAGATCTGCACGATGCCCGCATCGCTATAGATCTTCGAAGCCGGGATCGACGCACCCGAGTTCAGATGGCCGATCACGGCCACGACCTTGTCGTCGACGAGCTTTTGCGCGACCTGGGTGGCCTGGCGCGGGTCGGCGGCGTCGTCCTGGGCGTCGAGCACGAGCGTGATCTTCTGACCGCCGATCGTGAGGCCCTTCGCGTTGATTTCTTCGACGGCGAGGCGCGCGCCGTTTTCGTTGTCCTTCCCGAGGTGGGCCGAACCGCCCGTGAGCGGACCCACGTGGCCGATCTTGACGACCTGGTCAGCGGACGCATTGGCGCACATCGCGCCGAACGCCAGCACGGCGGCGCTCACCGGCAACAGCTTGTGAAGCTTGAACGTCATGGTAAATCTCCTGCGCTTTTCTGGAACTTGTTCTGGAAACGGCTTTTTTGACTGCAACCCAGGCTTCGCCGCACCGACAGCGCGTGGTGCGCGTGCGTCCCTCTTCAACGCACGGCCGGCGCCCGCACGCGTCGAGAGTCGCTGCGAGGCCCCACCGGCGCGGCAAAGCGCAAAGGTCGGAGGAATGGTAGCAGGCGTGTTCGCTGAACGTCCACGCGTCGTCGCGCCAAAGACGCAACGTGAGCAAGCGACAGGAAGAAAGCTTGACGCGCGCGCCGGACCCGGGATGGGAGCGCGGCGCATGCAATGGAAGAGGGAGAACTACGACGGATTCAGCGGCCCGTTTCGGGCGTGCGCTTGAGGCCGTCGTCGGCGCTCGCGGCCGGCAGATGCGAGACATCGCCCCACGAGACGACGCGCGCCTTCGTATGCGCGCCGTCACGCTCGAAATCGACCACGTTCACGCTCGTGTTGAGCAGCGGCCAGGCGCGCGGCGCTTCGAGCCCGATGCCATTGGCGAAACGGTAGATGCAGTCGAGCACGCCGCCGTGCGCCACACACGCGATGCGCCCTTGCGGATGCTTCGCGAGAATCGGCTCCAGCGCATGCAGCACGCGATGATAAAGCTCGCGCTGCGATTCGCCATCGGGCGGCGCAAAGCCCGGATCGCGCGTTTGCCAGTGCGCGTATTCGTCGGGAAAACGATCGGCGATCTCGTCGCTGTCGTGACCCTGGAACGCGCCGTAGTTGCGCTCGCGCAGGCCTTCGGTGAGTTGAACCGTCAGGCCCAGCGCCTGCGCGATGGGCTGCGCAGTTTGTTGCGCGCGCATCAGATCGCTCGACCAGATCGCATCGAGCCGGGCGCCATCGCGCGCCTCCTGCGCATAACGCGCGCCAAGCCGTTGCGCCTGCTCGACGCCGCTCGTCGCGAGCGGAATGTCGATGTGCCCCTGGATACGCTTGATGCGGTTCCAGTCGGTTTCGCCGTGGCGGATGAAGAGGATTTGCGTCGTCATGTTTGCAGCCAGAACGTGACGGGCCCATCGTTGACGAGCGACACCTGCATGTCCGCGCCGAATTCGCCGGTTTCGACCGTGGGATGCTTCTCCCGCGCGGCGGCGACAAAGTAATCGAACAGGCGCCGCCCTTCGTCGGGGGGCGCTGCGGGCGTGAAGCTCGGACGCAGGCCGCTGTTGGTATCGGCCGCGAGCGTGAACTGCGACACCAGCAGCAGGCCGCCCGGCGTGCCGTTGCCGTCGATGTTCTGCACCGGCAGATTCATCTTGCCCGCGGCGTCGCTGAACACGCGATAGCCGAGCAGCTTCGCGAGCAGCTTGTCCGCGTTGGCCTCGGTGTCGCCACGCTCGGCACAGATGAGCGCGAGCAGCCCCTGGCCGATCGCCCCCGTCACGCGGTCCTGCACTCGTACGTCCGCGCGCAGCACGCGCTGGATCAGCGCGATCATGCGGTGAGCGTGACGCGCGCGAAGCGACGCTTGCCGACCTGCACGATGAACTCGCCCGCTTCGACTTTCAGGCCCTTGTCGGACACGGTTGCGCCGTCGATCTTCACGCCGCCCTGCTCGATGTTGCGCAGCGCTTCGCTGGTCGACGGCACGAGGCCCGCCTGCTTGAGCAACTGGCCAATCGCGAGCGGCGCGCCCGCGAGCGTGACCGAGGGGATATCGTCCGGCACGCCGCCCTTGGCGCGGTGATTGAAGTCTTCGAGCGCGCGTTCTGCGTCGTTCTGCGAGTGAAAACGCGCGACGATTTCCTGCGCCAGCAGCACCTTGAAATCGCGCGGATTGCGGCCCGCTTCGATCTCGCGCTTGAAGCCTTCGATCTCGTCCATCGGACGGAACGAGAGCAGCGTGAAGTAACGCCACATCAGCGTGTCCGAGATGGACATGAGCTTGCCGAACATGTCGTTGGGCTTTTCGCTGATGCCGACGTAGTTGTGCTTGGACTTCGACATCTTTTCGACGCCGTCGAGGCCTTCGAGCAGCGGCATCGTCAGAATGCACTGCTGTTCCTGGCCGTACTGCTTCTGCAGTTCGCGGCCGACGAGCAGGTTGAACTTCTGGTCCGTGCCGCCGAGTTCGAGATCGGCATTGAGCGCGACCGAGTCATAACCCTGCATCAGCGGATAGAGGAATTCGTGGATCGAGATGGGCACGCCGCCCTGGAAGCGCTTGGTGAAGTCCTCGCGCTCCAGAATGCGTGCGACCGTGTAGCGAGACGCAAGCTTGATCATGCCGTCGGCGCCGAGCGGCATCGACCATTCGCTGTTGTAGCGGATCTCGGTCTTTTCGCGGTCGAGCACGAGCGCGGCCTGCTCGAAATAGGTCTTGGCGTTCGATTCGATCTGCTCGCGCGTGAGCGGCGGACGCGTGGCATTGCGGCCCGACGGGTCGCCGATCAGCGAGGTGAAGTCGCCGATCAGGAAGATCACGGTATGGCCGAGATCCTGCAACTGCCGCATCTTGTTGAGCACGACCGTGTGGCCGATGTGGATGTCGGGCGCGGTCGGATCGAGGCCGAGCTTGATGCGCAGCGGCTTGCCGGTGGCGGCGCTCTTCGCGAGCTTTTGCTGGAATTCTTCTTCGATCAGCAGTTCGTCGACGCCGCGCTTCGTGACGGCGAGCGCGTGACGGACTTCGTCGGTGACCGGAAAGGCGTCTTTCGCCGCGCTATGGGGAGTGGAGTCGGTGCTCATGCTTCGATCGGTTCGATGTCGTTAAGTCTGGGGTCTAGACTGCGATTTTACGTGATTCGACACGCAGAGCCGAGGTTTGGGCGAGTCTTGCTCACTCCGGCAATCATTCACGCACGACCGGCTCCACGCGTGGCAAGCCCTTCGAGCGCACCTGCCAGAGATCGTAGGCCGCCTGCTGTGCAAGCCAGAGATCGGCACGCGCACCGTTTTCCGCGCCGAGCCACTGTTCGAGCCGCAGCGCCATTTCCGGTGAAATCCCTGCCCGGCCGTTGAGCACGCGCGAGAGCGCAACGCGCGTGACGCCCAGTTGGGCTGCCGCGTCGGTCACTGTCAGGCCGAGTTCAGGGAGGATGTCTTCGCGCAGTGTTTCACCCGGATGCGGCGGGTTGTGCATGCGGATATCACCATGAGTTACCTTCGGGTCCTTCATCGTCGCCACCTCTTATTCAGTGATAGTCGTGGTAATCGACAAGCAATGCGTTGCCGCGCTCGAACAGGAACGTCAGCCGCCAGTTGGCGCTCACGCTGACCGCGTGATGGCCGTCGAGACTGCCTTCCAGCGCGTGGCAACGCCAGCCCGCTACGTTCATGTCCTCCGGCGCCTGCGCCTCGTCGAGCCGCGCCAGTTGCCGCCGCAGCCGCGGTACGTGATCGGGCCGGATGCCCGCCTTGCTGCCCGTGAAGAAGAAATCCCGCAGGCCTTTGTGTTTCCACGACTTGATCATGGTTCCCCAGACAATGCGAATTGAAGGATGCTCGCAGTGACCGGGATGATTGTGTAGTGTATAGCCTCACTATACGAACCGGCGCTTTCGAGGTCAATCCATCCGATTCCAGGGATTGATCCTGCTCAACCGCCGCGTCTCCCCAGCCGGGAGCGATGTCTGTCAGCGTCCCATTTCACGCTGCGCGCCACAACTAGCCGGATGGCTTACGCCGAATGGCCATTGCCCCGATAATCCTTGTCGGAATTTCTTCCTCGCATTCACGAAAGGAGCACAACGTGGCGGCACGCGACGCACAGAAAGATGAGAGCGCACACCGGGGCGACGGTGTGTATTTCGGTCTGATGTCCGGCACCAGCATGGACGGCGTGGACGGCATCGCCGTGCGTTTCGAGCACGGACAGCGGCCCGTCGTGCTGGCCGAGGCCTTCGTCGGCTTCGCGCAGGGCTTGCGCGAAGCGCTCTTCTCGCTGCAACAGCCCGGCGAAAACGAAATCGAGCGCGCCTCGCTCGCGGGCAACGCCCTCGCCGCGCGCTACGCGGTCTGCTGCCACGAGTTGCTGCGCGCGGGCAATCTGTCCGCCGATGAAGTGCGTGCCATCGGCGCGCATGGCCAGACCATCCGTCATCGCCCCGAAAAGGGCTTCACGGTGCAGATCCAGAACCCCGCGCTGCTCGCCGAACTCGCGCACATCGACGTGATCGCCGATTTCCGCAGCCGCGACGTCGCCTCGGGCGGCCAGGGCGCGCCGCTCGTGCCAGCCTTCCATGCGACGGTGTTCGGCTCGCACGAAGACACGCGCGTCGTCTGCAATCTCGGCGGCATCAGCAATATCACGGTGCTGAGTTCGACCGGCGCGGTGCGCGGTTTCGACTGCGGCCCGGCCAATGCGCTGCTCGACCTCTGGGCCGAGCGCCATCTGGGCAAGCCTTACGACGAAAACGGCCAGTTCGCGGCGAGCGGCAATCTGCATCAGCCGCTCTTGAACGCGCTGCTCGGCGAGCCGTTCTTCGAGCAGCCGCCGCCCAAGAGCACGGGGCGCGATCTGTTCAATGCGCAGTGGCTCGACGAAAAGTTGAAGGGCTTCGAGTCGCTCACGCCCGCCGATGTGCAGGCCACGCTCGTCGCGCTCACCGCTGTCAGCGTGGCGCGCGAGATCGAGCGTCATGCGGGAGATTGCCGCGCGGTCTACGTGTGCGGCGGCGGCGCGCGCAATCGCGTGCTGATGGAGGCGTTGCACAAGGCGCTGGAGACGGGCGGTGTCGCGGGCGTGCCGGTCATGACGACCGAGGCGCTGGGTGTGCCGCCGCAGCAGGTGGAACCGCTCGCCTTCGCCTGGCTGGCGATGCGCTGCGTGGCGCGCGAGCCCGGCAATCTGCCGGCGGTCACGGGCGCGGCGGGCGAACGCGTGCTGGGCGCGATCTATCCGCGCTGAAGCAAATCAGCGCGCAAATAAAAACGGGGCCGAAGCCCCGTTTTTTTTGACTACCTGCCGGATCGACAGTTGCGATCAGACCGAGAACGACGAACCGCAACCGCAGGTGGTCGAGGCATTCGGGTTCTTGATGACGAACTGCGCGCCATTCAGATCGTCCTTGTAATCGATCTCAGCGCCGACCAGGTACTGGTAGCTCATCGAGTCGATCAACAACTGGACGCCGTTCTTGTTCATCACGGTGTCGTCTTCGTTGACGGCTTCGTCGAACGTGAATCCGTACTGGAAGCCCGAGCAGCCGCCGCCTTGCACGAACACGCGCAGCTTCAGCTCCGGGTTGCCTTCCTCGTCGATCAGTTGCTTGACCTTGTCAGCCGCTGCGTCGGTAAAAACGAAGGGACCGGGCATTTCAGTCACGGGGGTCTCGGTGACAGCGTTCATTCGAACTCTCCAAAAAAGCTTCTAGCCGCTATTGTAGGGCTGTTCCTGAGATCGTGCTTAAGCCCAGGAAATCAAGGGTTTCTCGCCACTTGTTTGACCCACATCTCAAATATGAGTCAAACAAGTGGCGCGTGTTGATGCTTCTCATAAACGAAAAAACCGCCCGGCGCATTCCTGCGCGAGGCGGTTTTTGCAGCAGCCATGCGCCTCCGCGAGGAGCGCATGGACCACAAAGCGCGAATCCTGGGATTAACGCTTCGAGAACTGCTTGCGGCGACGTGCCTTGTGGAAACCGACCTTCTTACGTTCCACTTCACGTGCGTCACGCGTAACGTAGCCAGCCTTCGACAGTTCCGGCTTCAGCGTTGCGTCGTAGTCCATCAGCGCGCGCGTGATGCCGTGGCGAACTGCGCCGGCCTGGCCGGTTTCGCCGCCGCCCGTCACGTTCACCTTGATGTCGAACGTCGTGCCGTGGTTCGTGAGTTCCAGCGGTTGACGCACGATCATCAGCGACGTTTCGCGCGAGAAGTAGTCGGCGATGGGCTTACCGTTGACGATGATATCGCCCTTGCCCGACTTGATGAAGACACGAGCGACTGCGCTCTTGCGGCGGCCCGTACCGTAATTCCAGTTACCGATCATATGGGCTCCCCTTAGATCTCGAGCGCCTGCGGCTGTTGAGCCGAGTGCGGATGCGTTGCGTCTGCGTAGACCTTGAGCTTCTTGATCATCGCGTAGCCCAGCGGGCCCTTCGGCAGCATGCCCTTCACGGCCTTCTCGAGCGCGCGGCCCGGGAAGCGTTCCTGCATCTTGCCAAACGTCGTTTCGTAGATACCGCCCGGGTAGCCCGAGTGACGGTAGTACTTCTTGTCGGTCGTCTTGTTGCCCGTGACCTTCAGCTTGCCGGCGTTGATGATGATGATGAAATCACCAGTGTCGACGTGCGGGGTGAACTCAGGCTTGTGCTTGCCGCGAAGACGGCGTGCCACTTCGCTGGCGACACGGCCGAGAACCTTATCCGTCGCGTCAATCACGTACCATTCGCGCTGCACTTCATGTGCCTTGGCGGAAAAAGTCTTCATGATCGATCCAAAAAATAACTTGTGCCCTGATTCGGTCCTGCTTGTAGGTTGACGCTCGTTGGCGCCGGCGCAGGCTCTCCCTGGTCCAGGCCCCCCCGCAGTAATCCGCGAGATGACCCAGCTTCCCCGCGGGCATGATGCGGGAAACCTAAGATTATAAAGGGAAATTTGAAGTGCCGTCAAAATTTCTGCGGCCAGGTCGCGCGTGGGCCGAAAAACACGCGGACGAAAAAAAGCCCAAGCGCGTTTGCTCGGGCTTAATCCACTCTTTGGAGGAGGGTGGAGGAGACATGCTGAGGTGTCGTGAAGCACGACAACCAATGGGGATAACTATACCGATCGGCCTTGTGCGACGCAAGAGAATTTGCATCGTGAAAGTGAAAACCATAATGTGAAACGATGAAATTTCTCGTGCATCACAAAATTATCCTTACAAATCATCGCATTACATCCACCCCATCGTGAATACGCATCTTTCGACTAGAGCGAAACCCCTAATTGCCAGAGGGAAATAGCCTTGCGCGCGCGCTATCGCGTCGCAACATTCAAGCAAATCGCATGATCGGCATGCGCCATGTCCCCCCGGACATACCAGTAGGACGCGGGCTACAATGCCGGCTGAATCGAGATAATTTGCGCAGGGGCAAACGCATGGAATGCAAAGTGAGCTGGATGGGTCAGGATGGCATGGCTTTCGCCGCCGAAACGGGCAGCGGCCACCTGGTCAACATGGACGGCGCCCCGGAAGGCGGCGGTCATAACCTCGCACCGCGTCCGATGGAAATGGTGCTGCTTGGCACCGGCGGCTGCACGGCTTATGACGTGGTGCTGATCCTGAAGAAGAGCCGTCAGGAAGTGAGCGGCTGCAACGTGACGCTCAAGGCCGAACGCGCGAGCGAAGATCCCAAGGTCTTCACGAAGATCCACTTCCACTTCACCGTGACGGGCAAGAACCTGAACCCGGCCACCGTCGAGCGCGCGATCAACCTGTCGCACGACAAGTACTGCTCGGCGTCGATCATGATCGGCAAGACCGCCGAGATCACGCATACGTTCGAGATCGTCGCGGCGTAAGACCCGCAGCAAAAGAAAAAGCCGGCGCGGTTCTTGATGAACCGCGCCGGCTTTTTGCATGAATGAGGCTGCAAAGCAGGCCGATAAGCCGGATTCTGTGCACACGCCGCGTCCGAAAACGCGCCGCGCGTGGCAGCCATTCCTCTAGGCGCGCCATTGCTGACGCGCTCAAGCTTCCTACCCGCAGACGAAATGGGGGCCCCATCCTGCATCCCGAAGATGCGCGCCTGCCTACTTGGAATTGCTCCGGGTGGAGGTTACCGTGCCGTCTACGTCACCGCAGACGCGGTGCGCTCTTACCGCACCGTTTCACCCTTACCTGATCCCGACCGAAATCGGGCCATCGGCGGTCTGTTCTCTGTTGCCCTGTTCCGCGTGTCGCCACGGATGGCCGTTAGCCATCACCCTGCCCTGTGGAGTCCGGACTTTCCTCGCCCCCTCGACCGAAGTCTCGGGGCCGCGACTGCCTGGCCTGCTTTGCGAGGCGCGATATTAGCACGCCTTCAGCGTGGGCGCTGACGGCGCCCCGGACGAAACACCGAGGTGTCGTCGTAGAACGAAGGATCTTCGTTGGCCGCCCACCAGCCCGGAATGCCCAGCACCGGCAGCGGTGCGAAGCTGCGGCCGCTCAGGTTGCCGTCGGCGGCGAGGCTCGTGCTCACCACTTCGTCCAGATACGTGTTGCGCTGCGCGCGCGGCCACGCGAAGTAGATTTCGGGGACGTCGACCACCCAGGCGTGCGCCGTGCACGCGACATAGGGCGCGATCAATTTTTCGAGCAGCGCGTGACCGAACATGCGTACTTCGCAGGCGCAATCCCACTTCGTGCGCCCCGCGACGAACAGCGCGCGCCAGTCGAAGTCGCGCAGCGCCTGCGTGAGCGCAGGATCGGCGCTCGCGAACAGCACGGCGTTTTCGTCGAACAGCGTGAGCGCGTCGCGCACGCCGCCGCGCGTCGGGCCTACGCCCAGCACGTCGATCGCATCGGCCTGACGCGCGTTGAGCGTCGCCTTGATGCGCGGAAACGCGAACCAGTGCAGCGCGTTGAAGAAGTCATGCAGGTTGTGGCGCGTGGGCACCCCGCCCGTCGCGGCGATGTGCCCTTCGTAGGATGCGCCTTCCGGCAGATCGTCCTGCGCGATGAAGCCGAGCGCCTGGCCGCGGCCCGTGCGGTGGCCGGCCGCGCGTGCATCGGCGTTCAGTTCTTGCAGATAGCGCGCGTAACCCGCCAGCGCGGCCTGCTGCCAGCGACGTCCGCGCGCTTCGTGCTGGGCGAACCACGGGTGCGCCCAGTCGATATCGGCGAAACTGCCTTCGGGCAGGCTCCGGCGCGGCGACTTCGGCTGCATGGATGCGCTCGCTTCGATCGCTTCGGGCGTCGCCACGCCGGGCGTCGCCACGCCGGGCGTCGCCACGCCGGACGTCGCTACACCGGGCGTCACTGCGCCGGGCATCGCTATGCTCAATCCAGCTTCCAGCCGATCGTCTCGCCGCCACGCAGCGGCACGACGGGCACGCCGCCCGCTTCGACTTCCGCCGGCAGCGTCCAGTCTTCGCGGCGCAGCGTGACCGTTTCGGCGCTGCGCGGCAGGCCGTAGAAGTCCGCGCCGAAGAAGCTCGCGAAGCCTTCCAGCTTGTCGAGCGCGCCCGCGTTGTCGAACGCTTCGGCATAAAGCTCCAGCGCGTGCAGCGCCGTGTAGCAGCCCGCGCAGCCGCAGGCGTGCTCCTTCAGGCCCTTTGCGTGCGGCGCGCTATCGGTGCCGAGGAAGAAGCGAGCGTCGCCCGACGTCGCCGCCTCGACCAGCGCCACGCGATGCGTCTCGCGCTTGAGCACCGGCAGACAGTAGTAATGCGGACGGATACCGCCGAGGAAGATCGCGTTGCGGTTGTACAGCAGGTGATGCGCCGTGATGGTCGCACCCAGCAGGCCGGGAGCGGCGTTATCGGCGCGGATGTAATCGACGGCGTCCTTGGTCGTGATGTGTTCGAACACCACCTTCAGGCCCGGGAAGTCGCGGCGCAGCGGCGTCATCACGCGGTCGATGAAGACCTTCTCGCGATCGAACAGGTCGATGTCCGGACTCGTGACTTCGCCGTGCACGAGCAGCGGCATGCCCACTTCCTGCATCGCTTCCAGCGCCTTCGCGCACTTGCGGATGTCCGTCACGCCCGCGTCGGAATTGGTGGTCGCGCCCGCCGGATACAGCTTCACGCCATGCACGAAGCCGCTTGCCTTCGCACGGCGGATTTCGTCGGCCGGCGTGTTGTCGGTGAGATAGAGCGTCATCAGCGGCTCGAACTTCACGCCTGCGGGCAGCGCCGCGAGGATGCGCTCGCGGTACGCAGCGGCCTGTTCGGTCGTGGTGACCGGCGGCTTCAGGTTCGGCATGATGATCGCGCGGCCGAACTGGCGCGCGGTGTGCGGCAGGACCGCCGCGAGCATCGCGCCGTCGCGCACGTGCAGGTGCCAGTCGTCGGGGCGGGCGAGCGTAAGAGTCGTGGGGGTGGAAGCGTTCATGGCTAGTCTGATACGTGATGCGCGGTGGGATCGACAACAAGGCAACCAGCGGGCAAAAGCGGGGGCAGCGCAGCGTGACGAGGCGTCGCGCGCACACGACAGCCAGTGGCCCGCCGAACTCGCGCCAACCCCGGCGCGCACGTTTGACCGGCGACGCTTTCGCGCAGGGCGGGAAAGCATCCGACAAATTTCGTATTGGCGCGCCGCAGCCCGATGATATGCTTGGAAAATCATCATTGTACCGGGTCACGCTGTCAGCCTTGGGCCAGTTTCGGCCCGGCGTCACCCGCGGTATCACAGCATCAGACACGCGCCATGTGCCAACTTCTCGGAATGAACTGCGCCGCGCCGACGGACGTCACGTTCTCCTTCACTGGATTCGCGGCGCGCGGCGGCGCCACCGATCACCACGCCGACGGCTGGGGGATCGCGTTCTTCGAGGACAAGGCCTGCCGCCTCTTCATCGACAACGAGGCGTCGGCCCGCTCGCCCATCGCCGAGATGGTCAAGCGCTATCCGATCAAGTCGCGCAACACCATCGCCCATATCCGCAAAGCCACCCAGGGCGGCTGCTCGCTCGAAAACAGCCATCCGTTCCAGCGCGAACTCTGGGGCCGCCACTGGATCTTCGCGCACAACGGCGACCTGCAGGACTTCAATCCGGTCCTCACCGACGTCTATCAGCCGGTCGGCACCACCGACAGCGAGCGCGCCTTCTGCCTGCTGCTGCAAGGCTTGCGCAAGGCATTTCCGGGCTCGCAGCCGCCGCTCGATGAACTGTTCGCCGCGCTCGAAACGCTCACGCGCGAGATCACGCAGTTCGGCGTGTTCAATTTCCTGATGTCGAACGGCCAGGCGCTGTTCGCGCACTGCTCGACCCATCTGCACTATCTGGTGCGCCGCTGGCCGTTTTCGACCGCGCATCTGGTGGACGCCGACGTGTCGATCGACTTCGCGAAATACACCACGCCTGAAGACCGCGTGGCCGTGATCGCCACGGCTCCGCTCACCGACAACGAAGTCTGGACCCGCTTCGCCCCCGGCGACCTGCTGATGTTCCAGCACGGCGAGGTGATCGCGCAGACTCGCGTGCCGGTGCCGCAGAAGGTGCTCGACAAGCTGAAGAACCCGACGCTGGACGCGTCCGCGAGCGCATCGCGCATTTCGCCGTGCGCGCAGCAGCCGGGCGAAGTTGATCCGGAAGCCGTCGCCGCCTTGCAGAGCTGGGGCGAATAAGCCGCCTACTCCGCCGATAAAAAAGCCGCGCAAGCCCAATGGGCTGCGCGGCTTTTTCGTTGCCTGCGCCACGTTCCGGAGAACGCGGCGTGGCCTCAGTGCAGGATCTTCGCGAGAAAATCCTTGGCGCGGTCCGACTTCGGATTGGCGAAGAAGTCATCCTTGCGGTCGTCTTCGACGATGGCGCCCTTGTCCATGAAGATCACGCGATGCGCGACTTTCTTCGCAAAGCCCATTTCGTGCGTCACGCACATCATGGTCATGCCTTCCTGGGCCAGTTCCACCATCACGTCGAGCACTTCGTTGATCATCTCGGGATCGAGCGCCGATGTGGGTTCGTCGAACAGCATTGCGACCGGGTCCATCGACAGCGCGCGCGCAATCGCCACGCGCTGCTGCTGACCGCCCGACAGCTGGCCGGGGAATTTGTCCGCGTGCGCGCGCAGGCCAACGCGATCAAGCAGCTTCAAGCCCTTTTGCGTGGCCTCGTCCTTGCTGCGGCCCAGCACCTTGATCTGCGCGAGCGTGAGATTTTCGGTGATCGACAGGTGCGGAAACAGCTCGAAGTGCTGGAACACCATGCCCACCTTCGCGCGCAGCTTCGAGAGATTGGTGCGCTTGTCGCCCACCGACTCGCCGTTCACGAGAATCTCGCCCTGCTGGAACGGCTCCAGTCCGTTGACGGTCTTGATGAGCGTGGACTTGCCCGAGCCCGACGGCCCGCACACCACCACCACTTCTCCCTTCTTCACTTCCGTCGTGCAGTCGGTCAGCACCTGGAACTGGCCGTACCACTTCGAAACGTTCTTGATTGAAATCATCTTGCGACCTTTTTCTGAAGTCCTTTCACAAGGCTCGACGCGATCACGCAGATCACGAAATAGCATGCGCCCGCGAACAGTACCATCTCGACCATCGTTCCGTCACGATCGCCCACATTGGTGGCCGTGCGGAAAAAGTCGGCGAGACTGATGACGTAGACGAGCGACGTGTCCTGAAAGAGCACGATGGCCTGCGTGAGCAACAGCGGCACCATCGCGCGAAACGCCTGCGGCAGCACCACGTACTGCATCGCCTGACCATAACGCATACCGAGCGCGAACGACGCGTTGACCTGCCCGCGCGGCACCGCCTGAATGCCCGCGCGAATGATCTCCGAATAATACGCGGCCTCGAACAGCGAGAACGCGATCATCGCGGAAGCGAGGCGAATGTCGATATCGGCCGACAGACCGAGCAGATTTTGCAGCACCTGCGGCACGATCAGGAAGAACCACAGCAGAACCATCACGAGCGGGATCGAGCGGAACACCGTGACGTAGCCCTTGGCGAACCATTCGAGCGGCTTCACGCCCGACAGCCGCATGAGCGCGAGCAGCGTGCCCCACAGAATCCCGACGACGATCGCGCAAACCGTGATCTTGAAGGTGACGATGGCGCCGGTCCACAACGTCGGCAGCGCGCCCGGAATGCCGCTCCAGTCGAAATGATGCATCACTTGCCTCCGATATAGCCGGGCAACCGGGTCTTCGCTTCGACCCAGCGCATCAGCGTCATGACGATCAGATTGATCAGCACGTAGGCGAGCGTGACCGCAATGAACGACTCATAGGTTTGCGCCGTGTAGTCCACGAGCTGACGCGCCTGCGCGGACAGATCGAGCAGACCGATGGTGGACGCCACCGCCGAGTTCTTGAAGATGTTCAGGAATTCGGACGTGAGCGGCGGCACGATGATGCGGTACGCAACCGGCAGGAGTACGTAGCGATACGTCTGCCACTGCGTCAAGCCCATCGCAAACCCGGCGGCGCGCTGGCCGCGCGGCAGCGCGTTGATGCCCGAGCGCACCTGCTCGCACACGCGCGCCGCCGTGAAGAGGCCCAGACAGATCACCGACGCCGAAAAGAACTGCACCCCCGGCGGCAGTTGCTTGAACGCATTGCCGAGCGATGGCGGCACGAGTTCGGGCAGCACGAAGTACCAGATGAAGAACTGCGCGATGAGCGGGATGTTGCGGAAGATCGCCACGTACACCGTGCCGACGCCCGCGAGGAAACGGTTCGGCACCGTGCGCAGCACACCGAAGAACGAGCCGACGATGAGCGCGATCACCCACGCGCACAGCGACACCGACACCGTCACCCAGAGGCCCGAAATCAGCCAGCCAAGGTAAGTGGTCGGTTCGCCCGTCGAGACCGGGCTGAGCAGAATGCCCCAGTTCCAGTGATAGGACATGAAGAGACTCCAACAAAAAGAACGGAAGAAGCGTCGCTTCTGCGCCCGCTTCTTCCGTCCTGTTTTACACGCTGATCAGGTTTTTAAGGCCTGAATCAGTCGATAGCCTTGTCGTTCGGGCTCTTGTAGAGCGCCTTCATGTCGTCGCTTTCCGGGAAGTTCAGGTTGAGACCCTTCGGCGGAATCGGCGATTCGAACCACTTCTTGTAGATCGCGTCGGCTTCGCCCGAGGTTTCGACCTTGGCGATTGCGTCGTCGGCGACCTTCTTGAACTCGGGGTCGTTCTTGCGCAGCATGCAGCCGTACGCTTCACGCGATTGCGCCGTGCCGACGATCACGAAATCGCCCGGGTTGTTCGACTTGGCGCGCTCGCCCGCGAGCAGCGCGTCGTCCATCATGAATGCCACCGCGCGGCCCGAGGAGAGCGTCATGAACGACTCGCCGTGATCCTTCGCGCTGATGATGTTCATGCCCAGGTTCTTGTCCTGGTTCATCTTGCGCAGCAGACGCTCCGACGTGGTGCCCGCCGTCGTCACGACGGTCTTGCCCTTGAGGTCGGCGAAATCCTTGATGCCCGAATCTTTCTTCGTCATCAGGCGCGTGCCGATCACGAAGATCGTGTTCGTGAAGGCGGCTTGCTGCTGGCGCTCGGCGTTGTTCGTGGTCGAGCCGCATTCGATGTCGATCGTGCCGTTCTGCACGAGCGGAATGCGGTTCTGCGACGTGATCGGCACCATCTTGACCTTGAGGTTCGGCATGTTCAGCTTCTGCTTGACCGCCTCGACGATCTTCATCGCGAAGTCCTGCGAATAGCCGATCACATTCTGCTTGTCGTCATAGTACGAAAACGGAATCGACGATTCGCGGTGGCCCAGCGAGATGACGCCGGTGTCCTTGATCTTTTTGAGCGTCCCCGAGTCCTGCGCGTGTGCACCGACGGCGACCAGTCCGAGGGTGGCGAGAACGAGCGCGGCCTTTTTGAATTTCATCTGTGATCTCCTTCTTGGCATGGATCGGGGGCAGTGTAGCAAAGTAATTATATTGAAAGAATAAAGGCCGACCCTGGCGTTGCAGGCACGCACAAGGCGCTTTGAAACAGGCTTGCGCGGCACATGAAAACGCCCTCTTCCCAGCCGTTTTCATACGTTTTTCACAGTGCCAATGCAAAAACGGGCGGCCCCTTGTGGGGACCGCCCGTCAGCCGCCGCGGACAAGCCGGCGGCGCAATTTTTACCGCTTTGCGATGACTCGACGCGCCATTGGCGCGCCGCCATCGATCAGGGGTACAGACCGCGCATTTCGCGCGCCATCAGGATGCGCTTACAGGCCACGATAAACGCCGCGGTACGCATCGACACGCCCTGCTCGCTCGACACTTGCCAGACCGCCGTGAACGCTTCGCGCATCACGCGCTCCAGTCGTTCGTTGATTTCGCCTTCGGTCCAGAAGAAGCTAGAGAAGTCCTGCACCCACTCGAAGTACGAAACGGTCACGCCGCCCGCGTTCGCCACCACGTCCGGAATCACGAGGATGCCCTTGTCGTGCAGGATGTCGTCGGCCGCCGTCGTGGTCGGGCCGTTCGCGCCTTCGACGATGATCTTCGTGCGGATCTTGCCGGCGTTGTGTTCCGTGATCTGGTTTTCCAGCGCGGCCGGGATCAGGATGTCGGTTTCGATGGTCCAGAATTCGTCGTTGCCGAGCATGTCGGCGCCGGCGAAGCCTGCCACGCCGCCCGTCTTTGCCACATGCTCAAGCAACGCGTCGGCGTCGATACCCGTGGACTTGTAGAGCGAGCCGGTGTGGTCCTGCACCGCGACGAGCTTCGAGCCGGCTTCCTGGAACAGACGCGCAGCGATGCCGCCGACGTTACCGAAACCCTGCACGGCAATGCGTGCGCCTTCGATCGACAGACCCTTGCGGCGCGCGGCTTCGCAACCGACCACGAACACGCCGCGGCCCGTGGCTTCGCGACGGCCGAGCGAGCCGCCCAGCGAGATCGGCTTGCCGGTCACGACACCCGTGGACGTCTGGCCCTGGTTCATGGAGTACGTGTCCATCATCCACGCCATGATCTGCTCGTTCGTGTTGACGTCCGGCGCGGGAATGTCGGTGTTCGGTCCGATGATGATGCCGATTTCGCTGGTGTAGCGGCGCGTCAGGCGCTCAAGCTCACCACGCGAGAGCGTGCGCGGATCGACACGGATACCGCCCTTCGCACCGCCGTACGGCACGTTCACGGCAGCGTTCTTCACCGACATCCACGCGGACAGCGCCATCACTTCGGACAACGTAACGTCCTGGTGATAACGCACGCCGCCCTTGCCGGGACCACGCGAAACGTTGTGCTGCACGCGGTAGCCTTCGAAGTGGGCAACGGTGCCGTTATCGAGTTCGATCGGGCAATCGACGATCAGAATCCGCTTCGGACGCTTGAGCGTTTCGAGCCAGCGCGACAGCGGGCCGAGGTACGGCGCGACGCGATCCACCTGACGGAGATAGTTGCCCCACGGACCGAGCGCGTCGGCGTGAAGGTAGGAAGGAACCGAAGACACTGCAGACTGCGATTGGGAAGACATGAACGCTCCAAGCGATCGAACAAGTGGGTGCAATTGTCAGAAAACGCCCACCCGAACGCCAATGCCGTTTGTTCATCACGTTATGCTTTTCGTGCATAACCTTGGAAAATTCGAAAGAACGTGTCGCGGGAATCCAGGATTGGCGGGCTTAGGCGGGGATCGGGCGGCTGCGGCAACACGCCGCAACGATTGTTACGGGACGCGCAAAACAGCAGTGCGCCAATGAAAAACAGGCACGGCAGCTTGCGCCGCCATGCCTGCTCTCGCATCCATATCTTGCCGATAGGGCGTTCGGCTCGAATTAACCGAGCGCGATTTCCTTGCTCACGGCGTCCCAGAGCGCGCGCACGAGCGCTTCGCGGGCGTCGTCGCCCTGCGAGGCGAGCTTGTCGCGATACAGGCGAATCTCCATGTCGAGCGTGAACTGGCCTTCGGGCGCGCCGCGCGTGCCACGGTCGAGCCGGATCAGCTTGCCCTGCGCGACGGCTTCCTCCACGGCGCTGTGCGGGAGGAACGCGATGCCGTGCCCGGCCTGCGTCATCGCCTTGAGGCCTTCGGCCATGTCGGTTTCATAGACGCGGTCCAGATAGAGCCGCGTCGGCGCATTGGCGACGATCACCTCGGTCATGCGGCCAAGATAGGCGTTCGGCGTGTAGGAAAGGTAAGGGGTGGGCGCGTCGGGCGTGCCCGGCAACGTGTAGCGCGCGCGGCCCGCGCGCTGCGGCGCCGAATACGGGCTGATCGATTCGATGCCGAGCGTAAGCGTGTCGTAACGCGCCGGATCGAGCGTCACCGGATGGCTCGGGTGGTGATAGCCCATCACGAGGTCGCAGCCGCCCTCCACCAGCGACAGCACGGCGTCGTGGACGTTGAGCGCACGCAAACGCGTGTGGATGCGGCCGAGCTTCGCCTCGACGCGCTGAAGCCAGCGCGGAAAGTACGTGAGCGAGAGCGTGTGCGGCACCGCGAATTCGATGGTCGCCTCGGGCGTGGCCGTGTGGCCGCGCAGCACGGTGCGCGCCTCGTGGAACTGCGACAGCATCGCGAGCGCCTGCTCGTAGAACACCTGGCCCGCCGATGTCAGACGCGTCGGATAAACCGAACGATCGATCAGTTCGGTGCCGAGCCACCCTTCGAGCGCCTGGATGCGGCGCGAGAACGCCGGCTGGGTGACGTGGCGCAGCTCGGCGGAGCGGCTGAAACTATGCGTTTCCGCGAGCGAAACGAAGTCTTCGAGCCATTTGAGTTCCATGCGGGACCAGGGAGCGGATGAGAAGTCCGCATTCTAGGCCCGCGCGCGGCGGCCTGGAGCAGGTGCGGCGGATTTCTGACAGCGAACGCATTCTGGCCACGCATTCCGGTCAGTTACTTCGCCGTTTCGCTCAACGCCTGTTGCAACGCCGCCAGCACGCCGCTCCAGTCGCCGAGCGTGGTCTGCCGGAACACGCGCGCCGACGGATACCAGACCGAATCCTCGCGCCCCATGCCCCAGCGCCAGTCGGGCTGCGCGGCCAGCAACACCCAGACCGGCTTGCCCAGCGCGCCCGCGAGATGCGCAACCGAGGTATCGACGGTGATAACGAGATCGAGGTTTTCGATCAGCGCGGCCGTACTGGCGAAATCGTGCAGTTCGTCGCCGATTGCATGCAGAGGCCAGCGGCCCGCCACATCGGCGAGCTGGGTCGCGCCCGGCCCTTTCTGGATCGCGAACCAGCTGTTGCCTTCGAGCGCGGCGAGCGGCAGCAAGGTCGTGAGCGGCACCGAGCGGAACGCGTCGAAGTGATGGCGCGGATTGCCGGCCCACACGAGGCCGATACGCCGGTGCGCACCAGGCGAAAGCGTTGCCACCCGCTCGCGCCAGGCGCCTGCTTGCGCCGCATCGGCGTGCATGTAGGGCGTGGCGGCGTAGATCGGCCGGCCCGGAAACTTCCGCGGCAGGCTCATCACGTCGCACCAGTAGTCGTAATTCGCGGCGATGACCTCGTCACTGGGCGCGGCGTCGAGCACGCGCGCGACGCCCGGCACCGTCGCCGCGAGCGACGCCAGTTCCGGCGCGACCCACGCATCGACGCGCGCGCCCATCGCGGCGGCAAGGCCCGCGTAGCGCACGAACTGGATCTGGTCGCCCACGCCCTGCTCGCGCGCGATCAGCAGGCGCTTGCCTGCAAGCGGCTCGCCTTGCCATTCGGCGCACGGGAGCTTGCGATAGTTGGGCCTGCCGACCGAAGTGGTCTTGCGGTTCTCGAACAGCGGCCAGCCTTCGGCGTACGCTTCGCGGCGCAACAGCAGCATGCCGAGCTGGAATTGCGACTCGGGCAGACCGGGGTTGAGTTCCAGCGCGCGTCGGTAGTGGACTTCCGCTTCGTCATAGCGCGCAAGCGCCGTGTAGGCGAAGGCAAGATTGTTCACTGCGCCCGCCGCATAGGGCTGCAGTTGCGCCGCGCGCTGATAGAGCGGGATCGCCTCCTCGTAGCGATGCATGGCGTCATAGACGTAGCCCAGTTCGAAATGCGCACTCGCGTTGTCCGGCTCGCGTGCGACGACGCGCTCGAAGCAGACCGCGGCTTGGGCCGGCTCCTTCGCGGCCCGCAGCAGCCTGCCGAGCGACATGAGTGTGGGCGTGTCGTCCGCGCCGAGGGCGCGCGCCTCGCGATATTGCGCGATGGCCTCGTCGGGGCGGTTCGCCTTTTCGAGCGCGCGACCCAGGTTGAAGGCGAAATGCGCCGATTGCGGGTCCAGCGCGCGCGCCTGGCGATAGTGATGCTGGGCGCCCGCGAGGTCCGCGAGTTCCATCAGCGCGTTGCCGAGATTGTTGTGCGCATTCGCGAAACCGGGCGCCTGCTCGATGGCCTTGCGCTGGAATACCGCCGCGCCGGACTGATCGTTCAGGCGCGCAGCCGCGACGCCACGGTTGCTCAGGCATTCGGCGTCGCGAGGCGCGAGCGCAAGCGCCCGGTCCATGAGCGACGCCGCGCCTGCGAGATCGTCGCGGCCCATGGCGAGCACGCCCAGATAGTGCAGCGCCGCAGCGCAACCCGGATCGCAGGCGAGCGCACGCTGGTAGAGCGCGTGCGCGGCGTCAGTGCGGCCCTCGCGATGCTCGGCAAGACCGGCTTCGACGAGCATGGAGGCATCGGACACAGAAGAAGAAGCGGAATCGTAGTTCATGCGGATCGCCAGACGGAAAGCAGCCAACGCTGCCGACCTTCCAACGGTATCGCCGCTTCCCTCTGAAGTCTGTCAGATGAGTCCGAAAACCGCGCCATCCCCGGCCCTACGCTAACTGCGGCCTGCGCCCGGATTGCCGCCCGGGCGCTGTCAGCGTGGTGATAAAATAGTCGGCTCCCCCCGGTTCCTTTCTGATCGTAACGTCACCCGTTACGTCCCCATCATGTCCGACACCCGTCCCGATACCCTCTTCGCGCTCAACGCGCTCTCCCCACTCGATGGCCGCTACGCCTCGAAAACCGAAGCCCTGCGCGACTGGCTCTCGGAAGCCGCGTTCATGCGCAACCGCGTGACCGTGGAAATCCACTGGCTGATCGCGCTGTCGCAAGCCGGCTTCGCGGAAGTGCCGCGTTTCTCGGAAGCGTCGGAGCAGTTCCTGCTCAAGCTCGCCGAGAACTTCACGGCGCACGACGCCGCGCGCATCAAGGACATCGAGCGCGTGACGAACCATGACGTGAAGGCCGTCGAATACTGGCTCAAGGAATCGGTGAAGGGCCAGCCGGAGCTGGAGCGCGCAAGCGAGTTCATCCACTTCGCCTGCACCTCGGAAGACATCAACAACACGTCGCACGGCCTGATGATCGCCGGCGCGCGCGAACACGTGATCCTGCCGGCGCTGCGCTCGGTCTACGAGCGTCTTGTGAAGCTCGCGCACACGCACGCCGACCAGCCGATGCTCTCGCGCACGCACGGCCAGCCCGCCAGCCCCACGACGCTCGGCAAGGAAATCGCCAACGTCGCGGCGCGCCTCGCGCGCGCGATCCAGCGTATCGAGAAGGTCGAACTGCTCGGCAAGATGAACGGCGCGGTCGGCAACTTCAACGCGCATCTGTCGGCGTATCCGGAATTCGACTGGGAAGCGTTCTCGAAGGAAGTCGTCGAACAGCGCCTGAAGCTGACCTTCAACCCGTACACCATCCAGATCGAGCCGCACGATTACATGGCCGAACTGTTCGACGCCATCGCGCGCGCGAACACGATCCTGCTCGACCTCGACCGCGACGTGTGGGGCTACATCTCGCTCGGCTACTTCAAGCAGAAGACCAAGGCCGGCGAAATCGGCTCGTCGACCATGCCGCACAAGGTCAACCCGATCGACTTCGAAAACTCGGAAGGCAACCTTGGCCTTGCCAACGCAACGCTGCGCCACCTCGCCGACAAGCTGCCGGTTTCGCGCTGGCAGCGCGACCTGACCGACTCGACGGTGCTGCGCAATATCGGCGTCGCGCTCGGCTATTCGCTGCTTTCGTACGATGCGCTGATCCGAGGTCTGGACAAGCTCGAAGTGAATCCGCAGCGCCTGAACGAAGACCTCGACGCCACGTGGGAAGTGCTGGCCGAGCCGGTGCAGACCGTCATGCGCCGTTACGGCATCGAAAACCCGTACGAGCAGTTGAAGGAACTCACACGCGGCAAGGGCATCACGCGCGAAGCGCTGCAGACCTTCGTGACGGGCCTCGCGATTCCCGAAGAAGCGAAGCAGCGTCTGATGGAAATGACGCCCGCGTCGTACACCGGCAAGGCGGCGGAGCTGGCCAAGCGCATCGCGTAAGCGTCGCCGCCCGATGAAGAGGCGGAAAAAAGCGAAAAGGCGCGCCGTTCGCGATGAACGGCGCGCCTTTTTTGTGTTTGCACGCATCGGCCGCGCGCAGACCTCATTCCTTCGCGCGCTCTTCCTCTGCGTAGAAGCACAGTCGCTCTGACAGATCCTTCGCCGCCGCCTTCACGCGGTCCACGAGTCCCGCCGCAACCATCGTCTTTTCAAGGAACGGCCGTGCCACGGTCAGGGTAACTGCCGCCGCAATGAGGCCCGAACTGTCGCGCACCGGCGCGCTCACCACCGAAATCCCCGGCTCGAACGACGATTCGCTCACCGCGCAGCCCTCCGCCGCGTACTTCTGCGCGCGCTCGTAGACTTCGGTCGCGCTGCGCGGCGTGTATGGCGTATAGGTGGGCAGCATCGGCTCGGGAAACAGCTTGCCGATATCGGCTTCGCTGAAGTCGCCGAGCAGCACGTGGCCGTGCACCGAAGCATGAGCCGGAATGCGCGTGCCTACGTTCACCTTGATCGTGCTGAGCGTGTTGTCGTGCGTCCAGGCCTTGGCGACGAACACCACGTCGCGCCCGTCGCGCACCACCAGATGGCTTGCGCACCCCGTATCGTCGCGCAGACGTTCGATCACGGGCGTGCCGATGTCGGTCAGCGCGAGCGAATTCAGATATTCGAAGCCGAGCTTCATCACGCGCGGCCCGAGACGATAGTCGCGGTCGCGGTTCGCGCGTTCCAGATAGCCGAGCGACTGCAGCGTCTGCACGAGACGGATCGCCGTCGTGCGCGGCAGGTTCAGGCGCTGCGCGATGGCGTTCGGCGTGAGCACCGGATCCTGATGGCGGAACAGCTCGAGAATGCGCAACCCGCGCTCAAGCGCGGGCACGAGATAGGTCTCGTCGCTGTCGGGGGCGGTCTCGTTGTAGTCGGACATAAACCTGTGTGGTGGCAAGCACGCGGACTCAGTCCTGCGTGGAAGGCGTGGCTTCATGGCGTTCGGCGCCGGGGCGGGAAGCCGCGCCCGGCAGGTCCGCCACGGCCTCGTCGCCGATGTCGATGCGCTTCACTTCGCCGAGCAGGAAGGTGTAGGCCAGCGCGCCCATCACGGCGAACACGCTGATGAGCCCGAGCGCCCAGCCGAACGAACCGGTCTCGCGCAGGATGAAGCCGATCGCGATGGGCGTAACGATACCAGAGAGGTTGCCCGCGAAGTTCACCGCCCCGCCCGTGATGCCGATCATGCTCTTCGGGGCGATATCGCCGATCAGCGACCACGACGCCGAGGCCACGCCCTGCGCGAAGAACGCGAACGACATGATGGCGATCACCACGGCGTTGCTGTCGGTGAGCAGGGAAAGCGTCATGGTCGGCACGAGCAGCAGGCCGGTGATGATCGGCGTCTTGCGCGCGGCGCCCACGCTCGCGCCGCGGCGCAGCAGAAAGTCGGACAGCGTGCCGCCCGCCACCACGCCGATCGACGCCGCGATGAACGGCACCGCGGTCATGCCGCCCGCCTTCAGCACGGTCATGTGGCGCTCGGTGATGAGGTAGCTCGGAAACCACGTCAGGAAGAAGTACAGCGACGAGAGCGACGCGAACTTGCCCATGCAGATCGCGATGATCTGGCGGTTGCGGAACACGGTGGCGAGCTTGCGCCACGGAAACTTCTGCGGCTGCGCTTTCGCCGCGCCCGCCTGGTTCGAGCCGACCAGCGCGCCGCCGTTGCGGATATACGCAAGCTCGGCCTCGCTCACCCACGAGCACTGCTCAGGGTCTCGATAAAGCAGATACCACACGCCCGCCCAGACGATGCCGACCGCCCCTGTCGCCCAGAAGATCGCGCGCCAGCCGAAGGCGTGCGCGACCCAGAACAGCGCCGGCGTGAGCGCCGCCATGCCGATGTACTGGCCGACCAGATAGACGCTCGTGGCGGTGCCCCGCTCGCGCTGCGTGAACCAGATCGACACGACGCGATTGTTGACGGGGAACGTCGGCGCCTCGGCCACGCCTACGCCCAGGCGCAGGCCGAAGATCGTCGCGAAACGCCCGGCGAAGCCCTGCGCGAGCGTGAACGCCGACCAGACCAGCACGGCCAGCGCGTACATGGCGCGCGAGCCGAAGCGATCGACGACCCAACCGCCGGGAATATTGGCGATCACATAGGTCCACGCATAGGCGGAAAACAGCACGCCGATCTCGACCGGCCCGAGGCCGAATTCGTGCTTGAGCAGCGGCGCGGCCACCGACAGGTTGGCGCGGTCCACGTAGTTGATGACGGTCCCGACGAACACCAGGAACAGCATCAGGTATCGCACGCGGGTGGTTCGTGTGGCGGCCACGGTGTCTCTCTCCATGCAGGGGGAACGGATGGGGAAATCGGCAAGGACGGACGCGAGCCGATCAACCATTAGTGGTTAACTAAAACCATGGATGGCGATCCTATGACTCAGGAAACAGCCGGTCAAGTCTAGAAAAATTAATTTTTTACTTGATAAAGCGCAAAAGACGCTTCTATGATTTGGCCGAAACAAGTCCAAATAAAAACAAAACGTCCACCTATGGTCAATGTGAGTTCAGCCGGCTGCTTTTCGGCGGGCTGCGCTCGCGCCTCCACGGTTAACAACATGAAAAAAACGCTTTTTCTCGCGGGCTGCGGCTTGCTGGTCAGCTCGCTCGCCCAGGCGCAGAGTTCGGTCACGCTTTGGGGACAGGTCGATTCCGGGCTCACCTACATCAACAACAAGAAAGGCGGTTCGTCTTTCGGCACGGCGTCGGGCATCGGTTCGCCCACGCGCTGGGGCTTCACGGGCAAGGAGGATCTCGGCGGCGGTTACCGGGCCATCTTCATGCTCGAAAGCGGCTTCAACATCAACACGGGCAACCTCATCAAGTCGAACACGCTGTTCGACCGCAACGCCTATGTGGGCCTGGAAACGCCGTACGGCACACTCACGTTCGGCCGTCAGTCCGATCTGATGGACGATGTGGCGATCCGCTATTCGAACGCCTTCTGGAATCGCAACCTGTATGCGTTCCACGCGGGCAACCTCGACAGCCTCACCAACGGCTATCAGATCGAGAACGCCGTGAAATACCGCAGCCCGGACTTCTACGGCTTCCATGCGGGCGCCATGTACGGCTTCACGGGTTCGGACGCGACCGGCCACACGAGCGGCGGCTATCTGAGCTACGACAACGGGCCGCTCTCCGCCGGCGTCACCTACATGACGACGAAGCAGCGCGTGCTCGACCTGTACACCTATTTTGGCTTCACGAGTTTCCTCGGCCAGACGCTCTCGGCCACGAAGACGTTCCAGTCGAACGAGGTGAACAACCTGGGCATCGGCGCGACCTACAAGATCACCGACGCGCTTCTGGCCAATGCGCTCTACACGCGCACCGACATCAAGGGTGCCAGCGCCTCGACGCACATGCAGAATCAGGACGTGGGTTTGCTCTACCGCTTCACGGCGGCCGAAGCGCTCACCCTCAACTACACGTATTCGCGCATGGGCGGCGACCACTGGAACTCGATCGAGGCGGGCAATCTGTACTCGCTCTCCAAGCGCACGCAGGTGCAGGTGACGCTCACGTATCAGAAGGCATCCGGCGAAGGCGCGACGGCGGCGACCTATCCGAACGGCAATTCGTCGACGCAATCGCAGTTGCTTGCGCACGTCGGCATCACTCACTCGTTCTGAGGCGCCAGAAAGCAAAAAGCCCCGGCACGCAGCCGGGGCTTTTCTGTCCTTGAGAGCGCGACCGGGCGATCAGCCCACGCGACGCGCTTCCAGTTGCTTGAGCACATCGTCGACGATCTGCTCGGGCGTAAGCTCGATGCTCACGATGATCGCTTCGTCCGTGCCCGGCGCTTCGAGCGTGTCGAGCTGGCTTTGCAGCAGCGACGGATCGAAGAAGTGGCCCGTGCGGGTGGCCAGGCGCTCGTGCAGCACTTCGTACGAGCCCTTCAGATAGACGAAGCACACGTCATGGTCGCCGCCGCGCAGGATGTCGCGATACGAGCGCTTGAGCGACGAGCACGTGAACACGGCCGTCTCGTGCGCGCGCTGCTTTTCCTCGATCGCCACGCGGATCGTGCGCAGCCAGGGCCAGCGGTCGTCGTCGGTCAGGGGAATGCCGTCGTGCATCTTCTTCTTGTTGGCTTCGCTGTGAAAAGCGTCGCCGTCGGTGAAGGTGCACTTGAGGCGCTCGGCCAGCATCTCGCCGATGCGCGTCTTGCCGGCGCCCGACACGCCCATTGCAATCAGAATCATCTCTACTGCTCCATTACCTGTTACACCACTGCCGAGAGCGCGAACGTCAGTCCGAGGCCCAGCAGCGAAATGATGGTCTCCAGCAGCGACCAGGTCTTGAACGTCTGACCCACGGTCATGCCGAAATATTCCTTGATCAGCCAGAAACCGCCGTCGTTGACGTGCGAGAAGATCAGCGAACCCGAACCCGTGGCCAGCACGAGCAATTCAGGCTGCACGGTCACACCTGCCGCCGTGGCGATGGGCGCGACGATGCCGCAGGCCGTCGTCATCGCCACCGTCGCCGAACCCGTCGCGAGACGGATCAGCGCGGCCACCAGCCAGCCCAGCAGCAGCGGGGACAGATGCGCCGTCTGCGCGAGATCGACGATCTGCTTCGACACGCCGCTGTCCATCAGCACGCGGCCAAACCCGCCGCCTGCGCCAACGATCAGCGTGATGCCGGCGATCGGCGCGAGACAGTCGCCGCAGAACTTCTGGATCTGCTCGCGGTTGAAACCGCGCGACGCGCCGAAGGTCCAGAAGCTTACCAGCACCGCGATCAGCAGCGCGACATCCGAGGTGCCGATGAAGTGCAACAGGCTGTTCGGCAGCGTCTTCGGCGTGAAGACCAGATCGGCCCACGAGCCGATCAGCATCAGGATCACGGGCAGCAGGATCGTGAAGAGCGTGACGCCGAAGCCCGGCAGTTCGCTATCGGGCTTCGGTTCGGCCTTGCTCACGAATTGCGCAGACAGTGGATTGTTTTCCGGCAGTTTGATGTGGCGATGAATAAAGAGCGCGAACAGCGGACCGGCGACGATCGCCGTCGGGATGCCGACGATCAGACCATAGGCAATGGTCCGGCCGATATCGGCGTGATACGCCTGCACGGCCAGCAGCGCGGCCGGGTGCGGCGGAATCAGACCGTGCACGACCGACAGACCCGCGACCATCGGCAGGCCGATCAGCAGCAGCGACTTGCCGGTACGCTTGGCGACGTTGAACGCGATCGGAATCAGCAGCACGAAGCCGACTTCGAAGAACACCGGCAAGCCGACGATCACGGCGACGCACATCATCGCCCAGTGAATGTTCTTCTCGCCGAACCAGCGGATCAGCGTGGTGGCGATGCGCTCGGCGCCGCCCGACTCGGCCATCATCTTGCCGAGCATCGTGCCCAGACCCACCACGATTGCGATGTGGCCGAGCGTGTTGCCGTTGCCGGTCTCGAACGACTTGACGATCTGATCCATCGGCATGCCGCTGGCAAGGCCCAGCAGCAGCGAAACGATGATCAGGACGAGAAACGGATAAACCTTCAGGCGCGTGATCATGAAGATCAACGCAGCAATCGCGACGAGCGCGTAAATCAGCAGCGAGCTGCCGTGGGCCACTCCCATGAGGCTCCTCTCCAGGTAGTTGTTCATTCCCTTCCGCGGCCACGCGGCGACGCTCGATGCGCTCCGGGCGGAAGGGGTCGGCCGTCGCCGGGCCGAGATTGTAGAGGTTATAACGGCTTTCGGCGTTGTCTGCTCGAAAGACGAGCGAGCCGCGCAGGCCTCACGCCCAATGGGCGCGGCCTGCGCGGCTCGTATTGCGTATCGGCGCTAAAGCACTGATTCGGCGCGCTAAATTCGGGGCGCGAACGCTTGCCGGGTCAGCGCGGCGTGCTCGATGTGCCCGGCAATCAGCGCACCGGACGCGACAGCTCGCTCGCGGCGCGCGCGAGGCGCGTCACTTCGGCCCAATCCTGGTTGGCGAGCGCGGCCTTCGGCGTGAGCCACGAACCGCCCACGCAGACCACGTTCGGCAGCGCGAGGAAGTTCGTGGCGGTTTCGGCGCTGATGCCGCCCGTCGGGCAGAACTTGAGCGTCGGGAACGGGCCGTGGAACGCCTGCAGCATGTTCAGGCCGCCGGCCGGGACCGCCGGGAAGAACTTGACGATCTCGTAGCCGAGTTCCATCGCGACGATGATGTCGGTCGGCGTCATCACGCCCGGCAGCAGCGGCAGGCCCGCGTCGAGCGAAGCCTGATGGATCTCGCGCGTCAGCCCCGGCGAAACGCCGAACTGGGCGCCGGCTTTCTTCGCCAGCGCGCAGTGCTCGGGCTTCGTGATCGTGCCCACGCCGACGACGATATCCGGTGCGATCTGCGCCGCGCGCTCGATCGCCTCAAGGCCCGCCGCCGTGCGCAGCGTGATTTCCAGCACCTTGACGCCGCCCGCGTGCAGCGCGCGCGAGACGTGCTCGCCCTGCTCGGGCGTTTCGAATGCCAGCACCGGGATCACCGGGCCGAGGCGGACAATGTCGGCCACCGTGTTTGTTGCCATGTTCAGGCTCCTTGATGATGAATTCAGTTCGTCGCGTGGGCTGCGTGCGCTGCGGGGGTGACGGTCGAAGCCGACGGCGCATGGACCTCGCCGACCAGCGGGCCGAACACCGTCGCACCCAGTTCCGCCGGCGCCGCCGCGGCGCGGAACACGCCAAACAGCTCTCGGCCGAAGCCCACTTCGTTGCTTTCCTGATGCGCGGGCAGCGCGACCGGGCGCGCGTCCCATTCGGCATCGTCCACTTCGACGTCGAGCACACCGGCTACGGCATCGATCACGATCGTATCGCCATCGCGCACTTTGCCGATCGGGCCGTGCAGCAGCGTTTCCGGCGACACGTGGATCACGGCGGGCACCTTGCCCGACGCGCCCGACATGCGTCCGTCCGTCACGAGCGCCACGTGAAATCCCTTGTCCTGCAGCACGCCAAGCAGCGGCGTAAGGCGATGCAGCTCCGGCATACCATTGGCGCGCGCGCCCTGGAAGCGCACGACGGCCACGAAATCGCGTTCAAGCTCGCCGCGATCGAAGGCTTCCTGCACGGCTTCCTGCGAATCGAACACGATCGCCGGCGCGCGCACCGTGCGGTGATTGGGCGCGACCGCCGAAATCTTGATGACGCCACGGCCCAGACGCCCCTGCATCAGGCGCAAACCGCCGTCCGGCTGGAACGGCTCGGGCAGCGGACGCAGCACCGCGAGATCGGCGCTCTTCTCCACCGCCGGCACCCACGTGAGCTTGCCGTCGAGCAGTTTCGGTTCCTGCGCGTAGTGGCGCAGGCCTTCGCCCGCCACGGTCTTGACGTCTTCGTGCAGCAGGCCGCCATCGAGCAGTTCACGCACGAGGAAGGCGATGCCGCCCGCCGCGTGGAAATGATTCACGTCGGCCTTGCCGTTCGGATAGACGCGCGCGAGCAGCGGCACCGACGCCGAAAGCTCGTCGAAATCGTTCCAGTCGATCAGGATGCCCGCCGCGCGGGCCATCGCCACGAGGTGCAGCGTGTGATTGGTCGAGCCGCCCGTGGCCATCAACGCGACGATGCCGTTGATCACGGCCTTTTCATCGACCACATGGCCGATCGGCGTGTAGTTGCCGCGTTCGACCGTCAGTTCGAGCACGCGGCGCGCGGCGGCAGCGGTGAGTTCGTCGCGCAGCGGCGTATGCGGATGGATGAACGCCGAGCCCGGCAAATGCAGGCCCATGACTTCCATCAACATTTGATTGCTGTTGGCCGTGCCGTAGAACGTGCAGGTGCCGTGACCGTGGTACGCGGCGGCTTCGGATTCGAGCAACGCTTCACGTCCGCACTGGCCGGTCGCGAACTGCTGGCGCACCTTGGCCTTGTCGTCGTTCGAGATACCCGTGGTCATCGGGCCGGCGGGCACGAAGATGGTCGGCAGATGGCCGAACTGCAGCGCGCCGATCAACAGGCCCGGCACGATCTTGTCGCACACGCCGAGGCACAGCGCCGCGTCGAACATATTGTGTGTCAGCGCGACCGCCGTGCTCATCGCGATCACCTCGCGCGAGAACAGCGACAGCTCCATGCCCGCGTTGCCCTGCGTGACGCCATCGCACATCGCCGGCACGCCGCCCGCGAACTGCGCGACGCCGCCGCCTTCGCGGGCGGCCTTCTTGATGATCTCGGGGAAATCCTTGTAGGGCGCGTGCGCCGAGAGCATCTCGTTATAGGACGAGACGATGCCGATGTTCGGTTCGCGGATCGCCTTGATGGCGAACTTGTCGCGCCCTTCGAGACCGGCGAAACCGTGCGCGAGATTGGCGCAGGAGAGCGCGCCGCGCACCGGGAAACGATCCTGGGCCGCAGCGATGCGCGCGAGATAGGCCTCGCGGGTCGGCTTGCTGCGCTCGATCACGCGCTGCGTGACCTTCATCAATTGCGAATGCGGGGAAACCATCGAATCTCCTTCCTTTTTATCTCGCGGGGACGCTCGGGGACACATCACGCGGTCCAGTCAGCGATGGCGCGATGTTAGTAGAAAAACTACACGATCGCAATCCCGGTTTTGCCCTGGTTCGGAGTGTTGCAAATGCTTCAAAAGCCTTTACCTAAAGCACAGTGGCGGATCTATGCAAAACCCGGATTGCTTTGCGAAACCGATTCTTGTAGTTTTTGTACATCGCCACCGATCCGCTATAGTCCACGGATCTTCCAGCATAGTGCGAGTTTCCTGATGCTGCTGTCCCAGGTGAAAGCCATTCGCGAGCAATTGCGCCCATCCGAGCGCAAGCTCGCCGATTACATCGTCGAAGCGCCGCGCGAACTGCTCGACCTTTCGATGACCGAAGTCGCGCAACGCGCGGGCGTGAGTCAACCGACCATCGCGCGCTTCTGCCATGCGCTCGGGTTCTCCGGCTTTCGCGAGTTCAAGATCCGCCTCGCACAGGCTGTGGCCAGCGATCTGCCAAGCGAACTGCCCGCCGTCTATCGGGACGTGCGGCCCGACGAACCCGTGCCGGGCGTCGCGGCCAAAGTGCTCGAACGCACCATCGGCGCCCTCATACAGGTGCGCAACAATCTCTCCACCGATGCGCTGGGCGCCGCCATCACCCTGCTCGCGCGCGCCTCGCGCATCGAGTTCTACGGCGCGGGCGGCTCGGGCATCGCGGCGCAGGACATGCAACACAAGTTCTTCCGGCTAGGCATGCCGAGCGTCGCCTACTCGGACCCGCACACCTTCCTGATGTCAGCAGCGCTGCTCGGACCCGGCGACGTCGTCGTCGCCATCTCAAATACTGGACGCACGCGCGATGTGGTGGACGCGGCGCGCACTGCGCTTGATCGCGGTGCGAAAGTCGTCGCCATCACCCATGGCACCTCGCCGCTCGCGCGGCTCGCGAGTGTGGGCCTGCATGCCAACGTCGATGAAGACACCGACGTCTTTTCGCCGATGACCTCGCGCACCTCGCATCTCGCCATTGGCGACATCCTGGCTGTGGGCGTGGCGCTACAGCGCGGGCCCGAACTGGCTGAAAAGCTCGCCGACGCGAAAGACATCATCGCAAAGCGCAGACTCGATCCGAATGGATGACGAACGGCGGCGCATGTCGCGGTGTAATCGATCAGCCGCGCAATAAAAAAGCGGGCGCCCAGAGGGAGCCCGCTTTGGCGTTCGAGCCGCGAGGCCGAACGTAGACTGAAGAACGCCTGCAGGAAGCGGCCAGACTGCACCGCTTCCGCCATCAGGCGATTACCACTGGTACGACATGCCACCGCCCCACGTAGCGCCCCCGCTCGTGCTGTAACCCGCACCCATCTTGACCTTCAGGTTCTGGGTCACGCGCGCCGACACACCTAACGCCGTGGCCTGGTAGCCCTGGAAGTTGGCGGTACCGACACCCACCGCGATGGTCTTGTTTGCATCGACATCCGGGATCATGGTGAGTGCAGTCGCCGCCGCGACGCCGCTGTAGGCGTTACGCGCCACGGAGTTCATGCCGGTCTGGAGCGAGTTCAAACCGCTCTGGAGCTGACCCACGTTTGCCGCATCGGTCGGGTTGACGCCGTTCGCCACATTGGTAATGCGGCGCTCGTTGCCTTGCGAGCCGACGGACACGGTGTTGTCCTCGTTCGCGACCGAGTTTGCACCCAGCGCGACCGAGTTGTTGCCCGTGGCCGCAGCCTTTTCGCCAATGGCCGTCGAGTTGGTACCCGACGCCGCCGCCCCACCGCCCACTGCGATCGTGCCAGCCCCGGTTGCCGAAGCCGCACCACTCGTCGTATTGGTCGAGAGGTACTGCGAACCATTGTTCGTGATGTTCTGAACCGACTGGGTCAGGTTGGTAACGTTCTGGTTCGTCGCGTACAACTGCTCGCCCGTCACGGCATCCGTGCTCGTGGCAGTCAGATCAGCGTCCTGCAGATTGGTGAGCTTGACCTGCGACGAGGAGTCCGTGCCACCCAGCGTGACCTTGTCATGGGCCGACGAGTCGTACTGGACTGCATTGGCCACCGAGCCCGCGATGTTCGTCACCGTGGTCTCGATAGTCGAGACCCGGCCGTCGAGGTTCGTGAGCGCACCACCCACATTGTTGAAGCTTGTGCCTCCAATGTTGTACGTTGGCGTCGAGATCGAACCGTCAGCCTGCACCGTCGAACCCCCGCCCAATGCGCTGGCCGTGCTTGCTGCCATGTTGTAAGCCTGCGCACCATTCACGGCGTCGGTACTGGTCGACGAAATGGCACCGGCAGCAACGTTATGCAGCTTGACCGGCGTGGACGCACCTACACCGCCAAACGTGATGGAACTCTTCGTCGAGTCGTCGTACGTAACGAACGCATTGGTCACGTTACCCGAGGGGTCGATAACCGCGCCCATCGCCTGAAGTTGGGCGACGTTCACCGCATCGTTAGCCGCCGATCCGTTCGCCACATTATGCAGCGCGACCAGGCTGGACGTACCTACACCGCCGAGTGTGATCGACGACTTCGAGGTGTCGTCGTAGGCGACGAAGGCGTTCAGCACGTTACCCGATGTGTCGACGTTCAAGCCTGCGGCCTTCAACTGCGCGACGTTGACGGCATCCAGATCCTGCGCGCCGGCAGCGACGTTGTGCAGCACCACGCCATTGGTCGTACCCACGCCGCCGAATGTCACCGAGGCCTTGGACGAATCGTCGTACGCAACGAACGCATTAGTCACGTTACCCGAGCCGTCGACGTTTGCCCCCATCGCCTCGAGCTGTGCGAGGTTGACAGCATCGCTTGCCTGCGTGGCATTCGCGAGATTCGTCAACTGAACCGCGCTAGTCGCAACGGAACCGCCCAGCGTGATCTTGGTGTGCGTCGTCGAATCGTACATCACCGCATCCACGGAACCGCTACCGGCATAGGCTACAACCGCAGCGAGCGCCGAACCAACGTCGTTATAAGGGTTGCCTTGCACGACATAGGTGGGCGCCGTGATCGTGCCATTCGTATTGACCGACGACTTGCCACCCAACGCCGACGCCATGCTGGAAGCCAGACCATAGAGCTGCGAGCCGTTTACCGCATCGTTGCTCGATCCGTTCACCGCACCCGACGCGACGTTGTGGAGCGCGACCGGCGTACCGACGTTACCGAAGGTCACTGAGTCGTGCGCCGACGAGTCGTACAGCACCGCGTCCGCGACCTTGCCGTAAAGGTTCGTCACGTCGCCAGCGAAGTTGGTGACTGCACCCGCGAGATCCGACACGTTCTGGTTCGTAGCGAACAGTTGCCCGCCATTCACCGCATCGGTGCTCGATGCATTGCTGATATTGCCCGCGGCCACATTCGTCAGGAGCGTCTGTGTGGTCGCACCCGCGGCACCCAGCGTTACCGTTGCCTTCGACGTGTCGTCATAGGCGACGAATGCATTGGTGATATTGCCCGACGGATTAGTCGTCGCCCCAAGCGCATACAACTGCGCACCGTTCACCGCATCGACACTCGACGCGCTCACCGCGCCGTTCGCCACGTTCGTCAACGCGACAGGCGCCGTTGCCTGCGTCCCGCCGAGCGTCACCTTATCGTGTACCGGCGTGTCATACGCGACTGCATCTGCGCCGCCACCCTTCGCGACATCCATGACGGCTACGAGCGCCGACCCAACGTCGTTGTACGTATGACCCGAGAGATCATAGGTCGGCACGCCGATTGTGCCGTCCGCGTTCACGCCAGTCGAACCACCCAACGCCTTCGCGGTACTGGAAGCCAGGCCATAGAGCTGCGAGCCGTTTACCGCATCGTTGCTCGATCCGCTCACCGCACCCGGCGCGATGTTGTGGAGCGCGACCGGCGTACCGGCGTTACCGAAGGTCACTGAGTCGTGTGCCGACGAGTCGTAAAGCACCGAATCCGCAACCTTGCCATACAGGTTCGTCACATCGCCCTGGATGGTCGTCACCGCCCCAGCAAGACTCGACACGTTCTGGTTCGTCGCGAACAGTTGCCCGCCATTCACCGCGTCGGTGCTCGATGCATTGCTGATATCGCCCGCGGCCACATTCGTCAATGTGACAGGCGCCTTTGCCTGCGTGCCACCCAGTGTCAGCTTGTCGTGTGCCGAGGTGTCGTACACGACCGCGTCGGGCGAACCTCCTTGCTTCTCATTCAACGCCGTCAGTGCGGAGCCCACGTCCGAATAGTTACCACCTGCCACGTCATAGACCGGCGCCGCAATCGAGCCGTCCGCGTTCACGCTGGCATTGCCACCCAGCGCCGCCGTCACGCCCTTGAGCTGAGATACGTTAACGGCGTCGTTGTCTGCCTGACCTGCCGCCATGTTGACGATCCGACGCGTGTTGGCCTGGCTCTGCACGATCGTTGCGCTGTTGTCCGGATTGATCACCGTACGCGTTGCGGTGCCGTCGCTACCCACAGAAACCGTGTTCGCCAGGTTCGCCACCGAACCCGAGCCCAGCGCAACCGCGTCGTTCGCCGTCGACAGCGACTGAACGCCCACTGCCGTGCTTCCGCCGCCGTCCGCTTCGGTGTTCGAGCCGATTGCAATGCTACCGGCACCGTTCGCGCGCGCTACGTCGGTTGGGGACGTCGAGCCCACGGCATTGCCCGTACCCCGTACCTGCGAGTAATACGCTGCCGTCTTGTACGGCGCGCCATTTGCAGTCGAGAGATCAACGCCCGAACCCGCCGACGCCCCCAGCAGAGCGCCAGACGGTGACCTGAGCAATCCCTGGGGCGCCATCACGTTGACTGTGGCCTGGGTATTGTCCTGACCGTTCAGGATATCCCACACCTGGCCAACGTTAGCCGCATCCGTGTCCTGGATACCGCTTGCCACGTTGCTGATTACGGTACCCTTGGGCAGCAAACCATCGTCGCGGTTACTGTTGCGATAGTAGATGCTGTTACCGGTGCCAGGATCCAGCGTAACGGTGGGTGAGCCGGAGGCAATGGAGCCTTCGTCATATGTAACGGCCTTGTTCAGCACGCTTCCCGTGGAAGGGTCAACCTGGAAGCCGGCGGACGTCAATTGGCTCACGTTCACGGCGTCGTTCGCCGTCAAACCGCTCGCAACATTGTGCAACGCCACCGGCACAGTCGAATCAAGCCCACCCAAGGTCACCGAGTTGTGAGTCGACGAGTCGTAAAGCACCGAATCCGCAACCTTGCCATACAGGTTCGTCACATCGCCCTGGATGGTCGTCACCGCCCCAGCAAGGCTCGACACGTTCTGGTTCGTCGCGAACAGTTGCCCACCGTTCACCGCGTCGGTGCTCGAAGCGTTGCTGATGTTTCCCGAGGCAACGTTCGTCAGGAGCGTCGGAGTGGTCGCACCCGCGCCGCCGAGCGTCACCTTCGCCTTCGATGTGTCGTCATAGGTAACGAACGCGTTGGTCACGTTGCCCGACGAGTCGGTCGTCGCACCCAGCGCATACAGTTGTGCACCGTTCACTGCGTCGGCGCTCGATGCGTTCAGCGCGCCAGCGGCCACGTTCGTCAACACGACAGGCGCCGTTGCCTGCGCCCCACCCAGCGTCACCTTGTTATGCGCTGACGAGTCGTAAAGTACCGAATCCGCGACCTTGCCATACAGGTTCGTCACATCGCCCTGGATGGTAGTCACCGCCCCAGCAAGGCTCGACACGTTCTGGTTCGTCGCGAACAGTTGCCCACCGTTCACCGCATCGGTACTCGAAGCGTTGCTGATGTCTCCCGAGGCAACGTTCGTCAGGAGCGTCGGAGTGGTCGCACCCGCGCCGCCGAGCGTCACCTTCGCCTTCGATGTGTCGTCATAGGTAACGAACGCGTTGGTCACGTTGCCCGACGAGTCGGTCGTCGCACCCAGCGCATACAGCTGTGCACCGTTCACCGCGTCGGCGCTCGATGCGTTCAGCGCGCCAGCGGCCACGTTCGTCAACACGACAGGCGCCGTTGCCTGCGCCCCACCCAGCGTCACCTTGTTATGCGCCGACGAGTCGTAAAGCACCGAATCCGCAACCTTGCCATACAGGTTCGTCACGTCGCCCTGGATGGTAGTCACCGCCCCAGCAAGGCTCGACACGTTCTGGTTCGTCGCGAACAGTTGCCCACCGTTCACCGCGTCGGTACTCGAGGCGTTGCTGATGTCTGCCGCGGCAACGTTCGTCAGCTTCACTTGCGTAGTCGCACCCGTGCCGCCCAGCGTCACCTTGTCGTGCATCGACGTGTCGTATTTCACGGCGCTGTTGGAGAGCGCGCCCGTAGTGATGTCCATGGCAGCGAGAGCCTTGCCGACATCGCTGAACGTACCGCCGGCCACCGCGTAGGACGGCGCTGTAATCGAGCCGTCGGCGTTCACAGTAGCGCCACCGCCCAGCGCATTCGTTACGCCCTTGAGTTGCGCGACGTTCACCGCATCGGTGTCGTTTTGACCTGCGGCCATGTTCACGACGCGGCGCGTATTGGCCTGACTTGACACATAGCTCGTGCTACCGTCGGGGTTGACCACGGCACGCGTCGCCGTACCGTCACTGCCCACCGAAATCGTATTTGCCACATTCGCCACGGACCCCGAACCCAGCGCCACCGAATCGTTCGCGGTTGCGAGGGACTGGATGCCTACGGCGGTGCTGCCGCCAGCGTCCGCTTCCGTGTTCGAGCCAATGGCGATGCTGCCGGCTCCGTTCGCACGCGCCACATCGGTTGGAGACGTGGAGCCGCTGGCGTTACCGGTCCCTCGTACCTGCGAGTAATACGCTGCGGTCTTGTATGGCAAACCATTCGCCGTCGAAAGATCAACGCCCGACCCCTGTGAAGCGCCCAGCAACCTGGCCGCCATCAGCGGACGGGGCGCCTGCACAGGTTGGTTGCCGGGAAGTTGCGATGCAATCATATCGGCAACCTGGCCAACGTTGGCCGCATCGGTATCCTGAACACCATCCGCCACATTGCTGATAACCGTGCCCTTCGGCAAATAGCCTTGCGCGCGGTCGCCGTTCACAAAGTAGGCGCTATTGCCTTGGCCTGGATCGAGCACGATCTGCGGATTCGCCGTGCCGGTCGTATTCGGAACGTAGAGCACCGCAGGATTGCTGACGTTGCCGTTCGCATCGATGATAAAGCCACCCATCTCGTGATGGCCCGGATCGGCGGATGCTGCCTGCGCTCCCCACCCCGCGGTGGTCAGCGTGTTGTTGATGGTCGTGGTCGCCTGGTAAAGCTGCGAACCGTTGACGGCGTCGGTGCTGGTGGACGACACCGCGCCCGGCGCCAGATTGGTGAGGGTCGTACCGCCATCACCAGCAAGCGTTAGCGTTTTCTTGCTGCTATCGTCGTAGCTCACTGCGTTGGTGGTAAATCCCGTCAGATTCTCCAGCGCCTGAGTCGTCGCAAAAAGCTGCGAGCCGTTTACGGCATCCGTGCTTTGTGCGCTCACCTGACCTGCCGCGACGTTCGTGATCTGACGTTCCGCGCCAGGCGCACCCACGCTCACGACGCCAGTGGGCTGAGAACCCTCGAACGTGTAATCGACACCCCTGATCACATAGTCCGGGACCTTTACCGCCGTCCCAGTCACCGCGTTATTGCCCAGCGCCACCGAATTCGGCGTCGTTGCCTGCGCGTGGTCGCCCACCGCCGTAGCGCCGGCTGCGCTTGCGTTCGCATAACCGCCAATCGCCGTCGCGCCCGCCGCGCCCGCTTGCGCCCACGAACCCACTGCGGTTGCAAACGCGCCACCGCCAGCCGCCTTCGATGAGGCGCCCAACGCCGTATCACCAAGGCCCGAGGTCGAAGCCGCATTGCCGATCGCCGCAGAATAGTCGCCGCCCGCAGCCGCGCTCGGCCCCATACCGATCGAATTGGCACCCGCTGCAATGGCCTGGGGGCCGACCGCCGTGCTGTTTGCGCCCGTCGCGGACGAGTCGGCCAGGGTCGAGTTCGTATGGAAGTACTTGGTGCCCTTATTCGTGACGTCATAGAGCTGCGAACCGTTCACCGCGTCCGTGCTGGCAGCCGACACAGTCCCGTTCGCAAGCGAAGTGATCTTCGTGCCCGACAGGTTGGCACCCGCCGTGAACGTGGCGAGACCGCTGGTCAGGGTCGCGCCAGTCAGATTGATGCCGGATGGCCCCAGGAGCGTAACCACGCCTGTTGCATTCGACACAGAAGAGCCGACATAAATCGCCGCCTGGCCTGCAACCGGCCAACTGTTCACCGCCTCGTCGAGGATTACGCCGCTGGCGTTTCCGGATTGGCAATTGCCAATCGAGCCACTGTACGTGCCGGCAGTAGACTGAGGCCACAGCCCCGTGCCATAACCGTTCCCGCCGCTCGAGTTGCAGGCGTACACACCCGCCATGGCGGACGGAGCAAATGCCAGGAGACCCATACCTGTGGCCAAAAGCGCCCCGCTCGTCACAAGTGTTTTCGCGGTCTTCTTCCCACGCCCCCGCGCATTCTCCTGCGCGGCAACCCAAGTCCCCGTGGACTCGTTCCAGACTGATCGATATGTCTTGTTCATTACTTGCCCTGATTAAATACGAGTGACGAAACAATTACCGAGGCGGTGCTATTGACCTGGCCGCCTGCATCAACAACGCAACTGAAATCGGCTCAGCCAGCATGAGAGAAAGCTGACAGAATTAATCGAACCAATATGCGATGACACTTGGCACTCTATTAATCGGGCGCTACAAGCAACATAAGAGAACTCTTAAACAAAACCGCGACAATGAGCGCAGCTTGCGACGATGCGATCCCGCTGCCTCTACCGCGCTTCATGCGATATACTGAAATTCTCAATTCTCTCCGGCTTAATTAAGAACGAAAACTAAATAACCTGCTCAATCCCATTAATACACAGGCCTTATTACTAAAATACTCATGAATTCCTACGCGAAAGATTAGACATTCATACAAATAATTCGCAAGCCGACATTTATTACCTCATTCACGACCAATATCTTCAACACCACCCACCCGTATTTTTTCCTCGATTTTTGGGCGTCTTGACGTTCTCGCCGCGACAGAAAATCAGACCGTAAATGTTGGGTTAAAACCACTCCCCCCCTCTCCTTCGTTTTGCGACTTGTCCTATTCCTTCAGGGAAGTCAGCCAAATAGAATTTCATCGTCGGGAAACGCTGACACAGGGCTGAGGCTCTACACCCCACCCAGGCCGTAACGCACATCCTCGCGCCGCGCATATGCCCTTCGCGCCGGTGCCACTTCTATCGCCCCCCAATCCGTTTCCTTGCCGCCAGGCCTTTCGCCTTCACCGTCACAACAAGGAAACGTGATGAACCGTCTCTTGATCCTCGCCGTCGCCAGCCTTCTCGCGACTTCCGCTTTTGCCGCGTCGAAGCCCGCTTCGCCCGGCGTCATTTCCGAAAGCCTTCAAATCGAGTTACTCGAGCATCAGTGGACCCAGGCGGCCGCAACCGGCGACCGCCCGGTGCTCAACGACCTGCTCGACGATAAGTTCTTCGAAGTATTTCCGGGCGACGTGCGCCGCAGCAAGCGGGATCTGCTGGCCGCCGCCGCGCTGCCGCCCGGCGGCTCCCAGGTATTGGAAAACGTGCGCGTACAGGTGCTCGACGACGTCGCCGTGGTGACCGGCATCAACCGGTACACACCCGCAACGGGCTACAAGACGATCGAATACCGCTTCACCGATGTATTCGTGAAGCGCGAGGACGGATGGAGGGTCGCCGCTGCCCGCATGCTTCGCAAGGGCGCGGGCAACGTTCGGGCCTGAGCGGCCCGGAATGCGGAAAAATCAGGCGGGAATCAGAACGGCTTGATGACGGCCAGCGCCACGGCGGCCAGCATGCCCAGCACGGGCAGCTCGTTGAACATGCGATACCACTTGTCGGAGCGGCGGTTCTCGCCGCGCTCGAACGTTCGCAGCAGGCGTCCGCAATAGGCGTGGTAGCCGATCAGCAGCACCACCACGCCCACCTTCGCGTGAATCCACCCCTGGCCGCGCCCGATCCCCACCACGAGCCACAGCCACAGCCCGCACAGCAGCGCGGGCACCGCGATCATCGTCATGAAGCGATAAAGCTTGCGCGCCATGATGAGCAGCCGCTTGACGGCCGCCGGCTCGGTTTCCATGGCGAGATTCACGAAGATGCGCGGCAGATAGAACAGACCCGCGAACCACGAGGCGATCAGTACGATGTGAAACGTCTTGACCCAGAGCATCGACATTGTTTTTCTTCTTGAGAACGAATGAGCAGTCAGGCGGCGCGCACCGGAACGCACCGCCCCGGCCGGCGTCTTATTGACGGCCTTCGCCGTGTCCCAGCACCACGTACTTGAGCGAAGTCAGACCGTCGAGCCCCACCGGGCCGCGTGCGTGCAGCTTGTCGTTCGAGATGCCGATCTCCGCGCCCAGGCCGAATTCGAAGCCGTCCGCGAAGCGCGTCGAGGCGTTCACCATCACGCTCGCCGAATCCACTTCGCGCAGGAAGCGCATCGCGCGGTCGTGGTCTTCGGTGACGATGGCGTCCGTGTGGTGCGAGCCATAGTGATTGATGTGCTCGACGGCCTGGTCGAGATTGTCCACCACCTTGATCGCCAGCACGGGCGCGAGATATTCGGTGTGCCAGTCCTCTTCCGTGGCGTCCACGAGCGGGCCAACGTTCGCATCCGCGAGGATCGAGCGCGCAGCGGCGTCCACGCGCAGTTCCACGCCCTTATCGCGATAAAGGCGGCCCAACGGCGGCAGCACGTCATGCGCGATGCCACGCGCGACCAGCAGCGTTTCCATCGTGTTGCAGGTGCCGTAGCGGTGCGTCTTGGCGTTGTCGCACACGGTCAGCGCCTTGGCGAGATCCGCACGATCGTCCACATACACGTGGCAGATGCCATCGAGGTGCTTGATCATCGGCACGCGCGCTTCGGCGATCAGGCGCTCGATCAGGCTCTTGCCGCCGCGCGGCACGATCACGTCGACGAATTCCGTCATGGTGATGAGCTTGCCCACCGCCGCGCGGTCGGCCGTCTCGACCACCTGCACCGCGTCCTGCGGCAGGCCCGCCGCCGCCAGCCCTTCGCCGATCAGCGTCGCCAGCGCCGTGTTGCATTCGAGCGCCTCGGAGCCGCCGCGCAGAATGGTGGCGTTGCCCGACTTCAGGCACAGCGCCGCCGCATCGATCGTCACGTTCGGGCGCGATTCGTAGATGATGCCGATCACGCCCAGCGGCACGCGCATCTGGCCCACCTGGATGCCGCTCGGGCGGAACTTGAGGTTGCTGATCTCGCCGATCGGGTCAGCCAGCGCCGCGACCTGGCGCAGCCCTTCCACCATCGTCTTGAGCGCCTTGTCCGAGAGCGTCAGGCGGTCGATGAACGCCGCGTCGTGACCCTTCTCCTTTGCGCGCGCAAGATCGCGGGCGTTCGCGTCTTTGAGCTGCTGCGTCTCGCGTTCGATGGCCTGCGCCACCGCTTCGAGCGCGGCGTTCTTCGAAGCCGTCGTGGCCCGGGCCATCGCGCGCGAAGCCTTGCGGGCGCGGCGGCCGAGGTCGGTCATGTACTGGTCGATATCCATGGTCTCTGTCGTGATGCGGCGTGCCCGGCACGAGGCTTGATTGGCCCGGCGAGGCGGCTCGGTTCTGGTTAGGTCGATTTTAAGGCCAGCGCGCCGGCTTTGCTGGGCGCGGCCTGGCGCATGCGCGCTTGAGCGGAAGCAGGTGTCGGAAGTGCGGTCCGAGGCGAGCGTGAAGCTAGCCTGGCCTGCGTCCCGGCCCTGCGGTGCGCGGTCGGGCGGCGGCCGCAGCGGCAGCCGCTGGACCGGCCGGAGCGCCAGGACCGCCTGGCTGGGCACGTCCGGGTGCGACGCCAGCGCCCGCAGCGGAACGCGCGGTCGCACGCCCAGCGGCAAGCGCGTCGCGCGGCGCGGCCACGGTCATGGCGAGTTCGAAAAGGCCATCCCAGGCGTCGGGCGGCAGCGCATTGCGCCAGTCGGCGCGCGCTTGCCCCGACAGCCCCTTGACCTGCCGGTCGAGGCGCGCCGCCAGCGCGAGTCCGCGCTCGAGCGTCGCCTCGCTCAGACGCGCAAGCGCCGGTCCGATCAGGCGCTCGCGCGGCCCCCAGACACGGTTCTCGCGCAACAGCACGGCAAGCGGCTTGCCCGCCGCGACGCCGCGTTTGATGCGCAGCAGCGTGCGGACTTCTTCGACGACGGCCCACAGCACCAGCACGGCGGCCTCGCCCTCGCCGTCCAGGCCGTCGAGCATTCGCGTAAGGCGGCCGACATCGCCGGTCAGCATGGCTTCGTTGAGCTTGAACACGTCGTAACGCGCCACGTTGAGCACGGCGTCGTGGATCTGCTCGAAGCTCAGCACGCCTTGCGGGTACAGTAGGCCGAGCTTCTGGATTTCCTGATGCGCGGCGAGCAGATTGCCCTCCACGCGCTCCGCGACGAACTGCAACGCGCGCCGGCCATCCTCGCCCGGCGCCACACGCTGCCCTTGCTGCGCGAGTCGCTGGCCGATCCAGTTCGGCAGCGCGGTGCGCTCGACCGAATCGATCTTGATCGCCGCGCCGCTATCCGAGAGCGCCGTGAACCACGCCGATTTCTGCGTGGCCGCGTCGAGGCGCGGCAACGTGACGAGCGTGAGCACGTCAGGGTTCGCCGAGGCTTTGGCCGATGCCGCGAGCGTCTTCAACGCATCGGCGCCTTCCTTGCCCGGCTTGCCGGACGGAATGCGCAACTCCACCAGTTGGCGGTCGCCGAACAGCGACATCGACTGGCTCGCGCCCAGCAGCGCGCTCCAGTCGAAACCGCGCTCGACCGTGAAGACCGAGCGGTCGGTGAAGCCGGCCGCGCGCGCGCTCGCCCGGATGCGGTCGCACGCCTCCTGGGCGAGCAAATGCTCGTCGCCGTAGACGACGTACAGGCCGGCCATCCCGCGGGCGAGATGCGGCTCAAGTGCGTCCAGTCGCAGTTGCATGGCGTGCGCTTTAGAGAAAACTTAAAGGAAAACCGCGAGCAAAACCGCGCCGCGCATCACAGCGGCGGCGGCGGCAGCGGCGCGCGCGGCGCGACGCCCGGCACCACCTGATCCGGGTTCGGATGCAGCGTCTTCAGGATCCCGAGGCGGCGCGTAAGCTGGTCGACCGCGTCGTTCTGCATGTCCGCGAACAGCAGATTGGATTCGCTCACCTTCGCCGTGGAGTACTGGTCGCTATACGTCATCGCGCGATTGAGCGCAATCGTGCTCGGCTGGATCAACGGCGAACCGTCCGCCGCCGTCAGCGCGTAATTCAGCGAATAGTTGACCTGGTACTCCTCGACCTCGCCCAGCGAGCTCAGCGTGAGCGTGCTGAAACTGCGGGACTCGGATACGTGCAGCACGGCGTCGGCGTTCGAGGCGGAACTGACCACCACCGAATCGCTGCCGCCTTCGATCATGCGCGTGAGGCGCGCGCTCACGGGCGCCGGTGCGCCGACAATGGCGAGGCGCTTGAACGCGTAGTTCTGCTCCCCACGCAACTGGAAGCCGCATGCCGAAAGCATCAGCGCACTGCTCGCCATCAACAGGAACGATCTGCGAATCACATGGACTCCCTGGTTCGCGACAGATTCGGAACGGCGGCGCGGCGTGGTCCGAAAACCCGCGCCGCGCCGCCCGTACAACACTTCGAGCACATCAGATACGGATCTGACGCGATCAGACCACGACGTTCACGAGGCGGCCCGGCACGACGATGATCTTCTTCGGCGCGCGGCCTTCCGCGAACTTGACGAACATCTCGTGCGCCAGCGCAGCGGCTTCGATCACGTCCTTCGGCGCATCCTTGGCGACCGTCACGGCGCCGCGCACCTTGCCGTTCACCTGCAGCACGAGTTCGATCTCGGACTGCTCCAGCGCCTTTTCGTCGACCTTCGGCCACGGCGCGTCGAGCAGCGTGCCGAATTCGTCGGCGTAACCCAGCGCTTTCCACAGTTCGAACGTCAGATGCGGCACGACCGGATACAGCACGCGCAGCAGCACGCCGAAGGTCTCGCGCTTGACACCCGCGCCCGCTTCCTTCGCACCGTCGATGGCGTTGAGCATCTTCATCGCCGCCGACACGACGGTGTTGTATTGCAGACGCTGATAGTCGAAGTCGGCTTGCTTGAGCACGCCATAGACTTCGCGGCGCAGCGTCTTTTCGACGTCCGTGACCGTGGCCGCATCGAACGAGGCGCGCGATTTGATCGCTTCGGCGTTCGCATAGCCGAACGACCAGACGCGACGCAGGAAGCGGCTCGCGCCTTCCACGCCCGCGCCCGACCATTCGAGCTGCTGCTCGGGCGGTGCGGCGAACATCGTGAACAGACGCGCGGTGTCCGCGCCGTACAGGTCGATCAGCACCTGCGGATCGACGCCGTTGTTCTTCGACTTCGACATCTTCTCGACGCCGCCGAGCACCACCGGCTGGCCATCGCTGTTGAGCGTGGCGCCGACCGGGCGGCCTTTGTCGTCGTGCGCGACGGTCACGTCGGCCGGGTTGTACCAGGTCTTCTTGCCCGACGCGTCTTCGCGGTAGAAGGTTTCGTTGAGCACCATGCCCTGCGTGAGCAGGTTCTTCGCCGGCTCGCCGAATTTCACGAGGCCGAGGTCGCGCGAAACCTTCGCCCAGAAACGCGAATACAGCAGGTGAAGAATCGCGTGTTCGATGCCGCCGATGTACTGGTCCATCGGCATCCAGTAGTCGGTGCGCTCGTCGACCATGTTCTGCGCATCCGGCGCGGCGTAGCGGTAGAAGTACCACGACGAGTCGACGAAGGTGTCCATCGTGTCGGTCTCGCGCTTCGCGTCGGCGCCGCAGGTCGGGCACTTGCAGTTCAAGAACGCTTCCGACTTCGCGAGCGGGTTGCCCGTGCCGTCCGGCACGAGGTCTTCCGGCAGCACGACCGGCAGGTCTTTTTCCGGCACCGGCACGTCGCCGCAGCTCGGGCAGTGGATGATCGGGATCGGCGTGCCCCAGTAGCGCTGGCGCGAGATGCCCCAGTCGCGCAGACGCCACGTCACCTGCTTGTCGCCGTAGCCTTGCGCCTTCAGGTCAGCCGCAACCGCATCGACCGCCGCCGTGTAGCTCAGGCCATCGTACTTGCCGCTGTTGACGGTGACCGCGCGTTCCTTGTCGCCGTACCATTCCTGCCAGCCGTCGAGCGAGTAGGTTTCGCCTTCCACCGCGATCACCTGCTTGATCGGCAGATCGTATTTTTTTGCGAACGCGAAGTCGCGTTCGTCATGACCCGGCACGCCCATCACGGCGCCTTCGCCATAGCTCATCAGCACGTAGTTGCCGATCCACACCGGCACCTGCTCGCCCGTGACCGGGTGCGTGACGGTGAAGCCGGTGGGCACGCCCTTCTTTTCCATCGTTGCGACGTCGGCTTCCGCCACGCCGCCGCGCTTGCATTCGTCGATGAACGGCAGCAGTTCCGGCTTGTCCTGCGCGAGGCGCGTGGCGAGCGGATGCTCGGCCGCGATCGCGCAGAAGGTCACGCCCATGATCGTGTCGGCGCGCGTGGTGAACACGCGCAGCAGCTTCTTCTCGCCGTCGAGTTCGTACGGGAAGCCGAAGTTCACGCCGAAGCTCTTGCCGATCCAGTTCTGCTGCATGATCTTGACGCGCTCCGGCCAGCCGAGGCCGTCGAGGTCGTTCAGCAACTCATCGGCGTACTGCGTGATGCGCAGGTAGTACATCGGGATTTCGCGCTTTTCCACCAGCGCGCCCGAGCGCCAGCCGCGCCCGTCGATCACCTGCTCGTTGGCGAGCACGGTCTGATCGACCGGGTCCCAGTTCACCGTGCCGGTCTTCTTGTAGGCGATGCCCTTTTCGAGCATCTTCAGGAAGAACCACTGGTTCCACTTGTAGTAGTCGGGCTTGCAGGTGGCGATTTCGCGCGACCAGTCGATCGCGAGACCCATCGACTGCATCTGGCCCTTCATGTACTCGATGTTGTCGTACGTCCACTTGGCCGGCGGCACGTTGTTGGCCATCGCCGCGTTTTCGGCGGGCATGCCGAACGCGTCCCAGCCCATCGGCATGAGCGTGTTGTAGCCGTTCATGCGCAGATAGCGGTACATCACGTCATTGATCGTGTAGTTCCGCACGTGGCCCATGTGCAGCTTGCCCGACGGATACGGCAGCATCGAGACGCAGTAGAACTTGGGCTTGTCGGCTTTTTCGGCCGTCCGGTAAGCGTCGCTGGCACGCCATTCGCCTTGCGCGGCGGATTCGACGTCGGAGGGAACGTATTTTTCGAGCATGGTGTGGATGGGAAAACGCAGATTCGGCTGAAACGGGCCTTCGGCGGCATGCGGGCGGCGCCTTCTGGCGTCTGTCGCACCGGGCCGGCGGCGCGCGATGTTCTGACGATCATCGGACGCGACGCGGGCAGGGCCCCGTTTTTACAGGGAAACGCTGATTATACCGTTGACTTGGCCGCGCTTTCCGCTGGCTTTTCGAATGGCGGGATTGTGGGCGCGGCGCGGAGGAGTGTCAGGCGCTTAATGCTGGGCGGCAGGCGGCGGCTCGGTGACGAAGCCAAGACGCGCGAGCCCCGCCTGCTGCGCGGCGCCCATCACCTGGGCGATGACGTCGTAGCGCGTCTCGCGCGCGGCGCGCAGTTGCAGCTCGGGCTGCTGCGCCTCGGGCTGCTTGCCTGCGTCGGTGAAGCGCTTGCGCAGCTCGTCGAGCGAAACCGGCTGGGCGTTCCAGTACACCTTGCCCGCGGCGTCGATGGACAGGGTGACGGTTTGCGGCGTCTGCTGCACGGCATCGGCGGCGACCTTCGGCAAATCGAGCCGGATCGCGTGCGTGAACAGCGGCGCGGTGATGATGAAGATGACGAGCAGCACGAGCATGACGTCGATCAGCGGCGTCATGTTGATTTCGGCCATCGGCGCCGAATCGCGCTTCTTTTCGAGTCCGCCGAACGCCATCGCTCGCTCCCCTTGCCGTTTAGAGCGCGCCGGCGCGCGTCACGCCTTCGCCGCGCGCGGGCTGCTGGAGTTCGCGGGGCGAAGCATCACGACGCCCGGCGCCTTCTTCGGGCGCACACGCCCACGCGTGCAGATCATGCGCGAAACCGTCGAGATCGTCGCCGATCTGGCGCGCAAGCCGGCCGAGAATGTTGTAGGCGAGCACCGCCGGAATCGCGACGACCAGACCGAAGGCCGTCATGATGAGCGCCTCGCCCACCGGCCCGGCGACGTTTTCGATCATGGCCTGACCGCTCGCGGCGATGCTGCCGAGCGCGTGATAAATGCCCCAGACCGTGCCGAGCAGGCCGACGAACGGCGCCGTGCTGCCCACCGAAGCCAGCAGCACCTGGCCGAATTCGAGCCGCCGCTGCGATGCCTGGAGCGCGCCGCGCAAGGCGCGCAGCACGCGCTCGCCGCGCTCGACTCGCGCGAGCAGCGCGCCCGCCGTGTCGGTTTCGACGACCGCCAATGCGGCTTGCGCAAGCGGCAAGAACACGCGCTCGCGGTCAATCGCGCGCATCGCGCTTACGCCCTCCGCGAGCGAATGCGCCTGCCAGAACCGCGCCACGGCGCGCGGCCCCTGGCGCTTCGCGCGCACGAGCACCCAGCTTTTCACGATCAGAAAACACCAGCTCGCGACCGACATGGCCAGCAGCACCCACGCAACCGCGTGCGTGACGGCATCGCTCGTCTGGAGATAGTGGATGACTCCGTTACTCGCTGCCATCGGACCTCGCGTGATGATGTCGCGGCGCGCGCCGCGTGGCCGGCCTGGCGTCGCCAGGCCCAGGCCGTGTGCCCAGCGCAATCAGCACAATCAGCGCAGACCGAGCACGTCCTGCATATCGTACAGGCCGTTCGCCTTGTCCTGCAGGAACAGCGCCGCACGCACGCTGCCCTGCGCGTACGACAGGCGGCTCGACGATTTGTGCGTGATTTCGACACGCTCGCCGATACCGGCGAACAGTACCGTATGGTCGCCCACAATATCGCCGCCACGAATCGCCGAAAACCCGATCGTCGACGGATCGCGCTCGCCGGTCACGCCTTCGCGGCCGTACACGGCGCACTCGTCGAGATTGCGGCCGAGCGCGTGCGCCACGGCTTCGCCCATCGCCAGCGCCGTGCCCGAGGGAGCATCGACCTTGTGGCGATGGTGCGCTTCGATGATCTCGATGTCGTAGCCCTTGTCGAAGAACTGCGCGGCGTATTCGAGCAGCTTGAGCGTCACGTTCACGCCCACGCTCATGTTGGCCGCAAACACGATGCCCACCTTCTGCGCGGCGGCGCCGAGCTGCGCCTTCTGCTGCGCGTCAAAGCCGGTGGTGCCGATCACCACCTTCACGCCGTGGCGCTGGGCGGCTTCGAGGTGCGCGAGCGTGCCTTCGGGGCGCGTGAAGTCGATCAAGCAGTCGCTTTGGGCGAAGACCTGCTCGATATCGTCGGTGATGCGCACGCCCGTGTCCTTGCCGAGGAAGGCGCCCGCATCCTGGCCGATGGCGGCCGAACCCTTGCGCGCCAGCGCGCCCGAAAGCGTGACATCAGGCGAATTCAGAACGGTTTCGATGAGCATACGGCCCATGCGGCCCGACGCTCCGGCGATTGCGATTTTCATGACTGTTCCTGCGAAGATGAGGCCGGCAGCCCTGCTCACGAGACGTGTCCTTCAGACGGACATTCGAGATAGATGCTGCCAAGGATAGACGCTACAGGCGCTCAATTGACGCCAAAAACGAACACGGCGGCCCGAAGCCGCCGAGTAAAAAGTCCGGGAAGGCCCGGCGCAAGACGCCCGGCCCCGGAAGGCGCGGTCCGCGCCGATTCCGGACGAAGCCCATTCTGGCGCTTCTGCCGGAACCGGTGCCTGCGATCCTTAGTTGCCCGTCGCGCCCGAAGCCGGCACCTGCGGCGGCGCGGTGAGCGGCGAATTGCGCGACGGCGGCAGCACGGCGGCGCTGGAGTCGCCGGTGCCTTGCGCACCTGCGGTCGGGCCGACCGGGTTCGGCTGCGGCACGCCCTGGATCTGCGGCGGCGGTGCGCGGTGCAGCTGGACCTGCGCGGGCATCGTGCCCACGTTCGGCGGCAGCGCCGAGGAGGTCGGCGTACCTGCGCGCACCGACGGCGTCAGGCCCGACGGCGTCTGCACGGCATCCGTCGCGCGGTTCGCAGCGGCGGCGGCCTGCGCGTTCGGGTCCTGCGGCAGTTGCGAAGTGGCCGTGCCGAGTTCCGACGACGGCGTGCGCGCCGTATCGGGAACGGTGATGCCAGCAGCGCCCGCCTGCGGCGCAGAAGCCGCGACAGCGCCCGACGCAGCGGCAGCGGCCTTGTACTTCTTGCCCAGCTTGTCGCCATCGATTTCGGCGAGCAGTTCGAGGTTGGACGGCAGATCTTCGCCGCCCGACCAGCTCGACACGCGATCGCCGTCGAACATCACGACGAAGTCGCGTTGCTGGACCACGGCGGTCGAGCCGCGCTTGAAGTAGAAGACGTAGTCCCAGCGGTTCGCGTGGAACATGTCGGCCAGCAGCGGCGTGCCGAGCAGTTGCTTGACGTCCGCGCGCGACATGCCCACCTTCATCTGGGCCGCGGCTTCCGCCGAAACGAAGTTGCCCTGAACGATCGTAATCCGATACGGCGTGATGCTCTGGGCGACGCGCTGCGTCAGGCTGTCGTAAGTGGAGCAACCGGCGAGCGCCGCGAACGCGGCCGCAGCCAGCAGGGTGCACGCCAGGCGGCCGCCATGCATGCGCCGGCCGATCATAGTGAATTCTGGAATCATTTCCCTCACCGTGCGGGCTTTTTGCCAAGCCGCGCGTGTTCTGTAGAAGTTCGTTCGAAGTTCTGCCGAAGATGCCCGTAACGGCAAAAACGCATTAACATAAGAACCCAGCATTGTACTCCAGGGACTTATCGTCATGACCAATCCAACCGATCTCAAGAATATCGGTCTGAAGGCGACCTTACCGCGCCTCAAGATCCTGGAGATTTTTCAGCATAGCCCCGTGCGTCACCTCACCGCGGAAGACGTGTACCGCAACCTGCTGAACGAGGAGCTGGACATCGGCCTCGCCACGGTCTATCGGGTTCTCACGCAGTTCGAGCAGGCGGGCCTGCTCACCCGCAGCAACTTCGAATCCGGCAAAGCCGTCTTCGAACTCAACGAAGGCAGCCACCACGACCATCTGGTGTGCCTCGATTGCGGCCTGGTCGAGGAATTCTTCGACCCGGAAATCGAAAAGCGCCAGCAGATGATCGCCAACGAGCGCGGCTTCAAGCTGCAGGAACACGCGCTCGCGCTGTACGGCGCCTGCACGAAGGAAAACTGCCCGCACCGCAAGCACTAAAAAACGAGGCGCACCGGTACGACCCTGTACCGGTAATCTGCTGAAAGAAAAGCTCCCACAAGAAAAAACCGCCCCAAGAGGCGGTTTTTTCGTACATGGAGCTAAGCCAGCTTACTTCGCGTTCGCGAAGGCAACCGCCGTGTCCAGCATGCGGTTCGAGAAGCCCCACTCGTTGTCGTACCAGCTCGACACCTTGACCAGACGGCCCGAGACCTTGGTCAGCGTGGCGTCGAACGTCGACGATGCCGGGTTGTGGTTGAAGTCGACCGACACCAGCGGTGCTTCGTTGTAGCCCAGGATGCCCTTGAGCGCGCCTTCCGACGCTTCCTTCATGATGGCGTTGACTTCTTCGACCGTCGTGTCGCGCTTGGCGATGAACGACAGGTCAACGATCGACACGTTGATGGTCGGCACGCGAATCGCGTAGCCGTCCAGCTTGCCGTTCAGTTCCGGCAGCACGAGGCCGACAGCGGAAGCCGCGCCCGTCTTCGTCGGGATCTGGCTGTGCGTGGCCGAGCGCGCGCGGCGCAGGTCTTCGTGGTACACGTCCGTCAGAACCTGGTCGTTCGTGTAAGCGTGGATCGTCGTCATCAGGCCGGTTTCCAGGCCGATCTTGTCGTTCAGCGGCTTGACGAGCGGCGCCAGGCAGTTCGTCGTGCACGATGCGTTCGAGATGACCGTGTCCGTTGCCTTCAGGACATTGTGGTTCACGCCGTAGACGATGGTCGCATCGACGTCCTTACCGCCCGGCGCCGAGATGATGACCTTCTTCGCGCCGCCCTTCAGGTGGGCGCTCGCCTTTTCCTTGGTCGTGAAGAAACCCGTGCATTCGAACACGATGTCGACGCCCAGCTCGCCCCACGGCAGTTCTGCCGGGTTGCGGTTGGCCAGCACGCGGATGCGGTCGCCGTTGACGACGAGGTAGTCGCCGTCAACCGTCACTTCGCCCGGGAACTTGCCGTGTGCCGTGTCGTACTGCGTCAGATGCGCATTGGTCTTCGCGTCACCCAGGTCGTTGATCGCGACGATCTGGATGTCGTGCTTCTTGCCGTTCTCGTAGAGGGCGCGAAGCGTGTTGCGGCCGATACGGCCGTAGCCGTTGATTGCGACGCGAATGGTCATGGTTTATCTCCTGATGGTAAAAAATTCTGATACAGCGCCGTGCTCCGCCCTGCCCGGCTACCCGGTTGCTTGTGGCAACCGGATTCACAGCGCGCGGGCGTACACGGCAAACGGGCCCGCCAGAAGGCGAGCCCGTCGAGGTCATGCTTAGTTGTCGAGCGCGGCCTTGGCCGTCGCGACGACGTTTTCGACCGTGAAGCCGAAGTGCTTGAACAGCACGCCCGCCGGAGCCGATTCGCCGAAGGTGTCGATGCTGACCACGCCGCCTTCGAGACCCACGTACTTGCGCCAGAAGTCGCCCTGCGCCGCTTCGATCGCCACGCGGCGCACGCCCCTGGGCAGCACGCGCTCCTTGTACTCGGCGTCCTGGCGGTCGAACACGTTGGTCGACGGCATGGACACCACGCGGGCGCCGATACCTTCGCGCTGCAGCGCCTCGACGGCCTTCACCGCCAGCTCGACCTCCGAACCCGTCGCGATCAGGATGATCTTGCGGCTCGGAATGTCGTCGTTCCAGTCCTTCAGAACGTAGCCGCCCTTGGCGATGTTGGCGATCTGCGCGTCCGTGCGCTCGTTGAACTGCAGGTTCTGACGGCTGAAGATCAGGCTCGACGGGCCGTGATGCGCGATCGACTCGGTCCAGGCCACCGCCGTTTCAACCGTGTCGGCCGGACGCCAGAGCGTCATGTTCGGGATCAGACGCAGGCTCGGCACCTGTTCGATCGACTGGTGCGTCGGGCCGTCTTCGCCCAGGCCAATCGAGTCGTGCGTGAACACGAAGATCGACGGGCACTTCATCAGTGCGGCCACGCGCAGCGCGTTGCGGCTGTAGTCCGAGAACGTCAGGAAGGTGCCGCCGAACGCCTTGTAGCCGCCGTGCAGCGTGATGCCGTTGAGCGCGGCGCTCATCCCGAATTCACGCACGCCGTAGTTGATGTGGTTGCCCCACTCGATGCCGGCTTCGCCAGCCTTGGCGGCGCGCACGGGCTTCGAGGCCTTCCAGTTGGTCAGGTTCGAGCCGGTCAGGTCGGCCGAACCGCCCAGCAGTTCCGGCAGCGCGGCGGCGAGGCCTTCGATGGCCTGCTGCGACGCCTTGCGCGTGGCAACGGTTTCCTTGCGCGAATCCGCGCCCGCGATGATTTCAGCGGCCTTCTGCGCCCAGTCGGCGGGCAGCTTGCCGGCCATGCGGCGCTCGAATTCTTCGGCTTGTTGCGGGTACTTCGACTTGTACGCGCCGAACGATTCGTTCCATTCGGCTTCGAGCTTCGCGCCCGTGGCCTTCGAATCCCAGTCTGCGTAGACTTCCTGCGGCACGACGAAGGGCTCCCACTTCCAGCCCGCTGCCTCGCGCCACTTGCCGATTTCTTCCGCGCCCAGCGGCGCGCCGTGCACGTCGTGGCCGCCGGCCTTGGTCGGCGCGCCGTGGCCGATCTGCGTCTTGCAGCAGATCAGCGTCGGCTTGTCCGAAGCCTTTGCCTTCGCGATGGCGGCGTCGACCGCGTCGACGTCATGGCCGTTCACATCCGCGATCACGTTCCAGCCGTAGGCTTCGAAGCGCTTCGGGGTGTCGTCGTGGAACCAGTGCTCGACGTGACCGTCGATCGAGATGCCGTTGTCGTCGTAGAGCGCGATCAGCTTGTTCAGCTTGAGCGTGCCGGCGAGCGAACAGGCTTCGTGCGAGATGCCTTCCATCAGGCAGCCGTCGCCGAGGAACACATAGGTGTGGTGATCGACAATCTTCGCGTCGGTCTTGTTGAACTCGGCGGCGAGCAGCGCTTCGGCCAGCGCCATGCCGACCGCGTTCGCCAGACCCTGGCCGAGCGGGCCGGTGGTGGTTTCGACGCCCGGCGTGATGCCGAATTCCGGGTGGCCCGGCGTCTTCGAGTGCATCTGGCGGAAATTCTTCAGCTCTTCGATCGGCAGGTCGTAGCCGGTCAGATGCAGCAACGAATACAGCAGCATCGAGCCGTGGCCGTTCGACAGCACGAAGCGGTCGCGGTCGTTCCAGTGCGGGTTCGTCGGATTGTGGCGCAGATGGCGCGCCCACAGCGCGACGGCGATCTCGGCCATGCCCATGGGCATGCCGGGGTGACCGGAATTCGCTTGCTGAACGGCGTCCATGGACAGCGCGCGGATCGCGTTGGCCATCAACTTGGTGGTGGCGGGGGAGGCGGAAGACGAAGTCGTCATGTCGAGTCCGGAGGAACGAGTGCAAAAAGCGGCGTGGGCGGGCGGAATTGATCAGATCAAAGCACGGATCAAAACGGCGGGCGCACAGCAGCGGGCGGTTCCGGAAGCTCGGCAAATACGTGCTCCGGCGCGCGATGCGGCGCCAGGAAGACGCGAAACGGCCAGAGCAAACGGACAGGGCTGCAAAGGGCGACATTCTAACAGAACATGCGGCTTTTCCCTGGCTCCGAGGCCTGGCCCGCGCAGGAAAGCGCCGACAGGCGCCGACGAAACCCAACCGCGCGCCAACCGCTCCAGGCGCGCGGGAAGCCGTGTATCCAGGCGTCCGTATAATGCGTGATCGCCCCGCTTTTCGTGTCGATCCGCTGGCTTTGGAGGCCTGAATTGCCTTGAAGCCCGGCCACACGACGGCGGCACACTCTCCCTTCGCTCCCCTTTACCGCCTTGACCGCCCCGCTCCTCTTTCACCCTGGCGCCGACGCCGTCTACGGCTTTCCCGGCGCACGCCTGCTGGCCAGCGTCGATTCGGCATGGCAGCACATCGAGGTCTGGGACACGCTGCAGCTCGGCTGCCTGTTCACGCTGGACGGCCGCCCGATGACGTCCGCGGGCGACGAGTTCATCTATCACGAGTGCATGACGCACGTGGCCGCACTGACCCACCCCGCGCCGCGCGCGGCGCTCGTGCTGGGCGGCGGCGACGGCGGCGCAGCGCGCCAGTTGCTGCGCCATCCGGGCATCGAGCGCATCGTGGTCGCCGAACTGGACGCCGAGGTCGTGCGCCTGACCGGCGATTACCTGCCGCAGGTGCGCGGCGGCGCGTTCGACGATCCGCGCGTGGAGTTAGTGATCGGCGATGCCGCCGATTTCGTCGCGCGGACACAGACGTCCGATAACGCGTTGCCGTTCGATCTGGTGGTGTTCGACCTGACGCCACCCGATTCGCCCGCCGCAGGCCTGTACACGCCGCCCTTCTATCGCGCGCTCAAACGCATCATGAGCGAAGACGCCCTCATTTCGCTGCACCTGGGCTCGCCCCTGCATCACACGGCGCGCGTGGGCGCGCTGCTCGACGGCTTGCGCGCGACATTTGCGAACGTCCGACCCTTGAGCGCCTGGGTGCCGCTCTACGGATCGCCCTGGCTAATGGCCGTGGCAAGTGACCATCTCGACCCGGCCGCGCAGTCGGAGGCCATGCTGGCCGTCCGCATGTTCGAGCGCGAGCTTGAGGGCCTGCGCTTTTACGATGCGCGGCTGCATGCGACACTTCTCGCTGCGCCGCGAATGTTCCGCGATAAATTAGGTGAATTCCTACAGCTTTAGGATGCGCAACATTGCAGAATCGGCGGGTTCGTTACATTTGTTTGCGTGCCCGCCAATTCGGCATCCAGCTGACAACCCGCCTGCCCGTAACCGAATCTGGAGAGCTCGATGACCCCACCCCGCCCCGCAGGCGTGCCGTGGCTGACGCCGTATCTGACGGTGCGCGACGCGCGCGCCGCGATTGCTTTCTTCGAGGCGGCCTTCGGCTTTGCGGTACGCGATAGCGTGGAGGACGACGGCGCGGTGATGCACGTGGAAATGACCTACCACGATCAACTGATCGTGATGTTTGCGCCGGAGGGCGCTTTCGGTTCGACGGCACGCACGCCGAGGAGCTCGGACGCGATCGCCCCCCAGTCCTTTTATCTTTACGTCGACAACGTCGACGCGGTATATGCGCGGGCGCTCGACGCCGGCGCGAAATCGTTGAGCGAGCCGCAGGACCAGTTCTGGGGTGACCGTTTCGCTCAGGTCGAAGACCTCGACGGTTACCGTTGGGCGCTTGCTCGCCATCTGTCATGAAGCAATGAGAACCTGTCTTATGCCCCGCTTTTTCGTCGGCAATTCTTTGCAGTCCGGCGACGTCTTCACCCTCCCCGACGAAGTCACGCGACACGTCCAGGTGCTGCGCCTGCAGCCCGGCGACACGGTCGTGCTGTTCAACGGCGTGGGCGGAGAATTCAGCGCCGAAATCATCTCGATGGAGCGCCGCGACACCCAGGTGCGCGTCGGGCCGTTCCGCGATGTCGAAACCGAACCGCCCTACCGGCTCACGCTCGCCCAAGGCATCGCCGGCAGCGACAAGATGGACTGGCTGATCGAAAAGGCCGTCGAGCTTGGCGCGACGAGCTTCGTGCCGCTCACCACCTCGCGCAGCGTCGTGCGCCTTTCGGGCGAGCGCGCGATACGCCGCCAGGCGCACTGGCAGCGCATCGTGCAGGCGTCGTGCGAACAGTGCGGACGCAACCGCATGCCCGAAGTCGCGCCCACGCGCGAGATCGGCACGTGGCTAGGCTCCCTGCCCAAGACGCCGGGCGACGGCGAACTGCGCGTGCTGCTCTCGCCGCGCGCAAACGTCTCATTCGCCACGCTGCCCAATACCCCGCCGCTCGGCGAGGTCACGGTGCTGGTCGGCCCGGAGGGCGGTTTTTCGTCGCCCGAAGAAGCGGCCGCACTCGATCACGGCTTCGTCGCCGTGGGACTCGGCCCGCGCGTGCTGCGCACGGAGACGGCGGGCATCGCCGTGCTGTCGGCGCTGGCCGCGCGCTGGGGCGGCTGGTAATCCGCCGCGCGTTGCCATCCGCAGAAAGCCAACGGCGCGCTGACAGGTAAAAATGACAAGGCCCGCCGGTCGTGACGACCGGCGGGCCTGTGTGTTTTTGTCGCAGGAATGCGACGTTATCGACTTTTCTTCAGGCGAACGAATAAAAGACGCGGAACGGCACCTTGCGCTCGGCCCAGTACTCCGAAGCTTCGCGGAATACGTCGAGCAGCGTCTCGCGACCGTCCTTGTCGAACTTCTGCGCGATCGGCAGGCCTTCGAGCACCACCACGAAGCCGGGCTGTTCGCCGGCCTTCTGCACCATATCGGTCAGGCAGTCGTACAAGCCATCGTAGTTCTTGCCGAAATGCTTCGGAAACAGAAACGATGTGGCGATCGTTTCCAGCACTTCCTGCTTGGTCAGCGCGTTCGCGCAGAACGCATAGAGGAAATGCTCCTGTAGCCGCTGCGCTTCGTCGGCGAGTTCCTGCACGCGGAACGCGCGAATCGACTGGACGATGTTCGGCCTGACGCTCGCAAACAGGCTCATGGCCTCCTCGTTCGATGAATGCGTCTCGCCCGCCTGCGCAGCGTCGCGCTGCTGGTCGTCATGCTTCATCTGCATGACGCGCTGGAACAGGTTGCCCTCGCCGGACGCGAACAGATCGCTCGCGACCCGGGGGTCGTGCGCGTAAGTGTTATCGCTCATGCCGCTCTTCCCGGTGTCATTCAACAATTCGCCTGAAACTGGCGTAGTGGTCGTCGGTGTAATAGCAATTATCGGTCCGCCTTGGCGGACCGCCGCAGACGATGCGCCGTGCACCCCGATTGCGCGCCGCGGGTGTGGGCACCGTGTACTCGTGATAGTAGCCGCGCCGATGTTTGGGCAATTGGCGCTCATAATTGCCGAATACGACGCCATCTTTCTCGAAAGGGTAAGGACCGCCTGTGCCGATCAAGCCGAGCGTGTCGACCGCCTCGCGAGGCAACTCACCCATGCTCACGGTGCCGCTGGCTGCGCCGCCATCCTCCGGCGCGTGCGTGCGCGCCGTGGCAACCTGCGAAACGGCTAACGTCGCCGCCAGAAAGACGCCCGATGCGACGCGCAGAACGCGCCGGGACGACTCGCCAGAAAATCTTATGGAACAAAGACTTGCGAGGAGATTCCCGCAGATTGCGTGGCCTGCCCGCGCGGCTGTTTCTCCAGTCGTTTCGTCAGGCAGTCCTATCTGTACCATCTACGGATTCCCGGTTACCGGATCACACATTCGACGACCATGAAAGGTGTAAGGGTATCGCTAATGCCACCTGGAAGCAATCACGGCACGGCAGCCGCACAGGAGGCTTGACGGCGCGCAACCGGCAATCAGGTAGTTTTTACAAGCGAAAAAAGGGCCGCAAGGCGCCTCAGGGGGACGCCCGCCGACGGCCTGATCAGCCATCGGCGGGGATTCGCAGACGAAGCACGGAAAAACGGGGGCGGCGTTGCACCGCCTCGGGCCTCAAAACACCTCAAACACCTCAAACACTTCAAACGCCTTAGCGCGTCGCGTTCACATCCGCGACCAGCAGCGCCGTCATGTTGACGATGCGGCGCACCGTCGCCGACGCCGTCAGCACGTGCACCGGCTTGGCCGCGCCCAGCAGGATCGGCCCGATGGCGATGTTGTTGCCCGCCGCCGTCTTCAGCAGGTTGTACGAGATATTGGCGGCGTCGATATTCGGCATCACCAGCAGATTCGCTTCGCCTTCGAGCGTCGATTCCGGCAGGACCTCGCGACGCAGGGTTGCGTCGAGCGCGACGTCGCCGTGCATTTCGCCGTCGACCTGCAGATCCGGCGCGCGCTCCTGAAGGATCACCAGCAGATCGCGCATCTTCTGCGCCGAAGGCGCATTGCTCGAACCGAAGTTCGAATGCGAGCACAGCGCGATCTTCGGTTCGATGCCGAAGCGGCGCACTTCTTCCGCCGCCATGATCGTGATTTCGGCGAGCTGTTCGGGCGTCGGGTCGACGTTCACGTGCGTATCGACCACGAAAATCTGGCGGTTCGGCAGCACCAGCGCGTTCATCGCGCCATAGACCTTGCAGCCTTCCTTCTTGCCGATGATCTGGTCGATGAAGTGCAAATGGCGGTGCGTCGTGCTGACCGTGCCGCAAATCATGCCGTCGGCCTCGCCCTTTTCCACCAGCATCGCGCCGATCAGCGTGGTGCGGCGGCGCATTTCGAGCTTCGCCATCTGCGCCGTGATGCCCTTGCGCGCCATCAGTTTCGCGTAGCTCTGCCAGAACTCGCGATAGCGCTCGTCGTGATCCGTGTTGACGACCGTGTAGTCCTGACCCGCGACCAGGCGCAGGCCGCAGCGCGCGATGCGCTGCTCGATCACCGCCGGGCGGCCGATCAGGATCGGGCGCGCGAGGTTTTCGTCGACGACGATCTGCACCGCGCGCAGGATGCGCTCTTCCTCGCCTTCGGCGAACACGATGCGCTTCTTCTCCGGCTCCACGGCGCGCGCGATCTGGAAGATCGGCTTCATGGTGGTGCCGCTGTGATAGACGAACTGCTGCAGATGCTGCTCGTAGGCGTCCATGTCCTCGATCGGACGCGTGGCGACGCCCGCATCCATCGCCGCCTTGGCGACGGCTGGCGCGATCTTCACGATCAGACGCGGATCGAAGGGCTTCGGAATCAGGTATTCAGGCCCGAACTGCAGATCCTGGATGCCGTAGGCCGTGGCCACGACGTCGCTCTGCTCCTGGCGCGCCAGCTCCGCGATCGCGTTCACGGCGGCGATTTCCATTTCGCGCGTGATCGTGGTCGCGCCCACGTCGAGCGCGCCGCGGAAGATGAACGGGAAGCACAGAACGTTGTTCACCTGGTTCGGATAGTCCGTGCGGCCGGTCGCGAGCACGGCGTCCGGGCGCACTTCGAGCGCGAGTTCCGGCAGGATTTCCGGCGTCGGGTTGGCAAGCGCCAGGATCAGCGGCTTCGGCGCCATCCGCTTGACCATGTCCTGCTTGAGCACGCCGCCCGCGGACAGCCCCAGGAAAATATCGGCGCCTTCGATCACTTCCGCGAGCGTGCGCGCGTCGGTTTCGCGTGCGAAGCGCTCTTTGTCCGGGTCCATCAGTTCGGTGCGGCCCTTGTAGACCACGCCCGCGAGGTCGCTCACGTAGATGTTCTCTAGCGGCAGGCCGAGATCCACGAGCAGATCCAGACACGCCAGCGCCGCCGCGCCCGCGCCGGACGCGACCAGCTTCACCTGCTTGATGTCCTTGCCGACGACCTTCAGGCCGTTGGTGAACGCCGCCGCCACGACGATGGCCGTGCCGTGCTGGTCGTCGTGGAAGACCGGAATCTTCATGCGCTTGCGCGCTTCACGTTCGACGATGAAGCACTCGGGCGCCTTGATGTCTTCCAGATTGATGCCGCCGAAGGTCGGTTCGAGCGCGGCGATCACATCGACCAGCTTGTGCGGGTCGGTCTCGTTCAGCTCGATATCGAACACGTCGATGCCGGCGAACTTCTTGAACAGCACCGCCTTGCCTTCCATCACCGGCTTGGAGGCCAGCGGCCCGATGTTGCCGAGGCCCAGCACCGCCGTGCCGTTCGAGACGACGCCGACGAGGTTGCTGCGCGCCGTGAAGCGCGCCGCGTTGAGCGGATTCTCGACGATCGCCTCGCACGCGAACGCAACGCCCGGCGAGTACGCGAGCGAAAGATCGCGCTGGTTGATCATCTGCTTGGTCGGCGCGATGGCGATCTTCCCGGGCGTCGGGAACTCGTGGTAATCGAGGGCGGCTTCGCGCAGCTTGTTCGTGGCGGGATTCGAATTCGACATGGGAGGCAGGGCGGTGGGTGCGGATTAGAATGACAGTTCGAACGCGGATCCGACCGATTGTAGCGCCATTCTTCAAAGGCATTCCTTTCAGTTCGGGTGCAACTGCCGCGACCGGGTTGCGGGCAACGCCGCACCCGAATTCACCGTCATCGTCACCTTTCGTCATGCTTTCCGAGTTCTCCCTGATCGACCGATACTTCGCCCAACGCGCCCGCGCGAACACGCGCCGCGCCGCGCTCGGCATTGGCGACGATTGCGCGCTCATCGCGCCCGCCGCCGGCGAAATGCTGGCTGTCTCCACCGACATGCTGGTCGAAGGCCGCCATTTTTTCCCCGATGTCGATCCCCACGCGCTCGGCCACAAGGCGCTCGCCGTCAATCTGTCCGATCTCGCCGCGATGGGCGCGCAACCGCTGGGCTTCACGCTCGCGTTCGCGTTGCCCAGGCCCGAGGAGCGCTGGCTCGAAGCATTCAGCGCCGGCATGTTCGAACTGGCCGACCGTCACGATTGCGAGCTGATGGGCGGCGACACCACGGCCGGCCCGCTGAACCTGTGCCTCACGGTGTTCGGCACGGTGCGGCAGGATCTCGCGCTGCGGCGCGATGCGGCGCAGCCCGGCGACGATATCTGGGTGTCCGGCACGCCCGGCGACGCGCGCGCGGGCCTCGCCTTCCTGCGCGAGGAATGGCCGCACGCGCCGATGGACGCCGCAGACGCCGCGTACTTTCGCGCGGCGCTCGAATATCCGCAGCCGCGCGTGGCGCTTGGCCTCGCGCTGCGCGGCGTGGCGCGCGCGGCGCTCGACATCTCGGACGGACTGGCGGGCGACCTGCGCCATATCCTCGTGCGCTCGCGCGTGAACGCCACCATCGACGTGGATGCGCTGCCCGTTTCAGAGGCGCTCGCGCGTCTGCCACGCGAGCTGCAACTGCAATGCGCGCTTGCGGGCGGCGACGACTACGAGCTTTGCTTCACCGCCGCGCCGCAGCGGCGCGAAGCGGTCGCGGCGGCGGCGCAACAGGCCGGTGTGCGGGTCACGCGCATCGGTACAATAAACGCTCCCGACGCCCAGGCGCTGCCGTCGACGCAGCCGATCATCGCGTGGCGCGACGGCACCGGTGCGCCGCTCAACCTGACGCTGCAAGGTTTCGACCACTTCCATGCCGACTGACCCAACGCCCTCGCCCGCCGACGAACTCGGGACGGCCAGCCAGCCTGCCGCGACCCGCGCACCGGCCCCACGCGCAGCCAAAGGCCCGCGCCGCGCCGATGCGCCTTTCATGCTCGCGCATCCGCTGCACATCATTTCGCTGGGCTTCGGCGCGGGTTTGTCGCGGCTCGCGCCCGGCACGGCCGGCACGCTGTTCGCGTGGGCGTCGTTCGAAGTCCTCAACCGCTATATCAGCGTGCTCGACTGGGGCTTGCTCATCATCGGCGGTTTCCTCGCCGGCGTCGGCATCACCAGCTACACCGCGAAAAGGCTGCGCGCCGACGATCCGTCGCCCATCGTCTGGGACGAGATCATCGCGTTCTGGCTCGTGCTGCTGATGATTACGCCCATCGGCTTCGTCGGCAAACTCTGGGCCTTCGTGATCTTCCGCTTCTTCGATATGGTCAAGCCGCCGCCGATCCGCTATATCGATCGACGCTTCAAGAACGGCTTCGGCATCATGATCGACGACCTCATCGCCGCGTTTTTCACGCTGCTCGTGATCGCGCTCTGGCGCATGTCCGTCTGAGCCGCTACCTTCCATTGCCCACCGCCATGCCTACCGATTCCGTCGTCCATCAACTCGCCATCCGCGCCGGCAACAAGCTGCGCGACGCCCGCATCATGCTCGCCACCGCCGAGTCCTGTACCGGCGGCATGGTCGCCACGGCCGTCACCGATATTTCCGGCAGCAGCGGCTGGTTCGAGCGCGGCTTCGTCACCTATTCGAACCAGGCGAAGACCGAGATGATCGGCGTGCCGGCCGAGCTGATCGAAAAACACGGCGCCGTGAGCGAACCGGTCGCGCGCGCCATGGCCGAAGGCGCGCTGCGCAACAGCCGGGCACAAGTTTCGCTCGCCATCACGGGCATCGCGGGGCCGGGCGGCGGCACGCCGGAAAAGCCGGTCGGCATGGTGTCGTTCGGCTGGAGCAACCGGCTGCACACGAGCGTGGAAACGCTCGTCTTCAAGGGCGACCGCGAACAGATCCGCGTGCAGGCCGCCGCGCACGCGCTGCGCGGGCTGCTCGCGCTCATCGAGAAACAGGAACGCTGAGGTCAGGCGCAACGCTGAAGTCAGGCGCGTTGCGCCCTGGCCGAACCGCTACACGGAGCCGATGCCATGGTCAACGCCAACGCCGCTGTCGAAGAACTGATCCGCCGCTTCGGGCTGGAGCCGCACCCCGAAGGCGGCTACTACAGCGAAACCTACCGCAGCGACAAGTTCGTGCGCCGTGACGGCGCGCCCGACACCGACGGCACGCGCGCCGCCTCCACCGCCATCTACTTCCTGCTCGCGGACGGCGCCTATTCCTCCTGGCATCGCATTCGCTCCGACGAACTCTGGCACTTCTACGCGGGCGCGCCCATCGAAATCCATTCGATCGACGAGCGCGGCGTGCTCTCCACGCGCAAGCTCGGCCACGCGCTCGATCATCCGGGCACGGTATTCCAGGCCGTGGTGCCCGCCGGCCACTGGTTCGCGGCGCGTTGCTGCGATCCCTCGGCCTATGCCCTCGTGGGCTGCACGGTGGCGCCGGGCTTCGAATTCAGCGAGTTCGAAATCGCCGATACCGAAAAGCTCGCCGCGCAGTTCCCGCTCCATCGAGCGATCCTCGAACTCTTCGCCAAACCTGCCGCAGTGAAGAAAACGCAGTGAAAGCATGAGCGGCGCAATCCATCTCAAAACTCGCCGATAAAAAAACGGCGCGCCCATCTAACGATCGGCACGCCGTCAACCCCTACTACTTGTTGCGGCCCGGATGGGCCGCGCGCAGGTCCTTATTGCTCCGGGACCTGCGTTTTCCGCTTATTTCGCGGAAATCTCCACGCGCCGGTTGGGCGCGAGACAAGCGACCACGGCGGGCGTCGCCTTCTTGCCCGCACAAAGCTTCACGGGCGCGGCCGCGCCAAGGCCGTTGATTTCGAAACGATCGGCCGTTACGCCTTGCGCTTCGAGCGCCTTCCTGACCGATTGGGCGCGTTGCAGCGACAACGTCTTGTTGTGCGCCGCGGAGCCGAATCGATCCGTGTAGCCATCGATCTTCAACACGCGCATCTTCACGCCCGAATCGCGGACCTGTTGCGCGAGCAGTGCGACTTCGCGTTGACCTTCGGGCTTGAGCACGGCGCTGTCGAAATCGAACAGCGCGTCGGCGGACAAGCTCACCGGCTTCGCGAGCACCGGCGCCACGACCACCGGAACGACAGGCGCGGCCACGGGTGGCACGCATTTGTCGAGGTCGGCGTTCACCTTCTGCGCAAGCTTCTGCGCGCGCTCGATGCTTTCCCAGCCGTGCACCCAATGCGTGCCATGCGTTTCGTCCTGCTCCTTCCAGGCCTCGTCGGTCAGCGCGGCAAGACGGCCCGCATCCTCGCCGCGGCACGGCGACTGCGAAGCGCGCTGGTTCGTGCGCTCGATTTCCTGCAGCGCCTTCACCCACTTCTCGCGTGTCTCGACCGGCGGCCAGTTCTTCTGGCCGTAGATCGGTTGAAACGGCACGCTGCCGTTGATGAAATGACGGCCATTGTTCAGCGCCTTGGCCGCCGCGTCGTTGTAGACGCTCGACACCAGCACGTGGCTGTCCTGACGCTCGGCGATTTCGAGCCAGCCTTCGGCCAGACCGCGCTGGTAGGGATCGGCGATCTTCTGGGCGGCAGGCATCGTCGCCTCGGCGTCGCTGCCCACGCTGGCGAACGCCTGGGCGCTCGTCAGCGCGGCCAGCAGTGCGCCGCATATCAAAGTTTTCTTCATGAGTTTCTCCGTGCCCGCCACGGTTTCCCGTGGCGGGCTTGGGTCGCGGTCGATCAGAAGCCGATCGTCGCGCCAACCGAGACGCCGGTGCTACCCGCGTTGCTCGTCGCATGCGACACGTGAGCGTTCACCAGCACGCGATCCGACACGTACCAGTTCGCACCGAGTGCCAGCGCGCTTTCGCCGCCGTAGGTACCCGCCGCCACGCTCATCTGGAAGTTGCCTTCCGAGCGTGCATTCGGGAGCAGCGAGGAAGCCGCCATCGCCGTTGCGCCCAGCACGTTCATCTGCTTGCGCACCACGCCGATCTGCTGGTTCGTGTAGGCGTTGGCTTGCTGCGTCGCTTGCTGAACCGCGTTGCTCGAAGCGTTGCTTACCGCATCGTTCAACTGGTCGACGTTGACCGCGTCGGTACCGGCCGTGCCAGCCGCGACGTTGGTGACCTGGCGTTCATTGCCCGCCGAGCCCACCGACACCGTGTTGTCACGATCCGCCACCGAGCCCTGGCCCAGCGCCACGGCGTTGTTCGCCGTTGCCGTTGCGTTCGCGCCGATCGCCGTCGACTGGCTGCCGCTCGCGGTCGAGCTTGCGCCCATCGCGACCGACTGGCTGCCGCTTGCCACCGCGTTCGCGCCGCCTGCCGTCGAATGCGTACCCGTCGACTGCGCCGCTTCGGTATTGCGGTCGCCCTGCGCCGAGAACATCGGGTCGGTTGCGTTTTGGGCGATGTTATTCACCGTGTCGATCTGCGACTGGAGGTCGTACAGTTGCGAGCCATTCACGGCGTCCGTGCTCGTCGCGTTGACGACACCGTTCGCCACGTTGTGGATCGCGACAGCCGTCGTCGAACCGGAACCGCCCAGCGTGATCGAGTCCTTCGCCGACGAGTCGTACATCACCGCGTTGTCCGTCAGGTTCTGGACCGAGCCGGAGATGTTCGAGATCGCGTCGCCCACGTTGTTGTACGTGCCGCCGTTGACGACATACGTCGGAGCCGAGATCGTGCCGTCGGTGTTCACCGTCGAACCACCACCCAGCGCGCTAGCCGTCGAGCTGGAGACCGCGTACAGCTGCGAGCCGTTCACTGCCTGCACGCTCGTCGCGTTCACCGCACCATTCGCCACACCGGTCAGAACACGCGGACCTGCCGTGCCCGTGAAGTCCACGAGGTTGCCGCCCGTGTTCTTCGCAACCGTGATGTCGAGCGTGTCCGGATCCTGCTGCACCAGACCAACCGTGCCGTTGTTGATGTTGTTCGTCAGGTTCGTGATGTCGGTCGTGTTTTGCGTCACACGGCCGTCCAGGTTCGTCAACGCGCCGCCAACATTGTTGAACGTGTCGCCGCCGATGTTGTACGTCGGGTTCGAGATCGAGCCGTCGCCGTTCACCGTCGAGCCGCCGCCCAGCGCGTCAGCCGTCGAGCTGCCCAGTGCGTAGAGTTGCGAACCGTTCACCGCGTCAACGCTCGAAGCCGTCACATCGCCTGCCGAAACGCCGGTCAGCTTGCGCGTGCCCGCCGTGCCCGTGAAGTCCACGATCGTGCCGTCCGTGTCCTTCGCAACGGTGATGTTGCGCGTCGTCTGATCCTGCTGGACGAGGCCAATCGTGCCGTTGTTGATGTTGTTGGTGATGTTCTGGATGTCCGACGTGTTTTGCGTCACACGGCCGTCCAGGTTGGTGATCGCGCCGGCCACGTTGGTGTACGTGCTGCCGCCGTTGATCACGAACGTCGGGTTCGAGATCGTGCCGTTCGGGTTCACCGTCGAGCCACCGCCGATTGCCGCTGCGTCGGAGCTGGCCAGGTTGTACAGCTGCGAACCGTTCACCGCGTCGAAGCTCGATGCGTTCACTGCACCAGCCGCCACGTTATGCAGCGCGACTGCCGTGCTTGCACCCACGCCGCCCAGCGTCACCGAAGCGTGCGCCGACGAGTCATACATCACCGCATCCTGCAACTGACCGTTGATGTTCGTGATGTCGCCCGAGATCTCCGTGAATGCCGACCCTGCGTTGTTGAACGTCTTGCCGCCGATGACATACGTCGGGTTCGAGATCGAACCGTTCGGGTTCACCGTCGAGCCGCCGCCCATCGAATCAGCCGTCGAGCTGGCCAGTGCGTAGAGCTGCGAACCGTTCACCGCATCCACGCTCGAAGCCGTCACATCGCCTGCCGAAACGCCGGTCAGCTTGCGCGTGCCCGCCGTGCCCGTGAAGTCGACGAGCGTACCGCCCGTAGCCTTCGCAACCGTCACCGTGCTCGTCGGCGTGGCTTGCTGCACCAGACCGATCGTGCCGTTGTTGATGTTGTTCGTCAGGTTCGTGATATCGGTCGTGTTTTGCGTCACACGGCCATCCAGGTTGGTGATCGCGCCGGCCACGTTGGTGAACGTGCCACCGTTGATCACGAACGTCGGGTTCGAGATCGTGCCGTTCGGGTTCACCGTCGAGCCACCGCCGATTGCCGCTGCGTCGGAGCTGGCCAGGTTGTACAGCTGCGAACCGTTCACTGCGTCGAAGCTCGATGCGTTCACTGCACCAGCCGCCACGTTATGCAGCGCGACTGCCTTGGTCGAACCCGAACCGCCCAGCGTCACCGAGGTGTGCGCCGACGAGTCGTACATGACCGCATCTTGCAGCTGACCGTTCATGTTCGTGATCTGGCTGTTGATGCTCGTGATCGAACCGTCCAGGTTGGTGATCGCGCCGCCGACGTTGTTGAACGTCTTGCCGCCAACCACATACGTCGGGTTCGAGATCGAACCGTTGCTGTTCACCGTCGAACCGCCGCCGAGCGCCGAGGCGTCGGAGCTGGCCAGGTTGTACAGCTGCGAACCGTTCACCGCGTCGAAACTCGATGCGTTCACTGCACCAGCCGCGACGTTGTGCAGCGCGACTGCCGTGCTTGCACCAACGCCGCCCAGCGTCACCGAAGTGTGCGCCGACGAGTCATACAGCACCGCATCTTGCACCTGGCCGTTGATGTTCGTGATCTGACCGGCGATGTTCGAGATCGCGTTCGTATTGGCCGTGACCTGGGTGTTCGTCGCGTAGAGTTCCGAACCGTTCACCGCATCCGTGCTCGTAGCCGTCACACGGCCCGCCGCCACGTTGGTGATGGTGCGCTCGGCGCCTGCCGTACCCACGCTTACCGTGCCCGTCGGGTTCGTGCCGGCGTAGGTGTACGTCGTGCCGCCGATCACGCCGCTGGCCGTGCCCACTGCCGCTGCCGTGGTCGCACCGTTGCCCAGCGCCACCGAGTTCGACACGTTCGACACCGCGCCGTTACCGATTGCGATCGAGTTCGATTGCGTAGCCGTCGCCACCGGACCAATGGCCGTGCTGTTCGCACCCGTCGCCGACGAGTCACCCAGCGTCGAGTTCGTGTGGAAGTACTTGATCCCGCCGCCGTTGGTGATGTTGTTCACCGTGTTCGTGACGTTCGACACGTTCTGGTTGGTCGCATACAGCTGCGAACCATTGACCGCATCCGTGCTCGTCGCGCTCAGTGCGCCCGGGGCCACGTTATGGATCACGACCGTCGAGGTCGAACCCGTGCCGCCCAGCGTGATCGAGGTGTGCGCCGACGAGTCGTACGTCACCGCATTGGCCAGTTGACCATTGATGTTCGTGATCGAACCCTGGATGCTCGTGATCTGACCGTTGAGGGTCGTCACGTTGCCCTGGAGCGTGGTGATGCTGCTCGTGTTGGCCGTGACCTGGGTGTTCGTCGCATAGAGTTCCGAACCGTTCACCGCATCCGTGCTCGTAGCCGTCACACGGCCCGCCGCCACGTTGGTGATGGTGCGCTCGGCGCCTGCCGTGCCCACGCTTACCGTGCCCGTCGGGTTCGTGCCAGCGTAGGTGTACGTCGTGCCGCCGATCACGCCGCTGGCCGTGCCCACTGCCGCTGCCGTGGTCGCGCCATTGCCCAGCGCCACCGAGTTCGCCACCGAAGCGTTCGCGCCGTTGCCCAGTGCGATCGAGTTCGTGTTCGAAGCCACCGCAGCCTGGCCCAGCGCCGTGCTGTTCGCGCCGCTCGCCGTCGCGGACGAACCCAGCGCTTCGCCACCATTGCTGGCGAGCGCGTTCCAGCCCATCGCCATGCCGATCTGCGATGCGTTCCCCGTTGCGGAGGCGCCAGCGCCAATCGCGATATCGTCGCTATTGTTCGCCGTCGCACCATTGCCCATGGCAATGCTGTTGGCGCCGGTTGCCGTCGCCACCGGGCCGATGGCCGTGCTGTTCGCGCCCGTCGCCGACGAATCACCCAGCGTCGAGGTCGTGTGGAAGTACTTGATCCCGCCGCCGTTGGTGATGTTGTTCACCGTGTTGGTGACGTTCGACACGTTCTGGTTGGTCGCATACAGCTGCGAACCATTGACCGCGTCCGTGCTCGTCGAACTCAGTGTGCCCGGAGCCACGTTATGGATCACCACCGTCGAGGTCGAGCCCGAACCGCCCAGCGTGATCGAGGTGTGCGCCGACGAGTCGTACTGAACCGTATTGGCCAGTTGACCGTTGATGTTCGTGATCGAACCCTGGATGCTCGTGATCTGACCGTTGATGGTCGTCACGTTGCCCTGGAGCGTGGTGATGCTGCTCGTGTTGGCCGTGATCTGCGAGTCGGCCGCAAAGAGTTGCGAACCGTTCACCGCATCCGTGCTGGTAGCCGTCACACGGCCTGCCGCCACGTTGGTGATGGTGCGCTCGGCGCCTGCCGTGCCCACGCTTACCGTGCCCGTCGGGTTCGCGCCAGCGTAGGTGTACGTCGTGCCGCCGATCACGCCGCTGGCCGTGCCCACTGCCGCTGCCGTGGTCGCGCCATTGCCCAGCGCCACCGAGTTCGACACCGAAGCGTTCGCGCCGTTGCCGAGAGCCACCGCGTTTGTCGCGTTGGCGTTTGCTTTAAAGCCAACCGCAGTCGCGCCTTGCTGGCTAGCCGTGGCATAGGAACCGACAGCATTCGCATAGTTGGCGCTAGCGACGGACGAGTCGCCCAGCGCGTCGGAATAGATGCCCGTGGCTTGAGCCTTGAAGCCCAGCGCCGTGGCTTCCCAGTTGGACGCGGTAGCGGCCGTACCAATTGCCGTCGCCTGGGAGGTCGTCATGTCGGCCAAACCTGCAACCGCTCCCTGGCCCATTGCGACGTTCGCACCGGGGCTTATTTGATTGGAACCGTAAGCGGTCGCACCCATGCCGATCGCGATCGCGCCTGACGAATTGGTTGCGCCAGCCGTCGTGGTGGCGCCGCTGCCCATCGCAATGTCGTTTGCGCCGCCCGCCGTCGCGGCGGCGCCAATCGCCGTCGAGTTCACACCCGCCGCCACCGAATCCGCCGCCGTCGAGTTGGTATGGAAATACTTGATCCCGCCGCCGTTGGTGATGTTGTTCACCGTGTTGGTGACGTTCGTCACGGCCTGGTTGGTCGCCGTGATCTGCGAGTCGGCCGCAAAGAGTTGCGAACCGTTCACCGCATCCGTGCTCGCAGCCGTCACCTGACCCGCCGCCACGTTGGTAATCGTGCGCTCGGCGCCTGCCGTGCCCACGCTCACCGTGCCCGTCGGGTTCGTGCCGGCGTAGGTGTAGTTCGTGCCGCCGATCACGCCGCTGGCCGTGCCCACCGCCGTTGCCGCGGTCGCGCCGCTGCCCAGCGCCACCGAGTTCGACACAGTCGACACCGCGCCGTTGCCGATCGCCACCGCATTGGCCGCCGTCACCGTACTGGATGCACCCAAGGCAACGCCATACGCCGCCGCCGTGCTGGCGTAAGACATATTGCCGAACGCGAACGAATTTGAGCCGTCCGCAGCGGAGAAACGCCCGAGCGCAGTCGAGTACTGTCCCGCCGCGAGCGACAACTCGCCGATGGCAGTCGCGCCGACGGAAGAGGCGGTGGCGCCCATGCCGAGCGCAGTGGTGTAATAGTCCAATGCGTTCGCGTAGCTGCCGAACGCCGTGGAGCCGTTGACCGAACTGTTACCCGCAACCGCATAATCGCCTACCGCCGTCGCCTGAAACGTAACGTTGGGCGTGGTAGTGCCGTCTGGACGGAGGCCGGAGAGAGTGGGGTTTGTTGAACTGATGGCGGACGATCCCGTCCCGGCGTTGTAGTTCGCGTGCGCGGTGCCAATAGCCGAAAGCGAGAGTGCGGCCGCGGCGACTACCGAAAGCTTGCTGCTCTTCTTCTTGCCCTTGGCCAGCTCGGATGCGGCCATCCAGGTTCCAGTCGTCTCATTCCAGACAACGCGATAGGTCTTATTCATCAATTTCCTCAATTAAGATCATGACCGCGACTCGATTCGGAGAAGGTCGCGATTTTTTGCAAGAAAGCGAACCGGATACCCGTTGAATCGGGTATCTCGGCTTCTCATATAGTTCGTATTCCCAACTAATATTCCCGGTAACTTCAGATCTCCGGGATGTTCATCGCATGGGTAATGCGATGCGCTGTGGCATGCCTGAGCGGCGCCCGGATCTGGAATCCGGTCCGCACATCAAAACTGTAGGCTTGGGCAGTCGCTAGCGAAATCGGAGAACTTCGAATCCGTTCCGGTCAGGACACAGCACGGCTACGGCAAAGCGGGCAATCTGGCCATACTCCATAAAGCACCGCCTTGGAACAGTGATCTGCAAGAGCGGCCCTCTCACGGAGAAAGCCGACGTTCGGAAACGCACCCTACGATCCCCGTCACGAGCCCGCGTGCGTGGCTCAAGAAGGGATGGCGAGGACTCGAATATCCCAAGGAAGATGGAGGATGGGAGCCAATCTTAGTGAGGTGGAGGGGGAGGAAGAATAGGAAAATTCTTAGTTATCTTGCTCCACTAAGCATTTAACCAAGTTTAAGGCGGTGTTTTTTCGACATCAATTTAAGATTAATCTTAAATTACGCGTGTTTCTTGACGAAATCTAAAGAGATTTCGTAATTTTCTGAACATCGCCCGAGCGAATATAAAGACAGGATTGTCAACGCCGATGCCGCCGCATTGCGCGCTCAGAGGCGCTGCGCAATTTTTGCGTTGCGATTTTCTCGTCGGATAAAGGCGCGCATTGGCCCAATCGCGCCAGGAACAAAACACGAAGTCGATTCTCAATGCCGGCGGCGGGCGCTTCAGCCATCCTGAATATGGAGCGCGCCGCCGGTCATCGCCGGGAAACAAACGGATGCCGGGCGGCAGCGCATCGTGATCCAGCGCTTGCGTGCCGATGCCTTGCGAGACTCGCCGGCTCGACAGCAAGGCCGTGACACTGTCAGCGATACTTGTTGATCGTATCGCGCGTGCTCTGAGCAGCCGTTGCAGCCGCCTGCGCGTAGTCGTCGCCCTTGCTCGCGTAGATGATCGCGCGCGACGAGTTGATGAGCATGCCCGTGCCGTTCGCGGTGCGGCCCGCCTTCACGGTCGCTTCCACGTCGCCGCCTTGCGCGCCGATACCGGGAATCAGCAGCGGCATGTCGCCAACAATCTGGCGAACCGTTTCGATCTCCTTAGGAAACGTCGCGCCCACCACAAGGCCGAGTTCACCGCTCGCGTTCCACTTCTGCGCCGCGAGCGAAGCGACGATCTGATAGAGCGGCTTGCCATCGACGGTGAGGAATTGCAGATCCGAGCCGCCGGGATTCGACGTGCGGCACAGGACGATCACGCCCTTGCCCGCGTGCGCGAGCCACGGTTCGATCGAGTCGAAGCCCATGTACGGATTCACGGTGACGGCATCCGCCTTGAAGCGTTCGAACGCCTCGCGTGCGTATTGCTCCGCCGTGCTGCCGATATCGCCGCGCTTGGCGTCGAGGATCACGGGCAGGCCAGGGTGTTTCTCGTGGATATGGGCGATCAGCGCTTCGAGCTGGTCCTCGGCGCGATGCGCGGCGAAGTAGGCGATCTGCGGCTTGAACGAGCACGCGTAAGGCGCCGTGGCATCGACGATATCGCGGCAAAACTCGAAGATCGCGTCGCTGCGGCCGGCGAGCGCGGCCGGAAATTTCGTCGGTTCGGGGTCGAGGCCGACGCACAGCAGCGAGCCGGTGCGCTGCCAGGCGGCCGAAAGGGACTGGGAGAAGGAGGTCATGATGGGGGGCCGCAGGCGGCCCGTAGAAGGGAAAACGGTCCGTATTTTACCCGCCCCGGTTGCGGCGCCGCGCGAGGCCCGACGAAGCCGGGCGCCGCACGCATGTCCATCGGCGCGCTTACAGCCGCGCGCGGGCGCCCTTGCCGCCGCGCCCGCCCGCCCGGCTGCGCGCTCCGGCGCGGTGCGGGCCGGCCGCCGCACGCATGTCCATGCGCTCCACGGAGAACGCAAAGCGCCGCACGAGCCGCTCGCCGTGCGCCAGAACGGTCATCCCATGCGCCCCGCCGCCGCCTGCCAGGTTCACGGCATTGATCGGATGATCGACCGGCTCGAAGCAGAAGAAGTCTTGGCCTGGCGGCGTGTAGAGCACGTAATAGTCGGTGTCGGCGCAGATCGACAGCGACAGCCGGCGGCGCTCCCACACCACCGCCGCGCGCCCGCTCCAGCCGCTGAATGCGTGATTCACCAGTTGATCCGGCAGCGGATAGGCCACGCCGAACTGCCACGCAGCCGGCGCGGGGACGTGACGCAGCGGCAGCCAGTCGTCGCCCGAAAGCCACAGGCCGCTTGCGGGCGCGGAAAGCTCGGTGCTCGCGTCGCGCGCGAGGAACGGATGCATGCCCAAGCCGAATGGCAGCGGCTCGCGGCCCGTGTTCTCGACTTCGAGCGTCATCGCGAGCGTCGCGCCGTCGAGCGCATAGGTCAGCACCGCGCGGTAGGCGTATGGTTCGCCGTCGTTGCGATCGAGCACGAGGCGCACACGTTCACGATCGGCGCTCTCGATGCTCCATGGTGCGAGCCAGCCGTCGCCGTGAATCGGCAGCGGCTCGCCCGCGCGGTTGCGCGGCACCTCGATGTCGCGTCCGCCGAAGTGAAAGCGTCCCGCGCCGATGCGGTTCGAATACGGCAGCAGCGGGTAGCACGCCAGCTCGTTCGGGTCCATGCGCGCGCTCACCTGTTCGCAGCGGCGGAACACGGGTTCGAGCACGCCTTCGCTGCGCCAGTCGAAGCGCGTGATGCCGCCGCCCAGTTGCGGCGCCACGTCGAGTCTCAAATAAGCGTTGGTGAGCGTCACGCAGGGGACGTCGCTGGTGCCGGCCGCGCCGATTGCGACCGCCGACGTGCTCGGCCCCGGCATCACCGGATGCGTGGCGGCTTCGAGCCGCGCGCGCCGCGCGGCGGCGGGCGTGCCGGCCGCGGCGGGTTGCGGCGCAAGCGATGAAGCGGCGGCGGAAGAAGTACGGGAACGAGCAGTTTGACGCACAGCGGAATTCGCGACGCTCATGAGCGGCTCCTCGAGAGGCATGAATGATTGCCGCCCTCGCAGGCGGCGCACGGGCGGCTTGTCGTCCACGCGGGGGCAGGATTCTAGTGCATCCGTTGCCCGCGTGGTATCGCAACCGCTTCTTGTGTTCACCCTTCCTTGATTCGTACTGGCAAAACTGAACGCACTACCCTGAGCGCACTACGCTGAGCGCACGACTGCTCGACTGTTGCCTGACTACAACGCCGACGCCGGCATTCGCGCCGGCGATGGGGGTGACGGCGGCCCTGCGTCGCCCGTTCAGGCCTTCGGCGGCCTGCCCTGAAAGAGCGGTTCCGCCAGCCCCACGCGGCCCGTCTGCGCCACGAACACGCCGCCTGCGTGGGGTTCGCGCGCGAGTGCTTCGTCATCCAGACCATCGCGCGCGCTCGTCACATAAAGCGCTGTCAGACGCGCTCCGCCGAGCGTAACGCAGCTTGGCTGCGTCGTGGGAATCTTTACGCGCTCGGTTTCCACGCCATCCGGGCCGTAACGCACCACGCATTCGCCAGCCCATTGCGCGTTCCAGAGGCCGCCTTCGCTATCGACGGTCGAGCCGTCCGGCTCGCCTTCATGGTCCGGCACGCGCACGAACAGGCGATCGTTTGCAATCGTTCCGTCGGCGCCGTAGTCGCAGGCGCGAATCTCGCGTGTCAACGAATCGGCGTAATACATGATCGCGCCGTCCGGGCTGAAGGCGATGCTGTTGGAAATCGCCGCCACGGGCAGCGGCAGCTTCTCCAGCGAGAGATCGTGATTGAGCCGATAAAAGCCGCCGATCTTCTCGAACGGCTTGCGCTCGTACTTGGTGCCGAACACGAAGCGGCCCTGGCGGTCACAGCGGCCGTCGTTCAGGCGCGTGGGCAGATCGGGTTCGACGTCGACGATCGGCGTGATCTCGCCCGTTTCCAGATCGAAGAAGGCGAGGCGCGAAGCCAGCCCGATCAGCAGCCGGTTCGGGTCTTCGCATAGCGCGAAGCACGCCAGGCGCTCGGGCATCGGCCAGGTGCGGAGCGAGCCGTCCGCGCTGTCGTAGCGAGAGAGGCTCGCGCCTTCGATATCGTTCCAGTAGAGCCGCGCGCTGCGCGAGCACCACGTCGCGCCTTCGCCAAGCGTGTTTTTCGCGTGGACGAGCAATTCGGCGACGCCGTCCTGTTGCGCGCTCATGCCCAGCCTCCGTCCACGACGATCTCCTGCGCGGTGATCATGCGGCTGTCGTCGGCGGCGAGAAAGAGTGCCATGCGCGCGAGATCTTCGGGCAGCAGTTCCGCGTCGATACACTGGCCGCGCTTGATATTTTCGCGCCCTTCGTCGGTGAGCCACAGGCGCCGCTGCTTGTCCGTCATCACCCAGCCCGGCAAGAGCGAATTCACGCGGATGCCGTATTGCCCCAGGTCCTTCGCGAGTCCGCTCGTGAGCCCCTGCACCGCCGACTTGCTCATCACATAGACCGGATAGTCGCTGTTCTTGAGCCTCCAGCTAATCGACCCGAGATTGATGATCGAGCCGCGTCTGGCGGCCTTCATGTCCTCGGCCACGGCCTGCGCCGCGAACAATTGATGGCGCACGTTCACGGCGATGCCCGCGTCGAAGAACTCCGGCGTGACGTCGGCGAGCGTGTGGCGCTTGTCGTTCGCGGCGTTGTTCACCAGCACTTCGATGGGGCCGAGCGCCGCCTTCACGTCGGCGATCGCGGCGCGCAAGGCGGCGATATCGGTGAGATCGACGCTCGCGAACAGCGGCTTGTGGCGCGAGTCGCCCAGCTCATCGGCGAGCGCCACGCCAGCCGTCGTGTCGATGTCGAAGAACGCGACGCGCGCGCCCTGCGCCGCGAAGTGCTCGACGAACGACGCGCCGATGCCGGTCGCGCCGCCCGTGATGAGGACGACGCGATCCGTCAGGCTCGGATAGCGCGCGTAGCTTTCGTGCGCGTGATGCTCGCTGGCGTTGGCGGGAGACGACATGGCAGCTTCCTTGTGGAATGAATCGCGGTTTTTAATCGCGTGCACCGCGGTTCTTCAACTGGTCGAGCAGCACCGCCGCGAGCAGGATCGCGCCGCGCACGAGGTACTGATAGAACGCGTCGATATTGAGCAGGTTCATCACGTTCTCGACCGTGCCCATGATCAGCACGCCGATCACCACGCCCGAGATCGTCGCGCGCCCGCCCAGCAGCGACACGCCGCCCAGCACGCACGCGGAAATCACGTTCAGCTCGAAGCCTTCCGCCGCATTCGGCTGGCCCGAGGTGATACGCGCGGCGAGAATCACGCCCGCCAGCGCCGTCACCGCGCCCTGGATCAGGAAGATCCACACGCGAGTGCGCTCGACCTTGATACCGGCCAGGCGCGACGCTTCCGGATTGCCGCCGATGGCGAGCGTATTGCGCCCGTACACGGTCTGATTGAGCATCACGCCAAACGCGATGAAGCAGAACAGCGTCACCCAGATCGGCAGTTGCACGCCGAAGAACGCCACGGTGCCCATGGCGATGAACGTATCCGACGACACGCCCACGGCCTGACCATGCGAGACGATGAAGCCCAGACCGCGCACGATTTCCATCGTGGCGAGCGTGGTGATCAGCGCGTTGATGCGCAGATACGCGATCACCGCGCCGTTCACGAAGCCGATCGCCGCGCCCGCCGCCACCGCCGCGACGATGGCGATGAAGGTGTTGTTGGTCGCGTTGAGCACCATCGCGCAGAGCACGCCCGCGAACGCCACCGTTGATCCGACCGACAGGTCGAAGTCGCGCGAGGCGAGACAGAACATCATCGTGCAGGCCACCATGCCGATCTGCGAGACCGACAGCGCGAGGCCCAGCATGTTCTCGATCGAGAAGAAGTGATCGACGGTCAGCGACATCACGATGAACATGACCGCGAAAATCACGATCAGGCTGTATTCGGTGATCTGCTGCCACCACTTCTGCTTGTCGGTGGAACTCGGAATCAGCGCGTCCGCGACGTTCTTCGCGGCGCTGTTGGCGGACTCGGCCGCCAGGTTTTCTCTTGCTTGCATTTCAGTCACTCCTCCCCGTCCACTCATGCGGCCCTGGCCTGCGTGCGCTTTGGCAGCGCAAGGTCAAGCACCGTATGTTCGCTCGCCGCGCTGCGCGGCAATTCGCCCGAAATCCGGCCTTCGCGCATCACGACGATGCGATCCGACACGCCGAGCACTTCCGGCAACTCCGACGACACCATTACGATCGCGCAGCCGCGTTCGGCAAGCTGGTAGATCACGTTGTAAATCTCGTGCTTTGCGCCCACATCGATGCCGCGCGTCGGCTCGTCCAGAATCACCACTTTCAGATCCGGTTCGGCGAGCCAGCGCGACAGAATCGCTTTTTGCTGGTTGCCGCCCGAGAGAAAGCGGATTTTCTGGCGGCGGCTCGGCGTCTTGATCTTCAGCAGCTTGATGAAGCGATCCGCCGTTTCCGCTTCCTTCTTGCGGTCGAGGAAGATGCCCGCGCGCAGGAAGTGCCGGCGGCAGCTGATGTTGATGTTCTCCGAGACCGTTGCCATCGCAACGATGCCCTGCTCCTTGCGGTCTTCCGGGCACAGCACGATGCCGTGGCGAATCGCGTCGCTCGCGCTCTTCACGCGAATCGTCTTGCCGTCGAGTTCGATCTCGCCGGCGCGCCGCTTGTGCGTGCCATAGATCAGTTGCATCAGCTCGCTGCGGCCCGCGCCCACGAGGCCGAAAAAGCCGACGATCTCGCCCGCCTTCACCTCGAAGCTGGCCGCCTCGCTGAGCGGGTGTCCTTCGACGCCACGCACCGCGAAACGCACCTTGCCATGCGCGCGCGGCGAATAGTTGTAGATGTCGCTGATCTCGCGGCCCACCATTTCGGCCACGAGCGTTTCGCGCTTCACCTCTTCGAGCTTGTCGTGCGACGCGACCTTGCGGCCGTCGCGAAAGATCGTGCACGCGTTGCACAGCTCGTAGATCTCGTCCATGCGGTGCGAGATGTAGATGAGCGCGCGATTGTCGGCGCGCAGTTCGCGCACGAGCTTGAACAGCACTTCGGTCTCGCGGTGCGAGAGCGAGCTGGTCGGCTCGTCGAGCGCGATCACGCGCGCGTTGCGCAGCAGCGCCTTGCAGATTTCCACCATCTGGCGCTGAGCGATGGACAGCTTGCGCAGCTTCGCGGCGGGATCGAGATCCACGCCCATCGCGGTGAGACGTTCGCGCACGAACTTGCGCGCCTCGCCGCGCTTGACCCAGCCGAGCGCATTGGGCAACGCGCCGAGCAACAGGTTTTCCGCGACGGTCAGATCCGGCACGTACTGCAGTTCCTGGTGAATCACGGCGACGCCCGCGCCGATCGAAGCCGCCGCATCGGCGAACTTCACTTCGTTGCCGTCCATCAGGATGCGGCCCGAATCGGGCTGATATTCGCCGCCCAGAATCTTCAGCAGCGTCGATTTGCCCGCGCCGTTCTCGCCCATCAGGCCATGCACTTCGCCCGCGTTCACGTCGAACGACACGCCGTCGAGCGCACGCACGCCTGGGAACACCTTGCCGATATTGTCAAAACGCAGTGTCGCTGACACTTCGGTTTCCTCTCATTCGATGCGCTGCGGGCACGGTCTGCAAAACCCTCGGTCTTGCGACCGCCCCGCAGCGGGAAACACCTGAAAACAACCGCTATCGCGCGCTTACTTCGAAGCGAGGCCCATCTGCTGACGCACGCTTTCCACGTTGTCGCGCGTGGCCAGCATGCCCGTCGTCAGCGTGAGCTTCGGCGGTTCCTTGCCTTGCGTGATCCATGCGTACATCAGGTCCGACGTTTCTTCGCCGTGACGCTTCGGGCTGATGATGACGGTGCCGTAGAAGCCCGTCGGCTGCGGCTTCTTGAACTCGTTGAGCGCCGAATCCGAGCCGCCGATGCCGATGCCGATCATGTTGTCGGCCTTGAAGCCGCGGCCTTCCGCTGCGCGCACGGCGCCGAGCACGGCTTCGTCGTTCAGGCCATAGGCGACCCAGTGCTTGTACTGCGGGTTCTTGGTGAGCGCGATGTTGGCGGCGTTGAAGGCGTTTTCCGTATCGGTCTTCGCCTGCGGCGCCATCACGATGTTCGCCTTCGGGAAGCCCGCGGCCACCAGCGCGTCGGTCGCGCCCGACGTGCGGTCATGCGCGGTCGGCAGCTGTTCGTAGGTCACGTCGATCGCGCCGACGTCCTTCATGTCCCAGCCGCGCTTCTTGATTTCGGCGGCGATGCCGTCACCCACCTGCTTGCCGATGTTGTACGCCGAGATGCCCATGTGCGGCACCGCTTCGATCGGCTTGCCCGCGCCGTCCACGAGGCGGTCGTCCACCGTCATCATCTTGAGGTTGTCGGCCTTGGCCTTGGCGACGATGCCCGGCCCGAGCTTGACGTCAGGCGTGCAGATGATGAAACCCTGGGCCTTTTGCGCGGCCAGGTTGTCGATCGCGCTCATCACCTTCTCGCCCGAAGGCGCACCGATCTTCACCAGCGTGAAGCCCTTTTCCTTCGCGGCGGCTTCGGCGAACTTCCATTCGTCCTGGAACCACGGTTCTTCGGGCTGCTTGACGAGAAAGCCGATCTTCACCGGATCGGCGGCTTGCGCGACGGGCGCATGAGCGAGCACAGCGGTGGTCGCCGCAGCGATCAGCGTGAGGAAAATCCTGCGTTGCATGGTGTCAGTCTCCTGTCTTCTTCAGTCACGGGAAGGGTAACGGCCGCTTGTTCTGCCTTCGCCCGCGCGCGGCCAGCGCCGCGGCGAAAGTGATGCGTTGTCTTGCTACCTTGCATTGCCTTCGTGCTGCTTTTTTATTACTGCTTTTTTACTGCGCTCTACTTCGTTACGGCCTTATTCGTGATGCAGCGCCGTGCGCCCGCCGTCGATCGTGATGCAACTGGCGTTGATGAACGGCGCTTCGTCCGACGCGAGGAACACCGCCGTCATCGCCACTTCCTCGGGCTTGCCGATGCGCTTCATCGGCGGCAATTCGAGCGTCGCGCGGCGCGCCGCTTCAGGGTCGGGCTGCGCGTTCCACCAGTCGTGCGTGAGCTGCGTTTCGATGTAGCCCGGCGCGATCGCATTCACGCGCACGTTCTTCGGCGCGTATTCGATGCCGAGCGCGCGCGTGAGGCCGATCACGCCATGCTTGGCGACCGGGTACGGAAAGCAGCCCGGAATGATCTGGAACGCGTGCGTCGAGGCGATGTTGACGATGCTGCCCGCGCGGCGCTCGATCATGCCCGGCAGCACGGCGCGGCAGCCGTTCCACACGCCGTCCAGATCGACGGCGAAACAGCGCCGCCAGTCGTCGTCGGTCATCGTGAGCGGATCGGCGAACACGTTGATGCCGGCATTGTTCACAAGCACGTCGACCGGCCCGAACGCTTTTTGTGCTTCGCTCACGGCCGCCTGCACCGAGGCCGACTGCGTAACGTCGGTCTGCACGGCGAGCACTTTGGCGTTGCCGATAGCACCGGCGATCTCGCGCGCCGTGGCCTGCGCCGTGGCGATGTCGAGTTCGGCGAGCACGACCGCCGCGCCCTCGGCGGCGAACGCGCGCGCGATCGCAGCGCCTATGCCGCGTCCCGCGCCGGTCACGAGTGCGACCTTGTCCGTCAGGCGGTTCACGCTTTCACTCCCTGCGCACGCACCGTCTCATGCCAGCCCGCGATAAACGCGAGCGCATTGGCGCGCGTCGCGGCGACATCCTGGCCAGGCTTGTACAGCGCCGATCCCAGACCGAAGCCGCTCGCGCCCGCCGCCAGTTGCGGCCCCATGTTGTCGGGCTTCACGCCGCCCACCGGCAAGAGCGGCACGACCGAAGGAATCACGGCGCGCCAGGCCTTCGTCACTTCAGGGCCAAGCTGCTCGGCGGGGAACATCTTCAGGCCGTCCGCGCCGTGCTTGAGCGCAGCGAACGCTTCGGTCGGCGTGGCGACGCCGGGCACGCAGGCGAGGCCTTGCAGCTTCGCGGCGAGGATCACTTCGGTATCCGCGTGCGGCATCACGATCAGTTCGCCGCCCGCGGCCTTCACGTCGCGCACGCGCTGGGGCGTGAGCACGGTGCCCGCGCCGATCAAGGCGTCGGCGGGCAGCGTCGCGCGCAGCGCCGCAATGCTCTCCAGCGGCGACGGCGAATTGAGCGGCACCTCGATGAGCCGGAAGCCCGCCTCGTAGATCGCCCGGCCATGCTCGGCGGCTTCGGCGGGCTTGATGCCGCGCACGATCGCGACCATCCGGCACGCGGCGAACGCGGCCACGAAGCCAGCGTGAGGCGTGTACGGAGCGGGCAGGTTCAGTTCGGGTTGCATGTGCGTGTCCTGTGGTTTGCGTGTGTTCAAGGCGTGCTCAAACCGCCGCGCCGACGAGGCCCGCGCGCACCGCGATGCGCCAGAGGCCGCGCTCGGTCGCCTCGCGCACGATCTGCGCGGCGGTGCAGCCGAACTGGGCCAGCGCGAGCCGATAGCGCTCGCACAAGGCATCGGCGCCAATCAGTTGGGGCGCGCAGGCTGCGAGCGCGACGTCGCGGCGTGCCAGCACGGCTTCGAGTCCGGCCAGCTCATGGCCGATCACGAGACCCGAGAGATAGTCGGGCTGTTCGTCGGCGGCCAGTTGATCGGTGAGGCCCAGCGTGCGCGTGCTGAACGCGGTCGCGAGCAATCCCGCGCTGCCATGTTCGCGCGCCACCATCACGCCGCGCAGGAACGCGGCCGTGTCCGGCGCGGCCGGATGCTTCATCGTGCGGCCGAGGATCGTGTGCGCCTTGAGCGCCGCGTAGACCTCGCCCGTCATGAAGGTATAGAAGCGTGCGATGCGCGCGCCTTCCACCACGACCCATTTGGCGTGCGTGCCGGGCAGGCCGATCAGGGCGGTTTCCCGTTCCTCCTGAGCACCCAGCGCGCCAAAAATCTGCGTTTCCTCGCCGCGCATCACGTTCGGCAGCGCGCCCGGCTCCAGCACGCCCGGCACCACGGCGATGTTCGCGCCGCTCGCCGCGCGCACCTTGACGATGCCGGCCACGAGCGCGTCTTCGCCCGCGGGCGTTTCCACATATGGCGCCTGCACCCAGCCCTGCGCGCTGCCGACCATCCCGGCAGCCAGCACCGGCAGCGACGGCGCAGCGGCGAGCCACATGCCGCACGCTTCCTCGAAGGCCGCGTCGAAGCCGCCCTCTTCGGCGGGCACCGGCAGATTCATGATCCCTGCCGTCGAGACACGCGTGTCGAGCACCTTGCCCGCCGCATCGAAGAGATACGCGCGCAGCGACGTCGTGCCCCAATCGAGCGCGATCAGCGCCGCATCACCCTGTTTGCCGTGTTCCATGTGCTGTTCTGTCGTGCGGCCGGTCATCGGCGAATCCTGCGCGTGGCGGGCTGCGGCGCCCGCCAGCCGAGTTCCTGCGAGATCGCGCGCGCCTCGCGCTGCACGACCGGAATCAATTCGTCCATACGTTCGAGCGGCATATAGGGAATCGTGCTCGCCACCGACAGCGCCGCGACGATCGCGCCGGACGCATCGCGCACCGGCGCCGCCACGCAGCGGATCGAAATTTCGTTTTCCTCAAGATCGAACGTATAGCCGCCCGCCGAATAGGTGGCCATGCGCTTGAGGAAGGTGTCGGGGTCGAGGCTGTGATCGGGACGGAAGCTCACGCCCGCGAGCGTGCGCCGCGACGCTTCGAACAGATCGCGCCAGGACTGCGGCGCGAGGTCGAGCATCATCGCCTTGCCGATGCCGGTCGACGCGAGCGGCATGCGATGCCCCACGCGCGAGCGCATCTCCAGGCCGCGCTGGCCGGGAATCTTGTCGATGTAAAGCACGTCGTCGCCGTCGCGCACGCCGAGGTGGATCGTGTCGAGCGTGGCATTCGCGAGCGCTTCGAGATGCGTGCGCGCGACCGCCGTGAGCGGCATCTGTTCGAGCGCGATGGTGCCGAGTTCGATCAGCTTCGGGCCAAGCAGGTAGCCGCCCTGCACCTGCCGCAGATAGCGCGCCTGCACGAGGCTCGACACGAGCCGGTGCGTGGTGCTGCGCGTGGTGCCGAGCACGGCGCCGAACGAGCGCAGATCGCGCACGCCCGCGGCGGCGGCTTCGAGGATGGCGAGGCCGCGCAAGAGCGTCTGCGTGCCGGCCTGCGACGAGCCGTCGAGCAGCGTGCCGGGCAAACCGACGATTTCGTCGCCGGCGGCGTGGGCCTTGGGTTGCGCCTTGATTTGCGCCTGCGCAGTTTGGGGCAGGTCGACGACTTTTGCGGCGTCGACGCCGTCAAGGCGTTCGGCGAGATTCGGGGACATCGCTTTGTTCATGGCGAGGTCGATCTGGAAGAAGACGGGAGATGAACGCGCGGCGTCAGACGACGGCGCGCGGGCCATGGTTCGGGGTGCGGCGGCGCGCATTCGCGCGGGACGGCGGACGGCACGAGGCCGCGCACTTCGCGGGCTGGAACATGGCAAACGTCTCCGGTTTTCCCGCTGGAGCGCATTCAGGGCGCGACTGCGGGTTTTTCTTTAGGTTTGGCCGACGTTGACGGGCGTTGTTCTGGACTGCGATGCACGTCATCTCCGATGGATCGGATTGTAGGGCGGTTTTTCCGGGATATCCAATATGTGATTGGGTCGCTCATATATTGGGAATATTGGCCTTGTCCGAATGGATAGCGCTGCGGCAGGTTTGATGGAATCGAGGGCGCGATCGCCCGTCCTTGCAGAGAGTTGAGCCATGTCATCCCCGCTAGACGCGGGGTCCGCTCAAATCTCTGGAGGGCATATAAAATTTTGTATAACCTCGATCGACTGAAGCCATTGATGTTCTGCACCGGCGCGCTGGCCGACCTCAAGGCGTTCCCTGAAACAGCGCGGCGCGAAGCCGGTCGTCAGTTGCGCCGCGTGCAGCACGGCCTGGAGCCGCACGACTGGAAACCGATGAACCCGGTCGCGCCCGGTGCGCGGGAAATCCGTATCCGCGATGAACGCGGTGCGTTCCGCGTGCTCTACGTCGCCAATATCCGCGATGTCGCCCGTGGTGCTGCACTGCTTCAGGAAGAAGACAGAAAAGACGGCATTCGCTGACCTTTCCCTGGCCAGGCAGCGTTATCGCGCCGCCCTCAGGGATAACGACCACACATAACAAACCGGAGCCATAGCGATGAAGACCCAATCCTTCGACAACGTCTGGGACGCCATCGAAGACACCCCCGAAGCCTCGCAGAATATGACGCTGCGCTGCGATCTCATGATCGCGCTCGAAGAGCACATCAAGCGCCACGAGATGACGCAGGCACAGGCCGCCGCACTATTCGGCGTTACGCAGCCGCGTGTGTCCGACCTCATGCGCGGCAAGATCGACCTGTTTTCGCTCGATGCGCTCATCAACATGGCGGTCGCGGCCGGTATGAAGATCGAACTGCGCATCACGCCGCGTGGCCCTCATGGCGACGACAGCAATAAAAAAGCGGCCACCCGGTAACCGGGCAGCCGCTCTTCAGCCACTCATACAACGCGCGAGAGGCGCTTTACTTCCCTGCCGGCGCCTTGTACGCGACGCAATCGACTTCCACCTTACAGTCGATGACCATGCTCGACTGCACGCAGGCGCGCGCGGGCGGATGATCGCCGAAGTACTCGCGGAACACCTTGTTGAAGGACTGGAAGTCGCGCGCATCGTCGAGCCACACGCCGCAGCGTACGACGTGCTCCGGGCCGTAGCCCGCTTCCTTGAGAATGGCGAACACGTTCTGGATGGTCTTGTGCGACTGCTCGACGATGCCGCCGTTGATCACTTCACCGTTTTCCATCGGCGTCTGGCCCGAGACGAACAGCCAGCCGTCGGCTTCCACCGCGCGCGCGAACGGCAGGTGTTGACCGCCCTGGCCCTTGCCGCCTTCCACTCCATATCGTTTCATCGTTTGCTCCTTTGGGTTCGTGCGGCGCGCGTCGGTGTGCTCACGCGAGCGCGCGCCGAGGGTCGAAATTCAGTCGTTAAAAAGCCGCGGCGTCGGCGTTCGCGTCACGCGGCCCGCGCGCGACGAAGTGGCCCGCGCGCTCGCCCGTGGGCTGGCCATCGCGATACGACAGCACGCCGTTCACCCACACGGCGTCAATGCCCTCCGCCACCTGCTGCGGCTTGTCGAAGGTCGCGCAATCGCGCACCTTCAGGGGATCGAACATCACGAGGTCGGCGTGCCAGCCCACGTGCACTTCGCCGCGCTGCGCGAGGCCAAAGCGCCGCGCCGACAGCCCGGTCATCTTGCGCACCGCCTCTTCGAGCGGCAGCAGTTGCGCATCGCGCGCGTAGTGGCCCAGCACGCGCGGAAACGCGCCCCACAAACGCGGATGCGGCAGCGGATCGTTCGGCAATCCGTCCGATCCCACCATCGTCGCCGGATGCGAGAGGATGCGGCGCACGTCGTCCTCGGACATGTTGTGATAGACCGCGCCCGCCGGCTGCAGCCGCTTGCCCGCTTCCTGCTGCGAGACGCCCCATTCGGCGGCGATATCCTTGATGAGCTTGCCCGCCTGCTCGGGATGCGGCGTGGACCATGTAATCGTGATGTCGATATCGCCCGTCACCTGCTTCAGATCGAGCGTCGACGAGCTGCGGCTATACGGATAGCAGTCGCAGCCCACCGGCTGATACTTGCGCGCGCCGTCGAGCGAGGCCAGCACCTCCGTGCTGCGCCCCCAGTTCGACGGCCCCGCGCATTTCAGATGCGAGATCACCACCGGCACGCGCGCGTGCTTGCCGATGTGATACGCCTCGTCCATCGCTTCCAGAATCGCTTCGAATTCGGTGCGCATGTGCGTCGTGTAGAGCGCGCCGGCAAGCGCAAGCGGTTCGGCCAGCGTGGCGACTTCCTCGGTGGAAGCCTCATAGGCCGATCCATAAGCCAGGCCCGTCGATAACCCGAGCGCGCCGTTCACGAGCGCTTCTTCAAGCTGCGCGCGCATCGCCTCGATCTCCGCGCTGCTGGCCGCGCGCTTGAGATCGTCGAGATGATTGTTGCGCAGCGCCGTATGGCCGATCAGCGCACCCACGTTCACGGCCGGTTTCGCTGCGTTCACGGCCTCCACATAGGCTGCGAAAGTCGGGTACTGGAACGCATCGCGCGCGCCGAGCAGATTCATCGGATCGGGCGGCTCGCCCTTGAGCGAGACCGGCGACGCGCTGATGCCGCAATTGCCGACGATCACCGTCGTCACGCCCTGGCTGATCTTGGGCAGCATTTGCGGCGCGCGGATCACGTGCGTGTCGTCGTGCGTGTGCACGTCGATGAAACCGGGCGCGAGCGCGCGGCCGTCGGCTTCGATCACTTCCTCGGCAAGCCAGTTCGAAAGATTGCCGATGGCGACGATGCGCCCGTCGCGCAGCGCCACGTCGCGTTCGACGGGCGGCGCGCCGGTGCCGTCATAAAGCATGGCGCCGACGATCAGGGTGTCGGCGACTTCGGGATGCGAATGCATATCAGGGTCTCCTGTCGATCCCAGGCGGGTAGTCGAATGTATTCGGCGAATGTACTCGTTCGCCTCGCCAATTGTGAAATCAGGTGGCCGGTCAGTCGCCTAGCGGCTGGCGCTCGCCGCCACGCCCGGCGGTGCCGCGATGCGCGTCGAGCGTGTGTTTCATGCGGCGCAACAATTCACGGCTTTGCTCCGGCTGCGATAAGGCGAGTTCGGTGACGAGTACGTCGAGTGCCATCATCATCGCGTAACGCGACGACGAGGGCTTGTAGATGAAATCGGTCTCGCTCGCGACGATCGGCACGAGCCAGTCGGCCAGCGCGGCCAGCGGCGACGCGGGCGCGGTCAGCGCGACCAGCTTCGCGCCGTAGTCGCGCGCGATACGGCAGGCGTCGAGCAGTTCAGGCACGCGTCCTGTCACGGACAACGCCACGACCACGCAGTCAGGCGTGAGCGTGCTCGCGACCATGCGCTGCAGCAGGCTGTCCTGGTACGACGCGACCGGACGCCCGAGCCGCACGAGCCGATAGCGCATTTCGTCGGCGAGCGCGCTGGAGCCGCCGCCCATGCCGAACACATAGATCATGCGCGCTTCGCGAAGGGCGGCGGCGGCGGCGGCGAACGGCGCCTGACGCAGCAGTTCGTGATTGCGCGCGAGCGCGCCGTGGATTTCCTCGTACACGCGCGTGGGCAGCGATGCGTCGGCCGTCGTGAGATCGTCCGCTGCGGCGGCATCGTCCGCGCGCTGTTTGCGGCGCTTGCCCTTGCTGCCCTTGCTCTCCCCCGTTTCGTTCTTGCCCGCCTTAACGGCTTTGCCGGCAGGCACCGCGCGCAGGAAGCGCTCGCCGACCGCCGCCGCCTGGGCCAGGCGCAGCTTGAGTTCGCGCACATCCTGACAACCGACGGTCTTGGCGAAACGCGTCACGGACGCCACGCTCACGCCCGCGCGCTGCGCCAGCTCGCCGATGCTCGCGCGCGCGGCGGCGGCCAGGTCGTCGAGGATCAAGGCGGCGACGTCGCGCTCGGCCGGACGTAGATCCGGCACGCATTGCGCGATACGCGCCACGATATCGAAACGGCCGGTGAATCGATCAGACTCGGCGGCGGAATTCATGGAAGTCGGGCAAGATTCGGAATGGACTGCGGGGAGTATGAGCGTCCGCCTGTTAATAAATAACATTTCACGCGGAGATGGTACTTTGTGTACTATCTCCGAGTCAACGCCTCAAGCTGTCTGTACCGTAATATCAGGCGTTATGGAGAATATGGAGCGAACGGAAATGAAAGTTACAAACTATCAGAGCGCGACAATCGACCCGAATAGCAAGGGCCTCGGCAACGTGCCAGGCGCGAGCGTGCCGCTGGCCGACGCCGGGCGTCTGGAATGGAATCTGCTCGCCGAGGACGTGAGCCTGCCCGCCGCCGTCCTGTATGCGGATCGCGTCGAACACAACCTCAAGTGGATGCAGGAGTTCGTCACGCGCTACGGCGTGAAACTCGCGCCGCACGGCAAGACGACAATGGCGCCGCAGCTCTTTCGCCGCCAGATGGACGCCGGCGCATGGGGCATCACGCTGGCCACCGCGCATCAGACGCGCGCCGCGTACCGCGGCGGCATCTCGCGCGTGCTGATGGCCAACCAGCTCGTGGGCCGCCGCAACATGGCGATCATCGCGGAACTCCTCAGCGACGCCGACTTCGAATTCTTCTGCCTGGTCGATTCGGTGGAAGGCGTCGAGCAACTGGGCGAATTCTTCCGCGCCGCCAACCGCACGCTCGAAGTGCTGCTCGAACTGGGCGTGCCGCGCGGGCGCACCGGCGTGCGTGACGCGCAAACGCGCCGCGCCGTGCTCGAAGCCATCGAGCGCTATCCGGATTCGCTCAGGCTTGCGGGCGTGGAGATTTACGAAGGCGTGCTCAAGGAAGAAAGCGAAGTGCGCACCTTTCTGCGCGACGCGCTCAATGTGACCGAGGAACTTGCCGCGGCGGGCCGCTTCTCGCGTGCTCCGGCGCTGCTGTCGGGGGCTGGGTCGGCGTGGTACGACATCGTCGCCGAGGAATTCGCCCAGGCCGCGAAGGCCGGCACGATCGACGTCGTGCTGCGCCCCGGCTGCTATCTCACGCATGACGTGGGCGTCTACAAGAAGGCGCAGTCGGACATCCTCACGCGCAATCCGGTCGCGCGCGAAATGGGCGTGGCGTTGTTGCCCGCGCTGCAGCTATGGGCGTATGTCCAGTCGATTCCGGAACCGGGGCGCGCGATCATCGGCTTCGGCAAGCGCGATGCGGCTTTCGACGCGGGCTTTCCGGAACCGTCGCGCCACTATCGTCCGGCGCGCGACGGCGAAGTCCACGGCACGCCGCGCGAGATCGACGCCCAGGAAGGCTGGCAAGTGTTCCAGATGATGGATCAGCACGCCTATCTGCAGATTCCCGCCGGGGCGGATATTCAGGTCGGCGACATGATCGGTTTCGACATCTCGCATCCTTGCCTCACCTTCGACAAGTGGCGTCAGGTGCTGATGGTCGATGGCGAATATCGCGTGACGGAAGTGATCGAAACGTTCTTCTGATCGTTCTGCGTTTCAATCGGTGGCGGTGGTAGCGGAACCCGCATCTGCGGTCTGCGCCGCCGCTACGCCAATGCGCTCCTCCATCATGCGCAGCGCGCTCGACAGCGCAGTGAGCGCATCGTCGGGCAGCGACATCGCCACGCGCAGGAAGTCGTTGCGGCGCGGCAGGCCCGCTTCGACGACCTCGCGCCCGGCGGCTGTCAGCTTCACGTTGGTGATGCGGTTGTCGCGCTCGTCGGCGCTGCGCGCGATCCAGCCCAGCGACTCCAGCGGCTTCAACTGCCGCGTGAGCGCGCCGGGGTCCACGCGCAGACGCTCGACAAGGCGCTTCTGCGAAGACGCGCCCTCCTGCTCGTGCAACGCCAGCAGAATGCGCCAACGTGGCAGCGGATGGCCCACCTGCGCCTCGAACGCCGACATGAACGCACGATAAGTGCGTCCGAATTGCTGCATGATGGCGATGCGGTCCTGTGCTTCCATGCTGTGTTTTCCTGCCTGATTTCGCTGATTTCGCCGATTCCCGGATTGTGTTCGGCGGGCGCTCAATCGGCGTGAATGACCGGCTCGACCTTGCGGTGTAGCTTGATGAGCGGCACGCGCCGCGCCTGCCAGACCGACACCAGCGCCACCGCCGCCGCGACCGCGATACCCAGATGGATCGCGCCCACCAGCGCCTCGCGCGCGGCTTCGAGCAGCGGCGCGCCGTGGTGCCCGGCCTTCGCGAGTTCGCCGACCAGTGCGCTCTGGGCGTTGCGGTTGATGAGAATCTGCGGATCGGCGAGTTGCGTGAACCAGTGCAGCGCGCCATCGGCGTCGAGCGCCTTGTGCACGCCGCTCGAATAAAGCTGCGTGACGAGCGTGCCGGTCAGCGCCGTGCCGATCATCCCGCCGATCATGCGCAGCGATTGCAGCAGCGCCGTGGCGATGCCCAGATGCTCGCGGCCCGCAGTTTGTTGCGCGAACACGGTCAGATTGGGCATCACGAAACCCAGGCCAAGGCCGCCCACGATCATCACCGCCATCAGCAGCCCGCGCGGTGTGTTGTGCGACGCGAGCGCGACCGCAAAGCACGCGAAAGCAAGCATCGCGAAGCCGATGTAGAGCATCCGATTCGGATTGCGGATGCGCGACACGATGCGCCCGTTCGCAATGCTGCCGATCGTGATGAACACCACCAGCGGCGTGATGACCACGCCCGCCTCGTTCGGCGACATGCCGAAGCCGCCCTGGAACAGCAGCGGCGCGTAGAACAGCAGCGAAAACATCGTGAAGCCGCCGAGCACCGCGAGCGTGAAGAGCGCGTTGAGGCTGGCGTTGCGGAACATATCGACGGGCAGAATCGCCTGCGGGCAGCGCCGCTCCCAGTGCCACAGCGCCCAGGCGGACGCGGCGGCCAGTGCGAGCAGCCCGAGCGCCGCCAGCGTCACGCCATGCTGCGGCAAACGCTCGACGAAAAGCTGCAGGCTGCCGAGCGTCACGGCGATCAGCAGCGCACCGGGCCAGTCCAGCCGCATGCGCTCCTTGTGCGCGATGTGGCGCAGATGCGGCAGATAGCGCCACACGAAAAAGAGCGAAATCAGGCCGACAGGCAGGTTCACATAGAACACCGAGCGCCAGCCGTAGTACTGCGTGAGAAAGCCGCCGAGCGAAGGCCCGACCGCATTGGCGATGCCAAATGCCGAACTCATCAGCACCTGCCAGCGCAGGCGCACGACCGAATCGGGGAAGAGATCGGGGATGCAGGCGAACGCGGTGCCCACCAGCATGCCGCCGCCGATGCCCTGCAGACCGCGCGCGATCACGAGGAACATCATGCTGTTGGCCGCGCCGCACAGCACCGAAGCGCCCGTGAACACGACGATCGACGCGATCACGAAGGGCTTGCGGCCGTAATAATCGCCGAGCCTGCCGAAAATGGGGACGGTAATAACCGAGGTGAGCAGATAGGACGTGGCGACCCACGCGTAGAGTTCGAAGCCGCGCAGTTCGGCGACGATAGTGGGCAGCGCGGTGCCCACGACAGTCTGGTCGAGCGCGACCAGCATGGTCACGAACGACACGCCGAGCATCGCCAGCAGCGACTCCCGGAACGGCAGCACCTGGCCGCTAGAGTGGTGGGCGGCGGTATGAACGGCCATTTTTTTGATCCCGCAACGATTGACACGTCAAAGGATTCACAGTTTAGCATGTCCGATCCTCGATAAACTGGGGGTCGAGCGGCGTTCGCCGCACCGTCTTCCGGGAGACTTATGGCGTCATTCAGCGATTTTTCCGAAGCCGATCTCGCCGCGCTCAAGCGTGCCAAACACGAACTGGAAACCCCGCCGCTCGGCATGAAACTGGCCGCCATCGTCGGTGCGCCGGTCGAAAAGCTGATCGCGAAACTGCCCGCCGTCGCCAACGACAAGGTCAACGACGCCACCCAGGCTGCCCTGCGCAAGTGCCTTCAGCTCGCGCTCAAGACGCTCGGCAAGCCGGGCGAGAGCGCGCTCGCGGCCGTCGTGCCCGCGAAGCCCAGCAATCTGCTCCACAAATTCGCGGTCGCGACCACGGGCGCGGCGGGCGGCGCGTTCGGTCTCTTCGCGCTGCCCGTCGAATTGCCGGTGACGACGACGCTGATGTTCCGCTCGATCTGCGACATCGCGCGCAGCGAGGGCGAAGACATCGCGAACGCCGACGCCCAGCTCCAGTGCCTCACCGTCTTCGGCATGGGCGGGCGCTCCGCCTCCGACGACGAAGCCGACTTCGGCTACTTCGTGGTGCGCGGTGCGCTGGCCCAGGCGGTGTCGAAAGCCTCGTCCGAGATGGCGACCAAGGGCTTCGCCGCGCATGGCTCGGCGGCGCTCCTCAAGCTGATGCAGACCGTGGCCGCGCGATTTTCGGTGCAGGTCAGCGAGCAGGTCGCGGCGAAATCGATCCCGGCGATCGGCGCGGTGCTTGGGGCGATGGTGAACACCGTGTTCATCGACCACTTCCAGAACGTCGCGCACGGCCACTTCACCGTGCGACGGCTCGAACGCCGCTATGGCGAGGCCGTCGTGCGCGCGGCTTACGGCGAGATCGAGGTCTCGCTCGATTGAGCGGGGGGCGGGGATGACGCTGCGCCTGACGGCGCCGTTTTCTGCGCGCGCGCGGTCGTGTCGATCGTCGTCACGCGTTGGACGAAGCGCGCCGAATCGTCGAGCGAGCGGCGAGCTTCGGGCATGAACGGCGCATAGATCGGCCAGATATGCGGCAGACCGCGCGCGATTTCGCATTCGACGTTCACACCTGACGCTCGCGCACGCTCAGCGACGCGCCGCGTGTCGTCGAGCAGCGTCTCGGTGCTGCCCGCCAGCATGAAGAGCGGCGGCAAGCGCTGGAAATCGGCATAGAACGGCGAGACATAAGGGTCCGTCGCGCGCGTCGCGCCGGCCTCGCCGAGATAAAGCGCGGCGACGCGCGCAAACACGTCGCCGCTGAACATCGGATCGCGACCATCGTTGTCGCGGATCGACGCGCCGGTCACGGCCAGGTCGGTCCACGGCGAATACAGCAGCGCGCCGGCGGGCAGCTTGTCGCCGGCATCGCGCAACGCCAGCAGCGTCGCCAGCGCCAGACCGCCGCCCGCCGAATCGCCCGCGATCACGAGCGAGTCGGCACGCACGCCGTCGGCGAGTAGGCGCCGGTAGGCCGCGAGCGCATCGTCGAGCGCCGCCGGAAAGGGATGTTCGGGCGCGAGCCGGTAATCGAGCGAGAAGACATCGGCATCGGCGCGCGTGGCGAGACCATAGGTGATCGCGCGGTGCGTCCTCGGCGAACAAAAGTAGTAGCCGCCACCGTGCAGATAGAGAATCGTGCGCGGCGCCCCACCCTCGCGCACGAGCCATTCGCCGCGCAGCGGGATATCGCCGCCCTCATACTGCTCGCGCAGTTGCCAGCCTGCGGGCACCTGCGGCAGCCACACGCGCTTTTCCGTAGCCGCACGCGTGCGCGCGACGTCGAGAGGACGGCGCGTCACCGGCAGAAAGCGGCGACGCAGCCACCAGCAGATGAAGCGGCTTTGCAGACTCATGACAGTGCGCGTGTGCAGTCGATCAGGCAGTCATTTGATAGTCATTTCACGGTCGCATCAATTCGCAGGCAATACCTGACCGCGGATCTCGCCCGACGGATTCTGTTGCGTGTGAACGTTGAAGTACCACTGCCCGGCCATCAGATCGGTGACCTGTTTGTCGGTGAGCGTGGCGCTGCCCTTGATCGGGCTGGCAAGCTCGCCCTTGGGAATCGGCACCTGCACGCCGGCGTTCTGGCCGACCGGCGCGGGACCGTGGAAGTGCGCGGCCGTCGCCGGAGTCGACAGGCCTTCGTAAGTAACGGTCCAGTTCAGCGATTTGCTGGACGTATCGAACGTGGCGTTGAGCATGCCGTGGCCGTGACTGACACGCGGCGGCACTTCGCTGGAAGGTTCGAGATCGGCCTTCAGCGCGACGGTATCGGCAAAAGCGGTGCCCGAGGCGAGAACACAGAGAGCGAGAGCGAACTGAAGAGGGCGAAGCGCTTTCATGGGATTTCTCCTTTGTTGTGACGCGCTGCACCAGAGGAAACCGAAAGCCATCCCGGGCCGCAGTCGCGTAGCCACATGCTAGAGCAAATCCGCCGATGACGTTCGCAGCGTCATTGCCGATGACGGCACGACGAAAGGAAATCGCAGGCAAAAAAAGAGCGCCGCGAACGGCGCTCTGAACCCAAGTACTACCTTCTACTTTGCTACCCGCCTACGTAGGCGGCCCGATACGTTGCCGGACCGCCGACATCCGTGGACTGAAAGCGTTCGAATCAGAAGCGGTGACGGATACCCGTCGTGACGATGCCCTGGTTCTTCGAGCCCGAGAAGTTATCCGAACCCTGGTAGCCCACCTGCGTGATGCCTGCCGCATTCTGGCCCGCGCCCCACACGCCGACGCCTTCGAGGTACACGTCGGTGCGCTTCGAGAGTGCGTAGTCGGCTTGCAGACCGAACTGGTTCCAGTGAGCCGAGTTGCTGTTGGTGCCTGCGTTGATGACACCGCCGTTAGCGTTCGTGTACGTGTACATCGCGCCGATGCCAAGAGCCGGCGTGAGGTTGTAGCGCAGGTTGGCTTCGATGTTGTTGAAGCGCACGGAATTGCCGAACGAGTCGTTCAGACGCGACTGCGTGAACACGACACCGCCGATCATCGGACCGTAAGCGTAGCTTGCGCCCGCGCCCCAGTTCCGCTGACGGTCGTTCGTGCCGCCGAACGTGTTGGCCAGCGGCGAACCCTGAACCGAGCCGCTGCCATTCGCATTCACGCCGTTGATCTGCGTGTAGGCGGCGCCAAGGCGCAGGCCTGCGTAGTCGTAGCTCATACCGGCGCTATACGCGCGGTTCATCGCGAAACCGCCAGCCTGGTTCGAGAACGCATACATGCCGCCGAACTTGAAGCCCGACAGATTCGGGCTGGCGTACTTGATCGAGTTGTTCAGCGAGAACGTGCCGTTCAGGTCGTCGTTGTCGAGCATGTGCGCCGTGTAGGTGCCGCCCCAGCTGCCCACTGCCGTCATCGGCACGACGTAGTCCATCATCGAGTCGAACTGGCGGCCGAGCGTCAGCGTGCCGTACTGTTCCTGCGTCAGGCCCACGAACGACTGACGATTGAACAGGCCGCCATTCTGCTGGCCGTTCGCGACGTTGAAGCCGCTTTCGAGGGTGAAGATCGTCTTCAGGCCGCCGCCGAGATCCTCAACGCCGCGCAGGCCCCAACGGCTCGCCTGAACGTTGCCGCTCGTCACGGCGTAGTTGGCCTTGCCTTGAACGTTGGTCGTGTAGGTGAAACCGGTATCGACGATACCGTAGAGCGTCACGCTGCTTTGAGCGTACGACGCCGAAGCGAAAGTCGCGGCAACGACGGCCGCGATAGCCAGATTCTTTTTCATGGTGATTCCTTCGTTTAAAACCTTTCGGCATTGGTGACGATTTCGCCGACGGCGTGCCGGCCCGCTTTGTCCCCTTACGCCGCAACAATGGCGCCGGATTAATTTGCAAACCGAAGTTTATTGGCGTCACTTTCAAGGCAGCCATCCCACGCCAGCACAAAAGGCTTTTCGAAAAAATCAAACGCTGCCCCGTTTGGTCCCGCAATCGCTTGATGGGCAACGTGTCCGCTCAATCTCAATTTCACGCGCGACAACCTGGATGAATCCGTATCCCGATATAGCGTTGTCACCAGGCAACACGATCAATACGGGACAAGCCGCGGATTCGGATCAGTCCCATTCCGCAGGGCTATGCGTATCGGTACGATCCGGCATCGCTCGCATGGTCGACCATGCGAGCCTCATCCCTTTTCAGAAGAACCGCGCGCCCGCGCCACCGCAATCCATGTTGACGCGTCCCAAGACCATGAATCAGCTTCAGGCGATGCGGGTATTCGTAAGCGTCGCCGATAACGGCTCGTTTGGGCGCGCCGCCGCGGCCCTAAAGATGTCGAACGCGGTGGTCACGCGTTACATCGCGTTGCTGGAGGCGCATCTCAATACACGCCTCATCAATCGCAATACGCGCAGCATTTCGCTAACCGAAGCAGGCTGCGCCTACGCCCAGGCGTGCCGTCAGATGCTGGAGGAACTTGAGCGCGTCGAAACGCGGATCACGCATGGCGTGTCCGTGCCCACCGGCACCCTGCGTCTCGTCGCGCACGCATCGTTCTCGCTACACGGCCTGACGCCGTTGCTCAAGCAATACCTCGCGTCGTTCGCGCAGGTTCGCCTTGCGCTCACGCTGCTGCATCGTCCTGTCGATCTCATCGAAGAAGGCTTCGACGTGGGCATCGTCGCGCCGCGCCAGGTGAGCGGCGGCACGCTGATCCGTCGCCCGCTCGTGACCGTAGCGCCCGTCGCCGTGGCGTCGCCGGCCTACCTCGACTTGCATCGCGCGCCCGCGCATCCGGCCGAGCTCGCGCGCCACACCTTGCTCGCGCCGTCAGCCGATATCCACGGCAACGAATGGCATTTCGACGATGCGAGCGGCATGCGCGTACCGGTACTGATCGATCCCGCCTACGCGGTCAACAATTCGGTGATGTTGCGCCAGGCGGCACTCGCGGGGATGGGCATCACGATTCTGCCGGCGAACCAGGTGGGCGCCGATCTCGCCGCGGGCGCGCTCGTACGCGTGCTGGCTGACTATGCAATCCGTGACGCCGACAAGGAACTCTCGCTCGTGTATCCAGGCCGACGTCACGTGCCGGCAAAAACACGCTCGTTCGTCGATTTCACGGTCGGCTGGTTTCGGCAGAACGAAGTAGCTCAGCAGGCGATTATCGACACATCGTGTAATAGTTAATTGATGGTTTTTATCTCGATTTTTTGCGGCTCCCCAACTATGCTTCGTCTTGCGAGAAGTGACTCTTCATCGAAGGGTCTCCAAGCTTGAACGCGGCTTCGGCCGCGTTTTTTTTCGCCTGTTGCTGCCGCATCGGGCACGAGCTTTTCCCTTTCTGACAGAGCTGCCAGTTTCGCGTCATATTCCAAACATCATCGGATTTTCGCGAACGCCAAAGGCCGTCGGTCAGGCCAGCAGTGCAGCCTGTTGTTCGATCCCATCGAGCATGACGTGACACGTACGCATCAACACCAGGCCTTCTTCGCGAAGCTGCTGCTGCGTGTGACTGTTCATATGACGGCGATAGGTTTCCAGCACGGCGAGCAGCGCCGGGTAATGCAGCACGCCCACGGCACCCGCGAGCCGATGATGCCACTCGCGCAGCCGCCCGACATCGACATTTTCGAGCAGTTCCGGCAGCACGTTCAGATCGTCGCGCACCGCGCTCACGAATGAGCCTAGCAGCGTCTTCACCGTCGCCTCGCTTCCCCAGACCTGGATCATGTGCGCGAGATCGAGCAGATCGGCCTCGCCCGCACGCGTGCCGTTGCTCGCATCCCCTGCGCCCGTGCCCGTACTCTTTCCAGCCTCGCGCCCTTCTTGCCCTTCTTGCGCATACGGCGCCGCACGCTCCTGCGCCGCACGATGCCCTCCCTCCGCGCCGAACCAGCGCGCGAGATGCTCGCGCAACGTTGCGAATCGAGTGGGCTTGATCAGACAGTCGTCCATGCCGGACTCCCGGCACAGACGCATGTTCTCGGGTGCGGTGTTCGCCGTAATGCCGAGAATCGGCAAGCGCACCGCGTTGTGCTGCGGGTTGGCCTCGCCTTTGCCCCGTGCGCACGCCGCCTCGATCTCGCGCACCCGCCGCGCGAGGTCGTAACCCGACACGTTCGGCATATGGCAATCGGTGATGAGGCATCCGTAGCGCGAACGCTTTAGCGCCTCAAGCGCCTGCGCGCCGTCGGCGACCACGTCGCAGGCAAAGCCGAGCAGCGCAAGCTGATGGCGCATCAGCTCCTGATTCACGGGATGATCCTCGGCGACCAGGATCAGGCGGCCCGCCGCGCATTCCTTGTCGCGATCGGGCGCGGCCAGCGCGGTTTCGGTGGACAACGCGGGGCGCGCCGCCGTCGCGGGCAGACCGGTGATCGCCATCGCACAGGCCGCGCCGAGCCCATGCCAGGACAGCGGGTTGACGCTCACGCGCACGCCGCTCTCCGCCACCCGGTAGCCGCTGGGCTTGGGGGTTTCAGTCAGGCGGATGACCGGCACGCCGAGATCATCGAGTTCGCCCGCCAGCGCCTCGGATGCGAACACGAGGTCAACGCCGCCTTGCTGAGCCAGCTTGCGCAGCGCATGTTGCCCCGCTTGCCTCGATCGCCCCGGCCGCGCGCACGATATCCTCATGCCGAGCGCCACGCCAAAGTGCATCAACGCGTCGGCCACCGGCGCGTCGTTGCACAGCACGAGCGCGCGCTTGCCGTGCAGGCCGTTCGCGTGACCAGACTGGGCCTCCACGGGCAATTCGACATGGAGCGTCAGGCAAGTACCGTGGTTGACTTCGCTGTGCAGTTCGAGCGTGCCGCCCATCAGCGACGCGAGCTTGCGGCAGATTGTCAGGCCCAGACCCGTACCGCCGAAGCGCCGTGTCGTCGACGTTTCCGCCTGCACGAAAGGCTCGAAGAGCTGCGCCTGCGCCTGCGGTGCGATGCCGATACCCGTATCGGTCACCGAAATCGACACGCGCTGGCGCGGTACCCCATCCCGTCCGGCCGCCGCGCTCGCCGACACACTCACACTGACCTGGCCATGTGGAGTGAATTTGATCGCATTGCTAAGCAGGTTGAAGAGAATCTGCCGCAGCCGCACACTGTCGCCGCGCAGATGCGCGGCCACTTCCGCGCCGACATCCACGCGCACCTTGAGTCCCTTTTCGTGCGCGCGCCCCGCGAGCAGCCCCACGGCGTTATCGACCAGTTCGCGCACGGCGAACGGCTCCGAGCCGATTACAAGCCGTCCCGCCTGGATCTTCGAATAGTCGAGCAGATCGTCGAGAATCTGCAGCAGCGCACCCGCCGATTCGTGCACCATGCCGACTATGGATATCTGGTCGGGATTGAGCGGCGTGCGCTCCAGCACCTCCACGAGACCGAGCACGCCGTTCATCGGCGTACGGATTTCGTGGCTCATCATCGCAAAGAACTCGTCTTTCGCGCGTGAGGCCGCTTCCGCCAGATCGCGTGCGCGCGACAGATCGTCGGCGCGGGTATGTTCGACATTGGCGTCCACCGCATAGCCGCTCCAGACCACGGCGCCGTCCTCCTTGCAGCGCGGCACGAATTCCGCGCGCACCCAGAGCAGCCCGCTGGCGCCGTGAAAGCGGAATTCGGCGTTGACCGGCAAGAGCAGGCGAGCCGATCGTTCGAGCGACGCCGCGAGCCGGGCACGGTCGCAGCGATGCACGCGCGCGAGATCGAGCACGCTAGTACGCATGAGTTGCGCAGCCGCTTCTCCGACGAGGCGCTGCGTATCGCCGCCGAGGAAAGGGAAGGTGTACTGTCCGTCGCGTCCGCGTTGCAGCTGGAACACGATCGCGGGCAGCGAATGCGTGACGTCCGAGAGCAGCCGCTCGGACGCACGCGCGCGCATTTCGGCACGGCGAATGTCGGTGATGTCGATCATCGTGCCGAGCACGCAGAATGGCTCATCGCGTGCGTCGCGACACAGCCGCGTCCAGAAAATGCCGTGCCGGCGGCCGCCCTCCCGCGCGCCAGGCCCGTCTGCCTCGTCGAACACGAATTCCACGCGCTGGCTTTCGCCATCTTCGACCGTCTTCGCGTAAAGCGCATCGACGCGGCGGCTGATTTCCTTGCCCCATGCGACCACATCCGCGCCGGTGCGGCCCAGTACCTCGCCGCGCGGCAGACCGGTCATCTCCTCGTAAGCGCGGTTGACCGCCAGGTAGCGGTTTTCGAGATCGCGTGCGCCAAGCGGATACGGAATCATTTCCGTCATCGTGTCCTGCAACTCGACCTGCCTGGCGAGCACCCGCTCCGCACGGCGGCGCCCGCGCATCTCGCGCTGCAACAGCACATAGGCACGCAGCGTCACGAGCAGCACCACGCCGAATGCGATCACGAACGGCAACAGGCGCAGCGCATTCATGCTCCATCCACTGGAGCGCTCGACGGCTGCTGCGGTCCATCGGTTGCGGATTTCCTGCTGCTCGATGGGCGGCATCGCATCGAGCGCGCGATCGATCAGCCCCTTGAGCGGAGCAAGATCACCGCGCACCGCAAAAACCGTGGAGGCATCGGTGCCCAGCGCCCCCACTACCTTGAGCGACTCCAGATATTGCCGGCTCAGCGGACCGTCGAGCGCGGCGGCGTCGCCCACCAGCAGATCGGCGTCGCCGCGCTCGACCTGCGCCAGTCCCGCCTCAAGCGTCGCGGCGCGCTCGGTGCGCACCGGCTGGGCGTCGCCGAACAACCGCTGCGCCGATGGCGCATGTGGCGCCAGCACGATACGACGATCGGCGAGATCGCGCGGACTGCGCGACATTGGCTCGTCGCGGCGGCCCACGATCACGAGCGGATAGTGCTCGAAGGGCTGCGTGTAGAGCGTGCCGACGGGCAAGCCGCCGTCGCCTTCCGCCGTCGCGAGCATCGTCAGGCCGCCGCGCCGGAAGACCGCGTCGGCATCCAGCCAGTTCGCGATGGGCACGCGGTCGAACGCGACACCGAGCGTGCGGCTCAGATAGTTGAGATAGTCGTTCGCCATGCCTGCGGCCTGGCCGCGCTGGCCCCCGTAACTGAACGGCAGCCAGCCCGGATCGAAGCCCACCTTCAGCGGCGGCAAGGAGCGCAGCCACGCGCGGTCGGCGGCATCGATAACGAACGGCGAAGCGCGCGGGCCTTCGTTGCGCGTCTCACCGCTACCGCTGCCGAACCAGCGCCCACGCAGCGCGGCGACAGCGGCCGGGCGCACGCCGCCAGCGGCGACATTCAACTGGTCACGCAGCGCCGTTCTGGCCAGCGGCACGCCAAAGCCCAGCTCGCGCGTCGTAAAGCCCTCTTCGAAGGCGACGCGCAGCCCGCGATTAGCGGCGAGAGACAGCTGGTAACGCACGACCGGCGCGAAACCGGCATAGACGTCGGCCCTGTCCCGGGCAACCGCAAGCAAAGCGGCGCTGGTGTCGGGAAACACCACGATTTCGGCTTGCGCAAAGCGCTTGCGCAGGACCGCTTCGAGCATATAGCCGTGCTCGACGGCGATGCGCGCACGCGCGAGGCGCGGCTCGGTGATCGCGAGCGCTTCATTGCCCGCGCGCGTGACGAAAGCGCTATCGCCGCTCAGATAGGGTGCGGAAAAGGCGAGACAGCGTTCGCGCTGCGGCGAGCGCGTGACGCTCAGCACAATATCGATTTCGCCCGCGCACGCGCCCGCGAGCAGCGCGCTCATGTCCGGATAGACGCGCGTCGCCAGCCGAACGTGCGGGCCAAGCAGCAGACGCAGATAATCGGCGCCGAAGCCGTCCACCGTGTTGCCGGCGGGGACTTCGAGCGGCGGCCGGCCGCCCGCAACGATACCGACGACAAGCGTGGACGGCACGGCAGCTGCCGCGGGGTGTTGCGACTCGGGCGAAACCGTTATCGCAGCGGCGAACCCGGGGCCCGCAGCCAGTGCGCCGCACAACACGCCGGCCAGCACGCACGCGCGCGCAGCATCGCGCAATGCGAGCAGGAAGGCCATTAACATGTCGGATCGCGGCGCGCTCATGGACGGGGCGTGGCGGCTCAGCCGCGGCAGCGCGGCACAATACGAAGGAAGAAGCCGGCAGCGATGCCGCCCAGCATAGGCGCGGCCCAGAACAGCCAGAGTTGATCGAGCGCCCAGTCCCCGACGAAAAGCGCGGGTCCGGTCGAGCGCGCCGGATTCATGCCGCCGTTGCTGACCGGAATCGCGACCAGATACGCCGCTGCGAGGCACGCACCGAGCGCGGCCGGCGCGGCGCCGCGCCGTTGCGGCGAAGCCGACATGACGAGGTGAAGCAGCGCGAAGGCGAACGTCATCATTAGTTCGACAGCGAACACGGCGGCAGGCGCGAACTCACAGGGCGAATGCCCACCGTAGCCGTTGCTGCCGAAATCGGAGATCGCGAAGGCGAAGCCCGACCGACCGCTCGCCACGGCGGCAAGGAGTGCCGCGCCCACGAGCGCGCCGACGTTCTGCGCGACGATATAAGGCGCGACGTCGCGCGTGCGAAAACGGCCAGCAATCACGTAGCCGATTGTGACTGCGGGATTGAAGTGAGCGCTCGACGTGCGTCCGCAGGCGTAGGCCGCGACGGCCTGGGCGAGACCGAAGGCGGCAGCCATTTCAAAGACGTTCCAGCCCTGCTCAAGCGCCCCCGCGTTAAGCGCCGTGCTCGCGCAGCCCACGAACACGAGCCATGCCGTGCCTGCGGCCTCGACCAGCAAACGCTCGCAGAGCTTCATTGTCCTGTGTCCCCTTTCGGTTGCAGCGCGCAAGCCGCTACTGAGCCGGCAGCCTTGTCGGAAACGGGATCGGAAAATTTGCGATGACCGGCAGTTCGCGCGTCGAGCTAAAAATTATGCTCGGGCGGACTGTCCGATTGGATAGGAGAACTCTTAAAAACGCGAAGCGCGCCCTACAGACGCAGGACCGAATCTGGCCGATGCGGCTACGCGTGCAGTGACTTGCCGCGGATCTGCGCGCCCGCTATGACTCGAGCGCGTCGGCATGCACGACGCCACACTCGATCGCGAACCGGTATAGCTCGATGTCGCTGGTGAGCGCGAGCTTTTTCATGGCTGCGCACTTCTGCGCGCTGATGGTCTTGACGCTGCGCTCGAGGAGCCTGGCGATCTCGGTCACACCAAGGCCCGTGGCGTAGTACGAAATGACTTCGTACTCCCGACGTGTCAAAACCCGGTGCACGTGCGCGTGCCGCTCCTCGCGCACGGACTTTTCGAGCAGATAGCGCACCGTCGGCCCGATGTATTGCTCGCGCGCCATGGCTGAGGCAATCGCGACCGGAATGAGGTCGATGCGGTCCCGCTTGCTTAGCACGCCCTCGACATTGAGTTCGAGCGCATCGCGCAACACACTGGCGTCGTCGTCCATCGTGAGCACCACGAGCGGCTTGCCCGCGTGCTCGCGCTGAAAACTGCGGATCGCTTCGTGACCCTCGTCGTGGCCATCGCCGGGCATGTGCAGATCCATCACGACAAGATCGAACACGTGCCGCGCGGCTTCCTCGAAAAGCTGCCCCACGGTCTGCGCGCGCGCGACGATACGCATGTTGGGCTGCGTGGCGATCAGGTTTTCGAGCGCGAATAGCACGAGAGGATGATCGTCCGCTACGAGAAGGCGCAACGGCGGCGCCTGCTGCGCATCGTCCGGATCGAGCGCTTCGGGTGCGCCGCGCGCGCCGCTCTCGCGCCCGGGCGCGGAGAACAGGTGAGCCGGCCATACGCCGTCCGAAGGAGGTGACGTGGTGCTCATAGCATGCCGTTAGCTCGCACAAAGGCGAACAGACCTGCATCGTTGCTCACGCCGAGCTTCGCCATGGCGTCGCGTTTCTGGCGGCTCACCGTACGGACGTCGCGGCCGAGAGTGCGGGCGATCTCGGTAATCGTGCGACCGTGTACGAATTGACGAATGACCTCCGATTCGCGCGGCGAGAGACGCGGCACGCGTGTGCTGTCGGCGCGCTCCGTGCCCGCTGCCGCGAGTTCTTCGAGGATAGCGCGGCTCACGTACCGCAGCCCGTTGCCCGCGCCGCGCACGGCGGACATGAGTTCGTCCATGGGTTCGCTCTTGCGGATCAGCGCTGTGACACCTGTATTCATGACCGCACGCAGAATGGCGGCATTGGCAATGCTGGTGAGCACGACGATGCGCAGTTGCGGCCAGTCCCGCCGCAGACGTCGCACGAGGGTCAACCCGTCTTCGGACGCACCGGGCTCGCCTGGCATCGTGAGATCGGTAAGGACGATGTCGCACGACACCTTTTCGAGCGTGGTGAAAAGCGCGCGCGGACCCGAAGCCTCGCCGACGACCTGTATGTCTCCCGCCGCTTCGAGCGCGGAACGCACGCCCAGCAATACGAATGGATGATCGTCAGCAAGGACGACTCTGAGCTTCAAGGGGGCTCTCTCTCGATGTAGTAGGGGTATCGGATCGGCCGATGCGTGCCCGGACTGTTAGCCAGGCCGCACCATTTTGTGGTTGCTCGATACGCAACGCTTCTGAAAGCCCCATCTGAACATCGATTAAAGATTGCCAGAATAGGAAATATCCTAATCATCAAGACTCTCTCAAACGCAACAACCCCATCAGTTATGCGAAATAAACAAATAAGATTCGCATAATTCTCATTTCGACGATTCGTCTTTCAGACAATGCTTCATTTTCGAAGCTCAGGCCGCCGCGCTATTGCCCGCCCGCTGTTCCGCTGGCCGTACGGTCGGGGCAAGCGCCCCGGCCGACGCGCCCGCGGGCGCAGGATTCGACGCAGCGCGTGCGAATGCGGGCCATGCAAGCGCCGCGCACGCCGCAGCAGCGAGCCACACTGCCGGCCAACCGAAGGCCGCGAGCAGCATCGGAATGACGGAGGGCGCCAGCCAGAAGGCGATAAAGGCACCCGTATTGCCCATCGCGAGCGCGCTGCCCACGCGGCCGTGGCCCGCGAGCGTCGCGAGTTCGGTGAACGCCACGCCATGCCACGCCGAAGCCGCGATGCCCCCCGCCACCAGCAACACGGACAACCCGATCAAAGCGAACAAGGGCAGCGTCAGTTCCTGACGGACGGCGTGCGCGCACAGCGCCGTCGCCACGGCCAGCAGAACGAAGAGCACGGCGGTCAGCGCCGCACAGGTACGCAGCCAGGCATTGCGGTTGCCGCGCAGGTCGGTCCAGCGCCCGCTCCAGACGCGTGCCACCGCCGCGCCAATCTGGACGGCTGCGAGCGCGGCGCCCGTCGCCACGCTGCCCGCATGGCCGAAATCGTGCATGAAGACGCTCGCGAAGGTGATCACCGCGACCTGCGGCATGCAGAGCGCCGCGATGCCGCCGACCATGCGCCAGACCTGCGCACGGCGCAAGGGCGAGCGAGCGGGGGCCGCGGTCATCATCGAGTCCTGCGATCGAGGCGAAACTGCCTCGGTGCCGGGCCCATCCGGCTCGCGTACCCACATGATCGTGAGGATTGCAGAAAGAAGACACATCGCCGCGAGTGCACCGTATACCCACGCGAACCCCGCATGGGACGCGAGCGCGGGCAACAGCAGCGCGCCGATCGCCGCGCCGCCGGGGACCGCCGTCTGCCTGATACTCATGGCGAGTCCTCGCTCCTTTGGCCCAAACCAGGCCATCACCGCCCGCCCGCTCGAACCGTTCACGCTGCCGCCCAGCAGGCCGATCGCGAGAAAACCCGCCGCCAGCGCGTGCGGCCCCGGCACGTGGACAGCGGACGGCGCGCCCCACAACGCCATGGCCAGCAGCGCCGCCATCGTCGAAGCCAATCCGAGCAGCAGCACGCGCCGGTCGCCCCAACGATCCGTTAGCAGTCCCCAAGGCAATTCGCTCAACACGATGCCGAGCCCGAGCATCCCCAGCACGAATCCCAGTTCGCCCGTACCGATACCGTAGGCCGGGCGCAGAAATACCGCCGTCGCCGGAATCCCCGAAAACGCCGCCGCAAAACTCGCGTTGGCTGCGACGCCGACGCCCAGCACCTTCCAGCGATGCGACACCGGGCGTCCCTTTACGTGTGCCATGACCGCCTCCAGAAATGCATTGACTGCGGCCATGCTAAGGGCGCACCATCCATCGGAAAAGCGGGAATATCCAAACGACGTGATCGGATTTTCCGAAACATCTCATGCAACACGCTTATGCAGCACGCTCCTTCAACACGGATAGCATCGATATGAACGCACGCGGTCTCGATCTCGCGCAATTGCGCACTTTCCTCGCCGTTACGGAAGCAGGCAGCGTATCGGGAGCCGCAGAGCGCGTATTTCTTTCGCAGTCCTCGGTGAGCGAGCAGTTGAAGAAGCTCGAAGAACGCATCGGACAGCCGCTATTCGTGCGCAGCAAGCAAGGAGTCGCGCCCACGCCTGCGGGCGCGAAGCTGGTGGAACATGCACGCCGCATCGTCGCGATGTGCGATGCCGCGTTCGACGACATGCTCGGGCGCTCGCTCGACGGCGAGCTGCGCCTCGCCATCACCGACTACTACCGGCCGCACGACGTAGCCGCGATCATCCGGCGCTTCGCGAGCCAGCATCCGCGCCTGCGCCTGCATGTGACCGTGCTGCCGAGCGCCGTGATCGATGCAAGCGCGCAAGACAACGTGTTCGATATCGGCCTGTCGCTGCGCATGGTCGATGCGCCGTCGCGCCGCGCGGCATCCCGCAGCGACGATGCCGGCACGCGCCAGAGCATGGTGATCCGCCGCGAGAAGCTGCTCTGGGTCGGCGCGCGCGAGACGCTGCGCGAGTATGCGGCGCTCGCGCCGCCGTGGCCGCTGGTGCTCCTGCCCTCGACGTGCCAGTTGCAGCGTTATGTGGTGAAGCTGCTGGAGCGCGCGCGCATGCCCTATCTGATTTCGCATTCGGCGTCGGGCGTCGCCGGGCTTCAACTGGCGCTCAAGGCGGGCCTGGGGATTTCGTGTCTGAATGAGTCGGCGATCGGCGATGGCGTGGAGGCCTGCCCCGCTTCGTTCGGCCTGCCGGCGTTGCCGGCGGCGGAATTTCATCTGCTGCCGGGGCAGCCCGGCGAGAGCGCGCAGGTGAGTCATGCGCGCGAGGCGCTCGCGGCCCTGCTCGGCTAGCAGACCGCGAGTCGTCACACGATGCGCGGCGCGTGAATTACGCCTTCGCGCTCACCAGATCGGCGAAACGCAGCAGATCGACATTGCCGCCCGAAATGACGATGCCGACCCGCTTGCCGCGCACATCGACCTTGCGTTGCAGAACCGCCGCCGCGGCAAGGCAGCCGGTCGGTTCCACCACCAGCTTCATGCGGCTCGCGAAGAACTTCATCGTCTCGACGAGTTCGGCGTCGCTCACCGTGACGATCTCCTGCACGCGCTCGCGGATCACCGCAAAGGTGTAGTTGCCGAGGTGCTGCGTCTGCGCGCCATCGGCGATCGTTTTGGGCGTGTCGATGTGGACGATCTCGCCCGTCTGGAAACTGCGCTGGCCGTCGTTACCCGCCTCTGGCTCCACGCCGATCACGGCGCAGCGCGGCGCAAGCCCGTGCGCCGCCGTCGCGCAACCCGACAGCAACCCGCCGCCGCCCAGCGGCGCGAGCAGCACGTCAAGTTCGCCCGCCTCCTCGATGAGTTCCTTGGCCGCCGTGCCCTGCCCCGCCATCACATGCGGATGATCGTAGGGCGGAATCAGCGTGAGACCGCGCTCAGCGGCCAGCCGCTTGCCGAGCGCTTCGCGGTCTTCGGTATAGCGGTCGTAGAACACGACTTCGCCGCCGTAGCCGCGCGTCGCCTCGACCTTCACCGCGGGGGCGTCGTGCGGCATCACGATCACCGCCTTCACGCCGAGCAGTTGCGCCGACAGCGCGATCGCCTGGGCATGATTGCCCGACGAGAACGTGATCACGCCACCCTTTTTCTGCTCCGGCGTGAACTGCGCGATGGCGTTGTAGGCGCCGCGGAACTTGAACGCGCCCATGCGCTGGAAGTTCTCGCACTTGAAGAACAGATCGGCGCCCGCGAGCGCGTTCGCGGTACGCGAGGTCATCACAGGCGTGCGGTGCGCGACGCCGCGAATGCGCTCGTGCGCGGCGGCGACGTCTTCGAAGGTGATCGGCAAGGTGCTCATGGTCGGTGCTCGCTGGGCAGGTAGGAATAGACGGTCGGGCGTGCCACGCCGAGCGTGCGCGCGACTTCGGCAAGCGCGTGGCGCAGGTTCAGGTGGCCGCTTTCGGCCAGTTCGCGCACGGCTTCGCGACGCTGCGCGAGCGTCATGCCGATGGGCGTGGTGTTGCGCGCGGCGGCAAAGCGCTCAAGCGCGGCGCGGATGGTGTCGCGCGCCTCGCCGTTGGCGTGTGGCGCGAGGGTTTCGGCGACAGGCGCGGCGGCGCCGGTCTGCATCAACTGACCGAGTCCCGCCGTGACCGCGCCGAGCAGCGACACATCCATGTTCAGGCAGATGGCGGCGACGCACTCGCCCGCGCTGTTCTTCAGGCCGATGGACGTGCTCTTGACCGGACGGCCATCCGGGAAGCGATTCGGGTAATTGGCGACGACATCGGGGAAGTCGGGGTCCGTGATGCGGGCGAGCCCCATCTCCGTCGCGGCGTCACCGATCTGGCGGCCCGACAGATTGTTCGCGATGGCGACGACCGATTGCTCCGGCGTCGTGAGATCGTGCAGCAGGACTTCGACAAGCGGCGCGAGCGTCTGGCCGAGCGCCTCGACGATCTTGCGGCCCTCGCGCAGGAGGAGCTGGTTTTCGTGCTGTTGTTCGGGCTGCTGTTCGGGTTGTGCTGGCTTCGTCATGAACGACATTTTGACGGTTTACGACAAAATGTCAACGAGGTAATAACGGCGACAGAAATGAAAAACGCCCTCGCAGCGGCAAATGCTGCAAGGGCGTTTTAGATACGATGTTGCGCGAGTGGGCGCTTAGAACGGTTATCCACACTAAAAAGTGTTGGTATGTGGACCGTCGCCAATAAAATTGGCTCTATCGCGCCATCACATCATCGATTAATGTTGGTACATGTAGCCAGAAGCGCATTTTCCGAGCAAAACTGGCTCGAAGTAACAATTTGTGGGTAGTGCTTTTCCTTCCCGCAAATGCCCGCGTAGCGGGTATTTGCGGCACTTCTTTGGTTTTGACGTTCATTCTGCCAATGTCTCTCTTTGGCAAGAGGGGGTGGGGGGAGTCAACGGCGAAAGTTACACTCGCGGACAAAACGGTACAAAAACACATACAAGCTCGCGGCTGGTCCAGCGGGAAGTATCCTTAGGCCAGGTGCAATTCACATAAAACGCACGGAGCAAGCAAAGTGGACCACGGAGATATACCGAACTACTTACGTGAATTCGCCAGCAACGAGCTGGCTAGGTTGGAGGCCCTACTTCCATCGAGCGCCGAAGAAAAGTTCATCGTCTTTCTTGAGGTCCAACGAGTACTTGACGCGTGGAGCACGCAGCAATCGCTCCGAAAGAAAGACGACGCCCCAAACTATAAATTCGACGTTCTTCGGTGGGGAATGAACCTCGCGACGAGCCATTTACTTGAACGCCAGACCAATCCGTTTCGAGTACCTCTGGCCAAAAGGTCCGCAGAGCTCCACGCGATGGCGACTGAAATTCTCTGGAACTTCGGTGCGATCGCGTTGACAAGACGCGCGGCAGACATGATCCAACACGGCTTCCTACTGGCTAGTCACGATGGTGAAGTATTGTCGCTGCATGACTCTGGAACTGGACCGATTCAGCTTATGGACCAGACCGAATTCGAAGTTCTCCGCAAGGCCGAAGCTGAATGGACGAGGGACCGGCTCTCGCCTCAAGGCTGGGCGATCGTAGAGCGGGATGATGTCGATAACAATCTGCACGCTCGCGGGGCATTCATGACTCGCACAGAGAAACGCCCATCGCCACTCTATACATGGGACGAACTCGAGAAGCTCATGGTACCGCTGATCGAACCTTGGAAAGTCTCACGGGGAGCCATGATCGGGTACAGCACGACGCCCGAAATCGACGAACATTTCGCACGCGAGGCTTCATATCTGATGAAGGATTTGCGCGATGCGGCCGGCATCCATCCCGAAACGCATTTCGGGGAATTCTCGGGCATCGACCTTGTCCAAGTTGCCACACTGCTATTGAGCATTTTTCTCAAGCACGTCGCCTTCGGCTCGCTCGCACCTAGACATTTTCCGGACATCAGTCTCAACGAAAGCTTCACCATCTGGACGCCGAAAGACGAGCTTGTGCATCTGATTTGTGAGCTCATGGGACATCCTCGAACCAAGGTGGTTGCAATCATGGACGCGTTCACCATCACGTCGGAAGACCTGTCCCGCCTTGCCAAGGAATCCACCCCACTGCTGCCGATGTTCATCGATCTGGGAAATGGGTTGTTGCTGAGGCCGATCTCGTCGCTCCTGCGCAATCCCCTCTCCGCCTTCCAGACAATATCGCAATGGCGGCACTCGTCGACTCGCAATGCGATATCTGCCTCACGCGAGGCATGGTTCCGTTCGGATCTCTACGGTGTTTTCGGCGGGAATCGTTATTCCTGTGTACCCGGAAACATAGTGCTCCGGAAGTCCGGCAAACGCCTCACCGACATCGATGCTGCCGTTTTCGACAGGACGAATGGCGAGCTCGCGCTTTTTCAACTCAAGTGGCAAGACTATTCGACGAACGACATTCGCGAACTTAGAAGCAAAACCAGCAATCTTGCTTCCGAGGTAGACAATTGGGCAGCGAGTGTCCAAGAATGGATTAAAGAGAATTCTCCGGAAGACGTCGCGAAGGCGCTGCGCCTGAAGCTGAAAGGCCCCCAAAGGATCACGTCGCTATTTCTATTCGCAGTGTCGAGAAACCTCTCTCGCACGCACGGTTACGGATTCCCCGTCACCAGTCCGTATCTCACGATCGCTTCATGGCCCCAGTTCTTGCGAATACGCACACAGATTGGGCCATCCACGCGGGTTATCTCGAAGATGCACGAAGTTCATCGCGCGGAGGAGGCACTAGTTTCCACAAATTCCACTCCATATCCTGTGACAATCGATTTGCCCGGACTGCGCCTACGTTTTGAGAATCTCTGGTTCAAGATCGGTGATCGCGAGATTCCGGGAGTGAATGAACCGCGATCGGATTCCAACAGCTAGTTCATGTTTTCTGCCAAGTGCTCTGCTTATTAACGGAATTTCGCCTCAAAGTCCTCGCCCTCAATGAGCGTCTGCAGTCGCCGCGATAGTTCAAATGAACTATCCGTCTCGCACTCCCAAACTGTCTCCACTCTCCAGCCAAGCTCCCTTAGCTCTTTGGCTTTGCGAGCGTCTCTGGCGACATTGGCGGCGAACTTGGGCAACCAATATCCGGTGTTGCTCGTCGGGGTTGTTGCCAGTTTGCACCCTGGATGCCTATGCCAAAAGCATCCGTGTACGAATATCGCTAGCCGGTAGCGCGGAAGAACTACATCTGGTGTTCCAGGGAGGTCCTTCCTGTGCAAGCGGAAGCGGTACCCCAGCTTATGAAGTGCACGTCGTACGGCCATCTCGGGGGAGGTATCGCGCTGTCGAACCGATCTCATCAGCGCGCTCCGGTGTTCGGCGGTCAGTTTGTCGACCATGTGCGAAGTCCTTCAAGAACGGGTATCGTTCTGTTGCCTGGAATGACGAAAGGAGACATGCTGATTTCTCGCTTTCCAAGACTCGGCCCGCAAACCTAGCGCTCCAAGACGATCCCAAAATGTCGAAGCTCCTTCCTACGAATCCGCCGTCCCGCACCCCTCGGTCCGAAATGAAAGTACGAGAGGCGCTCGCCCGTGTCGATGACATCGTCATACTGCATTCCGTCGCTTGGCAAGGTGTTCGTCGCGGCAAACAGGCGGATGGCGAAGCCGATTTCATAGTGCTCGTCCCGACGAAAGGCATAGCGATTCTCGAGGTGAAGGGTGGAGCAATCGAGGTCGCAAACGGGCGTTGGTACTCGACTGATCGCGAGGGCATCCAGCATAGTATCAAGAACCCTTTCGAGCAGGCGAAGGATTCGAAGTACGCGCTGATCGCTTACCTCAAGGATATAGACTCGAGCCTCTCGCGCGTGCCCATAGTGCATGGCGTAGTCTTTCCCGACGTCGTCTTCACTGGCACTCTCGGTATGAACGCGCCCAAGCAACTTGTCGTGGACAAGAACGGACTCTCGGATATCGGCGCAGGACTGGATCGCTTATTCCAATACTGGTCAGCTTCGGGCGAAATGACTCTAGCGCAGCTCGCACGTATCAGTGACCTGCTTGCACCTACTGCGACACTTGTTCCACCGCTTCTCGAGGCGCTTGAGACTGCGAACCGGGGTATCGTCGAACTAACTCAGCAGCAGATCGAAACGCTGAACGGGCTGCGTCGCCACCGACGCGCCATCATCCTTGGTGCCGCCGGGACTGGCAAGACAGTGCTGGCTGTCGACAAGGCGAGCAGGCTCGCCGGCGAAGGGCGCCGGGTCGCATTGCTCTGTTTCAATTCTCTACTTCGCAGCGAGATCGCAAGCCTGTTCCCGCAGCACAATATCGAGGTACACACGTTCCACGGATTTGTGCGCGAATGGATGCGCACGGCGAAGCTGCCGATGCCTCGCAACGTCGATGATGAGTGGTACCGCAGTTCCGCTGTGGCCCGCCTGCTGGAGGCTGCCACAATCGTCGATAAACGTTACGACGCGCTTCTTATTGACGAGGCTCAGGACTTCGCGCCAGACTGGCTCGACGCCTGCGAGGCGACAGTTTCGACCGATGGAATAGTCTACGCATTCGCGGACGCGCGCCAAGACCTTTATCAGCGAAGCTGGGAGCCACGATCGCAAGCCATTACCTTCGAACTGACGGTTAACTGTCGCAATACGCGGCCGATCGCAAAGCTGGTGGCGAGCATCTTTGGTGAAACGATACATGATCGTGGCGTCGACGGACCTGCACCTGCCTTCCTTGCTGCGACAAGATCGTCAGATATAGCTATCCTCTGTCGTCGCACTGCAGATGACCTCCTTACCCGCGAAGGATTGTCACCAAATCAGCTCTCCGTGCTAACGGATTCGCGTGACATAGTGCGACAGCTAAGGGAGAGCATGGTCGCAGACCTGCCATTCTGTGCAGCTGGCGAATTCGGCATCGTCGCGGAAACAATATACAGGTTCAAGGGCCTTGAGCGAGAAGTCGTGATCGTCGCGCTGTCCTCCGCTGTGGACGTGACAGCGGCACTTGAATTGCTATATGTCGGTTTCAGTCGCGCGAGAGCCGCCCTCTGGGTGATCGCTAGTGCCGAGACAATCGCGCAACTCCGACGATTCGACGCGAACGGAGAGACCTCAGAGTTCAGCTGACAGGTATCCGGACCGGCCAAACAGGGTATCGCGCGTCAGGTACCGGTTGAAGTATCGGCACGAGGGTTCTCCGACATGAAGGCAAGCCACACACGCTCCCCCCGTATCCCGGCAGCCCGGATCCAGCGGACAACGACGCTCTTCTCGTACGACCGCATTGAGCAGGTGATGCAGTTCAGTCTCAAATACGGCTTGCAGTCCCCCCAGCACGAAATCGCCACGCGCCGCAGCATAGACAAAGAATCCAAGATGGAGGGGCACGAGCAGCTCGGAAAGCGCGTTACGGTCGATACCCGCAAAGGTCGCGGCTATGCGAAGGAACCGGTGCGTGTAAGAGTGCACAAGCTCCAGCAGGTCGGCGCCGACATCTTGCGAGCGAGCCGACCACGCATCCGGCAGAGTCGCGGACTTCAAAATCGCTACACGAGCGCTGCGGGCATCGGTCCACTCCGGCAGTACATGGCCGCGTTGCGCGAGCCAAGTTGCAACCCGTATCGGATCGAGGCGGATGAAGAATGCCTCAGTCTCGGCGATGTCCGCATAGACACGGTATCCGCTTCGGCTTCTGAAAGGCATTAGTCTCGTGGCACCGGGCTCATGCTTGCCACGCGTATAGCCAAACTGACCTGTCAGAACCGGAAATCGCTCGACAAGTTCAACGCCTTCAACGTGAGCCGCAGCCATTGCACGCGGATACTCGGTGCGGTAGAGATCACCAAGTTCGGGGTGCGCATCACTTCCATCGACGAGATCTCCGACTGTCACGCGTGAGTTACTCATTGCGAGCGCAATGATGACAGCCTGCGCCTCCGCATCCGCGCGCGACGAGTCTGGGAGCGGAACATCAGCCTCAACCGCTGAGCCGCCTGCCTGTCCTGCTAAATCAAGCATTCGCTCAATCATCTCGTGTGGCAAGCCCTGGGACGCCAAACTTTGCCGCAGTGACTCCCGCGTTGCGGGCTGCTCTTCCATAGTCCTCGTCTTCATGCCGTCAACGATCCACTTGAGCGCTTTCGGTGGACCTCCGCCCTCCGTTACGGCACGGATTTTCTCCTTGGAGGGCGGATTGACAATCACGACCGCCCGCGGGGTATAGACGGAAGCGGCACGATGCGGCTGATACGTAAGACTTCCTTGCCCGCACGAACATTTTGCAAAGCCGAACCCCTGACGCACGGTCGTATTGCAAACAGGGCAGAAAAAGCGAATCTCCGTTGCCGATGCTGTGCCAGGAAACTGCACCGCGATTTCATTGTGTGTGGAGCATCGCGGAATGGACGGGGCTTTGAGAGCGCCACAGGTTTCGTGGTAGCCAACGAAGAACATCTGGCCTTTCGCCGCCTTCTTTCCGCATTTGCAGTTCGCGTCCGGAGTATCGTGCAGGCGTCCACAGAAATTACAGCGCCACGACCTTGGGAAGGGCTCTACCTCGACCCCGTTGTCGATGTCCAGTGTGACCGTCTCGATCTTCGCACCAGACTGGAGAGCTGCATAAAAGCCACCGTCCGTACCTTGATTGCGCCAAGGCGCGACCTGTCGCTTGATAGCCTCCCGCAACGACACGTCGTCGATATCGTTGCGTACGAGGGGAGTACGCCAATCCTTGATCTTCCATACGCCATGTTGGAGGTCAACGGTCTGCTCCGGCAAATAGCCGAAAAGCACTTGAGATGCGCTACGCTTTTCTTTCACGGTTTCTCCTAAACGCGGCGACCGATAATCGGCACAGTTTTCTCGACGTCTCGCAGCGAAAGCATCGGGCCGTCCTCGCTTGGAAATACGTCAGAAACCCATGTTGCGTTCGAAGGCAGACTCTCGAGATTTCTTCTAAGTTCGTCGACCCATTCCCTGATATCTGAGCGCATAGGAGCATCAAGGCCGCTATCGAGGCCCAACAACTGCACAAGACTCTCGAATTCCTGCTCGGGGTCGTACTCGCCCGCGTCGAACCGCCTCTTGAACGCAGCAGCAGTGGTCAATGGGTCGGGAAGCCGCGGCTCCTCGATAGCCAGAAGCCTTGCCGCAACCAGCCCCGGTAAGGTCCGCTCAAGAACCCGACGGCTCCGTCTGGTGACAGGGATGGGCTCCACGAATCGGTCGCCTTGCTGCACGAACTGCCGGAAGGAACGGAAAATTCCCGCATCACGCTCTCGCCCCATCTTGTGTACCACGAAGACAAGAGCGGGGTACCGCCGGCCGACACGCGCCGTCGCCTGAATGAATTCAGCGGTAGCGAGAGGAAGGCCGAGCATCACCATCACATTCAGGCGATCGATGTCGACGCCGTGGGACATCATCGACGACGCGGTCAATACATGTAGACGGTCGTCAAAATTGTCCTCGGGGGCTTGCAACCGCTCAAGCGTCTGACGCACTTCTGCGAAATCTGTCCCGCCCGTCAAGGATGCCGTATGAACCTGACCCGAGGCCTGCAACTGGGTGGGAATTGAGCGGGCGACCGCCTCCAAATCCCGGAGCGTGTTGCCATAGACGACGTCTGTGCCATACAGATCCAGAAGCATCCTCGCATGGCTTGGGTCCACACCTGCGTCGAAGCAGGCTTGTTTGGGATCATCGGCTAGACGACGTACGCACTTCTGCAATTCGGTGAGAAGTCGGTCGACCGTATACTCGACCGTGACCCCACGGGGCGCTATCGCGATAAATCGCCGCATCAGTTCCGTCGATTCTGCGGTCCAGAAGCCTGCGCCCGCTCGCGGCGGCGGCACAGGAAATACGCGCGCGACCCTTCTGTAGAGCACGTCGACCTGCTTCTCGTAGCCGGTCAACGTCGCCGAAGACGCGAGAATCTTGGGTTTCCGATTCGCGAGAGTGATCTGCAATGCGTCGTACAGCGCCTCATAGTGCGAGTCAACAGCCCCTAAGCTGTCCCGTAGAAGGTGCAGTTCGTCCTGGAGCCTAAACGATGGCGGATATCGCGCGGGCTCCATTGGCAGTCCCGATGGAGCCGCCTGGCAGCCCGGAACCAAGCACCCATTCTTCCGCGTAGAGCGTACCGCGTATGTGTATCCGTGTCCGGGCTTCGAGCAGATTCCGAACGGAGCACCAACGAGCCCACGCATCGCGGCTTGAAAAGAAATGGACGCTGCTTTATCTAACGTACCCACGACAACGGTAGGCAGGAAGCGATAGATCTCCTCGTCAACGACATAGATAGGAAGCGCCTCTTCCGGCCATGTGCATGCTTCATTGGTGCAATGATGATACAGCCGCCATGCGCGACGGGAGAAAGCCATCGTCAGGGTGCGTTCGTGGCAAAATGGGCAACGCTCGAGGACTTGATATCGCCCCGGCATGTTGTCGTCATCTGGATCCGGCTTCCCAGGTTTTGGATCGGGTTCGATGCGGTTCGGAGTCGCGCCTTCTCCGACGAAAAATCCCATCGCGAACGGAGTTCCCCCGATCTTCTCTTCGCGTCGAACCAATTCTGCGGCGGCCATGGCATCCGCGAATCGCTGTGTCTGCTGAAGCGAAAGCATGCGGAGCGGGAAGCGGCTCCAAGCGGTCACACCGTCCACTTTGCCCGTGAGTCTGTCGTGCAGGGCAGCGGTGACCAGCAATCCCAAGTATGTTTCGGTCTTTCCCCCCCCCGTGGCAAACCAGACTAAGTCTGCAATATCGACCTCATTGGCCACGTCGACGATGGATGCAAGGTTAGCTAGCAGGAACCCGAATTGGAACGGTCTCCACGCCGAATATTTTCCGTTGGCTGACAGGTGCATCGCCCGGTTCATCAGCCGGAACGCGCGAGCGAGCGTGGCATCGTTGCGAAGGAGTTCGATGCCACGCTGAATCCGAAGACATTCATTTTCGAACTCCTTCGCACCGGCGTTTGCTTTCTCGCGCATCCGCGCGTCCCAACCCTCGGCACTCTGGCGCATCTCAAGGGCCGCCGGTGACCATTCGCCTTCTCCCCAGTCGGAGAGGCGTTCAAGTAAAGTGACAGCTGGAAGAATCGGATCTTTCGCCAGTGCTAGAAAGCTGCAATCCGGCGGAGTTGCCGACACGTTCCAGAAGTCTGGGCGCTGTTTGTCGACGGCGACCTCGTCTTCGCAGACAAACCTGCCTCCTTCTTGCCGAACACCACAATTGATACCGTATGCCGGTATGCGCCGATCGTAGCGAAACGAGTCTTCCAGCGCTTCAAGCACAAAGGGCTCCGTGGCGATCCCTTCCAGTTCGAGCGTGCACTCATAAAACCGGGTATCACGAAAGGGCGGCGCGTCCTTGGGCGAATCATTTACGAGAGTGACAGCCAGTACGGTCCTTTCGTCCGGACTAGTTTCGATCTCGATCTCGAAGAATGCTTCGAGACCTGCACGACCGGTTACCCGTGCCAGTTCAGAACTCCACTCCTCGCGACCAATGCGCAAACCATTCTGGGAACGGTCGACCGAGATGGCGAGTGTTACGGATGCAATCTCCGTTTTGCCCCAAGTCCGAGTTGACTTGTCGTGCATCCAGATCTTCACACTACCGGTGATCGAGAACTGCCACGGCCCGTCGTCGGCGGGACGCAGCTTTATCCCCTGCGCACAAGGTTCGAGCCGCTCGGCCCGATCACCTAGATTGCTACTCGCCATGGCGGAAACGGACTGCAATCTTCCCAGCCAGAATTTACCTGACGGCTCGACATCGAGCGTCGTCTCGTCATCTCCCCGTCCAGCCGCGGTCATCTTGTCCGACAGCCAGCGAACGAAGCGCGTCTGCGCCTCCGATGCGGTCATCTCAGCCATCTGAATTCTCTCGGAAATGGTTGCGGTTCCAGCCTCGTCGTTTGACGGGACTTCCGCGATTTATTTTTGTCAACCTTGCCGCTATCCTCGCGAGGCACTCCTTCCTCGCCGACCGATTCATGGTCGGGCTGCCACCCTGGGGGCCAATATGCAAGGAGGAAATGATTCTCGCGTCGTCGGGCACAGCTTATCAAGCGCTTCAGTGCCTTCGCCTGTATCTGCCGCACACGTTCCCGTGTAAGCCCCATCTCTTGCCCGACCTCCTCAAGCGTCCGTCCGCCGCTCTCATCCAAGAGACCGAATCTCAAGTTAAGCACCAGGCGTTCGTTGTCCGACAGCTCAGCAACCGCGTTTGCCACAGCCTTTCGAAGCGTGGTGCGCTCGGCAGTCTCGTCCGGCCGCTCTTCTTCCGATGCAACGAGGTCCGCCAAGCGAGCGTCTGGAGCACTAGCGATCGAATCCTCAAGTGACGTCGGTTGTAGCGCGCTCAAGTGCTGGACAAACGCGACCCGGTCGACAGGCCAAGCAAGTTCGTTCGCGAGCTCCGTCAGGCTAGGGGTACGTGCGGGATTGACGTTGTGCAGGAGCCGAAGGGCTCGGCGGTAGCGATGCACCTCTAGTGTGAGATATGCGGGCAGCCTTATCGGCGCTCCACGGTCGGCGATCGCACGAGTGACCGCTTGACGAATCCACCATGTCGCATAAGTCGAAAATTTTAGCCCAAGCGTATGATCGAACTTCTCGGCTGCCCGGATCAGCCCCAGAATGCCCTCTTGGATGAGATCTTCCTCGCTCAAATCTGACATGTGAAAGAACGGCCGAGCAACATGTGCCACAAGCCTCAGATTCGCTAGTGTCATCCGCGCTCGGGCATCAAGCCCCTTAGTGATCATGGCCTCATGAAGCGCCGTGGGCAAATCCCCCTTCCCCAGCTCTGCAGATGCACGCTGACCCAGTGAGATGGCGCGACCCAACTCAAGCTCTTCTGGTCCTGTCAAAAGTCGAAGCTCAGCGGCGTTACGATGGACGCCTGCCAATTTGTAGGGATCGACTAGCGTGGTCGAGCCGCCTTTATCTCGGGGCTCTCCATCCTCGGCGAACTGTTGCAGGGATGTGGTCGCTTCCTCGTCTGAATCTTCGAAACGAATACCAGCGTGTTCGAGCTGATCAAGAACTACTTGACACTCGGTGACTGTCAGTCCTCTTTTTTCGAGCGTGCGATCAACCTGCTTTCTTTCGAGGTGCCCGTCCTGACGTTCGTAGTCTGCCGTGAGCGCGTCGACAGCACGGTCGACGATATGTTTGCGCACCGAATCTTCAGTCACGACAGTTCCCCCAGGCCTTCGAACTCTTCCCGCTCCGACGTCTTAACGAGATCGCACGATGCGGATACGCCTGAGAGAGCACCAATCGATGACTATCTGCCAGAAGTTCTCTGCCGCCCCGATATGCATCATGCATTTTCATAGTCCTTGTTCGTTATTCTCGCATTGCAGTGCAGGACTTTATATTCCGTACGCCAATTAGAGTGACCTGTCACATGCATGCCGATAGCACGACATCAGATGGAGAATACTACGGCTCCTGACCGACACAAACCAAGGATAGCCAGTCGTTTGGACGACGTAGTCGATGATTGTCGTATTCGACAGTTGGCGTTGGTTGAGCGAACTTCGCAGCCGGTCGGCTGAGGTATCCGCCGACAGCACATAAACGCCGAATTCTTGCTGACAGAATGCGCCAGGCCGGTAAAATCTCGTTAAAGCAAACTCGCCAATTGGCAGAAATTTCACAATATGAAAAATTCCGTCATTTTATGAACGCAGTGGCGATAGATTTATTCTGTGGCGCCGGTGGCCTGACCCATGGTCTACGGAAGGCCGGAATCAAAGTCGTAGCGGGCTACGACCTTGACCCGAAATGTCGCTGGCCTTATGAGAGAAACAACCGCGGCACCGTTTTTTACGAACGCGACATTTCATCTATTACCGGAGACGAAATCGCTGCGCAGTTCAAGGGGGCCGAAGTCACCATCCTGGCGGGATGTGCGCCGTGTCAGCCTTTCTCAAGCTATAGCTTAGGGAAGACAGAAAGCACGGATCGAAGATGGTCAATGTTGGGCGAATTTGGCCGCATCATTGAGGAGACTTTACCCGACATAGTGACGATGGAGAACGTTCCGAAGGTCAGGCAGCACGCCGTCTTCAAACGATTCTTGCGCATCCTCAAGGACGCCGAATACGAAGTGTCGGTTCGGGTCGTCGCATGCACCGATTATGGAATTCCTCAGGACCGCAAGAGACTCGTCCTACTTGCTTCGCGCCTTGGGGACATCAGATTGCGCGATCGCGACGCGCGCAAAGATCGACGCCGCACCGTCAGGGATGTCATCGGGCAGTTGCCAGAATTGGCTGCGGGGGAAACCCACGATGACGATGCGATGCATACATGCTCCAGGTTGAGCGAGAAGAACCTCGCCCGGGTTCGCGCGTCCGTTCCCGGAGGGTCATGGAAGACTTGGGCAGAAGAGCTCATCGCTGATTGCCACAAGGAAGAGTCGGGCCAAAGCTTTCCCTCCGTGTATGGACGCATGGAATGGGACAAGCCATCCCCGACGATTACCACCCAATTCTTCGGATTCGGCAACGGCCGATTTGGACATCCTATACAGGACAGAGCGATCTCATTGCGGGAGGGTGCACTCCTGCAGACTTTCCCACGCAATTACGCTTTCGTCGCCCCGGGAGACACCGCTGAAATCAAGGCGGTTGGGCGACTGATAGGCAACGCTGTGCCGGTTCGTCTGGGACAGGTGATCGGAGAGAGCATCCTCAAACATCTGGATGCTCCATCCTGTTAGCGTCGGGGCGCTGATCACTCACCCTTGAAGCCCAGTTGTTTCAGCAAGGTGAACCAATTCGTCGGCGCCCGGGCCGTCCTCGAACGAGCTCATCCGATCACATCACCGGCTGATCACCGTCCGAGCAGGGTTGGGGAATTTCGCTTCGACACTTCTGGGGAAATTACGTCCGGCTGTGACACGCCGAAAGCGAATTATTCAGACCGGACTATCTATCGGACCTAGATTGCCTTACGCATGGCACTGGACCGACTCACACGTCGCGTCACCTGTTCCGCTTTCGCCGTTACCTTGCAATGCTCGCGCTCAGCGCCCAGCCATCATCATGGCGACGGTGACCAGCGTGGCGATCGACCCGATGGCCCCGGCCAACACTGCCGACAGCGCGATGAGGGCCTCTCTATCCTGGGCGCGTGGGAAAAGACGCCGTGCAATCGTCGTCATGTTGCGCTCCTTTGTCCATCCTGCCGGCAGCGCAGGCCCGTAGGGGCTGGTTGAAATCTCACCAAGTCGCCTCGCAGTCGCCCAGAAATTCCTCTCGCGCAACAGCGATCACCCTCGCCGGATCGTCAATAAAGGTCTCGGCGGGCGTCCGGTCATCAAGCAAAGCATGCGGCGAATAGAGCCAGAACGTCCGCCTCCAGCCTCCGCGATCGTCTTCGCTGGGCAGGACCGCGAGGAGTCCGGCAACGTCCTTTCGTATTGCCCCCATGCGGTCGAACTGGAAGTCAGGGTAGAGGAAGCAATGCCGAGGCGCAGACCACACTCCCAGCAGGTCACCGCTCGCTTGCGCCCGGATCGCAGAGGTTGTGGCTTCCGGGCCGGGCACTTCGCCGACCAGCTCGGCAACCCAGAGATCGTCTGGCCATCCCATTTCAAGCAGTTCGTCACGGAACTCGATCGCCGACACGGTCTTTGACTCCAAGCTATCGCTTTGACGACCACTCAACTTTCAATTGGTGGTCGGAACTTGCACGAGGCTGCCACGGGAGGCAAGGAGTAACGGTGCCATTTGTGGTCACATATGAAAACCAAGTCATGCCGTCTTCACAATAGCTCTTGATATCTGTAATCGCACTCATGACACACCGCTCGTCCCCAATTAATTGAGTCTGAAATGCATAGACATGGCTGTGCCCACCTTCGAGTTGCGACACTACTTCGAGAGCGTCCTCGGGCTTCGTCACAAGGTAAGTGGCGACGGGTGGCAGATCCTCTTTGAAGTCCTCGCGGGTGTGCTGAATTAGGAAGCAAGGGGATTCGCTTGAGACGGCCACGCATCGAAAAGCGGTGAAAGGGCTGAATAGTTTTCGACGTACGGGATTTTTTTCTTCCCAAGTCGTCTGAGTCAAAAGCATGGGTGTGCTGGGTGTCTGCCATGAGTACGAGTGCCGAACGACTCGCACTTGGCGCGCACCGCAAAAATGCTAATCTTAGTATGTAGAATCATAGTATGCAACGACGGATATTCAATGGATGTCCGTTGCTTCCTCCCAATGTCGCCTGGTTGCCATATTCGCTGCTAATGTTCGGCGAAAACGCATCGAGTTAGATCTCTCGCAAGAGGCCCTTGCCGAGAGGGCTGGCGTCCATCGTACGTATGTTGGAATGCTGGAGCGCAGCGAAAAGAACGTGACCATCTACAACATTGAGCGTATCGCAGACGCTCTGGGCGTCGACCCGGCATCGCTGCTGGAGGATTGCGAGAAATCGGCGCGCCGAGCGTAAGCGGCAACGACAACAACTCATTGACGAGACGTCAATTTCCGCACGAGCCTAACTCGCTCACGTATAGCATCTCAATACGAGAATGGGTCGGCGGCAACGCGTCCAGAATCCCCGATAACCGAGTCCTTGGCGTTTCAGTGCCGAACGGCTTCGCGCTCTAAGATTTACGCGTTCGTCTGCTACCTGCCGCCCGCTCGCCATCACCTGGCCCCTTTCGACCGGTCGCGCTCCGGCTTTGGGAGCGGGGCATTCAGCATCTCCATCGTGACACCCTTGCGCTCGGCGTTAATCGCCCACGTTACGAACTGCTCAGTCAGCAGTTGGTTTTCCGCTTCCAGCCGTTCGGCTTTTGCCTTGTAGCGGTCAGCCTGCGCCAGAGCCGCGCGAACCCGCTCGTCCCGAGGCTGGCTTCGTTCACGTGTCAAAGTACCGCGCAAGGCATCCTTCCTGAGCGAGAAGGCGTTGGCAATCTCCGGATATTCGGCGAACGTGAAGCGGGAATAACGGTAACCTGTGGACGTCTCAACTGCATCCAGCAAGAGCTCCCATGTGAGCTTACCCTTCCACGCATCCAACGTTTCAACGATTGCGGAAATCCGCTCGGCGGTTAAGTCCGGCGCCCGGTTCTTTTTCATGATAGAGCCCTCCGCCGCGTGGTCGTGATAAACCTGACAGGGTGGACATTGTCCTTAGTGATAAGCGGAGCGTTGGTCACGTCCAGCCGAATTCGCGCCCCGGCGGGTACCGCCGGGTCCTCCAGAATCGACAGGAGGGCGTTGACTCGTTCGAGGGTGACCAACTGGTGCTTGACCCAGGTATCAGCGCCGTACTCCTCTTCGCTCAGTGCTTCCCGAGCCTGCGCCAGCAGATACTCGGTCTCGCTCTTAAGCATCCGGAGGTTCGCTTCTTTCTGCGCCTCTCCCTTAATACATTCTTGCTCCTCGCAGTTAATGCAATCGCGATACATCTGGCACGGTTCGCTCGCGAAGTCGTGAGCACACCACCCGTACTGCGTCGTATGTGCCGCACTGAGTCCCAAGCCTTTGAACTCGCTGCGCGTAAACAGATCGCGCCCGGAACCAAAGACAGGTTCCAATTCTTTGGTAAACCCGCCCTTCAAGGCCTGACTGATTGGAGCTTGAACCTCATCTGAGCTCATATGGTCGTAGGCACGGTTCTGCTTTACGTCTTTTCGGCCGGAAAAGATGGCAATTTCGGCGCTGCTCAGCCCTCCCGTCTGGGCCAGCATGTTCAGGTAATGGCGCAAGTTATGACTTTGAAGCTCGATGGGAGAGCCGTCATCCTCTGTGTATTTGAACCGCTCAAAAATGGAGAGTCGCCCCTCGCGAGCCCCATAGTGGTTCGTGAGAACACCGTAATCAACGCAACTGAACATACAAAGGTATGTTGCCTTTTGCGAGTGCATTTCGTTCGTGCGCATCAGGGCCATGGAATCACGGCACAGTAAGCCAGGCGCTCCGGGCATGTGAGGACCCTATTTCCCGGGGCTTTTTGAATCCATGCACCCATCGTTGACGAAGGCGAATGAACTCCTTTTTACACATAAACTCAGCGATGATTTGCAGTTGCCCGGCCGTCCGATAGGCCACCGCCGGCGAGACTTTCTGCCTCGCAAGGACCACCGCGCTATCGAGCACCGTTTCGTCGATGGCCGTGGGGCGCGAACCCTTGTTCGACTCCCGCAAGGCTGCCTCAAGACATCGAAGAGCGGCAATGCGCTGAGCTTGGGACGTCACCGGCCGCTTGTCTTGAAGGTAGACCAGAGTCGCTTTCGCAAAATCCAGAAACGGCTGGGGCAGGCTCGGCTCAGACTTGTCTTCTCGGCACGCTTCTAGGGTGCTGAACACACCCCGATTTACCTTGTTCTGTCCTTTAAAGTATCCGAGATCCCAAACGCTCTTATCAAACTGCTTCCGGGCGCCCAGCACGTCCGAGTCCCTACAAAGCGCTATGAAGGCCTCGATGTTAGCCAAAGGCTCCAGTTCGGCCTGAGGTGTGAAGTTGAGGACTGGAGCGGTCAAGACGCAGTCTCCGATTCCTGTTCAGACCGCTGCTGCCAAATCTGGGCGCAAAGCGCGATGACCTCCTTGACAGCCCGGATGGGTTCATCGTTCACCGCCGCCATCCGGTCGTCAGTCGACCAGTTTTCCCGTTCAGACTCCAGGCGTGCAAGCACCTTCTCGTGCGGAGCGTCGAGCCACGGCTCGAACCGGAAGCACGCGTAACAGGCAACCGGCTTGTTGAGCGCACAGCCTTTCCCCTTGCCAGCGCAACTGCCTACAGGGTCCTTCGAAACTCGGAAGTCAATGATCCGGCTGCCTGAGGCTCCCTTGTGAGTGGCGTGCTGCTCATCCTCCACGACTTGCCCTTTAAACGCCTGGGCAAGCGGGATGAGTAAAGGTCCCATAGTCCGGTCAATGTTCCCAACGATCCTGGGGGTGGCGGCGACGTACACATCCACTTGCTGCAGGTCCACGTGACCCAGACGTTCCGCAATGTGCACTTTGCTTGCCCCCTCTTCGGCCAGCCGGGTGCCAAACGTGTACCGAAACCTCTTTGGCGTCAGAGGCATCGGCGCAAAGTCAAGGCGGGAAGTTGGTGGTGCGACGTCCTCCATGAGGATCTTGAACCGGCCCGACAGCGCTTCCGGAGTGCAATGTCCGTAAAACAGGTCGTCAACGGCCCGAAGTTGTTTGCGGGGTCCTCGAGGCATAACCAGGGTCTGCGGGAAGAAGGCGGAGTTGTCGGCGTAACCCTCTGCCTGCAAGCCACGTTTGTACTCCGTGATGAGCCGACCAGTCTGTGGGCTGATGTCAAATGGAAGAAAGCTGCTTCGCGTGTGCTCCAAACCCGTCTTGGCCTGCGGAAGGCTGAGCACCGACGTGGAGCTCTCAAAGTCGCATAGCTTGAGTGAGGCATATTGAGAGATACGGCCGCCGCACGCCAGGAGCAGCCTAACAAGCAGAAGTGTCCACAACGCTAATGCACCACGCCCATAGGCAGCGTTGACCGCCGAGTGCAGTGCGGTGTACTCCTCCTCGCTCAGAGGCCCTGCGACTGGATCCCGCGTCCTGACCGCTTCGCCCTTCTTGTTGCCGGGCTTCCGCCGCTCCAGCAAGTACGTAGCGCACTCCGGCTCGACCCCGGGCAGACCGAGGTCAACCCATTTTTGTAGCAGCCCGTTTAGCGTGCCGAGCCGCCCGATTTCGTGAACGCCCAGTTTGGCCGCGTAATTGGAAATATGTTGCGCCCCAATCGTCCCTTCCTGACATGCCTGCACGGCATCGGTGAAGTGGGAGAACGCCTGATTTAGATTCAAGACGTGCGCGGACGAGTGCCCCTTCACAAAGGGAAGCAGAGCTCGCTTGAGCGCAGGTACGAACGCTTTGAAGTTGCCGGTGTACCGACTAAAGTCGATGCGCGCGTTGAACGGGCCATCGACCCACTCCCAGACGTCCTCTCGTGGGTCAAAGCTGCTCCCACTGCGCGTAAAAACACGCGTGGACAACGGGATGACAAGCGCGGTGGATGAGTGGATTTCAGTTGTCTGGGACATCGAGTTGTTCTTGCAGTTTCAGGGCGAGTTCACGACCTTTACGGCTGGCGTGGCGGCGGGTATAGGTTGCAGCGGATTTCGAGTTATCGGCCCACCCTTGCTGTTCATTGCGCGCCTTCTCTTCGACGGCGTCCGTCAGCCCCAACAGTTCAGCTTGCTCAGAAAAGCGCTCGTTCCACGTGTGACGCATTACATGGCTCGTCAGCGTGACGGGCAAGCCCGGGCACGCCTCGCGAAGCTGACGGAATATCTTGTCGATGCTCTGCAAAGACAACGGCTGGCCGTCATCTGCGACGATGAGCTGTGGGTGCTTGCGAGCGGCCTTGATTTTCCTTCTGCGGTCGTTAATGTAGCCCCAGACGGCCCGCATAATGGCCGGTCGCAACTCGACCTCTCGGTCGTTGGTTTTCGTGTTTGGCTGTATGCGGCGAGGATCCTCACTTGCATCGGCCCGTCGGAGGATGCGCAGCTTGGGCAGACGCTGGTCAAGGTCCCGAATCTGGAGGCCCAGCAGTTCGCCTCGACGCATGCCAGTAGCGAGCAGGAGCACAACAATGAGCCAGTTCCGATGGCGGACAAAACCCCGCTGCCACGGATTGTCAGGCGAGTCAGGATTAATCACCTTGAGAAGCCGATCCTGGTCTTCCTTGGAAAGGCCCTCCCGGGCACCGAGCTTCGCGCGCCTGGAAACTCTGGGCACTTGCGCCAGAAACGCCTTGAGCGCGCCCGCGCTTTCAAGCGCCAGTTCCTTTCGCTGGACCGCCGGCAGCGTCGAACCTACATATGTCGACAGGAAATCCAGGAAATCCGCCATATATCGAAGCCGCGAGGCTTGAGTGGCCACGGCAACCGCGTTGACTTCGACGATTGCCGCGCTTCGACGCATGCGGATTCGCCTGATATCAATGATTTTGGAATCACCTGGGCCGTCCGCGTCTTCGTAGGACAGGTCGTCCACCCGGTATTGAGCCGCTTCGGCTAACCGGTTGAGCTCGGGTACCGTCAGAAATCGACCCTGGCGAAATCGCACGAGCAAATTGATGTCGGTCTTGGCCAACTCTCTGTACAACAATGCCAGCACCATGCACACAGCATGAATCGTGTTGGCAGCTCGACCGCGTTTGCGGTACTTGGCCAGATAGAGGGAAGCCTCATGGACCGGAAGGCTCCCGGGTCTGCTCAGGACGGAGTGGCGCTCTCCGTTCCGAAACCTGACGCGCTTTGCAACGAATCTCGTCATCTACCCACCGTTTTAACCAAGTAGTAGTTGGACACTACCCCTACTAAAACACAAAACAAAGTGTGGGTAAAGAAAAAGCCCGCCTCCAAGGGGAGAGCGGGCCTCTATCAACAAAAAAACCGCAAAGTAGCTTCTAGAACGGAATATCGTCGTCCATTTCGTCGAAGCCGCCGCCAGCCGGCGCGCTCGGACGGCCGCCGCCGCTGCTTGCGCCGCCACCGCTCGAACGCGGAGCGCCGCCGCCAGCGCCACCCGAGGCACGGCCACCGCCGCGCGGGGCGCTTTCACGGCTGCTGTAGCCACCGTCGTCGCCCATGTCGCCGCCCGCCGGCGCGCCGCCGCTGCGGCCGCCCAGCATCTGCATTTGATCCGCGACGATTTCCGTCGAGTAACGGTCGGTGCCGTCCTGCGCCTGCCACTTGCGCGTGCGGATGCGGCCTTCGATATACACCGACGAACCCTTCTTCAGGTATTCCGAGACGATTTCGGCCAGACGGCCGAAGAACGCCACGCGATGCCATTCGGTCATTTCCTTGAACTCGCCGGACGCCTTGTCCTTGTAGCGGTCGGTCGTCGCGAGGCGGATGTTCGCCACGGCGTCGCCGCTCGGCAGATAGCGCACTTCCGGCTCGGCGCCGAGGTTGCCGACGAGGATCACCTTGTTCACGGATGCCATGAAATTCTCCTGTTGATTCAGTTGCGAGGAGCGGCCGCGCGGTTCACGCACGCGTTGCAGTCATTGTGCGACTGCCGGGCGCGGACCGCCTCCGCGAAATGTGTTGCTGCGAGTTTAAGTACGAAGCGCGCCTGACTGCACGATGGGGCGCGCTTTCGCTTCTATACAGTCAAGCCTGCGCTTATGCCTGCCTGGCCTCCGCGCGTTTGGGCGGGGTCTTCATATTGGCCGCGATTATAAGCCAGCACGCCACCAGCCCCGAGCAGGTGTAGAACACCGCGCTTGCGCCGTCGTGCTTGAGCATCCAGCCGCCCACCACGCCGCCAAGCGCCAGCCCGATCGACTGCGTCGTGTTGTAAACACCCGTGGCCGCGCCTTTGCGGGTGCCCGGCGCGAGCTTCGACACCAGCGAAGGCTGCGACGCCTCCAGAATATTGAAGCCGAGGAAGTACACGAAAAGCACGGCCGCCACGATTGCAATGGTATGCGCAAGCGAGCCGAGCAGAAGCTGGCCGATCAGGATAAGCCCAATGGCCGATACCACCACCGCCTTCATCTTGCCCTTCTTCTCCGCCGCGATGATGGCAGGCACCATCAGCACGAAAGACAGGCCCATCACCGGCAGATAAATCTTCCAGTGCGCCGCGACCGGCAGACCCGCATCCACGAGCAGGCGCGGCACGACGAGGAACAGCGCGGTCTGCGTGGCGTGGAGCACCAGCACGCCGAAGTTCAGGCGCAGCAGTTCCACGTTGTGCAGGACTTCGGAAAACGGCGCGCGCACGTGCACGGGCTTGGGCGCATCGGGCACCACCCACAGCACCACGCCGACCGCGATGATCGAGAACACGCCCACCAGCGTGAACAGGCCGCTCATGCCGAGCCAGTGGAACACGACGGGCGCGCCCACGATCGCCACCGCGAAGGACAGGCCGATCGAGCCGCCCACCATCGCCATGGCTTTGGTGCGGTTCTGCTCGGAGGTCAGGTCGGCGATGAAGGCGAGCACGGCGGACGACACCGCACCCATGCCCTGGATCACCCGGCCGACGATGATCCACGTCATATCGTGCGCGCCCGCCGCGACAAAGCTGCCGATCGCGAAGATCACGAGGCCGGCGGCGATCACGGGCTTGCGCCCCACCTTGTCGGAGATCCAGCCGTAGAAGATGTACAGAAGCGACTGCGTGACGCCATAAGCGCCCAGCGCGATGCCGACCAGCAGCACGTTGTCGCCGCCGGGAATGGTTTTCGCGTACACCGAAAACACCGGCATGATCATGAACAGGCCCAGCATGCGCAGCGCGAAGATCGCGGCAAGCGACACGGTCGCGCGCACTTCGGGCGCGCTCATGCGTGATGATGTAGCGGGAGAGTTGGAGGACATCGGAGCGTATTGTGATTAGGCCGCCGCTGCCCGCCGGTCATGCGCGCCGTCGGCGCCGACCGTGGCCCGGCACGTTGGCCTGGGTCGCATGCAAGAGCTGTCAGTTCGCTTGCAGGGTCCGCGTGGGATGCGTCAGGCGCACGTCAGGACCCTTTCAAAGACCGTCAGCAAGCCGTAACGGCGGTCTGGAAAAGTCGTTATAGTAGCAGGTTTAGCCTCCCTCTCTCCCGCAGGTTCATGGAACAGATCCGTATCCGTGGGGCCCGAACCCACAACCTCAAGAACGTCAATCTGGACCTGCCGCGCCACAAGCTCGTGGTGATCACCGGGCTGTCGGGCTCGGGCAAGTCCTCGCTGGCCTTCGACACGCTTTACGCGGAAGGCCAGCGCCGTTACGTGGAAAGCCTGTCGGCCTACGCGCGCCAGTTCCTGCAGCTGATGGAGAAGCCCGACGTCGACCTGATCGAGGGTCTGTCACCGGCCATCTCCATCGAGCAGAAAGCCACCTCGCACAATCCGCGTTCGACGGTCGGCACGGTCACCGAAATCCACGACTACCTGCGACTTCTTTACGCACGCGTGGGCACGCCCTACTGCCCGGATCACGAGATCGCGCTGGAGTCGCAAAGCGTCTCGCAGATGGTCGACGCCGCGCTCGCGCTGCCCGAGGAGACCCGGCTGATGATCCTCGCGCCCGTGATCGTGGACCGCAAGGGCGAGCACGCCGAGCTTTTCGACGATATGCAGGCGCAGGGTTTCGTGCGCTTTCGCGTGCGCTCGGGCGGCGGCACGGCCAACGAAGGCGAAGCGAAGATCTACGAAGTCGAGTCGCTGCCCAAGCTCAAGAAGAGCGAGCGCCACACCATCGACGTGGTGGTGGACCGCCTGAAGGTGCGCCCGGACATGAAGCAGCGCCTCGCGGAATCGTTCGAGACCGCGCTGCGTCTAGCCGAAGGCCGCGCCGTCGCGCTCGAAATGGACACGAACAAGGAGCATCTGTACAGCTCGAAGTTCGCCTGCCCGATCTGCTCGTACTCGTTGCCGGAGCTGGAGCCGCGCCTGTTCTCGTTCAACAACCCGATGGGCGCGTGCCCGGAGTGCGACGGCCTGGGCCAGATCACCTTCTTCGATCCGAAGCGGGTGGTCGCGCATCCGTCCCTGTCGCTCGCGGCGGGCGCCGTGAAGGGCTGGGACCGGCGCAACCAGTTCTACTTCCAGATGCTGCAAAGCCTGGCGGTGTTCTACGACTTCGACATCGACACCGCGTTCGAGGACCTGCCGGAGAAAGTGCGCAAGATCCTGCTCTATGGCTCGGGCAAGCAGGAAATCCCGTTCTCGTACATCAACGAGCGCGGCCGCACCTCGGTGCGCGAGCATGTGTTCGAAGGGATCATTCCGAACCTGGAGCGCCGCTATCGCGAGACCGATTCGGCCGCGGTGCGCGAGGAACTCTCCAAATACCAGAACAACCAGGCCTGCCCGCACTGCGAAGGCACGCGTCTGCGCCGCGAGGCGCGCTTTGTGCGGATCGGTTCGAATGAAGACGCGCGCGCCATCTACGAGGTGAGCGGCTGGCCGCTGCGCGATTCGCTCGGCTACTTCCAGACGCTGCGCCTCGAAGGCGCCAAGCGCGAGATCGCCGACAAGGTGGTCAAGGAAATCGTCGCGCGGCTGATGTTCCTGAATAACGTCGGCCTCGATTACCTCTCGCTCGATCGCAGCGCCGAAACGCTCTCGGGCGGCGAGGCCCAGCGTATCCGTCTGGCGTCGCAGATCGGCTCGGGCCTCACGGGCGTGATGTACGTGCTCGACGAGCCGTCGATCGGCCTGCATCAGCGCGACAACGACCGCCTCATTTCCACGCTCAAGCATCTGCGCGACCTCGGCAATTCGGTGATCGTCGTGGAGCACGACGAGGACATGATCCGCATGGCGGATTACGTCGTCGATATGGGGCCGGGCGCGGGCGTCCATGGCGGCATGGTGATTTCGGAAGGTACGCCCAGCCAGGTGGAGAACGATCCGGCTTCGATGACCGGGCAATATCTGTCGGGCGCGCGCCGCATCGACTATCCGGACGAGCGCAAGGAAGCCGACGAACGGCATCTGCGCATCGTCGAGGCTTACGGCAACAACCTCAAGCACGTCACGCTCGACCTGCCGGTTGGCCTCTTGACCTGCGTGACGGGCGTGTCCGGCTCGGGCAAGTCCACGCTCATCAACGACACGCTGTACCACGCGGTCTCGCAGCATCTGTATGGATCGTCGGCGGAACCGGCGCCGTTCGAGGCGATCGAGGGCCTGGAGCATTTCGACAAGGTCATCAACGTCGACCAGTCACCGATCGGCCGCACGCCGCGCTCGAATCCGGCGACCTATACGGGCCTTTTCACGCCCATCCGCGAACTGTTCGCGGGCGTGCCGGCGGCCAAGGAGCGCGGCTACGAGTCGGGCCGCTTCTCGTTCAACGTCAAGGGCGGGCGTTGCGAAAGCTGCCAGGGCGACGGCGTGCTGAAGGTGGAGATGCACTTCCTGCCCGATGTCTACGTGCCCTGCGACGTCTGCCACGGCAAGCGCTACAACCGCGAGACGCTGGAAATCCAGTACAAGGGCCGGAACATCAGCGAAGTGCTCGACATGACGGTCGAACAGGCCTACGAGTTCTTCAAGGCCGTGCCGGTGGTGGCGCGCAAGCTCAAGACCTTGCTGGACGTGGGCCTGGGCTATATCCGCCTGGGCCAGTCGGCCACCACGCTGTCGGGCGGCGAGGCGCAGCGCGTGAAGCTGTCGCTGGAGCTGTCCAAGCGCGACACGGGCCGCACGCTCTACATTCTCGACGAGCCGACCACGGGTCTGCACTTCCACGATATCGCGCTGCTGCTCGAAGTGATTCATCGACTTCGCGATCAGGGCAATACGGTCGTGATCATCGAGCATAATCTCGATGTAATCAAAACCGCCGACTGGGTCGTGGACATGGGCCCCGAAGGCGGCGCGGGCGGCGGCCAGATCGTGGCGCAAGGCACGCCGGAGCAGGTGGCGAAGTCGAAGGCGAGCTTCACGGGCCGCTATCTCGCGCCGCTGCTCAAGCGCGCGAACGGCAAGATTGCGGCGCTCGACACGGCGTCGGGCAAATAAGCAACGCAGTTTCTTCAATCGGGCTGCGCACACAACGGGACGGGGGCCGCGCGCCCCCACGGAATACACGCAACATGGCCAAGCGCAACGAAGCGACCGACACGACGGACGACAAGCAGCAGGTGCGCGATCTGCGGCCGCGGCCCGTCAGGCTCACGAGCGACATGAGCCTGCCGAAGCTCTCGGCGGTGGAGATCGGCAGCTATCTGGCCGCGCTCGGCGGCATGCTGACGGTGCTGCACCTGAACCTGCTGGGCGCCCTGCTCGCGGGGATGCTCGTCTATCAGCTGGTGCACACCATTTCGCCGCTGATCGAGCGGCGCATGTCCAGCAGCCGCGCGCGCTGGCTGTCGGTGGTGCTGGTGTCGATCGTGATCGTGGGCGTGCTCACGGGACTCACGGTAGGCGTCATCGAGCAGTTCGAGAACGACGTGCCGAGCGTGCAGAAGGTCATGGCGCAGATGATGACCTTCGTCGATCAGGCGCGCGCGCGCATTCCCGAGGCCATCGCGTCTTACCTGCCGGTGGACGTTGCGCAGATGAAGCTCAAGGCGCTCGCGCTGATGCACGAGCACGCCACGCAGCTCGGCCAGGGCGGCAAGAACGCCGCGCGCATCCTGGGGCATATCGTGATCGGCATGATCATCGGCGCGATCATCGCCATCGGCGCGCAGAAGAACGCCACGCGGCTGCCGCTATCGACCGCGTTCGTCGCGCGCGTGTCGCGCTTCGCGGACGCGTTTCGCCGCATCGTGTTCGCGCAGGTGAAGATTTCGGCTATCAATACGGTGTTCACGGGCCTGTTCCTGCTGCTCGTGCTGCCGGTGTTCCACGCGCCGCTGCCGCTCGCGAAGATGCTCGTGGTAGTGACTTTCGTGGTGGGCCTCTTGCCGGTGATCGGCAATCTGATTTCGAACACGCTGATCGTCGCCATCGCGCTGACGGTGAGCCTGCCGGCGGCCGTGACGGCGCTGGCGTTTCTGATCGTGATCCACAAGCTCGAATACTTCCTGAACGCGCGCATCGTGGGCGGCCAGATCGAGGCGCGCACGTGGGAACTGCTGATGGCGATGCTGGTGATGGAAGCCGCGTTCGGCATCCAGGGTGTGATCGCCGCGCCCATCTTTTATGCGTATATCAAGCGCGAGCTGATTTATCTGCGGCTGGTTTAGACAGCGCGTCGCTCAATGGGAAATAAGAAATGAGAAATGGCCCCGTTTGGGGCCATTTTTTTGTCCGGTGAAGTCGTCACCAGATCGTTTTGACATGGGCGTATGCGCGGATTTTTTCATCACGCGTCACGAGCGGCGCGGCCAGCTTGCGCGCTGTCGCGACAATCATCCGGTCTGCCGGGTCCTTATGAAACTCTCCCGGCAGATCGACTGACTTCAGACCGATCTCCACATCGACGGGCACGAAATGGACGGCCTCGATCTCCGCTACGGTCGCAAGCCAGGTCGCGACATCCATCGTCAGCACGAGCTTTTCGCGCTGCACGAGCATCGCGATTTCCCAGCCTGAAATTGCCGAAACCACGATCTGACCGCCATCCAGTTCGCGCTCGATCGTCGCGCGAGCCTTGCGGCTCAACTCCTTATCCCCGGTGGCCCACCAGACGAGCGCGTGCGTATCGAGGACGATCACTGAGCCGCGTCCCAGTCGACTTCAATGGGATCCGTCGGCCCGTCGTAACGTACGACCGAACCGCGCAGGACGTCGAGCGGGTCGCGTTCGAGGTTGCGATAGGGCCGCAATTCCAGTGTCGGCCGACCGTGATCGGTGACGACCACGCTCTCGCCGGAAGCTTCGACCTGACGAAAGAATTCGAGCGCCTTCGCCTTGAATTCAGTCTTGGAAACCTGATGCGCTTCCATGCGTATCCTCTTCGCGCGTTTGTCGGAATCACCCATGCTAGGCCGATAATGACTATGTGAACAAGTCATTATTAGGCGATGCTCTGACAAAAGACAATGGCCCCTTTTCGGAGCCATTGTGTCGGTACTGCGCAGCGCCCAGATCAGCGAAACATCACCGGAACACCACCGTCTTGTGCCCGTTGAGCAGGATACGGTGCTCGACATGCCATTTCACCGCGCGCGCGAGCGTCACGCACTCCACGTCGCGGCCGATCGCCGTGAGCTGGTCCGGCGTCATGTTGTGATCCACGCGCTCGACTTCCTGCTCGATGATCGGGCCTTCGTCGAGGTCGGACGTCACATAGTGCGCCGTTGCGCCGATCAGCTTCACGCCGCGGTCGAACGCCTGGTAGTACGGCTTCGCGCCCTTGAAGCTCGGCAGGAACGAGTGGTGAATGTTGATCGCGCGGCCGGCAAGCGCCTCGCACAGTTGCGGCGAGAGAATCTGCATGTAGCGCGCGAGCACCACCAGATCGGCGCGTTCGTTGTTCACCACGTCGAGCACGCGCGCTTCCTGCGCGGCCTTGTCGGCCGCCGTGCCGCCAAGCAGCGGGAAGTGATGGAACGGAATGTTGTAGCTCGCCGCCAGCTGATAGAAGTCCTTGTGATTCGAAATGATCGCGGGGATTTCAATCGGCAACTGGCCGGTGCGGTAGCGGAACAGCAGGTCGTTCAGGCAGTGGCCGATCTTCGACACCATGATGACCACGCGCGGCTTCACGTTCGCGTCCTGCAGCTCCCAGCGCATGCCGAACTCGTCGGCCAGCGGCGCGAACGCCGCGCGCAGACCTTCGAGGCCCGGGTCGCCGCCCACCTGCTGGAAGTGCACGCGCATGAAGAACTCGCCCGTGTGGCTGTCGCCGAACTGGGCCGAGTCGAGAATATTGCTGCCGCGCTCGAACAGAAAACCCGACACGGCATGCACGATGCCCGGCCGGTCGGCGCACGACAGGTTGAGAATAAAGCTGTGATCGGTCGACATGACCTTGGTAACTCCCGTCATTTCCTGGTGATTCAAAAGGGCTTGAGGCTAGTGAAAAATCCGGCGCCCTTTCACAGCGTCGGTGGTTCGAAGATCGCGGCAATGCCCTCGCACGCGTCTTCGTCGATCCATTGGCGGCGCAGCAGCAGGTCGAGCGTCGCGAGACTCGCATCGACCGTCATGCGGCCTTCCTCGATCCAGCGCGCGGCTTCTTCGATGCGCGCGAGGCGGTGCTCGCCCACTTCGCCGTCCTGATTGTGCGGCACGAAATCGTCGGGCAGCGCGAGGTCGTAGACGAAGATCTGCTCGGCCTGGGTGCCCTCGGGCAGCGACTGCAGAACATGCACGGTACGGCCAGGCGTCGCGCGTGCGGCGAGTTCGGCGGCGATGCCCGCCTCTTCCCAGCATTCCTTCGCGAGCGTGGCTTCGACACCAAGCCCCCAGCCGATCCCCCCCGCCACGACGTTGTCGAGCATGCCGGGGTCGGTGGCCTTGGTGTCGCTGCGGCGCGCGATCCATAGCTGCGGTTCGCTGGCCGTATATTCTACGACGCCGTTCAGATGCACCGCGTAGGTCAGGGTGCCGAAGAAGCGCGAGGCGGCGCGCTCGATAAAGGCGAGCGGCGGCGCATCGAAGGCGTTGCGGATCGCGTAGGTTTCGTTGCGCCAGCCCGGGATGCGGCCCTCGGCGGCCAGCGCGCCGATCACCGATCCCAACGCCGCGCTGCGCGCCGTCACGTTGTCGAACTGCGCCGCAAGCGCCACGCGCGCATCCGGTCCGGCATCGACGATCCTGAACACGTCGGGCCAGCGCGCGAGCAGCGCGACGTCGGCGCGGCGAATCCAGCCCACGCGTTCGTCGCCGAAATAAAACGGCAGATGCGCGCTAGCGTCGAAGCGGCGCGCGTCGGTGATGCAAGGCAAGCTCATCTTGTGAAACTCTCCGGTCGTCGATCGGTCGATCGGGCGTCAGTCGCGCAGTGCAATGCGCATGCCGATGGCGATGAAAGTGAGGCCCGCGAGGCGGTCGAGCCAGACGCCCGCGCGCGGACGGCGCTTGAGCCAGCCGCCGATGGCGCCCGCGCACAGACCGAACACCGAGAACACCACGACGGTTTGCAGCATGAACACGACGCCCAGTTCGAGCATCTGCAGCGTCACGCTTTGATCGCCGTGGGTATTGATGAATTGCGGCAGGAACACCACGAAGAACAGCGTCACCTTCGGGTTCATCACGTTGCCCAGCACGCTCTGGCGAAAAACCGTCGAGAGCGGCTGGCGCGCGCGCTCGCCCGCTGCGGCCAGCCCCTGGCTGCGCAATGCCTTCACGCCGATCCAGATCAGGTACGCGGCGCCCGCGAGCTTGAGGATCTGGAACGCGAGCGGCGACGAGCGCAGCAAGGCGGCAATGCCGAGCGCGGCCAGCGTCGTATGGAACGTCACACCCGCTGCAAACCCAAGCGCGGCCACGAGACCGGCGGCGCGGCCCTGCGAGATGCCGCGCGCGAGCACCTGGAGATTGTCCGGGCCCGGCGCAAACGTGATGGCGAGCGAGGTGGCGAGAAAGAGCGCGAAGTTGGGCATGGCCTCAGAGCCTCCGTGGGATCAATGTCCGCCGAACGAGGTGATGGTGAAAAGCGGCAGACCCGCTTCGGTGAGCAGCTTCGAGCCGCCCAGGTCGGGCAGGTCGATGATCGCCGCGCCCTCCACCACCGTGGCGCCCAGGCGCTCCAGCAGGCGCTTGCCCGCAAGCATGGTGCCGCCCGTGGCGATCAGATCGTCGACGATCACGACGCGCTCCCCCTGGCGGACGGCGTCTTCGTGGATCTCGACGGTCGATTCGCCGTATTCGAGCTTGTAGGTTTCCGACACGGTCCGGTACGGCAGCTTGCCGATCTTGCGGATCGGCACGAAGCCCACGTTCAGCTCGTACGCGACGATCGGCCCGATGATGAAGCCGCGCGCGTCGAGGCCCGCGATGCAGTCGACCTTCATGCCCACGTAGCGTTCGACGAACAGGTCGATGAGCACGCGCAGGCCCTTCGGGTCGCCGATCAACGGCGTGATGTCGCGGAACTGCACTCCCGGCTGAGGCCAGTCGGGCACCGTGCGAATCAGGCTGTGTACGAACTGCGCAGGATCGGCGCTCGCGTTCGCAGGTGCGTTGGACATGATGTCTCCGGGTAGTAGCAAGAGTGAAAACAGAAATAAGGCAGAAATAAGATAGCGGCGATGACAGCGGCCGAAAAACGGGGCAGAACCCCGTCAGGCTCAGGCCGCCGCGCCCGCTCCAGCCTTGCGGTGGCGCGACAGGCGCTCTTCGGCGAGCGCGAGTTGCTCGGGCAGGCCGCGCAGCACGACGATGTCGGCCTCGCGCAGCTTCGTCGAGGGGTCCGGCTCCACGCCGCGGATGCCGTGGCGGCGGATCGCCGTCACTTCCACGCCGAGGTCGAACAGGCCCAGATCGGCCAGCGTGCGGCCCACGGCGTCGGCGCGCGGATCGACCGGTACGGATTGTAGCCGCACCTGCTCGTGACCGTCCTCACCGGCATCGTCGGTGCCGTGGAAATAGCCGCGCAGCAGGCTGTAGCGCTCGTCGCGCAATTCCTCCACGCGCCGCACCACCCGCCGCATCGGCACGCCCATCAGCACCAGCATGTGCGAGGCCAGCATCAGGCTGCCTTCCACGATCTCCGGAATCACTTCGGTCGCGCCCGCCGCCAGCAGGCGTTCGAGATCGGCGTCGTCGACGGTGCGCACGATCACGGGCAGCGTCGGCTCCAGTTCGTGGACGTGGTGAAGCACGCGAAACGCCGACTGCGTGTTCGCATAGGTGATCGCCACCGCAGCCGCCCGGTGGATGCCCGCCGCGACCAGCGATTCGCGCCGCGCCGCGTCGCCGAACACCACCGACTCGCCCGCCGCCGCCGCCGCCGCCACGCGGTCCGGGTCGAGATCGAGCGCGACATACGAGAGGCCCTCGTATTCGAGCATGCGCGCCAGGTTCTGCCCCGCGCGGCCATAGCCGCAGACGATCACGTGGCCGCTTTGCTTGATGCTCTGCGTGGCGATGCGCGTCATCATCAGCGACTGCTGCATCCATTCGGTCGAGGACAGGCGCAGCACGATGCGGTCGGCGTTCTGGATCAGGAACGGCGCGGCCAGCATCGACAGCAGCATCGCCGCGAGAATCGCCTGCAGCAGCGTGGGATCGACGAGATGCTTGTCCAGAATGAGGTTCAGCAGCACGAAGCCGAATTCGCCGGCCTGCGCGAGGCCCAGGCCCGTGCGCATGGCGACGCCCGGCGACGCGCCAAAGAGGCGCGTGAGCGCCGTGATGAGCACCGCCTTGAGCACGATCGGCGCGATCAGGAAAGCGCCGACCATGAACGGATGCTGCCAGATCACATGCGGGTTGAGCAGCATGCCCGTGGTCACGAAGAACAGCCCCAGCAGCACGTCGCGAAACGGCTTGATGTCCTCTTCCACCTGATGCCTGTAGGGCGTTTCGGCGATCAACATGCCCGCGATGAATGCGCCCAGCGCCAGCGACAGGCCGAATTTATCGGTGATGAAGGCCGCGCCCAGCGTCACGAGCAGCACGTTGAGCACGAACAGCTCCTGCGAGCGCCGCCGCGCGACTACGTTGAACCAGCGCGTCATGAACTTCTGCCCGACGAACAGCAGAATGCCGAGCGCCAGCACGATCTTGACGGCGGCCATGCCGAGCGACTCGATCAGCGACTTCGACGAACCGCCGAACGCCGCGATCACGATCAGGAGCGGCACCACGGCCAGATCCTGGAACAGCAGCACGCCCAGAATATTGCGGCCATGCTCCGATTCGATCTCCAGCCGCTCCGCCAGCATCTTGCTGACGATGGCCGTCGACGACATGGCGAGCGCGCCGCCCAGCGCCACGCACGCCTGCCACGTGATATGCACCCACGGCTCCAGCGCCATGCCGACCGCGAGCGCCACCACGATCGTCCCCACGACCTGCGAAAGCCCCAGGCCGAACACGGCGCGCCGCATCGCGCGCAGCTTGGAGAGCGAAAACTCCAGCCCGATCGAGAACATCAGGAACACGACGCCGAATTCCGCCAGGTTCTGCGCGCCGTCGGTGTTCGGCACGATGCCGAGCGCGCGCGGACCGACCAGAATGCCGACCGTCAGATAGCCCAGCATCGGCGGCAGATTCAGGTAACGGAACAGCACGACGCCCACCACCGAAGCGAGCAGCAGAAACAACGTCATTTCCAGCGGGGAGATCATCGTGTGAAGCGTCCTCGTTCTTTTATGCGTTGCCGAAAGCGCATCTCGAAATGCGTATGGCCGGCAGTGGAAATCTTTGCCCGCGCCGGTCGGGTCCATGATCGGCGCAAACAATGCGAATTGGGAAGTGCTGCGAGGGACTGCGGAAAATGCCAGGCGGGCGGCGAGCGCCGCCGGGCGGACCGCTCAGGGCGGCACCGGGGGTGACGCCGCAGGCCGCGCCCGCTGGGGGCGCCGGCGCGGCGTGCATACGCCTTTGCTATACTCCCCGGATGATAGCGAAAATCAATGGCGACCGGGCGCTGAAGCTCGCTCGCGACGTGCTCGACATCGAAGCCGACGCCGTGCGCGGACTTCGCGACCGGCTCGACGACAGCTTCGTCGGTGCGGTCGATCTCATCCTTGGTTGCCGTGGACGCGTGGTCGTTTCCGGCATCGGCAAATCGGGCCACATTGCGCGCAAGCTCGCGGCCACGCTGGCCTCCACGGGCACTCCGGCCTTCTTCGTGCATCCCGCCGAAGCGAGCCACGGCGACCTCGGCATGGTAACCGCCGACGACGTTTTCATCGGCCTGTCCAATTCCGGCGAATCCGAAGAACTCGTGGCGATCCTGCCGCTCGTCAAGCGCATCGGCGCGAAGCTGATCGGCATGACGGGCAACCGGCCGCAATCGACGCTCGGCAAGCTTTCGGACATTCATCTGGACGCCGGCGTCGAAAAAGAAGCCTGCCCGCTCAATCTCGCACCGACCGCCAGCACCACGGCGGCGCTCGCGCTGTCCGACGCGCTCGCGGTCGCGGTGCTCGACGCGCGCGGCTTCGGCGCCGACGACTTCGCGCGCTCGCATCCGGGCGGCGCGCTCGGCCGCCGCCTGCTGACCTACGTGCGCGACGTGATGCGCACCGGCGACGCAGTGCCGAAGGTGCGCGACGACGCCACGGTGCGCGACGCGCTCATGCAGCTCACGGCCAGGCGCATGGGCATGACGGCGATCGTCACCGCCGACAACCACGTGGCCGGCATCTTCACCGACGGCGACCTGCGCCGCGTGCTTGAGCGCGTGGGCGATTTCCGCGATCTGCCGATCACCGAAGTCATGACCCGCGGCCCGCGCTCGATCGGTCCCGACCAGCTTGCTGTCGAAGCCGTGGAACTGATGGAGCGCCACCGCATCAATCAGATGCTGGTGGTGGACGCCGAAGGCGTGCTCATCGGCGCACTCAACATGCACGACCTGTTCTCCAAGAAGGTGATCTGATGGCGGCTTCCGAGCTTGATGCGAAGGCGCGCGCGGCGCGCGTGCGACTGATGATTTTCGACGTCGACGGCGTACTCACCGACGGCGGCCTGCTGTTTACCGGCGCGGGCGACACCATGAAAGACTTCAATTCGCTCGACGGCCACGGCGCCAAGCTGCTGCGCGAAGCCGGCATCGACACGGCCATCATCACCGGGCGCAAGTCCGAGATCGTCGCCGTGCGCGCGAAGGAACTGCGCATCACGCATCTGTATCAGGGCGTCGAGGACAAGCGCGTCGCGTTCAGGCAACTGCTCGCCGAAACCGGCGTCACGCCCGAGCAATGCGGCTACATGGGCGACGACTGGCCCGACCTCGCGGTGATGCTCCAGTGCGGCTTCGGCGCGGCGCCTGCCAACGCGCACACGGAAGTGCTCGCGCGCGCCCACTGGGTCACCGACCGCACCGGCGGCCACGGCGCCGTGCGCGAAGTCACCGACCTGATCCTGCGCGCCCAGGGCCACTATGACGCGATGCTCGCGGCCGCCTGCTCGGCTGAAACCGCGGCCGGTTCGCCCGACGCCGGGGCGCATCGATGAACCAGAAGTTCCGCCTCACCTCGCTGATTCCGATCGTCTGCGTGGCATTGCTCGCCGGCTTCACCTGGTGGCTGTTCCAGGCCGTCAAGCCGCACGAGAACGAGGCTGCGCCGCGTCCGCTCACGCATACGCCCGATTACTTCGCCGACAACTTCTCGGTCTCGGAACTCGATCAGTCTGGCGCGACCCAGTACCGCCTGACCGCCACCCATATGGTGCATTACGAGGACGATCAGGACAGCGACCTCACGATGCCCGCGGTGCGCGCGTTCCAGCCCGGCAAGCCGGTCGTCACGGCCACCGGCAAGCGCGGCACGGTCAACTCGGACGCCTCGATCGTCAATCTGTACGACAACGCGCGCATCCTGCGCGCCGCCGGCTATGGCGATCCCGAGATGCAGGCTGATTCCGAGCACTTCCGCGTGCTGGTGAACGACGATGTGATCCTGACCGAAAAGCCGGTTAAACTTCGTCGCGGCCTGTCGGTCATGACGGCCACCAACGGCATGAACTACAACAACGTCACCCGGGTCATCCAGCTCTACGGCAACGTCCGCGGCGCGATCGCCCCGGCTGACTCCGGCGGCTCGTCCTGATCCCCCGGGCCGTCCACGCAAGGCATGATTGCATGAACGATTCGCTTCCCCGTCTCTTGTCCGGTTTGCCGCGCGCCGAGCGCTGGCGCCGCGCCGCGTTCGCCACGCTGGGCGCGCTCGCCCTCGCGCTGCCGCTCGCGGGCTTCGCGCCGGCCGCACACGCCGAACGCGCCGACAAGGACAAGCCGCTCAACATCGAAGCGGACAACATGACCTATGACGACCTCAAGCAGCAGACCATCTTCACCGGTCACGTGGTCGCCACCAAGGGCACGATCCTGATCAAGTCCGACAAGCTCGTCGTCACGCAGGATCCGCAGGGTTATCAGTACGCCACCGGCACGGTCGCGCCGGGCACGCCCGACGCCAGCCTCGCCTACTTCCGCCAGAAGCGCGAAGGCCTCGACGAATACGTCGACGGCACGGCCGAGCGCATCGACTACGACGGCAAGCAGGACCTCACCACGCTCACGACGCGCGCCACGGTGCGCCGCCTGCAGGGTCTGTCCACGGTGATGGATCAGGTCCACGGCAGCGTCGTGACCTATGACGGCCAGAACGACTTCTACACCGCGAAGTCGGGTTCGGACGTCGCGGGTCCGGGCAATCCGAAGGGCCGCGTGCGCGCCATGCTGTCGCCGCGCAACGGCGGCGTGCAGCCGCTCTCGGGCGCCTCGGCCACGCTCGCGCCCTCCACGAAGCTTCAGGAAGCGCCGCAACAGTGAACATCGCCACCGCCTCCCCCATCCATCAGCGCCCGTCCGCGGGCAAGACGAGTTCGCTCGTCGTGCGCAACCTCAAGAAGCGCTATGGCTCGCGCACCGTGGTCAAGGACGTCTCGCTCGACGTGAAAAGCGGCGAAGTGGTCGGGCTGCTCGGCCCCAACGGCGCGGGCAAGACCACCTCGTTCTACATGATCGTGGGGCTTGTGCCGCTCGACGCGGGCGAGATCGACCTCGACGGTCAGTCCATCAGCCTCTTGCCGATCCACAAGCGCGCGGCGCTGGGCCTGTCGTATCTGCCGCAGGAAGCGTCGGTGTTCCGCAAGCTCACCGTCGAAGAGAACATCCGCGCGGTGCTCGAACTGCAAACGGACGAGAACGGCAAGCGCCTGTCGAAAGACGTCATCACGACGCGCGCAGAAGCCTTGCTCGACGAACTCCAGATCGCGCATCTGCGCGAGAACCCGGCGCTGTCGCTGTCGGGCGGCGAGCGCCGCCGCGTGGAAATCGCGCGCGCGCTGGCCACCGATCCGAGCTTCATTCTGCTCGACGAACCGTTCGCGGGCGTCGACCCGATCGCCGTGCTGGAAATCCAGAAGATCGTGAAGTTCCTGAAGCAGCGCAACATCGGCGTGCTCATCACGGACCACAACGTACGTGAAACGCTCGGCATCTGCGATCACGCCTATATCATCAGCGACGGCAGCGTGCTCGCAGCCGGCGCGCCCGGCGAAATCATCGAAAACGAAAGCGTGCGTCGCGTCTATCTCGGCGAACACTTCCGCATGTAACACAGCCATCCGGGCGCAGCACGCGCCCGGACCCGGTCTGGCTGAATCTTTCCGTATCCTGGCTGTATCCTTGGGCGCCCGTCTGCCTCGCGCCCCACGCTTCCCCGAGTTTTCCGTTGTGTCCGCCCGCCGTTGCGTGTGAGCGCGATGCGCTATCGTGTGTGCGCGACACGCGCGCGCAGCGTCGGCGGCATCGTCTGCGCGCCGCTGTTTGCGCACCAAATTCGCCCCCATCGCCCCGTCGGCACCAAGGCGGGGCACGCGCGTTTTCGCGAATGTCGCGTGGTATCGCGAGCGTGGCAAACTCTTTACAATGAATCGCACATTGCCATGAAAGCCAGCCTCCAACTCCGCCTCTCGCAGCATCTTGCGCTCACTCCACAACTGCAGCAGTCCATCCGGCTGCTACAGTTGTCGACGCTCGAACTGCAGCAGGAGGTCGCCACGGCGATCTCGCAGAACCCGCTGCTCGAAAACGACGACGACTGGATCGCAAGCCCGCTGCGCGTGGCCTCGGATGGCTCGCTCATCGCGCAGCCGCCGCAGTCGTCGGGTCCGGAGTCGATGCAGGGCGCAAGCAATGGCTCGAGTTCGTCGAGCAGCGAAAGCGACAACGGCGATGGCGAACCGCGCGGCGTGGACGACTACAACGGCCTTGGCGGCGACGCGAACGGCGACTCCAGCCAATGGAATCTCGACGACTACGGCCGCTCGGGCAACGCCTCGGACGACGACGATCTGCCGCCACTGCAGATTCACGAATCCACCACCACGCTGCGCGATCACCTGATGGCGCAGTTGCGCGAAACGAACGCGAGCCCGCGCGATCGGGCGCTCATTACGTTCCTGATCGAATCGCTCGACGAAGACGGCTATCTCGGCACGACATGCGAGGAAATTCTTGCCGATATCCCCGAAGAACTCGACGTCGACGGCGACGAACTGAACGCGGCACTCGCATTGCTGCATAGTTTCGACCCGGCCGGCGTAGGCGCGCGTTCCGCCTCCGAGTGTCTCAAGCTGCAACTGCTGCGCGTCAATTCGTCCCCCACGCGCACGCTCGCGCTGGAGATCGTGTCGAACCATCTGGAGCTGCTCGCGGCGCGCGACTTCACTCGCTTGCGCAAGCAACTGAAGACCGGCGACGACGAACTGCGCGACGCGCACATGATGATCCGCTCGCTCGAACCGTTCCCGGGCGCGGCTTACGGCAAGGCCGAAGCCGACTACGTGGTGCCGGACATCATGGTGAAGAAGACTGGACAGAACTGGTTCGCAGAACTGAATCCGGAAGTGGTGCCAAAGCTGCGCATCAATCATCTGTACGCGAATATCCTGCGCAACAACCGGGGCGACCCGGGCAGCGGCTCGCTGCGTCAACAGTTGCAGGAAGCGCGCTGGCTCATCAAGAACATCCAGCAGCGCTTCGAAACCATCCTGCGCGTGGCGCAGGCTATCGTCGAGCGTCAGAAGAACTTTTTCGTCCACGGCGAGATCGCCATGCGCCCCTTGGTTTTGAGGGAGATTGCTGATACGCTGGGCCTACACGAATCAACTGTCTCGCGTGTGACAACCGGTAAATACATGCTGACTCCGTTCGGGACACTTGAATTTAAGTACTTCTTCGGATCGCACGTATCGACGGACACGGGAGGCGCAGCATCGTCTACCGCGATCCGCGCGCTCATCAAGCAACTCATAGGAGCCGAGAACACCAAATCCCCTCTTTCGGATAGCCGCATAGCCGAACTGCTGGCTGAACAGGGTTTCGTGGTTGCGCGACGCACCGTCGCGAAGTATCGCGAGGCGCTGAGGATTCCAGCCGTCAATTTGCGCAAGTCTCTTTGAGCCTGTTCCGGTCTTTACGGAGCAGGCGTTTTCCGGCCGCAACGCCAGTTGGCGGAAATGGCCGGCCGCGCTAGCCGTTCGTAGCAGGCCTTTCGGGGAGCCGCACGCTTCGGCAAGTCAGTCGACCGGCACAGCCGCACTTCACGCGTCACGCGGCCATCAGCCTGGAGAAGCACTATGAATCTGAAGATCAGTGGACACCATCTCGAAGTAACGCCAGCGTTGCGAGAATATGTGATCACCAAACTGGACAGGGTGCTAAGGCATTTCGATCAGGTCATCGATGGCAATGTGGTCCTCTCGGTCGACAACCACAAGGAAAAGGACAAGAGACAGAAGGTTGAAGTGAACCTTCATCTGAAAGGCAAGGACATCTTCGTTGAGAGCTGCAATGGCGACATGTATGCCGCCATCGATCTCGTGGTCGACAAGCTCGATCGCCAGGTCGTGCGTCACAAGGACCGCGTGCAGGGACATCAGCACGAAGCGCTCAAGCATCAGCCGCAAGTTCAGGTCGAACTACCGCCGCAATGATGCGATGAAGATGTTGGTGCAGTAGCGTTGCGGGGCTGCAGGCCGGACGAAATCCAGATACGGCCCCGATTCAAGGTGGATTCGATTGCCTGAAGCAACGCACCAGCGCAGCCGCCCGCAGGGCGGCTTTTTTAATGGAAGCCTGTCACGCGCGTTCGGCATCGAACGGTGTTGGCAGGTGCAACCACGCAACAAGGGTTGCGCCGATGCCTGGCGCATCGCACCATCGGGCAGTACGCTTGATCTATAATGGACTGGTCGCTTTCGGGGTACCACGTCCCCACGGTCCCGGCTCCGCGCAGGTTGTGCCATCAAGGCGCCGGCCGCGCACGTATCGTCAGGTGCGCAAAGGCATGTATGCCTCGTGCATCCACCGCATCGTTTGCCGGGGTGAGGAGCATTTCAGGCCACGTTTTCGCCTGCCAACATGAATCGTTTAGCCAAAATACTTCCCATCGAGAACGTCGTCGTCGGCCTGTCCGTTACCAGCAAGAAACGCGTCTTCGAACAAGCTGGCCTGATCTTCGAAAACCAGAACGGCATTGCCCGCAGCACGGTTACCGACAATCTGTTCGCGCGCGAGCGCCTCGGCTCCACCGGTCTCGGTGAGGGCGTGGCGATCCCGCACGGCCGCATCAAGGGCCTGAAGCAGCCGCTCGCCGCCTTCGTGCGCCTTGCCGAACCGATCGCCTTCGAAGCGCCGGACGGCCAGCCCGTCTCGCTCCTCATCTTCCTGCTCGTGCCCGAACAGGCCACGCAGCAGCATCTTGAAATCCTGTCCGAGATCGCCCAACTGCTGTCGGATCGCGAAACACGCGAGCGCCTGCACACGGAAGAGGATCGCGAGACGTTGCATCGCCTGCTTACCCAGTGGCAACCTTGATGTAATGCGTGCAGGCGCATCGGCGCGCGCGTTCGCCCGCCAGGCTCAAGGCCTGGCGAGCACCGCCTGGCGCCGCTTGTGCATAGGCGTGCGCGGTTCATCGGTGAAAACACGGGACAACCAGGCAAGACCGGTAGCCGTTAATACGGTGGAAGTACTGAAGAAGTAGTCAAGCGAGTCACTGCGGAGTCACCGGCTCATGGACACGTCCAGCATCAACGCCCAAAGCATCTTCGACGACAACGCCACCACGCTGAAGCTCAGCTGGCTGACGGGGCACGAAGGCTGGGAACGCGGCTTTTCGGCTGAAACGGTCGCCACGGCCACGGCCAGCGCCGATCTCGTCGGCCACTTGAATCTGATTCACCCGAACCGCATTCAGGTGCTCGGCGACGCCGAGGTGCACTACTACCAGCGCCAGACCGACGAAGACCGCTCGCGCCACATGGCCGAACTGATCGCGCTGGAGCCGCCGTTCCTCGTGGTCGCCGACGGCATGACCGCGCCGCCCGAACTGGTCCTGCGCTGCACGCGCTCCTCGACACCGCTTTTCACCACGCCGATGTCGGCGGCCACCGTGATCGACAGCCTGCGCCTCTACATGTCGCGCATTCTCGCGCCGCGCGCGACGCTGCATGGCGTGTTCCTCGACATTCTCGGCATGGGCGTGCTGCTCACGGGCGATTCGGGTCTCGGCAAGAGCGAACTCGGTCTCGAACTCATCAGCCGTGGCCACGGACTGGTGGCCGATGACGCCGTGGATTTCGTGCGCCTGGGCCCCGATTTCGTCGAAGGCCGCTGCCCGCCGCTGCTGCAGAATCTGCTCGAAGTGCGCGGCCTCGGCCTGCTGGACATCAAGACGATCTTCGGTGAAACGGCCGTGCGCCGGAAGATGAAGCTCAAGCTCATCGTGCAACTGGTGCGCCGCCCCGACGGCGAATTCCAGCGCCTGCCGCTGGAAAGCCAGACCGTCGATGTGCTCGGCCTGCCCATCAGCAAGGTCACGATCCAGGTGGCGGCGGGCCGTAACCTCGCGGTGCTGGTCGAAGCCGCCGTGCGCAACACGATCCTGCAACTGCGCGGCATCGACACGCTGCGCGACTTCATGGACCGCCAGCGCCTCGCCATGCAGGACCCCGACAGCCAGTTTCCCGGCAAGCTGATCTAAGGCCGCTCCAGAGCCGCTGCCATGCGGCCCCGCGCCCTCCTGTCATCGCGAGGGCGCAGATCGGATGCTATGATGACCCAATCGGGTTCATCGACTTTCCCATGCGTATCATCCTGATCACCGGCATCTCGGGTTCCGGCAAATCAGTGGCGCTCAACGCGCTCGAAGACGTCGGCTATTTCTGTGTCGACAATCTGCCGCCGCGTTTTCTGCCACAACTCGCGAAATATCTTTCCGAAGACGGTTACGAGCGTCTGGCGGTTGCGATCGATGCGCGCTCGAGTTCCTCGTTCGAAGACATGCCGGAGATGATCCGCGGTCTCGCGCCCGAACATGACGTGCGCGTGCTGTTCCTCAACGCCAGCACGCAGTCGCTGATCCAGCGCTTCTCGGAAACCCGCCGCCGCCATCCACTGTCAGGCTCCGCCGCGCACGACGCCAACGTGGGCATGCTGAAGTCGCTGGAAGAAGCGATCGAGCACGAGCGCGAGCTGGTCGCCAATCTCGCCGAATTCGGCCATCAGGTCGATACCAGCAATCTGAGTTCCAACGCGCTGCGCCAGTGGGTCAAGGTGTTTGTCGAAGGCGAGCGCGGCTCGCTGATGCTCACCTTCGAATCGTTCGGCTTCAAGCGCGGCGTGCCGCTCGACGCGGACCTCGTGTTCGACGTCCGTACGCTGCCCAATCCGCATTACGACGCCCGCCTGCGTCCTCTCACCGGCCTCGACCAGCCCGTGATCGACTTCCTCAAGGCGCAGCCGGCCGTGCATGAAATGATCGACGATATCCATGCGTTCGTGGCCAAGTGGCTGCCGCATTTTCGCGCCGACAACCGCAGCTATCTGACCGTCGCGATCGGCTGCACCGGCGGCCAGCATCGCTCGGTCTTTATCGCCCAGACGCTCGCCACGCGCTTCGCGGGCGAGTCGAACGTGATCGTGCGTCATCGCGATGCACCCCTCGACGTTGGAGAATCGTCCCGGCTGATCGCCTAACCGGCCGCGCCGCGCGGCCTTAACCGAAAGCGTTGCGCCATGTCCTCGACTCCTGCCGTGCTCGCCGATTTGCCGCTCTTTCCGCTGCATACGGTGCTCTTCCCCGGCGGCCTGTTGCCGCTGAAGATCTTCGAAGCGCGTTATCTGGACATGGCGCGCGAATGTCTGCGCGAAAAGACGCCGTTCGGCGTGTGCCTGCTCAAGAGCGGCGGCGAAGTCGCGCTGCCCGACGAGCCTTCTGTGCCCGAAGCGGTGGGTTGTCTCGCCGAAATCGAGCAGTGCGATGTGGAGACGTTCGGCATGCTGCTGATTCGCGCGCAGGGCACGCGGCGCTTCAGGCTGCTATCGCATCGCGCGCAGCCCGACGGTCTGCTGGTCGGCATGGCCGAGCCGCTGCCCGATGACATTCCACTCGAAGGCAGCGAGCATCTGGCGCGATTCGGCGCCTGCGCCGAAGTGCTGGAGCGCATCATCGCGACGATTCGCGAGCGCGATGCGGCCAGCGTCCCGTTCGCGGAGCCGTTCCGCTTCGACGACCCCACGTGGGTCTCCAACCGCCTCGCCGAAGTGCTGCCGATCGCGCTGCGCGCGCGCCAAAAGCTCATGGAGCTGAACGACGCCGGCGCGCGCCTCGACATCGTTCATCACTATATGCAGCAGCATCAATTGCTCTGACGCGGCTGCATCGAAGCCGTCGCGTCAGATCAGCGAACCGCGCAGACCGTCGAGCAGCTTGCGCACGGGCGCGGGCACGCCATAGGCATCGATTTCGCGCAGTGGAACCCACGCTGTATCGGCATCCTGCGCCACGAGCGCGCGGCCTTTGCGCCCGGGTTCGGCAAGTTCAGCAAGTTCAGCAATGCGCGGCTCGATGTCGAGCTTGAAGTGCGTGAAGGTATGCGCAAGCGGCGCGAGCGGCGACACCGACGCGACATCGGCGCCAAAACCTTCTGCGCGCGCCGCGAGCGCGGCCTCGTCGGCGGCTTCGGGCAGACTCCACAAGCCGCCCCAGATGCCCGAAGGCGGGCGCTTTTCCAGCATCACCGCATCACCGTCCATGAGCACGAGCATCCACGTGCGGCGCGTCGGCACGGCCTTTTTCGGGCGCGAAGCGGGCAGTTGACGCTGACGGTTCGTCGTCTTCGCGACGCAATCGCTCGCGAACGGGCAACGCTCGCAGTCGGGCTTGCCGCGCGTGCAGAGTGTCGCGCCCAGATCCATCAAGCCTTGCGTGTAGGCGCTAACGTCGGCGTCGGTTGCCGCCGCGTCCGGCACCAGCGACTCCGCGAGCGTCCACATGCCGTTTTCCACGCGCTTTTCGCCCGGAAATCCCTCCACGCCGAACACGCGCGCAAGCACGCGCTTCACGTTGCCATCGAGAATCGTCTCGCGCGCGCCGAACGCGAACGAGGCGATCGCCGCCGCCGTCGAGCGGCCGATGCCCGGCAACTCGGCGAGCCCTTCGACCGTGCGCGGAAACTGGCCGCCGTGCTGCCCGGCCACCACCTGCGCGCAGCGATACAGATTGCGCGCGCGCGTGTAGTAGCCAAGGCCGGCCCACAACGCCATCACGTCATCGACAGGCGCGTTTGCGAGCGCCTCGACAGTCGGAAAGCGCTCGAGAAAGCGCGCGTAGTACGGAATCACGGTGGAAACCTGGGTCTGCTGCAGCATGATTTCCGAGAGCCAGATGCGGTACGCATCGCGCGTGTTCTGCCACGGCAGATCGTGGCGGCCGTGTTCGCGCTGCCACGCGATCAGGCGCGGCGCGAAGCTCGCGAGCAGCGGCGCGGGATAAGTGGTCTTGAGCGCGGCCTGGCGCGCGGCGCTCGTGAGCGTGTCGGAGGATGGGGTCGAGAGATACATGAAGTGCTTGCCCGTCAGCGCTGGCAGCGCGGACAGAAATAGGTGGAACGCTGGCCCTGCACGATCTGTTTGATCGGCGTGCCGCAAACGCGGCAAGGCTGACCCGCGCGGTCGTAGACGAAGTATTCGAGCTGGAAATAGCCGCTCTCGCCATTGCTGCCGACGAAATCTCGCAACGTGCTGCCGCCCTTCTCGATCGCCGAGGCGAGCACGGCGCGCACGGCGTCCGCGAGCAGTTCGTAGCGCGCGAGCGAGACGCGGCCCGCGGGCGTGGTCGGTCGGATCCCCGCGCGAAAAAGACTTTCCGACGCGTAGATATTGCCCACGCCCACCACGATATCGCCCGCGAGCAGCGCCTGCTTGACGGCGACCTTGCGCCCGCGAGTCTCGCGAAACAGCAGCGCGCCGTCGAAAGCGGGCGTAAATGGCTCGATGCCCAGGTTCACGAGCAGCGGATGGCCGAGCACGTCGCCGGCCTCCCGCGGGTGCCAGAGCACGGCGCCGAAGCGGCGCGGATCGCGGTAGCGCAGCGTGAAATCGTCGAACAGCCAGTCGACGTGATCGTGCTTTTCGGCAGCGGGCGGCTTTGGAAAATTACGTAACACCCGCAGCGTCCCAGTCATGCCAAGATGCACGATGAACCAGCCTTCATCGACTTCGAACAGCAGATATTTGCCGCGCCGACCCACGGAACGAATCGTGCGCCCACGTAGCGTGCGGGCGAGCGTGGCGGGCACGGGCCAGCGCAGCGCCGCATTGCGCACGTCCACGCGCTCGACGCGGCGGCCCGCGACCCATGGCTCGATGCCTCTGCGGGTGACTTCGACTTCTGGCAGTTCTGGCATGACTGGCGGCTGCTGAGATTGAACTGAAACGATTGGGGGACGATCCGGTGACGCTCCGGGAACCTTCAGGAACCATACGGGCTGGTCTGTAACTTGCGTCATCGCCGTGCGCGTATTGTAGCCAGCGCGTTACAATCGACCGAAACATTCGACGGAATTCCATGGAACTGTCTTTCGTAAAGCTGTTTGCGAAGCGCCTGCCTGGAGCAGCGCCGCGTCCGCGCAACACCTCGGTACTGCGTGCGTTCGGACCCCGTCGCCTGCTCGGCGCCGCCGTACTCGCGGCCTGGGCATTGACCGCTTCGAGCGCGTATGCGCAGGACCCGTCCGCCGACCCGGACGACACGTCCGTCACGATGCCGGACGCCTTCGGCCCCGCCAGCGCGGACGAGCAGAAGGATCTGCCGAGCGTCGCGCTCTCCAGCCAGATCGTCTTCCAGGTGCTCGCCGCCGAAGTCGCGTTGCAACGCGATCAGCCGGCGCCCGCCTATCAGACTTATCTCGCGCTCGCGCGCGACACGCACGATCCGCGCATGGCGCAGCGTGCGACCGAAATCGCCCTCGCCGCGCAAAGCCCGACTGACGCGCTGACCGCCGTGCAGCTGTGGCAGCAGTACGCGCCCGATTCGGAGCGCGCGGCGCAACTCGACGCGTCGCTGCTCGTGCTCGGCGGCAAGCCCGCCGACGCGCAGCCGCTGCTCGCGCGCGAACTGGCCCGCGTGCCCGCCGACAGCCGCGGCCAGGCGATCCTTTCGCTGCAACTGCTGCTCTCGCGCGGCCCGAACCGCTCGGGCGGCCTCGATGTGCTCAAGTCGCTGCTGTCCAACGACATGAACCGGCCCGAGGCGCAACTCGCGATCGGCCGTCAGCAACTGCTGGCCGACGACGTGCCCGGCGCGCGCAAGTCCTTCGAACAGGCGCTAGCGATCAAGCCCGACTTCCTGCCCGCCGCGCTGATGCTCGCGCAGATGGGCCCGGAAGAGCGCAAGGAAGGCATCGCCGCGATCGAAAAATTCGTGCAGGCCAATCCGAAGTCGCGTGATGGGCGCCTCGCGCTCGCGCAGACCTATCTGGCCTCCGATCGTCTGGACGATGCGCAGAAGCAGTTCGAGATCCTGCACAAGAACGATTCGAAGGACCTGATGCCGCTGATGGCGCTCTCGCTCATCGACGTGCAGCAGAAGAAGTACGACGACGCGAAGAAGTACCTGCAGTTGTACGCGCAACAGGCGGAAAAGACGCCGGGCGCGGACGCCGGCCAGGCCTACATCTACCTCGCGCAGCTCGCGATCGAACAGAAGGACGATGCGGGCGCGCAGGCGTGGCTCAGCAAGATCGGCCCGAGCAGCCAGCAGTACGTGCCTGCGCAGATCACGCGCGCGCAGATGCTCGACCATCAGGGCAAGATCGACGACGCACGCCGTCAGCTCGCCAGCATCCAGAGCGACGACCCGCGCGACCAGGCGCTGATCGCCCGCACGGACGCCGCGATCCTGTTCGACGCGAAGCGCTACCCTGAAGCCGAGGCGCGCCTCGCCAAGGCCACCGCCGATTTCCCGGACGATCCCGACCTCACCTATGACTACTCGATGGCCGCCGAAAAGAACGGCCATTACGAAATCATGGAAGCGCAGCTGCGCAAGCTGATCAAGGCGCAACCGGACAATCCGCAGGCGTATAACGCCCTCGGCTATTCGCTCGCGGATCGCAACCAGCGCCTGCCGGAAGCGGACAGGCTGGTCGAGAAAGCCTCGTCGCTCGCACCGGACGACGCGTTCATCATGGACAGCGTGGGCTGGGTCAAGTACCGCATGGGCGACAACGACGATGCGATCAAGCTGCTGCGCAAGGCCTACAGCCTGCAGCCGAACGCGGAAATCGGCGCGCACCTGGGCGAAGTGCTGTGGAAGAACGGCGACCAGACCGGCGCGCGCGATGCCTGGCGCGAGGCGCGCAAGCTCGAACCCGACAACGACACGCTCCTGAAGACGCTCAAGCGCTTCCAGGTCAACGATCTTTGATCGACATCTGATGGCTGAATTTCACTTGCAGAATCGCTTGCAAACTCGTCTGCAGACACTGGGCGTGGCGGCCGCCGCGCTGCTCGCGCTCGCGGGCTGCGCGACGCAAGGGCCGCACGAGCCGTCCACCGCGCGCGCCACGACCTCGCTGACCACGCAGACGAGCCGCGCGTATCACGGGCGCTTCGCGATCCAGTACAACGACCAGAACGGCCAGCAACGCAACGCCTACGGCAACTTCGATCTGCGCGAAGCCGATTCGGCCGTGACGCTGCAACTGCTCAATCCGCTCGGGCAGACGCTTGCCATTGTGACGTCGGCGCCCGGACAGGCCACGCTCGAACTGCCGAACAAGCCGCCGCTCACCGCCGACAACGTCAGCACGCTGATGCAGCAGGCGCTTGGCTTCGCGCTGCCGGTCGAAGGGCTGCGCTACTGGCTGCAGCCGTCGGCGGCGCCCGACTCGCGCGCGCATACGACGTTCGACCCGCAGAACCCGCAGCGCCTCTCGAAGATCGAGCAGGACGGCTGGGACATCGACTATCTCGCTTACGCGGACGCGCCGGCCACCGGCGTCAAACGCGTCAACCTCACGCGCGAAGATCCGCCGCTGCAGATCAAGCTCGTGCTCGACCAGTAATCCAGCAATTCAGGAGTCGCGCCCGGCGCGCGTCGCATGCTATCCGCGCCCGCTCGGCGCCGGCATCGACGAACGCCCGCCGGGCGCCACGCAACATGACCGAAACTCAAGACTCGCTGCGCGACTGCCTCGCGCCCGCGAAACTCAATCTCTTCCTCCACATCACAGGCCGCCGTGCCGATGGCTATCACAATCTGCAGACGGTTTTCCAGCTGCTCGATTGGGGTGACACGCTGCATTTCACGCGTCGCCAGGATGGCCGCATCACGCGCACGACCGAAGTTGACGGCGTCCCCGCCGAGCACGATCTCACCGTGCGCGCCGCCACGCTGCTCAAGCAACATACGGGCACGCAGCAAGGCGTGGAGATCGACATCGAAAAGCGTCTGCCGATGGGCGCGGGCCTGGGCGGCGGCAGCTCCGACGCGGCGACCACGCTGCTCGCGCTCAACCGTCTGTGGAAGCTCAATCTGAAGCGCGAGGAATTGCAGGCGCTGGCGCTCAAGCTGGGCGCGGATGTGCCCTTCTTCGTGTTCGGAAAAAATGCGTTTGCCGAGGGTGTTGGAGAGGCGCTGCAGGCGGTAGAATTGCCGGCGCGCCACTTTCTGGTGGTGACACCGCAGGCTCATGTCCCTACCGCTGAAATTTTTTTAGAAAAGCTGTTGACAAGGGACACGCAGCACTGCACAATAGCATTCTTTCTTGCACAGCAAGCAACGCAGCAGGGATGGCCAGACAGCTTCGGTCATAACGATATGCAAGCGGTTGTCGCAGGAAAATACGCGGAAGTAGCGCAGGTGTTGCGATGGTTTGATGCAGTTTCAAACAACGTCGCCCCAGCGCGGATGACCGGATCGGGTGCAAGCGTTTTCGCAGCATTCACCAGTCGGAACGAAGCAGAAGCGGCTCAGGCCAAACTGCTTGCGGAACAGCCGAACTGGAGAAGTGCAGTCACCTCGAGTCTGGACAAGCATCCACTCTTCGCTTTCGCGTCATAGTTTTGCGTGGCTGATCGCTCTGCCGGTCAGTCAGGCTCGAAGTTGAGTGTAGGGGAGTCGCCAAGTTGGTTAAGGCACCGGATTTTGATTCCGGCATGCGAGGGTTCGAGTCCTTCCTCCCCTGCCAAAAATTCCAAAGTAGTTCGCCCAAGTAGTTCCTCTCGCCCCCCAAAGTCCGCAGCAGGTGCATGATGAGCAGCCATGACGGCCTGATGGTTTTTACTGGCAACGCCAATCCCGCGCTTGCACAGGAAGTCGTCAAGATCCTCGGTATTCCCCTCGGCAAGGCTATGGTTAGCCGCTTCTCCGACGGTGAAATCCAGGTCGAAATCCAGGAAAACGTGCGTGGCAAGGACGTCTTCGTCCTGCAGTCCACCTGCGCTCCGACCAACGACAACCTGATGGAACTGATGATCATGGTCGATGCGCTCAAGCGCGCATCCGCTGGCCGGATCACCGCAGCCATCCCCTACTTCGGTTATGCCCGTCAAGACCGCCGCCCCCGTTCGGCGCGCGTCGCCATCTCGGCGAAGGTCATTGCGAACATGCTGGAAATCGCGGGCGTCGAGCGGATCATCACGATGGATCTGCACGCTGACCAGATCCAGGGCTTCTTCGATATTCCCGTCGACAACATCTACGCTACGCCCGTGCTGCTCGGCGATCTGCGCAAGCAGAACTACGAGAACCTGCTGGTCGTTTCGCCGGATGTCGGCGGCGTGGTGCGCGCGCGCGCGCTCGCCAAGCAACTGGGCTGCGATCTCGCGATCATCGACAAGCGTCGTCCGAAGGCGAACGTCGCCGAAGTGATGAACATCATCGGTGAAGTCGAAGGCCGCACCTGCGTGATCATGGACGACATGGTCGACACCGCCGGCACGCTCTGCAAGGCAGCGCAAGTGCTGAAGGAACGCGGCGCGAAGCAGGTCTTCGCTTACGCCACGCACCCGGTTCTCTCGGGTGGCGCGGGCGAGCGTATTGCCGCTTCGGCTCTGGACGAACTGGTTGTGACCGACACGATCCCGCTGGGCGCAGAAGCCCGTGCGTGCCCGAAGATCCGCTCGCTCACGAGCGCCGGTCTGCTGGCAGAAACGTTCTCGCGTATCCGTCGCGGCGACTCGGTGATGTCGCTGTTCGCGGAAAGCTAAAGAGATTCGCGCACAAGGCGCGGCATTCGCAAGGATGCCGCGCCTTGTGTGTAATCAGCGCAGGCGGACGAAGGTCTGCGCTGTATCGTCGGGGGCCTTCTGGCAAATGATTTGCTCAAAGGTCCCCGTTTTATTTACTGCCTGGTCGCGGGCAGTGCATTGAAAAGAGAACACCATGAAAGTCATCGCTTTCGAGCGTAACCTGCAAGGTACGGGTGCGAGCCGCCGCCTGCGCATCGCTGGCAAGACCCCTGGCATCGTTTACGGTGTCGGCGCCGAGCCGCAACTGATCGAAGTCGATCACAACGCGCTGTGGCACGCCCTGAAGAAAGAAGCCTTCCACTCGTCGATCCTCGAACTCGAAGTGGCCGGCAAGTCGCAACAGGTTCTGCTGCGCGACGTGCAATACCACCCGTTCCGTCAGCTCGTGCTGCACGTGGACTTCCAGCGCGTCGATCCGAGCAAGAAGATCCACACGAAGGTGCCCCTGCACTTCATGAACCAGGAAACCAACCCGGCTGTGAAGACGGGTGGCGCGATCATCTCGCACGTTCTGGCTGAAATCGAAGTTCAGTGCCTGCCGGGCCAACTGCCGGAATTCATCGAAGTCGACCTCGCGAAGATCGAAGCCGGCCAATCGCTGCACGCCAAGGACATCACCCTGCCCGCAGGCGTGACGCTGGTTCAGCACGTTGAAGCCGAAAACCCGGTCGTCGCATCGGCACCGGTTCCGGCTGGCGCGCAAGCGGCTGCTGAAGGCGACGCTGCAGCCGAGTAAGCTGCCGTGAGGAGCCGATCCTCTCGATCCGTTTGAATAAAACGGACGACGTGACCCGCCGCGGTTCGCCCCGGCGGGTTTTTTTTCGCACGCTTTCCGAGTCTTTCGCTGGCTCTTCCGTACACTTGCGGATCGGTTAGCGATTTATGCAAGCGGAACACCACACATGATCAGGTTGATCGTCGGGCTCGGCAATCCGGGCGCCGAATACACGGCGACGCGCCACAACGCGGGCTTCTGGCTCGTGGACCAGCTCGCGCGCGAAGCCGGCACCACCCTGCGCGACGAGCGCCGTTTCCATGGCCACTACGCCAAGGCGCGCCTCTACGGCGAAGAAGTGCATCTGCTCGAACCGCAGACGTACATGAACCGCTCGGGCCAGTCGGTCGTCGCGCTCGCGAACTTCTTCAAGATCCTGCCCGACGAGATCCTCGTCGCGCATGACGAACTCGATCTGGCGCCCGGCACCGTCAAGCTCAAGCTAGGCGGCGGCAGCGGCGGCCACAACGGGCTGAAGGACATTTCCGCGCATCTGTCGACGCAGAATTACTGGCGTCTGCGCATCGGCATCGGCCATCCGCGCGACCTGATTCCCGAAGGCGCGCGCGCCGGCGCCAAGCCGGACGTGGCGAACTTCGTGCTCAAGCCGCCGCGCCGCGAGGAACAGGACGTGATCGACGCGTCGATCGAACGCGCGCTCGCCATCATGCCCACCTTCGTGAAAGGCGAAACCGAACGCGCCGTGATGCTGCTGCATCGCAACGGCTGATTTCCACGCGCGGCGCGGCTGAATTGACGGCCGCGCCGCAGTGATATCGAAGCAAGGAGAGCGTCTTGAGTCGTTTCTGGAGTGACATCGTCCACCGTCTCGTGCCCTACGTGCCCGGCGAACAGCCGGCGCTCGCGCATCCGGTGAAGCTGAACACCAACGAGAACCCCTACCCGCCCTCGCCGCGCGTGCTCGACGCGATCCGCGCGGAACTGGCCGGCGCGGACGGCAGCGGCGAATCGCTGCGCCGTTATCCCGATCCGCTCGCGAAGGCCCTGCGCGCCACGGTGGCCGCGCATCACGGCTTGCGCCCGGACCAGGTGTTCGTGGGCAACGGTTCCGACGAAGTGCTCGCGCACGCATTCCAGGCGCTGCTCAAGCACGACAAGCCGATTCTCTTTCCCGACATCAGCTACAGCTTCTATCCGACCTACGCGCGCCTGTACGAGGTCGAGTTCAACACGGTGCCGCTCGACGATCGCTTCGAGATCCGCGTGGACGATTACCTCGCGCAAAACACGCCGAACGGCGGCGTGATCTTCCCGAACCCGAACGCGCCCACCGGCCACGTTCTGCCGCTCGCGGAAGTCGAGCGCCTGATCGCGGGCAATCCGGATTCGGTCGTGATCGTCGATGAGGCGTATGTGGATTTCGGCGCGCAATCGGCCATTGCGCTGATCGACCGCTATCCGAACCTGCTGGTCGTACACACGACGTCGAAGTCGCGCTCGCTCGCGGGCATGCGCGTGGGCTTCGCGTTCGGCCACGCCGATCTGATCCAGGCGCTAAACCGCGTGAAGGACAGCTTCAACTCGTATCCGCTCGACCGCCTCGCCCAGGCGGCAGCCGCCGCTGCCTATGCCGATGTCGACTACTTCGAAGCGACCTGCGCGCGCGTGATTGCGAGCCGCACGCGCCTCACGGCGTCGCTCGAAGCGCTGGGCTTCGAGGTCGTGCCATCGGCGGCGAACTTCGTGTTCGCGAAACATCCGGCACACGACGCGGCGGACATTTCGGCGAAGCTACGCGCACAGGAAATCTTCGTGCGCCATTTCAACGCGCCGCGCATCAACCAGCATCTGCGCATCTCGATCGGCACCGACGCCGAATGCGACACGCTCGTCGCCGCGCTCAAGGCAATCGTCGGCTGACTTTGGGTGGCGTGCATCAGGCCATAAAAAAACGCGCCCTCGGGCGCGTTTTTGTTTGCGGTGCGGCGGCTTTCAGGCGTTCTTCGCCGCCGTCAGCGTCTCGTACTTCTGCAGCAGTTGCTCTTGCGTTTCGAGGTGCTCGGGATTCTTCGGGATGCACTCCACCGGACACACCTGGATGCACTGCGGCTCGTCGAAATGGCCGACGCATTCGGTGCACTTGTTCGGGTCGATCACGTAGATTTCCGGGCCCATCGAGATCGCGTCGTTCGGGCACTCTGGCTCGCAGACGTCGCAATTGATGCACTCGTCGGTAATCATCAGGGCCATACTTCTCTCGCTTTTCCCTTCAAAAACAATACATTATAGCGTCACGCCCCCGCGTTTGCCGACCCGCGAAAGCCTCAGGGCTTCGCCGCGCTGTTAAGCGCCGAAACCTTGTCCTGAAGACGCTTTTCCACCGAAGGAAACACGAACTTGCTGACATCGCCGCCCAACTGGGCGATTTCGCGCACGATCGTTCCCGAAATGAACTGGTATTGATCCGACGGCGTCATGAACATCGTCTCGACATCCGGCAACAGATAACGGTTCATGCCCGCCATCTGAAACTCGTACTCGAAATCTGAGACCGCGCGCAGGCCGCGCACGATCACGCGCGCGTTGTTGCTGCGCACAAAATCCTTGAGCAGCCCTTTGAAACTCATTACCTGCACGTTCGGGTAATGGCCTAGCACCTCGTGGGCAATTTCGAGCCGCTCGTCGAGCGTGAAGAACGGCTTCTTGTTGCGGCTGTCGGCCACGCCGACCACCAGCGTGTCGAAAATGCTCGACGCGCGCCGCACGAGATCTTCGTGACCGCGCGTGAGCGGATCGAACGTACCGGGGTACACGGCGACTACCATGAGGCTTCTCCTCTCTCAACAGAAATGGGGCGCATTGCCACGCCTGGTTACGGCATGCGCGATTTGCCTGCGTGACACCGGATGGCGCCCGCCCGCTTCGTTATCGAACGCGCATTATTCCTCATTTTCGCGCTGCAGCAAATGATAGCGAACCGCCCCCGCCTTACCCTCGCGCACCACGCTCCAGCCCGCCAGCGCGGGCTGCGCGGCCGGGTCGACCGGTTCGCCGGATTCCACGTAGAGCCAGCCGTCGGGCGCGACGAGCGGGGCGGCCAGTTCGAGCGAGCGCACGAGCAGCGCGTTGTCGCCAAACGGCGGGTCGAGGAACACCACGTCGAACGAGCCTGGCGCCAGGTTCGCGGCGAGGCGCAGCGCGTCGGCTTCCGCGATCTCGATCATGCGTGCGCCCAGCCGCGTCTGGTTGGCGCGCAACTGGGCGACCGCTTTCGCGCTGCGCTCGACCATCACGACGCGGGCCGCGCCGCGCGACGCGGCCTCAAAGCCGAGCGCGCCGCTGCCCGCGAACAGATCCAGGCAACGCTGACCGTCGAGGCGCTGGCCGAGCCAGTTGAACAGGGTCTCACGCACGCGATCGGGCGTGGGGCGCAGACCGTCGAGGTTGAGCACCGGCAGCGGCGTGCGCTTCCAGTCGCCGCCGATGATGCGGATCGTGTGCGTGCCGCCTGCAGCGGACCTGGTGACGGGTTTAGAAGCGGGCTTAGAAGCGGGTTTAGAAGCAGGCTTCGCTGCGGGCTGCGCACCGTGAGCCGGGCGGGCGCCTTGTGGGCGCGGGGAGGATGAACGGGCCATGCGGGTCGGACTGAATGAATGGATGCGGTTGGGCGCGCTTGTGCGCCTTTGCGCGAACGTTACCACAGGGGCACGCGAACGCCGCAGCGCGGCTCGCGCCTCGAACACCGCAGAAGCCGCGCACGCTCCGGGCCCGTCGCGGCGACGCACCCGGGGCCGCCTGATAAAATGCTGTGTTTTCCAGGCGTTGCCCGCATCTTCGCCGTCGATGACCGTCCCTCGGTCAGACCCGCAACGCGACCCCACCACACCAGATCATGTTCAGTTTCTTCAAACGACTCCGGGGCTCGAAGGGCGCCGGAAACGACGCAGCCGAAGCCGCGCAGGACGAAGCGCTCGATGCCGATGAGGCGCTCGATACGCCGCAAGCGCCCGCAGCCGCCGAGCCAGCCACACCCGTACGCACCGCGACACCGCAGGCCAGTGCAATCGACGACAGCGAATTCGACCGCGTCGAAATCGTCCCGCCGCCCGCTCCCGACGCCAGCGCCAGGCAATCCTGGCTCTCGCGCCTGCGCTCGGGCTTGTCGAAGACCGGTTCGAATATCCAGAGCATCTTCGTCAACGCGAAGATCGACGACGATCTCTACGAAGAGCTGGAAACGGCGCTGCTGATGTCCGACGCGGGCGTGGACGCCACCGAGTATCTGCTCGAAGCACTGCGCCAGAAGGTGCGCGCCGAACGCCTGACCGACCCGCAACAGGTGAAAACCGCGCTGCGCCAGTTGCTCATCGACCTGCTCAAGCCGCTTGAGCGTTCGCTCATGCTGGGCCGCGCGCAGCCGCTCGTGATGATGATCGCGGGCGTCAACGGCGCGGGCAAGACCACCAGCATCGGCAAGCTCGCCAAGCATCTGCAAAGTTTCGACCAGAGCGTGCTGCTGGCCGCCGGCGACACCTTCCGCGCCGCCGCGCGCGAGCAGCTGACGATCTGGGGCGAGCGCAACAACGTGACGGTCGTGCAGCAGGAAAGCGGCGACCCGGCCGCGGTGATCTTCGACGCCGTCAACGCGGCGCGCGCGCGCGGCATCAACGTCGTGATGGCCGATACGGCCGGCCGCCTGCCGACGCAGTTGCACCTGATGGACGAGTTGAAGAAGGTCAAGCGCGTGATCGGCAAGGCCTTCGATGGCGCGCCGCATGAAGTGCTGCTGGTGATCGACGCCAACACGGGCCAGAACGCGCTGACCCAGGTGAAGGCTTTCGACGATGCGCTGGGCCTCACGGGTCTCATCGTCACCAAGCTCGACGGCACGGCGAAGGGCGGCATTCTGGCGGCGATCGCGCGCCAACGCCCGGTGCCGGTGTATTTCATCGGCGTGGGCGAAAGGGTCGAGGATCTGCAGCCGTTCGTCGCCGAGGAATTCGCGGATGCGCTGCTCGGCAGCTAGATCCGCTGCGCGATTGTGCTGAAACCGCTGAAAAGCGCCGAAAAAACGCAAAGGGCGCCGTTCTCACGAACGGCGCCCTTTTTACTTCGATCTCACGCGAAAGATCGCTTATTCCGCATCCGGCTGTGCGCCCGGCGCCGCGCGCGCGAACGCGTCGAGCTGGGCGGCGTAGTCGCAGATACGCTGGATCGTCGGGTAGCGCGTCGTGTCGATCTTGAAGCGGTTCGCGTTGAACACCTGCGGCACGAGGCATAGATCGGCAATCGTCGGCGTGTCGCCAAAGCAGAGCTTGCCCGTGCGCGGGTCGTTCGCGAGCCGTTCTTCCAGCGTCGCGAAGCCGTTCTCGATCCAGTGCCGATACCACGCGTCCTTGGCCGCATCGTCCACGCCCAGCGTGTGCTTGAGGTACTTCAGCACGCGCAGATTGTCGATCGGGTGGATTTCGCACGCGACCTGGAGCGCGAGCGAGCGCACGTGCGCGCGGTCGGCGGGCGACTTCGGCAGCAGCGGCGGCTCGGGGTGCGTCTCCTCGATGTATTCGATGATCGCGAGCGATTGCTGGATCGCGCGGTTGTCGTCGTCGATGAGCGTCGGCACGATCGCATCGGGATTGATCTTGCGGTACTCGGGCTTCAGTTGCTCGCCGCCCTCGCGCACCAGATGCACCGGCACGTACTCATAGGGCAGATTCTTCAGATTCAGCGCAATACGCACGCGATACGAGGCCGAACTGCGGAAATAGCTGTAAAGCTTCATGCTCCTCTCATGCTCCTGTCTAATTTTTTAGACCACGCGCACGGCGAATTCGCCCAGGCCGTCCACGCCGCCCGTCATGACATCGCCGCGCTTGATCGCGCCCACGCCTTCGGGCGTGCCCGTGTAGATCAGGTCGCCGGCCTTCAGCTCGAACAGCGTTGAAAGGAACGCGATCGTGTCGGCAACCGGCCAGATCAGCTGCGAAATGTCCGAGCGCTGCTTTTCTTCGCCATTCACCTCCAGCCAGATCGCGCCCTTCGCGATCTGGCCCACTTTCGCGACCGGATGAATCGGGCCGATGGGCGCCGAATGATCGAAGCCCTTCGCCGTGTCCCAAGGACGGCCGAGCTTTTTCGCTTCGGCCTGCAGATCGCGGCGCGTCATGTCGAGACCGAGCGCATAGCCAAACACGTGATCGAGCGCGCTTTCGACGGGGATGTTCTTGCCACCCTTGCCGATCGCCGCAACGAGTTCCATCTCGAAATGCACGTTCTGCGATTGATCCGGATACGGGAATTCCGCCGTTGCGCCGGGCGCGACGTAGAGCACGGCGTCGGCGGGCTTGGCGAAGAAGAACGGCGGTTCGCGGTTGGGATCGTGGCCCATCTCGCGCGCATGCGCCTCGTAATTGCGGCCAACACAGTAGATGCGGCGCACCGGAAAGCGCGCATCGCTGCCGGCAACCGGCACGGCGGCGAGCGGCGCCGGATCGAATACGTAAGTCATCGAAATCTCCGTCTTCTTGATGATGCCTGGACGCCAACGAGGGAATCGCGCGAGCGCCAAGGCGCAGCATACGAGTGTAACGCGCAGCGGCGCGCGGGCGGCAACACGCAACGGCAACGCCGATGACAGCGCATGACAGGCAGGGAAGAAGCGGCGGCGACGCTGCTGCGGTCGTTCCCGCCCCTACTGCGTCGGGCCTGGCCGCGCGGCTCGTGCGATACTTCCTTCATCCCCTACATCCCCATTGAACGGAGCAGCGCACCGCTCGGCTCCGCACTCACGCCGCCATGAACGCCCCCGCCTCCCCCGAATCGACCGAGACCTTCTCCTGCGCCCGCTTCATCAAGGAAATCGGCCGCGGACCGCATGGTGCGCGCTCGCTGTCGCCCGAAGACACGCACGCGCTCTACGCGGCCATGCTCGACGGCCGGGTGCCCGAACTCGAACTCGGCGCGGTGTTGCTCGCCTATCGCCTGAAGGGCGAAACCGCCGAGGAACTGGCCGCGATGCTCGCGGCCGCCCATGCGTCGTTCGCGCCGCTCGTCGTGGCCGATGGCGCGTACCGGCCGGTATCGATTCCGAGCTACAACGGCGCGCGCAAGCAGCCGAACCTCGTGCCGCTGCTCGCGCTGCTGCTCGCGCGCGAAGGCGTGCCGACGCTGGTGCACGGCGTCGTCACCGACCCGGGCCGCGTCACGAGCGCCGAAATCTTCGCGGCGCTGAACCGTCCCGCCGTGCACGATCACGCCGAAATCGAGGCGCAACTCGCCGAGCGCAACGTGGCGTTCGCGCCCATCGAAACGCTCGCGCCTCAGGTCGCGCGGCTGCTCTCGCTACGCCGGCGCATGGGCGTGCGCAACTCCACGCACACGCTGGTGAAATTGCTCCAGCCGTTCGAGCAGCCGGGCCTGCGCCTGGTGAATTACACGCATCCGCCCTATCGCGATAGCCTGAGCGCACTGTTCGCGGCGCATCCGGATGCGGCGGTCGGCGGCGCATTGCTCGCGCGCGGCACCGAAGGCGAAGCGGTCGCCGATACGCGCCGCCAGGTGCAGGTCGACTGGCTGCACGACGGCATCTGCGAAACGCTGATCGAGCCGGAGCGCTCGTCGCCCGATGCGCCCGAAGTGGATCTGCCGGAAGGCCGCGACGCGGCCACGACCTCGGCGTGGATCGAAGCGGTGCTGCGCGGCGAAGCCCCGGTGCCCGACGCCATCGCGCGTCAGATCGAGACGGTCAAGCGCATCGCGAAACGCTGAACGTCTGTCAGGCAAACGGGCCGCCCAACTCGCCGAAAGCCGTGCGGGGCGGGCGCCTCGAGCAATGCGCTCAGGCGCATCGGCGCGCTTCGTCGGCCATCTTCAGGCATCTTCGCGCCGAAAATCTGCGAATTCTTTGTTGACACATGCATCCGCCCTGATTTACATTGGACGAATGCGTTCCTTCCCGAACACCCTCCGCATTGCCCACGGCCTACTATCGGCCCTATCGCTACGCCTAGCCTAAAGCTGGTGTAGCGCCGCAACGACCCCCTCTCCGGTCACCGCGGTCCTCCCAAAGCAGTTCTCGCAGTACCCCAAATCCGCTGTATCTCTACAACCTGTCGTCTGCATTCGTCCGCTTATCGTTCGGACGAGTCGCGAGGTCAAAATGCACGTTGCATGGGCATCGTTCACGTCCGCTTTCGCCGCGCCGGCTACCGCCGTCACCGTGGCCGTCTTCTTCGCGTCCGCGGTTGCCGCCCGTACGCATGAAGTTTCGCGCATCGTGCTCCGTCGCCAGCCCGCCAACCGCCCGCTGCCGACCGCCATCGCAAACGACACCATGAAGAACGAGGCTCGTCATGTTGCGTAATCCCGCCGAGAAGTATCGCCCCTTCCCCGCCATCCGTTTGAACGGCCGCAAATGGCCGACGCGCACGGTCGAGCGCGCGCCGATCTGGATGAGCACCGATCTGCGCGACGGCAACCAGTCGCTGATCGAGCCGATGAGCATCGAGCAGAAAACCGAGTTTTTCGAAATGCTCGTCGCGATCGGCTTCAAGGAAATCGAAGTCGGCTTTCCGTCCGCGTCGCAGACCGACTTTGATTTCGTGCGCAAGCTGATCGACGAAAAGCGCATTCCCGAGGACGTGACCATCGAAGTGCTCGTGCAGTCGCGTGAAGAACTGATCGCGCGCACCTTCGAGGCGCTCGAAGGCGTGCCGCGCGCCATCGTCCACCTCTACAACGCGATCTGCCCGTCGTTCCGCAAGATCGTGTTCGGTCAGTCGAAGGATCAGGTCAAGGCGCTCGCCGTCGAAGGCACGCGCATTATCCGCGAACACGCCGATAAAAATCCGCAAACGCACTGGATTTACCAGTATTCGCCCGAAACCTTCAGTATGACGGAGCTGACTTTCGCGCGCGAAGTCTGCGATGCGGTGGCCCAGACGTGGCGCCCGACTCGCGATCACAAGATGATCGTGAATCTTCCGGCGACCGTCGAAGCGGCGATGCCCAACGTCTACGCCGACCAGATCGAGTGGATGGATCGCAACCTCGCGTATCGCGACAGCATCGTGCTTTCGGTGCATCCGCATAACGACCGCGGCACCGCCGTGGCCGCCGCCGAAATGGCGTTGCTCGCGGGCGCGGATCGCATCGAAGGCTGCCTGTTCGGCAATGGCGAGCGCACCGGCAACGTCGATCTCGTCACGCTCGCGATGAACCTCTACACCCAGGGCATCGATCCGGGCCTCGACTTTTCCGATATCGACGCGGTGCGCCGCCTGGTCGAGCGCTGCAATCAGCTTCCCGTGCATCCGCGCCATCCGTATGCAGGCGACCTCGTGTTCACGGCGTTCTCGGGTTCCCATCAGGACGCGATCCGCAAGGGCCTGGCCGTGCAGCAGCCGGACGCCGTGTGGGAAGTGCCGTATCTCCCGATCGATCCCGCCGATCTGGGCCGTAGCTACGACGCGGTGATCCGCGTGAACAGCCAGTCGGGCAAGGGCGGCGCGACGTATCTGCTCGAACGCGGCATGGGATTCACGCCGCCGCGCCGTGTGCAGATCGAATTTAGCCATGCCGTGCAGACGGTCACGGATACCTCCGGCGAGGAAATCACGGGCGAGGCCATCTGCGCGCTGTTTGCGAGCGAGTACTTCGAAACGCAAGGGCCGGCGCAACAGGTTGGTGCGGGCCGCGTGCGCTTCGAGGGCCGCGATGTCGCGCTGCCCGCAGCCGCCGCTATCGACGAAGCGCATGCACAGGCGGTCGCGGCGGCGATTGCGGCGGCGGCGGACGAAAGCATCGAGATCACTTCATATGAAACCGCGCGCACGGCGCCAGGCGGCACGGCGGTGTTCGTCGGCGCGCGCGTGGGCGGCCAGGCGCTGCGGCACGGCGTGGGCGTCGCGGACGACGCCGCTCAGGCGGTCGTGGCTGCTGTAGTCAGCGCGGTCAATCGCGCGGCATGGACGCAGATCGATCGCCGCGTGGCGGCCTGATCGAGCTGAATCGGATCAAGAGTTTGAAGCAGCAGTAATTGCAGTAAAGGAGGCGGCGCCGTTGAGCGCCGGCGGCATAACGGGCCGCTGGCGTGCGCCCGATCCGCTTAACTGGCGGAATCGGCGAGTGGACTTACCGGTCGTCACTCGATCGCGCAACGCGTCGCCTGCCACGCAACCAGACGCCAGTGGCCATCCTCCTGGGTCTGGATCGCCGTGTAGGCAATGGGATAGAGCAGCGCGCCGTTGTTCGCTTCCATTTCGATCAGCGCGCGGCCCGAGATCAGGCAGGTCTCGCGGCCGACGGGCAACACGTCCTGCGACTGGATCTCGATCTGGCGATAACGGCGGCGGCCCGCCGTGATCGCATCGATGAACTGCTGCTTGGTCTCGCGCTTGCCGTTCGTGTGCACGAACGTCGCGCTATCCGAAAGAAGCTGCTCCAGCGACGAACCGTCACCGTCCACCATCGCGCGGAACCGCTCGCGCTCCAGCCCGCGAATCGCATCGATTACTTTTGCCGCCATTGCTCAAGCCCCTTTTGCACGCGAGTGAGCATCATTGCGCCGACTCGCACTGAAGATTTAGCGCACGCGCATCGCTGAAATCTATACCAGGATTTCGCGCAAGGATACTTGCGATCAAAGCGAGCGCCCCCATATGAGTACGCAAGCGCACACGCGCACAACGAAAGCGCGCCGGTATGTCGCAGGGCCGCACTTTCAGACCGTTCCGATGTCTATTGAATGCGTCTTCGGATAAAAAATCGGGCCTGATTTAAAGGCCGGATTTAAGTCCCGATTAAGACCGCATTGCTACGATAAGAATCGTGGCAACCATCACTTCGAAGCCCCGTTATTCCAGCCCTTTTTCTTCATCGCTTCCCTGCTGGAAGCGGTCTTGTTCTAGAGTCTTTCTTCGGCTCGCCGGTGTGGGCGGGCCAGTCCGGGTCGCAAGCCCCGCCCAGCTTGCCTGCCAGCATTTACGTCGAAATCTATTGAAACAAATTTTCGATAGGACAGGCGGAACCATGAAGCCCCTACAGACTCCAAGTATTAGCACTCGCTGTTTCAGAGTGCTAACATCCACCGTGGAGTCGCAGTCTGACTTTTGCAAGATTCCTGAGGAGTTCGCTACGTGAGCAACGCAATGACCATGACCCTTCCGAATATGCTTAGCCCGTCGTCGGCCAAGGCCGGGGGTTCGGGTGTACTGGCGCTCGCGAACGCTTCCATGCTGCCCGGCCAACTGGGCAACATCGACGCCTACATTCAGGCCGTGAACCGGATCCCGATGTTGACGCCGCAAGAGGAGCGCCAGTTCGCGACCGAGTTCCGCGAGCAAAACAATCTTGAAGGCGCGCGCCGCCTGGTGCTGTCGCACCTGCGTCTCGTCGTCTCGATTGCGCGCAATTATCTGGGCTACGGCCTGCCGCACGCCGACCTGATCCAGGAAGGCAACATTGGCCTGATGAAGGCCGTGAAGCGCTTCGACCCGGAGCAGAACGTACGTCTGGTGTCGTACGCCATGCACTGGATCAAGGCCGAAATCCATGAATACATCCTGCGCAACTGGCGCATGGTGAAGGTCGCGACGACCAAGGCGCAACGCAAGCTGTTCTTCAACCTGCGCAGCCACAAGCAGGGCCTGCAGTCGTTCACGCCGGAAGAGATCGAAGGCCTCGCGCAGGAACTGAACGTCAAGCGCGAAGAAGTCGTCGAGATGGAAACGCGTCTGTCGGGTGCCGACATCGCGCTCGAAAGCCAGAATGACGACGGCGAAGAATCGTTCGCGCCGATCGCCTGGCTGGCCGACTCGCATAACGAGCCGAGCGCCGTGCTGGCCGCCCGTTCGCGCGACCGTCTGCAGTCCGACGGCATCGCCAGTGCGCTTGAAGCGCTCGACGCGCGCAGCCGCCGCATCATCGAGGCACGCTGGCTGAACGTCGAGGACGACGGATCGGGCGGCTCGACGCTGCATGACCTGGCCGACGAATTCGGCGTGTCCGCCGAGCGCATCCGTCAGATCGAAGCAAGCGCGATGAAGAAGATGCGCACCGCGCTGGCCGAGTATGCCTGACGCACCTCTGATGCATTGACGGTCTGATCCGTCACGGCAAAGCCCCGCTCCCACCGAGCGGGGCTTTTTCTTTGGTGCGCGCTTCACGACCCTCCGCGCACAATTTCGCACCGCAGATTTCCGTTCCCTCATAAGATATTTTCACGACGATGGCGCCCCGATCAGGCAAAGGCGCCACGCTTCCTGACATTCGACCGGTCAATCTGACCTATAACATTAAGGTCGCGATGCTTTAGTAGTGCCAAGTCATAAAAAGGAGAGCCGGGCAAGCGCAATCGGAATCATCCCGATGCGCGGCTCCGCAAACAGGACACAGCAAGGAGCCATCCGTCGCCATGCTTTCCACCTCCGGCCAGTCTCGACGCGCTCGCGCCCTGCCCGGCGCGCGCATCCTCCGGTGGGCGCGCGGCCCGACTTTCGCCCGCGACATCGCACTTGTCCTCGCCTTCAAACTCCTGCTGCTGGTGGCGCTGAAATACGCGTTCTTCAATCACCCGCAAGCCGAAAACATGACCATGCGGCCCGCCGACGTCGCACAGGCAATCCTGTCCGTGCCTGCTGCTACAGCGACGACAACCGCAACCGCGCCGAACGTGGAACAAGGGGACCGCCATGCCCATTAGCGAAACCGTCGATCTCTCGCGCCTGCAATTCGGCGTCACCGCGCTCTACCACTTCCTGTTCGTGCCGCTCACGCTCGGGCTCTCGTGGCTGCTCGTCATCATGGAGTCGGTCTACGTGATGACCGGCAAACAGATCTACAAGGACATGACGCAGTTCTGGGGCAAGCTCTTCGCGATCAACTTCGTGATGGGCGTCACCACGGGCCTCACGATGGAGTTCCAGTTCGGCACCAACTGGTCTTACTACTCGCATTACGTGGGCGACATCTTCGGGGTGCCGCTCGCCGTGGAAGGGCTGGCCGCGTTCTTCCTCGAATCGACCTTCGTGGGCCTGTTTTTCTTCGGCTGGAACCGCATGACGAAGGGCGGCCATCTGATCACGACGTTCTTCGTCGCGCTCGGCTCGAATCTGTCGGCGCTGTGGATTCTGATCGCCAATGGCTGGATGCAGAACCCGGTGGGCGCGTCGTTCAACTACGAAACCATGCGCATGGAACTGACGAGCCTGTTCCAGGTGATCTTCAATCCCGTCGCGCAGGTGAAGTTCGTACATACGGTATCGGCGGGTTATGTCACGGCGTCGATGTTCGTGCTCGGCATTTCATCGTGGTATCTGCTGCGCCGCCGCGACACCGAATTCGCGCTGCGCTCCTTCGCGATCGCCGCGGGTTTTGGCCTCGCGTCCACGCTCTGCGTGATCGTGCTCGGCGACGAATCGGGCTACCGCACAGGTGAAGTGCAGCAGATCAAGCTCGCCGCCATCGAGGCCGAATGGGACACCGCCCCCGCGCCCGCGCCGTTCACGCTGTTCGGCATCCCTAACCAGCAGGAAGAGCGCACCGACTACGCGATCCGTATTCCGTATCTCATGGGCATCATCGCGACGCGCTCGATCGACGAGCCGGTAATCGGCTTGCGCGATCTGATGGGCCGCGCCGAAGTGCGCATCCAGAACGGCATGCTTGCCTATGCCGCGCTGCAAAAGATGAAGCGAGGCGATGCCGACAACGACACGCGCGCCGTCTTCGACGCGCATAAGGCCGATCTGGGCTACGGCCTGCTGGTGAAGCAGTTCGCACCCAATGTGGTCGACGCCACGCCCGCGCAGATCAAGGCGGCCGCCAGACACTCGATCCCGCCCGTCGCGCCCGTGTTCTGGTCGTTTCGCGTGATGGTGGGTCTGGGCATGCTGTTCCTCGCGACCTTCGTGCTGGCGTTCTGGTTCTGCGCACAGCGCTCGCTGCTCAAGGCGAACCGCCGCTGGTTCCTCAACTGGGTGGTCTGGGCGATTCCGCTGCCGTGGCTCGCCGCCGAATTCGGCTGGGTCGTCGCCGAGCTGGGCCGCCAGCCGTGGACCATCGCCGAGGTGCTGCCCACGCATCTGTCGGCGTCGAGCCTCGCGCCCGGCGATGTCTGGCTTAGCCTCGCGGGTTTCGTGGTGTTCTACACGGCGCTCTTCGTCATCGAGATCACGCTGATGTTCAAGTACGCGCGCCTGGGGCCGTCCGCGCTGCATACGGGCCGCTATTTCCACGAGCAGTCGGCCGCGGTGCCCAGCAGCAACCGCATCGCGTGACGCGCGCCAACGCCACACAAGGAACCACACCATGGACTACGCAACGCTCAAAGTGATCTGGTGGGTGCTGATCGGCGTGCTTCTGATCGGCTTTTCGCTCACCGACGGCTTCGACATGGGCGCCGCCGTGCTGCTGCCCTTCATCGGCAAGACCGACGCCGAGCGCCGCATCGTCATCAACACGGTCGGCGCGACGTGGGAAGGCAATCAGGTCTGGCTCATCACGGCGGGCGGCGCGATGTTCGCCGCCTGGCCGCTAGTCTATGCGGCGTCGTTCTCGGGCTTTTACTTCGCGATGCTACTCGTGCTGTTCGCGCTGTTCTTCCGGCCCGTGGGCTTCGACTATCGCGGCAAGCGCGACAACCCAAAATGGCGCAGCGCGTGGGACTGGGCGCTCTTCATCGGCGGCTTCGTGCCCGCGCTCGTGTTCGGCGTGGCGTTCGGCAATCTGCTCCAGGGCGTGCCGTTCCAGTACGACAGCGACCTGCGCGTGACCTACTACGGCAGCTTCTGGGCGCTGCTCAATCCGTTCGCGCTGATCTGCGGCCTCGTGAGCCTCACGATGCTCACCGCGCACGGCGCGGCATTCGTGAAGATGAAGACCGATGGGGTCGTGGCCGCGCGCGCGTCGAAGGCGCTGCGCATCACGTCGGGCATCGCGGTGGTGCTGTTCATCGTGGCGGGCGCGCTGGTGGCGACGCTGATTGGCGGCTTTGCGATCACCAACCCCGCGCCCTACGACACCGTCGCCAATCCGCTGCTGAAAAGCGTCGAGCCGGGCACGGGACTCTGGATCAGCAACTACGTGCTCTATCCGTGGATGGGCATCGCGCCGATCGCGGGCATCGTGGGCGGCGTGATCGCATTCGCGGTGGCGGGGTCGCGGCTGGAGAAGACGGCGTTTCTCGCCACTTCACTGCTGATCGTCGGCGTGATCCTGACGGCGGGATTTTCGATGTTTCCATTCATCATGCCGTCCTCGCTCGATCCGCGTTCGAGCCTGACCGTGTGGGACTCCACCTCCAGCAAGATGACACTCGAAATCATGCTGGTCGCCGTCATCATCTTCTTGCCGATCGTGCTCGCCTATACGACGTGGGCGTATCGGATCATGCGCGGCAAGGTGACGGTCGAAGCCGTCGAGGACAAGCGCAATTCGCTGTACTGAGCACGGCGGCGCAGCGCGGCAATAAAAAAACCGGCGCGAGCGCCGGTTTTTTCATGAGCAGGTGAGCGCTCAGGCCGATTGCAAGGAAAGCTCGTCGGCGTAACGTTGGGCCGCGTTGCCCACGACGATGTGCAGCGTATCGGTCGACACCCACACCACGTCCAGCGTGCCCAGGCGCGCACGATCGACCGCCGACGGATCGCGCACGATCACGCGCAGACGCGTGGCCGCGATGGCGTCGAGCGAGACGACATTCGCCGTGCCGCCCAGCACCGACAGCCAGCGCGAAGGATCGGGATCGAGCGGACCGGCCTGGTTCGCCGTAGCCGTAGGCGCAGGCGCCGCGCTCGCAACAGCCGCAGCCGCGACCGGGGCTGCAGCCGCCGCAGCAGCCGGACGCCCACTGGCGATTTCACGACGGATTTCGTCGGCGATGATGTCCGCCTCCGGCCCGATGATGACCTGCACGCTTTCACCACCGCGCTTGAGCACGCCGCGCGCGCCGATCGCCTTGAGCGCAGGCTCCGACACATGCGCGGGGTCCACCACGTTCAGACGCAGGCGCGTCGTGCACGCATCGACCACCTTGAGGTTGGCCGCGCCGCCGAGCGCATCGATATAACGCGCAGCACGCGTAGCCGGCGCGCCACCGGCCACCGCCACGCCCGACATCGACGAAGCGATCTCGGTATCACCAGCCGAAGCCTCGCGGCCCGGCGTCGGCAGATTGAAGCGGCGGATGAAGAAGCGGAACAGCCCGTAGTACACGACCGCGTAGACCACGCCGAGCGGAATCGCTTCCCAGCCATGCGTCGACAGCCCGTAGTTCAGGAAGTAGTCGATCGCGCCCGCCGAGAACGTGAAGCCGAGCTTGATGTTCAGCAGCGAGCAGATCGCCAGCGACAGCCCCGTCAGAACCGCGTGGATGCCGTAGAGCACCGGCGCGAGGAACATGAAGGTGAATTCGATCGGCTCGGTCACGCCCGTGAGGAACGAGGTGAGCGCCATCGACAGCAGCAGGCCGCCGACCATCGCACGCTTTTCCTTGGGCGCCTCGTGCAGCATCGCGAGACACGCCGCCGGCAGACCGAACATCATCACCGGGAAGAAGCCGGCCATGAAGCCGCCCGCCGTCGGGTCGCCCGCGAAGAAGCGGTGCAGGTCGCCCGTCACCGGCGCGCCGCCCGCCGGCGTAAAGGTGCCGAACACGAACCACACGAGCGAGTTGAGGATGTGATGCAGCCCCGTCACGAGCAGCAGACGGTTCAGCAGACCATAGACGAAGGTGCCGATCGCGCCCGCCGTGGTGAGCCAGTGGCCGGCCGAATCGATCACGGCCTGCACCGGTCCCCACGCGTAGCCGAATATCACGCCAAGCCCCAGACACACGAGCCCGGTAATGATCGGCACGAAGCGCTTGCCGCCGAAGAACGCCAGGAACTCGGGCAGCTTGATGTCCTTGAAGCGGTTGTACAGCATGCCCGCGACGACCCCGGCCACCACGCCCGACAGCACGCCCATGTTGAGCTTGTCGTTGATGTCCTTCATCACGGCGATTTCGACCAGATAGCCGAGTGCGCCCGCGAGCGCCGCCACGCCGTTATTGTCCTTCGCGAAACCCACGGCGATGCCGATCGCGAACAACAGCGGAAGATTGTCGAAGATCGCGCCGCCCGCGTCGGCGATGATCTTGATGTTGAGCATGTCGCTCTGGCCGAAGCGCAGCAGAATGCCCGCGACGGGCAGAACCGCGATCGGGAGCATCAGCGCGCGGCCGAGGCTCTGAATTTTAAGAAACGGATTGCCATCCATTGAACTGCCTCCAGTCCCTGTCTCTTGCGTGACGTATTGAGGTGAGAGAAGCCGGCGCGCGATCGCTGCGCGCGCCGGTGTGTTGACGACTTTTAATCAGGATATTTAGCGATCGGATTTGCCGATCAATGACGAAATGGCGCGACTCAATCGAGCGGCCAGTGCGCGCGGCTTGCGGCGCGCACGGCCTGCGCCGATTCGAGCGCGAGAATGTCGAACACGCGTTCGCGGCACTGGTTGTAGTCGAGATTGCGCACGCGCGCCTTGATCGACGGCACGGAAACCGGATCGACCGACAGTTCCGTGATCCCCAGGCCGACGAGCAGCGGCACCGCGAGCGGATCACCCGCCAGCGCACCGCACACGCCCACCCATTTGCCGTGCTTGCTCGCGCCTTCGACCGCCACGGCGATCAGGCGCAGCACGGCCGGATGCAAGCCGTCGGCCTGGGCCGCGAGATCGGGCTGGCAGCGGTCCATCGCGAGCGTGTACTGCGTGAGATCGTTGGTGCCGACCGACAGGAAATCGGCGTGACGCGCGAGCTGGTCGGCGAGCAGCGCCGCCGACGGCACTTCGATCATCACGCCCACTTCCACGCGGCCCGTGCGGCCCGTTTCTTTTGCAAACAGGTCGATGCGCTCGCGCAGGCGGATCAGCTCGCCCACGTCGGTGACCATCGGCAGCAGGATGCGGATCGCGCCCAGCGGCTCGACCGCAAGCAGGCCGCGCAATTGATCGTCGAGCAGATCGGGGCGCACCTGCGCGAGGCGGATGCCGCGCAGACCGAGCGCGGGGTTCGGCTCGGGCGGCAGCGTGAGGTAGTCGACTTCCTTGTCCGCGCCCACGTCGAGCGTGCGGATGATCGCCGTGCGGCCGCCCAGCGCCTGCGCGATGGCCTGATAGCTCTGGCGATGCTCTTCGACCGTCGGCGCCGCCTGGCGGTGGATGAACATCAACTCCGTGCGCAGCAGACCCACGGCGTCCGCGCCGTTGTCGACCGCGGTGCGCGCATCGTCGAGCGTCGCGATGTTCGCGGCGACTTCGATCGCATGACCGTCGCGCGTGGCGGCGGCCTGCTGCGAGGTCAGGCGGTTCGCTTCGCGCACGCCCGCGAGGCGCTGCTTTTCGGCGCGCGCGCGTTCGATGTCCTGGGCGCTCGGCGCGAAGGCCAGACGGCCCGCGCCCGCGTCCACCACCACTTCGGTGCCTTCGGCGATCTTGTGCAGCGAGTCGCCGAGCGCAACGATCGCCGGAATGCCCGCCTGACGCGCAATGATCGCCGCGTGCGAAGTCGCGCCGCCGCGCGCCATCAGAAGCGCGGTGACGCGCTTGCGGTCGAGCGTGGCGAGGTCGGAAGGCGTGAATTCGTCGGCGGCCAGCACGGCTTCGTCGGGCAGTTCGCGCGGCGCGGCGCTCGTGGCTCCGCTGGTGAGCGCGAGCGCGCGCAGCACACGTTTTTCGAGGTCGCGCAGATCGGCGGCACGCTCGGCGAGCAGCGGATCGTCCACTTTGCCGAGCACGGCGATCTGCGCGCGGATCGACTCGCGCCACGCAAAACCCGCACTCTTGCCAAGGCTGATGAGATCGCGCGCCGCATCGATCAGCGTGGGATCTTCGAGCAGCACGCGATGCATCTGGAAGATGCCCGCTTCACCGATTGCGCCGCGCTGCGACGCCGCACGCACGGAGGCATCGAGTTCCGCGTCCACCGCCGCGACGGCCTTGTCGAGCAGACGGCTTTCCGCCGCAGAGGGACCGCTCGCGAGTTCGGCCGGCGCGAGTTCCGCGTCGTCCCAGCGCACCAGCTTGCCGACCGCCACGCCCGGAGCGGCGCACACGCCCGTGAGCGTGCCCGGCGCGGCGGTTACGGAAGTCGTAGCCGTGGGAGCAATCGAGACAGAGACAGAGGCAGAGGCAGAAGCAGCCGCAGCCGGCGACAGTTGCCGCGCAGGCGCTTCGCCGCCTTCACCGCCTTCTCCGGGCGCGGCGCGCAGCAACTCGTTGGCCACCGCATCGACGGCCTTCTGCGCCTCGCGCCCCATGCCGACGAGTTCGACCGTCGCGCCTTCGCCCGCTCCCAGCCCCAGCAGGCCGACCACGCTTTCGATCGCCGCCTTGCGCTCGCCGAAACGCACTTCGACGCGCGCATCGATGCCGCGCACCGCTTCGCGCGCCCGCGCGGCAGGCCGCGCATGCAGGCCGCCCGCGTGCGTGAGCGTCACGCTACGGCGCACTTCGTCCATCACCAGATTCGCGCTGCCGGCCGCGCCCACCGTATGAGCCGCGCCGTCGCGCGCGCGCAGCACCAGCAGCGGCGTCTTGCCCGCTTCCACATTTCCGGCGCCCGCGCGCTGGACCACTTCGAACGCATCGGAGTTCGCCACCGCGACGACCGAAACGAGGCTTGGCGCCCCGCACCCCACGACGTCGAGATCGAATTCGATCAGCAGATCGCCGCGGCGCACCTGCGCGCCCTGCTCGACCTTGGGCGAAAAGCCCTTGCCGCCCAGCTCGACCGTATCGATGCCTATATGCACGAGCACCTGCGCGCCCTCGGCGGTCTCCAGCGTGACGGCGTGGCCGGTGCGCGCGAGGTGCATGACCGTGCCGTCGCAAGGCGACAGCAGCTTGCCCGCGAGCGGATCGATGCCGATGCCGTCGCCGAACAGGCCTTCCGAAAACACCGGATCGGGCACCGCTGCGAGCGGCACGACCGGGCCGGTGAGCGGCGCGACCAGCGCGATAGTGCCCTCGGCGAAATTTTCCGGGTTCATCAGGCGAGACTCCTGGATGCGTTCCATCAGCTTTCCAATCTAGTGGGTTTCGGTGACTTTGTTCAGGTAGCGCGGCTCGTCCGGGTTGCGGCCGCGCGCAGCGGCAAGACCCGCCGCCATCACGTAGAACGAAAGAATCGCGCCGATCGGATCGAGTGCCGCATCGGCGGTTTCGACCAGCGGCAGCGCGGCGTCCGCAACGTCGGCGGGTGCGGCGAGCAGCACGCGCGCACCGCGCTTTTGCATGTCGTGCGCCAGCTCGATGAGACCGGCCTGTTCCGGACCGCGCGGCGCGAACACCAGCAGCGGATAGTCGTGGCCGATCAGCTCCATCGGGCCGTGCCGCACTTCGGCGCTAGAGAACGCTTCGGCCTGGATGCCCGAGGTTTCCTTGAGCTTGAGCGCGGCTTCCTGGGCGATCGCCAGACCCGCGCCACGGCCGATCACGATCATCTGCTTCACGTCGCGCAACTCGTCGACGGCCTTGGACCAGTCGAGCGCGCCCGCGCGATCGAGCGCGTCCGGCAGCGCGCGCACGGCGTCGAGGAACGCGGCGTCGCGCTGCCAGAACGCCACCAGTTGCGCCGACATCGCCAGCATCGCGATATAGCTCTTGGTGGCGGCCACGCTCAGTTCGGGGCCGGCGAGCAGCGGCAGTTCGGTGCCCGCGGCAACGGCGAGCGGCGAATCGGCCACGTTGACCATTGCTGCGGTGAGCGCCCCCGCGTCGCGCAGCGCCTTGATCGTCGCCACGAGATCAGGACTCCTGCCTGATTGGGAAAAAGCAAGGGCGAACTGGCCGCTTACTCGTAAAGGCGCCTGCTGGAGCGTGGCGATCGACATCGGCAGCGAGGCGACCGGCACGCCGAGGCGGCTCATGGTGAGCGCGGCGAAATAGCTCGCGGCGTGGTCGGAGCTGCCGCGCGCGACGGTGAGCGCGACGTGGCGCGGACTGGCTTCGAGCGCGCTCGCAAGCGCCTCGACGCGCGAGGTGTCCGCGAGTTGCGCGGCGACGACGCTGGCCGAGGCCAGCGCTTCTTTAAGCATATTCGACAAGCGATTCTCCTTCGACATAGGTCGCGGTAAGCGCCAGATCGCGGTCGAACACGTTGACATCGGCCCAGGCGCCGCGCTGCAGGCGGCCCCGGTCTTCGATGCCGAGGTAATCGGCCGCGTAGCGCGACAGGCGTGCGGATACGTCCGCGATCGGCAAGCCGAGCGAGACGAGATTGCGCAAGGCCTGGTCCATGGTGAGCGTGCTGCCCGCGAGCGTGCCGTCCGCGAGACGCACGCCGCCGAGGCATTTGGTGACGTGCTGGCTGCCCAGGCGATATTCGCCGTCGGGCATACCGGTCGCCGAGGTGCTGTCCGTCACCACGTAGAGACGCGGAATCGCGCGCAGCGCGGCGCGGATCGCACCCGGATGGACGTGCAGCAGATCGGGGATGATTTCGGCGTATTCGGCATGTGCGAGCGCCGCGCCGACCACGCCGGGATTGCGGTGATGCAGCGGCGACATCGCGTTGAAGAGGTGCGTGAAGCCGCACGCGCCGTGCTTGAGCGCGCTCACCGCGTCGTCGTAGGTCGCGAGCGTATGGCCGATCTGCACGCGCACGCCGCGCGCCGCCATCTCGCCGATGATCTCGATATGGCCGGCGATTTCCGGCGCCACGGTGACCACGCGGATCGGCGCGATCGACAGGTACTTGAGCACTTCGTCGAGCACGGCGGACACCGCCGCGTCGGGTTGCGCGCCCAGCTTGCCCGGATTGATGTACGGCCCTTCCAGGTGCACGCCCAGCACGCGCGCGCCGCCCGGCGTGCGCTTGCGTGCGACGTCGCCGAGACCCGCGACCACGCTCATCAGTTCGTCGCGCGGCGCGGTCATGGTCGTGGCGAGCAGGCTCGTCGTGCCGTAGCGCGCATGGGTGCGCGCGATCGTTTCGATGGCGTTGCCCGCTTCCATCACGTCGGCGCCGCCGCCGCCGTGGACGTGCAGGTCGATGAAGCCCGGCAGGAGGTAGGGCGCGTCGTTCTTCGCCGGATCGGTGGCCTCGCCCTCGATCGACGTGATGCGTCCGTTTTCGAACGTCAGCGTGCCGTTGATCCAGCCATCAGGGGTGAGAATGTTTCCGCTCAGCATGAGATTTTTCCGATATTGCGCGCGGCGACGGCCTGCGCGCGGTCAGTCTTGACGGTGACGTGCATGAGAGAGTCATGGCGCGCGCCGGCGTTCCCGCGAGCCGCGCTTTTTACCGCGCTTTTTACCGCTTTCCTTGTTGCTGCGTTCATTGGCGCAACTCCGCGACGAAGTCGTAGTAGCCGTCGCGGCAATACGTGTCGGTCAGCTCGATGGCGTGCTGGTCGCGCGAAAAGCCCACGCGCGTGATCATGAGCAGCGCGGCGCGCGGCTCCACGCCCATCAGCGCGGCGATTTCGCCGGTCGCATTGACGGCGCGAAAGTGCTGCAAGGCGCGCACGACCGGCATGTTGCGCGTTTCCAGATACGCATAGAGCGAGCCGTCGAACGCCTGCGGGTCCGGCACGATCGGCACCGGCAGCGCCGAATGCTCCACCGCCATCACGATGCCGTCGGCGCGGCGCAGACGCCGCAGACTCGACACCGCAGCGCCCGGCGACAGGCCGAGCTGCACGATTTCCTCGCGGCGCGCCGGGCGCACCTGGCGCTCGAGCCACACCGAATCGGCCGTGAAGCCGCGCTGCTCCATCCTTTTGGTGAAACCGGTCAGACGCGAAAGCGGGTCTTCGACGCGCGGCGTGATGAAGCTGCCCGCGCCGCGCGCACGCCGGATCAGGCCCTGCTCGACGAGCAGCTCGATCGCCTTGCGCGCCGTGATGCGCGACACGCCGATGGCATCCGACAGCGTGCGCTCCGAGGGCAGCGCCTCGCCTGCGGACCAGACGCCGCAATGTATGGCCGTGGCAAGGTTGCGCGCCAGCTGCAGATAGAGCGGCGTCACGTTGCGCGCATCGGGCATCAGGGCAGACCAACGGGTTTCCATGGAACTCCGGCCAGCGGTTTGACGGATCGTGGAGGCGCCCGGACAGATCTTCGAGAAACGCGGCAAAAACAGCGTGGCGTCGGTCCGGTGCGAAAGCGAGCCCATTATATAACCACAATAATACCAGTCAACACAGACGAAGCCGCTTTTCAGATCCCTATAAATTCCTTATAAATCAATGAATTGAGAAATTTTATAAGGCTCTGCGGGTTGCCTGACTCGCATCGGTATTTTCCCTGGCGCAGCCCACTTGGGCTCTTTTTTCGCAACCACTCAAGCGCCAGCCAACCCGCTTTGGAATCCCGGCTTGATACCGGCGTAGAACCAATGCGAAGATTCAGAAAGTCAACAATATCGCGCGCCCCTGACATCCCATATAGTGGCACTTGACCAATATCAATGAACTGACCACGGGTACCCAGTTTGTCGAATGATTCCGACACGAGACGGCGCGCCGAAGCCGTCCTGCAGTTCAATCGCTTTTATCGAACGTTCCTCGGGGCACAGCGGGACGATCAGCCCAGCTCGCCGTTTTCGCTGACCGAGATCCGCGTGCTGCGCGAGCTCGACAGCGTCGGTACGCAGACGTCCGCGACGCTCGCGCGCACGCTCGCGCTCGATTCAGGCTATCTGAGCCGCATTCTCGCGAGCTTCGCGCGCCGTCATCTGATTGCGCGCTCCGCCTCGCAGGCCGACGCACGCCGCACGTTCATCTATCTGACCGAGGCGGGCCGCAGCACCTATGCGTCGCTCAAGGATGCGGCGATCGGCGGTTTGGCCGACCGCCTCGGCAAGCTGACCACCGCCGAACAGGAAGAGCTGATCAACGCGATGGAGGTCGTGCAGCGATTGCTGCGGTAAATGGCTCGGGCACGTCCCAAAAAACAAAAAGCCGCTCCATCGAAATGGCAGCGGCTTTTTTTCGCCTGGCGATAACGGCGCGCGGCACACCGGCCGCGCAACGTCACACGCTTAGAACGACGGGATCATCGAACCCTTGAATTCGTCCTTGAGGTATTGGCGCACGTCTTCCGACTGGTAGGCGGCAACCAGCTTCTTCACCCACGGCTTGTCCTTGTCCTGCGCGCGCACGGCGATCAGGTTGGCGTATGGGCTGTGCGTGTCTTCCAGGGCGATGGCGTCCTTGGTCGGCTGCAGGCCGGCGGCCAGCGCGTAGTTCGTGTTGATGACGGCGGCGTCCACGTCGCCCAGCGCGCGCGGCAGTTGCGCGGCGTCGAGTTCGACCAGCTTCACCTTCTTCGGATTGTCCGCGACGTCGAGCGGCGTGGCGTTGTTGCCATTCGTGCCCGCGCCTGCGCGCAGCTTGATCACACCCTTGCTTTGCAGCACGAGCAGCGCACGGTTTTCGTTCGACGGATCGTTCGGCACCGCGATCTTCGCGCCTTGCGGCAGCGCTGCGAGCGACTTGAACTTCTTCGAGTACACGCCGATCGGCGAGATGTACGTGAGACCGGCGTTGACGATCTTGTAGCCGCGCTGCTTGATCTGGCTGTCGAGGTACGGGCCGGTCTGGAAGCTGTTCGCGTCGAGATCGCCCGAATCGAGCGCCGCGTTCGGCTGCACGTAGTCGTTGAATTCGATGACCTTGACGTTCAGGCCTTCGCGCTTCGCGACCTTCTGGACGACGGCCCACACCTGGGCGTCCGGGCCGGACACGGTGCCGACCTTGATGACCTGGTCGTCAGCGCGCGCGCCGAAGCTGGCTGCGAGCGTGGTGGCGGCGACGCCGGCGAGGAGTGCTTTGATCAGATTTCTGCGCTGCATGGAGATGATGTTCCCGCTTGTTGCTTGTTTATTACGTTGTCGAGCCGCTGAGCCGCATTGTGTGCCGCCAGCAGGCAGACATAAATGGTCTCATATGGCACCGGCCCCGCGAAATATAGAAATCGCATACTGGTATGCCTGCGGGGGATGCCGGCGCGCGCCAGTGTGGCGCATCGGGCTTTCGAACGGCCTGCGTGAAGCCGCGCCGTCCGGATCAAGTCGATTAATTGCCGTCGTTCGAGCCGAGCAGTATCTTGAGATCGTGCACCCAGGGCGTCACGCCCTGCCCGTCGCGCGCGAACAGGCGCAGCTTGCCGGTGGTGTCGAACACATAGCTCGCGGCGGTGTGGTCCATCGTGTAGCCGTCGGGCGTGCTGCCGGGCACCTTCGCGTAATACACGCGGAAGTCCTTCGTCACCTGCTTGAGCTGCGCGTCGTCGGCCGGGCGCAGCGCGATGAAGGTGGGATTGAAGGCGGCGACGTACTGGCCAAGGATCTGCGGCGTATCACGCTCGGGATCGACGCTCACGAAGATCACCTGCACGCGCTTGCCAGCATCGGGCCCCAGTTGCTGAAGCGCCTGCGAAAGCTCCGCCATGGTGGTCGGGCAAACGTCCGGGCAATGCGTGTAGCCGAAGAACAGCACCACGACCTTGCCCTTGAAGTCGGCCATCGTGCGCGTCTTGCCGTTCGAATCCGGCAGCGAGAAGTTGTTGCCGAACTGCGTGTTGCCGGTGATGTCGAGATTCGAGAACGACGGCGGCTGCTGGCCGCAGCCTTCGAGGCCGAGCGTCGCGCCAAGCGCGCCCGCCGTGGCAAGCGCGATCACCGTCGCGCGCGCGAAGCGCGCAAGCGTGCGTCGATTCATAGTGTCACGCTCCGATGAGCGCATGCACGTAATGATCGACGAGCAACGCGACGAACAGCAGCGAGAGATAGATGATCGAGTAACGGAACATCGCACGCGCGAGGGCATCCGAGTACTCGACATAGATCTTCCACGCGTAGGCGAGGAAGACAGCGCCGAGCAGCACGCTCGACGCCAGATACAGTACGCCGCTCATGCCCGAGATATAGGGCATCAGCGCGACCGCGAAAAGGATCACCGAATACAGCAGGATATGCAGGCGCGTGTACTTTTCGCCGTGCGTGTTGGGCAGCATCGGCAGGCCGGCTGCTTCGTAGTCCTTGCGGCGATACAGCGCGAGCGCCCAGAAATGCGGCGGCGTCCACACGAAGATAATCAGCACGAGAATCCAGGCGTCGCCGGGCACGTGGCCGGTGACGGCCGCCCAGCCCAGCGCCGGCGGCATCGCGCCCGAGGCGCCGCCGATCACGATGTTCTGCGGCGTGGCCGGCTTGAGCAGCAGCGTGTAGATGATCGCGTAGCCGATGAAGGTCGCAACCGTGAGCCACATCGTCAGCGGATTGGCGAAGGTGTACAGCACCCACATGCCCAGGCCGCCGATCACCGCGGAGAAAATCAGGATCTGCACGCTGGTGATCTCGCCGCGTGCCGAGGGGCGCCACGAGGTGCGGCGCATACGCGCATCGACTTTTTGCTCGACGAGACAGTTGATCGCGAAGGCCGCACCTGCCGTCAGCCAGATGCCGACGGTGCCGCCGATCAGTTGCTTCCAGGGCACCATGCCCGGCACGGCGAGGAACATGCCGATGACCGCGCAGAACACGGCCAGTTGAGTCACGCGGGGCTTGGTGAGCGCGAGATACTGCGAAATCCGGCTACCGGGTGACTGGGGGAGGGTTGTACTTTCCATAGGGCGGGATCACACCGCAGCGGTGTCGCGCGCAGGGAGAACAGCGCGGCCGGGGCGGCTACAAGCAATTCGAAAGTTTAGCACGACGAGCAAAAGCAACAGGATCGCCGCGCCACCGTTGTGGGCCACCGCGACAGGCAGCGGCCATTGCAGGACGATATTGGAAAGTCCTGTCAGAAACTGGATTGCGATCACGATCAGAACCCAGTTCGCGGGGCGGCGCAACGAGGCATAGCGCCGCATTTTGAGGCCGAACCATACCAGATAAGCGATCACGGCGAAGGCAAACGTGCGGTGCGTCCAATGAATCGCGACGAGCGCATCCTGGGTAATCACATCGCCGTTGCCGTCCATGCCGAGCGCGCGCCAGAGGTGAAAGCCGTGATGGAAATCCATCGGCGGAATCCATGCGCCGTTGCAGGTCGGGAAGTCGGTACAGGCAAGCACGGCGTAGTTGGTGCTCACCCAGCCGCCCAGCGCGATCTGGACGATCAGCAGCACGAGCGCCGCAGCCGCGGCCAGGCGCCAGCGCGCCGCGTCGGGTTCATACGCGGGCAGCGGCGTCATGCGCGCGGCAAGCCATGCCAGCGTGCCGAGCAGCGTGAGGCCCAGCAGCAGGTGCGTCGTGACGATCACCGGCTGCAGCTTCATCGTCACGGTCCACGCGCCGAAGATGCCCTGCACGAGAATCAGGCCGAGCAGCGCCGTGGGCCACCACGGCGACACATGCAGCGGCAGGCGCTTGATGCGCGCGCGCCAGGCAATGGCCATCTGCGCAATGATGAGGACACCGATCGCCATCGCGAAGTAGCGGTGAATCATCTCGATCCACGCCTTCGACATGCTCACGGGGCCGCTCGGCAAAGCCAGATGCGCCGCGGCGATCTGCGCGTGCGCGATGAACGGCGACGACGTGCCGTAGCAGCCCGGCCAGTCCGGGCAACCGAGGCCCGAATCGGTCAGACGCGTAAAGCCGCCGAACATCACCAGGTCGAGCGTCATGAAGGTCGTGAGCCACACGAGCTTACGGAATTTGTTGTCGTCGGCTTTGACCCACACCCACGAAAGCGGCAGCAACGCGATGCACAGGCCAATCAGGCCCAGCTCCAGGATAAACATCTCTCTTACTCTTTTCTGTCAGAACTCGCGCTGCGCACCTTAGCCGATGCTGGACCACTTGAGGAGCTTAGTCACGTCTTGTTTGATCTTTGACGGATCCGGATGGTCGGGAAAACGCATCATCAGGTTGCCGTTGGGATCGACCAGATAGATGTGGTCGGTGTCTTTCGTCGTATCGGTGGCGGGCAGCCACGCGGCCACGGCCGCGCCGTCGGCGCGCAACATGCGGGTGTCCGGATAGGCGCTGCGCACCACAGCGGGCACATTGGCGTCGTCGCTGCGCAGCCACAGGGTCACGACACGCTCGCGCTCCGCGCCCTGCGTCGCGCGCACCTGGCGCATGAAGTAGAGCTTGTGCACACAGGCTTCGTCGCATGCGCCGCCATCGACCGAGATCATGAGCCAGCGTCCGCGCAGCGAGGCGAGCGGCACTTCGCGGCCGTCGTCGCCGGTCACCATCAGCGAGGATGGAATCGTGCGCTGCGGCTCGATCAGCGTGCCGTAGCTCGTGCTGCCGCCCTTCGGCTTGATCACGTAGTACGTGAAATACGAAATGGCGATGGGCGCGCCGCAGATCAGCGCGATCAGGAATAGCATCCAGCGGCCGCGCCGCCACGAACCCTTGGGTTGTGCGGCGGGTGCGGATGGTGCGCCGCCGGGTTGCGCCGCGTTGCGGGAGACCTGCGCGGTATGCGTACTATGGGGAGATTGCGTCGACACTGCGTGAACCTCGTTTCTGTCGCTTCCTGTTGACCCTGCGCCGCGGTTTCGCAGCGCGCTCATCCGTGCCGATATGTGCCGACGCGTGCCATTTTGCGCCGATGCACCGACGTCGATCCGATCGTCAGGCGTCCTTTGCGCTGTGAACCGGCCCCGGCTCCTGCCCGGCTTGCATGCGCTCTTTTGTCGCAGCCCGACGGGCCGCGTAAAGACCGAATCCCAGCGCCGCGGCGGCCATGCCCCACCACTGGAACATGTAGCCGATGTTGCGCTCGACGTCCGTGGCGGGCGCGGGCCAGTCGCGCACGAGACCGTCCTTGAAGGCCGGCGCCGAGGTGGAAACAAACCCCGTCTGCTGGATCACGAAGGGCTGCAGCGGCAGGCCGGTTTCCGCTGCGTAGGAAGCGACGCCGAGATTCTGCCGTATCTTCTGGTGCGCTGCAGAGCCGCCGGCACCCAGCTCGAAAGCGCGCAAAGCATCCGCGCGCGCGATGCCCTCCACTTCCACCGATCCTGCCGGCGTCGCATAGGGCGCGATCCGCTCGCGCTCCTCGAAGCTGCGCGGCAACCAGCCGCGATTGACCAGCACGTACCCGCCATCGTCCAGTTTAAGCGGCATCACCACATAAAAGCCTGGCTGGTCGTTATAGGGACGATTGTCGAGATACACCACGCGCGCAGGCAAAAACGTGCCTTTCGCGCGCACGCGATGAAACTCGATGTCCTTGAGCGCGACTCGCGCGGCACCCACGGTTTGCGGACTGGCGTTTTCGTACTGCGTAATTTGCGCCTGCAGCGCTTCCTTCTGGTGGGCGCGATCGCGCTGCCAGAAACCCAGCCGTATCGTCACGGCCATCACGATCAGGATCAGCAACGCGGGAACCAGGCGTATCTTCATCGGGCACGACCGATGCGGCACATACGGCTGATCGAACCCCGCGTGGAGTAGCGCGGTGCGATAATGAGACAGGCGTTTTCAGACATGCGCGATCCAGTGAACTTCATGCACATACTCGTTCCCGTTGCATTTGCGTTGATCATCGCAAGCATGATCTCGGCGCTCTATTTCATGATGCACGACCGGGGCCGCACCAAGCGAATGGTCTGGTCGCTTGCCACGCGCGTGGGCTTCTCCATCTCGCTCTTTCTCTTCATTCTGTTCGCGCACTGGATGGGCTGGATTCAGCCGACGGGCATTCCGCTCGGCCGCTGATCGACGCCCCATCCCAGGCTACCGCTTCGAACTTCGGCGCACGCGCCGGACCCGCAAAAACCAAGGCGCCGCGCCGACCATGTCGGAGCGGCGCCTTCGTGTTTTCAGGCGCGCCGCGCACAAAAGACGCGCGAGACGCGCGCGCCGCACGCGTTACAGCCAGTACACCACCACGTAGAGACCGAGCCACACCACGTCCACGAAGTGCCAGTACCACGCCGCGCCTTCGAACGCGAAGTGATGCTCGGGCGTGAAGTGTCCGCGAATCAGCCGGATCATCACGACCGCGAGCATCGTGCCGCCGAGGAACACGTGAAAGCCGTGGAAGCCCGTCAGCAGGAAGAACGTCGAACCGTAGATGCCCGAAGCGAGCGTCAGATTCAGTTCGTTGTACGCGTGAATGTATTCGAAGGCTTGCAGGCAGAGGAAGCAGAAGCCCAGCACCAGCGTGCCCGCGAGCCATGCGATGGCCTTCTTGCGATGGTTGTCGCGCAGCGCATGGTGCGAGACCGTGAGCGTCGCGCCCGACGAGAGCAGCAGCGCCGTGTTGATGGTCGGCACCGGCCACGGCGTCATCGAGCGGAAGTGCGAAACCAGCGCCGCCGGGCCGTTGTTGGGCCATACCGCCGAAAAGTCCGGCCAGATCAGCTTGTAGTCGAGGCTGCCGAGCTGATGCAGCGCGATCTGGCGCGCGTAGAACAATGCGCCGAAGAACGCGCCGAAGAACATCACCTCGGAGAAGATGAACCAGCTCATGCTCCAGCGATACGACACGTCCACGCGTTTGCCGTACATGCCGCCTTCGGATTCGGAGATCGCGTCGCCGAACCAGTGCCAGAGCGTGAAGAGCACCCACAAGAGACCCGCCGCCACGCCGATCGGCGCCCACGAGTCGCCGTTGATCCACGACGCGAGCGACGACAGCATGACCAGCAGGCCAATGGCCGCGCTGATCGGATGCCGCGACGGGTGCGGTACGAAGTAGTACGGGCTATCGTTTTGACCGCTCATGCGTGTTTCTCCAGTTTCCAGTTGCTCCCGGACCTAGCCGGTGTCTCTACGTTATTCATTGTTGGCGGCTCACTTCCTCACTACCGCATGCACGATCAGCAGCAGCACGACGATGAACAGAATCGCGCCGATGATCCCCGCCGCGATCAGCGCCACCGGATTCAGCTGCGCGGCATCGGATTCGAGGTCGGCGCGCTTGCGCACGCCGAGAAACGACCACGCCACCGCCTTCACCAGCTGCAGCACGCTGCTTTTCTTCGCCTTCGCCGATCCTGCGCCGCTGTCGTCGTTCATCTTTCGTCGTTCATGGGTTGCGCCTCACGCCCCGGCCGCCTGCTTCGGCGCCTGCGGCACGGCCGGCTTGTTCAGCTCGAAAAAGGTGTACGACAAGGTAATCGTCTTCACGTCCTTCGGCAGCTTCGGATCGATCACGAACACCACCGGCATGCGCTTCGTCTCGTTCGCCTGCAAGGTCTGCTGCGTGAAGCAGAAACACTCGATCTTGCGGAAGTACTCGGTCGCCTGCTTCGGTGCGTAGCTCGGGATCGCCTGCGCGTCGATGGTGCGTCCTTCGTTGTTCGAAATGTCGTACATCACGGTCATGACTTCGCCGGGATGCACGTCGAGACTGTTCTGCTCCGGCTTGAAACCCAGCAGCCCGCGCGCGTTCGCGTCGAACTCCACCGACACGGTGCGCGTCATGTCCACCTGCGTGTTGCGCGCCTCGCGTGCGGTGGTGTCGCGCTGCACGAGATTGTTGACGCCCGTGACTTCGCAGATCGCGCGATACATCGGCACCAGCGCCCAGCCGAAACCGAACATCAAGAGCGCCACCACCACGAGCTTGATGAGCATCGAGCGGTTGAAAGCGCGGTCGCTACGTGCGTGCTGCGTCGACATCGGACTTCCTCGAACAGTGTGCCTGCCCGACGCCCGCGCGTCAGGGTCCGGCGAAATACACCTGCTTCACGACGGCGCCCAGAAAGAACACGGCGGCGACCGCCAGCAAAATCAAACCGAGCCGCAGATTGCCCGCACGGATCTGCTCGGGCGTGCGACGTTTCTGGGAGTTGCGGGTCATGCTTGCAGTACGGTTAGCGGCGCGGTTGGCCGTGGCTTCCTTGTCCGGCGCAATTTGCGTGATTCCCTGCATCGTGAATCGCTCCATGCGTGAACAGCGTGGCTTCGGTTCGTGTCCGGTCCATCAAGCGATTGACCGGACACCGTAGGTCGAGCGGGTCTTATTCGACCGTCGGCGGATTTTCGAAGGTGTGGAACGGCGCCGGGCTCGGCACGGTCCATTCGAGGCCGGTCGCGCCATCCCAGGGCTTGTCGCCGGCCTTTTCCAGCTCGCCGCCGCCGCGATACGCAGGCAGCGCGACGAAGAACAGGAAGTACACCTGAGAAAGCCCGAACCCGAATGCGCCGATCGTGATGACCTGGTTCCAGTCGGTGAACTGGGCCGGATAGTCGGCATAGCGGCGCGGCATCCCGGCGAGGCCCACGAAGTGCATCGGCAGGAACGCGACGTTGAAGAACACCAGCGAGCACCAGAAGTGGATCTTGCCGCGCATCTCGTTGTACATCCAGCCGGTCCATTTCGGCGACCAGTAGTACCATCCGGAGAACAGCGCGAATAACGACCCCGCCACCAGCACGTAATGGAAGTGCGCCACCACGAAGTAAGTCCCGTGATACTGGATGTCGAGCGGCGCCATCGCGAGCATCAGACCCGACAGACCGCCGAACGTGAACACGATCAGAAAGCCCACGGCCCACAGCATCGGCGTCTCGAAGCTGAGCGAGCCGCGCCACATCGTGGCGACCCAGTTGAACACCTTCACGCCCGTCGGGACCGCGATCAGCATCGTCGCGTACATGAAGAACAGCTGACCCGTGACCGGCATGCCCGTGGCGAACATGTGGTGCGCCCAGACCATGAACGAGAGAATCGCGATCGACGCCGTGGCGTACACCATCGAGCTATAGCCGAACAGCGGCTTGCGCGAGAACGCCGGAATCACCTGCGACACGATCCCGAACGCCGGCAAGATCATGATGTAGACCTCGGGGTGGCCGAAGAACCAGAAGATATGCTGGTACATGACCGGGTCGCCGCCGCCTGCCGCGTTGAAGAAACTCGTGCCGAAGTGACGGTCGAACAGCAGCATCGTGATCGCGCCCGCCAGAACCGGCATCACGGCGATCAGCAGATAGGCGGTGATGAGCCACGTCCACGCGAACATCGGCATCTTCATGAGCGTCATGCCCGGTGCGCGCATGTTCAGGATCGTGACGACGATGTTGATGCCGCCCATGATCGACGAGGCGCCCATGATGTGGACCGCGAAGATCGCGAAGTCCATGCCCGGACCCATCTGCGTGGAAAGCGGCGCGTAGAGCGTCCAGCCCGCGGCGGTCGCGCCGCCCGGCGCGAAGAACGAGCCGACCAGCAGACAGGCGGCGGCGGGCAGCAGCCAGAAGCTGAAGTTGTTCATGCGCGCGAAGGCCATGTCCGATGCGCCGATCTGCAGCGGCACCATCCAGTTCGCGAAGCCCACGAAGGCCGGCATGATCGCGCCGAACACCATGATCAGGCCGTGCATCGTGGTGAGCTGGTTGAAGAACTCGGGGCGCATGATCTGCAGGCCCGGCTCGAACAGCTCGGCGCGAATGGCTAGCGCCATCACACCGCCCGACAGGAACATCACGAACGAGAACAGCAGGTACAGCGTCCCGATGTCCTTGTGGTTGGTGGCCATCAGCCAGCGGCGCCAGCCGTGCGGCGTCGCGTGGGCGTGGTCGCCATGCACGTGACCGTGCCCCCCAGCTACATCGTGTCCGATGCTAGACATGACTCTTTCTCCTGTCGGCCGGAGTTGGCGCCTAAGCGCCTGACTCTAGCCCCATGCAATTTAGTTGCTGAAGCAAATTGCTTTGCGTCTCTTACTGCAGTGTTGGCAAGCTCTGCGTCGCCGCTGCTCGTGCCCGCTTTTTTACAGCGTACTGCGAGTTTCTTGTTATCGAATTCGTTATGGACTGCTTGTGGCCCGCGTGGGCCCAAAAGGATGCGGTTTTATGCAGCCGGGCCGATTTCCACGCGGCGCGCTTCCTTCGCGTCCGCGCCGCCGGTGACGGTTTCCGGCTTCTTCAGGATGATGTGATCTTCGGCGATGCCCGCGGCCTTGAGGGCGTCGCGCACGGCTTGCGCGCGGTGCTTCGCCAGTTCCGCGTTGGCGTCGGCCTTGCCGCTCGCGTCGGTGTAGCCCGACAGCGTGAACTTCGCGTCGGGGTGTGCCTTCGCGTAGTCGGCGGCGGCCTGGATCGCGTCCTTCGCGTCGGCGGGCAGCGTGCTCTTGCCCACTTCAAAGTAGACGCTGGCCGGCAACGACGCCGTCGTTTGAGCCGCGCCCGAGGCCTGATCGGCGCCGCTTGCCGCAGCCGCAGGTGCGCTCGCGGCACCGCCGGAGGCGGCTTGATCCGCGCCCGCCGCAGCCGTCGTGCCGCCGCCTTCGGGCATCTTGCCGTTGCGCGCGTCGGCCACCTGACGCGGCTGCAGGATGTCGCCCGTATGGTTGCCCCAAGCGTTGCGCTCGAAGGTGATGACCGAAGCGATTTCGACATCGTTGAGCGTGGGCGCCCATGACGGCATCGCGTTCTTGCCCTTGAGCACGATGCTCACGTGCTCGGCGATCGGGCCGTTGGCGACCTTGCTGCCGTCGAGCGCCGGGAATGCGCCCGCGCCCTTGCCGGTCGGCTGGTGGCACACCGCGCAATTCGACGCGTAGACCTTCTCGCCGCGCTCTTTAAGCTCGGCCAGGGTGTAGGTCTTGTTCGGGTCGTCGTTGGCCGCGGCCATCTTCGCCTTCTGCGTGCTCACCCACTTCGCGTAGTCGTCGTCGGAGAGCACTTCGACCACGACCGGCATGTACGCGTGCTCCTTGCCGCAGAGTTCGGTACAGAAGCCGCGATAGGTGCCCACTTTCTCGGCCTTGAACCACGTGTCGCGCACGAAGCCCGGAATCGCGTCCTGCTTCACGCCGAACGCGGGCACGTACCACGAGTGCACCACGTCGTTGGCCGTCGTGATCACGCGGATCTTCTTGTTGACCGGCACGACCAGCGGGTTATCGACTTCCTGCAGATACGTATCCGTGATCGGCGCGAGGCCGTTCACTTCGCCGCGCGGCGTGGTGAGCGTCGAAAGAAAGCTGATGCCCTCGCCCGGCCCCTTCACGTAGTCGTAGCCCCACTTCCACTGATAGCCCGTCACCTTCACGGTGAGATCGGCGTTGGACGTGTCCTTCATTGCGACGACGGCCTTGGTGGCCGGCAGCGCCATCAGCACGACGATGATGAACGGCACGATCGTCCAGATGATTTCGACGGTCGTGCTTTCGTGGAAATGCGAAGCCTGATGGCCCTTCGATTTGCGATGCGCAAAAATCGAATAGAACATGACGCCGAATACGCCGATGAAAATCACCGTGCATAGGATCAGCATCATCGTATGGAGGTCGTAAAGCTCTTCTGCGATGCGCGTGACGGGCGGCTGGAGATTGATCTCGTTGACCGCTGGGCCGCCCGGACTGTCTCCGACTGCGAGTGCCGCGCCGGCGACGAGAAGTCCGCTGCACGCCAGCACGCCCTGTAGGGCTCGCTTGATTGTTTTCATAGCTTCCTTACCCATAATTTCCATTCAAACCCTCGACCCCGCAGGAAGGTTTTGCAACCAGGTCACGCCCTGGGGGGCGCACACGCCGCACCGTGATTCGCTCACGGCACGCATCCATTCAAATCGCGCGCGCAAGCCACGAGCGCAGTTCCCGCGCGAACTGCGCACGCCGATACTGCGGCAAATGCAAACCGACCGCGACCGCCTGGCCGCGGGACACGAGACGCACCGGGTCGCGTGGGGTGGCGCCCGGCTCGACCCGGACCCAGCGGGGATTGAATTCGAACTGCGTGAGCGCGTCGGCGCTCATCTGCTCGATCACCAGCCGGTTCGGATAAAGCCTGATACGTTCGTAATCGACAGCATGGCGCGCATAGATGGCGAAGGCGCCCCCAACGACCAACAGATCGATACCAGTGAACGGCAAAACCAACCAGGCGCCGTGGATCAACAGCAGAACGGCGATCGCGATGGAGACCAGCGCCAGCGACAAATAGAACAACACGAATTGCCTGGGCGAAACCGAACAATTGCGCTTCATCGTCCAGTCCTTGAGGACCGGCTCCGGACTCGCCAGCAGATCAGACGTCTGCATCGCTCGTTTCCCCCACTGCAACATCCTCAGACTATCGCCGCTTTGCGCCTTGCACAACTGCGGGACATCCGGAGTCGCCACGGTGTTGCGCGGATCAGCATCCCGCCCCACCACCTGCAGACCGACGCATTATAGGCGCGATCCCAGGCACCCACAAGCAAGGTGCAATCGGCCGAAAACCCAATACGGACGGGCCTTCCAGCGATTTTTCAACAAATTTTCGAGGGCTTTTCAGGCGCTAATTTCAGGCATAACGAAAGCCCCCTTATTACGTCAACGATTCCTTGCCGAACCTCGGCCGATATCTTCGATCCGCACGATGCCGTGGCCTTCGGCGGTCGTGCGCGGCACGGCTTTCCACGCATGTCCGTAGATGATCTCGAAGGTGAGCGGGATCGTGCCGGCGTTCGGTCCGTCGCTCAGTCGCCGTGCCTCGAGCGCGGCCAGCAGCGCGCGGTAAAGGCGTCGCGACGCGCCAGGCTGGGCGGCCTCATCGCTCGCGCCGAAAGCCCGCGCGAACGGATACGCGCCCCAGCGGCGCACATCGGCGAGCAGCTTTTCCGGCGTCTTGTAGGTGACGGTGAGCGTTTCCTGATCCATCACGGGAATCTCAAAGCCGTTCTCCACCAGCATGTCGCCGAGGTCGTGCATATCGACGAAATCGATTACATGCGGCTGCATGGGCTCACCGTGCGCGGCCTCGACTTCGGCGTACGCGCCGCGCAGTTCCTTGAGCGTGTCCGGCCCGAGCGTGCTGAACATCAGCAGGCCATTCACCTTGAGCACACGCTGCCATTCGCCGAAGACGAGGTCCGGACGCGGATGCCAGTGCAAGGCGAGGTTCGACCACAGCAGCTCGAACGCGCCATGCGCGAACGGCAGCGCGGCGAAATCGGCCTGTGCGAAGCGCGGCCCGCGCGAGCCGAGCGCGCGTCCGATCGAGGCAGGAAGGAAGCGTCGCCAGCTCGTGTCACCCAAGTCGTGTGCGCGGGCGCGTTCGAGCATGGCGAAGGAGAGGTCGGCGCCGAACACGGGCGCTTCGGGGAAGCGCTCGCGCAGCGCCGGGAGATCGGCACCGGGGCCGCAGCCCAGGTCGAGCACGCACGAAGGGCTTACCTTGATGTATTCGAGGCGCTCGCGCATGCGCTCAGCAATTTCACGCGGCAGGAACGCGACGTCGTCGAAAGTGGCCGCGCGGCGGTCGAAAATCCGCTGCAGATAGCGCGGATCATAGGCCGGACGGCCGGGTCTGGGGTGAGACGGGGACATGTCGGTCGTATTGGCGAAGTCTGCGAAGTATACTCGCTCACTCCCATCCTTTCAGTTCACTCGCGCGCTTAGGGCCCGTTCAGGGCCGTCCTACGATGCCGCTGCCGCCCGATCTGTCGGATTCCTCGACGTCTTCAGCGACGTCCACCCCGTCGCCTGTCCCGCGACGCGCCTGCCAGCACATGGCGATGCGCGCGTATCGGGATAAGCAGGACGGGCGGGCGCGTTGGCCACGGCTCGTTCAGTTAGTGCTGTCGGATCTGCTGCCGAATCTGCTACCCAGTGCCTGCCCATTATGCGGCAATTTGCCGCGACGCTCGCGCGGGGTGCGCAATGCAGGAGCAGGCCTATCCGGCGCGCTTTCCGGGCGGCGCCTGGGGATGAATTCGCTGCTCTGCGCGGCCTGCGATGCGGCGTACTGGAACGAGGCGCGGCTGCGCTGCGCGGTCTGCGCGCTGCCGCTCGCAAGCGCTCGCGGCACGCGTGGCGGGCATGGAGCGGGCCGCTACCCATGTGACGCCTGCGTGAAAGCACCGCCCGCCTTCGACGCGACGATCGCGCTCGCGGACTACCGCGCGCCGCTCGACGCGCTCGCACGCGGACTGAAGTATCGTGCGCGGCTTGGGCTAGGCGAAGAATTCGCGATGCGCCTGGCGCACGCCGCCGACGACCTGCTCGATCCGGCCGACGCGCCCACGCTGATCGTGCCGGTGCCGCTCTCGCGCGAGCGCCTGGTCGAGCGCGGCTACAACCAGGCGTGGCAGATCGCGAAGCCGCTCGCCCGCGCGCTCGGCACGCGCGCCGATGCCACGCTCGTGCGCCGCACGCTGCACACGGCGGCGCAGGCGCGGCTCGATCGCGACACGCGCCGCCGCAATGTGGGCCGCGCGTTTGCGCTCAAGGATGGCGGTCCCACGCTGCGCGGCCTGCACATCGGCGTGGTCGACGACGTCATGACTTCGGGTGCGACGCTCGACGCGCTCGCGCAGAAGCTCAAGGCCGCGGGCGCGCGTCGCGTGACGAATTTCGTCGCCTTGCGCACACCGAAGGACTGACGGTCCTTCTTTCGTTATCCAGTTCTCTTCACGGTTTTTATCGTCATGTTCAACGTCGTTCTCGTCGAACCGGAGATTCCTCCGAACACCGGCAATGTCATCCGCCTGTGCGCCAACACGGGCGCACGGCTGCATCTGATCGAGCCGCTCGGCTTTCCGCTCGACGACACCAAGCTGCGCCGCGCCGGCCTCGACTATCACGAATACGCGCAGATGAATGTGCATCCCGACTGGGACGCGTTCCTCGCGAAGGAAACGCCTGACCCGGCGCGCATGTTCGCGTTCACCACGCGCGGTTCGGGCCGTTTTCACGATCACGCGTTCCTGCCCGGCGACTGGTTCGTATTCGGCGCGGAGACACGCGGGCTGCCCGACGCGGTGCTCGATCGTTTCGCGGCCGAACAGCGCGTGCGCCTGCCGATGCGGCCTGGCAACCGCAGCCTGAATCTGTCCAACACGGTCGCGGTGGTGGTGTTCGAGGCGTGGCGGCAGGCGGGGTTCGAAGGCGGAGAATAAGCGATAAGGGCGCGCGGACGCCTCAAAGCACGTCAAAACGCGGCGAGTTCGCCCTGGTAACGCGCGAGCATCGCATCGTCGAAGCAGGCGAAGATCACCCGTTCGAGCGCGAGGTAAGCGGGCAACGCATCGACAACGGTTGCGAGCGCAATCGTCACGGCCTCATCGGGCGGAAAGCGATACACGCCGCAACTGATCGCGGGAAACGCGATGCTCGTCACGCCCGCTTCGCGCGCCACCGCCAGCGAGCGCCGGTAGCACGAGGCGAGCAGAAACGCCTCGTCGCGCGCGCCGCCGTTCCAGACGGGGCCGACGGTGTGGATCACGTGTTTTGCGGGGAGTTCGTAGCCGGCGGTGATTTTGGCGTCGCCGGTCGGGCAGCCGTTGAGCGTGCGGCATTCGCGCAGCAGGTCCGGGCCGGCGGCGCGATGAATCGCGCCATCCACGCCACCGCCGCCTAGCAGCGACGTATTGGCGGCGTTCACGATCGCATCCACATCCAAAGTCGTGATGTCGACGACTTCGGCTTCGATGCGGCAATTTCCGACGGTGAGCATGATGGGCCTCCTGCGCTGTCACGCGTTGTCACGCGCTGTTGCCGGGCGCAGCGGCGGCGAAAGCCGAAGCGCGCCCTACTCCGCCTTCGCGTCGCGCCTGAGCAGCGCGCTCACCGCGTCGCGCGGCGCCACGCCATCGAACAGCACGGCGCATACCGCCTCGGTGATCGGCATGTCGATCTGATGCGCGCGCGCGATCGCCGCCACGGCGCGCGCGCAGCGCACGCCTTCGGCCACATGGCCAAGCGCGCCGAGGATATCGTCGAGCGTACGCCCGCTCGCGAGCTGCTTGCCCACGGTGCGGTTGCGCGAGAGATCGCCCGTCGCGGTGAGAATCAGGTCGCCCAGGCCCGTGAGACCGGTAAAGGTTTCCGCGCGTCCGCCGAGCGTCACGCCCAGCCGCGTCATTTCCGCCAGCCCGCGCGTGATGAGCGCGGCGCGCGCGTTCAGGCCGAGACCCAGGCCGTCCGAGATACCCGTGGCGATCGCCAGCACGTTCTTGACCGCACCGCCCACTTCCACGCCCACGACGTCGTCGCCGGTGTAGATGCGCATCGCGCGATGATGGAACGCGGCGAGCGTGCGCTCGCGGCAGTCGGCCGAGGCGCTCGCGATCGTCAGCGCGACGGGCAGGCCTTCGCTCACTTCGCGCGCGAAGCTCGGGCCGGACAGCACGCCGTTGCTCGCGTGGCCGGGCAGTTCGGTCGCCACCACCTGATGCGGCATGAGTTGCGAATCGGCCTCGAAGCCCTTGCAGAGCCAGACGAAGTGCGCGGGCACGCGGCCCATGTCGCGCATCGTGCGCAACATGCCGCGCAGGCCCGCGACGGGCGTGCCGAGCACGACGAGATCCGCGTCGCCCGAAGCATGGTCGAGCGCAGCGGCCAGATCGGTTTCGTACTTGAGGGTATGGGGCAGCGAGACGCCCGCGAGATAGCGGGCGTTCTCGTGCGTCTGGCGCAATGTATCGATGAGCGCGCCATCGCGCGCCCATAACAGCGTGTCATGCGCCTGGGCGAGATGCCCTGCCAGCGCGGTGCCCCACGCTCCGGCGCCGAGAACGGCGACTTTCATTCCAGTACTCCGCACCGGTTGTGAGGTTCAGCGGTCGATCAATGCGTGGCGTTGCTTGCGCCTTGTTGCTGCGCGAGCTGCTGCAGGCGTTGCTCGTAGAGCGCCTGGAAGTTGATTTCGGCCAGGTGGATCGGCGGGAAACCGGCGCGCGTGATCGCGTCGGCGATGTTCGAGCGCAGGTACGGGAACAGGATCGTCGGGCAGGCGATGCCGACGAGCGGATCGACCTGTTCAGCCGGGATGTTGCGGATGTCGAAAATACCCGCTTGTTTGGCTTCGATCAGGAAAGCGACCTTGTCCTTGACCTTCGCGGTGACCGTGCCGGTCACGAGGATTTCGAACACCGACTCCGCGAGGCGCTCGGCCTTGACGTCGACTTCCACTTCCACGGAAGGCATGTCCTGTTCGAGGAAGATGGCCGGCGAGTTCGGCTGCTCCAGCGAAAGGTCCTTGAGGTAGATGCGCTGGATGTTGAAGAACGGCTGGTTATTCTCGTCAGACATGGTGTTTGGCTTCCTGATTAAATGAAGTTGCAGTTGCGCAGTATCGCGGCGCTTCGCCCTGCCGGAAATCGGACAAAGTCGAAACTCCGCTGCGCAGCCGCAATGAGCAGCAATGACAGCAACAAACGACAGCAAGCCCGCGCGCGCCTGACTGGCCCGCACGGGCGAAAAAAACACGGCGCCAGCCGCGACGCGGCGTCACGCCGGGCAGCGCGCGCGAGCGCCCTGCCGTGCGCAAAACTCAAGCGGCCGCTTCGAGCAGCGGCATCAGGCCGCCGGCGCGATCGAGCGCGGAGAGGTCATCGTAACCGCCCACGTGCGTCTCGCCGATGAAAACCTGCGGCACCGTGCGACGGCCGGTGCGCGTCATCATTTCCTCGCGCCGCGCCGGATCCCGGTCGATCAGCACTTTTTCGATGTTTTCGACGCCGCGCGACTTTAAAAGACGCTCGGCCATCTGGCAATACGGGCACACCTGGGTGCTGTACATGACAACCTTGCTCACTTCGAACCTCCTTGTTTCACGACCGGCATACCGGCCTGCTGCCAGGCGTTCACGCCGCCGTCCAGCACGTGGACTTCGGAAAAACCGGCTTCCTTCACGAGGCTCGCGGCCTTGTGCGACTGCTGGCCCGTCTGGCAGACCAGCAACACCGGGTTGCTCTTGTTCTTGACGAACTGGGCGACCTTGCCCTGCAACTCGCCGAACGGCAGGTGGCGGGCAGCGGGCAGATGGCCCTTGGCGAATTCGTCGGCCGAACGCACGTCGATCACCACCGCGTTGCGGCGATTGATCATCTGCGTCGCCTCGGCGGCGGAAACACCGCCCCGGCCGCCGCGTTTGAGCGTCGGCCACAGCAGCAACCCTCCAGAGATGAGGACGATCGCGATGAGTACAAGGTTGATGTAATTGGTAAAGAACGTCACGGATGAACCGCCGGGAAAAAGAGAAATCGAGGGAAATCCAGTTCAGACAATCCGCTCATTATAAAATAACCGTTTGTCGCAGGGTTGACGCCCCCTTGCCCGGGCGCGCAGCCTGCTGGACCGGGCAGCGAACGCCCAGTAGCCGTATCACCGACGTTCCCCGTCCCCGATTACCGCTTCCCTCACTACCGACCGTCATCCACATGTACAAACTCGTACTTATCCGCCACGGCGAATCGACCTGGAACAAGGAAAACCGCTTCACCGGCTGGGTGGACGTCGACCTGACCGAACAGGGCAACCGCGAAGCCCAGCAGGCCGGCCAGTTGCTCAAGGAGTCCGGCTACGCGTTCGACATCGCCTACACCTCGGTGCTCAAGCGCGCGATCCGCACGCTCTGGCACGTCCAGGACCAGATGGACCAGATGTACCTGCCGGTCGTCCACTCGTGGCGTCTGAACGAGCGCCACTACGGCGCGCTTTCGGGCCTGAACAAGGCGGAAACCGCCGCCAGATACGGCGACGAACAGGTGCTGGTCTGGCGCCGCAGCTACGACACGCCGCCGCCCGCACTGGAGCCGACGGACGATCGCACGGCCTACAACGACCCGCGTTACGCCAAGGTGCCGCGCGAAGAGCTGCCGCTCACGGAATGCCTGAAGGACACCGTCGCGCGCGTGCTGCCGCTGTGGAACGAGTCGATCGCCCCGGCCATCAAGGCAGGCAAGAAGATCGTGATCGCCGCGCACGGCAACTCGATCCGCGCGCTGGTGAAATACCTCGACGGTATTTCGGACACCGACATCGTCGGCCTGAACATTCCGAACGGCGTGCCGCTCGTCTATGAACTGGACGAGAACCTCAAGCCCATCACGCACTACTACCTGGGCGACGCCGACGCCATCGCCAAGGCTCAGGCCGCGGTGGCGAACCAGGGCAAGAAGGCCTAAGCCCTTCTTTTCCTGACGCGCATCCCTCCGCCGGCCCTCGCATTCGCGTGGGCCGGCGGGTTCGTCTTGCGCCTTCCCGCACGCTCCCGCTTCGAATCCGGATTCCACGCCTCTGTGCGCCCCGATCTGGCAGACCTGCCAGCTTCACGTCACGCTCCCGCCAGTCCCGCGCCCGGCAAGGCTTTGCGGCACGCGCCTTGCGAACTGGATGGCGTTCCGACTGTCGAACCCGCAACGTTCGCCCCTGCATCGCGCCTTATACACAGGGCGGCCGAGTGTGCAGTTATACTTGTCCGTCGCTTTTCCATTAGACGCTGCCACGCGCCTTTCGACCGCACGCAACAATCTCTATGCGAAAGAACCTTAAAAATATCGGCCTGATCGCTGCTGGCCTCGCGACCGGCGTCTTTGCCACCCTGCAGATTTCCGCCTCGGCGCAGCAGACCCAGCAAACCGTGATCGAGCCGCTGCCGCTCGACCAGCTCCGGCTCTTCGCCGAAGTGTTCGGCCAGATCAAGCATGAGTACGTCACGCCGGTCGACGACAAGAAGCTGCTCACCGCCGCCATCAAGGGCATGGTGTCGAGCCTCGACCCGCACTCGTCGTATCTCGACAAGACCGACTATCAGGAACTCCAGGAACAGACCAAGGGCCGCTTCGCGGGCCTCGGCATCGAGATTTCCTCGGAAGACGGCCTGATCAAGGTGATCTCGCCTATCGAAGACACGCCCGCGTTCCGCGCCGGCATCCGTCCGGGCGACCTCATCACGCGCATCAACGACAAGCCCGTGCGCGGCATGACGCTCGACCAGGCGGTCAAGCAGATGCGCGGCGACCCGGGCACGAAGGTCACGCTGACGATCTTCCGCAAGACCGACGACCGCACCTTCCCGCTCACGATCACGCGCGCCATCATCAAGGTGCAGAGCGTGAAGTCGAAGATCCTGGCGCCGGGCTACGCGTACATCCGCATCACGAGCTTCCAGGAACGCACCACGCCTGACCTCGCGGCCAAGCTGCAGGACATCGCGCGTCAGGAGCCGAACCTCAAGGGCCTCATCCTCGACCTGCGCAACAACGGCGGCGGTCTGCTGCAAAGCGCGGTCGGCGTCGCGGGCGCGTTCCTGCCGGCGGATTCGGTCGTGGTTTCGACCAACGGCCAGATCCCGGACTCCAAGCAGGTCTATCGCGACAACTACGAGAACTACCGCCTGCCTTCGTTCGACGGCGACCCGCTCAAGGGCGAAGCGGCCGAGTTCAAGACCGTGCCGATGATCGTGCTGACCAACGCTTATTCGGCGTCGGCATCGGAAATCGTGGCGGGCGCGCTGCAGGACCAGAAGCGTGCGCTCATCATCGGCAAGACGACGTTCGGCAAGGGCTCGGTGCAGACGGTGCGTCCGATGACGGCCGACACGGCACTGCGTCTGACCACGGCGTACTACTACACGCCGAGCGGCCGCTCGATCCAGAACAAGGGCATCCGTCCTGACGTCGCGGTCGATCAATACGCCGATGGCGATCCGGACGACGCACTCGTCACGCGCGAAGTCGACTACTCGAACCACCTTGCGAACACGCAGGATCCGGACGAGAAGAAGGAACAGGATCTGCGCGAGCAGGAGCGCATGGACATGCTGCGTCAGCTCGAAGAGCAGAACGACAAGAAGACGCCGGAACAGCGCCAGAAGGATCGCGACCGCAAGCCGGTCGAGTTCGGCTCGAACGACGACTTCATGCTCCAGCAGGCGCTCAACAAGCTCCAGGGCAAGCCGGTGACCGAATCGAAGTCGCCGATGGAGCGCCGCCTCGCGCAAGCGAAGCCGCCTACGTCCGCTTCGGCGCCGATCGCCGTGAAGCCTTCGGCCTCGGCCGTGCCGGGCGCATCCACGCCGGCTCCGGCCTCGGCTCCGGCGAAGTAAGCAAGCCTGGGTAGTACCCGTCCTTGCGGCCCGTTGCGCATCGCGCGCCAGGGGCCGCAAGGACGAACCCTCAAGCGCCGGTACAATGAGCAGTCTGTACTTTCGGCGCGCGTCACGGCCTCCCGGCCCAATCGCAGCGCCAGCACCGTGCGCAACGCGATGAACGACGACCAACTCCTCCGCTATTCCCGCCATATCCTCGTCGACGAGATCGGCATCGAGGCGCAGCAGCGCTTTCTCGACGCGCACGCGCTCGTGATCGGCGCGGGCGGCCTGGGCTCGCCGGCGGCCATGTATCTGGCGGCTTCGGGCGTGGGCACGCTCACGCTCGTCGATAACGACACCGTCGATCTCACCAATCTGCAGCGGCAGATCATGCACGAGACGGCATCGATCGGCCGCGCGAAGGTCGAGTCGGGCCGCGACGCCATCGCGCGCCTGAATCCCGAGGTCAAGGTGAACGCCGTGCAGGCGCGCATCGACGACGCCTGGCTCGACGAGCAGGTGCCGCGCGCGAGCGTCGTGCTCGACTGCACCGATAATTTCGCCACCCGCCACGCCATCAACCGCGCCTGCGTGAAGCACGGCGTACCGCTCGTGTCGGGCGCGGCGCTGCGCTTCGACGGCCAGATCAGCACCTTCGATTTCCGCGACCCGGCCTCGCCCTGCTACGCCTGCGTGTTCCCCGAGGATCAACCGTTCGAGGAAGTCGCGTGTTCGACCATGGGCGTGTTCGCGCCGACGGTCGGCATCATCGGCGCGATGCAGGCGGCCGAGGCGCTGCGTGTGGTCGGCGGCATCGGCACGCCGCTGGTCGGGCGGCTCATGATGCTCGACTCGCTGCGCATGGAGTGGAGCACGATGCGCATCGCGCGCCAGCCCGACTGTCCCGTCTGCGGCGAGCGCCACGCATAAAAAAGCCCCGGCACGCCGGGGCTTTTTTACATCGCGATGCGTCTATGGGGCGCTGGCTCAGGCCAGCACCAGACGCCCCAGCGCGGCTTCCAGTTCCTCAGGCTCGTAGGCCGCAAGCACATCGGCCACGGGCTTCTCCAGCGCCTTGAGCTGCGAGCGCAGGATCTCCTGCTTCACCACCAGCAACTGGCTCGGATGCATCGAGAACTCGGTGAGCCCCATGCCCAGCAGCAGGCGCGTAAGCTGCGGATCGCCCGCCATCTCGCCGCACACCGACACCGGCACGCCCGCGCGCTTCGCCTCGCGCAGCGTGTGCGAGATGAGCTGGAGCACGGCCGGATGCAGCGGATCGTAGAGATCGGCCACGGCGTTGTCGGCGCGGTCGATCGCGAGCGTGTACTGGATCAGGTCGTTGGTGCCGATCGAGAGGAAGTCCAGCCGCCGCAGGAACATCGGCAAGGCCAGCGCCGCCGCCGGGATCTCGATCATCGCGCCCACCTGCACGTTCGGGTCGTAGGCGAGACCCGCATCGTCGAGCTGGCGCTTCGCCTCGCGGATCAGATCGAGCGTCTGGTCGATCTGCTGCGCGTGCGCGAGCATCGGAATCAGGATCTTGATCGTGCCCAGCGCCGAGGCGCGCAGGATCGCGCGCAGCTGCGTGAGGAACATCTGCGGCTCGGACAGGCTCCAGCGGATCGCACGCAGGCCCAGCGCCGGGTTCGCCGCGGTCTCGTAACCGTCGCCGCCGCCCATCGAATCGAGCGGCTTGTCCGCGCCCACGTCGATCGTGCGGATCGTCACGGGCAGGCCGTTCATCAGTTGCGCCGCGCGCCTGTAAGCCTCGAACTGCTCGTCCTCTTCCGGCAAGTGGTGCTTGTGGTTCATGAACAGGAACTCGGTGCGGAACAGGCCCACACCCGTCGCGCCCGAATCGAGCGCGGCCTGCGCGTCCTCGGGCAGTTCGATGTTCGCGTAAAGCTGGATCTTCGCGCCGCACAGCGTCTGCGTGGGCGAGAACTTCAGGCGCTGGAGCTTACGCCGCTCGAGCGCCATCTCGCTTTGCCGGTAGGTGTACTCCTCCAGCACGATGGGCGCGGGATCGACGATCACCACGCCATGATCGCCGTCCACGATGATGAGATCGTCCTGGCGGATCAGCGCGCTCGCCTGCTGCACGCCCACGGCGGCCGGAATGCCCAGGCTGCGCGCGACGATCGCCGTGTGCGAGGTGCGCCCGCCCAGATCGGTGACGAAGCCCTGGAACGTTTGCCCCTTGAACTGCAGCATGTCGGCGGGCGCGATGTCGTGCGCCACCACGATCATTTCGTCGCAACTGCCGTGCAGCGCGGGCGGCGACGCGCCCGCGAGCGCCTTGAGCACGCGCTCGACGACCTGCTCGATATCGGCCTTGCGCTCGCGCAGGTATTCGTCCTCGACATCGTCGAAGTGCTTTGAGAGGCGTTCGAGCTGTTCGGTGAGCGCCCACTCCACGTTGAAGCGGCGCGTGCGGATGAGGTCGATGGTCTCCTGCACGAGCATCACGTCGTTCAGGATCATGAGGTGAACGCTGATGAACGCGCCCATTTCGCTGGGCGCGTCGGCGGCGAGGTCGGCGCGCAGCGTGTCGAGCTCCTGCTCGACGAGCTTGAGCGCGGCCCGAAAGCGCTCGATTTCGTCGTCGATCTGCGCGAGTTCCACCAGATAGTGGTCGACGTCGAGCGCGGCCGGCGCGATCAGATACGCCCGCCCGATGGCGATACCGCGTGATACGGGAATTCCATGCAGCGTGAACGGCACGCGCACCTCCTCTGGTTATGTGATGCCGCGGCAAACCGCTGCAATGCGCTCTCTCTGACCCCGCCTCTCATTATAAATTCCACGGCGCTGCGATGCTTTATCCGACCACCTCGTTCCGGCAACGAAAACGCCGCGTCAAGACGCGGCGTCGGGTCAAACTGGCGGTCGCCCATCGGAACGGGCGCACGACACGCCGATGGCGTGCTTACTGGCCTTCGCCGAACTTGTCGGCGATCAGCTTGAGCAGCGCGCTCATCGCGTCGGTCTCATCCGGGCCTTCGGTTTCGATCAGCACCGTGCTGCCGATGCCCGCCGCCAGCATCATCACGCCCATGATGCTTTTGGCGTTGATCCGGCGGCCATTGCGGCTCATCCAGATTTCCGACTGGTAATTGCCCGCCAGTTGCGTCAGCTTCGCCGACGCCCGCGCGTGCAGGCCGAGTTTGTTCACGATGGTCGTTTCTTGTTGCAGCATAGGTCGATCCAGGCGCTGTGTGTAGAAGTGATGCTGTGGGATTGTGCGTCGCGCGCGCAAGACGCGCACGCTGGGCGTTCGGACACACGCGTAAGCGTGCGCCGGGAGCTTGCAGATTGACAGGCGCCCAAGCCGGGTCCGGGTCCAGGTCCGACCCGGTCTCAGGCCGTGCCGGCAGGCTTGAACGCCAGCGCCGGCGCCACCGACGGCGCACTGGCGCTGCTTGTCGTGCCTGTCGTGCCCGTCGCGGCCTGGGCGGCGCTGCTCGCGGCAGCGGCGCTCACGGCCGCCTTGGCCACGGCTTCGGAAGCCGCTTCGGCGCAGGGCGTCGGCGCGCAGCCGCAATCGTTGCTGGGCGGGGGCGTGCTCGGGCCGATCGGCTGAACGCCCTTGCTTGCGCCGGCCAAGGCCTTTTCCACCAGCGTGTCGAGCGGCGTGGCCCGGTAGCAGACCGCGCGCACCAGCATCGGCAGATTGACGCCCGCCAGCACGCGCACCTGAGGCACCGTGGCCAGGCGCGCGGCGATATTCGAAGGAGTGGCGCCGAACATGTCGGTCAGCACGAGCGCCCCGTTTTCCTCGCGCAGGCGCTCGATTTCGGCGTTCGCCTGAGCGACGACCACGGCGGGGTCGCTGTCGGGCAGCACGTCGAGCGCGCCGATGCGCGCCGGGCAACCGCCGTAGATATGGGCAATACATTCGCGCAGCGCAGTAGCGAGCGGTGCGTGAGCGATGATCAGAATCCCTGCCATGTCAGCGTGACTACAAATAACGGCTTCGGTTGATGCCTTGGGCCGATCTCCGAAGATCGCGTCCGACAGCGCCGACCTGCGGCCAGCCGTGGGCCATCAGGATCGGAACATGCGCCGGGCTTTGCGGTGCCGCAACGTTCATGCTGTCGCAGCGCAAAACCCAGTCGCGGGCTCGCGGCATTGTAGCAGGGTCATTTTCGTGTCGACCATGCAGTTTTGCTCGCGGTGTGCCGCGCGGTTTTCCTCTAGTTTCCGCTTACCAATGCGCAGGTTTTGTGCCTCGCAGCACACGCCCACGCATTTACAACCAGAAGATGCCGGCGCGGCAGCAGGAATCAAGCGCCCCGCCGCCGCGTTTCGAGGCACTACTCAAACGATTTATAGCCGTTTTTTGGCGCGACGTTGCGCTGGCGCGCCCAGATTCAGGCCGCCGCGCGCTCCAGCGCGTCGATGAACATCGCCGCCACGTCGAAGCCGGTCTGCTCCATGATCTCGCGAAAGCACGTCGGGCTGGTCACGTTGACCTCGGTGAGCCAGTCGCCGATCGCATCGAGCCCCACCAGCAGCAGCCCGCGCTCGACCAGCTTCGGCCCCAGCGTCCTGGCGATCTCCAGGTCGCGCGCGGTGAGCGGCTGCGCCACGCCCAGACCTCCCGCGGCCAGATTGCCGCGCACCTCGTTGCCCTGCGGGATGCGCGCGAGCGAATACGGCACCGGCTCGCCGCCGATCAGCAGAATGCGCTTGTCGCCCGCCTTGATCTCGGGGATGAACTTCTGCGCCATCACGCTGCGCGCGCCGTCATGACTGAGCATCTCGATGATCGAGCCGAGGTTCATGCCGTCGGCCTTCACGCGGAACACGCCCATGCCGCCCATGCCGTCGAGCGGCTTGAGAATCACGTCCTGGTGCTCTTCGTGGAATTTGCGCAGACGCGCGGCGTCGCGGGTGACGAGCGTGGGCGCGACGAATTCGGCAAATTCGCCGATGGCGAGCTTTTCCGAGTGATCGCGGATCGCCTGCGGCTTGTTGAAGATCTTCGCGCCCGCGCGTTCGGCGATCTCCAGCAGCCACGTCGAAGTGACGTACTCCATGTCGAAGGGCGGGTCCTTGCGCATGATGACAGCGTCGAAACCGGTCAGCGCGCGCGAATCGGGCGTGTCCTTGAACCACGTTTCGCGATGCAGGTCCGCAGTGTCGCCGACGATCTCGAAGCGCCGCACATCGGCTTCGACCTGGCCGTTCACCCAGGCGAGGTGCTGCGGCTCGCACGCGTAGAGCGTGTGACCGCGCTTCGCGGCCTCGGCCATCATCGCGTAGGTCGAATCCTTGTAGATCTTGAACCGCTCGAGCGGATCGGCGATGAAGAGAATGTCCATGTCGTCCCTGCAGCTAATTGGATGTTTTGCCGGAAATTTTCCGGCCTTGATGACGGCTGCGCCCGCTCGGGGCGGGCGCAGCAGAGGTTGTTATCGCGGCGATCGGGCCTTAGACCTGGATCGCCTCGGGGTCGGTCTTCTCCAGCTCCACCGACGCCGCCAGCAGGCCCAGACGCGCCACCACGCCGTACATGTAGAAGCGGTTCGGCGGTGCGGCGCCAGGCTTGGCGCGCGTATCGGGCAGTGCCGTGTGCTCGAAGCCCAGCGGCACGAAATGCATGCCCGGCGCGTTCAGGTTCTGGTCGCGCTCGCGGCTGCCGTGCGCGCGATAGAAGCCGCCCACCACGTAGCGGTCGATCATGTAGACCACCGGCTCGGCCACTTCGTCGCCGATGTGCTCGAACGTGTACACGCCTTCCTGCACGATGACGTCGCGCACTTCCAGCCCGTCCTTCGTGGCCGACATCTTCGCACGTTCGCGCTTGGTGAGTGCGGCGACCTCGGAGGCGTCGTGCACGGTCATCACGCCACGGCCGTCGGTGCCGGCGTCGGACTTGATGACCACGTAGGGCTTTTCGGTGATGCCGTACTCGCGGTACTTCCTGGCGATCTTCTTGAGCACCGCGTCGATCGACGTGGCCAGTTGCTCTTCGCCCGTGCGCGCCTCGAAATCGACGTTTTCCACGTGCGCGAAGTACGGATTGATCATCCACGGATCGACGCCGACCATCTTGGCGAACTTCTTCGCCACGTCGTCATAGCAGGAGAAGTGCGTGGATTTGCGGCGCACCGCCCAGGCCGCGTGCAGCGGCGGCAGCAGGTATTGCTCGTGCAGATTTTCGAGCACCGGCGGGATGCCGCCCGACAGATCGTTGTTCAGAAGAATCGAGCACGGATCGAAGTTCTTAAGGCCAAGGCGGCGCTGCGAGCGCTCCAGCGGTTCGAGCACGATCTTCTGGCCGTCCGCCAGCGAGATCGTGACCGGCCCGGCGATGTTCTCGTCGAAGGTGCCGAAACGCACGTTCAGGCCCGCCTGACGCATGATGGTCGCCAGCCGCGCGACGTTTTCGAGGTAGAAGGCGTTGCGCGTGTGCTGCTCGGGGATCACGAGCAGATTCTTGGCGTCCGGACAGATTTTCTCGACGGCGGCCATGGCGGCCTGCACGGCGAGCGGCAGCACTTCCATCGGCAGGCAATGGAAGGCGCCGGGAAAGAGGTTGGTGTCGACCGGCGCGAGCTTGAAGCCCGCGTTGCGCAGGTCCACCGACGCGTAAAACGGCGGCGTGTGTTCCTGCCATTCGAGACGGAACCAGCGCTCGATGGCCGGCGTCGCGTCGAGGATGCGCTGCTCCAGCTCGAGGAGCGGGCCGTTCAACGCCGTAACCAGATGCGGGACCATAAGGTATTACTCGCGGACAAAAGCTAGTTGATTGTAGGAAAACCGGGAACTTAACTGGGGACGATTGCGCCCATTACAAGATGTTTTCCCTTACGTTCCATAGGGTTACTCGCCGATCCGGCGCTGCTCGCCCCGGCATGGCCGGAACTGCCCCCGTTATCCACATCGGATATCCATTCTGAACCGCACGCACGGTCAGATGCAATGGGGCCGCACGAATTGAAGGGTCAACGAAGTAACGCCCGAGCGCGCGCATTATTCCCCTTGCAAGCCGCACGCCCACGCGCACCCGCGCCCGCCCAAAAAAGAAAGGGCCCGCCATAAGGACGGGCCCAAGTCGCTGTGCTCCAGTACTGCTACTGCACTACTACGCTACTGCACTGTTGCCACCCCGTGCAACCTCACGCATTTATTCGACGCGCTCGCCATGGAGAATCACGTCGAGACCTTCGCGTTCTTCTTCTTCCGTGACGCGCAGGCCCATCACCATGTCGATCACCTTCAGCAGGATGAAGCTCACCACGCCGCTGTAGATGAGGGTCGTGAGCACGCCCTTGATCTGCAGGACCACGTTGCCGTCGGCGCCGCCGATGTCCTTGACCGCGAACACGCCGGTCAGGATCGCGCCGATGATGCCGCCGATACCGTGCACGCCGAATGCGTCGAGCGAATCGTCATAGCCGAACTTGTGCTTGAGCCACGTAGCCGACCAGAAGCAGACCACGCCTGCCACCACGCCGATCACGATCGCGCCCATCACGCCGACGAAACCCGAAGCCGGCGTCACCGCAACCAGACCCGCGACCGCGCCCGAAGCGATGCCGAGCACCGACGGCTTGCCCTTGGCGATCCACTCCGCGAACATCCAGCCGAGAGCCGCGCAAGCCGTGGCGATCTGCGTCGTGAGCATCGCGAAGCCGGCACGGCCGTCAGCCGCGACTGCCGAACCCGCGTTGAAGCCGAACCAGCCCACCCACAGCATGGCCGCGCCGATCAGCGTCAGAACCAGGTTGTGCGGCGCCATGACTTCGCGGCCATAACCGATGCGCTTGCCCAGCACGAGGCAGCACACGAGACCCGCGATACCGGCGTTGATGTGCACCACCGTGCCGCCTGCGAAGTCGAGGATGCCCGCGCTTGCCAGCCAGCCGGTCGGTTCCCAGACCATGTGGGCGATCGGCGAGTAGACAATGATCGACCAGAGCGACATGAACACCAGCATCGCCGAGAACTTCATGCGGTCTGCGAACGCCCCCGTGATGAGCGCCGGCGTGATGATCGCGAACGTCATCTGATAGACGAAGTACACGGTCTCCGGAATCGTCGTCGCCAGGTGGCTCACGGTCAGCGTGGTCGCCTTGTCGCCCTTGATGTAGTTCATGCCTTCGAGGAAGACGCGCGAGAAGCCGCCGATGAACGAGTTGCCCGGCGTGAACGCGAGGCTGTAGCCCACCACCGTCCAGATCACCGTGACGACGCAGGTGATGGCGAAGCTCTGCATGAGCGTCGCGAGCACGTTCTTCTTGCGCACCATGCCGCCGTAGAAGAGCGCGAGGCCCGGAATCGTCATGAACAGGACGAGTGCGGTGGAGGTCAGCATCCAGGCGGTATCGCCCGAGTTGATCTTCGACGAATCGACCGAGAACGGCGCGGTCGGTGCGGCGGGCGCGGCGGCTGCTGCGGCGGCCGATGCGTCAGCCGGAGCGCTGGCTGCGGCGGCGGCAGGCGCGGCGGCCGGTGCCGATGCAGCGTCGGCTGCGGGCGCGAAGGCCGTGACTGCGGCCGATGCGTCGGGTGCGGATGCCGCGGCGGGTGCGGACGCATCGTCCGCCAGGGCGGCGCCGATGCCGCCGGCCAGCAGCGAGCCGGCCATCAGCAAGGACATCAAAAGTTTGCGCATCTCGGTTTCCTCTTGTCTCTTTGTGTCGGCCAGCGTCGGCGCTTTAGCGCTTCCCCCTGGCCCCTGGTCGCTGTTTGTCGTTACAGGGCGTCGGAGCCGGTCTCGCCGGTGCGGATACGAATGACTTGCTCGATGGGGGTGACGAAAATCTTGCCGTCGCCGATCTTGCCGGTGCGGGCCGCGCGCTCAAGCGATTCGATGGCCTGGTCAACGATGTCGTCGGTCACCGCCGCTTCGATCTTCACCTTCGGCAGGAAGTCGACGACGTATTCCGCACCGCGATACAGCTCGGTATGGCCCTTCTGACGGCCGAAGCCCTTCACTTCCGTGACCGTGATCCCCGACACGCCGATGGCTGAAAGAGCCTCGCGCGCTTCATCGAGCTTGAACGGCTTGATGATTGCTGTAATCAGTTTCATGTAGTCCTCGCTGTGGTTGCTTTCATCCCGTATTCACTTCTGCAACGGGCGCCTGCGGTGCGGGTCTCGCCCCGCCGACGCACCGCGAGCCAGCCGTTATTCGGTGCGCGGGGGGTTATTAGCAACACCCGTGCCAATTTGATCGAGGCGGGATCGACGGGCTTTCTTGCGGGGCTTGCGACGAAGTTCGATGCACGAAGCGCGCATCCCGTGGACAATGCCGGTCCGCACGCCGAAGTCCGCGCCGCGCGGGCCGCGCAAGCCCCTGGCCGAACGGCCAGCGTGGGCCGTGAGCGGTGGCGAGGCCAGGCTAGAGTTGCTAGAGTGTTCTCAACGATCAAGGCACGGCACGATCGCTTCAGATGCGCGCGGATAGGCGTGAGAACGAAGCGCGGCGGGCCGGGAAGCACACGTGCGAACCTCAGCCGGGCACGCTGGACGCGCTTCACGTCGGGCACGCGGCTCGCGCTTGAGCGCCGCGCACCAGTTGCGCCCATGGGCATCGAGGACTTCGCGGGTCTCGCACCAAGATCGATCACGATCCGGGTCGAGGCACAGTCGAAACGAAATCTGCACATTTTTTGTGCAGCGAAGGGGAAACCGAATGAAACAACCGAACGACGTATTCAACGATCTGCATTCGAAGGTCAGCGAACTCCTGCAGAACTCGCCGGCGCGCGATGTCGAGCGCAACGTGCGCGCCATGCTCTCGCAAGGCTTTTCGAAGCTCGAACTCGTCACGCGCGAGGAATTCGACGCGCAGACGCAGGTGCTGGTGCGCACGCGTGCGCGTCTGGAAGAACTCGAGCGCCGCGTCGCCGAACTCGAACAGAAACTGCCGGTTGCCGCACCTTCGACTGGCCAGTCCTCCTGATTGATTTCACCATCCTTTATTTTCCATAAGGCAAGCGAGCCGTAACGGTTTAGCAATGGAACCGTAAAGGGGCACGCGCTTCACCAGCCTGGCGCATGCGGGAAGCTGCGGGAAAACCGCAGAAACAACTTCAGGCATGCGCCGCCTTTCGGAGATTTCCATGTCGCTTGCCGTGGTGAAAAGCCGCGCGCCGGCTGCTGGCCGCGCGCCCGAAGTCACCGTCGAAGTTCATCTCGCCAACGGGCTACCGTCGTTTGCCATCGTCGGGCTGCCCGACCTCGAAGTCCGCGAAAGCCGCGAGCGCGTACGCGCCGCGCTCTCGAACTGCGGCTTCGACTTCCCGGTTCGGCGCATCACGGTCAACCTGGCTCCGGCAGACCTGCCGAAGGAGTCGGGGCGCTTTGATCTGCCGATCGCGCTTGGCATCCTCGCGGCGAGCGGGCAGATTCCCGCCGCATCGCTCACGCCCACGCGCGAGTTCGCGGGCGAGCTTTCGCTCACCGGCGCCGTGCGGCCCATGCGCGGGGCGTTCGCGATGGCCTGCGGTACGGCTCGCGCGCATGAGGCCGCGCCTGGGTCCGCGGATTTGGCCGCGCATTTGGCCAATCCCCCGGCTCCACCGCCCGAGCTGTACCTGCCCGCCGATAACGCCGCCGAAGCTGCACTCGTCCCCGGCGTGGACGTTTACGCCGTCACCGACCTGCGCGCGCTCTGCGGCCATCTCGCGCGCGCCGAGGATGCGCGCCTCAGTCCCGTGCGCGCGCATCCGCCCGATCCCACACGCTCGACGCCGTCGCCCGACATGGCCGACGTGATCGGCCAGCGCGGCGCGCGCCGCGCGCTCGAAGTCGCGGCGGCGGGCGGCCACCATCTGCTGATGGTCGGGCCGCCGGGCGCGGGCAAATCGATGCTCGCCGCGCGCCTGCCCGGCCTGCTGCCGCCGATGAGCGACGAAGAAGCGCTTGCCAGCGCGGCGCTGCTTTCGGCCAGCGCGATTGGGTTTTCGCCGCAACAGTGGCGGCGTCGGCCGTTTCGCGCGCCACATCATTCGTCGAGCGCGGCGGCGCTGATCGGCGGGCGAAATCCCCCTCAGCCCGGTGAGATCACGCTCGCGCATCTGGGCGTCCTGTTCCTCGACGAGTTGCCGGAATTCGATCGGCATGTTCTGGAGACGCTGCGCGAGCCTCTGGAAGCCGGCTCGATCACCATTTCGCGCGCCGCCTGGCAAACCGACTTCCCCGCCGCGTGCCAGCTCGTTGCCGCCATGAACCCCTGCCCCTGCGGCTGGCGCGGCGATCCGTCGGGACGCTGCCGCTGCACGCCGGAAGGCGCGGCACGGTATCGGCGCAAGCTGTCCGGGCCGCTGCTCGACCGTATCGACATCCAGATCGAGCTGCCCGCGCTGCCGCCCGCCGAACTGGCCTCGCGCGCCGCCACGCCCGGCGAGCCGAGCGCGGCGATTGCCCCGCGCGTGGCGGCGGCGCGCCAACGCCAGCTCGCCCGCCAGGGCAAGACCAACCGCGAACTGAGCGGCCGCGAAACCGACGAAGTCTGCCGCCCGGATAACGCAGGCGAAGCACTGTTGCGCGAAGCGGGCGAGCGCTTCGGCTGGTCGGCGCGCGCCTACTATCGCGCGCTCAAGGTCGCGCGCACGATCGCGGACCTCGCGGGCGCCGCCATGCCCGAGGCGGCGCATGTCGCTGAAGCGGTGCAGTATCGGCGCGCGTTCAGCGATCAGTAGTGCGGATCAATCAGGAAGACAACGCGTCCACGCCAGCGGCCCGAGCACGCAAATAGCCGGTGCGGCCACGGCCGCTTCCATCCTTCAGAAGGATCAAAAAATCGAAGTCAAGACTTGACTTATGCACACTTCATTGTATTGGCAGCGTTTTGAGACACGATTCGCATTTCGCCGGAATCAAAAACGTAAGTCATTGATTTTTATACATTTCAAAAAGCGTCAGGCAGCCGCCAAAACTAACAAAAAGCCCACAGCACGGCCTTTTGCGGGCATCGGCGCCGTCTTACCCACAAAGTTATCCACAGGACCTGTGGGTAACCCGTAAACCCTCAATCAAATCCAGCAGATAGCTCGTAAACCCAGGGGAGCACTTTCACTTCGGCGTGCAAACGCTTAACAATTCAATGCGTCCGCGCGCAGTCACTCGGCTCTCCTCAATACAGTTTGAACGATTGGAAGAACTGATCGACTTGCTCGACAGCGGGCTGTTCGCGCCCCACGATCGCAAGCTGGTAAGCGTGCGCTCCCTTCGCCACAAGGCGCGCGTGTATCGTGCGCGTTTCGTCCTTCGCGCCGGCCTTGCCCGAGAGTTCCAGGTCGAAGCCCGGCACGCTGCCGCCCGCCGCCAGCGGTACGGCCACAGCGCGGGCGTCCGGCGGCACGCCGACGTTGCGCGCCAGGCCGTCGCGCAGGAACGTGAGCGCCTTTTGCTGCGTGGCCGGTTGCGCATCGGGCAGGTCGAGCGTGCCGATCACGAACACCGCGCCACCCACCTCGGCGGTCTGCATGTGCATCTGCATCGGCGTGCCGTCCACGTCGATACTGCGTGCCTCGGAGCCGGGCTTCGCGGGCATATCGACGCTGTAGCCGTTTGCGTTGTTCGAGATCGTGCGCCAGTCGTAAGTCGGCGAGCAGGCGATGAGTGCGCTGGAAAACACGGCGAGCAGTGCGCTCGCGGCCAGCGAGCGCGAGGATGTCGGCAGGATTCGCGAGCGAATGGCGTCGATAAACATGAGATCGGTCAATGAGGCGCAATAGTGAGCACGCGTGAACAGGCGGGATAGCGCCGGCCATTATCCTGCGCTCGCGCCCGCGCGTGCCGCCGCAACCGCTATGCCGGGAAATTCGGCGCTACAATGTTCGCCCGAGCTATTGCGAGATAGACTGGCTCCGCCAGACCAGCAACGTTGCGCGCCCATCGGCGCCAGAGGCTTCACCCATGTCCGCATCGCAGAATTCCCCGCAAGCGCGCTCCGGCGCGAAACGCACGATCAGCAAGATCGCCGCGGCGATCGTTGTCGTCGCCATCGCCGTGGCCGGCTACTTCGCCTTCTTCGGCAGCCAGCAGCGCGTGCCCGACGCGACCTTCACGCTGCTGTCGGGCCAGAAGGTATCGACCGCCGACCTCAAGGGCAAGGTTTATCTGATCAACTTCTGGGCGACGAGCTGCGCGACCTGCATGCAGGAAATGCCGCAGATGATCCAGACCTATAACCGTTTCAAGGGCGATGGCCTGGAATTCGTTGCGGTGGCGATGAACTACGATGCGCCGATGTACGTCGCCAACTACGCCCAGACGCGTCAGTTGCCCTTCAAGGTGGCGATGGACGACGGTTCCGCTGCGAAGCAGTTCGGCAACGTGCAGCTCACGCCGACGACCTTCGTGGTCGATCGCAACGGCAAGATCCTCAAGCGCTATGTCGGCGAGCCGCAGTTCGCGGAACTCGATCAACTGCTGAAGAAAGCGCTGTCGACCTGATCGGCATTCGATCCAGGAACACGCAAAGATAAAACGGCAGCGAATTTCGCTGCCGTTTTCGCTTTTGAGCCGCCGCCCGCCATCACCCGCGCGTTTCGCTGTCCTGCCGCGCAACCAGCCCATAACGCCGGATCTTCTCGTACAGCGTGGCCTTCGCCATCTGCAGGCGCTCGGCGGCCTGGGCGACCGCGCCGTGCGTCTGCTGCAAGGCATCGGCGATCAGCGCGCGCTCGTACTGCTCGACGCGCTCCTTGAGCGGCAGCGCATCGTCCGCGCCAGCCTGCGAGGGCGGCGCGACATCGTCGGGAATCCCCAATACATAACGGTCCGCCGCGTTGCGCAGCTCGCGCACATTGCCGGGCCAGTCGCGCTGCGCGAGGCGCATGCGGTCGCGCTCGGTCAAGAGCGGCGCAGGCCGCTGGTAGCGCACCGCCGCGTCCAGCAGAAAATGCTCGAACAGCGGCACGATATCCTCGCGACGCTCGCCGAGCGGCGGCAGTGCAATCGTCACCACGTTCAGCCGATACAGCAGGTCGCGCCGGAACGTGCCCGCCGCGACGTGTTCGTTCATGTCGCCCTTGGCCGCCGCGACCACGCGCAGATCGACCCGCACCGGCTGATTCGAGCCCAGCCGCTCCAGCACGCCGTCCTGCAGCACGCGCAGCAGCTTCACCTGAAGCGCGAGCGGCATGCTCTCGATCTCGTCGAGAAAGAGCGTGCCGCCCGCCGCATGTTCGAGCTTGCCGATCCGGCGTTTGGCCGCGCCCGTGAAGGCGCCCTGCTCGTAGCCGAACATCTCCGACTCGAACATCGGCTCGGGCAGCGCGCCGCAGTTCACCGCGACGAAGGGCTTGTCGCGGCGCGGCGACAGCTCGTGCAGACTGCGCGCGATCAGTTCCTTGCCCGCGCCCGTGTCGCCGTTGATGAGCACGGACGCGTCGGTCGGCGCGACGTTCGCGATCAGCCGGCGCACCTGCTCGATCGCCGGACTCTTGCCGATGATGCGCGGCGCGAGCGTGTTCTGCCCCGCCAGTTCGCGGCGCAGCGCGAGGTTTTCGAGTATCAGCGTGCGGCGCTCAAGCGCGCGGCGCACGGTCTCGATCAACCGCTCCGAAGCGAAGGGCTTTTCGATGAAGTCGTAGGCGCCGTCGCGCATCGCCTGCACGGCCATCGAGATATCGCCGTGACCGGTGACAAGGATCACGGGCACGTCGGGCGCGCGCTCGTGGCACTGCGCAAGCAGGTCCAGGCCGCTCATGCCCGGCAAGCGGATGTCGCTCACCACGATGCCCGGAAAGCCTGCATCGACCAGCGGCAGCGCGGCTTCGGCGTTCGCGTAGCCGGTGGCATCGAGGCCCGCGAGTTGCAGGCTCTGCACGCCGGCTCGGCGCACCAGTTCGTCGTCCTCGATATAAAGCACCCGGCCGGGCGTTGGACTGACCATGTTCGTTCCGTCTTCCTTGTTTCTTTGTGCCGATACGGCTTAAAACGCGGCGTCAAAGCTACGCGCGCGGCGCGTCCGCAGTGCCGGCGTTGTTGCCCGCGCGGTTTCCCGCGCGGTTTCCCGTCACATCGCCCGCCGCCGCATTCACGCGCGAGCGCCGCAGCGTCAGCACGAACACCGCGCCGTCAGCCGCATTGTGCGCCGTGAGCGCGCCGCCGCAGTCGCGCGCGATCGACGAGGAAATCGCGAGACCCAGCCCCAGGCCCTGCCCCATTTCCTTCGTCGTGAAAAACGGCTCGAAGAGGCGCGGCATGACATCGGCGGGAATCCCCGGTCCATTGTCGCGCACCGATATTTCCAGCGTCGCCGGCTGCGCCCGCACGTCGATGACGATGCATGGCGCAGGCAAGCCCGCCACCGCGTCGAGCGCATTGCCGATCAGATTGATGAGCACCTGTTCGAGGCGCAGATCGTCACATTGCGCAATCAGTTCGGGATACTCACCATGCGGATCGAGCGCCGTGCTCGCGGCGTCGCCATCGGTGAGCGTGAGTTCGACGCGCACGCCTTCGAGCCGCTTGCCGAGCAGCGCGAGCGCATTGCGCACGGCGCGCGCCACCGGCGAGCGCTGTCCGCGCGGCTTCGCGCGCCCGACGAACAGCTTGAGCTGATTGACGATCTTGCCCATGCGCTCCGTGAGCGAGCCGATCGCCTCCAGGTTCTCGTGCGCCGCGTCGTACTGGCCGCGCTCCAGAAACACGCGCGTGTTGTCCGAGAAGCTGCGCAGCGCCGCGAGCGGCTGATTCAGCTCGTGCGTGATGCCCGCCGCCATCTGCCCGAGCGCGGCCAGCTTGCTCGCCTGGATCAACTCGTCCTGGGTCGCGCGCAACTCCTGTTCGGTGCGGGTGCGCTCGGCGACTTCGCGTTGCAGGCGCTCGTTGGCCTGCGAGAGATCGACGGTGCGCTCGGCCACGCGGTCGTTGAGCATCGCGTAGGCCTTTTGCAGCATCGCGCGGCTCTTCACCACTTCCCGCACACGCGCGCGGCGCATGCGCCAGTAGAACGCCAGCAGGCACAGCGACACATAGCCGAAGCCCGTCATGATGGTGGCGTTGCGCGCGGCGTCGAGCACCGGCGCGACCGGCGACATCGTCACCAGATGCCAGTCGGGTTCGCCCAGCGCGCGGCGCGTCTCCAGATAGCGCGGCGCGCGCAAGCCGCTGCCGATGCGCACGATATCGGCGTCGCCCTCCAGCACGCGCTCGACGCTCGCGGGCAGCGGCGCGATGTCCTGGCGCGCGTACTGGCGCGTCTGGTCGATCGACGCCACGACGTCGGTCGGCAGCGGCCTCACCGTGCGGTACTTCCACGCGGGCACCGAAGAGAGAAAGATTACGCCGTGGTCGTCGGTGACGAGCAGCGGCTCGGAGGCGTCCGAGCCCGGAAACCATTCGAGATTGAGCTTCACCACCGCCACGCCGACGATCTGGCCGTTGCGCCGCACCGGCTGCGAGATGTAGTAGCCCGGATCGCGCGAGATCGTGCCGATGCCGAAGAAACGCCCGACATCGCCCTTCGCCGCTTCGATGAAGTACGGCCGGAAGCGGTATTCGACGCCCACGAAGCTGTCCGCGCCGCGCCAGTTGCTGGCCGCGATGCAAATGCCATCGGCGCGGATGATGTAGGTCGTCGTGGCGCGCGCGTGGCGGTTCACGTCTTCGAGATAGCGGTTGGCCGCGGCGACGCGTTCGGGATTGGGATCGGCGAGCACGTCCTGCACGAGCGGATGCGCGCCCACCAGATAGGGCAGCGATTCGTAGCGCTCCAGCGTGCCCTTGAGCGCGGCGGTCGTGCGGTCGCCGCGCACGGCGGCGTTCAGGCGCAGCGCGTCGATGCCGGTCTGCCAGGCGAGCGACCACGCGAGCGCGCACACGAGTGCGAGCCCGATGGCGAGCGCAAACAGCAGGACGAGACGGCGCGTCACGGGCGAGGCTTCCGGATGATCGAGCGGGGATGGATGGGATTGTGGCACACGCATACCGCGCGAGGCGGCCGATCGTGGAAGGCGGTGAACGCCGGAGAATGCGGGGGAGGAAACGGACGACGCATCGACAGCCCTGCATGGGACCAGAGTAAGGCGCTAAAGCGCCAACTCTGGATCGACAGGGGTGAACAACGCGCCGCCCAGCGGCTCGCGCCGCTTACTGCAGGTACAACCGGTACAGCAACCTGGAAGCGGAGCGGCACACAGCGCGCCGCCCGCTCACGCGGACTTACACGCCCGCGCTTTCCTTCACCGCTTCGGACTCGCCCGCCAGCACGGCGCGCAGCTTGTTGCGATCGAGTTCCTTCTCCCATGCCGACACCACGACCGTCGCCACGCCGTTGCCGACGATGTTGGTCAGCGCGCGGCACTCGCTCATGAAACGGTCGATACCGAGAATCAGCACCATGCCCGACAGCGGGATCGTCGGCACCACGGCCAGCGTCGCCGCCAGCGTGATGAAGCCCGCGCCGGTCACGCCGCTGGCGCCCTTCGAGGTCAGCATCGTGACCGCGAGCAGCGTGAGCTGCTGCGTCCACGTGAGGTCGGTGTTGGTCGCCTGGGCGATGAACAGCACCGCCATCGTCATGTAGATGTTGGTGCCGTCGAGGTTGAACGAATAACCGGTCGGCACCACGAGGCCCACCACCGAGCGCGAGCAGCCCAGGCGTTCGAGCTTCTGCATCAGTTGCGGCAGCGCCGATTCCGACGAACTCGTGCCCAGCACGATCAGCAGCTCTTCCTTGATGTAGGAAACGAAGCGGATGATCGAGAAGCCGACGAAGCGCGCGATCACGCCCAGCACGACCAGCACGAACACGATCGAGGTCAGATAGAACGTGCCGATCAGCTTGAGCATCGGCAGGAGCGAGCCCACGCCGTACTTGCCGATGGTGAAGGCCATCGCGCCGAACGCGCCGATCGGCGCCAGCTTCGTGACGATCTTGACGACGCCGAACAGCACGCCCGAAAGCCCGTCGATCAGATCGGTCACCACGCGGCCGCGCTCGCCCAGTTGCGCGAGCACCGCGCCGAACAGCATCGCGACGAGCAGGATCTGAAGGATCTCACCCTGCGCGAACGCCGAGAAGATCGTGTCCGGAATGATGTGCATCAGGAAGTCGACCGAACTCTGGCCGTGCGCCTTTTCGGCGTAGCTCGCCACGGCCTTGGCGTCGAGCGTGCGCACGTCGACGTTGAAGCCCGCGCCCGGCTTGAGCACGTGCGTGGCGATCAGGCCGAGCAGCAGCGCGAAGGTCGAGACGATCTCGAAGTAGAGCAGCGCCTTGCCGCCCACGCGGCCTACCTTCTTCATGTCCTCCATGCCGGCGATGCCGGTCACGACGGTACAGAAGATGATCGGCCCGATCACCATCTTGATGAGCTTGATGAAAGCGTCGCCTAGCGGCTTCATGTCGATGCCGATGGCCGGCCAGTAATGGCCAAGAACCACGCCGACGACGATCGCCACGATCACCTGGAAGTAGAGGACTTTGTGGAGAGGTTTCTTCACTTTGGGTGCCTGCAATGAGTTAAGCCGATGGCCGCGCTTTTCGAGCGCCATGCCGCGACAGATCGAAACGGGGGGAATCAGCGAAACCGGCAGAGGTAATCGGACATCGGCTGTCTCCTGTGGACCAGAATTGCCGCTTTAGCGGCTTACTCCGGTCCCATACATCGCTGCTGTTTTTTATGTCGCGGCCGGGGGTTGGCCGCGCGCTCTTATTTGCAAGGTTGATGCCAGCGGCGCAAAGCCCCGTCAGCCTTGATTTACAAGGCTTTTGGGCGAGCCATGCCAAGGCCCAATCTGGATTTCCAGAAATGCGGATTGAATGCGTCCGGGAATCCGGAAGGACAGACCCAAAAGCGGACGCAAAAAAGCCCGCGCGAGGCGGGCTTTCTCAGGAGACGAACGAGACGCAGCGGGGTTACACCACGCCCGCGCCGTGCGCCTGCAGATCGGCGTGATAGCTCGAACGCACCATCGCGCCAACGGCCGCGTGCGTGAAGCCCATCTTGTACGCCTCTTCCTCGTACATCTTGAAGGTATCGGGATGCACGTACGAGCGCACCGGCAGGTGGTGTTCCGAAGGCTGGAGATACTGGCCGATCGTCAGCATGTCGACGTCGTGCGCGCGCAGGTCGCGCATCACCTGGAGGATTTCTTCCTCGGTTTCGCCCAGACCCACCATCAGGCCCGACTTGGTCGCGACTTCGGGATGCAGCGCCTTGAAGTCCTTGAGCAGTTTGAGCGAGTGCGCGTAATCCGAACCCGGGCGCGCTTCCTTGTAGAGGCGCGGCACCGTTTCGAGGTTGTGGTTCATCACGTCCGGCGGCGCGGCGTTGAGGATGCCGATCGCGCGGTCCAGACGGCCGCGGAAGTCCGGCGTGAGGATTTCGATGCGGGTTTCCGGCGAATGCTCGCGCACCTGGCGGATGCATTCGACGAAGTGGCCGGCGCCGCCGTCACGCAGGTCGTCGCGGTCCACGCTCGTGATCACGACGTACTTGAGCTTCAGCGCGCCGATGGTGCGCGCGAGGTTGCCCGGTTCTTCCGGATCGAGCGGATCGGGACGGCCGTGGCCCACGTCGCAGAACGGGCAGCGGCGCGTGCACTTGTCGCCCATGATCATGAACGTCGCCGTGCCCTTGCCGAAGCATTCGCCGATGTTCGGGCAGCTCGCTTCCTCGCACACCGTATGCAGGTTGTGCTCGCGCAGAATGTTCTTGATCTCGTAGAAACGCGAGTTGCCCGTGGCCGCCTTCACGCGGATCCAGTCGGGCTTCTTGAGCTTCTCGATGGGAATGATCTTGATGGGAATGCGCGCGGTCTTGGCCTGCGCTTTCTGCTTCGCGGTGGCGTCGTAGGGAACGGCGTCGGCACCGGGATTCGCTGCGGAATTCGTTGCGGGGTTGGCAATCACGTCAGTCATGCTTTCGATCCAGTCAGGCCGCCGGGGAACGCCAGCCTGCGGTTGTGGCGGTTGCCCGCCTTCAGACCGCGCGAGCGGCCGGGTCCACGGCGGCCGCTTCGGCCGCGGGGTCTGCGACAGCCGCTTCGGCTGCCTGAAGAGTTTCTGCTTGCGGCGTTGATCGCGCCGTTGCTTGCGCCGCTGCCTGCACCGTCTCGCTGTCCTTCGCGGCAAGCGCGGCGGCATGAGCAGCCAAGTTCGCTTCGAGCCGCGCCGCGAGCGTTTGCGCCGCTTCGCGCCACGTCGCGCGTGCGCCGAGCGTCGCCATATCGACAGTTTCAAGGCCCGCATAGCCGCAAGGATTGATCGCGAGGAACGGGCTCAGATCCATCGACACGTTCAGGCTCACGCCGTGGTAACTGCAGCCGTTGCGGATCTTCAGGCCGAGCGCCGCGACCTTGGCGCCACGGTGGGCCGCGCTCTCGCCAGGCGCGTCATCTGGCACGTAAATGCCGGGCGCGCCGTCCTTGCGCTCACCGGCGAGATTATACGCCGCCAGTGTTTCGATCACGGCCTGCTCGATGAGCGTGACAAGCTCGCGCACCATCAGCTTCCGGCGGCGCAGATCGAGCAACAGATAGGCCACCACCTGCCCCGGCCCGTGATACGTGATCTGGCCGCCACGGTCGATCTGCACGAGCGGGATGCCGCTGTTGGCGATCAGCAGATGCTCGGGCTTGCCGGCCTGGCCGAGCGTGAAAACGCCCGGATGCTCGACCAGCCAGATTTCGTCGGGCGTGTTCGCGTCGCGTTGCGCGGTGAACGCGCGCATGGCGTCGAAACTGATCGGGTAAGGCTCGGTGCCGCGCCAGCGCAGGACGATCGGTTCTGCGATCGGCGCAGTGACGGGGTCGGAGTGATTAAGCGGGGATGAAACCGGTGTGGCGCACATGATTTCCGGAGTTTACCCAATTCGGGACAAGCGCGCCGAGGGGTCTGCGACCCAAAGTATCTTGCGCATGTCGCGAAAAGCGAAACGGGCGCTCCGTCCGGTGAGCGCCCGCCCTTGTGCCAGGCGATGCTTGTACGCAAGGTCAGACCGTACGCCAGCCGTCGCCCGCATGAAACCCGACACGCGCAGCCTGCCGCGCGGCCCAGTCGAGCGCGCGCTCGCCGATGCGCGAAGGCGTCGCGAACGCCACCCAGGCCGCCGTGCCCTGCTCCGCGCCGATCCACAGACGCTCGCCGCGCCGCAGACGCAGCGTATGGCCCGGCTCCAGCCAGTAGTCGGCGGTATCGTCGCTGCGCGTGACCCATACCGCGCCGCAGCGCACCGTCAGCCGGGTGCTGCGCGACACGCGCACCGATGCGACTTGATTTGCCTCGACTTCGAACGTGATATCTGAAGAAATTTCTCTCATTTCAGCCTCCGAATGCCCTGCTCCGATGGCTACAATCGTAGACAACACAAGGGATCGGACAAAACGATCATTTTTCACGGCTATGTGAGAAAAAGTACGATGGACCTGCGCACACTTCCAGCGCTGAACGCCCTCAAGGCCTTCGAAGCCGCCGCTCGCCACGAGAGCTTTTCGCGTGCCGCCGACGAGCTTTTCGTCACCCACGGCGCGGTGAGCCACCAGATTCGCGCGCTCGAAGCCGAACTCGGCGTGGCGCTGTTCGCGCGCGACGGCAAGCGCGTGCGCCTGACCGACACGGGCCGCCGCTACGCGGGCCAGGTGCGCGACGCGCTCGGCCAGCTTGCGCACGCCACCCAGGAAATCCGCGCGGGCGACCGCGACCGGCGCCTGGTCGTGTCGATGCTCTCGTCGTTCGCGGCGCGCTGGGTGACGCCGCGCATCGGCCGTTTCATCGAAGCCCATCCGCAGTGGGACGTCGAACTGCAGTCCACCAATTCGCTCACCGATTTCGCGCGCGACGACGTGGACGTGGCGATCCGCTTCGGCTACGGCCACTATCCGGGCCTCCACGCCGAACTGCTGCTCGACGAAATCTTCTTCCCGGCCTGCTCGCCCGATTTCCGCGACGGCAAGCTGCCTGCGGACCCGCGTGAAATGACCAGGCTGCCGCTCTTGCGCTCCGACGACGAACTCTGGCGGCCGTGGTTTGACGCCGCTGGGCTGCAGGACATGCCCGAGCCCAAGCGCGGCGTGCTCTACCAGGATTCGTCGAACCTGCTGCAGGCCGCGATGGACGGCCAGGGCATCGCGCTCGTGCGCCGCTCGCTCGCGATGCACGAGATCACGCGCGGGCGCCTCGTGCGCCTGTTCAAGGACATCGACGGGCCAAGCCCGTGGCGCTACTACTTCATCAGCACGCCGCAGCGCCTGCAGACCGAGCGCGTGCAGACGTTCCGCGCATGGGTGTTCGACGAAGTGGCGCGTTTCAGGCGCCTCTACGAGGACGCCTGCGAAGCCGGGCCGCTGATGACGGCCGCCGCAGCAGCCCTGCGCGCGAGCGAAGGCGATACGGTCTAGATACCGCCGCGCAAACAAAAGGGCTGCCCGGAAGCAACCCTTTTTGCACGACTCGACGCCTCGCGCCGGTCTTTACAGCACGATCTTCACCATCGGATGGCCGGTGAGCGCGCGGTAAATATCGTCCAGATGCGCCTGGCTCGTCGTGCGCACCGTCACCGTGAGACCGATGTAGTTGCCGCCGCTCGACGGGCGCTTTTCGATGGTCGTTTCGTCGAAACCGCCGTCGAATTCGCGCAGCACCGCGATCATGGTCGATTCGAATTCCGGATGCGTCTTGCCCATCACCTTGATGGGGAAATCGCACGGGAATTCGATCAGCGATTCCCTGGCTTCGGCGCCAGCGCCGATCACTTGTGTTGCAGTCATTTTTCCACTTCCTGTAGCTTGGCTCGCCTGGCTCGCCGGCTTTCACGCACCGCACGCGCCTCATGCGCTTTCGCACGCTGATACGCCTCGTAGAGCGCGGCATAAACCGGCCCCGGTTTGCCGTTGCCCACCGCTGCGCCGTCCAGCGCGACCACGGGCAAGATTTCCTTGGTCGCCGAGGATACCAGCAGTTCGTCGGCGTCACGCAGCGCCGCTTCGTCGATCTCGCGCGCTTCGAAGCGCAGGCCGCAGTCCAGCGCCAGCTCCTCGATCAGCCCATAGCGGATGCCTTCGAGAATCTTGTTGCTGCGCGGCGGCGCGTAGAGCGCGCCGTCCTTCACGACCCACACGTTCGACGACGACGCCTCGGTCACCCAGCCGTCGCGCAACTGGATCGTCTCGAACACGCCATGCTCGACGGCGTTCTGCGCCATCAGCACATTGCCGAGCAGCGAAGTCGCCTTGATATCGCAGTTCAGCCAGCGGCGATCTTCGGCCGTTACGCACGCCACGCCCGCCGCGCGCTGCGCGTCGCCGGGCATCACGAGCGGATTGACCATCACGAACACCGTGGGCGTGATACCGGCCGGAAACGCGTGGCCGCGCTTCGCGACACCGCGCGTCACCTGGACATAGACGTTCGCATGTGCATCGCGCGCGAGCGCCCCCGCCGCTTCGTTCGCCTCGATCACGCGCGCGATCAGCGCGCGCCAGCCCGCTTCGTCAAACGGATTGGCGATGCCCACCTTGTCGAGCGAGCGCGCGAGCCGCGCGAGATGCTGGGCGATGCGAAACGGCACGCGCACCTTTTCCAGCGCACCGGACTCATCCCCGGCTTCGAGCACATAGACGGGCACCACCTCATAGATGCCGTCGCCGAAGATAAAGCCGCGGTCGAGCACCGGCACGCGCGCTTCGGAAAGCGGCGTGAGTTCGCCGTTGAGCCAGACGATGGGCTCGGCGGCTTCGTTCGTCGTCGAAGTCGGGGACATGGGCGTCGGGTGGCTCGCGAATTACTTCTTCTTGTTGAACATGAGCATCAGCGAATCCCACACGCGGCCCACGATGCCGGCCTGCGGCACGGCGTCGAGCGCGACCAGCGGGAACTGCGCGAGCACCTTGCCGTCAGCGCCGACGAACTTCGCCGTGCCGACCTGCTGGCCGTTCGCGAGCGGCGCGATCAGCGGGCTGGTGATCTCGACCTGCGGCTTGGCCTTGTCGGCCGCGCCCTTCGGCAGCGTCACGTATTGATCCTTCTTCACGCCGACCTTCACGCTGTCCGCCGCGCCCTTGTACACGCGCGGCGTGGCGACGGCCTGGTTCGCGCCGTAGATGCGCGTGGTGTCGTAGGCGCTATAGCCGTAGTTGAGCATCTTCAGGCTGTCCTGCACCCGGTCGTGCTCTTTCTGCTCGCCCATCATCACCGAGACCAGACGGCGATCGCCGCCGCCCGCCATCGGGCGCTTGGCCGATGCGATCAGGCAGTAGCCCGCGGCTTGCGTGTGGCCGGTCTTCAGACCGTCGACCGTCGGGTCGATCCACAGCAGGCGGTTGCGGTTCGGCTGCTTGATGTTGTTGTACTTGAACTCCTTCACCGAGAAGATGCTGTAGTACTCGGGATAGTCGCGAATCAGGCGCGCGGACAGCGTGGCGAGGTCGCCGGCCGTCGTGTAGTGATTCGGGTCGGGCATCCCGTTCACGTCGGCGAAATGCGTGTGCGACATGCCGAGCTTCTGCGCTTCGGCGTTCATCATGTTGACGAAGTTCGACTCGCTGCCGCCGACCAGTTCGGCCAGCGCGATGGCCGCGTCGTTGCCCGACTGGATGATCATGCCGTAGACGAGATCGTGCACGGACACCGGCTTGTTCGCCTCGATGAACATGCGCGATTCGTCGGTCTTCACGCGGCGCACGGCTTCGCTCGGCGTGACGATCTGCTCCATCGAGATCTTCTTGGTCTGCAGCGCCTCGAACGTGAGGTACGCCGTCATCAGCTTGGTGAGCGAGGCGGGTTCGACACGCTCGTCAGCGTTGCCCGACGCGAGCACCTGGTTGGCGGTCGCGTCGACGAGCACCCACGAGCGCGCGTTCACTGCGGGCGGCGGCACCTGCGCGAAGGCCGATGCGCTCGCGAGCAGCGTGGCGCCGAGCGTGAGGGTACGAACGATGGAAGGGGAAACGAAAGAGGACTGTTGGCCGTTGGAGAGAAAACGCATAGGTTCAGGTCGGACGGGATTGGGGTCAGGACGAACGGTGCGCGCCATGCGGCGCACAGTCGGGTGAGCCGGAATGCGGCGCCTCGCTCACGCGCCTGAACTCAGTCCAGACGGGCGCGGCTGCCGCAAAAAGAGCGCTCATTATACGCGTCGCGTAGGGGCGATTTTTGTTGAAGCCGCACGTTTGCGCATACCTGTCGTGCATTTTTCACGCGTCGCGAATTATCCGCTCGTGTTTTTCGGTGTGCTTCTCAACTTTTTCTCAAGGTATTTCTGACGATCGCCTTCGCGCGGCAAACGCGCGCCTTGCAGCAGGCGCGCGCGGCGGCAACAACGTTTATCTACGCTCAACGCCAGGCGTCGACGATGATGCGTTTGAGAACGTGCAGTTTGCGGTGCAGGAAGTGTTCCGCCCCCGGAATCACGACGATCGGCAATTCCTGCTCGCGCGCCCATTCGTACACCGAGAGAATCGGCACGGTGTCGTCGAGTTCGCCATGAATCACGAGCGTGTCCTCGCGCACGGGCGCGACTTCCCAGCGGCTCGCCGCCGTGCCGACGAACACCATGCGCTCGATTTCGCCGCCTGCTTCCTGATAGCGCTTCGCGACGTGCGAGAGCACGAAGGTGCCGAACGAAAAGCCCGCGAGCACCAGCGGCACGTCGCCCTGCCCCGGCTGCGCGCGCATGTAACCGAGCAGTTCGAGCAGATCGTCCTGCTCGCCGATGCCGTTGTCGTGCGTGCCGTCCGTCGTGCCCACGCCGCGAAAATTCGAGCGATACGTCACGTAGCCCAGTTGCACGAGCGTGCGCGCGAGCGTCTGCGCGACCTTGTTGTCCATCGTGCCGCCAAAGAGCGGATGCGGGTGCGCCACGAGCGCGATGCCGCGCACGGGCGTGCCCGCGTCCGGCCGGTCGAGTGCGCATTCGATCTTGCCGACGGGACCGTCGATATGAAACTTCTCGGTTTGTGCGTTCATCGTTCTGCGGTTTTTACGTTTTGCGGGCTGAGCAAGGATCAGACATCCTGGCGGTCGATCAGCAGACGCTCGACCACCTGGCCGTTCTGCAGATGCGAAACGACGATCTCGTCGATATCGCTTTCGTCGATGTAGGTGTACCAGGTGCCTTCGGGATACACCACCACGACCGGGCCTTCCTCGCAGCGGTCGAGGCAGCCCGCCTTGTTGATGCGCACCTGGCCCGGACCCGCGAGGCCCAGTTGCTTGACGCGCTTTTTCGCGTATTCCTGCATCGCCTGGGCGTTGCAGTTCGCGCAGCTCGGCCGCTCGGCGCCGGGATCGCGCTGGTTCAGGCAGAAGAAGACGTGGTGCTTGTAGAAGGAATCGGTCATGGCGTGGGTACCGGTGGGGACGGGTCTGGCCGCAAGGTCGATCAAGCTCGACCAGGCTCGCGCGGCGCGGCCTGCGCGATGCTGCGGCTGCCTGTCAGAGAGAGGTCAATGAAGGGACGTCGCCGATTATAACGAGCGCGGCGCGATCGTTCCCGGCCTGGCGCGGGCGTTGCAGCTTGCTGCATTGGTCCCGTTGCGGCCTCGTTGCAACCTCATTCCTGCCGCGTTCGCGCGCGCCGGGCGAGCCATGCGCGCTCGAGCGAAAACGCCGTCCAGCCGAGCGCGGCCCACGGCCAGATCCAGGCGAGCCAGCGCGCCAGGCCGTTGAAATGCAGATAGCGGCCCTGGCGCCAGTCGGCCAGCACGACATCGAAATAGGGATTCACAGGCAGCAGATTCACCAGCACGAGCGCGACCGCCAGCGCCGCCGTGGCCGCCGCCGCGCGTGCCGTGCGCGGCAGACGCAGCGCCAGAAAAGCGGCGAGCGTGCCCCAGACGAGGCCCGCGAGCGCGCCCGGCGTCGCCCAGTCGAACAGCAGGCCGCTTTGCGACTGCAGGAAGGTCGCGCCCGCCTTCACCACCACCGTGGCCGCGAGCAGCAGCACGATGAGCCGCGCACGCGGCGCGCGCTCGCGCATCGACAGCGAGGCGAAGGCCGCCGCGCCGAACAGATTCAGCATCGTCACGAGCGCTTCCCAGTCGCTCTCGGGCAGGCGCGCGGCGAGCGCATCGGGCAACACGCGCAGATGCCAGCCGGCGGGCGTCCACGCGAGCACGGCATCCTGCATCGACGCGTCGAAGCGCTGCCAGATCGCGCGCGGCCAGTCGCCCATGCCGAACAGGCGCGGCGCGGGAAACATCGTCGCGAACGGCCAGAGCGCGGCCAGCACCATCAGCGCTCCGGCATCGCGCTCGAACCAGCGAAAGCGCAGCCGCCGCAGGAAGCCGCGCTCCAGCAGCGCGCCCGTGAACGGCGCCGCCAGCGCCGCGCCGAGCAGCGCGCCGAACGCATTGGTGGCGAGATCGAGATTCGAGGCGACGCGCGTGGGCAAATACGTCTGCACCGCCTCCATGACGCTTGAAAGCAGCGTGCCGCCGAGCGTCGCCAGCGCGACCGCCCGCAGCCCACGGCAGCGCGGCCATACCGCGAGCACCGCCAGCGCCCCGAACGGCATATAGCCGAGCACGTTGGTGATGACGTCGAAAGCGGTCCAGTAGCGCGGAAAGGGATCGCCAAGGTACGCAAACGGCCCCAGGCCGAGCGAGCGCCAGCCCGAGAACGGATACCAGGACCCGTAGACGATCAGCGCGGCGTAAAGCGCCAACGACTGCCGCGAGAGCGTGGAGGCGTGGCGCGGCAGCACCTCGGGCGCGCGGGCTTCGCGATCGCCGCTCGGTGAAATATCGGGGGGTGGACGGGAAGCGCTGTCGCCGCTCATTTCACTGCTCTTGCCGCAGCCCGCCGCACGCGGCGGGCAAGGCGTACCTCAAGGCGTGCCGGCGAACGACTGCACGCTCAGCCACGCGCCGACCTGGCCCGCGAAATCGTCGCTTGCCGCGCGCAGCGCCGCTGCGCCGCCTGCCGCATCGGGCGAGCCAGCCGGGGCGCGCGCAACAAACGAGCGCTGCGCGATCACCTTGCCGCCCTGCATGAGCGTCGCGCGCGCGGCCAGCACGCCGGAGCTGGAAGTCGAACTGTCGAACACCTGTTCGAACTGGGTCAGCTCGACCTTGAGCATGGGCGCGGGCACGGCGTCGGCGCCCGAGAGCACCGTCGCGCGCGAGGACAGCGAGGTGCGCAGACGCAGCGTGAGCAGGCGCGCGGGCGACATGGTCCAGCGGCTGTTGGCGTAGCGGCTTTCGCGCTGGGCGTCGCCGCTGATGCGATAGAGGATGCCGTCGTTATCGAGCGGCGGCGGCGCGCTCACTTCAAGGATCTTGAGCGGCGGCAACGACGGCGACCCGGGCGGCGCGGCCTGGGCTTCGAGCGGCCCGAGGTCGTAGCGGATATCCGAGAGCGCGGCCTGGTTGCCCGCGCACGCCGCGACCAGCGTGCCGACAGCGCCGATGGCGAGCGCCGCCAGCAAGACGCGGCCAAGGCTGAAAAGCGGGCGTAACGAAGTGGCTTGGCGTGACATGACGATTCCTTCTGTGTGCTGCGCTGTGTGCTGCGGATGGCGACTTGCGGCCTGGGTTGCTGCGGCCCGGCGACGGCTACTTTCCCGCCGCGCCCGCAGGCCACGAAAAGCCCGGCTCGCCCGGCCCCGGCGCGGGCAGCGGCGCGCCGCCGAACAGCAGACTGCGCGGGCTGGTCGTGAAGGTGCCCGCCGCACGGTCCACCGAACGCATCGCGGAGCGCACATCGTCGGTCAGCGAATCGACGCGCGGCAGCGTGTCGTAGCCCACGCGCGCGGAAAGCTCCTGAATCGACTCGTTGATCGACGCCAGCGCCTGCCCCGTCTGCTGCGCCGCCGTGCCGGCCTTGTTCAGGTTGACCTGGAACGGGCCGTCCGGGCGATTCACCATGGTGATGAGCTGGTTGGTCGATTGCAGCGTCTTCTGCAGATCGGCGACCGCGCCCGGCAGGCGCTGCGTCGTCGGCTGCAGTTGCTGCGCGAGCACGTTCACGCTGCTCGCGGCCTGCTGCAGGGTCGCGACGGTCGCCATCACCTGCTTGCGGTTGTCTTCGCTGAGCATCTGATCGACGTCGCTGGCGATATTGTCGAGCTTGCGCAGCAGCGCGTCGCCGCGTCGCTGGAGTTGGTCGAGCAGACCGGGGCGCAGCGGAATCTCGGCGATGTTCTTGTCCGACGACGGCAGCGGCGAAAGATCGAGATTGTTATCGTCGAGTTGCACGAAGGCGATGCCCGTCACGCCCTGGAGCGCGAGCGTGCCGAAGGTCGAGCGCGTCATCGGCGCTTTCTGGTCGATCAGCACGCGGATGCGGATCTGGCCCGGATGGTTCGCGTCGAACTGGATCGACTGCACCTTGCCCACGTCGATGCCGCGATAGCGCACGGCCGCGTCCGGATAAAGCCCCGTCACGCTGGTGTGCGAGATCAGGTCGTAGGGCACGCGCACCCGATGATCGGCGCTGAAGAAGAAGACCGCCAGCGCGATCGCCGCCAGCAGGCCGATCGTGAAGAGACCGGCCCAGAACGCATGCGGTTTGTTTTCCATCGTCAGATTTCCTCGTTGACGGCTATTTCGATGGCTGCGGCCGCTCCCCGCCCCAACACACTCAATACGCTCAACACGCCCGTCATGTTCAACATGGCTTCACGCCGACCGACGCCGGCGCGAGCGCCGCCGCAGGCAGTTTCGCGCGGCGCTCGGGCGGCAGCGCCTGCAGCGCGCGCCGTCCGCGCATGCCCAGAAAGTATTCGCGGATAAACGGATCGTCCACGCAGGCCGCCTCCTCCACGGGCGCGGCGACCAGCACCTTGCGCTCGGCCAGCACGGCCACGCGCGTGGACAGCGCGACCATCGCGTCCAGATCGTGCGTGACGAGCACGACCGTCAGGCCCAGCGCCCGGTGCAGCGTGCTGATCAGTTCCACCACTTCGTCCGACGAGCGCGGGTCGAGACCCGCCGTCGGTTCGTCGAGAAACAGCAGCTCCGGCTCCAGCACGATCGCGCGCGCCAGGCCCACGCGCTTGACCATGCCGCCCGACAGCGCCGCCGGCATCTTGGAGGCGTGCTTGCACGGCAGGCCCACCATCTCCAGCTTGAGCATCACGATTTCGCGCAGCAGATCGGCAGGCACCTTGCCAAGCTCGCGCACCGGCTGCGCGATGTTGTCGAACACCGACAGCGACGAGAACAGCGCGCCGTGCTGGAACAGCATGCCCGTGCGCGTGCGCATGAGGCGCGCGCGCTCCGGCTCGATCGTCGCAATGTCCTCGCCGAACATCTTGATCGTGCCGGAAGTCGGCTTTTCCAGCCCGAGAATCTGGCGCACGAGCGTGGTCTTGCCCGACCCGGAGCCGCCCACGATGGTGACGATCTCGCCGCGCCGGATATCCAGGTTCAGATGCTGATGGACGATGTTGCGCCCATAGCGTTTGGTGAGATTGCGCACCTCGATGATCGGCTCGCCGATGGCCGGCAACGGCAGGTCTTCCACCGCTTTCCTGAGCGGCGTGCTCATCGCGCCCGTCGTGCTGACCGTACTCATCGCGCCCAACGTACTCATGACAGCCCCACGTTCTGGAACAGGATGGCGAACACGGCGTCGGCGAGGATCACGATGGTGATCGAGGTCACGACCGAGGTGGTCGTGCCTTCGCCGAGACTCTGCGAATTCGCCTTGATCCGAAAGCCGAAGTGACAGCCGACGATACCCACCAGCATGCCGAACGCCACCCCCTTGCCAAGGCCGATCCAGAGATTCGCGATCGGCACCACGCCCGGCAGCGAACGGATAAACCACGACATGTCGATGCCGAGCACGGCCTTGGCCGCGAGCGCGCCGCCGAGCAGCGCGATGATATCGGTCCAGATCACCAGCAGCGGCATGGCCACGCCCAGCGCGATCACGCGCGGCAGGATCAGGCGCAGCCCGTGCGAGATGCCCATCACGCGCATGGCGTCGAGTTCCTCGGTCACGCGCATCACGCCGATCTGCGCCGTGATCGCCGAGCCGGAGCGCCCGGCCACGAGAATCGCCGCCAGCACCGGACCCAGTTCGCGGATCACCGCGAGGCCCAGGATGTTGACGATGAACTGGTTCGCGCCGAAGAGCCGAAGCTGCTGCGCGGACAGATACGACAGCACGATGCCGATCAGGAACGCCACCATCGCCGTGATCGGCAACGCGCGCGCCCCTGCGTTATAGACGTTCGCCGAGATCTCCACCCACGGCGTGGCCTTGGGCCTGCGCAGGATGAAGAGCAGATCGAGCACCACGCGCCCGAGCATCGACAGGCCGCCGTACAGATGATCCCAGAACGAAAAGATGCCGAGGCCGAGCTGCGTGACGGGATCGACGTGCACCACGCGTTCGACTGGCTCGCGCACCGAATCGAGCAGTGCGATGCGCTCGAAGATGTCGCGCTGGGTGTCCGAGAGCGCGACCAGATCGGCGGGCAGCTTGTGGCCCCAGAAGCGCCAGAGCGCCTGGCCGCCCACGTGATCCATGCGCTCGACGTTCGACAGATCCCACTGGCCGATGCGCTCGCCGGCCAGCGCGCGCAGCCGGCGCACCGCGCCGCCCTGTTCGCGGTCGCGCGCGAGCGCAAGCGCAGTCCACTGGCCGGACAGGCGCACGATTTTTCCCTGGTTGCCGGCCGCGATATCGAGGCCGGGCGGTGTCTCTTGAGTCAAGGCGGGGCGCTCGGGCGGGGAGAGATGATCAGTCATTGTAGCGAACGCGCCCTGTTTCGGCGGTAGAGACGCGCACCCGACGCGCACCGCCGCGCTCGCCTGCGCAGGGCTGTGGGCAATGATGTGGATAACCTGTTGGCAGCCTGTGGGCGCGATGTGGAACGATTAGACAGTCAGCGGGCACTCGCCGTGTACCTGAATCTCCGCCTGTGGATGATTCTGTGGATTTCCTGTTGGCTGCTTGTGGATTGGCTGTGAATTGCATAAAAGCAAGCAGATTTGAGCCGCCAGGCGGGCCGGCGGGCGGCCCTCCCCAGCGCCGCTGCCTGCGTGCGGAATGCTTCCGTCAGAGCACAGGCGAGCCACTACAATACGCACCATGAACGCTACCTCCACGTCCCCCGAGACCCCGCGCGCCGACGACTGGCGCATCGACCGCGACCGCGCGGTGACGCTGTTCGGCCCAGCGGCGAATGACTGGCCCATCGAGATCGTCGAGGAAACCGGCTCGACCAACGCCGACCTGATGGCGCGCCTCAAGGCGCTGCCGCGTCGCGCCGACGCGCTCGCGCGGCCGATCGTGCGGGTCGCCTATCTGCAGACCGCCGGCCGTGGCCGGCGCGGCCGCAGCTGGGTCGCCCAGCCCGGCGACGCGCTGCTGTTCTCGCTCGCCTGCGTATTGCCGCGCCCGCTCGAGGGGCTTGCGGGCTTGAGTCTCGCGATCGGTTCGGCGCTGGTGGACGGCCTGCGCACGCTGCCCGTGGCCGCGCCCGGCCAGATCGCGCTGAAATGGCCGAACGATGTGCTGCTCGAAGGCGACAAGCTGGTGGGGATCCTCGTGGAAAGCGCGTGGAGCACGCCGGATGCTTCGGCGGTGGTGATCGGCATCGGCACGAATGTGCGCGGCGCGGACGCGCTCGCAAAGAAGGTGGAGGCGCTCAACGCCGACGCCACGGCGCAACAGGCCGCGCCGGTGCCCGGCACGACGCCCACCGCGCTCTCGCGCGTGTGGCCCGGCGCCAATCTCACCGATGTGCTGGCCGCCGAACTCAACGCGCTCGAAGGCGCGCTGGAGCGCTTTGGCGCCAACGGCTTCGCGCCGTTCCAGGCGCGCTGGAACGCGTGTCACGCCTATGCGGGCCGCGAAATCGCGCTCTACGAACAGGGCGCCGAATTGATGCGCGGCGTGGCCGTGGGCGTGGATGAGCGCGGCCAACTGCTCGTCGATACCCCGCATGGCCGCGAGTCGGTCGCAACCGGCGACGTCTCGCTGAGGCTCGCGGGCGGCGGCGCATGAGTGGCGCGCGGGACGCTGGATCCGCCGGGGCTCCTCCGCTTCTTCTGATCGACGCCGGCAACAGCCGGATCAAGTGGGCGCTCGTCGCCGCCGACGGCGCGCGCCTCTTTGCGGGCGCGGCGAATCATGCCGATGCACCCCACGCGCAGGCAAGCACGGAAACACGCGATTTCGCGGATTGGGCGGCGCTGCCGACGCCTGGCGGCGCGTGGATCTCGAACGTGGCGGGCGCGGCCGTCGCGCAGCGTATCGACGCCGCGCTCGACGCCCACTGGCCGGGCCTCGCGCGCACGGTGATCCGCTCGGCGCAACAGCAATGCGGCGTCACCAACGGCTACACGACGCCCGAGGCGCTCGGCAGCGACCGCTGGGCCGGCATGATCGGCGCGCGCGCGGCGTTTCCCGGCGAACCGCTGTTGATCGCGACTTTCGGCACGGCGACCACGCTCGAAGCGCTGCGCGCCGACGGCACCTTCATCGGCGGTCTGATCGCGCCGGGCTGGACGCTGATGATGCGCTCGCTCGGCGAACACACCGCGCAGTTGCCCGTGCTCGACGCGCATAATGCGCCTGGGCTGGGTGACGCCGCGCAACGTCAGCAAGGCGCGCACGGCAGCGAGACCGCACCGCTCTTCGCGACCGACACGAAGCGCTCGATTGCGGCGGGCTGCGCGCTCGCCCAGGCGGGCCTCGTCGAGCGTGCCTGGGCCGATCTGCAGGATGCGTGGAAAATGCCGGTGCGGCTGGTGGTGAGCGGCGGAGCCGCCACTGAAGCGACAGCGGCGCTCAAGGTGCCGCATACTCGCCACGATGCGCTGGTCCTCGCGGGCCTGGCGCTAATCGCAATGCAATCCTGAGCGTACCAAGGCACGCTCGCTCTCAATAACGATATCGACGGAGCTTCATACGATGCTGCGCGGCCTGATCGCCATTCTGATTCTCGCCAATCTGTTCGCCCTCGGGGCGATTCGCGGCCTGTTCGGGCCGCTGCCCGCGTCGGGCACGCTCGATCGCAAACAACTGAGCCGCCAGATCCATCCAGAAGGCCTGATCGTGCGGGCCATCAAGCCGTCCGAATCGGCGGACGTGCCCATCGTGGGCGGCCCGGTCGCGGACCCGGCCATCCAGTCGACCACGCTCACGCAGTAAGCGTCTGCGATAAAACCCGGGTGCGCGCCTGGACGCGCGCCGGTTCGGGCAGTGAATCCCGCGCTCAGTCCTGTTGCGCGCGCACCTTCTGCAGCAGCTTCGTGGTCGAGCGGTCGTGCTCGAACGCGATCGCCAATGCCTTGCCGCCCCAGCCGCGCACCAGCGCCGACTCGGGCAGCGCGTCCATGTCGTAGTCGCCGCCCTTCACCAGAATGTCCGGACGCACGGCCTCGATCAGCTCGATCGGCGTGCGCTCCGTGAACTGCACTACCCAGTCCACGCTTTCCAGCGCCGCCAGCAGCGCCATGCGGTCGTTCTCGTTGTTGATGGGACGATCGTCGCCCTTGCCAAGCATCTTCACCGACGCATCGCTGTTCACACCGACAACGAGCGTCGCGCCCAGCGCCTTTGCATCGGCGAGATAGGTGACGTGGCCGCGATGCAGGATGTCGAAGACGCCATTGGTGAACACCACCGGACCCGGCAGCGAGGCGCGCAGTTGCGCGAGCGCGTCGCGGGTCGTGATCTTGCGTTCGAAGGATGCGGGCATCGGATGAGACTCGGATAGAGGTGAATCGGATCGGCAAAACGGCCCGGACGCTTGCGCGTGCCGGGCCGTTTTGCGGGTAGCTTCGTGGGTATTCTGCCGCGCGCCGCCGTGGACGCGCGTGGCGATCATGCCGGCACTTAAGCCGGCTGCGCGCCCTGTTCGGCCTGCAGACGCAGCACCACTTCCTTGCGGTAGCGGTTCAGTTCCTGCGCCGTGCTGAAGGTGCGCTCGAACAGGATCGACAGGTTGTGCAGGATACGCTCGACAACCTTCTTCTCCCAGCCGTCGTCGAAGCGGATCTGCTCGTCGAGCCAGCGCTCAAGCCATTCCGGGTCCGGCAGGCGCGACTGGATGGTATCGCGCGGGAACAGCGACTGGTTGACGTGCAGGTTGGTCGGATGCAGCGGCTTTTCGGTACGGCGCGCCGAAGCCATCAGGACACCGATCTTCGCGAATGCCGCGCGCGCCACGTCGCCGGCGTTGTTGAGCGCCTTCTTCATGTAGCGCAGGTAAGCGCCGCCATGACGGGCTTCGTCGCGCGAGATGGTTTCGTAGATGGCCTTGATGACCGGCTCCGTGTGCCATTCGGCGGCACGGCGATACCAGTGGTTCAGGCGGATCTCGCCGCAGAAGTGCAGCATCAGCGTTTCGAGCGGCGGCGCCGGGTCGAACGTGAAGCGCACGGCGTGCAGTTCTTCTTCGGTCGGCACCATTTCCGGCTTGAAGCGGCGCAGGTACTCCATCAGCACGAGCGAGTGCTTCTGTTCCTCGAAGAACCAGACGCTCATGAAGGCGGAAAAGTCGCTGTCATGATGGTTGTCGCGCAGGAACATTTCCGTGGCCGGCAGCGCCGACCATTCGGTGATCGCGTTCATCTTGATGGTCGCGGCCTGCTCGTCGGTCAGGAGCGAGCCGTCGAACTTGTCCCAGGGAATATCCTTCTCCATGTCCCAACGGACCGATTCGAGCGATTTGTAAAGTTCCGGATAAAGCATCGTGTTCATAGTCCCGCCCCTGTTCTGCGCATGACAACTTCGTAGCGTGCTGCCCGCGGCGGCGTGTCCTCACGCGGCCGGCAGGCGAAAAGCATTTAATTTTACGCGGTAACCGGCCCTCTGGACGCAATTGCACAGGCGCTAAACAGATTACTTCCTGTCGAGCAGCAATCCGCCATGCCGGAATGGAAGGCGCCGTGGTGAGTTCTGGGTCGCTGCAACCATGCCTGGAACCCGGCTGCCTGAAATCCGCGGGGAGCCGCCCGCGCCGTCTGACCGCCCCGCCCGCGTGGCACGCGGCGGACCTGACGGACTGCCCGGCGAGGGGCGCCCGCACATGCCGCGACACATTGTCGCGGCACGGCACCCTCGCCGCCCCCGCCTCTTTCGACTGCTGCTGTCGGCCGCCGCGGCGTAAGCGCACGCGCGGGCTCTCTTTGACCGCAAGCAGACGGGGAACGCCTCGGGAGTCGGTCGGCATGCGCAAATACAACCTGACGCCCACGAGACGGTCGGATAAACCTTACACGATGATAGCACGGCGATCTTTCAGTTCCGGGGCGCCTGCGGGTGGCCCAGCGCCACGCCCGCGCGCATCTCTGACGGCTCTTTGAACCAAGTCAAAAGGGTGTCGCTTTTTGCTAGCGTGTCGCGATAACCGAGTTCGATCAGATCCCCCGTGAAGGCGCGCTCGAATAACAGATAGCTCGCAAATGCCGCGCCCGATGCGCGATTGCCGCCCACCGCGCCCAGCAGCATCCGCACCGAAAGCGGCAGTTGCCCGAGATGGCGTGCCGCGATCAGTTCGACGCGCTCGCTCGGGCCGATCGCCAGCACGTCGACGTGCCGCCAGCCGCTTTCCGGTTCGACCGTGTGCGGCAGGTGCCGCACCATGCGGTTGACGTGCTCGACGCGCTCGATGTCGGCGCCCAGCGCGTCGAGGAACACGCTCGCGAGCACCTGCTGGCCCACTTGCGCGAGCGTCGGATAGGCGTCGATATCGGTATGCGCCACTTCGGGCGCGCTCGCACTGGCGCCGATCACGACGATGCGCTCGGCGCCGAAGTGGATCGCCGGAGAAAGCGGCGCGATCTGCCGGATCGAGCCATCGCCGAAATACTCGTGATGACCGTCGAGTTCGAGGCGCACGGCGGGGAACACATAGGGAATCGCCGCCGAAGCCAGCAGATGCGCGGGCGTGAGTTCGACCATGCGTGCCGTGCGTTGCGCGCGGCGCCACGCGCGGATCGGCTCGCTTGCCTGGTAGAAAGTGAGATGGCGTCCGGACGAATAGCTGAGCGCGCTCACCGCGAGCGCGTGCAGCACGCGCCGGTCGAGCATCTGCTCGATGCGGTGAAAGTCGAGCGTGCGAGCAAGGAAGTGCGCGAGCGGCGCGTTGTCGAACAGCGTGCGGGGCGTGCGGCGCGCCGTCATGCCGAAGGTGGCCCAGCCGAACGCCAGCGCGCCGAGCCAGCGCGCGCCCGCTGCCGCGATGCCGGGCCAGTCGGTGCGATAGACCTGATCGGCGGACAGATGCGCCCAGACCTCGACAAGGCGCTGGGCGCCAGTCAGGAACTGATCGGCGTGACTCGCGATGGAGGTGGCATTGATCGCGCCCGCCGAGGTCCCGCAGATCACGGTGAACGGCATCGCGCGCCGCGTGGGCTCGGCCTGCGCGGCAAGTTCCGCGAGGGCGAGCAGCGCGCCGGCCTGGTAGGCCGCGCGCGCGCCGCCGCCCATCATCACGAGTGCCAGCCGCATGGCGCCGACCTCCCCGCTTGTTCCTGCCTGTTCCGGTTTGTTCCTGCCTGTTCTTCGTGCGCCGCCGCCCACGCGGCGCACGCGAGCCTTACTCCGAGCGCGCGGGCGTTTTCTTCGCGCCGCGCGCAGCCGTCGTCTTGCCTGCCGCCGCCCCGGCGCTCGCGCCACCGCTGCGCTTCGCCGCGGGCTTGGCTTGCGCTGCGGACTCGCCCGCGCCGGCTGCCGCCTCGGCTGCGGCCTGCGCCGCTTGAGCCGCTGCGGCGGGCTGCGCCATCGCGAACTGCGCAAGCTGGTTGAACTGCGATTGCAGCAGGTTCCACCATGCCGATGCGTCGAAGCCCGGCGGCGGCGCATCGGCCGACGCATCGGCATCGCCTGCCTGTGCGCTTTCGCGCTCAGAAGAAGTCGAATGCGTTGCCCGCGCCGCCTCGTGCGCGGGCGGCGGGGCCATCTGCGACTGCGCAAACGCGCCGAACGCGCGCAGCGTCGAAAGCGTCGCGCGCTGCACTTCGAGCGCCTGGATCGCCGACTGCAACATGTTGAGGTTGAGCTTGAGCCACTGCTCGACGGCGCGCAGATCGGTCACGCGCTTGTCGAGTTCTTCGATATTGGTGAGCGGCGTCATCATGTCGGACATCATCGACAGCGACGGCCCGAGTCCCTGCGCCGCGCCCGGCTCGCTGCCGGGGAACGCGCTGCCAAACGGCGTAAGCCGCATCATCCCCCACATGCGGTCGAGCATTTCGGCGGGCGGAAAGCCGGGAAAGCCCGGGAACGGCGGTACGGAGCCTGCTGAATCGGTCATGCCAATCTCCCTCGCAATGCAATCAGTGTTGGACGGGGGCGGCGTACGCACGCCTCGTTTCGATCATACCGCGCGATCCCACGCTTCACGCGCGTTCTGCCTCATGTGCTTCATTTGCGCTGCATTTGCTGCAAGCGCATTCAGCGTTCAGAACGGATCGCCGCCCGGAAACTCCGGCGCGCGCCGCTCGCGCAGCGACTGCACACCTTCACGCACGTCGGGCCCGGAAAAACCCATGAATTCGAGCGCCAGCGACGTATCGAAATTCGGCCCCGCCTGGCGCAGCCAGTTGTTGAGCGCGTACTTGGTCCAGCGCAGCGCCGTCTGCGAGCCGCTCGCGAGACGCTTCGCCACCTCGAATGCCTTCGGCAGCAGATCGGTTTCATCGACGGCCAGCGACACGAGGCCGATGCGCTCCGCCTCCTCGCCGCTCACGGGTTCGCAGAGCAGCAGGTAGTACTTCGCTTTCGCCATGCCGCACAGCAACGGCCAGACGATCGCCGCATGATCGCCCGCCGCGACGCCCAGGCGCGTGTGCCCGTCGATGATGCGCGCGGTCTTCGCGGCGATCGAGATATCGGCAAGCAGACCCGCGACCAGGCCCGCGCCCACGGCCGGGCCATGCATCGCGGAAACAATCGGCTTGCTGCAGTTGATGACGTTGTAGACGAGGTCGCGCGCCTCGCGCCAGACGCGCGCGCGCACGTCGAAGTGCAGGGCCATGTCCTCCACCAGCGCAAGATCGCCGCCCGCCGAAAAGCCCTTGCCCTCGCCGCGAATCACGGCCACGCGCGCGTCCGGATCGCGGTCCACGTCGCGCCAGATTTCCGCCAGTTCGCGATGCATGTTGGCGTCGGCGGTAGCGAGGCCGCTCTTGTTGGCGCCCTCGCCGCTCATCACGATCTCGACGATGCCGTGCTCGTGGCGCCGCACGCGCAGGGCGTGATAGCGGGCGTAAAAAGGATCGTTCATGGCACTGTCTCCTGTGTCCTGTCTTTCTTGTCGTATTTGTCTATTTGTCTTATAGGCCGCTTTTGCGCCGATCGTATTGCCGATGCCGCCGATAAATCGCCCGCCACCCGCTCACTGCACGTCGGACAGCGCCGCCACGGCCTGATCGATCGCGCCGAAAATCGACTGACCCGCGCTGTCGAGCATTTCGATCTTCACACTGTCGCCGAACTTCATGAACTCCGTGCTCGCCTCGCCGTGCTCGATGGTTTCGAGGCAGCGCTTTTCGGCGATGCAGCAATAGCCGCGCTTCGCGTCCTTGTTCGACACCGTGCCTGAACCCACGATCGCGCCCGCACGCAGATTGCGCGTCTTCGCCGCGTGCGCGATCAGTTGACCGAAGTGGAACACCATGTCCGTGCCCGCGTCGGGCTGGCCCACTTTCTTGCCGTTCCAGTAGACCAGCATCGGCAGATGTACGCGGCCTTCGCGCCAGTGCTCGCCCAGTTCATCGGGCGTCACGACGACCGGCGCGAACGACGTCGCCGGTTTGCTCTGGAAGAAGCCGAAGCCCTTGGCCAGTTCGGCGGGAATCAGGTTGCGCAGCGACACGTCGTTGGCCAGCGCGACGAGGCGCACGGCCTTGAGCGCTTCGTCGGCGTTCGCGCCCATCGGCACGTCGCCGGTGATGACGGCCACTTCCGCCTCGAAGTCGATGCCGAACGCTTCCGACCCGCACACGATGTCGTCGGTCGGGCCGATGAAGTCGTCGCTGCCGCCCTGGTACATGAGCGGATCGGTCCAGAACTCGGGCGGCATGTCGGCGCCGCGCGCGCGGCGCACGAGTTCGACGTGATTCACGTAAGCCGAGCCGTCGGCCCACTGATAGGCGCGCGGCAGCGGCGCCATGCAGTCGCGCGCATCGAAGCTGAAGGTATGGCGCGCGCGGCCCTGATTGAGCGCGTCGTACAGATCGAGCAGTTGCGGCGCATAGAAGCGCCAGTCGTCGAGCACGCGCTGCAATGTGGGCGCGATCGCATCGGCGATGGCGGCGCTGCGCAGGTCGCGGGAAACGACGATCAGTTGGCCGTCGCGGGTGCCGTCCTTCAGCGTGGCGAGTTTCATGGATTGAGGCGTGGATGACGATAGAGGAAATGTATTCTACGATGGTGAATCGGCGCGGCCCAAGGGAAGGAGCGCGCCCAGGCCGAACTTCGCGAATTTCAAAACCCAACCGCTCTCCCGAACGCTCTTTATGCCGCCGTCTACCCGCTCTGCCCCATCGTCCCGTTCCGCCGACGCTTCCGTCGAAGAAAGCCTGGATCCCGACGAGGCCAACGACGCTCAAGAAAGTGTCAACGACGGCGGCGAAGAAAAGCTGCGCTCGGGCATTCAGTCGATCGAGGTGGGCTTTCGCCTGCTCGACGTGCTCACCAACGAGCCGCGCGCCATGATGCTGCGCGACCTCGCGCAGCGCGCGGGCATGAGCCCTGCGAAGGCGCATCGCTATCTGGTGAGCTTTCTGCGCCTGGGCGTGGTGGCGCAGGACCCCGTATCGGGCCGCTACGAACTGGGCGGCTTCGCGCTGCAATTGGGCCTGGCGCGTCTCGCACGCGTGGACGGCGTGAAGCTTGCGCGCATCGCGCTCGCCGAATTGCGCGACGCGCTCGACATCACCGTGGGCATCGCCGTGTGGGGCAACCAGGGGCCGACCGTGGTGCACTGGATGGAATCGAGCCATCCGGCCAAGGCGTCGCTCAAGCTCGGCGACGTCATGCCGATGCTCAGCTCCGCGACGGGCCTGCTGTTCGCTGCTTATCTGCCGCGCAGCAAGACCGCGCCGATGATCGAGCGCGAGCTGGGCAGCGCGCAGCATTACTCGTGGGGCGCGACGCCGCGCAGCGCCGAGGCGCTCGAAGCCGCGCTCGCCGAGGTGCGTGAGCGCGGCGCGGCGCGCGTGGAAGGCATGTTGCTGCCGACCATCCACGCGTTCTGCACGCCGGTGTTCGACGCGAGCGGCGAACTCGCGCTGGGGCTGATCGCGCTGGGGCATGAAGGCGCATTCGAGAGCGGCTGGAACGGCGCCGTCGACACGGCCTTGCGCGAATGCGCGCGCAAGCTCTCGTACGAATTGGGGTACAGCCCCGCGGAGCGCTGATCGGCCTGCAGACCCGCTCGCGCTTTCTGCAGTGGATATGCCCGACGTGTCACAGTAACGTCTGGCCCGCATTTCAACATGACCCGACCGGGAACGATGCCCACCTCCGCCACCGACCGTAACGCCGCCACACTCTCCCGCCGCTCCCACGCGTGGCGCTGGGTGGCCGTGTTCGTTCTGGTAACGGTGCTGCACTGGCTCGCGGCGCAATGGTTCGAGCGGCACCACACGGCGCAGCCGGTCACGCCCGCGCACGTGCCCGTACAGGTCCGCCTGCTCAAGCCCGAACGTATCGAGCAGCAGGCCAAACCCGCCGCGCCTGCCGCAAAACCCGCGCCAAACCCTGCCCCGCCGGCTCACTCCAAACGGGCCCCCAGCCCGCCGCACACGCTCCAGGCGCTCGCGCTGCCCGAAGCGCATCCCAAGACTGCCGCCGCGCCTGAAGACGCTGCGTCGAGCCCCGTCGCGTCCGATGCCTCGGCGTCGTCCGCAAGCGCATCGGGCGGCGCGAGCGGGGCCGCCCAGGCCGCCGCGCCCGGCAACGGCAACACCCCGTCCGCGCAGGCGGCGCAGGCCTCGCACGGCGTCAAATTCCAGGTCCCGCCGTCGGGCGAACTCGAATACGACACCTTCTTCAACGGCGCGCGCAACGCGCCGGGCACGATCCACTGGAAGAGCGATGGCCAGCACTACGAAATGGTGGTGTCGATTCCGCTGCCCTTTGTCGGGGCTTTTAGCTGGACGAGCCGCGGGCATGTCGATGCCTTCGGACTCGCGCCGGATCAATACATCGAAAAGCGCGGCCACCGGCCCGAGGACTTCACGGTCTTCAATCGCAATCTCAAGCAGATCATCTTCACGCGCACGCCGAATTCGCTTGCGCTGCCCGATGGCGCACAGGATCGCTTCAGCATGGTGATGCAGCTCGCGAGCCTCGTGCGCGGCGACCCCGACACCTATAAACCGGGCGTCACGCGCGAGTTCTACGTCGCCGACAACGACAGCGGCGAGACCTGGCCCATCACCACCATCGGCGACGAAACCGTGAGCACGGATCGCGGCTACGTGAGCGCGCGTCACTTCATGCGACTGCCGCGCCACGACGGCGACAAGCGCCGCATCGACGTGTGGCTCGCGCCCTCGCTCGGCTGGCTGCCGGTGCGCCTCGTGCAAACCGAGCCGAACGGCACCGAAGTCGAACTGCTATGGCACGGCGCGTTGAGCGTGCCCAAAGCTCCGGATGTTTCGGGTGCTCCGGATACTTCAAGCGCACCAACTCCTTCCGCACCGGCACAAACGCCGCCGCCTGCCGACCAATCGTCTGAATCAAGCGCGCCTGCGGCCCCCTCCACGGCCGCCCCAGAGAACCCTGCCGAGCTGCCCGCCGACGCCCCGCTACACCCTTAAGCGCCCTCCCGCACACACACGCACAACGAATCCGCGTGCAGGCCACAAAACCGGCCTTTCTAGCCGCACGTTCGCGCGAAATGGCGCATACTGGAAATCATATAAGCGCCCTGCATCCGAACTGCATCGAATGCGCGCGCGGCCCGAGACGAGCACAAGAAACAACAGAGGAAAGCGTTCGAAGGGAGGCTCGATCCGCGCGCTGCACCGGCGCATCCGGCCACGCGAATCACCCCTTTGTGCCTTTCAGGCGCGCGGCTTGCGAAAAGCCGTACGACGTCCACGCAGTACCTCGCAACCAGCCTGACTCCCGACCGCACCGGCCAAGGAGGAACGCATGCAAGCGACTGTCAATGGCATCGATACGCGCTACGTCTTCGAAGACCGCAGCGGCGGTCCGGCGCTAACCTTCATTCATCAGCTGGGCGGCGACCTCTCCGTGTGGGACACGCTCGCGGGTCATTTCCGGCATCGTTTTCGCGTATTGCGCTACGACGTGCGCGGTCACGGCGCGAGCGCCGTATCGAATACCGCCTTCGGCTTCAAGGAACTTTCCGCCGATCTCACCGCCCTGCTCGACGCGAAAGACATCGAGAAGACGCATCTCGTCGGCATGTCGATGGGCGGCATGATCGCGCAGCAGTTCGCGCTGGATCATGCGGGCGCATCGGCTCACCCTTCGCGCTCGCGCGTGCTTTCGCTCACGCTTTGCGACACCGCGAGCCGCACCTCGCCCGACGCGCGCGAAACCTGGAACGAACGCGCCGCGCTCGTGCGCCGCGAAGGCCTGGGCGCACTGGCCGACGTGACGATGGCGCGCTGGTTCACGCCAGACTTCCGCCGCACCCATCGCGATACCGTCGCACGCATCTGTGACGTTTTATTACGGACACCTTCAGAAGGCTACGCGCGCGCCTGCGAAGCCCTGCGCGACTTCGACGTTCACGAACGACTCGCGCAATTGCGCGTGCCCACGCTCGCCGTCGCGGGACGCCACGATAGCGGCACGCCGCCCGCGCTCACCGAGGCGCTCGCCCATGCGATTCCCGATGCGCGTTTCGAAATCGTCGATGCGGCGCATCTGGCCCCGGTAGAAGACTCGCATGGCTTCGCGGCGTTGCTCGAAACGTTTTTACGCCAGCAGGCCCAGGAGTTGCATCCGTAGTTCTATCGATCGTTTCCGGGAAGTTTCCGGGAAGCAGGCATCAAAGATGGGAAGTAGAGGGAGAGCAGTCCGAAAAGAGGTGATGCGGGACCCACCCCTTGAATTCCAGATCGAACGCTCCATGTATCGACATAAGCAGTGAGGGAGCACAGGAAAAAGGAGTGTCGCCATGCAGATGATCTACAACAGTCCGAACTATTGCGTTGTCGAGTTTCCCCCGCAGGACGGTCACGTCGCCATGCGCTCGGGCGGCTATGAAATCGTCGACAAAAATGCGCGCCGCGAGTTGTTTATCGACGGCGTGATGGCGGCACGTTTTCGCGAAGACGTGCAAAAGCTGATGGACGAGGATCAGTCGCTCGACGAGGTGGACGAATTCCTCGGACAGTTCGACAGTCTCATGCAGCAACCCGTCGTGCTGCACTGACACGTGGCGGCCCGCGCAGCATGACGGCTCCCACGCTCATGCAGTGAAATTGCAGTAAAGCCGCTCCGCCGGATCCATGGCGGCGCCCGCTGAAGGAAATCCCCGCAGAAAGCCCCGTGAGGCCACGCGCCGAGCGGGGCTTTCTTTTGGCCGCACCGGATGTTGCGCCGGGGCGCAACGGCCGCGCCCGCGCCAGCGGCGCAACCCGGCTGCGGATACAATATTGGGTTTCCCAGCTCGACCGGCGCTCACGCGCGCCCGCCACCCATGAACCAGCCCGCCGAACACGCTACGCCTCCTCGCGCCACGCCGTACACGCGCGCAGCCTCGCTGCCCGCGCTGCTTGCCTCGCGCATCGTGATCCTCGACGGTGCGATGGGGACCATGATCCAGCGCTACAAGCTCGACGAAGCCGCCTATCGGGGCGAGCGCTTCAAGGACTACGGGCGCGACATCAAGGGCAATAACGAACTGCTCTCGCTCACGCAGCCGCAGATCATCAGCGAGATCCACGAGCAGTATCTGGCCGCGGGCGCCGACATCATCGAGACCAATACGTTCGGCGCGACCACGGTGGCCCAGGACGACTACGGCATGGGCGAGCTTGCCGTCGAGATGAACATCGAATCGGCAAAGCTCGCGCGCGCCGCGTGCGACAAATACTCGACGCCGGACAAGCCGCGCTTCGCGGCCGGCGCGATCGGCCCGACGCCGAAGACCGCGAGCATCTCGCCGGACGTGAACGATCCGGGCGCGCGCAACGTCACCTTCGAGGAACTGCGCCGCGCCTATTACGAGCAGGCCAAGGCGCTGATGGACGGCGGCTGCGACCTGTTCCTCGTCGAGACGATCTTCGACACGCTCAACGCCAAGGCCGCGCTGTTCGCGCTCGACCAGCTGTTCGAGGATACCGGCGAGAACCTGCCGATCATGATCTCGGGCACGGTCACCGACGCCTCGGGCCGCATTCTCTCGGGCCAGACCGTCGAGGCCTTCTGGAATTCGCTGCGCCACGCGAAGCCGCTCACGTTCGGCCTGAACTGCGCGCTGGGCGCGGCGCTGATGCGCCCGTACATCGCCGAACTCGCCAAGCTCTGCGATACCTACGTCTCGTGCTACCCGAACGCGGGCCTGCCGAACCCGATGAGCGACACCGGCTTCGACGAAACGCCCGCCGATACCTCGGCGCTGCTCAAGGAATTCGCGAGCGCCGGCCTCGTGAACGTGGCGGGCGGCTGCTGCGGCACGACGCCCGAGCACATCGCCGCCATCGCCAAGGCGCTCGAAACGATCAAGCCGCGCCGCTGGCCGGGACAGTATCGCGACGCGGCGTGACCTGGCGAGCCTGCATCGTTGGCCATCTGGCCAAGCGATAAAGGTTCGGCCAGGAGACACAATGGGCGCGTGACCATGCTAGTGGAGAACACTTGTGTTACGCGCCGTGCAAGGGAAACTGACCATGCTTGCCATCTCGAAACTCACGATCGCTGGATACAAATCCATACGCGAACTGCGCGAGTTCGAGTTGCGCAATCTGAACGTGCTCATCGGGGCCAATGGCTCGGGAAAATCGAACTTCATCGGCTTTTTCCGGATGTTGGCCGAGATGTCGCAACAGCGCTTTCAGCTATATGTCGCCAAACAGGGCGGCCCGGACGCGCTGCTGCATTACGGGCGAAAGCGCACATCGCACATGGAAGGCGCGCTGAACTTCGCGGGCCATGCAGGCAGCTATTTCTTCAAGCTCGATCCCACGTCGGATAACCGGCTGATCTTCGACGAAGAAAGCGTTGGCTACGGCGAGAGCACAAGCCTGCGCAATCGCGCGAGTGAAGAATCGTGGCTTGCGAACCCCGACGAATTGCTGAACAGGTGGCGAAGTGCCGGACTGGCGATCGACCCAGCCGCGCATGAATACCTGATCGATCAGCTTCCGCCTATCGATCGCCTGCGCGTCTATCACTTCCACGACACCAGTGAATCGGCGAAAGTCAAACAGGTCCACCCGACAAACGACAATCTGCGCCTGAAAAGCGACGCATCCAACCTTGCGCCATTCCTGCGCATGCTGCGCGAACAGCACAAAGGTCACTACCGGATGATCGTCGACTCGATCCAGTTGATTGCGCCGTTCTTTGAAGACTTTGTTTACCGTGAAGACTGTCCCGAAACCGTCGAACTCGAATGGCTCGAAAAGGGTAATCCGGACACCCCGTTCAAGGCGCACGTGTTGTCCGACGGTACGCTGCGTTTCATCTGCCTGGCGACATTGCTCCAGCAACCCGTCGCGCTGATGCCACCTGTCATCCTGCTCGACGAGCCGGAGCTCGGGCTACATCCATTCGCGATCAACATTCTTGCCGATTTGCTCGAACTCGCCGCCGAACAGACACAATTGATCGTCGCGACCCAATCCGTCGAATTGTTGAGCGCTCTCCAGCCCGAGGACGTGATAGTCGTGGATCGCATCGACCATGCATCCCGGTTCCGGCGTTTGAGCGAAGCAGAACTGGGTTCCTGGCTGGACAGCTATTCGCTCGGCGAACTGTGGGAAATGAACGTACTTGGCGGGAGGCCCGCGTAATGGTGGATCTCGTCATTCTCGGCGAAGGGCAAACCGAGGAAGTATTCGTCCGCGAAGTCCTGGCGCCCGAACTCGGGGCGCGAGGCATATTCGCTCATGCGCAGCCGGTCAAGACCTCGCGGACAGGCCGCGGCGGAGCGCTCAACCTCGACCGGGTGAGGCTGAACCTCAGGGAAATACTCGCGCAGCGCGGCGACACCTACGTGAGTACGTTGTTCGACCTTTATGCGCTCGGGCCGACATTTCCGGAATTCGTCGAATCCAGACATCAAGACCCGGCGACGCGGGCCGCGCGTATCGAACGGCGCCTGTCAGATGACATCGTGTCCCACACCGGCTGCCGGCGCGAGCGCTTCATCCCGCATGTGCAGCCTCATGAATTTGAAGCGCTGTTGTTTACAGACGTTCGCAAGATCTGTGAGGCGAATCCACTGTGGACGCGGCACGATCGCGCACTCGAAGATATTCGCAGCCGTTATGAAACTCCCGAGCACATCAACGATTCGCCAGTCACCGCACCATCGAAACGTTTGACGAGTTTGCTTAACCCACCGTACAAAAAGAAGACGCACGGCCCGGTCATCGCCAGGCGAATCGGACTTCCCGCCATTCGTGCGGCCTGTCCACACTTCGGCCAATGGTTCGACAAGCTGACCGCCCTGCAACCCCTTTGACGCACCTTCACGACCATGACTGACCATACCCTGCGCCTTTCCGGCCTCGAACCCTTCAACGTCAACGAAGGCACGCTCTTCATCAACGTCGGCGAGCGCACCAACGTGACCGGCTCGAAGGCGTTCGCGCGCATGATCCTCAACGGCCAGTTCGACGAGGCGCTCGCGGTCGCGCGCCAGCAGGTCGAGAACGGCGCGCAGATCATCGACATCAACATGGACGAGGCGATGCTCGATTCGAAGGCGGCGATGGTGCGCTTCATGAATCTGATCGCCTCGGAACCCGACATCGCGCGCGTGCCGATCATGATCGACTCGTCGAAGTGGGACGTGATCGAGGCAGGGCTGCAGTGCGTGCAGGGCAAGGCCATCGTCAACTCGATCTCGCTCAAGGAAGGCCGCGAGCCGTTCATCCATCACGCGAAGCTGATCCGGCGCTACGGCGCGGCCGCTGTCGTGATGGCCTTCGACGAGAAAGGCCAGGCGGACACCTTCGAGCGCAAAACCGAAATCTGCAAGCGCTCGTATGACGTGCTCGTGAACGAGGTAGGCTTTGCGCCCGAGGACATCATCTTCGACCCGAACATCTTCGCGGTCGCCACGGGCATCGAGGAGCACAACAACTACGCGGTGGACTTCATCGAGGCCACGCGCTGGATCAAACAGAACCTGCCGCACGCGAAGATCAGCGGCGGCGTGTCGAACGTGTCGTTCTCGTTCCGCGGCAATGATCCGGTGCGCGAGGCGATCCATACCGTGTTCCTCTACCACGCCATTCAGGCGGGCATGGACATGGGCATCGTCAACGCGGGGCAGTTGGGCGTGTACGCCGATCTCGACGCGGAACTGCGCGAGCGCGTGGAAGACGTGGTGCTCAACCGCCGCGACGACGCGACCGACCGTCTGCTCGAAATCGCCGACAAGTTCAAGACCGGCGCGGCGAAGAAGGAAGAGAACCTGGAGTGGCGCAATCAGGACGTCGAAAAGCGTCTGGCGCACGCGCTCGTGCACGGCATCACCAACTTCATCGTCGAAGACACCGAAGAAGCGCGCGCGAAGATCATGGGCGGCGGCGGCCGCCCGATCAACGTAATCGAAGGCCCGCTGATGGACGGCATGAACGTCGTCGGCGACCTGTTCGGGCAGGGCAAGATGTTCCTGCCGCAGGTGGTGAAGTCGGCGCGCGTGATGAAGCAGGCCGTGGCCCACCTGATTCCGTTCATCGAGGAAGAAAAGCGCCTGCTCGCCGAATCGGGCGCCGACGTGCGCGCGAAAGGCAAGATCGTCATTGCGACGGTGAAGGGCGACGTGCACGACATCGGCAAGAACATCGTGTCGGTCGTGCTCCAGTGCAATAACTTCGAAGTCGTCAACATGGGCGTGATGGTCCCGTGCAACGAGATCCTCGCCAAGGCAAAGGTCGAGGGCGCGGACATCATCGGCCTGTCGGGGCTGATTACGCCGTCGCTCGAAGAGATGGCCTATGTGGCCTCCGAAATGCAGCGCGACGACTACTTCCGCGTGAAGAAGATTCCGCTCTTGATCGGCGGCGCGACCACCTCGCGCGTGCACACGGCCGTGAAGATCGCGCCGAACTACGAAGGCCCGGTGGTGTATGTGCCGGACGCGTCGCGTTCGGTGTCGGTGGCGTCCAGCCTCTTGTCCGACGAAGGCGCGACGAAGTACATCGACGAACTCAAGAGCGATTACGAGCGCATCCGCGACCAGCACGCCAACAAGAAGGCGCAGCCGATGGTGACGCTCGAAGAAGCGCGCGCCAACAAGACGAAGATCGACTGGAGCGGTTTCGAGCCGGTGAAGCCGAAGTTCATCGGCCGCCGCGTGTTCAGGAACTACGATCTGAACGACCTCGCGCAGTACATCGACTGGGGCCCGTTCTTCCAGACGTGGGATCTCGCGGGCCCGTATCCGCAGATTCTCAACGACGAGATCGTCGGCGAATCGGCGCGCAAGGTGTTCTCCGACGCCAAGTCGATGCTCTCGCGCCTGATCCAGGGCCGCTGGCTGCAGGCCAACGGCGTGATTTCGCTGTTGCCCGCCAACACCGTCAACGACGACGACATCGAGATCTACACCGACGAATCGCGCACGGAAGTCGCGATGACCTGGCGCAATCTGCGTCAGCAGTCGGTGCGTCCGGTGGTCGACGGCGTGATGCGCCCGAACCGCTGTCTGGCCGACTTCATCGCGCCGAAGGATTCGGGCAAGGCCGACTACATCGGCATGTTCGCGGTCACGGCGGGCATCGGCGTCGATGTGAAGGAAGCGCAGTTCGAGAAGGATCACGACGACTACAGCGCGATCATGCTCAAGGCGCTGGCCGACCGTTTCGCGGAGGCCTTCGCCGAAGCGCTGCACGCGCGCGTGCGCCGCGATCTGTGGGGCTACGCGGCCGCCGAAACGCTCGACAACGACGCGTTGATCGCCGAGAGGTACGCGGGCATCCGGCCGGCGCCGGGCTATCCCGCCTGCCCGGATCACCTCGTCAAGCGCGACATGTTCGACGTGCTGCAGGCCACCGAGATCGGCATGAGCGTGACCGAATCGCTGGCGATGCTGCCGGCGGCGAGCGTCTCGGGCTTCTATCTCGCGCATCCGGACAGCACGTATTTCTCGGTCGGCAAGATCGGCCAGGATCAGCTTGCCGATTTCGCCACGCGCATGGCGCTTTCCGCCGACGACGCGCGCCGCGCGCTCGCGCCGCTGCTTTAACGGCTTTAACGCCGCGCGGCTATGTCACGCGCTCGGGCCGCGCATCGTTGCTGCGGCCCGACATACGCAAAGCGATAGCCTGAATATTTCGCGCACGGAATTTTTCGGCTTTGTAAGATGGCCGCGCATCACCCACGGCCAAACGCGGCAGGCATCGCCCGGCGCCGCGCCGGCTCGCTCATCAGCAAGTCCTTAAAAAACCAGATCGAAGCAACCTCGACGGAGAACAATCGTATGAAGAAGCTGATGTTGATGTTGACCGCCTTCGGCGTCGCCGCTCTCGCGCAGCCGTCGTTCGCGCAGCCGGCCGCAGCGCCGCACGAGTCGAGCGCGGTGTCGTCGTATTCGGCGCCCACCGAAAAGCACGTGAAGAAGCCGAAGAAAAAGAAGGTCAAGAAGGGCGCCGCTTCGGCCGCAGACACGGCGGAACCGACCGCCGCCAGCCAGTAAGCGCTACGCCGGCGTTGCATCAGGCCGCAAAAGCAAAGAGCCCGCAGATTGTGCGGGCTCTTTGCTTTGATGCGCTTGCTGCGGCGCCGGGTGCGTCAGACGCCCCAGACGATGTCGTTGTCTTCCTTCCTCGCCGCGCGCAGCATGTCGAGAAACGGAAACGCGCGCTGGGCGAGGCCCGGCGGCAATTCGTGGTGCTCGCGCCCTTCCTCGCCTTCGTGGAAGTGGCCTTCGTGCTCGGAGCGATCTTTCTTGTCGACGGCGATGGCCGATTCGAGCTTGCTGATGGCGCCGTCGAGTTCTTCATGCGTGATGACGCCGCGCTCGCCCAGCCGCTTGCCGATAATGCCGAGGAGATATTGAGCGAGACTATCCAGCATCAAAACATCGGGCGACGCGTGGCATTTGAAAGTAATCAGCATGACTGTTCCCTTTTGATTTTTTAGGTTAAGCGCGTCGCAACCGGAACATTCGCACGAGCCGCCGATGCGGGCTGTCGTGCATCCGGTGAGCCCAATGCTTGAAGGAGCCGGGCGGCCGCGCTTGCCGGGCTTCTCATTTCACATATTAGCACCTGCTAAAATCCGTCTGAACGGAATTACCCGCAGGGCGCGGCACGCCCGTCCGGCACGCCGTAGCGCCACCGCAGACGCCCCAACGGCGCGTTGCAGGCGCACGCTGCGGACGGTTGAAAGACCCGGCAAGCCCCGCCCTCACCCAAATTCGATGGCCCGCGCCGGCCCCGCGACTACGCGGGCGGCCCCGCACCCAAACTACCCGCACAGGACCTGCAACAAGCATGCTGCCCGCACAGAAACACACCCTGGAGACTCTGCTCGCCGACGCCGTCGCCCAAGTGGCGAAGGCCACCGACGGCGCCACCGAAGCCGCATTCGTCATGCCCGCCATCGCGCTGGAGCGTCCGAAGGTCGCCGCGCACGGCGACGTGGCCTGCAACGTGGCGATGCAGCTCGCCAAGCCGCTGCGCGCCAATCCGCGCGCGCTGGCCCAGCAGATCGTCGACACCGTGAAGGCGCTGCCCGCCGCAGCCGGCCTGATCGCCGATGCCGAAGTCGCCGGCCCCGGCTTCATCAACCTGCGCCTGTCCGCGCAGGCGAAGCGCAACGTGCTGAACGCCGTGTTCGCCGAAGGCGCCGCGTTCGGCCAGTCGCAGCGCGACGCGGGCAAGCACGTGTTGGTCGAGTTCGTCTCGGCCAACCCCACGGGTCCGCTGCACGTCGGCCACGGCCGTCAGGCCGCGCTCGGCGACGCCATCTCGAATGTGCTGGCCTCGCAGGGCTGGGGCGTGCACCGCGAGTTCTACTACAACGACGCGGGCGTGCAGATCGGCAACCTCGCCGTCTCGACCCAGGCGCGCGCGCGCGGCCTGAAGCCGGGCGACGCGGGCTGGCCGGAAGCCGCCTATAACGGCGAATACATCGCCGATATCGCGCGCGACTACCTCGCGGGCGAAACCGTCGCGGCCAAGGACGGCGAACCCGTCACGGGCGCGAAGGACCCCGAGGACCTCGAATCGATCCGCCGTTTCGCCGTGGCCTATCTGCGTCACGAGCAGGATCTGGATCTGCAGGCGTTCGGCGTGAAGTTCGACCGCTACTACCTCGAATCGTCGCTGTATTCGGAAGGCCGTGTCGAGAAGACCGTCGAGGCGCTGGTCGCCTCGGGCCAGACCTACGAGCAGGACGGCGCGCTGTGGCTCAAGACCACCGACTACGGCGACGACAAGGACCGCGTGATGCGCAAGTCCGACGGCACCTACACGTACTTCCTGCCGGACGTCGCCTACCACGTCACCAAGTGGGAACGCGGCTTCACCAAGGTCATCAACGTCCAGGGCTCGGACCACCACGGCACCATCGCGCGCGTGCGCGCCGGTCTGCAGGCGCTCGGCGTGGGCATCCCGAAGGGCTATCCCGACTACGTGCTGCACAAGATGGTCACGGTGATGCGCGACGGCCAGGAAGTGAAGATTTCCAAGCGCGCGGGTAGCTACGTGACGGTGCGCGACCTGATCGAATGGTCGGGCGGCGCCGATGTAAGCCCCGCCGGCAGCGAAGTCGCGCCGGACCAGCTCGACGAAGCGACCGTGCGCCGCGGCCGCGACGCCGTGCGCTTCTTCCTCATCTCGCGCAAGGCCGACACCGAATTCGTGTTCGACATCGACCTCGCGCTCAAGCAGAACGACGAAAACCCCGTGTACTACGTGCAGTACGCGCACGCGCGTATCTCGTCGATTCTCGGCGACTGGCAGGGCAAGCACGGCGGCAACCTCGCCGCGCTGCCGACGGTCGATCTCTCGCCGCTGTCGAGCGAGCGGGCGCTGGCGCTCATCGCGAAGCTCGGCGAGTACCCCGACATGCTCACCCATGCCGCTACGGAACTCGCGCCGCACGCGGTCGCCTTCTACCTGCGCGAACTCGCGGCTGAATTCCACTCGTTCTACAATGCCGAACGCGTTCTCGTGGACGATGCCCCCGTGCGTGATGCGCGCGTCGCGCTGCTCGCGGCCACGCGCCAGGTGCTGGCGAACGGCCTCGCCATGATCGGCGTCTCGGCTCCCGAGCGCATGTAAAACGGCCCGCGGACCCTCAGGTCCCCAGGCCCGGCCCGCGCGGCAGCCGTCGCGCGGGCGCTCCGTCCAAAACGCATGACGACATGTTTGGGGCGTGCCCGCCAGGGCGCGCCGTTCCGGAATACTCTTGTTTGCAGGTGATTCAGACGATGGCACAACCGATTGCAAAAGCGCGCCGCACTACAAAACAGCAGTCGAAACAGTCCGGGGGCACGTTTCTCGGTGTCGTGCTGGGCCTGATTGTCGGCCTTGCGATCGCGGTGGTCGTGGCGCTCTACATCACGCGCTCGCCCACGCCGTTCGTCTCGAAGGTTGCGCCGCCGGCCGCTTCGGACGCGAGCCAAAGCGAGCAGTACGATCCGAATCGCCCGCTGCAGGGCAAGTCGCCGGGTCAGCCGGTGACGCCGCAGGCCGCGCAAAGCACGCCGCCCAACACGGCGCCGGGCCAGACCACGAACCAGTCGCAGTCGTCGGGGATGCTCGAAGAGCCGCAGATCGTCGAAGTGCCGCCTGCGGGTAATGCAGGCAATGCCGGCGACAACGGCAACGTCGCGAATAACCCGACGAACAACGCGGCGAACAACGGCGTCGCCGTCGCACCGAAGCCGTCCACCGGCGACAACGGCACGACCATCGCGAAGAAGCCGCAGCCGCAACCGTCCAGTCAGGCGAACCAGGCGCTCCAGCAGTTCGCCAATAACCAGCCGCTGAAGTCGTCCAACGCCCCGAGCGCCGCCACGCCGCCCGCCGCCAGGCCCGCGCAGCCGGGTTCGGCCGCACCGACGGCCGGCGACGCCAACACCGGCTACTTCCTGCAAGTGGGCGCGTACAAGACTTCGGGCGATGCCGAGCAGCAGCGCGCGCGTCTGGCGTTCCAGGGTTTCGAGTCGAAGGTCACGCAGCGTGACGCGGGCGGTGTCACCTACTTCCGCGTGCGCATCGGGCCGTTCTCGAAATTCGACGATATGAACTCGACCCGTCAGCGTCTGTCAGACGCCGGGATCGACACTGCCGTCATCCGTTTCACGAAGCAGTAATCGCGAAAACTCAGCGCGAAAACCAAGCGCGAAAATTCGGCGCGAAATCCATCGCGCCATGCAGGCGGCGCGCGCAGCACGCGCGTCCGTCACAAACCGCAACACTCGCACGCCGCGCGCCGGCGTTGCCTGGCCGGTCGCCGCCGGTCCCGTTCACTGGAATAACACGCTATGAAACGACTTCTCGGAACGCTTGTGCTCTCGCTCTCGATGCTCGCCGGCGCGGCGCACGCATCGCCCACCGCGCCCGTCGCGGGCAAGGAATACACGGTCCTCAAGCAAGCCCAGCCGCTCGACGTGCCCGCGGGCAAGATCGAAGTGGTCGAGTTCTTCTGGTACGGCTGCCCGCACTGCAACGCGCTGGATCCGTTCCTCGAAAGCTGGATCGCCAAACAAGGCCCGGACATCGTGTTCAAGCGCGTGCCGGTGGCGTTCCGCGACGACTTCATCCCGCATTCGAAGATGTATTACGCGCTCGACGCGCTGGGCCTCGCGCAGAAGCTCACGCCGGCCGTGTTCCATGAGATCCACGTCAACAAGAACTACCTGCTCACGCCGGAAGACCAGGCGAAGTTCCTCGCCACGCAGGGCGTCGATCCGAAGAAGTACATGGACGCGTACAACTCGTTCTCGACGCAAAGCGCGCTGCAACGCGACAAGGGTCTGCTCGACGCCTACAAGATCGACGGCGTGCCGACCATCGCGATCCAGGGCAAGTATGAAACCGGCCCGGCGCTGATGCAGGTTTCCGAAGACAAGGCCGATCCGGCCACGCTGCAGGTGATGGACTACATCATTTCGCAGATCCGCGCGAAGAAGATGTGAGCGCGCGCGCCGGTATGACACAACCCTTGAAGGTCTTCATCACCGGCGCGTCGAGCGGCATCGGCGCCGCCCTCGCCGCCGAATACGTGCGGCGCGGCGCCATCCTCGGACTGGTCGCACGCCGCACGGACGCGCTTGAGGCGTTCCGCCAGTCCCATCCGCAGCATCCCATCTCGCTCTATTGCGCCGACGTGCGCGACGCCGATGCGCTCGCCGCCGCAGCGCATGCCTTCGTGGCGGAGCACGGCATGCCCGACGTGGTGATCGCCAATGCGGGCGTGAGCCGCGGCGCGCTCACCGGTCATGGCGATCTCGCCACCTTCCGCGACGTGATGGACACCAATTACTTCGGCATGGTCGCCACCTTCGAGCCGTTCGCGCAGGCGATGGCCGAGGCGAAGCGCGGCACGCTGGTGGGCATCGCGAGCGTGGCGGGCGTGCGCGGGCTGCCGGGCTCGGGCGCGTACAGCGCCTCGAAGGCGGCGGCGTTCGCCTATCTCGAAGCCTTGCGCGTCGAGATGCGGCCGTTCAACGTGCCCGTCGTCACGATCGCGCCCGGCTACATCCGCACGCCGATGACGGCGAAGAACCCGTACCGCATGCCCTTCCTGATGGACGCGGACCGCTTCGCCGCAGCCAGCGCCGATGCGATCGCACGCGGCACCACCTTCGCGGTGTTCCCGTGGCCGATGCGCGTGGTCGCCACGCTGCTGGGCGCCCTGCCGCGCTGGCTCTACGACCGCGCATTCGAGCGCGCGCCGCGCAAGCCGCGCGCGGCCGAGCACTGATCCAGCCTTGATCTCGCGCGGCGCTTTCCCCATGCGCCGCGCATCACTCTCTTCCTGCATCGCCCCGCCAGATTGCACCCCATATGGGTATGCGGATTAATTTGTTGTCTGGGCAATTTCCCTTCGATAAGCTTTCCCCGATCGGGCCCCGCGTGGCGCGCTGACACCGCCTGCGCGCCCAGAGGCCCTTCGACCGCCCACCTTTGCCACAACCCCGGCATACCGGACCAACGGAGATCCCATGCGCTTCACCTCGCCCGCTTCCGTGCTCGCCGCCGCGCTCTGCGCGGCGCTCGCCTGCGCGGCCACGCCCGCGCTCGCGAAACCGCTCACGGTCTGCACGGAATCGAGCCCGGACGGCTTCGACATCGTGCAATTCAACTCGCTCGTGACGACCAACGCATCCGCCGACGTGATCTTCAATTCGCTCGTCGCTTACGACGAGCCGCAGAAGAAGGTCGTGCCCGCGCTCGCGCAATCGTGGGACGTGAGCGCCGACGGCCTCTCCTACACCTTCCATCTGCGTCCGAACGTGCAGTTCCAGACCACCGAATGGTTCAAGCCCACGCGCACGCTGAACGCCGACGATGTGGTCTTCACCTTCGGCCGCATGCTCGACGACAACAACCCGTGGCACAAAGTGGCGGGCGCGAGCGGCTTCCCGCACGCGCAGTCGATGGGCCTGGCCAAGCTCGTCAAATCGGTCACCAGGGTCGATGCGAACACGGTCAGGTTCGAACTCAACGAGCCGAACGCGACCTTCCTGCCGATCCTGTCGATGGGCTTCGCGTCGATCTACTCGGCCGAGTACGCCGATCAGTTGCTCAAGGCCGGCAAGCAGGTCGACCTGAACGCCAAACCCGTGGGCACCGGCCCCTTCGCGCTCAAGAGCTATACGAAGGACGCCGTGATCCGCTACGACGTGAACCCGACCTACTGGGGACCCAAGCCCAAGGTCGAGCGCCTCATCTACGCGATCACGCCCGACGCCGCCGTGCGCGCGCAGAAGGTCAAGGCCGGCGAATGCCAGATCGCGCTGTCGCCCAAGCCTCAGGACGTGGCCGACGCCCGTGCCGACAAATCGCTCAAGGTCGTGCAGACGCCGGCCTTCATGACCGCCTTCGTCGCGCTCAACACGCAGAAGAAGCCGCTCGACAATCCGAAGGTGCGCCAGGCGCTGAACCTCGCGTTCGATCGCACGACGTATCTGAAGACGGTGTTCGACAACACGGCCACGCCCGCGACCAATCCGTGGCCGCCCACGACCTGGGGCTACGACAAGTCCATCCAGCCGTATCCGCATGACATCGCGAAGGCGAAGCAACTGCTCGCCGAAGCAGGCGTGCCCAACGGCTTCGCGACGACGATCTGGGTTCGTCCGAACGGCAGCGTGCTCAATCCGAACCCGCGCGCGGGCGCCGAACTGCTGCAGGCCGATTTCGCGAAGATCGGCGTGAAGGCGGACATCAAGGTGATCGAATGGGGCGAGTTGATCAAGGAGGCCAAGCAGGGCCAGCACGACACGCTCTTCATGGGCTGGGCCGGCGACAACGGCGATCCGGATAACTATCTCTCGCCGCTCTTTAGCTGCAACGCGGTGCAGTCGGGCATCAACTTCGCGCGCTTCTGCGACCCGCAGCTCGACAAGCTGATCACCGAAGGCAAAACCACCGCCGATCAGGCCAAACGCGCGAAGCTCTACGACGCCGCGCAGAAGATCATTCACGATCAGGCGCTGTGGATTCCGCTCGGCTATCCGACCGCCTCGGCCATCACACGCACCAATGTGAACGGCTATCAGGTGAGTCCGTTCGGACGCCAGAACTTCGGCGCGGTGACGGTGCAGTAAGCCCCGCATCGCCGAATGCAAAAAGCCGGGGCATACCCCGGCTTTTTTACTTTTACGGGCGCGCCTGCGTGCCCTTCACCGCGCGCTTGAACGCGTCGGCGGCCTGACGCCACCATGGCGTGCCCGCGCGCCGGCGCACGTCCCACGCGTGATCGTGCAGCGCCACAGCGCGCCACTGCTCCGCATGAGAGCGAAAACGCGGCACGCCGAAGCTCCCGGGCGCTTCGAACAGATCGAAATACGCGCGCCGATAATGCTCGACGAGCGTGGCATCGTCGTAGTGCGCCTCCATCCAGCGGCGCGACGCCTGACCGATTTCCTCGCGCAGGCGTTTATCGGCGAGCAGCGCGTGCAGGACGGGCTCGGCCTCTTCCAGCCTCACATCCACCCATGGCAGCTCCACGGCGCCCGTGAGCGCGCGCAATTGCGCCTGCACGCGAGCATCGAGATGGCCGACCACAGGCTTGCCCTGCGCCAGCGATTCGAGACCGCTCAAGTGATAGTTGCCGGTCACGCATTCGTCGACGGCCAGCGCCGCGCCCTGCTTCAAACGCAGGCATTCGTCGTGCGGCGTGTTCATGATCGTGCGCACGCGGCACAGCCCCTTGCGCTCGAAGCGCCGCAGCAGCGCGAGCGTCTGCGGCGCGCCCTTGGTCTCCCAGCGCGTCTTCCAGGCGCTCGCGCGCCCGCTCGGCGCATAGACGACGATGGGCGGACCATCGTCGGCCTCCGGGGCGTTCCGATAGCGCTCGTCGTGGATCGGCACGATATTCGGCACCACGCGCGCGAGCGGATAGTAGCGCTCCGGCCCTTGCGCAATCACGAGTTGCGGCACCGGATCGGTGACGATGCGCGTGAGCAGTTCGCGATCGTGCTTCGCCCACAACGCGGGCGCGGAGTGGTATTGGCGGATCAGCTTGCGCCCGCCGATACGGCGCGCCATGTCGGCGCCGAAGGTTTCGTCGATGGAGAAGTGCTGATGCAGATGAACGACGTCGGCGGCATCGATGACGGCCAGCGCTTCCACGCGCTGCGTGCGCCAGTCGATATCGACGGCGAAGGTGCGCGTGCCATAAGCCTGCGCGTTGAACACGACATGACGCGCTTCGATGTCGGTATGCCGGTTGAGCGCGGCGACGATGTTGCCGGGGCTGCCCGCCACCGGCGTATTCGAAACATGGACGACCCGCATGGCGATCAGGCAAACGCCAGTGCGGATTCGCGCGCCGGCTCGCGCACGCTTGCGCTTACCTTCGCACGCGCGGCGTCGCGCTTGAGCGACTGCCAGCGCAGCTTCGGGAAAATGTCCTCGCCAAGCGCGCTATCCAGCGACAGATTGCGCACGTCGATGCCGCGTCGCGCGAGCAACACGGCGGCATGGCGAAACGACGGCTCGATGAAGTCCGCGAAGTTTTCGTCCAGATAGCTCGGCTGCATGTCGAGCGCCGATTCGTAGAAACGCGGCGTGCACTTTGCCGCGCTCAAATCGACGCCATGCAGATAGAGCCGCTTGAAACCCAGCGCCGCGAGCACCTGCAAGCCCGCATAGGCAACGGTGCGGCCATCGAAAACACCGCGCCGCAAGTCGAGACTGAAGCCGAGCGGCTGCGGCGCATCGAACAGCGCGAGCGCGTGCGCATCGTCAAGCGCACGCAATTCGCGTTGCCCGGACGCACGGCGTCCGGCGGGAAACAGCATGTCGTCGAGGATGAACACGCGGCAGCGAATGCGCTCGATGCCGAAGCGCTCAGCGATATGCCAGAGAACGAGGGGCGTGGCGAACAGCGTAAGCGGCTCGCCGATTACGCGCTCGACCAGATCGGGCCGATTGCGCACAAAGCCTGTATCGACGATGCAGTAGTAATCGAAGCGCACGCCTTGCCTGGCGGCCAGCGCGATCGCGCCATTCACGCCGAGTACGTGCTGCATCGGCAGCGCACGGTAGTCGATGTGATTGACGGAGGGACCGGTGGCGATCAGATGGCATTCGTGGAATTCGTGGAATTCGCGCGATGCATTGCCGCTTTCGGGCTGTGAGATCGGCAGGCGATTCACAGCCGGGAGACGCTGCCCGCGAATGCGCATGCCGGCAAGCCGCCCCGCCTCGTCGCGTTCAAGCGTCACGCCATGCGCGAGGCGTTCGTTGTGGCGCCACGCGCGCGTATGCGTATAGCGGTACAGCAGCTTGAAAAATGTATTGCCGGCACGCCTGCCCGGCGAAATAGTTGCTCGCGCAACATTTTCCGTTTCGGCGCGGGTGGGCGACGAACGGAGGGCGTTGCCTTCGATGATCATTGCTCTGCCTTGCAAGGGCGCGAGGCTGGCTGCCTTGCACCACAGTAAAGCGCGAGTCTAGGTTCTTTGATCGTTACATAGGTTACATCTGACTCGCAGCTTATTACGCTTATTTACGGATTATTGCGATTTCCGTACGAAAGCGGAACGTAACGCGCTGCGGTATTGCGCAAAATTTTGCATCGCATCAACGGCGCAGACCCTTTCGGAGTTTTCCTCTTTAAGCCCCATGAATACGGCTCTTTTCTGAATTTTCCGGTATTCGGAGCGGCAATCAGCCCCTTACTGAATTGCTTCAAGTCGAGATCGTTGTTTCAGATTCGTAATTTAAAGCGTGCCGGCACACGCTAGATTGGAGCCGTCCATTCATCGAACGCCAGGAGGCCGAATGAACAGGAAACTCATCGCCGCGCCTGCGCCGGCTTATGGCCCGACCGATGTGGACTAGCACGACGATCGCCGCCGGGAAGAACATCGCTGGCGCGAGCATCAATGGCAGGAGCGCCATTGGAACGATCGACGCTGGGGAGGCGAGCGCCGCTGGGACGATCGCCATGACGACTACGGCTATCGCCGCTAGCAAGCAGGCAACGCGCTAAAGCGTTACCCAAGCGCGCTACGACATGATGTGCGCGCCGCCGTCGATGTAGACCGTATTGCCGGTCAGGCGGCGTGCGTAGCGCGTCGCCAGGTACGCGGTCGCGTAGCCGACGTCCATGATGTCGACCAGTTCGCCGAGCGGCGCGCGCTCGACGGCATCGGCCAGCATGCGGTCGAAATCGGGTAGACCGGACGCCGCGCGCGTCTTGAGCGGCCCCGGCGACACCGCATGCACGCGGATGCCACGCGGCCCAAGTTCATAGGCCAGATAGCGGCATGAAGCTTCCAGCGCCGCCTTCACTGGTCCCATCAGGTTGTAGTTCGGCACGACGCGATTCGCGCCGTCATAGCTCATCGCGAACAACGTGCCGCCGTTTTTCATCAGCGGCACGGATCGTTTAGCCATCCGAATGAATGAATGGCACGACACATCCATCGCATACGCAAAGCCTTGCGCCGACGAATCGAGCAGACCGCCCTGCAGATCGGCTTTCGGCGCGTAGGCGATCGAGTGCAGCATGATGTCGAGCGTGCCCCATTGTTCGCGCAACGCGTCGAATACGGCATCGAGTTGCGCGTCGTCTTCGACGTTCAGCGGCAACAGCAGCGTGGCGCCGAGTTCCTTCGCAAGCGGCTCGACGTAGGGCCTGGCCTTGTCGTTCAGATAGGTGAGCGCGAGTTCCGCGCCCAGTTCGGCGAACGCGCGCGCGCAGCCGTAGGCGATCGATTCGGCGTTTGCCACGCCGGTCACGAGCGCGCGCATACCGGCGAGGGGTCGGTCGGGAGCAGTCTGCATGGCTTACCTCGTTGACGGTGGGTGGTTGTGCTGGCAACCAGACGAAAAACGCGAGGCGGCTTGCGTGTGCCAGCCACCTCGCGCGATGCATCGTCGTACTGCTCGTCGTTTCGCTTAATCCCCCGCGCGCGAAGCCCGGCGACGCGCTGCCGCAGGACGCGCCGTGCGCGTGGCCGACGGTGCGCTGGTCGTGCGCGCGCCGCGTGCGGCGGATGCTTTCGTCGCAGGCGCCTTCGGTTCGGGCGCCGCGACCGCGTGCGCTGCCGCCGCTGCGGCCGCCTTCACCTTCGGGGCCGGACGAGCCGCGCGCCTGGGCTTCTCCACCACTGCGGGCGCGGGGGGTTCGGCCGCGGTGGCCGTCGCGGTTGGTGCGCGCGTGCGAGTGCGCGACGGTGCGGCAGGCGCATCGACGTGCGCGGCAGAAGCCGTGGACGCCGAAGCCGGCGCAGCGCCCTGGGAACCCGCGCCCGACTTGCCGCCTTCGCTGCCCCCGGCGCTCCCCGCACCGCCGCTTCCAGGGGGCGGCGGCAGCGCTTCCTTCTCGCTGCCAGGCTCGACGCCCAGCACACGCTGCACTTCGGCAAAACGCTCGGCGCGTTCGCCTTCGAGCGGCTCCTGCGCGGTCGCCACCTGATACACCACGGCCAGCAGCGTGCGGCGCGTGCGCGCGTCCGGCACGAGACCCGGCAGCGCTTCGATCGCCGCTTGCGCATCGAGCTGCACGATCGCCCCCTGACGGCGCGCCGCTTCCTTGAGTTCGGCAATGCTCGGCTGGTTCTCGCCCAGATATTCGCGGCCCAGCTCACGCATGCGCTGGAACGGACGGTACTGTACGACGTGCATTTCGTCGGCGAGGTAGGCCAGGATGCGCATGAACGCATCGAGCAGCGTGCCGTCCTGCAAATGCGCGCGCGCCGCGCGCAGACGCGTCTGCGCGAGTTCCTTGCGCAGCGCCGTGAGCGGCGGCGCGATCGGATCGAGCGGCGAATTGGGCGCGACGCCCACCCACGCCTGCACCCACGGCGCCGTGTAGAGGCTGTAGAAGGTGCGTTCGCCCCATGCGTCGCGCGCATCGCGGTACGCGTCCCACGCGCCCTCGATGCTCGCCGACACCTGCTTTTCGATCAGCGTGAACGGATTGTCCGGCGCGGCGGGCTTGCGATGCGCGCGCACCGCATCGGCGACGGCGGGCAACACGCCCAGCACCGGATTGGCATCGCTGAACACGCTGCGCTCCACGCGCGACGGATGCGTCTCGCGCAGCACATGCGCCGTGAGCGCGTTGCTCGATCCCCGCACGATCGGCGAAACAAACAGATCGTAGAGACGCTGGTTGTTCTCGGCGAAACGGCGCACGACTTCGAACGGCTGCTCGTCGTCCCGCCCATCGTCGAGCGCGAGCACGTCGTCGATCGTGCGGCGCTCGAAGCGGATCTCGTAACGCCCTTCGAGCGCTTCAAGACGGCCCGCGTCCGGCGTCGAGTCGGTGATCTTCGCTTCGTAGAGTCCCGGCGGCAGCACGTCGATCAGATCGAGCGCCGAAAATAGTTCGGTGTGCTCCTTATTCGCCACGCTCGCCGATACGAAAATGCCCAGATGTCCCACCTTGTCGTGCAGGCAATAGACGATCACCTGTTCGTTGGCGACGATTTCATCGACGCTCGCGTACAGATCGGGAATCCAGTTGAGCGCCTGTTGCGGCGGCGTGATGTTGTCGCCCCACGACGCCAGCACGATGATCGGCGTGCGGATGTTGCGCAGATCCACCGGCGCGCGCGCATTCTTCGCGTACACCTCGTTGCGCGTGAGGTGATTGCCGACGAACAGGTTCTGCACGATCCAGTCGATTTCCGCCCGATTGAGCTGGAAATGGCCGCCCCACCAGCGCTCGAATTCGAGGAAGCGCTCGCGCTCCGTATCGACGCGCGCGTAGAGGTTGTAGAGCTTGCCCCAGAACGTGTTGGCGGGATTCAGATTCTCGAAGTTCTGCACCAGATACGCGCCGTCGAAGTGGCCATCGCCCAGATCGGCGGCCAGCGACGACGCCCAGGAACCGCCCAGCAAGCCGCCCGAATAACGCATGGGGTTCTTGCCGCGCACGCCGGCCCAATACGAAAGCGGCGAGCCTGCCAGCATCAGCGGGCCAACCAGCGAAGGCGCGGACGCCGCGAGCAGCGCTGCCGCCCAGCCGCCCTGGCAGTTGCCGATCACGAACGGCAGACCGTCCGCGTCGGCGTGCAGTTCACGCACCTTGCGCAGGAACACGGCTTCGGCCTTGCCGACCGACTCGATCGTCTGCGTTTCGGTCGGCACGGGGAAGAAGGTCACGAAGTAGCAAGGGTGCCCCTTGCGCAGCGCGATGCCCACCTCGCTGTCCATCTTGAAGCCCGCGATGCCGGGGCCGTGCCCCGCGCGCGGATCGATCACGACGAACGGACGCATACGCGCATCGGTCTGCACGCCCTCTTCGGGCTTGATGCGCAGGAGTGCGTAATTGCACGGATCCTCGAGTTCGCGGCCATCGACGATCACGTCGTAGTCGAACGCGAGCACCGGCGGCATACCCGCTTTTTCGTGGATATACGTCTGGTTGCCGCGCTCGCGCAGCACGTCGAGAAACAGCACACTGCGCTGCCACGCGTCGAACAGGTAGTCGAACAGCGGCTGGATCGCGGCGGGCGCGGCATCGGGCAGTTTCGGCGCGGCGGGCAGGCTGGCCCCCGCCGTGGCTTCGCACGTCGGCGCGAAACCGCTGAATCCCGAGGCCTGCGAGATCGCCGTCTGCCACGCATTGCCGAGCACGTTGCTCAGCGCGGACTGCGCGGCTTCGGCCGATTCGGCGAACGCATCGGCGATGGGCTGGAAAGGTGGAAGCGTCTGAAAGGCGGGGAAAGACGAAAGCGGCCAGAGGGGCCAGAACGGCGAGGCCGCAGCGGAAGCCGCCGCAGTGGCGGGCGAAGCGGTGGACGAAGTTGCAGACGAGGAAGCGGGCGAAAGGGCGGAAACTGCCACGACACGAATCTCCTTTAACGGGGCGCGCGTCGCGCAGCCAGTCAAAACACAGGCGAGCGCACGCGGCAGTCATGCTGCACTGCAAAAGTCCAATCTAGGCAGCGCCTCGCCGAAAGTCAAGGCGGGCCGGATCGCACTGCGGGATCATGAGCAATGCATGATCGCGCCGCGCCGTGAATGCGGCGTGACAGAAGCCTGTCGACGCGCGCGACGCTTTGTAGCATGGCCCCCGCGAGACCTGCGCGCAATCATGCGTCACGCATGTGGACAACGGCCGCCGCGCACTTTCGGCGCTGGGCGAGGCGGGCTGGACTACACTATTGGCGCTTTGCGCGGCGCAGCATGACCGCGCCGAAGTGCGGCCCCGCGTGCTCTCAGGCGTGGCCCAGGCCGTCGTCACATTCGCGTTCGAACATGCATTGCGTGGAGCCTGAAATGACTGCAACGCCCGACAAGTACTCGATCCTGCTGACGCGCTGCGCGGGTCTTGCGCCCGTGCCCACGGCCGTCGCCCATCCCTGCGACGTGTCGTCGCTCACGGGCGCGATCGACGCCGCCAATCTCGGCCTGATCGCACCGATCCTCGTCGGCCCGGAAGGCAAAATCCGCTCGGTCGCGCAGGAAGCGAATCTCTCGCTCGACAACGTGGTGATCGTCGATGCGCCGCACAGCCATGCGGCCGCCGCGCGCGCCGTGCTCGCGGTGCGATCGGGCGAAGCCGAACTGCTCATGAAGGGCAGCCTGCACACCGACGAACTGCTGCACGAAGTGGCGTCCGGCACGAACGGCCTGCGCACGGAACGACGCCTTTCGCATGTGTTCGCGATGGACGTGCCGAGGTATCACAAGCCGCTTTTCATCACCGACGCCGCCGTCAACATCTTCCCCAAGCTCGCCGACAAGGCCGATATCGTGCGCAATGCGATCGATCTCGTGCAGGCGCTCGGCATTGCCACGCCGAAGGTGGCGATCCTTGCGGCGGTCGAAACGGTCTCCGACAAGATGCCCTCGACGATCGACGCCGCCGCGCTGTGCAAGATGGCCGATCGCGGCCAGATCACGGGCGGCCTGCTCGACGGTCCGCTGGCCTTCGACAACGCCATCAGCGCCGAGGCCGCGCGCATCAAGGGCATCCATTCGCCGGTCGCGGGCGACCCCGACATCCTGCTCGTGCCCGACCTCGAAGCGGGCAACATGCTCGCCAAGCAACTGACCTTTCTCGCGGGCGCGGGAGCCGCGGGCATCGTGCTGGGCGCGCGCGTGCCCATCATCCTCACGAGCCGCGCCGATACCGTGCGCTCACGCATCGGCAGTTGCGCGATCGCCGTGCTGCTCGCGCATGCGCGTCGCGCGCGCCAGAACGCGGAGGTGCTGTAAATGAGCGTCGATACGAGCGTGGCCCCCTCGCACGCGGCTCACCACAACGGCGAAGGCCAGATCGTGCTGGTCGTCAACGCCGGTTCGTCGAGCATCAAGTGCTCGGTGTATCGCGTGATCGACGATCCGAATGTGGCGAGCGGCGCGCGGGCGATACACGGCGCGGGCGGCCAGATCGAGGGCATCGGCGTGGCGCCGCGTGTGGAAGCGCATATGGCCGACGGCCGCCTGATCGTCGACGAGAAGTTTCCCGTCGCTCAGGTCGCCGATCACGACGCCGCGTTCCGCCTGCTGCGCCTCGTGCTCGCCGTGGGTCTGCGCGATACGCCGCCCGCCGCGATCGGCCATCGCGTCGTGCATGGCGGCGCGCACTTCAAGGACGCCACCCTCATCGACGACCAGGTGATCGCCGAACTCGACGCGCTCACGCCGCTTGCGCCGCTGCATCAGCCGCACAATCTCGCGGCGATCCGCGCGGTGCGCATCGCCGCGCCCGAGCTGCCGCAGGTGGCCTGCTTCGACACGGCGTTTCACACGGGCAACGATGTCATGGCGCAGCTCTTCGCGCTGCCGTATCACTACTACGAGGAAGGCATCCGCCGCTACGGCTTTCATGGCCTCTCGTACGAGTACATCGCGCATCATCTGCACGAAGTCGCGCCCGATATCGCGCGCGGGCGCGTGGTGGTCGCGCATCTGGGCAACGGCGCGAGCCTGTGCGCCATGAAAGACGGCAAGAGCGTGGAGACGACCATGGGGCTGACCGCGCTCGACGGCCTGCCGATGGGCACGCGTTGCGGCGCGCTCGATGCGGGCGCGGTGCTGTGGATGATGGAGCGCGGCATGGGCCACGACGAGATCCAGAAGCTGCTGTATCACGACTCGGGACTCAAGGGCCTGTCCGGCGTGAGCAGCGACATGCGCGAGCTGCTGGCAAGCGACAGCGCGCAGGCGAAGCTTGCGATCGACTACTACACGTACCGGATCGCGCAGGAAGTGGGTAAGCTCGCCGTGGTGCTGGGCGGGCTGGATGCGCTGGTGTTTACTGCCGGTATCGGCGAGCACTCACCGCAGATTCGTGCGCAGGCGTGCGAGCGGCTTGCGCCGCTATTCGGCATCGTGCTGGACACGCAGGCCAACGATGCCGGCAAGGAGCGCGTGTCCGCGCGTGACAGCCGTGTGCCGGTGTTTGCGGTGCGCACCGACGAGGAAGGCATGATCGCGCTGCATACCGCGCGATTGCTGCGTAACGCGCGCGCTCACTGAACGCTAAAGCGCCAAAGCACGAAAGCAGCACGAAACGCCCGCTGAAAATCAGGCGTATTTCAGTCGCGCCTCGATAGTGTTAGTGTGCGCAACGCCTGCATCGGAGTCGTCGGCACCGGCTGCGTCGTCCTCGTCGCGCAACCGGCGCGGCGCCTCGCAATGCACGAGCGTATCGACGAAATACTTCGCGCGCGGCCACGGCCCGAAACCTGCCGCCGTGTTGATGTGACCCGCATCGCCGAGATTCACGAACGCGCTGCCCAGTTGTTGCGAGAGACGCTGCGCGCCGTCGAGCGACATCCACGGGTCCGTTTCGCTGCCGATCAGGATCGACGGCACACTCAGGCGGCGAGGCTCGAACGGTCCCGCAAAGCGAAACTTCTCCGGGCTCGCGGGCGCGACGAACAGCACGCCCGCCACGTCGGCGCTCAACAAGCCCTGTTGCAGCGCGTAAGCCGTCACGAGGCAGCCGAAGCTGTGCGCCGCGAGCAGGAACGGCCCGCGTTCGCGCGCGAGCAATTGCGCGAGCGAGCGGCTCCATACCGCCAGATCGGGCGCATCCCAATCGTCCTGTTCGACGCGCAGCGAGCGCGCGAACTGGCGCTCCAGCCAGCTTTGCCAATGCGCCCCGTCGCTGCCGTGCAGGCCCGGCACGGTGACGAGTCTCGGCGGCCAACGTGATTGTGCGCACGAAAGCATGATTTTTTCCTCGCTTCGACGGATCGTGGAGCGATTGTGATCTGCACCGCGCGCGCGCCGAACCAATTTTTTTTGCTTAGCTTTTTCGCGGCCCCGCGATGGTGCGGTGCGGGGCGTGGTGGATTCGGCTTTCACCGAGAAAGCGCGGCGGCTTCGGGCACGAAAAAGTAGAATGTGACGGATCCGGGGACTCATTCGCGTCAATTCGCCCTATCGCCACCTCAGGCCACATCAAGCCACCTCAAGCGGCGATTTCGAGGAAAACGTATCACGATGAAAATTCTGTTCTGGCTCCCGCAGTCCGATGCTTCCGCCTGGCTCGCCGCCCTCACGCGCGCCCTGCCCGACGCCGAACTGCGCGAATGGCAGCCCGGCGACACCGCCCCCGCCGATTTCGCCGTCGTCTGGCATCCGCCGCGCGAGATGTTCGCCGCGCCCCGCGGGCTGCGTGCGATCTTCAACCTGGGCGCGGGCGTCGATGCGATCCTCGCGCTGGAACGCGAGCATCCCGGCACGCTGCCGCAAGATGCGCTGCTCGTGCGTCTCGAAGATTCGGGCATGGCGCCGCAGATGGCCGAATACGTGCAATACGCGGTGCTGCGCTATCTGCGCCGCTTCGACGACTACGCGCGGCAGCAGGCGCGCAGCGAATGGCATGTGCTCGCGCCGCATCCGCTCGAAACCTTTACGGTCGGCGTGCTCGGCCTGGGCGTGCTGGGCGCGCGAGTCGCGCGCGCCGTGGCCTCGCTCGGCGTGCCGGTGCGCGGGTTTTCGCGCAGCGCGAAAGCGATCGAAGGCATCGAAACTTTCTCGGGCGAATTGCGCAGTCCACAATTCGATGCCTTTCTCGACGACGTGAAAGTGCTCGTGAACCTGCTGCCCGCCACGCCCGATACGGAGGACGTGCTCGACGCGGCCACCTTCGGCAAGCTCGCGCGCGGCGCGTATGTCGTCAACGTCGCACGCGGCACGCATCTGGTCGAACAGGACCTGCTCGACGCGCTGGCGACCGGCACGCTCGCGGCGGCCACGCTCGACGTGTTCCGCACCGAGCCACTGCCGCCCGCCCATCCGTTCTGGCAAGAGCCGCGCATCACGATCACGCCGCATAGCTCGGCGCTCACGCTGCGCGACGAAGCGGTCTCGCAGATCGCGGACAAGATCGAGACGCTCGCGCGCGGTGAAACCGTGAGCGGCGTCGTGCACATCAAGCGCGGCTATTGAGCGCGGGTTTGCCTCGGGAAAAATCAGGAAAAGACAAAATCAGGAGACGAAGATGGCATCAAACACCCTACCCGGCGCGGTCAAGATCGTTGAAGTCGGCCCGCGCGACGGTCTGCAAAACGAAAAGGAATTCGTGCCCACTCACGTGAAGATCGAACTGATCGACCGTCTCACGCAGGCAGGCTTCGCGAATATCGAAGCGGCGTCGTTCGTCTCGCCGAAATGGGTTCCGCAAATGGCCGATGGCGCGCAGGTCATGGACGGCATCGCGCGCCGCGAAGGCGCGATCTATTCGGCGCTCACGCCGAATCTGCGCGGCTTCGAAGGCGCACTCGCCGCGCGCGCCGACGAAATCGTGATCTTCGGCGCCGCGAGCGAAGCGTTCTCGCAGAAGAACATCAACTGCTCGATCGCCGAAAGCATCGAACGTTTCGCACCGGTGGCCGAAGCGGCGAAGGCCAATGGCGTGCGCATTCGCGGCAGCGTGTCGTGCTCGTTCGGCTGTCCGTATCAGGGCGAGGTGGCGGTGGAGTCGGTAGTGGACGTGGTGCAGCGCTTCGCCGCGCTCGGCTGCGACGAGATCGATATCGCCGACACCATCGGCGTGGGCACCGCGAAGCGCGTGCACGAAGTATTCGACGCCGTGCTGAAGGTGTTCCCGCGCGAGCGTCTTTCGGGCCACTTCCACGACACCTACGGCCAGGCGCTCGCGAACATCTACGCCGCGCTCGAAGAAGGCATCGCGATCTTTCACGCGTCGGTGGCGGGTCTGGGCGGCTGCCCCTATGCGAAGGGCGCAACCGGCAACGTCGCGACCGAAGACGTGCTGTATCTGCTGAACGGCCTCGGCATTCATACGGGCGTCGATCTCGGCCAGGTGGTTGCCGCCGGCGATTTCATTTCGCGTGCGATCGGCCGCACCAACGTTTCGCGCGCGGGCAAGGCGCTGCTTGCCAAACAGAGCGCCGCCGCCTGTGCATGAAACGGATACGATCCGTAGTACGAAGGAATACAAAGACATGACAGATACCCTCATCAATTCCGAAAAAGACGGCATCGAAGCCCTGCCCGACTCCGCGCGCCGCGTCGCGTTGCTGCTGCGCGAACAGGGCCATGCGAAGCCGGTCGTGCTGCTGCCCGAGACCGGCAAGACCTCGGCGGAAGCGGCTGCGGGCCTGGGCTGCGAAGTCGCGCAGATCGCCAAGTCGATCCTGTTTCGCCGCCGCAAGGACGACGCGCCCGTGCTCGTGATCGCCAGCGGCGCGAACCGCGTGGACGAGAAGAAGGTCGAGGCGCACGTCGGCGAAATCGGCCGCGCCGATGCGAAATTCGTGCGCGAGATGACCGGCTACGCGATCGGCGGCGTGTGCCCGATCGGCCATGCCACCCGCCCGGTCACGCTGATCGACGCCGATCTGTTCGCGCTCGACAGCCTGTGGGCGGCGGCGGGTCATCCCCATGCGGTGTTCAATCTGTCGCCGCAGGAACTCGCGGCGATGACCGGCGCGCCGGTCGTGGATGTCGCGCTGCGTGAAGTCTGACGACGGCATGAACACGCCTTCTCCCTGCATCAACGTGTGCCGCATGAACGAGGCCAGTGGCCTGTGCGAAGGGTGTCTGCGCACGATCGACGAAATCGCGTCGTGGTCCACGTTTGACGACGAAGCGAAGCACGCGGTGTGGGACGCAATCGAAATCCGCCACGCGCAATGGCTGGCGTTGCGTGATTCACAAAACGTTGCTTTCACAACGAAACAGGGAGACGCAGCATGACCGCGCCCGCCCGCATCGTGAAGATCGGCGAGACGTTTGCGGCCACGCTGGCGCTCTCGCCCGATTCGGTGAAATCGTTCGCGACGCTCGTGAACGATCTCAACCCGCTGCATCACGACGACGCCTACGCCGCGCAAAGCCGCTTCGGCGGTTTGATCGCCTCGGGCACGCAGCCCACCGCGCATTTCATGGCGATGATCGCGACGCATTTTTCGCAGAACACGCAGCCGCTCGGCCTCGAATTCGATATGAAGCTCAAACGCGCCGCGCGCGCGCATGACGTGCTGACGTTCGAATGGCGCGTCGTGGATGCGTACTGGAAATCAAGCCTTAACGGCGATCTCGTGAAGCTCGAAGGGACGGCGAAGAACCAGCACGGCGACACGCTGATCGTGGGCCACTCGACGATACTCGTGATGCCGAAGCCTGCCGCCGAAGCCGCAAAGGATTCGACATCGTGAGCGACGCGGCCGCCATCGCATTACCTGCATCGATACGCGTGTTCGAGCGCGGCTGGCTGTCGTCGAACAACATCCTGCTGGTCGATGAAGACCGCAGCGCGCTCGTCGATACGGGCTATGCCACGCACGCCGCGCAAACGGTCGCGCTCGTGCAGCATGCGCTCGCGGGCCGCACGCTCGATACCATCGTCAACACGCATTTGCATTCGGATCATTGCGGCGGCAACGCGCAACTGCAATCGCAATGGTCGTGCGAAACCCTGATTCCCGCCGCCAGCGAATCCGCCGTGCGCGAATGGGACGAAGCGCGGCTCACCTTCCGCGCGACTGGGCAGACGTGCGAGCGCTTCGCGTTCACCGGCACGCTCGCGCCGGGCCAGCGCCTGAAACTGGGCGGCTTCGACTGGGAGGTGATCGGCGCGCCGGGCCACGATCCCGATTCGCTGATGCTCTACGCGAGCGAGCCGCGCGTGCTCATCAGCGCCGACGCGCTCTGGGAGCATGGCTTCGGCGTGATTTTCCCTGAACTCGAAGGAGAAAGCGGTTTCGCGGAGCAACAGGCTGTGCTCGACGCCATCGCGCAGCGGGATGTAGCGACGGTCATTCCGGGTCACGGCGCGCCGTTCGCTAACGTCGGCGCGGCGCTGGAACGCGCCTATTCGCGCCTGGCCTGGCTGCGCGCCGATCCCGCGCGCAACGCGAAAAATGCGCTCAAGGTGCTGATCGTCTTCAAGCTGCTGGAAGTGCGCGCACTGCGTTTCGCGGCGCTGGAGGCCATGCTCGCCAATGCCGCCGTGCTGCACGCGGCGGCGCGGCAACTCGCGCCCGAGAGCGCGTGGCCCGCGCTGCTGCGCGAGCTAACCGGCGAACTGGCGAAAAGCGGTGCGCTCGTCCTGCGCGAGGACGGCATCGAAGCGCCGGCTAACGCAACCTGAGCATGCACCAAAAAAAACGCTCGTCCCTTTTCGAGGACGAGCGAGAGTATCTTGCTCTGACGTGATCAAACGTTCGAGCCGATCATACTCGTGCGGGATTGTGCATCGCATTGGTGATTTCCCTACAAACCGGCCACAACGCGCGGCCTGAAAATCCCCGCAAAAACAGCCTTCGGCCGCGCCAGAATTGCTTCGCGATCCGAAGCTATGTGCGCTGCGGTCATCGACCTGTCACACGCCCTGTCACACGACCAATCACCCGCCGAGTTGCAGGCGCAACCATTCGAACAGATGCGAGCACAGATACAGCCCAAGCCCGATCGTGCCGCCAATCACCGTGCCGTTTACGCGGATTTCCTGCAGGTCCTTGCCGATCTTCAATTCGATGAGGCGCGCCGTCTCGCGCGTGTCCCAGTTGCGCACCGTGTCGCGGATGTGATGCGTCAGATAGCGTGAAAACTCCGGCGCCATCGCGCGCGCGGCGTCTTCCAGATGGCCGTTGAGCGAGGCGCGCAAATCGGCATCGGCGGCCAGCGCCTGGCCCAGCCATTGCCCAGTCGCCGCGACTTTCGCATGCAGCGTCGAATCGGGCCGGTCGAGGTCGTCGCGCAGCCATGTGCGCAGACTGTCCCACAGTTCGCGCGTGTAGTCGTTGAGCGCGCTACCGGCGCGCAGGCTCGCCTTTAGCTCCTCGCCCTTGCGCAGAAACGCCGGATCGCTCTTCAACTGGAGGATCAGCTTCTGCATCACCTCGTCGAACTTCTGACGCAGATGATGTTCGCGATCCTCGCTCACCTGCAGCAGCAGACGGCTCACGGCGCTCTCCAGCACGCGCGCGCCTTTGTCGCCTAGCCATTCGGAAGGCAGATAGCGCTCGGTCTTCGGAAACTCGCCCTTGAGGCCATCGACGATGCGCGTCGCCACGAACGCGCGCGTGCTCTCCTCGGCCAGCAGCAGGCCGAGTTGATCGAGCATGCGGTCGAGCAGTTCCTGATGGCGGCCGTCCTTCGTGAGCGTGTCGAGGATCGCGCCCGCCGACTTCGAAAGATCGACCTTGTCGAGCGCCGCGTGCAAGCCGTCGCGGATAAAGGCCTGAATGCGCGCGTCGTCGGTGAGGCCGAGCAGCCCCGACATCATCCGCACCGCGTAGTCGCCCAGGCGCTGCGCGTTCTGCGGCGCGGTGAGCCAGCCGGACAGCCGCTCGACCGGATCGTGGCGGCGGATCAAGCCCACCAGCGAATTCACGTCGAGGAACTTCTCCTGCACGAACACGGCGAGCTCGTCGGCGATGCGGTCCTTGTTGCGCGGAATCACGCCCGTGCGCGCGGACACGAAGGGAATCGGCACGCGCCGGAACAGCGCGACCACGGCGAACCAGTCGGCCAGCGCGCCGACCATCGAGGCTTCGCTCACGGCCTTGATGCCGTCGACGATGACGCCCGGCGGCGACAGCGCCGTGACGACGAACACCACGGCGGCCGCGATCAGCAGGAGGAGCGCGCGCCGTTTGGCGCGGATGAGTTCGGCTTCGTCGCGGCTGATTTCAGATGTGGGCATGCGCGGGCGGGATGGGCGGATAAAGCGTTGGCAAGCGTTGGCGAGGGTTGTAAATGCGATCCGCGACATTATGCGGGCACTCTCCGAACCGCGCGCCTGGGCGCACCGCCTCACGCCCCGCCCCGCGCCGATGTCAAACCGCGCGCGCTTTCTCCCGCTGCGGCACGATCCGCCAGCCCAGGTTCACGCCCGCCGCCGCGACCAGGATGAGCGCCGCGCCCGCCACCTGAATCCACGCGAGCCGCTGGCCGAACGCGAACCGGTCCACCAGGATCGCCATCACCGGATAGATGAACGAGAGCGCGCCCGTCATCGCCGTGGGCAGCTTCTGGATCGCGCCATACAGCAGCACGTACATCACGCCCGTATGCACGATGCCGAGCGTGACGATCTGCGCCCAATGCACGGGCGTGTCGGGCAGCGTGCCGTAGCGCACGAACGGCGCCAGCGCGAGCGCGCCGAAGGCCAGCTGCACGAGGGCCAGCAGATGCGGCGGCGTGCCCTTCAGATGCCGCGTGATGATCGCCGAAATCGCATAGAGCAACGCCGCGCCCGCCGCACAGGCCACGCCGATCAGATACTCGCCCGGCACCGCGAGCACGGCGGGCGGCACCTCGACCACGCCGACCAGGCCGACAAAGGCCAGCGCCAGCCACACGACCGTGGACGCGCTCACGCGCTCGCGCAGCAGCAGCGCGCCGAGACCCACGAGCATGAACGGCTGCGTGTTGTAGACGGCCGTGGCCATCGAAATCGACGCGCGCGAATAGGCCGCGAACAGCAGCACCCAGTTCGCGACGATGGCCGCGCCCCCCAGCACCGCGAGACCGAGCGTGCGCCACGGCAACAGCGCGCGGCGGTACAGGCCCAGCGCCGCGCACACCAGCGCGAGCGTGGCGCCGCCGAGCACGCAGCGCATGAACACGACGTTGAGCGCCGGTTGCTTCGACGCGACCACGAGCCAGCCGATGGTGCCGGACATCAGCATCGCGACGGTCATCTCTACCGCACCGCGACGCACTTCTGGGGAAGCCATGAGTGTTTCCTCGAAAGAACCTGCGAATTAGTTTACTGAATGCGCGTCGAGGAATACATGCTTAACGGAAGGCGAGAACCTTTCATCGCCTTAAAATCGAAGGCGAACTTTCCTGATGATGAGTGAAATCATGAACAAGCGTCCGAATGGCGTGAACACGCCCGCGCCTGCGCCGCTCGACGGGATCGATCGCGCGCTGCTCGCGGCGCTCGCCGAAGATGCGCGCACGAGCGTAAGCGATCTGGCGCGTCAGGTCGGGCTGTCGGCGCCCAGCACGTCGGAGCGGCTGCGCCGGCTCGAAGCCCAGGGCGTGATCGGCGGCTATACGGTGCGCATCGATCCGCGCGCGCTCGGCTATACGCTGCAGGCGATCGTGCGCGTGAAGCCGCTGCCGGGCCAGTTGCATCTGGTGGAGGAGATGTTGCGCCGTATCCCGGAATTCATCGAATGCGACAAGGTGACGGGCGACGACTGCTTCATCGCCCGCCTCTATCTGCATTCGATCGAACAGCTCGACGAAATTCTCACCAAGGTCACCGAACGCGCGGAGACCAGCACCGCCATCGTCAAATCGACGCCGGTGCCGCGCCGCCTGCCGCCGCTCGCGTAAAGCTCGCCGAATGGCACTTAAGGCGGCCTGCCTAGCGCTCGGTCGCCTCGAAGAATGCCAGCATTTCGGTGACGAGCGCTTCGTTCGCTTCCTCGGGGATGTAGTGCCCGCACGGCAGCGCGCGGCCGCTCACGTCGCGCGCGACCTTGCGCCATTCGGCGAGCGGGTCGAAGCAGCGCTGGATCACGCCATGCTCGCCCCACAGCACGCGCAGCGGACAGCCGACCTTGTGGCCGCGTTCGATGTCGGCGCGATCGTGTTCGAGGTCGATCGTCGCGGACGCGCGGTAGTCCTCGCACATCGCATGCACGGCGCCCGGCTGGCGCAGCGCCGCGCGGTATGCGCCCAGCGCCTTCGGGGCGAACGGCGCGAGACCCGCGTGACGGCTGCCCATCACGCGCTCGATATAAGCGTCGGGATTGGCGCCGATCAGCGCTTCGGGCAGCGGCTCGGGCTGGATCAGCAGGAACCAGTGGAAATACAGCGTGGCGAATTCGCGGTCGGTCTGCTCGTACATGGCGAGCGTGGGCGCGATGTCGAGCAGCATCAGCCGCTCGACGGCATCCGCGTGATCGAGCGCCATGCGGTGCGCCACGCGCGCGCCGCGATCGTGCGCGCAGACCAGAAAGCGCTCGAAGCCGAAGTGGCGCATGACCTCGACCTGATCGGCGGCCATCGCGCGTTTCGAGTAGGCGGCGTGGGTGACGTCGCTCGGCGGTTTCGACGAGTCGCCGTAGCCGCGCAGGTCGGTGGCGATCACGGTGAAGTGCTTCGCCAGATCCGGCGCGCAGCGATGCCAGATCATGTGCGTCTGCGGATGGCCATGCAGGAGCAGCAGCGGCGGGCCTTCGCCGCCGCGCATCCCGTTGATTTCGACGCCGCCCGCGGTGCGGACGGTGAAAGGCGTGTATCCCTCGAACGGCATGATTTGTCTCTCTCTTGTCCCTGTTGGTCTGCTGCCATTGTATGAGGCCCGCGCGAGCGCAAACCGTGGTTTGGGGCCCATAGCGCTAGAAACCGAGCACTCCCTCGAATGTCAGATGGGCGGTACCCTTCCTACGCCGTGCCTATAATCGAACGACCGTTTCGAAGTCATTTTCGTTCAAGCGAATCAGACGAAACCTGACGTACATCAAGCAAGATCTATCCCGATCAAGACCGGCGCCCCACCTGATGCCCGCGTATGAGCGGAACCCGCGCACCCAAGGAGACACCCCTATGGCCTTGCCCGCCGTCCTGCAGAACCTGAGCCTGCCCGTCGTCGCCTCGCCGATGTTCATCGTGAGCTACCCCGAGCTCGTGCTCGCGCAGTGCAAGGCGGGGATCGTCGGTTCGTTCCCGGCGCTCAACGCGCGCCCCGCCGAACTGCTCGACGAATGGCTCACGCAGATCCAGGAGCAACTGGCCGCGCACAAGGCCGCGAATCCGCACGCCACGATCGGGCCGATTGCCGTGAACCAGATCGTCCATCAGTCGAATGCGCGTCTGGAGCACGACATCCGCGTGTGCGTGCAGCATCGCGTGCCGATCTTCATCACCAGCCTGCGCGCGCCGCCGAAGGAACTGCTCGACGCGGTGCACAGTTATGGCGGCATCGTGCTGCACGACGTCATCAACCTGCGCCATGCGGGTAAGGCGCTGGAAGCCGGCGTGGACGGTCTGATTCTCGTCGCGGCGGGCGCGGGCGGCCATGCGGGCACGACCTCGCCGTTCGCACTGGTGGGCGAAGTGCGGCGCATCTTCGACGGGCCGATCGTGCTGTCGGGTGCGATCGCCAACGGCGGCTCGATCCTCGCCGCCCAGGCGATGGGCGCCGATCTCGCCTACATGGGCACACGCTTCATCGCCACTCAGGAGGCGCACGCCGTCGAGGGCTACAAGCACGCGATCCTGGGCGCCAAGGCCGCCGACATCGTCTATACGAACCTCTTCACGGGCGTGCACGGCAATTACATCCGCGAGAGCATCGTCAACGCGGGCCTCGACCCGGACGCGCTGCCCGAGTCGGACAAATCGTCGATGAACTTCGGCGGCGACAAGGCCAAGGCCTGGAAAGACATCTGGGGCGCGGGCCAGGGCGTCGGCCTGATGGACGACGTGCCCTCGGTCGCGGAACTGGTCGCACGCCTGAAGAGCGAATACGACGAGGCGAAAGCGAAGCTGGGAATCGCGCGCTGAGTGCAGCCCATGCTTAAGGCTTGCCGCGCTGCGCGGCCCTTGCCGCCAGCGCACGGATCTCGTCGGCGTTCGGCCAGAGCGCGCGCTCGCCAAAGCGCGCGGCAAGAAAGTCCACGAACGAGCGCACCTTCGCCGACAGGTGACGGCGGCTCGCATAGACGGCGTAGATGGGCAGCTCGCGCGGCGGCAGCGCGTCGACGAGCAGCGGCACGAGACGGCCTTCGGCGATATCCTCGCCGACCACTTCCGTGCCGAGCATCGACAGCCCGCCGCCCTGCAGCACCACCACGCGCAACGCTTCGAGGTGATTGACGATCAGGTTGCCGCCGGGCTTCGGACGCGCGCCGGCTTCCAGGAACGGCGCGAGTTCGGCCGCCGAAGCCCCCGCGTAATGCACGAACTTGTGGTTCGCGAGGTCGGCGACCGACTTCGGTACGCCGTGGCGGCGCAGATATTCCGGCGCGGCGCACAGCACGATATGGGCGGTGACCAGCGGCCGCGCGATCAGCGACGACGACTTCAACCCTGAAGGCGAAGCGCGGATCGCCACATCGAAGCCTTCGTCGATCAGTTCGACCACACGGTCCGACAGCGTGATATCGACGGTCACCTGCGGGAAGTCCGCCGCATAGTCGGCCACGGCGCCCATCACGTGGCGCAGGCCGAAAGCCGTCAGCGACGACACGCGCAGCCGCCCTTGCGGCACCACGCTCGCGGCGCCGACGGCCTGGCCGGCTTCGTCGAGTTCGGTGAGCGCCTGGGCGACGCGCTCGTAGTACTCGCGGCCGGCTTCGGTGGGCGCGACGCGGCGCGTCGTGCGGTTCAACAGACGCGCGCCGAGTTGCTGTTCGAGGTGCATCACGTGCTTGCTGGCCATGGCCGCCGACATGCCCATCCGTTCGGCCGCCGCGACGAAGCTCCCCGCTTCCACCACCTGCCGGAAAACTTTCATGCTGACGAGGGTATCCATCGCGCTGCTCTTCGCTCTTATCGGTACATCGGATTCAGGAAACAATCGGCGTCATTGTGCGCGCTTTATCAATTGCTGGTAGCCAAACGGGCAGCTGCGCGCCTTGCTTCGCCTTTCACTCGATGCCTTTGAGGCGCATAAAAGAAAAACCCCGCGCTGCGAGCAGCACGGGGTTTTGCATGGGCGAAGCCGCAATGCGCGTTTAGAACTTCGCGCGCACGCCCACGCCGTAGGTCATGCCCGTCGACATGTTGTCGTAGTGGTCGTACATGTACGCCGCGTAGAGGTCGGTGCGCTTCGAGAGCGGGTAGTCGTAACCGACGGCCGCCGTGTTGTGCGTCTGATTCAGGCCGCCGCTGTCACGCGAATACGCGTACGAGGCCATCACCGTGCCCGGACCGACCGGCACCGACACGCCGCCTTGCGCCGTGTTGACGTGCCAGCTGTTGATGTCGCTGTTGTTGTTCGTGTACATGTACTGGCCGAAGAACTTCACGTACTTCAGGTCGTACGACAGGCCGACTTGCGCGACGCCCTGGCTGCGCAGACCCACGATGGTCGCGTTGCCGCTCACGATGCTGCCGATGTCGCCCGGTGAGTTGTTGAAGTTCACGTACTGATAAACCGCCGTCGCCGCGAACGGGCCGTGGAAGTACAGCGCCTGGGCGCTCCACTTCTTCTGGCCGTTTTCGCCCGCCTGGTTGCCGAGCGCATACATCACCGAGCCGGACAGCCCGTTGAAATTCGGCGTCGAGTACTGGACCGCGTTGTTCCAGCCCGAGTCGCCCACCACGCCCTGGTCGGTGGTGTAGGTCGGGAAGGTCGAGAGGCCCAGATACACGTGGTACACCATCGGCGAGAAGGTGTACGAATCGATGAACGGGTTGAACAGGATCGTCGACACGAACAGCTGCGTCGTCAGGCGGCCCGCCGTCACCGTACCGTAGGGCGATTCGATACCCACGTACGAGTTACGCGCGAAGAAGGTATCGCCCTGGAAGCGCCCGTACTGGCCGTTCTGCGCGCGGAAGAAGCTCTCCAGCGTGAAGATGGCCTTGTAGCCGCCGCCCAGATCCTCGGAGCCCTTCAAGCCCCAGTAGGACGTCGACATCCCACCGCCGCCGACATTCCATGCGGTCTGGCTGCCCGGAAAGCGCGTGGCGCCGACCCACTCGTCGACCTGACCGTAAAGCTGCACGCTCGACTGCGCGAAGGCCGACGAAGAAGCGGCGGCGAGCACGGCGGCGATGGCGCCGGCCTTGAGAGACGTACGCAGCGGGGAGCGCAGCGCGCGGCTGACGGCTGTATTCATGGGTTCTCCTGTCTTTGTCAAAAAAGGTGTGACTGGCGGCTGTGGCGCTCGCGCAAACCGTTTGTTTTTTCGTCGTTCGCAGGCGTGGCCGTTCTGGGCGGAACCATCTTCGCGAACCATTTTTATGGACAAAAATATCGGCTGTTATCGCCGGTATATCGGCCCGATTAGTTTGTTGTCCACAAAATCTGTAGCAGGCGATTCCGCAGCCCGTTTTGCTGCGACGCAACACGAACGACGTGGGGCTCGTGGCCCGCATGGGCGGGGCTTCTGCCCGGCTTTCGCGCAAAATGGCGAGGCCGTTGACGCGCCGCCACAGCGAAGTCAGGATTTGATGACGAAAGGGTTCTGTATGACGAGTGATTTCCAAAAAAGTGTGGTATCCACGCGTCAGTCTGAAAGCGAAAAATGGCTCCCGGCGAGCAACGAGCCAATCAGGCGGTTTTTGAGCGGCGGAGTGACGCCGGGGCGCGTCGCAGGAAAAGGCGGGGAAAGAGGCTGCTAGAGCGCGAAGTCGAGAGCGATTCGCGGCGAATGGGCAAACGCGCTGCGGTGCAGCATTGCGTGGGAAGGGCTTGGCCCGCGCTTGACGCGCGGGTCAGTTAGTTGCGATACGGCGAAGGCATCGGCGGACGCGGCACGTCACCGCCACCGCGCGTGAAGGGCCGCAATGCGCCGCGCTCTTCGTTATAGCGTGCGACGTCTTCGCGAATGGAACCCGTGCGCACCGGCGAATCGGCAGGCGGATGCGGCACTTGACGCGCCTCCGCGCTCACCGGCTGGATCGGACCGCGATAGCCGCCGAAGCCATTGCCATAAGGGTTGCTGCTGAAGCCGGGCGTTTCGTGGCGCTCCGCCTGACGGCCGCCGGAGGCGCCGCGCTCGCGCCAGCCGCCCTGGTCGGCCACGCGCATCGGTGCGATGCTGTTGCGACGGTTGCTCGCGCCAGCCTGCGTGCCGCCGCCGAAATGGCCACCGCCGCCCCAGCGCATGGGCGACGACTCGCGCATCATCGGCGCGCGTCCAAAACCACCGCCGCCGCCGTGAAAGCCGCCGCCATGAGACGCAAACGAGGGCTGGGCATGGGCGAGCGCGCAGAGGACCGCGAAACCGGCCCCCAACATCCACTGTCCCATCCGTAACAACCCTGCGCGCATTGTGTCGATCACCTGCCCGACGATCCGCATGACCACCCGCCATTCGGGCCATGGCGGGCCAGTTCCCGGAAAACGTGCGCCTCAATGCGTAACGATTGCCACCACAACGGTCTGCACAGGTTCCTTGACGGTAATTTATGGGCGCCCGCCCAGGGTGTCGAGCCAAAAAATGTTATGCCCTCGGAAGGGTTGTAACACCATGTTACTGCACGATTTTTCGGGTTTTGGAGGGTTGTCGGACGGGCCTGTTTCGTGCTCTTTCGAGCCGTGTTGGGCCTGTCATGGCGCGGCCTCCTGGCGCATCGCGATGCGCCTGTTTCGTCGTACTTGAGAAGCGGTCTTTTGCACGACGACCGGGCGAACAAACGGTAATCGACCGGCCGCAGTGACGCCTCGCGATATCCGCCCCATCATGCGCGGCGCTCATTAATCGATGTTTCGAATGAATTTGCTTTTTCAATGAGCTTGCGCCGACAATAGGGTTCCCACGGGGCTTCCCGATGACCCGCAGTGTGGCGTTCCACGACGCGCACCGCCAGGCGCCGACACGCGCACTTGAGATTGTCCGATGGCACGTCCGAAATTCCTGCCCGATAACTTCACGCTCTGCCTCGTCGGCACCGTGATTCTCGCGAGCCTGCTGCCGGTGCACGGCCAGGCCGCCACCGCGTTCAACTGGCTCACCAATATCGCCGTGGGGCTGCTGTTCTTCCTGCACGGCGCCAAGCTCTCGCGCGAAGCGATCGTGGCGGGCGCCACGCACTGGCGGCTGCATCTCGTCGTGCTGGCGAGCACCTTCATCCTGTTTCCGGTGCTCGGGCTGGCGCTCAAGCCGGTGCTCTCGCCGCTCGTCACGCCCGCGCTCTATATGGGCGTGCTGTTCCTCTGCACCCTGCCTTCGACCGTCCAGTCGTCGATCGCCTTCACCTCGATCGCGCGCGGCAACGTGCCCGCAGCCGTGTGCAGCGCCTCGGCGTCGAGCCTGATCGGCATCTTCGTCACGCCCGCGCTCGTGAGTCTGGTGGTGACGAGCCAGACGGCCGGCGGCGGCTCGGCATGGCACACGGTCTGGAACATCGTGCTGCAACTGCTCGTGCCGTTCGTCGCGGGTCAATTGCTGCGGCCGGTGATCGGCGGCTGGATCGAGCGCAACCGCGGCGTGCTCAAATTCGTCGATCAGGGCTCGATCCTGTTCGTGGTGTACGGCGCGTTTTCCGAAGCGATCAACGAAGGCCTGTGGCATCACACGCCGCTCGCGGCGCTGGGCGGCCTGCTGATCGTCAACGCGGTGTTGCTCGCGCTCGCGCTGGGTATCACGATCTTCACGAGCAGGAAGCTCGGCTTCTCGCGCGCCGATCAGATCACGATCATTTTCTGCGGCTCCAAGAAGAGCCTCGCGGCCGGCGTGCCGATGGCGAAGGTGATCTTCGCGTCGAACGCCGTGGGCGCGGTCGTGCTGCCGCTCATGTTGTTCCACCAGATCCAGTTGATGGTGTGCGCGGCGCTCGCGCAGCGCTGGGGCGCGCGCGACATGAGCGCGGAACGCGCCGCCGATGCAGGCGACGAATCGCTCAATGGCGGCGAGCGCGGCGCGGCGGCGGCGGGGCGCAGATAAGGCTTCGCGCAACCCACATCGCTCGCGGGGGACCGGTTCTACACCGTTCCCCGCTCGCGCCTGCCCCGCCTCACCCCGCTTTTGCGCATCGAACGGCAACCCTCGCCGCTTCGGGCTTTCCCCCGCCTCCCGTCGGTCTCCCGTTTGTAGAACACCTACAAACAACAACAGACCATCGCGCAAACGTTGGCCTACCCAACCCGCATCGCTTTTCCTCGAAGTGTCATTAAAAGTTCATTTAATTGTCCGAACCTGCTGCCGATATTCCCGTCGTTAAAGCCATCCTGGCTCTACCCATGTCAGCACGCGCGTCCACGCCGCCCGCCCCAACGATCGCCGGTGGCGCCCCGCTCTCGACCAGCATCGAGGCATTGATCGCTCAACGCCAGTTGCGCGCCGTTTTCCAGCCGATCGTCGATTTCGACGATAGTGCGATCCTCGGTTATGAGGGACTCATTCGCGGTCCGGCCGGCTCGCCGCTCGAGTCGCCCGCCGCGCTGTTCGCGCATGCCGCCGAGGCAGGCTGCGCCATCGCGCTCGAACACGCCGCCGCCGAAGTCTGCATCGACGCCTTCACGCAGCTCGGCTGCAACGGCAAGCTGTTCCTGAACTTCAGCGCGAGCGCGCTGGGCCAGTTGGCCAGCATGGGCGTCGAAACACTGTTCGCGCGCATCGACGCCCATCGCATCGTGATCGAGCTGACCGAGCAAAGCGCCATCGCCGATCTGCGCAATTTCGCGCCGGTGGTCGCGGCCTTGCGCGCAGCGGGCGCGCAATTCGCGCTCGACGATTACGGCAGCGCCAATGCCAGCATGAACGTGTGGGTGCAGTTGCAGCCCGACGTCGTGAAGATCGATCGCTTCTTCATCCAGGACATCGCCAACAGCGCGCTCAAGTTCGAAGCCGTGCGCGCCATGCAGCATTTCGCCCAGGCGAGCGGCGCGCGGCTGGTGGCCGAAGGCATCGAAAACGAGGCCGATCTGCTGGTGCTGCGCGACATGGGCATCGAAAGCGGCCAGGGCTTCTTCCTGGGCCGCCCCGACGCGCAGCCGCCGCGCAAGCTCGACGAGCGCACGCGCGCCGCGATCAGCGCGCAGCACATCGCGGTGTTTCCCGAGCTCACGCGCAACAGCGGCGCGAGTCCGGGCGGCGGCGCGCCGGCGCAGAAGATGAAGGTGAATGCGCCCGCGCTGCCGCGCCGCGCGACCAATAACGACGTGCTCGACCTCTTCACCCGGATGCCCGATCTGCATGCGGTGGCCGTCGTCGAGGGCGAAACGCCCGTTGCGCTCATCAACCGGCGCGCGTTCATGGACCGCTACGCGCTGCCCTATCACCGCGAGTTGTTCGGCAAGAAGGCCTGTCTGCAATTCGCCAACGCGCAGCCGGTGCTGATCGAACAATCGATGAGCGTCGAGCAGATGGCTGCGCTGCTCGCCAGCGACGATCAACGCTATCTGGCCGATGGTTTCGTCATCACCGACAACGGCCGTTACGCGGGACTCGGCACCGGCGAGAGTCTCGTGCGCGCGGTCACCGAGGTGCGCATCCAGGCGGCGCGATACGCGAATCCGCTCACGTTTTTACCCGGCAATATCCCGATCAGCTCGCATATCGAGCGGCTGCTGTCGCACGACTCGGGCTTTCACGCGTGCTACGTCGATCTCAACCAGTTCAAGCCGTTCAACGATCAGTACGGCTACTGGCAGGGCGACGAGGTGCTGAAGCTCGCAGCCCAAGTATTGGCCGACGCGTGCGACCCGACGCGCGACTTTCTCGGCCACGTCGGCGGCGACGATTTCCTGATCCTGTTCCAGAGCGAGACGTGGCACGAGCGCGCGAGCCACGCCATCGAAACGTTCAACGCCCAGGCGCTGCGCTTTTACGCGAGCGCCGACCGGCTCGCGGGCGGCATCCACGGCGAGGACCGCCACGGTAATCCGACCTTCTTCGGCTTCGTGACGATGGCGATCGGCTGCGTGCGCATCGCGGCGGGCGAAGGCGCGCAGCACCGCAGCGAAGCGATCGCGTCGCTGGCCGCCATCGCCAAGCGCCGCGCCAAACAGGAGGCGACGGGACTCGTGGTGATCGACGGCCGCGAGAGCGCGCAATTGCTGCCCGCCCGCTCGCACGGCGAGGTCTACGCCGAGGCGCAGCTCGCAATTCCCACGATTCACACGATTCCCGCGACAGCCGCGACAACCACGTTTGCACGCGAGACGCACGAATAACGCCGCAGCCGCACGCACCAAAAAGGCCGGCGCGAACCACTTCGCGCCGGCCTTTTTCGTTCTCCACCGCGAGCCATGGCCTGTGCCGCTAGATGGTCCCCATCAACACGAGCACGACCACGACGATGACGACGACCCCGAGCGTGCCGGATGGCGCGTAGCCCCATGAGCGGCTGTGAGGCCAGGCAGGAAAAGCGCCGATCAGCAGCAGGATCAGAATAACCAGAAGCAAGGTGCCGAGCATGATGCCCCCGTACGGTTCGAAAGATGACTCGACTCGTCGCGCAAACCGCGTTCCCGGCGGTCCTGTTTATCTGCTTTTACTAAACAAGTAAATTTACGTTTATCTACGCATTTACGGGTATTTACTGGGGCTTTATAGCCTGACACAACGTTGTTCTCCCATGTTTTTACTATACAATCGCCGCAAAGCTGACCATGACGCTTGCAGGCAAGAACAGGAACCATGGGGACAACCATTCGCGACGTCGCGCAGGCGGCCAACGTGTCGATCGGCACGGTCTCCCGCGCGCTCAAAAACCAGCCCGGCCTTTCCGAGGCCACGCGCACGCGCATCGTCGAAATCGCGCGCTCGCTCGGCTATGACAGCGCGCAACTGCGCCAGCGCATTCGCCGCCTCACCTTCCTGCTGCATCGTCAGCACAACAATTTTTCCGCCAGCCCGTTCTTCTCGCACGTCCTGCATGGCGTCGAGGAAGCCTGCCGCGAGCACGCCATCGTGCCCGCGCTGCTCACCGCCGGCCCCGCCGACGACACCATCCAGCAACTGCGCCTGCACGCGCCCGATGCAATCGCCGTGGCAGGTTTCGTCGAGCCGGAAACCCTGGGTGCGCTGGTCGCGCTGCAACGTCCGCTCGTGCTGATCGACCTCTGGGCGGCCGGCCTGCGCTCGGTGAATATCGACAACGCCGCGGGCGCCGCGCTCGCCATGCGCCATCTGTTCGGCATGGGACGGCGGCGCGTGGCGTTCATCGGCGGGTCGCTCGCGCACTACAGCATCGCGCAGCGCGCGCTCGGTTACCGGCGCGCCTTCTTCGAAGCCGGGCTGCTGTTCGATCCGTCGCTCGAAACGACCATCGACGGCGGCCTCGATCCCGACACCGGCGCGGCGCAGGCGATGCAACGCCTGCTCGACGCGGCGCGGGCGCGCGGCGATGCGCCGCCCGACGCCGTGTTCGCCTACAACGACGCCGCCGCGCTCGCCGCCCTGCGCGTGTGCCTGGCCAACGGCCTGCGCGTGCCCGAGGACGTGGCGATCATCGGCTTCGACGACATCGCGGGCGCCTCCCATGCCGCGCCGGCGCTTTCGACGATTGCCGTCGACAAGGAAGCGCTCGGGCGGCGCGGCGTGGAACTGCTGCTCGAAGAAACGCCCGCGACGCCGGAGATCGTGCTGCCCGTGCGGCTGATCGCACGCGCGAGCACCGCCGCGAATCCAGACGATGCCAACGCGAGCGCCGCCACCCTGCAAGCGCTCGCCACCCAAGCCCAGTCAACCTGAGAACACCATGACGAAGCCCATCGACACCCAACACGCCAACGACAGCGCCAGCACCGCAGTTGCCAACGGCGCGCCCGCGGTCGCGAGCTTTCGCGACCGCGCGTTCCTGCTCGGCCATGTCGAGGACACGCTGCGCTTCTACGCGCCCAACGTGTACGACGCCTCGGGCGGCTTCTTCCACTACTTCCGCGACGACGGCTCGGTCTACAACGCGCATTCGCGCCATCTGGTAAGCAGTTGCCGCTTTGTCTTCAACTACGCGATGGCGTATCGCGAATCCGGCGATCCGCAGCATCTCGAATACGCGCGCCACGGCCTGCAGTTCCTGCGCGAGGCGCACTGGGACCCGCAGCATCAGGGCTACGACTGGGAGATCGACTGGCGCGACGGCAAGAAGCGCACGCTCGACGCCACGCGCCACTGCTACGGCCTCGCCTTCGTGCTGCTCGCGTACTCGCACGCGGCGATGGCCGGCATCGAGGAAGCGCGGCCGATGATCGGCGCGACCTTCGAGCTGATGGAGCACCGCTTCTGGGACGGCGCGGCGGGCCTCTACGCCGACGAAGCGAGCGCGGACTGGGTCGTGTCCGGCTATCGCGGCCAGAACGCCAACATGCACACGACGGAGGCGCTGCTCGCGGCCTATGAGGCAAGCGGCCACCTCGTCTATCTCGACCGCGCGGAGCGCGTCGCGTCGAACATCACGCTGCGCCAGGCGAAGCTCTCGCAGGGTCTGGTGTGGGAACACTTTCACGCCGACTGGTCGGTGGACTGGCACTACAACGAAGAGGACAGCTCGAACATCTTCCGTCCGTGGGGCTTCCAGCCGGGCCATCAGACCGAATGGGCGAAGCTGCTGCTGATCCTCGAACGCCATCGTCCGCTGCCGTGGCTGCTGCCGCGCGCGATCGAACTGTTCGACGCCGCCATGGCGCGCGCCTGGGACAACGATCACGGCGGCCTCTACTACGGCTTCGGCCCGGACGGCACGGTCTGCGATCACGACAAATACTTCTGGGTGCAGGCCGAAACCTTCGCGACGGCCGCGCTGCTCGGCAAGCGCACCGGCAACGAGCGTTTCTGGGACTGGTATGACGAGATCTGGCGTTATAGCTGGGCGCATTTCGTCGATCATCGCTATGGCGCGTGGTATCGCATCCTCACCTGCGACAACCGCAAGTACAGCGACGAGAAAAGCCCCGCGGGCAAGACCGACTATCACACGATGGGCGCATGCTACGAGGCGCTCAACGCGCTGCCGGGACGCGGCATGGCGCCGGTGATCGGGCGTGAAGCCGCGACTGAGCCCGAGGCTCGCGCGAACGGCACCGACGGCGCCTGAGCCATCGACACAATCAGCAAACCCACAGCAAACCTGGCAGCAAACCCGGTAGCGAAGGCAAACAGCGAAGGATCAAGCGATGAGCACCTGCAGCACTGGCCCCGACTTCTCGTCCGGCTTTCCCGCGTTCATCTCGGCGGGCGACATCCTCACCGATCTCGTGCGCGGCGCAGCGCCCGAAGGCACTTCCGGCGTCCCCGGCACGGACTCGCACTGGCGCGCCCATCCCGGCGGCGCGGGCTGGAATGTCGCGCGCGCGGTCGCGCGGCTGGGCCTGCCCACGGCCTGCGCGGGTGCGCTCGGCACCGACAACTTCTCCGACGAACTCTGGAACGCGAGCGTCGCCGCCGGTCTCGACATGCGTTTCATGCAGCGCGTCGAGCGCGCGCCGCTGCTCGCGATCGTGCATCAGACGCATCCGCCCGCGTACTACTTCATCGGCGACAACAGCGCCGATCTCGCCTTCGATCCCGCGAAGCTGCCCGAAGGCTGGCGCGCGCACGCGAAGTGGGCGCACTTCGGCTGCATCAGCCTCGTGCGTCAACCGCTGGGCGAAACCCTCGCGACGCTCGCAGCCGACCTGCGCGCGCAAGACGTGAAGATCAGCTTCGACCCGAACTACCGCAACCTGATGGCGCACGGCTACGAGCCGATCCTGCACCGCATGGCCGCGCTCGCCGACCTCATCAAGGTCTCCGACGAAGACCTGCGTATGCTGTTCGCCGACAGGAGCGAGCCGCAAGCCATCGCGGCGATGCGCGCGCTGAACCCGGCCGCGACGCTGCTGGTCACGCGCGGCGCGCAGGCCGCGACGCTCTACGTGGGCGACGAGATGTTCGAGGCCGCGCCGCCGCGCGTCGAAGTCGCCGACACCGTGGGCGCGGGCGACGCGTCCATCGGCGGGCTGCTGTTCAGCCTGATGAGCACGCCGCAGCGCAGCTGGCCGCAGCACCTGGCGTTCGCCCTCGCAGCGGGCGCGGCCGCATGTCGCCGGCCCGGCGCGCATTCGCCGACGCTCGACGAAGTCGTCGCCTTGATCGCGGATTGAACCGCATTCGCGGGTTGTACGGGCGCGCGCCGTGCGCGGACGTTGCTGACACGAAAGCGCCGCGCCAGCGTCACGGGCGTGCCCCGCAGCCGCGCGATCAACGTGCTAGCATAAGTTTTCCTTGCGCGAGGAGCAGGCTATGGAAGACGTCAGCTACACGAAGGGGATCTACACGGCAGTCGCCTCGGTGCGACCGATGAACGCCGGCCAGTATCAGGGCATGGTCTCGCTGGCACGCGACGACGGCGAGGAGCTTGAAAACGCCCTCTACGAAGTCGATGCGGCCTCGGGCACGCCCGAAGAAGCGCTGGAGGAAGCCAAGGCGCTGGCGCATCGCCTTCTCGGCGAACTGGAGCTTTAAGGCTCACGCCGCAGTTACTTCCTCGCAGTACTTCCTGTATGCGCGCGCGGGGCGGCGACCCTGTCCCTCGCGCCGGTCCGGCGCCACACGATCAACGATCAGCCCATCCGGCGCGCGGCGAAGTCAGGCAACCACGGTCAGGAGGCCATCATGACCGAGCAACTTTTCCTCTACGGCGTCTACGCCATTCACGTTCATCCGCTCGAACTACAGGGTGCGCGCTGGGACGCCGAATATCAGATCACGCATCGCGACAAGCCCGTCCAGCCGTGGATCACGATCGGCGGCAGCAGCGGCTTTCCGCAGAGCGCCGAGGCGATCGACGCGGCGCGCCGCCAGGCCATCGCCGATATCAATCACGGCGCGGGCATTCCCAGGCCCCGCGCGTTTCCGTGATGAGCGCCAGCGCTGCATAAAAGTCGCGCCAACGCAGTAAAAAACCACGTCCCGATGCCGCACGGCAAGGCTGTGCGCGCGTGCGCTTGTCCCGCTTGACCGGCATTGCTACGCTTGCGGGCATTCGACCCCGCAGCAGGACTGCCATGACATCCGACACGCCGGAGCGCGGTGCGCGCGAACACTGCGCCGCTGAAGCCCGATCACCCGCCCCCACCACCGCGCCATCCGACGCACCCGCCGAAGCCTCCTCGGACACGCTCCCGAATCCCGCCTCCAGAGCGTCCGCCAATGCCCGCCCGCGCGGCGCGCGCAAGGTCCGCGTCGGCTCGCGCGATGTGTTCGTCTACGGGATGCCGGTGCAGACCTGGCGCGACTTCTATCACTTCGCGCTGACGATGCGCTGGTCCACGTTCTTCGCCTCGCTGGCCGGCCTGTTCATGGTCCTCAATGCGCTGTTCGCGTGCCTCTACCAACTGGGCACCGCGCCCATCGCCAACCAGTTTCCGCACGGCTTCATGGGTGCGTTCTTCTTCAGCGTCGAAACGCTCGCGACGGTCGGCTACGGCGACATGCATCCGCAAACCGTCTACGCGCACCTGGTCGCCACGCTCGAAATCTTCGTCGGCATGTCGGGCGTCGCGTTGGCCACGGGGCTGGTGTTCGCGCGCTTCTCGCGACCGCGCGCGAAGATCTGGTTTGCCCGCCAGGCGGTCGTGCACCCGCTCGAAGGGCGCATGACGCTGATGGTGCGCGCCGCCAACGCGCGCCAGAACGTGATCGCCGAAGCCTACGCAAAACTGCGCCTGATCCGCATCGAAACCACCTCCGACGGCTACACGGCCCGGCGCATCTACGACCTCGATCTCGTGCGCGCGGAGCATCCGCTTTTCACGCTCGGCTGGAATCTGATGCACGTAATCGACGAATCGAGCCCGCTGTACGGCGCCACCGCCGAATCGCTCGCGCGCCAGCACGCGTCGCTGCATATGGTGATCGAAGGCTCGGACGAGTCCACCGCCCAGACCATGCAGGCGCGCCACATCTGGACCGACGCCGAGATCCGCTGGCATTACCGTTACGTCGACCTGATGACCGACACAGACGGCACCAGCGTGATGGACTACACGCGCTTTCACGATGTAGTGGCATTCGAGGACACGAAGCCTTATGGGCCGCGCGTGATCTGATCCATTCAGGCGGCCCCGGCACTACGCCCAGGGAAATCTCTCTCAAAATTAGCGGAACGTGGGCAGCCTGTCGCGCGAACAGGTGGCGCACCAGGTCAGTTAGCAAAAAATTTCCGTCATTGGCGAGAAAAAATAGAGTCTCCAACGCATCGAACGACGCGTAAGCAAAAAAACGGAGACTCCCCCCATGACTGCGCGCCCCGCTTTCGGCGACTCGCCTTCCACGCCGCCCCTCGCCGATTACAAACTCACCGACAATCTCACCGCCACGCGCGGCCGCATCTTCCTCACCGGCACTCAGGCGCTGATCCGTCTGCCGCTCATGCAGCGCGCGCTCGACCGCGCGCACGGGCTGAATACAGCGGGCTTCATCAGCGGCTATCGCGGCTCGCCGCTCGGCATGGTCGATCAGCAGGCGTGGAAGGCGAAGAAACTGCTCGAAGCCGCCGATGTGCGCTTCCTGCCCGCCATCAACGAGGAACTGGGCGGCACGGCCGTGCTCGGCACGCAGCGCGTGGAAGCGGACCCGGAGCGTACCGTCGAAGGCGTGTTCGCCATGTGGTACGGCAAGGGTCCGGGCGTGGATCGCGCGGGCGATGCGCTCAAGCACGGCAACGCCTATGGCTCGTCGCCGCATGGCGGCGTGCTGGTGGTGGCCGGCGACGATCACGGCTGCGTGTCGTCGTCGATGCCGCATCAGAGCGACTTCGCGTTGATGGCGTGGCATATGCCCGTGGTGAATCCGTCGAATATCGCGGACATGCTCGAATTCGGCCTCTATGGCTGGGCGCTGTCGCGCTATTCGGGCGCGTGGGTGGGCTACAAGGCGATTTCCGAAACGGTGGAATCGGGTTCGACCGTCGATCTGGACGCGCTCAAAACCGACTGGCAGGCGCCGGATCTGGCAACGGCGGGCTTCGAGCCGCCCGCCGGCGGCCTGCACAACCGCTGGCCCGATCTGCCGAGTCTCGCGATCGAACAGCGCCTCGCCGCCAAGCTCGACGCCGTGCGTCACTTCGCGCGCGCCAACAGCATCGACAAGTGGATCGCGCCCAGCCCGCACGCCAATGTGGGCATCGTGACCTGCGGCAAGGCGCATCTGGATCTGATGGAGGCGCTGCGCCGCCTCGACCTGACCGTGGACGACCTCGAACAGGCGGGTGTGCGCATCTACAAGGTGGGCCTGTCGTTCCCGCTGGAAATGTCGCGCATCGACGCCTTCGTCGCGGGCCTCGACAACGTGCTCATCATCGAAGAGAAAGGCCCGGTGATCGAGCAGCAGATCAAGGATCATCTGTACAACAGAACATCGGGCGCGCGGCCCGCGATCGTCGGCAAGCATGCGCAAGACGGCACGTTGCTGCTTTCCGATCTGGGCGAGCTGCGCCCTTCGCGCATTCTGCCCGTGTTCGCCGCGTGGCTCGCGCAGCATAAGCCCGCGCTCGACCGGCGCGAACGCGTGGTCGATCTGGTCGCGCCGCAAATCCTCTCCAACGTGGCCGACGCCGTGCGCCGCACGCCTTACTTCTGCTCGGGCTGCCCGCACAATACCTCGACGAAGGTGCCGGAAGGCTCGGTTGCGCAGGCGGGCATCGGCTGTCACTTCATGGCGTCGTGGATGGAGCGCGACACCATGGGCCTGATCCAGATGGGCGGCGAAGGCGTCGATTGGGCCTCGCATTCGATGTTCACGAAAACGCGCCACGTGTTCCAGAATCTCGGCGACGGCACCTATTTTCATTCAGGCATCCTTGCGATTCGCCAGGCGGTGGCCGCGAAGGCCAATATCACCTACAAGATTCTCTATAACGATGCCGTGGCGATGACGGGCGGCCAGCCCGTGGACGGCAGCATCTCCGTGCCGCAGATCGCGCGTCAGGTGGAAGCCGAAGGCGTCTCGCGCTTCGTCGTGGTCAGCGACGAAGCCGAGAAATACGACGGCCATCACGGCCTGTTCCCGAAGGGCACGACGTTCCATCACCGCAGCGAACTCGACGCCGTGCAGCGCGAACTGCGCGAAACGCCGGGCGTGACCGTGCTGATCTACGATCAGACCTGCGCCGCCGAAAAGCGCCGCCGCCGCAAGAAAGGCGAGTTCCCCGACCCGGACAAGCGCCTCTTCATCAACGAAGAAGTGTGCGAAGGTTGCGGCGATTGCGGCGTGCAGTCGAATTGTCTTTCGGTCGAGCCGGTGGAAACGGAACTGGGCCGCAAGCGCCGTATCGATCAGTCGTCGTGCAACAAGGATTATTCCTGCGTGAACGGCTTTTGCCCGAGCTTCGTGACGATCGAAGGCGGCAAGCTCAAGAAGGCCGCAGGCGCGGCGTTCGATCCGCAGGCGCTGGCTGCGCGCGTCAACGCGCTGCCGGTTCCCGCGACGCATCTGGACAACGCGCCCTATGACATTCTCGTCACCGGCGTGGGCGGCACGGGCGTGGTGACGGTGGGCGCGCTCATCAGCATGGCCGCGCATCTGGAAGGCAAGAGCGCTTCGGTGCTGGATTTCATGGGCTTTGCGCAGAAAGGCGGCTCGGTGCTGTCGTTCGTGCGCTTCGCGGCAACCGACGCGCTGCTCAACCAGGTGCGCATCGACACGCAGCAGGCCGACCTGCTGCTCGCCTGCGACATGGTGGTGGGCGCAAGCGCCGACGCGCTGCAAACGGTACGCCACGACCGCACGCGCATCGTCGTGAACACGCATGAAATTCCGAACGCGTCGTTCGTGCAGAACCCCGAAGCCAACCTGCACGCCGACGCGCTGCTCGCGAAGATGCGGCATGCGGCGACGGGCGGCGCGATTAACACGGCCGATGCGAAAGATCCGCTCTCGGCGTGCGACGCGCAGGCACTTGCGCAACGCTATCTGGGCGACACGATTGGCGCGAATATCGTGATGCTCGGTTTCGCGTGGCAGTTGGGTCTTGTGCCCGTGTCGCTCGCGGCGCTCACGCGGGCCATCGAGTTGAACAACGTGGCCGTGCAGGCGAATCTCTTCGCGCTCTCGATCGGCCGCATGGCCGCCGCCGATCCGGCCGCGCTCGAAGCGCTCGACACGCGCAGCGTGAATCAGGCGAAGGCGAGCGCACGCAAGCTCACGCAGACGCTCGACGAACTGATCGCCGATCGCGAAGCGCGTCTGCTTTCGTATGGCGGCGCGAGCTACGTGAAGCGCTATCGTGCGCTGGTCGATGCGGCGCGCGATGCCGATCGTTCGATGGCCTCGACGGAACAGGCGCTCGCGCGCGCCGTCGCGGCCACGTTCTACAAACTGCTCGCGGTGAAAGACGAGTACGAAGTCGCGCGCCTGCACGCCGATCCGGCCTTGCGTGCCGCGCTCGAAGCGCAATTCGAAGGCCGCGCGGGCAGCGACTTCACGGTGAAGTTCAATCTCGCGCCGCCGCTGATCGCACGCGAGAAGAACGGCCAGCCGCCGCGCAAGATGCAGTTCGGCCAGTGGCTCTGGAGCGCGTTCGCGCTGCTTTCGAAGGGACGCGGCCTGCGCGGGACGTGGTTCGATCCGTTCGGCAAAACGCTGGAGCGCCGCATGGAACGCGCGCTCGCCGACGACTATGAAGCGACGCTGCGCGGCGCCATCGCAAAGCTGACGGCGCAGAACGACGAAGAGATCGTGAAGCTCGCGAATCTGCATCAGCGTGTGCGCGGCTATGGTCACGTGAAGCTGGCGAATCTCGCGGCGGTGAAGCGCAGCGAGCGTGAGCTTGGCGCGCGTTTGAAGCTCGACGTGAAGACGAGCGCGGTCGTGCAGGAAGCGATCGACTCGTTCAAGGGCGCGGGCGCGCTGCGCGGCATTCCCGTGGTAGTCGCGAAATAGTCCTTGTTTAAAGGCCTGAAATGAACGGAGTGAGTGGGAGTGAGTGCGGGCGCGCTCACTCCGCTTTTCGCATTCAAGCCAGCAATTCCGCCAGCCAGTCCACATCGCCGCACAGCACGCACAGACGATCGCCCACCTGCACGGCCATCGACAGCGTCACGCACGGCAGTGCCTCGTTGATCGACAGATAGGGCGAGGTCACATGCACGCGCCCCGGCGCCACCAGCGCCGCGCGGAAATACGGCCGGCGCAGCCAGTTCGCGCCCTGCGCGTCGTCGAGCGGCAAAAAGCGCGCGCCCTGCTCCGCGCGATCCACGCGCAGCACGACGTTGCGCCCCGCCTGACGCCCGTTCGCATCGAGCAGAAAACAGCGCGCCGCATGATCGAGCGCGAGAAAATTCCAGCACACTTCTTCGAGCGTCTCGCCTGCGCCCAGGCGTTCCGCCGCGCGCTCGAACGCGCGGATATACGGCGCGAGCCGGCTGGCCGTGCCGCGCTCGCGCGCTTCGGTTTGCTCGCGGAAACGATCGGTTGCCTCCGCGATGATGACCTGCGCGTGGGAGGAATCCGCGAGGCCCGGCGCCGGTCGCGCGAAGAAGAAGCCTTGCACGAAATCAGCGTTGCACGAGAGCGCGAGCTGCGCTTCCTGCTCCGTCTCCACGCCCTCGATCAACACGAGCTTGCCCGCCTCGTGCAACAGCGAAACGAGCGCGGGCAGCGTCGCGGCCATATCGGCGCGATGCGCGGCGTGCATCAGCATGATGCGGTCGAGCTTCACGATATCGGGATTCAGTTGCCAGACGCGGCCGATATCCACGTGGCCCGCGCCGAAGTCGTCGAGCGCGATCAGAAAGCCGCGCTCGCGGAATGCGTCGACGGCATGCGCGAGCGCGTCGAGATCGGTCGCATCGGCCTCCAGCACTTCGAGCACGATGCGGCGCGGCGGCAAGCCCAGCCGGTTCAGATTCGCGAGCAGCGCCGCCGCGTGATACGGCTCGATCAGCGTGCCCGGATGCACGTTGAGAAAGAGCCATTCGCGCTCGGCGCCGAGCAGCGAGAAGTTCTCCAGATGCAGCCCTTGCGCGAGCCGGTCGACCTGGAGGACTTCGCCCACGCGCGCGGCCTCGCCGAATACGTCGATCGGCGAAACGGGCCGGTCGAGCGCGTCATGCGCGCGCAAAAGCCCTTCATAGCCGATCGCGCGCATGTGCGAGAGGCTGAAGACCGGCTGGAACACGCTCGTGAGCGTGAGCTCGCCATGTTGCGCGCTATAGCGCTGCAGCCCCGAGGTCACGCTCAGATCGAACCCGTGCGGCGCGAGCGCCGTCTTTTCCTGTTGCTCTGTGATCATGCCTTCCTCTTCGCGCAAGTTGATCGCCGCGGGCCTGCTGCCGACGGTCGGCGGCGGGCACCCGATGCGTTGCGCCACGCGAGGCGATAAAGCAAGGTCCGTGCACGCTGGCATCCGGACCCGGCGCGCATCGAATGACGCACCCTGGCCCGCGCCTGTGCGCGGCGAGCGGGCATGATGCGCACCAAAATCGTGCGCACCGTCTGGACGCAGCGCGCGGCGCGGGCCGCCATCGGGTCACCGTCGGGCCGCCATCGGCTCGGCCTGCTGCGCGCTTCACGGCGTCCTGCGCCGTCGTCAAGCTAAACTAGTTGTAAGCTAGCCACCTGCCTCGTGAGTTGGACCCGTGGCTAAACCGGGCAAACTCCCGGCGAAATCCCGGGTCAAACGCTCCTCCGTTCGCAACGCTTCCGCATCAAGAGACGCACTGAAGCCGCTTATCGCGTGCTCCGGCGTCCCGTCTTTGCCGCATCCTTTGCCTGATCGATGGAAACACTCTTCACCGTCCTCATTCTGCTCCTTGCCGTCGCGCTTTCGGGCGTTGTCGTGCGTCTTCTTCCCGTCAAGCTGCCCTTGCCGCTGCTGCAGATCGGCATCGGCGCCTTGCTGACGTTTCCGCGCCTGAATCCGCACGTCACCTTCGACCCGGACATCTTCATGGCGCTGTTCATTCCGCCGCTGCTGTTCGCGGACGGCTGGCGCATTCCCAAGCGCGAGTTCTTCATGCAGCGCCGCGCGATCCTGATGCTCGCGCTCGGCCTCGTGCTGCTGACCGTGGTGGCCGTCGGCTATTTCGTGCACTGGCTCGTGCCGCAGATTTCGCTGCCGGTGGCCTTCGCGCTCGCGGCCGTGCTCTCGCCGACCGATGCCGTCGCGCTCTCGGCAATCGCGGGCAAGGACCGCATCCCCGCGCAACTCATGCACATCCTCGAAGGCGAGGCGCTGATGAACGACGCCTCCGGCCTCGTCGCGCTCAAGTTCGCGGTGGCGGCGGCGCTCACGGGCTACTTCTCGCTGCGCGACGCGACGCTGAGCTTCGTGCTGATCGCGGCGGGCGGCCTCGCCGTGGGCGCGTTCATCGGCTGGGCTTTCAGCTTTGTTTCGGAGCGCTTCCTGAACTTCAACGCCGAAGGCGACCCCGCGCCCGGCGTCGTGATGACGCTGCTGATTCCGTTCGCGGCCTATCTGTTCGCCGAGCACATGGAAGTCTCCGGCGTGCTCGCCGCGGTCTCCGCCGGGATGATGATGAATTACACGAGCGCCGCGCACATCGGGCCGGTCTCGGCGCGCGTGCGTGCGGCCAGCACCTGGTCGATGATCGAATTCGTCTTCAACGGCATGGTGTTTACGCTGCTCGGCCTGCAGTTCCCCGGCATTCTCGGCAAGGCGCTGCTGGAGGCGCATCACACCAGCAATCTGCAGATGCTGCGCCTCATCCTGTACGTTGCCGCCGTGCTGGTCGCGCTCTACGCGATGCGCTTCGGCTGGGTCTGGCTGCTGCGCTGGGTCGCGAGCCGCGGTGCGGCGCGTCATGGCGTATCGAACGCGGTGCCGGGCCTGCGCACCGTGGCGATCACGACGGTCGCCGGGGTGCGCGGCGCGGTGACGCTCGCGGGCGTGCTCTCGCTGCCGGTCGCGCTCGATAACGGCCTGCCGCTGCCGGGGCGCGACAGCGCGATCTTCATCGCCACGGGCGTGATCCTCGCGTCGCTGCTGGTGGCGATCGTCGGCTTGCCGATTTTGCTGCGCGGCGTGCGGCGCGGCGGCGAATCGAAGCACGCCGCCGAGGAGCGCCTCGCCCGCATCCAGGCCGCACAGGCCGCGATCCGCGCCGTGGACGCGCATATGGAAACGGCCACGAAGGACATGGACGAATCGGAGTTCGCCCATGCCGCCGACACCACGGCGCGCGTGATGGACACCTATCGGCGGCGCCTGGCGACCCTCGACGCCGACCACGACCGCAGCAAGAACGCGCGTCAGGCGGAAATGCTCGAAGTGCAGATGCGGCTGGCCGCCATGCGCGCGGAACGCGCGACGCTGCTCGAACTACGCAACCAGCAGACGATCAACGACGAAACGCTCAGCAAGCTGATGCGCGAAGTCGATCTCACCGAAACCGCGATGATGAATCGCGGGCGGGGCCGGGGTTAATTCCGCGCAGACAAAAAAACGCGACGTCCTTCCGTGGAAGGCGTCGCGTTTTTATTTTGCGCGGAGCTAAACCGGCAGGGCTCAAACCGCCGCTTGCTGCGCCGGCTTTCTGCGCAGCAGCGCGTACAGAATGATCGCGCCGAAGGTGGCGGTTCCGATGCCGCCCAGCCCGAAATTGCCGACCTTCAGCGAGAAGTCGCCCGCGCCCAGCACCAGCGTGACGGCGGCGACGATCAGGTTGCGGTTGTCCGAGAAGTCCACCTTGTTGACGACCCAGATGCGCGCGCCCGTCACCGCGATCAGGCCGAACACGACGATCGACACGCCGCCCAGCACCGGCCCCGGAATCGTCTGGATCACCGCGCCGAACTTCGGCGAGAAACCCAGCACGAGCGCGATCAGCGCGGCGATCGCGAACACGAGCGTCGAATAGATCTTCGTCACGGCCATCACGCCGATGTTTTCCGCGTAAGTCGTCACACCCGTGCCGCCCGCAAAACCCGAAACGATCGTGGCAAGACCGTCGCCGATGAACGCACGGCCCACGTAGCGGTCGAGGTTGTAGCCCGTCATCGCGGAAACGGCCTTGATGTGGCCGAGATTTTCCGCGACGAGGATCACCGCGATCGGCACAAGCAGCGTCATCGCGTGCGGATCGAACACCGGCGCGCTGAACTGCGGCATGCCGAACCAGGCGGCGTTGGCGACGATCGAAAAGTCGATCGGCTTGCCAAGGCCCAGGCCATTGGTCACGACCGCATAGATCACGTAGGCGACGATCAGGCCGACGAGGATCAGCAGGCGCTGCAACATGCCGCGCGTGAACACGGCCACGCCGCCCACGCACAGCACCGTGACGAGCGCCATCCACGAATCGAACTGCGTCGCGCTCACGCCCTTCACGGCGATCGGCGCGAGATTCAGGCCGATCACGCAGACGATCGCGCCGGTCACGACGGGCGGCATGAGCGTCTCGATCCATTTCGTGCCGATGACCGAGACCAGCACGCCAATCAGCGCATAGACCGCGCCGCACGCGATGATGCCGCCGAGCGCGACCGGGATGTTGGTGTTCGGTCCGTGCCCGCCGTAGCCCGTGACGGCGATCACGAGACCGATGAAGGCGAAGCTGGAGCCCAGGTAGCTGGGCACGCGCCCGCCCACCACCACGAAGAACAGCAGCGTGCCGATCCCCGACATGAAAATGCAGAGGTTCGGATCGAAGCCCATGAGCAGCGGCGCGAGCACCGTCGAGCCGAACATCGCGACGACGTGCTGCACGCCCATCGCGAACATCTGCGGCCAGGCGAGGCGCTCATCGGGCGCGACGACGCTTTTCGCGCCCGTTTGCGCGCGCCAGCGGGGAAACCAGGAATCGGACATAAGGGCTCCTTCTTGTGTGTGTTTGTGCCGTTGCGACCTGCGACGGCGGCCGGCTATGGCCGCGCGCGCTTCACTCGCGCTGCCTCGCGCAGAGCGCGAGCGTGCCGCCGGTTTGGTCGGGTGCTATTTTTGGAACGGAGTGTGGCCCGCGTGCGTTGCGGCGAGCCTCGGCCTTACCCGTCAGAGAAATCACGCGCGAGTGTACGGAGCCGCAATCGGCGTGGCAAGGCAAGTCTCGCTGCGTGTGGGCAGGAGGAAACAGCGCGCGGGGACGGAGATTCGGACAAGTCTTATATCGACGCCGAAGTGCTATCCGTAGACTGGATCCACTGCGTGACCTCATGACTGTTCATGCAGAGGTTGTTTAGTTGTAACTCTCCGACTTCCCGCTCATGTCCCCCCCGGCTTGAGCGGCTTTTTTTTGCACGTGCGCTTTGTGCATGCGCCTCGTCAGGGCGGACCCGGCATCAGGCGAACGCGCCTTGCGCCAGTTCCCGCACGTAGTCGCGAACGCCCTCGGGCCAGTCCACGCTCCACGCCTCGAAGCGCGCGCGCTCGCCCGCATAGAGCGCCCGCAACGCCTCCTCATAACCCGGCAGGTTGCCCGCCAGCGCCGTCATGAAACGATGCACGGCCTCGCGCGACGTACGCACACGGTCCTTCGCCTCGCTCGCGTGACGCGCGCTTTCCACGAGCTTGCGCAGCACCACCGACGCACCGCCCGGCTGCGCCGCCAGCCAGTCCCAGTGGCGCGGCAGCAGCGTGACCTCGCGCGCGACGACGCCCAGCTTCGGGCGGCCACGGCCGCGCGGGGCGTCGTCGCCGGCTGCTTCGGTCGTTGCGTCCTGCGCGGCTTCGCTCGCGGATTGCGTTTTCGCCTGCCACGCGGCATCGGCCGCGAGTCGCGCGGCGACATCGGCGGCACGGCCTCGCAGATCGAATTCCACCTGGGTCGCGTCGCGGTCGTCGAAGATCAGCACGGACGCCGGTTCGCCCTGCTCCAGTGCCGCCTTCACCGCCAGCGCCACGTCGAGCGGCGTGCCGCGCGCGATCAGCCGCGTGCCCGCGAACGCCGTCACGCCCGCTATGCCCGTCATGCCCGCCGCGTGCGGCGAATGGATGGATGTCGCTGTCATCGTGATTCCCTCTCGTCGAATGATGCAGCGAATATTACCCGGATAAATTTAACGACACAATATCATCCGGGTAAAAATATTCAGAATTCCGGCCCGGCGCCCTGGTGCGCGCGTGCAAAGCTGGGCTGCCAGACCGCCACGCGGTTGCGGCCGCCGCGCTTGGCCTTATAGAGCGCGGCATCGGCGGCTTCGACCAGGGCACGCCAGCTCTCGAAGTCGCGCGCCGATGTGCTCGCCACGCCCACGCTGGCCGTGAGCACGTTGTTGGGGCTGTCCGCGTGCGGGATGTCGAGCGTCTCGATGGCCGAGCGCAGTTTCTCCGCGTGCGCGAGCGCCTGGGCCGCGTTCGTATCGGGCAGCAGCAGCACGAACTCCTCGCCGCCGTAACGGGCCGCGCAGTCGGCAGGCCGTCGCGCATGACTGCCGATCGAACGGGCGACCGACGCCAGCGCGGCGTCGCCCGCCGTATGGCCGTAACGGTCATTGAAGGGTTTGAAGCGATCGACGTCGAGCATCATCACCGCGAGCGGCTGACCCGCGCGCCGCGCGCGCAGCCATTCATGATCGGCGCGCGCCTCGAAAGCGCGGCGGTTGGCGAGCGCCGTGAGCGCGTCGGTGCCGGCCAGCGCGCGCAACTCGTCTTCGAGCAGCTCGCGTCGGCGCAACTGGCGCGAGAGCAGCACCGCGAAGGCGATCAGCAAGGCGTCGAGCAGCGCCGTCAGCGAGCCGATGATCCACGCGCGCGCACGCCATTTGGTGTAAATGTCGCCGGCCGCCACGGCCACGCTGAACACGAGCGGATAACCCTCCACGCGGCGAAACGCGAACCAGCGCCGCACGCCGTCCACCGGCCCGATGCCGAAAAACCCACCCTCCCGCGCGCGGCCGAAGCGCTGAAACAACGCCGAACCGGCAAGATTCAGGCCGATCATTTCGGGCGCGTAAGGACGGCGCATGAGCAAGGTGCCGTCGGCGAGCGTGAGCGTGACGGCGCCATGCGCGCCGATCTCGATGCCGCTCATGAGACGGCGGAAGTAGTCGAGCCGCATCGTGCCCACCACCACGCCCGCGAACGAACCGTCGGGCTTTTCGAGGCGGCGGCTCAGGCCGATGGTGGCGTCGTCCGGGCCGTCGCGCGCCATCATCGGATGGCTGACGTAGAGGCCCGTGTGCGGCGAGTCGCGCTGCGCGACGAAATAGTCGCGCCCGGCCACGTTGAGTTTGCGCGGCGGCGACACGCGCGAATCGAAGATGACGTCGCCATTGGCATTGGCGACGAGAATCTCACCGAGACTCTTCGCCGTCGCCGAGCGGTCGAATAGCACGCTTTGGCGCAGATTGTCGGGGAGTTCGGCCAGACGCGGGTCGTCGATGGCGTCGATCACACCTTGCAGCGACAGCGCATAGACATCGAAATTGCGCTGCGTGTCGCGCTCGAACAGAAGCGTCATGTTGAAGGTCGCGGCGCGAGCGCTGGCGAGCGCGTCCTCACGCATCTGCGCCATGACCCAACCGGCCACCGCAGTGAGGACAGCAGCCAGCACGATGCTGATGGCGATCACGACGTTCGGTCGGCGGTTCATCATGGCGGTGGACTCGCGTGCGCTCGGGCGAAGAACAGCCATCCGGCAGCGTCACGGACGGACCGCGCGCGTCGATGCGCGGCGCGCATGGCGTGCCGGTTTGCAATCGAGTGTACATCCTGAAAACGTGCTGCGTACGGCGTTTATGTGGCGTGGTTCACGTTGAATTCGTAACGGGTTTTACGCTGAAATCGCCTGATTAATGCGTGTCTTTCATTGCGCGCTATTTGTTCGGAATCCTGTTTTTTCCGCGCGTTGTTTGTGTCTGTATGTTCGCTAGCCGCCAGTCAGGCGTCGCGCAGTCCGACGATCGCGTTGGTTTCTATCCACGTTCGCCATTGAGCTGCGAAGTCGAAGTCATCGTCGATTGAAAAAGCGCGCTCGAGTGCGGCGTCGAGCGTTTCGCCGCGTTGCAGCGCAACGAAGGCCGCGTGCGCGGCCTGAGTCTGCGAGAGCGCAGCGGATCGCCATTGCGGGCGCACGATGAGCGTCCAGTTGGGTACGTCGATACGCTCGGGCCATTGCGCTTGCGTCGGGTCGCCGCTCTGGCGATGCGCGCGCCAGATTTCGAAGGCCGCGTGGCGCGATGCCAGCGCGACACATGCCGGGTGTACTTTCAGACGCGCCGACATTAAACGTTCAACGCCGATCGCTTGCCACTGCGCGGGCGAAAGCGGGGAGACATTCGCGGCGAAAGTGGCGACATGCAGCGCCCATTCGAGTCGCGCGACATCGCCGAAATACACGTAACGTGCGTCGGTTTCGTAACGTTCGATGAATTCGGGCAACGAAGCGCCGAAGCGGTTTAGATCCGCGTCGCGCGAAGGCTGTGCACGTGCATAGGCGAGCACCAGCGCATTGAAGTAGGTGTCGCCGGTGAGTTGAGCGAGCACAGGATACGCACTGGCCAGCGCCGCGCGCCGGGCCGCGCGCACGTTGCCGCGATAGAGACCGAGGCGCTCGCGCGCGAGGGCATCGTCGGGGGTGTGCAGATGCTTGCAGAGCGCGGCATCGGCGGCGGGATCGTCGATGGCATCGGCAAACAGCGACTGTAGTGTTTCTAGCGACGTGTTCATGCGTGCGCACTCATGCGTTCATGCGCTTGCCGTGCCTCATCGAGCAGCACATCGAGCGGCGGCACTTGCGTGTCCCATTCGATCAACGTCGGCACCGCGCCGAAGCGATGCAACGCAGCATCGTAAAGCGACCAGACCTCGGGCGCGACGCGCGAACCGTGATCGTCGATCACCGCTGCCGGCGTCACGCGATGGCCCGCAAGATGCAGCTCGCCGACTATGTCGGGTGGCAGTGCGTTCATCGCGGCGAGCGCGTCTTCACCGTGATTGCGCTGGTTCACGTAGAGATTGTTCACGTCGAGCAGCACTCCACAGCCGGTGCGCCGCGCCAGTTCCGCGAGAAACGCGGCCTCGCTGTAGTCGTCATCGCGAAAGCGCACATACGTAGAGACGTTTTCGATCAGCACGCGGCGGCGCAGCGTGTCCTGCATGTGCGCCACGCGCGCGCATAGATGAGCGAGCGACGCGTGGGTGAGCGGCATCGGCAACAGATCGTGCAGCGCGGCATGTGGCGTCGCGCCCCAGCAGAGATGCTCGGACACGAGCGCCGGTTCGATGCGCTCGACGAGGCGTGCCAGGCGCGCAAGATGGCTCTCGTCGAGCGGCGCAGCCGAGCCGAGGCCAAGGCCCACGCCATGCAGGCTCACCGGCAGATCGCGCCGAACCGTGTCGAGTACGTGCAGATCGTAGCCGCCGTCGCCGAAGTAGTTTTCGCTATGCACCTCGACCCAGCCGACGGGCGGCGGCGCCTGCATGAAGGCGTCATGGTGCGCATGACGCAAGCCGATGCCGACGCCTTGCGCGTGCTTTTGCGTCGGACCTGCGGACGTCTGCATCGTCATTGCGCTAGCGAGTTACTTTTCCGGCGTGCCGCCGAGTTTCTCGCAGGTGCCCTTCGGCATGGTCTTGAAGTCGCCCTTGTCGTGATCGACCTTGGCCTGGCCCGCGCAATCGTGCACGCCGGTCTTGCTCGAACAATCGTTCTGACCGGCCTTGGCGACGCCGTAGCAATTCACCGAATCATCGGCGTGCGCGACGCCTGCCGTTGCCAGCCCCGCTAGCGCGGCGGCGATCACGGCCTGACGGCCGAGCGCGTTTTTCATGGGAAATCTCCTCGAAGTTGCGGATGGCGCGCGGCGTAACGGCGCGCACCTCGTACGCACTATTTTGCCTGAGCGTCGGTGGCGCCGATTTAATCGCGATAAGCATGTGGACGCTATTTCCGCCCTTGCGTTCCAGCACTGAATGGATGTGTGAATTATCTCGAATCTCGCAATGATGTTTGCCGCATCCCGATATTTATCTTTAATGTGCACTGCAATAAAGTTTCATTAACGGATCGAACAAGCACATTGTTACGGTTCGAATGATAATTTTGGAGGTTATAGATCATGAAGACCCTGATTGCCGCAGCGCTCGCCGCTACCGTTCTTGCCGCCCCGGCTGTGTCGTTCGCCCAGGCTACCGCTAACCAGCAGCCGCTGACCCGTGCGCAGGTGCGCGCCGAACTCGTGCAACTCGAAAAGGCCGGCTACCGCCCGGGCCTGTCGAGCCCGTACTACCCGGAAGACCTGCAAGCCGCGCAAGCACGCGTCGCCCAACAGAACGCAACGGCTGAAGCCACCGCCTACGGCGCATCGACCAACGGCTCCACGCAAGCCGGCAGCCGCACGACGGAAAACATCAAGCCGGTTTATTTCGGCCAGTAATTTCGCTCGGTCATTCGCGGCGCGCGGCCTTGAGGCGCGCTGCGTGACGCACGCCAGTCGGGCTCGCTCTCTCGCAGCAACTTGAGAGCGGGCCCGTCAGTCTTTTGTGCAGGTACGTTAGTTTTCGTTGCTTCGCTCGGCTTTCGTCACGCGAGGCACGCCCGCAGGAAACCTCCGCCGTCGGATACCCGGCGGCTTGCCCGGGCAATTCGTTGCCCGGGCCTTTTTCTTATTTGTCGGGCACTGCACGTCTTTGTCGTATCGGTTCGCGCTTCGTTGGCGTCGGGGTGCGGACTCACTCTATCTCCTTTCCTATTCTGTTGTGATTGCGTCGGCGCGGATGGTGTCCTGCGCGAGAGTCTGTGCGCGCTTTAGACGGGTGAGACGGGCGCTTGCGGTTTGCACGAGCATCCAGGCGCAAGCGTCAGACAAAACGCCGCGAATCCGAAGCGGCCTGATACCACGCCCCTTAGCAACGCGATCACGAAAGGTGCGCCGTGCTCGATCACGAGCAGGAAGAGAATCGGCCCGGCCACGACAGACAAACCGACAAGCCAGCCCGCGACGCGTGGGTCCCAGAGCTTGCCGGACATCGACACGAACAGCAGGAAAAGCGGAACGAGTGTGAGCTTGAGGGCGAACATCGGGCTTTTTATGCCACGAAGGACGAGCGCCGATAGTCGCGGGGGGCTTCGAGTGGCGCTGCTTTGGAAGCCGGGGGGGAGCGCGGCTTCGGCTGGCTGTTAGTTGCGATTAGAAGCCGTGCGTGACTAGCGATAACACCGAGAGGTCGGGATGCGTGCCGTCGATGATGCTTCGGCCGACATGGGCGGCTTCTTCGATTGCTTCCTGCTCGGTGCGAAAGGTTTCTTCGCCGTCAGCGTGGTAGTGGACTGTGTGACCCGGCAGCGATGGGTTTGCGCCGGGGTGACAAATGTAGGCGGTGTAGGTGAAACGCGTGGCGCTTTCTTCTATCGGCGCTGCTGTGATGTGGATTTCGAAGCCTTCGTGGGTGAACTTTTGGGGTTCGGGTTGAGGCGTGGGCATGGCGGAGCCTCCTTCTTCTGGGCATCTCGGACCGGTGGTGGTTGGCCGAGGGTATTGAGAAAGTTTAGGCGATTGCGGATGGGCGGATGATGCCGGTTGGTGGGTGCCGTGCTGTCGCGAACATCGGCTGTGGCGGGCTTGTGGATTTCTGATGCAGAAGCAGCCGTGAAATGGCTACTGTCGGGTCGGTGTACTGTGGTGGCGCAGCAGCTTGATCTGATCGTTGGTGGGGAATATCTTGAACTTGTGCTGGTTCAATGTAAAAAACCCCGCGAGCCTTATAGGACGCGGGGTTTGCGGAATACTGCAGAGCTGCCTGGAATGTCTGTTGGTGGAGCGGATGAGGATCGAACTCACGACCTTCGCATTGCGAACGCGACGCTCTCCCAGCTGAGCTACCGCCCCACTGCTCGAAGAGTGTAGCACACCTATTTTTCCCTGTGCCAACCCCGAAATTGCGCCGCAGCAACCAAAATCACTTCGAAGAAGCAGGCGCCCCAGCCAACACCCACGCGACAACATCGTGGATATCACCCGCGCTCATGCCCGGATGAGAAGGCATCGGAATAGCGCCCCAAACCCCAGCGCCCCCATCCCTCACCTTCTTCTCAAGCCTGGCCTGCGCACCGCCATCGCCCTTGTACTTCGCAGCGATGTCTTTAAAAGAAGGCCCAACCAGCCGCCGATCGACCGCATGGCAACCCATACAAGCATTAGCCCGCGCAACCGCCTGCCCATCACCCGCAAATGCAGAGACAGCCGCCCCCATCAACACCAGCCCAACCACAAAACGCCGCACCATCACATCGCCGCCCCGGTGGACCCGGGATGCGCGGGCGCCGACTCCATCACAGGCGCAGGCGCCTGCTGATCGATCGGACGCGAGCTAACACCCGAATCCGGAATCGCCCCAACCGTCGGCGCATCCGCCACACCAGCCTGCGAAGGCGCACTAGAAACCGGTGCGTTATTCGAAGAAGCCAACGCCTGATCCGGCGCGATGTACTGATAGCACTTCACGACCTGCGCCACCCCCGAGACCGTGCTCGTCGCATTGGCCGCCACATTCCCTTCACGCTGCGTCACCAGGCCCATCAGATAAATATTCCCGCGCTCGGCGACCACCTTGAAGTTATTCGCCGAGATCTCCTTATACAGAACGAGCTCGCTCTTCACGCGCCCTTCCAGATACGAGTCGTTAGCGCGCGACGAGAACGAACTAGCCGGCTGCACCGATAGCTCATTCACGATCGAACCCACATTCGGAATCCCGCGCACGATGCTCTCGGCCTTCTGCTTCGCACCTTCGTCAGGCACTTCACCCGTCAGCAGCACGCGCTGATTGAACACCGCCACATTCACGTGCGCGGTATCAGGCAGCCCGCTCGTCACATTGGAAAGCGCCTTCACCTGGATTTCGCGGTCTTCGGTCTGCGAGCCCACCGTGCGGCGGTCGGTCGCCACCAGTGCCGTGCCGCCCGCCGCGCCCGCGAGCGCGAGGAAGCAGCCCTGCAGGCTCGCGCACAGCGAGGCCGCGAAGCCGATCGTCAGCGTGGTCCGGGCCAGCGCGCGCGTCATGCCGTATCTGCTCATCAACTCCCTCTCCTTTGTCCTTCGGTGTCAGTCCGTTCCCGGTCCGATTTCACTCTTCACCCATCAGCATCGCGTCGATGCCGTCGCACAGGCAATGGATGGTCAGCAGGTGCACTTCCTGGACGCGCGCGGTCCGCTCGGACGGCACGCTCAGGTGGATGTCGGTGTCCGCGAGCGTATCGTTGACCGCTCCGCCACCCTTGCCGGTCAGCGCGATCACGATCATCTCGCGTTCGTGCGCTTCGGCAATGGCGGCCAGCACGTTCGCGGAATTCCCCGAGGTCGTGATGGCCAGCAGCACGTCGCCCGGCTGGCCAAGCGCGCGCACCTGGCGAGCGAACACCTGGTCGTAGGCGTAGTCGTTCGACACCGCCGTGAGCACCGATGCATCGGTCGTGAGCGCGAGCGCGGGCAATCCTGGGCGATCGCGCTCGAAACGGCCGATCAGTTCGGCGGCGAAGTGCTGGGCGTCGGCGGCCGAGCCGCCGTTGCCGCAGGCGAGTATCTTGTTACCGTTCGCCAGCGCGGCGAACATCGTATCGACCGCGGCGGCAATCGGCACCGCCAGGGTTTCCATCGCGGCGAGCTGGGTCGCCGCGCTATCGCGAAAATGCTGTTGAATACGTTCGACGGACATCGACTCTCTAATCTGTACTGCGGGTTTCGCGAGTTCCCTCGCGAATTTTCCCTTGGTTGCGGCGTGCCGCAAGTTTAGCGCACTCGCAGGGGTTCTCTTCCGGCGTTCTTTTCCATCGCGCGTTTTCTGCGCGCTTCGTTCGTCCGCTTTTCGTGCCTTAAGGCGCTGTGCATGGCGTGCTCAACTCTCGTCCTCGCGAAACGCGTCGCGCAGCCACGTGAGGCGGCCGCCTTCGAACGTCACCACGTCGAAGCGGCACGCCGGCGGCAATGCGCCATGCTCGCCCGCATACGTGAGCAGATATTCGCGCGCGGCGCGCAAAAGCCGTTGCCGCTTGTGCCAGCCCACGCTCGCCGCCGCGCCGCCGTATGCGGCCCGCGTACGCGCCCGCACCTCCACGAACACCAGCGTGCCGTCGCGCTCGCGCATGACGAGATCGAGTTCGCCGCCACGGCAATGCACATTGCGCGCGACAAATACGAGCCGCTGACGTTGCAGCCAGGTCAGCGCGTGCGTTTCGAAGCGCGCCCCTGCTTCGCGGCGTTGGATCGAGCCGCGTTCGGTCGGGCCGCGCTCGGCATTTGACCGGGTATATGCAGAAAAGTTGTCGCCGCGACCGCGCTCGCCCGCACGCGCGGTCGCCGCCGCACGCTCCCCCACATGGCACAATGACGGCCTCCTTTCTTGCGTTCGCGCGTTCCGTGTCATGACGTCGTCTCCTTTCGAACTCGCACAGGCCCAGCAGTACCCGGCCGCCACGCTGTACGTCGTGGCGACGCCCATCGGCAATATGGCCGACATCACCGTGCGCGCGCTGCACGTGCTCGGTCTTGTCGATCGCATCGCCGCCGAAGACACGCGCAACACCGGCCAGTTGCTCACGCGCTATGGCATCTCGAAGCCGCTCATCGCCGTGCACGAGCACAACGAGCGCGAGGCCGCGCAGCGTGTGATCGAGCATCTGCGCGCGGGCGAGCGCGTGGCCTGCGTGTCGGATGCGGGCACGCCGGGCATTTCCGATCCGGGCGCGAAGCTAGTCGATGCGGTGCGCGCCGCCGGTTTCCTGGTGGTGCCGCTGCCGGGCGCGAGCGCGCTCGCCACCGCACTTTCCGCAGCGGGCGACTGGGTATCGACGTTCACGTTCCTCGGTTTTCTGCCGCCCAAGACGAAGCAGCGCGCGTCGGCGTTGCAGCCGCTCGCCTCGCATACGCACGCGATGGTGTTTTACGAAGCGCCGCATCGCATCGTCGAAACCGTGCAGGCGCTCGCGGATGCGTTCGGTCCCGCGCGGCGTCTGTTGATCGCCCGCGAGTTGACCAAGTTACATGAAGCGCTCTGGTGCGGCACCCTGGCCGAAGGGCCAACGTGGCTCGCCGAGGATGCGAACCGTCAGCGCGGCGAGTTCGTGCTGGTAGTGGAAGGCGCGAGCGCGCCCGCGTCCGGCGAGGCGGATCACGATGCGCTGTTGCGCGTGCTGCTGCAGGAAGTGCCGGTGAAGGGCGCGGCGAAGATCGCGGCGGCGCTGTCAGGCGCGTCGCGCAACGCGCTCTACGCGCGCGCGCTGGAGCTGAAGGAAGAGGAAGAAGACAGCGAGGACGAAGAAGACTGACCCCCGCTTGAACCGCCAGAAAAACCAAAGGGCTGCCCGTCTGGGCAGCCCTTTGCACATCGAACCTGGCGAGCTTCGGCTTCGTCGATCGTCCGGTGCGCGCCACGCGCCAACACGAACCGATCCACGCCGACAAAACTCACCAATCCATTCGAACCGCTCCGGTCACGTCATCACTGGCTGTTCGAGTTCGCCGCCAGCATTTCGGCCTGCTGGGCCTGTGCGGCCTTCGCTTCCTGACGCGAGAGTCCTTCGATGTTCACCTTCGCGGTGCCCGCGTGTTGCAGGCCCAGCATCTTCGCCGCAGCGTACGAGAGGTCGATCACGCGTCCGCGCGCATACGGGCCACGGTCGTTGATCTTCACGACCACCCACTTCGCGCTAGCCGGAATGCTCACGCGCACGTAGGAGCCAAGCGGCAGCGTGCGGTGCGCGGCGGTCAGCGCGCCCATGTTGAAGCGCTCGCCGCTCGCGGTCTTGCGGCCGTGGAAGGCGCTGCCGTACCACGAGGCGCGGCCGGTCTGATGGAATGAGCCGGCGTCCACAGCGTTGTCGTCGATCGCCTGTGCATCGGCGAGCGAGTTGTCCTTGCTGGTGCCCGAAGCCGGCAGCGCGGCCAGCGCCGAGCCGTAGCTCTGCGGTGACGCGAACGCGGTGTGGGCTGCGTCCCTGGTGCTGAGCGCGTTGCCCTGCGCCTGGTCCTGCTGGCCGGGCGGCATGGCACAACCGGCCAGCACTGACACGGCTGCGAGACTCCCGAGTCGTCGTCGAGATAGTCCAAAATTCATAAGTTAGCCATCACGTTTCGAGGCCATCCTGCACCTTGGCGGTGCAACGCTGGATGACCCCGGCGGTCGCAGGCAAAAGGACGCCGAGCGCGCCTTGTCGTGTGAACAAAAGGCGTGCAAGTGCCAATACCCGGATGCGGCACCTTAAGCCGCTAACCGCTGGTTTTCTTTCACGTCTGGCGCAACCTGTCCCCGGCAGCCTGACCAGACCCCACATGCCGCCATCGAACGCGATGTACACATTCAGGCACGCCGGATAACACACGGCGTACAGGAACGGCGGCGTAGGCCCCACCCAGCGTCACGGCAGCAAGGCCGTAGCAGGCGCGTGGCGCCTGGCTGGGTAAGACGTGCGGTGCCGAACGGATCGGCACCTGATTTGCCGTCTTGTAAGGCAGCCTGTTTAGCTGGCCTCTGTAGACGGCACTGCTTGACGGCGATGTATCGCGACCCATTTTTTACAGCAGGTCACACCGCCCAGTGAATGCACTCGAAATCGTGCTTGATGGGTCGCATTATACCTAAAAGTAATTGTTGTCACCGCCGCGACCCACAAATCTCCATGATTTCTAACTATTGCTGCAACAAAGCCGTTTGGCGAGGGCCCCGCAGCCCTTGTCAGACAAGGGCTGCGGCGATCCGCCGGGATGCGCGGGCGGCGCCAGGCGCGCCCCGGTACAATCGCTCTTTGGGTCCGGCTTCGGCACGAACCCCACGAAAGCAAACCTCCTCCTCACCCCTCGTTCCAGTCCGACCGCGCGCATGAAAGTCACGCTGATTCCCGTCACGCCGTTCCAGCAAAACAGTTCGCTGCTCGTCTGCGAAGCGACGCAGCGCGCCGCCGTCGTCGACCCGGGCGGCGACCTCGATCGCATCGAAGCGGAGATCGCGCGGCAGGGCGTGCAGCTCGAAAAGGTGCTGCTCACGCACGGCCATCTCGATCACTGCGCGGGCGCCAGGGCGCTGGCCGACAAGTTCGGCGTGCCGATCGAGGGGCCGCAGGAAGACGAACGCTTCTGGCTCGAGCAATTGCCGCAGCAGAGCGTGCGTTTCGGCTTCGGTCACGCGCAGGCGTTCGAGCCGGACCGCTGGCTCGTCAACGGCGACACCGTGCGCTTCGGCAACGAGGAGATGGAGGTCTACCATTGCCCCGGCCACACGCCGGGACACGTCGTCTTTTTCAGCCGCGAGCACCGCCTGGCCCTGGTCGGCGATGTGCTGTTCGCCGGGTCCATTGGCCGCACGGACTTTCCGCGCGGCAATCATGCGGACCTGGTTCGCTCGATCCGCGAAAAGCTCTGGCCGTTGGGCGACGACGTCACGTTCGTGCCGGGCCATGGCCCGGTTTCGACGTTCGGCGAGGAGCGCCGCACCAACCCCTACGTCGCAGACAGCGTGCCCGGCGACGCGCCCAGCCAGGCGCAGTGGGGCTGAAAGCCGCCCAACAACTTACGAATCCGCGAATTCCGCGCGTCATCCACAGGAAGAGATGAATCAAGCCGCCATCGAAGAAATCTACGTGAGCACCGACGTCGAAGCCGACGGTCCGATTCCCGGGCCGCACTCGATGCTCAGTTTCGCCTCGGCGGCCTATACCGCCGACAAGCGCCTGATCGCCACCTTCTCGGCGAATCTGTCGACGCTCGACGGCGCGGCGCCGCATCCGGTGCAGGCCGCGTGGTGGGAAACGCAGCCCGAGGCGTGGGCGGCCTGCCGCAAGGACCTGCAGGACCCCGCTGCGGCGCTCGTCAAATATGTCGAATGGGTGGAGGCGCTGCCGGGCAAGCCGGTGTTCGTGGCCATGCCCGCGGGCTTCGATTTCACCTACATGTTCTGGTACATGATGCGTTTCGCGGGGCGCTGCCCGTTCTCGTGGTCGGCGCTCGACATCAAGACGCTCGCCTTTGCGATCACGGGCCTGCCCTATCGCAAGAACATCAAGCCGCGCTTTCCGAAGCACTGGTTCGACGATCATCCGCACACGCACGTGGCGCTCGACGACGCCATCGAGCAGGGTGCGCTGTTCTGCAACATGCTCGCCGATCTGCGCGCGCAGCAGGCTGCCCTGAAGGCGGTCGCGGCGGCCGATGAAGGGGACGCCTCAGGGCAAAACACCGCCAGTTGAGCACGATATCAGGCAATCTTCCTCGTTATCTGCGGTTTGCATTGCGTTTCGTTTCTCCGACCTCTACCATTCGGGAATACGGCGACGCACATGGAGGCGCATTTGACACTCGATACGTTCTCTCAGAAGATCCTGCGCCTGTTGCAGCTCGACGCGCGTCGCTCGGTGCAGGAAATCTCCGATCAGGTCGGGCTTTCCAGCACGCCCTGCTGGCGCCGCATCAAGGACATGGAGCAGTCGGGCGTGATCCAGCGCTACACGGCGCTGCTCGATCGCGAAAAGCTCGGCCTGCACGTCTGCGCGCTTGCGCATATCCATCTCACGCGTCACACGGAAGGCGGCGTCGAAGCGTTCGAGCGCGAGATCGCCACCTGCCCCGAAGTGACCGAGTGCTACAGCACGACCGGCGAATCGGACTACATCCTCAAGATCGTGGCGCCGGACATCAAGGCCTACGACGCATTCCTGCACGAACGCATCTTCCGTATTCCGGCCGTCGCACAGGTGCGCACGAGCGTCGTGCTGCGCGAAATCAAGTTCGATACGCAGTTGCCGCTTTGAGGCGTCGTTTTAAGACGTCGCATTAAAACCTGAAACGCGCCGCGCTCGCCATCGATGGCCGCGCGGTGTTTTCACATATTGATCCCGTTATTCGCGCGGCACTGTGGTCAGCCGCGCATCCGCCGTCATCTGCAGCGCCTCCAGCCGGCTCGCACCCAGTTTGCGCCGCAACGCCTCCATATCGACATCGGCGAGACGCCGCGCATCGTCGCGCGCCGCCAGCGCGAACTGGATTTCCAGACCCGTGCTCAGATAGTGCAGCGTCACCGCCTCCACATGTACGTCGTGCGCCGCGAGCGCCTCGCGCAGCGCGCTGGCGACTTCGTCGCGCGGCGGCAGGTTCGACACCGAGCGCACGTGCATATCGTCCTCGGGATCGACGTGGATGAGCGCGTCGAGCACGCGCGCATCGGTCAGCAGCCGCGTGCGCGCCATCTCGGCGATGAAATGCCCTTCGGACACCGAGATAAACGGATCGACGAGGATATGCGCGTCCACGAGCGCGAGGTCGCCGGTCTTGCGCGTGCGCATCTCGTGCACGTCGAGCACGCCGGGCGTCTGGGTCAACAGCTTGCGCAGATCGGCGGCGGCCGATTCGTCGAGCGCGCGATCCGACAGATCCTGCAGCGCGTCCCAGCCGAACACCCAGCCCATGCGCGCGACCATGAAACCGACGATGGCGGCGGCGATCGGATCGAGCAGCCGCACGCCCGCGAGACTGCCGATAATGCCCAGCGCCACCACGAGCGACGACGCCGCATCCGAGCGCGCGTGCCACGCATTCGCAATCAGCATCGCCGAACGCACGCGCTGCGCCTCGCGCAGCATGTAGCGAAACAGCGCCTCCTTCGACACCAGCACCAGCACGGCAACCGCGAGCGCGCTCGCATGTACGGGCGGAATATCGCCGAGATTCGCCAGACGCTCGCCGGCGCGCGCGAGCATGCCCACGCCCACGGCAATCAGCAATGCGCCCAGAAATAATGAAGCGACCGTTTCGTAACGGCTGTGTCCGTAATTGTGATCGGCATCCGGCTTCGCGCCACTATGCCGATTGGCGATCAACACGACGAAATCGGAGACGAGATCGGAAAGCGAATGCACGCCATCGGCAATCAAGGCCTGCGAATGCGCAATCACGCCGATGGCGATTTGCAGCACGACAAGCACCGAATTCAAGCCAACGCTAACAAACGTTGTCTTGCGTGCGACCTGCTGTTTATCTGATAACGCGGCGGCGGAAGGGGACATGCTGATCCAGAGGCGAACAAGGGAATTTCCGCGATTGTAATCGCGACGCCGTCCCCAATTGGAGATAACCCTGGAATCTTCTTTTAAATCAGGCGACTACGAGAACCCCTCGTATTCGCGTTCAACACCTGGCGCGAGGGCGGGCAAAGCGGCCGCCCGGTCAGTATTCGTAAGAAACAGAAGGCCACGGTAAGCAAAAAACAAAAAGCCGCGCGTCCCCGTGACAGCGCGGCTTTTTTACCGATGGGCTCTGAAGTCCATCTCATTACTGCGTATTACTTCTGGATCAGATATTTATCGCGATCCTGGCCCGCGATCCAGCGCGGCGGCTTGCCGCGGCCCGACCACGTGCTGCCGCTATCCGGGTCGCGATACTTCGGTGCGACGCTGGCGCGCGAGCGGCTGGCTGCCTTCGCGCCCTTGCCTGCAGCACGGCTGCCGCCAAGTTCTGCGATGGTAATGCCGTAGTCGGCCATTTTCTGCTTGATTTCGTCGAGGACCTCGGCGTACTCGCGCTCTTTCGCCTCTTCAATCTGCTTTTCCAGCTTTTCTCGCTGAGCGAGGAGTTCTTTGTATGACGACATGAGTCAGATGCCCTGGTGATTGTTGATAATGGCTACCGATCTGATGCCAGTATGCCGATTGACAGTTGAATTGCCTCGGAAATTGGAGGCGAGATTAACACAGAATCGAATGTCGCGAAAAGCGCGGGGCAATAAAAATAATCGAAATATTTTACGAAACGTTTGCCGATGATAGGCATCACTGAGTTCAACGTTTGCTAGATTGCAGGAATGGCAAGAATCTTTCATTTCATGCAAATCGGTATTTTTACCCAATGCTCGTTTTCCGCGGATAAATTCGTTTTTCGCAATTAGCAGCGCATGAAAATTATCTTCCGAAAACACGATAAACATTTCATCGCGTGATAACTTCCGACGAATCCCGCTCTATATCCCGGAATCGCGCACCGCATCATTTCCCGCAGCAGCCCTACGCCGCCGGATTTTAGAAAAGATACTCAGTTTGCTCAGTTTGAATACTGCGCGAGGCAATCGGTTAGCGCGGCATGCAAGGATGGTGTGTCGAGTTGCGGCGTCTCGAATACATGCCGGGTGCGTCGGCCATCGATACGGCAATCGGCGCCGTGACGATCGACGCCCAGCAGCATGAAACCCTCGCGCCGCGACGGGTGAGATTCGGCGAACTGGATCAGCGCTTCCTCCTCGTCGGCGGGCAATGGATCGAGCGTGTCGAGGTCGGTTCCGTCGAGCCAGCCCATCGCCCCAAAGCCGCCGATATACCGCAACCGCTCCACCCGCAGCGTCCAGAAGGCGAAGTCGCCCAGCGCAAGATAGCGCGCCGCGTCGGGGTGGTAGCGCAGGTAACGGCGCGCAAGCGGCGAATCCACCTCGGCGTCCGACGGCTCGAACAGGCCGATCATCGTCATGCGCGGCGCACTCAGCACGTCATCGCCGCTCGTCAGCGCGACCAGGAAGCCTGCGCGCGGATCGTCCTGGAGATTGCGCGTGTGCTCGGCGAGCCGGCTCACGAGGATCACGGGACGGTGCCCCGCATCGGCCGCGAAGGGCAAAAGCGTCGGATACGGGAAACCGTGCGGATCGCGCGCGTGCGTGGCGAGCGTGCCGGCGGGCACCTGATGCAGCAGATGAAGCGGAGCGTGAGCGGGAATCTTCAAGGAAACGTCCTCGGTCGATGGAATGATCTGCGCTGATTAAAACAGGTCGGGGCACGCATCAGCACGACCTGCGCGCCTTCGCTAGAATCATCGCTTGCCTTTCAGATGGCTTGTGCGTGCGGATTGGCCACCAGTGTGCCTGCAAGTACACCCAGGAAGCCACGCCGCGCCGCCGTCCCTTCCAGTATGAGCGCCGTGCCTGACATCCGTGCAGCACGCGCGCAACCTCTCTTCGACGGGATTGTCCGTGTCCGACCGCCTCACCGATCCGGCGCTTTCAGCGTCGACCTCCACGCCGCCCGCGGGCTCCCCCACGGCGGCCCACCGCGCGCTGCCCGACGCCACGCGCCGGCGCGCGCGCTACGCGACGATGGCGCTGTTCTTCATCGCCGGGATGATGTACGCCTCCTGGGGCGTGCACGTGCCCACCGTGCGCGACAAGTTCCATCTGAGCGCCGCGATGCTCTCGTATGCGCTCTTCGCCGTGGCGGGCGGCTCGATCGCCGCGATGACGACGATCGGCGGCTGGATCGCGCGCGTCGGCTCGCGGCGCGCGTGCCTGGCGGGCGGCTTCACCATGGCCGTATGCGGCGCGCTGATCCTCGTGGTGCCGTACTACTGGATGCTGCTCGTCGTGCTGGCCGTGTTCGGCATCGGCATGGCGACGCTGGACGTGTCGATGAACGCGGAAGCCAGCGCCGTCGAGGAAGCCATTGGCCGCCCCATCATGTCGGCGCTGCACGGCATGTTCAGCCTGGGCGGGATGGCCGGGGCCGCGATCGGCGGCGCGCTGCTCGCGCGCGGCATGGCGCCCGCGCTGCATCTGTTCCTGGCTTCCGCGCTGGCCGCGCTGGTGTTGTGGGTCGCGTGCCCCGCCGTGTTGCCGCACGTGCCGCACGCCACGCACGGCGAGCACGCCAAAACCGGCAACCGCTGGCGCACGCCCGCGCTGTGGGCGCTGGGCGGCGTCGCCTTGATCGCGCTGATCGCCGAAGGCGCGATGTACGACTGGGCCACGGTCTATATGCGCGACGTCGTGGTCTCGACGCCCGCTCTCGCGAGCGCGGCCTACGCGGCGTTCTCGGGCGGCATGGCCGTGGCGCGCTTCGCGGGCGACGCCGTGCGCGCGCGCTTTGGCGCGCCGCAACTCGTGCTCGCGAGCGCATCGCTGGCCTGCGCGGGCATGATCGGCGCGCTGGTGCTGCCGTACTCGCTCACGGCGCTCACTGGCTTCACGCTGATGGGCTTGGGCCTCGCCAATATGATGCCGGTGCTGTTCGCCGCCGCCGCACGCGTCAAGGGCATCCACGCCGCCGAGGGGCTCGCGCATGTCGCGGGTATCGCCTATTTCGGCCTGCTGTTCGGGCCGGTGGTGATCGGCGCGATCACGCAGGTGACCAATCTCACCGTGGGCCTCGCCGTCGTCGCGCTCTGCGCGGCGCTGGTCGCGTTTGCGGGGCCGAAGGTGTTGCGGCGGCTGGGGATTTGAGCGAAACCTGAGCCTTCCAGCGTCACGCCCAAAAAAGCAAAAGCCCGCGGATCGAAATCCGCGGGCTTTTTCGCATCGACATCGACGCCGGCCTGCACGCCGGCCAGCGTCGAAGCCGGCTTTACATCTTCACCACGTCGAGCAGCGACTTCTTGCCTGCCTTGTAGTTGTACAGCGAGATCACGCCGTGCTTGAGGTCGCCCTTCGAATCGAAGGTCGTCTCGCCGATCACACCCTTGTAGTCGGTGCTCGGCATTTCGGCGAGGATCTTGGCCGGATCGGTCGAGTTGGCGCGCTTCATCGCGTCGACGATGATGTACACCGCGTCATACGTGAACGGCGCGTAGATCTGGATCGGCTGGCCGAAGCGCTTCTCGTACTTGGCTTCGAAAGCCTTGCCGCCCGCCATCTTTTCCAGCGCCATGCCCGCTTCCGAGCACACGATGTTGTCGGTCGCGTCGCCGGCCAGGTCCGACAGCTTGTCGGTACACACGCCGTCGCCGGCCAGCACCTTGGCGCGCAGGCCGAGCTGCTTGGCTTGCTTGGCGAACGGGCCGCCGGTGGCGTCCATGCCGCCGTACATGATCGCGTCGGGGTTTTCGCCCTTGATCTTCGTCAGAATGGCGCGGAAGTCCACGGCCTTGTCGTTGGTCGCGTCATGCGACAGCACGTTCATGCCGAGCGACTTGGCGGTCTTCTCGAATTCGTTCGCGAGGCCCTGGCCGTAGGCGGTCGAGTCGTCGACGATGGCGACGCTCTTCACCTTCAGGTTCTTGGACGCGTAGTTCGCGAGCGCCGGGCCTTGCTGGGCGTCGGTCGCCACGACGCGATACGTCGTCTTGAAGCCTTGTTGCGTGTAGGCCGGGTTCGTGGCCGACGGCGAGATCTGCACGATGCCCGCATCGCTATAGATCTTCGAAGCCGGAATCGAGGTGCCCGAGTTCAAGTGGCCGACAACTGCGACAACCTTGTCGTCGACGAGCTTCTGCGCGACCTGCGTAGCCGTACGCGGGTCAGCCGCGTCGTCCTGCGCGTCGAGCACGAGCGTGACCTTCTGGCCGTTGATCGTAAGACCCTTGGCGTTGATCTCTTCGACTGCGAGACGCGCGCCGTTTTCGTTGTCCTTGCCGAGGTGCGCGATTCCGCCCGTCAGCGGCGCGACGTGACCGATCTTGATCGTTTCGTCGGCGCTCGCCACCGTTGCGAACGACGCGCACAGCATGGCTGCAGCGCTGATCGGCAACAGCTTGTGAAGCTTGATATTCATGTAAGTCTCCAGTTTGAACCCAAAAGCAACGTAATCGCCCTGTGCCCCCGCGCCCCGAACGTGTCGCTCCCCGTGCGGACGACCACGCAGGATGCATCCTTGATGCACCTGGCCAGCATGGTTTCGAATGCCGTTTGTGACAGCGTTCGCGCACCATACTTGCGCGCAAGTGTAGGTGATCAAATTAATTTGGGGGACTTTTTTCAGATATCGGGGCGAGTACCAATAGGCTTTCACCCGAGTGCTTCGAAACCCTGATCAATGTCGCCGAAAACCTTATCCATCAAGGCTTGAAAAGACGTTTGCAATCTATTGGAAAGGTTTGTCCAAACGTCATTCGAATATTTTTTTGGTATTTTTGGCGAGTTATGCGAAGCATTCCGGAGTGAGCGGAACGGGTTCGGCAACGTTTGCTTTTTTGACTGCGCAACGAAATGGCGAATTAGTCAATACCCATGCCCTGAAATCAGCCTTCGATTAATTTCCTGGCGCTCGCGGCAGGCGCGCCAGGATATCGACCGGGATAGTGGCTTATTCGACTTTTTCCTCTATTCCCTCAGGCGTGAAAGCCGCGCAACGTCGCGCGCCATTCGGCGTCGAGCGCATCGACGAGTTGCGCCGCACCGATGCCTTGCGCGCGCACGCGCGACAGCGGCGCGCCCTGCCCCGACCACAGCGAGAGCCAGTCGCCGTCGTTCGCGCGCGCCGCGCGCTGGCGCAATTCCTGGGTCAGCGCGTTCTGCACGGGATAAGGCGCGACGGTGTCTCCCTGCGCTTCTAGCCGCGCCATCAGCGGGTTGCGGATGCCGCGCGCGTGGCGGCCCGTGATCGCGCGCGTGACCGACGTGGCCGTATCGGCGCTCGCGCGCAGGCGCGCTTTCCAGTCGGCGGGAATCGCGCTTTCCGCACAGCCGAGAAACGCCGTGCCCATCTGCACGGCCTGCGCGCCCAGTGCGAGCGCGGCGGCGATGCCGCGTCCGTCCATGATGCCGCCCGCCGCCAGCACGGGCAGACCGGTGGCGTCGGCGATCTGCGGCACGAGCGCCATCGTGCCGATCAGCGCGTGCGCCACCTCGCCGATGAAGGTGCCGCGATGACCGCCCGCTTCGGCGCCCTGCGCGACGATCGCGTCCGCGCCCGCGTCGCGCCACGCGAGCGCTTCGGCCACGTGCGTCGCCGTGCCGATCACATAGCTGCCCGCCGCGTGCAGCCGCGCGACATCTTCTTTGGCGAGCAGGCCGAACGTGAAGCTCACGACCGGCGCGCGCAGCTCGACGAGCCTGTCGAGCTGTGCGCGAAAGTCGGGCGCGTAGGCCGCGAGCGGCGCGCCGGGCGGCAGATCGAATTGCGCGCGCAACGGATCGATCGCGCCGAGCGCGCGGCGCACGGTGGCGTCGTCGGGGCGCGCCGTGTCGAGCACGAAGAGATTCACGCCGAAGGGCCTCGCGGTGAGCGCGCGTATCGCGGCGACTTCGCTCGCGATCTTGTCCGGCGCGAGCGCGGCGCCCGCGAGAAAACCCAGCCCGCCCGCGTTCGACACGGCGGACACCAGCGCGGGCGTGGTAGGACCGCCGGCCATCGGGCCTTGCACAAGCGGCAGGCGCAGATCGAAGCGGCGGCTGAACGGAGTGGAAAATGCGGCAGATGCAGAGGTCATGGCGATATCCTTGCTGATCGAACAAATCGAAGCGAATCTGCCGACGACTCTAGCGAAGCCCATCGCGCTCGAAAAATGAATAATCGAGATCATTACGATCCGCCTGCGAGAACGGAGATCGCGGAGATTGCGGAGATCGCGCGAGGCAGTCGCTGCGGGCTAACCCCTGGCTATGGCAAACTGGCTCCCCGTTTTGACCGCATCATCCTATTCGCGAAGAAGGAGAGCAACGTGAGCGTAACGACCAAGTGGATCGACATCCCCGCCGGCAAGGACAGCTTCGGCGCCTACCTGGCGCTGCCCAAGGGCGGCAAAGGCCCCGGCATCGTCATCCTGCAGGAAATCTTCGGCGTGAACGGGCATATCCGCGACGTCGTCGAGCAGTACGCGCTGGACGGCTATGTGGCGATCGCGCCGGATATCTTCTGGCGCAGCGCGCCGCGCGTGGAGCTGGACTACGTGGGCGCGGACCGCGATCGCGGCATCGAACTGATGAAACAGCTCGACTTCAACAACGTCGTCGCGGACATCGCCGCCACGGCCGACACGCTGCGCAAGCTGCCCGAATGCACCGGCAAGGTCGCGGCCATCGGCTATTGCCTGGGCGGACGCCTCGCCTATATGGCGGCGGGCAACGGCTCGGTCGACGCAGCGGTTTCGTACTACGGCGGCGGCATCCACACGCAGCTCGATCTCGCCGACAAGATCAAACAGCCGATCCTGTTCCACTACGGCGAACTCGACCACGGCATTCCGCTCGACTCGGTCGGCCAGGTGAAGGAGCGCTTCGCGGGCCGCGACAACGCCGAGGTCTATATCTACACGGGCGCCGATCACGGCTTCAACTGCTCGGCGCGCGCGTCGTACAACCAGAACGCGTCGGCGCTCGCGCATGGCCGCACGCTCGCGTTCCTCGCGCAGCATCTGTAAATCGCACCGTCGTTTGCGTCGAACCAACGCAAGCGCCTGAAAAACGGCCATTGCGGCAGAATCGCTGCAATGGCCGTTTTCTTTTTTTTGCCAGCCGCAGCCCGGTGATAACACCCTTCAAGGAGTGTGCGACTTGCAGTCCGACTATCTGGAATACGACGCCATCGGTCTCGCCGAACTCGTGCAGCGCCGCGACGTCAGCGCACGCGAACTGCTCGACGACGCGATCGCGCGCACCGAGGCCACGAATCCCGCGATCAACGCGGTCGTGCTCAAGGACTACGACGCGGCGCGCAAGCGCGCGCTGCGCATCGAGGCGGGCGGCGACGGTTTCGACGCCCTGGCGGCTGGGCCGCTCGCGGGCGTGCCGTTTCTTGTGAAGGATCTGGGCGCGGCGGTCGCCGGCCTGCGCATGACGTTCGGCAGCCGGCACTATCGCCATTACGTGCCGGCGGCCGACTCGCCCGTGATCGAGCGTATTCGCGCCGCGGGCCTCAATATCTTCGGCAAGACCAGCGCGCCGGAACTCGGCCAGATGCCCTACACCGAGCCGGAACTGTTCGGCGCGTGCCGCAATCCGTGGAGCCTCGATCACACGCCGGGCGGCTCCAGCGGCGGCGCGGCGGCGGCGGTCGCGGCCGGCATCGTGCCGCTCGCGCACGCTTCGGACGGCGGAGGCTCGATCCGCATTCCGGCTTCCTGCTGCGGGCTGTTCGGCATGAAGCCTACGCGCGGCAAGCAGCCGCCCTCCAAGGTGCCGCCCGCGCCGGGCGAACTCGGCGTCGATCTCGCCGTGTCGCGCAGCGTGCGCGACAGCGCGCTCATGCTCGACCTGTTCGCGGGCGACCCCGCGCTCGCGCCGGGCGCGCCGGGCACGTATCTGGCGGCGGCGCGCGAACCGTTCGACGGCAGCAAGCCGCTCGCGATCGCCTATATCGCCGATCCGCTGTTCGCCGACGCGCTCTCGCCCGATGTGCGCAGCGCGCTCGACGACGCCGCCGCGCTCTTGACCTCGCTCGGCCACAATGTGGAGCCGGTGAAACTCGGCATCGATTTTTCGGCGGCGCGCGAAGCCTTTCTGATGCTGTGGTCGGTGGTCGCCGAGCAATACGTGCTCAATGCCGACACCATCACGGGCACAAAGCCGCGCCGCCAGGACTTCGAAGTCGCGACGTGGGCGATGGCGCATATCGGCCGCAAGCTCGGCGAGCGCGAATTGCCCGGCGCGCTCGCCGTGCAGCAGCGCATCACGGCGCAGCTCGCCGATCTGATGACGCGTTTCGACGTGATCCTGTGCGCGACGCTCGCGGGGCCGCCGGTGAAGATCGGCGAGCTCAAGCCGACGCAATCGGAGCGCATGCAGATGCGCGCCGTCACGGCGATGCCGGTGGAAACGCTGATGAGAAAAATGCTGACCGAAGCCTCGAACAAGGCATTCGCGTGGGCGGGCTGCACCGAACTGTTCAACCTGACCGGGCAACCGGCGATGACGGTGCCGCTTGCATGGAACGCGCGCGGCCTGCCGATCGGCGTGCAGTTCGCGGCGCGCGAGGGCAACGATGCGTTGCTGCTGCGCCTCGCCGCGCAACTGGAAGCGGCGCGCCCGTGGTTCGGCAAGCGCCCGCCGCTGCTGATGGCGCGCGTATGAGGTGAATCCGCGCGCCGGAGCTGGCTGTGATTTCAGCCTTCGGCTTAAGCCTTCTTGTTATAGGCGCTGCACCAGCCCTTGCCCGCGACCTGCTTGCCGCCGAACATCGGGCACGGTGCGAACGCGTCGGTGGCTTTGCCTTGATAGAAGGTGCAGTTGCTGCAATCCTGGCCGGCGGCGTACTTCGCGAACTTTGCCTTGTCGACCTTGGTGGCGTCGAGCTTGTAGCCGAGCGCCTGGGACGTGGGATCGGATTCCGCGGCCTTCGGCGCGTCGGCGAAAGCCTGGCGCGACAGCGCAACGGTCGTGGCGACGCCAAGGCTCGTGATCAGAAAGCTGCGGCGGGACGATTTCATGGGACGTACTCCAGTATTGTGGGCACACCGTTCTGACGACGGCGTGGCGTGAAGGATAGCAACGCAGCCGTGGCGCGTGCGCCCGAAATTCCGGAGATAAGGGAAGCGCATCTTGCGGGCGATGCGCTTTGAGCAGGGAAAAATGGGTCCGCTGCGGCAAGCGCGGCGGATTGACGCAAGTACTCGACCGCAGCGGCGCAGAGGTCAGGCCGCGCCCGCCATCTCGCACACGCGCTGCGCGATGGCGAGCGACGCGGTGAGCCCCGGCGATTCGATCCCGAACAGATTCACGAGTCCGCGCACGCCATGCGCGGCGCTGCCCTGGATCACGAAATCGGCGGCCGGTTCGCCCGGTCCCGAGAGCTTCGGGCGAATGCCCGCGTAGGCCGGTTGCAGCGCGCCGTCGGCCAGCCCCGGCCAGTAGCTGCGGATCTGCGAGTAGAAGGTTTCGGCGCGACGCGGATCGACGTCGTAGTCGATCGACTTGATCCATTCAACGTCGGGACCAAAGCGCGCCTGGCCGCCCAGATCGAGGGTGAGATGCACGCCGAGGCCAGCCTCGTTGGGCATCGGATAGATGAGCCGCGAAAACGGCACGCGGCCCGACACGCTGAAGTAATTGCCGCGCGCGAGATAGAGCGGCGGGATATGACGCGCATCGAGTCCGCGAATGCGTTTGGCGAGCGCCGTCGCATGCAGGCCCGCGCTGTTGATGAGGCAGGCCGCGCGGATCTCCGTGGGCGCGTCGCCGCCCGTGCGGATCAGGAAGCCATTGGCCGTCGCGTCGATCGATTCGACCGGCGACTTGAGCGCGACCACCGCGCCGTCGCGTTCGGCGTCGCCTTGCAGCGCCAGCATCAGTTGATGGCTGTCGACGATGCCCGTCTGCGGCGAGTACACCGCCGCCACGCATTCGAGCGCCGGTTCCAGCGAAAGCGCTTCACTGGCGCTGATGCGCGTCAGGTCGAACACGCCGTTTTCCTTGCCGCGCGCAAGAATGCCATCCAGTTGCGCGATCTGCGCGGGCGCCGTCGCCACCAGCAGCTTGCCGCAGCGCGCGTGGGCGACGTTGCGTGAAGCGCAGTAGTCGTAAAGCATCTCGCGGCCGCGCACGCAAAGCGTCGCCTTGAGCGAGCCGCGCGGGTAATAGAGCCCCGCGTGGATGACCTCGCTATTGCGCGAACTGGTGCTGGTGCCGATGGCGTCGGCGGCCTCCAGCACGATCACTTCGCGTCCGCGCGCGGCCAGCGCACGCGCCACGGCGAGGCCAACCACGCCCGCGCCGATCACCACACATTCGATCTGATCCATGTTGCTGCGCCCGCCTCCGGCGAATGCGGCGGCGTTGCGGGTGCTCCGCGCGCCGCCTGCGTCTATGCGTTGGGCGCGGCGCTGTGCGTGAATTCGCGTTTCGAGTCGCGTATCCAGTCAGAGCGATGACAGCGCCGCCTCACGAAAATTGTACGCCGTGGGCGGCGGCGCTTCCGAAGGCGCTTCGCAAGCGAAGGCGCGCTGGCGTACATGCGGCGTCGTAAAGCGATGGGGATCGGTCAAAGCGGTTTCGGCGGGTGCTTCAGCGGGCCTGCTTCAGTGGCTTAACGGGCGTGCGGCGTCGCGATCTGCACGCGCGGCACCGTGTAGCCGCCGGTCGCGAACTGCTGCGGGTAATCCGGGGCGTTCGGGTTCTGCATTTCGCCGCTGGCGCGCGCCTGGGCGAGTTCGGCCTTCACTTCGGCGCGGGTTTTGGACAGATTGGCCGACGCAAAAGCGGGCGCGGCGGCGAAGGCGGTAGCGGCAGCAAGAACGAGTGCGGCGAGCGAGACAGTCTTTTTCATGACGAATCCTTGAGCGGTGACATTCAGTAACCCGCGGTAACCCACGGGGCGTCGGCGCGAGCAAATCTGGCCATGCCTGCCGGCATTCGCGCTGGGCGATGAATCGCAGTGAGTTCAGTGTAAACACCTACTATCGATTAATCGCCCTGATAAACAACAAGTCACTGTTGCCGCAATGACAACAATCTGACTGATTGGAGCGAAGCGAAATGCACCATCGTTGCGCATGTATCGCAAATGTCGAGATGCGCTCTGATTGAACCGCGCGCACCTCGCCCCCGTCTGCAATGGCCTGTTGCGGTCCGGCGTTTGCGAACCCGGTATAGGATCGAAGGTCAAAAACCAACACCGTCGCCCGACGCGGCGCGTGCATGGAGCCTGGATATGACGTTGTGGAACCCGCTGAAGCCTTGTCTCGCCACCTCGCTTGCCGCCGCGCTGTGCGCCGCCGGCCTGCTGGCCGCGAACGCGCATGCCCAGGGCACGCCGGCCACACCGGCGTCGGCGCCCAGCGGATTCGCCGACGCGGCCGCCAGCGCGGCGCTCGCGAAGGCAGCTTCGCAGGCGGCGGCGCAACCGGCATCGGCAGGCGTCGCGCTCACGCCCGACGGCACGCCGCCCGTCGTCCAGTGGACCTTGCAGGTGATGCGTGACGGGCAGCAGATCGATTCGTTCGATGGCGCCACGACGGTCGGCCAGGCCCGTACCGACACGCACCACAAAGTCGTCACGCACAACGTCGGCTGCAAGGATCAGCCTGCCGGCAGCATCGACCTGCAACGCACCATCACCGTGTCGCCCTTGCAGGCGAACGCCAGTGCGGCGCTGCTGCAGATCGACGCTCAGGAAACGCTTGAAAACCCCGCTGCGCCCAAAACCACCGACGGCTGCAAGCTCCCGCCGCAGCCGCGTCAGATCGGCGCGAGCCATCCGGGCTTGAACGTGCCGGCGGGCCAGTGGGTGAACTGGACCATCGTGGACAAGGACCCGACCATCGTCTACCGCGTGCGCGCCAGCCTCGCGCCGCCGTCGGCGCAGCCTTGATCGGCGCCTGGCAGCGCGCACCGATGTCCGCTCGAAACCGTCGTAAGAACCCGTCGTAACCAGCATGCGAAATTTCGAACAACCTCTGATCGACGTCGATCCGGCTCATGATCCGATTCATGATCCGGCTCACAAGCGGGACTTCGTCGCGGTGAGCTGGAACCTGCACAAGGGCCGCTCGCCGCTTGGCTTTCAGGCCTGGGATGCGATGCGCCGCTGGGTGCAGTCCACCCACGCCGATGCCTGGTTTCTGCAGGAAGCGATGGCGCGGCGCATGCCGCAGCCTTTGCTGTCCACCGCGTTCGGCGCGCCGCTCGGCGATCCGCTCGAAGATGTCTGGCAGTGCCAGGCAAGCGAGATCGCCCATGCGCTCGACCTGCAGATCGCCCTCGGACCGAATGTGTTCAAGCCGTCGTGGCGGCACGGCAACGCGATCCTCTCGCCGCATCCGCTCGATCTGGGCGGACGCTGGGACATCTCGGCGCACCGCTTCGAGCGGCGCGGGCTGCTGGTTGCGCGCGCAAGCGTCGCGGGCCAGTCGGTCACGCTGCTGTGCGCGCACCTCGCGCTCACGCGCAGCGCGCGCATGCGGCAGATGACGTGGATCGCGCACTGGATCGCCAAGGAAGCGCCCGATGGCCCGCTCGTGCTCGCGGGCGATTTCAACGACTGGCGCAACGATTCGGTGCCGCTGTTCGCGGAGCACGGCCTGCAGGAAGTCGCGACGCTGCTCGGCGAGCCGGCGCGCACGTTCCCGGCGTTCTCGCCGGCGCTCGCGCTCGACAAGATGTTCGTGCGCGGCATCAAGCCCATCGAATTGATCCAGCCCGCGCAGGAAACCGCGTGGCTCTCGGATCACCTGCCGTATATGGCGCGGCTGCGGATCGAATGATGCGCGCAACGAATAGACGTGCTGACCAATAGACATGCCGACGCGTGCGTGCAACGCCGCGCCGACAACACCAACAGGACAACGATGTAATCGCGCGCGACGCGCTACCATGTCGCGTCGCGCGCCGTGGTAGCGCGCCGCTGCGCTTTTGCTGTCCTTTTGCTGCTCCCTTGCCGCCCGCCGCCATGCACCCTCTCGTCACGCTGCTCCAGATCGCCGTCGTCTACCTGTTCGCGCTCATCAGTCCGGGGCCGAACTTCTTCATGGTGACGCAGCTTTCGCTCGCGGGTCGCCGTGGTTTGGGCATCGCCTCGGCATTCGGAGTCGGCGCGGGTTCGACGCTCTGGGCCGCGCTCGCCATGCTCGGCTTCGCCGCCGTGCTGCAGAAAATCGACTGGCTTTATCAGGGCGTACGCGTGGCGGGCGCGCTTTATCTGCTGTGGTTCGGCCTCAAGCTGTTGCGCTCGGGCGTGCGCAAGGCGCCGGCCGAAACGATTGCGGCGCCGGACGTGCCGCTCGCACCGCTGCCGCCGCCCGATCGCCGCACCTGGTTGCGCACGTGGCGCGCGGGCTTTCTCACCTGCCTGACCAACCCGAAGTCGTGCGTGTTCTGGACCAGCGTGTTCGCGGCGATGTTTCCCGCGCATCCGCCGACATGGTTCTACGGCGCGGCGCTCGCGCTGGTGGCGTCGATGTCGTTCGGCTGGCACGCGAGCCTCGCGCTGCTGTTCGCCGATCACCGCACGCAGCGCGGCTACAAGCGCCTGCGCCGCCCCATCGACGCGTTCTGCGGCACGGCGCTGATCGGACTCGCGGCCAGGCTCGCCGCCGATCGCTGAAGCCGCGCCCGCGCATGAGCGTCGCTGACGCAGCGAAAGCGGCAATAAAACGCCGCACAAGCCTTGCCGCGGTTGTCTCGCAGTTGCCTCGTAGCTGCCTTGTCAGCAGGGTCTATGCTGCGATCCGACAGACGTTCCGGTATCATCCAGGTCGAACAATCGCAGCAAATCGCGGGCGTGCGCCGCTATTCGGGTGTCGATCCGATAACGAACGCACGCCGTTTGCGGCCAGCGCGCCCTGTCACGGCGCCGCCTCCCAAGCCGACGCCAGCGATCCCCGTCACGCCCCGCGTGCGGATGCCAGCAAAACGCCCAGCCAAAGGCGTGGCCCTCTTCCCCTTTCGACGCGACGGCGCCCACGAGGCGCGCTCGCGTTAAAATGGCGGATTGCGCCTCGTTCGCCATTGCGCGGCTGGCCGGCGGCCATTGGGTACCAGCGGGGTAACAGCGCGGTAACAACGGGCGCTACAGGCAGCGGGTAGACAGCGAAGGCGCACTGCGGCATCCCGCGGTGCAAGCCGCGCGCGCCGCGCATCGTCAAGACCGCGTCCGTCATGCCTTGCATGCGCGGCCGGAAGGAACGCCCCGTTTGGCGGACCTTGTTTGCACCTTCAGGAACCATGAGCAAATTCACCGAAGAAACCGTTCTGAGCGTCCACCACTGGACCGACACGCTTTTCAGCTTCACGTGCACGCGCGACCAGGCCCTGCGTTTTGACAACGGCCAGTTCACCATGGTCGGCCTCGAAGTGGACGGCAAGCCGCTGATGCGCGCGTACTCGCTCGCGAGCGCGAACTACGAAGAGCATCTCGAATTCCTCAGCATCAAGGTGCCGGACGGCCCGCTCACGTCGCGTCTGCAGCACTTGAAGGTCGGCGACAAGGTTCTGATCGGCAAGAAGCCGGTCGGTACGCTGGTCGCGGACAACCTGCTGCCCGGCAAGGTCCTGTGGATGCTGTCGACCGGCACGGGCCTCGCCCCGTTCATGTCGATCATCAAGGACCCGGATATTTACGACCGCTTCGACAAGATCGTCCTGACGCACACCTGCCGTTTCGTCGATGAACTCGCGTACAAGGAATTCATCACCGAAGAGCTGCGCGAGCACGAATACCTCGGCGAGATCGTGCGCGAGAAGCTGGTCTACTACCCGACCGTCACGCGCGAAGTGTTCGACAACCGGGGCCGCATCACCGAACTGATCGACACCGGCAAGCTGTTCGCGGACCTCGACCTGCCGGCGTTCACGCCCGAGCGCGACCGCATCATGCTGTGCGGCAGCACGCACATGCTGCGCGACACGGTCGAGCTGCTCGAAAAAGCCGGCCTCAAGGAAGGCAGCAACAACGAGCCGGGTCATTACGTGATCGAAAAGGCTTTCGTGGGCTAATTCACGATTAAGTCAGACCACCGACTTACAGCCAGTTTTCGGCCAAAGCCGATTCAAAAACCGGAGCCATGCGCTCCGGTTTTTTTTCGCGGCTTGCACGCCACAACCGCGCATGAAATGATGCCCAGCGGTTACATTTTTCGCGGAATTAGCGTAACTTCCGTGTCAGATTTTTTCCTACAAGAATGCGAAGAGCCGACTTCATGCAGGCTCTCAAGGTTGTGCCGCTAAGCCTTGTCCTGACTGAAGGTTTTCTTCTATTGGGATATTATCGCGGCGCAACATAGACCAAGCCGGTACGTCTGGCGGTATCAGCGCCAGATTGTTACCGTATGTAAATTTCGTTACGCTGCGCCGTGCCGTGAGAACCACGCCGGCTCTCGCCCGCTGGCTTTAACGGCGCAGGCGGAAAATCAGCAAGGTACCGGTTCCTTAAGGGAATTCACGGGGGATTGATGGATACGTCGATTTTCGGCGGGTTCGACGCGCGAGCGCCTCGCGCGGACGCGCCCGGCACGCGCGCCGCGCATGCGGCCGGCGGCCTTTCCTTCCTCGCCGACGCCGAAGGGGCGCGTGCGGCACTCGACGCCATCGCGCGCGTGCAGCGGCAGATCGTCGCGGCGGGCGCCGCACGAATCCACGCCGACGAAGCCGCGCGCCGCCGTCTCGCGCGCGAGCTGCATGACAGCGTCGGCGCCGAACTCGCCGCGACGCGCTTCGCGCTGGCGAACGTGCACACCTGGCTGCCCGCCGATGCACCGCCGCAATGCGCCCAGGCGCTTGAGCTGGTGACGCGCTCGCTCGACGCCGCCGCCGAGGCCGTGCGTCATGTGCTCGACGGCCTGCATGCCCCCGAACTCGACGAAGGCCTCGCGACGGCGCTGGCGAACTGGACGCGCGGCTTTGGCGCGCGCACGGGTCTCGCCGCCACGTTCATCGCTCGGACATCCACCGGCGCGCACGATGCGGCCAACGCTGGCTTCACGGCCGACGACCGCGCGCGTTTCGAACGCCTGCCCGCCGAAGCCGGTCTCGCCGTGTTCCGTGTTGCGCAGGAAGCGCTCACTAACGTCGCGCGCCACGCCCAGGCGTCGCGCGTCGAAGTGCGCCTGACCAGCACGGCGCATGAACTCGTGCTGAGCGTGATCGACGATGGCGTGGGCCTGTCGCGCGAAGCGACGCGCCGCGCCGGGAGACAGGGCGGGACACAGGGCGAGAAACAGGGCGGCCAACCGCACGACGAAAGCACACAGCCATCAGCGGACGACGGCATCGACCGCCGCAGCGCCTACGGCATCGCCGGTATGCGCGAGCGCTGCGCCGCGTTTGGCGGCTCGCTGCGCATGGCGGCCAATCCGGCGAGCGCGGGCGCAACGGCCGGCACAAGCTCCGGCACGCTCGTCGAGGCGCGCTTTTGCTGGGAAACGCTGCTCTCGCGCACGCCCGCCGACCTCGCTGCAAATCTCGTGAAAGGCGTTCACTCATGACCCTGCGCATCCTGCTCGTCGACGATCATGCCGTGGTGCGTCAGGGTGTGCGCCAGTTGCTGCTCGACCGCGGCATCGCCAGCGAAGTGATCGAGGCGCAAACCGGCGCGGAAGCGCTCACCGCCGTCGCCAAACACACCTGCGACGTGGTGCTGCTCGACATCTCCCTGCCGGACATGAGCGGCATCGAAGTGCTCAAGCGCGCGAAGAAGAAAGCGCCGCGCGTGCCGGTGCTGATGTTCTCGATGTATCGCGAGGATCAGTACGCCGTGCGCGCGCTCAAGGCCGGCGCGTCGGGCTATCTCTCGAAGACGGTGGACGCCGCGCAGATGACCGCGGCGATCCAGCAGGTCGCGAGCGGCCGCAAGTACGTCAGCCCGGCGATGGCCGAAGCGCTCGCCGACTACGTGCTGATCGACGGCGAGCAACTGCCGCACGAAAAGCTCTCCGACCGCGAGTATCAGACGCTCTGTATGCTGGCCTCGGGCAAGCGCCTGACCGATATCGCGCATACGCTTTCGCTGTCGGTCAAGACGGTGAGCGTGTACCGCACGCGCCTGCTCGAAAAGATGAAGCTCGCCAACAACGCCGAACTGACCTTCTACGTCATGAGCAACCAGCTCATTGACCTCTCCCCCGCGCCCACGGTCTGAACTCGCCGCAGCGGGCGCCACGCCCGCGCCCACTCAGGCGGCCTTATCGCGATAAGCCCTTGATGCGGAAATGAATTTCGCCGATTGCGGCACGCGCCGAAAAGGATCGCGCGCGCGAACGCCGCTTTGCGGGGAAATCGACCGCGCAATCCGGGTGCAATCCGGGTGCAATCCGGGTGCAATCCGGGTGCAATCCGGGTGCAATCCGGGTGCAATCCGGGTGCAATCCGGGTGCAATCCGGGTGCAATCTGGCCGGATACCGGCACATTCCGCCCCGGATCGTCCCGAATCAATCGGTCTGAAAGCTGCGATCGGCTAAAATTATGGGTTTCCCCGACATACGGCACGCGAGGCGCGAGGTTTTCCAACTCGTTTCCGATTCGTTTCCGATTCGCATTCGTTCCCGACCGCCCGCGCGTTACACCTGGAGTTCCTCGCCAAATGTCCCTTTTTCGCAAAAAGAACGTCGAACACATGCTGCAGGCGAGCGCCAAGGGCGCGGGTCTGAAGAAGGCGCTCGGCGCACTGGACCTGACCTTTCTCGGCATCGGCGCGATCATCGGCACCGGCATTTTCGTGCTGACCGGCACGGGCGCCGTGCAGGCCGGCCCGGCGCTCATGGTCTCGTTCCTGATCGCGGCCGTGGCCTGCTGCTTCGCCGCGCTCTCGTACGCCGAATTCGCCTCGACCATTCCCGTCGCCGGCTCGATTTATACCTATTCATACGCCACGCTCGGCGAGCTGGTCGCCTGGATCATCGGCTGGGATCTGATGCTGGAGTACGGGCTCGCCAGTTCCGCGGTTTCGGTGGGCTGGTCGGGCTATCTGCAGTCGCTGCTGTCCGGCTTCGGCGTGTCGCTGCCCGCCGCGCTCACGGCCGCGCCCGGCGCGCTGCCGGGCGTCCACACGCTCTTCAACCTGCCCGCCTTCCTCGTGATGATGGGGATTACCGCGCTGCTGTCGATCGGCGTGCGCGAATCCACCCGCATCAACAACGTCATGGTCGCGATCAAGGTCACGGTCGTGCTGCTGGTGATCGCCGTCGGCGCGTTCCACGTCACGCCCGCGAACTGGCATCCGTTCATGCCGCACGGCTGGAACGGCGTGTTCGGCGCGGCGGCGGTGATGTTCTTCGCCTTCATCGGTTTCGATGCGGTGTCGTCGGCCGCCGAAGAAGTGAAAAGCCCCAAGCGCGATCTGCCGGTCGGCATCATCGCCTCGCTGGCCGTGTGCGCGGTGCTGTACGTGTCGGTCGCGGCGGTCGTCACGGGCATCGTGCCGTGGCAGCAATTCGCCAACATCGGCCACCCGGTTTCGTACGCGCTGCAGGTGGCGGGTGAAAAATGGGTCGCGGGCTTCATCGATCTGGGCGCCGTGCTGGGTATGCTCACCGTGATTCTCGTGATGAGCTACGGCCAGACCCGCATCATCTTCGCGATGTCGCGTGACGGCCTGCTGCCCGCGAAGCTCTCGAAGGTGCACCCGCGCTATGCCACGCCGTTCTTCACGACCTGGCTCGTGGGCATCTTCTTCGGCCTGATCGGCGCGCTGGTGCCGCTCAACGTGCTCGCGGAACTCATCAACATCGGCACGCTCGCGGCATTCTCGATGGTGTCGATCGCCGTGCTCGTGCTGCGCAAGACGCACCCGGATCTGCCGCGCGCGTTCCGCTGCCCCGGCGTGCCCGTGGTGCCGATTCTCGCCGTGGCGTCGTGCCTGTTCCTGATGCTCAATCTCGCGTGGCTCACGTGGGTGGCGTTTGTCGTCTGGCTCGTGATCGGCCTGTCGATTTACTTCCTTTACTCGCGCCATCATGCGCGTCTTGCGCATCAGCCGCACGAGTAAAACACGCTGGTTTTCGCTGCACTGCAACGGCCCGCCCGGTTTTCCGCGCGGGCCGTTTTCTATTCGAAAAGACGGGTAAAAGCCCGCGCAGCGCCGATCGGCGATTTGTGCTTTACTGATCGGGCTTATCGCAATATCCCTCGCAGTACGCAAAAAGCTCCAGACATTCCAGGCATTACTGAACAGCAACGCACCCGCCGGGGTGATTGCGTGCCCCAGGTTGGTCGATACCCCATAACCTTGTATGGGACCAGAGCGAAGCGCAGCGTTACCTCAGGCGAGGCCTGACTGGCGTGCTGAAGCACCAACTCTGGCCGACGGAGACGCTAAATGGCGATCAGTCTCAGCCTGACGGTCAACGGCAAGCCCGTGACCGCGCAGATCGAACCCCACACGCTTCTGGTCCAGTTCCTGCGCGAGCAGCGGCGTCTCACCGGCACGCACGTCGGCTGCGACACCGCCCAGTGCGGCGCCTGCACCGTTCATCTGAACGGACGCGCGGTCAAGTCGTGCAACACGCTCGCCGTGCAATGCGAAGGCATGAGCGTCACGACGATCGAAGGCCTGGCCGGCGGTACGGAATTCGGCAACGGCACGCTCCATCCGATGCAGGCGGCGTTTCGCGAGTGCCACGGTTTGCAGTGCGGCTTCTGCACGCCCGGCATGGTGATGAGCGCCGTCGCGCTGGCCAACGAAAAGCCAGACCTCACCGAAGCCGATGTCCGCGCGAATCTGGACGGCAATCTGTGTCGCTGTACGGGCTATCACAACATCGTGAAGGCCGTGCTCGCGGGCGCCGAAGGCATGCAGCAGGCGGCGCAACCCGCCGCCGCTGCCGCTGCCGCTGCCGCGTAAAGGGGGGAGACGGCCATGAACGCACCCGACTCCCCGGCGCCGCACATGATCGGCGCCTCGATCAAGCGCAAGGAAGACTACCGCTTCCTCACCGGCGCAGGCCAGTACACCGACGACGTCGTCCTGCCCGCGCAGACTTACGCCGTGTTCGTGCGCTCGCCCTACGCGCATGCCCGCATCAAACGCATCGACACGAATGCCGCGCAAGCCGCGCCCGGCGTCGTGGCCGTGTTCACGGGCGCGGATCTGGCCGCCGAAAACATCGGCGGCCTGCCGTGCGGCTGGCTGATTCACAGCATCGACGGCACGCCCATGCACGAGCCGCCGCATCCCGTGATCGCGCACGAGAAAGTGCTGCACGTGGGCGATCAGGTCGCGCTCGTGATCGCCGATTCGCTCAAGGAAGCGAGGGACGCCGCCGAACTCGTCGAAGTCGATTACGAAGAACTGCCCGCCTCGGTCGACACGGCCCACGCCGCCGACGACGGCCAGCCGCTCGTGCACGACAGCGTGCCGAACAACACCTGCTACACCTGGGGCCACGGCGACAAGGCCGCCACCGACGCCGCCTTCGCGCAGGCCGCGCACGTCACCACGCTCGACATCGTCAACAACCGGCTGGTGCCGAATGCAATCGAGCCGCGCGCGGTCAACGCCAGCTACACGCAGCACGACGACAGCTACACCGTCTATGTGGCGAACCAGAACCCGCACGTCGAGCGCCTGTTGATGGCCGCCTTCGTGCTGGCGCTGCCGGAAACGAAACTGCGCATCGTCGCGCCCGACGTGGGCGGCGGCTTCGGCTCGAAGATCTTTCTTTACGCCGAAGACGTGGCGCTCACTTGGGCCTCGAAGAAAATCCGCCGTCCGATCAAGTGGACTGCAGAACGTTCGGAATCCTTTATTTCCGATGCGCATGGCCGCGACCATGTGACGAAGGCCGAACTCGCGCTCGACAAGGACGGCAAATTTCTCGCCATGCGCGTGCACACGACGGCGAACATGGGCGCGTATCTCTCGACCTTCGCATCGAGCGTGCCGACCATCCTCTACGCGACGCTGCTCGCGGGCCAGTACACCACGCCCGCAATCTACGCCGAAGTCAAAGCCGTGTTCACGAATACCGTGCCCGTCGATGCCTATCGCGGCGCGGGACGGCCCGAAGCGACCTACGTGGTCGAGCGCCTCGTGGAAACCGCCGCGCGCGAACTGAACATCGATCCCGCCGAACTGCGCCGACGCAACTTCATCACGACCTTCCCGTATGCGACGCCCGTGGGCCTCACCTACGACACCGGCGATTACGAAGCGTGCCTCGCGCGCTCGCTCGAACTCGCCGACGTCAAAGGCTTCGCCGCGCGCCGCGACGCATCGAAGGCGCGCGGCATGATGCGCGGCCTCGGCTACTCGTGCTACATCGAAGCCTGCGGTCTCGCGCCGTCGAATATCGCGGGCGCGCTGGGGGCGCGCGCGGGCCTCTTCGAAGCGGGCGAAATCCGCGTGAATCCTACGGGTTCCGTGACGGTATTCACCGGCTCGCACAGCCACGGCCAGGGACACGAAACGACCTTCGCGCAGGTGGTGTCCGAGCGTCTGGGCGTGCCGATCGAGCAAATCGAAATCGTGCACGGCGACACCGCGCGCATTCCGTTCGGCATGGGCACGTATGGCTCCCGCTCGATCGCCGTGGGCGGCTCGGCGATCATGAAGGCGCTCGACAAGATCGAGGCGAAGGCGAAGAAGATCGCCGCGCACATGCTCGAAGCAAGCGTCGAGGATATCGAATTCGCGGGCGGCGTGTTCCGCGTCGCGGGCACCGACCGCACCAAGACCTTCGCGGAAATCTCGCTCGCGGCGTATGTGCCGCACAACTATCCGCTGGAGACGCTCGAACCGGGTCTCGACGAAAGCGCCTTCTACGATCCGACCAACTTCACCTATCCGTCGGGCGCGTATATCTGCGAAGTCGAAATCGATCCCGATACGGGCGTCACGCGCATCGAACGCTTCACCGCCGTGGATGACTTCGGCAACGTCATCAATCCGATGATCGTCGAAGGCCAGGTGCATGGCGGGCTCGGCCAGGGCATCGGCCAGGCGATGCTGGAGCGCTGCGTCTACGACAACGAGAGCGGCCAGCTGCTCTCCGGCTCGTACATGGACTATGCGATGCCGCACGCGTCCGACCTGCCCTCGTTTACGGTCGAAACCGCCAAGGGCACGCCCTGCACGCACAATCCGCTCGGCGTGAAAGGCTGCGGCGAGGCGGGCGCGATCGGCTCGCCGCCCGCCGTCATCAACGCGATCCTGGACGCGCTTTCGCCGCTCGGCGTGAAGGACATGCAGATGCCGGCGACGCCCCATCGCGTGTGGCAGGCGATGCAGGCCGCGCAGTCTTCAAATCAACCTTGAGCGGAGGCGCACCATGTATTCATTCGACTACCAGCGCGCCGGCTACGCGCAAGGCGCCGTGAGAACGCTCGCCGCCGACACCGAAGCCAAATATCTCGCGGGCGGCCAGAGCCTGCTCGCGGCGATGAAGCTGCGGCTCGCGCAGCCCTCCACGCTCGTGGACGTCACGCGCATTCCCGAACTCAAAACGATCGAGGTGAACGGCAAGGTGGTGAAAGTCGGCGCGGCGGTCTGCCATGCCGACGTGGCCGCGAACGCGCAGATCCTCGCCACGTTGCCGGGCCTCGCGCAGCTTGCCGCGCATATTGGCGACCGCCAGGTGCGCGCGCTGGGCACGCTCGGCGGCTCGCTCGCCAACGACGATCCTGCCGCCGACTATCCCGCCGCCGTGCTGGGCCTGAACGCGACGGTCGTGACGGACCGCCGCCGCATCGCCGCCGACGACTTCTTCATCGGCATGTACGAAACGGCGCTCGAACCCGACGAGTTGATCGTGGCCGTCGAGTTTCCCGTGCCGGAACGTTCGGCGTACGAAAAGTTTCGCAATCCGGCTTCGCACTTCGCGTTGACGGGGGTGTTCGTTGCGCAGTGTGCGGATGGCGCGGTCCGCGTGGCGGTGACGGGCGCGGCGTCCTCGGTGTTCCGCGCGACGGCGCTGGAAGATGCGTTGAAGGCGAGTTTCACGCCCGCCGCTGCGCGGGCGGTCAAGATCGCGCCCGACGACCTCAACACCGATCTGCACGCGAGCGCCGACTATCGCGCGCATCTGATCCCCGTGCTGGCCGCGCGGGCGGTCGCGATGGCGCTCGGCTAGAAGCTGTCGCTCGCGCTGCCCGCGCTCGCCGGATCGATACGATTCAAGGCGCGGCGCGGGCAGCGCGGCATCACGCGACGTTTGCACAGAACAGGCCCGCCATGCTCCCCGCCACGATCGACGACACGCTCGCGCAACTCGAAGCGCACCGCTATTTCGCGAGCCGCGAACTGGCCACCGCCCTCTTTCTCGCGCTGAAGATGGAGCGCCCGCTCTTTCTCGAAGGCGAGCCGGGCGTCGGCAAGACCGAGTTGGCGAAAGCGGCGGCGGCGCTCTGCGGCACGACGCTGTTGCGGCTGCAATGCTACGAAGGGCTCGACACGGCCAGCGCGCTCTACGAATGGGACTATCCGCGTCAGATCATGGCGCTGCGCCTCGCCGAAGCCTCGGGCGAAAAGCCGCGCGGCGACACGCTCTATCGCGACGAATTTCTTCTGAAACGCCCGCTTTTACAGGCGCTCGAAGCCGATCCGGATCGACCCGACGCACGCCGCGTATTGCTGATCGACGAAATCGACCGCGCCGACGAACCGTTCGAAGCCTTCCTGCTCGAACTCCTTTCGGACTTCCAGGTATCGATTCCCGAATACGGCACGGTGCGCGCGCGCGTGCCGCCGCTCGTGATCGTCACCTCCAACCGCACGCGCGAAGTGCACGACGCGCTCAAGCGGCGCTGCCTGTATCAGTGGCTCGGCTATCCGGAGCGTGACAGGGAACTGGCGATCGTCGCGGCGCGCGCGCCGCAAACCAGCCGTGAATTGCAGCGCCGTGCCGTCGCGTTCGTGCATCAGTTGCGCACGATGGACCTCTTCAAGGCGCCGGGCATCGCCGAAACCATCGACTGGTGCCGCGCGCTTTCGGCGCTCTCGGTGACGGAACTCGATCCGCAATCGGTGCAGGACACGCTCGGCGTGCTGCTCAAGTACCAGGACGATCTCGCGCAGCTCGACGCGCAGCGGATTGCCGGCACGCTCGCGCTCGCGGAGTAACGCCGATGCCCACGCAGCCAACGCCCGCCCGCCCCGCCGCCGACGAAAAGCCGCCGCCCATGCTCGCGCGCAACGTCGTGCATTTCGTGCGCGTGCTGCGCGGCGCGGGCCTGCCGATGGCGAGCGCCCGCGCCGTCGATGCGCTCGAAGCGCTCGGCCATATCGACCTCGGCCGCCGCGACGACGTGCGCGCGGCGCTGGCCGCCGTGCTCACCGCCGCACCCGACGAGCGCGAACTGTTCGACGCTGCTTTTACGCTGTTCTGGCGCGACCCGGATTGGGAAAACAAGCTGCGCGCGCTGCTGCTGCCGAAAGTGCAAGGCGGCCTGCCGCCGCCGCGCCGCAACAACCGCCTGGCCGACGCGCTCGCGGCGCGCCCGGTCGCATGCGCAGGCGCGAAGCCGCCCGCCAGCAGCGAGGAGCACGCGTTGCGCGCGCACGCGAGTTTCAGCGCCGAAGAACGCCTGCGTCAGCGCGATTTCGACACGCTCAGCGCCGACGAATGGCGCACGCTGCGCCATTTGATTCGCGCGCGCTGCCTGCCGCTCGCGAGCGCGCGCACGCGGCGCCTCAAAGCCGCCTCGCACGGCAATCACGCGGACCTGCGCGCGAGTGCTCGCCAGGCCGTGCGCGCGGGCGGCGACTGGACCGTCTGGAAATACCGCGCGCGCGTCGAGCGCAAGTTGCCGCTCGTCCTGCTGCTCGACATCTCCGGGTCGATGAGCAGCTACTCGCGCGCGGTGCTCTATTTTTGCCACGCGCTGCTGCAATCGCGCGAGCGCCTGCAGGTGTTCCTGTTCGGCACGCGCCTCACGCACGCCACGCGCGCGCTGCGCGAACGCGATCCCGACGTGGCGCTCGCGCAGCTTTCCGCGCAGGTGGCGGACTGGTCGGGCGGCACGCGCATCGGCGAAACACTCGCGCAGTTCAACCGGCGCTGGGCGCGCCGCGTGCTGGGCGCTCGCGCCACGGTGCTGCTCGTCACCGACGGCCTCGACCACGATCCGGGCGGCGCGCTCGCCGACGAAATGGCGCGGCTGCATCGCTTCGCGCATCGCGTGGTGTGGCTCAATCCGCTGCTGCGCTATGGCGGTTTCACGCCGAAGGCGCGCGGCGTGCAGGCGATGCTGCCGCACGTCGATGCGCACTACCCCGTTCACAACCTGGAAAGCCTCGAAGCGTTCGGGCGCAGCCTGCGCGAGGCGCCGCCGGGCCGCGCCCCCGAGCGCTCCGGGCAGCCGGGCATGGCTCGGAGCGCGAGGCCTGCGACAACGCAAGGAGCGATACGATGGAGCTGACCGAAAGCCACACGTTGCCGGTGCCGCAGGAGCGCGCGTGGGAAGCGCTCAACGATACGGCAATCCTTAAGGTGTGCATTCCCGGCTGCGAGAGCATCGAGGCCGATGGCGAAAACACTTATGCTGTCGCGCTGACCGCCGCCGTCGGCCCCGTGAAGGCGCGTTTCAAGGGCCGCATGCAGCTCGCCGATATCGACGCGCCGCGCAGCTACACGATCCAGTTCGAGGGCCAGGGCGGCGCGGCGGGCTTCGGCAAGGGCGATGCGCGCGTGACGCTCGAACCCGCGGGCGAGAACGCGACCACGCTCCACTACACGGCAAGCGCCCAGGTGGGCGGCAAGCTCGCGCAGATCGGCTCGCGGCTCGTGGATGGCGCCGCGCGCAAGATCGCCGCCGAATTCTTCAAGCGCTTCGGCGAGCAACTGGGTGCGGGCGATCAAGACGATGGCGGCGATGACGGCGTAATCGAGGCCGTGGCAGCGCAAGACGAAACACACACCGCCGAAGGCAGCGATGCCGCCGGCGGCGAAGAACCGCAGAAGAGGAAACGATCATGGACAGCGTGGATCTCGAAGTCCTGAAATCCAGCGTACGCTGGCTCGACGAAGGCCACCGCGCCCTGCTGGTGACGGTGGTGAAGACGTGGGGCTCGTCGCCGCGTCCGGAAGGGGCGATGCTCGTCGTGCGCGACGATGGCCTCGTCGTCGGCTCGGTGTCGGGCGGCTGCATCGAGGACGATCTGATCGACCGCGTGCGCCGCGAAGGCATCCACATCGTCAAGCCCGAGGCCGTGAAGTACGGCATCACGGCGGAAGAAGCGCATCGCTTTGGCCTGCCCTGCGGCGGCACGATCCAGCTCGTGCTGGAGCCGCTGGGCGCTGCCTCCGGTATCCGCGCGCTGCTCGACACGGTCGAGCGCGGTCAACTGGTCGCGCGCACGCTCGACGTCGCGACGGGCCGCGCCACGCTCGGCCCCGCCAGCGCCACCGACGGCGTGGACTTCGACGGCGAGCGTCTGCTGACGATCCACGGGCCGCGTTATCGCATGCTGGTGATCGGCGCGGGGCAGCTCTCGCGCTATCTCTGCCAGATCGCCGTGGGGCTCGACTACCAGGTGACGGTATGCGATCCGCGCGAGGAATACACCGATACCTGGGACGTGCCCGGCACCACGCTCGTGCGCACCATGCCCGACGACACCGTGCTCGACATGAAGCTCGACGAGCGCTGCGCCGTGATCGCGCTCACGCACGATCCCAAGCTCGACGATCTCGCGCTGATGGAAGCGCTCAAGACGCGCGCGTTCTACGTGGGCGCGCTGGGTTCGCGGCGCAACAATCAGGCGCGGCGCGAACGGCTCAAGGAGTTCGATCTGAGCGATGCGGAACTGGCTCGCTTGCACGGGCCGGTGGGCATCTACATCGGCAGCCGCACGCCGCCGGAGATCGCCGTGTCGATTCTCGCGGAGGTCACGGCGGCGAAGAACGGCGTGTCGCTGCCAACCATCCTCCAGGTCGAAGGCGCGAAGGCCGCGCGCGAGCAGGCCGCGAGCGTCGGGTCGAGTTGCGACGTTTGACGCATCGCCGGATTGGGGCCGGGCAGCATACGTCCATGAAAAACGGGCCGCGGCTTCACGCCTGCGGCCCGTCGAAATTCGCGCGGCAATGTTCGCCGCGCTTTATGGCGCCTGGTTCAGCGCCTGTCCTGCTGCATCAGCCAAACAGCTTCATGGCCTGCGCGAGCGTGTTGGTCACGCCCCACACGAGCGGCACCACCACGTAAAGCCAGAAAACCGCCATCAGCGCCTTGTTCGACTGCTTCGGCGCGGCAACGTTGTTTGCGTTCGTCATGATCGTGCGCTCCTTATTTGCCGGCGGTCGCGAGTTGCGCGTCGCTCATGTGATGCTTCTCGTGCACGCGGCGCACCAGAAGGTTGCAGATGAAGCCCGCCACCAGCAGCGAAGCCATGATGTGGACGGTCATCGTGTAGGCATCGGCCTTGGCCACGCCGTTGGCAACCTGATAGGCGCGCACGTAGTTCACGAGCACCGGGCCCGCGACGCCCGCCGCCGCCCACGCGGTCAGCAAACGGCCATGAATGCCGCCGACGAAAGCCGTGCCGAACATGTCCGCGAGATACGCGGGCACGGTCGAGAAACCGCCGCCGTACATCGACAGGATCAGGCAGTAGGCCAGCACGAACAGCACGATATTGCCGCTCTGCGCGAACTGCGGCACCGCGTAGTAGAGCACCGCGCCGAACACGAAGAAGATGAAGTAGGTGTTCTTGCGGCCGACCCAGTCAGACGCCGACGCCCACACGAAACGCCCGCCCATGTTGAAGAGCGAGAGCAGGCCGACGAAACCAGCTGCTGCGCCCGCGCTCACGGTGTTCTTGAAGCTTTCCTGAATCATCACCGAGGCCTGGCCGAGAATGCCGATCCCCGCCGTCACGTTGAGGAACAGCACGAGCCAGATCAGGTAGAACTGCGGCGTCTTGAGCGCCTGGTCGATATGCACGTGCGAACGCGAGACCAGCTTGCCCGTCGTCGTGGGCGGCGTCCAGCCTGCGGGCTGCCAGTCCTTGGGGGGCACGCGGATCGCGATCGAGCCGATCGTCATCGAAATGAAGTACGCCACGCCCAGCACCACGAAGGTCTGCGCGACGCCCACGCTCGTGTCGCTCGCGAAGTGCTTCATCAGCATCACGGACAGCGGAGCCGCGATCATCGCGCCGCCGCCGAAGCCCATGATCGCGAGGCCCGCGGCCAGACCGCGGCGGTCCGGGAACCAGCGGATCAGCGTCGAGACCGGCGAGACATAGCCCAGACCCAGCCCGATGCCGCCGATCACGCCATAGCCCAGATACAGCAGCACGATCTGATGCAGATAGACGCCGAGCGCGGACACGAGAAAGCCGCCGCCGAAGCAGCAAGCCGCCGTGAACATCGTGCGGCGCGGGCCGACGCGTTCGAGCCACTTGCCGCCGAACGCCGCGGAAAGCCCCAGGAACACGATCGCCAGCGAGAAAATCCAGCCGAGCGAAGTGAGCGTCCAGTCATCGGGCGACGACTGCGTGACGCCGATCACTTTCGTGAGCGGCGCGTTGAACACCGAAAAGGCATAGGCCTGGCCGATGCACAGATGCACCGCGAGCGCGGCGGGCGGCACCATCCAGCGTGAAAAGCCGGGTGGCGCAATGGTGGCCTCCTTGGAGAAGAAGGGCGCGGCTGCGGTGCCGCGCGTCGAATCCGCAACGCTGCTCATTGGTCGGTCTCCCTGGGAAGCGTATGTTCGTCATCACGTGCAGGCGCGCGGTTTGTTATGGAGACCGGCCGCGAAGGCCGTTTCGCACGATTGGGCGCGCTGCTGCACGAAGCACTTACGTGCCGGAAATCCGGCACGCACGAACGTTAGTGCGACAACGGGGCACTTGGCAATATGAGATAGCGATGCATATCTGGCCGGCGCGACGGTTTGGATGGGCTGAAAAGCACCGTCGGCAGCCTCGTTCGGGCACGCAGGAGAGCGAAGAAAACGCCCTGCCGGAAGGAGAAAAAAGCGCGAAAAACGAGAAAAGCGCGCGTTAAAGCAGGCCGATCGCGCACGCCGCCGCGACCGATCCGACCACGAGCACCACGCCCACGGTCTTTTTGCGATTGAGTTCGGTCCAGAGCAGCACACCGGTCAGCGACAGCAGAATGAGACTGCCCGCGATGGTGTCCATCAGCAGCACCCAGCCGATGCCCATGCCCACGCCGCGATGGAGATTGTTGAGCGTGGCGAAGAACGCGCTCTGCGTGCGCTTCACCGACACCGTGTTGTTGCCCACCCAGTATTCGACCGCGATGCTCTCGCGCGGCCCCATCAGCGCGAATTGCCACGATTCGGGCTGCACCACGCTGCGCTCGCCCCACGCGACCGGATGCGCCTTCTCGCGGCGGATGCGGCCGGGCTTGCCGTCGAAATCGAGCGTCTGCTGCAGCCAGAGCGCGAGCGCTTCGGGCGTGGCGGGACGATCGGGATGATTGAGATGATCGGCAGGCAGCGCGACCTGCATCTCCTTGACCTGCGCCTGCCCCGAGGAAATCTTCAGCGGCCCGGCACGATGGTTGAGCAGGAAACCGGTTACGCCGAACAGCAGGCCCAGCACCGCGCCCCACAGGCCCACCCAGCCATGCACCTTGCGCAGCCACTTGATGAAGCTGGCGCGACGCGAACGCTTGCGGCGCGCAGCCAGATCGGCGGCATCGAGCGGCTGACCCGCGCGGCGAATCATGTCTGCGGCGACACCGGCGCTCGGGGATTCGATCAGGGGCTCGTCAAGACGGGCGTTCAAGGCATGACTCCAGATACGGCGGGCGCCACTCGAAACATGCGCCAAACTTACAATTGAGAATAGTTATTATTACATGATGGAAAGGCAACTGTCAGAATCCGATGCGCGAAACGCGCCGAAGCGACCCGAAACGACCCTGCGTGCTGCGCCGTGAGGCGTTCCGCACCCCTGTGCGGAAGACCCGCTTGACAAGGGAATAACGTGACTTTTAAGTAGGAGAGTTGCGCCAAACCCCCATTTACGCCGTCCCCGACAACCGCCGCGCCGCCAACGGAACGCCGCCATGCGCCACGTCCTCGTTCTTTGCACTGCCCTCTTCGGCACGGCTATCGGCTTCGGCGCTCAGGCGAGCGGCGAACCGGTCTCCTCGCTCTCGGCCGCCAGCCAGGCGCCTTATACGAACGAAGCGGAAACGCAGACCTTCACCGTCAACGCCGACGGCTCCTACACCAAGCTCGACAAGCTCACGCTGCGCGTCAACACCGAAGCCGGCATCGCGCGCGCGGGCCAGTACTACGTGTGGTTCAACCGGGAGATGGCGCACGTCGATATCCTCGAAGCGTGGACCGAGGACGCCCAGGGCGGCCGCCACGACGTGCGGCCCGACCAGATCCGCGATGTGCAGGAAGTGCGCTCGTTCGACGCGCCCATGTTCCAGGACGTACAGGACAAGGTGATCGTGTTTCCCGCCGTCGAGCCCGGCGCGCGCGTGCATCTCACCTGGCGCAAGACCCAGCGCGTGCCGCTCGTGCCTGGCTGGTTCAGCGACTTCACGCCACCCGACATGGCACCCACGCACAACTTCCGCGTGATCTACGATCTGCCCGCGAGCGTGCCGCTACACGCCGATGCGCGCGGCTTCACGGCGCTCAAACCGGTCTCGGCGAATGGCCGCACGCGCTACGAATATCGCTACGACAAGGCCAATTTCGATCGCCTCGAATATGGTTCGGTTTCCTATGTAAGCTACGGCGACCGGCTGATGGTCTCCACGTTTCCCGATTACGCCGCATTCGCGAAGGTCTATCGCGAAGCGTCCGCCGACCCGGGCGCGCACGATGCCGCCGTGGTCGAGCTAGCGCAGTCGCTCACCGCCCATGACGCCACGCCGCGCGCGAAAGCGCAGACGCTCTACGACTGGGTGCGCCGCAATATCCGCTATGTGGCGATCAATGTCGGGCGCGGCGAGATCGTGCCGCATCGCGTCACCGATGTGCTCGCGAACCGCTATGGCGACTGCAAGGACCACGTCGCGCTCTACGGCGCGCTGCTCGACGCCGTGGGCGTGCGCAACGTGCCCGCGCTCGTGAACAGCGGCACGGTCTACACGCTGCCCGCGGTGCCCGGCTTCGGCGTGATCAATCACGTCATCACCTGGCTGCCCGATCTGCAGATGTTCGCGGACTCCACGGCGAATAACGTCGAATTCGGCTTCCTGCCCTCGACCGACATGAACCGCGAAACCGTGCTCGCCGGTGACGGCACGCTGCTGCGCACGCCCTCGACCGCCAACACGACGCGCGACAGCGATCTCGACATCACCGTCGCGCCCGACGGATCGGCGCGCTTTGTTTATCGGCTCGAATCCACCGGTTGGGCCGCCGAGCAGACGCGCAGCGTACTACGCCTGCAGACGCCCGCGCAGCGCGAGGAGTCGATGCAATGGGAGTTGCGCAATGCGAATCTGCGCGGCTACGCGACGCTGGCGTCCAGCCCGCTCGACGCCACGGCGGGGCCGCTCGTGGTGACGCTCACGGGGACGCTTGACGGCTTCGTCGACCCGGAGATGACCACGCCCGTGCCAACGCTCACGAGCCTGGTGGGCGGGCTCGACGCGAGCCTGCGCTACTGGTTGGGCGAGCCGCGCCGCACGCAGCCCTTCGTGTGCCACAACATGGAGGTGACCGAGCGCGCGCGCATCGCGCTGCCGCCGGGTCTGCGCGTGCTCGACATGCCCGCGCCCCAGCACGCGGGCAACGCGTTCATCGATTTTCAGTCGGACTATGTGATGGATGCGAACGCGAACGTGCTGCGCGTGACGCGCACGGGCCACACGCATTTCGCGAGCGACGTGTGCAGCGCCGCCGATTTCGCGCAGATGCGGCCCGCGTTCGAGACGATGGCGCGCGACCTGCGCGCGCAACTGATCGTGAAACCCGAGGCGAAGACAGCCTCGGGCGCGCAAGGCATGACGCGCGATCAGTAGAAAACCTGTACAGGTCTGCTCTTCAAACCGGCCAGAGCGGCCCTTCCTGCATCGCGCCGATCTGCTCGCGCAATTCGAGGATGCGCTCCTCCCAGTAACGTTGCGTGTTGAACCACGGGAACGCCGCCGGGAAAGCGGGATCGCCCCAGCGCCGCGCGAGCCACGCCGAGTAGTGGATCAAGCGCAGCGTACGCAGCGCTTCGACGAGATGCAGCTCGCGCGGATCGAATTCGCAGAAGTCCTCATAACCGGCCAGCAGATCCGCGAGCGCGCGCGATGCATCGGCGCGATCGCCCGGCAGCAGCAGCCACAGATCCTGAATCGCGGGGCCCATGCGGCTGTCGTCGAAGTCGACGAAATGCGGGCCTGCATCGGTCCACAGCACATTGCTCGGGTGGCAGTCGCCGTGCAGGCGCAACTGGCGCACGTCGCCCGCGCGCTCGAAGGCCGCTTCCACGCCTTGCAGCGCAAGACCCATGGCCGTCTGCCACGCGTCGCGCACGTTGGCGGGCACGAAATCGTGTTCGAGCAGATACGTGCGCGGCTCGTAGCCATAGCTTTGAATATCGATCGAGGGACGCGCGCGATACGGTTGCGCGGCGCCCACCGCATGAATGCGGCCGATGAAGCGGCCGATCCATTCGAGCGTCTCGCTGCGGTCGATGTCGGGCGCGCGGCCGCCGCGCCGCTCGAACAACGCGAAGCGAAAACCCTCGTGCTCGTGCAGCGAGCGCCCTTCCAGCACCAGCGCGGGCACAGCGGGAATCTCGCGCGCGGCCAGATCGGCCACGAAGGCGTGCTCTTCGAGAATGGCTTCGTCGCTCCAGCGCTCGGGCCGATAGAACTTGGCGACGAGCGGCGCTTCGTCCTCCACGCCGATCTGATAGACGCGGTTTTCGTAGCTGTTGAGCGCGAGCATGCGTCCGTCGGTGCGCCGGCCCGTGGGCATCAGCACGCCATCGACGGCATCGAGCACGCACTCGGGCGTCAGGCGCGCATAGGGCGCGGACGAATCGCTGGATTCGTCAGACGTACCGGAAGAAGAGGAGTTGTGATCGTTCATCCCCGCATTGTGCATCTTGCGGGCTGCGTCCGCGAGTTGCGCGCGCGAAGCCCTGCGCCATGCGGCCGGGGTGTGCCTGGAAGCCCTGGGATCCCTGGAAGCGGCGCGCGGATCGCACACGCCGCGCCGATGCGCTGCGGGGATGAGTCGGCGCGCTGGATGCGCGCCGGGATCGGAGCGTTGTGAGTTACCGCTCAGTGCATGTGCTGAACGTCAGTGGACTTTCGCGCCGGCGGGCATGACCTGCTCGCCCGTGTCGATCAAATCTTCCAGAAAAAAGGGCTCGGTATTGAGCTGTCGCGACGCGCCAGGCTCGCCGATGTACCAGGTAACCATGGCCATGTCGCCGAGAATACGCATCACGATGCCGCGCGCGCCATGAGGCACGGCGATATGGACAGTGCGGACAATAGAACCGATTTGCATGATGTTTCCCCGTTCCCAATGCCGGCTTCCTCGCAGGAAAGACCGGTCAGTGTGCTGACAAAAACCCGCGCGCACACGAGGTTGCGCGCACATTCAACCTGCTCCCGGCGGCGCGTTCGCGCACTCATTGCATCGGCCGCTTCGAGGCTTCTCCTCGGCGTTGCCGACACCCGCGTAAGCGCACGCGCGTGCCAAACCGGTTTACGCATTGTTGCCTTTTTGGCCGTGCGCGCAAAGCAAAAAAATAGGGGGGACGATCCACGCACAACAGCCCGCATGACACGGCCTTTGCGCGCGCATTTTCCACCTATCCCCGCCACGACTTTCGCATGAAGCCTGCGTGCGTGCAGCCATTTCCGCACGCAGCGCCGGTTCGGCGCGCTTTGGCAAAACGCTGACTGTACCAGATGGTGAACCGGCGTCCTGAAGTTCAGCCTGCTCGCGAGCCGCCGCGAGAGCGCAGACCATAACCCATTCCGGCGACATTTCCGTGACCATCGCAGGACGCCGACTACGCAACCGAAGCACATACGCACCCTCGATATCGGCATGTTCCGTTGCGCACACAACCATGCAATCCCGCGCAAAGCAGTGCCTCACACATGAAAAACAGGCCCCGATATTGCATGTCGAGACGGCAAGGATCGCGCAACAGGCGTATCGTTGCGCCTTTGCAATTTCCGTAAGGAGTACCTGTCGTGAGTGCATCACCGGGCGCGGGCAGCAAGGCCGCCCCTTCGGCCATTCCCTATATCGAGCGCGGCACGCGCCCCTTCTGGCGCGCGAGTCTTGCGCTGCTGTTCGCGGGCTACGCCACGTTTTCGCTGCTGTATTGCGTGCAGCCGCTACTGCCCGCGTTCTCGCAGACCTTCGGTGTGAGTCCCGCGCAGAGCAGTCTTTCGCTGTCCTTCAGCACGGCGGCGCTGGCCTGTGCGATCTTCGTGGCCGGCTTCGTCTCCGAAGGCTGGAGCCGCCGCACGATGATGACCGCATCGCTCACGGCCTCCTCGCTGCTCACGCTCGCGGTCGCGTTCGTGCCCCACTGGCACACGCTGCTCGTGCTGCGCACGCTCGAAGGCATTGCGCTGGGCGGCGTGCCTGCCGTCGCGATGGCATGGCTCGCCGAAGAGATGCATCCCGACGGCCTCGGCCTGTCGATGGGCCTGTATGTGGGCGGCACCGCCATCGGCGGCATGGCCGGGCGTGTCATCACCGGCATCTGCACCGACCTGTTCGGCTGGCGCGTGGCCGTTGCGGTGATCGGCGTGCTCGGGCTGGCGTCGATGCTGGCGTTCCGCGCGCTCCTGCCACCTTCGCGCCATTTCGTGCCCAAGAGCGGCCTGGGTTTCGCGCACCATCGCGCGGCGCTGCTGCGCCATCTCGCGCGCCCAGGTCTGCCCGTGCTGTTCTCGCTCGGCTTCGTGCTGATGGGCAGCTTCGTCACGCTGTACAACTACATCGGCTACCGGCTGATCGCGCCGCCCTACAGCATGAGCCAGGCGGCCATCGGCGCGATCTTTCTGGTGTATCTGACCGGCGTGGTCGCCTCGCCATGGTCCGGGCGCATGGCCGATACCTTCGGGCGCGGCCGCGTGCTGCTCGGCAGCCTCGCGCTGATGCTCGTGGGCGTCGTGCTGACGATGTTCGCGCCGCTCGGCGCGATTGCGGCGGGCATCGCGTGTCTCACCATCGGCTTCTTTGCCGGCCATTCGGTGGCGAGCGGCTGGGTCGGACGTCTCGCGCGCGAGGCGAAGGGCCAGGCCGCGGCACTCTATTTGCTGAGCTATTACCTGGGTTCGAGCATCATGGGCTCGGTCGGTGGGCACTTCTGGGCGGCGTGGGGCTGGGGCGGCGTGGCCGGTCTCGTGGCTGTGCTGCTCGTGCTGGGGCTGCTGGGCGCACGCATGTTGCGTTCACGCGAACGGGCAGGCGCGGCGTGACCTCGCGCGCATTGCGCCTCGCCTGACGAAAGGTGTTCGTAACCTTGAGATTAAGGTGCAAGCGCGTTACGGCGCGCTCCATGCTTCGGCCCGAAGCCCGATCTGGCAGGGCCTGGCGACGAGGCATCGGCAACATGGCGGCGCCTGTCCGCGCCGCCATGTTTGAAAGCCTCACCTATACTCGATTGAAGGCCGAAGCCGCAGCGCCGCGCGTGGCGCGATAGCGGCGCAAAGCAGTCTCGTCGGCCCCTAAATACAAGGAGACGAGCATGTCAGGTTATTTCACGATCGGCGACTTCGTCATGATCATCCCGATGGCCCTCGCTGGCGCACTCTTTCTCGGCGCCGTGCCGTGCGCGACCGAATTCAGGCATAACTCTCTACGCATCGTCGGGGCCATCGTTGGGGCGCTCGCGGCCGTCGCGCTCGTCGAAACGTTGCCGGTTTTGATGTAACGCCCCGGCGTTTTCCTTCGTCATGGCGAACCGTGACATAGCGCGCCCCTAGCGGCGCGGATGGACCGCTGTGCTCAACGCACGCCGATGCCCGGCTGCAATCCCCGAAACTGTCGCAATGCGGCTCGCCAATAGGCCTCGCGCGTTGTGGCATCGGCCGCCGGCTCGACGAGACCAGGCAGCGCCACCCAAGGCAACGTCGGATGCAGATGATGTTGCCGATGCAGATGATGATTCATCAGCAGCAGCCCCAAACCACGCGGCACGCGAAAGTCGCGCGCGCGTCCGGGTTCGTCCATCGCGACGCCGTAATGCGGCAGGTTATCCGCCAGCGATAGCCACAAGCCACGCAGATACATCGCCAGCACCAGCACCGGCCACGCCTTTCCGTAGAGCGCAAACGCGCCCGCATAAACCAGGAGCGAACCGAGCCAGTCCCGCCGCGCGCGGCTGCGTTTCGCGGGGTCCTGCACATGGTTCGAGAAAAGCCGCTGAATCTGCCGGCCTTCGGCGCCATGCGCGTGCACGCCGCGCTCGATCACGGCGCGCGCAAGACGCACCGGTATGAAAGCGAGCAGCGGCGCGAGCAGTTCCGCCACATACAGACCACCCATCAAGCGCACATACCAGCCGATACGGCGCAGCCAGCGTGGGCCGCTCGCGTCGTCGACATCGGGCCGGTCGAACGCCTCGCGCGTGAAACGGTGATGCATCAGGTGTCCGAAACGTACCGCGTCGAACGGCATCGCCAGACCGATCGCAAGCAGCCGCGCGACGGTTTCATTGGCACGCCGCGAGCGCAGCAACTGGCCGTGGATGCCTTCGTGAATCAAGCCCCAGTGAATCGGCGTGGTTAGCACGACGGGCAACAGCGAAGCGAGCAGCACGACCATCAAGCCGTCCGTCGCGCGCAGCAGCAAAGGCAAGCCGATGAGTTGATACGCGAGCGCCAGCCCGGCCACGCCGGTGAGCGCGAGGTTCGCGCGCACGTCGGGCGTGCGGCGCGCGACGGCTTTGGTGAAAGATCCCGCATCGGACCCGGGACGAACGGCGCTCGTGGACTCCATCGGCATATCTCGCGGTAAGGACTGCCGCGAAAATAGCAGCGCCGCGTGACAGCGCGAAGGCGCGGAACTTGCCGCGCATTACGGCTTGCGAAGCCCACTGCAAAGGGCAAATCGCATCGACGAAAAAAAACCGCCGCGCACGAAGCGCGGCGGTTTCAGGTGATGCGCCGTGATTCGGATCAGCGGATCAGACCGCCTGATCGGTCGACGGCTTTTCCCACAGATTGACGCCGCCTTCGGTCGCGAAGCGGTCGATTTCGGCCAGTTCTTCCGCCGAAAATTCGAGGTTCTTCAGCGCTCCGACGTTCTCGCGCACCTGCTCCGCGCGGCTCGCGCCGATCAGCGCCGAGGTCACGCGGCCACCGCGCAGCGTCCATGCGATCGCCATCTGCGCGAGGCTCTGGCCACGGCGCTGCGCGAGTTCGTTGAGCTTGCGCACGTGCTCGATGTTCTCGGCGCTCAGGTGCTCGCTCTTGAGCGAGCCGCCGCCCGGACGGTTCACGCGCGCGTCTTGCGGCACGCCGTTCAGATACTTGTTCGTCAGGAGGCCCTGCGCGAGCGGCGTGAACGCAATGCTGCCCGTGCCGATGTCTTCGAGCGTGTCGAGCAGTTCGTGCTCGACCCAGCGATTGAGCAGGTTGTACGACGGCTGATGGATCAGCAGCGGCACCTTGTATTCGGCCAGCAGCTTCGCCATCTCACGCGTCTTCTGCGCGGAATACGACGAGATGCCGACGTACAGCGCCTTGCCCTGCTGCACGGCGCTCGCGAGCGCGCCCGCGGTTTCTTCCAGCGGCGTTTCGGCGTCGAAGCGGTGCGAGTAGAAGATATCGACGTAATCGAGCCCCATGCGCTGCAGGCTCTGGTCGAGGCTCGCGAGCACGTACTTGCGCGAGCCGCCGCCCTGGCCGTACGGGCCCGGCCACATGTCCCAGCCCGCCTTCGACGAGATCAGCAGTTCGTCGCGATACGGCCGGAAATCGTCCTTGAAAATGCGGCCGAAGTTGGTTTCGGCGCTGCCGTACGGCGGGCCGTAGTTGTTCGCGAGATCGAAGTGCGTGATGCCGAGGTCGAAAGCCGTGCGCAGGATTTCGCGCTGCGTCGAAATCGGCGTGGTGTCGCCGAAGTTGTGCCACAGGCCGAGCGACAGCGCCGGCAGCTTGAGCCCCGACTTGCCGCAAAGGCGGTATTGCATCTCCGAATAGCGTTCAGCAGCTGCTTCGTAGGCCATCGTTTGAATCCTCGAACGGGAAACAGGTTTCAGAAAGTCCGGCGGCGGCGCGCGCCCATTTGCACATATTCCGCGCATATTCCGCGTATATGGCGCAAAAAACGCAGCAATAACGCCATAGAACCGTCAAATGGCGCAATGTGGCGCGCCGCGCGGTTTGCCATGCTAGCCGATCCGCGCGTTCCGTGCAGATGCCCATCATGTGGGACGGGACAATGGACGCTGCCGCCACGCTCGCCTACACTGCGGCGTCCGTCTTCTGCATGAGGTCTTTATGGTCAAAGCGCTTTCGTTCGCGCTGATTGCCTGCGGCGTCGCGCTGCTCTACTTCGGCGGTCAGTCGTTTCATTCGTTCTCGAACGACGTTTCCCGCCTCGTCACCGGCGCACCCACCGACCGCACGATGATCCTGATCGTGGCCGGCGCCGCCGCGACCGTCGCGGGGCTCACCGGTCTCGTGGTGTCGGGGCGCCGGCGCTAGGCCGACGCCTTTTCAGCGCGGTTTTATCCGCGCATCAGCCGAGTTTGACTTCCGGCAACGAAGCCGAGCGCGTGCCCGGCAGCGGCACGTTGCTCGCGCCGTGGTAGGTGTAGACGAGCGAGAACTTCACGTCGTCGCTCTGGTTTTGCCCCGCCGAATGCAGCGTGTTGCAGTGGAAGAACACCACGTCGCCCTTTTGCAGGGTGGGCGAAGTCGCCCGGTCGATCCATGCCTGGTTTTCGGGCAGATCGGCGCGGAAGAATTTGGCATTGTCGAAGCTGCCCGACGTGAACGGCGCCGTATGCGAACCCGGCACGAACCACAGGCCGCCGTTCTCGATCGTTTCGGACCCGAGCGCGAGCCACACCGACACCAGATCGTCGCGCTCGAACGACCAGTAACGCACGTCGCGATGCCAGCCCGTGAGGCTGCCGTATGTGGGGTGCTTGGTCATCATGCAGTTGTGGTGCGCGCGCGAGAGCATCGGCTCCTCGCCGAAATACAGCTCCATCCAGCCCGCGATCTCGGGCGAGGTCGCCCATTCGCGATACGACGGATGGCGCGAATAAGCATCGAGCAGACGCCGCACCGTATGGCCGCCGGGCGCGTCCTTCGAATCGGGCGCGCCGGGATAACGCAGATCGGCTTCGAATTCGAGCGGCGCCGCGGCCGCCTCCAACTGCGCCTGCGCCGCGTGCCGGATCTCGTCGCACCGCTCGGGCGAGACGAGCCCCGGCACGACCACGAAACCGCGCTCGCGCAGCGCCTGCACCTGTTCCTTCTTTGACTGGACTGACATGGGACTTCCGTTATTCGAGGCCTGCGGGGGCCGCGGTCATCCGGACCGCGGCAGCGGCGCCGCGCTTGAATGCCGCTTTATGCCGCTTCATGCCGCTCATAGACATTCGATGCGCGCCGTCCGCTCGATTGTAAGAGCGCGCGCACGCGGCTGGAAGCGGCCCGCGCGCGCATCGATGCTCACATCGACGCACGTCGATGAAGCAAACCCGCACCGGCGTGGCGACAAAGGGCGCGATCGCATGCATCGAGATGCATCAGGAAAGCACGGGGCCGGGTATTAACCGACTTTCGGGCGTCATGATTCGCGTGTAGTCTGCGCGCATGCTGTTTTTTGACCCAGAACATCTATCGCGCGGACGGACTGCCGGCGAGCCCTTGCCCAGCAAGGCCGCTGCCCTCCGAGGTCCATCCCGGCGCGCCCTCCCGAGCCTTGTGCACGCCATCCGGCCTGTCCTGCGCTGCCCTCTATCGTGCCCACGCTGAAAACAGGCACGTTTGCTGCTCGATTCGATGCGCCACGCTGCGAACCTCGCACCGGGTTTCGTGTCGAACCTGCTACCGCCCAAACCATGCATACCCTTTCCGACACCCATCGCATGACCCCTGCTGCCCTGAAGGCCGCCCGCCCCGCCCGCCGCCATGTCGTGCGCGCCCTGCGCCACCATGCCGCGCGCACGCGCGCGCTGACCCAACAGGTCCGCGCCGCGCATCCGGTGGACAGCATGCGCTCGTGGTTTCATACGTTCTTCTCGGTGCTGCGCCTGCGCGCGGGCGCGCGTCACTTCTCGCTGCGCACGCTGCTGTATCGACCGAACGCAACACTGCGCACGCTCGCGGCACCCTCGACCGTCCATACGGCACGCAACGCGCGCCGTCCGCGCCGTATCACGGCGAGCAGCAGCGAGGGCTGGTTCGGCTTCGCGATGCGCTAAGCGCGTCGGCGTCACAGTCGGCCTCACGCGCCGGAAACGAAAAACCCCGCCAGGGCATCTGCCCTGGCGGGGTTTTCTTTGTGTGCTTCGCGTGGCTTAAAACTGACAAAAGCAGCTTAAGCGAGCGCGCCAACCGGCTCCGTGCCGGCCGCTTCGGCCAGCGAAAGCGCGCGGTCGGTCGCTTCCCACGAGAATTCCGGCTCTTCGCGGCCAAAGTGGCCGTAAGCAGCGGTCTTTTCGTAGATCGGGCGCAGCAGGTCGAGCATCTGGATGATGCCCTTCGGACGCAGATCGAAGTGCTCGCGCACGAGCTTCGTGATCGTGGTGTCCGAAACCTTGCCCGTGCCGAACGTGTTGACCATCACCGAGGTCGGCTCGGCCACGCCGATCGCGTACGAGACCTGGATCAGGCAGCGCGACGCGAGACCCGCGGCCACGATGTTCTTCGCCACGTAACGGCCTGCGTAAGCCGCCGAACGGTCGACCTTCGACGGATCCTTGCCCGAGAACGCACCGCCGCCGTGCGGGGCTGCGCCGCCGTACGTATCGACGATGATCTTGCGGCCCGTGAGGCCGCAATCGCCTTGCGGGCCGCCGATCACGAAGCGACCGGTCGGGTTGACGAGGAACTTGATGTCGCCCTTGATGAGGTCGGCCGGCAGCACCGGCTTGATGACTTCTTCGATGACGGCTTCGCGCAGCGTGGCCAGATCGATGTCCGGCGAGTGCTGCGTCGAGAGCACGACCGTGTCGATCGCGTGCGGCTTGCCGTCGACGTAACGCACGGTGACCTGCGACTTCGCGTCCGGGCGCAGCCAGGGCAAACGGCCGTCGCGGCGCAGGTTCGACTGGCGCTCGACCAGACGGTGCGAAAGGTGGATCGGCAGCGGCATCAGTTCGGGCGTTTCGTCGCACGCATAGCCGAACATCAGACCCTGATCGCCTGCGCCCTGATCGAGGTTGTTGTCGTGCGCGCGGTCCACGCCCTGGGCGATGTCCGGCGACTGCTTGTCGTAAGCGACGAGCACCGCGCAACCGCGGTAGTCGATGCCGTAATCCGTGTTGTCGTAGCCGATGCGCTTGATCGTGTCGCGCGCGACCTGGATGTAGTCGACGTTGGCCGTCGTGGTGATTTCACCCGCGAGCACGACGAGACCCGTGTTGCACAGCGTTTCCGCTGCAACGCGCGAGTACTTGTCTTGCGTCAGGATGGCGTCGAGGATCGCGTCCGAGATCTGGTCCGCGACTTTGTCGGGATGGCCTTCGGAAACGGATTCGGAGGTGAAGAGATAGTCGTTTGCCACGTGTAAGGCTCCTTGTAGCTGGTAACGGTTGAATTTCACGTAGCCAGCTTCGGGAGCTTTGAAGCGGCGACGCTTTAGCGGATTACCTGGTCCAGTTGGCTCATGACCGCACACTTAGCTCCGTGGCGCGATACATGGCGAACCGGCTTCGCCCCGCAAGTTGTCAGTTAACTCGGCGAAGCCCGTATTATAGCGACTTCCCTAATTTGTCGCAGAGTCACACCGCGTGTTGTCAATCGTTTTCTCCACTACTTTCCGGCACGTCACGGGAGTCGCCGTATGCTAGGCAAACTCGGCTCACGTTTCGCCATTGGTCTGCTGAAGCTTTTTGCGATCCTACCCTATGGTTTCGTCGCTCGTCTGGGAGACGGGCTGGGCTGGCTGCTCTACCAGATCCCGAGCCGCCGCAAGCGCGTCGTCCACACCAACCTGCGCCTGTGCTTCCCCGAGTGGAGCGACGAAAAGCGCGAGGAAGTCGCGGGCAAGCACTTTCGCCAGGCGATCCGCAGCTATATGGAGCGCAGCGTGCAGTGGTTCGGCTCGGCGAAGAAACTCGAAAAACTCGTCCAGCTCGACAGCGAAATCGACCTCACCGACCTCGATCTGCCGCCCACGCTCTTTCTGGGTCTGCACTTCGTCGGCATCGAAGCCGGATCGATGTTCCTTAACTACTCGCTGCACCGTCCGTGCGGATCGCTTTACCAGCCGTTCTCGAACCCCGAATTCGAAGCCGCCGCGAAGGCCGGCCGCAGCCGCTTCGGCGCCGAAATGGTGAGCCGCGCGGACAGCGCGCGCGCCGTGCTGCGCTGGCTGCGCGACAAAAAACCCGTGATGCTCGGCGCGGACATGGACTACGGCATGCGTAACTCCACTTTCGTGCCGTTCTTCGGCGTGCCCGCCTGCACGCTCACGGCGGTCGGTCGTCTGGCGAAAGTGGGCCATGCGCAGGTCGTGCCCTTCATCGGCGAGGTGCTGCCCAATTACAAGGGTTATCGGCTGAAAGTCTTCAAACCTTGGGAAAACTATCCGACCGGCGACGACGAGCAGGACGCGCGCCGCATGAACGAGTTTCTCGAGGAACAGATTCCGCGCATTCCCGAGCAGTATTACTGGGTGCACAAGCGGTTTAAGACGCGACCGGAGGGCGAGCCGGGGGTGTATTGAGGCTGTCCGCCTTGTCGAACGGAAAGCCGCCTGCGGGCGGCTTTTTGCTGGGCGGCGTTCTGGTTGTGGTTACGCCGAAACGCCAAAAATTACGAACCCACCACCGTTGCGGATTTCACGACGCAGGCCGGACATAAGGCCGCATGTCACTGACCACGACTCGCGCGCACGTAAGCCGCACGTCGAGCCCGACGTTCGGCGTCAGGTCCAGCCGGATCAATCCGCCCTCAACTCGCGCAAGCGTCATCTCCATGATGGTGGCTTCCTCCGGCATGGCGTCCACATCGATCTCTGCCGTGCGCACGTCGAGACAGTCGAGGAACACGACGTAGTTATGGCGCCTTCCAACCGGAATTGTGGCCGTGCGGCTCGCCGTGGCTCGCATGGTATTGGGCGCAGAGATTGCCGTTCGAATCGAATCACGCCGGGAAAGTCGTCGCCGTTGCTCGCCAGTGCGGCTGCTGCGCGCTTTGCAGCATTCGCGGCCTGTATCACGTCGATGCGCTCGACCATCGCGTTGTACTTTTCGATGTAGGCCGTTGCGCCGTCGGCATCAAGGCCCATCGATTCCATCACCGACCGGTGAAACGTCTTCGCGCGCGGCGTACTGGCGAGCGCTCCACCTCCCAACTGCCGCGAACGCCCAGCTTTCCGTTTCGCGCACGGCTCTAGCGGTATTCGTCAATCTCAATCGTGCCGCGCACGCTCAACGCCCGAGTTCAACGATGGAGTTAATCAGCTCCGCCCCGCCTTCGATATCCTCATGGCCGACGAATCGCGAGACCTCCATGTGTCCGTCCCGGAATACATCGATCTCTATCCGCTGCCCCACGACCGTAACGGCCACGAGAACACTATCCGACCGGTGCCGCGCAAGGGTGTAGTGGATCTTCTCCGCGTCGAGCTTGTCGAGCAGGGTAAACAGCGTGTGGTTCATGCCTTGGCTCCTATTTCTTGAAGCGTCCATCGTTAAGTAGTTTGAGCGCCTTCCGAGCATCTTTGCTTCCGTCCTGAGCATCGCCCTGGATTTCGTTGAGCGTCGAATTCAGATATTGCCCCGGAAATTCGCGCAACACAGAGCCTTTGCATTCGGACGAGATGATGTCGCACGCGTACATGCTCCCGCGATCGTTGGCCGCAAGCCCGACAGCATCCCCGCCCAGAGCATCGGGCGTGTATTCGAATGGCTGTGCATCGCCGAGCGGCGTCGAATTGCCGGCTGCGTCGGCGCTGAACAGGTCATTGTCAGACGCGCCGCTATCGTCCGCGCCAGCATCGCCGAGCACCGCCCCGGCCGCCGCCTCCACCTCGCCAAGCAAGTCGTCGCCGTTGCTCGCCAGTGCGGCCGCTGCGCGCCTTGCAGCGTTCGCGGCCTGTATTGCGTCGATGCGCTCGACCATCGCGTTGTACTTTTCGATGTAGGCCGTCGCGCCGTCTGCATCGAGGCCCATCGATTCCATCACCGACTGGTGGAACGTCTTCGCGCGGGGCGTACTGGCGGCCACTCCACCTCCACCGCCTCGATACGTCTCGCCCCAAGTTTGCGGCGCGTAGCGCTCCGATACGCCAGCACTGCCGCGCCAGTCACGATCAATGGCGGGAACGATCAGGCCATCGCGCACCGCTTCGCGCAGAATGCGCGTTATGTCGTGGCCATCGATGGGCGTGGGCCACCGCCCACGGACGTGCTTGCTGATGAAACTGGCGTAAGCGCTGAAATCGCCGCAGATACGCGAAGCGCCACGGCGAATGCTCACCCGGAAGATCTGATCGAAATCCCGCCGGTCCTGCTCCATCTGTTCTTCGCGCGCCTTGCGCGCTGTCTGGCGCTCCTCGTAAGAGAGCCGCCAGCCACGGTCTACGTCTTCGATATCGCGAGCGGGCACTAGCGCGCACTGCCAACCGCCCTTGAGCGGCACGTAGAGCGCGTTATACGAGTTGCCCCATTCGGGTAACGACATGTCACCTCCGCCGGTTGTAGCGTGTCTAGTAGCACGCCTTCAGGCGTCCGACCTTGTGCTACGTTGACCGACTCGCATTCGATGCAGGGCGCATCGATCTGCCCCTCGCGCACCAACATCTGCAGCCGGCAGCGTCGTCCACCTCCCAACTGCCGCGAACGCCCAGCTTCCCGTACGCCTCTATTGGGCGACCGTAAAGCCTGCGCTATCACCGTGTATCATTCGCTATTCGTCACATCTCGCCACACCTCCTCTCGCAGCAAGGAATCGACGTACACCGTGAAGCTGAAATTCACCAAGATGCACGGCGCGGGCAACGACTTCGTCGTGCTCGACGGCTACACCCAGTCGCTCTCGCTCACGCCCGAACGCGTGCGCGCGCTTGCTGACCGCCATTTCGGCATCGGCGCGGATCAACTGCTGCTGGTCGAGAAGCCGACCGTCGATGGCGTCGATTTCCGCTATCGCATCTTCAATTGCGACGGCGGCGAGGTCGAGCACTGCGGCAACGGCGCGCGCTGCTTCGTCAAATTCGTGCGCGACCACAAGCTCACCGATGCGCGCCGCGTGCGCGTGCAAGTCCAGAAAGGCGTCATCACGCTCGTCATGCAGGAAAACGGCGAAGTCGTGGTCGACATGGGCAGCCCGGTGTTCGAGCCGGCGCTGGTGCCGTTCGACGCGAGCGGCCTGGAAGGCCGCCGCGAGGGCAACGACACGCTCTGGCCGCTCGAAGTGAACGGCCGCACGCGCTGGATTTCGGCGGTGTCGATGGGCAATCCGCACGCCGTTCAGGTGGTCGACGACGCCGAGGCGTTCGCGGTCCTCCAGGACGGTCCCGTGATCGAGACGCACGCGCGCTTTCCGAACAAGGTCAACGCAGGCTTCATGCAGATCGTCTCGCGCAACGAGGTGAAGCTGCGCGTGTTCGAGCGCGGCGCGGGCGAGACGCTCGCGTGCGGCACGGGCGCGTGCGCGGCGGTGGCGGCGGGGATTCGGCGCGGCCTGCTCGATTCGCCGGTGAAGGTGCACACGCACGGCGGCCAGCTCACGATCGCCTGGGACGGCGCGCACGACGAAAGCGCCGCGCTGACCATGGCGGGCCCGGCCACGACCGTCTTCGAAGGCGAGATCGAAATCCAGGACTGACTTGTCATCGACAAGCCGCCGATTCAGGCAGCGAACTGAAGCACGCACACTGAAGCACGCAGTTTGCAAGACCGAGCACTACGCAAGACCCTGCGCGCCGCGAACGTATCCGCGGCGCAATCACGATACATCGCCTCATCCGCCGCGCAGCCGCGCGCCGCTTCCTGACCGAACGCGCTTATTGACGTGCTAACAACATGACCGATCGCGAAGTCGCCGATTATCTGCTTGCCAACCCCAACTTCTTCGTCGAGCACGCCGAGCTGCTGGTCTCGCTCAAACTGGGCAATCCGCACGGCAAGGCCGCCGTGTCGCTCCAGGAGCGCCAGATGGAAATGCTGCGCGAGAAGAACAAACATCTGGAACTGCGCCTGTCCGAGCTGCTGCGCTACGGCCACGAGAACGACAGCATCGCCGCGAAAATGGTCCACTGGACCTCGCTCGTGCTCGCCGAGCGCGATCCGCACGCGTTGCCGCTCATGATCGCCGAGCGCCTGCGCGAGGAATTCGACGTGCCGCAATCGGCGCTGCGTCTATGGGATGTCGCCGAAAGCTACACGCAGGCGAACTTCGCGAAACACACGGGCGAGGAAGTGCGGCTCTTCGCCAGCAGCCTGGAGACGCCGTATTGCGGCGCGAACACGGGCTTCGAGGCCGCGCAGTGGCTCGATGGCACGCAAGGCGAGCCGCAGTCGGTGGCGATCATCGCGCTGCGCAAGCGCGTCTCGGACGAAGAGCGCGATCCGGGCGGCGAAGCGTTCGGCCTGCTCGTGATGGGTTCGCCCGATCCGCGCCGCTTTCACGACGGCATGGGCACCGATTTCCTGCGTCAGATCGGCACGCTCGCCAGTGGGGCGCTGGCACGCCTGCTGCCGCATTGATCCAACCTTGAAGCTGTCTTGACCCGTACCGAAGCCGTCACCGTGAACCCGACCGATCCGATCGCCGATTATCTCGACACGCTCGAGCACGTGCGCAGGCTCTCGGCGCACACGCTGCGCGGCTATGCGCACGAGCTGGACGAACTGAAGAAGCTCGCCAACGGCCGGCCCCTCGAACGGGTCACGCCCACCGACGTGCGCGGCGCCGTGGCGCGCGCGCACGCAGGCGGTCTGTCGGCGCGTTCGATCGCGCACCGGCTGTCGGCGTGGCGCGCGTTCTATCGCTGGCTCGCGGGCCGCATCGAACTGGACGCCAATCCGGTCGCGGCGGTGCGCGCGCCCAAGCGTGCGAAGACGCTGCCCAAGGCACTGTCCGTCGACGACGCCACGCGTCTCATGGAAGCGCCCGCCGCCGCGAGCGAAGCCACCACGGGCAACCTGGAAACACTGCGCGACCAGGCGATGCTGGAGCTGTTTTATTCGTCGGGACTGCGCCTCGCGGAACTCGTGGGTCTGGACGTGCGCTATGTGCGGCGCGACGGCTACGAGTCGGCGGGCTGGTTCAAGCGCGACGCCGCCGAAGTCGAAGTGCACGGCAAGGGCGACCGCCATCGCATCGTGCCCGTCGGGCGCAAGGCGCTGGACGCGCTCGACGCATGGCTCGCCGTGCGCGACGCGTGGGTCAAGCACGACGACGCGCCGCTCTTTCTTTCCGTGCGCGGCAACCGCATGGCGCCGGGCGTCGTGCGCGAGCGCGTGAAGCGCGCGGCGCTCGTGGCCGGCATTCCGGCGAACGTCCATCCGCACGTATTGCGGCACTCGTTCGCCACGCATCTGCTGCAATCGAGCGGCGATCTGCGCGCGGTCCAGGAACTGCTCGGCCACGCCAGCATATCGGCGACGCAGGTGTATACGTCGCTCGATTTCCAGCATCTGGCGAAGGTGTACGACAACGCGCATCCGCGCGCGAAGAAGCGCGAAGAGTAGGCCCATCAAGCCCTTGGGGCCGCTGAAGCCTCACCGCGCATCCACCCGTTTTTGCGCGTCCGGCGCTCCACGCGGAGCCGGCGGACGCCGCCGCATCATTGGCATCACATCCATCATGAATATCGTCACACTCAAGCCGTCGAAAGAAAAATCCCTGCTGCGCCGCCATCCGTGGGTCTACGCCAACGCGATCGACCGCGTCGACGGCAAGCCCGCGCCGGGCGCCACGGTGGTCGTGCGCGCTCACGACGGCCGCTTCCTCGCGCGCGCCGCCTATAGCCCGCATTCGCAGATCCGCGCGCGCGTCTGGAGCTTCGACGAGAACGAACCCATCGATCACGCGTTCTTCAAGCGCCGCGTGCAGCGCGCGCTCGCCCACCGCCAGGCGATGGTGAAGGGCACGGGCGCGGTGCGCCTGATCTTCGGCGAGGCGGACGGCCTGCCGGGCCTGATCGTCGACTGGTATACGGAAGACGCGCAAAACCCGCGCGGCCAACTGGTCTGCCAGTTCATGGCGGCGGGCGTAGAGGCGTGGAAAGAGGCGATCGTGGGCGCACTGACCTCGGCGACGGGCTGCCCGAACGTCTACGAACGCTCGGACGTCTCGATCCGCGAGAAGGAAGGGCTGGAACAGATCACGGGCCTGCTGGCCGGCGACGAGCCGCCCGCCACCATCATCGCCAACGAGAACGGCGTGCGCTATCACGTCGATGTGCGCAATGGCCACAAGACCGGCTTCTACGTCGATCAGCGCGACAACCGCGCGCTGGTGCAGACCTATGCCGATGGCCGCGACGTGCTCAACTGCTTCTGCTACACGGGCGGCTTCTCGCTTGCGGCGATGAAGGGCGGCGCGAAACGCGTGGTGTCGATCGACTCGTCGGGCGAGGCGCTGAACACGGCGCAAAAGAACGTCGAAGCCAACGGTTTCGACGCCGAACGCGCAACCTGGCTCGACGCCGACGCCTTCAAGACGCTGCGCCGTCTGCACGAAGAAGGCGAGCGATTCGACCTCGTGGTGCTCGATCCGCCCAAGTTCGCGGCTTCGCGCGAGCATGTGGACCGCGCCGCGCGCGCCTACAAGGACATCAACCTCACCGGCTTCAAGCTGCTGCGTCCGGGCGGCCTGCTGTTCACGTACTCGTGCTCGGGCGCGATCGATGCGGAACTGTTCCAGAAGATCGTCGCGGGCGCGGCCGCCGATGCGAAGGTCGACGCGCGCATCCTCAAGCGCCTGGGCGCGGGCGTCGATCATCCGCTGCTGACGGCGTTCCCGGAAGGCGAATACCTCAAGGGCCTGCTGTTGCAAATCGCCTGAGACGGCCTTATCTGCGCGTGATCGGCGCGCACGCGGCGCGCGCATGATACGACCCCGTATCGCGCCGCTCCTGCGAGTACGCCGCAGATATGATTCAATAGATAGTTATGTTGTAACACTGGCGACAGAGCGCGCGGGCCGCGCGCCGCGCCGCGTCCTCACCCGACACTCATCAGGCACAGAGCATGGCAAACAGCATGATTCCCGTCACGATCCTGACCGGCTTTCTCGGCAGCGGCAAGACCACGCTGCTCAAGCGCATCCTCAACGAGAACCACGGCATGAAGATCGCCGTGATCGAGAACGAGTTCGGCGAAGAGAACATCGACAACGAAATTCTCGTGCAGGACAGCAACGAGCAGATCATCCAGATGAGCAACGGCTGCATCTGCTGCACGATCCGCGGCGACCTCGCGCGCGTGCTCGGCGACCTCGCGCAGCAAAAGCGCGACGGCAAGCTGGATTTCGAGCGCGTCGTGATCGAAACGACCGGCCTCGCCAATCCGGGCCCGGTCGCGCAGACCTTCTTCATGGACAACGAGATCGCCGACACCTTCCTGCTCGACGCGATCATCACGCTGGTCGATGCCAAGCACGGCAACAAGCAGCTGAACGAGCATGAAGTGGTGCAGCGCCAGGTCGGTTTCGCCGATCGCATCTTCATCACGAAGGCCGATCTCGTCGATGCGAAGGAAGTCGCCGATCTGCGTCACCGCGTACTGCACATGAATCCGAAGGCGCAGGTGCGCGAAGTGAACTTCGGCGAGACGGACATCAAGGAAGTGTTCGATCTGCGCGGCTTCAACCTGAACGCCAAGCTCGAAATCGATCCCGACTTCCTCGCGGAAGACGAGCACGATCACGATCACGCGCACGCTCATGATGAACACGATCATGACCACGGCCACGATCACGCCGATCACGCGGACTGCGACCACGATCACGGCAAGTGCTCGCACGAAGGTCACGACCACGCTCACCATCATCACCACGCGCACCACGACGACAAGATCAAGTCGTTCGTGTACCGCAGCGACCGCCCGTTCGACCCGAACCGCCTGGAGGACTTCCTCGGCGGCATCCTGCAGATCTACGGCGAACACCTGCTGCGCTACAAGGGCGTGCTCTACATGAAGGGCGTGGATCGCAAGGTCGTGTTCCAGGGCGTGCACCAGATGATGGGCAGCGACCTCGCCGCCAAGTGGCTGCCGATCGAGAAGAAGAACAGCAAGATGGTGTTCATCGGCATCGAATTGCCGAAGGATCTCATCACCGACGGTCTCGACGCCTGCCTCGTCTGATGCGCTGATTCCGCATTTAAGACAGCAATGGCGTCGATTTTGACGCTGACTTTGACACTTCAACGCCTGGCCTCGCGCCGGGCGTTGCTGTTTTTAGCGGCATTGCAGGCGCGTAATGACAGCTTTGCGTGCGCTGTGCATCAAATAACGTACCCGACCATCGCTTTTTCACGATTAGCGCGTTATATTTTCTGGATATCGAGCGCAGGACCAGGCCGCGAATACAGGGATTTCCCGCTTGCGGCGTGAGTTTGCGGTTCGGTTACAATACGGCCCCACTGGAAGAGCGGCATTCTCCCCCATACCGGTTTACGGCAATTTCCGGCAGCTTCGGCGAGAATCGCCTCCCCGGCCGCGCGTCGCGTCGCAGCGCGCAGCCGGTACGAAATATGCCTCAGAAGCTTCTGAACTACGGTTTCCAGAGGAGTTCGGCCCCGCAGCGGCGCTCAGGCGTCACGACAATTCACCGTCCGTGCCCGTCAGTGCGCACCTTGGCGCGACAAAGCGCGCGATAAAACGCGGTTTTGGGTGGTAAAAGCCACTGCGGGCAACACAAAAGTGCAGGCAAGATGTGCCAGTTTTGCCTCACTCATTGAAGAAGCAAGCCAGATGACGACGAAACGACTCTTGACCGAAGCCGAAATCCTGAAGATGAGCGACAAGGATTACATGAACGAGGATCAGCTCGCCTTCTTCAAGAACCGGCTCGAACAGCTGCAGGCGGAAATCCTCCGCAATGCGGGCCAGACCACCGAGAATCTGCGCGAAACCGTGATCGTTCCCGATCCGGCCGACCGCGCGACGATCGAAGAAGAGCATGCGCTCGAATTGCGCACGCGCGACCGCGAACGCAAGCTGCTGAAGAAGGTGCAGCAATCGATCGCGCGCATCGAATCGGGCGATTACGGCTGGTGCGAGGAAACCGGTGAGCCGATCGGCATTCCGCGTCTGCTCGCGCGCCCGACCGCCACGCTCTCGCTCGAAGCGCAGGAGCGCCGCGAACTGCGCCAGAAGCTGTTCGGCGACTGATCCGCTTCCGGCCACCGGCCGCGCCACGTTGGATACGTGAGTGCGTGCCGGATCGACTGCCTTCCTCGAAGAAGCGCACGGAGTCCCGTGCGCTTTTTTATTGGCGCGCCGCTCGTGCGCGCCAATGCCTTTCCCATACCCTTTTCCCCTCGCCTTTATCTCGCTTTCTGCGCCGCGAGCCCTTGAACTGCCCGCTGCCGCCCTAAACTCCTACCGACACGCCCGCTCGCGCGCCCTGGCGCGCACGTCTTCCACGCAGGCGCCCGGCACGCGCGGCGCGTACCGAATCCCGACGGCGCGGCACGGCGGCAACAGCCGCGCCAGTCTCTACCTGGCAACAACGGTAAAAGGAACGCACATGGAGCAATTTCACGGCACGACGATCGTATCCGTGCGGCGCGGCGACAAGGTCGCCCTCGGCGGCGACGGCCAGGTCACCCTCGGCAACATCGTCATGAAGGGCGGAGCGAAGAAGGTGCGACGCATCTACGGCGGCAAGGTGATGGTCGGCTTCGCCGGCGGCACCGCCGACGCATTCTCGCTGCTCGACCGCTTCGAAGCCAAGCTCGAAAAACATCAGGGCAATCTCACCCGCGCCGCCGTCGAACTCGCCAAGGACTGGCGCACCGACCGCATGCTGCGCCGTCTCGAAGCAATGCTGATCGCCGCCGACGCCACCACCACGCTCGTCATCACCGGCAACGGCGACGTGCTCGACCCCGAAGGCGGCATCTGCGCGATCGGCTCGGGTGGTTCGTATGCGCAGGCCGCGGCCAAGGCGCTGGTCGACAACACCGACCTCTCGCCGCGCGAAATCGTCGAAAAGTCGCTCGAAATCGCGGGCGACATGTGCATCTATACGAATCACAACCGCGTGATCGAAACCATCGAGTAACCCTCCCAGGACGACAAGGAATCACGATGAGCACCATGACTCCCGCCGAGATCGTCTCGGAACTCGACAAGCACATCATCGGCCAGGGCAAGGCCAAGAAGGCCGTGGCTGTCGCGCTGCGCAACCGCTGGCGCCGTCAGCAGGTGGCCGAGCCGCTGCGCCAGGAAATCACGCCGAAGAACATTCTCATGATCGGGCCGACGGGCGTCGGCAAGACCGAAATCGCGCGCCGTCTGGCCAAGCTCGCGGACGCGCCGTTCATCAAGATCGAAGCGACCAAGTTCACCGAAGTGGGCTACGTGGGCCGCGACGTCGACAGCATCGTGCGCGATCTCATCGAAATTTCGGTGAAGCAGACGCGCGAAACGGAAATGCGCAAGGTGCGCAGCAAAGCCACCGATCAGGCCGAAGACCGCATCCTCGACATCCTGCTGCCGAGCGCGCGCCAGGTGGGCTTTGGCTCGTCGGATGCGGCTACCGCCGGCGAAGGCGACAACGTCACGCGCCAGACCTTCCGCAAGCGCCTGCGCGAAGGCCAGCTCGACGACAAGGAAATCGAGCTCGACGTCGAAATGCCGCAGGCAGGCATGGACATCATGGGGCCGCCGGGCATGGAAGACATGACCGAGCAGATCCGTTCGATGTTCGCGAACCTGGGCGGCGGCAAGAAGACGCGCCGCAAGGTGAAGGTCAAGGAAGCGCTCAAGCTCCTCACGGACGAGGAAGCGGCCAGGATGCTCAACGACGAAGAGGTCAAGCAGAAGGCCGTGCAGAACGTCGAGCAGAACGGCATCGTGTTCCTCGACGAGATCGACAAGATCGCCTCGCGTAACAACGAAGGCAGCGGCGGCGGCGAAGTGTCGCGTCAGGGCGTGCAGCGCGATCTGCTGCCGCTCGTGGAAGGCACCACCATCAACACGAAGTACGGGATGATCAAGACCGATCACATCCTGTTCATCGCAAGCGGCGCGTTCCATCTGTCGAAGCCGAGCGATCTGATTCCCGAACTGCAGGGCCGCTTCCCGATCCGCGTGGAACTGGAATCGCTGTCCGTGAAGGACTTCGAAGCGATTCTGGTCTCGACCGACGCGAGCCTCGTGAAGCAGTATCAGGCGCTGCTCGCCACCGAAGACGTGCAGCTCGATTTCGCCGAAGACGGGATTCGCCGCCTCGCGGAAATCGCTTACTCGGTCAACGAGAAAACCGAGAACATCGGTGCGCGCCGTCTCTACACGGTCATCGAAAAGCTGCTGGAAGACGTGTCGTTCGCCGCGGGCAATCACGCGGGCCAGAGCGTGACCGTCGATGCCGCTTACGTGGACAAGGCGCTCGGCGAAGTCTCGCAGGACGAGGATCTGTCGCGCTACGTGCTGTAAGCGCGCACCCCAGGCCTTAAAGCAAAAGCCCTGCAAATGCAGGGCTTTTTTCATTGCGGCGCCGATGTGAACGCGCTTACTGCTTGACCGGACGCTTTGCGAGCTTGCGCTGCAGCGTGCGCCGGTGCATGTTGAGCGCGCGCGCCGTGGCCGAAATATTGCCGCCGTGCTCGGACAGCACGCGCTGGATGTGCTCCCATTCGAGACGCGCGACCGACAGCGGCGCGGGATGTTCGATGGCGGCTTCCGCCTGCAGCGAGCTTGCGTCGCCCTGCAGCGACGTGAGGATCATTTCGACATTGGCGGGCTTGGCGAGGTAGTTGTCCGCGCCGTCCTTGACCGCCTGCACCGCCGTGGCGATGCTCGCATAGCCGGTGAGCACGAGCATACGCGCATCGGGCTGAAGATCGCGCAGCGGCGCGATCAGCGTGAGGCCCGAGTCGTTGCCCAGATGCAGGTCGACGGTGATTTGCCCGAACTTTTGCTGGTTTGCGAAGCGGATCGCTTCCTCGGCGTTGTGCGCCTGCTGCACTTCGTAGCCGCGCCGCGTGAGACCGCGCGCGAGGATGTCGGAGAAGACTTCGTCGTCGTCGATCACCAGAAAATTCATATCGCTCATGCCACTTTCTCCGTGTTGCACCGATGTTCCGTGATGCGTCGTGATGTTGCGTGATGTTGCGTATCGATCAGGCCGGGCCGAGCCGTTCGCGCCTGCCATGCCTGATCCCCTGTCCTAGAGCGCCGCCGCCGCGCCACCGCGCGAACCGGCGGCCGGGCTCACTTCAGCCGCCGGCCCCGCCGTCACCGGCACGCGCAATACCGCGCGCGTGCCACGCGCCTTGCGCGGGCGGGGCGCGCTGCTTTCGAGGCTCGTCGCGCCCTTCGCCGTTTGCGCGGGAGCGTCGGTGAGATCGATCGATCCGCCAAGACGTGCCGCCGACGAAAACGCCAGATAAAGCCCCACGCCATGACCGCCCTGCGTGCTGTCGACGGGCGCCGCGCCCAGCGACGCGCGCAACGACGGCGGGATACCCGGCCCCGCGTCGCAAACTTCGAAATCGATATATCCTGGCAGCGGCGTGGCGCGCAGCGTCACAAAGTCGCGGCTCGCGCGCGCGGCGTTGTCGAGCAGGATGGTGAGGATCTGGCCGACCGCCACGGTGTCGTCGAGGCTCAGGTCCTGCGGCGCATCGCCAAGCAGTTCGAAACTCACGTGCGGATGGCGCAGGCGCCACTGTTCGACAAACGGCCCAAGCCATTCGCTCACCGCCTGGCGACTACCCGTGGACGAGGCGCGGCTGCGCAATCGCGCAAGCGCCGAGGTGCAGAGCGTGATCTGCTTGTCGAGCAATTCGAGGTCGGCGGAATACGGCTCCAGGCCCTTGTCGCTGCGGGCGATGTCGCGCAGTTCTTCGGTGAGCATGGCGATGCTGGACAGCGGCGTGCCGATTTCATGCGCGACGGTGGCCGCCTGCACGCCGAGCGCCACCGCACGTTCGTCGCGCAACAGGCGCTGCTGTGCGTCGGCGAGCGCGTATTCGCGCTGGCGCAGCGCCCGCGACATGCGTGCCACGAACCACACGATCAGCGCCACGCTCACCATGAAGTTGACCCACATGCCCGCGCGGTAGTAATCGAACAGATTGGCGGGATTGTCGAGATTGAGCGGAACGTTGTCGAAGCCGAGCAGCACGTAGCAAACCACGGCGAAGCACGCGAGCCATGCCGTGAGATACCACGGCAACACGGCGGCCGCGATGGCCAGCGACGGCAGATAGAGCGAAACGAACGGATTGGTCGTACCGCCCGAGAGGAACAGCAGCGCGGAAAGCGCGCCGAGATCGACCCATAGTTGACCGAACAGTTCGAGATCGGATTCGGGACGGTCCTGCGTGACGCGCAGCCAGGTGACGCCGTTGAACGCCACTTCAAGGGCGATCACGAACAGCATGGCGGGCAGCGGCAATTGCACGCCGAAGAAGAATTGCACGAACGCAATCGTGCACAGCTGGCCGATGATGGCGAGGCTGCGCAGCCAGAATACATGGCTGAGATTGACGCGGGCGCTGACAGTTATGCGATGCATGGCGTCAGTTTACCTGTTCGGACTTGTCTTATTCATTGTCTCGAAAAGCTCTGTTCCAATATCTGACATACGTCCACTACACAGCGGGCGACCTTTTCTGACAAGGCAGGCAGCCGATGACTTCCTTTACGCCCGATCCCGTGCAGAAGGCGCGCGATCTCTTTCTCGATTTCGTCGATGTTGCCTGCGGCGATATGTCGTCGGTGGACACGCTGCTGGACGCCACGCGCACCGCGCTGCGCGAACTCGACGACGACGCGCTCATGCTCACGGCCGCGCGCGCGAAGCAACCCGAGCTGGCGAAGGAATCCATCCGGCTGTGCGCCGCCATCGCCCGGCTTGAACCGCAACGCACCGCCGCATGGTTTGCGGCAGGCCTGGCATTGCAGTTGGCGAATCGTCACGCCGAATCCCTGGTACCTTACCGCCGCGCGCTCGCCATCGATCGAACGTTTCCGAATCTGCGCAACAATCTTGCAACTGCATTGATGCAAATCAAATCCGATGGCGATGAAGTCGCGGCGCTACTTGGCGAATGCATCGAGGCGAATCCGGAAGACATCAACGCGTGGGTCAATCTCGGGCACTTGCGGGCCGACGAAGCCGACGCCACGCGCCCCCTCGAAGCCAGCCGGCGCGCCGTCGCCCTGGCGCCGCACAGCGCCCACGCCCTCAACAACTACTCGATGGCCTGCAAGGAAAACCAGCACTGGGACGAAGCCGAGCGCGCGGCCCGCGCCGCGTGCCAGTATGCCCCCAACGAGGCGTCGATACGCCTGAACCTGTCGATGACCCAGCTCGTGCGCGGCAACTTCGCCGAAGGTTGGGCCGATCATGAGCTGCGCTGGCAAGGGTCGAGCGAACTCGCGTCGGGCCGCCCCGTGTTTCCGAAACCCACATGGCGCGGCGAGCCGCTCGCGGGCAAGACACTGCTGGTGTGGGGCGAACAGGGCATGGGCGATCTGCTGCAATTCAGCCGCTATATCCCGATGCTCGCCGAACGCGTGCGCCGCGAGGGCGGCAAGCTCGCGTGGAACGCCTTCCCGCAGATGGGCGCGCTGCTGGCACGCAGCCTGCACGGCCACTTCGACCTGTACACAGCGGGCGGCCCGGTCGAGGCGCTGCCGCCGTTCGACTACGAGATCTCGCTCGTGAGCCTGCCCTGGCTCTTCGACACGCGCGAGGACACCATTCCCGGCCCCACGCGCTATCTGGCCTCCGAACCCGCCGCGGCCGCCCGTTGGCGCGAACGTCTGGCCGCAGAAACCCGGCTGAAGGTCGGACTGACCTGGACGGGCAGCCTCACGCATAAGCGCAATCCGTTCCGGCGCGTCGGGCTTGAACGTTACGCGCGGCATTTCGGCGGCATCGACAACGTGGCGTTCTATTCGTTGCAGCCAGGCGCGCAAGCCGACATCGCGGCCGCGCGCGAAGCAGGCTTCGAGGTCATCGACTACACCGGAGAGTGGAAGAACTTCGACGACACCGCCGCTTTCGTCGATGCGCTCGATCTCGTGATTTCGGTCTGCACGTCGGCGGCGCACCTGGCGGGCGCGCTCGGCCAGCGTTCGTGGGTGCTGCTGGACGTGAACCCGCACTGGGTCTGGATGCTCGATCGCCGCGACAGCCCGTGGTATCCGAACACCACGCTGTATCGCCAGCAGCACTTCAGGCAATGGGAGCCGGTGCTCGACAGCATGGGCGCCGATCTGGCGAAGCTCGCCGCCACGCATCAATCGAAGCGCGCCTGAACGCCGGCGAGGCGGCAGGAGCGTGTCAGTGACCCGCGCCGCCGCCTTTGCCCTTCGGCGTCCCGCCAGCGGCAACGCCGGCGACGAGGCATTCGGGGCACAAGCAGCGCCCGCGCGGATCGAGCTGGCTCGCGGGCACGGCAGGCAGCGCCTTGCACCAGCAATCGAACGGCTCGGTGTTACGCCCGCAGTCGAACGTGCTCCCGCAGCGCGGGCAGCGCGCATGTCTGACGGCATGGGCGGGTGAAGCGGAGGCGGTCATGGCGGCGCGCTCCCAGGAAACCAGCGTCGGCGATGTAGAAATGATGCCACAGCATGGGACGCGCCTCGACACTCCCCCGCAAGACCGGCTGTCGCGGAAAATTCACGGAAATTGCCGCACAATCGCCGAAGAATCGCCACAGAAGTCCCCCAATGACGCCGTAGACACACTTCTGTTGCATCATTGCGTCGGCATTCGTCCAACCTGGCGAAAACCCTGTTGCAGCGCGCCAGTCCTGTACAATTCGGCCAGATTCGTCCGCGCTTTTGCTAGCGCGCCTTTTCGGGCGTTTTTCGCCCCGTTTTCCTGTCCCCTCCGCCGCCATGTCCGAGCCCATCGACCTCTCGCAGATCGCGCCTACCCTGAAAGCCGAAATTCTGGCCGAAGCACTGCCGTACATCCGCCAGTACCACGGTAAGACCGTCGTCATCAAGTACGGCGGCAACGCCATGACCGAAGAGCGTCTCAAGCAGGGCTTCGCGCGCGACGTGATCCTGCTCAAGCTCGTGGGCATCAACCCGGTCATCGTGCACGGCGGCGGCCCGCAGATCGACACGGCGCTCAAGAAGATCGGCAAGCAGGGCACCTTCATCCAGGGCATGCGCGTCACGGACGAGGAAACCATGGAAGTCGTCGAGTGGGTGCTCGGCGGTGAAGTGCAGCAGGACATCGTCACGCTGATCAACCACTTCGGCGGCCACGCGGTCGGCCTGACCGGCAAGGACGGCGGCCTGATCCACGCGCGCAAGCTGATGATGCCGGACCGCGACAAGCCGGGCCAGTACGTCGACATCGGCCAGGTGGGCGAGGTCGAGGCGATCAACCCGGCCGTCGTGAAGGCGCTCCAGGACGACGCGTTCATTCCGGTGATCTCGCCGATCGGCTTTGGCGAAGACGGCCTGTCGTACAACATCAACGCCGACCTCGTGGCGGGCAAACTCGCGGTGGTGCTCAACGCCGAAAAGCTCGTGATGATGACGAACATCCCTGGCGTGATGGACAAGTCGGGCAATCTGCTGACCGACCTGTCGGCGCGCGAAATCGACGCGCTCTTCGAAGACGGCACGATCTCGGGCGGCATGCTGCCGAAGATCTCGTCGGCGCTCGACGCGGCCAAGAGCGGCGTGCGCTCGGTGCACATCATCGACGGCCGCATCGAGCATTCGGTGCTGCTGGAAATCCTGACCGAACAGCCGTTCGGCACGATGATCCGCTCGCACTAATGTGTGCGTCTCCGGCGGCGCTGCCGCCGGAAGCCGGTTCCTGACCGGCACCCTCACCCTCGTGCGCCGCCTCTTGCGCGGCGCATGCGCGTTCGGGCGGCTTCATGCCCGCGCCTTCATTCGCTACAGCTCCATGAACGCAGCAGCCCGATGAACGCAGCACCATGAACCGCAGCGCGATCAACCGCAGTACGCTCCCCCCCGCCCGGGCGCTTCGCCGACGCCCCCATGCCGCACGCAGCGTGCGCGGCGCCTGCGCGCCCCACCGGCACACGCCCGTCTGGCTCTTCGATCTCGACAACACGCTGCATGGCGCCTCGCGCGCGATCTTCCCGGCCATCAACGTGGGCATGACGCAGTACATCATCGATGCACTAGGCGTGAGCCGCGACGTCGCCAACCATCTGCGCACGAGCTACACGCGGCGCTACGGCGCGGCGCTGCTCGGCCTCACGCGCCATCATCCGATCGATCCGCACGACTTCCTCAAGGTCGTGCACACGTTCCCCGATCTGCCCAACATGGTCCACGCCGAGCGGGGCCTCGCGCGCACGCTCGCGGCGCTGCCCGGCCGCAAGATCGTGCTGACCAACGCGCCCGAAGCCTACGCGCGCGCCATGCTCGCGGAACTGGGCATCGAGCAGTTGTTCGAGCGCGTGGTGGCGATCGAGCACATGCAGACGCGCGGGCGCTGGCGCGCCAAGCCCGATCACGGCATGCTGCGCGCCGTGCTGCGCGAGGCGCGCGCGCCGCTCGCGGACGCCATCCTCGTCGAGGATACGCACGGGCATCTGAAGCGCTACCGGCGCCTGGGCATCCGCACGGTCTGGATCACGGGCCATCTGCCCGCGCACATGGCGCGCGGCGGGCGGCCCCACTATGTCGATCACCGCATTCGTTCGTTAAAATCGCTGCAACGCGGCCTGCAGCACACGCCGCTGCGGGGCCGGCCGCGCGCCTGAGCGCTCACCGATCCAGCCACGCGCGCCTGGCCCGACGGACCACGGGCACAGCCAGCGACGCGAAGACGCGAAGGAAAAATTCACCCGGAACGCCTGGGCGTCCCGAGCGACAATAAACGGCAAGACTCAAGCGGCGCGGCGACCCGATGACCCACGGGCCCGCCAGCCGCACTCAGGGGCGACATTCATGCAGCCGAGCCATTCGTTGGAAACGCGTGACGCAGCCGTAGCAACAGAAGACACGCCGCGCCGCGCCGGCCGCCCGAAGCCGGGCGAGCGCCGCGTGCACATCCTGCAGACGCTCGCGTCGATGCTCGAGACGCCGCGCGGCGAGAAGATCACCACCGCCGCGCTCGCCGCGAGGATCGGCGTATCGGAGGCGGCGCTGTATCGCCACTTCGCTAGCAAGGCCCAGATGTACGAAGGCCTCATCGACTTCATCGAGCAGACGCTCTTCGCGCTCATCAACCAGATCGTCGCGAAGGAACCGGGCGGCATGCTGCAGGCGCGCGCGATCGCGCTCATGCTGATCCAGTTTTCCGCGAAAAACGCCGGCATGACGCGCGTACTGACCTGCGAAGCGCTGGTGGGCGAGCACGAACGGCTCGCCGAGCGCGTCAATCAAATGCTCGACCGCATCGAGGCGTCGCTGCGCCAGTGTCTGCGCGTGGGACTCGCGGAAGGCCGCGAAAGCGGCGCGAGCGCGCCGGGCGCTTACGACCCGGCCGTGCGCGCGAGTCTGGTCGTGCGCTACGTGATCGGCTGCTGGCACCGCTACGCGCAAAGCGGCTTCACGCGCTCGCCGGGCGAACACGCCGAGGAGCAGATCCGCGTGATCCTGCTGTAACCCCGCTGGACCCGTGCGCCAGGCCCCTTTGCACTTTTTCCGATATACTCTGCGTTCCTTTTGCAATACATTTGCAATCCCCACGCGCCGATTTGCTGACTCGATTGCGGGCGCGTGAACTCCTGGGGCATAGGCCCGGCGGAGTTCGATATAAATGCGGCTAAAGAGGTCGTCAGCCGCGCCAATCCTCTCGCACTCCGCGCTCGCCGACACCGTTTAGCCGCCCGAAAAACACAGGCGGAACGAATGGAATCGATCGGCATCGTCGCTCCTCAAACACTGCATTTCGACGAGCCTCTGCAACTGCAGAACGGCACGGCGCTGGCCGGGTACGACCTCGTGGTCGAGACCTACGGCACGCTCAATGCCGCGCGCAGCAACGCGGTGCTCGTCTGTCACGCGCTCAACGCGTCCCACCATGTCGCGGGCGTCTACGCGGACAACCCCAAAGATGTCGGCTGGTGGGACAACATGGTCGGTCCGGGCAAGCCGCTCGACACCAACCGCTTCTTCGTGATCGGCGTGAACAATCTGGGCTCGTGCTTCGGCTCGACCGGACCGATGAGCCTCGACCCCGCCACCGGCAAACCGTGGGGCGCGCGCTTTCCGGTCGTGACCGTGGAAGACTGGGTGGACGCCCAGGCGCGCGTGGCCGACCGCTTCGGCATCGAAAAATTCGCGGCGGTGATGGGCGGCAGCCTCGGCGGCATGCAGGCGCTCGCGTGGAGCCTGCGCTATCCCGACCGGCTCGCGCATTGCATCGTGGTCGCCTCCACGCCCAAGCTGTCGGCGCAGAACATCGCCTTCAACGAAGTGGCGCGTTCCTCGATCCTCTCGGACCCGGACTTCCACGGCGGCGACTACTACGCGCACAACGTGAAGCCCCGGCGCGGCCTGCGCGTCGCGCGCATGATCGGCCACATCACCTATCTGTCCGATGACGACATGGCCGAAAAATTCGGCCGCGCGCTGCGCCGCGCCGAGGGCGCCGAAGACGCCTACAACTTCAACTTCGACGTGGAATTCGAAGTGGAGTCGTATCTGCGCTATCAGGGCGACAAGTTCGCGGATTACTTCGACGCCAACACCTATCTGCTCATCACGCGCGCGCTCGACTACTTCGATCCCGCCAAGGATTTCGACGGCGATCTCACGCGCGCGCTCGCGCACACCAAGGCGAAATACCTGGTGGCGAGCTTCGCGACCGACTGGCGTTTCGCGCCCGCGCGCTCGCGCGAGCTGGTGAAGGCGCTGCTCGACCACAAGCGCCAGGTGACCTACGCGGAGATCGACGCGCCGCACGGCCACGACGCCTTCCTGCTCGACGACGCGCGCTATCACAACGTCGTGCGCGCCTATTACGAACGTATTGCTGCTGAGGTGGGCGCATGAACCAGAGCGCTTTCGACAGTCTTTCCGCCCGTCCCGACTTTCGCACCATCGCGCGCTGGATCGAGCCTCGCTCGACCGTGCTCGACCTGGGTTGCGGCGACGGCTCGCTGCTTTCGCTGCTCGGCGAGGAGCTGGAGTGCACGGGCTATGGCATCGAGATCAACGACGCGGGCGTGCTCGCCTCGACGAAGAACGGCATCAACGTGATCCAGCAGAATCTGGAAGACGGTCTGCGCCTGTTCGAGGATGCGAGCTTCGACTTCGCCATCCTTTCGCAGACGCTGCAGACGATCCATCAGACCGCCGCGATCCTGCGCGAAACGGCGCGCGTGGGCAAGGAATGCATCGTCTCGTTTCCGAATTTCGGCTACTGGCCGCACCGGCTGTCGGTGCTGCGCGGGCGCATGCCGGTGTCGAAATCGCTGCCTTACCAATGGCACAACACGCCGAACGTGCGTGTGCTCACGGTCAAGGATTTCGAGGCGCTCGCGCCCGAAGTCGGCATCGAAATTCTCGACCGCGCCGTGCTGCACGGGGGCCAGACCGTTCGATGGGGTGTGAACTGGCGTGGTAGTCTTGCGGTCTATCGCGTGAAGAAACGCTGACGCCGGGACCGGCGACGCGCGTTCCACCGCATCCACACCGCAACACCGCGCCGCCGCTACCCGACGACATGCCTATTTCGCCCCAGGAAGCGCCCCGAGAGGCTCCTGCCCAAGAAGCGCACGACGCGCCCGACACGCATAACGCCCACAACGTCGACGCACACGAAGAACACCCCGGCTGGCGCGCGTACCTGAACACGCACATGCTGATCTGCGTGTTCCTCGGCTTTACCTCGGGGCTGCCGCTCTTCACCCTCGTTTATCTGGTGCAGGCCTGGCTGCGCTCCGAAGGCGTCAATCTCAAGGAAATCGGCCTGTTCGCGCTGATCCAGTTTCCGTATACGTGGAAATTCGTCTGGGCGCCGCTGATGGACCGTTACGTGCCGCGCCTGCCGGGCTGGAAACCGGGCCGCCGGCGCGGCTGGATGCTGGTCACGCAGATTCTCGTGGCCGGCGCGATCGCCGCGCTCGGCTTCGTTTCGCCCAGGGAGTCGATCTGGACCGTCGCCGCGCTCACTGCGCTGGTGGCCTTCTTCGGCGCGAGCCAGGATATTTCGGTCGACGCCTACCGGCGCGAGCTGCTCAAGGACACCGAACAAGGTCTGGGCAACGCGGTGCACGTGAACGCTTACAAGATCGCGGCGCTGGTGCCCGGCTCGCTCGCGCTGATTCTCTCGGATCATCTGCCGTGGAGCACGGTGTTCGTCGTCACGGCGGCGTTCATGATTCCCGGCATGGTCATGTCGCTCGTGGTCAGCGAGCCGGAAGTGCACGGCGCGCCGCCGAAGAATCTGCGCGCCGCCATCGTGCAGCCGTTCGCCGAATTCGTGAACCGCGACGGCCTCGCCGCTGCGTTGTTCGTGCTGGCGTTCATCTTTCTGTACAAGCTCGGCGATACGATGGCGACGACGCTTTCGACGTCGTTTTTCCTCGATATCGGCTATTCGCGCACCGAGATCGGCGTGATCGCCAAGATGACCGCGTTCGGCGCGAGTCTCGCGGGCGGCATTCTGGGCGGCATCGCGCTCGTGAAGATCGGCATCGGGCGCGGACTGTGGATTTTCGGCTTGCTGCAGATGGTCTCGACGCTCGGTTTCGCGTGGCTGGCGCAGCTCGGGCCAGGTTCGCCCTCGCTTGCGCTCATCTACGACGCTGTCGTGACGGTGAGCCACGGCGTCTCGCAGATCGCCGCGGTCTTCGGCGCGAACGCGCAGTTCGCGCTCGATCCGCGCGCGGTGGCGCTCGCGCTCGTGTACGGCTTCGAAACCTTCGCGACCGGTCTCACGCTCGCCGCGTTCACCGCCTATATTGCGAGCACCACCGACCCGCGCTACACGGCCACGCAGTTCGCGCTCTTCACGAGTCTCGCCTCGGTGCCGCGCACGCTGGCGTCCGCCGCCAGCGGTTATGTGGTCGCGAAAATCGGCTGGTTCGACTACTTCGTCGCCTGCACGCTGCTCGCTCTACCGGGTATGCTCCTGCTCATTCGAATCGCCCCGTGGAGAATCCGGAAGTGACCCCGCCTCAGCATGCCGCCTGTGTTTGCCTTTCGACGCGCCGTCGTCCGGGAGGGATAAGCGCTCGCGCTGCGGGGCCACAGCGAGAGCGCACCGACCTTCGTTCCGCCTTGTGCGCGCTTGCGCTGACGCTGGCTTCGGGGTTCGCGCAGGCCGCTGAAAATCCCGCCGCCACTTCGACCACCCCGGCCACCGCGTCCAGTTCCGCTTCGACGCCCGCGCTCACCAGCGCCCCGGAAACGGCGGGCGCGGCTTCCGCGAATGGGTCGAACCTGCCCCAACCGGGTAGCGCCGCGACGCTCAATTCGAACCCGGCGAATCCAGCGAATCCAGCGAATCCAGCGAATCCAGCGAATACGTCGAACCCATCGCCCAATGTGCAGAACGGCGCGCCGAACACGGGCCGCGTGGTGCGCTTCGGCGATATCGGCGTGTTTCGCAATCTGATTCCCTCGCCTACGCTCGAAGCCCAGGCCGCCGCCGAATACAACGAGATCGTGCGCGGCGCCGCGCACTCGAAACTGCTCTATCCGGATAGCGATCCGCACGCGCAGCGCGTGCATCAGTTCGTGGACCGGCTCGCGCCCTATTCGCTCAAATGGAGCGACCGCGTCAAGAACTGGAAGTGGGAAGTAGCGGTGATCCGCTCGCCCGATATCCGCATGTACTGTCTGCCGGGCGGCAAGATCGTCGTGTACGGCGGCCTGCTCGACCGCGTGAGGCTCAACGACAACGAACTGGGCATGCTGCTCGGCCACGAGATCGCACATGCGGTGCGCGAGCATGTGCGCGAACGGCTGGGCGAGCAGCAGGCCGCGCAGATCGAATCGGGCGTGGTGCCGCAGCTGTTCGGTCTGGCCGATCTGGGGGTGTTCCCGCTGGGCATCGGCTCGCGTCTGGTGGAAATGCACTATGGCCGCGCCGATGAAACCGAGGCCGACGTGATCGGCAGCGACATCGCCGCGCGCGCGGGCTTCGATCCGCGCGCGGCGCTCACGCTCTGGGACAAGCTCGCGGCCGCCACCAGGGCCGACCGCGATCAGGGCTTCATCTACGTGCATCCGTACACGCCGGCGCGGCGCGCGGATATCGCCAAGCGGCTCGCCGACATGATGCCGCTCTACGCGAAGGCCATCGGCAAGCCGCTCAATACATTGCCCGACTATCAGGGCATTGCGGCGGTGCAGCGGCGCAAGGTGGCGGCGGCGCCCTGAATCAGGGCGTCAGCCTTCGCAATAAAGATCAGCGCTTCTTGACCTTCCAGTCGTAATCGACCGTCAGCGGCGCGTGGTCGCTGAACTTGATGTCGCGGAACACGTCCGTGCGTTTCGCCGTCGCCGCGACGCCGGGCGTGGCGATCTGGTAATCGATACGCCACCCCACGTTCTTCGCGTACGCCTGACCGCGGTTGCTCCACCAGGTGTACTGCTCGGGGCGCGGGTCGAGCGTGCGGAACACATCGACATAACCCACCTCGTCGAATAGCTGCGTGAGCCACGCGCGCTCTTCGGGCAGGCAGCCGGAGTTCTTCTGGTTGCCCTTCCAGTTCTTGATGTCGATTTCCTTGTGGACGATGTTCACGTCGCCGCACACGATCACTTCGCGCTCGCGCTTGAGTTCGGCCAGATGCGGCATGAACACGTCCATGAAGCGGTACTTGGCCTGCTGGCGTTCATCGCCGCTCGAACCCGACGGCACATACACCGAGATCACCGACAGATCGCCGAAGCGCAGTTCCACGTAGCGGCCTTCGGCGTCGAACTCCTCGCTGCCGAAGCCGATGATGACCTCATCCGGCTCGCGGCGCGCGTAGACGCCCGCGCCGCTGTAGCCCTTCTTCACCGCATGCTGGAAGTAGCCCTTGAAATCGTGCGGTGCGAGGAATTCGGGCGTCATGTCGTCCTGCGAGCACTTGATTTCCTGCACGCAGAGCACGTCGGCGTTCTGTTCGCCGAACCATTCGAAGAAGCCCTTCTTCGCCGCGGAGCGGATGCCATTGAGATTCGCGGTGATCACACGCAGCATTTTTCAGTCCTTTTGGGGTTCATGGTCGGGCAGAAGGATCGGCATTCACTCGATCTTCATGCCTTCGAGTTCGGGCCTGGCCGGCGGAAATTCGAGCTTCAGGTCGTCCATCAAGCGCAGCAGCAGCTCGGCGACCATCACGTTGCGATGCGTCTTCGAATCGGCGGGAATCACGTACCAGGGCGCGTATTCGGTGGACGTGGCCGCGAGCGCGTCGCGGTACGCGGCCTGATAGGCGTCCCAGTGCTTGCGCGCTTCGAGATCGGAGAGATCGAATTTCCAGTGCTTCGAAGGATCGTCGATGCGCGCCTGGATGCGGCGGCGCTGCTCGTCCTTCGAGATGTGCAGCCAGCACTTGATGATGGTCGTGCCGCTTTCCGCGAGCATGCGCTCGAAGTCGCGGATCTGCGCGTAGCGGCGCTCGCATTCGGCCGCGTCGATCTGCTCCATCACGCGCGGCACCAGCACGTCTTCGTAGTGGCTGCGGTTGAAGATCGCCAGTTCGCCGGCGCCCGGCACCTGCATGTGCACGCGCCAGAGGAAGTCGTGCGCGGCTTCGATGGGCGTCGGTGCACGAAACGGCACGATGCGCAGGCCGAGCGGATCAACCTCATGAAACACGCCGCGAATGGTGCCGTCCTTGCCGCTCGTGTCCATGCCCTGCAGCACCAGCAGCACGCGCTGATGACGCTGCGCATGCAGGCGCTCCTGCAGCACGTCGAGCTTGTCGCCGATCGCGGCAAGCCGCTCGCGGTCGCCGTCCTTGCTGCCCGTGGAGAAGGGCTTCGCGCCCGGATCGATCGCCTCGGGCGAGAATTTTTCGCCGTTCTTGTTGCTGAAATACGGTACGCGGAAATCGTCGAGACTCGGGGACTTCGCCATCGCTTGTGCGCTCCTTGAGGTGAATCCGGCCGCCTGAAGCGGCGAGGCGGCGCCGCACACCCTCGCACGACGCCGCCTCGCCAGCCAGGCCTGTTCAACAGCCTGACATGGGGATCAGCCCAGCTTCTTTTTCAGCAGTTCGTTGACCTGCTGCGGGTTCGCCTTGCCCTTGGTGGCCTTCATGGCCTGGCCGATCAGCGCGTTGAAGGCTTTTTCCTTGCCCGCGCGGAATTCCTCGACCGACTTCGCATTCGCGGCGAGCACCTCGTCGATGATCGCTTCGAGCGCGCCGGTGTCGGAGATCTGCTTGAGACCCTTGGCGTCGATGATGCGGTCCACGGCGGCTTCGTCCGCGGCCTTCTCGTCCCACATCGCCTGGAAGATTTCCTTGGCGATCTTGTTCGAGATCGTGCCGTCGGCGATACGCGCGAGCAGCAGCGCGAACTGCGCAGCCGAGACCGGCGACGCGCCGATATCGAGCCCTTCGCGGTTCAGCTGCGACGAGACTTCGCCCATCAGCCAGTTCGCGGCGGCCTTGGCCTGCGCCGGGCCGGCCTTCGCCACCACGGCTTCGAAGTACGACGCCATCGCCTTGCTCGACGTCAGCACGTTCGCGTCGTACGGCGTCACGCCGTACTGCTCGACGAAACGCGTCTGCATGGTCGCGGGCAATTCTGGCATTTCGCCCTTCACGCGCTCGACCCACGCCGCGTCGATCACGAGCGGCATCAGATCGGGATCGGGGAAATAGCGGTAATCGTGCGCGTCTTCCTTGCTGCGCATCGAACGCGTTTCGCGCTTGTCCGGATCGTAGAGGCGCGTTTCCTGCACCACCGTGCCGCCGTCCTCGATCAGTTCGATCTGGCGGCGCACTTCGTACTGGATCGCTTCTTCGAGGAAGCGGAACGAGTTCAGGTTCTTGATCTCGGCGCGCGTGCCGAATTCCTTCTGGCCGACCGGGCGCACCGACACGTTCGCGTCGCAGCGAAACGAGCCTTCCTGCATGTTGCCGTCGCAGATGCCGAGCCACACGACCAGCGTGTGCAGCGACTTCGCATAGGCCACGGCTTCCGCCGCGCTGCGCATTTCAGGTTCCGTAACGATTTCGAGCAGCGGCGTGCCCGCGCGGTTCAGGTCGATGCCCGTCATGCCCGCGAAATCTTCGTGCAGCGACTTGCCCGCATCTTCTTCCAGGTGGGCGCGCGTGAGATTGACGGTCTTCTCGTACGCTTCTTTGCCGGCCTTTTCGTTGGCCGGAACCTGGATCGTGATCTGGCCACCCTGCACGACCGGAATCTCGTACTGGCTGATCTGATAGCCCTTCGGCAGATCCGGGTAGAAGTAGTTCTTGCGCGCGAAGATGCTGCGCGGCGCGATCGTCGAGCCGATCGCGAGGCCGAACTGGATCGCGCGCTCGACCGCGCCGCGGTTCATCACCGGCAGCACGCCCGGCAACGCGAGATCGACGGGGCAGGCCTGCGTGTTGGGGGCCGCGCCGAACTGCGTCGATGCGCCCGAGAAGATCTTGGACACCGTCGACAATTGCGCGTGCGTTTCAAGACCGATAACGACTTCCCATTGCGTTGCCATGTTCACACCCCTGCCGGCGCCTTGCGATGCCAGTCGGTCGCGCGCTGGAAAGCGTCGGCGACCTGCAGCATGCGGGCCTCGTTGAAATAGTTGCCGACGATCTGCAGACCGACCGGACGTTGCGCGTTCGCACCCGCGCCGAAGCCGCACGGCACGCTCATGCCGGGCAGGCCCGCGAGGCTGGTCGACAGCGTGTAGATGTCCGCGAGGTACATCTGCAAAGGATCGTCGCCCTTCGCGCCGATGTCCCACGCCACGCTCGGCGCGACCGGCCCCATGATGACGTCGCACTGCTTGAACGCTTCCTGGAAGTCCTGCGCGATGATGCGTCGGATCTTCTGCGCCTGCAGGTAGTACGCGTCGTAGTAACCGTGCGACAGCACGTAGGCGCCTACCAGAATGCGGCGCTTCACTTCGGGGCCGAAGCCTTCCGCGCGCGACTTCTTGTACATGTCGAGCAGATCGCCGTACTGCGCCGCGCGATGGCCGAAGCGCACGCCGTCGAAACGCGAGAGGTTCGACGAGGCTTCCGCCGGAGCGATCACGTAGTACACGGGAATCGACAGTTCGGTCTTCGGCAGCGTGACTTCCACGAGCGTGGCGCCCAGCGACTCATAGGTCTTGAGCGCGGCGTCGATGCTCGCGCGCACGTCGTCGGCGAGGCCCGCGCCGAAGTACTCCTTCGGCAGGCCGATGCGCAGGCCCGCGAGCGGCTTGTCGGCGGACGCGTCCGGCGTCCAGTGCTGGCCGAGGTGGCGCGTGTAGTCTTCGTTTTCGCGTTGCAGGCTGGTGGAGTCGCGTTCGTCGAAACCGGCCATCGCGTTGAGCAGCAGCGCGCAGTCGGCGGCGCTTTGCGCCATCGGGCCGCCCTGGTCGAGCGACGAGGCGAACGCGATCATGCCGTAGCGCGATACGCGGCCATACGTGGGCTTGATGCCCGTGATGCCCGAGAACGACGCGGGCTGACGGATCGAGCCGCCCGTGTCGGTGCCCGTCGCGGCGGGCGCGAGGCGCGCGGCCACGGCGGCGGCCGAACCGCCCGACGAGCCGCCCGGCACGGCCTTCGTGTCCCACGGGTTCTTCACGGCGCCGAAGTACGAGTTCTCGTTGGACGAGCCCATCGCGAATTCGTCCATGTTGGTCTTGCCGAGCGTCACCATGCCGGCGCGCTCAAGGCGTTCGACCACGGTGGCGTCGAACGGGCTGACGTAGTTTGCAAGCATCTTCGAGCCTGCCGTCGAGCGCCAGCCGCGCGTGACGAACACGTCCTTGTGCGCGAGCGGAATGCCGGCGAGCGGCCCGGCGTGGCCGGTGTGCAGCAGCGCGTCGGCGGCCTTCGCCTGGGCGAGCGTCAATTCGGGATTGACGTCGACAAACGCGTTCAGATCTTGATGCGCGTCAATCCGGCCAAGAAAATGCTGGGCCAGTTCGACTGCGGAGCACGCCTTCGCGGCCAGTGCGGCGCGCAGTTCGGTCAAACTTTTGTCATGCATTGCGTGAGTCCTGGAAGATCGTAACGGGTCGATCACAACGATCGCCCCGCCCGGGAGCGCCTCGCGCACGCGCGGGCTGCGCCCCGCCAATTCGGGGGTGGCGGCGTTTTCGGAAGTTAAGGTCAGGAGACTCGAACTTCTTCGAAAATGCCGCTAAATACGCGTCTCTTTATTCAATCACGCGCGGAACGAGGTAAAGTCCGTCCTGTACCGCGGGGGCGGGGCGCTGGTAGGCGTCGCGATCCACGGTTTCGGTTACCGCGTCCTCGCGCAGTCGCAGCGCGACGTCTTCGATCTGTTCGATCGGATGCGCGAGAGGCGCAATGCCCGTGGTGTCCACGGCCTGCATCTGCTCGACGAGCCCGAAGAAATTATTCAGGCGATCGAGCGTATTGCCGGCCTCGGCATCGGCCAGTTCGAGGCGCGCGAGATGCGCGATGCGCTTCACATCGGTCAGGGTCAGGGCCATGCGTTCACCGGAAAAATTTTGAAGCTGAAGCAGTCCGAAAAAAACGGTGCTGTAACAGCGGTTTATCGCGCCGGATCCGAGTGTTGAAGAAAGCTTCGACGAGGTCAAAAACTGGCTTCCGGATCCTGCAAAACAGGCAAAATTATAAGGTATCATTACGCGTTCGACTCAAACCCGGACCGCCTTGCGTCTGCCTTTCATCCCTGAGCGCAGCAATTTGCGCTCAGTTGGCGCGCAGCGGGGCCGCCTCCGGTAACCATTCCCGCAGTTTCAGGCTCCTCGCGGCGGCGCTTTCCGCCCGTCCTGAGGCTGTTATTTTTTCCGCTGCCGCCCGTGACCCGCTCGTCTCGTAGGTCGGCCACAAGCGAGACAGGATTTTTGAATGTTCGGTTTTCTGCGTAGCTACTTCTCCAACGATCTCGCGATCGACCTCGGTACCGCCAACACGCTGATCTACATGCGCGGCAAGGGCATCGTCCTTGACGAGCCGTCGGTCGTGTCCATCCGCCAGGAAGGCGGCCCGAACGGCAAGAAAACGATTCAGGCTGTCGGCAAGGAAGCCAAGCAGATGCTTGGCAAGGTGCCGGGCAACATCGAAGCCATCCGCCCGATGAAGGACGGCGTGATCGCCGACTTCACCGTCACGGAACAGATGATCAAGCAGTTCATCAAGACTGCACACGAATCGCGCATGTTCTCGCCCTCGCCGCGCATCATCATCTGCGTGCCCTGCGGTTCCACCCAGGTCGAGCGCCGCGCGATCAAGGAAGCCGCGCACGGCGCGGGCGCCTCGCAGGTCTACCTGATCGAAGAGCCGATGGCCGCTGCAATCGGCGCCGGCCTGCCGGTGTCGGAAGCCACGGGCTCGATGGTCGTCGACATCGGCGGCGGCACGACCGAAGTGGGCGTGATCTCGCTCGGCGGCATCGTGTACAAGGGTTCGGTGCGCGTGGGCGGCGACAAGTTCGACGAAGCCATCGTCAACTACATCCGCCGCAACTACGGCATGTTGATCGGCGAACAAACCGCCGAAGCCATCAAGAAGGAAATCGGCTCGGCCTTCCCCGGTTCCGAAGTCAAGGAAATGGAAGTCAAGGGTCGCAACCTGTCGGAAGGTATTCCGCGCAGCTTCACGATTTCGAGCAACGAAATCCTCGAAGCGCTCACCGATCCGCTGAACCAGATCGTCTCGTCGGTGAAGATCGCGCTGGAACAAACGCCGCCGGAACTGGGCGCCGACATCGCCGAACGCGGCATGATGCTCACGGGCGGCGGCGCGCTGCTGCGCGACCTGGACCGCCTGCTCGCCGAAGAAACCGGCCTGCCGGTGCTGGTCGCCGAAGATCCGCTCACCTGCGTCGTGCGCGGCTCGGGCATGGCGCTCGAACGCATGGACAAGCTGGGCAGCATCTTCTCGTACGAGTAAGCGCACCGCTGCGGGAGCGGTCGATGCGGTTGCAAGCCGCAGTTCGACCCGCTATTGCAACCGGCGCGGCCGGGTCGCCGGCAAATCCGCTACTATCGACGCGCAACGAAGGTCGGGGCGGCAAGCCTGCCGCCGCGCGCAGCGGGGTGTGCCCGCGGTGTCTCCGGAATATCCCGCTGGCACCGCCGATGCGCCTCTCGTTTCACCGTTAGTTTCACCGAACCGCATACGCCCCCGGCGCAGACCATGGAATACAGTCCGCCGCCTCTATTCAAGCAAGGCCCCTCGGCACTCGCACGGCTGCTCTTCTTTGTCGTGCTGTCGATCGCGCTGCTGATTTCCGACGCGCGCTTCAAGACGCTGGAAGTCGTGCGCGGCGTGCTCGGCGCTGGCCTCTATCCGCTGCAGCGCGCGGCCCTCGTGCCGCGCGACCTCTTCATGGGCGCCGCCGACCTGGCCGTCACCAGCGCGTCGCTGCGCCAGGACAATGCGCAGCTTCACGCGCGCAATCTCCAGCTTTCGCAGCAGGCCAACCAGGCGGCCACGCTCGCCGCCGAAAACGCCCATCTGCGCGCCCTGCTGCAACTTTCGCAGCGCATCGGCGCGCCGACCACGCCCGCCGAAATCCAGTACGACACGCGCGACCCGTTCACGCAGAAGGTCGTGATCGGCGGCGGCTCGCAGCAGGGCGTGCAGAACGGCGCCCCCGTGCTCAGCGAAGACGGCGTGATCGGCCAGGTCACGCGGGTATTTCCGATGCAGTCCGAAGTGACGCTCGTCACCGACAAGGACCAGGCCGTGCCGGTCGAAGTCGTGCGCACGGGCCTGCGCAGCGTGATCTACGGCACACCCAAGGGCGATCTGCTCGATCTGCGCTTCGTGCCGATCAGCGCCGATTTGCAGGCTGGCGACGAACTCGTGACGAGCGGCCTCGACGGCGTTTATCCGCAAGGCTTGCCGGTTGCGAAGGTGGTGCGCGTCGACAAGCAGGCCGATACCGCCTTTGCGCGCGTGGTCTGCGCGCCGCTGGCCGCCGTGCGCGGCGCGCGTCAGGTGCTGGTGCTGCATTTCGTGCGCCAGGTGCCGCCGAACCCGGTCGAAGCCGCCGAGGCTGCCGCAGCGGCCGCCGCCGCCGAAGCCAAGGACACGAAGAAAAAGGCCGCGAAGGGCGCGGACAAAAAGGCCGACGACAAGTCGAAGGCGGCCGCCCCGGCGCCAGTCGCCGCGAAACCTGCCTCGAAGCCCATCGCGACCGCGCCGCAAGCCGCCCCCGCCAAAGCGCCGGCCGCGCAAGGGGGCCATTGATGGTGCGTCCGCAATACATTCTCCAGCCGGTCAACCCGTACTTCATCGCGTTCAGTCTCGCGGCGGCGTTCCTGCTGAATCTGCTGCCGTGGGGCAAGCTGCCGGGCGTGCCCGATTTCGTCGCGCTCGTGCTGCTGTTCTGGAACATCCACCAGCCGCGCAAGGTCGGCATGGGCATTTCGTTCTGCCTCGGCCTGCTGATGGACGTGCATAACGCCAATCTGCTCGGCGAGCACGCGCTTGCCTACACGCTGCTGTCGTTCGGCGCGATCACCATTCACCGCCGCGTGCTGTGGATGTCGCTCGGCGTGCAGATGTTTGCCGTCATGCCGATGCTCGTGGGCGCGCAGGTCGTGCCCTTCGTGATCCGCCTCTTGATGGGCGCATCCTTCCCCGGTTGGGGCTATCTGATCAGCGGCTTCGTCGAAGCCGTGCTGTGGCCGCTCACCAGCCTGTTGCTGCTGCTGCCGCAGCGCCGCCCCGTCGATCCCGACGACACGCGGCCCATCTGAGCGGCCGCGCGCCGCTCACCGTTGAAAGTCGTAACCGATGATCCCCTCTCCCTACCGGCCCGCCGCAGCGCTTGCGCGAGGCGCGGGCCTCGGCGTTTGAGCGCATGACCGAATTCAAGGACACCCAGCAGCAGCTCTCGAAGTACCGCCTGCGCGTCGCCGCGGCGGGAGTGTTCGTGTTCGTCTGCTTCGGGCTGATCGCGTTCCGCTTCCTCTACCTGCAGGTCTGGAACCACAGCAAATACTCGCTGCAAGCCGACGAGAACCGCATTTCCGTCGCGCCGATCGTGCCGAACCGCGGCATCATCACGGACCGCAACGGCGTCGTGCTCGCGAAGAACTACTCCGCGTACACGCTCGAAATCACGCCCTCGAAGCTTACCGACACGCTCGACAACACGATCGACCAGCTCTCGACCGTGATCCCGATCGACGCGCGCGACCGCCGCCGCTTCAAGAAGCTGCTCGAAGACTCGAAGAACTTCGAGAGCCTGCCGATCCGCACGCGCCTGAGCGACGACGAAGTCGCGCGCTTCACGGCGCAGCGCTTCCGCTTCCCCGGCGTCGAAGTGCGCGCGCGTCTGTTCCGCCAGTATCCGCTCGGCCCCACGGCCGCGCACGTGATCGGCTATATCGGCCGCATCTCGCAGCGCGACCAGGAGCGCATCGACGACGCCAGCGACCAGAACGACAACGATACCGAGCACTACGATCCGCGTCTGGACGCCAACAACTACAACGGCACCGACTACATCGGCAAGATCGGCGTCGAGCAGAGCTACGAAACCGAACTGCACGGCCTGACGGGCTTCGAGGAAGTGGAAGTGACGGCGGGCGGGCGCCCCGTGCGCACGCTCTCGCGCACCCAGGCGACACCGGGCAACAACCTCGTGCTGTCGATCGACATCGGTTTGCAGCAGGTGGCGGAGCAGGCGTTCGCGGGCAAGCGCGGCGCGCTGGTGGCGATCGAGCCGTCCACGGGCGACATTCTGGCGTTTGTGTCCGCGCCGAGCTTCGATCCGAATTCCTTCGTCGACGGCATCGACCAGCAGACCTGGGACGAGCTCAACAACTCGCCCGATCACCCGCTGCTCAACCGTCCGCTGCACGGCACCTATCCGCCGGGTTCGACCTACAAGCCGTTCATGGCGCTCGCCGCGCTCACGCTGCACAAGCGCACGCCGGGCTGGGGCTTTTCGGACCCCGGCTACTACATGTTCGGCGGCCACCGCTTCAACAACGACGTGCGTTCGGGCCAGGGCTGGGTCGACATGAACCGCGCGATCATGGTGTCGAACGACACCTACTTCTTCATGCTCGCGCACGATCTGGGCGTGGACAACATCGCGAACTTCATGAAGCCGCTCGGCTTCGGCCAGTTGACCGGCATCGACATCGCGGGCGAGGCGCGCGGCATCCTGCCCTCCACCGACTGGAAGCGCAAGGCCTACCGCAAGCCCGAGCAGCAGAGATGGTATGAGGGCGAAACGATCAGCCTGGGCATCGGCCAGGGCTACAACTCGTTCACGATCCTGCAGCTCGCGCACGCCACGGCCACGCTCGCCGATAACGGCGTGCTCATGAAGCCTCACCTTGTGAAGGAAATCGAAAACCCGATCACGAAGGAAGAGCACCTGACCGTGCCGAGCGAGAGCGGCCGGCTCGATGTGAAGCAGGCCGATATCGACGTCGTGAAGCGCGGCATGGAAAACGTGACGATGAATCCGTCGGGCACGGCGTTCAAGATCTTCCAGAACGCGGCCTACACGTCGGCGGGCAAGACCGGTACGGCGCAGGTGTACTCGCTGCAAGGCGCGAAGTATCAGGCGCACGCGGTCGCCGAACATCTGCGCGACCACGCGCTGTTCATCGCTTTCGCGCCCGCCGAAAAGCCGCAGATCGCCATCGCCCTGATCGTCGAAAACGGCGGCTGGGGTGCGCAGTCCGCAGGCCCGATCGCGCGCCGCGTGCTCGACTATTACCTCGTCGATCGGCTGAAGCCGGGCGCCGAGCAGGCCGCCGTGGCGGCGGCGGCTTCGGCGACGCAGGACGCGTCGGCGCCCGTGATCGGCCAGCCGCCGCAGGGCGCGTCGGCGGCCATGCCAGGCTCCGCGCCTGCGGCCGCGCCCGAAAACGCCGCGTCGACCACGCAAACGGTCAAGGTCGCCGCAGGCTTCACGCCGCTGCCGATTCCGGGCGCGGCCTCTGCCGCCGAGGCGGCTTCGGCGGCGTCCGCGGCGCAAGCGGCATCGGCGGCAAACGCCGCTTCGGGCGCCAAAGCCGATACCCAAGCCGGCAAAGCGCACGCAGCGCCCGCCGATGCCGTGAACGGCGGCACTGGTGGCAACACCAGCGTGGCCGACGACGCCCCCGCGCAGCGCCCCACTGCCGCATCCTTGCCGCGCCATTTCGGCCCGCATCGTCCGCGCCGCCCTGCGAGCGCACCCGCCGCGGCCACGCTCGCGCCGCCGCCCAAGCCCGCCACGGGCGGCATCGACGAGTAAGGACTTCCCATGCCTCTTCTACAGTTCGACAAGATCGACAAGCGCGCCGTGCTCGACGCGCTGCGCAAGATGTTCCTCGGTTTCGACCGCCCGCTCGCGCTCACGGTGTTCCTGCTGCTGTGCGTGGGCATCGTCACGCTGTACAGCGCGAGTCTGGATGTGCCGGGACGCGTCGAGGACCAGTTGCGCAACATCATGCTCACCTTCGTGCTGATGTGGGCGCTCGCCAATGTGCCGCCCAATACGCTGATGCGCTTCGCGGTGCCGATCTATTCCTTCGGCATCGCGTTACTGATCGCGGTCGCGCTATTCGGGCTCACGCGCAAGGGCGCGAAGCGCTGGATCAATGTGGGCGTCGTCATCCAGCCGTCGGAGATTCTCAAGATCGCCACGCCGCTCATGCTCGCGTGGTACTACCAGCGCCGCGAAGGCGTGATGCGCTGGTACGACTTCCTCGTGGGCTTCGTGATCCTGCTCGTGCCGGTCGGCCTGATCGCCAAGCAGCCTGACCTGGGCACCGCCGTGCTGGTGTTCGCCTCGGGCTTCTTCGTGATCTATTTCGCGGGCCTGTCGTTCAAGCTGATCGTGCCGGTGCTGATCGCGGGCATCATCGCGGTGGCGTCGATCGCCGCGTTCCAGGACAAGATCTGCCAGCCGCAGGTGAACTGGCCGCTCATGCACGATTATCAGAAGCACCGTATCTGCACGCTGCTCGATCCGACGTCCGATCCGCTCGGCAAGGGTTTCCACACGATTCAGGCCGTGATCGCGATCGGCTCGGGCGGCCCGCTCGGCAAGGGCTGGCTCAAGGGCACGCAGTCGCATCTGGAGTTCATCCCCGAAAAGCATACCGACTTCATCTTCGCGGTGTTCTCCGAGGAATTCGGCATGGCGGGCGGCATCGTGCTGCTCACGCTCTACATGTGTCTGATCGCGCGCGGGCTGTATATCGCGGCCAACGGCGCGACGCTGTTCGGGCGATTACTGGCCGGGTCGCTGACGATGGCGTTCTTCACCTACGCGTTCGTGAACATCGGCATGGTGAGCGGGATTCTGCCCGTGGTGGGCGTGCCGCTGCCCTTCATGAGCTACGGCGGCACGGCGCTCACGACGCTCGGCATCGCCATCGGCCTGATCATGAGCGTCGGGCGGCAGAAGCGGCTCATGCAGAGCTGATTGCTCCGCGACCCGCAAAGCAAAACGCGCCGGCTTCGACCGGCGCGTTTTCGTTTGGAGCAGCGGATTTACTGAGGCTGCGCCGGTGCGTTCTTCTGCAGTTGCGCGCTCAGCTGCTGGAATTTGAGGCGCGCGACCGGATCGCCCTGCGCGGCGGCCGCCGCATAGTAGGCGCGCGCGACGTTGAGGTTCTTCGGCACGCCGTCGCCGCCGCGCTCGTAGAACGAACCGGTCACGTATTGCGCGGTCATGTCGCCGCCCTCGGCGGCCTTCTTGTACCAGTAGAACGCCTGCTTGTTGTCGCGCCCGGTGCCGCGTCCGTCGAGGAACTGGTTGGCGAGCGCAAGCTCGGCCTGCACATGGCCCTGCTTCGCGGCCTTGAGGAACCACTGATGCGCTTCGGCGGGATTACGATCGACGAAGTCGCCATCGTCGTACATCTTGCCGTACACGTATTGCGCGTGGGACATGTTGGCGTCGGCGGCCTTGTGCAGCCACTTGCGGCCCTCGGTCACGTCGGCGGCACCGCCCTCGCCGTTGAGCAGCATCATCGCGTAGTTGAATTCCGCGAGTCGATTGCCGCGCGCGGCCGCCGCCTGGAACTCCGTGCGCGCGACGGTGAGATTGCCCGCGTTGTAGTCGGCGACAGCGCTGGCCGTCTGCGGATCGGACTCCGCGCTTACCGATGGCTGGCCGCCCGTGCCCGCGGCACTCGCCATGCCGCTCATGCTGGTAAGCAGCGCAGCGAAGATCCACACACGCATCACTTTCGAACGCCTCATGCCCGTGCCTCCTGCAGCGCCTGACGCGTGGCGCGCACGAGCCAGACCACGTCGGCGGCCAGCGCGATGAAGGAAAAGCCCATTTCGCGATACTGCTTCGCCTGCGCCGCGTCCATCGCGAAGATCCCCGCCGCCACGCCCGCCGCACGCGCCGCCGCGACGATGCGCGTCATCGCGGCCGTCACATCGGCGTGCTTCGCGTCGCCCAGATGGCCAAGGCTCGCGGCCAGATCGGCCGGGCCGACGAACAGGCAATCGACGCCCGGCACGGCGGCGATTTTCTCGACTTCGGCCAGTGCCGCCGCCGATTCGATCTGCACGATCGAGGCGATCTGCGCATTGGCGCCTTGCAGGTAGTCGCGCCGCATACCGTAAGCGGCGGCGCGCACCACGCCCGCGACGCCGCGCTGGCCGTTCGGCGTATTCGCATCGGGATATTGGGTGTAGCTCACGACGCGGGCGGCGTCCTCGGCGGACGTCACGTTGGGAAACATCACCGTGCGCACGCCCGCATCGAGCACGCGCTTGACGAGCCACGACTCGTTGGCCGGCACGCGCACGACGGGCTCGGTCGGCAGATGCGCCGCCGCGATGGCGCGCAGTTGCGCGAAGACGTCGCCGCTATCGTTGGGCGCGTGCTCCATGTCGATCAGGAGCCAGTCGAAACCGGCGTGCGCCAGCGCCTCGGCGGCCGTTTCGCTGCCCATCGACAGCCACAGGCCGAATAGCGGCTCGGCCTGTGGGAGGCGTTCCTTGAGGGGATTGGTGAAGGTGCTCATCGCCGTGCTCCGGGCGAGGCCGCGCAACGCGCGCGCACGGGCCGCTCGGCCCGGCAGCGCCACGCACCGGCAAGTCTCGCTTTCGTTATGCGTCGTTGTAGTGGGCCGCGCCGGAGACGGCGCGGCCAGGCGAGAGCGATCATACCGCGCCAAAAGTACGCAGGCCGGGTGGAAAACCCGGCCTTGCGCGGCGCTTCGAGAAGGGCATTGCAGGGCAAATGCCCCGGCGTCAGTCGCGGATGACTTCGGCCCAGCAGTTCGGCGTTTCGTACAGGCGCACCTTGTACAACTGCAGATTCACGCCGTAATGCGCGTCGTAGACGTTCGCGAGGATCTCGAAGGCGATCGCCGCGAGATTTTCCACGGTCGGGATGCGGTCGATCACGACGGTCTTGTGGCCCGGCAGCGTTTCGAGGAAACCGCGCACCTGCGTGTCGCCTTCGAAGACGAGGAACGCGTGATCCCACAGATCGACGAGATGCTGGTTCGCAAGCGCCTTCACGTCGGCGAAATCCATCACCATGCCGCGGTCGGGCGCGCCTTCCGTCTCGACGGTGTCGCCTTGCAGCGTGATTTCGAGCACGTAGCGATGGCCGTGCAGGTTCCTGCACTGGCTGCGGTGGTCGGGAATGCGGTGGCCCGCATCGAATTCGAGTTTTCGGGTGATCGTCAGCACGGCTGCTTCAACGGAAAAAGGCAAAATCAGGGAATGTTCAGGTATTTGTGCGTCTGCATCGACAGGCGCCATTGCGGATGGCGCTTGCACCAGTCGATGGCGAGCTTCGTGTTCAGGTCGCGCGAAGGACCGTCCATCGGCTGAACGAGAAAATACTCGAAATCGAGCTTCGCGTAATCGGCCAAACGCTGGTTGTCCTGCGGCACCACGACCTTGAGTTCGTTGCCCCTGGTGACCACGAGCGGCGCGTCGGCCTTCGGGCTCACGCAGATCCAGTCGATGGTTTCCAGCACCGGCAGCGAGCCGTTGGTTTCGATGGCGATCTCGAAGCCCGCCGCGTGCAGCGCATCGACGAAAGGCTGGTCGATCTGCAGCATCGGCTCGCCGCCCGTGCAGACCACGAAGCGGTTGCCCTCGCCTTCGGGCCACAGCGACGCGATCTTCGCGACCAGTTCCTCGGGCGTGCGGAATTTACCGCCGTTCTCGCCATCGGTGCCGACGAAATCGGTGTCGCAGAAGCGGCACTGCGCGCTCTCGCGGTCTTCCTCGCGGCCCGACCACAGATTGCAGCCGGCGAACCGGCAGAACACGGCCGGACGCCCGGCGTTCGCGCCTTCGCCCTGCAACGTGTAGAAGATTTCCTTTACCGCGTAAGTCATGCTGCTGCCTGGTTTCTGCCTGGTTTGCGATCTGCGCTGCCTGATCGTGATTCAACGCGCGATCCTGCGCGTGATTCAACGTGATTCGCGTGGCTCGGGTGAGAGGCTCGCGGGGAGCCGGTTCTTGCGGGCGTTATTGTGTCGTGTTTGCGGCGGCTTTGCTTGATGGCCGTTTTTCCACCCCGCGTTTAACCCCATCGTGGCCGCTGTAACGTCACGAAGGGCGCTGCCCGTGCGCCGCTTCGTTTTTGCTTCGCTTTCTGCTTCAGCCCCGGCGTCGCCGCGGCGCAAGCGCCGTCAGACCGGCGCTTCCGTAACCTGCTCGCCCGCCAGGTACGCTTCGTAGCCGCGCTTGCGCAGCTTGCATGCCGGGCATTCGCCGCAGCCGAAGCCCCAAGCGTGCAGCTCGGCGCGCTCGCCCACGTAGCAGGTATGCGTTTCCACGCGCACCAGTTCGACCAGCGCCTCGCCGCCCAGTTGTTCGGCGAGTCGCCACGTGTCGCCCTTGTCGAGCCACATGAGCGGCGTTTCCAGCAGGAAGCGCGTGTCCATGCCGAGATTGAGCGCGACCTGCAGCGCCTTCATGGTGTCGTCGCGGCAATCGGGATAGCCCGAGAAGTCGGTCTCGCACATGCCGCCCACGAGCACCCGCAGGCCGCGCCGGTAAGCAATGGCCGCCGCGATCTGCATGAACATCAGGTTGCGGCCCGGCACGAAGGTGTTCGGCAGGCCGCTTGCGGCCGTTTCGATCTCGATTTCGCGCGTCATGGCGGTATCGCTGATCGAGCCGAGCACCGAAAGGTCGATCATGTGATCTTCGCCGAGGCGTTCGGCCCATTCGGGAAACTCGCGCGCGATGGCGGCGCGAAAGCCGTCACGGCATTCCAGTTCGACGCGATGACGCTGGCCGTAATCGAAGCCGAGCGTCTCGACGGTATCGTAACGGTCGAGCGCCCAGGCGAGGCACGTCGCCGAGTCCTGGCCGCCGGAAAACAGCACGAGCGCGCCGTTCCTGGTTTCTGTTCGAGTCACCGTGAAACTCCGAGTTGAGAGGTTCCGCGCGGTCGCAAGCCTTCGAAACCCGCCGGGCGGACCGGCCCGGACTGTCGCCGGCCGGCCCAAGCAGTATAGGCCGCGGCACTTTGGCCGATATCGGCGCCACTTTATACCGCTGATATCCGGATGCCTTGCATCGCCTCGACCGGCAGGCCCGCAAAGACAACGACCCGGGGCCCGCCAATGAAAAAGCCCCAGGAATCTAACGATCTCCTGGGGCTCTGCATTCTGGTGGCCTGGGTCGGAATCGAACCAACGACACGCGGATTTTCAATCCGCTGCTCTACCAACTGAGCTACCGGGCCAACGAAGAAGGGAAATTATAGAGGCCTTTTTCGTGTCGCGCAAGCCCCTTCTCAAAAGTTTCTGAAAGCGCCATCGCCAAACCTCGCCGAACCCCGTTACTCGCCCTTGCTCTTGCCGAGATCGACGCCAAGCTGCTTGAGCTTGCGATACAGGTGCGTACGCTCCAGGCCGGTTTTTTCGGCCACACGCGTCATGCTCCCGTTCTCGCGCGCGAGGTGGTACTCGAAGTAGGCGCGCTCGAACGCGTCGCGGGCGTCGCGCAGCGGAATGTCGAACGAGATCGACGCCGTCTGCGCCGCGCTCACGCCGGGCGAGTCGCCGCCCAGCACCGGCAGCGCGGCCGCCGAGGCCACCACGGCGGGGCCGCCCGCAGCGGGCTTGGCGCCAGCCGCGCCCGTTGCCGGCGTCTGCGCCGCCGTGCCGCGCGCGAGACCCTGCTCGACCGCCTTGAGCAGCTTTTGCAGCGCGATCGGCTTTTCGAGGAAGTTGAGCGCGCCGATCTTGGTCGCCTCGACCGCCGTGTCGATGGTCGCGTGCCCCGACATCATGATGACCGGCATCGATAGCTGCCCTTGCGCCGCCCACTCCTTGAGCAGCGTGACGCCGTCGGTGTCCGGCATCCAGATATCGAGCAGCACCAGGTCCGGCACCTGGCGCTGACGGAATTCACGCGCCTGCTGCGCGTCCTCCGCAAGCTCCACGACGTGTCCTTCGTCGCTGAGGATCTCCGAGAGCAATTCCCGGATGCCCATTTCATCGTCTACCACCAGGATGGTTGCCATTTACGCTGCCCTTGTCTGCACTATTGCTTTTGTTCCTTGCTCCGCTGCCGGGCGCGTCCGGCCATCGCCCGATTTGCCGTGCGTCACGGCATTCGGGGCGCTGCCCGGGGTGGTGTCATCCGCCAGCTGGAGAAAGAGAATCGAGATCTGCGCGCCTTCTATCACATCGCCCGCTTTCATGCGATTACGAATGTCGATGCGCGCGCCGTGCTCGTCGACGATCTTCTTGACCATCGCAAGCCCGAGTCCTGTTCCTTTGGCCTTGGTCGTCACATACGGTTCAAACGCGCGCGTGAGAATCCGCGCGGGGAATCCCGGCCCGTTGTCCGACACCGTGAGACGCACCGCCACGCGCGTGCGCCCGTCCGCATCCGGATCGCCGTATTCTACGGCCCGCGTCTCCAGCGTTACACGAGGCGTGGCGATGTCGGCCACCGCGTCCTGCGCGTTTTGCAGCAGGTTGTGGATCACCTGGCGCAATTGCGTGGCGTCGCCGCGTATCACCGGCAGATTCGAAAGCTCGACCTGGATGGTGCTCTTGTGCTCCTCGGCGCCGTAGAGCGTGAGCACTTCGCTCACGAGATCGTTCAGTTGCAGGCTCGCGAGCACCGCCGGCGGCGTGCGCGCGTAGTCGCGGAAGTTGTCCACCATCTGCTTCATCGCCGCGACCTGATTGACGATGGTGGTCGCGCCGCGCTTGAGCACTTCGGCGTCGGCGGGCGCGAGTTTATCGGTGAGCTTCATCTGCAGACGCTCGGCGGAGAGCTGGATCGGCGTGAGCGGATTCTTGATTTCGTGCGCGAGACGCCGCGCGACTTCGCCCCACGCGACCGAGCGCTGCGCCGAGATCACGTCCGAGATATCGTCGAACACGACCACATAGCCCGAAGTCTGCATGTCGCCGGCGTCGCGGCCGGTATCGGAAACGAGGCGCGCGCCGCGCACGAGCAGCGTGAGCGGATCGGTTTCGCCCGCAACGGGCACCGAGAACTGCTGCTGCCAGTGGCCGCGATCCACGTCGTGGCCTTCGCCATGGCTGCGCGACGCTTCCTGATCGGCGAAGGCCTTGCGCACCATCGCCGCGAAGTCGCCGAGCGCGCTTACATGATCGATCGGCACACCCAGTTGCGACTCGAACGGATGGCGGAAGATGCGCTCCGCGCCGGGGTTCGCCGTGGTCAGGCGGAACTGCCGGTCGAACACGAACACGCCCGCCGTGAGATTGGCGAGGATGCTTTCGAGATACGCCTTCGAATGTTCGAGCGCGACGCGGTTCTTCTCGACCGCGAGGCGCGCTTCCGAAAGCTGGCGCGTCATCGCGTTGAAGGACTGCGTGAGAAAGCCCAGTTCGTCGCGCGACTTGATTTCGCGCTTGGGCGTGTAATCGCCCTCGGTCACTTCCTTGGTGCCCTGCGCGAGCAGGAACAGTGGCCGCGCGAGCTGGTTGCCCAATGCGAGCGCGAGCATCATCGCCACGAAGGTCGCGAGGAACAGCGCGAGCGTGAGCGTGCCGATGTACATCTTGCGCAGGCCCGTGCGGCCCAGCGCCTTTTCCTGGTATTCGCGATAGGCGCGCTGCACGGCGTCCGCGTTGCGTGCGAGCGCGGCGGGCACGGGCTGCTCCAGTTGCAGGAAGCGCTCGGCGGGCTGCAGATCGGTGGTGTTGCCATCGGGGATGCGCGTCACCACGCGCAGCCTCAAGGCGCCCTTGGGACCATGCAGGCGCGGATCGCCATCGACCTCGCCTTCGATCGCCGCGTAGCCGCGTCCGCGCGCCTGATCGATCATCAGCGCCGAGGGCAGATCGGCCGGCATCAGCGACGAGAAGTTGCTCGACGCCTGCGCCACCACATGCATGTCGGGCGCCGCGCCCGACATGCTGCGCACCGGCTCGACGATGGTTGCGTCCTGCACGCCGAACTGGTCGCGCGCGCGCAAAAGCGTAAGCGTCGTGCCCGCCGAATCGCCGTTCGCGATCTGCTCGGCCATCAGACGGCCCTTGGTTTGCAGATCGGACAGCGACGCGTCGAGCATGCCGCGCCCGAGGTTCAGGCCCGCCGTGAGCGCGGTTTCCACGTTCACGTCGAACCATGACTCGATCGAGCGCGAGACGAACTGATACGAGACGATGTAGATGATGCCGCCCGGCACGACGCCCACCAGCGCGAAGAAAAACGCCAGCTTGGCGAGCAGTCGCGTGCCGAACTTGCCGCGCCGCAAGCGCACCGCGATCACGATCACGAGCGCGGTCACCACGGACAGGAAGATGATCGCAACGCCGATGTTGGCCGCGTAGAGCCAGCCGTAGTAGCGGTCGAAGAATTCGGTGTTGGCGCTCGCGGCGGCGAGCAGCACGAGCAGCAGCGTCGCGGTCAGCGCGACGGTCGACACCAGCAGCCTGACGACGAAGCTGCTGAAGCTGCCTCCGGTGGCGCGGCGCACTTTATTTAGCACGATCGGTCACCGTGAATCCAAAGCGCTTCCAGTCGGAAGAGAGATTCCAGTCGCGGTTGTTGACCGCATCGATCTGGAAGGGCTTGGGCATGAGCGCAACGTCGAGCTGCATACGCACCGAAGCGTTATACGTCTCGCCCGTATGCACCTGATTGCGCTCGATCACATGCCACGAGGTCACGTGCTTGATGACGGCGAGCGCGTCCGAGAGCGTCGAAAAACCAAGCTGCAGCCCGCCGCTCGACACGCGGTATTCACGCGTGAGCGGCTGGAACGACAGGCGAATGCTTTGCGAGACGCTCACGGGCTGTTCGTCGAACCAGTACCAGCGCGGGCGCGTGAGTTCGAAATCGGTGGTGAAGTAAAGCGGAATGCCCTTGTTGACCGCGTCTTCCAGGCTGCTGTTGAGCTCGAAATCGAAACGGGCGTCGAGGCTCCAGCCGGTGCCGTCGGCCTGCAGCGACGCGCGCTGCACCGAGATCGAATCGGCGCGTGCGGGCGTGACGGCCAGAAAGCCGAAAGCCAGCGCGAGCCAGATCAGAGCCGCGAAGCGCAGCGGGAAGAAGCGTTTGATGGTCACCGTTTCTGAAAGCGCGCGTAGAAGAAGCCGTCGTGATCTGCGGTGCGATCGGGAACGGGGCAGGCGCTCGTGCCCGCTTCGGCATCACGCCCGGCAGGCAGCAGTTGCCCCGGAGCATCTAATCGTACCGCATCCGCGTGGGTGCTTTCAAACCAGCGCGCCTGATCCTCGCCCTCTTCGGGGAAGATCGAGCAGGTCACGTAGAGCAACTCGCCGCCCGGCTTGAGCAGGCCCCACAGCGCATCGACGATGCGGCGCTGCTCCTGCGCGAGCGCGGCGATATCGGTCGCGCGGCGCAGCCAGCGAATGTCCGGATGACGGCGCACGATGCCCGAAGCGGAACACGGCACGTCCGCGAGAATGCGGTCGAAAAGCTGGCCGTCGAACCACGCGGCGGGCACGCCCGCATCGCCGATCACGACGCGCGCGCGGCGGGCTTCGCCGTGAGGTTGATCGCTTTCGGCGGCTTCTGTGTCTGCGTCGTCGCTGTCTTCTTCGTCGTCTTCCTCATGCGCTTCATCGCTCTGTGCGAAACCCAGACGCGCGAGGTTCTCGCCGATGCGCTTCGCGCGCAAAGCGTCGCTTTCCAGCGCGATCAGATCGATGTCGGCGAGTTCGAGCAGATGGCCGCTCTTGCCGCCGGGCGCCGCACACGCGTCGAGCACACGCATACCGTCGCGCACGTCGAGCGCCGGTGCCGCCAGCTGCGCGCCCGCGTCCTGCACGGAGACGTCGCCCGCCATGAAGCCCGGGATGCGATCGACCGGCAGCGGCGCGGCCAGGCGCACGGCGTAGTCGCCGATCTGCGTCGCCGCGATGTTCTCGGCGGCGAGGCGCTTGAGGTAGTCGGCGGCGTTAGTGCGGCTTGCATTCACGCGCAGCGTGAGCGGCCCGTGCGTGTTGCCCGTTTCCAGAATCGCCTGCCACTGATCCGGCCACGCGCGGCGGACCGCGTCGATCCACCATTGCGGATAGTTCCAGCGCGCGACCTCGTTGGCCTGGGCGGCGGCCAGCGCGCTCTCGCGCTCGCGCAGGAAGCCGCGCAGCACGGCGTTGACGAGCCCCTTCGCGAAGGCCGTTTCGCGGCGCGCGCCAATCGAGCGCACCGCCTGATCGACCACGGTGAAGGGCGTGTAGGCAGCGTGCGCCTCGTCATCGACGAGCAGTGCCAGCGCGCACGCAAGCAGGTTCAGCACGGGCGGCGGGGGCGCCTTGCTCACGCGCTGCTTGATCAGGTAGTCCACGACGCCAAGGCGGCGCATCGTGCGATAGGCGATGTCCTGCACCGCGCCGCGCGCCGTCTGCGCGGCGTCGAACGGCAGTGCGGCGAAGGCGCTCGACAGCGCCGCCGGCAGGGCCGCGCCCGCGCGCACCGCGCCGACGGCGTGAGCCGCCTCGTCGAGCGCGAACGCAAGCGAGTCGGGGGCCAGATGCAGGGCCGATTGCGCGGCGGCCTGAGCGGCCGGGCGCGAACCTGGACGCGAGCCTGGCCGTTTTGCGCGAGCCGGACCGGACGGGCGGCGGGAGGAACTGGATGTCATGAAGAAACCGGAAGCAGGCCGCGCCGTGGCGCGGCGAATGGAGCACAAGCGAGCCATTGTAGCGTGGCGCGGGCGCAACGCTGCTGGGCCGAACTCAAGCAAACCGTTTCGGCGAATTCAAAGAAAAAGGGCAGACGGTGGTCTGCCCTTCTGGTTGTCCTTCCGTGCGCGGTCTATGGCGGTCGCCTTAGTCGAAACGTCCCGTGCGCGCCATTTCCATCAGACGCGCGATGCGCTCTTCCGTGGCCGGGTGCGTCGAAAACAGATTCGCAATCGCGCCGCCAGCGAGCGGATTCATGATCATCATCTGCGCCGTGGCCGGATGCTGTTCGGCGGCCGGGAACGGGATGCCCTGCGCGTAGCGATGAATCTTGTCCAGCGCCGACGCCAGCGCCTGCGGATCGCCCGAAATCTGCGCGCCGCCGCGATCGGCCTCGAACTCGCGTGCACGCGAAATCGCCATCTGGATCAGCGCGCCCGCGATCGGCGCGAGCAGCGCGACCGCGATCCCCGCGATCGGGTTCGCGGGGCGGCCGTTCTCGTCACGGCCGCCGAAGAACATCGCGAAGTTCGCAATCGCCGAAATCGCGCCCGCCATCGTCGCTGAAATCGTCGAAATCAGGATGTCGCGATGTTTCACGTGCGCCAGTTCGTGCGCCATCACGCCACGCATTTCGCGCTCGGAGAGCACGCGCAGGATGCCCGTGGTCGCGGCCACCGCCGCGTGCTCGGGATTGCGGCCCGTGGCGAACGCGTTAGGTGCGTCTTCGTTGATCAGGTAGACGCGCGGCATCGGAATGTTCGCGCGCGTGGCCAGTTCGCGGACCATGCGGTAGAACTGCGGCGCGGTGGTCTCGTCTACTTCCTGCGCGTTGTACATGCGCAGAACCATCTTGTCCGAGAACCAGTACGAAAAGAAGTTCATGCCGAGCGCGATCAAGAACGCCAGCATCATGCCGCTGCGCCCGCCGACCATGCCCCCAATCGCGATGAAAAGGGCCGTAATCGCGGCCATCAACATCGCGGTTTTGACCCAGTTAAACATGTTCTGTGCTCCTTCACCCACCAAGTATCAGGTCATCGAATCGCCCGCTGCCGCAAACACTACTTAAGCCGCAGCGAGCGCATTGTAAGCGATTTGTTAGATATGGGCGGATCGGAAAAATTCAATCTCAGCGCGTGCTGGTCGCGAGTTTGACGCCCAGGCCGACAAACGCCGAACCGACGGTGCGATCGAGCCACTTCTTGATGCCCGGCTTGCCCGAGAAGCGCTGCGTGACGCTGCCCGCGATCCATGCGATGAAGCTGTTCCAGACCGTGCTCATCAGCACGAACACGGCGCCGAGTGCAAGGAAGGCCAGAATCTTGTGCGGGCTCGTCACGGTCACGAACTGCGGAAAGAACGAGACGAAAAACAGCACGACCTTGGGGTTCAGCACGTTGGTCCAGAAGCCCGAGAGGAACAACTGGCGCAGCGGGCGCGGCTGGACCGGCGCGGCGGCGGGCGCCGTTTCGGTCTGCTTCGCGAAGATCAGCCGCACGCCGAGATAAACGAGATAGCACGCGCCGACGAGCTTGATGACGGTGAACGCAGTCGCCGAAGCCGCCAGCAGCGCGGTCAGCCCGAACGCGCAGGCGAGCGCGTGCACGCAGCATCCCGCCGAAATCCCCAGCGCCGACACGAGCCCGGCGCTGCGCCCTTGCGCGACGCTGCGGCCGACGATGTAGGCCGTATCCGGGCCTGGCGTGACGTTCAGAAGGAAGACGGCGACGAGAAAGAAGCCGAAATGGGTGATGCCAAGCATGACGTTCTCTTACAAAGCAACTCGGAAAGCGCAGTCGAGCCATCTTCCGCAGACGTCCCGATCAACTTGTCGATTCTAACGCGCGCCGCATGACGCGCGTTGCCGGCCGCTTCGTGAGACTGCGTGGGATTGCGTGAGAACCTCGGCGGCGCTCAGGCCGCGGGGGAATCGTTGAGCGCGAAGCGCTGGCCGGCCACGAGCGGCATACCGGCAAGGAACTCGCGTGCCGGCAGGCGCTTGCCGCCCGGCTTTTGCAACTGCGTGACGCGCAGCGCGCCCTCGCCGCATGCCACCACCACACCGGCGGGCGTTACGTCGAGAATCTGGCCCGGCTCGGCGTCAGCGGGCACGTTCACGTCCTGCGCGACTTCGGCGGCCCACAGCTTGATGAGCGCGCCGTCCAGGGTGGCCGCGCCGCCCGGGAACGGATCGAACGCGCGAACCTGGCGCGCCAGCGCCGCAGCAGGACGGCGGAAGTCGAGCGCGGCTTCCTGCTTGCCGATCTTTTCCGCGTACGTCACGCCTTCGGCGGGCTGCGGCGTGATCGGCAACTGACCCGTGCGTTCGAGCTGGGTGAGCCAGTCCACCACGAGCTGCGCGCCCAGCGTCGCCAGGCGGTCGTGCAGCGTCGCGGTCGTGTCCGTTGCCGTGATGGGCGTGCGGATTTCCGAAATCATCGGCCCGGTGTCGAGACCCACATCCATCTGCATGAGCGTGATGCCGGTCTCGGCGTCGCCGGCCTCGATCGCGCGATGGATCGGCGCGGCGCCGCGCCAGCGCGGCAGGATCGACGCATGGATGTTGATGCAGCCGGACGGCGGAATGTCGAGCACTTCCTGCGGCAGGATCAGGCCGTAGGCGGCGACCACCATGACGTCGTGCGGCGTCGCGTGCAGCAGGTCGAGCGCGGCGGCGGCTTCTTCCGGGTATTTGCCCGCGCGGCGCAGCGAAGTCGGCTGCGCGACGGGGATGCCCTGCTCTTCGGCGTAGCGCTTGACGGGGCTCGCCTGGAGTTTCATCCCGCGTCCGGCAGGACGGTCTGGCTGGGTCAGCACGAGCGGCACGGGAAAGCCCGCCTCGTGGATCGCGGCAAGCGCGGCGGCGGCAAATTCCGGCGTACCGGCAAAAATCACGCGAAGGGAATGGCTCATGGACACGGACAGGTCAGCAAACGAACAAGGTGAAGGCGTGGCGCCCGAGCTTACATCGCGCGTTCGAGCTTCTTCATCTTGCTCTTGATGCGCGTCTGCTTGAGCGACGACAGATATTCGACGAACACCTTGCCCATCAGGTGATCCATTTCGTGCTGGATGCACACGGCGAGCAGCCCTTCGCAGTCCACTTCGTAGCTCTCGCCCTTCTCGTTGAGGGCGCGCACGCGCACTTTCTCCGCGCGCTCGACTTCGTCGTAGATGCCGGGCACGGAGAGGCAACCCTCTTCGTGGATTTCGCGTTCGTTGCTCGACCAGACGATTTCCGGGTTGATGAAGACCTGGAGTTCGTTGTGCGTATCGGACACGTCGATCACGACGACGCGCTCGTGCACGTCCACCTGGGTGGCCGCGAGGCCGACGCCAGGCGCCGCGTACATGGTTTCGGCCATGTCGGCGACGAGCTTGCGGATGCGGTCGTTGACGACCTCGACCGGCTTGGCGACCTTGTGCAGGCGCTTGTCCGGGTAATGAAGAATGTTCAGTAGAGCCATGGTTCGACAGGTTTCTCGTTGGGCGCCGCGGGGCGTGCGCTCTCGTGTGCACTCTTGCGCGCGCTGGCCGTTCGGCCGGCTGGTGAGCCCCACGCGGAAAACAGAAGATATGCGGACGATATACGGACAAATCGACCGGAATCAACACACCGCCGGCCACCTTGCGCGCAATCGGAGCATTCGGCAGCAGGGGCGAAAGCGGCGCCACGCAGCCATGCCGGCAGCCCGCCGTGACGATGGATCACAGCGCCGCAACTGTATTTCGGATGGTGAAAATTTTAACACGACGGGCCAGGCTTCGCCCGCCCACCGGAGTTTCGCCCATGCCGATACCCACGCCCTTGCCGCTCCTGACCGATGAACTCAGCGCCTGGTTGCGCCTGGCTCATGCGCGCGGCCTGAAGCCGGCGGCGCTGCGTGCGCTGCTCGGCGCTTTCGGGCTGCCGCAACAGGTGCTGGCCCAGCCGTTCGACGCGCTTGCGGCGGTTTGCGGGCGTGAAGCCGCGCAGGCCGCGCTCGCGCCGCCACCCGCCGATTTCGCGCAACAGCTCGCCGCCGTGCAAGCCTGGCGCGCCTTGCCGGGCAATGCGCTCGTGACGCTCGCCGATCCCGCCTATCCGCCGCGTCTGCTGACGATGCCCGACCCGCCGCCGCTGCTTTACGTGAAGGGACGGATCGAGCTACTGCACGCGCGCGGCGTGGCCGTCGTCGGCAGCCGCAGCGCCACGCCGCAGGCGCTGGAGGACGCGCGGCGTTTCGCGCGCACGCTTGCTGCGGCGGGCGTGGCGGTCGTGTCGGGGCTTGCGCTCGGCGTGGACGGCGCGGCACACGAAGGCGCGCTGACCGAACGTGGCGGCACCGTCGCGGTGATCGGCACGGGCGCCGATCTGGTCTATCCCGCCGCGCATCGTCCGCTCGCCCAGCAGATCGCCGCGCAGGGCGCGATCGTCAGCGAATGGCCGCTCGGCACACCGGCGCGCTCGGCCAATTTCCCGCAGCGCAACCGCGTGATTTCGGCGCTCGTGGAGGGCGTGATCGTGGTCGAGGCGGCGATGCGCTCCGGCTCGCTCATCACCGCGCGGCTCGCCAACGAAATGGGGCGCGATGTGTTCGCGCTGCCCGGATCGATCCATGCGCCGCTCTCGCGCGGCTGTCATCGGCTCATCAAGGAAGGCGCGCAACTGGTCGAAACGCCGGAGGAAGTGCTCGAAGCGCTTGGCATCACGCCACCCGCGCAACCGGGCCAGGCAGCCTCGCGCGCGCCGCGCACCGATCCTGCGACGCGCAGACGCGGCACGAAGGACGCGCAGACACTTCCGCTCGAATTCACCACGCCCGCAAGCGCCAGTTCGCCGCCGCTCGATTCACAATCCGAAGCACTGCTCGCCGCGCTAGGCCATGCACCCGCCACGCTTGAAATTCTCGCGCAGCGCACCGACATGGCCGAAGCGGCGCTGCAAGCCACGCTGCTGCGGCTCGAACTGGCCGGCCATGTGAGCGCGCTGCCAGGCGGGCGCTTCATGCGGGCGTCCCACTGCTAGTGCGCGGCCGTGTTACATTCGCGCCAAATGCATCATCGAGCCGCGCTGGCGTGCCGTTTCAGACGCTTCAGACGCCACTGCGCCAGCCCGCGCACCATCGACTCTATATAGAAGAGACCGCAAGGAACGACCATGCCCGCGCTTGACCTCGACACCGACGCCGACCAGATCGCCGAGCGCGTCAGCGACCGCGACACGCTGTTCGTCGCGTGCCTGTGCGCGCAGTGGTGCGGCACCTGTCGCAACTATCGGGCGACCTTCGACCGTATCGCCGAAGCGCATCCGGAAATCTGCTTCGCCTACATCGACATCGAAACGCACGCCGACCGCTTCGACGACCTCGACGTGGAGAATTTCCCCACCATCCTGATCGAAGACAGCAACGCCACACGCTTTTTTGGCACCGTGCTGCCGCACGCCGCCGTGGTCGAGCGCATGCTCGCGGACCTGACGGCGCTGCCGGGCGTAGCCGATGCGCCAAAGCTGCGGCCCGTGCTGATCGAAGCGTAAAACCCGCGCGCGCCGCCGCTCGAACCCCGAAAGCCAGATCAAGGCTTCGTTCGCCGGCCAGGGCCGTCCCGCTTGCCCGGCGGCGCGCCGCGCCATTATTATTGGCGCCCTTACGATCGCGCCAAAAGCGCCTCGCGGGCAGCCAAACCGATGACACGAAAATCGCCGCCCGCGCGCCATGTGCTATAAAGCGGTCGTTAACGAGGCGCCCAACGGCGCGCCGGCCACGCGGCCAATCCAGACGGCATAACCGCGGGGCGCCCACCCGGATACACCCACACACAACCAGTCATGTCCAAAGCTCTGATCATCGCCGAGAAGCCATCCGTCGCGAACGACATCGCGCGCGCTCTGGGCGGATTTACCAAGCATGACGAGTACTACGAAAGCGACGACTACGTGCTGTCGTCGGCGGTCGGCCACTTGCTGGAGATCGCCGCGCCCGACGAGTACGAAGTTAAGCGAGGCAAATGGAGCTTCGCGAACCTGCCCGTCATCCCACCCCATTTCGATCTGAATCCGATCGCCAAGAGCGAGTCGCGGCTCAAGGTGCTCACGAAGCTGCTCAAGCGCAAGGACGTCACGCAGCTGATCAACGCCTGCGACGCGGGGCGCGAAGGCGAGCTGATTTTCCGTCTGATCGCGCAGCACGCGAAGGCGAAGCAGCCGGTCCAGCGCCTGTGGCTCCAGTCGATGACGCAGCAGGCGATCCGCGACGGTTTCGCGAACCTGCGCAGCGACGACGACATGCTGCCGCTCGCCGACGCCGCGCGCTGCCGCTCGGAAGCCGACTGGCTTGTGGGCATCAACGGCACGCGCGCGATGACGGCCTTCAACAGCAAGGGCGGCGGCTTCTTCCTGACCACGGTTGGCCGGGTTCAGACGCCAACGCTGTCGATCGTCGTCGAACGCGAAGAGAAAATCCGCCGTTTCGTGCCGCGCGATTACTGGGAAGTACGCGCCGAATTCGTCTGCGCAGGCGGCTTCTACGAAGGCCGCTGGTACGACCCGAAATTCAAGAAGGACGAGCACGATCCGGAAAAGCGCGATTCGCGCCTCTGGAGCCTGCCGGCCGCCGAAACCATCGTCGCCGCCTGTCACGGCCGCGAAGGCACGGTCACGGAAGAATCGAAGCCGTCCACCCAGCTCTCGCCCGCGCTCTTCGACCTGACGAGCCTGCAGCGCGAGGCCAATGGCCGCTTCGGTTTCTCGGCGAAGAACACGCTGGGCCTCGCCCAGGCGCTGTACGAAAAGCACAAGGTACTCACCTACCCGCGTACCGACGCGCGCGCGCTGCCCGAGGACTACATCGACACCGTCAAGGAGACGATGGCGATGCTCAAGGAAAGCAACAACTACCTGCCGTTCGCCAAACAGGCGCTCGACAAGGGTTGGGTGAAGCCGAACAAGCGCATCTTCGACAACTCGAAGATCAGCGACCACTTTGCAATCATCCCGACGCTGCAGGCGCCGAAGAATCTGTCGGAACCGGAACAGAAGCTTTACGACCTCGTCGTCAAGCGCTTCCTCGCCGTGTTCTTCCCGGCGGCGGAATTCCGCGTCACCACGCGTATCACCGAAGTCTCGGGTCATCATTTCAAGACCGAAGGCAAGGTGATGGTCGAGCCGGGCTGGCTGCAGATCTACGGCCGCGACACGAGCGGCGACGACGCCAGCCTCGTGCCGGTGCAGAAGGACGAGAAGGTCAAGACCGACAAGATCGCCGCGCATCAACTGGTGACCAAGCCGCCCGCACGCTACAACGAAGCGACGTTGCTGTCGGCGATGGAAGGCGCGGGCAAGCTCGTCGACGACGAGGAACTGCGCGAGGCGATGGCCGCCAAGGGTCTCGGTACGCCGGCCACGCGCGCGGCCATCATCGAAGGTCTGCTCGGCGAAAAGTATCTGGTGCGCGAAGGCCGCGATCTGATCCCGACCGCCAAGGCATTCCAGCTCATGACGCTGCTGCGCGGTCTGGGCGTGGAGGAACTCACCGCGCCGGAACTGACCGGCGAATGGGAGTACAAGCTTTCGCAGATGGAGCGCGGCAGGCTCGCGCGCGACGCGTTCATGCAGGAAATCGCCCGCATGACGCAGACCATCGTGAAGCGCGCGAAGGAGTACGACTCCGACACGATCCCCGGCGACTACGCGACGCTGCAAACGCCGTGTCCGCATTGCGGCGGCCAGGTGAAGGAGAACTACCGCCGTTTCGCGTGCACGAAGTGCGAGTTCTCGATCTCGAAGATTCCGGGCGGCCGCCAGTTCGAAATCCCCGAAGTCGAAGAGCTGTTGCAGAACAAGACGATCGGACCGCTTTCGGGCTTCCGCAGCAAGATGGGCCGGCCGTTCTCGGCGATCCTCAAGCTGTCGTTCGACGACGAGATCAAGAACTTCAAGCTCGAATTCGATTTCGGCCAGGACGCCGGCTCCGAAGACGGCGAAGCGCCGGACTTCTCGCAGCAGGAAGCCGTGGGCAGCTGCCCGAAGTGCAAGGGCCGCGTGTTCGAGCACGGCATGAGCTATGTCTGCGAAAACTCGGTGGCGAATCCGAAGACCTGCGACTTCCGCTCGGGCAAGGTGATTCTCCAGCAGGAAATCGCCCGCGAGCAGATGGCCAAGCTGCTGACGGAAGGCCGCACGGACCTGCTGACGAGCTTCAAGTCGTCGCGCACCGGCCGCAACTTCAAGGCGTTCCTGGTCAAGCAGCCGGACGGCAAGATCGGCTTCGAGTTCGAGAAGAAAGAGCCGAGCGCAAAGACGGCGGCCAAAACGACGAAGAAAACCGCCGCCAGCGCGGACAGCGGCGAAGCCGCGAACGATGCGGCCAACGACGCCGCCGAGGCGAGCGCCAGGCCGGCACGCAAGACCGCCGCGAAGACCACGGCAGCCAAGGCCGCGCCCGCACGCAAGACCGCTGCCCGCAAGACGGCGGCTCGTAAGACGGGTTCCTGAGGCGAGCCTGACGCGCGGCCTTTTGCCGGGCCGCACGCGTTAGCAAAAAAGGCGCAACTTCTTTCGAAGCTGCGCCTTTTTTTCGTCTGAACTTGCGCCAAGGCGGCGCAAATCCGCATTTACAGCGGCGAAATCGCCGAAGTCCGCGTGCGGCTCGTCGACGTGCGGCCAGCCTTGGGTGTACGTTCAGCGTCCACGTTGCTGCCGAGGCTGGAGTCGAGAAGCTCCGAAATCGGTTCCGCGCCGTCGAATGCCTCGGGCACCACGGGGTACGCGGCGCCATTGGGCGATGCCGCCATGGCATCGGCCGGACGCGCCTGGCCGTCCTTGACCCACTGCTCGCCAAGCTGGCTGTTCGGTGTCTGGCTGAAATGCTCGACGAGGTGATCGATGAACGTGCGCACCTTGGCCGGCAAATGGCGGCGGCTCGGATACGCGACGTTGATCTCGACCTGCGGCAAACGGTAGTCGCCCAGCAGCCGCACCAGACGGCCACGCGTCATGTCGCGCCCGATCAGGTAACTCGGCAGGATCGCGATGCCCATGCCAAGCAGCGCGAACTGGCGCAGCATTTCGGTGTTATTGGCGACGATCACGTTGCTCGGCCGCACCCGCACTTCCCCATCCGCCCCCGTAAACACGCGCTCGTCGCCCCAATATTCCGAGGGCAGCGACAGCGACGGATGCTCCATCAGATGCTCGGGGCGCGTGGGCGTGCCGTGCTTCTCCAGGTAGGCAGGCGTCGCGCACACGGTCATGCAGCCCGTCGTCAGGCGGCGGGTGACGATGCTCGCGCTGCGCATCTGGCGCGCGGTCACGACGCCCAGGTCGAAGCCCTCTTCGACCAGATCGACCTGACGATCGACCAGCGTGACATCGGGGATCACCTGGGGATAGCGCTGCGTGTAGGTCTGCAGCACAGGCGCGAGATTGTGCAGGCCGAAGACGACCGGCGCGACGATGCGCAGCGTGCCCACGGGCTCGTGGTTACGCGCGACCACCATTTGCTCGACGTCCTCGAGTTCGTCGAGGATCTGGCGGGCGCGTTCGAGATAGACCTGACCGGATTCGGTGAGCGAAAGGCTGCGGGTCGTGCGATTGAGCAAACGCGTGCCGAGCCGGCCTTCCAGGTCGGCGACGTGACGCGTTGCAACCGCATTGGAGATATCCATTGCCGAGGCGGCCCGGGCGAAACTGCCGAGGTCCGCCACTTTGACGAATACTCGCATCGACTGCAAATGATCCATGAGACAACTCCTGGGTGTTACTTGTCCGCCGAAAACCGGCGGAGGAAACCGGGAATTCTCCTACGACATCAGAATTCGTGCAGAAGTTGCCTCCCTGGCTGCGAATTTCATCAAAATTTTCGCTACTGTCACCTAATCTGGGGCGCCGCAACGGCTATTGTTTCCTGTGGCGAAACAATTTTGCGCGATGCAGCGAGACGTCACGCTTGGGGGCGAACAGAAAACCAAAGGCTATGCCCCGTTTTCCTCCGAACATTGCGACCCTTAAACTGAAAAAGGCCGCTCGAAAGCGGCCCTATATTCAAACTGCGTTCAAAGTGCGCTCAACAACCTTGAATAATTAGCTAGTGAGCGCTCACATCAATATCGTTCACGATATTAAAAGCGCCCTTCCAGCGCCGTGCGGGCGTCGCGCAACGCCTGTGGCAAGCCCTGCGCGAGCGTTTCGAACAGCTCCGTGTGCAACGCGAGTTCCGCGCGCCACGCGTTAGCATCGACGGAAATCACCTGGGCGAACTGCGCCGGCGTGAAATCCAGCCCGCGCCAATCAAGGTCGTCGTAGCGCGGCGAGACGCCGAACGCATGGTCCTCGCCTTGAGCCTCGCCTTCGATGCGGCGCACCATCCATTCCAGCACGCGCATGTTTTCCCCGAAGCCCGGCCACACGAACTTGCCGTCATCGCCCTTGCGGAACCAGTTCACGCAGAAGATGCGCGGCAGCGTCGCGCCCAGTTGCGTGAGACGCGCGCCCACCTTGAGCCAGTGACCGAAGTAATCGGCCATGTTGTAGCCGCAGAATGGCAGCATCGCGAACGGATCGCGCCGCACCACGCCTTGCTGGCCGGCAGCGGCGGCCGTGGTTTCCGAGCCCATCGTCGCGGCCATGTAGACACCCTCGGTCCAGTCGCGCGCCTCGGTCACGAGCGGCACCGTGGTCGAGCGGCGCCCGCCAAACAGGAACGCGTCGATCGCCACGCCCTTGGGGTTCTCCCAATCCGCGTCGATCGACGGGCATTGCGAGGCCGGCGCCGTGAAACGCGCATTGGGGTGCGCGGCCTTGCGGCCGGTTTCCTTCGCGATCGCGGGTGTCCAGTCGTTGCCCTGCCAGTCGATCAGATGCGCGGGGGGCGTGTCGGTCATGCCTTCCCACCAGACGTCGCCGTCGTCGGTCAGCGCGACGTTCGTGAAGATCACGTTCTCCTTGAGCGTCGCCATCGCGTTGAAGTTGGTCTTCTCGCTCGTGCCCGGCGCCACGCCGAAGTAGCCCGCCTCCGGGTTGATGGCGTAGAGACGGCCATCGGCGCTCGGCTTGATCCAGGCGATATCGTCGCCGATCGTGCTGATTTCCCAGCCGTTCATCGCGGGCGGCGGAATCAGCATGGCAAAGTTGGTCTTGCCGCACGCCGACGGAAACGCCGCCGCGACGTGGTACTTGCGGCCCTGCGGCGACTTCACGCCCAGAATCAGCATGTGCTCGGCGAGCCAGCCTTCGTCGCGGCCCATCGTCGAGGCGATACGCAGCGCGAAGCACTTCTTGCCGAGCAGCGCATTGCCGCCGTAGCCCGAGCCGTAGCTCCAGATCTCGCGCGACTCCGGAAAGTGGACGATGTACTTGGTCTGGTTGCACGGCCACGCCACATCCCGCGCATCGGCCGCCAGCGGCGCGCCAACGCTGTGCACGCAGGGCACGAACTCGCCGTCCTCGCCCAGCACGTCGTACACGGCGCGGCCCATGCGCGTCATGATGCGCATGTTCACGACCACGTACGGGCTATCGGAGAGTTCCACGCCGATGTGCGCGATCGGCGAACCGAGCGGCCCCATCGAGAACGGCACGACGTACATCGTGCGCCCACGCATCGAGCCTGCGAACAGGCCGTCGAGCGTCGCGCGCATTTCGGCCGGCGCCATCCAGTTGTTGGTCGGGCCTGCGTCTTCCTTCTTCTGCGAGCAGATGAAGGTGCGATCCTCGACGCGCGCGACGTCCGAGGGATCGGAGCAGGCAAGATACGAATTAGGGCGCTTCTGCGGATTCAGGCGGCGCATCGTGCCGGCATCGACCATCTGCTGGCAAAGACGGTCGTATTCTTCCTGCGAGCCGTCACACCAGACGATGCGCTCCGGTTGGGTGTGCGCGGCAACGCTTTGCACCCACTCCACCAGTTTTCGGTGGCGGACCCAAGCCGGCGCCTGCGCGGCGGCCTGAGCGGGAAAATCGGGATGGTTCATCGAAGTGTCTCCAACTGGGCTGATAAAAAATCGTTTCGGCCCTTTTCGACGCTGCTAGCGAGAGGCGCAGCCGCCGCGAATGGTGTATTCCCCTGTATTTCGGACACCCTGGTTCGCGCGGATGGGCAGGTCGTCAAGGCCTTTATCGGCGAGGGTTCGCAACCGTCTGTAAAGCGGCTTGCATCGCGGCCCTTCAAGCTGATAAAAGTGAAAAATTCTCGTTCAAACTGTTGCCAGCCGTATTGAGCGCCGTCGTACCGAACGCAAATTGAGTGCCTGCTTGTTATCAATTTTCCGCGTCTGTACGTGCAACGAAGGCTTCCCTATATTCATACCAGCCTTCCCGGCGCTGCATAGTGGGATAACCACCAGATGAACACCGTGTTGCACCGCGCCTTGACGACTCGCGACGTGCCTCACTACCCCAAGCGCTTCACCCCGAATTGCACCACCCTCTACCCTTGCAGCCATGAAAATTGCCATCCTTGACGACTACCAGGACGCCGTCCGCAAGCTCGACTGTTTTGAACTGCTCGCCGAACACGAGGTCAAGGTCTTCAACAACACCGTGCGCGGCCTTGGCCAGCTCGCCAGCCGCCTCTCGGAAGTCGAAGCACTCGTCCTGATTCGCGAACGCACGCGCATCACCTCGCAACTGCTCGACAAACTCCCGCATCTGCGCATGATCAGCCAGACCGGCAAGGCCGGTCCGCATATCGACATCGCGGCGTGTTCGGAGCGCGGCATCGCGGTGCTCGAAGGCACCGGCTCGCCCGTCGCGCCCGCCGAACTCACCTGGGCGCTCATCATGGCCGCGCAGCGGCGCATTCCGCAGTACGTCGCCAACCTGAAACAGGGCGCGTGGCAGCAGTCCGGCCTGAAGACCTCGGCGATGCCGCCGAACTTCGGTCTCGGCCAGGTGCTGCGCGGCCAGACGCTCGGCATCTGGGGCTACGGCAAGATCGGGCGACTGGTGGCCGGCTACGGCAAGGCGTTCGGTATGCGTGTGGTCATCTGGGGCCGCGAGCACTCGCTCGAAGCCGCGCGCGCCGACGGTTACGAAGCCGCCGCGAGCCGCGAGGCGCTGTTCGAGGAAAGCGACATCCTTTCGCTGCATCTGCGTCTGCACGACGACACGCGCGGCATCGTCAAGCAGGAGGACCTGCTGCGCATGAAGCCGACTTCGCTGCTCGTCAACACGAGCCGCGCGGAATTGCTGGAAGAAAACGCGCTGCTGGGCGCGCTTGCGCACAATCGCCCCGGCATGGTGGCCATCGACGTGTTCGAAAGCGAGCCGATCCTGCAGGGCTACAGCCTGCTGCGCATGGAAAACGTGATCTGCACGCCGCACATCGGCTATGTGGAGCGCGAGAGTTACGAGTTGTACTTCGGCGCGGCGTTCCGCAACATCCTGGGTTTCGATGCGGGCGATCTCTCGCACGTGGCGAATCCGGACGCGCTGCAAGGCGGCCGTCGCAAGTAAGCGCAAGGCGCTTCGCAAGCCACAAGGCGGCTCGGTTTTTCGCACCGAGCCGCCTTGTTTCGTTTTACTGCGTACGTTTTTATGCGTGCGCCGCAGCGTCGAGCACGTCGGGCAGACGTTCGAGGAAACGCTGGCCATCTTCATAGCCGAGGTTCCAGGCGTGCTGCATCTGCTGCGGGCTGGTGTAGTCCCAGCTCGAAATCGGCACCTTCGCCGAAGGCTGGATATAGAGGCGCTGCTGCTCGCCGCCCGCCTGCGTGCGGTGTTTGACCACGAAGGTCTGCGGACGCGGATAGAGACGCGTGACCATCACGAGCACGAGGCCCGGCGTGTCGTCGAGCGCCCCCACAGGCACGTTGTCGACCATGCCGCCATCGAGGACCGGACGGCCGTTACGGCGCAGAACCGGCGTAAACGGCGGTGTGCACGACGACTGCAGCACGAGATCGGCGAGATCCTCGACGCGCTCGCAGGCCTGCGCCGTCACGAACTCCGGATGGAAGCCGAGCTTCTGGCCGAGCGTCGGATGCAGCGTCTTGCGGATGTGCTTTTCGATGTTGTACGCGATCAGACCCGCCGCCACGGCACTACGCGCGCCGAGCCAGCGCGGCACGTGCGACACGCCGATGCGGATCTCGGGCGCGTCCTGCAGCTTGCCGAACTGCGGCCCATAGATGTCGAGCAGCGCCTGCCGATAGATGCGGTAGTGCGGAAACACCGACTCGCTGCGCAGCAGATTGCCCCAATAGGCGTTGCGCTTGTTGTGCTTGAGCGCTTCCTCGTAATAGCGCATGACCCACTGCGAATCGCGCGTGTAGATCATGCAGGCGGTGGCCGCGCCGGCCGAAATGCCCGTAATCACGCGCGGACGGATCTGCAGTTGCGGCTGCACCACGTCCCAGAACCCCGCCTGCCACCAGCAGCGGTTGCCGCCGCCCGCAAAGACCACCTGATCGAACATGTCCTTCGTCTCTTCCGGATACCGAACGCGATAGCTTAGTCGAGCAGCGCGTAAGTCGAGGTGGCGTGGACCGCCATCCGGCCCTCTTCGTCGTAGAGTTCTATTTCGCCGAACACCAGATTGCGGCCCATGCGCAGCACGCGCGCCGTGACCGTCACGTCGCCCTTGCGCACCGCACGCATGAAACTGGTGTTGAGCGCGACGGTGGTCATCGGCTTGAATCCGCCGAGCGCCGCCGAGATCGCGACGATCATCGCCGTATCGGCGACCGCCATGAACACCTGGCCGCAGATCACGCCGCCCGCGTGGCGCAGTTCGCCGGAAAACGGCAGACGCAGCGTGGCGCTCTCCTCCGTGACTTCGACCGGCTTCAACCCGAGCGCCTTCACCCACGGCGCCAGCACGCGCTCGAGCAGCGCGTCGATTGCCTTTTCGTCCATCGCTTCTTGCCTGTCCTTGCCTGTCTCGTACTTTTTAGGGATGGGGTGCCGCGCCCCGGACAAACCCGGCGCGCGGCGTGGCGACATGATACCGGCAGGGATCGGCAATCGTTGATAAGGCAGGGTAAGCGTGGATGATGTTGGGGTTCGATAGGTGGCCGAAAGGCCGTAGCCAAGGGCCGCCAAACCTCGCCCCAAGTTTTTTTAGGAAATTTGCGAAAAGGACTTGCCAAGTCTCAAAACGACAGGCATAATCTTTTTTCTGTTGGGGGCGTTAGCTCAGTTGGTAGAGCAGCGGACTCTTAATCCGTAGGTCGAGTGTTCGAGTCACTCACGCCCCACCAGCTAATTCATGTGAAAAGCCCGGTCTTTCGACCGGGCTTTTTGCTTTTCTGCGTCCTATTTAGGCAAATTCGGGCAACGAGACCCGCCGCCGATACCGCCGGACAGCAACAGGACGAGTGTGCCCGGCACAGCCACCGCAAAGGTGACCCGAAAAACTATCTCGTCAAGAATCGCATTCAGTTTGAACTGCTCAGTGTAGCGGCTCAGAACCATTTCCCTCCCTATATCCGTGGTTAGAATTTACTCCGCTTATATGGTTTGATACCAACAACGTCGATTTTTTGCAGGATAATTTAATATCCATGCCGATGTTTGGCATATGATCGAAATTTACCAGGCCACAACACCTCTTTGATAAATTAATATCGAAAATTGAAGCCTCAGCAAACATGGCATTAACATCAATTTCCGAAGTTTTAATGTCCAACGGGTAGTTGCGCGCCATCCATAGTTTCGTATGAGCGTCGCTCTCTTTGAAGACGAAAGATTGACACTGCCGAATCGCGAAAAGATGGGTAGCGACCGAAAGTCTTAATCAGCAAATCGCAGTTTTCGGCCAGTTCCCCACCCCACGTTTTGTCCTCAAAGTGGTCTACATCTTGACTGACCCGCCGCTGATTCAACGAACGGAGTATGTCAAAACCATCGTTAGCCTTTGCCACAGCACCAATATCAGGCAGCGGCGACGTCAAGTGTTTCGAATTCGACAGCTATTTCCGCGCCAGCGGTAGCGAGTACTATCGCAATCTGCCTTCCAGGCGTATCGGTGAAACGTTCACTTTTTGAGAGCATGGATAGGGCAAGATCATAATTTTTGTCACCCGGTTTGACTATTTTCACTTCAAAAACGATATTGTTTGTAACGCTGAAATGTTCAACTGTACAGCGGCTTGTCTTGTTGAAGGTAAGCGTTGCACGCTTCCCATTATCTTCGAGTGCGACAATGAGTTTATTGCGATCACGAACGGCAAGAACGTCAATATTCCAGTCATGGAAATAATCAAATTCTTTCAGATTTTCCATACAAAACCTTGTCAATAAGGCAACAGGGAGAAGGCATTGCCACTATCCCTGACACCGTTATCCCAATTATGCGAATGAGGGCTGCCAAAACCGTGATCGTGGCCAAAATCAATATCGACTGCCGCGTTACCGTCTCCGTCGTATAGTCGCCATTGCTGCTTTCCTGAACTATTCTCGACCCATTGATTCGGCGGCCCACCCTTAGAAGGGAGCCATGCCGTTTGCAAAGCGTCGCCGGATGGCCCGACATCTTCCCCGCCGTACTCGAACGGTTGTGCATCGCCGAGTGGTGTCGATGCACCGTCTGAATCCGCGCTGAAGATGTTATCGCTAAACATGCCATCATCATCACCGTTGGAGTCGTCGTCCTTACCGCCGCCGAGCAAAGCACCCGCCGCCGACTCAACGAAGCCGGGCAAACCAAAACCGTCGTCAGCCGTGGCAGGGACACCCAAGGCAGGCCGGGGGGCGAGCGTCGCATTCACGACACTGCCCCCTGAGTCCAGCGCGGGAAGCTCACCATTGGCCCGCCGCAGCGCGTCAAACTCCCAGGCATTCAAGACCTTGGGCGCGTATCCGTAACCGCCGCCGCCAATCGGGGCGGCCCAGCGCTGCGGCGCGGCGTTCGGCTGGGCTACGCGCGGCAGGCCCCGATATTCGCGATTCACTACCGGCACGAGCCGACCGGATGCCGCCGCATCAGTCAGCAATTTCTTGACCGCCGCGTTGTCGCTCGGCAGGTTCCAGTGCGCCAGGTTCAAACTGTCGCGGGCAAACGCCTGAACATCGCGCAGCGCCTTTTCGCCGGTAATCGTGCGTAAGTCCCAGTTCGGATGGAAATGTCGGACAAACGCCGCCGTATCGTCCGCGAGTTGCCTGAGCCGGTCCTTTTCCCACAGCTCGCCCTTGTCCACTTCGCTCAAGGGCCGC
>NZ_PQGA01000002.1 GCF_002917095.1 Paraburkholderia eburnea
GGGCGGCGATAGGGCGGCAGCGTCGCGAGGTCTTCGCCGTCGACGAAGATCTTGCCGGAGGTGGCGGTTTCCAGACCCGCGAGCATGCGCAGCAGCGTGGACTTGCCGCAGCCCGAGCTGCCGAGCAGCGCGAAGAGCTCGTTCTTCGCGATGTTCAGGCTCACGTTGTTGACGGCGGTGCTGTCGCCGAACTTCTTGACGACGTTTTCGATGCGCACGAAAGCGTCGCGGGAATTAGCCGTCGCGGCAGCGCGCGCGGCTTCGGAGGCGTTGACTTGGGACGTCGAATTCATGATGTAACTGGTTCCTTTCTGATCGCGGTACTGCTCGTTCTTGCGCGCCGCATATAAACGCAGGCATGAGCCGTCCCGCACGGGGCGCGTAAGCGACTCGCCAACGTCAGTACTGCGAACGGAGCTCGTTGGAGACTGGCGCGTCGTCGTGTACCGTCGTGTACAAGCGGCGGCGCGCTCAGCCGGACTTCGAACAGCGGACTTCTGGCGAAGAGGGGTCGAGCGATCCCTCATCCGCGCGTTGTCTCCTTCCTTCTCCTGCGGGATCCAGCCGGTCGTCGCCGGCTTTCTTATTGGTATCCCGATGGTTGTGCGCTCAGTGGCCCGTCTTCAACTGCGACCAGAGGCGGTTTTCGAGGCGCAGGATGTCGGCCGGCATCGGCTTCATCAGCGTCATCTTCTTGAGCACTTCGTCGCCCGGATAGACGGTCGGGTCCTGCGCCACCGCCGGCGTCACGAACTGGCGCGCGGCCTTGTTCGCGGTCGGATAGAACACTTCGTTGGTGATCGCGGCGTTGACCTTCGGATCTTCGATGTAGTTGATCCACTTCAGGGCGGCTTCGGGGTGCGGTGCATCCTTCGGAATCACCATTACGTCGAACCACAGCAGGCCGCCTTCCTTCGGATTGGCGAACTTGATGTGATACGAGCGCTTGGCTTCTTCGGCGCGACGGTGGGCGATGCCCACGTCGCCGGACCAGGCGAACGCGACGCAAATGTCGTTATTCACGAGGTCGTTGATGTAGCCCGACGAGTTGAACTGCGTGATGTACGGGCGGACTTTCTTCAGCACTTCAAAGGCAGCCTGGTAATCCGCCGGGTTCGTGCTGTTGGGGTTCTTGCCCATGTACTGCAGCGTGGCCGCGAAGGCGTCGACCGCCTGATCGAGGAACGATACGCCGCAGCCCTTGAGCTTCGAGAGGTACTGCGGATCGAAGATCAGTGCCCAGCTATCCACCGGCGCGCTCGTGCCCAGCGCCTTTTCGATCGCTTCCTGGTTGTAGCCGACGCCGTCGGTGCCGTACGCCCAGGGCACGCCGTACTGATTGCCCGGATCGGCATCGCCGATCATATGCATGAGCAGCGGATCGAGGTTCGAAAGATTGGGGAGCTTGGACTTGTCGAGCTTCTGGTACACGCCGGCCTGGATCTGCTTGGCCATGTAGTTCGAGGTCGGCACCACGATGTCGTAGCCCGAGCTGCCCGCGAGCAGCTTGGCCTGCAGCGTGTCGTCGCTATCGTAGTTGTCGTACTTGACGTGAACGCCCGTCTGCTTTTCGAAGTTCGGGATCGTGTCTTTCGCGATGTAGTCGGACCAGTTATAGACGTTCAGTGCGTCGTCCGCGGCGCGAGCCGGCTGGCTCGAAGTCGCCGTGAGACCCGCGCAGACGGTAAGCGCGGCCAGTGCGACGGCATGACGAAGATGTCTGACACTCATGTTGATTTCCCCAGATGATGAAGGTCGGCGGGCGGCGCCCGCACCCCGTTGTGCGCCGCCGGCCCATACAGTTGCAGCGTTATGAAAGTCCCAGTTGTTGCGCGGTTGCGTCGATGGCCTTCTTCGCCTTCGACACGATTTCATCGATCTCGCCGCGCGTGATGACGAGCGGCGGCGAGAGCAGCATGCGGTCGCCGGTGGCGCGCATGATGAGGTTGCCGTTGAAGCAGAAGTCGCGGCAGATCGTGCCCACGTCGCCGCCGTTCGCGAAGCGCTTGCGCGCCTTGGGATCTTCGGCGAGTTGCAGACCGGCCACCAGACCCGTGCCCGAAACGTCGCCGATGATCGGATGATTCGCGAAGGTTTCGCGCAGGCGCTGCTGGAAGTACGGGCCGGTATCCGTCTTCACCTGCTCGACGATCTTCTCGTCGCGCAGCAGCTTGAGGTTCGCCACCGCCACGGCCGCCGCAACCGGATGGCCCGAGTACGTGAGGCCATGATTGAAGTCGCCGTTCTCGATCAGCGCCTTCGCCACGCGGTCATGCAGACCCACGGCGCCCATCGGTACATAGCCGCTCGTGAGGCCCTTGGCCATCGTGATGAGGTCCGGCTCGAAGCCGAAGTGCTGATGCGCGAACCATTCGCCCGTGCGCCCGAAGCCGCCGATCACTTCGTCGGCGCACAGCAGGATGTCGTACTTGCGGCAGATACGCTGGATTTCCGGCCAGTAGGTCGAAGGCGGGAAGATCACGCCGCCCGCGCCCTGGAACGGTTCGCCGATGAACGCGGCGACATTCTCCGCGCCCACTTCCAGGATCTTCGCTTCGAGTTGCTGGGCGCGCGCGAGGCCGAATTCCTCGGGCGTCATGTTGCCTTCGGCTTCGCCGTAGAAATACGGCTGATCGATGTGAACGATGTTCTCGACTTTCGAGGGCATCTGCTCGTGCATATAGCCCATGCCGCCGAGCGTGCCGCCCGCGATGGTCGAACCGTGATAACCGTTCTTGCGCGAGATGACGACCTTCTTCGACGGCTTGCCCTGCGTGAGCCAGTATTGATGCACGATGCGCAGCACCGTGTCGTTACCTTCCGAGCCGCTGTTGCAATAGAAGAAGTGATTGAACGGCTCGGGCGAGAGTTCGGCGAGCAGCGCCGAAAGCTCGATCACGGGTGGGTGCGTGGTCTTGAAGAAGGTGTTGTAGTACGGCAGTTCCTGCATCTGCGTGTACGCGGCGTCGGCCAGTTCCTTGCGGCCATAGCCTACGTTCACGCACCAGAGACCGGCCATGCCGTCGATGATCTGGTTGCCTTCCGAGTCCCAAAGGTACACGCCCTTGGCCTTCACGATCACGCGGCTGCCGCTCTTGTTGAGCGAGCCCATGTCCGAGAACGGATGGATGTGATGTGCCGCGTCGAGCGCGCGATATTCGGCCGTGGTGCGCGCGCCGCGCGTGGCTTGCGCGCGCAGCGTCGTCGGCACTTCCTGCAGGGCGCTTGCGGGGGCGTCGATCCGATAGCTCATTTTCAATGTCTCCTTTCTATTACACGTGCAGCAGCAGGTGCTTGCGTTCCCACGAACTGATCACGCGGAAATACGCTTCGTATTCGGTTTCCTTGAGCGCCAGATAGGCACGCACGAACTTCTCGCCGAGGATGTCGTTGAGCGGCTCGCAAGCGCCCATGAGCGTGAGGCCTTCTTCGAGGTTGCGCGGCAACTGGTAGGGCAATTCGTAGCCGTCGCTCACGAGCGGCTCGGTCGGCTTGAGATGCTGCGTCATGCCGAGATAGCCGGCCGCGAGCGTCGCGGCGATCGCGAGGTACGGGTTCGTGTCCACGCCCGGAATGCGGTTCTCCACGCGGCGCGCGGCCGGCGACGAATACGGCACGCGGAAGCCCACGGTGCGATTGTCGTAACCCCATGCCACGTTGATCGGCGCGGCCATGAAACGCGACAGGCGGCGATACGAATTGATGTACGGCGCGAAGATCGGCATCAGCGCCGGCGTGTACTTCTGCAGGCCTGCGATGTACGCATGGAACATGTCCGTGGGCTTGCCGTCCGCGCCGGTGAAGAGGTTCTGCCCGCTTTCCGCCGACACGAGGCTCTGGTGGATGTGCATGGCCGAACCCGGCTCGTTCTCCATCGGCTTCGCCATGAACGTGGCGTACATATGGTGACGCAGCGCTGCTTCGCGCACGGTGCGCTTGAAGAGGAACACGCGGTCGGCGAGGCCGAGCGGTTCGCCGTGCATGAAGTTGATTTCCATCTGCGCGGCGCCGACTTCGTGAATCAGCGTATCGACTTCGAGGTCCTGGATTTCGCAGTACTCGTAGATGTCCTCGAAGAGCGGATCGAATTCGTTGACCGCTTCGATCGAGTACGCCTGGCGACCCGTTTCCGGACGGCCCGTGCGGCCGATCGGCGGCGCGAGGGGAATATCCGGATCCTTGTTCATGTCGACGAGATAGAACTCCAGTTCCGGCGCGATGATCGGCTTCCAGCCCTTGGCTTCGTAGAGTTCGAGCACGCGGCGCAGCACGCGGCGCGGCGAGATTTCAACGGGGGAGCCGTCGAAGTGCACGCAGTCGTGAATGACCTGGGCGGTCGGGTCGGTGGCCCACGGAATGATGCGGATCGTCGAAGCATCCGGGACGCAGACCATGTCCGGGTCGGTGACGCCGGTGAGGCTGCCGTCTTCCGGGTAGTCGCCCGTGACGGTCTGGATCATCACGGCCTGCGGCAGGCGCATGGATTCACCCGATTCGAACTTGCTGCGCGGAATGATCTTGCCGCGTGCGATGCCGGCCATATCCGGAATGATCGCTTCGATTTCGGTGATGTGGTGCTTCTTCAGGAATTCGTCGATGTCGTGCATTTTCGTTCTCTCTGTTCTGTGTGGGCCGGCGTCAGACCTGCGCGGCATGTACGCGCGCGGGGCGTGCGGCCCCGCCTGGTATTCGAGCCAGCATGCGTTCGCGGCAGGCGTCGCCAAAGGCGCGGAAGATAGCGGTGGAAAGGGCGTTTTGCGCGTGCAGCCACTCGGGATGCCATTGCACGCCCAGCGCGAAGCCGCTCGCGTTGGCCACGGTGATCGCTTCGACCAAACCGTCCGGGGCCGCTGCGTCCGCAACGAGTCCCTGGCCTAGCGTGTCGATGCCCTGGCCGTGCAGCGAATTCACCTGAGCTTCGTGTTGGCCGCCGGTGAGTGTGTGCAGCAGTCCGCCTTCCTTGAGGGCGATGGTGTGCGCGGGACCGTATTGCGTCTCGAGCGGATTGGCTTTGTCTTCGCGATGATCGTTGAAACCGTCCACCGCATGCACTGCCTGATGCAGGGTGCCGCCGAATACCACGTTCATTTCCTGAAAGCCGCGGCAGATGGCGAGTACCGGCACGCCCGCGTCGATGGCCGCGCGCAGCAGCGGCAGCGTCGTGGCATCGCGTGCGGGATCGTGCAGCGTGCCCGCGGCGCTTGCCGGACCGCCGTAACGGTGGGGCTCGACGTTCGAATAGCTGCCCGTGAAGAGCAGGCCGTCCACGGCGTCCAGAATGTCCGCCGTAGCCTGCCGCTCACCCAGCGCGGGCAGCACGAACGCGAGCCCGTTCGCACCGTCGACGGCTGCGGCGATGTACTTCTCGCCCGCCACGTGCGACGCGTGCGGCCCCATCATCGTGCGATCGGCGGTAACTCCAATCAATGGTTTGGTTCGCATGACTAACGTCTTATTCATTCTTCCCGTTGCATCGCGTGTGAATCCGATTGGCAGCGATGCTTCAGGCGTGACATGACCTTGCAACCGTGCAGGACACACGGCGGCAAACCTTGAGGTACGGAGCGTAGCGGCGCTAACGGATCGCGCTGCGCGTGGAGATCATGTACGCGGTTCGTTTTCTGCCGTTGTGGGGCGCGACGGTGTTCAGGCGTGCGCATCCACATCGTCGGCGCGCAGCGATACAACTCGCTCGCAAACGACGGCGAATGAAACGAACGGCGCAGGAAGGAGAGGCGCTAGGGCAGCAGCGACGCGACTTCGTCGGTGTGTACCGCGATAAAGGCGCGTGCGGAGACGGCGTTATGGCGGCGGACGGACCGACGGGAAAGGATTGTGACGACAGGCAGAAGCAGGCGAGAGGCAAGCCTGCCGCTACTGCCATCGGCGATGGCGGCGCAGTCACTGCGAAGACACCTCGCATGACTTCGATCCCATCTCACCAGAGGGCCACGGACTCTCACAAATACACTCGACTGGAGTTTGTTGATCACTGTTCGATTTCGACGCGCGGCATGGAAACTGCGCTTATCGGCACCGACACATAGGTGTCATTCGATGTATCGAGCATTGATCGCGTGTTGCAGAGCAATGTAATGCGCTTTTCATCGTTCGATCGACCTGTGTTTCAGCATATACGAGCCAAAAAGGCCGTCAATTATTTTTTTACGTTTTTTATGTCAGCACTTTCCCCAAGACGCCTGCAAACGTCGCGCAGTGCGAAATATCCCGTACTGTGTCTATATTTCGAATAACTTACAGGGGTTAGTACTGACGCAAAAAAAAACAAACTGATTAGAATATTCAACACGCCACCGCCCCGCCGTGTTCTATTTCGTCGGGTTCCTGCGTGCGCTTTCTGCGTGTTTTCCGAGTGTTTCCTGACCCAACCGGTTCTCCAATCGTGTCCGAGTCCGTATCTGTTTCGTCTGAAGTTGCCACGCGTCTGCGCTACGTGCGCAAGCGCTATGGGCTGTCGCAACGCGAGCTGGCCAAGCGCGCGGGCGTCACGAATGGCGCGATTTCGCTTATCGAGCAAAGTCGTGTCAGTCCCTCGGTGGGCTCGCTCAAGAAGCTCCTCGAATGCATTCCGATGAGCCTTGCTGAATTCTTCACATTTGATCTCAACGAGGGCGCGAGCGTGGTCTCGCGGCGCGGCGAGATGCCGAACCTCGGCAACGCGTCCATCGAGTTCTATCTTGCAGGCGCGCACGTGAAGGACCGCAACATGGGGATCCTGCGCGAGGTCTATCAACCGCTCGCCGACACGGGGCCGGAAATGCTCTCCCACGCGGGGCATGAAGGCGGCGTCGTGGTGGCAGGGCAAATCGAACTGACCGTGGACGGCACCACCTGGCTGCTCGACCCCGGCGACAGCTATTACTTCGAAAGCCGCTTCCCGCACCGGTTTCGCAATCCCAGCGAAAACGAAGTCTGCGAAGTGGTGTCGGCGAATTCGCCGCCCACGTTCTAGGTTCTTTCGCCCACTTCGCAGGTTTCGCAAACGCGCGTATCCGGTTCGCCTGCTGCCGTCGCTTCGTTACGCATCGCGTTGCGTCCGCTGTATTTGAGCGGCGTGCGCGACAGATGCGGTCGATGCGACAGGTCAGACGAATCGTCAATCATTGAGGCATCCTGATGGAAAAGAAAACTCTCGCTTATTGGCAGGACAAGGCCGCGACGCTGTCGATCGAAGGCCGCGCATTTATCGACGGCGCGTATCGCGACGCCTACTCGGGCCGCACGTTCGATTGCGTGAGCCCGATCGACGGCCGCGTGCTCGCGAACGTGGCGGACTGCGGCGCCGCCGATGTGGACGCGGCCGTTGCCGCCGCGCGTCGCTCGTTCAACGACGGCGTGTGGGCGGGCCTGAATCCGCGCGCGCGCAAAGCCATTTTGCTGCGCTGGGCCGCGCTCATGCGCGAGCATCTCGACGAGCTTTCGCTGCTTGAAACGCTCGATGCGGGCAAGCCCATCGGCGATACCACGTCGGTGGACGTGCCGGGCGCGGCCTATTGCGTCGAATGGTTCGCGGAAGCCATCGACAAGGTGGGCGGCGAAGTCGCGCCCGCCGATCACCATCTGGTGGGCCTCGTCACGCGCGAGCCGATCGGCGTGGTCGCGGCCGTGGTGCCGTGGAATTTCCCGATCCTGATGGCATCGTGGAAATTCGGTCCGGCGCTCGCGGCGGGCAATAGCGTCGTGCTCAAGCCTTCGGAAAAGTCGCCGCTCACGGCCATTCGCGTGGCGCAGCTCGCGCACGAAGCGGGCATCCCCGCAGGCGTGTTCAACGTGCTGCCGGGCGGCGGCGAAGCTGGCAAGCTGCTGGGCCTGCATCGCGACGTCGATTGCATCGCCTTCACGGGTTCGACCAACGTTGGCAAGCAGATCATGCAGTACGCGGGGCAATCCAACCTCAAGCGCGTCTGGCTCGAACTGGGCGGCAAGTCGCCCAACATCGTGCTGCCCGATTGCCCGGATCTCGACCGTGCCGCCAACGCGGCGGCGGGTGCGATCTTCTACAACATGGGCGAAATGTGCACGGCCGGCTCGCGCCTGCTCGTGCATCGCGACATCAAGGATGTGTTCCTCGCGAAGCTCGTCGAAGCGGCGAAGGCGTATAAGCCTGGCAATCCTCTCGACCCGCATGTGTCGATGGGGGCGATCGTCGACAAGATCCAGATGGAGCGCGTGCTCGGCTATATCGAGGCGGGGCGCAAGGACTCGAAGCTGCTGGTGGGCGGCGAGCGCGTGAACGAATCGACTGGCGGCTTCTATGTCGAGCCGACCGTGTTCGACACCCATCACGACGCACGCATTGCGCGCGAAGAGATTTTCGGGCCGGTGCTCTCGGTCATCACGTTCAGCACGATCGACGAAGCCGTGCGCATCGCCAACGACAGCGACTATGGCCTGGCCGCCGCCGTGTGGACCTCGAATCTCACGAACGCGCATGACATCGCGCGCCGTCTGCGTGCAGGCACGGTCTGGGTCAATTGCTACGACGAAGGCGGCGACATGAACTTCCCGTTCGGCGGCTTCAAGGAATCGGGCAATGGCCGCGACAAGTCGCTGCATGCACTCGAGAAGTACACCGAACTGAAGTCGACGCTCGTGCGGCTGCGCTAAGGCGCTTCGCCGGGCTGTCGTGGCGGCGCGCTTCGGTGCGCCGCCACGCGTTTCGTTTCCCCATCAATACAAAGCAGGCACTTCATGGACGATACGATCCACGGTGACGGCGCGATCCGTCGCGGCTCGCTCTATGGCTCTTCCATCGAGAACACCTACGCGGGCGTGCTGTCGTTCATGCGCCGCAATTACACACGCGATCTGGATGGCGTCGATGTCGCGATCAGCGGCGTGCCGCTCGACCTCGCCACCACGTTTCGCTCGGGCGCGCGGCTGGGACCATCGGCAGTGCGCGCAGCCAGCGTGCAACTCGCGGAACTGCATCCGTATCCCTGGGGCTTCAATCCCTTCGATACGCTGGCCGTGACCGACTACGGCGACTGCTGGTTCGACGCCCACAATCCGCTCTCGATCAAACCCGCGATCATCGAGCACGCGCGCACGATCCTGCGCTCGAACGCCAGGATGCTCACCTTCGGCGGCGATCACTTCATTACCTTGCCGCTACTGATCGCGCACGCGGAAAAATACGGCAAGCCGCTTTCGCTGATCCACTTCGACGCGCACTGCGATACCTGGCCCGACGATCATCCGGACAGCCTCAACCACGGAACGATGTTCTACAAGGCCGTGAAAGAAGGGCTGATCGATCCGAAGACCTCGGTTCAGGTCGGAATCCGCACGTGGAACGACGACTTTCTCGGCATCAATATTCTGGATGCCGCGTGGGTCCACGAACACGGCCCGCGCGCGGCGCGCGAGCGCATTCTGGAGATCGTGGGCGAGCGCCCTGCGTATCTGACCTTCGATATCGACTGCCTCGACCCGGCATTCGCGCCCGGCACCGGTACGCCGGTGGCGGGCGGCCTGTCGTCGGCGCAGGCGCTGGCGATCGTGCGTGGACTGGAGGCGTTGAATCTGGTGGGCGCGGACGTCGTGGAAGTGGCGCCTGCCTACGATCAGAGCGAGATCACGGCGTTGGCCGCCGCGCATCTCGCCTGCGATCTGCTGTGCCTGTGGCGGCAGCGCAAGGTCGCGGGAAAATAAAGTACAACTGATTAAGCTGTCGCCGCCGCGCGTGCGGCGGCGACAGCTTAACGTTCGACCAGCAGTCCGAGATTGGCGCGCACGCGCTGAAGCATCTCGCCGAACTGCTCGGCTTCTTCCGGCGTGAAGCCTGCCAGGGCCTCGTTCTGCACTTCGTCGCCCACGCGGCGCGCGGACGTGAGCACGCCCGCGGCTTTCGGCGTGAGGCTCACCCGCAACTCGCGCCGGTCATCCGGGTTGGCCTCGCGCACGACCCAGCCGCTTTCCTCCATGCGTTCCAGCAGCCTGCCCGCCGAGATCGGCGCGACTTCGAGCCGCTCGGCAAGGCTCGCCTGATTGATGGGGCCGTAGTGGGCGAGATAGGCGATCATGCGGCACTGCGCGCGCGTGAGTTCGAGCGATGACTTCGCCAGTTCGTCGTAACGCTTGCCATAAAGGCGGCCCACGTCGACGATCAAGAAGCCGAAGCGTTTTTCGAGGTCGGTAGTCATGGCGCAATTATAAGCGGCGGCCTGTCGGCGCGGCTCGCGCAGTGTCGGAGTGTAACTACGTGCGCGCCGGGTCCCGATGAAGGTCCGGATTCTTTCCGATTGCGCGGAGAGGGCCGATTCGTATAATAAGCAGGCTTATCATTTTTGAACCCTCGTCCGAACCCCGTCCGATCCGCCGATGACCGCAGTCCCGCATGGCCTGGCCGCGCAACGCGAGGCCGCGCCCCTGAACCGCGGCATGATCACGCTGTCGATCATGCTCGCGACGCTGATGCAGACGCTCGACAGCACGATCGCCAACGTCGCCCTGCCGCACATGCAGGGCACGCTATCGGCATCGCAGGACGAAATCACCTGGGTGCTCACCTCGTACATTGTCGCGGCGGCCATTGCCACGCCGCTCACGGGCTGGCTCGCGGACCGCTTCGGCGTCAAGCAGTTGCTGGGCGTGGCGATCGCGGGCTTCACGCTGGCCTCGGCGCTGTGCGGGCTATCGGAAACGCTCGGCGAGATCGTCGCTTCGCGGCTGTTGCAAGGTGTATTCGGCGCGTCCCTGGTGCCGCTCTCGCAGTCGATCCTGCTGGACATCAACCCGCGCGAGCGCCAGGGTCAAGCAATGGCGGTCTGGGGCATGGGCGTGATGGTGGGGCCGGTGCTGGGCCCGACGCTGGGTGGCTGGCTCACCGACAGCTATAACTGGCGCTGGGTGTTCTTCATCAACGTGCCGATCGGCGCGTTTGCGTTGTTTGGCGTTTCGACTTTCATGCCCGCGCAGGCGCGGGGCGGCCAGTCGCGCTTCGATCTGTTCGGCTTCGCCACGCTGGCGCTGGCGATTGGCGCATTGCAGGCGCTGCTCGATCGCGGCGAACAACTCGACTGGTTCGGCTCGCTGGAAATCCGCATCGAGGCGCTGCTTTCCGTGCTGGCGTTTGCGTTCTTCGTCGTCCATACGGCAAGTTCGGGACCGACGACGTTTTTCCGCTATCAACTGCTGAAAGACCGCAATTTCGCCACGGGCACCTTCTTCATCTTCGTGATCGGCGCGGTGCTCTATGCCACGCGCGCGCTGCTGCCGCCCATGTTGCAGAATCTCATGGGCTATCCGGTCGCCACCACCGGCCTTGTCACGGCGCCGTCGGGCGCGGGCACGATGGTCGCCATGTTGATCGCCGGGCGCCTGCTCAAGCATGTCGATGCGCGCGCCATGTTGCTGTTCGGCTTCGTCGTATCGGCCTACGCGCTCTGGCAGATGATGCAGTACACGATCGTGCTGTCGGTGTCGGATATCGTCTGGCCGGGCGTGATACAGGGCTTTGGTCTGGGCTTCGTGTTCGTGCCGCTGTCGGCGCTCACGTTTTCCACGCTCACGCCGCAGTTGCGCGCGGACGGCACGGCGACCTATAGCCTGATGCGCAACATCGGCAGCAGTATCGGCATTTCGATCGTGCAGACCTTCGTTACGCGCGGCACGCAGGTGGCGCATTCGGACCTCGCCGCGAACATCACGCCGTTCAATCCGCTGATGCAGCCGATGCTGGCCGCGGGTTCGCGCTACGATCTGGCCGTGCTCAATCAGGCGATCACGCAGCAGGCGACGATGATTGCATACCTCAACGACTTCAAGATGATGTTCGTCGCGACGCTCCTGGTGATCCCGCTGCTCGTGCTGATCCGGCCTTCGGGCGGCGGCGCGGTCGATGCCGGTCACGCTGCGATGGACTGATCGCCGGATTTTCCACCTCGACCGTCACTACCCATAGCGCCGCGCACCTCCAGCGCGGCGCTGTTTTTACCGCTATATCCGATGCTCTCCGCTGTCTCTATCCTGCTTCCCGTTTTCGGCCTGATCTTCGCCGGTTTTGCCTGTCGCCGCCTGGGCGTGCTTGGCCCCGCGGCGGCCTCGGAACTGAACCGCTTCGTCGTCTGGCTCGCGCTGCCTGCGTTGCTGTTCGACATTCTTGCGCACGCAACATGGCACGAACTTTATCAACCGGCCTTCATGGCCGCGTTCGGCATCGCAGGCCTGATCGTGTTCGCGGCGGTGGTGGCCGTGCGGCTCTTCCTGCGCCGCCCGCTTGCCGATGCGAGCATCGACGGCCTCGCCGCTGCCTATCCGAACACGGGTTATGTGGGCTTTCCGCTGTGCATGATCGCGTTCGGCCCGTCGAGTCTCACGCCCACGACCATCGCGACGATCCTCGTGGTGTGCGTGCTGTTCGCCGTCGCCATCGTGTTGATCGAAACCGGCCTGCAAAGCGAGCGCCGCCCGCATCGCCTGCTCATCAAGGTCGTGCGCTCGCTCATGCGCAATCCGCTGCTGGTGGCGCCCGCGCTGGGCGCCATCGCCTCGGGTGCGCACGTCACGCTGCCCGCAAGCGCCGAGACCTTCCTGAAGCTGCTGGGCGGCGCGGCAAGCCCGTGCGCGCTCGTGAGCCTTGGGCTCTTTCTCGCCGAGCGTCGCGCGAAGAGCGATGCGCCGCCCGAATCGTCGTGGTGGATCACGCTCTCGAAGCTCGTGGCGCAGCCGGCGCTGACGTGGTGGCTTGCGGATCGTGTGTTTGGCCTTTCGCCGCAACTCGTGGAAACGGCCGTGCTGCTTGCTGCGCTGCCCACCGGCACCGGCCCGTTCATGCTCGCGGAGTATTACCGCCGCGAGGCGCATGTGACCGGGCGCACGATCCTGCATTCGACGCTGGGTTCGCTCGTCACGCTCACGCTGATCCTGCTGCACCTGCACCACGGTTGAGCGCCGCGTGCTTTCGGCGCGCGGCATGGCGTTTGCTGCGGGTAAGTCATTCCATCGACCAGGAGACGACGATGAACTGGCTTAAAGGCATCAACGGCATCAAAGGCAGCGGCGCAGCGCGGGCGGTTCTTATCGGCGCCATCGCCGCGCTGACGTTGGGCGCCGCCGGCTGCACGCTGGGCGGCGCGGCGGCGGGCGGTTATGTGGGCAACAAGGCCACCGACGGCAGCGCGGTCGGCACGGTTGGAGGCGCCGTGGCGGGTGGTGTGATCGGTCACGAACTCGGCAAATAAAGCAGCCCTGCGATCACCGCGGCGCACGACGCGCGACGCGCCGCCATGCGCCGCCTTCAGTATCAGGGATTCGCTTCTCTTTCCTGGCTCATCCTTTAACCCTACTCAAACTCCGTTTGAGTAGCGGCACGTAGTACCGTACCCGGAACTTATACTTTTCGTTCGACAAGTTGAGCTTTCCGCGCGTGGCCTGCACGCGCTGATGCCGTCGATCGTCCGGGTATTGAAATTCGCAATCCGAATTATTTTAAATAGATCCATCACCTGTCGAGGATTCCCATGCAGGACATTCGTTCCAACGCGTTCGCGATGCCGTTCACCAATCCCGCATTTCCGCCGGGACCCTACAAATTCGTCAATCGCGAATTCCTGATCATCACCTACCGCACCGACCCCGAGAAGCTGCGCAAGGTCGTCCCCGCACCGCTCGAAGTGGGCGAGCCGCTCGTGAGCTACGAATTCATCCGCATGCCGGACTCGACGGGTTTCGGCGATTACACGGAAAGCGGCCAGGTGATTCCGGTCACCTACGAGGGCAAGCCCGGCAGCTACACGCATGCGATGTATCTGGACGACCATCCGCCCATCGCGGGCGGGCGCGAACTGTGGGGCTTTCCGAAGAAGCTCGCCTCGCCGAAGCTCGGCGCGTTCTCGGACACGCTGGTCGGCACGCTCGATTACGGCCCCGTGCGCGTAGCCACGGGCACGATGGGTTACAAGCATCGCGAACTCGATCTCGCGGAGCAGGCGAAGCGTCTTGCGAGCGCGAACTATCTGCTCAAGATCGTGCCGCATGTGGACGGCACGCCGCGCGTGTGCGAACTCGTGCGCTACTACCTGACCGATATCCAGCTCAAGGGCGCCTGGACGGGGCCGGCTGCGCTGCATTTGATGCCTCACGCGCTTGCGCCCGTCGCTGACTTGCCGGTGCTTGAAATCGTCGAGGCGCGCCATTTGATCGCCGACCTCACGCTCGGCCTCGGCGAAGTCGTGCACGACTACCTTGCGAAATAAAGGCTGGAACCTTACTTCACCGCGCCCAGTGCGAGCCCCTTCACCATATAGCGCTGCAACCACGCGAACACGACCGACACCGGCAGCGTGGCCGCGAGGGTTGCGGCCATCACCAGTTCCCACTCCACGGTGTATTTGCCGGCCACCATATCGGTGACTTGCACGGTGAGCGTCTTGTTCTCGGGCGAGCGGATCAGCGTGTAGACCACGGCGAATTCGTTCCACGCGCTGATGAAGGTGAAGATGGCCGTCACCACCACGGCGGGAATCGCCAGCGGCAGGAACACGCGGAACACCGCGCCGGTGCGGCTGCACCCTTCGAGCCACGCCGACTCTTCAAGATCGCGCGGCACCGTCTGAAAATACGACGACAGCATCCACACCGCGAAGGCGATATTGAACGCCGCATACGAGACGATCACGCCGATCTTCGAATCGACCAGGTTGCCGTCGCCATACGGGATCATCGCGGCCAGGCGGAACAGGCCGACCACCAGCAGGATCGGCGAAAGCATCTGCGTGACGAGCAGGAACTGGCGGTACACGCCGCGTCCGCGAAACGGAAAGCGCGCGAGCGCGTAGGCGGCGGGCAGGCTGACCGCAAGCGCGAGCGAGGTCGACAGGAACGATATGACAATACTGTTGCGCAGCGCCACGCCGAAGTTCGCGGCCTGCCACATATCGACGTAGTTTTCCCAGCGCCAGTGCACGGGCAGCCAGCGCGCCGGATAGACGAACACTTCGTTGGCGGGCTTGAACGAGGTGAAGAACATCACCGCGAACGGGAACAGGACGGCCACGACGAGCGGCGAGAGTGCGAGCCAGCACCAGAGCGAGCGTTTGAGCTTGCGGTTCATGCGAGGTCTCCTTCGGCGCCGCCGCGTTTAGCTTGCACGCGCAGATAAGCCACCGAGAACGCGAACAGGATCACGAGCATGATGAGCGAGACGGCAGCCGCTTCGCCGGGACGTCCGAGCCGGAAGCCGAGTTCGTAGAGGTAAGTGACGAGGATGTGCGTGCTGTCGTCGGGGCCGCCTTGGGTCATCACCCAGATGATCGGAAACGAGTTGAACACGTAGATCACGTTGAGCAGGATCGCCATGTTGATGAAGGGCTTGAGCAGCGGCAGCGTGAGCTTGCGGAACTGCTGCCAGGCGCTGGCGCCGTCGATGCGCGCGGCTTCGTAGATGTCGCCGGGCACGGACGACAGGCCGCCCAGGAAGATCGTGGTGGTAAATGGAATCGACACCAGAATGCCCACGGCGATCTCGACCGGGAACGCGTATTCAGGCGTGGCAAGCCAATGAATCGGCCCGCCGATCAGGCCGAGCTTCTGCAGCGTGACGTTGACCATGCCGTAGTCGTCGTTGAAGGCCCAGCGCCATACCACGGCGGTCATCGTGAGCGACACCGACCACGGCAGCATGATGATGGTGCGTGCCACGCCGCGTCCATAGAAGTCCTGATTCAGCACGAGCGAGACCGGCACGGAAATCCCCACGGTGCCCACCACCACGCAGAAAGTCCAGATGATGGTGTTCTTCAGCGCGCTCAGAAACACGGGATCGCCGAACACGTTGTAGAAGTTCTGCAGCCCGCTGAAGTCGCGAATCTGGCCGAAGCGCGATACATCGTGCACCGACTGCCAGACGATGTTGAAGATCGGATAGCTGATGATGAACAGCGCGAGCACGAGGCTCGGCACGATCAGTAGCCAGGGGGCGCGGGGTAGGGCGATGCTGCGTGCGGCGCGGTCGGGGCGGCTCATGCTTGTGCGTGCGCTTTTGAGGTCGGTCGCGGCGCCCGGCGCCGGATTGGCGGGAGGCGTCTGCTTCAGGGGACCCATAGTCATGTCGTGATGCGTCCGGTGTTACTTGCGGTCAGTCGTCGAACCGGCGCGTCGCGCAGCGATAAAACCCTGCTACGCGACGCGCCGGTTCAAGCCGCCCTGCGGTGCGGCGGCTGCGTTACTTGCCGAGCGACTTGTTCGCTTCGGTCGCGGCCTGGTTCAGCGCGTCGGCGGGCTTGGCCTTGCCGAGGTAGATCGACTGCATCGCGTTGGACACGGCCTTGGCGGTGTCTTCCCAGCCCGTCACCGTCGGCGCGAACTTCGCGTGCGGCAGCAGCGCAACGAAGGCCTTGGTATCCGGGTCCTGGAACGCCGGATCGGTGGCTTCGGCCTTGGTGGTCGGCAGGAAGCCTTCCGTGCTGGTGAATTCAACGCGCGGCTGCTTCGTGAACAGGAAGTCGAGGAACTTCCAGGCGCTCTTCTTCACCTTGGAGTTCTTGAACATCATGATCGAATCCGTGACCGCGTAAGTCGCGGGGGCCGTGGCGACCGGAATCGGATCGATGCCGTACTTGATGTTCGGCGCTTCCTTCTTCAGTTGCTTGGCGAGGAACGGCGCGGAAATCATCATCGCCACGCGTCCCTGCTTGAAGAGGTTCTGCACGTCTTCGCGGCTGTAGCCCGTCACGCCCGGCTCGGTCAGACCTTCGTCGATCAGGGTCTTGTAGAGCGTCGCGGCCTTCACGCCCGCAGCCGAATTGAATGCGGCCTTGTTGTCCTTGCCCACCACGTCGCCGCCATTCGTCCACAGCGCGTAGTAGAAGTACACGTCGGTTTCGATTTCCTTGCCTTGCAGGCCGAAGCCGGCGATGCCCTTGGCCTTCAGCTTCTTCGACGCGTCGATCACGTCGTTCCAGGTCTTCGGACCGTTCGGATAGCCCACTGACGCGAGCATGTCCTTGTTGAAGTAGAGCGCGCGCGCCGACGCCGCGATCGGCAGGCCGTAGATCTTGCCGTTGATTTCACCCGGCGCCAGGAACGGGCCGATGAAACGGCCCTTGAAACTCGCGTCCATATAGGGATCGAGCGGTTCGGCGATATCGTCCTTCACGAAGTCCAGCAGCCAGCGCGTGCCGATGATCGCGAGGTCGGCGTTGGCGCCGCCCGAGATATCGGTCTGCAGCTTCTGTTGCAGCGAATCCCAGTTCACGTCTTCGATCTTGATGGTCGTGCCGGGGTTGGCGGCCTCGAACTGTTTGGCCATTTTCTCGAAGTACGGAGCCGTGGCGTCGCTGTAGTGAGCGACGGTCACACGGACCGTATCGGCATGCGCTGCGACGGTGATGCCTGCAAACGTCAGTGCAACGGCAAGCTTGCCGAGCGTGGTGGATGCACGTGCCTTAAACGCCATTCTGTCTCTCCTAACGTGGTTATCTGGCTGGCCTTGCGTTGTTTGAAAAAATCCTACAGGATGAAAAAAATGTTGTCACCTGGGAATCGCGATATTGTTTTCCGCTCCTGAATTTGCATAACATGCTGTAAAACATGGGAAAATCATGCAGTGCAATATTTGGGATGCCTGCACGTAAACCCTCGATCGGCAGTTGTTTCGACGATTGAAAACATGACGTTGTTGGAAATTTACAGGCTCGGCAGGCACCTGCGCCGCGCCCGGAATGAACCTTTCGCGGAGAGTCGACAATGAGCCGGGTGGTGCTGGTGACGGGCGCGTGCGGCGGGATTGGCCGTGCGTTGTGCAAACGATTTGTCGACGCGGGCGACACCGTGCTCGCGCTCGACCGCGAGGCTGCGGCCGTGCAGCAACTCGCCGACGAATTCGGCACGCAGCGCCTTGAAGCGCTGGCCGCCGACGTGAGCGATGCGTCCGCGCTGGCGGATGCCGTGGCGCGCGCGGTCGCCGCGCGCGGCCCGGTGGACGTGGCCGTGGCGAACGCGGGCGGGGCGCTCGGCACCACGCTCGCGCACACGGATGCAGCCAGTTGGCGGCGCGACGTCGATCTGAACCTCAACGGCACCTACTACACCGTGGAAGCCGTGCGCGCCTCGATGATCGAGCGCCGCAGCGGCGTGCTCGTCCTGATCGGCTCCGTGAACGGTTTGAGCGCGCTTGGCCATCCCGCCTACAGCGCCGCGAAAGCGGGACTCGTGAGCTACACGAAGGCGCTGGCGATGGAGCTGGGTCCGCACGGCATCCGCGCGAACATCGTCTGTCCCGGCACCGTCAAGACGCCCGCGTGGCATTCGCGCGTAACGCGGCATCCACAAATATTCGAAGAACTAAAGAAATGGTATCCGCTCGGCGACGTGGCCACGCCCGACGATATCGCCGATGCCGTGCAATTTCTCGCCTCGCCACAGGCGCGCGTGATTACAGGTGTCGCGCTGCCGGTGGATGCGGGGCTGATGGCGGGCAACCGGCTGATGGCCAACGAACTCACGCTCGACGCAATCTGACGACAACGACGAAGACGAAACGCTCACGCAAACCGAGGACAGCATGGCAGCGGTACAACTGAACGGCATCTACAAGCGCTACGGCGAAACCCAGGTCGTGCACGGCGTCGATCTCGACATCGAAGACGGCGAATTCGTCGTGCTGGTCGGCCCGTCGGGCTGCGGCAAGACCACGCTCATGCGCATGATCGCGGGCCTGGAAGACATCAGCGGCGGCGATCTGACCATCGGCGGCACGCGCGCCAATGCACTGCCGCCGCAGCAGCGCAACATCTCGATGGTATTCCAGAGCTACGCGCTGTATCCGCATCTTTCGGTGTACGACAACATCGCGTTCGGCCCGCGCATCCGCAAGGAGCGCGAAGACGGCTTCAAGCCGCGCATCGAGGCCGCGGCCAAGATGCTCAATCTCTCGAACTATCTCGACCGTCTGCCGCGTGCGCTCTCGGGTGGCCAGCGTCAGCGCGTGGCGATGGGCCGCGCCGTGGTGCGCGAGCCGTCGCTGTTCCTGTTCGACGAACCGCTGTCGAATCTCGACGCCAAGCTGCGCGTGCAGATGCGCACGGAAATCAAGGCGCTGCATCAGCGTCTGCGCAACACGGTCGTGTACGTCACGCACGATCAGATCGAGGCGATGACGATGGCCGACCGCATCGTCGTGATGAACTCAGGCCGTATCGAGCAGATCGGCCGGCCGCTCGATCTCTACGACAAGCCCGGCAATCTGTTCGTGGCGAGCTTCCTGGGTTCGCCGTCGATGAACTTCGTCGCGGGCAGCGTGATGAGCGATGCGCGCGGCACGGCGCTGGTGCTCGACGACGGCGTGCGCATCGCGCTTCCCGAAGGGCGCGCCACGCAGGGCGCGCGCGTGACACTCGGCATTCGGCCCGAGCATATCGAAGCGGGCGGCGCGGCGGATGTGCCGTTCACCGTCGAGGTGATCGAGCCGACTGGCGCCGAAACCCACTTGTACGGGAAAATAGGCGGCAATTCATGGTGCGTCACGACGCGCGCGCGGCCCGGCGTCGAACCGGGTCAGCGCATGACGCTGGGTTTGCCTCTCGCGCATCTGCATCTGTTCGATACCGAAAGCGGCAAGCGGCTCGATTGACGGGATGAGCGGCGGGCCCGCGCCCGCGCGCTCACGGCACGAAAGGCACATCGCGGCGCTCGCACCTTCCACGGCTCACTCCACGGAACACAGCTTGCCGGTCTCCAATCTGATCCATCACATCCGCAATGTCGCGGAGTCGCTGCGGCCCGCCGAACGCAAGGTCGCGGAGATGGTGCTCGCCGACATCGACTTCGCGATGAGCGCGAGCATCACCGAACTCGCGCTGCGCGCCGATGTGTCCGAGCCATCGGTCACGCGCTTTTGCCGCGCGGTGGGCGCGCACGGCCTGCGCGACTTCAAGATGCGCCTCGCGCAGAGCGCAGCGGGCGGCATGCCGTTCGCGGCGGCGCAGGAACTGACGAGCGGCGACGTCACGCAGGTCGGCACGCTGCTCGACAACGTGGCGGAAGCGGTGGCGCAGGGCGTGAAGCACGCGCGCGCTTCGCTCGATCCGGCGGTGTTCGAGGCGGCGGCGGCGGCGCTCGGCAGCGCGCGGCGGGTGTATTTCTTCGGTGTGGGCGCGGGGTCGGGGCTGGTTGCGCAGGATGCGGCGCTGCGTCTGTTGCGCCTCGACATCGCCGCGAGCGCGTTCACGGACGCGCATCTGCAACGTCTTTACGCGGGCCTGCTAGAACCCGGCGACGTGGCCTTCGCGATTTCGCAGTCGGGCCGCAGCGTCGAGGTCAACGAGAGCATCCAGATCGCCAAGGAGCGCGGCGCGACCACTATTGCCCTGACCAACGCGGGCTCGCGTCTCGCGTGGGTCGTCGATATTCCGCTGCTGTTGCGCGTGCCCGCCGCGCAGGAACCGCATGCGCCGGGCGTCGCGCGCATCGCGCATCTGGCCGTGATCGACGCGCTGGCGATTGCCGTGGCGATGGGGCTCACGCCGCGCACGCTCGAAAAAATGCGCGACGCCCAGGCGCGCAGCGGCTCGGATAGTGTGGGCGAAGTGAAGGAGTGAGCGGCACGCGGCCGCGCCACGAAAGCACGCGTCAAGCTGCGGCGCGAACGCGCTTCGTCAGTTTCACCGGCATGGTGTCGGGCACCATGGTGAACGCGGACACCTCGTTGATCTTCGCCGGGTCGATGGCCATTTCGATCGAGAATTCGTTCATCAGCATCGACAGCGCGAGACGCATTTCCACCGTCGCCAGATGGCGTCCCGGACACACGCGCGGTCCTGCGCCGAACTGTAGGTACGCCCGCACGTCGTGCGCGCCCGTGTGCGCGTCGTGTTCGCCCTTGCGCATCCAGCGCCATGGGTCGTAGCGTTGCGGATCGGCGAAATTTTTCTCGTCGATCATCGCGGGCCGCGCGACGAAGAACATGCGCGTGCCCTTGGGCAGCGCCACACCGTCCACCACCACGTCTTCGAGCGGCTCGAACGAATGCACGGCGGCGACGGGGCGCAGGCGCGTCGCCTCGATACAGATGGCCTCGAAGATATCGAGTTCCTTGAGCGTCGCGTAATCCGGGCAGACGGGCGCGTCGCCCAGCACGCGGTGCGCCTCCTCGCCCAGATGCGCCTGCAACGCGCCATCGGCGGCCAGATAGGGCAGTGTCCAGGCGATCGAATCGGCAGTGGTGTCCTCGCCCGCAAGCAGGATCGTCAGGACGTTGGCGCGGATCTGCGCATCGGTGATCGGCTCGCCCGTATGTTGCTGCGGTTGCTGCTGCTGCACGAGCATCGCTTCCATCAGATTGCGCGGTGTGTCGGAGGGCTCGTCGCGCATGCGCTCGCGGGCGCGCGCCATCATCGAATCGATATAGCGGTGCACTTCTTCCAGCGATTGATCGAGCTTGCGGTCCGCCGGCAGCTTGAAGTAGCGCCAGTACGGAAACAGCGCGTTGATGCGGCCCATCACGCTCGGCAGGATGCGCTCGAGATGCTCCTGGATTACGCCGTGGTCGCGCTCCAGTGTGCGCGGGTCTTCGCCGAATGCGAGCGCGCTCGTCACGTCCACCGTGTAGCGCTTCAGGTCGTCGGTCATCTCCACGGTCTCGCCGCGCTCGGCCGCGCGCAGCCAGCGCGTGCGCAGGCGCTGCGTGATGTCCGCGAGCGTGGGATAGAACGCCTTGATGTTGGGAATCGACAGCGCCTGCATCACCAGACGCCGATGCGTTTCCCAGGCCGCGCCTTCCGCCGAAAAGAGGCCATTGGCGCCCATTTCTTCGAGCACGGCTTCGATCGGCTGATAGCGGCGATAGCGGTGCGGGCGCTCGCGCATGATCTGCTGGATCAGCTCGGTGTCGGTCCAGATCGTGATGGGAATGCTGCCCACCTGAAAGCGGTACGGCGTGCCGAGTTCTTCGGCCCAGCGTTCGAGGATCAGATGCAGGCGCGTGGGCGAAAGCTGCAGCAGATTGCCGACGAGCGGCAGACCGCGCGGACAGGGCAGATCCGCGACCTGGCGCTGCGCCGCGCGGGAACCGGTGGAGGCCGTGCTCATGAGCGGGTCCTTTTGGATGTCGCGGCGGCGCGCTCGGGCGCCGGTTGGAGTGAGTCGATGCCGCGCTGGAAGGCGATTATAGCGGCGGCTTATAAAGCGGGGAGCGCGGCGCCCGCCACGTAGCCGAAGCGGCGCGACAGGCGTTCGGCCGCGGCGATCAGGCGTTGCGCGCTGGCGCCTTCGCGCGCGGTGTCGAGATTGCCCGACGGCCCCATCAGCGCGAGCACGAGGCACACGCTGCCGGTGTGGTCGAACACGGGCGCGGCCACGGTGCTGATGCCGGGAATCGGCTTGTCGAGCGCGGTGTCGAGGCCTTGCGCGCGGATCGCGGCGAGGCGTTCGGCGTAGTGTCGGTCGTCGTCGGGCAATGCCGCCACGCCCGCGAGCCGCAGACCGTCCTGGGCGAGCAGCGCCGTGCGCACATCGTCGTCGAGCCACGCCGCGAACACGCGGCCAATGGCCGTATTCACGAGCGACATCACCGTGCCGGGCCGCAGGCTCACATGCAGCGGACGCGGCGACTCTTCGAGTCGCACGACCGTCGGGCCGAGCGGCCCCGGCACCGCGAGCGCGACGCTCATGCCGGTGCCAGTGGCGAGATCGACGAGTTCGGCGTCGGCTTCGCGCACGGGCGACAGGCGCGCAAGACCCAGCAGGCCGAGTTCGAGGCTCAGCGGCCCGGCTTCGTAGCGGCCCGCGTCGTCGCGTGCGAGCAGGCCGGTCTTGAGCAGGCTGACCAGATGGGGAAAGGCCTTCGCGCTGGGCATGCCGGCCGCCGCCGCGAGGTCGCGCAGCGACAGCGGCGTGCCTGCCGCGACCAGCGCGGCGAGCAGCTCGCCCGTGACGTCGAGCGCCTGGATGCCGCGCTGGGGTTTATCGGCGGCGTCGGGCGCTTCGGTTTCCGGCGTGGTCGAGGTGCGGGCTTTGGGCATGGTCGGGTCGATCAGGTCGATGAAAGCGCGGCTTGCGCGATCCGTTGCGCGGCGTCGCGCAGCGCGCGCACGAGTTTGCCTTCGGGTCGCACGTCGAGCGCACCGCTCGCGCCGATGGCGGTGAGCGTCACGCGCAGCGCGCGCTGCGCATCGAGCACCGGGACGCAGACGCTGCTCACGCCGGGGCTGGGCGCGTCGATACCGATTTCGAAGCCGCGCGCGCGGATCGTATCGAGCGTGGCGGCGAAGGCGGCATCCGGCGCGGGGAGGTCTTCAGCCGCCGCCGTGCCGCGCCAGACCGGCTGCGCGCTCTGGTTGGCCCACATCGCGCGCAGCGCGGCGTCGTCGAGACAGGCGCAGAACACGCGGCCCGTGGACGTGGCCGGCAGCGACATCACCGTGCCGACGTGCAGGTTCACATGCAGCGGCAGGCTGGCGTGCTCGTAGCGCACGATGGTCGGCCCTTGCGGCCCGGCGATGCACAGCGCGACGCTGCAGTTGTGCGCCTGCGCGAGCGCCGCCGCGTGCGGCACGGCCTCGCGCAGCGCGGGCTGCTGCGCCAGATGCAGGAGACCCAGGCGCAGCGCGAGCGGACCCGCTTCATAGCGCCCGGACAGCGCATCACGCTTGATCAGGCCGAGGCGCGTGAGGCTCACCAGATAGGCATGTGCCTGGCTCGACGCGATGTCGCCCGCTGCCGCGAGATCGGTGGGCGCGAGCGGCACGCGCGCGTCGGCGAGCGCGCGCAACAGGCGCGCGCCGACTTCGACGCTCTGGATGCCGCGCTGGGCACGGCCGGCGGCTGCGCCGTCAGCGTCGGAAACTGCGGACGGCGGCGCGTTGCGAGGGGTCTTCACTCGTTGTACCAGGCTGAAAAAGGGTCCATGTTAACCGAATGGCGGTCGAAAGCCGCCGGCTCGATGATTTGCATATAGCGATAGTATTCGCTATTGACAAATAAAAACCGCCGGGCGATCATGGCTTCACCCCGGCAGAACAGCGGCTCAACCAAACCAGACGGGGCGAGACAAAACCGGCTGGCGCCGGTCCATCTGCGTGCGCTCATGCTGCGCGTGCATCCAGCCTCGCCTCGTCGCCCGTTCCCCACAGATACGGAGACTCAGATGGCAAAGGCGTTCGCATCGCAGGCCGACCTCGAAGAAAAGCAGGTCACGTTCACCCAGCTCTCGGAAAACTGCTACGCCTACACGACGGAAGGCGACCCCAACTCGGGCGTCATCATCGGCGACGACGGCGTGCTGATCGTGGACACCACGGCCACGCCGGCCATGGCGCAGGACCTCATCGCGAAGATCCGCAGCGTGACCGACAAGCCCATCAAATACGTCGTGCTCTCGCACTATCATGCGGTGCGCGTGCTGGGCGCGTCGGCGTACTTCGAGGAAGGCGCGCAGCAGATCATCGCGAGCCGCGGCACCTGGGAAATGATCGTCGAGCGCGGCGAGCAGGACATGAAGTCGGAAATCGAGCGCTTCCCGCGTCTGTTCGCGGGCGTCGAAACCGTGCCGGGCCTGACGTGGCCCACGCTCGTGTTCGAGAAGGAAATCACGCTGTACCTCGGCAAGCTCGAAGTGAAGATCGCGCATCTGGGCTCGGGCCACACGAAGGGCGACACGGTGGTGTGGCTGCCGCAGCAAAAGGTGCTGTACTCGGGCGACCTCGTGGAATACGACGCGGCCTGCTATTGCGGCGACGCCCAACTGGCCGAGTGGCCCGCGACGCTCGAAGCGCTGCGCTCGCTGGGCGCGCAAAAGCTCGTGCCGGGCCGCGGCCCCGCGCTGCTCAACCCCGAAGAAGTGAACAAGGGTCTGGATTACACGAAGGATTTCGTATCGACGCTGCTTGCGCAGGGCCGCAAGGCGGTCGAACAGAAGCTCGATCTGAAGCAGTCGATGGCGCTCACGCGTGAAGCGATGGACCCGAAGTTCGGTCACGTCTTCATCTACGAGCATTGCCTGCCGTTCGATGTGTCGCGCGCTTATGACGAGGCGAGCGGCATCACGCATCCGCGCATCTGGACCGCGCAGCGCGACAAGGAAATGTGGGACGCGTTGCAGGATTGAGCGGCTGCGGTGGAGATGGAGAGAGACACAGAAATGATCGACTACCAATCACTAACTTTCGACTACGCGCGCTGCCACGAACAAGGCGTGGAGGCTGAAAAGAGCGTGCGTCCTGTCGTAGTCGTCGGCGCGGGCCCGGTGGGCCTCGCCACGGCGATCGACCTCGCGCAGCAAGGCGTCAATGTCGTGCTGGTGGACGACGATTGCACGCTTTCCACCGGTTCGCGCGCGATCTGCTTTTCGAAGCGCTCGCTCGATATCTTCGATCGCCTCGGCTGCGGCGAGCGCATGGTCGAGAAGGGCGTGAGCTGGAACGTGGGCAAGGTGTTCCGCAAGGACGAACTGGTTTACACCTTCAATCTGCTGCCCGAAAGCGGCCATCATCGTCCGGCTTTCGTCAATCTTCAGCAGTACTATGTTGAAGGTTTTCTGCTCGAACGCGCGCAGGCGCTGCCGAACCTCGAAATCCGCTGGAAAAGCAAGGTCATCGGCCTCGCGCAGCGCGGCGAGCCGCGCACGGACGACGCGCACGTGGCGCTCGAAATCGACACGCCCGACGGCCCGTATGAACTGCTCGCGCGCTACGTGGTGGCGTCGGACGGCTCGCGCAGTCCCGTGCGCAAGCTCATGGGTCTCGACAGTCACGGCCGCACGTTCAAGGACCGCTTCCTGATCGCCGACGTGAAGATGGAAGCCGATTTCCCGACCGAACGCTGGTTCTGGTTCGATCCGCCGTTCCACCCGAACCAGTCGGTGCTGCTGCATCGCCAGCCCGACAACGTCTGGCGTATCGACTTTCAGTTGGGCTGGGATGCCGATCCGGTGCTCGAAAAGACGCCCGAACGCGTGATTCCGCGCGTGCGCGCGCTGCTCGGCCCCGATGTGAAATTCGAACTCGAATGGGTGAGCATCTACACGTTCTCGTGCCTGCGCATGGACAGCTTCCGCCACGGCAACGTGCTGTTCGCGGGCGATTCGGCACACCTGGTTTCGCCGTTCGGCGCGCGCGGCGCGAATAGCGGCTTCCAGGACAGCGAAAACCTCGCGTGGAAACTCGCCATGGTGCTGGAGCGCCGCGCGCCCGACGCGCTGCTCGACACCTACGCAAGCGAGCGCGAATTCGCCGCCGACGAAAACATCCGCAACTCCACGCGCTCGACGGATTTCATCACGCCCAAGAGCGCGGTCAGCCGCGTGTTCCGCGACGCCGTGCTCACGCTGGCGCGCGAGCACGCGTTTGCGCGCCAGCTCGTGAACAGCGGGCGGCTTTCGGTGCCCGCGGTGCTGCACGAATCGACGCTCAACACGGCCGATGAAGACCGCTTCACAGGTCAGATGGTGCCGGGTGCCTCGTGCGCCGACGCGCCGCTGACCGATGCGCAAGGCAACGCGCAATGGCTGCTCAAACAGCTTGGCTCGCGCTTCACGGGACTGCTGTTTTGCCGCACGGGATCGGCGCTCGACACCGAAACGCGCGCCGCGCTCGATGCGCTGGCGGGCGGCGCCGTGCCGCTCGATTTCGTGGCGGTGATCGAAGGCGAGGGCGCCGCGCCCGCTGCGCTGCCTGCCGGGACGACGGTGTTGCGCGATGCGCAAGGACTTGCCGCGCAGCGCTATGGTGCCCAGGACGGCGCGTTCTATCTGATTCGTCCGGATCAGCACGTGAGCGCGCGCTGGCATCGCGTCAGCGCGCCGCGTGTGGAGCGCGCGTTGAAGCGGGCGCTGTGCGTGGAAGGCACGGCATGAAGTCATGAAGCGGAAGGCGGCCGCATCGAAGATTAAAACAGCGGCCGCCCTTCGAATCGATTGTGCAGAACATTACGAAACGAACGACGAAATACAGATGGGACAGGAGACAACGATGCTGAATACCCAACCCAATCTCGCGCGCCCCGACGACTTCTACGAAGCGCTGATCGATATGCATCGCGACCTCGACGAGGCACAGAGCCAGTCGGTCAACGCGCAGTTGATTCTGCTGCTGGCCAACCATGTGGGCGAGCACGAGGCGCTGATGGACGCGATTCGCTTCGCGCGCGCAGGCTTGGCGGTGCCGCCGGCGAATGGATCGGTGGGGAAGCTGGCGGCCTGAAGGGCAAAACGCGACGCCGGGCACGTAATCCCGGCGATATTCTCCAGTGTGCGTGCACAGTCGGCGCAATCGTTTGCCAATGCGGCATCTGCATCGATCGAAGTGCTAAAACGTGCCTATGGATTGCATCGCAGGTCGCGCCGTGAGCGAGGCGTGCTTGCGCGCGCGCAACCCCCATGCAAATTGATTCAAGAACCTCCCGTCCAAGGCCGTAAACGGCAGTCATACGAGAACCAGATCGATCGTCCTTGAGCGGGGTGCCGCAGACGGTCGACACGATATCCGCACACGGGGAATCACCTTGAATCGCAGTCAGACATGGTCGCGCACAGCCGCGCCGGGCGAAGTCATCTATTCGGAAGGCTTCGCGGGTGAGCGCCAGCTCTTCGTCATCGCCGACGGCAAAGTCGAAATTTCCACTCGTTGCGAGGAAAAGCGCGTCGTGACGGCCACGCTGGGCCGCGGCGAATTCTTCGGCGAAAGCGCGCTGTTAGGCGCCGAACCGCGTCCGAGCACCGCCAAGGCGCTGTCGTTCTGCCAGCTCACCGTCATCCCGGCGAACATCATCGAAGACGAACTCGAGCGCGTTTCGCCGCTGCTGCGTCATGTCGTGCGCACGATGATCCGCCGCGCGAAAGCCAAGGACGATCAGCTTGCCACCTACACCCACGCCGACTTCATGCCCGGCGTGCTGTCCTATGCACACGTACTGTCGCTGCTGGCCGGCGCCGAGCGTGCCGAGCCCAAGGGCGGCTGGCTGCGTCAGGGCGCAAGTTCCGGCGCGGGCGAAGTGAGCGTTGCGCTCGCGGACGTCGTGCACAAGTGCCGCGCCGTGGCAGGCCATTCGCGCCCGCACGTCATGGCGATGCTGCGCCGCATGGAAAAGCTCAATCTCATCACGATGGAAGCGGGCCAGGCATCTTCGCATCTGGGCGGCGCGGAAGGCGGCGATGGCGCGCTCGGCCGCCAGGTCGTCACGTTCGACCCGGTGCGGATCATCGATCGCGCGGGACAGGTGGCCGATCACGATCTGGACGTCTCGATCAACAGCGAACTCGAACTCATCGAACTGAGCGATCTGGAAGCGCTGATCGGCGTCGAGCGCAAGATGCTGCTCAACAAGCTCTCGCACGGCGAGATCGCCGACGAACTCTTCGCGTTCAGGAAATCGAAGGTGCTCAACTTCGTCGAGCAAAAGGGCGTTGCGTACTTCAACAAGCGCGCGAATCGCGGTTCGGGCGAAGTGAATACGCTCGACGATCTGCTGTTTGTCGATCAGCGCACGCTGTTCGACGCGGTCAATGCGCTCGATACCTACGACCTCGCGAAGCTGCTGGCATCGCTCGAAGATCCTGCTGTGTCGGACCGTCTGCAATCCGTGTTGTCCGAGGCGCGCAAGAACGAGATTTCGTGGCTCATGCGCCGCGAGATCAAGTCTGACCCGATGGAGCTGGAAGGCATCGAAACGCGCCTGATTAGCGCGGTACGCGAGCTTAGGGCGCACGCCGCGTAACGCCCACGATTCTTCCTCGATACATTTGAGCAAGCGGCTTGCAGGATAGCGTGCCCGCACGATGCGGGCGCGCGGAACCCGCCTGCGCCGCGTTTTCACACGCGCTTTACACGATTTTCACCGGAAATACGCATGGATCTGTTGACATTGTTCGGAGTCCTGCTGGGCGGCGCGGCCGTCGTCGTGGGCTTCATGCTCGAAGGCGGCCACTTCGGCTCGCTGCTGCAGCCCGAAGCGCTCGTGGTCGTGCTGGGCGGCACGCTTGGCGCGGTGATGATCCAGAATACCTGGGCGCGCTTTTTCGATGCGATCCGCCGTTTGCGCACGGTGTTCGTGCGCGCGCAGCAGGTCGATGAAGCGAGCCTCGCGGCCGTGCTCGAATGGGGCGATCAGGCCAAGCTCAACGGCCTGCTCGCTTTCGAGTCGATGGACTGGCAAGGCATTCATCCGTTCGCGCGGCGCGGCCTCGAACTGCTGGCGAGCGGCGTTTCGACCGCCGTGCTCGAAGACGCGCTCAACCGCGAGCTGGAAACCTGGGGCCGCACGCATATGGCGGCGGCGCGCGTCTGGCAGCAGGCGGGCGGCTACGCGCCGACCTTCGGCATTCTGGGTTCCGTGCTCGGCTTGATCCAGGTGACCGCGCATCTGGTCGAGCCGTCGCAACTCGGCACGGGCATCGCGGTGGCCTTCGTCGCCACGCTTTACGGTCTCGCGCTTGCCAACCTCGTGTTCCTGCCGCTCTACGGTAAGATGCGCGCGCATATCGAAAGCGAACTGCGGCTGCGCAAGCTCTATCTGGATGGCCTGCTCGCGATTTCGCGCAAGGAAACGCCCCATATGATCGCCACGCGTCTTGCGGGCGAAGTGGGCGCGCGCGGCGAAGCCAACGCCTGGGCGCGCCAGAATGCGCAGGCCGGCGCAACCGTCAATTAAGCGCGGACACCACGCATGCAAACGTCATCCGGCAAGCACCCGGCGCACGATCTGCCGCTGAGCATCCTCGACCACGACGAGGAAGGCGGCGAGCAATCGGGCCGCTGGCTGCTGTCCTACGCGGACCTCGTCACGACGATGATGGTGCTGTTCCTCGCGCTCTACGCCATGCAGCTTGCGAAGAGCCACGAGCAGGCGCTGCGCAGGCAGTCGCTGGCGGTGCAGGCGGGTAGCGTCGCCGCAAGCGCTGCCGCCAGTGCGTCTCAGCCGCCGAACACCGAACGCGCGTTGCTGGCTTCGCTCGACCCGCTGCGCGCGCGCGGCGAGATCACCATCGCGCCCGTGCCGCACGGCATGGAGATCGGCATCAACGCGAAGATCCTGTTCAATGCGGGCGATGCCGCGTTGCTGCCCGATTCCTTCGACGTGTTGAGCCGCATCGCGAGCGTGCTGGCGCAGGTGCCCGACGGCAATATCCTCGTGGAAGGGCACACGGACAGCACGCCGATCGCCAACGCGCGCTATGCGTCGAACTGGGAGCTGTCCTCGGCGCGCGCGGGCGCGGTCGTGCGCTATCTGGTGGAGCGCGGCGTCGAGCCGCATCGACTCGCGGCCATCGGCCGGGCCGACAACTTTCCCCTTGTTGCCGGCACCGACCCCGCGAGCCGAGCGCTCAATCGCCGCGTGACGATCGTTGTGCAGTACTAGTTGAACAGCGTGCTGAAACTGCTGGACACCGCTTGCGATGCTCAGGCGACCTTGTCGCCTTCGCGATGCACCGGCTCCGTTTCCTTCAATTGCTTCGCGAGCCGCGAGGCCTGGATATAGCCCGGATTCGCGGGCCGTTTCAGATAACGCCCGGCACCACGGCGGGCGCGCAGATCGCCGTCGGCCCAGACCAGTTCGCCCTGCGAAATCGTATGCGTGGGCACGCCGCGCACCGTCATGCCTTCGAAGACGTTGAAATCCACGTTCTGGTGATGCGTCTTCACGGAAATCGTGCGCGTGGCTTGCGGGTCCCAGACCACGAGATCGGCGTCCGCGCCCACGGCCACCGCGCCCTTGCGCGGATAGAGGTTGAAGATCTGCGCTGCGTTGGTCGAGGTCACGCGCACGAATTCGTTCGGCGTGAGGCGGCCTGTGTTTACGCCCTGATCCCAGAGAATCGCCATGCGGTCTTCCACGCCGCCGCAACCGTTAGGAATCCGTGTGAAATCGTCGCGGCCCATGGCTTTCTGCGAGGCGCAGAACACGCAATGATCGGTGGCCGTGGTTTGCAGCAGGCCGCCTTGCAGTCCGCGCCAGAGCGCGTCGCGATGCTCCTTCGTGCGAAACGGTGGGCTCATCACGTGAGCGGCGGCGCGGGTCCAGTCGGGATCGCGATAGACGGCTTCGTCGATCACCAGATGCCCGGCGAGCACTTCGCCGAATACGCGCTGGCCTTCGGCGCGCGCCCGCGTGATCGCCTCCAGCGCTTCTTTTGCCGACACGTGCACGATGTAGACCGGCACGCCCAGCACCTGGGCGATGCGGATCGCGCGGTTCGCGGCCTCGCCTTCCACTTCGGGCGGACGCGAAAGCGGATGCGCCTCCGGCCCCGTGAAGCCACGCGCGAGCAATTGCCGCTGCAACTGGAACACGAGTTCGCCGTTTTCCGCGTGAACGGTCGGCAACGCGCCCAGTTCGAGCGCGCGCGCGAAGCTGTTCACGAGGATTTCGTCGTCGGCCATGATGGCGTTCTTGTACGCCATGAAGTGCTTGAAGCTGGAGACGCCGTGATCGTTCACGAGCAGGCCCATGTCGCGATGCACGCTTTCGTCCCACCACGTCACGGCCACATGAAAGCCGTAATCGGCGGCGGCTTTTTCGGCCCAGCCGCGCCACTCGCGAAAGGCTTCCATGAGCGGCTGCTTCGGGTTCGGAATCACGAAGTCGATGATCGATGTCGTGCCGCCCGCGAGACCCGCCGCCGTGCCCGTATAGAAGTCGTCGTGCGCCTTCGTGCCCATGAAGGGCAGTTCCATATGCGTGTGCGGATCGATGCCACCCGGCATCACGTACTGGCCGCCCGCGTCGACAATGGTGGCGCCGGCGGGCGCGTCGAGGTTCTCGCCGATCGCCGTGATCGTGCCGTTGTCGCAGAGCACATCGGCGCGATACGTCTTGTCCGCGTCCACGACGGTGCCGCCTCGAATCAGGGTCGCCATGATGCTATGTCTCCTTCGGTTGAGTCTGCATTTTCAGTGTTGTCAGGCATTCGCGACGCTCGGCCTGCGGCTCTTGCCGAGTTTCATCAGCAAGCCGTAGACGATGGCGGCGATGGCGAGTCCCACGAACCATGCGTAGGTATAGAGTCCCTTGAACGCGTCGGGCACCGAGGGGAACGCGTTGGGGAACGCCTCGTTGAGAAAGCCCGGCAGATTCGGCAGCACGCCCGCGAGCAGCGCGATCACGGCGGCGGGGTTCCAGCCGTTCGTGTAGGCGTATTCGCCGCTTTCCTCGAAGAGCTGTTCGGTATCCAGGCGCGTGGCGCGAATCAGGAAGTAATCGACCATCAGAATGCCCGCGACCGGGCCTAGCAGCGCCGAATAACCCACGAGCCACGTGAAGATATAACCCTGCGTGGTGGCCAGAATCTTCCACGGCATCATGACGATGGCGAGACCCGCCGTGATGAGACCGCCCGTCTTGTACGAAATGCCCTTGGGCCAGAGGCTCGAAAAGTCGTAGGCCGGGCCAACCAGATTCGCGGCCAGATTGCAGCACATCGTATCGAGCGTGAGGATCACGAGCGCAATGCCCACGCCGATGCCTTCCATGCGGCTCGTGAGGTCGATCGGATCCCAGATCGCCTTGCCGTAGATCACGACCGTTGCCGACGTGACCACCACCGACACGACGGAAAGCAGCGCCATCGGAATCGGCAAGCCGATCGCCTGGCCGACGAGCTGATCCTTCTGTGTTTTCGCGAAGCGCGTGAAGTCGGGGATATTGAGCGCGAGCGTGGCCCAGAAGCCGACCATCGCCGTGAGGCTCGGCCAGAACGTGACCCAGAAGAGGCCCGCTTTCTTGCCGCCCGCCGCGAATTGCGACGGTTGCGAGAGCATGCTGCCCACGCCGCCCGCCTTCGAGCAGGCCCACCAGACCAGCGCCACGCACATCACCACCTTGATCGGCGCGGACCAGCTTTCGAGCCAGCGGATCGAATCCGTGCCGTGCAGGATGAAGTAGAGCTGGAGCACCCAGAACAGCAGGAAGCACGCGCCCTGGCCAATGGAAATGCCCAGAAACGGCAGTGCGTCACCCACGAGCGCGTTGTGAAACAGGATGTTGGCGAGCGTGTAGATCGCGCTGCCGCCGAGCCACGATTGAATGCCGTACCAGCCGCACGCCACGATGGCGCGCAGCATGGCGGGCAGCTTCGCGCCCTGGGTGCCGAACGACGAGCGCACCAGCACGGCATAGGGGATGCCGTATTTCGCGCCCGCGTGGCCGATTGCCAGCATCGGCACGAGCACGATCACGTTGCCGAGCAGCACCGTGATGACCGCCTGCCACGGCGACATGCCCTGCTCGGTCAGCCCCGCCGCGAGCATATAGGAGGCGATGTTCATCACCATCCCCACCCACAGCGCCGCGAAGTGATACCAGCGCCACGTGCGTTGCGCGACCCCCGTGGGCGCGAGGTCGTCGTTGTACAACTCGCTTGCACTGCGGCGCGCGCTTGCGCCGCTTACATCCCCGCTTGCGTCTCCACTTGCGTCCCCACTCGCTGCTGGCTGGCTCATGATGCGTGTTCTCCGGGTCTTGTCGTTAGATTTCGGTTGAATGGCAACGAAGGATCAGGCCGCTTTCGGATCGGCCACGCGGGCCGGATTGTTGGGATGCGTGGTCCAGTTCGAATAGCGGCCCGAGTCGACGCGCTCCATCGTGATGCATTCGTCGACCGGGCAGACATGCATGCATAAATTGCACCCGACGCAATTCGCATCGACGACTTCGAAGTGACGCTGACCGTCCTTCGTCGCGGTGATGGCCTGGTGCGAGGTGTCTTCGCAGGCGATATGGCACAGGCCGCACTGGATGCAGCGGTCCTGATCGATACGCGCCTTGATGTCGTAGTTCAGGTTCAGGTACTGCCAGTCGGTGACGTTCTGCACGGCGCGACCGCGAATCGCGTCGAGGTTCGCATAGCCCTTGTCGTCCATCCAGTTCGACAGGCCGTCGATCATGTCGCTGACGATTCGGAATCCGTAGTGCATCGCGGCGGTGCACACCTGCACACTGCCCGCGCCCAGCACCATGAATTCGGCGGCGTCGCGCCAGTCTGAAATACCGCCGATACCCGAGATCGGCAGGCCCTGCGTCTGCGGGTCGCGCGCGATTTCGGCCACCATATGCAGCGCGATCGGCTTGGCGGCGGGGCCGCAATAGCCGCCGTGCGTGCCCTTGCCGTCCACGGTCGGCAGCGGCGCCATGACGTCGAGATCGACGCCGACGATCGAGTTGATGGTGTTGATGAGCGAGACGCCGTCCGCGCCGCCCTTGAGCGCCGCGCGCGCGCCGTGGCGGATGTCGGTGACGTTGGGCGTGAGCTTGACTAGGCAGGGCATGCGCGTGCCTTCCTTGACCCAGCGCGTGACCATTTCGATGTACTCGGGCACCTGGCCCACGGCCGCGCCCATGCCGCGCTCGCTCATGCCGTGCGGGCAGCCGAAGTTCAGTTCCACCGCATCGGCGCCGGTGTCCTCCACCAGCGGCAGAATCCATTTCCAGTCGTCCTCGGTGCATGGGACCATCAGCGAGACGATCAGTGCACGGTCGGGCCAGTCGCGCTTCACCTGGGCGATTTCCTTGAGATTGACGTCGAGCGGGCGGTCGGTGATCAGTTCGATATTGTTCAGGCCCGCGATGCGCTGGCCGCGCCAGGTGGTCGCGCCATAGCGCGAACTCACATTGACCACGTGCGGGTCGAGGCCGAGCGTTTTCCAGACCACGCCGCCCCAGCCCGCCTCGAAGGCGCGGTTGACGTTGTAGGCCTTGTCGGTGGGCGGCGCGGAGGCGAGCCAGAACGGATTGGGCGATTCAATACCGGCAATCGAGCAGCGCAGATCGGCCATGATGCGACTCCTTGTTTTATCGATGTGGATGTGTCGTCGTGTGCGCGAGGATCACGCAGCCTTGCCGGTTTGCGCGGCGAGATAGCGGTCGATGGCGTGCGCCGCGACCTTGCCGTCCTGCACCGCCTGCACGGTGAGATCGGTCGCGCCGTGGCCCGCGCAATCGCCGCCTGCCCAGACGCCTGCAAGCGACGTCGCGCCATCGGCATCGACGGCGATACGCGCGCCGCCGTCGCTCGATTGCAGCGCTTCCAGTCCGGCGGGCAAGAGCTTTTGACCGATCGCCTTCAGCACCATATCCGCTTCGATGCGTTCGATCTCGCCGCTTCCCTGCAACGCGCCGCTGGCGTCGAGCGCCACACGCTCGAATTCGACGGCGTGCACCGCTTCCTGGCCCACGATGCGCACAGGCTTCATCCACTCCACGATCGTCACGCCTTGCTGGCGTGCGAATTCCTGCTCGGCCCACGTCGCGCTCATCTGCGCGCTGCCGCGCCGATAGGCGAGCGTGACGTGCTCCGCGCCCAGCTTGCGGCTTTGCACGGCGGCGTCGATGGCGGTATTGCCGCCGCCGATCACCACCACGCGGCGGCCCACGGGCAGCGCGGCAAGATCGTCCGCTTCGCGCAGTTGCGCGATGAAGTCCACCGCGTCGCGCACGCCGTCGAGCGCTTCGCCTTCGATCTTCAGCGCATGGGTGCCACCTAGCCCGATGCCGATGAACACGGCGTCGAATTCGTCACGCAGTGCATCGAGCGTGACATCGCGGCCCAGTTGTCGGCCCTGCTTCAATTCGATGCCGCCGATGGACAGCAGCCACGCGACTTCGCGCTGGGCGAAATCGTCCACTGTTTTGTACGCGGCGATCCCGTATTCGTTGAGGCCGCCTGGCTTTTCGTTCGCATCGAAGACGGTGACGTTATGTCCTGCGAGCGCAAGCGTATGCGCGCACGCCAGCCCCGCAGGCCCGGCGCCGATCACGGCGACGCTGCGGCCGGTTTCGCTCGTGCGATGAAAGAGCGGCGTGGCGCCAGCAGCTTCGCGCGCCATCTGGAAGTCGGTCGCGTGGCGTTGCAGCGCGCCGATCTGAACTGGTTCGCCATCCTGATGATTTCTCACGCAGGCGCCTTCGCAGAGAATTTCGGTCGGGCACACGCGCGAGCACATGCCGCCCAGCGGATTCGCGCTCAGGATATCGCGCGCGGCGCCCTTGAGGTTACCGTTGCCGATCTTGCGGATAAAGCTGGGAATATCGATGCCGGTGGGGCAGGCCGCGACGCAGGGCGCGTCGTAACAGTAGTGACAGCGATCGGCGGCGATCACGGCTGCGTTGGCGGAAAGCGGCGCAGCGACATCGGCGAACTGGCAGCCCAGCTCTTCGGCGCTGAGGCGTCCAGCGGCGATGCCTTGAGTGGCACGCGTATTGTTTTTAACGGAGTGGGACATCCGGATGCTCCTTGCGAGGCAAAACACGGGTCCGCCGGCTGCGCGCAAAGCGGCAGCCGGTACGTGGGGAACGGGTTTTTATGGCGTTATGTCTTCAAGCGGGCGGCCAAACCTGGCTCAGCCCGGCTCGCTCGCGCGTTCGAGCATCGCATGCAGCAACACGTTCGCGCCGGCCTCGATCCATTCCTGGGTCGCGTCCTCGATTTCGTTGTGGCTGATGCCGTCGATGCACGGCACGAACACCATCGACGTCGGCGCGACCGTCGCCAGATAGCAGGCATCGTGGCCCGCACCCGAAACCATGTCGCGGTTCGAGTAGCCGAAGCGCTCGGCGGCGGCGCGCACAGACTTCACGCAGGCCTTGTCGAACGGCACGGGCGCGTAATAGAAAATCTGCTCGACTTCGGCTTCCAGCTTGCCTTGTTCGACGATCTTCGCGATGCCTTCGCGCAGTTCCGCATCCATCTTCGCAAGCACTTCGTCCAGAGGGTGACGGAAGTCGATGGTGAAGAACACGCGTCCCGGAATCACGTTGCGCGAGTTCGGATGGACCTGCATCATGCCGACGGTCGCGCACGCGAGCGGCGCGTGACGCAGGCCGATTTCATTGACGAGCTGCACGACGCGCGAAGCGCCCAGCAGCGCGTCGCGACGGCGCGGCATCGGCGTGGGACCGGCATGCGCTTCCTGACCCGTTAGCACAACTTCATACCAGCGCTGACCTTGCGCGTCCGTCACCACGCCGATGGTTTTATTTTCCGCTTCGAGAATCGGCCCCTGTTCGATGTGCAATTCGAACGCCGCGTGAATTTTGCGGCCGCCGCATGGCAGATCGCCCGCGTAACCGATGCGCTTGAGTTCCTCGCCGATGGTCTTGCCGTCCACGTCCTTGCGCGACAGGCCGTAATCGAGCGTGAACACGCCCGCGAATACGCCCGAGGCCACCATCGCGGGCGCGAAGCGCGAACCTTCCTCGTTGGTCCAGATCACGGTTTCGATGGGATGTTCGGTTTCGATGCCGTGGTCGTTGAGCGCGCGGATCACTTCGAGACCGCCGAGCACGCCATAGATGCCGTCGAAGCGCCCGCCCGTGGGCTGCGAATCCGCGTGCGAGCCGGTCATCACGGGCGGCAGCTCGTTGTTGCGGCCCGCGCGGCGCATGAACACGTTGCCCATCTGATCGACGCTCACTGTGCAGCCCGCTTCCTCGGCCCATTTGACGATGAGATCGCGGCCCTGTTTGTCGAGGTCCGTGAGCGCGAGACGGCACACACCGCCCTTGGGCGTCGCGCCGATCTTCGCCATCTCCATCAGACTGTCCCAGAGACGCTGGCCATTCACGTGAATCGCGGTGGTCAGCGCGGCTTCGCTTACTACGTTCATGCGTGCTCTCCTGTCAATGTTCGACTGGGCGGTGCAGCGCGACTCGGCTTGTTTGCGAAAGGCCGTTGTGGGGATCGCGACTGCTGTTGTTTCCATCAAACGTGTTCATGAAGCGTGCATCGGCGCCATCGTCTGGGGCGTCTTGCGCGAAGTCGGTGCATGCGCTCGACGCTCATTCGGAGCGATGATTCCCGCTCTCCGAATCCTGTCCGATTGGACAGGTTGTAGGCCATAAACTTTGGGAATTCAATGCGGTAATACGAGCGAAAAGCGTGCCATCGATGTTGCAGTGCGCGAAAAATCGCGTTCGGCACGCAGGTTTACCCGAGGATTCGTCACGCGCCGGACCACGTTGCACGTGCCGCGTGTCTACAATGAAACCGGCGTTGCTTTGCGCGATGACTTTGCGATGCCTTCACTTCCGGACGGACCGATGCCATGCGCGACGACGACACGAACACGCCAGCCGCGAACCTTGCACTGCGCCAGAGCGCGAACGCACGCGAGGACCAGGACGCGACATCTAAAGACGCCAGGCCACGCCGCAAGGCGTCGATCCGCGCGTCGAACGAATCGCATCTGCTGGCGTGCGCGGAAGCCGTGTTCGCCGAACGTGGTTTCGAAGGCGCGAGCACCGCGCTGATCGCCGAGCGCGCGGGCCTGCCCAAGGCGAATCTGCATTACTACTTCCCGACCAAACTTTCGCTTTACTGGCGCGTGCTGGACGATCTGTTCGAGGAGTGGAACGCGGCAGCCAGTACCTTCGACGCGAGCGACGATCCTGCCCAGGCAATCGGCGGCTATGTGCGCGCGAAGATGGCGCTCTCGCGTCGCCGGCCGCTGGGCTCGAAGGTGTGGGCCAACGAAATCATCAGCGGTGCGACGCACATGCAGGACATTCTTCTGAAGCGCGTGAAGCCGTGGATGGAGTCGCGCGTGACGCTGATCGAGCGCTGGATCGAGGAAGGTCTGCTTGCGCCCGTCGAGCCTAGAACGCTGCTCTTCATGATCTGGGCGACCACGCAGCACTACGCGGATTTCGAGGCGCAGATTCGCGCGCTCGCGGGCAAGCGCGCGTTGTCGGCGGCAAGCTTCGAGACGACGACCGAGGAGGTCGTCAAGATGATTCTACGGGCGAGCGGGGCGCGCTCGCCGCACGCGTAGTTGATTCGCGGATCGATCCGCGAATTGATTGGGATGACGAATCAAACCTGCATCGACGCCACGTCCTTCATGCAGCGCAAGGCGAACATCGAACGGCTGTGGCGGATGCTGGAGATGCGATAGAGCTTCTCGCGCAGGAAGCGCTCATAGCCTGCCGTACCGTCCACGGCCACCTTGATCCAGTAGTCGTATTCGCCCGAGACCAGATACGCCTCCAGCACTTCGGGCAATGCCGCGAGTTCGGAGCCGAAGCGCGCGAGCGCGTCGTCCTCATGCCGATCGAGCGTGACTTCCAGAATCACGATATCGGCGAAACCCAGCTTGCGCTGATTCACCAGTGCCACATAGCCGTCGATATAGCCGTCGGCTTCGAGCTGGCGCGTGCGGTTCCAGCAGGCCGTGGTGGACATGCCGACCTGTTCGGCCAGTTCGGCGTTGGACAGTCGCGCGTTCTGCTGCAGCGCGCGCAGGATCTTGCGGTCCTGGTTGTCGAGGGGTTTGGGCTGGCGTTCGCGGGTGCTCATGGTGAAAAAGAATCTTGTACAGGGAACGTCGATTTTATCGGAAGGAGATTCCGCATTGGCGGGGTTTTTCCCGGAAAACAGGAAGCTAATCCCGGCCCAATCCCGGTATATTTTTCACATGCCTTCTCGTCCGGCACGACCCACGCGGCCACCTCCCCGCGTCGGGGCGCGCCGCCGCAGCCACAAGCCGCGGTGGACCGTCTGAGCCGATCCTTCGCTGCACCCTGCGGCGGCTATCGGGCGCGGCGCGCGATTATCTCGCGGCCTGCGGCGTCCGATCGGGCGAGTGGCATTTGAAAGCCGCGCTTCTGCGCGGTTTTTTGTTGCCGATTTTCCGTGGCCGCGCCGCTTTATCGGGCTGCCGCTTCCATTCACACGCCTTCGCCTGAACTTCCGGACATGTCGCTCCAGCTGTATTTGTCGTTTCTCGCCGCCGCACTGGTTCTCGTCTACACCCCCGGTCCCGTCAACGTGCTCACGATGAGCCAGGCGCTGCACGCCGGCTGGCGTCGCGCGCTGCCCTGCGTCTGGGGCGGCACGCTCGCCGTGCTGCTGCAACTCGTGTTGACGGCGCTCTGCCTGAATTCGCTGCTGCTCATTAGTGAGCACTCGCTCACGGTGCTGCGCTGGGTCGGGGCGGCTTATCTGGTGTGGCTCGGCTGCAAGCAGTGGCGCAGCCGGACGCTCGGTGGGCCTGAAGAAGGCGAAATGGCGGAGCCGGCGCTCACTTCGCATCGCGATCTGTTCTGGCGCGGGTTCGCGACCTCGGGGCTCAATCCGAAGACGCTACTGTTCTTTCCGTCGTTTTTCCCGCAATTCATCAGCGCCGACGCGGCCTGGGGCGCGAATCGCCAGTATCTGGTGCTGGCGGCGACCTTCGCCGTGCTGTTCGCGGGCGGCGTGGCGTCGATGGCGCTGTTTTCGCACCGCCTGCGCCATGTGCTGCAACGCCCGCGCCGTCTGCGCGCGGTCAATCGCCTGATGGGCAGTCTGCTGGTGGGGATGGGGGCAATGATGGCGGGGCTGCGCTAAACCTGCATTCCGCGCGATGCCCCGTCCTGCCCCGTGAGATTCGCGTCAGGGGGCCGTCGTGGCCGCCGAAGTTTGCGCCGCCGTGGCTGCCGAAGCCGCCGCAGGCGCCGTCGCGACGCTCTGGCTTGCCGCGTGATCGGCGGCGGCAACCGGGGCGCTGGCCGGGGCAGCAGCACTAGCCGCGCTGGCCGCCGCCGCAGCAGCGGGGACGACCGGCGCGAGCAGCGTCGCCGTGGCGGCGGGCGCTACCGGCATGACCGCATGCACGGCGCTTGTCGTTTGCGCCGCTTGTGCCGTTTGTAGCGCTTGCATCGGCTGAATCGGTTGCATCGCGCCCAGCACCGGCGTCGCGGGCAGCGCGTCGGTGTGGGCCACCGCCGCGCCCGTCGCAGCAGCGGCAACCGCCGCCGCAGGCGAGGCGGACATTCCCGGCGTCGCCACGCCAGGCGCGCCGGCATTGGCCATCGCCGTGACCGGCTCCAGACTCGGCGGCAAAGGCGTGATCTTGATCGCGCCGCTGCCGGGCACGGGTTCGCTCCTCGCGACCGTGTTCAGATAGCGGCCGACCAGATCGAAGAAGCGCGTGTAGAACGCACCCGACTGGATCGTCTCGCTCGACACCTTCACCATCTCGTCGCTATTCGAGCGGATCGGCAGCGACACCGACCCCAGAATCGACAAACCGACGCTCGCCGACGTGTCGCTCTTCTTGAGCGCATAGCCGTTCTGCACGGCGTTCACGTAGACCATGCTGGTGTTGGACGCATCGGCCATGGTACAGACCACGTGCACTTCCACGACGATGTGCTGATCGCTCGTCGGCTGGAAGTTCTTGGTGGCGTCGACGGTGTCGTTGTGCGTCATCGTCGTCATGTAGCCCTGGCTCAGCAGCGCGCGGCGCGAGGCCTCGCAGGCATCGGCGCTGGCGTAGCTGAAATTGCGCGAGAACGGGCTTGGCGCGCTGCTCAGCAACTGGTCATCCTGAAACTTGTTGGGCTTCGCAGACGAGCAGGCGCCGAGCGCGGCAACCAGCGGAATCAGCAGGAACGGGGTAACTCTGAAAAAACGGGGCATGTTGGGTGCAAACGGGGCGGCGTTCGAGACACAAGCTCATATAACGAACGACCGGCAAACCAGTGGACGGCATGCATTGTAGTTCGGTTCGGGCTTGCACGACCGAATGCTCTTTCACCCCCGACCCTTAAAGGGCGCAAAGCCCCGTCTGACGGGCGGTGGCGCTCCGCGGCGAACCGCACTTGCAGCATCGAAAAAATTTGGCGGAGCAAAAACGGCGAGCGCCCCTTGCGGGACGCTCGCCGTTTGCTTTGGCGCCAGGCGCGAGAAGCGCGCTGGCCAACGTCGGCTTAGACAGCCATTTCCGGCGGCGCGCGGCGGAAGCAGCGCGTGATCCAGCCGAGATAGGCGAGACCGAGCACGAACCAGATTACGCCCAGGACGATCGCCGTCTTTTCGAGGCTGCACAGCAGCCAGATATCGGTGACGGCGCCGATCAGCGGGAACACCACGCCGCCCATGAAGCCGAAGCCGCGCGAACCGGCCGCGCCGCTGAAGTACTGGCGGATCACACACAGGTTCACCGACGTGAACGCGAGGAACGCGCCGAAGTTGATGAACGAGGTGGACGTGGCCACATCGAGCTTCAGTGCGATCAGGCCGACGATACCGGCGATCAGGATGTTGATCGCGGGCGTGCGGAAGCGCGGGTGGATGTAGCCGAAGATCGACTTGGGCAGCACTTCGTCGCGGCCCATCGCATAGAGCAGACGGCCCACGCTTGCCTGCGCCGAGATGCCCGAGGCGAACTGCGCGAGGATCAGGCCAGCCAGGAAGATCGTCACGAAGATATCGCCGCCAACTTTACGGGCGATTTCGAACGCAGCCGAATCCGGATCCTTGAACACCGCACCCGGATGCGCGAGTTGCAGCGTGTACGCGGCGATCACGAAGATCGCGCCGCCCACCAGCGCGATCAGCACGATGGCGCGCGGGATGGTCTTTTCAGGTTCGATGGTTTCTTCGGTCAGCGTCGACACGGCGTCGAAGCCGAGGTACGAGTACGCGGCGATCGCCGCGCCCGCCATCGTGGCCGACAGCGGCACGTGCGGCTGGAAGAACGGCTGCACGGTCAGCAGGCTGCCCGCATTCGCCGCCGACACGTAGTGGCAGCACAGCACCACGAACATCGCGACAATCGCCAGTTGCACGACCATCAGCACGATGTTGAAGCGCGCGGCCAACTGGATGCCGAGCACGTTCAGGCCGCTGGTGAGCACGATGAACGCGACGATCCAGACCCACGCGGGCACGCTCGGGAACGCGGCGCCCAGATAGGCCGCGCCGATCAGCCAGATCACCATCGGCAGGAAGAAGTAGTCGAGCAGCGTGGCCCAACCGATCATGAAGCCCAGGTGCGCGTTGAAGCTCTTGCGCGTGTAGGTGTAGGCGGAGCCGGCCACCGGAAAGAGGCGTGCGAGCTTGCCGTAGCTCAGCGCCGTGAAGACGATGGCGACGAGCGCGATCAGGTAGGCGAGCGCGGCCGTGTCCTGACTCGCGCCGGCGAGCACGCCGTAGGTACCGTAGACGATCAGCGGCGCCATGTAGGCGAGGCCGAACAGCAGCACGGACGGCAGGCCGAGGGTGCGCTTGAGATGGTGTTCTCGTGCGCCAGCGGCGGCGGGCGGTGAGGATGGCTTCATGATGCAGGTGTCTCCAAAGTGCTGCGGGTGTGGGTTGCGCTAACTCGCGTGGCCGTGGCCTGCGAATCGGGGGCAAACGTGCGGCGCGCGTTCTCCCTGCGTTGCGCGCCTGGTATTTCAATTCGACTTCGCGATTCGTTTCGGTGTCCGAATCACTGGATGCTGCTTGCCGGAGCCACCGTCCCTCTTCGTCTGGCGCGAAGGGGGAGCGTCGCCGGCAAAACAATACTGCGGGGACCGGATCGATAAACGCAGTGCGTGCGTCATCGATCCAGGGCAGGGCGATCTGGCTGAATCAGCGCGTGCGCGGACGGATATTGAGCGAACGGCGTCCCTGGGCGTCGTTTTCGTCGACGAGATTGAGCGCGATGCGCGCGTCGTGCAGATAGCTGTAGTGCTCGCGGCTTTGCGCGAGCAGCGCGCGGTCGGCGCTCACGCACAGCACCGCGTCTTCGTCTTTCAGCTCGGCCAGCACATCGCCGAACGGGCTCACGAGCGCCGATTCACCGGGGAACGTGAGGTTGTCGTCGCCCGCGCCGACGCGGTTCACCAGCGCGGCAAACATCTGGTTCTCCTGCGCGCGCGCGACGATCGCGCGGCGGTGCACCGGACCGAACGGGTCCATGTTGCCGTTGGTGACGACCAGCATTTCCGCGCCGAGCGAGCCGACCGCACGCGCGGATTCGGGAAACTCGATGTCGTAGCAGATCAGCAGGCCGACGGTCATGCCTTTGAATTCGCAGACCTCGAAGCGCTCGCCGGGCGTGAAGACGCCGACGTCGGTGGCCCACAGGTGCGTCTTGCGATAGCGCAGGGCGATGTCGCCGCGCTCGTCGATCAGGACCGTGGTGTTGTAGAAGCGCTCGCCGTCGCGTTCGGCGAGGCCCACGGCGACGGCCATATTGGCGGCGCGCGCGGCGTCGCGCACGGCGGACAGCGACGGGCCGGACAGCGTCTCGGCGATGTCGCGCACGTTCTCCCGCGTGGGGAAACCGGTGAGGGTGGCTTCGGGGAAGACCATCAGGTCGGTGCCCGCGCGGCGCTGGCCGATCGCGTCGATCGTGCGCGCCAGGTTCGGGGCGACGGCGCCGTCCACGAGGGGGATTTGCGCGAGTTCGAGTTGCATGCTTGTCTCCAAAAGCGTCTCAATCTTTCAGGCTCTGCGGCGGTAGTGCTTCGATGTTGCTTGGTAATTGGCCGCGCGAGCGTCTGGAGCGGCTATTATCACCACGTTATTTTTGTCCAGGAATTACCCTGCAGGGGTACCCTCATCGGAGGAACCATGGAACCCGACTGGCAGGACCGCGCGTTCCATCATCACATCGCGACCCTGATCGACGCCCTCGACGGCCCCGATTTCTGGACCCGCACGACGCGCGTGATCGAACGCTTCGCCACCTTCGACAACTGGGTCGCGCTCGTCTTCATACGCGGGCGCGCGCCGCTCGTCTGCGCCGAGTCGCCGATGCCCGACGGCACCGTGGATCTCTTGTTCCGCGCGTATCTGGAGGGGATGTACCAGCTCGATCCGTTCTATATCAACGCATGCGAAAGACCGCGCGCGGGCCTCGTCACGCTGGCCGAAGTCGCGCCCGATAACTTCCGCATGACGGACTACTACCAGCGTTACTTCAAGAGCAACATCATCGGCGACGAAGTGCAGTTCAACGTGCCGTTCGACGCGCAGCGCACGCTGATTTTCTCGCTGGGTGCAAAGCACCATTACACGGAGCGGGATATTGCGCAGTTCGCGCTGTTCGCGCCGTGGGTGATTGCGCTGATGCGGCAGCGATTGGCCTACGAGTCGCTGATCGCGAGCGACGGGGTGGCGGACGTGCCGCAATCGGAAGCCGTGGAGCCGAGCGCCCTTGCCGCGCTGCGCGAAGCGGACAGCGCGGGACGCTTCGAGGCGGTCACGCAGCAGAACGGACGCACGCCGCTCACGGCGCGCGAAATTGAAGTGGTGCGGCAGAGTTTGTCGGGGTTTTCGACGCGCGCGATCGCCGAACGGCTCGAAATCTCGTTCGAAACCGTGCGGGCGCATAAAAAGCACATTTACGCGAAGCTCGGCGTCAGTTCGCAATCGGAGCTGTTCGCGCTGTTCTACGAGCCGCGCGCACGCGAAGGCGTGTGAGCGGCGGCAGCCAGACCTGGAGCTCGATTAGAACTCGACGAGCGCGAAGTCTTCCTTGCCCACGTCGCACAGCGGGCAGCGCCAGTCTTCGGGCACGTCGGCCCAGCGCGTGCCGGGGGCGAGGCCGTCGTCGGGCGCGCCCGTCGCTTCGTCGTAGACCCAGCCGCAGATCACGCAGACCCACTGCTTGAAGGCGGTGTCGGCGGCGGCGGTTTGGGCAGTTTCGATTGCGTCAGCAGCGGGCGCATCGGCTTGCGGGGCTTCGCGCGGCGTGTCGAGCGCGACGACGAGCGGCGCGGACGTGCTCTCGCGCGCGGCGAGCTTCGTCTGCAGCGTGTCGAGCAGCGCGGCGGCTTCTTCGGCAGTGAGGTCGATCCAGTAGGGATCGCCGGCACCGTCGTTCAGACGCTCGGGGGAGAACTGGATTTCGAGGGCGACGCCTTTCTTGTACATAAGCAAAAAAACAGGTGTTCAGGCGTCCCGCGCGGCGTGGTGCTCAGACGCTCAAACGAAGAGGCGGAGCACCAGCGAGGCCGCGATGCCGCCGAAGGCGATCAGCGCGAGCATTTGCAGCAGCGAAATGGTCTTGCGCGGCGTGGCGTTCGTGGCGGGGACAGATTGACGGGTCGTATTCATGGCGTGCGGCGTCGCGAAAAGCGTGTCGTTGGATCTCGTGCGCCCGGATTGGCGCGGCCGAGGAGTGTCGCACGATTTCGCACTGGCGGGGGCGCTTCGAGGCTGCCCGCGCGCTCCCGCCGCACCCGGCGATGCCATGGCGTGCGCCCTGATCGGGCATTGCCGCATGGCGTGCGCCATTATCGCCGCTTTTGCGCAGATCATTGCGCAGCCAGCGGAGATGGATTATTTCGCGAGGGTTGAGAGCGGCAAAATTCGTGCGCGATCACGCAGGATCCACATGCGCATTTATCCACGCAACCACCGCCGTTCCGCAAACGAAAACACCCAGCACACCGGCAGCGCGCAAGCCATGCCGATGGCCACCTCCGCCACGCGAAACAGCGCGATGTCCCACACCGGGCCTTGGGTTGGGACCAGCAGCACGATGGTGGTCGTGATCGCGCCCAGCCGCGCGGCGGTGCTCACGCTAAGACACCAGCACGCCACGATCACCACGGCCACCGCCGCGAGATAGGCGGGGATATTTTCCGCGCCGAGCGTCGCCGCCGCGAAACCGACAATGCCGCCCGCGATCGCGCCGATGAACTGGTCGCGCGACTGCGAGAGCGTATCGGCGTAATCGTGCTGCGTGACGGCGATGGCCGTGATCGCCGCCCAGAACGCCTGCTCGGTATGCAGCGCGCGGCCGATCGTGTAAGCGAGGCCCGCACCGCAGACGGCGCGCAGCGCCATCAACGCGCCCTGAGCGACGCGGCTCTTCAGCGGCAGGCGCTTCAGTGCGCCAAGCGCCGCTTGTTGAAGGGACGTGAGATAAGCGTAGAGATTGTCTTGCGGGTCGTGCATGTCGATGTGCTGTCTGAAAACGCGGCCTGAAACCATTGTGAAAGCGAAAGCACGGCGCGGGTATTGCGTCTATCGCATTCAACGCGCGCCGCCAGGCCGCCAAGCATAGCAAGTCCGTCTGCGAGAACCGACCTCGCGTGCTAGCCGCACAACTCCGCAAGACAGGCATCGAAAGCGCCGATCAAACGATCGACATCTGCTTCGCTCGTCTCGGGACACACCAGCATCATGTTGTGGAACGGCGTGATGAGCACACCGCGATTGAGCAGATACAGATGGATGATGTGTTCGAGTTCGTCGTCCATGGCGGCACGCGCTTCGCTGCCGTTGCGCGGAGGCGTGGCGCAGAACTGGAATTCGCTGCGCGCGCCCACGCGCGTCACGCACCACGGCAAGGCGTGGCGCGTGATCGTGGCCGTAAGACCGTGAGCGAGGCGTTCGGCGAGCGCGAACATATGCGCGTAGGCGGCCTCGGTCATGACTTCGTCGAGCGTCGCGCGCATCGCGCTCATCGACAGCGCGTTGGCCGTGAGCGTCGTGCCGATGCCCGAGTGTCCCGGCGGCGCGTCGAGTTTCGCCTTCTGCGCTCGCGCGGCCAGTTCCGCCGAGAAACCATAGACGGCGCAGGGCACGCCGCCGCCCACCGGTTTGCCGAGCACGAAGAGATCGGGTTCGATGCCGTGCGCGCGAGCATAGCCGCGCGGGCCGCTGCTGATGGTGTGCGTCTCGTCGATCAGCAGCAGCGTGCCGTAGCGTTTGATGAGCGCCTGGGCGTCGCGCCAGAAGCCCGCGTCGGGCAGCACCATGCCGACGTTGGTCATTGCGGGTTCGGCCAGCACGCAGGCGACTTCGCCGTCCGCGAGCGCGTTTTCGAGCGCGGCGAGATCGTTGAATTCCACCACGCGCGTGTGCGGCAGCAGATCGTGCACCTGGCCGAGCAGGCTCGCGCGCTGCGTGGCCTCGCCGTCGACGAGGTCGACGAATACGTCGTCCACCGTGCCGTGATAGCAGCCGTTGAACACCACGATCTTTTGCCGTCCGGTGGCCGCGCGCGCCCAGCGCAGCGCGAAGCGGTTGGCGTCGCTCGCCGTCATGGCGAATTGCCAGTAGGGCAAGCCGAAGCGTTGTGCGAGCGCCGCGCCCACGGCCACGGCGTCCTCGCCCGGCAGCATGGTGGTGAAGCCGCGCTGCGCCTGGCGCGCGAGCGCTTGCGCGACGGCTTGCGGCGCGTGGCCGAACATCGCGCCCGTATCGCCCAGGCAAAAATCGATGTAGCGATGGCCGTCCACGTCGCTGAAGGCCGCCCCGCGCGCGCTATCGACATAGAGCGAGAAGGGCGTGGACCAGTCGTTCATCCAGTGCAGCGGCACGCCGAACAGCAGATGCTGCGCGGCCTGCGCGGAAAGCGCCTGCGATTTGGGGCGCGCGGCGACGAAGGCGGCGCGCTCGCGTGCCAGGATGCGCTGCGCGCGCTCCCGGTTCACGCCTTGACGGTCTTGCATGGGCGGTTCCTCCTGGTTTGAGTCGTCAGATCGTCGCACGCACATGCATCGGAAGTAAATTCGGGCAAATGGCCTATGCCATTCGGCCGAGTCCACAAAAGCAGAAAGGCGCGATACCTTCACGGTCATCGCGCCTTTCGCCTTCACGCCCATGCAGGACGTCACATACCGCTTACTTCCTGTCGATCGAGAACTTCCCCGGACCCGTCACGGCAAGGGCGAGCAGGCCACCCGCGATGCTGACGTTCTTGTAGAAGTTGATCATGTTGGCCATCTGGTCCGCGCCGGTCATGTTCCAGAAGTGATGGCCGATGATCGCGGTGCCGATGGTGTAGAGCGCCAGCAGCACGGCGAGCGGACGCGTATAGAAACCCACGACGATCAGGATGCCGACCACGAATTCCATCACGACCGCGATGACCGCCGAGATCATCGGCGCGGGTGCGCCCACGTGCGCCATGTAATCGACGGTGCCCGAAAAGCCGGTGATCTTGGACCAGCCGAACAGCACGAACAGGGCGGCCAGCAGGATACGCGAGACCAGCAGAACGACGTCGTTGTTTTGGCCAAAGAGGTTATAGCGCATGTTGTTTCTCCGAAATTTGTCGGCAATGGGTTGCCGTTGCAGTTTTTTAAACAGTTGCAGCGATGGGATGTCCCGTTTGCCGGACGGCGGGCGTCCGGCAAGTCGGCTTTACGACCAGAGTTCCGACACTTCGATATTACGCAGATCGAACACCAATACTTCGGCATCGTGTCCGTCCGTGAAGCTCAACTCGCGTTCCGAGCGGATCCGCGCGCCGTCGCCTTCGCCCAGTTCGACGCCGTTCAACGTCACGCTGCCGCGCGCCACATGCACATAGGCGAAGCGGTCCGCGCCGATCTCGACCTTTGCGCTCTCGGCGCCGTCGAAGCGGCCGGCATAGACCCGCGCGTCCTGGCGCAGCAACAGCGAATCGTCAGCGCCGTCCGGCGAGAGGATCAGGCGCAGCTTGCCGCGCTTGTCCGCATCCGCGATGTTCTTCTGCTGATAGCGCGGCTGCGCGCCCTTCACGTTCGGCGCAATCCATATCTGCAGGAAGTGCACCCCTTCGTCCGCCGAATGGTTGAACTCGCTGTGCGCCACACCCGTGCCGGCGCTCATCAACTGCACGTCGCCAGGGACGATCACCGAGCCGGTGCCCATCGAATCCTTGTGCTCAAGCGCCCCTTCCAGCACATACGAGAAGATTTCCATGTCGCGGTGCGGGTGCTTGCCGAAGCCGCGCGCCGGGGCGACGCGGTCATCGTTGATCACGAGCAGGTCCGAGAAACCAATCTGCTTCGGGTCGTAGTAGTTCGCGAAAGAGAACGTGTGACGCGAGCTGAGCCAGCCATGCTCACCGCGGCCGCGTTGGTCTGCCTTGCGAAGTTCGATCATTTTTTCTCTCCGGTCGAATCGTATTGATTCGGTTGTCAGTTGCGATGGAGAGAAGTTTAGGTCAACCAGACCGATATGGATGGACGTAAAATACGACTCACTGTCACTGTATGGTAGACAATAAACATGCAACTCGACGACATGCGGATCTTCGTCAACGCCGTGGATGCGGGCAATTTCACGGCTGCGGCGCACCGGTTGCGGCTTTCGAAGCAGTTCGTGAGCCGCCGCGTGGCCGCGCTCGAAGCCGATCTGGGCGCGCGTCTGCTGGTGCGCAACACGCGCAAGCTCGCCGTGACGGATCTGGGGCAGGAGTTCTATGAGCGCGCGAAACGCATCCTTGGCGACGTGGCCGAGGCCGAGCGGGCGATGTCGGACCGCCGCTCCGAGCCGCACGGCCTGCTGAAAGTGAGCGCGCCGATGTCGTTTGGGATGGCGCGTCTCTCGCCGCTCGTCGCCGAATTCCTGCGCGAGCATTCCGATGTGCGCTTCGACATGGATCTGAGCGACCGCACGGTCGATGTGATCGGCGAAGGTTTCGATATGGCGTTGCGCATCGGGCGGCTGGCGGATTCGACGCTGGTTGCGCAAAAGCTCATCGACGTGCGCATGATTGCCTGCTGCAGTCCCGGCTACCGGCGCCGCCGTCGCGCGCCCGACACGCCCGCCGATCTCGCGCAGCACGCCTGCCTGCCCTACGGACAGCAGGGCCGCGCGCCGTGGGAATTCATCATCGACGGGGTGAGAACGCCGTTCGAAGTGCACGGGCCGCTGCGCGCCAACAACGGCGAGGTGATCCGCGACGCTGCTATTGCGGGCCTTGGCATTTGCTATCTGCCGGACTTCATCGTGGCGGGTTCGGTCGATGCGGGACTGCTCGTCGAGGTCCTGGAGGACTTCATGCCGCCGCCCAACGCGTTGCATGCGCTGTATCCGCAGCATCGTGAAGTTTCCGTGACGATCCGCGCATTGACGCAATTCCTGCGCGAGCGGCTGGCGGCACGCGCGGCAACGGCGCGTGGCGGGGCGCTTTGACGCGGACTACGCGCGCGCCATTGAGGAATGGCGGCCGCGCCCGCATCTGGTAAAGGTTGCGGCGATTTTATGTAGCGTCAGGCCCGTGGAACCTCGTGCGGTTCCGGACGATCACAGCCGTTGCATGTCCTGGCCGACGGCGCGCACGCACCCCGCTTGCACCCCGATGGCGCATGAAAGCGCGACATGAAGCGCCGGGGCATGAGGTTCAATGTCGCAGTTTCGTTGTATGCTCACCGCCCCGAGGGTTGTTCGGGCCGTTCGAAGCGAACGGCAGCGGGCGCGGAACCCCGTGCTGGCGGCCCTGTAAGGCCGATTAAGGGCTTTCATCAGGTCCGATAGGCATGGTTTATTCCTGCGATCAAAGCAACCAATTTTTCAAATGGGCGTAGTTCCCGTAATCTTCGTCCATACCTTTTCCAACCCAGAGCGAGGAAACACCGCATGTCTCTCATCAACACGCAAGTCAAGCCGTTCAAGGCAACCGCATACCACAACGGTAAGTTCGTTCCGGTCTCGGAAGAAAACCTGAAGGGCAAGTGGTCGGTCGTCGTGTTCTACCCGGCTGACTTCACGTTCGTGTGCCCGACCGAACTCGGCGACCTGGCTGACCAGTACGCAGAATTCCAGAAGCTTGGCGTTGAGATCTACGGTGTGTCGACCGACACGCACTTCACGCACAAGGCATGGCACGACACGTCGGACACGATCGCCAAGATCCAGTACCCGCTGGTTGGCGACCCGACGGGCGCAATCACGCGCAACTTCGACGTCATGATCGAAGAAGAAGGTCTGGCACTGCGCGGCACGTTCGTGATCAACCCGGAAGGCGAGATCAAGCTGTGCGAAATCCACGACAACGGCATCGGCCGTGACGCAAAGGAACTGCTGCGCAAGGTTCAGGCAGCTCAGTACGTCGCATCGCACCCGGGTGAAGTTTGCCCCGCCAAGTGGACGCCGGGCGCAGAAACGCTCAAGCCGTCGCTCGACCTCGTCGGCAAGATCTAAGCGTTGTTGGGCCGATGCGGTCGCACTAACCGCCGCATGGGTCATGTAGCGCTGAAGTCTCACTAGCTGTATCTCCGGGCCGCACCCACGCGGCCGTGGCCCGGATCCCCTGTTCGCCAGAAACGCCAAAAGCGTAGCGGCGAAAATGCCAGGCAATACTGAGCAATAACCCAAGAATTCCCCCGCTTCTTCTCCAGCCGGAAAACGCCATGCTCGACGCAAATCTCAAGACCCAACTGAAAAGCTACCTCGAAAAAGTCACGCAGTCGATTGAGATCACTGCGTTCCTGAATGACGGCGAGAAGTCGCAGGAACTGCAGCAACTGCTGCAGGACATCGCATCGCTTTCGGATCGCATCCGTTACGAAGAACGCCGTGGCGCCGCTGCTGGCGACGCGCGTACCCCTTCGTTCGAGATCAAGCGTGCGAATTCGGACGTGAAGGTCACGTTCGCCGGTATCCCGATGGGCCACGAATTCACGTCGCTCGTGCTGGCTCTCCTCCAGGTGGGCGGCCACCCGGTCAAGCTCGAGGACGAAACGGTCGAGCAGGTGAAGTCGCTCGACGGCGTGTTCTCGTTCGAAGTCTATATGTCGCTGTCGTGCCAGAACTGCCCGGAAGTCGTGCAGTCGATCAACGCGATGGCGTCGCTCAACCCGAACGTGCAGATCGTCACGATCGACGGCGCGCTGTTCCAGGATGAAGTCGAGAAGCGCCAGATCATGGCCGTGCCGACCATCTACCTGAACGGCGAAGTGTTCGGCCAGGGCCGCATGGGCGTGGAAGAAATTCTCGCCAAACTCGACACGGGCGCTTCGGCGCGCGCTGCCGAAAAGCTGAATCAGAAGGACATTTTCGACATGCTCATCGTCGGCGGCGGTCCCGCTGGCGCCGCGGCTGCGATCTACGCGGCGCGCAAGGGCATCAGGACGGGCGTGCTGGCCGAGCGTTTCGGCGGCCAGGTGCTCGACACGATGGCGATTGAAAACTTCGTCTCGGTCACGGAAACAGAAGGGCCGAAGTTCGCGGCGGCGCTCGAACAGCACGTGCGCGCCTACGACGTGGACATCATGAACCTGCAACGCGCGGATGCCGTGGTGCCGACGGGCAAGGGCTTCGAAGTGCGCACGCAAAGCGGCGCGACGCTGCGCGCGAAGAGCGTGGTGCTGGCCACCGGCGCGCGCTGGCGCAATGTCGATGTGCCGGGCGAGCAGGAGTACAAGAACAAGGGTGTGGCGTACTGCCCGCACTGCGACGGCCCGCTCTTCAAGGGCAAGCGCGTGGCGGTGATCGGCGGCGGCAACTCGGGCGTCGAAGCGGCGATCGATCTCGCCGGTATCGTGAGCCACGTCACGCTGCTTGAATTCGGCGCGCAACTGCGTGCGGACGAAGTCTTGCAACGCAAGCTGCGCAGCCTGCCGAATGTCACGGTGCACGTGAATGCGCAGACCACGGAAATTGCCGGCGACGGCCAGAAGGTCACGGGTCTCGCGTTCCTCGAACGCACTTCGGGCGAAAGGCGTCACGTCGAACTCGAAGGCGTGTTCGTGCAGATCGGTCTCGTGCCGAACACCGAATTCCTGAAGGGCACGGTGGCGCTGTCGAAGCACGGCGAGATCGAGGTGGACGCGAAGGGCCAGACGTCGGTGCCGGGTCTGTTCGCCGCCGGCGACGTGACGACCGTGCCGTTCAAGCAGATCGTGATCGCCGTGGGCGAAGGCGCGAAGGCCTCGCTGGCTGCGTTCGATTACCTGATCCGCTCGTCGGTCGACGAGGAAGAGGATGCCAAGGCGGCTGCCGCCGTCGCATAAGTTTTTGCCGCGGGATGCCCTATGCGGACGCCGGCCAGTGGTCGGCGTTTTTTTTCGCGTGGTTTTTCGTGTAGTTTTTGTGCGGAGATTGCGGGCGCGCCACACTTCACGCTACGGCGCGTGACCGGGAGGACGATCGGCGCGGGCGGCTCAGGCCGCGAGGCGGCGCAGATCGGAGAGCCTGACGTGACGCGCCGCTTCTTCCAGGTCGTAGTCGGTCTGCAGCGTCATCCAGAACTGCGGCGTCGTGCCGAAGACGAAGGCGAGGCGCAACGCAGTATCGGCGCTAACGCTGCGCTCGCCGTGGACGATTTCGTTGATGCGGCGAGGCGGGACGTTCATGGCGCGCGCCAGCGCGTTCTGGCTCATGTCCATCGGTGTGAGGAATTCCTCCTGGAGAACGACTCCCGGGTGGACGTTCGCGAGTTTTTTCATAGTCAGCGCCTCAGTGGTAGTCGACGATCTCGACGTCATAGGCGTTCCCCTTGTGCCAACGAAAGCAGACGCGCCATCGGTCGTGACCGGTACGGTCGCCTTCCAGTTGTTCGAGCCGATTCGCCGGAGGAATACGCAAATCCGACAGCGTGTGCGCTGCATTGAGCATACGCAGTTTGCGGCGCGCAATCTGCTGCATTTCAGCAGGCAGGTGCCGCGAGCGTTCGCCTGTCCAGACGAGCGCGGTTTCCCGGTCTTCGAAGTTTTGGATCGCCATGCCAAAGCATAACGCCACGCGTCATATGACGCGTGGCGTTATAGTCGGCCAAAGTCTGCCTTGAGTCAAGCAAACCACAAAAGCCGCACCTCACCCCCGCACTGCGATTTCCTTCTTCCAGCCTTCGATGATTTTCGCCGCGAGCGCGCTGTAGTCGCCGTCGAAGTGGTGGCTGCCGTTCGTCTTGACGAGATCGATGCCGGTGTTGGCCAGCGCCGGGCAAAGCGTGTCCTTTTCATCCGTGCCATAAACGCACTGGACGATCGACGGCGGCACCCTGGCGAGTTCCGGCTGCACCTTGAGCGCCTTGTCGCTCGCCGGCATGCCGAGCCAGCCCACCACGCGGATCTGGAAGTCCGCATCGGGCGCAAAGCCCAGCAGCGACATGTACGAAACTTTCGCGCGCAGCGCGTCGGGCAGGCGGTTATAGGCGAACGGCATCACGTCGGCGCCGAACGAGTAGCCCACCAGCGCGATGTGCTTCGCGTGCCAGCGCGACGCATAGGTGTTGATCACGCGTGCGAGGTCGTGGCTCGTCTGCGCGGGCGACTTCTCGCTCCAGAAGTAGCGCAGCGCGTCCCAGCCGATTACCGAAATGCCCTGCTTTTGCAGGGCTTCCGCGATCGTCTTGTCGAGGTCGCGCCAGCCGCCGTCGCCGGAGATCACCACCGCGAGCATGTCGGTCGGCTGCGCGGCGGGCAGCTCGACGAGCGGCAGGTCGGAGACGTCTTCCTCGTTTTCCGAGGCCAGATGCAGATGCGGCGCGGTGAGCGCGGCGAGCTTGTCCGCGTCGCTCAGGTTCGCGGCGAACGCGCGCGGCGCGGCGCCTGCCGTCGATCCTACCGGCGCTTTGGTTGCGCCCGCAACCGTCGTCATGCCTTGCTCGAGAAAGCCCGGCAGTCCCTTGCCGCGCGAGAGCGTGGGGTCGGCGGGGCAGGGCGCGAAGCGCGCGTCGAGTTTCGCGGCGGGGTCCAGCGATACCGCGCCCGCCATCGTGTTGGCCGGCGCCTGCGAGAGCATGCGCTGCGCGATCAACGCGCCTTCGCCGCTGCCGACTGCGATCGGCGCGAAATACTGGCTCGACGCTTCCTGCCGTTCGAGTTGATGGCTGAGCGCTTCGGCGTCGCTATAGAGCTTGTGGCAGGTCTCGGTCTTGAGCGCCGTGAGGTTCGTCGCGTAACGCTCGCGGTCCACGCCCACGACCAGCGCGCCGTGATGCGCGAGCGCGTCGGCACGGATCTGGTCGTCGGCATCCCAGTGCTCTCCTGCGGAGAACAGCACGGTGAAACCGCGCATGGCGCCGATGGGGCGCGTCACGGCGACGTCGCCGTAACGGCCGCCGGACACATGTGTGACGGCGCTATGCACCGGCGCTTCGGTTGCATGAGCCGACATGGCGCCGAGCGAAAGCCATACTGCGCCCGCCGCCGCAACAGCCGTGCGCGGCAGCGAGAAAATGCGATGAATCATGAACGCCAGCCTCCTGCCAGCAACGAAAGATCAGCGAGGGTGATGAACACGCTCATCGAGCCCGAGGCGGCCAGATAACGCGGTTCCCAGCGCGGCGCGAACTTGTTCTTGAAGCCGCGCAGCCCCCGGAAGTTGTAGAACTTGCCGCCGAAACGCCAGATCAGCCCGGCCAGACGGTGCCACGACGACGCGAGCGGCGTCGGCCCCATGCCGGACAGCGGCGCCATGCCGAGCGAGAGTGACTGATACCCGGCGGCTTTGAGATGCAGCGCGAGCTGCGTGAACAGATACTCCATCGCGTAGGGCGACGCGCCCGGCAGATGTCGCATGACGCCCACCGTCGCGTCGGTGTTCAGATCGGTCGTCATGAAGGTGACGAAGGCGAGCGGCGCGCCGTTCTGGCGCACCAGCAGCACGTTCTGCGCAGCGAGGTAATCGTCCTCGAAAGCGGCCACCGAAAAGCTCTTCTCGCGCGCTTCGCGGTCTTCGAGCCACGCGTCCGAAATCGCGCGCAGTACCGGCAGGCTGTCGGCCATCTGCGCCGGCTCGATGTTCTCGAACGAGAAGCCGTCGCGTTCGCCGCGCTTGAGCGCATAGCGCAGATGCGCGCGCTGCGGGCCCTTCAGATCGAATTCCTGCAGCATCACGCGCGCTTCCTCGCCGAGCTTCATCAGCGTGAGGCCCGCGTCGAGATAGAGCGGCAGGGCGTCGGCGCGCACCTGGTAGAACGCGGCGCGGCCGCCGTGCGTGTGCGCGAGCGAGACGAACTCGCGGATCAGCGCGGGCCATTCGTCGCGCGGGCCGACCGGATCGTGCAGCGCGGCCCACGTGCGGCCGCGTTTGGCGTACATCAGGAAGGCGTTGCGCGACTGCGAGAACAGGAAGCTCTTGTCGCCCATCAGCGCGAGGCCCGCGTCGCTGCGCTCCTGCGCGCGCACGATGCGCGCGGCTTCGGCCAGATCTTCGCTCGGCGGCATCACGAAGCGGCCCGCCGCCGGGCGCAGCAGCTGCCACGACGCCAGTGCCGCGGCGAACACGCCCGCGCCGAGCGTCGCGCGCAGCGCACGCGGCGCGCGTCCGTCGAAGGCAAACTGCCACCACAGATGCTGCGAGTATTCGACATCGCGAAACGCGAACAGCAGCACCCACACGGCCAGCGCGATCACGCAGCCGACCGAGGCGAGCCACGCGGGCGTGAAGCGTTCCGCGAACAGCGACGAATGGCGATTGAAGCGCCCGCGCGTGGCGATGAGCAGCGCGATCAGCACGCACAGCACGCCCGCTTCGACGAAGGCCAGGCCTTTGGTGAGCGAGAGCGCGAGATTGGCGACGGCGAGTATGAGCGCGAGCCACCAGGCAGCGTCGAGGCGGCGCAGCAGGCCGCGCGCGACGAACAGCAACAGCACGCCGAACAGGCTGCCGAGCAGTTGCGAGCTTTCCAGCACCCAGAGCGGCAGGAAGGTCTGCAAAAGCGCGATGCGCTTGGCGAACGCAGGCGTCGCGCCCGAAATCACGAGCATGCTGCCCGTCACGAAGGTGACGATGGCGAGGAACAGCGGCGCGAGTTGCGAGACGCCGTCGGCGCCGCGCCGGGCGAACGTGGTGTTGAGCGGATTCTTGAGCGCACGGCCTTCGAACGCGGCGAGCAGCGCGGCCGACAACGCGAGCGGCGCGCCGAAGTAGATCGCGCGATAGGCCAGCAGCGCGGCGAACACTTTCGAGCCGGGCACGCTTGCGCCGAGCGCGAATACCATCGCTGCCTCGAACACGCCGATGCCGCCGGGCGTATGGCCGATCAGGCCGAGCAGCATGGCGGCGGTGTAGACGGTCAGGAAATCGGCGAAATTCAGGTTGGCGTGCGGCATCACCGACCAGAGCGCGAGGCCCGCGCCCACCACGTCGAGCGCGGCGAGCAGCAACTGCGCGACGAGGTCGCGGCGCGCAGGCACCGTGAAGCTCAGCCAGGCGCGCTTGAAGGGCGCGATCTCGCGCGCGCGGGCGGGGCAGGCGGCGATCATCGCGGCGCCGAGCGCGAGCACACTGCCGCCGATCCAGCGCAGGGCGTCGGGCGTGAGGTGCAGCAGGCCCGAAAGCGTGTCGGCGGAAGCGACCATGCCGATCGCGGTCATCAGCGCAAGCGCGATGGCGAGCGTGACGCTCGTGAACACCGTCATGCGGCCGATCTGTGCGGGCGTGACGCCAGCGGGGCCGTACACGCGGCAGCGCACGGCGCCGCCAGTGAGTGCGCCGAAGCCCGTCACGTTGCCGAGCGCCGAGCCGGCGATCGCGCCCACCCACAGCGCGCCACGCGAGACGCGCGCGCCGAGATAGCGCAGGCCGACGGCGTCGCGCCCGACAAGCGCGACGAAGCTAAGCGCCGTGGCGCCGAGCGCGCCGGTCCATTGTCTTGGGGACAGATGCCAGAGCTGGCGGATGACCGAACGATAGTCCACCGACTTCGACAGGTGCTGGAACACGATCAGCAGCAGCGCGCAGATGCCGAGCGCCAGAGCCGGCGCCGCGAAACGCTGCAGGCGCAGGACGCGGGCACGGCGGCGCAGCGCCACGACGGCGGCGCGCGCGAGGCGCGATGGAGGCGATTGGAGCATGGGTCGGTCCGGCGATTCCCGGATGCCGCCCAGGCGCCGTGCTGGCGTCCCCGGGGGCGGCATCGCATGTTTGGACGTTACGTTCCGGGCGGCGGACCAGGCTGGCGGCCCGCTGCATCGAGCGAAAACGTAAACGTTTGGTAAATGACTGGTAAAGCAGCAAACGCGCGGGGCGTCCGGATGGTTGACTAAGTGGCTAAAGAAAACGCCCAACGGGTCGAATGAAAATTCGCCAGATTGGCGTGTTCGGACGGCATTTTACGCATTGACGTTCGTTGATCGGCGATTTCGGCGCAACTTATCGGAATTTCCTGGTTTGCAAACCCAATAGATATTGATCGCGAAAATCGGCGGCTAATAGCAAGGGCGAACAAGGGCGGGAGTCGGCCGCCATGCTACACGCGTCGCAATTAACGTGACGTTTCCAACAAAGGGCACCCTGGCTGCGGCGCATTGCTTCGTCGCGCGACTTAATGCATTACGGCAGGCGGCAACCCTTTCTGAATCCGCTGTTACCAAATCGAGACACGCTTTTTAATTCTTTTACTTCGCGTCGCGGTGGAGTTAGTCTGATTCAGTCAATTGATGTGAACTGCACCGGGATCTTGTGGCTTGAGATTCCGCATAGGGTCTTGCATCGGATCGGGGCGCCGCCTCCGGTCGACAAGGAGAATGACGTGAAGAGACTCGCGTTGACTTCGCTTTCGCTCGTCGCGCTCGGCGCCGCCGGCGCGGCGCAGGCCCAGACCAGTGTCACGCTCTACGGCACCATCGACACTTCGATTACCTATGTCAATCATGCCGACGGCAGCAAGAATCTCTGGACGCTCGGCAACAGCAGCTACGGGAATCTGTCCGGCTCGCGCTGGGGCCTGAAAGGCGCCGAGGATCTGGGCGGCGGCCTCAAGGCAATCTTCCAGTTGGAGAGCGGCTTCAATCCTTCGACGGGCTCCTCGGCGCAAGGCGGGCGGCTGTTTGGCCGCCAGGCTTACGTCGGCCTGACCGCCGAGCAATACGGCTCGCTCACGCTGGGCCGCCAGTACGATCCGCTGATCGATCTCGTGCAGGGCATCACCGAGGATAACTACTTCGGCTCGGTGTTCGCGACCGCTGGCGACGTCGACAACTACGACAACAGCTTCCGCGTGAATAACGCGGTCAAATACACCACGCCCGTCTGGAATGGATTGCAGGCCGCCGCCATGTATTCGTTCGGCGGGATCGCGGGCACGACCGGCTCCGAGCAGTCGTACTCGGCGGCCGTCGCCTACAACAACGGGCCGATCGCGCTCGCGGGCGGCTACTTCTACGCGGCCAACAGCCCGGCGGGTCTGGGCGTGCGCACGGACGGCTGGAGCAGCACCTCGGACGGCACCTTCGACGGCCCGATCAACACTGGGTATGCGAGCGCTCACTCACTTTCGATCGCACGCGTGGCGGCGCAGTACTCGCTGAACCTGTTTACCTTCGGGCTGGGTTACAGCAACGCGCAGTACGCTCCGGACGCGGCTTCGGTGTTCCGCGATACCGAGAAGTACAACACGGGCCAGGGCTTCATGAATTACCAGTTGAGCCCGGCGCTGCTGCTGGGCCTGGGCTACAGCTACACGCATGCCAATGGCGACACCAATGCGACTTACCATCAGGTGTCGATCGGCGCGGACTACAGCCTGTCCAAGCGTACCGATCTCTATATGACGGCGGCCTGGCAGCACGCGAGCGGCGATCAGGGCGACGGCTCGGGCGGGTCGATGCCGGCTGAGGCGTCGATTGGCTCTTATGGTTACAACGGGACGTCGTCGCAGACCATGATCAATCTGGGCCTGCGTCACAAGTTCTGACGACGGCGTGAGAAGTACCGACGCCGGGCGCGCCGATTCGAGGTGCGTCCGGCGTTTTTCCGTGGCTAGCGCACCCGGCGCGGCATCAGCGATGAGAGCCGGGCGATGCAGCGCTCGACGAATCGACGCGCACCGGCCAGCGGCGGCCGCCAGGCACTGGTGATCGTGATGCGCGCGGTGTGGAATTCGTTATCGAAGGCGAATCCGGCTGACGGATCGCTGCTCATCCAGAGCCGCTCGCCGCGCAGGACGCGCAGCGTGTCGCCGGGGTTCAGCCAGTGATCGTAGGGCGAGCGGGCGCGCGTGAGCCAGATGCGCGCGCCGTGGACGCGCACGATGCTGTCGGCGGCCACGCGCCAGGTCAGCGTCTGTCCGGCGGGCACGGCGAAGTGGATCGACTGCGCGGGCAACGCCGCGTCGGGCAGGATGCGGTCGAAAAGATCGCGACGGTCGAAACCATCGAGACTCAAGGCGGCAGGACAGGCGCCGGCGGCGTCCTGCTGTGAAGCTTGATCCATCGTGTTCTCCATTTCTAGAGCCGACGGACGGAGCGTTACTTCTGCCACCCACAAATCAAAAAGCCCCGTCGATTCGGCGGGGCTTGTGGTTTGCGTAACGACAGACTGCCTGGATTGCCTATACGCACACATTCCCCCGTGCCATGCCGTGTTTCGGCATATGCCACGGGCGATTAGTCGCGGTCGTGTGGGGAAGGGCGGCAAAGGTGTGCATGAATCGAATGTACGGGGACTTTATTTGCGCTGTCAACCGTATTTGCTCCGGCGTTGGTGGTTTTCAGGCAAGACGCCGAAGAGGGATCGCCACGAACCGGTATGACCCTCTTGCCGTGCCAGCGAGTTTGGTTCAGCATGATTTTTTGCCGCTTTGCGCCGGGTTGTATCGAAGAGACCACAAAGCGAATCTTTGTTTGTGATATATCACATACAGAATATTGATTTTTGTCGCGACGCAGCATATGATTCAGTCATTCGATGACTCAATTATGCGGAGCTTCAAATGGATTTCGTCTCTCTCGCTCTCTTCAGCGCGGCTGTGGTGGGTCTTGGCGCGGCTGCAACGGTTATGATCGCCAAATGGCTGCCGCAGTCGGTGATCGATCAGGCGGGCCAGCATGGCCGTTTCGCAGAATTGAGCGAAGCGTCACGCGTTCAGCCGGTTCGTCAGCAAGTCCGTTCGCACGTCGGCGCAAAGATCGGGCCGCAGGTAGGTCGCATTGGTTAAAGGGCATTGAATGTCGTCAGAACACACCGAAGCCGTCGCCACCCGGGACGCCGCGCCGCTTACGCTGGCGCTGCAACCCATCAATGCCTCGCTGAGCCTGCGCGATCAGGCCTACGCGATGTTGCGCCAGGCCATCGCCGACGCCGACATCTACCAGTCGCGTGAGGAAATCCGCCTGGACGAGCGTGTGCTGAGCGAAACACTCGGCGTGAGCCGCACGCCCGTGCGCGAGGCTATGACGCTGCTGGAGCAGGAAGGTTTTCTGCGCATGGTGCCGCGCCGCGGCATCTACATCGTGCGCAAGAACAAGCGCGAGATCGTCGAGATGATCCAGATGTGGGCCGCGCTCGAAAGCATGGCCGCGCGTCTCGCGACGCAGCACGCGAGCGACGAGGAAATCGCCCGGCTGCGCCATATGTTTGACGCCTTCCGCGACAGTACGCCGGCCGAGCATATCGCCGAGTACTCGGACGCCAATATCGCCTTCCATCAGGCGATCGTCGAGCTGTCGAAGTCGCAGATCATCCTCGACACCATCAAGAACATCTTCGTGCACGTGCGCGCGATTCGCCGCATGACGATCTCGCAGAGCGACCGCGCATCGCGCTCGATCGTCGATCACCTGCGTATCATCGAAGCGCTTGAAAAGCGCGACACCGAGCTTGCCGAGCGGCTCGTGCGCCAGCATTCGCTTGATCTTGCCGTTTTCGTCGAGAAGAATTGCGACTTTCTGGATTGAGCGGCGCGCGGCGGACTTTCCGCCAAGGCGTACAGCGTTGCCAGCGGGAGACCTTCGGGTCTCCCGTTTTCGTTGAGGCGCCGTCTGTGTACAGGCGGCTCCGACGCGATTCCATCAAAACTTTATGCGCATCAAGGCTCGGCCACAGTCCTTGCATCCCGCGCACCGAATCTGAAATATCTGCACGACAAGGCGTCGGGGTTTTCCCGTTCATGCGCCGCAGCAATTCCTCTATTTTCGCGACAAAGCCATACCGGAGAAGGCAGACAGCCGGATCGACGCGTTGTTCCGGCGGATAAACCCGCTCTTGCTTCGTTGTGATATATCACATACCGTATTGAAAACGGACACCCCGAAGGCTTCTCACCGATTTCGTTTCTCTCGCCCGGCCACGACTAATCAAGGAGACATGACATGGGCAAGGCACTGGATGGCGTGCGCATTCTCGACTTCACTCACGTGCAGTCAGGCCCGACCTGCACACAGCTGCTCGCATGGTTCGGCGCCGATGTCATCAAGGTGGAGCGCGCGGGCGCGGGCGATATCACGCGCGAGCAACTGCGCGATCTCCCGGACGCGGACAGCCTCTACTTCACGATGCTCAACGGCAACAAGCGCTCGCTCACGCTGGACACGAAGAATCCGCAGGGCAAGCGCGTGCTGGAGCGCATGATTCGCGAATGCGACGTGCTGGTCGAGAATTTCGCGCCTGGCGCGCTCGATCGCATGGGCTTTAGCTGGGAGCACATCCAGTCGCTCAATCCGCGCATGATCGTGGCCTCGGTGAAGGGCTTTGGTCCGGGGCCGTACGAGGACTGCAAGGTCTATGAAAACGTTGCGCAGTGCGTGGGCGGCGCGGCCTCCACGACCGGTTTCGATGATGGTCCGCCCGTGGTGTCGGGCGCGCAGATCGGCGATAGCGGCACGGGGTTGCACCTGGCGCTCGGCATCGTCACGGCGCTCTTTCAGCGCACGCATACGGGGCGCGGCCAGAAGGTGCTGGCGGCCATGCAGGACGGCGTGCTCAATCTCTGCCGCGTGAAGCTGCGAGACCAGCAGCGGCTGGAGCGTACCGGCGTCATGAAGGAGTACCCACAATTTCCCAATGCGCTCTTCGGCGATGCCGTGCCGCGTGCGGGCAATGCGTCGGGCGGCGGCCAACCGGGCTGGATCCTCAAATGCAAAGGCTGGGAGACCGACCCGAACGCGTACATCTATTTCATCGCCCAGGCGCCGGTCTGGGATCGCATCTGCAAGCTGATCGGCCGCGAGGAGTGGATCGATGATCCGCGCTACGCCACGCCGAGCGCGCGCCTGCCGCATCTGAAAGAGATCTTCGCGGAAATCGAGCACTGGACCATGCATCGCACCAAGTTCGAGGCGATGGCCGTGCTCAATCGCCACGACATTCCCTGCGGCCCGATTCTCTCGATGAAGGAAATTGCCAACGATGCGTCGCTGCGCGCGAGCGGCACGATCGTCGAAGTCGAGCATCCGGTGCGCGGCAAGTACCTCACGGTCGGCAATCCGATCAAGCTTTCGGATAGTCCCACCGACGTCACGCGCTCGCCGATGCTGGGCGAACACACCGACGAAGTGCTCGCCGAATTCGGCTATAGCGAAACCGAGATCCGTTCGCTGCGGGCTTCCGGCGCGATCTAGATGCACGCACAACGAATACACGAACCGATGGAGCAGAGCATGGATACATGGATGCGCTTGATGGCGAACGACGGCAGCATCGTGTTCGGTCGCGTCGAAAACGGTTATCTGCACGAATACGAAGGGCTGGATCAGCCGGTGCCGACGGGGGCGGTGCTCTCGCTGCGCGCGCTGACGCCGCTCGCGCCTTGTGCGCCTGGCAAGGTCGTTGCGCTCTGGAACAACTTCCACGCGCTCGCCCGCAAGCTTGAGAAGCCGGTGCCGGATCATCCGCTCTTTCTGATCAAGCCTGCGGAATCGGTGATCGGCTCGGGTGAAACGATTCTGAGGCCGGCCCACTATGCGGGAAAAATCGTCTTCGAAGGCGAACTCGGCATCGTGATCGGCAAGCGCTGCCGCAATGCGAGCCTGGAAGAGGCGCAGGCTGCGATCTTCGGCTACACCGTCGTCAACGATGTGACCGCTGCGGGACTGCTGGCCGAAAATCCGCACTTCCCGCAATGGTGCCGCGCAAAGGGATTCGATACGTTCTGCTGTCTGGGACCGGCCATTGTTTCGGGCTTCGACTGGCGTGATGCGAGCGTCGTGACCTTGCTCGATGGTGTCGAGCGACAGAACTATCCGCTCGATGACATGGTATTCACGCCCGCGCAGCAGGTCAGCCTGATTTCGCAGGATCTCACGCTGGAGGCGGGCGACGTGATCGCGTGCGGGACGTCGCTGGGCGTGGGCTCGATCGGCGAGGGCGCGACGGTGGAAGTCACGATCGAAGGCATCGGTACGCTTGCGAACACGCTGCACTCGCCCGTGGCCGCACGGCAGACGCAAAGCGAAGACGCGCGCGTGGTCTGAGCGCGGCGGCAGCGCCCACGACGTGACACACGAGGAGACGAGATGCCGGAGCACCTGGCCGACGCAGCGCTATCTCTGGGCGGTGCAATGCTGTTCGCCTGGTTTGCCTGTGCATTTGCACAATTGGCGGCGCTTGCGCCGGAATGGGCGCGACATGCACCGGTTCGTGTGAAGCCATGCTGCACACGCAAAGCCGAGCCGTCACGGCATGTATTGATCTCGATTTTATTCGGACTACTAGTGATTGTCGCGCCGGGCGTGCTGGCGGCGCTTTTTACCGGCAAAGCCGTTGCCGTAGCGGCGGCGGAATCGGGGGCGCTCGTTGGCCTCTGGCTGACTGCGCGCAGCGATCTGACGCGGCGATCACGTGCGATTCCTGCATTGGGTTGCGCGCTGGGCTTCGCGGCCACAAGCGCGAGCGTTACATGCAGGCTGCTGCCGCTACACGGCGATGGCACACGCATGGCGCTATATATGACCGCGATGCTGGGCGCGCTGGCGTTCGGCGCGGGCGTCACGGCTTTGCGCCAGGCGTGCAACACGCGAACGATTCCACGCAAGCGATTCCCGTTGAGTCGAGGCGAGCGCACATTGCATTTCACGGCGCTCGCGTTGATCGTCGTGCTTGGCGTGGGCATCGCTTCAGAGCCGGTTTCTATGGAGTTCACTGTTTCCGCGCTGGGGGCGTCATGCGTGCTAGCCGCAGCGCTGGGCGCGCGCGTGATGAACCGCGCGCGGCGCTATTCCAGCACACGCGTCGTACACGCCGCGCACGACGTATTGAAGCGATCCGCGCCAGAGCGCTTCGTCTGCGTGCCCGATGCGTGGCTGGTGGCCGCATCCGGCCCGGCCGCTTACGAACCGGCGGGCTTCGATGACTGGATTCCCATGTACGAGCCGCCCACGCAGACATTGCATAAAATCCACCACGCCTCGCGCGATTCTCCCCGCCGAAGGCGGCGATCACGCAGAATTGCGTCAATCATTAATCAAGCGTAAACGTTACGCCCGTAACCATAGTGCCTTACTTATGAAGTGAGGCCTGTGAGACTTGTGTAATGTTTTCGATCAGTTGCGCGCCTTCCTCCGTGAGGAAGCGCTTGAACGCGAGCGCAACGGGCGGCAGACGCTTGTTTTTGCGGTGCACGACATACCAGTTGAGCATGACGGGAAAGCCCTCGACATCGAGCACGGCGAGGTGGCCGACCTGCAGTTCCAGGCTGATCGTATGCGCCGATAGAAACGCGATGCCCATGCCTGCGATCACGGCCTGTTTGATCGTTTCCGTGCTGTGAATTTCCATCGCGATCTTCAGGTTCGTGAGCTTGCCCGCGAAACCTTCTTCCATCGAATTCCATGTATCCGAGCCGCGCTCGCGCACGATGAACGCCTCGTTGGCGAGCGTGCTGAGCTTGATGCCGCGTTTGTGCGCAAGCGGATGCGTAGGCGCGGCGACGATCACATAGGGATGAGGCGCAAACGTTTCGTTGACCGCGTCCGTCGCGTGCGGAGGCCGCACCATGATCGCGAGATCGGTTTGATTGGTCGAAAGCTGATGCAGCAATTGCTCACGGTTGTGCACGGAGAGATTGAGTTCGACGCCCTTGTAACGCCGCGTGAATTCGGCGAGCAGGCGCGGAAAGAAGTAGTCGCCCGCGCTGATCACCGCCACATTGAGCTTGCCGCCGGAGACGCCCTTTAGCTGACTCATGGCTTCGTCGACTTCATGGAACTGCTGCATGATCGCGCGGCTGTAATGAAGCATCTCCGTGCCAGCAGGCGTGAGGTAGATCTTCTTGCCGAGTTGTTCGAAGAGCGGCAGTCCAGCGTGCTCCTCAAGCTGCTTGACCTGGGTGGAAACGGCTGGCTGAGTGAGGTGCAACTCTTCCGCGGCACGCGAAAAACTGAGGTGGCGCGCCACGGTCTCGAAGACCTTCAACTGGCGCAGCGTGGCGTTCCGCATGGTCATGGCCGATCCATAAAGGATGGTGAATCCACATACTAACAAACTTTAATTGTGAGTAATTGAGCATTCACCCTAGCATGAGTTGAAAGGAGTCAGAATGCCTCGTGTATTGCTTGCGGGTTAACGCGTAAATCGACATTAAACCCGTGTTTATAGCGGGAAAACCCGGATCAGGCGACTGCCTTTTAAGCCATTTCACGCTTCAGGTGATAGCAGCGAATCAAAGCGGCCACACGCGTTTCCATTTGAATTGTCGTGTGACGAATTGAATAAGACCAGGGATCAGATTCAGAACCATAAGCTGAAGACTATACAGGCCGGCAGAAGCACCGGCTCCCATGAATGGATAGCGGAGACAAGCGAGATGAATGCAATCGGTCAGAGGAGCGAAGGCGGTCCGTTCTGGACGAACCGCTGGTGTCAACTGGTAGTCGGCATGCTATGCATGGCGCTCGTCGCCAATCTGCAATACGCGTGGACGTTGTTCGTCGCGCCGATGAATGCGCGCCATCACTGGGGCGAAGCCTCGATTCAACTGGCGTTCTCGATCTTCATCCTCACCGAAACCTGGCTCGTGCCGGTCGAAGGCTGGTTGGTCGACAAGTTCGGCCCGCGCCCGGTCGTTGCGGTTGGCGCGATCTGCGCGGGCCTTGCCTGGGTGCTCAATTCATACGCGACCACTTTGCCGATGCTCTACGCGTCGTCGGTGATCGCGGGTATTGGCGCGGGCGGCGTGTATGGCACCTGCGTGGGCAACGCGCTCAAGCTGTTTCCGGATCGGCGCGGGCTGGCGGCGGGTCTCACGGCGGCGGGTTTTGGCGCGGGGGCGGCTGTCACCGTGATTCCGATTGCCAACATGATCACGCGCTCGGGCTACGAGCACACGTTTCTTTTCTTCGGCATCCTGCAAGGCGCGTCCATTCTCGTGCTGGCCTTCCTGCTCGTGAAGCCGGTGCCGCGTGCTGCCGGCGCTGCGCGGCGGCTCGTTTCGCGCGTCGACTACACGCCTGCGCAGATGGTGCGGCAGCCCGTATTCTGGATTATCTATGTGTCGTTCGTGGCGGTTGCGGCCGGCGGTTTGATGGCGACGGCGCAGATCGGGCCGATTGCGAAGGACTGGGGGCTCGCGCGCATTCCCATGACCGTGTTCGGCGCGACGCTGCCGCTGCTCACGCTCACGTTGTCGATCGACAATATCTGCAACGGCTTCACGCGTCCGCTGTGCGGCTTCATCTCCGACAAGATCGGCCGCGAAAACACCATGTTCATCATCTTCGTGGGCGAGGGCCTCGCGCTGCTCGGCATGATGCAGTACGGCACGAACCCCTATGCGTTCATGACTTTCGCCGCGCTGATCTTCCTGTTCTGGGGCGAGATCTTTTCGATTTTCCCGGCCATTTGCGCCGATACTTTCGGCAGCAAGTTCGCCGCGGCCAACGCGGGCACGCTCTATACGGCCAAGGGCACGGCAGCGCTGCTTGTGCCGGTGGCCTCCGTGCTCTCGGCTACGGGCGGCTGGAGCGCGGTGTTTATCGTCGCGGCGATTGTCACGATTGCCGCGGGCGTAAGCGCGAAATTCATTCTCGCCCCAATGCGCCAACGTCTGATCGAGCAGAACGGCGAAAAGCAGAGCGGCGAAACGCCATCGACCACGCTCGCGACGAACTCCGGCGCGCTCCAGCACTGGCCCAATCAGACCGGCGAATAAAGCATTGAGAACGAACTGATCCGCCGATGTCGATGAACGTTTCGCTCCAGCAGCTCAAGGTCTTCGTCGCGGTCGCGCGTTCGCGCAGCTTCACGCGCGCGGCGCGCGAGTTCGGTCTCACGCAATCGGCGGTGAGCCGCTGCGTGCGCGAACTCGAAGAGGCCGTCGATCTTAAGCTCTTCGATCGCACTACACGACAGGTCGAACTCACGCTGGCGGGCAGCGGCTTCGAGCGGCGCATCGCACACCTGCTCGACGAAATCGACATGGCCTTGAGCGAGGGCCGAGATGCCCATCAGGCGTATCGCGGCGTCGTGACGGTGGCGAGCAATCCGGCCTTGTCGTCGGGCTGGGTGCCTGGCGCGATCGCACGTTGCACCGCGGCATTGCCGGCCGTCACGCTGCAGTTGCAGGACATGCCGCAGGAAGCGGTCTTGCAGGCCGTCGAGCAGGGCGAAGTGGACTTTGGTGTCATCGCTGAGGTTGTGCCTGCCGCGCGGCTCGCAGGCGGCCAGTTCGATGTGCAAACGATAGCGGCGACGCCTTTGTGCGCATTGTTGCGCGCACAACATCATATTGCATTATGTGGCCCGCTGCATTGGAGCGCACTCGCCGATGAAGCGCTCATCACGCTCAATCGCGACTCGGGTTATCGCAACGCGGTGATGCGTGTGCTCGATGAGGTGCGTGCGCCAGGGTATCGTGTGCAGGAACTCGCCCAAATAGCTGGGGTATCTCGCATGTCGGCGCTGGGAATGGGCGTCGGCATTCTGCCAGTGTGCAGCGATCCTGCCGATGATGAAGTCTGCCACTGGCCCGCGCCGGCGGGGTCGCTTGTCGTGCGTGTGCTGCATCCGGTCGTGCCGGTGAGCACGCTGATCGTGCGGCGGCGTCATCGCTCCTTGCGTCCGTGTGCCCAGGCCGCGTGGTCGGAGTTTATCGCCGCGAGGCGCGCCGATCATTCCGATACGCCAGAACGGCAACTCATCGATTCGATCGCGCAATGAATGCAATGGGCACAATAAAAAAGCCGCGCTTTCGCGCGGCCTTCTGATTTCAGCGCTGCATTTCAAGCCGCAAGTTTCATCATCTGTTCGCGCTGCTTGACGAGTGCGAGCACCGTATCGATAGCGGGCGTCGCCTCGCCCACCAGCATTCCCATTTCCTGCACGACGGTCAGCAGCGGATCGATCTCCATCGGTCTGCGCTGCTCCAGATCGACCAGCATCGACGTCTTATGCGCGCCCACCGCGCCGGCACCATCGATGCGCCGCTCGATATCCACACGAAAATGCACGCCGAAATGCTCGGCGATGCGCTGCGCCTCCAGCATCATCGTGCGCGCGACCGCACGCGTGGCCGGATCCTGCGTGATGACGTCGAGCGTCGCGTGCGTGAGCGCGCTGATCGGGTTGAAGCAGAGATTGCCCCACAGCTTGAGCCAGATTTCGTCGCGGATGTTGTCGCGGATCGGCGCGTCGAAGCCCGCCGCCGTCATGGCTTCCTGCAACTGCACGACGCGCGACGTCCGCTCGCCCGACGGCTCGCCGATGGGAAACTTCTTGCCGTACACGTGACGGATCACGCCCGGCGCATCGATCTCGGCGGCGGGATAGAGCACGCAGCCAATCGCGCGCTCGGGGCCGAGGCGCGTCCACTGCGCGCCATCGGGATCGATGCTTTCGAGCCGCGTACCTTCGAACTTGCCGCCGTGCCGATGGAAATACCAGTAGGGAATGCCGTTGGTGCCCGTGACGATGGCGGTATGTTTGCCGATCAGCGGCAGCATCGAGTCGATCACGCCCGCGACCGAATGCGCCTTGAGCGTGACGATCACGACATCCTGCACGCCCAGCTCACGCGGATCGTTCGTGCAACGAACCTTTGCGACGTATTCCTCGCCGTCCATCAAGAGGCGCGCGCCGTGTTCGCGCATGGCGGCCAGATGCGGACCGCGCGCGACGAAGCTCACGTCGGCGCCTGCGCGGGCAAGCTGCACGCCCATCATGCCGCCGATCGCGCCCGCTCCGAAGATGCAGATTTTCATGTGATTCCCCAATGACGTTGAAAACCGCTTGTCCGTTTGTCCAGTGCGTCGCGCAGACGGACGATGGTTCGAGCATAGGGGCAGCCATCGATTAACGACAGTTAAAGTTTATCCGCCGAATCATCAGGAATGACTTATGGGATTCGCGGCGCTTACTGGCTGTGCGGCACGCGCTTGCGTAAAAGAGGGCCACACGATTAAATACGGCAGGCGCGCACTTCTGTCAGACGAACGCGCGACGATGCGGAACGAATCACGGCATCCACGAACACCCTCAGAAACGGGAGCAGTTCATGAATGGAAGGACCGTTGCGGAACGCGAAGCGGCCGGACGCGCCGCGCGCGAGAAGGCGAAGCGTTCGAGCCACCGCATGGTGGGCGAGCTCAAGCGCGATCCGCTCGCGCTGCTCAAGCAAAGCGGCGAGGGCCGTGTGCCCAATCTCTTGCCGCTGCGTTACGGGCGCATGATTGTTTCGCCGTTCACGTTCTTTCGCGGCAGCGCCGTGTTGCAGGCGCACGACCTCGCTCAGGTGCCGAACACCGGCATGGCGATGCAGATTTGCGGCGACGGCCATCTGCTGAATTTCGGCGGCTTTGCGACGCCCGAGCGCCAGCTCGTGTTCGATCTCAACGATTTCGACGAAGTCGCGCCCGGTCCGTGGGAGTGGGATCTCAAGCGCCTGGTGGCGAGCTTCGTCGTGGCGGCGCGGCACATGCGCTACTCGCGCGGCGTGGCGGAGGATCTGGTCATGACGGTCGTGAATACCTATCGCGACCGCATGCGCCAGTACTCGGAATACGGCGCGCTCGAACTCTGGTACGACAAGATTACCTTCGACCGCATGGCGGAAAGCGCGCTCACGCCGGAGGGCCGCAGACTGATCCGGCGCGGCATGGAGAAGGCCGCGGGCCGCACGCACGAAAGCATGCTGGAAAAGCTGGCGTATCGCGATGGCACGCACTGGACCATTCGCGACGCGCCGCCCGCGCTCTTTCATGTCCACGGCCCGAATTCGCTTTATGAATCGGAGGACAACTGGCTCACGCTCGGCGACTGGCGCGCGCTCATCATGCCCACTTACGATGCCTATCTGAAGACGCTCGCGCCTGACCGCCGCGAACTGCTGGAGCACTTCGAGATTCAGGACCTCGTTTTCAAGGTGGTGGGCGTGGGCAGCGTGGGCACGCGCTGCCTCGTGATGCTGCTCGTCGATCATCATGACAAGCCGCTGTTCCTGCAGATCAAAGAGGCGCGCCGCTCCGTGATTTCGCAGTATTTCAAGTCGCCCGCGTTCAAGCACGAAGGCGCGCGCGTCGTGCAGGGGCAGCGTCTGCTGCAGGCGGCGAGCGATCTGTTTCTCGGCTGGTCGACGGGGCCGTCGGGGCGGCACTTCTATTTCCGCCAGTTGCGCGACATGAAGCTCTCGGTCGAACTCGATCTGCTCGACAGCACGCTGCTCGCGGGCTATGCGCGTCTTTGCGGCTGGGCGATGGCGCGCGCGCATGCGAAGTCGGGCAACTCGGCCATTGAAATCGCCGCGTATATTGGCCGCAGCGACCAGTTTGCGGAAGCGCTTAGCGGTTATGGCGCGGCGTACGCGGACCAGGTGGAGCGTGACTACGACGTGTTCCTGAAAGCGGCGCGCAACGGCGAGATCTCCGCGCGCGGCGACGAGGACATGGCCGCCGATTTCCGCGTCTGATTGCTGCGCGTGGCTTTTCGTGCTCCGGCGTATGCGTCGAACGACGTGAACGCGCTATCCTTGCGCTTTTGTTTCGCCGTATGCGGGCCGCGCTTGCGCGCCCGCTCGCATACGGCTCGCGCCTCATGCGTCTACGTCACATCGAAGTCTTCCACGCGATCATGCGCACGGGCTCGCTCTCGAAGGCCGCCGAGTTGTTGTGCGTTTCGCAGCCCGCCGTGAGCAAGGTGCTCGCGCATGCCGAGCGCAGCGCGGGCCTCAAGCTGTTTGCGCGCACGCACGGCCGCCTGCAACCGACACGCGAAGCCGAACTGCTGTTCGCCGAAACCCAAAAGCTGCAATCGAATCTCGATAGCATCCGCGATCTCGCGCGCAATCTTTCGTTGCGTCCGCAAGGATTGTTGCGTATCGGCTGCCTGCCGAGCCTCGGGATGAGCTTGATTCCGCAGGCCGTCGAGGCGTTTCGCGCGAGCTATCCGGATGTCTCGCTCAAGATCCAGACGCGCCACACGGCCGAGCTGCTCAACGCCTTGCTCACGCGCGAGCTGGACGTGGGCGTCGCGCTCAACCCGCCGGCGCGGCCCGGCATCGAAGCGTTCGAACTCGGGCGCACGGTCGTGGTGTGCGTGGCGCCGCCCGACGATCCCTCGCCGGAGGATAGGCCGCTCGCGCTTGCGGATTGCGTCGCGGGCGAATGGATCAGCATCGGCAATGTCGATCCGCTGGGCGAGGCCATCGGGCATCTGCTCGAAACGCAGGGCGTGGATGGACAGCTCGCCGCCGTCGAGGCGCAGACGTGGTATGTGGCGCGCTCGCTCGCGGCGCGTGGCGTCGGGCGCGTGCTGCTCGACGAGATCACGGCGCGCAGCGCGGGCGAGCCGGTGGCGATCCGTCGGGTGGAGCCGGAATTGACGGTCGGCGTGTTCGCGGTGTGGCGCGATGGCGGCATGGATTCGCAGGCGGGCAGGGCGTTCGTGGAAGTGTTGCGCGCGCGGCTCGCGGCATGAGCGAACGGATGATTTCGAACGGAGGCAAGGACGATGACTGAAGCGGAGCAAACCACGCGACAAACCACGCAAGCCGCGCGCAAGATCGCGCTCGTGACCGGCGCGGGAAGCGGGATTGGGCGTGCCTGTGCGCGCAAGCTGCTGGCGAACGGCTATGCGGTCGTGCTGGTGGGGCGGCGCGCGGAACCGCTCGAAACGCTTGCCGCCGAGGCACGCGCGGCAGGCCAGGAAGGGCTGGCCGCGCCTTGCGACGTGACGGACGCCGCCGCCGTCGAAGCGCTCTTCGAGACCGTGCGCGCGCGTTATGGCCGTCTCGATCTGCTGTTCAACAACGCAGGCCGCAACGCCAAGGCAGTGGAGATCGACGAACTGTCGGTCGAGGACTGGCGCGCGGTGGTCGATACCAATCTGACCGGCGTGTTCCTGTGCACGCGCGCGGCGTTTGCGCTGATGAAGCGCCAGAGCCCGATGGGCGGGCGCATCATCAACAACGGCTCGATTTCGGCGCATGCGCCGCGACCGTTCAGCATCGCGTATACGGCCACCAAGCACGCGATCACCGGCCTCACGAAATCGGTCTCGCTCGACGGGCGGCGCTACGACATCGCCTGCGGGCAGATCGACATCGGCAACGCGGCCACTGAAATGGCCGAGCGGATGGCGCGCGGCGTGCCGCAAGCGAACGGCGAGATCGCGGTCGAGCCGCTGATGGACGTCGAACTGGTCGCCGATGCGGTGCTGCACATGGCGCAATTGCCGCTCGCCGCCAACGTGCAGTTCATGACGATCATGGCAACGAAGATGCCGTTCGTGGGGCGGGGATAGTGTCGGGGCGCTGGGGCGTCATCGGGGCGCCCAACGCGCCTGCGCGCGCTCCCGTATACTGGAGCGCGTTCAGCCCCAAAACGCTTCTCCCCAATGTCTTTACCTTCGAGTCCCGAGGACGATCCGCGTCCGCAGCCGCCCGAACGGCCCGACGACAACGCCTGTTGCCAAAGCGGCTGCGACCCGTGCATCTTCGATCTGTACAACGACGAAGTGACCCGCTGGCGCGCCGAACTGGCGGCCTGGGAAAGGCGGCAAGCGGAACGCGAGGCAGCAAAGCCGCCCGCAAAAGCCACCGGCTGACACGCATCCCGATCCCCACGCCGAGCCGAGTCATGTCCGAAACCGATACCGCCCCGCTCATCGCCGTCAATCCCGCCGATCTCGACGCGCTGCAGGTCTTCGTCGAGCGTCATCCGCGCCTGTTCGTGCTGACTGGCGCGGGGATCAGCACCGACTCGGGCATCCCCGGCTATCGCGACGATAACGGTGCCTGGAAGCGTTCGCCGCCCATCACGCTGCAAGAATTCCTCGGTTCGGAAAGCTGGCGCCGCCGTTACTGGGCGCGCAGCATGATCGGCTGGCCGACCGTGGGCCTTGCCCAGCCCAACGGCGCGCATCGCGCGCTCGCGCAACTCGATGCGGCGCAGCGCGTGGGCGCGCTCGTTACCCAGAACGTCGATGGCCTGCATCAGCGCGCGGGCAGCCGCGACGTGATCGAACTGCACGGCAGCATCGGCCACGTGCATTGTCTCGATTGCGGCGCGCAGTACTCGCGCGCGTCGATCCAGCCGCAGCTCGTGGCGCGCAATCCCGCGATTGCGGGCGCATTCGCCGAACCGGCCGCCGACGGCGATGCCCATCTCGACTTCGACGGCGCCCACGCCTTCGACATTCCCGCGTGCGCGGCCTGCGGCGGCATGCTCAAGCCATCCGTGGTGTTTTTCGGCGAGAACGTGCCGCGCGAGCGCGTGGCCGCGGCGTCGGCGGCGCTCGACGCGGCGGACGCGGTGCTGGTGGTCGGCTCGTCGCTGATGGTGTATTCGGGCTATCGCTTCTGCGCGTGGGCGCAGCAGCGCGGCAAGCCCATCGCGGCCATCAACCTCGGCAAAACGCGCGCCGATCCGCTGCTTGCGCTCAAGGTGGCGGCGCCCTGCGCGGCCACGCTCGAAGCGCTGGTGGCGCGCCTCGCGGTCTGAGCCGCGTTTCACCTGCATCGTCTTACGGCCGCAAATCACGGCCGATCAGCGCCGATCAGCGCCAATCGATCCGCTCAATCCGCCAATCGACGAGGATGTGCTCCATGCTGAACACGACCGCCGCACTCGAAGCCCACTACGGCGCGCCGAACGAACGCTCGCTGCGCAAGGAAATCGACCACCTCAACGCCGACTATCGCCGTTTCATCGAGCTGTCGCCGTTCGTGGTGCTGGCCTCGGGCGGCCCCGACGGGCTCGACTGCTCGCCGCGCGGCGATGCGCCCGGCTTCGTGCGCATCCTCGATTCGCGCACGCTCGCGCTGCCCGACCGGCCCGGCAACAATCGCGTGGACAGCCTGCGCAACGTCGTGGCCGCGCCGCAGGTCGGCCTGCTGTTCATGGTGCCGGGCGTCGGCGAGACGCTGCGCGTGAATGGCCGCGCGCGCGTGAGCCTCGACGCCGCACTGCTCGAAAGCTGCGCCGTGGACGGCAAGGCGCCGCGCTCGGTGCTGCTGATCGAGGTCGAAAGCGTGTACTTTCACTGCGCCAAGGCGATCGCGCGCTCGAATCTCTGGGACCCGGCGCGTCATGTGGCGCGCTCGCAATTGCCGAGCGCGGGCGAGATGCTGCGCCGCGTGAGCGACGAGCAATACGGCGAGGGCTTCGACGTCGAGCGCTACGAAGCCGATCTCGCCGAGCGCATGAAAAAGAGCCTGTACTGAAACTCTCCGGAACACCATGAACGACCCTCAAGCCAGCCTGCGCCTCACCGCACCCGCCGCCGCGCGCAACGCCGCACCGATCCTCGACGTTCTGCGCACGGCGCTGCCCGCGCATGGCACGGTGCTGGAGATTGCGAGCGGCACGGGCCAGCACGCCGTGCATTTCGCGGCGGCGCTGCCCGGCCTCGACTGGCAGCCGAGCGACGCCGATCCGCGTGCCCGCGCCTCCATTGCCGCCTGGCGCGAGCACGCGGGCCTGGCGAATCTGCGCGCACCGCTCGACCTGGACGTACGCAACGAGCCTTGGCCGATCGACGCGGTCGATGCCATCGTCTGCATCAACATGATTCACATCGCGCCGTGGGAGGCGACGATTGCGCTGATGAAAGGCGCGGGCGCGCGCGTCGCGCCGGGCGGCGCGCTGGTGCTGTACGGACCGTACCGGCGCGACGGCGCGCATACGGCGCCGTCCAACGACGCCTTCGACGCCGATCTGCGTGCGCGCGACGCGGCATGGGGCGTGCGCGATCTCGAAGCCGTGGAGGCGCTCGCGCGCGCCGAAGGCTTCGTCTGCGAGGCCGTCGTGCCCATGCCGGCGAATAATTTCACGGTGGTTTTTCGCAAGGAGAAGGCGGCGGCGAGCGCGCATCGAGCGTCAACTGAGCGATAATCGCGGCCCCCGATAAGCGGCGCGCGCTCACGAAGCGCACGCCGGACGCGACAACGTATGCCAGGCGAAAGCGCAATCCAGCCCGTGCGCGCAATCACGCATCGTTGTAGCGTTTCCCTTATCCTTGCACGATCGACGTCTCTCGCAAGACCTGCGCGGGCGTCACCCCAATCGATCGAAGTGGAGAGTCAACATGAGCAAACAGGCAATCGGCGTGGTGGGTCTGGCCGTGATGGGGCGCAATCTTGCGCTCAACATCGAGAGCCGCGGCCATGCGGTGTCGGTGTTCAACCGCAGCCGCGAGAAAACCGATGAGCTGATCGCTGAGTTCCCCGAGCGCAAGCTGGTGCCGGCATTCACGCTCGAAGAGTTCGTGGAATCGCTCGAAAAGCCGCGCCGCATTCTGCTGATGGTCAAGGCGGGCGAGCCCACCGACGCCACCATCGAAGCCCTCAAGCCGCTGCTGGACAAAGGCGACATCCTGATCGACGGCGGCAACACGCATTTCACCGACACGATCCGCCGTAATCAGGAACTCGCCAAGGCGGGCCTGCATTTCATCGGCACGGGCGTGTCGGGCGGCGAGGAAGGCGCGCTCAAAGGCCCGTCGATCATGCCGGGCGGCCAGCGCGATGCTTACGATCTGGTTGCGCCGATCCTCACCGAGATCGCCGCGAAGGCGCCGGCGGACGGCGAGCCGTGCGTGGCCTACATGGGTCCGGACGGCGCGGGCCATTACGTGAAGATGGTGCATAACGGCATCGAGTACGGCGACATGCAGCTGATCGCCGAAAGCTACGCGGTGCTCAAGCAGGTGGTCGGCCTCTCGAACGAAGAACTGGGCAAGGTCTACACCGAGTGGAACCAGGGCGAGCTCGACAGTTACCTGATCGAAATCACCTCGAAGATCTTCGACAAGAAGGACGACGAGACGGGCCAGTACCTCGTGGACGTGATTCTCGACCGCGCCGCGCAGAAGGGCACCGGCAAGTGGACGAGCCAGAACGCGCTGGACCTTGGCGCGCCGCTGCCGCTCATCACCGAAGCCGTGTTCGCACGCGTGCTTTCGTCGCTCAAGACGCAGCGCGTCGCCGCGAGCAAGGTGCTCTCCGGACCGGATGCCAAGCCGTTCGCGGGCGACCGCACGGCCTTCATCGAGTCGGTGCGCCGCGCGCTGTACTTCTCGAAGGTGATTTCGTACGCGCAGGGCTTCGCGCAACTGCGTGCCGCCTCGGACGAGTACAAGTGGGATCTGCAATACGGCACCATTGCCAAGATCTTCCGCGCGGGCTGCATCATCCGCGCGCGCTTCCTGCAGAAGATCACGGACGCGTACGCCAAGGACGCGCAACTGGCCAACCTGCTGCTCGATCCGTACTTCAGCGATATCGCCGCGAACTACCAGGCAGCGCTGCGCGATGTGGTGATCGAAGCCGTGAAGGCGGGCGTGCCGGTGCCGGCGTTCTCGTCGGCGATTGCGTACTTTGACGCCTATCGCTCGGAGCGCGTGCCCGCGAACCTCGTGCAGGCGCAACGCGACTTCTTCGGCGCGCATACGTTCGAGCGCATCGACAAGCCGGGTAGCTTCCACGCCGACTGGTCGTAATCGGCGGGCCGCAGTGAGCGGGAGGTAAGTGCTCACTGCGGCTATTACCCGCATTGTCGTTGCGGGTATTTGTCGAATGAATGGGGGAACCTCGTGAGGTTCCCCTTTTTTATTACCGTTTTCGCAACAGTGTATTTTGTAATAAGGGTTTTCCCTAGAGCGGATAAGAGTCTAGACTTCAGTCAATCGCAGACGGACATGAACACCGGCCCGAAAGCGCTAATAAAACAGATGGAGGTCGAATCATGAAGAAGCTTATCCCCGCGGTCGTCGTGGCAGCCGCTCTTGTTGTTCCGGCGCTTTCGTTTGCCCAGTCGAGCCAGCAAGGCTTGACCCGCGCCCAGGTGCGCGCAGAGCTCGTCGAGCTTGAACAGGCTGGCTATAACCCGTCGGCTGATCGTGTGAATTACCCCGAAAATCTTCAAGCCGCCCAGGCTCGCGTGACCCAGGAAAAGCTGGCGAGCGGTGATACGAGCGGCTATGGCGCGCCGGCAGTCGGCACGTCGCAAGCGGGCGGCCCGGCTGTGCAACCGGCGCATGTCACGCCGTCGCAGGCAGTGTATTTCGGCCACTAAGCAGAATGTGGTCGTGAGTTGAAGCAGGCGGTTGGAAATGTAGTGCGAGAAGTTGAAGTGAGCAGTGCAGTAGTTGCAGGTCGTTGTGAACACAGAGGTGTGGTCAGCAATTGTAGTGAGCAGTTGTTGTTGTGTTGTTGCTTGAGTAGTTAGTCGTCGCTGTAAGTAGTTCGTAGTGGAAGTTGCGGTACGCAGTAGCAGGTCGAAGCAAGCACAGAGGTGTAGTACCCAGTTGAAGTTGCAGTGCGCAGTAAGCAGTTGCAGTACGCAGTAGATGTTGTAGTTGTTGCGTGAGAAAGAGGCAGTTGCAATAAGCAGTGCGTAGTAGAAGTGGCAGTAGCAGTAAGCAAAGAGGTTGCATGAGTTGTTGCAGCAGGCAGTACTCGCAGGTGTATGAAGCAGTAGAGGTAAAAAGTGAAGTACGAAGTAGCAGCATGCAGTCCAGCGCGGCCCGGTTCTTACCGGCCCGCGCTTTTCTTTTTTGGGGCGTCGGGTTCTGCTTCGCTCACCGTCCCGGCAAATGCGGCACGCCCTCGTTGCTCGTCACGCTCAACTGGTGAATCGTCCGGTGTGCCTTGTTCAACTGCGCCTGGGCGGAGATGCGTTGAGCCTCCAGTTGCGCCACGTCGCGGCGCACCTGATGCTGGCGTGCGCCCACCCGATGCTCCTGTTCCGCGTGACGTTGCAGGTTTACGCGCAGCCGCTCGGCATGCGCTTCCGATTCCTCGATCTGCTTCGTGAGCATCGCGTTTTGCGCGGCCAGTTGCGCAAGGCGCGTTTCACCGTCGGCGAGGCGCGTCGCCTGCTCTTCGAGGTGATGAAACACGGCGCCCGCCGAGTCAAGATCGGCGGCCCTGAAGACATACCAGAGCGTGTTGTCCTGGTGCATGGCGACGAAGTACGAGAGCGTGCCGGCGTGAAACAGCAGCGTCACCGAATAATCGAAACTGTGGAACACGCGGAAGGTGCTCAGTTCGTTCGCGGCGGCGAGCGCGGCGAACGACGCGCCGTCCGCGAGCTGGACCGGGCGATTGGCCAGGTGCGCGGGCACGGCTGGCACCGCATGGAGCGTGGAGACGGCGCGTGCCGTCGTGGGCAAATCGGCGGACGAATCTCCTGGCCCCGCCAGTTGGGCGCTCACTTCGGTATTGCCTGTGTCGGGCCCGCGGCTTGCTGACGGCGATCCGTCGGACGCGGCTTCGGCTTGCCGGGCATTCGCGCCATCCGGTGAAGGCTCGGCGCTCACGGCGACGAGGTGCGATGCGCCGCCCGACAGCACGGCATTACGGCGATGCAAAATGGATTTCACGGGCTGTCCCCTGAAAGATCCCGCCGGGCAGCCTGGCCATTCCATCAATCGGATGGCGGAGGGCGTCCGGCGGGCGGTCAGGCGCAGCGGGCGCTCGCGCTGCCCGCTTCGGCGTGGCCGATGATGGGCCTGTGCTCAGTGCAGCAGGCGCGGGCGGCGTGCGATATCGTCGAAGAGTGCGCGGCCGGGTTCGAGCGCGAAGAGCCACGTTTCGTCGTAGCCGCTCAGGGTGTCCAGCGCATCGCGCAGTCGTTCGAGGACGATGGCGGGTATTTCGACGGTCGCCTGCAGGCCTCCGGACAGGCGTGCGACGCTGGCATGCTGGACGAGTTCGTCGGCGGCTTCGGCCACGTCGGCGGCGAACACGAGGTGGTTGTTCAACAATTCGACGAGGCCCGGCGATGCCGCGACATCTTCGACGTTGATCTGCACGGAAAGAAAGGTGGCTTTGTTCATCCTTGGTTCCCTCAGGGACGTACGTTGCACCACGGCGAGAGGCGGGCGTCGATTTTTGTCTGATTATCGGCAGGCGGTAGAACCCAGTATAGGCGAGGGTGCGATCAGGGCCATCGAGTTTGCACGAGGAAGTCAGAACAACGTGCGCGCCGCAGCGCAGCGGCCGGACGCCAGAGCGTGCGCGTTAAAAAAGCCGCCACGCCCGGGACGATATAATGGGGGCCGTTCGCCAATTCCGGCTTGATCAACGGAGAGGGTTTCGCGGGCGAACGCCGGCGGCCCCACGCGCATCCAACAATACGTATTCCCGTCGTACGTAGCGAGGAACCAGCGAGGAACAGCAACATGAATCGACAACGGCGAATTCCAGGCGCGTATGCGGCGCTGGCCGCACTCACGCTTGCCTGCAGCGCCTGCACGCTCACGCCGTGGGAGAGCAGTCCGTCCGCGCCGCCCACCCCCACGTCCAACGGCGTGCCCGCTGGTTACTACCGCGTCAATCCGGGCGACACGCTTTCACGCATCGCGTCGGCCTACGGTCAGCGCACCCAGGACCTCGCGAGCTGGAACCAGTTGCCGCCGAACGCTCAGGTGCTGCCTGGCCAGGTGCTGCGTGTCGCGCCGCCGGCGGGCTATAGCTCAGGCGCCGCCGCGCCTCAGCCGCCCGCGTTCACGAGCAGCGCGCCCGCCGCGAACGGCGTCGCCGTGCCCAACCCGGTCGGCTCTTCGCTCACGCTCATGTGGCCGGCGCGCGGTCCTATTCTGCAGCGCTTCGTGCCGGGCAAGTCAACGGGCATCGTGATCGGCGGCGCGCCCGGCGAGCCGGTCAAGGCCGCCGCCGCGGGCCGCGTGGTCTATGCGGGCTCGGGCATCGAGGCCTATGGACCGCTCGTCATCATCAAGCACAACGATCAGACCGTGACGGCCTATGGCCATAACGGCCGCCTGCTCGTGAAGGAAGACGACGCCGTCTCGCAAGGCCAGCCGATCGCCGAAATGGGTGTCGACAACAATGGCGTCGCGGGCGTGCAGTTCGAGGTGCGCAGCGACGGCAAGCCGGTCGATCCGTTGCCGCTACTTTCGCGCTGATCCTTCGCGCTTCTCGCGCACCTGGCGATCGCCGCTTTTTCAGGGATTTGCCAGGGCGCGCCGTTTGAAAATACACTCGATGGTTTCCGCGCTGTGCCTGCTCGCCAGGCGCAGCGGTTAGCGCCGCGCATCGTCGTGGCGCGGCCCCTTTGAGGATTCCATCGGCATGATCGACCTGCGTAGCGACACCGTCACCCGTCCCAGCCAAGCCATGCTGGCCGCCATGACCCGCGCCGAAACCGGCGACGACGTCTGGGGCGACGATCCCACCGTGCTGAGCCTGCAGGCGCGCGTGGCCGGGGAGGCCGGCAAGGAAGCCGGCCTGTTCTTCCCGAGCGGCACGCAAAGCAACCTCGCCGCGCTGATGGCGCATTGCGGGCGCGGCGACGAATACATCGTCGGCCAGGCGGCCCACACCTATAAGTACGAGGGCGGCGGCGCGGCGGTGCTCGGCAGCATCCAGCCGCAGCCGCTCGACAATGCCGAAGACGGCTCGATCCCACTCGAACGTGTCGCGGCCGCGATCAAGCCAACCGACGACCACTTCGCGCGCACGCGCCTGTTCGCGCTCGAGAACACCATCGGCGGCAAGGTGCTGCCGGCGGCCTACGTCGCCGAGGCCACGCAGTTCGCGCATGGCCGCGGGCTCGCCACGCACCTCGACGGCGCGCGCGTGTTCAATGCGGCGGTGGCGTCGAATCAATCGCTCAAGGCGATGGCCGAGGGTTTCGATTCGATGTCGATCTGCTTTTCGAAGGGCCTGGGCGCGCCGGTCGGCTCGGTGCTGGTGGGCAGCCGGGCGCTGATCGAGGTGGCGCACCGCTGGCGCAAGGTGCTGGGCGGCGGCATGCGCCAGTCGGGCGTGCTGGCGGCGGCTTGCCTCCATGCGCTCGATCACAACGTCGCGCGTCTCGCCGACGATCACGCCAATGCCGCGCGCCTGGCCGAAGGGCTCGCGCAGATCGACGAGGTCAAGGTGATGTCGCACGCCACGAACATGGTGTTCGCGCAGTTCCCGCAGGCCGATTGCGCGGCGCTGGAGGCGTGGCTCAAGGAGCGCGGCATCCTCACGCAGATGCTGTACGCGTCGCGCTTCGTGACGCATCTGGACGTGAGCGCCGCCGATATCGACACCTTCGTCGCGGCCGTGAAGGCTTACTTCAAGCGTTGATCCAAAGACGCAGAAGCGCCAGGCGGCGCGTTTATTCGCGCGGCCGGGCGCTCAATGGCTGACCGTCCGATGCGACGGCGCGAACAGGCGCAAGCCGCTCACCACGCTGGCCGCTGCTGAAAACGCCGCGCCCAGGCCGAGCGCGAGCGTCGGGCCATGTTTGCCCGCGATCCCGAAACACAACGCCACCAGCGCCGCCCCCGTGGTCTGCCCGAGCAGCCGCGAGACGGCGATGGTGCCGCTCGCGCCGCCGCTGCGCTCCGGCGGGGCGGCCGCCATGATCGCGCGCAGATTGGGCGACTGGAAGAAGCCGAAGCCCGCGCCGCAGATCGCCATGCGGATCACGATGTCGATCACGTTCGGATGCACCGGCAGCATCGCCAGCGACGCCATCCCCACCGCGAGAATCGCCAGTCCGATCGCGCCGAGCAGGCCCGGCGGATAGCGATCCGAGAGCCGTCCCGCGATGGGCGCGGCGGCGGCCACGACCACGGGCCAAGGCGTCATCAGGAAGCCGGTTTCCACCTGGCTGCGCATCAGCACGGTTTCGAAATAGAACGGCAGCGACACGAACGCGAGGCCCTGGGCCGCGAACGAGCAGATGGCCGTCAGCGACGACAGCGCGAACACCGGGCGCTTGAACAGATCGACGGGCAGCATCGGCGCGGGGTGACCGGCTTCGCGGCGGATCAGCAGCGCGCCGAACACCAGCGCGATTGCCGCCGCCGTCGCCACTTCCTTGCCCGGCGCGCGCTGCGCCGCCTCGCCGAGCGCGAAGATCAGCGCGGCGAACGTGACGAGATTGAGCAGCGCCGCGAGCGGATCGAAGGTGTGCTTGCCGCGTGCCGTCTGTGGCAGCGCGGGCATGGCGAACACCAGCGCGATCACGCCGAGCGGCACATTGATCGCGAAAAGCCATGGCCAGGTGCCCGCCGACAGAATCAGCGACGCTATGGTCGGCCCGACGGCGAACGACACGCCCACGATCAGCGCATTCATGCCGAGGCCGCGCCCGAGCCGGTGCGGCGGGTAAAGGAAGCGGATCAGCGCCGTGTTGACGCTCATGATCGCGCTTGCGCCCAGACCCTGGAGCACGCGCGCGCCGGCCAGCGCCGTGAGCGTGGGCGCGAGCGCGCAGGCGAGCGACGCCACCGTGAAGATGGCGAGCCCGCTGATATAGATGCGCCGGTGGCCGAGGATATCGCCGAGCGCCGCGAGCGGCAGCAGCGTGGCGACCATCGCGAGCTGGTAGGCGTTGATGATCCACACCGAGGCGGCGGGCGCCGCGTGCAGATCGGCGGCGATGGCGGGCAGGGCCGTGTTGGCGATGGCGGTGTCGAGCGTCGCCAGCGCGACGGCGAGCATCACGGCGGCCATCGCGCGGCGGTTCTTCGCCGTCATGGGGGCGTCGGCGCGCCCGGTGTCTTTGGGCGCGGATACAGTTTCGGACAAGGCGGTCTCGGACGTGGTCGGGGCAGGGGCGAAGCGGAGCGTTCCGGCACGGGCGCCGTGCGAACGATTCCGCGATTGTTACAGAGGTCGCGCGATTCTGCAGCGCCTGCTCCAGAGCGTGGGCTTGCTGTAAGGAGAGGTTTTATTGGCCTTCTCTATCGCGCGGTCTCGCAACTAACAGCCATCCCGCACCGCAACCGCCAACGCGCCGCGCAGTGGCGCACTTATGCACGCAGCGCGTTTCGGCCAGTCCCTCAGAGCGCCGCAAATGATGCGTTATGCATTGTTTCCGCGACGCCGCACGTCTTGAAAATGTCCTACTCTGCAAACTGACCTGCGCCTGCCCGCCCGCGGATGTCCATGACGATCCGGCGGACGGAATGCACCGCGACGGTGCCCGAGCGTGTTGCCGCACGAGCGATGGGCATCCCACGCGGCACGCGACGTGCAAGCGCAGCCCGAACGCCCGCGCGCCGCGCCCGCCATCCTGGCATCGCGCAGCGCGCCGCTTTTTCCGGGAGGCATTCGATGACAGCCGTTGGTCTTGAATTCGACCAGTTGAAGAGCAGCGCCGATGCGTTGCGCCGTTCCATCTCGAACCGTCTGATGTACGGCGTCGGCAAGGACGCCGTGACCGCGCGCCCGCAGGACTGGCTGCACGCCGCCGCGCTCGCAGTGCGCGATCGCCTCGTCGAGCGCTGGATGGTGACCACGCGCCGTCAGTACGATCAGGACGTCAAACGGGTCTATTACCTGTCGATGGAGTTTCTGATCGGCCGCACCTTTTCGAACGCGCTGCTTGCGCTCGGCATCTACGAGCCGATGAAGGCGGCGCTCGCGGGCGTGGGCGTCGATATGGAAGCGCTGGTCGATCTCGAACCCGACGCCGCGCTTGGCAACGGCGGTTTAGGCCGGCTGGCGGCCTGCTTTCTCGACTCGATGGCGACGCTCGGCATTCCGGGTTTTGGCTACGGCATCCGCTACGACTACGGCATGTTTCGCCAGCAGATCATCAACGGCGAGCAGGTCGAGGCGCCCGATTACTGGCTGCGCTCCGGCAATCCGTGGGAATTCCCGCGCCCCGAGGTGCAGTATCCCGTGCGTTTCGGCGGCCGTACGGTGCAGCGCGACGGCCATGTGGAGTGGATCGACACCACTCACGTCAACGCGATGGCCTATGACACCGTGATTCCCGGCTACGCGACCAGCGCGACCAACACGCTGCGGCTATGGTCCGCGCGCGCCGACGAGGAACTGGATCTTTCGGCCTTCAATCAGGGCGATTATCAGCGCGCCGTGGAAGCAAGAAATATTTCGGAGGACGTATCGCGTCTGCTGTATCCCGACGATTCGACCATGGCGGGCCGCGAACTGCGCCTGCGCCAGGAGTATTTTTTCGTCTCCGCGACCATGCAGGACCTGATCCGCCGATACCTGCGTACGCACAGCACCTTTGGGCGCTTCTCCGACAAGGTCGCGGTGCACCTGAACGACACCCATCCCGTGCTGGCGATTCCCGAGTTGCTTCGCCTGCTCGTGGATGTCCACCACATGCCGTGGGACGAGGCGATGGGGCACATCAAGCGCGTGTTCTCGTACACGAATCACACGCTGATGCCCGAAGCGCTGGAAACCTGGGATGTCGAACTATTGGCGCGTCTCTTGCCGCGTCACCTCGAAATCATCTTCGACATTAACGCGGCTTTTCTGCGCGAGGCGAGCGACAAGGGCGCTCACGATCTCGACTTTATCCGCCGCATTTCGCTCGTCGATGAATACGGTCAGCGGCGCGTACGCATGGCCTATCTGGCGATCGTCGCGAGCCACAAGGTCAACGGCGTTTCGAAGCTGCACTCGCAGTTGATGACGCGCGATATCTTTGCCGATTTCGCGCGGCTCTTTCCCGATCGCTTCACCAACGTCACCAACGGCATCACGCCGCGCCGCTGGCTGGCGCAGGCGAGTCCGTCGCTGGCGCATCTGGTCGACGGGGCCATCGGGCCGAACTGGCGCAGCGATCTGTTCGCGCTGGACGGCTTGCGCAAGTTCAGCGGCGACGCGGCTTTCGGCGCGGCTTTTCGCGCCGCCAAGCGCGAGAACAAGGTGCGGCTCATCGAGCGCATGACGGCGCGCACGGGCCTCGCGTTCAACCCCGATGCGCTGTTCGACATGCAGGTCAAGCGCATCCACGAATACAAGCGACAGTTGCTCAACGTGCTGCACGTCATCACGCGCTACAACCGCATCGTGCTGGAGCCCGAACGGGACTGGGTGCCGCGCGTGGTGCTGTTCGCGGGCAAGGCGGCGTCGGCGTACCGGATGGCCAAGACCATCATTCGCCTCATCAACGACGTGGCCGACAAGATCAACCACGATCCCGTGGTAGGCGATCGCCTCAAGGTGGTATTCGTGCCGAACTACGGCGTGAGCGTGGCCGAGGTCGTGATTCCGGCCGCCGACCTGTCCGAGCAGATTTCGACGGCGGGCACGGAGGCGTCGGGCACCGGCAACATGAAGCTCGCGCTCAATGGCGCGCTGACGATGGGCACGCTCGACGGCGCGAACATCGAAATCTGCGACGCGGTGGGCAACGACCATATCTTCATCTTCGGCCACACGTCGGATCAGGTCGATGCGCTGCGTTGCTCGGGTTATCGGCCGCGCCAGGTGTACGAAGAGAATGTCGAGCTGCGCACCGTGCTCGACCAGATCCGCACGGGCTTTTTCTCGCCCGACGACCCCGCGCGCTATTCGGATATCTTCCACACCCTGGTGGACTGGGGCGATCACTACATGGTGCTGGCCGATTACGCCGCGTTCGTGCAGGCGCAGGAGGCGGCGGACGAACGCTTCGTCGATACGCCCAAATGGACCGCGAGCGCGATTTTGAACGTGGCCGGCATGGGCACGTTCTCGTCGGATCGTGCGATCGCCGAGTACGCGCGCGACATCTGGCACACCAGGCCGATCGAGCAGGTAGGCTGAAGCGAGCTGACGTGCTTCCGGCGACGGGGGCTTATTGTGCAGCGGGGCGCGGCGCCGGGGCGTCGGCGCTGGCCGCCTTGGCCGCGCGCACGGCTTGCTCGACGCGCTCGACGAAGCTGCGGTCGCTGCTCGAGACCGCTTCGCGGGTTTCGCCCTTCGTCACCACCAGCAAGCGGTGCGTGACCTCCTGCCAGATCCACGCGAGCCAGCCCACCACCACCATCATCACGCCGCAGCCGAGCGCGGCGCCCGAGCTGTACACGCCGCCAAAGGCCGCGAGCACCACGCCGAACAGCGAAAGCAGCACCGGAAACACGCGGTTGCGGTGGATCGTCACGACCCGCAGATCGTCGATGTCCCGGAGTGCGAAGATCTGCCCGGCGGCGGAAAGCGAGGTGCGTGTGACCGACACGCCGGCTTCGTTGAAAGGGAGTTCCATCGGTTCGAAAGCTGCGAAGGGAAAGGGCGCAGCGTACCAGAAGCGCGCGCGAGGCGGCAGATAGCGCGGCGCCGCAGGGCGCACGCAGCCAGTAAAAAGGCCTCCCGAAGGAGGCCTTGTGCCCGCCGCGCATGGCGCGGCAGGAGGCATGGCGATGCCACACGGCGCCTGCGCGAAGCAGGCGCTGCGTTCGCAATGCTTAGAACTTGTGGCGGATACCCACGCGCACCGCGACTTGTTCCTGCGAACCCGAACCCGACGGCGCGAAGATGCTCGACGTCGAATCGCCGATCTGTGCCTGAACCGGCGCGCCCTTGTACGTGCCCGACGCTTCTTCCCAGGCGACGAGACCGTAGACGTCCGTGCGCTTGCTCAGAGCGTAGTCGAGCGAACCGTTGACCTGGTTCCAGTGAGCGTTGAACAGACCCGACGCGCGCGAGTACGTGTAGCCGACAGCCGTCGTCAGAGCCGGCGTGAAGGCGTACTTGACGCCTGCTTCGTACGCGTTGTACAGCGTCGACGAACCCGTGATCGGTTCGAAACGCGTGTTCGTCCACAGCAGCCATGCCGTAGCCGGGCCGTAGACGTAGCGGCCGCCGAAGCCGAACGAGCGCAGGTCGCGGACCACGCTCGAACCTGCCGTGTTGACGTTGGCGAGCGACGTCGAGAACGTCGTCGTCGAAGCCGAAGCCGGGTACGTGATGTCCGTGTACGCGCCGCCGAGGCTGAACGGGCCGTACGCGTAGTTCGCGCCGAAGCTGAATGCGCGCGACGAAGCCGTTGCGCTCGTCGTCGGTGCGCCGGCGAACGAGGTCGTGTTCGAGAAGCCATAGAGGCCGCCGAACGTGAAGCCCGAGAAGTTCACGCTCTGGAACTTGACGGCGTTGTTGATACGGCTCGACGTGAGCTGGTCGACGTCGTTGACGTGGAAGGCCCAGTTGCCCGAAACCGTATTGCCGCCGGTCGAGTACAGCGAACCGAGGATGTCCGTGCTGAACGAGTATTGACGGCCGAACGTCAGCGAACCGATGTTGCTTTGCGTCAGACCGACATAGGCTTGACGGCCGAACATCGAGCTGCCTTGGCCTGCTGCGCCCGTGCCGCTGTTAAAACCGTTTTCGAGCACGAAGATCGCCTTCAGGCCGCCGCCCAGGTCTTCCGTGCCACGCAGGCCCCAACGGCTGCCTTGTGCGACGCCGTCACCGTACTGGAATGCCTTCGAGCTGCCCTTCGACGCGTTCTGGACGTGGTTGATGTAGCTCACGCCTGCGTCGATCAGGCCGTACAGCGTCACGCTGCTTTGTGCGTGAGCGGTACCGGCGATCAGGCCGAGGATAGCGGTGGTCAAAATTTTCTTTTTCAACTGTTTCTCCGGATGAAGGAAAGTGAGTCTCCGGTCTCGTGCGGGCCGGTTGATGTGTCGCGCTGCAATTTAAGGGTCGCTAGCGAAAGAAATGTGACAGTAAGGACATGTCGCTGAAATGTCGCTGTTATGTGGTGCGAATGCGACAGTGGGCTTGCGAGCCAGGGGCGCAGGCTTAAAGCCTTGATGGGATTGGGTTTTCTGGAAATTGACGGGTGCTTTCCAGCGTTGGCCGAGCGCTGGGCAAGCCTTATAAGATTTTCTGCTTTGTAAGGTTGGCTACGCGATTTGCATGAACGTTCTGATAATTTTGGGATGCAAATGCGCCGGGTAGAAACGGGGTCGAATACTTGAAAATCGGCGAATTATGCCGGTTTTTGCAATATTCGTTATGCGAAGGAGTGGGGCGGCCAGCCCGATTGAACGACGCCCCGGCTCATCTGCGAGCCGGGGCGCGTGCCGTGTCAGAGCGACAGCAGCGATCCGGAGCGGATCGGCGTATCGCCGGCGATGCGCGCGATTTCCATCCCGGCGGTCGCGAAGCGCGCGCTATGGCGCGCGTACATCACGCCGCTCACGCTGGCGTTGAGCGTGGTCACTTCGTCGGTGAGCGGATTGACGATATCGGCCACCGGCGTGCCGGCGTCGATCCATGCGCCGCAGTCCGCGCGGAACACGATCACGCCGCTGGCGGGCGCGACGATCGGTTCGGTGCCCGCGAGCGGCGTGGCCGGATGCGCGAGCGGCGGCAGCGGCGCAGCCGTGCCGTCAATCACGCCGCGCGTGATCAGATAGTCGACGATGGCTTGCGCGTCGTGCTCGGCGAACTCGTGCGAGACGTCGCGCTGGCTGCGCAGCTCGACGGTCACCGAAATCGAGCCGTACGGAATCGGGAAACGCTCACCGAAGCGCTCGCGCAGCTCCGTCCAGCAGAAGCTGTGAATCTCGTCGAACGGATTGCCGATCGAGTTCAGCGCGAGCAGCGACGCCTTGGAGTCCAGGTAGCGCGCGAGCGGCTCGACCTCGGGCCAGAGTTCGGGATTCGTGTAGATGTGCATCGCGGCTTCCCAGTCGCAATGCAGGTCCAGCACGATATCGGCGTCGTAGGACAGGCGTTGAAGCGCGAGGCGCTGCGAATCGAGCTCGGTCTTCCGCTGCACGGCGGCCAGCCCTTCGCCCATCAGGGCGCGGATCGCCTTGACATTGGCGTTGGCGTCGGGCCCCAGGCGCGACTCGATCTGCGGCAGCACGAGCGCCGTCAGCTCATGGAAGTTGCGGTTGAAGTTCTGCGCGGTGTTCGACTCGAAGCGCCCCACGAGATGACCGAGCCAATGCTGGTTCAGGCCGATCGGGTTCGCCACCGGCACGATCACGACTTCGCCGCGCATACGCCCAGCGTTTTCGAGCGCGGCGAGCTTGCGGCGCAGCGCCCAGGACACGAGCATGCCGGGCAATTCGTCCGCGTGCAGCGACGACTGCACATAGACCTTCGTGCCGCCGGGCTTGCCGTAGTGGAAACTCGTGATCTCTCGCGCGGTGCCCAGTGCGGGCGCAATCAACGGATGGTGGTGGGTTTGCATGATGGGTGCGCGCCTGGCGCTTGAGGCGCGAGGCGCGTGGTTCGGGCGTGAGCGGAGGAATGGCCCGCTGTCGGGCCGATGTCCATGATCTTAGCCGATCCGCGCAATCGACAGAACTTCGGACGGAATCGCGCCACCCAAAAGCGAGCCGCCCAAAAGCGAGCCTCAAAGCAAAAAGCCCGAACCGCAAGGGTCCGGGCTTTCCGGGTCGCCCGCAAAGCGCGGGCGGCGCGACAAAAACGCTTAGCTGCCGTACACGTCGAAGTCGAAGTACTTGGCTTCGATCTTCTTGTACGTGCCGTCCTTGATCATGTCGGCGATGGCCTTGTCGATCTTCGTCTTGAGATCGGCGTCTTCCTTGCGCAGGCCGATAGCGGCTGCGCCCGTCGGGATTTCCTTGCCGGCGAACTGGAAGCCAGCGCCGCGCGGCGTCTTCAGGAAGCCCAGGTCGGCTTGCACTTCGTCTTGCAGCGCTGCGTCCAGACGGCCCGAGATCAGGTCGGCGTAGACCTGGTCCTGGTTCTGGTAAGGAACGACGTTGACGCCCTTGGGCGCCCAGTTGTCCTTGGCGTAGGTTTCCTGGATCGTGCCTTGCTCGACGCCCACCGTCTTGCCCTTGAGCGAGTCGGCGGTCGGCTGGAAGCTGGTGCCCTTCTTGGCAACGAGGCGCGTCGGCGTGTTGAACAGCTTCGCCGAGAAAGCGATCTGCTCTTCGCGCTGCGGCGTGATCGTCATCGACGACAGCACGCCGTCGAACTTCTTGGCCTTCAGGCCCGGGATCATGCCGTCGAAATCCTGCTCGACCCACACGCACTTGGCGCTCATGCGCCTGCAGATCTCATTGCCGAGGTCGATGTCGAAACCGACCAGCTTGCCATCGGGGGCTTTCGATTCGAACGGAGCGTAGCTCGCGTCGACGCCGAAGCGCACGGTGGTCCAATCCTTTGCGTAGGCGGCACTGGCCGAAACGGCCAGCAGGGCAACCGACAGGGTGGCAAGCAGTTTCTTCACTCTTTGTACTCCTCTTATGGTTCATGGCGCGCCATGTGCGGTCGTGCCGCCACGGTGCATTTTTCCGGCGCGGCTCGCGCCGGAGATTCGGTTGTCCTCGCAAGCGTTGCTGCGAGCGGCGGCGCAAAGCTTACCCGGTCAAAAATGCTGCGTCGCTAGTGAAATACCGGATGGCAAGCGAACAAGCGCTCTAACGGACCTGCGCCGGTGTGTGACGACGGGCGAAAAGCCTTGTCCAGCAAGGCTTTCAGCGCCAAGGAGAGGTGCGGATAGAGGGCTGCGGAAAACGGATTGCGATGCTCTGCCGCAACAGTCGAAGGCGTGCGCCGGCGCCTGTCAGGTGCCAGGCGCGGCGCATGAAGGGAAGTTGAAATCGAAACGATGGCATGCCGTTGGTTTTGTTGTCGGCTTCGGCATGCCTTTGCCGCACTGCAGCAGGAAAAACGCGGGCGGATCAGACCGCGCTAGATCACGCGCTGGCCCGCGCGATACGTCGCGCGCGGCACCGGCAGCGTGTCGAGCATGGTCACGCGCACGAAGTCCGCGCGCAGGCCCGGTTCGATCGCGCCGCGATCGGCCAGACCCGCCTTGTGCGCCGGTTCCCACGACACCGTGGCGAGCGCGCGTGGCAGCGTCCAGTCGGCCTTCGTCACGAGATCGAACGCGGCGCTCAGGAGGCTCGACGGCACGTAGTCCGACGAGAGGATGTCGAGCAGATCCGCCTGCGCCAGTTCGAGCGCCGACACATTGCCCGAGTGCGAGCCGCCGCGCACGACGTTGGGCGCGCCCATGATCGTGGCGATGCCGCGTCTTTTCGCTTCCTCGGCGGCGGCGCGCGTGGTCGGGAATTCGGCGAGCACGATGCCTTCGGCGGCGGCCTGCTCGACGTGTTCGACGAGTGTGTCGTCGTGGCTCGCGAGCGGGATGTTGCGCGCCCGGCAGCGCTCGACGATCGCGCGGCGGTGCGCGTCCGCATAGCGTTCCTGCTCGGTTGCCATCTCGGTCAGCAGGTTGTCGGCGTGCTCGTCGGTCCACTTGCCATGGCGCTCCTGGTAGCGGCGCCACTGCGCGCGGTCGTGCCACTGGCGCTGGCCCGGCGTGTGGTCCATCACCGAGGCGAGACGCAGCAGCGGATGCACGCTCAGCGTGTCGAACAGCTCGATCACGTCCTCGGTGGCGATTTCGCAGCGCAGGTGCAGGAAATGGTCGGCACGCAGCAGCTTGCGCTCGGAGAAGCGCGAAAGGGCGGCGGCGCTCGCCAGTTGCACGTCGCGGCCACGCACGCCCACGGCCAGGCGCGTGCCGATGGCGAGCGCGTCGAACACCGTGGTGATGCCGGCGGCGGCGATCTGCGCGTCGTGGATCACGAAGGCGGCGTCGGTGTTCCAGTGCACGCCGGGGCGCGGCGCGAGGTGCTTTTCCAGGTTGTCGGTGTGCAGCTCGACGAGACCCGGCAGCAGGAAGTCGCCTTCCCAGTCCTCGGCCTCGGGCGCGGCGGTGGACCCGCGCGAAATGTCGCGGATGGTGTCGCCTTCGACCTGCAGCGTGCCGGTGAAAACGTCGTCTCGCGTCACGATGCGAGCGTTCTTGATCAACATCTTCAGGCTCCAGAAATCGGTTCTTGAGTCACTGTTAAGGGTACGTAAAGGTACGAAGCGCGGATTACGAAAACATGTTCAGGCGGCGATGGCTGCGCCCGTCTGCGCCACGCGCGGCGCACGCAGCGCCAGCACGCGGGTGGCGACGCGCTCGCGCGTGTCCTCGTCATGGAACACGCCGACGATCGCCGCGCCGCGCTCGCGCGCCTCGACGATCAAACCCGCGACCACTTCGCGGTTCTCCGCGTCGAGCGAGGCCGTGGGTTCGTCGAGCAACAGCACGCGATGCTGCGCGATCAGGCCGCGCGCGATGTTCACGCGCTGCTGCTCGCCGCCCGAAAACGTCGCGGGCGCGAGCGGCCACAGACGCTGCGGCACGTTCAGGCGTTCGAGCAGCGCGGCTGCGCGTGCGCGCGCGTCTTCTTCATCGATGCCGCGCGACACCAGCGGCGCGGCCACGATATCGAGCGCCGATACACGCGGAATCACGCGCAGAAACTGGCTCACATAACCGACCACGTTGCGGCGCAGACGCAGGACGTCGTGCGGCTCGGCGCCGGTGATTTCCAGATGCTGCGCGGGCGCCGCGTCGTCGCGGATCGCGATCGAGCCGCCGCTCGCCAGATAGTTGCCGTACAGGCAGCGCAAAAACGTGCTTTTGCCCGCGCCCGAGGGACCGACCAGCACAACGCACTCGCCGCGCTCGACGTCCAGCGAGACGCCCGCGAGCGCGTCGATGCCGATGCCGCCCTGACCGTGCAGCGTGAAGGTCTTGCGCACGTCTTCGGCGCGCAGCATGAGCGCGGGGCGCTCGGCGAACGCGCGCGCCGCCGGGGAAACCAGGGAATTCAGTGTCATGGCGTTCATCCTAGACCGGCAGCACGGAAGCTACCAGCGTCTGCGTATAGGGGTGTTGGGGATCGTCCAGCACCTGGTCGGTCAGACCCGATTCGACCACCGTGCCGCCCTGCATCACCATCAGCCGATGCGCGAGCAGACGCGCCACGCCGATGTCGTGCGTGACGATCAGCACCGAAAGATGCAGCGTGGTCGTGAGTGTTCGCAGCAGATCGAGCAGGCGTGCCTGCACGGATACATCGAGGCCGGCGGTCGGTTCGTCCATGAAAACCAGGCGCGGGCCGGTGACCAGATTGCGCGCGATCTGCAGGCGCTGCTGCATGCCGCCCGAAAACGCCGAAGGCAATTCGTCGATGCGGGTGTCGTCCAGCTCGACGCGGCGCATCCATTGCTGCGCGCTCTGCCGAATCCGCCCGTAATGGCGCGCGCCCACGGCCATCAGCGGCTCGCCGATATTGGCGCCCGCCGATACGCCCGCACGCAGCCCATCGCGCGGATTCTGCTGCACGAAGCCCCATTCGGTGCGGGCAAGCAAACGCCGGCGCGGCTCGGACAGCGTGCGCAGATCGAGCGCCTCGCCGTTCGCGCCGGTGTAGACGAGCGAGCCCGCATCGGCGTCGGTGCGCAGCGCGAGCGTGTTGAGCAAGGTGGTCTTGCCCGAGCCCGATTCGCCAACGATGCACAGCACTTCGCCAGGATAAAGATCGAAGCTCACGTCGCGGCAGCCGTTGCGCCCGCCATATTGCTTCGTGAGACCGCGTGCGCTCAAGAGCGGCGTCATGCTCGAATTCATACCTCCGCTCCTTTCGATTCGTGATCCTGATTTTCCTGTCGATCGTGGCAGTAATCGCTATCCGAGCACACGAACATGCGCTTGCCCGCATCGTCGACGATCATTTCGTCGAGGAAGCTCTCGCGCGACCCGCACAGCGCGCACGCGTGTTCCCAACGCTGGACTTCGAACGGGTGATCGTCGAAATCGAGCGATTTCACCGGCGTATAAGGCGGAATCGCGTAGATGCGCCGCTCGCGGCCCGCACCGAACAGTTGCAGCGCGGCGTTCATATGCAGCTTCGGATTGTCGAACTTGGGAATCGGCGAGGGCGAGGTGAGATAGCGCCCGTTTACCGTCACCGGATAGTCGTAGGTGGTGGCGATGCTGCCGTGCTGCACGATGTCCTCGTAGAGCTTCACGCTGATGAGACCGTAATCGGCGAGCGCGTGCAGCTTCTTGCATTCGGCCACGCGCGGTTCCAGCCGGTAAAGCGGTTCGGGCATCGGCACTTGATAGACGAGAATCTGCTTGTCCGTGAGCGGTGTTTCGGGAATGCGGTGGCGCGTCTGCACGATGGTCGCTTCGCTCGTGCGGCGCGTGGTGGCCACGCCCGTCGTGCGCGCGAAAAAGCGGCGGATGTTGACGGCGTTGGTCGTGTCGTCGGAGCCTTGATCGATGACCTTGAGCGTGTCGTTTGCGCCGATGATCGCCGCCGTCACCTGAATGCCGCCCGTGCCCCAGCCATACGGCAGCGGCATTTCGCGCGACGCGAACGGCACCTGATAGCCGGGCACCGCCACGGCCTTGAGCAGTGCGCGGCGGATCATGCGCTTGGTCTGCTCGTCCAGGTACGCGAAGTTGTAGCCGTCGGCGGCCTGGGTCTCGTGCGAGGCGAGCGTCGTGTCGAAAGTATCGGGCGCGTTCATGCGGCCTCCACGGTTTGCGGTTCGCCGCCCGACGGTTCGCCATGCTGCGCGCGCAGACGGCGCACCAGCTCCAGTTCGGCCTGGAAGTCGACGTAATGCGGCAGTTTCAGATGCTGCACGAAGCCCGACGCTTCCACGTTGTCGCTATGCGAGAGCATGAATTCGATGTCCTGGGTGGGCGAGGCGAGCGTTTCGCCCAGTTCTTCGGCACGCAGCGCGCGATCGACCAGCGCCATCGCCATGGCCTTGCGCTCGGCATGGCCGAAGGTAAGGCCATAGCCCTGCGTGAAGGCCGGCGGCATGTCCTTGCTGCCCGCGAACTGGTTGATCATCTGGCATTCGGTCAGTTCGATCTCGCCGATTTCGACGGCTTCGCCGAGTTCGTCCAGCACCATTTCCACCGCGACCGTGCCGAAGCGGATCTCGCCCGCGAACGGATGCGAGTGCGCGTAGCCGCGCTGCGTGGCGTAGCCCATTGCGAGCAGAAAGCCTTCGTCGCCACGCGCGAGGTTCTGCAGACGCACGCTGCGATCGGCGGGAAACGACAGCGGTTCGCGTGAGAGATCGCCCGGTTCGACGTCTTCCTCCGAGACCGTTTCCTGTTCGATGAGGCCCTCGTTGTTCAGCAGCGTGACGATGCGCGGCATCGGTTCGGCTTCATGCGATGCGGGGCGTGACACAATCGGTTCGGAGTCCGTTGCATCGTCGCCGTCGGCGAGCAGCGCGAAATCCAGCAGGCGCTGCGTGTAATCGTAGGTCGCGCCCAGCACCTGGCCGCCGGGCACGTCCTTGAAGGTCGCGGAAATGCGCCGCTCGACCGCCATGTGTTCCGTTTCCACCGGCACCGTGTAGCCGAAGCGCGGCAGCGTGGTGCGATAGGCGCGCAGCAGAAAGATCGCTTCGACGAGATCGCCTGCTGCCTGCTTGATCGCGAGCGCGGCGAGTTCCTCGTCGTAGACGGAGCCTTCGGCCATCACACGCGCCACGGCCAGGCGCATCTGTTCGCGGATCTGCGCGACGGACAGCTCGGGCACGCTCGTGTCGCCACGGCGGGCCTTGTCGAGCAGACGCCACGACGCCTCGATCGCGCGTTCTCCTCCTTTGACGGCGACATACATCAGTTCACCTCCACGCGGGTCGTGCGCGGCAGGCCCACGATCTGGGCACCGCAAACAAAATAGAAGTCGATGCCGCACGGAAAGAGCGGCGCGAGCGCGGCACGCTCCTGCCAGAAACGCGCGGGCAGGCCAGCGGGCGCGAACGCCTGGGTCGTTTCGATGCCGGGGCCGCTGAGCGTGAGCGCCGTGCCGCCCGTGAGCGAATCGACGCGCACGAAGACGGTGGCCGAATGCTCGGGCGATTCATCGGTCCCGCAGGCGAAGGCTTCGAGCGGCGGCAGCGTGGCGGCGTCGTGCACGTAGGCGAAGGCGGCTTCGCGTGGCGTGGCGGCCAGCGGCGCGTCGGCGTGAAAGCGCAGGGCGGCGGCCAGCGCGGCGTCGGGCTGCGCGAGCCAGACGGGCGTGGCGTAGTCGGCCAGCGCGAGCAGCGAGGCGAAGGCCGCGAGACCGGCGCGCGGCGTGCCGTCGGCGGCTGCCTCGGCAGCGGGCAACGGCGTTTCGATCGTATCGATCGTGCCGGGGCGCGAAAGTGCGTTCAAGAGCGTGCGGAACACGGCTTGCGTGTCGTGCACCGGGTCGGCGAAACCGGGCGCGAGCGCGTCGAGCGACAGGTGTACGGCGGTTCTGGCGATATCGGCAGTCATAACGCGTTCGTTCATGCGTCACCTCGAACCATCGTGAAGAACTCGACCTTGGTGCTGGCGGTGTCGTCGCGGCGGGCTGCGCGAATGCCTTCCAGGCGCGCGATCAGCGGCTCGATCAGTTGGGCGTGCAGGCGCTCGTGCCGCTCGGGCTGCTGCAGGAGGGCGTCGGCGAGCGCGGCCAGTTCGGCGCGGCGCTTGTCGCGGCCCAGATGGCAGGCGACGCCGACCGTGGCCGCCTGGCCGTGCGGCGCGCGCAGGCGCAGCGTGGCGCGCGTGACGGTGGCTTCGCCCAGGTTGAAGGCGTTGCCGGTGCCGCCGACGCGCCCGCGCACCATCGCGAGGCCGGTCTGAGGGGCGCGCAGCCAGTCGAAGGAAGGCGCCGGCTCGCCGCCGAGCGCTGCGGCGAAAGCCGCTTCCAGATCGGCGCGCGGCGTGCGCGCGAGAACCGCCATCCAGGCGCGGCGCGCGGCGGACCCGGCGGCGCTGGACGGGGCGGAGGATGCGTTCATCGGAGTTCCTGTGTCGTGAACGGAATTGAACTGTGGGGAAACGGTTGCTACGGTTGAATCGGGTTGCCGCATTGCAGGCGTCGCGAGGCGGCGCAAACGTCGAGATATTGAAGCATCTATTCATCTAAACGTCTAGATGTTTAATGCTACAGTGAATCCACGCCGGCATGAGGGACGTTTTCATATTTCCATCACGCCCTGGCCACTACAATGCGCAAAACGCTATTGAAACCGAGGGGAATGACAGCACCATGACATCGAACGACGACGCGTCCCACAGCACGCTCGAACGCGGCGCAGGGCTGGCGGTGTGGCGGCAGATCGAGCAGATCCTCGCGGCCGAGATCGCCGCGAAGGGCTTCGGCGACGATGGCCGCCTGCCGAGCGAAGGCGAACTGGCGAAGCGCTTCGACGTGAACCGCCATACGGTGCGGCGCGCGATGCTGGGCCTCGCGGCGCAGGGGCTGGTGAGCGTCGAGCAGGGGCGCGGCACCTTCGTGCAGCCCGGCGCGATCGACTACAGCATCGGCAAGCGCACGCGCTTTACGGAAAACCTGCAACGCCATCAGCATTCGGCGGTGGGCAGGCTGCTGGCGTCGTCGCGGGTGAAGGCGGACCCCGCCGTCGCGAAGGCGCTGGGGCTGCGCGCCGGTGCGCTGGTCTACCGGCTGGAGACGCTGCACGAATCGGACGGCGTGCCGCTCACCTACGCGCGCAGCTGGTATCCGGCCGCGCGTTTCACCGATCTGCCCACGGTCATGGAGCGTGTGGACAGCACTTCGAAGGCGCTCGCCGAATTCGGAGTGACCGACTATCTGCGCAAATGGAGCCGGATCGGCAGCGTGCTGCCCGAGCCCGAAGTGGCGCGGCGTCTGAACATCAACCGGCAGCAGCCGGTGCTGTGGGTCGAGAACGTCGACGTCGATCTGGAAGGCGTGGCGATCAAATATGGCGTGACGCACTTCGCCGCCGACCGCGTGCAACTGATGGTGGAACACGACATATGAGCACCGCGACGAGCACCGCGCCCGCGCACTGGAACGGGGCGACGCGCTTCGCGCTTTACTACGCGCCGCCGCGCGACTCGGCGTGGTGGCAGCGTGGCTGCGCGTGGCTGGGGCGCGACCCGGAAAGCGGTGACGCGCTTGCGCCGCCGCAGCCCGTCGAGCTTGAAAGGCCGCTCGCGGCGCTCACCGTGGCGCCCGCGCGCTACGGCTGGCACGGCACGCTCGTGCCGCCGTTTCGCCTCGCCGACGGCGTGACGCCGCAGGCGCTCGTCGCCGCCACGCAGGCCTGGGCCGCGCGGCGCGCGCGCTTTGACGTGGCGGCGGAGGCGGCGACGCTGGGCCGCTTCGTCGCCGTGCGCGCCGCCGACGACGCAGGTGCGCAGGCGCTCCAGCAACTGGCCGGCGACGCCTTGCGCGCGCTCGGATCGTTGCGCGCGGCGCAGACGCCCGCCGAACTGGCAAAGCGCCTCGACGCGCCGCTCACGCCGCTCACGCCGCGCCAGCGCGACTACGTCGAGACCTGGGGTTATCCGTACGTATTCGATGAATTCCGCTTCCATATGACGCTTTCCGATTCGCTCGCCGACGCGCCGACGCGCGCCGCGCTCATGCACGCCTGGAACGCGCAGATGCGCGACGCCGGCCCGCTGCCGGTGCACGGCGTCGCGATCTATGTCGAGCCGCAGCCCGGCGCGCCGTTCGAGTTATGGCAGCGCGTGGATTTCCCGACGGAGGGCTGCGCATGACGGCCCGGCTGATTTACGTGATGGGTCCGTCGGGGGCGGGCAAGGACACGCTGCTCGGCTACGCGCGCAAGCGGCTCGCGGCGGAGGGCGTGGTGTTCGCGCATCGCTATATCACGCGCGCGGAAGGCGGTGGCGAGAACCACATCGCGCTTACCGATACCGAATTCGAAGCGCGCGCACGCATGGGCCTGTTCGCGCTGCACTGGCGCAGCCACGCGCTGAGCTATGGCATCGGCGTGGAAATCGAGCAGTGGCTCAAGCTGGGTTGCACCGTCGTGGTGAACGGCTCGCGCGCCTACGTGAGCGAAGCGCTGGCGCGCTATCCGCGCATGACGCTCGTGCACGTGAACGCCGCGCAGCACGTGCTGGCCGCGCGGCTCGCTTCGCGCGCGCGGGAGACGCCGGAACAGGTCGCCGAGCGGCTCGCGCGGCGCGCGCCCTTTGTCGTGCCGGAAGGCGCGACTTTCGTGCAGATCGACAATTCCGGACGGATCGAAGACGCCGGCGCGGCCTTTGTCGCGGCGGTGCAGCGGGTGGCGCTGACGGGCTGAATGGCGCGCGGGCGCTCGCTTCATGCGTGCCGCCGGTTCCTGGGCATTCCTGGGCATTCCAGGGTTCCTGGGTATTTTGGCCATGCCATCGGCTCATGAGAAGATGACGCCGCCCCCCAAGACCACACGAGACCCTAGCGAGACCGCCCTTGGACCGTTTCCAGGAGATGCAGATTTTCACGCGCATCGTCGACCGCCGCAGCTTCACGCAGGCCGCCGAGGACCTCAACCTGCCGCGCGCCACCGTCACGAATTCGATCAAGCGTCTTGAGACGCGCCTTGGCGTGCGCCTGCTGGAGCGCACCACGCGCCAGGTGAAGCCCACGCCCGACGGCGACGCTTACTATCAGCGTTGCACGCGTCTGCTCGCCGATCTCGAAGAAACCGAAGAAGCGTTCCGCGACACCGATCCGCAAGGGCGCCTGCGCGTGAACATGCAGGGCACGCTCGCGCAGTATTTCGTGATGCCGCGCCTGGCGCAATTTCTCGCGCGCTATCCGCGCATCGAACTCTTTATCGGCTCGGGCGATCATTTCGTCGATCTCGTGCGCGAGGGCATCGATTGCGTGCTGCGCGCGGGCGAACTCAGCGATTCGTCGATGATCGCGCGGCGCGTCGCGCTGCTCGAACAGGTCACCGTCGCGAGCCCCGGCTATCTCGAACGGCATGGCGATCCCACGTCGATCGACGCGCTCATGGATGGGCATTTCGCCGTCAACTATCTCTCGCCGGCCACGGGCCGGGCGCATCCGCTCGAATTCGCGCTGGCCGATGGCGTACGCAACGTCACGCTGCCGGGACCGGTGGCCGTCAATGGCGCGGAGCTGTATACGGCGGGCGCGGTCGCGGGACTGGGGCTGGTGCAGGTGCCGCGCTACAGGGTGCGCGAGCAACTGGCCAACGGCGAACTGTGCATCGTGCTGGGCGACCAGCCGCCGCCGCCCATGCCGGTGTCCGTGATGTTTCCGCAGGCGCGCCAGCTTTCGCTGCGCGTGCGCGCTTTCACGGACTGGCTCGTGCAGGTTTTCGCCGACGTGGGCTGAATCGGCTGTTCGCCTTCAGGCAGCGTTTTTGGCCGCCTGGGGCATCTTCCAGCCATTCCCGGCCGGATCGCGGAACCCGCGTCGATGCGGTCCCGGTCGCGCAGCAGGGCTGGGGTCTTGCGGAGCGGCAGAGGTTCCGATGGTGCGTCGAACCTGGCGGGCTGCGGAGCCTTCGGGGCGGTGCGAAGTGCCATGCGTTCCTGTATCGGTTCGACCGACACGTTAAAAAGGGCTGACGGCGCGGGACGCTTGACTTAGAGTGCACTCGAAGTCCTAACCTGAGATCCGTCATGTCAAAAGCCCTGACTATCGGTCAGGTGGCTGCGGCCACCGGCGTCACCACCCATACGCTACGTTACTACGAGCGGGCTGGGCTGCTGCGTGCCATCGGTCGCACGCAGGCCGGACACCGGCTGTATTCGCCAGCGGACAGGGATTGGCTGCAATTCGTCATGCGCCTGAAGGCGACCGGGATGCCGATCGCTTCCATCCAGGCGTTTTCCGCACTGCGCTCGCAGGGCGATGCGACCTACGATGCCCGGCGCGAAATGCTGGCGGCGCATCGGAACGAGGTGCTGGCACGCATCGAGGATTTGCAGGCCAACCTTGCGGCGATCACGGACAAAATTGCCTGGTACGAAACGGCGGCGCGGGACGCGACTCGACATGACGAAGAAGCTCAAACCCATCAACAGGAAGAGGATTCGCCATGGATATCGGGATCGACGCAGCGCCTACGAAGCACGACCGCTACGCGCAGGGCTGGCAAAAACTGAAGCAGATCGACGGCGAGGCCGGCGAGAAAGTCGTGGCGGCGCTGGCGCCCATCGCACCGGATTTCGGCCGCCTGTTGATCGAGTTCGGTTTCGGCGACATCTATAGCCGCTCCCAACTTGATCTGCGCGCCCGCGAGATCGCGACGATTGCCGCCCTAGCCGCGCTTGGCAACGCGCAACCACAGTTGAAGATCCATATCGAGGCCGCGCTGAATGTCGGCTGCACTCGCGATGAAATCGTCGAGGTGTTCATGCAGATGGCGCTCTACGCGGGCTTTCCGGCAGCGCTCAATGCACTGTTCGCCGCACGCGAGGTGTTTGCGGCAAACGAGGTGACGGCGTCAGTCGGCTGACAAGTCCTTGGTGAGAAACACCCTATACGTGCCCGGAGGATCACACGGAATCTTGCCGAATTCAGTCCATCCATGGCGCTTGTAGAACTCGGGCGCCTGGAAGCTGATCGTGTAGACCACGGCAGAACGGCAACCACGGCGGCGACCCTCGTCTTCGAATCGACGTAGAACGTCGCTGCCTACGCCTTGTCCGCGCGCGGACGTCGGGAGAAAGAACAGATCGAGAAAAAGCAGGCCGAGCGATGACCGGCCGCTCGCGCCGCCGACAATTTCCCTCGTGAGCGGATCTCGGACCAGGACAGCCAGCGGTTGGCGGTCTGCGTAGCCAACGTGTTCGTCGTTGAACCGGTTCAGACCGCCGCCAATGATCCTCTCAATGGTCTCGTCCACGGTGTCGGTGACGATGATTTCGGGGGCAGGCATAGCGTCTCCTTGATGGCGGCGGCGTGCCGCGAATACCATTTATCGATTCCTTGAGCGCTGATCGCCCCTCAAGTCCGCCGCGAAACCATCCCCGAAACGCGCTGGGCCGCCTGTTGCAGCGGCTCCAGGAAGGTCTTCACCATCTGTTTGGCGGAAGTGCGCTGCGCGTTGCCGCTGATGTTCATCGCGGCGATCACGCGGCCCTGGCGGTTGCGGATGGGCGCCGAAATCGAAATCAGCCCGCCTTCCAGTTCCTGATCGACGATGGCCCAGCCCTGCTGGCGGACCTGGGCGATGATTTTCTTCAGCTCGTCCTTGTCGGTCACGGTGCGCGGCGTGTGCGCGTAGAGCGGCGACGCGCCGAGCGTGGCATCGAGCGTGTCCTCGTCGAGCGCGGCCAGCAGCACGCGCCCCATCGACGTGCAGTAGGCCGGCAGGCGGCTGCCGATCGACAGGTTGATCGTCATGATCTTGTGCGTGGGCACGCGCAGCACATAGACGATCTCGGTGCGGTCGAGCACGGCCGCCGAACAGCTTTCGTGCACCTCGCCGGACAGGGCCTCCATGACCGGTTCGGCCAGATTCCAGAACGGCATCGACGTGAGATAGGCGAAGCCGAGGTCGAGAATCTTGGGCGTGAGCCGGAACAGGCGCCCTTCGGCCTCGACGTAGCCGAGCGTCTGCAGCGTGAGCAGGATGCGCCGGGCGCCGGCACGCGTGAGGCCGGTGGCCGCGGCGACGTCGGTGAGCGTCTGTTCGGGATGCTCGGCGTTGAACGCGCGGATCACGGAAAGCCCGCGCGCGAACGACTGCACGTAGGAGTCGCCCGGCTTTTCGGGGATGTCCGTCTGCTCGTCGGAATGGGCGGGCGAGGCGCGGGTAGCGGGATTCATGGCGTCGTGGCGTCGGATCAAGGGCTGGAGGCGGCGCGAAAGGAACCCATGACGATAGCGCAAGCGCCTGGTTTCGCCAACCGGCGCGCGGTGGCGGGCACGCGTCGACGGGAAAACGCAAGCGCGTCGTCACGTTAATCCGGATACGTTACTTGATTTTTCGCAAGTGAAGCGCGGCTTAATGGAGTTGACGAAGCGATTGAATATCGGTAAGGGATTTAATTTTCCGATTTTAATGTCGATCTGGTTTTAAGCGATTAACCAAAAAATAACCAGCGGCGGTCATTTTCTTCGTCGATTGAGATCGTGAGTACCGCTCCCATTCACACGATTTTTCACTTGGCAAGCGCTTGATACCGGCTGCGACGCCTTGCCGCGCAGGGCGCGTCGCCGCATAGAAAGGCATATGAAAGATATCTGTGTCGTTCCGTCGCGCTGTCGTCCACGGGCTGTGACGCCCTCGATAAACCTTAGCCTAAATCAAATTTTTGAATAAGTCGTTTCCGTAGAATTTCGCTAAAAACGGTACGGGTGCATTTTGCATGGCGGATTTTGCAATGCGAGTGCGTGATGACGTTCAAGGCAGCGTTCAAAGTGGTTAAACGGAAAAGCAGGCAAACATGAAGAGAAAAGCCTTCAAAAGGTGGTTAATCCCCCTCGGCGGCGGGCTCGTCGCCACGCTCGCGGGATGTAGCGGCAACCTGACGGTGCTCGATCCCAAGGGCAGCGTCGGGATGGCCGAAAAATCCCTCATCGCCACGGCCACGTGGGCCATGCTGCTCGTCGTGGTGCCGGTGATCCTGCTCACGCTCTATTTCGCCTGGCGCTACCGCGCGTCCAACCGCAACGCCACCTACGCGCCCAAGTGGGCGCACTCGACGGCAATCGAAGTGGTGGTCTGGACCATTCCGGCCGTCATCATCCTCTTCCTCGCCGTGCTCACCTGGAAGACCACGCACGAACTCGATCCCTACAAGCCGCTCGAATCGAACGTGAAGCCCATCAACGTCGAAGTCGTCGCGCTCGACTGGAAGTGGCTCTTCATCTATCCGGACCTGGGCATTGCCACGGTGAACCAGCTTGCGGTGCCGGTGGGCACGCCGGTCAACTTCCGCATCACGTCGGATTCGGTGATGAACTCGTTCTTCATCCCGCAACTGGGCACCCAGGTCTATGCGATGGCAGGCATGCAGACGCGCCTGCACCTCGTCGCCGACGAAGCCGGCAACTACGAAGGCATTTCGGCCAACTACAGCGGCAAGGGCTTCTCCGACATGAAGTTCCGCACGCTCGCCACCAGCCAGCAGGATTTCGACGCGTGGGTGCAGAAGGTCAAGGCTTCGCGCGACGGCCTGTCGATGGACGAATACGCGGGCGTCGCGCAGCCGACCGAGAAGGCGCCGGTGCAGTACTTCTCGACCGTCGATCCGAAGCTCTTCAACAACATCATCGCGAAGTACAACAACGGCCACGTCACGGACTTCAATGACCCGTCGTGCGTGACCAAGGGGTAAGCAGTCATGTTCGGAAAACTCACCTTAGAGGCGATCCCGTTCGATCAGCCGATCATCATGGGCGCCGCGGCGTTCATGGCGCTGATCGTGGTCGCCGTGCTCGGTCTCGTGACCGTGGCCGGCAAGTGGAAGTACATCTGGTCCGAATGGCTCACGAGCGTGGACCATAAGCGCATCGGCCTGATGTACATCATCGTGGCGGTGCTGATGCTCGTGCGCGGTTTCGCCGACGCCGTCATGATGCGCGTCCAGCAGGCCATCGCCTTCGACGCGCCGGGCTATCTGCCGGCGCATCACTATGACCAGATCTTCTCGGCGCACGGCGTCATCATGATCTTCTTCATGGCGATGGCGCTCATGGTCGGGCTGTTCAACCTCGTCGTGCCGCTGCAGATCGGCGCGCGCGACGTGGCGTTCCCGTTCCTGAACTCGCTCTCGTTCTGGATGACGGCGATCAGCGCGATTCTCATCAACCTGTCGCTGGTGGTCGGCGAGTTCGCACAAACGGGCTGGCTCGCGTATCCGCCGCTTTCGGAACTGCAGTTCAGTCCGGGCGTGGGCGTCGACTACTACATCTGGTCGCTGCAGCTGTCGGGCGTGGGCACGCTCATTACCGGCATCAACTTCTTCGTCACCATTCTGAAGATGCGCGCGCCGGGCATGAGCCTCATGAAGATGCCGGTGTTTACGTGGACGGCGCTGTGCTCGAACGTGCTCATCATGGCCACGTTCCCGATTCTCACGATCGCGCTCGCACTGCTGGGCTTCGACCGTTACGTCGGTACGCACTTCTTCACGAACGACGGCGGCGGCAACGTCATGCTGTATCTGAACCTGATCTGGGCGTGGGGCCACCCCGAGGTGTATATCCTCGTGCTGCCTGCGTTCGGCATCTATTCGGAAGTCATGGCCACGTTCGCGAAGAAGCCGCTGTTCGGCTACAAGACGATGGTGTACGCCTCGTGCGCGATCATGGTGCTGGCCTTCCTGGTGTGGCTGCATCACTTCTTCACGATGGGCTCGGGCGCCGACGTCAACGCGTTCTTCGGCATCATGACCATGGTCATCGCCATCCCCACGGGCGTGAAGATTTTCAACTGGCTGTTCACGATGTATCGCGGCCGCATCCACTTCACCGCGCCGGTGCTCTGGACGATCGGCTTCATGGTCACGTTCTCGATCGGCGGCATGACCGGCGTGATGATGGCGATCCCGGGCGCGGACTTCGTGCTGCACAACTCGCTGTTCCTGATCGCCCACTTCCACAATGCCATTATCGGCGGCGTGGTGTTCGGCTACCTCGCGGGCCTGCACTACTGGTTCCCGAAGGTGTTCGGCCTCAAGCCCAATGAAAAGCTCGGCAAGGCGTCGTTCTGGTGCTGGTTCGTCGGCTTCTATGTGGCGTTCGTGCCGATCTACGTGCTGGGCTTCATGGGCGCGACGCGTCGCCTGAATCACTACGACAACCCCGCATGGCAGCCGTATTTCGTCGTGGCCGCGATTGGCGTGGCGATCATCGCGCTGGGCGTCGTGTTTCAGATCCTTCAATGGGTGATGGCGTTCGTCAATCGCAACAAGGCGGAATGCCAGGACGTCACGGGCGACCCGTGGGACGGCCGCACGCTCGAATGGGCGACCTCGTCGCCGCCGCCGGTCTATAACTTCGCGGTCATCCCGCAGGTGCAGGAGATCGACGCCTTTGCTCACATGAAGGAAACGGGCCGCGGTCTGGGTCTCGCGGCGAAGTACAGCGACATTCATATGCCGTCGAACACGTCGGCGGGCTTCTTCGTCGGTATGTTCAGCCTGGCGCTGGGTTTCGCGGGCGTGTGGCACATCGTGTGGCTGGGCGTGCTGGCGTTTGCCGCCATTGTCGTGACGATTGCCGTGCGCAGCTTCAGCGACGATGACGGCTATTACATTCCGGCCGCGAAGGTTCGCGAGATCGAAGAGAAGCGCCATCGCGCGACGGTTGCCGTCGAGCGCGAACTGGCGGAACTGGAGGCCTAAGCCATGCTACAGAAAACCCATACGGCAACGCTTGCCGACTTCGATCATCACGATCATCCGCCGTCGAACTCGGTGTTCGGCTTCTGGGTGTACCTGATGACGGACTGCGTCCTGTTCGCCTCGCTGTTCGCGACTTTCGGCGTGCTCGCACACCAGTACGCTGGTGGCCCGACGGGCAAGGATCTGTTCGATATCGGCGGCGTGGCGATCGAAACCGCCGTGCTGCTGCTTTCGAGCATCACCTACGGCTTTGCGATGCTCGGCGCACAGCAACGCAAGAGCGGCGCGGTGCTCGGGTGGCTAGGCGTCACCTTTATTCTGGGCGTGCTGTTCCTCGTGCTCGAACTGCACGAGTTCTCGCACCTGATCGCCGATGGCGCGGGTCCGCAGCGCAGCGCGTTTCTTTCGTCGTTCTTCGTGCTGGTCAGCACGCACGGCCTGCACGTGTTCTTCGGTCTCGTCTGGATGATCGTGCTGATGATCCAGGTGCTGCGCCGCCCGCAACTCGACGAGCGCGAAGTGCGCCGCCTGACGTGCCTGAGCCTCTTCTGGCACTTTCTGGACGTGGTGTGGATCTGCGTGTTTACTTTTGTCTATCTCGGGAGCGTGCTCTAAATGGCTCATTCTCATAGCGAAGCCCATGGCTCCCTCGGCAGCTATGCCGCGGGCTTCATCCTCTCCGTGCTGCTGACCGCCGGCGCATTCGGCATCGTCCTGCATGGCACGCTCGGGCCGGGTACGGGCATGGCCATCCTCGCGGTGCTTGCCTTCGTGCAGGTCGTCGTCCATCTGGTGTTCTTCCTGCATCTGAACGCATCGCCGGGGCAGGGCTGGAACGTGCTGTCGCTTGCCTATACTGTGCTGGCCGCCGCGTTCCTGATCTTCGGCACGATCTGGGTCATGCACAACGTCAGTATGAATATGATGTCGCGTTAAGTCCTACGGTTCGATTGGACAAGCCAGCGGCCGCACGAGATCACCGTCTCGCGCGGCCGTTGTCATTTCTGCTGCTGTTTCCGCCGCTGGCCTACGGTTACCCCTGCTTGACACTCGCGCGCCGCGACGCCTATCATGGGCGCCAAATGTTCGATTATCGACCATGAGTTCGTAAGTCGAACAAAACGCACGAGGACGTGCGCGTTCGATACCTCATTCTTCGCCCGCGCAGTCCGTCGATCCCAACCGGTTTAGCATGGGATTGCGTCCGACTGTCACACAGCGCGCGCAATCGACAGGAGACTCTGATGACGGAAGCATTCATCTGCGACGCAATTCGCACACCGATCGGCCGCTACGCAGGCGCCCTCGCGCAGGTTCGCGCTGACGACCTGGGCGCGGTGCCGCTCAAGGCGCTCATGGAGCGCAACAAGGACGTGGACTGGGCGGCGATCGACGACGTCATCTACGGTTGTGCGAACCAGGCTGGCGAAGACAACCGTAACGTCGCGCGCATGTCGTCGCTGCTGGCGGGGCTGCCGCAGGCCGTGCCGGGCTCGACCGTCAACCGTCTGTGCGGCTCGGGTATGGACGCAGTGGGTATTGCCGCCCGCGCGCTCAAGTCGGGCGAAACCGATCTGATGATCGCAGGCGGCGTGGAAAGCATGAGCCGCGCGCCTTTCGTGATGGGCAAGGCGAACACGGCCTTCGCGCGCGACGCCGCCATCTATGACACGACGATCGGCTGGCGCTTCGTCAACAAGCTGATGAAGCAGCAATATGGCGTCGATTCGATGCCGGAAACGGCTGAAAACGTCGCGATCGACTACAACGTGAGCCGCGCGGATCAGGACGCGTTCGCGGTGCGCAGCCAGCAGAAGGCGGCGCGCGCCATCGCCGACGGCACGTTGGCGCAGGAAATCGTGTCGGTCAGCATCGCACAGAAGAAGGGCGATCCGCTGGTGGTGTCGCGCGACGAACATCCGCGTGAGACCTCGCTCGAAGCGCTGGCCAGGCTCAAGGGCGTGGTGGGTCCGGATGGTTCGGTCACGGCCGGTAACGCATCGGGTGTGAACGACGGCGCTTGTGCGCTGCTGCTAGCCAACGAAGAAAATGCGAAGCGCTTTGGCTTGACGCCGCGTGCGCGCGTGATCGGCATGGCAACGGCAGGCGTTGCGCCGCGCGTCATGGGCATTGGCCCGGGACCGGCTACGCAGAAGCTGCTCGCGCGTCTGGGCATGACGATCGATCAGTTCGATGTGATCGAGCTCAATGAGGCGTTTGCTTCGCAAGGTCTGGCGGTGCTGCGCATGCTGGGTGTCGCGGACGACGATCCCCGTGTCAACCCGAACGGTGGCGCGATTGCGCTGGGGCACCCGCTGGGCATGAGCGGCGCGCGTCTCGTGACGACCGCGATGTATCAGCTGCACCGCACCGGCGGGCGTTATGCGCTCTGCACGATGTGTATCGGCGTCGGTCAAGGCATTGCTATCGCGATCGAGCGCGTCTAATACGTATTGATCGATTCAATCAAGCCGCGGGGTCTGTTTCGGACCCGCGGTTTTTTTACTTTTTGCTTCCGGTTGCATCGACAGATTTAATGATTGGCAACAATCGAGGCGTTAATTTCATTAACAATCGCCAAACAATTTCAAACAAAATCTATCAAATTCAAGACAAATAATCTCGATCAAACTCAGCGGCATCCAGCAGCCTTCGCTTCGTACTCCCGCGTAGAATCGCTCGCACGTCGGTCCTGCACCGATCTGATTAGTTAAGCGAATCGAATTCACCGAAATGAGGGAGACGGAAATGAAGAGGGTATCGGTTTTGATAGCAGCACTGACGATGGGTATCGGCTTTTCGCAGGCGTCGTTTGCGCAGAACAATCAGCCGGCTTCCGCGCCTCAACCGTCAGCACTCGCAAGCGCGGCGCAATCGGTGATCGCCATGGCTCCGCCTGTCCACGTAAAGGCCAAAATCGTCGCCATCGACCGCGGTTCCCGTGTCGTCACGCTGCGGGGTCCGCGCGGCAACGACATCGATATCGCGTTGAGCCAGCAGGTCGGCAACTTCGATCAGCTCAACGTCGGCGATACCGTTGACGTGCTTTACAAGAACGCGCTGCTGGTGACTGCCGACAAGGTCACGGGCAAGGATAAGGGCATTCGCAAGCGCGTCGATACCAGCGTGTATCTGCCGGCTTCGTCGGGCTATGACGCGGCGCGTCAGGTCGAGGTGCAGGCCACCGTGCAGCACATCAACGCGAAGAAGCGCGAGGTCACGTTGCGCGGCGCATATCAGACCGTCACCGTTCAGGCTACGCCCGACGTCGATCTCAAGGCGCTCAAGGTCGGCGACACGATTCATGCGGTGTTCGTCTCGGCATACGCCACGCAGGTCACGCCGGTCGGCGCGACGCAGTAAGCGCGGCCCGCACGCAATTCGCATACGCAAAAGCAAACCGGCGCGTAGCGAATCCATCGCCACGCGCCGGTTTGTCCGACCATCCGCACGGGCGCCTTTAGCGGCGCCCGTCTTTCGTCTGGCGGCTTACATGCCTGCCATGCACAGGTACTTGATGACGACGTAGTCGTCGATACCGTAGTGCGAGCCTTCGCGGCCCAGACCCGATTGCTTCACGCCGCCGAACGGCGCGACTTCGTTCGAGATCAGGCCGGTGTTGATGCCCACCATGCCGTATTCGAGCGCTTCCGCCACGCGCCAGACGCGGCCGATATCGCGGCTGTAGAAGTAGGCGGCCAGACCGAATTCGGTATCGTTCGCCATCTTGATCACTTCTTCATCCGACGAGAAGCGGAACAGCGGCGCGAGCGGGCCGAACGTTTCGTCGCGCGCGACCTTCATCGCGGGCGTGACGCCCGTGAGGATGGTCGGCTCGAAGAAGCCATGGCCGAGCGCGTGGCGTTTGCCGCCCGTCAGCACCTGAGCACCCTTGCCGAGCGCGTCTTCGATGTGCGATTCCACCTTCAGCACGGCGGCTTCGTTGATGAGCGGGCCTTGCGTCACGCCGGCCTCGGTGCCCAGGCCCACCTTGAGCTTTTCCACCGCATCGCGCAGCTTCGCGGCGAACGCGTCGTACACGGCCTCGTGCACGTAGAAGCGGTTCGTGCACACGCAGGTCTGGCCGCTGTTGCGGTACTTCGAGGCAATCGCGCCCGCGACCGCGGCGTCCAGATCGGCATCGTCGAACACGATGAACGGCGCGTTGCCGCCCAGTTCGAGCGAGACTTTCTTGACGGTCGCGGCGCACTGGCTCATCAGCAGACGGCCCACCGGCGTCGAGCCGGTGAACGAGAGCTTGCGCACGATCGGGTTGCTCGTCAGTTCGCCGCCGATGGCCTTCGGGTCGCCGGTGACGACGCTGAACACGCCCGCCGGCACGCCCGCGCGTTCGGCCAGCACGGCCAGCGCGAGCGCCGAAAACGGCGTCGCTTCAGCGGGTTTCAGCACGATCGGGCAGCCTGCGGCGAGCGCCGGGCCGACCTTGCGCGTGATCATCGCGGCGGGGAAATTCCAGGGCGTGATCGCGGCGCACACGCCGATCGCTTCCTTCGTCACGACGATGCGCTTGTCGTTGGCGGGCGTCGGGATCGTGTCGCCGTAGACGCGCTTGCCTTCCTCGGCGAACCATTCGAGGAACGAAGCGGCGTAGCCGATTTCGCCCTTGGCTTCGGCGAGCGGCTTGCCTTGCTCGGTCGTGAGGATCAGCGCGAGGTCGTCGGCGTTTTCGATCATCAGGTCGTGCCACTTGCGCAGGATCACGCTGCGCTCCTTCGCCGTTTTGGCGCGCCAGGCAGGCCAGGCGGCGTTCGCGGTGGAGATCGCGCGGCGCGTTTCGGCGGCGCCCATGCGCGGCACCGTGCCGATCAGCGCGCCGGTGGCGGGGTTGACCACGTCGAGCGTGGCGCCGTCTTCGGCGCCTTGCCATTCACCGTTGATATAGGCGGCGTTCTTGAGCAGCGATGCGTCTTTCAGGTTCATGTGTGAACTCCGGACAGGCTTCGAATGGATTCGTTTTCGGTGAGTCGTCGCCGCGCGATGTACGGCGGCGCGGCACAACGACGAACGGCACAGCGGCCAGCGCCGGTGTGCCGTTTCGGGATGGCCCGCGCTCGGCGGGCCAAGGTGTGTTTCGTAAGTGGCTTAGGCCGGCACGCCCACGGCTTCCTTGATCGACTCTTCGAGGATCGCGAGGGCTTCGTCGAAGACGTTTTCCTGGATCGTCAGCGGGAACAGGAAGCGCACGACGTTCGAGTACACGCCGCACACGAGCAGCAGCAGGCCGCGGTTCAGCGCTGCCGTTTGTACGCGCTTCGTGAAGTCGGCGTCGGCTTCGTTCGTGCCCGGCTTGCAGAATTCCACGGCATTCATCGCGCCCGGACCGCGCACGTCGGCGATTTGCGGCACTTCGGCCTTCATCGCGTTCAGCTTGGCCTTGATCTTGTCGCCGAGCTTCGTGGCGCGCTCGCAGAGCTTTTCTTCTTCGATGATCTCGATGACTGCGTGCGCCGAAGCGACGGCCAGCGGGTTACCGGCATACGTGCCGCCCAGACCGCCAGGCGCTGCCGCGTCCATGACTTCCGCGCGGCCGACCACGCCCGACAGCGGCATGCCGCCGGCGAGGCTCTTGGCGATCGTCATCAGATCCGGCGCGACGTCGTAGTGTTCCATCGCGAACAGCTTGCCGGTACGCGCGAAGCCGGTTTGGACTTCGTCGGCGATCAGCAGGATGCCGTGCGTGTCGCAGATCTTGCGCAGGCCGCGCACGAAGTCAGCCGGCGCCTGGTAGAAGCCGCCTTCGCCCTGAACCGGTTCGAAGATGATCGCGGCGACGCGCTTCGGATCGATGTCGGCCTTGAACAGCATCTCGATGTGCTTGAGCGAATCGGCCGTGCTGATGCCGTGAACCGAGTTGGGGTACGGAGCGTGGTAGACGTCAGCCGGGAAGGGGCCGAAGTTCAGCTTGTACGGCGCGACCTTGCCGGTGAGCGCCATGCCCATCATCGTGCGGCCGTGGAAGCCGCCCGCGAAGGCGATCACGCCCGGACGGCCCGTCGAGGCGCGCGCGATCTTGACGGCGTTTTCGACGGCTTCAGCGCCGGTCGTGAAGAACGCGGCCTTCTTTGCGAAGCTGCCCGGCGCGCGCTGCGCGACCTTCTCGGCCAGCGAGACGTACGACTCGTAGGGGACGATCTGGTAGGCGGTGTGCGTGAACTGGTCGAGTTGCGCCTTGATGGCGGCGACGATCTTCGGATGGCGGTGGCCCGTGTTGCACACGGCGATACCGGCGGCGAAGTCGATGAAGCGGCGGCCTTCGACGTCCCACAGTTCCGCGTTTTCGGCGCGTTCGGCGTAGAAGTTGCACATCACGCCCACGCCGCGCGGGGTAATGGCGTCCTTGCGGCTCTGCAGATCGGCGTTCTTGCTCACGTTCATCTCCTTGATGCTTTCGGTTCTGAGGTTGGTGGGTGGACCGGCAAGCAGTCCATGCCGCGACTATACTCACGTTTGGCTCTAAAATTTAGAGCCATTCAGTGCAATCTTTAGGAGCCAATTTCGATGCGAGCGAGTGTCCTGTCCGACTGGCTGGCCCAGCGGCTCGAGCGCGGCAGCGGCCAGCCCGTGTACCGGCAACTGCACCGGTTGCTGCAACAGGCGATCCTCTCGCGCGAACTGCCGGCGGGCGCGCGAGTCCCGTCCTCGCGGCTTCTGGCGGCGGAGCTGGGGATCGCGCGCAATACGGTGACGCAGGTTTACGAGCAATTGGTGCTCGAAGGCTACGTCACATCGGCGACGGGGCGTGGCACGTTCGTGGCCGATACTTCGCCCGATGAGATCGTCGACGCGGCGGAAATTGGCTCTATCGGATTGGTGAAAACCCCGATTAAATCAGGTGCCATTGCGAGCCAATCGCGAACTAGTGCAACTAACAGCCAGATTGACGCCGCGCTGGCAGTGTTGCCGCCGCCGTTGGCCGTTGCTGCCGATCTGCTCGACGACGACGCTGTCACGCGGTTTTCAGGCGCGCCGCAAGCATTGCAGTCTGCGCAGCCGCACCGGCCGGCTGCCCGCGCGCTCTCCGCGCGTGGCGCGCGCCTGATCGCGGGAGCGGGCGTTTCGAAACGCCAGGGTGGCGCGTTCATGCCCGGCGTGCCCGATGTCTCGCGCTTCCCGGCGCGCATCTGGACGCGCTTGCACAACAAATACTGGCGCACGCTGCGTCCCGATTTGCTGACTTACGCACCGGGCGGCGGGCTCGCTTTGCTGCGTCACGTATTGGCCGACTATTTGCGCACCTCGCGTTCGGTGCGCTGTTCGCCCGAGCAGATCATCATCACGACCGGCATTCACCAGTCCGTCGATCTTGCCGTGCGTCTGCTGTCCGATCCGGGCGACACCATCTGGACCGAAGACCCTTGCTACTGGGGCGTGCGCAGCGTGCTGCACGTTTCGGGGCTTAAGCCGCGTCCGATCGCCGTGGATAGCGAAGGCATCAATCCTTCAGCTGCCGATTTCGCCGCGCCGCCGCCGAAGCTGATTCTTGTCACGCCTTCGCATCAATATCCGCTCGGCATGGTGATGAGCCTCGCGCGTCGCCGCACGCTGCTCGAATACGCGCGGCAGCATCAGTGCTGGATCATCGAGGACGATTACGACAGTGAGTTTCGCTACGGCAGCCGGCCGCTTGCGTCGCTGCAAGGGCTCGATACGGCGGGGCAGGTGATTTATGTGGGGAGCTTCGGGAAGACGCTGTTTCCGGGGCTGCGCGTGGGGTATCTGGTTGCGCCGGAGCCGCTTGCGGAGAGTTTCGCGACTGCGAGTGCCGAGCTTTATCGTGAAGGGCAGTTGTTGCAACAGGCCGTGCTGGCGGAATTTATCGCGGAAGGGCATTTCACTTCGCATATTCGCAAGATGCGGGCGCTCTATGGGCAGCGGCGGCAGGCGTTGCTTGATGCTGCCGCGCGGCGTTATGGGGATGCGTTGCCTGCTATGGGCGGGGATGCCGGGTTGCATGTGGTCATGCAGTTGCCTGAGGGCAGTGATGATCGTGCTGTCGCTGAGGCTGCGCTTGCTCGTAATATCGTTGTGCGGCCGTTGTCGGGGTATTACTCGGAACGTGAGCGCGCGGCGGCGGGGTTGTTGATTGGCTATGCCTGTGTGCCCGATGAGGAGATCGTGCCTGCTTTTGATACGCTTGGCGAGGCTATTGATGTTGGCATTTCCTTGTGATCGTGTTGGTTTGCCAGTGTTGCCCCTGTGCGGGGCGGCACCTACTTTTCTTTGCCGCGGCAAAGAAAAGTAGGCAAAAGAAAGCCGCTCAAACCGCCAGTGTGACGCCGTTCACCACTCGCCCACCAGCGGAGTGGTGACTGGGCAGCGCTCGCATCACGCGTCGTACAACGGAGTGGAGACGCCCGCCCATCCGGGGGCGCTGCGCGCCCCGTGGGGCATAACAAAAAACCGTGGTTTGGGGGTATTCGTATTCTCTGAAAGGTTAGAAGTACTGTTGGTTTCCCATGCAGACCGAACCGCTGCGCGCGTAGCGAGCAGCGGGATGAATGAGTCCTTTGTCACTTCGTTGGGTGGTGCGGGATGCGAGCAATGCCCAGTCACCACTCCGCTACAGGGTTAGTGGTGGACTGCGTCACACTGGCGGTGTGAGCGGCTTTCTTTGCCTACTTTCTTTGCCGCCGCAAAGAAAGTAAGTGCGGGGGTGTCAGAATTTCCGTGTTCAAGGCGGGTTGAGCATTACACGGTGAATCTGAAGAAGCGATCCTGATAGAGGATAGCGAATTGGTTCATGGCAGCTTTCCAGTCGTGAGTGGAGCTGCCCCAGCCCGCCGTGATATTGCGCAAGGCCAGCCAGATCAACTTCGTTGCTGCCTCGTCGCTCGGGAAGTGCCCACGGGTCTTAATGATCTTGCGCAACTGGGCATTGATACTCTCGATGGCGTTGGTCGTATAAATGATCTTTCGGATCGCGGGCGCAAACGCAAAGAATGGAATCACGCGATCCCAGGCACTACGCCATGCCATGCTGATCATCGGGAATTTCTGCCCCCAGGGGCCGTCGGCAAAGTCATTCAGTGCGGCCTCGGCCGCCTCCGCGCTGGTGGCCGCGTAGATCGGTCGAATGGCGGCAGCCAGCGTCCGACGGTCTTTCCAGCCCGAATAATCCAGGCTGTTTCGAATCAGATGGACGATGCAGGTCTGCAGCGTCGTCTCGGGGAACACAGCCGCCAGCGCTTCAGGCATGCCCTTGAGGCCGTCGGTGACGGCAATCAGGATGTTGTGGACGCCGCGCGTCTTCAGATCGTTGAAGACTTTCATCCAGAATTTGGCGCCTTCGGTGCCTTCAATCCAGAGTCCGAGAATGTCGCGCGTGCCGTCCGGCAGCACGCCCAGCGCCAGATAGACGGCCTTGTTGCGCACCACCGCGTCTTCGCGGATCTTGACCCGCAGTGCGTCGAAGAACACGACCGGATACATGGGCTCAAGCGGGCGGCCCTGCCAGGCAGTGACTTCGGCCATCACTTCATCCGTGACCGAACTGATGAAATCGGGCGAGACCTCGGTACCGTACTGCTCCAGCAGGAAGCCCTGGATCTCCCGAACTGTCATGCCTCGGGCATACATGGCAACGATCTTGTCGTCGAAGCCGGTGAAGCGTCGTTCGTGTTTGGGAATCAGCAGCGGCTCGAAGCTGCCATCGCGCTCGCGCGGCACCTCGATGCGCATCGGGCCGTCTTCGGTCAGGACCGTCTTGGCCCCTTTGCCATTGCGCTGGTTGACGACGTCGGCCGGCTTCGTCGCGCCCGGCGGATAACCGAGATGGTGGTTCATCTCGCCGCCCAGCGCACGTTCGATCAGGGCTTTCTTGAGCGCCATCGTGGCGGCATTGATGGCTTCGGCCGTCATCGGGCCGTTGCCGAACTGCTCAAGCAGCTCTGCAGGAATCGCCGGTAAATCTGCCGGCGGGGCTTTCGGTTTGCGTGGCATAAACACTCCTTGGGAGCATGTTATGCCTTAAACACAAAATTACTGACAGGCCCCAAAGAAAGTAGGTGCCGCCCCGCACAGGGGCAACGCTTGCAGACCGACACGACCACAAGGAAATGCCAAAACAGCCAGCAAAAAGAGCAGTTAAAGCCGAATCAAAACCGCCCCACAACTAACAAGCGCACAAGCAAGCATACGCCGCGCGGTGAGCTGTTCCTTCATAAAAACCCACCCAATCAGCACAGCAAAAATCGACGACAACTCGCGCAACGCAGAAACCATAGCAATCGGCAGATACCGAAACGCCTCGATCACAAGACAATAAGCAGTCAGCGCCAGCACACCTGCCAACATACCGCGCGCCGCATTACCTTTCGACACGAACATCTGCGCCACACCACCGCGCAGCGCACAGACGACAATAAACTGAGGCACATTCCAGAGCAAATAAACCCACATGATGTAGCTAAGCGGATTCCCCGCGACACGCGCCCCTAGCCCGTCGACGAGCGAATAGACCGCGATAAAGAGACCCGTAAGCAGCGCCCAGGGCACGCTCTCACCTGAAAACCGCATGCCACGCCGAAATGCCAGCGACATGATGCCGAGCGAAACCAACATCACGCCCGTAGCCGCGAGCGCATGCAACGCCTCATGCGCAAACACAAGCGCACCGACGAAGATCAACAGCGGCGAAAGCCCACGCGCAATCGGATAAATCTGACCGAAGTCCCCGCTGCGATACGCGCGAATCAACGTGAAACAGTAAGCGAATTCCAGCAGCGCCGAAGCCACGATATAAGGCCAGGCCTCGGGCGCGGGCATCGGCAGCACGCACACGCCGACGGCGCTGACCAGCACGTATGGAATCGAAAACATGCCGAGCAGCCACACACGGTCGCCCGAGAGATGAAGGAAGGCATTCCAGCTCGCGTGCATGAGCGCCGAGAGCAAAACCAGCAGGACGACGAAACTTGCCATTGCGAGTGCGTAAAGAACCGAGTGGAAAAGTGGCGGCCCGCTGCCGCTACAAAGAAGCAATTATTCCACCGAATGCGCGCGATCGCCACAAATTGCCACAAATCGCCATAAAACAGGGTGGCGCGTCAGGTCACGCGCGCCCGCAGCCACGCCGAAATGAGATCAATTGTGACGACCACGGCGATCACCATGATGAGCACCGCGCAGGTCTGCGCATAATCGAACGAGCGGATTTCCTCGTACAGCACGACGCCGATGCCGCCCGCGCCCACCATGCCCACCACCATCGCGGATCGCACATTCGACTCGAAACGATAGAGCGCATAAGAGATCCACAACGGCATCACCTGAGGCAGTACGCCATAGATGATTTCGTCGAGCGGTGAGGCACCGGTCGCGCGCACGCCCTCGGCGGGACGCGGATCGATGGCTTCGACCGCTTCGGCAAAGAGCTTCGCGAGCACGCCGGTCGTATGCACCCACAACGCCAGCACGCCCGCGAACGGTCCGAGCCCGACCGCGACGATGAACAGCATCGCGAACACCATCTCGTTGATGGCGCGGCACGCGTCCATCAGCCGGCGCACCGGATGCCGTACCCAGCGCGGCGCGAGGTTGTGCGCGGACATCAGCCCGAAAGGCACCGCGCAGACGATGGCGAGCGCCGTGCCCCACAGCGCGACGGCTACCGTCACCCACATTTCGTGCGCATAGGTGCGCCATTCGGTGAAGTCGGGCGGGAAGAAGCCGCGCGCGAAGGTGCCCATGTTCGACGAGTCGGCGAGCAGGTCGAGCGGGCGCATGTCCGCGCCCTGCCACGCCGCGCCCAGCAGCATGAACACGATCGCCCACAGCACGAGCGACGACCAGCTACGCTTGCCCTTGCCGTGCGCGGCGGCCGCGAGGAGGGGAGCCGTCTTTGCCTCGAAATCCATCGATCCCATCACTGTTTGGCGGCTGCGTCGAGCGCGCCGATCTTCGCGTCGATGGCCGCGATCTGGCTCTTGCGGTCGTCGTCGGAGAGATGCGTGTCGGCGATAATCTTCTGCTTCTGCTGAAAGAGCGCGACCTGGCGGATCGGCAGCAGTTGCGCGTCGGTGGCGGGCGCAAAGCCTGCGTAGCCGGTGATCGCCGCCATCACGGCTTTTTCGCGCGGATCGGCTTTAGCGTAGTGATAGAAGAAGTCGCGCAGTTTCTGTTTGGTGGCTTCGGGCAAATCCTTGCGCCACACGAGCGGATCGGACGCAATCAGCGGCGACGTCCACAGCACGCGTACCTGCGCGAAGCGATCCGGATGCTTCTTTTCCAGCGTGGAAAGCTCGATGGTGTTATTCGTCGCGATATCGACCTTGTTGTTGACCACGGCAAGCAGGTTTGCTTCGTGGCTCGACGGCAGCACGGTCTTGAAGGTCGTTGCGTTTACAGCGAGGCCATGCTGAGCGAAAAGATAGTAGCCAGGAATCAGCGTGCCCGACGTCGAATTCGGGTCGCCCCATCCCAGTGTGAGATCCTTAGGATTCTTGAAGACATCGTCGATGGTCTTCACACGGCTGTTGACGTTGGTGATGAGCACCGATTTGTAGCCGGCGTCGCCGTTTGCGTAGAGCACCTTCGCGAAGATCTCGCCGTTCGAGCGGTCCACGGCTTCCATCGCCGAGGCATTGCCGAAATAGCCGATCTGCACCTTGTTGAAACGCATTGCCTCGATGATGCCCGAGTAGTCGGTCGCAAAGAACGCGTTGACGTGCAAGCCGGTCTGACGGTTCAGATCGTCGATGAAGGGTTGCCAGCGCTGTTTAAGCACCGCCGACGAATCGGTCGAGATAATGCCGAAGTTCAGGTCTTCCGCGCGAGCGGCCGTGGCGCCTAGCGATGCAAACGCAACGGCGCTGGCGGCGCACCAGGACAGCATGGAACGAAGCAGTTTCATGTGAAAGGTAATCCGGTTCGTGGAAAGAGAAGACGTTTGCTTGAACAGAACAGGGAATGCGGCGCTTCAGGCGGCTTCGGGGTGTGCACCGAAACGTCGCGTGATCGCGTGCGAGGCTTCGGGTTCGAGCAGTTCGCGCGCGGCGCTGCCGTAAAGCTGTTGCAGAAGCGCAGGCGTGAGCGCAGCGGACGGACCGTCGTACACCACCCGGCCATCACGCAGCGCAACCGTGCGCGGACAGTACTGCATGGCGATATCGACCTGATGCAGCGATACGACCACGGTGAGGCCATGATTGCGGTTGAGCATGCGCAGCATGTCCATCACGCGGCGCGACGATTCGGGATCGAGCGAGGCGATCGGTTCATCGGCGAGAATCAGGCGCGCACGCTGCACCAGCGCGCGGGCGAGCGCTGCGCGTTGCTGCTGGCCGCCTGAAAGATTGGCGGCGCGTTCCCCTGCCTTGTCGCCGATGCCCACTTCCGCGAGCGCTGCAGCGGAGAGTTCGCGCTCGCTGCGCGGAAAGCAGCCGGTCAGGCGGCGCCACAGCGGCAGGCGCGCAAGCGCGCCGATCAGCACGTTGGTTTCGACCGTGAGCCGATGCACCAGATTGAACTGCTGGAACACGAAGCCGATATCGCGGCGGATGCGGCGCACCTCGCGCACGATGCGGCCGTTCTGCTGGATCGGTCTACCCAATATTTCGATCTGCGAAGGTTGTGGGTCGGACGCCACGAAGCCCGCGATATGACGCAGCAGCGTGGATTTTCCCGACCCCGATGCGCCGATCAACGCGACCATTTCGCCCGTGCCGATGCGCAGGTCGATTTCGTCGAGCGCCTTACGGCCCGCGGAAGATGTGCCCCCGTTAAAAGTCTTCGAGAGGCGTTCGATACGTATCGCGTCCATCGTGGCATCCATTCCGATTCGTCGTATGAGCCGGGCGTTTGTGCCGCGAGTCACGGTTGAGTCGATGTCATTCTAGGAAGCGAGTATGACGCTTGAGTGAAGGTGTCGCGACGTCTAGACGACTAAACAGGTTGAGTGACTTCGAATCGCCATAAACCGGCTCCGCGTGAAGAAAAAATGTCGTTGTCATGATACCTTTTCTTGCGCGTGGCATTTGTGTGACGACGCGCATGTGTCACGTTCCATGCGCGGTGAAGCGGATATGTTGTGGAGTTGACGCGAAACAAAACATTCACGGACCACGCCGTCATGCAGGCACTGAGCTTACGGAGTACCTGTTCGGCAGAATGCCGGCGGTGGGTGGTTTGCTGCGATGGCGCGAATGCGTTGATGAACGGATACCGCGAAAGGTTGGGGTGCCGCGCGCGTGCAGCACGAATGTTGGCAGCCGGAGTGACCGCGCACATGCTGCTCTAGCAGACCTATACGGTTGCCCAGTCCCGACGCGTTTATCTGAAGAGCTGTGAGGTTGATTGCCGGCCCTGTCGCATAGTGGGTGGGGGCAAGTGATAGATTCAATCGGACCTCGCCCATCCGATGATCAGCAATCAACGGACATGGAGCGCTGGGAAGCGACAAGCTTCGGCGCAGGGGCGCATTTGCAGATGCAAAGATCGTCGCTCAAGGCCGCGTGTCGACCGTCAGGCGCGGTCATTATTTGACGTGGACCCTCGCATTGGATCTTGCCCGTCGAATTGCATTCCCGACAATGCACGTCGTCACCTTCGTGAGCGACATCTCTGCCGGCAAACTGGATCGTTGTATGTGCTGCGATGATCGTTCCATTCGCGGTGTTCTTGTCGCCGTTTAGTATCAGATAGCGTTTCATAGATCGTGGTGGAGACGATGATTCAAAGGTTTTTCGCGAAGACGGACCCTGTCATTTCCAATTGAGGACTTCAATCGCAGTCCTCGTCGATCGTCGTGTCGGGGAGCGTCAAAATAATCGATGAATTGATTAAAGGACCAAAGGTGTTGACCATTGTGACACCTTGGTTATCTATCACATCACGCTACTTGTCGGTGAATTTCAGCGTCGACAAAGAGTCGGAGATTTCGTCTAAAAAAGAAATTGGAACGGTGAGATTTTTGTCCGGATCATACATGCTGCCGATAATTACAGAGTCATTGTGAATCAGACAAAATCCTGCGTAAGCAAGAGTGGAGCGATCTCGCTTGCTGGGATTTCCGTAAATGAAACCACTCCATTGATTGTTATCAATGGGCCGGAAGATGAGATTCTTGGTTTTTTTATTTGGTGAAAATTTTCCGTTTTTAAAATCGGCCGGGCAGCGATCAGAGTTATCTTCCATGATTTGTTGAGTTTCCGGAGTCTGATCATCCAAGCTCTTCTTGTTTGCGGACCAGTAAAAATCACTTTTGTTCTCGCACATCATCCCGAACCATTTAAGATCCGCATGCCCACGCGTTTTAAATGACCATGAGTATCCTGATGACATTTGCGCTTGCAAGAGATAAGGCAAAATTCCATCGCTGGCAACTTGTGTGGCATCGTAGAATATTATATCTGGACCATTGTATTTAATATGCTGATTCTTCGATAATTGCATGTCAAACGTACAATCTTCCATGTCAACCGAAACGGCTAGCGGACCATCCGCGGTCTTCACATAGCCAGCCTGATCACCAATTTTGACTGGGTTGATGTCGTCTGCTTTGGCACATACACAAATTAGCGCTGCAAATGATGCAACTGCTGCAATGTATTTGTGCCGTGAAATAGATTTCATTCGATCTCTCTTCTTTTGAAGTCTTGCGGCAGTGAGCTGGTGGATCCGTCTGCTTGGGGGAATTCAAGCGCATCCATAAATACCACTTGGGCATTAGAGAATGCCATGAATCGCCCCTCTATACCCCAAATTGCTGAGTAGCTGCTATTTGAGTTGCCTGTATTGATAGTTCCGGCGACATGGCCAAACGAGCGGCTTTCGGATTCGCAACCGAAGACGGAGCCTTATAGTCGAAAGTGCGCGTTGTATGGATGGTGCTTTGTAGCGTCCGCATTCCTGACCATTGCGTGAACGCATCAGCTTCACTACCTGTTCCCGATCGCGAAAACTGGATCGGGTTGGTTGTCACTTCATCAAGAGCGTAAATGTTGTCCGTCACCACGAAAATGTGTGACTTGCCGTCCTGCGTTTGACGCCAGAAGCCGAAAAGTCCCTCTTCCTCCATCAGGCGTTGAACAAAATTCCAGTCGGTTTCACTTTGACGGCAATACGAACGCTGGGGCAGCGGGTTTTGTAGCGCAAATTGGAATTGTCCCCGCGCCTGCGGATGCATGTTGAATACATCGGTAATGATGGCGTCCACACTTTTGTCCTGCCAGTAACGCATATCGCTGCGGAACCGAAGGAAATGCATCCATGACGCATAAGTAACCTGATAGCCACTGTAACTCCCGTCGGCGCCTAGTCTGCGCGCTGTATGGATGTAACCGTTGACCGGTAGATAGGATTTGTCCGCTTGTTGAATCCACAACGTCATCGGTTTAGCGATGAGCGATTTGAGTTCGATGTCGCTAGCGGTCGAGACCATGTCAACCGTTACACTGAAATCACGGCCGAGTTCGGAATAGGTCACCGCCCGACGTGGTACGAGCGCGTTGTCCGGCAGCGAAGGAATATCCGCCTTAATAAGGCGATCCTGCTGGATCAGCCCATCGCGAATGATCTGGAGCAGATCCGTTGGGTTCATGGATTTTCTTTCCCTGGTGTGGCGCAGGCCGTCAACGCTTTTTCAGTGGCTAACCGTTATGCGGTGGAGGCGCGACCACGCAATTTTAAATATCGCAATATGCGTGCGTCAATCACGATATTTTGGGCGATTTCATGCCCGCTGTATTTGTGATTGGCGTTGCGATTAACGTCGCGTTTAATGTTTCAGGAATTTTTTCCCGAATCTGAAAAATTAGAAATCTATTATGCGTAATTTTTCCTGATTAACGCACTACGCTCGCGCCATTGCTGATAATTTCCGCTTTGTTGGAACCGCATTCCGCGCGGCACTCTGTACGTTTGAGTATCGCGTTTGAACATCGGATGACGCGAGAGTCGCGCGACCAAAGGATGCTCTGGTTGCCGACTGGCCTCGAAAGCAATTGTTTGGCGTCGCATCACGCGAACGCCGCGTAGCAAGGTTTGTAAGCACGCTCGCTAAAGCGCCGACGGCCAGCACATAAACTTGCCCGAAACCGTTCAGCAGGCCACCGACAAACAATAATTAGCGCCACATCATTGTCCGCGCAACGGCAACAAACATAAGGCAGACTGCGTGCGTGCCCACGCCGGGTAAGGGTTTCAGCCGCTCCCACCGTACATATATCGCGTTATGTATAGCTTCCTGCCCGACAGCTTCGCGGAATACGAGGACCTGAAAACGCTCCTCGATGCCGGCGCGCGCTGGTTCGATATTCGCAGCGCGGGTGATGTCGAAGTGCGCGGGCGGCCGTTCTCGCTCTACGTGGCTTCGGTCGGCTCGCGCGATCCGGCGGCGCCCGCAATCGGCTTTTTCGGCGGCATTCATGGACTTGAGCGCATCGGCTCGCAACTCGTGCTCGATTACATGCGCGCGCTGGTGGGGCGTCTCGCGTGGGACGAACTGCTGATGCGCCAGCTCGAATCGGTGCGGCTCGTGATGATGCCGATCGTCAATCCTGGCGGCATGTGGCTCGCCACGCGGGCGAATCCGAACGGCGTCGACCTCATGCGCAACGCGCCGCAGGACGCCGACGAACGCGTGCCTTTTCTGGCGGGCGGCCAGCGGGTGGGCTCGTGGCTGCCGTGGTATCGCGGGCGGCGCGGCGCGGCCATGGAAACCGAGGCGAGCGCGCTGCTCAAGATCGTCGACGAAGAACTCGCGCATCGTCCGCTGGCTTTCGCGCTCGATTGCCACTCGGGCTACGGCTGGCAAGACAGCATCTGGTTCCCCTACGCGCGCACGCGCCAGCTCATGCGTCATCTGCCTGAGATGTACGTGCTCAAGACCATGTTCGAGCGCGCGCACCCTCACCATGGCTACGCCTTCGAGCCGCAGAGCCATCAATACCTGCTGCACGGCGATCTCTGGGATTGCGCGTATGACCGGGCGCCCGCCGGCAACGTGTTTCTGCCGCTTACGCTCGAACTCGGCTCGTGGCTGTGGATCAAGAAAAATCCGCGCCAATTGTTCTCGCGCCAGGGCATGTTCAATCCGGTGATGCAGCACCGCACGGCGCGCGTGTTGCGGCGTCACGCGAACCTGTTCGAATTCCTCACGCGCGCCGCATTTTCCTCGGCGCGCTGGCTGCCCGCGGGGACGGCGCGCCAGCAGGTGCTGCAAAGCGCGATCAACCACTGGTATCGCGATCCGCGCGCGCCCGGCACATGAGCGCCCCGTGGATCCTGTTGCGCGGTCTCACGCGCGAGTCGCGCCACTGGGGCGCGTTCGCGCCGCTGCTCGCGCAGCGTTGCGGTGCGGTGCTGCCGGTCGATCTGCCGGGCAACGGTACGCTCGCGCACGTGCGTTCGCCGCTGGCGGTCGAGGATTACGTGGATGCCGTGCGCGCCGAGGCGCAGCGTCTGGGCGCACGCGGGCCTTACAAGGTGCTGGCGATGTCGCTGGGCGGTATGGTCGCGACGGCGTGGGCGCAGCGCCATCCCGATGAGATCGCGCAGCTCGTGCTCATCAACACGAGTATGCGGCCCTATAGCCGTTTCTACGAGCGCCTGCGGCCCGCCGCGTGGCCCGCGCTGCTGTGCGCGGCATGGCATTGGCGCGCGCGCGGCGACGATTGCATCGCCGAGGCGATGATCCATAGCCGCACCTGCGCGCGCCGCGACACGCTCGCCGCCGACCTGGCCGCGTGGCGCGCGATCCGTGCGGGTGCGCCGGTGAGCCGCCCCAATGCCATACGTCAGTTGCTGGCGGCGGCGCGCTACACCGCGCGAGGCGTGCCGCGCTGCCCGACGCTGGTGCTGTCCTCGCAGGCGGATCGACTGGTCGATCCGGCGTGTTCGGCACGCCTCGCGAGTGCATGGGGCGCGGCATGGCGCGAGCATCCGTGGGCCGGCCACGATCTGCCGCATGACGATCCGCAATGGCTCGTGGAGGCGGTTTGCACCGCATTTGGGCCGAGCGGTGTCATGCACGCTCACGGCAGCCAAGGCGCGGGCTGAGCGGGGCCGTTGCTCGCCGCGCCGCGCTAGAAAGCGTCGCGCGTCGATTGCTCCATAATAAGGGACGTTTTTCGCCCGTTTTCTCCCCCTTTCGCCCCATTCGGAACGATTCCCGCATATGAACGATCCAGATCGCCTGGCGTCGACTCCTTCGGCGCCGCGCCTCACGAGCCTTTCGCACGGCGGCGGCTGCGGCTGCAAGATCGCGCCGGGCGTGCTCTCCGCGCTGCTCGCGCGCGCCACACCGCTCACCGCCGCCTTCCCGAACCTGCTGGTGGGCACCGAGACCGCCGACGACGCCGCCGTCTACAAGCTCAACGACGAGCAGGCCATCGTCGCGACCACCGACTTCTTCATGCCGATCGTCGACGATCCCTACGACTTCGGCCGCATCGCCGCGACCAATGCGCTTTCGGATGTCTACGCGATGGGCGGCAAGCCCATTCTCGCGCTGGCGCTCGTCGGCATGCCGATCAACGTGCTGCCGCACGAGGTCATCGCGCAGGTGCTGCGCGGCGGCGAGGACGTCTGCGCGGCGGCGGGCATTCCCGTCGCGGGTGGCCATTCGATCGACTCGGTCGAGCCGATTTACGGCTTGGCCGCGCTGGGCGTGGTGCATCCCGAGCGCGTCAAGCGCAATGCATCGGCGCGCGCGGGCGACGTGCTCGTGCTGGGCAAGCCGCTGGGCGTGGGCGTGCTGTCCGCCGCGCTCAAGAAGGACCTGCTGGACGCCGCGGGCTACAAGGCGATGGTCGACGCCGCAACCATGCTCAACAAACCGGGCGCGCCGCTCGCGGAACGCGAAGGCGTGCACGCAATGACCGACGTGACCGGCTTCGGTCTGCTTGGCCACACGCTGGAAATCGCGCGCGGGGCGGGCCTGACGGCGCGCGTGCGCTATGCCGCTTTGCCGTGGCTGCCGGGCGTCGAGGCCTTCGTCGAGCAGGGCGTCTATACGGGCGCGTCGGGCCGCAACTGGGCCTCGTATGGCGACGGCGTGACGCTCGCGCCGCAACTGCCCGAGAGCGCGCGCACCCTGCTGACCGATCCGCAGACGTCGGGTGGCCTGCTGGTCGCCTGCGCGCCGCAAGACGTGGACGCGGTGCTTGCGCTGTTCCATGCCGATGGCTTCGCGTCCGCGTGCGTGATCGGAGACATGATCGAAGGTTCCGCGCGAGTCGAGGTCGTATGAGCGCAGAGTCGCCGAAAGCCATTTTCTACGCGCTGGCGGCCAATGCCGGCATCGCGGTCTGCAAGTTCGGCGCGGCGGCGTTCACGGGCTCGGGCTCGATGTTCGCCGAGGCAATTCACTCGACGGCCGACTGCGGCAATCAGTTGCTGCTGCTGTTCGGCCTGCGTCAGTCGCGCGAGTCGCCCACACCGCTGCACCCGATGGGCACAGGCCGCGCGATCAACTTTTATTCGCTGCTCGTGGCGCTGCTGCTGTTTTTTGTGGGCGGCGCGTTCTCGGTGTACGAGGGCATTCACCGGCTGATTTTGCGCGAGCCGCTGCAATACGTGTATGTCGCGCTGGGCGTGCTCGGCATTTCCGTGGCGCTGGAGGCGTTTTCGCTTTACGGCGCGATGAAGGAAATACGCAAAGGCTCGCCGACGAAATCGCTGTGGCGTTGGGCGCGCGAAACACGCGATTCCGATCTGCTGGTCGTGGCGGGCGAAGATATTGCCGCGCTGGCAGGGCTGGCGATTGCCTTCGCCGCCGTGTTGCTCACGGTCATCACGGGCAATCCCGTTTGGGACGCGTGCGGCTCGATAGCGATTGGCGTGCTGCTGATGGCCATCGCGTGGTTCATCGCGCGCGAAGTGAAGTCGATGATCGTGGGCGAATCGGCAAGCCCCGAAATGCGCCGCGATATCGAAGCGCATTTGCGCGCCCGGCCCGAGATTCGCAGCATCATCAGCCTGATCACCCTGCAATGGGGTAAGGAGGTGATGGTGGCGGTGCAGTGCGAGATGCTCGACTACGAGCACAGCCGCACCATGGTCGAAGCGATCAATGAAATCGAAGCCGATTTGCAGGCGCGCTTTCCCGTGGTGCGCTGGGTGTTTTTCGAGCCGGATTTTGTGAAGCGCTGAAACAGCGACAAGGCCCGGCAGTTTCAGAGACCGCCGGGCCTTATCGCTTTCTGGCGCCCTTCCTGGCGCTCAATGCCGGAACGGCGTCCACACGGGCGTGGTGTTGTCCCAGTTGTCGAGTTCAGACGATTGAGGAATCATGATTCGGCATCCTTATCGAAAAAGGTGGGTCGATTTTCCTGGCCGGAAGCGGCTTTATTCGCCGGCACGCGCCACGCGGGTCGTATCGTTGGCGCGGCCTTCCTGCAGCGCGATACGTTCCGCTTGCGTGCGGCCGATCAGGCTTTGATCGGGGTAGCTCGTCTTGTTCATCGCGGGCAGCGTGCCGTTACGATAAGCCTCGACGATTTCCGCCTTGACCTGCGCGCGGCTCTTCGGTGCGCTGTTGTCGTCACGCGGCACTTGAGCGACTGGCGCCGTGGTCTGCGTGCTGGCTTGTGAGTCGCTTTGCGGACCATATGTCCCCGCGCGGCCGATGCCGCCGGCGAAAGCCGATGCACTGGCAGCGAGCGTGACGATAAGTGTGGCGCCGAGGGTGGTTGCGAGAGTGCGTTTCATGATCTGCTCCTGTGTTGTGGTGCCGCGAGTGCCGATGTTTGAATCGGGCGCTGCGGCGACAGGTGCAAATGTAGGTAAATGGGCGTGTGTGATAAACGCCTTGAACGCGAAAGCAATTGTCGAAATTCCGGAACAATCCGAATTAAAGCGCACGGAAAAATGCAATCGCGCGCCGGCAAATCGTTGCACGGCGCGCGATTCAGCGGGGCCAGAGCCCCGCGATATGCTTCGAAAAAGCAGACGAAAAACGTCAGCAGGTTTTAAGCCGCCCACTCCGTAATAACCGGCGTTTCCAGATTCGGCGCCGATTCGCGCTCTTCCAGCGTGCGCAAAGTGCAGGTCTTGTCGAGCGAGGCGCGGCCCGAAAGCAGCGGGCAACGGTCGAACACTTCCGCGATCCAGTCCACAAACACGCGCACCTTCGGCGAGAGATGGCGGCTATGCGGATACACCGCCGAAATCGGCATCGGCAGCGGCTTGAAGTCGGGCAGCACCTCGACCAACTGGCCCGATTTCAGATGCGGCAGCACCATGTAGCGCGGCGCCTGAATCAGGCCGAAGCCTTCGATGCCGCACGTGACATAGGCGTCCGCATCGTTGACCGAGACCATGCTCTTGAGCTTGACCTCGACTTCCTTGCCGTCCACCAGAAACGCCCAGTCGATCACGCGGCCCGTGCGGCTCGAAAAATAATTCACGGCGCGATGCTCGGCCAGTTCCTCGAACGTGGTCGGCGTGCCGTGGCGCTCCAGATACGCGGGCGCCGCGCACGACACGCCTTCGAACAGGCCGATACGGCGCGCGACCAGCGACGAATCCTGCAGCGCGCCCACGCGCACCACGCAATCCACGCCTTCCTGCAGCAGATCGACCGGGCGGTCCGTCAAACCCAGTTGCAGGTCGATATCCGGGTAGCGCGTATGGAATTCGCTCAGCGACGGAATCACGATCAGGCGCCCGATCGAACCCGGCATGTCGATGCGCAATTTGCCGTGCGGCTTGCGGTTGCGATCCTGGAACGTGGTCTCGGTTTCTTCGACGTCGGCAAGAATGCGCACGCAGCGCTCGTAATACGCGGCGCCGTCGGGCGTGAGCGAAAGGCGGCGCGTGGTGCGGTGCATGAGGCGCACGCCAAGAAACGCTTCGAGATTCTGAATGATCGTCGTGACCGAAGCGCGCGGCATGTCGAGCGTTTCGGCGGCGCGGGTGAAGCTGTTGGTGTCCACGACGCGGGTGAACACCTGCATGGCCTGAAGGCGGTCCATTGCCATTCTCCAAAAGACATCGGGCGCACGCCGCGCGGCGCTGACTGAAGCACTGCGGGCGACTAAAGGAAACACATTGTTCAGGTGCGCCGAATTGTGTTGCCGGATTATAGGCATTTATTTGCAAGTCTGCCGAACCCACAATTCGCATCATTCGAATTTACTTTCGCGCTTTGCGCCGTTCCGATATGGATGCTTTCAAACGCTCGACGCCGTGGACGATCGCCGATCAGAGCGGGGCCGACGTGGCCCCCGAGGCCGCGCCCGCTGCTCGCGCTCGCGTTGCGATGGCAGCCGCGCCCGCGCCAAAGGCCCGCGCCACGACCGCCATCGACGTGAGCGAGGTGACGATCGAAGGCCACGCGCAGGATATCGTGCTGCGGCTTTATCGTCCGCAGGGCGCGAGCAATCTGCCGGTACTGCTCTATTTTCATGGCGGCGGCTTCGTGCGCGGGACGCTCGACGACGCCGAGGCGGCCAGCCGGTTTTTCGCAGAACGCTTACCGGCGCTGGTGGTTTCGGTGGGTTATTCGCTCGCGCCGCAGTTTCCGTTTCCGGCCGCGCCTGAAGATGCGCATCGCGCGGCGCTTTGGGTGCTCACGCGGGCGCGCGCTTTTGGCGGCAGCACGAAGCGTATTGTCGCGGCGGGGCACGACGCGGGCGGTCAGATCGCCAACGTGCTCGCTTTCATCGGACGTGATCGCGGCGATGTGAAGCTGGCGGCCCAGGCGTTATTCGCGCCGATGCTCGACCCGAGCCTCACGCGCCTGGGCGACGAAGCGCGCCTCGCTTCCGATATTTCCGCGAGCGAATGCGCGGCCTGCTATCGCGCGTATCTGCCCGAAGCGGCGCAGCGCATGCATCCCTATGCCGCGCCGCTGGAATGTACGCGTCTGGCTGGGCTGCCGCCCACTTTTATCGTCACCGCACAAAACGACGTACTGCATATCGAAGCGGAAAAGTACGCGACGCGCCTGATCGAAGCGGGCGTGCGCACGCATGTGATGCGTTATCCGAGCGTCTCGCACGCGCAGATTGGCGCGCATCCGGATGCGCTCGCCGAAGCGGTGCGCTTTTTCCGCTGCTGTTTCGAAGCCGGCACGCCTTCCTAGCGCTTCTTTGCTGCGCAGGCTGCGCGCGCCAATGCCCGTCTTCAACGAACAAAAAACATTCACTACATTTTTGGAGCCCGCCATGTCACTTAACTCGCATTCCCGTACGCGCATCGCGCTTGCGGTGGTCGCCGTTCTCGTCGTCGCGGGGCTAGGCACCGTTGGCGCAATGCGTCTGAGCACGCATACCGCCGTCGCCGCCGAAGCGCCGCCCGCGCCCGAAGTCGATGTCGCCGCCGTCGTGAAGCGCAACATCACCGATTGGCAGTCCTATTCGGGGCGTCTTGCGGCGGTCGAAAAGGTCGATGTGCGCCCGCAGGTGTCGGGCACGATCGTTTCGGTGAACTTCCGCGACGGCGCGCTCGTGAAGAAGGGCGACACGCTCTTCGTGATCGATCCGCGCCCGTATCAGGCCGCCGTCGATCAGGCCGCCGCGCAACTGGCCGCCGCGCAGGCGCGCACGGGTTACACGCAGAGCGACTGGGAGCGCGCACAACGCCTGATTGGCGATAACGCCATCGCAAAGCGCGACTACGACGAGAAGCAGAACGCCGCGCGCGAAGCGAGCGCCAACCTGAAGGCCGCGCAGGCGGCGCTCGAAGCCGCGCAGATCAATCTGGGCTTCACGCGCATCGTCGCGCCCGTGGCGGGCCGCGTGTCGCGTGCGGAAATCACCGTGGGCAACGTGGTGTCGGCGGGCGCGAGCGCGCCGCCGCTCACGACGCTGGTGTCCGTCTCGCCGATCTACGCCGAATTCGACGCCGACGAGCAAACCTACCTCGACTACATCGGCCACATGAAGGATGGCTCGAAGGTGCCGGTGGATCTGGGCCTCGCGAACGAAACGGGCTATTCGCGCTCGGGCACGATCGAATCGGTCGATAACCGGCTGGATACCTCGTCGGGCACGATCCGCGTGCGTGCGCGCTTTGACAACGCCGACGGCGCGCTCGTGCCGGGGCTCTATGCGCGCATCAAGGTGAGCGGCAGCGCGCCGCATCCGGCGCTGCTCGTCGACGAAGCGGCAATCGGTACCGACCAGGACAAGAAGTACGTCTATGTGGTCGACGGCGCGGGCAAGGTGGCTTATCGCAACGTGCAGATCGCGGGCCAGCAGGGCAACCTGCGCGTGATCACGGATGGCCTGCAGGCAGGCGATCACGTGGTCGTGAACGGCACGCAGCGCGTGCGGCCGGGCGAGGCGGTGCGCTCGCATATGGTGCCGATGAACGGCGACCCCGACGGCGACGCGGCATCGGCCATGGCGACACAGGCGCAGGCCAAGGACGCAAAGGCTTCCTGACGCGTAGCGATTCGCAGGCAGCCGAAATTTGTCTGTGATGTGCGCTGTCTGCGCGATCCTCGCATCCAGTTAGTCATCCGAATCAAAAGAGCGACCCATGAACATATCGAAATTCTTCATCGACCGGCCGATCTTCGCGGGCGTGCTGTCCGTGCTGATCCTGCTGGCCGGGGTGATCGCACTGTTCCAGTTGCCGATCTCCGAATACCCCGAGGTCGTGCCGCCCTCGGTGGTGGTCCACGCGCAGTACCCGGGCGCGAATCCGAAAGTGATCGCCGAGGCGGTAGCCGCGCCGCTCGAAGAGCAGATCAACGGCGTCGAGAACATGCTGTACATGCAGTCGCAGGCCAATAGCGACGGCAATCTCACGCTCACCGTCACGTTCCGTCTGGGCACCGATCCGGACAAGGCCACGCAGCTCGTGCAGAACCGCGTGAATCAGGCGCTGCCGCGCCTGCCGGAAGACGTGCAGCGCCTGGGCATCACGACCATCAAGAGCTCACCCACGCTCACGATGGTGGTGCATCTGATCTCGCCGAACAATCAGTACGACATGACGTATCTGCGCAACTACGCGCTGCTCAACGTCAAGGATCGCCTCTCGAACATCCAGGGCGTGGGCGAAGTGCAGTTGTGGGGTTCGGGCGACTACGCCATGCGTGTCTGGCTCGATCCGCAGAAAGTGGCGCAGCGCAATCTCACCGCGCAGGACGTGGTCAATGCGATTCGCGAGCAGAACGTGCAGGTGGCGGCCGGTGTGATCGGCGCCTCGCCGAGCGTGCCCGGCACGCCGTTGCAGCTGAACGTGAACGCGCGCGGGCGTCTGCGCACGGAAAGCGAATTCGGCGACATCATCGTCAAGACCAATCCCGATGGCGGTGTGACCTATCTGCGCGATATCGCGCGTATCGAGCTTGCGGCTTCGGAATATGGCCTGCGTTCGCTGCTCGACAATAAGCCCGCCGTGGCGCTTGCGATCAATCAGGCGCCGGGGGCGAACTCGCTCGCGATTTCGGAGCAGGTGCGCGCGGCGATGAAGGACCTCAAGCAGGACATGCCCGCAGGCGTCGATTACAAGATCGTCTATGACCCGACGCAGTTCGTGCGCTCCAGTATCGAGGCCGTCGTTCACACGCTGCTCGAAGCCATTGCGCTGGTCGTGATCGTGGTGATCGTGTTCCTGCAGACGTGGCGTGCGTCGATCATTCCGCTGATCGCCGTGCCGGTGTCGATCGTGGGGACGTTCTCGCTGTTGCTGGCATTCGGATTTTCGATCAATGCGCTCTCGCTGTTCGGCATGGTGCTCGCAATCGGCATCGTGGTGGACGATGCGATCGTGGTGGTGGAAAACGTCGAACGCAATATCGAAAGCGGTTTGTCCGCGCGCGATGCGACCTATAAGGCCATGCAGGAAGTGAGCGGGCCGATCATCGCGATCGCGCTCACACTGGTGGCCGTGTTCGTGCCGCTTGCCTTCATGAGCGGTCTCACGGGTCAGTTCTACAAGCAGTTCGCGATGACCATCGCCATTTCTACGGTGATCTCGGCGTTCAACTCGCTTACGCTGTCGCCCGCGTTGTCGGCGCTGCTGCTGCGCGGTCACGATGCGAAGGAAGACTGGCTCACGCGGGCGATGAATCGTGTGCTGGGCGGCTTCTTCAAGCGCTTCAACAAGGTCTTCCATCGCGGCTCCGAAAGCTACGGACGCGGCGTGAACGGTGTGCTGCGCCGCAAGGGCGCGATGCTCGTGGTCTATGTGGTGCTGCTCGGCGCGACCGTGCTGATGGCGCGCATCGTGCCGGGCGGTTTCGTGCCCGCGCAGGACAAGGAATATCTGATCGCCTTCACGCAATTGCCGAATGGCGCGTCGCTCGATCGTACCGAAAGCGTGATCCGCGAAATGAGTGCGATCGCGCTCAAGCAACCGGGCGTGGAAAGCGCCGTGGCGTTCCCGGGCCTTTCGGTGAACGGCTTCACCAATAGTTCCAGTGCGGGCATCGTGTTCGTCACGCTCAAGCCGTTCAAGGAGCGCAAGGGCAAGGCCTTGTCGGCGGGTGCCATCGCGGGCGCGCTGAATCAGCAATATGGCGCGATCAAGGACTCGTTTATCGCGGTGTTCCCGCCGCCGCCGGTGCTCGGCCTCGGCACGCTCGGCGGCTTCAAGATGCAGCTGGAGGACCACGGTGCGCTCGGTTATGAAGCGCTGAACCGCGCGACCCAGGACTTCGTGAAGCGCGCGTCGCAGACGCCGGAGTTGGGCCCGACGTTCTCGAACTATCAGATCAACGTGCCGCAGCTCAACGTCGATCTCGACCGCACCAAGGCCAAGCAGTTGGGCGTGCCGGTGACGGACGTGTTCGACACGATGCAGATTTACCTCGGCTCGCTCTATGTGAACGACTTCAACCGCTTCGGACGCGTGTATCAGGTGCGTGTGCAGGCCGATGCGCCGTTCCGCCAGAAGGCCGACGACATCCTGCAACTGAAGACGCGTAATGCTGTGGGCGATATGGTGCCGCTCTCGTCGCTCGTGACGGTCACGCCCACGTACGGCCCCGAAATGGTGGTGCGTTACAACGGCTACACCGCCGCCGATATCAACGGCGGACCGGCGCCAGGTTATTCGTCGGGTCAGGCGCAGGCGGCGGCCGAGCGCATCGCGGCGGAAGTGCTGCCGCGCGGCGTGAAGTTCGAATGGACCGATCTCACGTATCAGCAGGTGCTCGCGGGCAATGCGGGCGTGTGGGTGTTCCCGATCAGCGTGCTGCTGGTGTTCCTCGTGCTCGCGGCGCTCTACGAGAGTCTGACGCTGCCGCTCGCGGTGATCCTGATCGTGCCGATGAGCGTGCTGTGTGCGCTGACGGGTGTGTGGCTCACGCAGGGCGACAACAACATCTTCACGCAGATCGGCTTGATGGTGCTGGTGGGGCTGGCGTCGAAGAACGCGATTCTGATCGTGGAATTCGCCCGCGAACTGGAACATGACGGCCATACGCCGCTGTCCGCCGCGATCGAAGCGAGCCGCCTGCGTCTGCGCCCGATTCTGATGACGTCGATCGCATTCATCATGGGTGTGGTGCCGCTCGTGCTGTCGTCGGGTGCGGGTTCGGAAATGCGGCATGCGATGGGTATCGCGGTGTTCTTCGGCATGCTCGGCGTGACCGCGTTCGGGCTGCTGCTCACGCCGGTGTTCTACGTGGTGCTGCGCACGCTCGCGGGCGGCAAGATCCACGTCGCGCAGAAGGACAACGCACGCCATCCGGCGAGCACGGTGGATGCGTAAGAAGGGATGATCAAGATGACTAACTATTCATTCTCGCAAAACGCGGGCAGTGCGAGCGGTACCTTCGGGCGCCGCACGCGCCTCGCGCTGGGTGTGGCGCTGTTTGCGTGGCTCGCGGCGTGCTCGGTCGAGCCGACCTACAAGGTGCCCGATGCAGGCGTGCCGAAGGCCTTCAAGGAAGCGCCGCTGCAGACGCAGGCGGGTCAACCCGCCGGCCCGCACGACACCGGTACGTGGACGCCCGCACAGCCCGCCGACGACGCGCATCGCGGCCAGTGGTGGACCGTGTTCGGCGACCCCACGCTGAACCAGTTGGAAGATCAGGCGCAGGCCGCCAACCAGGATCTGAAGGCGGCCGCCGCGCGCGTGCAGCAGGCGCGGGCGGTGACGCAGGCGGCGCGCGCGTCGTGGTTCCCGTCGCTCGATGCGGGCTTCGGGCCGACCTACGAGCACGCTTCGCCGGCCTCGCAGTATCTGCCGCAAAATTCCAGCGTGCCGACGCAGACGCTCTGGCGCGCGCAGGGCACCGCGAGCTATGAAGCGGATCTGTTCGGCCGCGTCAGTTCGAACGTGAGCGCCGCGCGCTCGGACGCGCAGCAAAGCGAGGCGCTGTTCCGTTCGGTGCAGTTGTCCCTGCAGGCCGATGTTGCGCAGAACTACTTCCAGTTGCGCCAGTTCGATTCCGATATGGATCTGTACCGACGCACCGTGACGCTGCGCGAGGACGCGCTCAAGCTCGTCGAGCGCCGCTTCAAGGAGGGCGATATCAGCGAACTGGACGTCTCGCAGGCGCGCAACGAACTCGCGAGCGCCCGCGCCGACGCCGTGGGCGTGGCGCGTCAGCGCGCGGCCTCGGAGCATAGCCTCGCGATCCTGCTCGGCAAGGCGCCGGCGGACTTCACGTTCGCGCAAACGCCGCTCGTGCCCGTCACCGCGCGCGTGCCGGCCGGTCTGCCGTCGACGCTGCTCGAACGCCGTCCCGACATCGCCGCCGCCGAGCGCGCAATGGCGGCCGCGAACGCGCGTGTCGGTCTGGCGAAATCGGCGTTCTTTCCCAAGCTCGACATCACGGGTGCGTTCGGCTACGAGTCGACCACGCTCGGCGATCTGTTCATGTGGTCGAGCCGCGCGTTCTTTCTCGGGCCGCTCGCGGGCACGGCGCTCACGGTGCCGCTGTTCGACGGTGGCCGCCGCAAGGCCAATCTCGCGCAGGCGCGCGCGAAGTACGACGAGGACGTCGCGCAGTATCGCCAGCAGGTGCTGGTGGCGTTCCGCGAAGTCGAGGACAACCTCTCCGATCTGCGCCTGCTCGACGACCAGATCCGCGAGCAGAACGACGCGGTGAATGCCTCGCAGCGCGCCGCGCATCTCTCGCGCACGCAATACGAAGAGGGCGAGGTGAGCTATCTGAACGTGATCGATAGCGAGCGTTCGGTGCTGGTTTCGCAGTTGCAGGCGAGCCATCTGGAAGGCTCCCAGGCCGTTGCGACCGTCAACCTGATCCGCGCGCTAGGCGGCGGCTGGGGCGATGCGAAGCCCGCTGCGCAGCCGGATGCCGCGCCGCCGCCTGTACCGCTCGCGTCGCGCTAATCGCCGAATGGTTGTTGCCTCGCGGCTGGCCGATATGCATCTGCATATCGCCAGCCGCGATTTCGTTTGCGTAAACGGTTCGTAGACCGTCTGAAGGCGCGCCACTATCATCGTTCGATCGAAGCCGGAGCGGATGGCGCGCGCTTGCATCACGCCGCACCGCCCGCCCAGGCACCGCGCAACTCATTCGGGAAATCCTGGCATGAACGACCCATGGCCGCCGCAGACGGACGGCGCTACACGTCCAGATGCACGTCTCACCACGCTGATCGAAACCTTGCGCGCGAGCGCCGCGCGCCGCGACCTGGCAGGCGGTCACGCCGCCGCCGAAAAGCAGTTGATCGCCGACGCGGGTTTGCTCGCGCTGGCCGTGCCGCATGAATTCGGCGGCCGGTTCGGCAAGGACGGCACGCGCTGGGGCGCGCTGTACCAGACCCTTCGCACGATCGCACGCGCCGATAGCGCGCTCGCGCATCTGCTCGGCTTCCAGTTCTTGCAGGTCGCGACCGTCGATCTCTGGGGCAACGCCGCACAGCGCGCGAACTGGCTGCAAGGCACGGTCGAGCATCGCTGGTGGTGGGGCAATGCGGTGAATCCGCTCGATACGCGGCTCGTCGCCCAGGCCGATGATGCGCAAGGCAAGGGCGCGTGGCGTTTGCACGGCAAAAAGGGTTTCTGTTCGGGCACGACCGGATCGCAGATGATGACCGTGAGCGGGCACGATCCGGCCACCGGCAATCCCGTGTTCGCCGTCGTGCCGACCACGCGCGCGGGCATCAGCGTGCACGACGACTGGGACCCCATCGGCCAGCGTCAGACCGATAGCGGCACGGTCTCGTTCGACGCCGTCGAGGTGCGGGCCGCCGAGGTGCTGCATCGCCCCGACACGCCGCGCGCGTCGCTGCGCACGCTGGTGTCGCAGCTTGTGCTGACCAATCTGTTCGTCGGTCTTGCGGAAGGCGCGCTGGAGGAGGCGCGCGACTATGTGCTGGCCAATGGCCGTCCGTGGGTCAACTCGGGCGTGCAGCGCGCCGCGGACGATCCTTACCTCCAGCAGCGTTTTGGCGAAATGCGCATCAAGGCGCTCTCCGCCGCCGTACTGGCCGATCGCGCCGCCGCGATTCTCGACGATGCATGGGGGCAGGGCGACGCGCTCGACGCCGCGACGCGCGCCGAAGTCTCGCTGGCCGTTTCGGAAGCGAAAATCGTGGCTCACCGCGCGGCCCTCGACGCAGGCGAGCAGCTATTCGACGCCTGCGGCGCGCGCGCGACCAACGCGGCGCTCGCGCTCGACCGCTTCTGGCGCAACGCGCGCGTGCACACGCTGCACGATCCGCTCGACTATCGCGTGCGTGATGTGGGTCGATACACGCTCACGCGCGAACTGCCGGAGCCGACGCTGTACACTTGAGGGACCGATCGCGCGCGCCAACAATACGACGTTACGACATACCGCTCGCGCTTCACCCCTTCGAGGATCACACCGTTGGAGTTCAGACTACCGACCACGGCGACGGCGCCGTTTTGCCCTTCCGAAGTTCAAGGCAGCGTGGCGGTTTCGCCGCGCGCGCCGTTCTGGAAGAAGCTGCTGCAATTCGCGGGACCGGGCTTGCTGGTGTCGATCGGTTACATGGACCCCGGCAACTGGGCCACCGATATCGAGGCCGGCTCGAAGTACGGTTACAACCTGCTATTCGTCGTCGTGCTCTCCAGCCTGGCCGCGATGGCGCTGCAATGTCTTGCGATGCGCCTGGGCATCGTCACGGGGCGCGATCTGGCCGAACTGTCGCGTTCGCGCTACAGCAAACCGGTCGTGCTGGGCCAATGGGCGCTGGCCGAACTCGCGATCATCGCCTGTGATCTGGCCGAAGTGCTGGGCGGCGCGCTCGCGTTTCATTTGTTGCTGGGCTGCTCGCTGATGTGGGGCATCGCGCTCACCGCGTTCGACACGATCATCGTGCTCGGCCTGAAGGGCAAAAACTTTCGCACGCTCGAAGCGATCATGGCGGGCCTGATCGCCACCATCGGTCTGGGTTACGTGATCGAGCTGGCGCTGGTGAAGCCGCACTGGCCCTCGGTGTTCGCGGGCGCGGTGCCGTCGTGGCACGCGATCGCCGCGCAGGAGCCGCTGTATCTCGCCATCGGCATCCTCGGCGCGACGGTCATGCCGCACAACCTCTATCTGCATTCGTCGATCGTGCAAACGCGTGCCGTGAAGCGCGACGAAGTCAGCATCGGCCAGGCGATCGGCCTTTCGCGCATCGACACCATTGTTTCGCTGGTGCTCGCGCTGCTCATCAACGCGGCGATCCTGATTCTCGCGGCGGCGGCCTTCCACGCGACGGGCCACACCGGGGTCACCGAAATCGAGGACGCCTACAAGCTGCTCGCGCCGGTCGTCGGCAGCGGCGCGGCGGCCGTGCTGTTCGCCGTGACGCTGCTGGCCTCGGGGCAAAGCTCGACCTTCACGGGCACCGTGGCGGGTCAGGTCGTCATGGAAGGCTTCCTGCGCATGAAGATCCCGTGCTATCAGCGGCGTCTCATCACGCGCGTCCTGGCGCTGATTCCGGCTTTTATCGGCGTGTGGTGGCTGGGCAACGGCGCGGTGGGCAAGTTGCTGGTCGCAAGCCAGGTGGTGCTGAGTCTGCAACTGCCGTTCGCGCTCTGGCCGCTCATCCGCATGACGAACGATCGTGCCTTGATGGGCAAGTTCGCGAACCGCTTGCCGACGCGTCTGATCGCGTGGCTGCTCTTCGCCGTCATCACGGCGGCGAACCTGTGGTTGGTCTGGGAGACCTTCGCGGGGGATTGAAACGGGAAGTGAAGCAGAATTGACGCCGAGATAGCGGCGAATGCGCTTCGCCGTCCGGTACTCTGTGGAGCGCCGGACGGCTTCGCGTCTAGTCTTTGCTGCTGCGTCCGGTTGACCGGATCTTGGCTCTCCTACGCTTATGCAGCCTCGGCAATGCCGTCCGGCGTTTCCACCGGAAGGTTGCGCTCGGTCTGCTCTGCGCCCCGTCGCGCTGCAGCCGCCTTCTTCGTCTTGCCGGCGCGCGAAGGCGGCTGGCATGCACCACACACGACGTTGTGCTGCAGGTCGTGTTTGTGCGCGACGAACTTACCGCCACAACGGCAGCAAGGCGTCATCTGCAGAATATCGGCATCGAAAAAACGCACCAGGGTCCACGCACGGGTGAGATCGAGCACCGGCTCGGTCCCGCTGTGGCGGCAGTGTTCCAGATACAGCCGGAACCCCTTGGTGAGCGCGTCGAGATGCGAGCAACGCGCTTCGTTCTTGAGGAACAGGTACGTGTTGTAGAACAACGAGGCGTGGATGTTGGCCAGCCACGTCATGTACCAGTCCGCCGAGAACGGCAGCATACCCTTGGGCGGCGACACGCCGCGGATCTCGCGGTACAGGCGGATCATGCGGTCGCGCGAAAGCGAAAGCTCGCTTTCCAGCACCTGCATCCGTGCACCCAGCTCGATCAGCGCGATCGCGCGAAAAACTTCCTGCGCGTCTTCGGTGAGGCTGCGGCGGTTCGTCGTCATGACCCGTCCCTCAGGCGAATTGCACAGCCGGCTGGCCTGCAAGCAGGATCGCCGTGTGTGTAGCCGCCACGTCGGCATGCCGGGCCGTCTGCGTCAGAGCGGACAACATGGCATGGTCGTCGAAGCGGAAAAGACAAAGAAGCTGGTCGGAAGCAGCCAGCTTGACGATCTGTGCGAGTGACAGATTGGAAAGCAGATCGGCCAGTTCCGACGACAGGCCCAGACGGAACATCCCGACTGGCTTGTCCTCGCGCAGCATCCGCTGTGCGAGCATCAGGTACGACAAATTAATTTCGCGGATTGAATCCAGCGTCTCGCTGCTACGGTCCATTTCTCTCTTTTCCGAAGCCCCGATTAACCCCCCGGCATTTGCTGCCGTTGTAACTTTTTTGGCTCTTGCGTCGGTCCACTCATTCACGGTGGCGCCTGACTTCTTGATACAACGTGTTACAACTCGTAACACGTTGAAGCGAATTGTATGAGGACTAATCTCAGAAATCAATCCCTCAGCAAAAAAATAATGCGGCTGTTACAAATAATTTCGGTAACTTTTTCTGCGGATTGAAGGCACTTCTGTGACAGTCGACGACAACGCCTCGCGGGTTCGGGTGTTAAGCCAAAAAGCCTATGAAACAAGGGATTTCAGGGTGTGGTCGATGCATGCGCAACGAATCGGAAAGACTGCTGCGCCAGCATATGTCGAATAAACGTTTTGAAAGGAATTACGTTGACAGGTAAGAACTACTCAGTTAATTGTTAATACATATGAGGATTAATCTGTAACAGGTGTTTCGACCCTGTGTAACTGGCTTTGTCAAGATGTGACAGAGCGTATCCATCTGCGGTGTGTTGACGCGTTTTACCGATGCTGGTTTACACGTATATGTAATTCGCATGAAAACAACAGTTTTAACGAAGCGGGAGCATTGAAATCAGCCGTCATATTGTGTCATGACGTGATATGAACGGACCGAGAGCCGCTCCCCGTCTGGCGTGACGCAGCGACCGGGTGCAGACGACCGGTTTTCGCGCAGCCCATTATCGGGGCCGTATCGGTTTGAGGCTGTTACATCCAGGCTGTTACAGATTGAGCTTCGGGCGCTTTGTCTTTGTAACAGGGGCGAATGCGCGCGCGGTATCCCGGTGCTATACGCGTTTAATCGCTCGCGTGATTAGGCTGTTAATCCTGTTTCGTGCGCAGTGCTGCGGCGGTTGCCGCATCGGCGGGAAAAAATGCCTCGATGGCCAGTTCGGAAAGCGTGATGTCGACCGGCGTGCCGAAGATTGTCGTGGTGCCGTAGAACGACAACTCGCCGAGCGCGGTACGCAAGCGCAGCGGCACGGCAATGTGGTGCTGGATCGATTCCACGCAGGCGGGCGCCGCGCCCGTCGGTGCGGGGTAGGCGGCGAGTTCGTCGTGAAGTGCCATTAGCGCGGCATCTGCGCTCGCGTCGATCTGGCGTTGTAGCCTGGCGAGCAGATGCGCGCGCCAGGCGTGCCAGTTGACGATGCGCGGCGCCATGCCCTCGGGATGCAGCGAAAGGCGCAACGCGTTCACAGGCGCCGCCAGCAGCGCGGGCGATGCGTTGCCGACGAGCGGTGCGAGCGCGCCATTCGACGCCACGATATTCCAGTGCCGATCCACCGCAAGCGCGGGGTAAGGTTCGTGGCCGCGCAACACCAGTTCGACCGCTGCGCGCGCCGCGGCCAGGTGCGGATCGTCGAGGGCGCGCTCGCGATAGAGCGGCGCGTAGCCCGCCGCGACCAGCAGTGTGTTGCGCTCACGCAGCGGCACGTCGAGCCGTTCGGCAAGATGCATCACCATTTCCCGGCTAGGCGTTGCGCGGCCCGATTCGACAAAGCTCAGATGGCGCGTCGAGATTTCGGCCTCGGTGGCGAGCAGCAACTGGCTCATGCGGCGGCGCACGCGCCATTCGCGCAACAGTTCGCCGACGCTGCGGCGGCCTTCGCCGGCAGACAGCGCGGGGAGTGCGAACGCCGAGGGTGCGAGCGTGTTCATGTTGCGGATTCTAGCGAAACGATGCACGCCATCCATTACCTCCGAGGTCATGTGTGCTGTACCACAGGCCGCCGCGAAAGGTCGCCTTGCCGTCCTGCGGCACGCCATCCACGGTGCCGGCACCGATATAAGTAAACCGTGCAAAAGAACCCATGCGACGATCGTGTGGGGCGCTTACCGGCCGAGATTTGATCGCCTAAAATCTAGACTTCACACTTTGTCTGGCGGGTTGGCGAAGGAGACGGCCATGAGGGAAACGGTTGCTGCTTATCTGCTGGGTCCAGCCGTAATGGTGCTGGTATGCGCGGCATCGTGGGTCATTTCGCGTCGTAGCCGGGGCTCGATCGAACAGCGCGTGACCCGCTGGCTCGACGGTCGGCGTCCCCACGGGATGCGTCATAAGCATTGATTGTGCCCGTCATCCGGATTTTCGATTCGGAACACAACCGCTGCGGGTAAACACGCAGCGGATGCGACACGGCATGGGTATGCTTAATAGTCTGTCTCATACATCGTAGTCCGAATCAATGCGCCGGTCATCGGCCCGGCCCGGTCTTGCTGCGTTCCTCTTCTTCCCTCCACGTAATCCATGATGTCGGGGAACTGCGGGGCGCGAGCACGGTCACTGCGTTATTGCATACCGGAGCCCTCCATGACCCGTCCCGCCGATTCCCTCATCATCTTCATCGCCCGACTCGCGCTCGCAATACTGTTTCTCTGGGGCGGCGCCATGAAGCTCTTGGGGTACGCGGGGTTCGTCGGCTACCTGCACGCGCGTGGCGTGCCCTACGCGCAGATCGCGGCAGCCGTCGCCACCGCCATCGAGCTGCTGGGCGGACTCGCGCTCGTGTTTGGCGTGCGCACGCGCTTCGTCGCTTTTGTGCTGGCCGTGTACGCGATCGTTACGGCCATACTCGGGCACGATTTCTGGAACGTCACCCAGGCCGCGTTGCAGCAGGATGCGGTCGTGCACTTCTGGAAGAACGTGGCGATCGCCGGCGGTTTCCTGCTGTTGACCGTAACGGGAGCGGGACGTGCTTCCATCGATGGACTGCGCGCGCCGCGTGGCGGCTTCGGCGGCTGAAACGCCATGGCGCAACGCAAGTCGATCATGGACATAATCCATTAATCCACACGAAACAGGGAGCCGGCTTTGATACAAAACTTCGATTTCAACGTGGGTGGCAAGACGGGGCAATTCTGCGCGAGTCTCGCCGAAGACGGCACGCGCCGCGTGCTCATCAGCACCGCCGATACGGCGACGACCCTGGTGATCCTCGACGCCACGGGTCTGCTCGGCGCGCTCAAGGCGGAACTTGAGGAGCCGGCCCAGTTGATCGCCCATGCGATTCGCAAGGCGCAAGACGACGGACTTATAGAACGTGCATTGAGCACGGGCGCGATCCAGGAAACGTCGCTTTAAGCTGGGACGCGTAGTTCGTTCAGGCTAAAAGGCTCCGCAAGGAGCCTTTTGCGCTTTCGGCTGAGGAAAGCGTGCGGCTTGCTTCAGCGAGACGTTTTCATGTGCGGCGCAGTCGTCGTGGCTTGTGCGGGATGCGCCGTATCGGCCCGCATGGTCCACGCCAGCATGGCAGCGACCAGAAGGATGGCCGCCGAAATCGCCGCGTCGCCGTGCAGGCCGCTCACGACCTCGTTGGCCGCGCCGCCGCCCGTAAGCGCCCCGAACGCCGCCACGCCCACCGCGCCGCCCGCCTGGCGCGCCGTGTTCAACAGCGCCGAAGCCGTGCCCGCGCGGGCCGGTTCGACGGCACTCAGCACCGTCGTCGTCATGGCCGGCACCGCGAGTCCCATGCCGCTCGGGATCAGCAAAAAGGCTGCCAGCAACGCGACGAGCGGCGTGCCCGCATCGACGGGAATCAGCAGCGCATAGCCCAGCCCCGCGACCAGCGCGCCGCCGATCATCGGCAGGCGCGTGCCGAAGCGCGAGACCACGTGCCCGCTCGCGATATTGGAGAGCAGGAAGCCGCCGGTGAGCGGGATGAACGTGAGGCCCGCCTGCAACGGCGTTTGGCCCCGTGCATGCTGAAGAAACAGCGCGAGGACAAACACGGTGCCGTAATAGGTCAGGTTCACGCAGATACCGAATAGCACGGTCGCGCTGAAAGTGCGGTTGCGCAGCATCGCGAGCGGCAGCATCGGATCGGCGGTGCGCGCTTCCTGCGCGACGAACGCCATGCTCGCGGCTACGGCCAGCAGCAGGCCGCCCCAGACAGCCCAATGCGTGAAGCCGAGCGGCCGCCATTCGATCACCGCACCCGTGAAGGCCGTGAGCGCGACGATGGCGAGCAACTGGCCGCGCACGTCGAGGCTGCGCGGGCGTTGCGGAGCCGCTGCGGAGGCATCGGCATGTGGTTGCCTTGCTGGAATCCAGGCGAGCGTGGCGGCTAGCCCTGCCGCGCACAGCGGCAGATTGACGAGAAAGATGCTGCGCCAGCCGAAAGCCGCAATCAGCAGTCCCCCGGCGACCGGCCCGGCGGCGATCGAGATCGCGCCCGCTGCCGTCCAGAAGCCCACGGCGCGGGCGCGCAGCGAGCGCTCGTGGCGGCAGGCCTCGTTGAGCAACGCGAGCGAATTCGGCAGCATCGCGGCGGCCCCGGCGCCTTGCAGCGCGCGCGCGGCGATCAGCAGGGCAGGATTTGCCGCCAGCCCGCAGGCGAGCGAGGCGAGTGCGAAGACCACGAGGCCGACTGCATACATGCGCCGCGCGCCGTAGCGGTCGCCGAGCACGCCGCCCGAGAGCATCAGCACCGCGAAGGCGAGCGTATAGGCATCGACGATCCATTGCAGCCGCGCGACGTTGGCGTGCAAATCGGTGGCGATACGCGCGAGCGCGATATTGACGATGGTGACGTCGAGCTGGGTGACGACGAAGCCCACACTGACCGTCCCCACGATGCGCATGAGGGCGGGCGTGAAGCGGACGTGGGAGGCGGCTGGCGGGGTGGAGTGTGCGGGTTTCATGCGTCTTATGTTAGGGCGCGGGCTGCGCGGACGTTTCGGCCTGGCGTGAAAGGTCGAATCGGTATCGCCGCCCTGGAGCGCAGAAAGAAAAACGGCGCCGGATCGAGATCCGGCGCCGTTTCTTAAGACCGCTGCGGGTTCCGCCAGGCGGATCAATCGCCCCGCACCGGGTCCTTGAATAACAGCGTGGTCAGGGCGCCCAGCACACAGATCGCGGCGACGTAGTAAGTCGGCGCGAACGGTTGCGATTTCATCAGCAGCGCCACGACGATCGGTGTCAGGCCGCCGAACACCGCATACGCGACGTTGTACGAGAACGAGATGCCGGAGAAACGCACCACGGCCGGAAAGGCGTTGACCAGCACGAACGGCACCGCGCCGATCGTGCCGACCAGCAGACCGGCGACGGCATAGAGCGGCATCAGCAGGGAACTGTCGATGGCCATTTGACGGAACAGCGCGTAGTACGCGATCGCCAGCGCCATGCCGCCGATCGACAGCACGCGGCGCGCGCCGAAGCGGTCGGCCAGCGCGCCCGCGCTCACGCAGCCCACCGTCAGGAACACCGTGGCGACGCAGTTGGCGAGCAGTGACGTGGTGGCGTCCAGATGGAACTGCTTCTGCAACAGCGGCGGTGTCATCAGGATCACGACGACGATGGCGGCCGACAGCATCCACGTCAGCAGCATCGACACGATGACGGCGCGGCCATGGTCGCGCAGCACGGCCTTGAGCGGGATTTCATCGGCGAGCGACTTGCGCGCCTGCATTTCCGCGAAAACCGGCGTTTCGTGCAGCCAGCGGCGCAAATACACCGAAAACAGGCCGAAAACGCCGCCGATCAGGAAGGGGATGCGCCACGCGTACGAGGCGATTTCCGTCGGCGCGAAGTGATGATTGACCGCCGCCGCGATCAGCGAGCCCAGCAGGATGCCGAACGTGAGGCCTGCCGTCAGCGTGCCGCAGGCGTAGCCGGTATGACGGCGCGGCACGTGTTCGGAGACGAAGACCCATGCGCCCGGCACCTCGCCGCCCACGGCCGCACCCTGCAGCACGCGCAGCGCGAGCAGCAGCACGGGCGCGAGCGCGCCGATCGTCGCATAGGTGGGCAGGCAGCCCATCGCGAGCGTGGGCAGCGCCATCAGCAGCACGGAGAGCGTGAACATGCGCTTGCGCCCAAGCAGGTCGCCGAAGTGCGCCATGACGATGCCGCCGAGCGGACGCGCCAGGTAGCCCGCCGCGAAGATGCCGAAGGTCTGCAACTGGCGCAGCCAGTCGGGAATCGCCGCCGGAAAGAACAACTGGCCGATGGCCGGCGCGAAGAACACGAAGATGATGAAGTCATAGAACTCGAGCGCACCGCCGAGAGCGGCGAGGCCGAGCGTTTTGTAGTCGCTGCGCGTGAGCGCGCGCGTCGGGACGCTCGCGCGAGCGTCCAGATCCGTTGCCTGCATGTCCGAAATATCCGTACCGTGAAGTTGTTATCGGGTTCGATTGGCATCACGCCGGCGAGCGCGCGGATGGCGCGTCGGGCGGCGGCGGTCGGAAGGCGGGCGCGGGTGGGCACGGGGCAAGACGCGCGCGAGGCCGGGTAGGCCATGAGGAGGGGCGCGCGTCGACGACTTCTAGCCAGGCGGCGATTTTACAGGAAGCCAACGGTGCACCTGCCATCGCGAAAGTTGTTGTCGTCGATGTCGGCAGCTTGATGCAAACGCTGGAATGCGGCGCAAGGAGTAGCAATTCAGACTCCTCTTATGGGCGGTCTTTGCATTTCTCAACAAAATTGCGCGTTCCGAATTTGAGAGACTCCCTATGCGTATCGCGATTCTTCAGCGCGACGCCACCCAGCGCGGACAAATCGAACGCGTGCTCGCCCAGAGCGGCCATGCCTGCCTGCCGTTCAGCGACGGCATCGTGCTGGCCAGGACGCTGGCGGCTTCAACGGTCGACATGCTCGTGCTCGACTGGCAGGGCACGCGGTTTTCGGGCGCGGATTTGCTGAAGACAGTGCGCGCCCTGAACGGCAACCAGATTCCGGTGCTGTTTGCGTCCGAGGACGCCTCGGACGACAGCGTGGTGCGCGCGTTTTCCGTCGGCGCCGACGACTACGTGAGCCTGCCCGTATGCGCCTCGGTGTTGAGTGCGCGTGTGAATGCGCTGCTGCGCCGCGCGTTTCCCGAGCGCTATGACATGCCGATGCTCGACGCCGGCCCTTACCACTTCGACATGTCCCGTCGCCCGCAAGCCCTTGATGGGCTTGGGCTGTTTAATACATGTTCAATAACTGTTCAAAATAGCTCTGTTTAATTCACCTTGACCTTGATGGGCTCCAAGTCCCGCAGATCGGCGTAGAGCTCCGCATTAGAGTCGGACAAATGGCCGAGCAGCGCCTTCGTGTCGACATTGCCCTGCTCCAGATACAGTCGTTTCGACAGGCTTCGAATCTCGTGGAACGTCGGCGCGCGTTCGTCCGGTATGCCAGCTAGGCGACGCGCATCTGTAAACTTCTGAGAGATCGTTTTTAGCTTTATCGCGCTACCCTTCGGGGCCGCCGGGTTGCCGCGGATGTGGTGGATCAGGTACTTACTTACGACGCCAGTCGACCTGCACCGCGCGATGACGTCGGCGAGCGACAGGCCAATGGCATCCATGCGCAGTTCGTTCGGGATTGCGATGCGGACGCCAGTCTTCACGCGCGTCAGCACAGACTCGCTACCGGTGCTGAACGATCGCTCCCATCTCCCGATCGTGGAGCGGTCCTGTCCGGAGACGAGCGCGAGCAGCATGGCGTTCTGGAGCCAGAGCGCCACTTCGGGTGCCTTAGCGAAAATCGCGTTGAATGCTTCGAGCGACAGGCGCTGGCGCTGCACCTTCACCTCTGGACGCTCGGTCGGGTCGGCCGGGTTCTTGTCCATCCATCCGAGCGCCATCCCTTTGCGGCAAACCGCGCGCACGCGGCTGCGCACCTGGAGCGCCATGCGCATCGCGCCGCGCGCCTCGATCGCCGTGAGCATTTCCGCGACGTGCTTCGTTGTCAGCGCGTCGCAGCGGATCTGGCCGACTGCTTCGCGGATCGCTTTGTCGAGGTACTTCCGCGCCTTCACGGTGTTCGCCTTCTTTCCGACAGGCATCCGCTCAAGCAGATCCGCCATGGTCTCGCTGTGCATCGAGATACGATCGGCTAGGCGCTTCGAGGGTTCGAGTTCCTTGAGCTTCGCGTTGGTCTCGACCACCTCGAAGATGGCCTGCTCCAACGGCATGCGTCCCAACGCAGTCGACTTGCCGCTGCGCGGGTCGCGCCAGACGTAGTAGCCCGGGCGCGGCTCGTGCAGGTTCTCGGGCCAGTTGGCCCGACGGCGTATGCGTGGTCTAGCCGCCATAGCCGAACACCTTGTGAACTAGTCGCGAGGTCGGCACACCGTTTCGGAACACGGCCTTGTCGTCGACGTAATACGAGCGGCCAACCTTCTCCGGCGCCGGAAAGATCTTGCGGTCCTTGATCCACTGGCGCGCCGTGCGGATGGCGGGCGGCGGATCGAATTCGCGCTTCAGCCATTCGTCCAGTCGAATCTTCATTGCTCGATACCCCCTTCGTGTTGCGTGTTGCTCTGTTGGTGCACGTCTATGGTTGCGCGGTTACCTTCGGCGTCTGCGAAAAGCTTTTCGATACGCTCGCCGTGCTTTCGGTAAGCGTCGCGCATAGCGACGGCGCGCTCGCCATCGCCGAGTGCACGTGGATCGATTTCGAGGCCCATCAGGAAGGCGTTGAGCGCGATGCTCAGCGTCAGCGACTCGAAGTCCGTCAGCGGCGTGCCGTCGATGACGACGTGCGGCTCCCGCGCTGCGTGCGCGGCGGCGACGCTGAGTGCGACAACTGGGTGATTCGTGCCTTGAATCCAGAGATGAACCGGCGCGCCCGCATTGAGCGCGACGAGTTCTTCGGCCGTCGGCATCCAAGCGGAAACCATGAACGGGACGCTTTCGGTCATCACGTCAGCGATCGGCAGAACGCTGCACTCGGCCTTCTCGTGGTCCCAGTTGGCGGGTGCGCCGAGGCGGCGCGTGGCACCTTCGATTTCGCGGATCAGCATGCTTCACCTCCGCTGCGCTCGATCTCAGCTTTGCGGGCGGCGCGGTCAATGCGCTCGATCTCTGCGAGGATCAGTGCGCCGGATTTGACGAGCGCAGTTCGGTAATCTTTCGGCTTCCACCATTTATTAGAAAACGGCCACATGTCGGGTGGCGTCGAATGGAAGCGACCGCTCTTCTGTGGGTACGGATAAATGTCATCAGCCACGGCAAGCGCATAAGCACTTGCTGCCGCCGCGAGAGTGCCAGGCTGATGCCCGTCATCGTGCGCCGCATCCCAACCTTCACCGCTGACCTGCCGCACCCGCTCGGCGAGCACATCGCGCGCGGCGTCGCTCATGCGCTGCTCGGTGGGATGGGCGGCGAGCAGGGCGCGGAGGTCGGCCGCAATCTTGTTGACATCAGTCCAAGGGTCGTCGCCGAACTTCTGCTTCAGATTGGCGTAGCTGTCGTGCCCGGTGAATATGGCGATGATGTTCGCCGCTTCGTTGATCGTCGTGCGCTGCGCTTCCGTCAGCACCGCGCCTGCATCAGTCGTCAAGCTGGGTGCGGTGGGAGCACAGCCGGGAGCGGGAGGCATCGGCATCCAGTGACTTACTTGGATCGAGCTCGCGCCGGGATACAGCAGCGAGAATCCTTCGTCGTTGGCGAACACTGCGCCGGATCGCCACTCCGAACTCGTTTGCGGCCGGTAATACGCGAGCACCGTGCCCGCCTGGGTCGGTAAGCGGTCTTTCACGCTGACCCAAGGCGCTTGCCCTGCGCTTCCCGCGACGGGGGAAGGGGTGGTGGCGCGGGCTTCGTCGAACGCTTGCAGGAATTTGGGGAACATTTCTTCGAAGCGGCCGTGCTGAATGTCGCGCTCTCCCATAGCGATCTTTGCCGCGATGACTGGCCGAAGAAGTTCACGGAACGACGATGACCCTGCGCTTCCATGAGTGCAAGCGCGGTCATACAGATCGCGCAGACGTTGGGTTGCCTCACTCATCTCCGACGCGTCCTCAGCTTTGCTACAAGCCGAGAAGTGGGCCAGCAATGCATCTTCGAACGCCGCGCGCTCGTCGGCCTCAGTGGCTTGCTGGGTGGCGCGTTCATCGATAGGGAAAGCGCGACGTGCTTCATCTACGATCTGGAATAGACGGCCGTGCGTTGCGGGAGCAATACGGCGCTCAGCGCAGTAGACCATCAGTTGTGACCAGAGCCACGTACCTACGTCGGCTGCGCGCTCGTCGGGCTGCGCAACCAATTTACGGTCATGCGCAATATGGTCGTGAGCAGATTCCTTCTTGCACGTGCCAGTGCCACAACCGCGCGAGCACTCGACGTCGCTGATTGCGCACACGCGAACGGCGGCGCGCACGAGTTCTCCGTACTCGTTCGCATAGCCCTGCATCTGGTGCTCGGTGAAATACCCGCTTCCGTTGGCGTCCCGGATGGTCGGCGACGGGAACCGTGGGTGCCGTGGCCATTCAAACGGCGCTGCCACAGCAGGGGCGACGGGAGCGGCGATCTGCGCTTTCAATTCTTCGATCGCACCGATGATCGGCTCTGCGCCGCCGTCGTCTGGGTCGAGGCCCAGCGCTTCGTTGATAGCGCCCAGGTCTGCGCACGCAGCGTGGAACATGCGCGTCATCGACGCCAGTTCGCTTTCGACAGTCGGGTTATAGCGTGGCAACTTGACCATCGCGCCGATCCAACGCTGGAGCGACTCTTCGGTGATCGTCTCGCCGTCGCAATGATCAACGAGATAGCAGGCAAGATTCACGGCACCAGCGGGCGCGATCGTATCAGGCGCTTGCGCTGCATCGGAAGGGAGTGCGGCGAGGATCGCGCGCGCGTCAGCCGGTTCGATCATCCGAATATCGCCCCAGCCATCCGGCTTATCCGCGAGCTCGCGCAACTTCGTCATGAGCTTGTCGCTCGGTGCTTTTGCATCCATGGTTCAATCCTCGTGAGTAGTGGTCAGCAGCCGATATAGTCGAGCGCATGCCCTTTCAGGACGATGCAAGTACCTGCTGCGTCCTCGATGAGATCTGCAAGGCCGCGCAGATGAAGCCATTCGAACGCGTCACGGATACCCTGATCGGCTTCGTCGATGGCTTCCACCTCGATGCCGTTCTCGTCCGATAATCCGAAAATCGGTGTCAGCGCGTCATGCCGCACCGCATGGCAATTCAGCAACTCGACCATGCTTTGATCGGCGATCTCGAAGGCGCGAGCGGTAAGGTCTTGGCTCATATGCGTCTCTGCTTTAGTGGTGGGTGATACCTGTTTTCGCTTTTCTTGCCGTGGCTGTAGTACTGTTCAAGCTCCTATCAACCTGGGGGGGCGACATGGCGCGAATTCAGATCGAGCATGGGCATCGCAACGCACAAACCGACGAGTACAAGGGGCGAACAATAGAGGTCGCCACTGGCTACGACGCCATGTCCGACAAGTGGCCGGTTCACATTTACATCACGCACGGAGGCGTCCGTCGCAAAGTAGAGGGCCGCTTTATTTCCGACTCGGAGCAGGAAGCTTTTGACTTCGGGTTTGCCGCGGCGGCGACTGAGATCGATAGCGACGGCTAGAAATTTGCTCATTGCTGCCTCACGTTAGGATTTCCTCGAAACTGAACCGGAGACTTGAATTGGCCTACATCCCGACACCTGGAACCGCACGGCACGCTGCTGACGACGGAGTTCGCTTCTCGCTGACGATCGATGGCGCCGCGCAGCAGTACTGGATTTCGCATGAAGCGCTGGAGAACCACTTCGGCGACGAGAACGGTCGGCTTGACGGCTTGCTCGCTGCATTTGATCGGAACCAGGAACGCATTTACGAAGTGGCTGCGGCGAAACTCGGGGCTGCTCCCGTCGGCGGCAATGGCGGTCGCATCAGCTTGAGTAGCAACGACTTTAACTAGGCGGCTCATACGCTCTCCGCAGTCACGTTCAGTTGCCTGCGGACTGCTGCGGCGCGTGACTGCGAGCAGCCCAGGAACGTTCGGATACCAGTCACAGTCGGGCGTACCTGCCCGGCATTGATCGCGGCCCTGACTCGGGTCACGTCGTCACGCTGCTCGACGACTGGCAGGCTCAGGATTTCTGCGGGCGCGGTCATGAACGGCTCGGCGGCGACCGGCGCGCCAGTCACGACTACCGGCGCGGCGATACTTTCGGGCGTGACTGGCGTTACCGTTACTGCGTTACTCCCTTGCTGGGCGGGCGTTACCGGCGATTCAGTCACAGAGGCAGTCACGGCCACCGGGCGCAGCGCGAGCAGCCACGCGAAGCAGGCGACAGCCTCAAGCACGCCGGCGAAGGCCAGCCCGGCGATCAGGTCGGCGCGCGCGGCGGGCAGGCCGAAGGAAGTCATGGCGCCCGTTACCGGGTCGGCGAGGGCGGCGGCGCGCGCAGCGGCGGTGCGGTCCTGCGCGGCCTCGGCGCGGCGCGCTTCGTCGCGCTCGACGTCGAGGGCATCGACGCGGGCTGCAGCGGCGGTACGCTCGGCAGTCAGGTTCGGACATGGGGCGACGCAGCGACGCGCATTGGTGCGGGCCAATCGCGTTACTGCGTCAGCACGGTCACGTGCGATCTCGGCCAGGCCACGTCCCTTTGCCGTGACTACTGGCACCGCGGCGGCGCGCAGCTCACCAGCGTGACGGGCAGCAGTCAGAAAAAAGACGGCGTGACCGTAGCAGGTAGCAGCGATGCAACCGATCCAGAGCAGGGCGCCGACCGTACGCACTCGCCAGCCATGCGACCGCACGAGGGCAGGCAGCAGGTGAGCGGCCACGACGAGCACGACGCCGACGGCGACCCACAGAGCGCGCTCGGCAAAGAAGCCGCCACGCTGCAGGCCTGACTGGACGGAGAGGCACGCTGCAGTCACGGTCGCCGCGACTGCGAGTAATGCCGGGAGAGTGCGCATCGGCATGGTGGTTATGCCGCCTCAGCCAATTCGCCGGTCTCGACTTCCTCGAATACGCCGGCCTTGGTGACGCGATACCAGGTATCCGCCTTGATGTTCTCGCCGACATATCCGACAGCAAAGCGCACGCGGTCATGAGCATCACGATATGCAATGGAGACTGAAGCATTGGCACCAGCCTTGAATTGGGCATCGAGGCCAGCAACAGCAATTACGGCGTTTTCGCCGGTCACCACGATCTGGGCGGAGTAGCCCGAGCTGCCGATCCGGGCGTAGTCGCCCGAGCTGCCGATCTGGGCGGAGTAGCCCGAGCTGCCGATCCGGGCGGAGTCGCCCGAGCTGCCGATCCGGGCGTAGTCGCCCGAGCTGCCGATCTGGGCGGAGTAGCCCGAGCTGCCGATCTGGGCGGAGTAGCCCGAGCTGCCGATCTGGGCGGAGTAGCCCGAGCTGCCGATCCGGGCGTAGTCGCCCGAGCTGCCGATCTGGGCGGAGTAGCCCGAGCTGCCGATCCGGGCGGAGTCGCCCGAGCTGCCGATCCGGGCGTAGTCGCCCGAGCTGCCGATCTGGGCGGAGTAGCCCGAGCTGCCGATCTGGGCGGAGTTGCCCGAGCTGCCGATCCGGGCGTAGTCGCCCGAGCTGCCGATCTGGGCGGAGTAGCCCGAGCTGCCGATCTGGGCGGAGTTGCCATTATCATTTTCGGTGGTGCTCGCAACGTTCTCGGCTTCAACCTTGAGCGCCGTCGTGTCGGCGATGAGCTTGTCGCTCACAGCCTTCGCATCGGCGGTGATGTCGCTCACGATAGCTGGCTCGACAAGCAGGTGCCCGAAAGTCTGCTCGGTCAGCCAGTTCGAATCGTCGAAGCGGTTGTCGTCGCGCAGGGCTTGCTGAACAACGCCATAGTCAGCGCCTTGCGGGAAACGGCGGATGAACCAGCCGTAGCCATCGGTGCATGCGCTCCACTCACGGAGCAGGTCGGTCGTGATCTTCATTTGGAATCCTCAAAAAGAAGGGCCGGGACTGCACCCTTAAAGCCGCAGCTCGGGGAGCCGCCGGAGCGATTCGTTATTCGGTTTGCGCGCGGACCATTGCGTCACGCGCGTTACGGAGTTTTGCGAGGGTGGGCGCTTTGGACTTTGCGAGGCGCAGCGCGCCAATCGCAAGCTCTTTCCACGCCACAGCCGTTTGATAACTACCGGCTAGCACGCGTTGAGGGGGGCGCCAGCAAAGCTGCTCGATCGCACCGCGCAGCGTTTCGATCTCCGCGCGTTCGATTTCGAGCGCTTCCTTGGTCTTCTCGATCTTTTGTTGCGAGCCCATTTCGATCACCTCGAATTAGGAAGGATTACTAATCGTATGGAGCGGTATCCATACGGTGAGGATGTACAGGATCAGGTGCAGTGGCGCGTGCTGCAGCGGGCTTCGAATGCTGCTTCGCGCTCGTGCATCTGAGCTTGGAAAGCGAGCAGGGCGATAACGACGAAGCCTGCGATGCTGAGGCGGCCGGCGAGCTTGAGCGTTTGCATTACCACGCACCCAGCAGACGGCAGATGCCTTCGCCGATGAACGGCAGCGCGGCGAGCGCGACGAACGAGAGCAGCGGGCGTTTTGCGGTCCAGCGTGCGTAGCGCGCGAGTTCAGCGTCGGTCAGCGGGCGCGGCGCATCCGTTCTGGCTGGCGTGGCGCGGGGAGCGAATGCCGCTGCGCCTTGTGTTGCTGCGTGGCTCATATCTCAAGCTCCGTTATGTATCGCAGCACTGAGCGGGAGCGCTTCTCTCACTGTCTGCGAGGTCCATGCGTGGGAGACGTCACGCTACGGGCTATTTAGAGTCGCCGCGCCGACTTGAAGCGCTCCCGCTCAGTGCTTCGGGGTGTTCTGTAGTGCGTGAGATGAAGCTTATAACCATAGTTATATTTATGTCAATAACTATAGTTATCGTTGACTCGGAAAATTTGTAACAGTCGAGGAATGCCTATCAATCGCCCATTCCGCGATCTATAACGAACGTGCGCGTGCTATGGAGGGGGCAGCTATGACGCGGGAAGATGTGTTAGAGAGGCTGGTCGACGCCGAGCCAACCAATGACACGTGGAAGCCGATTGAGCGATATGCCGACGTGTTGGCCGAGTTGGAGCGGATGCTAAGCGACCGCGAGATGGCGGTGCTGGTGGATGCTGGGGCCCGTCTAGTGCGAGCGCTTTACCCCGAGGTGTTCCGGCGAGTGCCGATATAAAAATCCCCGCTCGGTGGCGGGGATCTTGGGTCATTTGTCAGGCGTTACTGGCGACTTTTTCCAGCGCTCGGCGAGTTGCTCGATCTCTTGGAAAAAGGTGTCCTTCTTTTCCATGCGGCGGACCTCATGAACGAAGCCACGGGCAGCATCCCAAACTTTCAGGACGTTTGAGCACTGCATACGCTTGTAGATCTTCTCGTCAAATGCACCCTGTCGAATCCCGAGCGCAATAAACTCGTGATTATTGAGGACCATGATGATAGCTTCTCGCGTTGCGATTTCTTCATCGGCGGTGAGGTTCGAGGGGACGTATCGGCTGAACTGAATATTGTTTCGATGCAGCCGGAATACCATCTGAGTGGCTTCCAGAAGCTTGTGGTCTGTTTTTTGTTGAATGATCAGGTCAATCAGAGCCTTGGTGCGACCCTGTTTCCCGTTGTAGTAGATTACGGCGACGCCAGCGAGGGCAGAAATTAAAAAGGCTCCTGTTTGTATCCAGAAGCCCCAAGTTTCCCCGAGCCAGCCGACCGTCTTCGCGATCTGCTGGCAGTCCATTCAGCCGTCCCAGCCTTCAAAAAAGCGAACCTTCATAGTCGACCCCTTTGGTTGGTGGCCGCAGCGGAATGCTGCCGCCTTAGATATGCCATTAGATGGCGCCAATTATAAGGAAACTGATACTTTGTCCGCATCAAATGTTACAAAAAACTTGATGCGCACGTCATATAATTTCCTTGTATTTCAATGACTTGCATGTAAATTAGATCGGGGCGCGCCGACGGAATTCAATGGCACGCGCGGCACGTCTCCCGACAGCTCGCAAGATGCCTGCCCGGAGTTGACCCATGCGTTTCAGCGTGCAAGGCGCTCGTCCGTGGGACTAACCCAAATAAGAATCAATCGACTTGACGGCCATCCCAGGCTACCCACGATAGACAATGGCGTCGCTCAGTGCGGCGACAATGCGGCGCACCAAGGCATCGTCGTGCGATGTGAATGCTTTCGCTTCCCCTGAGGCTGATTGAAGCCGGACCTGTGACTGAGGGCGCCCACGCCACAGGAGGTAGGCACCTAACCCCGCGAGGATGAGCCCGAGCGTTAAGGGTCCCGCAGACCCTTCAGCGCGAGAGATCGAGACCCCGGTAAGTAACATCGGGAGGCCCATAAAAATCAGCAGGGCGCCGAACAGCCATTTTCGGGGCGTTCGCCAATGCTGGACGGATGTTATGCCGCTCATGGCAAACGTCTGCCCGGGCACCATGAACCGCGCGCTCGTGACCTTGACGTTGTCGAGCTGCAAGAACACCTTCTCAGGCTGCGCGCTGCTTCTGATTTCCCCGAATGCCGATTCGCCTCTCATTTTTGCCTCTTATAGCGATTGTCGTTCCCAAACCGTCGCGTAGCCCGGATTAGAGGCGCCCTGGGCTGATCGAACTCGCCTTGCTAAACAGATCGATCACGCTAATGATCGTCACGCCAATCGTTATCCAGGCCATTATCCGGCTGAACGTCTTGGACTCCGGTTTGGAGATGAGAGCGACCATTCGGGTGATAATGTAGAGGCCGATCATTACGCCGATGTCTGGAATCATGGTTTCCCCGATTTATATGCGATTTGAATGATTACTATTTGGAAAGAATCCGTGCGACTCTAGCAGCCGAATGAAAGCTCTGGTACTGTATAAGCGTACAGTGCTTTTGCATGAGCGAACCAAGAATGACGCAGCAAAACGGGGGGGCGTCGGGCTTGCGGTGCAGGCCTGGCGACATCGCACAAGTGATTTATTCCAGCAACGCACTGCTGATCGGCCGCTTTGTTTTGGTCGAGGGATGGGGTGCGCATGATCGATGGAATGTGACGCTCCTGGGCGCGCCGGCGTTCGGGCGCGAGTTCGGAACGGGGCGCCCGGTGATCGGGCGCAAAACCGCGTTTCGCGATACCTCGCTGAGACCCCTCAAAAGCGTCGAGCATATGCCAAAGAGTTCAATCCGCTTGGAATCGCCCGTCGCCTGACTGGGGTGATTCCTGCGACAGAAGCCAGCCGATGTAGGACTCCACCTGCGCGCGCCGCATTGAGTCCAGTGATTTCCAGCCTTTCGGCGCGTTTCGCCACTCGTCCCCGAATTCAAGCCACTCCAGCGTAGTTTCAAGTGCGGCGGCCAAGGCGAAGCCGACAGTCGTCGACGTACTGCCGCCTGCTTCAATTTTTGCGATTGCCGGCTGCGATACGCCCACCCTCTCAGCAAGCGCTTTTTGAGACAGCTTCAAGCTCTCTCTGCGGGATCTCGCGCGCCTTCCGAATTCTGGATTGTCCATGCCGCGCATCCTATAACCATGGTTTTTACTCGGCAAATAACCAAGGTTATTGAGTTGCGATAACTTTGGTTATAGAATTGCCGTATGGAACATCCGAACTGCTCAGTGCCGGGCATCAAAGACGCGATCCGCAAAGCTGGATCGCAATCGGCGCTTGCCCGTCTTTTGGGCAGGCCTCAGCCACTGATCTCGAAATGGCTCAAGTCGACGCGTCCGCTGCGTCCGGAGCGGTGCAGCGAGATAGAGCGCGCAGTTGGTGTTTCGCGACAAACCCTGCGTCCTGATGACTGGCAGGACATCTGGCCCGAACTCGTCATCCAATCGGCGACACACCCGGAGGCAGCCTGAAATGAAGAACCTGTATGCGCGACTAGTGCTGTTCCTGATCCGCCCGGCGGTGCAGTGCGCCCTGCGCGAAGAATCGAAGCAGGGCGGCGTTGCTCTTCCCAACCGAGCCGTCGTGGCCAACGTGCTGTGGAAGAGCGCACTTGGTGCACGAATTGACACTCTGGTGTCGGTTACTCCGCCTGGCGGTCGTCTGTGAGGTGCATGGTGGCTCGCATCAAGATCGCGCGAACCTCCCGACTGAAGCGCTCCAGTTCCTCCTGATTGCTGTAGGTCTCTTTTCCCGCATTGAGCAGCGCTGGCAAGCGAGATTCGATTTCTTGAACCGGATTTGGGTGTTGCTTTGCTGCGATCGAAAGTGCGGTAGCCAAAGCGACTTGATGCGCAGCCAGTGTCGCGCTGACGTCCTGTTCGAAAGTTAATGCCATGAGGTTCCTTTGTAGACGGGGTTGTGTGAGAGCTACCAAGTCTACCGGCGAAAGCCAGGAACCTCACCCTAATAACCACGGAGCATATATGCACCTTCCGCAACACCAACAGATGCTGCGCGATCACCCGAAACATGGCGGCGTTGACGCAGTGATGGTGACCATCGCCAAGGAAAACCCCGGCGTGTTTCGGGACGAACAGCTTGCGGAAATTCGCGCCAGGCAGCGCGTGACCGAGGCAAACGATGCGCTTGCTGCGGTGGCTTGAAACGATAAGAGAGTTCGCCCAGCTCCACCGAGCGGAGCGGGCGAACGAGAGGCGAAGCGATTCCCCGCGCTTCGGCCCGATGCCGTTCCGGCGATAACCGGCAGCAACGATTTCATTTTCTTTTCCCTGTTTGCTTCTTGTTTTAAATGACTTTAGTAGTACTAACAGGGACAAAACACGTTTGTTTGGAGCCTCAATTGAACATCCTCGATACCGCGCACGCTGTTGCGCACAACTACCCTGGTGGCTGTGAATCGTTGGCGCCGCGGATCGGCATGTCGGCGGCGGTGCTTCGCAGCAAGGTCAATCCGAACACGGATACGCACAAGCTGACGCTCCAGGAGGCGGTGCGCATCACCGATGTGACGGGCGACGAGGCGATCCTTGAAGCATGGGCGCAGGAGCGGGGCCTCGCGCTGGTGAGGATGCCTGCTGCCGAGCATTGCAGCGATTCGGCTGTGCTGGAGCTGATGGCGAAGACCTGGGAAACGAACGGCGAGATCGGCAAGGAAGTGAATCGCACGTTCGAAGACGGCGTCGTCGAAAGCCACGAGGTCACGCGTGTGAAGGATCGCATCTGGGAGCACATCCGAACGCTGTTCGGCCTGCATAGCCGCATCGAAGGCATGGTGGAGGGCAAGCGATGAGAACCACGCACACCCAGCGCGCGGCCTACGACGCGCTCGAAGGCGGCGCGCGCCGCACGCAGAAGCAAATGATCCTCGACCTGTTCTACACGCCGCACCTGACGCTCACGCGCCAAGAGATTGCCGATCGCACGAACATGCGTCTCGGCAGCGTCTGTGGTCGCGTGCGCGAGCTGATCGACGACGCGAAGCTGGTCGTGCATGGCATGCAGAAGTGCGCGGCGACGGGGCAGCAAAACGAAACGCTCGGCTTGCCGGCGGCGAACTGATTGAGGCGACGATGAACACGAAGGTTCTGCCGTGGTTCCGCATGTACACCGACTTCCTCAACGACCCGAAGATGATTTCGCTCGCGTTCGAGGACCAGCGCCACTTCATCGCCGTATTGGCGCTCAAGGCAGCCGGCGTGATCGACCAGCAATGCGCGCCCGAGCTGCTCGACCGCATCGTTGCGCAGCGCATCTGGATCGACTTCGCGATCGTGCGCGACGTGAAAAAGCGTCTCGTGGCCGCCGGGCTGATCGATGAGAGCTGGCAGCCGTCGGCGTGGGCGAAGCGTCAGATGCGCAGCGACACCGATCCTACGAACGCGGAACGTCAGCGCCGCCATCGCAACAAGAAGGGCGGTTCCGCTGAAGAAGGCCATAACGAACCGGGTAACGGTGACAGTAACGCGTTACATAACGGTGATGTAACTGACCTAGATAAGAGTAGAGAAGATAAGAGTAGAGAAGAGGAGAACAAAGAAACGCACACGCGCGAGCGCGGTGCTTCGGCTTCGCAGTCCTCTGTGGATAACTCTGATGTCGAAGGCAAGCCGCTGACCGCCAAGGATCTTGTCGCTGAAGGCGTCGTCCGCGCTCACGCTCGCGACTGGCTCGCGCTGCGCAAGGCCAAGCGCCTTCCGCTGACGCCGACGGCATGGGATGGAGTGAAAGCTGAGGCCGAAGCGTGCGGCATGACGCCGGCAGCCGCCGTGAAGTTCGCGGTCGAGCAGGACTGGGCTGGCTTCAAGGCGAAGTGGGTTGCTGCAAAAGCAGCAACGGGCGCGCCTGCGGCGTCGCGTGCTAGCGGCGCGCCGAACAAGCAGGAAGCGCTCGAGGCGAACAACCGCGCAGTGGCAGAGCGCGCCGCCGCGCGATTCCAGGCTCAACAGGGGGCCGTGCAATGAGCCCAAGCGATCACGGCGCCTTCGTCGCGCTCGTTGCCAATGTTCACGCGTTCTACCGCCGCGACTTCTCCGACTTCTCAGCGGACGTCTGGTGGAACGCGCTCAGGCCATACGACTTCGCGGCAGTCAGCGAAGCGATCGGCCGCCACAGCGTCAATCCCGATTCTGGCCAGTTCATGCCGTTCCCGGCCGACATCGTGAAGATGCTCGACGGCTCGACGCAGGACGCGGGCCTCGTGGCGTGGGCGAAGGTCGACAACGCCGTGCGCTCGTGCGGAACGTACAACAGCGTCGTGTTCGATGATCCGCTGATTCACCGCGTTATCGTGGAAATGGGTGGCTGGGTCCTGGTGGGCGGCAAGGACGAGAAGGAATGGCCGTTCCTGCGCAACGAGTTCGTAAATCGCTATCGCGGCTATCGGATGCGCAGCGAGACGCCCGAGTACCTGCCGGTGCTGATCGGGATTGCCGAGGCGCAGAACAACCGGACGGGGCAGAAGAGCGTGCCACCCGTGCTGATCGGAAACCCGGACGTCGCGCAGCGCGTGATGCTGGCCGGGCAGGACAAGCCGGCGCTCGGTTTCGTGCGCATGAGCGCGCAACTGGCGGCGAACCGACCAACGCCAGCCCCTCGATTGGGGGCTGCATGAACACCTGCCGCGACTGTGACCACGCAACGAAGAAGCCCGGCCACGAAAAGATGTATCGGCTCGGCTATCGCAACTGCGCGCTCAAACCCGAATACGTATTCGTGCCCGGCCGCCAGGCATGCACGGTGAATCCGCCGAGCTGGGAGGCAAAGCGGCAATGACGAAGCGCACCACATCATGGCCGATGGTCGTGCCAGCGGGCACGAAGACGGTAGGCACCGCGCGCGTGCGCGACGACGCACCGATGCCGTACGCACAGAAGAAGCTGGCCGAGAAGTTCGGCACGCGGCCCGCGCACGGCTTCGACGACATTGCAGACGGCGCGAGCGAGCCTGGCGCGCGCACGCCCGCGTATCGCCGCGAGGCACTCCCATCGCTGGGCATGGCGAAGCCGAAGAAGGCGCCGAAATACCGCAACACGAAATGCGAGCACGACGGCATCAAGTTCGACAGCCTGAAGGAGCGCTCGCGCTGGTTCGAGCTGATCCAGATGCAGGCGCGCGGCGAGATCCGCGACCTACGTTTGCAGGTGCGCTTCGAGCTGACGCCGCGCAAGCAGCGCGACGACAGCACGTGGGAGCGCGCGTCGTTCTACGTGGCCGACTTCGTCTATATCGATGTCGCGAGCGGCAAGCAGGTCGTCGAGGACGTGAAATCGCCCGCGACGCGCAAGAACCCGGCGTACGTCCAGAAGCGCAAGCAGATGCTGGCCGTGCACGACATCACTATCAAGGAAATTTGATGGACGAGATCGAGAAGCCGCGCCGCGCGCGCGCACCGGAGTGGACGCCGGCGGAGAACGCATTGCTGCGCAAGGTCTGGAAGAGGTCCGCGCCGCTGAAGACGGTCACCCACTTGTTTCCCAGCCGCAGCGAAAACGCGATCGTGATGCACGGCATTCGCCTCGGGCTGCCCGATCGCCGCCGCAAGATGCCCGGCAAGCGTACTGCGGAAACGATCTGGCCGCGCATCGAGGCGGCGCTGCGAGTGCGCCCGGCGTCGCTCGACGAGCTGGCCGCATTGGCGCGGTGTTCGAACGGCACGGTGCGCCGGTTCATCAAGGCGAAGCGCACGGAAGTGCACATCGCGAAATATCTGCGCGCCATCGGAACGCGGAACGTGACTGCGCTTTGGGCGTGGGGTGCTGGCGAGGATGCGCCGCGGCCGCCACGAATGACTGAGGCAGAACAGAGGGCGCGCTACAAGCGAAAGCTCGAACGCGAGCGGCCCGAAGAGCTGGACCGGCAGCGCGCCAGGGCGCGGGTGCGCGCAGCGCGGCGAGACGGGCGTCTCGTGCGGCGTGATCCGATGGTGGTGGCGTTGTTCGGAAATGGGGGTGTTGCTGCATGAAGCTCTATATCGCAGGCCCGATGACGGGCTACGCCGAACTCAACTTCCCGGCGTTCCACACTGAGGCCCGTCGCCTTCGCGAACTTGGCTTCGAGATCGTCAACCCGGCTGAGCTTAATCCGGACAAGGGCGCCGAATGGCTCGACTGCATGCGGGCGGACATCAAGCAACTGGTCGACTGCGACGGCGTTGCGCTGCTGCAGGGCTGGGAGCAATCGCGCGGCGCATCGCTCGAATGCCATATCGCTCGATCGCTCGGCCTGCGTGTTTTCACCGCGACTTACCTGGTCGGCCTTGCGGGCGAACTGCCGGTGATCTCGCAAGCAGCAGTCATTGAGCAGCTGGAGGCGGTATGACCGCAAAGCCATCGAACCCGAAAGATCTGGTTGGCGTGCGCAAGGCTCCGATGTCGACTGTTTCGGCTGCCGTCATGGCTGAAGTGGGCGTCGCGATGCTCGAAGGCGCGGCGAAATACGGGCGCCACAACTATCGCGCCGTGGGCGTGCGTGCGTCGGTCTACTACGACGCAACGATCCGGCATCTGTTCTCGTGGTGGGAGGGCGAGGACATCGATCCGGATTCCGGCATGTCGCACATCACGAAAGCGATCACGTCCCTGGTCGTCCTTCGCGACGCGATGATCCAGAGCATGATGACCGACGACCGCGCGCCCAGCTCGAAAGACTTCTACGCGGCGCTCAACGCGGCGGCGGGCGCGATCCTCGACAAGCACGCGGACAAGAACCCGCGCCATTTCACGATCGCTGATTCGGTGCGGGAGGCGGATTGAAGCGATCCGGATTCGGCCCGCGCAAGACGCCGATGTCGCGCGGCTCCTGGAAATCCTCACCGTCGGCGGCAACGCTGAAGCAGCGCTCGACGATGAAACGCCGGGTGAAGAAGCCGACAGTGGCGGAAGGATCGAAGTATCTGGCGGCGTGCCGTAACGAGCCGTGTTTTTTGAACGTGAAGTGCCCGTGGACGGATTGGGCAGACCCCACGGTAGTGGATTGTCACAGCAACCAGGCGATCCACGGCAAGGCTGGCGCGCGAAAGGCGGACCACAAATTCACGGTGCCGGGTTGCGCGGCCTGCCACGAGTGGCTCGATAGGTCGGGCGCGCCATGGGAACAGAAGTGCGCGGTGTTCGACGGCGCGCTCGCACGCTGGGTTCCGAGGCGCGCACGAAAGATGGGCATTACGGAGGAGGCTGAGTGCAGCCAGTAAAGATCGAAGTGAACGTGCCGATACCGGCGGCGATCAACAAGCGCTGGTCGAATGGTCGGTTTATCAGCGAGCGCGTCAAACAGCAAATCCTGATGGTGGTGTTCGGGTTCAGGCGCTGCCGCAAGAAAGACCCGCTGGGCAATGAGTACATCGTGCAGGTGCTCGCGCGCGTGCCGAGCGGCTATCGCATCTTCGTGAAGCCGTGGCAGTGGGTGTCGGCTGACCTGGCATGGCTCGATGCGCTGGTGGCTCTCAACGATGCCGCGCTGCGCCCATTCCTCGCCAGCGGCGATAACGAATGGCGCGCGGAGGTGGCGGCATGAGGCCGATTCGCCTGCAGGTTCAGATGCCGACGATCGGCGTTTTCAGCATCAAGGGTCGCTCGGCCGTCGGCGAGGTCGAGCAGCTGACGGAAACGATGGTGATCGCGTTGCGTCGCAGCGAGCACAACGGCGTGATCGCCGAAGACTGCGTGCGTGCGCTGGCGTTCGTGCCCGAGCAGTTTCGTGTGCATCTGAGCGAGAGGCGCCGGCTGATCGATGGCGAATACGCTTGGTGCTTCGCGAGGCTCGCGGACAACAAGAAGTCGCTGGCGCCGTTCATGGCTAGCGGCGATCGCGAATGGAAAACTCAAACGACAAGGTGACTATGAACGCAATCAACAACGGCATTTTCCATAGCGCACAAGAGGCGATCGCCTTTGCGTGCAACTATTCCAGTCAGCAATACGCCATGTCGCCGATGGCGAAGCTGCTGCAAGGCCCGTCGCGCGGCAGCGGACGCGGGCTGGTCGGTCTGGACGGCGCGGGGCAGGCGGGCATGGTGTTCGCCGAACTGGCGCGCATCGACTACTGGCAACTCGCCGCGCTTGTGACGGGCCGGCTACCGCACAGCGAACGCTGCGACTGTCAGCGCGCGTGCTGTCGTGGTTGGCGACTCAACCCGATGTTCGAAGAGGCAGTGAACCAGCTTGCGGATCACGTGGCGCTCACGCTTACGCCTGTTCCTCCTGTCAAGGAATTCCGCATCGCAGTGATCATGAAGTATTTCGGGGAAAAGGCAGATCCTCTCGATACGGCGAAGCATCTTGGCATTCCCAAGAATGCGGCTGAACGTCACATCACGAATATCCGTCGCACTATTCGCGAGTTGGAAAAGAACGGCATTACGGCACTCAGTGCGCGTCTAGACGAAATTGGAATGCTTGTGCGTGCAACTTGATGCGTTTTGAGTCTTGAAAGCGCGACTCTATCCTCATATCCTCGTGGTCGCCGCCAGAAAGGCGATCACGAAATAAACGGGGATCAATCGTCGCTCGCGAAGCAGATCAACCAGATCCAGCAGCAATACGCCGAAAAATCACGGCAGCTCGCGCAGCAGCTTGGTAAGCCGAACGGTATTAGCCAGGATCAATACAACGAGCAGCTCGCTCAGTTGCAGAAGTGGCAGTCCGACTCGGTTGGAATCGTGACAAACGGCCACGAGGCGATGCTTGCTGCGGAGGGAAATTGGGCGAACGGAGCAAACCGGGCGCTTGAGAATTATGAGGCGAAAGCGGGGGACGTCGCGAGTCAGGCGGCGGATGCGTTCACGAATGCGTTCTCCGGTATGGAAGACGCGCTCGTGCAGTTCACGACTTCCGGCAAGCTGAATTTCTCGAGTCTCGCAACGTCGATTATCGGCGACATAGCTCGGATCTCGATTCGAGCGCTGGAGTCGCAAGCGCTTGGTGCGAGCGGCCTAGGTTCCTGGATCTCTGGCTTCCTCGGTTCTTCGGGAACTTCGCAGTCTGCACTCTCTGGCGTGACATCGCTGCTCGGGTCGAGCATGTCGTCGAGCTACACCTCGTCGGTCTCTCCGTATGTGTTTCACCTTGCGAGCGGCGGCCCGGTCTTCGGGCCCGGAACCTCCACATCTGATTCCATTCCGGCGATGTTGTCGGATGGAGAGGGTGTACTTAGCGTGCGCGGTATGGCGGCGCTTGGCGGCACGCAGGTGCTGAATCGCCTCAACGAAGGCCAGTCTCTCATGGGCTGGCAACACTTCGCGACTGGCGGAGCAGTGGGGAAATCACAATCGATTGAAGTACCGCAGTCCAGCGCCGGGCCGCAGTTCAACATCACTTTCAGTGGGGCGGCGGCCGATAGCGTGTCGAGCGCCGACGTCACTGATCTCACGAAGATGCTGGACGGATGGTGGGAGCAGAAATTCGCCAAGCGAATGAGAGGGCAAGGCGGCGCGGCTTGGCAGCAGAAGTACGGGAGCGTGAGCTAATGGCTGATGTATTCGGGTGGGATCCCACTGTCGAAAACTACTCTGGCGATACGACTCTACGCACGAGATCTGCTCAGTTCGGTGACGGCTATCAGCAGAAAGTTGCCGACGGCATCAACAACCGGTCTACATCCTATTCGCTTCAGTTCAAAGGCGACGAAACAAAGATCTCCGCGATCCTTGCTTTCCTCGACGCACACGCGGGCGCCACATCCTTCTTGTGGTCGCCTCCGTTGCGCGGGCAACTGCTTTTCACCTGCGAGGCGTACACCGAGCCAACAAAAGACGGCGACGTGTACACCGTGACAGCGACGTTCAAACAAACCTTCGCACCGTAAATCTCGATGGCCTATACACCAATCAATCTAGGAACCGCTCCGAGCGGCTCCGACGGCGATCCCGTGCGCGCGGCATTCGTGAAGGTGAATTACCTTTTGAATGACATGACGTCGGGAAACGCGAGCACGCCAAACTTTGCATTGAGCGACGTGGCGGCGAACTGGCGAGGCATCAGGTGGGCTACGTCTGGTTCTACTCGTTTCGATATGGTGATAAGCGGAGGCACCGAAACAGGAAGTAATGCCAACAGCAACCTGTACCTTCGCCGATCCGACGACAAGGGTTCGTTCGTATCCGACGTATTCAACGTAAACCGCGCGACTGGTCTCATGACGTTTACGTCGCCGATAGCGCTGCTTGGGGCGCTCAACTCCTCTGCCAAGGTCAATGCTATCAATGCCGCGAATCAGGTGATCAATGGCAGCGGTGAGCTTGGAGATGCTGGCTGGAACACGGCGAATTTCGTAAGTCAAAGAATGGGCGGTTCTTTCGCCTACGATCAATTCTGCTTCAAAAACGCCGCGGCACTCTCCGCCGATACCTACGACTTTCAGCCAGTCGTGCCGTGCGCCGCTGGGGTATCTCTATATCTGCAAGCGGAGATGGCAACGTGGGGGATGACGAAAGGTAGCGTTGTGTGTGGGGTCAACTTCCTAAACTCTAGCGGTACGCAAGTGGGGAATTTGGTTGTCACATCGAACGGCTACGGAAACGATTTTGCCTATGCGACTGCCACCGGTGTCGCGCCAGCGGGCACAGTCTCCATTCAGCCTTTCAAAGGGGCATGGGGAACCCCTGCCGTCACAGCTGGAGGATGCGCGATTCGGCGCATGAAAGTTGAGAAAGGCACGCAGCCGTCCCTCTACTCGCAGGAGGCGAGCGCCGCCTATCTGGGTAGCGCGCTTCCACAAACGCTACTGCTAAGTGATCCGTCAAGCACGTCGTCTCCGGGGCCCGGAGCAACCGCAACGATTGCGCCTGCTGGATGGAATTTCACTACGAATCGGCCAAACGCAGCGGTTAGTTTGACTGCTTCAGCAACAATCGCGTCAGCTAATTCACCGCCCTCGTTCAATAACTATCTTGTTATCGATGTGCTTCTTGGGGCAACGGTTGTCCTATCTGGGCCAACCGCGGCGGCGCTTACCAACGTAGGTGCGAACAGCGCTTCGGCTGCGCCCGCAATTGCGCAAGTTGCTGGAATTCTCCCGACGCAGGGGGTCTACACCGTACGTCTTAGATGGGTCACTGGAGGTTCGGCGCCGGCGTCGGGAAGCGCGAACGCGACGGCACAAAACAAGACAGTTTCCGGTCTGGTGATGTGAGGTGAACGAATGACTATCACCGCAGACATCCAGCAGCTTGAGCCAGGTCGCCTAATCGAACTCTTCGAGGTGGACTGCACCACCATTGGCGGCGACATGATGCGCTTCCATCAGCACCTGCAGGCAGGATCGATCTGGTGGCAAGGCAACGAATATAAGCCGTGGCCAATTCAGGCGACTGGCTTTAAGCGCACGACGGACGCCCAGCAGCCCACGCCGACTCTGACCGTCAGCGACGTCAACAGCACGATCTCAGCGCTGTGCGTGTATCTCGCTGATCTGGTGGGCGCGACAGTGCGCCGGCGGCGGACGCTTGTGAAGTATCTCGACGCGGTTAATTTCGCGGGCGGGAATGCGACAGCAGACCCGACCGAGGAGATGGCGGCTGAGATCTGGCGTGTGGAACAGAAGAGCAACGAGCAGCCTGGTCTGTCGGTCGAATTCACGCTTGCGTCGCCGCTTGATTTCGGCGGCCAGCAATTGCCTGCGCGCCAGATTGTGAGCATATGCCAGTGGAAGTATCGCGACGCGAACTGTGGCTACACCGGCACCGCATATTTCGACGCGAATGATCAGCCTGTGAGCGACCCGGCGCTTGACCGCTGCAGCATGAAGACCAGTGGGTGCAATTGCCGTTTCGGCGTCAACAACGAACTCCCGTTCGGCGGGTTCCTCAGCGACACACTTTCCTGAATGAATGAATCGATCAAGGCCGCGATCGCAGCGCATGCGATCGCGGAGTACCCGCGCGAGGCGGTCGGATTCGTCACGTCTGTAGCTGGCGTCGAGACGTACATGCCGTGCGCGAACTGTGCGGCCACGCCGACCGAGCATTTTGTGATCACTGGCGAGGACTACGCGCGCGCTGAGGGCGCCGGAGACATCGTCGCGCTTGTGCATTCGCATCCGGGCGCGGCCGCTCGGCCTAGTGCTGCCGACAAGGCGATGTGCGAGCAGGGCGGAATCGCGCTCTGGGTGATCGTCTCGCTCGGCATGCAGGCCGATGGCTCGATCGCCGTGGACGACTGGTGCGAATTCGGCCCTAGCGGCTTTATCGCGCCGCTCATCGGACGGCAGTTCGCCCACGGCATCCATGATTGCTACGCGATTGTGCGCGACTGGTATCGGCTAGAGCGCGACGTCGTGCTGCCCGATTTCGAGCGGCGAGATGACTGGTGGGAAGACGGCCATTCGTCCCTCTATCTCGAAAACTACCGCGCCGCTGGCTTCGAGGACATCGGTGCGGAGGCGGACCTCGCAATCGGTGACGTGCTGCTCATGCAGATCCGCAGCCGCAACGGTGTGCCGAATCACGCGGGCATCTACATCGGTGACGGCCATTTCCTGCACCACATGCACGGGCGGCTCTCAGGGCGCGCCGTGTGGGGCGGCATGTGGGCGCAATGCCTGCGAACGGTGTTGCGCTATCGGGGTGACGAATGAACGAAAAGCTTCGAACTATCAAGCTTTATGGCGTGCTCGGTGCCCGCTTTGGGCGCGAGCATCGCCTCGCTGTCCGATCGCCGGCTGAAGCACTGCGAGCGCTTGGCGTCGTGCTGCCGGGCTTCCGTAAGTTCCTGGTGCGATCGCGCGAGCAGGGTTTGACGTTCGCAGTGTTCATCGGGAAGCAGAACCTCGCGCGCGACGAGCTCGAATACCCGTCCGGTGCGGACGAGATCCGCATTGCCCCCATGCTGGTCGGCAGCAAGCGCGGCGGTCTGTTTCAGACGATCCTGGGTGCGGCGCTCGTCGCCGTCGGCGTGTTCACGCAAATGCCAACGTTGATCGGTCTCGGTGCCTCGATGGCGCTAGGCGGCGTCGTGCAGATGTTGAGCCCGCAAACCGCTGGGCTGGCAGGCGTGGCCGACAACGGCACTTCGTACTACTTCAACGGGCCGGTCAACAGCGCAGCCCAAGGCGAGCCTGTGCCTATCGTGTACGGGCGAATGGTGGTGGGTTCGAAGGTGGTCAGTTCGGGCATATACGCAGAGGATCAAACCTGACATGCGAATTTCTGGGGCGAAGGGCAGTGGCAGCAGCACGCCGGCGGAGTCGCCGGATAGCCTGCGCTCGAATGCCTATGCGAAGCAGCTCCACGTTGTTTCAGAAGGCCCGATTTACGGGCTGGCCAACGGGCTGCAGTCAGTGCTCCTCGACGGCACGCCGATCCTGAATAGCGATGGGTCGAGCAACTTCGAAAACTACACGGTCGACACCCGCGTTGGCACGCAGGATCAGGCCTATCTTTCCGGCTTCCCGTCCGTCGAGAACGAGATTGCCGTTGGCGTGGCTCTTACGTCCGACACGCCTTGGGTGCATCAGATCGAGAACACGCAGCTTTCCGCTGTGCGGATCAGGTTCGGCCTGCCTCAGTTTCAGCAATCGAATGCGTCGACGGGCGACGTGACGGGGTATCGGGTCGAGTACGCAATCGATCTCGCTCCGGTGGGTGGCTCGTTTTCGCAGGCGGTGAGCGGCGCGTTTGATGGCAAGACCACGTCGCTCTACGAGCGTAGCGTCCGCGTTGATCTGCCCACGTCATCGACAGGCTGGGTGGTGCGCGTTCGCCGCATCACGCCGAATGCGCATAGCTCGCTGATCGCCGACACGGTCAACATCGAGGCGATCACAGAGGTAATCGATAGCAAACTGCGTTACCCGATGAGCGCGCTCGTTGGGATGACCTTTGATGCGCGCTCGTTCAGCTCCGTGCCGACGTGCTCGTTTGACATCATGGGGCGCATCATCAGCGTGCCGTCGAATTACGACCCGGTGCAACGTACGTACTCGGGCGTGTGGGACGGGACATTCAAGCAGGCATGGACAAATTGCCCGCCGTGGGTGCTGTACGACCTGGTGCTGAATGATCGCTATGGCGCAGGCAAGTTCGTTGACGCGTCGTCTCTCGACAAGTGGGCACTGTACGAAATCGCACAGTACTGCGATGTGATGGTTCCCGACGGCAAGGGCGGAACGGAGCCGCGTTTCACGTGCAATTGCGTGATCCAGTCGCAATCCGATGCGTTCAAGGTGCTGCAGGACATCGCGGGCATCTTTCGCGGGCAGGCATATTGGGGTGCTGGCCAAGTCCTCATCACTGCCGATATGCCGTTCGAAGGCCCGTACGTCTATACGCAGGCGAATGTGGTCGACGGCAAGTTTTCGTATGCCGGGTCGGAGCGGAAGTCGCGTTACACGGTCGCGCAGATCAGCTGGAACGATCCTGCGAACCAGTACAAGCAGGCAATCGAGTACGTCCCCGATGATGATGGCCTCGCGCGCTACGGCGTCGTGAAAGCCCAGATCACGGCATTCGGCACGACGTCTCAGGGGCAGGCGCATCGGCTTGGCCTTTGGACGCTGCTCACGAGCCGCTACGAGACGAACACCGTTACGTTTCAGGTCGGCCTGGACGCTCAACTTTCCGCGCCCGGTGAAGTGATTGCGGTCGCAGATTCGAACAAGGCCGGGCGTCGCATGGGCGGCCGCATTCGCTCAATGAACGGCCGAGCCGTCGTGCTTGACAAAGCACCGACTGCGTCGGCGGGCGACACGTTAACGGTGATCATGCCGTCGGGCATCGCGCAATCGCGCACGGTGCAAATGCTGGACGGCGACACGATCACGGTATCGGATGCGTTCGACGACAACGCCGTGCCCGGCGCGGTCTGGATGCTCGAGAGTGCGGACCTGGTTGCTCAGTTGTTCCGCGTCACGAGCATTGAGGAAAACGACGACAACGGCCAGATCACCTACACGGTCACGGCCGTGCAGCACGAGCCCGGCAAGTATGCCGCGATCGATACTGGTGCGCAGATCCAGCAGCGTCCGGTCACCGTCGTGCCGCCGTCGGCGCAGGTGCTTCCGACGAATGTGCGCGTCTCGACGTATTCGTACACTGATCAGGGTATCGCCAAGACGAACATGGTGATCGCGTGGGACTCGGCGTCGAGCGCGGTCAACTACATCCCGGAGTGGAGGAAGGATAACGGCGACTGGGTGCCGGCCAATCAGACGGGCGGTCTGCAGGTTGAAGTGGCTGGCATCTATCAGGGCACGTATCTGGCGCGCGTGCGCGCCGAAAACGCGATGGGCGTGACGTCTATCCCGGCATACGGCACAGACACCGTGCTCACCGGCAAGACGAGCCCGCCGCCGGCGCTCGCTTCGCTGACGGCGACGACGCAGGTGTTTGCGATCCAGCTCGACTGGACGTTCCCGGCAGATGGCTCGGCAAACGACACGCAGTATGTCGATGTCTGGTACAGCAAGACTAACGACCTCAGCACGGCGGCGCGCCTCTCGCTCTATCCGTATCCGCAGGCGCGCGCGGTGCTTCAGGGCCTGGCTGCGGGCCAGTCGTTCTTTTTCTGGGCGCGGCTCACGGACACGTCTGGAAACATCGGGCCGTGGTATCCGACCGGCGCGGGCGTGAATGGCCAGAGCAGCAGCGATTCGACGCAGATCCTGTCGTATCTCACTGGCCAGATCACGAAGACGCAACTGGGCAGCGATGTGCTCACGCCGATCAACGCGATACCGGGCATCCAGCAGGGCGTCAGCGACAACGCGTCCGCGATTTCGAAGGAGACAAGCGATCGTATAGCCGCCATTACAGACGAGGCCACGGCGCGCGCGAAGGCGATCTCCGACGAGGCGACGGCGCGAGGCGCGGCGATCACGACGGAACAGCAGGCCCGGCAGGATGCCGACTCGTCGCTGAGCACGCGCATTGACACCGTCACCGCAGCAAACGGCACGAACGCTGCAGCCATCCAGACCGAGACGACGGCGCGCACGGATGCCGACACGGCGCTCGGCCAGCGCATCGATACGGTCGTGGCCACGGCGGGCGCGAACACGACGGCTATCAGCCAGGAGGTGACCGCACGAGCCAATGCCGACACCGCTCTCGGGCAGCGCATCGACACAGTGACCGCTTCGGCCAACGGGAACGCCACGGCGATCACGCAGGAGGCGACGGCGCGTGCGAACGCCGACACGGCGCTGGGGCAGCGCATCGATTCAGTCACCGCGACGGCGAGCGGCAACACGACGGCCATCACCCAGGAGCAAACGGCCCGTGCCAGCGCAGATACAGCGTTGGGTCAGCGCATCGACTCGGTGACGGCGACGGCGAACGGCAACACGACCGCGATCACCACCGAGTCGACGGCGCGCGCCAACGCGGATTCGGCGCTCGGCACGCAGATCAGCGCGCTTTCGGCGCAGATCAACGTGCCGATGGCGGGCGACAACGGGGGGTACGCGGGCGCTACGACGGTCTACGCCGGTGTGTGGTCTGAGCAGTCGGCGCGAGCCGAAGCCGACCTCGCGCAGGCGCAAAGGACCGACGCCGTCGCAGCCCAGTTGCAGAGCACGATCAACGACGTTGTAACGACGCTGAACGCGGCGGTGCAGACCGAGTCGCAGGCCCGTGCCGATGCGGACAGCGCGCAGGCATCGCAGATCACCACGGTGCAGGCGCAGGCCAACGCGAACGCGGCGGCAGTGCAGACGGTTGCACAGTCGTACGCGGATCTCAACGGGCGCGTGAGCGCGTCGTACACGATCAAGACGCAGGTCACGAGCGGCGGCCGGACGTACATCGCCAGCATCGGCGTGGGGGTCGACAACAGCAGCGGCGTGGTCGAGTCGTCAGTGCTCGTGGCGGCGCAGCGCTTCGCGATCCTCGACAACACCGGATCGACCGTGCAGTCGCCGTTCATCGTGCAGGGCGGCCAGGTGTTTCTGGCGCAGGCCTTCATCGGCACTGGCTGGATTCAAAGCGCGAATATCGCCGACGTCATCCAGTCGACTGCGGTGGGCGCGAACGGTCAGCCGCGGTGGAGGCTCGACAAGAACGGGACGCTCACGCTCAACGGCGCGAACACCGGCAGCGGGTATCTGACGCTGTCCGACTCGACGCTGCTGGTCTACGACAACAACAACGTGCTGCGCGTACGTTTGGGGCTCTGGTAATGACGGCTGGTCTTCAGATCTTTGACGCGAGCGGAAACATCGTTCTCGATGCAACGTATCGCGTGATGCGGCTGGCTGGATTCACACAGATCTATGGCGGCACGAACGGGAGTGTTGTCGACAGTCGGTTGGCGCAGGGTGGCTGGTTTGCGTTTCAGCCAAGTTGGACGCGCGGCGACGGGTATTTGTCAGGCGGCTGCATCGTTCCGCGCTTCACGTTGAGCGGAAACACACTCTTGTGGACGTGGAGCGCAAAAAACAGCACCTATGACATTTATCAAGACGGATACATCGTCTATGGGGGGGGTTGATGACCGCTGGATTCCAGGCGTGGACGGATAGCGGACTAGTGCAGATCGACGGCACTTCGCAAAACTTCGCGCTGCGCCAGACTCTCAGTGTCACGACGGGCGCTGGATCTGTGAACGTCGGAAAGTCGAATGCTGGCATTCAATACACACTCGCCGCCAACGTCGCGAATATAACCGTGTCGGCTGTCGCTCCGCTTATTGCTCTATATAGCCCGAATGCGTACGCAACCATCCTCAAGTGCTACAACAATACGAATGGCACGTGGTCCATTCAGATCTGGTCGAGTTCAGCAACCACGGTAACGGTCTATGTGTTTGATCAGTCCGTGGCGGCCGCGCCGTCTGGCGCAGGATACGGTCTGCAGGTGTTCGATGAGAGCGGCAACCTGATCGCCGACGCGCGCCAGCGGCTCGCGCGCGTGCTGGACGTCCAGAGCGGAAACATCATGGGCGCGGGGCCTGGGTGGGGTCAGTGGAATCAGGTAGACCTGAAACAGTACTCGTTCGGACCTTACACCGGCGTGAGCAAGATCGGCGTCGCTGCGATCGCAACAGCGTGGGTTTCTGCGCCGGCGGGCGGCAACAATAGCGGCTGGTACAACGTGAGCGCCCTACAAACAGTCGGCAACACCATCAATTTTCAATACGCCTATAACGCGGTCGGCAACACAACGCATCCGGGAAACAACACGTGCTTCGGGTCGCAATACGACTGGCAGTTTCTGGCAATCGATTTGAGCAATCTTTAACTGGAGAAACACGATGCCGATTAAAAAGGATTACGAAACGCCGTCGACCGGCGCAGTCGCTAGCTATCACGTTACGGGACTGGTGACGCTCGATGCCACGGCTAAGACGACCATGGCGATGGTGTATTCGTATCTGAGCGCTGACGCGCGCGCGGCGGGCAAGGCGCCTATGTACACGCAACAGATCCCGGTGACGGGACTGCCGCCCGATGGGCAGGATGCTTTCGCATACGCGGATCAGCAACTCATCGTCGCGCCCGCGAGCGACGACTCTGCCGCACTGAACCCGGCGCGTAGCGTTTTCGTTGGTGGCGATGTCGTTACCTAAGCATCCGCAGGACAGAAATCAACGCCGCCCGCGAGGCGGCCTTTTTATTTCCGGGGGGGATAGATGCGAGTGAGCCCGACAGAAGCCGCGAGCTACGCCGGTAGTGGTGTAGCGATGGCGTCGTCTTTGACGTTGACCGATGTCGGCGTGATTGTCGGTATCGGGACTGCAGTGCTGACGTTTTCTCTCAACGCGTACTTCATGTGGCGCAAGGATCAGCGCGAACAGCGCGAGTCGGATGCACGTCTGCACGAACTGGAGGAACACGGTGGCTAGTGGAGCGAAGAAAACGCTTGTGGGTGTTGTGGGGGCCGCGACAGCGGCCCTTTTAGTTTCTGTCGTGCCGAAGTTCGAAGGGGTCGTGTTGCGCGGGTATCTCGATCCGGTAGGGATTCCCACGAAGTGCATGGGCGACACGCACGACGTCGTGGTTGGCAAGCGCTACAGCGAAGCCGAGTGCCGCGAGTCGTTGGAGGCGCAACTTATCGCTCACGCGGAGCCGGTGCTTAAGTGCACACCGTGGCTGAAGGGGCGCACGTACCAGCTCGGCGCCGCTGTGAGCTTTGCCTACAGCATCGGTACGGGTGCGTACTGTGGCAGCACGACGGCGCGTCGATTCAACGCAGGCGATTACCGCGGCGCGTGCAAGGCGATGAACGAGTCGGACGCGGGCAAGCCGCAGTGGGTGACCGCGCGCGGTCAGGTGTTGCCCGGCCTGGTGAAACGCCGCGCCGACGAGCGCGCTATCTGTGAGAGGGGGCTTTGATGCTGGCATTCCTGAAATTGACGTGGCCGTACCTGCTAGTTGCGCTGATCGGCGCGGCGATAGGCTTCGGCGCCGAACACGTGATCGCTGGTCGACAACTGGCCGTCGAGCAGGCCGCACACGCGCAAGACAACGAGAAGGCAGCGAGCGACATGCTCAACGTGTCGCGCGCGGCGCTCAATGGCGAGCAGCGCGCAATTGATTCTCACAACCAGGCCGCGTCGGCGGTCGCAGCGGCGGATGCCGCGGCCACGAAGGAGAAGGAAGCTCATGAGGCTGATAACCGCAAGTATCGCAGCGCTCTCGCTACTGGCACTGAGCGCGTGCGCGTCGCAGTGCGCAACTGCGTTCCAACCGGTCCCGGCATCGTCGCCGGATCTCCCGGCGCCGCCGGCGTGGGCGATGGTGGCGCCGCCGTCGCAGACCTCGACCCAGCGGTTGCAGAGCGCGTTTTCGGGGTCGCTGGAGACGACCAGCGCGAAATCGACAAAGTGAAGGCGCTGCAGGCATACGTCTGCGCAGTGCGCCCGAAGACGCCTGGTTGTTCGTAGGCAGATCGTAAACCAGTGTAAACTTTTGGGGCGGCTGGAGAGGGCCGCGCCAACAAAACCTAGATCCGGGGAACAAGAATGAAAAAGACGCTTCTGGCGGCCTGCCTCTTCACGGTTGGGCTCGCAGCTTGTGGAGGTGGTGGCGGGAGCAGCGATAGTGCACAGCCTGCGGCCAAGTCGCTGACGATCTCGATGTATGGCAAGCCGATCGTGTCGGCCTCGTCGGCCACGGTGGCGCATGCGCAATTCAGCCTGATCTCGGAAGCCGTGGCCGCGGACGCTGCGAACCCGGCATCGGATGCGCAGGCGACGGCCAAATCGCTGACCGATGCGCTCGCCGAACGCGGCGTGAAGGCTGACATAACGAATCAGGTGATCGACGGCACCGCTCTGCATCAGATCGTGACCACCGAGTACAACGGTAAGTCGCCGACGGCGGACCAGTTCAAGACCGACCCCAGCTCGTGGGTGATCGTGAATTTCCAGCTCGACGACATGGTGACACCTGCGAGCGATCCATCGCAGCAGGCAGCAATGAAGCAGTTCACGGCCGACCTGCTGGTCTTTTCGCAGTGGGCCGCGGTGGCTGGTAAAGCGGTGTTCGTTGTGCAGCCCATTATCACGTGCGACACAATGAATTCGGCGGCCAGTGGGCTGTATGCCGCCGAGGGCGCTGCGTTGAGTAACGGTGCGCCCATCCGCTTCATCGGATCGGTTCCGACGGGCTTCGGCTTCGATACCAACGGCAAGCCGGTTCCGAACACCGGCACGGACCTGTCGCACTACGGTGCGGACTGTCGCACGCCTGACACGTATCTGCAGAACGCGCTTGTCGACTCAATCGCGGATAGCATCGCGTTCGCTTACAAGGAGTCGAGCAGTACGGGCGCGGCGAGCGATGCTTCGGTGGCCTCTGCCGCATCGCAATAACGCGTCTCCAGCAGAAAAGAGCCGCCGCCCTGAGAGAGGCGCGGCGGACCCAAGCATAGTTGGCCTCTCGTAGCAAACTATGAGACGGGCGCCTTCCGTGCAAGTAGGCGACCGCTTTCAATGTAGGGCATGAATCGCCCTCAGTCCATGTTCCGAAACTTCGTCGCTGCGTCCATTGCTATCATGGAACCCTGCTAGTTGGGGTCGTCCTTGAAGCGGAGGGAATGTGGACGAGGAGACGAAAGCCGAGCTGCTGACGTTTCTCGTTGTCGGGCACTTGCTCGCATACGCCCGCTGCGGCGAATGGCTGCGCACTGACCACCTGATCGAGTCTTGCCAGATTTGGCTGTCGTCGAATGGAGCCCGCTGTGACTGGCTAGATAGGGCAAAGCTCGTCGGCGCAAGTCATGCCCTCGCACAACGTGCGCAACTTCTGCCATTTCCACAAGATGAAGCCGGCCTATTGCGACTATTCAATCTACAAAAGGGCTGGTTCCTCGACTATCGCTCGCCCGTCGTCCGCGAAATCCACACGATGAGCGTTGCCTATCTCACCCCCTAGATGCAGCACGGCATTCAGCGATGGCGCGCCTATTCCATTTATCGGCGCAGTGCCGCAGGGCTTCGGATTCGATACGAACGACAAGCCGATTCCGGACGTCGGGACCGACCTTTCGCGCTATGGCGCTGACTGCCGCTCGCCGGACGCCTATCTGCAAAACGCATTGCTCGACTCCGTCGCGAAGGACATCGCGGCTATCTACAAGGAGTCGCAGGGCGCCAGCGCAGCGAGCGATACCTCGGCCGTATCCGCAGCATCGGCGGCGTCCAGTTCGTAGCGCTTGGCTTCGCGTTGCTATCATGGCGGCTGTCACATGGAGCCGCATGTGCACGAACTATGAGTCAGCGCGCAGCGATCGCCTCTTCAAGCACTTCGGTATCGAGCCACCAAACTCGCCGTGGCGCGATGAGGTCTACAAGGACTATCCCGCGCCGATCATTCGCCGAATCGACGGCGCCGAGCAGGCTGACGTGGCCGCGTTCGGCATCGTGCCGCCCAAGCACATCCCGCCGGGTGTTCGCGTGTTCGACACGATGAACGCGCGCGGAGACGCATATGTTCCTACACCGTGGTCGCCGGTTATCTGACTCGGCCTACCAGCGATGCCAGATGATCATCGGAAGGAGGCGCAGAAGGCCGCAAAGGATAACAGGGGCGAGCACAACAAAGCTGATCGCCTTGATATATAGCGGCATTGCTTTCTTTCCCTTGCTGAGACGCCTCGCGGACCAGCCTTGGACATAGAAGGTGAGAGGCAGGGTGAGCAGCCCGACGATGCCCAAGGAGATCGGGTGCCGGTACATGTCGAGCCTAGTGATTGCATCTACCAACGCCTGGAAAGACGGGAATCCACGAGACGTTACCCATCCGAACAGTTCAAGCAGCAGCGTGTACACGCAGAAGCACGTGACAAGCAGGCTAACTGTTCCGCGAAACCCGAATTTGACCTGGACGCCAGCCCCAAAAGTTCTTGCTGCCCGCATTGCCTTTACGTACGCGAGGACAGGTAGCGCGAACACCACGATCAACAGGCTCCAAAAAAACTCCCCGAATGGCCCTGCGACAAAAATGCAAGCGAACAGCAGTACGATTGCCGCGAGAATAGTGCCGGCCTCAAGGGGATTCTTCCAATCCACATGTGCGAATGCCCCTTCGTAGCCGGAGGCAGACTGCCCGCGGCTCTTCGAGCTAGGCATCATGCCGGCGATAAGCCATTGTTGAAATAGGGCTGGATTCGACGGCGGGACCGGGAAAGTGCGAGGGCTGACCTCTCCTCCCATTAGCTTATGGCCCGTAAGATAGCTGTCGTAAAGGTCGGTCTTATGTTCGTTATTGTCCATTGAAGAACTTAGAATTGTTTGTCGTGAACGTTTCTGTTGAGCGAGCAGATAGCATTCTGCGCCCGGCCTTTGATAGATCGAAAACTGGCGCCCCAACACGTGTCCCTGTCATCCGCGTCAGTACGCCACGCTGGCACAATACCACGGGCGCTTGGCGTCGGCTGCATTACTGTAACCGCAAGCATGCTGTTGGCACTTCCGGTGCTATCGGCTTTCTTTCTTCTCTCTATTGCGGCGTTCAAGTATCTCGTCAACCATGGCCCACTGACGCTCTGTTGGCGGGTCTGTCAAACACGGCTCGGCATCGAGTTCGCGATTGAAGCACTCCCATACCGAATTCGGCAGCGCGCCGCCGCTCGGCTCTAAGAATCGTCGAATCTGATTAGCCCGCCTGACCGTCGATCGCAATCGGTGAATCTCCCACAGCAATTCGAGTACGCCCGGGCTTGGGTGCTCGTCCAAGGAGTAGTGGCCCGTGCTCACGGTGGGCTTGGTCCTGTATATATGTACAGTAAACTTGCGAAATTTCGAAATTTCGATAAAATGCCGTTACTATGAGCGACTACAAGACACCAGGGCAACTGATCGAAGCATTGCTGGCAGAGCGAGGTTGGACCCAGCGGCTCCTTGCTGTGGTACTGGATATGAGCGAGTCCACTACGAACAAGCTCATTTCGGGCAAGCAGGCGGTTTCTGCTGAGATTGCGTTGTTGTTGGAAGAAGTGTTTGAGACGCCTGCGGAGCGGTTTCTGTCCTTACAGAAAGACTTTGACTTGGCGCGCGCGCGCCTGGTATCGAGACCTGATCCCGGGAGGGCAACGCGTGCGGAAGTGTTTCGCGGTTTGCCGGTTGCGGAGATGATAAAAAGAAGGTGGATTGATGCAACGGACATTAAGGACATCCAGTCAGTAGAGGCCTCACTGGCAAAATTTTTCCGTGTATCGACAATCGGCGACATTGAATTTCTGCCTCACGCAGCAAAGAAAACGGCTGTCGGCGGTGAAACAACGCCAGCGCAGTTGGCATGGCTGTACCGCGTGCGCCAAATTGCTGGCGAAATGATGGTCGGCCAATTCTCTCCATTCGGCGTCCGTCGGGCAATTGAGCAATTGAAACTGCTTGTCCTGTCTGTCGAGGAGGCTCGTAAAGTGCCGCGTGTCTTGGCCGAGGCCGGAATCCGCTTTGTGATTGTGGAGTCTCTGCCGGGGGCGAAGATTGACGGCGTCTGTTTCTGGTTAGACGATCAGTCGCCCGTGATAGGGATGTCTTTCAGGCATGACCGCATCGACAATTTTTGGTTTGTACTGCGCCACGAGTTGGAACATGTTCTTCGGGGGCATGGCAAAGAGTTGATCGAAATCGACTCAGAGCTTGAAGGAAGTCGGGCGGGAGTGGGGAACGATATTTCGGAGCAGGAAAGACAGGCGAACGCTGCCGCTGCGGAATTTTGCATTCCCGCGAAGACGTTGGACGCCTTTATCGCGAGGAAGGCTCCCTTTTTTGCGGAGCGAGATATTCAGAGCCTTGCTGCTGCACTGAAGATTCACCCGGGATTAGTGGCAGGTCAGTTACAACATCGAACGGGGCGCTACGACAGATTTCGCGATCATTTGGTGAAGGTTCGTTCCATCATAGCCCCAGGGGCATCCGTGGACGGTTGGGGTGATGTGGCACCAGTGGGCATCTGAAAGGAGTTCGAATGCAAACGAAAGCTCAGCAATATCAGGCAATTGTTCGGTGGTACAAGGAAGAAACTGGCAAACAGTCGGTCGACATGCACGATGTTGCGCGTTTCGCGATCAGCAAAGGAGTCAAGCCACCGACGCCAAAAACTCCGGAAGCTTTGCTTGCGGAAAAGCTCTCGGCGGCCTCACGGGAAGAAACGGCTGTAGATAGCGCAACTGGGCGTCCCTATCGTGTCAACTTTGCTGTAACGCAGTGGAGTGGCAAGGACCAGATGACGCTTTGGCACACGCTGGATGAGGCGCCGCGGAATGTTGCACACAAAGGGCTTATGCAACGGCGAGAGCAAATGGTCGGCGATGCGGTCTCACTGTCTGATGATGCAGACCATTGGAACCGCGTTCACCCCGAAGACGAAGCGATTCAAATCCCGCTCGACTTCGAGTTCGACGTGATGCTCAGGCGCAACGCTCCCCCAGACGAGGACGAACAGAAGGCTGCGTGATTGACGTCAACAAAGGCCCCGCTTCAAGCGGGGTTTTTTGTATTTCGTAGACATCGCGACAAGCAACTTCGAATCATTTCACGAAACGTTAGGAGCGGCTGTCAATACGGAGGATTTTGATGATATATGAAAAATTTCATGATCGGGCTCTAATTTAATAATCAATGCGCGTCTGCCTTGCTTCAATGTATTGGCAGGTAGTTTGATAAGTAGATTTCGGAAAAATCTTCGTTCAAAACCCCTATGTAAGTGACTGATTTTATTGAGTTGCATCTGTAGGTGTTTGCACGCAAATTCAGCTGAAATTTTCCATGTAACTCTTTGATTAATATATTTAATTCGTAAAAAGAAGGGCTCTAACACTTCGACATGCGCCGTCAAATCGTCACGGTGCGCGGCAATGCGGTCGAGTTGTCGAGTACGCAGTACCGGCTCGCGTCGCTGTTCTTCGCCAACGTCGGCCGGGTCCTGTCGCGCGACCACATCTACGCGATGGTCTGGGGCCGCGAACTGCACACGCTCACGCGCACGATCGACAGCCATGTTTCGCGCCTGCGCGTGCTGCTCGACATCGAGGAGCCGAACGGCTTTCGCCTGCAGCCGGTTTATAAGAGCGGCTACCGGCTGTTGCGCCTTCAGGATGAAACGCCGCAAGAGCGCGAAGCGGCCTGAACGCACCGTAGCGGAGGGGGGCGATAAAAAAGCGGCGGCACGCCAATGCGTGCCGCCGCTTTGCTATTCATGCCGCTATCCGTGCCGACGCCGGCAGGGCCGCGCGTGGCTTCCACTTCCGTCAACTTGCTCCGTCAACGTGCGAGGCCGAGCCCCTGCAAGACCGCGTTGCCTTCAGGCGTCAGGCGGATCTGCGCGGCGCCCGCGGCGACGTCGCCGGGCACCTGCTCGACGAGACCCGCTTCCTGCAGTGACGAAATCTCCGGCTTTGCGTGCGCGTCGATGGGCGCGTGCAGCAGCACCAGCAGCGTGGCCAGCTCGTGATGGCTCAGCAGGCGGCGCAGGATCGTGCGCTTAACGGGCTTCGAGGAACTGGCGGTATTCTCGCTGCTTATTTCTTTTGCTGCCGATGGCTTTGAACCTGTCCAGTACACGGGCACCTCCTGCTGCGTTTCTTATGGGTGACGCGATGATGCGGACGAAGACTTAAACGATTCTTAAAACCCGCTCGCGAAAATGTGTCGCCGTACTACATGACGTTACGGCACGTACGTCGATGCAATCGGACTGCGCCGCCGCAGCTTACGCGCGGCGCAAAGCCTTGATTACAGAAGACAAACGGTAAGCGCGACAAAGAACGCGGCGCCGCGATCAGGGCGCGCAGGTCTTGCTCGCGCCCTCGATCCAGAGGTTCGCGGCGTGGCGCTTGCCCGCGTAGAAGCGGTAGGTGGTGGCGCCATTGTCCGCGCGCACCTTGATGACGTTCGAGTCACCAAAGTCGAGCATTTCGCCCTGCGGCAGCGAGGTGGTGCTGAAGCTGGAGTTATGCCGCGTGGCTTCCACGGTCAGACACGAAATCACATCGCGAACCGAACGGTTGGTCGTCGAATCGATGACGGGCTGGCCTGAGTCCGGATTGCTTTGAAACCAGGCGCAAGCGCCGAGCGTGAGCGAAAAGGCAAGGGGCACGACTAGCTTCTTCATATGGCTCCTGATGCATGGGCCGCTGGCGGCCGGGGGACCGAAGATTATATCGGCAGCACGTCACATGCCGGCGTTGGTTCGACCACATTGGCGGCGCGCCGATTGCCTGCCTGGTGGTTGAAGGCGGATAGATGGCGATTGCACGCGCATGTGTTCCGGATCACCCAGGCACGGCTGTTGCGGACATGCGACTGTTGCGCTTGCGGTGCGTCACAAGCGCACACGAACACGCATGAGGCGAGATAGACTATCTTCCAGAGGTGTACTCCGCGATCTGACGCGACGTCAGGGAGAATAACCATGAGCCGCCCGTCGGTCCGTTTTCCTGTTCGCGCCACCGGTGCCGGTTCGATCTGGCGGTGGATCAAATGGGGTTTTATTGTCGCGTTTCTGGCCGCCATAGTCATAGTGGCGCGCATCGTCCAGATCGAGATCGACACCTCGCGGCTCCAGGCGCGCTATCTCTCCGAACTCACGCGCGATATCGGCTTCACCGTCGAAAGCGGGCCGAGTCACAACATCCAGTTCCCCACGACCAACGGTCCTTACGACGTGCGGCTCGGTTATGCGCAACTGCCGTCGTTCACCGAGCGGCTCACGCAGCGCGGCTTCACCATCGCGGCCCAGGCGCGTGATTCGGAACGCATGATCCAGCTCGCCGAGGACGGTCTTTTTCTGCCCTACGAGGAAAAAGACCAGGCCGGCATCGTGCTGCGCGACGCCAACGGCGGGACGCTGTTCCACACGCGTTATCCGCAGCGCGCCTATGAAGGTTTTGACGCCGTGCCGCCGCTCGTGCGCGACTCGCTGCTCTTCATCGAAGACAAATATCTGCTGGCCGCGGACCAGCCCAATCGCAATCCGGCCCTCGACTGGGGACGCTTCAGCCGCGCGCTCGTCGATCAGGGCGCGCGCATCGTCAACCGCCATCAGCAGACGCCGGGCGGCAGCACGCTCGCCACGCAGATCGAGAAGTTCCGCCACTCGGCGGGCGGGCGCACCGCCACGCCGCCCGAAAAGCTGCGCCAGATCGCATCGGCTTCGGTGCGCGCGTATCTCGACGGCCCGCAGACGATGCCCGCGCGCCAGCAGATTCTTGTCCACTACCTGAATTCCGTGCCGCTTTCGGCGAAGGCGGGTATCGGCGAAGTGAGCGGGATTGGCGATGGCCTCGCGGCCTGGTACGGGCGCGATTTTCGCGACGTGAACCGCATCCTGCGCGAACCGGTGTCGAGCGCGACGCTCGACGAACAGGCGCTCGCGTTCCGTCAGGTGCTCTCGCTGCTGATCGCGCAGCGGGCGCCCTCGTATTTCCTGCAGAAGAATAACGACGCGCTCGCGAAGCTCACCGATAGTTACCTGCGTCTGCTCGCCAGCGGCGGTGTCATCTCGCCCGCGCTGCGCGACGCCGCGCTCGCGACCCAGCTCACGCTCGACCGCTCGAAGCCCGCGCCGCGTCCGCCGGCTTCCTATGTCGACCGCAAGGCGGTGCTGACGTTGCGCACGCAGTTGATGCAGGCGCTGGGCCTCAAGACGCTTTACGATCTCGATCGTCTCGATCTCACGGCCACGGCCACGCTCGACGATTCCGTGCAGCAGGCCGTGAGCGACCGGCTCGCCGATGCCGCGACCAAGGACGGCGCGCGCGAGGCGGGTCTGGTCGGCTTCGAGATGCTGCGCCCGTCCGACGATCCCTCTAAGATCGCGTATAGCTTCACGCTGTTCGAGCGCAGCAACGGCGAAAACCTCGTGCGCGTGCAGACCGACAGCGTGAACCAGCCGTTCGACATCAATTCGGGTGCGCGCCTGAATCTGGGTTCGACGGCGAAGCTGCGCACGGTCATCACGTATCTGCAGATCGTCACTGCGTTGCACGACAAGTACGCGAGCGAAGATGCAAAGACGCTGCGCGCGATGCTGCCGCAGGTCGATCCGAGCGATGCGCTCACGCGCTGGGCGATCGACTATTTGTCGAAGACGCAGGACCGTTCGCTCGATGCGATGCTCGAAGAGGCGGTGCAGCGCAAATATTCCGCGAACCCGGGCGAGACTTTCTACACGGGCGGCGGCGCGCAGAGCTTCAACAACTTCGAGTCCAGCGACAACGCGCAGATCCTCACGGTACAGCGCGCCTTCCAGCATTCGGTGAATCTGGTGTTCGTGCGGCTGATGCGCGACATCGTGCACTACGAGATGATTCAGACTTCGGGGCAGCCTTCGACGTGGCTCGACGATCCGGTCGCGCGTAACCGCTATCTCACGCAATTCGTCGATGGCGAGAGCCAGGTGTATATGAAGCGCTTCTACACGCGCTATCAGGGCAAGAGCAACGACGAGGCGATGGCGCTGCTGCTGCAGCACACGCGCAAGGGGCCGGCGCGCATCGCGACAGTGCTGCGCAGCGTGGACCCCGACATCAAGCCTGCCGAGTTCAATGCGCAGATGCGCGCGCAGCTCAAGAACACCAAATTCCAGTGGCTCGACGACGAGGATCTGGCGAAGTACTACGACAAGTACGCGATCGACAAATTCAACCTCAACGATCGCGGCTATATCTCGGGGATTCATCCGCTCGAACTGTGGCTGCTCAACTATCTGCGCGCGCATCCGGATGCAACGCTCGCCCAGGTCCAGCAGCAAAGCCGCGATGTGCGTCTCTACACTTACAAGTGGCTCTTCAAGACGCGCTATCACGCGACCCAGGATCGCCGTATCCGCCGCATGATCGAACTGCAGGCCTATGACGCGATCGGCAAGTCGTGGCGCGCGCTTGGCTATCCGTTCGACAGCATCACGCCGTCGTATGGCGCGGCGATCGGCGCATCGGGCGACCGTCCGGCGGCGCTGGCCTATCTGATCGGGCTGGTATCGAGCGATGGCGAAAAACTGCCGACGCATAGTTTCGAATCGCTCGACTTCGCGCGCGGCACGCCTTATGAAACGCGTTTCGTGCATGCGTCCACGCCGCCGCAGCCGCTGATCTCGCCGCAGATCGCCAAGGTGACGCGCGAGTTGTTGAATTCGGTGGTGGAGGGCGGCACGGCCAAGCGTCTCGCCGACGGCATGCCGATGCCCGACGGCAAGATGCTGCCGGTCTACGGCAAGACGGGGACGGGCGACCAGCGCTTCAACGTGTATGCGCCAGGCGCGCGTCTGATTGAATCGCGCAAGGTGAACCGCAGCGCGACTTTCGTGTTCGTGATCGGTAATCGCTTCTACGGCACGCTGACTGCATGGGTGCATGAGCCCTATGCGGCGCGCTACACCTTCACGAGCGCGCTGTCGGTGCAACTGCTGAAGTCGCTCGCGCCGGTGCTGCAACCGCTGCTGGAGGATAAAAGCGCGCCGGACGGCAAGCTCAAGACCGCAGCCCAACCGCCGCAGGTGACGTTGATCGACACCGAAACGGGCGCGACGCAGCAGGTGAGCTGGACGCAGCTCACGCGGGCGAGCACGCCCGGGTGGAGCAGCACGGTGCCCGGATTTTATTCGGATGCCGAATCATCGATAAAGGTGTCGGCCGGGAAGTGATTGGCGTTTGAGCGGATTATTCGACGCGATAGCAAAAGGCCTGAACCGCTGTAAAACGCGTTCAGGCCTTTTTCGTTACTTTTTCGTCAGTAAGCGCCTGCAGGCGGCGGGGGGGCCGATCCCGGCGGCGGAGGCGGCAGATAGCGCTGTTGCGGCTGGTAAGTCTGATACGGCTGCTGCGTCTGCATATGTCCCGCGACCGGAATGCGGTTGCCGTTGGCGTACATGCACTGGAGATACGCATTGTCGTAGTTGCGTTGCACCTGGTACGCCGAACCCTGTGCGTTGCCCATACCCACGGCGCTGCCGGCCAGCAGGCCCGCGCCCGCGCCGATGGCCGCGCCCTGGCCGCCGCCGAACGCCGCGCCCGCAGCCGCGCCGAGCGCCGTACCGACCACGGCGCTACCCACTGCCGAATTGGTCGCCGCCTGATTGGTGGAGACGCCACCCGACTGCTGGAAGGCGAACTGGCGGCAGTTGTAATCGTCGTTGCGGAACTGGTCGTAAGTCTTGCCGGTGCCCGGCAGGGCCATCACGCTCGGCCCGGTCGGCACCACGGCGCACGCGCTCAGGAGGCCCGCGGCAGCGAGCAGCGCGAAATAAGTCGTTTTCATGTGCGGCTCGATCTCGTCAAAAATCAATTCGAAGGCGCCGGTTGGGCCGGCACGGCGCGCCAGCCCGACGAGCACTGCTTCACGTACGGGTAATAGGTTTTCGATGCGTCGCAGTAGTACCAGGTGTCGCCGTTGTCGCTGGCGCCCGGACCATCTGCGGGGCCAGGCTGGTAGTTTCCTGCGGCCGCTTGCGGCTGGCCCTGTTCGATATAGTCAGGAGCGTCCGGCGGCGGCGCAACGATCACGGGCGGCGGCGGCCCCCAGTAGTACGGCGCGGGCGCGACCGGATAGTAATAGGGCACGCCGCCGCCAATGTAGACGCCGACGTGCGCCGCCTGCGCCGCACCGCTTGCACAGGCGATGGCCGCGACGGCGGCTCCAAGTATCAATTTCGACCTTCTCACAACGTTCTCCAGGACGGATGGGTTCGGGCAGCCGGCTGGCGGGACCTTGTCCCGCACGAGCGCGCCCTCGCATCTTCCAACGCTAAGTCATCGTAGTGCGCAAGGCAATTACCGGAATTGCACCGTTTTTTCGAGTTGTTACAAAGGAAAGGGCGCGTGGGCGACCCAGTGCTTCGTTATGTCCCTATCGGCGTGCAAGCTGCGGCTTCATGGCGCGATCCATCGGCTTCGCGCGTCGGGATACCGCGCAGGGGCCTGTTCGTGCGGGGATGCCTTGTAATAATTGGACATCGGTGGGGACATGGTGCTGGGGCGATCTGGCAGCACGATCTTTTATTGAAACCACGAGCGCGCGTATTTCAATGCCCCTATGAAATTAATTGCGGCGCAGGATATTTTCGACCCTATATTTTCATCGCGTGCCATTTTTCCTGAATAATTTGAAAGAAAATAAAAATCGCTGCGCCCTCAATGCCCGTAAACACGGAAAAGAAAACGTTTGCCTTGGAGAAAACCCTAGTCAAGCCTCGCACTATCTGGGACGTTATAGCGCTGGTAGGGAAAGCCAGTTTGCCGTTGGTGGATTCGCCACGCATTAAAGCGATTCGGCTAAGCCGAACGTTAATAAACACATTACAAAAGCCATTGAGAGAGCGCCTGCAATATGAGAAAGGGGTTGCCGGCACTACGCGGGATTGCGCCTGAAAAGCCAGGTCTCGCGGACCACAAAACTACGAGGGAAAACGATGGAACATTCGACGCCGGACCGTGAGCTCGAACTGGTCGAGTTGAGCGCGGTAAGCGCCGCACTCAACCGGGTGCAGGCCGTGATCGAGTTCGATCTGCAGGGCATCATCCTGCACGCCAACGACAATTTTCTGAAGACGCTTGGCTACACGCTGGAAGAAGTGCGCGGCAAGCACCACCGGATGTTCTGTGATCCTGAATATGCGCGTAGCGATGCTTATCGTGCGTTCTGGGATCGTCTCGGCCGTGGCGAGCTGGACCGCGGCGAATACCGGCGCCTTGGGCGCGACGGCCGCGAGATCTGGATCAACGCCTCGTATAACCCGGTGCTCGATAAGCAAGGCCGCCCGTACAAGATCATCAAGTTTGCCACCGACATCACGCAAGCCAAGCAGGAGCATGCCGAATCAGCAGGGCGTCTGCGCGCGATCGACAAGGCCCAGGCCGTGATCGAGTTCGATACCGCGGGTATCGTGCTGCACGCGAACCAGAACTTCCTCGACACGCTCGGCTACCGTCTCGACGAAATCCAGGGCAAGCATCACCGCATGTTCTGCGAAGAAGCGTACGCGGCCGCGCCCGAATATCGCGAGTTCTGGGCCAAGCTCAACCGCGGCGAGTACGACATGGGCCGCTACAAGCGCATTGGCAAGGGCGGGCGCGTCGTGTGGATCCAGGCGACCTATAACCCGATCTTCGACGTGAACGGCCGTCTCTACAAGGTCGTGAAGTTCGCCAACGACGTGACTGCACAGGTCGAGTTGGAAGAGAGCGTGAAGCACCGCGCCGAAGACGATCAGCGCAAGGTTGAAAAGCTGCTGGAAACCGTGCGCAAAGCGGCGTCGGGCGATCTGAGCGGCGAAGTGAACGTGCAAGGCGACGAGCCGATCGACCAGCTTGCCGGCGGCATCAAGAGCATGATGAGCGACCTCGCGGGCGTGATCGGCAAGGTGGTGGAATCGGCGGGCACGTTCAAGGATTCGTCGCAGGACATCGCGGCGCGTGCCGATACCGTCGCGGGCGGCGCGCAGTTGCTCGGCGCGACCGTCGAGGAAATGAACGCGTCGATCGAGGAGCTGACCGCGTCGATCAATTCAATCGCCGACAACTCGCGCGGCGCCGATCAACTCGCCAAGGACACGCAGCAGGAAGCGGAACGCGGCTCGAAGGCCGTTACGCGCTCGATCGAAGCGATGGAGCTGATCAACCGTTCGTCGGAAGACATCGGCGAAATCATCAAGGTAATTGGCGAGATCGCGAGCCAGACCAATCTGCTCGCCTTCAACGCGGCGATCGAAGCGGCGCGCGCGGGTGAGCACGGCCTGGGCTTTTCGGTGGTGGCCGACGAAGTGCGCAAACTCGCGGAACGCTCGTCGCAGGCGACCAAGGAAATCTCCAAGCTGATCAACGAGTCGGTCAAGCGCGTCGCGCAAGGCAGCGAGATTTCGAAGCAGGCTGGCGAGGCATTCGAGCGCATCCTGAGCGGCGTGAGCCGCACCACCCAGGCGATTTCTGAAATCTCCTGCGGCGCCGACGAACAGCTGGTCGCCGCGCGCGAAGTGGCCGCCGCGATCCAGCAGGTCGCCGAGGAGACCGAAAAGTCGGCCGGCGCCTGCGACACCATTGCCCGTGCGGCGGCCTCCCTCAAGGGCGGCGCCGAAGGCCTCGACAAGACGGTGGCGCGCTTTGTCGTCTGACGCGCGGGGGCAACGGCAATGGATATCGATAAGGATGTCGAAGCATCGGTGCAGCGTGCGCTGATCGAAAAGGTGCGCCGTCATACGGGCATCGCCATGAACGAGCGCAAGTGGACCATGCTCAAGGGGCGCTTGCGCCGGCGCGTGATGGCGCTCGGTTTGCCGGACTATCGCGACTATCTTCAGGTGCTCGATGCGAGCAGCGAGGAAGTGCGCGATTTCATCGATCTCGTGACGACGAACGAGACCTCGTTCTTTCGCACGCCGCGCATCTGGGAATATTTCGCCCAGTCGTATCTGCCGCAATGGCACGCGGCGCACGCGGGCACGCCGCTGCGCATCTGGTCGGCGGCGGCGTCGAGCGGCGAGGAAGCATGGACCACGGCCATGCTGTGCGAAGAGTTTCGCGCCAGTGAACCGGCGTTTCGCTACGCCGTCGTCGGCACGGACATTTCGGACGGCATTCTGGCGAGCGCGCGCTCGGGCCGCTATCAGGGCCGCAATATCGAAGGCCTGCGTGCCAGCCATCCGGCGCTGTTGCAGAAGTGGTTTCGCAGCGAGGGCGCGCAGGCCACCGTCAACGACGCGCTGCGCGCGCACGTTTCGTTTCGTCAACACAACCTCTATGCGTTGCCGCGCGATCTGGGCCAGTTCGATCTGGTTCTGTTGCGCAATGTGCTGATCTATTTCGACCTCGACGGGCAGCATGCCGTGCTGTCCAACGTGCGCCGCGCGATGAAGCCCGATGCCGTGCTGATCGTGGGCGAGTCGGAGTCGCTCAGCCGTGTGTCGACGGGCTTCACGTTCGAGCAGCCGCTGATTTATCGCAACGGCCGTCCTCGTGAGGAGCGCGACCATGAGCACGCGTGACCTGCAGGTGAAGATGTGCGAGATCGCGGTCAGCAGCGGCAGCGATGCCCGCGTCCTGCGCGCGACGCTGGGATCATGCGTGGGCATCGGGTTGCTGTGGCGCGCGCGAGACACCTATGGCCTGGCGCACTGCTTGTTGCCGCAACCGGTTGGCCATACGCGCTACGCGGTGCCCGGCGCGCAACTCGGCAACGGCGCCAAGTACGTGATCGACGCGCTGCCTGCGCTGATTTCGATGATGGGTGCAGGGTCCGCGCCGGATGGCGAGATCGAAGCCGTGCTCGCGGGCGGAGCCAACATGATGCAGCACCGCACCACGCTGCACGAGCCAATCGGCGAACTCAACGTACGCATGGCGCAGCAAGTGCTGGCGGGTGCGGGCATGCGTGTCGTCCACATGGATGTGGGCGGCGAGTGCGGGCGGCAACTCACCATCGACTGCGAGCAGCCGCACTATGCGGTGCGCCGCTTTTCGCGCCCGGCTTAGGCGGGGCGAGCATAACGCAAATGCGCGCAACGCACGCAACGTAAGCGGCGACATCCGCATCACAACGCTCATATCAAACGGAGCTTGACGATGAATCATCGTTCGCTGGCCGGTAGTGGCCAGCTTGAGCTATACGGGTCGTTTCACCTGGCCGGGACGGAGCTGGCGCTGCCCGTCACCTCGCTCCAGGAAGTGGTCAATCATCCCGGCACGCTCACACCTGTACCGCTTGCGCCGTCCTATCTGCTTGGGTTTTTCAATCTGCGCGGCACGCTCATTCCGGTGGTCGATCTGCGCCAGTTGTTGAATCTGCCACCCGAGGGCGCGACGGGCGTGCGCAAGATCGCCATCGTCGAAACGGCGAATGCGCGCGTGGGTCTGCAATTCGACGCCACGGGCGAGATCCTGCGGGTGCCCAAGGATCAGGTGGTCGCCATTGGGACGGTGGAGGGCAGCGCGCCTTCGGCGATCGGCGCGGTACTGAAGCTCGATGGCGGCGAGCGCATTCTGCAGGTGCTTTCCGCCGCCGCGCTGCTGCAATTGCGCGATGTGCCGCATCTGGCCGAACCGGTTGTGCGTACAACGGAGCGGCGTGCGCAGCAAGGCCTGCGACGTCAGAACGTGTCGTTCAAGGTCGGCGGCACGGCGCTCGCGCTGCCAATGGACGCGATTCAGGAGATCATCCGCGTGCCGGCGCTTCAACACTCGCCGTTTGCCGACGACGTCTGCATCGGCATGCTCAATCTGCGTGGCGCGACGGTGCCGGTGCTCGATTTCGGACGGTTCCTGGGCTTCGCGCGTGCATCCGATTACGAAGTTTCAGCCGATGAGCGGCGCATCGTCGTACTGCGTCGCGATGAACTTTACTTCGGACTGCTGGTGGATGAGGTGGCGAGCATCGTCGCGTATCGTGACGATCAGATTCTACCGATGCCGTCCTATGGCGCAGCGCACCGCTCGCTGTTCGCCGGCTACCTGGCCGCCGACGGCGTGGCGGGCGTGTTGCTCGTGAGCGCCGACGCGCTCTATGAGAACGCGCGCATCGCGGCGGTGGCGGCGGGTCATCGCGATCTCTATCGCAAGGCTACGGAGACTGCCACCGCCGCGCAGAAGCGCGGCAACGGCACGCGTCAAACGATCGTGACGTTCCGCATCGGTCAACTGGTCGGCGTTCGTATCGCCGAATTGCGCGAGGTGATCGACTATCGCGACGACATCGTGAAGACGCCGGGGCTGCCCGCCTTTGTGCGGGGCGTGCTGAATCTGCGCGGCGTGATCGTGACGGTGATCGACGTGCGGGCGATGTACGCGATGCCGCCCTATGAAGACCTCGCGCACGCGAAGATCCTGATCGTCGAGCATCATGGCGAGAAGTATGGCCTGCTGGTCGATTCGGTCGAGGACATCGTCACGCTCAAGGGCGGCACGCAACTGACCATGCCCACGATGCTCACGCGCGGGGCTGGCGTGAACGTGCGCAGTGACATGCGTGAGGCGGTGGAATTGCCGGGGCTGGGCACGCTGATGCTGCTCGACCCTGTATCGCTGTGCGAACGCGTCGCGCTGGAAGCGGCGGCGGCCTGAAGCGGATTTCGTGACTTCCGGCCATCAGGCTTCCAGCGCGAGCGTCGCGAAGGAGGCGAGCCAGTGCTCGCCCATATAGTCGCCGGCTACGTGCGCCCGCGCGGCGTTCAGGTGCGTCTGCGCCGCGTCTTGCAGGACCCCGGCGCGCGCATCGCCTTGGGGCAATACGCGTGCAAGTGTGCGCTGGCACCACGCGCGGCTCAGATTCAATCCATCCAGATGCGCAATCTTGCCGTCGCTGCGATCGGTGACCGTGGCGGGCACGAATAGCGTGACGGGTTCGCGCGCGGCGAGGGCCGGCAGAAAGCGCGTGAACCATGCGTTGAATTCGTCGGCGCTCATCACGCGGCTCATCAAGACCGCTTCCATCAGCGCGGGAGAGAGGAATTCATCGCCCGACGGCTCCCAGGCCTGGCAATAGGCATCGTCCTCGTGCCAGCGGCGCGCCGTACTTTCAATCAGGATTGCTAATGAATTGAGCGATGTTTGCCGCGCGAAATCCAGTGTAAGCGTCAGCGCGAATGCGGTGTTGAAATGCGTGCCCACACGCAGCGGATAAGTCGCCTTCGGCAAGAACTCCTCGAAACGCTCGACGAAAGCCTCCGTAAGCGGCGCGAGTGCGCGCGACCAGCGCAGCGCTTGCGGCGACGCCATGCCGTGCAACTGCCCCGCGAGCGCAAGCAGCCACGCCCAGCCATACGGGCGCTCGAAGTTGCGGTTGTGCGGCAAGTCGAGATAGGCACGCTCGGCGGCCATCTTCTCTTCGGTGAAATGCCCGTCGATCACGGCGACAATGCGCGGCGCTTCGGGCAAATCGGGAAAGCGCGCCAGCAGATGCGCGGCGAGCCAGTAGCCATGCACGCACGAGTGCCAGTCGTAGCTGCCGTAGAACACGGGATGCAACGCGCGCGGCCCCTGCACGTCCTGCGGCCCGGCGAGCGAATGCGTGAGCCTGTTCGGATATTCGCGCGTGAGATGCGCGAGCGCGAGCGAGGCAAAGCGTGAGGCAAGCGTAGCGGTGAGGGTGCTGTGCATGGCGTCGGAGGCGTGGAGGAAGACGCCCGCCAGCTTAGCGCGAAATCCATCCGGGTCGCCGGCGCGCTGCCTCAGTCATATGCGATCGGCCGGTCCGTCTTGCGCGGCGCACGTTCGCGCGCGAGCCGCTGCATCGCTTCGCCCACGTCCTGACTGAATTGCGCGAGCGCGGCGAGTTCGAGATTGGGCGGTTGCAGCGCGCTCCAGAGCACGTCGGCGAGCTGCTCTGCTGTAGCGTCGATATCGGTGCGGCGATTGGCGAGCGTCGCGTCCCACAGCACATGTTCCATCGGCCCGAACACGAGCGAGCGCAACAGGCGCAACGGCATGTCGTTGCGGATTTGCCCGCATTCCTGTCCGCGCGCGAGCACGCGCATGAGCGGCGCGGTGTAGCGCCGCTGCATTTCCATGAGGGCTTCGCTCAGATCGTGATGGCGCGTGCGCCCTTCGGACAGCACCAGTTCGCAGATGCCGGTGCCGCTCTCCAGCATCAATTGCAGATGCATGCGCACGATGAAGTCGAATTGTTGGCGTACCGTGCCGCCGCGCGGTAAGCCGGACTCGATGGCTTCGATCGATTCGTCATACCAGTCGCCGATCACGCGCGCGCACAGCTCGCGCTTGCCACGGAAATAGCTGAACACCGTGGCCTCGGAAATGCCCAGCCGTTGCGCGATCTCGGCCGTCGTCGCGCGGGTGTAGCCCTTTTCGGAGAACACCTCGCGGCCGGCTTCGAGAATTTCCTTCACGCGCTGTTGGGACTTGCGCCCGGCGGGTTCGCGGCGCGAGGCGGGCAGGAGGGTATGAGGGGCGGCTGACATTCTGAGTGCTGTTCATTTAAAGGCGGGATTCGTGCCGATTATGCACGATGTTTCTGGCGTTGCAAGGCATTTGGTAAAGGCTTCGATGGCCTGAAGGAGAAAATATGAGCGACACTCAAAAATACCTATTGACGTTAACGTAAATGTGGCGTGAAATGTGTCCCCGAAGGGCAGCCGCAAGCCGTCATGCAGTCACGGCTTGCGTGCCCAGGCCCGAGCCGACAAAGGAGACACAAGATGAGCAACGTACCCGGTTTGCAGTTCCCGCTTGGCGAAGAAGTCGAAATGCTGCGCGATAGCATCGCGAATTTTGCGGCGAAGGAAATCGCGCCACGCGCGGGCGAGATCGACCGCACCGACCAGTTCCCCATGGATCTGTGGCGCAAGTTCGGCGATCTGGGCGTGCTCGGCATGACGGTCTCGGAGGAGTACGGCGGCACCGGCATGGGTTACACGGCGCATATGGTGGCGATGGAGGAAATCTCGCGCGCCTCGGCGTCCGTGGGCCTGTCGTACGGCGCGCATTCAAACCTGTGCGTGAACCAGATCCATCGCAACGGCACCGAAGCGCAAAAGCGCAAATACCTGCCCAAGCTGGTCTCCGGCGAACACGTGGGCGCCCTCGCGATGAGCGAGCCGAACGCGGGGTCGGACGTCGTCAGCATGAAGCTGCGCGCCGATAAAAAGGGCGACAAATACGTGCTCAACGGCACGAAGATGTGGATCACCAATGGCCCGGATTGCGACACGCTGGTGGTCTACGCGAAGACCGACATCGAAGCGGGCCCGAGGGGCATCACGGCCTTTATCGTCGAAAAGGGTATGAAGGGATTTTCCGTCGCGCAGAAGCTCGACAAGCTGGGCATGCGCGGCTCGCACACGGGCGAACTCGTGTTTCAGGACGTGGAAGTGCCGGAAGAAAACATCCTCGGGCAGCTCAACGGCGGCGTGAGGGTGTTGATGAGCGGCCTCGACTACGAGCGCGCGGTGCTCGCGGGCGGTCCTACGGGCATCATGGCCGCGGTGATGGACGCCGTTGTGCCGTATATCCACGAACGCAAGCAGTTCGGTCAGGCCATCGGCGAATTCCAGCTCATTCAGGGCAAGGTTGCCGACCTCTACACCACGTATCAGGCGTGTCGCGCGTACCTCTACGCGGTGGGTCGCCAACTGGACACGCTCGGCAAGGAACACGTGCGCCAGGTGCGCAAGGATTGCGCCGGCGTGATTCTCTATACCGCCGAAAAAGCCACATGGATGGCAGGCGAAGCGATCCAGATTCTGGGCGGCAACGGCTATATCAACGAGTACCCTGTGGGACGTCTCTGGCGCGACGCGAAGCTCTACGAAATCGGCGCAGGCACGAGCGAGATTCGCCGCATGTTGATCGGCCGCGAACTGTTCGCGGAAACCGCTTAATCATAGTACGCGCCCACAAGCACGAACGTTGCGAGAACAACGAAATGCCGATCATCGAAACGAAACTCAACCCGCGCTCGGACGACTTCAAGGCCAACGCCGCCGCGCTTGAAGCCCTGGTTGCCGATCTGCGCGAGAAAATCCAGAAGCTTTCGCTGGGCGGCGGCGAGGCCGCGCGCGACAAGCACGTCTCGCGCGGCAAACTGCTGCCGCGCGATCGCATCGCGCAACTGCTCGATCCGGGTACGCCATTTCTGGAGCTTTCCCAGCTTGCGGCCTACGGCATGTATAACGACGATGCGCCGGGCGCGGGCGTCATCACGGGCATCGGGCGCATTGCGGGCCAGGAGTGCGTGATCGTCTGCAACGACGCCACCGTGAAGGGCGGCACCTACTATCCCGTCACGGTGAAGAAGCACGTGCGCGCGCAGGAAATCGCCCAGGAAAATCATCTTCCGTGTGTGTATCTGGTCGATTCGGGCGGCGCGAACCTGCCGAATCAAGATGACGTGTTTCCCGACCGCGATCACTTCGGCCGCATTTTCTACAACCAGGCGAATCTCTCCGCGCAAGGCATTCCGCAGATCGCCGTGGTGATGGGGTCGTGTACGGCGGGCGGAGCCTACGTGCCGGCGATGAGCGACGAATCGATCATCGTGAAGAACCAGGGCACGATTTTCCTCGGTGGCCCGCCGCTCGTGAAGGCCGCGACGGGCGAGGAAGTGAGCGCCGAAGACCTCGGCGGCGGCGACGTGCACACGCGACTTTCCGGCGTGGCCGATCATCTCGCGCAGAACGATGCGCACGCGCTAGGCATCGCGCGTTCGATCGTCGGCAATTTGAATCGCACGAAGGTGCCGCCTGTCGCGCTGCGCGAACCGCTGCCGCCGCGTTATGACGCGAAGAGCCTGTACGGCGTGATTCCTGTCGATACGCGCAAGCCTTTCGACGTGCGCGAAGTGATCGCGCGCATCGTCGACGATTCCGCCTTCGACGAATTCAAGGCGCGCTACGGCACCACGCTCGTGACGGGATTCGCGCATATCTGGGGCCATCCGGTCGGCATCGTCGCGAACAACGGCATTCTGTTTTCCGAATCGGCCCTGAAGGGCGCGCACTTCATTGAGTTGTGCGCGCAACGAAAAATTCCCTTGGTGTTCCTGCAGAACATTACGGGCTTCATGGTGGGCCGCAAGTACGAGAACGAAGGCATCGCGCGCAACGGCGCGAAGATGGTGACGGCGGTAGCCACGGCGAAGGTGCCTAAATTCACGGTCATCATTGGCGGCTCGTTCGGTGCGGGCAACTACGGCATGTGCGGGCGCGCCTATTCGCCGCGCTTCCTGTGGATGTGGCCCAACGCGCGCATTTCGGTGATGGGCGGCGAGCAGGCCGCATCGGTGCTCGCCACGGTGCGCCGCGACGGCATCGAGGCCAGGGGCGGCAACTGGAGCGCCGAGGAAGAAGAAGCGTTCAAGCAGCCGATCCGCGACCAGTACGAGCTTCAAGGGCACCCGTACTACGCCAGCGCGCGCCTGTGGGACGACGGCGTGATCGATCCCGCGCAGACTCGCGACGTGCTGGGCCTCGGCTTGTCAGCCACGATGAATGCGCCGATCGAGGATACGCGCTTCGGCGTGTTCCGCATGTAAGCGCCGGCGAGGAGGAGACATCACCATGAACCACGCAATGCGCTATGAAGCGCTCACCGTCGAATTCGCCGGGCATGTGGCGACCGTCACGCTCAATCGGCCGGACGTGCGCAACGCGTTCAACGAGACGATGATCGCCGATCTGACCTCCGCCTTTACCGCGCTCGGCACGCGTGACGACGTGCGTGCGATCGTGCTCGCGGGCAACGGCAAGGCCTTCTGCGCCGGTGCGGATCTGAACTGGATGCGCAAGATGGCGGGTTATTCCGACGAGGAGAATCGTGCCGATGCGCTGCGCCTCGCGCATATGCTGTCGGCGATTTATCGCTGTCCTAAACCCGTGATCGCACGCGTGCATGGCGACGCGTACGCGGGCGGCATGGGTTTGATCTGTGCGGCGGATATCGTGGTGGCGGCCGATACGGTGCACTTCTGTTTGTCCGAGGCGCGCCTGGGTCTGATGCCCGCCACCATCGCGCCGTATGTCATCCGCGCGCTGGGCGAGCAGGCTTCGCGGCGCTACTTCGTCACGGCGGAAGTCTTCGATTGCGCGACCGCGCTGCGTCTGGGCCTCGTGAGCGAAGCCGTGAGCGCTGGCGAACTCGATGATACCGTGCGCCGGATTGCCGACACGCTCTGCGCCAATAGCCCGAATGCGGTGCGTGAATGCAAGCAGCTTGTGCAGGATGTGGCGAATGTGACGATCGACGATACGTTGATCGACGATACGGCGTTGCGTATCGCGCGCATCCGCGCGAGTGAGGAAGGGTGCGACGGCGTGTCGTCGTTCCTCGAAAAGCGCATGCCGCGCTGGCGCGCCTAAGAATCCCTAGCGAGACCCCCCATGTTCAACAAGATTCTGATCGCCAACCGGGGCGAGATTGCCTGCCGCGTCGCGGCTACCTGCCGTCGGCTTGGCGTGAAAAGCGTGGCCGTCTATTCGGATGCCGACGCCAACGCCAAGCACGTCGCCGCTTGCGACGAGGCCGTCCATATCGGCGAAGCGAGCGCGCAGCAGAGCTATCTGCGCATCGAGCGCATCATCGCCGCCGCGAAAGCGACCGGCGCCGAAGCGATTCACCCCGGCTACGGATTTCTTTCGGAAAACGAAGAATTTGGCCGCGCCTGCGAAGCGGCCGGCATTGTCTTCATCGGACCGCCGGTTGACGCGATCGCGGCGATGGGATCGAAGGCCGCCGCGAAGGCGCTGATGCACGCGGCGGCGGTGCCGCTCGTGCCCGGCTATCACGGCGACGACCAGGACGCCGCGCTGCTGCAACGCGAAGCCGACGCAATGGGCTATCCCGTGCTCCTCAAGGCAAGCGCGGGTGGCGGCGGCAAAGGCATGCGTGTGGTCGAGCGCAGCGAGGACTTCGCCGCGGCGCTGGCGTCGTGCAAGCGCGAAGCCGCAAGCAGCTTCGGCAATGATCGCGTGCTGATCGAGAAATACCTCACGCGTCCGCGCCACGTCGAAGTACAGGTGTTCGCAGACAAGCTCGGCGGCGCGGTCTATCTGTTCGACCGCGATTGCTCGGTGCAGCGCCGCCACCAGAAGGTGCTGGAAGAAGCGCCGGCGCCAGGACTCGCCGACGACGTGCGGCGCGCGATGGGCGAAGCCGCGGTGGCCGCCGCGCGCGCGGTGCAGTACGTGGGCGCGGGCACGGTCGAATTCATCATGACGGGCGCGGACTTCTACTTCATGGAGATGAACACGCGCCTGCAGGTCGAGCATCCGGTGACGGAAATGGTCACGGGCCTGGACCTGGTCGAATGGCAGCTGCGCGTGGCGGCGGGCGAGCCGCTGCCGCTCGAACAGTCGCAACTCACGGTGACGGGCCACGCGCTCGAAGCGCGTATCTACGCGGAAAATCCGGCGCGCGGCTTCCTGCCTTCGACCGGCACGCTCAAGCATCTGCGTATGCCGGAGGGCGTCGAATTCCGGCTCGGCGATGCGGGGCAGCGCGCGAGCGTGCGCATCGACAGCGGCGTGCGCGAAGGCGACACCATCACGCCGTTCTACGATCCGATGATCGCCAAGCTCATCGTGCACGGTGCGACGCGCGCGGACGCGCTCGCGCGCATGCGCCGCGCGCTGGAGGAATGCGAGATCGTCGGGCCGCACACGAACGTCGAATTCCTGCATCGGCTGGTGACGTGCGAGCCGTTCGCGAACGCCGATCTCGATACGGGACTCATCGAGCGTCATCACGACGCGCTGTTCGCGGCGCAGAACAAACCGGTGCGCGAGGCGATCGCGCTGGCGTGCGCGGCGCTGATCGGACGCGAAGGCGGCGCGTCGCACAGTGGCTCGCCATGGCAGGCGCTGGCCCATTGGCGCTTGAATAGCGGCTTCACGCAGACGTTTTCGTGGCGCGATGTCGAAAGCGATAGCGCATTGTCCGTGGCGTTCTCGCACGACGGCGGCGCGCAGACGATCAACAGCGCGGGCAGCGACGAACCCTATGCATGGTGGCGCGGCGCGCAAGCGACCGAATACGGCGCGACGATCGGCAATACGCGCGTGACGGGCCGCGTATTTATCGACGGTGACGTGTTCCACGTGTTTTGCCTTGGCACGGCGATGTCATTCGAGTGGCAGAACCTGCTGGCGCACGCAGCCGACGCGGAGCACGGCGAGGGCCGCCTCACGGCGCCGATGCCGGGCAAGGTGATCGCCGTGCTGGTGGAACCCGGTTCGATCGTGGAAAAGGGCACGCCGCTGATCGTCATGGAGGCGATGAAAATGGAGCACACGATTGGCGCGCCGACGGCGGGCAAGGTCACCGAAGTGCTGTACGGCGTGGGCGACCAGGTCGCGGACGGCGCGCAATTGCTGATGCTGGAAGCCGGCTAAAGATCCAGCGCGGGCCTGTTCGCGCAATGCAGCAGGCCCGCATCGATTACCGCTTAAGCCTTGACGGGCGGCGCAAACCGCAGCGCCACGCCAATACGATTCCACGCATTGATATTGGCGATGGCCGTGGTCAGAAACGCCATCTGCTCGCCGGGAAACTGCTCGGCCACCTTCCTATAGAGCGCTTCGCTCACACCCTCATGCAGCTTCGCCGTGAGCTCTTCCGTATAGGCCAGCGCGGCCTGTTCGCGTTCGCTGAAGAACGAACGCGCCTCGTGCCACGCGGACACCAGATCGAGCTTCTCACGCGCAATCGGCAGGTTGCGTGCGATGTTCAGGTGGTACTGGATGCAGAACGCGCAGCCGTTGATTTGCGAAGCGCGAATCTTCAGCAGTTCGGTCAGTGACTTTTCCAGGCCGGAGGCGTCCACGGCCTTGCTCATCGTTACGAGTCCCGCGACCACTTGCGGTGCATCGTGCGAAAACGTTTCATAGGAAATGCGCTGCGACATGACTGGACCTCGCGTCGGTTGGGAGATAATATCAGAGCACGAACATCATATTCGAACACTGACATCATGCGCAATATGACGAAGCGTATACAAAAAATCGGGTCTGGAGACGAATCCGGCCGCGCGCCGGACATTCCCGCGCCAGGCGTTGGCAAACGCGGCGAAAGCGGTTATGTCGGCTATCTGCTGCGCCAGGCGGGCGCCACCCAGCGCCTGCGCATGGAGCGCGCACTCGACGATCTGGGCGTGACGCCGCCGCAATTTGTCGTGTTGACGATGCTCGCGGCTTATCCGGGCGTGTCGGGCGCCGATCTCGCTCGGCTCGCAGCGCTCACGCCGCAAACGGTCAGCGTGATCGTCGCGAACCTCACGCGCAATGCCTTGATCGAGCGCCGGCCGCATCCCGTGCACGGGCGCATTCAGCAGATCGAGGTGACGCAGGCGGGGCAGGGCCTGCTCAAGCAATGCCGCGCGCGCGTGAGGAAGCTCGAAACGCAGATGCTCGAAGGCTTCAGCGCGGACGAAGAACAGGTGATCCGCCGCTGGCTAGCGGCGCTCGCCCGCGAGGACGGCGCCGTTTGAACAACTCAGGGCGTTCTATTGCGCCTTGGCCAGTGCGCAGGAATGGTCGAGCAGGCCTTCGGCCGTGCCCGTGCCGCCCTCCATATCCTGGGCGCTGTTGACGACGAGCCAGCCGTCGCGCGCCGTGTCGGGACCGGCGCCGGTCACGAGAATCGTCTGCGTGGCCATGGCCTGCTGCGGGTCGAGGCCGCGCTCGACCACACGGAAGGGATTGCTGCGATCGGTCAGGCTCGTCACGCGCGTGACGCGATAGCGCTTGCCATCGAGCGTGGCCCAGCGCCATGAACCCGGTGCATCGTGACGATAAGGCGCGAGCGCATCGGCAATATCGTTGCGCATGCAATCGACGTGAATATGCAACTGGTTCTGCGAACGCTGCTGCGACGAGTTGATTTCGAGGCCCAGTTGCGTGGGCGCGAGCGTCATCTTGAGCTTGTCGTCCACATAGCGCCCGGCGGACCATGCCCCCGCCCAATATTCGGGCGAACCGGCGTAGAGAATGTCGGGGCTTTCGATGCCGGAGACGCGATCGGTGGGAATCAGCAGATATTGCGCGCGGCCGCTGATGTCCTTGAGCACCGCGTAGCGCTTCTGGAAATCGACCGTGGTGCACGGCCCCGGCTGGCCCTTGTCGCGCGCGTTCGGCACGCATTGGTCGCCGACGACCTTCCAGAGGCCGTTCGCGTCGAAGGTGGAAAGCCGCACGCATCCTGTAACGGCGAGCGCCGCAATCAGCGCAGCGCCTAAACCGGCGGTCAGCGATGCGAGGCGAAGGCGCCTGAAAGGACGCGACGAATTAGCGTGACGGGTTCGAGACATCGGCGCAGAAAGGGCTGGTGAGGTGAGAACCGCGCGATGCCGCGCGGGCTTGCCTTGCTGCGGGGAGTGTAGCCGAAACTCTGTGACGCGCGCTTGAGGCGCGGTGAAGCCGCGTTGGGGAATCTCTGTTTTTGAAAGCACAACAGCGCCGATCTCGCGGGAGATCGGCGCTGTCGATGCGGCGAGGATCGATGCCTGCGCTTATTGCGCGATCGGCACGGTCACGTCGCTGCCGAACCAATGCATCGAGATCTTCTTGAGCGTGCCGTCCTGCTTCAATTGCGTCAGTGCGTCGTTGATCGCTTTTTCGAACTTCGGATTGCCCTTGCGGAACGGGATGCCCATTTCCTGGTTCGCCCCCTTGAGCACTGCGCCGGGACGCAGCGGCAACTGCGAATTCTTGATGATGTACGGCAGCATCAAACGGTCGTCGATGGTCGCGTCGATGCGCTTCGCGGCCAGGTCGCGCAGCTTCTCGGGCGCGCCGGGGTACGTTTGCACGTTGATGCCGGGCACCGCGCGCGCCATCTGGTCGTAATTGGTGCCGAGCGTCACGCCGATCTTCTGTTCGCCCTTGAACTGATCGAGCGAGGTGAACGTGCGTTTGTCATCGGCGCGCTGGATCAGTTGCGCTGCCGAATACGTATAGGGCTGGCTGAAATCGAGCGCCTGCTGACGTTGCGGCGTGATGGTCACCTGATTGACGATCACGTCGAACTTGCCGGCCTGCAGCGCCGCGATGATGCCGCTCCATTCGGTAGGGATGTATTCGGGCTTGACGCCGAGCTTCGCGGCCACGGCCTTCGCGACGTCGACGTCGAATCCTTCCAGTTCGCCCGCGCTATTGCGCGAGTCGAACGGCGGGTAAGTGCCTTCCAGGCCGATCTTGAGCACGCCCGCCTGCTTCACGCTGTCCAGCAGGTCTTCGGCGTGCGCGGCCACGGCAGTGAAGCCGAGGGACGATAGCGCGAGTGCGCCTGCGAGAAAGAGCTTCGATACCTTCATCACCTGTCTCCTGATCGTTTGTGTAAGAACTACGTTGTGATGGTGCTGCGTGTTACAAAATCGGATTGATTCGGTATCCTGCATTGATGATCGGAATCAGATGCCCGGCGCGGGGAGCGTGCCGAGAATTTCCTCGAAGGCAAGGCCGATGGCGAGCAGCCGGCGGTCGCTTCCCGTGGGGCCGTCGAGTTCGAGTCCGACCGGCAGGTTCGCATCGGTGAGTCCGGCGGGCAGCGCCAGGCCCGGGATGCCGGCATTGCTCGCGGGATCGGTGTTGCGTAGATAGGCTTCCAGTTCGTCGATGGGCACGCCGCCGTCGATCGACACGCTCGACGAGCCGTTCAGTTCGTCGATCTTCACGGCGGCGAGGCGGGTGGTGGGAAATAGCAGCGCGTCGAGGCCATTGGCGGCGAAGGTCTGCGCGTAAAGCTGCTGCAGGCGCGGGCGCCATACGGTCATGGCGGTTTGATAGTCGCTGCCGCGCGTGTCGGCAAGGATCGCATCGTAGGCGGCGCGTACATCCGGGCTCGCAATGCGTGCGGCTACGTCGGCCACGGTTTGCACGGGGGTCTGGTTGGCGGTGAGCCAGGCCTGCAGATCGTCGATCGGTTCGTGCAGCGCGATGGCCATGCTCACGCGGTCGTTGAGCGCGAAGATGTCGTTCATCTCCACCGGCACGAGGGTGACGCCCGCCGCTGCGAGTTTCGCGAGCGCGGCGCGCGCCACCGCCTCGGTCGCGGCTTCGAGTCCGGCCCAGAACGGCGCGGGCAGGCCGATGCGCAGATTCGTGACGGGCGCCTGGGAGAGCGGGCCGAGCCCGGTAATCACGCCGTCGAGCAGCGCGACATCGGCGACCGTGCGCCCCATCGGCCCGACCGTGTCGCGCGTATGGCTGATCGGCACGACGGCCTGCGGGTCGTGGTAGCGGCGCTGCGTGCCGCCGTCGCCCACGCTCGGACGCAGGCCGACAATGCCGCACAGCGCGGCGGGAATGCGCGTGGAGCCGCCGGTATCGGAGCCAAGACCCGAGGGCGCGATGCGCGCCGCGATCGCCGCGGCGGTGCCGCCCGAAGAGCCGCCGGGAATCCGTTCGGGGTCCCAGGGGTTGCGCACGGGGCCCGCATGGGGCGCGAGGTTCGTGCTGGTGATGCCGAACGCCAGTTCGTGCATGTTGGCCTTGCCCAGCACGATGGCGCCTGCGTCCACGAGGCGTTGCACCGACGGCGCGTGGCGCGCGGCCACGAAGCCTTCGAGCGCGGGCGTGCCCGCCGAGGTGGGCAGGACGCGGGTGTTGATGTTGTCCTTCACGACCACGGGCAGACCCGCGAGCGGCAGATGCGCGCGTTCGTTGGCGCTGAGCCCATCGATACGCTGCGCGGCGGCGAGCGCGCCTTCCACGTCGAGCGCGGTGAGCGCATTGAGATTGGCGAGCGCCTCGGCGCGCGCGATCAGCGTGGCGACATAGTCGGCGGCCTTGAGCCGTCCGGCGCGAATCGCTTCGACGGCCTGCGTCGAGGTCAGTTCCAGCTGCTGGTCGACAGTCCAGGTCATGCAGTCTTCTCCTCGTGCAGCCGTGATGTAGCTTTGTTGTGATCGTGATTGCGCCTGCCGTGTCCGGTGCGCTTACTTCTTCATGAATCGCAGCGCGAGGCGCGCGAGCCCTGGCACGACGCGCGGGCGCAACAGGCGCGGATCGTAGCCGCTCATGCGCTCCTGGTCTTCCTTGAGGCAGAGTTCGATCATCTCACGCGGCTTGAGCGAATCGCCCAGCACTTCGCGGTTGGCGGGCAGGAAATTCGAATCGTGCGCAACGCCGTCCGCGTCGATGCCGCGTGCGATCGCCACGCGGTCCCACACCAGTTTGATCCAGATTGCGCCGACGCGCAGCGAGTGCCAGGGGCGGCGCCACCATGGCAGATTCTTGCGATACCACGCCACCCAGTTCACGAAGAACAGGATATGGCGGGCTTCCTCCTGGATCACGGGTTCGAAGGTTTCGACGAGTGCGGCGGGGAAAAATCCCGAGCGCTGCGCGGAGCGGAACAGGCCGAACGCGAAGAAGCTGTCGATGCATTCGCTGTAGCCCGTGAACATCCATGCCCATTCGGGATCTTTCGGCGGCGGGTAGCTGGGTTCGGGCGCGAGTTCGATGCCGTAGGCCTGCACGAGATGCGAGAGCACGACCTTGTGGCGCGCTTCTTCGTCGCCGTCCATTTCGATGGCTTCGCGCAGCAGCGGATCGCGCACGGTTTTCGCGTAGGTTTTCACGCGGATCGACGCGCGGCCTTCGGTCTGCACGGCGATGTCCCAGATCGGCAGCGAGGTCAGCCGCCGCAGCGCGTCAGGTTCGAGCCGCGGCCAGTCGAGCACGGCGGGACGGTACGGATCATGGGTGTCGAGCAACATCCGGCTGAACATCTTGAGATGTTCGTCCGATCCGATCCTGATGGGCCCTGGCGTGTCGTGAGTCCAGTGACGCAGCGCGGCGTCCTGGGCGGCGAGGGCGGCGGCGCCGACGTCGTCGATTGGCGTCAGGGTTTCAGACATGGAGCGTAAAGGATGACGGTAATGTGACTCCTATTCTGTCATAACCGTAAGGCGACCCGCTCGATCACGCGCAGCGCCGCTGCTCGTCGATCCACATGCGCGCCCAGCGGCACGCGTACGCCAGCGCGTGGCGTTCGTCGAAGAAATAGTCCAGTGCGTCGAATGAAACGATCTTCCGGCTCGCGCCGCCGCGCGCGCCCGGGGATGACGTGCCGGATTGATTGCCGGCTTGGCTGCCTGAAGGCGCGCCGGATGTGCCGATCGTCAGATTGGCCGCGTACAGCCCGTTGGGCAATGCCTGCGCGCTGGGCGCGACCTCGTAGCCTTTGTAGCGGATGGGTGCGTTCATGGCCTCCAACTCCTGCTGCGTTCTGCTCGTATGCGAATTGCGCATGTGTACCTCGCCTGTGCGTTTGCCAGTACGAACCCAGCGTAGGGGCTGCCATGCGCGAGGGGAACCAATCTTTCGTCGCAAGCAAATCACGGGCGGACTGGAACGGTCAGCAGAATGATCGCGATGAGGCGAGCTGGTGTGCCCGGCTCCACTGTGGATCGCGCAATACGCGGCGTCTGTGGGATGGCCGACGCAAGGCGAGCGCATCTGTGCGCTGGCGCTCGCAAGGGGAGCGGTCGATCGGGGAAGTTGCCGCTGCGGGTGGCAACAGCGGCTGAGCGAGACGAGGCGCGCGGCGCCTCGTCGTTCGTTGCTTGTTTCGGGCGCGGCGTTAAACCGCGACGCTCAAGCGGTCTTCATTGCGCGCGGAAGCGGCGCTCGTCGAAATCGTGTGCGCGGGGTGCGCCGCACGTTGCGTATTGAAAGCGAGCGCGAATTGCGCGGCCTGCTGACCCACCGTCGAGAGCTGATCGACGACCTTGGGATCCGAGCACTGATGCGCGCTTTCGAAGCGCGTTTCCAGCGTGTTGATGCCCGCGCCGAACGGCGTCGGCCAGCCGCGCAGCGCATGCACGATCGAGCGCAGCGAAGTCAGCACGGAACCCGCGGCCTGCCAGCCATAGGCCGTCACGATGCAGCCCACGGCGCGGCCGTCGAGATAGGGGCGTTCGTCGGCGCGCAGTTCTTCCAGCGTGTCGAGCGCGTTCTTGACGAGGCCGGACACGCCGCCGTGATAGCCCGGCGTCGCGATGATGACGGCATCCGCGGCGCGTACGGCTTCGATCAGTTCGAGCTGGGCGTCGGTGCGGGTCGCGGCTTCGGGGGCGTAGTGCGGCAGGCTGTGCAGGAAGGTGCCGCCGAACAGTTGCGTGCGCGCGCCGGCCTGCTCCGCGCCGCGCAGCGCGAAAGCGAGCGCGCGTTCGGTGGAGGACGCTTCGCGCGTCGTGCCGCCGATGCCGACGACGAGCGGGCGGTGTCTGGAATCGGGAATGCTCAAGGGGTGCTCCTCGGGTAAGCGGTGGGGCCCGTGTCCGGAATACGTCGCCGCGGGCGCGCGGCAACGCGTCTGGCGGCTACGGGCCGGCGCAAAGAATGCGTTCACGTCGGAACTGCCATCTTAGTGACCGCGCCATGTCGCGCGAAACGACTTTTTGTTCTAACGATATGCGCCGGACAAGGGTTCCGCTCTGCGCACCCCGCGCCATATACATAGATGAAAGCATTGGTTGGTCGGGCGTGCGGGCATCGTTACGATGAAACCGTCTCCTCCATGAGCATCTCCTTGACATGGGTTCGGCCCCGCACCGCAAGGTGGCGGGGCCGCTTTTTTTCTGGATTTCTGGAGACGTTGGGGCGGGAGAGGCCGATAGCCGGGCCGCGCGGGCCGATTGAGGCCGATTGAGGCTGATCGAGTCTTATTGCGCGCGAGCGACAGGCACGTTGGGCAGGGTTTTGAGCGCGGGGATCGACTGGCGCTGCTGGCGGTGTGCCGGGACGGCGTAGCTCACCTGCAGGACGTTGCCGTCCGGGCCGATCTGCGGCGAAATTTCGGGCAGACCGTCGCTTTTGGACTTCACACGGCCGGACGCGCCGCCCTGGCCGGCTGTGCCGTTCGGCAGCATCGGCACGGTCGGCGCCGGAGCGCGCATGGCAGGTTCGGCGATCTTGCGCGTGTCCGGGCGCTCGACACTTGCGAGCTTCTTCTTCGTGTGATGCGCGTGTGCCTTCTTGTCGGGCGAAGCCGGATGGACGCCGGGCGTGCGCGCCTCGGGCGGATTCCAGATCTCGGTGTAGTGTTCCCCGGCGAGCGCGGTGGACGCGAGGACGCACAGCACCGTCCCCGTCAAAATGAATCGCACGTCGTGATCTCCGTTTTGATGAGCAGGGCCGCCCGGCCGCGTCGGCCGCGCACGGTGCGCGGGCTGGCGGGCACGCCCGCAGGCGGCGAAGCCCGGTACGGCAACCGGGCTGCACGCACTGTACATTCGTACAGCGGTGAATGCAAACGTTTGACGGCGCAGCGCGTGCGAGTGTTGCGCGGACGCGGCGTCGCGCCTTGAAGGTGGCCTGTGTTACTGGCGTATGTGGCGACGGATCAAACGTCGAGCGCGGCGCTCCCATGCAGGCCGAGCCAGCGCCCGTAGCTGCGCGGCGAGAAGGCCAGCGTGAGCGCGATCATCGCCGAAATCGACACGGCCAGCATGACCCACGCAGCGGTAAATCCGCCCGTGAGGTCGCGCACGCGCCCGGCGACGACCGGCGCCAGCGCGGCGATCACGAAGCCCAGCCCCTGCACGAACGCGACGAGCCGCGCCGCGATGCGGTGGTCGCCCGAATGATCGAGCGCGGTCACCAGCGTGACGGAGAACGTGCCGCCCAGGCCCGCGCCCGCCGCCGCGACCCACAGCAGCGGCGCGGCCTCGGGCCAGGCCGCGAGGCCCACGACGCCGATCCATTGCAGACACAGCCCGGCGATCAGCCAGGGGCGGCGATCCGTGAAACGCGCGGCCGCGAGCGGCAGCAGCAGGGCGCAGGCGGCCTGGAAGACCGTCATGGCGGCCAGCAGCGAACCGCTGGCCGCGACGCTCGCGCCGTGCTGCTGGTAGTACGCGGGCAGCCAGGCCACGAGACTCGTATAACCGCCGTTGACCAGACCGAAGTGCAGGCCGAGCGTCCACGCCCGGCGCTTCCTCCAGACCGGCACCGCGGCGTGATGGGCCTGGCCTTGCGCCGCCCTCGTGTTTGCCGTTGTCCGCGCGCTGCCGTTTTCACGGCCGCTTTCACGGTAATTCAGCCAGATCCACAGCGCGAGCGCCAGCAGAGCGGGCACGGCCCAGACGGCCAGCGCTATATGCCACGAGCCGCCCAGACGCGCCGCGAGCGGACTCAGGCTTGCGCCCAGACCGCCGCCGCCCATGATCGACGCCGAGAACAGTCCCATCGCCAGCGGCACCCGCTGCGCGAAGCGCTGTTTCATCACCGCCGGCAGCAGCGCCTGGATGGCGGCGACGCCGGCGCCCGCCGCCGTGGCGGTGAGCATGAGCGCGCCGCCCGTCGCGGCGAACGCACGTGCGCCGCACGCCGCCGCGATCGCGGTGAGGCCGAGCGCAACGCCGCGCGTCTCGCCCAGCCGCCGCGCCAGCATTCCCGTGCCGAACGCGCCCAGCCCCATTGCCACCACGGGCAGGCTGGTCAGCAGTGACGCGCCGTAGAAAGACAGGCCGGTTGCGTCGCGGATCGTCGTCATGAGCGGGCTGATCGACGTGAGCAGCGGCCGCAGATTCAGCCCGATGGCGACGATGATGGCGTACCAGACGAGAGCGCTGGCGTCCGCTGTCCGGGCATTTTCGGGGTCGGATGAAACATGCATTTGGTCAACCTTTCAATGCTAATTTGGTTGACCATTATACCGATTGATTGTCAACAATCAGGGTGGCCGGCAGCTATGCCGTGTATAGCGCTCGCGTGTTCTCACGGTGGATTACGCGCGCCTGGCGGCATCGCTACAATGCTGGCTGGTCCTTTCACGCGCATGGCTTCATGGCTTCTTCGACCCGATCCTCACGCACCGCTCACTCAACCGAAGCGCCGCCCACCGTCGCCGGCGACGATGACGACGTCGAAGCGCAGGTCTATGCCGCAATCAATTCGGCGCTGTTGCAAGGCAAGCTCGCGCCGGGTCAGCAACTGGTCGAGCGCGAACTCGCCGCGGCGTTTGGCTGCACGCGCGGCGCGCTGCGCAAGGTGCTGGCGCGGCTGGGTTTCGAAGGCAAGCTGGTGCTCGCGCCGAATCGCGGCGCGTTCGTGCCGTCGCCGTCCGAAGAAGACATTCGTGCTGCCTTTCGGGCGCGTCAGGTGGTGGAGGCGGGCGTGGTCGTGAGTCTGTGCGGTACGCTCGACGCGGGCATGCGCCGCAAGCTCGCCGCGCACGTGCGCAGCGAAAAGAAAGCGCTGCGCGAAGGCCGCGTGGACGAAGCGGTGCGGCTCGCGGGCCAGTTCCATCTGCTGCTGACCGAACTGGCGGGCGGCGCCGCATTGGTGGCGGCGCTCGCGCAACTGGTCGCGAAGACGGAGCTTTATAAGGCGCTGTTCGATCCGTCGAAGGGCACCTCATGCGCACCCGACGAGCACGCGCAGATCAGCGCGGCGCTGGAGAGCGGCGAGCAGGCCGCGGCGCTTGCGGCCATGCGCGAGCACCTCGACGAAATCGAAGAGCGCATCGTGCGTCAGTCGCGCTTGCGCTCAGGGCACGACCTCAAGGCGGTATTCGCCGCGCGGGCGGAGTGAAGGCTCGCGCCTAGCTGACTTCCGCGACCCGCCGTTTCAATTCTTTCGACGCCGCTAACGGAATACGTGCGTCGTCCCAGGTCGAGAGCCATTCGACTTCTTTGGAAGCGAAAATCTGGCCGTGATTGCGCAGCGCATATTGCAGCGAATCGATGATGTGATTGCGGATGATCTCGGGCGTATGCGGATCGTCGAGTACGGTGCGGAAGGCTTCGAGCGTGGCCATCGCGTGGCTCCAGCGAGTGTGATAACGGATAGAGTTATTGCACGACAAAAAGCCTTGCGCCAGCGCGAAAAAAATATCGGTATGCGGGTGAGCGCAGGTTTGTACGCAGTTGATCCGGACTGCGTATTAAAACGTGCCGCCGATTCTCTACGGCGGCATGGCGCGGACCGGCCAGCCACACGCCACGCGAACGTCATTGCTACACTAACGCATTCTGCAAGACGGTCTTGCGCAATCGACGAGGTAAACACAATGGTGCGCTATCGGCACTACAAGGGCGGATTTTATGAACTCGTTTGCGAAGCGACGCTCGAATCGGACCCTTCCGTCACGATGATCGTGTACCGCGCGGCAAACGGTACGATCTGGACGCGGCCGGCTTCCGTATTCTTCGAACTGGTCGAATTCGAAGGCTCACTCGTGCCGCGTTTCGCGCCAGTCAACTGATTTTTCTTTCTCCCGCACCGTTTGCGAGGTTCTGCCCAAGATGCGTCTTCTGATTGCGCTCATCGTCCCCTGGTTGCTGTTCTTCACAATTGGCCGGCCGATCGCCGGCATCATCTGCCTGGTCCTGCAGATCACGCTGATCGGCTGGATTCCCGCCGCCATCTGGGCCGTTTACTCGCTCAGCCAGTATCAGACCGATCGCAAGATCAACGACGCTTTTGGCCGCCGCAATTGAGCGCTCGCGGTTACATTCGTAATCCGCGCTCACAATTCAGCGAGAACTTCATAACGGTTCCCCTTTCCTACATAGGGAAAGGAGACACGTCATGTTCAAGATTGCGCTGATACTCGGCGCCATCACCCTGCTCGCTGGGTGTGCGGTGGCGCCAGGCTATGGCTATGGATACAGCCAACCGGGTTATTACGATGACGGCTACGCGCCGGGTTACGTCGCGCCTGCTTATGGCAGCGTCAATATCGGTGTCTGGGGCGGCGGAGGTGGGGATCGCTGGCACAGTGGGGATCACTGGCACGGCGGCGATCACGGCAGGCCATGGGGCGGCGGCTATGGCGGCTCGCATGGCGGTGGCGGTCATGGCGGCCCGTGGGGCCCGTCGGGTGGCGGTCACGGCGGCGGAGGCCGGGGCAGTGGCGGCCATGGTGGCGGCGGCCACGGCGGTGGTGGCCGCTAACCGCAGTTGCCGTTTGCTAGCCGTTTAGAGGAAAAGCTCGGCAAAGCAGGGCGGCAGAGTGGTGCCGGAATATAGGCACAAAGCATCAGGCCCGCGGCTCGAGAGAGCGGCGGGCCTGATGCTTTGGGCGCTGCCAAAAAATAAAGGCCGCAAATCTGCGGCCCTCATTTCGTACCAGCGTTTACTGACCGGACTGCGAGGTCGTGCCAGTCGACGAGCCGTAGGCGGTGTTGGCCTTCTCGGCGGCAACCTTTTGCTCAGCAGCCTGAATGTTTTGCGGATAGTGCATCCAGTCGCTCGGATCGTAACCGGCAGCGCGGAGCTGGGCCAGATCGGCGCGAACTTCGGCGCGCGTGAGCGGTTGTTGCGACTGAGCGTACGAAACGCCCGGGACGGCGACTACTGCGGCGAGGAGCGCTGCTCCAAGAAGCGATTTCATTTCCACTACCTCCGATTTCTTTTTTGAGGGGTTCACGCGATGGCGTAACCCATGGCAGCAATGTAGACGTTCGGAGGCCTAGGGTAAATACTTAGAAAACGAATTCAGTGTTCTCCTGGCGACAACAATTGATAGAGCAATTTGTCTGATTATTTCGCAGAGATAGACAGCGTACGCAAGAGATTTAGGGTCATATTATTGCGCCGCGGTAAATCGATTATTGCGAAATCCGCAACTGGAATTCGCCGACTTCACCATATATCCGGATCAGGCGCTTGCCTAGAATTCAGGCAACGCTCGAACACGCGCATCGCGATGCAGCATGTCGGGCGATTCAAACAATTCCGGAGGTCACCATCATGAAGTCGCTGATTCGAGCTGTCGTCATTGCCACTGCCTGCGCCGCGCCGCTGGCCGCTTTTGCCCAGACCGATCAGGGTCTCACGCGCGATCAGGTGCGCGCCCAACTCGTCGAATTCCAGCAAACGAGCCGTAATCAGAACGTCGTTGCCGCAGGCACCGGTGCAGCCGTCACCCAGGACAGCGCCTACGGCGGCGTGAGCAGCGCGTCGGCGGCTGGCGCCGGTTATGTCTCGGAAGCGGCTCGCCGTGGTCCGCAGTCGGTGTACTTCGGCGGTCAATAGTCAATAAGCAGCCAGCTCACCACGACCGGCAGGCGTCCAGCGCCTGAGCAGGAAACAAACGGCCCGCGAGACCAGATCGCGGGCCGTTTTTGCGTTTACTACCGGCTCAAGAAAATTCCGCGTCGGGCACGTCGAGCACCAGATCCGTGCGCGCGACGGCCACGCAGGTCAGCACATAGCCTTCGGCTTTTTCCTCGCGCGAAAGACCTGGCCATTCGATCGTGTAGCCGATTTCACCGCTCACCACGCGGCATAAACAGGTGCGGCAGGTGCCGTTGCGGCACAGGCGCGGCAGGCGGATACCCGCAAAACTGGCGGCTTCGAGCAGGGTGAGTTCGGGCGGCGCGTCGAATTCGCCGCCCAGCGGCTCCACGCGCACGACCGGTACATGGGTTTCGGCGTGTTCGCCTGGGAGGGGTTCGGGTGCGTCGGGGTTCATGGGCGGGCGATCGGTAAAGCGTCGCCGCGAAGCTTAACCTGGAACCCGGCTGGAACCTGGCGACGCCCCGCCGCGTTCCTCATCGCCGCCGCAAATGGCGATAAACCGTATTGCGCGCCAGCCCCAGCTCGCGTGCCGCCGCCGAGACATTGCCGCCGTGGCGCGAGAGCGTGTCGTCGATCAGGCGCGCCTGCCAGTCGGCGAGACGCGCGGGCGACGCCTCCGGCACGGCGGTTGACGGATCGACAGCCAGATCGGGCGCTTGCGCGTCGTCGGCGCTGTCGCAATCGTCCATCAGGTCTTCGGGCAGATGGGCGAGTTCGATCGCGTCCTCGCCTTCGGCCATGATCGCGGCGGTGCGCAGCACATTGGCCAACTGGCGCAGGTTGCCGGGCCAGCGACAACGCATGAAGCAGGCGCGCACCTCGGGCGCGATACGCGCGGGCGCTGCGGGAATTTCGCGGCGCGCGAGCGTCAGCACGCGCGCGACGAGCGCATCCAGATCGGTGCGCGCGGCCAGCGGCGGCAGCGTCACGGCGAGTCCGTTGATGCGGTAATAGAGATCCTCGCGGAAGGTGCCTTCGGCGATCATCGCGCGCAGGTCGCGGTGCGTCGCGCAGACGATGCGCAGATCGACCGGCACCGCGCGCGTGCCACCGAGCGGCGTCACGGCGCGTTCCTGCAACACGCGCATGAGCCTGACCTGCTGCGCCAGCGGCATGTCGCCGATTTCGTCGAGAAAGAGCGTGCCGCCGTGCGCCTGCTGGATCTTGCCGGGGCTGCCGCGCCGTTTCGCGCCGGTGAACGCGCCGTCCTCGTAGCCGAACAATTCGGCTTCGATCAGCGAATCGGGCAGCGCCGCGCAGTTGAGCGCGACGAAGGGCGCGTCACGGCGCGGCGAATCCTGGTGCAGCGCCCGCGCGAGCCATTCCTTGCCGGTGCCGGTGCGGCCCAGCACGAGCACGGGGATGTCGCGCCCGCGCACCCGCGCGACGCGCTCCAGCACGGCGGCCACGCGGGCGTCGCCGGTGTCGAGATCGGCGAGCGTGGGCTGCCAGTCGGCGGAATTCGTGCGCGCGCTTTTACTTTCGCTGCGTGCGGTTGGCGGCGCAGCGGCCGCAGGCGCGGGCCATGCCGTCTGCGCGCGCGAAACCGCCGCGCCAGGCGTGCCTTGCGCGACCACGCGCACGCCGCTCGGCAACGTGAGCGTGAGCGGCGTATTCGGGTTGGCGTGCGCCTGCACGAGGCGCTGGAGGAAGGCCGCGAACGAGATGCCGAACAGCGTGTCGAAGCCGCGCTGCTGCAGCGTCGCGAGCGGCGCGCCGAACTGGAACAGCGCGCTGCGGTTCGCGCACAACAGCGTGCCGTCGGGCGCGAATGCCGCGAGTCCTTCGTACAGCGTACCGATGAACTCCGCGCGCGCGTGAAACTGCAGACGCACGGCATCGGCGAACTCGGTGTTGAAGAGATGGTTCTCGATCATCTGCGCCGACATTCTCACCAGCGCGAGCGTGTGCTTGTGAAAACCGTGCGATTCGCCGCTCACGTCGAGCGCGCCTAGCGTGCGGCCCCATGGATCGGCGATCGGCGCGCACGAGCAGGTGAGGATGTGATTCGCGCGCAGGAAGTGCTCGCCGGCGTGGATGGTCGTCGGCTGCCCCTCGACCAGCGCCGTGCCGATGGCATTGGTGCCACGGTCGCGCTCGGCCCACGACACGCCGGGGCGCAGCGCCACGCGGCGAGCCTTTTCGACGAAATCGGTGTCGCCCAGGCTGTGCAGGATCACGCCGTTGCGGTCGGTGAGCAGCACCATGCTTTCGGTATCGACGATCTGCGCATGCAGCGCGTCCATCACGGGCCGCGCCTGATGGTAGAGCGTGTGATTCGCGTCGATCAGATTGCGCAGGTCGGCGGCCGCGAGCGCGTCGAACTCGGGTGTCGCGTTCGCACGCAGGCCAAGCGAGCGCGAGCGCGCGTGCGCCTGGGCGATCGCATCCGCGCGGGCCGCGTCGGGTGGCTTGACGGTGACGGATGGGCGTCGGGTCACGCGTGTCTCCATGTTCTGGCCGGCTGGCGACGCGTTCGGATACGTTCCAATACGTTCGCGCTGGCTGCTCGTGTCTGCCGGGAGCGCACGCTGACGTCCGATTTCGCCGCTGCGTTGCAGCATGACGAATCCCGGTGACGGCCCGTGCGCGCGGGGCAGGTAATCGACCCATGGTACAGGAACGCGAGAGCGCGCCACATCCGGGCAATTGCTGCCCGGCGAGCCGGCCTGCAACTACGGCTTGCCTTTCCGCGCATGGGTGCCAGGATGAAGACAGGGACGCGCAACGGCGTCCCGGCGGCGGCGCCAACAGGCAGTACGGGTTTTCAGGGCCGTCGCGGCTCCCTTGCGGAGTGCATCATGGTCCATGGCGAATTGAGGATCCTGGTGGCGGCGCTAGCCGTCTTTGCCGCGCTGGCGGGTCTCGCGCTGGCCATCCACGGCCTGCTCTTCGACGAGCACATCTACGTGGATTACGGCATGGCGATCGTGGCGGGCGGAATCGCCGCCTTCGTCGCGATGCTGACGGTCCATCCCAAAGACGTCGAAATCGAACATCGCCGGCATCGCGAATCCTGAGCTTTCCGGCTCGATGCAAGTGCTTGCGCGACGCTGCATTGCGTCATGTCCTGCGTGACGATGGCGTGGTGCGAATTGCGCTTGCGCGCACAACGTCCGCGGGATTCAACGCTTTAGCAGACGCTGAAAAACAGGGCCGCGAGGAACATTTCGCTCGTGTGACAAAGTCGACCTTGCCAGCCGCGCGAAGTGTCCTAAAGTGAATCAAATCGACCGCCGCAACGGGTTCGCGAAGCGAGACGTGCGGCGGTCGACGTTTTGAACCGCGTGCATGCCGAGGAGGTGCATCGAAGGCGCGGCCCCGCTCACTCCCAACCCTAAGGCGACTCCCATGAAGATCCTGTTTCCGAACGAGGCCCCTGAATACTCAGGGCGCGAACTGACCTTGGCGTTCCCGGCAATGATCGATGGAGAGAGGGTGGAATGTACGATCACGGCGGCGGCGCTGGAGGATCATTTTGGCGCCGCATCGCCGCGTGCCGAGGATGTGCTGGACGCCTTCGATCATCATCGTGAGCGCATCGAGGCGGTCGCGCGCCGCCTGCTTTCTGAAACGCGTGCGCAGTGCCTGACGCTGCGCAGCGGCTACGTGCGCTTCGTGCAGGCGCACGCGTCCTGAAGTCTTGCTTTCTAGCGTCAGCCTGATCCAGATGGATCAAGCCGGATCGGTCTGCTGGCCTGAATCCCCGGCCCGACCTTGCGGCCCGACCGACAAATAATCCCAGCGAATCCCAGCGACGCCCCGCAACGCATTGCGCGTTGCGGGGCTTTTGCTTTGGCGGCGCTCAAATCATCCGCCGCGACGCCTCGCTGCCGGCTTAGCCGCCGGCCAGATAGAAGTAGCGGAACAGGAACACTGCCGCGATGATCCAGACGATCAGGCGCACCTGACGCGCACGGCCCGTCAGCAGCTTCAGTCCCGCATACGAAATGAAACCGAATGCAACGCCGTTGGCGATCGAGTACGTGAACGGCATCGCCAGCGCGGTGAGCGCGGCGGGCACGACTTCGGTGGCGTCGTCCCACGGCAGGTCGGCGAGTTCGCGCAGCATCAGGCACGAGACGTACAGCAGCGCCGGCGCGGTCGCGTAGGCGGGCACCACGCCCGCGAGCGGGGCGATGAACAGACAGGCGAGGAACAGCACGGCGACGGTCAGCGCGGTCATGCCGGTGCGGCCGCCCGCCTGGACGCCCGAGGCGCTTTCGATATAAGCCGTGGTCGACGAGGTGCCGAGCACCGAGCCCGCGAGAATCGCGGTGCTGTCGGCCAGCAGGGCGCGGTTCAGACGGTGCATCTTGCCGTGCACGAGCAGGCCCGCGCGGTTCGCGACGCCCATCAGCGTGCCGGTGGCGTCGAACAGCTCGACGAGGAAGAACACCAGCACCACGTTCAGGATGCCGCCCGAGAGCGCGCCCTTGATGTCGAGCTGGCCGAAGGTCGGCGCAATCGACGGCGGCATCGCGAAGACGCCGTGGAACTGGTTGCCGCCAAAGAAGAACGACAGGATGGTCACGCCCACGATGCCGATCAGGATCGCGCCGCGCACTTTCAGCACGTCGAGCGTGACGATCGCAAAGAAGCCGATGATCGCGAGGATCGTGTGCGGATCGTGCAGATTGCCGAGTTCGACGAGCGTGGCCGGGCTGCCGACGATCACGCCCGAGGTCTTGAGCGAGATGATCGCGAGGAACAGGCCGATACCGGAGGTGATCGCCACCCGCAGCGAATGCGGAATCCCGTTGATGATGGCCTCGCGCACGCGCAGCAGCGTGACGACGAAGAACAGGCAGCCCGAGATGAACACGGCGCCGAGCGCGGCCTGCCACGTGAAGCCCATGCCTTTGACCACGGCATAGGCGAAGTACGCGTTCAGGCCCATGCCGGGCGCGAGCGCGATCGGATAGTTCGCATAAAGGCCCATGACGATCGACGCCAGCGCCGCGACGATGCAGGTGGCGACGAAGACGGCTTCCTTGGGCATACCGGCATCGCCGAGAATCGACGGATTCACGAAGATGATGTAGGCCATCGTAAGGAAGGTCGTGAAACCGGCGAGGACTTCGGTGCGCAGGTTGGTACCTGCTTCCTCGAAGCCGAAATAGCGTTTGATGGCGTCCATGAAGATCGGGCCCTTGAGAGTCGAGCGGGTTAGTTTGTTGTTGAGATCGGCGTCGGCGGGCGGGCGACGGAGGGCGTCGCGGATGCCGGGTCACGCTGCTACGGGCGGGATTGTAAACAATTGTCCGGGCTGAACAGAAATGGTGCAGCGAACGCGTGGAACCGCTGCAACAATTTGGGCCAGGCGCGCAGCGATCGGGAGGGACGATGTGCGCGTAATCGGGTTTCAAGCGGGCGGGAATGAAAACAGACAAAGCGGCAGCCCCGGTCCGCCTCAAAACGCGGATCGACGCTCCCGCTCCGGGAGACGCGCCAACAAGCGGCGCTTATTGCATCGGCTGCGACATGCCGCCAGCGCCGTGCGCCGCGCGCCGAGCCGCGACGATCGCGCCGGCGCGCTGGGCGTTTTCGGGGTAGTCGATCCAGTCGAGCGGATCGTAGCCTGCCGCGCGCCATTCCGCGAGGTCGGCGCGCACCTGGGCGCGCGTCATCGGTGCCGAGGGATCGTACGGCTGCGCGAGTGCCGAAGCCGAGGCGACGCAGCAGGCCGCTGCGAACACGCCAAGCGCGATACGTGAAAGGGAAGTCATGACACGACCTTTCGTATTAGGGATAACCCTTAAAAGTATAGGCGCTATCTCGTTAACTGAAAGGCAAGTTTAAGTAAGGCCTGCTGCCGGGTTTTAGGCTGCTCGCGTTCCTCGATCGCGAACTCACCGCGCCTTCGCCGCCGCCCGCTCGCGCATCTGGCGGTACTCGGTCGGGCGCAGCCCGGTCCATTTGCGAAAGGCGCGATGGAACGCGCTCGGCTCCGCGAAGCCCACGGCCGCCGCCACATCCGCGACTGCGCGCGCGGGGTCTTGCAACGCGGCCACGGCCAGATCCCGGCGCAGTTCGTCCTTGATCGACTGGCAGCTATGGCCTTCCTGATGCAGGCGCCTCCGCAGCGTCGCGGGCGCGACGTTCAGGCGGTGCGCGATGGCGTCGGCGTCCGGCCACGCGTGGGCGGGCAGCGCGCGCAGCGTGCGCCGCACCCGCGCCGCGAACGAGCCGGGATTGTGGTATTTCACGACGAAGTTGCCCGGCGCGTTGCGCAGAAAGGCCCGCGCCGAGGCGGCCGTCTGCATCACGGGCAAATCGAGAAACGCGGGCGCGAGTTCGAACCACGATTCGTCCTGATCGAAGGCGATGTCGTCGCAGATCATCGTCTGGTATTCCTCTGCCGCAGCCGGCGCCGTGCAGCGAAAGCGCGCGGCGATCACCGGAATGCGCCGCCCCACCAGCCAGCTCAGCAGCCCGTAGACGAGGATGAACCAGGTCGCATAGGCGAACATCGTCGGCGTTGCCGTGCCCGCGCGATGACGCAGCGCGATGCGCACGCGCGCCGGGTCGATGTCGATTTCGCCCGCCAGGTCGTCGAGTACGAGCCGCATGAAATGCACCGTGCGCTGCAGGGCCTGGCGGCCGGTGCGCGCGCCGAGCGCCGCATGCGTCATGGCGATGAAGCTGCCGCTTTTCATCGCGTGCGAGTCCTGGCCGAAAAACTCGTCGTCGAGCGCGCGCGCGATGCCCGCCCACAGCGCGCCGTAGTGCGCGGCGCACACGCGCGTCTGGGCGTCGGTGGCGATGCCCGCTGCCTGTGCGATCGGCGTCACGTCCAGCCCGCGCGCACGCGCGAGCGCGATCGTCTCGTGCACGAGGCTCATGGCGATCGTGCCTTTTTCGCTCACCTTACTGGTTTTCCCTGGCTGCATGGATAGGCCTTCGGCGCGCTTGTCGAAGCACTCATGGTAAATCAGCTCAGTCTATTTGAGCGTGGCGGGCATCGAATACACGCTCGCTCATGCCTACACTTTTCAGGAGCCTTGCGGCAGGCGCCGCGCCGCGCGACAGTGGCTGATAGTGGCTATCAGGCAGGAAAAGATTCCAGGAAAGGGCGAGGAAGGAGACACAGATGGACGAGTTCTACACCGACGATCAGCGCATGATCCGCGACGCCGCGCGCGATTTCTCGAGCAAGCGCCTCGCGCCCAACGCGGCGCAATGGGACCGCGAGGGCAAGCTGCCCGACGAGGTCGTGGCGCAACTGGGCGAGCTGGGCTTTCTCGGCATGATCGTGCCGCAGGAGCAGGGCGGCTCCTACACCGACTACGTGGCCTACGCGCTCGCGATGGAGGAAATCGCCGCGGGCTGCGCGTCGTGCGCGACGCTCGTGAGCGTGCACAACTCGGTGGGCTGCGGCCCGATCCTCCAGTACGGCAGCGACGCGCAGAAGGACCGCTGGCTCGCGAAGCTCGCGAGCGGCGAGATGATCGGCGCGTTTTGCCTGACCGAGCCGCAGGCCGGTTCCGAGGCCAACAATCTGCGCACGCGCGCCGAGTTGCGCGACGGCAAATGGGTGCTCAACGGCAACAAGCAGTTCGTGACCAACGGCTCGCGCGCGAGCCTTGCGATCGTGTTCGCCGTGACCGATGCCGATGCGGGCAAGCGGGGTTTGTCGGCCTTCGTCGTGCCGACCGATACGCCGGGGTTCAACGTGGGGCCGCCTGAGAAGAAGATGGGCATCCGCGCCTCGGACACCTGCCCGATTTCACTGGTCGATTGCGCGATCCCCGAGGCGAATCTGCTCGGCCAGCGCGGCGAAGGCCTCAAGATCGCGCTGTCGAATCTGGAGGGCGGGCGCATCGGCATCGCGGCGCAGGCGCTTGGCATCGCGCGCGCGGCCTTCGATGCGGCGCGCGCCTACGCGCACGAGCGCGTGCAGTTCGGCGAGGCGATCATCGGCCATCAGAGCGTCGCGAACATGCTGGCGGACATGCACACGCGCATCAACGCCGCGCGCCATCTGGTGCATCACGCGGCGCGCCTGCGCTCGCTCGGCAAGCCTTGTCTTTCGGAAGCTTCGCAGGCCAAGCTTTACGCCTCCGAAATGGCCGAGGAAGTCTGCTCGCACGCGATCCAGATTCACGGCGGCTATGGCTTCCTCAACGATTATCCGGTCGAGCGTCATTACCGCGATGCGCGCATCACGCAGATTTACGAAGGCACGAGCGAAGTTCAGCGCATGGTGATTGCGCGGCAGCTTTAAGGTGAAGGAAGGATTGCGAAACAAATAATAAAGCGCATCATGGCGCCAAAAAATGGAGACGAAGATGACAAGGTTCACCCCTTCCGCGCAGGCCTTCATCGAAGCGCGCGATCTGCTGCAGCGACACCGCACCGACTACGATCGCGCTTACGCGGAATTCGTCTGGCCGCAACTCGATACGTTTAACTGGGCGCTCGATTATTTCGATGTCATCGCGCGTGGCAACGACAATCCCGCGCTCTGGATCGTCGACGATCTTGCGCACGGCGGCACGAAATATTCGTATGCGCAGATGTCCGAACGTTCGTCGCGCATGGCGAACTTTCTGCGCGAGCAGGGCGTCGGGCGCGGCGACCGGCTGCTGCTGATGCTGCCCAATCGCGTCGAACTCTGGGATGTGATGCTCGCGGCGATGAAGCTGGGTGCCGTGGTGCTGCCTGCCACCACGCAACTCTCGCCCGACGATGTGCGCGAGCGCGTCGAAGCGGGCGGCGCGCGTTTCGTCGTGGTCGATGCCGCCGAACTCGCGAAATTCGACGCGCTGGATGCGAACGTCAAGCGCATCGCCGTGGGTGCGTCGCGCGAAGGCTGGATCGATCTTTCGCAGACCTATGCATATAGCGCCGCCTTCGAACCCGATGGCCCCACGCGCGCGACCGATCCTTTGCTGCTCTACTTCACGTCCGGCACAACCTCCAAACCCAAGCTCGTCGAGCACACGCATCAAAGCTATCCCGTCGGCCATCTTTCGACGATGTACTGGATCGGCCTGTTGCCTGGCGACGTCCACTGGAACATCAGCTCGCCGGGTTGGGCCAAGCACGCGTGGAGCTGCTTCTTCGCGCCGTGGAATGCGCAGGCCTGCGTGTTCGTCTACAACTACGCGCGCTTCGTGCCGAAGGACACGCTCGCCGCGCTCGTGCAATGCGGCGTGACCACGCTTTGCGCACCGCCTACGGTCTGGCGGATGCTGGTCCAGGAGCCGCTCGCGAGCCACGCGGTGAAGCTGCGTGAAATTGTCGGCGCGGGCGAGCCGCTCAATCCCGAGATTATCGAGCGCGTGCGCCACGCATGGGATATCACGATCCGCGACGGCTACGGGCAGACCGAGACCACTTGCCAGATCGGCAATTCGCCGGGCCAGCCGGTGGTGGCCGGCTCGATGGGGCGGCCGCTGCCGGGCTATCGCGTTGAACTGGTCGATCCCGACGATCAGCCCGTGAGCGAAGGCGAAATCGCGTTGCCACTGGCACAGCGTCCGCTTGGCCTGATGACGGGGTACGCGAACAACGCGAAGGCCAGCGAATACGCCACGCGCAAGGGTTACTACCATACGTCCGACGTGGCGCTGCGACGCGACGACGGTTACTTCGTCTACGTGGGCCGCGCCGACGACGTGTTCAAGTCGTCCGACTATCGCCTGAGCCCGTTCGAACTGGAAAGCGTGTTGATCGAGCACGAAGCGATCGCCGAAGCCGCCGTGGTGCCGAGCCCCGACGAACTGCGTCTTTCCGTGCCCAAAGCCTTTGTGATCGTGCGGCAGGGCTTCGAGGCCGGCCCCGATCTCGCGCGCGAGGTGTTCCGCTTCTCGCGTGAAAAACTCGCACCGTACAAGCGCATCCGCCGCCTGCAGTTCAGCGATCTGCCGAAGACGATCTCCGGCAAAATCCGCCGCGTCGAGTTGCGCCGCCGTGAAATGGAACGCACGGCGGAACCCGCGCGCCAGCCCGACGAGTATTGGGAAGAGGATTTCCCGGAGCTGCGCTGAAATAAAAATGGAGTCCGAAATGATTGAATTCGAGTACGTGAATGACGGCGCGGTGGCGCTTGTCACGCTTGCGCGCCCGCCCGTGAATGCCTTTACCATCGACGGCCTGCGCCAGCTCCAGCAGGTGATCGAAGCCTTCAATCGCGAGGCGCGCGTGCGCGCCATCGTCATCACGGGGCAAGGGCCGAAGTTTTTCAGCGCGGGCGCCGATCTCAATGCCTTCGCCGATGGCGACCGTGCCGTGGCGCGCGCGGCGGCCAGCGCGTTTGGGGAGGCATTCGAGGCGCTGCAGAATGCGCGCGCTGTCGTAATCGCGGCGATCAATGGCTATGCGATGGGTGGCGGACTCGAATGCGCGCTCGCCTGCGATATCCGCATTGCCGAGGAACATGCGCAACTGGCGCTGCCTGAACCGGCCGTTGGTTTGTTGCCGTGTGGCTGTGGCACGCAGACGCTGCCCTGGCTCGTCGGCGAAGGCTGGGCCAAACGCATCATCCTGACTGGCGAGCGCGTGGACGCCGCCACGGCGCTGCGCATCGGTCTGGTCGAGGAAGTGGTGCCGCAGGGCGGCGCGCGCGAAGCGGCGCTCGTCATGGCCGCGCGCGTGGCCACGCTCAGCCCGCAAGCGGTGGCGTCGAGCAAAACGCTCATTCATCAGGCGCGCAACGGCGTGCCGCGCAGCGCGGCGCTGGCGGTCGAGCGCGAGCGCATGCTCGATCTGTTCGATTCGCCCAATCAGCGCGAAGGCGTCAATGCGTTCCTGGAGAAGCGCAAGCCGCACTGGCATTTTGAAACGGAGAACTAAGGAATGAATGCCATACCCGCTTCCACGCAGACTTCGGCGCAGGCACAACCCGACGTGCTGTTTCGCGTGGTCAATCGCGTTGCGATCATCACGCTGAACCGTCCTGCCGCACTCAATGCGCTGTCGCACGCGATGGTGCGCGAGATCGCCATGTTGCTCGAACGCGTGCGCGGTGACGACTCCATCGTCGCGCTCGTGCTGGAAGGCGCGGGGCCGAAGGGCTTTTGCGCGGGCGGCGACGTGCGGGCGATCGATCGGCTGGCGCGCGCGGGCGAGCGTTTGGGCAACGACGGCTGGCAACAGTTTTTCGTCGACGAATACCGGCTCGACTATGCGCTGCATACCTTCGAGAAGCCGCTCGTCGCGCTGCTCGACGGCGTGACGATGGGCGGCGGCATGGGGCTGGGCCAGGCGGCGGCGCTGCGCGTGGCGACCTCGCGCACGAAAATCGCCATGCCGGAGACGCGCATCGGCTTGCTGCCCGATGTGGGCGCGACGCACTTCCTAGCGAAGATGCCGGTGGAGACCGAGCTTTACGTCGGCCTCACGGGCGCGATGCTGAGCGGCGCGGACGCGCTTCACTGCAAGCTGGCCGATCTTTGCGTGCCGGGCGATTGGCTCGACGGTTACGAAGCGCGGCTCGCGCAGACTCATTTCGATGGCAATGTGCGCGATACGCTGCGGCGCGTGTTCGATGCACCGTGTCAGGACGCGAACGCGAGCGCCTTGAGCAGGCACGAGGCGTTAATCGCGAAGCACTTTAATCGTCGTGCGCGCGTGGTGGAGATCGTCGCTTCATTGCACGCCGCGCTCGAACGCGAACCGTCCGAAGCTGAACGCGTATGGATCGAAGCCACGCTGGAAGCGCTGACGCACTATTCGCCGACGATGCTCGAAGTCACGCGCGAAGCGTTGCTGCGCGGGCGCCAGATGACGCTCGCGGAGAGCTTTCGCATGGAACTCGGGATCGTTGCGCGCGCAATCGATGAGGGTGACTTCTGCGAGGGCGTGCGCGCACATCTGATCGACAAGGATCGCAAGCCGCGCTGGGCGCCCGCCACGCTCGCCGAGGTGCGCGATGAACGCGTGCGGCAGTTCCTTTGCTCGCCGTGGCGCGGCCAGGCGCATCCGCTCGCGGATCTGGGCGCGTGAAAATCTGAAGCGTCAGTCCGACGCTTCGCGCGCCGCGGTCGGGTCGCGCAAGGCGGCGAGTCGGCGCTGGCGCTCGTCATCGGATAGCGGGGCTGCGGTCGCGCCGCGCGCAGGTCGCTGCGCACGCGCGAGCAGGCGCAGCGTCGCGACCGATCCGGCGATGGCGAGCAGCATCGGAATCGCCAGATCGTGGTTCACGTGCGTGAACTCCAGCATCAGCACCGTGGCGGTCAGCGGCATCTGCATCGACGCGGCGAGGAACGCCGCCGCGCCCACGATCGCGAACGCGCCTGCCGCGAGTCCCGGCCACACGTGATTGACGAGGCCGGCGATCACGATGGCAAGCAGCGCGCCGTTCGTGAGTCCCGGCGTGAGCAGGCCGCCTTTGGCGCCCGCGCGCAGCGTCGTCGTCGTGATGAGCACCTTGAGCACCAGCAGCGTGGCCGCGAGACCAATGCCCAGGTTGTCGTCGAAACTCAAGCCCGCCGGACCCTTGCCGTTGCCGAGCAGTTGCGGAAACCAGATCGCCAGTACGCCGATCGCCGCGAAATTCACGACCGAATAGACCGGCAAACGCCAATCCTTGGGCGAGGCGTCGCGCGCGCGGCTCGTCACGCGCGCGAAAACGTGCGCCGCCGCGCCGAACAGCGGCCCGCACAGCACCGACCACACCACGAGCTGCGCATTGATCGCGTAGGCGGGCACGTGATACTGCTGCTCGTCGCCCAGGCCGATCCACGCGACCACGGCCGCAATCGCCGATGTCGTGATCGCGGGCACCGCCGCCGACCAGCCGAAGGTGCCCAGCAGCACTTCGAGCACGAACACCGCGCCACCCAGCGGCACGTTGTACACGGCGGCCAGGCCCGCGCCCGCGCCGCACGCGATCATCACGCGGCGCTCGGCGGCGGTCAGGCCCGTGCGCCGCGCGAGCCAGCTCGCGACCACGGCGCCGATCTCGCGCGGCGCGACTTCGCGTCCGAGCGGCGAGCCCATCGCCACCGTCACGATCTGCAATAGCGCGTGCACCGTGGTCGATACCATCGGCATACGCGGTCCGCCCGGCTTGATCGCCGCGCTGATGCTCACGAGCGCACGCCCATGGCGATAGAGCGCCCACCAGCCCACGCCGCCGATCAGCCCGCACGCCACCAGCACGGCCACGCGCCGCCACGGTTCGGTGCCCGTCACGCCTTGCAAAAAACTCTCGTTGCCGATCAGGTGCGCCTGGCTGTAGCCATAGGCGAAGTGCTGGATCCCGTGCAGCAGGAGCGCGAGCAGCATGCCGCCGAACCCCGCGCCGATGCCCGTGAGCACGGTCACCACGGCGAGCGTGACGAGCGGACTGCGTGCGGGCGGACGTTCGGTATCGGGACGGGCGCGGGAGCGCGGAGCGGGATCGATGGGCAACACGGCGCGTAGGGAGGGAGGAGCGGGCGCGGCGCGCATGCGCTGCGGTCTGGAAACACGCGCTAATTGTAGCCACCGCGCCTTTCGGGCGGATTCAGGCCGCGAATCACGTTGCCGCAGCACCCATGAGAACGCCCGCCGCGCGCAAGGCGCGGCGGGCGCTGGAAGCGCGTGCGCCCGAGTCGCTTACAGGTAGCTGCAAACGTAGTCGAGCGTCTCCGTCACTTCGATATCGAAACGGCTCTTGCCCGGCACCGAGAACGATTCGCCGGCGCCGTAGCTTTGCCACTCGTCGCTGCCGTCCAGACGGATGCGGCACTTGCCGGCCTGCACTTCCATCAGTTCAGGCGCGTCGGTGCCGAAGTTCAACTGGCACGGCAGGATCACGCCGAGCGTCTTGCGGCTGCCGTCGGCGAACAGTACGGTGTGCGACACGCACTTGCCGTCGAAGTAGACGTTGGCGCGTTTGATAACGGAAACCTGGTCGAATTGTGCTGCAGCCGTCATGGCGGTCTTCCTCTGGGTCGTTCGTGAAAGGATGCATTCGCGCCGTCAGGCGCGCTCCGATGCTGGCCGCGCGCCTGCTGCGAGAGCGCCATCATACCGGCCCGAAGCCGCACGGCGTAGCGCTCGATGTCGCCGGGCGCGGCGCTGGCGGCGCGAAAACGCGGCGTCGCATCGCGCCATTCTGGCAGTGAAATCCTACAAATTGCCATCTTCAATGTTTACATAAGTATAACTAGTAATTACAATTGCTTAAGCGAATGAGAAACATTCGCATTCTCAAGAACGACAACACCCAAGCATCTCCTGGCGCGGTGGACGCGTAATGTCCCGCGGCGCACAGGCGTGCGCCTTCGATCAAACCGTCCAACCATGTCCGTCATCTTCCCGACGCGGATGCGTACCGTCGCGTCCGTAGCAGCCCTCTATTGCTCCGGTTTCTTCGCCACTCAGGCGGCCCACGCCCAGGCTGCGCCTGCCGTGCCGGCCTCGTCGAGCGCGGCCAGCGCGAATACTTCGCCCAATGGCGCGGCTGAAGCCACGCTACCCGCCGTCAAGGTGAGTTCGTCGGCGGCCTCCGACATGCAGACGAAGTCGCTGTCCTCCTATAAGTTCACCTCGCCGCTCATCGATACGCCGCGCTCGGTCACGGTGATCCCGCAGGAAGTGCTCAAGGAGAAGAACGTCTCGACCTTCGAGGACGCGCTGCGCACGGTGCCCGGCATCACCTTCCTGGGCGGCGACGCGGCGGCGAATCCGTCGGCGGACCGCCCGGTGATTCGCGGCTTCGAATCGCGCAATTCGATCTTCGTGGACGGTATGCGCGACTCGGGCGTGCAGAACCGCGAGACCTTCGACGTCGAGAACATCAGCGTCGTGAAGGGCCCGGATTCGGTGTATGCGGGACGCGGCTCGGTGGGCGGCAGCATCGACATCACCACCAAGACGCCGACCGCCGATAATTTCATCAACGGCAGCGTGGGCCTGGGCACGGACAGCTATCGCCGCGCGACCGTCGACTGGAACCAGAAGCTCAACGACACCAGCGCGTTCCGCCTGAACGTCATGGGTCACGATTCCGACCAGCCGGGCCGCACCAATGTCTACAGCAAGCGCTGGGGCGTGGCGCCGTCGATCGCGTTCGGCCTGAATTCGCCGACCACGGTGACGCTGAGCTACTACCATTTGAACACCTACGACATGCCAGACTTCAGCGTGCCGTTCCGCTCGACGGGCGGCACGCCGATCCCGAGCAATCGCAGCCAGTTTTACGGGCTGAACTCGCGCGACTATCGCCGTGGCCAGAACGACACCGGCGAAGTGAAGGTCGAGCACCGCATCAACGACGCGTGGAAGATCAAGAACACGACGATGTTCGGCCGCTCGACGCTCGACTACATCGCGACCAATCCGCAGCTCACCAGCGCAACCTCGAATATCCTGAGCCTGCAGGCCAAGAGCGGCAAGTACGCGACCAACAGCGTGTCGAACCAGACCGAGGCGAACGGCAAGTTCGACCTTTACGGCATGCGTCACACGCTCACGGCGGGCGTGGAGTTCAGCCACGAACAGGACCTCTACGAGGGCTATCTCGTGAGCGACTCGGCGGGCAACAACATCCGCTCGGGCGGCCCGTGCTCGATCGCGTACAACTGCACGACGGTCAACGGCTGGAACCCGAACAACCCTTGGACCGGCAGCATCCTGCTCAACGGCGACAAGAGCTTCCCGGGCGCCGCCACGCGCACGCGCACCAACATCGCGTCGGCGTACCTGTTCGACAGCGTGCAGTTGTCCGATCGCTGGATCTTCAACGCGGGCATGCGTTTCGACCGCTATGACGTGAGTGCGCAGCAGCCGGGCGTCGCCGATCTGGGCAACACGTCGAACCTTTTCAGCTATCAGTTCGGCCTCGTCTTCAAGCCGATCCATACGGTGAGCCTGTACGCGTCGTACGGCACCTCGTCGAATCCGCCGGGCTCGAACTCGGGCCTGGGCGGCGGCACCGACCAGATCACGGCGACCAACCAGGATCTCGCGCCGGAACGCTCGCGCAACATCGAAGTGGGCGCGAAGTGGGACGTGCTCGATCAGCGTCTGTCGCTGACCACGGCGCTGTTCCAGACCGACAAGACCAACGCGCGCGTGAGCGACGGTCTGGGCGGCATGATCAACGCGGGCTCGCAACGCGTGCGCGGTTTCGAATTCGGCTTTGCGGGGAATGTGACGAACCAGTGGGCCGTGTTCGGCGGCTACTCGTATCTGGATGCGATCACGACGAATGCCGGCCCGACCACGCCGCAGAATTCGGGCTTGCCGATGGTGATGGTGCCCAAGCACAACTTCACGCTCTGGACCAGCTACGACGTGTTGCCTAAGCTCACGCTGGGCGCGGGCGCGACGGTGTCGAGTCTGACTTATGCGTCGGTGTCGTCGACATCGCGCAAGTGGACGCCGGGTTATGCACGTTTTGACGCTTCGGCGACGTGGCGCGTTTCGAAGAAGGTCGATCTGCAGCTTAACGTGAATAATATCTTCGATAAGCAGTACTACCAGAGTGCGTACCCGATTTACGCGACGTGGGCGCCGGGCCGCTCGGCGGTTGTGACGCTGAACTTTTATCAGTGAGCGGGTAGGTGATGGAGTAGGTTGAAAAGGGGCGCCTGATGTTTTTAGGGCGCCCTTTTTTGCAGCATGTGGCGCGCACTATCCCTCTGTTTTCACAGAAGGCACCCACGCAATTATTAGGAATTCTCTTGTAGCGATTTCGCCTGAACGAGCGAAAATTATCCGGATGTGCGGGCATGGCTCGCGTGACTACCGGAATCATTCGCATGAGAGACAACACGACTGGGCGTGAAATGGCATGCCAGGGCGATACGACGGACCATGGCGGCGAAATCCTCGACGGTGCGTCCGATCGAACGCATATGAGCAGGCGCATAGCCCTGGACGGGCACCGCGTATCGTGCCCGAAATGCGGCGGCGTCTTTAACATCATCGCCACGAGCGGGAACACGCACAACGGAAAACGCATTGCGTATCTGGGCGACAAGACGACATGCGGCGCGATACTGCAAACGGTTCGTGCATGAAACGGTCGACCCGTCCCGCCGTGTTTTCTACCCTCACCATGCAGGGGCACGCGCTGCCCGATGGGCTTGTCCTGCGGCGCGTACAGGGTCACGAAGGCGCGGGTCAACTATTCGAATACCGCGTCGAAGCCATCATGCCGCACGCGGAGTTTGCGCTAGAACTGTCCATGAACCCAGGTCTGGACCTGGACCAGATCAGAGATACGCTGGCAACCGTTACGATCAACCTGGAAAATATCGACCTGAGCGCGCCGGCTTTTCGCGGCACGGGCGTGCGCGAGATAAGCGGGCTCATTACGGAAGTCAGCGTTCTAGGGGTAGGGAAAAACGCCATCGTTTATGAATTCGTGCTGCGCCCGTGGATATGGCCAGCGACGTTGCGCCGTAATTCGCGCGTCTGGAATGATTCAGTTCTGGATTGCCTGTCCGAAATACTGCGTCCATACGGCGGTCAAATCGCCTGGCGAATCGAGAACAAAACACGGCCGGGCGCGAATCCAAGGCGCGATCTGATACGTCAGGCATGGGAGACCGACTGGCAATTCTTTATGCGGCTTTGCGAAGAGTTCGGCTATGTGGTGTGGTTCGAACATCGCGACGCTACGCATGTGCTGGTTATCGCCGACAACGCAAGTGCCTATCTAAAGCACGACGCGCCATTCGAAGTCCTGCCTTTCCGCCCAGACGGCGGCCATATCGATTCGGAGCACGTCACGGAGTTTGTGTATTCGCGTGCCGTTACAGTGGGCACCGTAACGGTACACGACCATAGCTATATGTCGCCGCGCCAGAATCCGGGGAGTTTGCCTTACCGCGCTAAATACAGCGCCGCGCGCGATGCGTCGAGTTTTCATCACGAAACTTATGCGCCTGCGGACTTTGCGCAGCCGCAAACGCGGTCCGGGATGCCCGAAGCGGGCGAAGCCTGGCAGGATGATGCGCTGCACCTTGCGCGCGTCAAACTGGAGGCCATGCGTTGCATGGGGCTGCGCGCACGCGGCAGCGGCCCGCTACGCGGCCTCCAGTCCGGTAAAACCTTCAGGCTTGCGGATTATCCGCATCACGCTGCAAATCGCGCATGGCTTGTGACACAGCTGGAAATCGACATTCGCGAACTGCCGGCGACTTCGGGCACCCTGCCGCAATACACAAGCGAATGCACATTTGAGGCGGTGCCGGTTGACGAACCTTATCGCATGCCTCAGGTGACGCCGCGCCCGCGCATCGACGGGTACGAATATGCTGTGATTGTTTCGCCCGATCAACGCGAAATCTGGATCGATGAGCACAACCGTGTGTTGATCCAATACCCGTGGGACCGCGAAGAACAATACGACGGGCGCAAATCAATCTGGGTTCGTCTGGCGACGCAATGGCAAGGCGAGCAGATGGGTTTTGTCGCCCACGCGCGGCGCGGTGACGCCGTGCTGGTGGCGTACATCAATGGCGACCCAGACCGCCCCGTTATTGCTGCGTTCGTGCCCGATCGGGACCATTCACCACCTTGGGCGCTGCCGGAAAATCAGGCGCTCTCCGGTATGCGTTCGCGCAGCCTTGAACATCGCGCGCAATCGAATCATGTCGCGCTCGACGATACGCCTGGCAGGCTACAGGCCCAGATTGCGAGCGACCATGGCAAATCCAGCATCAGCCTGGGCTACAACACGCGTATTGATGGGAATGCAGGGCGGCAGGAGGCAAGAGGTGAAGGCATCGAGGCGCGAACCGACCTTTGGGGAGTGCTGCGCGCGGGCAAGGGCTGGCTGCTGACGAGCTTCGCGCGTGAGAGCGCGGCGGGTAAGGTCAAGGATATGGGCGAGACCCATTCAAGATTGACCGAAGCGCGTGGTTTTCATGAAGAAATAGCCCGAACGGCGCGGCAGCACGGAGCACAGGACGCGACGGACAATCAGGAGGGCGTGGCGAACGCAATCAAGGAAGCCAATGCCGGTTTGCGCGGCAACGGTCATGGTGATTTTCCCGAGATTGAGAACCCCGATATTGTTATTTCCAGTGCGGCGAACGTGCATGCGTCGGCTGAAGGCAGCACGCACATTGCCAGCCGCGAACATATCGCGCTTACCACGGGCGGGAATATTGCACTCGCAGTGACGAAGTCACTCTTCGTATCGGTACGGCAATCAATATCAATGTTCGCGTCGAAGGCGATCACCGTGCTTACGCCTGGCCCTGTGCGTATCGTGTCCCGAGGCGATCAAATCGATCTGATCGCACAGAAAATCATCAACATACTGAGCACACAGGACGAAATACGTCTAACTGCGAAGCGCATAGTTTTGAATGGCGCAGGTACTGAGCTGACTCTCGGTGAAGACGGAATATTTGGTCTCACTGGCGGAAAATTCCTCGTACACGCTGACTCGCACGCAACCGATAAAGCACAGACAGTTGCGCCTGAAATTTATAACGATTCCGTTCAATACGACGAGCAATTCACATTTCACGATGCAAATGGCTTAGCTCTCGCCAATACCTATTACACAGTGCGAATGCCTTCCGGTGAATTGCGTCACGGCATAACAGATTCGCAAGGGCGCACCGAACGCTATGAAACAAGCAGTGCACAGCCGATCAAGTTCTATATGGGCCACAAACGGGAGGCGTGATGCCTGATGAGCTTGTGACAGCCGTAACCAACACTGATCCGAATTCTTGCGCGTATGTTCAAACGGGGCGTCTCTGTAAGCCCTGGAAACTCTCCAGAGAGGGTTATACATTTATGGCTGTCTGCGAGAGTGGGGTGTTAAATGGGAAATATAACGGATTGCCGGTCTCGGATGGCTTTATTGTAAAGGTTTACGACGACGGTTTTGGAATTCCCACCGTTGGGCTTGGGCATAAAGTACTACCGTCAGACAATCTAAGAATTGGTGACATCATAACAGTTGATCGTGCGAGGAAATTCTTTGAAATAAATTTGAAGGATACTGAATCTGCAATCAATCGTGATGTGATGGTCGCTTTGTATCAGCACGAATATGATGCGCTGGTTTCGACCTTATTTACCTCTGGTCCATACCCAAAGCAAGGAGATTTATGGTATCCGGAATCTAGATCTCAACATTTGGCTGGGTTTTTAAATCATGGTGAATACGACAGAATGAGAGACGTAATACGTACCTTTGTTGCCAGGCGTATACCTTGGCGTCGTCGGTTGGAAGCGCGTCTTTTCGAGTGCGGGAATTATGATGCCCGCCATTAGGTTATTTACGGCTATGGTATTGGTCGCCAACGGTGCGTATGCTTCAACGTCTATTTACGGAACCGAATTTGACTATAGGAAAGCAAGGCCGGCTGTTGAATTTTTTGCGGGGAAAAGCCGGTCGAAAATCGCCTCTTATTGCAGGAAGGAAATGTTAAGCACGATGGACTTATCTGCATGCGCACAATTTCACTATGAGGAATCGGTCGCGGCGTTGAATGCGGAAATAGCGAAAATCGAAGTAGTGACACGCGATTCAGACCGGGAGAGAAAAGCCAACGCTGAGCCCGAAGCTCTCCCCTACTTAAGAAGCGCGCAGAGAAGTTGGGTTATTTATCGTGATAACGAATGTTACTCAGAAACGTACCAGGCTGGCCTGGCATCGCTGCATTTTATATATTTCTGGGATTGTATGAACCGGATCACGAAAGCTAGATTGAAGGAGCTAACTACCCCCGACGGCGAAGAGTGAACTGTGCGACGGAGTGCAATCGTAAATTTCATTGCGAGGCGTAATGCTCGATCAGGCAGCACAAATGGCGGCTTGCGGACGAGGTTATTTCAGTCAATATCATGAGAAGACGCGTATGCGGCCGAGGATAAAATGCGGCGATATTGGGAAGATCGCGATAGTCTTAAGTTTTTCAATCCCGGTGTCTGCACATCCCGCTACGAACCCACCCTTAGGAAAATCGGAGCCTAGGGAAGTGGCTGAGTTGAATCTCGAAAATCAAAGTCGAGAAATCATGAAGGTCGTTGAGCGCGGGATGGAGATCATACGAGACGACGCGTCATTTTTACAGAACGATCCCGGATTAGGTTCCTTGTCGCTTCAAAAACCTCGATATAAGTTGCCGGGAATTATTTATCACTATAATAATGAAAAAATTCCATCGGCCAGTCTGACAATCACAACGACGGACGATCCGCTCGACGTTTCATTGGATCGAGATAAGGTTGCACTCGTACCGTTGCTTTTTGAACTCAGGTTTTATGATCTTGTTGATGGAATTGATCCCAATATTTTCAAAGGAAAATTGAAGCTTGCGAATTACTGGGTAGCATCACCAGGAATTAAGGTCGAGGGTAACGATATAGGGGTGGGTTTCCCGCCCAATAAACTATTGCACAGATATCGTTATCGCGCGGAGGGGACTGCTGGCGGAAAGTTTGGAGTGGACGTGGAGCTTTTCTATTATGATTTGCCAGAGAATCCGCAACCGGGAACGCGTTCTGGGCTATGGATGATAAATATCCGCCGAGATTATCCATAAATCGGAGTGTGTGGATAAATAGTGTTTATAGAATTATTTATTGATTTTTATCCAAATGATACGAGGCAGCAGAAGAGTTTTGGCAATAGTGATAGTGTTAAGCTTATCAATTCCGGTATCTATATATCCCGCTACGAATTTACTCCTGGGAAAATCGGAGTCGATGGAAATGGCTGAGCCGAGTCTCGAAAATCAAAGCGGAGAAATTTTGAAGATCGTTGAGCATGGAATGGAGATCATCCGAGGTGATAAGCCATTTTTGCAGAACGATCCCGGATTAGGTTCCTTGTCGTTTCAGGAGCCGCGATATGAGCTGCCTGGAACTATTTATCACTATAGTAATAAAAAAATTCCATCGGCCAGTCTGACGATCACGACGGTTGATGATCCGCTTGACGTTTCCGTGGATCGCGATAAGGTTGCACTCGTACCGTTGCTTTTTGAGATCCGGTTTTATAATCTTGTTGACGGAATTAATCCCGACGCCTTCAAGGATAAATTGAACCTTGCCGGCTATTGGGTGGCAGCACAAGGGATAAGGTACGACGGTAACGATCTGGGCGCGGGTTTTCCACCAGATAAACTAATGCATAGATACCGTTATCGTGCGGAGGAGACTGCAGGCAGTAAATTTGGGATCGATGTGGAGATTTCCTACTATGATCCACCAAAAGATGCGCAACCGGGAACACGGTCGAAACTATCGGAGATTGATATCAGCCGGGATTACCCGCCTGCCAATCGAGAAGTACCTAAGTGAAATTACGATAAACGATGGTTCAGGGTGGCCTCATTTTGCAAAAAAACAAAAATGCCGTCCAGTCTCCCAACCGAACGGCATCAGCCTACGTAAGCGCCTTATCCAACCCAAAGCGCTAAAACACGCTCACTTCCCTTTGACCTCTTCCGCAACCTCGCCCGTCACCGCAACCGAAGCCTCGGCGGTCAGCATCATGAACGTGAAGCTCTCCTGCAGATAAAGACGCACGCTCTTGTCGTCATGCGACGAGTACCCAACCGACACATCCTGCCCAAGGTGAAACGCAAAATCTCCACCGCGCGTGCTCACGATCACGCCGCCTTCAATCGCGGGGGCCCAGATAATCTCGCCGTTTACCAGCCGGCGAATGTGCTCAAGAATCGGATAACCCTGATCGCTCGCTTCGCTCACCGCCGTGTAGGCGTCCGAGCCAAGCAGCACCGCATACGGACCATCCACGCCTTGCAGGCGCAGTTGCTCCAGAGCGCGCGCGATCACGGCGGGGTAATCGGCGATATCGGCGGGCAGGTGCAGCGTGGGGTTCGACGTGCCTTCGCGGATGCCGGTGATCTGCGCGGCCTTGTAGCCGTCGAAGATCGCACGGTCTTCCGCGAACGCGAGGCGCGTGGCCGCGTCCTTGGCGGGCTGCCAGTCGGAGTCTTCCGCGCCGCGCTCGACGTCGTCGATGGCGTCGCGCGACAACTCGAACGGCACGCGCAGTTCGACCAGCGCCTTCACTTCGCGCTGGCGCGCGCGAATGCCGTCGAACGGCGCTTCGATACCGTTCTGGTGACCCGTGCCGACGCCGGCCAGGTCCGAGCCGCCTGGGCCGTTCACGTCCACGACGCGGCGGCCCGCGAGCGAGCGCTTGAAGGTGCGCGCGACTTCTTCTTCGATCTGCGACCACGCCGCCGTGGAAATAGGCGCGAGTTCGCGATGGAGATTATTCATACCGGGGTGCTCCTTTGAGGGATCCGATGGCGAGCGAGCCGTCCGCGGAAAGCGCGGCGGCAGGCTCGGGTTCAGTTTGATCGTGGCTGTCCACGGCGACGGTGGCGGCCGCGCCCGGCACCTGATCCGCAAGCTCTTCGAGCAGCGGCTGCGAGGGCACGAAGAAGAGGCCTCCCGTCACGGCGCGGCTGAAGTCGAGCAGGCGGTCGTAATTGCCCGGCGGCAAGCCGACAAACATGTTTTCCAGCATTTGCTCGATGGGCTGCGGATCGCGCGCATAGCCGATGAAGTAGGTGCCGAATTCGCCCTGGCCCGGCCGGCCGAACGGCATGTTGTCGCGCAGGATCTTGATTTCGTTGCCCTCGGCGTCGTCGAGCGTGGTCAGCGAGCTATGCGACCAGCTCGGCTTCACGGCTTCGTCGAGTTCGATGTCGTGCAGCTTGGTGCGCCCGATGATGTGTTCCTGCGCTTCCACGGGCAGCGCGTTCCAGCCTTTCATGTCGTGCAGGTACTTCTGCACCAGCACGTAGCTGCCGCCCGCGAAGCCGGGGTCTTCGTCCTGGATCACCGTGAAATGGACTGCTTCGTTGCCGACGGGGTTTTCCGTGCCGTCCACGAAGCCGATCATCGCGCGCATGTCGAAATTGCGGAATCCGTGCACTTCGTCGACGGTCTTGACCGCGCCTTCGAGGCGTTTCATCAGTTGCGTGGCGAGTTCGAAGCAGAGGTCGGTCTGGTCGGCGCGGATATGCATCAGCAGGTCGCCGGGTGTGGCGATGGCCTTGCGCTCGCCCGAGCCGAATTCGCGGAACGGATGCAGGCCGGCGGGACGCGGCCCGCCGAACAGCTTGTCCCATGCGTCTGACGAAAAGCCCACGACGCACGAGAGATTGCCGTTGGGCACGCGCTTGCCGACTGCGCGCACGAGATTGGCGACGTCGGCGCACCAGGCGCGCACGGTGGCGCGGCTCGCGGCATCTTCGTTGACGGTCGCGACGATGAAAAAGGCGCTGCGCGTGACGGCGCTGGAGACGGACTGCGGTTCCTGCGTGAGTGAGGCCGGCGTCATGATGTGAGGTATCGCTCGATTAGTCTGATGCGGGTTTGTGGCGCGTTGCACGCGGCCTTGCGCGCGGCGCGAACCTTTCGGAACGCATGCCGCGAACGCGCAGGCGCGGCCTGCGTAGGCCGTGTGCCGCATAGTTTAGCCAAACTCGGGAAAACAGGCGGTTTGTCCGCAGACCGGGCGTGCAGGCCGGTTTGCGGACAGCGGTCACGACGTGGGAGCATAGTGGCTCCGAAGGCGGTCTGTCCGGGACCAACGGTGAGTGCTGACGAGAGAGGAGACGCACCATGTGGGATCACACCGAGCACGAAGGTTTCGAAATCTGGGTGTTGCCGATTCCGGCGTTCGGGCCGCGTTCGCCGGAGCCGCTGTTCCACTACAGCGGCTACATCTGCCGGCATGGCGCGGACGCGCATCTGGAAGGGCGCAGCGTGCGCTTTCACGATCTGATGCGCAATTACGTCGGCCCGGATGCGGCGCTGGACGCGGCTTACAGCGACGCCCGCAAGCGCATCGACCACTTTCACGCGGCGGGTAGCTGGGGCGACGGGCCGGAAGGCTGAAGCCTCGCGTGGTCAGCGTCCGCCGGACACCACCAGCATCACGGGCCGCCCCTCGCAGCCTTCGCTGCCCGGCATCGTGATGACGCGCCAGCCTGCGGGCGGGCCGCCCGTGGCGTCGAGCGCGAGCGGCGTGCCATGGCCGCGATCGACATAGGTGGTGAGCACGTTGAACGGCCACGATGCGCGGCGCAGGCGCTCGTGGACCAGCGACCCGACCCAGATCGGCGTGAGTTCCGGTCCAGGGGGCGGTGCGGCAACGCCTTTTTTGCCCGTCGCGGCAGCGCTGGCCGCATCGGCGTCGCTCGCGTCGCCGCTTGTGTCGCTTGTATTGTTCATGGCGGGCGTCACCGCATCGGCCTGCAAGTCGCTGCGCGCGTCTTGCGACGCCGTCGAGTCCGCTCGCGCAGCCAGCGCATAGCCGGTCGGCCAGAAGCGCAGCACGTCGCGGCGGCTGCCGGGCCGCTCGGGATCGTCGGGCAGGTGCAGGCGGGCGAACACCAGCGGCGAGGGCAGGCCGTTATTAAGCTTGGGCAGCAGCGGCAGCGCCAGCGCATCCACGTTCGGCGCGATCAGCGAGAGCACGCTTTTCGCCGTGAACTGGCCGCCCTCGGTCCAGCCCGCGCCGCGCAGTGCGGCACGCAGGTCGGCGGCGCTGGCGGCCCATTGGAGCGTCATCGGCTCGCGCCGCTCGCCCTTCATGTCCACGCGATAGCAGGCCAGGTTGCGCCAGAGCGTGTCGGTCCACGTCATCTGCGCGACGACCGTGGGGGTCTCGGTGGCGCTCGACGCGAGTTCGGCCTGGCGCTCGGCCACGCCGCGTTGCAGCACGAAGGCGATCACGAGCACGGCCAACACGATCGCGGGCATGAACGTGCGCGCGGAGGGCCGCGCGGGATAGCGCCACAGCGAAAGCAGCACGACCGCCGCTACCCAGATCGACGCGAAGGCCGCGCCGCCGATGGCGTCGGAGAACAGGAAACGGTCGAAATACAGCCCCGCGAAGGCGACCGCCACCACGATGCCGTTGCCGACGGTCGCGACGATGGCCGCCTCGACCATCTTCACGCGCCGCACCAGCAGGAACATCGTGAAGCCGTAGACGATCACCATCGACGCGACACGGTCGCTCGGGAACACGTAGGCGCCGACGTGCGCGGCGCCAGGCGAGCCGTGGTGGATGGCAAAGCGCAACACGAGGATGAGCGCCTGCGAGAGCGCCGCCGCGAGCATCCAGTAGGTGATGGTGCGCCAGCGCCGCTCGATGGCCATCCAGGCCGTCACGGTCAGCACGAGCGCGGCGAGCGTGTAGTTGCTGCCGAGGGTTTCGACGTGCGCGAGCACGGTGTCGGCCCAGGTCGTGTGGATCGACTGCAGGAACTGGCGCACCGATTGATCGATCTGCACGAGCGGATCGCCGTTCAGCAGGTTGCCGAGCACGTAGGAAAACACAGCCGCGCACAGCGGCACCAGCGCGGTGATCGCGAGCACCGCGCCCAGCGCGGGCTGCTTCGGATCGAGCAGGCGCGCGAGCCGGCGCGCGGCCGCGCCTTCGTGCTGCGCGGCCCAGCGGGCCACGCCGCGCCGCGAGTCGCTCGCCCAGTTGTCCAGATGCGCCAGCAGGACGTGCGTGAAGCGCCACACGAGCCAGAGCGTGAGCGCAATGATCGCGAGCGCGACCACCAGCCGGAACGACACCGCGCCCGCCAGTTGCAGCGACGCGCCGAACACCACGCCCGGCAGGATGTGCGCGGGCGCCCAGACCAGCGCCGAAATCACGTTCATCATGAAGAAGCGCCACGGCGCCATGCCCGCCATGCCCGCGACGATGGGCACCACGGCGCGCAGCGGCGCGACGAAGCGCGCGAGGATCACGCTGCGCGTGCCGTGGCTGACGAAGTACGCCTGGGCTTTGTCGAGGATGGCGGGGTGCTTGCTGAACGGCCAGACCCGCGCGATCGAGTCGCGATAACGATGGCCGATCCAGAAGCTCAGCGCGTCGCCGGCGACCGCGCCCGAGATGGCGCAGACGAACAGCCAGCCCAGATTGAGCGTGCCCGTGCCCGCGAAGGCGCCCGCGATGAACATGGCGGTGCTGCCCGGGAAGAACGTGCCGATCAGCGCGAGCGATTCCAGGAACGCCGCGACCACCACGAACGCAAGTGTCCAGCCGGGGTAATCGGCAAGCAGGTGCAGCAACTGGACGTAGGCGTGCTCCATCTCGCAGGCGTTGGGTTGGCGTGTCCCACGCGCAATATAACCGGGTGCGGCGATGTGCGTGCGATATCGTGTGCTAACGTGCGCTATCGTGCCGGCCGCAACGAAAACGCCCCGCCGCGTGCGTGCTGCCTACGCGGCGGGGCGGGTGCATGCGCCTGGCGCCTGGCGCGCGTCTTCTGATCCCGCTGGTTCGAAGGCGGGATCGAGCGCCGTCAAATCACACCTTTTTCCTTCAATTGCGCGAGTTGCGCGTCCGTCAGCCCAAGCGTCTCGCCCAGCACATCGCGCGTGCCTTCGCCCAGTTGCGGCGGGGCACGGCGCACGGGCATGCGTTCGCCGTCGAAGCGCCACGGCGGCGCGAGCACGGGCGTCGTGCCGCTTTCCGTATGCGGATGCGCTTGCTGCGTGACGAGACCCCCTTCGGTTGCGCGCGGCGACAGCAGCGCCTCGCGCAGGCCCGCGACTTCGCCGCACGGAATCCCCGCACGCGCGAGGCGTTCGAGCAGCAGCTTGCGCGGGCGGCTGCCCAGCTCGCGTTTGAGTTCGGGCAGGAGCGCCGCGCGGTTCTGGGAGCGCTGGATATTGGTCTTGTAGCGCGCATCGTCGGCGAGATCGGGACGCTCGATCACTTCGCGCGCGAAGCGCTCGAACTGGCTGTTATTGCCGACCGTGATGACGAGCGGGCCGTCCGCCGCATCGAACACGCCATAAGGCACGATGGACGGATGATCGTTGCCGTAGCGCGGCGGGTCTTCGCCCATCACGAGCGCTTCCAGCCCGTAGTAAGCGGTAATCATGAGGCCGCAATCGAACAGCGCCATTTCGATGTGACGCCCGCGCCCTGTGCGCTCGCGCTGGAGCAGCGCCGCAAGCATGGCCTGCGCCGAATACATGCCCGTGAACAGATCGACGGCCGCCACGCCGAATTTCAGCGGCGGCTGGCTCGCCTCGCCGTTCAGCGCCATCAAACCGGCTTCGCCCTGTACCACGAGATCGTAGCCGGGACGCTTCGCTTCCGGGCCCGTGCGGTCGTAGCCCGAAATCGAGCAATAGACGAGACGCGGATTCTCCGCGCTCAACTGCTCGTAGCCTAGCCCGAGTTTTTCCGCGCCGCCGAACTTGAAGTTCTGCACCACGACGTCGCAGGTTTTTGCCAGATCGCGCGCGATCTGCTGGCCCTCGGGCGTTTGCAGATCGAGCGTGATCGAGCGCTTGTTGCGGTTCACGCTGTTGAAGTACGCGGTTTCGGTCTGGCCGATGCGCAGGCCCCAGTCGCGCGTATCGTCACCGCGATCGGGATGCTCGACCTTGATGACTTCCGCGCCCAGGTCGCCGAGTACCATCGTGCTCCATGGCCCGGCGAGAATGCGCGAAAGATCGAGCACGCGCACGCCCGCTAGCGGTAGGCCATTGTTTTCCGTCTGCATCAGCAGGTACTCCTGATTCGTTGTGGATGGAAGGCCGCGCCCCGGTGTGATCGGAGCGGGCCTGCCACTCGCGACTCACGCCGCAGCGCTTTCCAGTGCATTCAAGGCGATGTAACGCGCAAGATGATGATCCTCGTCGCCGAGTTGATGATCGATCATCACGAGGCGCTTGGCGTAGTGCGCGAGCGGCAGCTCCCACGTCATGCCGATGCCGCCGTGCAGCTGGATCGCCTCTTCGGCCACGCGCGCGCCGACTTGCCCGATCGTGTACTTCGCCGCCGACAACGCGCGCTCGCGCTGCACGCGCGGCGCATCGGCGGCCGCCGCCGCGTTGATGACCGCCGAGCGCGCCTGCTCGATGTCGAGCAGCAGATCGGCCATGCGATGCTGCAAGGCCTGGAAGCTGCCAAGCGGCAAGCCAAACTGCTTGCGCGTGCGCAGATACTCAAGCGTGAAATCGCGCGCGACGTCCATCGCGCCCAACGCTTCCGCCGTCAAGGCGATCAGGCCGAAACCGGTCGCGTGTTCGAGCGTGGCGAAACCGCTGCCTTCGGCGCCGACCAACGCATCCGCGCCGATCCTCACGTTGTCGAGCGTCACTTCCGCCGCGCGTCCGCCGTCGATCTTGCGATAGCCGCGCACCTTCACGCCATCGGAATCACGCGGCACGAGAAAGAGCGAAATACCGCTTTCGTCGAATTCACTACCCGAGGTGCGCGCCGAAACGAGCAATACGTCTGCGTGTTCCGCGTGCTGCACGACGCCTTTTGCGCCTTGCAGCAGCCAGCCGTCGCCGTGCTTTTCGGCACGCGTGCTCACGCGCGCAGCCTCGTAATGCGAACCCGGTTCGTCGTGCGCGAGCGCCGCGATTTGCGAGCCGTCGATCAGCGATGCAATGCGCGCGCGCTGCTCTTCGCTGCCTGCGTGAGCGAGCGCGCGGCCCACGATCAGCGTGTCGAGGAACGGCTCGACCACGAGTCCGCGCCCGAGCGCTTCGAACACCACGGCGACGTCGAAACCCTGGCCGCCGAAGCCGCCATCGGCCTCGTCGAACAGCGCGCCGATCACGCCGAGATCGGCGAAACGGCGCCACATATCCGCGCTGAAACCCTCACTGGAGCGCGCGATTTTATCGCGCGTATCGAAACCATACTGCTCCGAAATGAAACGATTGAGCGTATCCGCAAGCATGCGGCGGTCTTCGGTGTGCTGGAAATTCATCGCAAGACCTCTTAAAGACCGAGAATCATCTTGGAGATGATGTTCTTCTGGATTTCGTTGGAGCCGCCGAAAATCGACAGCTTGCGATTGTTGAAGTAGAGCGCGGCGGCGCTGGCGGCTTCGTCGGGGCCGACCGCTTCTTCGGCATAGCCTTCCTGCAGGGCTTCCTCGACGAAAGGCGTGGCATAGGGACCCATCGCGCGGCGCAGCAGCGACGAAATCTCCTGGCGGATTTCGGTGCCGCGAATCTTGAGCATCGAGCTTTCGGCGCCCGGCACGCCGCCGCCCGCCACGGCTGCGATCACGCGCAGATTGGTGGTCTTCATGTTCTCCAGATTGATCTCGACCTTCGCCAGGCGCGCGGCGAATTGCGGGTCTTGCGCGAGCGGCTTGCCGTTGCGTGTGACCTTTTGCGCGGCGAGCTTCAGGCGCGCGAGCGCCGCCACCGAAAAGCCCACGCCCGCGATGTTGGTGCGCTCGTAGGTGAGCAGATATTTCGCGTAGGTCCAGCCTTTGTTCTCTTCGCCGACGAGATTTTCCACCGGCACGCGCACATCGGTGAAAAAGACCTCGTTGACCTCGTGCTCGCCGTCGAGCGTGATGATCGGGCGCACTTCGATGCCCGGCGTGTTCATGTCGATCAGCAGAAAACTGATGCCTTCCTGCTTGCGCACATCGGTGGCGGTGCGCACGAGACAGAAGATCATGTTCGCGTAGTGGCCGAGCGTGGTCCACGTCTTCTGGCCGTTCACGATGTAGTGGTCGCCTTGACGCTGCGCCGTCGTGCGCAGCGAGGCCAGGTCCGAACCCGCGCCCGGTTCCGAATACCCCTGACACCACCAGTCGGAACCATCGAGAATGCGCGGCAGCCAATGGCGTTTTTGCGCCTCGTTGCCGTATTTGATCAGCACGGGGCCGAGCATATTCAAACCGAACGGCACGATGCGCGGCGCGGCGGCAATCGCGCATTCGTTTTCGAAGATGAACTTCTGCACGGCGCTCCAGCCGGGGCCGCCGTATTCCCGTGGCCAGTGATTCGCGAGCCAGCCCTTTTCGTTGAGGATGGCGTGCCATTGCGCCATGTCGTCGCGCGTGAGGTGCTGGCCGTTGCGCACCTTGCTGGCGATGCGCTGCGGCAGGCGCTCGCGCAGGAAGTCGAGCACTTCGCTGCGGAAGGCTTCTTCTTCAGCGGTAAATTTGAGGTCCATTGATTTGTCCGTGACTTGTTGTGTGCGCAATCAAACTGTCTGGTTCAGGCTCGCGAAGTTCGCGCCGCGTTCCACCAGATCGACGAGCAGCGGCGACGGCTTCCAGAACAGCGGATCTTCCTTGGCGAATTCGCGGATATCGGCGAGCACCTTCGCCAGACCCACGGTATCGGCGTAATGCATCGGGCCGCCGCGATGACGCGGAAAGCCGTAGCCGTAGAGGAAGGTCACGTCCACGTCGAGCGGACGCAGCGCGATCTTTTCATGCACGACGTTCGCGCCTTCGTTGATCATCGCGGCCATGTAGCGGCGCAGGATTTCCTCGTCGCTGAAGCTGCGCGGCTCGATGCCCGCGCGTTCGCGCTCGGCGCGGATGATCGATTCGACTTCGGGGTCGGGCGTGCCCGTGCGTGCGCCGTCGGGGTAGAGGTAGAAGCCGCGGCCCGTCTTCTGGCCGAACCAGCCGCGCTCGCACAGCCGGTCGGCGATCTGCACGTAACGCGCCTTGGGGTCACGCGTGGCGGCACGGCGCTTGCGCGTGGCCCAGCCGATGTCGCCGCCCGCGAGATCGACCACCTGGTACGGGCCCATCGGATAGCCGAATTCGCGCACGGCCTTGTCGATCTGATAGGGCGACGCGCCGTCTTCCATCAGATGATCGGCGGCGGTGCGATACACGGCCAGAACGCGATTGCCGATGAAGCCATCGCACACGCCCGCGCGCACGGGCACCTTGCGCAGCTTCTTCGCCAGTTCGAACGCGGTGGCCACGACATCGGCGCTTACCTGCTTCGGCACCACGACTTCAAGCAGCTTCATGATGTTCGCGGGCGAGAAGAAGTGCAGGCCGATCACGTCCTGCGGGCGCTTCACGCTGTTTGCGATGGCGTCGATGTCGAGATACGAGGTGTTGGTCGCGAGCACGGCGCCGGGCTTGCAGACGCGGTCGAGTTCGGCGAACACGGCCTGCTTGACGCTCAGGTCTTCGAATACCGCCTCGATCACCAGATCGACCGACGCGAGCGCGTCATACGACGTGCTGCCGTTGAAACGCGCGAGAATCGCGGCCTTCGCCTCGGGCTTCATGCGGCCCTTCGCGATCAGACCGTCGTAGACCTTCTCCACATGCGCGCGGCCGCGGGCGAGCGAGGCGTCGTCGCGCTCGATCATCGTCACGGGCAGGCCCGCGTCGAGCACGGCCACGGCAATGCCCGCGCCCATCGTGCCGCCGCCCACCACGCCCACGGTTTCAATCGGGCGCGGCTGCGCGCTTTTGGCTTCGGGCGTTTTTTGCACTTCGCGCTCGGCGAAGAAGGCGTGCACGAGGCCCGCGCGCTGCGGGCTGTCGAGGCATTCGAGGAACAGCTTGCGCTCGACGCGCAGGCCTTCCTCGAACGATTGATCGAGCGCGGCCTGCACGCAATCGACGATCTTCAGCGGCGAGAACAGACCGCGCGACTTCTTCGCGGTCTCGGCGCGCGCGGCGTCGATGGCGGCTTGCGCGGCGGCGTGGTCGGCCAGTCCTTGAGCGTCACGCGTGCGGCGCACCGGCGCGTGCGCGGCCAGCAATTCCTGCGCGTAGGCGAGACCTTCGGCGAGGATGTCGTCGCTCGATCCCACCCGATCGACCAGGCCCAGCTTGAGCGCTTCCTGCGCGCCGATGTGTTTGCCGCTCAACATCAGCGACAGCGCGGCCTCGGCGCCGATCAGGCGCGGCGTGCGCTGCGTGCCGCCCGCGCCCGGCAGCAGGCCCATTTGCACTTCGGGCAGGCCGAGCTTCGCGCCCGCCACGGCGAGCCGATAGTGCGACGCCAGCGCGATTTCCAGACCGCCGCCGAGCGCCGCGCCGTGGATCGCCGCGATCACGGGTTTGTGGCTGGCTTCGATGCGGTTGCAGACGTCCGGCAGCGCGGGCGGCTGCGGCGGCTTGCCGAACTCGCGGATATCCGCGCCGGCGATGAAGTTGCGCCCCGCGCCGACGATCAGCACGGCCTGCACGGCGGCGTTCGATTCGGCGTGCTCGATGGCGGCGGCGAGGCCGCGACGCACATCCACGCCCAGCGCGTTGACGGGCGGATTGTCCACGGTGACAAGCAGCACCTTGCCGCGCAGTTCGTGCGTGACGGGGGCGGCGGAAAGGGCGGAATGGGCAGAAGCGGCCGGGTCGAGTGCCATGCAGGTGTCTCCTTATTTAGGGGCCGACCGGGGTGGTCCTGGTGGCGGTTCTCCAATATTGGGCTTCATTGTGTGGATGCCAGGGTTAATTGACAATCCCATCGTTCGTTGACATGCTGTCAAAGAATCTTTGACAATAAACCGGTCGTGGATCAATCGCGGGACGAATCATGGACGTGAATGCGCTGACGCTGCTGGTGGAGATCCTGGACGCGGGCAATCTGAGCGAGGCCGCGCGCCGCCTCAAGATGAGCCGCGCGAACGTGAGCTACCACCTCAATCACCTGGAAAAGTCGGTCGGCCTGCAACTCGTGCGGCGCACCACGCGCCGCGTGGAACCGACCGAAATCGGCCTGAAGCTCTATGAGCATGGCCGCACGATCCAGAATGCGCTGCTGGCGGCGCATGAGTCCGTGTCCACGCTGGGGCAGAGCTTGCAGGGCCGGGTGCGGCTTTCGGTGCCGAGCGGCTATGGGCAACTCGTGATGTCGGACTGGCTGATCCGCTTCAAGCGGCTTTATCCGGGCATCGTGCTCGACGTGATGTTCGAAAATCGCGTGGAAGATCTGCTGCGCGACGAAGTCGATATCGCCGTGCGCGTGATGCACGAGCCGCCGCAGAATCTGGTGGCGCGCGACATGGGGCCGGTTAAGTACATCGCGTGCGCGTCGGCGCAATGGGTGGCACAGCATGGTATGCCTGAAACGCTGGAGGACCTGGCGCGCACGCCGCTCATCACCGCGACGGTCGTGGGGCGGCAATTGCGGCTGGCGGCTTATCTAAAAGAAGAGCGGCACGAAGTCCTGCTCGAACCGTCGATTATTTCGGAGAACTTCCTGTTCCTGCGCCAATCCATTCTGGCCGGACTGGGTGTGGGGATCGTGCCGGATTACGTGGTGCACGACGACATTCGCGCGGGCCAGGTGGTGACGTCGCTCGACGCGTGGCGTTTGAGCATTTTCGGCACGCATATGTACATGCTCTACATGCCGAACCGGCATCACACGCGCGCGGCGTCCACGTTTATCGACTTTGTATTGGACGAAGCGCATAAGACGGGGCGCGGGGCATAAGCCTGGCCCGCGTCCCATTTCTGCGCGCACTACGGCATTACTGGCCCGTCAACGAATTCGTCAACTCCTGCGCCGGTTGCGAGGTATTTCCGCCTTGCGCGACCAGCAAATGAATCTGGCCTACCGCGAGCTGCGACAGCGTGCCCGCGATCGGCACCGAGGTGATGAGCCAGTCGGCGTTATTGGCCAGATTGAACGAGGCGGACTGGAAGATCGGCGTCTTTGAACCCGCCGTCGTCACGATCGCCACGTAAGTGCCGCCGTTCAGATAATTCGAATCCTGGCCGCTGGCGGGCACGGCATTCTTGAAAGCCACACCGGCCATCGTCGGCGAAACCGTGTTGATATCGGTATTGGGCGCAACGATGTAAATGTCGAGATTCTGCGCGTTGGCCGTGGCGTTAAAGGCCCGCACGCGCGCGCTATTGGAGAGCAGACCCTTGTCGAACGGATCGTCGATCAGGCCGATATCGCCGCCCGTCAATGCAGGCAGCGCGAGCACCGTATATTCGTGGCCCTTGGCGACATCCGGGAAATTGCCGCTCGCGATGGCCGTCGTCGTGCCGGTGTTCGCATAGGCCACCGTGGTATTGCCGGTATTGATATTCGCGAAGTTCGTGACCTGCTTGTACGCGATATTGGTTTGCAGCGCGCTGCCGTTCACGAGAAAGTCCACGTTGGCGCCGCCAGGCAGGGCGTGCACAAAATGTATTTCGGGGTTTTGCAGGCCCAGCTCCTTGCCTACGTCATTGCCGCCGCCGCCACAGGCGGTCAACAGGGCCGCCGCGCTCGCAAGCACGGCCAGAGTGCGAATCGTCTTCATCTCATCCACCTCATCGAGTCTCGGTTTAGCTGTAGAAGTCGCGCGTTGTATAGAGCGTTGTATTGCACGCGTTCTCATTTATTTCGATGTGCTTCTATTCACGCCTTTAGCGTCAGTTCGCAGACCCCGAAGGGATTGCGATGCTGCATCCGGGCGCAAGTCCCCCGCAATCGCTGTGCCGCAGGTTTGCCAACGGGCGAGCGAAGTCGTAACCGGGAGTAACGGGAAGTACGCTCAGCGACGCGCTGGGCGAGCGCTCGAATCGATGAAGCGCGTGGAGGAAGAAGCTGAAGTGCGCCTTAGCCAGACTTTAAATGTTCTTTAAACACGCTTTAAATGGATATTAAGCGCGCTGCGAGGGAAGATACGCAAGGTTGCCTTTACAACGGAGTCGAGTAGTTTTTACGAGCGCGCTATTTCAGACATCCGGGCCAGGTTCGCGCGTCGGGCGCGCGTTTTGCTCAGCATTTTGCTCATTGCCGCTCGATGCTTCGCCTTCGTCGTGCGTGCGCGTGTCGCCTTGATCGGCACAGGCGCCCGTTGCGGGCGGACGCCCGCGTGTTACGCCGGAAAGCGGGACGCGTTGCTGGGTGCCCGCCTTCGCCAGCATGTGCGCGCTGATCGGCGCGGTGAGAAACAGAAACGCGGGAATCAGCAGTTCATGCAGGCTCGCGTAATTGTTGTGAGTGCTGAAGTAGATCACCGACGCGAGCACGATGCCGCCCACGCCCAGCGTGGTCGATTTGGTCGGGCCATGCAGGCGCATAAAGAAGTCGGGCAGGCGAAAAAGCCCGATTGCACCGATCAGCGTAAACAGGCTGCCCACCAGCAGCAGCACGGACACGATCGCTTCGACTGCGGTTTGCATCGGCTGGCCTCTTATTTTTCGTTTAGTTGAGTTCGATGATGTCGCCGCGCTGCAGGTACTTTGTCAGCGCGACGGTGCCCACGAAGCCCATCACGGCGATCAGCAGCGCGGCTTCGAAAAACACGGTCGAGCGCAGGCTGATGCCGTACACGACAATCAGCGCGATCGCGTTGATGTTGAGTGTGTCGAGCGCAACGATGCGGTCGGGCAACGAAGGCCCGCGCAAAAGACGCGCGAGGGTGAGCAGGAACGCGACGCCGAGGATCGCGAACGAGACCGGGATCACGATGGCTAGCATGAGAATATCTCCAGCAACGGGGCTTCATAACGGGACTTGATCGAGGCGACGAGCGCGGCTTCGTCCGCGAGATCGAGCACGTGCACGATCAGGCGCGTGCGATCGTCGCTGAGTTCGGCGCAGAGGGTGCCGGGACTTAGCGAGACGATGCTGATGAGCGCGGTCAGCGCGATTTCGTGCGTGCTGTCGAGCGGCACTTCGATGAATGCGGGGCGCAGGCGCTTCGTCGGGCCGAGTACCAGCAGCGCCACTTCCACGTTGGCCACGACGATATCGATCAGCACGTGGCCGAAGAGGCGCAGCAACAGCCACGGCCTGCCGAAGCGCACCGGCTGCAGCCACAGGCCCTCGCCGATACAGAACGCGATGACGACGCCGAGCAGTGCGCCGAGCAGCAGATTGCCCGGCGAGACGTCGTTCATGAGCAGGACCCAGCAGACAAGCAGCACGATGCTGAGCCACGGATGCGGAAAGAGCCGTTTGAGCATGCGTCAGCTCCCGTTTGTCGGGGCAGCGGGTGCCGCCGATGTAGCCGGCAGGATCGCGTGCACGTAGGCGGCGCGATCGAATAGCTGCGCGGCGGTGGCGTCGAGATATTGCCGCAGCGAACCCGCGCCGATCGTGGCCGCCACCACGCAGCCCAGCAGCAGCGCACAGGCCGCAAGCTTCGCCGAACTGCCGCGCGGCGCGCGTGCGGGGGCGCTCGCAGCGGCGCGCGCGGCGGGTTCGGCCCACAGCAGGCGCGTGCCGGTGCGGCTCAACGCGGCGATCAGCAGGAGGCTGGAGAGCAGCACGGCAGGCCATAAAATGACCGCATCGCCCATCGGCGTGGCCGCGAGCACCATCGCCTTGCCCAGAAAGCCCGAGAGCGGCGGCAGGCCTGCCGCGCCCACGGCGGCGACCAGATAGAGCACGCCCGCGACGTTGGAGGGCCAGGGCGCGTGGGTAATACGGGCCTTCGCGATTGCCGCGCCATCGGATTCGGGCGAGATCGCGGCGGCGGCCGCATCATCGAGCGCTTCGAGCGAGGCAGGTTCCAGAGCGGGTTCCAGGGCGTCCGGCGTAGCGGGCGCTTCCGGTTCGAGCGTATCGGCGAGCAGGAACAGCGCACCCGAACAGAGCGTCGTGCTGATGAGGTAATAGAGCAGCGCGCTCCACGCGAGCGGCGTCTGCTGGGTGATGGCGGCGATCAGGAGTCCGACCGAAACGAGCACGAGATAGCCCGTGGTGGTCTTGAGACTCGACACGGCAAGCGCCCCCAGTGCGCCGAACACGATCGTCGCGATGGCGAGCCACCAGGCCCAGTCGCGCATGAAGGCGTCGAGCACCCCACCCGCGCCGATGCCGAACACCAGCGCGTCGCAACGCAGCATCGCGTAGATGCCCACCTTGGTCATGATCGCAAACAGCGCCGCCACCGGGCCGATGGCGCTGCGGTAAGCCTGCGGCAGCCAGAACGACATGGGAAACACGGCCGCCTTCAGGCCGAACACCAGCATCAGCGTTGCGCCCGCGTAGCGCGCGAGCGGCAGCGTGGCGGGATCGAGGTGCGCGAGACGCTCCCCCATGTCGGCCATGTTGAGCGTGCCTGTGATGCCATACAGCACGCCCAGCGCGATCAGGAAGAACGACGAGCCAACCAGGTTCATCAGCAGATAATGCAAACCGTTGCGCACGCGCCGCGCGCCGCCGCCGTGCAGCAGCAGTGCATAGGACGCAATGAGCAGCAGTTCGAAGAATACGAACAGATTGAACAGATCGCCCGCCAGAAATGCGCCGTTCAGGCCCATCAGCTCGAACTGGAACAAGGCGCGGAAATAGCGGCCGCGCCGCGCATCGGCGCTGGACGTGCCTAGCAGACAGCAGCAGGCCAGCACGGCGGTCAGCAGCAGCATCAGCGCGCCGAGCCGGTCGAGTTGCAACACGATGCCGAACGGCGCGGGCCACGCACCCAGCGCATAGCTTGTGATGTCGCCTTGCGCGGCGTGCGCGGTCAGCAGGCACGCGACGGGCAGCAGCGCGACGATCGCCACGGCGTTGAGCGCGCGTTGCATGCGCTTCGCGCGCACCGGCAGCGCGACGATGGCGGCCGCCGCGAGGAGCGGGATCAGGATCGGGAGCAGAAGGGCGTGGTTCATGCGCCGGGCGTCTCCTTGTCGCGAGCGCTTTCGTTGCCCTTGCCGATGGTCTCGCCATTGACGTGATCGCTGCCCGTCATCGCGAGCGAGCGCAGCGCGAGCACGACGGTGAACGCGGTCATCGCGAAGCCGATCACGATGGCCGTCAGCACCAGCGCCTGCGGCACGGGATCGGCGTATTGAGCGCCTGGCGCGATCACAGGCGGCTTGCCGGTCGAGAGCCTGCCCATGGCCAGCAGGAACAGGTTGATCGCATACGAGAACAGCGTGATGCCGAGTATCACGGGGAACACGCGCGCGCACAGCAGCAGGTAGATGCCGCAGGTGCACAGCACGCCGATCGCGGCGGCGAAGGCGGCTTCCATCAGCTTTTCTCCACGGATTGCATGTCCTTGTCGCGCACGCCCAGATGCGAAACGATCGTGAGCGTCGTGCCCACCACCGCGCCCAGCACGCCCAGATCGAACAACATCGCCGTGCTCAATTCGATTTCGCCGATGAGCGGCAGATGAACATGCCCGAACGCGCTGGTGAGAAATGGATAGCCAAACGCGAGACTGCCCAGACCCGTTGCGGCCGCAACCAACAGGCCGAGACCCGCGAGCGCGCGATACTGGATGCGAATGCGCGACTCCGTCCACAGCACGCCGCTCGCCACGTATTGCAGCAGCAACGCGATGGAGACGATCAGCGAGGCGATGAAGCCGCCGCCGGGCAGGTTATGGCCACGCAGGAACACGAACACGGCGACGAGCATGGTGAGCGGCAGCATCAGGCGAGCGAGGATCGCCAGCAACAGTGGATGCGATTGCGACGACCACGGCAGGCCGCCTGGGCCGGTGCCAGGCGCCTTCAGGCGCAGCCCGCGCAGCAGCGCCTTGACGGCAAGACCCGCGACCACCAGCACGCTGACCTCGACCATGGTGTCGAAGCCGCGAAAATCCACGAGGATCACGTTGACGACATTGTGGCCGCCGCTGCCGGGCAGCGCGTTGGCCAGGAAGTACGGCGCGATGCCTTGCGCGGGTTCGCGTGTCATCACTTCATAGGCGACGCTGCCGAGCAGGCCGCCGCCCGCGAGCGCGAGCAGGCCGTTGCGCAGGCGCGCGGGGATCGTTTCGACGACAGGCTGCAGATTGGGCAGAAAGTAAATCGCCAGCACGAGTAGCAGCACCGTGACGACTTCGACGCTGACTTGCGTGAGCGCGAGATCGGGCGCGGAAAAACGCGCGAACGCGAGCGTCACGAGCAGCCCGCAGGTGCTCAGCATGACGAGCGAGTAGAGCGTGTACTGGCGCACCAGCACCACGCCTACGGCGAGCACCGCCATCAGCACGAGGCCGCAGAGCGTGAGCGCGTCGATGGGCAGCGGCGCGCGCGTGCCGCCCCATGCACCGAGCGCAAAAAAATAAGCGCCCGGAACGATCAGCATTGCCGCGATCATCCACGACAGATAGGCGGGCAGCGAGCGCGTTTCGAACACGCGCACGATCACGGCTGCGCCTTTTTCGAGCCGTTGCACCAGTTGATCGAAGCCCTCGCTTGCGTTCATGTCCGAGAGCATCGAGCGATGATGGCGAAACGCCTCGCGGCGCAGGATAAAGAGCGCCGTGCCCGCCGCGAACGACACCACGCTCATGATGAGTGGCGCATTGATGCCATGCCAGATGCTCAGGCTGTAATCGGGCAGCTTGCCGCCCAGCGTGAACCATGCCGCCGACGCCAGCATGCGGCCGATCGTGTGCTGCGGAAAGAGGCCAATCAGCAGGCAGATCACCACGAGGATTTCCACTGGCAGCTTCATGAAGCGCGGCGGTTCGTGCGGCGGATAGTGGGGTAGGTCGCGCGGCGTCGCGCCGTCGAAGAACACGCCCCAGACGAAGCGCAGCGAATAAGCCACGGAAAGCGCCGCCGCCGCGATCGCGACCACGGGAATCGCCCAGTTGAACGGGCCGAACATGCCTTGCGCGAGCGTCTCGCCGAAGAACATTTCCTTCGACAGAAAGCCGTTTAGCAAAGGCACGCCGGCCATTGCGAGCGACGCCACGCTCGCGAGCACGGCCGTATGCGGCATGGTCTTGCGCAGTCCGCGCAGACGTCCGAGATCGCGCGTGCCCGTTTCGTGATCGATGATGCCCGCGGCCATGAAAAGCGAGGCCTTGAATACGGCGTGATTGACCGTGTGAAAGAGCGCGGCGACGGTGGACAACTGCGTGTCGAGCCCGAATAGCAGCACGATCAGGCCGAGATGGCTGATCGTCGAATAGGCCAGCAAGCCCTTGAGATCGCGCTGGAACAGCGCCATCGCTGCGCCGCCCACGAGCGTGACGAGGCCTGCGAGCGTGGCGGTATAGGTCCACCAGTCGGTGCCTTCGAAGACCGGATAGAGGCGCGCGAGCAGAAACACGCCGGCCTTCACCATCGTCGCCGAATGAAGGTAGGACGACACGGGCGTGGGCGCGGACATCGCGTGCGGCAGCCAGAGGTGAAACGGAAATTGCGCCGACTTCGTGAATGCCGCGAGCAGCGTGAGCAGCAGAATCGCGGGATAAAGCGGATCGTGCTGGATTCTGGGCGCTTGCGCGAGCACGTCGTTCAGTTCGTAGCTGCCGCACACGTGGCCGATCAGCAGCACCGCTGCGAGCAGCGCGAGGCCGCCGGCGCCCGTGATGGTGAGCGCCATGCGCGCGCCGCGCCGCCCATCGGGGCGCGACGGCCAGAAGCCGATCAGCAGGAACGAGACGAGACTCGTCAGTTCCCAGAAGATCACCAGCAACAGCAGATTGCTCGACAGCACGACGCCGAGCATCGCGCCCATGAAAAGCAGGAGCAGCAGATAGAGACGCGGCAGCGCGTCGTTGCCCGCGAGGTAGTAGCGCGCGTAGATGAAGACCAGCAGGCCGATGGCGAGCACCAGCAGCGCGAACATGAACGACAGGCCGTCGAGACGCAGCGACAGTGCAAGGCCGATGTCCGGTACCCATTCGCGACGCCATTGCATGACGCCGAAGGTGGCCATGCCGACGCGTTCGCTCAGCAGCAGTCCCAGGCCGAACAGCGCCGCCGCGAACGCGATCCAGGTCGAGAGCGCGCGCATGCGGTGGGCCGTGAGCGCGACCAGCGCCGCCGCAATGAACGGAAGAACGACCAGCCACCCCAATGCCATGCGATGCTCTCCGGGAAATCGACCGCGCGTGTCTGGACGATGCGGGTCGTTTGCCCGACGCGTTGGCCGGCCGACCGCAGATCACGATCATAGCCGCAAACGGGGACGGAGTTCATCTGTGTGGCATGAACGCAAACATGGCGTGCGTGACGCGATTCAATCGAACCGGCTTCACGTCGCCCAGACGAAGGCTTCGTGTTCATGCGCGGTCTTACCGACATCGACAGTGCGCTTGACGGTCTTGCCGTCGTGGCTCGCGCTCACGACATAGTGGCCGCGAGGCAGTGCGACGAGCATGAACGGCCCGAGCGTACGCGTCGACAGCAACGTCTGGCCGTGAGTGTCGGCAATCGTCACGGGCACATCGGCGAGATATTCGTTGCCGTCCGCCGATTGACGCGCGAATTCGAGCGAGAGCGGATAGTGCGCCGTCGCGGCCTTGAACGCTGCCGACTGGTCGCTGCCGATGCCGCCCGACACATACGCGATGCCACCGGCGTGTTGCACCGGCGGCAGCCCGTTCGCAGCGTTGTTCATGGTCGCGGCGAACGCGCCTTGCGCGCCGAGTGCAAGCGTGAGCGTGGCAGCCAGCGAAAGCGCAGCGGTCTTGTATTGAACTGAGCGTGCATTCATTTTCCACCTCCATCGATTCGTCGATCAAACCCGGGCTACGGCACCGGACGAATCAAGCGTAGATTTCGCCCCTTAAATACCGCTTAAAAGTGTCGATGAATAAAAATTCAAGGCCGCCGCCCGCGTGTGCGGACGACGGCCTTTCAAAGGCGATACAAAAGCGTCGATGTGCTTACTGTGGAATCATGCCCGTGAGCACATACGCCTGAATGAGCGTGACGATGCCGACGATCGCCGCGAAAAACAGGCTATGACGCAGCGTGAAGCGAAACAGCGACGACTCCTTGCCGACGAGGCCTGTTGCCGCGCAGGCAACGGCGATCGATTGCGGCGAGATCATCTTGCCGCTCACGCCGCCTGAAGTATTGGCCGCGACGAGTAACGTGTCCGACACGCCGATCTGGTGGGCAGTGGTGTGCTGCAAGGAACAGAACAGCGCATTCGATGAGGTATCCGAACCAGTCAGAAACACGCCCAGCCAGCCGAGGAACGGCGAGAAGAACGGGAATGCGGCGCCCGTGCCCGCGAGCGCAAGAGCGAGCGTCGAGGACATGCCGGAGTAGTTCGCGACGAAAGCGAAGGCCAGCACGAGGCCGATCGAGAGCACCGGGCGGCGCAGCTCGCCGAGCGTTTCGAAGAAGGCGGCCACGGCGGCGCGCGGCTTCATCTTGAGGATCAGCACGGAGACGATCGCGGTCAGCATGATCGCGGTGCCGACGGCCGAGAGCCAGTCGATCTTGAACACGGCTTCGTAGGGTTTGGCCGAGGCCACGATGGGCGCGGTGCGAACGACGAGCTGATCGAGGCCGGGCACGTGGAAGCTCAGCACGGTGCCCGCAAGCGCGCCCTTCGCGGCGAACAGCGCCTTGAACGGCTTGACGCTCCAGACCGTGACGATGGCGGTCAGCAGGATGAACGGCGACCACGCGCGCACGGTTTGCGCGAGGCTGTATGGGGAGGCCTGACGGCTCGAAGAAGCGGCCCTGGAACCGCCGCCAGAACCGCCGAGCGTTGCCGCGCCGCCGCTCACGCGCACGTTCGACGCAGCGGCTTGTGTCGCACGACGCGGCGACCACACCTTGAGGAACGCGGCCAGGGCGACGAGGCTCACGAGTGCCGAGGTGATGTCCGGCAGTTCCGGCCCGATGTGATTCGACGTGAAGTACTGCGTCACCGCGAAGCTGCCACCCGCGACGAGCGCTGCCGGCCACGTTTCCTTGAGGCCGCGCTTGCCGTCCATGATGAAGACGAGCCAGAACGGTACGAACAGCGACAGCAGCGGCAACTGGCGGCCGGCCATCGCGCCGATCAGAAACGGATCGATGCCCGTCACCTGACCCGCGACGATGATGGGAATGCCCATCGCCCCAAAAGCCACCGGCGCGGTATTGGCGATCAGGCACAGGCCGGCCGCGTAAAGCGGCTCGAAACCGAGTCCGACGAGCAGCGCCGAGGTGATCGCGACCGGCGCGCCGAAGCCCGCCGCGCCCTCCAGGAAGGCGCCGAACGAGAAGCCGATCAACAGCAGTTGCAGGCGCTGATCGTCGGTGATCGAGAGGACGGAGGCGCGAATGACCTCGAATTGCCCCGTTTTCACGACGATCTTGTAGAGGAACACGGCGGTGACGATGATCCATGCGATCGGCCAGAGACCGTAGGCAAAGCCAAAACCCGCCGAAACAAGCGCCTGGCGCACGGGCATGCCATATTCGAACACGGCCACGCCGAGCGCGAGCACGAGCGTGATCGCCGCGGCGACATGGCCTTTGAGGCGCAGCCCTGCGAGCGCGACGAAGAAGAACAGGATGGGCACGGCCGCCACGAGCGCGGATAGCCACAGACTGCCAAGCGGGGTATAGATCTGATGCCAGGGTTGCACTACGGTCTCCTCCGATGATGCGGGTCTAAACGATGATTGCCTCGTCAGGCATGGCTTGGAATATATTTCGCATGACTGACGAAGGTGAGTCGTGCCGCTACTGCGGCTGATCGCGCTCGCGCAGCAGGTCGTGCAGGCTGCGCGGCGCGGGTTTGAGCGGCGTGCGATGCTGGGTCCAGCCCATCTGCTGCGAAGGCGCGAGCGCGCGCAGCCGCGTGGCGGCCCAGCGCAATGCGCGGTACGCGCGCGGATGGGCGAACGCGCCGCTCCAGAAACGCCAGATGAATTGTTCGCTGCGGCTATGGTTCGCGCCCTGGCCGCGCAGCGGATGCGCGACGGCTTCGTCGGGGTCGCGGTTCGCCTCGGTGCGCAGGCGCACCAGCAGTTGTGGAATCGGAATGCGCACGGGGCAGACCTCGCCGCACGCGCCGCACAGGCTCGACGCCGTGGGCAGGTCGGCGGTCGCGTCGAGTCCCAGCAGATGCGGCGAAATGATCTTGCCGATCGGACCGGGGTAGGTCGTGCCGTAGGCATGGCCGCCGATGCGCGTGTACACCGGGCAGTGATTCATGCACGCGCCGCAGCGGATGCATTGCAGCGTGGCGCGCAGTTGTTCGTCGGCATAGGCCTGGCTGCGGCCATTGTCGAGCAGCACGAGATGCACTTCGCGCGGGCCGTCTTTTTCGCCTTGCCGGCGCGGGCTGCTGATGAGGTTGAAATATGTCGTGATCGGTTGACCCGTCGCCGAACGCGTGAGCAGGCTCGACAGCGGCACGATATGTTCGAGCCTGGCGACGACCTTTTCCATGCCCATGATCGCGATATGCACGTCGGGCACCGTGGTCGAGAGGCGGCCGTTGCCTTCGTTTTCCACGAGCCAGAGCGTGCCCGTATCGGCGGCGGCGAAATTCACGCCCGACAGACCGATCTGCGCATCGACAAAGGCGCGGCGCAACGCGCGGCGGCCCGTCTGGATCAGCGCATCGACGTCCTCGGTATAGGGTGTGTCGGGGATATGTTCCTCGAACAGGTGCGCGATATCGCCCTTCGTTTTGTGGATCGCGGGCATCACGATATGCGAGGGCTTTTCGCCGGCGAGCTGCACGATGTACTCGCCCATGTCCGACTCGATGCAGTCGATGCCGCGCTCGCCCAGGTAATGATTCAGCTCGATTTCCTCGCTCGCCATCGACTTGCCTTTGATGACGCGCGTGGCCGCGTGGCGCTGCGCGATGGCGTGGACGATGCGGTTGGCGTCGTCGGCGGTTTCGGCCCAGTGGACCTGGACGCCGTTTTCGCGCAGCTTCGTTTCGAGTTGTTCGAGCAGTTCGGGCAGGCGCGCGAGCGCATGCTGACGCACCGCTTCGCCCAGGTCGCGCAGGGCTTCGAGTTCGTCGGCTTCGGGAAACTGCGCGGCACGTTTGCCTTGCAGAAAATCCATCGCGCCACGAAAGCTCTTGCGCAGTTGCGGATCGTCGAGCGCCGTGCGGGCGCGCTCGCGAAATTCGGCGGTGGGGACGAAATGGAGCGTGCTTTCGTCAACGGCGCGTTCGGCGCGTGCAGTCGTGCTCATTGCGCGGCTCCTTTCGAAGTGGCCTGCGAGGTCGTTGCGGCGTATTCGCCGGTCACGACGACGACCCATAGCGCGCGCGGGCCGTGTGCGCCGTAGGCCGTGGTCTGCTGGATGTCCGACGTCTTGGACGGCCCGGAGATCATCACGAGATTGGTCGGCATGCCGTCGCGCCAGCGCTCTGCGGCAACGGCCGAGTGCAGATCCGTGTGCAAGGTGTCGGCATGAATCAGCGCGATATGCAGCGGCGGCACGAGCGAGACGGTGCGCGGCGCGTTCGCGTCGGGGACGACCACCAGCGTGCCGGTGGCGGCCAGTCCCGAACGGGCGACCGTGAAGCCGGCGTCGATCGTGTCGAATAGTTCGGACTTCCAGGTTTCGATCGGCTCTGCGTAGGTGCGTGTTTCGATCGCCGGGGCGTGTGTCTGGAGCGCTGCCGCGAGTGCCGCGCCTTCGCTGCCCTTCGTGTCGAGCAACAGTCGCTTCACGCCGGCAGTCGCGAGCCGTTGTGCGAGCGCGGCGGGCCATGCTTGCGCGCTTGCGCAGACTACATCGGCGTGCGCGGCTTCGAGCATGCGCTGGAACTGCGCGATGCGCGCCGTTTGCGTCGCGAGCGTGGCGGCGTCGTGCGCGCGCCGCTGTGCGTAGTGCGCGTCGATGCGTTGATCGAGCGCTTCAACCTGCGTGGCGGCGACGGGCGCGCTCGCGCGCAGACGGCCGAGCATACGCGCGCGCGCGTCGATGGTGTCGAGGGTGTCGAGCTTGGCCACGCTCATGCGGCCTCCCCGCCGGTGCGGCGCCACAGGAACGAGGCGAGATGTTCGACCGCGAGCGGCGCGCCCTTGCGTTCGGCGGCGTGGCCGATGTTGAGGAGGCAGCCGCAGTCGGCGGAAACGACGCGGTTGCAGCCCGTCGCGCAAGCCGATGCGATCTTGTCGGCCACCATCGCGCCGGAGATGTCGGGGTGCTTCAGCGAGAACGTGCCGCCAAAGCCGCAGCATTCGGATTCGCGTTCGTGCTCGATGCGGGTGACGCCAGGCAGCGCGTCGACAGCCTCGACGCCGTGTACGCGCGTGCCCATTTCGCGGCGCGCGCCGCAAGAGGTATGCAGGACCACGCGCTCCTCGGGTTGCCGGCGCGCGGCGTCGCCGTAGGCGCCGTCCAGACCCAGATCGATGCCCAGCACGCGCACGAGGAATTCGGTCAGCTCATAGACGCGTGCGGCGATCGATCCGGCGCGCGCGGCATCGGCGCGATCGGCGGCATTGGTCTCGTCGGCGTCGTCGAATAGCGCGGGCCAGTGGTGACGCATCATGCCCGCGCACGAGCCGGACGGCACGATCACGGGCCAGGGCTGCTCGAACAGGCCAAGCTGGGCGCGCGCGACTTCGCGTGCCTGGCGCGGGTTGCCGCTGCTGTAGGCCGGTTGCCCGCAGCAGCTCTGGCCGCGTGGAAAGTGGACCGTGAGGCCTTCGCGCTCGAGCAGTTTGACCGCGTCCAGTCCGGCCTGGGGTACGAACAGGTCCACGAGGCAGGTCGCGAACAGGTAGACGTCGGTGGGGCGCGGGCCGGTGGGGTATGTCCGTTGCTTCATGTCTCGCTGGTATCCGCTGGTTTCGATTGGCGCGGATCGGCAAGGATCGGCGCGTCGTGCTGGCGTCCCGTTAGTCTCGTTAGCGTGCGGCCGGCACCCGATTGGGTCGGATGCGGGCGCGAACGCGGCGACGGCGGGTTTGTGGCGCATAATTCCCGCTTCGGGCGGCGGCTTCAAACTGGTTGGACCAGTGCGCTTTCGCCTCATCAGACGAGGGTTCGGGGACAGGCAATGAGGGACAGGGCTGGCGCGCGTGGTCGCGTCGAAACCGTGATGCGCCGGATGGAAACCGCGTTGCTCGACGGCACATGGCGCGCGGGCGAGAAACTGCCGTCCGAGCGCGTGCTGGCGCAGGATTACGGCGTGGCGCGCAATACCGTGCGCGAGGCGATCCAGCGCCTCGCCGCGCGGGGTCTCGTGGCCAGTCGAGCGGGCGCTGGCGTGTTCGTGACCGATCAGTTGCGCACGGGCTTTGCTTCGCCCTGGGGGCAACTGGTCGCCGATCATCCGGCGTTACGCGACGACATTCTCGAATTTCGCCGCGTGCTGGAAGGGGCGACGGCGTATTTCGCGGCGCTGCGCGCGAGCGACGACGATCTCGCGCGTATCCGCGCGCTGATGGACGAACTGGAGCGCACGCGCGAGAGCGACGACAAAGGCGCGGAAGCCGATGCCGATGCGAAGCTCCACGAAGTCATCGCTCAAGCCTCGCATAACGCCATGTTCCTGCACTTGCACACGAGCGTGCTGGGCGTGTTGCGCGAGCACATCACGATCAACGGTACGGGCCTGCGCGAGCAGAATGCGGACGCATCCGGCCTGTTGCTGCTGCAGCACCGTACGCTGTGCGACGCGATCCTCGCGCGCCGCCCGGAGGAAGCCCGCACGGCCATGCAGACGCATATCGATTTCGTGCGGGCGCGGGTGGGCGAGGAGAGCGGCTTGCTCGAAACTGGTCCTACCAGTGAGCGTGCTATGTGGCCAGGTAGTCCGGCTCCGAAACGCCGCGCGCGCCGCGCGAGCGGTGCTTAGGCGCAGCCGCGCGACGACCAGACGGCTTGCGGCAGCCAAAGGCTGCTAAAGTCGGCGCAAACACCGTCGCCATGACGACCGGCAACGGAACGTTAATGAAGCGGCACGACAAACCGACAACAAGGAGGCAAGGCCATGAACCCGCCCACCGCGCGTATCGAATCCCTGAGCGCCGTGACGCTCACCGTGAGCGACATTGCGCGTTCCGTGCGCTTCTATGAAGCGCTGGGTTTTGCGCACAAACCCGGGCCGTCGATTGCGGGATTTGCGTCGTTCGTGCTCGGCGAGATCGGGCCGGCCTGCTATCTGAATCTGCTCGAAGGGCAGCATGGCAAGGTCGAGGGCTGGGGACGCGCGATCTTTTATGTCTCGGATGTCGATGTCTTTTATGCGCAGGTTTGCGCGGCGGGCCTGACACCGGAGTTCGCGCCGCAGGATGCGCCGTGGGGCGAGCGCTATTTCCATGTGCTCGATCCGGACGGCCATGAATTGAGTTTCGCGAAGCCCCTAGGTTGAGCGGTCAGGCTGCGCGGCCCGCAATAATGCATTTGAAATATGTGTGACACCCGTAGCGCCGATAGTGGCGCGTGGCCGTGTCCATCTGCGCGCGGTGCATCCGCTGTCGGGATGCACGCGAAGCGATAGCGTCGCGGGTTGTCATTCATCGAAAGAGGAGAGTCGCCATGAACGAACTGGATCGCGCGGGACAGGCCGCGCGGGATGCGGGCTACGGCTCGGAGCGCGAAGCCGACGCGCAGGCGAGCCAGGAAGTCGAACGCGAGCGCCGCCGCCGTCTCAACGAAGAACTCCTGGATGCCTACGACGAAGAGCTCGAAATGGAAGTCGACGACCGCCTGCAGGAAGGCGGCCTCGATATCGGCGACGAAGCGCGCGCGCTGCGCCGCGTCTATTTCCGCGAGCTGATCCGCCTGCAGGGCGAACTCGTGAAGATGCAGGACTGGATCATCAGCACGGGCCACCGGCTCGTCGTGATCTTCGAAGGCCGCGACGCGGCGGGCAAGGGCGGCGTCATCAAGCGCATCACGCAGCGCCTGAACCCGCGCATGTGCCGCGTGGCCGCGCTGCCTGCGCCGAACAACCGCGAACGCACGCAGTGGTATTTCCAGCGCTATGTCCAGCATCTGCCGGCGGGCGGCGAAATGGTGCTGTTTGACCGTAGCTGGTACAACCGCGCGGGCGTCGAGCGCGTGATGAACTTCTGCTCCGACGACGAGTACGAGGAATTCTTCCGCTCGGTGCCCGAGTTCGAAAAGATGCTCGTGCGCAGCGGCGTGCAGATCGTCAAGTACTGGTTCTCGATCACCGACGACGAACAGGAAGTGCGCTTCCAGAGCCGTATCGACGATCCGCTCAAGCAGTGGAAGCTTTCGCCGATGGATCTCGAAAGCCGCCGCCGCTGGGAAGCGTACACGCACGTCAAGGAAGTGATGCTGCAGCGCTCGCATATTCCGGAAGCGCCGTGGTGGGTCGTGCAGGGCGTGGACAAGAAGCGCGCGCGCCTGAACTGCATCAGCCATCTGCTGAGTCAGGTGCCGTATCACGAGATCGAGCATCCGCAGGTGACGCTGCCCGCGCGCGTGCATCATCCCGACTACATTCGCCAGCCGGTGCCGCAAAGCATGATCGTGCCCGAGATCTACTGAGCGCATCTGGCGCACTGACGCGACTGAAACGCAAAAGCCGCGCCTCGTGAGTGAGAGGCGCGGCTTTTTTATGCGGCTTCGCCCAGACCGGGACGATCAGAACAGGTGGCGGAACACCCAGTAAAGCGCGCCCGCGAGCGCGATCGACACCGGCAGCGTGAGCACCCATGCGAGCACGAGGCTGCGCACCGTGTTCCATTGCAGGCCCGATCCGTTCGCGGCCATCGTGCCCGCCACGCCCGAGGACAACACGTGCGTGGTCGACACCGGCAGGCCGTAGACGTCGGCGGCGCCGATCGTCGCCATCGCCACGAGTTCGGCGCTCGCGCCCTGGCCGTAGGTCAGGTGCGTCTTGCCGATGCGCTCGCCCACCGTCACGACGATGCGTTTCCAGCCCACCATCGTGCCGAGACCCAGCGCGATCGCCACGGCCACCTTCACCCACGTCGGGATGAACTTGGTCGCGTGGTCGTTCTGCGCCTTGAAGTTGTCGATGGCCTTGGCGTCGATGGCAGAGAAGGCGGGTTGCTTCGCCTTGTTCATCAGGCGGATCGCTTCGGAGGTCAGATACATGTTGTTGCGCACGTTATCGACCACCGATTGCGGCACCTGCGCCATCGATTCATAGTTGCCCACCTGTTGGCCGAGCTGGTTGCTGAGCGAGGCGAGCGCGGGCACCGTTGCCGGCGTGAGCGTGCGCGTGCCGACGAAGCGTTCCACTTCGGCGCGGGAATCGGCGGGCGCGGCCACGCCGTTCGCGTACTTGTTCAGCGTGTTGGCGGCTTCGTGCGCGACGGCGACGAAGGTTTGCGTTTCGGCAGGCGTGACGGCCTTGTTGAGCGCGTAGGCGGTCGGCACCGTGCCGATCAGGATCAGCATGATGAGGCCCATGCCTTTCTGCCCGTCGTTCGAGCCGTGCGCGAACGACACGCCCGTGCAGGTGAGGATCAGCAGCGCGCGGATCCAGAACGGCGGCGGCTCGCTGCCCTTCGGCTCGCTGTAGAGCGCCGGCACCTTCACCAGCGCCTTGAGCACGAGCAGCAGCAGCGCGGCCAGCAGGAAGCCCACGATCGGCGAGAACAGCAGCGACTTGCCGACGCCAAGCGCCTGGCTCCAGTCCACGCCGCTCGTGCCGTTGGTGCCGTGCATCAACTGGTTCATCAGGCCCACGCCGATGATCGAGCCGATCAGCGTGTGCGAGCTCGACGACGGCAGGCCGAAATACCACGTCCCGAGGTTCCAGATGATGGCTGCGATCAGCAGCGCGAATACCATCGCGAAGCCCGCGCTGCTGCCTACCTGCAGGATCAGCTCGACGGGCAGCAGTTGCAGGATGCCGAAGGCCACGGCACCCGTCGAAGTCAGCACGCCGAGGAAGTTCCAGGCGCCCGACCAGATCACGGCGAGGTTGGGCGAGAGCGAATGCGTGTAGATAACGGTTGCGACCGCATTCGCGGTATCGTGGAAGCCATTGACGAATTCGAAGCCCAGTGCGATCAGCAGGGCGATGCCGAGCAGCAGCCACGGTAGCGCGGAGCTTTCTCGCACAGGAGAAAGGTCGTCGGCGAGATGCATGCCGACATAGACGGCGCCAGCAGCGATGACGAGCAGAAAAACCAGCAGGCTCGCGTTACGGCCGCGCGAGGCAGCGGCGCCCGGCTGCGGTGACAGGGAAAGGTCCGGCATGACGAGCAGGCTCCTGTATGTAGCGAGTAGTGAGATCAGTCAGGGGATGGGTTCAGTCGAAACCGCTTTGAAAGCGGCGGTGAAAGCAACGCTCCCGATCATGCGGAGCATGCGTGACGGATTGATGACATCGGCGTGCAAGCCATGCCGTAAGCCCTGAAACAGGCCGTTTGGGACGGTTTTTGTCGGAGGATTGCGTACTTGGCGGATCGGATACAAGAGTCTGTGCAGGAGCCGTCCGCGTGTGTGCGGGCGAGACGTGTTTTCGCGCCGGGCTGGCGTTTGCGTGCGCGACGCTGGGTTTTCGCGGGCGGCAAATCCGTCACCGGATTGATCGGCGGCCACCCTTTTTTCACGGGGTGGGCAGGGACGATCATTGCCACCGCGATGGCGGCGCTGACCTACGCCGCGCTCTATGAAGGCCGCGCCGAGGAACTGCGCCACGCGGTCGAGAATTCGTCGAATATCGTGCGCATCGTGACGAGCGATATCGCGCGCAATGTCGAGCTTTACGATCTTTCGCTGCGTGCCGTGGTCTCCGGTGCGCAGCAGCCGCAGACCTGGGAACTGCCCGCCACGTTGCGCCAGCGCATGCTGTTCGATCGGGCGACGGCGGCGTCGTTTCTCGGCGGGGCGTATGTGCTGGACGCGCAGGGGCACGTGAAGGCCTCGCAGAGCGGCGTCCTGACGCCCGGCGTGTCGCTCGCCGACCGCGACTATTTCGTTGCGCAGCAGCGCGATCCCCATGCGGGGCTGTTCATTTCGAAGCCCTATCGATCCCGCTTGCGGCAGGGCGTGCTGTCGATCGCGTTGTCACGGCGCATTGACGCGCCCGACGGTACGTTCGCGGGCGCGGCGCTGCTCGGCGTGCGGCTCGAGTATTTCGAGCAGCTGATCGATCGCATCGACGTGGGGCAGCGCGGCGGTGTCTTCATCATCATGCAGGACGGCACGCTGCTCGCGAGCAAGCCGATGATGCCGCTTGGCATCGGCGCGAATTACGCGAGCTGGCACAACTACAAGATCATCTCGCGGCACGACACAGGCACGTTCACCGCGCATTCGGAGGCGGACGGCGTGCTGCGCGTTTACACCTACGCGCACGTGGACAACACGCCGATCATCGTCGGCGTTGCGCCCGCCGTCGACGATATTCTCGCGGGCTGGCGGCGCCGCGCGTCGATCGCCCTGGCCATGACGACGATGTTCGGCGGGGCGTGGGTCGCGGTGTCGTGGATTCTGGCGTTCGTATTGCGCGACAAGGTGCTCGCGCAAGCCGCGTTGCAGCGTCTTGCGCTGACCGATCCGCTAACGGGCCTCGCCAATCGGCGGGCGCTGGATGAGCGCCTGAATTCCGAATGGCGGCGCGCTGTGCGTTTGCAGCAGCCGCTCGCGGTGTTGTTTTTAGACATCGACCACTTCAAGCTCTTCAACGACACCTACGGACATGGCGCGGGCGATGAAGTGCTCGCGCTGGTGGCCGAGCGCATCGCCTCGGGCTCGCGGCGCGCTGTGGACATGACGGCGCGCTACGGCGGCGAGGAGTTCGCCGTCGTGCTGCCCGGCACGCCGCTGGCGGGCGCGCAGAAGATCGCGGAAAAGATCCGGCGGCGGGTGGAGTCGGCCAATCTCTCGCATAGCGGCTCGCGCTACGGCCGCGTCACGGTGAGCGTGGGCTGCGCGAGTTGCGAGCCGCCCGTCGGCGGCAGCGCCGCGCAATTGCTGGCCGCCGCCGACGTGCTGCTCTACGAAGCGAAGTCGGCGGGGCGCAACCAGGTGCATGCAAAAGAGTGGACCGGCGAGGCGGGTGCAGCAAACGCGCCGCCTGCGGCCTGAATCGCGCGCCTTGAGTGCTTTCAGTGCACCTTTAGCGCGCCGATTTCGACAGGCGGTGGCCCAGTCCCAGATTCGACACGATCTGCCAGGTATAGACGCGCGAGTAATGCACGCCGAATTGCCGGCCGATCAGTTCGCGCACGCGGCTGTTGGTCCAGGCGTCGCTGGGAAAGCCGTGTTCGCGGGCGGAGCCATGCAGCGCGCCCGCAATCCAGCCTAGCGCGGCCTGGTCGAGCACCGAAGGCCGGCCGCCGACGCTCATCTGCTGAAGCGCAGTGAGCCCGCCGTCCTCCACGATGGTTTTGTAACGACGCACCGTCTGGGCGGAGAGGTGCAGGGAGTCGGCCACGGCGTTCACCGTTGCACCATCCACCAACATCTGGCCGGCAGCCATTCGGCGCGCGACGCTCGGCAAATTCTCGGTTCTGGTAAGCATGTGATCACTCGTCAACGAAAGATTCCGGTCATGCGGCTTACGGAAGCGCCGCTCCAGTCAACCCTCTCAGTGCATGCGGGTCTAGTCGCTTGCTACGGTCCTGCAAAGCTGCTGCGTGATGCGGGGCCATCGCGGACGGCGAAACGATGCGCCCACGCGGGGGCGCTTGCGGAATAACCCTGAGTGCTCCAGTGGCACGAGGTCCAGGTTGTCCCGCAGCGGATATTAATAATTGTTTTTGTATGGATTGTGTATAGCTGGCGGAAAAATAGTCTGCTTGACTTAGCGATTTTCCTGGTCTATCGGAAAAAATGATCGTGCCCGATTCGCTCAACAATACGCGTCCCCGGCGAGCATTCGTGCCATGACACACCCAATCGGCGGGCGCCTCGACGTTTGCAATCTTTTTTAACACGTCGCTTGCATTCCCGCTTGCATTCCAATGGCACACTTAACGGCATCGAATCGGGAAATTTGTGCAGAATGCCTTTTCCGAATCGGCATGAATGGAATTACGCATTCCTTTTGATTGGATAAACGGGTTTGCCGGATTGGCTTAATTACGTATTGCATTGCGTACTTATGCGAACTGGATATCGCTAAACCGCCGGGACGTCCGGGGCATGTGTTGTGATCGATACATGGCCTTGCTGCGAACCGCTTGACGGCCATTGGGGATGAACAAGGAACTCGACGAAAAGGTTGAACGTCTGCTGAGGCGGGCGGCGAGTCGGCGCGGACTCGTGCCTTATGGCGCGTTTCACGCGTTGTTCGCGCAGGACGTGCCGCTGCGCGAGCGCTACGAGAAACTCGAAACCGCGGCGGCGGCCTTGTGCGAACCGCAGGTGGCCGATTACGCCGCGCTGCTCGCGACCGATTCGGGCCTGCCCGGGCCGGACTTCTACACGCGCCTCAGACGCCTGCATTCCGATCGTTATTACGCCACGCTCGGGGCCGATCGTCATCGCATGCTCAAACTCGCGGAGAAGCGTCAGCTTGCGAGCGAAGAGCGCGAGCGTGTGTATGAGCACTATCGCAGCGCCGTGCCCGTGCCTGCGTTGCACGAGGCTTGAACGCGCGTAGTCGGATGCCGGATTCCGGCATTCTTCAATTAGTTAGTTATGCGTTGTAATTGTGTATCGACAGATATCCGACAACGAGGGAAGCCTGCCATGAGAATCAACGACCATTCCGGGTACTTGCTGCGCGTGAGCGCCGTGCTGGCCGCATTGACGTCATTGACCGTATGCGTGCCGCTCTACGCGCAGACGGCGTCGGCGCCCGATGCGGCGGCGAGCGCGCCCGTTGGCGTGCTGCAAACCGGCGAGGTGCAGACCGTGGCGCATGTAGTGAGCGTGGATGCTGCGGCCAACACCGTCACGCTGCGCGGCGCGCAGGGCAGGCAGGTGACGGTGGCGGTAGATCCCGCCGTTGCAAACGTCAGCAAACTCGCGCCAGGCGACCAGGTCAACATCGTCTACAAGGAAGCGCTGCTGCTGCGTGCGGACAAGGTGGACACCAAGGGTATTCGCGCGCGTGTGGAAACGACAGCGGAGACACCGGCCTCAGGCGGCGTGACGGCGGCGGCAAGGGCGGTGCAGGTGGTGGCGACGGTCCAGAAGATCGACCGCGCCCACCGCAAGGTGACGCTGCGCGGCCCGACGCGCACCGTCGTGGTGGGCGTGCCGCAGGATGTACCGATCGAAAAGCTCAAGGTAGGCGACAGCATTCGCGCCGACTATGTGGGCGCAACGGCCGTGCAGGTGGTGCGCAACGGCGCACGCGTGGAGTAGCAAAAGAAAGCGCGCCTGAAACCGGGCGCGCTCACTCGCTCACTGCATGGCCGCATCTGCCGATACCGTCGTCAATCGACCCGGTCGCGATCGCGCACGAGGATCGACACGTACACGGCGGTCGAGACGATGATGACGAGTGCGCCTGTCACCACCTTGGCATGATTGAATTCCACCAGGCCGATCACGGCGATGGCAATGCCCGTTGCCGAGCCCAGCGTGCCGATGGCGGCCACGAGGATGCGCAGCCTGGTCCAGACGCGATGGCGTCGTTCCGGACCGGCGCCGGCTCTCAGTCGATCGAAAATCATGGGATCCTCCCCGTGGGTGACAACTGGCAGGCTGCTCACCGCACGCAGCCCGCCGGCCGACTCGAATCAGACTCGAATCGATTATAGCGATGGGCCGATTCTGCGCTTTCACGGCGTACGCGTCACATTTTGTCAGGAAAGATTTCGCACGTATTTGAGCGCGTTTAAGTTTGCCTTAATTTTGCGAAGCCATGATGAGTGCGTCGGGTCGATTCGATAGTCGATTCGCGGTTGTTCTTCACGTCCCCTGTTTAGCCGCCGATCCTTATCGGCGGCTATTTTTTTGCGCGGACGTTTCACCGATCATCAGGTTTGCAAGCGTCAGCAACTTCGACCCGCGTTCACTCGTGCTCGGGAAAGCCCGCGCGCCCTTGCGTGAGGTCGCGCAGCGCGTCGCGCGCTGCGTCCACGGCCGTGACCGGCATCTGTATGGCGAGCCGCACCGTCATCGTGTAGCGGCTGTCCACGAGCGTGTGCTGGGCCTGCTCGATCCAGTGGCGCACGTGCGTTTCGTCGGGATAGCCGACTTCCACCATCAGCCGCGCCTGAGCCACGCGCTCGATGCGCGGCGCGTTCTGCAGCGTGCTCGCGATGGCGTCGGTATAGGCGCGCACGAGGCCGCCCGCGCCCAGTTTCACGCCGCCGTAATAGCGCACCACGGCGGCCAGCACGCCGTCCAGATCGTGATGGCGCAGCACTTCCAGAATCGGCCTGCCTGCGGTGCCGGAGGGCTCGCCATCGTCGGACATGCCGGACTGGCCGCCGGCGAGCAGCGCCCAGCAGACGTGCGTGGCGGCGGGGTGTTCGTCGCGTAGACGGCGCAGCTCGATCATGGCCGCGTCGCGGTCGGCGACCGGAATCGCGAGTCCGATGAAACGGCTCTTGCGGATCTCAAGCTCCGCGCTGACGGTTGAGGCGAGGGTATAGGTGGGCAAAGCAGGCGAGACGGCGTGGAGGAAACCGTCATGTTAGCGGATACGCGCGGTGGCGCTGGCAGTGCCCTGGCAAGCGCCGAAAACTGCGACCACAGGACGCGTGCGCACATCTTGACAATATCTGTAATGGATTCTTGCGGCTTGTGCTAATGACGCATCGGGAGCGAGGCCCGATAATGATGTTCGTGACGGGTCTAGCTCTGGCTGGGGCGATGCCGAACTCCTCATTCGGTGATCCGTCATTTTCCGAATTCTTTATGCTGCGCCTGTTTTTTCCCCGGCGCGGACTCTCCGAAGCATCCAAAAAAAAATCCCGGTCGGGACGCTGTCCGAGGACCGGGGTTCATAAGGCTCGCCTGTTCTCAAGAGGCGATTCCACGTTACGCCCGTCAAAATTCCGTCGCAACGCGAAAAAAAAGCCCGACTTTCGCCGGGCTCCAAGTGTGACCGCACCCGTTGCCGGGCGCGGCACCTGCAAAAACTGCGTACGCCGTTGCCGCTTAAGCCGCGAGCAGCGAGCGCAGCACGAACGGCAGAATACCGCCGTGCTTGTAGTAGTCGACTTCGATCGGCGTGTCGATACGCAGCAGCACCTGCACGCGCTCATCCTTGCCGTCCTTGCGATGGATCACGAGCGTCAGGTCTTGCTGCGGCTTGAAGTCGTCCGTGAGGCCTTCGATATCGAACGTTTCCTCGCCGGTCAGGCCGAGCGTCTGCACGCTGTCCGAACCCTTGAACTGCAGCGGCAGCACGCCCATGCCGACCAGGTTCGAGCGGTGGATGCGCTCGAAGCTGCGCGCCACCACGGCCTTCACACCCAGCAACTGCGTGCCCTTGGCGGCCCAGTCACGCGAAGAACCCGTGCCATACTCTTCGCCCGCGAACACCATGGTCGGCGTGCCGGCGTCGATGTACTTCATCGCTGCGTCGTAGATCGACAGTTGTTCGCCGCTCGGCTGATGGATCGTCAGGCCGCCTTCGATGCGCGTGCCGTCGGCCTTCGCCGGGATCATCAGGTTCTTGATGCGCACGTTCGCGAACGTGCCGCGCATCATGACGTCGTGGTTGCCGCGGCGCGAGCCGTAGCTGTTGAAATCGGCCTTCTGCACGCCGTTTTCCTTCAGCCACTTGCCTGCGGGCGAGTCTTCCTTGATCGAGCCGGCCGGGCTGATGTGGTCGGTCGTGACCGAATCGCCAAAGATGCCCAGCGCGCGCGCGCCCTTGACTTCAGCGACGCCCGACGACGGCGTCATCGAGAAGTTCTTGCCGAAGAACGGCGGCTCGGCGATGTAGGTCGACTTCGGCCAGTCGTAGACCTGGCCTTCCTCGCCTTCGATCTTGCTCCACAGGTCGCCCTTCTTCGTGAGCTGGGCGTAGTTCTTCTGGTAAACGTCCGCGTCGAGCGCGAACTTGAGCAGCGCGTTGACTTCTTCGCTCGTCGGCCAGATGTCGCCGAGGTAGATGTCGCGCCCGCCCTTGCCCTTGCCGACCGGCTCGGTCATCAGATCGCGCGTGATTTTGCCCGCGATCGCGTAGGCGACGACCAGCGGCGGCGAAGCCAGGAAGTTCGCGCGGATGTTCGGGTGAATCCGCGCTTCGAAGTTACGGTTGCCCGACAGGACGGCGGCTGCGACGACGTCGTTCTTGACGATCGACTCGTTCAGTTCCGGCGTCAGGTCGCCCGCGTTGCCAATGCAGGTCGTGCAGCCATAAGCGGCCAGTTCGAAACCGAGCTTCGACAGATAGGGCAGCAGGCCCGTCTTCGTCAGGTATTCGGTGACGATGCGCGAGCCGGGGGCGAGCGAGGTCTTGATGTGCGGCGCGACCGTCAGGCCCGCTTCCACGGCCTTCTTCGCCAGCAGGCCGGCGGCCAGCAGCACCGACGGGTTCGACGTGTTCGTGCATGACGTGATCGCCGCGATCAGCACGTCGCCGTTGTGCAGATTGACCTTGTCGGTGACCGCGTATTCGGCCGTGAGGTCGTCGGCCTTCTTGTTGAAGCCGTTTTCCGCGACCGGCTTCGAGAACAGGTCCGTGAAGGTCGACTTCACGTTGCCGATTTCGATGCGGTCTTGCGGGCGCTTCGGACCGGCCAGCGACGGCGCGACCGTGCCCAGATCCAGCACCAGCGTCTTGGTGTAGTCGATCTCGCCGGCCTTCGGCACGCCGAACAGTTCCTGCGCCTTGAAGTAGTTCTCGAAGGCGGCGATTTCCGCTTCCGTGCGGCCCGTGCCCTTGAAGTAGTCGATGGTCTTTTCGTCGACCGGGAAGAAGCCCATGGTCGCGCCGTATTCCGGCGCCATGTTGCCGATGGTCGCGCGGTCCGGCAGCGACAGCGAGGCCGTGCCTTCGCCGAAGAACTCGACGAACTTGCCGACGACCTTCTCCTTGCGCAGCATTTCGGTGATGGTCAGCACGAGGTCGGTGGCCGTGCAGCCTTCGCGCAGCTTGCCCTTCAGTTCCACGCCCACGACGTCCGGCGTGAGGAAGTACACCGGCTGGCCGAGCATGCCGGCTTCGGCTTCGATGCCGCCCACGCCCCAGCCCACCACGCCGATGCCGTTGATCATCGTGGTGTGCGAGTCGGTGCCGACGAGCGTGTCCGGGTAGTAGACGGTATCGCCGCCTTCAGCCTTCTTGTGCACGCCGCGCGCGAGGTATTCCAGGTTGACCTGGTGGACGATGCCGATGCCCGGGGGCACGACCTTGAACGTGTCGAACGCCTGCATGCCCCACTTCATGAACTGGTAGCGCTCGTTGTTGCGCTGGAATTCCAGTTTCATGTTCAGGTCGAGCGCGTCCTTCTGGCGGAAGTAGTCGATCTGGACCGAGTGGTCGACGACGAGATCCACCGGCACGAGCGGTTCGATGACCTTCGGGTCCTTGCCGACCTGTTGCGCGACGCCGCGCATGGCCGCGATGTCGGCGAGCAGCGGCACGCCGGTGAAGTCCTGCAGTACGACGCGGGCGACCACGAACGGGATTTCATCGACGCGCGATGCGTTGGGCTTCCAGTTCGCGAGTTGCTCGATGTGCTCTTCCGCGATCTTCTTGCCGTCGTAGTTGCGCAGCACGGACTCGAGCACGAGACGGATCGAAACCGGCAGGCGATCGATCTTCACGCCGAGCTGCTTGCCGAGTTGCGGCAGCGAGTAGAACTTGCCTTTGCCGGAACCGCTGTCGAATTCCTTTAGCGTTTTGTGGAGATTGTGGGCCATGGTGTTTTCCTTCGTTTAATCGCGGAAATAACGCTTTCTTACTACACGTATGCTGCGGGTGCTGATATCTGTCCGATTGCTCAGATCACATACAAGTCTACGTATTCGTTCACCGGCATGGCTTCAAGACGTGCCGCATCGAGCGAGACGTCGAGAATGGCGTGCTGCTGCTTCGCGGGGAAGCGGCGCGCGAGGTTGGTCTTGAACTTCTCGATCAGCAGCGGGAGGCCTTCGTCGCGGCGCCGGCGATGGCCGATCGGGTACTCCACCACGACTTCGGGCAGCGTCGTGCCGTCGTTTAGCTCGACAGTCAGTGCATTGGCGATCGAACGCTTCGCGGGGTCGTGGTAATCCTGCGTGAACCGCGGGTCTTCGACACAGACCGTCTTGGCGCGCAGCGCGTCGATGCGCGGGTCGCCCGCAATATCGTCTTCGTAGTCGGCGGCGGTGAGGCGGCCGAACAGCAGCGGCACGGCGACCATGTACTGGATGCAGTGGTCGCGGTCGGCGGGGTTCGCCAGCGGCCCGGTCTTGTCGATGATGCGGATCGCCGCGGCGTGGGTGCGAATGGTGATCCGCTTGACGTCCTGCGCCGTTTTACCCTGTTGCGCGAGCTGGCCATGCAGCGTCATGGCGGCTTCGGCGGCGGTCTGCGCGTGGAATTCGGCGGGGAACGCGATCTTGAACAGCACGTTTTCCATCACGTACGTGCCGTAGGGGCGCTGGAACCTGAACGGCCGGCCCTTGAACGAGACGTCGTAAAAACCCCAGGTTTTTGCCGTGAGCGCCGACGGATAGCCCATCTCGCCCGTTTTCGCCATGAGCGCGAGGCGCACGCCGCGCGAGGTGGCGTCGCCTGCGGCCCACGACTTGCGCGAGCCCGTATTGGGCGCATGGCGGTAGGTGCGCAGCGCCTGGCCATCGACCATCGCGAGCGAGACGGCGTTGATGAGTTCGTCGCGCGTCAGGCCGAGCATCTGCCCGGCCACGGCGGTCGAGGCGCGCTTGACGAGCAGCACGTGGTCGAGACCGACCTGGTTGAACGAGTTTTCCAGCGCAATGCAGCCCTGGATCTCGTGCGCCTTCACCATGGCTTCAAGCACATGCCTCATGGTGAGCGGCGGCTTGCCGTGCGTCACGGCCGTGCGCGAGAGCCAGTCGGCGGTCGCGAGAATCGCGCCCAGGTTATCCGACGGATGCCCCCACTCGGCGGCAAGCCAGGTATCGTTGAAGTCGAGCCAGCGGATCATCGCGCCGATATTGAAGGCGGCCTGAACCGGGTCGAGCTGGAATGAGGTGCCGGGCACCTTCGCACCGTGCGGGACGATCGTGCCTGGCACGATCGGTCCCAGCAGCCTGGTGCAGGCGGGGTAGGAAAGCGCTTCGAGTCCGCAGCCGAGCGTGTCGATCAGGCAATGCCGGGCCGTCGACAGCGCGAGCGCGCTATCGTCCGACACGACAGGCACGTTCAGGACGTAGTCGACGATATCGACCAATACCTGATCCGGCTGCGGCCTGACGTTGGGGATCGGGGCGGACATCGAGGCTTTCCTCGGTCCTTACTGGCCCGATGCGCCGCTCGCCGGTGCTGCGCGGTTCGCCGGGTTCAGGGCGTTCGCCTGGGTCGGCGCCATTGCGCCTTGCTGCATTGCAACAGTCTTGCACTCGTCGGCCAGACGCGAGCTGTCCTTGTCCGAGAACAGCATCGCCTTGGTTGGGATCACGACCAGGTCGAGGCCGGTGGCGGCGTCGTGGAAACGGTCCGCGCCCGTCGTCGTCGATTGACGCGGCAGGTTGTAGTTCTTGTTCGCCCAGTGAACGGTGACGATCTGGTCACGCGCCATGTCGCCCTTCAGGTCGAACTGCATGCCTTCCGCGCAGCTCCAGTGTTCCGAGCCTTCCGGCACGGCGTCGACCTTCGCTTCCTTGGCCGGGTTGACCTTGCGCTTGATGATGCGGTGCTTCGGTGCCGGCTTCGCGGGCTTTTTCGCCGTCGTCGACGTGGTGCCTTGCGCGGCGGCGTCGGTAGCGGCCAGCAGCATCGTCGAGGACAGCGCGCCAATGATGGTAGCGATCAGCAATTTCTTCATGGAGTCGGACCTTTATGTCTCAAATCGGTTGAACAGTGCGCGGCCACGGGCTGTGGCCGCCGGTTGCACTACGCGCGCCCCGTGAGCGCGCAGCGGACGCTATTTTCACCTATTTATCGGCACGAATTTCAGTTTTTCCGGTGTCAAAATAATTCTGTTGGCCGGTTCTTTCCGAAGTCTCTTCCCGAGTCAACCACGTCGCGCCATCATGCCGTCGCGCCCTCGCCGAACAGCGGCGCGGCTTCCACCGGCACCGTGCGGCCGGTCGAGCGTGCGCGGCGCAGCACCGACCAGTAGTAACGGTAGCTCGCGCGGTCGTGCAGCGTGTCGCCGTGGCGTGTCGGGCCCCATTGGGCGTGCTGCGCGGCCAGCAGGATCTCGGCGGCGGTGACGATTTCCTCGTCGCGCGGCGCGAAAGCGGCCACGATGGCCGGAATCTGCGCGGGGTGGATGCTCCACATGCGCGTGTAGCCGAACTCGTTGCGCGCGCGCCGGGCGTCGTTCGCGACGGTCGCCATATCGCGCACTTCTGTGCTCACGTTGTGTGACGGAATCTTGCCAAACGCATGGCAGGCCGCGGCGATTTCGAGTTTGGCGCGGCGCACGAGCGGATGGTCGAACTGGCCGGGCGAGCGCATGGCGCTGTCGGGAATCGCGCCGTCGTGCGCGGAAACGAAATCCATCAGCCCGAAGCTGAGCGATTCGACGCCGCGCAGCGCGGCGAGATCGAACGCCCGCGCGAGCGCGCCATGGGTTTCGACCAGCAACTGCACGGGAATGGCTTTTTCGATGCCCATCTCGACGCGCGTGGCTTCGATGAACGCGGTCATCTCGGCGGCGTCGCCCACGGCGCGGATCTTCGGCAGCATGAAGAACGCCGGCGCGCGCTTCGCGGCGCGCAGGATCAGGCGCACGTCGTCGCGCCAGTGCGGATGGTGAAAATCGTGGATGCGAACGCCGACGCGCCCGAAGCGGTCGTGATCGCTGCCCAGCAGCGAGGCGACGAGTTCCGCGTGTTCGGCCTCGTGGCCGACCTGGGCGCCGTCTTCGCAGTCGAGCGTGATATCGAAAACCGGACCCAGCTCCTGCTGCAGCGCGAGGGATTTGAGCATCAGCTTCTCGCTGCCGGCGTAGTGGTCGCACGCGGGCAGGAGAGTGGGGGGCGCTTCGCCGTCAAACAACACTTCCGCGGGGAGGATGGCGCGCATCTTCGGCGTCAGGGGACGAGGGTTGTGGGAATACCTGATTCGTACGCGTCCTGCGGCCAGCGGACGGGCAAGGCGCGTGCGGATCAGTGCGCGGGACGGGGGCGTGTGCCGCCCGAACCCGCGCAAGAACCGGAACCCGCCGCGTGGCGGCAAAGCCCCGGTTTGCCTGCATCGATTACTTGAGCAGGTGAGCGACGCCTTCGCGCTCTTCGAGCAGCTCGTTGAGCGTGCCCGTCATCTTTTCGCGCGAGAACGCGTCGATTTCCAGGCCTTCGACGCGCTTGTACTCGCCGTTTTCGCAGGTCACCGGCACGCCGTAGATGATGTCTTCGGGGATTTCGTACGAGCCGTCCGACGGGATGCCCATCGTGACCCACTTGCCGTTCGTGCCGAGCACCCAGTCACGCACGTGGTCGATCGCCGCGTTGGCCGCCGATGCCGCCGACGACAGGCCGCGCGCTTCGATGATCGCCGCGCCGCGCTTGCCGACCGTCGGGATGAACGTGTCACGGTTCCACACGTCGTCGTTGATCAGCGCGTTGAGCGACTGGCCTTCGACCGTGGCGAAACGGTAGTCGGGGTACATCGTCGGCGAGTGGTTGCCCCACACGGCGAGCTTCTCGATCGAAGCGACCGGCTTGCCCGACTTGGCCGCGAGCTGCGAGAGCGCGCGGTTGTGGTCCAGACGCAGCATGGCCGTGAAGTTCTTCTTCGGCAGATCCGGAGCCGACTTCATGGCGATGTAGGCGTTCGTGTTGGCCGGGTTGCCGACCACCAGCACCTTGACGTCGCGGCTGGCGACGTCGTTCAGCGCCTTGCCCTGAACCGTGAAGATTTCGGCGTTGGCCGAGAGCAGATCCTTACGCTCCATGCCCTTCGAGCGCGGACGTGCGCCAACCAGCAGGGCGACGTCGGCGTCCTTGAACGCGACCTTCGGGTCGTCCGTGATGACCACGCCCGCGAGCAGCGGGAAGGCGCAGTCGTCGAGTTCCATCACGACGCCCTTGACGGCAGCTTGCGCTTGCGGGAGGTCCAGCAGTTGCAGGATGACGGGCTGATCCTTGCCGAGCAGGTCGCCGTTCGCGATGCGGAACAGCAGGGAGTAAGCGATCTGACCTGCGGCGCCGGTGACGGCAACGCGCTTTGCGGGCTTAGCCATTGAAAATCTCCAGGAAGATGCGTTAGACGCCAGGGTAAAACGCCATTCTATATGCGCGGTACCCGAAGCGTTCGTGAATCCGACGGTCCTCTTTCCCGGCGTGCGGGCGAGGCCTTGCGGGGCCTGTTGCGCGCGCCGGCGGGCGGGCCGCCATGCCGGTAACCTGTACGACGAAGCTCGGGAATGGACGGGAACGCCCTGGACAGGGCCGCCTGACGCGGGCCGCATTTGCGTGTGCCGACTCCTGCAACAGCTCGGCTGGGACGGTCCACAGGCGCGCCGCGCGGGGGATTGCGCGGGCGGGGCGGATCGAAAACCGCTACTGCATGACTGCTAGAAGGAACAGCATGTGCAAGGCGGACCGCGGCGCATTTCGCCACGAAGTGGATGCTGCCGGCGGCTCCCGTGTTTGACATGGAGTCGCCCGCAAACCCTTGCTCGATCGGCAGTTTAGGATTCGCAATGGGTAAAGTCAACAGTATCTTATGTCTTATATAAGACATATCTGTTGCTGCCAAAAGGGTAGATTTCAGCGGGGGTTTATGTTGAAATGCGCGCCATGAATGCGAACCCGGTCAGCAACGCGAATTCTTCCGCTCCCGACAGCGGCGCGCCTGCGTCCGCCTCCGCTTCTCCGGCCGCGGCGCCGGCGGCCTCGCCGTCCCCCACCTTCAGTCCGCTCTATCAGCAGATCAAGGGGCTCATTACACAGAGCCTCGAGTCCGGCGAATGGAAGCCCGGCGAAATCATCCCTAGCGAAGTCGAACTGGCTGCCCGTTACAAGGTCAGCCAGGGGACCGTGCGCAAGGCGATCGACGAACTGGCCGCCGACAACCTGCTGGTGCGGCGTCAGGGCAAGGGCACGTTTGTTGCGACGCACAACGAAGAACGCGCACAGTTTCGCTTCCTTAGATTGCTGGCTGATGACGGCGCGGAGCATCCGCACGTCAGCAGGCTGCTCGAGTGCCGCCGTCTGCGCGCCTCGGCGGAGATCGCGCGTCAGCTCGATCTGAAGCCCGCCGACCCGGTGGTGCTCATCAAGCGTCTTCTGCAGTTCGATGGCGAGAGTACCGTACTCGACGAAATCTGGCTGCCCGGCGGTATATTCCGCGGCCTCACGGCCGAGCGTCTCGCCGAGTACAAAGGCCCGCTCTACGCCATGTTCGAAGCCGACTTCGGCACGCGTATGATTCGTGCAACTGAGAAGATCCGCGCGGTGGCCGCCGAGCCGGCCGTTGCCGATCTGCTCAATGTTCCGGCTGGTTTTCCATTGCTTTCCGTCGATCGGGTGTCCTATACCTATGGAGACCGACCGGTCGAGGTACGCCGTGGATGGTATGTCACAACCGGGTACTACTATCAGAATGACTTGAGTTGAGAGGACGTCCGCAGGGACATGCGGACTCTTCCCCACGCGCTGCTCGATTCGCGCGCGCATCAGCGGTTTGGAAGGCTGATTTCGCTGCAGCGCGAAAAGAAATGGCGGTAAAATTGCGTATTAGTGTTAACACATAGTAGGGGTCTAGCATGGCAGAAGCCGCAAAAAAACCGAGGCCGGAATACCGGAACATCGGCATTGGGCAGATTTTGTTCGCATACCGCCTGCCGTTGGCCGGTCGCGTATCGATCGGCCACCGCATCAGTGGTGTGCTGTTATTCCTGTTCCTGCCTTTCCTGTTGTTCCTGTTGGACCAGAGCCTCACATCGGAGCTCAGCTTCGAAGTCTTCCGGGGCTTCCTTTCCAACATCATCGTCAAGCTCATCGTGCTGGTCCTCGGATGGGCGTTCCTCTTCCACTTCTGTGCTGGCGTGCGCCACCTGTTCATGGATTTCAACCATGACCTCGCGGCTAAAGAAAAGGGCAAATCGACCTCGCTCGTCGTCGTTGTTCTCTCCACGATCCTCACGATCGCCTTCGCGGCAAAACTCTTCGGAGCGTTTTAAGAATGTCGGCTAAAAACGGTATCGGTCCGAAGCGCCTTGTCGTGGGCGCTCACTACGGCCTGCGCGACTGGATTGCCCAGCGCGCTACCGCCGTGCTCATGGCGATCTACACGATCGTGCTGCTCGTGTTGTTCTTCGGCGCACACGACTTTTCTTATGACGGCTGGGCGTCGATTTTCTCCGCCCAATGGATGAAGCTCGCGACGTTCGTCATGCTGCTCGCGCTGTTCTATCACGCCTGGATTGGCGTGCGCGACATCTGGATGGACTACATCAAGCCCGTCGGCCTGCGCATCGCGCTGGACGTGCTGACGATCGCCTGGCTGCTGGGCAGCCTGGGCTACGCCGCGCAGATTCTCTGGAGAGTGTAAAAGAATGGCTGCAATCAAGAATTCTCTGCCGCGTCGCAAGTTCGACGTGGTCATCGTCGGCGCGGGCGGTTCGGGGATGCGCGCGTCGCTGCAACTGGCGCGTGCTGGCCTGTCGGTCTGCGTGCTGTCCAAGGTGTTCCCGACGCGTTCGCACACGGTCGCGGCTCAAGGCGGCATCGGCGCATCGCTCGGCAACATGAGCGAAGACAACTGGCATTACCACTTCTACGACACGATCAAGGGTTCCGACTGGCTCGGCGACCAGGACGCGATCGAGTTCATGTGCCGCGAAGCACCGAACGCCGTCTACGAACTGGAACACATGGGCATGCCGTTCGACCGCAATGCGGACGGCACGATCTACCAGCGTCCGTTCGGCGGCCACACGGCCAACTACGGCGAAAAGCCGGTCCAGCGCGCCTGCGCGGCCGCTGACCGTACCGGTCACGCGCTGCTGCACACGCTGTATCAGCAGAACGTCGCGGCCAAGACCACGTTCTTCGTCGAATGGATGGCGCTGGATCTGATCCGCGACGCCGAAGGCGACGTGCTCGGCGTGACCGCGCTGGAAATGGAAACCGGCGACGTCTATATCCTCGAAGGCAAGACCACGCTGTTCGCCACGGGCGGCGCGGGCCGGATCTTCGCGGCATCGACCAACGCGTTCATCAACACCGGTGACGGCCTTGGCATGGCGGCCCGTTCGGGCATCGCGCTGCAGGACATGGAATTCTGGCAGTTCCACCCGACCGGCGTGGCCGGCGCGGGCGTGCTGATCACGGAAGGCGTGCGCGGCGAAGGCGGCATTCTGCGTAACTCGAACGGCGAGCGCTTCATGGAGCGCTACGCGCCGACCCTGAAGGACCTCGCACCGCGTGACTTCGTTTCGCGTTCGATGGACCAGGAAATCAAGGAAGGCCGCGGTGTCGGCGCGCACAAGGATCACGTGCTGCTCGACCTGTCGCACATCGGCGCGGAGACGATCATGAAGCGTCTGCCGTCGATTCGCGAAATCGCGCTCAAGTTCGCCAACGTGGACTGCATCAAGGAACCGATCCCGGTCGTTCCGACGATTCACTACCAGATGGGCGGCATCCCGACCAACATCAACGGTCAGGTCGTCGGCACGCCGAAGGGTCACGAAGAAGTCGTCAACGGCTTCTACGCTGTGGGCGAATGCTCGTGTGTCTCGGTGCACGGCGCGAACCGTCTGGGCACGAACTCGCTGCTCGACCTCGTGGTGTTCGGCCGCGCTGCCGGCAACCACATCGTCAAGCACGTGAAGGAGCTCAAGGAGCACAAGCCGCTGCCGGCCGACGCCGCCGACTTCGCGCTCTCGCGCCTCGCCGCGCTGGAAAAGACGACCTCGGGCGAGTACGCGCAGAACGTCGCGAACGAAATCCGCGGTTCGATGCAGAAGCACGCTGGCGTGTTCCGCACCTCGGCGCTGCTGGCCGAAGGCGTCAAGGACATCGCGCAAGTCACCGAGCAGGCGAAGCACATCCACCTGAAGGACAAGTCGAAGGTGTTCAACACCGCGCGCGTCGAAGCGCTCGAAGTGGCGAACCTCGTGGAAGTTGCGCGCGCAACGATGGTTTCGGCTGAAGCCCGTAAGGAAAGCCGTGGCGCACACGCTCACAGCGACTACGAACACCGCGACGATGAAAACTGGCTGCGCCATACGCTTTGGTTCAGCGAAGACAACCGCCTTGAATACAAGCCGGTTCACATGAAGCCGCTGACCGTCGAATCCGTGCCGCCGAAGGCGCGTACGTTCTAAGGCACAAGCCAGTCAAAAGGAATTGGGAAATGGCCAAACGTATTTTTGAAGTCTACCGCTACGATCCGGACAAGGATTCGGCGCCGCGCATGCAGACGTACGAGCTGGACCTCACGCACGAGCGCATGCTGCTCGACGCGCTGGTGAAGCTCAAGGAAGTGGACGAAACGCTGTCGTTCCGCCGTTCGTGCCGCGAAGGCGTGTGCGGTTCGGACGCCATGAACATCAACGGCAAGAACGGTCTGGCGTGCCTCACGAACCTGAACGACCTGCCAGCGAAGATCGTGTTGCGCCCGCTGCCGGGCCTGCCCGTCGTGCGCGACCTGATCGTCGACATGACGCACTTCTTCAACCAGTACCACTCGATCAAGCCGTACCTGATCAACGACACGCCGCCGCCCGAGAAAGAGCGTCTGCAGTCGCCTGAACAGCGCGACGAACTCGACGGCGTGTACGAGTGTATTCTGTGCGCAAGCTGCTCGACCTCGTGCCCGAGCTTCTGGTGGAATCCGGACAAGTTCGTCGGCCCGGCGGGTCTGCTGCAGGCCTACCGCTTCATCGCGGACAGCCGCGACGAAGCCACCGGCGAGCGTCTGGACAACCTCGAAGACCCGTACCGTCTGTTCCGTTGCCACACGATCATGAACTGCGTCGACGTTTGCCCGAAGGGCCTGAACCCGACCAAGGCGATCGGCAAGATCAAGGAACTGATGGTCCGCCGCGCGGTTTGATCCGCGTTTGACCCTACGAGATTGAATGGACTCGCATCAGTCTGACCCCCATCGCCGCGCGCGCCTTCGCTGGCGCGCGCGGCGCGGTATGCTCGAAAACGACATTATTTTCGAGCGTTTTTTCGACCGCTATGAGCATGACCTCAGCGACGCCGATGTGGGTGCTCTCACGCGCCTGCTGGAGCTGAGCGATAACGACCTGATGGACTTGCTGCTCGCACGCAAGGAACCAGAAGGCAATCTTTCCGACCCGGACGTGAAGCGGGTGCTGGAGCTGCTTCGCAAGGTCTGAGATGCGGCGACGTCCCATGTGGACGTTAGAAGGCGCCGCGCCGGACTTGCAAACTATCGAATCCCGTATTTATCTTCGATTGAGGATGTGCTATGACCCCGTCTGATGTAAAAGCCACGCTATCGTTCAGCGACAATTCGCCGAGCGTCGAACTGCCGATCTACAAGGGCACCCAAGGCCCGGATGTGATCGACATCCGCAAACTGTACGGTCAGACCGGCAAGTTCACGTATGACCCGGGCTTCATGTCGACGGCGGCGTGCAACTCGGCGATCACGTACATCGACGGGGACAAGGGCGAACTGCTGTATCGCGGTTTCCCGATCGACAACCTCGCGCAGAACGCCGACTTCCTCGAAACCTGCTATCTGCTGCTCAAGGGCGAGCTGCCGAACCAGGCGCAAAAGGACGAGTTCGTGAAGACCGTCACGCAGCACACGATGGTTCACGAGCAGATGCAGTTCTTCTTCCGCGGCTTCCGTCGCGACGCGCACCCGATGGCGATTCTGGTCGCGGCTGTCGGCGCGCTGTCGGCCTTCTATCACGACTCGCTCGACATCAACAACGCGAAGCATCGCGAAGTTTCGGCGATCCGCATGATCGCCAAGCTGCCGACGCTGGTTGCGATGGCGTACAAGTACTCGATCGGCCAGCCGTTCGTGTACCCGCAGAACGACCTGTCGTACAGCGCGAACTTCATGCGCATGATGTTCTCGAACCCGTGCGAAGAGTACAAGGTCAACGACGTGCTGGTGCGCGCGCTCGACCGTATCCTGATCCTGCACGCCGACCACGAACAGAACGCCTCGACCTCGACGGTCCGTCTGGCGGGTTCGTCGGGCGCGAATCCGTTCGCGTGTATCGCGGCCGGTATCGCCTGTCTGTGGGGCCCGGCGCACGGCGGTGCGAACGAAGCCGCGCTGAACATGCTTGAGGAAATCGGCTCGGTGGAGAACATCCCTGAGTTCATCAAGCAGGTGAAGGACAAGAACTCGGGCGTGAAGCTCATGGGCTTCGGTCACCGCGTCTACAAGAACTACGATCCGCGTGCGAAGCTCATGCGCGAAACGTGCCACGAAGTGCTCGAAGAACTGGGCCTGCACGACGATCCGCTGTTCAAGCTGGCGATGGCGCTCGAAAAGATCGCACTCGAAGACGAATACTTCGTGTCGCGCAAGCTGTACCCGAACGTTGACTTCTACTCGGGCATCGTGCAGCGCGCGCTGGGCATCCCGACGTCGATGTTCACGTGTATCTTCGCGATGGCGCGTACGGTGGGCTGGATCGCCCAGTGGAACGAAATGATCGCCGACCCCGAGCAAAAGATCGGCCGTCCGCGTCAGCTGTTCATCGGCAACACGCCGCGCGAAGCGAAGCCGATTTCGGCACGCTAAGCTACGCAGCCGGCATGCGGCGCGCTCGATGCGCCGCACGCCGTATCATCAAGCTTTATCCCCAACGCCCCGACGGCTTGTTCGTCGGGGCGTTTGTCATTTGTCTGCCCGTTCGCGTCGGTGCGCTACGCGGGAGCGATTCGAATCGCTTCTATCGACGGCATGGTTTCGCGCAGGTCGGCGAGGGCGAGTGGGATATCTATTACGAACGACGACCGTCCGGCTAACGCCCCGCGCCGATTTCCCCGATCCCGAATCCATTATCATGGAGCGGCCCCTCACCCCCAGACCGCCCCATGTTCTTCGCCGCGAACTCCCTGCATCGTCGCCTGAGCATCGCCATCGGCACGCTCGCGCTGCTCGTGGGCGTGCTCGGTTCTCTCGGCACGTTTCTGGTGGTGCGCAGTCTCGCGAGCGAGTTCAGCGCGAGCCTGCGCGACGCCGCCGCGCACGTGCAGGCCGGCGTGCCGCATCACGTATCGGAAAACGGCGTGCGGCAGCCCTCGGATGACCTCGTCGTGCAGATCTGGTCCGCAGGCGACACCGACGAGCCGCGCCGCACGAGCGACCCCGACATCGCCTTGCCGCGCGCGCAAACGGGCTTCTCGTCGATCGAGTTCGACGGCGAGGCGTGGGACGTCTTCGCGCTTGCGGCCGGCGACGAATACATCCAGATCGCCGAGTCGCGCAGCATGCGCAACCGCAATGCCCTGCGCGTCGCGTTCTGGAGCCTGCTGCCCGTGCTCGCGCTGTTGCCGCTGCTCGTGCTCACGATTGCCGTGACGGTGCGCCTGTCGCTGCGACCGATGGAGCGCGTCGGCCGCCGCGCGGCCAAGGTCGATCTGCATGCGCTCAAGCCGCTCGAAGTCGAGAAAGCGCCGGTGGAATTGCGGCCTTTCATTGAATCGATCAACCGCATGATCGAGCGCCTGTCGGTGCTCGTGAACGCCGAGCGCAAGTTCATCGCCGATGCCGCGCACGAACTGCGTTCGCCCATTTCGGCGATGCAGTTGCAGATCGACAATCTGCGCGACGCGCCGCCCGATCAGTACCGCGAACGCTTCGACGAACTTCGGCGCGGCGTGGCGCGCACGGGATCGCTGGTGTCGCAACTGCTGGGCCTCGCGCGCGCGGAAATCGGCGGCGCGCAGCGCGCGGTGGAAGCAATCGCGCTGACGCGTCTCGTGCCCGACGTGCTCGCGGACTTGCTGCCGCTCGCGGACGCGCGCGGCGTGGATCTCGGCGTCGAACGGCTCGACGAAGCGAGCGTGCGTGCGACCGAAGGCGATATGCGCGTGCTGGTCAAGAACCTCATCGATAACGCGATCCGCTATGTACATGCGGGCGGGCGCGTCGATGTTTCGGTGCTGCGCGACGGGCGGAAGGTGACGATCGAAGTGATCGACGACGGCCCCGGCATCGCCGAAAAGGACTTGCCGCATGTGTTCGACCGCTTTTTCCGCGCTGCGAATAACGATGTGGAAGGCAGCGGTCTCGGACTCGCGATTGCGCAGGCGTTGGCGCAGAGTTACGGCGGGCACGTGACGCTCGCCAATCGCGACAACGCGCAAAGCGGCGTCGTTGCGCGCATCGAACTACCGTTGGCCTGAGTCGAAGCGCACGAACCCCTGTCAACCTATGCTAAGGAAAACTGAGCAATGCGGATTCTGCTGATCGAAGACGATCTGCTGATCGGGCCCGCGCTGCTGCGCGCGCTGAAGGACGCGTCCTATAGCGTCGACTGGGTACGCACGGGCGAGAGCGGCCGCGCGGCTATCCGCGATGGTTCGTACACTGCCGTCCTGCTCGATCTGGGCCTGGGCGACATGAGCGGCCTGGACGTGCTGCGCGGCGTGCGCGAAGCCAGCGACGCCACGCCGGTCATCATCATCACCGCGCGCGACGACGTCGACACGCGGGTCGAAGGCCTCGATCTCGGCGCCGACGATTATCTCGTCAAGCCGTTCGAGAGCAAGGAACTGCTCGCGCGCATCCGCGCGGTGGTGCGGCGCAAAGCGGGCTTCGCCTCGGCGACGATGGGCAGCGCGCGCGTGACGCTCGACATGAATACGCGGCGTCTGACGTTCGATGGGCAGAGCGACGATCTGTCCGCGCGCGAATATGCATTGATGCTTGCGCTGCTGGAGCGGCCCGGCGCGATCCTCTCGCGCCAGCAACTGGAAGAGCGGCTTTATGGCTGGGGCGAGGAAGTGGAGAGCAATGCCGTCGATGCCGTGATTTACAGTGTGCGCCGTAAATTTGGCCATGCGGTGATCCGCAATGTGCGCGGGCTTGGATGGGCCGCGTGCGTGTGAGCATGGAGAAAAAACGCGGCGAGCCAGGGGGCTCGCCGCGTCGCGTGCAACACCCGGGGGAAGTCCGTGGTGCACGCTGGAAACGGTTAAAAAGCGCTGCAAATGCAGGGCGAGAGGCGACGACGCTACGATGCCAGCAGGCGCTGCCACGGATGCGCGTGCCACGACTTCGACAGCACCGCAAGCAATTCAGCCTCGTTGTCCGAGAGGTGACGGTCGGCGTGGACCGCGACCAGACACAGACTCAGCACTTCGGCGCGCAGACCGGGATCTTCGAGTTCGAGCAGCACTTGCTGCATGACATCGGAGTCGAGTTTGCAGGCATCGCTCCAGTCCATGTTCGCGTTCGTGAGCAGGTCCTCGCAGAGATCGCGCAGGATCGTGCTGAACTCGCCAGGGGCCAGGCCAAGACGCTCGGCGATGCGGGCGCGATGGATGGCGGCGAGTTCGCTGCTGTTCAGGTGGCCGTCGGCGAGCAGGGCGATGGCGACGATCCGTCCGGCGGCCTGCGGGCTGTTGCTGGTGTAGGTACGCATGGTCAGGAGTCCTTGGTCAATCGTTGCAGGGTAAGCGTTGTGCGTTCAGTCGAAAATGTCTTCGAGCCACGATTTGCGGCGGCGTTCGTGTCCGCCGTGGCGTTGCCCGTAATCGCGCGAGCGATGCTGGGAACCGCGGTGTGAGCCGTCCTGCGAGCCGTGGCCTTCATAGCCATCGTCGAATGGCCGCCGCGTGCCGGGCTGGCCTTGCGCCGCGCGTTCGATCAGCTTGTCGAGTTCGCCACGATCGAGCCAGACACCACGGCATTGCGGGCAGTAGTCGAGTTCGATGCCATGACGCTCTGCAATCGCGAGGGTGACGTCAGGGCAGTTCGGGCATTTCATGATGCGCTCCTTTCGGGGGCGGCAGCCGATGCGGCTGCCGTGGAAACCATCCTCGCAGAGAAGAATGAGCGAAGAATGAGCAACGCTGCCAGCCCGTTCAGGACGCTTCGAGCGGGCCGCCGCCATCCTTGCCCGGCCGCGTTTTGATGAGCGACACCACCACGCCGCCGATGAGCAGCGCCATCGTCACGCCAAGGCTCAGCGGCGCCGGAATCTTGCCGACGATGCCTACCAGGAAGATCTTCACGCCGATAAACACCAGCACGAGCGCCAGCGCATGCTTGAGGTAGTAAAAGCGGTGCGCCATCGCCGCGAGCGCGAAGAACAGCGCGCGCAGGCCCAGCACGGCGAAGATGTTGCTCGTGTAGACGATGAACGGATCGGTCGTGATCGAGAAGATCGCCGGGATCGAATCGACGGCGAAGATCAGATCGGCGAATTCGATCATCAGCAGCGCGACGAGCAAGGGCGTTGCGTAGCGCGTGAGCTTGCCGCTGACCGGATGCGCGCGCCGCACCACGAATGCGCCGCCTTCGAGCCGTTCCGTCACGGGCAGCACGCGGCGGATCGTGCGCAGGAGCCTGCTGTCCTCGACATGCGCTGCCTGCTTCGAGCCGAACAGCATCTTCACGCCGGTCGCGGCAAGAAACAGGCCGAACACGAACAGCATCCACTCGAACTGCGAGACGAGCGCCGCGCCCAGACCGACCATCAGCGCGCGCAATACCAGCACGCCGACGATGCCCCAGAACAGCACGCGATGCTGGAAGGCGCGTGGCACGGCAAGCGCGCCGAAGATCGACGCGATCACGAACACGTTGTCGAGCGAGAGCGATTTTTCTATCAGATAGCCGGTGACGTATTCGGTTGCCGGCTGCGCGCCTAGCTGCCACCAGATAAAGCCGCCGAACAGCAGGCCGATGGCGATATAGCCGAGCGAGAGCCAGAGGCTTTCGCGAATGCCGATCTCGCGGTCGTTACGGTGCAGCACGCCGAGATCGAGCGCGAGCAGCACGATCACCACCGCGATGAAGGCGGCCCAGAGCCACACGGGTTGGCCGAGAAAGGCGGTGGTGATGAACGGCGCGAGCATGAGTACGGTCCTTGGCGTAGGGAGTTGGCGGAGGGCCGTACGGGTGCTGCGTTGCCGCTGCGTGGCCGGTCGACCCCTATGGGCCCTTGGCCCATAGGGTCAGCATAGCGGCGCAGAATGAGCGGAAAATGAGCCGGGCGGGTCGTCCAGGGCCGTGAGTGTTCGTCATGCGCTATTTTTTCTGCGCGTGCCTAGAACTGATAGTTGATCGACAGATCGCAGACGCCTTCGGTCTTGGTCTGGACGATCGGGCTGTTCGCGGCGCTGCCTAGCAGCCGTTTGATGGCGCCGTCGGCGCTCATGAACCAGTGCTTGTTGACGAAGTACACCATCGTGATGCCAAAGCCCGCCGATTTGAGGCCCGCGCTCGCGTTGTACTGGCGGTAGCCGGACGCGGCGGCCTGCTGGCCGGTCACGCCGAACCAGCTTTGCATGTAGTTCGAATCGGCGAACGTGACCGAAGGCCCCGCGAACCAGTAGAACGTCTTGCTGCTGCCCGGCAGCGGCATATAAGTGCCGAGGTCGGCGGTCCAGCCGTTCGAGCCGCCGAAGCTGCGTGTGAAGGCCGCGCGCACCACTAGCGGGAAATCCTTCGACACCACGTATTCGCCCGCGATTTTCATGAGCGGCGCGGGATTGATGTTGCCCATGCCGTTCAGGCGCGAAGGATCGTCATGGCCGCGCCGCCCCAGGTCATAGGCGCCCGCGATGCTCATGCGCCAGTTCGGGCCTTGCAGGAAATTCACGCCGAAGCCTTCGCCCGTCGAGCCGAAAAGAATGTCCTTGTAGCGCAGGTCGATGCTCGGTCCCGCCATCATGTGATAGCGGTCGGAGCCGTCGTAGCGCGGCTCGAAGGTCGAACCGATGCCCAGGCGCGCCTCGAAGTCCGGGCGATCGGGTTGATAAAGCTTTTCGAGCGGGATGCCCGCCGAGTATTGCCATTCGCCGAGCGGTGAGGGCGTCTGGGCCTGCACACGAGGCGCGAAAGCGGCAAGCGCGCAGGCGGTGGCCGCGAGGGCAATGGCGGACTGGCGCGCGGCGCCCATCGCGGCGCGCTGGATCGAGCGGGCCTGCGAATGCCGTCCCCGATATTGGCTTGGTGTGATTGTTGTCTTGTACGCAGCGGCCCGGAAGGGCGTCGTGCGGGGCGAACGGGTTGCAAATGGCATGAGGCCTCCAGGATTGCCTGATCGCGCCGCGAGGTATCCGTATCGGGTGCGTTTCCAGTGTGACGGAACCCGGTTTTTCGCGCTGGCGCGCCGGCGCACCTCTCGCAATCGACGTGCCCGATATGGCACCTTCTATTCGAGCGCGTCCCCGGTTTTGCCTTCTTCCTCCCGAAAGAAAAGCATCGGAAAAACAAAGGCTTTGCTTCGCGTCGATGAATCCGCATGTGAAAAACGACGTGCGCCGCGCGCCGGGTAACATCAATACAGGTATCGTTACTACCACCCAACTCACTGTTTTTTATCGGTTTTTTTGGCCGGGCGGGGTGCGGGATAAGGATTTCGCGTGGCATAATCGATTCACAACGCAAGCCACCCCGCAGTCAATTTATCCCCGCATATCATGGCAAAGACGCTCTACGACAAATTGTGGGACACCCATGTGGTCCACACGGAAGACGACGGCACGACGATCCTCTATATCGACCGTCATCTGCTGCACGAAGTCACCAGCCCGCAGGCTTTCGAAGGCCTGAAGCTGCATGAGCGCCCGGTGTGGCGCATCAGCGCGAACCTGGCGGTTTCCGACCATAACGTGCCCACGACGGATCGTAGCCACGGTATCGCCGATCCGGTTTCGAAGCTGCAGGTGGACACGCTCGATTCGAACTGCGATTCCTATGGCATCACGCAGTTCAAGATGAGCGACCAGCGCCAGGGCATCGTGCACATCGTCGGGCCGGAACAGGGCGCGACGCTGCCGGGCATGACGATCGTCTGCGGCGACTCGCACACGTCCACGCATGGCGCGTTCGGCGCGCTCGCGCACGGCATCGGCACCTCGGAAGTCGAGCACGTGCTGGCCACGCAGACGCTGTTGCAAAAGAAGAGCAAGAACATGCTCATCAAGGTGGAAGGCACGCTGCCGCGCGGCTGTACCGCCAAGGACATCGTGCTGGCCATCATCGGCAAGATCGGCACGGCGGGCGGCACGGGCTACGCCATCGAGTTTGGCGGCTCGATGATCCGCGGTCTTACGATGGAAGGCCGCATGACGGTCTGCAACATGGCGATCGAAGGCGGCGCGCGCGCCGGCATGGTCGCCGTGGACGACACCACGATCGAATACCTGAAGAACCGTCCGTTCTCGCCGCAAGGCGCGGAGTGGGATCAGGCCGTCGAGTACTGGAAGCAGTTCCGTACGGACGACGGCGCGCACTTCGACCGCGTGGTCGAACTGTCGGCTGCCGACATCGTCCCGCAGGTGACGTGGGGCACGTCGCCGGAAATGGTCACGTCGATCGACGGCCGCGTGCCGGACCCCGAGCGCGAAAAGGACCCGGTCAAGCGCGATGCGATGGAACGCGCGCTGCAGTACATGGCGCTCGAACCGAACATGCCGATCGAGTCGATCAAGCCGGACAAGATTTTCATCGGCTCGTGCACCAACGCGCGTATCGAAGACCTGCGCTCGGCCGCTTATGTCGTGAAGAAGCTGGGCCGCCGCGTGGCTGCGAACGTGCGTCTCGCGATGGTCGTGCCGGGTTCGGGTCTCGTGAAGGCGCAAGCCGAACGCGAAGGTCTCGACAAGGTGTTCACGGACGCGGGCTTCGAATGGCGCGAACCGGGCTGCTCGATGTGCCTCGCGATGAACGCCGACCGGCTCGAACCGGGCGAGCGCTGCGCGTCCACGTCGAACCGCAATTTCGAAGGCCGTCAGGGCGCGGGCGGACGCACGCACCTGGTCAGCCCGGCCATGGCGGCCGCAGCGGCCATCGAAGGCCATTTCGTCGATATTCGCAAGCTCGGTTAATCGGTTAAGGCCACGAATCATGGAAAAATTTGTCGTACACACCGGCCTCGTAGCGCCGCTCGATCGCGAAAACGTGGACACGGACGCGATCATTCCGAAGCAGTTCCTCAAGTCGATCAAGCGCACCGGCTTCGGCCCGAACGCCTTCGACGAATGGCGTTACCTCGACCACGGCGAGCCGGGTCAGGACAACTCGAAGCGCCCGCTGAACCCGGACTTCGTGCTGAACCAGGCGCGCTATCAAGGTGCGTCGGTGCTGCTCACGCGCAAGAACTTCGGTTGCGGCAGCTCGCGCGAGCACGCACCGTGGGCGCTCGACCAGTACGGTTTCCGCGCGATCATCGCGCCGAGCTTCGCGGACATTTTCTATAACAATTGCTTCAAGAACGGCCTGCTGCCGATCGTGCTGTCCGAAGCGGATGTCGATCATCTGTTCAATGAAACCTATGCGTTCAACGGTTTCGAACTGACGATCGATCTGGATCAACAGGCTGTGCGCACAACGGACGGCTCGAAGTCGTATCCGTTCGAAGTCGCCGCGTTCCGCCGTTATTGCCTCTTGAACGGCTTCGACGATATCGGCCTCACGCTGCGTCACGCCGACAAGATCCGCCAGTACGAAGCCGAGCGCATCGCGCGCCAGCCGTGGCTCGCCAACCGCGTCATCTGAGCGCGCACGGTTCGAATTCAATGCGTGGCGGCTGAAATGGACGCCACGCTCACCGAAATACAGCGAGGAACACCAGGATGAAGATTGCAGTGTTGCCGGGCGACGGCATCGGTCCCGAGATCGTCAAGGAAGCCGTCAAGGTGCTGAACGCGCTCGACGAAAAGTTCGAGCTGGAAGAGGCGCCTGTCGGCGGCGCGGGTTACGAGGCAAGCGGCCACCCGCTGCCCGAGGCCACGCTGGCGCTTGCGAAGGCGGCCGACGCGATCCTGTTCGGCGCCGTGGGCGACTGGAAGTACGACTCGCTCGAACGCGCGCTGCGTCCGGAGCAGGCGATTCTGGGTCTGCGCAAGCACCTGGAACTGTTCGCGAACTTCCGCCCGGCGATCTGCTATCCGCAACTGACGGGCGCATCGTCGCTCAAGCCGGAAATCGTCTCGGGCCTCGACATCCTGATCGTGCGCGAACTGAACGGCGACATCTACTTCGGCCAGCCGCGCGGCACGCGCGAAGCGCCGGACGGTCTGTTCAAGGGCGCGCGCGAAGGCTTCGACACGATGCGTTATGCGGAACCCGAAGTGCGCCGTATCGCTCACGTCGCATTCCAGGCCGCGCAAAAGCGCCAGAAGAAGCTGACGTCGGTGGACAAGGCCAACGTGCTGGAAACGTCGCAGTTCTGGAAGGACATCATGATCGATGTCTCGAAGGAATATCCGGACGTCGAGCTGTCGCACATGTACGTCGATAACGCGGCGATGCAGCTGGTGAAGGCACCCAAGGCATTCGACGTGGTGGTCACGGGCAATATGTTCGGCGACATTCTTTCGGACGAAGCCGCGATGCTCACGGGCTCGATCGGCATGCTGCCGTCGGCCTCGCTCGACAAGAACAACAAGGGCCTGTACGAGCCGTCGCACGGTTCGGCGCCGGACATCGCGGGCAAGGGCATCGCCAATCCGCTCGCGACGATCCTGTCGGCGGCGATGATGCTGCGTTACTCGCTCGGCCGCGAAGAGCAGGCGCAGCGCATCGAAAACGCCGTGCAGAAGGTGCTCGAACAGGGCTACCGCACCAGCGACATCGTCACGCCGGACTGCAGGAAGGTCGGCACGGTGGAGATGGGCGACGCCGTGATCGCCGCGCTGTAAGGCAAGATGAAAGGGCAAGCCTTTGAAGGCGTGCCCTTTTTATATCGCGCACCGTGAACGTGCGTCGTAAATAGCGGCAAATGCGGTTTTTGCCGCGCAAATTAACTGTTTCGTGTATATTGTTCCGATGGCGAAGATCTCCCCGATCACGACTGTTTCGAACATCCACGGCGAAAAAACGGCCCGTGCGATTTCGCTCGCCATCACCACTAAAGCAACGAAAGCGATTACCAAAACGATCACCATTCGTTGATCGCTCGTCGTGTGCCCGCTCATCTTCCCCGCGCGGCCACGCCGGGCGAGCGAAGCGGGGAAGTGTCCATATCAAGGGTAAGTCATGAACGTAGGTCTCGTAGGTTGGCGCGGCATGGTCGGCAGCGTGCTGATGCAGCGCATGCAGGAAGAACGTGATTTCGACCTGATCGAACCGGTGTTTTTCAGCACCAGCAACGCAGGCGGCGCGGCACCGTCGTTCGCCAAAAACGAGACGAAGCTCAAGGACGCGAACAGCGTCGACGAGCTCAAGAAGTGCGACATCATCATCACTTGCCAGGGCGGCGACTACACCAACGAGGTGTATCCGAAGCTGCGCGCGGCGGGCTGGACGGGTTACTGGATCGACGCGGCTTCGTCGCTGCGCATGAAGGACGACGCGGTCATCATCCTGGACCCGGTCAACCTCGACGTCATCAAGGACGCGCTGGTCAAGGGCCAGAAGGACTTCGTCGGCGGCAACTGCACGGTCAGCCTGATGCTGATGGCGCTCGGCGGCCTGTTCCGCGAGAACCTCGTCGACTGGATGACGGCCATGACCTACCAGGCCGCTTCGGGCGCGGGCGCGCAGAACATGCGCGAACTGCTCTCGCAAATGGGCGCGCTCAACGCCGCTGTGGCGAGCGATCTGGCGAACCCGTCGTCGGCGATCCTCGATATCGACCGCAAGGTGCTGGCCACCATGAACAGCGACGCGATGCCCACGAGCCACTTCGGCGTGCCGCTGGCCGGCTCGCTGATTCCGTGGATCGACAAGGATCTCGGCAACGGCATGTCGAAGGAAGAGTGGAAGGGCGGCGCGGAAACCAACAAGATCCTCGGCAAGCCCGCGATGGGCCAGCCGGGTTCGATCCCCGTCGACGGTCTGTGCGTGCGGATCGGCGCGATGCGCTGCCACTCGCAGGCGCTCACGATCAAGCTGAAGAAGGACGTGCCGCTCGACGAGATCAACGGCATCCTCGCGTCGGCCAACGACTGGGTCAAGGTCGTGCCGAACGAGCGCGAAGCGTCGATGCGCGATCTGTCGCCGGCAAAGGTGACGGGCACGCTGTCGGTGCCGGTCGGCCGCCTGCGCAAGCTGGCGATGGGCGGCGAGTATCTGTCGGCGTTTACGGTCGGCGATCAGTTGTTGTGGGGCGCCGCCGAACCGCTGCGCCGCATGCTGCGGATTCTGCTGGACAAGTGAATGAATTAAACTACGCGCCTGATGACGCGTAGGCAGGCAAAAAGCGCCGCGCCAGTCGCGGCGCTTTTTTATTTTCGCGGCCCGGCGCATGGCCAGCGAGCCCGACCCCATGAATTCCCGTTTGATCGACCGCCGCGCGAGCGGCGTGCCAGGGCCTCTGATGACCGTTCGACTTGACACTGTTCCCGCTGACCGGGGCATCCAAAATATGAAGGCGCGACGCGCCATGCAGGCTGCCGTGAGCGCGGCGGTGCTGGCGCTCGCCGGTGCGGCGCACGCCGCGGCCTCGGCCAGCGCCGCGCACGCTCAGGCAACCAGCGCCGCGGCGGCTGGCGCTTCGGGCGCTTCCGCCGCTGCGCCCGCGCTGCCGGTGATCGGCCACTACACCGTGCATCAAGGGCAGTCGCTGCATGACGTCGCCGTCGACGTCACCCAGTCGCACGACAAGACGACGCTCGCGCGTGCGAGTCAGGCGCTGTTCGACGCCAATCCTAATTCGTTCATGAAGCATGACCCGAGCCGCCTCAGGGTCGGTGCGACGCTGGATGTGCCGGACACGCCGGATATGGCGAGCGGGGCGTCAGGTGTGCTCCCGGCTTCCACGCCGGGTGTGGCTGTTGCTGTCGCTGCGGCCAGCGCTCCGGCGGCGGCTTCGGCTACGGCTACGGCTGCTGCGGCGAGCACGACTGCCGCGTCGGCGCCGGCTGTTGCGAACGCGTCCGCGCCCGAAGCGGCTTCGGGTGCGGCCAGTGCTGCCATCGAGCCTGCGGCTTCGGCGGCTTCGGCCACGACGGCCGCGAGCGCGCCCGCAGCGGCTGCGCCGTCCAGCGACGCGCATTCGTGGAGCGGTGCGGTCCAGGCTGCGCCGTCCAGCGCGGCTTTGGCAACGCCGGCACCCGTCAAGGTTTCCAGCCTTCAGCAACTCCTCGCGCTCAAGAATCGTGTGCTGATGGCGCTGCAACGTCACGGCAAGCAGACGCAGGTCGCCGGTAGCGCTGGCGCGGCTTCGGCGGGCGTGCAAAGCGGCGCGGCGGCTGGCGGCGCGGCGCGCGCGAACGACGTGCAGCCCGAAGTGTTGCCGATCACGTGGGGTATCGTCGCAGCGGTCCTGCTGGCGTTCGTCGCGCTGATCGTGCGTCTGCTCACGCGCAAGCGCCGCAAGCATGTGGCCATCGCCGATGCGCCGGTGGAGCAACCGCTCGCTCCCGCCGCCTACGCCGTGGCGCACGAAGATGAGCATGAAGAGCATCACGAAGCCGAACACGACGACGCGCCGCTGACGCCGCCCGCCGTGGCCGCGCAACCTCAAGCCGAGCCGCTCGCGCACAACCCGCAGCCCGACGCAGAACTCGACCATGCGGCCGATGCCGCGAGCCTGTCAGCCGCCGCTGAACTTGGCGCGGACGCGCTGCCGCCGACGCTCTTCGAGGCGCGGCACGCCGAAACGACGGACGGCCCGGCCGAACAGCACGCAGACCGTACCGAGCACGGCACGCACCCGCATGGTGTCGAGCCGGGCGAGCCGCAGGCGCTGCCGTCCGAAGGCGTCACGGGCGTGCACACGACCGCCGAGGCGGAAGAGCTGGCACGCGACGCAGAAACCGAAGTCGAACCGACAAGCGAAGAGCCGCAACTAACGCCCGCCGCACATCCGGCGATCGGCGCTGAAGTCAGTTCGACCGAACCGACGACGCCCGACGACGAAATCAAGCCGTCGCTCCACCAAACCGAATCCCACCCGGCCGAAGAACCCGTCGCCGAAACGCATCACGTTGCACCCGCAGTCCCAGATATTCCAGCAGTTCCCGTAGAACAAGAAATGGCCCAACTGGAAGTACCGAAAGAGTTTCCGAAGTCCGCAGTAGACGCGCTTGGCAGTCTCGACATGCCGCTGCCGCCGCGCGTCGATGTGCCCGAATTCCCGTCCAGCGGCTTGCCCGCCTTCCCCCTGGGCACCGAGCCGGTTGCCACGCCCGAGACGATCGCGCGCCAGTCGCTGCCGTTCGCCGAGCCGCCCGCGCCGCCGGTAGGGCAGGCCATCGAAGCCGGTACGGCCGGGTTTGGCTCGATCGCGGGCCTCGGCGCCGCCATGGGCACGTCGCCGGTGGGCGCGCCGCCGATGGGCGCACCGCGCTTCGGCACGCTCTCGCTCGACTTCGACCTCAACCTGCCGCCCGATTCCGCCGAGCCGCTGCCGGTCTTCACGCCGGCGCAGCTCGCCCGCATCGCGCGCAACAAGCTGGACCTGGCGCACGAATACATCGAGCTGGGCGACCTCGCGGGCGCACGCGCGCTCATCAACGAAGTGATCGAGTCGAACGACCACGCCACGCGCGCCGACGCGCAGGCGCTGCTGTCCACGCTCTCGCCGCTGTCCTGAGCACCGTCCAACGTATGCGTATCGCGCTTGGAATCCAGTACGACGGGGCCGCGTTCTGCGGCTGGCAATCGCAGCCGCATGGCAAGACCGTGCAGGACGCGCTCGAACGCGCCCTGCGCGAGTTCGCCTGCGTGCCGCTGTCCACGGTGGTCGCGGGCCGCACCGATACGGGCGTGCATGGACTCGGCCAGGTCGTCCACTTCGACACCGAACTCGACCGCACGCCGTTCTCGTGGGTGCGCGGCACCAACGCGTTTCTGCCCTCGACCGTGGCAGTGCAATGGGCGAAGCCGATGCCCGACACGTTCCACGCGCGCTTCGCGGCCTTCGAGCGCACCTATTACTACGCGCTCTACGTCAACCCGGTGCGCTCGCCGATGCTGGCGGCCCGCGCGGGCTGGATCCACACGCCGCTCGACGTCGAGGCGATGCGCGAGGCCGCGCAATGCCTGATCGGCGAGCATGATTTTTCGGCGTTCCGTTCGTCGGAGTGTCAATCGAAAACGCCGGTCAAACATCTCTATCAGATCGATATCCGGCCGCAGGGCGACTTCATCCACTTCCGCTTTCGCGCCAACGCCTTCCTGCATCACATGGTTCGCAACTTGATGGGCTGCCTCGTAGCGGTGGGGCGCGGGCGTTACCCGGCGGCGTGGATGGCCGAGGTGCTGGCGGGGCTCGATCGCGGCAAGGCCGCGCCGACCTTCATGCCCGACGGCCTGTATCTCGCCCAGGTAGGTTATCCTGACGAGTTCGACGTTCCTGCTGCGCATACGGCCAGCGTGCCCTGGAGCACGATCTGGAACGACCCGGCATGATCCGGGCGCGCGAGGGGATTTGAATGGGCGCCGCGGTCAATTGTCCGCATGTTGCTCTCAAATTCAGCGATCTCACCATCAACCCAAACGATAATTTCGAGCTACCAGTCATGACGTCAGCCGAGCCAACCGTCGCGGGGCATCGCACCCGCATCAAGCTCTGTGGGCTATCGACGCCCGAAGCGGTCGCGCACGCTATCGACATTGGCGCCGACGCCATCGGCCTCGTGTTCTACCCGCCGAGCGCGCGCTCGGTGAGCGTGGCGCAGGCCGTCGAGCTGACGCACGACATTCCGCCGTTTGTCTCGGTGGTCGGGCTCTTTGTGAACGCCACGCCGCAGTGGATCAGCGAAGTCGCGAGCAACGTTTCGCTCACGCTCCTGCAGTTTCACGGCGATGAAACGCCGCGCCAGTGCGAAGCGCTGGCGGCCGTTGCCGGTTTGCCCTGGTTGCGGGCGCTGCGAGTGGCGGCGGATACTCAACAGGCCGATTTGATAGAATCGGCGAACAGTTATTCATCAGCCAGCGGCCTGCTGTTCGACACTCATGTCGAGGGTTACGGCGGCGGCGGGAAGGTCTTCGATTGGTCACTTATCCCCGCAGGGCTCGCGCGTCGGGCCGTTTTAAGTGGTGGCTTGAACGCGCAAAACGTCAGTGATGCGATTCGCCAGGTGCGTCCGTTCGCCGTCGATGTCTCCAGTGGCATCGAGGTCCCGGGCGCGAAGGGCGTGAAGGATCACGCCCGCATGGCGGCGTTCGTGCGCGCGGTGCGCGAAGCGGACGCGGGATAATTTCCTGGTCGCCAGCCCTTGCAGCAACGCAAGGCGCCTGGTTGGCCGAGCGAGTGACTTATGTACAATTTGCCAGATGAACGTGGCCATTTCGGCCAATATGGCGGCGTGTTCGCTGCCGAAACCCTGATGCAGGCGATCGATGAACTGCGTGCGGCTTACGCGAAGTTCAAGGACGATCCCGACTTTGTCGCTGAATATCAGCGCGAGTTGAAGCATTTTGTCGGCCGTCCGTCGCCGATCTATCACGCGCAACGCTGGAGCGAGCTGGTCGGCGGCGCGCAGATCTATCTCAAGCGCGAAGACCTGAATCACACGGGCGCCCATAAGGTGAACAACGTGATCGGTCAGGCGCTGCTCGCCCGCCGCATGGGCAAGCCGCGCGTGATCGCCGAAACCGGCGCGGGCCAGCACGGCGTGGCCACGGCCACGATCGCGGCGCGCTTCGGCATGGAATGCGTGGTCTACATGGGCGCGGAAGACGTGCGCCGTCAGGCCGCCAACGTCTATCGCATGAAGCTGCTGGGCGCGACGGTCGTGCCGGTCGAGTCCGGCTCGCGCACGCTCAAGGATGCGCTGAACGAAGCCATGCGCGACTGGGTCACCAACGTCGAAAACACCTTCTACATCATCGGCACCGTGGCGGGCCCGCATCCGTACCCGATGATGGTGCGCGACTTCCAGCGCGTGATCGGCGACGAATGCCGCGTGCAGATGCCCGAACTCACGGGCCGCCAGCCCGACGCCGTGATTGCCTGCGTGGGTGGCGGTTCGAATGCGATGGGTATCTTTTACCCGTATATCGACGATAGTTCGGTGCAGTTGATCGGCGTCGAGCCGGCCGGCGACGGCATGGAAACGGGCCGTCACGCCGCGTCGCTGGCGGCCGGCACGCCGGGCGTGCTGCACGGCAACCGCACCTATCTGCTGCAGGACGAGAACGGCCAGATCATCGAGACGCATTCGGTCTCGGCGGGTCTCGACTACCCGGGCGTCGGCCCCGAGCACGCGTGGCTCAAGGACAGCGGCCGCGCGCAGTACGTGACCATCGACGACGAGGAAGCCCTCAAGGCATTCCACGACTGCTGCCGCATCGAAGGCATCATTCCTGCGCTCGAATCGAGTCACGCGCTGGCCTACGCGGCGAAGCTCGCGCCGACGCTGCCCAAGGACAAGGTTCTGCTGGTGAACCTGTCGGGACGCGGCGACAAGGACATGCACACGGTCGCCGAGCGATCGGGCATCCAGTTCTGAGCGCCCGGAGCGATACGACCGATGCGTGACGAGTTCGACGAGCCGGAAATGCCGGCGTCCGAGGGGGAAACCGTGAGCATTCCCGCCACCGAAGTGGCGACGGGAGCGCTCGCCTTGCCCACGGTGCCCGATACGATCCGGCTCCTGAACCGCGATTTTCTGACCGATGCGGCGAACCTGCCCGATGCCTCGATCGACCTGATCGTCGCCGATCCGCCTTACGGGCTCGGCAAGGACTACGGCAACGACTCCGACATGCGTTCGGGCGAGGACTTCCTCTCCTGGACCTACGCGTGGCTCGACCTGGCTATTCCAAAGCTCAAGCCCAGCGGCTCGCTCTACGTGTTTTGCACCTGGCAGTATGCGCCCGAGATCTTCGTCTATCTGAAGTCGAAAATGACGATGATTAACGAGATCGTCTGGGATCGTCGCGTTCCCAGCATGGGCGGCACGACCCGCCGTTTTACCTCGGTGCATGACAACATCGGTTTCTTCGCGGTGTCGAAGAATTACTATTTCGACCTCGATCCCGTCCGTATCCCATACGATGCCGCCACGAAGAAGGCGCGTTCGCGCAAAATATTCGAAGGTAGCAGGTGGCTGGAGCTTGGCTACAACCCCAAGGACGTCTGGTCGGTTTCGCGGCTGCATCGCCAGCACGCGGAACGCGTCGATCATCCGACCCAGAAGCCCCTGGAAATCGTCGAGCGCATGGTGCTCGCGAGCTGCCCGCCGGGCGGCCGCGTGCTGGACCCGTTCATGGGCAGCGGCACCACGGCAGTCGCCTGTGCACGTCAGAAGCGCGAATTCGTCGGCTATGAAATCAATGAAAGTTACTGCGCGATCGCGCGCGAACGCGTGAGTCTGGCCGCAGAAGCGTCCCCCGCGTCCGCCGCGCCCGCGACCGTTACGGAAGGCGCTTAAGGCGCTCCGTAGGCGTCTATCGCCGCGCAGTATCACCGAATCTGAGGACCCTGAAATGTCCCGCATCAAGAGCAAGTTCGAGGCGCTCGCCGCCTCCGGCAAGAAAGGCCTGATCCCGTTCATGACGGCAGGCGACCCTGATCCGGCGCGCACCGTCGAATTTATGCACGCGCTCGCCGCCGGCGGCGCCGACGTGATCGAACTGGGCGTGCCGTTTTCCGATCCGATGGCCGACGGCCCCGTGATCCAGCAGTCGTCGGAGCGCGCGCTCGCGAAGGGCGTGACGCTCAAGAGCGTGCTGGCCGACGTCAAGCGTTTCCGCGCAACCGACAATGAAACGCCCGTCGTGCTGATGGGCTACGCCAACCCGATCGAGCGCATGGGCGCGGAAGCCTTCGCGGCCGCCGCACAGGAAGCGGGCGTGGACGGCGTGCTGGTGGTCGACTACCCGCCCGAGGAATCGGTGGAATTCGCCGCGAAGATGAAGGCCGCCAACATCGATCCGATCTTCCTGCTCGCGCCCACCTCGACCGACGAGCGCATCGCGGAAGTCGGCCGCATGGCCAGCGGCTACGTCTATTACGTATCGCTCAAGGGCGTGACGGGCGCCGCGAATCTCGACGTGGCGAGCATCGCGAGTAAAATCCCGGCGATCAAGGCGCGCGTGCCGCTGCCCGTCGGCGTGGGTTTCGGGATTCGCGATGCTCATACGGCCGCGGCGGTGGCTGAAGTGTCCGATGCCGTGGTGATCGGCAGCCGCATCGTGCAACTGCTTCAGCAGGCTGCGCCCGACACCGCCGCAGACGCTCTCACGCAGTTCATCGCCGACATTCGTACAGCGCTCGACGCGGTCTCCGACAAAGGCAGATGAGCCTGGCAGGGGACTAGCTGCGAGACTGCTGTAAAATCCAGTTTTCGCCATGCGCGGTCGGGGTCGGAACCCGGTCGAAATGACAGCCGTATAGAACCGGCCGCCGCGCCCGCGCATCACGATGAAGGAAGAAACAACAATGAGCTGGCTCGATAAACTGCTGCCGCCCAAGATCAAGCAAACCGATCCGAAAAGCCGCAAGAGCATTCCGGAAGGTCTGTGGATCAAGTGCCCCTCGTGCGAGGCGGTCCTGTACCGCAACGACGTCGAAGCGAACCTCCACGTCTGCCCGAAGTGCGACCACCACATGCGCATCAACGCGCGCGAGCGTCTGGACGGTCTGCTCGATCCGGAAGGCCGCTATGAAATCGGCCAGGAAATCGTGCCGGTCGACGCGCTGAAGTTCAAGGACAGCCGCAAGTATCCGGACCGTATCAAGGAAGCGATGGACGACACCGGCGAAACCGACGCCATGGTCGTCATGGGCGGCGCGATCCACACGCTGCCTTGCGTGGTCGCCTGCTTCGAGTTCTCGTTCATGGGCGGCTCGATGGGTTCGGTGGTCGGCGAGCGCTTCGCACGCGGCGCGCAGAACGCGCTTGAGCAGCAAGTGCCATTTATCTGCTTCACGGCTTCGGGCGGCGCGCGCATGCAGGAAAGCCTGCTGTCGCTCATGCAGATGGCCAAGACCACGGCCATGCTGACCAAGCTCTCGGAAGCCAAGCTGCCGTTCATCTCCGTGCTGACCGACCCGACCATGGGCGGCGTGTCGGCGAGCTTCGCGTTCCTGGGCGACGTGGTGATCGCCGAGCCGAAGGCGCTGATCGGCTTCGCCGGCCCGCGCGTGATCGAGCAGACGGTGCGCGAGAAGCTGCCGGAAGGCTTCCAGCGCTCGGAATTCCTGCTGCAAAAGGGCGCCATCGACATGATCGTCGACCGCCGCAAGCTGCGCGAGGAAATCGCCCAGTTGATGGCGATCATGCAGCGCCAGCCCGCCGACGCGGTGGCCTGAGGCCAGGTCGCAAGCCGCTATCGGCTCACGCGCGGAACTTCGTGATTCCGCCGCGTGTCAGACGCGCCGCAAGCGAAAGCAAGCGGCGCGTTGTCATTTCCGCGATAATGCCGTGATTTCGCGTAGCGGACGCCGTGCAGGACTTGTCCCCTGCGCCGCGTTCATGCATTCGCGCCGCACTTCCCGATAATCCCGAAATCGTCCCGATGAGTACCTTTCCCACCCTCGACGCGTGGCTCACGCATCTCGAAACCGCGCATCCGGTTGGCATCGACATGGGCCTTGGCCGCATCGGCCAGGTCAAGGACGCGCTGAACCTGAAGTTCGAATGCCCGATCTTCACGGTCGGCGGCACCAACGGGAAGGGCTCGACCTGCGCGATTCTGGAAACGATTCTGCTGAAGGCCGGCTATCACGTCGGCTGTCATACGTCGCCGCATCTGCTGTCGTTCAACGAACGCGCGCGCATCGACGGCCTGCAGGCCAGCGACGCCGATCTGCTGCCGCACTTCGAAGCCGTGGAAGCCGCGCGCAACGCGCTCGCCACGCCGGTCTCGCTCACGTATTTCGAATTCACGACGCTCGCGATCATGCATCTGTTCGCCTCGCGCGGGCTCGACGCCGTGATCTTCGAAGTGGGTCTGGGCGGCCGTCTGGACGCGGTGAACATCCTCGACGCCGATTGCGCGATCGTCACGAGCATCGATCTCGATCACACCGAGTACCTTGGCGACACGCGCGAGAAGATCGCCTTCGAAAAGGCCGGCATCTTCCGCGCGGGGCGGCCGGCGATCTGCTCGGACCCGCTGCCGCCGCAGACGCTGATCGACCATGCCGAAGCGATCGGCGCCGAACTGTGGCTCTTCGGCCGCGATTTCCGTTACGAAGGCGCGCCGGGCAACGAGCGCCAGCAATGGAGCTATGTCGGCCCGACGCAACGCCGTTCGGCGCTCGCGTATCCGGCGCTGCGCGGCGCCAATCAGCTGATCAATACCTCGGCGGCGCTGGCGGCGCTGGAGTCGATGCGTGACCGCCTGCCGGTGTCGGCGCAGGACATTCGTCTGGGCCTCGCCAACGTCGAACTGCCAGGCCGCTTCCAGGTGCTGCCGGGCAAGCCGGCGATCATTTTCGACGTGGGCCACAATCCGCACGCAGCGGCCGTGCTTGGGCAAAATCTCGGCAGCATGGGCTATTTTCCCTACACGTACGCGGTTTTTGGCGCCATGCGCGACAAGGACATCGCGGGCGTGATCGGCCATCTGAAGGACGAGGTCGATCACTGGTGCGTGACCGGTCTGCCGGGTCCGCGCGCGGCATCGGCGCAGGAACTGGAGGAGGTATTGCGCGAAGCCGGGGTGGAAGACGGCGACGACAGCAGCGTCACGCGCTACGAAACGCCCGCCGAGGCGTTTCAAGATGCGCTAAAACGGGCTACCGAAAATGATAGAATCGTTGTTTTCGGGAGTTTTCTGACAGTCGCCGGCGTCATGGCCTGGCGAAAGTCACAGCAGCACTGATCGCGCGGCATCCTGCAAGCCGCCACGCACAGGCCAAAAGCAGCCATACATGGGAATTTTCTCGTTCGGCAAGAAAGACGACGCGCCCCGCCGACGCGGTGCCGAAGCGGGCTCCACCACCCGGCGGAGCAGTCAGAACACGCGCGTGGAGCGGCGTAGTCGTCGGCCGGACCGCACGCGCGATGCCGAGGCGATGCTCCTCGATCCCACGTTGCCCGAAAAGCAGCGGGCGCGCCGCCGCCTCGTGGGTGCGATCGCCCTCGTGCTGGCCGCCATCGTGATCCTGCCGATGGTGCTGGATTCCCACCCGAAGCCCGTCACCGACGACATCGCCATCGACATCCCGAGTCACCCCGCGCCGAAGAACGCCGCGCGCGACGACGAGGACACGCAGGCTGGCGTCGCGCCCGACAATCCCGCCGCGCCCGAGGCGGCGTTGGGGGCGTCGGGTCTCGCGGCGGCTAATTCTGCTAACAGTGCGGCCACGCCCGCGCTCGCCCAGAATCCGCAATCGACGAAATCCGCTCAAACCGCGCCGTCCCGGCCCGCGCCTGCCGCACAGGCGCAAAAGCCCGTTGCACGATCGGCACAATTGGCGCAATCGTCACAGGCAACGCAACCGGCCCAGACCGCCCAGGCGTCCAAACCCGCTCAGCCGGCCGCGAAGCCCGCTGCCACGGAGGCCTCGAACGACGGCGACAGCGATACCGACAGCAGCAGCAACAGCGACACCGGCACGCCTGCCACGCCGCCTGGCGCGCGCTTTGCCGTGCAACTGGGCGCGTTTCCCGACGCCGCTGCCGCGAATCGCTGGGTCACCAAGTTGAAAGCCGCGGGGGTACCCGCATATACCGAACAACGCAAGGAAACCGACGGCTCCACGCGCACGCTATTGCGCGCGGGACCGTTCCCCGACCGCGCGGCCGCCTCCGACGCGATCGCCAAGGTGCGCGGCGCGGGGCTGGCGTCCGGTTCGAACGGCAACGCCGAATAAGCCGTCGATGTTCACGGCATTCGACTACGCTGTAATGGCGGTAATCGGTCTGTCCGCGCTGCGTGGCGCGTGGCGTGGCTTTATCGGCGAGATTTTCGGGCTGATCGGCTGGATCGCGGCGTTCATTGTGGGATGCCGTTTTGTGGATCGCGTGGTGCCCTTCATTCCGGCGAACTGGCCGGGCGGGGCGCTGACCCAGTGGCTGATCGCCTTCGCGCTGATCGTGATCGCCGTGGTGCTCGTGGCCGGCGTGGGCAATGCCGTGCTGAGCCGGTTGGTGCAGGTGAGTGGATTGTCCGGTGTGGACCGCTCGCTCGGGATGCTGTTCGGCCTCGTGCGAGGCGTCGTGCTGGTGCTGATTCTCGTCGTCCTTGCGGGACTGACCGAGCTGCCCCAGCAGGACTTCTGGCGCAAGGCGCTGCTGCGGCCCTATGCCGAGCAGGGCGTGCACGAACTGAAACCGCTGTTGCCCGAGACGCTCGCGTCCTACGTTCACGTCTGATCAGAAGCTGATCGCGTAACGCAGGGCCGGCCCGAAGACAAGTACTTGCCCCTTCGCGGCGCTTCGCGCCGGCTCTGCCGGCCGCCGTCACCGCGTCGTTACCGATTTCGCTTTTTTGAAGGACCTGCCATGTGCGGCATCGTAGGCGTAGTTTCCCGTTCTCCCGTCAACCAGCTCCTCTATGACGCGCTGCTGCTCCTGCAGCACCGTGGTCAGGACGCGGCCGGCATCGCCACCGCGAACGGCAGCACGTTCCATATGCACAAGGCCAACGGCATGGTGCGCGACGTGTTCCGCACGCGCAACATGCGTAGCCTGCCTGGCAACAGCGGCATCGGCCAGGTGCGTTATCCGACGGCCGGCTCGGCGTCGAGCGAAGAAGAAGCCCAGCCGTTCTACGTGAACGCGCCGTTCGGCATCGTCCTCGCCCACAACGGCAATCTCACCAACTGGCAACAGTTGAAGGACGAGATGTTCCGGGTGGACCGCCGCCACATCAATACCCGTTCCGACACCGAAGTGCTGCTCAACGTGCTCGCGCATGAAGTGCAGCTCGCCAGCACCGGTCTCGAACTCGATCCGGCCGCGCTCTTCAAAGCCGTCTCGGGCGTCCACCGCCGCCTGCGCGGCTCGTACGCGATCGTCTCGCTGATCGCCGGCTACGGTCTGCTCGCGTTCCGCGACCCGTTCGGCATTCGCCCGCTGTGCATCGGCAAGCAGGAAACGCCGGAAGGCACGGAATGGATGCTGGCTTCGGAATCGGTGGCGCTCGAAGGCATCGGCTTCGAATTCGTGCGCGACGTGCGCCCCGGCGAAGCGGTGTTCATCGACTTCGACGGTAATTTCCATTCGCAGCAGTGCGCCCAGTCGCCCAGGCTCAACCCGTGCATCTTCGAACTCGTGTACCTCGCGCGTCCGGATTCGGTGCTCGACGGCGTGCCGGTCTACAACGCGCGTCTGCGCATGGGCGACTATCTCGCCGAGAAGATCCAGCGCGAACTGCCCGACGTGAAGATCGACGTGGTCATGCCGATTCCCGATTCGTCGCGTCCCGCGGCGATGCAGGTGGCGAACAAGCTGGGCGTGGAATACCGCGAAGGCTTCTTCAAGAACCGCTACGTCGGCCGCACCTTCATCATGCCGGGCCAGGCGATGCGCAAGAAGTCGGTGCGCCAGAAGCTCAACGCCATGGGCATCGAGTTCAAGGGCAAGAACGTGCTGATCATCGACGACTCGATCGTGCGCGGCACCACCTCGCAGGAAATCGTGCAGATGGCGCGCGATGCGGGCGCAACCAGGGTGATCTTCGCTTCGGCGGCGCCGCCCGTGAAATTCCCGAACGTGTACGGGATCGACATGCCCACGCGTGGCGAGCTGGTGGCGCATGGCCGCACGGATGAAGAAGTCGCGCGCATCATCGGCGCCGATTACCTCGTCTATCAGGACGTGGAAGCGCTCAAGAAGGCCGTGCGCGACATCAACCCGGAACTGGGCGACTTCGAGGCTTCGTGCTTCGACGGCGAATACATCACCGGCGACATCACGAGCGCTTATCTCGACAACATCGAGGCCGCGCGTCTTGCTCCGCAATCGCAGTCGGATCGCGATGCCGCGAGCGACGCGCAGGATGGCGGCACGCGTTCGCAACTGCACCTGCAACTCTCGGTGGAGTGATGGACGACGCCAGGCGCGGCGCGCTGCCCGCAGCCTGGCGTGTTATGCCGAAAGCCCGCTTTTGCCGATGCAAAAGCGGGCTTTTTTGCGTCCGCGCGCCGGTTTCAATGCGTGTGCGGACATGACCGACGATTCAGGCTACGGATACACGGATACACGGAAATGGACGACAACCTCAACTTCGACACGCTGGCCGTGCGCTCGGGCACGCTGCGCAGCGAGTTCAACGAGCATTCGGAAGCGCTCTTCCTCACGTCGAGCTTCTGCTTCGGCAGCGCCGCCGAAGCCGCCGAGCGCTTTGCGAACTCCGAAACCGGCTATACGTACGCGCGTTTCACCAATCCCACCGTCACGATGTTCCAGGAGCGGCTGGCGGCGCTCGAAGGCGGCGAAGCCTGCATGGCCACGGCGTCGGGCATGGCCGCGATCATGTCGGTGGTGATGTCCACGTTGCAGCAGGGCGATCACATCGTCAGCTCGCGCAGCCTGTTCGGCTCGACGCTCGGCATGTTCTCGCAGATTTTCCCGCGCTTCGGCATCACGGCCACCTTTGTCGATCCTCACGACCTCGACGCGTGGCGGCAGGCGGTACGCCCGGAAACGAAGATGTTTTTCCTCGAAACGCCGTCGAACCCGCTCACCGAAATCGCCGATATCGAAGCCGTGAGCCGGATCGCGAAGGCCGCGGGCGCGCTTTTCGTTGTCGATAACTGTTTCTGTAGCCCGGCGTTGCAACAGCCGCTGAAGTTCGGCGCGGACGTGGTGATGCATTCGGCCACCAAGTTCCTCGACGGCCAGGGGCGCGTGCTGGGCGGTGCCCTGGTCGGCTCGAAGTCGTTCATCCAGGAGAAGGTGTTCCCGTTCGTGCGCAGCGCGGGACCGACGCTGTCCGCGTTCAATGCGTGGGTCCTGCTCAAGGGCATGGAAACGCTCTCGCTGCGCGTGGAAAAACAGTCGGACAACGCGCTCGAGATCGCGCGCTGGCTCGAAACGCATCCGGCCGTGAAACGCGTCCATTACCCGGGCCTCGAATCGCATCCGCAGCACGCGCTGGCGATGCGTCAGCAGAAGAAGGGCGGCGCGATCGTGTCGTTCGAACTCAAGGGCGATACGCCCGAGGCGCAGCGCGCCAACGCCTGGCGCGTGATCGACCACACGAAGGTCTGCTCGATCACGGGCAACCTGGGCGACACGCGCACGACCATCACGCATCCGGCCACCACGACGCACGGCCGCATCGCGCCGGAGGCGCGCGCGGAAGCGGGCATCACGGAAGGGTTGATCCGTCTGGCCGTGGGACTGGAAGATCCTCGGGATGTGCGCCAGGATCTCGCGCGCGGGCTGGATGGTATGCAATAAAACGCCTTGTTTCAGGCGATATTCTATTTCTTGAGTGAGTGCATCATGGCGGTGATTCGTGGCTTGTTCGTCTATCCGGTGAAGTCGTGCGGTGCGATCGCGCTCGATCGCGCGCAGCTCGAAACGCAAGGCTTGAGGTGGGATCGGCACTGGATGGTTGTGGACGCAACGGGCCGTTTCGTTTCCCAGCGCGAATATGCGGCGATGGCGCGTATCGTCCCGGCCTTCGTGCAAGACGGCGTGCAACTCGTGATGGACGGCATCGACGCGGCGCTTGTGCTGCCGTTCCAGCCGCGCGGCAACGAGGCGCGTGTGAGCGCGACGGTCTGGAAGGACACCTTCGATGCGCTCGACGAAGGCGACGAAGCGGCGCAATGGTTCACGCGCGCGCTCGGCGTGCCGGTGCGTCTCGTGCGTTTCGCGCAGGACGTCACGCGGCTTTCGAGCAAGAAGTGGACACAGGACGACGACGCGCCCACGCAATTCGCCGATGGTTTCCCGATTCTCGTCACCAGCGAATCGTCGCTCGCGGAACTCAACGAGCGGCTGGCGGCCAAGGGCGCTGCGCCGGTCTCGATGAGCCGTTTTCGCCCGAATATCGTCGTGGGCGATGCGGGCGAGGCGTTCGACGAAGACTTCATCGACACGCTCTCGATCGAAGGCGATGCGGGTCTTGACGATGTGGTGCTGCGCTTCGTGAAGCCGTGCGCGCGTTGTCCGATCACGACCATCGATCAGCAGACGGGCGAACGCGACGCGCAATGGCCCACCGAGCCGCTCGATACCTTGCAGACGTTTCGCGTCGATGCGCGTGTGGATGGCGGTCTGACCTTCGGACAGAACGCGATCGTCGTCAGCGGCGCGGGCAGGCGCGTGGCGGTGGGCGCGCAGGCGCAGTGGGAATATCGCTTCGAATAAGGCGCTTTAGACGCTTTAGATGTTTCGGGCGCGCGAGGCGCTCAGTGCGCGGGCAGCGCGCGCCATTGTCCGGGGGCGAGCCCGAAGCGCCGCGTGAAGGCGTGCGTGAAAGCGCTCTGGTCGCCAAAACCAACTTCGAGCGCGATTTGCGTGAGCGAGCAGCGCGGGTCCGCGAGCAGCGCAAGCGAGGTGTCGAGCCGCAGACGCTGCAGATAGCGATGCGGCGTCTCGCCGAACGCTTCGATAAAAAGCTGATGAAAGCGCCGCACGCCGAAGCCGCAATGAACGGCCAGATCGGCGATACGCAGTGGTTCCGCGAGATGCGCGCGCAGCCAGCGGTCGATGCGCGCGAAATCGAGTCCGGCCGCCGCCGTGGCGTTCGCATTGCCGGCAATGCCGGTTTGCGCGATCACGGCCGCGCACAGGCGCGTTGAAGCGTCCCAATGAAAGCGCCGCGCGCGCAGGTCCATATCGGTGTCCTCGGCGTCCTGCTGCGCCAGGCACGCACGCCCGGCGATCTGGCGCACGAGCGCCGTGAGCGCCGGGTCGACACGCACGGCGCGCGCGGTATCGAACAGCCGCTCGGGCACCGCGAGCGACGCGGCGGGCAGATCCAGCACGAGCTGGCAGTTCTCGCCGATGCCCACATAGTCATGACGGGCGCCCGCCGGAATCAGCCAGGCCGAACATTCGTCGATGCGCTCGCCCACGCCGTTCACCGACATCTCCATCGACCCGTCGAGCCCGAGCACGATCTGGTGAAAGTCGTGCAGATCGGTGGCCTCGATCGCGCCGTAGCGGCGCAATTCGACACCGGGCGCGATGACGGGAGCGTGGTGATGCGGGTTCATGTCGAGCGGCGCGGCGAGCCAATACGGGTAGACCACGAGGCGGTCACGACGACCGCCCTGGCGCTCAGACGCCGAGCAGTTCCACTTCGAACACGAGCGTGGCGTTCGGCGGAATCACACCGCCCGCGCCGCGCACGCCATAGCCGAGTTGCGGCGGAATCGTGAGCTTGCGCACGCCGCCGACCTTCATGCCCTGGACGCCTTCGTCCCAGCCCTTGATGACCATGCCGCCGCCCAGCACGAAGGCGAACGGGTCATTGCGGTCCTTGCTCGAATCGAACTTCTGGCCGTCCGTCAGCCAGCCGGTGTAGTGCACGCTGACCGTCTGGCCGGCCGTGGCTTCGGCGCCGGTGCCTTCAGTCAGGTCTTCATACTTGAGGCCGGATGCGGTGGTCACGATGGACATGGAACACTCCTGAGTCGGATTGGATAAAAGCGCTATTGTAGGCGCTTTGCCGGGCGGCGAGGCGCGACAGACAAGGCGCGTCGCCGTTTTGCGGCAGGCACAGCGCATGCGGGATGATAAGGCGCCCGGGTGCGCAATGCCACCGAGGCTTCGCGCCCCTGCCTATAATGGGGCCTTGGCCAGCCCATTGGGCCAGCCCGCTCAAGCGGGTGAGAAACGAGGAAATCGATGGCGTCGACCACCACTACCCGTAGCGAACGAACAGCGCGTCTGTGTGCCGAGGCCGCGCTTTTCATGCGTGATTACGTGCTGTCGCGCGTATCGCACGATCTTCGCAGTCCCCTGAATGCAATCCATAGCTGGGCCTACGTGCTGGACCGCAAGATCGATAACGCCGATGCCGCCGCGCAGCGCGCGCTCTCCGGCATCCGCACGGGCGTGGAGCAGCAGGTGCATCTGCTCGAAACGCTGGTCGATACGACCCGCGCCGAAACCCGCAAGCTGCAGATCGAACGCGCGCCTTTCGAACTCGACGCGCTGATCGCCGACACCGTGGCGGACGCGCGCGCCGCGCTTGCCGATGAGCGGGGCGTGAGCCTCGCCGTGGAAGGCGTGCCCACTGGCGTCACGCTCGACGCCGGACGCGAGCGCATCGCCCAGGCGCTCTGGCTGCTGCTCGTCTTTGCCGCCGAAACCGGCGCGCACGGCAGCACCGTGACGCTCACCGTGAGCGCCACGGCTGCGGCGGCGCAATTCGAGCTGCGCTGGCAAGCGAGCCTCGACACGCTGACCGACGATGCCCTGCCGCATGTGCTCGAACCCTTTGGCCGCGCGCAGGCCCGCGAGCCGCAGGAAGTGGGGCGTTTCCCGTGGGTGCTCGCGCTTTGCCAGCGCGTGGCGGAAGCCCACGGCGGGCGTTTCGAGGCGCAGCCGCTCGTGCAAGGCGAGGCCGCGCTGTTCACACTGAACGTGCCGGCGGGCGCTGCCTGACGCGCAACGCGGCTTCGTCGCGCCGCGCCGGATTCGCTGCGCCCACCGGGACATTGAGCGCCTGGCCCGCCCACGTGGGCCGCCGATGCCTTACGGGGTTCTTTCACCCCTTATACTGAGCGCTTCGCGATTTCGGAGTTCCAGGTCTTGATTCAGCTCATCGCCCTGATCGGCGCGCTGTTCCTCGTTGCCCTCAACGGTTTTTTCGTCGCGGCGGAGTTCGGCCTCGTCAAGCTGCGCGCGACGCGCGTGCAAAGTCTCGCGGCGGAGCACGGCCTGCGCGGCCGCCTGCTCGCCAAGGTCCACGGCCAGCTCGACGCCTATCTGTCCGCGTGTCAGCTTGGCATCACGCTCGCTTCGCTCGGTCTTGGCTGGATCGGCGAGCCCGCGTTCGCGCAGCTGCTCGAACCCGTGTTCGATTTGGTCGGCGTGCATTCGCCGGAACTGATCCACGCCATTTCGCTCGTGTTCGCCTTCACGGCAATCTCGTTCCTGCATATCGTGGTGGGCGAGCTGGCGCCGAAGTCGCTCGCGATCCGCGAGGCCGAAAAGGTTTCGCTGTGGGCGGCCACGCCGCTCTACGGTTTCTACTGGACGATGTACCCGGCGATCTGGGCGCTCAATTCCAGCGCCAACGCGGTGTTGCGTCTCGCGGGCCTGTCCGCCGATCACGGCGGCGAGGCGCACTACTCGACGGAAGAACTCAAGCTGATTCTGCGTAGCCGCCGCGCCGCCGCCGAGGCCGAAGCCCAGGCCGCGCTGCACTCACATGCCGATACCGGCGCGCACGAAGGTGCACCAGGCCGCGCCGCGCGCCGCCGTCCCGCGCGCGAGGCCGCTGCGGGTCAGGCGCACGCCATGCCCGGCAGCGCGAACGCGCTGAGCGTGGACGAATGGAACACGCTGGCCCATTCGCTCGACTTCTCGCGCCTGACCGTCTCCGACCTCATGCGTCCCGCGCACGAGATGGTGGGCCTGCGCCGCGATCTCTCGCTGAGCGAGAACATGCAGATCGTCGCGCGTCATCGCTTCAGCCGCTATCCGCTTTTCGAAGACGCGTCGGGCGAACATGTCGCGGGCCTGATTCACCTGAAGGATCTGCTGCTCGCGCGCGAGGCCGGCCACACGCTCGACGACCTCGGCAAGTTCGTGCGTCCGGTGCAGTACGTGAAGCCCGAAACGCCCGCGCTCGCGTTGTTCCGGCGCTTTCGCAAGGGCGCGCCGCATTTCGCGCTGGTCGGACGCAAGGGTATGCAGCCGAGCGGTTTCCTCACGCTCGACAATCTGCTGGGCGCGCTGGTGGGGCAGATCCACGACGAATTCCATCAAGCCGATACCGACTGGACCCGCATGGACGACGGTACGCTGATGGGACGCGGCAGTCTGCCGGTGGTGTCGCTGGAACAGGCGCTTGGCATCGACATCGACGAAGGGCGCGCCGAATCGGTGGGCGGTCTCGTGATTCACGCGCTCAACGACTTGCCGACCGAAGGGCAGCGCGTGTCGTTCGATCGTTTCGATATCGTCGTGAAGAAGATGAAAGGGCCGCGCATCGTGCTCGTGCGCGTGTACCCGAAGGATCTGGAAGACGAGGGCGGCTGAGTCTGCGTTTGTCCTATTTGCGCGCGATATTTGCGAGCACCGCCACCGGCATCGCCGCGAGCACATCGCGCGGATACAGCCAGTTCGCCTGGTCGCCCTGAGCGGCGTCCTTGCTGGCGGTGTGGTCCACATCGGCCAGCCAGTCGTGCAGCGCCGACGCCGGGCAGCCCTTCGGCAACGCGATGGCCGTGTCGTCCCAACGTTGCGCCGCGACGCACGGCACATCGCCGTCGAGCAGCGCCGCCGCGTGACGCGTGCCGACGACCACGGCCCAGTGATCGCCGTGGCGGCGCGCGAATGCGATCACATGCGCGGCCAGCGCGCCGTGCACTTTCAACGGCCAATATTCCCCTTCGCGCAGCAGGCCCGGCGCGCGCTCGCGCAGCGCGAGCAGCCGATGGATCACGGCCTGTTTTACCTGTGCGTCGCGCCAGTTCGCGAGCTTCGCGGCGGGTGTGGCGTCATCGAGCGCGGCCGCGCGCAGCGCATAATCCACCGGTCGCCGGTTGTCGGGATCGACCAGGCTGAAGTCCCATAGTTCGGTACCCTGATAAAGATCGGGCACACCCGGCGAGGTCAGGCGCAGCACGGTTTGCAGCAGCGTATTCAACGCGCCTGCGGGCGAGATGCGCGCGACGAACGTGGTTAGCTCGTGCAAAAAGCCGTCGCGCCGCCGCGGCGAGAGAATGTCGAACAAAAATGCCTGGCACTCCGACTCATAGTTTTCATCGGGTGCAATCCAGCTGGTGCGCTGTTTGGCTTCCCGCAGCGCCTTCAGTTGCCATTGCGCGACACGCTCGGCGAGCGCGTGCACGCCCGCTTCGTCGGCGGGATCGAGATCGGGCGGCCAGCAGCCTGCGAGCGTCTGATAGAGCATCGCTTCGAAGGCGGGACCAGGCGACCATTGTGCCGCTTCGTTGAGGTTGTCCCCGGGGCGACGCTGCGGCTGGTTGAGCGTCGACCAGGCGCGCAGCGTGGCGCTCCATTCGGACGCGATTTCGCTGAGTACGGCGAGGCGCGCGCGCACGTCCTCTCCACGCTTGTGATCGTGGGTGGCGGTCGCGAGCAACGCATAGGGCGTGCGCCGCTGACGCTGCGCATTGGCGGCGTGGAAAGCCTCCACGTCGAGCGAAAAATCGTCGGGATCGGTGCCCACGTCATTGCGCGAAAGCAGGCGGCCATAGCGATAGAGCGCGGTGTCCTCGGTTGCCTTCGCCGCGAGCGGTGCAGTCAATTGCGAGAACAACGCGAGCGCCGTGCGCTGCGCGATCAGGGCGTGGCTCAAGGGCGTGGCGGGCGGATTCTGTCCGCCGTGTTTGCCCGCGCGCGCTGCCTTTCCATCGTTGCCGCCGTTACCTTTAGTCGCCGGGTCAGGCGCATGCGCGCCAAGCCATGCATCGACCTGATCGAGAGCGCCCTGATTCGCTCGCGGCAGCGTCTTGCGCGCGGCCGCGAGCGCCACATCGAAATAGCGGTTATCGATTGCGCTGCGCAGGCCGTTGCTGGGGTAGATCCGATAAACCGGAAAGTGCGTCGCCAGTTGCGCCACGGTGCGATGCACACTCGCGAAGGTGAAGTCGCGCGTGCCGGGTTGCTCGCGTGCGATCCGGTGCAGCGCGCGCGCCGCATGATCGAGTTCCGCCGCCAGCGATGCGGTCAATATCTCGCGGCGCGCGTCGAGCGACACCTGCGCGAATGGCGCATCGTCGCCCGAGATCGCGGCCCACGCTTCGGCCAGCGGCACGACGCCTGCGGGATCGTGCAGCAGCGCGCCCACATCGTTCATGAAGTCATAGCCGGTCGTGCCCTGTACCGGCCAGTCGTCGCGCAGCGCCTCGCCGCGCGCGAGAATCTTTTCGACCACGATATAAGGGGCGCCCGCGCGCAACGAGGCGAGCCGCTGGCGCAGGCGCTCGCAGTATTCGCGCGGATCGGCCAGGCCGTCGACATGATCGATGCGCAGCCCGTCGATCACGCCTTCGGCATAGAGCCGAAAGATCAATTTGTGTACGGCCTCGAATACGTCGTGCCGTTCCACGCGCACACCCGCGAGCGCACTCACGTCGAAGAAGCGCCGCCAGTTCACTTCGTCGGTGGCCGTGCGCCACCAGGCGAGGCGAAAATGCTGGCGCTCCAGTAGCCGATGCAAGCGATCACGCGACACGGGATCATCGGTTCCATAGGATTCCAGAATGAAATCGATGGCATCCGTGCCTTCGCGCGCGACGAAATCGCGCAAGGCGTCGCGCGCGGCGGCGGCGCGCATCTGGTCGTCGGGTTGGGTGCTGAGGCCTTGAAAAGGCGCGGCAAGCGCAGCCAGATCGGCGCGATTGGCCGCTTGCAGCAGCGCCGCGTATTCGGTCGGGCAGATCGGGCAGACATGCGGCCCGTATTGCGCGAAAAAGCGCGCATTGGCCGCGTCGAACTTCAGCTCGATGCGGCCAGCCGCGAGTTCTTCGCCATACTGCGCGCCGAGGAACGGCATCAGCACCTTGCCGCGCAGCGCCGGATCGGGCGAGTGCCAATCCACGTCGAAATGACGCGCAAACGCGCTATGCCGCCCCCATTCGAGAATGTCGAGCCACCACGCGTTATGCGATCCGCCCACGCCCATGTGGTTGGGCACCATATCCACGATGAGGCCCATGCCGCGCGCGTGCACCGCTGCCGCCAGACGCCGCAGTGCGCCTTCGCCGCCCAGTTCGGCGCTCACCGTGCCGTAATCGACCGTGTCGTAGCCGTGCATCGAACCGGGCTGCGCGGTCGTGACCGGCGAAAGATACAAGTGGCTCACGCCGAGCGCGGCGAAATAATCGAGTTGCGCGAGCGCGTCGTCGAACGTGAAGTCGTGATGCAGCTGCAGGCGCAGCGTGGCGCGGGGAATGGTCATGGCGTCGGCGGAACGGCGGGCGCGGCGGGGTCGTCGCTCGGGCCGTGGTCCGTATCACTGATTGATGCATGCGCCGTTCCCGCGGCTTCGCGCGCGCGCACGATCGTCTCGACGCGTGCGGCGAAGGCGGGATCGGCAAACAGGGCGTCGACGGGCAGCGGCAGGCGCTGGCGCCAGTTCGGATGCTCGTCTATCGAGCCGGGCAGGTTCGGCTGGTCGGCGAGTCCCAGCAGGTCTTCGAGCGGACAGGTCACGAGTGGGCTCGCGCTCGCGGCCACGTAACCGAGCGCGCCGTTCACGGGGGCATCGTCGGGAGGCGCAACGGCGGCCTCCGGTGCCGCGAAGCCGGTCTGCTGGAGCGCGCGCCATAGCGCGGCGCGGTCGGTCTCGCGCTGCGCATGTTCGAGCGCGACGGGGTCTCGCCCGTCCGCGCGCGGCAGGGTCTGGCCGATGCGGTGGCGCCAGTCGATGTCGGCGCCGCGCCACCAGCCCGCGATTGTCGGCAGATCGTGCGTGGTCGTGGTGGCGACGCCATGCGGGTCGTAGCGCGCGGGCGGCAGGAAGCCGTCGCCTTCGCGCTCGAACCAGAGCACACGGATGCCGTAGAGACCGTGCGCGGCCAGGCGCTCGCGCAGACCGGGCGGCACGGTGCCCAGATCCTCGCCGATCGCGATCGCGCTATGACGCCACGATTCGAGCGCGATGAGCCGCACGAGATCGTCGAACGGATAGCGCAGATACGCGCCATGTTTCGCGCTCTCGCCCTCGGGCACGAGCCACAGCCGCCGCAGCCCGAGAATGTGGTCGATACGCACGCCGCCCGCGTGTGCGAACGCCGCGCGCAACATGTCGATGAAGGCGCGAAAACCGTTGTTGTGCATCGCGCGCGGCGAAAACGTCGTGAGGCCCCAGCTTTGCCCGGCCTGATTGAAGATGTCGGGCGGTGCGCCTACCGACACGCGTTGCAACATGTCGTTGGGCAACGACCACGCATGTGAGCCCGCGCCGTCGCAGCCCACGGCGAGATCGGCGATCAGGCCGATCGCCATGCCCGCGTCGCGCGCGGCGCGCTGCGCCTGCGTCAGGCCTTCGGCGGCGAGCCATTGCAGGAAGCGGTAAAAGTCCACTTCGCGGCGGTGTTCGGTGGCGAAGGTCGTGACCGCGGGATTGCGCGGATCGCGCAGCGCCTCGGGCCAGTCGCGCCAGTGGCGCATACCGGCGGACGCTTGCGATCCGCCGCTGAGCATCGCTTCCTGAAGCGCTTCGAAACGCGCGTGATCTTCGAGCGCTTCGCCGCCGCGCGCGCAGAAGGCCTCGAAAGCGGCCGCGCGCGGCGATCCGCTCGCGCGCTCAGTCGCGTCGAAGCGTTCGAACAGCACGCGCAGCACCTTGAGCTTGAGCGGCACGGCGCGTTGCCAGTCGATCAGCGGCAGCGCTTCGAGTTCGCGCCAGGCGTCGCCCGCCTGGGCCGCGACGATGGCATCGTGCGCGGCCTGATCGCCGAACACGGCGGCGGGATCGATATGCGTGACATTGAGCCAGAGCCGCGAGGACGGCGAGTAAGGGCTGAAATGGCCCGGCTCGGCGCAGAACATCGCATGGGTGGGACTGACCGCGAGCGCCTGTGCGCCGTGCCGTGCGCTGTGAGCCGCGAGCGTCGCCAGTGCACTATAGTCGCCGATGCCGCCATCGCCATTGCGTCGGAGTCCGTACAATTGCGCGGCGACGCTCCACAGCAGTGGTACGTGCCCGCCGTCGCTGCCGTGGCGCGTGCGCCATGCGTCGGCGACGTTGTGGCAACGCGGCGGCGCGACCGCGATCTTTAACCGGTGGTCGTTGACGCTGAGCGTGTGATAGCCTGGCTCGGCAAGCGGCGCGAGCAGCGCTGGCGCACCCTTAGGCGACGTGAAGCGGCCTTCGATGTGCTCGCCGTTCTCCAGCTCCACGCGATAGTGGCTGCCCGTGCGCACCACCGATGCGGGCAATTCGATCGCGCTCTCGTATTCGGCGGTGATGAGCGGCGGCAGGCGGCGCGACGATTGTTCCGCGTTGAGCACGGACGCGCTGTGGCGGATTTGCGTGGCGTTCGCGCAGGGCAGGCCCATGCATTCGAGCAGCGCTTCGAGCGTGCTGTCCGGCACGCGTTGCGCGACGCCATGGGCGTCCGACCATTCGACTTCGAAGCCCGCGCGCTGCGCGAGGTCCGCGAGCGCTTCGCTGCGCCGCGCGCTGCTGGTGCCACTGTTAGGGTCTTTCATGCGAACGGCTCCTCGCGCCGCACCGTGCGCGCGTCATGATGCTGCGCATACTCGGATACGTTGCCGGTGAGCCAGACCACGCAGGCGCTTTCGGGCAGCACGCCGTTATCCGTGCGATCGCGTGCGCGCGGCGGCGTTTCGAACACCACCTGGCCTTCGGGCGGCGATTCGAGCCGCACGCCGTCATGGCCGAGATTGAGCGCGATCGTCCACGTCTGCCCGTCGTCCAGACGCCAACGCGCGATCAGGGCGCGCGCGCCGTTGCCTTCGTCGTCGGCAAGTACTTGCGCGCCGAGCGCGCGCGCGTGGTGCAGGCGCGGCGTCAGCAGACGCGCGCGCACCACCAGCGCGGATTTATAGAAGTGCATCCAGTCGCGTCGCTCGTCGTCGAGCGGCGCATCGGTGGGCGGCGACGAATTGATGAACGTCTGCACGTCGTTCGGATCGGGAATCTGCTCGCGCTGCTTTTCGTCATTGAACGCGGCGAAAGCCTTGAATTCGCGGCGGCGTCCTTCTCGCACCGCATCGGCGAGGTCGCCTTCGAAGGCCGTGAAAAACTGGAACGGCTGCGTCGAGCCGTATTCCTCTTCCATGAACAGCAGCGGAATCTGCGGTGACAGCAGCAAAAGCGCAGTGGCCGCGCGCAGTGCATCGTCGTCGGCGAGCGTGCGCAGACGCTCGCCGAACGCGCGGTTGCCGATCTGATCGTGATTCTGCAGGAACATCACGAACGAGGTGGGCGGCAGGTGCCCACTCGGCTCGCCGCGCGGCTTGCCGTCATGGACGGGCGACGGATCGCCCTGATATACGAAACCTTCGCTGAGTGCGCGCGCGAGTTTCTGGATCGGGTGATCGGTGAAGCCGCGGTAATAGCCCTGCGATTCGCCGGTTAGCATGACGTGCAGCGCGTGATGCACATCGTCGTTCCATTGCGCGTTGAAATGCGACTCCAGAAGATTGGCTTCGTTATGCTCATTTTCCAGCACCAGATGCACATGGCGGCCTGGCTCCACGCGAGCGTGAACATGATCGGCGAGTTCGCGCAGCCACTCGGGATTGTCGATCGCGTGCACGGCGTCCAGGCGCAGACCGTCGAAGCGATATTCGGTGAGCCAGTAAAGTGCGTTATCGCTGTAGAAGTCGCGCACTTCGGGGCGCTCGAAGTCGAGCGCCTCGCCCCAGGGCGTGTGCGAGCCGGCCTTGAAAAAAGGCCTGGCGTACTGGCCGAGCCAGTTGCCGTCCGGGCCGAAGTGGTTGTAGACCACGTCGAGGAACACCTGCAAACCCAGCCCGTGCGCGGTGTCGATGAGTTCCTTGAGTTCGTCGGGCGTGCCGTAGGCCGCGTGCGGCGCGTAGGGCAGCACGACGTCATAACCCCAGCCGCGCTCGCCCGGATAGTCGTTCAGCGGCATCAGTTCGATGGCCGTGATGCCGATGTCGACCAGCGCAGGCAGGCGCTTCATCACGCCGCGATAGCCGCCGAGCGCGCCAACGTGCAACTCGTAGAGCACCGTTTCTTCCCACGGACGGCCGCGCCAATGCGTGTGCTGCCAGGCATAGGCGCGCGCGTCGAGCACTTCGCTCGGGCCGTGCACGCCTTGCGGCTGAAAGCGCGAAGCGGGGTCGGGCACGAGTTGATCGTCGTTGATTCGATAGCGATAGCGCGTGCCCGCGCCGCACGGAGCCTGCGCCTCGAACCAGCCGTTGTGCGAAGGCGTCATGTCTAGCGGCGCGGCAGTCTCGTGCCCGTCTGCACCCTCGAACACCACCTGTACGGCGCTGCACGACGGCGCCCAGAAGCGAAAGCGCGTGTGCGGCTGTTTGAGCGCCGCGCCCGTCAATTGCGCGCCAAACGGCAGGCAGTGCATGTAATGGCGAACATGCGGCTCGTGAGGCTTGTGCGAATGCGGCGGATCGTTTGGATGCGAGGCCATGGGTGGTTCCTGTAGCTATCCAGCAGCGCTTTCGTCTGCGTTTTCGTCGGCGTCTGCGTTCGGCGCGTTGTCCGTGGGGTGGCGCGGATCGGGCGGCGGCGGGCCGTGCCTGCTGCTTTCAGCGCTCGCATTGGCGTCATGTTCCGCCTGCGGAAATGGCCTGGCGCATAGCACCACAAGCGCATGAGCGCCAACGTCGAACGTCACGTCGCGCAACGCATGCGGCGGCGCATCGGGGTTCGCGGTGTCGAGCAGCACGGACCACGCAAGGCGCGGCGCGGGCGCCGTGAACGTCACGCTATTCGCTGAGGCATTCAACATCATCAACAATACTTCGATTTCGCCATCAAGGCCTGCTCCCGCGCGCCGCACCGCTAACACATGCGATTGCGGATCCTGCCACGCTTGCGGCGAGAGCCGCTCGCCGTGCTCGTCGAACCAGTCGATGTCGTGTACATCAGGCAGCACCTCGCGGTCACCGAACAGAAAGTGCGTCTCACGCAGCAAGGGATGATCCCGGCGCAGCGCGATGGCGCGCGCGGCAAACGTGGTCATGGCTTCGCCTTGCGGCGTGGCCGCGAGCGACCAGTCGAGCCATGAAATCTCGTTGTCCTGGCAGTAGGCGTTGTTGTTGCCGCGCTGCGTGCGGCGGGTTTCATCGCCGGCCAGCAGCATCGGCGTGCCGATCGCAATGAACAGCGTCGCCAGCATCGAACGCGCGACGCGCGCGCGCGTGTCGAGAATCGCGGGATCGTCCGTCGGCCCTTCCACGCCCCAGTTCGCGCTCCAGTTTTCGTTGTGGCCGTCGCGGTTGTCTTCGCCATTTGCTTCGTTATGCTTGTCTTCGTACGAGACCAGATCGGCCAGCGTGAAGCCGTCGTGCGAAGTCACGAAATTGAGCGAGGCCCACGGGCGCCGCGTGCGTTTGTCGAACAGATCGGCCGAACCCGTGAGGCGCGCGGCGAGATCGGCACGCTGGCCCGGCGCGCCGCGCCAGTAACGCCGTACGCTGTCGCGAAAGCGGTCGTTCCATTCCGCGAAGCCGGGCGGATGATTGCCGAGTTGATAACCGCCTGGCCCCACATCCCACGGCTCGGAAATCAGTTTGACCTGTGAAAGCACGGGGTCCTGGCGCAGCACATCGAAAAAGCCGCTGGCGGGATCGAAGCCGTGCGCCTCGCGCCCGAGCGTCACGCCCAGATCGAAACGAAAACCGTCGATGCGGTACGACGTGACCCAGTAGCGCAGCGAATCGACGACCATCTGCAGGACACGCGGATGCGAAAGATTGACCGTGTTGCCGCAGCCCGTATCGTTGATGAGGTGGCGCTCGTCACCGGGCACGCAGCGGTAATAACAGGCGTTGTCGAGGCCGCGCCACGATACCGTGGGGCCGATTTCGCCGCCTTCGCAGGTGTGGTTGTAGACCACGTCGAGGATCACCTCGATGCCCGCCGCGTGCAACTGGCGCACGGCGATGCGCATCTCGTCGGGGTCGTAGCCCGAGAGATACGACGGTTCGGGCGCGAAGAACGCCGCGGTGTTGTAGCCCCAGTAATTGCGCAAACCGCGCTCGACCAGAAAGCGCTCGTTGAGAAATGCGTGCACGGGCAGCAGCTCGACGGCGGTTACGCCGAGTTTGTGCAGATGATCGATGAAACGCGGCGCGCCGAGCGCGGCGAAGGTGCCGCGCGTATGCGAGCGCAGATCGTGACGCATCATCGACACGCCGCGCAGATGCGTCTCGTAGATGACGGTCTTGCCCCAGGGCGTATTGGGGCGCACGTCGTGCGACCAGTCGAAGGTCTCATGGCTGACCACGGCCTTGGGCATCGCGGGTGCGGAGTCGCGCCGGTCGAGCGAGAGATCGCTACGGTTCGAATGCACGCGATAGCCATAGAGCGTGTCGGACCAGCGAAACTGGCCGACCAGGCGCCGCGCGTAGGGATCGAGCAGCAGCTTGTACGGATTGAAACGGTGCCCCTCATGCGGCTGATACGGACCATGCGCGCGCAGACCATAGACGGTGCCAGGATGTGCGCCTGGCAGATAGCCGTGCCAGATTTCGTCGGTGCATTCTGGCAGGGTGTAGCGCGTGCGCTCCTTGCGCCCGGTGGGGTCGAACAGGCACAACTCGATACGCCACGCGTGTGCGGAAAACACCGCGAAGTTCGTGCCCAACCCGTCCCACGTCGCGCCCAGCGGATACGGCGAACCGGGCAGCAAGCGCTCGGGAATGCCGTTAGCCATATCGATGCTCCTTCTCGTGCTTCTTGTATTGCATCGGATTCCTGATGAGTGACGCGCCTGCGAAAGCGTCCTGCCAGTTAGCGCCGCAACCGCAGCACCAGCGTGCCGAGCGGCGGCAGCACGAGCGCCGCCGATTGCGGCTTGCCGTGACTCTGCACCGGCTCGGTCGAAACGCTGCCCCCGTTGCCCATGTTCGATCCGCCGTAGACTTCGGCGTCGGTGTTGAGCGCTTCGTCCCACTGGCCCGGCTGCGGCATGCCGATCCGGTAGCCGTGGCGCGGCACCGGCGTGAAGTTGCAGATCACGACGACCTCGCGGCCCGCGCCGTCCACGCGTCGCCACGCGAGCACGCTGTTTTCTTGGTCATCGGCGACGAGCCATTCGAAGCCGCCCGGCTCCGTGTCCAGCACATGGAGCGCGCTTTCTTCGGCATAAAGCCGGTTGAGGTCGCGCACGAGCGTCTGCACGCCGCGATGCAGCGGGTCGTCGAGCAGATTCCAGTGCGGCGTGCCGTCGTGGTCGAATTCGGCCAGTTGCCCGAACTCGCCGCCCATGAACATCAGCTTCTTGCCCGGATGCCCCCACATGAAGCCGAAATACGCGCGCAGGTTGGCGAACTTCTGCCAGCGGTCGCCCGGCATCTTGCCGAGCAGCGAGCCCTTGCCATGCACGACCTCGTCATGCGAAAGCGGCAGCACGAAACGTTCGGAGTACGCATAGACCATCGCGAACGTCATCAGGTGATGGTGATAGCGCCGGTACACCGGGTCTTCGTGCATGAAGTGCAGCGTGTCGTGCATCCAGCCCATGTTCCACTTGAACTGGAAGCCCAGGCCGCCGTCCTCGGGACGCGCGGTGACGCCGGGCCATGCGGTCGATTCCTCGGCGATGGTGATGACGCCGGGGTGCTGCGGCACGTACTGCGTTTCGTGATTGAGGCGCTTGAGAAAGGCGATCGATTCGAGATTCTCGCGCCCGCCGTAGAGATTCGGCACCCATTCGCCCTGTGCGCGCGAGTAGTCGCGATAGAGCATCGAGGCCACGGCATCGACGCGCAGGCCGTCGACGTGATAGCGCATCAGCCACGCCAGGCCCGAGGCGATCAGGAACGCGCTCACCTCCTTGCGGCCGAGGTTGTAGATCATCGTGTTCCAGTCGGGGTGATAGCCCTCGCGTGGATCGGCGTGCTCGTACAGCGCCGTGCCGTCGAACTCGATCAGGCCATGCGCGTCGTTGGGGAAGTGCGCGGGCACCCAGTCGAGGATCACGCCAAGGCCTGCTTCGTGCGCGCGATCGACGAACGCGGCGAAGTCGAGCGGCGAGCCCAGCCGCGCCGTGGGCGCGAACTGCGAGAGCGGCTGATAACCCCATGATCCGCCGAACGGATGCTCGGCGATGGGCAACAATTCGATGTGCGTGAAGCCCATGCCCTGCGCGTAGGGAATCAGGCGCTCGGAGAGCGCGCGCCAGTCGGGCGAGGTTGCATCGGCGCCTTGCGTGGGCAGCCAGGACTGCGCATGCACTTCGTAGATCGACATGGCCGCGCGCGCGTTCTGGCGTTGCGCGCGCTCTTGTATCCACTCATGGTCGTGCCACGCGAAATGATCGAGCGCTTCGAGCGGCGCGACGATCGATGCCGTTGCGGGTGGCGCTTCGGTCTGGAATGCGCAGGGATCTGACTTGAGCGGCAACACGTTGCCGTGCGCGCCGAGGATCTCGTACTTGTAGCGCGCGCCCGCAGCCACGCGTGGAATGAACAGTTCCCACACGCCCGCCTCGAAACGCAGCCGCATCGGGTGGCGGCGTCCATCCCACGCGTTGAAGTCGCCCACCACCGACACGCGCCGCGCGTTCGGCGCCCACACGGCGAAGCGCACGCCCGGCACGCCGTTGCACACGACGGGACGCGCGCCCAGGCATTCGAGCACCGCGTAGGGATCGCCATCGGCGAGACGGCGCAAGGCATCTTCGGAAAGCTGCGGTCCAAAAATATAGGGATCCTCTATTTCCTGCTTCACACCATGCCAGTCGATTTCAAGCCGGTACGGCAGCGCTTCTGCGAGCGCTCCCGCGAACAGGCCCGCCGGATGCACTTGCGTGAGTTCCGCGAGCGTCTGGTCGCGCTCGCGCGCGAGCACGACCACGCGCGAGGCGTTCGGCAGCCACGCGCGTACATAGGGCGCGCCGTCGACCCAGTGCAGCCCGAGCACGGAGAACGGATCGGCATGACGCGCGTGGATCAGTGCGTCGATGTCGTGATGTTGCAGGCCGGCGTCCGGGGTGCGCTCAGGCATGTCCACTTCCTCCCGTATGCGTGTGTCCATGAGCCTGATTGGGGGTGACGCCGAGCACGCTGCTCGCGAGCGCGGCGAGACCCCGGATCGGCAAGGCGAGCCAGGACGGCCGGTTGGCGGCCTCGTAGCGGATCTCGTAGGCGGCTTTCTCGATCAGGAACAGGGCAAGTAGCGCCTGTTCGTGCTTCGCGCTCACGAGCGAGAGGGGTGCATTGGTGACAGCCGCCCGATACTGGCTCAGGAAGGTTTCGGCCGCATGGCCGCGAAAGCGCTCGAATAGCGTGCGCTTGCGATCGGCGATCTGCTGCGGCGCGCTTTCGGTGCTCGATTGCGCGGCTGCGCCCGCGTAGGACAGCGAGCGCAGCAGGCCCGCGACGTCGCGCAGCGAGCATTGCTTCGCGCGCCGGTAGTCGAGCGAGCGCGCCGGTTCCCCTTCGAAGTCGATCAGATAGGCGTCGCCTTGCGCGAGCAGCACCTGGCCCAGATGGAAGTCGCCATGAATGCGGATGCGCGCCGCCGCTGCATCCTCGGGCACGAGTTTTTCGACGGCCTTCACGAGCGCATCGCGGCGATCGATCAGGCTGCGCGCGAGTTCGCGGGCGTCGTCGTCGAGCGTATGCACGTCGTCGCGCACGTGCTGCGCGACGATATCGAGCGCTTCGATCAACATCTTCTTCGCGTCGGCGACCCACTGGCGCACGTCGTCGGGCGTGGCCGCTTCGGGCGCGAAAGCGGGGTCCTCGGTCGGCGAGGCGAGTACGGCATGCAACTCGCCCAACCGTTTGCCGATCGCACCGATCACCGCCGCGTAGTTCTTCATGACCTCTTCTTCATGGGCGGGATCGGAGCTTTCGCCGTCGTCGGCGGCCAGCGCCAGTTCGTCGATCGTGCGGCGCAGATAGTCGAGCGCCCATGCCCATGCGTCGCCTTGATTGTCGATAAAGCCTTGCAGGATCGCGAGCGTATGCGGCACGCCCTCGGGATCGACGCGTACGACTTCTCCATAGAGCGGCGCGGTGTTCGCATAGCCGAGCTTCGTCAGATAGCGGCTCATTTCCGCTTCGGGATGGACGCCCGCCATCAGGCGGCGCACCAGCTTGAGCACGAGCGCTTCGGCGATGATGAGCGAGCTGTTGCTCTGCTCGGCGGCAAGCCAACGTATTTCGGGTTCCTCACCGAGTTCCAGTTCGTCCAGACGATCGGTCGGCTCGAAGCGGATCGTGCTGCCTTGCACCGTCGGCACGGCGGCGCGTTCGTGGAGCTTGCGCAGCACGCCATAGGCGAACCACGGCAGCGCGAAGGCGTCCGTGAGATAGCCGATGGTGCGCCCGCGCCGCACGCGCGAGAGCGCAAGCTGGATGTGCAGCGGCGTGGTGGTGTCCGCGCCCCAGGTGATGGCGATCGGCAGCACGTAGCGCTCGCTTGTGCCATCCGCGAGTTCCGCTTCGATTTCGGTGAAAGCGAAGCCCGCGCCCTGGATCGTCGTGAGGGCGGCCAGTTTTACGCTGCGCAGCGGTTTGTTCTTCGAAGCAAACCAGCGGCGTCGCGACAGCCACGACGGCAGCACTTCGGATTCGAGCAACCGCACGTTTTCGGGCGTGGCGCCGGTCTGGCCTTCGCGGATCACGACCGTCACGAATTCGGGTAACTGCTCCGAAATCGGCTGGCTCCAGGAGGGCCGCTGATTGCCGGGGCAGAGCAGGAACCACAGGAATCCGTAGGGCGGAAACGTCAATAGATAGGGTAACTGACCAATGGGCGGGAATACCGAATCGGCGGTCATTTCCACGGGCGCGGTGCCCGCGAATTCAGACAGGTCGAGTTCGACCGCCTGCGGCGCGCGCGAGAGATTGGCCACGCAAAGGATCGACGGCTCGCCCGGCATCTCGCGCAGATACGCGAGGATCTTGCGATTGGCGGGCCGCAGGAAGCGGATCGTGCCGCGCCCGAAGGTCTGTTTCGCGCGCCGCGTGGCCAGCATGCGGCGCGTCCAGTTGAGCAGCGAATGCGGGTCGCGCGTCTGCGCCTCGACGTTGATCGCGTCGTAGCCGTAGAGCGAACCCATCAGCGGCGGCAGCACCAGTTGCTCGGGGTCGGCGCGCGAAAAGCCGCCGTTGCGGTCGGATGACCACTGCATCGGCGTGCGCACGCCGTCGCGGTCGCCCAGGTGGATGTTGTCGCCCATGCCGAGTTCATCGCCGTAATAGATCACCGGCGTGCCGGGCATCGACAGCAGCAGCGAATTGATCAGTTCGATGCGGCGGCGGTCGCGCTCCATGAGCGGCGCGAGGCGGCGGCGAATGCCCAGATTCAGGCGCGCGCGCCGGTCGCTCGCATAAGTGTTCCAGAGATAGTCGCGCTCGGAATCGGTGACCATCTCCAGCGTCAGTTCGTCGTGATTGCGCAGGAAAATCGCCCACTGGCAGCTATTCGGCAGATCCGGCGTCTGCTTCATGATGTCGATGATCGGAAAGCGGTCCTCGCTCGCGATCGCCATGTAAAGGCGCGGCATCAGCGGAAAGTGGAACGCCATATGGCATTCGTCTTCATTACCGAAGTACTCCTGCACATCTTCCGGCCATTGATTGGCTTCGGCCAGCAGCATGCGGTTGGGGTAATGCTCGTCGATGGTCGCGCGGATCTGCTTGAGGATCGCGTGCGTTTCGGGCAGGTTCTCGTTATTGGTGCCTTCGCGTTCGACGAGGTAAGGCACGGCGTCCAGCCGCAGCCCGTCGATGCCCATGTCGAGCCAGAAGCGCATGACTTGCAGCACTTCGCGCAGCACGGCGGGATTGTCGAAGTTGAGATCGGGCTGGTGCGAATAGAAACGATGCCAGTAGTAGGCGCCCGCGACGGGATCGTGCGTCCAGTTCGACGGCTCGGTGTCGATAAAGATGATGCGGGTGCCCTGATAACGCTGATCGGTGTCCGACCACACGTAGTAGTTGCGATGATTCGAGCCGGGCTTCGCGCGCCGCGCGCGCTGGAACCACGGATGCTGGTCCGACGTGTGATTGATGACGAGTTCGGTAATCACGCGCATGCCGCGCGCGTGCGCTTCCTGAATGAAGCGGCGCACGTCGGCGAGCTGGCCGTAATCGGGGTGCACGTTGCGGTAATCGGCAATGTCGTAGCCGTCGTCGCGGCGCGGCGACGGATAGAACGGCAGCAGCCAGATCGCCGTCACGCCCAGCGCTGCGATGTAATCGAGCTTGGCGAGCAGGCCCGGGAAATCGCCCACGCCGTCATTGTTCGCATCGAAGAACGACTTCACGTGTACCTGGTAGATCACGGCGTCCTTGTACCAGTGCGGATCGTCCGAAAGCAGCGAGGGCTTGCCGCGCTTTTGCGTGGCATGTCCTTCGTGACCTGCGTGGCTTTCGTCGGTCTGTGCGGTGGGGTCGTGCGTAACCGAGGGATCGCGTTTCATGTCGCTCCTCCGGGCGGGAAGTCGTCGCCCAGTTCGGGGTGGCTTTCGAGTTCGGCATCGTCGGTGTCGGGCGGCGGCGTTTCGCGCGGCAACCCGTCGATCGGCGCGATGCGCCAGATCGCGAACGGCTTCGTGTGCGGGTCGAGCCGCACGTGCTGCCAGCGGCCCTGCCATTCGAAGCGCTCGCGGGTCATTTCATCGACCACGGCCAGGCGCGCATGATCGTCGATCTGCCACTGCTGGAAGGTGGCCCAGGATAGTTCGATATCGGCGCCTTGCTCGTTCCACGCATCGAGATTGATGGCCACGACGATCACGTTGTCGCGCGCGGGCGTGGCCTTTTCGAAGCAGAGAATGCTGTCGTTGTGCGCGCTCAGGAAGGTCACGCCCAGATGGGTCTGCAACGCGGGATTGGCACGGCGCACGCGGTTGAGCGCGGCGATTTCCGCAATGATGTTGCCGGGCCGGTTCCAGTCCCACGCACGCAGCTGATACTTTTCGGAGTCCAGATATTCTTCGCTGTTGGGCAGTGGCCTCGCCTCGCACAGTTCGAAGCCGCTATACACGCCCCAAAGCCCCGAAAGCAGAGAGGCCAACGCCGCGCGTATCAGATGGATCGAGCGCGCGCCATTCTGCAGATAGCGCGGATTGATGTCCGGCGTGTTGACGAAGAAGTTGGGCCGATAGAAGTCGCGCACCTCGCTTTGCGTGAGCTCGGTGAGGTAGGCGATGAAGTCGCGCTTCGATTCGCGCCACGTGAAATACGTATAAGACTGCGAAAAGCCGAGCTTCGCCAGGCGGTACATCAGACGCGGGCGCGTGAAGGCTTCGGAGAGAAAGATCACGTCGGGATGGCGCGCGCGCACGTCGGCGATCATCCATTCCCAGAACGGCAGCGGCTTGGTGTGCGGATTATCGACGCGGAAGATGCGCACGCCCGTATCCGCCCAGAACAGGATCACGTCGCGCAGGGCGAGCCAGAGATCGGGCCTGGCATCGTGCGCGTAGAACTCGGGGTTCACGATGTCCTGATACTTCTTCGGCGGATTTTCCGCGTAGCGCAGCGTGCCGTCGGGACGCCACGCGAACCAGCCCGGATGCGCCTTGAGCCACGGATGGTCGGGCGAGCACTGGATCGCGAAATCGAGCGCGATTTCGAGTCCATGCGCGTGCGCCGCGTCGAGCATTCGGCAGAAGTCTTCGAGCGTGCCCAGTTGCGGATGCACGGCGGTGTGGCCGCCTTCGGCCGCGCCGATCGCGTAGGGGCTGCCCACGTCGCCGGGCTGCGCGCTCAGCGAGTTGTTGCGGCCCTTGCGGTTCGCAAGACCGATCGGATGGATCGGCGGGAAATACAGCACGTCGAAGCCCATGTCGCGCACGCGCGGCATCTTCGCGATCACGTCGTCCCAGGTGCCGTGCCGCGTTTCGTCGTCGCTCATCGAGCGCGGGAAGATCTCGTACCAGCTCGCGAAACGCGCGGCAGGACGCTCGGCGTCCACGCGCTGCACGGTCGTATCGCGCGAGAGGAAGGGCCGATGATGCGCGGCGCGCACGGCGGCGGCGGTCGTGGGCGCCGATAGCAGCGCGCAGCGCGTATCCGTATCCGCGCCGATGAAGCGCCTGACGATGTCGTCGAGCGCGGCGCGATTCTGCGCGTGTTCCTCGCCGGGCACGTCCGACGTTTCCGCTGTGGCCAGCACGAGTGCCAGCAGGCGGCTCGCTTCTTCAAGTTCGAGATGGACCGGCTGATTGGCCGCGCGCTTTTTCTGCAGATGATCGACGAGCGAGGCGAAATCGTCGCGCCACGCGATCACCACGAATTCGTAGCGGCCCACACGATCGAGCGGGAAATGACCGCTCCACATGTCGGTGCCGGCGGGCGGCACGGGCGACATGGGCGCTTCGTGCCAGGCGGTTTCGTCGGCGGCGCGCCAGAGAATCGCGCCGTCGATGCGGTCGTGCCCTTCGGCGAAGAGTGCGGCGCGTACCTCGCAGCGTTCGCCGACGATGCGCTTAGCCACGAAGCGCCCGCGATCGACCGACGGCGTCACGCTTTCGATAGCGATGCGCGGCGCGGCGATGGCTTCCAGCACACTCCTGTGGCCGCTGGTGGGCGACTTCGCCAGATCCTCGGGCGGCGCGAGCGAAACGAGCGGGCTGGCGAGCGCGCGGAACAGCCAGCATGCGCCGGCGGGCAGCGTGAAGCTGTCGGGCACCGCGCTCGCGTCGTGCTGCTCGGTCAGGCGCGCGCCGCGCAAGGTTTGCGCGTCGAGCGGCGTGAAGCGCGTGAAATTGCCGGGCACGCCGTCGAGCAGATGCGCCATGTTCACGCGCACCGGCGCGGCCAGCGCGGGATTGACGAGCGTGAGCAGGGCTTCTTCGGCGACCCGCAGATCGGCGCGGTCGCCGCGCAGCACGGCGGCCACGGGCGCGCCCGCGCCGTTGAGCGCGCGCAGCTCGCCATTGGTCTGCAGGATGAAGGTCTCGCGCTGCAAGGCGTTGGCGTGCGCGATGTCGGCGCAGAAGTCGAACGGCGCTTGCGTTTTCAGCTGCTCCCAGGAATGGATGGCGGCAGGCGCATCGCGGCCGCCGTGGCCGGTCGCGTCGTGCAGGCCGTATTCGAAACCCATCGGCACGAGCCAGCCGGTGCCGAGCGCCGCCGCCGTGCGCAGCATGCGCCGGTAGGCGCGCTCGACGGCGCGCGCATCGGCGGCGCCTTCGAGGTCGTGAGCGAGCCGCGTGCCGTAGGGCGCCTCGGGAAACGTGACAGGCGAGCCTACGCGCCGCACGACGGCGTGTTCCTCGATCATCCAGTGCTCGGAAAAATCCCACCAGCGCAGCGAGGTGAAAGCGGCGTCGAAACCCGCGTCTTCCAGCCTGGCGATCTCGGCGCGCGCGAGGCCCGGCGTGGCCGCGAGCCAGCGCGTGGGCGCGTGGCTCGCCCGCACCGCGTCGAAAATGGCGCGCAGCACGCCCGCGGGCACACGATGCGGCGAGTCGATGCGAAAGCCCCCGAGGCCCGCATCGACCAGACGCGTCGCGAGCTGCGTCCACCACACGGCGAGCGCCGCGCCCGCGCGGTCGAAATCCGCATAGGCGACGTTGGCGTCCAGATGGCCGTGGCGCGGGTCGAGGCGGGCATCTTCAGGCTCGAATGGTCGAAACCATTCGGGATGTTCGGCATACAGCGCGCCGTCCGCCGCCGTGCGGTCGAGCGTGAGGTCCGCGAGCAGCGTAATGCCGCGCGAGCGCGCGGCGTCGGCGAGCAGGCGCAACGCGTCGTCCACGCGTTCCTGCGAGCCGAAAGCGGGGTGCAAGCGGGTGTGATCGGCGATGATGCGGTCGTCGCCTGAAGCGCCAGGCGCGAACAGGCCGCCGATCAGGACATGGTCGAAGCCGAGCGACGCGGCGTGCGCGAATTGCGCGGGCCACGCGTCTAGCGGCCCAGCGAGGACGGAATGGACGAAGTAGATCCGCGGCGCATAGGCGTGGGGAAGTTCCATCGGTCGGATTCCAGGTACGTCGGGCGGCGTGGATGCAAGGCCGATGGGTCACCGGATGCGATCACGTTGCCCGTGGGCTGCCGGAGCGGGCCGCGCGGGCTCGCGGCGCGTCCTGTTCAGAGTAGTGCAAGAGCAGGCCGGAACCAAACCGCGAGTGACGCGTAGCGTCTTGGCAAGGGATTCAGCAAGGCATGTGCCCAGGGCGGGCGGACTGGTGGGCTTGCGTACGGGCGTGCCGTCTGGGGCGGTGTCGTGGCGGGCGCGCTTTATGTCGCCGGAACTTCGGCCGCGCGATATTTGCAAAGACCGTGTGCAAAAACGGCGCGGCGATGATGTTTCAGTTGCCGACCATGCTCGCGGCGATGTTCACGCACAGCCCGAGCACCGAAACATTGAAATAGAACGACAGGATCGATTGGGCGAGCACGCTGCGGCGCGCGCCGCGCCCGCGCATGCCGACGTCGGCGGTCTGCGAGGCGCAGGCGATCGTAAACGAGAAGTACAGGAAATCCCAGTAGTTGGGCGTGAGGTGCTTGTCGGGAAAGACGAGCGCGGGCGCCTGGGGATCGGAGCCGTAGTAGACGCGCGCATAGTGCAGCGTGAAGATGGTCGGAATCAGGAACCACGCGCCGATCAGCGTCATGCCGGTGAGCAGCGAGTGCAGCACCTTCGAGGCCGTGCCCAGATCCTTCGTGGTGCCCAGTTCCAGCACGATCGCGACGATGCTCGCAACCGTCGCCGCGCACACCATGAACAGCACGGTGCTCGCGCTCTGGTCCTCGCGCTGGGCGTTGGCGCGCACGCTCTCTTCGTCGGTGCGCGCCATGTGTATCCAGATCAGCACGAGGTAGGTCCAGATCGCGGCGTCCCAGCCGAGCAGCACGCGCGCCACGGGCCGCATGGCCGCCGGCACGAGCGCGCCGAGCACGATCCCCACCGCGATGCCGATCGTCATATGCGGACGGTTGCGCAGGACTTGCGGAAGAAGTTTCATCGCTTCGAATTGCCTTGTGGGAGGGGGTTAGCACGCGAATTGTTGCGACGATTTTAGTCGGGCCGCCGATGCGGCGTTATTTTACGGATCGCGCCTTACGGTTTGTCGAACGGCGCACATCGGTGGCCTCATTCAAGGCGTGTGAAACGTCGTCTGAAAAGTCCGTGCAAAAGCGGGAATGCGCGCATACGCTGCGCGCGCACAGGGCTATCATGAAGCGATGACGCCCACTCTTGTTCCTGAAGTTGTGCATCACGCGGCCAATGCGGCCGGTCGCGATTTTGTGATCGGCGACCTGCATGGCTGCGTGGACCCCTTGCGCTATCTGCTCCACAAGGTAGCGTTCGACGGGACGCGCGACCGGCTGTTTTCGGTGGGCGATCTCGTCGATCGCGGCGACCAGTGCGAGCAGGCGCTGGCGCTGCTCGACAAGCCGTGGTTCTACCCCGTCCTCGGCAATCACGAGGATTCGCTGTGCGCCGTCGTCGATGGGCGGCTTGCGCGGCATCGCTGGTACGGTATTGGCGGAGGCTGGTCGCAGGCGCTGCCGGAGCGCTCGCTCGCGGCGCACGCAAAGCGCCTGCGCGAACTGCCGCTCGTGCGCACCGTCGGCGAGGGCGCCGCGCGCTTCAATGTGCTGCATGCGGAGTTTTTCGGCGATGACGTCGAACTCGACGCCGGCCAGTTCGACACCGCCGTGCGCGAGCGCATGCTATGGGGGCGCGAACTCGCCCTCAGCGCAGGCGCGCCGCCGCACCGCGCGCTTTCGCTCACTTACTGCGGACACACGCCGGTGCGCGAGTTGCGCCAGATCGGCTCGCAGATGTTTATCGATACCGGCGCGTTTATTCCCGAAGGCCGCCTGACGCTGGTTGAGGCGATGACGCCGCGGCATTGGTCGATCTCCGTGCAGGCCGCGCGCGCGATGGGCGCGGCGGACATGGCGCTGCCCTGACGGGCCGATTGTATTCGCGACTCAGGGCGTCGCTGATGGCCGATGCGGGTTGGGTATAATCGCCGCCCGGTTCGTGCGGGACAACAAAGGCTCATCGACGGAGGCGCGGCGTGCGGGCAGTGGTAGTGATGATCGCGGCAGGGTGGTTCGCGACGGCGACGGCATGGGCAGCCGCGCCAACGGCGGCACATGCCGCGAAGGCGCAGAGTTCAGCGCATAAAAAAGCTCACGTCGCTAAAACGGCGCGGCATAAAGCGCACAAGAAGGGCGCGAGGCCAGCCGCTGCGCGTGGTGTGAAAGCGCAGAAGGCGGCGAAGCACGATGCAGTCACGCCATCGAACCACCATTCCAGCGCGAAATCTCACATGCCGCGCACAGCACGTCAGGCGAGCGAGCACAAGCCCGCCAAACCGGCCGCCGTGCGTGTGGCGCCGCGCCACAAACTCATGGTCGACGCGCCTGCGGCGCCTTCCTCGCCCGCCGTGTCGGCCAAGCGCATGAACCCGCAGCCGCAGGCACTTCCGCCCATCCTCAGTTGATGCGCGGCTGATTCACCGGGTTCAGGCGCTGCCAAGACTCGATGCGAGCAACTGCAGCGTCGCCGCCGAACGCGGCTCGCGCACGCGCGAGTGGAGCGTGACGCGGGACACCGGCAAGGGCGGCAGCCCGTACTTCGCCCCGACATCGACGAGCGTGCGCGGCGCTACCCGCCGCGCGAGCGCCGACACTGCCAGCCCGGCCTCCAGCGCCGCGCCGACCGCCGCCACGCCGCCGCCCACGAACACCTCATTCCACGCCATCCCCGCCGCATCGAGCGCGCCGATCGCCGCCGTGCGCACCGCGCAAGGGCCGGGCAGCAGCGCGAGCGGCAGCGGCGTGCCGGGCGACCACTGCAATTCGGGCGAGGCGAGCCAGACCAGCGGCTCGTCGAACAGCAGGCGTGCATCGCCGCGCGGTGGCTCATCGGCTTCCTGACGCACGATCGCAGCGTCCAGCCGCCGCTCGTCAAACTGCGCGAGCAATTGCGCCGACAAACCCAGATGCAGGGCGATCACCAGACCCGGATCGTGCGCGCGCAGCAGCGCCAGCTGGCGCGCGAGCTGGGCATCCGCGACGTGTTCGCTCAGCCCCAGCGTGAGCCGTCTCGAATCGCCCGTCAGCGCGCCGAGCGCGCGCTCGTGCGCACCCAGCAATTCGCGCGCTGCGCCAAGAAAGGTCAATCCGTCTTGGGAAAGCCGCACGACGCGCGGCGTGCGTTCGAGCAACTGCCGCCCGAGGTGCGTTTCGAGGCGCTTGAGCTTGAGGCTGACGGCCGATTGCGTCGTGCCGAGCGCGTCGGCCGCGCGCGTGAAGCTGTGCAGTTCGGCGACCAGCACGAAGGCGCGCACGGCGTCCAGGTCGAGTGGCTTCATTTCCATCGTAAATAAATGAAATATTGATTGATATCTGTTTATTATGATAGACGCGGACTAAGCTGATGTCATGTTCAATCAACCCGATGGAGCCAGACATGCCTCTCACCCGAATCGCCGTTCGCGCCGGCAAACCCGCAACGTATCGCAAGGCCCTGATGCAAGGCGTGCACCGCGCGCTCATCGAAGTGTTCAAGGTGCCCGAAGACGACCAGTTCATGATCGTCACCGAACATGACGCGGATAACTTTGTCTTCGGCCGGCACTATCTGGGTATCGACCGTAGCGACGATCTTGTGATCATCCAGATCGCCGCGAACAATACGCGCGGCCAGGATCAGAAGAAGGCGCTGTTCGCGCAGATCGCGGACAACCTCGCGCAGGAGCCGGGTGTCAGGCGCGAGGATGTGTTCGTGAATCTTGTGGATGTCGCGAGGGAGAACTGGTCGTTCGGCAATGGGGTGGCGCAGTATGCGACGTAAACAATCGTGTGTGGTCACGCGAGGCTGACTTCTTTCGCTGGTTTCACGTCTACGTTATTCGCTGCCCACGACTGAACTACAAAGTCCCAATCTGGGCAGCTCTGCCGCTAATCCACGACCTGATTTAGCAATTTACGGAGCGAGAATTTAAGTCGATCGGCGTCTAAAACTTACTGTAAAAGTAGTGTTCTACTTGCTGTACATGCATCTGATGAATTCGAGCGCGATGGCGTCGACGGGAGTCAACGCGCATGCCATTATCATGCAATTTCGCCGGGCGGCGATGCGGTTAAAGGCGGGAATGGGGCCAAGATATATCGCAAAGACATTATTGGCTATCCAGGTGAATCGTATTCGACCAATGGCGTCATTCACTTCGAGATCTTTACAACCGATTCGGATCTGGCCAGCTTCTTCGTCGATAGCCGCAATGTGCAGGAAGTCGGCGGCAAGGGCACTTGGGGCGACAGCTATTTCATCGTCAAAGCCGGTACGGCTGTTCGCGCGGATCACCCCGCCGGTCAACAGATCGGCGGTCAGTCCTACCCGGTGGGTGTCGCGGGTACACTCGATGCGAACAGGAATCTTCTGGTACGCATAGCCTATCGCAAGGGCAGCAAATATACGACCACGTGGATCGACGGCGGTGACAATGCGCCACCGGTTCTGCTCACTGCCAGTGACGGAGAGGCGGATGCCAATTACGAGTACGAGATGTACGGCATCGCCAGGAAACTCTATCCGAGCTGTCCGAGTGCATGGATGGCGTTCGTTTCTCCGGCAAGGGAATGATCCAGTTAACCGGCGGCGACAATTATCGAGGCTATCAGTCCTATCGCGGCGGCCTGAACGTCACGGTCGATCCCGGCCCGGAATCGATCATCACGGACGCGAACAACGCGTGCGATGCGGGCGGCTACTTCTGGACCAGCAAGCAACGTATGCATAGTGATCCGGTGACCCATCATCTGGTGCCGTACGGGAAAATGAGCATCAATTTCTGGGCCGACAAGGATATTCGTCTTGATCTCGGCGACGACCAGAGCCTGGCGGTGTTTGCCGATGTCACTCGATGCGTGAATACGGCGCAGGACCAGGTGGAAAACCGCCGAAGGTATTTCAAGCATGCGTATTCATACCTTTCCGATTTCGCAAGCGGCCTGCCAGCCGAATATCAACCACTCAGGGACTAAGATGGCTGCATCAAAATTGATCGCATTTCTCGGTACGCTTGTATTCTCGGCGTCCGCGTTGGCGTCTTCCGCCTGTGGCTTTGCGATACCAGACGATGGCGCGATGAAATTGCAGGTGGACGACGGCTGTACCTACGTCATTCAGGACAAGAAGAATTATGCACGCCTCGATTATCTCGGCTTCTCCGATTCCCGCAGCATTCAAACCTTGCTTGGCGACGATACGTACTTCATCGAAGAAAACGGCGCGCATTATTTCATCAGCGAGGACGTCGAAGATGCGCGCGTCACGATCAAGACGCTGCATCTCGATCCCGCCCGGCCTGTCTCGTTCAACGGTTTGACCGGCTATGCCGGATCGGGCGAGTTTTTCGTCCAGGTGCTGCCGGCGTGGCAGAACAGAAAGGAGGGAGGCTATTCCCTGAAACTCATGTGCAGTTTCATGGCCGCCGGCAACGACAAAAAATCCTTCCGCTCGCGCCTTTGCGTGCCGGAAACCGCTGCTGGCAAGAAACTCGCCGAAAGCTATTACGCGAAACTTATGGCCATCAAGCCGCTCGACTGAGCGCCAGGCCACCCCGGCACACGGGATGGCATTCGTCCCTCGCTGCCACATCCTCACCAACGCAGGCGCAATACCTCCGCGAGCCGCGCGTCGATCCGATTCGACCCAGACCGGCCCAGCTCGCTATTTTCACCGAATGGATCAATAACTGAACTCGTCATGCATGATTTCGAGCTGTTCGCCGAGCCTTCCTCTGTCTTGCAGCAATCGTGCTGCTGATCAACCTGACGTCGATGCGGGGCATGGCATTGAGTCCAGGGATCAGAACGGTGAGAATCCGGTGCCACCTCACGACTCGACTCTCGGGCGTTGCAATCGGGGCTGTCCGAATGGCTAAATTGGTGCCGAATAGCCTGGGGGCTTGGCCGTATCCCGCGCTTTGAACTGCGTGAAATCCGGCTTGACAGGGCCTTTTTTCTAGCACGCGCCCCTCAAACCGCCCGACTAACCAGCAACGGATCAACCGCGCCAATCGCCTCGATATCCCGGCTCGCATACGGCATCTTCTGCAGCACATATCGCATCGCATTCAGCCGTGCACGTTTTTTGCAATCAGAGCGGATCACCGTCCACGGCGCGTCTGCCGTATCGGTCTGCGCAAACATCGCTTCCTTGGCCTGCGTGTAATCGTCCCATTTGTCGAGTGACGCGAGATCGACGGGACTCAGCTTCCATTGCTTGAGCGGATGCACGCTGCGTTCCTTGAAGCGCCGGCGCTGCTCCGCGCGGCTCACCGAAAACCAGAACTTGATGAGGTGGATGCCGCTGCGGATCAACTGACGCTCGAACTCCGGCGCTTGCTGCATGAAGTCGGCGTATTCATCGGCGGAGCAGAAACCCATCACGCGCTCCACGCCCGCGCGGTTGTACCAGGAGCGATCGAAAAGAACGATCTCGCCCGCCGACGGCAGGTGTTGCACATAACGCTGGAAATACCACTGGCCGCGCTCAAGCTCGGTGGGTTTTTCCAGCGCGACGACACGTGCGCCGCGTGGGTTCAGATGCTCCATGAAGCGTTTGATCGTGCCGCCCTTGCCAGCCGCGTCGCGTCCTTCGAAGAGAATGACCACACGCTGCCCGGTCTCGCGCACCCACGCCTGGAGTTTCAGCAACTCGACCTGTAGCCGATATTTCTGGCGCTCGTAAGCGCGCCGCGACATCAGATTGCGATAGGGATAAGTGCCGTCGCGCCAGCCGCTTGCGAGTTCGTCGTCGGGGTGACGCGAATGGGACTGGCTCCAGTCCGCCGGATTGCCTTCGAGGACGAGGCCGCGCAGCCGCGCGCCCTCGTCGGGCGATAGCCCGCGCATGAGCGCGGCGATGGAATCAAGCAACGTCGCGGGCGGAGTGCCGCTCGCGTCGCGCGCCGCATGACTGCGCGTGGCGATCACGTCCTGCATGGCGCCGGCAATGACCTGCGACGCCGCTTCTACCGATGCATCGACCGTCCGCAATTCGGCGCTGTGCGGCGTGACGTTGGGTTGGCGCGCGCCGGGGCCGTGGGCGCTGTCATCGGCAATTTGCGTGAGTTGTACGGAGTTCGGACCGAGGGATTGGGACGCGGTTCTGGACATAGTTGTTCTCGCGTGTTGGGCAGGGCCAGACGCGGAAGTCGGCCCGATTGGCGCTCCCGCGCGGCAAGCCCACCAGCATGCCGCGTAACGAGAGATTTTTTGAAGCGGTTTAAAAAGAAAGACTTGGCGCGCGACGCTCAGGCGTTGGTGGTCTTGCGCAGGATCGTGTAGAGCGAATCCTTGAGGTGCAGTTTCTCTTTCTTCAGATGCTCGATGGCCACGCCGTTGGTCGGAACGATGCCGGCTTCCATGTTCTTGATCTGCTGGTCCAGTTCGTTATGGCGATTGAAGAGCCGCGCGAAATGTTCGTCGTGGACCTTGAGATGCGAGATTTGTTCTCTGTATTCGGGGAACACTCAATACTCCTTATAAAAATTAGATTAATCGAAACGATATCCAGGTATTTTTCCACCTTCGTCTCCTGTCGGTCTTGATCGCCGTCAGCTAGCGCAAGCGAAGGCGCAGACTGTTCCCGAAAGTATCGAAAGTGCTCCATCGTGTACTATCGGGGCGGTAACGCGGTCGCGCCAACGAACCCTGGAGCGTTCATGGTCCGTCGTCTGGAACTCGTGCTGGATGTCGTGAATATCGAGCCGCAGGCCTTGTCCCCGGCTATCCCTGCGACGCATTGTCAATGTGCGTCGATCTTGTGCGCTGCATTGCCGTCTCTCGTGAGGCAGGCCGCGGCGGACGAATCCGTCTCGAACATCTCAAACGTCTCGATCGTCACGTTCGACCGCGATGGCGCGCTTGCGAAGGCGGGCTGGCGGATTGCGGTCGAAATGCGCGGAACGGCGCACTGTGTCGTCGTGTCCAGCCGACGCGAGTGGACGCCGGGCGTCGCCGTCGTCGAGCCGATATTCTCGGCGCATCTCGAAACAGAAGGCCTCGACGATGCGCTGTTCGACGCGGCTCCCGCGGCATTTCGCGAGGCATTGGCAGCGGCCGCCCCACTGGCGCCGTCGGCCTCGCTGACCGCGATGCGTAGCGCATGGGCGTGGCCGCGCGCGAGCGGCGAGGTGGAACTCCAGCTCGATGCCGATGTGCGTGCGCCACGCGACGAAATGGCGCGCCTGCATGAATTACGCGTGAGCGTGTGCTGGCCCGAAGGAACCCAGGCGGCATCACTTGTCGATACTTTATTTTCCTGTGCGCACGAACTGGTCGATGCGCTGCCCGCGTTCGTGCGCGTGACCGATGCGCTCGAACGCGCGGCGCAAGGCAGCATCGCCGGCGACGAGCAGGCGGTTCACGCCGCCCCAGTCGATCTGCGCGGCGCGTCGAGCGCACAGGAGGCGCTGGCGGCGATCGGCGCCAATATCAGCGCGCAATGGTTCGGTAACGACGCGGGCGTGCGCGATTCGGCCAACACGGAGTTCATCCACCAGATGCGCGTTTCGCAGCGGCGGCTGCGTACGGCCATGCGGATCTTCTCGCGCTGGCAGGACGACACGTGGCGCGTGCGCATCCAGCCCGATCTCAAATGGCTCGGGGCGCTGCTCGGCGAGGCGCGGGACCGGGATGTGTTCGTCGAGTCGACGCTACCGGCGTTGGCCGGCGCCGACGCGGATGCGGCGCGCTGGCAAGCCGTGCGCGACGAGGCCGAGGCCGGGCGGCTTGCCGCGCGCGCGCGGGTGCGCGAAGCGCTGGCGTCGCCGCGATATGCCCATGCGGCGCTCGCCTGGCTGCAATGGCTGGCGGTATTCGCGCAGCATATGGATGCGGCGGACAAGGCCGGACCTTCGTTGCATCGTCATGCGCAGAAGCGCGTGCGTCGCTATTACGAGCGGCTTGCGCAGGCGCAGAAACTCACAGCCATCGACGAGGCGAGCCGCCATCGCGTGCGCATCAACGCGAAATATCTGCGCTATACGCTCGAGTTCTTCGCGTCCGTCACGTCGCGCCGCACGCGTACGGAGACCGCGCGCACGCTTGCACGCCTTCAAGGCGTGCTCGGCGACGGCAACGATGCTGCGGTTGCATTGCGCTTTCTTGAGCACATGGACGCCGAGCCTTATCAGTTGGGATTTGCGCGCGGCTGGTGCGAAGCGGTGAAGCGCTATACCGCGAAAGAGGGCGAACGCCTTTTGCGCGAACTGCGTCCGCCGAAGGTCGCGCGCGGCGCTTGAGCCATGTGTCATGCGTACAGGTGAACGCCGCGCCGTCTCTATAATCGGCGTCACGTTCTGGCTCTCGATGACTGCGATGCGCGATGACAACCGCTTCCCCGAATTCTTCTGATTTCGATTCCGACAATCCTGGCGCTGCGGCCGATCTGGGCCTTGGCGGCTCGGTCTGGTTTCAGGCCGGCCCGCAGATGCTGGGCGGCAGCGCGCGCATCGCGCTGCTCGCGGCGATTCGCGACACCGGTTCGATTACGGGCGCGGCCAAAGCCGTCGGCATGAGCTACAAGGGCGCATGGGACGCCATCGATGCCATGAACAATCTCGCCGGCGAGCCGCTCGTGATTCGCGCAACGGGCGGCAAAGGCGGCGGCGGCACGAAGCTCACGCCGCGCGCTCTGCGGCTGATTGAGATGTTTGCGGCGATCGAGCGCGAGCATCGGCGTTTTCTGGAGCGCGCGGCGGCGGCCGTGAGTGCTTTGGATCTCGCTGTGGGTCAGGACGCGGGGCAGGGCCTGTCAGGCGATCTGGCCGTGCTTGGCCGCTTCGGCTTGCGCACGAGCGCGCGCAATCAGCTTTATGGGACCGTCGCGGCGATTGCACGCGGCGTTGTCAACGACGAAGTCTCGATCGGGTTGCCGGGCGGTCAGCGACTCGCGGCGACCGTCACGCGAGAGAGCGCCGAAGCACTGGGTCTGGCCGAAGGCGCGGCTGTGGTCGCGCTGGTCAAGGCGTCGTCGGTCGTGCTGGTCGCAGGGAGCGAAGGCGTGGCGGCGCGGCTGTCGGCGCGCAATCAGTTGAGCGGCGTGGTGAATGGTGTGCGGCGCGGCGAAGTTAATGCGGAGGTGACGCTCGAACTGCCTGGCGGCATCGTGATTGCCGCAGTCGTCACCGATGCCAGCGTCGATGCGCTCGGTCTCGACATCGGCGTGAGCGCGACGGCTGTTTTCAAGGCGTCGAGCGTGCTGCTCGGCGTGGGCAACTAGATAGCGGTGGAGCGGCGAGCGCCACTCCGGTTAGGCCTCAGGCGTGACGCTGCGTGGCCGGCGTGAGGGTGTCGCGCGTCTGCGAGATCGGTGCGGTCGGCGTGCCGGGCGTGTGGATCGGCCGGTTGGCCTTCCACTTTGCGCGCACATAAGGCTGATCGTGACCCGAAACGGTCAGGGCGATATCCGTGACCCAGCGGTGCGTGGGCACGCGCACGTCATGCAGGGCGAGCGTGAGGGCAGCGAGACTCACCGTGACCACGGCCGTCGAAATCCCGCCCGAACGTGCTTCCCACCAATAGCGCACGAACACCAACGCCGTCAGCGCGCCGACGATGGTGCCGGTGACGGCTTCCGACGGCGAATGCGCGTCCAGCACGACGCGCGAGAAAGCCACCACGATGCCGATCACCAGGCCCAGCGCGACGCCCGCCGCCCGCAACGTGGGCCGCGCGCCTTGCAGCATCAGGAAAAAGGCCACCGGATAAACCGAGGTGGACATCATCGCGTGGCCGCTCAGCCCTGTGAAATCGTACGAGCGAACCCCGACGCCCCAGCCCAGGAAAGCGATTTTCGTCAACGTGACGAGGCCGATTGCCGCACCGAGGAGCGCCAGCCAGCTAGCCGCCATGCGCCACGAATAGCCTGCGGCGAGCCACAGCGCGATCGCAAAAGCAAGCGGAAACGTGAGACCCGCGCCACCGAGGTTGGTGATCGAGGTCCAGAGGTCAAGAGGCAAGTCGGGCATGAGTCGGTGCCGTGACGGCGCGTTCGCAGGATGATGTCTTTTGAGTAACGCGCAGGCGGCGGGTTGGGCCGACAAGTGCGTCCAGGGATTTTCCAGTATAGCCGTGATTCGTTACGCTCAATGCGCCGCAACGAACGTCGCATGGACTTTAGAATTCATTCGACTGCAGTGCTGTCAGATTGGTGTTATTGTGCATCGCACAACAACGGTACGTAGTGAGCTTTTACTTCGTATCCGACCCCTTTCACGAGGCCGCTGATGACGAAAGATCTGACGAAGCTGTGGGCGGGTGGCATGCGACGTCTGCTCGCCATCCAGAATCGTGCGGCGCGTACCGCGCTGCGCGAGGCCGGTTTGCGCGCTTCCGACGCCCAGGCCATATGGCTGGCCGCGCAGCCCGCCGCCGCGCAGGCCGATGCTGCACCGGCTCCCGCCGCTGAAAATACCAAACCGCGCCAGGCGCCCGCCACGGCTCCAATACGCGAATCGCGCGTGGGGCCTCGCGCCGCAGCATGGGCCGCTGGCGAATGGCAGCGCGCCGAACATTTGCCGAAGGGCGCATCGCGCGCGCTGGCCTATGGGCTTTATCTGCCGGCGGATCGCCCGACGGCGGGCATGCCGGTGGTCGTGATGCTGCACGGTTGCCAACAGACGATGAATTCGTTCGCCGAAGGCACGCGCATGAATCTGCTGGCCGACCGGTACGGCTTTGCCGTGGTGTATCCGGAACAGTCCACGCTGGCGCACCCGCATCAATGCTGGCACTGGTACGACGCGCGCCAGTCGGCGGGCGGCGGGGAGGTTGCCGCGATCGTCTCGCTCGTCGATACGCTTGCCCAGGAGCATGGTTTCGACCGCTCGCGTGTCTATCTGGCGGGGTTATCGGCGGGGGCAGGGCTCGCGTCCTTGCTGGCGATGCGCGCGCCGGGCCGTTTCGCGGCGATCGCGCTGCATTCGGGTCCCGCGTTCGGCGAGGCGCGCTCGGGCGTGGCCGCGCTCGACGTCATGCGGCGCGGCCTGCATCACGACCCGGTCGCTCTGGTCGATGGCGAACTGGCGGGGCGCCGGCATCCCGGTATGCCGACGCTGATCGTGCAGGGCAGCAACGACGCCGTCGTGGCGCCCGTGAACGCCGAGCAACTGACCACGCAGTTCCTGCATCTGAACGGTCTTGCCGATGGCGAAGGCGTGCGTCAGGGCGTGGTTTCGCATGAACACGATGGCGACGGCTACACGCTCCACGATTACCTGCGCGATGGCGCGAGCGTCGTGCGTTTGTGCCGCGTGGACGCGCTTGACCACGCGTGGAGCGGCGGCGACGATACCGTGCCGTTTCATTCCTCCTCGGGCCCGGACGCCAGCACGATGATCTGGGACTTTTTCGATGCACACCGACGCGCCGATGCGGACACCGCCTTCGACGACGAACTGGCGCAGGGCGCGGGCTGATTGCAGATGATCGCGCCGCCCGATGCGGCGTGGCTTGGCGGGCTAGTAAGGTTCAAGCAGGGCTGCGACAATCCGCAGCAATTCAAGGGTTTACCCTGATAAGGGTTTTCCCTTATAATGGCTCCATTCCTTCCGAGGGCATGTGCCCGTATTCCGGAGCCAGACCATGTATCTGCTTAGCCGCCTTTTCCTGTTCCTCACGAAATCGTCCGACGTCGCCCGCAAGGAGCGCGAGGAAGCCTATCTGGCCGAATCGGCCGATATCTACGATCTGGAATTCCGCATGCGCAAGCTCGACCGCGAGAAGACCGGTCGTCATCCCTCGTGGATGAATCACTACGGCTAAGCCGTAGCCATAAAAACGGGGCGCATGATGGCGCCCCGCGAAGGTGCTGGCTTTCTCGCCGCGTCATGATGTGATGACGTAACGACTAGCGGCCCGAATCGGGCGCCTGCTCGGCCGGTTTCTCCTGAATGCCGTAGCAGCCGCGATAAGTCGCGTAGAACGAGCAGTAGATCATCGTCGTCACGAGGATCAGCGCCGGCATCACGATTGCCAGTGCATATTCCCCCGCGCCGAGCGCACGCAGCAGATTCGACAGGCCGACGGCCACGCCCATCGACAGCGCAAACCACAGCGCGCCATACACCGTGAACGCGCCCTTGTTGCGCCAGCAGCTCACGATGCTGAAGAACATCGCCTTGACGGGCGGCACGTCATGCCAGGCCGTCAGCACCGGCGCGAACCAGAACAGCATCGATACCGGCACGTAGAACGCCAGCGACGCCAGCACGGCGAGCGGCACGTTGCTGTTCTCGATCGCATCGGTATCCAGCGTCCCGCCCAGCGTCATCAGGCGCAGCAGCTCGCCGCCGTCCACCAGGGCGGACGCCGCGAGCACCAGCGTCATCGCCACTACATAGATTCCGCCCAGCGCGAACAGATGCTTCGTGACGCCAGGTCCATACGAGCGGAATCCGTCCACCAGGATCGTCGGGAACACAGGCTTGCCCGCGATCGTGTCGCGGCACGCGGCCATGAAGCCGACCGCCACGCCTGGCACGAACAGCAGCGGCAACACGCCGCCGATCAGCGGGATCGCCGAGATCAGCGTCATGGCGAGCAGATACGCGAAGAACAGCGTGAGAAACGCCAGCGGATTGCGGCGGAACAGCCAGATGCCCTGGCGGAACCACACATAGCCCTGCTTGGCGGGGACTTCGATCAGTTGCATGAGCGGGGCAGGCCAGAAAGTGCATGGATGTCGCCGGGCGCGTGGTCGTGAAACTGCGCGCGGCGCTCGCGCAAAATGCGCTCGAAATGACCCGGATCGTGCGGCTTGAGCAACTCCGCCGAGCGCGGCAGATAAAAATCATACAGGCGCGAGACCCAGAAACGGTAAGCGCCGGCGCGCAGCATGTCGCCCCAGTGGGCGATTTCAGCCGGCGTGAACGGGCGCACCGTCTGGTACGCACGCAGCAGCGCTTCGGCGCGAGTCGCGTCGAGCGTGCCCGTCGCGAGATCGACGCACCAGTCGTTGACCGTCACCGCCACATCGAACACCCATTTGTCGCAACCGGCGAAATAGAAGTCGAAGAAGCCGCCAAGGCGCACCGTATGGCCCGTTTCGGGTTTGGCGTGCGCAAACAGCGCGTTGTCGCGGAACAGGTCGCAGTGGCACGGGCCGCCGGGCAGCGCCGCGTAGTCGTCGCTGGCGAAGAAAGCCTGCTGGTGGGCGAGTTCGCTCGTGAGCAGGTCGCGCTGCGCGTCGTCCAGAAACGGCAGCACCGTCGGCACCGTCTCTTCCCACCACGGCAGGCTGCGCAGATTCGGCTGGTTGCCCGCGTAATCGCGGCCTGCGAGGTGCATGCGCGCGAGCATCTGGCCGACTTCGGCGCAATGCTCGACCTGCGGGGCCAGTTCGGGCGCACCGTCGAGTTTCGTGACGATGGCGGCCGGCTTGCCGTGCAGCATGCCGAACAGCGAGCCGTCGGCGCGCGGCATCGGATCCGGCACCGGCACGCTATGCGACGCGAGATGGCGCATCAGATCCAGGTAAAACGGCAACTGCTGTGCTGTCAGCTTTTCGAAGATCGTCAGGACGTATTCGCCGCGCGTCGTCGTCAGGAAGAAGTTGCTGTTTTCAATGCCGGACTGGATGCCGCGAAAATCGACTACGTCGCCAAGATCGTAGTCGCGCAGCCATTGGGCGAGCTGGGTGTCGGTGACAGCGGTGAAGACGGCCATGCGGGAGGTCGTGTGGTTTTCGTAAGGGGGCCCGGCTCACGCACGAGCGCCGGGGCGTGCCGGGGTGAACAGGCGCTCGCCCGGGCAGGAGGCGGCGCGGACAGCGCACGCCGCCCACGCGCGAGGGCGGTGTGTCAGTAATGCAGGTTGATCGACGGCAGGCGCGTGCTGGCCTGACCGTTCGGGCGGACTTGCGGCGAGGTGTCGGGACTGGCGCTCATCGTGTAACGCGTGCCGAAGTTGGAATGCACGTTGATCTCGACGGGCTTGCCCTTGTCGCGGTATTCGGTGATTTCGGTGCCGCTCGGGCTCACTTCATGAAAGCTCGGCGTGCGCGGCACGTCGTTGATGTCGACCTTCGAGCTGACCTGCGCAGCGGGACGGTTGATCGCCGCGAGATCGGGCAGACCGGCCCGCTCGTTCTCGGACTGCGCGGACTGGGCCTCGACAGCCGTTTTGGCGTCGTCGGCCGGCGCCGCCATGGCCAGGCCGCTAAACGCAAGCGTCGCGGCGACAGCGGCAAGAAGATGCGACTTCATGGTGATTCTCCGATGGGATTCTCGAATTCTAGCAAATCCGCGCCGCGCCGCCCGACCCGGACCGCCTCGCGCGCGGCGCGCGCCTTGGCTCGCGCATTTCCGCGCTGTGTGAAGGGCGTTGTCAGATTTTCCTGCTTCCGTGCTAATGTCGTTCAAACGAACTCAGGCGAACGACAATGAACAACGACACCCACCGGCGAACCTTCATGACGCCCCCGCACGACTTCCCGCTTGAATCCTTCGAAGACGCCGCCGATGCCGTGACGCGTCTCGCCGCCATCTACGAAGCCAACACCTCGTTCCTGCGCGACGCCTTCGCGCGCTATCGGCGCGGCGAGGCGTTCGAGCGCCGCGTGCGCGCCTGCTATCCGTTCGTGCGTATCCGTACCGAAGTCAACACGCACATCGACTCGCGCCGCTCGTATGGTTTCGTCGCGGGTCCCGGCGTATTCGAGACGACCCTCACGCGTCCCGACCTGTTCGGCAACTACTATCGCGAACAACTGCGCCTGCTCGCGAAGAACCATCATGTGTCGATCGAAGTGGGCGTGTCGGATCAGCCGATTCCGGTTCACTTCGCGTTTGCCGAAGGCATCCACCTCGAAGGCGACCTCGACCGCGAGCGTCTCTTCGCGATGCGCGACGTGTTCGACACGCCCGATCTGGCCACGCTCGACGACCGCATCGTCAACGGCACGTACGAGCCCGCGCCCGGCGAGCCGTTCCCGCTTGCGCTCTTCACGGCCGCGCGCGTGGACTTTTCGCTGCATCGGCTCAAGCACTACACCGCCACTTCGCCCACGCACGTGCAGAACTACGTGCTGTACACGAACTACCAGTTCTATATCGACGAATTCGTGAAACTCGGCCGCGCGATGATGGCGCGCACCGACGACGCCGATCTGCGCAACTATCGCAGCGAGTACACCTCCTTCGTGGAGCCGGGCGACGTGGTGACGTACAACGCGAACCTCGGCGAGCAGGACGACGAAGGCGCGGCGCCCGCGCGCCTGCCGCAGATGCCCGCGTATCACCTCAAGCGCGCCGACGGCAGCGGCATCACGATGGTCAACATCGGCGTGGGGCCGTCGAACGCGAAGACGATCACCGATCACATCGCCGTGCTGCGTCCGCACGCGTGGATCATGCTGGGTCACTGCGCGGGGCTGCGCAACACGCAGCGCCTGGGCGACTACGTGCTGGCGCACGGCTATGTGCGCGAGGATCATGTGCTCGATGATGATTTGCCGCTGTGGGTGCCGATTCCGGCGCTCGCGGAAGTGCAGCTCGCGCTGGAGCGGGCGGTGGCGGACGTCACGCGTCTGGACGGCGCGGAGCTTAAACGCGTGATGCGCACGGGCACGGTCGCGAGCGTGGATAACCGCAACTGGGAGCTGCGCGATCATCGCGAGCCGGTGTTGCGTCTTTCGCAGAGCCGCGCGGTCGCGCTCGATATGGAAAGCGCGACCATCGCGGCGAATGGCTTCCGTTTCCGCGTGCCGTACGGCACCTTGCTATGTGTCTCCGACAAGCCGCTGCACGGCGAACTCAAGCTGCCGGGCATGGCCGATTCGTTCTATCGCGCGCAGGTGGATCAGCATTTGCAGATCGGCGTGAAGGCGATGGAGATTCTGCGGACCAACGGGTTGCACAAGCTTCACAGCCGCAAGCTGCGTAGTTTTGCCGAGGTGGCATTCCAGTAAGGCGCGACGCGCCCGCTGAGCGGCATGCACTTTTCCCGAATGGAATCGTGCGTGCCCCGAATTTCATTCAAACCCAAGCACGACCATGACGTTCAAGCCAGTTCTCATTGTTGCGACCGGGCGCACGCTCCCGCAGATCGCCGAATCTCAAGGCGACTTCGGCGAGTGGATTGCCAAAGGTCTGGGCGATACCGTGTCTCATCGTCTGGTGGATGCGCAAACCGCTGAAGTGCTGCCCGATCCGTCGGGACTTGCCGGTGTGGTGTTGAGCGGCTCGCCTTCGATGGTGAGCGATCGCGAGCCGTGGAGCGAGCGCCTGGCGCAATGGCTGACACAGTGCGTCGCTGCGGACGTGCCCGTGCTGGGCATCTGCTATGGCCATCAGTTGCTCGCTCATGCGTTTGGCGGTGTGGTGGCAGACAGGGCAAACCGCGATTTCGAGATCGGCACGCATACGATCGAATTGAACGCCGAAGCCCAAAGCGATCCCTTGTTCAACGGAATGCCGCAACGCTTCGGCGCACAACTGGTCCACCGGCAATCGGTCTCGCGTTTGCCGGCCGGCGCGGTTCTGCTGGCGGGCAGCGAAGGCGAAGCATGCCAGGCATTCAGGGTCGGGCGGGCCGCATGGGGCGTCCAGTTCCATCCGGAGTTCTCGACGGAGGCAATGCGCGCATACATCCGCGAAATGCCTATCGAAGCGCGCGACGAAGGCTACGACGCCGATGCGTTGAGCGCCGGCGTGCGCGCAACGTCCGATGCGGCGAGTCTCTTGCGCCGATTCGCGGCCATCGTAAGCGGCCAAAGCCATCCGGCGGGGCAAGCCTGCGCGAGCGAGGCCGTGTAGCGGTTCAACGCAAATCGACCGGCCAAACTACTGCCCAAACCCCGTCAGCCCGATCAAACTCCCCGCCGCCAGCAACCAGAGCGGATGAATCTTCGTGCGGAACGCCAGCACGGCGCATACGCCCGTGACGGCCCACGCGATCCACGACGGGTCGGAGGCCTTCGCGATCAGCACCGCGCTCGCGGCCACCAGACCCGCCGTCACCGGCACGAGTCCGCGCTGGGCGATGCGTCGCCACGGCCGGTCCTTGAAGCGGTCCCACGCGTGCAACGCGGCGATCGTCACCAGCGACGACGGCCCGAACTTCGCCACCGACGTCACGAGCATTCCCGCCCAGCCGGCCACGTGCCAGCCCACCAGCGTCACGATCATCATGTTCGGCCCGGGGGCGGCCTGCGCGAGCGCGAAGAGCGCGCTGAACTCGCGGGCGGGCATCCAGTGGTGAACCTCCACGACCTGGCGCTGCATCTCCGGCAGGATGGTGTTGCCGCCGCCGAATGCGAGCAGCGAAAGCTGGCTGAAAATCGTGGCGAGCGCAAGCAGCGTGGCATTCATTGCGCGGCTCCCGAGCGACGGGCGGCGCGCGCCGCGACGGCGATGCCGACGGGCGTGAGCACGAGCATGGTCGGCAGGAGCGGCGTGCGCAACAGTGCGATGGCGACGAAGCCGAGCGCGGCGATGACCGCGGCTGCGGGATCGCGGCGCAACGGCAGGATGATCTTCAGGGCCATCGATATCAGCAAACCGGCCGCCGCTGCGGCGAGGCCAACGAACAGATGCCGCACATGCGGATCGTTCTGCGTGCGTTCATAAAGCACCCCAAGCCCGATCACCACCAGCGACGGTCCTGCGATCAGCCCGAGCAGGCCGGCGAGCGCGCCGCGCCAGCCCTGAAAACGCATGCCGATCGCGACCGACAGGTTGATCACATTGCCGCCGGGCAGGAACTGGCACAGCCCGAGCAGATCCGTGAATTCGGCGCCCGAGAGCCAGCGGCGCTGCTCGACGATGGTACGGCGCGCGAGTGGCAGCGCGCCGCCGAAGGACGTGAAACCCAGGCCGAGAAAACCGAGGAATATATCTTTGACGCCGGGTGTCACGAGCGCGTCGTGGGCGTGGATGTCGGCATGTGAATCGGCATGTGAATCAGCGCGGGATTCGGCCGGAGCGGGAACAGGATTTTGTTTCATGCGGAGACCTCTGAGGCAAGCTGGGAGCGTAGCGCGAATTGCCGGGCCGCAAAACGATTTTTTGGGCGCTCCTTTGTGACCTGGCGTCACAAGCGTGGCACGTTCACTGCCTTCTTTTCGCGCGCTTACCGAAGACGGTCGGTGTTGCCTGGGTAGGGTGCCGGCTGCGTTGGATGTCGCCGTGCGGCGCGGTCTTCTCGCCCGATGCGTGGCGACAGGTGGGATGCGGGGAGAGCGGGCGGAGCAAGCGCAAACATCGCGCCTGAAAGCAGGAGGAAAGGCGTGCGGCGCGCAGGACGCGCGCCGCGGACAGATGCAGGACCGGCCCGTGCAAGGCCGGCACCTGCATCAGAGGTAGAACATGCGATCTTCGTCCGAATCGGGACGGGCGGGATGTTCCTTGTCGACTTCTTCGCCGCTGTCCTCGTAGAACTTCAGCACCGCTTCGAGCACCTGATCGGGATCGTCGATCACCTGCATCAGATCCATGTCTTCCGGATTGATGAGGCCCATCGGCACGAGCGCCGAACGGAACCACGCAAGCAGTCCTTCCCAGAACTCGGCGCCCACGAGAATGATGGGTACGTGGCGCGATTTCTTTGTCTGGATCAGCGTGAGTACTTCGGCCAGTTCGTCGAGCGTGCCGAAGCCGCCCGGCATCACGATCACGGCGTCCGAGTTCTTCACGAAGGTGACTTTACGCGTGAAGAAATGGCGGAATCGCAGCGAGATGTCCTGCCACTGATTGCCCGACTGTTCGTGCGGCAATTCGATGTTCAGGCCCACCGAAGGCGACTTGCCGGCATGAGCGCCCTGGTTCGCGGCTTCCATGATGCCGGGGCCGCCGCCGGAGATCACGGCGAAGCCCGCATCCGAGACTTTTCGCGCGATCGTGGACGCCAGTTGGTAGTACTTTGAGTCCGGTTTCAGGCGCGCAGAGCCGTAGATGCTGACCGCTGGCCGGATCTCGGACAGGTATTCGGTCGCCTCGATAAACTCTGCCATAATCGTGAACATCTGCCACGATGCGCGCGCCTTTTTGGCCGTTGCGCGCTCTTGATCTGCGAGTGAACGCAGACTCGGAATCACTTTTCTCTTGTCCATAATGCCTGAAGAACTACGCGTGGAAACGAAGCTACAAAATGAGCTGGAAGGTAAGACCCTGTTGCTGGTCGACGGTTCTAGCTATCTCTATCGGGCCTTCCATGCGATGCCGGATCTGCGCGGTCCCGACGGCGAACCCACAGGTGCACTCTACGGCATCATCAACATGTTGCGTCGTATGCGCAAGGACGTTACGGCAGAGTATAGCGCGTGCGTGTTCGATGCCAAGGGCAAGACGTTTCGTGATGACTGGTATCCCGACTATAAGGCCAACCGGCCTTCCATGCCGGAGCCGCTTGCCGCACAGATCGAGCCTATCCACGCAGCCGTGCGCGCGCTTGGCTGGCCGCTGCTGATGGTCGAAGGCGTGGAGGCCGACGACGTGATCGGCACGCTCGCTTGCCAAGCCGAAAAGCTCGGCATGAAAGTGGTCGTTTCCACGGGCGACAAGGATCTCGCGCAGCTCGTGACCGACCACGTCACGCTCATCAACACGATGTCGAACGAAACGCTCGATCGCGAAGGGGTGATCGCGAAGTTCGGCGTGCCGCCGGAGCGCATCGTCGACTATCTTTCGCTGATCGGCGACACCGTCGACAACGTGCCGGGCGTGAACAAGTGCGGCCCCAAGACGGCGGTGAAGTGGCTCACGCAATATGGCTCGCTCGACGGCATCGTCGAACATGCGGACGAAATCAAGGGCACCGTGGGCGGTTATCTGCGCGATGCGCTCGACTTCCTGCCGATGGCGAGAAAGCTCGTCACCGTGGAAACGGCTTGTGATCTCGCTCCGCATCTGGAGTCGATCGAAGCGTCGCTTGCCACGCGCCCCGAAGCGCGCGAGGAAATGCGTGACATCTTCGCGCGTCATGGCTTCAAGACGTGGTTGCGTGAAATCAACGAAGCCGGCCAGAACGAGACCGTCGCGGCAGCCGCCAGCAGCGACGTGCAGGAGCAAGACGCGAACGTGCAGCCCGCGCTGTTCGTCGACGCGCCGCGTCACTACGAAACGATCCAGACGTGGGAGCAGTTCGACGCGTGGCTCAAGAAGATCGAAGCCGCGAAACTCACCGCATTCGACACCGAAACCACGGCGCTCGATCCGATGCAGGCGAAGCTCGTGGGCATGTCGTTTTCGACGGAGCCGGGCAGCGCGGCCTATCTGCCGCTCGCGCATCGCGGGCCCGATTTGCCCGAGCAGTTGCCGATCGACGAAGTCCTCGCGCGCCTGACGCCCTGGCTCGAAAGCACGCAGCACAAGAAAGTCGGCCAGCACATGAAATACGACGAGCAGGTGCTCGCGAACTACGGTATCGAACTTAACGGCATCGAGCACGACACGCTGCTCGAATCCTATGTGCTCGAATCGCATCGCACGCACGACATGGACAGCCTCGCGCTGCGCCATCTCGGCATCAAGACGATCAAGTACGAAGAGGTGGCGGGCAAGGGCGCGCAGCAGATCGGCTTCGATGAGGTCTCGCTGGAGCAGGCCGCCGAATACGCGGCGGAAGATGCCGATATCACGCTGCAACTGCACCTCGCGCTTTATCCGCAGATCGAGCCGGAAAAAGGCCTCGACTACGTCTATCGCAGCATCGAGCTACCCACGTCGCGCGTGCTGCGCAAGATGGAGCGCAACGGTGTGCTGATCGACACTCAGCGTCTGGAAAAGCAGAGCGCCGAAATCGCGGTGCGTCTCGTCGAGCTTGAAAAGGAGGCCTATGTATTGGCTGAAGGCGAGTTCAATCTCGGCTCGCCCAAGCAGATCGGCCAGATCTTCTTCGAAAAGCTGAAGCTGCCCGTCGTGAAGAAAACGCCGAGCGGCGCGCCCTCCACCGACGAAGAAGTGCTGCAGAAGCTCGCGGAAGATTACCCGCTGCCCAAGCTGCTGCTCGAACATCGCGGCCTCTCGAAGCTCAAGTCGACCTATACCGACAAGCTGCCGCGCATGGTCAACGCGCAGACGGGACGCGTGCATACGAACTACGCCCAGGCCGTGGCGGTCACGGGACGTCTGGCCTCGAACGATCCGAATCTGCAGAACATTCCGGTTCGCACGGGCGAAGGCCGGCGCATTCGCGAGGCGTTCATTGCCTCGCCGGGCTGCAAGATCGTTTCCGCCGATTATTCGCAGATCGAACTGCGCATCATGGCGCATATCTCGGGCGATGAATCGCTGCTCGCGGCCTTCGCGCGCGGCGACGATATTCACCGCGCGACCGCCGCCGAAGTGTTCGGCGTGACGCCGATCGAAGTGAGCAACGATCAGCGCCGCATCGCCAAGGTCATCAATTTCGGCTTGATTTACGGCATGAGCGCGTTTGGGCTGGCGTCGAATCTCGGCATCACGCGCGATGCGGCCAAGCTCTATATCGACCGCTATTTCGCTCGTTATCCGGGCGTCGCGCGCTACATGGACGAGACGCGCATGGACGCGAAATCGCGCGGTTATGTCGAGACCGTGTTCGGCCGCCGTCTGTGGCTGCCCGAAATCAACGGCGGCAACGGTCCGCGCCGCCAGGCCGCCGAGCGCGCCGCAATCAATGCGCCGATGCAGGGCACGGCCGCCGATCTCATCAAGCTCTCGATGATCGCCGTGCAGAAGTGGCTCGACGAGCGCAAGATCGGCACGAAGATGATCATGCAGGTGCACGATGAACTGGTGCTCGAAGTGCCCGACGCGGAGTTGTCCGAAGTGCGCAAATGCCTGCCGGAACTGATGTGCTCGGTCGCGAAACTCAAGGTGCCGCTCGTCGCGGAAGTGGGCGTCGGCGCGAACTGGGAAGAAGCGCACTGAAGGCGTACTGAGCCCGCACTGAGCCTGGTGAGCGCTCATAACCGCGCGCGCGGGAATGCACAAGCGGGGCGCTACACATGATCTCAATGTGCCCGCTGCGTCTTGCTGTCGCGTGACCCGTCAGCCGACAATGACCCGAAGGGCGGCGCCGCTGTGTGATTCGAAGTTTGAGGCGCGCACGCGTCGGCGGTTCTATCGCCCATCGACATGCACGGAGAGTCTATGCATCGTTTTATCGTTGTAGGTGGGGGTGCAGGCGGGCTGGAGCTGGCCACGCGGCTGGGCGACCGTTACGGCAAGGCGCTCCGTGGCCGCCAGCCGCGCGCGACGGTCACGCTGGTCGACCGCAATCCGACACATATCTGGAAGCCGCTGCTGCACGAAGTCGCGGCGGGCAGCATGGACCCGTTCACGCAGGAACTCGAATATGCGGCGCAGGCGCGCTGGCATGGCTTCGAGTTTCAGCAGGGCGAACTGGTCGAACTCGACCGCGCGGCCAGGCGCATCACCATCGGCGCGGTGCCGGACGAAGACGGCGCTGCGATGCTACCGGAGCGCTCGCTCGAATACGACACACTCGTGCTCGCCATCGGCAGCACGACGCATTTTTTCGGCGTGCCGGGCGCGGCGGAAAACTCCATCGCGCTGGATACCGTCGAGCAGGCCGAGCGCTTTCGCAAGCGCCTGATCGCGGCGTGCGTGCGCGCCGAGCATCAGACCGATCCCGTCACCACGCGCGATCACGAGGGCAAGGAGGAGCCGCGCGTGCAGGTGGCGATCGTCGGCGCGGGGGCAACGGGCGTGGAATTGTCCGCCGAGTTGCGCAATACCGCGCAGGTGTTGTCGGCTTATGGGCTGCACAAGCTCGATCCGGGTCATGACGTGGGTATTGCGCTGATCGAATCGGGGCCGCGCATTTTGCCGGCGCTGCCCGAGCGCGTGTCGACGGCGACGGCGGAACTGCTGCTCAAGCTCGGCGTGCGTATTCTCACCGGCGAGCGCGTGACGGAGGTGGCGCCCGGCGTCGTGCGCACGGCGAGCGGCAAGGCTATCCGCGCCGATCTCACTGTCTGGGCCGCGGGCATCAAGGCGCCGGCGGTGCTCTCGCAACTCGACGGCCTGCCGGTCAACAAGCTCGGGCAACTGGTCGTGCGCCGCACGCTGCAAACCGAAATCGACGCTAACGTCTTCGCACTCGGCGACTGCGCGGCGTGCGTATGGCCCGGCACCGAACGCAACGTGCCGCCGCGCGCCCAGGCCGCGCATCAGCAGGCCTCGTTCCTGTTCAAGTCGATGGGCAACCTGCTCGATGGACGGCCATTGCCCGAATTCACCTATCGCGACTTTGGCTCGCTGGTTTCGCTGGGACACTTCAGCGCGGTCGGCAATCTGATGGGCGGCTTGATCGGCGGCAGCATGCTGATCGAGGGGCTGTTCGCGCGCTTCATGTACATGTCGCTGTACCGGCTGCATATCGCGGCGCTGCATGGCTATGCGCGCATGGTGCTGGACACCGTCGCGCACTGGCTGCGGCGCACGACGCTGCCGCGCGTCAAGCTGCACTGATTCGACCATGCGCCTGCGGGCGCATTTTTTTTGGCGCTGTTTTTATCGCAAGGAGCGTTGCATGCTCAAGCCTGAAATCGATAGCCTCGTCCCGCACGTGCCGTTCGATCGGCGCACGTTTATCAAGGCCGCGCTCGGCACGGGTTTTGCCGCCGCCGTGCTGCCGGTTTCCGCGCAGACCATTCATACGGATACCGAAGGATTGGATGCCGGCGAAATCGGCTTCCAGTCGGGCGGCACGCTGGTGCCCGCGTATCGTGCGCAGCCGCGCGGCAAGACGCATTTGCCCGTCATCATCGTGATTCACGAGATTTTTGGCGTGCATGAGCATATCGCCGATGTGTGTCGCCGTTTCGCGAAGCTCGGTTATCTGGCCATCGCGCCGGACTTTTTCGTGCGCGAGGGCGATGCCTCCGTGTACCCGACGATCCAGCAGATCACCCAGAACATCGCGAGCAAGGTGCCCGATCCGCAGGTGATGGGCGATATCGACGCGGCCATCGCATGGGCGGGCGAGCACGGCGGCGATACGACGCGCGTGGGCATCAATGGCTTTTGCTGGGGCGGCCGCTACGCGTGGCTTTATGCGGAGCACAACCCGCGCGTGAAGGCGGCGGTGGCGTGGTACGGGCGCGTGGCGGGGGATCACACGGCGAACGCGCCGCAGAATCCGCTCGATCTCGCGGGCACGCTGCAGGTGCCCGTGCTGGGCCTCTATGGGCGGCAGGACACCAGTATTCCGCAGGACACGCTGGAGCAGATGAAAGCGGCGGTCGCACAGGGGCCGCAAGGCGGGCGCGGCTCGCAGATCGTCGTCTATGACGACGCGGGCCACGCTTTTTTTGCCGATTACCGGCCGAGCTATCGCAAGGCCGACGCCGAGGACGGGTGGAAGCGCACGATTGCGTGGTTCAAGGGACACGGCGTCGGTTGATGCCGACGCCGTGTTGACGCAGGTTCAGGGATTCGCGCCCGTCGCCACCGGCCGCGAGGGATCGGCGACCCACTCGCTCCACGAACCGCCGTAGAGCGCGGCGCCGTGCATGCCGGCGATCTCCATGGCCAGCGCGTTGTGACACGCCGTTACCCCCGAGCCGCATTGCAGCACCACATGCTCGGGCGTGATGCCCGGCAGCAGCGCCGTGAACTCTTCGCGCAGCGTATGCGCCGACTTGAAGCGCCCATCGGCGCTCAGGTTGTCCTTGAAGAAGCGATTCACCGCTCCGGGGATATGGCCGCCGACGGGATCGATCGTTTCGTTTTCGCCGCGATAGCGATCGTTGGCGCGTGCATCGACGACGGTCAGCTCGCGCGTGCCCAGATTGCGCACGACGGCCGCGACGTCGACGGTCACCTGCAACGGCGCGGCCGCCTTGAAGGTGCCTTGCGTGGCGGCGGGCACGTCCCTGGAGAGCGGATAGCCGGCCGCTTCCCACGCTTGCAGGCCGCCATCGAGCACGGCGACCGAGTCGTGGCCGAGCCAGCGCAGCAGCCACCACAGACGCGCGGCGTACGAGCCGCCCTGCGCGTCATAGGCCACCACTTGCTGTCCCGCGTTCAAGCCCCAGTCGGCCAGCGTGGCGACGAGCGAGGCGCGGTCGGGCAGCGGATGGCGGCCGTTCTTGCCGGTCTTCGGGCCGGACAGGTCGCGGTCGAGGTGGAGATAGCGCGCGCCCGGCAGATGGCCGGCGGCGTAGGCGGTTTCGCCCGCTTTGGGATCGAGCAGATCGAAGCGGCAGTCGACGACGAGCACGCTGCCCGGCGCGGCGGTCATGCGCTCGTGCAGGTTGGCGGCCGAAATCAACGTGGTGTAGTGCGTGTGGGGCATGACGGCTCCTTTACCTGAATCCCTGAATCGTGCATGGCCGACTCACCGTCTCCTGGCATGCAGGCGTTTGCACACGCGGCTGAGCCGGCCCGATGCCGTCAGTCTAAACAAAAAGACGGGCCGAAGCCCGTCTTTCCGTGATGCGATCCAGCAGCCCCAGAGGCTACGCGCGTCAGATTTCGCCCAGCTCGCGGCGCAGGAACTCGTGGAAGTGCTGCATGCCGTCTTCCATCGGGCTCTGATACGGGCCGACTTCCGACACGCCGCGCTCGAACAGCGCGCGGCGGCCGGCGTCCATGCGCTCGGCGATCTCGTCGTCTTCCACGGCCGTTTCCATATAGGCGGCTCGCTCGGCTTCGACGAACTCGCGCTCAAACAGCACGATTTCCTCGGGGTAATAGAATTCGACGATATTCGTCGTCTTCTGCGTGCCGTTCGGGATCAGCCACGAGCAGATGAGCACGTGCGGATACCACTCGATCATCAGGCCAGGATAGTAGACCATCCAGATCGCGCCGAACTCGGGCGGCTCGCCGTTACGGAAGCGCAGGACTTCGTCGTGCCACTTGCGGTACGTCGGGCTGCCCGGCTTGCCGAGCTGGCTGTGCACGCCCACGGTCTGCACGCTGTACCACTCGCCGAACTCCCACTTCAGGTCGTCGCACGAGACGAACTGGCCGAGACCCGGATGGAACGGGACGACGTGGTAGTCCTCCAGATAGACCTCGATGAAGGTCTTCCAGTTGTAGTTGCACTCGTGGACCTCGACGTGATCGAACATATAGTCCGTGAAGTCGAGGTGTCTGGCGGGGCCAAGGCGCGCGAGATCGCGCGCGACGTCGCGTCCGGCCGTCTCGAACAGCAGGCCGTTCCACTGTTGCAGCGGCGTGCTGTTCAGGTTCAGGCAGGGCTTGTCCGCGAAGTGCGGTGCGCCGAGCAGTTCGCCCTTGAGGTCATACGTCCAGCGATGCAGCGGACATACAATGTTGTCTGCCGTGCCGCGACCGTTTAGCATGATGGCCTGACGGTGACGGCAAACGTTGGAAAGCAGCTCGATCTCGTTGCTTTTGTTGCGAACGAGTACGCGACCCTCTTTCTCGCCGGGCAGCGCAAAATAATTCCCCGCTTCAGGCACCATCAATTCGTGCCCGACGTAGCGAGGACCTTTCTGGAAAAGCGTGTCGATTTCGCGCTTCAGTAGCGCTTCGTCAAAGTAAGCCGTGACTGGCAGCTGGCTGTGGATGGACTTCAGCTGCAATGCATTGCTCAGATTGGACATTCCCACTCCCGATTAGACGTGAAAGCAGTGAACAACCCAACCATCGAAGATTCGATTTAGGGAGCCGGCAAGTATATCCGGTTTACCCTTAAAAGGGTAGCTAAGTGGCTGATTTTTGCCGGAATTGCGCCTGAAAGGCGGCGTGAGTGCGTCGGGCGCCGCGCGGAAAATGCCCCAAAAATGGCCTCTGGAACTGATTTGGGTCGCGCCCGGCAATGGCCTTGGGAACGTCGGGTAATGTGGTCGAGAGAGGACACGAGCCGGCGAGCGGGGCGGCCAGGGTGCTTTTGCCGTAGAATGTCCGCCTTGTTTCATTTTGGCGACCCCAGATGGCGAAATCCGCATCGAAAGACCGTGCAGCGGACGGTGCAGCGGCGTCTCAGACGGCCGCCGCCGAAGCCCTGCCCGAGAGCTACGAAGCCGCTCTGGCGGAACTCGACGCGCTGGTGGCGCGCATGGAAGGCGGCAGTTTGAGCCTCGAGGAATCGCTGGCCGCGTACCGCCGCGGCGCGGTGCTGGTGAAGTTCTGCCAGCAGCAGCTCGAAAAGGTTGAACAACAGGTGCGCGTGCTCGACGGCGAGACGCTTCGGCCCGTGCCCCTCAATACGACATCCGCAAATGGCGGAGACGACGATCTATGAATTTTGACCAATGGACCCGGACGGTGCTCGACCGGGTCGAGAGCGCGCTCGATCACTATTTGCCGGCCGCCGACGTGCAGCCCGCGCCCCTGCATGACGCGATGCGTTATGCCGTGCTGGGCGGAGGCAAGCGCGTGCGCCCGCTCCTGTGCTTCGCCGCAGGCGAACTCACCCATGCCACGCCGCAGGCGCTCGACGCCGCCGCTTGCGCGCTGGAGATGATCCACGTCTATTCGCTCGTGCACGACGACATGCCGTGCATGGACGACGACGACATGCGCCGCGGCAAACCCACGGTACACGTCAAATATGACGAACCGACGGCGCTGCTGGTGGGCGACGCGCTGCAGTCGCAGGCATTCGTGGCGCTGACCTCCGAGGTGCTGGATGCGCCGCGCCAGGCCGCGCTCGTGCGCGAACTCGCGCTGGCGAGCGGCTCGATCGGCATGGCCGGCGGTCAGGCGATCGATCTCGCGAGCGTGGGCCATTCGCTCACGCGCGAGCAGCTCGAAACCATGCACTGCCTGAAGACCGGCGCGCTGCTGCGCGCCTCGGTCCGCATGGGCGCGGTGGCGGGCGACACGCCTGGCGCCGACACCCTCGCCGCGCTGGACAAGTACGCGGCGGCCGTGGGCCTCGCGTTCCAGGTGGTGGACGATATTCTCGACGTGACCGCCGACTCGGCGACGCTGGGCAAGACCGCTGGCAAGGACGCGAAGGACGGCAAGCCGACCTACGTGTCGATCATCGGTCTGGATGCCTCGCGTGCCCTCGCGCAGCAGTTGCGCGCCGATGCACACGCGGCGCTCGAACCGTTCGGCGCACGCGCCCAGCGCCTCGCCGAACTCGCTGACCTGATCGTGAACCGGGTTAGCTGATTGCGCCAACCCGCCCGCGCGCATGAACGGGAAGTAATGCGTGACAGAAGTGCGGGAGCGCCCGATTTCCTACAATGGAACGACGATGTACGACTTGCTGAAAACCATTGACGACCCTGCGGATTTGCGCCGCCTTGATCGCCGCCAGTTGCAACCGCTTGCCGACGAACTGCGTGCCTTCGTTCTCGACAGCGTGTCGCAAACGGGCGGCCACCTGTCGTCCAACCTCGGCACGGTCGAACTGACGATCGCGCTGCATTACGTGTTCGACACGCCGCGCGATCGTATCGTCTGGGACGTGGGCCATCAGACCTATCCCCACAAGATCCTGACGGGCCGCCGCGACCAGATGCACACGCTGCGTCAGCTCGGCGGTATCTCGGGTTTCCCGAAGCGGGACGAATCGGAATACGACACCTTCGGCACCGCGCACTCGAGCACGTCGATTTCGGCGGCGCTCGGCATGGCCGTCGCGAGCAAGCTCAAGGGCGATAACGCCATGGGCATCGCCGTGATCGGCGACGGCGCGATGACGGCCGGCATGGCCTTCGAGGCGCTGAACAACGGCGGCGTCGAAGACGACGTGCCGCTGCTCGTGATCCTCAACGACAACGACATGTCGATCTCGCCGCCGGTCGGCGCCCTGAACCGCCACCTCGCGCGCCTCATGTCGGGCCGCTTCTACGCCGCCGCGCGCGCGGGCGTGGAACGCGTGCTGCGTCATGCGCCGCCGGTGCTCGATCTCGCCCGCAAGCTCGAAGAGCACGCGAAGGGCATGATCGTGCCGGCCACGCTGTTCGAGGAGTTCGGCTTCAACTACATCGGGCCGATCGACGGTCACGATCTCGACTCGCTGATCCCCACGCTTCAGAACATCAAGGAACTGCGCGGTCCGCAATTCCTGCACGTCGTGACGAAGAAAGGCCAGGGCTACAAGCTCGCCGAAGCCGACCCGGTCCTGTACCACGGTCCCGGCAAGTTCAACCCGGCCGAAGGCATCAAGCCGTCGACGGCGCCGAGCAAGAAGACCTATACGCAGGTCTTCGGCGAATGGCTGTGCGATGCGGCGGAACTCGACTCGCGCGTGGTCGGCATCACGCCGGCGATGCGCGAAGGCTCGGGCATGGTCGAATTCGAAAAGCGTTTCCCGGATCGCTACTTCGACGTCGGCATCGCCGAGCAGCATGCGGTGACGTTCGCGGGCGGTCTGGCGGCCGAGGGCATGAAGCCGGTGGTCGCGATCTACTCGACTTTCCTGCAGCGCGCCTATGACCAGTTGATCCACGACGTGGCGCTGCAGAATCTGCCGGTCGTGTTCGCGATCGACCGCGCGGGCCTGGTTGGCGCGGACGGTGCGACGCACGCGGGCGCGTACGATCTCGCCTTCATGCGCTGCATCCCGAAGATGATGATCATGGCGGCGTCGGACGAAAACGAATGCCGTCAGATGCTCTATACGGCGCTCCAGCAGGACTGCCCGACGGCCGTGCGTTACCCGCGCGGCGCGGGCACGGGTGTCGCGACCGTCAAGCAGATGGCCGCGCTGCCGGTGGGCAAGGGCGAAGTGCGCCGCGAAAGCCAGGCGCCGGCCGGCAAGCGTGTGGCGATCCTCGCGTTCGGCACGATGGTTGCGCCGTCGCTGGCCGCTGCGGAACAACTGGACGCCACCGTGGCGAACATGCGCTTCGTGAAGCCGGTCGACGCGGAGCTGATCAAGCAGCTCGCCGAGACGCACGATTACCTTGTGACCGTCGAGGAAGGCTGCATCATGGGCGGCGCGGGTTCGGCCTGCGTGGAATCCCTGCTTGAGAGTGGGGTTATCAAGCCCGTACTACAATTGGGCCTCCCCGACACCTTCATCGATCACGGCGATCCGGCGAAGCTGCTGGCGGGCGTCGGCCTCGACGCGGCAGGCATCGCGAAGTCGATTCGCGAGCGCTTCCTCGATGGCGCGGCGAACGCGTCGGGCAAGTCGGTGATGCGCGTCGCGTAAGCGGGCGCAGCCGCTCATACACCTTGAACCGTCGGAAAGGGCGCTGTGTCGCCCTGTTCCGCCAGCCAGCGCCGGCTCATGCCGGCGCTTGCCATTTGCGCGCCACGTTTGGCGTGACTTGAGGATAAGAACATGAATCAGATGAACCCGGCTTTCGTGATGCCGGACGTCCAGAGCTCCGTCGATACCCGCCAGATCCCGATCCAGCGTGTGGGCGTAAAAGGTGTGCGCCATCCGCTCACGGTGAAGACGCTCGCGGGCGACGTCCAGCCGAGCGTCGGCACGTGGAACCTCGACGTTCATCTGCCCGCGGACCAGAAGGGCACGCACATGTCGCGCTTCGTCGCGCTGCTCGAAGAGAACAAGACGCCGCTCGAACCGGCAACATTCCGCGCGATGCTGGCCGCGATGCTCTTGAAGCTCGAATCGCAGGCGGGCCGCATCGAGGTGTCGTTCCCGTACTTCGTGAAGAAGGTCGCGCCGGTGTCGGGCGTGGAAAGTCTGCTGGACTACGAAGTGACGCTCACGGGCGATGTGCGCGACGGCGTCACGCGCCTGTTCCTCAAGGTGCTGGTGCCGGTGACGAGCCTGTGCCCGTGCTCGAAGAAGATCTCGCAGTACGGCGCGCATAACCAGCGCTCGCATGTGACGATCGACGTCGAGTTCGACGGCGATCTGCCGGTGGAAGAACTGATCCTTATTGCCGAGCAGGAAGCGTCGTGCGAACTGTGGGGCCTGCTCAAGCGCCCCGACGAAAAGTTCGTGACGGAGCGCGCCTATGAGAACCCGAAGTTCGTGGAAGACCTCGTGCGCGACGTGGCCGTGCGCCTGAACGCCGATGCTCGCGTGATCGCCTATACGCTCGAAGCCGAAAACTTCGAGTCGATTCACAATCACAGCGCCTATGCCGTGATCGAGCACGACAAGCGCGTGGCTTGATAGCTGTTTAGCAGCACGCTTGAAGTAAAAAAGCCGCCTTTCGGGCGGCTTTTTCATTGGCGCACTGGCTGCGTTATTGCTGTGCCAGCGACGTCAGATCCCAGCGCGGCTTCACCGTGAACGCGTAATCGTGCGTCGCCTGGTCGGGCCAGCGTTGCAGACGCAGCGCGCCGGCCAGCGCGATCATCGCGCCGTTGTCGGTGCACAGCGAAAGATCGGGGTAGTGGACTTCGAAGCCGCGTTTTTGCGCCGCCGCCGAAAGCTTCTCGCGCAACTGCTTGTTCGCGCCCACGCCGCCCGCCACCACGAGCCGCTTCATTTTCGTCTGCTTGAGCGCGGCCAGCGACTTCGCGGCCAGCACGTCGACGGCGGCATCGACGAAGCCGCGCGCGATATCGGCCTTGCCCTGCTCGCAGATGTTCGGCCCGAGCTTCTTCACGTGCGTGAGCACGGCCGTTTTCAGGCCGCTGAAGCTGAAGTCCAGATCGCCCGAATGCAGCATCGGGCGCGGCAGCTCGATTGCGCCAGGCGTGCCGAATTCGGCGAGGCGCGAGACTTCCGGGCCGCCCGGATAGCCGAGGCCCAGCAGCTTGGCCGTCTTGTCGAAGGCTTCGCCGGCGGCGTCATCAAGCGTTTCGCCGAGCGTCTCGTACACGCCCACGTCCGCCACGCGCATGAGCTGCGTATGGCCGCCGGAAACGAGCAGCGCAACGAACGGGAACGGCGGCGGCGCATCGACAAGCAGCGGCGAGAGCAAATGCCCTTCCAGGTGATGAATGCCGACCGTCGGGCGATTCCAGGCCATGGCGAGCGCGTTGGCGATGCTCGCGCCCACCAGCAGCGCGCCGGCGAGACCGGGACCCTGGGTGAAGGCGATGGCGTCGATGTCGCTGCGCGCGGCGCCGCTTTTCGCGAGCACCTCTTCGAGCAGCGGCAGGGCGCGGCGGATATGGTCGCGCGAGGCCAGTTCGGGCACGACGCCGCCGTACTCGCGGTGCATGGCGATCTGCGAATGCAGCGCGTGCGCGAGCAGGCCGCGCTCGCTGTCATAGAGCGCGAGGCCGGTTTCGTCGCAGGAGCTTTCGATGCCAAGAACGAGCATGGTGTGGCGTGCAACGGTGCTCGCTCAAGGCAGAAGCCAAAGCAAAAACCGTCGCTAAATCAAAGTAAAAGGGAAGCCTGAAAGTATAGCAGCGCGGGTGAAACCCGGCTGAGGCCGACCGGCGCGCGCGATACGCTGGCGAGCCACCGGGGCGCGGCGCGCAGGTAGAATGCGCGCCATGGAATCTTTCGACATCGCCGTGATCGGCGCAGGAGCCGCCGGCATGATGAGCGCGGCGGTGGCGGGCCAGCGGGGCCGCCGCGTGGCGCTGATCGACCACGCACCGCGCCTCGCGGAAAAAATCCGCATTTCGGGCGGCGGGCGCTGCAATTTCACGAATCTGCACGCCAGCCCCGCCAATTACCTCTCGAATAACCCGCATTTTTGCCGTTCGGCGCTCGCGCGCTATACGCCGCGCGACTTCATGGCGCTGCTGCGCCAGCATCGTGTGACCTGGCACGAGAAGCACAAGGGCCAGTTGTTCTGCGACCAGTCGAGCGAGGCGATCATCGACGTGCTGCGCTCGGAATGCGACGCCGGCAAGGTGGCCTGGCGCCGCCCGCTGCCCGTCGAGGACGTCGCGCACGCCGACGGCGCGGGCTTCACGCTCGGCACGCCGCAAGGGCAGATTCGCGCGAAGGCGCTCGTGATCGCCACGGGCGGTTTGTCGATTCCGAAGATCGGCGCGACGGATTTCGCGTACCGCGTGGCCAAGCAGTTCGGCCACAAGCTGATCGATATGCGCCCTGCGCTCGTGCCGCTGACCTTTGCGCAGCAGGAGTGGGAGCCGTATGTGCCGCTGTCCGGAGTCTCGCTCGACGTCCATGTGGCGACCGGCGAGCGCAAGACCGGTGGCGCCTTCGACGAAGACCTGCTGTTCACGCATCGCGGCCTCTCGGGGCCGGGCGTGTTGCAGATTTCGAGCTACTGGCAGCCGGGGCAGCCAATCCGCGTGAACCTGCTGCCCGAGCGCGATGCCACCGAGGCGCTGATCGAGGCCAAAGGTACGACGAAACGCCAGATCGGCAATCTGCTGGCCGAATGGGTGCCCGCGCGCCTCGCGCACGCATGGCTGGAGACGCACGGCGTATCGCTCGATGCGCGGCTGGCCGATCTGCCGGACAAGACGCTGCGCCGCATCGGCGAAGGCCTTTCGCAGTGGACCCTGACGCCGACCGGCACCGAAGGCTACAAGAAGGCCGAAGTGACGCGCGGCGGCGTGGATACGCGCGAACTGTCGTCGGCGACGATGATGAGCCAGCGCGTGCCGGGTCTTTACTTCGTCGGCGAAGCGGTGGACGTGACGGGTTGGCTCGGCGGCTACAACTTCCAGTGGGCGTGGGCGTCCGGCGTCGCTGCGGGTGAGGCCGCGGCTGAATTCGCGCTCGCGGGGTAAGGCCGCAACACGGCTGCGACAGCGCTGCAACCGCGCCGCGACAGGCCGCCTGCATTGGGGTTTTCCTTCCGGCGGCCTCGCGATGCCCAGACATGGATTTGCTATACTGGCTCCCTTTACCTCCGATCCGTTATTGGAAAATGACGACCATCCGCGTAAAAGAAAATGAACCCTTTGAAGTGGCCATGCGCCGCTTCAAGCGCACGATCGAAAAAAATGGCCTGTTGACCGAACTTCGTGCGCGTGAGTTTTACGAGAAGCCCACGGCTGAACGCAAGCGCAAGAAGGCAGCGGCGGTGAAGCGCCACTTCAAGCGCATTCGCAGCCAGACGCTTCCAAAGAAAATGTACTGATTTCGGCGTCGTCGTGGTTTTGCCCGGGTTTTGCTGTTTTTTGCGGCTCTTTCCATAACCCGGAAATCCCACTGCGACGCAAAACAGCCGGTTGCGCCAAGCGCCGCGCTGTCTCTCTGGTGTGGTCGCAACCAGTCGAACCCGCACCGACCCGCCTGGAAACGCTTCCAGGCGGGTTTTTGCATTACTGCGATGCTTCGTGCGAAGTTCTGCTTGAGTGGCCGCGCTGCCCGGTGAATCCGGGATTGTGCAACCCCAACGCATTTCAGGTGAGTGATGAGTCTCAAGGACCGGATCAACGACGACATGAAGGCCGCGATGCGCGCCCGCGAAAGCGAGCGCCTCGCCACGATTCGTCTGCTGCTCGCCGCCATCAAGCAACGTGAAGTCGACGAGCGTGTGACGCTCGACGACGCCGGCATCACGGCGGTCATCGACAAGATGATCAAGCAGCGCAAGGATTCGATCAGCCAGTTCGAAGCCGCTTCCCGCACCGACCTCGTCGAAAAGGAACAGGCCGAACTGGCCGTGCTCGCGACGTACATGCCCGAGCAGCTAACGGATGCGGAAATCGCCGCCGAAGTGCAGGCGGCAGTCGCCCAGGTGGGCGCCGCGGGCCCGCAGGACATGGGCAAGGTCATGGGCGTGCTCAAACCGAAGCTCGCTGGCCGCGCCGATATGACGGCCGTCTCGGGCCTCGTCAAGGCCGCACTCTCGAAGTAAGGGCGTCGCCCAGCCCTTCGTCCGCCGCCTGGAGCTTTCCCGGCGACAGGCGCGCGAGGGGCTTGCGACGGGCGCGCGCACGCGTGCCCAGCCCATCTGAAACGAGCGACCGAGCCTGATGATTCCGCATTCGTTCCTGCAGGATCTGCTTAACCGCGTCGATATCGTCGACGTGGTGGGCCGCTTCGTGCAGCTCAAGAAGGGCGGCGCGAACTTCATGGGCCTGTGCCCGTTCCACAACGAGAAGAGCCCTTCCTTTACCGTTAGTCCAACGAAGCAGTTCTATCACTGCTTCGGTTGCGGCGCGCACGGTACGGCGATCGGCTTTCTCATGGAGCACGCGGGCCTGACGTTCCCCGAGGCCGTCAACGACCTGGCCCAGTCGGTTGGCCTGACCGTGCCGCAGGAACCGTCGCCCGTGCGCGGCGGCGCTGGCTATGGCGGCGGCCGCGGCGGGCAGGGCGAGGGCGGTTACGCGCCCGGCGTCTCGAAAGCCGTCTCCACTGCGCTGTCCGATGTGATGCAGACCGCCTGCGACTATTACCGCAAGCAGCTGCGCAGCGCGCCCAATGCGATCCAGTACCTCAAAAAGCGCGGGCTGACGGGCGAAATCGCGGCCCGCTTCGGGCTGGGTTACTCGCCTGATGGATGGCAGAACCTCGAATCCGCGTTTACCGATTATCGCGACGACTCGCTCGTCGAATCGGGCCTCGTGATCGTCAGCGAAAAGCAGGACGCGCAAGGCCAGGCGCGCCGCTACGACCGCTTCCGCGATCGCGTGATGTTTCCCATCCGCAACGTGAAGGGCCAGGTGATCGGCTTCGGCGGCCGTGTGCTGGACGGCGGCGAGCCCAAGTATTTGAATTCCCCCGAAACGCCGCTATTTAACAAGGGCAGCGAATTGTACGGGCTGTTCGAGGCGCGTCTCGCGATCCGCGAACAGCATTACGTGCTGGTGGTGGAGGGGTATATGGACGTGGTGGCGCTCGCGCAGCTCGGTTTCCAGAACGCCGTGGCGACGCTGGGCACGGCCTGCACGCCGATCCACGTCCAGAAGCTGATGCGTCAGACCGATACGGTGATCTTCAGCTTCGATGGCGACTCGGCGGGCCGTCGCGCCGCGCGGCGCGCGCTGGACGCCTGCCTGCCGCACGCCGCGGACAACCGCACGATCCGCTTCCTGTTCCTGCCGGCCGAACACGACCCGGACAGCTACGTGCGCGAATTCGGCACGGAAGCCTTCAAGGAACAGGTCGAGCGCGCCATGCCGCTCTCGCAGTTCATGTTGAACGAAGTGATGGCGGGCAAGGAGCTGGACCAGCCCGAAGGGCGCGCCCGCGCGCTGTTCGACGCCAAGCCGCTGTTGCAGGCGCTGCCGGCGAATGCGCTGCGCGCGCAGATCATGCACATGATCGCGGACCGTCTGGACGTGCCGTTCGAGGAAGTGGCGGGGCTGTGCGAAGTCGACGCGCGCATCGCCCAGGCGGCGCGTCGGGCGCCGGCGCGCAAGGATCGGCACCTCGTAACCGGGATCGAGCGCAAGGCGCTGCGCAACCTTGTGATGCATCCGCGCATCGTGGCGCAGCTCGACGAAGAGGCCGAGCAGGCGCTCATTGCGTTCACGCGGCACGGCGAACTGTTCGAGGAAGTGACCACACACGCCCGTGCACTGGGCGATGCGGCCGAATTCCAGCTGCTGTCGGATCTATTGAGAAATGGGGCCAATGCTGCCACCTTCGAGGAGATTTTTCGCGAAATTCTGGACTATGATGAAAACGTTCGGGATTTGCTGATGAAAAATCCAGAAGATGGTGCCGTGCTGGAGGAGCGCCGCGAGCAGGAACGGCTCGTCAGCGAAGAGTTGACGGCGGCAATCCTGAAAATGCGATTCGACGCCTGCAGCGAGCGGCTGGAAGTGCTTTCGCGGCAGTCGCGGCACACGCCCGAGGAGCTGGCCGAATACGTTAAATTGAATCAGGCACGGGCTGACATGAAGCGTCAGCTCGGGCTATAGAGGGAGGGTCGCGCGCGGGCAATTATTACCGTGCGTGCTAAAATCGAGGGTTTTCAGCGGTTTGTTTTTGTTGTTTTTGTTTTTTCCGGGCGGGCAGCTCAAGTATCACTCGGAGGTCGTTTCGCCGGGGGATGCTCGAAGGTGTCCAGTTTCCAGCTAGGGGCGGAATGGCAATGGCAAAGACTACAGGTGGAAAGAAGGCGGCAGGCGCTAGCTCGACGGAGCAGACCGATACGGTCACCGCGGCCACGCACGCAGCTTCCGCCCGTTCCCGCCGCGATGCGGCAACCGCCAGTCATGAAGTTCCTGCAGTCCCGAAGAAAACCCGGGCTGTTTCGGCCGCGCGAGCGGCGCCCACGCGTGCGGCGAAAGCCGTCTCGCATCCGGCAACGAAGCGGTCCGGTGGTCCGAGTAGTGCAAGGCAAGTGCCTGCCGTTGCGGACGATGCGGCAGAGCGCGAGGCTCCAGTATCCACGGTTCAAGAGGCTGTTGTCCAACAGCCGCGAGTCGAGACTACAGCAGGTACGGCGAACTCCATGACGAAAAAGCTGAATGAAGTGTCCGTCGATGACGACGCAAACCAGAGCGAAGAAAGCACGCCCACCGCGGGCAAGGGTGAGAAAACCACCCGTGCGCGCGACCGGCGAGCGAAGGAGAAGGCGCTACTGAAAGACGCGTTCGCCTCCTCGCAGCCCGGGACCGTCGAGGAACTCGAAGAGCGCCGCAACAAGCTGCGTGCGCTCATCAAGCTTGGCAAGGAGCGCGGCTACCTTACCTACGCCGAAATCAACGATCACCTTCCGGACAACTTCACCGAAACCGAGGCGATCGAAGGCATCATCAGCACGTTCAACGACATGGGCGTCGCCGTCTACGAACAGGCGCCCGATGCTGAAACGCTGCTGCTCAACGACAACGCTCCCAACGCCTCTTCCGACGACGAAGTCGAAGAAGAAGCGGAAGTGGCGCTCTCCACCGTCGATTCCGAATTCGGCCGCACGACCGACCCGGTGCGTATGTACATGCGCGAAATGGGCACGGTCGAACTCCTCACGCGCGAAGGCGAAATCGAAATCGCCAAGCGCATCGAAGACGGCCTGATGCACATGGTCATGGCGATCTCCGCCTGCCCGACCACCATCGCCGACATTCTCGCCATGGCCGAACGCGTCGCCAACGACGAGATTCGTGTGGATGAGCTGGTTGACGGCCTGATCGATCCGAACGCCGAGGACACCGACGGCTTCAACGCCAAGGAAGCGGAAGAGATCGAGAACGAAGACGCGGACGCCGAAGAGGAAGAAGAGGAAGAGGGCGAAGAAGAGGAAGACGACGGCGCCGCACAGGCGACGGCCAACGCGGCGCAACTGGAAGCCCTCAAGCGCGCCTCGCTCGAAAAATTCGCGCTCATCAGCGAATGGTTCGACAAGATGCGCCGCGCGTTCGAAAAGGAAGGCTACAAGTCGAAGGCCTATCTGAAGGCGCAGGAAACGATCCAGACCGAACTGATGTCGATCCGCTTCACGGCGCGTACCGTCGAGCGTCTGTGCGACACGCTGCGCGCGCAGGTGGACGAAGTGCGTCAGGTCGAGCGTCAGATCCTGCACACGGTCGTCGACAAGTGTGGCATGCCGCGCTCGGAATTCATCACGCGCTTCCCCGGCAACGAAACCGATCTGGACTGGGCCGACAAGGTTGTCGCGGAAAGTCACGCGTACAGCGCGATCCTCTCGCGCAACGTGCCGGCGATCCGCGAACAGCAGCAGCGCCTGCTCGACCTGCAGGCGCGCGTGGTGCTGCCGCTCAAGGATCTCAAGGAAACCAACCGCCAGATGGCGGCCGGTGAATTGAAGGCGCGTCAGGCGAAGCGCGAAATGACCGAGGCCAACCTGCGTCTGGTGATTTCGATCGCGAAGAAGTACACCAACCGTGGCCTGCAGTTCCTCGACCTGATCCAGGAAGGCAACATCGGCCTGATGAAGGCGGTGGACAAGTTCGAATATCGGCGCGGCTACAAGTTTTCGACCTATGCGACGTGGTGGATCCGTCAGGCCATCACGCGCTCGATCGCCGACCAGGCGCGCACGATCCGCATTCCGGTTCACATGATCGAGACGATCAACAAGATGAACCGCATTTCGCGGCAGATCCTGCAGGAAACCGGTCTTGAGCCGGACCCGGCGACGCTTGCCGAGAAGATGGAGATGCCGGAGGACAAGATTCGCAAGATCATGAAGATCGCGAAGGAACCGATCTCCATGGAAACGCCGATCGGCGACGACGACGATTCGCATCTGGGCGATTTCATCGAGGACAACAACACGGTGGCGCCCGCCGATGCCGCGTTGCATGCGTCGATGCGCGATGTGGTGAAGGACGTGCTCGACTCGCTTACGCCGCGCGAGGCCAAGGTATTGCGCATGCGCTTCGGTATCGAGATGAGCACCGATCACACGCTCGAAGAAGTGGGCAAGCAGTTCGACGTGACGCGTGAGCGGATTCGCCAGATCGAGGCGAAGGCGCTGCGCAAGCTGCGTCACCCGAGCCGCTCGGACAAGCTCAAGTCCTTCCTTGAAGGGAATTGATGGCGTGTGCGTCGTCTGTGCGTTTCGTCTGGATTTCAGGCGGAACGCATGTAGCGCAAGTAATTGCGCGTGATGGATGGTCAGGCAGGCCTGGTTTCGTGTAGTATGTCGGCCTGCCGTCGGAAAGCCCGGCTCCTGTTCAGCCCGGGCTTTTTTGTTGGCGCTTCCTCGTTTTAGCTTCGTGGGCCGGACGCCGTGTTGGTTGCAGGCAGCGGACTCATAATCCGCCGGAGAGATCCCGTCGTCGGTTCGAACCCGACCCGGCCCACCACGGGTTTCAGCGATTTTCGAAGCAACTTCTTTGCTCCGCAAAAAGCCCCATTGCTCCGCAATTAGGCCTATCTCGAAGGGCCGACCTTATCCCTCCCGCCTTTTCCGCACGTAGTGCTCCGCCATCGTCAGCGACTTGTGATCTGGTTGCCGCTGTGCCTGGCGAATGTCGCCCGACGAGTCCGTCTTGTCTGTACCCGCTTTCGCGCGCAGATCACAACTTTTAGTTATCCTACAATCTCCATCCGCAGCTTCTGTCGTGTCTTTCCTTGGCCAATCGCGATGAATCCATCACGAATGTCGCGCTCGGCATAGCTGAGCGTATCTTGAGGTCTCAGCCCGGCCAGGTAGGCGAGATCCATTGCATCGCGCGTTGGTTGATCGGCGCAGACATATACGCGCTGAAACACATCATCCTCGACATATATGTCGCGTCCGCTCTCTGTGTTTTTGCTAGATCAGCACTTTCACGAGTGCTCCCGAATCACGGTTATTGTCGACGAGCGCGCAGGACGCCCCCAACGCTGTCCCGCACGCTCTCAGTTGCTCAGTTCAGTCGCGGGGCATCGCTGCTCCCGTGTCCACCACGGAGCCGAAATCGGTCGACAGCGTGACGTCGCGCCAGTGTTCGCCCTCGGCGGCGCGTGCGGCGTCGGCGGCGTTCGAGAATTGCAGCGCGTCGCTGCCGAGCAGCAGGTGGGCTGGCGGTGCGTCGTGGCGCGTCAGTTGCAGTACTACCTGCGCGACGCGCGCGGGATCGCTGCGCTCCTTGCCGATGTGCTCCGCGAAGAGTTGCAGCAGCGCGCCGATCGACGGTTCGTACTCGGGCAGCAGCGGGGGAATCTGGGAGCCGGCTTCGGTGCCCCAGTCCGTCGCCATGCCGCCGGGTTCGAGCGCCGTCATATGGATGCCGATGGGCGCGAGTTCCTGGCGCAGCACTTCGGTAAAGCCGCCGACCGCCCATTTGGCCGACTGGTAAGCGGCAAGACCAGGATTGCCGATTCGCCCGCCCACCGACGAAACATGCAGGATATGCCCGGACTTCTGCGCGCGCATGACGGGCAGCACAGCACGTGTGACGTTGACGACGCCATAGAAGTTCGTATCGATCTGCGCGCGGAAGTCGTCTTCGGGGCTTTGCTCGAAGGGCGAGATGTGGCCGAAGCCCGCATTATTGACGAGCACGTCGATGCGCCCGAACGCATCGACCGCGGTTTGCACGGCTGCCCGGGCCGCCGCGGGATCGGTAACGTCGAGCGCCGCCGTTTTCACCCGGTCGCCATAGCGGGCCACGAGATCGTCGAGCCGCTGCGGGTCGCGCGCCGTGGCCAGCACGCGTTCGCCCGCTTCCAGCGCGGTTTCGACGATATGACGGCCAAGGCCGCGAGCACTGCCAGTGACAAGCCAGACTTTCGACATGATAAGCTCCTTTTGCTCAATAAATGAGTGCGTATTCACTCATTTATAAATGAAAAAAACGCGCACTCAAGTATGCGCAATGGCGTTCCAGAAAGTGTTGAAACCGGCGTCGCAGTAGCGATCGCGTTGCGCGGGTTCGCGCACGATGAAATCCATGGTTGTTTCGGCGAGCGCGCCCATGATCGCGGAGGCGAAAGCCGGGGAGTGCCCTTGCAGATGGCCTTGCGCGGTGCAGCTTTCGAGGAGTGTATGGGCCTCCGCGAAGGCCTGCATGCCGGCGGCGCGCGATTGTTCGGTGACGCGATCGGAGGCGCTCAGGACCAGCATGACCTTGCGTTTATCCGGGTTGGCGACACCCCAATCCACGTAGCGCCGCCAGAGGTGCTGTACGCGCTCGCGCAGGCTGGCGTCGCGCGGAAACTCGGGCACCAGCGCCTCGCGCAATTCGGCTTTAATGGACAGGTAGAGCGCGTTGACCAGCTCGTCCTTGTTGTCGAAATAGGTGAAGAGCGTGCCTTCGGCGACGCCCGCCATCTTCGCGATCCTGGCCGTGGGCGCGCCCAATCCCTGTTCTGCCATCATCTGGATGGCGGCGGCAAGGATGGCGTTGCGCTTGTCTTCGCTCTTCGGGCGGGCCATGGATACGGTGCTGTACGAATAGTATGGGTGAGTGATTGCTCAATCATACCTCATATTTTCTGCGTGCGGTCCGCGTTTTGAACGCAGGGGAGCGTCCCGCGCAGCTTGAGCCGCGCGGGATAACCGAACTTTATCTGCGTGAGATGCCTGGGAATGACAGAGATGCAGGTTTTTCAGCCGTACCCGGTATGCCTTGCGGGCCCGAAGACTAGAACTGGAGAAGCTGCTCGCTGAGCCGCCAAAGCTCGTCAGCGCATTCAGGGTCGATGGCATACGGCACCACGCCCTTCAGCCGCATCGCATCTGCCATGTCCATCTCATCCGGCCGCTCCATCATCACCGGGGCGATATCGACGTTTTCGCAATACACGCCGCCCATGCCGTCCAGTTGCGGGCTCGTCGCGCACCAGACCTGGGTGGCCGCGCCTTGCCCGACGGTCTTGAGCTGCCGCGACGGATCGCGCACCGGCTTGCCCTGTTCATCGAGGACGCCGGCGGCGGTCAATTGCTCCTGCGTCAGATATTTCCCGAGCCCGGTCTCGACAATGGCTCCGGGATGCAGCGAAAGCGCACGCACTCCGTGGGCTTTTTCGCGCTGGTCGAGCGCGACGGCGAAAAGAATATTGGCCGTCTTCGACTGCCCGTATCCCAGCCACGGCGTATAGGCGCGCCGCTCGAAATGCGGATCGTCGAAAACCACGGGCGAATAGCGGTGACCGATCGATGACACCGACACCACGCGAGCACCGTCCGCATTGCGCAGCGCGGGCAAGAGCCGCCGCGCCAGCTGGAAATGGCCGAGATGGTTCGTCGCGAACTGCGCTTCATAACCTCGCGCGTCACGCGTCAATTCGGGCACGGCCATGATCGCGGCGCTGTTGACCAGCATGTGCAGCGCCGATGCCGATTCGATAAACGACGCCGCAAAGGCGTCGATCGAAGCCGGATCGAGCAGGTCCATCGATGCGATTTCGACGTCGATGCCCGCCAGCGCGTCGCGGGCACGGCGCACGTCGCGCGCCGGGACGATCACGCGGGCACCGGCGGCGCGTAGAACGCGCGCGGTTTCGCGCCCGAGACCCGAGTAACCTCCGGTCACGATCGCGGTCTGGCCGGAAAGATCGAGGCCGGCGACGACCTCGTCGGCGGTGGTGGCGGCCCCGAAACCGGAGCCGAGAGGCTTTTGCTGCGTCGTCATGGCGTTTCCCTCGCTGAATGATGGACGCAGTGTGCGGCTAAATTCCGGTACGATGAATAATCAAAGATTCGGAATACTGTCGCGTGAGTTCAAAAATAGAAGGCGATCCGCTTTCGGACATTCTCCGGCTTCTCGGCGCGCAGCCTGTCGTGGCGGGCGGATTCTCCGCGGGCGGCCTATGGGCGATCCGCTTTCCTCAGCCGAAGAAGATCAAGTTTTTCGCGCTGGTCAAGGGCAACTGCTGGCTTTGCATCGACGGGCAGAAGGAGCCGGTCGCGGTCGGTGAAGGCGACGTTTTTCTGCTGACGGGCGAGAAGTCGTTTGTGCTGGCAAGCGCTCCGGATGTGGAGCCGGTCGACGCGGCCACCGTGTTCTCCGGCGAGGCAAGCCGGAGCGCGACGATCGGTGACGGCAGCGGCTGCACGCAGATCGGCGGGCATGTGAGGCTGGCGCCGTCCAACGACGCATTGCTCACCGATGTCCTTCCGCCGCTGATCCACATACGCGCGGACTGCGAGCAGGCGTCGGTCCTTCGATGGCTGCTTGCTCGCCTCGTCAGCGAGTTCGCTTCGGATCTGCCCGGACGTGGATTGGCGGCAACATATCTCGCACAACTGATGTTCGTCGAAATGTTGCGCGTCCATCTAGGTACAGGCACGGAAATCCCCAGTGGCTGGCTGCGCGCGATCGGCGACAGACGGCTCGCTCCAGTGCTGCGGCTGATGCATGGCGATCCGGGCCGGGCATGGCGGCTGGACGAGCTTGCGGCGGCATCGGCGATGTCGCGCACGGCGTTTTGCGTGTACTTCAGGACGGTTGTGGGCATGGCTCCGCTTACGTGGCTCACGCAATGGCGCATGCGCATGGCAAGACAGACGCTGGTCGACGAGAAAACACCGATTGCCGTTCTCGCGGCGAAGTTGGGTTACGCATCCGAAAGTGCGTTCAGCAGTGCGTTCAAGCGCGTGTCGGGAATGTCGCCGAGCGAATACAGACGGGCAGGTTAGCGAGGAGGGAGTTCGCAAACTGGCGATCGCCTTTTACCGAATACGGTTGGAGCCAGGGACCTGGATTTGACGGCCTTGGCGACTTGGCCGCGCGGAGTGCTGCGAGAGCACTGAGGGTTTGTGAATCACACCGAGTCGCCGGCCAGAGCCGTCTTACGTCTTAGCAGATAGACGAGCCCGCTTGCCGCGCCGGTCAGTCCCGCGAGCGCACCGACGCCGAGCGCCCAACGCGGCCCCACGTGATCCGCGATCCAGCCGACCATCGGTGCGCCGAGCGGCGTGCCGCCGAGTGCGGCCGCCAGCAGGATCGCGATCACGCGGCCGCGCATTGCGGGCTCGGTCGACAGCTGGACGAAACTGTTCGTCGACGTCGTGACTGTCTGCGCGGCGACGCCGACGATCACGAGCGCCGCTCCAAAAAGCGTGTAGGCCGGCATCACCGCGGCGAGCGCGCAGCCTGCGCCGAACAGCGCGGCGCTCGCGAACAGCAGGCCGATGCGCGGCTTGTCGCGCCGCGCGGCCAGCAACGCAGCGCTGACCGAACCGATCGCCATCATCGACGTGAGCAGGCCGTAACGGCCAGCGCCCACATGAAAGACGGTCACCGACATCGTTGAAATGAAGATCGGAAAATTCAGCCCGAACGTGCCGATCAGGAACAGCACCAACAGCACGGTCCGCAGGTCGTCGCGCCGCCACACGTAGCGAAAGCCGTCGATCAGGCTGCCGCGCCCGCGCTTCGCGCGCTCGTTGCGATGGAGATCTGCGACGCGCAGACGCGTCATCGCGACGATCACCGCGCCGAACGATACGGCGTTGATCACGAACACCCAGCCCGAGCCGACCACCGCAATCAGCAGCCCCGCGATGGCCGGGCCGATCATCCGACCGATGTTGAACGACGTCGAGTTCAACGCGACTGCATTCGACAGGTCGGCCTCGCCGACGAGTTCGGCGACGAACGTTTGCCGCACGGGGGTATCGAACGCCGTCACGCAGCCGAGCGCGAACGCGAAGCCATAGACGTGCCATAGCCGCACGGCGCCCGTCAGCGTGAGCAGCCCGAGCGCGAGCGCCAGCAGTCCGAGCGCGCCCTGCGTGACGAACAGCAGGCGGCGCCGGTCGAAATGGTCGGCGGCGAAGCCGGTCAGCGCGATCAGCAGCACCTGCGGCGCGAACTGCAACGCCATCACGACGCCGACCGCCCCCGCGCTGTGCTGCGTGAGGCCGGTCAGGACCAGCCAGTCCTGCGCGGTGCGTTGCATCCACGTGCCGACGTTCGACACGATGGCGCCGCTCGCCCACAGCCGGTAGTTGTAGATTCTCAATGAACGAAACATCGTGTCTGTGCTGATTCCCCGGGAGCTTGCCGTACGCACCAACAGCCGGCGCGTTGACGAATCCTAATTCAATTAGGTAAAGTTCGGAAGTCAATTAGGCTTGGGAGCCACGCGCAGCCATGAAAGTAGATATCGACCGCATCCGCTGCGAGGCGACCGCGCTCGCGAACCGGAACGGCATCGACGGGTTGTCGATGAACGATCTTGCCGCGGCGCTCGGCATTCGCGCGCCGTCGCTCTATGCGCATGTCGATGGCCTCCACGCGGTGCGGCGCCTGCTCGCGCTGCACGGGCTCGCCGAACTCGAACGTGGTGTCGCGCGGCTGACGGCCGGCAAGTCGGGGGCCGATGCCGTGCGCGCGTTGATGAACGGATATCGGAACTTCGCGCGCAAGAACCCCGGCGTCTACGCAGCGATGTTGCCGACGCCGCCGCGCACTGACGGCGCGTGGCGTGAAGGCGTGGACCGCCTCGTGCAGACGCTGGTTGCGTCGCTGCACGGCTATCGCCTCGAAGGGCCGGACCGCGTTCACGTACTGAGAGGACTGCGTAGCGTCGTGCATGGCTTCGTGTCGCTCGAATCGTCCGGTGCGCTGAACAACCCGGTGAGCCGCGACGCGAGTTTCGAATGGCTCGTCGAGGCGTTCCTGCGGATGCTGGAACCGTTCGAAGTCAAGGCGCCGACGGCGCGCAGGAAGTGAAGCGGCGACGAGCGCCGTTTCGTTGTACCGGACCTGTTGAACGTCCAGCGCTTCGGTCCGCGCGCACTATGGACCGCGTGGAGCAGACGTCGAGTGTCGCGTTCCGCGGACTGCGGCGCTTACCGGTGACGCTGCAATGATTGCTGTTCTTTCGTTCCTTCAACCCCTCTCTGCCGATTCGTCGGCTAATCCATGCACTACATCACTCTCTTTTTCGCTGGTGCGTTTCTGTGCAACTGCATTCCCCATCTGGTCGCTGGGCTGCAGGGCAGGCCGTTTCCGACGCCGTTTGCGAAACCGCGCGGCGTCGGCGATTCGTCGCCGCTCGTCAATTTCCTGTGGGGCGCGTTCAACCTGCTGATCGCGCTCGTGCGGCTCGTGCGGCATCCGGTGACGCTCGGCGCGAACTTCGAATGTGTCGCGCTCGCATTGGGTGCGCTTGTGATCGGCGTTTACCTCGCGAGGCATTTCGGCCGGGTGCAGCAGCAGGCGAGGGCGCGCGGCCTGTAAAACGCCATTCCGGATTCGGGAATTGAGAATGGACGATTGTTGCCATTTATTCGTATGCTTCGCGCGCTCATAATCGCAGCACTTTGTCGAAGTTGCGACCCGAACTGAAGGAGAGGAAATGATGCAGACACGTACGCTGGGTAAGAGCGGGCTCACGGTGTCATCGCTGGGGCTCGGCTGCATGGGCATGAGCTGGGCTTACGGCGCGGCCGGCGACCGGCAGGACATGATCAAGCTGATTCGCGACGCCGTTGACCTCGGCGTCACGTTTTTCGACACCGCCGAAGTCTACGGACCGAAGGTCAACGAGGAACTGGTCGGCGAGGCGCTGCAGCCGCTGCGCGACCGGGTCGTCATCGCGACGAAGTTCGGTTTTGCGCTCGACCCTGCTGGCGGTCCGATGCCGGTCGGCGTGAACAGCCGGCCCGACCACATCAAGGCGGTCGCGGACGCCGCGCTGAAGCGGCTGCGCACCGACCATATCGACCTGTTCTATCAACATCGCGTCGATCCGACCGTGCCGATCGAAGACGTCGCCGGGGCGGTCGGCGATCTCGTGAAGGCTGGCAAGGTCAAGCATTTCGGGCTGTCCGAAGCGAGCGTCGCGACGATCCGCAAGGCACACGCGGTACATCCGGTGGCCGCCGTGCAATCCGAATACTCGCTGTGGACGCGCGATCCCGAACAGGCACTGTTCGCGGCACTCGAAGAACTCGGCATTGGTTTTGTCGCGTACAGCCCGCTCGGCCGAGGTTTTCTGGCCGGGGCGTTTCGCGATGCAGGCGCGCTTGCCGACAACGATCTGCGCAACCGGCATCCGCGCTTCCAGCCGGACGCGCTGAAGAAAAACCTCGCGCTCGTCGAAAGCCTGACCGCGCTCGCCGTGGGCAAGGGCATCACGGTCGGCCAGCTCGCGCTTGCGTGGGTGCTTGCGCAGAAGCCGTGGATCGTCGCGATTCCGGGCACGCGCAAGCGCTCGCGTCTCGAAGAAAACCTCGGCGCGGACGGCGTGACGCTGACACAGCCGGACCTCGCCGCGATCGACGCCGCGCTTGCCGAACACGGCGTCGCAGGCGCGCGGTATGGCGAAAAAGAAATGGCGATGCTCAATCTTTGATGCAGCCGGGCCGCGCTGCGCGCGCGGCCCGATTTCACACGCGCGGCACCACGCTTATGCGCGCGACGTCGCTGCCGCGAGCCGCGTCACGAGCTCGTCGAACACGACGCGCACCCGTTTCGGCACCGGCCCGCGCTGCGGCCGGTACACATGCAGCTTCCACGGTTCCGGTTCTAGCCTCGGCAACACGCGCACCAGTTGTCCGCGCTCGACATAAGGGCGGATCAGATACTCCGCGCACTGGCTGAAACCGACGCCCGCACACGCGGCGTCGATTTCCGCTTCGGTGTCGTCGGTCACGAATGCCGGCGACGGCGGCTGGAAATGCCGCTCCCCGCGAAAAATCCACGGCCACGGCCGTCCGCTCGCCTGGTCGATCAGACTCGTGACCGGCCGCGCTTCCAGTTCCTTCAGATTCTTCGGTTCACCGACCGCGTCGATCAGCGCGGGCGCGCCGACCACCCACATCGGCAACGGCCCGACCACGCGCGCGACGAAGCGGTTGTCGCCGATCGCCCCCGCGCGGATGCCGACGTCGATCTGTTCGTCGACGACCGCCGACGGCGCATCCGACAGTCGCAGGTCCGGCACGAGGCCCGGGTGCCGCGTCATCAGTTCGAGCAGCACCGGTTGCACGTAACGCCGGCCAAGCCCCGACGGCGCGGTGATTCGCACGACCCCGACCGCCTCGTCGGTGCGAGTGTTAGCGGGGCCGAACAGTCCGTCGACAGCCGCGAGCGCCGCCTGCGCGCTGACCGCGAACGACTGTCCGAACGTCGTGATCTGCACGCGCCGCGTGTTGCGGTGAAACAGCGTTTCGCCGAGCGTCTGCTCCAGTTCGCGCACTGCGCGCGTGATGACCTGCGGCGATACGCCGAGCCGCTTCGCGGCTTCGCGGAACGTCGGACAGGTGGCGGCCACCGAGAAGATCTTCAGGATTTCGAGCCGATTGAGCATGACTGTTCCGCAAACGAGAATGGTGACAGGGCGGGTGTTCCGCAGCGCCATTGTCGTCAGCGGCCGGCGCAGCGGTCAAGCGTAGCGGCGATATGGCGCTCCCACAGTTTCAAAGTTCCCATTTAAGGAATTTTAAATGCCGAACTGTTCCATTTATCTGCCTTGTCGAAATGCCCATACTTCGCAGCAGGCGTGAGGCGTAGCACACGAAAAAGCGCATCGCGGCCCACGAATCCGGCAGTCATGCCGAACCATGAACTTATTGAGAGAAACGAATCATGAACACAAGCACGACTCAACGCCCGCTCGCCGGTCGCATCGCGCTGGTGACGGGCGCCAGCTCCGGCATCGGCCGCGCGTCCGCCATCGAACTCGCGCGCCGCGGTGCAAAGGTGGTCGTCGCGGCCCGGCGTCAGCCGGAACTCGACCAGTTGGTGAAGGACATCGCGGACGCCGGCGGCGAAGCGCGCGCGTTCGTTGCCGATGTGGCGAAGGAGGACGACATCCGCAAGCTCGTCGACTTCACGGTGGCGACTTACGGCCGCCTCGACATCGCGTTCAACAACGCGGGTACCGAAGGCGTGTTCGCGCCGCTCGTCGAGCAGAACGCCGAACGCTTCGACATGGTGTTCGAGCCGAACGTGCGCGGCGTGCTGAACTCGATGAAGTACGAGGCCGAAGTGATGCTGCGCCAGGGTTCGGGCAGCATCATCAACAATGCGTCGATGGGCGGGCTGATCGGTTTCGAAAACGCGTCGGTGTACATCGCGAGCAAACATGCGGTGGTCGGCATGACGAAAACCGCGTCGATCGAGTGGTTCCGCAAAGGCGTGCGCGTGAACGCGCTGTGCCCAGGGCTGATCGAGACGCCGTTCCACCATCGCGGCATCTGGCCGTCGGCCGATGTGCAGCAGGCGTTTGCAGCCGGCACGCCGGCGGGCCGCTGGGGCTCGGCCGAGGAAATGGCGACGATCGTTGCGTTCCTCGCGTCCGACGATTCGACGTACGTGTCGGGCCACGCGCTCGTCGCGGACGGCGGGTATTCGATCGCCTGATGTGCGCGCGGTGGCCGTGTCGCCGCCGTTCATCTCACCTCGCGCATCTCACTGGCTTGAGAGCGAAGCCCTTCTTCTCCTGCCGCCTGGTAGCGGCGCAACCACTTGCCGCGTGTTGGTCTGGAGTCGCCGCAGCGCATGTGGCCACCTGGAAGGCAAAGTTTCAGGCGGCGCTCACGCTACGCAGCCGAAGATCGCTCCCTCAGGATGCGAATAGCTACCGCGGCAGCAGCCCGTACATGTGCACGACATGCGGCGCCGGTTGCGACGGGATCCCTTTTTTCAATTGCGTCGATGACTTGCCCGATCTCTTCTACCGTCTCCGGTAGACGATCCGGACTCGACAGCGATGTCGCCCGCAATTGGCTATTGCGGATCAGTAACTGCCCCAACATGCGTGTCGCGAGTGCGTTGCCGCTGCCAGCCGTCAGGATTTCGTAGAAGCGTTGCTTGATATCGAGCAGCGCTTCGCGGGGGGTGTCGGCGCGTGCATCGCACAACTCCTGATACACGGCACGCAACGTAGCGCGTTGCTCGTCGGTTGCACGTAAGGCGAAGCCCTCGCCCGCGAGTGCTTCGAGGGCGGCACGGACTTCGTAGATATCGGTGGCGTCTTCCTCGGACAGTATCGCGACAAACGGCCCGCGATTCGGATGCACGACCACTAGCCCCTCAGCCTCCAACAGCCGCACGGCTTCCCGCACGACGCTGCGGCTGGTGCCGAAAGTTTCGCAGAGCATCCGGTCGGGAAGATGGTCGCCCGGCAGGAACCGGCCCGAAATGATCGCGGCGCGCAATCCATCTTCCACCTGCCGGCGTACGGGTTGCGGCACAACTTTCAGAGAACTGCTGCTCATCGCTAATTCGAGTGATGGAACGGATGCGTCATTGTACATCGACGTTTGCGGACTGCCATATTGACTGGCAATTCTCGATGTGACATATTGACGGACAATCTGGCAATTGAACACAAGCGAACGCAAGCAGATCAACAAGGAGACACAGGACATGGACGACATAAGCCACCGGATGGATCAGTTACCGATTACGGCGTTTCACCGAATAGCCATCTGGGCTCTGGCGTTTGCCTATTTTTTCGAACTTGCCGATCTGAATACGTTTGCGTACGCAGCGCCAGCCATCATTGGGAGCTGGCATATCCCTGTGAGCGACGTGGCGCTGATCACATCGACCAGCTTTGGGGGAATGTTTATCGGCGGGACCTTCGGTGGCGTGCTCGCGCACCGTCTCGGTCGTAAGCCCGCGTTCATCCTGAGCATTGTTGTCTACACGTTTTTCTCCCTGCTGAACGCGGCGTCGTGGGATGTCATGTCGCTCGCCGTGTTCCGCTTTCTCACCGGGATTGGGCTCTCCGGCATGACGGTGATCGCCAACGTCTACGTCAGCGAATTCTTCCCGGCCCGGCTGCGCGGCAAATACATGAGTCTGATATTCACGCTCGGCCTGATCGGCATTCCTGCTACGGCATGGGTTGCACGGTTCGTTGTGCCAATCGCTCCGTGGGCATGGCGGCTCGTATTCGTGTGGGGTAGCCTGGGCTTGCTGGCAATTCCGTTCGCGCTGAAACTGATGGAATCGCCGCGCTGGCTTCTGGCGAAGGGCCGCACCGATGAGGCGCGAAAAGTGCTGGAGAAGCTGGAACAGGCGGCAGGCATCAATGCAGTCGGTAGTGTGTCCCTCGGCACGCCAGTGATGCCCCAATCGACGTTTGGAGAAATGTTCAGTGGTGCTTATCGTAGGAAGACCATTGGACTATCGTTGATCTGGGTTTTCCAGACGCTCGGTTTCTACGGTTTCGTCGCATGGGTGCCCACGCTCCTCGTGCAGCACGGATTCACGATCACGAAGTCCCTCGAATACTCCAGCCTGATCGCTATCTGCAATCCGCTCGGCGCGTGGCTCGGGACCTTCATCATCGAACGGTTCGAGCGCAAATGGATTGTCGCGGTCGACGCCGTTGTCATTGCGGTTGCCGGGGTGGCTTATGGGCTTGCACCATCGGCAATCTTCATCGTGATCTTCGGCGCGCTGGTGATCATTGCGATCCAGTTGATGAATGCAACGCTTTACATCTATACGCCGGAATCCTATCCGACTCATCTCCGTTCGGCGGGTGCCGGGTTTTGTTACGGACTCGGGCGCCTGACCAACGTGATTGGTCCTTTCATCGTGAGCATGCTGTATGTGAACGCCGGTTATCTCAGCGTGTTTGCGTACATTTCCGCGTGCTGGCTGATCGTCTCCGCCGTCGTGGCGGCGATCGGACCGCGCACGACTGGCCGTTCACTGGAACTGGTCAACATTACTGAACCTTCACTCATTCAAAAAGGAGTTCAATCATGAAAGACGATGACGCACTGTTCGAAAAAGGTATGCCGATCCGCCGTGCGGTGTTGGGCGCGGAGTACGTTGACGCGTCGATGCAGAAGGCCGACGAGTTCATGATGTCATTCCAGCGCGCGACCACATCGTGGGCATGGGGCTGGGCATGGGGTGATCCGACGCTCGACCGCAAGACGCGGAGTCTGATGAATCTCGCGATGCTGACGGTGGCTGGCCATACCGACGAATTGAAGCTGCACGTGAAGGGTGCGTTGAACAACGGTGTAACGGTCGAAGAGATCAAAGCTACGCTTTTGCACGCCACGGCTTATTCGGGTATTCCCAGCGGGCTGGGTGCGTTCAAGGCGGCGCATGAAGTGCTGGTGAAGGAAGGGGCGCTGTGATGAGCGACGGCACGTTTTCCCGGGTCGCGTTCATCGGCATCGGCAACATGGGGTGGCCGATGGCCGCCCGACTCGTCGGGGCCGGTTTTCACGTGGCGGTTTATGACGTCGCGCCCGGACACGCCGGGAAGTTTGCGGCTGAAGTGGGCGGTGAGGCGGCCGCCAGCGTCGCGGAAGCGGCGAAGGACGCAGATGCCGTCATCACCATTTTGCCGACCAGCAAGCACGTCGCCGAAGTGGTCGCTCAGGTTCGCCCGGTGTTGGCGAAAGGCGCGCTGATTGTCGATATGACGTCTGGCGTCCCGACTGTCACCAAGGGGCTTGCGGTTTCCCTTGAAGCCGACGGCATGATGATGATCGACGCGCCGGTATCGGGCGGCGTCGCGCGGGCGAAGACGGGCGAACTCGCGATCATGACGGGCGGATCGCCGGCTGCGGTAAAGCGTGCGATGCCCCTGCTGCGCGCGATGGGCACGACGATTACGGAAGTCGGCGCGATCGGTGCAGGCCAGGCGATGAAGGCGCTGAACAATCTGGTGTCGGCCGGCGGTTTTCTGATCGGCGTCGAGGCTTTGTTGATTGGGCAGCGTTTCGGTCTGGATGCGGAAAAGATGGTCGACGTACTGAACGCATCGACCGGGACAAACAATAGCACGCAGAAGAAGTTCAAGCAGTTTGTGCTGTCCCGCGAGTTCAACAGTAACTTCGGACTCGATCTGCTGGCGAAAGATCTCGGCATCGCGCTGGAGGTGGCCCACGACGGCGGAGTGGCTGTGCCGTTTTCATCGTTGTGCCGGGAACTCTGGTCTGCCGCGGCGACCAGCCTTGGGAAAGGGCATGACCATACGGAGATGGCGAAGTTCTCCGAGACGCTTGCAGGTTTGACACTCGAAGCAAACAGCGCAAGCTGAGCGCGTGGCGAGCATGTCTGCGCCGCTATATTGGGCGTGAAACGATGAGACCCGGGGCGGGTTCGCCCCGGGCTGCCCGCGTGAAACGTGGTGAAAACGTGTTGTTCGCCTGGAATGGTTCCGCTCACGGGTCGAAGCCAAAGTCGTGATTGAGCAGTGGTGGCGTCATTACAATGCGATTCGGCCGCATTCGGCGCTGGACTACCTGACGCCCAACGAGTTTAAGCAGCAGTGTTGTTCAACTGAAGCAACCGAGGCCGTTCTCCAAAATTAAACCGGTCCGAAAAAATCAGGCAGGTCAGTCACCTCAGTGATAAATCGCCAGCAGGCGTAGCTTGACGGACAAGTTATGCCTTATTTTCAAGTCACTTTACGCTTAACGGCACCCACGGTCTTTCCGAAAAATCACGTTTTGCGCTGCAGCGATTTCATCGCGTCGGGCTGACCTTTTCTCCCCGTTTTTTTCGCACATCGTGCGCCGTCATCGTCAGAGATGGGTGGCCCAGTTGGCGCTGCGCCTGGCGAATGTCACCCCACGAGTCCGTCTTGCCCGTTCCCTCCTTCGCTCGGGGGCGGCGGAACTGAAAGTCGCCAACCGGTACGCGCGCGGGCCGGGCTAAAGCGCTTTTGTAGTGCGCTTAGCGCCATCCACTCACCATTCTCTTTGACGACGAGTGCGTTACTCACAACTCTTAGGCTAGACCTACGAGCACATATGCGGTCGATCACTTCATTTAGCTATCCTATCATTTAGATTCGAAGCTTTTGCCCCGCCTGACCTTGTCCAATCGCGATGTATCCGTCACGAATGCCGCGCTCGTCATTGCCAAGCGGATCTTATGGTCTCTGCCCTGCTAGATAGGCCAGATTCATTGCATCGCGTGTCGGCCGAGGCGGCGCGTAGCGCCTTCTAATTCGCGGATCAGCATTCCTTCTGCTCCTTCAATTCGCTTTCTGCTGTCGCGAGCGCGGCATTCAGTTCGGTCATCGCGTTGTGGGAACTGCCTGGGCGGTCTGGATGATGTTGCTGAATCATCCGGCGATACGCTTGACGAACAATCGAACGGTCTCGCTTCTGGGGGCGAACGCCCAATACCTCTCGCCACGTGCGCGGAGCGCCGGGCGCGCTGAGAATCCCGTAAAAGCTGCAGCCATCATGTCGCCGGTGCTCCAGCGCGCGATTCCCCCGTGCATTGAGCGCACGACCCATCTCATCTGGGCGCTGAGCGTCGAACTCTGGACCGGATGTTTCCTGGCCATCGCGCGCCATGACCCGAGGTGGGATAGGATTTTGAGTATGGTACCATTCTAGTATTGATGGCGTGCCGTTTTGAGCAAACTCTTAATAGAGAGACGGACCTTGGTGACCACCATCGCCGAATTGGGATATCCGCAGCTCTGATCGCAAGCGTCGAGATCGGTCTGCGTGCGCGAGTTCGATGAATCGGCGAGTCGCTGGCGGTATTGCTCGGGCCAAGGCGGACGACCGGGGCTCGTGGTCATCCAGCGACTTTTGTTCAGTCGTTGTCGCGCGGGCCATGGCGGCGGCAGCGCAACCTTGCTGAGCGTCTTGCGGATGTGCAGAAGAGTCGTAGCGCCACTATTAGGAATGCTGAACGACGAGATAAACGGGGGAGTTCCATGAAGGTTTCAACGCGTCTTGCCCTTTTGACGGTAGCGGCCCTCACGGCGCTTCTTGCAATCGGCGGTGGTAGCCTGTACAGCGTCCGGCAGGCAATGATGGAGCAAAAGCGTGAGCAGATTACCCACTTGCTCCTGATGGCCGAGCACCTCGCCAGCTACTTTCACGACGAGGAGGTCGCCGGAAGAATGACGACCGGGCAGGCACAAGCGGCAACCAGAGTGGCGCTTGGTCAACTGAACTATACGGATGCGAGTTTTTTGTGGGTGCGATTGCCGAACGGCTATACGCTCGTACACCGCGATCCGTCCGCCATCAACAAGGTCCACGTGGGAAGGACTGCGGACGGCCGGCCAGACGGCGATCTTTATAGCGAAATGCTGGCTCGGGAGCGTCTTCCGATCATGTCCGTATTCGCGAAGCATCCCGCTACCGGACAACTGATGGAAAAATTGACCGGCCTGCTCGAATTCAGACCTTGGGGCTGGTGGATCGGAACGGGATTCTTCACCGACGATATCGATGCTGCGTTCTGGCGCATCGCCGGGGTTATGGTCGGTCTGATTGTCGTTGCGACGGCCGGTATCGCGCTCATCGCCTGGCAGATCATTCGGAGTGTGACAGGAACGCTTGGCGGAGAACCTGCCTACGCGAGCGAAGTGATGAGCCGAATGGCTGCCGGTGATCTTGGCGTGACGATTGAGCTTGGACGCGGGGACAAAAATAACCTGCTGGCAACGGTTGCAGATATGCGCCAAAGTCTGGTGGAAATGGTCACGCGTATCCGCTCGGGTTCGGATTCAGTATCCACGGGGACGGCGCAGATCGCCGCCGGCAATGCGGATCTCTCTTCCCGTACCGAGGAGCAGGCTGCCTCGCTGCAGCAGACCGCGGCGAGCATGGAGGAGTTGACCGCTGCGGTCAGACAGAACTCGGAAAACGCCCGTCAGGCCAACGGCCTCGCAGGCAGTGCCACGGCGATCGCGACCGAAGGCAGGGAGATCGTCGGCGAGGTGATCACTGCGATGGCGGAGATCAAGGACGGTGCTGACAGGATTTCCGACATCATCGGCATCATTGAGGGCATTGCATTTCAGACCAATATTCTCGCGCTCAATGCGGCGGTGGAGGCGGCGCGCGCAGGCGAGCAGGGCCGCGGCTTCGCAGTAGTCGCAGGAGAGGTGCGTAATCTGGCGCAGCGCGCCTCGGCGGCGGCCAGGGAGATCAAGGAACTGATCGGGGCGTCCGGCAACCGCGTGCACGAAGGCGCGGAACTGGTCACGCGAGCCGGCGAGACGATGGCCAATATTGGTGTGGCAATCCAGCGCGTGACGGACATCATGGGCGAGATTGCCGCAGCCTCACACGAACAAAGTCGCGGTATCGAAGAAGTCAACCGGGCCGTCACGCAGATGGACGAGGTGACACAGCAGAACGCGGCGCTCGTCGAGGAAGCTGCTGCGGCGGCGAACTCACTGCACGATCAAGCGGAACAATTGCGCGAGGCAGTGTCGCTATTCCGCATCTAGATACTGCGCGGGGCACTCTCCGCCGCAGCGTGTCCAGCTGCAGCAGATGTTGTGCGGCCGCCTTTTCAGTTCATCCCAGGCTGCCCAACTGGCTGATGCGGTCAATGTGTCCCGCTAGACGCGCAACGAGTGACAGGATGATGGCGATGGCCGGTGATGTACTCAGTGACATTGGCGTGATGAATTATTCCTGGCTGCTGCTCGCGCAGCGGCTGCTGCACGAAAACAGGGTTACGGGTATGGCTTGTCTCGGGGTGACGGAGCCTATGGCGCAAGCCCTGAGCAATCTGTCGCTAGAACAGGTCCGGCGGTTGGCGCGGTCGCCCCAGGTGTTGTGTCGATTCCACGTGAACGATCACGCCCTGCTCGCCGCGCTGTCCGACAGGGGCGTTGCCATGGCGGACGTGCCAACGCGTGCTCATATCCTGATGGCCGGGGCAGCTAGTGAACTCCCTGGCCAGGTGGCTCGCGAAGGAGTCCGGCCATGACGTCATCGAAGCCGTTGTTTGGGCCACGATTGCTTGACGTCGAGGATCGCTTATAACGTCACGATCTTGTCAAAAAAAGTCTTTCATTTGAATTGATCTGATGATTGATTATTTAGGATCACTACAACAGCGTGGCTTCCCTATAGCCGAACCGGACCCGGCGGACTCCGTTATTGCCTGAATTGTCGAGGGGCGATCATAAAGAGGTGCAGGTTTGTGCCGATAACAAAGTGAGTTGCGCCATTCGGATAGTCGATTCGTACGGGGATTTCATGACGATCAAGCTAAAGCTTCAAATAGTGATGTTGGTGACCTTGCTGGCCATCGGTGCCGGGGTAGCTGCAACGGTCGCTGGCTTTAATGCGGTAGCCAGTGCCAATGCCGACAAGGATCGCCGCGCGCTGGAAGTGCGTAGCATGACGGAAATCAAGGGGAGCATGTTGTCGACGGTTGAACTCGATCCAACCGCCGACGATACGAAAAAAATCTTCGCGACCGCCGAACAGAACATCAATAGATGGACCGACACGCTCATGTCGACGTTTGTCAATCCCGTGTACCAGCAGAAGTTTCGGGCGGTGCGGCAACAGTGGGATGCATACGATCAAAAATCGCATCAACTGTTCGATCTGGCGTCGCACGATGCAAAATCAGCCAACGATCAGGTCGCGGCTGTTTACCACTCCGATTTCCAGCCGATGAATGCGAGCGTTCAAGCCCTGACGGATTCACTCTCTAGTCTGGAGCAGATGAGCAGCGAGCAGGCAGCCAGTATCAGCCGCATCTCGCAGATCAGCGTGACGGTCGTACTCGCCATGGTGATGGTGCTCGTGATCGGCTGTGTCTTCATCCTGTCCCGTTCGATCGTGCGTTCGCTTACGGGCATTCAGGGCACCTTGCAGGCCGCGAGCGAGACGCTCGACCTCGGTCTGCGGGTGCGCCTGGAGAGCAAGGATGAAATCGGCCAGACCGGTGTGGCCTTCAATCATCTGATGGACCGCGTTTCCAGCGTCATGACGACGGTACACAATGCTGTGGCTTCGGTGAACACCGCATCGCGCGAAATCTCCACAGGCAATATCGACTTGTCTTCTCGCACCGAGGAACAGGCAGCTTCGCTGGAAGAGACGGCCGCAAGCATGGAGGAGCTGACGGGCACCGTCCGGCAGAACGCGGAAAACGCCGGGCAGGCGATGGCATTGGCCTCCAATGCGTCGGATATCGCGCGGCGCGGTAATGAGGTCGTAAGCCAGGTCGTGGACACGATGCACCGGATCAGCAGCAGCTCGGCGAAAATCGCCGATATCACGGGAATGATCGAAGGCATCGCATTCCAGACGAACATTCTTGCGCTCAATGCAGCGGTGGAAGCGGCGCGCGCAGGTGAACAGGGCCGCGGCTTCGCCGTGGTTGCAGGTGAGGTGCGTAATCTGGCCCAGCGTGCCTCGACGGCGGCCAAGGAAATCAAGGAGCTGATCGAAGAGTCGGTCGCTACTTCCGCGCAGGGTAGTGAGCTGGCAGCTCGCGCCGGTCACACGATGGGGGACGTTATCGGTGCGGTGTCGCGCGTGACCGACATCATGTCTGAAATAGCTGCCGCCTCGGATGAGCAGAGCAAGGGCATCGACCAGATCGGTCAGGCTGTGTCGCAAATGGATCAGATGACCCAGCAGAATGCAGCGCTGGTGGAACAGGCGGCCGCCGCTGCCCAGTCGATGCAGGACCAGGCCGGCCGGCTCAGGGCCGTAGTCGATGAGTTCAAATTCTCGGGCAGCCAGCAGACGGCGGCGCGTCCCGTCGTTGCGCTATCCACTCCGACCCGCGCATCAGCCGTCCAGCTCAAAAAATCCGTGGCCGCGCCCAAGGTCGTTCCGGGCTTGAAACGTCCAGTTCGGCCGCTCGCTACGGAAGCCGGGGAGCTGTCGATAGCGTCGAACGACGAGTGGACAACTTTCTGAGTCCGATCTTCGATGGCGGTATGCCAAGCCCCTTGCGTTTCAGAGCCGAATCTGGGAAGTTAGGAGGTGGGGCACGGGGAACAGACGGGTTGCCGTCGATTGCTAAGGCGGAGATTGACCAATTTGTAAGGAGTCCAATGAAGAGCGGGGCAAGACCAGCCGCGTCGCTTCATATGCCTGGGGGCATCCGGGGCGTGTGCCGTTTCGAATTATTTCAATAACATAGGGCGGTTCTCAGTGCTGAACAGACTGCTTCCGACGATAAAAAGTAGAGTCATATTTGCTCTTGCCATTTATGCTCTGAGCACAATAACTATCGGACTGTACAGCGCGTTTAGCGCAACCCAGATGCGTACCGGCGTGAGCAGAATCAATGTTCAGAACACGCAGCAGATGGGACGACTCTCCAAACTGACGATCGCTATCCTCAATAGCCGCACGACGCTGCGGCGTCTCCAGGCGACCCGGCTGCCCGCGGACGTCGAAGTTTTTGCTCCGGTCATTCGAAAGGATCTCGACGCCGCCGAGCAGCAGTGGGCAGCATATTACGCATCCTATGTGCGCGATGATCGCGACCGGCAATTCATCGATAAACTGGGCTTGCTTATTGCCGGGAACAGGCGTTACGCAAATGAAGCGCTTGCTGCCTATGTGGTTGGGAATTTTGACGCGGGTGCGGATGCGGTGAATCGCGGGGCGGCTGTCGCTGCCGAACTAACCAGCGTGTTGAAGGAGACGGTGGATCTGGACCTTCGGATCGCCAGTCAGGCGTCGGACGAAAGCACGTCGAGCGCAAGCCGCATCAGCAGGATTTCGTTTGGGCTGGTTGTCTTCAACCTGCTGATCGCCATTGTTGTCTCGGTGGCGACATTGCGCTCGATACTCATACCGCTGAAGAACGCTATCAATGTGGCCAACAATATCGCGTCGGGCAAGCTGGAAAATCAGTTCACGGTCGAATCGTGCGATGAGGTCGCTCAGTTGCTTGCTGCCATGAAGGAAATGGAACAGCAACTGCAACGGATGATTTACCAGGATCCGCTCACGACGTTGCCAAATCGTACTTTCTTCAACGAACGATTGAAACAGATGATCGCCAGTTCGGCGCATGGGGTGCTGGCCGGCGTAATGATGGTTGATCTGGACCAGTTCAAACGTGTCAACGACACGATGGGGCACGCTGCCGGAGACGAACTGCTGAATGCGGCGGCAGGGCGGCTCTCGGCCTGCATCCGGTCGAATGATATCGTTGCGAGATTCAGTGGCGACGAGTTTGCCATACTCCTGCCGGGCGTTCCGGATCTCCACACACTGGAAGAAATTGCGAGGCGGATCATTGCCAGCTTCGACAAACGTTTCGTGCTGAATGGGACGGAGATATACGTTACGTGCAGTGTCGGAATCGCGTTGTATCCAATCGACAGCGCTGAACCGGTCGATCTGCTGAAGTATGTGGATTCCGCCATGTATTGTGCCAAACGCGCGGGACGCCGCCGTTTCAGTTTTTATTCGAAGGAACTTACGGAGACCGCCCGCAAGCGATTCACAATAGAGAGGGAGCTGCGGCGCGCTACCGAGCGCGGAGAATTCGAACTGCACTACCAACCCAAGATCTCGATTCGTCAAAATGAGGTGACCGGATCGGAGGCGCTCCTCAGGTGGCGCCGTTCAGACGGTACGCTGGTTGCGCCGAACGAATTTATCTCCGTTGCCGAGGAAACGGGCCTGATCGTGGAGATCGGAAAGTGGGTGCTCCATGAAGCTTGCAGTACGGCAGTAGCATGGAATACCGGTCGCGTGGTTCCGCATAAAGTGGCGATCAATCTGTCGGTTAGACAGTTCCAGTCTTCCGATCTGGTTTCCGTGGTCACCGGAATTCTGGAAAAGACCGGTTGTCGACCTGCATGGCTGGAATTCGAAATCACCGAAAGCTTGCTGCTGGACTCCAATGACGCAATTTTAGCGGCCATATCGACATTCAGATCAATGGGTATTTCGATTGCAATCGACGATTTTGGCACTGGGTACTCGTCGCTTAGCTATCTGACCAGATTTCCGGTCGATACGCTGAAGATCGACAAATCCTTTGTTCAGAAGGCGACAACGGCCCGGCACCATGCCGAACTCGTCAAGGCAATCATTTCGATTGGGCAGTGTTTGGGAATGCAAACCGTTGCGGAAGGTGTGGAGACGGAGGAGCAGGCGGCTTTTCTGGCCAGCAGTGGTTGCGAGATCGCGCAGGGGTTTCTGTATTGCAAGCCGCTGTCCAGGTTGGACATGAGCAGGCTGCCGCCGCAGCTTGCTCCATCCCCATCGCAATCGGCAATAGTGTGAACGGGTGCCAGTCGCGCCTCGGCATGATGGCATAGGCGTACCGGCTGATGGGGCGCGCGAGCCCTGTACCTGACCTGCGCCCACCGCCTTTTCTACCGTGCGTATTGTGCAATCGCACTGCGCGCACCATGGCCAATCGCCACCAGGGCATCGGTCACCGCATGCTGGAAGACGAGATTTTCGGCGAGCTCGGCGGGGAAAATCTCCCGCATGGATAGCAATGCGTTCAACCGTTTTTCAGGCAAAGGGCCGGCCGCAGCAACGAGCGATGTCAGTCTGTCGGCCAATGGGTCCTTGATTTCATAGTGCGAGCCGTCGTCAGCGTGGCCACGCAAAAATACCATCCATGCGGCGATGGCCAGCGCGAGTCGCGCGAACGGCTGTCCGGCTTCGATGCGAGTTGCAATCGCGCCGAGCAGACGCTGCGGGATCTTCTGGCTGCCATCCATTGCTATTTGCGCGCAACGGTGTTTGAGCGCCGGATTGGCATACCGCGAAAGGAGCGCGTCGCGGTATGCCAGCGTGTCGAATGAGGCCGGCATGGCAAGCGTGGGAATGATTTCGTAGGTCATCATCGAATGAATCAACCGGTGCATATCCGGTTCGCGGATCGCCGCGTCGATGGTTTCAAAGCCGGCAAGCATGGACAGATAGGCGAGCGCGGAGTGGGTGCCGTTCAACATCCGCAATTTGGCCAGTTCAAACGGCGCGACATCGCTGACCAGTTGTGCCCCGGCCAATTCCCATTCGGGGCGTCCTGCGGGGAAGCAATCTTCAATAACCCATTGCCGGAATGGCTCGCAAGGAACGGGCAGGGCATCGGCGTGAGCGAGCGCTGTGGCAGCGGAGACCCGATCGGAGTCAGAGGTGGCAGGGACAATGCGATCGACCATGGTGGACGGAAATGCGACCGCTGTGGCAATCCACTCGCCCAGGGCAGGATCGATCGCATTCGCAAAGCTACAGGTCACCTGGCGTAACGCCGCTCCGTTGTGCATGAGGTTGTCGCACGAGAGCACCGTGAACGGATTGTCACGGCGTTCCCGGAGAGCGGCGACGAGAATGCCAGGCACCGTTTTCGGCTCGGCGGGGTGGGCAAGGTCGTGGATGATATCGGGATGCCCAAAATCGACATCACCGGTCTTTCCGTCACGGCAATAGCCCTTTTCCGTCACGGTTAGCGAGACGATTCGCACACGGGGATCGGCGAGCCGCGCGAAAAGCGCGGCACGGTCGTACGGCAGGGCGAGAACTTCTCGAAGAATCCGCACGACCGTCACGCGCTCCGCGTCCGGGCCCCGCTCCACTACGCTATACAGCCCCTCCTGTGCGGCCAGGGCGTCGCGTTTGGCGACATCGCCTTGCAGCGTCACGCCGCAAATTCCCCATTCTCCACCGGCGCCTGCGACGGCTTCTTCCGTGTAGATCGCCTGATGGGCGCGATGGAAGTTGCCGATCCCCAGATGGACGATGCCGATATCCGGATCGCGCCACGCCGGCGAAAGCAGATGGTCGGTCAATGAAGTCAGCGCCTTGCGGCAAAGCCTTGATTCCGTATTCATTTCTGGCCCTTGGGTCGGGAATACCCCGTGTTGACGATAAAATATACTTGTATGGTAGCATCGCTTCCATCGAATGCCACTCAAGGAAATCCCCATGAAAATCGTCCGGGCTGATGTGATCGTTACGTGTCCGGGGCGCAACTTCGTCACGCTGAAAGTGGTGACGGATGAAGGCGTGTACGGTATCGGTGACGCTACGCTCAACGGTCGCGAACTCGCAGTAGCCGCGTATCTAAAGGAGCATGTGTGCCCGTTGCTGATCGGCCGCGATCCCGGCCGTATTGAGGATATCTGGCAGTTCCTCTACAAGGGCGCGTACTGGCGGCGCGGCCCCGTCACGATGACCGCGATCGCCGCGGTGGACATGGCGCTCTGGGACATTCTCGGCAAGGTCACGGGGATGCCGCTTTACAAGCTGTTGGGCGGGGCTTCGCGCGATAGCGTGATGGTCTACGGGCATGCTACTGGGCGCGACATTCCCGAAGCGCTCGACCGCTATGCGGAGCATATCGATCAGGGATACCAGGCAATTCGCATCCAATGCGGGGTGCCCAATATGCGCTCCGTTTACGGCGTTTCGAAAGGCAATGGTGTTTACGAGCCGGCGACCAAGGGCGGGGTCGAGGAGCAGAGCTGGTCGACTGAGAAGTACCTCGATTTCGTTCCGAAGCTTTTCGAGGCTGTACGCGACAGGTTCGGTTTCGGCACGCATCTGCTGCACGATGCTCATCACCGTCTTACCCCGATTGAAGCCGCAAGGCTCGGTAAAGCGGTCGAACCTTATCGCCTGTTCTGGATCGAGGACCCGACGCCGGCTGAAAATCAGGAAGGCTTCCGTCTGATTCGCGAACACACCGTCACGCCGATTGCGGTGGGTGAAGTATTCAACAGCATCTGGGACTGCAAGCAGTTGATCGAAGAGCAGTTGATCGACTACATCCGCGCAACGCTGACGCACGCCGGCGGCATCACCCATCTGCGGCGCATTGCGGACTTCGCCTCGCTGTATCAGGTGCGCACGGGTTGTCATGGTGCATCGGACCTGTCGCCCGTGTGCATGGGCGCGGCGTTGCACTTCGACTTATGGGTGCCGAATTTCGGTGTCCAGGAATACATGGGTTTCCCGGAGGCGGCGCTCGAGGTGTTTCCTCATGCCTGGCAGTTCGACCGGGGAACGATGCATCCCGGCGACGTGCCCGGTCATGGCGTGGACATCGACGAGGCGCTGGCCGCGCGCTATCCATACGACCCGGCCTATCTACCCGTTGCGCGCCTCGAAGACGGCACGCTTTGGAACTGGTGAGCATCCTGGGGCGCTGACCCCGAGCACCGACAACAGAACGGCCGCTGGCCTGCATGCCGGCACACCGGATTCTGCTCGCGCATTCTCGTTTAGCCTGTGACGCCGGTCGCGACGAGTCACGGCGAAACATACAGGAGGAGACAGATTTATGAATAGCACCGTATCGTCCGCCACCGCGCAGGGCGTAGTCACGCCCCAGATGTTGCGCAAGGTCGCAACCGCCTCAACGATTGGCACCCTGGTTGAGTGGTATGACTTTTTCATCTACGCAACGGCTTCCTCGCTTGTTTTCAACAAACTCTTCTTTCCGAACCTGCCTCCTCTGATCGGCACGCTCGTCTCGCTGGGAACCTATGCTGCCGGGTTCCTGGCTCGCCCCGTGGGCGGTTTGTTGTTCGGCTACATCGGCGATCGCTTTGGCCGCAAGTCGGCGCTCGTCGCCACACTGCTGATCGTGGGCTGCGCGACCTTCGTCGTGGGCTTGATGCCCACCTACGAGACGATCGGCATCGCGGCCCCGCTCGCGCTGGTGTTCGTGCGGATGCTGCACGGCTTCGGAATTGGCGGAGAGCAGGGGAATGCGATTCTGATTTGCTGCGAACATGCGCCGGCCGCTCGCCGCGGGTATTTCGGCTCGTGGGTGATGATTGGCGCACCGGCTGGCTTCGTCATCCCTCTGGGCATATTCGCACTGCTGGATACGACGCTCACGGCCGGGCAGTTCCTTGCCTGGGGGTGGCGCATTCCGTTCCTGCTCAGCCTGGTTCTGGTCGCGGTTGGCCTGTACATCCGCCTCAGCTTGAGCGAATCCCCCCTCTTTGCCCGTTTGCGAGGCGAAAGCAAAGAAGAGGGCAGTCCGCTGGCAGCCGCGTTCAAAGAGCAAAAGCGCAGTCTGCTGTGGGGCTGTTGCGCCAAACTGGGAGAGAGCACCACTTTCACGACGTTCGCCGTCATCATCGTCGGTTACGCAGTGAGCCAGGGCATTCCGCGGCAGGTCATGATTGACGCCACATTGATCGCAATCCTTATTGAACTGGTGACGCTTCCGGTATTCGGCCATCTGTCCGATAAGTTCGGCCGGCGCAATGTGTACCTTTTCGGCGCGACCGTGTGTCTTCTCTTACTGGTGCCGAGCTTTGCCCTCGTCTACTACAAGGTGCAGGCGTGGATCTGGCTATGCCTCGTCGGCGTGCTGGCAGCGGGCCATAGCGCGATGTACGCAACTCAGGCAGCGTTCTTCTCAGAACTGTTCCCCACGCGCATGCGTGCGAGCGGCGTATCCGTGATCCAGCAATTCGGCGCGCTATTCGGTTCGGTGGGGGCATTGGGTGCCGGCTGGCTGCTTGCCGCGCAACATGGCGCGCCTTGGTTTTACTGTGCCTATATGGCGGTCACGATCGCGATCACGATTGCCGGCGCGATCATGCTGCCCGAGACGGCCCCCGCGCGACGCAAGCAGGGCAGCCAGGTGCCGGACTGGAACCCGACTGCCTGAGCGAAACACCGGCGCTGTCCTGGCGAACGATGTCGGGTAAAGGCAGCGAAGCAAAGCTGAAGCAGATGGGTTCCCTTGAGAAGAACCCACTTAATAAACTTACCCGAAGCGATCGGGTGCATCGATTATTTAGCTTTACTAAATTTTTAATAAGACACCACGGAGATCCCGCAATGAAAAAGACCCTTTTTGCACTGATCGCGGCAGGCGCGTATATGGCGAATGCGCAGGCGCAAAGCAGTGTGACGCTATATGGCATTCTCGACGAGGGCGTGATGTTCCTGAGCAATGCTGGAGGTGCCTCGGGGGGCCGCAAAATCACCCTGGATTCAACAAACGGCATTAGCAGCAGCCGTTGGGGATTGAAAGGTATTGAAGACCTGGGTGGCGGCTTGCAGGCAATATTCACACTTGAGCCGGGCGTGAATTTGAATAGTGGCGCTTTCGCGCAGGGTGGAACGCCGTTTGGGCGGCAGGCGTTCGTCGGTCTGAACAGCAACCGGTTCGGCAGCCTGACGCTCGGCCGTCAATACGACATGGTCTTTTACTTCGCCCAGCCGGTGACCGCCCTGGGGTCGCAGGCCGGCTCGACGGCTTTTATGCATCCGGGCGATCTGGATAATGCGGGCAACTCCGTGCGCGTCAACAACTCGATCCGCTACATGAGCCCGAATTATGGCGGCCTTACGTTCGGGGGTGAATATAGCGTAGGCGGCGTGGCCGGTAATGTGACGGCGAACAGCGGATATTCGATCGGCGCAGCGTATGCGAATGGGCCACTTGTCCTGGGTGCTGCATTCGAATACTTCAAGGACCCGACGGGGAGCGCAAGCTCGGGCTTCTTCACCGATACCGTCGGCGGCAGTTCCCAGCTCGCCTATTCGTTGAATTCAGGCTATGCCAGCGCGACCTCCTATCAGGTTGGAATCGTGGGCGCGGGATATACGCTTGGACCGGTTACCGTCACGACATCGTACTCGAACATCCAGTACGGCAATATCACCCATGGTTTTGACGGCGCAACGGCGCGCTTCAACAATATCGACGTCGCCATCCGGTACATGTACAGCCCGTTTCTGTTCTTCAGCGCGGGCTATGACTACCTGAAGGGCGCAGGCGTGACGAAGGCCGATGGGACTTCGGTCGGCAATCAGCACTTCAATCAGTTCAGCCTGCTGGCCGACTACCTTCTTTCCAAGCGCACGGATGTCTACCTGGAAGGTACATATCAGCGGGCGTCGGGCACCTCGTCTCTGGGTACGGCAGCGGTTGCCGACATTGGCAACCTCGGCGATTCCTCGAACCGCAATCAGGCGCTGATTCGCGCTGCGCTGCGCGTCCGGTTCTGATTCCCTTGCCAGGAGGAGAGAGCGAACCGGGGGAAGTGAAGCAATTCGCGGAAATGCATGCTAGTATGGTAAGCGGTCGGTCTTGGCATGAGAGAGCACGAGGCGCGACCGCTCTTGTCAGATCCTGCACCCCACGCCGATGAAAACTGCCCTCGCGGACGCCGCTCCTACCGGCCCCTTTTCTGCCGACACGCCACGCCCGAAGCGCCGGGCGGGGCGTGCCGCCGCACCGTCGACGCTCCCTGATTTGACGGCAGTGATATCGCTCGATTCGCACGAACCCATCAGCAAGCAGATTTTCCGCGCGTTGCGCCAGGCGATTTTTGTTGGACTGATGCCACCGGGAACGCCGCTGTCCGAAAAGGAAATTGCTGAAAAGTTCGAGGTATCCCGACAGCCGGTGCGTGAGGCGTTTATCAAGCTGGCGGAAGTCGGCGTATTGCAGATATTGCCGCAGCGGGGCACCTTCGTGAAGAAAATCTCGCCTCGCAAGGTACGCGAGGGCCGGTTCATCCGGGAAGCCATCGAATCAGCCGTGGTTCGCAAGGCGGCTGACTCGATTACCGATGCGCAGTTGCAACTCCTTGGTGAAAACCTGCGCGAGCAGCGCCTTGCGGCCAGGTTGAATGACATGCCGGCGTTCCTTGCACTAGACGAATCATTTCACCGTTCAATCGCCCAGGCGATCGACTGTGCCGCGGCTTGGGATACGATCCAGGACATCAAGGCCCAGATGGATCGCGTGCGCTATTTGAGCCTGCCTGACGTATCGCCGCTCGAACTGGTAATCAGGCAACACGCGAAGATTCTCGCCGCGTTGCGCGCTCACGATCCGGGTGCGGCGGAAGATGCGATGAGGGTGCACCTGCGCGAAATCCTCGAATCCCTCGGCCCGATTGCGGCGCGCAACCTGAACTGGTTCGAGGCAGACGAGCCCGAGCGCGTACCGCTTGCGGTCTAGATCGGCGGTTTGCCCAGCGGCGGAAGTCGGCTGGAATGACGCTTACTCTGAAGCGGACCGTTTGCCGTTGCGTCGGCGGCGGCGGTTCGCACCAATCTGTTTGTTTGTGCGTGTCTATTTGCGCGACGACTGATTGGTTTTCCCACCAGGGTGTTTGTCCCGCAAGCAAGTCAATAGCTTTGTAGCGGGAAAGATTGCGATTCGATATTAGCGGCTAACGACGGTTAAATAAGCGTCAAAACTTCTGAGTGTAAAAATATCAGGATTCCTGATTATAGGAGAAAGCACATGGTCAATGCGCCCAACATCGTCACTTTCGGCGAGGCAATGGCGCTCTTTGTAGCATCGGAATCCGGGCCGCTGTCAAGAGTAAGCGCCTTCGCCAAACGTGCTGCAGGAGCTGAGCTCAATGTCGCGATCGGGCTTGCCCGGCTTGGCCACCGGGTCGGCTGGATCAGCCGCCTGGGCCGGGATTCGTTTGGCCAGTTCATTCTGGATACCCTGGCCGCCGAAAATATCGACGCGGCCTGCGTCACGATCGACGAACACCATCCAACCGGGATGATGCTCAAGGATAAGTGCGATGACGGTTCCGATCCGAAGACGGAATATTTTCGCAAAGGCTCGGCGGCCAGCTTTCTTTCCGTGGATGACTATGTGCGGGAATACGTTCTGGGTGCCCGGCATCTTCACCTCACCGGCATCTCGCCAGCGCTGTCATCATCGGCCAGGGAGTTTTCATTTCATCTGGCGAGCGAAATGAGAGCCGCTGGCAACACCATTTCCTTCGATCCGAACCTTCGTCCTTCCTTGTGGCCTTCCCGTGAGGAAATGGTCGAAACGCTCAATGCGCTCTCGGCGTACGCAGACATTGTCATGCCGGGGTTGGGTGAGGGGCGCATTCTGACCGGCCGCGAGCATCCAGAGAGTATTGCCGATTACTACCTGGAGCGTGGGGCGAAACTTGTCGTCGTAAAACTGGGCGAGGCCGGTGCATATTTCAGGACTGAATCTGCTTGCGGGATATCACCTGCCGTCGCCGTGCCGAAGGTCGTGGACACCGTGGGCGCAGGAGATGGATTCGCAGTGGGGGTGCTGAGCGCGATTCTCGAAGGCAGGACAGCAGAAGCAGCCGTGGCTCGCGGAAACTGGATTGGATCGCTAGCGGTCCAGGTGATCGGCGATTCGGAAGGGCTTCCTGGACGCGAGGCGCTCATGAAGTATGAGGCCGCCGGGCCGAAAATCGTATGACCCGTTGCGCTCTTCTCGAAGGCGTATGCGGGCTGGAAGCGACGGGGCATCGCTGACTATCGAGCGATGTATGCAGCGAGTTCACCCAAAGGATGGCGGGCGAAATCAACGACTACCAGGTCGGCCAAACCGGCAAGATCGTTGCGCCGCAGCTATACATCGCGGTGGGTATCTCGGGCGCGATCCAGCACCTGCCTGGCCGACATGAAAGACTCGAAGGTCATCGTCGCGATCAATAAGGACGCGGAAGCGCCGATCTTCAGCGTGGCCGACTACGGCCTTGTCGGCGACCTGTTCACAGCCGTTCTGGAGTTTGCGGGCACCCTTTAAGGGTACAACGGTGCTCGAGCGTGAACGGGGTTTTGTGGGCGCGCTGGCAGGCCGGACGGAGCAGCGGGCATCTCAATGCTTGTCCCGCTGCCTTGGGAAAGTCGGCTGGCGACCCATCTCCTGGTTTTTTGTTTGCCTTTGTTGTCCGGTTCGCTTATAATCTCAATCGCGGGGTGGAGCAGTCTGGCAGCTCGTCGGGCTCATAACCCGAAGGTCATAGGTTCAAATCCTATCCCCGCAACCAACATCAAAGCCCGCTCTGCGAAAGCAAGCGGGCTTTCTGTTCTGGCCCGCTCGTGAGCATCGCTTTTTTCATTGGCCCGCCATCACACAACTTGCTCCTTTGCGCCAATTGCTTCGCATACCGAAGTATTGGGCTATTCTGTCTGATTGCCGTCATCACCCCGCGGAGCGCGCCCCGTCCAGCGCCGGAACGCATGACGAAAGCTGCGCGGCTCGCTATAGCCCAGCCGTTCAGCAACAGCGGCAACCGTGAGCGCATCGTCATCCAGCAACAGAATCGCCGTTTGACGGCGCACGTCGTCGAGCAGCGCCTGAAACGAAAGCCCATCTTTCTCCAACCGCCTGCGCAGCGTGCGCTCGGTCATGTGCAGCGCGCCAGCCAGCGCCGTCATCGATTTGAAGCGCGCCAGGTCGCGTCCCATCAGCTCCTTCGCGCGGTCGGCAAAGCGCGTCCCGATCGAGGCGGCCCATTCGCGTTCGAGGACTTCGCATTGACGATGCAGCGCGTTGAAACTCACTTCGTTCGCGAGTCGCGGCGTTTCCATACCGCTCACGGCGGTAAATACGAGCGCGTCCTCGCTCGCCTTAAAACGTACGCGGCAGCCGTAGTGTTGAGCGTAGTCGGCGGCGTAGTGCGGCGTACGTCGAGCCAGATGAACCTCCGATGGCCAGACCGGACGCCCGACCAGGTCGGAGACGATCAGACGCAGGCTGGAGAGACACATATCGGCCTGAAAGGTCTCGATATCAGGCTCGCCGTTGTAGCGGCCGATCGACACCGTCATGCCGTCTGACGCCGCCCGCGCACGCACGTCGAAGTAGAGACCCATGAACAAGGGAAACTGGCTCATGCAGCCGAATGCCTGCATCACCGAGCCGCTAATCAGCATCGCATAGCCCGCAAGACCCAGCGTCGACACATGCAGCCGGCCGCCGATCGCAAGTCCTATCGACGGACTTTCGCTATGGCGTAAAAGGTTGCGAAAGCAACGTTGTTCCTGATTGCGATTCACATGAATCGTAGGGGAAGCGACCGCGCGCGCTTCGAGGCCGGTGCCTTCGAGCAAGGCGGCATCGTCGATATGGCGCACGCGGCATTCGTCCAGCGCGGCGGCAATCGCGTGGACGGTCGCCGGAATGTCTTCCTGGCGTCCGATTGGATCCCCCAGGCCGAGCGATGAACGCAGGCGGCGCTCCGCCATGCTCTGACTGTGGTGGGATTCGTCTTTCATGGGCTCGCACTTACATATGGTATGTGCCAAACATAGCGGGAATGCGCGTCGTGCGCCAGTGCGAAAGTGCTCCGGTGGCCGTCGCAGTCGCGGTCTTTCGGCCGCGTCCCGTCAGGTGTGTCCGAAAATATCCCCTTATAACGTCCTCTTTTCTCATTCGTTGTCGACTTTTTGTCGTACCACACTCTCTCCTGAGCAACGACAGGAGACGAGCCGTGCAAGAAGAAGTCGGGCATACAGCCAACCCTACGCGAACGCGTCGGCTGGGACTGTTCACGTTGGTGATCTTCGGCGTCGCATACATGCTGCCGATGACAGTGTTCACCACCTATGGTCTCGTCAGCAGTCAGACGAACGGGCATCTCGCCGCCGCGTATGCGCTCACGCTGATCGCGATGCTGTTTACGGCGTGCAGTTACGGGCACATGGCGCGCCTCATGCCGAGCGCCGGTTCGGCCTACACGTTCGCGACGCGCAATTTCGGCACATCGGCGGGCTTCATGGTTGGCTGGTCGCTGCTGCTGGATTACCTCTTCATTCCGATGATCAGCTATCTGGTGATCGGCGTATATATGAAGCAGATTTTTCCGGCGGTGCCGGCGGCCGTCTGGGTCGTCGCCAGCATCGCCATCGTCACGGGGCTGAACGTCTTGGGCATCAAACTCGTCAGCCGCGTGAACCTGATTCTGATCGCAGGCCAGATGGTGTTCATCGCAGTGTTTCTGGCTGCGGCCTCCCGGCTTGCCGTTGTGCACGATATGCCGGTGTCGTTCGCGCTGCCGCATCCCGCCAATGCGAGCGCGATCTTCGCGGGCTCGGCCATCCTGTGCCTCTCGTTTCTGGGCTTCGACGCCGTATCCACGCTCTCCGAGGAAACGCGCGATCCGCGCCGCACGGTGCCGCGCGCGATTCTCCTGTGCACGCTGGTGAGCGGTGTGCTGTTCTTCCTCGTAGCCTTTGTCGGGCAGGTGGTCTACCCGGACTGGCACACGTTCAAGGATCTCGACTCCGCGAGCCTCGAACTCATGCAGCGGGTGGGCGGCAACACGCTGTCCGCGTTCTTCGTGGCCGTGTACGTTGCCGGCTGCTTTGCGAGTGCGATGGCCGGGCAGGCGAGCGTGACGCGCGTGCTGTTCGCCATGGGCCGCGACCAGGTGTTGCCCGAACGGGTCTTCGGACATTTGCACGTGCGGCTGGGCACGCCGGTGCGTGCGACGCTCGTGGTCGGCGCGCTGTCGTTTTCCGCGCTGTTCATCACGCTCGATCTGGCGTCCACGATGATCAGCTTCGGTGCGCTCGTTGCCTTCGCCGGCGTGAATCTGTGCGTGATCCGCAGCTATCTCACGCGCCGCGAAAACCGTCATTTTTCCGGCTGGATCAAGTTCGGCGTGATGCCGGCGATTGGCTTCGCGATGAATGTGTGGCTCTGGTCGGGGCTGTCGCGGCAGACGTTTTACGTTGGCGTGAGCTGGCTAGTGGTCGGGCTTTGCCAGCTCGTGTGGCTGACGCGCGGCTTCACGCGTCCCGCGCCAACGCTGACGATCAGCTAAGACGACCAATTTCATAAGCAAGCAAATACGTTGTTGAACTCATGAAGAAGGAGCAAGACTATGAGCGGTAAGGATACCCAACAGAATTTGCAGGAACTGGGCAAGCGCCATCTGCTGATGCACTTCACGCACGCCGACGCCTACGGCGACAAGGACTTGACGGTATTCGACCGCGGCGAAGGGTGCTGGCTCATCGACCAGTACGGCAAGCGCTATTTCGATGCGCTGGCGGGGCTGTATTGCGTGCAGGTAGGCTACAGCCATGGCGCGGAGATCGGCGACGCCGTGCGCGAGCAGATGGTGCGCCTGCCGTTCGCGACCAACTGGGGCAATGGCCATGAAAGCTCGATCCGTCTCGCGCACAAGCTCGCGACGCTCGCGCCCGAAGGGCTGAACCGCGTGTTCTTCACGTCGAGCGGTTCCGAGTCGAACGAATCGGCAATCAAACTCGTTCGCCAGTATCACCAGGCGCGCGGCGAACCGCAGCGGCGCAAATTCATCGCGCGACGCGTCGCCTATCACGGCACGTCGTTCGGCGCGCTCGCGCTGAATGGGATGACGAACTTCCGTAAGCATTTCGAACCGTTGATGGCGGGCGTGCGTCACGTCAACAACACGAAGCGTTATGGCCGCCCGGTGGGCGAGACCGAAGCGCAGTTCACGCGCTTCCTGCTCGATGAAATCGAATCGTTGATCGTGCAGGAAGGCCCGGACACGGTCGCCGCCATCGTCATCGAACCGCTGCAGAACGCGGGCGGCAGCCTCACGCCGCCGGCCGGTTACGCAGCGGGTTTGCGCGAGATCTGCGATCGTCATGGCGTGTTGCTCGTCGCCGATGAAGTGATTTGCGGCTTTGGCCGTCTCGGCGAATATTTCGGTTCGCGCCGCTACGGCCTGAAGCCGGACGTCATTACGTTCGCGAAGGGCATCGCGTCGGGCTATGTGCCGCTTGGCGGCGTGATTGCAAGCGATACGGTAGTCGACACGGTGCTCAAGGGCCCGCAGCAGATGTTCCTGCACGGCGCGACCTATGGCGGTCATCCGGTTGCATGCACGGCAGCGCTCGCGAATCTCGCGATCATCGAACGCGAAGGCGTGATTGACAACGTGCGCGAAAACGAGCGTTATTTCCGCGCTGCGCTCGATGCGCTGCTCGAACTGCCGTGCGTGGGCGATGTGCGCGGCGACGGTTATCACTATTCGCTTGAACTCGTGTCCGATAAGGAGGCGCGTCGCTGGACGGCGGCCATGAGCGCACAGACTTTTGTGTCGACGGTGTTGGCTCCGGCGCTTTTCGATGCCGGTCTGCTGTGCCGCGCGGGCGTCGATCACGAGGGCACGCCCATCGTGCAGTTTTCGCCGCCGCTCGTGATGTCGCGTGATGAGATTACGTGGTTCGTCGCGCAGATCCGCGACATCCTTACCACTGCCTACGCGCGCGCCGTGTAAGGGGAGCTTGCGATGCGAATGACGCGACAAAGCTTTATCGCGGGCGAATGGTTCGATCCGGATCGCGCGCAGGCGATCGACGTGATCGACCCGTCCAATGAGAAGCCCTATGCACAACTGAAGATCGGCAGTGAAGTCGATGTCGATCGTGCAGTGCGCGCGGCGAAACAGGCCTTCGAAACGTTTTCGCGCTGGAGCGTCGAGCAGCGCGTGGCGCTACTTGAGCGCGTGCTGGCGATCTATCAGCGCCGCTACGAAGAGGTCGCGCAGACCATCAGCCAGGAAATGGGTGCGTCGATAGCGTTCGCGCGCGCGATGCAGGCTGCGGTAGGTACCGCGCATCTAGAACAGACGATCCGCGCGCTGAAGACATTTCCGTTCAGCAAGCAGACGGATTCGATGCTGGTCTCGCACGAACCGATCGGCGTGTGCGCGCTGATCACGCCATGGAACTGGCCGATCAACCAGATCGTCTGCAAGGTGGCGCCCGCGCTCGCCGCGGGCTGTACGATGGTGCTCAAGCCCAGCGAAGTCGCGCCGTTCAGCGGCATCCTGTTCGCCGAAATCCTGGACGAAGCGGGCGTGCCGCCCGGTGTGTTCAATCTGGTGCATGGCTACGGACATGGGGTGGGCGACGCGCTTGCGCGTCATCCCGATGTCGATATGGTGTCGTTTACGGGGTCGACGCGCGCCGGCATTGAGGTCGCCAAAGCCGCCGCCGATACCGTCAAACGCGTGCATCAGGAACTGGGCAGCAAGAGTCCGAACCTCATCCTGCCCGATGCCGATATCGAGCACGCTGTCACGCTTGGCGCGCGCAGTTGCTTCAGCAACAGCGGGCAGTCGTGCAACGCGCCTACGCGGATGCTCGTGCATGTGGATCATCTGGCGATCGCGGAACAGGCCGCCCGCGCCGAGGCGCAACGCACCGTCGTCGGCGATCCACGCGCGGCTCAGACCGCCATCGGGCCGGTGGTGAGCCGGGTGCAGTTCGATCGCATCCAGCAACTCATCGGCACGGGTATCGAGGAGGGCGCGACGCTCGTGGCGGGCGGCCTGGGACGGCCGGAAGGACTGCGCGAAGGTTTCTATGTGCAGCCAACGGTGTTTTCGAATGTGCTGCCGCACATGACGATCGCGCGAGAGGAAATCTTCGGGCCGGTGCTGTCCATCATGACGTATCGCACCGAGGACGAAGCGATCGCGCTCGCCAACGATTCGGTCTATGGGCTGGCGGGCTACGTGCAGTCGACGGACCTGGCGCACGCACGCCGCGTGGCGGCGCGGCTGCGTGTCGGCAACGTCCACATCAACTATCCGGCGTGGAATCCGGCCGCGCCTTTTGGCGGTTTCAAGCGATCAGGCAATGGCCGCGAATATGCGGAATACGGCCTCGTCGAATACCTGGAAATCAAGGGCACCACGGGATACGCGTAAGCGGTTCGTTCGCCGCCGGGCCATGCGCGTGCGGCGAACGGGTTCTCTATTCAGTCACCTCGATCGACGCGATCAAAAAAACGCGCGGGCCTTAAGCACCGTCGCACAGTTCCAATGCGCGCGTTTGACCGGCCGTCGCGCTTCCGCGCGGCCGTCGTCGTTTCTCCCCCTCCAGCCTTGCGCCATCGCCACTCATTCCCACATGCCTCTGGGTTTTCCCTGACTCTGCTAGAACACGCATTTTTGGTAATGTTATAAACATAACAAATCATGTTCCAATGATCTCATATCGATGAGATATTCAAGACAGATAAGGAAGCCGACCGTGGACCCAAGGAGGAGACCGTGGCGCACAGCACCGCACACATCGCAACGCCGTACCTACTCATTCGCCGTTCTGGCCGTATCCGCCGCTGCACTTGCGTTGAGCGCAGCGCAAGCCCGTGCCGACACGCTCGCCGAGACCGGCGGCACGGCGCCTGAGCTGAACACGCCGGTCTTGACCGGCACGCAGCCCGCGCCGTACTACCTGTCGGACTGGCTGCACCAGAGCATCGGTGTGATTGGTTCGAAGGACATTCGCTTCGGTCCGTATCGCACCAACGACGTGTACATCGAGTACGAATATTTCGGCCGCAAGGGTCCGTTCGACCTGTACGGCTATGTCGACGTGCCGCGCGCCTTCGGTGTGGGCAACGGCTATGACACGGGCATCACCAACAAAGGCTCGCCGCTCTTCACGGAGCAGGAGCCGCGCGTCTCCATCGACGATCTGCTGGGCAAGCATCTGGGCTTCGGGCCGTTCAAGGAGTGGTACGCCGCGTTCGACTGGATCTACGACCAGGGGCATAACGTCTCGGGCCGACAGAACACGCTTTACATGGGCCTCGGCACCGATATCGCCACGCCTTTGCCGGTCTATCTCTCGGCGAACCTGTACGTGCGTCGCCAGTGGGAAAACTACGGCGCGGCTAACGCGAACAGTTGGGACGGCTACCGCGCGCAGATGAAGATGGTCTATCCGATCGGCACGCTCAAAGGCGGCAATCTCACGTTCGTGAGCTTTTTCAATTACGACTTCGGCTCGCGCCTAGCCGAAGAAACCGGCGGCAACACGCGCAGCGACACCGCATTCGTCTCGACCAACGTGTTGATCTACGAGTTCAAACACTGGCGCTTCTGGACCGCGGCGCGCTATTTCCACAACGGCGGCCAGTGGAATGGCAGCACGCTGAATTTTGGCAGTGGACCCTTCCAGAACCGCTCGACCGGCTGGGGCTATTACGCCAGCGTCGGGTACCGGTTTTAAAGCCCGTTTTAAAGCAAGCCCCCATCCCTCAAGGATTCGATATGGATATCCTGCGCAGTCTATGCGGCATTCTCGTGCTGCTGGTGTTTGGCTACTGTCTGTCGATGAACCGTGGCGCGGTGCGTCCGCGCACGGTGCTGGCGGCGCTCGCGACGCAGATCGTGATCGGCGCGCTCGTGCTGTTCGTGCCGATGGGCCGTCACGTGCTGGCGCTCGTCGCCAACGCCGTGAATGGCGTGCTCGAAATGGGCCAGCACGGTCTGGCGTTTCTGTTCGGCGGTCTGGTCGGCGACAAGATGTTCGCGCTGTTCGGCGCCGATGGTTTCGCGTTCGGCCTGCGCGTGCTGCCGATGATCATCTTCGTGACGTCGCTGATCGCCGTGCTGTACTACCTTGGCGTGATGAAGTGGATTATCGCGGTCATCGGCACGTCGCTTTCGAAGCTGCTGGGCGTGAGCCGCGCCGAAGGATGCGCGGCGGTGGCGACCATTTTCCTCGGCCAGAGCGAAATGCCCGCGTTCGTCAAGCCGTTCGTGCGCCGTCTTTCGGGGCCGGAGATTTTCGCGGTGATGTCGAGCGGCATGGCGTCCGTGGCCGGTTCGGTGCTGGCGGGTTATGCGGGCCTCGGCGTGAAGATGGAGTATCTGCTTGCGGCCTCGTTCATGGCGATTCCCGGCGGTCTGCTGTTCGGCAAGATGCTGTGCCCGTCGGTCGAGGCGAGCCAGGTGGACATCGGCTCGCTCGAATTCGACGAAAAGCGCGCCACCAGCGTGATCGAGGCGGGCGCTTCGGGCGCGAGCGTGGGCATGAAGATCGCGGTGAACGTGGGCACCATGCTGGTGGCTTTCATCGGCCTGATCGCGCTGCTCAACGCGGGCGTGGGCGTGGTGGCCGGCTGGCTCGGGTTCGCGCACGTCACGCTGCAATCCTTGCTGGGCGCGCTGTTTGCACCGCTCGCGTGGATGATCGGCGTACCGTGGCAGGATTCGGTGGTGGCCGGCAATTTCATCGGCCAGAAGCTGATTCTCAACGAGTTTGTCGCGTATAGCGGGCTGTCGCCGTATCTGCAGGACAGCGCGCACGTCTTGGCGGCGGGGCTGCCGCTGCTTACGCCCAAGACCATCGCGATCGTCTCGTTCGCGCTGTGCGGTTTCGCCAATTTTTCTTCGATCGCGATCCTCACGGGCGGCTTCACCGCCGTCGCTCCGGAACTGCGCGGCGAGGTCGCGCGCTTCGGTATGCGCGCGCTAGCCGCCGCGACGCTCTCGAACCTGATGAGCGCGACGATCGCCGGACTGTTTTTCTCTCTTTCCTGACGGGCTTTTTTCATGGACCAGGCACTGACACGCAACCAGCTCGCCGAGCGCGCATTGCAGGCGTTGCATCTCATCGATCTCACGTCGCTCAATGACGACGACACTCACGCGTCGATCGAAGCGTTGGCCGCGTCGGCGAATACGCCCGTGGGCACGCCGGCCGCGTTGTGCGTGTTTGCGCGCTTCGTGGGCACCGCGCGCGCGGCGCTGACGGCGCAGGGCCTTGCCCTGCCGATCGCGACCGTCACGAATTTCCCTGCTGGTGGGGCCGACCCGCACGCGGCGGCGCGCGAAACCGCCGACGCCGTTGCGCTGGGCGCCGATGAAGTCGACGTGGTGTTCCCGTACCGCGCGCTGCTCGCGGGCGATGCGCAGGTGGGCCGCGAACTCGTCGCGCAATGCCGCGTGGCGGCGGGCGACAAGTGCCTCAAGGTGATTCTGGAAACGGGCGAGCTGCGCGACGCGGCGCTGATACGCCACGCGAGCGAGATCGCCATCGAAGCGGGCGCGGACTTCATCAAGACCTCGACAGGGAAAGTGCCCGTCAACGCCACGCTCGACGCGGCGGCGGCCATGCTCGCCGCGATCCGCGAGGCGGGGCGCACGGTGGGATTCAAGGCGGCGGGCGGCGTGCGCACGGCGCAGGAAGCCGCCGCCTATCTCGCGCTGGCGGAGCGCGAACTGGGGATCGGCTATACGGTGCCCGCGAAATTCCGCTTCGGTGCGTCGGGCTTGCTTGGCAGCTTGCTCGCGACGCTCGGCCACGGCAAGGACGCAAAGCGTCCCGGCGCTTATTGAATGCACATCGCACGCCCATCGAACGCGGCTTGATCGCAAATCATTCGGAGAACACATCATGTTTCTACCTCAGGAATTCGTGCGCAAGGTGCGCGACCGCCAACCGCTCGACAAGCAGGAAATCGCCCAATTCGTCGAAGGCGTGACGAGCGGCCAGGTGACCGAAGGCCAGATCGCCGCCTTCGCGATGGCGGTCTACTTCAACGAATTGCCGATCGACGCGCGCGTGGCGCTCACGCTCGCGCAACGCGATTCCGGCGACGTGCTCGACTGGCGCGCGCTTAATCTGAACGGCCCGGTCGTGGACAAACACTCGACGGGCGGCGTCGGCGATCTGACTTCGCTGCTGCTCGGGCCGATGGTGGCCGCGTGCGGCGGCTACGTGCCGATGATCTCGGGGCGGGGCCTGGGCCACACGGGCGGCACGCTCGACAAGTTCGAATCGATTCCGGGCTACAACGTCGCGCCCGACACCGATACCTTCCGCCGCGTGGTGAAGGAGGTGGGCGTGGCGATCATCGGCCAGACCGCGCGTCTCGCGCCCGCCGACAAGCGCATCTACGCGGTGCGCGACGTCACGGCCACGGTCGAATCGGTATCGATGATCACGGCGTCGATCCTTTCGAAGAAGCTCTCGGCGGGCCTCGATGGCCTCGCGATGGACGTGAAGGTCGGCTCGGGCGCCTTCATGCCGACCTACGAAAAGTCGGTCGAACTGGCGCGCAGCATCGTCGATGTCGGCAACGGTGCGGGCATGAAGACCACGGCCACGCTCACCGATATGAGCCAGTCGCTCGCGCCCTGCGCGGGCAATGCGCTGGAGGTGGCCTGCGCGATCGACTATCTGAGCGGTAAAGCTCGTCCCGCGCGTCTGCATGAAGTGACGATGGCGCTGGCCGCGCAGATGCTGCTGATCGGCAAGCTCGCAAAGGACGAGGCCGATGCGCACGCGCGCCTGCTGGCGGTGCTCGAATCGGGCGCTGCGGCCGAGCGCTTCGCGCGCATGGTAAAGGCGTTGGGCGGCCCGGCCGATCTGCTGGAGCGCCCGCACACGCATCTGGCGCGCGCCGACGTGATCGTGCCGGTGCCCGCGCCGCGCGGCGGGCACGTGGCGCGCGTCGATGCGCGCGCGCTCGGCATCGCCGTGGTGGGGTTGGGCGGTGGCCGCATGAAGACGACCGATACGCTCGATTATTCGGTGGGCCTGTCCGGGCTGATCGAACTGGGCGAGCGCGTGGAAGAGGGGCAGCCGCTGGGCGTCGTGCATGCGCGCAACGAGGACGCCGCGAAGCGCGCCGTGAGCGAGGTGCAGCGCGCCTATACGATCGGCGATGACGCGGGCGCGTTGCCGCCGGTGATTCACGCCTTGCTCGATTGAGCGCGGGAGATCCGGATGCGTGCAATCGTACTGGTGCTGGACTCGCTTGGCATCGGCGCGGCGCCTGACGCCGCGCGTTTCAACGACACGGGCTCGAACACGTTCGGTCATATCGCCGGGCGCTGTTCGCAAGGGGCATGCGACACCGCCGAACGCAGCGGCCCGCTCAAGGTGCCGAATCTGGAACGTCACGGCCTGGCGCTCGCGAGCCAACTGGCGACGGGCACGCTGCCCGCCGGAATGGCCGCGCGGCCTGCGCTGCTGGGCGCGTATGGCGCGGCCTGCGAAGTCTCGTCGGGCAAGGACACGCCGTCGGGACACTGGGAGCTGGCGGGCGTGCCGGTGCGTTTCGACTGGGGTTACTTCTCGCAGCCCACGCAGACCTTTCCGCGTGAACTGCTCGACACGCTCGTGCGTCGCGCGGGCTTGCCCGGTTACCTCGGCGATTGCCACGCGTCGGGCACGGAAATCATCACGGCATTGGGCGAAGAGCACATCGCGACCGGCAAGCCGATCTTCTACACCTCCGCCGATTCGGTGTTCCAGATCGCCTGTCACGAAGACACGTTCGGGCTGGAGCGGCTCTACGCGCTCTGCGAGATCGCGCGCGAGGAGGTCGATCGCTACAACATCTGCCGCGTGATCGCGCGCCCGTTCACGGGTTCGAGCCGCGCCGATTTCAAACGCACGGGCAATCGCCGCGATCTGGCCGTGCCGCCGCCCGCGCCGACCGTGCTCGAAAAGCTCGCGCAGGCAGGCGGGGAAGTGATCGCCATCGGCAAGATTTCGGATATCTACGCGGGCGTCGGTGTGACGCAGAAGATCAAGGCGGACGGACTCGACGCCTTGTGGCGTGCGACGCTCGACGCCGTGCGCGAGGCGCCCGAATCGAGCCTCGTGATGACGAATCTCGTCGACTTCGACCAGCTTTACGGGCATCGCCGCAACGTCGCGGGCTATGCGGCGGAACTGGAGCGCTTCGACGCGCTGCTGCCGCAGCTGTACCCGCTGCTGCGCGAGGACGACGTGCTGATTCTCACCGCCGACCACGGATGCGATCCCACCTGGCCCGGCTCCGATCACACGCGCGAACACGTGCCGCTGCTCGCATACGGCGCGCGCGTTGCACCGGGGAGCCTGGGCGTGCGCGGCACGTTCGCCGATCTCGGCCAGAGCCTTGCCAACTGGTATGGACTGGAACCGTTCGCGGACGGCGTCGCGTTTCTGGAACGCTCCTGAACCGCTTCTGAACCGATCAAACAAGAGGACAACGACATGGAAGCACACACCCTGATCGACGCGGCGAAAGCCGCCCGCGAAAAAGCGTATGCGCCGTATTCGCGCTTCAAGGTAGGCGCTGCATTACATACTAAGGATGGCCAGGTTTTTCACGGCTGCAACGTGGAAAACGCATCGTATGGCCTGTGCAATTGCGCGGAACGCACGGCTTTGTTTTCGGCGATCGCGGCGGGCTATCGGCCAGGCGACTTCGCGACGCTTGCCGTGGTCGCGGAAACGGATGGCCCCGTCGCGCCGTGCGGCGCTTGCCGCCAGGTGATGATCGAACTGGGCACGCCGGCGCTGGAAGTGATACTCGTGAATCTCAAGGGCGACGTGCGCGTGACGAGCGCTGACGCCTTGCTGCCCGAAGCGTTCTATCTGAAGCCGGCGGAATAAAGTCGTCAACCCGTGCGGTGGCGCGTGCGCGCCGCCGCATCAAACGGCGCGCTCGCGCAGCGTCTGCCCCTGCTCGGTGATGATCGAATCGAATTCGCCGATCTGCGAGAAACGCGCTGCCTTCACCACCCCGAACTTGCTGCTGTCGATGACCAGATGCCGCTCCACGGCGCTCTGCATCGCGGCCTGCTTGATGGCCACTTCGTGAAAATTCCAGCAGGTCACGCCGCGCGTCTCGTCCACGCCGCCCGCCGAAATAAAGGCCTTGTTGATGCCCATGCGGCGCAGGATATCGAGGGTTTCATCGGCGGAAAACGAATCGGACGCGCTCACGTAGAGGCCGCCTAGCAATATCATGCGCACATTGGGTTTGCGCCGAAGAATCTCCGCGACGTTGAGCGAATAGCACACCACGGTCACGTGCAGATCGGCGCGAATCAACCGTGCGAGCGTGGTGAGCGTCGTGCCGCAATCGACGAACAGCGTGTCGTTATCGGCGATCAGTTTTGCCGCTATGGCAGAGGCTTCGGCCTTGGCTTGCGCAAAATGATCCTTTTCCTGCTCCAGCGAATAACCCGCGCCGTTCTGCACGTCGGTCGCGCTGACGATATAGCCGCGCAGATAGGTGAATTGATCGGGACTTGCGGCAATATCGCGGCGTACTGTCATTTCCGATACGCCCAGCAGCGCGGCTGCATCGCGCAGATGCACGACCTTGTGTTGGGCGATGGCATCGGCGAGTGCGCAAAGACGTTCAGATTTCAGCATGGAAGTCCTGAGGGACTGGATGCGGCGCAGGGCGCGTTCGAGGCTTGAGAATGAAAGGATTATAACAAGAGGAGGAGGGCGGCCCGGCTTCGTTTGTGAAATAGCGCGATAGCGCGCTTGTGTGAAGCAGGCACATTGCGCGCTCGCGAATATAGCAAGGGTGCCGCCATGCACGTGATGGTGTACGAGCCGGGCGGCATCCGCATCGAGTTCGATCTCGCACCGGCCGCGTGAGCGCTAAACCGCACCCTCCACGATATCGACGACGACCTTGCCTTCTGCCTGTCGCGTTTCCACGAGCGCATGCGCGGCGTCGACATTCGCCAGCGTGAAGCGCCGCGCATCGAGCGTCACATCGATCTTGCCTTGCTCCGCGAGCTTGCTGGTCTCGCGCAGGATCTGGCCATGCGCCGCGCGGCCTTCGCCGCTGAGCAGCGGCAGCAGCGTGAACACGCCCGAGTAACTGGCGGCGCGAAACGAGAGCGGCGCTAGCGCATGGGTGCCCCAGCCGAGCGCGCTGACGACATGACCGAAGCGCGCCACGGCATGAAAGGCACGGTCGAGACTTTCGCCACCCGCCGTGTCGTACACCACGTCGAAGCCGCGCCCGCCCGTGTAGCGCGCGACGAGATCCTTCATGTCGGACGCCGCCGCGCTATCAATAATTTGGATGCCGAATCGATTGAGCATCGCGTGGCGTGATGCGCCTGCCGTGGCGAATACCGCCGCTCCCAGCGCCTTCGCAAGTTGAATGGCCGCCTGGCCCACTGCGCCGGTGCCCCCCAGTACGAGCACGGTCTGACCGGGCTGCACGCGCGCGCGATCGACCAGTCCTTCCCATGCGGTGATGAACGCGAGCGGCAACGTGGCCGCTTCGCGCAAGCTCAGGGTCGAAGGGGCCGGCGCAAGCAGCCGCGCATCGACGGCAGCGAATTCAGCCAGCGATCCTTGCACGCCGCCGACGCCGCCCGTCATGCCATATACCTTGTCGCCGGGTCTGAATCCGGTGACACCGTTGCCCACTTCCACGACTTCGCCCGCGGTGTCGATGCCGAGGATCGCCGGCAACGGGTGTTGCGCATGGCCGGCCGCACCGCGCCGGATCTTGGTGTCGAGCGGATTCACCGCGCTCGCGTGGATGCGCACGAGCACGTCGCCTGCACCGGCATAAGGGCGCGGCACGTCGGTGAGCGTGAACGGCGCATTGGGCGCGGCGAGCAGCGCGGCTTTCATGGTGGTGGGTGACATGACCTATCCGGATGGCGCCGTAAGGGGCGGCGACCAGGGGTTTAACGAAGCGGGTTTAACGAAGCATTCGCGCGCAGGCGCTCGATCGCCAGATCGAGGAACGCGCGCACCTTGCGCGTGGCGTGACGGCCCTCGCGGTGCAGCACGTGAATCGGCAGCGGCTGCGGCTCGTAGTCGGCCATCACGACCTGCAACTGGCCGGCTTCGAGCTGGCGCGCGACCTGATACGAAAGCGCCTGGGTGAGGCCGAAGCCATCGATGGCGGCGCTAATGGCGGAATCGTTGGTCGTGGTGGATAAACGCGCGCGCTTTTGTGCTGTCATGCGCGGCGCGCCCGCGCCGAAGCGCCATTCGGGCAGCGACGACGCGCCGCTCACGGTAATCAGCACATGTCCTTCGAGTTGATCGGGTCGCGGCGGCACGCCGTGCTTCTCCAGATAGTCCGGCGATGCGACGACCACGCGCCGCACGCTGCCGACGCGCACCGCCTGCATCGACGAATCGGCCAGTTCGCCGATACGCACGCCCACGTCGATACCTTCGTCGATCAGATTGACCACGCGGTCGAGAAACCAGCAGCGCACGTCGGCCTCGTCATACGCGCGCAGATATTCGAGCACAACGGGCATGACGAAGATACGTCCGAACAACACGGAAGCAGTAATGCTCAGGAGTCCTCGTGGAACTTCCAGGCTACCGGCGACGGCATGGTCGGCTTGCTCGATATCGCTGAGAATGCGCCGACAGCTTTCGGCATAAGCCGCACCGGCTTCGGTCACGCGCACGACGCGCGTGGTGCGCGTGAGCAGGCGCACGCCGAGCGTATCCTCAAGCTCGCTCACGATGCGCGTGACGACCGAGGGTGAGACCTTGAGCTTGCGCGCGGCGGCGGCAAAGCCGCCGGTATCCACCACTGAGAGGAAAGCGGTCATCGCCTGCAGACGGTCCATGGCGCGGGGTCCGCGCGAGGGCGGAACGAGGGTGACAGGTGCCCGCAGTATACAGTGGGGTGTCATCGTCGCGTGGGCCATGCCGTTACAGATCGAGCACCAGCGGGGCCGCTGCGCCGTCGTCGCCGGCCGCCGGCACCGCGCAGCAGATCAGGGCTTCATGCTCGCCGACGGCCGCGGACGGCGGCTGATCCGGGTAGGCGACTGCGCCTTCCAGAACGCGAGTGCGGCAGGTTCCGCAACTGCCGCCCCGACAACTGAATTCGGGCGCGAGACCATTCGCTTCGGCGAGGTCGAGCAACGTGCCGCTGGTTTGCGGTGTCCACCGCGCGTCCTTTGCGGCGCGCGCGAAACGTACCGGTATCTCGACGCTCGCAGCGGCGCGCGGCGGCGTGGCCGGTTGCGCGCCGGGATCGGACTGGCGCTTGAGCGCGGCGGGGCCGAACGCTTCGGCATGAATGCGCGTATCGGCGATATTCAGGCCGCGCAGGCCGTCGTAGAGCGATTGCATGAAGCCACCAGGACCGCACAGATAAAAGTCGTAGTCGTTGAACGGCAGCACTTCGCTGAGCATGGCCATGTCGATGCGACCGAGCGCCTGATAGTCGCGACCCGCCAACGCATCCGTCGAATCGCTGAGCACGTTGACGAGCGTGACCGAGCCGCCCGACGCGCGCACGAGCGCCTGGAGTTCCTCGTCGAAGGCGCGCTCCGCTTTCGTGCGGGCCGCGTAGACAAACCACGTCGGGCGGATGCCGCGCGTGCGCAGCCCTTCGTAGATGAGATGGCGCAGCATCGCGAGCATCGGCGTGACGCCCACGCCCGCCGCGAGCAGCACAGCCGGTCTGGTTGCGTGCGCATCGATCGTGAATTCGCCTGCGGGCGCACGCGCCTCGATGCGGTCCCCGACTTTTAGCGTGTCGTGCAGATAGCTCGACACGCGGCCCTCGCGCTTCACGCTAATGCGGTACTGGCCGTCCGAAGGCGCGACCGAAAGCGTATACGTGCGCAGCGTGGGCTTCGTGTCGCCGGGCAGTGTCACGCGGATAGGCAGATGCTGGCCGGCTTCGTGGCGCACGAGGCCCGCTCCGTCGGCGGGTTGCAGATAAAACGAGCGGATCGTGCGGCTTTCGTCGGCGATGCGCGCGACCGTGAACGGCCGCCACGTGTTGACCAGCGCCTGCGCCTTCATGCGCTCAGCGGCTTCGAACCAGTCGCCCGTCAACGCGGCATTGGGCGACGCGCCGTCGGCGCGCGAAGCCCAGCGCAGCGGTAGCGCCGCCGCGCGATAGATCACGCGCTGCGGCGTGAAGCGCCACAGGCGTTCCGCACCCTGAAAAGCGGCGGTTTCCGCTGAATCCATCAGCACCTCGGCGGTACCCGTCAATTGCAGCAGATCGCCCGTGGCGTAGTCCACGAACACGAGTCCGGCGCGCGGATTGACCAGGATATTGCCGAGCGTGTTGAAGAACAGATTGCCCGCGAAGTCGGGCACCGTGAAGACGCCATGCTCGTCCACGCGCACGAAACCGGCCTTGCCGCCGCGATGGGAAACGTCCACCTGGCGATGCCCGTCCTCGCGATCGACATAGGTGGCGACGAAGAACGAATCGGCGCGCGCGACGATGGCGCGCGCACGCTCGTCGAGACGATCGCTCACAACCGGCGCGAGTTCGCTGCGCAGATCGGGATCGCGCACGAACTGCGCGTCGCGCTGAAAGATGTATTGTGGGCAGTTGCCGTAGCTGTGCTCGACCAGCACGTCAAAGCCCACCGGTGTGCTTTGCGCCGCGCGTTGCACGGTGCCATTGAGGCGGTTGCGGCGGCGCGTCGGCAACTCGATGCCGAGCAGGGCGAGCGCCGCCCCGTCGTGCATGCCCGCATCGCCGGGATCGTCCGGATCGTGGTCGAGATCGACATGCAGATGCTTTTCGTCGGGTGCCTGCAGAAAGCCGGGGTGGTGCGCGCGCACCGTCGCCCACACATCGCCGGCGGGATCGACGGCGCCCAGCACCACGAACGGCAATTGCGGATAGAACTGCCGATGCTGTTCGATCAGATGATCGCGCAGATTGCGCCGCCCGACTGCGTCCATGTGTTGCTCGACACCGGCTGCGCGCTGCATCGCAAGCTCCCCGGCGTGCCACGGCGAGGGCGCGGGAGTGCTGGCAGTACCAACAGAAGCGGTTGTGGTGTCCATGGTCGGATGTCTCTGGTCGGGCGGCTGTTCGGCCAGGTCAGGCGCGCAGGCCCACGCGGCTTTGCGGGAACGGCACGAAGCGCGGCAAGGCTTCGATGCGCTTGAGCCACGCCTCGACGTGACGGTACGCGCCGATATCGACATTGCCCTCGGGCGCGTTCGCGGTATAGCTGTACAGCGCGATGTCGGCGATGGTCGGATGCGTGGCCGCGATCCATTCGCGCTGCGCGAGTTCGGCGTCGATGACGGCGAGGCTCGCGTGGGCGCGGGCGATCACTTCATCGGTATCGAACGCGGCGTTGAAGAGCGTGTTGAGCCGTGCCGCGCAGACGCCATAGGCGATCTGGCCCGCCGCGACGGACAGCCAGCGCTGCACCTGCGCCGCGCCCAGCGGCGTTTCGGGCAGCCAGTCGGTGCGTTCGTACTTCTTCGCGAGATAGACCAGGATCGCATTCGAATCGGCGATGACAGTCTCGCCGTCTTCGAGCACCGGCACCTGGCCGAAGCGATTCATCGCGAGAAAGGCGGGCGTCTTGTGTTCGCCGGCGGCAAGATCGACCGGCACGAGTTCGTGCTCGACGCCGAGCAGCGCCAGAAACAGTTGTGCGCGGTGCGAATGACCTGACAGCGGTACGTAATGGAGCTTCATGAGCGGTTTCCTGGGCTGGGTTGAAAACACGGAGGCGACCGTGTTGAGAGGCAGTCTAGGCAAGCGCGTGAGGGAACAGAATCGGCCGCTGTGCGATTTCACTATTGCGCCAACGCGAATGATGGGCGACGCCGCGTTCGCGGCGCCGGTCGTCTCAGCATCATGCGCAATGCATCATGATTGCAAATGATAGTGATTTGCATTTACAATTCGAGCGCCCCGAGACCGGTAACAGCAGATAACAAACAACAAACGCACAAACACGCTGAGACGCTGTCGTGGCCCATAAGCCGGGGAATCGATGCGAGTCAGGTTACAGCGTGTGGCGCTGGGCAACACGCTGCCGTCGGTTTCGGTCAAGGCCGACCGCGAAACGGCCTATGCCCCGCTCAACGGCTATGGAGACAGACGAATTGAAGGATTCCTGCAATAACGATAACCCCGACACGCCCGATGCCGCCGTGTGCGCTTTCCTGCGCGCGAAAGGGCTCAATGTGACGAAAGCGCGGCTGCATGTGCTCGCGTTGCTCAGCGAGTTCGATCGCCCGGTCAATGGCGAAACGCTCTTTCGCCACATCGTCCTGAAGCGCCAGACCATGAGCAAGGCAACGATCTACCGCACGCTCGTGGAGTTTGAAAAGGCTGGCGTGGTGAGCCGTCAGTGGGTTGCGGGGCTGACCGGCGCGCGGGCCGCTTACGTGTCGTTGCAGAAGCTCGGCGGCCCGACGGTCCATCAACTCGTGTGCCGCGATTGCGACCGGCGTCACGTGGTTGCGGACGAAGGCGTGCTGGAGCGGCTTCGTTTTTCGTTGCAGAACGAAGCGGCGCTAAGCAGTCTGCCGCAGCCGCTCACGATCTACTATCAATGCGCGGGCTGTGCCGCTCGCAGCCCGCTCGATCGCGCGGAAGCCATGAAGAGCGCGCGGAATTAACCCCACCCCTTGAACGAAGCCGCTTCCGGCGATTTCAGCCCGTCGGGCAAGTCCAGATTCGGTAAAGGCCGGCCTTCGAGCGTGGCGAGCAGCGCGGGCTTCATCGTCGCGCGTGGATGCTCAGCCGGGGCCGACCCGGACAACATGGTCGGGGCTTGATGGCAAGCAAACCTGCCTGGTAGTCCTGAAGCTATGCTCGCGCCGGCCTTATTCCGGAGTGTAGCCATCGTGAAGAAATCCCTCCTCGCATCCACCGCGCTTGCGCTTGTTCTGTGCGTCGGCAATGCCGTCGCGCAGACGCCTCCCGCGTCGCCGTCGGCAGCGTCCATCGAACAGGGCGACGGTTTCTACGCCGCCTGCCAACAAGAAGAAAATCTCACCGCCTGTGCCATGTATCTGGCTGGCTATTCGAATGGCGCGCTGGTGCAGGCGCTAATCGACCGGCAGCGGCCCCGATACTGCCTGCCACCGAATCTCACGCGCAAGGACCAGTTGCGCGTGGTTCTCGCCTATATGAAGGGGCATTTCGAACTGATGCTCGAACCGACCGGCGCCATCATCTACAAGGCGATGCTCGCCGCTTTCCCCTGCAAATAGTGTTAGGGCTTTCAGATCACCAGATGCTTCGTGATCTGTTCGATGCCACGGCGCATGCGGCTGACCGCTTCCGCTGCGTTGACCACCTTGCTATAGGTTGGGCTGAACTCGGGGCCGCGCGACGCATGGCTCTCGAAGCCGTTGAGGGCGTCGTTGTCGAGCGGGGGCACGATATGGGACCCGCTGTTGAACAGATGCCGCGGCAGATGCGATTCGAGCATCTTGAACAGCGCGGCGAACTCGTCATTTGCGAGGCGCACCTGCTCGTGCAGCAGTTCGAACGCGTCGTTGAGCCTGGGCACCGACGGGGTTGGAATGGGGCTGGCCAGTGTGTCGCTCTGGAGGCCTGCCTGTTGCAGGCGCTCCATCGCAATGGCGGCGGTGATGGTAGGGGCCGCGTGGCGGCCATCGTTTTGAGTAGTGTCCATCGATCAATTCCTGTTGCAAAGGTTCCAGATATTCCGGATGTCGCGACATGAAAGGCGCAGGGCGCATGTCGCGCGGGAGTCTAAGGGCCTTTACTCGCCTTTCATCCTGAAAACAAGGACGAACGCGCAGGAACGTGACCAGGACTTCATGAGCGCCGCACCAGCATGCAGAGATTGCGAAACTCGCGACGCTCTTGTTCATAGCCTGTAAGCGGGGTTTGACACCACCAGTAGCGCTGCCGCAGCCGTGCTTCGTGCGCGAGTTGTTCGGCAGAAGGAACCCAGTAACGGTTGTCAGCCGATCTACCGGCTTCGCGCAGCGCACCGGCCTTGAGCGCCTGCACGAGAACCTCGTTTAGCACCGGGGCGCGGACGCCAAGAAGTTTCCCGAGTTCACGCGCGCTATAACGTACGTCGACTTTCATGACAGCGATGATTTCCGGTATGCCGGGCCCTTTGATTGGGACATCACCGTGCAAGGTTTCGCTGGCGATCGGCTGGATTGGCTTTTCGGCGCTCACGTGCTGGATAGGCATGAATTTCTCCTGCGGTAATCAAATGCAAGGGAATGGAACGGAACGGGTGGCGTCGACTGCAAGGCGCGACGTAGCTCGTGACTATAGGCGTTCAGCCTCTGCACGAAATGACGTGTATCAAGACTCAGGCGGGGTCAATCAGGCAATTGCGCGCGGAATGATCCATACGCTGTATTCACGCATGGGAGAGCTTTAAGAAGGGTTAGATTGGCTGCGCGCGATGCGCGCATACTTGCGGTAAGATGCGCGCTTGAATGGTAGGGCGGCGCTGCCGCAGGGTGCAAAAATGGATCAGAAGAAAGCCGAAAGCCTTCTCGTCGATGCGGACAGGATGGCCGAATTCGTTCTCAAGTGTTTCGATCTCACGCTGGATTCGCAGGCGGGCCGGGATCTCTACGAACGCGCATTTGGAACCTATATCCGCACCGAGGTGGGCGATATGCCAATGGCCGAGATTTACGACGCGCTCAAGACCGAGCCGGTTCTCGATGCGGCGCTGGGCGCGTGACCGAAGCCTGAATCAGCCTGAATAGCAATGCGGATAAAATTCGCGTAGATCGCAGATAATACGGATAACTGATTAATAGGCGTGTCCCCATGTGGCGCGTCGGGTGCACGCTCATTATTGTCGCCGCTGTCAGTCATTGATGCGTGTTTGGACATTGATCTGGGCGCCTTGCTCTGTCAGGCTCCCGGGTTGGCCCGCGCTCTGCCGCCGGTCCCCGTCCATTACACGCGTATTCCATGTCCGCACCGCAACCCCTCGCGCCGCTCAGCGGCGCCAAGCTCGCTATCGGCACCGTCGCCGTGTCGCTGGCGATGTTCATGAACGTGCTTGATTCGTCGATTGCCAATGTCGCGATCCCGACCATCTCGGGCGACCTCGGCGTGTCCGTCGACGAAGGCACGTGGGTCATCACCATCTTCGCGGCGGCCAATGCCGTCTCGATTCCGCTCACTGGCTGGCTCACGCAGCGCTTTGGCACCGTGAAGCTGTTCGTCTCGTCGATCCTGCTGTTCGTGCTTGCCTCCTGGCTGTGCGGCATCGCGCCGAATCTGCCCACGCTGCTGGGCGCGCGGATTCTGCAAGGCGTCGTGGCCGGACCGCTCGCGCCGCTTTCGCAGGCGCTGCTGCTCGGTTCCTGGCCCAAACAGAAGTCATCGACGGCGCTCGCGCTCTGGTCGATGACGGCGCTGGTCGGTCCGATCGCGGGGCCGTCGCTGGGCGGCTGGATCACTTACGACTACAACTGGTCGTGGATTTTCTATATCAACATTCCCGTGGGCCTGTTCGCGGCCGCCGTCACGTGGGCCATCTATCGCGACCGCGAATCGGCTACGCGGCGCATGCCGATCGACGGTGTCGGCCTGTTCCTGCTGGTCGTCTGGGTGGCCTCGCTGCAGATCATGCTCGACAAGGGTAAGGATCTGGCGTGGTTCGATTCGCCGCTGATCGTGGCTCTCGGTCTGGTCGCGCTGGTGGGCTTCGCGTTCTTCATCGTCTGGGAACTGACCGAAGAGAACCCGGTGGTCGATATTCGTCTCTTCACACAGCGCAATTTCGCGGGCGGGACGATTTCGATCTCAGTGGCCTACGGCATGTTCTTCGGCACGCTGGTGCTGTTGCCGCAGTGGATGCAGGGCTATCTCGGCTACCGCGCCGTGGATTCGGGCCTGGCGACCGCGCCGCTCGGCGTGTTTGCCGTGCTGCTCACGCCCGTCATCGGCCGCCTGCTGCCGCGTAGCGATCCACGCTACATCGCGACCGTGGCTTTTATCGGCTTCGCGGTGGTCTTCATGATGCGTACGCAGTTCTATACCGACGTCTCGCATTGGGACATCGTGCTGCCCACGCTGCTGCAGGGCATTCCGATGGCGATGTTCTTCGTGCCGCTCACCTCGATCATTCTCTCGGGCCTGCCGCCCGAGAAGATTCCGGCAGCGGCGGGGCTGTCGAACTTCGCGCGCACGTTCTGCGGCGCGGTGGGCACGTCGCTGATCGGCAACGCCTTCAACGACCGCACGATCCTGCATCACGTGCGCCTCACCGAGCAGGCGAGTCCGACCAACCCGGTGTTCACGCAGCAGATGGATACGGTGCACGGCGCGCTGCATCTGGGCGGCGATTCGGCTTATGCGCTTTTCAACACCTCGGTGGATTCGCAGGCCGCGGTAATGGGCCTGAACGACATTTTCTATATCTCGGCGATCATCTTTATCGCCATCATTCCGCTGATCTGGATTACGCGGCCTTCGCGCAGCGCTGCCGATACATCGAGTGCGGCGGGCGCGCATTAATGCCCGACTTAATGCGGATATTGACACTCAGTCATAACGCGTTACGGTTTGTAAATTAACTGGCGGATTTTTCGTGTGCCGGCGTGCCGATTATGGGTGCGCCGGCTTTTGCATTTGATGGCTTTCGACACCTTCGACACCCTTACGCGGCGCAAATAAAAAGGGGTGACCGCAGACTCGGCCACCCCATTTGTCTTCGGCCACTGTTCCGGAGTGACCTCAGACAACGGAATACTAGCACGGGGGTCTAGTCCTAATTGGCCTTGTTTTGACAATAATCAAATTCACTAACTTGACAACAGCGTCGCGTGATTGCCACACGTGTGTGACATCCCGATGACGGTCTCAGCAAGAATTTTTCCTTTTGAGACAAGGTTTTAAGCGCCAAAAACTGGATATTTCCATATTTCGCAAATATCTGTTCCACCGCGCAAATCATCCGTTTGCACGTCTGTGGCACTTAAACTTCGCCGGAGATTGCGGGACGGGTCCAATACCCGGATCCGTTTCATTGCGATCTGCAAGTCAAGCAAGTTACTTTAGGAAAGTCATGAAGAACACTCTGATCATCGCGGGCGTCCTGAGCGCGTTCGCAGTTTCGGCTCACGCACAAAGCAGCGTCACGCTTTACGGTTCGCTGGATGCGGGTATCGTCTACGCGAACAACGCAGGCGGCCACTCGGCATGGAACCAGGGCAGCGGCTCGCTGTCGGACACGTACTTCGGCCTGAAGGGTAGCGAAGACCTGGGCGGCGGTCTGCATGCGGTCTTCACGTTGGAAAATGGCTTCGACCTGAACAACGGCAAGCAAGCTGAAAGCAACACGATGTTCAACCGCCAGGCGTTCGTCGGTCTGCAAAGCGACCGTTTCGGCACGCTGACGCTGGGCCGCCAGTACGACTCGATGGTTGACTTCCTGTCGCCGCTGTCGGAAGCAGGCGCTGGCTACGGCAACAACCTGGCCGCTCACCCGTTCGACAACGACAACCTTGATCACTCGTTCTCGATCAAGAACGCGGTCAAGTACACGAGCGTCAACTACGCTGGCTTCAAGTTCGGCGGCATGTACGGCTTCAGCAATGACGCTGGCCAGTTCTCGAACAACCGCGCATGGAGCGTCGGTGCTTCGTACAACAACGGCCCGCTGAATGCATCGGCAGCTTACCTGCAGATGAACAACGCGATCAGCCAGTCGAACCAGTCGAGCGGCGCGGTCAACGCAGGCAACAGCAACAACTTCAACCTGACGGCGCAAACGCAGCGCACGATGGGTGCAGGCGTGAACTACACGTACGGCCCGGCAACGGTCGGCTTCGTGTGGACCCACACGCAATACGAAAACCTGCTGGCTGGCTCGCAAAACGGCGCGGCGACGAACTTCGTCGTTCCGACCGGCACGAACCTGCACCTCGACAACTTCGAGCTGAACGGCCGCTACGCACTGACCCCGGCCCTGAGCCTGGACGCATCGTACACGTTCACGGACGGCAAGCTGAAGAGCTCGGCTGGTTCGACCGATCCGAAGTGGCAAACGGCTTCGCTGCAAGCTGACTACTCGCTGTCGAAGCGCACCGACGTGTACGTCGAAGGCGTCTACCAGCACGCTTCGGGTTCGTTCGGCGATGGCCGTGCAAACGTCGCCATGATCAACACGCTGTCGCCGTCGACCACGCAAAACCAGGTCGCTGCAACGGTTGGTCTGCGTCACCGCTTCTAATCGAAGCCTGACTGCTTGATACGCAGTCTGAACAGCGCGCGGCGGATCGGCCGGTTCGCCCGCGCGTTCGCCAGGCTTGCGTCGCAACTGGCCCGTCGTGCGAAATGTGCCCACAAGGCATGTTTCGCCGGCGGGCCGGCTGCGTTTTGAAGCCTTGTTTTATGGGGCCGATGCGTTGAAGGCCGCGCGATAGCGGCGCGCCAGATCGTCTGCCGTGTGGCGCAGCAATGCGGTGTCCGCTTGCAGCGCGGCGCTGATTGCGTCTGCCAGTTCTTCTCCATACGCCGTCGCGGCGATCTCCCGCGGCTCCCATGTCGCCGCAAAGGCGGCCTGCTTGGGCGGCTGCAAATTTTCCTCTGTGTGAACGATGTTGATGCGTGGTCGCGCGAACGCCATGGCCACGATCCTGCCGTGCAGACTGCTGCCGCAGTAGACGCGACTGGACGCGATCAGCGCGCAGATGTCCCAGATGTCGAGCGAAGCGAATAACACGCTCCTTGCGGCCAGGCGCTGCTTCAGACGCGCATGGATAGCGGGATCGTCGTGCCACGGCGCGGCGCCCGCGCGAAACAGCACGATGCCCAAACCATATTCCCTGGCGACCCACGAGAGCGCGCGCGCGAAGACATCGAGCGTGGCGTCGTCGCCGAAACCCGCATCGAACTGAATTGCCGCGTAGCCCTGCGGGAAAGCGTTGGCGATCGCTTGTAGAGGCGCTTGCGTCGCGCGAGCGCGGATGTGGGCTCCGAATAGTTCGGCCACCATCACGGCGGGATCGGGGATGAGTTGCGCGTCGATACCTTGCGCGCGCAGATGAGCGTGTGTCTGGCGGTCTCGCACGCTGACTTCATCCGCTTGCTTGAGCTTGCCGATGACTTCCTCGCGAAAGGACTCGTCGCGACGATCGAGGTCCGCGCCGCCCATCGCGTGAAAGACGACGCGCCATCCGTGTAATAAGGTTTTGGAAAGCAGATACGGCGCACGCGCCGCGATGCCCAGATGATTGCTCGACCACGCGAGCGGATCGGCTTTCCATGCATTTTCCTGTGCGATTAGCGCTTGCACGCGTTCCGCCGGCGCGAGCATGACGGCGGCTTCCCACGCATCGCAGGTCAGGAGTTCGCCGCCTGCGTGAATCAGATCGACCGTTGAAGCGCGAGTGAGGATCTCGCCGATTGCGTGGATTCGATGTCCGCCGAACGCGCGCAGATCGCGCGCGACAAGCCCTGCAAAAAGCATCTTGCGCGGTGCAAGCATGTGCGCGAGCACATGAGGAAACAGCAGGTCGCCGAAATTGTGGCGGTCAAACGCGCCGAATAAAACCGCAGGTCGAGATGAGGGCATGGGCACGCCTCGAAACGTATCGCAGCGCAGGGTAACTGCGCCGATACTACGCCTTCACATCGCGGCCCTGATTGCAAGCCGCCGCGAACGGCCTTAATCTGACCTGCCCGAACCCGCGAGAGGACTGTTCCATGCAGGCGCTCCCCCTGAGATTGCCGCCCGGCGCCGATCTGCGCGATGCGCTCGGCCGGTTGCTTGCGCAGCAGCACGTGGACGCCGCCTGGGTCGTGCAGGGGATCGGCAGTCTGAGTGCGGTGGAATTGCGCTTCGCGGGCGTCGATGCGCCCACGTCGTTGCGCAGCGATTACGAAATTCTCACGCTCGCGGGCTCGCTGTCGCCCGATGGTCCGCATCTGCACATGAGCGTGGCCGATGCGCAGGGCCGCGTGCTGGGCGGTCATGTCGCGCATGGCTGCATCGTGCGCACCACGGCCGAAGTGCTGGTCATGCTGCTGCCGGGCTTTCGCTTCTCGCGCGAGCACGATGCACGGTCGGGTTTTCCCGAGCTAGTCGTGCGCAAGGAAGCATAAAACAAGGGCTAAAACGCAACGCGGCGGCGCGCCGGTCTTCGGGACCGTTCGCACCGCCGCGTTCACTGCATGAATTCAGGCTTGCGCCCGGGACATCAGAACTTCAGGCGCATGCCTGCCGCCACCACGGCCTGCGTGTTGCTCGACGAAGCCGCGAGGTTATAGACCGACGCATTGCCCAGCACCGAGATGCCGTTCGCACCCGAGACGCGCTGGTACACGCCTTCGAGGTACACGTCGGTGCGCTTCGAGAGCGCGTAGTCAGCCTGGAGCATGAACTGGTTCCAGTGCGGCGACGCATTGCCCGACGTGCGGCTCAGCGAACCGTCCGTATAGGTGTACGCGCCGCCCAGGCTGAATTGCGGCGTGAGCTGATAGCGGCCGTTCAGTTCGAAGTTGTTGAACGTGAGATAGTTCGCGTCGAACGTGTTGAGCGAGCCGCCCTGGGCGATTTCCGTCGGCGAGGCGATCATCGTGCGCGTGAACACGAGGCCGACCTTGGCCGCGCCGATCGTATAGCTGCCGCCCGCGCCCAGCGTGCGCGTGCGCTCGGCGACGAACATCGGATCGTTGTCGGTGTTGGCGCCGGCCGACAGTGCGCCGCTCGTGGTCGAGCCCGGCTGGTTGCCCTGGAAGTACGCGACCGCGAGGTTGATCGGGCCGCCATTCCACGACGCGCCGAAGGTGTAGGCGTCGTTCTGCGAGAAGCCGCCGCCTTCGTTGCTGAACGCGAAGGCTGCTTCGGCCTGGAGGCCCGCGTAGGTCGCACTGCGGAACTTGATCGCATTGTTCATGCGCACGTCGTTGTTCAGGTTGTCGTTGTCGAACGGATGCTCGGCGATATTGCCGCCAAAGCCCGAACCCGTCGCCGACATCGGCGCGATCATGTCCACCAGCGCGTCATACTGGCGGCCCAGCGTCACCGTGCCGTACTGATCGCTCGACAGACCCACCCAGGCTTGACGACCGAACAGGTAGCCGCCGTTCGAACCCTTGCCGTTGACGACCGAGAAGCCGTTTTCAAGGTCGAAAATCGCCTTCAGACCGCCGCCCAGATCCTCGGCGCCGCGCAGACCCCAGCGGCTCGTGCTGAGATTGCCGGACTCCACGCCATACGTGGCGCCATGACCCGCCGCCGATTTCTGGTTGCTGATGTAGTCGAGCCCCGCGTCGACGGTGCCGTACAGGGTGACGCTGCTTTGCGCGTGCGCCATCGACGACGCAGCCATGGTGGCGAGCGCGAGAGTATTCAACAACGCTTTTTTCATGTCGATTCCGTAGTAGAAAGATAAGTCACCATGCGTATGGACGAGCGTTTGGTTAGGAGTCCAATTCACATGATTCGCAGCGATGCAGCAGGAACCGGGAATTTAAGGAATTGCCATTACACGTACATGTCGAAAATGGCCTGAAAAATGAAATCTCGTTTAAGTTTCTGACATGAAAAATTTAAGTGCGTGTTAATCGCGGACTGGAGAAATACAATGAAAGGCAAATTGCGCGCTGGCGGACGCCGCGCGGCGGGGAGGAAGCGAGGTCCTGCAAAGTGGCTCAAGTACGCATCGAGGCCGGGCCGGCGCGGCCATCTGGGCAGCGCCGGCCCGCACGCTAATCGACAATCTTCTTCGCGACGAAAACCCCGAGCAGCAGGAACGCGATGCACAGGACGAGGAAGATGAAGAACAGGATCTTGGCGATGGCGGCCGCACCCGCGGCCACGCCTGTGAAGCCGAGCAGGGCCGCAATGACGGCCACGATAGCAAAGAACAGAGCCAGTTTCAGCATTTCGATTTTCTCCTCGCGTGTGGGCGGTGTAAGCCTGCGCCGGAACAGGGCTGATTGGACACGGTAAGGCGCGAGCAAGCGGTGTGCCCGCATCGACTGATGAAGGCCTGCATTGCTCAATGCGCGGCGCGCGCGCCCAGACTGCCGGGGAATGGCACGAATGCAAGGCTGCAATCGACAGGCGGATTCGCCGCGCCGCTTGCCGATTGCGTCAGCGTCACGCTGTTACCCAGCCCCTGTAGCGGCAGGTTCGTGCCGCCCACACCCACGGCGATCTGCGCGTCGGCTGCCGTGATCGACGCTGGCGCGACATCCGCGACCACGTTGTTCAGCGTGATCTGCAGCGGATTGACGACCGGCGGATTCGGCAGACCGGACGTGCCCGCCGACCAGCCCTTGCCCGCAAGGATCGGGCTTGCCGTATTGAAACCCTGGAACGTATAGCCCGACGCATTGACGATGCGAATGCCGTCAAGATTGATATTGCGGAAGTTCGGGTAAAGCCCTGCATTGGTCGTCGGGCTGTAGTAGGGCGAGAAGATCAGCGCCTGCGGACTTAGCGACGCGGTGGGCGCGGCCGTGCGGATGCAGACGTTCCGATAGTTGATGTTGGCGATCAGGCCGCTGCGGCTCCAGTCCGATTTGATGCGCAGACCGTTATCGGTGCCGTCCATCACCAGGTCGTAGACGTTCACATTGCTGACGCTGGGATAGACGCCGTCAACGGCGGTGACGTCCGCGTTGGCGGTCCCATTGTCCGATCCCGCGAATTCGCTGCCGATCGACATGCCGTGGCCTTCGTAGAAGTGGCTGTGCGCGATCGTGACGTTATAGGTGCGGCCATTGACGGCACCCGTGCCGCCCTTGATGGCGATGTTGTCGTCGCCGGTGCGGATCGAGGTGTAGGCGATGAGGATATTGCTCGCGTCGCCGGCGAGCTTGCCGGGGTTGCCCGGATTGCTCGTGATCGGCCCGGAGCTGGCGGGGTCGATGCCGTCGGTGTTCTTCGCGTTGAGCGTGCTGTAGGGTGCGCCGAGGTAATTCGTCATCGACTCGTAGGCGGCGGTCGGCGTGAAGATCTTGACGCCCCATGCGACGAAGCCGTCGGTGCCGCTCGGCACGACGTGGAATTTCGGCGCGTTTTGCAGGGTGATGCGGTAGAGCGTGAAGTTGCGGCCGTTGTTGATCTGGATAAGGCGCGGGTTGTTCTGCGAGGCGTTCTGCACGACGTTGGCTTGCCAGCCGATATCCCACCAGCTCATGGCCGTGCCGTCCGGTCGCTTGAGCAGCGCCGGGTCGCCGGGAATGCTGCTGACGAGCGGACTGCCGCCGCGACCGTCGATGACGCCGTCGCCCATCACGGCGCTGTTACTCGTTTTGGCGGCCGTGATGAGCGCGTTGCAGCCGTTGTCGCTCGACGTAATCAGGCCGCAGCTTGCGGTGCCTTTGGTCTTGTCGTACTGACGCGGATCGCGCGAGGCGAACAGCGTCACGCCGCCGTCGATCCAGAGCGTCACGCCGCTCGGCAGGTTGAGCGGGCCGGACAGGAACGCGTTCGCGCCGCCGGGGCCGGCTATCAGGCGCACGGCCTTGTTGGTGGCGAGGCCGGTGCTCGCGGTGTTCGCGCAACTGGTGAGCGCCGCCTGGATGCGCGAGGTGTCGGGCGCGGTGTTGGCGGCGTCGGCGCTATCGGGCAGCAGGCCGTTGGGTTGCGCGGTGAGGTTCGCGTTCAGCGTCGCACAGATCTGGCTGGCGGCGGGCAACGTGGGCTCGGGCGGCAGTGCGCTGTCCGTGGTGGTCGTGCCGACCGGGAAGCCGGGCGCGGCGGGAGTGGCGCCGCCCGTCGCATCGCTGGCGGGTGTGTCGGGATTAACGGGATTAACGGGGTTGATGGGATTAACGGGTGTAGTGGGCGTAACGGGCGCAGCGGGCGTAACCGCCGTATCGCTTGCGACTTGCGGACTGTCCGCGCTTTGGCTTGCCGATGCGGCCATGGGTGCCGAGGTGGTGTCTTCGACGCTGCCGTTACCCGAGGCGCCCGATCCCGAACCGCCGCATGAGGCAAGCGCGAGCGCGACGGTCATGGCTCCTGCCAGGCCGGGCAGCGTCAACGCGCTCCGCGAGCGCGGCACGTGAGCGTCATCGGGGAAGCTGGAGTCCTTGCCGGAGTGAGGTGCCATGTGTGATCCCTTCGGAGTGCGTGGAACTGCGCGGTGATCGGCAAGCCACTCGTTTGACAATGTGCTTGCCGTCGATACGTTGTCTTACAACGTCGCGTAGTGTAGTGATCCGATGAAGAGACATCCCACCTGGTAGATGCCCTGACAATTTTTCAGGATAACTGACTAAAAGGGACGAAATCCGCGTACTGGAGCAGTTGAATACGGGTTAATCGATCGGACGATCGCGAGTCAAATATTGTCGGATATCAATGCGGGCACGCTATGAGAACGAAAAATCCCGCTGCGATATTGATGCCGAGCAATGAGCATTCACTTCGACGCGCCTGCTCTTGCGCTGACAACGCCGGTCATGAATCGGCACAGACAAGTCGGAAGCCGCATGCGTCTTTATTTGACGGCGCGCAAATTCAGGAAAACGGCCCGTCGCGCTGAAGGGACGCGCGACGGGTCAAAACGGCGCCGCGCAGGGGCGTCGCCGTCCGAGGGAGGGCGGTGCGCCCGCTCAGAGATAGCAGGCGCCGTCGACGTAGGCCTTGCGCCAGCGAACGATGCTCACGCGTTCGAACAGGCCCGCGTGCGAGAACGGGTCCTGCGCGATAAAGGCTTCGGCTTGCTCGCGGGTCTCGACGTCGACGATGTAGATGCCGCCGCCCGCGCTCGATCCGTCATCGTTGAGCTTGGCGCCGCAGGCGAGCAGCAGCGCCTTGTGCTGCGCGAGAAAATCCAGATGCGCGTCGCGTTCTCGTGCGCGCACATGGGCGTGGTCGGGCTTGTCGAATGTCTCGATCAGAAACGGCATGGCTTGCTCCGCGCAGCGTAGGTTCGGTTCAGTTCGGCGCGATCGCGGAAGGATGCTGCGCCAGCGGCGTCACGCTGATCTTCATGAACGGAAACAGCGGCAGCGCTGACAGCAGCGTGTGCAGTTCGTCGTTCGATTCCACGTCGAACACGCTGTAATTCGCGTATTCGCCCGCGACGCGCCACAGATGACGCCATTTGCCTTCGTGCTGGAGCCGCTGCGAAAAGGCCTTTTCCTCGGCCTTGAGTTTATCGGCGTATGCGGCGTCGGTGCCGTGCGGAATCTGCACCTGCATGTGCACGAGATATAGCATGGTTAATCTCCGATGATTGCTGATTTCAGAAAGGCGCTCAACCCCACGCGAGAATCGCGACCGAATAGACGATGCCGATCCAGAACATCATGATGACCGTATAGCCCATGATGTCCTTGAGTTTGAGCTTCGAAAGCGCGAGCGCAGGCAAAATCCAGAACGGCTGGATCAGATCGTTCCATGCGTTGCCGAGCATCACCGCCGTCGACGTATGGCCCACCGATGCGCCGATCGTCTTCGCCGCTTCGATCATGAACGGCCCCTGGATGACCCAGTGGCCGCCGCCCGAAGGCGCGAAGAAGTTAATGACGAACGAGCTGATCAAACCCCAGAACGGCAGCGTCGCGGGCGTCGCCACTTTTACGAAAGCCTCGGAAAACGTATTGACGAGACCCGACGACGCCATGATCGCCATGATGCCCGCGTAGAACGGGTATTGAAGGATGATGCCGCTGATCGTGCGAATGCCTTCGTTGAGCTTCTCAACATAGCGGATCGGCGTGCCGAGCAGCAGGATGCCGAGAAAGAGAATAAAGAAGTTGATGAGGTTCAGGTCGATCGAGCCGCCCTGCACGAAATGCAGCGCCACATAGCCCATGCCGATCGCGCCGATCACATAGCTCAGCACGCGGCTGTTGTTCAGGCGATTGGCGAGCGTCTTGCCATCGTCGATATCGAGAGCGGGTGCGGCCTTGGGGGCTTCTTCCAGCGCGCGGTCGATTTCCTTCACGGGCTGGCCCGCCTTCGGATGTAGCCACGCATTGAGCAGCGGCAGCGTAACGATGGTAACGAGGCTCGTGATGAGCATCGTGGGGGAGAAAATCGTTTCGGAGAGCGGAATAACGCCCATCTGCGCTTCGAGCGGATGACCCTTGGTCGAGATCAGCACGGGAATGCTCGCCGACAACCCGAGCCCATAGAGCGTGAAGCCGCTATACGCCGACGCGATGATGAGCGGGTAGTGCACGCCCTTGACGCGCAGCGCGAGCTTGCGCGCGACGATGCCGCCCACCACGAGGCCGAAGCCCCAGTTCAGATAGCTGCCGACGCCGCCCACCAGCGTGGCGACAATGATGGCCATGCGCGGCGAGTCGACGTGCGAGACGAGGCGGTTGAGAAAGCGGTCGGTGAGCGGCGCGGTGGCGAGCACATAGCCCATGGCGAGAATCACGGCCATCTGCGTCGTGAACGCGAGCAGCGCCCAGAAGCCCTTGCCCCAGCTCGTGGTGAGCGCGGTGATGCTCTGGCCTTGCACGATGACGGCCAGCGCCATGGTGAGCAGGGTGAGGCCGATCGCGAAGACGAAGGGATCGGGCAGATACCGGCGCATCAGCTCGGTAAAGAAGGCAGTGACTCGCTGCATGGTGGTGTCTCTTTCTGGTCTTGATAATTCTTGGGTCTCTCTCGCATCGCGGCGAGCGGGTGTGACGTGCGTGCGATGTGTGCGCGCTTCAGTCGTCCGTGCGTGCGGCGCTTCTGCGGTGCCGCGCGAGTTGCATGAGTTGGCGGTCGCGCCAGGCCACACGCGTGTCCCAACGGTCGAGCGGCAACGCCGCGCGCCGCGCGGCTTCCACTTGCGCGACCAGTTCGGGCGTCCATGGGTCGTGCTGGCCGCGCTCGGCGCCCATGCGTTCGTACGATGGCCCCATCTTCTGCGCATGCGAGGCGATGCCGCCGCGTGTGTTCAGATCGACGGTCTCGAACGGGCCGATCACCGACCAGCGCGGCGCGAGGCCTTCGCGCATCACGGTGTCGATATCGTCCACGGAGGCCACGCCGTCGCGCACGAGACAATAGGCCTCGCGCAGCACGGCGCCTTGCAGGCGGTTGAAAATGAAGCCGGCGACTTCCTTCTTCACGCGCACCGGCATGAGGCCCGCCTCGCCATAAAGCGCGATGGCGCGCGTGGTCGCGGCGGCGGATGTGAAGGGCGCGGGCACGATCTCGACCACGGGCACCAGATAGGGCGGGTTGCCCGGATGCGCAATGAGGCAGCGCGCGTGTCCGGGCAGGCTTTCGTCGACGAATTCCGATGCGGCGAGAAATGACGATGCGCTCGCGAGGATCGCCTGAGGCGGCGCCCATTTATCCAGTTGTGCGAACAGTTCGCGTTTGAGATCGGCGCGCTCGGGGGCGCATTCCTGCACGAGATCGGCATCCTTGGCTGCCGCTTCGAGCGTATCGACGATTTCCACCCGCGCCGCGATTTGCGCGGCGCTTTCGTCGATCAGCGCGAAACGCGTGAGATCGTCGAGCCGTTGTGCGATTTCGCCAGGCGCGGCGGCACGCCGTTGCGCATCGGGATCGAACAGGCGCACGCGCCAGCCCGCGCGCGCGAACACGATCGCGAAGGCTACGCCGATGCTGCCCGCCCCGACAATGCCCGCACGCCGCAATTCGGTGGGTGCCATGATCAGACTCCTGCGACGCCGACCGTCATGCCGCCGCACACATAGAGCACCTGACCCGTGACGAAGCCGCTGCGCGCATCGAGCAGATACGAGGCCGCATGCGAGATATCGTCGGGCGTGCCCACGCGCTTGACCGGCACGGCGTCGATGATGGCCTGGGTGCGCGGCGCGCCGGGCGGGTTGGCGCGGTCGAACAGCTCGGTACGGATCGGGCCGGGGCCGATGGCGTTCGCGGTGATGCCGTGCACGCCCAGTTCCAGGGCCCACACGCGCGTCATGCCGATCAGCGCGGCTTTGGTGGCCGAGTACGCGGTGCGCAGTTCCTTGCCGAGCGCCGCGCGCGACGACATATTGACGATGCGCCCGAAGCCCGCCGCCTTCATGCCCGGCAGCAGCGCCTGCATGCACTGCTGCGCGCAGCGCACGTTGAGCGCCCACGCGAGTTCGAGTTCTTCGAGCGTCTGGTGTTCGGCATCGTTCGGCACCACGATGCCCACGTTGTTGACGAGGCGCGTGATCGGGCCGCCCGCGAGCGCGCGTTCGAGCGCGGCGGCGGTCGCCTGCGTGTCGGCGAGATCGGCGAGGATGCCGTCGCCCACGCGGTCGATCACGACCGCTTCGTAACCGTCCGCCTCGCAGCGTGCGGCGCACGCGGCGCCGATGCCGGCGGCGCCGCCGGTAATCAAAACTCGTTCTTTAGCCATGTCGAAGATACGGATCGCAGTTGCTGATGGAGCTGCCGGTCTGTTGCCGGATCGGCAGGATTGCTTATCGAATTCGAACCATGTCGGGGTCGAATAACGCGCGAAATTACGTCAAACCGTGGCGACCGGTGTGACCGGCGAGCCCATCGCGCCGGGCAGGCGCAGCGGCGGGGCGGTCAGCATGAAGCGCGAACGCCCATGCTCGCGCAGCCAGACGGCCAGATCGCGCAGATACCAAAGCTCGCCGAGCGGCAGCCCCAGCTTGAACAGGCAGTGATGATGCAGTGGCATCAGCGGATATTCGCCCGGCGTCGCCGGCTCGCGCGCGGGATAGCGCTCGACCGCATAGTTGTCGGCCGCCAGCGCGGCGATGCCGGAATCGCTGATCCATTGCAGCAGCCGGTCGTCGCGGCCATCGAGCGCGCCGCAATGGCTCGCGAGCGCCGCCTCGTCCGGCTGTTTGTTCATCTCCAGCACCATCTCGGCGAAACCGGTGCGCAGCAACAGCATGTCGCCGCGTTCGACTTCCACCTTGTCCGCTGCCACCACGCGCATCAGGTCGTCGTAGCCGATCGTGCGGAATTCACGCCCGAAATGCGCCGCGAAATCGATCAGCACGCCGCGGCCCTGCATGCCCTTGACGGCGAGATTCTCGATGCCGAGCACGTCCGCGTGGCTGTGCTCGCCGCCGCACGCATGTGGCGCGAAGCCGTTTTCCGCGCGATATTCCATGGGGCCGACGATGTCGCGGTTGGCGCGATAGCCGTTGTAGTAGACGCTTTCGGCCATGCCGTCGCCATCGGCGTCGAAACGCGCGCCCACGTGCGCGAGCGCATCCCATTGCGTCGAATACTGGAGCGAGAGCAGCACCTGGTCGTCGCTCACGATGTCGGTGGCCAGCGGCTCGTTGCGCGCGAACGGGAAATTCACATAAGGCAGGCCGTCGCGAAACGTCGGCCGCAGCACCGGCGGATGGCGGCGCACATTGAGCTTGCTCTCCCCCGGGAAATCGAGCGGCAGCGAGAGCGTGAAGCTCAGCCCCGCGCGGATTTCCTGCGCGCCCTTGAGGACCTGCTCGGCACCGATCAGATTGGGGCGGCCCAGCTGATCATCGGGTCCGAAGTCGCCCCAGTTCGAGCCTTCCGGCCGGTTCTTCCAACGCATGCTGTCTTCCTCCACATCTTTTTGCGGCGCGGCTTTCGCTTGCGATTGGCTAAATCAAGCGGCGAGCAGCGACGGCGGTATCTGCGCGTACACGTCGAGCAGCGCCTGCACGGCTTGCGGCTCGTTGCGCAGCAGACGCGCCTTGGGCGCGCCGATGACGAGTGCAAACGCCTCGCCGTGAATCAGGAAACCGCGCGCGAGACCGGCCACGTCCTCGACGCTTTCGCCCGTCGAGCGGTGCCAGCCATCGATCACGCCTTGTTCGATCTCGCGCTCGAACTTCTCTCGCTCGAGCACGGAACCGTTGGCCGCGAGCGGCAGCGGCACGTTGTTGTCGAGGAACTTGCGGCGGCCCTTGGCGCCGAGCGCGCCCAGCAGGGCCTTGCCCGCCGCGCTCGCGATCGACATGAAGCCGCCCGGCTCGTCGCTGTAGCGGATCTTCTGACGCGACTGGATCACGTCGAGATAAACCACGCGATTGCCCGCGAGCGTCGCCAGCCCCGCCGTTTCGCCAGTCGCGTCGCGCAGGGCGCCCAGCAGCGGCTGGAACATCAGCGTGAGCGGGTCCTCGCTGCAAATGTCGCGGGCGACGTGCAGCAGGCGCTGCGTGGGGTAATAACCCGCCTTCACGCCCGGCGCGTAGAGGTAGCCCTTGGCCACCATCGTTTGCAGGAGGGCATGACAGCTCGAAAGCGGGATCTCGGTTCGACGCGCAATTTCGCTGTAGATCATCGGCTGCCGGACTTCGGCAAAGAGGTTGATTACATCGAAGACGCGTACTGCAGTTTTCACATCCATGAGAGCATTATCGGCATACCGATAACTATCTGACAATACACTTACGGGTAAACACCTAAAACGCGCGCGGCGCTGTCCCGTCTGGGCGCGGCGCGAACGCGGGTTATCCCTTAATTGACGGTATGAAACGGGCGCTTCATATTCCGCATCTTCTGGCCGAAGTTCGATAAATGAAAGAATGTTCGTAATTTGAACATTGCAGAATACTTTCGGGCGACGCACGAATCTCAGCCGTTAGCGGCGAGTTTCGTATCGGAAAGACGGTCGGATTCCCCGTGTTTCGGATGGGAAACACGGCGGTCGAAAACGAAATCTGGAGACGTACCTTGGCAGCTTCCTCACTCGACACCCAGCATCGCCAGGCCCGCAAGGCCGGCATCGCCTCGTTCGTCGGTACGACGATCGAGTGGTACGACTTTTACGCGTACAGCACGGCGGCGGCGCTCGTGCTCGGCAAGCTGTTTTTCCCCTCGACCAATGCGGTGGTGGGCACGCTCGCGGCGTTCGCCTCGTTCTGGGTGGGCTTTCTGGCGCGCCCGATCGGCGGCATCGTGTTCGGCCATCTTGGCGACAAGGTGGGCCGCAAGAAGACGCTGATCATCACGCTCATGCTGATGGGTTGCTGCACCACGGCCATGGGCCTGCTGCCGACTTACGGGCAGGTGGGTGTGCTCGCGCCGGTGCTGCTGATTCTGCTGCGCCTGCTGCAAGGGATCGCGATGGGCGGCGAGTGGGGCGGCGCGGTGGTGCTCTCGTCGGAGCACGCACCCAAGGGCAAGGAGATTTTCTATTCGGCGTTCGCGCAGCAGGGCTCGCCTGCGGGCAATCTGCTGGCGACGGTGGCGTTTCTCGTGATCTCGACGCTGCCCGACCACGAGTTCATGACCTGGGGCTGGCGCGTGCCGTTCCTGATGTCGGCGCTGCTCGTGATCGTGGGCATGTTTATCCGCATGAGCGTGGACGAATCGCCGGCCATGAAGGAACTGCAGGCGCAGAACAAAGTGGTGAAACTGCCGATCGGCGAGGTGCTGCGCCATCACAAGGCGCTCGTGGCGATGGGCGTGGGCGCATGCGTGATTGCGTTGTCGGCGACTTACTTCAAGACCACGTTTGCGTTGTCGTGGGCGGTGACGTCGATCGGTTTCGACCGCACGCAGTTCCTGGGCGTGATTACGTTCGCCATCGTCGTGCAATTGATCGTTCAGCCGTTCGGCGCGGTGCTGGCCACGAAGCTCGATCTGCGCAAGGCCATCATCTACATGCTGGTGCCTGAAATCGTGGCGCTGCCGATCATGTTCTCGCTGATCGCGACGGGCTCGACGAAGCTCGCGATGTTCGGCATGGCGCTCGCGTCGATTCCGCATTCGCTTTACTACGCGGCGATGGCGGGTATGCTCGCGAAGGCGTTTCCGGCGCAGGTGCGCTATACGGGCATCTCGCTCGCGTATCAGATCTGCGGGATGGTGTTCGCGGGCACGACGCCGATTCTCGGCCAGTTTTTGCTGGGCGCGACGGGCAGCATCGTGTCGGTGGTGGCGCTGGGCATCGTGCACGTATTGATTACGCTGGTCTGCGCGCTGATGCTGGTGTCGCGCATGCAGGGCGACGCGGTTGCGAGCGAAGCGGGCGTGGTGACGGCGCGCACTTGAGGCGGGTGTTCTGACGCGTGCCTGACGGCGCGTGATGTTTAGTGTCCAGCTCTGCCGGGCGCAGGTTAAAACTTGCGTCCGGCAGTTTGTTTTATAGGCCCCGAAAGATGGATTTACGCGTCTCTTGCTCCGCTTGCGCTTTTTAACGTATCATTTTGATACGTTAAAGAATAGGCCATAAGGACGCGCCATGCACTCCCGCTTTGACCGTTTCCGGACCACCGCACTGGCCAGCCAGTTGGAGGCGCTGATCGACACACCGCAGCGCTATGTCGAATACGCCGTGCTCTCGCGCGTGGGCGTGGCCGCCGTTTCGGCCGTCATAGACGAAATCGCCCTGAAATTCCCGGAAGTCGAGCAGGATCACACCGCGCGGCAGTTCTGCGGCGCGATGGTGGCGGAGGTGATGCGGCGTCACGGACACGAGGTCGCGCAGGCGCGCGGGCGCGTGGGCGGCGCGCTCTTCAGCTATGGGGCGGTCTTCAGCGCCCAGCCGGTGAGCTTGCCGTTCGCCGATGTGATCGACGCGCTTGCGGGAATGCCCGAGCGTTTTGATGCGCTCGTCGCCCGCGTGCCGCACGCGCTCTGGTCGCGCCGCCCGCAAGGCACCGGCTTTTCGCTGCTGGAACACGCGTGCCATTTGCGCGATCTCGACGCCGTGTTCGCCGCGCGTTTCAGTGCGGTGCGCAAGGCCGATCTGCCGTTGATCGAATCGGTGAACGGCACGACGATCGCCGAGGAACGCAACTATATGGCGCAGGATCTTGCGGCGGCGCGCGACGAATTCGCCATCAACCGGCAGCGGCTATGCGCGTCGCTCAAGCGGCTCACGCCTGGGCAACTGGCGCGCTGCGGGCTGCGCGACGGGGTGCGCCGCATGACGCTGGAGGAATTGGTGCGCGAATTGCTCGATCACGACAAGACGCACGCGCTCGAACTCGAAGAACTCGAACACGAACTGCAGGCACTCGCCGAGCAAGCATAAACGCCCTTGAAAACAAGGGGAAAACCTCAGCGCCGCGCGGCTTCCGCTTCCAGATAAAGCTCGCGCAGCGCCTGGCCGAACACGCCGTCCACTTCGCGCAGCACGCCTGCGCGCGTGAACAGGGCGATGGGCGGCAGCGTCCAGTCGAAGGTGTACGGCACGATCGCCACGCCCGCGATATGCACGAGTTCCTCGGCGATATCGGCGGGCACGATGGAAACGGCGTTCTCGTTCGCCGCGATCATCTCGCCGATCAGGCGCGACGTGTAGCTCTCCATGATCGGCACCGGCGGCACCACGCCCGCGTGCAGGAAGAGATCGGCAATCTGCTCGCGGATCGGCGTATTGGGCGCGCCCAGAATCCAGTCGAGTTCCGCGAGTTTTTGCCAGTTCGCCTTGCTGCGCCCGAGTCGCGCCGCGAGGCGCCGGCTCGCGATCAGCCGTGGCGTCTGCTGATACAGCACCTCGAAGCGCAATTGCGTGACGTCCACCGTGGCCGACGCGCGCCCGATCACAATATCGAGCGTATGGTCGCGCAGTTGCGGCAGCAGCGCGTCGCTAGTGCCTTCGTGGATCGTCATGGTGACGCGTTGCGGCAGGCGCGACTGCGCCAGGCGAATCGCCGTGGCCAGCGTGCGCCCCGAAATGAACGGAATCACGCCCACGTGCAGGCGCGTGGCATGGCCGGCGACCACGGCTTCGATATCGCGCGCGAGGTGGTCGAGATCGTGCAGCATCGCCTGGGCGCGCGTGAGCACCACATTGCCGAGCGGCGTGGGCGTCATGCCGCGCGGCGAGCGCTCGAATAGCGGCGCGCCGAACATGCTTTCCATTTCGGCGAGCGCGTTGGTCACGGCCGGCTGGCTCGTGGCCATATGTTCGGCCACGCGCGTGAGAGAGCCGTGCTGGCGAATCTGCAGCAGCAGCACCAGATGACGCATTTTGAGGCGCGAAAGGAGGCGCCGGGTGACTTCTTCGATACTGAACGACACGATCCGCTTATCCGGGAGACCCGCTGGGTGAGGCTGGGATGCCGGGGACGCCCGCGCCGCCCGCCGGGGCAGCGCCGTGGCGGCGCTGGGGCGGGAACCGGGACGGGAATCGGGGAGGCATCATGAAAAAATAATGGCCCCATACTAAATCAAAATGGCCAGCTTATGACGGCTCACTAGAATCGCCTCATTCGAACATGACCGCCGCGCCGTCCGTGCGCGGGGCCCATCATCAGAGTGAGGAACATGAACAAGACCGATCGCCAGGCCGCCCTCGAGTATCACGAATTCCCCACCCCGGGCAAGATCTCGGTGACGGCGAGCAAGCCGCTCGTCACCCAGCGCGATCTCGCGCTCGCCTATACGCCGGGCGTGGCGGTGGCCTGCGAGGAGATCGTCACCGATCCGCAGAACTCGTTCCGCTACACGGCGCGCGGCAATCTGGTCGGCGTGATCACCAACGGCACGGCCGTGCTCGGTCTGGGCAACATCGGCGCGCTGGCGTCGAAGCCGGTCATGGAAGGCAAGGCGGTCCTGTTCAAGAAGTTCGCCGGCATCGACGTGTTCGACATCGAAGTCACGGAAAGCGATCCGGACAAGCTCGTCGATATCATCGCGAGCCTCGAAGCCACCTTCGGCGGCATCAATCTGGAAGACATCAAGGCGCCGGACTGCTTCACGGTCGAGCGCAAGCTGCGCGAGCGCATGAAGATTCCGGTCTTCCACGACGATCAGCACGGCACGGCGATCACCGTTTCGGCGGCCTTCCTCAATGGTCTGAAGGTGATCGGCAAGGACATCACCAAGGTCAAGGTCGTGACCTCGGGCGCGGGCGCGGCGGCGCTGGCCTGTCTGGACCTGATGGTCGATCTGGGCCTGCCGCTCAGGAACATCTGGGTGACGGACATCGACGGCGTGGTCTATCAAGGCCGCACGACGCTGATGGATCCGGACAAGGAACGCTTCGCGCAGGATACGTCCGCGCGCTCGCTTGGCGAAGTGATCGAAGGCGCGGACGTGTTCCTCGGTCTGTCGGCCGGCGGCGTGCTGAAGGCCGAGATGGTCAAGAAGATGGCCGACAAGCCGCTGATTCTGGCGCTCGCGAACCCGACGCCGGAAATCTTCCCGGAAGTCGCGCTCGAAGCGCGCCCGGATGCGGTGCTGGCCACGGGCCGTTCGGACTTCCCGAACCAGGTCAACAACGTGCTGTGCTTCCCGTACATTTTCCGCGGCGCACTCGATGTGGGCGCAACGACCATCACGCGCCGCATGGAAATCGCGGCCGTGCACGCCATTGCCGGTCTCGCGGAAGAAGAACTCAACGACTCGGTCGCGGCGGCTTATGGCGCGTACGATCTGCGCTTTGGCCCGAAGTACCTGATTCCGAAGCCGTTCGATTCGCGCCTGATCGTGCGTATCGCGCCGGCGGTGGCCAAGGCCGCCATGGAAGACGGCGTGGCGACGCGTCCGATCGACGACTTCGCCGCCTACACGAACGAGCTGCAACAGTTCGTCTACCACTCGGGCGCGTTCATGAAGCCGATCTTCGCGGCCGCCAAGCAGTTCGTGCGTGACGGCGCCAAATCGCGCATCGTGTTCGCGGAAGGCGAGGAAGAGCGCGTGCTGCGCGCGGTGCAGGTGATCGTCGACGAAAAGCTCGCACGTCCGATCCTGATCGGCCGTCCCGAAGTGCTGCTGGCGCGCATCGAGAAGTTCGGCCTGCGCCTGAAGCTGGGCGAAGATGTCGAAGTCACCAATCCTGAGTACGACGAACGATTCCACCAGTACTGGACCACATATTGGGAACTGCGTTGCCGCGATGGCATTTCGAAGGAAATGGCGCGCGTGGAAATGCGCCGTCGTCTCACGCTGATCGGCGCGATGATGGTGCGCCTGGGCGACGCCGACGGCATGGTGTGCGGCACGGTCGGTGCGTACCACGACCACCTGCGCTTCGTCGACGAAGCCATCGGCATGCAGCGCAACGCGAAAACCTACGCAGCGATGAACATCCTGCTGCTGGACAAGCGCACGGTCGCCATCGTCGATACGCACATCAACGATAACCCGAACGCCGAGCAGATCGCCGAATTCACGCTGGCGGCCGCACGTCAGATGGAATGGCTCAATCTGCAACCGAAGGTGGCGCTGCTGTCGCGCTCGAACTTCGGCTCGGGCAGCTCGGCCTCGGGCACGAAGATGCGCGAAGTGCTCAAGCTCGTGACCGAACAGGCGCCGGACCTGGAAATCGACGGCGAAATGCACGGCGATTGCGCGCTCGACGAAGCGCTGCGCCAGCGCATCCTGCCGCATTCGCGTCTGCAAGGCTCGGCGAATCTGCTGGTGTGCCCGAACGTGGACTCGGGCAACATCGCCTACAACCTGCTCAAGACGGGCGCGGGCAGCAACGTGGCGGTGGGACCGTTCCTGCTGGGCGTGAACGCGCCGGTGAACATTCTCACGTCGAGCTCGACGGTGCGACGCATCATCAACATGGCGGCGCTCACGGTGCTCCAGGCTAATCGCGACTAAGACAGCATAAAGCCAGGATATACCCGAAGTAAAAGGCGGCGACCCGAAAGGGCGCCGCCTTTTTTGCGTCTGCAACTGGCAGCGCCGCACCGCGATCCACTTTTGTTATCGCCCCATGCGCCAATCGGATTGTCCGGCTATCGCAGCCTGCCTATATTGGTGACCAATGCTCAAGTCCAATATCAGGAGACACCGCATGAAGCTGGTCCGCTGGGGCGGTAAGGGTAGGGAAAAACCGGGCGTGCTCGACCGCGAAGGCCGCGTGCGCGACCTCTCGGCCGTACTGCCCGATCTCGCGGGCGAGGCGCTGGGCGCGGCGTCGCTCGATCGACTCGGCGCGCTCGATCTGGCGCAACTGCCGCTCGTGCCCGCCGACGCGCGCCTGGGGCCTTGCGTCGGCCAGGTGGGCAAGATCGTCTGCGTGGGGCTGAACTACTCGGACCACGCGGCTGAATCCAATATGCCGGTGCCCGCCGAACCTGTACTGTTCTTCAAGGCCACCAGTTCACTTAGCGGTCCTCATGACGATGTCGTGATCCCGCCCGGCGCGCAAAAAGTCGATTGGGAAGTCGAACTGGGCGTCGTGATCGGCAAGGCAGCGCGCTACGTGTCGCGTGAACGCGCGCTCGACCATGTGGCGGGCTATTGCATCGTCAACGATGTGTCCGAGCGCGCCTGGCAGATCGAGCGCGGCGGTCAGTGGGACAAGGGCAAGAGCGCCGATACCTTCGCGCCACTTGGGCCGTGGCTCGTCACGCGCGACGAGATCGCCGATCCGCAGGCGCTCGACATGTGGCTCGAAGTCGACGGCAAGCGCTATCAGCAGGGCAATACGCGCACGATGATCTTCGACGTGGCCACTTGCGTGTCCTACATCAGCCATTTCATGAGCCTGCAACCCGGCGACGTGATTTCGACGGGCACGCCGCCTGGCGTCGGCATGGGGCAGAAGCCGCAGCCCGTCTATCTGCGGGCGGGACAGACCATGCGCCTGTCCGTGGCGGGGCTGGGCGAACAACAACAGCGTGCCGTCGCTCCGACGGTCGATGCATGAGGAGACGGCCAACATGAACCAGCTTGATCTCAAGAATCGTGTGATGGTGGTGACGGGCGGCGCGCGTGGCCTCGGCTACGCGGTCGCGCAGCGCGCGCTGTGCTCGGGCGCGGCGGTGGCGTTGTGGGACATCGACGCCGATCGGCTGGAACGCTCGCGCGCCGAACTCTCCGAACTCGGCAGCGTGTCGGCCGTGAAGGTCGAATTGACCGACGAAGCCTCGGTCGAAGACGCCGCGCAGCGCACGGTGGCAACGCACGGCGCGATTCACGCACTCGTCAATAGCGCGGGCATCACGGGCGGCAACGGTCTCACGTGGGAATTACCCGTGGAGACGTGGCGCCGGGTGATCGAGGTGAATCTGATCGGCAGCTATCTGACCTGTCGCGCGGTCGTGCCGCAGATGATTGCGCAGGGCTATGGGCGCATCGTCAATATCGCTTCGGTGGCCGGCAAGGAAGGCAATCCCAATGCTTCGCACTACAGCGCATCGAAGGCGGGCTTGATTGGCCTCACCAAGTCGCTCGGCAAGGAACTGGCCACGAAAAACGTGCTCGTGAACGCGGTCACGCCGGCGGCGGCGAAAACCGAGATCTTCGACTCCATGTCGCAGCAGCATATCGACTACATGCTCGCGAAGATCCCGATGAACCGCTTCCTGATGCCGGACGAAGCGGCCGCGATGATCGTCTGGCTCTCGTCGGAGGATTGCGCGTTCAGTACCGGCGCTGTGTTCGATCTTTCGGGCGGGCGCGCGACGTACTAATCGAGGCGTTTCGATTCGATGCGCCAGCCAGGCGCACGGCGAGAGAAAAAGGGCGGCCGCAGCGCGGACCGCTCTGCAAGGGATCGACAGGAGACATCGATGCCGGACGAAGCGTCACCTTCGCAATTGTCACAACCGCAGCAGGCGTTGCAGCGCGCGGGCAGCAAGGCCATGCGGCGTCTGTTGCCGTTCCTGCTGCTCATGTACGTGCTCGCGTTTCTGGACCGGGCGAACATTGGTTTCGCGCAAAAGGCGCTGCAACACGATACGGGGTTGTCCGATGCCGCGTTTGCTTTCGGCGCGGGCGTCTTTTTCCTGGGCTATGCAGTGTTCGAGGTGCCGAGCAATCTGTTGCTCCATCGCGTCGGCGCGCGGCTCTGGATGTGCCGGATCATGGTGACGTGGGGGCTGATTTCCGCCGCGATGGCGTGGGTGCATTCGCCCGCATCGTTTTATACACTGCGTTTTTTGCTGGGCGTGGCCGAAGCGGGTTTCTTCCCGGGCATCATCTTTTACCTTACGCAGTGGTTTCCGCAATCGGCGCGGGCGCGCGCGATTGGCGTGTTCTACTTTGGCGCGCCGCTGGCTTTCATCTTCGGCGGCCCATTGTCGGGACTGCTTATCGATATGCATGGCGTGGGCGGTCTCGCGGGCTGGCAATGGCTCTTTCTCGTCGAAGGCGCGCTGGCGTCGCTGGTGGGCGTCTGGGCCTTCTGGTATCTGACCGACCGTCCCGAGCACGCCCATTGGCTCGACGCCGATGAGCGACGCGCGCTGACTGCCGCGCTGCTCGTCGATGCTGGCGAGGCCGCCGCGCACGGCGCGCGTAATGCGTTTGCGGCTTTGGTCGACCGCCGCGTGCTGGCGTATGCCGCGATCTACGCGCTGATCCAGATGAGCGTCTATGGCGTGATTTTCTTTTTGCCGCAACAGGTGGCGTCGCTCGCGGGCGCGGCCGTGGGGCTGAAGGTCGGGCTGCTGGCGGCGGTGCCGTGGGTGTGTGCGCTTGCGCTGACATGGCTTGTGCCGCGCCGCGCCGACCGCATGGGCAGTCATCGCGTATGGACGGTTGGCCTGCTCGTGCTGTCTGGACTGGGCATCGCGATGTCCGGCATGGCCGGCGATCTGGGCGTACCCATCGTCGCCATGATCGGCCTGTGCTGCGCGGCCAGCGGCTTTATCGCGGCGCAACCGCTGTTCTGGACCTTTCCGGCGCGCGATCTTGCGGGCGCGGCGTCAGCGAGCGGCATCGCGTTGATCAACGCGCTCGGTGGCCTGGGCGGCTTTCTTGCACCGCTGCTGCGCGCCGCCGCCGATCGACATTTCGGCTCGCACGCGGCAGGCCTTGAATTGCTGGGCTTTGCGAGCCTCGCGGCTGCGGCACTTGTTTTCATCGTCGTGCCGCGCGGTGGTGGGCCTCGCGCCAACGTATTCGCGCAGCCCACTGGCAGCGCGCATTGAATCGCATACCTGATTAATTGACCTGGCGTCAAGCACCCTCACTCTCAGGAGCAAGCATCCATGGCCATGCCTACCATCAAACACGTTCGCGCTTTCACGGTGCGCGGCGGCGGCGCGGATTATCACGATCAGGCCGACGGACACTGGATCGACAATCATATTTCGACGCCGATGGCACGCTATCCCGAGTATCGCCAGAGCCGCCGCTCGTTTGGCATCGACGTGCTGGGCACCCTCGTTGTCGAGGTGGAAGCGAGCGATGGCACCGTGGGCTTCGCGGTCACGACGGGCGGCGAGATTGGCGCGTTCATCGTCGAAAAGCATCTCGCTCGCTTTCTTGAGGGCCAGCGCGTGACGGATCTGGAAAAGATCTGGGACCAGATGTATTACTCCACGCTTTACTACGGCCGCAAGGGCGTGGTGCTCAATACGATTTCGGGCGTGGATCTGGCGCTCTGGGATCTGCTCGGCAAGCTGCGCGAGGAGCCGGTCTATCAACTGCTGGGCGGTCCGGTGCGTGACGAACTCGTGTTCTATGCGACCGGCGCGCGACCCGACCTCGCAAAGGAGATGGGCTTTATCGGCGGCAAGCTGCCTTTGCTGCACGGTCCCGCCGAAGGTGAGGAGGGCCTCAGAAAGAACATCGAAACGCTCGCCACGATGCGCGAGCGCGTGGGCGACGACTTCTGGCTCATGTATGACTGCTGGATGAGTCTGGACGTGCGCTACGCCACGCGTCTGGCCGAAGCCGCGCACGAATACGGTCTCAAGTGGATCGAGGAATGCCTGCCGCCCGACGACTATTGGGGCTATGCCGAACTGCGACGCAACGTGCCGCGCGGCATGATGGTTTCGACGGGCGAGCACGAGGCCACGCGCTGGGGCTTTCGCATGCTGCTGGAAATGGGCTGCTGCGATCTGATCCAGCCCGATGTGAACTGGTGCGGCGGCATGACGGAGCTCATCAAGATTTCCGCGCTTGCCGACGCGCACAACACGCTGGTGGTGCCGCACGGATCGTCCGTGTACAGCTATCACTTCGTGGTTACGCGCCACAACTCGCCGTTCGCCGAGTTTCTGATGATGGCGCCCAAGGCCGATCAGGTGGTGCCGATGTTCACACCGTTGTTGCTGGACGAACCGGTGCCGGTGAAAGGCCGCATGAAGGTGCCGGACCGGCCGGGCTTCGGCGTGCGGCTGAATCCGGATTGCAAGCTTTCGCGTCCCTACCAACATTAAGCCCGATCGACATCGCTCAGGAGGAAGCATCGTGCTGCTCAAGGACAAGGTGGTGATCGTCACCGGCGGCTCGCGCGGCATCGGGCGCGCCATTGCGGTTGCGAGCGCGCGCGAAGGCGCGGACGTCGCGATCAACTACTGGGGCGATAACGACGCCTCGTATGGCCGCCGCTCGGCGATTGGCGAAGTGCTCGACGAGATCGAGCGGCTCGGGCGTCGCGCGATTGCCGTCGAAGGCAACGTGGCGGCTCCGCAAACGGGCGTCGATCTCGTGCGCCAGACCGTCGAGCATTTCGGGCACGTCGACGTGCTGGCGAGCAACGCGGGCATCTGTCCGTTCCATTCGTTCCTGGACATGCCGCCGGCCGTGCTCGAACGCACCATCGGCGTGAATCTGAACGGCGCGTTCTATGTCACGCAGGCCGTGGCGCGGCAGATGAAGGAGCAGGGCACGGGCGGAGCGATCGTCGCGACCAGTTCGATCAGCGCGCTCGTCGGCGGCGGCATGCAGACGCACTACACGCCCACCAAGGCCGGCGTGCATTCGCTGATGCAGTCGTGCGCGATTGCGTTGGGGCCGTACGGGATCCGCTGCAATTCGGTGATGCCGGGCACCATCGCCACCGATCTGAACGCCGAAGACCTCGCGGACGAAGAAAAGCGCGCGTACTTCGAAAAACGCATTCCGCTCGGGCGACTGGGCGCGCCGGAAGACGTGGCCGACTGCGTGGTATTTCTCGCTTCGGATCGGGCGCGTTATGTGACGGGCGCAGCGCTGCTGGTGGACGGCGGCTTGTTCGTCAACCTGCAATAGCAGGCAATGGATCGATAAGGACTCACGAATGTGTGGCGAGCCTCATGTCGCGAACGGTGTCGTCGGGCTTGAAGGGCTGCGAGAAGCGGCGCAGCAGGCCGACGAAATGCTCGGCGGGTTCCGCGAGCGCCTCGCCTTTGCGCGTGAGCACGCCGTAGCCCGGCAGGCTCTTGCCGATTTCGAGCGGCAGCACGGTGAGCAGCTTGCCGCGCACATGATCGCGCACGACGGATTCGGGCAGCATCGCCACGGCGTCGAAGCTTTCGAGCAGTTGCAGCGTGGCGAAGATGGAAGCCGACTCCGTGAGGTTCATCGGCGTGGCAAGACCGGCGCGCGCGAGTTCGCCTTCGAACAGTTCACGCGCGGGACTCGTGATGGGCTGCGCGACCCATGGCCAGTCCATCAGTTCGGCGAGTGTCACTTGTTCGCGGCGCGCGAGCGGATGGCGCGCGCGCACCACCAGCACGAGCGTTTCGCGCGCGAGTGGCTCGAAGCTGAAATCGTTGTGTTGCAGCGGCGTGGTCAGGCGGCCGAGCGCAAGGTCGACATCGCGGCGATGCAGCAGTTGCACGACCTGATCGCTGGTTTCGCCAAGGATGCGCACATGCAGCAGCGGCCGCTCGGTCTTGAGCGTGGCGACGGCCTGCGCGAGCAGATCGGGCGCGGCGCCCATGATCGCGCCGACGGTGAGCTGACCGTGGCCGCCGCGCCGCTTCACGTCGAGATCGTCGGCGAAGCGGGTGAGATCGGACAGCGCGCGGCGCGCGTAGGCCAGCGTGACGACGCCCAGCGCCGTAGGCTGCATGCCGCGCGCGTTGCGCTCGAAGAGGCGAAAGCCGAAGGCTTCCTCGATGTCGCTGAGCATGCGGCTCGCGCTGGGTTGCGCGACGTTGATGGCATCGGCGGCCTGATGGACATTGCGGGCGTCGTCGAGCGCGACGAGCAGGGCGAGGTGCTTGAACTTGAGACGATTGACGAGCGAAACGACGGCGGTCTGATGGTTCATGAGTCCTGCGATCCGGTTTGTGTATCGCCCGATCCCAACAACGGATTGGTTGGCTATCGATGGCGGAATTATAGTCGTTCGAATCGCTGCAAGACCATGTGAAAACACGCGTAAAGGTTAGGGCAAACGCCAGGCCCGTGACTAAAACCGCGCGCCAGAAAAACGCAGCAACCAGGCTGGACCGGAGACACGATCATGGAAACAGTTGCGTTTCGGATGCAGCTCGATCCCGGCAACCGGGATGAATACGAGCGGCGTCACCGCGAAATCTGGCCCGAACTCGCCGGCGCGCTGCGCGACGCGGGCGTGCAGGACTACTGGATCTTTCTCGACGAAAGCACGCATGCGCTCTTTGCGGTGCTCAAACGGCGCGACGATCACACCATGGATCGCCTGCCCGAAACGGCCATCATGCGCAAATGGTGGGATTTCATGGCCGACATCATGGCGACCGGCGAGAGTAATGTGCCTTTGACGCAGCCGCTGGTGCCGGTTTTCCATTTGCCATGATTCGCCACGAGGAGCACGCCATGCAGGTGGTCGATCCGCACGTTCACTTCTGGGATCTCGACACGCATCACTATCCCTGGCTCGCGAACCAGGGCACGTCCTTCGTGGGCGATGCGCGCGATCTTAAGCATAACTATCTACCTGACGATCTCTTGCGCGAAGCGGGCGATATCGAAGTGCTCAAGGTCGTGCACGTGGAAGCGAATCACGATCCGGCCGATCCCGTAGAGGAGACGCGCTGGCTGGAGTCGATCGCCGACGCCGGGAAGGGACTTCCCAACGCCATCGTTGCCGCCGCGGATCTGAGCGCGCCGAATGCATCGGAAATCCTCGCGGCGCACGCAGCGTTCGACCGCACGCGCGGTATTCGCCAGATTCTCAACGTGCATGCGAATCCGCTCTATGACTATGTGGGCCGCCACTATATGCGCGAGCCGGCCTGGCGCAAGCACTTCGCGCTGCTCGAACAACACGGGCTGTCTTTCGATCTGCAACTCTATCCGGCGCAGATGGAAGAGGCCGCCGCGCTCGCGCGCGCGCATCCCGGCGTATCGCTCATCGTCAACCACGCGGGCATGTTCGTGGACCGCAACGGCGTGCAGGGGTGGCGCGATTGGCGCGACGGCCTGCGCGTGCTCGCGGCGTGCCCGAATGTGTCGGTGAAGATCAGCGGCCTGGCGATGTTCGATCACGAATGGACGGTGGAAAGCCTGCGTCCCTACGTGCTCGAAACGATCGACGCCTTCGGCGCGTCGCGTGCCATGTTCGCATCGAATTTCCCGGTGGACCGGCAGTTCGGCGGCTATGCCGAATTGTGGCGCGCCTATGCCGCCATCATTGGCGATGCCAGCGAAAGCGAGCGTACGGCGCTCTTTCGCAGCAACGCCGAACGCATTTACCGTATCTAGCGATCCAGCGCCCGAACAAGCTGACCAAGCTGAACAGAAAGATTGCGGGAGCAACGAATCAGGAGACATGCGTGGAATCGAAAGCAACGGCAGCAGGCGTGCCGCGCCTCGAGCTAAGACGGGCCAGCAAGTCGTTCGGGCGCGTGCGCGCGCTCGTGGACGGCACGCTCGTGCTCTGGCCCGGCGAGGTGCATGCGCTGCTCGGCGAGAACGGCGCCGGCAAATCGACGCTCGTGAAAATCCTCGCGGGCGTGCATCGTCCCGATGGCGGCGAAATGCTGATCGACGGCAACGAGCAACAGTTCGTCACGCCCGCGCAGGCGCGCGACGCCGGAATCGCCGTGATCTATCAGGAACCCACCTTGTTCTTCGATCTATCGATCGCCGAGAACATCTTCATGGGACGTCAGCCCGTGGGCCGATTGGGCCGCATCGATCATGACGCGATGCATCGCGACGTGGCGGCGCTGCTCGCCTCGCTGGGCGTCGATCTCAAGGCCGAGCGGCTGGTGCGGGGTCTGTCGATCGCGGACCAGCAGGTGATCGAGATCGCCAAGGCGCTGTCGCTCAACGCCAACGTGCTCATCATGGACGAGCCGACGGCGGCGCTTTCGCTGCCCGAGGTCGAGCGGCTCTTCACGATCGCGCGCAAATTGCGCGATCGCGGCGTGGCGATCCTCTTCATCACGCACCGGCTCGAAGAAGTGTTCGCGCTCACCCAGCACGTGACCATCATGCGCGACGGCGCGAAGGTGTTCGACGCGCCCACGGCGACGCTCACGACCCAGGAAATCGTCGCGCGCATGGTCGGGCGCGACCTTGCCACGTTCTATCCGAAAGCCGATGTCGCGCCTGGCGAAGTGATGCTGCGCGTGCGTGGCCTCACGCGGCGCGGTGTGTTCAAGGACATCGCCTTCGATGTGCGCGCGGGCGAGATCGTGGCGCTCGCGGGTCTCGTGGGCGCGGGCCGCAGCGAGGTGGCGCGCGCGATCTTCGGCATCGATCCGTGCGACGCGGGCCAGGTGCAGGTAGCGGGCAAGGCGCTCGCGATGGGCCGTCCCGCGCGCGCGGTGAAGGCCGGTCTCGCGCTAGTCCCCGAGGATCGTCGCCAGCAGGGCCTGGCGCTTGAATTGAGCATCGCGCGCAATGCGTCGCTCACGGTGCTGGGCCGCCTGGTGCGCTTCGGATTGATTTCCACGCAGCGCGAGGTCGAACTGGCCGGGAAGTGGGGCACGCGCCTGCGTTTGAAGGCGAGCGACCTGAACGCGCCGGTCGGCACGCTCTCGGGCGGCAACCAGCAGAAGGTGGTGCTCGGCAAGTGGCTCGCGACGGGGCCAAAGGTGCTCATCATCGACGAACCCACGCGCGGTATCGACGTGGGTGCGAAAGCGGAAGTCTACGGCGCGCTCGCCGAACTGGTGCGTGAGGGCATGGCGGTGCTGATGATTTCGAGCGAATTACCCGAGGTGCTGGGCATGGCCGACCGCGTGCTGGTGATGCACGAAGGCCGCATCACCGCCGATATCGCGCGCGCCGACGCCGACGAGGAGCGCATCATGAGCGCCGCGCTCGGTCAGGCCAACATCCATCTGGGGAACGCAGCATGATGGGTCATTCCACTTCTCCGCATCCCTTGCAAGGCGGCGGCCCGCGCGTGCCGCGGCGCGGCGCGGCAGCGCTCGCGCAGACGCTTGCGAAAAGCCGCGAAACCACGCTGTTCGTGGTGCTGCTGCTGATCGTCGGCGGCACGGCGCTGGCAAGGCCCCAGTTCCTCAATCTGCAGAATCTGCGCGACGTGCTGCTCAATGTATCGATCGTGAGTCTGCTCACGGCGGGCATGACGATCGTGATCCTGATGCGGCATATCGATCTGTCGATCGGCTCGACGGTGGGCATCAGCGCGTATGCGGTCGGCAGCCTGTATGTGGCGTTTCCGCACATGCCGGTCATCGTGGCGCTGGTGGCGGGCCTCGCGATCGGCATGGTGGCCGGCTCGATCAATGCGCTGCTGGTGGCGGTGGGGCGCGTGCCGTCGCTGGTCGCCACGCTGTCCACTTTGTATATCTTTCGGGGTGCTGATTATGCATGGGTGCACGGTGGACAGATCAACGCGACGAGTCTGCCTGACGCGTTCTCGCATCTCGCGACCGGCGCGTTGCTGGGCGTGCCCGTGCTCGCGCTGATTGCGATCGTGCTGCTCGCCGCGCTCTCCGTCTATCTCAAGCAGTTCCGGCCAGGCCGCGAGTACTACGCGATCGGCTCCAACCCCGAGGCCGCGCGCCTCGCCGGCATCAACGTCGAGCGTCGTGTGGCGATGGGCTTCGTCATCAGCGGGGCCATCGCGGGCTTGGCGGGCGCGTTGTGGCTCGCGCGTTTCGGCACCGTCGATGCCAGCACCGCGAAGGGCATCGAGCTTCAGGTGGTGGCCGCCGCCGTGGTGGGCAGCGTGGCCATCACGGGCGGCGTGGGCACGATCCTCGGCGCGACGCTGGGGGCGCTGGTGCTCGGCGTCATCAGCATCGCGCTGGTGGTGCTGCACGTTTCGCCGTTCTGGGAACAGGCCATTCAAGGCGCGCTGATCGTCGCGGCCATTACCGCCGACACGCTGCTGGCCCGCTCCGTCGCCAAACGCATGATGAGGAAACGCGATCATGGCTAAACCCGACTCCGCATTGCTGACACGCCGCGCCGGCCTGCCTCTTACCTGGGAGTCGCTGCTGGTGGTGATACTCGTGCTCTCGCTCGGGGTGGGGCGCGTGCTGTCCGACGTGTTTCTCACCGGCGCGAACCTGAGCAACATACTGGCCGATCTCACCGAAGTCGCGCTGATGGCCTTGCCGATGACGCTCATCATCGTCGCCGCCGAAATCGATCTGTCCGTCGCCTCGATGCTGGGCGCGTCGAGCGCGCTGCTGGGCGTGCTCTGGCACATGGGCGTGCCGATGCCGCTGGCGATGGCGCTCGTCCTGGTGGCAGGCGGCCTCGCGGGCCTCTTCAACGGGCTCGTGATCGTCAAGCTCAATCTGCCGTCGCTCGCGGTCACTATCGGCACGCTCGCGCTGTTTCGCGGCCTTGCCTACGTGCTGCTGGGCGATCAGGCGATCGCCGATTTTCCGCCGGCCTACACGCTGTTCGGCATGAGCAATCTGGGCAGCACCTTCATTCCGCTGCCGTTCCTGATCGTCGCCGCGGGCGCCGTGGTGTTCACGCTGCTGCTGCAGGCGACCGCCTTTGGCCGCAGTCTCTATGCGATCGGCGCGAACAGCACGGCGGCGTCGTTTTCTGGTATCGATGTCGCGCGCGTCAAGTTGCGCCTTTTCGTGCTCTCCGGCGTCATGAGCGCGCTTGCGGGCATTGTCTATACGCTGCGTTTCACCAGCGCGCGCGGCGATAACGGCGAAGGCTTCGAGCTGTCGGTGATCGCGGCGGTGCTGTTCGGCGGCGTGAGCATCTTCGGCGGACGCGGTTCGATGTATGGCGTGCTGCTGTCCTTGCTGATCGTCGGCGTGCTCAAGAACGCGCTCACGCTCGCGGACGTATCGAGCGAAACGCTCACCATCGTGACGGGCGCGTTGCTGCTCGCCTCGGTGCTGATTCCCAATCTCGCGGCGCGCTGGCGCACGCTGCGCGACCGGCGTGCAATTGCACGCGCGGCAAGCTGAAACGCAGTCGAAAAAGAAGGAAGCGGTAAAAAGCAGGAAAAAGCAGTCAGCCGTCAATCGGTCCGGCGCATCAGCCGGACCCTCATCGAGGAGACACGTTCATGATGAAGCCAGTCCGTCACGCATGCACGGCGCTGCTATGCGCCATGCTGTTGGGCGCGGGCCTGTCCGCGCACGCCGCCGGCATCAAGGAAGGCCTGAAAATCGCCTTCGTGCCCAAGCAGATCAACAACCCCTACGAAGTGATCGCCGATAACGGCGGCATGGACGCCATCAAGGAATTCAAGGGCGACGGCAAGGTGGTCGGGCCGTCGGACGCGGGCGCGTCCTCGCAGGTGTCGTACATCAACACGCTCACCACGCAGCATCAGGACGCCATCGTGATCGCGGCCAATGACGCGAACGCGCTCGTGCCCTATCTCAAGCGTGCGATGGCGCAGGGCATCAAGGTCGTCACCTTCGATTCGGACACGGCCCCCGATGGCCGCCAGATCTTCGTGAATCAGGCCAACGCGGAAAGCATCGGGCGCGGCCAGATTCAGCTCGTGGCGAAGCTGATGAACAACGAAGGCGAGTTCGCGATTCTCTCGGCCACGCCTAACGCGACCAATCAGAATACCTGGATCAAATGGATGCAAGAGGAACTGAAGAAGCCCGAATACGCGAAGATGAAGCTCGTGAAAATCGCTTACGGCAACGACGACGACCAGAAGTCCTTCGTCGAAACGCAAGGTCTGCTGCAGGCGTATCCGAACCTGAAGGCGATCGTCGCGCCGACTTCGGTGGGCATTGCGGCGGCGGCGCGCTATATCTCGTCGTCATCCAGCAAGGGCAAGGTGGCCGTCACGGGTCTGGGCACGCCGAACCAGATGCGCGCGTTCGTGAAGAACGGCACGGTCAAGGCGTTCCAGTTGTGGGATCCGGGCGCACTGGGCTACCTGGCCGCTTACGCCGCCGCGAATCTCGCGTCGGGCACCATCAGCGGCAAGGAGGGCGACAGTTTCGATGCGGGCAAGCTCGGCAAGCGCACCGTCGGCAAGAGCGGCGAGGTGATACTCGGACCGCCCACGACCTTCGACGCTTCGAATATCGATAACTTCAATTTCTAGCCGGTATGGAGTAAAACGAAAACGATTTCATTGGGTGTACCGATTAAAAGGCCCGATCGATTCGGGCCTTTTGCTTGCGCCAATCGCTTTCCATTTATTGCATTTTCTGACGAGAAATTTCGTCTGATTAAATCTTCATCCACAACAGTCCTTTCTTGCCCTTCAGTTTCGCGCGCATATGCCGATAGCATGGCGGGGCGGTGGTTCCTCAAGAGGGCTGCCTGACCGCTCCCGCCGCGCTTATTTCGCGCTTAGTCCGCGTCTAACCCCACGCTTCGAGCGCCGACGCCGCGCAAGCCAACCGCAAGGAAATGACGATGAAGTTGACCCTGAAGATTCCGCTCGCCTTCGCGGCGGCGCTCCTGCTGATGTTTGCGGGCGCGTTCTACGGAATCTATTCGCTGAACCAGTCGCTGAACGTGTATGGCACGACGGTGCAGAACAGCGCGGCCAACGAGCGCGCGGTGACGGCGACGCTGCTCGCCTTCAAGGTGCAGGTGCAGGAGTGGAAGGACACGCTGTTGCGCGGCAAGGACCCGGCCATGCTCGACAAGCACTGGTCCGCGTTCGAGGCGCGCGAGCGCGAGGTGGATACGCTCGCCGGGCAACTCAAGTCGAGCCTGCCCGAAGGCGAAAGCCGCGATCTGATCGATCGCTTCGCCAGCGCGCATACGGCGATGGGGCAGGGCTATCGCACGGGACTGGCGGCCTTCAAGGCGGCAGGTTTCGAGCCCTCGGCGGGCGATCAGGCAGTGGCGGGCGCCGACCGCGCCCCGGCCGCGTTGCTTGACGAAGCCGCACACAAGATCGCTGCACAAAGCGCCGAGGTGTCGGCGCAAGCCGCGCAGCAGGCCCATCAGGCGACGCTGCTCAGCGCAGTGTTGATGGTGGCCGCACTGGCGGCGTCCATGACGGGCGCGTGGTTCTTCAGCCGCACCGTGACGAAGCCGCTCGCGCGCGCGCTCGAATGCACGCAGGCGGTGGCGCAGGGCGATCTCGCTTTCGAGGTGCGCACGCAAGCCGGTGCGCGCGACGAAACGGCGCTGCTGCTCGACGCGCTCAAAAGCATGCAGTCGAGTCTCGCGGGCGTCGTGAGCCAGGTGCGCAGCCATGCGCAAGGGGTGGCATCGGCGAGCGACGAAATCGCAGCGGGCAATCTCGGCTTGTCGGCGCGCACGGAAGACCAGGCGGCCTCGCTCGAAGAGACGGCCGCGAGCATGGAAGAACTGACGGCCACGGTGCGCCAGAACGCGCAGAACGCGAAGCAAGCCGCGCAACTGGCGGGCGACGCGGCAGGCACGGCCGCGCGCGGCAAGGACCTGATGAGCGAAGTCGTCGAGACGATGCGCGGTATTGCGTCCAGCTCGGGCGAAATCGTCGACATCATCGCCGTGATCGACAGTATCGCGTTTCAGACCAATATCCTCGCGCTGAACGCGGCGGTCGAGGCCGCGCGCGCGGGCGAGGAAGGGCGCGGCTTTGCCGTGGTGGCTTCGGAAGTGCGTACGCTCGCGCAGCGCAGCGGCGCGGCGGCCAAGGAAATCAAGGCGCTGATCGAAGCGTCGGCGCAACGCATCGACGCCGGATCGGCGCTCGTGAACGACGCGGGCAACGTGATCGGCGAAATGGTGGACGCGGTGCAGCGCGTGACGGTGATCGTCGATGAAATCTCCACCGCCTCGCAGGAGCAGAGCACCGGCATCGAACAGGTGAACGTCGCCGTCACGCAGATGGACGAGGTCACCCAGCACAATGCGGCGCTCGTCGAGGAAGCCTCGGCTGCGGCGCATGCGCTCGCGGAACAGGCCGCCGAGCTGCGCGAGGCCGTGGGCGTGTTCAGGCTCGCCTGATTTGCGCCGCCAAGCGCGGAAAAAAGAACGGCACGGGATGAACCGTGCCGTTTGTTCTTGAGGACCGGGTCGAAGTCCCGGTAGCGTTCCCGACGCTCAATCCCAATGATGGCGTTTGCCGTGGTGATGCTTGCCGCGATAGCCGCGCGAGTAGTCGTCGGCGTAGGAGTTCGAGCGCGAGATATTGCCGCCGAGCGCCGAACCCGCGCCGCCGCCCAGCGCAGCGCCGACCAGGCCGCCACTGCGTCCGCCCATCGCATTGCCCGCGGCTGCGCCGGCGCCGCCGCCCAGCGCGCCGCCGACGATGGCGCCCGTGCGCTCGCGGCGGTTCGACGTGACCGCGCCGCCTGCACCGCCGCCGACCGCGCCCCCGATCACCGCGCCCGTGCTGCCGCCCACCGCGCCGCCCAGCGCTGCGCCGGCCACACCGCCGAGCGCGCCGCCCAGCGCGTTATTCATGTCGCCAGCCATGGCGGGCAACGAAACCGCTGCGGCCAGCGCCGCAATCGCAACCATCGGGATGAATTTCTTCGACATGGAGGAACCCATTCATTTTTAAGATGGAGCGGAGTATAGCGGGCAATCTGAAAGGCTTCTGTAACGACGAAAGAAGCTCTGGGTAAGAGGTGTAACAAAATGATCCCAAACCTTCGAGATACGGCGAGAGAGCGTTGCGGGGATTGAGAAAGTCCCGTCAAACGCGTTAGAGCCGGTGCCTGACGGCTGGCTATCCGCATTACGCCTTCAGGTGGGTGGCTGCGACGGCGTAATGGGGACTAATCGCTAAGGGGAAGAAAACCGGCGCTTTGTGAAGGAAGCCGTAGGGTTCATAGAAATTTGGTTGTAAGTGGCCCTTGTTAGAGTCGTTGCAGGCGTCGTGCCTTCCGTGGCAGTTAAAACAAGAGCGACTACCTCATGCTGACACCCCGCGCGTTCCGGCCCTTCAAGTTACTCGCGTTGTTCCTGACGCCGCTTTTCGCGCTGCTCCTCGCCGCGCCCGCGTGGTCTTTCCAGACGCGCATCGTCTCGATCCCGAGCGCGGCCATGCATCGCGCGTTCGACGCAACCGTCGTGCTCCCCGACGACTACGCGCGCGGCAGCGGCGCGGCCCGCTATCCGGTGATCTACGCGCTGCACGGCTCGGGCGGCAACTATGCCGACTGGACTTCGAACACGCAGATCGGCAAGCTCGCGGATCGCTATCACGTGATACTCGTGATGCCCGACGGCGGCCACGAAAGCTGGTATATCGACAGCCCGTTCGATACGGCGAGCCGCTACGAAACCTATGTGGGCACGGAAGTCGTGTCGTATATCGACGCGCATTTCCGCACGCTCGCCACGCGTCAGACGCGGGCGATCACGGGGCTGAGCATGGGGGGCTTCGGCGCGCTGCGCATCGCGCTTGATCATCCCGAGGCATTTGGCGCGGCGGGCAGCATCAGCGGCGCCGTCGATCCGCGCAACTGCGAAGACGAGCCCGGCATCGACCGCATATTCGGCAATCCCGCGAGCCATGCGGATTTCTGGACCCGCAACGCTATTGTCGAAGGTGCCGACAGCTTCGAGCGGGCGAAGATCGCGCTCACGATCGACTGCGGGGTAAGCGACTCGTTCGTGCAATCGAATCGCACGCTGCACGAAAAACTCATTGCGCTGGGCGTGCCGCACGATTATGCGGAGCGGCCCGGCGGACATACGTGGTCGTACTGGTCGAACGCCATCCGTTATCAGGTTTTGTTCTTTGCCACTTCGTTCCAGCGCAACGGCTGGCATCCGGCGACCCATCAGGCGTGATTGGTACGTTTCTGACATGCTTCGCATGACTGACTAATATCGCCGAAATATTTGTTCAGGCCCGCGCAATGCGGGCCTTTTTTCTGCTCGCTTCCCTTCGCATACCGTTCTCTCCCTGCGCGGGCAATTCGTCTGTGGCACATCGATTGCGCTTTCGATGGCGTGCGCGTGGTACGCCATCAGGCGCTGTCGCAGGTCGACAAACGGATCGTTTCGAAGGATAGCAATCATGAACCCGACGACAAAGGCAGTGACGGTGGGTATCGCAATGGCGCTATCGGGCGCCACTTTTGCCGCGCCTTTCAAACCCAGGCATCGCACTTGCGCAGGGAGCGGAACATGCCTCAATGCGCGCCGGCGGTCGAGTGACCGCGCGATGACCGCACCAATGCACCGAATGGAGGACAGCAATGACGGGTGAACTTAAACACTGCAAGGTAGCCATCCTGGCTGTAGACGGCTTCGAGGAGGCCGAGCTTATCGAGCCGCAACGCACGCTCAAGGAAGCGGGCGCGGGCGTCGACGTGGTCTCGCTCGAACCGGGCGAAATTCAGGGTTTTCGTCACATCGACAAGGCGAGCCGTGTGAAGGTGGACCGTACCTTCGCAGACGCCCATGCGGAGGATTACGACGCGGTCGTTCTGCCGGGCGGCGTCGTCAACAGCGACGCGATCCGGATGATTCCGCAGGCGCAGGCCTTCGTGAAGGCTATCCACGCAGCGCACAAGCCGGTTGCGGTGATCTGCCATGGCGGTTGGCTGCTCGTGTCGGCGGGGATCGTGAAGGGGCACACCATGACGAGCTGGCCATCGTTGCAGGACGACATCCGCAACGCGGGTGGCACGTGGGTTGACCAGCGCGTGGTGCGCGACGGCAATTTCGTGTCGAGCCGCAAGCCCGACGATCTGCCCGCGTTCAATGCCGAGTTGATCGCTTGCCTGAAAACTGCGTACAGCAGCGCGGGGTATCAAGCTCCGACGCTCAATCGATAAGGACACCGATATGAATATCCACTACCGGAACGATCCGCCGCAGTTCGACGGAGCGAATCTGCAAATGCACTTCGTCGCCGAGGTGGACGGCGAACCGCTCGATTGCGCCATCACGGCGGAGGCGCTGGAAGATCACTTCGGTGCGCCTTCGGCGCTCGAAGGGCCATTGCGGGAGGCATTCGAGCGCGGACAGAAGCGCATCCACACGGTCTGCACGCGCGCCATCGAGCAGAGCGGCGGTGCGGTGGTGCTGCATAGCGGCCGCTTCCGCGCGCCCGATCTGGCTGATTTGCCTGACGTGACCGGCGGCAATGACGCCCTGCATTGAGCCATCGGAGAGGGCATCGAGGAGGTCATCATGTCTTTGATCGTAGCGAGCCGCTTCACGACGTTCAACGACGCCGAAGCGGCAATGGATCAACTGCATACCAACGGATTCGTCGACGAGGACGTGTCGCTGTTCTACGTCAACCCGGGCGGCCAGCACGCGCGCTTTCCGGTCGGCGGCGACCGCTTCACCGATCCGCAATCGCGTTGGGCTTCGCTTGGCGCAGGAGCGGGGGCAGCGGCGGGCGCCCTTGTGGGCGTGATGCTCGCCATCGTGCTCTCGCTCCTCTTTTTACGTTCGCTGCTCGTGCTGGCGGTTGCCGCTGGCGTCGGCGCCTACGTGGGCACGCTCGCGGGCGCGTTGTGGCAAACGCGCGGCGGTGGTCGCGGCCGGCGGCCCGATATCGGCCATGATGCCGACGGCACGCCTGCCGCGCGCGAATCGGGTGTGCTGGTGGCCGTGCATGTGAGCGCTGCAACACAGCAGCAGGCTGCGCATGTACTGGGCGCGGCGGGCGGCCAGGAGATCGAGCGCGCCAATGGGCGCTGGCAGGACGGACACTGGTCCGACTTCGATCCGACCCATACGGTCGAGCCGTTGCAGCGCTGAATGGCTGATCGGGCGAATTCGCCCACAGGCGCAAGCGAGCACCAACAAGCTGTTTTTACCTGCCGCGTTCGCGCGGCATCTGACCTAAACCCGGAGTGAACCGGAGACTGGAGGACGTCATGCTTCAATACGCAGTCATTTTCTTCATCATCGCTATCATCGCTGCCGTGTTTGGTTTTGGCGGCATCGCAGCGGGCGCGGCATCGATTGCCAAGATCCTGTTCTTCATTTTTCTCGTGGTGTTTCTCGTCACGTTGCTGCTGGGCGTGGTCCGGCGAGGTTAATGCATCGGTATCGCGTGACCAGTCTCACGACGAAAAAACGGCCCGTGCTGTCATGCGCGGGCCGTTTTTTTCGTGGAAGTAATAAGGATGACGAATGTTATTCAGGCGATCGTATCCACCACGCCACCATCCACGCGCAGCGCCGCACCCGTGGTCGCCGAAGCCTGCGTGGAGCATACATACACCACCATGTTCGCCACTTCCTCGACGCTCGCCGCGCGCTGGATGATCGACGACGAGCGGTGTTCGCGCACGAAGGCCGCCGCGACTTCCTCGGCGCTCTTGCCGGTCCTCGCGACCTCGTCCTTGAGCATTGCCTCCACGCCGTCCGAAAGCGTCGGGCCCGGCAGCACCGAATTCACCGTCACGCCGGTCCCGGCCAGCCGCTTGGCTAGGCCGCGCGCCACCGCGAGTTGCGCGGTCTTGGTCATGCCGTAGTGAATCATGTCGGCCGGAATATTGAGCGCCGATTCCGACGAAATGAACACGATGCGGCCCCAGCCCTGTTTTGCCATCGCGTCCGCGTAGGCACGCGAAAGCCGCACGCCCGACATCACGTTGGTTTCGAAGAAGCGCAGCCACTCGCTGTCGGGAATCTCGAAGAAGTCCTGCTGCTTGAACACGCCGAGATTGTTCACGAGGATGTCCACCTTCGGATACGCCTTCACGAGCGCGGCGCAGCCGGCCTCGTTCGACAGGTCGCCGACGAAACCTTCCACCTGCGCGCCCGGCACGCTCGCGCGCACCGCGGCTTCGGCGTCGCGCACATTGGCTTCGTGGCGGCTGCTCACGATCACGCTCGCGCCGGTGCCCGCAAGCCCCTTGGCGATGGCCAGACCGATGCCCGCGGCCGATCCGGTGACGAGCGCGAGTTTTCCTGACAAGTCGATTTTCATGCTGGCTCCAGTCTCATAAAGAACGGGCAGTGTACTGCGCGTGCAGTAACGCTGCGCTCAAGGCTTGCGTTTTGTGTCAAACGATATAGAATGCGCCGTATTGTATCAATCGATATAGAAAAGGGAAAGCAAACATGTCCGCGACTCCTTCCACTGTTGGCTTGCGCGCGCCAGACCGGCTTGACGCGCAAGCGCTCTTCGCGACGCTCGCTGGTCTGTGCGGCAGCTTCGTCGCCATCGGACTTGCGCGCTTCGCGTACACGCCGCTGATTCCACCGCTGATCCAGGCGCACTGGTTCACGGCTTCGCAGGCCGTCACGCTGGGCGCGGCCAATTTCGCGGGTTATCTCCTCGGCGCACTGCTCGGGCGTCCGATCGCGCATGCGCTCGGCAATCGTCTCGCCTTGCGCGGACTCATGGCGACGGCCACGCTGGCGTTCTTCGCCTGTGCGTTTCCGTTGTCGGTCGCATGGTTCTTCGCGTGGCGGCTGGCTTCCGGCGTGGCCGGCGGTGCGATCATGGTGCTCGTGGCCACGTCGATCCTGCCGCACGTGCCGCCCGCGCGGCGCGGCTTCGTAAGCGGCATGATCTTTCTGGGGCTTGGGCTGGGCATTGCCGCTTCGGGCACCGCGATTCCCTGGTTGCTTCACCATGGTCTGCGCGCGACGTGGATGGGCCTGGGCGCGATTGCGTCGGTGCTCACGCTGGTTAGCTGGTTCGGCTGGCCGCGCGGCGATGCGCCGGCGGTGGCGCCCGCGCCCGGAAGCGCGCAGCACGCTGGAATCCAAACCACGGGCGCGCTGCGCGTGCACTATGCACAATACGCGGCCAATGCGCTCGGTCTCGTGCCGGTGATGGTGCTGCTCGTCGATTATGTGGCGCGAGGACTCGGGCAGGGCGCGGCGAACGGCGCGCATATCTGGGTGCTGTACGGGATCGCAGCGATTGCCGGGCCGATCGTGTGCGGTCAGGTGGCGGATCGAATCGGCTTTCGTCTGACATGGCGTTTTGCCCTTCTGGGCCAGGCCGCCGCCGTGGCATTGCTTGCAATTTCGAGCCACACGGCGGCGCTATTGACGGCGACTGTGATATTGGGCGCCTTCACGCCTGGCGTCGTTCCGCTCGCGCTTGGCCGTATCCACGAACTGATTCCGCACGATCATCTGCAGCAGCGCGCCGCGTGGAGTCGCGCAACCACCGCGTTCGCACTGTTTCAGGCGCTGGGCGGCTACGGTTATTCGTATCTGTTTTCGCACACGCACGAAAACTATGCGTTGATCTTCACATGCGGCGCCGTTGCACTGACGTTGGCATTCGTTGTGGACCTGTTCACGAGCCGAGGCCCCAACGCCGCCAGGTAATTCGTATCGCTAATCGAATGATCGCAAACGCCCGCGTGCCACTCGCACGCGGGCGTTTTCATTTCCACCGGCGAACGTGCGCCGCATCGATTGATCCGATGAAATCAATCCGGGACCGCCATCGATCATGGCGATTCCGGTCAACAGAGTGTTTCACTAAGTCGCATTGTATCGCATAACTACGACTCATAGAATCGTAGTTATGCGTTGCGACGGCGCGGCGCGTTTTCCAGATGCAGTGGTTCGACAGGGTTCGGACTCACGCAACGATCTACAGGAGTTGAAAATGTCGAAGCGAATTCTGATTGTCGGGGCCGGTTTTGCCGGTATGTGGAGCGCGCTGAGCGCGGCGCGTCTGATCGACGAAGCCGGTCGCGCCGATGTCGAAGTCACGCTGATCGCGCCGGACCCGCATCTGCACGTGCGCCCGCGTCTGTACGAGGAAGGCCCGGAAAATATGAAGGCGCCGCTCACGGAAATCTTCGACACCGTGGGCGTGAAATTCGTGCAAGGCACTGTCGGGCAGATCCATACCGATCGCCGCGAAGTCACGGGGCGGGATGCGCAAGGACGCGCGTTCACCATGGCCTATGACCGTCTGGTGCTGGCCACGGGCAGCAAACTGTTCCGCCCGGAGATTGCGGGCCTTGCCGAGCACGCATTCAGCGTCGACCAGATCGACGAAGCGGCGGCGCTCGAAACGCACATCCGTAGCCTGGCGCAGCAGCCCGATACGCCTGCGCGCAACACCGTCGTGGTGGCGGGCGGCGGATTCACGGGCATCGAAACGGCCGCTGAAATGCCAGCGCGTTTGCGCGCCGCGCTCGGCGAAGATACACAGGTGCGCGTGGTGGTGGTGGAACGCAACGAAGCGATCGGCCCCGATCTCGGGCCGGGTCCGCGTCCCGTGATCGAGACGGCGTTGCGCGATCTGGGCGTGACCTGGCTTCTGGGCCAGGGCGTTACGGCTGTCGACGCGAATGGCGTGACGACCGCCGACGGCACGCGTATCGAATCGAAGACGGTGATCTGGACGGCAGGCGTGCGGGCCAGCGCGCTGACCGCGCAGATTCCCGCGCAACGCGATGCGGTGGGCCGCCTCTACGTGGACAGCAATCTTGCCGTTGAAGCCGTGCCCGGCGTCTACGCGACGGGCGACGTTGCCAGCGCGGCCACTGACGACGAAGGCAACCGCACGCTGATGTCGTGCCAGCACGCGATGAATCTGGGCCGCTCGGCGGGGCACAATGCGGCCGCCGATCTGCTCGGTCTGGAAACGATTGCCTACAGCCAGCCGAAATACGTGACCTGTCTCGATCTCGGCCCGTGGGGCGCGGTTTACACGGAAGGCTGGGAGCGTGAAGTGAAGATGAGCGGCCAGGAAGCGAAGCAACTCAAGCAGCGCATCAACACCGAATGGATCTATCCGCCGCGCGCGGATCGTGACGAGGTGCTGGCGGCTGCCGATCCGCGCCGGATCGTGGTTGCTTGAGTTAATTGAGGTCGCAACGTGAAAACAGGCTCTGAAAAGAGCCTGTTTTTTTATGCCCGCATTTTATGGCGGGTTTTAAGCCCGATCGCTGCGCCGGTTCGCGGCGCGCTCGCTGAACCACTGCACCACATGCTTGCCGTGAGTTGCCGGCGCCTTGGCGTTGGCGCGCGTGGCGAGGTCGGCGAGCGTGTGCTTTTTCAGCTCCTCGCGCATGCTGCGCTCGGCGCCTTGCATGACCGCGTGAATCGAGCAGGTGCCGCGCGTGGCCCATGCGGGCGCGGTGTCGTCGAACAGCGCGCATTGAGCGCGGATTTCGCGGCAATCGAACAAGGCCTTTTCGCCGTCGATGGCTTCGACGACATCGTGCACCGTAATCGCTTGCGGTGCGCGCGCGAGCGTAAAGCCGCCGCGAATGCCTTCGGTGGCCGACACGAGACCGGCCTTCGCAAGGCGAGTGAAAAGCTTGGCGGCGTAATCGACGGAGACGCCCTGCATCTCGGCCAGATCGCGCACGCTCGCTTCGCGCACGCCTTCGGGGTCGGCCAGATAGAGCAGGCAGTGCAAACCGTACTCGACGCCGGTGCTGATGTAAGACATGGCTATACCACGACTAATTGAATCGGAGTTATAAGCGTATCACGCTTGCGTGCGTCGCGCAGGCTCAAGGGAGTCCCTCGATAAAAGGACTCAATGCGCGGCGCGGCCCGGCAGCAGGCCCAGCAGCGTGAGCGCTGGAGCGACCGCGCCCGTGAGCCACTCGCGTTCGGGATGAATGCGGGCGATGACGCGCAGGCCCATGAGCACCGCGAGCAGATGTTGGGCCGCTTCCAGCGCGCCGACTGTCGTGGCGATTTCGCCGCTGCGCTGGCCGGCTTCGACACAGCGCAGGAAAAAGTCGCGGATCTGCGTGATTTCGACGGCGATGGCGCCGCGCAGTTCGTCGTCGTCGGGAGCGGCTTCCAGACCGGAATTCACCATCAGGCAGCCGCGTTTGTCCGGATCGTCAAGCGAGCGCTGCACGGTTTCGGCGAAGAACCCCGCGATGGCCGTGCCCGGCGTGGCGGCGGCTTCGTGCCGGGCGATACGCTCGCGCAGCGAATGCTCCAGATAGTGATCGAGCACGCGCAGGAACAGCGCGCGCTTGTCGCCGAAGGCGTTGTAGAGACTGGGCTGCGTGAGCCCGGTGGCCTTCACGAGATCGCGCGTCGAGGTGGCTTCGTAGCCGCGTGCCCAGAATGCGCCGCACGCGGCGTCCAGTACGCGGGTTTCGTCGAATTCGCGGGGGCGGCCCATGGCGGCTCCATCGGGTAGGGATACCGCATTTTAAATCAATCGATATAAAATGTCCCGAAACCGATGGCGTTGGCCTACCGGTTCCCCATTTCCGGATCGCTGATGCTGTCGCGGCCGGTTTCCAGACGGCCCGCGAAGCGGCGGGTAACGCCGTCTTGCGCGCTCAGCGTGAAGTCGTACCAGCCGCCCGATGCCGCGAGTTGCCAGCTTTGTTCGGCGCGGCCGTGCGGGGGCACCGTGGCGGTCCAGGGCGCATCGGTGCGATAGGCGTTCGGCGTCACGCTGCATGGGGCGGGTTCGCGCCCGCTGTTCTCGATCGCGAGCGTCAGGACGTTGTTCGCCGCGTCGTAGCGCAGCCGCGCTTCTGGATTCGCGCCGTGGCGCGCGGCACTCAAGTCGCCGGTAAAGCCGCGATGAAAGCCGTTCGGACCCAGCACCCAGAGATCGTAGCGGTCGGCGTCGGCGGCTTCGGGCGTCCATGCGTCGCTCAACTGCTTGCCCGCTGAGACCGTGTAGCGGCGCGGCACGCGATCGAGATGCAGCCGGTCATAGACGTGAAAGACCGCGCCTGCACTGCCTTCATTGACGAAGTCGAGACGCACGTTGCGCCGCGCGTCCACTCTCGCGTGCACATGCAACTGATAGGGCAGCGCGCGCGAAGGCCGCGAGAACCGCGCCTGATGGGGGAGCGACTGATCGGCCACGGCGGGCGGCGGGACGGCCTTGAGCTTGCTTTGCTGCGCGTTGAGCGCGTCGGCGGCGGCCTTGTCCGGCTTGGGAAGCGACGTCGCGGTCTTTTCGTTAGTCATCCTGAAGTCGAGCGCGGAGGTCATATCGCCGAAAACCACGCGTCGCCACGCGCTGATATTGGGTTCGTCCACGCCAAAGCGCCGTTCGAGAAAGCGCAGCACGGACGTGTGATCGAAGGTCTGCGAGTTCACGAAGCCGCCCGTGCTCCACGGCGAAATCACGAACATCGGCACGCGCGGGCCGGGGCCATACGGCAGGCCGTCGGGCGTGAGCGGCTTTTCATCGCCGGGCGGGTTGGGCACCGTGAAGTATTCGTGTTTCGTGCTGACCGTGGATTTGCCCGCATAGCTGCCATCGGCGTTGGGCGAGGGCGCGTCGGGCGGCGGGACGTGATCGAAGAAGCAGTCGTTTTCGTCGTAGTTCACGAATAGCACGGTCTTGCTCCAGATCTCCGGATTGGCCGTGAGCGTGTCGAGTACCTGCTGGATGTACCACGCGCCCTGGTTCGGCGTGGAAATGGCGGGATGTTCGCAATACGCCTGGGGCGCGACGATCCAGCTCACCTGCGGCATGCGGTTCGCGGCGATGTCGTCCCTGAGCGCCTGCAGGAAGCCGCCATCGGGCATGGTGTTGCCGATGCCCTTGTAAAGCGGCGCGACGGCTTCGATCTCAGGCGTCCACGGCGCATTGGGCGCGTCGCTGATCGATTCGTGTACCGTGCGAAAGGCCGCGAAGCCGCAGAGCGGATTGTCGTTGTAGTTATCGGGCTGATTTTCGTAGACCTTCCAGCTCACGCCGGCTTTTTGCAGGCGTTCCGGATACGTGGTCCATTTCAGCCCCTTTTCAGCGGGGCCGAGCCAGTCCCAACCGTTGTTGTTCACGACGGCATGCGGTTCCAGGCCACCGCCGCCGGGGCCGTTCGTGCCGGTCCACAGGAACATGCGGTTCGAATTGGTGCCGCCGTGCAGCGAGCAATGGTAGGCGTCGCAGATCGTGAAGGCATTCGCGAGCGCGAAGTGAAACGGCAGATCGGCGGCGTTGAGGTAACCCATCGAGGTATCGCCTTTAGACTTCGGCCACTGCGTCAGGCGGCCATGGTCCCAGGCGCTGTGCGCGTCGAGCCATTCGTGCGCCCCGCCCGAGAGCAGCGCGTTGCCCCTGGTTTTGTCGAGGTGAAACGGCAGTACGCTGCGTGAACCGTCGCTCTGCTGCCAGACGCTCGCGCCCTGCGGCTGCGGGATCGTGATGCGGTCGCCGAAGCCGCGCACGCCCGGCAGCGTGCCGAAATAATGATCGAACGAGCGGTTCTCCTGCATGAAGATCACGACATGCTGGACGTCCTGGATCGTGCCGGTGACATTGTTGGCAGGAATCGCGAGCGCGCGGCGGATAGCCGGAGGAAAGAGGCCAAGCGTGGCGCCCGCGGCGGCGGCGCGCAGAAAGTGACGGCGGTCCTTCGATGTCATGGTGCCAGTTCGTTCCGGGTCGTGTGGCGCTATCGTACCCGGAACACGCGCCGTTGGTTTCTGCGTGGCCGACGCGCCACGCGCATGCAACTACATCGTTCTACGAAGCATCGGCGTAAGTGTCAACGGCCTCCATCGGCTTCGCATCGAGCACGCTCATGAAGGCCTCGATCAGCCGCGCGTTGCTGCGGCTCTTGAGATGGTAAAGATATTCATGCATGACCGGGCCATCCGGTTCGATCGGTACGCTCGCCAGCGCCGCGCCGCGCGGCACTTCGCCCGAAGGCATGAGCGAGCAGCCCAGGCCATGGCGGATCGCCTCGCAGATGGCTTCGCGGCTGCCGATTTCGATCAGCGCGGCGGGCGCGACGCCGCGCCGCTTGAGCGCGGCCTCGGTGGCGTCGCGCGTGCGCGAGCCGGGCTCGCGCAGCAGAAGTGTTTCATGGGCGAGCACGTTCAGATCGGTGCTGCGCCGCCGCGCGAGCGCATGCGACGGATCGACCACCAGCACGAGCGAATCGCTCGCAATGCGATGGCGCGCGAGCGTGGGGTCATCGACGCGATTCGACGAAACGGCGACATCGACGCGATATTCCACGAGCGCGTCGAGCACTTCCTTCGAATTGCCCACCTCGATGCCGATCTGCACATTCGGATAGCGGCGGCGAAACGCCGCGACGGCCGGAAGAATGTAGTAGGGGCCGGTCGTGCCCAGCCGGAAGCTGCCGGCGTCGAGCGTGCGGCCGTCGCGTAGCGCGCAATCGATCGCGAGTTCGCTTTCCATCAGCCGGTCGATGAGCGGCATGAGCGCCGCGCCCGTCTGCGTCAGCTCGACGCGGCTGCCGCGCCGATGAAACAGCTCGACGCCATAGTGCTTTTCGAGCTGCTGGATGCGCGCGGTGACCGTGGGCTGGCTGATCGAGAGGTGCCGGGCGGCGGCGGTGATGCTGCCATGCCGGACGGTTTCGTAGAAGGCGGCGACGAGCGGCGCGAGTTGCGGGGCGAGCATAGGGGCTTGAAACGGCAAATAGCGTCGACTCTACCGCGCCTGCGCGACAGTTTCGTTAAGGCGGCGTCAGGACGCATGCGGCGGGCATCGGGCTTGCGCCATCAGGTCATAAACAGCACGGAGGTTCGCCATGAAAGATCAGCGCAAGTCCACAGGCGCCCAGCCGGCGCGCACGGAGCGGGAAGACGACGCTCCGGTCAAACATCCGCGACATGAAGGCGGCGAGCCGGTGGCGGCGAAACACCCACACGAGCCGCGCTCGGTCGGCAAGCAGGGGCATGAAGATCTGGAGCGCGGTCTGGAAGACACCGACCGCCGGGGCGGCGACGCGTATCAGGAACGCACGCAAAATGATGCGCAGGTCAACGAGAACACGCGTGAGAAGCATCATCGATGAAGGCGCGGGCTTCCTGGGCGGGGCGTGATTTATCAAGCCACGCCCCGCGCGTCATTCAATCACCGCGCTAATCCGCCTTCCCGCCGCCGTCCAGGCCTGCGCCGCGCCGCCAGACTTCTTTGCCCCGCCCGGAAAGCTCGCCGCTGCTGTGGGTTCGATCAGGTTGCGTTCCGTCTACGGCCATCTCGCCGCCAGGCGGCTCCTGGGCGCGCTGCTTTTGGTGTTTGCGCTGCGAAACGCGATCGTCTTGTGAGCGTCCTGCGTAATCGTTCATGTGCTTTCTCCCGGATCGACAAGATCCGCCGATCAATGCGCATCGCGCGTACCTTGTGCCTGGGTTCGTCACGGCGCGGCGATGCGATGCAGCATGTCGAGCAGTTGCGAGACGGCAAACGGCTTGCGCAGAAACCCGGCCACATCGGCGTCCGGCGGCGGCGTGACGAGCGCCGACACGAGCACGAGCGGCACGTCCACCAGCACGCTGCTACGGCGCATCTCGCGCATCAGGGAAAGGCCGTCCATATGCGGCATCATGCAGTCGGAGATGACGACGTCGGGCGGCTCGGCCAGGGCGCTCTTGAGCGCGTCGAGGCCGTCCCCGGCAGTTCTGACCCGATAACCTTCCTGCCCGACCAGATCCCTGAGTGCATTCAACGTGTTGATGTCGTCATCGACGAGTAAAACGGTAGCCATACGTCGTGTACCTGGGCGGCGCGCGCCCGTATCCTTCCCGGGGTTTTGACTTTTATCGCGGCGGCGGGAGCCGGCCGGGTCAGGCTTTGGCCTGGCGATGGGGGCGGTGCTCGCAATTTCTGTTCCCATGAGTTTTGTCGGATTCATGGCGATCCTCCCTGACTGCCCTGACGAGCGCGTTAATGAGCGCCTTCAGCCTGGCACTTCTCGGCGCGGCAGGGCGCGCGCGTCGAGTCCGGCCACGATCAAGGCCGACACTTCGGAGAAATTGCCGAACGCCTCGTCGGGCAGACGGCGCAGCGCTTCGAGCACCTCGGGATCCGCGTGCTCCTGCGTGGCCGCGTCGATCAGCGTGCCAGGGTGCGCGGGATAAGACACGTCATTGACGGCGCGCTGAACCCGATCGATCAGTGCATCGCGAGGGTTGCCGGGCGCGGCGGATATCGAAGAAGCGGGTGTGAGTGGCATGAGCGTTTCCTGTCAGTCAGTAAGCTGATAGCGCAGATGCTGTGCCCGTTTAGCGTCGATTATCGTTTTTGCTCCGTGCGTCATGCATAAATGCCGCTTACCCACATTGAGATACGCCTGCCATCGCACTGGATACGCCGAAAATATTTGACCGGAATAATTGACTTATTAACGGTGGCGGCGCGTTCAGATCGCCATTGAAGAGCATAAATTCATAGGCCGACGCAATATTCTTAAAGTTTCTGCCCTAAACTGATGCGGGCCCTTTTTTGCCGGCCTATGGCGCGCGATTCCAGGCGCCGTCCCCAGCTCTTGCGTCGTGCGCCGCTCATGCTAGATCCGGTCAATATTCTTCTCGTCACGGTGCTTTCGAGCATCATGAGCCTTGCCATTCTCGGTTCGCTGCGGCCCGCGCGAATTCCTGGCGTGAGCCGCTGGATTGGCGCTTACGTGGTGGCGAGCGTGGCGCTCGTGCTCACGGGCATGCAGCGCTGGGGAACGCCGGCTCTGACGATCCTCGCGTCGAATACCCTGCTGGCCATCGCGGTGACGCGCGTGCTGGAAGGCTGCCGCGAATTCTTCGGATTGCGGGCCCGCGCGCCGCTCGCGCGAGCCGGCTGCGGCGTGGTCGCTATCGGCATCGCCTGGTGGTACTGGGCGCAGCCGAGCCTCGCCGCGCGCGTCGCGCTCGTTTCCGCGTTCCATGCCTCCATTTACGCGGTGATTGCCTGGATGGCGTTGCGCTACCGGCCGCCTGGCCGCCCCGTCTACAGCTATCGCTTCGTCACCGTTTCCGCTGGGTTGGGCGCTTTCGCGCATGGTCTGCGCGGGATCACGTATGGCTCCGGGATGATCGAGCAAAGCACGCTTCTTGTCGCCACGCCGCTCAATGTCATCTGGCTCGCACTGGGGATTCTGGTGCTGCCGTCGCTGTCGATCGGCATGGTGTTGCTCGCGCATGACCGCATGGCGGAACGACTGGAGCATCTTGCCAATCGCGACGAACTCACGGGCGCGCTGACGCGCCGCGCCTTTGTCGCCCACGCGGGTGCGATGATCGAGGCCGCGCGCATGAAAGGCACGCCGGTCGTGCTCGCGATTCTCGACATCGACCACTTCAAGGCCGTCAACGACCACTTCGGCCATGCCGCGGGCGATCGCGCGCTGGCGCATTTCGGCCGCGTGGTGGCGACGGGCGTGCGCGAGACGGATCTGTTCGGACGTCTTGGCGGCGAGGAGTTCGCGCTGCTGTTCCCGGCGATGACACGCGAGGACGCCGTGATGTGTCTCGACGGGCTGCGCGTGGCCGCGCTCGCGGTGCGGCGCGGCGACGACACGCCGCTGCAGGCGCGCGATCAGCGCGATCAATCGGCCCCACACGCGGGGCTGACATTCAGTGCCGGTGTGGACGTCCTGCAAGACGGCGATACGCTGGCAAGTGTGATGGCGCGCGCGGACGCGGCGCTCTATGAAGCCAAAACGCGTGGCCGCGATCGCGTGGTGACGGCGCAATCGGCGCATTGATTTTCCGCGCGGGCCGCACGAGCGCCAAAGATTCCTGCCGCTTCATAAAGAATTCAAAGAGAAAGCGGCAAGATTGGCAGCGGATTATGAGTCCGTCGGATTCATTTCGGCCGCCTGTCGCTTCACTGACGGCAATGCAAAGCGAATAGATTCGGGCGATGAAATGCCGCTCCAATTCCGGCGCGCTATGCGATGCAATATGGCGCAATCGTTTCGTTATGCATAATGGATTTCCATGCGGAGGAAATCTGTCACGTCGCTGTTTTTAAACGATAATTATCAAAAGGCGTGAATGACGTTTCACGCAACGTTCATTCCGGTTAGCCGCGCGGCCCGACGCTCGCGCTGTCGCGGCAGGCATCGAATCCTGCGGGACGGCATCTCTATCCTGGTACCCAGTGGCGATCACGCGAAACGGGAATCGCGCGGATGTCGACGCGTTTGCTCACGGCGTCGAGCGAATCGATTGGCTCGCGAAACCCGCTGCCCCTTGCGCGAACGCCGGACGCATTGACGAAAGAAGGCGCACGCCGACGCGGTCCGCGGCGCCAGGTGGTCCCGCGCGCTGTAGCGCGCCGCGCACGCTTCCGTGCGCCCCTGCATGTGCCTGTGCCGCACATGTGTCCGGGCGCCGACGTGCCCGCTGGCGCAGCCGGCGCGGGCGCCGCTTTCATTCGCGCGTTTCCCGCAATCGGCGCGCCATGCGCGCGTTCATCAGTCTTCGATTTTTCCGCATTCAAGAGTCCATGCCCGGCGTGCGTGTGCGAGGTTCGTTCGCGCGCGTCAAGCCGGCGTGGGCCCACTACCGGCCAGCCATCCCAACGGTTCTTTGACGGGACGTCGCCTGCGGGAGGCGGCCACTAACCACCAGGAGCCTGAGATGCAAGTAACCCATAACAATTGGCGGGACGCGCACAACAACGACGCCGCGCTGCCGGCTTTCCTCGCTGCGCGCGTAGACCGTTACTACGGGGAACGTGTGCAGCAGAGTTGGGGAGGCGGCCACATCATGCGCGGCCGCGTACCCGATGCGAACGCACTGCACCTGTCGAGCAACGACTATCTGTCGATCGCGCGCCATCCTGAGATTCTCGACGCGATGTGCTCGACGATTCGCTCGGATGGCAACGGACTGTTGATGTCGGGCATTTTCCTGCACGACGACGACTGCCCGCAGCTTCAACTCGAAGCGCGTTTCGCGCGCTATATGGGCGCGCAGGCAAGCGTGCTGTGCCAGTCGGGGTTCGCGGCAAATACGGGGCTGATTCAATCGATCGCCAACGAGCAAACGCCGGTCTATATCGACATGATGGCGCATATGTCGCTGTGGGAAGGCATTCGCAGCGCGGGCGCGAAACCCATCAGTTACATGCACAACGATGCTGATCACCTGGCGCAGCGCATTCGCCGTCACGGCCCGGGTATCGTGATCGTCGATTCGGTGTATAGCACGAACGGTAGCGTGTGCCCGTTGGAGGATTTTGCCGATGTATGCGCCGCGCACGATTGCGTGTTCGTGGTCGACGAATCGCATTCGCTCGGCACGCATGGGCCGCATGGCGCGGGACTCGTTGCGGAACTCGGGCTGGGCGATCGCGTGCACTTTCGCACGGCGAGCCTCGCGAAGGCGTTCGCAGGCCGCGCGGGCATCATCAGTTGTTCGCGTCGCTTCCAGGAGTATTTCAAGTTCGAAGCGCTGCCCGCGATTTTCAGCTCGACGTTGCTTCCGCATGAGACCGCCGGTCTCGCGGCCACGCTCGACGTGATCGAACGCGATGACTGGCGCCGTGCGAAGCTCGCGTCAAATGCGCTTTATGTACGCTCGCGTTTGACCGGGCTGGGCTACAACCTCAACGGCAGCGAGACGCAGATCGTGGCGCTCGAAGCCGGACCAGAAGCGCAGACAATCGTGCTGCGCGATGCGCTGGAGGCGCGCGGCATTTTCGCGTCGGTGTTTTGCGCGCCGGCCACGGCGCAGAACCGCTCGCTCATGCGCCTGTCGATCAACGCGTCGTTGAGCGAGGCCCAGCTTGAGCGCATCGTCGATGTTTGCGAAGCGATCCGCGACGAAGTGCAATTGTCCAACTGGCCGTCCACGCGTCGCCTGCTGGAGCGCGGTGCAAACCGTACGCGCGTGCGCGAGACAACGGCGCTGCTCGACCTGCCCGTGGCGGCTTGATTGAATGAGGGCGTGCTCGCCTGACGGCGTGGAACGCGGTGTTTAATGCGTGTTCCACGCCGCCTGAATATCGCGGTCGAGGCGTTGCAGATAATTGTCGAACGGCACGAAGTTGTTCAGCGAGATGCCAGCGGGCTGCTTCACGAGGGCATAAACGTAGCGGCAATCGCCTTCGAACACCGATGCCGGATGCATGTACGGGCGCCAGTCGGGGCACTGCGTCGGATAGTAGCCTTCGGTGAGCCAGAAGTAGGGCACGCTGTTGCGGCTGTCCAGCTCGGCCAGGAACCTGGCGGGCGAGCCTTGTTCGACGGCGATTTCGCGCACGCCGCGCAGCGATTCGTCGGTATGGATGATGAGCAGCCAGGCCGTGCCCTCGGCATCGAACATCAGCAGCCCATGCGGCTGATACGACAGATAGTGTTCGACGATGCCGAGCGACGAGAATATGCCCTGTACATGCGCAGCGAGCGCGGCATCCTTGAGAAACGCATATTCGGACACCGCAAGCGCTTCGAGCACCGCGCCGCTAGTCTTGTCGATCCAGGCGGTTTGCATATCGTGGATCGCCTGATTCAGGGTCTCCACTGCGTCGACTTCATGCTTGCGGATGAAGCGGTCGATCAAGCCCTCGTTGAAGCTCTTGACCGCGACACGTTCGTCGGCCTTGCCCGTAAGCATGATCTTCTTGAGGGCGGGATTGGCGAGGCGGCGGCAGAACTCGACGCCATTGAGCTCGGGCATGTCGTAATCGACCACCACCACGGAAATCGACTCGAAACGTGCCGGTCGCTGCACGAGACTGCGAATCGCATCCACGCGCATGGCAATTACCTGATGCGCATCGTTTTCTTCCGTGCGGTCGAGATAAGGGCTGAAGATGGGCGAGGCGGGATGATCCTGCGCCGCGCGCGCATTCAGGAATTTCAGCGCGCCGGTGGGCGAGCTGAACATCCGGAATGCCAGTTCCGGATCGAGTTGCAGGCTCAGATTCGAAAGAAATGCCGCACTGTCGTCCACGAAGGCGGCAGTGGTTGGCCAGGAAAACGGCTGAATGGCTTTCGTCATGGCGCAGGAAATGTCAAAACGAACTCGGTATATTTGCCTTGCTCCGAGGAGCAGGTTATGGCTCCTCCCATCGCCTGCATGACATCGCGGCAGAATGCCAGCCCGATTCCCGCACCGAGCGAGACGTCATCGGAGATCGTGGACGAAGTATAAAAGCGGGTAAAGACGTGCGGCAAGGCTTCAGGCGAAATACCCGCGCCCGTATCGCTAAAAATCAGTTGATTAGCGCGTTTACCCGACGCGAGCCGGATCGTAATCTGCGCACCCTCGATACTGCCCATATGCCGGAATGCATTTTTGAGCAGATTGAACAATACATGCACGGTGAGCATTTCCGATCCGATAAATTCGAAATCCGGTCGCAGGTTGCAATGCACGCGTGCGCGGTCGCCTTCGCGAAACGGATAGCGCGCGAGGGCAGTCTCCACGCAATGCACGATCGAGCATTGCGTTGCGTTTTGCATGCTTGCGCCTGTAAAGCGCGCAGTCGCAAGCAGCATGTCGATGATTGCATTCGAATGCAGCGCTTCCTGTTCGATGCGGCTGACGACGCCCTGCATGGAATGCAGATGCGCCACGCGTATTTTGGGCACTGGCAGGCGATGCCGTTGCGCGAGCACATAAGTGTCGAGCAGTGCAGGCAGATAGCGCATCAGGCCCGCGGCGCCCACGCGGATCGCCACGAGGGGCGTGCGCAATTCATGCGCGACGCTGCCCGCCGTGGCCAGCATTGCCCGGTCCTGTTCGATCTGGATGCGGTCCTGGTCGTAGTTGGCCACCGCGCCGATCGCTACGGCGAACGAAAAGATCGCAAGATGCGTGAGGTAGTTGCCGTTGAGATGGATCGGATCGGTGGTCAGCGCGTAGGCGAGCACGGCCAGCCCGATCCCCACGATGAACTGCAGCACGAGCATGAGCCAGTCGAGCAGCAACACCATCACGAAGGCGGCGATCAACGCGCTTTCCACCCAGACTTCATTGCCGTTGTTCTTGAACAGCATGAAGGTGAAGAAAAACGGCAGCGAATAAAGCGTGGCCAGATACCACCACCAGGGCAGAAATTTTCTGGCGGATTCGGGCCAGCGCTCGGAGAAAAGGATCGGCAGAAACAGGGCGGAGCCGATCAGGCGCAGTGTGAGGTTTTCGTAAGGCTGTGGAAACAGGTCTTTCCAGACGTAGTAATAGAGCGGGAAACCCATCGTGGCGACCAGTGCGAACGGCCGCATGCGACGCTTCACGTACTGCAGGTTGCGCAGCGCCGGCGCGAAAGCGCGCGCCATGCGCGGTTTCAGCGATGCCCAGCCGCGCCGCGCGCGCGATGTGAGTCTCGATACGTTCATCAGGGTGGAATCGTTCATGGTTCGATGCCGGAATTCGATGCTGCGTGGATCGCCGCCTGGGTTGTTCGGGGGCGTCGATCGTGCGCCTGGCGCGGCCAGTTGCAGACAATACCTCATTGTGACGCGCCGATGTGGGTGTCCTCGGCGGCGATGTCACATTTCGGCACGACGTAGGCAGGCACGCAAAGAGAACGATGCGGAGCGCATCGAATGGCCTGATGAAGCGGGTAGGACGGCGTGGACTCAGGCGCTCGTGCCGTCCTGTGTGCGCACTCGATTTCGCTGGATAAGTCGTTAGGAAATCGAAGTATTTTTTTGGGGCGCCGATGGCCGCGCATCATGCGCATCGTGCACGGCGATTGGGGCGCGGTTCAGACGCGCGGGGCGGCTGCACCTCGAAACCTGCTGAAACATCAGAGGAAATCCAGCAGCGAGCATTTAAGCACGATCGTTCGCAACAAGGTAGGATGTCATATTGGCGCTGTGCCTTGCAAGCCAGGTGCAGCACGCTCAACCGATGGAGACCGTCACCCATGAACCTCGTTGCCGAACTTCCCGCCGGCCTCACCGGCCTCGAACAATTGCAGCAGATGCTCGCCAGTGGCCGCCTCGCGCCGATTGGCGAAACGCTGGGCTTCAAACTGGTGGCAGTGGAGGAGGGGCGCGTGGTGTTCGAAGGCGTGCCCGGGATGCATGCGTATAACCCGATCGGCACGGTGCACGGCGGCTATGCGGCCACGCTGCTCGATTCCGCGTGCGGTTGCGCGGCGCATTCGCGCCTGGCCGCGAATCAGGGCTATACCACGCTTGAATTGAAGGTCGCCTATCATCGCGCGATGACGGTCAACACCGGCCCGGTGTACGCCGAGGGCCGCGTGCTGACCATTGGCCGACGCGCGGCCTTCGCCGAAGCGACGCTCAAGGACGCGGCGGGCAAGCTCTACGCGTCGGCCACCTCGACGTTGCTGGTGTTCGAGCGCGAGGCGAGCGGCGGCTGAACTGCCGTGATGGCGCTCAGATCGCGCCGTGCGCCTTGTCTTCGACGAGCTTCACGATCGTATGCAGCAGACGATTGGCGGGCGTTGCGACACCCAGCGCCTCGCCGCGTTGCACGACGAAACCGTTGAGATGATCGATCTCGCTGCGTTTGCCGCGCGCGAGATCCTGCGCCGTCGACGAATACTGCTCCTGCATGGTCTCGGCGATACGGCGCACGGCCGCGTCCACATCGGGCGGCAACGTCACGCCATCGGCTTGCGCAACGGCCTTGCATTCGGCCACCACATCGCGCATCGCGTCGCGCACGCCCACGCCCTGCACGAGGCGCCCGTAAGGCAACTGCGAAATCGCCGACAGCGCGTTGTACGCGCAGTTCAGGATCAGCTTGGCCCAGAGCGCGCCGCGTACATTGGCCGAAACTTCCGTGGGCACGCCCGCGGAGATCAGTGCGTGCGCAACGGTTTCGCTGCTGGGCGACGGCTCGATCACCAGTTCGCCGCGGCCGTTGTGGCGCACGTGGCCGGGACCGGCCATTTCGCTCGCCACGTAGACGACCGCCGCAGCGACCTCCTGCGTGATCGCCGTGCGCAGCCGGTCGGCGTTGTCCACGCCGTTTTGCAGCGTCAGCACGAGCGCATCGGCCTGCAGATGCGGCGCGATGGATTCGCCCGCGCTCACTGTGTCGGTCGACTTCACGCAGAACAGCACGAGTTGCGCGCTGGCGACGGCACTCGCATCGGCGCTCGCGCGCAGATGCGGAGCGCCGACACGTTCGTCGAAGCTCTGCGTTTCGAGGCGCAGGCCGTCGCGTTCGATCGCTTCGACGTGCTGGCTGCGCCCGATCAACACCACATCATGCCCCGCGCGCGCGAGCATGCCGCCGTAGTAGCAACCCACCGCGCCGGCGCCCATGACAGCGACTTTCATTTGCCTCGCTCCTTGCTCAATGTCGTTGCTTACTCAACGGATTTGCGGACGCACGCGCTTTAACGCAGCTCGAAACCGAGCGCGTTGAGCGCGTCGCGCAGACGATCGCGACCATGTAGCGACTCACGGCTGCGCCAGCGCGCGAGCGAGCGCGAGGTCCAGCCTGCCGCGCTCTGGCCCTGCGCGGTCTGGAATTCGCCAATCACCTCGTCATATTGCGCGATGCCGTCTTCCTGCGAAGGCGCGTCGTATTGCTCGCGGTGGAGCACGACCGGCTGCGGCAGGCGCGGCTTGATCTGCGCGGGGTGCGATTCGTCGGCGTAACCCACGCACAGGCCGAACACGGGCAGCACGCGCGGCGGCAACCCCAGTTCGGCGGCCACCTGCTCGGGCTGATTGCGGATCGCGCCGATATACACCGCGCTCATGCCGAGCGATTCGAGCGCCACCACGGCATTTTGCGCCGCGAGCGCCGCATCGATCACGCCGACGAGCAGCGTCTCCAGATAGTGCAGACCTTCCGCGCTTGCGCCGGTACGCCCGGCTGCGGCTTCGAGACGATTGAGGTCGGCGAGCCAGACGAGAAAGAGCGGCGCCTCGCGGATCTGCGACTGATTGGCGGCGAGCGTCGCCAGACGCGCCTTGCGCTCCGGATTCTCGATCGCCACTACGCTCCACGTTTGCAGATTCGACGAAGTCGAAGCCGATTGCGCAGCGGCGATCAGTGTTTCGAGCGTGCCGGCAGGCAGCGGTTTATCGGCGTAATTACGCACCGACCGGTGCGCGAGCAGCGAATCGAGCGTCTCGTTCCAGGCGGGCAGCGGCGCGCTCCAGGGCGTGCCGTAGCGCGTTTCGAGGGCGCGTTGAGCGGCGGCGGACGTCTCGGGCGAGGTGGCGGTGGACATCGGGTTTTTCTCCGGCAGATTCGATTGAAAGCAGTGCGCCCAGATAGTTTCGGTTGCTTGGGGTGCGAGCGCCGTATGGTACATGGGCTGCGCGATTGGCGCTTGGCGCCGCCTGCACGCCGCGCGCGTTACCGCTATCATCGGCACTCGTGGCGCGCTGTTTCTGAACGCAATGCGCTCACGTCTTCCACTTTCCTTTCGGGCGCGCGCCGTGCTCCCTCACGCCGTTTGCGGCGCGGCGCCGGTTGCGCGCCCTCCGACCTTCGACTCCGTGGCTCTTCGTCTGCGAGGCTCTCAATGTCCGATACTTCCTCAAACGCGTCTCCCGTCTGGTTCATTACCGGCTGTTCCACCGGCTTCGGCCGCGAACTGGCGCTTGCCGTGCTGGAGCGCGGCTGGCGTTGCGTCGCCACCGCGCGTAACAAGGCGTCGCTCGACGATCTCGCGCCCGATGCGGGCGAGCGTCTGCTGCGCATCTCGCTCGACGTAACCGACGGCGCGCAGATCGAGGCCGCCGTCGCGCAGGCGCGCAAGCAGTTCGGCGCGATCGACGTGCTCGTCAACAATGCGGGCTATGGTTATCAAAGCTCGATCGAAGAGGGCGACGAGCGTGAAATCCGTGCGCAGTTCGATGCGAACACGTTCGGGCTCTTTGCGATGACGCGCGCGGTGCTGCCCGGCATGCGCGCGAAGCGCAGCGGTCACGTCATCAATATCACGTCGGTGGCGGGGCTCGCGGGCTTTCCTGGCTCGGGGTATTACTCGGCCTCCAAGCACGCCGTCGAGGGCTTCTCCGACGCGCTGCTCGCGGAGGCGGGCCCACTTGGCATCAAGGTGACCTGTGTGGAGCCGGGGCCGTTTCGCACGGATTGGGCGGGACGCTCGCTCGTGCAGACGCCGGGCCGCATTGCCGACTATGCGGAAACGGCCGGCGCGCGCATGCAGCGCACGGCGCAGGGCAGCGGCAAACAGGCGGGCGACCCGAAGCGGGCGGCGCTCGCGATGATCCGCGTGACCGAGGTGGAGAAGCCGCCGCGTCATCTGGTGCTGGGCGCGTTCGGCGTCGATGCGGTGGCGCAACGTCTGCGCGCGGCGCTGGCCGATATCGACGCATGGCGCGACACGAGCCTGGCGGCCGATTATCCCGAGGGCGAGTGAAGCGAAACAATCGAGGCGGGTTCAGCCTGCCGCGATCATGATCGCGCCCGTGGCGACGAGCGCGCCTTGCCATAGCCATTCGAAATTGATCCAGCCGCGCCGCAAAATTCCCAAGCCCAGGTATTCATAGGCGAGCAGCGCAATGGCGGCGGTCGTCGCGAGCGTGACGGCCGTATGCAGCACGGTAAAAGCCGCCGATACCGCAAGCGGCCCTCCCGCGCTCATGCCGCTGCCGCATACGGGGAGCAGTGCGGGCATCAGCATGAGACCCGCGCCATGCAGCGTCGCCATCAACGCCGACCACGCCGCGAGACCGAGAAAGCCCGCCGTCATGCCAACCCGCACGCGATGCTTGTGTCCATAAGCATGTTGCCAGGCGGCCCAGCCGATCAGCAACGCGCCGAGCAACCAATGCAGGCCGCTCTGCGCGAGCGGCGGCATCCACGCGCCCAGCACGGCGATCGAACTTGTGAACAGCAGAACGGACGCCGCATGGCCGAGCGCAATGGGCGGCAGCGCCAGCAGCAGCGCCGAGCGGCTGCCGCGCTGCAGGCCGAGCGCCGTCGCGAAGAGCCAGCCCATGGCCGGATTGACGCCGTGGAAGACCCCGCTGGCGACCACGGCGCTCCATGCCGCCCAATGTGCGTTAAGACTGCCGGCCAGGTTTTCCATGCCGGTCGGCGTTAAGGATAGCAGTACGAATCAGACGAGCAATCGCCGCCTTCGAGCCGGATCTGGTGAGGCCGGTGCGTCTTGGGCCATTCCACGAAAAAGCGCTCGTCGAAAGCGAGGCCGCCGTCGGGACCGGCATCGAGCTTGACCATCCAGCCGTCGATTCCTTCCGGATAGAACTGCGCGTCGATGGCTCCATACAGCGAGTTCGTGAAATAGACGCGGCGGCCGTCGCGGCTTACTTCGACCATCTGCGGGCCGCCATTGAGCGCACGGCCCTGTGCCGCCGGATGCGCGGCCTTCGACACGATGCCGCCCACGCGCACCTTGCCCGTCAGTTTAGGATGTTCGGGATCCGAAACATCGTACTGGCGCAGGTCGCCGGTACCCCAGCACGCCACGTAGAGAAAGCGGTCGTCGAGCGAAAGCGCGATATCCGTCACGAGCGGCGGCACGGCGGAAAAGCCCTTGAGCATGGGCGGCAGTGTTTCCGGATCGGCGGGCTCGGCGGGAATTTCGATGATCTTGCGCGCAGCCCATTTGTCGCCGTCCAGATACCACTGCCAGATCGAGGCCGACAGATCCTTGAGGCTGATGACCGAGTTCACGAAACCATAGGGTTTGGTGGGATCGTGCGCGGGGCGCAGTTCGAAAACGAGCTGGTTTTCCGCGCCGAAATCGAGCACCTGTTTGTGCTTGCGCGTATGCAGATCCCAGAAGTGCAGCCGGTGGCCATACTGGCCGCCGAGCAGCACTTCGGGCACGAGGCCGTTTTCGAAGGCCGCGGGCAGGCCCCATTCGCTCGTCACGAGCGTGTCATAACCGAGGTGCCACCAACCGTCGTAGGCCAGTTGTTGCGGACCCCGATCGATTTCCCATTGGCCGAGAATGTCGAAGCTCTCGTGATCCATCAGGAAGATGCCGCCGGGCGCTTCGCCTTCGCCATTGGCGAGCGCGGTCACATAAATGCCATCGGGGCCGCAGTGCACGGTATGGGGGCGCGAATAGCCCGCGCGTTGCGCGACGTCTTCCGGTTCATGCACGCGCACGATGGAAGGGCGGCGCGGATCGGGTTTCGTATCGACGATATGAATACGCGAGGAGCGCAGTCCCGGCACGATCAGATAACGCCGTTCCGTGTGCGCGTGCGGCGCGTTCGGGCAGAGACACGAACTGCAGGCGTTCCAGCCGAAGTGATGGAGTTCGTCGCCCGTATTCGGCATCGCGAGGCGATGGACGACGCGCCCATAGTCGGGCGAGGCAGGGTCGAGATCGACCACGTCGAGCGAATCGGGGACGGTGCCCGTGGGGTCGAAACTCGCGACCCACGCGAGCGTTTCCGCTTTCGCTCCCGCCGCCAGTCGCGCGGAGGGATAAAAGCTCGGATCCGGCTTCCATGTCGCCATCTTTGCCTCCTCTTCGATATGGTCGAAGCGCCTATCATGACCCATTTAGCGCGCGTGTGGATGGCGGGTGCGCGGCTTTTTTAAACGCTTATTCCTGGTGGATTCGAGCTTATAAGCGGTGGTGATAAGGCGCGCGATTATACGTTCTGCGAAAACAGTGAATTCGCCGTGCCGGCATTTATCTGGTGCTCCGATCTTTCTAGACTTTAGACACCGGTTCGCAGCCTGGGCTGCGCCGAACAAGTCAAGTTATCGGAGGTGTCGTCATGAAGTCGCTGATCAAGGCAGCCGCGCTGGCTGCGGTACTCGTAGCACCGGCCATTTCTTTTGCTCAATCGCAGGCCGAAAACGGTCCGGTTACGCGCGAACAGGTGCGTAATGAACTGAAGGCGCTCGAATCGGTGGGTTGGCGTCCGAACGTGGCGTCGCCATATTATCCCGAGGATTATCGCGCCGCGAAGGCGCGCCTCGATGCGCGTAACAACAGCGGTTATGGCCCCGCAATGGACGGCACTTCGCAAAGCGGCGCCGCGAGCAGCTATTCGCCGCCTGTGTATATGAACCGTTAAAGGTTTGCTGCTGTGGCCGAGGGTTATGGCCGCCCGGATGGAAACATTCGGGCGGCTTTGCTTTATAGACCGGCTTTAGTGCGATGTCGATGTATCGGCGTCCTGATGTTCGATCCAGGCCAACGTCTCGTTCAGCACTTCGTCCGATAGCACCGGATCGTCGACCAGGCGCGCGAGAATCACTGCGCCCACCATCGCCGACCAGCCCCCGATGGCCGCGCGCCGCGCCTGCGCCGCATCATAGGCGGCGTCGCCCGAACCCCGTGCGCTCAGGCGCTCGATCTGTCTCCTCAGGCCCGCCGCCATCGCGGCGCGCGCTTCAGGCGTTTGCCGCACGGTTTCCGCGCCGAGCGCCGCAGTAGGGCAGCCGCCCGCGATATTGTCGCGATGCTCGCTCGACAAATAGCGCGCCGCATAACGCACCAGATCCGTTTCGCCCGCGTCGCCTTGCCCGAACACATGGGCGAGCGTCTGCGCGATCAATTCGTCCTTCGACTTGAAATAGCCATAAAAGCCGCCGTGCGTGAGCCCGGCGGCGCTCATCACGTCCGCGACCGTCACGGCGTCGTAGCCGTGTTCCCGAAAGAGCCGGCTCGCGGCCTCCAGGATTTTCTGGCGATTGATCGCCACCTGTTCCCGACTGACTCGCATCGCGTCCTCCGTGCTGCATTTTCCTGCTTGACATTATACATGATGGTAGTCATGATTCGATCAAATACATGATGATCGTCATGTAAAACACCCCGACACTCGAAGGAGTTTCACCATGTCTGCTCAACAACCTGCTGTTCTCATTACAGGCGCTTCCTCCGGCATCGGCGCCGTGTACGCCGATCGTTTCGCCAGTCGTGGTCATGACCTCGTGCTGGTCGCGCGTAATCGCGAACGGCTGGAAGCGCTCGCGGCGCGTTTGCGTAGCCGCGATGGCGTCAACGTCGAAATCCTGCGAGCCGACCTTTCGCAGCGCGCCGATCTCCTTGAGGTGGAGAAGCGCGTTGCTGAAGATTCGCGCATCGGCGTGCTGGTGAATAACGCGGGCGTTGCGTCGGCGGGCGGTTTTCTCGATCAGGGCGTGGACGAAGTGACGCGCGTGATCGATCTGAACACCACGGCGCTCGCGCGCCTGGCGTCTGCCGTGGCGCCGCGTTTCGTGCGTGAAGGAAAGGGCGCGATCGTGAATATCGCGTCGGTGGTGGGGCTCGCGCCGGAGTTCGGCATGAGCGTGTATGGCGCGACCAAGGCTTTTGCGTTGTTTCTATCGCAAGGCCTGCATCTGGAGCTGGGGCCGAAGGGTGTTTATGTGCAGGCGGTGCTGCCCGCGGCCACGCGCACGGAAATCTGGTCGAGCGTCGGCAAGGACGTCGACACGATCGAAGGCGTGATGGAAGTGGACGATCTCGTGGACGCGGCGCTGGTGGGCTTCGATCGGCGCGAGACGGTGACGATTCCGCCGCTGCCCGACGTCGGGCAATGGAATGTTTTCGACGAGGCGCGCCGCGCGATGGTGCCGAATTTCGCGCAATCGCAACCGGCGGCGCGTTACCGCGCGGCTGCGCACGACGCGACGTAAGCAACCCTGGAACGCAGCGGCGCGCAATGGGCGTCGCTGCGGGGCTTCTGCCAAACAGGCGGATGCGGCAACGACCGGATCCGCCTGTTGCTTATTCGGAATGACCCGCTTGTCCCGCCGCCGGCTTCTCCTGATCCGGCTCCCAGCCTCCGCCCAGCGCGAGGAACAGCTTTACCTGATCAAGCGCCACCTGGCCTTCCGCTGCCGCGACCTGCGAATGCGCGCTCGTCAGCGTGCGCGTCGCGTCGAGATCGGAAATAAACGATTCACGCCCCGCCGAATAGAGCCGATGCGTTTCGTCAGCCGACTGCTTCGCCGACGCATAAGCCGTGCGCAGCGCGTCGGCACGCTGATCGTCGGCCGCATAGGTGGCGAGGCTCGACTGAGTTTCCCGCAGCGCATTGAGCACCACGCCGTCGAAGTGCGCGAGCGCGCCATTCGTCGCCGCTTCGGCTGCGCGTACGCGGGCGCGCTGGCCGTTGGCTGGGAAAGTCCAGTTGATCAGTGGTCCGAATGACCAGCTATTGGTGGTCGGCGAGAACAGATCGCTGGCGATACCGACCGTGCCCACGCTCGCGCCGATGCTGATCGACGGATACATGTCGGCGATCGCCACGCCGATTTTCGCGGTGGCCGAAGCCAGTTGGCGCTCGGCTTCGCGCACGTCGGGACGGCGGCGCAGCAGGGCCGCGCCGTCGCCGACCGGGATCGGCTGCCTGAGCTTCGGCAGGCGGTTGCAACTGAGCGCAGCAGGCGGCAGATCGGCGGGCGCACGCGCAAGCAGCATGGCGAGCTGATATTGCGCGATGCGGCGGCGGCCCTCGAAGCGCGGGATATCCGCGGCGAGCGTCTGCACCTGAGTCACGCCGCGCGTCACGTCGGGCTGGTTGCCGCGGCCCGCGTCGCGCAGGCGTTTTGTGAGCGTCACGCGCTGCTGTTGCAGCTTGAGCGATTCCTGCGCGATGGCGAGTTCTTCCGCCGCCGAGCACGATTCGACATAGGCCTGCACCACGTCCGCCACCACGTTGATGCGCGCGAGATCGGCGGCGGCGAGCACGGCTTCGTCCTCGGCTTCGGCCGATTCCACGCCGCGTCGCAGCTTGCCGAACAGGTCGATTTCATACGAGACGTTGATGCCGCCGTCGCCGAGGTTTTCGACCGGCAGCTTGCTGAACAGCAGGTACTGTTCGGCAGACTCCTGGGCGCGCTGGAAGCCCGCGGTCGCGCTGCCCGAGAAGCCGCCCTGGGCGTTGGCGATGTCGTACGCGTCGCGCGAGCGCGCGAGATTCGCGGCAGCCACGCGCAGGCTCGTGTTCGATTTGAGCGCGTCCTGCACGAGCTGATCGAGTTCGGGATCGTCGTAGAGACGCCACCAGTCGTTCGGCACCGCAGCCTGCGAAACGGGCGCCTTGTCGGCGCCGGCGATCGGCCCTTGCGCAAGCGGCGCGTTGACGAGCGCATCCTGCGGCAGCTTGTAGTTGGGGCCGAGGTTGATACACGCGCCCACGGCCAGCGTGAGCGGCGCAAGCGCGAAAGTGCGCCAGAGAAGACGACGGCGCGTCATTGCGAGGCTCCGCTCGCCACGACCGGCGCAACGGCTGCGCTTGCGCTATTCACGCCCGTGGCGCCGTTACGCTTGTCCTTCTTGTCCGCTGCATCGTCGCGCACCGCGACGGTGGCCGTGCGGCCCGCGATCATGCGGAAATCGTCGGGGACTTCGTCGAGCGCGACGCGCACCGGAATACGTTGCGCAAGGCGCACCCAGCTAAACGCCGGGTTCACGTTCGGCAGCAGGTTCGGGCTGGCCTGGCGGTCGCGGTCTTCGATGGCGGCGACGATGCTCTGCACGTGGCCGCGCAGCGGGCGCGACTCGCCCATCACGATGATCTCGACAGGCTGGCCGATATGGATGCCATGCAGGCGCGTTTCCTCGAAGTAGCCGTCCACGCGGAACGAATGCAGATCGACCACGGAAAGCACGGCGCGGCCCGCCGACACGTATTCGCCCACACGCGGCGCGCGGTCGTTCAGATAGCCGTCGACGGGACTCACGATGGTCGTGCGCTGCAGATTGAGCCTGGCTGTGTCCACCTGCACCTGGCCGTCGGCCACGGACGCTTCGCCCTGTTCGACGCGCGTGCGGCTTTCTTCGATCGTTTCGCTCGCCACGAGGTTGCCGAGCGCGATATTGCGCGCGTACTCGCGTTTGGCCTGCGCGAGCGTGGCCTTGCGCTGTTCGAGCGCCGCTTGCGCGAGTCGCAGCGAAAGCGTGTAGCGGGCCTGGTCGATCACGAACAGCACCTGGCCTTGCTTGACCGGCTGGTTGTCCACCACGTCGACGCTGGTGATGAGGCCGCCCACGTCGGGCGCGACCTGAATCACGTCGGCGCGCACGTGACCGTCCCGCGTCCACGGCGAGAACATGTAGTAATTGACGATGCGCCACAGCACGAGGGCGGCGACCACGACGACGATGAGCGTCAGCAGGATCTGTCCTGCGGAGAACCAGGTTTTTTTCACGTTCACGTTAGTTCACGAAGCGATGCGACACGATGATGACGGCGGCCAGTACAAAAACATAAATGCCGAGATCGAAAATAGAGCGATGCCAGACGAGCCGGTAAAAGCCGACGCGCGTCAGCACCTTGCCGATCACGACGTTGATGAGGTACGCGATCAGCATCAGCACGAGGACGGCGGGCACGAAGACGCCAAAGATATCGATTTCGCCGATCATGATGCGGGTTTCGAAAAAGGTTGAACAGGATGTGCGCTCATGCACCGGCCTCCGTTGTGCCGCCATGCGGGCGTTGTCCGGCAAGCGTTGGGTAGAGCGCCAGGCGCAGGCCCACCAGCGCGTGCAGCGTGTCGCGCAGCCAGCGCTGCGATACGCGCGCTCGCGCGACGCCGCCGGCGGGCGCGGTGGCAGCGTCGGCGGCGCTGGCCGCTTCCTGGGCGAGGCCGCGCGTGGCGACGCGATGCATGGCGTCGTCGATGGTCGAAAGCAGCGCGGGCGATGCGCTCTGGCGCGAGCGCGCATTGGCGCAGCGCGTGTAATGATCGCTCACGCCCGCGAGCACGCGGTCGATCGCGGCGGGGACGTCGCCGTCGAGCTTGCGGCGCGAGCGGCGCAGATCGAGCGCGTTGAGCGCGATGCGCAGATCGCGAAAGCTCTCGATCGACGGATGGCGATGCTCGTCCGAGGCCGCGAGGCGCGGGATCAATTGCATCAGGCGATCGACCATGCGCGAAGTCAGATTGCGCTGATCGGCGAGCGGCGCGGTGGACGCGGACAGCGCCACGTCCGTCCAGCTCGAACGCAGCAGTCGCCTGGCCGCGAATTCGGCGCCGAACGGGCGTGTCGCGCGCGTCCACACATAGGCGAACAACAGGCCCGCGACGCCCGCGATATTGCTGTTGAGGAACACGAGGAAGTCGGTGTCGTAGGCGCTCTGGATGCTGATGAAGGTCGCCGTGTTCACAGCCGTGAGCATCGTCACCATATTGAAGGCGGGGCGCGGTATCAGCGTGCCGATCAGAATGAACGGCCCGGCGAACATCAGCACGAGCATCGCGAAGTCGTGCACCTTGGGCAGCACGACGAACAGATAGAGGCCCGCGAACACCACGCTCGCGGCGGTCGCGGCGAAGAAGCGGAACACCATTGGCGCGGGCTCGTCGAGCGCGGCGAAGAAGCAGCAGGCCACGGCGGCGAGCGTCACGGCGCCCGCGCCGTCGTGCCAGCCCGAGCTGACCCAGAGCCAGCAGGCCACGAGGATCGCGCTTACCGGCACGGCGCACGAGATCAGCATCAGGCCGCGGTCGTAGAAGCGCTCGGTGCCGCCCAGACGCCAGTGCCGGTAGCGCGGGCGCCAACTGCCTTCCTCGTGCGCGATCAGCGTGCGCAAGGTGAGGCAGTCCTGCCAGACGTCGATCACCTGTCCGAGACGCCAGAGCGCATTCGAAAGCAGCGCGCCTTCCCAGCCCGTGAGTTGATCGTGCGCCGGCTGCAACGCCGCGATGCGCGCGCGCAGGCTGTCGGCGATGCTGTCGCCCGCTTCCTCGTGCATGTCGGCGGGGCGCGTCGGCAGCGGCGCGTCGAACCATCTGGCGGCGTCGGACAGCAGCGCATCGAGCCCTTCGGGCCAGACGTGCAGATCGCGCCGCAAGGCGATGAGCGGATCGGCGAGCGCCGAAATCATCGGCAAAAAGAGCTGCATGCGTCCGCGCAGATTCTCGGCGCGCGCGAGGATTTCCGGGTGCGTATGGTCGTAGCCCAACTGGCTGAGCAGGAATTCGAGCTGGTTGACCGTGGCGGCCAGACGCTGGCGGCAGGCCGAAATCGCCTTGCCGACAATGTTGCCCGAGAGCGTTTCGCGGCCATAGAAGGCGGCGTCGCGGAACCAGGCGTCGGCGCGCTCGATGAGCGTGGGCGCGAGGCGGCTCGGCAGGATGTTGCTGCCGATCACGCTCGCGCAAATGATGCCGACCGTGATTTCCTCGGTCCGCGCGATCGCCACGTCGAATACCGTGGACGGATCGGTCACGGTGGGGAAGGCGATGAGCGGCATGGTGTAGCCCGCGAGCATGAACACATAGCTGCGCGCCGTGCGGTCCATGATCGCGAGGTAGAGCAGCGTGCCGGTCCAGAGCGCCACGATCACGCTGAAAAGCAGCGGCGTTTCGACGAAGGGCGGCACCAGCGCGATGGCGGCGGCGGCGCCGAGCGCCGTGCCGAGCACGCGATAAAGCGCCTTCGAACGTGTCGCGCCGACGAACGGATTCGAGACGATATAGACGCTCGCCATCGCCCAGTACGGGCGCGGCAGCTGGAACGCAAGCCCGATGTAGAGCGCCAGCATCGACGCTGCGAAGGTCTTGACCGAGAAGAGCCAGTCGCGCAGGGAAGGGTAGGTCATGAGGCTGCTTTCAGCTTTCAGTCATGAAGGGTGCCGTCGGCCGGGTCCGGCGCGTTGAAGGCGTTGAGCACGCGCAGCGTGGCTTCCAGATCGGCGCGGCTCACGCCCTTGAGGACGCGTGCGCGCAGCCCGCGCAGGTCTTCTTCCATTTTGGCGGTGACGGCGCGGCCTTCCTCGGTGAGCGAGATCGTTTTGGCGCGGCGGTCGTCGGGGTCTTCGTCGCGGCGCACGAGACCGGCGGCGCAGAGCTGATCGAGCAGGCGCACCAGCGACGGGCCTTCGATGCCGACGTGCTCGGCCAGCGTGACCTGGCGCACCGCCTCGCCCAGACGCCCGGCGGTGAGCAGCGGCGTGGCGCAGGCTTCGGAGACGTTGTAGGCCGTAAGCGCGCCGTGGCTCGTGCGCCGCCACTTGCGGGCGGCCGTCACGAGCGTGCTACTGACGGCCAGACGTAAGGTGTGAAGATTCGACATCGGCGGGATGATAGCGTAAAGCGATTCGGTAGCAAACTATCTTTTCCTGCATTTTTCCCGGCAGATAGCAGTCTCCGGATGGTAATCGAGCCGCCGCCCGCGTGCGTCCTGATTGCTGCTTTTCCGCGCTGGGTGTGACGTGCGCGCCACGCGGGCACGGCTATGTCATATGTGCTTAACGCCGAGATTTGACGGGAACTGACAGGAGCCGGAGATGACGCGGGTTTCCGATCGGAAAATTTTGTGCGTTTTACTGGAGGACGGTGATTACGACGCGCTCCAGCCCGTGAGCAGGGAAGGCAACTGCGCCATGTCGGTGAAGACGTGCGCGACGCCTTCGGCCTTGAGCGCTTCGGCGCTGCTGTGACCGGGCGCAGCGGGGCTGTAGCCGAACACGGTTGCGCCCGCCGCCAGGCCTGCGCGCGCGCCCGTCACGGTGTCCTCGATCACGGCGCAGCGGTGCGGGTCCACGCCGAGTCCCGCGGCCGCAGCCAGATAAACATCGGGATGTGGCTTGCTGCGCGGCGTTTCGTGGCCGCTGTAAATATGGTTGCCGAAGCAGTCGAGCAGACCCACCTTGCGCAATTGCAGCTCGACCTTGCGGCGGTCCGCGCCCGAAGCCACGGCGATGTGGCCGTCGTAGGCCTCCCGCACGGCGCGCACGGCAGTGGGGGCGCTGGGAATCTCGATCAGATCGCGCGCGAGTGCTTCGTTGCGACGCGCACGGAAGCCTTCGAGCCAGGCTTCGGTCAGGCGAAAACCCGTATGAGCCTCGATGCGCGCAGCTTCGTCCTTGACCATCTTGCCGACGAAAATACCCATCGCTTCATCGACCGACAGCGTCCAGCCAAGCTCGCCGAGCATCTGGACCAGCACGATATGCGTGATGCGCTCTGAATCGACCAGCACGCCGTCACAGTCAAAAAGCACGGCGTCGAAAGGAAGGGCGGGGTGTGCTGGAGGTGCGGACATCGTCGGGTGGAAAATTGGTAAGCCGAGGGGCGATGATAACCGGGATGGCGGTGTGAGGTGGAGGGGGCGCAGCCAACTGGCACAATACGCATTTCGCCCGGATTTTCGCTTCAGCATGCCGACCGATCCTGATACCGACCAGCCTTCCACATCCGAACTTCCCGGCCGCGCGGCCTACACGCAATTCGCCGACCGCTACGCGCAGATGGCCCCGGAAAAGCCGCACAACGCGCTTTACGAGCGCCCGGCGACCGCCGCGCTGCTCGGCGACGTGGCGGGCCTGAGCGTGCTCGACGCGGGCTGTGGCCCCGGCATCGTCAGTGTCGAAATGGCACGCGCGGGCGCCGCTGTGAAGGCCTTCGACGTCACGCCCGCCATGGTCGAACTCGCGCGTTCCCGCTGCGCGGACCTGAGCGTGGACGTCGTGCAAGGCGATCTGGGCCAGCCGCTCGCGTGGCTCGCCGATGGCCAGTTCGACCGTATCGTCTGCTCGCTTGCGCTCGACTATGTGGAGCGCCTTGCACCCACTTTCGCGGAATTCCATCGCGTCGCGCGGCCCGGCGCGCTGCTGGTGTTTTCGATGGCGCATCCGATGCGCGACTGGATCGACACGCGCACGCGCGGGAACCGCCCGTACTTCGAGACCACGCGTTTCGGCCTGCACTGGGGTGGCTTTGGCGAGCCGAAGCCTTATGTGGAGGCGTATCGCCGCCCGCTGGCCGATATCGTCAATGCGCTGCTCGAAACCGGCTGGCAGATCGACGCCATGGTGGAGCCGAAGCCTGTCCCGGAGATGAAGGCCGTGGCCCCGGCGCTTTACACGGAGCTTGCGCTCGCGCCCGCGTTCCTCTGCATACGGGCGCGTCGCGCTTGACCCAGCCTTAGCCCTGCCTTAGCGGCGCGCGGCCGCCGACAGCGACTCTTCGAGCGCGGCCACGCCCGCAGGCAGATCGACGTTCGCGCCCAGGTCGCGCATGGTGCGCCCGAGCGCGTGCACGGTGCGGAACAGATGGTGCTCGCGGCACTGCTCGCCCATCTGGCCGATCCGCACGATCGGCAGTCCGAACGATCCGGCGATTTCGACCTGATACTGCTGCGAGATATGGTTGCACACGTCGCGCGGCGTGAGCCCCTCGGGCAGCCCGATGCCGACCACCGAATTCAGGCGGCATTCCTCGGGCGTATAGAGTTCGAGGCCGAGCGCGGCGACGCCGCTTTGCAGCGCCAGCGAGCAGCGCTGATGCCGCGCGAAACGCTTTTCGAGCGTTTCCGAGCAGACGAGCCGCAGCGCTTCGTGCAGCGCGAGCACGCCCGACACCGGCGCGGTGTAGTGATAACCGGCCTTGTGCCAGAAGTTTTCCGCGAGCGTGGCGTCCAGACACCAGTGCGTATTCGGCGCGGTGCGCTCGCGCACGCGTTGCCACGCGGCGTCCGAGAACGCGATCAGCGACACGCCGGGAATCGAGGAAAGCCCTTTCTGTCCGCCGGTAATGACGGTGTCGATGCCCCACGCGTCCATTTCCAGCGGCATCGTGCTGAGCGTGCAAACGGCATCGACGACGACCAGCGCGCCCGCCGCCTTCGCGATACGGACGATGTCTTTCAACTGGCGGTTCCAGACCGTATTGGAGGTCTCGCCATGCACGATCGTGACGATCGCGGGGCGCGTGCGCTCGATGGCCTGTGCAACGGCGTCGAGCGAGGCGATCTCGCGGTCGCTCACGTCGAGCGTCGAGACGTCGGCGCCGATGCGCCGCGCCATCTCCGCCATACGGCCGCTGAAAAAGCCGTTGACGATCGAGAGCACGCGCGTGCCGGGCCATGCAAGGTTCGAAACTGCCATTTCCATCGCCGCAGATCCTGGGCCGGCCACGCCGAGCACCCAGTTCGAACGCGTCTGGAAGACGTAGCGCGCCATGGTCTTCACCTGGTCGATGACGCGCGCCATGGTGTCGCCGAGGTGATTGATGACGACCGAATTGGCCTTGGCGACGGCATCCGGGATCGGCACGGGGCCCGCGCCCATCATGAGCAGCGGCTCGTCGGGCAGGATCTCGGTGAGCGGATCGACCGCCGGGCAGGCGACCGGCAACGCGGCGGCGGCCGCCGCTGCCCGTTGCGGGATCAGGGTGTCGGTGGGGCGCGTGTTGTCGGTCATGGTGAGTTCCTTAACGGTGCAGCAAAAGGCTGCGAATGAAAAATGCGCGCACGCTGGCGGCAGGGGAAAAGCAAAGTGTTCTCCGGCGCGGCCCACAAAGCCATGTACAGTTGCGCACATTTCCTCTGAACAGTGGGTAGGGCTGGCTGCGAGGCCTTGCATGGCGGCCTATAATCGCTGGCGCGTCGTGCATGAGCCTTTGCACCGGGGCAGCACCGGGTTTGCACTTTACTACGTGCTCGTGCCGGACTCGTCGATTGATTGCCTCACATTATCAAGGGGACCGCACCATGCCGCAATTCGCCGTCGACAATCCGTTTCTCGAAACGCTCGGCGTGAGCATCGCGCAGTGGCGTGAGGGCTACGCGGAGCTTCTCATGCCGATCGACGGCTCGAAGCTCAATCGCCAGGGCGTGCTGCAGGGCGGCGCGATCGCCACGTTGCTCGACGCGGCTGCGGGTTATGCGGGCCTTTACGCCGATCCGGACTCACCCGCGCGTCACGGCTTTACGCTTTCGCTCACGACGAATTATCTCGACAAAGGACTCGGCGAATTCGTGCGCGCCAAGGGATTTCTGGAGCGCGGCGGCCGGTCGATCTTCTTCGCGCGCGCCGAAGCATGGGTGGACGACCGCCTGCTGATCGCGAGCGCCCAGGGTACGTTCAAGTATTCGAAGTCGGTTTGAAGTAATTCGGAATCCACAGCAAATCACGCGCAATAAAAAGCCCGCAGACCACAAGGCCAGCGGGCTTTTTCGAAGCGTAACGCTTGCAGGAATAAAGCGTTTATCCCAGCAGCAACGCGTCGTCGTCGAGCTTTTCGTGGCGCGTCTGCTCGAACATACGCAGCAGATCCGGCACGTCCAGACCACGGCGCTCGTCGCCGGACACATCCAGCACCACCTGCCCCTGATGCAGCATGACCGTGCGCTGACCATAGTCGAGCGCCTGGCGCATGCTGTGCGTGACCATCATGGTCGTGAGCTTCGCTTCTTCGACGATGCGCGCCGTGAGTTCGAGCACGAACGCGGCCGTCTTCGGGTCGAGCGCGGCGGTATGCTCGTCGAGCAGCAGGATACGCGAGGGTTGCAGCGACGCCATCAGCAGGCTCACCGCCTGGCGCTGGCCGCCCGACAACAGGCCGATACGGTCGGTCAGGCGGTTTTCGAGGCCCAGATTCAAGAGGCGAAGCTTCGCGCGAAATAGTTCGCGATCCTGCTTTTTCAGCGCTGGGCCGAAGCCGCGCCGCTTGCCGCGCGCCATCGCGAGCGCCATGTTTTCTTCGATCGTCAGCGCTTCGCAGGTGCCCGCCATCGGGTCCTGGAACACGCGCGCGACCAGATGTGCGCGATCCCAGGCCTGCTTCTTCGTGACGTCGTTGCCGTCGATGGTGATCTTGCCGTCGTCCACCATCTGGTCGCCGCTGATGGCGTTGAGGAAGGTGGACTTGCCCGCGCCGTTCGAGCCGATCACGGCTACGAACTGGCCGGTCGGGATTTCCAGCGTGAGACCGCGCAGCGCGCGCGTTTCGATCGGCGTGCCGGGGTTGAAGGTGAGTTTGAGGTCTTGTGCGCTGAGCATGGCTTAGGCTCTCCCGTTCTTGCGGCCGAACAGCTTCTTGCGCGTCGCGGGCAGCACGAGCGCGATCGTCACGAGCACGGCGGTGACGAGATTCAGATCCTGCGCCTTCAGGCCGATGAAATCGCTATTGAGCGCAAGCGCGATAAAGAAGCGATAGAGAATTGCGCCCAGCACGGCGGCGAGGGTCGTGAGCACGAGACGGCGCGCGGGCAGAATGCTTTCGCCGATGATGACCGCAGCCAGCCCGATCACGATGGTGCCGATGCCCATCGAAATATCCGAGCCGCCTTGCGTCTGCGCGAACAGCGACCCGGCCAGCGCGACGAGAGCATTCGAGAGCGCCATGCCGGCCAGCGTCGCGCGGCCCGTGGCGATGCCCTGCGCGCGCGCCATGCGCGGGTTCGCGCCGGTCGCGCGCAGCGCGAGACCGTACTGCGAGGAGAAAAACCAGTCCACGCCGAACTTCGCCGCCAGCACGACCACGAGCAGCGCGAGCGGGCGCAGCACGTAGTCGGGCAGCCACGCGGGCTGGATCATCGTGAAGACCGTGGATTCGGTGATCAGCGGCACGTTCGGCGCACCCATCACGCGCAGATTGATCGAATAGAGCGCGATCATCATCAGGATACTGGCGAGCAGATCCATGATCTTCAGGCGCACGTTGAGCCAGCCCGTGACGAAGCCGGCTGCCGCGCCCGCGATCATCGCGCAGAGCGTGGCGAGGAACGGATCCTGGCCGTGCGCGATCAGCGTGGCCGCAACGGCGCCGCCGAGCGGAAAGCTGCCGTCGACGGTGAGGTCGGGAAAGTTGAGGATGCGAAACGAGATCAGCACCCCGAGGGCGACGAGGCTGAAGATCAGGCCGATCTCGAGCGCGCCCAGTAGCGAGTAGAGGGACATGGGAAATCCTGTTGCGGTTTCCGGCGGGCGGATTGCGATGGTGCAGCCGGATGGGTCGCCGCGTGCGCCGTGCTGCCCGGATGAGGCGGCGCGGCGCACGCGTGCGCGAGGCCCGATGAAGGCCGGTGCTTTGCTGCTGCTGTTTGCGTGTGCACGTCAGGCATGCACGCGGGGCGCCTTACTTGACGACCGAGGTTGCATCCTTGAGCAGGTCGGCGGAAAGCGTCACGCCTTGCTTCTGCGCGGCAGCGGGATTGACGAACAGTTGCAGCCTGCTGCTGGTTTCCGATGCGATCGAGCCGGGTTTTTCGCCCTTGAGAATGCGCACGACCACCTTGCCCGTCTGATGGCCGAGGTCGCTGTAGTCGATGCCGAGCGCTGCGATGGCGCCGCGCTTCACGCTGTCCGTATCCGAGGCGACGAGCGGAATCTTCGCGTCGTCGGCCACCTTCACGAGCGCTTCGTAGGCCGAAACAACGTTGTTGTCGGTGTTGGTGTAGATCACGTCGACCTTGCCGATCAGACTCTTCGCTGCCGGGCCGATGTCCACCGTGCGCGGTGCGGCCGCTTCCTTGAGCGTCATGCCCTGTTGCGCCAGTAGCTCCTTGAGCGCCTTCACGACCACGACCGAATTCGCTTCACCCGGGTTGTAGACCATGCCGACGGTCTTCGCATTCGGCACCACGCGCTTGATGAGCGCAACCTGCTTGTCGAGCGGCAGCTTGTCCGAGACGCCGGTGACGTTGGTGCCGCTGGGCGACCACGTCTTCACGAGCTGCGCGGCGACCGGGTCGGTCACGCCCGAGTACACCACGGGCACCGACTTCGTTGCGGCCACAACGGCCTGCGCCGACGGCGTGGCGATCGCGACGATCGCGCTGGGGTTGTCGCCGACGAACTTGCGGGCGATCTGCGCGGCGGTGCCGGTGTTGCCTTGGGCGCTCTGGTATTCCCACTTGAGGTTCTTGCCCGCGTCGTAGCCGGCGGCCTTCAGCTCGTCGCGCACGCCGTCGCGGATCGCGTCGAGGGCGGGGTGTTCGACGATCGACAGGACTTCCACGGTGGCCGTGTCGGCCGCATGCGCGGCGCCGGAGGCGAGCGTGAGCACGGCGGCGCTGGCGATCAGGGTAAGGGTGGCGGCCTTGGCGGCGAGCTTAAGGGTCTTCATTCTGTTTGATCTCCCCCGAATGTTCGGTTCTGGACGGGTGTGGTCCGCTTGCGCGGCTGCGTCGCCGAACGCGGCACTCAACTTTGCGCACGGCGCGCACGTCTTGAGCTTGCGTGCCCCTACGCCATGCGCCGCAATGGTGCATAAGAGCGGCGGCGAGGCAGCGAGCATACCACCGACTTTTACGGATCAGTAACGCGCACGGGACAGTGCGGCGAGGATGCGACGGCTTGCCGTGGGCGATCGAAAAATGGTCGGCGGGATTTTTGGGGGGAATCGATAGGGTGACGAAAGTTTTCCCGGATTCCGATCGGAAATAATGCGCATTGCTGATGCGCGCTGATTATTGGTCGCGAAGACGCTTCGAGAAGCGTGTCAATGAAAATGAAATGTAATTTTTGTCAAATTAATCAACAGGTTGGCGCAGTTTGTATTTAGGGTTTTTACTACGCGCCAGGCAGGTTTTCTCAAAATTAGTGCGGATGACGATAATAGTTTTCCGGCCAAATAAATCCGTTCGATCTGGCCTCCAGATCATTTTCCGATCGGAAAACCCGGCGTGATTTATTTCGGATCGGAAATCGATTTCTTCCAAACCGCGCCAGCCGGTCGTTCTGGCGGATCGACGTCGTTTCCATCCGTCACACCCCGCGATTTTCCAAATGTTTTCAAGCTCCTTGGCCGGATTTTCGTCAATTGACGGCGATCAATACTTTGGGAGGTATCGGAAAAAACCCTTGGTTGCGAGTGCGGGATTTTATTGATAGCATCCGCCGGTCGCTGATTGAGTCCGGACCACCCTCCGGTACGAAATGCAGTGAACGGGGCAGGCGGATCGCTTGCGCAACAGAGGCCGCGTAACCGCGCGATTCTCTCCGAACTCAACCGCTACAACGCGGGTGATAAACGCCGGGCCCCGTCACGTCTTCATTTTTTCTGGCCCGTCGTTGTCGTCCCCCTTGGGCCTGTCCTCGGGGTGCTGTTCGTTTGCGCAGGTCATCCGTCTGACCGGTTGACCCCAAAACAATCGAGGAGCTCCTGATGACGTCGTTGTCCCGTCTTACCCGCCTTACCTCCGTCTCCGCGGCCGCCGCGCTGCTCGCTTTTGGTGCAGCCGCTCACGCCGAGACCGTCAAGATCGCTATCGCCGGCCCGTTCAGCGGCCCGGTCGCTCAGTACGGCGACATGGTCAAGGCTGGCGCCCTGACCGCCATCGACCAGATCAACGCCGCTGGCGGTGTGAACGGCAGCAAGCTCGAAGCCGTCCTGATGGACGACTCGTGCGAGCCGAAGCAGGCCGTCGCCGTCGCCAACAAGATCGTCTCGCAGCACATCCAGTACGTGGTTGGCCACGTCTGCTCGGGCTCGACGATCCCCGCTTCCGACATCTACGAAAACGAAGGCGTCGTGATGGTCACGCCGTCGGCGACCGCGCCGCAGCTGACCGAAGGCAAGAAGCGCCAGTTCATCTTCCGCACCATCGGCCGCGACGACCAGCAAGGCCCGGCCGCTGCCGCTTACATCATCAACAAGGTCAAGCCGAAGAAAGTCGCGATCCTGCACGACAAGCAGTCGTACGGCCAGGGCATCGCCACGTCGGTGAAGGCTGCGCTCGACAAGGCGCACATTCCTGTCGTCGTGTTCGAAGGCATCAACGCGGGTGATTCGGACTACTCGGCAATCGTCACCAAGCTCAAGGCGCAAGGCGTCGATTTCGTCTACTTCGGCGGCTACCACCCGGAAATGGGCCTGCTGATGCGCCAGTCGCGCGAGCAGGGCGTCAAGGCCACCTTCATGGGACCGGAAGGCGTGGGCAACAAGGACGTGACGGCCATCGCCGGCCCGGCCTCGGAAGGCATGCTTGTCACGCTGCCCGCCGACTTCGCGGCCGACCCGGCCAACGCGAAGCTCGTGAAGGCATTCGCCGATGCGAAGCGCGACCCGAACGGCCCGTTCCAGATGCCGGCTTACGCAGCAGTCGAAGTGATCGCCGACGGCATCGCCGGCGCGAAGAGCACGGATCCGACCAAGGTTGCGGCTTACCTGCACAAGAACGCGTTCAACACGCCGATCGGCAATGTGCAGTACGACGCACAGGGCGACCTGAAGTCGTTCCGCTTTGTCGTGTACACGTGGCACAAGGACGCGACCAAGACCGCCGTGAACTGATCCCGGCGCATCGGCCGCACGCCCCGATTCCCTCCTCCCGCTTCGGCGGGCGGGGCGTTTTTATGGCGGTCGCTCGCACGGGAAAGATCGACACGGTTTCAAAAAGGCTCTCTTACCGGCTCATACGCCGCGGGGCTTAAGGCATGAATGATTTTCTTCCGCAGTTCACCCAGCAGCTCGTCAACGGGCTCACGCTGGGTGCGATCTATGCGCTGATCGCCATCGGCTACACGATGGTCTACGGCATCATCGGCATGATCAACTTCGCTCACGGCGAGATCTATATGATCGGCGCCTATGTGGGCCTCGTCACGCTCACGGCCATCGGCACCACGGCGGGTTATCCGCTGCCGCTCGTGCTGGGCGCGGCGCTCATCGTCTCGGTGGTGGTCACCGGACTCTACGGTTTTGCGGTCGAGCGCGTCGCGTATCGGCCGCTGCGCGGCGGGCCGCGTCTCGTGCCGCTGATCTCCGCGATCGGCATGTCCATCTTTCTGCAGAACTACGTGCAGATCGGGCAGGGCGCGCGCGACGTGTCCGTGCCGATGCTGATTTCCGGCGCGCTCGACTTCAACATGGGCGGCAACTTCGACGTGACGATTCCGTACGCGCGCATGTTGATCGTGGGCACCACGGTCGTGCTGATGATCGCGCTCACGCTCTTCATCTCGCGCTCGCGCATGGGCCGCGCGTGCCGCGCCTGCGCCGAAGACATGAAGATGGCGAACCTGCTCGGTATCGACACGAACCGCGTGATCTCGTTTACGTTCATTCTTGGCGCGATGCTGGCGGCGGTGGGCGGCGTGCTGATCGGTCTCACGATCGGCAAGCTCAATCCGTATATCGGCTTTATCGCGGGCATCAAGGCGTTCACGGCGGCGGTGCTCGGCGGCATCGGCAGCATTCCCGGCGCGATGCTCGGCGGCGTGCTGTTGGGTCTGGCCGAAACCTTCGCATCGGCGTACATGCCGTCGGAGTACAAGGACGTCGTGGCATTTGGCCTGCTCGTGCTCGTGCTGCTGTTCCGTCCCACCGGCCTGCTCGGCAAGCCGGACGTCGAAAAGGTGTGAGGTCGATATGAGCCAAACTGTTTCGGTTCGCGCGGCCAGCCATAGCGGCCCGTCTTCGTCGCAGACGCTGAAGGGCGCGTTTGTCGCCGCCTTTGCGACCATCATCCTGACCGCCCCGATCCTCGGCCTGCAGCTCACGCTCGATGGTTATCAGGTGGTGTTGCAGCAGCATTGGCATCCGGTGTGGATCGCCGCTGCCGTGGTGTTCGTGTTTCAGCTCGTCAAGCCGATGTTTGTGCGCGCAACGAGTTCGGTGAAGTTGCCGAAGGCGCCTGCGCTCGGTGCGCGCCAGCAGCGCGTCGCGATCTGGGTGCTGCTCGCCTTCGGCGCGGTCTTCCCGTTCATCAGCTCGCGCGGCACGATCGACGTCGCCACGCTTGCGCTGATCTACGTGATTCTGGGTCTCGGCCTGAATATCGTGGTGGGCTTCGCGGGTCTGCTCGACCTCGGTTACGTAGGCTTCTACGCGGTGGGCGGCTATACGTATGCGCTGCTCAACCAGTACTTCGACTTCACGTTCTGGGAATGCCTGCCGCTCGCGGCGCTGGCCGCGGCGACGTTCGGCTTCGTGCTGGGCTTCCCGGTGCTGCGTCTGCGCGGCGACTATCTCGCGATCGTCACGCTCGGCTTCGGCGAAATCATCCGCCTGCTGCTGAACAACCTCACGAGCATCACGGGCGGCCCGGACGGCATCTCGGGCATTCCGAAGCCCACCGTGTTCGGTTTCGAACTCGCCCGCCACGCCAGCGTGGAAGGCGCCAAGACCTTCAACGAGCTGATCGGCATCGAGTACAGCGGCGAACACATGATCATCTTCCTGTACCTGCTCGCGCTGGTGCTGGTGGCATTCACGCTGTTCGTCACGAGCCGCCTGCTGCGCATGCCGATGGGCCGTGCATGGGAAGCGCTGCGCGAAGACGAAATCGCCTGCCGATCGCTCGGTTTGAATCCCACGCGCATCAAGCTCTCGGCGTTCACGCTGGGCGCTTCGTTCGCGGGTCTGGCCGGTGCGTTCTTCGCGGCGCGCCAGGGGCTCGTCACGCCCGAGTCGTTCACCTTCATCGAATCGGCGCTCATTCTTGCCGTGGTGGTGCTGGGCGGCATGGGCTCGCAACTGGGTGTCGTGCTGGCTGCGATCCTGCTGACCGCGTTGCCCGAAGTGGCGCGCGGCTTTGCCGAGTACCGCATGCTGATCTTCGGTCTGGTGATGGTGCTGATGATGATGTGGCGTCCGCAGGGCTTGTTGCCCGCAAGCCGTCCGCACGTGGAGTTGCCGCAATGAGTGCACAAGCATTGTTGAAAGTGGCGGGTCTGCAGATGCGCTTCGGCGGTCTGCTGGCCGTGGATGGCATCGAGTTCGACGTGCGCCCGAATGAAGTCTTCGCGATCATCGGCCCGAACGGCGCAGGCAAAACGACGGTGTTCAACTGCGTAGGCGGCTTCTATAAGCCCACGGCGGGCGACATCGTGCTCGACGGCCACGCGATCAACGGCCGGCCGAGCCACGAGGTCGCGCGTCGCGGTCTCGTGCGCACGTTCCAGAATATTCGTCTCTTCAAGCAGTTGACGGTGCTCGAAAACCTCATGGTCGCGCAGCATCTGAAGGTGAACCGCAACATGCTCAGCGGCCTGTTCGCGACGCCTTCGTATCGCCGCGCCGAACGCGCAGCGCTAGAACGTGCCGCGTACTGGCTCGAACGCGTGGGTCTGAAGGACGTGGCGAACCGCGAGGCGGGCACGCTGTCGTACGGCCATCAGCGCCGCCTCGAAATCGCGCGCTGCATGATCACGGACCCGCGTCTGCTGATGCTCGACGAACCGGCGGCCGGTCTGAATCCGCAGGAAAAGATCGAGCTGCAGCATATGGTCGATGGACTGCGCAACGAGTTCGGAATCTCCGTACTCCTGATCGAACACGATATGAGCCTCGTGATGGGCGTCTCGGACCGCATCCTCGTGATGGAACACGGCAAACCGATCATGATCGGCAAGCCCGAAGAAGTGCGCAACGACCCGCGCGTGATCAAAGCCTATCTCGGAGAGGACTGATGCTGAAGCTGGACAAGGTCCATACCCATTACGGCGCGGTGGAAGCGCTGGCGGGCGTGTCGATCGAAGTGAACAAGGGCGAGATCGTCACGCTGATCGGCAGCAACGGCGCCGGCAAGACCACGCTGATGATGACCGTGTGCGGCACGCCGCGCGCATCGTCGGGCCACGTGACGTTCGAAGGTCGGGACATCACGCGTATGCCCACGCATGAAATCATGCGTCTGGGCATGGCGATCTCGCCGGAAGGCCGTCGCGTGTTCCCGAGCCTCACCGTGCTCGAAAACCTGCAGATGGGTGGCTTCTTCGCCGCGCAGCACGAGATCGACGCGGGCATCGAGCACGTTTTCAAGCTGTTTCCGCGCCTGAATCAGCGTGCAAAGCAGCGTGCGGGCACGATGTCGGGCGGCGAGCAGCAGATGCTGGCGATCGGCCGTGCGCTCATGAGCAAGCCGCGTCTCTTGCTGCTCGACGAGCCGACGCTCGGCCTCGCGCCGCTCGTGATCGCGCAGATCTTCGACATCATTCGCACGATCCGCGAAGAAGGCGTCACGGTGTTTCTCGTCGAGCAGAACGCGAACAAGGCGCTGCATGTGGCCGATCGCGGCTACGTGCTCGAAACGGGGCGCGTGGTGCTGGCCGATAGCGCCGACAACCTGCTTGCCAACGACGACATCAAACGCGCGTATCTGGGCGGTTAATAGATAGTTAGCGCGCTTTTAGCGCTACAGGGCGTGACGGAACGGCCCGCGCGGTTTCCCTTTAAAGAGGGCGATTGCGCGGGCCGTTCGCATTTGAGGCGGCGATTCAGTCGCCGCGCTCGGTGAACCCGCGCGGCAGTTGCGCGAGTTGGGCAACGAGCCGCATCAGATCGGCCTGGCCGCGCGTGGCGGTCTTGGCGAAGATGTGATGCAGATGCGTGCGCACCGTGGAGGGAAGAATCCGCAACGTCGCCGCGATCGCGCGCGGATTGCCGCCGTTGCCGACTTCGCCGGCGACGCGCGCTTCGGCAGGCGTGAGCGCGTAGAGCGCAATCAGGTGCTGCTCGATGCCGTGCGGCACGGCCTGGGGATCGTTCACCATCAGCATGGCCAGGCCGGGCCGTGCGCCAAGCGGAGAGATGAGCACTTGAAGCGCGATGCCAGGTATGCCCGCCGTCGTGCGCTCGACGAGCATCGCGCTGCCCGTGCGCGTGGATGCGCCGTCGCCGTCGCCTGCGGCGCTGGCGATCGACGCATGGAGCCGCTGCGTGGCTTTCGGTGACGGCGTCTGCAATCCGCGCGGGCTTTCGCGCAATCCTTGCGGCTGCGCCAGCAGCGCGGCGGCGGCGCGATTGGCAAAGACCACTTGTGCTGCGTTATCGACGATCAACACGGCTTGCGCAAGACCGTCCAGCGCATCGAAGGCATCGAGCGCCGCAAGCGCAGTCAGCGGACCATTCGGTTCAGAGCGCACGATGGGGGAATTGCAGCCGCGAGGGTGAGAAGTGTGGCTGCGCAGCAAAAAGGCGCAGAATGAACCGCATGAGCCACGTTAGCAAACGGCCCGCACGCGCCATGCGCCGCAGCAAGCGCAAGCTGTGCCTCAATGAATAGACGATAAAACTTTCAATAAGATTTCGATTTGATGCGTTTCTCTTTCTTCCTGTGACGGAAATGACGGGGACTGGACAACTGGGCCGCGCTCACGATAATGGTTCGTCCCGCGAGGGACGCGGCACCTTATGCCGGCGCCGCGTAAAGAACACATGAGTTAGACCGGAGAGTTGTTGGATGTCTGAAGAGTATGAAGTGCACGGGCCGCACGATCACGCGGTCGAACATGCGGCGGGCGGCCACGGCCATGGCGGCCATGGGGCCGAAGCCGGAAGCGGGCGCGATCCCTTTCCGGGCCGCATGGCGGTGATGACGGCGATCCTGGCGTCGATCGGCGCCATCCTCTCGTATCAGAGCGGCAACAGTGAAAACCTCGCGCTCTATTACAAGAACGAGGCCGCGATTCACAAGACCGAGGCCGCAAATCAGTGGGCTTATTACCAGGCCAAGGGCGAAAAGCAGAATCTCGCCGAACTGGGCGCGTCGCTGGCCGCGCTCGCGCCGAATGCCGCCGAAGCCCAGCGGCATTTCGCCGCCGATGCCGACCGCTATCGCCAGCAGAAGGACCCGATCCGCGTGAAAGCCGAGGCGCTGGAGAAGCAGGTGCAAGCCGACGATGAGCAGGCTGAACATCTCCTGCACGGCCACCATCGCTGGGCGCAAGCCACCACGCTGATCCAGATATCGATTGCCTTGACGGCGATTACCTTGCTCACGCGCCGCAAGTGGCTGCTGCGCACATCGGTGGGTGTTGGCGTTGCGGGTGTGGTGATGGGCGCGCTTGCGTTCTTCGCGGGCTGATTGCGCCAGCGAACGCCGACAAGCGCTGGCACAAACGCTGGCACAAGCGCCGGCAAATTCTAGCCGCCACACACGATGGCGGTCAGCAGCAGCGGCACCACGGATTTGACCGTGGCGTCGCTGTTCGCCTCGCTCACGCGCGTGCGGACCGATTCCGCCGGAGCGGACACCACGACGCCATAGAGCGGCGACTTGATCTCCTTGCCTGCGCCGCGGCGAAACAGGTCGTCGTCGCGCGCATAGCCGAGCACGACATAGATCGGGAAGCCGAACGCGCTCATGCGGCTGCCTTGTGCGGGGCGGAACGCGTTGACCGAATTCGCCTCGACCCGGCTCGGCTTCGGGTCGATGGACTTTTCTTCAATCAGTGTCGAAATAAATTCATGCGGATTCGACGTGCAGTCGAACCGTTTGTCCTGCGCTTGCTGAGGTTGCGCGCCGAGCGGCGCGCAAAATCCCAGCAGCGTCGCGAGGGCGGCGAAGGCGGACAGACAAGGCACCACGGGGACTCGACGCTGTTTCATGGCAGTGACGATGGCAGGAATGGCTACCGCTTGAGTTCCACTGGGGTCCATTCGACACCGAAACCGCCGTCCTGTTCAAGGGGGCGGCATACAAATTGCGCACATCTGCGCCGTGCCGCCCTCCTGCCAGGTGCCATTGCAGCGGTGATTACAGCATCGACTTGGCCTGACTCAGGATCTTGTCGCATACCTGTTTGGTGGCGGCCTGCTTGAGTCCGCTGCCGGAGAGGTCGAGTTGCTGGCCGTTGCCGGCGGTGAGAATGCCGCTGCTGCCTTTCTCGTAGCCGCTATCGGTGGTGGAGGCGCCGCCGGGCAATTTGCTGAGCAGCGAGTCTTTCACGTTGCCGGCCGCGTCCGCGTTCAGGTAATTGTTCTTGATGCAGAACTGCAGCAGGCCCGTGACGTTGCCCATGCTGTTCGAGCTGACCGACGAGCCCGAGAGCGAGCCAAGTCCGCCCAGATTGCCGAGCGCGCCCGAGGTCGAGCCGCTATTGCCGCCCTGGTTGAGCAGGTTGCCGAGTTGGGCCTGCGCGGTATGCCAGGGCGCGAGCAGGGCGGCGGCCATAGCCGCGGTGGCGGTCACGGCGATCAACGCGCGCGTGCCGCGCGATGTGGATGTTTGCATACACGATTCTCCTTGAGGGCCATGGCCTTCGTACTATAGACGGAATCGTCGCGTGGCTTTTGCAAGGTGGCTGTTTGCACATGCGGCCAGCATGAAACAAGCGATACGACCGGCGTGTTGAATGCAATTCATCGCGCTGTCATTTGTTGCGGGCACAACCGAGTTTCGGGAGAGAGGGCGGGACAAAATTGATGCGCGATGTTTGAAGTCGCTGCAATTGAAATTGAAATCGAAATTGCGGAATAAAGGTATTCAAGTGGAGATGGCCGTGCGATGGGGTCGGGCACGCGATGCGGAAAGTAACTCGCATTAACACGCCGATACGACGCTACAGCAGCACAACAGGTGTCTTGCAGGATGCCTACGATGATGAAAATGCCTTATTACAGGGGCTTTTCTGGTAAAACGCCGAGGGCTTGCGCACCGTTTTGCAAGCGCGACCGGGCATATTTCGCGCCACGCAAGCTGTGACTTTGTTTCTAACCGTAACACTTATTACGGTCCTCCTCATTGGCTGGTTTCAGGTGGTATGCTTCCTGCACAAATTCTCCCTTGCACGAGTGAGACCACGTTCTTTGCGTCAATACTGTGAATACGCGCACAGTCAAAGTGCAGCCGGTAACGCAAATGAACAAGTCATATAAGCATATGGTGCAACCGAGCACGCCCACGCGGACAGCAAGATCCGCGAGCGACGCTCCGTCACTGCAGCCCCGGTCCGGCTGCGTGGAGAACAGCATGAATTTCGAAGAACTGAGCGACGACGAGTGGATGGTTGTGTCCTCGCTCGTATCCGATGAACCGCCTATACGGCTCAATCGCCGCGGCCGCCCGCGCGCGGAGCCGCGCGTCGTGGCGAACGCCGTGCTGTGGATCTTGACGACTGGCGAGTCCTGGTCGCGTCTGCCCGCACGCTATCCGTCCGGACCGACTTGCCGCCGCCGTTTCGAAGAATGGCACGTCAGCGGCACGCTTCTTGAGCTGGTGCAGTTGCTCACGCAGCGCGGCCGCAGCTTCATCTATGTGCCCGAGCCTGCTCAGGCGCAGGTCGCGGCGAGCCCGCAGGCTACGCCCGCCGTGGCCGTCGTAGTCGAGGAAGCCACTGAAGACGACGGCTTGCCCGCCGTGTACTGGAAGAGCCCGGAAGCGTGGCAGGCGCCCGCGTCGCTGGCCGATGTGGCTCCCCTGGCTACCAACCCGGCTGCCAACCCGATCGAGAGCATGACCCGTCAGCTTGCCCGTCTGGACGAAGCCTTGACGCAGGCTCAGCATCGCACGCCCGCCGCGAAGGCGGGGCAGGCGTCGCCCATGGTCCCGCCGCAGGCCGACGCTAGTGCCGGCGCCGCGCGTGTGAAGTCGCCTACAGCAGCGCCCACTGTAGTGCCCACAGTCGCGCGCACGCTCGTGCCCGAAGAAAACTTCGAGGTCTCCAGTCTCGCGCCGCAAACCGGGCAGATCGCCGAATGGCGCGGCTACGTGATCCATCTGAGCGTGGAGCGGGCGCGTAGCCGCATGCATCGCGGCATGTATCGCGCGGCAGCGGAAATTCTCAAGGATGGCAGGCGCGTCGAGCGCACCGGCCTTATCGGCCCGGCGTTCGACGATGCCGATGCGGCTCGCCACTATGCGTTCGACTGGGCACGTCAGTGGATCGATCGCGAAGGCCCGCACGCGTCGGGCGGCGGCGTCGATGGTGCCGACGGTGCCGATACGGACCCCGAGGACAAAGGCCCGGATGTTTCGCTCGCGCGTGCTCACGGCAACAACGGCGGCGTGGTCACACGCGCAATGCCGGTAGCCTCGCCGGCTTTGGCGACCGCTGCCTCGCACGTCGTCGCCAACGGCGTGCGTCACGCGCCGCTGCAACGCTATAGCAACAGTGCGCTGCGCACGCCCGGCGATACCCGCGACGGCTCGTCCGCCACCGGTGCCGAGCGCCATCCTCAGGCTTCGCGCTACAGAACGCATCTGAGCTAGGCGGCGGCCTGCTGCATCACCGGCCGCCGCTGTCACCCGCGCTGTTCCGCTGTTCGTCGAACGTAATTCCAGTTCCATCTTTCTGCCCGGCTACGCCGTCAAACGGGTTTTCGATTCGAGGGTTCCGATTCGAAATCGATCATTCCCGTTGCGGCGCATGCCGTGCTGTCTCCGTCTATTTTCATCTGTAGCGGGGCGCTCGCGGGTGCCCCGTCATGTACCAATTCGCCCGAGCCCTTGCGGACCCGGGCGTTTCCATCACTGCCGGCCGTATTGATCGTCGAGACGCACGATATCGTCTTCGCCCAGATACGAACCCGACTGCACCTCGATGATTTCGAGCGGCATCTTGCCCGGATTTTCGAGCCGGTGCGCCACCCCTAACGGGATATAGGCCGATTCGTTCTCCGAAACGATAAATCGTTCCTCGCCGCGCGTGACGAGCGCCGTGCCGCGCACGACGACCCAGTGCTCAGCGCGATGATGGTGCATCTGCAACGACAGGCGCGCGCCGGGTTCGACCACGATGCGCTTGACCTGGAAGCGCTCGCCGCTATCGACGCTGTCGTAGTGACCCCACGGGCGATGCACGAGACGGTGGGCAACCGCTTCGCTGCGGTTCGAGGCTTTCAGGCGCTGGACGATCTTTTTCACGTCCTGCGCGCGCGAACGGTCGGCTACGAGCACTGCGTCGGCGGTTTCGACCACCACGAGATTCTCGGTGCCCAGGCAAGCGATCAACCGGCCGTCCGAGTGCGCAAAGGTGTCGCTCGCGCCTTCGAACATGACTTCGCCCTGGGCCACGTTGCCGGCGTCGTCTTTCGACGCAACCTGCCAGACCGTGTCCCACGAACCGAGATCGGTCCAGCCCGCCGCGAGCGGCACCACGACGCCGTTGGCCACCGACGTATCGCCCGACAGCGGCTCCATCACCGCATAGTCGATCGAGTTCGACGGCGAGCGCGCGAAGCATTCGGGATCCACGCGGAAGAAGTCGCCATCGGCCTTGCCGTGCTCGACCGCTGCCGTGCAAGCCTCGTAAATCGCGGGCTGAAAGTGGCGAATCGCCTTGAGCCAGGTGGAAGCGCGCACGATGAAGATGCCGCTGTTCCACCAGTAGCGCTGCGAGGCGACGTACTGTTGCGCCAGTTCGATATAAGGCTTTTCGACGAAGCCATTGAGGCGCCGTGCGCCATCAGGCTCCTGCGTTGCCAGCGGTTCGCCCACATGGATGTAGCCGTAGCCCGTTTCCGGACGCGTGGGCACGATGCCCATCGTCACGATCTGTCCGTTGGCCGCGTGGCGCACGCCGTCTGCCACGGCGGCCTGAAATGCCGGAAGATCCGCGAGCGCGTGATCCGCTGGCATCACCACCATGATGCCGTCCTGCTGTGTCGAGATCACCGACAAAGCCGCGATTGTCAGCGCCGGCGCCGTGTCGCGCGCGAGCGGTTCGAGAATCAGGCGCGCTTCCTTGCCGGCCGCGCGAACCTGGTCGGCAGTGGTGAAGCGGTGCTCCTCATTGCACACGATCAGGAGCTTGTCGGCGAGCGTCACGCGCTCGGCGAGGGCGTCGAGCCGCCCCGCCGTATCCGCGAGCAGGGAACGCTCGCCGACCAGGTTGATCATCTGCTTCGGGTATTGCTCGCGCGACAGTGGCCACAGCCGCGAACCCGCGCCGCCGGCCAGCACCACGGGACAGACCTGCAATGCGTTATGCGCATCGCCGGGCGCTTCTGCCTGGTGTGCCTGATGAGCCGCGCGTGCCGAGGCCGTTGCGGAACCCGTATCCGTCATCTCGCTCTCCTGAAAAGGGGTTTCGGTTCTGCGATTTGTAGCATGCTTAAAATCGCAATAAAAAGAGTCGTAAAGAAGAAAACGAAAAATATTCGGATTAAATTGAAAAATGTCGATTCGTCATGAATGAATTCGAATAAAAATAAAAAGAAAAATAGGGAATGTGACCGCAGTGTTACGAAATAAATTCAGGCTCATTGTGAGGGATCCGGAAAAATTTTCCGTCCGCAATGCGTGATGAAAGCCTTGCCGGAAAGCCTTCGTGGCAATCGTTGCCGAAAAAATCAGACAAAAAATAGGTCGTTAGCAACGAAACATTTGGAGATACTTTTTGGACTTGCGCGCGGAATTTTTATAGCGCTTTATTAGGGTTTATTCGGATGCGCTTTTGCAGCGCCGGAGCGATCCCGGTGCAGATCCCCTGATTCCCGTAGCGGCGGCCATGATGCAAATCGTATGGCTGCATTTCATTTTTTCAACCGAGGTGCCGGACATGCTGAGCGTTCTAGCCAGGATTATCGATGTTGCCGCCATCGCCGCCGGCGCGCTGCTTGCGGCCGCCCTGCACCACGGACGGTTCGCTGCGCTCTCCGATCCGGAAAGCGTGGCGCTCGCATTTAATTGCGTGCTGGCGATCTGGATGTTTCCCGCCTTCGGCATCTACCAGTCGTGGCGCGGCAAGTCGCTTTATGTGCTGGCGGCGCGCGTGTGCGCCGCATGGATCGCGGTCGAATGCACGGGTATTCTGCTGAGCTTCAGCGTGCACCGTGCCGATTCGCTCTCGCGTGTCTGGCTAGCCTACTGGGTGGTGGCGTCGGTCGCTTTCCTGATCGTTTCCAAGGCGCTCGTGCATATGGTGCTGCGCAGCCTGCGCCGCGAGGGCTACAACCAGAAGGCGGTCGCCGTAGTGGGTGGGCCCCGCTATGCGCGCTTCCTCGTCGAGCAAATGAAGAGCCGCCCGGAAGCGGGTTTTCATCCCGCACTCGTGTACGACGAGGATAGCGATGCCGACGGCGATGCGCGCCTCGACGGCGTGCCGGTCGAGCGCAACCTGCAGGCCATGCTCGAATTCGTGCGCGAGCATGACGTGCGCGAACTGTGGCTTGCGTTGCCGATCACGAAAGAGCGCACGATTCACCGCATCGTCATGGCGATGCGCAACGATTTCGTGAACATCCGCTTCATTCCCGATGTGCGCAGCCTGTCGTTCTTCAGCCAGCCCGTGGTCGATCTGCTTGGCGTACCGGCGATCAATCTCGCGGCTTCGCCGGTGACGGATCTGAGCGTGCTGCCCAAGCGTGTGTTCGACATCCTGTTTGCCGGGGCGGTGCTGGTCGCGCTCGCGCCACTCTTCGCGCTGGTCGGGCTTGCGGTGAAGCTCACGTCGAAGGGGCCGGTGTTTTTCAGGCAGCGCCGCAAGGGGCTCGACGGCAACGAGTTCGAGATCTACAAGTTCCGCTCGATGAAGGTGCACGCGGAAGTCTCGGGCCAGGTCACGCAGGCGCGCCGCAACGATCCGCGCGTGACGCGCGTGGGCGCGTTCCTGCGCCGCACGAGTCTGGACGAACTGCCGCAATTCATCAACGTGCTCAAGGGCGAGATGTCGGTGGTGGGACCGCGTCCGCACGCGCTCGCGCACGACGACATTTACAAGGACCTCGTGCGCGGCTACATGGCGCGCTATCGCATCAAGCCGGGCATTACCGGCTGGGCGCAGGTCAACGGCTTTCGCGGCGAAACCGATCGCGTGGAAAAAATGCGCGACCGTGTGCGCTTCGACCTGCACTACATGCAGCACTGGAGTTTCGCGCTCGATCTGCGCATTGTCGCGATGACCATGTGGAAGGGCTTCGCCGGACAGAACGCGTACTGATCATAAGCATGTCGAAATAATGAATCGAATACGAATTAAACACGCATCGAATTCACATTGAGCATACCAGGCGCGCGCCGTGCGCAGGTGGACGCGGCCCTGGTGGACATCAACAGGCAATCACATTTGAGGTGGGCATGAATCTGACGATCATTGGCAGCGGTTATGTGGGTCTCGTGACGGGCGCGTGTCTGGCCGACATCGGCAACGACGTGTTCTGTCTCGACGTGGACCAGCGCAAGATCGACCTGCTCAATCAGGGCATCGTGCCGATTCACGAGCCGGGCCTGAAGGAAATCATCGAACGCAACGTGCGCGCGCGCCGTCTGACGTTCTCGACCGATGTCGAAGCCGCCGTCGCCCACGGCGACGTGCAGTTCATCGCGGTGGGCACGCCGCCCGACGAGGACGGCTCCGCCGACCTCCAGTACGTGCTGGGCGCCGCGCGCAACATCGGCCGCATGATGAACGGCTTCAAGGTCATCGTCGATAAATCGACGGTGCCGGTCGGCACGGCGGCGCTGGTGCGCGACGCGATCGCCTCCGAGCTGCGCAAGCGCGGCGAGAGCCACATGTTCTCGGTGGTGTCGAATCCGGAGTTCCTGAAGGAAGGGGCCGCCGTGGACGACTTCGCGCGGCCCGATCGCATCGTGCTCGGCTGCGACGAAGACGTGCCGGGCGAGCGTGCCCGCGAGCTGATGAAGCGCCTGTACGCGCCGTTCAACCGTAATCATGAACGCACGCTCTATATGGACGTGCATTCGGCGGAATTCACCAAGTACGCCGCCAACGCGATGCTGGCCACGCGTATTTCGTTCATGAACGAACTGGCGAATCTGGCCGATCGCGTCGGCGCCGATATCGAAGCGGTGCGCCGCGGCATCGGCTCCGATCCGCGTATCGGCTATGACTTCCTCTACGCGGGCTGCGGTTACGGCGGATCGTGCTTCCCGAAGGACGTGAAGGCACTGATGCGCACTGCTGAGGATTTCGGCGAGCCGCTGCAGATCCTGCGTGCCGTGGAAGCGGTGAACGAAACCCAGAAGCAGGTGCTGGCGCAAAAGATCGTCACGCGCTTTGGCTCCGATCTTACGGGCCGGACGTTCGGCCTGTGGGGTCTCGCCTTCAAGCCGAACACCGACGACATGCGCGAAGCGCCGAGCCGCACGCTGATTGCCGAACTGCTTGCGCGCGGCGCACGCGTGCAGGCCTACGATCCGGTGGCGGTCAAGGAGGCGCAGCGCGTACTGGAAATCGATCTGCAGAAGACGCCTGGGCAGCTCGAACGTCTCGTCTATGCGAACGACGCGATGGAAGCCGCGCACGGCGCCGATGCGCTCGTGGTCGCGACCGAATGGAAGGTGTTCAAGGCGCCGGACTTCGAAACGCTCAAGGCGCAGTTGAAAGCGCCCATTGTGTTCGACGGGCGCAATCTGTACGAGCCGCTTTCGCTGCAGGAACTCGGTATCGAATATCACGCCGTGGGCCGCGCGAGCGCCACGCAGGCGAGCCGCGCGCGCGCCGAAGCGGCCACGTCGACGCAATCGACACAATCGCCACAAGCGAAGCAATCGCAGCTGACCGCGTAATTACGCAGTCAAAACGAGGAGTCATGAGTCCATGTTCAACGACGTATTGATCGTCTGCCATGCGAATGTTTGCCGCTCGCCAGCGGCGGAACAGCTCTTTCGTGCACGTCTTCGCGAGCGCGCGGTCGAGCATGCAGGCGCGTTTCATTCGGCGGGTCTGCGCGCGCAGGAAGGCGCGGACATGGACCCGGTGATGCAGCGTCTGCTCGCCGAGCGCGGCGTGGAGGTCGGCGAGCACCGCGCGCGCCGCCTCACGAGCCGCCTCGTGCGTCAGGCCGACCTTGTACTGGTCACGGAGCGCCAGCAGGTGTGGGCGGTCGAGCGGATCGAGCCGACCGCGCGCGGCAAGGTGTACGCGCTCGGCAATTGGGAGAACTCGGACGTCGCCGATCCGCATGGACTCGATGAGGCCATGTATCGCGACAGTCTCGAGTTGATGGATCGTCTGGTTAAGGGATGGCTGAGCCGAATATGCCAATGAGTAAACTCAATCTGATGAGCGCGCTGGCGCTGAGTGTTTTCGTTTCCGCGTGCGCAACCGCGCCCGGCAACTACCTCGATACTTCCAGCCTCAAGGAGCAGCCGGGCAATCAGCCGCAGCAGCAGTACGACGTGCATCTGATCGACTCGCAGCTCGTCATGCAGCAGGCCCAGGATGCCGCGGCGGCGCAGAAGAGCGATCTGCCGCCGTCGAAGTACGCGTCGCCGGCCGACTACGTCTATCACCTCGCGCCTCAGGACATTCTGGGCGTGACGGTGTACGACCACCCGGAACTGTCCACGCCGCAAGGCTCGACGTTCTCGACGGGCGGCAACACCACGCAGACGGTGGGGCAGGCGCTCACGCAGCCGTACACCAATGCGTTGTCGGGGCAGTCCGACCCCTACGGGCAGACCATCGCGAAGGACGGCACGATCTACTTTCCGTTCGTGGGCCGCGTGATGGCCGCGGGCAAGACGCCGGGCCAGTTGCGCGATCAGCTTGCCTCGGGCCTCGGGCCTTACATCAAGAATCCGCAGGTGGACGTGCGCGTGCTCGCCTACCGCAGCCAGAAGATCCAGGTGACGGGCGACGTGAAGACGCCAGGGCCGCTTTCGATGAGCGACGTGCCGCTCACGCTCGTCGACGCCATCACGCGTTCGGGCGGCAGCACCGACAACGCCGACATCAATCGCGTGCGTCTCACGCGTAACGGCAAGCTCTATGTGCTCGACGCCAACCGCATGCTCGATTCGGGCGACGCGACGCAGAACGTGATGCTGCAGGACGGTGACATCGTCAATGTGCCAGATCGTTCGGATAGCAGAGTATTTGTGATGGGCGAAGTGAAGACGCCGCTTCAGACCGGCCTGATTCGCGGCAATCTGACGATTGCCGATGCGCTCACGGCGGCCGGCGGCATTCTCGATACGGATGCCAACCCGCGTCAGATCTTCGTGATGCGCGGGATGAAGAGCAATCCGACCCAGCCGGAGATCTACCGCCTCGACATGACCCAGCCCGACGCGATCATGCTGTCGTCGCAATTCCAGCTCAAGCCGCTGGATGTCGTGTACGTCGGCACGGCCGCCTCGACCACCTTCAACCGTGTGTTGCAGCAGGTTCTGCCGACCGTGCAGACGGTCTTCTACCTGAAGCAGATCACGCGCTAGGAGCGTGGGGTCATTCCTTCCTCGCAACACGAGTTAATACGGGATCGAATCGTGAGCATTCAAGCCAACAGTCAGGCGGCCCCGGCGGCCCGCACAGAGGAAGAGGACGTCGTCCTCGGCCAGTTGCTGCGCGTCATCATCGACGACATCGGCTGGCTCATCGCGATCGCGGCGGTGGTGGTCGGCTGCGCCGTGTTTTATTGCTTCGTCGCCAAGCCGGTCTATACGGCCGACACCCAGGTGCGCGTCGAGCAGGCCGATTACACCTCGCAGGCGCTGACGCAAACGCAGTCGGGCGCCAACATTACGAGCGGTCAGCAGGGCTCCCTGCCGACCGATGCGGAAATCCAGATGATCCAGAGCCGTAGCGTGCTCGAACCGGTCGTCAGGCAGTTCAAGCTGAACTTCACGGTCTCGCCGGTGACGCTGCCGGTGGTCGGCAGCCTTGCCGCGCGTCTGGCGACGCCGGGCACGCCTTCGCGCCCGTGGTTCGGCCTGAGCAGCTATGCGTGGGGCGGCGAAGTCGCCAACGTGGATTCGATCGAAGTCGCGCCCGAACTCGAAGGCAAGAAGCTCACGCTGACCGCTTTGGACGACAATCGCTATGTAGTGTCGAGTCCGAACGGTGTGCGTCTGCTCGAAGGCACAGTCGGTCAGCAGGTGCAGGGCGGCGGCGTCACGATGCTCGTGAGCGATCTGAAGGCCCGCCCCGGCACGCGATTCACCGTTGTGCGCATGAACGACCTGGACGCCGTCACGGGCTTCCAGAACGCGGTCAAGGTACAGGAGCAAGGCAAGCAGACGGGCGTGATCGACATCTCGCTCGAAGACAACGATCCCGATCACGCCGCCCAGGTGGCCAACGCCGTCGCCGAATCGTATCTGCGCGAGCACGTCGCCACCAAGCAGGCCGATGCGAGCAAGATGCTCGACTTCCTGCGCAGCGAGCAACCGCGCCTGAAGTCGGACCTCGAACACGCCGAAGCCGCGCTCACCGCCTATCAGAGCAAGTCCGGCTCGATCAACGCCAGCGACGAAGCCAAGATCTATCTGGACGGCAGCGTGCAGTACGAGCAGCAGATTTCGGCACTGCAACTGCAGATCGCTTCGCTGCAACAGCGCTTTGGCGACCAGCATCCGGTGCTGATCGCGGCGCGCCAGCAGCTCGCGCAACTGCAAGGCGAACGCGCCAAGTACGACACCAAGTTCCGCGACCTGCCCGCGACCGAAGTGAAGGCCGTGCAACTGCAACGCGACGCGAAGGTGGCGGAAGATATTTACGTGCTGCTGCTCAACCGCATTCAGGAGCTTTCGGTGCAGCGCGTGGGCACGGGCGGCAACGTGCATATCGTCGATCCGGCGATGCGTCCGGGCAAGCCCTCCAAGCCCAAGAAGCTGCTGATCATCTCGGCGGCCGCGATGCTTGGCCTGATCCTCGGCACCGGCTTCGTGCTGATGCGCCGGAACATGTTCAAGGGCATCGTCGATCCGGACGTCATCGAGCGCAATTTCCAGTTGCCGGTGTACGGTCTCGTGCCGCTCTCGGCCGAGCAGGCGGTACTGGAAAAGCGCGCGCCCGTGCGCGGCGGCACGCGTCTGCGCGAAGTGCTGGCGAACGCAGCGCCCAAGGACCTCACGGTCGAAAGCCTGCGTTCGTTGCGCACCTCGCTGCAGTTCAGCGTGATGGATGCACGCAATCATGTAGTCGTGCTGACGGGTTCCGTACCGGGCGTGGGCAAGAGTTTCCTCACGGCCAATCTGGCCGTGCTGCTCGCTCATTCTGGCAAGCGCGTGCTGATGATCGACGGCGACATGCGCCGCGGTGCGCTCGAACGTTATCTGGGCGGCCCGCAGGAAAACGGTTTTTCCGAGCTGCTTTCGGGGCAGATCGCGCTGGACGAGGCCATTCGTGCGACCGAAGTGGATAACCTGCACTTCATCTCGTGCGGCCGCCGTCCGCCTAATCCGTCCGAGCTGCTGATGTCGCCGCGCCTGAGCCAATACCTCGAAGGACTCGCTAAACGCTACGATATTCTGCTCATCGATACGCCACCGGTGCTGGCCGTGACCGACGCCGCCATTATCGGCGGCCATGCGGGCTCGACCTTCGTCGTGCTGCGCTCGGGCATGCATACCGAAGGCGAAATCGCCGATACGCTCAAGCGTCTGCGCAACGCAGGCGTGCGCGTGACGGGCGGCGTTTTCAACGGCGTGCCGGCGCGTGCGCGCGGCAGCTATGGCTATGGCTACGCTGCGGTGCAGGAATACCTGAGCGCCTGATGAAGGGAGAACACGTGATGAAAGTGACCGTGCTCGTGCCGACGTATCGGCGTCCTGAAGATCTTGCGCGCTGCCTTTCCGCGCTGCTGTGCCAGCAGCGCGCGCCCGATCAGATCGTGATAGTGGCGCGCGCCGACGACGCCGCCACGCATGCCTGTCTCGCCGAACATGTGACGCCGCGCGTGCTCAATGTGGAAGTGGCGACGGTGGACGAACCGGGCCAGGTGGCCGCGCTCAATCGCGGGCTTGATGCTGCGACGGGCGACGTGATCGCGATCACCGACGACGACGCCGCGCCGCGCGCGGACTGGGTCGCACGTATCGCCGCGCATTTCGAGGCCGATGCGAAACTCGGTGCGCTCGGTGGACGCGACTGGGTGCACGAGGAAGGCCGCGTGCTCGATGGCGAGCGTGAGCTGGTGGGGCGCGTGCAGCGCTCCGGGCGCATTGTCGGCAACCATCATCTGGGCGTGGGCGAGGCGCGCGAAGTCGATCTGCTCAAGGGCGCCAATATGAGCTACCGGCGTGCGGCGATCGGCGAATTGCGCTTCGATCGCCGCCTGCGCGGCACCGGCGCGCAGACCCATAACGACATGGCCTTCAGCATGGGGGTGAAGCGCGCGGGCTGGAAGCTCGTCTACGACCCGCTCGTGGCCGTCGATCACTATCCCGCACCGCGTCCCGGCGAAGACCCGCGCAACGCGCAGACGCTCGCGTCGATCCGCAACGGCGCGTTCAATTTCCATCTGATCCTGCGCGGCAATCTCGCGCCGCTGCACCGCGAAACCGCGTGGTGGTGGTGGACGCTGATCGGCACGCGCGTCTATCCGGGCCTCTTGCATACGGGCCTGAGCGTGGTGCGCTCGGGCTCGGCGGGCGCGGCTTTCGCGCGTTGGCGCGCGGTGCGCGGCGGCGCACGCGAAGCGCGCCGGGCGATGGCGTGAAGGAAGCGGCCTGAACGGCATTGCCGAATGAATCGACGCGTCAGCATACGAATTTACGGAGGACCCCGAATGAGCAGTACGACCGTCCACGTGCACCTGTTTTACGGCGCCGATCCGCGCCACTATCGCAAAGGCGAGCATATCGGCTCGCTGTACGGCTATCATCACGCGGAGTCCGCGGAGTTTTCGCTCAACTACGCGCAGGACGCGCGTGAAGGCAAGCCGATGCGCTTCGTGCGCCGCGCGCTGAAGGCGGCGCTCGGCTTCGACTTCATTCACGCCTGGCGCAACCGCCGCGCGATGCTGGCGTCGGACGTGATCTGGACGCATACGGAGCAGGAGCATCTGGCCGTGGCGCTCGTGCTGTTGATGCAGGCGAAGAAGGGCGGTGCGCGGCCTCTGCTGCTCGCGCAGAGCGTCTGGCTGCTCGACCGCTGGCCTGGCTACGGCGGCTTGCGCCGCGCTTTCTACAAGCGCCTGCTCGCGCGCGCCGACCGCCTCACCACACTCGCCAGTGAAAATGCGGCGCTGTGCAAGGATTACTTCGGCCGTGCCGCGACGCCGCTACTGTACGGGCTGAATACACTCGATTTTCCGCCGTGTCCGCCTTCGCACTGGAAGCCGCACACGCCTGTGCGCGTGGCGGCGATCGGCAATGACCGCGACCGCGACTGGACGACGCTCGTAGCCGCCCTGCGCGACGACGCGCGCTACGAAGTGCGCATCGCGACGCGTCGGCGCATGCCGGCCTCGGCGCGCGCCGCGAACGTGGAGATCGTGCGCGTGTCCGGCATCCAGCAACAGCATGCGCTCTATGATTGGGCCGATATCATCGTCGTGCCGCTGCGTCCCAACACGCACGCGTCGGGCATCACCGTGATGCTGGAGGCGGCAGCGCTCGGCAAGCCGATGATTGTCACGAAGGTCGGCGCGCTCGACGATTACTTCGACGATCAAGCCGCGTTCTACGTCGAGCCGTTCAACCCCAAGCAGTTGCGCGACGCGGTCAACGCGCTCGTGGACGATCCCGCACGCGCGCTCGCCCAGGCGCGCGAGGCCTGCGAGCAACTGAATACGCGCGACCTCACGACGGAGAATTATGCACGCCAGCACGCGCAGCTCACGCGCGAGATGCTGCTCGAACGCGATCCGCGCACGCAGACCGCCGCGCGCGCCACGATGGCGGCAGGCACGACCGGCCAGTTGCCGCGCGGGATGTGATCATGCGCGTGCCGTCCACCCTCCCCGGTGCTATGCCGCCTGGCGCGCCCGCAGCGGCCCAGGTGGCCAGGCGCGCGCCGAAATCGGGCCTGCGCCGCGCACTTGGCCGTGACACGCTGCCGGTCATCGCGCTGTGGATGCTCACGGCGCTGCTGATCCTCGCGCATCAGGGCTCGGTCCTCACGCTCGCGTTCCCGGCGTTGGCCATTGCCACGGGCCTGTGGCTCTATTTCGTGAATCCGGTGCGCTATATCGGCTTCATGTGGTGGCTCTGGTTTTTGAGCCCCGAAGTGCGCCGTCTCGCCGATTACGGCAAAGGCGGCTTCACGCCCACAAGCCTGATTCAGGTCGCGCCGCTCGCGGTCACGATGATCAGTGGGCTGTCGCTGCTGCGCTATTACCCCGTGCTAGCGCAGCGTCGCGGTCTGCCGCTGCTGCTCGCGTTGCTCGGCATCGGCTACGGCTTTGTCGTGGGCGTCGTGGCGAACGGTCCGGCCGCCGCCGTGTTCGACCTGGCGAACTGGGTCTATCCGCTGCTGATCGGCTTTCACATCATGGTACTTACGCGCCAGTACGAAGAAACGCGCGACACCATCGTCAATACCTTTATCTTCGGCATGCTCGTGATGGGAGCCTATGGCCTCGTGCAGTTCTTCATCATGCCGCCGTGGGACGCGATGTGGATGATCGGCTCCGACATGAATTCGCAGGGCGACCCCGTGCCGCTCGGCGTGCGGGTGTTCAGCACGATGAATTCGTCTGGGCCGTTCGCCTTCGCAATGATGGGTGCGATGGTGCTCGTGATGGCGGCGAAGCACCGGATACGCTGGATCGCGGCGGCGTTTGGCTTCTTCTCGTTCGCACTCTCGCTCGTGCGTTCGACGTGGGGCGGCTGGGCGATCGCGATGGTGATCCAGTTGATGAAGTCGAGCAACAAGGTGCGCGTGCGCATCATCGTGAGCGCGATCGTGCTTGCGGGTGTCTGCGTGCCGCTGCTGACTTTCGGGCCGGTCGCCGACCGCATGCAGCAGCGTCTTAACACGCTCGTGAATCTGAGCGACGACCAGAGCTACGAGGCGCGTAACCAGTTCTACGCCGATTTCGCCAAAACGGCCTTTACCGATGTGACGGGCGAGGGCCTGGGCGCGACTGGCGCATCGACGAAGCTCTCCAGCAGCAATGGCCAGCTCGGCCAGTACGGCAGCTTCGACAGCGGCGTGATGAACATTCCGTTCGTGCTGGGCTGGCCCGGCACGCTGATGTACATGTCGGGCGTGCTGTGGCTGCTCGCGCGCGCGGTGCGCGTGGCGCTGCGTATGCCCGAGGACCGCTACGTTTGCGCCTGCCTGAGCCTGATGGTGTCGATCTTCGCGATGCTGGTGTTCACCAATTCGCTGGTGGGCACGGGCGGGCTGCTGCTGTTTTCAAGTGTTTTTTCCATTCTCGGCGCGGGGCACTGGCGCAGGATGATGCGGCGCCAGGCTAGCGGCATTACCCCGGTCATTACCCCGACTACGGAGGTCTCCGATTGAGAGTCGCAATCGTCACGCATGTGGTGCGCCATAACGACGGCCAGGGGCGCGTCAACCATGAAATCGCGCGCGCGGCGCTCGATGAAGGGTTCGAGGTCACGCTGGTGGCTTCGCATGTCGCGCCGGAACTGCTCGCCCATCCCAAGGTGAAATGGGTGCGCGTGCAACCGTCCAGGCTATGGCCGACCAACCTGTTGCGTCAGCAGGTTTTCGCGCTCAGGAGTGCACTCTGGCTCAAAAGCCATCGCAGCGAATACGACGTGTTACACGTGAACGGCTTCATCACGTGGGCGCAGGCCGATGTCAACACCGCGCACTTCGTGCACGGCGGCTGGGCGCGCAGCAAGTACTACCCGTTCGGTCTCACGCGCGGCGTGTGGTCGGCGTACCAGTTTGTCTACACGCGGGCGAATGCTGTGCTGGAGCGCTGGGCCTACCGGCGCTCGCGCGTGATCGCCGCCGTGTCGCGCAAGGTCGCCGACGAGATCCGCACCTCGGGGGGGGACCCGCTCGAACGGCTCGACGTGATTTACAACGGCGTGGATACGCGCGGCTTCTCCGGCGCGAGCGCGGATCGCGCGAAGTTCGAACTGCCCGCCGACAAATTCCTGCTGCTGTTCGTGGGCGATCTACGTACGCCGCGCAAGAATCTCGGCACCGTGCTGCACGCGCTCAAGCAGTTGCCCGAACATGTGCATCTGGCCGTGGCAGGGTATTTGCCCGGTAGCCCGTATCCGGAGATGGCGCGCGAACTCGGCATTGCTTCGCGCGTGCATTTTCTCGGTCTGGTGCGCGAAATGCCGGTATTGATGCGCAGTGTCGATAGTTACGTGTTTCCTTCGCGCTACGAAGCAATGAGTCTTTCGCTGCTGGAAGCGATGGCGTCCGGCTTGCCGGTGGTGACGGCACGCACGGCCGGCGGTGCGGAAATCATCACGCCCGACTGCGGCATCGTGCTGGAAGATCCCGACGACGCGACGGCGCTTGCTGGTGCGATCCAGCAACTCGCCGACGATACGCCACGCCGCGTCGCAATGGGCGCGGCCGCAGTGGAACTGGCCGGCAACTTCGGCTGGGCACGCATGGCCGCGCAATACATCGCGCTTTACCGGCAACTGGCGGGCGAGGCAGGCGCCACGGCGAGCAGCGACCCGTGTGCGGAGCACGCGGAACGCGTTGCGCCCAAAGTTGCATAACAAGTTGAATCACAAGGACACGCGATGACGAAACACTCCATCCATTCGCTACAGATCGGCATGCACTGGTTCCCTGAGCGCGCTGGTGGCCTCGACCGCATGTATTACTCGCTCGTGGGCGCATTGCCGGGTGCGGGCGTTCATGTGCGCGGTGTTGTAGCAGGCTCTCCCAAGGTGGCCGAGGACAGCGGGGGCGCGATCCAGGGCTTCGGCTCGGCGGCGCGCGCGCTGCCGTTCCGCCTGATGGACGCGCGCCGCGCGTTGCGCGCCGAAATCCGCCGCCATCGCCCTGATGTGATTTCCTCGCATTTCGCGCTTTATACCTTTCCTGGACTCGACGTTACGCGCGGCATTCCACAGGTATCGCATTTCCAGGGACCGTGGGCCGACGAAAGCCTTGTTGAAGGCGCGGCCACGCTGAGTCAGCGTATCAAGCATTCGCTGGAACAATCGGTGTACGAACGATCGTCGCGGCTGATCGTATTGTCGAAGGCCTTCGGGGACATTCTCACGAAGCGCTATGCGATCCCTGCCGAGCGCGTGCGGATCGTGCCGGGCTGCGTGGATACGGCGCATTTCGATCCGGCCTGCTCGCAGGGCGAGGCGCGTCTGCGGCTGCAATTGCCGCAGAACCGTCCGATCGTGCTGGCCGTGCGTCGCCTTGTGCGCCGCATGGGGCTGGAGGATCTGATCGATGCGGTAAAGCAGGTCAAGCAGCGGCACCCCGATATTCTGTTGTTGATCGCAGGGCGTGGGCGTCTGGAGGCGGAATTGCAGCAGCGTATCGAAGCGGCTGACCTCACCGATAACGTCAAGCTACTGGGCTTCGTGCCCGATGCGCACCTGCCTTCGCTCTACCGCGCCGCGACCTTGAGTGTCGTGCCTACCGTGGCGCTCGAAGGCTTCGGCCTGATTACCGTGGAGTCGCTTTCCGCAGGCACGCCGGTGTTGGTGACGCCGGTGGGCGGTTTGCCCGAAGCCGTGGCCGGACTGTCGCCGGATCTGGTGCTGCCGGAAACAGGCGCGGCGGCGATAGCCGAAGGTATCGACGCTGCACTTTCTGGCCGCATCAAGCTACCCGACGAAGACGCCTGCAAGCGCTATGCGCGTGAGCATTTCGACAATGCGGTGATTGCAAAGCGCGTGGCCGATGTCTATGCCGAAGCAATCGCCGCGCACTGATCTGATTGAGCCTTGAAACGAAATCGCCGCCCGAAAGAGCGGCGATAAATAAACAGCAAGTTGGAATTTAAACGGGACGCAGCCGTTTGCGCGCTTCCTCGTACATCCAGCGCAGCGTTTCTTCGATGGGCGTGCGTTCGCTATCATCCACCAGCGTGCGCAGTTTCGCGTTCGAGCCGATCAGATGGCGCACCTCGTTTGCCCGCACGAAACGCGGATCGACCTTCACTTCGATCGCATATCCCGCGATACGTGCAAGAGTGGCCAGCAATTCGCCCAGGGTCCAGCCCGTGCCCGAACAGACATTCACGATTTTGCTGCGCGGCGCGACTTCAATGAGCCTGGCGTAAGCATCGACCACATCGCGCACGTCGGAGAAGTCGCGGCTCACATCGGTATTGCCGAGCGAGATCGAGCGATCGCCGCGCGCGTAGTGCTCGACGATCTTGGGCAGCAGGAAATCCGTGCTCTGACCCACGCCCGTGTAATTGAACGGGCGCGCGATCACCAGCGGCAGTTGCGCGTTCCAGCGCTTCGCGACATATTCCATCGCGAGCTTGCTGACCGCGTAATCGTTGGCGGGTTGGGGGGCAACTGTTTCGTCGATGATGCCAGGCGTGACGTTGCCGTAGACGTTCGCGCTACTCGCGACAAGCACCGCGCGCGGCGCATGGCGCTGATGCGCGAGCGTATCGAGCAGATTGCGCGTGCCGACCACGTTGACGACGTAGGTGCGCGCGACATCGCCATCGGCGACATTGGCGACTGCCGCCAGATGCACCACCACATCGGGCTGCGCCGTTTCGACCGCGTGCGCAAGCGCCTCGCGATCGAGCAGGTCGGCGGCGAGCGGCGTCGCATTGCCCGGCAGATCGTGGGCGCTATCGGCTTCGCCTGCGCGCACGGTGCCCCAGACGCGGTAGCCATCGGCCGCGAGACGCGCCGCCATATAGCGGCCCGTGAAGCCGTTCACGCCGGTGATGAGCGCGCGCGGCGCCGGGGGCGCGCTGGAGGAATCAGAACGTGTCATGTCGTTCGTTGCGTGCAAGGTCTGCCGTGACCATCATCTGGCAGAGCTGTTCAAGCGAGGTTTGCGGTTCCCAGCCGAGTTTGCTGCGTGCCTTGTCGGCGTTGCCAATCAGCAGTTCGACTTCGGCGGGGCGGTAAAAACGCGGGCTCACGCGCACCAGCGTGCGGCCCGTCGAGATATCGACGCCCGTTTCGCGTTCGGCGCGACCCGACCATTCGAGCTGGTAACCGGCGGCGGCGAAGGCCATCGTCACGAAATCGCGCACGGTTTCGGTTCGACCCGTCGCGAGGACATAGATATCCGGATCGTTGGCCTGCAACATGCGCCACATGCCCTCGACGTATTCGGAAGCGTAACCCCAGTCGCGTTTGGCGTCCAGGTTGCCGAGTTCGAGCACGCTTTGTTTGCCGAGTCGGATCTTGGCGACGGCGTCGGTGATTTTGCGGGTCACGAATTCACGGCCACGCAGCGGCGATTCGTGATTGAAGAGAATGCCGCTGGTCGCGAAGATATCGTAGGACTCGCGGTAATTGACGGTGGACCAGTGCGCGAACAGCTTGGCGATGCCATACGGGCTGCGTGGATAGAACGGCGTGTCTTCGCGTTGCGGCACGGCCTGGACCTTGCCGAACATTTCGGACGTGGAGGCCTGATAAAAGCGCGTGCGCGGATTGATCACGCGGATCGCCTCCAGCAGATTGAGCGCGCCAATGCCGGTGACTTCGGCGGTCGTGACGGGCTGATCGAACGACACGCCCACGAAGCTCTGCGCGGCGAGGTTGTAGATTTCGCCAGCCTGGGCGCGTTCCAGCAGGCGAATCGTCGAGCCCGCATCGGTGAGATCGTGTTCGACCAGTTCGAGCGACGGATGATCGGTGACGCCGAGTTCGTTCATGCGCCAGAAGTTGACCGAACTGGTGCGCCGATAGGTGCCGATCACCTGATAGCCCTTGTCGAGCAGCAGTTTGGTCAGATACGCGCCGTCCTGGCCGGAGACGCCGGTGATGATCGCTTTGCGTCGTTCGTTCATATGTGTGCCTTTGAAGTAGCGAACATGATGTGGAATCGGTCTTTCAGGACTGCGAGCTGGTTGGGCTCATTGCGTCTCTCACTGTGTTGCGAACAGGGCCCGCAGCAACGGCGTCGCGACGGCTGGGGCCGCGCGTGAGACGCTTTTCGAACAGGAACCAGCTCGCGCTTGCATAGACGAGCGTGATGGCGAGCGCGATGGCCGCGCTCGCCGGGCGGCTGTAGTGCAGGGGCCACACCGCGTAGAGAATCGTGAGGTGAATCAGGTAGATCGTGTAGCTGATGGTGCCGATATAGACGAGCACAGGATGGCTGAGCAGGCGCTTGACGAGGCCCCTCGATTGCAGCGCGAACACCACTGCCGATGTGCAGAGCACCAGCGACACGCTATACAGCAGCGCATTCGACAGCGGCGTATTCATGCCGCGAAAGCGCGGATAGTGCAGATGCAGCCACGCCAGCACGGCGAGCGCCGCAAAAAAGAGGATCGCTGCCGGCAATTTGAAGCGTTCGAGCGCATTGCGGTCACGCCGCACCAGCACGGCGAGCAGCGCGCCAGCCGCAAGCAGGTCCATGCGAAACGGCGTGAGGTAGTAGATCGGCCAGTAAGTCGCGAACCACGGCGTCGCGATGGCGCGCAGCACGGGCACGATAAAGATCAGCGAGGCGGCCACCACGGCGAGAAAACGTTGCGGCAGCAACAGCACCACGAAGGGCCAGAAAATATAGAACTGCTCCTCGACTGCGAGCGACCAGAGGATGTTGAGGCTGTCGTGACCGCTCTGGCCGAGCGCATCGCCGATATTGGTGGCGAAGAACGCATACCAGGGCCAGTAGTGCGCCCAGCCGAAGCCGAATAGCAGCGACGAAACGATCATCAGCAGGATGTACGGCGGCAGGATGCGGCGCACGCGGCGTGCGTAAAAGTAGCTGAAATACGACTGCCCGCGGGCCTTGCGCTCCATCAGGATGCCGGTGATGAGAAAGCCGCTCAGCACGAAGAACAGATCCACGCCCATCCAGAGCGGGGCGCGCAAGGCGTGCTGCGCGAACACGGCGAGCACGGCAATGGCCCGCATGCCGTCGAGCTGGACGATGCGGTGGGCGTGTTGTGGTAATGGGCGGGCGAGGCTGTTGACGGTCATCGGCTATCCGGTGGTTTGCTTGCATGCACAGTCCGGTCGATTCTAGAAAGAATTTAATGGGCAAAAACGCGGTAAAAAATCGAAATATATCGATGCATGGATTTTTAAAACGAATGGGATTTTCATTCGGTAAATTCGGCGAATTACGGAATGGCGCCGGAAAAATTTTCCTCTGAAATGGGCCGGTAAGCGGACGAATTCCCGCGTGGCGTGGGTGGTTTCTGCGTCGCGACATTTATTTGCAATTTGTGCTGCAAGTCATTAAAAAGGCACAAAAAGGCATTGAATTTTTTTGAATTATTTTCGGTTTTTGTGAGGTCATTTTTATCCGGGAATGTACGGCATGATCCAGCCAGATTGCCGTCTTCACGGAGGAATTGCCTTGCCGTTTCCGATTCCCGGCCGCCGTATGCGCAGGACGCTGGCGTTTGCCGCGCTGAGCGCGTTCGTCTGTACCTCGTCGGTACAGACGATTGCCGCGCCGCAACTCAATGTGACGTCCTCGTGGATCGGTAACACCTATGGTTACGGCCAGGGGACGTGGATGCAGATCAACGTCACCGCGATTGCCGTCACGCCGGAAGGCAAGGTCTATACGAATGCGCCTTGGGACGAGAGCGGCGGCGAAATCAGCGTCTATCAGGATGGCAAAGCGCTTGGATTTGCCGGCGGCACGCACGGCTGGGGCGGGCAAGGCGGCAACGCCGTGGCCGTCAATCATCGCTATCTGTATGCGGCGGTCGGTGTAGGCAACGAGAAGGGCCATCTGATCGGCAGCGGCATCTGGCCGGATAAGGGGCGTCAGTGGTTCGGCATCACGCGCAGGCCGCTGGACGATCCCAAACGCGCCGCGGCCTTCCAGGCGTCTCCTCAGCCGCTTAATCCGCATGCGCAGCTCGCCGGCGCGTTCCTCAGGATCGCCGATGTACCCAGCGGTACGCAGTCTGGCATAGGCGGCCTTGCGGCTACCGACACGCTGCTATACGTGAGTAACACGGCAATGAACCGCATCGAGGTGTATGACGCGAACTCGATGCAGCGCAAGTCGCAGTTCGACGTGCACGAGCCGGGCCGCGTCGCCATCGCCGGTGACGGCACGCTCTGGGTGCTCACGGGCGCCGCAACCGATCACGCGCCGCGCGTCGCCCACTATGCCGCCGATGGCAAGCCGTTGAGCGAAACGTTCGAACTGCCCGCCGATTCCGTGGCCGTCGATCTCGCGGTCGATCCTTCGCAACGCATTCTGGTCGCGGACAACGGGCCGCGCCAGCAGATCCTCATCTATTCGCGCGGCGGCAAAGGCTACGTGCAAAGCGGCACGCTGGGCGAACGCGGCGGCATTTTCTCCGGCGTGGCAGGACGGCCAGGTCCCGGACGTTTCAATGGCCTGACGGGTGTGGGCACGGACGCGAAGGGCAATATCTATGTGTCGGGCAACGGTATTGGGCCACGTCACGACACGATCGGCGCGGGCCTGGGCGCGACGCTCGAAAGCTATACACCCGCTGGCCAGCGTCTCTGGAATCTGGAGGGCCTGCTGTTCGTGGACGGCGCCTGGATGGACCCGGCTCGGCCCAATAGCGTTTATACGGGCAACAAGCGCTTCGAACTAGATCTGTCGAAGGCGCCTGGACAGGACTGGAAGTATGCAGGATTCCTGTCGAATCGATTCAGGTACCCGGACGATCCCGTTTTCTATACGGATCAATGGCCCGGCCTGCCGACCGCGCGTTCCCTGAGCGGTCACACGTTCCTGTATCTCACGGACATGTACGCGGATCACCTCAAGATCTACCGCTTCGACGCGCAGCGCGATGGTGAAGTCGCGATTCCTTCGGGCTTCATTGCGGGCCGCGAGCGTCCCGTGCTGCATGTGCCGAACGCGGCGCCAGGCGGCGACTGGATCTGGCGCGACACCAACGGCAATGGTGCTTTCGATACCGATGAATTCACGCGCAACCCTGGCCGCGAAAAACTGGGCGGCGGCTGGGGCTGGTGGATCGACACGCGTGGCGACATCTGGCGCGCGCGCGACGACAAGGGCATCTGGCGCTGGCGCTTTGGCGGACTCGATGCAAAGGGAAATCCAATTTACAGCTACGACAAGCTGGACAAGTACGACATACCCGCGCCCTTCACCGAGGTTCATCGCGCGATCTACGAGCCGGAGACCGACACGCTTTACGTCACCGGCTATACGGCCGATGCGCCGCACGATCCCGGCTTCTGGAAAGAGGCGGGCCGCGTGCTCGTGCGTTACGACAAATGGTCGAGCGGTCATCCGGAGCAGCGCTACGTGCTGCGCCTGCCGTGGGACCCGAAGGCGAAGCCGCCCGTCACGCCTGCGGGCCTGACCGTGGAAGGCCGCTACCTCTTCGTCGTGGAGCCCTCGGGCAATGTCCACGTTTATGACAAGGATTCCGCGAAGGAGATCGGCACCTTCGGCCCTGGCGCGGAAGTGGGCAATACCTCGGGCTGGGTGGACGTGCCGTTCGGCATCACGGCGCATCGCCAGCCCAACGGCGAATACCTGATCTTCGTCGAGGAAGACGCACGCGGCAAGGTGCTCATGTACCGCTGGAAGCCGGTTTAAAGACGCTTCCAGCCCGCACGCTACAGGAAACCGCATGGATAAAGGCTTATTACGCAACGTCGCGATCAATCTGTTCGGACTGGTGCTGCCGACCTTCGTCTCGCTGGTCACGGTCCCGACATACATCAAGATGCTCGGCGTCGAACGCTATGGCGTGATTGCACTCGTCTGGACGCTGATTGGCTATTTCAGCGTGCTCGATCTGGGCATGAGCATGGCCGCGCAGAACCATATTTCGAAGGCCTACGCGTCGAAGGACACCGAGGCTTGCGAGCGCGTGTTCTGGAGTGCGTTCTGGCTCAACTTCACGACCGGCGCGATCGGCGGTCTGCTTATTTATACGGGCGGCGCGCTGTATACCGCGTATTTCACGCACGTGACGCCCGAGTTGCGCCACGAGGTGTATCTCGCGCTGCCGTGGCTCGCGATTGCGATTCCCATTGCCAACGTGTCGTGGGTGTTTGCAGGCGCGATTAACGGCGCGGAACGCTTCGGCATCTACAACACCAACCAGACGCTCGGCACGTTTCTGTTCCAGTTGCTGCCGCTGGGGGCGGCGTGGGCCATCGCGCCAAATCTGCAAACGGTGCTGGCCGCCGCGGTGCTCGCGCGCCTTTTTGCGGGCCTGCTGCTGGGACGCTCGGCATTGCGCGTACTCGGCATTCGTCATATGCGTGGGCCTCGCTTCGACACGTCGAAGGCACTGTTCAATTTCGGCGGCTGGATGCTGATTGCGAGCATCACGACGATGGTGGCCGATTCGCTCGACCGCATGATGCTGGGTGCGGGGCTGGGTGCGCGCTTCGTCACCTACTACACGGTGCCGCAGAACCTCGTGACGCGCCTGAACATGGTGCCGAACGCGCTGGTGCGCACGTTGTTTCCACGCCTGTCCGCGCTGCGCCGCGAGCATGCGGACGAGATCGCGGCGCAGTCGCTGCAATTCCTCAATGCCGTGTTCACACCGGTTGCGATCGGCGCGATCGTCGTGCTGGCGCCATTCCTGCACCTGTGGGTCGGTCCGGTGATCGCAGAGCACGGCGCGCCCGTGGGGCGCTTTCTGATCGTCGCTGTGTGGCTGATCGGGCAGGCCGGCGTCACGCGCATCCTGATCCAGTCGCAGAACAATCCGGCCGCCGCCGCTCGCGTGGGCCTGATCGAGCTGCCGTTGTTCGCGGGGCTGCTGTGGCTAGGTATCGACCGCTTCGGTCTGCCGGGCGCCGCCGCTGCGGTGCTGTTCAGATCGCTGTTCGATTACGTGGTGCTGCTGTGGCTCTCGCGCATTCATAGCCGCGCGATCGTCGTCGATATGTTTGCACACCTGAGTTTTCTGGTCGCCGCGCTGGCAATTGCGTGGTGGCTGCCAGACGCGCTTTATGCGATCGGCGCGGGCGTCGTGCTGGCCCTCGCCAACTGCGTCTGGTCGGTGGCAACCACGCCGCTCCTGCGTGGTTATGCCCGTTCCCTTCTGTTTCGCCTGAATTCACGGAAAAGCGCATGAGTCACGAACTGATTGACGAAGCGGCGCCGTCCGAACGCGCCGCCGTGCCGCTGCAACGGCGCGAACATCTGTCTACCGCACGCGGCGAATTGCGCACCGTGAACGTCACGACGAGTACACGCCCGCTTGCCGCGGCGCGCGACACCGGACGGCGGCCACGCGTGGCCATCGTGCACGACTGGCTCGTCACCTACGCGGGCGCGGAGCGCGTGCTGGAGCAGATCATTGACTGCTTCCCCGACGCGGACCTGTTCTCCGTGGTCGATTTCGTCGACGACAAGGATCGCGCATTCCTGCGCGGCAAGCGCGCGACGACCTCATTTATTCAGCGGCTGCCGAAGGCACGCACGCGTTATCGCGCGTATCTGCCGTTCATGCCGCTCGCCATCGAGCAACTCGACGTGTCGGGCTATGACGTGGTGATCTCCAGCTCCCATGCCGTGGCCAAGGGCGTGCTGACTGGGCCGGATCAATACCACATCAGTTACGTGCATTCCCCGATCCGCTATGCGTGGGATCTGCAGCATCAGTATTTGCAGGAGTCGAAACTCACGCGCGGCCCGAAGTCGATGCTTGCGCGCCTGATCCTCCACTACATTCGCAACTGGGATGTGCGCACGGCCAATTCGGTTGACCAGTTCGTGGCGAATTCAGAATTCATCGCGCGTCGTATTCACAAGGTTTATCAGCGCGATGCGGAGGTGGTGTATCCGCCGGTCGATGTCGATTCGTTCGAACTGGAAACGCGCAAGGAAGACTTCTATCTGACCGCGTCGCGGCTCGTGCCGTACAAGAAAATCGATCTGATAGTCGAGGCGTTCGCGCGCATGCCGGACAAGCGGCTCGTCGTGATCGGCGACGGCCCCGATATGCAGAAGGTGCGCGCCAAAGCGGGCCCGAATGTCGAAGTGATGGGCTATCAACCGTTCTCGGTGCTGCACGATCGCATGCGCCGTGCGAAGGCGTTCGTGTTCGCGGCGGAAGAGGACTTCGGTATTTCGGTGGTGGAGGCCCAGGCGTGCGGCACGCCAGTGATTGCCTACGGCAAGGGCGGGGCGCTCGAAACCGTGCGCGACACTGGATCGCGTCCCACGGGGCTATTTTTCGAGGAGCAGCGCGCGGACGCGATCATCGAAGCGGTCGAAACGTTCGAGCGTGATCCCAAGCGTTTTCGCGCCGAGGATTGCCGCGAGAATGCCGAGCGCTTTTCGTCCGCGCACTTCCGCGATCAGTTCTTTGCGCGCGTCGCGCGCGCGGTGCCGGCGGTTGCGGCGGTGGGGCCGGCGTATCGCGATCCGCAACGCAGGCACGACGATGATGCAGATAATGCGCTGGAAAGCGCCCCGCGCGTGCTGGCGATCGACCAGAGCGGCGTGCTGGGCGGCGCCGAGTTATCGCTGCTAGAAGTGGTGAAAGGCCTGCGCGCCCGCATCGAAGTGCTGCTGTTCAACGATGGCCCGTTCCGCGAAGCGCTGGATGCCGTGGGCGCGCGCGTGGACGTGCTCGATTCGGGTGCGCTGCGCAACGTGCGTCGCGATGGCGGCGCAGTGCCGAAGTTCGGCGTGCTCGCGGGCGTGGCCGGGTTGGTGCGCGAAACGCGCCGCCGCGCGCGTGGTGCGGACGTCCTTTATGCCAACACGCAGCGCGCGATGGTCATCGGCGTGCTGGCAGGCAAGCTGGCACGCAAGCCGGTGGTATGGCATCTGCGCGACATCGTCAGCGAGGAGCATTTCGGCCGTATGCAACGCGCGATCATCAAGGGCTGCGCCAAGCTCGGTCTCGCGCACGTGATCGCGAATTCACATGCGTCAGCGAAGGTGTTCGCGGAGCTGACCAGTTTCGATTCCAGCCGTATCGACGTCGTGCACAACGGCGTGGACGAATCGCCGTTCCGTGCACTCGCGCGCGTGCCGAAGGAACAACTACGCGCGCAGATCGGACTGCCGCAAGGTGCGTTTCTGGTCGGTGCCTTCAGCCGTCTTGCGCGCTGGAAGGGGCAGCATGTGCTGCTTGAGGCGCTCCTGCACGAGCCGCGCGCGCATGCCGTGTTCGTGGGCGCGCCGTTGTTCGGCGAGGATGCCTATGCGCAGGAACTGCATGATTTTGTCTCCAGACATGAACTGCGGGATCGCGTCCATTTTCTCGGCTTCCGTCACGATATCGCGGCCTGTATGCGCGCGATGGATGTGATTGCGCATACGTCGATCACGCCGGAGCCATTTGGCCGCGTCGTGGTCGAAGGCATGCTCGCGCAGCGGCCCGTGGTGGCGTCGCGCGATGGCGGCGTAAAGGAGATCGTCGAACATGGCAAGAGCGGGCTGCTGTGCACGCCGGGCGATGCGGTGGCGCTTGCCGCGACGATTGCCTCGCTGCACGACGACGAAGCGCTGCGCGAGCGGCTGGCGCGCAACGGACTTGCTGTCGCGCGTGAGCGCTTCGGCAAGGAACAATATGTGGAGGCGGTGGGACGCGTGCTGGATGGCGTAGTGACGCGCGCACGATAAGCGCTTACGAAACAGGTCTCAGGGGAAGTGGGTAAAAAGCAGGTAAAAGCAGGGCCGCCAGATAGGCGGCTCTGCTTTTTAGGTATCGAGTATCTTAAGCAGCACGCTTGCGCAGACGCGCCGCGACATTCAGCGCAGGCCGCTCGAATAGGCGATAGAAGACCCACGCAACCGGCAACACGGCGAGCGTGAAGCCGAACGAAGCCCAGATCGAGGTTTGCAGTTCCGAGCGAAACAGCAGTGAGCCGAGCAGCACGAAAAGCGGCAGATGGATCAGATAGAGCGAATAGCTGAATTCGCCGAGTTTCGAGAACACCGGCAACAGCGCGCCGCCCGTTGCGAGCGGACGCGACAGCGCCTTCACCAGATAGCAGGCAAACGCGCAGGCCCAGAGCTGGAACGCGCCATACTGGCCGAAATGGAACGCAATGCAGCCAGCCACGGCAAACGCGGCGGCGGCCACATAAGCCAGGCGGAAGCCTTCGAGGCCGCGCAGGCGCGCTTCCGCGATCCAGGCGCCGAGCATCCACGAGAACCAGTACGACGTGAAGAACGTGACATCGTGCGGTACCAGCGTAAGCGCCGAAACCACGTTAATTACCGCGACGCCGGCCAGCACCGCATGGAGCCCGACGCGGCGACGCGCCGCGAACAGCAGCGGGTAGAGCAGATAGAACTGCACTTCGAGCGATAGCGTCCAGAGCGCGCCGTTGGAGCCGTAAGTCTTGCCGGCGATGCCTTGCAGCGAGAACAGATTGACGAGAAACGCGCGCGGGCCGATGTCGAGAATCTTGTGACTCACGGGCGTCATCGTCAGGCTGATCGAATCGGCCGCGAAGGTGAGCGCGAGCGCCGCGAGCAGAACCGGATAGATACGCACGAGCCGACGCAGCCAGAATTGCCCAGCGTCGAGCCGATAGTGAGGATTGACCAGCAAACGCGCCGCGCCGCTGCGATGAATGCAGTAGCCGCTAATGACGAAAAAAATCGGCACGCCTGTCGAACCCCACGCAATCGGGAACGTCAGCCACGCGGCGATCGTGCTTGGGCTGGCAAGGCTGGCGTGCATTTGATGGAAGGCGCCCATGCCGATCCAGGTGACCTGGCGGCAATGGAAATACGCCACCAGCAGGGCGGCAAAGCCACGCAGCGCATCGATCAGGTGGTCGCCTGCGATGGCGGCGGGCCGGGCGGCGGGCATGACAGATGCTGGCGGCAGGACGGTTTCGAGTGCGGGATCGCTCATCGGATGGGTCGCATATAGGGGTATAGGTGGCCGGGATGGCGCTCGGGGCTCTTAGGGCAGGGTACGCCACGATAATAGGGATCCGGTGCGAGGAAATTATGCAAAAGTTTTTCAAAAATAATTCACGTCGCTTATTCGCCGGGAAGGCTGGATATTCGCCATCGCGTCGAAATCGGGAAATAAAATCTTGTAACGCGAAAGCGATTTATTTGTTCAATTTGAACTGATAGTTTCAAGGGGATCGCCTATGGTCGATGGAGATTTCGATGAACCTGCATTTGCTGGCCGGCATTGCCGTGCTATTGATACTGGTCGCGGTGTCGGCGTATCGCGAGGCGCTGCGCAACGAGCCTATCCGGCGCTCGCGCACGCAAGCGGGCCGCTTGCCGCCCGCCGACGAAGTCGAGTAGACTGCGCGGACATGACACCCTGTTATTGCGCCACGGTCGCGAGCCGATCGTGTATTGGTCAAACGCCGGATCAGGAAATTGATGCCGATTATCCGGGCGCATGGCAATAATTTCCGCTCATCTGCCTGATCTTCGACATTGGCTTCGCATTTTGATTTTTTTCCATTTCTTTATCGCGGAAATGGAAATGCGATAAATCAAAGCGGAACGAGGTCGACGCATTCAATAAAAAAATCTGCCCAACAGAAACCTCGGGGACGCCGGCTTGCCTTGCTGCGAGACCGTTACTCAAACGATCGAACTGGGAATGGACATCATGCTAAAAGTAACCAAAGCGGTATTTCCTGTAGCTGGCCTCGGTACGCGCTTTCTGCCTGCCACCAAGGCCAGTCCCAAGGAAATGCTGCCGATCGTCGACAAGCCGCTGATTCAGTACGCGGTGGAAGAGGCGATCGCCGCCGGCATCACCGAAATGATTTTCGTGACCGGCCGCAGCAAACGCGCCATCGAAGATCATTTCGACAAGTCGTACGAGATCGAAGCCGAACTCGAAGCGCGTAACAAACAGAAGCTGCTCGATGTCGTGCGCAGCATCAAGCCGACCAACGTGGATTGCTTCTATGTGCGCCAGGCTGAAGCGCTCGGTCTGGGACATGCCGTGCTTTGCGCGGAAAAGCTCGTGCAGGGCAGTCCGTTCGCCGTGATTCTCGCCGACGATCTGCTTTATAGCCCCAAGCCGGTGATGAGGCAGCTCGTGGATACTTTCAACCACTATCACAGCTCGGTGGTGGGCGTGGAAGCGATTGCGCGCGAAAACAGCGCTTCGTATGGCATCGTGGATGGCCGCGAGTGGGAAGAGGATGTGTTCAAGCTCTCGGGCATCGTCGAAAAGCCCGCGCCTGAGGTCGCGCCGTCGAATCTCGGCGTGGTGGGCCGTTATGTGCTGATGCCGACTATTTTCGATCATCTGCGCGCACTCAAGCCGGGCGCCGGCGGCGAGCTGCAACTCACCGACGCGCTGCAATCGCTGCTCACGGACGAGCAGGTGCTGGCCTATCGCTATATGGGCACGCGTTTCGATTGCGGGAGCAAGATCGGCTACCTGAAGGCCACCGTGGAATTCGCACTGCGTCACCCCGAGGTGAAGGACGAATTCGAAGCCTATCTGCAGAATCATCTGCCACAGGCGCTGGCCGCTGCGGCATGAAGTCGGCTTAAAGGCGGCTTAAAGCCGCTTTAAAACTGCCTTGAAGGCGGAATGAAAGACGGCGCGCGCCACATCGGTGCGCGCCGCTGTGTATCAGGCGTGCGTTTGCCAGAACGCACGTTGAACCCGCATCACGTCGTCCTCCACATCGGCTACGGGGCCGATCAGTTCGACACGTTTCTGGCAGTGATCGAACACATAACGCGACGATACGCTCATCGTGGGATTCTCCGCGTGATTGCCCGTCGCTTCCAGCAGCAGTTCCTCCGTCATGCCGAATACCACGCGGCCAATATTGGCCCAGTAAGCGGTGCCCGCGCACATGCAGCACGGCTCGACCGAGGTATAGAGCGTGCAACCCCACAGATAGTCCGCGCTGAAATTCATGGCGGCGATGCGCGCGAGCACGGCCTCCGCGTGATTGACCGTATCGACGTTGCCTTGCTCGATCAGCACGGTTTCATGATCGGGGCCGACCAGGATCGCGCCGAACGGATGGTGGCCGAACGACGCGGCCCGCTCGCCCACGGCCGCCGCGCGGCGCAGGTGACGCACGATCTGTTCATGCGTGGGTGCGCTACGGGGCGGAACATGGGTGCTCGTATTCATCGTCTGTCTCCTTGCGAGTGATAGTTTTAGCCCTTGTTTCAGGGCTTATTTTGGCACGGTGCCGTCCACGCCCTCGACGAACCAGTTCAGGCGCAGCAGGTCGGCATCGGCCAGTGACTTGCCCGCGGCCACGCGGACCGTGCCGCCTTGATCCTTGATCGGGCCCGCGAACGGATCGAACTTGCCCGCGACGATCGCATCGCGCTTCGCGGCCAGCGCTTTCTGTGCGGCGGGTGAAACGGCGTTCGTATTGATATCGGCGAGATCGATTGCTTTTTCCTTGAGGCCCCACCAGACCGGCGCATTGGTCCACGTGCCGGCCATGACCTGCTGGACCAGATGCGAGTAGTAGACGCCCCAGTTGCTCACGCATGCACCCAGTTGAGCATTGGGGCCGAACTTCTTCATGTCCGAATCCCAGCCGAAGGCGTGAACCTTTTTCTGCTCGGCGGTCTGCATCGTCGCGGTGGAATCGGTGTTCTGGATGAGCACGTCCGCGCCCTGGCCGATCAACGTTTCGGCGGCCTGTTTTTCGAGGCCCGGATCGTACCAGCTATTGATCCACAAGACCTTGACCTTCGCGTTGGGATTCACCGAACGCGCGCCCATCGTAAAGGCATCAATATTGCGCACGACTTCGGGCACCGGCACGGAACCGACAAAGCCCAATGTATTGGTCTTCGTCGTATAGCCCGCCACGAGGCCCGCGAGATACGCGCTCTGATAGGTGCGCACGTCGTAGGTCGCGAAGTTGGGCGCTTTCTTGTAGCCGGTCGCGTGCATGAAGACGGCATCCGGATAGTCTTTGGCGACCTTTAATTCGAAGTCCTGAAAGCCGAAACTGGAGCCGACGATGATCTTGTTGCCTTTCGCGGCGAGATCGCGGAATACGCGCTCGGAGTCGGCGGATTCGGGCACGTTTTCAACGCGCGTAACCTTGATCTTGTCGCCGTATTGCGTTTCGACCGCCTTCACGCCCTGTTCGTGCGCATAGGTCCAGCCGGCGTCGCCGGGATTGCCGAGGTAGACGAAGGCGACGCCGACGGGGGGCGTGGCGGCGTGACCGATGCCGCTCGCGAGCGCGGCGAACAAGGCGGTGAGGACGGTGGCGCAGGCGCGGCGAACGCGTGTCTTGGGTGCTTTCATGGAGGCTCCGGAAAAGGGCAAAAATCTTGCGATGCCCCATCTTCACGAGCCAAATATTGGGGAAATATTTGTCGACGTTATCGCCGGTATAACAAATGTCATATGAAAGGTCGGCGCACCCGATCGCCAAAGCCATAAAGACCTGCAGGGCGGGCATGCCGTATGCGCACCCTTGTCGTTTTGTGCGCGCATTGCGCGATCCACTGGCCAGCCTGGGGCGATGCGCGATGAGTCGCCAGGCGGTGCCCGGACGAGCAAGGAGCCGCCGCGCGGCGCGTGGAACCTGCACAATCCGACACGTGCTCGCCCGCGAGCGGGGCGCGTATCCATCGAGGAGAAGCGGTTATGACCAGGCATCCCGTGGCAGGCAGTGACCATCCCGTGCCGGCGGGCGCGCAATGCGTGGGCGCATGCGACCCGGCAGAACATTTCGAGGTTGTGCTGATTCTGCGTCGCCAGGATGAAGCGGGCTTCCGCGCGCTGGTGGACGGCATCACGGCGGGCACCAAGGGTGCTCGACCGATTTCACGTGCCGACTACGAACAGCGTTTTGGCGCTGCGGCAGCCGATGTAAAGCGGGCCGAGGATTTCGCCAGATCACATGGCCTCGCGGTCGTGAAGGCCGACGCCGCTGCGCGTCGCATCGTGCTGTCGGGCACGGTGCAGCAGTACAACGACGCATTCGGCGTCGATCTGCAGCGCTTCGAGCATCAGGTTGGCGCACTCAAACAGCATTTTCGCCAGCCCGTTGGCCCCGTGCATCTGCCCGACGACATGCACGACATCGTCACGGCGGTCGTCGGCCTCGACAGCCGCGCGAAAGTGCAACCGCATTTCCGTATCGAGTCCCCAACGACCGGCGACGCGCCCATCCACGCGCCGATCCGTGCCGCGCGCGCCGTGAACCGCTCGTTCACGCCGTTGCAACTCGCCGGCCTATACGGCTTCCCCGCGGGCGACGGCAAGGGCCAGTGCATCGCGCTCATCGAAATGGGCGGCGGCTACGCGCAATCCGATCTGCAGGCTTATTTCAGCGCGCTGGGCGTGCCGCAACCCACCGTGCAGGACGTCTCGGTCGATCAGATGAAGAACGCGCCCACCGGCGACCCGAACGGCCCGGACGGCGAGGTCACGCTGGACGTGGAGATCGTCGGCGCGCTCGCGCCCGCCGCGTTGATCGCCGTCTATTTCGCGCCGAATAGCGAGGCCGGCTTTGTCGATGCCGTGAGCGCCGCGCTGCACGACAGCCAGCGCAAGCCCTCGGTCATCTCGATCAGCTGGGGCGCGCCGGAATCCGCGTGGTCGCAGCAATCGCTCGGCGCGCTCAACGATGCGTTGCAAACCGCCGTGGCGCTGGGCGTGACGGTGTGCGCGGCGTCGGGCGATAGTGGCTCTTCGGACGGCGTGAGCGATGGCGCGGACCATGTCGATTTCCCGGCGTCGAGCCCCTATGCGCTCGGTTGCGGCGGCACACACGTGGCGGCGGCCAACGGGCGCATCTCGCGCGAGACCGTCTGGAGTAGCGGCGACGATGGCGCGACCGGTGGCGGCGTCAGCATGACGTTCGCGCTGCCTGCGTGGCAGAAGGGTTTGCGGCTCGTGCGCGCGAACGGCGGGGCGGGCGCGCTGGTGCGCCGCGGCGTGCCCGACGTGGCCGGCGACGCCGATCCGGCGACGGGCTACGCGGTGCGCATCGGCGGCGCGGACACCGTGGTGGGCGGCACGAGCGCCGTCGCGCCGCTCTGGGCCGCGCTGATCGCCCGCATCAACGCGAACGGCGGCAAATTAGCGGGCTTCGTCAACGCGAAACTCTACGCGCAGGCCGATGCCTTCAACGACGTGACGAGCGGCAGCAACGGCGACTACGCCGCCGCGCCGGGCTGGGACGCCTGCACGGGACTGGGCACGCCGGTGGGCACCAAGGTGGCCGCCGCGCTCGCATAGGGCGGCGTGCGGCGCGTTCGGTATAGCATCAACGTGGGCGTGGCGAGCGATATGGCCGCGTCGCACCTGCAGTGCTGGCTTCCTGTTTCCGATGGTATCCGAGGCGCTTCGGATGTTTCCGAAGCGAAACACGTGCATCGATCGCGCATCGCCAGCCTGGGTGGCGCACCTGGCCGGGGCGATGCAGCAAGGAGACGACATGAACGACGAGGCTCAATCCACTAAAGGAAACGGCCATGCGGCGGGAGCGGCCGGCGGCAATGGCAAGCACCGCAGCCCGGCCGACCAGCCGTGTTTCGATCCCACCGCCTACGGCAACGGCCCCGACGACTTCGTCACCGACATGACCGAGAACGCCGCGATCACGCATCACGCGATCCAGATCGGCAGCGAGGTTATTGCCTATACCGCGACGGCGGGCCATCTCGTCACCGTCGACCCGAGCAGTTCGCAGCCCAACGCCAAGATCTTCTACGTGGCGTTCACGAAGGACGGCGTGCAGGCGCAGGATCGCCCCGTCACTTTCTTTTATAACGGCGGGCCGGGGTCGTCGTCGGTGTTCGTGCTGCTCGGCTCGTTTGCGCCCAGGCGCATCAAGACGTCGATGCCGGGCTTTACGCCGCCCGCGCCCTATACGCTCGAAGACAACCCGGACAGCCTGCTCGATCGCAGCGACCTCATTTTTATCAATCCGGTGGGGACGGGCTATTCGGCGGCGGTGGCGCCGCATCATAACCGCGACTTCTGGGGCGTGGATCAGGACGCGGATTCGCTCAAGCAATTCATCAAGCGCTATCTGAGCGCGAACGATCGCTGGAATTCGCCCAAGTTTCTTTATGGCGAATCGTATGGCACGGCGCGTAGCTGCGTGCTCGCGTATCGCCTGCACGAAGACGGCGTGGACCTGAACGGCATTACGCTGCAATCGTCGATTCTCGATTACACGCAAAGCGGCAACCCGGTGGGCGCGTTGCCGACGGCGGCGGCCGATGCGTGGTTCCATAAGCGCCTGGGCCTGAAGCCCGCGCCCAGGGATCTGGGCGCGTTCGCGGCCCAGGTCGCGCAGTTTGCGCGCACCGATTACCGGTTGGCGCTGCAGAAATTCCCCGATCCGAAAAACACGGTGATTCCCGCGACGCTCAAGACGCTTTCGCAATACACAGGTATCGACACGCAGACGCTCGAATCGTGGAATCTCGATATCGCCGCCTACGATAGTCGCGGCAACTCGCTATTTCTCACGACGCTGCTCAAGGACAAGGGCATGGCGCTCGGCTCGTACGACGGCCGCGTGACGGCCATCGACACGGGTATCGCCGGCAATATCGACCCGAATTCGGGCGGCAACGATCCGACCATGACGGCGGTGAGCGGCGTCTACACGGCGATGTGGAACAGCTACCTGAACGAGCAGCTCAAGTTCCGCACCAACTCGTCGTTCACGGATCTCAACGATCAGGCCTTCAAGAACTGGGACTTCGGCCACATCGATCCCACGGGTGCGCAGAAGGGGCTGGATGCGCAGGGCAACATCGTCCTCTACACGGCAGGCGATCTGGCTGCCGTCATGGCGCTGAATCCCGATTTGCGTGTGCTGTCCGCGAACGGCTATTACGATTTCGTCACGCCGTTCTACCAGACCGTGATCGATCTGCAGAAGATGCCGCTGCTAGACCAGAAAGTGCGCAATAACCTGAGCGCGCGTTTCTATCCTTCGGGCCATATGGTTTATCTCGACGGCGCGTCGCGCACTGCGCTCAAGGCCGATCTGACGAAGCTCTACCAGAGCGCGGTGACGGACCGCCCGGCCATCGCGCGGATCCGCGCCTTGCAGCGCATGAACACGATGAGCGCGATGCATCACTAAAGGCAGGCTCGCGCGGGGCTAGTCGGGGCGCCCGCGCGCCATCGCCTCCAGACACGCGCGTGCGTCGCCCTGTACCACGCGCGCCGCGCAGGCGATCATGAGATTCTTTGGCAGACCGAAATCTTCCACCAGGTAGCCGCGCTCGCAAATACGGCCATGGCCTTTTTGCGGTGCGGGCTGCGCGGGCACGCGCTCGATCAGCGTGCCCTGATCCGCCGTATAGGCCCAGATTTCCTTGCCGAGCGCTGCGGCGTAACCGATTTCGAACGCCGTGCCCGAGTCCGGCTCGCCCGGCCCGCGAAAGTCATCGACATTGGCCATGACGATATTGGCGCTGCGGATCGCGTCGATATTGGCGCGATAAATCCATGCGGCCTGACGCGGGCCGTCGAGATCGGCGGGCACCTGCGCATCGAGCGGATAGAGTCCTTCGAAACCGAATTCGGCACAGGCGGCGACGAGGCGCGCGCCGTGTTCGACAGCGTCGAGGCGGAACACGTCGAAACCCGCAAGATAAACGCGCGGGCGGCGAAGCGAAGCGGCAAGAGTCATGGCGTGCGTTCCTCCAGGCGAGTGTTTCGACGAACTTGAATACCGTGAAACCCGAATGCCGATTCTAGCCCGCCGCCGCCGGCGTCTGCAGATCGGCCTTGTCTTACGAATGGTTGACATCCCTGAAGGCAGGCCGCTACGATCATGCCGGCTTTGATGTCGATTGCATGCTGGCGGCGCGACCGGTAACATCCGCGCTTCCAGCCGAAGTATCCAGAACACGTAGAAGAACCCACGCTCCGATTTTCGGGCATACCATGTGGAGACCATGAATACATTCGCCAGCGGCCTGTCGAGCGCCGCACGACAACAACTCGAATCCCGGGCCTACGCAAAGGCCACTTTGCGCCTGTTGCCATTTCTGTTTCTCTGTTACGTCGCGGCTTACCTCGACCGCGTGAACGTGGGCTTCGCCAAGCTGCAAATGCTTAGTGATCTGCAATTCAGCGAGACCGTTTATGGCCTGGGTGCAGGCATTTTCTTCATCGGCTATTTTTTATTCGAAGTCCCAAGCAATTTGCTCATGCACAAGGTGGGCGCACGTGTGTGGATCGCGCGCATCATGCTCACATGGGCCGTGATCTCGGCGGCTTCACTGTTCGTCAGGACGCCCACGCAGTTCTATATCGTGCGCTTTTTGCTGGGCGTGGCCGAAGCCGGTTTCTTTCCCGGCATCGTGCTCTATCTCACGTACTGGTTCCCGGCCGCGCGGCGTAGCCGCATGAACGCGCTCTTCATGATCGGCATTCCGGTCGCGGGCGTGCTGGGCGGTCCGCTGTCGGGCTGGATTCTCGCGGCCTTCGACGGCCGTGACGGCTGGGCGAGCTGGCAATGGCTGTTTCTGATCGAGGCGGTGCCGTCGTTCGTGCTCGGCGTGATTACGCTGTTCTATCTGCCCAACAGCATTCGCGCGGCCAACTGGCTCACGAATGAAGAGCGCGCCGTGCTCGAAAAGAACATCGAACTCGATCAGGCTGGAAAAGGCCATGCGTCGGTGGCTTCGGTATTCGGCAACGGCCGTGTGTGGCTGATGGCCGGTATCTACTTCTGCTGCATGATGGGCCTCTACGGCATCAGTTTTTATCTGCCGACGCTCATCAAGGCGAGCGGTGTGAAAAACGCCCTCGACGTGGGCCTGCTGACTGCGATTCCGTATGCCTGTGCCGTGTTCAGCATGTTGTTCGTCGCGAAGAGCGCGGACCGCAATGGCGAGCGCCGCTGGCACTTCGCCGTCGCGTCGTTCGCATCGGCGCTCGGGCTGTATTTCAGCACCGTGTTCGCCAGCAACGTGCCGCTCGCGATGCTTGCGCTTTCCGTGGGCGCGGCGGGCATGCTCGCGACCATGCCGGTGTTCTGGGCGTGGCCGAGCGCGATTCTCGCGGGCGGTTCGGCGGCGGCGGCGATCGGCATGATCAATTCGATCGGCAATCTCGCGGGTTTCGTGAGCCCGTCGATCATCGGCTGGATGAAGGACGTTACGCACAGCACCAACGCTGGCATGTACTGCGTGGCGGCGGCGATGGCGCTGGGCGCGGTGCTGGCGCTGCTGCAGCCGAAGGAAATCGTCAATGGCCAGGCGAAGCGCGGCGCTTGATTGTGCTTGATCGCGGCTGATGCGCTCATGCAGCGACCGAAAAGCAGCGGATGCGTCCGCTGCTTTTTTTTCGCCGCGATTTTCGCCTGGCAGGCGCGCACACGCTAACATCGTGGTTCACCCGCACGGCGGGGTTCATGGCTGCTACATCGAAATGGAACAGCGAACATGAGGGAGCGAGACCGAAAATGTGCGGCGCGAGCGCTGACCTTGAGTCTGTGCATGCTGCTGGCTTTATCAGACGCGGTGCGCGCGCAGGTCGCGCAGCCTGCGCTTGAGAAGATCCAGGCCGCCAATCGCATTGCCGTCGGCTATCGCGAGGCCTCCTTGCCCTTTTCGTACCGGGATGCGAACGGCCACGTGATCGGCTTTTCGCAGGACATCTGCAATCGCATCATCGCGGCCGTGAAGGCCAGAACGCAGCGCCCGAATCTGGAGGTGCGCTTCATACCCGTCACGTCGCAGAACCATATTCCGCTCGTGCAAAACGGCACCGTCGATCTGGAATGCGGAGTCACGACGCATCTGCGCGCGCGCCAGAGTCAGGTGACGTTTTCAAATACCTTCTTCGTGGCGGGCACGCGCCTGCTCACGCGCAAGGACTCCGGCATTCACGATTTCAAGGACCTCATGGGCAAGAGCGTGCTCACCAATCAGGGCACCCACTCCGAGCACATACTGCGCACCATGAATTTGCAGAAGCAGATGGATATGCGCGTGATCAGCGTGAAGGACTATATCGAAGGGCGCGAGGCGCTCGAATCGGGCCGCGCCGTCGCCTACATGATGGACGATGTGCTGCTGGCGGGCGTGCGGTCGTTGACGACGCATCCATCGGACTGGGTGATCGTCGGCACGTCGCAATCTTCGGAGGCCTACGCATTCATGATGCGCAACGGCGATCCCGCTTTCCAGCAGCTCGTGAACGATACGATGAGCGCGCTCATGAAGAGCGGCGAGATGGCCGTGCTCTACCACAAGTGGTTCGAGCAGCCGGTACCGCCGCACGGCGTAACGATCGATTTCCCCATGACCGCGCAATTGCGGGCGCTTTATGCGGCGCCCGACGATCAGGCGCTCGATTGAAGGTCCGACGAGGTTTGACGTATAAGCGCGGGCTTTTTTGGGGCTGGCCGCGCAGACATGAGATGATCTCGGTCCTGAACGAAGCGCGCCCGCTGGTGGCAGCGCAGCAATTGACCGATTGGGAGCGGACATGCAGGAACAAGGCAGCACCGTAGTGGGTACGGTAGTCATCGTCGGAGCAGGGCACGCGGGCGGCAACGCGGCGGCCATGCTGCGCCAGTATGGATTCGAAGGGCGCGTCGTGCTGGTGGGCGAAGAGCCGGTGCCGCCGTATCATCGGCCGCCGCTGAGCAAGACCTATCTCAAGGGCGAATCGGACGTCGAGCGGCTCTGGCTCAAGCCGCGCCAGTTCTACGAGGACCAGCGCATCGAGCTGAAACTCGGCGTGGCCGCGCAGTCGCTCGACCGCGCGAATCATACGCTCACGCTCGCCGACGGCACCACGCTGCACTACGACAAGCTGATTCTCGCGAACGGCTCCACGCCGCGCGCCCTGACGGTGCCGGGCCACGATCTGGCCGGCGTGGTGGCGCTGCGCTCGCTGGCGGACGCCGATGTGCTGCGTGAGCGCGTCAAGCCCGGCGAAAAGCTCGTGGTGATCGGCGCGGGTTATATCGGCCTGGAAGCCGCTGCAGCGGCGCGCCAACTTGGCCACGACGTCACGGTGCTCGAAGCCGCGCCGCGCGTGCTGGGCCGCGTGACCGGCGAAACCGTCTCGTCCTTCTATGAAAACGAACATCGCGCGCAAGGCGTCGATCTGCGCCTGAACGCGAAGATCGAGGCGCTCGTGGGCGAGAACGGCAAGCTCACCGGCGTGCGACTGGCCGGCGGCGAGGTCGTGCCCGCCACGCTGGCGCTGATTGGCATCGGCATCCTGCCGAACGTCGCGCTGGCCGAAGGGGCGGGCATCGTCTGCGCTAACGGCGTGCAGGTGGACGACGACGCGCGCACGTCCGACCCGGATGTGTTCGCGATCGGCGACTGCGCGAGCCGTCCGCTTTCGCATTACGGGCGCACGGGCCGTCTGGAAAGCGTGCACAACGCGGTGGAGCAGGCGAAGCTGGCGGCCTCGGCCATCGTCGGCAAGGCGCGTCCGGCGTGCGATGCACCGTGGTTCTGGTCCGATCAGTACGATCTCAAGCTGCAGACCGTGGGCCTGCACGAAGGCTACGACGAGACCGTCGTGCGCGGCGATCCGGCGGCGCGCCGTTTCGCTGTCTACTATCTGAAGAGCGGCGCGCTGCTGGCGGTCGACGCCGTGGCATCGATGCCCGACTTCCTGTGCGGCAAGAAACTCGTGGGTTCGGGCAAGACGCTCGACGTGGCTGCCTTGCGCGATCCGGCCACGGATATCGGCAAGTTCGCGGCGGCCACGCTGGCCTGAAACGCCATGGCACACGCGGGCATGTTCGGACTCAGGCGAATCGCATGAAAGCTTGATCTGCGTGCCGGGGCGCCTGGGCGGCGTTGCACTATCATCGCGCACGCGGTGCGCTGGCGGATATCGCCCGGCGCACCGCCCCGAACCGGCGGCGCATCTCGTGCCGCCTGCACGCGAGATCCCGACGATGAACACGCCCGAGCGCCCCGAATCCTCGCAACCGCCCGCTGAAGTACCGCAAGTTTCCGATCGGCAACGCGGTCAAATCTCGGCCACTTTCGTGGCCGATTCAGCGCGCGATGACACGCCGCTGTTCGCCGGACCCGAGGGCATCCGCTTCGACTTCAACTATGGATGCCGCGTGCAGGTGCCGGTGGCGGGCTGGCGCGTGCGCATGTTCGATCTCGATACACACAATCTCGTTTTCGACGCGACGCTCGCGCCGGGCGAGATCGCGGCTAGCCGCCGCAAGTATTTCGTGCGCTTTCTGCTGGAAGTATTCGATGGCGAACGCCGGGTGTTTTCGCATGCGTTCGACGTGCAGGGCCGACGTGTCTGGATGACGCTCGGTTCCGGGGCGCTTGGCGATGCCATTGCCTGGGTTCCGGCGATTGAGGCGTTCCGGCAGCGTTACGGCGGTGAAGTGAGCGTCGAGATGAAGCCCTGGCTGCATGCGCTGTTCCAGGAAGGCTATCCGGCGTTGCGTTTCGTATCGGAATCGCCGCAGCGGGATCACGAACATGGCGAGCCGATTTACGCGACCTACCGCATAGGCTGCTATTCCCCTTACGCCGATCGCGACCATCAGCCGACCGATCCGCGGGTGAGCAGCCTCCAGGATTTTGCCTCCTACATGCTCGGCGTCCCGGCTGTGGAGCGGCGCACGAACATCGTTGTTGCCGATCGTGCGCGCAGAGTGCCCGAACCTTACGTCTGTATCGCGACGCAGGCCTCGGCGCAGTGCAAATACTGGAACCATCCGGACGGCTGGCGCACGCTCGTTGCGCATCTGAAGTCGCGTGGCTACCGCGTGCTGTGCATCGACCGGGATCGCGAATATGGCCTGCCGGGCGCGCTGAATACGATGCCCGAAGGCGCGGAAGACTTCACCGGCGAGCGGCCCTTGCAGGAGCGCGCAAGCCTGCTGATGCACGCGGACTTCTTCGTCGGACTGGGTAGCGGGCTGTCATGGCTCGCGTGGGCCGTGGGCGTGCCCGTGGTGCTGATCAGCGGCTTTTCGCACCCGAACGCCGAATTTCGCACGCCTTGGCGCGTCATTAATTTCCATGCCTGCAATAGCTGCTACAACGATTTCTCGTTCGAATTCGGCGGCGATTTCAGCTGGTGTCCGCGTCACGCGAACGATGCGCTGCGTTACCAGTGCACCACGGCGATCACGCCGGGCCATGTGATTCGCGTGGTGGATGACCTGATCGCTTCGCATTGAGGCCTCACTGATGCGGTGTGCGCTAACGCCCCTGCCGGCGGCGCGCCTGCATTTCTTCGATCCTGCCGGGGGGATGCGTCTCGGCTAAGCCGGCGATGTCGTAACATGTTGCCTTGGGCCGGCGCAGTGCCGGTCCGTGCCGTGTTTCGCTTTGGAAAGCGGGCGCGGCGCATGATGTTTCTTATCGGCAACAGACACGACCAGGCGACATGGCCGCATCCCTCATGCTTCGAATCCGCGCGCGCGTCGCGCATTTCCCGGTATTGGCCCTTGGGAGCCGCATTTGAGCGCGCGCGAACTGCCCACCGGGCTGATGCTCGTCCACGGCAACGAGCCTGAGCGCCTGCGCGACCTGATCGTCAACTGGATCAGCCAGCATCCGATCGCGCCGCTCGAAAAGGAAATGCTGCTGGTGCAGAGTAACGGCATCGCACAGTGGCTCAAGCTGGCGTTCGCGGCCGATCCGCAGGATGGCGGCTGCGGCATTGCGGCGGCGCTCGAAATGTCGCTGCCTTCGCGTTTTCTCTGGGCCGTCTATCGTGCGGTGCTCGGCGAGAAGGCCGTGCCGGCCGTCTCGCCGTTCGACAAGTCGCGCCTCGTCTGGCGCCTGATGCGGATGCTGCCCGCACTGCTGGACGAACCGGGCTATGGGCCGCTCAAGCGCTTCATGGCGCACGACGAAGAGCAGCGCAAGTGCTTCCAGCTGGCCCAGCGCGTCGCCGATCTGTTCGACCAGTACCAGGTCTATCGCGCCGACTGGCTCGCCGCCTGGGCCGCGCACGACGATGTGGTGATCGATGCACGCAATAACCGCATTGCGCTTGCCGACGACGCACGCTGGCAAGCCGCGCTCTGGCGCGCGCTGTTGGCGGACGTGAGCGAGCGCGCGCCGGAAGGGCTGGAAGGGACCGATGGCAGCGCCTTCGCGCAGACGGGCCGCGCCGCCGTGCACGATCGGTTCATGCAGCGCGCTCAAAGCTGGCAGGAAGGCGACGCGCGCCCGCAGGGGCTGCCGCGCCGTCTCGTGGTGTTCGGCATTTCGAGCCTGCCGCGTCAGTCGCTCGAAGTGCTCGCGGCGCTCGCGCGCTGGAGCCAGGTGCTGCTGTGCGTGCATAACCCCTGCATGTATTACTGGGCCGATATCGTCGCCGACCAGGACTTGCTGCGCGCGCGTCACGCCCGCCAGCGCCGCCGCGCGGGCGCGCCCGCCGTGCTCGACGATTCGCAACTGCATCTGCACGCGCAGCCCTTGCTGGCGGCATGGGGCAAGCAGGGCCGCGACTTCATCGGCCTGCTCGACGAATACGACAGCGACGAAGCGCGCGAGACCTATACGCCGCATTTCACGCGCATCGGCCAGCGTATCGATCTGTTCGATGGCGGCGAGGCGCATACGCTGCTGCAACAGTTGCAGGACGATATACGCGATCTGCGGCCCTTGCCCGAGACGCGCAAGCATTGGCCCGCGGTCGATCCGCAGGTGGACGATTCGATCCGTTTTCACGTCGCGCACAGCGCGCAGCGCGAAGTGGAAATTCTCCATGACCGCCTGCTCGCGGCATTCGCGGCTGACCCCGCCTTGCGCCCGCGCGACGTGATCGTGATGGTGCCCGACATCGAGGTCTATACGCCGCATATTCAGGCTGTATTCGGTCTCGTCGATGGCGACGATCCGCGCTATATCCCGTTCAGCATTGCGGACCGCGAGCAGCGCGCGTTCGATCCGCTGATCGGTGCGCTGGAGATGCTGCTATCGCTGCCGCACGCGCGCGTGACGGTCAGCGACGTGCTCGATCTGCTTGAGGTGCCGGCCGTGCGCTCGCGCTTCGGCATCGATGCCGAAGATGTGCCGACCCTGCGCAACTGGATCGACGGCGCGAATATTCGCTGGGGTCTGCATGCGCAGCAGCGCGCAAGCCTGGGGCTGCCGCAAGGCGAGGAAGACAGCGCGCCCAATAGCTGGATGTTCGGACTGCGACGCATGTTGCTCGGCTACGCGACGGGCGAGCGCGCGCTCGCGTGGCGCGGCATCGAGCCGTATGCCGAAATCGGCGGACTCGACGCTGCCTTGCTCGGGCCGCTCACGCGTCTGATCGATGCGCTCGATAACGCCTGGCGCACGCTGAGCGAAGCGGCCACCGTCGATGAATGGTGCGTGCGCCTGCGCGCGCTCAAGGCCACGTTCTTTGCCGCCGATGAAAGCGAGGATGCCTATACGCTGGAGCGTCTAGACAACGCGTTGCAGACCTGGCGCGATGCCTGCGACGAGGCCGCGCTCACACAAACGCTGCCGCTTGCGATCGTCGCGGAAAACTGGCTCGGCCAGCTCGACGGCGGCGGCCTCGCGCAGCGCTTTTTTGCGGGCGCTGTGACGTTTGCGACGCTCATGCCGATGCGGGCGATTCCGTTTCGCTACGTCTGCCTGCTCGGCATGAACGATGGCGACTATCCGCGCAGCCGCACGCCGCTCGACTTCGACCTGATGCGCCGCGACTATCGTCCCGGCGACCGTTCGCGCCGCGAGGACGACCGCTATCTGTTCCTCGAAGCGCTGCTGTCCGCGCGCGATCATCTGCATATTTCGTGGGTGGGCCGCAGCGTGACCGACAACACGCCGCGTCCGCCTTCGGTGCTCGTCGGGCAGTTGCGCGACCATCTGAAGTCGGGTTGGCGGCTCGAAGGCGAAGAGGCCGACAAGCCGGGCAAACTCGTTGACGCCTTGACGATCGAACATCGCCTGCAACCGTTCAGCGCCGATTACTTTCCGGCCGATCCGCATGATGCGCCGCTCTACACGTTTGCGCACGAATGGAGTCGCCCCGCGCCGCTCGCGAGCGCAACGCGGAGCGATGGACCTTTGTCCCCGCAGGAGCGTGAGGAACCGCTCTCGATTCGCGAACTGGGCGAGTTTCTGCGCGATCCCGTGCGCGGATTTTTCCGGCAGCGCCTGCGCGTGGGCCTCGAAATGCGGGACGAAGCCAGCGAGAACCATGAGCCTTTTGAAGTGGATGCCTTGCAGGCGTGGCAATTGCAGGACGAACTGATTCGCGCGCAGTTGCGCGCGATGGAGCGCGGCGAGGACGACCTCGACGCCGTTGCGCGCGCGCAGCTCGAACGCATGCATCGCAGCGGCGACCTTGCGGCGGGCGGCTTCGGCGAAGTCATCGGAGAAGAGCTGCTCGAACCGATGGAAGAACTGTTCGGCGAATATCGCAAGGCGCTTGCGCGCTGGCCGACGCCGCTCGCGCATCAATACGAAATTCGTCTCGATGCTCAACGTGACGGCCGCGTGCTCGAACTTCGGGACTGGATCGACGACGTGCGGGCAGGCGAGGGCGGTGCGCTCGGGCGCGTGATGCTCGATGCAGGCACGCTCATCAAGGACAACAAGTATCGTGGCGACCGGCTCGTGGCGTACTGGGTGGCGCACGTCGCCGCGCAACTGGCGGCGGGCGAAGTGACGACGGTGATCGTCAGCAAGGTGGGCGTGGCGGAATTCGCGCCGGTGGCGCCTGATGTCGCGCGTGCGTGGCTGCTCGATCTGCTGGCGGCGTGGGACGAAGGTTCGCGCCGACCCTTGCCGCTGGCCGTCAAAACCGCTTTTGCGTGGCTGCGCAAGCTGCCCGTGGATTTTGCGGCGGGTGCTGGTGAAATTCCAGCCGAGGCCTGGGACGCAGCGCGTACGGCGTTCGAAGGCGCGGCGCGCCTGGCGGGTGAACGCGACACGAATCCTTATCTGCGCCGGGCATTCCCGGATTTCGACGCACTTATTGCGGGCGACGAATTCGTTGCGCTCGCAACTTCGCTGCTGATGCCGGTGCAGCGTGCGCCGCTTTCGTCGTCGAAGAATAAACGCACGGCCAACGCCGCCGGTGCAACTGATTCCGCTGGAGAAACCGCATGACCCCGGCCGACGACATGATCGCCGATGTACTGGAGCCGCTGCGCTTTCCGCTCTACGGCAGCCGCTTGATCGAAGCGAGCGCGGGCACCGGCAAGACCTTTACGATTGCGATGCTGTATGTGCGGCTCGTGTTGGGCCATCACGGCGCGACTGAACCGCACGACCCATATGACGAAGATGGCGAGGAAGCCGCAGTTGGGCAAGGCGGCATGCGCCCGCTTACGCCGCCTGAAATTCTCGTCGTGACCTTCACGGACGCCGCGACGAAAGAGCTCCGCGAGCGTATTCGCGCGCGCCTGATCGAAGCCGCGGAGTATTTCCGCGCGCTGCCCGATGAAGTGCCGTTTCGCGCGCCCGGTACCGATCTTCTGCATGATCTGCGCGAAGCGTATGTGCCGGAGCAATGGCCTGGCTGCGCGCGCCGCCTGCAACTGGCCGCCGAGTGGATGGACGAGGCGGCGGTGTCGACCATCCACGGCTGGTGCAACCGAATGCTCAGCGAGCATGCGTTCGATAGCGACAGCCTCTTTTCGCAGACACTGGAAACGGATCAGACCGAACTGCGTGCCGAAGTCGTACGCGACTATTGGCGTACCTTCATGGCGCCGCTCGACGCGCACGGTGCGGGGGAAGTGCGTGCATGGTTCGCGAGCCCCGATGCGTTGCATGGCGCGATTCGCGGCCTGCTCGCACACGCCGAAAAACTGCCCGATGCCGTCGCGCCGGCTGCTGCGCTGCTCGAAGCGCGCGCGCAGGCGCATGAGGAACTCGAAGCGCTGAAATCACCATGGCGCGCGGGCATCGACGAAGCAGAAGGGTTGATCGCCGCGGCGCGCGAAAAAAAGCTGTTCGACGCCAAAAAGCTGAATACGCGCAATTGCGAAAACTGGTTCACGAAGCTGCGCGAATGGGCCAATGATCCGGAAAGCGCCCATCCAGGTTTCAAGGACGATGCCGCCGTGTGGACGCGTCTCACGCCGGACGGTCTCGCGGAAATCTGGAAGGAAGGCAAACCGCCTTCGCACGCGTGCTTCACGGCGATGGAAACCTTGCTGGAGGCGCTGGGCGCGAGACCCGAGGCGAAGCTGCCGATCCTCTGTCACGCGGCGCGCTGGGTCGCGCGGCGTTTCGAGGAGGAAGAAGCGCGCCGCTCGCAGATGGGTTTCGACGATCTGCTCACTCGCCTGCTGGCCGCGCTGAAAAAACCGAACGGCGCGCGGCTTGCCGAAATCATTCGCAAGCAGTATCCCGTGGCGCTGATCGATGAGTTCCAGGACACGGACCCGGTTCAGTATCAGATCTTCGATGCGGTCTATGCGATCGAGTCGAACAACATCGATACGGCAATCGTCTTGATCGGCGATCCGAAGCAGGCCATCTACGCGTTTCGTGGCGCGGATATCTATACGTATCTGCGCGCGCGGCGTGCCTGCGCGGGGCGGCTCTATACGCTCAAGAAGAATTTCCGCTCGACGCGCGCGATGGTCGATGCGGTCAACCGTTGTTTCGACGCAGCGGAAACGCGTCCTGAGGGCAGCGGTGCATTCCTGTTTCGCGGCGCGCACGGCGAGGCAAATGCGTTGCCGTTCGTCGCCGCCGACGCGCAGGGTCGTCCCGACGAACTCGTGGCCAATGGCGAGACGCTTTCGGCGCTCAACGTCTGGTGGCTTCCGGGCACGGACGACGGCAAGCCGTTGAGCAAGACCGCGTATTTTTCGAGTATGGCAGCAAGTTGCGCCACGGAAATGGTGCGCCTGCTCAATCTGGGCCAGATGGGCGCGGCGGGTTTCGAAGGCGAACACGGCCTGAAGCCGCTGCGGCCCGCGCATATGGCTGTGCTGGTGAACAACCGTGACGAAGCGCGCGCGATTCGCGAGGCGCTGGCGGTGCGTGGGGTGCGTAGCGTTTATCTATCGGATCGCGATTCGGTGTATCGCACGCCTCAGGCGGAAGAATTGCGCTACTGGCTGGGCGCTTGCGCCGAACCGGATGATGGCCGGCTCGTGCGCAGCGCGCTCGCCACGGCATCGCTGGGATTGAGCTGGAGCGAACTGGACGCGCTGGGCCATGACGAAATTGTCTGGGAAGCGCGCGTGCTGCAATTCCGCGGCTATCGCGAAGTGTGGCGCAAGAAGGGCGTGCTGCCGATGTTGCGGCGCCTGCTCAACGACTTTCATGTGCCACAGCGCTTGCTTGGCGAGAGCGTGGCGTCCGGCCTGAACGGCGAGCGCGCGCTCACGAATCTGCTGCATCTGGCCGAATTGCTGCAACAGGCGAGCACGCAGCTCGACGGCGAGCACGCGCTCATCCGTTATCTCGACGAGCAGCGCGAGGACGAAAGCGCGGGCGGTGGCGGTGATGCGCGCCAGTTGCGGCTGGAAAGCGATGCCGGGCTGGTGCAGGTGGTGACGATCCACAAGTCGAAGGGGCTGGAGTATCCGCTGGTTTTCCTGCCGTTCGCGTGCGCGCATCGCGCGGTGAAAGCCGACGACGTGCCGTTCAAATGGCATGATCAGGATGGCGAATTAAAAATTACGCTGGAACCGGAACCCGCCGTGCTGACTCAAGCAGACCGCGAACGGCTTGGCGAGGATTTGCGCAAGCTGTATGTGGCGCTCACGCGTGCGTGCTATGCGACCTGGATCGGCTATGCGCCGGTGCAGAACGTGGAGGGGAGTGCTTTCGGCTATCTGGTGAATGGGGGAGAAGCGTTGCCTGCGCAGCAGAGCGATACGCTGCTCGAAGCGTTGCGCGGGCCGTGCAACGATATCGCCATCGCACCGGCGCCGGCGCCCGGCAACGAAGTCTTCGCCATGCAGGGGCCGGGCGCGGTACGCGGACGGGCGCGCACGTTCCCACGCCGCGCGCGCACGCCGTGGTGGATCGCGAGCTATTCGAGCCTCAAGACGGTCGGGGGGGCGCACGGCGCGTTCGCTGCGAAGCTGGAAGACGAAGAACGCGCCGCGCCCGACACGCGTGGCGAGGACGTATTTCTCGAACTGCTGGGCGCGCGCGCGCCCGATGATGGCGATGCGGCGTTCGATGCCGCACAAGCCTCGCAAGGCCATCTGCTAGCGCCCGCCGGTGCGCCGATGCACGGCTTCGAGCGGGGTGCCGATGCAGGCAGCTTTCTGCACGAACTGATGGAGTGGGTGGCAAACGAGGGCTTCGCAGAGATCGCCGACGAAGCCGCGCATGGGCGTTTGCGCGATATGATCGCGCGGCGCTGCAGCGTGCGTGGCTGGGACCGGTGGATCGAGGCGCTCACGCAATGGATGCTGTCTTTCATCAGCGCGCCGCTGCATTTGCCTGATTTCGAGGGCGAGCCGGTGTCGCCGCTTTCGCTCGCGTCGCTCGACAAATCGGCGTATATGGCGGAAATGGAATTCTGGGTGGCCGCGCACAAGGTGGATACGCTCGAACTCGATGCGCTCGTCACGTCGCTGACACTCGACGGCGCCGAGCGGCCGCTACTGGATGCGACGCGCCTGAACGGCATGCTCAAGGGCTTTATCGATCTTGTTTTCGAGCATGAAGGCCGTTACTACGTGGCCGACTACAAATCGAACTGGCTCGGTCCCGACGACGCGTCCTATACCGTGGAGAAAATGCGCTCGCAGATCCTGCATTCACGCTACGAGCTTCAATATGCGCTTTATCTGTTCGCGCTGCACCGCTTGCTCAAGTCACGCCTGCCCAATTACGACTACGACCGGCATATCGGCGGCGCGGTCTATATGTTCCTGCGCGGGGGGAATTCGCCGAGCCAGGGACTGCATTGCGAGCGGCCGCCGCGTGAACTGATCGAAGGACTCGACGCGCTGTTTGCCAATCACGAAACGCTGGAGGGCGCGGTATGACGAAGCGACGCACGACTGCGGCCACAGGGTCGAAAGATGGCATCGGCGTGACGGGCGATCTGTTTGCGCAATTCGACGAGCAGGCGGAAGTCGATGCGCCTGCAGTGGCGCACGCGAGCGAACCGCAAAAATCCGTTGTGCGCGCAACGGCGCAGGATTCGGCTGTTCAGATGCTTGCGACCTTGGACCGCTGGGTCGAGCGCGGCTGGCTGCGCGCGCTCGATGGCGCATTTGCGCGTTTCCTTCTGGAAGAGGCGCCCCACGCGCCGCCGTTGCTGCTACTCGCCGCCGCGCTTGCTAGTCATCAACTCGGGCGCGGCCATGTGTGCCTCGATTTGCAGGCCACGCTTGAAGACCCGGCGTTCGCTTTGTCCTTGCCGCCTGATGGTCCGCAGGTGCTGACCGACGAACCGCCTCAGCCGCCCGCCGAAGTGCTGGCGGGCGTGACGGTGGAGGATTGGCTCGCGGCGCTCGATGTAGCCGATCTGGTGGGTGAGGGCGAAGGTAATACGCCGCTCGTGCTGGCGGGAACGCGCTGCTACCTGCGCCGCTACTGGCAATACGAACAGGATGTGCGTGCCGGTATCGAGGCGCGGCTCGCACAGCGCGCGCGCATCGAAACCGAGTTGCCTGCCGAAGCCGCGCGCGCTGCGCTCGACGCGTTGTTCGCTCCGCGCGCGGCGGCGCAGTCCGCAAGACGCGCCGACTGGCAGAAGCTGGCCTGCGCGCTCGCGGCGCGCAGCGCCTTCAGCATCATCACGGGCGGACCCGGCACGGGGAAGACCACCACGGTCGTGAGGTTGTTGGCACTCCTGCAGACTTTAGCTCTTGGTGACAGGATGTCGGGCCGCCCGCTGCGAATCCGGCTGGCAGCCCCGACGGGCAAGGCGGCCGCCCGGCTGAACGAGTCGATTGCGGGTGCGGTCGCGCGCTTGCCGTTTGAAGCACTCGCGCCGGGCGCGGACGCGGCTGCGTTGCGCAACGCGATCCCCTCCGCTGTGACGACGCTCCACCGGGTACTGGGCACACGTCCTGGCAGCCGGCGCTTTCGCCACGATGCGGCCAACCCGTTGCCAGTCGACGTGCTCGTGATCGACGAAGCCTCGATGGTGGACCTCGAGATGATGGCGGCCGTGCTCGATGCATTGCCACCCACGGCGCGGCTGATTCTGCTTGGCGACAAGGATCAACTGGCTTCGGTGGAAGCGGGCGCGGTGCTGGGCGAGCTATGCGATCGCGCGCGCGAGGGCCACTATACGGAAGCGACGCGCGCGTGGCTGGAAGCCGCCACGGGCGAGCGCATCGACGCGGCGATGCTCGACGAGCACGGCACGCCGCTCGATCAGGCCGTGGCGATGCTGCGCGAGAGTCACCGTTTCGCATCGGAAAGCGGCATCGGCGCGCTCGCCGAACTCGTCAATACGGGCGACGCCACAGGCGTGGCGAAGATCTGGCGGCACGGTTACGCGGATCTCGCGCGCCTCATTTGTCCCGCGCACGACGACGAACCGCTGCGCGCGCTGATTGTCGACGGCAGCGTGGGCGAAGCGCTCGACGTAGAGGACGGAGCCGTGCAACGACGCGGCTATCGCCACTATCTGGCAACGATGCGCACCACGCGTCCCGCACCGGGCGCGACGCCCGGGCAACTCGTCGAATGGGCAGCGGGCGTGCTGAAGGCGCATACGGAATTTCAGTTGCTGTGTGCCTTGCGGCGTGGAGCATGGGGCGTGGAAGGGCTCAACCGGCGCGTCGCGCGGCTTTTGCAGGAGGAGGGGCTGATCGAGCCACTGGGCGACTGGTATGCGGGGCGCCCCGTGCTGGTCACGCACAACGACTACGAGCTTGGCCTGATGAACGGCGATATCGGCATAGCGCTTGATTTGCCAGTGGACGAGGGGATGCCGCCGGTGTTGCGCGTGGCGTTTCCTTCGGGCGACGGCACGGGCGGAGTGAAGTGGGTCTCGCCGAGCCGTCTGCAAGGCGTAGAAACCGTGTTCGCGCTTACCGTGCACAAATCGCAGGGTTCCGAATTCACTCACGCGGCGCTCGTGCTGCCCGACACTTACAGCCCGATCCTCACGCGCGAACTCGTTTATACGGGCATCACGCGGGCGCGTGCTTTCCTGACGCTGGCCGTACCGGAAGGGCGCTCGGTGCTTGACCGGGCCGTCGTCGCCAAGGTGCAGCGCGCGAGCGGCCTGATGGCGGGGCTTGCCCGCGACGCGACGCAATCTACGTGAAGTTTCCGATCCGAAAACGAGAAAACGCGCCGGACGGCGCCGGGTCGGGTCCTGACCTGGCCCGCTCCGTCACCGCCCGGCGCGTTCTATCCGTTTCCTTGCGGTTTCCAATCGGAAATCGGGAAAACTTTTGACGCGTCTTTAGACGATCGTCAGCGTTACGTCGATGTTGCCGCGCGTGGCGTTCGAGTATGGGCACACGATATGTGCCTTGTCGACCAGTGCCTGGGCGGCAGCGCGGTCCAGGCCCGGCAGCGAGACGCGCAGTTCGACTTCGATGCCGAAGCCATTGGGAATCTGGCCGATGCCCACATGGCCGTTGACCGACACGTCCGCCGGGATCGCGATCTTGTCGCGCGCCGCCACGAACTTCATTGCACCGATGAAACAGGCGCTGTAGCCCGCTGCGAACAGTTGTTCCGGATTCGTGCCGTCGCCGCCTGCGCCGCCCAGTTCGCGTGGCGTCGTGAGCTTGAGGTCGAGGTTGCTGGCGGGCACGACTGCGCGGCCATCACGGCCTCCGGTTGCGGTGGCTTCGGCGGTGTAGAGGACTTTTTCGATCGACATGACTGACTCTCCAGTGTGAGCAATGCAGCTTGGCAACTGCGGGTGTTAAATCATTAGTCGTCCAGACCAATGGCGGTCTTCGCGACGGTGCTTGACTGCTTGACATCGACGATAGCGTTCGATCGTGGCATGTACATGATTGTGATCGGAACACCATCGTTATACTTCAAATACTATCTATTACTAGATAGATTGGGGGCGACGACAAAAGCATACGTTAGCCCTCGTCGGGTTTCTCGTCCCTTGATAAGGCTATCTATCAGAAGATAGATAGCCGGTCCTGCAAAAAGGCGGTGAACCGCCTTCCTCGAATCTTTCTCGCCGCCCTGTTGAACTCAGGGGGCGACCTTCCACATCGCTTCCACGTCTTCCAGGCGCGTCTTCGTGTGAAACAGCCGGCTTGCCAGCACGCTGCCTTGCAGCGCTGCGAACAACGTGCGCGCCGCGCTTTCAGGCTTGCCTCGCGCCACCAGCGTGCCTTCCTTGACGCCTTGCGCCAGCACCTTCGCCAGCCACGCCTCGTTCGCGCGGAAGAACGCTTGCACAGCTTCGCGCACGGCGTCAGGCAGTGTTTCGATGTCGGCGGCCAGCATGCCGCACAGGCATATCTGGTTGCCGTCGCCGAGCGTCTTGCCGAAAAAGCGCGTATACATCGCGAGCTTTTCGGCGGCCGGCAACGCCGGATCGACTGCTTGCAGTGCCTGCATGACTTCGTCGCTGTACTGCTTCACCGCCTCAAGCACGAGATCGTCTTTCGACGGGAAGTAGTAGTGGATGCTGGACGTCTTCACGCCCACGAGTTCGGACAGATCGCGATAGCTGAACCCGTTATATCCGCGCAGCATCATCAAGGTGATGGCGTGGTCGAGAACCTGTTCGCGGACTGTCAACTTCGTGTTCATGGACTCTAATTTATCTACTGGAAGATAGACTGTCAAGCATTACCCGGAAATTTTTGTTTCGAGAGAGTGTTTCCTTTGGGAAACAGGCGGCTCGGACACCGCCCGGGCCGCCTTTCAGAGTCCTCGATGCCCCGCGCTGACGATCAGCCGCAGACCCAGCGCAGCGATTGCGCCCGCCGCAATGCGGTCGATCCAGCGTTTCGCACGCAGATAGAGGTCGCGCGGACGCTGGCTCGAAAAGCTGAGCGCAACCACGGTGTACCAGCCCGTTTCGATAGCGAACACCAGCGGCGGCAGGGCGAAATAGCACCAGAGCGGCGGATGTTGCGGCAGCAGCGCGACGAAGATGCTGCCGTAGGCCACCGCCGTCTTGGGATTGCTTAGCTGCGTCGTCAGGCCGGCCCAGAACGATTTGCGCGGATGCGTGGCCTGGGTTTCGCTCTTGCCCATGGTCACAGGCTGGCCCGCGCCGCGCCAGATACGCGAGGCGATGTAGAGCAGATAAATGCCGCCCGCGATCTTGAGCCCCGCATAAAGCCACGCGAGCGTGGCGAGCAACGTATAGAGGCCCGCGAGCGCGATGCCGGCAAAGCAGATGGCGCCGATCCCCATGCCGAGCGCGGTAGCGACGCCGTCGCGCCGTGACAGGCCGATCGAATTGCGCGCGACCATCACGAAGCTGGGTCCGGGACTCATCGCACCGAGCAAAACAGCGGCGAGGATGCTGACGACGGCGGTAGTGGGTGACATGGGGATCCTGGGCGCCGGGAAGGAATCTTTAACACTAGCACGCGTTTCCGATCGGGAACGGCGTGCCGCTTTATTCTCTTATCGGAAACGCATCGCAACTCAAGCCTTGCCGCGCTGCCGGCTCCAATGCTCCAGCAGAACGCGAGTCTGTTCGCAGACGCTCGCCTTGAGGAATTCGGTCCTCTCGCGATCGATCTCGTCCCACGCCAGCGTCGTCAATGCCGAGCGGCGCGCAATGTGAAACACCAGCAGCTGCCCGTAGAGGCTGAACATGCGCACGGCGGTGAGCGTATCGTCGGCCTGGGTGCCGGTGATGCGTGCCAGCAGTTCGATGTTCACCGCGTTAAGCGGCGTACGCACGCGCTCGCGCAGCACCTGGGAGCCGACCTCCGGTTCGCCGCCGCCTTGTTCACGCGCGAAGAACAGGCGCTGGTCCGGCTCGCTGCTCTTGATGAACGTGCGGTCGGCCACGGCGCGCTGGATGTCGAGAAAGGCCTCGATCAGCGCTTCGGTGTCGCCGTTGCTCTCCATCACGGCACGCGCGCGCAGCACGGCGGGCTCGAAAGCTTGCCACGATTCGTCGGCGATCGATTCGGCGCACGCGCGGTAAAGCCCTTCCTTGTTCTCGAAGTAGTACTGCAGCGCAGGGGCGTTCACGCCTGCGCGTGAGGCGATGTCGCGCGTGGAGGCACCTTCGAAACCATGCTGTCCGAACAGGCTGATGGCGGCTTCGATGATCTTGCGGCGGGTTTCGTCGCCGCGCGCATAACCGCCCGCCGAGGGGCGGCGCAGTCGTTTGGGTTCATTCATGTCATGTGGGCTGCGACTTTGGGCTGTCGAAAATATAACACTTGACAGAATTTTCCCGGCTGGAATAATTTTACCGAGTGGTATAAATATTTTACTGAGGTTGTAAAAAACATGTCTACGACAGCGGGAGCGCCTGCACGCGAAGTGCCGGGCGACGTCGTTTCGCCGGCGAAACGCGGCAACAAACGCATGGTGTTGATCGGTCTCGGGCTCGGGGCACTCGTTGCCGCGAGCGTTTGGGGTGGTCACTGGTGGCTCGTGGGCCGCTTTATCGAAAGTACCGACGATGCCTATCTCCAGGCGGACAGCGTGACCGTCGCGCCGAAGGTCAGCGGCTATATCACCGATGTCTACGTGGCCGACAATCAAACCGTGAAGGCTGGCGACCCGCTCGTGAGGCTCGATGCGCGCCAGTATCAGGTCGCGCTCGACCAGGCGAACGCCACGATCGACGCGCGCGCCGCCGACATCCAGCACGCCGACGCGCAGCTCGCGCAGCAACGCGCCAACATCGCCCAGGCGCTGGCCCAGCAGGAAGTGGCGCGGGTGAGCTTGCGTCACGCTCAGGACGAAGTCGCGCGCTATACGCCGCTCGCGGCCACCGGCGCGGAAACCGCCGAGCGTCTCGCAGAACTCAAGAGCACGCGCGACCAGGCTCAAGCTACGCTGGCCGCCGATTCAGCCGTTGTCGAAGCCCAGCGTTCGCAGATCGCCGCGCTGACCGCGCAACAGGCGCAGGCGCGTGCTCAACTGGAGGCGGCGCGCTCCAGTGCCGCCCAGTCGCAACTCGATCTCGACAATACGGTGGTGAAGAGCGTGCTGGCTGGACGCGTCGGCGATCGCACGGTGCGCGTGGGACAGTACGTGCAGCCCGGCACGCGCATGCTGACCGTGGTGCCGGTGCAGAAGACCTACCTCACCGCGAACTTCAAGGAAACGCAGATCGGCCGCATGCGTATTGGCCAGCCTGTCGAGTTGTACGTCGACGCGCTGCCTGGTCACACGCTGCATGGCGTGGTGGACAGTTTCTCGCCGGGCACGGGTGCGCAGTTCGCGCTGCTGCCGCCCGAGAACGCGACCGGCAACTTCACGAAGATCGTGCAGCGCGTGCCGGTGCGCATTCGTATCGACACGGGGCCGCAAACGCGCGGCGTGCTGCTGCCAGGCATGTCCGTGACCGTCGATGTCGATACGCGCTCCGCGCGCGACGACGATCGCCGTATCGACGCCGAGAATCATCGTGGCTGACGCAGCGAGTTCGTCTTCCGGCGCGGCCGCCGCGCCGCATCCGCACGGCGAGCGCGCCGGCGCCGCCGACTGGATCGCCGTGGCCGCAGGCGCCCTGGGCGCGCTGATGGCGACGCTCGACATCTCGATCACGAACTCCGCACTGCCGCAGATCCAGGGCGAAATCGGCGCGACCGGCACCGAGGGCACGTGGATCTCCACCGGCTATCTGATGTCCGAGATCGTGATGATTCCGCTTGCCGCGTGGCTCACGCGGGTATTCGGACTGCGAAATTTCCTGCTGGCCAATTCCGCGCTTTTCATTGGTTTTTCGATGATGTGTGGCTGGTCGGGCACGCTTGGCGTGATGATCGCCGGGCGCATTGGCCAGGGCTTCACGGGCGGCGCGATGATTCCCACCGCGCAGACCATCATCCGTACGCGGTTGCCGCTCTCGCAGTTGCCGGTCGGCATGACGGTGTTCGGCTTGATCGTGCTGCTGGGGCCGTTGCTCGGCCCCGTACTGGGCGGCTGGCTCGCGGAGAACATCAGCTGGAGCTGGTGTTTCTTTATCAATCTGCCGGTCTGTATCGCGCTCATCACGCTGCTGATCGTTGGGCTACCGCCGGATCGTCCGCATTGGGAAGCGTTTCTCAAGGCCGACTGGCTCGGCATCGTGGGACTCGCCGTCGGGCTGAGCACGCTCACGGTCGTGCTCGAAGAAGGGCAGCGCGAGCGCTGGTTCGAATCGAGCATGATCGTTTCGTTGACCTGCGTATCGCTTGCCGGCATGGTGCTCATCGGCATTTCGCAGTTCGTGGCGAAGAAGCCCATTCTGCGGCTGTCGCTGATGCACAATCCGCGTTACGCCAGCGTGATCGTGATTGTGTCCGCAGTGGGTGCCGGTCTTTATGGCATTTCCTATCTGCTGCCGCAGTTCCTGAGCATCGTCGCGGGCTACAACGCGGAACAGTCCGGCGCGATCATGCTGCTTTCCGGTCTGCCCGCATTTCTGATGATGCCGGTCCTGCCGCGCCTGCTCGGCAAGGTGGATTTTCGCGTGCTGGTGGTGAGCGGTCTGCTGCTTTTCACGCTGAGTTGCATGCTCGATATTTCGTTGACCGCGCAGAGCGTGGGGCACGACTTCGTCTGGTCGCAGCTTATTCGCGGCGTGGCGCAGATGCTCGCGATGATGCCGCTCAATCAGGCTTCGATGGCGGCGGTCGCGCGCGAGGACTCGGGCGACGCGGCGGGTCTCTACAACATGGCGCGTAACCTGGGCGGCTCGATTGGCCTTGCGATCATCGGCACGCTGATCGACCGCCGCGAGACCTATCACACCGCCGTGCTGCGCGAGTCCATTAGCGCCAATTCGCTGATCGGGCAGGAACGTCTCGCCTCGGGCGCGGCCAACTGGTTCGCGCAGACCGGCGACATGGCTTACTCGCAGATGCGCTCGCTCGGTCAGATCGCCGCGCAGATCCAGCAGCAGTCGACGGTCATCACGTACTCCGAAACATTCTGGGTGCTCGGCATCGCGCTCGCTGCCTGCGTGCCGCTCGCGCTCCTGCTCAAGAAACCGCAGCCCGGCGTGAAGGCGCCGTCAGCCGGCCACTGATGCTTTCTTTTTCCGACTCATGACGGCAACTCGTACTTATCGACTCGCACTCGCGCCGCTCACGGCGCTGGCGGCTGCCTGCACGCTCGCCGCGTGCACGGTTGGTCCCGACTATCACGGCGCGCCCGCAGTGGCGCCGGAAGCGGCCAGCGCCGCTTCGTTCGTGCGTACCCCCGCTCAAGGTGTGACGCCCGCGCGCGCGCCCAGCGAATGGTGGCTCGCGTTCAACGATCCGCAACTGAATGCGTTGATTGCGGCCGCCTTCGAGCACAATCCCGATCTGCGCGCAGCGCAGGCGCGGTTGCGCGAATCACGTGCGCAACTGCAGCAGCAACGCGGCGCGGAAATGCCGAAGGTATCGGCCAGCGTTGCCGCGCCGCGTATGCGTGAGCCTAACCTCAGCGCGTTCTCGCAGTCCGATGGCAGCAGTAGTTCGGGCTCGGGCGGCGGTGGTCCGCTGCAGTTCTATACGGCGGGCTTCGATGCCTCGTGGGAGATCGATCTGTTCGGCGGCACGCGTCGCGCCGTGGAAGCGGCGAGCGATGAAGCCGACGCTGTGCAGGCCGATCTCGCCGATGCGCAAGTCTCGCTCGCCGCCGAAGTGGCGCAGGCCTACATCGATCTGCGCGACGAGCAGCAGCGCTTGCTGATCGCACAGCGCACGGCAGAGTTGCAGCAGCAGTCGCTGACGCTCACCGAGCAGCGCCGCGCCGGCGGCACCGCCGCTGATGTGGACGTCGAGCGTTTGACCACGCAGGTCGAAACCACGCGTTCGACCATCACGCCGCTGGCCTCGCAGGTGGAAATCTCGCTCGATCAGCTCGCGGTGCTCACGGGCAAGGCGCCCGGCGCGCTCGACGCCGAGCTGGCGACGCCGCGCGCATTGCCGGCGCTGCCGGCATCGGTGCCGGTCAGCGATCCGGCGACGATGTTCGCGCAACGTCCCGACATCCGCGCGGCCGAACGCCGCCTGGCTTCCAGCAACGCGCAGATCGGCGAGCATGTGGCCGATTTTCTACCCAAGCTCACATTGTTCGGCGATCTGGGCTTTACGGCCGCGGACCCCGGTCATCTGCTGCGCAAGAACAATTTCAGCTGGGTGGGCGTGCCGTATCTGCAATGGAATCTGTTCGACTTTGGCCGCACGCTCGGCGCTGTGCATGGCGCCGAGGCTTCGCGCGACGAAGCCGAGGCGCGCTATGAGAAAGCCGTGTTGGCCGCGTTGCAGGATGCGAACGGTGCGCTTTCGCGTTACGGCTATCAGCGCGAGCATCTCGTGACGCTGCAGAAGGTGCAGGATTCGGCGCAGCGTTCAGCGGTGTTGATGCGCCAGCGCTATCGCGCGGGTACGTCCACGCTCGTCGATCTGCTCGATACGCAGCGCTCCGAATTTCTCGCGCAGCAGGACGTGATTTCGGGGCAAGCCGAACTGCTCAAGGATTTCATTTCCATCCAGAAGAGCCTGGGTCTGGGCTGGCGCAGCAACGCAAGCTGAATCCCCTGTGCGGGGACGCGAGCCTTCGCGTCCCTTTGGACATCGAGGGATGCGACGGATCAACCTCGCGCCATACTGGCGAGCACGCCATCGCGCCGGATCAACCCATGAAACAGCGCTGCGCCCAGATGAAGTAGCACGGTCGCCAACAGCAGCATGGCGAGCCACGTATGCGCCGCGCGCAGGAAGGCATAGAGCGCAACGTCGTGCGGCGCGATGGCGGGCAGATGCACGGCACCCGCAAGCACGACGGGATAACCGGCTGCGGACAGCATTGCCCAGCCGATCAGCGGCATCGCGATCATGAGCGCATAGAGCACGAGATGCGAGACATGCGCGGCCATGCGCTGCCAGGCGGGCATGTCAGCGGGCAACGCGGGCGCAGTGCGCGAGAGCCGCACGACGATTCGCACGATCACGAGCGCGAGCAACGCAATGCCGAGCGGCCGGTGTAGCGCAATCAAACTGTTATGAAGCCGCGAGACCGTGGCGACCATGCCCACGCCCACGAACAGCATCGCAACGATCAGGACTGCCATCGACCAGTGCAGCAAGCGGGCGAGACCGCTGAAGTGCGCTTGAGCGGGTTTCATTGCTGGGCTTCTCCATGAGCGTGGGCGAGCGCCGCTTCTTCGTGCGTGCGGCGATTGAACGAGACCGCATAGGCGGCGGAGCGCGCGGCGAGCAGCGGGTCATCCGAAGGCTTCAGGCCGTCGGGCAGCACGGTCGGGTCGTAGTTGACGTCGCGGCAGGCGCCCGAGCGCTGCGGTGTGGCCTGCCGCAAAACGAGCGTGCCCGCGTCGATCTGCTCGCGCGAAGCCGGCCATTGTTGCGTGGCATCGTTGGTGGGGTCGCCCAACGCGGCCACCGTGAGGACGAGATGCCAGCGCAGCGGGCCTTGTGCGAGCCGCGAACCGAGATCGTCGGCGAGGAAGTCGGGGTTGAGCTTCTGGTCGGCCGATTCGGCCTCGTAAGGCGTTTGCGGCACCATCTCCCAGCGTACGGCGTGCGCGTTGCCGTCGGCATCCGTGGCGAGGAACGCATTGATGCCCCAGAACGCCGTATTGGCGAAGCTCGATGAAGGCGGGTGGGCCTTGATCCACTGGCGAAACGGCAGCGTTTCCGGATTGGCCCCAAAAAACGCGTCGAGTTTTGCGGGATCGGGCTTGCCGGTCTGCGGATCGGGTTTCGATGCCACCAGTTGTTGATAAAACTGGTTCGGGGTGCGAACCACAAAGACCGGCGCGGAGTTCATACCGGTGCGCCATTGTTCGCCGTCTTTCAACTGGAACAGCAAGGCCATGCTGCGTACCGGTATGCTGGCGTCGGGCGTGGAAGGATTGCTGCCCGGAATCGCAAAGCGTCCGATCACGGGCGTTTCTCCGGGCGCGAACACGGCCGCGCGCGAGACCCGGGCGCCGTTGCCGTTGCTCTCGAATTCGCCTTCCACGCACAGGCCTTTCGCGTGATTGCGCCGGTAGCCCGCGTGGATGCCGTAGTTCGATTCGAAGGTGTTGACGATGTGCGGTGCGTCCACGCGCTTCGGCGTGAGCCAGCCGGCCGTCCACGCAAAGGCCGCCGCAGTGCAGCCGATCACGGCCGCAATGGCGGCGAGCCGGCATGGCACGCAGATGTCGGCGCGACTCATGATGCGCCTCTACACTGCGCGCGGGCGCATGAGGGACGCGAGGAAATCCGTGGCATGCGCTGTTGCAGCGAACGCAGCGGGCAGGGCGGGGCGCGATGAGGCATGATCGGTCCTGTCGAAGGTCGTGGTGGCCGTTATGGGCGTCAACAGGACGAAGGCGTGTTCTATTCCAGGCCTGTGCGAAAAAAACCGGCTGTAAGGCGCGCGCAAGAAAAAGCGCGCAAAGGAGTGGCAATGCTCAAGGGTGGCTGCTTGTGCGGAAAGATCCGCTATGAAATCACGGGCGAGGCGATTGGCACGACGGCGTGCCATTGCGTGGACTGCCGCCGTGCGTCGGGAGCACCGTTTGTCGGCTGGATGAGCGTGGCGCGCGACGCGTTGCGCTTCGTTGCGGGCGCAACCAGAACGTATGCGTCGAGTGCGGGAGTGGAGCGGGGCTTTTGCCCCGACTGCGGTACGCCGCTTACGTACTGCAGCGCGGCGTTCGCCGATGAGATCGATGTTGCCACGGGCACGCTGGACGCGCCCGGCGACGCGCCGCCTGAGGAACACACCTGGACGTCACAGCAGCTCGCCTGGGTGCGGCTGGCGGATGGACTGCCAAGGTATCCGCGCAGCCGTTCATGAAGAGAAGCTAATACAGCATGCCGATGCGGCGGCTGCCGCATCGAACGTTTCAACGATGCTCGGTGACGAACTTGGTCACGAGGTACGGCTCCATCGCTTCGGTGCCGCCTTCCGAGCCGTAGCCCGAATCCTTGACGCCGCCGAACGGCACTTCGGGCAGCGCGAGGCCGTGATGGTTGATCGAGAGCATGCCGGTCTCGATGTCTTCCGAAAGCGCCGCCGAAGTCGCGCTCGAACGCGTGTAGGCATACGCCGCGAGACCATAGGGCAGGCGATTCGCCTCGGCGATGGCGTCGTCGTAGGTCGAGAAGCGCGAGACCAGCGCGAGCGGGCCGAACGGCTCTTCGTTCATGATACGCGCGGAAAGCGGCACGTCGGTCAGCACGGTCGGCGCGAAGAAGTAACCTTCGCGGCCGATGCGCTCGCCGCCCGTCAGCACCTTCGCGCCTTGCTCGCGCGCGTCGGCTACCAGGCGTTCCATCGCGGCGAGGCGCCGATCGTTCGCGAGCGGCCCCATCTGCACGCCTTCGGCCAGACCGTTGCCAACCTTGATCGTCTTCGTGGCCGCGACGAAGTGTTCGAGGAACTCGTCGTAAGCCGCGTCCTGGACCATGAAGCGCGTAGGCGAAATGCAGACCTGGCCCGCGTTGCGGAACTTCGCGCCTGCGAGCAGCTTCGCCGCGCGCGGGATGTCCGCATCGGCGAACACGATGGCCGGCGCGTGACCGCCCAGTTCCATGGTGGCGCGCTTCATGTGCTCGCCGGCCTTCGCGGCGAGCAGCTTGCCCACCGGTGTCGAGCCTGTGAACGAAATCTTGCGGATGGCCGGGTGCGCGATCAGATAGGAGGAGACTTCGGCAGGCACGCCGAACACGAGGTTAAGCGCGCCTTGCGGCACGCCCGCGTCGATGAACACCTGAACGAGCGCCGCGCAGCTCGCGGGCGTTTCTTCCGGCCCCTTGAGCACGACGGTGCAGCCCGAGGCGAGCGCCGCGGAGACCTTGCGCACGGCCTGATTGAGCGGGAAATTCCACGGCGTGAAGCAGGCGACCGGACCCACCGGCTCGCGCGTGACGATCTGGCGGACCGCATCCGTGCGCGAGGGCACGACGCGGCCATAGGTACGGCGGCCTTCTTCAGCGAACCAGTCGATGACGTCGGCGCCCGCGAGCACTTCGCCCTTGGCTTCGCCAACCGGCTTGCCTTGTTCGCGCGTCATGATCGCGGCGATGTCGCCCGCGCGTTCGCGCAGCAGGTCGGCGGCGCGGCGCATCGTCTTGCTGCGCTCCAGCGGCGAGACCTTGCGCCATTTGCTGAAAGCGCGTGCGGCGGCGTCGGCGGCGTCCGAGAGGTCTTGTTCGCTCGCGAGGCTCAGGCGTCCGATCTCCGCCTCGGTGGCGGGGTCGATCACGGCAATCGTCTTCGCGCCGGCGCGCCATGCGCCATCGACGTAAATCTGGGTATCCGGATAGGGCTTCACGTTCGAAGTCATGATGGGACGATCCTCTTCAACGGTGCAAGGGTGGGGAACAGGTGCCGCGCGCGGCGACGTGCTGCGCCGAAGCCGGCTGAACGGGTTATCGCCGGCAACGCCGGGCACCTGGCAGCCGCCTATTCTGCCACCGCTGCGCGCGCTTTGCAGGCGGCCCCAAAGACAAGGGCCTTCGAGAAACTCGAAGGCCCTCGCGTCAAGTCCCTGTTTTGCGCGGATTTAATGCGTCAGAACTCGATCGTGGCATTCGCAACAAACGTGCGCGTCGCCGAAGGCATCACGTAATAGCCCCAGGCCGCGTTCCAGTAGCGGCGATTGAAGAGGTTGTTCACGCCGGCGCGCAACGTCACGTCCTTGCCGCCCACCTGGGTTTCATATTTCGCGCTCAGATCCCAGGTCGTATATGCGGGGACAAACTGCGTGTTGGCGGCATCGACGGCCATGTTGCCCACGTACTTGCCGCCAAACGCAACGGTCAGCGCGCGCAGATACGACGGGTTGTATTCCACGCGGCCCGTCAGCGTGAAGCGCGGCGCGCCGTAGATGCGCTTGCCTTCAACGCTCGCATCGTCCACATCGACGGCCTTGGTGTCGAGATACATCAAGCCGCCCATCAGGCGCCAGTCCTGCGCGAGCTGGAGCCAGCCGCTCGCGTCCAGGCCCTGGTAGCGTTTGGTGCCGCTTTGCACGAACACGTTGGCGGTGTTGGTGTACTCGTAGCCCTGATCGATGCGGAACAGCGCGACGTTGGCGCCCCAGTTGCGATGATCGGCCTTCAGGCCCACTTCGTATTGCTTGCTCTTGAGCGGGCCAAAAGTTTGCGGATAGTTGACGTTGGTGTTGCTCGACGAGCCGCCTTGCTGCAAGCCTTCGACATAGCTCGCGTACAGCGTCGTATCGCGGTCGAGCTTGTACATCAGCGCGACGGTCGGCGTGACCGGGTTGGCCGCGTAATCGGCCAGCACCGACTGGTCGGGGTTATAGGTGCGATCGCGGAACTGCGTGTAGCGCAGGCCGAGCAGCGCCGACAGGCGCGACGTGAACTGCACGGTGTCGCTCGCGTAGAGCGCAGTCTGCGTGGTGCGTTCGTGACGGAACAGGTTTTCGCCGATATTGACGGCGTCGTTCGTCAGCAGCGTGCTCTGATACAGATTGCCGTTGCCGAGGTTGAAACCGTCGTTCCAGCCTTCGCTGTTGTCGTACTCGCTTTGCTGCGTCTGATAGCTCGCACCGAGCACCACGTCATGCTTGAACGGGCCGGTATCGAATTTGCCTTCGACCATGGCGTCGACGTTCTGATAGAAGTAGCGCGTCAAGGCTGCATAAAGCGTGTTGCTGTAATTGCCGGCCGCATCGGTGACGGTCAGCAGGCTGTCCGAGTTGGTGCGGTTTTCCTTGGCGAAGCGGTATTTGAGGTTCGCGTGCCAGTTTTCGGAAAGGCGATAGTCAAGCCCGGTGCCGAACGAGGCGATCTCGGTCCGGTAATAGTTCTGCGGCTGCGTGAGCTGGTGCGTGACCTTACTGGCGTCGGGAATCGGCGTGTCGTAGAAGAACATGCCGAACAGCGTGCCGTTGGTCTTGCGCTTCTGATAGAACGCGTCGGCCGTCCACGTGAGATCCGGCGTGATGCGGAAATCGAGCGCGAGCGACGCCACCTGGCGGCGCACGTGGCCGTTGGCTTCGGCGGTGTTGCCGTCTTCGTTCACGAGATTGAGGCGATAGCCAAAGCGTTTGTCGTTACCGAAGCGCCCGCCCAGATCGAGTTTTTCGCTGAATACCCCCGCCGACTGATAGCCGATCGAGAAGCTGCGGTAGGGGTCGTCGGTGGGGCGCTTGAGCACATAGTTGACGATGCCGCCGGGATTGCTGAAACCGTACATGAACCCCGAGAGGCCCTTGAGCAGTTCGACCTGTTCGAAGGGTTCGAGCGATAGTTCGGTGTCCCAGGAAGGGAAATTCTGGCCGTCCACCTTGACGCCGTTGAGCATGTCGATTGCGAGTCCGCGAATGCTGAGCGCCGAGTTTTCGCCCGTCGCATTGTCGCCGACGACGTTGACCGCCGGATCGTACTTGAAGAGATCGTTGGCCGTGTTGGCAAGGCGGTCTTTGCCCTGCTCGGTCGTGACGACGTCGGTGGAAAACGGCGTGTCGACCTGGCGCCGGTTGCCGAGCGCGCCTGCCGTGACGCGCTCCGGCGACGCGGCTTCGCTGTCGCGCGCCGCGCTGACCTTGACGGTGGGCAGCGCCTTCGTGGCGTCGGTTTGCTGATCGGTCTGCACCGCGGGTTGGGCCGCCTCCTGGGCCCAGCCGGTGGTCGAAAGCGTGGAAAGCACAAGTCCCGCGCTTACGAGCAACGCGGCGCTCAGAGGAATCCGCGTGCAGGCGGTGCTGCGCACGGTGACGAAGCCCGAACGGCGGGCGGCGGCAATATTCTTCATGGTGATCGATCGGCCGGCTGCCCGGCTCAAGCTTATTTTGTTGTCGGTGCCGAAAACGGCGCAGGCGCTCCTGATGAGCGTCGCAAATGCTAATGCAAATGATTCGCATATACAACAAAATTAATCAAGCTAATTGAAAGTTAGAAATCAGGCAACAGTCAGCTTGAAATTGGGGCTGATTTATGCAAAGAGGGTAGTTTGGCGATTTTGTCTGATGAATTTCCGCTGGCGGCGATCTGCCCGAACCGGCGTGGAAAAGCACACGGCGCCCGAAGGCGCCGTGTGAAAGCCGAGTGAGGGCGGCCGCAGACGCGCCGCCTTTGTCAACTCAATTGCGTGATGGGTGCGACCGCAGCCGGATCGCTGATGCTCGGGCGGCCGGTTTCGACGTGACCGGCATAGCGGCGCGCGAAGGTCGAATCATCGGGGCTCGTGACCGTGAGGTCGTACCAATGATGGCTCGACGCGAGCACCCACGGCTCCTCGATGCGCGAGTGGGCGGCTACCGCCACGAGGCGCTCGCGAGCGCCGTAGGCGTTGTCCGTCACCGTGAGGCGCGCGATGCCGCCGCCGTTGTTCGTGAACTTCAGGAACAGGTTGCCGTTCGCGACGTCGTATTGCGCCGAGACTTCGGGCTGCGGCGTGCTGTTGTGCTTGCCGAAAAACCCTTGCGCCGAGGAGGACGCGGAGCTCGCCGCCGTGCCCGAGAAGCGGCGCACGAAGCCGTTCGGACCATGCACCTCGAACGCGTAGACGCCGTTGGTCACGCTCAGATCCCACGTGTCGTCGAGCGACTTGCCCGCTTCGACCGTATAGCGCCACGGGCCGTCGCTGCGGTTCGTGCCATAGACGTAGAAGTGCGCGCCCTGGCGGCCCTTGTTGGCGAAGGTGATCGAGAGCGTCTTCTTCGACGAATCGACCTGTGCGTTCACATGCAGCTCGTAGGGCAGCGCGCGGGCGTAGCGCACGCCCGGTTCCTGCGCGTCGATCGGGCCGGGCGTCGCGGGCACGGTCGGCGCCTTGTTCGCGGAGCACTGGTTGTCGGCCTGCGACATATAGTTGCTCGTATCCGGCAGCGACGGCACCGACGAATCCGGCGTGCGGAAATCGAATGCCGTCGTGAGGTCCCCGCACACGGCGCGACGCCATGCCGTGATGTTCGGCTCATGCACGCCGAAGCGTTCTTCGATAAAGCGGATCACCGACGTGTGATCGAACACCTGCGAGCACACGAAGCCGCCCTTGCTCCAGGGCGACACGATCGTCATCGGCACGCGCGGGCCAAGGCCGTAAGGCAGGCCATCGGCGGTGTACTTGCCGCCGCGTCCCGGATTGACGACGTTGTGAATTTCGCCTTCCACGCTCACCGTCGATTTGCCCTGCGTCGGCGTGGTGGGCGGTTGCGGCGGCACGATATGGTCGAAGAAGCCGTCGTTCTCGTCATACATGATGAAGAGCACGGTCTTGCTCCATACTTCGGGGTTCGAAGTAAGGGCGTCGAGGATCTGCGAGGTGTATTCCGCGCCGTACGCCGGCGTGTATTTCGGATGCTCGGAGAAAGCGGCGGGCGGCAGCAGCCACGACACCTGCGGCAGATTGTTCGCGAGCACGTCGTTCTTGAGATCGGCGATCGTGCGTACGGTCTGCGCGCGCTGATAGAGCGCCGAACCCGGCTGCGCGTTGATGAAGTTGACGAAGTTCTGCAGGATGTTGGTCCCGTAGTTGCCGTTCATCGGATCGTTGCCGTTCGTGCCCTGCTGGTAGATCTGCCAGGAAATGCCGGCGGCCTGCAGGCGCTCGGGGTAGGTGGTCCACGACAGCAGTTGATACGCGGGCGGCACGTCGCCGTCCACATAGTCGTTGTTGTCGAGCAGCGGGCCGCCCATCGTGCCGCTCGGATCGACCATGCCCGTCATCAGATAGGCGCGGTTCGGGTGCGTCGGCCCCGCCAGCGAGCAGAAATAGTTATCGCAGACGGTGAACGCATCGGCCAGCGCGTAGTGGAACGGAATGTCCGCGCGCATGTAATAGCCCATCGTCATGTCGGTCTTGTACTGCGGCCACTGGTTGTACAGACCATTATTGATGGCGTATTGCGTCGGATACCACGAGTGGTCGAGATCGCCCACGCATTGCACGCTCGTCGTCTGCGTGTCCAGATGGAACGGCAGCACCGGCCTGGTGGCGTCTTCCTTGGACGGCTGATACCAGACCGGCTGACCGCCGGGCAGCGGGATCGGCAGGCGGTCGTTATAGCCGCGCACGCCACGCAGATGGCCGAAGTAATGGTCGAAGGAGCGGTTCTCCTGCATGAACACGACGATGTGCTCCACATCGCGGATCGAACCCGTGCGCGAGAACGCCGGGATCGCCAGAGCGTTGCGGATGGACTCGGGCAGGACGGTCATCGCCGCGGCGGCGGCGCCGGAGGAAGCGACAGTCTGCAGGAAACGGCGACGGCTGTTTGACGTCATTGTTGTGCACCTTTCTGCTCGTTGGACGGGTGTGTGCATAAGCACACGAATGGTGTATTACTGACGCGTCGTTGCGGTACTGCGGGAATCGTTGCTGGACTGCGGCGGCTCGTCGCCAGGGGCGTAGCTCATGACGGGCGCGACCTGCTGGCTGTCGGCGGCGAGGCTTGCCTGCACACTCTGCACAGGGTCGCTCGCATAGGCGTAGCTGGCGGGGTTCGCAGTTTCGGCTGGCGCGGCGGTGCCGATGCTGCCGGCAAGCGCAGTGTTCGGCTGGTTCGCCGGGTTCGGGTCCGGTGCGGCTGGCGTGGGCTGAAGCGCCGCGCCGCTCTGCTGCTGGGCGGGGGCGCCGGTCGTATCGGTGGCTGCCGACGAACCCACTCCGGGTCCACACGCGGCGAGCGGGATAGTTGTCAGCACAACGGACATCACGCTCACCAACGACGGCTCGAACAGGCGTTTTTGCATATGCGCTTGCACTCCGATGATCGGGTCGGCGCACAGTTTCTACGGTCTCGAAGAAAGAATTGTGAAACGAGTGAAAACGTTTGCGTGCGATGATTTTTCTTTTACAAACGTTTTATGTCGAATAAAACTGGCGAAATAGTCGATGTCGAAACAGTGTCAATTACAAACTGTTTCGAATTCGCACTCGCGGGAAGTTTCGAACAAGGCGAGCGGCGGCTCGACCTGGCATGCCGTCGAATCGACAGGCGATTGAACAAATATTGAATCAAGCCGACGGAGCCGTCGGCTTGCCAGTCCTCTGGCGGCTAGGCGGCTCGCTGGCCGAGCGCTTCTTCGACGATGCGTCGCCCCACGCTATAGCCTCGCATGAGCGCGTCGACCTCGGTTACAAACCATCGGTCGCCGATGTCCGTCAAGCGCATCTGAGGAAAGCACGGTTCCTGTCGATCGGATTTGTAAATCGACACCATGGCGATGTAGCCCGATTCAGCCATGCGAACCTGGCGCAGCACCGGCTCCGAGATGGAATCCGTGCTGACTCGAATGGCATATCCCATGTAATCGTAATTGCGTTCCATGCCTGTTGCTCTCCGTGCAGCGAATCTCTGTCTGTGAGTAAAGACCTCTCCTGAATCCAGCGGTGACCTTGATCTTCAAGGAGTGTTCTATCCAAGGTTAACGATCGCCGCCAGGAAAAGTTGATAGCAAATAATGTGCCCCGATTTTTCTGTCTGCGGTGCCGGAGCTTGTCCAGCGGCGGCCAGGAATCGCCGATCCCGCCGCCGCATTCAGGTACGATGGGAAGATGATGCACACGAACCTGGGGCCTCTCATGGACACGTCCTCTCGCGAGCCGCACGAAGTTGCCGTCGAAGCACTGGCGACACTGTCGGAGTATCTCGAACGCTCGTTGGACAAGGGCGCCAGTCTGATTCTGGTGCGCTCCCACGCCGACCGCAGCGATATCTATCTGGGCGAGGCGGGCGAGGCCCAGGAGGAGTGGGCGCGCTGCGGTTTCATCCGCAACGCCCTGGTCGCCGAAATCCTCGAAGCGACCCGGGCGGGACTCAATTCCCTGTCAATCGACGGTCAGACTTATCGCTTCGTGCGCACCTTCACGCAGGTTGCCCAGCACGGCGCGATCGTATTTTCCGCTGCATAGAACAAGCACAGAAAAACCGTGTTCCGAACGATTTCGGAGGAGACATAGTGCTGAAGAATCTCGACCCGCTGCTCAACCCCGACGTGCTGCACGCGCTCGCCGCGATGGGGCACGGCGACGAAGTGGTGATCTGCGACGCGAATTTTCCCGCCGATGCCGTGGCGCGCGATTCGGTGCTGGGCCGCCTGCTGCGCCTCGACGGCGTGGATTCGCCGCGCGCGGTGCGAGCGGTGCTCTCGGTGCTGCCGCTCGATCGTTTTGTCGATCATCCGGCGCTGCGCATGGAAATCGTCGGCGACGCGCAAACGCTGCCCGCCGTGCAGCGCGAAGCGCAACGTGAAGTCGATGACGCCGAAGGACGCGCGGTGCCATTCGCGTCGCTCGAACGCTTTGCGTTTTACGAGCGCGCGCGCCGCGCGTACTGCGTGATCGCGACGGGCGAGGCGCGCGGCTACGGCTGCTTCGTCTTCAAGAAGGGCGTGCTGCTGGCGGCGGACGAGCCGCGCGGCTGAGATTCACTCGCGTTCGAGCACCTCGGTTGCGCGGTGCGGCTGCGCTACCTGATCGACAAGAAAGATATCCCCGCGCGCGTGCCGGGTGCGCAGCGGCAAAATCGCCTGATAAGCCGGGGAGCGATACCACGCGCGCGCCCGCTCGCGGTCTTCGAATTCAATCACGATCAAGTCGCCGCTGAAGCGTCCTTCTAGCCGCTCCACGGGGCCGCCGTGGAGGATAAAGCGCCCGCCGAACGGCGCCAGCGTCCCGTCGATTTTCTCCAGATATTCGACGATGTCGGCGCAAAGCTCGACTTCGTGCAGATGGCCGATGGCATAGCTCGTCATGGTTGTCCTCGTCTGGGTGATGTCCTGGTAGCGAGGATAGGGCGCCATGCGAACCGGATCGATTACCTCAGGGGTAAATCGGCGCTCGATCATTCAGGCCAGATATTTTTCAACGCGCCGCAAAAAACACTTGCCAAGGCTAGGGGAAAACCCTAGAATGAACTCGTCTCCTCCATGTCTCCTCCTGATATGGATTCAGCCCGCCCAATTCAGGCGGGCTTTTTCTTTTCCGGCGCCGGAAATCGCGCAGCCGCGTCGGCCCGCTCAGGGTCTTGCCTGATCCGTATGCCGCAAGGCTTCAAGAGTAAAATGCGTGAATCGGTGCATCATGCCGGTACGCCGAACGCTCAACGCTTCTTCAACGCTCCGATGAAACCGTCTTCCGCGCAGGAACCCAAGCAAAAGTCCAGGCGCAAGCCGCCGCCGTGGCTGCTGAACACGATGACCGCGCTCGTCGGCATCCTCACGCTCGCGCTGGGTGTGGGCTGGCTGATCCGCAGCTGGATCGTCGATATGGAAATTCCTTACTTCGCGATCCCGCTCGTGATGTGCGTGCCGGTGATCGTCGCCGTGGCCTTTCGCAACTTCTGGGACTGACGCACTCCGTCAGCCCAACAACCCTTCGGGCCTTCGTTCAGGAGGCCATGCCAAACTCTTCCTCGCACGCCTGCCGCACGCGCTCGATCGCCGTGCTCCAGGTGTCCTTGCCCGTCTGGCGGAAAATCCGCACGTTGCCAGGATACCAGGGCGAGTCCTCGCGCGCGTCGAGCCAGCGCCAGTCCACGTCGCGGCGCGGCAGGATCACCCAGCAAGGTTTGCCGAGCGACGCGGCCAGATGCGCCGTTGACGTATCCACGCAGATCAGCAGATCGAGTTGCGCGATGATGGCCGCCGTATCGACGAAATCGGCGATATCGCTGCCCAGATGCAGCAAGGGCTGATCCGATCCCGTTTTCTGCGCAGCCAGCGCCTCGTTCTCGCCCGCGCCTTTTTGCAGACTCACGAACTTCAGTCCCGGCACGCTCCAGAGCGGCGCGAGTGCGGCAAGCGTCGGGATCGAGCGGTGTAAATCGTTGTGGTGTTTGGGGTTGCCGCGCCAGACGAGGCCCACGCGCGGCCCCGCGCCCAGCGTCGCGAGGCGTGCCACCCAGTGCTCGACGCGTGCGGGATCGACATTGAAGCGGGTCGGCTCGGGCGTCGTGTCGAGCGTGGTGCCAAGCCGCAGCGGCAGGCTCAGCGGGCTGGCCCAGTAATCAAACTGCTGGGCGCGCTCGCTCGCTTCGGCGTGCGTAAGCAGCGTGTCGATGCCCTCGACGCCCGCGAGGATGCAATGCAGCGCCTCGACGCCGCCGAACGCGACATGCGCCGCGCCTTGCGCCTTGAGCAGGCGCGCGTAACGCGAGAACTGGATCATGTCGCCCAGTCCATCCTCCTGCCAGAGCAGCAGCGATTTGCCGGCGATCGGCTCGCCTTGCCAGTGCGGGCAGCTCAACATGCGGCGCGATGCGTAGTGCACGAAGCCGTTGTTTTCATAGCGGCGCTCGTAGAGGCGCCAGCCTTCCTCGTAGCGGCCCATCGTGATGAGCAGGGTGGCGAGGCGAAATAGCGCGTCGCCGTAATCGGGTTCGAGTTCCAGCGAGCGACGGTACGCCGCCACGGCCTCGTCGAGCGCACCCTGTTCCTTGAGCACGCTGCCCATGTTGAAGTGCGCGAGCGCCAGATCGCCGTTCTGGGCGAGCGCCAGCGCGAACGTCTCGTGCGCCTCGTCGATGCGGTCGAGCGCGCACAGCACGGAGCCCAGATTGTTGAAAATTTCGGCGCGCCCGGGGGCCAGGCGCAGCGCCACGCGGTAGCTGGTTTCGGCTTCCGGATAGCGTTCGAGCCGCTGCAACGCGACGCCCAGGTTGTAATGCGACTCGGCGTGATCGGGGCGCAACAGGATCGCTTTGCGAAAGAACTGCTCGGCTTCGGCGTAGCGCTGCAGATCGGTCAGCACGCAGCCCAGGTTGTTGAGCGCTTCCGCGTAATCGGGGCGGATCTGGATCGCGAGACGGCAGGACAGTTCCGCCTCGATATAGCGGCGCTGCGCCTTGAGCAGCGCGCCGTAATTGTTGAGCGCTTCGGGGTACTGCGGCTCGGCGAGCAGCGCCTGCCGGTAGGCTTCCTCGGCGTCCTCGATGCGGCCGCGCTCACGCAGCACATTGCCGAGGTTGTTGTGCGCGCGGGCGAACTTCGGATTGAGCGCGAGCGCGGCGCGGTAGGCCGCTTCGGCCTCATCGTGGCGGTTCAGTTCGTGCAGCAGGATGCCGAGGTTGTAATGCGCGTCGAGATGGCCGGGCTGGCGCGCGAGCGCCGTGCAATAGGCGTTTTCCGCTTCCTGATGCCGTCCGAGGCGATGCAGCACGAGGCCCAGGTTGCCGTGCGCATCCGCGTGGGCCGGGTTGACGTCCAGCAGGCGGCGCCAGACCGTTTCGGCGGCGGCCAGTTGGCCCAGCGCCGTGAGCATCGCGGCGAGGCCGTGGTAAGCCTCCTCGAATGCGGGCCGCGCGGCGATACAGCGCTGCCAGAGCGCGTGCGCGACGTCGGCGTTGCCCGAACCCATCGCGGCGAGCGCGGCGAGATTGAGCGCATCGACGCGCGCGGCGTCGGCTTCGGCATCGCCCTTGCCCTTGCCCTTGCCCTTGCCCGTCCCGGCGCCGACGAAGGGCGCGAGCATCTCGAACGCGTCGGCGAAGCGGCCTTGCGCGCATAGCGCGCTCGCTTCCTGCTGGCGGTCGGGATGAAGAGGCGTGTCGGTCGTCGAAGTCACGGTGAGCGCGGGAAGAATGATGGACGGTACGAAGCTTAAGCCAGGGCTGGCAAGGACAACGGGCCGATTAGAGCGTCCCGCGTGCGCTTATTCCAGCAATGGAGCCTTCAGCGCGGTTACGGCGCACGGCCTTTCAGCGGCGTAAGGCGCTGAGGCGGCGCCAGGCTGGATCGAGTGGTCCGCGCTATGCTTTCGGACAAGGCGCGGCGTGTCGGTTCGAAGGCTCTGCCTGTAACAGGACCCACAACACGACGCGCGCTTTGCGCAATGAACGTCCGTCAAAAAGGAGCATTGAATGCAATACCGTCGTTTCGGCCAGACCGGCCTCAATGTTTCACGTCTGTGTCTCGGCACCATGACCTTCGGCCTGCAGACCGAGGAAGACGTGTCCCGCCTCATTCTCGACAAGGCCGCCGACTCCGGCATCAATTTCATCGATACGGCTGACGTCTATCCCCTGGGCGGCGGCGAAACGCACGCCGGCCGCACCGAGGAAATCGTCGGGCGCTGGCTCAAGGGCCGTCGCGAGCATTTCATTCTGGCGACCAAGGCCGTGGGCAAGGTCGGGCCGTCGCCGTGGGATCAGGGCGCTTCGCGCAAGCATTTGCTCGATGCCATCGACAATTCGCTGCGGCGCCTGGGCACGGATTACGTCGATCTCTATCAACTGCATTCGGACGATGCCAATACGCCGCTCGACGAAACGCTCGAAGCGCTCGACACGATCGTGCGTGCGGGCAAGGCGCGTTATATCGGCGTGTCGAATTTCCTGGCTTATCGGCTCGCCCGCGCACTGGGCCGCGCCGACGTGCTGCGCGTGGCGCGCTTTGTCTCCGTGCAGCCGCGCTACAACCTGCTGTTTCGCCAGATCGAGCGCGAGCTGCTGCCGCTCGCGGGCGAAGAGGGACTTGCCGTGATCCCCTACAACCCGCTCGCGGGCGGGCTGCTCACGGGCAAGTATCGCCACGACAGCAAGCCGGGCGAGGGCCGTTTTTCGCAGAGCGTGGGGGTGGCCGGCACGATGTATCAGGACCGCTACTGGCATGAGCGCGAGTTCGAGAGCGTCGAGCGCCTGCGCGGCGTCGCTGAACAGGCGGGGCAGTCGCTCACGACGGCATCGGTGGCGTGGGTGTTGGCGAATCCGCTTGTGACCTCCGCGCTGATTGGCGCGAGCCGGCCCGAGCAACTCGATGCGTCGATCGCCGCCGCCGATCTCGAACTCGATCCCGAGTTGAAGTCGAAACTCGATGAAGCGAGCTTCGGCTACCGTATGGGTGATGCGGCGCGCTGATCGATATTAAGTAGCGATCCGAAGTAATTGTGGCCGTAAAAAAGGGCGATGTGTTCGCCCTTTTTTATCGGCTAAAGCAAGCCGACAATCACGGCACGAGCACCTGCCGTCCCATCACCTTGCCTTGGGCCAGCGCTTCGAGCGCTTCGTTCACTTCGCCCAGCGGACGCTGCGTGACCGACGCAGGCTGCATCTTGCCCGCGCGCATCAGCGCCACGAGTTCGCGCAGTTCGGGCAGCGTGCCCACATAGCTGCCTTCGATCCTGAGCGGACGCATCGGAATGATGGGCAGCGAGAGCGTGATGTCGCCGCCCATCAAGCCGACCACCACCACATGGCCGCCGCGCGCGCACGAATCGAGCGCGAGCTTCACGGTGGGCGTCGCGCCCACCAGGTCGAGCACGGCGCGCGCGCCGCCGCCCGTGGCTTCGGCGATCTGCTTGACCGCGTCGCTTGCGCGCGCATCGATGGCCGCGAGCGCGCCGGCCTTGAGCGCCGCTTCGCGCTTGCCGGGCTCGACGTCCACCACGACCGCGCCTTTCGCGCCCAGCGCCTTGAGCACTTCGATCGCCATCATGCCCAGGCCCCCCGCGCCGATGATGACGACCGGGTCCTGATGAATGCGCTCGCCGAACTTCTTCACAGCGGAATAAGTGGTCACGCCCGCGCAGGCGAGCGGCGCGGCCTTCACGGGATCGAGGCCGCCGAGATCGACCAGATAGCGCGGATGCGGCACGATCACGTAATCGGCGAATCCGCCGTCGCGCATCACGCCCAGCGATTGCGGCTTCACGCAGATGTTTTCTTCGCCGCGCTGGCACGCCGCGCACTGGCCGCAGCCGATCCACGGATGCACGACGGCCACGGCGCCGGTCTTCACGTCGCCGGCCTCGGGACCGGCGGCGACCACCTCGCCGCAGATTTCATGGCTCAAGGTCAGCGGCAGCTTGATGCCGCGATCGGCGAGCGAGAGTTTCTTGCCGCCGCCCAGATCGTAATAACCCTCCCAGATATGCAGGTCCGAATGGCACAGACCGGCGGCCTGCACGCGCACGAGCACTTCGGTGCCTTGCGGTTGCGGCGTGTCGCGCTGGACGAGTTCGAGAGGCTGGCCGTGATGGGTCACGCAGTAACAACGCATCTGCATCTTTGTCTCCGTGAGTGTTGTGTCGAGCAGGCTGGCGAGGTCGATCCCCTCGCATCATAACGCGGTTAGGCGGATAAATCGTCCGATCGTTCGTTTTTCATATGGGCATAACTGGAACGCATATTGAGTCCCCGCGCGGTCACTCAGCGTTCACAAAAAATGCGGGTCGCGTACCATGACTTTTCGCGCGCGCTTCAAGCACCGTGAATTGGGGGCGTGCACAACGAAGCTTCAATGAACTGAATCCGCGCCCTGAAGTCATATCGAATGTATTCGAAAAGTGCCTGAAATCAGGCCTCAATCGTATCGAATTCGTTGCATAGCTAACGATAACCGGTTATTCTTTCGCCATGTTCGATCAGTGTCTCTACTTCAATACCTCGGCGCTTGCGCGTCGTCTGGAACGCGAGTGGTCCGAAGCGTTCGAACCGTTCGACCTCACGCCGCCGCAGGGCTTCATGCTGCGCGCGGTGCTGGAGCGGCCGGGCTCGCTGCAGCGTGAGCTGGCCGATCTGCTGTCCATCGCGCGGCCCACGGCCACGCGCGTGCTCGACGGTCTGGAATCGCGCGGCTGGCTCGAACGCCAGCGCACCGAAGGCGATCAGCGTGAAGTAGCGATCGTGCCCACGGCGCAGGCCGTGGCGATTCGCGATGCGCTCAACCACGCCAGTGCGCAGGTCACGGGACGCATCAAGCGTTCGCTCGGCGGCGAGGCCTTCGTGGACACCGTAAGCCGCTTGCGCACCGCGCGCGCGACGCTCGGCTGAGCGCGGGCACCCTTTGTACGGAAGTACCGGAGTTTTTCATCATGCGGCGCATGGGCGCTTTTTTTGTTTCGACGTGGCTTGCAGCCGCAATGCTTTTTCTGGGCCGGCATTCGGTGCCGATGATGGCGCTTAGCGGTGTGCTGGTGTTCGCGGGGCTGGACCTGTTCCGTCCCGATCACGGTGATAGCACCGGGCGGGAGAACGGCGACTGAGCGCCAAAAGGAAACGCCGCGCAAGCGCGGCGTTTCTTCGTTCACGGGCGGACGATCGCCCGTATGAGCGCCTGCATCAGGCTTCTTCCGCCCACGACATACCCTCGCGCGCGAGCAGCGCCGACGATGCCGCCGGGCCGAACGTGCCCGCCGTATAGGTGCGCGGGCGATCGTTGAGTTCCTTCCAGCCGTCGAGAATCGGCTCGACCCACGTCCATGCGGCTTCGAGTTCGTCGCGGCGCATGAAGTGCGTGAGGCGCCCGCGAATCACGTCGATCAGCAGGCGTTCGTAGGCTTCGGCGCGGCGCTCGGGAATCGCTTGCTGCAGATCCAGATTCAGGCTCACCGGCAGCATGTTCATGCCGCTGCCCGGTTCCTTCGCGAGCATCTGCAACTGGATCGATTCTTCCGGCTGGAGCTGGATCACGAGGCGGTTGCCGTAGTTGCGCGGGCCGCTCGGGAAGATCGAGAAGGGCAGATCCGCGAACTCGATCACGATCTCCGACTGGCGCTTTTGCAGGCGCTTGCCGGTGCGCAGGAAGAACGGCACGTTGGCCCAGCGCCAGTTGTTGATGTGCGCGCGCAGCGCCACGAAGGTTTCGGCCTTGCTGTCCGCCGGCACGTTGTCTTCTTCCAGATAGCCCTTGACCGGCTGGCCGTCCACGGCGCCCGCGGCGTACTGGCCGCGCACCGTGTCGCGCGCGATATCGGCGAGCGACATCGGACGCAGCGAGCGCAGCACCTTGAGCTTTTCATCGCGCACCGCATCCGGGTCGAGCGACACGGGCGGCTCCATCGCCACGATGCACAGCAGTTGCAGCAGGTGGTTCTGCACCATGTCGCGCAGCGCGCCGGTGTGATCGTAGAAGCCCGCGCGGCTGCCGACGCCCACCGTCTCCGCCACCGTGATCTGCACGCTGCGGATATACGGCGCCTGCCATAGCGGCCCGAAGATCGGATTGCCGAAGCGCAGCACCATCAGGTTCTGCACCGTTTCCTTGCCCAGGTAATGGTCGATCCGGTAGATCTGCGATTCCGCGAAGTGGCGGCCCACCGACTCGTTGATCTCCTTGGCCGAAGCCAGATCGTGGCCGAGCGGCTTTTCGAGCACGACGCGCGAATTCGCATCGATCAGACCCACCGCCGACAGGTTGTCGCAGATCGTCGTAAAGAGTTCGGGCGAGGTCGAGAGATAGAACGCGCGAATGGCGTGCTCGCGCGAGGCGGCCTTCAGGCGCGTGTAGTCTTCCGTCGCATTGACGTCGATGATGACGTACTGGAACAGGCTCAGGTAGCGGTCCCATGCCTGGGCGTCGAAGGCCTTGGCATCGATGAAGGGACGCGACTGCTCTTCCATGAACTTGCGATAGTCGTCGATCGTCCAGTTCTTGCGGCCGACGGCGATGATGCGCGTCTCGGGCGGCAGATTGCCGTGCAGGTGCGCCATGTAGAGCGCGGGGAGCAGTTTGCGCGCGGCCAGGTCGCCGCCGCCGCCGAAGATGATCATGTCGACGGGCTGGTCGGGCGCGGCTTGGGCAGGCTGATTCGTCATGGCAGGTCGCTCGGTAGTGGCGCTGGGTTGTGGCGATTTGTGGCGCAGAGTTGCGAAATTTGCGCTAGCCGCAAGGGCGAACGCGGTGAAAGAGGCTAATGTTGCATGGTTTCACGCGAGTTTGCACGCATGACGAACGAAGTCACCGCTGACGTGCGGGCTATTGAGCGCTCATTGAACGGTTCGAGCAGGCCAGGCGCGCGAATTGAGCGAAACGCTCGCCAGGCGCATGTTGCGCTGCACGGTTTGCGCTGACGGATGTTTTAGCCGAGTCCCGGCACGTGCATGCCGAAGGTCTGCGCAAGCAACAGCGCATTAAGCGCCAGCACGGAGAGCGCACCCACGACGGCCAGCGCGGCCAGCGGCGCTGCATTCCTGTATCGCCCCATGACGTCGCGCCGGCAGGTGAACCAGACGAGCGCGGCCATCGGAAACGGCAGCGCAAGACTTAGCACGACCTGGCTTGCGACCAGCGCAACGGTTGCGTTCACGCCCAGACCCACCACCACGAAGCTCGGCGCCATCGTCACGAGGCGGCGCAGCCAGAGCGGAATCTGGAAGCCCACGAAGCCTTGCATGATCATCTGGCCCGCGAGCGTGCCGACCACCGAACTCGAAATCCCCGAGGCAATCAGCGAGACCAGAAAAATCGCCGCCGCCGCCGCGCCGAACAGCGGAGCGAGCGCGTGCCAGGCGGTTTCGATTTCGGCGACATCGGCGTGGCCCAGATGAAATGCCGCCGACGCCATCATGACCATCGCCATGTTGATCAGCCCGGCCAGTGCCAGCGCGACGATGACCTCGATGTTGGAAAAGCGCAGCAGGCGCGTGCGTTCGGTGTCGTTGCGCGGCTGCACGCGCGCCTGGATGAGGCCCGAATGCAGAAAGAGCACATGCGGCATGACCGTTGCGCCGACGATGCCCACCGCGATCGTCACGGCCTGCGCATCGGGCAGGCGCGGCGCGGCCAGGCTGCGCGCGACTTCGTTCCACGCGACCGGCGTGACGAAGAGTTCGAGCAGATAGCACAGCCCGATCACGCCGACGAGGCCTCCGATCACCAGCTCCAGTGGCCTGAACCCGGCACGCTCGAAAAACAGCAGGCCGTAGGTGACCAGCGCCGTTATCGCCATGCCTGCGAGCAGCGGCACGTGCAGCAGCAACGCGAGACCGATCGCGCCACCGAGGAATTCGGCGAGATCGGTGGCCATTGCCGCGATCTCGCTCACGATCCACATGAGCCAGACGAGCGGGGCGGGCAGACGCTCGCGGCAAAGCTCGGCGAGATTGCGTCCGGTGACGATGCCGAGTTTCGCGGAAAGCGACTGGAACAGCATCGCGACGAGATTGGCGAGCACCACGATCCACAGCAGCGCATAACCGTAGCGCGCGCCGGCCTGGATGTTGGTCGCGAAGTTGCCGGGGTCCATGTAGGCGACCGAGACGATCACGGCTGGCCCCGCGAGCGGCAGGAGCAGCGCGGCGCCGCGCCGGCGCCCTTCGAGCGCCTCGCGCACTTTGCGCGCCGTGCTGGCGGAGAGTCCGTCGGGTACGCCAGGCAGGCTGTCTTCGGGGTGGCCCTCCCAACGGGGGCGGGTGCGATGGCGCATGAACGCCTTGTCGAAATGAAGCGGCCGAAAGAACGGTGAAACTACGGCGAAACTACCAGGAAACGACGAGGAAACTACCAGGGCCGGATCTTGCCGCGGCAATCCGGCACATGCGAAATCGATGCAGGAAAACGCCTGTGCGCGTCATCGGAATACGAGCCTCGTGCGTTAACCAGACGTTCCGCGCGCGCTATTGGCGGTCCGCTTTGCAGTCCGCTTCGCTGCCCGGTTTCAGCGAGGTTTCGTCTGGCTTTCGCCCACGTTGCGGCGCACCAGGCTCTATCTCAGCACAAACCGGCCCTGCGCGCGCTCACCCCGGTTATGCACCGGTTCTCTTGCCCCTACGAAATGCCAGAATTCCCGACATTCAGCTTTACCCGGAACCCGAGACGCGGCCTCGCAGCGGCGCTGCTCCTCGGCGGTCTTGTGTGCAGCGCGCTCGCTCATGCGGACGACAAAGTCATCGTGCTCGACTCCGGCGAGGCGCAGCTCTCGCTGATCGACGAAGCGAGCCGCAGCGTCGTTGGCACCGAACCCACCGGCAAGGAGCCGCATCACCTGATGATCACGCCCGACGGTCAGTCGCTGATCGTCGCCGATTCGGTCTCGAACGACCTGATGTTCCTCGATCCGCACACGGGCAAGGTGCAGCGCCGCGTCGAAGGCATCGAAGATCCGTATCAGCTCGGCTTCTCGCCCGATCACAAATGGTTCGTGACGGCGGGTCTGCGTCTCGATCGCGTGGATGTCTACAGCTACAACGGCCATGACGTCACGCTCGCGAAGCGCATTGCGCTCGCGAAGACGCCGAGCCACATCACCTTCTCGTCGGACAGCAAGATCGCGTTCGTGACGCTGCAGGACACCGGCGAAGTCGCGGCGATCGATCTGTCCACGCAGACCGTGATGTGGAAGCTGAAGATCGGCAACACGCCCGCGGGTCTGTGGATGACGCCCGGCGACAAGTACCTGCTGGTCGGCATGACGGGCGAGGACGACGTGGCCGTGGTGGACTGGCGCAACCGCACGCTCGTGAAGAAGATCCAGACGGGCCGCGGCGCGCACAACTTCCGCAATCTCGACGACGGCAAGCATGTGGTCGTGTCCAATCGCGTGGAAAGCACCATCAGCATCATCGATTACACGACGCTCACCAAGGTCGGCGACATCACCGGTTTGCGTCCTGGTCCCGACGATATGGAACTTTCCGCCGACAAACGCTATCTGTGGGTTACGTTCCGCTTCGCTAAGCACGTGGGCATCATCGATCTCACGACGCGCCAGCTGATCGACACGATCGCCGTGGGCCGCTCGCCGCACGGCATCTATTTCGCGAACAGTGCGCCCGTGGTGGCGCCGAATCCGGACTGATGACCGGGAGTTTCGATGCTTGATACGCTGCTTTCGCAGGCCGACAACCTCGTTTCGTGGCTGCAAACCCTCGTCTACGTGGACGTGGTGCAGCCGATCTTCTACAAGGTCGGCCTGATGGGCTACGACGAGGACACCTACGACGCGCTCTACTGGGTGATCGTGGGGGTGCTCGAAATCCTGCTGACTTACGTGCTGCTGCGCCCGCTCGAAGCGCTGCGCCCGCTTGAAGCGTGGAGCGACCGCAAGGCGCTGCGCGCCGACGTCTGGTACACGTGGATCGCCAAGCTCGGCATTCTGAATATCGCGTTCTTCTTCGTGCTCACGCCGGTGTTCAATCACTGGCAGAGCCTGATGGCGATCCACAATATTCCGAACATCGACGTGGATGGTCTGTGGCCCGGCGTGACGGACAGGCCTTACGTGTCGTTCGCGATCTATCTGGTCGTGCTCGATTTCGCGGGCTACTGGTATCACCGCTGGCAGCATCGCTTCGGCGTGTGGTGGGAGTTGCATGCGGTTCATCACAGCCAGCAGCAGATGTCGCTGTGGTGCGACGATCGTAATCACTTCCTCGACGATATCGTGCAGGCGGCGTTCTTCGCGGCGATCTCGCTCTTTATCGGCGTGCCGCCCTCGCAGTTCGTCGTGTTGATCGCCGTGAGCAACTTCCTGCAGGCGGTGCAGCACGTCAACGCGCGGCTCGTTTATGGGCGCGTGCTGGAGCGCATCCTCGTGAGTCCGGCGTTCCATCGTCGCCATCACGCGATTGGCTATGGCCACGAAGGTACGCGTTATGGCTGCAACTTCGGCGTGCTGTTTCCGTGGTGGGACATGATGTTCCGCACCGCGTCGTGGAACGCGGCGCCCGAGCCGACCGGGATCCGCGATCAACTGCCGGCGCCGCACGGCCGTGGTGTCAACTACGGCGAGGGTCTGATCGCCCAGCAATGGTTCGCGCTCGTGCGTATCGCGCGGCGGCTGGCGGGCAAGGGCTATCCGCTCGGCGGGTCGGCTAACTGACCTTCGTCGGGTGGCTATTGGATCGGGAACGGGGCGGCTTTTGCCGCCTCGTTTCGTTTGGGCGCGCGTTTTTGCGTTTGCGCTGCCGGTTCGGGACGTCGCGGCGGATGCGATAATCATCGTTTGTCCCCCAACACATACCGCGCGACTATCGCAGCGCTTCGGCAGCAGGCGCCCGAGGAGAAAATCTTGAGCCGTATCGACAATCCGCAGCACGACCAGGAAGTCGGCGTCGCCGACGCTACCCAGGACACCACCCGCATCGACGACGTGCGTATCGGCGCGGTGCGGCCGCTCATCTCGCCGGCGCTGCTGCTCGACGAACTGCCGGTGCCGCAGTCCACGCAGACGCTCGTTGAAACAAGCCGCGCGCAGATCGCCGATGTACTCGCGCAGCGCGACGATCGTCTCGTGATCGTAGTCGGCCCCTGCTCGATCCACGACCACGATCAGGCGATCGAATACGCGAAACTGCTCAAGGAGAAGGCCGACACGCTCAAGGACGATCTGCTGATCGTCATGCGCGTGTACTTCGAGAAGCCGCGCACGACGGTGGGCTGGAAGGGCTATATCAACGATCCGCGCCTCGACGGCAGTTTCCGCATCAACGAAGGCCTGCGCGCGGCGCGGCAACTGCTGCTCGAAATCGACGCATTGGGCCTGCCCACCGGCACCGAATTCCTCGACCTGCTGAGCCCCCAATACATCGCCGATCTGGTGGCGTGGGGCGCGATCGGAGCGCGCACGACCGAAAGCCAGAGCCATCGGCAACTCGCCTCGGGGCTGTCATGCCCGATTGGCTTCAAGAATGGCACGGACGGCGGCGTGCAGGTGGCGGCGGACGCCATCGTCGCGGCGAGCGCGAGCCACGCCTTCATGGGTATGACGAAGATGGGCATGGCCGCGATCTTCGAGACGCGCGGCAACCAGGATTGCCACGTGATCCTGCGTGGCGGCAAGAGCGGGCCGAACTATGACGCGGCCTCGGTGGCGGCTTGCTGCGCGGCATTGGCGAAGTCGGGGCTGCGCGAGGAAGTGATGATCGACTGCTCGCACGCGAACTCGAACAAGGCGCATCAGCGTCAGATCGAGGTGGCGCGCGATATCGGCGCGCAACTGGCGGGCGGCGAGAAGCGCATCGTCGGCGTGATGATCGAGAGCCACCTCGACGAAGGGCGCCAGGATCTGAAGCCGGGCGTGCCGCTCAAGCGGGGCGTGTCGATTACCGATGCGTGCATCAGCTGGGCGCAGACGGAACCGGTGCTCGACGGGCTGGCGGAAGCGGTGCGCGCGCGGCGCAAGACCCTAGCGGGCTGAAATGACGGGAGCGTGTCGCTCCCGACTTTTTGCGCATAAAACAACGCGCGAGGCGAGCGATCGCGCGTATCCCAATCTGATTATTAGGAAAACGGAATAAATTCCGGCGCTGTACAGACGCGTAGTCTTATCGGGTCCATAATCAGGCATCAAACGAAGGATTGCTCTTGTGTCGGTCAGGAGCGGGCGGCTCAGCCTGGACAAGCGTAATAGCGGCATTGAAAAACCAATGTACTGAATTCGCAATCTCTCGAATGGAGGCGACGATGACGCAGAATGAGGTGTTCGCTGTCTTCGAGCGATTGAATCGGGAGGGTCATGCCTCAATCGACCTGGATCATGCCTGCGCGGAATTTGCGAAATGGCTGGCAGGCGCGTGGGATGGACTGGGTGAGCGTGACGTTGCGCTGCTGAGTTCCGTCGGCGCCACCTTGTGGCGCGAAGGCTATGCGAGGCGGTATTGAGACGGACCAGCGGCGAGCCGTTGTGCGCAGCGCGTGACGGATTTGTCACGGCATGATCGCTTCCCAGCGCGCTTGCAAGAGAACAAATTCTCCAACCTGAGCGTGACCGTGTGTCGAGTCAGAGCGACGTCAGTAAGCGGAGCTGGTGCTCGGTCTCGTTACCACTGATCAGCGAATACGCCCGTATTTCGTCGCGTTCGGCCAACAGAATGGACTCCGAATCAGAAAATTCATTCCACATCTCATCGCCGATCGAAATGGGCGCAGCGCGGGATCGGGCGAAGGATCTCAATAGTGAGCTTGCTTCACGCCGCAGGATGCGGAGGTCGCTGTTCAGGACATATGGCTGGCCGCCTGAACGAAAGACGAGATAGTGCGGGGTGAGATTTTGATCATTTTTCAAAGTGGACTCCGCATCCTGGACTATGAGCGTGCGCTCGATTGCTCGGGCGCAATCACTGAAGGCCGCACTGAAGGCGCGGTCGATGTCGCTAAAAGGGCGGCCGGTGTGTGCCACCGTAATCGACTGCTTTGGTGCGTCAGTCGCGAATTCCCGGAACGTGACTGGCAAGACGATGTAATACCAGGGGCGTCCTTCGCGGTCTGGCTGAAGTTCAACGGTTACGCATATCTGCCAGCCGTTATACATCCCAAGGCAGGTTTCCACAGGAACCTCTCACTGTGAGCGCAAGTCACTGCGCGTTGCCAGGAAAACCGGTTGCGGTGTGAAGGCGCGCCTGATGGGTCGGGTTTGGAGCGGTTGCGTCACCCGTTAAGAAGCGCCATGATCTGGCCGGCTTCGCGGTCCGAATCGTAGCTCGCCATTCCATCCTTGCGCAGCAGCGCGCGAACGGACACAAACATGAGATAAGCGTCCGCGTCGACCTCGTGACGACCATCGTGGATGACTCCATCCAGTTCTGCACGTGCTTCCAGCGGAAGAAACCGGTCGACAATGTTTGAACCGTCTTGTCGAATCCACTTCAACAATTCCGTCCTGCCCATATCAAGCCTCCAATGTTGCCTGCAGATCCGGCCACACCGCGCCATTGGGCGGTGCGGGGAGAGAGGCATGGCTTACAACTGCAGGTCGAGGACGTGCGTGTTCTGGGCGCACGAGTCGATGAGGTGTTCGGCATAGGCAGTCGATGCTCGTCGCGCGTCGCCAGCATTCTCGAAGGGCCTGACTGCTGCAAGTTTGAATACGCGGCTGCGGGGCGACCCTTCGGAGCTGCCCGGTTCCTGGATGCGCACAGCGGCGTCAAACCCTTCGTCGTAGTTATGCCCGCCGCCGGGCGTCGTGGCGCAATGCGGATAGACCAGAGGGTAAACCTCCAGCCCGCGATAGAGGCGGAAATCGGTAGTCATGGAAACACTCTTGAGGCCGCATCACCACGCGGCATAACAGAGAACAGTGTGAGCGACTGCATGCAGTCTCCACACGCCAGGCCGTGGTGTTCGGCCTGTGATGACAGTGAGCAGCCCGATTCCCATGGAACGGGTGGAGAGGGAGAGATCAGGAACGGGCAATCAGTAAACTGATCCTACGCCCATTCCAGGATTTGTACAGTGAAAGTTCCCTGACGTCCGGTGCAGGCGCCCAGCCAAAGATATAAGCCTTGTGACTGGCCGGGATAGAGCGCACCATGGACTCGGGAATCGTACTTTCGATCTCGCGACGGTCTTCCCGGTTTTGGATGGGAGGCCGTATGGAAACACGCCTTGATACCTTCAATGGGTGGCAGATGAGAGCCTGCGTCGAAAGTAGGCCCGAGTCAGGACAGTCGCGCTACTACATCGTGGCGCCACTTTCATATAAAGAGTTTTCGGTGGCCGAATTCATTCATCCGGCCAAAGGGCGCTACACCCAGGCGTCATTCGACAATGCCGATGACGCTTTTTCCGTGGCATTCGGTGTTTGCCGGCGCGACATCATGGCCGCGATCAAATTGCGCATGGTGCAGAGCTTCAACTAGCGAAGGCTCTACTTCCGGATGGCGTGCCTCGTGCTCGTGTACCGGTGCGTCGCTTTTAACCGCGTTAACCACGTTAACCGCGCGTGTCGACCCAGTTGCGTGCCCAGCGTCGCGAGTGCTGCAGTGCCTTCTCTTCGCTCGTGAAGTAATCGAGCGAATAAAACTGGTAACGGCCTTCGGTGCGCGCGTTATCGGTGCGTTCGAGCAGCAGGTTGGACGAAAAACTACCGTCGGGCAAACGATGCGCCGAGGGATGGACGGCATAGCCGTTGTATTGTTGAATTTGCTTGTTTTGCATTTTAATTTTAATGATGCACGAATGCTCGCATTCCATGCGCAATGTGCGCGGACGTGCCGATTCAAAGCCATTGCGAGCTGAATCTGACGCAGTCGGAAAGCGAAGAAGGGCTATTGCAGCCAGAGAGGGATGAAGTGCAACGAGGCGCGTGGCGCCTGGCAAGCTACTGATTGAACAGATACGGCTTGCGGGGGAATCGCGCTAACTTTGGGAGACAATGCTCCGCGAGGATTCGCTGCAACCCGGCTTCCGTTACGGGAAGCCGGGTTCTTCAAACTTTACAGCGGCGTGATGTTAGCCGCTTGCAGACCCTTCGGGCCTTGCTTCGTTTCGAAGGTCACTTTCTGGTTTTCAGCCAGCGTCTTGAAGCCGTCGGTTCTGATTTCGGAGAAGTGAGCGAACAGGTCGTCGCCGCCGTTGTCAGGAGCGATGAAGCCAAAGCCTTTGCTGTCGTTGAACCACTTAACAATACCGGTATCCATGGAAAATCCTTGAGAAACAAATAGAAAAATTGTGCTCTGTGATAGAGCGCTTGAAGCGTCAAGGAGGGAGAGGACCACGAATACCGCTTGGCAGCGAGCAATTGATGAACAGCAATCGAACTTCTTGAACTTCGAGACAGACACTAACCGTTTAGTGGTGTCAGCGTCAATATTTATCTTGTAACTGTTTCGCGAGGCGGTCCGTTTTGTGGGCAAAACGATGTGGCCCTGCGAGGCTTCGCGCCATGCCTGGCGTGACGTGCGCGCTGGCGAGAGCGTGTTGCGCCCGATCGCCGCGAACGACGCTTTCTTTTTAGTGAATTCAACTTTCCCTATACAAACGTGGGGATCAGCGTACGATGACTGGATCAGTCGACCTGCGACCGATCCCCGCGCCTCTTCTATCGCCTGTTCAGGCACCGAGCTGCTTCTCTTCCTCGCAGACCCCCTACGACAGCTTCGCACCGCAACGATGCGGCGTTCAGGCTGCGTCCCATTCTGGATCCTCCGCACGACGTGCGAGACCAAGGAGCTGGCTCCATGACAACCACTGTGCGCTTTTACCGTGGTCTTGAGATTTACCCGTTTGTCTTTCCGCATTTGCCGACCCAGGCGGGTTTCGGCCGCAATTACGACGAGGGCTTCGATGCAGCGGTACGCATCCAGGAACCCGATGCGATTCCTCGTGCCCCGAGAAGCCGTGTTTTCGGCGTATTGGTCAAGACGCCGTTTCTGAATGCGGGCGATGCACGCCGGGCGTCCATTGCGTATGCCGAGCATCTTATCGATATGTGCTCGCCAGGTGAGACTGTGCTCGACATGAAGGCTTGAGCGGATTGCGGTCGGCGGGTAACGACTGGAGAAGTCAGATCGACAGAATTCCACTGTCCCCGTGACCGGATACATTTTAAGAGGTAGCAATATGCGTTTGAATTCGACACGTTTCCGGATAGATCCCACGCCGCGTCGTGCGGATGGTGAGTACATGGCACATGTGCGCATCAGCACGAACCGCCCAGATGGCAGCGAATACGACGTTCATCTGAGCGGAGACCTCGCCGGATTTGAAATTCGCGAGGATGCAATCGCCTATGCGCAAAGCTGGGCGGAACAGTGGCTCTATGCGCGTTTTGGCTAGAAGCGCGACTTCACATTCTTTCCGCCAGACGCAGAGATAGCCTGATAGCGCACGCGATTCCGTCTCGCGGCGATCAGGCTCGCTGTTGACCTAGATTGCGTCGTTTCGTCGACGCAACTCCCGAAGCGCAACCAGAAATCAGGGTAAACATCAGATCCGCCTTGAAGTGCTTTCAAATGGTTGGTGTACGGAGTATATTTCCGGTCACGACGACATGCGATAAATGGAGGAAGACATGCAGTTCCATCTCAACGGTTTTCACGTTGGCGACCCGACGATCGAAGCGGCCGCCGAAAGCGGCCCACAAAGTCCGACACTCGATTCTGTCGATGTGCTGATCGTCGGAAGCGGGCCCGCCGGGCTTGTGCTTGCGGCGCAACTCGCGCGCTTTCCTTCCATCAGGACGCGTATTGTCGAGCGTCGCAATGGACCGTTGCAGATGGGGCAGGCCGATGGCGTGGCGTGCCGGACCGTCGAGATGTTCGAAGCATTCGGCCTTAGCGACCGTCTGCTGCGCGAGGCATATTGGGTCAATGAAACGGTATTCTGGCGGCCCGATCAGCAGGACCGCGGCGCCATCAAGCGTACCGGTCGTGTTCAGGACACCGAAACAGGTTTGTCGGAGTTTCCGCACGTCATCGTCAATCAGGCGCGCATCCAGGACTATCTGCTCGATGTGATGCGTTGCTCGGCACATCGGCTCGAACCCGATTACGGCCTCGAAGTCGTCGATGTCGTGCGTGAAAACGCGGGTGACTACCCGGTGCGCGTCACACTGCGTCGCACCGATGCGGACGGCGCCGCCGAACCGGTCGTCGTGCGGGCGCGCTACGTCGTGGGTTGCGACGGCGCGCGTAGCCGTGTGCGTACGGCCATCGGGCAAACGTTGCGTGGCGATGCGGCCAATCATGCGTGGGGCGTGATGGACGCGCTCGCCGTCACCGACTTCCCGGACATCCGCCTCAAAGCCGCGATCCAGTCCGCGAGCAAAGGCAATCTGCTCCTCATTCCGCGCGAGGGCGGTTATCTCGTGCGCTTTTACGTCGATCTCGGCGAGGTCACGCCGGAGAATCGCGACAGCATCAAGCAGACGGGCGTGGACCGCATTATCGAAACCGCGCAGCGAATCCTGCAGCCTTATACGCTTGATGTGAAGGAGGTCGCGTGGTTCTCGGTGTACGAAGTGGGGCAGCGTCTGACCGACCGCTTCGACGATGCGCTCGCGGCGGACGACACGTCTCGTGAGCCGCGCGTGTTCATCGCCGGCGATGCTTGTCATACGCATAGCGCGAAGGCCGGACAGGGCATGAACGTGTCGATGCAGGACGGCTTCAATCTAGGCTGGAAACTCGCCGCCGTGCTGGAAGGGCGCAGCGACACGGATCTGCTGCGCACTTATTCGGACGAGCGTCAACCTGTCGCCCAGGAGCTGATAGATTTCGACAAGGAATGGTCCGCGATGATGGCCGCGCCGCCGAGGGACCCGAACCGGCCCGAAGCGGGCGGCGTCGATCCCGCCGAATTGCAGGCGTATTTCGTGCGGGCGGGACGCTATACGGCCGGCGTCGCGACGCGTTACAGGCCTGGCACGCTTACGGGCAGCGCAACGCATCAGGCGCTCGCCAGCGGCTTTACGATCGGCACGCGGTTTCACTCGGCGCCGGTGATCCGGCTCGCGGACGCGAAACCTGTCCATCTCGGCCATGCCGCGCGTGCGGACGGCCGCTGGCGTCTCTACGCGTTCGCCGACGCAAGCCAGGAAGCGCTCCGCGCGCTGTGCGAGCGTCTCGTGGGAGCGCCCGATTCCGTGCTGCGCCTCGCTACGCCCGAAGGCGCTGACATCGACAGCGTGCTCGACGTGCGCGCGGTGTTGCAGCAAGCGCATCGCGAGGTGCGTGTGGAAGCGCTGCACGGCCTTCTGCTGCCGCGCAAGGGCCGCTATGGCCTGGTCGATTACGAGAAAGCATTTACGAGCGACGCGGCGGCTGATATCTTCGACGCGCGCGGCATTGACCGCGAACGAGGCGCGCTCGTGGTGGTCCGTCCCGACCAGTACGTCGCCCATGTTTTACCTCTGGACGCCTACGCGGAGTTGAGCGCCTTCTTCCGGCCGATATTCCGCAAGCGTTGACTGGCTTCGACACTGCAAAATTGGCAATCAAACTGGACAAGCACGCGGAGAAGCGCGCCGACGAGGCCGAGGCGCTCGCAAGATTCACCGGCAGCCTCGTGCGGCGTGCGCAGCAGCGCCACGTCGCGGTATGGTTGAGCGAAGTCTCCGCCGAGATCACGAGCGTGCAGTACGCCGCGCTCGAAATCCTGCACGACAGGCCGGGAATCAATCAGCGGCAGCTTGGCGACGATCTCGACGTGGATCGCTCGACCATTGCCGATCTCGTCGCGCGCATGGTTCGCAACGATCTCGTTCGGCGTACTGATGACCCGATCGACAAGCGCAGCTATGTGCTGTTCCTGACCGCGAGCGGCAAGAAGCAACTCGCGGCCTTGCGCCCGCGTGTCGAGGAGGTCGAGCGTATTCTGACTGCCAGGCTCGCTGCGGAGGAAGTTCTGCAGTTGCGGCGTCTGCTGTTGGCGCTTTTGCCGCCCCAGGTATAGCGCTGGCCGATCCCGGCAGTCTTGCCCGGCTCGACGGCATCGTTAGGCGATCGAGCCGCACCGCACGCGTGCGTCAGCGGACGATGCGCCGCCTGGCTTAGTCGTCGATCGTTTCGTGCGTCGCCTGCGCGCCGCGACGCCAGTAAGCCGATGCGCGGATGCGCTTCTTGTCGACGCCGCGTTCATTGCACAGATAGCCGCGCACGGCACGGATCGCCGAGGCTTCGCCGGCCGCCCACACATAGCCTTCGCCTGGCGGCAGCCAGACTTCGCCGAGCGCATCGACGAGCGGTTGTTCCGAGTCCAGTTCGTCGCGATAAACCCACGTCGCGTAGAGATCGGCTTCGGTCGGCAGTTCGATACGCGCCGCGCGGTTCGCCACTTCCACGACCACGGCGGCGCGCGCGCCCGACGGCAGCTCGTCCAGGCGGCGCTGAATGGCGGGCAGCGCGGTCTCGTCGCCGACCAGCAGATGCCAGTCGAAACCCGTGGGAATCACCATCGAGCCGCGCGGGCCGCCGACGCCCAGGTACTGGCCGGGCGCGGCCTGCGCGGCCCACGCGGTGGCTGGGCCGGCATCGTGCAGCGCGAATTCCAGATCCAGCTCGTTGGCGTTGATATCGAAGCGGCGCGGTGTGTAATCGCGCGCGGCAGGGCGCTCGACGCCGTCGGGGAAAGCGATGCCGTCCGGGCCGAGGCTCGGCAGCGCAGGCTTTTCGTCGCCCGGAGCCGGGAAAAACACCTTCACGTGATCGTCGAACGACGACGAGACGAAATCGCTCAGGTCGCCGGTCAGCGTGACGCGCACGAGCGCGGACGACAGCGCCTCGACGCGCGTCACGCGCAGCAGACGGAATTTCAGCGGATGTCGCACGCGGACGACTTCGAGATTGGATTGATTCTGCATCTATGACTCCGGTAAATAAGCGGCGGACGATCGACGGCGAGGGGGGCGGGTTGGGCTTTTATGCGCCGGGCGCCGCGCTGTCGTCCGTCCTGGTGTTCTCGCCGCCGTTTTCGATTTCCTGGGTGGCGCGTACGATGATGGCCGCGATGCGGCGCTGCTCCTCGGGCGACGCGTCCGTGCGGCGCAGCAGTGCGTGCTTGAAGGCGCGGCGCGCCTCGATCAGTTCGCGGACCCAGCCGCTGCCATCGGCGGGATCTTCACCTGCGAACGCGCGGCGCATCAGATCCATCTTGCGGCCGAAATGCGTGAGCTTGGCGAGGATCAGATCGGCGCGCTCGCGGTTCGCGCCAAGATGGGCGCGGCCTTCTTCGGACAGCTGGTAACGCTTGCGGTTGCCTTCGAGCGTCACGCTCACATAACCGAGTTCTTCGAGATACGTGAGGGCCGGATAAACCATGCCGGGACTCGGGCTGTAGAAGCCGTTCGAGCGCGATTCGAGCGCCTTGATCAGCTCGTAGCCGTGGCTCGGGCGCTCGGCGAGCAGCGCTAGCAGCATCAGTTGCAGGTCTTCCGAGGAGAACTTGCGGCCGCGGCCGAAACCGTCGCCGTCGCCGAAGCCGCCGGGGCCGCCGAAGCCTCGGCCAAAGCCGTCACCGAAGCGATCGCCGAAATCGCCGGGACCCTCGCCGCCGCGCCGGCCCATGGCATGGCGCAGCGCGTGCAACGCATGCAAGGGATGAAGCATGGAGAGACGGGCGCCGGCGAAATCGCCGTGGCCGAACGTTTCGAAAAAGTCGCGGGCGGCGCGAGCACCGTGGCGATGGTGGCCATGGTGGCCGGAATGATGAGGGTGGCGCATGTGGCCTCCTGTCTCTGAGTGTCTTAAGATGTGTCTTAAGATATATATCTTAAGAGTGTTTGTCAAAGATAATTTTTTGGGGGCAGAACTCGCGGCAAAGTCTGCGGGAGCGTGAGACCGGCGTTCCCGCGCAACCATGGCGGGTTAGGGGAAAGGGGAGAGAGGTCCGGCGCCCGGTTTCGATGAGGCTGTTGGCCGGTCGAAGTCGATCTGCACCTTGTAGTGACACGCTCACAGGTGCAGATAGTCGGGGCGGTGTCCGGCGTTACAGGGGCAACTCCGCGAATTTCTCTTCGATCAGAACGCGTGACGGATGCCGACAGTCGCGCCCACCGTCGTGCCGGAAGCACCGTATAGCGCGCCGTCGATCGACAAGCCGGTGTTCATCGTTCCGTGATTGTCGACCGAGGCCACCTGCGCGTAGAGCGCGGTCCGCTTCGAGAGGAAATAGCTCGCCCCCAACGCGGCCAGGAGCGAATGGTTGGCCGTGTGATTGCGGTCGCTTGTGACCCAGACGCCGCCGTCGAGGTCCAGCGCGGGTGTCACGTACCACGTCAGGCCGCCGCCATAGACGTTGTTGTTCAACGAGCCGGCGACCTTGTAGTTGACGAACGACGCTTTCACCGTGGCGGCGCCGAACTTGAACGCCGCGCCGAGCGTGCGGCCCTCGGCCGCCAGGCTGGTTGGCGTGGGGGTGGGATTCGCGGCGCCGCTGTTGCCGTCGAAGATCGCCGCATTGACCATCACGCCCGCGTAGTCGTAGCTGACGCTGGCGGAATATTGCCGTCCCGCCTGGAAGTCGCCGGGCTTGCCGCCGAACGAATACAGCAGACTCGCCTGCAGACCCCAGAGCGCCGGGCTCGTGTACGAAACCGAACTCGCGCTGAAAATGCTGGTACCAAGCACGTTGTCGACGAGGTTGACGCCGCCACTGCCGAAGAACGACATGTTGCGCGGGTCGGATGCGTACAGTGCGAGGAAAAACGGCGAGAGTTGCAGCCCGGTCTTCACTTCGCCGTAGCGGTTGCGCAGCGCGATCCACGCCTCGCAGCCGAAAAGGTTGCCGTCACAATGCGCGAGCGCGCCGTTGGCAATGCTGATCCCGCTTTCGAGCTTGAACCTGGCCTGGAGCCCGTCGCCGAGATCCTCGGTTCCGAGCATCCCGAACTGCGAATACGACGACCCTCCATCGATCATCGAAAGCTGCCTGCCGGCGTGGGCGCCCGTGGCGGAGCCGAGTGTCTTGTTCGTGTACAGCAGGCCACCGTCGATGAGGCCGAATAGCGTGATCTGGCTTTGCGCGTTCGAGGACCCGCAGATCAGCATCCCTGCCGTACATCCGGCAAGGCGCCACGCGCGCTTTCTGTCTTGCTGCATGAATGTCTCCCCCTATGTCTTCGTCTACGCGAATTGCGGGAATAAAATCGATTTAAATGTAGTGATGCTAACTAAATTTTCCAATCTGACTCATGCCGACCTTCGGCCGGGTTGAAGCGACGGCGATACGTACAGGCACCGGCGCGCAGCGCGCGGGTGCCTGTACGCCGGGACTAGATCGCCCAGCCTCCGTCGATTGCGATCTCGGCGCCGGTGATAAACGCGCTTTCGTCGCTCGAGAGGAACGCGACCAGGGCGGCGACCTCATCGGGCGTGCCGTGACGCTTCAGCGGGGCTGCCTCGGCGCCAAAGCGGTTCGTTTCGTCCGGGTTCTCCTTGAGCATGTCGGTCGCGATGAAACCTGGATGAACCGAATTGACGCGAATGCCGAACGGCGCGAGTTCCGCCGCCGCCACCTTGGTCATGCCGCGCACGGCCCATTTGGTGCTGCCGTACGAAATGGCATTGGCGAAGCCGCGCAGCCCGGCGACTGACGAAATGTTGACGATCGCTCCCTGCCCGCTCGCGGTCAGCGGTTTGATCGCGTGCTTCATGCCTAGCAGCGTGCCAAGCTGGTTGACACGAAAATGTTGCTCGGCCAGTTGGGCCGTCGTGTCGCCTAGCGCCGCGGGCCGGTAGATGCCGGCGTTATTGACGAGCACGTCGCATTGCCCGAAAAGACGCGTGGTGTGTTCGAAGACACGTATCCACGACGACTCGTCGGTGACATCGTGATCGACGAAGGCTGCGCGTTCGCCAAGTTCGCGCGCGAGCGCCTTGCCTTCTTCCACGAGCAGGTCGGTCAATACCACGTTTGCGCCTTCGCGATGAAAGCGCTTCGCCTCGGCCGCGCCCTGGCCGCGCGCCGCGCCGGTGATGACCACTGTCTTGCCTTCGAATCGATGCATGATCTGCTCCTTGCTGAACGTTGTTCCGTGTGAAGTGATGAAAGCGCCAGTTCCGGGCGTGTATCAGTAGCGGCCCGCCGCGTCTTTGGCGAGCCATGGATAGCGCGCTGTATCGGCGCCCGCATAGTCCGGGTCCAGATAGATGTGGCAGCGCTGGATCTTGAAGTCGCGGATTTCGAACACGTCGCACCAGCGGCCCGCGTGGGACGTGCCCGCGCGCCATGTTTCACCGCTTTTGAGCCAGCCGTGCGAGGTCGCCTCGACCACGACGAGATCGCCCTGCTGGATGAAATTGGCGTACGTCACGTCATGGCTGATTGCAGCCAGAATGCCGAGCAGGTCGTCGAATAACCTGGCGATCTCGCTGCGGCCGCGGGCGATGCCCCACTTCGGGAAATAGACCTGGGCATGTTCGTCGAAGAGGCTCAGGATTTCGTCGCCGCGATCCATGCGCCTGAAATATTCGAGCGCCACTGCCTTGCGTTGTTCATCGGTCATCGGCTGGATTTGCATGTGTAGCTCCTGGAAGCGCGCAGCGGATTGCTCGTGCCGCTGCGAAAGGGTTAGATGAATGGCTCGGATGTGTCGTGATGCAAACCCGCGTTCAGCCGACGGCGGCTTCGACAGGCAAGGTCTCTTTGATGGCTTCGGCGTGCGCCGCGTGAGCCGCGCGCCACGCGAATGCGATGATCGGTCCCAGCGTGCCGCCGCCGGCCCAATAGGCTCGTGCGGAGGCGGAAGCGACACAGTTGCCGACGCCGTACAGGCCCGGGATCGCCTCGCCCAGGTCGTCCAGAACCTGCGCGTTGGCATTGGTCAGTGGGCCGCCTTTCGTGTCCAGCGTGCCGCCGGCCACCAGGGCCGCGTAGTAGGGGCCTGTTTCGGAAACGGGATGCAGCGTCGGGTTGCCGTGATCGAGCGGCTCGCCGGTCGGGCCGTTGAACATGCGTTCGACCAGACGGTCGCCGCGGTGGAAATCATGGTCTTTGCCTTCGCGTGCAAACAGGTTGAAGCGCGCGATCGAAGCCCGCAGATTCGTTGTGAAATCGTCGCCAAGCTGGACGTTTCCGGTCAGATGCGCGTACTTCTGCAAACGCTCGCGGATGGCGTCCGCTAGTTCATCGAGCGTTTCGCCGTGCAATTCAAACGCCTCGTTGCCTGGGCCTGGACGGATCAGCCGGCCATATTCCGTGCTGGCCGAATGTTGCTGGCTGCGCTGATCCCAGATGGCGACCTGCACGAAGTTCGGATATTCGGCGCGTTGCGGGTCCCATTCGAAGAACGACTGGGCGATCTCGTTGTAGGCGAGCTTTTCGTTGACGATGCGGCGGCCGGATTTGTTTACCCAGAGCATCGAGTCCCCGCCGACCGAGAAGGTGCCCGTGAAGTCGTCACTGCCCGCCACCGCGCGTTCGAGGGCAACGGGGCACATCCATGCGTAGTTCATGTTGCGTAGCTGGGCGCCGGCGGCGCTGGCGATGCGCACGAAGTCGCCTTCGTTGCTGCGCGCGGCGCAGCCTCCAACGAACGGCGCATGCAGGAAATTCGCGCGCAGCGCGGGATCATGCGTAAAGCCGCCGGTTGCGAAGATCACGGCCTTGCGCGCACGCAGCGTGAGCTGCTCGCCGCCTGCACGCGTGCCTTGCACACCGACGACTTCGCCTTTTCCGTTGCGCACGATTCGCTGCACGCGCACACCCGTCATGATCTGCACACCGTCGCGCAGCGCCGCGGCCTGCATCGACCCGATCGCGACCTTCCCGCCGTCGGACATGGACTCGCATGCGTCCGCGGGCACCAGCACGCGGCCGCGCGGCGCCTTGTTTTCCGGCATCTCGGCCCAGTAGTCGGTGACGTCGGCGCAATGCCGGTAGCGCAGGGCACCGCGTTCGTGAAGCGCTTCGGCGGCTGGGGAGGCGCTTTCGTAGATGGCTTCGAAAGCTTCGTATTCCCAAGGTTCCAGCCCGAGCATCGGGGCATCGGGCTGGTAGCGTTCAGGACGCGCGAGCCGCGCCATGTAGCGCAGACAATCGTCCTTTTCGTCGACGAGTCCGGCTTCGCGCATCGGCCGGTTGTTTGGCACCCAGTACCAGAACGCGGCCTTGCGCGCCGTGCCGCCCACGACGTCGGTCTTCTCCACGAGCGCCACCGAATTGCCGAGCCAGCGTGCAAAAAGCGCGGCAGGCAGGCCGCCGCCGCCCGCGCCCACCACGACGACATCGACTTCGCCGTCGTAAGCGGCAGGCTGTGTCACGGGTACGCCCGTTTCGCGCCCGGCCCATTTCAAGCTTCGATGCATTGTCTTCCTCCATATGTTTTCGGTATGTGATCGAGTGCCTCCGCAGTTGGCTACGTTTGGCTACGATTCGTTGATAAATATACGAGAGAAATAAAAATATACAAAAATATAAAAACTATTGAAGCGATAGGGCGCATGCAGATGCCCGCGTCGAGGTCGGTCGGATGGTGCGCATGGCGCAAAGGGGGTGGATGGCAGACGCAGGAGAAGGCCCGCGCGCCGACTACCTGAGGCGGAGGGAGGACGGGTGAGAAACGCGCAGACTAGCGCGATGAACGGGCGTGCGCGTAGAGAGGCCGCCGGTTAGCGCCGGGGAGGCGAGGCAGCGTGTAGCGGTGTCGGGCGACTGAGCGCCCGATCGTGCGGGGATTCAGGACGTCGTCCCGCGTTTGCGCGCGGGGGATGCCGCGCTCTTCCGGGGCGTGGCGGACTCCGCGGTGCGTTCGAGCACGAGCTGGGTGGTGACGGCGAAGTGCTGGCTCAGCAGCGTGCAGGCGAGGTCTGCGTCCCGCGCCAGTACGGCCTTCACAATATCCTCGTGCTCCTTGGCGACGTTGCGTTCCACCGCATGCGCGTTGCCCAGCGACATGTGGCGATAGCGTGCCGTCTGGGTGCGCAACGTGGCCGCAAAATGCTTGAGCCACTTCGATCGGCACCCGGCGAGCAGCGTGGTGTGGAAATGATCGTGAGCACGCTCCCACAGCGGGTTCATGTGCGGTGGGTTGCCAACCGCGGTCGGCAGGCTGTTGACCTGATGGAACGCCGAGAGCACGGCGCCTTCCCATTCGAGATTCCCGCTTTCAATCGCGTCGCGCAACGCTTCGGACTCGATGCACTGGCGCACCGAAGTCACGTCTTCGAGGTCTTCGCGGGATACCTGCGTGACCCGGAAGCCGCGCTGGTCTTCCGCTTCGACGAACCCGCTCATCGCGAGCCGCGAAACGGCCTCGCGCAAGGGAATGACGCCCGCCTGGTAGCGGTCGGCCAGTTCCCGGATCTTGAGCTTCGACCCGGGCGGCAGGGCGCCCGTGACGATGTCCTGAAGAATGGCGTCTGCCAGCATGGAGGCCATGGTGCGCGAAGCGCCAGCGTCTGCGTTGTCGAATGTGATGTCCACAAGGTTCTCCTGCATGTGCCCTTGATTATATTCAAAAGCGCCTATGCATGCAGAATTCAGGGTTAACGATAAAAGACTAAAATATATATATTTTGTACTTTTGTATAAAGCGGCGGATACGGACATCCTCCTCTCGCTGCTGCCCCTGACCCGAACTGGAGATGTCATGCGCTACGTAAATTTTTCGCCCGATGGGAAGACCCACCAACTGGGCTTGCTCGAAGGCTCGACGATTGTGTCGCTGGGCGATGCCACGCTGGAGCAACTGTTGGAGCAAGGCGCGGATCTCGCGGTCTGGGCAGCCGCCCGGCGCTCGTCCGGCGCGCAGTACAACGCGAACGAAGTCACGCTGCTCCCGCCGCTCACTCGTCCTGGAAAAATTATTTGCGTGGGCCTGAACTACGCGGATCATACGAAAGAAAGCCCGTACGACCAGCCCACCTATCCGACCCTTTTCCCGCGTTTCAATACCAGCCTGATCGGTCATCGCGCGCCGATGATCCGCCCCGTTGTCTCGGACTCCCTCGACTTCGAGGGCGAACTGGCGGTCGTGCTCGGACGCGGCGGCCGGCATATTCCTCTGGAGAAAGCGCTGGACTGCGTGGCGGGCTATTCGGTGTTCAACGACGGCTCGGTGCGCGAGTACCAGTTCAAGGCGCCGCAATGGACGGTCGGCAAGAATTTCGACGGCACGGGCGCATTTGGGCCGACGCTCGTGACCGCGGACGAAGTCCCTCTGGGCGGCAAGGGCTTGAAGCTCGAAACACGGCTGAACGGCAAGGTCGTGCAATCCGCGAACACGAGCGACATGGTGTTCGACGTGGCGTCGCTTATCGTCATCATCAGCGAGGCCATCACGCTGGAGGCCGGTGACGTGATCGTGAGCGGCACGCCCGCGGGCATCGGCTGGGCACGGGAGCCGAAGCTCATCATGCGCGACGGCGACGTGTGCGAAGTCGAGATCGAGGGGCTGGGCGTGCTCACGAATGCAGTACGCGATGAGGTGCCGCAGCGCTGATACGGCGCTTCGTGAATCAGACGGGCAGACAGACGGGCAGACAACAGGAAGGAGATGATATGAGACAGATTCGCGTCCCGGTATTCGTGGTGGGGGCGGGCCCCGCAGGATTGACGACGGCTGCGCTGCTGGCGAAATACGGCGTGGAGGTGCTGGCCATTACGCGCTACCCCGGCACGGCGCATTCGCCGCGCGCGCACATTACGAACCAGCGGACGGTGGAAGTGTTCCGCGACCTCGGTATCGAGGAGCGCGTGCGCGCGCTTTCCACGGCGAACGAGCTGATGAGCAACAACGTCTGGGCGACGAGCTTCGCGGGTACGGAGATCGCGCGCCTGCAGACGTGGGGCACCGGCACGAAGCGCCGCGCTGACTACGAGGCGGCGAGTCCCTCGCAGATGTGCAACGCGCCCCAGCACCTGCTGGAGCCGGCCATCCTCACGGCCGCGCGCGAGTATGGCGCGAAGGTGCTGTTCAACACGGAACTGGTGTCGATACGGCAGACCGAAGACGCCGTTCATTCGCGCGTCGTCGATCGTTTGACGGGAGAAGAGTTCGAAGTGATCTCGGACTACGCGGTGGGCGCGGATGGAGCGCAAAGCCTCGTGGTCAAGGAACTCGGCTTCGAACTGGAAGGCGAGATGGGACTCGGCTGCGCGGTGAACTGCTGGCTCGAAGTGGATCTGGAGAAGTATTGCGCGCACCGGCCGGGCGTCCTCTACTGGATGACCCAGCCGGGCAGCAATTACTGGGTGGGCAGCGGCACGTACATTTGCGTGCGCCCCTGGAACGAGTGGGTGCTGCTCTTCATGTACAACCCGCAGGACGGCGAGCCTGACCTCAGCGAGGACGCCGTGATCGCACGGGCGCGCGCGACCATCGGCGACCCCGACATTCCCATTCGCGTGAAAGCCGTGTCGAAGTGGACGATCAACCGGATGTTCGCGCGCAGCATGGTGAAGGGGCGCGTCGCCATTGCAGGCGATGCCGCGCACCGCCATCCGCCCGCCAACGGTCTTGGCTCGAATACGTCGGTCCAGGACGCCTTCAATCTCGCCTGGAAGCTGGCGATGATCGTGCGGGGCGAGGCAGCGCCCACGCTGCTGCAGACGTATTCCGACGAGCGCCAGCCGGTGGCCGAAGGCGTGGTGAACCGCGCGATCAAGTCGGTGGGCGAGATGCTGCCGATCGCGAATGTGCTCGGCTTTGCCGCTGGCCAGAGCGAGGAGGAGGGCTGGGCCTCCCTCGACGAGCTGTTCTCGGACTCCGCGACTGGCCGTGCGCGCCGCAAGGCGCTGGCCGAGGCGGTGGAACTCCAGAACTATCAGTTCAACTGCCACGGCGTGGAACTGGGGCAGCGCTACACGTCGACGGCGATCGTGCGCGACGGCGCCACCTTTCCGGCACCCTCGCGCGACCCCGAACTCTATCACCACGCCACGACCACGCCCGGCGCCTCCATCCCTCATGCGTGGATTCAGCGCGACAATACGCTCGTCTCGACGCTCGATCTCGTGGGTCATGGCGAGTTCTCACTGCTGAGCGGCCCGGGCGGCGAGGCCTGGCTCGACGCGGCGCAAAAGATTGGTGCGGAATTCGGCATTCGGGTGAACGGCGTGCAGATCGCGCACGGCACCTCGACGTTCGACGCTTACGGCGATTGGGCGCGGCAGCGCGAGATCGAAGACCATGGCTGCGTGCTGGTGCGCCCGGACCGCTTCGTCGCGTGGCGATCCGTCGACCGTGTGGCCGATCCGGCCGAGGAACTGCGCCGCGTGTTCGCCCAGTTACTCGGCCGTGCACCGGGCCAAAAGGCGACGGCAGGCGTGCGCGATGGCCACGGTTTGAAGGAGGTTTGCTGATGGCGTCCTTGACGACGGAACGCGCGGCGTTCGGTATTCACAGCATCGATCATTTCGCGCTCGAGGTGCCGAGTCTGGCTGACGCAACGCACTTCCTCACGGCGTTCGGTTTCGCGCTCGAACGCGCGGGCGACCAGATCCTCTTGCGCACGCCGGCCGGCGACCATATCTGGGCGCGCGTGGGCGAAGGCGCGCGCAAGCGTCTCGCTTATCTTTCGCTGAACTGCTTCGCCGACGATTTTGAGCCGCTCTGCGCGCAGATCCTGCGTGCGGGGGGACGCGCCGCGGCCCCGGCCGTCGGGGCCAGCAAGGAGGGCTTTTGGTTCGAGGACCCGGATGGCAACCTGATGCAGCTTCAGGTGGGCGCGAAGACCTCGCCGAGCTTCAAGGCGAAGCTCCGCTCCGCAGCCGGGCCGGTACGTCTGCGCGGCGCTTCGATGCGCGCGGACGCGTCACCCGCGCGGCCACAGCGGCTTTCGCACGTGCTGATGTTCACGCCGGACATCGGGCGTGCCGTTGCGTTTTACGAACAGGCGCTCGGTATGCGACTTTCCGACGGCTCGGCCGGTATCGTCGCGTTCCTGCATGCGCGTCACGGAAGCGACCATCATCTGATCGCGTTCGCGCAGGGCGAGGCGAAGGGCTGGCACCATAGCGCGTGGGACGTGCCGGATGTCGATACGGTGGGCGTCGGCAAGATGCAAATGCTGCAGGCGGGCTACGCGCAGGGCTGGGGCGTGGGGCGGCATGTGCTGGGCTCCAACTACTTCCAGTACGTGCGCGATCCCTGGGGGTCCTATTGGGAATACTCGGCCGACATCGACTTCGTCCCGCCGGGCTTCGAGTGGCCCTGCGGCGACCACGCGCCCGAAAACTCGCTCTATCTGTGGGGGCCCGACGTGCCGGCGTACTTCTTCGAGAACACGGAACGTTAGTCGCGGTCAGTCTGCATGCGCCGGAAGGAGGCTGTCACGGACGGGGACGGCTGTGCGAAAGCACCGACATCGTGTCACGACGTTGACGTTCGCATTGGTTGGCGAGGAAGTCGAGCAGCGCGCGTACTGATGGCAAGAGCCCCCGTCTGGACGGAAAAACCGCATGGACGATGCCGGCGGCCGGTTGCCACTCCGGCAGCACCTGAACCAGGCGGCCCTCCTCGACATCGCGCCAGATCATCATCGTCGGCAACTTGGCAATGCCCACGCCTGCCAACGCAGCTTCCCGAAGCGTCGCCAGGTCGTCGGTCACGAGCCTGGGATGGTGAGGCAGCGTCGATGTCTGCCCGTCGGGGCCTTCGAGATGCCATTGGTGAAGCCGTCGCGCCGGATCGAGATCGACGCTGGGCAGACCCACCAGGTCCGCGGGCGAGCGGAGTGTCTGCGTCAGGAGACCCGGCGCGCCGACGAGACATTGCGTACTGATGTCGAGTTTGCGCATCACGAGATCGGTCGAATCCAGCGGCGGGAAGCGGACCCGGATGGCGACGTCGACGCCTTCGGCTATCACGTCGACACGCCGGTTGCTGCCTTCGAGGTGAATCTCCACGGCGGGGTTCTCGGTCATGAATCTGCTGAACAACGCCCCGAACTGAAAGTTGAGCAACGCGACGGGGCAACTCACCCGGATCGTCCCACGGGGTTCCGCCCGCAATTCGGCAATCAGTTGGTCGGCCGCGTCTGCTTCGACAAGCATCGCGACGCAGCGATCATAATATTCGGCCCCGACCTCAGTGACCGAAAACCGCCGCGAAGAGCGATTCAGCAGGCGTACGCCCAGCCGCTCCTCCAGCAGTTGCACCCTGCGACTCAGTTTCGATTTGGGGATGCCGAGCGCGCGTCCGGCAGGAGCAAAGCCTGCGTGGCCAACCACCTGGGCAAAAAAGTAAAGGTCATTGAGATCTTTCATCGTTCTGCCTATAGGACGTTGCGTCAGAAAATCGCTATCTTAAGCGCACGGGCTTAATTGGGTATATTGACGATGTTGGTTAGCGCTTTATTCTCAGCTTATAGGGAGAGAAAAGATGAGAAAGAACATCCTGGGTCGTTATGGAAACAATCGTGGCCATTGGGTTGGCGATGGCTTCCCGGTCCGCTCCCTGTTTTCGTACAACACCCTGGGTCAGCACATCAGTCCTTTTTTGTTGCTTGATTTCGCCGGACCGCATCATTTTGATCCTACGACCCAGCGGCGAGGCGTTGGCCAGCATCCGCATCGCGGCTTCGAAACGGTCACGATCGTCTATGACGGTGAGGTTGAACATCGCGATTCGGCGGGAAACGGCGGTGTCATTGGACCGGGTGACGTGCAATGGATGACTGCGGCAGGCGGGATTTTTCACGAGGAGTACCACTCGCCTGGATTTGCGAAAAGCGGTGGATTGTTTCGCATGGTCCAGCTCTGGGTGAATCTTCCGGCGAAAGACAAAATGAAGCCCGGGCATTATCAGGGCATTGTTTCCGCTGACATTCCCGTTGTCGATCTGTCGAAGGGCGCAGGACAGGCGAGGGTGATTGCCGGGGAGTTTCTCGGACATCGTGGACCGGCGCGGACGTTCACGCCGATTAACGTCTGGGATATGAAGCTCACTCCCGGCGCAGAATTGACGCTTGATCTTCCTGAAGGTCATACGGCGATGCTGGTCGGACTGAGTGGAAGCGTGACGGTTGAGAGCCAACATGTCCTCTCCGAGGCAGAAATGCTGTTGCTTGGGCGGGACGGTGACAGTGTGTCCCTGCGCGCCGATGACCACGCCACGCTGCTGGTGCTGACCGGAGAACCGATCGATGAGCCGATCGTGGGTCACGGGCCGTTCGTGATGAATAGCGAGGCGGAGATTCATCAGGCCATCAGCGATTTCAATAGCGGCCGCTTCACCCGCGCCACGTAATAATGCTGTAGCCGGAGCATCCGGGACGGCCGTTGGCCGGGTGGTTGACGTCCGTGCCACGAACCCCGGAGTTCCGGAAGGCGCCTGGTAAGCGATCCCACTACTGTTGGGGGACGTTGCATTCCCGCGAGGCGCTCGGGTCGTCTGGCCGGTGAACGCTCGTGGTACGGGCTCGCCGGACCAGGACCTGGGCGCCACTTCAGGCGCATGAAACCCTGGTTGAAGGTCCCCGTATCCATTTGCCGATCGATGCGGATCGGTCACGTTTGTCGTGGCGCAAGACGCAATATCGCGACGAAACGAACAGACGGATACCCGTCGTATTTCAGCTTTCTGGCCATTTTGTGGCATTCAATGCGACGGAAAGACCGGCGAGGCCGGACTCTATCCAATAAATTCGTAAAGCGATTTTTATAAAAATAAAAGGCACATTGTAAAAATCTAACGTCTGATGAAATATGAGATTTCAAATCAATGTGAGTCCATTTTTCTCGTCTGAGGAAAATCGATTCGGGAATGTCATCAAATAAAAGCGCTCCACGCATATTTATGCGCGCACGCCCGATTGAAAGCAATTCGGATCGGCCACGGCGATGTCCAGGTTTTTGGACTGAACGGCAGTCGTTATTTTTAAGCTATGTCTGTTGAGTGAAAAGGAAGGTCCGATGGGCGCGAAGGTGGTTTCGGCATCTCTGGAGATAAAGTCTTGAAGCCGCTTGATAATGAGGAAATTCAGGCATTCATGCTGGTGGTCGAGAAGCGCAGCATCACCGCAGTCGCATACCAGATGAACCTCTCCAAGTCGGTCATCAGCAAGCGGGTGAGCGATCTCGAACGTAATCTCGGCGCCCAGCTTCTGGTACGTTCGACCCGCGGCGTCATGCCGACCGAGGCGGGATTGCTCTTCTACGAAGCGGCCACGGAGTCGATGCGTAGACTGAACGCCGCCGTCGAGGCTATCTCGGAGCGGAAAAACAATCTCTTTGGCAAACTGCGCGTCGTCGCTCCAGTGAGTTTCACCCAATTGTGGCTTGGCAGGGTCGTCGCGGAGTTCGCACAGATCCACCCTGATCTCAACGTTGTGCTGGATCTGGACGACAGGATCGTCAACATCGAAGCAGAACGATTCGATGTTGCGATCCGTGTTGCGCGGCTGCCGGACAGCGCCATGCCGACAAAGCATCTGGGGGTGAGCAGTCGCGTATTGGTCTGTAGTCCAGAGTATATGAAAAGGCATGGTTCACCGAAAACACTCGACGATATCCTGAGGCACCGCTGCTTGTGCTATAGCGATGCGCCAGTTTCCCGGACATGGTCATTTCGCCCGGCTTCGCCGGATGGCAAGCCTCGCACGCTTTCTCCAGTGAGTAGGTTTGCGTCCAACAATGGCGAGACCCTGCGCGACGCGGCCGTCGCCGGAGTCGGGCTGGCCCTGTTGCCGAACTTCGTTGTGGCGCGAGATCTGGCGGAACATCGGCTGGTCAAAGTCCTGCCGCAAGAGCGACCCGAAGACGACGTCATCTATGCCGCGTATCCTCGCAGCCCGTTTACGTCCCACAAGCTACGCACGTTCATCGAGTACATGAGGCTTTGGTTGATCGACACGCCCTGGGAGGGATTCGATTTCGCCGACGCGCGCCAGAGCGGAGGAGCCGCGCCGGTCGAATGCGCACCGGTACGTTAGCTGGCAGGGGGCTGCAAGCTGCTCAAGGTGGTGTCGATACGCGTTCCGCGCTTGATGAACAGCGTGACAGGCGTTTTTTCGCAGATTTCCGCCAGGCGCACGTTTTGGGCATCGTCCAATCGGACCGCTATATCCACTGTCCGGCGAATATAGGGCGTGCCATCGTGATCGCGGTGCAGTTCGGCGTTTACAACGAGACTTCCTGTCGGCCAGTTCTTTCTCTGCATATACATCCGCAACGTTGCGGCAGTACAGGCAACAAGCCCTGACAGGACAAAGGCGAAAGGCGCGGGCCCCTGGTCCGTTCCACCTTCATGCGGGCCTTCGTCGCCGGTCAGGGTGTGGTTGCCGGTCTGGATGCTTACGACATAGTCAGGTGCGTCGGCACCGAGATTTGCGCTGGCTGTGGCAAGTGGCACGATAGTTCCTCAATGACCGTTGCTGGATGAAGCCGGGTTGCTGAAGGCAGTGCAATCCGGCTGGTTTCCGTGGATACGCGCGGAAATTCATCCGCCTGCCAATGCTGCTTTGCATCCTCCATGGCCTCTTGCGTACCCGAAATGAAATTCCAGTACATAAAGCGTTTCCCGTCAAGCATGCCGCCACCATCACAGGAGTGTCCCGGCGGCGGCCATTGCGACGTTCAATTCACGCATGCTCGCGCGCCGGTTGCAGATCGGATTGCGGTCATGAAGGGAGCACGAATTTCCCCGGCCCGGAGGCGATGAGGACGACGAACCCGCCGATGATGCTGATGTGTTCGAGGAAGCCGGTGAAGAATAACGTGCGCTGCGCGCCTCGATAATTCCAGAAGTTGTAGAAAACCACGGCCGTCGCCAACGTGAAGATGGCGAGCAGTATTGATGCAATCGTGGTCAGGTGCCCTGCCATGATCGCCGCTCCGCAAGCAAGTTGAATGACGATCGTGCCACTTAGCGCGAGGCGGGGAAACGGTAGATTCTTCGCCTGAACCTCTTCAAGGCCATGGCGGAAGAACAACAGCTTGTTGAAGCCGCTAAGCACGTACATTAGCGCAATGAATAAACGTCCGGCGAGAAGATAGTAGTCGGCCATTTTGCTTCCGGCAACGATGGTTCGAGCGTCGCGACAGGGGTTCGTCTGGAGGGTCCGGGCGCGGGCGTGAGCGTCAGCGTCAGCGTCAGCGTCAGCGCCGCGCCCGGTTCGATCAACTGCGATCGTAGGAAAACTGAATACCCGCAGTTCCGCCGGTTTCGATGAACAGGTCAATGAAGGCGGGGACGGTTTCGCTGCGTGCCCAGTCGCGCTGGAGTTCGCAGAACAACTGCGTGACGCTGATCAACTTGCCGCCCGCCTGCTCGATCCGGCGAAGCGCGGCTTCATGAGCGGCCACTGACGTCCCGCCCACTGCATCCACCACCGCATAGACCTCATAGCCCTCCTTGAGCGCGTCGAGCGCCGGAAACGTCAGGCATGCCTCCGTCCAGAGCGCCGTCATGATGAGCTTCTTGCGGCCCGTTGCCTTGACTGCCGCGCGGAATTCGACATCCTCCCACGAGTTGACCGAGGTACGGTCGTAGGTCGTATAGTCGCCGAGCACCGCGCGTAACTGGGGGATCGGCGGCTTGTTCAGGCCGGTCTTGACGTTGACGGTCGAATGGACGATCGGCAGCTTGTAGGCCACCGCGGCCTTGGCCACGCCGACGATATTGTTGACCAGTTGTTGCCGATCCATCGAAGCAATCGAGTTCACCTGTACCGGCTGGTAGTCGATGATCACAAATGCGGAGTTCTGCGGAGTCAGCAGATGGTCGTTAACGGGATCGCGAATCGGTTCGCTAGCCATAATTTCTCCTGTCCAGTAAAGGGAAAGATTCAATCCTCAACGCGCATTGATGCAACGGATCGCTGATACGCGATACGCGGGTATTCAGGGCGCTCGCTCTGCCTGTGGAGGGAACTGGCCGCAGGCGGCCGGGACCGCGGCGACACGGAGTCCGATTGCAATTGTCCGCAGCGGAGTCCGCGTTGAGCTTCCCAAGGATAGGCGAATAGTCCTCGATAGCGTGAGCCCCATTTGACGAACACGGCGTTCTGCATTAGAGAACATCGCGGTAACGTAAATATCGTTCGTATGACTAATCATTGTATGGAAGTCTTGATGAAATCAGGTTTTTCGCACCTTTCTCACTGTTTCAGTTCATGTGAAATGGCCACCGGGGTGATTTTAGAAGCCTTCTCAGCGGGCAAAATCGTGACGGTGCATGTCGTGCCCGCTGCCAGAGGCACATCGTCGGGCACGGCGTCGAGATGAATGCGAACGGGGACGCGCTGGGCGAGCCGGACCCAGGTAAAGACCGGGTTCACGTCGGCGAGCAGCGTCGGGCCGGATGGATTGTCGCGATCGCTGACGCCGCGCGCAATGCTCTCCACATGGCCCTCGATGACCGGGCTGCCGGACAGCAGACGTATTTCCGCCTTATCGCCGACGTGCACATGAGGCAGTTTGGTTTCCTCGAAGTATCCGTACACCCAGTATGAGTTGCGGTCGATGACGGCGAGCCGTGCCGCTCCCACGCTGGCATAGTCGCCGGGATACAGGTTGAGGTTCGTGACGTAGCCGTCCACGGGCGAGCGGATCGCGCTGCGTTCGAGATTGAGTCGCGCGACCTCGCGGGCGGCGAGCGCGGCCTGGTAGCCCGCATAGGCCTGGCGCGCCTGGGAGCCCGAGTCCTCGCGCACTTCTGTGGAAATGACCGATCCGTCGAGTTGGGCGCGCCGGGCGGCCTGCTGCTTGCGCATGTCGAATTCCGACTTGCGCAGCGCGACTTCCGCTTCGGACTGCTGCAGCGCCAGGCGAAAACGTTCCCTGTCGATATCGAACAGGATGTCGCCGCGATGCACGAACTGGTTGTCCGCGACGGGCACGTCGGTGACGATGCCCGCGACGTCCGGGGCAATATTGACGACCTTGGCTCTCACGCGGCCGTCGCGCGTCCAGGGCGCATACATGTAGTGATTCCAGAGCGTGTGGCCCAGCACGATCGCGGCCCCCAGAAGGGCAACGGTGGAGATGGCGCGGATCAGCGACGAAAGATTCATGATGAGAGAGGGAGAACACCGCGGATCGGACTAGGTTCCGAGCGCCAGACTCGCGCCGCTGAACAGGCACACGAACAGCGCGGCCCGGAACAGCGCGGGATGCCAGACATGCCCGAACAGGCCGGTGCGGGCGAGTATCCGGTCGATCAGCCAGTAAGCCGCCGCACAGCCGAGGAAGACCGGCAGCAAGGTGGGTATAAGAAGCGAAGCGAAGGCGATTTCACGGGGCACGGCTGCTCGCTCCTTGCGGCGGATTGGCGGCCGTTTCCATGCCGCCCCCCAGCGCGGTCATGAGTTGCGCCCACGCGTCAAGCCGCGCGGCACGGACGAGCGCCGCACTTTGCTGGGCGCGCAGGAGTTCGGTTTGCGTGGCAAGCACATTCAGATAGTCGCTCATGCCGGTTCGATAGCCTTGTTCGGCGTAGTCGAACGCCTCCGTTGCGGATTGCAGGGAGAGGTTCACGTCGCGCTGCTGGATTTCCAGAGAGCGTAGCGATACGACCTGGTCGGATACGCCCTGAAAGGCGCCGAGCACGGCCTGGTTGTAGCTGTCCACGGCCTCGTCGTATTGCGCGACGGCGGTGCCATAGCGGCCCTTGCGCAGGCCGCCATCGAAGATGGGGAGCGAAATCGCCACGCCGAAGCTGTGATCGGCGGCGTTGTTGTTGACGAAAGTGAAGAAGCCGCCAAAAGCCGCCGACGCGAGACTGGCCGTGGCAATGAGGTCGATATTCGGATAGAAGTCCGATCGCGCGACTTCGATCGCCTTTGCCGAGGCTTCGACGCGCCAGCGCTGGGCGACCACGTCGGGACGGTGGCCGACCAGTTCAGCAGGCAAGGTGGCGGGCAAGGCGATGGGTACGTCGGGACGAAGGTTGGGACGCGCCAGGTGCTCGCCAGCGCCCGGCCCTTGACCGGTCAGGATAGCTAACTGACTGCGCGCCAGCGCGATCTGCTGGTCATGCTGGTCGATTCGCGCGCGGGTGGCCGCGATGGGCGTGTGCGCCTCGCTGATTTCAAGGCGGCTCGCAAGACCGGCCTTGCCGCGCCGCTCCAGGATATCGACAATGTGCTGCTCCTGCTGAAGCGTCTGGACTTCGATGTCGCGCAGGTCGTATTGCAGCGCGAGCGTTACATACGCGCGCACCACCGATTCCTCAAGCAGGAGTTGTGCTTCGCGGGCGTCGGCGGCAGCGGCCTGAACGGTGTCGAGCGCGCCTTCGAGCGTCGCGCGATTTTTGCCCCAGAGGTCGAGTTCGTAGAGCAGGCTGAGGTCAGCGGCGTTGTTCCAGACAGTAGCGCCGCCAGGCGGGTTGGGGTTGGCATAGGCGGAGAAACGCCGGCGCGCGAACGCGGTGTCGGCGGAGATGACCGGCGCGCGCGCGGCGCCGGCAATGCGCGCAGCCGCCCAGGCCCGGTCGATCCGCGCCTGGGCGAGACCCATTTGCGGATTTCCCGCCACGGCAAGCGTGACCAGCTCGTCGAGCTGTTGATCGGACCAGTGGCTCCACCAGCGGTCCTGCGGCCAGTTCGCATCGGTCAGCGCTGTCTGTATTGCGTCGCCGGGGGCAACCGACTTCGGGTCCAGCATGGTTGAACGCGCAACGATTCCATTGTGGTTCGCGCATCCCGACAGCAGGAGCGAGCAGACGAGCGTTATCAACAGGCTGGGACGCTTCGCCATTGGAACGTTGCGTGCAATGGCGGGAAACCGGCGTACACGATCGGGCGAAATCACCGGATGTTCCCGTCCATGGCGCCCAGCGGGACCAGATTGTCCTGGAGCGATAGCCGGATGTCGTTCAGCGTCGAGCGCAGCTTGACGAGGGCGATGTCGGCAACCGATGCCACGGGCGCAGGCAACGCTGCCAGCGCGGCTTCGACGGATTTCGAGGCGGCCAGGAAGCTGTCACGGGAAGGCGACGTGAACGCGTGCGCGACGGTCTTGCGAATGTCGGTTTCGAAGGTGCGCCAGGACGGGGGGAGCGAAGCGTGAGGGAGTAGTTCGCGCAGGGCGATGACGCCTCGGCCGATTTCGATGGATGCAAACGACCACGCGTGCAGGACGGCCTCGCTGTAACGCCCTGTGCCGCTGCGCATGCCGATCTGCTGGACGCAGTCGCGAACGCCGCTGTCGAATCGCAATCGTATGCCGGCGAGCGGGCCGTCGCAGGCCACGTGGGCGACCAGCCTGCGCAACTGGTTCAGATAGAGGCCGGTCACCCACTCTCCGGCATAAGGTGCGACGAAGGAGTAGGCGAGCGACGCCGCAACGATGCCGATAATGGTCGAGAAACCCGCGTCCAGCGTGCTGGCGGGGGAGTAGACGCTCGGGTTGGTCAGATTGCTCAGGAAGCAGAAATAGATATTGAATCCGAGGCCGATGGTGGCGGTCCGCGGCCATGTGGTCAGGTAGCTGCCTGCCAGAATAGAGGGCGTAATAGCGGCCGCGAGCAGCAGAAAGCCGTCGAGGCGCGGCAGCACGAAGAAGTTGAAGAACAGGCTCGCCAGCCACGCTGCCGTGCAGCCTGCCACCATCTGCCGCGTGACGGCGGCCGGGGCGGGGACGGTGGAGAAGAGTGCGCTGGCGATGGCGGCCGAAATGACCGCGCCCGAGGCGCTCGTCCAGCCAGTGGCAATCCAGAGCAGCGACACCGCACCGATCGTACAGGTCGCGCGCAATCCCGCAGCCATCGACACCATCCGGTTGGCCGTGGTCACGATCCGCACTGGACGTCGTACGTAGGCCGAATCACGCGAAAAGTCTGGCGAGCGCAGCGCAATGAAATCGCGCAGATAGGCGCGCAGGGCCGCTGCTGCGTTCTCCAGATGGGGCGTTGCGCTTTGCGCAAGCTGCTGTGTCGCAAGCGCTTCGTGCACGAGCGCGGCGTGTTGATTCGTCTGCAGGGCCGGCAGTTGTGCTATGAGGGTGGTCAGCGCATGGTCGAATTGATGAAGGCGCTCCAGATCCGGACGCGCGGGATCGATACGATCCGGCAAAATCGCGGCGAGATGGGCGAAGAGGGTATCCACGGTGTTCGCCACATCGCTGCCCGTATTGGTGCGCAGCCGTTGGCGGAACTGATAAAGCAGATGGAACTGGGTGTTGGCGTCGAGAAATTCACTCGCCAGACGGGTCATTAGGCCGTCGCGGCGGCGCAGATCCGGGTCTTCGAACACGGCTGCGCTGCGCAGGTTTTCCAGTTGTGCGCGCTGCCCGATGAGCGCCAACTGGATCCGTCCGGATTCTAGTGGTTCGAGACGGTCGGTCAGCGCGCGCCGCACGAATCCAAGGAAGTCAGAAAAGTGACCGGCACCGGCACGAAGCAGTACGTCGCGCACATGCAGCGGAAAAATCATGGCGCTGACGACGCTCGCACAGAGAATGCCGACCGAGACTTCGCTCAGCCCCGTCACGACGTTGTCCAGGATGCCATACGGATGGTCAATGGCGGGCAGCGCCGCGATGCAGGTGGCGTAACCCGCGAGTACGAAGCCATACGACTGGTAGTTTCGGTAATAGGCCGCACCCCACACGCAGAGTCCGATCCAGACGGCGAGCGCGCCCAGGAACAACACGCGCTCCTGGGGAAATAGCGCAAACAGCATTAGCGCCGCAAGATTGCCCACCACCATGCCCAGACCGCGGTAAAAGCCGCGTGCCATGACCATGCCCGAGTGCTGATGCATCATCAGGATCACCACGCTCACCATGGCCGTGCGCGGTGCCGCGAGGTCCAGCCCCATGGAAAGGCCCGTGGCGAGAAGTACCGCCAATGCAGTCTTCAGGGCGTGGATCAGCCTTATTCCGTCTTCCTGAACATATTGTCGAGCCGCCACACGAAGGGCGGCGTGCCAGGGCAGGCTGATGGCTGAAGATGTGCTCATGGCTCTCTCTCCCGGCTTGCACGACGAACCTGCCGCCGCTCAACCCGTAACGGTCACGGGTGGCGGATTTCCCGAGGCGGCCCGCTCGGTCCGATGCCGTTGCGGGATGCGCAGGCAGTGCGTCGCTGGTGCGCGGCAAATGCGTCGCTGGTCGGCGGGCGTCCTGAGCAGAGCACTGTACGGAAACCCTACCGAAACCGGTAGCGTCGGAATGGGAAACGCTTCGTTCGCACTCGTCGAACGCAATGGCACGTCTGAATGAATCGTCTTCGGTTATCCGTATTTTCCCTGGAAGTCACGAGCCGATGATAACGCTACCATCCGGCCATCAGATTAGTGCCTGCCGTATCGCAGCGTTGTTTCGTACGCTGAAATGGTAGCGTTATCATGGAGATTACCTTGTCCTCTATCCGCAAAAAGCCTGAAGAGTTGCGCAGCCACCGCTGGTACGGCGTCAACGACCTCCGTTCGTTCGGCCATCGCTCGCGCACGGCCCAAATGGGTTATCACCCGTCCGATTACATGGGCAAGCCGGTGATCGCCGTCGTCAACACCTGGAGCGAGATCAATTCGTGCCACACGCACTTCAAGCAGCGCGTGGAAGAGGTCAAGCGAGGCATCTGGCAGGCGGGCGGCTTCCCGGTCGAAATGCCGGTCATGACCCTGGCCGAGCCGTTTCAGAAGCCGACCACGATGCTCTACCGCAACTTCCTCGCCATGGAAACGGAAGAGCTGCTGAAGTCGTATCCGTTCGACGGCTGCGTGCTGATGGGTGGCTGCGACAAGACCACGCCGGGTCTGCTGATGGGCGCGATCAGCATGAACCTGCCGGCCATCTATCTGCCGGCCGGTCCGATGCTGCGCGGCAACTGGAACGGCCGCACGCTCGGCAGCGGTTCCGACACCTGGAAGTATTGGGCTGAACTGCGCGCGGGCAAGATCACCGAAGAGGAATGGAAGGGCATCGAAAGCGGCATTGCCCGCTCGCCCGGCCACTGCATGACGATGGGCACGGCTTCCACGATGACGAGCGCCACGGAGGCGCTCGGTCTCACGCTGCCGGGCTTTTCGTCGATTCCGGCAGTGGATTCGCGCCATGCGCAATATGCCTCGCTCACGGGCCAGCGTATCGTCGAGATGGTCTGGACCGACCAGAAACTATCGGACATTCTGACGGCAAAGGCGTTCGACAATGCCGTCACCACCGTGCTGGCCATGTCCGGCTCGACCAATGCGATCGTGCATCTGGTCGCGGTCGCGCGGCGCGCGGGTATCGAGCTGACCACGGCGCGCTTTGACGAACTCGCGCGCATCACGCCGGTGCTCGGCAATATCCGGCCGGCCGGGCAATACCTCATGGAGGACTTCTATTACGCGGGCGGTCTGCGCGCGTTGCTGGCGGAACTGGGCGAGCTGATCGACGGCTCGCAGATGACCGTCAACGGCAAGACGCTCGGCGAAAATATCGCGGGCGCGCAAATCCACGATGCGGACGTGATTCGCCCGCGCAGCAACCCGCTGGTCGAGCGGGACGGCCTGGCGGTGCTCAGCGGCAATCTCGCGCCGGACGGCGCCGTGATCAAGCCCGCCGCCATGGAGTCGCATCTGCTCAAGCATCGCGGGCCCGCGGTGGTGTTCAAGGACTACGGCGACATGGCGGCGCGCATCGATAACGAAGATCTCGATGTGACGGCCGACTCGGTCATCGTGCTTCAGCACGCGGGTCCCGTGGGCGCGCCCGGCATGCCCGAGTGGGGCCAACTGCCGATTCCGCAGAAGCTGCTGCGGCAAGGCGTGCGCGACATGCTGCGCATTTCGGACGCGCGCATGAGCGGCACGAGCTACGGTGCGTGCGTGCTGCACGTCGCGCCGGAGTCGTTCGTCGGCGGCCCGCTCGCGCTCGTCAAGGACGGCGACATCATCGAGCTTGACGTCGAGGCCCGCCGCCTGCACCTCCACGTAAGCGACGCGGAACTCGCGGCGCGCAAGGACGCGTGGACGCCGCCGAAGCGCCCGTTCGAACGCGGTTTCGGCGTCATGCATCAACTGCATGTGACGCAGGCGAACAAGGGCTGCGATTTCGACTTCCTTGAGACGCCGCGCGCCGGGCAGCACGAGACGCCCGGTGTCGAGCCCGACATTCACTGATCGATTCAAACCGATTCAAACCGTTACCGGATTCATCATGACCGCATCGAACCAGCCAGTCAGCGACGCCGCCCTCGAACAGCTCCGTCACGTGAGCACCGCGACGCTCACCACCCAGCTTTTCAAGCGCGGACTGCGCAATGTATTTCTGCAAGGCGTGGCGCCGCTCGTGCCGCCCGCGCCGGGCACGCCCAATCTCGTCGGCCCGGCGTTCACGCTGCGCAATATTCCCGCTCGCGAGGATCTCGACCACGTGGGCGTGTTCCAGGACCCGGATCACCCGCAGCGCAAGGCCGTGGAAACCGCGCCCGCGGGCAGCGTGCTCGTGCAGGATTGCCGTGGCGACCGCACCGTTGCGTCGGTCGGCTCGATTCTCGCGCTGCGCCTGGCGAAGCGTGGCGTCGCGGGCATGGTGTCCGACGGCCCGGTGCGCGACAGCGCGACGATCGCCGCATTCGGCCTGCCGATCTGGTGCACGGGCGCGAGCGCGCCGCTCAATCTGGCGAAGCATCACGCCGTCGACCTGAACGTGCCGATCGCGTGCGGCGGCGTGCCGGTTTATCCCGGTGACATCGTCGTGGCCGATGCGGACGGCGTGGTGATCGTGCCGCGCGAGATGGCCGTGCAGGTTGCGCAGGATGCCGCCGAGCAGGAGTTGCTCGAAGCGTTCATCACGGAGCGTATCGAAGCCGGCAGTGCGCTGCGCGGCACTTACCCGCCGGACGAAGCGACGCTCGCGGCGTACCGCGCGTGGCGCGAGCAGCGCGCGGGCTGACGGCGCGCCGCGCGTCACGGCCTCGCGCCGATTCCAGAAACATGGCCCGCGCATGGCGGGCTCAGGAGACTTTGTGAACGACGTCACTGCAGAGATCGACGAGCCGCGTCTGATCAACCGCATGGGATGGCGGCTGATGCCGCTGCTCGGCGTGCTTTATCTGGTCGCGTACATCGACCGCTCCAACATCAGCTTCGCAAAGCTCCAGATGCTCGGAACGCTCGGGCTTTCCGAGGTGGCGTACGGGCTTGGCGCGTCGCTGTTCTTCATCGGCTACCTGCTGTTCGAAGTGCCGAGCAACATTCTGCTTCACAAGTACGGCGCGCCGCGCTGGATGGCGCGCATCATGTTTACATGGGGCGTCGTGACGATCCTGCTCGCGTTCACGCGAAACGCCACGATGTTCTACATCCTGCGCTTTCTGCTGGGAGCCTCCGAAGCGGGTCTTTATCCGGGCGTGATCTATTACCTGACGCTGTGGTTTCCGCAGCGCCATCGCGTGCGTATGCTCGGCTATTTCACGGTGGGGAGCAGCCTCGGCAACATGATCGGCGCGCCCATCTGCGGCTGGCTGCTCGACAAGGGCGGGCTGTTCGGCCTGCACGGCTGGCAGCTCGTGTTCGTTGTGACGGGAATTCCCTCAGTCATCCTGACTATCGTTGTGCTGCTCTGCCTGCCGGGCGCGCCGGCAAGCGCTAAATTCCTCTCCGACGGCGAAAAGCGCTGGCTCGCTCGCACGCTCGCGGCCGAAAGCTCGACGGCGCGCACGCAGGCGGCGCACGGCTTGGTCCTCGACGTGCTCAAGGACCCGCGCGTGCTTGGGATGGCTTTTTATTACATGATGCTGTCGATTTCGGTCTACGGCGTGAGCTACTGGCTGCCGACGCTCGTGAGGGCTTTCGGTGTCAGCAACACCACGAACGGGCTGCTCAATATCATTCCGTGGCTGATGGCGACGCTCGTGCTCGCCACGCTGCCTTCACGGCTGCGCGCGAGCAATCACGCGACCGTCGCGATGCTCATGGCGGCGCTGCTCGGCGTGGCGAGCTTCGTCGGCTCCGTGTTCCTGCCGGGGCCCGTCCTGCGCTTCGCGGCATTGTGTGTCGGTGCGCCGTGCATGTATCTGCTGATTCCGTGCTTCTGGACGCTGCCTTCGAAATTCCTCCATGGCGCACGCGCTGCGGCCGGCATAGCCGTGATCAACTCGCTCGGCAACATCGGCGGCTTTATCGCGCAGAACCTCGTGCCGTTCGTCAAGCAGGCCACCGGTAGCAACCACGCTCCCATGCTCGTGCCCGCCGCGTGCATGGTCATCTTCGCAATCACGACCGCGCTGATCCTGCGCCGCGCCAGCCATCTGCCCCAGTCGGCCGCCACGGCGGCTGTCACGAACGACGCACACTGATCGTCGAGCCTGACCGCTGACGTTCCGTCCGACGGCGCACCTGTGCGCCGTTCCTTTAGATAGAAATGACAACGCTACCATCGCGCGTATCGCGCGAGGAGCCGTCCTACCCGCGCGGCGTGGAGACCGCCGCATCCTCACAAACTGGAGAACAAGCAATGAAATATATCCGCATGATTCCCGTCGGTCTGCTCGGCATTGCCGCTGGCGCGGCGCAGGCGCAAAGCTCGGTCACGCTGTACGGCGTGATCGATCAGGGTCTGAGCTATACGAGCAATTCGGGCGGCGGCAACCAGTGGAGCATGGCGGGCGGCGTGTTGCAGTCCAGCCGTTGGGGCGTGCGCGGCAGCGAGGATCTGGGCGGCGGGCTGAAAACGATCTTCCTGCTCGAAAGCGGCTTCGACGGCAGCACCGGCAAGTTCACGCAAGGCGGCCTGCTGTTTGGGCGGCGTGCCTTCGTGGGACTCTCCGACGCGCGCCTGGGCACGCTCACGCTGGGCCGCCAGTACGACGAGGTCGTGGACTATCCCGGCATGTTCTCGGACCGGGCGTTTGGCGGCGGCTATCTCGCCGCGCATCCCGGCGATATCGATAACTTCAACAACGCCTACCGCACGAACAACTCGATCAAGTATCAGAGCGCAAACTACTCGGGGCTGCGCTTCGGCGGTATGTACAGCCTCGGCGGCGTGGCCGGCGAGCTCACGCGCAACCAGTCATGGTCGATCGGCGCGGGCTACGACCATGGCCCGCTCTCGGTGGCCGCCGCCTACATGAACGTTCGCAATCCCAATGTGAGCTTCTTCGGCAACAGCACGACGGGCACGCCGAGCGCCAACGCGGCCAACGTATCGTCTCCCGTCTATAGCGGATTCGCTTCGGCGCGGACCTATCAGGTGATCGCAGCGGGCGGCACGTACCGGCTCGGCGCGGCCACCGTCGGCGCGACTTATTCGAACATTCAGTTCTCGCATCTTGGCGACACGGCCGAATCGGGTGTGAATCCGTCTGGCTACACGGGGTCGGCACATTTCAACAACGCGGAAATCAACCTGCAATACCAGTTCACGCCGGCGTTCTCCGTGACCGCAGCCTACGACTACATGAAGGGCAGCAGCGTGGCGTCGGCAACGGGCGTCAATGGCGGCGCGACCTATCACCAGGGCGCGCTGAGCGCCGATTACGCGTTTTCGAAGAACACGGATGTCTACATCATCGGCGTGTATCAGCACGCGTCGGGAACCGATTCGAGCAACCATCCGGCGGTTGCCGCGATCAACGGTCTGACCGCCTCGACGACCGATGCGCAGAGCACCGTCCACGTTGGCATCCGCCATCGCTTTTAACCGGGTGCGGGGCGCGCTTCTCGTGCCCCTCGCGCCCCGTACCTGATCCCTTTGAAGGAGTCTTCCCATGCAGATTACCGGCGACCTGCTGATTGGCCAATCCACCGTGCGCGGCACGGGACGCGTGTTGTACGCGATCGATCCGGCGACGGGCGACGCCATCGCGGAACCGGGTTTCGCGAGTGGCGACGCCGCTTCGGTCGAGCGTGCGTGCCTGCTCGCCAGCGCCGCGTTCGACCCGTTCCGTCAGGCGCCGCTTGAGACCCGCGCGGCCTTTATCGAGTCGATCGCCGATGGCATCGGCGCGCTGGGCAGCGTGCTGATCGAGCGCGCGCATGCCGAAACCGGCCTGCCGAAGGCGCGTCTCGAAGGCGAGCGCGCGCGCACGATGGGCCAGCTCAGGCTCTTTGCGGCGCTCGTGCGCGAGGGCCGCTGGCTTGCTGCGACCCTCGACGCGGCGCTGCCCGATCGTCAGCCGCTGCCGCGTTCCGACCTGCGCATGCGCAAGATTCCGCTGGGTCCGGTCGCGGTGTTCGGCGCGAGCAACTTTCCGCTCGCGTTTTCTGTCGCGGGCGGCGACACGGCGTCGGCGTTCGCGGCCGGTTGCCCTGTTGTCGTGAAAGCGCATGGCGCGCATCTGGGCACCTCCGAACTTGTCGGGCGCGTCGTGCAGGCTGCCGTCGCGCAACACGGCCTGCCGGATGGCACGTTCTCGCTGATTTTCGGCGAGGGCAACGCAGTGGGCGAGGCGCTGGTCGCGCATCCGGCCATCAAGGCCGTGGGCTTCACCGGCTCGCGCCATGGGGGCCTCGCCTTGATGCGGGTGGCCGCCGCGCGTCCCGAGCCGATTCCGGTCCATGCCGAAATGAGCAGCATCAATCCGGTCTTTTTGCTGCCGGGGGCGCTCGCGCAGCGTGCCGACAGCATCGCGCGCGGTTTCGTCGATTCGCTCGCGCTGGGCGCGGGGCAGTTCTGCACCAATCCCGGCGTGGTGATCGCGCTCGACGGCGCCGAACTCGATGGATTCATGGAGCGCGCGGGCGAGGCGTTGAGCGCCAGGGCGGCGCAGACGATGCTCACGCCCGCCATCCAGTCCGCGTGCGCTGCGGGCATTGCGCGGCTGACGGAGCAGAACGCGGTGAGCGTCGCGGCGCGCGGCCTGGAGGAAGGCGGCCCGACGCAGGCTCGCGCGATGCTATTCGCGACCGATGCCGGGACGTTCCTCGACAACGCGGTATTGAGCGACGAAATTTTCGGTCCGGTCTCGATCGTGGTCCGCTGCAAGGACGCCGCCGAGATGCTGCAAATCGCCACGAAGCTGGAAGGGCAGTTGACCGCCACGTTGCACCTGGACGCCGGCGCCGACCTCGATCTGGCGCGCGAGCTGTTGCCGATCCTCGAACGCAAGGCGGGCCGGGTGCTCGCGAACGGCTTCCCCACGGGCGTGGAAGTTTCGCATGCCATGGTGCATGGCGGTCCGTTCCCCGCCACCAGCGACAGCCGCACGACGTCGGTGGGCACAAGCGCGATCGAGCGTTTTCTGCGGCCGGTGTGCTATCAGGACCTGCCTGCCGAACTGCTGCCCGAGGCGCTGCGGGACGGCAATCCGCTCGGCCTGTGGCGCCTTGAGGACGGCGAACTCAGGAAGACCCGCTAGGCGGGCGGGAGGAGCGGGCGGATTCGTTACAATAGCTTTTTTGCACGCTCCTTTTTCTGAACGCTCATGCCGGCAACAAAATCCGCTGCAGCAGCCGTCGAACACACGGACGCGTCCGTGCGCCCGAGGCGCACACGCGGCGGGCCCAAGGGCCTGCGCATCACCGATGTCGCCGCGCAGGCCGGTGTTTCGCCGATCACCGTCTCGCGGGTGTTCAACAACCCGGAGTCGGTGGCTCCGCAGACCCTTGAGCGGGTGCGCGAGGTCGTGCAAAAGCTCGGCTACGTGCCGAACCGGCTGGCGGGTGGTTTATCGTCCGCGCACTCGCGCCTGATTGCCGCCATCGTGCCGACCATTGCGCACTCGCTCTTTTCCGAAACCATCCAGGTTTTCAGCGAAACCATGTCGCGCGCGGGCTACGAGGTGCTGCTCGCATTGAGCGGATACAGCGCATCGAACGAGGAGACCCTGCTCGACGCGGTGCTGAGCCGCCGGCCTGAGGGCGTGCTGCTCACGGGCGTCGCCCACACCGACTGGCTGCGCGAGCGGCTGAGGAATGTCGGCATTCCCGTGGTCGAAACCTGGGAGACGACCGAGACGCCGATCGACATGCTGGTCGGCTTTTCTCACTACGAAATCGGCGCGGCCGTCGCCGGGCACTTTCTCCAGCGCGGCGCCCGCCATCCCGCGCTCATCTCGGCCAACGACGAGCGTGCGCTTGCGCGGCGCGCCGGGTTTCGCGAGCGGCTCGCGCGGGCCGGCATCCACAATGTCGCCGAAAAGATCGTCGCGCCGCCCAGTTCGGTCGAGGTGGGCAAAGGCGCACTGCCGGATCTGCTGTCCCGGGCGCCGGATATCGACGCGGTCTTCTGCGGTTCCGATCTGCTCGCGATCGGCGCGTTGGGGGCGGCGCGCCGAATGGGGCTGGCGGTGCCGTCACGACTGGCGATCTGCGGCTTCGGGGACCTGGAATTCTCCGCCGAAACCATCCCGCAGTTGACCACGGTGCGAGTGGACGGCACGCGCATTGGACTGAACGCCGCCCGCTTTTTGCTTGACCGCCTGAATGGCGGGAGAAGCCCGGACGAGCGGCGCGTTCTCGATGTGGGTTTCACGATCGTCGCGCGCGAATCGGCCTGATTGGCCAGATCGGCCAGAATGCCCGGGGCGGATCATGCCGTTCGACGCGCGGCGTTCGTGCCGGTTCAGACAGGTTGCCTGCTCAACTGCTCGGCGAACCAGTCGCACACGAAGGCGGTTCGCTCGGCTGAATGGTTGTAGATCGTGTGCTCGCCATCGGGCCAGATTTTGAGCGTCGCGTTTTCGGCCTGCGCTGCGTCCAGAAACGGTTGCTGATCTTCCAGCCGGATAAGCGGATCGTCGCCGCCGTGCAGCACGAGCAGCGGACAGCCGATGGATTCGCGCCGCGGCTCGAAACGCAGGCGTGCGAAGTTTGCCGTGATCGCATCGGGGTCGTCGTTGCCCAGCATGGCGGCGGCCTGTTCGACGAAGGTGCGGAACGGCAGTAGCGTGGGACTGGCGAGGGCGCCGTTCACGCAGCACGCGGCGATGCGCGGGTCCGCCGCCGCCGTGGACGCCGCCCACAATCCGCCGATGCTGTTGCCCCAGATGCCGGCGCGCCCGAGCGTCGCGTCGGCGGTGACGTGATCGACAAAGCGCCGGTAGGCGGCCGTAACGTCAACGTCGAGGAAGATGCCCTGTTCGAGGCGCGTTTCGCCTTGACCCGGGCCTTCGGCCAGCAGCGTTGCGAGGCCGCGCGCGGCGAGCGCGCGCGCGACGGGCCAGTAGGCGAGGCCCCATCCGCTTTGCCCGCCGAACACGATGACCGTGCCGCGCACCGGCTTCGCGCAAGGCCGGACGAGCCAGCCAATCAACTGCGCGCCGGCGAAGGGCAGTTCCACGCGCTCGATCGCTTTGTCCGACCAGTCCGCGAGACGCCGCGTCGCGCCGCTCAACTGCGCGTAGAGCGAGCGCTTGCGCGGTACGTCGTCGTTGAACGCCATCTGCGCGAATAACAGGGCGGCGATTCCGTTCGCCTGTGCGTCCGCTGCGGTGACCAGATGCCCGCCATCGGCGGCCAGCGCCGCACGCGCGAATTGTGCGGCGGCAAGCGCTTCGGCTACCGCGTCCCATTGCTCGCCGTTCGACGTCCGGGCATGAAGGGCCGTCGCATCCGCGTAGTCCATGCCGCAGTCGAGGAGCCGGGTAAGGGACATCGCCCGCTGCAACGCGAGTGTCATGGGGGAAATTTCGGTTGTCATGCTGGATTTCCTGTTCACGAAACGCGCGCGCCCACCGTGGGATTCGTCACGGCACGCGCCGTGGAATCGGCGCACCAATGGAGCTGCGTGCGGAGATCGTCGACGAGTCCACCGAGTTCCCGCAGATCCGCAACCGACCCGAACACGACGAAATCCGGCCGGCTGAGGTACGCCGCCATGCAGTGCTCGTTCAGGAATGCGCGCTGATCGCCGTCGAGATCGACAATGGCATCCGGTGCGGCCGCATCGTCGGACAGGACTGCGAAGTGGCAACCCAATTGCTTCAGGAACGCGAGCTGGCCGGCGTTGAGATAACGGGCCGGATGCTCGCGCGCGACGATCTGGAAGCCATAGCCCACCACGTCGTCGAGCCGTCCTTCCGCCGCTCCCTGGCGCACCCGCCCTTGCGGCGCCGGCGTGCCCGTGGCGGGCAGCAGCGAACCGCCGGCCTCGCGATGCACGATGCCTTGCTCGATCCTCGGGAACGGCGGCATCGGCGGCACCTTGCCCGCGCGGAACGCCTCGTCGCGTTCGGCGACCTTGTGCGGGTCGTCCTCATTGACGACCTTGCCGAGAAAGAGCGACATCTGCATGATCGCGGTGACGTGAGGCCGGCGTTCGATTTCATAGCTGTCCAGCAAGGACGGCGACGCGCGGCCGCTCAGCACGAGGTCGAGCTTCCAGGCGAGATTGATGCCGTCCCTCATGCCCGAGCAGGCGCCCTGGCCCATGTACGGCATCATGGTATGGGCGGCGTCGCCCGCGAGCAGCACGCGACCGTCGCGCCAGCGCTCGGCCATGCGCGTTTCGAAGGTATAGACGACGTGGCGCAGCATGCTCAGATCGTCCGGTCCGAGCCCGTAGCGCTCCTTCAGCCAGCGCCAGCCCGCGTTCTCCTGTTCCCAATCCGACGTCGCCTCGCCGGGGAGCACGCGCAGTTCGAAGCGCGTGCGTTTCGTGCCGATCGGCATGTGCATGTACGCGCGCTCGGGGTCGCAAAAAATCGTCGTTTTCGCGCAGGCCTCGCCCAGGTCGCGGCGGTTTTCCGAATCGAGGTTCAACCAGCGTTCGTTGTGCCCGAAGTCGGTGCGCTCGATGCCGAGCGTGCGGCGCACGAAGCTGTTGGCGCCGTCCGCGCCGATCGCGTAGCGGACCTGGAACGTGCGCGGCGCCTCGGTCCATTGCTCGTCCTGGGCGCCGCGCCACGGATGCGCGGACAGCACCACGGCGTCGCCGTCCTGCTTCAGCGTTTCGACCTCCCAGCCTCGCAGCACGGTCACGTTCCGGTAACCGCTCGCACGCGCGTCGATCGCGTCTTCGATATCGGGCTGGTAGATCGAGATGTGCGCGGGGTAGCCGCAGGCGCGTCCGCTCCAGTTCAGTTCGAGCAGCAGGTCGCCCGCGGCGTCGCGATAGTGGTACGTATCGACCGGCTTGGCGTTGCGCAATGCCTGCTCCACATCGCTGCTGGCCTGGACGATGCGCGCCGTTTCGCCGTCGATGTGCGTGAGGCGGGGGAGGCCGTAGGGCGTCGGCCAGCGTTCGATGACGACGACGCGGTAGCCGGCGCGGCCAAGCATGGATGCGGCGATGAGGCCGCTGGGGCCATAGCCGATGACCGCTACGTCGTAGTGCTCGCCACCGTGGTTCAAGCCTGGCTTCATTGAGTGTCTCCTTGATTGTGTCGATTATTCATGGCCTGCTTGTCGTGCAGGTTTGTCGTGTATCGTCGTGCGCGCGTGAGTCCCGGGTGAGTCCCGGGTGAGTCCCGGGTGAGTCCCGCGCGAGTCCCGCGTGAATCCCGCGTGAATCCTGGTTGGGCGCCACCGTTCAATGTGTGCGGGGCGGCACGCCTTCGAACGCATCCTGCAACAGCGCACGCAGGGCGTTGCGCTCGATGGCCCGCGGATTCCAGTACGGATTGGCCATGGCGATGTCGGCGGCGCGGTCGAGGTCGGCCAGCGTCATGCCGAGCGACTTGAGCGCGAGCGTGGCGCCGTTGTCGCGCGCGAGTTCGTAGAGCCCGCGCGCGGCGTCGTCGGCGCCCAGCGCGCGGGCGATCCGGCGCATGGCATCGGGGGCGGCCGCGGCGTTATACGCAAGCGCGTGCGGCAGCACGATGGTGTGCGTCTGCGCATGAGGCAGGTTGAAGCTGCCGCCTAGCGTGTGGCATAGCTTGTGATGCAGCGCCATGCCGACGTTGCCCAGAACCGTGCCGCATAGCCACGCGCCATAGAGCGCATCGCCGCGCGCGGCGAGGTCGGCCGGGTCGCGCCGGATGCCCGGCAAGCCTTGCGCGAGCGCGCGTATTCCTTCTTCCGCCATCAGGCTCATCACCGGGTTCGCGTCGCTCGCGTAGAGCCCCTCGGCCGCGTGCGCTATCGCATTGATGCCGCTCGTGACCGACAACTCGACGGGCAGCGTCACGGTCAATGCGGGGTCGTAGATCACCGTCTTCGGCAACACGCGTGGGTCGGTGCCGGTACGCTTTAGACCGTCTTCGGTCAGCCCGTAGATCGGCGTCATTTCGCTGCCCGCGTAGGTCGTGGGAATCGCGATGATCGGCATGCCGCTTTCCAGCGCGATCGCCTTGCCAAGCCCGATCGTGGAGCCGCCGCCTACCGCAATGGCGCAATCAGCGTCATGCGCCTTCGCGTAGTTGCGGGCATCGCGCGCCACCTCGACCGGAACATGCATGGTCGCCTGATCGTAGAGACCGGCCGCACGCGCCCCGAGTTGCCCGGCCACGCTTTGCGCGATCGAGCGCTGCTCGGGCGTGCAAAGAATGAGCGCACGCTTCGCCCCGAGCGCCAGCACTTCGCGCTCCAGATGGCGCAGGCTGCCCGCGCCGAAAATCACGCGTGCGGGACGCGCCTGATAAACAAACTCCATGTTGCCTCCGTCATTCGGCGAGGTAATCGACCTGGTGGCGCGCGATGCGCAGACCGGCCAGTTCTTCGCGTACCCGTGCATGTTCCGCGTGCGTCGCGTAGAGGCCGAGCGCCTCGCGCGACTCGAATTCCGCGATCAGTACGAGATCGCAGGCGTAGTCGGCCTGGCTGAAATCCGCGCCGACTTCAATGCGCGTCATGCCGGGTATGCGCCCGCGTAATCCTTCGAAAGCGGCCTTCACGCGCGCGCGTGCCTCGTTGTGCTCGTGTCCGGTCTCGCCTGCCACTTTCCACATTACGATGTGCCGGATCATGCGGCGCTTCCTTGAGGATTCAGCACGAAATCGTAGTCGAGCGTGTAGTACGGCACGTCGACGCGCGAGCCGTCCGGGGCCGTGCCCGGCCGATGCCGGACCCATTGCGCGACCAGCGTGGAGCGCACGCCGAACACCGCGTCGGAGTCGAGATAGCGGTCGCCGTCGCGGAACACGTGGGTGATGAGGGTTTCGTAGCCTCGCGCCTGAATCATGAAATGCAGGTGCGCGGGCCGCCACGGATGCCGGCCCAAGGCGCTCAGCAGCGCGCCCACGGGGCCGTCGTGCGGAATGGGATACGGTTCGGCGAGGATCGAGCGGAACGCGAAGCGGCCATCGGCGTCGGTGCGCAGCTTGCCGCGCGCCCGGTGCTCGACGGCTCCGTTGTCGCCCGGCGGCAGTTGCACGTCGTAGTGGCCATCCTCGTCGGCCTGCCAGACTTCGAGCAGGGCATTCGTAATGGCTTTCCCATCGAGTGCGCGCACCTGTCCGCGCACGAAGCAGGGTTCGCCGCGCGCGCCGTTCGAGATGTCGTCGAACGAACGGTATTCCGGGCTTCCCGTTACGTAGAACGGACCGAATACCGTGGCCTCGGTGCAGCCCGCCGGCTTCGCATGATTCTGCGCGGTCACGAGCGTGGAGAGTCCGAGCACATCCGAGAGCAGGATGAACTCCTGGCGTTTGTCGTCGGTGATATGGCCGGTCGCGGTCAGAAACGCGATCGCGGCCTGCCATTCGGCTTCGGTCAGCTTCGTTTCGCGGGCAAATGAATGCAGGTGTTGAACGAGGCTCGTGATTACCGTGTGCAGCCGTTCGTCGCGACAGCCATTCAGCGATGCGATCACCGCCTGGGTGATCGTGTCTTCGTTGAGGTTGCGCATGTCGGTTGTCTCCGGATGTTGTTTCATGATTTGTTCCGGTAAGATTAATTCCGTCCTGGTGCGGAAAAAAGACCAGTTTATGGAGTTTTGTTCTCCATCTGGCGGAGAAATCGAGTGTATGGATAAGCTGACACAAATTGAGTTCTTCATTCAGGTCGCCGAGCTGGGCAGCCTCTCGAAGGCGGCGGAGCAGCTCGGGATGTCGAGTGCGGCGGCAAGCCGGTGCCTGAACGCGCTGGAGGACCGCCTGTGCGCGCGGCTCGTCGAGCGAACGACGCGGCGTCTCTGGCTGACCGATGCGGGGCGCGAATATCACCGGCGCTGCGTCGCCGTCCTGGCCGAACTCTCCGAGGCCGACGCCGCGGTCAACGAAGCCTCCGTCAATCCGGGCGGCACGCTGCGCGTGACGGCATCGGTGTCTTTTGCGTCGATTTATATTGCTCCGGCGCTGCCCGAATTTCACCAGCGCTATCCGAACCTGAACGTACAGATCGTCGCGGCGAACCGCTATCCGGACTTCATCGAGGCCGGTATCGACGTTGCCATCCGCACCCGCGAGCACGAGGCGGATTCCAGCATCACGGTTCGCAAGCTCGCGCAGACGCGGCGGGTGCTGGCCGCATCGCCGGGCTACCTTGCCAGGCGCGGCGCGCCCGCGACGCCCGATGCGCTCGTCGAGCACGACCTGCTCGTCTATAACCTCGCCAACGACCCCTACGTGCTGCATTTCCGGCGCGGCGCGAAGCGCCAGTCGGTTGCCATCAAGAGCGTGCTCGATGCGAACGAAGGGCAGGTCATACGCGCGGCGGCGCTTGCCGGACTCGGCATCCTGATCCAGCCGCTTTACATCATTCATGGCGATATCGTCGGGGGCAAGCTCGTGCCGGTTCTGGCCGACTGGCGCTTGCCCGAGCTCACGGTCAACCTCGCGTATCAGAGCCGCCGTCATCAACCGGCCAAGATCCGCGTATTCACGGAGTTTCTGATCGAGCGCTTCGAGCGGCTAGGCTTCGCGCGCAAGTGGAACGACGTCGTGCAGTAGAGGGCAACGCTGGCCTCGCCATTTATCCAGCGTGGCCATGCATTAAATTCAGGCATACGAAATAAAAATTGCCGATAGAGACGCCGCGCCGAATCTCCGGCGTGCGCCGATTCGCCCGCTCATTCTCCTCCAGCTAGTGTCAAGCCGAATTTCTCCACCGAACGGAGAAGTGTTCTCCCCATGGGGACTTTTTCGCCGTTCGGGCTCGCTTTACAGTGCGTTTGCCCAGAACGCATGCCCAGGCGTCACGGCGAAATCAGCGGCGGCGGACTTTCAGGTGCGCCCCGTGACACGCAAAAAAACCAACGATTACAAGGTCTGGAGACACCATGACGTCCACCTTCACCCGCCTGTTCGGTGCGGGATTGATCGCGTCCGCGATCGCAGCTTCCGTCCATGCAACGGAGAGCGGACAAATCAGCTATCCGTTTGGCGTCAATACCGTGCTGAACGGTTTGCTGCCCCCGCCCGGCGCCACGCAGTATTTCAATTATTCGCTTTACTATTCGGCCAATAAATTCGCGGGCGCGAATGGCAATAACGCCGTGCCGGGTTTCCATCTGAGCGTCGTGGCGGAAACGCCGCGTGTCGTGCATACATGGGGCGCGACATTGGGACCGTTCACCGTTTCGAGCAGTGCCATCGTCCCAATCCTTGACCTGCATCTGTCGACGCCTGGCGGGACCGGCAACCGGGCCGCGCTTGGCGATGTGATTCTCGAACCCCTGATGCTGGGCTATACCAACTCGTCGAACACGCTGTTCGCGTTCTTTTCGCCTTCGTTCGCCGTGCCGAGCGGGGCGTATTCAGCCAACCGCATTGCCAACACCGGAACCAACACTTACGCCTTCTTGCCTTATCTCAGCGTGACCTGGTTTCCTCGTCCCGCCTGGGAGATTTCAACCACGACGCTGGTGGAAACGAACTCGCCGGACCATGCCACCCATTACCACTCGGGAGCGGTCGCGGTGCTCGATTACCTGGTCGGCTATTCGGTCAACCAGCGCCTGCAACTAGGCGTGCAGGGCACGTTTCTCAAGCAATTCACCGACGATACGCAGGACGGCGTCAAAGTCGGATCCGATGGCTTTCGCGGACAGGCGGTCGCGATCGGACCGCAATTGCGCTACATGTGGGGGCCGGCTTCGGGAATCGTCGTGAAGTATCAGCGTGAGTTCGCGGTGCGCAACCGGTCGCAAGGCAACAAGCTGTGGGTTCAGTTCAGCTTTCCGCTCTAGTTTTCGGGAGCCTGGCGGCTTGAGCTTCCTGGCGGCAGCGGGCGGTGCGCCTCGCGCGTCTTTGGCGGACGCCGCCCGTGCCCTCAAAAAATCGATCGTCCGGTTCGCGTGGTCAACCATTCCAGCGCCAGCGAACCCACCTGCGAATTGCCGTTCGCGTCGAGCCCCGGCGACCACACGCACACCGCGAACTCGCCTGGCAGCACCGCGACGATCCCGCCGCCCACGCCGCTCTTGGCCGGCAAGCCGACGCGATAAACGAAGTCGCCCGCCGCATCGTAAGTGCCGCACGTCAGCATGAGCGCCGAAAGCCGTTTGGCCGAACTGGCATCGAGCACCTGCTCGCCGCTCACGGGCGACACGCCGCCGTTCGCGAGGAACAGCGCCGCGCGCGCCAGCTCCACGCAGCTCATCGAGATCGCGCACTGGCGGCAATAAGCATCGATCACCGCATCGGCGGCCATCTCCAGGTTGCCGAAGCTCGCGATGAAATGCGCCATGGCGCGGTTGCGCTCGGCGTGCGCGAGTTCCGACTGCGCAACCTTGAGGTCGTAACCGATGCCGCCTTCGCCCGAGAGCCGCCGTACGAAATCCACCAGCGCCGTTTCCGCCTGCACGAAGCGGCGGCACAGCACATCGGTGACCACGAGCGCGCCCGCGTTGATGAACGGATTGCGCGGTTTGCCGCTTTCGAATTCGAGCTGCACGAGCGAATTGAATGCCGTGCCCGACGGCTCGCGGCCCACGCGTTCCCACAGGGCGTCGCCGAGCAGCTGGAATGCCAGCGTGCAGGCAAACAGCTTGGAGATGCTCTGGATCGAGAAGCGCACGTCGGCGTCGCCGGTCCGATGGACCTGGCCGTCGACGGTGACGATCGCCATGCCGAAATGATCGGCCCTCACGGTGGCGAGTTCGGGGATGTAGTCGGCGACACGGCCACGGCCGATGTGCGGTTGCAGGTCGCGGTGGATCGCGTCGAGGATGGGCGTGTAGTTCATGGACATCGCGAGATAGGGCGGCGCGGCCAGGCGCGTGCCGCAGTCCGGCGATTGTAGCGACTCGGGCGCGGTGGCGCGACTGCAACGATCGACGCTTGTGCAAGAATGTCGCCGCGCCCGATAAAATGCGTTGGCCGCGACGTCGTCGCAAATTGATGCGATATCAATGAAAACCGCTATGGACTCCAGAGGAATGGCATGAGCAAGGACGCGATCGTTCTCGGTGCGGGCATCGTCGGCGTGAGCGTCGCGCTGCATCTGCAGGCGCGCGGCGTGAACGTCACGCTGGTGGACCGGCGCGCGCCCGGCGAGGAAACCAGTTACGGCAACGCGGGGCTGATCGAGGCGTCGTCGGTGGTGCCGTATGGCTTTCCGCGCGACTGGCGCACGTTGCTGCGACTCGCGCGCAATGACTCGACGATGCTGCGCTACGACGCGCGTTCGCTGCCGGCCTACGCACGCTGGCTCGCCGCGTTCTGGCGCGAGTCGGCGCCGCAGCGGCTGGCGGGCGCGGCGCGCGATATGCTGCCGCTCATCTCGCGCTGCGTCGCCGAACACGAAGCGCTCATCGCGCGCACCGATCTGCGTGCGCTCGTGCGCCCGATCGGCTGGCTGCAAGCGTATCGCTCGCCGCAGGCGTTCGAGCGCGAGCGCGAAGCGGCGCAACGGCTGGCCGACGAACATCATCTCCGTACGGAAGTTTTCGACGCCGCGGGACTGCGCGCCGCCGAACCATCGCTAAACGAAGGCTACGCGGGCGCGATCCACTGGATCGACCCGGCGAGCGTGGCCGATCCCGGCGCGCTCGTGAAGGGCTATGCGCAGTTGTTCCTGCGCGAAGGCGGCCGTTTCGCAACGGGCGATGCGCGCACGTTACGCGCACAGGGCGGCGGCTGGCAGGTGCAGACCGACGATGGTCCGCTCGCCGCCGAACTGGCCGTCGTGGCCATGGGGCCGTGGTCGGATCAGGTGACGGCGCCGCTCGGCTACCGCGTGCCGCTCATGGCCAAGCGCGGCTATCACATGCACTACGCGAGCGCGGCGGGCGCGCCGCTGCTGCGTCCGGTCGTGGATATCGAGGGCGGTTACGTGGTCGCGCCGATGCGCCAGGGCCTGCGCCTGACGACCGGCGTGGAGCTGGCCACACGAAATCGGCCGCCCAACTACGCGCAGCTCGACGCCGCCGAGCGCGCCGCGCGGCCCGTGTTCGGACTCGGCGAGCGCATCGACGACATGCCGTGGATGGGCATGCGCCCCTGCACGCCGGATATGCGTCCGGTGCTCGGGCCGGCACCGCGTCACGCGGGGCTATGGTTCGCGTTCGGCCACAACCATCATGGCCTCACGCTCGGCCCGGTGTCGGGGCGCCTCGTCGCCGAGCAGATCATGGGCGAGAGGCCTTTTACCGATCCCGCACCGTACTCGCCCACGCGCTTCGCCTGAACGCGCGGGCCTGCAATATCGGCGCATCGACACATCGTCAATGCGCGCCGGCCGCGCCGCCACCGCCGCCGCGCGTCGATTTCGTGATCCAGATGAGCGGAATGATCGCGAGAAAAATGATCGCCGAGATATAGAAGATATCGTTCAGGCCCATCATGGCGGCCTGCGTCGTCAACTGGAAATCGAACAGCGCGCGCGCCGACGGCTCGCTCAGATGCAGCACCGTTTGCGTATTCTCGATCGACTGACGGAACACGGGATTGTCGATCGAGGCCTGTTCGGTGAGGCGTTCGTGATGGAGCACCGTGCGGTTGTTCCAGGCGTTCGTCGCGATCGAGGTGCCCACCGCGCCGCAGAACACGCGCACGAAGTTCGACAGGCCCGCCGCCGCCGGTATCCGCCCAGGCGGCTGCCCCGCGAGAATGATCGCGGTCAGCGGCACGAAGAACAGCGCCATCGGAATGCCTTGCAGCAGCGTGGGCAGCACGAGATGGAACGTGTCGATTTCGATCACGTATTTCGAGCGCATGAAGAACACGACGGCGAACAGCACGAACGCACAGGTCGCGATGACGCGCGCATCCGAGCGCGGCAGGATGCGGCCCACGACCGGCGCGAGAATCACGGCAAAGACGCCGAGTGGCGCGGTGACCAGCCCCGCGTCCACGGAGCGATAGTTCAGATACTCCTGCATCCACTGCGGCAATAACACGAGATTGCCGAAGAACACGCCATACGCCACCGAAATCGCAATCGTGCCGCCCAGGAAGTTGCGCTGACCGAATAGCCGCAGATCGACGATCGGATTCGGTTCGGTCAATTCCCAGACGAGGAAGAACGCGAAGCTGACCAGCGCCACGACGCCCAGCCCGACGATCACCGGCGAATTGAACCAGTCGAGGTCTTTGCCCTTGTCGAGCAGGATCTGCAGCGACGCGACCCACGCAATCAGCAGGCCCAGGCCGACGATGTCGATGGGCGGCTTGCGCGTCGGCGATTCGCGGTTGCGGTAGATGTTCCACGTCACGAAGCCCGCGAACAGCCCGACCGGGATATTGATGTAGAAGATCCACGACCAGTTGTAGCTGTCCGTGATCCAGCCGCCGAGCGCCGGGCCGGCGATCGGGCCGACGGTCGTCGTCATGGCCCAGAACGCGAGCGCGGTCGACGATTTGTCCTTGGGCCAGGAGCCGAGCAGGATGGCCTGCGAAAGCGGAATCAGCGGTCCGGCCACCGCGCCCTGCAAGACACGCGCGATCAGCAGGAAGGGCAGGCTCGGCGCGATGCCGCACAGCCACGAGGCGAGTACGAACGAGAGAATCGAGGCCACGAACAGGCGCACCTGGCCGAAGCGCTGGGTGAGCCAGCCCGTGAGCGGAATCGACACGGCGTTGGCTGCGGCGAACACGGTGATGACCCAGGTGCCTTCGTCCACCGACACGCCGAGGTCGCCCGAGATCGTCGGAATGGCGACGTTGGCGATCGACGTGTCCAGCACGTTCATGAAGGTCGCGAGCGCCACCGCGATGGTCGCGAGAATCAGTCGGCCGCCTTCGAGCGGCGGGGGCGGTGCGGGGGGCTTGGGCGGCGTGGCCGGGACGGCGGGCTGGTTCAAACGTCTTCTCCGCGTGTTTCGGTGCTGCAAAACAGGGAAGGCCCGCGCGCGGCGGGCCGGTTTTGCGGCAAGGATAACCGCAATCGCCCAAGCCCATGGACGGGCGTGCAAGCATCCCCACGCGGCGAAGGGGCTTGGTGGCGGCGTGGGCGCGTGCGGGCGTGGCGCTTACCGTTTCCTTTCGACTTGCGGTCGCGCCGACGCGCGCTGCAAGCCCGGCGTATCCTTGCGGCTGGCGCGGAAGATCGCAGGCGCGATGCCTGTGGCTCGGCCTCCGCGCGCTTTCCGCATGATTTGAAACACGCCCACAGGGGATCTCAAGAATGAGCTGGGAACAATTCGATGGTGGCTGGCGTCTGGCGCCGGCCGAAGGCGCCGCGCGTTCGCTGGTCGTGCTGCTGCACGGCGTGGGCAGCAACGCACGCGATCTGATGCCGCTCGCCGACGCATGGCGTGACGCGCTGCCCGGCGTCGCGTTCGCGTCGCTCGACGGCAGCGAGCCGTTCGACGGTGGCTTTGGCGGCCGTCAGTGGTTCAGCCTGCGCGACGTGAGCGAAGTGAATCGCGGCGCGCGCGTGGCCGCCGCCGCGCCGATCCTGCAAAAACGTCTCGCCGATGAACTCGCGCATTGGGGCCTGGGCTTCGACGCGCTCGCGCTGGTGGGTTTCTCGCAGGGCTCGATCATGTCGCTCTATCTGGTGGCGACGGAGCCTGTCGGCCTCGCGGGCGTGGTCGCTTACGCCGGACGCCTGTCGGCGCCGGTCGTCGCGCAAAACCGCACGCCGCTCACGCTCGTGCATGGCGAAGACGACACCGTGATTCCCGTGCAGGAACTCGAACGCGCCGCCAACGCGTTCAGCGACGCGGGCTATGCGGTGGCCGCCTACGTGCTGCCGGGCGTCGGTCACACGATCACGGCGCAGGGCGCGATGCTGGGCCGCGACGCGCTGGTGAGCGCGCTGGGTTAAATCGCGCCACAGTCACGCGTCGAGCGGCGTGCGCCGCGCGTTGTCAATCTGCTCAGGCCGCACGACGTGGCGGCCTGACGCATTTTTTCCACACTTCGCGTTTAAGCTGCCCGGTTATTTCTGTTGCGGTTAAAGTCTCGGCCGCTCCATGCCGTAAACAGAGCCAATGGGCCGTCGAGGCCCCATGCGCCCGGTACACGCCGCGTTAAACGTCAATGGTCAGCGGAATTGTCCCAGTGGGGACTGGATAGTTCAGCTGAAGGTTTCTTATCGTCCCTGTTTATTCAGACGATTGTTTTGACGACGTAGCGCCGGGTTCGAATTCCGGGAGCGTGCCGTCGGCACGCGCGCTCCTCATACACAACGACGACATGGCCCGAGCCACGCGGCAACCTTCGCTTCTGCACAAATTGTCCCGCCACACCGACCGCAACACGGTGGCGGTCGACCTCGGCACGGCCAATACGCTGATCTACACGGCGGACAAGGGCATCGTGCTCGACCAGCCTTCCGTCGTCTGTTTCGAACGCAATGGCTACAAGGGCAAGGGCGCTGAGGCGAGCGTCGCCGCCGTGGGTACCCAGGCCAAGGCGCTGGTCGGGCGCGCGCCGCAAAATCTGGAAACGGTGAAGCCGTTGTCGCATGGCGTGATCGCCGACTTTCTCGCGGCCGAGCACATGATGCGCCGCTTCGTCGCCATGGCGCGTCCGCGCCGCCTTCTGAGCCGTCGTTCGGCGTTCACGGTCTGCGTGCCGGGCAACGCCACGCGCGTGGAGCGCCGCGCGATCCGCGAGGCGGCTTTCGCCTCGGGCGCGGCCAGTGTGAACCTGATTGACGAATCGCTGGCGTCCGCGCTGGGCGCGGGCCTGCCGGTGGGCGCGGCGACTGGATCGATGGTTGTCGATATCGGCGGCGGCACCACCGAAGTGGGGGTGATCGCGCTGGGCAGCGTGGCGTGTGGCGGGTCGCTGCGCGTGGGCGGCGACCAGTTCGACCGCGCCATCATCGAGCACGTGCGCAACCTCTACGGCGTGATCCTCGGCGAGCAAACCGCCGAGCATCTGAAAATGACCATCGGCAGCGCGCTGCGCGGCGAGCCGATCGAGCACATGCGCGCGACGGGCCGCAGCCTCGACGACGGCCTGCCGCGCACCATCGAAGTCAGCAGCGAGGATATCGCCGACGCGCTGGCGTTCCCGCTGCGTCAGGTGATCGGCGTGGTGCGCCGGGTGTTCGAGAGCGCGCCGCCCGAACTCGTGACGGATATCGCCGATCGCGGCATCGTGCTGACCGGCGGCGGCGCGTTGCTGGGCCGCCTCGACCAGTGCTTCGCGGCCGAATTGGGCGTGCCCGTGCGCGTGGCCGACGCGCCGCTGACCTGCGCCGTGCGCGGCGCGGGCGCAGCCGCTGCGGGGGCCGTGGCGGCGGACCAGCCGGCCTTCAGCGCCTACGACTGATCGCTGCGCGGCTCGGGCTGCGAGAGCCGCCGAAAGTCGGGCAAGGCGGGGCGGGCGCGCTCGTGCGACAATACGCGTCTTTTGCTTTTCCATTACCCCGAATTACGTCGGACGCCGCAGCGTGGTTGCCGTGTTGTTTCGCTAGCGCCGTTCCTTCGTCAGCTTTCGTCAGTCATCATCCAGCCGTGAATCAAGCCGTATTTCCCGCTCCCGGGTCGTTCGTCGAACTGCCCGGCGGGCAGCCCATGCCCTATGTCGAATCCGGTAAGGGCGAATTGCTCCTTTTTATCCACGGGTCGCTTTGCGACTATCGCTACTGGCAGCCGCAGCTTGCGGGCCTGGGCGAGCACTACCGTTGCGTGTCCGTGAGCCTCACGCACTATTGGCCCGCGCCCGACAGCGCGCGCGGCGAGCCGTTTAGCTGGAGCCGCCACGCCGACGAGGTCGCGCAGTTCATCGATGCCCTCGGCGCGGGACCGGCGCATGTGATCGGCCATTCGCGCGGCGGCGCGGTCGCATATCAGTTCGCGCGCCGCTATCCGCAGCATCTGCAGTCGCTAACGCTCGCCGACCCCGGCGGCCCGGTGCAGCAGCCCGGCCAGAGCCTCGCGAAGCTGCCCGAGACGGTCAACGCGCTGCGTGCCCGCGCCGTGCAACTGATCGATTCGGGCGACGTGGACGGCGGCCTGGAACTGTTCGTCGATTCGGTGAGCCGCCCTGGTTTCTGGGCCAAAAGCACGCATTCGTTCCGCCGCATGGCGATCGACAACGCACACACGCTGGGGCCCCAGTTCCTCGACCCGCTCGCCGCTTACACGCGCGAGGAGGCCGCCGAGGTGACGTGCCCCGTGCTGCTGATCGACGGTGAGTTGAGTCCGGCGATGTTTCAGCGCGCCGCTGCGGCGCTGGAGGAATGGATGCCCGACGCGCGTCGCGCGACGGTGGAGGGCGCCTCGCACGGCATGAATCTCGCGCGGCCTGCCGCCTTCAACGATCTGATCGATCAGTTCGCGAGCGGTCACGGACGCTGATTTTCGTCGATGGACGTCGGTAGCACATGATGGCCGCGCAATGCGGCCATCTTCGCTCGCGCCTTGATGCATGGCACTGCGAACTAATTTTCGCCCTGAAAAACCCCGCGCAAATGGCGCGAAATTCATCATGAAGCATCGGTCACTGCAAACGGCCCGGGTGGCCTGAACGCCTCTGCAGCCACTGCGGCCGCGGCAATAGCGACGCGAGTGGCGGGGCAACCGGGCGAGCGTGGGGGGCTTAATCGCGGCCGTGCGCGTGCGCGTCGAGCTTGTTCTCGGCGGCTTCGCCAACGAGGCCCGCGTAGTACAGATGCACGCCGATGGCGAGCGAGTCGTTGCGGATTTCGTGGAAGGCCTTCCATGCCTTCACCGGATCCTTGAATACGAGGTAGTGCGCTTCCTGCGAGACGAGGCGTGCGACCTGGTGCAGGCCGTGGCCGTGCAGGGCCGCGACGAGTGCGTCGAGGCTCGCGTGCGTGCGCGCGTCGGTGCGCGGGTAGAGCATGTGGAGCACCGCTACGCGTTCCGAAGCGAGGGCCGCTGAAAGCGCGACGACGATGTCCTGGTGATTGAGAGCCGTAACGACGGCGCCCTCTGCAAGTTCGTCTTCAGCGAACAGGGTATCGATCGAGATGTTCATCTGTTCTTTCCTTACGTTTTGCGTACAGCGCGTGTGGCCTAAGTAAAAAAGGCCCGCCAAAAAGGAAGGCGGGCCGAAAGATGCATGCAAGACAGGGGAAGTCAATGCATGTCAACCAGTATCGCAGATACCGAGCGTTCATGTTGCGCTGCACCGGCAAAATATTGTTGCATAAATCGGGATTAAGCAAGCTGCAAGCATTCAATGTTGTTGATCTGAAGAGGCATTGTTGCTGGCCCCGCTATCAATCGCGGCTGCGACGCGGCGTAAAATGCGGCAAGTGGTCGCAGTGAAGCCGCGCCGGAAGGGCGTTGTGCGGCGCTGCGTCGTGCGAAGTAACGGCACTTGAGTGCAATTGAATGCAAATGCAAGGACAGGACATGATCGATTCGAAGACACACGCCACACTCACGATCCCCGGCCACGCTGAAGGCGTCGAGCTGCCGGTCTACAAGGGCACGCAAGGCCCGGACGTGATCGATATCCGCAAGCTGTACGGCCAGACCGGCATGTTCACGTACGACCCGGGCTTCATGTCCACGGCGGCATGCAACTCGGCGATCACCTACATCGACGGCGACAAGGGCGAGCTGCTGTATCGCGGCTACCCGATCGACAACCTCGCGCAGAACGCCGACTTCCTCGAAAGCTGCTACCTGCTCCTGAAGGGCGAACTGCCGACGCAAAAGCAGAAGGACGAGTTCGTCGCGACCGTCACGAACCACACGATGGTTCACGAGCAGATGCACTTCTTCTTCCGCGGCTTCCGTCGCGACGCGCACCCGATGGCGATCCTGGTCGCGGCGGTCGGCGCGCTGTCGGCCTTCTATCACGACTCGCTCGACATCAACGATCCGCAGCATCGTGAAGTCTCCGCGATCCGCATGATCGCCAAGCTGCCCACGCTCGTCGCGATGGCGTACAAGTACACGGTCGGCCAGCCCTTCGTGTATCCGCGCAACGACCTCTCGTACAGCGCGAACTTCATGCAGATGATGTTCTCGACGCCGAGCGAGGAGTACAAGGTCAACGACGTGCTGGTGCGCGCGCTCGACCGCATCCTGATCCTGCACGCCGATCACGAACAGAACGCCTCGACCTCGACGGTGCGTCTGGCGGGTTCCTCGGGTGCGAACCCGTTTGCGTGTATCGCGGCCGGTATCGCCTGTCTGTGGGGCCCGGCGCACGGCGGCGCGAACGAAGCCGCGCTGAACATGCTCGAAGAGATTGGCTCGGTCGACAACATCCCGAAGTTCATCGAGCAGGTGAAGGACAAGAATTCGGGCGTGAAGCTGATGGGCTTTGGCCACCGCGTCTACAAGAATTACGATCCGCGCGCCAAGCTGATGCGCGAAACGTGCCACGAAGTGCTCGAAGAACTGGGCCTGCACGACGATCCGCTGTTCAAGCTGGCGATGGCGCTCGAAAAGATCGCGCTCGAAGACGAATACTTCGTGTCGCGCAAGCTCTACCCGAACGTCGACTTCTACTCGGGCATCGTGCAGCGCGCGCTGGGCATCCCCACCGCCATGTTCACCTGCATCTTTGCGATGGCGCGCACGGTGGGCTGGATTGCGCAATGGAACGAAATGATCGCCGATCCGGAGCAGAAGATCGGCCGTCCGCGTCAGCTCTTCGTCGGCAATGCGGCGCGCGAAGCGAAGCCGATCGCACAACGTTAATCCCACTGACCACGGGTTTTCGCTAATGCGTAAGCACGCAAATAAGCACGCGAATAAGCACGATCGCCACGCCATGCATTGACGCATAACGTTGTGACGAGCGCGCGGAGGCCACAAGCCGCCGCGCAGCGATCGACGGGCGCCCGCACGTTTTACCGTGCCGGCGCCCGTATTTATTTATCGCGAGCATGATGGATGCCTGCCCGGTATTCGTGCGATCCGCTGCATAGCCACTACAATCGTTCGGACGAAGCACCCTGATGCACTGATCAGGCAATGGTTAGAGAGAGGAGGCAGGCAATGCAGGATCCTGAAACACTCGGCGGCGTCACGCGCTCCAGCGGCGTGGATCATCCCGATCATGTTCCCGACGGCGTCTTCATCGCGCCCGAAACCCCCGAAGTCGCCAGCGCCGACCAGCACGTGCTGAAGTCGGGCGACACCTTCATCGTCAACGACCCGCTCGGCGATATCACCGGCATCGACGACGGCCTGTTCGTGAACGACACGCGCGTGCTGTCGTCGCTGCGCCTGACCTTCGGCGGGCGCGTGCCTTCGCTGCTGTCGGGCAGCGTGAGCAGCGACAACACGGCCTTTACCGCGCACCTCACCAATCGTCCCTTGCCGCCGCTCGGCGGCACGAGCACGCCCGAGGGCGTGATTCACGTCGAACGCGAGCGCGTGCTCTCGGGCACGATGATGACCGAGGCCATCGAGCTCACCAACTACGGCACCGAAGACGCCGTGGTGCCGCTGTCGGTGTCGTTCGCGAGCGACTTTCGCGACATGTTCGAAGTGCGCGGCCTCAAGCGCGAAGTGCGCGGCGAACTCAAGCCGCCGCACGTGGACGGCAACCAGGTGCGGCTGGAATATATCGGCCTCGACAAGGTCGCGCGGCGCGTAAGTATCGAGTTCTCGCCGAAGCCGGACAAGCTGCTCGCGGATCGCGCGGACTTCTCCGTCGAACTGCCCGCGCAGGCCTGTGTGTCGCTCTATCTCACCGTGTCGGTCGAAGTCGAGCCGCTCGAAGGCGTCGCGCCCGACGCGCCGAGCGCGGGCATCATCCGGCCGCAACATTGTCTCGCCCAGTCGAACGGGCAGAGCGTGGGCCGCGCGGCGGTGCGCGCCGCGCTTGTCGATGCGCACATCGTCATGCGCGAGCGGCGCCGCCAGACCGGGCGCGTGCGTTCGAGCAATCCGCTCTTCAATGCGTGGATCAACCGCTCGATTGCAGACCTGGGCCTGTTGACCACCGATCTGCCGACCGGCCCGTATCCGTATGCGGGCATTCCGTGGTTTTCCACGCCGTTCGGCCGCGACGCGATCATCACGTCGCTGCAGACGCTCTGGCTGCAGCCCGCTCTGGCGCGCGGCGTGCTGCGCTTTCTCGCGGCGCATCAGGCGCGCGAGGACTCGGCGTTTCGCGACGCCGCGGTCGGCAAGATCATGCACGAGATGCGCAAGAGCGAAATGGCGGCCACCGGCGAAGTGCCGTTCGCGCTCTACTACGGCGGGGTGGATTCCACGCCGCTGTTCGTGGTGCTGGCGGGCGCCTACGCGGAGCGCACCGGTGACATGGCGCTGATCGACGAACTCTGGCCGGCGCTCGAACGCGCCGCCGACTGGGTCGCAGGTGTGTGCGAGCGCAACAAACTCGGGCTGCTCGATTATCGGCGCGAATCCGAGGGCGGTCTTGCGAATCAGGGCTGGAAAGACAGTCACGACTCGGTGTTTCATGCCGACGGCCACTTTCCCGATGGTCCGATCGCGCTGGTCGAAGTGCAGGCCTACGCGAGCGCGGCCTTCGACACGATGGCGAAGTTCGCCACGCATCGCGGCCTTGCGGAAGAGGCCGCGCGTTACGCGGGCCGCGCCGCGAAGATCCGCCGCTGCGTCGAGGACAAATACTGGATGCCGGAGTCGGAGTTCTACGGCATCGCACTCGACGGTCACGGCGAGTTGTGCCGCGTGCTCGCGTCGAATGCGGGGCATCTGCTCGCGTTCGGGCTGCCGGAGTTCGAGCGCGGGCGCGCCGTGGCTCAGACGCTCGAATCGGCGCTATTTCACACGGGCTGGGGCGTGCGCACGCTCGCGGCGGGGCAGGCGCGCTTCAATCCGATGGCGTATCACAACGGCTCGGTCTGGCCGCACGACAACGCACTGTGCGCGCGGGGACTCGCGCGCTATGGACGCAAGGAAGCGGCGGTGCGGCTGTTGCAGGCTTTGTTCGAGGCGGCGGTGACGTTCGATATGCGCTTGCCGGAACTCTTCTGCGGCTTCCCGCGCCGCCGTGGCGAGCCGCCGACGGCGTATCCGGTCGCGTGTCTGCCACAGGCGTGGGCGGCGGGCTCGCCGTTCATGATGCTGGAGGCGTGCCTGGGCGTGAGCATTGACGCCGCGCGTCACGAAGTGCGTGTCGAGCAGCCGATGCTGCCCGAAGGCATCGACTGGCTCGAAGTGGGGCATCTGCGCGTGGGCAACGCTTCGGTCACGCTCATGTTCCGCCGCGTGGACGGCAAGGTGGTGGCGTCGGCGGACCGCAGCGATGTTAAGGTGGTCGCGGTGCTGTAACACCTGCAATGCGCGGCGGTTACGTCCTGGGTTTATCGCCCGAACAGATCGCCGCGCACCTCCAGACAGCCGGTTTCGACGCCCATCGTGTTACGGATGGGCGGTTTGTCGAATGCACGCAGCGCGGCCAGTTGCTCCGGCGTACCGATGCCCAGCTCCCTGAGCGCCGCCACGACGATTGCGTAGAGCGCGGTCGCGTTGCCGTCTTCCACTTTCACGGCGATGCCGATGGCTTCGTTCGCGCCATGCTTTGTGCCCTTGAGCGCGCCATGCCGGACGCCGATCGCATAGCTGCCGTCCGCGCCCACCTTGCCGACCAGATCGCCATTGAACGCGCGCATCAGCGTCGTGCAGAAGCGCTGTTCGCCCGCGACCATTTCCGGATGTGCGGTCATGGCTCGATAGATGCGCGCGAGCGCCTGGCTGCGCGCGTCTTGCGCGCCGGAATCCGTGGCTCGCGCGAGCTTCGCATAAAGGCGCGCGAGCCGGTCGAGCGGGAAAGCCGGTGTCGGCAGATTGCAGCCGTCGATGCCCCATTGCACGCCATCGTCGGGTAGGTCGCAGACTTCGGCGACGGTATGCTTCACGCGCAGTTGCAGCGGATGACCGGGCGCATGGTAATCGTCGAGCGGCGCGCCCATCGCGCGCGCGGCCGCCAGCATACCGACGTGCTTGCCCGAGCAGTTGCTGCATGCGGGCGTCGGCTCGAAGCCGCGCTTGATCCAGTCGCGCCAGACCGTATCCGATAGCGGCGCGTGGCCGCCGCAGCGCATCGCCGCTTCATCCACGCCGACCTTCGCGAGCATGTTGCGCGTGCGCTCGATATGGCGTGCCTCGCTGCTGTTCGAGCCGCACATAAGCGCGAGATCGCCTTCGTCGAAGCCAAAGCGTTCCAGCGCGCCGGTTTCGATGACGGCGAGTGCCTGCGCGGGCTTGGCCGCCGAGCGCACGAGCGTGAGCCGGCGCGCATCGTTGAACGCATGGAGCAGTTGTCCGTTGTCGTTCACGACGGCAATATGCGCGCGATGCGTGCTTTCGACGATGCCGCCGCGATACACAACGGCGGTGGCAGTCGCGGTCTGCGATGAATCGAAGGTCATGGCGTGTCTCCTTGAGCCTCGCGGCTCGATTGCCGGTTGCCTTGCAGGCAATTCTGATACCGCAGATTCTAGCTTCAATGTGCGACGCCATTCGTCATTCGAATTTCAGGCGGATTTCCATCATGCGTTCGCGATGTTCACAACCATTGAAACCGATGCGAAGCGAATGCAATAACGATGGGTTTAATCAAAACATTTCATTTTCTTTACGAATCCGTCTTAATTGCCGATTTATTGTGTTTCATGCGCATTTTTGGGGCGGCATTGCACTGCATAAGCGCTATCCAGGCGACGCCATGCAGCTTCATTTGAATCGCTATTTGCAGCGTGCATTGCGGGTGTTCTTTTGACGCAACGCCGATTCAATTTCAACGCAATTTTTATTTTCGAAGCCTTATGATGCGCGTGATCGTATTTTCTTCCACGCGGCATGACGTCACGAGCGTATTTGCCGATGAGCCTGCCTTGTCAGTGAATGCAAGCGCAGGTGGGTATTGCATTGTCCGCAATAATCGTTCGTCATTATTGGGGTGTTGCGCAATTGACGTGCTAAAAGCACGATTCGCACCGATCTGCGAATGGTGCGCGCGCAACGGCATGTGTCACGTGGAAAGCGTATTCGATTCAATGAATTAACGCCCAAACTCGGAGCCATAAAACATGAAAAAATCGCTAATCGCCCTCGCACTCACCGGCGCGTTTGCCGTATCCGCTCACGCGCAGAGCAGCGTGACGCTGTACGGCCTCATCGATACCGGTCTCGTCTACACGAACAATCAGATGGGCCACAGCAACTGGCAACTGAATAGCAGCTCCACGCAGAATACGGTGTTCGGCCTCAAGGGCACGGAAGACCTCGGCGGCGGCCTGAAGGCGATCTTCAAGCTCGAACAGGGCTTCGTCCTCAACAACGGCGCGCAGGCGTTCTCGGGCGACATGTTCGGCTCGCAGGCGTGGGTCGGTCTGCAAGCGGATCAATACGGCACGCTCACGTTCGGCCGCCAGTTCGACGTGATGAACGACCTCGTCGGTCCGCTCACGGCTGAATTCAACACGTGGGGCGGCAGCCTCGCCGCGCATCCGTTCGAGAACGACAACCTTGCGGCGAACTCGGTCGTCATCAACAACTCGGTCAAGTACGCGAGCCCGACGTGGTACGGCGTCACGTTCGAAACGATGTACTCGTTCAGCAACCAGGCTGGCAACTTCGCGAACAACCGCTCGTACGGCTTCGCGGTTTCGTACGCACAAGGCCCGGTCAACCTCGCAGCGGGCTACCTGCAACTGAACGACGCAGGCAGCGGCAGCGGCGCGGTCACGTCGGGCGACGCCAGCGCGAACTTCATCGCGCAACGTCAGCGCATCTGGTCGGTGGGCGGCAACTACACCTACGGTCCGGTCACGGCAGGCCTCGTGTGGAGCCACTCGCAGATCGACAACGCTTCGGGCGTCTTCTCGTTCGGCACGGGCACGTACCTGGGCAGCGGCGATGCGTCGGTAGGCTCGCTCGCCGGCTCGCTGCGTCTGGACAACTACGAAGCGAACGTGAAGTACTCGATCACGCCGGCATGGTCGGTCTCGGGCGCCTACACGTACACGCACGGCGCGTACAACGGCTCGAACCCGGGCTGGAACACGGGCATGCTGCAAACGGACTACGCGATCAGCAAGCGCACGGACTTCTACCTCGAAGGCGTGTATCAGAACGTCCACGGCGCGCCGCAAGGCTCGGTGCTCTCGCACGCGATGATCAACACGCTGTCGCCGTCGTCGACGGATACGCAGGTGGCGGTCACGGTCGGTATGCGTCACGCATTCTGATCGACGTTCGGGCCGAAGCCCGGATAATCCGGTCGCCTGAAGCGCGCGGCACATGTGTGGCGCGCGCCATCGTTGTCAATCGTTGTTCAAGACGGGCTCGCTTTCATTCGGCGAGCCCGTTTTTTGTTGCGGGTGCAACGACATTTCATGCTTCGCGCGCATCGGCCAGCAGCTTGACGAGGACCGCCGCCGCGAGCGCGAAACCGCCGCTGAGCAGCAATGCCCACGCAAAACCCTGAGCGAACGCCAGTGGCGCGGCGTGCGAGAGCACCAGCACGACCGACGCGTCCAGCGCGCGCAGCGCATCGGCGAGATCGCCCGCGAGCAGGCTGGCCATGAAATGCGCGTCGACGGCGCGCGCGGCGGCGGGCGACGCGGCGACGATCTGCGCCAGCGCGGTGTGGGTACGTACGGCGAGCACCGCGCCCAGCACGCCGACCGACGTGACGATGGCCGCGAAGCGCGTGGTCGTGCTGATCCCCGAGGCCATGCCGGTGCGCTGCGGCGGCACGCACGCCATGATGGCCTTCTGCGTATCGCCGTTCATGATGCCCGCGCCGGTGCCGGTCACGAGCATCGCCAGCGCGACGTAGACGTAGTGGCCGCTGGCGGCGCACGCCGCCGTCGCCAGATTGCCCACGCCGATCAGCGCGAGGCCCATGCTCAGCACGCCGCCTGTTGCTAAACGCCGTGAAAGCGCCGCGCCCAGCGACGGCCCGACGATCATCGCCAGCGCGAACGGCAGCATGCCCAGCCCTGCGGCGAGTGCGGAAAAACCGAAGGCGATCTGCAGATAAAGCGGCAGGAACGTCATCATCACCTGCGCGCAGGCCGCATAGCCGAACATCGCGAGCAGCGCGCCGACGAAACGCGCCCGGCCGAACAGCGCAAGGTCGATCATGGGACGCGCCTGCCAGCGCTCGGCGCACACGAAAGCGGCCATCAGCGCGGCGCTCGCCGCGACCCGGCCAAGCGTGGCCGCCGAATCCCAGCCATGTGCCGGGATGCCGATCAGCGCCCACACGCCGCAGGCAAGCGCCGCTGCGAAGAGCAGGCTGCCCGGCGCGTCGAGGCGCTTGGCGTGCGGATCGCGCGATTCGTCGATAGCGATCCAGGCGCCGATGCCGAGCACGAGGCAGATCGGCGGATTCATCAGAAAAATCCAGCGCCAGCCGGCCCACTGCGTGATCGCGCCCCCGATCCACGGTGCGAGGGTTGTCGCGATGCCCATGCACATGCCCCAGACCGCCCAGGCGCGCTCGCGCGCCGGGCCAAGCGCGAAGCGGTGCGCGATCACCGAAAGCGCGGCCGTGAGCAGCAGCGCCGCGCCCACGCCCTTGACGGCGCGCGCCGCGATCAGCGCTGCGGCCGACGGCGCCGCGCCGCAGGCGAACGAAGCCAGTGCGAACAGCACGAGGCCGCCGAGCAGCGTGCGGCGGCGCCCGAAGCGGTCGGCGAGGGCGCCGGCGGGCAGCAGGCAGGCCGCGAACGCGGTCATATAGGCGCTCACGACCCATTCGATCTGCGCGAAGCTCGCGTGGAACGCGTGCGCGATCGAAGGCAGCGAAACGGCGACGACATTGGTGTCGAGCACGATCACGGCGCAGGTCGCGGAGGCGAGCGTGAGGGTGATATGCGGATGACGCTGCGAGAAGCTTGCAGCGGGCGACGCGGCATCGACGGGGGCGCTGGAAACGGCGGGTTCGGACATGGGAGCGGGTGGGGAGTCAGGCGAGACGAGGAATCCAGTGCGCATCGTCGCATCATCGACGGTTGCTAGTCATTGCCATAAAATGGCGATTTGCTTCGCAAAAGTGTCAATCATGAGCCGTATCGAACTGCGCCACCTGCGGGCGTTCCTGAGCGTGGCGCGTCATCTGCATTTCGCGCGCGCTGCCGAGGAACTGGATATGGCGCCGCCCGCGCTCACGCGGCATATCCAGGAAGCCGAGCGGCATCTGGGCGCGCGCCTTTTTCACCGCTCGCGCAGCGCGGTGTCGCTGACGGCGGCAGGCGCCGCCTATCTGCCCGAAGCCGCGGCGGCGCTCGAACATCTGCAACGCGGGGAAGAACTCGCCGCGCTGGCCGCGCGCGGGGAGGCGGGGCGCATCGTGGCGGGCTATGTGTCCTCGGCGGTGTACTCGGGCGCGCTGCAGCGCTCGATCGGCGAATTCCGCGCCGCGTGGCCGCGCGTGGAAGTGAGCGTGACCGAGGTGGCAATGGACGATGTGGGGCGGCGTCTGGAGTCCGGGCTGCTCGATATCGCCTATGTGCGCCCGCCGCTCGCGCTGCCCGATTCCTTGCGGCTTTCCACGCTGCAACGCGACGCCTTCGTGGCCGCAGTGCCGGCCGGGTCGGCCTTTGCCGCGTGCGAGACGCTGCGCGCCGCCGATCTCGCCGAAGCGAGCTTCGCCGTGCCGGAGCAGGAATTCGGCACGCTCGAACTCGCGCGACGCGGACGCTTCGTGCCGCGCATCGCGGCGCGGCCCGGCGGGTTGCTGGCGGTGCTCGCGTGCGTGTCGGTGAACGGCTGGGTGGGGGTGATCCCCGATGCGCTGGCGGGATGCGTGACGCTGCCAGGCATCGTTTATCGCCCCATTGCGGGGAAGCCGATTACGTCGGAACTGGCGCTGGTTTATCGCAAGCACGAAAGAGCGCCGGCCGTGCGTGCGTTCCTGCGACTGGTGGCGCGGGGGAAGTAGGAAGCGCCCAGTGCCGGGTCGCCGCTACAGGCGATCTGGACGCTCCGGATGCTTCGGGGTTCCTTTCAGGACGTCTTGACCATCGCCACCACAGACTGGTCGTAGGGCATTGTCGTAGGCGCGCGAAAGCGCCAGTGCTGGCCCGGCGCGATGGCGGCGCCGCTTGCCGACGTCGTGCCCAGGATCTCGCCGCGGGCATTGAGCAGATTGATCGTGATGGTGGCCTGATCGATGCGCGCGCCGGATGTGTTGGTCGCAATGCCGCTGATATAGCCGGTGACGCCGCCCGGATCGACGACGCCGTGCAGATCGCTCAGTTGCAGCGTGCCTTGCGCATGGACGACGATCGAAGTAATCGAAGCAATCGATGCAATGGCCAGGGCAGCAGATATGAAGATTTTCCTCATGACAGTTTTCTCCCGTTTGGTTGATCGGTGGCTCCATTGAAGCGCACGACCGTCCGCGGACATATGAGGAAATTCCGAGAATGGGGGCGATGGGGACCGTCCTGGCCATCCGGCAGAGGTTTTCGCAACGTCCTGCCCTGTGTTCAAGGCGCGGCGTCAGGAGGCGTCTTGTCCCGTACCGATTTTTCGGTATAATGGATTTCAGTTCGGAATAGCGAACGTTATATCAAAAGTTATGCATCCAGAGTCGGATTGTCCGACGCCAACCTGCCTGCCCGGGCAAGGTGGACGCCCTTGAGGCGATGCGGCCGATTCACGGCAACGAAGCGGGAGCAGCCTGGCTGGCACCGGTTCGAATCAACATTCATCGGGAGCCCCTATGTGCCAAGCTTTCTCTACCGATACCCACGCAACCTGCGAAGACTGGTCCCACGTCCTTCCCGGCGTCGCGTTGACGCACACGGTTCATCTTGTATCGCGTTTGAATCCGGACATTGTCTCGGCGGCGGCATCCGTGCTCGAAAGTGAAACCGTCGTAGCCGACCGGTGGGCGGTTACGAAGTGCGGCGGCGTTCTCGAACAGAGAATCGCGCTAGGCGAGATGTCGGAGGGGCAAGCGGTTCGACTGCGCGAACAACTTGCCGCGCTCGATGGCGTATTGCGCACGCGGCTGGAGCATCATTTCGTTCGCGGTGTGCCTGCGGGATACGCATCGCCGCGTACCCGATAATCGATTTAGCGCGGCGCCGCGGGTAAGCAAGACGGTCGATGTGACGATCCCGCAACCCGAATTAATGCTGACCGGCGTTGAGCAGCATCCATAGCTGCGCCGCTGGCGGCCCACTCTGAATTCGCACGAAAACGGCATTGCACCGGCTGCATGTGTAGTGCCGCTTCGTTTGAACGTCCTTGGCCGCACCCGCTTCGTTGAGCGCGAGTTGCCGATGCGGTTCCTCGCTAGACGGCTTTCCGTGGAGATCGGCGCACGGTGCACAGGGTTGAATCCAGAGGTCCATGGATCGGCGATTGTGATGTTGTGAGGGTATCGATTCGAGCGACGACATTTCATATTACGACGCTTCGTCGTGCGCCTGCCATTGTGGTTCTGTTTGCCCGCTGCCATTGGCCGCCATCGCGCAACACCCCGCAACACCAGTGGTAACATTTGTTGTCGCCCACTGTCCGGCCCAATCCGTCCATCGCCCATCGACATGCCTGAAAGCTTCGACCAGCTTGCCGCGCTTATCCGCGCGCGTTTCGCCGAACTCAGTCCGCAATTCCAGACCGGCGCGGCGTTTCTGCTCGACCATCCCGACGAAGTCGCCGTGTCGTCGATGCGCAAGGTCGCCGAGCGCGCCCAGGTCCAGCCCGCGTCGCTCGTACGCCTGTCGCAACAGCTTGGCTTTCCGGGCTGGAATGAATTGCGCGATTTGTTCGTCGCGCGCGTGCGCACGCGCCCCGAGCCGCTGTCGAGCCGCGCGCGCTCGCTGGTCGCGGGCAGCGCGAAGGACGCGCTCGCGCGCGATCTGCTCACCGCGCAGCAGCACAATCTCGAAGCCAGTTCGGCGCAAAACACCCGCGCCATCATGGAAGCCGCGCGTGTGCTGAAAAAGGCCAAGCATGTCCACGTGGCGGGATTCCGCTCGTGCTATGCGGTGGCGTTTGGCCTCGTGTACGGCTATCGCCTGTTCAGGCCAGCGGTGTCGCTGCTGGGCGGCGAGGCCGGGACGCTGGAAATGCAGTTGCTCGGCATCGAGGGGGATAGTGCGACGATCGTGGTCAGCTTCGCGCCTTATTCAGCGGAGGCCGTGCGCGTGGCCGAAGCGGCGCTCGAAAAGGGCAGCAAGCTGATCGCGATTACCGATAGCGCGGTTTCGCCCATCGCGCTTAACGCCGAAAAAGTGCTGATCTTCACGCACGAAAGCCCGTCGTTTTTCCCGTCACTAGTCGCGGCGACGGCGCTCGCCGAGTCGCTGGTCGCGCATTTGCTGGCGCTGGAAGGGGCGGCTGCGGTGGCCCATCTGGAAGAGGCCGAGCGCTCGCTCAACGCGCGCGGCGCGTACGTGCCTTGATCGTCGCCTCGCGCCGGGCCGGCGAAGCACGGCGCGTGACGAACCCATAAAAAACGGGACGCGGCGTGCATACCGGGTCCCGTTTGTATTGCGTCGCGCTGATCGATCAAGCGGTCAGTTTTTCAACCGGTAGCCGGTCTTGAAGATCCACGCAGTAATGCCGAGAAACAGCGCGAGAAAAGCCGCCGTCATGCCGAGGCTCACACCCACGGCGACGTCCGCGAGTCCATAGAAACTCCAGCGGAAACCGCTGATCAGATAGACGATCGGGTTGAACAGCGTGATGATCTTCCACGCCGGCGGCAGCATATCGACCGAATAGAAACTGCCGCCGAGAAACGTCAGCGGCGTGATGACGAGGAGCGGCACGATTTGCAGCTTCTCGAAGTTATCCGCCCAGATGCCGATGATGAACCCGAGCAGGCTGAACGTGATCGCCGTCAGCAGCAGGAACAGCACCATCCAGAAGGGATGCAGGATCTGGAGCGGCACGAACAGCCCCGCGGTGGCGAGGATGATGAGGCCGAGCAGTACCGACTTGGTCGCCGCCGCACCCACATAGCTGATGACGATTTCGAAATACGACACCGGCGCCGATAGCAACTCGTAGATGGTACCAGTGAAACGCGGAAAGTAAATGCCGAACGACGCATTCGAAATACTCTGCGACAACAGCGACAGCATGATCAGGCCCGGCACGATGAACGCGCCGTAGCTCACGCCATTCACTTCCTTGATGCGCGAACCGATCGCGGACCCGAAGACAATGAAGTAAAGCGAAGTCGAGATGACCGGCGCGACGATGCTCTGCATCAGCGTGCGTCTCGTGCGCGCCATTTCGAAGCGGTAGATGGCGCGGATTGCGTGGATATTCATTGGGCGCTCACCTGTCCTTTGCCGTTGCCGTTGCCAGTGTCCGCGAGCGCGGCGTCCTTGCCGACGAGACTCACGAAGATGTCCTCCAGCGAACTCTGGCTCGTCTTCAGGTCCGTGAAGCCAATGCCCGCATCGCCCAGGCTCTTGAGCAGCGCGATGATGTCGTTGCGTTCGTTTTCGGCGTCGTAGGTGTAGGTCAGCTCGCTGCCGTTTGCGTCCAGTTCCAGACGCCACGCGGCAAGCGTCGAAGGAATCGCGCTCAACGGCGCGTCGAGCTGCAGGGTCAACTGCTTGCGGCCGAGCTTGCGCATGAGCGCGTCCTTGCGCTCGACCAGCATGATCTCGCCCGCGTTGATGACGCCGATGCGGTCGGCCATCTCTTCCGCTTCGTCGATATAGTGGGTCGTCAGGATGATCGTCACGCCGCTGGCCTTGAGGCCGCGCACGAGTTCCCACATGTCGCGGCGCAGTTCCACGTCCACGCCCGCGGTCGGTTCGTCCAGAAACAGCACCTGCGGCTCGTGCGCCAGTGCCTTCGCGATCAGCACGCGCCGCTTCATGCCGCCCGAGAGCGTGAGGATCTTGTTATTGCGCTTCTCCCACAGCGACAGGTCGCGCAGCACGCGCTCGACATAGGCCGGGTTGGGCGGCTTGCCGAACAGGCCACGGCTGAACGACACCGTGCCCCAAACGGTTTCGAACGCGTCGGTCGTCAGCTCCTGCGGCACCAGGCCGATGAGCGAGCGCGCGGCGCGGTAGTCGGTGACGATATCGTGACCCGCCACGCGCACATGGCCATCGCTGGCGTTGACGATGCCGCAGATGATGCTGATGAGCGTCGTCTTGCCGGCGCCGTTAGGGCCGAGCAGCGCGAAAATTTCGCCGCGTTCGATGTCCAGATTGATGCGCGAGAGCGCGCGGAATCCCGATGCATAGACTTTCGAGAGATTCTCGACGGAGAGGATCGTTTGCATGTGCGTGACATTACCAGAATCGGGGGCAGGGCATCGGGCGCTGGCGTCGGGCACCTGGTTCACGCGCCTGGGGTACCTGCCCTTTATATTTCGCTCCGCGTGGCATTCATTCGTTGTAAGGTGTCGTTAATTTGACAACATTTGTTGCGAAGCGTATAAATCCAGCATCGACTATTTCAGGCTGGCGCTCATGCTGGCACACAGGCAAGTCAAACGATGCAGGCACTCAAGACTATCCGGATGGGCGGCACGCCCGAGGCGATCGGGCGGCAACTAGGCGAGCTCGCCAGGCCCGTTTTCGCGCCGTATATGGCGCAAAGCAGCGCCTGGGCGGCGGTGAGCCGCTGGCGCGGCCATGCGTTCGTGCAGCAACTGCGCGCGGCGGCCGAGCAGTATTTCCCGGCTTACGTGGCCGAACTCGACGCGATGGCGGCGGCGCTCGACTGGCCCGCGCACGACCTGTTCCTCTGGAATTGCCGCGGCGAGCTGATCCACAACGCGCCCGACGGCTGCACGACGCTCGCCGCGCGCACGGACGCGGCTGGCGGCCTGATCGCGCATAACGAGGACGGCGACCCGTATCTGCGCGGCCGCTGCGCCGTGGTCGAGGCGACGCCCGAGGGCAAGCCGGGCTTCGTGAGCTTCTACTATCCAGGTTCGCTGCCGGGCCATACCTTCGCCGCATCCCGCGCGGGCGTGGCCCAAGCGATCAACAACGTGCGGATTCGCGAGCCGCGCGCGGGCGTGCCGCGCATGATCCTGGCGCGCGCCGTGCTCGACGCCGCGACGCTCGACGACGCGCTCGCGCTGTTGCGCGACACGCCGCGCGCGAGCGGCTTTCACCACACGCTCGGCGGCATCGACGCGGCGGGCGCGGTGCGCGTCCATAGCGTGGAAGCCACGGCTCAGCGCGCCTCGATCGTCGAAGTCGGCGCGCCTGCGGGCCACGCCAATCACCTGATCCACGCCGGTTGCGAAAACGAAGCGCAGATCGTCACGGATTCGTCGCGCGACCGCCAGGCGCGTCTCGCCGATCTGCTGCCGGCGCTGGGCGCGCAGCCGGACGGCGCGGCCTTCGTGCGGACGCTGCAGGACCGTGGCGGTGACGGTCTGCCGATCCTCCGCGACGATCCGCACGATCCCGACGACGAAAACACGCTCGCCACGGCCTGCATGCAGATCGCGCCGGACGGCGTGCGCTTCGACGTCTGGCAGGACGGCGCGCGCACGCTGACGATGCCGGTTCCGCGCGTGGCCTGACCAACGAATTCCGTTTTATTTTCCCGATTTATTTCGCCGATATATCCGCTTTCAGCGAGAACAACCATGCCCAGCAAAGTGTTCCATCGGATGCCCAAACAAACGCTGCCCGTCGCTGTGGCGGGCGAGGGCATCGAGATCATCGATTCCACCGGCAAGCGCTATATCGACGCGAGCGGCGGCGCGGCCGTCTCGTGCCTCGGCCATAGCGACCAGCGCGTGATCGACGCGATCAAACGTCAGGCCCAGGCGCTTCCTTACGCGCACACGTCGTTCTTCACGACCGAAGCGTCGGAACAGCTCGCCGACTACCTGATCGAGCGCGCGCCCGCTGGCCTCGATCACGTCTATTTCGTCTCGGGCGGTTCCGAGGCGATCGAGGCGGCGCTCAAGCTCGCGCGCCAGTATTTCGTCGAGAAGGGCGAGCGTTCGCGCCGTCATTTCATCGCGCGCCGCCAGAGCTATCACGGCAACACGCTTGGGGCGCTGGCAATCGGCGGCAACGCCTGGCGCCGCGAGCCGTTCCTGCCGATCCTGATCGAATCGCATCACGTGAGCCCGTGCTATGCCTACCGCGAGCGTCTCGACGGCGAAACCGACGAGGCCTACGCGCAACGTCTCGCCGATGAGCTCGAACAGAAGATTCTCGAACTCGGCGCGGAAAACGTCGCGGCCTTCGTCGCGGAAACCGTGGTGGGCGCGACGGCCGGCGCGGTGCCGCCGGTGCGCGAGTACTTCCGCAAGATCCGCGCGGTGTGCGACCGTTACGGCGTGCTGCTGATCCTCGACGAAATCATGTCGGGCATGGGCCGCACCGGTTATCTGTTCGCGTGCGAGGAGGACGGCGTGGCGCCGGACCTGCTGACCATCGCCAAGGGTCTCGGCGCGGGTTATCAGCCGATCGGCGCGACGCTGGTGAGCCAGCGCATCTTCGAGACCATCGTAGGCGGCAGCGGCTACTTTCAGCACGGCCACACCTATATCGGCCACGCGACGGCCTGCGCAGCGGCGCTCGCCGTGCAGCACGTGATCGCCGGGGACAAGCTGCTCGACAACGTGCAGGCGCGCGGCGAGCAACTGCGCGCGCGTCTGCGCGAGCGCTATGCGGACCATCCGCATGTGGGCGACGTGCGCGGGCGCGGGCTGTTTGTCGGCGTGGAACTGGTCAAGGACCGCGCGACGAAGGCGAGCTTCGATCCCTCGCTCAAGCTGCACGCGGCGATCAAGCGGGAAGCCTTCGCACGCGGCCTGATGGTGTATCCGATGGGCGGCACCGTGGACGGCCAGAATGGCGACCACATCCTGCTCGCGCCGCCGTTCATCTGCACGGCGCAGGAAATCGATACGATCGAGGACCGCCTTGCCGCGGCGATTGGCGCGGCGCTGCAGGCTGTGTGAGCCACCAAGGTTTGACTATTCCCGGAGCAAAAATCGATGACGCAATCCCAGCATCCGCGTCTGCCGGCCTTCGACGCCGCCAGTGCGACGCCCGAGCAGAAGGCCGTGCTCGACGAAATCCTGTCCGGCCCGCGCGGCAATCTGAACGGCCCGTTCCTCGGCTGGATCCACAGCCCGCAGCTTGCTCAGCACGCCCAGCGCCTGGGCGCGTTCTGCCGGTACAGCACGGGCCTGTCGCTGCGCCTCTCGGAACTGGCGATCCTGGTGACGGCGACGCGCTGGCGGGCGCAGGCGGAGTGGTACATCCACTATCCGATCGCGATCAAGGCAGGTGTGCCCGAGGCGCTCGCCGAACAGATCCGCACCGGCATGGAGCCGGTCTTCGAGGACGCCGACGACGCGCTGATCTACGCTTTTGCGAACGAGCTTTACGACACGAAACGCGTTTCGGACGCTACCTACACGCTGGCCGTCGAGCGGTTCGGGCACGAGACGACGATCAACCTGGTCGGCCTGTTGGGCTACTACGCGCTTGTCGCGATGACGCTCAACGTCTTCGGGATGCGCGCGGAAGGTCAGGCGACACTGCCGTTCCCCGAGTAAGAGCACACGCCCTATGGCGTCATCAGGTGGAACGGACGCCCCATCCGGTCACGGCCGGATGGGGCGTTTTTGTAATTGGCATGACGGCCATATTTCAGCGTACTGATTTACCCGCCGGTTGCTTAATTGCGCACATCGACAGAATTTCAATATTTGATCGTGCGATGAGTAAAAAATAAAACGCATGAACTTTTCTGGCGGAAAACGCTTCCACTCCGACCGGTCATGATTGGTTGGCTTGAACTATATGGTTAATGCGGCACCTGGTCGCACGTTGCGAGCTGGATTGTTGCGGCGCTACAGCGTTGATTTTTCAAATAATCAGACTGTTTTCCCTATGCGGCGCTAGCGGCCGCGCGCTAAAGCGTAGATAGCTGTCGACGAGTAGGACGATTAGGCAAATTGAGGTTTTCACCTTAAATACGGATTTCCCGCAGTCGGGGTAAAATCGCTTGCGTGATTTAATTCGCATTGTTAGTCTTGCCAGACTTATTGAAAGCCGCCGCAATTACATAACTGAAATGGCGGCTTTTCGCGCTTTAAGGCGGGTTCCAGATCCGCTTCGGGGACTATTCGAGGCACGAGCTTTTTACTCGGGGAATTCCATGCTTGATACGACCGAAGAAGTCGCAGAAAGCCCGCATGGCGCCGAAGCGGGCATTGGCGACGTGGTCACCCTCAAATCGGGTGGGCCACGCATGACTGTCATGTACGCGGGGCCGGTGGGATTCGCGAGCGGCCACTGGCTGATCTGCCAATGGTTCGACGAACACGGCGAACTGCGTCAGGACATGTTCGCGCAGGACATGGTGAAAATGGAGCCGCGCCTGATTTCGGCCGGCTCGGTCAAGATGCGCATGCCCTTGCGGCGTGTGTGAGCGGGCGCCAGCGCGGCGCCTGCTTCGTGGCGACCCAATGGCGACCCATGGCGACCCGATCAGACGGGCCAAACCGTCCTAGCGTTGACCCTCGGCGGCGATCCGCACGGCGAGGCCGGCGAGCACCGTACCCATCAGATACCGCTGGATCGTGAGCCACTTCGGACGGCCCGCGAGAAACGACGCGATCGTGCCCGCCGTGATCGCCGCCGTGGCGTTCACCGTGATTGACAGCAGAATCTGCACCGTGCCCAGTTCGATCGACTGCGTCAGCACGCTGCCCTTGCTCGGGTCGATGAACTGCGGCAGCAGCGAGAGATAGAGGATCGCCACCTTCGGATTCAGCAGGTTGGTGACGAAGCCCATCAGGAACAGCTTGCGGGGGCGATCGGGCGTCAGCTCGCGCACCTGGAAGGGCGAGCGGCCACCCGGCTTGAGCGTTTGCCACGCGAGCCAGGCGAGGTAGAGCGCGCCGCCTAGGCGCAGCGCATCGTAGGCAAACGGGACGGCCATTAGCAGCGCGGTAATACCGAACGCCGCGCACAGCATGTAGAACAGGAACCCCAGCGCGACGCCGCCCAGCGAAATCAGACCGGCCTTGCGCCCCTGGCAGATCGAGCGCGAGATCAGATAAATCATGTTGGGTCCGGGCGTGAGCGCCATGCCAAGAGCGACGGCGGCAAAGGCGAACAGCGGGGCGACATGGGGCATGGCGGACTCCGTAATGCTGCGGGTCAGACAACGGGAAGCGGTGCGGCACGCACGCTTGGGGTAGCGGGTGTGGCGGTGTTTTGGGTAATTATTTCATGGCTGGCGCGACGGTGCCCACTCAACTGCGGCTTGTTGGCCATTTGGCCAGGGGTATCAACGCGACGAGCCTTCGCGGTCGGTATTGTTCGACTGGCGAGCCTGGGCGCGGGCGTTGAGGCGGTGCGAGAACAACTGCATGCCGATGATTTTTTTCTTCTTCTGCACGTTGTCGCCGATGTCTCTGGGCGGATTCGGCTGCAGCGACCAGAACAGCGCCAGGAACCAGCCCAGCACCGTCCAGCCGACCACCGCATTGAACAGGGCGATGATCAGCAGGTCGTGACGCTTACGCCGGTCGGCAATCATCGCGGGCAGGAAATACAGCACGACCGCTGCCAGCAGGACCACGATCTCGAATAGGGAATGGCTCGCCATGATGAAACCTCCGCGACAGGGCGTCGCCCTCGAAAGTTTATTGTCGCGCGGATCGTTCCTGCGCGTAAGAATGGCCTTGCAAACGGCTGGCAATAGTCTGACAGCGTCTGACGCGCGCGCGGCCAAAACGTAGCCAAAACGTGCCCAATAACCCAGCCAGTAACCCAGCCAGTAACCCCACCAATACCTGGCCGAATGGCCAACGGGAGCGCGAGGCCTTTGGGTGAACGGGCGTTCGGGTCTATGATCGGGGTTTTTCCGGCAAAGACTCCCCACACCATGAGCTCAGACACGACAGAGGTCACCCGCCAACTCGATCACGGCGAATTGCGCACGTTCGTGGAACGCAAATGGAACGACGAGATCGTTCCTGCGCTCACGGACTACATCGCGGTGCCCGCGAAGAGTCCCGCCTTCGACGCCGACTGGGCGAAGCACGGCTATCTGGAGCGCGTCGTCCTTGAGGCCGCGAAGTGGGCCGAGACGCAGCCCGTGCGCGGCCTCAAGCTCGAAGTCGTGCGCCTGCCCGGCCGCACGCCCGTGATCTTCTTCGAGGCGCCGGCCACGCGCTCGGGCAGCAGCGAAACCGTTCTGCTCTACGGTCACCTCGACAAGCAGCCTGAATTCGACGGCTGGCGCAATGACCTCGGCCCGTGGATGCCTAAATTCGAAGACGGCCGCCTCTATGGCCGCGGCGGCGCGGACGACGGCTATGCCATCTACGCCAGCGTCACGGCGTTGGCCGCACTCGACGCGCAGGGCGTCGAGCGGCCGCGCTGCGTGGGCCTGATCGAAACCTGCGAGGAGTCGGGCAGCTACGATCTGCTGCCTTATGTCGATGCGCTGCGTGACCGGCTGGGCTCGGTGGGTCTGGTCGTCTGCCTCGATTCGGGGGCCGGCAATTACGACCAGCTCTGGCTCACCACGTCGCTGCGCGGGCTCGTGACCGGCGATCTGGAAGTCGAAGTGCTCGAAGAGGGCATTCACTCGGGTTCGTATGGCGGCATCGCGCCGTCGAGCTTCCGCGTGATGCGCCAGTTGTTCGAGCGGCTCGAAGATGCCCGCACCGGCACGCTGCTGCCCGAAGGCTTCCATATTCCGATTCCGTCGAAACGTCTGGCCGAAGCGCAAGCCACGGCGAAGATCCTCGGCGAGAACGTCTGGAAGAGCATGCCGTGGGCATGTGGCCTGGATGGCCGCCGCGTCTTGCCGACCACGACCGATCCGCAGCAGGCGCTGCTCGATTCCACGTGGCGGCCCTCGCTGTCCGTGACCGGCGCGGCCGGGCTGCCGTCGCTGGCGAATGCGGGCAACGTGCTGCGTCCGCGCACGGCGTTCAAGCTGTCGCTGCGCCTGCCGCCGCTGCTGGATGCGGCAAAGGCCGTGGCGGACCTCAAGGCCTTGCTCGAAGTCGATCCGCCCTACAACGCGCGCGTGACGTTCAAGCCCGACGTCGGTGCGGCCAACGGCTGGAGCGCCCCCGACCTGGCGCCCTGGCTTTCGCAGGCGCTCGACACGGCCTCGCGCAACCACTTCGGCGCGGACTGCGCGTATCTCGGTCAGGGCGGCACCATCCCGCTCATGAACGTGCTGCAGGCCGGCTTCCCGAAATCGCAGTTCATGGTGTGCGGCGTGCTCGGCCCGAAGTCGAACGCGCACGGGCCGAACGAGTTCCTGCACGTGCCCTACGCGAAGAAGCTCACGGCCACGGTCGCCGAGGTCATTGCCTCGGCGCCTTGACTGGGTGCGCGATCTTTCCGCGACGCGGGCCGCGCTTTGCGCGTGCTCGCGTCAGCGGTGGGCGTGCGAGTCCTCAGCGATCGGATCATGACGGGCGTCATGTCCCGCATCGGCCGCGTCTGCGTGACAGGAGCAGTTTTCCTCGTCGACCGGTTGCTCCAGATTCTTCATGATTCCGCACTCCGCGCTGCTATGGCGCGCGTTGCAACTGTCGCGCAGCGTGCGTAGCTGTTGCTCCAGCACGCGCATCGTTTCGATCTGCTGATGGATGCGCGCGATCTGGCAGTCGATCAGCGCGTTCACTTCGTCGCAGGGCTGATCCGGGTCGGCCTGATAGCGCCGCAGCATACGGATATCGGACAGGCCGATGCCGAGCGAGCGGCAGTGGCGGATGAAATTGAGTTGCGCGGCGTGCCCGGCCGTGTAGCTGCGATATCCGTTGGTTTCGCGCGCGGGTTCGTCCAGCAATCCCTCGCGCTCGTAGAAGCGCACCGTCTCGACGTCGCAATGCGCGTGACGCGCCAGTTCTCCGATTCTCATCGTCGCGATTCCCAAAAAAGACTTGACCCTGTAGCGACTACAGGCTGTCCAATGATTCTGTCACTTTTGGGAGAAATCGGCCATGGTCCAGGTTTTCTTGTCGCGGGGCGCACTGACGCAGCGCTATCGGGCGCGCGCCGGCGAGCGGGACACGGCAGCGGCAGGCGCGACGGCAACGGCGCGGGATGCGCGTGAAGCAATCGAAACGGGGAATGACCACGCGGATCATGGCGCCGAGGATAGCCATGCTCGCGGCCACGCGCATGACCACTCGCACGATCATGGCGACCACGGGCAGGCGTGCAGCCACGGCCACGGCGACGATCACGCGCCGAAGCACGCACACGATCACGCGCATGACCACGGCCATGCCCATGATCACAGCGATCATGACCACACCGGCCATGCGGGCGCATCCTGCTGCCACGGCGCCGAGCCCCGGACCGGACGCGGCCGTCCGGCGGCGCCCGCGCCCGAGGGCACGCAGCGCGCGCGTTACCGCATCGACAACATGGATTGCCCGACCGAAGAACGGCTGATCCGCAACCGCCTCGAACCCATGCCGGGCGTCGCGCGCCTCGACTTCGACCTGCTGGCGCGCGAGCTGACCGTCTATCACACGCTGCCCGACGCGCAGCCGCTCGAAACCGCACTGCGCGCGCTCGACATGGCGCCGCGCGCGCTTGCCGAAGGCGACGATGCGAGCGCACCTGCAACCGCGCCGGGCCTCGCGATGCGCCAGAAGCTGCTGCTTGCCGCCAGCGGCCTCGCCGCCGCGGGCGCCGAAGTGCTCGCCTGGACGACGGGCCACGAAGCGGGCGTGCCGGTGCTGGTCTGCGCGGCGGTCTCGCTGCTGTGCGCGGGCCTGCCGACGCTCAAGAAAGGCTGGATCGCGCTCAAGAATTTCACGATCAATATCTACTTCCTGATGTCGCTGGCGGTCGCCGGGGCGATCGCGATCGGCAAGTGGCCGGAAGCGGCCATGGTCGTGTTCCTGTTCGCGCTGGCGGAGGAAATCGAGGCGCTGTCGCTGGAGCGTGCGCGTCACGCGATCCGCTCGCTCACCGCGCTCGCGCCCGAAACCGCCGAGGTCTGGTTTGTCGATGCGAGCGCTGGTGCGCCGCAAGGCGAATGGCGCACCCGTGCGGTCGCCGAAGTCGCGGTCGGCGCGCGTATCCGCGTGCGCACGGGCGAGCGCGTGCCGGTCGATGCGCGCGTCGCCACCGGCCGCGCGGCGCTCGATCAGGCGCCCATCACCGGCGAAAGCCTGCCCGTCGACAAGACCGAGGGCGATGCGCTTTATGCAGGCAGCATCGTCGTCGATGGCGTGGTGGAAGCGACGGTCACCGCGACCGCGCGCGACAGCACGCTCGCGCGCATCGCCGCGGCGGTGCAGGACGCGCAGGCACAGCGCGCGCCGACACAACGTTTCGTCGATCAGTTCGCCCGTTACTACACGCCCGCCGTGGTCGCGTTCGCGGTGCTGATTGCGCTGGGCGGTCCGCTCGTGTTCGGCGGCGCGTGGAGCGCATGGCTCTACAAGGCGCTCGTGCTGCTCGTTATCGCTTGCCCGTGCGCACTGGTGGTCGCGACGCCGGTGACGGTCGTGAGCGGCCTCGCGGCGGCGGCGCGCAACGGCATTCTCGTGAAGGGCGGCGTGTGGCTCGAACGCGGCCGCCTGCTCAAGGCCGTGGCGCTCGACAAGACGGGCACGCTCACGCTCGGCGCGCCGCAACTAACTGACGTTCTCACGCTGGGCGCGTTGCCGAAGTCTGAAGCCCTGCGCCTGGCCGCGAGCCTCGACGAGGCGAGCACACATCCTGTCGCCCGCGCGATCGTGGCGGGCTGGCGGGCGCTCGACGGGCAGGCATCGCTGGAAAAAATAGACGACTTCGCGGTCATCAACGGCCTGGGCGTGACAGGGCGGATGGGCGGTCAGCACGGCGAGGCCTGGCACCTGGGCAACCATCGGCTGGTGGAGTCGCTGGGCTTGTGTTCGCCGGAACTGGAAACGCAGCTCGCGCGTCTCGAAGCGGCGGGTAAGACCGCAATCGTGCTGTGCTCCTCGCGCGAGCCGGTGGCGCTCTTCGCGGTCGCCGACGCGGTGCGGTCCGAGAGCGCGCCTGCCGTGCGTGCGCTCAAGCGCCTGGGCGTGACGCCCGTGATGCTGAGCGGCGACAACCCGACCACGGCGCGTGCGATCGCCGGGCCGCTCGGCATCGACGACGCGCGCGGCAATCTGCTGCCGCAGGACAAGCAGGACGCGATCGCCGAACTCTCGGCGACGCGCGGCATGACGGCGATGGTCGGCGACGGCGTGAACGACGCGCCTGCGCTGGCGCGCGCCGACATCGGCTTCGCGATGGGAGCGGCGGGCACGGCGACGGCGCTCGAAACCGCCGATGTCGCGATCATGGACGACGATCCGCGCAAGATCGCGGCGTTCATCGGGCTGAGCCGCAAGGTCTCGGCGGTGCTGATGCAGAACATCGCGCTCGCGCTGGGGATCAAGGTGGTGTTCCTGGCGCTCGCGCTGGTGGGCGAGGCGACGCTCTGGATGGCCGTGTTCGCGGACGTGGGGGCGAGTCTGCTGGTGGTGGCCAACGGATTGCGGGTGCGCCGGCATTTCGCGGATCGTTCGGCCACGCTGGCGGGCTGAGTTATCGGCGAGCCTTTTCGGCTCGCTGTTTTCACTCTTATGCAACTAACAGCCAAACCAGCACGCATCCGACCGCAAAAGACTCAGGTGGCACGAAAACACGCAAGCGCAAGTCTCAACCGTTGCGCGCGCCGCAAGTCAGCCAGCGCGCGTCAAGGCGGACCGCAGCCGAGCCTGAGTTGCGGCATCGAAATCGCCGCGAAACTCCACACGCCCCGCAATCAACGTGGCGACGGGCAAACCGCCCTGAAATACAACGCGGTTCCCCGCGACGGCCGGCACTTTCTCGCCCGGCAGCACGGAGCCGAGCAGGTTGAGCGGATCGGACGCGGCGATGCAGACCGGCGCGGCGTCGTCTGCCGGATCTTGCCCGCCGCGCCGCCGAACCTCGCGCAGCAGCGGGATCGCTTCGGGCAGCGCGAACTGCTCGCCGGAAAGCCCCGTCACGAAGCGGCCGCCACGCACGTGGCCACGCGCCTCCATGCGATGCAGCACGCGCAGGAGATCGCGCCACGGCGGCAGCCAGGGCGCTTCGCGCGCCAGCAATTGCCAGCAGATCACGCCGTAGCGGCGCAACAGAACGTTCGCCACGTGTTCGAGCAATTCGGCATCGGCGGGCAAGCGGCGAGTCTGCGCGACGTGCTTAGGCGTTTGTGCGGCGTCATCAGCTTCCGGCGGCAACGTCACGCGCCGCAGCACCGCCCAGCGTCCCGCATCGGCCATCGACCCGACCAGCGGCCCGAAGCCGCGCGGCCTTCGCTTGCCGTGATACGCCGAACGTTTCGCCGCAGGGCGCACCAACGCTCGCAGTCCCGCAAAACTATCCGCGTTCACGAGACCCGCCGCCACCAGCTCGCCGAGTGCGCTTTCCAGCTCGACGCCAAGCAGATGCGCGTCGGCGGCCAGTTCATCGAAGAACATCGCGCCGTGACGCAGCAGCGCGTCATAGACGCGCCGCGCGCGCGCCGCGGGTTGGGCCTCGGGCGCGTCGAGCAAGGCGGTCCAGCGCATCAGCTCGCGGCGCGGCAGCAGCACGACGGGCGTGCTGCGTACGGTGGCCGTGGCGGCCGAGGCCGCGCGCGCAGGCAGCCGCGCCCACGCGAGCCGTCCCGAACGGCACAGATCGTCGAGCAGTATCGGCGAGTAATCGTCGATGCGCGCGGGCAGGATCTCGTCCTCCCACGCAAGCGCCGACGCCTCCCAGCCTTCGAGCTGATCGAGCATTGCCGCAAGCGCATCCCGACCGGAGCCACGGGAGCCCGGTGCGACGTGCTGCCATTCGAGCAGGAAACGCATGAAATCGTGGCGCTCGACCGGCTCGATTTCACGGCGCAGCTTGCGCACGGTGTAACGGTGGATGCGCGCGAGCAGGTGACGTTCGCACCACTCCTCGTCGGGCGCGCCCGGCGTGAAGCGCCCGCGCATAACCGTGCCCTCGGCTTCGAGCCGCGTGAGGGCGAGGGCGGCCACGCTTGCCTCCAGCGCAAGCGGCCGCGCCACCTGCGCGACGCCCAGCGGTCCAAAGCCCGAAAGCCGCGCCCGTATCAGTTCGACCAGCGCGGAGTCCTCGCTCCACGGTTCGCCACGAGGGTCGGCGCGCAGGGCGTCCGGAACGTGAAGCGGCGGCTCGCAGCGCGCCTGCGGATAAATCGCCCGCACGCAGGCCAGCCGTTCGATGCCGACCCACAGTGCTTCGTGATCGGCTACGGCCAGGCGCGTCGCGCGACCGCTCGCGGCGAGTTCCTCAAGCCATCCGTCCCAGCCGCTCGCTTGCACTTCGCCTTGGGCAAGCGCACCGAGCGTGTTGAGCGCGTCGTGCATTTCGTCGGCGTTGCGAACCTGCGGCCAGGCTTCTTCGCGCACGCTCGCGATGGCGTCGAGATCGAGCGCGCCCAGATCGTCGGCGGATTCGGGGTCGCTCCAGCGCCGCGACAGCACGGCCTGGGTGCGCCGCTCCTCGATGGGCGCGTCGTCCAGAAACGCGTAGGGACGCGCGGTGAGGATTTCGGCGGCGAGCGGCGAGGGCGCCGGCAACTCGCGCGTCACGAGGCGCACGGCGCCGGATTCCATGCGGCGCAGCAGCGCGAGCCATGTTTCGGTGTCCATCGCATCGTGCAGGCAGTCATCGAGCGTTTGATCGACGAGCGGATGCTCCGGAATTTCGCGCTCGCCCGCGAGATTTTCGACACAGGCCACCTGATCGGGAAACACGGCGGCGAGCAGGTCTTCGCTGCGCATGCGCTGGATCTGCGGCGGCGTCTTGCGCCCGCCGCTCTGGCGCGGCAGCGCGAGCGCTGCGGTCGCGTTCCAGCGCCAGCGCACGCCAAACAGCGGCGCATCCAGCAGCGCTTGTACCAGCAGATGCTCGGCGGAATTCGAATGCAGATAGCGCCACACTTCGTCGAGCGCAAAGCTGTGCGCCCCTGTCAGCGAAAGAATGATGGCGTCTTCGGTGGCGGCCGCCTGAAGCTCGAAGTTGAACTGGCGGCAAAAGCGCTTGCGCAGTGCAAGGCCCCACGCGCGGTTCGTGCGGCTGCCATAGGGCGAGTGAATGACGAGTTGCGTGCCGCCGGATTCGTCGAAGAAACGCTCCATCACGAGCGTGTCATGCGTGGGCAACACGGTCAGCGCCTGGCGCGCGCGCGCCAGATAGTCGACGATCTGACGCGCGGCGGCATCCTCCAGGCCGAGCGCATCGCAAAGCCAGGCTGTGGCGCGCTCGATTGCGATTGCATCGGTGGCAGAGGATTGGGCATCCGGATGATTCGAGCCTTCGCCCAGTTTCGCTTCGATCTGCGCCCGCAGGCGCGAAATCGCCGACGACAGCTCGTCGCTGCGGCCCGGCGCCTCGCCGAGCCAGAACGGAATGTTGGGCGGCTGGCCCTGCGCGTCCTCGACACGCACGCGGCCCGCCTCGATACGCAGAATGCGATACGACGCGTTGCCGAGCTGGAACACGTCGCCGGCCAGACTCTCGACGGCGAAATCCTCGTTCACGGTGCCAATCTGCACGCTCTGCGGTTCGAGCAGCACGGCGTAATCGGCGTTGTCGGGAATCGTGCCGCCCGATGTCAGCGCGACCAGCCTCGCGCCGCGCCGCGCGCGCAGCGTCTGGCTCACGACATCGCGATGCAGATACGCGGCGCGCGGGCCATGACGGCTCGTGTAGCCCTCGGCGAGCATGCGCAGCACCGTGTCGAAGCGCGCCCGATCGAGCTGCGCATAAGGCGCGCTGCGCCGCACGAGCGCGTAGAGCGCGTCCTCGCTCCATTCCTGACAGGCGACTTCCGCGACGATCTGTTGCGCGAGCACGTCGAGCGGCGCGTGCGGCAGCGTGATGCGGTCCAGTTCGCCGCGCCGCACGCAGTCGAGCAGGGCCGTGCACTCGATCAGATCGTCGCGCGAAGTCGGGAAGAGCCGTCCTTTCGGCGTGCCGCCGACCTGGTGCCCGGAGCGCCCGACGCGCTGCAAAAACGCCGCGATCGAGCGCGGCGAGCCGATCTGCACGACGAGATCGACATCGCCGATATCGATGCCGAGTTCGAGCGAGGCCGTCGCCACCAGCACGCGCAGATCGCCGCGCTTGAGCCGCTGTTCGGCCTCGAAACGGTGCTCGCGCGCGAGGCTGCCGTGATGCGCGGCCACGGCGTCGTTGCCCAGGCGGTCGGTGAGATGGCGCGCGACGCGCTCGGCCATGCGCCGCGTGTTGACGAATACCAGCGTGGTGCGATGCATCGCGACGAGTTCGGCCATGCGGTCGTAGACGCGCTCCCAGACATCGTTCGCCATGATCGCTTCGAGCGGCACGGGCGGCACTTCGAGCGCGAGATCGCGCTCGCGTGCGTGACCGGCATCGACGATTTCGCAGGCCGGCGGCGCGTTGGCGTCGTCGCCCATGCCCACCAGAAAGCGCGCGACGGTTTCGATGGGCTTTTGCGTCGCCGAAAGACCGATGCGCAGCGGCGGCGCGGCGCATAGCGCATCGAGCCGTTCGAGGCTCAATGCCAGGTGCGCGCCGCGCTTGTTGCCCGCTACGGCGTGAATTTCATCGACGATGACGGTGCGCGCGCTCGCCAGCATGCGCCGGCCCGACTCCGAGCCGAGCAGCACGTAAAGCGATTCCGGCGTGGTCACGAGAATATGCGGCGCCCGGCGGCGCAGCGCGGCGCGCTCGGGCTGCGGCGTGTCGCCGGTGCGCACGGCCGCGCGGATGTCGACCGGCGGCAGGCCGAGCCGCGCGAGTTCATCGCCGATGCCGGCGAGCGGCCGTTCGAGGTTCAGGTGGATATCGTTCGAGAGCGCCTTGAGCGGCGAGACATAGACCACCAGCGTCGCATCGGGCAGCGCGCCGCCGTTGGCAAGCCCCTCGCGCACCAGCGCGTCGATGGCGGTGAGAAAGGCCGTGAGCGTCTTGCCCGAGCCTGTGGGCGCGGCGACCAGGGTGGCGCGACGGCTTTCGATCAGCGGCCAGGCGGCGCGCTGCGCGGGCGTCGGCGCGTCGAAGCTGCGCCGGAACCAGGCGGCCACTGCCGGGTGGAAGAGGGCGAGCGGGTCGTCCGGCTGGGACGCGATGGGCGCGATGGGCGTGGAAGGGAGCGAGGCCATAGGCACAAGGTTTGGGGGCGCGCGATGCGGGTTTCAAGGCGGGTCGAGACCGCAATCCGCGCGCGCATTCAGGCAGTCTCGCAAATTTCCGGCCCCGCCGCCTGGACTTGCCACGCCCGCGCCGCGTTTCACCATGCGGTGGCCCGGCGCTTGCCTTCGGCAGACCTTGCCCGAACGCAGTATGCTCGCCCCGCTGGATGTCCCTTCGATGTTCCCTCGACCCTCGACGGAGTTTTCCCATGCGATACAACCCGCTCGGCCGCACTGGCCTGTTTGTTTCCGAGCTGTGTCTCGGCACCATGACTTTCGGCGGCGGCGCCGGCATCTGGAACCAGATCGGCGATCTGCAGCAGGCCGATGCCGAACGTCTCGTCGGCCGCGCGCTCGACGCCGGCATCAACTTTATCGACACCGCGGACGTCTATTCCCAGGGTGTCTCCGAGCAGATCACCGGTCAGGCGCTCAAGAACCTCAAGATCGCGCGCGATCAGGTGGTGGTGGCGACCAAGGTGCTCGGCGAAATGGGGCCGTCGCCGAATCAGCGGGGCGCCACGCGCTATCACATCATGGAAGGCGTAAAGGCGAGTCTCAAGCGTCTGCAGCTCGACCATATCGATCTCTATCAGATTCACGGTTTCGACCCGGCCACGCCGATCGAGGAAACCGTGCGCGCGTTCGATACGCTCGTGCAGCAAGGTCACGTGCGCTATGTGGGCGTGTCGAACTGGGCCGCGTGGCAGATCGTGAAGGCGTTGGGCATCGCGCATCATCATGGCCTCGCGCGTTTCGAGTCGCTGCAGGCGTATTACACGATCGCGGGCCGCGACCTGGAGCGCGAGATCGTGCCGATGCTGGCCAGCGAGGGACTGGGCCTGATGGTGTGGAGCCCGCTTGCGGGCGGATTGCTGAGCGGCAAATATGGTCGCGATCAGCAGGGCGAGGCGGGCAGCCGCCGCACGACGTTCGATTTCCCGCCTGTCGAGCGCGAGCGCGCCTGGAATTGCATCGACGCGATGCGGCCGATCGCGACGCAAAAAGGCGTGTCCGTGGCGCAGATCGCGCTGGCGTGGCTGCTGCATCAGCGCGCGGTGACCACGGTGATCGTCGGCGCAAAGCGCGTCGATCAACTCGACGACAACATCGCCGCCACCAAGGTCAAGCTGTCGGCCGAGGAACTGGCGATCCTCGACGATGTGAGCGGTCTGCCTGCGGAATATCCGGGCTGGATGCTGGCGCGTCAAGGCGACGCGCGGCGGGAGCAGTTGCAGCAGGCGCAGCGCTAATCTGGCAAAAAGAAACGCGCGGCCTGGATGCCGCGCGTTTTCCTGGCGAGAAGTGTCATTTACGACGCTTACTGCGCGGCCACCACCTTCAGGTGGTTCTTCACCGAGTCCACGCCGGACACGCCTTCCACCACCTGCTTGGCGTTATCGCGGTCCTCGGCGCTCGGCACCGTGCCGGTCAGCGACACGACGCCCTTGCGCGTCTTCACATGAATATGCTCGGATTTCAGGTTCTTCGTGCCGAGCAGTTCGGCCTTCACCTTGGTGGTGATGGTTGCGTCGTCAACGTGCTGGCCCACGCTTTCGGAGCTGCCCGTGGACGTCGAAGCATTGTTGGTCTGTGCGCCGGCCATCAGCGCGAAGGTCATGCAGGCCACGCCAGCAGCGGTCTTGAGCATCGGGGTGCGCTTCATCAGAGTTCTCCTGTATGAGTTGATGTTCGTGCTTCGATACAGCAAGGTCCGTGCCGCGCCCCGTGGACCCCGTTGCCAAAGCCCGGCGGCACGGGGTTCGAACGCGCGCCACCCTCAACATCCGATCCGTCGCGTGATGTCTGGAACGCCGGGCATCGGGCACGCAATTTTTCCGCCCGATTGTAAAAACGTCTGTCGATCAATGAATCGGCAGCCGGTGAATTTCGTTGCCGCAAGCGTCGATCCCGTTACAAAACAAGCGTTTGTAAAAACTGGCATGGGTGTTGCGTAGAAGGGCGCATTCACTCCACATTTTCACGAACGGGACAGCCATGCCTTCCATCGCGTTACAAGCTCGCCAGCATCTGGCGCTGACGCCGCGTCTGCAGCAGGCCGTGCGCCTGTTGCAGCTCTCGTCGCTCGAATTCCAGCAGGAACTGCGCGAAGCGCTCGACACCAATCCGTTCCTTGAATACGTGCCGCCGGCTTCCGAGACCGGCGAAGCGGCGGAAGCCGCCGAAGGCGCGGCCGGTATCGGCGCGGCAGCCAGCGAGGCGCCCACGGCGCTCGCCGACATGCCGGGAGGCAGCATGGAAAGCGGCATGGACGGGGGCGCGGCCCAGGAAACGTCGAGCTATGGCGACGAACAGGGCAACTACAGCGACGAAAACTCGGGCTATCAGGATGAGGGCGGCGGCTATACCGCCGATTTGCCTTCGTCCGGCTCGCTGCGCTCATCGACTTATCGCGGCTCGGAGGATGGCGATTCAGAAGCCTCCGACTGGGTGCGCGTGCCCATTTCCCTGCGCGATCAGCTACACGAGGCGCTGCGCCTTTCGCCGCTCGACGAACTCGACCGCGCGGCGGCGCAGATCGTGATCGAAGCGCTTGATGACGATGGCTATCTGCGTCAGGAACTGGCCGATCTGGTCGAACTCGAAGGCGTCGCCGATATTCTCGACGAGGACCGCCTGCGGGTCGCGCTGTGCGTCGTGCAGACGCTCGACCGGCCGGGCATCGGCGCGCGTTCGCTGTCCGAATGCCTTGCACTGCAACTCGAAGCGATGCCGGGAGACACGCCGCATCGCGATCTCGCGCTGCAGATCGTCACGCAGCACCTGGAGCGCCTCGCGCGCCGCGAGAATGGCGAACTGCAACGCCAGCTCGGTTGCGATGCGGCTTCGCTGCAAGCCGCGACGGCGCTGGTGCGCCGTCTCGATCCGAAGCCGGGCAACCACTATGGCCGCGCCGACGGCGGCTATGTGATCCCCGATGTCATCGTGCGCCAGGTGCGCGGCAAGTGGGTCGTGAGCGTGAATCCGGCTATCGAGCCGCGCGCGCGCATCCACAAGCTCTACGCTGAAATGTTCGCGCGCTCCGATCAGACCAGCCGCTCGCCGCTCGCGCAACAGCTTCAGGAGGCGCGCTGGCTGATCCGCAACGCGCACAAGCGCTGCGAAACGATCCTGCGCGTGGGTGAATGCATCGTCGCGCGTCAAAAGGCGTTCTTCCAGTACGGCGAAATCGCGCTGCGCCCGATGCTGCTGCGCGATGTCGCCGACGAACTCGGCTTGCACGAATCGACGGTCTCGCGCGCGACCGGCAACAAGTACATGGCCACGCCGCGCGGCATCTTCGAATTCAAGCGCTTCTTCCCGCGCGAACTGGAGACGCGCACCGGCGGGACGTGTTCGGCGGCGGCGGTCCGCGCGCTGATCAAGGAAATGATCGACGCTGAAAATCCGCGCGATCCGCTCTCGGATGTCGTGCTCACGCAGGAACTGGAAAAGCAGGGCGTGCGCGTCGCGCGCCGCACGGTGACGAAGTATCGGCAGATGATGAAGCTGCCGGCTGCGGAAATGCGCCGGCAGATTTAAGCGGCGATTGCGTTGTCTCATGTAAAAAGCGCACGGAGTTTTGTGCGCTTTTTTTGCGTCGTCATGCGGCCACGGCTATGTTTTCGCCCATGTGATCCGCTTCCACACCGGGCAAAATCTCGACGATCTGAAAGTAGCGGTCCCAGAACGGCGTGTCGCGCAGCGCTTCGATCAATTGTTCGTAGGCCTGATGACTTTCCGCTTCCCATACCCAGACGTCGGTGACGCGCGCTGCGTAGAACTCGACGTCGTACAAACGCAGCCGAACGTGTTCGCGATGACGTTCGAGCAAGGGCAGGACATGGTCGTTCAATGCGACGCGGCGTGCGTCGGGCGGCAGTTCGAGCCACGCGGGCAGGCTTTTCACGAGCATGAAGACAGTAAGGGCAGGCCTGGTAGAAGCATTCACGGCGATTTCCTGATCGGTTGAAGGTGTGGTTAGAATACGAGTGTTTGCTCACATTCGATACTCGCATTCCGACCATGACGCCCACACCTCGCGGCCGTCGCCGCGCAGCCCCGCTCGACGCGCGCAAACAGCCGGTGCAGCGCCGCTCGACCGCCACCGTCGATGCCATTCTCGAAGCGGCGGCTCGCATTCTGGAGCACGGCGGCTTCACCGGCTACACGACCAACGCGATCGCCGGGCGCGCCGGCGTGAGCGTCGGCTCGCTCTATCAATACTTCCCGAATCGCGATGCGCTCACTGCCGCGCTGATCGAGCGCGAGAGCGCGCCATTGCTCGCGGCGCTCGAGCAGGCGGGGGTGGCCGCGAGTTGCGAAATGGCGTTGCTCGGCTTGATTCGTGCGTCGGTCGCGCATCAGATGCAGCGGCCCGTGCTCGCACGTCTGCTCGATTTCGAGGAAGAACGGCTACCGCTCGGCGAGCGTGACGCGCGCATCGGCGATCGCATTCACGCGACGCTCATGCGTGCGTTCAGCCTGCCCGATGCGCCTTGTCTTGACGATCCCTCGACGGCGGCCTTCGATGTGTTCGCCATCGTGCGCGGCATGGTCGATGCGGCGGGTGCGCGCGGCGAAACCGATGCCGTCGCGCTGGAGGCGCGCGCGACGCGTGCCGTGGTCGGCTATCTGTGGCGCAGCGAGACGCCGCGCTGAGCGCGCCGGTGTATGCGTCAGTGCGCGCCGCGCTTGCGCAGGCGCTCGATGAGCGCCATCGCCGCCGCCGGGTTGTGTTCCTTGTGGCCGCTGATCACATAGAGATAGACATCGCGGCCCGCTTTGGCCGCGAGCGGTTTGCCGAAGGTGTCGAGATCGTCGGGCGTGCCGCCTTGCGCCCACGTGAGCGCGCGCTCGACCCAGCGGTCGAGGTCGGCGGGCCCGTAGCCCGCCTTGTGATCGGCTACCGTGCCCATGATGCGGGCGTAGACGAACGGCGCGGAGGCGTCCGCGATCTGCGGATAGTCCGAATCGCCGGATACCACGATGGCGGCTGCGCGCTTGCGCGCCAGCGCCACGAACTCCGGCGTGCAGAAGCTTGCGTGACGGACTTCCAGCGCATGACGCAGCTTGCGGCCATCGATTTCGTCGGGTAGCAGATCGAGGAATCGTGCGTAGTCCTCGGGATCGAACTGCTTGCCCGGCATCAGTTGCCAGTTGATCGGGCCGAGTTTGTCGCCCAGGTTCAGCAGGCCGCCCGTGAGAAAGCGTTCGATCGACGCGCCGGCTTCGGCCAGCACGCGCCGGTTCATCGCGAAACGCGGACCTTTTAGCGAAAACACGAAGTCGTCGGGCGTTTCATCGTGCCAGCGCTGGAAACTCGTGGGCTTTTGCGCGCCGTAATACGTGCTGTTGATTTCCAGCGTGCTCAGGTGGCGGCTTGCGTAATCGAGTTCGAGACGCTGGGCCAGGCCTTCGGGATAGAAGGCGCCGCGCCATGGGGCGTAGATCCAGCCACCAATGCCGACACGGATGCGGCCGGCTTTGATGGGCGTTTTGACAGGCGAAGCGGGGGAGCGTGTCATCGGATCGGCGCCATCGAATCGGAGATGCGGCAGTGTAGCGCGACCCGCTCCGCGACGGTTTTTGAGAGTGTTTTAGGCATAGTCCGATATTTTTCTCAGTGACGTGAGGCTAATTTAGTCGATGTGTGTCAGACAACCTCACTTGGAATATCAGATGCAGTCTCGTCCTTCTCGCGAGCTGAGCGACGCGCAGTGGCGCAGCGTCGAGCCGCTTTTTCACGAAATTCGCTCCAGCGGCCCGCGCCGCGGCCGTCCGGCTCATTGCCCGCGCGCCGTGTTCGAAGCCATCCTCTGGGTGCTCTCGACCGGCTCGGTCTGGGCCAGGCTGCCAGAGCGCTATCCCGACTTCCGCACCTGCCATCGCCGTTTCAAGGTGTGGTTCGACGCGGGGCTCGTGCAACAGGCCATGGAACGCCTTTATGGCGACGAAGGCGTGGCGATGTGCGCGGCCATGAATGCACGCATGCAGCCGTGGCGCGCGCCGGCCGGTCGCCGGGCGCCGCGCTTTCCGGTCGCGTTCTCGTTGCGCTGGCCGCTCGCGCGCACCTGAGCGCGCCGGCTGACTAGCGGAACCGTCTGACACACCGAACGGGCAGTGGATCATCATCCGCTGCCCGTTTTGCATTGTTTTTGCAGTCTGAAAACGCGGCGTTCCAATCGGCCCTTTGTGGGAATGGCCCGCGGTGCGCGATACTGTTGGGCTCAACGCAACGGAATCCTGAGGACATGGCGCATTTCGACGTATTCAATGGCGACGCGGACGGCATCTGCGCGCTTCACCAGCTTCGCCTGGCGCGGCCGCGCCAGGCCACGTTGATCACGGGAGCGAAGCGCGACATCGCGCTCGTCAAGCGCGTCCAGGCACAGCCCGGCGACTCGCTCACGGTACTCGACATCTCGTTCGACACCAATCGCGCGGCGATCTGCGCGCTGCTCGACCGGGACATTCACGTCGAATATTTCGATCATCATCACGCCGGCGATCTGCCGATGAACGTCAACCTCATGGCGCACATCGACACCACGGCGCAGGTTTGCACGAGCGTGCTGGTCGATCGCCATCTGCAAGGCCGGCACCGCTCGTGGGCCATCGCGGCGGCGTTCGGCGACAACCTGCCCAGGACCGCGCGCGACCTCGCGCAAAAAGCGGACATGTCGGAGGAGCAGATCGAGCAGTTGTGCGAGTTGGGCGAATCGATCAACTACAACGCCTATGGCGATAGCGTCGAAGACCTGTTCATCGCGCCCGCGGCGCTTTATGAAGCGATAAAGCCCTACGCCGATCCATTCGAATTCATCGCCAGCGAGCCGTTGCTTGAGCGCCTGGCGTCCTGCCGCGATGACGACCTGGTGCGCGCCCAGCAAATCACGCCGCTGATCGCGCTGCAATACGGCAGCGTCTGCGTCTTGCCCGACGAGCCCTGGGCGCGTCGCGTGCGCGGCGTGTTCGCCAACGCTCTGGCGATCGAGGAGCCGGGACACGCCCATGCGGTGCTGAGCGTCAACCCCGACGGCAATTACGCCGTCAGCGTGCGTGCGCCGCTGGAGCAGCCACGCGGCGCCGACGAACTCTGCCGCGCGTTCCCCGGCGGCAACGGCCGGGTGGGCGCGGCGGGCATCGATTGTCTCGATTCGAAGCGTCTCGATCAGTTCGTCGCCGCCTTCGCGCGCGTGTTCGGGCGTCCGATGCCGCGTTGATCGCCCGGTTCATTACCGGGGTTCATTGCCTCGGCAATTGTCCACCAGTTGCCTGACCCGCTGCGCCAGGCGGGCCGACCGCGTAACATGAAAAAGCGCTGAACTCCCAAAGCGCGACGCGAGGAGGCCGACGATGCGAGCGATGCTGTTCGACGGAACGAGTCCGTTACTACGCGAGACGGAGCAACCCGATCCGGTTCCCAAAGCCGGCGAACTGCTGATCGATGTCCATGCCTGCGGTGTGTGCCGCACCGACCTGCATGTGGTCGATGGCGACCTGACCGAGCCGAAGCGCCCGGTGATTCCGGGCCATGAAATCGTTGGCACCGTGGCCGCGTCCGGCGCGGGTGTGACGGGCTTTGCGCCCGGCGATCGCGTGGGTGTGCCGTGGCTCGGTCACACCTGCGGACATTGCCGCTTTTGCCTCGCGGGCCGCGAAAATCTCTGCGATGCTCCGGCGTTCACGGGTTACACGCGCGATGGCGGCTATGCGCAACGCGTGGTCGCCGACGCCCACTACTGCTTCCATTTGCCGCGCCAGTACAGCGACGTTCAGGCCGCGCCGCTGCTGTGCGCGGGGCTGATCGGCTATCGCACGCTCGTGCTCGCCGGCGATGCGCAGCGGATCGGCATCTACGGCTTTGGCGCGGCGGCGCATATCGTCGCGCAAGTCGCACGGCATCAGGGACGCACGGTCTATGCGTTCACGCGTCCCGGCGATCAGGACGCCCAGCGCTTCGCAAGGCGGCTCGGCGCGGTGTGGGCGGGCGGCAGCGACGAAACGCCGCCCGAGCCGCTCGACGCCGCGCTGCTGTTCGCGCCCGTCGGCGCGCTCGTGCCCGCGGCGCTGCGCGCGGTGACGAAGGGCGGCACGGTCGTCTGCGGCGGCATCCACATGAGCGACATTCCAACGTTTCCCTACGCGTGGCTCTGGGAGGAGCGGCGCATCGTCTCGGTGGCAAACCTCACGCGCGATGACGGCGCGACTTTCATGGCGATCGCCGCGCGCCACACGCTCGAAATCGAGACCACGGTGTATCCGCTCGCGCGCGCCAACGATGCGCTCGCCGACCTGCGCGCGGGCCGCCTGACGGGCGCGGCCGTGCTGACGATGCGATGAGAACGAGCGGGCGCACGGCGACCACAAGCCGCAGCGAGTCGCACGAATTTGCCCTTATCTATGCAAGTGCAATAACGAAGCGCGGACATTTCGATCATGGGCGATGCCCGGGAGGTCAGCATGTACAAGCAGATTCTGGTGGCGATCGACGGTAGCCGGGGCGGGCGTCGAGCGCTTGACGAAGCAGTGAAGATCGCCAAGGCGACGGGCGGCACGGTGCAGGCGCTTTACGTGGTTCGGCATCCGGCGCGTCTCGTCGATATCAGCACGGGTTTCGCCGAAGAGCAAACGCGCCAGAGCGCCGAAGCCGATGTCGCGACGGCAGCGCTCGACGAAGCGAAGAGCGTGTTCGCGCAGGCCGGCATCACGGGCACGACGCGGGCCGCCGATTCGAACGGTGAGGAGATTGCCGCCGTCATCCACCGCATCGCGGGGGAAGACGCGGTGGATCTCGTGGTGCTGGGCACTCGCGGTTTGTCCGGCGTCAAACGGTTGCTGATTGGCAGCGTGGCGGAATCATTCCTGCGCATCGCCGATCGCCCCGTCATGCTCGTGCGCGAAGAAGAGTCCAAAGCGGCCTGACGGCGCTTCGCCTACACCTCGCCAACAACGGTGTCGAATCGGATAAAACGCGCGTGAACCGATCCACGGGGCATTTTGTGCAAGTCTAATATCTCGATATTAGATTTTGATCAAATACGATGGCGCGATCTTCACGCACGGGTCGTCCATCGTGCCTATGATGTGACTTGGCCTCGCGACCATGAATTGCGCCGGACTCCAAAAGGTTGGCGCGATCTGTCGTGATTTTCCGCGCTGCAATTTGCGCGCTGCGGCATCCCGCAGCGCTGTCAGAATTCAGTGCTGATATTCCCGTTCATTGTCTTGTGCCGCTGCCATGCCGCCCTTATGCGGCTGCATGGAAACATTCCGTTGCGCGCCAGGCAAAGCTCCGTCGAAAGGAAAGTCCGCCATGTCCAACGCTTCTCATGCCTCGTTCAATGCGTATCGCAGCGGCTCATCGGCTGTGCTGCAATGGCTCGTCCATCAGCAGCAATGGCGCGAGCAGGCGGTGAATCTGCTGCAACGCCGCACGGCGCGCGACCGTGCCGCGCTGGAGGCCACGCTCGAATCGCTGCGCGGCGCGCAGAGCTGGAGTGACTTTGGCGCGGCGAGCCAGACCGTGTGGCGCAACTATCTGATCGCGAGTGCAGCGCTGTGGCAGGAGAACGCGGCCGCAACCGTGCAGGCCACGGGCGTCTGGGCCAATGCCGCACGCGATGCGATGCAGCAATGGCAGGACACGCTGGCAGGCCTGCAACCCGGCGCGGCGGCGGCAACCAGCCCAGACGGCGTGGTGCAGCCGATGCGCGAATGGATGGCGGCCTTTGAACGCGCGATGTCGGTCGCCACCGGCGCGGCTGGTGTGGCTGTTGCGGCCAGCACGACCGACGCACCGGCCCACGCGCACGGAGGCCAGCATGGACGCTGAACGGATTGCCTTTGTCACGGGCGGCATGGGCGGCCTGGGCGCGGCGATCAGCCGGCGCCTCGCCGATGCGGGCATGACCGTCGTGCTGTCCTGCTCGAAGGGTAACGATCGCATGGCCACCTGGCTCGACACGGAACGCGCGGCAGGGCGGCATTTCCACGCGTATGCCATGGACGTAGCCGATTTCGACGCCTGCCAGGAAGTCGCCGCGCGCGTGCTGGCCGATCTCGGGCGCGTCGATGTGCTGGTGAACAATGCGGGCATCACCTGCGACCGCAGCTTCGTCAAAATGTCGAAGGCCGATTGGGACAGCGTGATGCGCACCAATCTCGACTCGATTTTCAACGTGACGAAGCCCTTCGTGACGGGCATGCTCGAGCGCGGCTTCGGCCGCGTCGTGAATATCGGCTCGGTCAACGGGTCGCGCGGCGCTTACGGGCAGGCCAACTACTCGGCGGCGAAGGCCGGGCTGCATGGCTTTACGAAGGCATTGGCGCTCGAAGTGGCGAAAAAGGGCGTGACGGTCAACACGGTCTCGCCCGGCTACCTGGCCACCCAGATGGTCGAGGCCGTTCCCGCCGACGTAATGCAGCAGCGCATCCTGCCGCAGATTCCCGTCGGACGTCTCGGCAAACCCGAGGAAGTGGCGGCGCTCGTCGCGTTTCTGTGCTCGGACGACGCGGGCTTCATCACCGGCGCGGATATCGCGATCAATGGCGGCATGCACATGCACTAGGCACGCACGCGGCGCTGCTAACGCGCGCCGCCACGAATTATTCAGGATGCCGATATTTGTTTTTGCACGCAATAGTCACTTGCGTCACTCGCGCGCGACACATTCCCGACATCGCGCCGTCACGAAATAATCGTGCTGCGTTACGCATTTCTTCACGCCGCGCATTATTCCTTATGACGCAATGATGATGTAGTAACGCGATGAAACACGACTGTAGCGAAACTGTACGTTTTGCCCGCTATGCTGGTCGGTACGGTGAGATCTGAACAGGAGAAAACGATGCTCAGTCATCACGAACTGGCGGCGCTGCTGCTGATTCGCGACGCTAACGCGCCGCTCCAGACATTCGATGCCGATTTCCTGGCGCTTGCGCGCTACCAGCTCGTCGAGATGGATGACGGCAAAAGCGGCCGTGCGCCGCGCCTCACGACGCGCGGGCAGGAATTATTGCGGCGGCTTACACACGACGATTCATACGGCAGGCCGGGGCAGGGCGTGAGCTGACAGGGCTTTTAGGGCAGCGCAGGGCATCTGGCCATCGTTTTCTTGTCAAGGGTCCGACATCCCGCGCTACGCTCGTTACAAACGTGTAATCTTTTAACGCGCACTCTGCGATAAAGTGCCGGCTCTCGTTTCAATCCACTGTTTTATCGTCCGAGAGTCTGTTCATGAAAGCCGTTGTCAAGCCGTTCGCCCGTCTGGCCGCCCTGATGCTTTGCGCCGCGCTGGCCGCTCCGCTGGTCGCCGTCGCCGCACCCAACCATCACGAAGTCTGCCACGTCGAGCATCACAATCATCATGCGGTGCGCGTCTGCCATCACGTGCGCTGATAGGCACTGATCGGCGCGCCAGTCGAAATGCCGCATTGTTATGCGGCATTTTTTTAACAAAATTAATTGGCATTCCAAATATAAAAGCATGATTGCGATTCACATGCTAAGGTAAATCAAGCAAAAAGAACGCATCTGGGAGATCGGCCACTCGTTGCCGTGTATTAACTACGGGCGCACTCGAAAATGAGAAAAACGGGATATTTGATCCTTGCCGCGGCAGCGCTGTCGGCTTCGACGGATAGCGCTTTTGCGCAGGAGTTCACGTTATTCGCAGGCCCGCTGTGGAGTGGCGCCGACCGGTCATATTCGTGGGAGATGAGCTATCTGGAGGGCTTCGGGCCGTATTTCGCCGGCAGCATCTCCTGGCTCAACGAAGGCCATATCACCGATCATCATCGCGACGGGCAGACTTTTCAGGTCTGGGCGCGCCTGCCGCTGGCGCAGCGGCGGCTCGTGCTTTCGCTGGGCGTCGGGCCATATCGCTATTTCGACACAGAAGCGGCCAGGCAAGGCGAGGGCTATTCCAACACGCACGGCTGGGGCATGGTCTATAGCGCTCGCGCCACGTGGTATGCCAGCCAACGCTGGACCGCCAATCTCCAGCTCAATCGCGTGCAGGTCACAAATGGGCCGCCGACCACGGCAGTGATGCTTGGCCTCGGCTATCAGCTCGATGCACCGGATTCGCCCGGCCCGCGCGACTTTGCCTTGCCGCGCACGCACGATGTGACGAATAACGAAATCACCCTGATGGCGGGCGAGACGATACTCAACAGTTTAGATTCGCAGACGTCGGCGGCCGAAGCCATCGAGTACCGACGCGGCCTGACGCACTGGCTCGACGGCACCATCGGCTATCTGCACGAGGGTAACGGCATCGAGGCGCGTCGCGACGGCGCCACCGCGCAGCTCTGGCTCACGCGGGCGTTTTTCGACGAGCGGCTGACGCTGGGTTTCGGCGCAGGCCTGTATGCCGCGATCCACCACGGCAAGAATGGCGACGATCGCGATACCGGCGACGGGATTCTCTCGGGTCTCGTGTCGGTATCGGCGTCATACCGGCTCACGCAGCATTGGTCGGCGCGCGTGACGTGGAACCGCGTCGTCACGCGCTATAGCCGCGATACGGATGTGATCCTGGGTGGGGTGGGCTACCGCTTCTAGCCGCGGATTTGCCTGCCGCTCAATTGCCTGGGCGTCCGCCGCCGCCGCCCGGCGGACGATTTCCGCCACCGCCACCGCCCCCTCCGCCAGGCGGCCTGCCGCCCTGGCCGGGTGGACGTGCTCCGCCATGTCCACCATTGCCCGGAGGCCTCGACGCGCCTTGTCCCGGTGGACGTCCGCCGCCATTGCCGGGCGGGCGCGCACCGTTATTCGGCGGGCGGTTCTGATGGCCATTGCCCGCGCCGGGTGGCCGGTTGCCGTGATGCCCACCGGGCGGCCGGGCGCCATGCGAAGGCGGCCGAATCCCGGGCGGCGGTCCCGGCCGCGGACCGGGATGCCGGTTCCAGCGGCTCTGGTTGTTGTACCAGGGGCGGTCGCGGTAATAATTGCCCCAATAGGTCCCCAGCGAGAACGTGAGAATCGGCAGACCGATAGTGGCGCCGTAGTTCATCAGCGGCACGCGCGCGCCCTGATACGGATACGAGATATAACCGCCATAGACCCAGCCACGCAGGCCGGGCAGGCTCACATCGCACCAGCTATATCCGGCCACGCAGCCCATCACGGCGATCGAGACGCCGCCAGGCACCTGAGCCACGACGGGATAGTCTCCGGCCGGCCCGGCATAAAGATTGACGGTTGTACTGGTGAACCCCTGGCTCTGTGCGAATGCCGGCACTGGCGCCGCGAGCATCGCGGCCAGACCGGCGAACAACGCACCGACGAACTGCTTGCGCATCGCTTCCTCCGTGGTCGAACTGCCTGGTGATTTTTATTGCGATATCAACCGTACGGTAGCAGATAAGTATTTTTCGACGCGGCAGCGCATGTTACGGCTCGTTTCGGCGGATGACGGCGACGCACGGAGAATTTCAGGATTCGAAAGCCTGCTGGCAAGCGAGGCCGCGTCACACGCGAATGGAAGCATTGTGCAAGAATCGCGGCTCGGCTTACGCGCCCGCCTGGGTACCTAAGTCGGGACTCGAACCAGAAAGACAGAAAGACCAGGAGCAGACAAGTGATTCAACGCATTGCGGGATTCTTCACGGGCGTGGTGCACCGGTTTTTGCCGGACCCGCTCATCTTCGCCATTCTCTTGACCGTCGTGACCTTCGTGCTGGCGTTCGCGCTGACGCCGCAGCCGCCCGAAGCGCTCATCATGATGTGGGGCTCGGGGTTCTGGAATCTGCTCGCCTTCGCGATGCAGATGGTCCTGATCCTCGTGACCGGTCACGCGCTGGCCAGCTCCGCGCCGGTCAAGCGGCTGCTGGTTGCGCTCGCAAGTTGTGCGCGCACGCCGGGCCAGGGCGTGATGCTCGTGGCCTTCGTGGGCGCCGTGGCCTGCGCGATCAACTGGGGCTTCGGCCTCGTGCTCGGCGCGATGTTCTCGCGCGAAGTCGCGCGCCGCGTGCGCGGCACCGACTACCGCTTGCTGGTCGCGGCGGCCTACATGGGCTTTCTGACGTGGCATGGCGGGCTGTCGGGCTCGGTGCCGCTGGTCGCGGCCACCAAGGGCAATCCGATGGAAAAGACCATCGGCCTGATCCCCGTCTCGCAGACCATTTTCACGGGCTATAACGCGTTCATCACGATCGCCTTGATCGTGCTGCTGCCGATCCTCGTGCGCCTGATGATGCCCAAGCCCGAAGACGTCGTTTCGGTCGATCCCGCGCTGCTCGAAGATCCGCCCACGGTCGAGCGCAAGCTCGGTCCCGACGCGACCTTCGCCGAACGCATCGAGGAAAGCCGCGCGCTCTCGCTGCTGGTGGCGGCGCTGTGCGCGGTGTTTCTCGGTGTCCGTTTCCACACGAAGGGTTTTGCGCTCGACATCGACACCGTGAATCTGGTGTTCCTCGCGGCCGGCCTCGTGCTGCACAAGACGCCGATGGCCTACGCACGCGCCGTCGCGGGCGCGGCAAAAGGCGCGTCGGGCATCATGATCCAGTTCCCGTTCTACGCGGGGATCCAGGCGCTGATGGATCACTCGGGTCTCGCGGGCGTCATCACGAAATGGTTCGTCGATATCGCCAACGTGCACACGTTCCCGCTGCTCGCGTTCCTGAGTTCGGCGGTAATCAATTTCGCGGTGCCTTCGGGCGGCGGCCACTGGGTCGTGCAGGGGCCGTTCGTGATGCCGGCTGCGCAGGCGCTGGGGGCGGATCTCGGCAAATCGGCCATGGCGATTGCCTACGGCGAGGCGTGGACCAATATGGCGCAGCCGTTCTGGGCGCTGCCCGCGCTCGCGATCGCGGGCCTCGGCGTGCGCGACATCATGGGTTATTGCGTGACGACGCTGCTGTTTTCGGGGGTGGTGTTCATCGCGGGGCTTTACTTGTTCTGATGAGAACGCAAAGCGGCGTTGCTGAGCGTCACTTTGGGCGGCGCCGCTTTTTCAGCAGATAGTCGCGCAGCACGATCGCATGATTGTGTTCGGCGTCATGCGAGCCGTAGAGCAGCACAATCGGGCCAGCTTTGCTGGCTTCGACGAGCGGCGCCCATGCGCCGTGGTTCGCATCCAGTTCGGCCAGATAGCGCCGCTCGAATTCCTCCCAGTGCGCCGGATCGTGATCCGCGGCGTGATACCACTGGCGCAGCGCCGTGCCCGGTGCGACGTCCTTGGCCCACGTCACGCCCGCGAGCCGTTCCTTGCGGATGCCGCGCGGCCACAGCCGATCGACCAGAAAGCACGTTTCGCCGCCTTCGGGCAGCGGTTCGTAGACGCGCTGGATCGAAATCCTCGCTTCGCTCATTTTCGAAGTCTCCTTTTCACGAATGCCGGTCTGCGCGCCCGCCAGCGACGCCGCGACGCGTTCGCGCAGCACCGGCAAGACGTCATGCTCGAACCACGGATGACGCTTGAACCAGCCCTGATTGCGGGGCGAGGGATGCGGCAGCGGCACGATGCCGGGCCCGTACTCGCGCCACGCCTCGACGGTGTCGGTGAGCGTGGCCTTGCGGCGCTCGCCCAGCACGTAACGCTGCGCGTACTGGCCGACCAGCAGCGTCAGGCGCACGTCGGGCAATAGCGCGAAAAGGCGCGAGTGCCAGAGCGCCGCGCATTCGGGACGCGGCGGGTTGTCTCCACCGCCGCCACGGCCGGGATAGCAGAAACCCATCGGCACGAGGGCGACGCGCGCGGCGTCGTAAAACACGCCCGCGTCGATGCCGAGCCACGAACGCAGCCGCTTGCCGCTGGCGTCGTCCCACGGAATGCCGGAGGCATGGACCTTCGCGCCCGGCGCCTGACCGACGATCAAGAGGCGCGCACTCGCACTGGCCTGAAGCACAGGACGCGGGCCGAGCGGCAACGCATCCCCGCACGCCTGGCAGGCGCGGATTTCGGTCAGGAGACGTGGGAGCGAGTTCGACACAGCAGTGGAGATTTCGACGCCAAAACGGCGAAGCGACGAAGCGCATACGGAAAACCTAGTCTATCAAACGAGACAAAAGCGCGACAAAAGGGCGAAAAGCGCGCATCCACGGCACCCGCGCGAGTCGTATTCGGGTTTTCCTGTAATCTCGCGGCTGGTCTATGCGCCACTTCGCCACGGAGCCGCCATGCCTGCCACACGCGACACGCCGTCTTGCGCCACCCGAATGGTCCGTACGGCACCACCGTGCGGCGAGGTGAACCGATGAGCGGCGGCGCCCTGGCGCTCGGCCTGACGGGCATGCTGGCGAGCCTCGCGCTCCTCATCTGGCTGGCGTACCGGGGCTGGAGCGTGCTGCTGCTCGCGCCGCTGTGCGCGATGCTGGCCGCGCTCATTTCCGGCCAGCCGATCCTCGCGCACTGGACCCAAACCTTCATGCCCGCCACGGGCCGCTTTCTCGCGCAGTTTTTTCCGTTGTTTCTACTCGGCTCGCTGTTCGGCAAGCTGATGGAGGACAGCGGGTCGGTGGACGCCGTCGCGCAGTTCATGATCGATCGACTCGGCACGCGTCACGCGCTCGCCGCCGTGGTGCTGGGCGGCGCGCTTGTCACCTACGGCGGCGTGAGCCTTTTTGTGGCGTTCTTCGTGCTCGCACCCATGGCGCAGGCGCTGTTCCGTTCCGCCGATATCCCGCGCCGCCTGATGCCCGCCGCGATCATGCTGGGCACCGCCACGTTCACGATGTCGGCGCTGCCCGGCACGCCCGCGCTGCAAAATGCCATCCCGATGCCGTTTTTCGGCACGACGCCGTTCGCAGCACCGGGGCTCGGCATCGTCGCGACGATCGTGATGGCGAGCTTCGGATTGTGGTGGCTCGGGCGCGCCGCGGCTGGCGCGCGGCGCAATGGCGAAGGTTTCGTCGAACCCGCGGGCGGCGGCGCCGACGACGACACGCGCGGCAAATCCCCGCTCGTGCGCGAACGCGCGAGCGTCGCGCAAACCTTCGATCCCGCCGAAATCGACCGCGGCGCGGAGGCTTCGAACCACGCCGGAGCGCCGCCGCCCTGGGTCGCACTCGCGCCGCTCGCGGTCGTGGTGGCGATGAACTTCGTGATGAACGTCGTGGTGTTCCCGCGCATCGACGCCAGCTATCTCGCCGAGCCGCGCTGGGGCGCGACGACGCTGCACGCCGTCTCCGGCGTATGGGGCGTTTCGGTCGCGCTGGCGCTGGGTATCGTCGTGCTCGTCGCGCTCAACCGGGGGCGTCTGGGCGCGCTGCGCGAGAGCGTCGATGCGGGCGCGAACGCCGCCGTGCTGCCGGTGTTGAGCGTCGGCAGCCTCGTGGGTTACGGCGCCGTGATCGCCGCGCTGCCGGCCTTCGAGGCCGTGCGCGACTGGGTGCTCGGCATCGGCGGCGGCCCGCTCGTCTCGCTCGCGGTGGCGACGAATCTGCTCGCGGGCCTCACCGGATCGGCTTCGGGCGGGCTGACGATCGCGCTCGATGCGCTGGGCGGCACCTATATGCAACTGGCCGCGCAGCACCATCTCGATCCCGCGCTGCTGCATCGCGTCGCGGTGATGTCGTCGGGCACGCTCGACAGTCTGCCGCACAACGGCGCGGTGGTGACCCTGCTGGCCGTGTGCGGCTCGACGCATCGCGAGAGTTATCGCGATCTCGTGGTGGTGAGCATCCTGGGCGCGATTCTCGCGCTCGCCGTCGTGATCGTGCTGGGTTCGCTATTCGGCAGTTTCTGAGCGGCGGTTTCCGGGCGGCGTCCGAGGCGTCCGCGCCAGAACACGCGTAGACTCGCCCGAAGCAGCCGCGTCACGTAACCGCCGTGCGAGGAGGTTCCATGAAATTGCTTGCTGTCCACCCGAGCGGGCTGATGTATACGCGCGTGTTCCTGCGGCTTGAGCCGTTGGGCCTCGAATCGGTCGCCGGCGCCGCCCGCGAGGCGGGGCACGATGTACGACTGCTCGACCTCCAGGTGGAAACCCATCGCCACCTGATGCGTCTCGTGCGCGACTGGCAGCCGCAAGCGCTCTGTTTTTCCGGCAACTATCTGGCGAATATCCCCGAAATCATCGACCTGTCGAAGGCCGTGAAAGCGGCCTTGCCATCGTGTTTCGTATTCGTGGGCGGTCATAGCGTGTCGTTCACGGCACACGATCTGCTGCGTCATGCCGATGGCGCAATCGACTGCATTCTGCGCGGCGAGGGCGAGGCCTCGATCAACGCTCTGCTCGCAGCCGTCTCTGAAGGCCGCGATCTGCTCGCGGTGCCTGGCGTGGTGACGCGGGACGGCACGGGCTCCCCGCCGCGCTTCGTCGAAAATCTCGATTCCGTGCGGCCCGCGCGCGATCTGCTGCGGCACCGGCGCAAATACTTCATCGGCACGCTCGACCCCTGCGCATCGATCGAATTCGCGCGCGGGTGTCCGTGGGACTGCACGTTCTGCAGTGCCTGGACGTTCTATGGCCGCAGCTATCGCACGCGCAGCCCCGAGGCGGTGGTCGAGGAACTCGCGGCGCTGCGCGAGCCGGGCGTCTTTATCGTCGACGATGTGGCCTTCGTGCATGCGGAGCACGGTATGGCGATCGCCGAAGCGATCCGTACGCGCGGCATCAAGAAGCGCTATTACCTCGAAACGCGCGGTGACGTCCTCCTGCGCAACAAGGAGGTATTTCGCGCATGGGAAGGGCTAGGACTCAAGTACATGTTCCTCGGCCTGGAGGCGATCGATGAAGAAGGACTCAAGGCGTTTCGCAAGCGCATAAGCCTCGACCGCAATTTCGAGGCGCTGGAGTTTGCGCGTTCGCTCGGCATCACGGTGGCGGTCAATCTGATCGCCGATCCCGACTGGGACCACGCGCGCTTCGAGACGATCCGCCAATGGTGCCTCGATATCCCGGAGATCGTGAACATCAGTGTGAACACGCCGTATCCGGGCACGGAGAACTGGCAGCACGAATCGCGCCGCCTCACCAGCCTCGATTACCGGCTCTACGATATCCAGCATGCCGTGGTGCCCACGCGCCTGCCGCTGCCCGAGTTCTACGCGGAACTGGTGCGCACGCAACAAGTGCTCAACCGCAAACATCTGGGCTGGACCGCGTTGCGCGGCGCGATGGGCCAGGCCTCGCATCTGTTGCTGCGCGGTCAGACCAATTTCGTGCGCATGCTCTGGAAATTCAATTCCGTGTTCGATCCGCGCCTGCAACTGGCCGACCACGCGCGCCGGGTGGACTACGAGATGACGCCGCCGCCCGCCGCGACGGGCGCGCCGCAGACCGATATGAAAACGGTCTACATCCACGGCCCGATGGGACGCAAGGGCCGCAGGATCGACGACGCCACCGAGCGTTTCGTCGACGAAACCCGCATGGGAGCGGGCTGAGCGCCACTCGCTTGCGCTGCGGCCAGATCGAGTTTTTTTGCGTCCGGACGCTTTCGCCGTTCGGCTGAGTGGACGCGCACGCCGATCCGGGCCACACTGCGCGCATTCCGGCAAATCGCATCCAAAATGCGCATCAAGACGAAAAACATATGGAACTGCGCCAGCTACGCTACTTTCTCGCCGTCGCGGAACACCTGCATTTCAGCGAGGCCGCACGCGTGCTCGGCATCGCCCAGCCGCCCTTGAGCCAGCAGATTCTCAAGCTCGAAAAGGAAGTCGGCACGCGGTTGTTCGTGCGCCATTCGCGCCATGTCGAACTGACCGAAACCGGGCGGCTCTTTCGCGAGCGCGCGCTGCGCATTGTCGAGGACGCCGATCTAGCCCTGGCCGAGGCGCAGAACGCCGGACGCGGCGAAACGGGTCGGCTCAATCTGGGCTTTGCGGGCTCGACGGTGTTTCATCCGCTCGTGGCCACGCTGCTGCAGCGCTATCGCACCGCGTATCCCGGCGTGGCGATCGGCTGCGAGGAAAGCAATAGTTCCGTGCTGCTCGAACGCGTGAGCGAGGCTCGCGTGGATGCCGCTTTCGTGCGGCTGCCGCTCGATTGCCGGGGGCTGGAGACGCAGCCACTCGTCGAAGAGGACGTGCTGGCCGTATTGCCGCCGCGCCACCGTCTCGCGCGCAGGCGCAGTCTCGATCTGGCCGATCTCGCGGGCGATCCGCTGATTCTTTTTCCGCGCCCGATCGGCCCCGATCTCTACGATTCGATCATCAGCGCGTGCCGCGCATCGGGTTTCAATCCCGTCATCAGCATGGAGTCGCCGCAGATTTCCTCGACCGTCAACATGGCTGCGGCCGGTTTCGGCGTCACATTGATTCCGTCGTCGATGCGGCAGATTCAGGCCAAAGGCGTCACGTACCACGCACTCAAGGGCGGCTCGCTGCATACGACCATTGCGCTCGTGCATCGGCCACGCGAGCGCGCGCCGACCGTGCAGAACTTCGTGCGTATTTTGCGCGATACGGCACGGCACGCGGCGGCCCCCGTCGATTGATATCTTTTTCGTCTCGATCGCCGTAAACGCGGTATTGGACGCGGGGTGGTGCGACAAATTATCCTAGCCTCATTCGCATCTGCTTTCCTCTGGAGCCGTCCGCATGTCCACCGTTCCCAAACGCCCCCCTTCGTCCAGCGCTTCTTCCAGCACGACGTCCAGCTCCACACGACGAGAAGGGGGCGAAGGGTGGGCATCGCTCGTCGCCGCGCTGCAAGCCATCGCCGGTCATCGCTATGTGCTGACCGGCGACGAGGCCACGCGGCGTTACCGCAAGGGCTTCCGCTTCGGCGAAGGCAAGGTGGCGGCGGTCGTGCGCCCAGGCTCGCTGGTCGAGCAGTGGAAGGTGTTGCAGGCCTGCGTGGCCGCGAACGCAATCGTGATATCGCAGGCCTCGAATACGGGCCTCACGGGCGGATCCACACCCGATGGCGACGACTACGACCGCGACGTCGTGATCGTGAGCATGACGCGCATGCGTACCGTCTATGTGATCGACGAGGGCAAACAGGTGGTCTGCCTGCCCGGCGCCACGCTCGATCAACTGGAACAGACCCTCAAACCGCTTGGCCGCGAGCCGCATTCGGTGATCGGTTCGTCGTGCATCGGCGCGTCGGTGGTCGGCGGCATCTGCAATAACTCGGGCGGCGCGCTGGTGCGGCGCGGGCCAGCCTATACGGAGATGACCGTGTACGCCCAGGTGAATGCGCAAGGCGAACTCAGCCTCGTCAATCATCTGGGGATTCGCCTAGGCGAGACGCCCGAGCAGATTCTCGCGCGTCTCGATCGCGGCGAGCTGCCCGAGGCCGATATCCGTCACGATGCGGGCGCGGCCTCCGACCGCCACTACGCCGAGCACGTGCGCGACGTGGACGCCGCCACGCCCGCGCGCTACAACGCCGATCCGCTGCGCCTGCACGAGGCGTCGGGATCGGCCGGCAAGGTGATGGTGTTCGCGGTGCGGCTCGATACCTTCCCCATCGAGCAGGGCGCGAAGGTGTTCTATATCGGCACCAACGCGACGTCCGAACTCACCGACGTGCGCCGCTATCTGCTAGGCGAGCTGTCGAGCCTGCCGATCGCGGGCGAATATCTGCATCGAGACGCTTTCGATATCGCCGAACGCTATGGCAAGGACATGTTCCTGCTGATCCAGCATCTGGGCACGCAGCGCTTGCCGGGCCTCTTTGCGCTCAAGAGCCGTTTCGATGCCTTTTTCGAGCGCTTTTCGTTCTTGCCCGCGCATCTGACCGACCGTGTGATGCAGGCCGTGAGCCATCTGTTCCCAAGCCATCTGCCCGCGCGTCTCAAGGACTATCGTGCGCGTTACGAGCATCATTTGATGCTCAAGGTGTCCGCCGATACCGCCGACGAAGCGCGCGACTATCTCAAGCGCTATTTCGCGCAGGCCAGCGGCGACTTCTTCGAATGCACCGCCGAGGAGGGCACCAAGGCATTTCTGCACCGCTTCGCGGCTGCCGGCGCCGCCGTGCGATATCGCGCCGTGCATGGCGACGCCGTGGAGGATATCGTCGCGCTCGATATCGCGCTGCGGCGAAACGATCGCGACTGGTTCGAAACGCTGCCCGAAGCGGTCGAGCGGCCGATTGCCATCAAGCTTTACTACGGGCATTTCCTGTGTCACGTGTTTCACCAGGACTACATCGTTCGCAAGGGCAACGATTGTCTCGCGCTGGAACACGAAATGTGGAAGCTGCTGGACGCGCGCGGCGCCGAATATCCCGCCGAGCACAACGTCGGCCATCTCTATCACGCGAAGCCTGCGCTGAAGTCGTTTTACGAACAGCTTGATCCGTGCAACTGTTTCAATCCCGGCATCGGGCAGACTTCGAAATTCGCGCATTATCGCGAGAGCGCGCAGTAAAAAATAAAACGGCGGTGCGCTATAGGCACCGCCGTTTTGCTGATCTACGCGAATTTCGCGGATTCAACCCGCCTTGCTAACCGGTACCCAGCCATTCTGCCTGGCGGCTTGCGCAAGCTGCGTGGCGATCGATGTCGCGAGCTTGCCTGTATCAGCGGAAATCGTGTCGCGCTTCGTTTCGGAGGCGCCATGCACGCCCGCGCCCGCTGCCGCCGACATCGCCACGTGACCGGCCACCGCGCCCACGCCCGCCGTTTCGGCGATGCCCGGCATATGGCCGCTGTCCGCGTTCGCCTCGAAGGTGACCAGCGTTTGCGGCGCGCCGTTGGCCGGCAACCAGGACACGGCGATGGTCGCGCCCACTTCGCTCTTGCCCGCGCCGAGACCGATCAGCATGCGCCGACGACGGCTGCCCGCGTCGATCGTGTCGATGCGGCCTTCCACGACGATGGCGGCACGTCCGGCAGGAACGGGACCGTCCACGCGCACGGCGGGCAGACCCTGCTTTTGAAGCTGCGCGACGATGTCACCGGCGAGCTTTTCGCGTGCGGCGAGTGCGGCCTGTTGTTGTTGCTGCGCCGACGATACACCTGCTGCCATCGCCTTGAGTGCCTGCGCCATGCCGCTGTCGAGCTTCACTACATCGGGAGATATCTCGAACGCCGAAACATAAATCACATCGGCCTGCACTTGCGGCAGCGGAGCGGCGGCCTGCAGCGCATTCGCAGCCGAGGCGCAACCCGAACTGAATAACGAACCGGCGAGCAAAACAGCGCCTGCGATGCGTTTGGACTTGTTGATGAAAGCGCGAAGGAGTGTGGTCATGTTGTATCGCCTGACTGTCTTCGACATGTTCACATCGATCAGGATGACGAAATATCGAAGTGGGTTCATGAAAGCCAGCGGGGCGCTGCGCCTTTCGGCTGCATGCGTCGCTCAGCACAGGCGCAAGTATGGGAGCAAGCGCGTGCTTATGCCACACGCAAAGTATGTCGATCTATGTCATGCGCGCGGGGGCGCGCCGGAAAACGGGGATGGGTTGAGCGAAAGCTTCACGACGGCTTCGACGCCGCCGCCTTCACGGTCCAGAAAGGTTAGCGAACCTCCATGCTGACGCGCGATTCTGTCGACTATGGCAAGCCCCAGACCCGTGCCGCCCGAATGTCCGCGTGCGTTGCCGCCACGGCTGAACGGCGATTTGAGCCGCTCCAGTTCCTCGGCGCGAATGCCGTTGCCGCGATCGCACACGCAGACGCAGGCGAAACCTCCCGCCTGCCAGGTGCGGACCGACAGGCCAGAGCGTCCATATACCACCGCGTTCTGCATCAGATTCATCAGCAGGCGCATCACGGCGACGGGCCGGAACGCGAATACGGGCAGCGCGGTTTTCTCGAAGTCGAATTCGTGCCCGAGCCCCGCGAAATCGGCGACCAACTGACCGACGAGCGCATTGAGGTCGCCTCGTTGCGGCACCTCGCGCTCGCCGCTGCCGGCGTAGTCCATGAACTGCTGAAGAATCGTATCGATGGTGTCGAGATAGCTCTCGGTAGCGGCCACGAGGCTGTCGTTGGTGCCGCGCGGTAACGCCATCGCGATCGCCAGGCGCAACTTCGTGAGCGGCGTGCGGATATCGTGCGAAACGCCCGCGAGCATCAATGCGCGCGTGGCTTCGGCCTGGCACAGCGCGTCGGTCATCTGATTGAAAGCGCGGCTCACCTCGGCGATTTCGGTGGGGCCGTCGGTGGGCAGCGGTGCGGGCGTCTCGCCCGCGCTCACGCCGCGCGCCGCGTGCGCGAGTTCGGCCAATGGCCGGTTCAGGTGCATCTGGATCAGCCAGCCCGTGAGCGCCGCGACCAGCGCCAGGCTGATCGACAGCACGATGGCCGTGGTGACGCCGCTCACCTGGGTCTCGGCGATCATCGGCAGGGCGATCCAGACGGGTTCGCCGCCCGCGTGCACGCGTATCCACAGACGCGCCTCGTCCTCGCGGTCGTTGTCCATGATTTCCCAACGCACCGGCATATCGGCGGGCAGATGACGCCGCAGCGCTTCCAGAAAGACATCGCGTTGCCATGTGCGGAAAAAATGCGGCGGATTGGTCTCGGGCGCGACCACGCTCGACGCCGGCGCCTCGTTGCGCGCATTCAGCCGCGCGGCGGCGGCGCGGCTTTCGGCGGCCGGCATGGCGACCAGCATGCCGTCGAGCATCTTGACGTAGTCCGAAAAAATGATCGAAGCGCGATCGATGCGGGGGCGCTGCATGAAATGGAGCAGGGCGCTCAGCGAGCAGACCTGGGTGAGCGCGACGAGCGCCACCAGCAGCGCGATATTGCGCGAGAGCAGCGAGCGCGGCAGCCAGCTTCGGGGCCGGCGCTGCGGCGCAAGCGCGGGGCGCGCCATCAGGCGTCGACGCCGGCCACCAGCATATAGCCGATGCCCCAGACGGTCTTGATGAAACGCGGCTTGGCCGGGTCGTCCTCGACGATCTGGCGCAGCCTGAGGATCTGCACGTCGACGCTGCGATCGAGCGCGTTGTGGTCGCGTCCGCGTGCGCGCGCGAGCAGGTTTTCGCGACTCACGGCGCGATTGGGCGACGAGCCGAGCGCGTGCAGCAACAGCATCTGCGCGGAATGCACGTCGATCGGCGCGCCGTCGCGCATGAGTGTCTGCTGGCCGACGTCGAACACGAAATCGCCGAAACGCAGGCGCTGCGAGACCACGGTCGGGTCGCCGGCCGCCATCTTCTGGCGGCGCAGCAGCGCTTTCACGCGCGCCACCAGTTCGTCGGGCAGGAAGGGTTTGGCGAGGTAGTCGTCGGCGCCGGTTTCGAGGCCGATCACCTTGTCCGCCGCATCGCCCTTGGCGGTGAGCATGAGGATAGGCAACGTGTGGCCTTCGGCGCGCAGGCGGCGGCACACGCTCAGGCCGTCCTCGGGTTCCATCATCAGGTCGAGCACCAGCAGGTCGTAGGGCTCGCGCTGCAACATGCGGTCGAGGCGCTTGCCGTCCGCGACGGCGCGCACCTCGAAGCCGTGGCCGCTCAGGAAGCGTTGCAGCATGTTGCGCAGCTCGGCTTCGTCGTCCAGAACGATGATGCGGTTCGCCTGCTCCATGGCCGCCTCCGGCGGTGATCGATCAGAAGGGGCGAGCGTGAGCGCGCCCCATTCCCTGTTGTCGTCGTACATGCCGCGATCATCGGTTCGCGGCGGCTCGCTCGCGCATGAAATTTTCTATCTGCGCGAGCGTCACATAACCGGCGCGCTGACTGTCGATGGCGTCGAAGTGTTGGGCCACCGTCGGCATACCGGCTTGTGCCTGCTCGCGCGTGAGCTTGCCGTCGTGCGTCGTGTTCGCCTGCGCGAAGCGGGACTGCAATTGCGCGAAGGCTCGTGTCATGCGCTCGTTGGCGGCGGGCGATGCGGACAGCGTCGGCGCGCCATTGGGTGCTGCGCTCAGGCCCTGCGCCGAAGCCGCAACTGAAACGATACACAAAATCAGGGGGACGATCATCTTCTTCATGGTGTGCTCCGTAGGATGGCCGACGCAGGGCGTCGGCCGGGTAGGGGAAACAAATAAATCGGCTGGGTTTGCAGGGGTGAATGCATCAGGCCCAATGCGCGGGCACCCACACGCCGCCCATCCAGTGGCCCGGCACCCAGACCGCAGGGCGCGGGGCGACGTACACGGGACGCGGCGCGATATAGACCGCACGCGGCAGCGGGCGCGCGACATACACCACCTTGGGCGCGGGCGGGGCGACATAGACGACCTTCGGAGCCGGCGCGACGTACACCGTCTTCGGCGGCGGGGGCGTCACGTACACGGCCTTCGGCGCGGGCGTGACATACACCGCGGTGTTGGCGGGCGGGGGCGGCGTGACCACCACGGGCGTGGGGGCCGGGGCAACCGCGACCGCGGCGCCAACCGCCACCGTGCCGCCCCCGGCCACGACCATCGTTCCTCCCGTCGTGCCACCGGCTACCACCGTCGTGCCATGTACGACCGTGCCGCCGCCTGAAGTCGTCACGACGCCAGGCGCCACGCGTGTTGCGCTGCCCGAGTGCGTGTAAGTGCCGCCATCCGTCCCCGTGACCGTGGCGGAGCGCGAGCAGGTCGAACCGGCGCAATTCGTCGAGGCGTTGTGGCTCACGCTGTTGCCATTGGCCGCGCTGACCGTGCCCGTCGAGCTGTACTGGCCCGGCGCGGTGCGCGTCACGCTGCCCGAGGTGGAGGCGCTGCGGCCGTTTTCGCCCGTCATCGTACCGGTGTGCGAGCAGGTGCCGCCCGCGCAGCTCGTGTCGCCCGCATGTTGGACCGAACGCCCGTTCGGGCCGACCGCCGTGCCGCTGTTCGAGAACTGTCCGGGCGCGGTGCGAGTGACCGTGCCCGTGTTGGTGGCGACGCCGCCCCACGGACCCGCGACACCGCCCGCGTGCGTGCAACTGCCGCCGCCGCAGGAACCGGCATACGCGCCGTTATAGGTGCCGTGCGGCGTATAGGCGGTGCCGTGACCGGACCAGCCTGCAAAAGCAGGGGCGCTGGCAAGCGCGATGAGCGTGGCGGCGGCGAGGCGGAGCGATTTCATCGGAGATCCTTGTGTTTCGAGCGTGAGAGCAGGGCGGTTCGGTTCAGGGCACGCATCCGGCGTGTCAGCGGAACGAACTATAGGGCTGCTCCCGGCGCGAGTCGCCTGTAAAACCATGTCGCGGTGTTACAGGCGGGCGGGCGCATTGCTTCTCTGCCCCGTGTGCAACGGGTGTGGCGCCGATGCGTTCTACAAGGCCACGGCGCGCATGACATATCGCGACATACTTCGCGCGTGGTGCTTCGCGCGATGCGCTTCTAAAGTGCACTTCATCACAGTGCCCCCAATACTCACCGTCATCATGCTCACCACCGGCAAACTTGCGTACTACGTCACGATCTTTATCGTCGTCGCGTCGCTGATTGAAGCGGCCTGGCTCACTTTCAGGAAGCGCGGCTCCGGTGAGACCGCATTCGACTGGGCCGAAGTGTGGCTCTCGCTCGCCGATCTCGCCGGAAGAAAACTATTCGCTCTCCTGCCGGTTTCGCTCGCCGCGCCGATCTTCCATTTCGTCTGGGAACATCGTCTTTTCACGATTCCGATCGACAATCTCACGTTGGGGTTCTTCGTCTTTATCGGCCAGGAGTTCTGCTATTACGGATATCACCGCGCCTCGCATCGCATGCGCTTTTTCTGGGCGACGCACGCGGTTCATCATTCGCCTAACCAGCTCGCGCTGTCCTCGGCCTATCGACTCGGCTGGACCGGCAAACTCACCGGCTCCGCGATGTTCTTCGCGCCGCTCGTCTGGCTCGGCGTGCGTCCCGAAGTCGTGCTCTCCATTCTCTCGTTCAACCTGCTTTATCAGTTCTGGCTGCATAACACGTGGATTCCGAAGCTCGGCTGGCTTGAGTACGTGTTCAATACGCCGTCTGCGCATCGCGTGCATCATGCGTCGAATGTCGATTATCTCGATGCGAATTACGGTGGCGTGCTGATCGTGTTCGACCGCCTGTTTGGCACCTACGTGGCGGAGCGTGCCGACGAACCGTGCCGCTACGGCCTTGTCACGCCGACGCGTTCACGCAATCCGCTCGTCGTCGAATTCGGGCATTGGTTGAGCCTGGCGCGCGATATCGCGGCTGCGCCCAGTGTGTGGACCGCCGTGCGTCATGTGATCTTGCCGCCGGGCTGGAGCGCGCACGGCAAAGGCGAAACCACGGAGGAACTGCGCAAGCGCAGTCTCGCGGCGGTGCGCACGGACGCGTAAGGTGAGTAGTGCGATCGCCCGAGCGGTTGCCGTAAATGGCAAGCTCCGCTAACGTGGCGGCCTGCGGCGGCCACGAGCCGCCGCGACGTTTTCGAACTTTCCGTCCGGACCCGGACGACACTCTCGTAGAAAGCAGGCAAACAAGATGGATAACTCAGTGAACGGCAAGACGGTGGCGATTACGGGCGGCTTCGGCAGTCTGGGTTTGGCGGCGGCGCAGTTTCTCGTGTCGCGCGGCGCAAAGGTCGCGCTGATCGGCCGGGGCGCGGCACCCGCCGGCGAGGCTTTGCCCGCGGCGCTCAAGGATGCGGTCTGCCTCGGCGGCGTCGATCTGGTGGATGCCGACGCGGCACGCGCGGCGCTGGAAAGGGCCGCCGAGGCGATGTGCGGACTCGATGCGCTCGTCAATATCGCGGGCGCATTCCGCTGGGAAACGATCGCCGACGGCGACGCGCGCACCTGGGATCTGATGTTCGACCTGAACGTGAAGACGGCGCTGAACGCGTCGAAAGCGGCGCTGCCCGCGCTCCTCGCGCGCGGCACGGGCCGTATCGTCAACATCGGCGCGGGTGCGGGGCAGAAAGCCGGGTTGGGGATGGGCGCCTATGCGGCGTCGAAGGCCGGCGTGGCGCGCCTGACCGAAGCGCTGGCCGAAGAACTCAAGGACAAAGGCGTGACGGTCAACGCGATCCTGCCGAGCATTATCGACACACCGCAGAATCGCGCCGACATGCCCGACGCCGATTTCACGCGCTGGGTTCAGGCCGACGAAATTGCTTCGGTGATCGCGTTCCTGCTTTCTTCAGACGCGCGCGCGGTCACAGGCGCCGCGATCGCGGTGAACGGGCGCGTTTAAAACGCGGTAAGGCGTGTGCACGGGCCTAGTGTCCGTGACCGCCGCTGCTGCCGTGGCCGCCGGCGCTTTGCCACGTGCCGCCACCGCCATGCCAGCCACCGTGGCTGCCGTGCGACCCACCGCCATGCCAGCCGCGATAGCAGCATCTACCGCCTCCCCAGTACGCGAAACCGAAACTCGGCCCGTAGTAATAGTCGGGGTAGTAGCCGTAGCCATACGGGTAGCCGTAAGCGTAGGGATAGCCATAGCTGGCGTCGTAATAGCCCGGATAGCCGGGGTAAGGAGCGACGGCGCAGCCCGCAAGCGCGGCGGCCGCCCCTAATGCGCAGACGAAACGGAACACAATAGTCTCCTTCCGATACTCCTTTGGCAATGCGGGGCGGGGTCGGGTTCAAGCGGAATTGTGTCCGTGAATTACTGTCGCTTTCGCCTGAATTGTCAGGAAGCCGAAAGATTTTTCGAGCCGCCGAACAACATCCGATCGAGCAACAGTACGCCGACAATCGTCGCGCCCATCAGCGGGAAAATCACGGCGAGAATCGCCAGTCCGGCCTTCCACGCACGCATCGGCGGAGCCGCGCGCTCGCGCGACGGCGCGCCCACCGCGCGCGCGGGACGGCGCAGCCACCACATCACGAAACCCGTGACGGCGAGGGCCGCTAGCCCCAACGAAATCGCGGTACAAATCAGTTGATTCGCGAGGCCGAAATAACGGCCCATATGCAGCGACGTACCATATGAAATGACCTGCGAGACCGCGCCGTAATCGCCATACCGGATATCCTTCAGCACCGTGCCGCTGTACTGGTCGAGATAAACGGTGCGTTCCTGCTGTGGGTCCGCTGGAAAATACGACACCGTGTAGACGCCTGAGGCCGTCGCGGGCAACGCCACGTCGTAGCCGCTGGCGACGCCAAGCGCCCTCATGCGCGCAACGACCTGATCGAGCGTGAAGCGCCCGGTTGCAGGCGAGGCCGCGTCGGGCGACTGTGGCACGCGCACCGCGCCAACGGCCCACGGCACGTTGGGCAACGGGAGATCGTCCATCACCATACCGGGCATCGACGCCATATCGTGGCCTGCATGCTCCGAATGATCCATCTGCATGGGCGGCCTCGCATCAGCGTGCTGCTGCGCACCAGGCAGCGTGGATTTCAACGGCAGGCCGCCACCCCAGGCGCCGCGCGGCGCGCCTGCGCTCACACGCGTCGCCAGCGCCTTGAACTGCTTGCCCCACGAGCCTGTCCACGGCAGGCCGCTGACGACGAACGCGAGCGCGCCCACCGCGAGCCAGATGCCGATCACGCCATGCAGGCTTTTCCAGAAAGGCCGTCCCTTTGCTCCCAGCCGAGGCCAAAGCGCGGCACGCAACGCCGATCCGTGGCTACCGGGCGCGGCGCGCGGCCACCAGAGCGCCACGCCCGTACCGATCATGACGAGCGTCCAGCAGGCGGCCAGTTCCATCAGCAATTCGCCGGGCTTGCCGAGCAGCAGCTTGCGATGGAGCATGCGATCCACCTGCATGAAACGCCCATCGACGTCGAGCGTGCCGAGTACTTCGCCGCTATACGGATTCAGATAGACGCTTTCCTTGCGGCCGTTCATGAGCGCAAAAACAAATTCGGCGCTGCGTGCGGGATTGGCCTCGATATGCGCGCGGATCGGTTTCGCACCGACCGGCAGCGCGGCCTGAGCACGCGCGAGCAGGGTATCGGCGGAAAGACGCGGCGTGTGCGCGGGCGTCACCACGAGACGATGCGGATAAAGCAGCGGCTCGATCTGCGGCTGAAAACAATAGATGGTGCCCGTGATGGCCAGCACGATCAGAAACGGCATGACGAAAAGGCCGGCGTAAAAGTGCCAGCGCCAGAGCGTGCGATAGCCGGGATGGACGGCGCTGGTAGCGCGCGCGGGGCGCGTGCCAGAGGCGGGCAGCGTAGTGGACATGGGAAGCTCCTGTTAATTCGATGTTGTTAGCGCAAGGAATGTGAGCGATCGCTCATATACCGATCTTCGCCTCGACATAGAAGGTGCGGCCCGGATAGGGGTGATAGACGAAATAGCGCGCGTCGAACAGGTTGTCGACACCCACGCCGATTTCGCTCTTTTTCGTGGGCCGGTACGTATACTTCACATCGGCGACTGTGTACGTGCTGGTGCCGCCGAATACATTCGGATTCGTATCGGCATTGGTGAGCGTGTTGTACTGGCGTCCTGAATAGCGAGCCGCGAGCGTGAGCGCGTTATGCGCGTCGAAGCGATAAGTCGCGACCGCATTCACGCGCCACAGCGGAATGCGATAGAAGTACTTGCCGACGCTGGCCGGGTTCTGCGCATTCTCCAGAATCTTCGACTGCGTGTAGGCCACGCTCGCCGTGAGATCCAGGCCCCGCAGCATCACGTCCTCGCCTTGATAGCTCGTTTCGACGCCGCGCGAACGTACCTTGCCGATATTCTGGAAGTTGGTGACGTTCGGGATGACCGTGGTATCGGTCTGGCTGAAGATCGTGTTCTTCACGTCGTCCTGGAACAGCGTGAAGCGGAACAGTCCATTCCAGTGCGCCCATTCCGCCGTGAGTTCCTTCGAAAGATCGTCTTCGGCCTTCAGATTGGGGTTGTTGTTCACGATCGACGAGCCGTTTATCTGGCCCTGGAACAACTCGCCCACGGTCGGGAAGCGGAACGCGCGCGCGACCGAGGCGCGTAGCGTGAGATCGTCCGTGACATCGAGGGAGAGCGAAGCCTTCGGCGAGAAATGGCGATCGCCAACGCCCGCGTAAGGCACCGTCGATGCGCCGAGCGCCTGATAGCCGTCGTAGGCGTGCCAGTCTTCGTAACGCACGCCATACACGAGTTTCCAGCGCGGCAGAAAGCGCCACGCGTCCTGCGCGTAGAAAGCCTGCGTTTCGGTCTTGCCCGCGAAGGCGTTGGCGAAACTGCCCGCCGGACCGTCGCGCCACGCGAGCGTGTTGTAAGTGCGGTTATCGACGGTGTAGTTGTCGTAGTGATAGCCGAAGGTCAGCCAGTGCGCGCCAGCTCCCGCATCGGGCCGCGCGGGTGTCCACGTGGTCTTGAGATCGAGCGTCTTCCAGCCCGTGCCGTCGCCGAGCGTCATCGTGCCGGCGCCGTTGCCGGAACCGCCCGAATTCGCCGTCCGCGCGACGCTGTTGCTCACATCGTAGTACGAAGCAATGGCTTCGCCGTTCCAGCCGGTGGCCTGATGCGTGCGAAGATTCACGCCGTAGAGCCAGTTCTCGCTCCAGCCACGGCTCGGCGCCATCGCCGCGGCAGGAACGGTGTACTCGTAGCCGCCGATGTTCACCTTGCCGCTATAGACGGGGTTGCCCTTGTCGTCGTAGAGGAAGGTCGATGTCTGGCTGTCGTAGGTCTGGTGCCAGTAGCCGAGCGTGAAGCCGCCTTGCACGGTGGGCGTGAAATCGTATTGCGTACGCAGCTTGAACTGGTCCTGCACCGTATGCTCGATGCCTTCGCCGTTCACGCCCAGCACGACAGTGCGCGCATTGGTCTGGTTGTTATAGAAATACGCGCCGTGCACGGGCGTGTCGCCCGCTTTCGCGGGCGTGGTCGATTGTGCGAGCGTCGCGAACTGCAGCGGCTGGCTCGTGTTTTCCAGATGATTGACGCCCAGCAGCCAGGAGAACTTGCCGATACGGTCACCAATCGACGCGCTCATTTCGCTGCCGTTGAAATTCTGGTTCACGCCGTAAAGGCTGAAATGCTGCGTGAACGCTTTCACATCGGCGTTGGCTTCGAATTGACTGGGCATGCGCGTGGTGATGAGCACGGTCGCGCCGAGCGAGTTGCCTGGATAAAGCGCCGAATACGGCCCGTAGATCACATCCACCTGCTGGATCTGGTCGGGGAACACCATCGACCAGCGCGGCGGGAACGCGTAGCTGTTGCCGAGCAGATTCGACAGCAACAAGCCATCCGAATAGACGAGGCCACGCGCGCTTTGCGTATTGCTCGTGCCGCGCACGGCGATGATCGAATTGAGGTCGCCGACAAAACGCTTGCGCACCGCGAGATTCGGCAGGTACTTGAGCACGTCCTCGGTATTGACGACGTTCCAGTTGTTGAATTGCGCGGGCGTCACGGTTTCGACCGTGGCGGGTAGATTCGGATCGACAGCGGGCGTGGGCGCACCCTTCGCGTCGCTGTGCGAGGCGCTGACGGTGACCGTAGGCAGCGTCGTGGCGCTCGTATCGGTATTGGCGGTATCGGCCGCGTGAGCCGATGCAGCGGCGAATGCTGCAAGCGCAGCGGCCGCGAACGGCGCGAGCAGGGACAGCGGCGCAAGGCGGCTGCGGACGTGCGGGTGCAACCGCGAGGACGAGCGCAGGCGCGCGCCGCGCGAGGCGGGCGTGAACATGTAAAGGTTTCCCCAGAGCGATAGACGTGCGGCCGCTCGCGCCCGCATGGCGGGCCTGCGCGTGTGCAGCGCGCGTCTTCGTCCACATGAAGCCGATGGGCTGATGAATCGTGGGACTCAGCCTTCGATCAGGCGAACGCGCGCGCGAGCCATTCAGGGCACAGGCGGGCGCGATCGCAGGCGATCATGCGGAGAAGACGCAAACGTGCGGCCGGTGAGGGCTGCTATCAGGAGAGCACTGGAGGGGCGCGTGGCCGGCCCGAGGGGAAGGCCCCGAAGGGCGTATGACGCGTGGAAAGCGGCACGACGCGACCGACGGCAGCCACGAGCGCGCGTTGCGGCTCGGGCGCCGCAATTGCGGGCATCGCGACATGGTGTTCGAGCAGATGGCAGTAGCCGCAAGCGCCGAACGCATCGTCGTGCGAAAGATGCGGGGCCGCGGAAGCGGACTGGAGCGCGGAGCAGAGCGCGGCGTCAGGCTCGTGCGCGTGATGCGCGGCAATCAACTGACTCGCGAGCGGCGCAAGCACGATGAGCCACATGGCGACGAGGCCAAGCCATGCGGTCAGCAGAATGTGCTTGCGTAGATTCATATTGGTGTGAGCGATTGCGCGGCGCAGTCTACCATGATGCGAATGATTTGCGCACGCGTTAACGCAGGCTGAAAGCGGTCATAAGCAGTCCCGTATTCAGGCCTGGAGCCTGAAGGAAAGGCCACAAAACAAGGGCTTTCGAACTATTCCGATGGTTGGTCGGACGTGCGCGCGCGATCATCATCGGCGTGAACAACCCAACCACGTGAGGGCCGCATACATCGCGGCACGCGATCATGTCCGTTTTTTCCCTACGCCCGTCGCCCAGCCTGCGCTGGATCGCCCGCACTGCCGAACCCATTGGGCACGGCGCTTCGTACCAGGCATGCGACGGTGCGTCGCATCCCCATGCCGGCACACACGCGCCGCTTGCGCGCGGCAGCGGTATCCGCGCGACGCGTTGCGGTCTGGCACTGCCTGACGGTTTCGCGCTGAAACTCGGCGCACGAACACATGCCACGCCGCGCAATCCGGTGGTCTGTCCGCTTGAGGAGAGCGCGTTGCGTCAGTGGTGCGTGCGTCGGCAAAGCGGCATGTGTCCGGAATGTCTGGAGCAAGCCAAAAATGAACCACCGCGATCGCAGCCCTGAAACAGACGATGCCGTTGCGCACTCACGCCGAGTGCTGGCTTGCGGCCTGTTCGCGTAGCGCTTCCAGTTCCTGCACGACCGCATTCGACAAGGCTTGCGCCTCATCGGTCCATGCGCCGGACTCCCGTAGCGTCGCGCGCAATTCAAGGCACGCTTCGTACAGCATCGACGGACCGAGCACGGCCAGGCCGCCCGACACGCGATGCGCCCATTCGCGCAACCGCTTGAAATCGCGCTCCGGCACAATCCGCGCATAGTCGGCGATATCGTGATCGGCCTGCTCGATGAAGAGCAGCGCAATTTCGGGCGATAGCGCGGGAAAACGCGGCACTTCGACATCTTCGCCAGCATCTTCATCGGCATCCTGCGTGGGCGGCGCTATCGGATGCGCTTGCGCAGCGATGTCCGCGAGCACGCGCGCCAACGCCGCCAGTGGCACCGGCTTGCTCAGGTAATCGGTAAAGCCCGATTGTCGGCCCTGCGCGATCTGTTCAGGCAGCGCGTTGCCGCTCACCGCATAGATGGGCAGCGCAGCATGCTTCGCCCGCGCGACCTTCAACAGTTCGAGACCGTTCATACGCGGCATGTTGAGATCGGTCAGCACGACGTCGACGTGGGCTTCTTCGAGTCGTGCGAGCGCTTCTTCGCCATCCTTCGCTTCGATCACATTCGCGCCGAGCGTGCGCAACTGGTCGCGCAACAGGCTGCGGTTGAGCAGATTGTCTTCGGCGATCAAGACGTTCAGGCGCTGGAATTCGCTGCCTTGCGGCGGCTGCGGCGTGCTGGATGGGACGGCTTGTGCCGTTCCATCCAGCGGCATACAAGGTTGCGCGCGCAACATCTGCGTGGCGGTACGGATGCCCGTAAGGCTATAAAGACTCACCTCGACGCTGCCGTCCTCGCGTGCGAGTGGCACGAGCGGCCCATCCTGGCGAACCCATACGACGTTGGCGGTGCCGCCCCAGAGTCGCTGCACATCTTCGGTCGTGTATTCGTCCGTCACCAGAAGATAATCCAGCGAGCTTTCGCGTGACGAATCATGCAGCGAGGCAAGATCAATCGGCATACTGACTGTCTTGTCGAACAGATTCGTGAGCCATTCGTGATTCTCGGGCGCGCGGCACAGAATGGCCGGATGCACGTCGGGGAGCGTCCACTCGCTGCCCGCGCTGGCGTCGCCGTCCGGGCGCAACGGCAGACTGACAATCACGCGCGTGCCCACGCCCAGCGTGCTCTCAACTTCACAACGCCCGTGCATCAATTTGGCCAGACGCCCGCAGATCGACAGACCCAGCCCCGTGCCGCGCGCCTCGGTGAGCCGATGCGCATCGCCTTGCGTGAAGGGCTGAAAAAGCCGCGCCTTGAGCGATTCGGGCATGCCCATGCCCGAATCGGCCACGCTGATTTCGAGCGTGTCGTCGCGCCAGTTCGCGCGCAGCACGATCTTGCCCGAATGCGTGAATTTGAACGCATTGCTCAGCAGGTTATTGACGATCTGCGCGACACGTACCGGATCGAAATAAAGGCGCGCGGGAATGGCGCGATCCATCACGAGATAAAAGGGCAGTTGCTGGCGCGCCGCGAGCGGTGCATGCGCGAGTGCGATACGCACCAGTTGCGCGGCAATCGATTCGGACTCCTCGGAAAGCGTCATCGCGCCCACGTCGATCTTCGAGAAGTCGAGCACGTCGCTCACAATCTGCAGCAACTCGGAAGAGGAAACCTGCATCGCCTGCACGCGGGCCTCCTGCTCAGGCGCGAGCGGCCCGCGTGCCACCAGCTCGATATTGCCCGTGAGCGAGGCCAGCGGTGTGCGAATCTCGTGACTCATCGCCGCGAAAAAACTCACTTTGCTGCGCGCGGCCTCGTCGCTGGTGCGCTTCGCTTCGCGCAGGAGGCGCTCGGCTTCATAGTGTTTCGACATATCGGCGAAAGCACAGAACATCACATCCTCGCGCCTCATGGTGGCCGGCGCGAACGTGATCTCCAGATGCACATTTTCGCCGTCCTCGCGCGTGAGCGAAAAGGGCAGATCGTAGATCGGCAATTCGCCATCGCGGGGTGGCGCATAGGGCGTGCGCTTTTCGAACTCGACGCACAGCGCCGCCGGAAGCCGCGTGGCCTGGGCGTCGAGGCCGAGCACGTTGCGCACGATCTGGTTTGCGATGACGATCTCGAAGTTGCGCCGGCGTACGATGCACAGGCCGACCGGCGTGGCGTGCACGAGCAGATGGTTGAGCAGTTCGCCTTCGAGCGCATGCGTGGCCTCCGCATAGGTGCGTTCGAGGACGTGATGGTTCCAGTAGCGCGCGATTGCGCCGAGCAGGACGAGAAGCGCCAGCGTCATCAGCGCGATGATGGCGAGCGGCATACGGATCAGCGCGAATTGCGTGGTCCACGAGATCGCCAGCGTGTAGTGGCCGAAATCGTATTCGAGCGGCTGCTCGCGCATGACCCAGCCAAAACGCGGCACCAGATGAAAGCGCTCGGGCGATAGATTGGCGACTGCGCGATCGACATATTGCGCACCCGCGACGGGCAGCGGGCCGGCAAGCATCGCACCGTCACGGTCGAACAAGGTCGGGCTCGCATCCGCGGTCCCCAGGTCGGGCACGCCCGGAAGCTGATCGAGATCGATCGCGGTCAGCACGATCGCATAGGGCTTGCCGTCCTTGAGCACCGTGACCGCGCCGAGCACGACCGGCGGCGCGAAACCGAGCCCGGCGGCCGGGTGAAACCACGTGACCTGGCGCCATCGGCCCTCGCCGAGCGGGTCGATGCCGCGCGTGTTCATGCGCAGCAGCACAGCGTCCACCAACATGCGCGCGTGGTCGGCACCGCCTTGCAGCGATGCGATGGTCGAGCCGCGCGGGTTGGGTTTGAGTTGATGGCTCCAGGCCGCGCTGCCGTCGAGCAGCACGAACATCATCGGCTCGTCCGGACCGATCACCGAGGCCATCTGCGCCACGCGGTCGCAGAACGCGCGCAAATCCGCCGCGCCGGTGAGGTCGTCGAAGGCGGGTGTGCAGGCTTGCGGCGGCGTGGGTGTGGCCATGTGCACGGCGCCCAGCGCCCCGTCCTCGTGCAGCGCTAGCAGAAGACGCAGGCTTGAGAGCAGATTGAAGCGCCGCAGCAGCAACTGGTTGGTCTGGGCCTTGACGACGCGCATCTGCGTGGCCTGATTCGAGAGCGATGCTGCACCGATGCTCAGCGCGGCCACCGCTGCCGCGCACAGTCCCGCGAACGCCAGCAGCACAAGCAGCATGGCGAACACGCGCCGCTCACGCCCCAGATTGTGCTCAAGCGTCCTGAGCGCGCTGAGCGGCGAAGCGAGCGAGGTGATGCGCCGTTCCATTATGCGAACCCGTGTTCGCTCGCGTAGCGGATGAGATCCGCGTTGGATTCGAGGTGCAGCTTGCGCATGGCGGCCCGCTTCTGGGTGGCGACGGTCGTGACGGATCGGCTCAGGCGCTTCGAGATTTCCGTGACGCTCAGGCCGAGTGCGAACAGTCGCACGACCTCCAGTTCGCGCGGCGAGAGCGGGTTGCTGCGCCGGAAGTCGTCGGCGGTCGAGCCTTCCTTCGCGAGCCGCTCGGCGATACGCGCGGAGAGCGTCGTACCCGGTTCGACCAGCGCGCGCTGACAGACCTGGGCGAGCGTCGGAATCGGCTCGTCCTTGCCGACGAGTCCGGCCACGCCCAGCGCGGAAAGCTCATGCAGGATGCCGCCGTTGGTCAGCATCGTGAACACCACGACGGGCAGATCGGGATAGAGACGCCGCACGCGGCCAATGAGGCGCAGGCCGTCTTCGTCTTCGAGCTCGCCCTGCATCGAGAAGTCCGTCACGAGCAGATCGCAGGCAATCGTGCGCAATGTGTCGATGAGCTGGGCGCCGGAGTCGGCGGTGGCCACGACGCGATGGCCGGGCAAATGGTCGAGGTAGTCGCGGATGGCCGTCAGGACGACAGGGTGATCGTCGGCCACTACAATTCGCAGGTTTTGCGTGGTGGCATTCGTCATGGGCGTGGGCGTGTCGCCGGTAATGACAGTCTGAGGGGCGGCCCGGGGCGTCGGGCCGCATTTCATTCGGCATCCTCTCAAGGTTATCTCATTTTATATGCCGCCGGTATGCGGGACTTGCCCTGTCGGACACGGTGGCGCGGAAAGCGCGTGGCCGTCGCGTTGCTGGCAATGCTGGCGAATCAGTGCTCGCCGCTACTCGGCAGAGGGCTCGTGGCGAAGGAACTGCGCGCCATGCCGGGCACGTCGGTGCATTGCATGTGGAAACAGGCGGCGGACAGGCGGCCCGTTTCGGCTCCGGGCATCGTGCAGGTCTCACGGCAGGCTTGCATGGGCACCGATGCGAAGCGCGCGGCTACCTGAGCGCCGTCCCCCGCCACGTGAGCAGGCGCCGCGGCCTGCCGCCGCCCGGCGAGGCAGAAAACCAGCGCCCAGGCCATCATCGCCCATCCCAATGTGCCGGCCGCGGCGATCGGCCAGAAAGCGGCTTGCGGCTCGCGCCACAGCAGAAAGAGCGCGGCGAAAAAGGCCATGTAGAACAGAGGCAACAAATAGATGCCGAGGCGGCTCGCCCATTCGCAGGCGCTTTGTACCCACAACGTCAGCGGGGAAGGAGTCGGGCGGAGAGGCGAGGCGACGGACATGACAGAGACTCGTTCGGATGGAAGAAAGTGTGGCGCGCTACGGCGCGCTGGCCACATTTCGACTTTAGCGACGAGGGCTGACAGAGAAAATCGGATGATTCTGAGAAATAATGGAGATGTGATGTAAGTATTTGCCGCGCACGCGATTAGGAATCTGACATACATGCTCCGAAGCAGCCAAACCGGCAAAACGCGGAAGAGCGCGCGCCGACAGGCCGGGATTTCCCTCAAGGCCGCGAACTCGCTGCGCCGCGCCCTGTCCTAATCGGCCAGGGAGGCGGGTGCGGCCGCCGCTGCCGCCCGCTCGAATCATGCGCGTGCGCCAGCGCGATTCGGGGCCAGACGGTGCGACTGGCGACCACACGCGCTATCCTGTTGCGCCCCGCGACGCGGGGGGACCATCGAAGAACCGCTTTTACAGGAACATCTCAATGCGCCGACGTCAATTTCTTCTCAGCTCCAGCGCCGCGGTCGCCGCGAGCGGTCTCGCTCTCGCCGGCTGCACGACAACCCCGTTGGGTTCGGGCAACAGCGCTGCCCAGAACGCGGCGAAGCGCAATTCGATCGACGCCGGCGTCGACGCCACGCTCACGCGCCTGTTCAATACGGTGACGGGCTCCCAGGAACTCATTTCGAAGGCAAGCGGCGTCCTCGTATTCCCGAGCGTGATCTCGGCGGGCTTCTGGATCGGCGGCCAGTACGGCACCGGCGCGCTGCGCATCGGCGGCCGCACGGACGGCTACTACAGCACGGTTGCAGGCTCGTTCGGCCTGCAGATCGGCGCGCAGTCCAAGGCCATCATCTTTGCGTTCATGAACCAGGGCGCGCTCGAAGACTTCCTGAAGAGCCAGGGCTGGGCCGCCGGCGCGGATGCGACGGTTGCGGTCGTGACCGTGGGCGCCAACGGCAATGTCGATACCTCGACGGCGACCAGCCCCGTCGAAGCGTTCGTGCTGACCAACGCCGGCCTGATGGCGGGCGTTTCGCTCGAAGGCGTGAAGGTTTCGCGTCTTGTGATCTGAGCGGAAGTTCTGCCCGGAAGCTCTGCTTTGTCGGCCTGACTCGAATGCACGCAGCCGGTCGTTGGGGCAGCCCGCGTGCGCTGGCATAATCGGCGCGCATAGTCGCCGCACATAACGCGAAGCAGACAGGGAGACGAACGATGAGCGAGACGGGCACAACAAGCAGGGCTAGCGGCAAGCCCACCTTCAACCGCCGCCACAAGATTCACTTCTCGGAATGCGACCCGGCCGGGATCGTGTTCTATCCGCAGTACTTCGTGCTGTTCAACGATCTGATCGAGTCGTGGATCGACGAGCTGATGCCCGAGGGCTATCACGGCATCATCGGGGCGCGGCGCGTGGGGATGCCCACCGTTCACCTCGAAGTGGATTTCAAGGCGGTCAGCAAGATGGGCGATGAAGTGACGCTGTCGATCGACGTGCAACGGATCGGGCAAGCGTCGCTGACGCTCGTCTGGGCCTGCACGGGCAGTGATGGCGTCTTGCGCATGAGCGCGACGCAGACGATCGTCACGACGTCGCTCGACACGCACAAGGCCATCGCCATCCCCGACGACCTGCGTGAGGCGATCGTCGCCTCAGCGGCACGCTCCAGCGCCTGAAATGGCGCCTGAGCCCGGACCTCGCCCGAAAATCAGCGCGCCGCCCCCAGCGCGTTTTCCAGCGCGGCGAAAGTGCGCTCGTCGGTGCGGTCGAACTGCAGCGGCGTCACCGAAACACGGCCCGAATGCACCACGGCCGTTTCCGAATCCGGCCCGTTTTCGCGCGGGCCGCGATGAAAGCGCAGCCAGTGATAGTCGATGCCGCGCGGATCGATCTGCGGCACGACATCGATGCCTTGCACGAGGCCCACGCCCTGGCGGGTGACGGTCAGCGGCCCCGCGGCGCTCGCATCGACATCGGGGAAATTCACGTTCAGGCAGACCGGTGCGTCGTGCGAAATGGCCGCGAGGCGGCGAATCACGTCGGGCGCCAGCGCGCGGGCCGTGTCCCAGCGCACATGCTCGCGGTCGCGGAAGGTCTGGCTCAGCGCGATCGAGGGTAGGCCGAGCAGCAGGCCCGTCATGGCCGCGCCCACCGTGCCCGAGAACATGGTCTCCACGCCCAGATTGGCACCGCGATTGATGCCCGACAGCACGAGCGACGGCGTGACATCGCCCATCAGGTGGCGCACGGCCATCACCACGCAGTCGCCGGGCGTGCCCAGCACGCCGAAGCGGCGCTCGCCACGGCGGCTCACGCGCAGCGGCGAATGCAGGCTGATCGAATGGGAGGTGCCGCTCTGATCGTGTTCCGGCGCGACGACCCACACTTCATGCGCGAGTTCGGCGGCCACCGCTTCGAGGACGGCGAGGCCGGGCGCGTCGATGCCGTCGTCGTTGGTGAGGAGCACGCAGGGGAGTTTCGAATCGGTTGCGGACATGGCAAGTCTCTTTCAGGGGTTGAAGGCAGACGGATGCGGCAGCAACGGCCATTATGGAAGATGGCGCGCTATTTCGCGACGGATCAAGACGTATTGGATATAGACTAGCGCGCAGCGGTTGGCGGCCCACGCGCACCGGCGCGGGCCGCCGCGCCTTGATTGACGTATCCGTTGCGTTGCTGCGGCGCCTGCCGCAAGGAGACTCCGTGAAGCCGCAAGACCTGCCAGATATCGCTCGCGCGCTGTTCGTCATCGCGATCCTGTGCGCATTGACGGTCGGTTCCCTCTACGTCATGCGCCCATTCATTCCGGGCCTGATCTGGGCGACCATGATCGTCGTCGCGACATGGCCCGCGATGCTCGCGATCCAGCGCCGCTGCGGCAAGCGGCGCGGCATCGCCACGCTCATCATGCTGCTGATCCTGCTGGTCGTGATCGTCCTGCCTCTTTATGAAGCGATTTCCACGCTCGCGGAGCATGGCGGCGAAATCATGGGCCTGATTCGCAGCCTGCCGAGCTATACGCTGCCGCCGCCGCCCATGTGGATTCACGACCTGCCGATGGTCGGCGCGCGTATCGCCGGCGAATGGCAGACACTTTCCGATGCCGGCCCCGGTGGCCTGCTCGCGCGTCTCGAACCTTATGTGTCGATCGCGGCGCACTGGCTCATCGGCCACGCGGCTTCGGTGGGCGTGTTCGTGCTGCACATGATCGTCACCATCATCATCACCGGCATCCTGTACATGCAGGGCGAAAATGCCGCGGCTTTCGTGGTGCGCTTCGCGCAACGCGTCGGCCCGCGTTATGGCGAAGAAGCGGTGCGCCTTGCCGGCGCGGCAATCCGCGCGGTCGCGCTCGGCATCGTCGTGACGGCGGTGCTGCAGTCGGCGTTGGGCGGCATCGGCCTCGCGATTGCGGGCGTGCCGGGCGCGGGCGTGCTCACCGCGCTCATGCTCATGCTCTGCCTCGCGCAGATCGGCCCTGGACTGCCGTTGTTCGGCGGCGCGATCTGGCTGTTCGTCCACGACGCGCACGTGGCGGCGATCCTGCTCGCCGTCTGGTCCGTGATGGTCGTCATGCTCGACAATTTCGTGCGGCCGGTGCTGATCCGGCGCGGCGTGAATCTCTCGATGCTGTTGATTCTCTCGGGCGTATTGGGCGGCATGTTCGCTTTCGGCATCGTGGGGCTGTTCATCGGCCCGGTCATTCTAGCGGTGTCTTCCACGCTGCTGAAGGCGTGGATCGACACGCCCGCAGCGCCCGCCGCCGACGCCTGACGCCTTGCAGTGCGGCCCATCGAGACGAAAAACGTCTTGATGGGCCATTCATCAGACTGTTCCCTCCCGCCCGCGCTCCTGCTCTCCGGCAGCCAAGGCAGCTTAGCGACACGCCGGCTCATTCGAAGTTAGGATGACGGCTGGACTTCGCCTGGCTCTTGCGTTCTTCGCATTCACTTGCGCACATTGGCGCCTGACTCGCTGCACACGTCGTCCCGTTTCCTCGGAGCGCTAGCGTGGGCACGCGCGGCGCCGCGCTTTTCGGGAGGGGGAAATGGCTCAGATCAACTGCGACATATGCGGCGTGCGGCCCGCGAGCGTGCGGGTGGCCGTGTTGCAGGACGGCAGGCGGCGCTTTCTCGACGTCTGCGATTATCACTATGGCCAACTCACGCGCCATCAGCGCACGCTGAGCCCGCTCGAATCGCTGTTCCGCGCCGCACAGCAAGCCGAGGCCGCGCCGGGCCAGGGACCCACGCCTACGATGGAAGCCGGCGACAGCGCCATCGTTGAGCGTCATTTCAGCGAGGTTGCGCGCGAATTGCTGCAACGGGCCGCCGAACGCGCCCTGCAATTCGGCCGCCGCGAAGTGGATACCGAACATCTGCTTTACGAGTTGGCCGGCAACGACGCGGGCGCGGCCATACTCACGCGCCTGGGCATCGAGGCCGCCGACGTGCGCGCCTTCATCGACGCCAATGCGCAGAAACGCGATCCCATTGCCGCGGGCGACGAAGGCCGGGTGGCCGTGTCGCCGCGCCTGAAGGGCGCGCTCGATCGCGCGTTTCTCATCTCGCGCGAACTGGGCCATAGCTCCGTGGCGCCCGAGCATCTGCTGCTCGGTCTCGCGCAGGTGCAGGACAGCTTTGCGGGCCATCTGCTGGCCCGTTACGGCGTGACGCCGCAGAAGGTATTGCAGCGGCTCGTGGAAGCCCAGGGCGACCCGAAAGAGCGGCCCGCCGCGAAAGCGCCCAGCCCCACGCCGCAGCTCGACCAGTACAGCCGCGACCTCACCGCGCTCGCGAGCGAAGGCAAGCTCGATCCCGTGATCGGGCGCTCAAGCGAAATCGAAACCGTCGTCGAAGTGCTCGCGCGGCGCCGCAAGAACAATCCGGTGCTGATCGGCGAACCTGGCGTGGGCAAGACCGCCATCGCCGAAGGACTCGCGCAGCGCATGCTCAACGGCGATGTGCCGGAATCGCTGCGCGGACGGCGGCTTGTCGAACTCGACGTCAACGGCCTGATTGCCGGTGCGAAGTATCGCGGCGAATTCGAGGAGCGCGTGAAGGGCGTGATGGAAGAAATCTCGGTCCAGCGCGAGAATCTCGTGCTTTTCATCGACGAAGTGCACATGATCGTCGGCGCGGGCCAGGGCGGCAATGAAGGCGGACTCGATATCGCCAACGTCTTCAAGCCCGCGATGGCGCGTGGCGAACTGAACCTGATCGGCGCGACCACGCTCTCGGAATACCAGAAGTACATCGAAAAGGACGCGGCGCTCGAACGCCGCTTCCAGCCCGTGTTCGTGGCCGAACCAAGCGTGGATCAGACCATCAACATCCTGCGCGGCTTGCGCGACAAGCTCGAAGTCCACCATCACGTGACGATCCGCGACGACGCGCTCGTTTCCGCCGCCGAACTCTCCGACCGCTATATCACGGGCCGATTCCTGCCGGACAAGGCGATCGATCTCGTCGATCAGGCGGCGGCGCGCGTGCATCTCTCCACGACCTCGCGGCCCGCTGCGATCCTCGAACTCGAAGCCGAACTCGCGCAATTAAAGCGCGAGCAGGATTACGCGGCCACTCGCAAGAACTTCGAGCGCGCCCACGCGCTCGACGAACCGATCGCGGACAAGGAAAAATCGCTTGTGGATGCGACCGGCGAATGGAAGGGCCGCCTCGGCTCGGTCACTTCGGACGTGACGACGGAGCAGGTCGCCGAAATCGTCTCGAAGCTCACGGGCGTGCCCGTCACGCAATTGACCGCCGAGGAGCGCACGCGTCTGCTCGAAATGGAAAAGCGCCTGCACGAACGCGTGATTGGCCAGCAACAGGCGATCGTCGCGGTGAGCGATGCGGTGCGGCGCTCGCGTGCGGGCCTGCGGCGCGGCCGGAGGCCGACGGCGGTGTTCCTGTTCCTCGGCCCCACGGGCGTGGGCAAGACCGAACTGGCGAAAGCGCTGGCCGACGTGGTTTTCGGCGACGAGGACGCGATCGTGCGTATCGACATGAGCGAGTACATGGAGCGTCACGCGGTGTCGCGCCTGATCGGTTCGCCGCCGGGTTATGTCGGGCATGACGAAGGCGGCCAGTTGACCGAGCGCGTGCGCAGACGGCCTTACTGCGTGATCCTGCTCGACGAAATCGAGAAGGCGCATCCCGATGTCTATAACGTGCTGCTGCAGGTATTCGACGATGGGCGCCTTACCGACGGCAAGGGCCGGGTAGTCGATTTCAGCAATACGGTGGTGATTGCCACGAGCAACCTGGGTTCGGAGTCTGTGTCGGGGCAGAAGCGCTCGGGGCCGGGTTTTCTCGCGAGCGCCGATGCATCGATGCAGGGCGCCGTACTGGGAGAGTTGCGCCAGCATTTTCGCCCGGAGTTTTTGAACCGTATCGACGACATCATTATCTTCAAGCCCCTTACCGATGACGAATTGCGCGCGATTGTCAGGCTGCAACTGGAGCAGGTGCAGCGCATGGCGCGTAGCCAGGATATCGAGCTTACGTTCGACGAGAGCGTGGTGGATTTTCTTGCTGCGGATGGCTATCAGCCGGAATATGGCGCGCGGGAGTTGAAGCGGCAGATCCAGCAGAGTGTCGAGAACGAGCTTGCGAAGGAGATGCTCAAGGGTGAGGTGACGGAGGGGGCGAAGGTGGTTTGCCGATATGACGCGGGGCGCAAGCAGGTGGTGTTTGCTGTGTAGAGAGGGTATTTTTGGCGAAGCGGCCCAAGGGAGCCGCTTCGTATTCCGCTGCGCGTTATTGCTGCCTGTACATCGGCGGCCTGTCCATTGCGTTGGCTGCGCCCCGCGGTGGCAGGCGATCGTCAGTCCGCGCGAAGGTCACGATCTCCACGCGGCGATCGGGCTGCAAACAGGCAACGAGACTGTCATGCGACTGCCTGTCGCTGCATTGGGTAATGGAATCCTGCTCGCCGACGCCCCGCGCATCGATCCGGTCGGCCGGGATGCCTTGCTGGACGAGCAGCGCCTTCACTGCGTCTGCGCGACGTTGCGAGAGCCCCAGATTGTAGGTGGGCGATCCAAGGCGATCCGTGTAGCCACGCACCTCCATGTGCCCGACGCGTATCGTGCGCAACTGGTCGGCGATCTTGCGGATCTGCGCGCGCCCACCCGGCAGGATGTCGGAGACATCGCCGCGATCAAAGGGGAACAGGGCATCGGTCGATAGCTTCATGACGTTCGATACAGGCATGGGCGGAGGCAGTGGCGCGCTGCTCACGGGGCGGATCCACTGACCCTGGACCCAGATATAGCGGCCATGCTGCCAGGCCCAATAGCCTCGCTGCCATGCGTAGCCGACTCGCGGGGGGGGGGGGGGGCTCGTAGCGTGCGGCCGGAGGGGCGAGGACTACGACCTCCTGCGCTGAAGCGGGCATTGATCCGGCAAGCGAGGCTGCGATTATGGCCGCGCTGGCCGCAAGGCCCGACGCAAGCCCTTGATAGCCGCTTCGCGTGCCGTGCAAAAGAATGTTTTTCATGTTCTCTCGTGCGAGGTAAGTTTTCGAACCGTGCAAACCGCGTGCAGATCGACACGCAAGCTGTGGCTGAAGCCTAACGCCTCGCAATATGAAAAACCGTAGTCAAGTGTAAGCAAACGTGGGCGGCGTAATATGAGATTTAGGGGCGGGTGCGGGATGAGGGGATGTTCGCAGTCCTGTTGGACGATATCTGTATTCGCTTGGGGCCTATCAGTAATTTCGTGTTCAAGGCATATGATCCTTTACAGGAGAACCTATGCCTCGCAAACCGACGACCCAACCGGTATCGCTACGGCCCATTCCCGCTGAACCGCTGGAGCAGTTCAGCGGGCCGATGACGGCCAAGCCATCGATGCCGCGACGCTGCCGCTCAAGAAGGCGCTGATCGAACGGGCGCCGGACGGTGAGATGAATCGCCATCGCGGCTATCCACCGGCCAGCGTCACGAACCAGCGCAATGGCAAAGGTGTCAAGACCGTTCTGACCGAAGACGGCCCGATTCGCATCGAGGTGTCACGTAAGCGCGATGGCAGCTTCGAGCCGCTCCTGGTCCCCAAACATGAACGACTGCTCTCGGGCTTTGACGACAAGATCGTCGCGGTGTATGCCCGTGGCATGACCGTTCGGGAGATTCAAGGCTTTATGCATACCTGATTGACCCGCCGGGCTCTTTGAGCCTGATGCGAGCCACTCCATATGGAAGCTTGCAAGCAGTCCTTGGCCATCCAGATCGCGAAACACAGTGCCATCAATGACCGACGCGTGCAGGATACACAACTGCGGACCGAGTTGCGCCGAGCGCTTGACCTCGATCATCGCGTCGAGCGGCGAAAGGAAGCACAGGACTGCTCCGCCGTGATCGGTGCGCTCCCTACAATGGACAGTCCCGGCACATCAACGCGGACGAGGATCCAGGCGAGCGGAAGAAGGGCCGTACGCGGCGATAGCCGGTACGTTCGTTGATCGTCACGCAAACCTCAGTCGATGCAGGCGGGGGCGGTCTCCTTGGGAAATATCATGATGCAAGCAACATGCCCTTTCCCTATCTTAGTCAACATGAAGTGCAGGCGTCAGGGATGCGTCGGTGGCCAAATTCCAGGCGCATCGAATCGTCGCATCCACAAATCCGTGAGCCGAATATTGAAACGAAGCTCACCCGCGTTTGAACCCATGCCCATTGAGCGGATCTGCGTCGTTCTAACCGGCCGAACAACGTTGTTCACCGCTACATAGAGCGGCGGCAAGCCTTTTGCGACTGGGGCCATCTCCGGCTCATTGCCGGCACGGATTGCGAGTCCAGCGCCGAAGTCATAGATCGGTAATGTGGAATCCGATAGATTTTTACGTATGGCAGCGTTACCGCCAAGCTGCTTGACGTAGGGCTCTCCGAGAATTGTGTACCAGTTGACGTCTTTGATGCCACGCCACTCGTCAATCATGGTCATCGTATTTGCCGGCTTGTCTATTTCAAGCCCAAAGTAGCTTTCGGCAAGCTTGAGCTCATACGGCTCCCATCGAAAGAATTCGTGGGGCAATGCAAGCGAGAACCCTGCGTAACCTTGAGCTGCTTTAAGTCTCCTGCAGCAGTTGATCAGGAAATCGTGTATAGGAAACGCTCCAGTGTCCCAGTGTCCATGTTGAAATATATCGCATGGGACGTGAAATTTGAAAAAAGAGTTATAGCCCTGTGCATCCTGGAAGGACGGTAAAGTCAAACATGCGACTCCGTAGTCACCCACGTAGTGCGGGTTAAAACTACTCGAAAATGCAAGTTCCAACGGGGCGTTCGCTTTCACAGAATCGAACGCGATGTTTGTTGCGTCGATGAGATTTTGATCAAAGGTGCGAGGTGTTGGCGCACCGTGAGGTTGTGGCTCTCATCCCCATTGAAGATTTTTTCCAAAGGCGGAATAATAGTCCGCAAAGCACTCCTTTAATGCGTGGCGGATTTCAGATGCATGGCCGCCATTAAAGTAAATTGTCGCGCCGAGCACCAGTTTCACAACGTACCGGTAGTCGGGCCCCTTGGGGCTGTCAGGGGCAGTGCGGTCGCAGTCGTAGATATAGTCGTCGAGTTCGTCAGGGAAATCCGGTCAGTCAGCTGTGCCGCGCTTTCCGTTCCCGGCACCTCAAGAAAGTATGCCTGTCTTCCTGGTATGTCCTGCAATGCCGTCTTCAGTTGCGCCATAGACGTCGCCTCCTTGCCGTTTTCGCGGAGACACGGCCCGTATGAATGGGCTGAAAAGAAAAAACGAGCCGTGATGATGGCCTTTTGCGGGCCACCTCCCTTATACATTCCGCAATCTTTCAGAGCAATGATTCGGATTACTTTTGAATGTCATTATTTGTCAAAGAACAAATGTGCGCCGAGTGACGTCATCAGATGTCATCGTTTGAAATGCAAGTAATGGTTAAAAGCCCCAATGATCGGCGGAATTTCGTCAACGCGAATTTCTTAAGGCCCATGCAAACTAAACACAAAGCCTGGTCAAGCGGTGAAATTCCAGCTTTTCCAGTCCACCAGTCGTTATCGACGGTTTAGTTATTGCCGGGTGCGATTCCGACATGCCAGTGCGCACCGCATAGTCAGTGCAGCAGCGGTAACGCGCACGGTTGCGAGAAGACCCCATCGCCCGGTTTGATATTCCCTTGCACATCGATCTTCTGCCAGCGGGAGAGTGCCCCATCGACAGCCGACACCGATGCGAGCTTTCTGATTGGATGGCAGGCGCCCTGGAAAATCGCACTGACCGTATAGGCACACGACAGCATCCCAGAAACGACATACCCAGGATGTCCCACCGGGTCAAAGCGTTCCAGCGTTACATACCGTAGAGTGAAATCGTCCTGAACGGCCGATGGAGATGAGTGCGCTACCGCAAGAAGACTGGATTTGGGCGAGGGTCCGCAATGCGGGGCGGTCGGCTAGCTGGCATGGACAACGGTGGTCGTCACCATGGCGAGGACTATCGCGGATGCCAGGCCGGGCAAGTGCAGGAGATGCGATCGGGACATCGGGCTAGATGCCTGGCTACGGCGTGCAGAACGGGGGCAGCGTGGGCGGTCCCGGCGAGCGTCGCCTGCAGGGGGAAAAAATGACCCCGGTCGTGGTGGTGCGTTGTTTCATGCTATCGGTTTCGCCTATTGGACCGTGTCGGCGCACAAGCCGTTGGGTAATGGTTGCGCCGGCACGGTCCGGTCCTGCTCAGGTGGCCAGTGCTGCAGGCTCAGCCGTCGTAGCAGCAGGGGCCGCAGCCGGCTCACCGTGATCGAGGAAGTCGATCGTCAGGTTGCCTTCGGCAGAGCTTGAGAGCAGGATCTTCGCAGGCGCGGTGCCGCTGGCCATACGCGTGAGCAATTCGCGAGACACCGATGGCAGAATGCGTTGGTTGAGGAATGCGTCCACGTTGCGTGCGCCGGACTCGCGCGCGAGACACAACTCGGCCATCGACCCGATGAGCGAGTCGGCGCAGACGAGTTCGACACCGTGCTGCCGGCGCAAACGTTCGGCGACCTTTGCCAGCTTCAGGCGCACGATGGCAGCGAGCGCACCCACATCGAGCGGGCGGTATGCCAGCGTCTGGAAGCGCGCCAGAAGAGCTGGCTGGAAGTGCGCAACAAGTTGCGGGTGGATTGCCTCGAGCAGCGCCGCCTGCGCGATCTCCGGGTTGTCGGTCGTGACCTCGTCAATCTGCGCGCTGCCGAGATTGGACGTCATGAGGATCACGCAGTTGCGGAAGTCGATCTCGCGTCCCTCGCCATCGCGCATCGTGCCGCGGTCGAACACCTGATAGAAGATGTCGAGCACGTCGCGATGGGCCTTCTCGACCTCGTCGAGCAGCACGACGCTGTAGGGGCGCTGCCGCACGGCTTCGGTCAGGACGCCGCCGCGGCCGTAGCCGACATAGCCCGGCGGCGAGCCCTTGAGCTGCGACACGGTGTGCGACTCCTGGTACTCGGACATGTTGATCGTCGTGAGCGCAGCCTCGCCGCCGAAGAGCAGGTCGGCGAGGGCCAGCCCGGTTTCGGTTTTGCCGACGCCCGATGGACCCGCGAGCAGGAACACCCCGAGCGGCGCGTGCTCGTTCTTCAGACCCGCCTTCGCAGTGCGCAGGCTTTCCGCGAGTGCTCCCAGCGCCTCGTCCTGCGCGACGACGCGCTTCGCGAGCTGCTCTTCCAGGGTGAGCAGGCCCTGCAGTTCGTCTTCGAGGAGATTACCGACCGGCACGCCGGTCCATTCGGCCACCACACGTGCGATCGCCTGGGCGTCCACGTCGGCGAAGATCAGCGGTGCCTTGCCCTGCGCCTGTGCGAGTGCATCACGCGTCTGGGCTAATTCGGCGGTGCCCGTTGTGGCGCCGCGCTGTTCGAGCAGCGACTGCACGAGGTTCAGTTCCCGCCCATAACGCTGCTGCAGGGTTTCCAGCTGGTCCTTCGCATTGGCGAGGGCATCATGCAGCGAAGCACGACGCTCTTCTGCGACCTCGACGCCGGCGCGCGCATCGTCTTCGAGCGTGACAAGCTCCAGTTCAAGTGCGGCGACCGCGGCGCGGGCGCGCTGCAGTTCTGCCGGTGGTGATTCAAGCCCCATGCGCACGCGCGCGGCGGCCGTGTCGATCAGGTCGACGGCCTTGTCCGGTAGCTGGCGCGCGGGGATGTAGCGGCGCGAGAGCCTGACGGCGGCCACCAGCGCCTCGTCGCGGATGTGCACGTTGTGATACGTCGCATAGCGCTCCTTGAGTCCGCGCAGCATGAGGCAAGCTGCAGAGTCATCAGGCTCCTCGACCTTGATCATCTGGAAGCGCCGCTCAAGTGCGGCATCGCGCTCGAAATATTCCTTGTATTCCGACCAGGTGGTCGCGGCGATCGTCCGCAGTTCGCCGCGCGCGAGCGCGGGCTTGAGCAGGTTGGCCGCATCGGCGCCGCCTGCTGCATTGCCCGCGCCAATCAGGGTGTGCGCTTCGTCGATAAACAGCAGGATCGGCACATCCGATGCCTGCACTTCGTCGATCACATTCTTGAGGCGCTGCTCGAACTCGCCCTTCACGCCTGCGCCCGCCTGCAGGAGGCCCAGGTCGAGCGTAAGGATGCGCACATCACGGATTACGTTCGGCACGGTGCCTTCAGCCACGCGCAGCGCAAGACCTTCGACGAGTGCTGTCTTGCCCACACCCGGCTCGCCCACGAGAATCGGATTGTTCTTGCGGCGCCGCGCGAGCACGTCGACCATCTGCTGGATTTCGCGGTCGCGCCCGAATACCGGATCAATTTTCCCTTCGCGCGCTTTCGCCGTGATGTCGATCGCGAAGCGGGCGAGGGCGTCGCCTTCCACGCTGCGCCTTGCAGCCGGCGCCGGCTTTCCTTCGGCAGCCTCGTTGACGGCACCCGCTTGCGTCGGGGCAACCGTCGGGTCCGCAGGAGCCTCGGGCTCTTCCGGCTGGTTCTCACAGGTTCGCAGCCCGAGGCGCGGCAGCAGGCGTTCGATCTGTGCGGTGCTGACCGACAGCAACTGCCAGGCATTGGCCGCGCGCAGGACATGGGGCGCCTCGACGATGGCCTGAAGGACGTTGGCCGAACGGATGGCTGTCTCGCCGCTATCGGCCAGATTCAGCGCGTGGGACCAGGCGTCCTGGAGCACAGCAGCGAGCTGGGGCGAAAGGCTGGGGCGGCCACGCAGGTTACGCGGTGTGTGGTCGATCGCCCGGAGTAGCGCATCCCACACGGCGTCGATATTCAACTCGTAGTGGTTCATGATGGCCGGGATATCGCCGTCCCCGGCCTCGATCAGTTTGAGCAGCCAGTGCTCGACCGTAATCTCGTCTGCGAGCCGTGTCTGGCACAGGCTTGCCGCGGCCTCGAGCGCGTTGGCGCAGTGGGGATTGAGCCGCTGCAGAAGCTGGCTGGCGTCGCGCAGGTAAGCGTTTCGGTCGTGGTGCACGGTCATGTTCGGGCTGTTCGCACATCGGAAGAAGGGGCGCACCAGCTGGGAGCGGGCGCCCCGGGGAGGAAAAAGGCCAGTCCGCCGGTGCGGACTGGCAAAAGGAAGGCCGGGAAACCCCACTGATAAGGAGGGCCGGCCTCCGGACCACCGCTGGATCAGGAGCGTTCGTTCCAGGTATCCGAATGGATGATGTTGCCGTCCTTATACGACCACGTGATCTTTTCGTAGCGCAGCTCGATTTCCTCGAGGTGGTTGTGCTTCTCGAACTCCGGAACCTTGATGTCGAGCATCTTCGGACGCACGGCGACGACCTTCACGTTTTCGAGCTTCGTGTTGAAGTACTCTTTTTCCTTGCCGGCGTCGTCGATCTTGTACCACTTGATCTCGGCCGACTTCAGCGTCTGGCCGCTCGTGACCGCCTTGTAGAGATACGGCGTCGACGCATCGGTCTCCTTGATCAGCGTAATCGGCGCATGAACGCGCGTGCCCGTCAGCTTGCCGGTGTTGCCATCGGTCGGGATATGCAGGCCGTGATCGAACTGCGTGATCTCGATGCTGCCCTCGCGGCCCTGGACGGTCACGGAACCCTTGATGTCCGCGCCACCATCGTCCTTAAGCCACATGTATGAGGGAATTGCCATTGTTTCACTCCTTGTTTCTACTGCGACAATCGCCCGGGGATGATCAGAAACCGGGCATCACAATCCCGAAGCAGAGGCTTCGGGGACCTAAAACGTGTTATCTGGGCTGGCCATCCTTGCGGGGCACCTGCCGCGCGGCGTCAGGCACCAGCGTGATCTCCACGCGCCGGTTTTTCGCCCGGCCAGTCTCGGTGCCGTTATCCGCGAGGGGCCGCGTATCGCCGTAGCCCTGAATGGCGAACTGCGTAGCCGGAATACCCGATGCCTCGATGAGCCAGTCGCGCACGGCTTCGGCGCGCGCGGCGGATAGCTTCAGGTTGCTGTCGGGGTCGCCGACGTTATCGGTGTAGCCCGCCACGAGAATCCGCTTGTCGGGGTGCGCCTTGATCATTTCGAGTGCGTTGACCATGACCCGGGTCGAACCGTCCTTGAGTTGGGCGCGTCCGCTGTCGAAAAGCGACATGCTGTCGAGCGTCACGACGGCGGGCGGCGGCGGTGGCGGCTGATAGGAAGCGATCGCCTCGTTGAGCGGCGGGATCAGCCGGGCACCGCGGTACAGTCCAAATGACAGCGGCAGGGGCGTGCCCGAGCGTGCATATCGCTGAAGCTCGTCGCGATCGGCGACGAGCGCCTGCAGCGCGTCGCGTTTTGCCGCGTCGTGTTCAGCCGGGATCATCGAGTAGCGGCCGAGGTCCGCTCCAATGCGGGTGAGCAGCGCCTGGTTATGGCGGATCGAGAACAAGAACGCGACGGCGGCTGCGCAGGCCAGCAGCACGAGTGCATGGGTAAGCGCGATGACGCGCGGCGACATCCAGAAGCGCTGCGGCATGGCCCGGATCAGCGGCTGGGGAAGCGGCCACGGCATGGGCGAGGCGGCGCTGGGCGCGCGCGCGACCTCGGTGTGCATCTGCACATCGCTCTCCCACGGATGACCGGGCCCGCTTGCCGGACCGCAGTCGACCCAGCCCACCCCATAGAGGGTCACGGGATTGGCCGGCTGCCGCGGGTCGGTAAGCACGTCGATCACGACCCGCTGCGTCCAGTCCATGATCGAGGCCAGTGCGGCCGCACGCGTCGCCGGCACGCGGCTGTCCGCCACACGCCAAGCCTCGTTTTCGGCTGCGCGGATGACGGCCCCATACTGACGCGTATCGAGCAGACCCGTGGCCGATGAGACGCCATACCACTGAGGCGTCAGAAGACCGGTCGACGCCAATGCGCCATGGCCCATCGCGAGTTCCTTCAGGGCGCTGGAGGGACCTTCGGTAGCGAGCCGCTGATAGACCGCGACATACCCGGGAAGGGGACGCGAACCCAGCATGCGCGCGGTATCCGCCACCGCCTGGCGTACCACGCGCAGCGACTGGGCGAGGACGTCCGCATCCGTATGGCGGCCGGGTGCCACGGTGAGCACGACACCATCGGGCGCGCGGCCGTCGCGCCACTGCCGCACGACGACCGCCATGCGGGAAAGATCCTGCGGCCGGTCCACGCGCAGCCAGATCGCGCCATCGCCCACGTGCGCAAACCGCTTTCCGTCATGCCGGTCGAACAGCGCCGTCAGGTCATCGCCCGTGACCAGCACGAGCGGCATGCGTGTGCGCAGGCGCAGCGGAATATCGGCGGTGGCTGCACCAAGCGCTGCCAGCACGTGCGCGCCGCTCTCCCGCGCACCGCCCAGCAGCCGGGTGCGCCAGAAGATCAGCAGGGCTCCGGCGATCACGATCACGCCTGTGAGCACCGACGCAAGGCCCGGGTCCGGCCTAGCCACGAGCCAGATCACGGCGAGCGCAAGCGCAATGGCAAACACCACGATGAGGCGAAGGGGGTAGCCCAGCCCGTCGTGTCCCGTCGCCTGCCGCGAAGTGGCGGTAGCTGTCAGTACGGACAGATCGGATTTCATGACCGGACCACCTTTGCAGGCGCGATGTGCACGAGCTGCGTGTCGATAGCCCGGCTCCCCATCACCCAGATCGCTACTGCCGCGAGACCCGCGAGCGCAACGGGAATCCACGGCGCGAACCGGCCCGCTGAACTGGAGAGCCGGTGTCCCGAACGATCGGTTACGAAGGGTTCTTCGACGCACTGGCGTAACGTCTCCAGCCTGGCATGGAGCGACGCGATCAGCGCAGCGCGCTTTGCCTGCCCATCAAGCGCATAACGGCCAACGAATCCCAGCCCGAGAATCGCGGCGTAGTACTCAAGGAGTTCGACATCCGGAGCGGCTTCACGCACATGGGCCTCGATGCTGTCGATGACGCGCCGGCCGGCATCGTGGATGGAGAAGCGTTCAACCTGCATTGGCCGCTGCTCCCACGCATTACGGGCTTCGGTGGGCAGATAACGCAGCGCCATTTCGTCGAGCAGTGCGCACTGGGCGAGCAGCGCTTCGCGCCGGATGTCTTCGGGATAGTCCCGTTGCGCGAGCGCGTCCGCGAACTGGCTAATGTTCTGCCCGCAGCGCTTACGAAGCTGCTCAGGGTTCCTGACGGTTCCACCGGACGCAACCGAGGTCACGAGCAGTGCGGTGTTGTGTACCAGATCGCGCATGCCAGCACCGGCAGGACGCGCAATGTCGGATACGGGTTTCTGGGGGGCGCGCTGGTCGCGGCCCAATGTCAGTGTGATCATGCGCGCTGATGTCTAACGCAGGACCGGCTACCCTGATTGCCTCACCAGGACGGTCTCAACCCGGCGGGCGGGCGGTCTGCTGTGTTTAAGTTCTTATCCGGTTATGGAGAGATTTCGTATGCAACTTTTATCAGAGGATAACGAATTTTATGGAGGTGTGGAGGCCATATTTTTTTAATAAGTGTCATTTTTTGCCATCCGTTTTATTTCGAGATAATCAATGCGAATTTATGATGATGGGGATATTGATGTCGATCGATGATGTGCCTCCCGGTTATTTGATTTTAATCGTGTTTTTCCGCGATTCTGTGCATCACGAAGAGATGGCGTGCGAGTGAGTGGAGCGGCGTGCATGTCGGTTTGTTTGCGCTGGATTAAATGTTTTATCCGGATTTACTGATTTTTACGAATTTTTTGGTTTTCGGTCAATTTCAGAATGCTTTGACGGAAGCGCCATTAACCTGTTTAATATGGTCTGGCAAAATGGTCGCATGAATGAAAACCACGCCCTCGGGAGATGTCGGAATGAGCATTCGCGGTGCGCATGCAGGAGTCTCTTCGTCGCTGCGGTTGATTCCTGCGGTGAACGTGAAATTCCTTTATTAGGATTACTAATGGACAGCTTCCAGAGAGAAATTCCGAAAAGTCGTGTCTCAATAACCCTCGACCTCCATACGGGCGGGGCGCAGAAGAAGGTCGAGCTGCCGCTCAAGCTGCTCGTCGCCGGTGACTTCAGTGCAGGCCGCGAGCAGGCGCCCCTGGCCGAGCGCAAGAAGGTCAACATCGACAAGAATAACTTCGACTCGGTACTGGCCGACTATGCACCGGACCTGAAGTTCGCGGCAGAGAATACGCTGGCCGCCGACGGTTCGGAACTGCCGGTCAACCTCTCTTTCCGTTCGATGAAGGACTTCGAGCCGGAGCAGGTGGCCCGCCAGATTCCGGAGCTTCAGGCGATGCTTGCCATGCGCAACCTGCTGCGCGACCTGAAATCGAACCTGCTCGACAACGTCACGTTCCGCCGCGAGTTCGAGAAGATCCTGAAGGACAAGCGTCTGTCCGACAAGCTGCGCGGAGAACTGGCTCAGCTGGCGACGGTCGCCACGCAACCGGAAGGGCATGCGTGAGCGCCGGTGGCCGCAAAGGGTCCCCAAAGCGGCCTTCACTGCCTTTCGCAATCAGGTCGCAGTTCAAACGCAGACAGGAACTTCAATGAAACAGAACGAATCCCGCCAGGGCGCCACCGAGACCGTCGTGCTCGACGCCCCCGACAGCGTGTATGCCTCGCTGTGCAGCAAGATCAATCTCAAGCCCGTCGCCGAGGCACGCCCGATCGAGGCGTTCCGGGACAGCGACACGCTATCCGAAGCGTCCGCCGACGAGCGCATTGCGCGCGGCATGGGCGCGTTCCTCGAACTTATTGCGAAGTCGAGCCAGCCGGTCGAGCGTCTCGACAAGTCGCTGCTCGATTTCCACATCGGCCAGCTCGATCGCCAGATCAGCCGCCAGCTTGACGCAGTGATGCACGCGCCGGAGTTCCAGGCGCTGGAAGGGCGCTGGCGCGGCGCCAAGATGCTCGTCTCGCGCACGGACTTCCGCCGCAACGCACGCATCGAATTGCTCGACGTGTCGAAAGAAGCGCTGCAGCGCGACTTCGAAGATACGCCCGAGCTTATCCAGAGCGGTCTCTATCGCCATACGTACATCGAGGAGTACGACACGCCGGGCGGCCAGCCGATCAGCGCGATGATCAGCGACTACGAGTTTGAGAACTCGCCGATGGACATCGCACTCCTGCGCAATATTTCAAAGGTGGCCGCCGCCGCCCATATGCCGTTCGTCGGCTCGGTGGGCGCCGCGTTCTTCGGCAAGCAGTCGATGGAAGAAGTTGCCGCCATCCAGGATATCGGCAACTACTTCGACCGCGCTGAATACATCAAGTGGAAGAGTTTCCGCGACACGGATGACGCCCGCTACGTGGGTCTGACGATGCCGCGCGTGCTCGGCCGCCTGCCGTACGGCAAGGATACCGTTCCCGTACGTGCCTTCAACTACGAAGAAGCCGTGAAGGGCCCGGACCACGACAGGTACCTGTGGGTCAATGCCTCGTTCGCGTTTGCTGCCAACATGAGCCGCAGCTTCGTGAATAATGGCTGGTGCGTCCAGATCCGCGGGCCCCAGGCGGGTGGCAAGGTCGAGGACCTACCGGTCCATCTGTACGATCTGGGCACGGGCACCCAGGCGAAGATTCCGACTGAGGTGCTGATCCCCGAAACGCGTGAATTCGAGTTCGCGAACCTGGGCTTCATCCCGCTCTCGTTCTACAAGAACCACGACTTCGCGTGCTTCTTCTCAGCCAGCTCGGCCCAGAAACCAGCGCTCTACGAGACGAAGGAAGCCACGGCCAACAGCCGCATCAACGCGCGCCTACCGTACATCTTCCTGCTCTCGCGCATCGCGCATTACCTGAAGGTAATCCAGCGTGAAAACATCGGCACGACCAAGGACCGTCGCGTGCTGGAGCTCGAGCTGAACAGCTGGATCAAGGGCCTCGTCACCGAGATGAAGGACCCCGGTGACGAACTCCAGGCCTCGCACCCGCTGCGTGAAGCAAAGGTGACGGTGGAGGACATTGAGGACAACCCGGGCTTCTTCCGCATCAAGCTCTTCATCATCCCGCACTTCCAGGTCGAAGGCATGGACATCGGGCTGTCGCTCGTGTCACAAATGCCGAAAGCCAAAAGCTGACGGATATCGGGATATGTAGCTGCGCCGGGGCACCGTACCGCCCCGGCGTTTATTTTTGTGTTCCTGCTTTTTCTGCATAGGAGAGTTCGCGTGAAAATGCCTGACCTGCTCAAGGCGCTGTTTCCGTCGCGCGACGCTGGGGAACTCACGCGATCGCGGCTGGACACATGGAATGTGTGGTTGCAGCCGCTACCCGGCGAGAATGGCGTCGGGCGCGATCCGGGCTACGAAGACGCGTTCTTCGCGCTCAAGGACGAGACGAACAAGCTTTCCGGCATCGACGACGTACTGATCACGGGTACGTGCGAGCAGTTACTGAAGGAAACCGGCAAAGATCTCCGGGTGGCGGGCTACTATGCCGGGGCGCGCCTGAGGCAGGACGGGCCAGCCGGATTCGCGGATGGGCTGGAGCTGGCCGCAGCCCTTGTGGAACGGTTTGGGGAAGCGGTGCTGCCGGCTCGCGCCGAAGCGAAGAAGGGCGCGCTGGAAATGCTGGCTACCACGCGCATGATGGAGTTGCTGACGAGCCGCGGCGAGCCCGCGCCAGCCGATCTTGAGCGCTCGCTCGCGGCACTGGATGTGCTCGTTACACAGACGGGCAACTGGGCAGAAGCCGCCCGCCCGAATCTTCAGCCGCTGGTTTCCCGGTTTGAACGCAGGGAAGAGCCGGCTGGTATGGCCACCGACACGTCAACCGTCCCGTCATCGCCCATGACGGGAGGTGGCACGTCTGGCGCGATCGCCTCGACGCGCGACCTGCTGGAGCAGGCGCGGGGCATGGCCACCTGGCTGTGTGACCAGGAGCAGGGCTATCTGCCGTCGGTGCGGCTTGTGCGCTGCGTTCGCTGGGACACCCTGCATGAGGTTCCACCGGCGGATGCGGCCTCGCATACGCGGCTCGTCGCGCCGCGCCCGGAGCTGCGCGCGCAGATGAAGCGCCTCGTCCTGCAGAAGCAGTGGCATGAACTGCTTGAGCGCGTCGAGGGCGCCTTCATGGAAGGCGTCAATCACCTGTGGTTCGATCTGCAATATTTCCAGCACATTGCGCTCGATCACGCAGGCGCGCCATACAACACCTGGCGCGAACTGCTGCGCGCGGACTTCGCGCTTTTCCTTGAACGCCTGCCCGGCATCGAGCGCCTGTCGTTCAACGATGGCACGCCGTTCTCGGACGACACGACACTCGAGTGGATTGCCCGGCATGCGGTCGTGCGTGACCTGGAAGCAGGGCAGAGCGTCGCACCGTTACCGGTGTCGGCCGACTGCGAGGAAGGGGGAGCCGGTGACTGGCCAGAGATCGAGGCGCAGGCGAAGGATCTCACTGCGCGCGATGGCATCGAAGCCGCTTTTGTGTGGCTCGAAGGCCTGCCCGGTATGAAGACCGAGCGTCACCGATTCCTCCAGCGGTTCGTGATGGCGCGTCTAGCGGCTCAGGCCGAACGCGCGGATACGGCCATGGCGCTGCTGCTGGAGCTCGACGGGGCAGCGAAATCGCTGCCGCTCGTGCGCTGGGATCCGGCGCTCGTGTTCGAGGTCAAACTCCAGCTCACACGTGTACTGAAAGCCGCGAGTAGCCGCAAGGACGCCGACAAACCGGGAATCGCGCGCCGTATCGTCGATCTGCAGGGCGAGATGACGGTGCTCGATCCTGCGCGCATGCTCGCGCTGGAGCAGTGACCTCTCACGCATGGCGTCGTGGTCGCCGCGGGTGCGCGCTGCGACACCTCGCGGCTCTTCTATTCGTCGTAGAACCCGGAACGCGCAATCACACGGTTCTCGCCGCGCGGGCACTGGCAGGCCACGATATCGTTGTCCTTGACAGCTGTCGTCCCCGTCAGCCCCCAGTTCTTTGCCGTTCCCAGCATGGGCCCGTTGTGGCCACAGCGACCGCAGGAAGCCAATCCGCCATCCGGCGCGAGCGCTCCGCTCTCGTCCGAGAACGACTCATCGCCATCCAGTACCTCACCTCCTGTCGTCGTTTTGTTCCCCTTGACTGCCAGCATCGTTGCCACGCCATTTCTCCTGGGTTAAAAAAAGATCCGTACCGCATCAATACCGGTCGAGCGCCGCCTGCAGCATCTTCAGACGCGTTCTGCCGTCTGGTGTGAATACCGTGTCAAAGCGCACCAGCCCTTCCCTGTGCAGGTGGCATTTCATCGTGAAGCTGACCATGATGCCGGGTTCAGGGGCCTGCACTTCGATTTCGATCCTCTTCAGACGCGGCTCGTATTTGAGCAACGTCGACTCGATCGCATTGCGCAGTTTGTGCGTGGACGAAGGCAGATGCCGGTAGATCTCCGACAGGTCATCGAGCCCGAAGTCGGGCAGGTGAGCGAGCGAGCCGCGCCGGCTGTTCAGGATGCGTTCGATGTTGTCCCGCACCGAAAGGAACGTCTGATCCTCCGGCGAGAAATCCTTCACGACCGCCCCATCGGCAAAATGCCCCGTGATCCGCTCGAAGAGTCCTGGTCCGGTACGCATCAGTGCCTCAATGTCCCATGCCGGCAATCGACGACAGCAGCCACCGGTCGATGACGAACCAGCCTAGACCTGCAGCGATGCAGGCAATGAGTACCCACGTCAGCGACGACAGCGGGCTCCTGAGGCTGCGCGAGGGGCTCACCACCAATGGTCCCGCGCGGTCCGGCACGACACCGCCCATGGCGCGCTCAAGGCGCCCGTCAATCGCGCGGATAAGCTTCGTGCGTGCTTCGGCCTCGTTCACGGCAAAGCGCCCTGTAAAGCCGTGCTTGAGCACGGCGGCAAAGATTGCGAGCAGCGGCAGCACAGGGCGGGGCTCACGAAGTCGCTGGCCGATCCGCCGCAGCAACTCCTCACCCGCATCGTTGCGACCGAACACGCCCACCTGCAGCGGTTCGCGCTCCCATTCATCGCGGGCCTCCCCGCGCAGGCTCCTGAGTGCCACTTCGTCGAGCAGGGCGCATTGCGCATAAAGCGCGTCATCGATCACGTCATGAGGCTGCCCGCGCCGCAGCAACTCATCACGGAGGCGGACGACCTGGTCATCACATTCTCCACGTAGCACATGCAGCGAAGGCGGGTTCCCTTTACGAAGAGCTACAACGGTGCGGGCAGTATCGCGCAGGGCGACGGGCAGCAGGTCCATGACGGGTTGTGCGGTGGTGATCTTCATGACGGCAGCACCGCGTAGAGTTCAAGCTCGGCTTCGGGAATCGACGACGGCAGGTAGATCTGGCACGCTCGCGCGGCGATCATCCGCTTGAATGCCGGGTCGGAACTGTCCACCGCGAAATACTGGTTTTCGATGCGCACAGGGATCGCGGCCGGCAGCCGCGACACCGCCCGCAGTGTGATGCCAGCCAGTGCCGAGTTGACGACCTGTTCGACCTCATCCGGTGCGCCCATCTTGCACAGCGCCGGCAACTGCTCCAGAAGGGTGTGGGCGGGCAGGGTGGCGCGCACCGAGAGGTAATAGTCGACGTCTTCGGTAAGCCGGTCGTCGTTGATGCGGCCCAGCCACATCGAGGTGCGCAGGCGCTCGAGTGCGATGGGGACCACGCGCGACGGAATCACCGCGTCCAGCAGCATGCGGATCAGAGATTCGAGCTCTGCAAAGACCGGCTCCGGCGCGCGATGGTCATAGGCCGGGATGGCCTGCAGCGTCTCCGTAGTCGAAAACGTGAGCAGCGATCCGGCCAGCCGCGCGAGCACCGCATAGAGCCGTTCAGGGTGCTGGTCGGGCGCCTGGGCGAGACGCGCCAGCTCCGGCCAGGTGCTGTTGACCGAATTCAGCAGCCAGAAGAGCGACACATCGGATACCGCAAAATCGGCGATCTGGTCAGAGCGCTCCTTGCGGCGCACGGCAAGGCTTGCGCTCTTGGCCGTGAGGATCTCGGAGAGGCGCCGCATGCGCTGCGTGAGCCGCGCGCTGGCCGACAGGAACAGGCACGGCGGCACGAACGACTCATCCTGCTCGAAACGGCCCTGCGGTGTGCGTACGAGGCGCGCAACGGGGCACGTGACATAGTCGCCCACCTTCTCGAAATCGAACAGCAGCGCCACTATCTGCCGTTCGACACTGATCTCTTCCTTTCCCTCTCCGTTGATATCGACGGCGTGGACGAATTCGCGGGTCGAGCGTCGCGGCCGCGCTGGCTTCTCGCCGGGCTCCACGCAGTTGCCGCCCTGCGGATCGATGAGCGCCACACCGGCGAACACCGTGACCGCCTCCAAGTCGGCCGGCACGTCGGCCAGACTGCGGGCTGAAGGCAGCCAGTCGGCCGTCTCGCTATCGATGAGGGTGCCATCGCGCAAACGCGCCGTGAGTTTCGTGAGTTGCAGCCGGTCGACGGAGAGGGTCTTCGAATCCAGTGCGACGTCGATCACGCCCCACGCGTCGGGACTCGACATACGGGCGTTCTGGTCATTGGCATATTGCTCCCAGAGCGCCTGCTGCTGGAAATGCTGCGGCGTCATGAAAATGCCGCGCGCCCACAGGGGTTTCGTTATCTTCATCGTTGAAGTTGATCGGAATTCAGGTCAGTAAAGTAGGGCGGTGTTCAATTTTTCTTCTTCGGCATCTGCGACATGAGCGAGAGACTCACATCCATGCCCTCAATCTGGAAATGCGGAACGATAAAAAGCTTGACGCGGAAAAAGCCAGGATTGTCTTCAATGTCTTCCACCTCGACCTTGGCATGCCGCAACGGATGCGAAGCCTGGAGTTCGTCGCCGGCATGCTTCATCTCGGTCACAAGGCCCTTGATCCAGTTGTTCAGCTCAAGCTCCAGCACGCGACGGTCCTTGGTCGTGCCGATGTTTTCGCGCTGGATCAGCTTCAGGTAGTGCGCGATACGTGACGCGAGAAAAATGTATGGCAGGCGGGCATTGATACGGCTGTTGGCCGAGGCTTCGCGGGTGTCGAAGACTGCGGGTTTTTGGGTCGAATGGGCGGAATAGAAGCACGCGTAATCGTGGTTGCTGGTGTACGAAAGCGCGATCAGACCGAGTTCGGCAAATTCGTGCTCGCGGGTCTCCGGAATCAGCGCGTCGGTGGCGATCTTCCCGAGGCGTCCCGTATCGAGAGCGTAGAGGTCTGTCGGCAGGTCGCGGATCAGGCCGCCTGCACGCGGGCCACGAATCTGAAGACACCAGCCGTTGCGCACGAAACTTCTGACGAGATTCACGGCAAAGGCGAAGGCGGCGTTGGCCCACAGGAAAGCGTCGCGGCCGGCGCCGCGGACGTCTTCGGCGTAGTTGAAGGCGCGCACCGGACGAGTCTCTGGCCCATACGGCAGGCGCGCGAGGAAGCGGGGCAGCGTAAGCCCGACATAGCGCGCGTCTTCCGTTTCGCGGAACGCGTTCCACTTCAGCCAGGCCGCGCGTTCGAAGTGGCCCGACAGGTCGCGTATGCCCGACACGTCCTCCATCGAAGCGCGGCCGAAAAAGGCCGGTGAGACCGCTCCGATCACCGGCATGTGCGCCGCGGCCGCCACTTTCGACAGATTACGCAACAGAGCAATGTCCGGAGCCGCAGCGTCAAACTCATAGGTCGCGATGACGGCTGAGACGGGCCATGCACCGGGCGTGTCGTATTCCTGAACGTATGTGTGCTGATACAGGCCGCTCTGGGTCAGTTCTGGCGCGTCCTCGAAGTCCTGTCGCAGGGTTTCCTTCGAGACGTCCAGCACCTCGATACATACCCTGACGTTGCCGCGAAAGTCCGTGCGATCCACCAAAAACTGCAGGCCTCGCCACGCGGCTTCGAGTGCCTGGAAGGCGGGATGGTGAAGGACGGTATCGATCTGCCGGCCGAGCATCCGGTCGATCATGGCCAGGTCATGATCAATGCGTAGCGGATCGACACACGCAGGTAAATCCACCTGAGATTGGGGTGTGCCTGGTGGTGCGGCCGTGATATCCCGCTGCGTGCTGCTCTGGAAGCTTGCGCTCATTGTTTAGGTCTTGATCGGTTCCGGCATCGCCTAGCCGATTATGTTTATCACGTCACCCATCTCAAAACCACAATAAAGAGTGAACATTTGTCAGTCAATGACCAAAAGCAACGAACACTCCACGTTTATGGTCTCCTACCTTCACCTGCGAAATGAAGACAGGTAATGTCCATCCTCCACGATTGCGCGCGCAACGATATTAGCTGCGCATGTCGTTTGCGATGCAGTGCTAATCAGGTGAGGAGTCGGCAAAGATGGCAAGCCTGTTTGACGAAGCGGGAAAAGCGAAAGAGTTCATCAACAAGCTAACGGCAATACCCGGTCGTCAGGCGTATTTTCTGGACGTGCCGGGAACGGAAAGCGCGAAGGAGCTGTCGGTCGTGGAGTTCGAGGCGACGGAAGTCATCGGTGCGCCTACCGAGGTGCGCATTGTCGCTACCCACCCGAGACAGCTTCCTCGCGCCGACTATCTGAATCTCGATGCGGTATTCACTATCGTGCCGGACGATGGCGTCCAGAAAAAGATCTCGGGTTTTATCGACCGCATTTCAAATGTGAAAACTTCAAAGGACTTCTCGCAATACGAGATTATCCTGAAGTCGCATCTCGGACGGCTTGCCGCAGTCCATAATACCCAGATCTATCAGCACCAGTCGACGCCTGACATCATCGCAACGATACTGCGTCGTCACGGCATCAAGGATCACCAGATGTCGTTCCAGCTCAGGAGCCGGTATCTCAAGCACCTGTTCCGCTTCCAGTACCGTGTCGATGATCTGGCATATGTCCAGATGCTGATGCAGAAGTCAGGCATCTACTGCTATATCGTCGAGACCGAGTATGGTGACCAGGTCGTCTTCGCCGATGACATCGACCACTATCTCTACGATCCGAGGCTGATCGTGCCGTATCGCGAAGCGGCCGGTCTCGAAGCCGGTGGCGTGGAGGCGATCACATCGCTCAAGACGCACAATTTCACGGTGGCACAGGGCTACACCGTAGCAGATTACAACCCTGAATCGGCTTGGGAAAGATTTCGAGATAGCGTCAATCTCGCACCGCAGGACACGACGACGTACGGCCAGCCGTATGTGTACGGGACTCATCACCTCGACCAGGCTGGGGCCAAGTGGGAGGCCCAACTGCGGCACGAAGCGGCGCTCGCGCGCCAGGTCGTGTACGAGGGCGAGAGCGATGTGCTGGAGCTGCAGTGCGCGCGTGTGCTCGAAACCGACATCGTCCTGCCCGATGCACCCCAGGGGCAGGTCGTCGTCGAGATCACCCACAGCGGTGGGCGCGACAAGCCCTACACCAACCGCTACAAGGCGATTCCCGCCGATCGACGTTTCCGCCTTGAACTGAAGCCGGAAACCTGGCCCAAAATCGCGGGCACACTCAGCGCACGAATTTGCAGTCCTGATAAATACACCTACGCCTATCTCATTCTGTCGGCTATTACGTCGTTCGCTTCGACGTGGATTTTGCTGACTGGCCGAAGGGTGGTGAAAGCGTGCCGCTGCGCCTTGCAAAACCGTTTGCCGGCAAGCTGCAGACTGGCATGCACTTCGTCGCGCTGGACAATGACGAGGCAGTGGTCTCATTTAGAGATGGAGACCCAGATAAGCCGGAAATTACAGCCTTCCACCACCACAGCCAGGCCCGCGACCTCATCACGAACGATCGCCGCTGGCTCTCGCGCAACATGATCCGCACGCAGAAGAACAACAAGCTGCGGATGGAAGGCTGGGCGGGACAGGAAGGCATCAAGCTTAGCACAGAGCATTCGGGCAAGTCGCAGCTGAATCTCGGCTATCTGGTGAACCAGAATCTCGAGTACCGGGGTGAGGGCTATGAGCTTCGGACGTCGGGCTATGGCGTCAACCGCGCGGGCAAAGGCCTGCACCTGACGGCGTACGATCGCCCGGCCGCGACGGGCAAGCAGCTCGAAAGCGCGCTGGCCACTGCAAAGGCACTCGCCGCTTCTACGACCAGCGCCAAGGCGGAGCCTGCCGACACCGACGCACAGCAGCAGATGAAGGCCGACTTCGACGGCCTGAAGGAACCCGGACTGCTGATGAGCACGCCGGCTTCTGCGGGAATTGTCACGGGGCAGGGCATGCAGTTCTCGGCGCAGGGCAACATCAACGCCGTAGCCGGAAAGAACGTCGATTTCAGCGTGCTCAAACGCTTTACGGTCGCTGCTGGCGAACTCATCTCCCTGTTCGCCGGGAAGCTCGGCATCAAGATCTTCGCGGCGAAGGGTCCCGTTGAGATCCAGGCGCAGAGCGATGCCATGTCCTTGTTCGCTGCTCAGGATGTTTCTGTGATGAGCGTCAATGGAACGGTTCGCATCAGCGCGAAGAGTGAGCTTATTCTCGAATGCGGCGGCGCATTCGTCCAGTTGAAGGACGGCAATGTCACGCTTGGTGGTCCGGCGGATCTGTTCTTCAAGGTCATCACGATCCAGAAGCAGGGCGCGGCGTCGATGCAGATCTCGTCGAAGCTGCCAACGCCAAATGACCTCTCCGACCTGACTGGACATAGCTCCAAATTCTCCGGCTAACCTCATTCAATCTGCAAAATGGCCTCACCACAACCCACTCCGGCGGCCCCCCAGAGCAATCCGGCAGATACTCCGTCTGCGCCGTCGTTAAACTGGCGCTATCCGTTTCCTGCGAGGGACGGCAGGGACATCGCCGATCCGCAGATTTTCTACGGTGCGCTGGGAGCCATGAGCGATGGCTTTTTTCCGCTCGGCGTCAACGGATTTCCGCACGGCGGCATTCACTTCGGTGCGGCTTCCGCATCGAATGTGGACCAGTCCAAGGGCGTCCGGGCCATCGCAGAAGGGGACATCGTCGCGTTCAAGATCGACGATGCGTATCCACACCTGCACTACACGCAGACGCGTCATTGGGCCTGGTATTCAACGGGTTTCGTGCTGATCCGGCACACGATGACGATGCCTCGTGCGCCGGGAAGCACTGGTGCCCAGCCAGCCGACGAGACGCTGACATTTTTCAGCCTCTATATGCACATGGCGGACTGGGCTACCTATCTGTCGGACGGCAAACTCGTGCGGCCCGGCTGGTGGCCCGGCGTGGACGTATTTCGTATCGGGACAACAAACACGCAGATTGGGGGTGGGGCAGCAGGTGCGTTCGTGTATACGGCGCCGACAACTGGCAAGAAAAAACACACATTTACGGCCGGACAGCAGGTTGGCTTTCTGCCCGAAGGCAGTGAAGTCACAATCAGCGAAACGCGTGGAACGTGGGGCCACATCAAGGCGATTACGTCGGGGACGATGATTGCCACGAAAAGTGGGGACTACTTCGGCTGGGAAGACGGGCCGCAGGCGCCATGGTTGCACCCTGATGGCACCAAATCGGCGGACGAGCCGGGTGACATCCGAGATCCCGGCAGCTCCAACCAGAGCCAAACACCGCTCACACCGGACGGAGACTGGGGGTGGATCAATTTGCACGATCAGCAGGCCCTCAAAGAACCGACATCGGGTGTCGGCACGGTTTTTATTCCGCCAAAGACACAACCGATCCACGTGACTGCTGGAACATTGCTGGGACAGCTTGGCGAATACATCGATTACGAAACCTCAACGCCGCTGCCGCCTATTCCGAGTCGACAATTGCTGCATGTCGAGGTCTTTGCCGATGAGTCGCTGAAGGCCTTCATCGACAAAAGTCGGACACGGGCCGCGCAACTACCCGCTAGCGACAGGACCATCTTCGTTATCCAGGCGGGTGCGAAGCTTGTCGCAAAACCGACTGCCGCAGACCTGACTCTTGGTTCTGGTGTCCAGCTTGCAAAGCTCACCCAGACCACCACTAGCCCGAAGATCGGACCTTGGGCACAAGTCCAGCAGTGGATCAACAGTCCATCAGGTCATCCGCAGCAATACCAGAGTCCCATCTGGATTTCGCGTTCCGGGTTGGGCCAGCTCGACTCCCCGACCGGCCTCAAGGCGTGGAAATCATTCCCGCTGCAATTGAATCAGGCGAGTTCACCCGCCAACGCGGACCAGGTCACCTACCCAAGCGCGCAGCTCAACGCGCTCGGGAACGGGAACGTGGCAGTCGATGACAAAGGGGTGACCTGGTGGCGCCTCGAAGTTGGGACAGGCTCAGGCCAATCGGCATTAGGCTGGATCTGTGGTGGCAAGCAATCTGACGTGGCAGACGAAGCCGGACAACACGGATTCGAAACCTGCCGCGACGACGACGGAGGGGCTTGCGGATATCGCGGCACAGGTTGCCCAGGAGCCGCTCGCGCCGGCGCCGGCTGGCATGACGCACCCGCTGCGCTACCTGATCCGCACCGACGTGGGCAGGGGACCACTTGAGCTGCTGGCGCTGCGGGGCTTTACGCTGCCCTCGCGCATCTTCGTCGATCGCGCGGCACCAGCCGCAAGGCAGCCCATGCCCGCCGGTCCGCCGCCGCTGCCCAAGGCGGCCATCGCAGCCGCGAAGCACGCTGCGGTGTCCCTTCCAGGAGGTATGGCGCCCTGATGAAGCACGCTGATCGCCACCACGTCCAGGCGCGTCAGGGGGTTGACCGCTGTGCGCGCGGCAAGCTCATTTTCATCGCACCCACGCTGGTGCGCGCAGACCGGCTTCACGCAAGTGGGACCGACAAACACTGATTCAGACCATGACAGATCCCACCCGAGATAACGAAATCCTGCGGTATTTCGAGGCAGAAATGCGCTACCTGAGCGAAGGCGGCAAGGAGTTCGCGCGCGCGTTCCCAGATCGCGCGCGTGAGCTCGACCTTGACCGCGTCGGCGAGCGCGACCCGCATGTCGAGCGGCTCTTCGAAGGCTTCGCCTTCCTGATGGGGCGGCTGCGCCACAAGCTCGACGACGAGTTGCCCGAGCTGACCGAGGGCCTCGTGAGCATGTTGTGGCCGCATTATCTGCGCATGATTCCGTCGCTCTCCATTCTCGAGCTGATCCCCGAGAAGGGCGCGCTACAGAAGCACGAAACGCTTGAGGCGGGACTGGAAGCGACGTCCGATCCGGTGGGAGAGGGCGACGCCACCATCGAGTGCGTCTACCGCACCACGCAGTCCGTTGACCTGTATCCGCTGGCCCTCTCCGAGGCAGGCGTCTACGCACGCGAGGATGGACGCTCCGTCATCCGTCTGCGTCTGGCCTTCCAGAGCCAGACCGAGCGCGACCGGCTGCAGGTGCCGCGCCTGCGTCTGTACCTGAACGCCGACCGACCCGTCGCCCTCTCGCTCTACGCCGCGCTCACGGCAAAGCCGGTCGCGATGCACGTACGCGTGCCGGGGTGGCCCGAGGACCGCCCCGGCGCGCCGGCGGCGATGCCGGGCCTGCGTCTGGCTCCCGCAGGCTTTGCGGCCGAAGAACGCCTCTGGCCCAAGGCCGATAACGCGTTTGGCGGCTACCAGCTGTTGCTGGAGTACTTCACGTTTCCCGAAAAGTTCATGTTCGTCGATCTGTTCGGACTCGACATTCAGGCCATTCCCGCGTCGGCGACTTCGCTCGACGTCGAGGTCGTGCTCGAGCGCCCGTATCCGGACGACATGCGCTTCACCGCGGAGAACGTGCGGCTGTACTGCACGCCGGTCATCAACCTCTTCACGGTGGGCGCCGACCCGGTCAACGTCACGCAGCACGAAACCGAATATCGCGTACGTGCGCGCGCCGAACACGGCTCGCTCATCGACATCTATTCAGTCGATGGCGTGGAGTATTTCGAACGCGGCAAGCGTCACGAATACGTGCCCTTCGCGGCGTTCCGCCACCGCGGGGGCATGCTGCGCCACGACATGCCGGAGCGGTATTACCACACCCGCATGCGGCGCGGCCCGTCGGGCCGCTTCGACACCTGGCTCGTGCTCGGCGGCCACGCATGGGAACAGGTGGACTCGCTGCCCACCGAAACGCTGACGCTTGCCGTGACGGGCACCAATGGCATGCTGCCGCGCAAGGCGTTGCGCGAGGCGGGCATCACGCACATGCGCGGCGGCTTTACCAATATCGGCGCAGTGCGCAACCTCACGGCGCCCACACTCCCGGTCTATCCACCCACCGGCGACCGGTATCAGTGGCGCGTGCTCTCCCACCTGGCACCGAACTACCTCTCGCTGCTCGACGCCGAAATCCTGCGCGGCTCGCTCGCGCTCTACGACTGGACCGACAGCGAACTCAACGCCCGGCGCATCAACGCGATCACCGACGTGCGGCACCGGCCGCTCAGCAAGCTCGTCAAGGGCGGCCTGATGCGCGGCGTCGAAATCACCGTGACGCTCGACAGCAACCGCTTCGCGGGCGAGGGTGATCTGGAGCTCTTCGGCAGCATGCTCAACCGGTTCCTGGGCCTGTACGCGACGGTGAATCTCTACACGAAGCTGGTGATCGTCGCCATGCCGACCGGGCGGCGTATCGAGTGGCCTGAGACGAAAGGCGAGGGGGCACCGTTTTGAACGCACCCATGATGCCGACGGCCTCCGCGCCACTGTTGCCGGCGATCCTCTACGACGCACCGCGGATGAACTTCATCCGCTTCTGCGAACTGCTTGAGCTGGCTGTGCCCGATGCGCCGCCTCTCGGGACGACGGATTCGTCGGCGGCAGACCCCGTCCGGTTCCGCTCGCGCGCCCAGTTGGGCTTTCCGGGGCGCGAGATCGACGCGGTCCGGTACGACGCCGACAATCCGGGGACGCCCCCCTCAGTCATGACGACGTTCCTTGGGTTCTATGGCGTCGACGCACGCATGCCTGCGTACTTTGCTGACGAGGTGGCGCAGAACCGGGATGGCGCGGAACCCCTGTCGGTATTCCTTGACCTGTTCCACCACCGCATCATCACGCAGTACTACCGCATCGCGCGCAAGTACCGGTATCCGGTGGGCTTCCGGCGCGATGGCACAGATCCGGTGTCGCGCTACCTGCTCAGCTTTGCCGGCTTCGGATTCAGCACTTCCGCGCGAATTTCCAGCCCCGTTCCAGGGGGAACGCCGGCCTCGCTCGGGCGGGAAACCTCGACTGCACGGCAGATGCTCACGAAGGTGGCCGACAAGCGACGGCTGCTGTCGATGCTCGGCCTCGCCATGCAGCGAACGCGTACGGCGGAAGGGCTGGCCGGGGTGCTGCGTCATGCCGTGCCCGATGCCGCGATCACGGTTGAAGAGTTCTACCCGGTGTGGCGAGAGGTGAATGTTTTTGAGCCGGCGGCGCTGGGCGAGCAGTGCCTGCTCGGCCGCGGTTTCTACGACCGGGGCAACACGGTGCGCGTCGTCATCACGCCTGCGTCGCGCGAGACGGTCCTGGCGCTGGTGCCGGGGCAGTCCGCCCATCGGGAAATCATGGCGCTGCTGCGGTTCTATCTGGGCTACGAAAGCGAAGCGGATCTGGAAATGCATGTGCGGCCCGAGCTCATGCCGAAGCCCACCCTCGAGCCACGCCAGACGAACCTCGGATTTACGACGCAACTGGAGGCGCCGGCCAGGTTAGCGACCGGCGCGCCGGCGCGCATCACACGGGTACAGCTCGGCTGCTGGGATGGGGCGGCGGAGGCACACGCATGAAGAACTGCACAATGAACCGGGGCATCCTCGCAATGGACAAAAAAATGAAATACGCGGCACACCGCGCAACGCTGGCGATCGCGATCCTCGCGGCCGTCGCCACGGCCGGGTGCGGAGTCGCGCAGGCTGTCGGCGACAGCACCGTGGATGCCGCGAAGTGGGCCTTCACGACCCAGGTCAAGACGATGAACGTGGATCTCACGGGTCGCGCGTCGATCAATTCCGACGTCCAGGGGAAATCGCTCTCGACGGTCGTGAGGTTCTACCAGCTCAAGGATGCAAAGAACTTCGCACAACTGAACTATGTACAGTTGCAGTCGGATGACCTGAAGCTGCTCAAGGCGGATTTGCTGGCCACGAAGGATGTGGTGCTAAGGCCGGGCGCGAACGCCAGTCTCACCGAACCGATGAATCCGGATGCACAGGTCGTAGGCGTAGTCGCGTTCTTTCGCGAGCCGGTGCAGGACAGGGTATGGAAGCTCGCTGTTCCGAAGAAGCAGTGGAAAAAGACCGACCCTGTGAAGATCGAGGTCAACGGTAGTGAACTGGTGCTGGTCGGCGCCGATTCGCAACCTGTCAAGCATGAAGCACCGCAGCAGGCCGTGCCGGCAAATCCAGCGTCGGCACCAGGCACGCAATCCGGTGCCCACAAGCAGGGCTGAACGGCACCCGCGCTGCGTACGATCAGTGTGTGGTGACGCGCATTCATTTACTAAAGGAGAACAACTTGAAAAAACTGCTTTCACTGAGCGCCAGCGTCAGTCTGGTTGCGCTGCTGTCGGCCTGCTCGGGTCTTGATCGCAACCACGAGATCGCACTGAACCAGGCCACCGGCATCGAGGTCACGCAGGGGCCGAACGGCGTCGAGTTGCGCCTGCCCGAGAAGGTGCTGTTTGACTTCGACCAGTCCACGCTGCGCGCCGACGCAGCCCCCGCGCTCAACCGCGCTGTCGTACTGCTCAAGCGTAGCGACAAGCCCGTAATCGTCGAGGGACATACGGACAATGTCGGCACGCACGAGTACAACGTACAGTTGTCCGAAGCACGCGCCACGACCGTTGCCCACGCGCTCGAGGAGCGGGGCATTGCGGTGCCGCGCGTCACGACAAAGGGCTACGCCTACGACCGCCCCGTGGCGAGCAATGACACGCCTGAGGGCCGGGCCCGCAACCGCCGCACCGAGATTGTCATCGTCGGTGAATCGGAAGACCGCATCCTGGGTAAGTAAGCCGGCGCGCGAAAACACAGGCTGGCCGGCAGACAGACAAAAGAACAGGGGGGTCCCCGAGAATATGCGGCGACCACCCCAGATATCGTCCATGAACCCGTGCCCTGGTTCGATGCCACGCAACCGCTCACAAGCGTCAGTGGCCGCCCATCATGCACGCCGACGAACCCTGTATGGACGGCGTTCGTGACGGACCTGCGCGATGAACTTTCCCCCCGGGACACGCAACCGGCGCCGCGGTGTCCGGGTTGCGCAGGTGCACGTACTCGCCAGACCCGCGTTGAATCCGCCGTGTTCCATTGCTGCAGGCGGAATAGTTGATTTATAGGGAATCCAGAGAATGAGTTTATTGGGAAAGTTAAAGGATCTCGTCATCGTGAATGAGGCCGCTGACCAGCACGAGCAGCCAGACAGGGCTACCGCCGCCGCACAACCGGCCATGCCTTCCGCGGAGATACCCGCGACAACGTCCGGTCCTGCCTTATCAGGCACACCGGCCGAAAGCGCCGACCTTGAAAAACAGATTGACGGCGAGATTCGGGGCAATCCCGCCTTTGCACCGTTTGCGACCTTTATCCGCATGTCGGAAAACATGAAGAACAAGGTACCGGACGAGGCGCAACGCTACCAGGCCGTTCAGGCAGCGACGGAATCAACGCTCGAAACGCTCCTTGCCGCGGTGAATTCACGCTCGGATGTACTCAAACGCGAGGCCGCCAACTTCAATTCCTCTCTGGTCAGGACAACCGAAGCGGAGATTGCCTCGCTCACCGGGCAGGAAAAGCAGCTGGAGCAGCAGATTGCCGCATTGTCTGCGCAGATTTCGACGCTGAGCGCCCGTAAGGAGGAACTGTCCCGTCAGGCCATCACGCACAAGTCCAACCTCGACAAGCTCAGGATCGACTTCGACGCGGCATGCGAAGCGGTAGACAGGCGCTATCGGGACTATGCGGCGAAGCTGCAGAACTATCTGGGAGCCACCCGCAATGGCCAATGAACTTACGACCAGCGCGGTCAGGCAACGCGCCCGCTCCTTCTGGGATACCCGGGAAGGCACGACAGGAATGATCGTCGGTGCCGGCCTCTTCGGGGCAATCGGCTGGGCTGCGTACAAGCTCATGCCGTACATCGCGAACCTGCTTGAGAACACCGTCTATGCACTGCTCTTCGGCGCGCTTGCGGTAGGCCTGTTCTATGTGCTCGTCATCGACAGCACGCTACGCAACCGTTTGTGGCTGATCTACCAGTTGCTCATGCGGGCCTTGACCTATTCGATCATCCGGTATGACCCGGTCGGCGTGCTGCGCGAAACACAGAAGATGGCCAAAGCGCGCATTCAGCGGGTCTCGGACGCCATCGACAAGGTCAAGGGCAAGATGCGCATTCTCCGGGAGACGACCGAGGGTTTCCGGCGCGATCAGCAGAAGCTGAAGGAGGAGACGCTATGGATGCAGCAGCATGGCAAATCGCAACTGGAGATCAACAGTCATGCCATGAAGATCGGCCGGCTGGAGGAATCGATCGGCAGGCTTTCCACGGCCTACCAGCAGATCAACGGCGTTGCGGACAAACTGGATCACGCATTCGAGACCCTTACGGTCATGAACAGCAATATCGATTTCGAGATCGATCTCCAGGAAAAGGAGTATGCCGCCGCGAACGCCGCCCACGAAGCATGGAGCGCGCTGCGGTCCGCTTTTGCCGGTAATACCGGGATGGACCAGATGCGGGTGGCAACGCTTACTTACATGGCGGACGACTACAACAACAAGATGGGCCAGATCGATTCCTTTGTGAATGACAGCGAGAAGTACATCGCGGCGGCAGACATGCAGAACGACATGTACGCCGAAAAGGGGTTAAAGCTCCTCGAGAAACTCAACAGCCAGACCTTCGATCTCGACATTTCTCCCAGACTTCAGACGCCTGCGGTGGTTCCCTCCACCGCGAATGTTGTTGATTTTTCACACTACAAAAACTAGGAAGTCTTTAAATGGCGCTTACTCCCGGCTTCAAGAAATTCGTCGGCCTTCTGTGCACGGTTGCTGTCGTGGGCGGTGGTCTCTTCGCGTACCGCCACGGCTATTTGGGCAACCATGACGGCGCGCCATCCAACCCGCCCGAAACGACGATGTCGCCGTCGACATCAGTACCACCGGCCGCGGTTCAACCGGTCTCCACCGCGACAAACCCGGTTGGCTACACGGCCAATGCCAACACGCTCAAGGCAATCAGGGACAACGGGATCGTGCGCATTTCGGTGGAGAATCCCAGCGAGCCGTTCTTCGGCGAGACGGGGGGAATCCCGCACGGATTTAATGTCGAATTCGCGCAACTCCTGATTTCCGATCCGTCGTTCACTGCGAACGGCCGGCCCATCACGATCGACACACGCCATGAAGTCGATACGTACGCAGGCGTACCGCAGCAGTTGCTTCAGGTGGACCGCAGTGGAAACCATACCGTCGATATCGCGATGGACGGCCTGACCTTCTCCGACAATACGCCAGCGGGCGTCGTCTATTCGGTCCCGTACGTCGACGACTTCGGCTACGCGCTGATTGTCCGGCGCGGATCGACAATCCATTCGACGGGCGATCTCGCTGGAAAGACTGTCGGTATTCTCAAGGGCGACCCGGACGTCAGGGCATTCGTAACCCGCGAATATCCGGACACGCGTTTCGTCGAAATCGACGACGCCGATCCTGCCTTCATCGCAAAGGGTGTGGACAGTCGCCAGGTTGACGCGTTCATCTACGATTATCCGTTTGCGGTGAGCGCCATCAAGGGCACGGATCTGCGCTTCGCCGTGACCAGGCTCGACGGTTCGAACATCGCCTACAAGATCGGCGTGCGTGCCCAGGACCAGGATCTTCTCGTCTATGTCAACGCGGCGATTGCCAAGGTGAAAACGTCACCCGCCTATCTCGCACTGCTGCAGAAGTATTTCACGAGCAATCAGGTCGAGACGATCGCCGCGGGCGCCGGCGAGCACGCCTATACCGTGCGTCAGGGCGATACCCTGAACCTCATCGCCTCATCCCAGTTGGGCAATGGTGCACGATATCGTGAACTCCAGCGACGGAACAATCTTGCGAATCCGAACCTCATCCTCGTTGGCCAGGCTCTCGTGATTCCAGCCCGTTGACGATCGAGGTCGTCGTCAAGCCGCGGCTTCTGTGCGACGCAGGCAAGCGTGTAACACAGAAGCCGCATCGGGCGCTGGCCGGGCGCTTCGTGAAAACGATGAAACGCGGTCGCCTGCGGCGCGCCGTGTCTATGCGCTCCTGGCGTGACGGCGAATTCGGGGCCGTCATCAGCACGGCATTCGCGACGTACTGCGCGCGTCTGACGCAAAAATGGGATGACGCGCCATTTCCTGACCGGTGGCAAACGTGCCAGGGTCCAGTCGCCCGATGCGACTGGACCATTCCGTGTACGTTGCGTGCCGCTGGCGCACACCCGTTCTTCACGGCGACGTCAGCCCGTGCCGGACCTTTGCGTGAATCTATGCGACGTCTTCCTTCACTGATCGCGCTCCGTTTCTTTGAAGAAACGGCGCGACATCTGAGCTTCAATCGCGCGGCAAAATCCCTGTGTGTGACACAGGGCGCCGTCAGCCGGCAGATCAGGATCCTCGAGGAATCGCTGGGCGAAAAACTCTTTGAGCGCGATCATCGAGGCATCCGGCTGACCGCAGCCGGTGAACGCCTGGTTCCGTGCGTCGTTGAAGCCTTCGACATCCTCGAGCGCGCAACGCATCCAAAGTCGGCGACGATTTCGCGCCGGCGTCTCGTGCTCGCATTGCCGCCAACCTTTGCCACCCAGTGGTTCTCGCCCCGGCTGCCACTGCTTGCGGCCGCGCTGCCCGAAGTTGAGCTTTCCGTTCGAACGGGCATGATGGCGGATTGCCATTGCGCGATCCGCTTTGGACGCAGTGCGCTAGCCGGTGCCTATTCAGAATTGATCGCCATTGAGCGTCATACGCTGGTGGGCGCGCCATCGCTGGCCGGCATGCCGGTGGAGACGTTGGTGCGCCAACGGCCCCGTCTGCATGTGCTGCACGAGGATGAGCGTCTGAATCTCTGGCCCGACTGGCTCGAAAGCGCCGGTCTGCCGGCAGGCGACGGGAACAGCAATATCGAATTCTCGACGCTTGAGCAGGCCATCCACGCGGCCCGCAAGGGGGCGGGGCTCGCCATCGTCGATCGCAACATGATCACCGAGGAACTGGCAAACGGCAGCCTCCTGGCGTTCTCTGATGTGCAGGTAAATGGCCCCTACGGGTACTGGCTGGACATCGCGCGCGAGCATGTGCAGCTTTCACATGTCCAGGCTTTCGTGGACTGGCTGCGTCAGCAGATTGTGGTCGCGGAATAGTCCGCTCCGGAGCTGGCGCCGCCACCGGCGGACGTTGCGGCCGCGCGCAGCCCGTGGGGACGCCCTGGCATGTCGCCTGCCAGATTACCCGTGACTTGCCTGATTCAGCGTCAGATGCTTCGTTTCGGGCGCCCAGGCGATCGAGATGATCATGCCGACCAGCAGTACGGCCGCAAGCGCCATCATCGTCGGATGAAACCCGAACTGCGTGATACCGAGAGGCAGCAGGAAGGTGCCGATCGCTGAACCAAGCCGGCTGCACGCGATCGCCAGCCCCACGCCACACGCGCGTACCGAAGTCGGAAAACACTCCGGCGGATAAACGCCCACCAGATTGGAGAATGCGGACATCGTCACCGTGAAGATCGCAAATGCGGCAATCATGGCCACGCGCGCGGTGTCGGGCAGCCAGCTCAGGGTGGCGAGCGCGGCGCAGGTGATCGCGAATGAACTGATCAGGAACATGCGCCGTGGCAACCGGACCATCAGCCAGATGCCGAGCAGCGCCCCGAAGATCAGCAAACCGTTGAGCAGGAAATCCGCGCCGGTGCCTTCGTTCAGATGGACCGCCTTGAGAACCGAGGGCAGGAACGTGTAGATCGCAAAATACGGGATCACGAGGCACACGAAGAACGCGCAGTTGAACAGCGTGCGCCGGATCATGTCGGCCCTGAAGAGGCGGCCGAAACCGTCGTTGGCGTTCTTCGGCAGATCGGCCGGCGTATCGAGAACGACATCCGGTCCGAAATATTTGTGCACGATGGCGCTGGCTTCGGCATAACGCCCCTTGCTCTGCAGCCAGCGTGGCGATTCGGGCGTGCCGATACGCGCTACCAGCACGAGAAGCGCGGGCACGCCCGCCGAGGCGAGAAGCCAGCGCCAGGCGTCGGGCGTTGCGTCGGCGTAGTAGATGCCGAGTACGCTCGCGATAACGTACCCCATGGTCCAGATTGCGCTGAACGAGCCGAGCAGGGCACCGCGATGCCTGCGTGGCGAGAACTCCGCGAGAAACGTGTGGCCGACGGCGAAGTCGCCCCCCATGCCGATGCCAATCAGGATCCGAAGCGCGCACAGCATGAGCGGGGAGGTGACGTAGAACTGGGCAAACGCGGCGATCGTGATGATGAGAAAGCTCAACAGGAAGATCCGCTGGCGACCCATCCGGTCGGAAAGGCGTCCGAACACGAGGCTGCCGAGAAAGATGCCGATCAGGGCCGCGCTGCCGACCATGCCGGTCCAGAATGTGTCGAGCGGCATCTGCCGGTTCAGCGACGTCAGCGCATAGCCGATCGTGCCGAGCGCAAAGCCTTCCGTGAAGTGGGCCCCGAAGGTCAGGCCAGCGATCTTGATGTGAAACGCGTTCACCGGGATTTCGTCGAGCGTCACGCGATTCTTCCCGTGTGCCTCAGCGGCCTCATAGGGCGGTGCATGGGGACGCCCGGATGCTTCATCGAGCCTCGACGAAAGCGACGGGTTATGGGTCATGCTGTCTCCTGTCTGTATTCTGCGGGTATGGCGTGCTCATGCCGCCGCCGTAACGCGGCGGCATGAGCATTGATGGTTAGCGCTCGAGGCCGGCCATCAGGACATACTTCATCTCGACGTATTCATCGAGCCCGTACTTCGATCCTTCGCGGCCGAGACCTGACTGCTTCACGCCGCCGAAGGGCGCGACTTCCGTCGAGATGATCCCGTCGTTGATGCCGACCATGCCCGACTCGAGCGCTTCGGACACCCGCCATGCGCGCCCAAGGTCACGCGTGTAGAAGTAAGCAGACAACCCGTAGGGCGTGTCGTTGGCCAACTCGATCACTTCGCTTTCCGTGCGGAAGCGGAAACACGCGGCAACCGGCCCGAATGTTTCCTCTGACGCGATCAGCATGTCCGCACTGGCATCGGCAAGCACGGTAGGTTCGTAGAAGGTGCCGCCGAGAGCATGCCGCTTTCCGCCGGTGAGCACGCGCGCGCCGTGACGTTGTGCATCGGCCACATGCGCCTGGACCTTCGCGAGCGCCGCCGCATTGATAAGCGGCCCCTGGTCGAATTCGCCCTTGAGTGCATCGCCCACGCGCATCTGTCCGACGGCCCTGGCGAGCGCCTGGGTGAAGGCGTCGTAGATGCCGTCCTGCACGTAGAAGCGGTTCACGCACACGCAGGTCTGCCCCGTGTTGCGGAACTTCGACGCAATGGCGCCCTGAACCGCGGCGTCGAGATCGGCGTCGTCGAACACGATGAACGGCGCATTGCCGCCGAGTTCGAGCGAGAGCTTCTTGAGCGTGTCCGCGGACTGGCGCGCAAGCAGCTTGCCCACCCGGGTGGAACCGGTGAACGAGAGCTTGCGCACGACAGGCGATTCCGTGAGCGCATTGCCGATCGAGACCGCGTCGCCGGAAACGATATTGAAGACGCCCGCCGGCACGCCCGCCCGTTCAGCCAGCACGGCCAGCGCCAAGGCGCTGAGCGGCGTCTCCTCGGACGGCTTGAGCACCATCGTGCAACCGGCGGCCAGCGCGGGACCGGCCTTGCGCGTGATCATCGCCAGCGGAAAATTCCACGGCGTGATCGCGGCGACCACGCCCACGGGCTCACGTGTCACGACGATACGCGAGTTGGGCTTCGGGCTCGGAATGACGTCGCCATAGCAACGCTTCGCCTCTTCCGCGAACCATTCGAAGAAACTCGCGGCGTAGGCAACCTCACCGCGCGCTTCGGCAAGCGGCTTGCCCTGTTCGCGCGAGAGCAGTTGCGCGAGCGCGTCGCGGTTTTCGAGCATCAGCTCACCCCAGCGCTTCACGCGCGCACCACGCTCTTTCGCGGTCAAGGCGCGCCACGCCGGGAAGGCGCGTTCGGCAGCCGCGATGGCTTCCCGCGTTTCGTCACCGCCGCCCTGTGCCACCTCGGCGATAACCTCACCAGATGCCGGATTGCGGACCGGGTAGGTCCTCACGCCCGTGCGCCACGAACCGTCGATGTAATGTCCAGTACGCAGGAAATCGTTCATGCTGCCTGCTTCCCGTCGTCGAGAGCCTTCGCCGCGCGCGGCTCACGGGGCACGCGCCTGCCGGCCGTGTAGTCGTTGATAAGATCGCAAGGCGTGTAGTTGCGATCGATCTCGTAAAGTTCGTCAGCGGTGAGGCCCGTGTTCAATGCGGCCAGTGCGCTGTCGAACTGCGCCGGCGAATCTGCGCCGACCAGCATGCTTGACACGCCTTCGCGCTCCAGTACCCACGCCTGGGCAATCTGCGCGGGGCTCACACCACGCCCCTTTGCCACGCGCGCCACGGAGGCGGCGATCTCGCGTGAGGCGACGTCGCCGTACATCTGCGCCGTGAAGAAGTCGGTCTGGTTGCGCGTGGAGCCCGGGTCGCTGGAGAGCAGGCCCCGCGCGAGCGGGCTGAACACGGAGACGCCCACGCCCTGGTCCTGGCAGTAGGGAATCATCTCGCGTTCTTCCTCGCGATAGGCGGCGTTCAGTTGCAGTTGCATGTTGATCGGCTTGTGCCAGCCGTTTTTCTCACACGCCTGCATGATCTTCGCGAACTGCCACGTGTACATGGTCGAGACGCCGATGTACCGGGCCTTGCCCGCGACGACGATATCATCCAGCGCACGCAGGGTCTCCTCGACGGGCGTGTTCACGTCGAAGTAGTGCAGCATGTAGATATCGACGTAGTCCATGCCCAGACGCCTGAGCGAGCCGTCGATGCCGTCCATCACATGCTTGCGGGAATGACCGCCCGCGTTCTGGTACGAACCCATGTCGTAGCCGACCTTGGTGGTCACGACGATTTCCTCGCGTCGCGCGAGCCGCCTGAGAATGCGGCCGACCACTTCCTCGCCGACGCCGGTCGAATAGAAGTCGGCCAGGTCGATGAAGTTCACGCCCGCTTCGAGCGCGTGACGCACGATCGGCTCGCTTTGCGCTTCATCAAAAATCCACGGCTTCCATTGGGGCGTACCCATGTTCATCGTGCCGAGGCACAGACGCGAAACCTTCAGGCCCGACTGGCCGAGACGGACATATTCCATGCTTGTGCCCCTTACTTCTTCGGCGTGTAGAACGGGTTCGAGACGTCGCGCGCAGCAGCGAACACGGCTTCCTTGCGCGGCAGGCCTTCCATCGCGGCGATGATCGCGTTCCTGCAGGCGTGGTAGTTGTTCTCGAATACGGCGTCGAGATCATCGGTCTTCGGATTGACCCAGTTAGCCGACACGACAACCCAGTCGTTTTCCGCTTCGGGCGGCAGCGTACCGTTCTCGAGCGATTCGGCGACGGCTTTCGCGATGCCGGCCTGCGACGCGCCCCACGTGGCGTTGCCGTGGAAGTCGCCTTCGATCTGCGCCTTGTTCACGTAGAGCGTGAGCGGCTTGGTGGGAACGCCCGGCTTTGCGATGATCACAAACGGCGCATGCCCTGCGGAAGGTGTCGCAAGCGCGGTGGCAAACGCCTGGCCAGCGGGGCCGTTGCGCGGCCCGACCAGCACGTTGATGTGAGCGAGATTCACGCCGGGACCTTCAAAACCTTCGCCGATATAAAGCTGCCTGTCCATCTGTCTGCTCCTGTCCTTTAAGGGATAAAACGGTGGACGGATTGTGCAATCGGCCCCTGCCTCCGGGGAATCGATGATTATTCGACGGGGGGCGCAGGCAAACTCATATCCGGGTTTTTGCCAGGTTCAGACTGGCGACGTACGCACGGTTCGCGGGCGAAGAGGGCCAGCCGGCTATGCAGGTACGCAATCTGAAATTTGATCGCCAGCAGGACAGCGTCAAACAGTGTCAGCAGGCGCTGCAATCTGGCGCACGTCTGGCAGTAGCATGGGCACGCCTGCTGTCATGCTGCTCGCGGTTGGCGTCAGCCCGCTCATCGTCCATGCGCGGAGGACTTGCTGCTTTTTCTGGCCCGGCACGCGCGGCCCGCTGTCACTCCAGCTGACTGACATCGCCAGCCAGGCTACCCTGCTTGCGGCAAGCCCTGGCATGTCAGAAAGGCACGTTGGGGATCTGCTGCGTATCGCCTGCGATGCCGGCGCACTCCTGTCGAACGTGCGCGCCGAATCCGCTGAAATCGATCGCACGATGATGACCATGCTTGAAAGGGCCGCGCTCTCGCCTGACTCCACAAACTACATTTTTCCGCCAGCACAGAACCAGTGACGCATCGGTGACGCACGGCAGAAACAGCGTGCCGGCGGGACACCCCGGGATGCCGCTGACATCGCCGCAGGCCACCCGCCTGAAACACCATCGGGGAAACGATCTCCTTCTCACGGTGGCGTAGAGGAGCAGGGATCGATATGGGGTGGTTGGGGGTACCTTTACGTGTCCGTTTCGCTGCTGTCGCTATCCCAGGTGACAAAGTAGGCTCCACCACTCGTTCGGTGGGGCCTACTTTGTCCACTTTGGCGTCATCGGTCTAGCCGGTGCTTGAGCAACGCTTACATCGAATCCAGAGCCGACTCAGATTATTCTTCAGCGCAGGCTTCCTCAGTGGCTTCTGAAAGTGAGATTCTGTCTTCGCGAAGACACTCTGGAGGCTTGCTTCTGGTCAAATGGCAGTCGCGAACGTTTGGCATACGGGCGTGATCTGGCTGAGCCGCACGTTGCTGGGAACCATCGTGCAACGTACGGCTCGAACCGGTCAACAAGAATGCCCCGTCCCTGCTATTACTTGCCCTGCGCGTTGAACCAGCCCGGACCTATCGGCGCGTATCCGCCGGTGCCGGCAGCGGCAGCCGCTGCAATTGCACCGAAATTAGGCCACGCGGGATAGTACTGACTCGACGCCGCCTGAGAGGTGCCTTCGATCTTCCCCGCGCCCGGGTTACCCGTCGAGCCGGTCGTCGAACTTATCGTTAAGATGCCGAAGTACGGCTCGTAGATGTTCGTGCTGCCCGGCGAGGACAACGTCTGGTCCGAATAGCTGTACGCGTACACCGGACCGTACGCACCCTTCGCCTGCTGCCCAATCCAGGCCATCAGCGCACTATATTCGCGTGCCTGGTTGGCCTGTGTCAGATAGGGCGCAAGCTGCATCGTTTGAAAATTGGCGTTCGTGTACTGCGTCGACGAACCACCCAATTGACCCGTGAAATTGGTTGCGCCATCCGAACCCGTGGTCGGCGCGCCGAACTCGGTAAGGACGATCGCCTTCGCTCCGTCACCGTGCGCGCTCATCTGGTCGCGCAGGCTCGTCCCCGTATAGCTCGCGAATGTATTTCCTCCGTCACTTGCCGGCCAACCGTACGATGGCGACGAAAAGGTATGCCACATCATGGTGAACGCATTCGAGTATTGCGGGAACGTTGAGTTGAGGGTCGTGCTCGGGCACTGGTTGGGTGCGGATTGCCAGTCATCGGAATAACAGTAGGGATGGTGGGCAAGTGCATCAAAATAGCCCTGGGCACCGTCCGCATACATCACCGCCAGCCAGTCGCGCGAGTCCCACTGCGTAGGCGCAGGGTAATTGGAGTTGGTCGAATTAACGAGCCCCGCGACGCCATTCGACGGCAACGCGCCGATTGTATTATTCGGATACGTAGTACAACTTGCACTACCGCCTGCATACACATAGGCGCCTGGATTTGCCTGCTTGATCGCCGGATAGACGCTCTTCAGGAGCGTCGTGTAAAGAGCGGGATCGTGAGGCATGAAATCAATGCCGCAGTTGGGCTCGTTCCAGATCTCCCATGCGTCGACCTGACCGCCATAGCTATCGCTGCTGTAGTGCCTGGCAGCAGCCCGCGCAAAATTGGTATAGAGAGTCGGATCCGGCGCGCACGTCCAGGATGAAACTCCGTTCGCCTGCTGGTAACTGCTCGAGCATTCTGAACTCACTGCCCACGGAGGGGTTAGATTAATCATGCCCAGCACGCGCAAGCCGTTGTTGCGGGCGGCACGGATGATCGTGTCTGTCACCCCCCAGTTTAGTCCGCTGCTCGTGCCCGGATTAGGATCACTGGCATTGATCGTCGTTTGCGAGGGTTGAGTTTGCGCCCAGTTGATGCCAATCCGAACCCAGTGGGCCTTTGTCGCCGCGAGGCCAGCCATGTAGTTGTTGATCGCCTGAGTCGGGTTGTTGGGATGCTGGTTGACGATGTCCATGATTTCGCTGCCCAGGTTAATGGCAGGCACGGGTGTATTGGTCTGGCCGATCGCAGTCTGGCACCCAAACAGCGCCATAATTAGCACACCCCAGCCGAGCCTGCATCTTGTTAAATTCAGTTGATTGAGCTGGAGCTTTTCCGCGATAGACCGTATCTGACCGGGCAGGAATTTCATTGAATCTCCAATTATTATGCTTTCCGCGTTGATATGACTCCCGGTGTCAATCAGTACACCAGTTTGGACGATAGCTCATCGCCCCTTGATATCACCGCGCAATTAAAGAAGCGGCCAATCATTTCCTGCCGTCTTTAAACCAGGAGGTGCTTCTGGTCGTCAACACTAGCAGCGCTGCGATTGCGTTTGCCCCTACGCTTACGTAGCTTATGAAATCACGAGGGCTCACGTTGGCTTGGGGTAAAGCGTTCTAGATCGTCGATACGACCGCCAGGACGGTAAGCGTGAGGGCCACGTTTCTAGCCCAGCGGCTCCGGGGGGACAATTTCACGAGAATAGAAACCTCCAACAGAACCAGAGCAGCGAAAACGCTCGACGCGAATGCCGTTGACCGTGAATCTTGCTGCCGGCCAACGCGTAACGACGCACGGCATCGACCAGCGGCTTGAGCAGTTGCGAGACGCTACCCATCCAATACCCCATCGTGCCGGGATCGATCTCGACGCCATCACGCGCGTACATAACGGCCTGCCGATGCAAAGGGATGTGGAAGCCGAACTTCGATACCGCGATGTGCGCAAGCAGTGCCGGCCCAGGGATGCGGCGGTCAACCGGTCGGGTTGGCGCGGCAGCCTGCACGATGCAATCGCAGCACGTGCTGGCGAGCTTCGGACGGCGGTGACGAATCACACGGAAGTGCGCCCGCACGGACTCGAGTTGTTCCGCGACGTCTTCGCCCAATGGCTTGAGACGCCCACCGCCATCCGGGCAGTGGTCGTGCGCGGGTAGATGAACGCGCACTTCGCGTTCGAGATGATCAGGTAGCGGCTTGCGGCCGGATCCTGCACGCCGCGGCCGGCACGCTACGGCAGGCGTGGCCATATCGGTGGCGCCTTCGTCCGCCTGCAGACCATCCAGCCGAAGTTCGAGCTGTTCGATCTGGCGATCGAGCTTCTCCGATTGGCGACCGAACTGCATGCGGCGCAGCTTCGCGATGGTGAGCTTCAGGTGCTCGATCCCGACGGCGCGTGACGAGAGTTGCTCTTGCAGGTCGGCGACCTGTGCATCGCGTTTACGCACGATCTCGTCGCGAGCAAACACCATCGCTTTCAGGGCGTTGATGTCGTCGGGGAGGTCTGTCGCACGAAGGTCCATGCCGACAGTTTACGGGCATGGCTCCTGTCGGAATTTGACGATGGACAAGGTCGGCTGCAATGCGCTGCGCGGGCGCGCTGCTTCGTATATTTGCCCACCGCCGTCATATCCTCAGGACGGCCTTGCTCAGGCGCTTACTGCGCACCAGCGGGGGCAGACCGACCTTGCCGCGATTGCCGCCCTTGCCGGCTACACGCAGCCAGTGATCGCCCGGGACCGATTCGAATCCTTTCTATAGTTCGGCTGCTTCGCATCCTCAATACTTCCCGAAGTGGAATTGAGATGCGCCTTGTGAGTCAAGCGGCCTCCTTCGACAAGATGGGCAAGACCGCGAGGCGCTGTTGAAGGCGAACGGGTAGAGCCCCAGGTGGCTCCGCGTGAGTTAGCAAACATTCCGCCCCATCAATTCAGTTGATTAAGGATGATGAAATGAATCGGGCTTTTCGAGCAATCTGGAATTGTGTGACAGGAACGTGGGTGGCCGCAGCGGAAAATACCAGGGGACGGCGCAAGGGCGGGGCAACGGTAGCCGCGCTGGCACTCTTCGTATTCGGTACCGCAGCGGGTCAGGCCTATGCCTATACCGCAGGAACTGGCGCAGCCACCAACGCTGCAAGAGATACAGCGGTCGGTGATAACGCGTCCGCCAGTTCGCAGGGAACTGTGTATTGGGGACCGTCTGTTCGCGCAGACGGGAGTACCGTGCCCGACCTCAATTATGGCGCCACGGCGCTCGGATACGGTGCAACTGTTCAGCCTGGTGGCGAGGGCGGGGTTGCCATTGGCGACTCGGCAACCGCAGGGTCCGCCGTGGCGACGGCCATTGGCGCGGCTTCGACCGCGACCGGAAACGGCGCCACGGCGCTGGGCGCGGGTTCGCTTGCCTCGGGCTATGGCGCGACCACTGTCGGCATTCAATCGGAAGCGACGGGCGATTACTCAACGGCGTTCGGCCAGCAGTCGTGGGCTGCAGGCGCTCATTCGACGGCATTGGGCGTCGGTGCGGTGGCGGCGTCGGACAACAGTTCGGTTCTGGGCTCCGGCGCGCAGGCGTCGGCGAATAACGCGGTGGCGATCGGTTACGGCGCGAGCGCCACGACCCAAAACTCGGTGGCGCTGGGTAGTGGCGCCACGACTGGCGCAGTCATTTCGACGGCAAATGGCGTGATCGGTGGCACGACGTACACCTACGCTGGCGTTAGCCCGACGGGCACCGTGAGCGTGGGCACGGCAGGCGCCGAGCGCACGATCACGAACGTGGCGGCGGGTCAGGTGACGGCCACCAGCACCGATGCGGTGAATGGCTCGCAACTCTTTGCGGTCGGCCAGGCCGTGACGAACGTCACCAACACGGTGAACAACATCACCAACGGCGGCGGGATCAAGTACTTCCATACCAACTCGACGGCTGCGGATTCGGTGGCGGCGGGTGCGAACTCGACGGCGATTGGCGGCGCCGCGACGGCGGCCGGCGCAAACGACATTGTGATGGGCAGTGGTGCCACCACGACTGTTGGCGGAACCAATTCGACGGGTGCGATCGCGATCGGCATGGGTGCGACCGCTTACGGTTCCAATGCCATAAGCGCCGGTGCGAACGTCGCAATGGGCCACGGAGCGGTTGCAGGTTTGGCCGACATGACGACCTCCCAGGCGACGGCAATCGGTACGGCCGCTACCGCGTCCAACTGGGAAGCCACGGCGCTGGGCTTCCGGGCTCAAGCCACGGGCATCTATTCCGACGCGCTGGGCGACTCGTCCGTCGCTGGCGCCAACTATGCGAATGCTGTCGGTTCCTATGCCACGGCCAGCCAGCAAGGCGCGACCGCAGTCGGCTATAAAGCAAACGCCAACGCGACAAACGCGGTGGCTCTCGGCAACGGCGCGAACGCTTCGGTGTCGAACTCGGTGGCGCTGGGCAACGGTGCGACCACGGCAGCGGCAGTGGGCACAGCCAGCGGCGTGATCGGCGGCGCGACGTACACCTACGCCGGCACGAACCCGACGGGCACGGTAAGCGTGGGCACGGCAGGCGCCGAGCGCACCATCACCAACGTGGCGGCGGGCCGGGTGACGGTTTCCAGCACGGACGCTGTGAACGGTTCGCAACTGAATGCGACCAACACGCAGGTTGCAGCCAATACGGGCAGCATATCGACGCTGCAGGGCAATGTGACCGACCTCGGCAGTCAGATCACCAGCATGGCCGCCACGATGGGCGATGCAGTGATGTACGACTCGTCGGCGCACGGTTCGGTGACGCTGGGCGGTGTGGGCGCAACCACGCCGGTGGCGCTGCACAACGTGGCAGCTGGTGCGGTGAATGCATCGAGCTTCGACGCGGTGAACGGCTCGCAGTTGTACAACGTGGCCAGCTCGACGGCCAGCGCGATGGGTGGCGGCTCGACGGTGAACAGCGATGGCTCGATTTCGGCGCCGACGTACAGCATCGGTGGCAACACGTTCAACAGCATTGCAGGTGTCGTGACGAACCTGGACGGCCGCGTGACGCAGAATTCGACCGCCATCTCGAACCTGCAGGGCGATATCACGAACATGGCCGGCACGATGGGCGATGCAGTGATGTACGACTCACAGGCGCACAATTCGGTGACGCTGGGCGGTGTGGGCTCGACCATGCCGGTGGCGCTGCATAACGTGGCATCCGGTGCACTGAACGCATCGAGCAACGACGCGGTCAACGGTTCGCAGCTTTATGCGACGAACCAGCAGGTAGCGCAGAACACCAGCGCAATTGCCCAGAACACGACCGACATCGCGAACCTGCAGAGCAATGTCACCACGATCAGCGGTCAAGTGGCGAATGCGATTGCGTACGATTCGTCGGCGCACGATTCGCTGACGCTGGGCGGCACGGATGCTACCACTGCGGTGGCGCTGCATAACGTGGCGGCTGGCGACATCTCGGCTTCCAGCACGGACGCGGTGAACGGTTCGCAGGTCTATGCACTGAGCCAGGCCATCAGCAACGTGCAGAACATTGCGCAAAACGCAACCGACCCGATGTTCTCGGCCGACGGCGACCGCAATACCGGGGCGGCGATCTCGAGCGGCACGCATTCCACCGCGGCGGGTGCACTCGCTTTGGCGAGCGGCGCGCAAGCGACGGCAATGGGCGCGGGTTCGACGGCCAGCGGTGTCAATTCGACGGCGATCGGTGCGAACTCGACCGCGACCGCGTCGAACTCGGTCGCACTGGGCGCAGGCTCGGTGGCCGATCGTGACAACACGGTGTCGGTGGGCTCGGCGGGCAACGAACGCCAGATCACCAGCGTCGCAGCCGGCACGCAAGGCACGGATGCGGTGAACGTGAACCAGTTGAACGCAGCGGTGGGGCAATCGCAGAACTACATCACCCAGCAGATTGCTGGCGTGCAGAACCAGATTTCCGACGTGCGTCGTGATGCATTCGGAGCTGCCGCGGCCGCGATGGCTGTTGCTGGTCTGCCGCAGCCGAACCAGCCGGGCAAGACGATGGTCGCCGCAGGCACCTCGCGTATTGGTGGCCAGACTGGCACGGCACTCGGTGTCTCCTATGCAACGCAGAACAACCACTGGATCGGCAAGCTGGCTGTTAGCTCGAGCAGCCAGGGCAGCACGGGCGTTACAGCTGCCGCTGGTTATCAGTGGTAAATCCGTGGTGATGTAGTGAGATAGGGCCACGTGCAGAGAGCCTGGCAGTCGAAAGGCTGCCAGGCTCAGATTGCTGACAAAGCCCAGGCCCAGGCCGGGCTTTGTTGGTTAGTGAGCACCCTGCTCAGGAAACGCACTCCCGCCCGGCACGAACTCCCGATTCCGCCGGGTAGGGTGCAGAGCTTGCGCGTTCCGACTCGGCGTACCGCGCCGGGATCGGCCTTGCCACACAACGATAAATACAATTTTCGTTGTGCAGGCGGTCATGCGGCCTTCCTCGCTGGTCAGGCGGCCCGATTTTCGCGCCCTGACCGGCGGAATAACCGGGTACGACTGTCATGAGCCGCATGCGCGATACACGAGGTCAAGGCACACAGCCAGGTGGCCGCAGGAGCGATCGTGGATGCGCACACCGCGTCGCGCAGACGCAGGAGCGGCCCCCAATTCGCCAGAGCGCAGGCCGCTCGCAGCGCCTGATCCGCGGATCCCTCAGGCAACGTGGTTCGAACCTGTCGCAGCGGCAGGTCCGGCCGCTGCGCGCAGGAACGGCAATGGCACGTCCGCAGGAATCGGGCAGACATAGGGCTTGCCGCCCCGGCGTTCGAGCAGTTCCGCCCGCGCTTCCTGTATGCGCCCTGGTGCGGCGAACAGATCCAGTGCCGATGCGGCCAGGGTTTTCGCCGCGAGCAGCATCCCCTTGTGCGCGAGTGATGTCTTGCCCTGGGCGACGAGCTGCCACGAATGCAGGGGTGTGCCAAATGCGAAGCAGCTCACAAAGCATTGCGCGGTTGGCGTGACCCAGCTTACGTCGGCAACGTCCGTCGATCCATATAGCGGCTTCCCGTTGCCAGGCTCGTAGGGATCAACACGGTCGAAGAGCGGTTTCGGCTCGCGCCAGGCGTGCGCCAGCGTGCGCGTGGCGCTTTCAATGTCTTCGGCGTTCAACGTTTCCTGCTGGACAGCGCGTGCAAAGGCGGTTTCCTCATCGCTCCAGGCCGGCGCACCGAACGCCTGGAGATGGCGGTCCATCACGCGATTGAGGACCGTGTTCTGCAGCAGGTTCGAACAGGCCTTGTCGAATACGGTCTCGACACGGCATCCCGTCATCAACGCGGCACCCCGCGCCACATCGCACACGCGCGCGTAGAGATCCTTCGCCTGATCGTTGCGTGGCGCGCGCACGAGATAGAGCACTTCGGCCGAGGCCTGGACAACATTGGGAGAGAGGCCGCCCGTATCGGTCACGGCGTAGTGCACGCGCGCCTCGGGAAGCATGTGCTCACGCAGGTAGTTCACGCCAACGTTCATGAGTTCGACCGCATCGAGCGCACTGCGGCCAAGATGGGGCGACGCCGCGGCGTGCGATGCCTTGCCGTGAAAGCGGAAGTACGCCTGGATGTTGGCAAGCGTCTGCGCCGCGAATATGCCGGTGTGGGTGGCCGGGTGCCAGCATAGCGCGGCGTCAACGTCGTCGAACAGGCCGGCGCGCGCCATGAAGGTTTTGCCGGACCCGCCTTCCTCGGCCGGACACCCATAAAAACGCACCGTGCCGGGCAGCTCTGCGCGGCAGAGCTGCTGCGCAACGGCGACGGCCGCCAGATGCGCCGCCGTGCCCAGCAGATGATGCCCGCAGCCGTGTCCATTGCCGTTGCCCATATCGCCCGCGGGCCGGCATTGCAGCACGCCCGCCTCCTGGCTCATGCCCGACAGGGCGTCGTACTCGCCGAGAATGGCGATGACCGGCGCGCGATCATTCGGGCCCCTGTTTTCCTGGTGCGAGAACTCGGCGACGAAGGCGGTCGGAATGCCGGCTACGCCGCGTGTTATGCGAAAGCCGGCCGCTTCGAGCGCATCGATATGCAACTGTGCCGATCTCGTTTCCTGGTAGCGCAGCTCGGCGAGATTCCAGATGGCATCGGCCAGCGCAATGTAGCGTTGCGCATGGGTTTCAATGAAGCCGGCGGCTTGCGCGATGGTGTGGGTCGGGTCGTTCATGACGGGGAAAGCCGGAAAAGGGGAGAATGGAATCAGAACTTCTTGCGTATGCCAACGGCAACGACGAACGGATTGACGCCCGGCGTCGAAAGCGGATCAGAGCCAAACGAGATCGCCGATTGCCCCTGATTGCGAAAAGCCCCGACACGGGCGTACAACCCGGTCAGCTTCGAGAACTGATAGTCGTAACCGAGCAGCGCGCCGATGGCACTGTCTTCACGCCCTGACACGTTGCGATACACCGCGCCAGCGCGAATCGCATGGGGACCGTTCGACCATACGGCGCCGAGAGAATAGACGCTCGCCACATAGGTGTTCGGCGCGGTGGGTCGGGTCAGCGTATAGGTGGCCGACGTTGCGACCGGACCGATCTGGTAAAGCGCGCTCGCCATCACGAGGTCGGTGCGCGGACCGCTGGGCGTCGCCGGAGCGCCGCTGACGGGCGGCGCGTCGGCCCAGACGGCGTTATAGGAAACCGTGAGTTCAAGCGGACCGCGCGCATAGTCGATGAGCCCGCCCGTATTGCGGGCGACAGGGCTGGACCCCGCCTCGTTTCGCAGTGCGTAGAGCACCGTCGCGCTCAGGCCATTGAAGGTCGGCGTGTGATAGCTCACCGCGTTATCCACGCGCGCCTGCACGGTGGTCACGCCCGCTCCCAGATCGGAGATCGCGAGTACGGTGCTTGCCCAGGGCGAAAGCATACCCACGGCATAGAACGGATCGGCGCCTTCGGGCGGAATGGCCGGATACTGTTTTCCGAACTTGAGGACGCCCCAGCGTTCGGAGCCGATCCAGACATTCGATTCGCGGTTGAATGTCGAGGTCGCGCTCTGCTGCTGCCCGTTCATCAGATTGATGCCCCCTTCGAGGCGAAAGCCTGCGTAGGCGCCGCCCCCGAGGTCCTCGGAACCGGTGAGGCCCCAGCGGGAGGTCGACGCGCCACCGCTTTGCAGGCGCAGCGCCGTACTGCCGCCGTTATCCGAATACTGCAGGAAGCTGTCGACAGCCCCGTACAGCGTCATGGTGGCGTGGGCGCCATATGCCGTGGCAGAACACCCGATGAGGGCAAGGAGGCGGGCCAGGCGTGCGCACAATTGCGGAGTGGAATACATGTCTCGTTCTGTTGTCGTGGTCGTTGTCCCTCCGTTTCGCACAGGCAAGGGCGCATCTGTCCCGTCCGGTGCGCCCGAAGGCGAACAGGAACGTGGTGATCGGACGCGGGAAAGGGCGCGGGCGCGAACCGGGGAAGTGAAAGGGGAAGCGGAAAGGGGCGGCGGGGTGCCGCTCACACTTCGCGCCAGCTAGTCAGCGCGCTGCTCCGGAAACCGTGCGAGGGCGAGAAGACTGACGGCGCCTGTCACCAGCAGATACCATGCGGGCGTCATGGGGTCGCCGGTGTGCTGCTGCAGCCATGTCACATTGAACTGCGCGAAGCCACCGAAAATCGTGACGCCAAAGCTGTAGATTGCCGCGAGGGCCGTTGCGCGCACGCGCTGCGGAAATGCCTCGGTAATGAGCAAAAAAAACGATGACGTTCCGAGCGTCGCCAGGCCCATGACAATGGTCACAATAGCGATCAGCGTTCCGGTCGACGGTGCGGTGGTCAGCGCGCGGAACAGCGGATACACGCAAAGCAGGGACAGCAGTGAAGTGGCAAACACGATGGGTTTGCGATGTTGAAGACGGTCGATGATCCACAGCCCGGCAACCAGCGCGACGACGATCATGGTGAGACCCGATGCGCAGCCCGCGAGAAATGAACTCACCACGGGCAGATGCCATGTACGCACGGCGTAGCCGGGCATGTAAAACACCATGATGTAGAGCATCGAGGTCGGCCCGACGATGGTCAGCACCCCAACCAGCAGGCGGGACTTGAAGTGCGTGAGCAGCTCACGTACCGCACCTTCCTGCTTTTCCGCCGAGCGGTGTGTTTCGTCGAGGTGGCGACGGATATAGAAGCCGACCGGGCCGAGCAGCAGCCCGAAGAGAAAGGGCAGACGCCAGCCCCAGGATTCGAGCGAGGTCGGCGGCAAAACGGCCGAGAGCACCGCGGCGCTTGCGGCGCCGAGCAATGCCGCCACGCCCTGACTGAGCATCTGGAAGCTCACCATGAATCCGCGACGGGACAGCGGACCCGACTCCATCAGGAAAGTCGTCGCGGTGCCGACTTCCCCTCCTGCCGAGAGTCCCTGAAGCAGCCTCCCTGCGATGACCACCACTGGCGCGGCGAGACCGATCTGTGCATACGTGGGTGTCAGCCCGATCAGGGCGGTGCCCGCCATCATCAGCACAATCGTGAGCGTCAGTGCAGCCTTTCGCCCGCGCCGGTCCGCATAGCTGCCGATCAGGATGCCGCCGAGCGGACGCATCACGAAGCCCACGCCAAAGGTCGCAAGCGCGAGCAGCATGGGGCCAGCCGCCGAATCGACCGGAAAGAAGTTTTTCGCGATGATCGTCGCGAAATAGCTGAACACGGTGAAATCGAACATCTCCAGCGCATTGCCGGCGGAAGTGGCGAAGATGGTCCGTGCACGCGAGTGGGCGTACTGCCTGACGGCGACGGGTTCGACGGGTTGCCGCGAGAGAGATTGCATAACGCCAAGGTCTCCTTAATGGTTTTTTATTTCTTGCGCGCTGACAAACCTGCTGCGCATGAATGTGGGGAGATCATAGGCGTGCTTTCTATAATCCACATAAACATAAATTCTTATCCAGATAAATGCCATTTATCCCGCCGTCGGTTTATGAAGACGCGATACGTCAGAAAAGAACGCACGGCGCGAAGGACCAGGCCAGATGAAACTCCATCAACTCCGTGCGCTTGTCGCGGTAGCGCGGGCGGGAAGCGTCCATGAGGGCGCACGCGCGCTCTGCGTGACACAGCCTGCTGTCACGCGGGCATTGCGCGATCTGGAGGACGAGGTCGGGCTCATGCTGGTTTCACGCAGTTCCTCGGGGATCTCGCTGACCCCGGAAGGCCGGTTGACGCTGCAGCGGGCCGAACTGATCCTGAACGAGATAGGGCGAACCGAGGACGAGCTCGCGCGAATGCGGGGCGCCCGCCAGGGGCGTGTCGCGATCGGTGTGACGCCCCTGTCCGGCATCGCGCTCCTGCCGCGTGCGTACGTCCGCTTTCGCGAGCAGATGCCGGACAGCACGCTTGAGTTCGTCGAATACGCGCCTTCGCTGCTGGTCGAACAGCTAAAGAACGGCGAACTCGACTTTGCGCTCGCTGCGGGTGTGGAATCCCAGGAATTCTCGTCGGTGCGCTGCGTCGAACTCGCCGAGTTTCCGATGTGGTTTGCAGTGAGCCGGCGCAGCCCGCTCGCGCACGCCGCATCACTGGCGGACCTGGAGCATGCGGAATGGCTGCACACCGGACCGTGCGCGGAATTCCGGGCGTTTCTCGCCGCGCAGTTTGCGCGCGCCGGACTGCCTGCGCCACGCCGCATCACGCGCTGTACCTCGCAGGCGCTCTACTACGGGCTGGCGCTTGATCCCAACATGGTGACCTCGTGGACGCATCTCGCCCTGCGCGGCGAAGAAGCGCTCGAACACATGACCACGCTCGACCTGATCGAGCCGCCTCCGGCGCGCCGCCTGTACCTGCTGTTCCGGCGCGATACCGTGCCTACCTGCACGGCGCAGCACTTTGTCGATTGCATCATGGAGGTGATCGAAGCGGTACGCAGTGCAGGCAGGTCCATCGTCCCCAGCGGGGAGCGCAACGCATGCGTGCGGCCTTTTGATGGCGCCTGCGGGAGCCATCAAAAGGGGCAGTGTCAGGAGTCGGGGATGTGACGAAAACCGGGAAGTCCGTCAGGTTGTGCGGGTGCTCGCAAGCCCGGCGGGTCTGTCTGCCCTTCACGGTAGCGCGGGAACCGTTGCGCGCGCCTGCCGTGGAAGCCTTCGCACGCCAGATTGTGGCGACCTTCGCCCAGGTTGAGTTGCAACAGCGTGGCGCGACGGCGCTCGTCGGCGTCGACAAGGTTCAATGTGGAATGGTCCTGTCGATACGGTCGATCCGAAGCGGGACCGGTTTCATGAGGGCAGGGTGCACAGCCAGGCCGCAGCACTGCCGCGCGCGGGCGGCAGAAGCGGTCGTGGATGAGCACACAGCGACGCAAAGACCCGTCAGTGGGTATGCACCCCGTCGTCGGCAGTGACGCGTCCACGGTTGATTTCGGCCGACGGGTAGTGTGCAGAATTGGGGGCGCCCGCCAGGCCACTCCCATTTGCCGTAACAGGCGCTTCTACTGTGGTGGCTGGAGTGGGTTCACCCGATATCGTACTGCCCGGTGCGGCGACTTGACCACTCTGCGCGACCGGTGAAGCGGTACTTGTAGATGTTTCGTCTCCACCGCAGCCGCCCAGATACAGGCTCATTGAAAGGGCGGCGACGCAAAGGGCAGCCGTAAGCGGGCGCCTGGTCCCATACATCTTCGCGTTGACCAGATGGAGCTTGCTGATCCGGTGAGACCTCAACACGTTCAGTTCCTGGAAATTCTCTTTTTTCATACGATCTTTCCAAAAAAATAAAATAAATACAGGAATACGTTTCCATTTAATTCTCAGAATATCCTGAATATTTTTTGAGAGAAGAATGGTTATGAATATGGGTCTATTATCTGCAATATTTCAACGATGTAAACATCAGGATAACTAAGCATGACAGTCAAGGCAAAAAGACACAGGCCAGAAATTTCTCCTGCAGGTCGCGGATGCACCATCGGCGCCATCACCGGAATTCGCGCAACCGTTGTGATCGCAACGTCTCTGGCCGGGCTTCTGTACGCATCGGCCAATCCTGCCGTAGCCCAGACCATGCCGGCGGGGTGGCCCTCAACCGCGACGATCCCCTACAACCTTGGCGGCACAACCAGCGGTACGTATACCGACAGCGCTGGGAAGACCTATGACGGCACGGGTTACATTGTTGTGGACATTGACGGCGCATTCCGTACCGACAATCCGGTTTTTAAGTACAAGACTTTGCAGCCCGTTGCGGGCTACAACAAGGTAAAGACCGAGGCGTGTGTGGGACAGAAGACGGACACCCAGTGGACCGGTCTCTGCCCATACGAAGATGCGTCAACGTGGGTGTCTCGCCCGCTGCCTGGCAAACCCTCCGCCGGGTATTACCTCATCACGCTTCAAAACTCGTCGATGCCGTCCGACGCTGCCGATAATCAGTGCCGCGAGAGCAGCAATCCGGATAATCCGCAGTACTGCCATTATTACCATGGCACGGCGACCAGCGGCATCATGGTTGGCGAACCGACCGACCGTTGGGAGGGCACCACCCATCTGGTCTACACGGGCGTCGCGCCGGGCGCCCAGGTCATCCCGATCAGGATCGGAGGAGGGACGGGTACGGACGGTCCTCGAGGCTGGCCCATCAACTCCGTGGTCGATGCCCTGACTTACGTCAATAACGGTTTGATGAATCGCACCGATGTGAATTCGAAAATCGTTGCGGTCAATATCTCGGCGTCCGGTGACCCGGTTGCAGGCGATGCGTTGTGTTCAACGGACGCAGACGGCGCGCGGATCGACGCGCTGGCCGCTTCACTGCGGGCAAAAGGCGTGGCAGTTGTCATGTCAGCGGGCAACGACGGTATGTACGCCACCGGCAACTGGACCTGCGGCAATAACGTGATCGTCGTCGGCGCGACAGGCATCGTGAATCCGACCGTGCCAACTAGCTACACGAACATTTCGCAGAAGGTCGCCCTGTTTGCGCCAGTCGGAACAGCAGATCGGGACAGCGGCGACTTTGTGCTCGCGCCCTGGGCTGGTCTTGGGTCGTTCTATATTTGGGGCACCTCTTTTTCCGCGCCTCAGGTAGCGGCCGCGTTCGCGGTGCTACGCCAGAAATTCGGCAGTGGCCCGTCTGTATCGTCGCTTGTCCAGTTGATGAAATCGACTGGCACACCCATCACAGGACAGCGCGCCGGTTTTGCTCCGGCGGGTGCGTCCGTGCTGAACATCAAGGCCGCGCTCAACGGCACGCCACCGTCAATCAAATAGCTGGCCTCGGGGCGGGGGGAGCACACCCACCCGTCCCGATCACGGCAAACCCGAGCCGGTCCCATAAGCCAGTGTTCTGCAGCGGCAATCCGTGCGCTATCTACTCCGTTTCAACGGTATTGCTCTTCTCGCACAATTGATTTGTCCGTCCGGCTCGGAAGCACCGCTTCAACCTTTTCGAGGATTAGCGCCGATGCCAAGCCATGATGCTCGAGCACGGTTTCTCGCCCCTCGCATATATTAGACATTATAAAAATAATGTCCAAATAAACAGGCAGCATCGTTAAATATCACACGGTTTACGTTGTATTACGTACTAATCACAACGTCTTCAACAGCGACCGCCTGAGCTTGCCTGTCTCTGTACGCGGCAGGGCGTCGATAAAAGCCACCAGCCGCGGGTATTTGTACGCAGCCACCGCGCTTTTCACGAAAGTCTGCAATTCCGCCACCATCGCCTCGTCGCCCTTGAACCCGGGCCGCAGCACCACAAACGCCTTGACCACCTGGCCGCGCACCTCATCTGGCACGCCCGTCACACCGCATTCGGCCACGGCGGGGTGCTGCATCAGCACTGTCTCTACCTCCGGCCCCGCAATGTTGTAGCCCGAGGAGACGATCATGTCGTCTGCGCGCGCCTGATAGAAAACGTAGCCATCCGCGTCGATCGACACCGCGTCGCCGGGCAGATTCCAGCCATCACGCACGAACGTCAACTGCCGCTCGTCGGCCAGATAGCGACAGCCGGTCGGGCCGCGCACCGCGAGGTTGCCCGTCACGCCCGGCGGCACCGGTTGCAGTGCGTCGTCGAGCGCCTGCACGACGTAGCCCGGCACCGCACGGCCGATCGAACCGGGGCGCACATCGCCGCCCGCTGACGAAACAAAAATATGGATCATCTCCGTGCCGCCGATGCCGTCGATCATCTCGATGCCGGTGGCCTCGCGCCAGAGGTCGCGGGTGCCTTGCGGGAGCGCCTCACCCGCCGACACCGTCTTGCGCAGGCTGCTGATGTCGGCATCCGGCACAAGCGGCGCCATTTGCCGGTAGAAAGTGGGCGCGGTGAAAACGACGCTCGCGCGAAAGCGCTCGATGGTTTGCAGCAGCAACGCGGGCGTGAGTTTTTCGATCAGCACTGTCGAAGCGCCCACACGTAGCGGAAAGCAGAGCAGGCCGCCCAGCCCGAACGTGAACGCCAGCGGCGGGGTGCCGCAAAATACATCATCGGCGGCGGGCTTGAGCACGTGACGAGGGAACAGATCGCACATCGCCAGCACGTCGCGGTGGAAGTGCAGGCAGCCCTTGGGCGTGCCCGTCGTGCCGCTCGTGAATGCGATGAGGCAGACGTCGTCACCGGCCGTATCGCAGGCGCGAAATCCGGCGGGTTTGACGGCGGCAAGGCTTTCAAGGCTCTCGGGCGCATCGTCGTGGAAGTAGCACACCTGCTTGAGGTCCGCGCAGAAAAATTCGTCTTCCGGGTTCATGCAGCGCGCCAGTTCTTCCGTGAGCCGCACATCGCAAAGCGCCGCGCCGACGCGCGCCTTGTCGATGATCTGCTTGAGTTCCTTCGCACGCAGCAGCGGCATCGTCGGCACCGCTACCAGCCCCGCTTTCAACGTCGCCAGCAACGCCACCGCCATCTGCAGCGTGTTCGGACCGCGCAACAGCACGCGGTTGCCGGGCTGCAGGCCCATGTCCTCAACCAGCACATGCGCGCTGCGATCGACGAGTTCGCGCAGTTGCGCGTAGGTCGTTGCGTGAGCGTTGCCGTCGACTTCGGACCAGATGGCGGGGCGCCCGCCATAGCCGCGCTCGATGGTCTCGTCCAGCAATTGCGCCGCACAATTGACGCGCTCCGGGTAGGCAACGTCGGCATTGTCGAGCAGCAGCACCGGCCATTGCGATTCGGGCGGAAGATGATCGCGTGCGAATGTGTCCACGTGAGCGGTCGGTTGCATGGTGACTCCGGCTGGCTGGTCGAACGATTCTATTGTGTAGTACTGCTGTGCTTTTACGGGCTAACCCGGCGTGTCAGGCCAGCAGCGGCCTACGACGTGGACAGATGCGCATCGTCGGGAATCACGGCGGTTGCCTCGATTTCCACTTTTGCGGCGTCTTCCACGAGGGCCACCACCTGAACGGCGCTCATGGCGATGTCGTAGTCGCCGATCAGCTCGCGAAAAGCCGCGCCAATCTCTTTGAGCGATGCCAGGTACTCCTTCTTGTCGACGACATACCAGGTCAGACGCACAAGATGTTCGGGTTTGCCGCCCGCCGCTTCGAGCACGGCCACGATATTGCGCAGCGCCTGCACGGCTTGAGCGCCGAACTCGCGGCTGGTGAAGCGAGCGTTTTCGTCCCAGCCGATCTGGCCGGCGATATACACCTGGGTTCCCCGGGCGGCGACGCCGTTGGCATAGCCGCGCGGCTTGACCCAGCCGGCAGGAAGAAGGGCTTGTTTCATAGGGTTTCGCCTTTTTAGTTACGCCGCATCATGAGCCGCGTGATATTCCTTCAGCAGATCGCGCCCGACGATCAATTGCTGCACTTCGGTCGCACCTTCGTAGATGCGCAGCGAACGGATCTCGCGATAGAGCGACTCGACCACCTGCCCACTTTGCACGCCCATACCGCCCCAGAGTTGCACGGCCGCGTCGATCACCTGTTGCGCGCCTTCGCTCGCCTGCCATTTCGCCATCGCCGCTTCGCGCGTGACGCTCACGCCCTGGTCCCGCAGCCATGCTGCGCGATAGACCAGCAGGGCGCTGCTGTCGATGGTCAGCGCCATCTGCGCGAGCTTCGCCTGCGTCAGTTGAAAATCGCCGAGCGTCTGGTTGAACATCTTGCGCGAGGCCGCGCGAGCCAGTCCTTCGTCCATCGCGCGGCGCGCAAATCCAAGCGAAGCCGCCGCCACCGACGTCCGAAAAATATCGAGCGTACGCATCGCGATCTTGAAGCCCTCGCCCGGCATGCCCAGCAATTGCTGCTTGCTCACCCGCGCATTCGTGAAGCGCAGGCTGGCGAGCGGATGTGGCGCGATTACGTCGATGCGCTCGGCGATTTCCAGCCCCGGTGTGCCGGCATCCACGATCAACGCACTAATGCCGCGTGCGCCCGGTGCTTCACCGGTGCGCGCGAACACCACATAGAAGTCCGCGATGCCGCCGTTCGAGATCCACGTTTTCTCGCCGTCAAGCACATAATGATCGCCGGCGTCGCGCGCGGCGAGCGCCATCGCCGCGACGTCCGAACCCGCGTTCGGCTCCGAGAGCGCGAAGGCGGCGATCGCTTCACCTTGCGCAACGCGCGGCAGATAGCGCGCTTTCTGCGCGTCGTTGCCAGCAAGTGAGATCGCGCCCGAACCGAGCCCCTGCATTGCGAGCGCGAAATCGGCGAGACCCGAATGCCTCGCCAGCGTTTCGCGCAGCAAACAGACGGCGCGCGTATCGATGGTGTCGCCGTGGCCGCCGTAAGCGGTGCCGCCCACCCCGTAGCGCAGCCAGCCCGCAGCGCCCAGCTTGCGCACGAACGCGCGGCAGGTATTGTCGACGTCATCGTGCGGTACGTGGGCGAGATGTTCGCGCGCCCACGTCTCCACGTCCGTTGCAAGCGTGCGGTGTCGGTCTTCGAAGAACGGCCACGCCAGTGCGCCGTGCAGTTTCTCTTCAGCCGAAACATACGATGCATTCGATGAATTCATGTGCTCAATCCCCCTTGAAAACCGGGCGCGACTTCGCGGCGAAGGCTTCATACGCGCGGCCAAAATCGCGTGTCGCCATGCAGATCGCCTGCGCCTGAGCTTCGGATTCGATCGCTTCGTCGATGCTCATCGTCCATTCCTGATGCAGCATCGTCTTCGTAATGCCATGCGCGAAGGTCGGCCCCGATGCGAGATCGGCGGCCAGTTTCTGCGCGTCGGCCAGCAACGTCCCGGGTTCGCACAGGCGGTTGTAGAAACCCCATGCATGACCTTCCTCGCCACTTGCGGAACGACCCGTGTAGAGCAGTTCCGCGGCACGGCCCTGTCCGATGATGCGCGGCAGGATGGCGCACGCGCCCATATCGCAGCCCGCGAGGCCCACACGCGTGAATAGAAACGCGAGCTTGCTGCGCGCCGTCGCGTACCGCATATCGGCGGCCATGGCGAGAATCGCGCCCGCGCCCGCGCACACGCCGTCCACTGCGGCGATGATCGGCTGCGGGCAATGACGCATGGCTTTCACGAGGTCGCCGGTCATGCGCGTGAACATCAGCAACCCGGGCATCGGCAGATCGACGAGCGGCCCGATAATGTCGTGCACGTCGCCGCCCGAGCAGAAGTTCTCGCCCGCACCGTGCAGAACAACCGCTTTCACATCAGTCGCATAGGCGAGTTGGCGAAACAGATCGCGCAGTTCCGCATACGATTCGAACGTCAGCGGATTCTTGCGCTCCGGGCGATTCAGCGTGATCGTGGCCACGCGCGCTTCGACCGACCAGCCGAAATGGCTTGCCTCATAGTCGCCGAGCGTCGTGCGGTTACCCGCAAAAAGCGCGTCCGCACGGGAGCGTTCTGTCGTCAAGATGTGTCTCCTTCCTGATATCTTTGATTGCATCGTCTGATGCAGCAGGCGCCTAGGTTTCGAGGCTCTTGCGCAAATGCTGCTTGAGCTTGCCAAGCCTGTCGTGCATCCTGGCTTTCTCGTCGAGCGAGAGACCGCCGAACATTTCCACCACCCATTGCTCGTGCGCCACCGCCATGCGGTCGAACGCAGCGCGCCCCTCGGGCGTTAGCCGCACCGCGGTCGAGCGTCGATCCTCGGGATCGGTGTCGCGCACGACAAGGCCTTCCTTTTCCAGTTGATCGGTAATGCCGGTGACGTTGCCGCCCGTCACCATCAGACGGCGCGACAGCTCAGTCATTCGGAGTCCTTCTGGATGACGTTCGAGCTGGGCCATCAAATCGAAGCGCGGCAAGGTGGTGTCGAATTCCGTACGCAGGCGGCGACGCAACTCGGCTTGCACGAGGTTGGTCGTGGTGAGCAGGCGCAGCCACAGGCGCAGGCCCATATGGCTATCGGCGCCGGTGCTCATTTCCATATCCACCACGTTTTCTGCGGGTTTTTCGACGCCCTTGCGCGTGACTTTGGTGGCCGCATTCTTGCGGGAGGGCAGGGGCGAGGTCATGTGATTTCTCCACCGGAAACGGATATCGATTGCCCGGTAATCGCGGACGATCCGGGTGCGCAGAGCCATAGCACCGCATTGGCGACCTCGTCGGGCTGCACGAAGCGCTGCTGCGGATTGTGGCGCACGAGGATGCTACGCGCCTCGGCCTCGCTGCGCGAGGTCTTGCGCGTGATCTGATCCAGCGAAGCCTGCAACAATTCCGTTTCCGTATAGCCGGGGCAGACGGCATTGACGGTCACGCCCTGCGTCGCCACTTCGAGTGCAAGCGCACGCGTCATGCCGATTACCCCGTGTTTCGAGGCGCAATACGCGGCCACATAGGGATAGCCGACCTGACCCGCCGTGCTCGCCACATTGACGATGCGCCCGCTTTTCTTCGCGAGCATCGCGGGCAACACCGCGCGCGTACACAGGAATGCGCCCGTGAGATTGACGTCGAGCATGCGTTTCCATAGCGCGAGATCGGTCTGCACGAACGGCGCGGCCGTGGCCTGGCCCGCGTTGTTCACGAGAATGTCGATGGCGCCCAGGCCCCCGGCGGCGTGCGCGAAAGCGGCATTCACCGCCTCTTCATCGGCCACGTCAACGCTCAAGCAGGCAATATTCTCGCCGCCACCCAATGCCGCACGCTGCGTTTCCAGCTTCGCCGCATCGCGGCCCATCAGCGTGACGCGTGCGCCCGCGCGCAGCAGCATGGCCGCGGTCGCTGCGCCGATACCGCTGCCGCCGCCAGTCACGACCGCATGGCGCTCGTTCAATGTCAGCTCGCTCGTGGTCATACCGTTCCTTCCGCGCGCTGCGCGCGTTCGAGCGGCGAGAGGCCCGCTGCAGCCGCTGCGGCTGCGCGTTCACGCTCGATATTGCGTTCGAGCTGCGTCTTCGCCGCCGTGTATTGATGCGGCCACATCACGTCGAAATAGCCTATTTTTGCGGCCTCGTTGAGCGTCCACGCGGGATTCGCCAGATGCGGACGCGCCACCGCGCAAAGATCCGCGCGACCTGCCGCGATGATGCCGTTGACGTGATCGGCCTCGGAAATGGCGCCCACTGCAATCGTCGCGATGCCGGCTTCGTTGCGGATGCGGTCCGCGAACGGCGTCTGGAACATCCGGCCGAACACGGGTTTTTCTTCCTTGCTGACTTGACCAGATGACACGTCGATCATGTCGGCACCTGCACCCTTGAACGCGCGCGCGATCTCCACCGCGTCGTCGGGCGTGATCCCGCCTTCGACCCAGTCGTGCGCGGAAATCCGCACGGAAATCGGTTTGTCCTGCGGCCATACCGCGCGAATCGCCTTGAATACCTGCAACGGATAGCGCAAACGATTCTCGAGCGAGCCGCCATATTGATCGTTGCGCTGGTTCGTGAGCGGCGAGAGAAAGCTCGACAGCAGATAGCCGTGCGCGCAATGCAGTTCCAGCCAATCGAAGCCCGCTTCGGCGGCCATCTGCGTCGAGCGCACGAACTGCGCTTCGATTTCGCGTAGTTCGTCTTCGCTGGCTTCATGCGACCACTGGCTCACGCCGCGCAGATATTGCTGCGGCGACGCGGAGACGAGCGGCCAATTGCCATCGTCGAGCGGCTGGTCGATGCCTTCCCACGCCACCCGCGTCGAACCTTTCGCGCCCGAATGCCCGAGCTGGATGCCGATCTTCGCATCGGACTGCGCATGCACGAAATCGACGATGCGCTTCCATGCACCCAGATGTTCCGGGGCGTACATGCCGGGGCAGGCGGGCGTGATACGCGCCTCGGGCGACACGCAGGTCATCTCGGTCATCACGAGCCCCGCGCCACCCATCGCACGCGCACCCAGATGCATCAGGTGATAGTCGCCCGCCACGCCGTCGCGCGCGGAATACTGCGCCATCGGCGAGACGACCACGCGGTTCTTGAGCGTGACGCCTCGCAGCGTATACGGCGTGAACATCGGCGGCACGGCGCGCGCTCCAGCGCCCGCGCGCTGCGCGAGCCACGCTTCGAAACCGCCAAGATATTTCGCATCGCGCTCGCGCAGATTCTCGTGCGAGATGCGCTGCGAGCGTGTGAGCAGCGAATAAGCGAACTGTTCGGGCTCGAACTTCGCGTATCGATCGACGTGCTCGAACCATTCCGTTGAATTGCGCGCGGCATTCTGGATCCGCAACACATCGATACTGCGCACGCTCGTGTAGTGATGCAGCGCGGCGCGCAGATCGCCGGGATGCGTGTCCATGCTGTTCGCCAGTTCAATGGCGTCTTCGAGCGCGAGCTTGGTGCCCGAGCCAATCGAAAAATGCGCCGTATGCGCCGCATCGCCCATCAGCACGACCGGAATGGACTGGCCGTCGGCGTTGGTTTTCCAGTGCACCCACTCGCGATTCACCACACGCGGAAAGCGGATCCATTGCGACGAGCCGCGCAGATGCGAGGCATTCGAGCGCAACGCGTGGCCGTCGAGATAACGCGCAAACAGCTTTTCGCAAAAGGCGATGCTGTCTTCCTTGCTCATATCCTCCAGGCCCGCAGCGCGCCAGACACGCTCTGGCGCTTCGACGATAAACGTAGAAGTGTTGTCGTCGAAGCGATAGGCGTGTGCCTGAAACCAGCCGAATCCGGTTTCTTCGAATGCAAACGTAAAGGCATCGAACAGCTTCGAGGTGCCTAGCCACACGAAGCGGCAGTCGCGCAGATCGATATCGGGCTGATAGGTGTGAGCGTACTTCTGGCGCGTGGCGCTATTGAGGCCATCGCTGGCGATGATGAGGTCGGCGTTCTGCACGTCGTCGTCGCTGATCTGCGATTCGAATACGAGCTTCACGCCGAGTTGTTCGCAGCGCGCCTGCAGGATATTGAGCAAGCGCTTGCGTCCGATGCCACAAAAGCCATGGCCCGACGAGCGCACCGCACGACCGCGAAAATGGATTTCGATGTCGTCCCAGTGATTGAACGCGTCGAGGATTTCGGCGGCGCTTTCCGGGTCGGCCGCGCGCAGATTGCCGAGCGTCTGGTCCGAGAACACCACGCCCCAGCCGAAGGTGTCGTAGGGACGGTTCCGTTCGATCACGGTGATCTCGTAGTCCGGGTGACGCCGCTTCATCAACAGGCCGAAGTACAGTCCGGCTGGCCCGCCACCAATGCAAACAATGCGCATGCTCGCTTCCTCGCTCAATCTGTGAGACCAGAGTAGGCGTCAATGCTTTAGGTGTCAAGTAATTTGCCGTGAGAACGGGTAAGCCCTGGCGCGGCGCGAATCTTACGGTCGTCTTGCGCTTTGGGTAGAAACTGCAATCGCTCTGACGAATATGCGATGCTGCAACCCGGCGTCGATCGACAAGCGTTAAAGCTGGCATTGAATTCGCATACGCAAGCGGGCCGCGTAATGATGAGCAAGCGGGTGAGCAAGCGACCAGGCCGCCACGCCGCATAGCTTTCAAACGCATTCCGCCGCACTCTGCTTTTTGCCCATCGATCAGCCATCCTTACGAATCAATTCGAGCGCGCTCTTCGCGCCGATGCTTCACGCCGTGGCAATCCAGTGTTTTTCGACTCTCAACCGTACGATCAGAACAGAGCGGGAGCCTTCATTGATGAGCCAGACAGCGCAGCGATCAATCGAAATCGACTTCTTTCGCGGTTTCGCGTTGATTGCGATTGCCCTCGACCATATTCCTTCCAGCGTGCTTTCGCACGGCATGCTGCATACTTTCGCGTACTGCGATTCGGCGGAAGTTTTCGTGTTCGTCAGCGGCTATGTATCGGCGGCGAGCTGGCTTGCGATCGCTGCACGCAAGGGCACCGATGCTGCAAACTGGCGCTTTTTTCGACGCAGCCGGGAAATCTATGCCGCCTATCTGTGCGCGGCGGTATTGATGCTGCTTTCTGGTGCGGCGGCCGTGGGGTTGCGCGTGGATTCGCCGCTCGTGGGCGTATCGGGCTTCGAGCGTTTCGCCGCGCATCCGTTCGCGATGCTCGGCAATATCGCGATCTTTCGCGATCAGCCCTATCTGGCCGGGGTCTTGCCGCTTTATGTCGTGCTCGTGCTCGCGTTGCCTCTTGTCATGCCGCTCGCGCGGCGTGCGCCCGCAGCCGCGCTGCTGGGCAGCTTTGCCCTCTGGTTTGCAAGTAGCTGGCTCGGGCGCTATCTGCCCTCGGTGCCCGGATCCATCTGGCCGTTCAATCCCTTCGCATGGCAAGCCATGTTCATGCTCGGTCTGTTGTGCAGGCTTTATCCCGTTTCGGACGCGTTTCAGACCTCGCGCTTTGGCCGCACCTTGACGTTGCTCGCTTGCGTATTGCTCGCCGCTTTTGCGTTCGTGCGTCTTTTTGTCGAGGTCGATCCGCAGCCAGGCTATATGAAACAGAATCTCGCGAGCGTGCGCATCGTCAGCTTCGCCACCGTGGCGTGGCTCGCGGCACAGGCCACGCGGCTTGGCTGGGTCGGTTGGCTCGCGCGGCGTTTGCCGGGCATCGTTACGGTGGGGCAGCAGGGACTCGTGTGCTTCGTGGGCGGTGCGCTGGCGTCGAACACGATCGACACGCTGCTGCACGCGACGCATTCCACCACGCTGCTGCCAACGCGCTTGCTGGGCGATGCGCTCGCGATTGGCGCATTGTTGATGCTTGCAGGCGGTGCGCGACGATGGAAAGCCGTTCGGCCACGCGTGGCGCTCACGTAAGCCGCTATTTTCAACGGTGAGTGTTTGCGGGAATGCCTGTCGGACGGCCCGCAAAACTATCGCTGTGAACACAGAAAAGCAACACTCTGTCTTGATGCGCACGCAACGTCACCAAAATCAAAGGTGAGATTTTGCGGGAGTTGCGCGCGCGTGATTTTCATTACGGCGCGACTTCACGCACATCGGCGATGGGCGATGTCCCGAATGCATCGCTCAGCGCATAGTCAATCAACTGGCGCGCGGAGTCTTCAGGCGTCGCCAGCTTGCCAGTCTGCTTGAGTTCTTCGAAGCGTGAGCGCAGCGGAAAGTGATCGACGCTGGTTGAGCGGATCGTCGCCTGCATGCCCGTGTCCACGACGCCAGGCGCCACGCTGCTGATGCGCACGCCGTCCGGCGCATCGAGCGCGACCGCCCGCGCATGATGATCGAGCGCGGCCTTGGTGGCGCAATAAACGCTCCAGCCCGCGTAGGCATTGCGCGCCGCACCGCTCGAAATATGGACGATGCGGCGCTCCTGGGCCTGCACGGACGCCAGGGCGTTGGCCAGCATCAGCGGCGCGGCGACATTGAGCGTGACGGCGCGGGCAATCGCGCTCGCGTCCTGGGCGCCGGGCGGCGCAATCGGGTCAACCATCCCCGCATTGTTGAACAGCACCACGCACTGTGCGCCTTGCGCGAAGCGCTGCAGCGCTCCGCCTGCGAGCCATTGTTCGAGCGCAGCGGGATCGGCGAGATCGAGGGTGGCCTCTACAAAATCAGCGTCCCGGGATGCCGATGTCGAGCGCTTACGCTGCGCCAGCGACGGGTGCGCGCTACGGCCCACGCCGAGCACATCGATCTGGCGCTCCAGCAACAATTCGGCCAGCGCGGCGCCCAGGCCACGCGAATGGCCCGTGACGATCGCGCGTACCGGAGAAGGGGAAATAACGGATTGGGTCATGATTTACAGGGGAAAAACCGAAAATAAAAGCGCGACGCTGCGCTGTCTTCAGGGAAGCATCGTCGAATGCAATTTTGCGGAATCGAGGGTCCGACGCGACGCAATCAGACAAAAATAAGCGGCATTTTTGCGCCGTGCGCACAGGAAATCGAGAGGATCAGGCAAGTTTTCAGGCTTCAATATGCAGGGTTTTCGCGTCCAGACGCGCCTTAAAAGCTGCGCAAAATCGGGCGGATCGCGGCCCCAACGCGCGACGAGACAGAAATGCGGCGCGCGATTCTGTATCATAGCGTCCGATCCAATAAGGAAGAGAGCTGGACGTGAAAGCCGCATCGCAACAACGCCGACCCCTGAGCCTCAAAGACGGGCTGCTCGAACTCAAGAAGAGCATGGGGCTGGGCACGGGCCAGCCGCCCGAAGAACAGGCGCAGTCGCCGCAAGGCAAGCACGCGCCCAAGGGCGCACCGAAAAGCGCACAAGGCCAGCGTCGCGCGCAGGGCGCGCCCGGTCACAAGGACCCGAAGGGTTCTCGTCCGGCAGGCGCCGACGAGGCGCGTGGTCGTGCGCGCCCGCAGCACGCGAAGGGTCAAGGTCAAGGCCGTCCCGCCAGCGAAGGCGGCAAGCCGCAGAACGCCAACGGTCAACCCGGCACCCCGCGCCAGTCGCGCGGTCCGCGTGACGGTGAGCGAGGCGAACGTAGCGAACGCGGCAGCAATCGCCAGCGTCCGGCGCGCGCACAGCAACAGACGGCCAATCTGAGCGAAGCGGAAAAGGCGCGCATCGAGCGCAACCGCCAGCTCAACACGGTCTGGAACGTATTCGCGAAGCTCTATCCGGCGTTCCGTGATCGTCTGCCGCTGAAGATCGGCGTTGCGGAAGATCTGGTCACGCGCCATCCCGACTACGAGCGCACGCTGATCGTCGCCGTGCTCAAGCGCCATGTGAATCATCCGCGCTATCACGAGCGCGTCGCGGCAGGCGGTTCGCGCTTCGAACTGGACGGCAGCGCATCGGAAGGCCCGGGCATCGATCCGTCGCATGTCGGCCGCGCCAACGCCGCGCTCGCACGCCAGAAGGCCAAGGCCGAAGCGCAAGCCAAGGCTCAGGAAGCCGCTAAAACGGTGCAACCCGACGCCACGGCTGCACAGGCGCAACCGGAAACCGCCGCAGAGGCTCCCGCAGCGCCTGAGACCGCCGCAGCCAATGCAACCGCGGAAACCGTTCAGGCCGCGCCCGAGCAGGTCGAGCCAGTAGTAGGCAACGACGCCGCCAGCGAAGCAAAGAGCGAAGCACAAGGCAGCGAAGGCGCAACGCCCGCAGCCGACGCCTGAGCCGTTCAGCGCCATCAGAGCGCGGTAACCGGACGGCGCCCGACACGCCCGGCGAGTGAACCTCGCCGGGCGGTTTGCATTTTTACGTTCGGTTTAAATGGATTCAGCGTTCGCGCGAGCGCGAATAGCTGCGCACGGCAAGCGGATCGGCGCCTGAGGCAGCGGAAGCGGTCTGCGCAGACGTGGACGGAGACGTGGCTGAAGCGCCTTGCGCGGGCGTCGCCGCCACATCGCTCGCCGCGATATTGGCCGCGATGTTAGCCGAAAACGCCCCGCTGAAATTCGCCGCCGCGTCGTCACCCACGGCGCCACCCGCCTGAGTGGCGCTCGCGCTGTCCAGCACGCGGCTGAATTCCGCGGCACGCATGCGGATCTTTTCGGCGTAGGCCTTCGATCCGCCGTAGTTCTTCATCGCCGCATCCAGATCGCCGCCGGCAGCACGCTTGTAGCCGTACAGAATCGACGAACCCACATCGATATTGACGTCCGGATCGGTGAGATCTTTTACATTGCGCAGCAGACCGCGGTGCGCCGAAGGCACGACCTGCATGAGTCCGGTAGCGTTATTGCCGCCGTGCGCCTTCTCATGAAAACGCGATTCGACCGAGATGATGGCGAGCAGCACAGCCGGCGGCAGCGAATATTTCGCGGCAGCCGTCGTGACCGCCTCTGAAATCTGCGCGGCTTTTTCCTTCGCCAACCCGAACTTCTGGGTCAGATAGGTGGGAAGCTTTTTGTCGTCCCCTTGCGGGGGAGCCTGCTGCGCCGATGCGTGTTGCACGAGGCCGGGCAGCAAGGCGAGCAGGCAGAGTAGGCGCCTCATGGCCAGTGCGCGTCGTGAGCTATGGAAGGCGCACAGTATAACCGGCCACAAAAAAGGACAGCCGGGATATGACCCCAGCTATCCCTGACGCAACTTTCAGCAACTTATGACCGCGCGATCGCTTGATCGCGCGCAGACCCATCAGCTTTTCTGCACCGACGCTTTGTAGATTTCATCGATGCTCGCCGCCAGCGTGGCGTCGAATTCGGCATCGCTCATCTGCTTCGTGAGGTCGTTGATGAGCGCGCGCGAAAAGCTCGCGATCATGCCGTGGTTGTGCGTGAGGCGCTCGCACGCGTCGCTGCGCGAATAACCGCCCGACAGCGCCACCACCCGCACGACGCGCGGATGATCGATGAGCGGCTTGTAGAAGTCGGGCGTATCGGGAATCGTCAGCTTGATCATGACGTTACGCGAATCGGGCAGGGCGTCCAGCCCCTTGAGCAGTTCGTCGCGCAGCAGCGCCTCGGCTTCGGCCTTGTCGGGCGCCTTGATCGAGACTTCGGGTTCGAGGATCGGCACGAGACCCTTCGCGCTGATCTGCGCACCCACGTCGAACTGCTGCTGCGCGATGGCCGCGATGCCCGAAGCCGACGCACGCTCGATCACCGAGCGCATCTTGGTGCCAAAAATGCCAGCCTTGCTGGCGCGCTCCAGCAGAGCGTCGAGGCCGGGGTTCGGCTTCATCAGGCGCACGCCGTCGGCTTCGCTCTCCAGCCCCTTGTCGACCTTCAAGAACGGCACCACGCCGCGGTCTTCCCAGAGGAACGCGGGCACCGGCTTGCCATGTGCCTGGCCGTCCATGGTCTGCTCGAACAGAATTGCCCCGATCACTTTCTCGCCCGTGAACGCGGGCGCGCTGATGATGCGCACGCGCATTTCGTGCATGAGGCGGAACATGTCGGCGTCGCCGCTGTAGTCGCTTTCCGGGATGCCGTATTGCCGCAGCGCGCCTGGCGTGGAGCCGCCGCTCTGGTCGAGCGCCGCGATAAAGCCGGGCTTTTCGCGCATCTGCTGCAACATCTTGTCGTTGGCCATCTTCCAACCTCCCGAAAAATAAGCGCCTGCGGCGCGGTAACGTGGGACGCGGCGCGCAGCCGCATCCGATCCATAAAGCCATCCGGAATGTGATTCGACGAGTGTACCGGCGCGGCGTGACAGCGTCTGCGCCAATGTGCCGGTCCCGCCGGTCAGAGGAAATAAGGAAACAGGAAGGAAGCAAGCGCGATGCCAAGGCCGGATCGCGCTTGCAGCCAGGCCTAGACGATCACCTGCGCCTGCGCGGAACGGTCGATGGCGAGCAATGCCGACAACCGGCGCAACGCCGCTTGCAGCCGTGCGCGCTCCGCCGTCGCGCCCAGCGATATGCGGATCGCGTTGGCCGCGCCGCCGCCCTGATCGAAAGCGGTGCAGGGCGCCACGGCCAAGCCCTCGGTGCTCGCCGCCGCCGCCAGTTCGCGCGCCTGCCAGTAGCTCGGCAGGGCGTACCAGAGGTGAATGCCGGCATTCTCGCCCGCCGCCGGACCCAGCAGTTGCGCCGCCATGCGCTGACGCGCCTGCGCCTCGGCACGCACGCCCCGGAAAATCTCGTCGGCGACGCCGTCCTCGATCCACTGCATCGCCAGCGCGTTCGTGAGCGGCGCGGCCATCAGCGAAAACGAGCGCAGCGCCGCCAGCACGCGCGCATGCGCGGCGCTGTCCGGCAGCGTCAGGAAGGCGGTGCGCAGTCCCGGCGAAAGCGTTTTGGAAAGCGTCGATAGATAGCAGACCTGCGCGGGCGCCATGCGCGCGAGCGGCGGCGGGGCGTCGGGCGCGAAGCGCCAGTACGGATCGTCCTCGACGATGCGCACGCCGTGGCGCTGCGCCACGCGCAGGAGATCGCGGCGGCGCGCTTCGGAGAGCGTGGTGGCCGTGGGATTTTGCAGCGTGGGGTTCAGATAGAGCATACGCGCGCCGTGCAGGCGGCACGCGGCGTCGAGCGCGTCGGGCAGCATGCCTTCGGCGTCCGTGGCCACGGTGGCGAGACGACGGCCCAGTTGCGCGACCGCATGCGGCAGCCCGGGATAGACGAGCGGCTCGCTCAGCACCACGTCGCCGGGCACCGTAAAAGCAAGAATCAGCGCGGCCAGCGCCGCCTGCGCGCCGGGGCAGACCACCAGACGCGCCGGATCGGCCGTGCCCAACACCGGCTCGAGCCACTTCGCGCCCGCCGCGCAATCGGCCGCCGCACCGCCGCCGATGTGGTACGTCATCAGCAGATCGGCGTCACTGCGCAGCAGCAGGCGCGAAAGCCCTTCGCGCAGCAGCGCGTCGGCGTCAAGTCCCTGCGGCGGCGGCGGAATGTTCATGCTCAGATCGACGCGTTGCGCGAGTTCGGCGCGCGGCGCGGCAATGAAGGTGCCGAGCGGCCCGCGCGCCTCGATCAGACCGCGCCGCCGCGCCTCATTGAAGCCGCGCGTGATGGTGGTCAGATCGACCTCCAGCAGATCGGCCAGCGTACGTTGCGCGGGCGCGCGTTCGCCGGGCGAGAGGGTGCCGTCGGCCACGGCGCGCTCGATGAAGTCGACGAGACGCAGATAGCGCGGCCCGACGCCGCCGTGCAGCGCCGACGTCCACGCCGATGCGGCGTCTTTCTTGTCCGGATCGATAGGCTCTTTTCGCGTCATTCTGTCGCAGATGTATGTGTCATGTCTTACTCTAGCATGCGGACACGAAGCGCGTAAATCCATACATATAGGCTATGTATGGCTGCCGTGACGGCGTCCCAACGGCGCCGCCGCCACGGCGAGGTGAGCACGTATGGATGGGTTTGCGCGATCGTCAACCATGGAACCCGACATGCGCAACCTTCCCATCCGAAGAGGACCGGCCGTCGAAGCCGACCCGCCGCTTCCTCAACCACCCACACGCAAGACCCATCTGCCCGCGCTGCGCGGCGCCGCCACGTTCGCATCGGCCGGCGCGCTCGCCTTGCTCGGCGGCTGCAGTTCCGTGCTGATGGACCCGAAAGGCGACATCGGCGTGCAGGAGAAAAACCTCATCCTCATCGCGCTCGGGCTGATGCTGCTCGTCGTGATTCCGGTGATCGCGCTCACGCTCTGGTTCGCCTGGCGCTATCGCGCCTCGAACACGCAAGCCACCTACGCGCCGAAATGGTCGCACTCGACCGCGATCGAAATCGTGGTCTGGACGATTCCCTGCGTCATCGTGGTGACGCTCGCCGCGCTGATCTGGCGCACGACGCACTCGCTCGATCCGTACAAGCCGATCGAGTCGCAGGTCAAGCCGATCCGCGTCGATGTCGTGGCGCTCAACTGGAAGTGGCTCTTCATCTATCCGGACTACGGCGTCGCCTCGGTGAACCAGTTGGCGATTCCCGTCGATACGCCGGTGTCGTTCCGGCTGACCGCCGAATCGCTGATGAACTCGTTCTTCATCCCGCAACTGGGCAGCCAGGTCTACGCGATGTCGGGCATGGAAACGAAGCTGCATCTGATCGCCAACCAACCCGGCACTTACGCGGGCCGCTCGGCGGCGTTCAGCGGCCCGGGGTTCTCGGACATGCACTTCGACACGCTCGCCACCAGCCGCGCCGACTTCGACGCCTGGATCGCGCGCGCCAAGGCTTCGCCGGCGATGCTCAGCCGGGGCGCTTACGAGCAGCTCGCGATGCCGGGCGAAAAAGCGCCGGTCGCGCTCTATTCGAACGTTGCGCCGGGCCTTTTCGAAGGCGTGGTCGACAAGTACATGCGCGACGTGCACGGCAACCCGATCTGCGGCTCGGGCACAGGCACTGGAACCAGCGTCCCGGCACTCACCCTTGATAGCAGCGGGGCGCGTGCGCCCGCCACCCTGGCAGCGGAGTAATCACATCATGTTCGGAAAACTCACGCTCGATGCCGTTCCATGGCACGAGCCCATCATCATGGGCACCGGCGCCGTCGTGGCGCTCGGCGGCCTGGCCCTGCTCGCGGCGATCACGCTCGCGGGCAAGTGGGGCTATCTGTGGCGCGAATGGCTCACTTCGGTCGATCACAAGCGCATCGGCGTCATGTACATCATCCTCGCGATCGTGATGCTGCTGCGCGGCTTCGCCGACGCGATCATGATGCGCGCGCAACAGGCCATCGCCTATAACGACGCAGCGGGCTATCTGCCGCCGCATCACTACGACCAGATCTTCACGGCGCACGGCGTCATCATGATCTTCTTCGTGGCCACGCCGCTCATCCTGGGCTTGATGAACGTGGTCGTGCCGCTGCAGATCGGCGCGCGCGACGTGGCGTATCCGTTCGTCAACTCGCTGTCCTACTGGCTGGCCGTGGTGGGCGCGGTGCTGGTGATGATCTCGATGTTCGTCGGCGATTTCGCGGCGACCGGCTGGGTCGCGTATCCGCCGCTCTCCGAACTCGGCTACAGCCCGACCGTCGGTATGGACTACTACATATGGTCCCTGCAGATATCGGGCCTCGGCACGACGCTTTCGGGCATCAACTTCATCGTGACGATCCTGCGCATGCGCGCGCCGGGCATGAAGCTCATGATGATGCCGGTGTTCGTGTGGACGGCGCTCATCACCAACATCCTGATCGTCGCGGTGTTCCCGGTGCTGACCGGCACGCTCGCGCTGCTCACGATGGACCGCTATCTCGACATGCACTTCTTCACGAACGAGCTGGGCGGCAACGCGATGATGTACATCAACCTGATCTGGGTGTGGGGCCACCCGGAGGTGTACATCCTGATCCTGCCCGCGTTCGGCGCGTTCTCGGAAATCATCGCCACGTTCTCGGGCAAGCCGCTGTTCGGCTACAAGTCGATGGTGTACGCGACGTCCTCGATCGGTATCCTGTCGTTCTTCGTGTGGCTGCACCACTTCTTCACGATGGGCTCGGGTGCGAACGTCAACGCCTTCTTCGGCATCATGACGACGATCATTTCGATCCCGACCGGCGTGAAGCTCTTCAACTGGCTCTTCACGATGTATCGCGGACGCATCCGCTATCACAGCGCGACGCTCTGGACCATCGGCTTCATGGTGACGTTCGCCGTGGGCGGCATGACCGGCGTGCTGCTGGCCGTGCCGGGCGCGGACTTCGTGCTGCACAACTCGCTGTTCCTCGTCGCGCACTTCCATAACGTCATCATCGGCGGCGTGGTGTTCGGCTGCCTCGCGGGCGTGAGCTTCTGGTTCCCGAAGGTGTTCGGCTTCACGCTCAACGAGTTCTGGGGCAAGGTGTCGTTCTGGTGCTGGCTGATCGGTTACTGGCTCGCCTTCACGCCGCTCTACATCCTGGGCTTCGAAGGCATGACGCGACGCATGAATCACTACTCGGAACCGGGCTGGCATATGTGGCTCGTGGTGGCGCTGGTGGGTGCGGTGTTCGTCGGTCTCGGCATTCTTGCGCTGATCGTGCAGCTCTATGTCAGCGTGCGCGACCGCGACCTGAACCGCGACGTCACGGGCGATCCGTGGGACGGCCGCAGCCTCGAATGGTCAACCGCTTCGCCCGCGCCGTTCTACAACTTCGCCGTGATGCCGAAGATCACCTCGATGGAGCAGCACTGGGACAACAAGGAAGCGGGCACGGCCTATGTGCAGCCGCGCCAGTACGAGGACATCCACATGCCGCGCAACACGGGCGCAGGTTTCATCATTGCGATGTTCAGCTTCGTGTTCGGCTTCGCGGTGGTGTGGCATATGTGGCCGTTCGCGGTGCTGGGCCTGATCGGCATGATCGGCACGTTCATCGCGCGGACCTATAACCAGGACGTCGATTACTGGGTGCCGGCCGCGGAAGTCGAGCGCATCGAAAACGCACGCTTCCAGCAGCTTCAAGAACGGGAAATGAAGGAGGTCGCGTAAGTCATGGCTCACGCTGCAACGACACATCACGGCCACGATCATGGCCACGGTCACGAACACGACGATAGCACGAAGACAACGTTCGGCTTCTGGATCTACCTGATGAGCGACTGCCTCATCTTCGCGACGCTTTTCGCCACCTTTGGCGTGCTCGCGAATGCGACGGCAGGCGGTCCCGGGGCGAAGCAACTGTTCGAGCTTTCCTACGTGCTAGGCGAAACGCTGCTGCTGCTCGCGAGCAGCGTGACGTTTGGCCTGGCGATGCTGGGCCTGCACGCGCAGCGCCGTGGGCAGGTGATCTTCTGGCTCGTGGTCACATTCCTGTTTGGCGCGGGCTTCGTCGGCATGGAAGTCAACGAATTCGCCAAGCTGGTCGCCGATGGCGCGGGCCCGCACACGAGTGCGTATCTGTCGGCGTATTTCACGCTGGTCGGCACTCACGGCTTGCACGTGAGCGCGGGCCTGCTGTGGATCGCGATCATGATGCACCAGACCTGGAAGTTCGGCCTGACCGGCACGGTGCGCCGACGTCTCGCGTGCCTGAGCCTTTTCTGGCACTTTCTGGATCTCGTGTGGATCTGCGTTTTCACCTTTGTTTATCTGCGAGGCATGCTGTGAGCCATTCCCACGTCTCTCATCCGGCCAGCCATGACGACGCGCATGGCAGCTTCAAGGGCTACATGATCGGCACGGTGCTTTCGCTCGTGCTCACGCTCGCGTCGTTTGGCGTGGTCATGTTCCATGTGATCCCGCCCGCGCAGGGACTGACGGCGATCGTCGTGCTATGCGTGGCGCAGCTCGTGGTGCAACTGGCTTATTTTCTGCATATTGGAACGGCGCGCAGCCAGCGCGCGAATACCGGCATCTTCATCTGCACGGGGTTTCTGATTGCGGTGATCGTCGGCTTGTCGCTGTGGGTCATGCACAACGCGAACGTCAACATGATGCCGTCGCAGATCAGCGTCGAGCGCGCCATGGCGCACGATTGATGAAACTAGCGGCGTAGCCCGGCTACGCCGTGAGTTGTTACCCCGCGTGGGTCTGGTTTCCTTGGAGATCGGGCTGCGCGGGGTTTTTGTTGATGTGTGCAGCGTTAAAACAAGGCATTACTGCGCCTCGCCGAGCATCCCCGTTTCGCGAAGCTGCTTTAACCGCGCATAAACCGTCGTGCGCGACACGCGCAGTTGCCGCGCAACCGCCGCGACGTTGCCGCCGTGTTCGCGCATGGCGTTCTGCACGGCGATCAACGTCTGCTCCTCCAGCGTCGAACCATTCTGCGCGCCGCTGCCTTGCGCAGCAGGCGTCAAATCATCGACCGTCGCGAGCGGCACATCCATGCGCCGCGCCGTGCTGCGGTTGAGCGGCGCGCGCGCGTACTGCACCCACACATGACTGCCATCCATGCGCGCGACGCGCAACGGGTTGCGCTGCGGCCGCAGCAGACGGCTCAACTGCGCGAGCGGCGCATCGTCGAACAGATCGCGCAACGCGAGCCGGGGCAGGGGCGCGCCATGCCCCAGCGCGAACATGCGCCGCGCCATACGGCTAGCGGCGCGCAGCGTGCCGTCTTCTTCCACGGCCAGCACGCCCGCAAGCGGCGTGGCAAGCCAGCGCGGATCATGTTGCACGCGCAACAGATGACAGCCGCGCAAGGTCGCAAAGAGGCGCTGCTCGGCGGCCAGCGCCGCAAGCCGGAATTGTTCCTTGACCTGCGAGAGATCGCGCTGGCCCGTGCCGGTCAGATCCAACGCGCCGATCACTTCGCCATGCAGTCCGTAGAGCGGCACCGCGATGCACGACGCGCGCTCGAATTGGTCGAGATAGTGCTGACCGCCCGCAACGGTCACTTCGATGCCTTCATGCAGCACGCAACTCGGCGCCGTGGTGCCGATGTGCGATTCGAGGATGCGGCGTCCCGCGATGATCGGCAGGATCAGTTCGTCGTCGCAGGCGGGACTGCGGCGCGCGTGGATCACCGTGCCCTCGGGATTGACGCAGAAGATGGTCCAGTCGTCGCCGCCGCAGGCGTCCCACAGTTGCTCGATCTCATCGACGACGCAGCTATAGAGGCGCCGGTCCTCGTGCGATTCGCGGGTGCTGCGCGCGCTTTTCAGGAGTTCGTACTCGGGCGCCTGCCAGGGCCGCACGCCCGCGTCGCGCGAGCGCGCCCATGAACGTGCGACGGAATCAGGCAGCAGCCCCGGCGTGAGCGCGGCGCTCAGATGCTCGCCGCCGCCGAAGCGCTCGCGCACCGACTGCAGTTGAGCCAGCGTGCTGTCCGCCACGCGATCCGCTACGGACTGGGACGCGGATTTGCTCTTCATGCGGACTCCCGTTCAGGCGATTTCATGCGATGGGTGACGGATCGAAGTTTCAGATGCAAGAACGGGCGGCATGACGCCGTTTTAAGGGGCACCATGCCGCCCGTCCGGGGCGCTGGCCACTGCAGCCGACGCCAGGTAGTGCGAGCATACCCCAGCCGATCCACCCGCTGCAGCGGGGAGATTACCGGGGTCCAGCCTTAGCCGTGCGCGAAACGCAGGATCGGCTTAAGTGTGACGCCGCGCGTGCTGTCCTCGGCGGCCTCGTTGATTTGCTCGACCGGATAGAACTTCACGAGCTTGTCGAACGGAAAACGCCCCTGGCTGTACAGCTCGACGAGTTGCGGAATGAAGCGCTGCGGCACGCTATCGCCCTCGACAATGCCGCGAATCGTGCGCCCGTTCAGCAGCAGGCTGTTGATGTCGAATTCGCCCTTGGTACCCAGCGGCGGCGCGCCCACCACGCCGATCGCGCCCAGCGTGCCGAGCGCTTCGATCGCACCGGCCAGCACCTGCGGATGCCCCGTCGATTCGAGCGCGAAATCCACGCCGCCGCCCGTGATCTCGCGGATCGTTTCGACCATGTCCACTTCGCGGCTGTTGACCGTGTGGGTGGCGCCCAGCTCCTTCGCGAGTTCGAGCCGCGACGGCACGACATCGACGGCGATGATGGTCGCCGCGCCCGCCACGCGCGCCGCCATCACGGCGGACAGGCCCACCGCGCCCGCGCCGAAGCTCGCGAAGCGGCTGCCCGGCGTGACCTTCAGCGAGTTGATGACGGCGCCCGCGCCGGTCTGGATGCCGCAGCCGAGCGGCCCCAGCAGTTCGAGCGGCGCATCCTGCGGCACCTTGATCGCATTGTTCTCGCGCGCGAGCGCATGGCTCGCGAACGACGACTGCGCGAAGAAGTGATCGTGCAGCGGGCGGCCTTCCTCGTCCTCGATGGCCGTGCGGCCTTCGAGATCGCCGCCGCCGAAGTTCAGGCCGAAGAAGTGGCTGCAATACGCGCCGTGGCCGCCCACGCAGGGCTGGCAATGCCCGCACGCGCCGTAGGTCAGCACGACGTGGTCGCCGGGCTTGAGGTTCTTCACGTTCGGGCCGATTTCCTCGACCACGCCCGCGCCCTCGTGGCCCAGCACCGCGGGCAGCGGCACCGGATAGAACTGGTCGCGCACGATCAGGTCGGTGTGGCACAGGCCCGTGGCAACCACGCGCACCAGCACCTCGTCGCCCTGCGGGCCGCGCAGACGCGCCTTCTGGATCGTGAACGGCTCGCCCTTGGCGCGTGCGACGGCCGCGGTGACCGTGCGGCCTGCCGTGGCCGTCTGGAGTGTCGTACTCATGCGTGTCTCCTCAGATCGCTCAGTTTGCTCAGATCGCTTAGATCGGGTAAAGCGGTGCTTCGCCCTTGACGGTAAGCCACTGCCACTGGGTGAACTCTTCCCAGTTGGCCGGGCCGCCGATGCTCGTGCCGTTGCCCGATGCACCCACGCCGCCGAACGGGTTGATCACTTCGTCGTTCACGGTCTGATCGTTGATGTGCAGCAGGCCCGTGCGCAGACGTTCGCCCATGCGCAGCGCGCGGCCCACGTTGGCCGTGACGACGGCCATCGACAGTCCGTACTCCGTATCGTTGGCGAGCGCGATGGCGTCTTCGTCGGAGTCGAAGGGCACGACCACCGCCACCGGCCCGAAGATTTCCTCGTTGAACGCCGGATTGTCCTGAGTCACGCCGCTCAGCACGGTCGGCTCGAAAAAGAGGTCGCGATAGCCACCGCCCGTTTCGATGCGTGCGCCGGCTTTCTGCGCATCGGCGAGCACGCGCGCGATGTGGTCGCGCTGCGCCGTGTTGATAATCGGCCCCAGCGCGACGTCGCCGGTGGCCGGATTGCCGACCGTGAGGCCCGACGCCTTCGCCACCAGTTTTTGCACGAATCGATCGTAAATTTTGCGCTGCACGAGCACGCGGCCCGTCGCCATGCAAATCTGACCCTGGTGCAGATAGGCGCCCCAGGCCGTATTCGCGACGGCCAGATCGATATCGGCATCGTCGAGCACGATCAGCGAATTCTTGCCGCCCAGCTCCAGCGAAACCTTCTTGAGGTGACGGCCCGCCGCTTCGCCGACCTTGCGGCCCGCGCCGGTCGAGCCCGTGAACTGGATCATGGCGATGTGCGGATCGCTCGTGAGCGCCGCGCCCGCTGCGCCGTCGCCGGGCAGCACATGCAGCACGCCTGCGGGCAGGCCGGCCAGTTCGAACAGGCGCGCGATGGTAAAGCCGCCGCAGATCGAGGTGCGCGGGTCCGGCTTGAGCACGACGGCGTTGCCGAGCGCGAGCGCCGGAGCCACGGCGCGCATCGCCAGATAGAGCGGGAAATTGAACGGCGAAATCACGCCGACGACGCCGAGCGGGCGGCGGCGGGCCAGCGACAGACGGCCCGGCACCGACGGCAGCACCTCGCCGGCCGAGCGCGACGGCAGCGCGCTGGCTTCGTGCAGGGCCTTGATGGTGGCCTGCGTTTCGACCGCCGCCTTGCCGCGCGTCGAACCGCTTTCGCGCACGATCCAGCCGGCGATCTCGTCGGCGGCTTCTTCGGCCAGACGGGCGGCGCGGCGCAGCACGGCGGCGCGCTCGTCATAGGGCAGCGCGGCCCAGGCCCGTTGCGCGTCGAAGGCCGACTTCGACGACGCCGCGACCAGGGCCGCGTCGGCCATGCCGATGCGCGCGAGGCGCTCGCCCGTGGCCGGTTCGAGCACGTCGGCGGCCGACGTGCCGTCGCGCCATTCGCCGGTAAAGACGCGGCCATGCCAACTGTCGTTGTCGAAGAGGCGGGTGGAAGAGGTAACACTCATGCTGACTCCTGTTTGTCTCGTGCGAGATCGCGTGCGCAAGCCGGGAAGCGGCTGCCAGAACGCCACCTTAGGGAATGGGGGCCAGCGTCGCAATCGGGAATAGTTCTCGGCTCTCAATGGCCCGTGGCCACGCGCCAGGCGGCGAAAAAGCGTTCAGTTGCTGAACACCCGGCTTTTTGCGAGCGCCTCGGGAACGGCTCGTGCGCTATGTCGAATGTTGCGACACACCGTCGCTTTTACGTGGAGACGCACCATGAACAAGGATCAGGTGAAGGGCACGGCAGAAAAGGTCAAGGGCAAGGTCAACGAAGCCGTAGGCCGCGCCACCGACAATCCGCAACGCGAGCTCAAGGGCGACGTGCAGCAGGCCGCAGGCGAAGCGCGCAAGAACGTCGGCGACGTGAAGGAAGCCGTCAAGGATGCAACGAAGCGTCATCACTAAGCGAGGCTCAGGTCGCGCATGGCGCGAGGCTTCGCGCCTCACACGCTGCGTCACTGGCTAGTGGCGATTTTTAATGCGGCGCCGGTCTGTACGATCGGCGCCATTTTGTTCGCTCAGGGCGTCGATCAAGCCGCTAATCAAGCCGCGCCGGCCAGAATCTTCGCCTGGCGGCGCATGCCTGCGAAAATCGCCTCGGCCACGTCGAGCGGAAAGGCTTCCGGAAGCTGCGCGGCGACTTCATCAATAACGCCGTCGGTCAGTTGCGCCACCGTCGCCATCATCTCCTCGACCTGCCCGACCGAAAACCCCACGCGCTGCCCCTGAGCGATCCAGTGACGCGGAAAAATCTGCGCGATGCGGTAATGCGCGTTGCGACCGCGTACTGCCATCGCGAGGCTCGCGCGCTGCGCCGCAAGCTGATTGCGCCCACGCCCGATGATCGGATGCGCGGATAGCACGTCGTAGAGCGGCGTGGCGACGTAATGGCTGCCGGGCAGATGCGCGATGCTGAAATTCTTGGCGTGGCCGTCCGTGGCCGCGAGCAGCCAGAAGAGCATCTGCGCGAGAAAAAAATGCCGCCGGTCGTCGGCCCCGCGCGACGAGCCGCCAAGCACGGCCATGACAGCGTTGATGCCTGGGCCGCCGTCGGCTTCGTATTTGACGATACCCGGTGTGCCCGTGGCCTGGCAGAGATCCTCCTGCGGCAAACGCACGATCCAGCGGCCATTGCGCGCCAAACGCCGGTCGAAGCGCTCGACGACGAGTGCCTTTGTGTCCTCGAAATATGCAATCTCGCACGGCGCGATCGGCAGGCCGAACGCGGCGACGATCTTCGCGCAGAGCCATTCGTTCTCGACCGAAGTCCGCATGTCGGCGCGCATATTACCTACCAGCCCGAGCGGCAGTTTGAGGATATGCGTGGTGGGCGTGCTGCCCGTGGGCAGCAGCCAGCGACCGTTACGCCGCAATAGCGCCGTTTTCTCCTGCGCGCCGGCGATAGACAGACGCAGATCGTCCACAGGCTCATGCTCGCCGAAAGGGGGCGTGGACGTCGTATCGCGCAGCAGCCGGGCGATGGCGGCTTCGTCGAGCGGCCGGCCTTCGATGGATTCGAGGCCGACTGGGGTTTCGCCCACCGGCAACAGTTGCAGCGCACCCACGCAATCGCTCCCGAGCACGGCGAGCAATTCGAACGGCGAAATCCCCGCCGTGCGATAACGGGCCGCAATGCGCCGCCGGATGCGTTCGCTGTCGGGCAGGAGGTTGTCGAAGTAATCGGTGACGATGGGGCCGCGCAAGGGCTGGTTGCCAGGCGTGAAAGGCAGCGAAAGCGAAAGCGGACGGCCTTGCTCGTCATCGAGCCAGCTTTGCAGATACACGAGCCGCTCGACGCCGCGCACGATCTCCCAGTAGCCCACGGGCAGACCGTTCATCCACAGATCGAGGCGGTTCGTCAGGCGGGTACGCGCCATTTACCAGTCCTCGCGACTGGGCGGCCTGGCTGCGGTTTTGCGCGGTGTGGCCGGTTTCAATGTTTTCTTTGCCGCTGTGCGTTTGCTGGCCGCCGCGAGAGCGGTACGCTTCGTGACCGCCGTTTTAGCCATCGGCTTCTTTACTGCGGGCTTTTTTACAACTGCCTTTTTTGCCGCCACTTTTTTCGCAGCGGGTTTCTTCGCGGCAGACTTCCTGATGACGGCTGGGCGCCGAACCGGCGCGGCCTGCGTCGCCCCGGCGGCGAGATGCATATCGACCGCGAGCAGCCGCAATACGCGAAAGAGCCGGTCGACGCTAGCGGCGGCGGGATTCGCTTCGAAAGCGGCGTAGCTTTGCTGGGAGATGCCGAGCCGCTGCGCGAGCTCTTCCTGGGTCAGGCCGGCTTTCTTGCGAAAGCCCAGCAGCATGGGGCGCAACTGGCTGACGGTCTTGAGCGGGTAGTCCACGCGAAGCTCCGGCAGAGAAGGGAAGGTCAAATAGACTGCTTACAGTCTATAGACTGTAAATGCAAAATACAACCTGAAAGCTGTAAATGCAAAATACAGTCTATAACCTGTAATCGCGCTTCACGCCGGATTTCAAGCCTCAGACCGGCGGCACGAAGAAATAGCGCGTGAGGTGAAAGAAGATCGGTGCGGCGAAGCAGATGGAGTCGATGCGGTCGAGCATGCCGCCGTGGCCGGCGATCATCACGCCCCAGTCCTTGGCGCCCATCGAGCGCTTGACGGCGGAGAGCACGAGTCCGCCGATAAAGCCGCCGATCACGGTCACCGCAGACATGAGCGCGGCCTGCCACAGATTGAACGGCGTGAGACCGTGCAGCAGGGTGCCGAGACCGATGGCGAGCGCGCCGCCGCCAATCAGGCCTTCCCACGTCTTCGACGGGCTGACGAGCGGCGAAAGCTTGCGCTTGCCCCAGAGTTTGCCGCAAACGTACTGGAACACATCGCTTGACTGCACGACCAGCAGGAAGAACAGCAGCAACGGTCCGTTGTTGTCGAAGTAATGCGGCAGCGGCAACAGGAGCAGGGCCGGCGCATAACTGAACGAATACACGCAGACCATCAGCGCCCACTGGATCTTGGCGTTACGCTCAAGAAATTCGGCGGTGTCCTGAGCGAAAGCCTCCGCTGCCGACAGCACGAAGAACATATAGACCGGCATGAAAATCGCAAACAGCCCATACCAGTGCAGCGCGACCAGCAGAAACTGGCCCGGCAGCGCGACGTAGTACGCCAGCACGAGCGACCAGTAATCGGCGGGCTTGGTTGGTGTGAGCGTGATGAACTCGCGCAGCGCGAAGAACGAGCAGATGAAAAACAGGAATAGCGTCGCGTAAGGCCCAAGCCACAGCGCTGCCGTCACCACGGCGATCATGACCCACCACGCGGCAATGCGCTGGTTCATATTGGCGACGGTCGTATTGGCCGAGCCGAACTTCATACGCAGCACCGCGCCCACCACGGTAAAGAAACAGAGCAGGGCGAGCACGCCCACGATCGTGATCCAGAAGACGTGCGGCATCCTTATCCCCGTACAGAATTTTGAAGTTTGATCACGGCGTCGCGCGCCATGGTAAGGAATGCTTCCTTATCGAGTTGCGTGGCGCCAGGCACCGCATCGCCGAACGACACGCTGCAATTGATCGGCACCGGCAACAGCTTGCCCTTGGGCATCGCGCGCATGAGATCGGACAGATGCACGGGCACGAGCTGAACCTGCGGAAACTCGCGCGAAAGCCAGTAAAGCCCGCTTTTGAATGGTCCGATCTCGCCGGTCTGGCTGCGCGTGCCTTCGGGAAAGATGATGATCGACCAGCCCGATGCCAGCGCATCGCGCACGAGCTGGAGCGGGTCTTCGCCTTCGCCCTTGCGCATCACATACACCACGCCCAGCACGCGGTTGGCGATGAAGCGGCGCGTGGGCGACGCATCCCAGTAATCGCGCGCGGCAGCCGGGCGCACGCTCGCGCGCAGATCGGGCGGCAGCGCCGCCAGAATGGCGAGCGTATCGACGTGACTCGAATGGTTGGCGAAATAGATCGTCTGCCGCGCGGATGGCGGCGTGCTCGCATAACGCCCGCGCGCGCCCACCACGAGACGCACGACACCCAGCAGCCAACGCTGCATCACGTTACGCATGAGTTTTATCCTCCGAGATCCGATGAAGATCCTGCACCAGCGCGCGCGTGCGAGTCGCGCACGTGAGCGCGCTGCCGGCCGCGATGATCGCAAGGGCCGCGGCAAGACAAACGGGATGCCGACGCAGCGCGATTTCGACGATCGTCGCAACGCAGGCGAGCGTAAGCAGCGCCATGCGATGCTGCTTGGCCATCGGCCCGATAAAACGCTGCGGCACGCCCACGGAGCCGCCGAATACGCGCACATAGGCCGTGAGCGCCGCGAACAGCGCAGCGGCCCAACCCAGCGACGGCAGGCCCACGCCGTAACCGGCCGCGATCAGCAGGAAGCTGTCTGCGATGCGATCCGGGAATTCGTTGAAAAGCGGCCCTGCGATGGATTTTTTACCGCCTTCGACAGCGACCAGCCCATCGATGACATTGCAGAGCAATCGCAGCTGGATACACACGATCGCGACGATCATGTCAAGCACGCTGTCGATCCGCAACAGCGCCACCGCGCCAATCGCCGCGAATACGGCGCTCGCGCAGGATATCTGGTTGGGCGTCACGCTCGTGCCGGCCAGGAACTTCGACAGCGTCACGATGACCGTGTTGGAGCGCGATTTGATTGGGCGTCGGTTTTCGTCCATGAAACCTGGTGAGTCGATTAGATGTGGTTGGCTGTGATCGGCCGGAAGTTCGGCGTTATACAGGGCGGCGCGAGCCTGCTGATGTTTACACGACGGATTCTTGAGCGTCGCCAAGGGCGGCATCTTTATTTAGCACAATTTAAATGTCGTAGCCATTTCAAGATGTCGCGTTCGCAGCTAAATAGAAATGTCGTGTTTTGCGGGTTAAAAGGTTTGTCTCTAACGGGTTACAGCTCA
>NZ_PQGA01000003.1 GCF_002917095.1 Paraburkholderia eburnea
GCGATCGGTCACCCGATCGGCGCATCGGGCTGCCGGATTCTGGTGACGCTGCTGCATGAGATGCAGCGCCGCGACGCGAAGCGCGGCCTGGCGTCGCTGTGTATCGGCGGCGGCATGGGCGTGGCGCTCGCGCTGGAACGTCCGTAAGGCGTTGCCAATCCGTGTCGATGCGCGGCTTCGGCACGGTTGTGATCTGGCGTTAATTTGGTAGCATTCGCGCTCAGGCTGCGCATGCGCCAGGTGTCATCAGGAGCAGCAGGCGGAAGGCGAGGCCGGGGCCGTCGATCGGCGCTCCGGAAAACGATAATGGAGTGTGGTTTATGGCACAGCGTATTGCGTATGTAACGGGCGGTATGGGCGGCATCGGAACGGGTATCTGCCAGCGCCTCGAAAAACAGGGCTTCAAGGTCGTCGCGGGCTGCGGCCCGAACTCGCCGCGCCGCGTGAAGTGGCTCGAAGATCAGAAAGCGCTGGGCTTTAACTTTATCGCTTCCGAAGGCAATGTCGGCGACTGGGATTCGACGGCTCAGGCGTTCGACAAGGTCAAGGCCGAAGTGGGCGAGATCGACGTGCTGGTCAACAACGCCGGCATCACGCGCGACGTGGTGTTCCGCAAGATGACGCGCGAAGACTGGACGGCGGTGATCGACACCAATCTGACCAGCCTCTTCAACGTCACGAAGCAGGTGATCGACGGCATGGTCGAGCGTGGCTGGGGCCGCGTCATCAATATTTCGTCGGTGAACGGCCAGAAGGGCCAGTTTGGTCAGACCAACTACTCGACCGCCAAGGCCGGTATTCACGGCTTCACGATGTCGCTCGCGCAGGAAGTGGCCACCAAGGGCGTGACGGTCAACACCGTGTCGCCGGGCTACATCGGCACGGACATGGTGAAGTCGATCCGCCCCGACGTACTCGAAAAGATCGTCGCGACGATTCCCGTGCGCCGCCTGGGCGCCCCTGAGGAAATCGCCTCGATCGTCGCGTGGCTCGCCTCGGAAGAGTCGGGCTTCGCAACCGGTGCAGACTTCTCGCTGAACGGCGGGTTGCACATGGGCTGATCCCGCCCGCCGTGCGTGTTGAAAAGCGCGCGGCGAAAAGCGGGATCGACGGCGGTAGCGGGCCTGTTTGCACGCCGGGGCAGGCCGCTTCCGGGCTAGACGACGCGCGATGGCATTGGCCTTCGCGCGTTGGCGCATACAAGGGCGACATATGACGACTACAAAGAAAACCGCCGAACGACTGATCAAAAAATATCCGAACCGTCGGTTGTACGACACGGAGACGAGCACCTACATCACGCTGACCGATGTGAAGCAACTCGTGCTCGATCAGGAAGAGTTCAAGGTCATCGACGCGAAGACCAACGAGGATCTGACGCGCAGCATCCTGCTGCAGATCATCCTTGAGGAAGAGGGCGGCGGTCTGCCGATGTTCTCGTCGTCGATGCTGTCGCAGATCATCCGTTTCTACGGCCATGCGATGCAGGGCATGATGGGCACCTACCTGGAGAAGAACATCCAGGCGTTCATCGACATCCAGAACAAGCTCGCGGACCAGTCGAAGGGCCTTTACGAAGGCAATGCGATGAACCCCGAGGTCTGGTCGCAGTTCATGAACATGCAGGCGCCGATGATGCAGGGCATGATGACCAGCTACATCGAGCAGTCGAAGAACATGTTCGTGCAGATGCAGGAGCAGATGCAGAACCAGGCGAAGAACATGTTCAGCAGCTTCCCGTTCAAGCCCGTTTCGCCTGTTTCCCCGGTGTCTCCGGCTTCGCCCGCAGCCTCGGCGCAGGGCGCGAACGAAAGCGCCAGCGGTGAAGAAGAGAAAAAGTAAAGCGTAGCGAGTCGAAGCGGCATGGCGCGGCAGCCCACGCGCCGGTGGCCGCTTGTTTGTTGTGTGCGGTGCTTGTGCGTTTTTCGCTGGTGATTTCCATGGCGGGGAGATCTTCAGGTCGCGCGGCGCTGACCGGGTTCCGCTCCTCGCTCGCCAGGCCACTGCGCGCGTATTTCAACTCGCGACTCGTTCCTGGTGCAACGGACTTGAGCGAATATTGATCCAGATCGGCGCTCATCCGACCCTTACCCCCTTGGTTGTACGTCCACCCACGCTGCCCCTCTCCCTACGCCAAATGGGTAAAATGGCGGATTGGCTTGATTTCGCGCGGCGCAACGAACGCCTCGCGCCCCACATCCGGACGTACACGTGAAAAACCCAGTTGAATCAACAACCTCCCGCAATCCTGCTCCGCGCGTCGGGATGGTTTCCCTCGGGTGCCCGAAGGCGCTTGTCGACTCCGAGCAGATCATTACCCAACTGCGCGCCGAGGGTTATGAAATCTCGGGTTCGTACGACGGCGCCGATCTGGTCGTGGTCAACACCTGCGGCTTTATCGACGAAGCCGTGCAGGAAAGCCTCGACGCCATCGGCGAGGCCCTGAGCGAAAACGGCAAGGTGATCGTTACCGGCTGTCTTGGCAAGAAGGCGAGCGCGAGCGGTTCCAATCTGATCGAGGAAGTGCATCCGAAGGTGCTGGCCGTGACCGGCCCGCACGCCGTCGGCGAAGTGATGCAGGCGGTGCACAGCCACTTGCCCAAGCCGCACGATCCGTTCGTCGATCTCGTGCCGCCCGCGGGCATCAAGCTCACGCCGCGCCACTACGCGTATCTGAAGATTTCCGAAGGCTGCAATCACCGCTGCACGTTCTGCATCATCCCGTCGATGCGCGGCGACCTGGTGTCGCGTCCCGTCGCCGAAGTGATGCTCGAAGCGGAAAACCTCTTCAAATCGGGCGTGAAGGAACTGCTCGTGATTTCGCAGGACACCAGTGCCTACGGCGTGGACGTGAAGTACCGCACCGGCTTCTGGAACGGCAAGCCCATCAAGACGCGCATGACCGATCTGGTTGCCGCGCTCGGCGAGCTGGCCGCGCAGTACGGCGCCTGGGTGCGCTTGCACTACGTCTACCCGTATCCGAGCGTCGACGAAGTCATTCCGCTGATGGCCGAAGGTCCGTACAAGGGCCACGTGCTGCCGTATCTCGACGTGCCGTTCCAGCACGCGCACCCTGAAGTGCTCAAGCGCATGAAGCGTCCCGCGAACGCGGAGAAGGTCATGGAGCGCGTGAAGGCGTGGCGCGAGATGTGCCCGGATCTGACGATCCGCAGCACCTTCATCGCCGGTTTCCCGGGCGAAACGGAAGAGCAGTTCGAGACGCTGCTCGACTTCATCCGCGAAGCCGATCTGGATCGCGTGGGCTGTTTCGCTTACTCGCCGGTCGAAGGCGCGACGGCCAACGAGCTGGACGGCGCGCTGCCGGACGAAGTGCGCGAGGAGCGCCGCGCGCGCTTCATGGAAGTGGCCGAGGAAGTATCGGCCAAGCGCATCCAGCGCAAGGTCGGCAAGACGCTCAAGGTGCTGATCGACGAGATCAATCCCGACGGCGGCATTGGCCGCACGGCGGCGGACGCGCCCGAGATCGACGGCGTCGTGTACGTCGCACCCGCGACCAAGGCGTCGAAGCGCTACAAGGTCGGCGATTTCGTCTCGGTGAAGATCACCGGCGCCGACGGCCACGATCTCTGGGGCGAGGTCTGAGCGGCATGACGGCGGTGGTTCCCGGAATGCCTGCAGCGCCCGAAATTCTCGCCTACGGCGAGGCCATGGTCGAATTCAACCAGGCCGCGCCGGGCAAGCCGGAGTACCTGCAGGGTTTCGGCGGCGATACCTCCAACTTCGCGATCGCGGCGGCGCGCCAGGGTGCGCGCACCGGCTTTGTTTCGGCGGTCGGCGACGATCAGTTCGGGCGTCTGCTGCTCGATCTGTGGGCGCGCGAGGGCGTCGATACGGCCCACGTGCGCGTGCGTGCCGACGCGCCAACGGGCGTGTATTTCGTCTCGCATGGTCCGCAAGGTCATGCCTTCGACTATCTGCGCAAGGGTTCGGCGGCAAGCCGCTACGCGCCGGGCGATTTGCCGCTCGACGCGCTGGCTGCCGCGCGCGTGCTGCATCTGTCGGGCGTGAGCGTCGCGATCGGCGACGCCGCCTGCGATGCGGCCTTCGCCGCGATCGAACAGGCGCGCGCAAGCGGCGTTCAGGTCAGTTTCGATACCAATCTGCGCCTGAAGCTGTGGCCGCTCGCGCGCGCCCGCGCCGTCATGACCGAAGTACTGCGTCTGACCGACATCTGCCTGCCCAGCTGGGACGATGTTGCCGTGCTGACGGGCCTCGACGACCGCGATGCGATCGTCGATCGTCTGCTCACGCTCGGGGCGCGCGTCGTTGCGCTCAAGCTCGGCAAGGAAGGCGCGTATGTCGCGACGCCGCACGAGCGCCGTGTGGTGCCGGGCCGTGTCGTTTCGGCGATTGATGCGACCGGTGCGGGCGACTGCTTCGGCGGCGCGTTTGTTGCTTGCCTCGTGGCGGGCGACGATCCGTTCGCCGCGGCTCACTACGCCAACGCGGCGGCGGCCCTGTCGACGCAAGGCTACGGCGCCGTGGCGCCAATCCCGCGTCGCGAGGAAGTCGAGCGCGCGCTGGCCGCGAGCTAGTCGCGCGAGTCTGCCAGGTATCGCGTGGTATCGCCTGGCATCGCCCAGCATCCCGATCAGAGGAATCCGATGGAAGTTACAAGCCCGAAAACCGCGCGTCGTCTCGCCTGGCTTGCGGCAGTGGCGATCGCGCTGCCGCTCGCGGCCTGCGCCGTCGGCGGCAATCACACGACGGACGCCGCGGCGAGCGCGCCCGTGCATTCGTCGCTCAAGCCGAATCCCGAATTCGCGCAACTCCCGCAATACGCGGGCACGCTCGGCAAGCGCCAGATCGTGATGCGGCTGGGCGCCAAGACCGACCCTGACGATCCGACCGGCGTGCACGGCGAGTACCAGTTCAGCGACACGGGCGAAGTGATTCTGATCGCGGGCGATCGTTCGGGCGCGACGCTCGAAGCGGAAGAGTCCAACGATGGTACGCGCATCACGGGCAACTGGGTCGGCACGTTCGCAGCCGATGGCTCGATTTCCGGCGACCGCATGGAAGTGGACGATTCGAATCCCGTGCCGTTCGAGCTGAAGCCGATTGCGGCTGGGACCGCGCCTGCCGCCACACCTGCTGCCGCCGCGAAAAGCGGCAATGCAGTGGGCGGTGTCGGCAATGTGGTGACGGGCGAGTAGTCTTCGCCTACTGGCGCGCGCCGCGTGGCGCGCTCACGGCGATGCGCTTCAATTTCGCGCGAGAACGATTACGTATTGCGACGAGCCTGTTTTCCAGCGATTCGCGCTCGCGCTGCCAGTCTTGGCGCTCACGCGCAAACCCCTCGGTTTCCTGCTGCGCCGTGCGTAACGCCTCGTCCTGACTTGCTTGCGTGACACGCGCCGCCGCGAGTTCGCCCAGCAGTGTTTCATTGCGTTGCTGGAGCGTTGCCGCGAGCGCATCCGCGCGCCGACGCTCTTCGCGGGCGTCGCTGATCTGCTGCATCATGTGCTTCTGCACGCCTTCCATCCGCTGCGTCGCCTTGTCCAGTTCGGACTGAAAGGCTGCGTCGCGCGCCTCCAGCGACGCCCGCAATGCGGCGCTCGCTTTCTCGTGTTCCGTTCTTTGCTCGCGTTGCCGTGTGTCGGCGAGTTCGCGTTCGGCGTCGCGCTGGGCCTCCAGCGCATCGGCGCGAATGCGGGCTTCCTCGGCGCGCGCATTGGCGGCTTCCAGCTGCTGCTTCAGCGCGGCGATCTGCTCGGTCAGCGCACCCAGTTCCACCTCACGTAGCCGCAAGGTTTCCTCCGCAGCCGCGCGCGCGTGGACGGCTTCGGCCGCGCGCGAGTCGGCTTGCGCCGTGGTTTGCTCCAGTTCGGCCACGCGTGCGTCATAGACCCTTTCCCCATGCTCCACGGCGACGGCCCAGATGCCGAGCATCGCGTCCGCGACGGCGGGCGGTAGTTGCGAGGCGAGGGCGTCGCTGCGCGTTTTCTCGTCCTTCCACTGCTTGAGTTCGTCGTTGATCGTCGTGCGGCTGCCCTGACGGATTTCCGCGTAGATCAGGTCGACGGTCAGCTCATGCGGCCGTTTTCCGGCGGCGACGAGGCGAGACGCGGTTTCACGCGTGCGCAAACGGGTATCGCTGATACGTGACATGGTTTTTCCAGACGAGAAGCGGGCTAACGACCGAAATCATACTGTATATCATCGTATAACGTTATATAAGTACGATATCAAGCTGAAAATTTACGATAACACCTATAATCGTAATTAAAGATGCGGTACGCTTGGCCTTACGCCCGATCCCACTCTCCAATCGATGTCAGAACACGCCATCACCCTGATTCCCGCCTTGCCGCCCGCGCTCGACGGCCGAAACGGCACGAACCGCGCCCGCGGCGGGGTAGCGCAGACCGCCGCGCGTGACGACATCGAAGCCGTACGCCTCTGGCTCGCCGAGTATGTTGGGTCCCCGCACACGCTGCGCAGCTATCGAAAAGAAGCGGTGCGCCTGATGCTGTGGGCCACGCGCACGCTCGACAAGCCACTGTCTAGCCTCACGCGCGAAGATTTCGTGCTCTACGAGCAGTTCCTCGCCGCGCCAAACGGCGACTGGATCGATCCGGCGCGGCCGCGCAAGGGCCGCGAACGCAGGCTCTTCGAAGGGCCGCTTGCGCCGCGCAGCCGTCGGCAGGCGATGGGGATTCTCGGCGGGCTGTTCAGCTATCTGGTGGCGGCCGGCTATCTCGCGGGCAATCCGCTCGCGCTGCGCCGCGCACGTGCGCCGCAGGCGTCGCGCAGCCGCCGCGTCGAGCGCCATCTCGACCAGGCGCTCTGGCAACAGGTGCTCGACGGCGTCGAGGCTTTTGCACAGGACACGCCGCGCGAGCGCCAGCACTACGAGCGCTGCCGCTGGCTCATGCGCTTCCTCTATCGCACGGCGCTGCGCGCCAGCGAAGCCGCGCAGGCGCGCGCGGGCGATTTCGAGCGCAGGCGCGGCCGCTGGTGGCTGCGCGTGGTCGGCAAGGGCGGCGTGGAGGGCGACGTGCCTGTGAGCGACGAACTGATGGCCGACTTCGCCCGCTATCGCGCGTTTCACGGCCTGCCGGAAGTGCCCGCGCCGGGCGAGATGCGTCCCGCCGTGATGGGCGTCGCGGGCGGCGATGCCGCGCCGCTCACGTCCACGGCGCTCTATCTGATTGTGAAGACGGTGTTTCGCCGCATCGCGGATACGCTCGATGCCCGCGATCCCGCAGGCGCGGCAACCCTGCGCCGCGCCTCGACGCACTGGCTGCGCCACACCGCCGCGACCCATCAGGCCGACGCGGGCACGGACCTGCGCTATATCCAGAAGAATCTGCGCCACGCGTCGATCGAAACGACCGGCCTCTATCTGCACGCCGACGACGATGCGCGCCATGCCCAGACCGTGCGCGAGACGCCCTCGGCATGATCCAGCCGGGTGCCAACCGAGTGCCAACGGAGTGATTCCCCGCAGCGCCGGTGTTAATCTTCGGCATGCGGCGCGCTCGGGCCGACCGGTGCAACAGCATCGACGCCCGCCTGAACCCGCGCCATGCCTCCATCCGCGCTTAACCGCCTGTTCTCCGACATGAAGAAATCCGACTCCAGCCGCGCCTTGCAGACGCGCATCGTCAATCCGCAGGACGACATCACGCCCGGCTTCGAATCGTTCGCCGCGCCCGTCACGCGCGCCTCGACCGTCGTGTTCCCCGACCTCGCGACCGTGCGCGGTCTCGACTGGAAAAACGACGCGCAATGGCGCTACGGTCTGCACGCCACGCCCACGTCCACGATGCTCATGCAACGCCTCGCCGGGATCGAAGGCGGCGAGTACGCGCTGCTGCAACCCTCGGGCCTCTCGTCGATCTCGAACGTGTACTTCGGGCTCCTGAAGGCCGGCGACGATGTGCTGATTCCCGACAACGTCTATTCGCCCAACCGCGATCACGGCGACTGGCTCGCGCGCGACTTCGGCATCACGGCGCGCTATTACGATCCGATGATCGGCGCAGGCATCGAAGCGCTGATTCGCCCCGAAACGAAGCTGATCTGGCTCGAAGCGCCGGGTTCGGTGACGATGGAAGTGCCCGACGTGCCCGCGATCACGGCCGTCGCGCGCGCGCGCAACGTCCTCACGGCCATCGACAACACGTGGTCGGCGGGCCTCGCATTCAAGCCCTTCGATCACGGCGTCGATATCTCGGTGCAGGCGCTCACGAAATATCAGTCGGGCGGCAGCGATGTGTTGATGGGCGCGACCATCACGCGCGATCGCGATCTCTATCTGAAGATCAAGCTCGCGCGTATGCGCCTGGGCATCGGGGTTTCGTCGGACGACTGCTCGCTCGTGTTGCGCGGCTTGCCGAGCATGAAGGTGCGATTCGATGCGCACGACCGCGCGGCGCTGTCGCTCGCGCAATGGCTCAAGACGCGCAGCGAGATTACGGCGATGCTGCATCCCGCCTTCGAGGATTGCCCGGGTCACGCGTTCTATAAACGCGACTTCACCGGCGCAGGCGGGCTGTTCTCGGTGGTGTTCGACGAACGCTATAGCGCCGCGCAGATCGACACGTTCTGCGAATCGCTCGAACTCTTCGCGCTCGGCTGGAGTTGGGGCGGCGCGCGCAGTCTCGTGATGCCATACGACATCGCGTCGATGCGCACGGCGGCAAGCTGGCCGCATCGCGGCACGCTGGTGCGCTTCTACATCGGTCTGGAAGACGAGGGCGATCTGCGCGCCGATATCGAGCGGGCGCTCGCCACGCTCGCATAAATTCCGCCCGTAAATTCCGCAAGTCAAGGCAAACGGCCGCGCCGGTCTGTGAAGACTGGCGCGGCCGTTGTGTTTTCAGCGGCGGGATGCGTCGATCAGAACAAGCGCAGCAGACCGTCAAGCCCGACGAAATTGAACGCGACGCTGGCCGCTTCGCGCACCACGGGCTTCGCGCGGAACGCGACCGACAGGCCCGCCACGGCCATCATCTTCAGATCGTTCGAGCCGTCGCCCATCGCAATGGCGCGGCGAGGATCGATGCCGAGTTGCGCGCAGGTTTCCTGAACCGTGCGCGCTTTCACTTCGGCATTGACGATCTCGCCGGTCACGCGGCCCGTGAGCTTGCCGTCGACGATTTCAAGCGAGTTCGCGCGCGTGAAGTCGAGGCCGAGACGCGCCTTGAGCCGCTCCGTGAAGAACGTGAAGCCACCCGAGACCAGCAGCGTCTTCAGGCCCGCGGCTCTCGCGCCCGCGAGCATTTTTTCCGCGCCGGGCGAAAGCTGCAGGCGCTCTTCATACACGCGCTCCAGCGCACTGGCTTCGAGGCCTTTTAGCAGGGCCACGCGGCGCGTGAGGCTTTCGTTGAAGTCCTTGATCTCGCCGCGCATCGACGCTTCGGTGATGGCTGCGACTTCGGCTTTCAGGCCGCAGAAGTCGGCGATCTCGTCGATGCATTCGATCGTGATGAGCGTCGAGTCCATGTCCATCGCGACGAGACCAAAGCTGCCGAGCGTGCGGCCCGCTTCCACGAATGCGTAATCGAGTTGATGCGTGCCGCAGTAGACGTCGAGGTCCGGGCGCTGCGCCGGCACGGCGTCTTCGATACGGATCGCGTGCTCGTCGATCGGCACGAGACGGCTGCCGCGCGCGAGCGCGAGGAGCGGCTTGTGATGGACGGCTTGCAGCGGAGCGGGACTCTGGATGACGAGATTCATGGCGTGTGCGGCGCGAGGCGCCCCGGAGGCGGCGAGTGGAGTCGGATTCGGCAGGAATCGGGACGGGAACGAAACAGGGCGCGAACGCGGCAATCAGCCACCGGGGAAACGGCAAATCTGGCCGGTACGCGCGGCGAAAACGCGAATTGTACCGTTTCGGCGTGCGTGCGCGGCCCGATGGACGGCTTACGGAGACGAAAGCTCGCTTTCGAGGCACAATGAATGCTCGTGCGGCGTCCGACGGGGGGCGGCCGCCGCGTGCCGTCAACCATACGTATCGCGAGTCGCGTCGCGCGATGCGTCACGTGCGCCAATTGGCGCGAGGGGAACCGGTATGCAGGACGCTCATTCCACCGACACAAGCCCTGGTCGAACACCGACCGGCGCGTCCAGACAGGTTCCGGAAAGCCCGTCACAGCCCGTGCCCGAAGCGCTTCAGGCGCTCACGCTCGATGCGGCGGCAGCGGATGTTCCGGTTCCGCGTCCAGCGCGCGCCAAACGGCAGGTTCAGGAAGCGCTGCAAGCGCCACAGGTTCCGCCAGCCCGTCCGCGCAACAGCCGTGCCAGCACCACGGGCGAAGTCGCGGGCGTTCGCATCACCAGCGCGCGCCGCATCATCGACGTTGAAAGCGGCACCCGCAAGCTCGATCTCGTGCGCTACTACGCGCGCGTGGCGCCCTGGCTGTTGCCGCATCTGCGGGATCGGCCCGTTGCGCTGTTACGCGCGCCGCAGGGTCTCGGCGGCGAGCGCGTCTTCCAGCGCCATCTCACCCGCATGGCGATTCCCGGCGTGACGCTGCATGACGAACTCGATGGCGGCCACCCGCTCATCGGCATCGATTCGCTCGACGCGCTCATCCATGTGGCGCAGATGGATGGCATCGAACTCCATACCTGGAGCGCGCGGGCCGCCAATGTCGACTTGCCCGATCGCGTCGTGTTCGATCTCGATCCCGATCCGGCGCTCGGCTGGGAGCGCGTGATCGAGGCGGCGCAACTCACGCGCACGCTGCTCGGCGATCTGGGGCTGGAGGCGTTCTGCCAGACGAGCGGCAACAAAGGGCTGCATATCGTCGTGCCGCTCGTGCCGGGCCCAGGCTGGGACGACACCAAAGCGTTTGCGCGCGCCGTGGCGCAGCGGCTCGCTTCGGGCTGGCCGACGCAATTCACGGCCATCCAGAACGCCGATCATCGTAAAAAGAAAATCTACGTCGATTACCTGCGCAACGTGCGCGGCGCGGGCACGGCGGCGGCCTACAGCGTGCGCGCGCGGCCCGGACTGGGCGTGTGCGTGCCGATTGCGTGGGACGAACTGGCGCAGACGACGGGCGGCGCGCACTGGACGCTAGCCAACATCGATGTCCGCCTCAAGCAGCTCAACCGGCCAAAGCGCGCGGCTCCGTGGGCGCGTTTCACGGAGGTGCGCCAGACCGTGAGCAGCGAGCTGACGCTGCGGCTGGAGGAGGGCGGCGCATGAGTTGGCGCGCGGGCTGGCGAATGAGTTGGCGCATGAGCGGCGCACCAGGCGAGGCAGGCAAAACGTGCTCGGCGTGCGGGGTTTCCCGCGCTACAAAACGCGTTGCCTGGCAAGCCGTATAAAACCTGGGCCGGGCGATGCCCTCGCCTGGCGCAAGCCTTCGCGCGGCGCGCTAGACTGACAGAAGAACAATCCGCCACGTGCTTGCCTCGGCCACGTCTTTCGCGGTCGTGGCGGCTCCCGCCAGGAGATGACGCATGCCTTGCAGCCGCACCCGCTCCCGCCGCACTCGCGCGGCGCTCGCTCATGTCGCCGTTGCCCTGTCTTGCGCAATCGCGCTGTCGGCATTCGCCGCGACGCCGATCACGGTCACGTCCCAGGCCGCCACCGACGGGCCGATCCGCTATACGGTGAAAGTCACCTCGAAGCTCTACGGCACGGCGCAGGAGACGCGTACCTTGCGCTCGGGAGACACCGACGATTTCAACTGGCGCTCCACGCCACCGGGCGGCGCCGTGCCGGCCGCGCAGAGTTGCCCCGATTACAGTTCGCTGCCGCTCGACGCCAATGGCGCGATGGTGCGCCAGATCCAGGTGCGCCTCGCCCCCATCGTCGCGCAGAACGGCACGGCGAACGTGCAGGTGAGCTTCCGGGCCCAGGCGCCGCGCAGCGGCAAGGCGGCGAGCGGCGCGCAATGCCCCGAAGTCGTGGCGCATAGCGAGGTGCTGCACTTCTCGATGCCGACCAACGGCACCGCGAAGACGCTCACGCTCAGCGACGGCACCCAGTTGAGCGTATCGGCGCAGCGCTAGGCACGAGCGCCGCTCAAGCGTCAATCCAGGCGCCGATAAAACGAGGCCGGCTCAAGCCCGCGCTTTCGCGCGCTCCTTGAGCCGCGCGGCCATGAAGCAATGATCGGCCGAAAAAAGCCGCCGATACGCCAGCAGCACCGCGCCCACGGTGCCAAGCGCCGACGATGCCGCGATCAGGAACATGATCACGATCTGATAGCGCACCGCCTGCAAGGGCGACTGGCCCGCCAGCACCTGGCCCGTCATCATGCCGGGCAGACTCACCACGCCCACCACGGCCATCTGATTGAGCGTCGGGATCATGCCGGCGCGCACGGCCTCGCGCGCGCTCGGCTGGGCCGCTTCCCAGCGCGTCGCGCCGAGCGCCAGCGCGCTCTCCACCCGGTCGCGCCTGGCCGTCAGTTCCTGCATCATCCGCTCGACGCCGAGCGACACGCCGGTAAGCGTATTGCCAAGAATCATGCCGAGAATCGGAATCGCATATTGCGGCTCGTACCACGGCCGGATGCGGATCACCGCGAACAGGCCCACCGCCGCCACGAGCCAGGCGCTCACCCAGATCGACACGATGCTGTCGACGCGCTGGCCCATATAGGTGCGCGCGCCGCGCTGCGCGCCAGCGAAGCCGGCGATCAGCGTCATCAGCGCCATGAGCGGCAGCACCACATACCAGCGATCGAACGCGAACACCCAGCCGAGCACATAGCCGATGGCGAGCAGCTGCACGACGGTGCGCACCGCGGCCCACGCGAGCTTGCGTTCCAGATCGAGCTTGAGGAGTACAGAAACCGCGCCGTTGACGAACACCAGCAACGCCGCGATGGCGACGTCGCCGAGACTGAGGTTTTGCAGCACGCCTGGGCTCATTGCGGCGCTCCGGTCGTGGAGTCGACATCGTCGGTGGAGGCGTCGGCGGCTTCGCTGAGCACGCCCGCGCGCATCGTCAGATGACGCTCGCCCACGCGCTGGGCCTGGGCGGGATCGTGCGAGACCCAGACCGTTGCGCGCGCGGCGCGTTCGTGCGCGAACCAGTGAGCGATCAGCGCTTCAACCGTGCGCGCCGATTCCGGATCGAGCGAGGCGGTCGGCTCATCGAGCAGCAGCGCTTCCGGGTCGAGTTGCAGCACGCGCACGAGCGCGACGATTTGCGCTTCGCCGCCCGACAGCTCCGAGGTATCGCGCGCGAGGAAATCGCCGCCACGTCCCGCCGCTTCGAGAAGGCTGGTGGCGCGCGCGGCGTCGAAGGCGCTGCCGCGATAGGCCGCGAACGACCACGGATAGCGCAGATTGTCCTCGACCGTGCCGTCGATCAGCGCGGGCCGTTGGCGCAGGTAGGCAATATGACGCCGGTAGGACGGAATCCGCGCACGCCCGACTGGTTCGCCGTGCCAGAGCAGCGTGCCGCCATCCGGCGGATCGAGCAGCGCGAGCGCGCGCAGGAACACGCTCTTGCCCGAGCCGGATGGCCCGGTGAGCACCACGCGCTGACCCGCTTCGAGCGCGAAATCTGTCGGATGTAGCAAAATCTGGCCGCGCTGGGCATCGCGCCGCGTGAGGCCACGGGCTTCGACAAGGGGAACCGTCGTTGTCGCCATGCCTGTACGGGCGCCGTCGTGGGACGATTCTTTCTGGGGGTTCTTCATTAAATGATGGTGGATAACAGACGTATTTCACGGCGAACGGGCAGGCCGGCGAGTCCCGTCGGGCACGCGTCCTGCTGCGGATTCGTTGGCGAAACAACAATGCATAACCCGGAGCGCGCATGACGTCACCGCAACCCAAGCCCCGCGGGCCAGGCCCCGCACTCGCCAGGATCATCGCATGGCTCGTGGCCGTTGTCGTCGTGCTCGCCGCAGCGCTTGCGGTTTTCATCCTCACCTTCGACTGGAATCGTGCCAGGCCTTACGTGAACGAAAAAGTGTCGGAGGCCATCGGCCGGCCGTTCGCGATTGTCGGCGATTTGAAGGTCGGTTGGCGCAGGCCGCCAGGCGAGACGGGCTGGCGCGCGTGGGTGCCCTGGCCGCGCTTCTCGGCCACGCAGATCGAAGTGGCGAATCCCGACTGGACCAAAACGCCGAAGTTCGCGACGCTCGACGAGATCGATTTCGAGGTGGCGGTGCTGCCGCTGCTCGCGCACGACATCGTGATCCCGGCGATCAATCTCGTGAATCCGTCCGTCGATGTCGAACGGCTGACCGATGGACGCAACAACTGGACCTTCAAGCTGCCGGCGTCGAGCGGGCCGTCGACGTGGAAGCTCGATCTGCACGACATCACGTTTTCGAGCGGCAATATCGCTGTGAGCGACCAGCAGACCAAAACCGAGGTGAAAGTGACCGTGAGCCTGCTCGGCCACGGCATTCCGATTGGCAAGGCGATGGAGCAGCAGGAAGCGGCTTCGCGCCAGGGATCGGTGCAGGTGATCGGGCGCTCGGGCGCGAACCGGCTCGCGCAGCAGGCAGAAAAGCAGCAGGCTTCGGAAGCGGCCGCGGCCAGTGCGGCCAGTGCGGCCAGTGCGGCCAGTGCGGCCAGTGCGGCCAGTGCGGCCAGTTCGGCCAGCGGTGCAAGTGACATCGCCACAGCCGGCGCGAGCGCCGCGTCGGGAGGCATGAGCGCGAAGCTAGCGGCGATCGGCGCGAGTTCGGCCAGCAATGCCAACGCCGTCTCGGGCGGCCCCGCCACCGAGCCGTTCTACGCGATCGGCTGGACCGTCAAGGGTACCTACAACAAGACGCCGCTCTCGGGCGAAGGCAAGCTCGGCGGCGTGCTCGCGCTACAGGATTCGAACCGCCCATTCCCGGTGCAGGCCGACGTGCGCGCGGGCGATATGCATATAGCACTGGTCGGCACGGTGACGGACCCGGCGCATCTGGCCGCCGTCGATCTGCGTCTGTGGCTGCAAGGGCAGAGCATGGCGCATCTCTACAACCTCACGGGCGTGACGCTGCCGGAAACGCCGCCTTACGCCACCGAAGGGCGTTTCGTCGGCCAGTTCCGCAAGGGCGCGAGCGTGTTCCGCTACGAAAACTTCACGGGCCGCGTGGGCGGCAGCGACATCAATGGCACGTTTGTCTATACCCAGCGTCCGACCCGTCCGCTGCTCTCGGGCACGCTCGTGTCGAACCTGCTGCAGTTCTCCGATCTGGCGCCGATCATCGGCGCGGACAGCAAGGCGAGCAAAGTCAAGCGCGGCGACACTGCCAATCAGCCCGCCGAGCGCGTGATCCCGGTCGAGCCGTTCAAGACCGACCGCTGGAGCGCCATCGACGCCGACGTGAAGTTCACCGGCAAGCGCATCATCAAGCAGGGCAGCCTGCCGATCCAGGACCTGTACACCCACGTCATCATGACCGACGGCGTGCTCGTGCTCGATCCGCTGCAGTTCGGCGTCGCGGGCGGCACGCTGGCCACGCGCCTGAATCTCGACGGCAGCCACACGCCGCTCAAGGCGCGCGGCACGGCCGAGGTGCGCCACCTGAAGCTCAAGCAGTTGTTCCCGTCCGTCAAGTCGATGCAATCGGCGCTGGGTGAAGTCAACGGCGATGCGTCGCTTTCCGCGACCGGCAACTCGCCGGCGGCGCTGGCGTCCACTTCGAACGGCGAGGTGAAAATGCTCGTCACGCAAGGCACGGTCAGCCGTTTGCTGATGGAGGCGGCGGGTCTGAACGTGGCGAACGTCGTCTACGAGAAGCTGTTTGGCCAGCGCGACGTGAAGATCAATTGCGCGGCCGCCGATTTCGTCGCCACCAATGGCGTGCTCGACCCGCGCGTGTTCGCCCTCGATACCGACGATGCCGTGATCGACATCACCGGCCCGGTCGATCTGCGCGACGAATCGCTGGACATGAAGGTGCATCCGCATACCAAGGGCTTTCGCATCTTCTCGCTGCGCTCGCCGCTCTACGTGAAGGGCACCTTCAAGAATCCGCACGTGGGCGTCGATGCGGCGGCGCTTGCGTTGCGCGGCGGCGCGATGGTCGGCCTTGGCCTCATCAATCCGTTCGCGGCGTTGATTCCGCTCATCGCGCCGAGCAACAACAAGCCGCTGCCGTGCGATCAGTTGTTCTCGCAGATGCATCAGCATCCGGTCGCGCCGCCGCCGGGGCAGAAGATGCGCGCGCCGGCTTCGGCGCCGGTTCCCGCGAGCGCGGCCAGCAGCGGCGCGGCGGCGGCGCGTGCTTCGCGCTCCTCGCAGACGCCGGCAAAGAGCGTGCGTCCCGACTCGTCCTCGCAACCGGGTCTGCAGAACCTCTACAAGGGCAGCTAAGGAAGGGAACAAGCGTGCACGGAAAAACGCCCGGCGCAGGTTTGCGTCGGGCGTTTTTTTACGTGAGGTTCAGCGCAGTTGCTGTCGCGGTGCCGGATCGCCGGTGGCATCCTGGCGGCGCGCCACACGCCGCGAATTCAAGCCCTGACGGACCGCGCCGAATTCGGCGAGGATCCGGGCGCGCGCACGGCTGGCAAACACGAGAAAACCGAATCCGTCGGCTTCATACCAGTAGCCGCCGTTTTCGAGCCCTTCGAGGGGCTGTTCGAGCGCATGCGCGATCGATTCGATGCAGCGCTTGCGCAATTCGGCCGTCGCGGGATAGGGCGGATGCGCCCCGCGCACACTGCACAACAGCACGTCGAGGCCGGGCAGCACGTGTGCATAGAGCACCGGCTCGTCCTGCGCGCGTGCGCGTGCAATCTTGGTATCCAGTTGACCGAACGGCTTGAAGTGGCTCAGCACGGCGAGAAAGGACTCGTCGCCATCCGCCTTGACGCGTTTACGCTTTTTCGGGAAGGACATAAAAATTCGCCTGAAAAAGGTGGATTGCAAAACACGCAGCGTTCCCATGCGACCACTCCCGGATTGGTGCGCCGCACGTCGATCCGTCTTGCATAGGATCTGCCGGATTCGCGAGGATGCGGGCCGTGGGGACAGCGCCCAGATCCTCATTGCGTCAGGCAAAACGCCATGCCGGGCCGCACGTCGCGCTCATGTATGTATCCCGGCGCTCTCTCGCTTCTCTTGACTTCTCTTTCTTTGTCTCCGGTCTCAATAATAGTCCTGCACGCGCGCGCGGTGTGACGATTTCTCGGGAAAAGACGGGCTTTTCTCGTGGCGAGGTGGTCGCTGCCACATACGTTGTCATCTCGCAATTTCGCGCTGATAATATTTCGGCTCTGGTGCCTGCGGCGCGCGGGGCCGGTCAAGGCCGGTCGCGCAATTCCTGTCGTGCAAACGGCTGCTGACGGGCGCGCGAGCGCCGCCGAGAGCGCCACTGAGCGCCACTGAACCAGACCGCCATGAAACTGTTTGCCAAGGGGCTGTTGCTGATCGCGATTCCGAGCGTCGTCGAGTTGGCGCTGCTCGGCGTCGTCTTTGACACGCAGGGCGAGGCCGCCCAGGCCGCCAGGCGCGCCGATGCCAGCAAGCAGATTCTCTGGCAGGCCTCCAGCATCGCCCAGCCGTTGTTGCGCGAAGCCGCGCGCGTGCGTACCGCCGTCGTGCTCGAAGATCCCTCCTTCATCGATCGGCGCGCGGTGTGGGCCGAATTCTCGGATCGCATCGCGCTGCTTGCCCAGATGGTGAGCGACAATCCCGTGCAACTCGCGCGCGTGCAGCGCATCAACGACGACGCGCGGGCCTGGCGCGCGCGCTGCGCCGAAATCGCCGACGCGCTGCGCGAGGGCCGGTCCGACACCTTCGTGCAGGCGAGCGCAACCGGTCTGCCGCCCGAAATCGACGCCGTGCGCAGCGAACTCGACGCGTTCATCGAGGAGCAGACGCGCTTCGACGTCAAGCGCAGTGCCTCGTTGCGCGAGACGCGCGAGCGCCAGCAGAACGCGCTGATTTTCGCGGTGGTCGGCTCGATGCTGATCTGGGGCATCACGGCCATTGCGTTCGCGCGCAACGTGGGCCAGCGGCTTGCGGCGCTCGGCGCCAATGCACAGCGCCTGAGTGAAGGCGTGGCGCTGGCGCCGCCGCTCGAAGGCGACGACGAAATCGCCGCGCTCGACGCCGTGCTCAATCAGACGAGCCAGCGCTTGCGCGACGCCGAGGGCGAGCAGGCCGCGCTCAAGCTCCAGTTGCAGGCGCGCGCCACCGATCTCGCCGCCGCCAACGACAGGCTGCGCCAGGAGAGCCAGGACAACGAGATGTTCATGTACAGCGTCTCGCACGACTTACGCTCGCCGCTCGTCAACCTGCAAGGTTTTTCCAGGGAGTTGCAGGCGTCGTGCGTGGATCTGCGCGACCAGATCGACACGGCCGGATTGCCTGCCGACGAACGTCGCCGCATGAACGAAGTGCTCGATGGCGACGTGGCCGAATCGCTGCAATTCCTGCGCCAGGCAGTGACGCGCTCGGCGGCGATCATCGATGCGCTGCTGCGCATGTCGCGCGCGGGGCGTCTCGAATACCGCTGGCAGCGTGTGAACGTCGCACGCATCGTCGAGCGGGCGCTGGGCGGGCTTGCCGCCGGCCTTGCTCAGCGCGCGCGGATTTTCGTCGGCGAACTGCCTCCCGCATGGGGCGATCCGGCGGCGCTGGAACAGATTTTCGGCAACCTGATCGATAACGCGTTGCGCCATCTCGATCCGTCCCGGCCGGGGCTGGTGGAAATCGGCGCGGTGATGCCCGACGAAGCGGCGCAGGCGCAGGCGCAGGAAAAGATCGGAGCGTTGCCGGTTTCCAGCATAAAAACGCCCGAAAATGCCCTGGAAAGCCCTCGTGATCCATCGCGCATGTCGGGCACCCGCACGCGGACGTATTATGTGCGCGACAATGGGATTGGCATTCCCGCCGCGTATCTGCCCCAGCTATTTAGAGCCTTTCAACGCCTTCACGGCGGCCAGTCGGACGGGCAGGGCACGGGCCTCGCGCTCGCGCGCCGGATCGCGGAGCGTCATGGCGGACGCGTGTGGGTCGAATCGACGGAAGGCGCGGGCTCGACGTTCTTCGTCGCCTTGCCCGACGCGCCGCTGCGCGCAGCATCAGCATAAGGACAGCACCATCGAAAACGTTTCAGGGAAGGTCGGAGAGCGGCATATGACGCACGGGGAAGACACGGGGAACCACGCGGACGACGCTCAGGACGACGCGCCGCACGACGCGCATGACGATTACCGCGCCGCGCTGGCCGGTGAGCGCGTGAGCATCGTTCTGATCGAAGACGATGACGGGCACGCCACGCTGGTCGAGCGCAACCTGCGCCGCTCAGGCGTGTCCAACGGCTTTTTGCGGTTTCGCGACGGCCAGGACGCGCTCGATTATTTCTTCGGCGCGCCGGGTGCGGACGGCCAACCTGCGCAATCCGCACCGGGCGCCGCGAACGCGCCGGGCTTGCCGTCACGCGAGGATCTGGCGAATTTCGTCGTTCTGCTCGATCTGCGCATGCCGCGCGTGGACGGCTTCGAGGTGCTGCGCCGGCTCAAGGCCGAACCGGCGACGGCTTCGGTGCCCGTGATCGTGCTCACCACGACCGACGATCCGCGCGAGATCGAGCGCTGCTACGAACTGGGCTGCAACGTCTACATCACGAAGCCCGTCGAATATGATGCGTTCATCGAGGCGGTGCGGCGGCTTGGCTTTTTCCTGCAGGTGGTCAAGCTGCCGGCGGGACATCGCTTCAGTCGCCCTTGAGTGTCCCTGAATGACAACACGCTCGGGCGTGCCGGCGGCACGAACCGATCCGCGAAAGAGATTGATTCACGCATGACCATCATGACCAGACTGCGCATGCTCCAAAGCTGGAGCCAGCTCCGAGGGATGCGACGCGCATGAACGAAGAGGCAACCCTGTTGGCGGGCGCGCATGTGCTCGTCGTCGACGATGACGAAGGCATTCTGCGGCTCGCGCGCAAATCGCTCGTGCGGGCCGGCGCGCGCGTGGACACCTGCGGCAGCGTGGCCGAAGCGAGCACCGTGCTCGCCGCACGCACGCCGGATGTGCTCGTGCTCGACTATCAGCTCGATGGCGCGGAGACCGGGCTCGACTTTTTCCGCCGCTTGCGCGCGGACAACGTGCGCGTGCCGGCGATCCTCGTCACCGGCTTTACCGACGAGTCGCGCGTGATTGCCGCGCTGCGCGCGGGCGTCTCGGATGTCGTCCCCAAATCGGGCGACTATCTCGACTATCTGCCCGAGGCCGTGGCGCGCGTGCTCTCGCAGGTCTCATTGCAGCGCGCTTCCGACCAGGCCTTGCTGTTGCGCGACCGCGAGGAACATTACCGCACGCTTTCCGAGGCGCTGCCGCATCTCGTCTTCACTTGCGGCGCGGACGGCGATTGCGATTTCCTTTCGAAGCAGTGGCGCGATTACACGGGTCTCGACGCGGGGGCATCGCATGGCCTCGCCTGGCTCGACGCCGTGCATCCCGACGACCGCGAGGACATTCGCCACACCTGGCTCAAGGCCGTGCGCAGCGACAATAACGATTACCGGCACGAGCTGCGGATCCGCCGCCACGACGGCACCTGGCGATGGTTCGATGTCCGCATCGTGGCGATGCGCGATCCGCGCGGCGGCATCAACAAGTGGTTCGGCAGTTGCACCGATATCCACGCGCAACGCGAATCGAGCGAAGAGCGCGAACTGCTGCTGGCTTCCGAGCAGGCCGCGCGGCAGGCGGCGGAAGAGGCCAATCGCGCCAAAGACCGTTTTCTCGCCATGCTGTCGCACGAGTTGCGCACGCCGCTCACGCCGGTGCTGGCCGGCACGCGTTTGCTCGAACAGATTCCGGGCCTGCCCGACGCCGCGCGCGCGGGCGTGCTGATGATCCGCCGCAATATCGAACTCGAGGCGCGTCTGATCGACGATCTGCTCGATCTCACGCGCGTGGCCAACGGCAAGCTCGATCTCATGCTCGACACCGTCGACGTGCATGAAGTGATCGATGCCGTGCTGGAACTGTTCCATAGCGAAATCCAGATCAAGCAGCAGGATGTGCACGTCGAGCGCCATGCGCAACATCATTACGTGCGTGGCGATCGTGCGCGCATGCAGCAGATGTTCTGGAATCTCGTGCGCAACGCGGCGAAATTCACGCCGGACGGCGGTCACATCTACGTACGCACGCGCGACGAGCGCATGCATGTGGTGATCGAAGTGGAGGACACGGGCATCGGCATTGCGCCCGAGCAGATCGGCAAGCTTTTCCATGCCTTCGAACAGGGCAGCCACAACATGACGCGCCAGTTCGGCGGCCTGGGTCTGGGCCTTGCGGTCACGAAGGCGCTGACGGAGGCGCACGGCGGCACGGTCAGCGCAAAAAGCCCGGGGGCGCACTGCGGCGCGACTTTCACGATCGTTCTGCCGACCGCCACGCCCGGCACCGGCGCCGAGCAGCCCGCGGACCGTTGCGGCCCGCATCAGGCCAGCGCGCTCGATATCCTGCTGATCGAGGATCACGAGGATACGGCCGAAGTGATGTCGCAACTGATCCATGCGCTCGGTCATGGCGTGGCGGTGGCCGCCAGTGTGGCGGCCGCGCTTGCGCTCACGGCCACGCGGCGCTTCGATCTGGTGGTGAGCGACATCGGCTTGCCGGACGGCTCGGGTATCGACTTCATCCGCGCGTTCCGCAAGGAGTCCGCGGCGCCCGCGATCGCGCTCACGGGCTTCGGCACCGACGACGACGTGCGCCGTAGTCTCGACGCGGGCTTTACCGCGCACCTCACGAAACCGGTTAATTTCGAACAACTGGAGCACCTGATCGAACAGGCGTCGATCCTGCGCGCGCAACGCGTCGAACGCGATGAATCAAACTCCGCGCCGAATGCGGCGACGTCCTGAGCGCCCGACGGTATCGACTTATCGACTTATCGGCGTAAGACGGACGTAAAAAAGCCCGCGTGCCTCGAAGGCGACGCGGGCTTTTTCAATGGGGCAGCGAAACAGGCGCTCAGCGCGGGCTGTTCTGCAGCGAATCGCGGATCTCGCGCAGCAGCAGCACGTCTTCGGGCGTCGGCGCCGGTTCGGCTGCGGGCGCTTCCTCGGGCTTGCGCAGCTTGTTGATGAACTTCACCATCAGAAAGATGATGAACGCGAGAATGATGAAGTTGATCAGCACCGTGATGAACGAGCCGTAGCCGAACACGGCGACGCCTGCGGTCTGCAGATCCTTGTACGAATCGGGATTGCCCTTGAACGAAGGGGGAATATTGCCGAGCCGCACGAACATGTTCGAGAAGTCGAGGCCGCCTGTCACCACGCCGATCACCGGCATGATGAGGTCTTTCACGACGGAGTTGACGATGCTGGAAAAGGCGCCGCCGATGATGACACCGACGGCGAGATCCATCACATTGCCTTTGACGGCGAATTCCTTGAACTCTTTGATCATGCTCATGAATGGGCTCTCCTTGAAGGGGGCGGCACGGGCCTGGGTAGATAACGACGTATTGGCGCAATGATAGCGAACGCACCCGGAACACGATAGCGATTTGACATTGGCTGACGTTTCGCCGATTGCGGCGCAACGCGAAACGGACTAATGCACGTCGCGTTCCCGCGAGCGGTGAACGCTACGCGTGCGGTGCGAGCGTGATGTCTTCGGTGAAACGCCGTGGATCGGTGTGGGTGCCGCACAGCAGGATGCCCACGCGTTTGCCCTGCAAAGGGTCGCGCAGCGGTCCATGGAGCGCCGCCGTGGCCGCGGCGCAGGCGGGCTCGACGGCCAGCTTCAGCTCGTCGAACAGCACGCGCATGGCCGCGCGCAGTTCGTCGTCGGAGACCGTGACGATGTCTTCGAGATGGCGGCGGCACAGCGTATAGCTGTATTGCTCGGTGTGCGGCGACATCAGCGAGTCGGCGATGGTATGCATGTGGGTCAGGCGCACCGTATGGTTGGCCGCGAAGCTGCGGCTCATCGCGTCCGCGCCTTCGGGCTCGACGCCATAGATCGCGATGCGCGGGTTCGCGAGACGCAGCGCCGTGGCCACGCCTGCCGCCAGCCCGCCACCGCCGATCGGCACGATCACCGCGTCGAGATCGGGCGACTGGGTCACCCATTCGTAGCCGAGCGTCGCCGTGCCGAGCACCGTGCGAAAACCGTTGAAAGGATGCACGAAATAGCGGCCTTCCTCGGCTTCGATGTGGCGCACGATCTCGAAGGCTTCGTGGCTGTCGCTCGCGCGCACGATCTCCGCGCCCAGACGCCGGCACTGATCCACACGCGCCGCGCTCGCCGTATGGAATAGCACGACCTTCGCGGACACGCCCAGGCGCATCGCGGCGTACGCAACGGCAATCGCATGATTGCCGCCCGACACGCAGGTCACGCCCGCGCTGCGTTGCGCCGCATCGAGCGCGAGCAGATGCGTGAACGCCCCGCGCACCTTGAAGCTGCCGCTTGCCTGCAGCAGTTCGAACTTGAAATTGACGAGCGTGTCGCCGAGCGAGGGCAGATCGTGCCGGTCGAACACCGGCGTGCGCAGCACCCACGGCGCGAGCGTGAAGTGCTGCGAAGCGATGTCGTCGAGCGAGGGAATCGCTTCGCCGTCGATCGTGTGATCGGTGGGCAGCGGCGTGCCGGTGGACATGGCGCCTGGTTTTAACGCAGCGGCGCGGCGGCTTTAGCGCGTTTGCGCGTCGAGCGACAGGCCGCGCACAAGCTTGCGCAGGAAACCTTCGCACGCCGAAAGTTGTTCGAGCGAGACGAACTCGTTCGGCTTGTGCGCCTGCTGGATGTCGCCGGGACCGCACACCACGCTCGGAATGCCCGCGCGCGCGAACAGTCCCGCTTCGGTGCCGTAGGCCACTTTGCGGCGCGTCTGGTCCGAGGTGAGCGCGCGCACGAGTTGCGTGATCGCGGCCTGTTCCGTGACGTCGAGGCCCGGCGCCGCCGCGATCTTCATGAACTCGATCGCCGGGTTTGCGCCCGCCACGCCTTCGCGCTGCATCTTCGGCAGCAGTGTTTCGCGCGCGTATTGCTCGATGCGCGCGAAGATCGCATCAGGGTCGAGCGTCGGCAGATTGCGGAATTCGAATCCAAAGCGGCATTCCGCCGGCACCGTGTTGATGGCGTTGCCGCCTTCGATCGTGCTGGTCTGCGCCGTCGTGAACGGCACGTCGTACAGCTCGTCGAACGGGCCTTGCGCGCGGAATTCGTCGGCCATGTCGCGGATGTAGCAGATCAGGCGCGCCGCGTATTCGATCGCGTTCAGGCCGCGCGGCGTGAGCGACGAATGCGCCGCGTGACCGCGCACGCAGCACTGGTACGTATTGATGCCCTTGTGCGCCACGATGGGCCGCATGCTCGTGGGTTCGCCCACGATGCAGCCTTCCGGTTTCACGCCGCGCTTCACGAGTTCCTCGAGCATGAGCGGTGCGCCCACGCAACCAATTTCCTCGTCGAACGAGAGCGCGAGATGCAGCGGTTTTGCAAGCTTCGTCTGCTGGATTTCCGGCACGAGCATGAGCGCCGCGCCGATAAAGCCCTTCATGTCGCAGGTGCCGCGGCCATACAGCAGGCCGTCGCGGATTTCCGGCTTGAACGGGTCGCTGTCCCACTTCTGGCCATCGACGGGCACCACGTCCGTGTGGCCCGACAGCACGATGCCGCCATCGGTCGAACCATCGTGCGCGGGCAGCGTGGCGAACAGATTGGCCCATTTGCCGTCGCGACCGTACGTGAGCGTCGATTCGATGCCGCGCGCGCGCAGATCGTCACGCACGGTTTCGATCAGGCCGAGATTCGGATTGCGGCTGACCGTGTCCATCGACACGAGGCGGGTGACCCAGGGAAGTGAAGCGGGGAGATCGGGGGATGCGGCGGGGGACGGTCTGGAAGACTGCAGGGAAGACTGCGCTGTTTCAGCGGTCATGCTCATGGTGGACTCCGGCTTGCTTGTCTTGTCCATATTACCCAAAAAGGGTGGGACTCGCCAAAGCCGGAAAACAAGTTGCAGCGCGCGCGGACGTGGCGCGCTGCAACATGCTGCGGGCGCGGATGATGCGCCGGTTGGAGCGTCAGATCATCCGTTCAAGCCGCGCGAAAACGACGAGGAAACTACGTGCGCGGAGCCGCCGCCCGCGTCGGCGCGCCGAGCGCGCGCAGCGTTTCCTTGACGGTCGCCACGCGTACCGCGAGATCGGGACTGCGCGTTTCGATGCGCAGCTTGTCCTGGCCTGCGAGCTTCACGTGCTTGTGCTTCTGCACCATCTCGATGATGCGCATGGCGTCGACCGGCGGATTCGGCACGAACTGCAGTCCGATCACCGCTTCGCCCGCGTCGATCTTGGTGATGCCGAGCGGCTTCGCGGCGAGGCGCAGGCGGTGCGTTTCGATCAGCGCATGTGCCTGCGGCGGCATCTTGCCGAAGCGGTCGATCAGCTCTTCCTGGATGCCGTCGATCGAATCGTCGTGCTCGCAGTTCGCCAGGCGCTTGTAGAGCGACAGACGCTCCTGCACGTCGCCGCAGTAGTCGGCGGGCAGGATGGCGGGCGCGTGCAGATTGATCTCGGTCGTCGCGGCGAGCGGCGCGTTCAGATCGGGTTCGCGGCCGTCCTTGAGTGCCTTCACGGCGTCGTTGAGCATGTCCGTATAAAGCTGGAAGCCGATTTCCTGGATCTCGCCCGACTGTTTGTCGCCGAGCACTTCGCCCGTGCCGCGAATCTCCAGATCGTGCATCGCCAGATAGAAGCCCGAGCCGAGTTCCTCCATCTGCTGGATCGCTTCCAGACGCCGCTGCGCCTGCTTCGTGAGCCCTTGCGGGTCGTGCACGAGCAGATACGCGTAGGCCTGGTGATGCGAGCGCCCGACGCGGCCGCGCAACTGGTGCAGCTGCGCGAGACCGAACTTGTCGGAGCGGTGGATCAGGATCGTGTTCGCGGTCGGCACGTCGATGCCGGTTTCGATGATGGTGGTACAGAGCAGCACGTTGGCGCGCTGCGCGACGAAATCGCGCATCACGGCTTCGAGTTCGCGCTCGTGCATCTGGCCGTGCGCCACGGCGATACGCGCTTCGGGCACGAGCGCTTCGAGCATCGCGCGGCGGTTCTCGATCGTCTCGACTTCGTTGTGCAGGAAGTACACCTGGCCGCCACGCTTGAGTTCGCGCAGCATCGCCTCGCGGATCACGCTGTCTTCCTCGCGTCGCACGAAGGTCTTGATGGCCAGGCGCTTTTGCGGCGCAGTGGCGATCACGGAGAAGTCGCGCAAGCCTTCCAGCGCCATGCCGAGCGTACGCGGGATCGGCGTCGCGGTGAGCGTGAGCACGTCCACTTCGGCGCGCAACGCTTTGAGCGCTTCTTTCTGGCGCACGCCAAAACGGTGTTCCTCGTCGATGATCACGAGGCCCAGGCGCTTGAACTGCACATCGGACGACAGCAGCTTGTGCGTGCCGATGACGATATCGACGCTGCCTTCGTTGATCTGCTGGATCGCCGTGCTGACTTCCTTCGCGCTCTTGAAACGCGAGAGTTCGGCGATACGCACGGGCCACTCCGAGAAGCGGTCGGTAAAAGTCTGCGTGTGCTGTTCCGCGAGCAGCGTCGTGGGCGAGAGGATCGCCACCTGCTTGCCGCCCATCACGGCGATGAAGGCCGCGCGCAGCGCGACTTCGGTCTTGCCGAAGCCCACGTCGCCGCACACGAGGCGGTCCATCGGCTTGCCGCTCGTCATGTCGCCGATCACGGCGGCGATCGCCGCCGCCTGATCCGGCGTTTCCTCGAAGCCGAAGCTCTCGGCGAACTTCACGTAGTCCTTCGGTTCGAGCGCGAACGCGTGGCCCTCGCGCGCGGCGCGGCGCGCGTAGAGATTCAAAAGCTCGGCGGCGGTGTCGCGGATCTGCTGCGCGGCCTTGCGGCGTGCCTTTTCCCACTGGCCCGAACCGAGCGCGTGCAGCGGCGCGCTGTCCGGATCGGCGCCGCTATAGCGCGAAATCACATGCAGTTGCGAAACCGGCACGTAGAGCTTGCTGCCGTTCGCGTATTCGAGGTGCAGGAACTCGGTGTCACCTTCGCCGAGGTCCATCGTCACGAGGCCGTGATAGCGGCCGATGCCGTGCTGCGCGTGCACGACCGGATCGCCCACTTTCAGCTCGGAAAGATCGCGGACCATCGAATCGACGTTGCTCGCCTGTTCCTGGCGGCGGCGTCCCGCGCGGCGCGAGAGCGGACCGTACAGCTCGGTTTCGGTGATGATCGTCAGCGCTTCGCCGGGCAGCGCGAAGCCCGTCGAAAGCGGCGCTACGCCCAGCACGAAGCGCTCGTCGCCGGTGAGCCAGTCCTCGAAGCTGTCCGCCGAGGTCGGGCGCAAGTGGTTATCGGCGAGCAGTTGCGCGATGGTCTCGCGTCGTCCCGCCGATTCGACCGCGAACAGCACACGGTTTTTCGTGGTGTCGAGATAGCCGCGCAGCGCCGCGAGCGGGTCGTCGGCGTGACGGTCGATCGCGAGTGTGGGCAGCGGCGTGGCCCAGCCGCCCGCGCTTGCGGCGGGCAGCACGAGGCGCGCAAACGGCTTGGCGAGCGTGAAGAAGTCCTCGTCGGTCAGGAAGAGGCGCTGCGGCTCCAGGATCGGGCGCTCGCGATCGTGCGCGAGGAAGTTGTGGCGTTGCTTCGTGTCGGCGGTGAAGCGGCGGATCGACGTGTCCAGATCGCCCGAGAACACCAGTTGCGCGTTCTGCGGCAGATAGTGGAACAGCGTGGCTGTCTCTTCGAAAAAGAGCGGCAGATAGTACTCGATGCCCGCCGACGGCACGCCGTTGCCGATGTCCTTGTAGATGGTCGCGCGGCTCGGGTCGCCCTCGAACACTTCGCGCCAGCGGCTGCGAAACGCCGTGCGCGAGGCTTCGTCGAACGGGAACTCGCGGCCCGGCAGCAGGCGCACTTCCTTGACCGGATAGAGGCTGCGCTGGCTGTCCGGGTCGAAGGCGCGGATCGAATCGACCTGATCGTCGAACAGGTCGAGACGGTAGGGCAGCGGCGAACCCATCGGAAACAGGTCGATCAGCGAGCCGCGCACGCAGTATTCGCCGGGCCGCATGACCTGGCTCACGTGCTCGTAGCCGGCCAGCGTGAGCTGCGACTTGAGTCTGGCTTCGTCGAGCCGCTCGCCTTGCGAGAACGAGAATGTATAGGCCGCGAGGAACGAGGCCGGCGGCATGCGGTAAAGCGCCGTGGTGGCCGGCACGAGCAGGATGTCGCAACGCCCTTCGCCGAGATCGTGCAGCGTCGCCAGGCGCTCGGAAACGAGATCCTGATGCGGCGAGAACGTGTCGTAAGGCAGCGTTTCCCAGTCGGGCAGCAGGCGCACACGTGCTTCGGGCGCGAAGAACGGGATTTCCTGGGCGAGACGCTGGGCGTCCACGGCGCTGGCGCAGATCACCGCCAGCAGCGGGGCGGTCGTGCCGCTGCCGCGCGCGGCCTCGCGGTAACGGGCGATCAGGAGCGCGTCGGACGAGCCGTGCGTGCCGTCGAACGCATAGCGCTGCCCCGGCTTGACGACGGCGACCGGTGAAGCGGACGGGGACTTCGAGGATGCGGCGATTTCGGACATAGGGGCAACAGGTTGGCCTCGGGCGTGGCGGGCGGCGTGCATCGATGAAGGCAGCACCGCGAGCACCGCCTCGGTGCATGCGATCCGGACGAAGCTGTGGTCAAAACAGCGTGATTCAAGACAGCCATTCGAAAAGCGCGTGCAGCGTCGCCATTGTGCCTGCGTGCCGCTCTGGCATGGCGTTGGCGCTGCTTTCGCGCGGCCTGTCGACTGGCTGCCGGCGTGCCCGTTGCGCGCGCCATCGGGTACTGCTTGCGGAGCTTGGGCGTGCGGGCAAGGGACCTATTATAAAATCCGTCCTTTACTTTGACTCATGCGGCTCGCGACACCGTGACCTCACGCCTATTTGCCCTGATTCCCTGCGCCGGTACCGGCAGCCGTTCGGGATCGTCCCTGCCCAAGCAATACCGCACGGTTGCGGGGCACGATCTCCTGCACTATACGCTCGCGGCGTTCGACGCCTGCAGCGAATTCACCCAGACCCTGGTCGTCATTTCTCCCGACGATAGCCACTTCGACGCGCGCCGCTTCGGCGGCCTGCGCTTCGCGGTACGGCGCACCGGCGGGGCCTCGCGCCAGGCGTCGGTCTACAACGGCCTCGTCGCGCTCGCCGAATTCGGCGCCACCGACGACGACTGGGTGCTCGTGCACGACGCCGCGCGCCCCGGCATCACGCCCGCGCTGATCCGCTCGCTCGTCGATGCGCTCAAGGACGATCCGGTCGGCGGCATCATGGCGCTGCCCGTGGCCGATACGCTCAAGCGCGTCGCGCCCCATAACGTACCGGGCGGCCCGCGCATCGCGCGCACCGAATCGCGCGACGGCCTCTGGCAGGCCCAGACGCCGCAGATGTTCCGCATCGGCATGCTGCGCGGCGCGATCGAGCGCGCCCAGCGGGAAGGGCACGATCTCACCGACGAGGCCAGCGCCATCGAATGGCTTGGCCATTCGCCGCGCCTCGTGCAGGGCAGCCTGCGCAATTTCAAGGTGACGTACCCTGAAGACTTCGCGCTTGCCGAAGCCATTCTCAGCGCCGCAAACCAGGCGTGCCAATAAAGCGCGCCGAATTGATAGCGCCCCAAGCAACCCACACGGAAAACCCACACATGGACATCAGAATCGGACAAGGCTACGACGTGCACGCGCTCGTGGCGGGACGCCCGCTTGTCATCGGCGGCGTGACGGTGCCCTACGACCGCGGGCTGCTCGGCCACTCGGACGCGGACGTGCTGCTGCACGCCATCACCGACGCGCTTTTCGGCGCCGCGGCGCTCGGCGACATCGGCCGTCACTTCCCGGATACCGACAAGCAGTTCTACGGCGCCAATAGCCGCGTGTTGCTGCGCGAATGCCTGCGCCGCGTCGAGGAAGCCGGCTTCACGCTGATCAATGTCGATAGCACCGTGATCGCCCAGGCGCCCAAGCTCTCGCCGCATATCGACGCCATGCGCGCCTGTATCGCGGAAGACCTCAAACTGCCGCTCGATCGCGTGAACGTGAAGGCAAAGACCAACGAAAAACTCGGCTATCTGGGTCGCAGCGAAGGCATCGAAGCGCAGGCGGCCGTGCTGATCACGCGCGCCTGATATTGCATTTCAGGTCTTGAAACAAGGGCCTTTCTGCATTCCTCAGCGTGGCGCGCAAGCGTCGTGCCTCGCAAATGTCGAATGGGAAGAGCAGGGCCCATGCCCGCTCTTCTTGTCTGGGCGGTGGTTGCATCTGCAATCACCGCCTTGCTTTTTCTTGCCGATTTATTTCCGCTTTTTTCCCCTTATGCTCAAAGCGTAACCGGAAGCGGAAAGGGCAATGACGGGACTCGAAAGACGCGTAAAAGGCCTCGACGGACTCCGGGCGCTGGCCGTGATGCTGGTGTTTCTCTCCCACAAGGCGCACGTCGAAATCATCGATGCCGGCAAGATCGGCGTATGGCTCTTCTTCCTGATCAGCGGCTATCTGATCATCGGCGAGCTGCATCGCAATCGTCTGCGCATCGAGCAGCATGCCGCGCGGCGTGACGCCGTGCTCTACGTTTTCTTCGTCAAGCGCGCGCTGCGCATCTTCCCGGTCTACTACCTGCTGCTTATCGCGCTGACGATCGCGCATGCGTTCTTCTATCAGCGCGATGTCGAATTGGGCCTCGCCTGGCATTTCGTATTCCTGTCCAATTTCTGGATCGGGATCGTGCACGACGGTTGGCCGGGGACGGTATCGCATTTCTGGAGCCTGGCGGTCGAGCAGCAGTTCTATCTGATTGCGCCGTTCGCGCTGCTATTCGCGCGCGCCTCGCGTCATCTGGGCATGTGCATCGGCTTGATTGGCGCTGCGGCGCTCGTGCATCTCGGGCTCTATGCGGGCGGCGCGATCGAGCCGCTGGTCTATGCGTTCTCGCCGTGGAATTTCGCCTTGCTCGCGCTTGGCGGAGCGCTGGCGATCGGCGGCGAGCGCGTGCAGGTGACGGGGCGCTTGCCCGCCGCGCTATGGTGCGCGCTGGCGCTTGCGTGTCTGGGCGTGTTCGCGTTCGCACGTGCCGATTGCGTGAGTTGCGAGGCGATGCAACGCGCCGTGATGCCGGGCCTGCTCGATATCGGTCTTGCGCTTTCGCTGGGGGCGGTGTTCCTGTGGATCGTGCGCCGGCAGGACAGCGCGCTGGTCGCGGCGCTGGAGCTGCGGCCGCTCGCGTATCTCGGTACCGTCAGCTACGGCTTTTATCTGTTCCACAATCTCGTGCCGTCGCGACTGGGCGAGGCACCCGCGCTCTACGTGCGGCTGCACTTGCCGCCGTTCGCACAAGACCTGCTGCCGCTCGTATTGCAGTTCGCGCTGGCCGTGCTGCTCGCGCATCTCTCGTGGCAACTGCTGGAAAAGCGCGTGCTGGAGTGGAAGGCGCCGCTGACGGCCGCGATCCGCAACCGTCTGCCGGCGCGCACGGCCGCGGGCCAGATCCAGGCAGGCGCTGAGTAGCGCTAGAAGGTGGCGCCGCCGATTTCGCGCCCGCCCGGGCAGAGCTCGCCGGTTTGCAGTCCGTCGAGCACGCGCAGCACCTCGATTGCGCTGCGCCCTACGTTGAGGCTGTTCACGGACACGTGCTGAATGGTGTTATCCGGATCGACGATAAAGGTCGCGCGCAGCGCCACGCCCGCTTCCTTGTCGCGAATGCCGAGCTGATCGATCAACTCGCCCTTCACGTCGCCGAAGGAGTAGTGATTCAGGCGGTCGAGTTCATGGTTCTCGCGCCGCCAGGCGAGCTTCACGTATTCGTTGTCGCAACTGCCGCCCATCAGCACCGTGCTGCGGTCCTCGAATTCCTTGTGCAACTGGGCGAACGCGACGATCTCGGTCGGACAGATCACGGTGAAATCCTTCGGATAGAAGTAGATGACTTTCCACTTGTCCGAAAAAGTCTGCTCGGTGATTTCGAGGAAGGCCGATTCGCCGTTTTCTTCAGGATGATTGAAGCCGGGCTTCGCGGCCGTGACGGTGAAGGCGGCCAGTTTGTCGCCGACGGTTTTCATGGCGTCGCTCCTTGATCACGAAACTGGGTTCTATTCCTTGCGATTGTGGCAGGGGACGACAACGCACGCTGCGAGCCTGCACCGCAGCGTGGTCGTGTCGAAGGGGGGAGGGCGTGCGGCCCGTGACGCTGTGACGCTCAGGCGCCCTTGGCGAGCGGAAACTCGATGGTCACTTCGAGGCCGGGGCCGGGCGCGCGATTGCGCAGGCGCAGCGCACCGCGATAGCGGCCCACGAGGCGCTGCACGATGGCCATGCCGAGGCCCGTGCCGTTGGCCTGGGTGCGGGCGCTGTCGACGCGGTAGAAAGGCCGCGTGACGAGCGCAAGCTGGTCCTCGGGGATGCCGGGACCTTCGTCGACCACGGACAGCTCCACGCGCGAATGCGAGACGCGCGTTTCCAGCATGATGTGAGGAATGCCGTCCGATTCGCTCGCCCCATATTTGCGCGCGTTTTCGATCAGATTGCCGACGATGCGGCGCACGTCGGTATCGTCGGCTTCGATCACGGCCGTGGGTGCGAGGCGCGTGATGAGACGCACGCCGTCCTCGCCCGCCATGCGCGCGGCCATTTCGCTTGCGATCACGGAAAGATCGACGCGCTCGGGCATGCGCTGCACGGGCCGCGCATAGTCGAGGAAGCGGCCGATGATCATGTCCATCTGCTCGATGTCGTCGACCATCGCGTCCTTGGTCGCCTGATCGGACGGACTCATCTCGGTTTCCAGCCGCAGCCGCGCGAGCGGCGTGCGCAGGTCGTGCGAGATGCCCGCGAGCATCAGGGCCCGGTCGGCCTCCAGTTGATCGAGGTCGCGCACCATCTGGTTGAACGAGCGATTGGTTTCGGCGGCCACGCCCATGCCGCTTTCGGGCAAGGGCGCGGGCGATTGCCCCGAGCCCACCATGCGCGCCGACATGGCCAGCCGCGCAAACGGCCGGTTCACGAGACTCGTGATGAAGGCCGCGCCGAACAGCGACAGCGCGAGCGCGGACACGCCCCATCCGACCCACTGCAGGCCGGTGACGTTGTCGAGCTGGTCGCGGTCGAGCGCGACCCAGTAATCGTCGTCGTCGATCTTGAAGCTGATCCACACGCCGGGAATGTCGTTCACGGACTGGGCGATGACGGTGTCGTCGCCCAGCCGGCCGCGAATGTCATGCTCGATCAGACGATTGAGCGATTCGTCGGGCTGCAGTTTGTACTTGTCGGTGGTTTCGCGCGGATAGACGCGCACGCCCTCGTTGCTCTCCAGATCCTGCAGCAGCGCGCGCCGCAGATCGGGATCGGAATAGAGCAGGGCCGTGCGCGTGAGCTTGACCACGGCGACGAGCTGCAGCGCCACGCGCTGCGCGCGCGGCTCGCGCTCGATCACACGAAAGCTCTGGAACCATGCCGCGAGGCTGACCGCGATGAGCAGCGCGATCAGCAGGAAGGTGCGCCAGAACAGGTCGCCGAACGCGAGCGTCAGGAGACGCCGGTCAATGCGCATGGACCCTTCCCATCGACAAAGGCCGGGCAGGCAGACAGATACCCAAAGACATCAGGGATCAGGCGGCGCCGTCGGGGATGAACACGTAGCCGAGGCCCCAGACCGTCTGGATGAAACGCGGGCTGCCCGGATCCGGCTCGATCAGCTTGCGCAGACGCGAGATCTGCACGTCGAGGCTGCGGTCGAACACTTCGTATTCGCGCCCGCGTGCGAGTTCCATGAGCTTTTCGCGCGAGAGCGGCTGGCGCGGATGACGCGCGAACACCTTGAGCACCGAGAATTCGCCCGTGGTGAGCGGAATTTCCTGGCCGGCCTTGGTGAGCGTGCGGGTGGCGAGATTCAGGGCGAATTCGCCGAACTCGAATACTTCGGTGGTTTCCGAAGGCGCGCCCGGCAGTTCGGACGGCGCCTGGCGGCGCAGCACGGCGTGAATGCGCGCGACCAGTTCGCGCGGATTGAAGGGTTTCGGGAGGTAGTCGTCGGCGCCCATTTCGAGGCCCACGATGCGATCCACGTCTTCGCCCTTGGCGGTGAGCATGATGATCGGCGTGCGGTCGTTGCTGCCGCGCAGGCGACGGCAGATCGACAGACCGTCTTCGCCCGGCAGCATCAGGTCGAGCACGAGCAGGTCGAAGCGTTCGCGCACCCACAGCTTGTTCATGGCGGGCGCATTTTCTGCGACATAGACGTTAAAGCCCTGCTCGCCGAGGTAGCGGCGCAGCAGGTCGCGCAGTCGCGGGTCGTCGTCGACAACGAGAATTTTGGACGGGTTCTTGGTTTCCATGCCTGGCATCTTAGCGCGATTGAGTTACGGTGCGAGATTGCACCGATTAACAGGTTACAGTCAGTTACAAAATTTACCCGCCCTGTGCCACGTCAGCAAGCACTGACAGATAGACTTCTTTACGTTTAGCGGCCATTCGGTGGATACTTCATTCGATTTTCGAACCAGTGCCCGTGTCAGAGCCGGGTCCACATGTATTCGAGGTAGCCGTTTGCCGCGTCAAGAAGGGAACAAAACGATGGGAGGGGTCGGCCCGACAATGCGCCACACCGTGATCGCACTGGCGTTGGCCAGCGGCGTCGTGGCGGCATTGGAGGCGGCGCCCATCCATGCGCAAACCTTCGCCGACGGCCCTCATGCGGGCAGCCGCTACCCGGGCAGGCCGCCGATCCGGCGCGTGCGCAACGATCAACCGCCGCGTCCTGCCTCTGACCTCAACCAGCGTCCCGCCGTTCCCCCCGATCTCGATGAGCGCCGCCGCGACGGCCACATGACGCCCGACGAGCGGCGTCTGCTGCGCCAGCACATCGAAGACGCCGTGCGCGAACTCTACAAGCGCTGAATCTTTCTGCAGATCGCCGCGCTTGCGCTGTTGTCCCTTGCGTGTGTCGACCGATGCACTGCGATTCATTTCCAGTCTTACCGTCAATTTCCTTCGAGACGTTGCTTGCGTTTTAGCTCCAATGCTGCGCACCGCATGCAACCGCTTTGTAGGTAACGTAAGGCGGCAAGGAAAAATTCCGTTGCAAATCTGCGGTCAACAAGCGTGCCGGGCCGTCCGTTAAGCCGCTACATTCATCTTCTACGGATGCGCGATCGGCTCATGCCCGCCTCGATCCCATGTCTGCCATGAAACGGTTTATGCGATTCGTGCCTGTCTCGTCGGAGCGCCTTGCTGCGTTGGGCGTCGCTTCGTCCGCGCTGGCGAGCGTGCAAGCGGTTGCGCAATCCGCAACGCCAGGCCATCGCGCGCATCATCATCGGGCGGCGAGCGCTGCTGCGGCGGCGGATCAAGCCGATGCCGATCTACTCGACGCCGACGACGCCACGCATCTGTTGATCCGCACGGGCTTTGCGCCTGCACCCGCTGATGTCGCGCCCTATGTCGGCCTCACGCGCGAAGCGGCTGTTGAGCGCGTGCTCTCGACGGCGCGCACCGAAGCCGTGACGCCGCTACCGGCGTGGACTAACGACACGCCCTTGACCCGCGCGCAGCGCAACGCGCTGACGCAGGATCAGCGCCGTGACGAGCAACGCAGGCGCAGTCAGGATTACGACGACTTGCGCGCCTGGTGGATGCGCGAAATCCTCACGACGCCGTCGCCGCTCACCGAGCACATGACGCTCTTCTGGCATAACCATTTCACGTCAGGCCAGGACAAGGTCGCCGAGCCGCAACTGATGGCGCAGCAAAATGCGCTCCTGAGGCGTCACGCGCTCGGCAGTTTCGCGGCGATGCTGCATGACGTCGCAAAAGATCCGGCGATGCTGCTTTATCTCGACGGCGCGAGCAACCGCAAGGGCAAGCCCAACGAGAATTTCGCGCGCGAAGTGATGGAGCTTTTTACGCTCGGGGAAGGGCAGTACACGCAGCGCGACGTCTCCGAGGCGGCGCGTGCTTACACAGGCTGGAGCGTCGAACCCGATTCCTCGCGCTTCGACTGGCGCCCACAGCAGCACGACGACGGCATCAAGATCGTGCTGGGCCATGCCGGCACATTTGATGGCGACGCAGTGCTCGATATTCTGCTCGGTGAGCCGCAGACGGCGCATTTCGTCTCGGCGAAACTCTGGCGCGAGTTTGTCTCGGACACGCCCGACCCGGAACAGCTCGATATCGTGGCCGCGCATTTTCGTTCGAGCGGCTACGACGTCAAGACGGCGTTGCGCGCGCTGCTGGCCACGCCGGCTTTCTGGGACGAACGCAATCGCGGCGTGCTGGTGAGTTCGCCGGTCGAGTTCATTGCCGGTACGGTGCGGCGTTTCGAGGTCACGTACGCGAACACGGCGCAGTTCGCACGCACGTCGGCGTCGCTCGGCGAGAATCTGTTTTATCCACCCAATGTGAAGGGCTGGCCCGGTGGCGCGACGTGGATCAATAGCTCGACGTTGCTGGCGCGCAAGCAGTTTGTCGAGCAACTGTTTCGCGCGACCGGGACGGTGCACCCGCCGATGGGCGGCGCGATGACGAAAGCCGCTGCGACCCTGCCGGCGAGTGGTGCGGCAAAGCCCGCTGCGCGACCGACGGCCGCCGCCATGCATTTCGATCTGGACGGCTGGCTCGGCCGCTATGGCCTTGGCGCCGACACGGTGCCGGGTCTCTCGGCGCAGTTGCAGATGCAGCACGCGGTATTGCCGCTTGCCCCTGTCGATGCGGTCGCGCCTGGCAGCAGTGCCGAGGCTTATCTCCAGGCACTCCTGATGGATCCCGTGTATCAGTTGAAATGAAGCGCAAAGCGAAGCATAAAGCGATGATCTCCCCACGACACGAGCGGCTGCGCGCCGCATGGACTCAACGAGGCATGGCATGAAGCGACGCGACTTCCTGGCCGCAGCGGCCGCAATGACGGCCGCGGGCGCGACGTGGCTACCCGAAGCGGCATGGGCGCAGGGCACCGGAATGCCGGCCACCGGAATGCCCGCGCAGCCGCGTGCGAGTGGTTACGAGAATCTGCTGATCCTCGTCGAACTCAAGGGCGGCAACGACGGACTGAACACCGTCGTGCCATACGCGGACCCGCTCTACGCGAGCTATCGGCCGACCATCGGCGTGCGCCGTGGCGATGTGATCCAGCTCGACGAGCACACCGCATTGCATCCCGCGCTCGCGCCGCTGATGCCGATGTGGCGCGCACACGAACTCGCGATCGTGCAGGGCGTGAGTTACGCGCAGCCGAACCTGTCGCATTTCCGCTCGATCGAGATCTGGGACACGGCCTCGCGCTCCGATCAGTATCTGCGCGAAGGCTGGCTCACGCGTGCTTTCGCGAATGCACCGGTGCCGAAGGGTTTTGCCGCCGACGGCCTCGTGCTCGGCAGCGCCGAGATGGGGCCGCTGGCGAATGGCGCGCGCGCCATCGCGCTCGTCAATCCGGCGCAGTTCGCGCGCGCCTCGCGGCTCGTTACGCCGGTCGCGCTCAAGGAGCGCAATCCGGCGCTCGCGCACATCCTCGACGTCGAGAACGACATCGTGCATGCCGCCGATCAACTGCGTCCGCGTCCCGGGCAATACGTGTTGAAGACAGCGTTTCCCAATGGGGCGTTCGGTGCGTCGATCAAGACCGCGATGCAGGCGCTGGCGTCGGGAGATACCGTGCAGGGGGCGCCGGTGGCCGGGCAGGGCGTGGCGGTGATCCGCCTCACGCTAAACGGTTTCGATACGCATCAGAACCAGCCCGAGCGTCACGCGGATCTGCTGCGTCAGTTCGCGGCGGGCATGGTGGCGATGCGTTCGGCGCTCGGCGAGATGGGGCGCTGGGATCGCACGATGATCGTCACTTACGCGGAGTTTGGCCGCCGCGTGCGCGAGAACCAGAGCCGCGGCACCGATCACGGCACGGCATGCGCGCATTTCGTGGCGGGCGGACGGGTGGCGGGCGGCTTGTACGGCGAGGCGCCGCAACTCGCGCGACTCGACGGCAATGGCAATCTGCCGGTCGCGGTCGACTTCCGGCAGATCTACGCGACGGTGCTGGGCAACTGGTGGGGACTCGACGCGACAGCGGTGCTGCAACAGCGTTTTGAACCGCTGCCTTTACTGCGCGCCTGAAGAACGCGTGAATCAGCCGCGCCGCGCCGCGCGCCACGCGATCCAGAGCTTGCGGATCGGCGTGAGCACGATCTGCTGATGCAGCACCTGGAATTGCTCGCGTTCCACTTCGTCGAGCAATGCGAGTTCGAGCGCCGCGAGCGCGCGTAGCGTGCGTTGATGACGCCGCTCGCCCGGCGAGATGGCGGCGAGCGCCGCGTTCACCGCTTCGCGCGCGCGTCCGATCTGGAACTGCATGAGTTCGGTGAATTCGGCGCTGTAGCGACGATTGATCAGATCGGCGGCCGTGACGTTGTAGCGCTGCAATTCGTCGATCGGAATATAGATGCGGCCGTGACGCGCGTCGTTGCCGATCTCGGGCACGAATTGCGCGAGCATCAGCGCATTGCCCAGCGGCGTCGCCCACTGCGCGACGGCTGCGCGCTCTTCATCCGTGCGTGCGCCAACCTGAGCCACGAGCGTCGCGAAGGTGCCGCCCACGCCATCCATGTAGCGGCGCAGATTCGGCAAGTCGAGATAGCGAGCCTGCTCGAAATCCATTTCGAAGCCGGCGAGCAACGGCTGGAGTAACGGATACAGGCTGGCCACGTCGCCCGCGTGCTGCGCGAGCGCTTTCGTGACCGGATGCGCGGGGTTGCCCGCGGCGAGCGCGGCCAGTTCCTTCTGCCACCAGGCGAGCTTGGTGCGCCCGACGGTCGGATCGCTGGTTTCCTTGGCGGTCTCTTCGAGTTCGCGGCGCAGCGCGAAGAGGGCGGCGAGCAGCGGCTGCTGCGCGGCGCTCGCCTGGCGCAGCGCGTAGTAGGTGCTCGATCCTGGAGGGGCCGCCTTTTGCAGGCAGTATTCGTCGAAATTCACGGGATTCGGGGGCGTGGGGAAGCGCGGCGATTCTAGCACCGGCACGGCTTGGGAGTTTCAGCGCTTTGCGAGATGCAGACAAGCGCGGGGCAATCGGTTAGAATCTCGCGCTTGCGCTTTGAGGCCGCCCCATCGGGGTGCACAATCGAAGCGCGCAAGGTCTGTATCTCGTACGCGATGTGTCTCAGCGGTTTGTCTCCGCAACTGCGGGACCGTGCAGCGGTGGTGCCGGCCAGAAAGATTCGCGTGAGTGGCGAAATTGGTAGACGCACCAGGTTTAGGTCCTGACGCCCGCAAGGGTGTGCCGGTTCGAGTCCGGCCTCACGCACCAAAAACGATCCAGACGTTCACGACGTTTGACCAGAAAACCCCGCCGGGCTTGGCTCCGCGGGGTTTTTTGTTTGTACTACGCCCGTTTATCACTGGTACCAGCAATTCCCGTTCGTGGGTCTTTTCGGGAGGGCGCCTGGCGGCGATGAGGTCGGAGTCGCCAAAGCCGATCCTGCGCGTGATCCCGATAACACAAACGACGCACTTCGCTTCGATATGTATTCTCGATCCGATTTGCATCAACTGCGTGCCAGTCCGGATAGCGCAAGGTCGGCCGCCTGGTGACGTGCTAGTAAACACGCCACAACCAGGCGGAGGTGACATGTCGTTACCCGAATGGGGCAATTCTTATAACGCACTCTACGTGCCGCTCAAGGGCGGCTGGCAGTGCGCATTGGTGCCCGCTCGCGATATCGAAGACGTAGACCGTGGCTGGCAGTTGTCTTACGAGGAGCGCCAGAGCGTACGCAAGGAACGCGAAGAGCGGATGGAGCAGGACCGGCGGGATTTCGATCAGTTCTTCCGGGTGAGCATTCGCCGTGGCGCTTCGCGTATCTGCGGCGATTTCAGCGCTTACGCGAGTTTCATCGGCAAGCACGTACGTGGGCGGTGGCCCGCGCCCATCGATGGCGACGACATAACGCGCATCCTGCGCGAAGCAGTGCGCGATGGCCTGATCGTCCCTGCTATCGATCGCAATTGGCGCGGTAGTCGCGGCGTATCGACGCGCTATGCACCTCAAACCTGGGGCGAGACGTATCGAGGCGGTGGAGGTGGAGTGGTCGCCAGTACGCCGCGCGCGAAGACGTTCCACCAGTCGGTGATGGAATCGATGGGCCTCGATGCCGACGGCGCGACGGCCTACATCGAAAAGTACAACGCGATGGTCGAGCGCATCGACGCAATACAGGCCGCGAACGCTGCAAAGCGCGCAGCAGTCGCAGCGGCCAGCAATGGCGACGACTTTCCCGGCGTGATGGAGGCGGCAGCCGGGGCGGTGCCCGGTGGCGGTGAAGAGGCGGGCAATGCGCTCAGCGACGATGCGGGCGGGACCTCAACGCCGCTCGGCGATGCGCAGCCGTTCGGCTATCAGCCCGATCTGCCGGATGGCGAGGTGGAAGAACTGGCGGGCGGCGAAGGCACTCCAGGCAACAATCAAACTCAGAACAAGCAGTTCAAGGCCGTTGTAAAGGCGTTAGGCTTGAATCAAGATCAAGCCCGGCAACTCCATGACGAAATCAGTAAGCAGGGTCTCGGGTATCACGAGATGCTGGAACGCGGCCAGGACATGTTTGGAGATGGTGATGATTGATACTAAGGCGGAAATTACGAAACGGCTTGCCGTGCTTGTCGGGCTTGAAGTGAGCTGGGTCAGCCACGCGGGGGACATGCTCACCATGCAGTTTGGCCCGCAAAGACGGTATACGCTCAGGGGCAGAGAGCGCGAGGATGGGGCTTGGGCGCTCCACGTGCAATGTGACTGGCAGATCATGCGCGAGGGGAGCATCGTAGCAACACGGCAGGATCTGCGCGGCTCTGATGAAAAGGCGCACGACACGGCCACGCGTTTGCACGACTTGCTCGTAGAGCAAGGTCCTATCAGGTTCGAGGCCCTATCGGCATACGACGCGGGCGGCATGGTTGCTTTGTTTTCGCGAGGGTATCGCCTGGCGGTGGTTTCGGACGGAATCGAAGATGACGAGGACTGGCGCTTCTTCGCGCCTGGCGTCGATGCTGCGCACTTCGTGATTGAGGGCGGGAAGGTTGCCACTGAGTCGTTCGACTGACGTGCGATCGACCGCAAAGCGTGCACGTCTCATCGGACAACCTGGCAGCTTCGTCTAGCAATGCGGTCGCGAGGCGTAAAAGCAGGGAGACCCGAACGACCGCCGCTATGACAGGAAAAACGAGCTTTTGGAGCTGCTATCCGGCGATCGGTTACACAGCGCCTAGCGTATAGACACGTTCGCGCCACCCCATCAGTTTCGCTTATCGAATGCGCCGCGTCAGAGTGCGTCCTGAGTCGCCGCGATGACCTTTTCCAGGGCGCGGTTGAGCAGCTCGCGTTCCTTGTCGTCGAGGGCCGCGAACAGGTCGGTGTTCCACTTGCGCGCGATGGGCATGACCTTGCGATAGAGGGCGCGTCCGTCGGTTGTCAGCGAGACGAGCACGAGGCGTCCGTCTTCCTCGCTCGCGTTGCGTTGCATGAGGCCGCGGCGCATGAGCGCTTCGGCGGCGCGACTCGCCTGGCTCTTGTCGAGATTCGCGTGGCGCGCGAGCTCCATCACCGAAAACGGGCCGAAGGCGCCGACGGCGGCGATCAGGCGCGCTTCGGGCAGCGTGATGCCGAGCTTCTCCTGATATCGCTCGCTCGCACCGCGTTCGGAGAGCTTGTTCAGGACATGGAGCCGATAGGTCAGAAATTGTTCGAGTCCGGCTTTGCTTTCCTTCATGGTCGTCCTGGTCTGGTCGCGTAAGGTATGCGCGATGGTGTCGCGCGTACCATGATTGTTGCCGCAACCAGCGCGCGGGTCAACGCGCATGAACCCTCAAGATGCCCGCTCGCGCGCGCTCCGTGAGGGCATACGAATCTATTAATCGCTTACTGCGGAACTCGTTGCGCGCGCATCCGGGAAAGTCAGACGATTCGGGTGCGGCGCACGGTGCCCGACTTTACGCCGCCCGCCAGCCGTAGCGCAGGCGCGTGAGCTGTTCGGCTTCATTGGCGAGCAGCGTGGCCGCGTCGCGGATCGCCACTTCGAGCGTGATCGGGCCGGGTGCGGGCGAAAAGCAGCCGCTGAAGTGCTCGCCAAGGCGTGTCAGCGCGGCGGAGTCGACCGCGCCCGAAAGCAGGGTAGCCGGCACGCCCGCAGCCTGTGCATGCCGGCAAGCGATGAAAGGCGCCTTGCCGTGCAGCGTCTGCACGTCGGAGCGGCCTTCGCCGGTGATGAGCCAGTGCGCGCCTTCGAGCGCCGCGTCGAGGCCGATCGTGCGCGCCACGACTTCGGCGCCCGGCTCGAAGCTCGCGCCCAGCATGCGCAGCGCAAAGCCCAGTCCGCCTGCCGCGCCCGCGCCCGCTTCGTTGCGAGCGCGGCGGTTCAGTGCGGCTTCGAGCAGGTCGGCGAAGCCGCCCAGCGCCGCGTCGATCGACGCGACTTCGGCCGGCGTCACGCCTTTTTGCGGGCCGAACACGGCCGTGGCGCCATGGTCGCCCGTGAGCGGATTGTCCACGTCCGACATGGCGATGAAGGTGGCTTCGGACAGGCGCGCGTCGAGACCCGACACGTCCACGCGCGCCACGCGTGCGAGCGCTTCGGGCGTGGGTTCGAGCGCCGCGCCCGAAGCGTCGAACAGTTGCAGGCCGAGGCCCGCGAGCAGTCCCGCGCCCGCATCGTTGGTGCTGCTGCCGCCGAGCGCCACGTAGAAGCGGCGCACGCCTTCGTCGAGCAGCGCGCGCACGGCTTCGCCCATGCCGCGCGTGCTGCGCGAGGCAACCGCCACGCCCATGCCCACGGGATCGGTAATGCCGACGATCTCGGCGGTTTCGATGATGGCGCTGCCGTCGTGCAGCAGGCCCACGAGGGCGTCGCGGCGCGCGCCGGCGGCGCCCTCGACATTGAGCGTGCGGCGCTCGCCGCCGACGCTCAGCATGGCGTCGAGCGTGCCTTCGCCGCCATCGGCCATCGGGCAGATGCGGATTTCGGCATCGGGGCGGGCGCGGCGGATCCCCTCGGCGATCGCAGCGGCGACCCCATCCGCGCTGAGCGAGCCTTTGAACGAATCGGGAGCAATGACGACGACGGGTGCGTCAGCAAACGTCTGGTTGGGCATGGTGTCTCGACTGGAAGTGTAGTGATGGCGGCTGCAGCCGGCGGGGCGTCCGGTGTGAGCGTTAGCTTACCAGCCGCGAGGGCCCGACTGGATACCCGAAGCGCGATAGCGCGCATCGCTCGCGGGTTGGATCGAGGGCGGCCGATGCGTGAGCGTCGCAGACCCGGAAAGAGGGCGGTTTTCGGCCCAAAACGGGTGGGTTCGGACGCCTTTGGGGCGTCTTTTACGCGCCCGAATGGCAATTCCATTTGGGTCGGGCAATAGTTTGCTAAAATACCCGGCTCTTTTGACGGAACCGCACCGCAAACCGTCCATTTCGGCTCCTGTGGACTCCATGGGGCCGATCGGAACGGGCCGGGTCTCGCGGCTCCCGGAAAGGGCGCCGCCCAGCGGGCAGCGTCCGCGCAAGTCCGCTCGACGCCGTTGGCGTGTCGCGCGGGTAGCGCGGGCGATGCCTGCCGAGGCGCTTGATTTGGATAGAGAGCGCAAGCCGGTTACAGCCGGAGGTTGTAGCAGGCAAGCGGCGCCGACGAGGCACAAGCGAGACGCAAGCGATGCGGATCTTCCCATCGGACTGCGGCAGCAAAGATTACTGATACGCTCGAACAATTTTAGGACGATTGAAGCCATGGCTAACGTTGTTGAAAACCTCGGCAAGCTCGAACGCCGCGTGACGATTTCCCTGCCGAAGGACGCCGTGCAGAAAGAAGTCGATTCGCGCATCCGCCAACTCGCGAAGAACGTGCGCATGCCGGGTTTCCGCCCGGGCAAGGTGCCGCTCAAGATGGTCACGCAACAGTACTCGGGCCAGGTGGAAGCCGAAGTCCTGAGCGACAAGGTTGGCAAGGAATTCTTCGACATCAGCCGCGCGGAAAACCTGCGCGTCGCCGGTCAGCCGAGCTTCGCGCCGAAGGCCGAAGCCGCTGAAGGCGATTACGCTTTCGACGCGACCTTCGAGGTCTATCCGGAAGTGAAGCTGGGCGACGTCGCCAGCGCCGAAATCGAGCGCACGACCACGACCATCACCGAAGCCGAAATCGACCGCACGCTGGACATCCTGCGCAAGCAGCGCGTGCACTTCCACGCACGCGGCGAAGCCGGCGAGCACGGTGACGGCGGCGCGGACACGGCAGCCAAGGACGGCGACCGCGTGACGGTCGACTTCGTCGGCAAGATCGACGACGTCGCATTCCCGGGCGGCACGGCAGAAGGCTTCGCCTTCGTGCTGGGCGAAGGCCGCATGCTGCCGGAATTCGAAAAGGCAGCGATCGGCCTGAAGAAGGGCGAGTCGCGCGAATTCGACCTGGCCTTCCCCGAGGACTATCACGGCAAGGAAGTCGCCGGCAAGACGGCGAAGTTCACGATCACGATGCAGCAGATCGAGTGGGCGCACCTGCCGGAAATCGACGCGGAATTCGCGAAGTCGCTCGGCATCGCCGACGGCGACCTCGTCAAGATGCGCGCTGAAATCAAGGACAACCTCGAACGCGAAGCCAAGCGTCGCACGCAGGCCATCGTCAAGAACCAGGTGATGGACGCACTGCTGAAGATTTCCGAACTCGACGTGCCGAAAGCACTGATCGAGCAGGACCAGCAGCGTCTCGTCGAAATGGCGCGCGCAGATCTGGCGCAACGCGGCGTGCCGAACGCCAAGGACGCACCGATCCCGGCTGAAATGTTCACGGAACAAGCCGAGCGTCGCGTCAAGCTGGGCCTCGTGCTGGCCGAGCTGGTGAAGGCGAACAACCTCGAAGCGAAGCCGGAACAGATCCGCGCTGAAGTCGACGAATTCGCGAAAAGCTACGAAGACCCGAAGGAAGTCGTGCGCTGGTATTATTCGAACCAGCAGCGTCTGGCCGAAATGGAAGCGTACGTCGTTGAATCGAACGTCGTTGACTTCGTGATCGGCAAGGCCAAGGTGACGGACAAGCAAGTGAGCTTCGAAGAACTGGCAAGCGCAACGGCGCAGGCTTAAATCTGCCCGCTACGGCGTGCCGGCTGTCGGAGCAACCGACGGCCAGCACGCCGTTTTTGTATCCGCGGAATTTGGCCACATTGCTGTCAGGGTTGATTTCCGCGGGGTCCGTCGCCATTCCGGTATTTCAGGTTCACTGCGTTTTACCTGCGTTACCAGAACAACTCTTCCAGACAAGGATGCACCGCATGACCATTCGCGCTCAATCGCTGGACACGTTGACCTCCCACGCCTCGCGCGACCTCGAACCGCAGGCGCTCGGCCTCGTGCCGATCGTCGTGGAGACGAGCGGCCGCGGCGAGCGTTCGTATGACATCTACTCGCGGCTCCTGAAGGAGCGCGTGGTGTTCCTGGTCGGCGAAGTGAACGACCAGACCGCGAACCTCGTCGTTGCCCAGCTCCTGTTCCTCGAAAGCGAAAACCCGGACAAGGACATCAGCCTGTACATCAACAGCCCGGGCGGTTCGGTTTCGGCCGGTATGGCGATTTACGACACGATGCAGTTCATCAAGCCCAACGTTTCGACCCTTTGCATGGGCCTCGCGGCCTCGATGGGCGCGTTCCTGCTGGCAGCGGGCGAGAAGGGCAAGCGCTTCGCGCTGCCGAATTCGCGCGTGATGATTCACCAGCCGCTGGGTGGCGCGCGCGGCCAGGCATCGGACATCGAAATCCAGGCACGCGAAATCCTGTACCTGAAGGAGCGCCTGAACCAGTTGCTCTCGCACCATACCGGTCAGCCGGTCGAGCGCATCGCGCGCGACACCGACCGCGATAACTTCATGTCCGGCGACGACGCACAGGCTTACGGCCTCGTCGATCAGGTGCTCCACAAGCGCCCCTGATCCGGCACGCGTTTCCGGCGTCAAAAAAGACGCCGGAAAGCGTATGTGACGTGACCTTACCCATGAAAAAAGGGATAGGCACGTCCGTGCGGACCATGTGAAATAATCGACAAACGCGCTTCGCGGCCTGCGGCCCCAACGCCGTCACAGCAAGCGGTTCACGCACCCCCCGGCCGGGCCTGGGGAAACGGCGTATCATCTGTAACAGAGTGTCCGGAGGCTCATCTATCCATGGCGGACAAAAAAGGTTCTAACAGCGAGAAGCTGTTGTATTGCTCGTTTTGCGGCAAAAGTCAGCATGAGGTCAAGAAACTGATCGCTGGCCCGTCGGTGTTCATCTGCGATGAATGTATCGACCTGTGCAACGAGATCATTCGCGACGAGGCCGCAGGTGCGGGCGTCGACGCGGCGCTGTCGCGCTCGGACCTGCCGAGCCCGCAGGAGATCCGCGACATCCTCGACCAGTACGTGATCGGCCAGGAGCGCGCGAAGAAGATTCTCGCAGTGGCGGTGTACAACCACTACAAGCGTCTCAAGCATCTCGACAAGAAGGACGAGGTCGAGCTCTCGAAGAGCAACATTCTCCTGATCGGGCCTACGGGTTCCGGCAAGACGCTGCTCGCGCAGACGCTCGCGCGCCTGCTCAACGTTCCGTTCGTGATCGCGGACGCCACCACGCTGACCGAAGCCGGTTACGTGGGTGAGGACGTCGAGAACATCATTCAGAAGCTGCTGCAGAACTGCAATTACGAGGTCGACAAGGCTCAGCGCGGCATCGTCTACATCGACGAAATCGACAAGATCAGCCGCAAGTCGGACAACCCGTCGATTACGCGCGACGTGTCGGGCGAAGGCGTGCAGCAGGCGCTGCTCAAGCTTGTCGAAGGCACGATGGCGTCGGTGCCGCCGCAGGGCGGCCGCAAGCATCCGAACCAGGACTTCATCCAGGTCGATACGACCAATATCCTGTTCATTTGCGGCGGCGCGTTCGACGGCCTCGAAAAGGTCATCACGGATCGCACGGAAAAAACCGGCATCGGCTTCGGTGCGAGCGTGAAGAGCAAGCAGGAACGCGATACCGGCGAAGTGCTGCGCGAGACGGAACCGGAAGACCTGATCAAGTTCGGCCTGATTCCCGAGCTGATCGGCCGTCTGCCGGTGGTCGCCACGCTCGGCAAGCTCGACGAAGCGGCGCTCATGAAGATCCTGGTCGAGCCGAAGAACGCGCTCGTCAAGCAGTATCACAAGCTCTTCAACATGGAGCGCGTGGAGCTGGAAATCCGCCCGGCTGCGCTGCAGGCCGTTGCCCGCAAGGCGATCCGCCGCAAGACCGGGGCCCGTGGCTTGCGCTCGATCCTGGAACAGGCATTGCTCGACGTCATGTACGAGCTGCCGACCATGAAGGGCGTGAGCAAGGTCATCATCGACGACAACGTGATTGATGGCGACGGCAAGCCGCTCTTGATCTACGAAGACGCGCCCAAGGTCGCTGGGTCGAACTGATGAGGGTGATCGGCTAAAGAGTTCCGGGAAAAAGCCGTTCATACACTGAGATGAACGGCTTTTTCGTTTATCTTGTGGTCGATGGCGCACCTTTTTTGGAGTCACTGAACTTTTCCCACACGCGCGAGGCTTGTAATCGGTTTTTCAGGCCTCACTTACCGAACAATTGATTCCACTCATGGGGAAATGAAATGTCAGGAACCCAACTCCTCCCGCCGGAACGCACCACGCTCCCGCTGCTGCCGCTGCGAGACGTTGTAGTTTTCCCGCATATGGTGATTCCCCTTTTCGTGGGCCGGCCGAAATCGATCAAGGCCCTCGAAGCGGCAATGGAAGGCGGCAAGCACATCATGCTCGTCGCGCAGAAGACTGCCGCAAAGGATGAGCCGACCGAAAAGGACATGTACGAAGTAGGATGTATCGCCAACATCCTGCAAATGCTCAAGCTGCCCGACGGCACCGTGAAGGTGCTCGTGGAAGGCTTGCAGCGCGCGAAGACGCTCTCGATCGAAGAGCAGGAAACGCAGTTCTCGTGCGAAGTGATGCCGCTCGAACCGGACCACGCCGACGGCGCTGAGACCGAAGCGCTGCGCCGTGCGATCGTTTCGCAGTTCGATCAGTACGTGAAGCTCAACAAGAAGATCCCGCCGGAGATCCTGACCTCGTTGTCGGGCATCGACGAAGCGGGTCGTCTTGCTGACACCATCGCCGCACATCTGCCGCTCAAGCTCGACCAGAAGCAGCATATTCTCGAGATGTTCCCGGTCGTGGAGCGTCTGGAGCATCTGCTTGCCCAGCTCGAAGCCGAAATCGACATCCTCCAGGTCGAAAAGCGCATCCGTGGCCGCGTCAAGCGCCAGATGGAGAAGAGCCAGCGCGAGTACTACCTGAACGAACAGGTCAAGGCGATCCAGAAGGAACTGGGCGAAGGCGAAGAGGGTGCCGATCTCGAAGAACTCGAGAAGCGCATCACTGCCGCGCGCATGCCGAAGGAAGCCAAGAAGAAGGCTGACGCCGAGCTCAAGAAGCTCAAGCTGATGTCGCCGATGTCCGCGGAAGCGACCGTCGTGCGCAACTACATCGACACGCTGATCGGCCTGCCGTGGCGCAAGAAGAGCAAGGTCAATAACGACCTCTCGAACGCCGAAGCCGTGCTGGACGAAGACCACTTCGGTCTTGAGAAAGTGAAGGAACGCATTCTCGAGTATCTCGCGGTGCAACAGCGCGTGGACAAGGTCAAGGCGCCTATCCTGTGCCTCGTCGGGCCTCCGGGCGTCGGCAAGACCTCGCTTGGTCAGTCGATTGCGCGCGCAACGAACCGCAAGTTCGTGCGCATGGCGCTGGGCGGCGTGCGCGACGAAGCCGAAATCCGCGGTCACCGTCGTACGTACATCGGTTCGATGCCGGGCAAGATCCTGCAGAGCCTGACCAAGGTCGGCGTGCGCAATCCGCTCTTCCTGCTCGACGAAGTCGACAAGATGGGTATGGATTTCCGCGGCGATCCGTCGTCGGCGCTGCTTGAAGTGCTCGATCCGGAACAGAACCACACGTTCGCCGACCACTACATCGAAGTCGATTTCGACCTCTCCGATGTGATGTTCGTCGCCACTTCGAACTCGCTGAACATCCCGCCGCCGCTGCTCGACCGGATGGAGGTGATCCGTCTGTCGGGTTACACGGAAGACGAGAAGGTCAGCATCGCCCAACGTTATCTCCTGCCGAAGCAGAAGAAGAACAACGGGCTGAAGCCAGGCGAGATCGACGTGACCGAAGGTGCGATCCGCGACATCATTCGCTACTACACGCGTGAAGCGGGTGTGCGTTCGCTCGAGCGCGAAGTGTCGAAGATCTGCCGCAAGGTCGTGAAGATGCTGCTGCTGAAGAAGGCCGACAAGGCCGTCACGGTGGATAGCGCCAACCTCGACACCTTCCTCGGCGTGCGCAAGTACGATTTCGGTCTGGCCGCGAAGGAAAACCAGATCGGTCAGGTCACGGGCCTCGCGTGGACGGAAGTCGGTGGCGATCTGCTGACGATCGAAGCGGCGGTCATGCCCGGCAAGGGCAACGTGATCCGCACGGGTTCGCTCGGCGACGTCATGAAGGAATCGGTCGAAGCGGCGCGCTCGGTGGTGCGTTCGCGTTCGCGTCGTCTGGGCATCAAGGACGAAGCGTTCGAGAAGCAGGACATCCACATCCACGTGCCCGAAGGTGCGACGCCGAAGGACGGTCCGTCCGCAGGCGGTGCGATGACGACGGCGCTGGTGTCGGTGCTCACGGGCATTCCGGTGCGTGCCGACGTGGCGATGACGGGCGAAATCACGCTGCGCGGTGAAGTGCTGCCGATCGGCGGGCTGAAGGAGAAGCTGCTCGCGGCGCATCGCGGTGGCATCAAGCTCGTGCTGATTCCGGAAGAGAACGTCAAGGATCTCACCGAGATTCCGGACAACGTGAAGAACGCGATCGAGATCGTGCCGGTCCGCTGGATCGACAAGGTACTGGAACTCGCGCTCGAACGTGTGCCGCAACCGCTGCCGGAAGAAGAGGTGAAGGCCGAGGACGCGAAGGCGCCCGTGGTCGAATCGAAAGAGCCGGGTGCGACGGAAGTCGTCAAGCACTAAGCGCACGTAGCGCCTTTTGGCAGTACCCCAGAAAACCCGCGGCATGGCCCGCGGGTTTTCTGTTTCTGGGCGCCAGCGTTCGTGCGCGAGAGATTCGTTGACGTTGTGCATTTCGCTCTTTCAGCAGGCAAGCCGCCGATCCGAAGACTTGCTCGAAACCCCCGTCGTATCAGGCTGAACCCGGCTTGACATGGTTTATTCGGCTTCGTTAAATGAGCGGGCTCCGGCGTCTGGCCGTGGCCAATGATTACCCTAGCGAAGTTCGCTCACGGCGCATGGCGGCAGGATGCGTCACTACGATTGCCCAAAACACATTCTCGGGGGCTGGAATGAATAAAACGGATTTGATCGATCACATCGCGCAGCAGGCCGACATCTCGAAAGCGGCGGCGGGGCGTGCGCTCGATGCGGTGATCAACGGCGTCAAAGGCACGCTGAAGAAGGGCGGTTCGGTCACGCTGGTCGGGTTTGGCACCTTCGCGGTCGGCAAGCGCGCGGCGCGCACGGGGCGCAATCCGCGCACCGGCGACGCCATCAAAATCAAGGCTGCAAAAATTCCCAAATTCAGGCCTGGCAAAGCACTGAAAGATGCGCTAAACTAGCGGGCTCGCTGCTTGAAGAGGCAGCGCAGAAAATCTGAAGCTGGGTGCTTAGCTCAGTTGGTAGAGCGGCGCCCTTACAAGGCGTAGGTCGGGAGTTCGAGCCTCTCAGCACCCACCACAGTTTCAGATTCGCCAGTCGCGCGACTTATGTGATTGCGTAAGGTGATTAGTAAGAACGCCGCGATGGCATAGAAGCAGCAAACCGCACGGAGCGGTAGTTCAGTTGGTTAGAATACCGGCCTGTCACGCCGGGGGTCGCGGGTTCGAGTCCCGTCCGCTCCGCCAGGAATACTCCAGCAGCAAAGCAAGAAGGCGAACTCCGGTTCGCCTTTTTTGTTGCCTGCTGATGTAAGATCGGGCGTTCTGTTTTTTGGCGCCCCTCAACGCTTGGTCCCGCATGCTCGACTTTTTCCGCAATCACAAACGACTGATGATGCTGATGTTGATGCTGGTGATTCTGCCAGGTCTCGGCTTCGTCGGCATTCAAGGTTTCCGCGGCTTCTTTGACGAAAGCGCGAACGTCGCCAGCGTCAACGGTCACAAGATCACCCGTGTCGATTACGACAGCGCTGCGCGTCAGCAGATGGATCAGGCGCGTCAGATGATGGGCGCGCAGTTCGACGCCAGCATGTTCGACACGCCGCAGCATCGCAAGGACATTCTCGACGGTCTGATCCAGCAACGCGTGCTCGCCGACGAAGTGCAACGTCTGCATCTGACGGCCTCGGACGAAGCCGTGCGTCGCACGCTGCTCGCCGATCCGATCATCTCGTCGCTCAAGAATCCCGACGGTTCGATCGATCTCGACAAGTACAAGCAGTTGCTCGCGATGCAGGGCATGACGCCCGAACAGTACGACGAGCGTGTGCGTTACAGCCTCGCGATGCAGCAGTTGCCCGCAGCGCTCGTGAACAGCGCGTTCACGCCGAAGGCGCTCGCGCAGCAGCTCACGGGTCTGTCGGAGCAGCAGCGTGAAGTGCAGGGCCTCGCGTTCCATGCGAGCGACTATGCATCGAAGGTCCAGCCGACCGACGCGCAGATGCAGGCCTACTACGACGCGCACAAGAACGAGTTCGCGACGCCCGCGACGGCGCAGATCCAGTATCTGGTGCTGTCGGCGGCCACGGTCGCGGCAACGGTCAACCCGAGCGACGCCGATCTCAAGAAGTACTACGACGACAACATCGCGCACTACAAGTCGCAGGAAGAAGTGCGTGCGAGCCACATTCTGATCACGGTAGCGAAGGACGCCAGCGCGGCCGATCGCGCAGCCGCGAAGCAGAAGGCGGAGCAGATCCTTGCCGACGTGAAGGCGCATCCGGATCAGTTCGCGCAACTCGCGCAGAAGGATTCGCAGGACCCGGGCTCGGCCGCCAAGGGTGGCGATCTCGGTTACTTCGGTCCGGGCATGATCGCAGGCGGTCAGGCATTCGACGACGCCGTGTTCAAGCTCAAGAAGGACGAGATCAGCGACGTGATCCAGTCGGATTTCGGCTATCACATCGTCAAGGTCACGGACATCAAGCCGTCGGTGACGAAGCCGTTCGACGACGTGAAAGGGCAGATTCTTAACGACGTGAAGACGCAGCAAGCCGCCAAGGTGCTCGCCGACACGACGGAAGGCTTTACCTCGACGGTCTACGAACAGGCCAAGAGCCTGCAGCCGGCCGCCGACAAGTACAAGCTGACGATCCAGACCGCCACGGTCACGCCGAAGCCGAACCCCGCGCTGCCGCCGGATAGCCCGCTGAACAACCAGAAGTTCCTGGATGCGGTGTTCGCCAACGACTCGGTGAACAGCCACAACAACACGCAGGCGATCGAGGTGGGCAACAGCACGCTGATCTCGGCGCACGTGACGAACTTCCAGCCCGCCGCCGTGCCCGCGTTCGCAGCGGTCAAGGATGCGGTGCGCCAGAAGGTGGTCGCGCAGCAGGCTGCGGAGATGGCGCGCAAGGATGGCGCAGCGAAGCTGGCCGACCTGCAGAAGTCGAAGTCGACCGATGGTTTCTCGTCGGCGCTGAAGGTTTCGCGCGGCGATGCACAGGGGCTGCCGCCCAGCGCGCTGTCCGCCGTGTTCAAGGCCGATGCGCAGAAGCTGCCCGCCTACGTGGGTGTCGATCTCGGCAACGATGGTTACGCGATCTACCGCGTCAACAGCGTGACGAACGGTCCGGCAGCCGACGGACAGCGTCTCGCGGCAGCGCAGCAGCAGCTCGCCGGCGTGGGGGGCCAGTCGCAGACGCAGGCGTATCTCGATGCGCTGCGCGATCGCTCGAAGGTCAAGTACTACGGCACGCTGGGCTCGTCGAGCCAGCAGAGTGACGGCGACGGACAGTAAGGTCCATCACGCTAGCCTCAACGCTTCAAACGAAAACGCCCCGCATAGTGCGGGGCGTTTTGCTTTTGCGCGCTGCGTCCGGCTATGCGGCGCGCACGGAATGGCGTCAGAGGCAGGCGCTGATATCGCCCGTGGCGTCGGCACCCGCGCCGCCGCCGGAGCGGAAGCCCACCCATGTCTTCGCGTTGGCGTTCCAGGCCGGGCGAACCGTCGCGGCAGCGCCATTAGGCGGTTGCTGGCCCGGCACGTAGACGTCCACGGCCTGGTCGTTGGCGAGCACGCTTTGCGAGACCACCTGAGTCTGCGACCTGTCGGCCCACTTTTTGGCGATGCATTGCGCAACGGCCGTCGGCGGTTGCTGGCTGGTGCCGACCGATTGGGTGCCGCTCGGCATCGGCTGATTGGCGCAGGCGGCAAGGGCTGCCGTTACGACAATAAGAGGTAAATATTTCACGTTTTATCCCTCCAGTCAGGGTCATTCTGAGATTGGACGAAGCCTCTCGTCCGGCGCAAGAAAATGTGACCTGATGCACGACGCTCCTTAGCCAGACGCGCTGCCCGAACAGCAGTGCCTCTGACAGTGGCAGGATACGCGGCGCTGCGCCGAAACGCCTGCCGCGTGCCCGTTAGCGCTGCGCGCTGCCGCCAAGCAGCGGCTTGAGCGTCGGCCACACATTGTCGAGGAGCAAAGGCTGTGCCTGCTGGGTGGGATGCATCTGATCGGCCTGGAAGAGGTCGGGTTTGTTCTCGAGTCCGGCGAGCAGAAACGGCACGAGCGGGACGTGCAGTTCCTTCGACAACTGGCCGTAGAGACCATGGAACTTCTGCGTGTAGTCGGGGCCGTAGTTGGGCGGTACATACATGCCCACCAGCACCGGCTGCGCGTGGCCCTGGCGGATCTGCGCGACGATGGCGCGCAGATTGCTCTCCGTTGTCGTGAGCGGCACGCCGCGCAAGGCGTCGTTCGCGCCCAGTTCGACGATCACGACTGACGGCTTCATGCGTTGCATCACGAGCGGCAGGCGCGCAAGGCCGCCGCTCGTCGTGTCGCCGCTGATGCTCGCATTCGCAACGCTATAATCGATCCGCTCGCTGGTCAGTCGCTGACGCAGCAATGCTACCCAACCCGTGTCGCGGGGCAGGCCGTATTCGGCGGACAGACTGTCGCCAAGCACGGCGATAACAGCTTTTGCCGCCACGGCTTGCGCAGCGGGTGGGGTGGCCGCATGAGCGGCATCCGGCGCGGCGTAGGGCAGCGCGATCGCGGCAACCAGCGCGAACATCGTCAGGAATGACGTGCGGCGTCCAGAAGCGTATTTCCTGTCGGCTAATCTTTGCTTCATCATGTGCGAATGAATAGCGATCCAGTCATCGAAGTGCGGGGTTTGAGCAAGCGCGTCACCGACGCGACTGGCGAACTGACGATCCTCGACGGCATCGACCTGAGCGTGCCCGCGGGCGGCAGCGTGGCGATCGTCGGTGCATCGGGGTCGGGCAAGTCTACGTTGCTGGGCCTGCTGGCCGGTTTGGACAGCGCGAGCGCCGGTTCGGTTCGACTGCTTGGACACGAGCTTACCGGCATGGCGGAGGACCGTCGTGCCGCGTTGCGCAACGGCGCGGTCGGCTTCGTGTTCCAGTCGTTCCAGTTGATGCCGCATCTGAGCGCGCTGGAAAACGTCGCGTTGCCGCTCGAACTGCAGGGCGGCCTGAGTACACGCGAGGCCTTCACGCGCGCCCGCGCGTTGCTGGAGCGCGTGGGCCTGGGCCAGCGCACCGGTCACTATCCCAAACTGCTTTCGGGCGGCGAGCAGCAGCGTGTGGCGCTGGCACGCGCCTTCGTCACCCATCCGTCCGTTCTGTTCGCCGACGAACCCACCGGCAGCCTCGACGCCGCCACGGGTCATGCCGTCATCGACCTGATGTTCGAACTGAACCGCGCGAATGGCGCGACGCTCGTACTGGTCACGCACGACATCGATCTCGCGCGCCGCTGCGACACCGTGGTGACGATCGAAGCAGGGCGTCGGGTGCCGAATGCGCTGCACGCCGACGGCCCAGAAGACGCCAACGATCATATCGAAGCCGCTCGCTAGCTCCATCGGCAAAAAACAGGGCGTGCGCGATAACACCGCGCACGCTTTTTTACTTCAGCGCGCCATCAACGCTTGAGCGCTGCGCGTGCCCGCGCGATCAGCGCGCTCGTCGACGAATCGTGCGCCTTCACGTCGCCGCTCGCCGCGGTGAGATCGGCTTCCACGACCTTGCCGAGGATCTTGCCGAGTTCCACGCCCCACTGGTCGAACGGGTTGATGTTCCACACCGACGCCTGCACCAGCACCTTATGCTCGTAGAGTGCGATCAGTGCGCCGAGCGAGCGTGCCGTGAGCGCATCGACGAGCAGCGTCGTGGTCGGGCGATTGCCGGGGAACATGATGTGCGGCACGAGTTCGGGCTTGTCGGGGCCGGCGATCTTCTTCGCTTCTTCCTCGGTGCGTCCGAGCATCATCGCCTCGCTCTGCGCGAAGCAGTTCGCGAGCAGCTTCGGATGATGATCGGCCAGCGGATGCTCGGGCGTGAGCACGGCGATGAAATCGATCGGCACGATCGTCGTGCCCTGGTGCAGCATCTGGAAAAACGCGTGCTGGCCGTTCGTGCCCGGCTCGCCCCACGTGATGGCCGACGTCGCGTAATCGACGAACTTGCCGTCCAGACGCGCCTGCTTGCCGTTGCTCTCCATTTCGAGCTGTTGCAGGTACGAGGGCAGGTAGTGCAATGCTTCGGAGTAGGGCGCCACCAGATAGCTCTGCGAGCCGAAGAAGTTGCGATACCAGATGCCGATCATGCCGAGCAGCACCGGCAGGTTCTTCTCCAGCGGCGCGGTGCGGAAGTGCTCGTCCATATCGTGCGCGCCGGCGAGCAGTTCGTCGAACTGCTGCGGCCCGATCGCGATCATGATCGACAGGCCCACCGCCGACCACAGCGAATAGCGCCCGCCCACCCAGTCCCACATCTCGAAGACATTCTCTTTGGCGATGCCGAACTTGACGACTTCGGCGGGATTCGCCGATACGCCCACGAAATGCTTCGCGAGCGCATCTTCGGGACAGCCGTGCTGGACGAACCAGTCGCGCATCGAACGCGCATTGGTCATGGTTTCGAGCGTCGTGAAGGTTTTCGAGACGATGATCGCGAGCGTTTCTTCGGGATCGATGTCTTCGATCACGCGCCAGAGATCGGCGCCATCGACGTTGGAGACGAAGTGCGAGTCGAGCTCGGGCGTCTCCAGATGCTTGAGCGCATGCACGACCATCTTCGGCCCGAGGTCCGAGCCGCCGATGCCGATGTTGACCACATGGCGGATACGTTTGCCGGTGTAGCCGGTCCAGGCGCCGCTGCGCACGGCGTCGGCGAACTTCGCCATCTTCGCTTTTTCAGCGAGGATCTGCGCGTGGAACGGCGCGTTCGGCTCCGTGGCGCGCAGTGCCGTATGCAGGGCGGCGCGGCCTTCGGTCGGATTGACGACTTCGCCCGCGAACATCGCGTCGCGGCGCTGTTCGACGCCGGCTTCGCGCGCGAGCTGCACGAGCAGCTTCAGTGTGGCGTCGTTGATGCGGTTCTTCGAGAAGTCGGCTGCAAGACCGCCGCCCGCGTACGTATAGCGTTCGGCGCGGGTCGGTGCGGGGTCGTTGGCGGGTGCGAACCAGTCGCGCATCTGTTCGTTGCGGATCTGTTCGTAATGCGTCTGTAGCGCGGACCAGGCAGGGAGCGGATTCGTCATGTTCGTCTAGCGAGGGAAAACGAATGAAGGGCGGCGGACGGCGTCAGCCGGTCTGGCTAACGCGCGCGTCACGCGCTGCGGGGAAGCGCGCCACCGGTGGGCGGCGCGCGAAAGATCAGTATAGCGGGCCTGGGCGAGGCTGCGCACCGGGCCGGCTTTGCTAACGGAAAAGCTAGGACGTTAGCAAACGCCTTGACGTGATTTCTCCCAATATGTGGCCAGGCCTCAATCTTTGGCAGGGTAAAAAATCCGGTTGATCAGGCGGCGCACCATCGGCGCGAGTTCGCCTGCGGCGAGCCCGGCGGGACCGTCGCCTTGCGCCACGAGTGCATCGGCGGCGAGGCCGTGCAGATAGACGCCAGCCAGCGCGGCCTCGAAGGGCGGCAGACGCTGCGCGAGCAGCGCGCCGATCAAGCCGCCGAGCACGTCGCCAGTGCCACCCGTTGCGAGCGCTGCGTTGCCCGTCGGGTTGATCGCGAGACGCCCGTCCGGTGCGGCGATTACGGTGCCGCTGCCCTTGAGCACCACGACCGCCTCGTAATGCGAGGCGAGCGCGCGCGCGGACGCCAGCCGGTCGCGCTGTACCTCGGCCGTATCGGTGCCCAGCAGGCGTGCGGCTTCGAGCGGATGCGGGGTCAGCACGCACGGCGCGCCGCGCGTGCGGGCGTGTTCGCTGACGTGCGCGGCAAGCGCGTCGTCGCGGGCGACGAGGTTGAGCGCGTCGGCGTCGAGCAGCACGGCGGCGTCAAGGCGCAGGATGCGCTCGACCAGTTGCCGCGCCGATGCGCTGCCGCCCATGCCGCAACCCGCCGCAACGGCGCTCATCGCGTCGAGCGAGAGCTTCGCGGCGTGGTGCAGCATCAGTTCGGGATGCGGCGCGTCATAGGGCGGCGCGTCGTTGCCGAGAAAGCCGACGTTCACCTTGCCCGCGCCCGCGAGCAGCGCCGCGCGCGCGGCGAGAACCGGCGCGCCGCACATGCCGGTATCGCCGCCGATGACCGCGAGCGTGCCGAAGCTGCCCTTGTGGGTCGCGAAGTCGCGCGCGGGCATGGACGGGCCGAATAGCGCCGTTGAGTTCAGCAGCGCGATTCCCGGGCTTTGAAAGGCGACCGGGGTTTCAATGCCTGGCGTTTCAATCCCCTGAGTTTCAATCCCGATGGGCGCCACGCTCACCACGCCCGCATAATCGCGCCCCGCGCCCGTATAGAGCCCGGGTTTCGCGGCGATGAAACTGACCGTATGGCTGGCGCGCACGGCCGGCCCGCCGCCGACCACGTTGCCCGTGTCGCTGTCGAGACCGCTTGGCACGTCGAGCGCGAGCACATGGCCGCTGGCGCGCGTGCGTGCCGACAGGCGTTCGGCCAGCCCGCCAAACTCCCCGTCGAGCGCACGCGCCAGGCCAATGCCGAACAGCCCGTCGACGAGCCAGCCGTAACCGTCGAATGAGGCAGGCGGCGTCCGCGTGATCGGCACGCCCGCCGCGCGGGCTTCGGCGAGCGCCCAGCGCGCGTCGTCGGGTTTCACTTCGACCGGCATGCAGACTTCGCAGTCGATGCCCGCCCGCTTGAGCGCGGCGGCGGCCACCAGTGCATCGCCGCCGTTATTGCCGGGGCCGGCGGCGAACCATACGGGCCTGGCGCTGGCCGCAGACGGCGCGTGCAAGATCTGTTCGCGCAGGAAGTGCGCGGCGGCGGCGCCCGCGCGCGCCATCAGCGTATGGGCAGGCAGCGCCGCCTGAGCGGCGTGTTCGCGCTCGCGCAGTTGCGCGACGGTGAGCAACGCCACGGCGCGGTCATGCGGATTGACGAGGGTGGGGTGAGAAGGCGTGGCGTCTGTCATGGCGGCAAAAGCAGGCTAAAAGTCGACACTGCAACGATACCCGAGCGACGCCGGCTCGGGTCCGCAATGAGACGCAGGGCGTCCAGGCCGCGGCGTTTAGCTGCGTGCCGGCGCGAGCGCCTCGATGGTGTCGGCGGGCAAGTCCGGCGCGGTGCCGGACACCTGGGCGGCAATCAGGCGCGCCGAGCCGAGCGCGAGCGCCCAGCCCGCCGGGCCGTGGCCCGCATTGACGTACAGGCGCGGATGGCCGGTGTTGCCCACGGCCGGCAGGCCGTCCGCGGAGAGCAGTTTCATGCCTTCCCAGGCGAGCGCGGCCGAAATGCGCGCGGCGCCCGGCGCCCAGTCGCGCGAGGCTTCGCCGAGCAGGGCGAGCGCCTCTTCGGTGAGCGCTTCGGGCAAGGCTTGCTCAAGCTGTTTCGTGCGCTGCAGGACCGCGCCGCCCGCAATGCGCAGACGGTGATTCGTGCGCGTGACGACGATGCGCCGCGCCGCATCGACGAGCGTTGTATTCGGCACGCATTCCTCGTGCGCGACCGGCGCGTTGAGCGTATGCACGCGCACCGGATAGACCGGCAGCTTGAGGCCGAGCGGCGCGAGCAGCTTCGGCGTCTGTGCGCCCGCCGCGACCACTACGGCATCGGCGGAGATGACCTCGACGTCGCGACGCTTGCCTGCTTCGTCGGGACGCGGCGCGAGTTCGACGGCGGCGCGCTGGTTCTCGACGCGGATCGCGCTCACCGTGCGCCCGGTCTCGAACTGCACGCCGCCGAGCGTGTCCAGCGTCTGCTTGAGCTGTTTGACGAACAGCGGGCAGTTGGCGATGCGCGCCTGATCGAAGCGCACCGCGCCCGCAAACGGCGGATCGGCGGGAATGGTGTGTTCGGCGGCCACGCATTCGTGGGGCGTCAGCACGTGATGCGGCGTTTCGAAGCGGCGCAGCAGTTCCAGCGCGGCCTGGTTGAGCGACCATTCATCGTTGCCGCGCACGAGATAGAGGAGGCCTTCGCGCTGCTCGTATTCAAGCTGGAAACGGCCTTCGACATCGTCGAGCGCCGCCTGGGCCGACTCGATCAGCGGACGCAGCAGCGCATAGCGTGCCGCGAACGCCTCGGAGCCGTGCAGCGAGGCGAGGCGCTTGACGAACGCACGCGCCTGGCCCGTGACGCCGGTCTTGCAGATCACGCCGCCCGAAGAATGCCGGCCGTTGCGCAGGAAGGTGGGGCCGAACCAGACGTCGAGCGGCGTCGGCAGCACGACTCCGCTGTGACCGTAGCTCGCGCCTTGCGCGACGGTGGCGTGGCGCTCGACCACGCAGACGCGATGGCCCGCCGCGCGCAGCTGGTAGGCGGTGGCGACGCCGGCAATTCCGCCGCCAATGACGATGACATCCATGATGATTCGATCTGCAGGCAGGCGGCGCGCCGTTGGCCGTCGTTGACCAGACGCCCTGCCGAAGAGGGTGAGACGTGCGGCGCACGCTTAGCGCTGCGCCGATCGGGTGAAACGCGCAATCATAGCAGCCATTCGGGCGTCGTCGCCATGCGCGTGGCACGGGCGGTTTGCGCTCAGACTGGCTTCAGGGCTGTCAGTTAATCGCGAAAAATCACGAAACAATCGCGAAAAACGGTGCAATGAAGCGTCGATGGTGGCTGCGTCGGTTTTCCGTATCACGAAAAGGCGCACGGACGTGCTTCGCGCGGTGTCGTCAAACCGCCGCCAGGGCGGCCGGAGAGGGGCTTCCGGGTTATAATCGCGGTCTCCCTTCGCCTGACCGTCGCCACAGCCCCGCGCGACGCATCGCCACCTTGCGACGCTACCGCGCGAGGCGAAGCCGCGATGTAACCTCGACGCAACGCCCCAGTCCATGGCCCACTTCTCGTGTTTCCCCGGTGCTTCGGCCCTTTCCGACTTCCGTCAGACCCGCCTGCTCGACACGCTCCAGCGTATCGACGCCAATATCGTCGGCGTGCATGGTCAGTATCTGCACTTCGTCAACTCGGCCACGCCGCTTAGCGCTGACGACAGCGCGAAGATCGAAGCGCTGATGCACTACGGCGCACCGTTCGCCGCTCCGCAGGAGCGCGGCAGCGCGGTGACGTTCCTCGTGGTGCCGCGCTTCGGCACGGTGTCGCCGTGGGCCTCCAAGGCCACCGACATCGCGCATCACTGCGGTCTCGATCAGGTGCGCCGCATCGAGCGCGGCGTCGAATACACGGTGATCCTCAAGAGCGGCCTGCTCGGCGGTAAGAAAACGCTGTCGGACGACGCACGCGCACAGGTTGCCGCCGCGCTGCACGACCGCATGACCGAGAGCGTGGCGCCGTCGCGCGACGCGGCGATGCATCTGTTCGACGAATTGCCGGCGCGCCCGATGCAGACGGTGGACGTGCTCGGCCACGGCCGCGCGGCGCTGGAGACGGCCAACGGCGAACTGGGCCTCGCGCTCGCCGACGACGAAATCGATTATCTGGTCGAGAACTTCACGAAGCTCGGCCGCAACCCGACCGACGTCGAACTGATGATGTTCGCGCAGGCCAACAGCGAGCACTGCCGCCACAAGATCTTCAACGCGAGCTGGACGATCGACGGTCAGGACCAGGACCTGTCGCTCTTCGCGATGATCCGCAACACCGAAAAGATCAGCCCGCAAGGCACCATCGTCGCGTATTCGGACAACTCGTCGATCATGGAAGGCGCGGTCGCGGAGCGCTGGTTCCCGCGCAAGACGGGCGCGGACGGCACGCCGGGCGAGCAGTATGGCCGCCACACCGAACTCACGCACACGCTGATGAAGGTGGAGACGCACAACCACCCGACCGCGATCTCGCCGTTCGCGGGCGCGGCCACGGGCTCGGGCGGCGAAATCCGCGACGAAGGCGCAACGGGTCGCGGCGCGCGTCCGAAGGCCGGCCTCACGGGCTTCACGGTCTCGAACCTCGATCTGCCCGAGGCGCGCGAAACGTGGGAAAACGCCCGCGACGCCGCCGTGCCGCTCGCGCATCGCAATCCCGCCGACGCGCATGGCACGTATGGCCGTCCGGACCGCATCGCCTCGCCGCTGCAGATCATGATCGACGGGCCGCTGGGCGGCGCCGCGTTCAACAACGAATTCGGCCGTCCGAATCTCGGCGGCTACTTCCGCGTCTACGAACAGAATGTCGCGGGCACCGTGCGCGGCTACCACAAGCCGATCATGATCGCCGGCGGTCTCGGCAACATCAGCGACCAGCACACCCACAAGCACGACCTGCCCGCAGGGTCGCTGCTGATCCAGATCGGCGGCCCCGGCATGCGTATCGGCATGGGCGGCGGCGCGGCCAGCTCGATGGCGACCGGCACCAACACCGCCGAACTCGACTTCGACTCGGTCCAGCGCGGCAACCCGGAAATCGAGCGTCGTGCGCAGGAAGTCATCAATTCGTGCTGGCAACTGGGCGAAGGCAATCCGATCCTGAGCATTCATGACGTAGGCGCGGGCGGTCTGTCGAACGCCTTCCCGGAACTCGTCGACGGCGCCGACAAGGGCGCGCGCTTCGAGCTGCGCAAGGTTCAGCTCGAAGAATCGGGTCTTTCGCCGCGCGAAATCTGGTCGAACGAATCGCAGGAGCGCTACGTTCTGGCGATCGCACCGGCTGACCTGCCCGCATTCGAAGCGATCTGCGCGCGCGAGCGCTGCCCGTTCGCAGTCGTGGGCGTCGCCACCGAAGAGCGCGAACTCAAGCTGATCGACACCGACGAGAAGGCGCTCGCCGCCAACGGTGGCCACCAGCCCGTCGACATGCCGATGGACATCCTGCTCGGCAAGCCGCCGCGCATGCACCGCACGGTCGAGCACGCGAGCACGCCGCTCGTGCCGGTCGATGTGACGGGCATCGCGCTCGACGAAGTCGCGAAGAGCGTGCTGCGTCACCCGACGGTCGGCAGCAAGTCCTTCCTCATCACCATCGGCGACCGCTCGGTGGGCGGCATGAACGTGCGCGACCAGATGGTCGGCCCGTGGCAGGTGCCGGTCGCCGATTGCGCGATCACCGCACTCGACTACGCCGGCTTCAAGGGCGAAGCAATGACGATGGCCGAGCGCACGCCGCTCGCCGTCATCAACGCGCCCGCATCGGGCCGCATGGCCGTGGGCGAGGCGATCACCAACATCGCGAGCGCCCCCATCGCTTCGCTCGACAAGCTCAAGCTTTCCGCGAACTGGATGGCCGCGTGCGGCGCGCCGGGCGAAGACGCCGCGCTCTACGACACGGTGAAGGCGATCGGCATGGAACTGTGCCCGGCGCTGGGCATCGGCATTCCGGTGGGCAAGGATTCGCTCTCGATGCGCACGAAGTGGAACGAAGAGGGCGTCGCCAAGGAAGTGGTCGCGCCGGTTTCGCTCATCATTTCCGCGTTCGCGCCGGTCGAGGACGTGCGCCGTCACCTCACGCCGCAACTGCGCCGCATCGACGAAGCGGGCGAATCGGTGCTGATTTCGATCGACCTCGGCCGTGGCAAGAACCGCATGGGCGGCTCGATCTTCGCGCAGGTCACGCAGCAGGTCGGCGACGACGCGCCCGACGTCGATAGCGCCGAAGACCTCAAGCAGTTCTTCAACGCGATCCAGAAGCTCAACGCCAACGAGCAGGTGCTGGCGTACCACGACCGCTCGGACGGCGGCCTGTGGGCGACGGTCTGCGAAATGGCCTTCGCGGGCCACACCGGCGTGTCGCTGAACGTGGACATGCTCACGCTCGACGGCGAGCACGGCACGGACTTCGGCGACGCCAAGGACTGGGCGAAGCAGACCAGCGGCCGCCGCGACGACCGTACGCTGCGCGCGCTGTTCTCGGAGGAACTGGGCGCCGTGATCCAGGTGCCCGCAACGCAGCGCGACGCCGTGATGGCCGTGCTGCGCGAGCACAACCTGTCGGTCTGCTCGAACGTGATCGGCACGCTCAACAACCGCGACTCGATCGAAATCTACCGCGACGCCAAGCGCATCTATGAAGCGCCGCGCGCCGAACTGCAGCGCGTGTGGAGCGAAGTGAGCTGGCGTATCGCGCGTCTGCGCGACAACCCCGCCTGCGCCGACGCCGAATACGACGCGCTGCTCGACGCCTCCGATCCGGGCATGCAGCCGCAGCTCACGTTCGACGCGGCCGAGGACATCGCCGCGCCGTTCATCGGCCGTGGCGCCCGTCCGCGCGTGGCGATCCTGCGCGAGCAGGGCGTGAACTCGCACCTCGAAACCGCGTATGCGTTCGACCGCGCCGGCTTCGACGCGCACGACGTGCACATGAGCGACCTGCTGGAAGGCCGCGCCACGCTCGCCGATTTCGCGGGCGCGGTGGCCTGCGGTGGCTTCTCGTACGGCGACGTGCTGGGCGCGGGCGAAGGCTGGGCCAAGACGATCCGCTTCAACGCAAAGCTCGCGGACATGTTCGCGGCGTTCTTCGCGCGTCAGGACACCTTTGCGCTCGGTATCTGCAATGGCTGCCAGATGCTGTCGAGCCTCGCCTCGATGATCCCGGGCGCCGAAGCCTGGCCGAAGTTCACGCGCAACAAGTCGGAGCAGTTCGAAGCGCGCTTCTCGCTCGCCGAGGTGCAAAGCTCGCCGTCGATCTTCTTTGCCGGCATGGAAGGCTCGCGCATTCCGGTCGCGGTCGCGCACGGCGAAGGTTTCGCGGACTTCTCGCAGCAGGGCGACATTTCGAAGGTGGCGGTGGCGATGCGCTATGTCGATCACCGTGGCCAGGCGACCGAAGGCTATCCGTTCAACCCGAACGGCTCGCCGCAAGGCATCACCTCCGTGACCACCGCCGACGGCCGCTTCACCGTGCTGATGCCGCACATGGAGCGTGTGCACCGCACCGTGACGATGAGCTGGCACCCCGAAGGCTGGGGCGAAGCAAGCCCGTGGCTGCGCGCGTTCCAGAACGCACGCAAGTGGGTGGGTTAAGGCCTTGGGTCGCTTAGCCGCCTGATGGCGGCTTGATGGCGGCTTCCCGCCGCACCCCGGAAAAACCCCGGTCATGCCCGCTACGGCGGCTGTGACCGGGGTTTTTCTTTTCCGTGCGGCGTATAAGCCGACCTGCTACGCGTCGAAGCCGCGCGGAAAGCAAAAAAACCCGCGCCTGTACAGGTCGCGGGGTTTTTTGCACGGTGAAACCGCAGTGCGGCTTTACTGGATCTTCGCTTGCGCGCGCAATTGCTTTTCGAACGCGAGCAGCTTTTCCTGCTGAAGCTGCTGGACGATCTGCGGGCGCACCTGTTCGAGCGGCGGCGGGGCGATCGCGCGGATGTCGTCGACGCGGATGATGTGCCAGCCGAACTGCGTGTGCACCGGCGTATCGGTGATCTGGCCTTTCTGCAGCGACGTCGCGGCAGCGGCGAATTCCGGCACGTAAGCCTTCGGGTCCGACCAGTCGAGGTCGCCGCCGTTCTTCGCCGAACCCGGGTCCTTCGAGTACTGCTTCGCGAGGTCTTCGAAGCTTGCGCCGGCCTTGATCTTCGCGATCAGGTCCTTGGCCTGCTGCTCGTCGGCGACGAGGATGTGGTGCAGGTGATATTCCTTGCCGCCGCCCGCGCCCTGCGTAACCTTGTCGTACATCGCCTTGACTTCGGCGTCGCTCGGCTGGTTGTTCTTGAGGAAGTCCTCGATCCACGCGTGCAGGATGACCTGCTGCTGCGCCATCGCCAGTTGTGCCTTCACGTCCGGACGATTCGGAATGCCCAGGCGCGCCGCTTCCTGCATCAGCACTTCGCGGTTGATCAGTTCCTCACGCACGGCCTTTTGCAGGTCCGGCGTGTCTTGCTGGCCCTGGGCCACGACCTGGGCGACGAGCGCGTTGGCGCGCGACGTCGGGATCGGCGTGCCGTTCACGACGGCGACATTCTGCGCAAAGGCGGGAGCCGCCGCGCACGCAGCCAGCAACACCCAGAGACGGGTTTTCTTCAAGGTCATCGAAAAATCCTGATAGGGCGAATCAAAGGACAAATAAGGCAAATCAAAGCGGGGCTTGACGGGGCAGCGCTGCGGCTTCTTCGGGCGTGAGCGCCGTGATCGCAAGGGCGTGAATGCCGCGCTGCATGGCCTCGGCCAGCGCATCATACACCAAGCGATGCCTTGCCACGCGGGCTTTCCCCATGAATGCGGCCGCAACGATCGTGACATGAAAATGACCGCCCGCGGACGCGCCGGCGTGGCCCGCGTGCAGCGCGCTGTCGTCGCGCACGACGATCGATTCGACCGGCGCGAGCGCCTCGGTCAGGCGCGTTTCGATCAGCGCGAGGCGCTCGGCGGGGCTGGCGTTGAGGAACACGTCGCTCATTCTTCTTCCTTCATGTGACGCGACAGCCAGAGGCTCTGGCCGACGATGAACACGACGAGGATGCCGGTCGCGCCAAAGAGCTTGAAGTCGACCCACGCGTCCGTGGAAAAATGGAAGGCAACGAACAGATTAAGCATGCCGAGCAGCGCGAAGAAGATCGACCAGACGAAGTTCAACTGTGTCCAGACGCGGTGCGGCAGGGCGATCTGCTTGCCCATCATCGCTTCGATGAGGTTCTTGCCGAACGCCACCTGCGAGACCAGCAGCACGACCGAGAAGGCCCAGTAGAGCACGGTGGGCTTCCACTTGATGAAGGTTTCGTCGTGCAGGATCAGCGTGGCGCCGCCGAATACGACGACGATGCCCAGCGACAGCCACAGCATCGGATCGACCTTGCGGTGCCGGAACGCCACCCAGGCGATCTGCACGAGCGTGGCGACGATGGCCACGGTCGTGGCCGTGTAGATGCCCCATATCTTGAAGGCGACGAAGAACAGGATGATCGGGAACAGATCAAACAGAAATTTCATTATCGGCCTGGAGTCCGCAAAAAGAGCCGCAAAAAGGGGCGCGACATCGGGAAAACACGCGCCCCGCATGGAGGGCGCGTGCCTGCCCGCGTCACTTGGGCTCGAATTGTAACGCAGCCGAATTGATGCAATATCGAAGGCCCGTCGGAGCCGGACCGTCTTCGAATACGTGGCCCAGATGCGCGCCGCAGTTCTTGCAGCGCACTTCGATGCGCAACATGCCGTGCGTGCGGTCCGTGCGCTCCTCGATCACCTCGCCGTCGATCGGGCGGAAGTAGCTCGGCCAGCCGCAGCCGGCGTCGAATTTCGTGTCCGATTCGAACAGCGGCGTGCCGCAGCAGACGCAGTCGTAAATGCCGCGTTCGTTGTGGTCCCAGTACTTGCCGGTGAATGGGCGCTCGGTGGCCGCGTGACGCGTGACCTGGTATTGCGTCGGATCGAGCTTCGCGCGCCATTCGGCGTCGCTCTTGTGGCCGGGGTAGGCGTCGGAGTTATGGTCGTCCTGGCTCATGTCGGGGTTCCTGTGGGTTGCTGTCAGGGGAAGATTGCGTAGATGGGGGCGCGCTCACGAAGCGCAACTAGGACGAACAGCTGACTTCCAGCGAGCTTGCCCACTCGGGCGGCAGCGCCGCGTAGGCTGCGTTTTCCGGCTGCTCGTCGAAGGGGCGCCTGAGCACGCTGGCGAGCCGTTCGACTTCGCTGAAATCCTTTTGCGCCGCGCGCTCGATCGCTGTCTGGGCCAGGTGGTTGCGCAGCACGAACTTCGGATTCACGCGGTTCATCGCGCTGGCGCGCGCCGCGTCGTCGCGCGTTTCGTGGGCGAGGCGCGCGCGGTAGTCGGCGGCCCAGGCGTCGAAGGCCGGGCGGTCGAGGAACAGGTCGCGCACGGTCGTGTCGCCTTGCGCGTCCAGCTTCGTGACGCGGGCCAGATTGCGGAACGTCAGCGTGAAGTCGGCGCGGTTGGCGTTCATGATTTCGAACAGACGGTTCGCGAGCTGATCGTCGCCGTCGCGCGCGTGCTCAAGCCCGAGCTTCGCACGCATACGGGCTTCGAGCGCGGGCGCGAAATGCGACTTGAAGCGCTCCAGCACGCCTTGCGCGTCGGCCACGCAGCGCTCGCCGCGCGCTTTCTCGTCGGCGATATCGTAGTGCGCGCCAAACAGCGGCAACAGCGCCTGCGCAAGACAAAAGAGATTCCAGTAGCCGATCTGCGGCTGCATGCGGTAAGCGTAGCGGCCCTGCGAATCCGAATGATTGCAGATGTGGTTCGCGTCGAAGCCGTCGATGAAGCCGAACGGGCCGTAGTCGATCGTGAGGCCCAGGATCGACATGTTGTCGGTGTTCATTACGCCGTGGCAGAAGCCCACGGCCTGCCAGTCGACCATCAGCGCCGCCGTGCTGCGCACCGCTTCGTCGAGCAGCGCGAGGTACGGGTCGTCGGCTTCACGCAGATGCGGATAGAAGCGGCCGATCACGTGATCGGCGAGCTGGCGCAGCGCCTCGACGTTGTCGTTCGAATAGAAGTGCTCGAAGTGGCCGAAGCGCACGAAACTCGGCGACACGCGCGTGACGACCGCCGCCGTTTCCAGTTCCTCGCGGCGCACCGGCTGGTCGGAGCCGGTCACGGCGAGCGCGCGCGTCGTCGGGATGCCGAGGTGATGCATCGCCTCCGAGCAAAGGAATTCGCGGATCGACGAGCGCAGCACCGCGCGGCCATCGCCCATGCGCGAATAGGGCGTGCGGCCCGCGCCCTTGAGCTGCACCTCGAAGCGCCGGCCGCCATGCTCGACCTCGCCGAGCATCAGCGCGCGGCCGTCGCCGAGCTGTCCGGCCCACACGCCGAACTGATGCCCCGAATACACCGTCGCGTAGGACATTGCCGATGGCGAGCGCTCGCGCGTGAAGTTGCCGCTGAAGAGCGCCGCGAACGCCGGATCGCGCACGGCAGCAGCGTCGAGGCCGAGCAGCGCCGCCGTTTCAGGCGAATAACCGACCACATAAGGCGCGGGCAGCGGCGCGCCCGGCAGCCGCGTGTAAAAGGTCGCGCCGAGCGCGGCAAAGCTGTCGTCGCGCGGCGCGGTGAGCGCGCGCTCGAAGTCGGCGAGCGGGCCGCTGGCCGGCAGGTTCATGGCGGTCTGGGTCACTTGGGAGTCGCTGGGAGAGGAATTCGGGCCTGGTGAAAACGACATGTTGAGCGCCTGTTGAATAGCCGATATTGTAAGTCCGCGCCCGCTGGCGTGCAGGACGCCGCCGCGGGTCATGTCAGACAGCCTGGAACCTGAGACCTCGCTGCACATAAGCTGTACACAACACCAACGAGCTTTCCAGACATCCGAGATCCGAGTCGAGGAGACCGCCGACCATGACCGCGCCGACCGCACCGTTGCTGGGCCAGATGATGGACGTGCCGCTGCTGGTGTCGTCGCTGATTGCGCATGCGGCGCGCCATCACGGCAGCGCCCAGATCGTCTCGCGGCGCATCGAGGGCGATATCCATCGCTACACGTATCGCGAATGCGAGGCGCGCTCGAAGCAACTCGCGCAGGCGCTGATCGCGCTGGGCGTCGAGCCTGGCGAGCGCGTGGCGACGCTGGCCTGGAACGGCTATCGGCACATGGAGGCGTATTTCGGCGTGACGGGATTCGGCGCGGTGTGCCACACCGTCAATCCGCGGCTCTTTCCCGAACAGATCGCCTGGATCGTCAATCACGCCGACGATCGCTACGTCCTCTTCGATACGACCTTCGCCGCGCTGGTCGACGCGCTCGCGCCGCAATGTCCGCGGGTGCGCGGCTGGATCGCGCTGTGCGACGAAGCGCATCGGCCCGCCATGCGCACGCCGGTGCTCTGCTACGAAACCTTGCTTGCGGTGCAGGACGGCGTTTTCGACTGGCCGCTGCTCGACGAGCGCAGCGCCTCGAACCTCTGCTACACCTCCGGCACCACGGGCAACCCCAAGGGCGCGCTGTACACGCATCGCTCGTCGGTGCTGCATGCGTATGCGGCCTCCTTGCCCGATTCGATCGCTTTGTCCGCGCGCGACGCCTTGCTGCCCGTCGTGCCGATGTTCCACGTCAACGCCTGGGGCATTCCGCACGCCGCGCCGCTCAACGGCACCAAACTCGTGCTGCCGGGCAAGGATCTCGACGGCCAGTCGCTCTACGAGCTGATGGAAGCCGAAGGCGTGACCTGTTCCGCCGGCGTGCCGACCGTATGGCTCGGCCTGCTCACCTATATGCGCGAGGCGGGCGTGAAGTTCTCGACGCTCAACCGCACGGTGATCGGCGGCTCGGCGTGTCCGCCCGCGATGCTGCGCACCTATGAGGACGACTACGGCGTGCAGGTGATCCACGCGTGGGGCATGACGGAGATGTCGCCGCTTGGCACGCTCGCGAAGCTCAACTGGGAGCAGGCGCAAAGGCCGCTGGCAGAGCAGCGCGCACTGCTCGAAAAGCAGGGCCGCGTGATCTTTGGCGTGGATATGAAGATCGTCGGCGACGATGGGCGCGAACTGCCGTGGGATGGCGTGGCGTTCGGCGATCTGCACGTGCGCGGGCCGTGGGTCATCGACCGCTACTACCGCCAGGAGGCGGGCACCCCGCTGATCGACGGCTGGTTTCCGACCGGCGACGTCGCCACCATCGATCCAGACGGCTTCCTGCACATCACCGACCGCAGCAAGGACGTGATCAAGTCGGGCGGCGAGTGGATCAGCTCGATCGACCTCGAAAACATCGCGGTCGCGCATCCGGCGATCGCGGAAGCCGCCTGCATCGCCTGCGCGCACCCGCGCTGGACCGAACGCCCGCTGATCGTCGCGGTGAAAAAGCCGGGCGCCCAGGTGAGCCGCGAGGAACTGCTCGCCTTCTTCGACGGCAAGGTCGTGAAGTGGTGGCTGCCCGACGATGTGGTGTTCGTCGACGAACTGCCGCACACGGCCACCGGCAAGCTGCAAAAACTCAAGCTGCGCGAGCGGTTTCGCGACCACGTCCTGCCGACGGCGCTCGCGGCGGCAGAGCAGTGCCCGATGGAGCCGCTCGATCTGCGCACGAACGATAGGGACGAGGGCGCAGGCGCTGCCGATCACGTCAAATCCGCCGCCTTGCGAGACTGAACCCGCGACTGAACGAGCTTGACCTCTTTTCTCCGGCGCAGCCTTCGGGCTGCGTTTTTTTTGCCCTTTTTCGGTGCTTGGTACAAACCCTGGCGCCTCGCAGACCGAAAAAAATGGAACGAGCGTACTTTTTTCGGTATTCTGCCTGCTGACCGGGAATGTCGGACAATGAAGCCGGCGACGCACAACGCGGCCCGCAAGCATGGAGGCAGGCAAATGGTAGTGGACAACGCGGCAGTGAACTACACGACTCGCGACGGCGTCGCCGTCATCACGCTCAACAATCCGCCCGTCAACGGCCTGGGTCTCTCGACCCGCACCGGCATCGTCGAGGGCCTCGCGCGCGCCAACAGCGATCCGGCGGTGACGGCCATCGTCATCACGGGCGCGGGCAAAGCCTTCTCGGGCGGCGCCGACATCACCGAATTCAACACGCCCAAAGCGACCCAGGAGCCCACGCTCCATACCGTCATCAAGGAAGTCGAAAAGAGCGCGAAACCCGTCGTGGCCGCGATCCACAGCGTCGCGATGGGCGGCGGACTGGAACTGGCGCTCGGCGCGCACTACCGTGTGGCCGCACCGGGCGCGCAGATCGCGCTGCCCGAGGTCAAGCTCGGCATCCTGCCGGGCGCGGGCGGCACGCAGCGTCTGCCGCGCGCAATCGGCCTCGAAGCCGCGCTCAACATGATCGTCAGCGGCGCGCCCGTGCTGTCGGAAAAGCTCGCGAAGTCGGGCCTCTTCGACGCGATGATCGAAGGCGATCTGCTTTCCGAGGCCGTCGCCTTCGCCCGCAAGGCCGCCGACAAACCCGGCCCGCATCCGCTCGTGCGCAACCGCAAGATCGAGCATCCGAACGCCGAAGGCTTCCTGCAGTTCTCGCGCAACACCGTGGGCGCGATGTCGAAGAACTATCCGGCGCCCGTGAAATGCGTCGATGCGATCGCCGCGGGCGTGAAGCAGGGTTTCGACAAGGGCCTGGCCTTCGAGCGCGAATGCTTCATCGAACTCGTGCAGACGCCGGAATCGCACGCGCTGCGCCACGCGTTCTTCGGCGAGCGCGCCGCGAGCAAGATTCCCGATGTGCCGTCTTCCACGCCCACGCGCGATATCCAGAAGGTCGCGGTGATCGGCGCGGGCACGATGGGCGGCGGCATCACGATGAACTTCCTGAACGCGGGCCTGCCGGTCACGCTGCTGGAAACGAAGCAGGAAGCGCTCGATCGCGGCATCGCGACGATCCGCAAGAACTACGAAGCGCAGGTCAAGAAGGGCAAGCTCACGCAGGAGAAGGCGGAAGCACGCATGGCGCTGATCAGCCCGACGCTGTCCTACGACGACCTCAAGCAGGCCGACCTCATCATCGAAGCCGTGTTCGAAGAACTCGGCGTGAAGGAGCAGGTGTTCAAGCGCCTCGATGAAGTGGCGAAGCAAGGCGCGATTCTCGCCTCGAACACCTCGACGCTCGATGTCGACAAGATCGCGGCCTTCACGAAGCGTCCGCAGGACGTGGTCGGTCTGCACTTCTTCAGCCCCGCCAACGTGATGAAGCTGCTCGAAGTCGTGCGCGGCAAGGACACGGCCAAGGACGTGCTCGCCACGGTCATGCAGGTCGCGAAGAAGATCCGCAAGACGGCGGTGGTGTCGGGCGTGTGCGACGGCTTCATCGGCAACCGCATGATCGAACAGTACGTGCGCCAGGGGCTCTACATACTCGAAGAAGGCGCGCTGCCCGCTCAGGTCGATCGCGCGGCCGAAAAATTCGGTTTCGCGATGGGTCCGTTCCGCATGGGCGACCTCGCGGGCAACGACATCGGCTGGGCGATCCGCAAGCGCCGCTATCAGGAAAAGCCGGACCTCAAGTATTCGAAGATCGCCGATCGTCTGTGCGAAGCGGGCCGTTTCGGCCAGAAGACGGGCGCGGGCTGGTACGACTACAAGGCCGGCGAGCGCAACGCGCTGCCCTCGAAGCTCGTGGACGACATGATCGTCGCGTATTCGAAGGAAGCCGGCGTCGAGCGCCGCAAGATCAGCGATGAGGAAATCGTCGAACGCCTGGTGTTCGCGCTCGTCAACGAAGGCGCGAAGATCCTCGAAGAAGGCATCGCGTCGAAGGCCTCGGACGTCGACATGGTCTATCTGACGGGCTACGGCTTCCCGCTGTGGCGCGGCGGCCCGATGCTCTACGCGGACACGGTCGGCCTCTACAACGTGGCGCGCTCGATCCGCCGTTACGCCGCGCAACCGAACGGCGACGCATGGGAGATCGCCGCCTCGCTGGCCGAGAAAGCCGAAAAAGGCGGCACGTTCAATTGAGTCACTGAGTTCATTCCGGACGGACATCATGAGAAGCGCAGACGACGTGCTCCTGTTGATCGACCTGCAATACGACTTCATGCCGGGCGGGGCGCTGGCCGTCGCGCACGGCGATGAAGTCGTGCCGGTCGCCAACCGGCTCGCGCAGGGCTTCCGGCATGTGGTACTCACGCAGGACTGGCACCCGGCGGAGCACGTGTCGTTTGCGGCCAATCACGCCGGGCGCGAACCCTTCGAGACCCTCGCGCTCCCGTATGGCGAGCAGGTGCTGTGGCCGACGCATTGTGTGCAGGGCACGCAAGGCGCGGCGCTGCATCGCGATCTCGACGTGCCGCATGCGCGTGCATTGATCCGCAAGGGCCATCACGCCGATGTCGACAGCTACTCCGCGTTTCTCGAAGCCGACCGCAGGACGCCCACGGGCCTCGCGGGCTATCTGCGCGAGACCGGCGCGAAGCGCGTCTACTGCTGCGGGCTCGCGACCGACTATTGCGTCGCGTGGTCCGCGCTCGATGCGCGCGCCGCCGGTTTCGAGACCGTGCTGATCGAAGACGCCTCGCGCGCCATCGATCTGAACGGCTCGCTGGCGCGCGCGTGGGAGCAGTTGCAGGCTGCGGGCGTGAAGCGCGCGCAGTCGGCCGACGTGCTCGCGGGCCGCGTCTGAAGAGCGACGCGAACAGCGACTCGATAAGCAACTTGATGAACGTCCAACGCCACTATTCGCAGCATCCATAATTTTGCTGGAGACACGCATGACTGACGCCGTAATCGTTTCGACCGCCCGCACGGGCCTCGCCAAATCGTGGAAGGGCGCCTTCAACATGACGCATGGCGCCACGCTCGGCGGCCATGTCACGCAGGCCGCCGTCGAGCGCGCAAAGATCGACCCCGCGCGCGTCGAGGACGTGATCATGGGTTGCGCGAACCCCGAAGGCGCCACGGGCGCCAATATCGCGCGCCAGATCGCGCTGCGCGCGGGTCTGCCGGTTTCGGTGCCGGGGATGACCGTGAACCGCTTCTGTTCGTCGGGACTGCAAACCATTGCGCTGGCCGCGCAACGCGTGATCGCCGGTGAAGGCGACGTGTTCGTGGCAGGCGGCGTGGAATCGATCTCGTGCGTGCAGAACGAGATGAACCGCCACATGGTGGCCGAAGGCTGGCTCAACCAGCACAAGCCGGAAATCTACTGGAGCATGCTGCAGACGGCCGAAACCGTCGCGAAGCGCTACGAGATTTCGAAGGAGCGCCAGGACGAATACGGCGTGCAGTCGCAACTGCGCGCGGCGGCGGCGCAGGCCGCGGGCCTCTTCAACGACGAAATCGTGCCGATCACGGTGCTTGCCGGCGTCGGCGACAAGGCCACGGGCCAGCTCGTCACGAAGGAAGTCACGATTGCCGCCGACGAAGGCATTCGCGGCGACACCACGCTCGAAGGCGTGTCGAAGATCCGCACGGCGCTGCCGGGCGGCGTCATCACGGCCGGCAACGCGAGCCAGTTCTCGGACGGCGCAAGCGCCTGCGTGGTGATGAACGCCAAGGTCGCGGAGCGCGAAGGCCTCCAGCCGCTCGGCATCTTCCGCGGCTTCGCGGTGGCCGGTTGCGAGCCGGACGAAATGGGCATCGGCCCCGTTTTCGCGGTGCCGAAGCTCCTCAAGCAGGCGGGCCTCAAGGTCGAGGACATCGATCTGTGGGAGCTGAACGAGGCCTTCGCCGTGCAGGTGCTCTACTGCCGCGACAAGCTGGGCATTCCCGCCGATCGCCTCAACGTGAACGGCGGCGCGATCGCGGTCGGTCACCCGTATGGCGTGTCGGGCGCGCGTCTCACGGGCCACGCGCTGATCGAAGGCAAGCGCCGTGGCGCGAAACTCGTGGTCGTTACGATGTGTATCGGCGGCGGGCAGGGCGCGGCGGGGCTGTTCGAAGTCGTGTAAGGCGCGGGTAGAGGCGCGGCGGGCAGCAGAACGCACGCGCCTTGTTTGTGCGTCGCTCACGGCACAGCACAGCCGATGTGCTCCTGGGCGACGTATTGTTTGTCTTCTTGCCGATAGAGCGTCTGCATGGGCGAAAGCGGGTTGAGCGCCACATCCCGATACCTGATCAGCCGTTTTCCCTCAACGCTCGCGCCGGGTATGCGCTTGGGCTGGATGGCGGCCGAGCGCTGACATTCGCGTATTCGTGTCTGAACGAACCGGTTTCGCGGGCCGTGCTCGCCGGGGTGCAGGGCATTGGCGCGATGGCGCACCGCCCGGTTCACGATCCAGCGGCGCGCGGCCGCTGAAAGCACGGCCCTCGCATCGCACGGCACACGGTTATCATGACGGCAGTTTCGCGCCTGGCGGCGCGGCACTTTCGTTCAAGACAGACAGAAAAGGTGATTACGTGATTCGTCATATCGTGATGTGGAAGCTCAAGGAATCGGCCGAGGGTGCAACGCGCGCCGAGAATCTCGCGACGTTCCGCACGCTGCTCGAAGGCTGCCGCGATCTGGTGCCGGGCACGCTGCATCTCGAAGTGGGCCTCGCGGGCGAGGGTCTCGATTCGACTTACGACCTCGTGCTCGTGTCCGATTTCGCCGATAAGGCCGCGCTCGACGCCTATCAGGTTCACCCCGAGCACCAGAAGGTGAAGGACTTCGCCAAACGCGTGGTCGAAACGCGTCAGTGTGTCGATTACGTTGCGTGATTGAAGCCATGACCGTCGATATGAAGCAAGACGCAAAGCAGGAAAACCAGCAACCGACGATCGAAAGCCCCTTCGTCGATGAGCTCGGTGCGCGGCTCGTGAGCGCACGCGATGGCGCAAGCGAGGTGCTGTTGCCGCTCGCGCCGCGTCACATGAATACGTGGCAGGTGGTGCACGGCGGCGTGACCATGACGCTCGCCGATATCGCGCTGGCGATGGCCGCGCGCAGCGTGGCCGCCGACGGCGTGGGTGTCGTCACCGTCGAAATGAAGGTGAACTTCATGCAGCCCGGCCGCGGCGAGTTGCGCGCGTATGGCCGCGTGCTGCACCGCTCGACCACGATGGCCTATTGCGAAGGCGAAATCCGCGACAGCGAAGGCCATTTCGTCGCCAAGGCGCTCGGCACTTTCAAGTACATGCGGCGTCTCGCCGTGGGCCGCGATGTGGTGCGTCAGCGCCTGCGCAGCGACCCGGACGCGACGCCCGGTCCCAGCGACGGCTGAGCTTTTGCGCTCGCCGTTTTCTATCCGCGCGGCGCGAGCCGCGCTTTCATGAAGTCAATCCCGAACGCCATGACCCAGACCAATCGCCAGATCCTGCTCGCGTCGCGCCCTGAAGGCGTCGCCAGCGTCGATAACTTCCGTCTCGTCGAAACGCCGCTCGCGCCGCTCGCACAGGGTCAGGTGCGCGTGCGCAATCACTGGCTTTCGCTCGACCCGTATATGCGCGGCCGCATGAACGACAGCAAGTCGTACGCGACGCCGCAGGCGCTCGATTCGGTGATGATCGGCGGCACTTCGGGCGAGGTGGTCGAATCGCTCAACCCGAAGTTCAAGGTCGGCGACAAGGTGGTCGGCATGGCGGGCTGGCAGGAATTCAGCACGTCCGATGGCAACGATCTGCATGTCGTCGATACGACGCATGTGCCGCTCTCCGCGTACCTCGGCCCGGTCGGCATGCCCGGCGTGACGGCATGGTATGGCCTGAACCGCATCATTGCGCCGAAGGCGGGCCAGACCGTCGTGGTCAGCGCGGCCAGCGGCGCGGTCGGCAGCGTGGTCGGCCAGCTTGCGAAGCGTGCGGGCTGCCGCGCCGTGGGCATCGCGGGCGGCGCGGACAAGTGCCGCTATGTGGTGGAGGAACTGGGCTTCGACGCCTGCGTCGACTACAAGGCCGGCAATCTCTATCAGGACCTCAAGGCCGTGACGCCGGACGGCGTGGACGGCTACTTCGAGAACGTGGGCGGCGCGGTGCTCGACGCCACGCTCGCGCGCATGAACGCGTTCGGGCGCATCGCGCTGTGCGGCATGATCGCGGGCTACGACGGCGAGCCGGTGCCGCTCAAGTATCCGCAACTGCTGCTCACGCAGCGCCTGCTCGTGCAGGGCTTCATCGTGTCCGAGCACATGGACGTGTGGCCGCAGGCGCTGACGGAACTCGGCGGGCTGGTCGCGCAGAAGAAGCTCGTCTACCGCGAAACGGTGGCAGAAGGGCTGGAAAACGCGCCTGGCGCGTTCCTCGGCATGCTCAAGGGGCAGAACTTCGGCAAGCAGCTCGTCAAGCTGATCTGACATAGCAGGCACGGACAGGCCGGCTCGATATGCCGGCCAGTTTTTTTTCGACGCACGGAAATATCCTTGCAGTCCTAACGAATCATAGAGGAGACGCTTGTGTCCGATCCGTTCCAGTTCGAAGGCCGCGTGGCCGTCATCACCGGCGCCGCCAGCGGCTTTGGCCGCGCGTTCGCGCAGCAGGCCGCCGCGCTCGGCATGAAGCTCGTGCTCGCCGATGTCGATGCCGACGCGCTCGAAGGCGTCGTCGCGGCGATGCGCGATCAAGGCGCGCAGGCAATCGGCGTGCGCACCGATGTGCGCGACCCGGCGCAGGTGGACGCGCTCGCGAAGGCCACGCTCGACACCTATGGCCGTGTTCATCTGCTCTTCAACAATGCGGGCGTGGGCACGGGCGGCTTCGTGTGGGAAAGCAGCGCGAAGGATTGGGACTGGGTGTTCGGCGTCAACGTGATGGGCGTCGCCAACGGCGTGCGCAGCTTCACGCCCGCGATGCTCGCGCAGGGCGAGCGCGCGCACATCGTCAATACGGCGTCGGTGGCGGGGCTGCTCGCGCCGTCCGCGATGGCCGTCTACAACGCGTCGAAACACGCGGTCGTGGCGCTCACCGAGACGCTCTATCACGACCTGAAGAACGTCGGCGCCCAGGTGAGTTGCTCGCTGCTGTGCCCGGCGTTCGTGCCGACCGGCATCGCCAACGCCGAGCGCAGCCGTCCCGACGATCTGCGTAACGACGCGCCGCCCACGCGCTCCCAGCAGGCCGCCGATCTGCAATTGCAGCGCGCCGTGCGCTCGGGCCGCCTCACGCCCGAGGACGTGGCGAAGGCCACCTTCGACGCCGTGCGCGACGGCCGCTTTTATATCCTCACGCATCCGGGCATACTCGCGTCGGTCAAGCTGCGTCACGAGGACATCGAGACGCTGCGCAATCCCACCGATCCGCTCTCGCTCAAGCCCGAAGTCAAGGAGGCGCGCGCGCAGTAGCGCTCAGACTGGAGGCATCGAACGCCCATGCCGCTCAACGCGAAGATCGCACTCGTACTCGACATGGTGGCCCGCGCGGGCCGCAAGCCGTACCACGAACTCACGCCGCAGGCGGCGCGCGCGTCGTATGAGAAGAGCGCATCGGTGCTGGAGATTCCGGCCGCGCCGATGCATTCGGTTGAAGACATTGCGGTGCCGGTGCGCGACGGCGCGTCGATTCGCGCGCGGCTGTATCTGCCGGTCGAGCCGCAGTGGTCGCAGCCGCTGCCCGCGCTGATCTATTTTCATGGCGGCGGCTTCACGGTGGGCAGCGTCGACACACATGACGCGCTGTGCCGCATGTTCGCGCACGACGCGCGCTGCGCGGTGCTGTCGGTCGATTACCGGCTGGCGCCCGAGCACAAGTTCCCGACCGCCGTGCACGATGCCTTCGACGCTTTTGCGTGGCTGCACGCCCATGCGGCGCGGTTCGGCATCCATCCGGCGCGCCTCGCGGTGGGGGGCGACAGCGCGGGCGGCACGCTGGCAACGGTGTGCGCCGTGATGGCGCGCGACGCAGGCATCGCGCCCGTGCTGCAACTGCTGATCTATCCGGGCACGGGCAGTCATCAGCAGACGGATTCGCACCGACGTCTCTCTAGCGGTTATCTGCTGGAAGCGCCCACGGTCCAATGGTTTTTCAATCACTACGTGCGCGACGTTTCCGATCGCCAAGACTGGCGTTTTTCACCGCTCGACGGCACGCAGGGCACGGATGGCACGCCCGATTTTCATGGCTTGGCGCCCGCGTGGATCGCCGTGGCGGAGTTCGATCCGCTCGTCGATGAAGGCGTGGCGTACGCGGAAAAGCTGCGCGCGGCGGGTAACGCCGTCACGCTCGTGCGCTACGAGGGGATGATTCACGAGTTCTTCAAGTTCGGCACTTTCGTCGAGGAAGCGCGGCGCGCTCACGCGCAGGCCGCGCAGGCACTGCGCGAGGCGTTCGATTCGGCGAAGTGAGTTTTAAACCGGATCGAAACTGTCCACCGTCGCGCTTACCGTGTAGCGTTCGCGGCGCTCGAAAGCGCCCGGACGCGCAATGCGGTGCGAGCCGTCGTCGTCGCTGCGCTCGCTGACTTCCACGTCCAGATGTTCGCCATTGACGCGCACGCGTAGCGCCGTGGTGCCGCGCGTGCCGTAATCGGGCGTATCGATAAAGGCCGCCGACAAGGCGCGCTCCCGCTCCAGCGGAATGCCGGTGGCGGGCAGTTGAGCGTCGGGTGCGGTGCGCGGGTCGCGCATGATGCCAATCAGCGTATCCAGCGGCACGTCCGGGCCGTTCGCCACTTGCTGCGCGAGTTCGGCGCGTTTGTGCACGAGCTTGGGCCAGGGCGTATCGAGCACGGCGTTCGAGATGCCGTGCGTGCCGTCGGGCAGCAGGGCGGGCGCCTTGTCGGCGCGGTTGCAGTACCAGGCCAGCTCACGGCGCGTCCAGTCGCCGACGATCAGATTGAAGCCGTTGTACAGATCGCCTTCGCGCGCCACCGCTTCGAGATAGCCGAGCGGCGTGTCGCACGATTGCGGCAGATCGGCCGCGCCAGTCAGCCAGCGCGAGACCAGCGTGCCGCGCGTGGGCGCGTCGGGACGCATCTCATGCGGCGCGCGGTAATTGGTGAGCGCGGCGAAGCGCCCGCCGCGCGTCATGCCCAGCCACGTCCCGCCGCCGACCAGATCGCGGCCCGCCAGCACGTCGGGCGCATCGTCCCACCATTGCAGGGGCGCGGCGGTGCGGCGCAGGAATTCGTCGCGGTTGGCGGCGAGCGTGAAGAGCGCACCGTCGCTCGCGCGCGGCCGCCAGTCGAATACGATCAGGCACATGGCGCGCGGTCTCCTTCGGGCGCGGCGACGCTGGGCGTCAAGGCATCAAACCTCGGTGGGCAGGGCGTAGGGCAGCGGCAGGATGCGCAGCGCGGGACCTTCGGCCGAACCCAGATGCACGCTGCCTGTCTCCAGCGCGGCGAGCTTGATCTCGGCGAGCAGATCGACGCCGCCTTCGGGCGAGACTGCCGCGTTCACGATCAGGCCGCAGGGTTGGCCCGGATCGTCGGAATGGAATAGCTCCACGCCCGCATGGGCGGCGTCGAGACCCGCCGCGACGCTCGCCAGCGCCGTGCGGCGCTTGATCGTGCCGCGATACTGGCTGCGCGCGACGATTTCCTGGCCCGGATAGCAGCCCTTCTTGAAGTTCACGCCGCCCAGCACGTCGTAGTTGACCATTTGCGGCACGAACTGCTCGCTCACCGGCTGGGTGATGCGCGGCTCGCCGGCGCGGATGTCGAGCCAGTCCCACACGGCGGGCGACACGGCCTTGAGGTCATCGCCGAGTGTGGCGAGCTTCGCCTCGACGGCTTCCTTCGGGCCGACCCACAGATAGCGCAGGCGTCCGGCCGCGTCCGGCATACGGATCAGCGTGCCGGCGGGATCGTCCACCTTGACGTGCACGCCGTCGGGCAGCGCGTCGAACACGCGGGCCAGCGCGCCGCGCACTTCACCGGCGAGACCCACGACGAGCAGCTTGTCGGTGTCGTCGGTGAGCTTGGCCTTGGCGCGCAGCACGAACATCGACAGGCGCTTTTGCACGGCGGCCTGGACGTCCTTCGAAATCAGCAGGCGGATCGTCTCGCCGGTCTTCCAGGTGAGGAACGAGGCGAGCAGGCGGCCCTTGGCGGAGCAGTAACCCGCCAGGCGCGCACCCGCGACATCGAGATGCTGGACGTCGTTGGTGAGCTGGCCATGCAGGAAGCTGGCGGCGTCGTCGCCATTGGCGTCGATCACGCCGAACTGCGGCAGGATTGCGTAGGCGCCGTCGTTGAGGACAGCGTCGAAATCGGCCGCGGTCGGGGTGTCGGGGGTCGGGTGTGTTGCGAGCGGTGCGTTCATGGATTCGGGGAACAGTCAATCCTGACTTTAGCGAGGGCGAGCGGTTATTATATGAGGTCCCCCAGAGTCATGTTTCCATGTCCCTTCTGAAGAAATGCCTTGCAGCGGGCGCAGCGCTCGTGGTGCTCGGCGCAGCCGCCGCGGGCGGCGTCGCATATTGGGCCACGCAGCCCATCCCGCTTGCCGTCCAGCAGCTCGACGTCACCATCAAGCCGCACAGCTCGGTGCGCAGCGTCACCACGCAGTTGCGCCGTGGCGGCGTGCCGGTCCAGCCCCAGTTGTTCGTGCTGATGACGCGCGTGCTCGGCCTGCAAAGCCAGCTCAAATCGGGCAACTACGAGTTCAAGGCGGGCATCACGCCCTATGAAGTGCTGCAGAAGATGGCGCTGGGCGACGTCAACGAATACGTCGCGACCATCATCGAAGGCTGGACCTTCAGGCACATGCGTCAGGAACTCGACGCCAATCCGGCGCTGAGCCACGACACGGCCGGCATGAGCGACGCGCAGCTGCTCGCCGCGATCGGCGCGCCGCCCGCGCCGCAGGGCAGCGGCGAAGGCCTGTTCTTCCCCGATACCTACCTGTTCGACAAGGGTTCGAGCGATCTGGACGTTTACCGCCGCGCCTACAGGCTGATGCAGACGCGTCTGGACGAAGTGTGGGCCGCGCGCGCGCCGGGCTTGCCGCTGAAGTCGCCTTACGAGGCGCTCACGCTGGCGTCGCTGGTCGAAAAGGAAACCGGCAAGGCGGGCGACCGCCCGCAGGTGGCGGCGGTATTCACGAACCGGCTCAAGGCGGGCATGCCGTTGCAGACCGATCCGTCGGTGATCTACGGGATGGGCGAAACCTACATGGGGCGTCTGCACAAGCGCGATCTGCAGGTCGACACTCTTTACAATACGTACCTGCGCCTCGGGCTGCCGCCGACTCCAATCGCGCTGCCCGGCGCCGCCTCGTTGCAGGCGGCGCTCAATCCGGCCGCGACCGCCGCGCTGTATTTCGTGGCGCGCGGCGACGGCAGCAGCGTTTTTTCTGACAATCTCGTCGACCATAACAAGGCCGTCGACAAGTACATCCGGGGTAACTAAATGGCGCGGGGCCGATTCATCACGTTCGAGGGCATCGACGGCGCGGGCAAGACCACGCATCTGGCGTGGTTTCGCGAGCAGCTCGAACAGAAGCTCGCCGCCGCCGGACGCACCGTGGTCATGACGCGCGAGCCGGGCGGCACGCCGATGGGCGAAAAGCTGCGCGAGATCCTGCTCAACGAGCCGATGGACCTCGAAACCGAGGCGCTGCTGATGTTCGCGGCGCGCCGCGAGCATCTCGCGCGCGTCATCGAGCCGGCGCTCGCGCGCGGCGACTGGGTGCTGTCCGACCGCTTCACGGACGCCACCTTCGCCTATCAGGGCGGTGGGCGCGGCTTGCCGCGCGACAAGCTGGAGGCGCTGGAGCGCTGGGTGCAGGGCGGTTTTCAGCCCGATCTGACCGTGCTGTTCGACATCGACCCCGATACCGCGAGCGAGCGTCGCGGCGCCGCGCGCGCACCGGACCGCTTCGAGAGCGAAACCGACGCGTTCTTCACGCGCACGCGCACCGAGTACCTGCGTCGTGCGGAAGAAGCGCCGTACCGCTTCGCGATCGTCGATTCGTCGCAGAGCATCGAAGAGATCCGCCGCCAGCTCGAACAGGTGATCGGCGCGCTCTGAGCCGTGTCGCGTTTCGCGTCTAAAAGGTTGATTTGACACATGATTTATCCTTGGCAAAGCGGTGATTGGGAACGCCTGCAGCAGTTGCGCAGCCACTGGCCGCATGCGCTGCTGCTGCACGGGCAGGCCGGCATCGGCAAGCTCCAGTTCGCCCAGCATCTGGCGAAGGGGCTGCTGTGCGAGTCGCCGCAAGCCGACGGTCAGCCGTGCGGCGCCTGCCCGGCCTGCACGTGGTTCGCGCAGGGCAATCACCCCGATTACCGCGTGGTGGTGCCCGAAGCGCTGGCCGGCCTCGTCGGCCCCACGGGCGCCGAGGACGACGCCAAAGCCGACAAGGCCGACGGCGACGAGGGCAAGAAAACCCGCACGCCCAGCAAGGAAATCAAGATCGAGCAGGTGCGCGCGCTGCTGGACTTCACCGGCGTGGGCTCGCATCGCGGCGGCCTGCGCGTGGTCGTGCTGTATCCGGCCGAGGCGCTCAACGTCGCGGCGGCCAACGCGCTCCTGAAGACGCTAGAAGAGCCGCCCGCGAGCGTGGTGTTCGTGCTCGTGTCCGCGCGCATCGACCGTCTGTTGCCGACCATCATCAGCCGCTGCCGCCAGTGGCCGATGGGCACGCCCTCGCCGCAGGAGGCCCAGGCCTGGCTCGCGCAGCAGGGCGTCGCCGACCCGGTCGGGCTGCTGGCCGAAGCGGGCGGTGCGCCGCTTGCGGCGCTGGCGCTCGCGAGCGACGAGAACCGCACGCTGCGCGACTGGACGCTCGCCCAGCTCGCAGCCGGGCCGGACTGCGACGCCTTCGCCTGTGGCGAGACGCTGCAGAAGCTGCCGGTGCCGCTCGTGCTCGGCTGGTTGCAGCGCTGGGCCTACGATCTGCTCGCCGAACGCACGGCGGGCCGGCCGCGTTATTACCCGCAGGCGGCGCACGCGCTGGCCCGCTGCGCCGGCAAGGCTGACGCGGGCGCGCTCGCGCGCTATCTCAAGACCGTGACGCGCCAGCGCGCCGTCGAGAACCATCCGCTGAATGCGCGCCTCGTGTTCGAGGAGCTTTTTCTCGGCTATCGTGAAATGTTTGCCTGAACTTCGCTTCAGGCCATTCCGCCCGTTTTCCCGTCTTTCTTCGCAGGACCGCTCATGTTTGTCGATTCGCATTGCCACATCAACTTCGAGGGCCTCGCCGACCGCCTGCCCCAGGTGCTCGAAAACATGCGTGCGCAGGACGTCACGCACGCGCTGTGTGTTTCGGTTGACCTGGAGACGCTGCCTTCGGTGCTCGACATCGCGAGCCGGTTCGAGAACGTCTACGCGTCGGTGGGCGTGCATCCGGACCACGAGGACGTGCAGGAACCCTCGGTCGCCGATCTCGTGGAGCTGGCGAAGCACCCGAAGGTCGTGGCGATCGGCGAAACGGGGCTCGATTACTATCGACTGGGCGAGCGCACCGTCGAGGACATGGAGTGGCAGCGCGAGCGCTTTCGCACGCACATCCGCGCCGCGCACGCGACGGCCAAGCCGCTCATCATCCATACGCGGGCGTCGTCCGAAGACACGCTGCGCATCATGGAAGAGGAACGCGCAGGGGAGCCGGGCGGCGTGATGCACTGCTTCACGGAACCTTGGGCGATCGCCGAACGTGCCATCGCCCAGAATTTTTACATTTCGCTGTCGGGTATCGTCACGTTCAAGAGCGCGACCGAGGTGCAGGAGGTCGCGCGCCGGGTGCCGATCGAGCGTTTGCTGATCGAAACGGACTCGCCGTATCTTGCGCCAGTGCCATTTCGGGGCAAACCGAATGAACCTGCGTACGTTAGTCATGTCGGAAGGTTCATTGCCCAGCAACGCGGATTGCCGGATGCCGAACTCGGCGCTGCCACCACGCAGAACTTTTTCCGGCTGTTCAAGATCCCGGTTCCGGCCTGACGCTTTGCCGTCAACGTGTTGAAAGACCGTCCGCTGCTGGCAAATCCGCTTGATCGATTTGATCCGCTTGTTATCAATCAGATATCGAATAACGTTAAGGCCTGACATGAATCTGAATTCGCTTACGTCCTCCGTCCACGCCGCGCGCGCACCGCGCGCCGCCAGCCTGCGCAGCCTCGCTGCCGCGCTCGCCATCGGCGTGGGCGCCGCCTTCGTCGCGAGCGCGCCGGCCTATGCCGCGCCGATCGACTCGCTCGTGAAGGGCGTGAAGTTCGACGACGACAAGGGCGTTGCCAAGGACATCGCGAACGGCATGGACCCCAATGCCACGGACGAGCAGGGCATGCCGCTGCTCGTGCTGGCCGCGCGCGAAAAATCGGACAAGGTCGCGGCGCTGCTGCTCGACAACCCGAACACCAAAATCGACGCCGAAGACAAGGCCGGCGAGAACGCGCTGATGCTGGCGTCGCTCAACGGCGACGTCGATCTCGTCAAGCTGCTCATCACCAAGGGCGCGAAGGTGAACAAGCCGGGCTGGACCCCGCTGCACTACGCTGCCGCCAACGGTAACGACGACGTGGCGAAGCTGCTGATCGGCTACTCGGCGGACGTGAACGCACCGTCGCCCAACGGCACGACGCCGCTGATGATGGCCGCGCGCGGCGATCACATGAGCACGGCGAAGCTGCTGCTCGATCACGGCGCGAACCTGCAGGCCAAGAACCAGATCGGCATGACCGCGCTCGATTTCGCCAGGCAGTACAAGGCGCCGGACGCGATCAAGGATCTGTCGGCGCGCATGGGTCAGGCTGCGCAGTAAAGACGCAACAAAGACGTAATAAGCACGCACGAATCCGGGTTGGGCGGGCGCGAGTCCAGGCTCGCCGCCCGCGCGGGAAAGGACGCCGCAGGCGGCCAGCCGCACGGCAGTCCGGAAAAACAGTGCACAATAGCGGAATTGCCTTTCGCCGCCGACGCCGCCACCGGCTCGCGCCAGCGACCGGCATGCGGCGCGGGGGCGCCGCCCCACACGACGAATCAAGGAGAACCATGCTGCGGGCTCTGTTCTGCGCCGGCGCGCTCATGTTGCCGCTCTCGGCTTTCGCATTCACTGCCAGCGACCTCAACCGCCTTTGCTCGAAGACCGACGTAGCTTCGCGTAGCGCCTGTGCGGCTTATATCGAAGGGGCCGCCGACGGCATCTTCAATACCATCGACGCGATCGGCGGCACGACCGGCCCGCGTGTCGGCCAGTATTTCTGCCTGCCGCCCGATGCGCGCTCGGCGCAACTGACCGACGCGGTGCGCAAGTACATCGCCGACAATCCCAATGTGGCCGGCTACAACGCCAGCACGGCGATATCGCTGGGTCTGGGCAAGGCGTTTGCCTGCAAGACGGGTAGCTGAAACCGCCTGTTCCCGCTGGATGGTCCTTCCATCCAGAGGATCGATCACGCAATTGACTTTCTAACCGGCTGCGCACACGCGCGCGCAGCCGCGTCTTCTCGTTGCCGTTGAACCTACGGCGAAGTCCTCATTCGATTCACCTCCGGGCTATTAAGCCGTTACCGCATTCTTTCGCGTTTTTTTACGCGTCTTGGCGTAGCGTTGCGTCAGCGCGCTCATGACCTTTCCTGACGTGCGGCCAATCGGCGCGGGCCAGCAGGCTTCTGCGGGCGTGGCGGGACGGGTTCGCCGGTATCGCGGCACGCTCCGTGCTAGGCACTCTGATTGCGGGCCGGCAGCGCGAGTGCGAAGGTCGCGAGAGGGACGCACAGGCGGTACGCTGAATCCACGACGCCCGCGCCCAGAACCTATAACAGAGGAAGCAAGATGAGACGGGAGGAAGAGCAACGATGGCCAGGCTGATAGTCGTCTCGAACCGTGTGGCGACGCCCACGGAGACCAAAGGGTCGGCAGGGGGGCTTGCCGTCGGTGTGTTTGGCGCGCTCAAGGATGCGGGCGGCGTGTGGTTTGGCTGGAGCGGCGACGTGGTGAGCGAGACCGTGGCGAACGCCGGCCCGACGCTCGTCCAGGAAGGCGCCGTCACGTTCGCGACGGTCGGCCTGACGAAAAAGGATTACGACCAGTACTATCGCGGCTTTTCGAACGCCACGCTCTGGCCGGTATTCCACTATCGCAATGATCTCGCGCGCTACGAGCGCGACGAATACGCGGGTTACCGGCGCGTCAACGCCTGGCTCGCGCACAAGCTCATCAAGCTGATCGAGCCCGACGACATCATCTGGGTCCACGACTACCATCTGATTCCGTTCGCGGAGGCGCTGCGTGGCGAAGGCGTGCGCAATCGCATCGGCTTCTTCCTGCATATTCCGTTTCCGTCGCCGCAGGTGTTGCAGACGATTCCGCCACACGACGAGCTGGTGAAGTCGCTGTGCTGCTACGACCTGCTCGGGTTCCAGACCCGCAACGACCAGCAGGCGTTTCACGACTACGTGGCGCGCGAGGCGCACGGCGTCGTGCGCGAACTGGGCCTAAAGCACAGACAGGACAAACAGGACAATCACAGCGAGCACGAGGGCGAAATCGAAGCCTATGGGCGCAAGCTGCGCACGGGCGTCTATCGCATCGGCGTGTTTCCCGACGAAATCGCCGAACAGGCCGCGCGCTACGAAAGCCGCCAGCACGTGCTCGATCTCAAGCAAAGTCTGGAAGGCCGCAAGCTCATCATGAGCGTGGATCGCCTCGACTATTCGAAGGGGCTCGTCGAGCGTTTTCATGCCTTCGAGCAGTTGCTCGAACATTCGCCCGAATGGCGCGGCAAGGTCACGCTCGTGCAGATCGCGCCGCCCACGCGCTCGGACGTGGCCAGCTACAAGGTCATCCGCGAGGAACTGGAGCGCGAAGCCGGGCGCATCAACGGGCGTTACTCGGGCCTCGATTACACGCCGATCCGCTATCTGAGCCAGCAGTACGACCGCTGGAAGCTGATGTCGCTGTTTCGCGAGTCGCAGATCGGCTATGTCACGCCGCTGCACGACGGCATGAATCTGGTCGCGAAGGAGTACGTAGCGGCGCAGAATCCCGACGATCCCGGCGTGCTCGTGCTGTCGATCTTCGCGGGCGCCGCCGCCGAGCTGAGCGGCGCGCTGCTCGTGAATCCCCACGACGCGGCGGGCATGTCCGAGGCGCTGGAGCGCGCGCTGTCGATGCCGCTCGCCGAGCGCAAGGCGCGCTACGAAACCAATATGGAAGCGCTGCGGCACAACGATCTAGGCGTGTGGCGCGACCGGTTCCTGAGCGATCTGGCGAGCGTGCCGCAGCCCCGCTGAGCCACATTGATCCAAATTCAGGGGCGGGACAGGGACGATTGCGTATCATCCGGCGTTGATCCTTGCCCGCCCTGGCTTGTCCAGGCCTCAGCGACGCTTCATCAACGCCTCATGCTCACCACGCTCGCCATCGCTAACTACCGCTCGCTGCGCGAGCTCATCGTGCCGCTCGGGCCGCTCAACGTCATCACCGGCCCCAACGGCAGCGGCAAGTCCAATCTCTATCGCGCGCTGCGTCTGCTTGCGTTGACCGCGCGCGGCGGCGTGATCCCGTCGCTCGCCCGCGAAGGCGGGCTGCAATCGACCCTCTGGGCCGGTCCGGAACGCTTCTCGCGCGCCGTCGCGGCGGGCGACTATGCGGTCCAGGGCACGGTGCGCAAGGACGCGGTGAGTCTCAAGCTCGGTTTCGCGGGCGAGAGCTTCGGCTATGCCATCGATCTGGGCTTGCCGCCGCCCGCGTCGACCTCGCAGTTTTCGCTCGACCCCGTCATCAAGCGCGAGTGCATCTGGAGCGGGCCGGTACTGCGTCCGTCGGCGCTGCTCGTGGATCGCCAGGGGCCGATGATCCGCATCCGCGGCGAATCCGGGGGCAGCGCCGAATGGTCCACGCTCGCGCAGCCCGTGGCGAGCTTCGACAGCATGATGACGGAGTACGCCGACCCGCGCAGCGCGCCCGAGATGATCGCGGTGCGCGAGCAGATCCGCTCGTGGCGCTTCTACGACCATTTCCGCACCGATGAGTACGCGAGCGCGCGCCAGGTGCAGATCGGCACGCATTCGCCGGTGCTCGCCGATGACGGCGCGAATCTCGCGGCGGCCTTGCAGACGATTCGCGAGATCGGCGATGGCGCGGCGCTCGATGCGGCGATCGGCGATGCGTTCGCGGGCGCGCGCGTCGAAATCGTCAATCACGAAGGGCGGTTCGAAGTGGGGCTGCGCCAGGAAGGGCTGCTGCGGCCGCTGCGCGGCGCGGAGCTGTCGGACGGCACCTTGCGCTATCTGCTGCTCGCGGCGGCGCTGCTCAGCCCGCGTCCGCCCGCGCTGCTGGTGCTCGACGAACCGGAAACCAGTCTGCACCCCGATCTGCTGCCGTCGCTCGCGCGCCTGATCGCGCGGGCGTCAAAGCAGTCGCAGGTGCTGGTGGTCTCTCATGCGCCGCGGCTCGTGGCGGCGCTCGAACGCGAGGCGGGCAGCCAGTCGATCGTGCTGGAGCGGCGGCTGGGCGCGACGGCCTTCGCCGATCCCGATACGCTCGACATTCCGGCCTGGAAATGGCCAGCGCGCTGAACTCGGCTCAATCCGCCGAAATTTGCGCCGATTCCATGCGCTGACGATGTTTCCCGATGTTTCCGCATGTAAGCCGATATGAGAAATTGAAAGACTCGGGGCGCGTCGCCAGCGATTCCCCAATAATGATTCTTTGCCGACGGCCCGGAATGGTCAGGCCCGCAATATGCTTGATCTGAACGACCGGACACGACTGGCCGAACACTGGAGACACTCCGATGAGAATTGCGCAGATCGCTCCGCTGACCGAATCGGTTCCACCCAAGCTCTATGGCGGCACGGAACGCGCCGTGTCGTACATCACCGAGGCGCTGGTCGAGCTGGGCCACGACGTCACGCTGTTCGCGAGCGGCGATTCCGTCACGAGCGCGAAGCTCGAACCGGTCTGGCCGCGCGCGCTGCGGCTCGATCCGGCGATCCGCGACCGGGTTGCGCCGCACATGCTGCTGATGGAACTGGTGCGCCGTCAGGCCGACCAGTTCGATGTGCTGCACTTCCATATGGATTACTACTCGTTTTCGGTGTTCAAGCGCCAGGAAACGCCGTTCGTCACGACGCTGCATGGCCGGCTCGATTTACCCGAGCAGCAGCCGGTGTTCGACACGTTCAACACCGCGCCCGTCATTTCGATCTCCAATTCGCAGCGCCAGCCCTTGCCGCAGGCCAGGTGGCTGCGCACCGTCTATCACGGCCTGCCCGAGCACCTCTACACGCCGCAACCCGTGGAGCCGCGCTATCTGGCCTTCCTGGGCCGCATTTCACCGGAAAAGCGCGTCGATACCGCGATCCGCATCGCCCAGCGCTGCGGCCTGCCGATCCGCATCGCCGCGAAGGTGGACGAGGCCGACCGCGAGTATTTCGAACGCCAGATCAAACCGCTGTTCGCGCTGCCGAACGTGGAGTTCGTCGGCGAGATCAACGACGGTCAGAAGGCGGAATTCCTTTCGGGCGCGCACGCGCTGCTGTTTCCGATCGACTGGCCCGAGCCGTTCGGCCTCGTGATGATCGAGGCGATGGCCTGCGGCACGCCGGTGATCGCCTTCAATCGCGGCGCGGTGCCCGAAGTGGTGGATGACGGCGTGTCGGGTTTCATCGTCGAAGATGAAATCGGTGCGGTGGCCGCCGTGAATCGCCTTGCGCGTTTGCCGCGTGCGGGCGTGCGCCACCGCTTCGAGGAGCGCTTCACGTCGCATCGCATGGCGCAGCAGTACGTGGAGGCGTATCAGGCGGTGATTCGCGCGAACAGGCGCTCGCGCTTCAAGGTGATCGATACGTCCGCGACGTGAGCGAGGCGGACGTAGCGGGGTCGTGCGTCAGAGCGCGTTAAAGCTTCAGCCGCGTGATCTTGGTGGTGCCGAGCGAGAGATCGCCGATCAGGCCGCTGTTGGTGAGCACGAAGACTTCGACGGGCTTGACGGCCGTGGTGGTGTCGATCGAGCCGTTGGCGCCGACCTTGACGAGCGCAACCGATGCGTCGCCGCCCACCGACCAGCCTTCCGAGGTGTGCAGCCGCTCCAGCGCGTCCTGCGTCATGAAGAGATAGACCACCGCCTTCGACTGCATGCCGAGCGTCGCGCCCACCGACGCGCCCGTCGTGCTGTAGTAGCCGACCGTATTGCCGCCCTCGCGCAAGGCGCCGTCGCCATGCTCGCCGCCGATGCCGATGCCCGCCTGGATCACCTGCGGGAAGACCAGCACGCCGCGCGCCTTGCCGACGAGTTCGCGCGCACCCGGCACGGTCTGGAAGAGACGCGACAACGTGCCGTCGACGCTGGCGTCGATCGACTGACGGCGTGCGTCGTTGCTTTGTGCAGTAGGCGGCGAATTGCCGGTGGTGGAGCAGCCTGCGAGAGCCGCGCTGGCCAGCGCGATGGCAACAGAAGTCTTCAGGATGAAGCGACGTCCTTGCATGTTGTTCTCCGTTCTGGTTTCCGGAAAGCCAAACCGCTACGGCGTTGCCGATCACGGATCAGCCTCGTCGTTATAGCACAGGGATTAAAATCAGCTTTCGGCGCGGGCACGGAATTCGCGCACGGGCGACGCGTTGTCGCGGGGCCTGACAGTCTGGCGAGCGACCCGCGAGGGCGGCGTCAAGGTTCCGGAACGGCCTTGGCGGCAGGCGGGCGGCGCAGCGCCCGCCGCAGCGCGCCAATGAGCATGCCGATCGCCAGCAGCCCCACGGCCGGGACCACCCAATAACCGACGAAGGCATGCCAGAGATAGCGCACGAGCGTCGCGCGGCGCAGCGCGTATTCGTCGCGGGCGTCCTGCTGGGCAGCGGCGTTTTCGGCCAGCACGGCGGCCGGGCAGCCCGCCGCGCGTGCCTGTTCCGCATTGCCCCGGCAATGCTGGGGCGCGCCGGCGGTGCGCTCGGCGTCGGTGAAGGTCCACGAGGTGAGCGCACGCTGAAGATCCGCGCGGTTATAGGCCATCTCGTCCTGGGTCTCGCGTACCACGACGATCATCACCGGCACCAGCCAGAAGACCATCACCAGCATCCAGCGGCGAAACCAGCGATTCTTGTGTCTCCATGCCATCTGCGCCTCCGTTCGATGCCGATGGCATCAACCAGGATCAGCCTGTCCGTGGCGGCCCGATGGCGATGACGTTGGTGTAAGGGCAGGGGCCGCTGGAGCCATCATAGGAGAAAAACGGCGCATCGTCGTGGACCAGACGGGGGCCGTGCGGCGCCTGAAAAAAACGACGCGCCGCAGCCTAAGCCGGGGCGCGTCGCGTATCGACACAGTCTTCAAGCGGGGGATCGGCCAGATTGATCAGGAATGCCTGGCGGATCCGGAGGATATGCAATCAGCTCTTGGTCGAGAGGCACGTCTTCATGAACGCTTTGCGGTCGTCGCCTTTCTTGTCGGCGGCTTGCGCGTTGCAGGCCTTCATGCGGTCCTGCTGCGTCATCTTGGGAGCGGGTGCGCCGGCAGCCGACAGACATTGCTTCATGAACGCCTTGCGGTCGTCGCCTTTCTTGTCGGCGGCCTGCGTATTGCAGGTCTTCATTTTCGACTGCTGGCTATTCGTGCCGGCTGCGGGAGCCGCCGGTGCCGCGGTTTGCGCGAAAGCCGGTGCGGCGAACACACCGCCCAGCACGATTGCAGCAATGACGGATTGGATCTTCATCGTTCACTCCCATGGGATATTCGACGTTGTAGGTAGTCGTGTGCGCAGGCCGCCATTCGGTCCATCCTCGCCCATCGCCGCAACCATTATGGCAAAGCCACTCTGAAAACGGACCGGCGACGCCTTTGGTTGACGCACGCTGCGGCACAATGTCCTTTAACCCGCTTTAATCCCGCTGGGAGCGCCAGGAGACAGACCATGCATTACCTCTTGATGTACGACCTCGCCGACGATTACCTCGAACGCCGCGCCGAGCATCGCAGCGCGCACCTCGCGCTCGCGTGGGCGGCGGCGCAACGGGGCGAACTGCTGCTCGCGGGTGCGATCGCGGAGCCGCTCGACCATGCGTTGCTGCTATTTCAGGGCGACAGCCCGGCCGCCGCCGAAGCCTTCGCGCACGGCGATCCCTATGTCCAGGCGGGCCTCGTGAAAGCGTGGCGCGTGCGGCCATGGCAGACCGTCGTGGGCGAACACGCGGCCAATCCGGTACGTTGATTTCCGTGCGCGCGCAACGGTCGTGCGAAATGCTCGCCGGCTATTGCCGTTCGCCTGACGAAGCCGCATCGTCGCGCGCGCCGTGTTTCGCCGCGCGATCGAGCAGATCGCGCACGGTCTCGTCATCGACCTGATCGAAATCGGCATAGAACTGGCCGACGCTCATGAACGAAACGGGCATCGTCACGCAGACCAGATCGTCGATGACACCGGCCAGGCGCTCGCGCGCGTCCGCTGGCGCGACGGGCAGCGCCGCGACGATGCGCGCGGGCCCGAGCGACGCCAGCGCCAGCGCCGCCGCCTTGAGCGACGCGCCCGTGGCCATGCCGTCGTCGATCAATAGCGCGACGCGCCCCGCAACCGGCAGCGGCCCGCGCTCGCCGCGATAACGCGCCTCGCGCCGGCCGAGTTCGATGCGCGCGAGCGCGAGTGCGCTTTGCAGTTGCGGCTCGCTCACGCCGGCTTCGCGGATCAGTGCTTCGTCCACGTACTGCGCGCCGTTCGAGGACAGGGCGCCCATCGCCAGCTCGGGTTGCCAGGGCACGCCCAGCTTGCACACGGGCAGCACGTCGAGCGGGGCGCCGAGCGCCAGCGCCACGTCGAACGCCACCGGCACGCCGCCGCGCGGCAACGCCAGCACGATGACATCGCGACGCCCGCCATAGGGCGCGACGAGCGGCGCGGCGAGCAGGCGACCGGCCTCGCGGCGATCGCTAAATAGGCGTTCCATGACGGTTTCTCTCGACCCGAAGCGGCGTTTCGGCGAATGGAGGCAAACTCTGGAGCGAAAAAAGAGGTCTCCAGTGTGCCACGCGCGGCGCGGGCACGGCGCAAAATCCCGGTTAAATCCGTAGCCGCGAATGAATGTCGTTCAGTCCCGGCAGGCGTTGAATCCCGTTGAATCCCGTTGAATCCATTAGCGCGCAGACCGCAAACATCTCCCGCCGCGCGCTTATTTGCATACGCGGATTTCTCGTTTGGCGCCGCTCGCGCGCGTGGTTAGCATGAAACCCGTGCTTTTCACCGACGAGGTCCATGCCATGCCAGACACCGCCTGTTTTTCTCCACGTGTCGTCGAACCCGCCGAAGCCGATGCGCCCGAAGGTCTCGGTCTCGCACTGGAGCTGCGCCTCGCGCGGCCCATCGACGGCATTGCGGGGCACGCGCTGCGCATCCGTTTGCGGCGCGGCGCCCGCATGGATCAGGCGGAAACCTTGCGCGACCTGCTGCACGAGGTCGGCGCGGACATCGTCGTGTCCTGAGCTTATCGAGGAGCGCCGCGCTCAGTCGAGCGGGGTGGCAAACAGCGCGTCCAGCAGATTGGACGATGAAGAATCGGCCAGACGCGTGAGCGACTCGACCATGCGCACCTGGCAGTCCACCAGCGCAATGGCGCGAATGCGGCGCGACTCGCCGAATTCCGCGCCCGCGATCACGCCCGCGCCCACGCCTTGCGCGATGGCGGTCTGCAGCGCCTCGCGGCCATCCACGTAGAGCACGGGCTGCACCTGCAGCCCCTTGCGCACCAGTTCGGCTTCGAGCAACTGCTGCGTGACCGAATGCGCCTCGCGGAAGATCATCGGCTCGCGCACCAGTTCCTCGTAGGTCATGCGGCGCTTTTTGGCCGCCGAACTGTCGGCGGGCACCACCGCCACGAGCGGCTCCTCGCGCAGCACGCGCGTCTGCAGGCGGCTATGCACCTGATGGGCCGCCGTGATCGCCGCATCCACCTCGCTCGACAGCACGCGCCGCATGCATTCGGTCGCGTTCGCGATGCTGAGCTTCACCACCACCCCCGGATAACGGCGCCGGAACGCGCCGACCAGCTTGATCGCCAGATCGGGCGCGTCGGCGACCAGCGCCAGTTCGCCCGACTCCAGCGCACCCGCCGATTCGAGCAGTCGTCGCGCATCGCGCTCGCAGCCCACCATCTGACGCGTCACCGCATAGAGCCTGCGGCCCAGTTCCGTCAACTCGACGCCGCGCGGCGCGCGCTCGAACAATTTGACGCCGAAATCGCTCTCCAGCCGCCGCACGTGATCGGACACCGCAGGCTGGGTGAGGGAGAGCGCCTGCGCGGCGCGCGAAAAGCCGCCGTGCTCGGCGACGGCGTGAAAGGCGCGCAACTGGGCGTATTGCATGACGGCTCTTACCTATAAGTTTGGCTGATACGTACATCGATTATATCGATTTTACCGATGCCCGCTGTTCCAGTACCTTAGCGGTATCAAGCCATTACGCTGAACACCGACTGGAGCAGCCGCATGACCACCCCCGCCGATCCGTACCTGTTGACCCCTGGCCCGCTGACCACCGCCGCTTCGACGAAAGCCGCCATGCAGCGCGACTGGGGATCGTGGGACGCCGATTTCCGCGCGATGACGGCGCGCCTGCGTGCAGCCCTGCTGGAAATCGCGGGCGGCACCGACCTGGGCTACGACTGCGTCCCGCTGCAGGGCAGCGGCAGCTACTGCGTCGAGGCGATGCTCGGCAGCTTCGTGCCGCGCGACGGCCACGTGCTGGTGCTGGCCAACGGCGCGTATGGCAAGCGCATCGCCACGACGCTGCGCTACCTGGAGCGCCGTCATACGGTGCACGACACGGGCGACTACCTGCCGCCGCGTGCGGCCGACGTCGAACGGCTGCTGGCCGCCCACGCCGACATCACGCATGTCGTGGTCGTGCACTGCGAAACCAGCTCCGGCATCCTCAACCCGATCGGCGAAATCGCCGAGGTCGTGGCGCGCCATGGCCGGCGCCTGCTGATCGATTCGATGAGCGCCTTCGGCGCCGTGCCGCTCGACGTGCGCGCGCTGCCGTGCGAGGCGTTCGTCTCGTCGGCGAACAAGTGCATCGAGGGTGTGCCGGGCTTTGGCTTCGTGATCGCGAAGAAGAGCGCGCTCGAAGCCGCGAAAGGCAACAGCCACTCGCTGGCGCTCGATCTGCATGACCAGTGGGATGTGATGAACCGCACGGGCCAGTGGCGCTTCACGCCGCCCACGCACGCCGTGGCGGCGTTTCTCGAAGCGCTGCGGCTCTACGCCGAACAAGGCGGCCAGCCGGGGCGTCTGGCGCGCTACACGCGCAATCGCGACGTCATGGTCGCGGGCATGCAGGCGCTCGGCTTCGAGCCGCTGCTGACCGATGCCTGGCGCTCGCCGATCATTGTCACGTTCTTTTCGCCTGCACATGCGAACTTCAGCTTTGCGCGCTTTTACGAACTGATGAAAGAGCAGGGTTTCATCATTTACCCCGGCAAGCTCACCCGCGTCGAAAGCTTCCGGATCGGCTGCATCGGCGCGCTCGACGAGTCGGTGATGCGCCGCGTGGTGCAAGCCTGCGGCACGGCCCTGCGCACGATGGGCGTGCCCGATGGGGCGCCCGAGCACGCCTCGCTGGACGCCCGCGAGGCGCTCGCGGCCTGAAATCCCAATCGACACGTCAATCGACACGTATAACGCAGCGCAATTCGAAGGAAAACGCAAATGAAACACGTCAAGGCAGTGATTTTCGACTGGGCCGGCACCGTGGTGGACTACGGTTCGCGCGCGCCCATGGGCGCATTCGTCGAAACCTTCGAGGAATTCGGCGTGCCGATCACGATCGACGAAGCGCGCGGCCCGATGGGCATGGCCAAGCGTCCGCACATCGCGGCGCTGATGGCGCTGCCGCGCGTGGCGCAGGCGTGGGAAGCGCGCCACGGCCACCTGCCCGGTGACGCCGATATCGACGCCGTCTATGACGTCTTCGTGCCGAAGAACGTCGCCGTGGCGGCCCAGTACAGCGATGTGATTCCGGGCGTCGCGGCCGTGACGAAGCAACTGCGCGCCGACGGCGTGCGCATCGGCTCCACCACGGGCTACACGCGCGAGATCATCGACCAGATCGTGCCGGGTGCGGCGGCGCAAGGTTTCGAGGCGGACAGCATCGTTTGCACCGGCGACACGCCCGAGGGCCGTCCGTCGCCGTACATGATCTATCGCACGCTGCCGCAACTGGGCGTATGGCGCGCACGCGACGCGATCAAGGTGGATGACACCGAAGTCGGCATCGAGGAAGGCCTGAACGGCGGCACATGGGCCGTAGGCGTGGCGGTGAGCGGCAACGCCTTCGGCATGACCGAGGACGAAGTCCATGCGCTCGCGCCGGACGAGTTCGCGCAGCGCCGGGCCGCCGCCATCGAGCGCCTGCGCGCCGCGGGTGCGCATTACGTGATCGACAGCGTGGCCGATCTGCTGCCCGTGGTCACCGAAATCGAAACGCGTCTCGCGCGCGGCGAGCGCCCGTGACCTTGCGGTAGATGCGGGGATTCGATGAACGGGCGGCGCGTGCCGCCCGTTTTTCGTTGATCGGCGACCCTGAAGCGCCGCCTGCGTTACCATGAGCGCCCGCCGATTCCCGCTCACTCATGAAGACGTTCCTGCTTTTCGTCGTCACCGCGCTCGCCGAGATCGTCGGCTGCTATCTGCCGTATCGCTGGCTGCGCGAGGGCGCGAGCGCCTGGTGGCTGGTGCCGGCCGCCGCGTCGCTCGCGCTGTTCGCGTGGCTGCTGACGCTGCACCCGAGCGCGGCCGGGCGCACGTATGCCGCCTACGGCGGCGTCTACGTCTTTGTGGCGATTCTGTGGCTGTGGGGCGTCGAGGCGATTCGCCCGAGTCCCTGGGATTGGGCCGGCATCGCGTTCACGCTCGCCGGCATGGCGCTGATTGCTTTCCAGCCGCGCTGAAGCGGCCGAAGCAAGCGCTGCGCATCAATCAAGCTACCGTGTTGACGCCCGGAAATTTCGCGCGGAAGGCGTGCGGCATCGGCACGACCTTCTTCGCCTCGTAGTCGAAAAACACGAAACCCGACTTCGCCATCGCGATAAGCGCGCCGTCCGTCGGCCGCGTGATGCGGAAGATGATGTCGCCGCCGTACTTGTTGAAATCCATGATGCCGACTTCGAAGCACAACTGGTCGCGCGCGTAGGCTTCCGCGCGGTAGGTGGTCGCCAGATCCGTCACGATGATGCTGGTGTGCTCGCCCTTCATTTCCTCGATGCCGGCATCGAACAGAAAGCGCGCACGCGCCTCCGAAATCATCGAGATCATCGAATCGTTCGCGAGGTGGTTCGCCGAGTTGATATCGGTGACGCGCACCGTGAGGTGGGTCGAGTAGTAATACTGGTCTTCGGGGAAGTGGAGCTCGATGCGGGCCATGACGGATGGGGAATGGGGGTGTCTCGTGATGTCGATGGATCTGCCACGGCGCGGTCGTGCGCGCATATGCCGCAGGCAAGTGCGCGATTGTAGCGGCTCGCGCGTTTCCTGGCGTTCCCGAGCCCAGGCTCGCTGCGAGGGCGATTCATCTGCTGAATAGGCGTCGAAATCACCGCCCCAAAGCGTCGGGCGCAAAAATTGCGCAGTAGCCCTGCCGCAACGCTCGCGATTGCGGCATGCCATTCCAGGCCACGCGGGAGACCACATGACAGGTGAAGGGGAGCGCAACGACGGGAGCGCGGCGCGGCAGCACGTCATTCGCACGGTTGTGGACGAGGCTATTGCGGCGGTCGGGCAGAGCGTGCAGCAGCGCGCCCATGATGCCCAACAGCCCCGCGAAGCGAGCGGCGCGCCCGGCATGGCCGAACTCGTCAACGCGTTCGACTGGTCCACCACGCCGCTTGGCGCCTACGACAGCTGGCCACACGGCCTGAAGAGCGTCGTGCGCCTGATGCTCGCCTCGCGCTATGCGATGTGGCTCGCCTGGGGCCCCGAGTTGACCTTCCTGTGCAACGACGCCTACCGCCCGACGCTCGGCGCCAAGCAGCAGTTCATCGGCTTGCCTGCGCGCGACGTGTGGACCGAAGTCTGGACCGAGGCAGGCCCGCGCATCGACCATGTGCTCGCCACGGGCGAGGCGACGTGGGACGAAAATCTCCTGCTATTTCTCGAACGCAACGGCTTCAAGGAAGAGACGTATCACACCTTCTCCTACGGCCCGGTGCACGGCGACAGCGGGGCGGTGGAGGGCATGCTGTGCGTGGTGACCGAGGACACGCGGCGCATGCTCTCCGAGCGGCGGCTCGCGAGCGTCGCGCGGCTTTCCGGCTCGGCGCGCACTGCGCAGTCCGTGGCCGGCGCCTGTGACGAAATCGTCGCCGCGCTCGACGGCAACCGCCATGATCTGCCGTTCGTCGCGCTCTATCTGCTGGGTGCGGACGGCGCCTGCGCGCACAAGGCCGCGTCCAATCATCCCGACATCGCGCGCCTCGCCGCGGATATCCCGCTGCACGCCTCGCACGCCGACTCGCTGGCTGCGGCGTTCGCGGAGGCGGTGCGCACGGGGGCGCCGCTCGACGCCTATAGTCTGGACGGCCTGCTGCCCGCGCCGTCGATCTGGCCCGATCCCGTGACGCGGGCGACGGTCGTGCCATTGATGCGTTCCGGGGCGGGCACATCGGTTACATCGGGCACGCCTGGCACAAACAGCCTGCCGGGCGGCTGCACCGGCTTTCTCGTCGTGGGCCTGAGCCCGCGTCTGGTCTTCGACGACGACTATCGCCGCTTCATCGACCTCGTCGCGGCGCAGGCGGGCGGCATCATCGAAGGCGCGCGCGCGGCTCAGACCGAACGCCTGCGCCTCGAACAACTCGCCGCGCTCGACCGCGCCAAGACCGCGTTCTTCTCCAATGTGAGCCACGAACTGCGCACACCGCTCATGCTGATGTTGTCGCCGCTTGACGATCTCGTCGCCGCCGACCGGGACCCAGAGCGTCTTGCGCTGTTGCGGCTCGCGCGGCGCAGCGGTCATCGCCTGCTGCGGCTCGTGAACTCGCTGCTCGATTTCGCGCGCATCGAGGCTGGGCGCATCGAAGTCTGCTATGAACCGACCGATCTCGCGCGCCTCACGCAAGAGGTGGCGAGCACCTTCCGCCCGGCGATCGAGCGCGGCGGCCTCGCGTTTCGCGTGCAGTGCCGCATGGACGAACCCGTCTATGTCGATCGGCAGATGTGGGAAAAGATCGTCCTCAATCTGCTCTCGAATGCCTTCAAGTTCACGCTGACCGGGCGCATCGCCGTGAGCCTCGCGCGGCATGGCGCGCACGCGCTGCTCACGGTCGAGGACAGCGGCGCCGGGATTCCGGAGCACGAGATGCCGCATCTCTTCGAGCGCTTTCACCGCGTCGAGGGTGCGCACGGGCGCACGCAGGAAGGCTCGGGCATCGGCCTCGCGTTTGTGCACGAACTGGTCAAGCTGCATGGCGGCGCCATCGAGGCGTGGAGCGCGCCGGGGCAGGGCTCGCGCTTCATGGTCAGTCTGCCGCTCGGCAGTGCGCATCTGGACGTGGCGCGTCTGCGTGAAGCGACGTCGCGCAACGGCGGGATGCCGGTGGCCGCGGCGTTCGCCGCCGAGGCCGCGGGCTGGCTGGGCACCGAACAGGGCGGGGCGCCGGAAATCCCGCCAATGCCCGCGGAACTGGCGAAGTCCGCGATCGGCGAAACTGACGGCCCGCGCATGGAACCCGCCGCGAGCGCGCTCGCGGGCGGCCTGCGCGACCGGCGTTTTGCGACGACCTTCGGTGCGCGCGTGCTGCTCGTCGACGACAACGCCGACATGCGCGCCTACCTGGGCACGCTGCTCGCCAGCGCCTATCAGGTCGATCTTGCCGCCGATGGCGCGCAGGCGCTCGATGCCGCGCGCCGCAACCGGCCCGATCTGATCGTCTCCGACGTGATGATGCCGCGCCTGGACGGCTTCGGCCTCGTCGCCGAAGTGCGGTGCGACCCGGCCTTGCGCGGCATTCCCGTGATCCTGCTGTCGGCGCGCGCGGGCGAGGAGGCGCGCATCGAAGGGCTCGACGCGGGCGCCGACGACTATCTCGTCAAGCCGTTCTCAGCCCGCGAACTGGCGGCGCGCGTGGGCGCGCTGCTCGAACGCACGCAGATCCGCCGCGCCAACGAACAGTTGCTCGAACTGGCGCTTTCCAGCATTCAGGACCAGTTCTTCCTGCTCGATCACGAAGCGCGCCTGACGCTCGTGAATCCGCGTTTTCTCGAAGTGGCGGGCGTATCGGCGGTGCAGGCGCTCGGCCAGCGTTTGGTCGATATCTGCCCCGAAACCGCCGCGAACGGCTTCGCCGCCGCTTTGAACGACGCGCTCGCGGCGCGCGAGGTGCGCCAGTTCGAGACGTTCTGCGCAGTGACGAACCGCTGGTTCGACACGCGCATCTATCCGGCCGCCGAAGGCGCGGCGGTGCTGATGACCGAGATCACCGAGCGCAAGCACGCCCAGGAGGCGATCCGCCTGCGCACCGCGCAATTCGAAACGCTCATGAACGAGGCGCCGCTGGGCGTCTATCTGGTGGATCGCGATCTGCGTATCCGCGAGGTGAATCCGGCCGCGCGGCCGTTTTTCGGCGACGCGCCTCAACTGATCGGCGAGGATGTGGGTGTCGTCATGCGCCGCGTCTGGAACGCCGCGTACGCGCAGGAAATCGTCGATATCTTCCGCCGCACGCTCGAAACCGGCCAGCCGTATCACACGCCCGAGCGCATCGAGGCGCGGCGCGACCGCGACACGAGCGAATGTTACGAGTGGGAAGTGCACCGCACGCCGCTGCCCGACGACAGTTTTGGCCTGGTCTGCTATTTCCGCGATATCTCGGCGCACGTGCGCGTGCGCCAGCAACTCGAAGAGGCCGACCATCAGAAGGACGCGTTTCTCGCCACGCTTTCGCACGAACTGCGCAATCCGCTCGCGCCGATCCGCAGCGCGGCGGCGATCCTCGCTTCGGCCTCGCTCACGCCCGCGCAGCTTGGCTGGGCCACGGACGTGATCCGGCGTCAGGTCACGCATATGTCGGGACTGCTCGACGATCTGCTCGATCTCGCGCGCATCACCTGCGGCAAGCTCGATCTGCGGCGCGACGTGGTGAGCCTCGCGAGCGTGATCCAGACCGCCGTGGAGGCGTCGCGGCCCTTGCTGGAGCGCAAGCATCACGCACTCGTCGTACACGCGCCGCTGCCCGATGTGCTGATCGACGCCGATGCGCTGCGTCTGGCCCAGGTGGTGTCGAACCTGCTCAACAACGCGGGCAAGTACACCGACCCGGGCGGCCATATCGAACTGAGGATCGCCGTCGCCGACGACACCGTCGAACTCGCGGTGAAGGACGACGGCATTGGCCTGCCGCCCGACGCGCATGAGCGCCTGTTCGCGATGTTCTCGCAGATCGATGCGAGTTCGCTGCGCGCGGAAGGGGGCCTTGGCATCGGTCTGGCGCTTTCGAAGGGACTCGTGCGGCTGCACGGCGGCACGATCGACGCGCGCTCGGCGGGCGTGAATCTGGGCAGCGAGTTCCGGGTGAGCCTGCCGATCGTCGTACCGACGCATCGCGCGCGCACGTCAATCGACAAGGCCATCATCGCGCCGCCTGACGCGCGCCGCGTGCTGGTCGTCGATGACAACCGCGACGCCGCCGAAAGCCTCGCGCTGTTGCTCTCGATCGCCGGTCATGACGTGCGCGTGGCGCACGCCGGCGAGGAAGCGCTCGCGCTTGCGGGGGTGTTTCGCCCGCAGACGGTGCTGCTCGACCTCGGCATGCCGGGTTTGAGCGGCTACGACGTGGCGCGCGCGCTGCGCGCCATGCCCGACTCGGCCGACATGGTGGTGGTGGCGCTGACCGGCTGGGGACAGGAAGAGGACCGCAGAAAAACCGGCGCGGCGGGCTTCGACTGGCACATCACCAAACCCGCCGATCCCGAGCAGATCATGCGGCTGCTCACGCGCTCGCGCGCCGAATTGCTCGGCGAACGCGGCGACGCGCTGGGCGTGCTGCGACGCGGCGGGTGAATCTTCTTCGAGCCGGCCGTTTTCTGGCGGGTCAGTGGCGCTTCACGCGCTCCGGCGGCGCATCCGAGGGTGGGTCGCCGAGCGGCGCAGGCGGCGGCACGTCGCTCTCGGGCACGGGCGGCGGCTGTGTGGGCTTCGGATCGCCGGGTTCTTCCGTGGGCAGATGCGCGCGAATGACGACGCGCGCGCCGTCGTTTCTGAGCGAGGCGAGCGGCATGGCGTCTCCTGATGGCGAGTGAATTCGTCGATGTGCCGCAAGGCGCGTGCCGTCGGTTGTCTTGTGTCTGGAACGCCAGTTGCGCGCGAGTGTATTGAACTAGCGAACTAGCCCCGAAACCGACTGCGTTCGAAAGAGCCGGCTGAAGCGACGCAAAGGAGCCGTGACGATGCATTTGCCTTTTGGAAACTTTGGATTTTCCCGCTCGCATGAAGAGCGGCCGGATTCACGCGCCACGACCCAACCGCAGATTGAGGCGTTCCGGCTCGAACCGCATGCGTGGGTGCCAAACAATCGCTGCCTGCCGCTGATCGTCTACCGGCATGCCTTCGACCCGGCGACGCGCGACCTCGCTGGCCAGGTCGACCAACGTTTCGCGCAGCACGGTTGGCCGGTGCAGTGGCACGACGGAGTATTCGACTATCACCACTTCCACTCGACCGCGCACGAGGTGCTCGGCGTGATCGCGGGGGCGGCGGAACTGATCGTTGGCGGGCCGGGCGGGCGCACGCTGCGCATCGCGACCGGCGACGTGCTGTTGTTGCCCGCTGGCACGGGACATTGTCTCGTCGCGCGTGAGGACGCGTTTCAGGTTGCAGCCGGGTATCCGCAAGGGCAGCAGTGGGACATCCGCCGCGATGCGCTCACGCCCGATGAATTGCGCGCAATGGAGGCATTGCCGTTTCCGGCGTGCGATCCCGTGTGGGGCGAACGCGGCCCGCTGATCGGGCGTTGGACGCCGCAGGCGTAGCCGGTCAGGTCGGCAAAGGGTGCATGGGGCGCCCGGGGCGAGGCTGCGATGGGCATATGACTTGCGCGACGCAGTTTCAGGTCACGCACATCTTCGATATCGAGGGGGATACCATCATGCGTACTACTCGCGCCCGTTCACTCGTATTCGCATTGTCCATTGTGGCCTTTGGCCTTGGCGGATCGCCGCTCGTCCACGCACAGGGTGCGCCGCAGTCGATCGCCGTGCAGAGCATGGCGACGGTTCAGTCGGGTACCGGGTTTCGCGCCTCCAGACTCGTCGGTGCCGACGTGTACGACACCCACGGCAGCAAGATCGGCGAGATCGACGACATCGTGCTCGAATCGCCGAACGACGGCGCGTTCGCGATTCTCTCCGTGGGGGGCTTTCTCGGAATGGGCAAGCATCTCGTCGCCGTGCGGTTCAACGATCTGCAGGTGAGCGCCAAACAGATCGTGCTGCAAGCCGACAAATCAGCCCTGAAGGCGATGCCTGAATTCAACTACGCGAAGGATTGACGGGCGGGGGCGCAAGCGTCCCGGGGCGCTCAGTGGTTATTGCGGTCGGCGACCAGTTGTGCGATTTGCCGTTCGCCGATCATGCCGCTCCACGCATTGACCCAATGCATCGCGGCCCGATGCTCGTCTGGCGCGTCGGCGCCCATCAGGCGCCCCATGGCTTTGCGAAGCCGGTTCATCGAATAGGTCTTGCGGCGCGCCTCGGCCTGTAGCGCTTGAGTCACGATGCGTCTCCCGATATTGAAATGGTCAGACGAATTTAACTTATCACGCGCATTTACCTGGCCGGATTTCGCAAATGGCCGCAGAAGATCGAGGGTATTCCTTGACAGCGAGGGCGGTCGCATAAATGAGCGGGTGAGCAAGCATGCTTTCAACGGCACGTTCGGCGGGAGATCAGGCATGATGGTGCAGCAGTCGCTTCGAATGGCAATCGGCTGGAGACCGTCTGGTGAGCGGCGCACAAGTCTTATTGCAGAAGAATTCGATCAACACCACACAAGGAGGGACCCATGCGAGTCGAGCGAGTCGAGGCAGCGCAGGAAGCTCAAGAGGTCTTGTCGGTGTATGAAACCGAATTGCGAGCGTGGATGAGTCAATGGTTCGATCAGGCGATCTCGCGAGGCTTCGTGCGGCCGCCGTTCATTCTCGACGACGCGAAGGCGCAGCGTCTCGAAGGTCTGTTTATCGCCGGACTGACGCCTGGCGAGGGTGCGCAGGCGTTTTTCTGCACGGCTCATTGAGGACCGTTGATTCAAAGCGGACGTTATCGTGTGGCCACGACATCGCCGGCGCTCCAGGTGGATGTCCGGCGCTCAACCTACACGGAACACGACATTTCTAATTGGCTAGAACACGACATTTCTATAAAGCTACTACATCAAAAACTTCGATAAATTATCTTATGTAAAATCACCAAAACAGGCAAAACTCCTGCCTCTCCCAGCCTGATTGCCTCTACCGCGGGCTTCACTCGGCCCGTCGAACCAACGCCTGCACCTTGGCGCTGCGCCCACTTGCCTCCAGTTCGGCTGCGCACTGAGCGCAACGCCCGAAGATCACAAGGCTCGCACTCGCGTAACTAAACTCGCGCGCCGAAGCGATCGCCGCGTGCTGCGCTTCCAGTTCACTGTCGTCGATATCGCGGATCGTGCCGCAGTCGTTGCAGACCAGATGCGAATGACGCGTGCCCCGGTTGAGTTCGTACACGACGCGCTGCTCGCCAATCCACGCATTCGTCAGCAATCCGGCTTCGAGCAATTGCGCCAGCGCGCGATACACGCTCGCGAGGCTGCATTGCTCGGTGTCAGGCGGCACGCGCCGGAACACCTGATCGGCGGTCATGTGCTCGTTCGGGAATTCGTGAAAAAGCTGCAGAACCGCAACGCGACTCGACGTCGGGCGCATGCGGGCTCGCTTTAGATCGGCGTAAATCGCTCTCATTACTTCAGACAGAGTTTCGGACTTAGGCGACAGTCTCGTCGGCGCTTGCTTAAGGCTTGCTTAAGCGAGCGCGCCCTGCGTCGATTTGCCGATTCCGAAGCTTTACGAGAGATTTCCTTGCGATTAGCATACGTTAATGTAAATGATTCGCATTTGCGAAAATGATTTCGATTAACCTACGCACCAGCTTCTGACCGATGCCCGCCAACACGACGAATCGCTTCCCGGAACGCCCTTTTTCCCATCCACACGCCGCGTCTTTCCGGCGCCTGGCGATCACTGCGGCTTTCGTCGCATTGAACGTGCCGATGCTCGCGCCAGCCAGCGCCCTGGCCGCGACTAGCGAAGCCACGCCCTCCACGCCCTCCACTGTCACGCAGCCCATCGCCAGGCCGGGCGTCTGGTACGTCACGCGCCTCGCGCACGCCGACCGAGCCGAGGACGACAAGGTCCGCGCCCACCTGGAGTCACTCGGTCTCGCGGTAACGATGGTCGATCAATCGGCTCCGGTAGCCGATGCACGTGGCGCGCGGCTCGTCATCATTTCGTCGGTGGTCAGCGCGCGCGACATGGTCGGCACGGCGTATCGCGACATCGGCGTGCCGTTGTTGACGTGGGAATCGGATCTGTTCGATTCGTTGCGTTTCACGGGCCAGCGCAAGGGCGTGGATTTCGGCGAAATGGACAAGGAACATTACGTGAACGTCGTGAATGCGCCGAGTCCGCTCGCGGGCGGTGTGGCGGCGGGCAAGCGCTGGGTCTATCCGCGTGATGGCGAGATGGGCTGGGGCCGTCCGGCGCCAGGCGCGACCGTCGTCGCGACGATTCCAGGCGAGCCGGAGCATGCCGTGATGTTCGGCTACGAAAAAGGCGCGACGATGGACTACGACTTCATCGCGCCGGCGCGCCGCGTGGCGCTATTTCTCGGCAATCGCAGCTTCGAGCACCTGAGTCCCGATGGTCAGGCGATGTTCGACGCCGCCGTGCAATGGGCGCTTACGGGCGCGCCCGCTGACGCACGCCAGCCTTAGCCCCCTGCCCTTATCGCGGTTCCGTCACGACGCCGTACTGCATCTGCGCGCCGACATACCGCGGCCGATGATTGACCGTTTGATTTCGATCTAGCACGTTGCTTGCGCGCGGACATCGGCGCACCGCCGTTCGTTGCCGCCCGCTACGATGACAGATTGACCGGCGCGGATCGAAAGGCCGCCTCTTTACAACTCACGTCAGATGGGGATGAACGCCATGTCCGAAACGAAAGCCAAGACGAAGAAGGCATCGAAAGCCGAAGTGCCGCAGCCTGATGAGAAGCTCAGCGACAAGGCTTACGAAAAAACGCTGCGCCACCTGCACGAGGAACTCGTGAAAATGCAGGAATGGGTGGTAAAGAGCGGCGCGAAGGTCTGCGTCCTGTTCGAGGGCCGCGACGGCGCCGGCAAGGGCGGCACCATCAAGGCGATCACGGAGCGCGTGAGTCCGCGCGTGTTCCGCGTCGTCACCACGCCCGCTCCCACCGAGCGGGAAAAGAGCCAGATGTATTTTCAGCGCTATCTGCCGCATCTGCCGGCGGCGGGCGAGATCGTGATCTTCGATCGCAGCTGGTACAACCGCGCGGGCGTCGAGCGCGTAATGGGGTTTTGCACGCCCGAACAGGCGCAGGAATTCCTGCTCTCGGTGCCGCTGATCGAGCGCGCCATCGTGCACTCGGGGATCATTCTGCTGAAGTACTGGCTCGACGTCAGCCCCGAGGAGCAGACGCGCCGGCTGGAGGCGCGCATCACCGACGAACGCAAGATCTGGAAGCTTTCCCCCATGGATCTGGAGTCCTACCATCGCTGGTACGACTACTCGCGCGCCCGCGACGAGATGTTCGAAAAAACCGATACGACTTTCGCGCCCTGGTTCGTCCTGCACTCGGACGACAAGAAGCGCGCGCGCCTGAACATCATTGCCCACCTGCTGAGCAAGGTGCCCTATGACGAAGTCCCGCGCGAGAAGGTCAAGCTGCCGCGCCGCCAGAACGCCGACGGCTATCAGGAGCCGGACTACGCCTACCATCGCGTGCCGCTGGTGTACTGAAGCTACTTCGCTCGCGCGGGGTTGGCCTGCGCGACCGAGGCGCGCATCGTCACGCTTACGTCGAAGCGGCGCTCTATTTCCCAGTCCGCGCCGTAGCACTGATTGATGAGCCAGCGCACGGCATTGCGTGTGAGCTCCGCCGTCGGGATATGGACCGAGGTGAGCGCGGGCGCCATATAGGCCGCCGAATAATCATCGTCATAGCCGATCACGGATACGTCGCGCGGCACCGAAATCCCCGCGTGCTGCAACCGCGCGAGCGCCGACATCGCCATCGTGTCGTTGGCGCAGAACAGGCCCGTGAAGCGCCGCTTCGTATCGAGCAGCCTGCCCGCCGCCGCGTAGCCGCCTTCGGGCGAGAAGTCCGACATGACGAGCGGCACCTGTTCACGCGCAATGCCGTGACGCTCCAGCTCGGCGAAAAAACCATCGAGACGCGCCTGGTTGTCCGAAGAACTGGCGGTGCCGCCGATTGCCGCGATGTCCCGGTGGCCGTGCTCGATGAGCGTGCGCGCGGCCAGTTCGCCGCCGTGGAAGTGGTCGGCGCAGAAGGAGGCTTCGGGCATCTGGTCGAACGCACGGTTCAGGAACGCCATGCGCGGATGCAGTGCGTGCAGCATTCCCAGATCGTCGTCGTGCAGATCGTGGCTGATGACCACCACGCCGTCGCAATCGCGGCCGATCAGAAAGCGCACCGCCTCGATCGCCTGCTCGCGCGGCGAGGCCTCGCCGCAACCCGTCGCCACCACGACGTGACGGCGCACCGCGCGCAGCTCGGTGTCGGTTTCCTTGAGGATCGTGCCGTAGTACGAGCCGAAAAAAGTCGGCACGAAGATGCCGATGATGCCGAGCGACTGCGTCGCCATGGCCCGGCCGATGGACGAAGGGCGGAACTTCAGTTGCTCGATCGCGGCCTGTACGCGCGCGGCCGCGTCGGCCGATACCGGCCCCTTGCCCGAGATCGCCCGCGAGGCCGTGGACAGGCCCACGCCGGCGAGAGTTGCCACGTCTTTCAGGGTTGCCACGTCTCGTTCTTCCCTTGGTCTTTGGTCGGGTTTTTTGTTGGTTTTCTGGTCGTATCGGGGGCGCTTTTGCCGTGCGTCAGAGCCGCTCGCCGCTCGCTTCGTCGAACAGCGAGACGTGCTGGACGTCGATCTCGAACGGCACGGGCGCACCACCCGCGAGCGGCGTCTTGTCCTGATCGATTGCCGCGATCTGGACGCCATGATAATCGAGCCAGAGCACGCGATGGTTGCCCATCGGTTCGACCAGTGTGACATGACCTTGCAGCGCCCCGCCAGGCACGCCCGCGCGCACGTCCTCGGGGCGCACGCCCAGCATGCACGGCCGCGTGAGATCCGGCGCGCCCTTGAATGCGTAGTTCGTCACGTCGACCGAAAGCTGCGGGCCGCGGAACCACAGCTTGCCTTCGTCGGCGGCCAGCGTGCCGCGCAGCAGGTTCATCGGCGGCGTGCCGAGGAAGGTCGCCACAAACAGGTTCTCCGGGCGCGCGTAGACCTCGGCGGGCGTGCCGAACTGCTGGATCACGCCGCCCTTCATCACGGCCATGCGCGTGGCGAGCGTCATCGCCTCCACCTGGTCGTGCGTCACGTAAATCATCGTCGCGCCCAGTTGCTGATGCAGTTGCTTCAGTTCGCGGCGCAGTTCGGTGCGCAGCTTGGCGTCGAGGTTCGAAAGCGGCTCGTCGAACAGGAATACGTCGGCTTCGCGCACCAGCGCCCGGCCGATGGCCACGCGCTGGCGCTGGCCGCCCGAAAGCTGCGCGGGCTTGCGCGCGAGCAGCGGACCGAGCTGGAGCATGTCGGCCGCGCGCTTCACGCGGCGCTCGATTTCCGGCTTGGGCGTGCCGTTGATGCGCAGCGCGAACGACATGTTGCGCTCGACGTTCATGGTCGGATAGAGCGCGTAGGACTGGAACACGAGCGCCACGCCGCGATCCTTCGGATCGGCCCAGGTCATGTCCTCGCCGCCGATTTCGATGCTGCCGTCCGTCACGTCGATCAGGCCCGCGATGCTGTGCAGCAAGGTGGACTTGCCGCAGCCCGAGGGGCCAAGCAGCACCACGAATTCGCCGGCGCGCACGTCGAGGTCGAGGTCCTCGATCACGGTGTTCGCACCAAGCTCGATACGCAGATTGCGCACCGCTACGTTCGCCAGATTCGTCATCGTTCGTCTCTCGTTAAGCCTTCTTTGCCCTGCTCTTTACCCTTTCACCGCGCCCGACGCGATGCCGCGCACGAACCAGCGTCCCGACACGAAATAAATCGCGAGCGGCACGAGCGAAGTAAGGATCGTCGCGGCCATGTTGACGTTGTAGAGCCGCTCGCCGGTGGTGGTGTTGATGATGTTGTTGAGCTGCACGGTCATCGGCAGGTTGCGCGTGCCCGCGAACACGAGGCCCAGGATGTAGTCGTTCCAGATGCCCGTGACCTGCATGATGATGGCGACGACGATGATGGGCACCGACATCGGCAGCATCAACTGCGCGAAGATGCGCCAGAAGCCGCCGCCGTCGATGCGCGCCGCCTTGAACAGCTCCTGCGGCAGCGACGCATAGTAGTTGCGGAACAAGAGCGTCATCACCGGCATGCCGAAGATCGTGTGGATCACCACGATGCCCGGTAGCGAGCTGAACAGATGCACGGTCGCCAGCACGCGCACGAGCGGGTACACCATCACCTGCACGGGAATGAACGCGCCCGCGAGCAGCACGGCGAACAGCACGCCCGCGCCGCGTGGCTTCCAGAACGAGAGCGCATAGCCGTTCACCGCGCCCACGGCGATCGAGATGATCGTGCTCGGCACGACGATGCGCACGGAGTTCCAGAAGCCCACGCGGATGCCCGCGCATTCAAGCCCCGTGCACGCCGACGCCCACGCGTCCTGCCATGGCGCCAGCGTGAAGTGACGCGGCAGCGCGAGCAGATGACCGAGGCGGATTTCCTCCATCGGCTTGACCGAGGTGACGAGCATGACGTAGAGCGGCAGCAGGAAGAACAGCGCGGCAATAATCAGGAATCCATAGATACCGAGGCGCGCGGGGGTGAAGCGGCTGCGTTTGGGTCTTCCCTTCGCGCCAGGCGCATGGCGCGCCACGCGCGGAATGGCGCCGGAAGTATCGGTCAATGGCGCGCTCATGCTCGTTCTCCTTTGGCCGCCATGCGGCTTCTCGCGTACAGCACGGGCGCGAGGATCGCGAGCACCGTGGCGAGCAGCACGATCGATGCAGCCGACGCCAGACCGATGTTCGCGCGATTGAACAGGTAGTCCATGATGAACTTGCCGGGCACTTCGCTCGCTGTGCCGGGGCCGCCCTGGGTCATCGCCACGACGGCGTCGTAAAGCTTCACGACCATCACGAAGAGCAGCACGAACGCCGTGGACATCGAGGTCTTGAGCATCGGCACGACAATGCTTGCGTACACGCGCCAGCGCGGAATCCCGTCCAGACGCGCGGCCTTCCAGATTTCGTCGTCGATGCCGCGCAGGCCCGCGAGCAGCAGCGCCATCACAAGGCCCGAGGCCTGCCACACGGTCGCGATCACGAGCGTATAGATCGCAAAGCGCTGCGAGACGATCCAGTCGAACTGCGCGTGCTCGAAGCCCATTTGCCGCAGCACGGCCTGCACGCCCAGCTCCGGATTCAGTATCCATTGCCACACGAGGCCGGTCGCGACGAACGACATCGCATACGGATAGAGGAAGATCGTGCGCAGCGCGCCTTCGGCGGCCACGCGCTGGTCGATGAAGATCGCGAGCAGCAGCCCGATCACGAGACAGGCGACGATGAAGCAGACGCCGTAGATCGCGAGGTTCTGCAGCGATACCATCCAGCGTTCGGTGTTGAACAGGCGCACGTACTGCGTCACGCCCGCGAACGTGTTCGACGGCAGCGAGCGCGAATAGCTCATCGACACGCGCGCGGTCCACAGCATCGTGCCCAGATAGGCGAACACGACCGTCACCGCCATGGGCAGCAGCGCGATCCACGCGGCGAGCGAGACGCGCCGCCGCATGGGGCGCGCTGCACGCGCCTGCCGTTTCGTCCGCTGTTTGGCTTCGTCCAGCTTGAGCGCGTACATGGGCCGTCAGCTCTTGATCGCCGTGGCGAACGCTTTCTGGGCGTCGTCAACCGACTGGTTCTTGTTCCAGAAGTTGGTGATGACGTCCTGGAGCGAGCCCTGCACATCGGGCGGAATCAGCATTTCCGGATTCGGCAACTGACGTGTCTTGTCCTTCATGATGTTCATGCCCTCCTTCGCGCAGACGTCGAAGCCCGCCGTATCCACGTCGAGACGAATCGGAATCGAGCCTTTCTTCTCGCTGAACGCGGCTTGCGCCTTCGGCGAGGTCATCACCGATGCGAGCAGTTGCTGCGCCTTGACGGCCTGCGGATTGTCGGTTTTCGGGAACACGAAGGCGTCGCCCGCGATCATGTACGGCGAGTTCGCGAAACCCGGGAAACAGCCGAAGTCCTTGCCCGCGACCTGCTTCGCGTTGGAGAACTCGCCCTTGGCCCAGTCGCCCATGATCTGCATGCCGGCCTTGCCCGAAATCACGAGCGCCGTCGCGTCGTTCCAGTTGCGTCCAGGCGAGCCCGCATCGACGTAGTTGTGCAGGCGCTTGAAGGTTGCCAGCACGTTCTTGAAGGCGGGCGAATTGACGGCGTTGGCGTCGCGGTCGCGATAGACCTTCATATAGAGATTGCGGTCCATGTCGGCGAAGATCGCGTCGAAGGTGATCTTCTCCTGCCACGCCTGGCCACCGAGCGCGAGCGGAATCACGCCCGCCGCCTTGAGCTTGTCGAGATCGGCGAACAGTTCGTCCATGCTCTTCGGCTCGGCGGCGATGCCCGCTTTTGCGAACACCGGCTTCGAGTAGAAGAACCAGTCCTGCATGTGGATATCGACGGGCGCGGCGTAGAAGTGCCCGTTGACCTTGATCTGGTTGAGCACCGATTCAGGCAGGATGCCGTTCCAGTTTTCCTTCGCGGCGACGGCATCGACATTATTCAGGAGTCCCTGGTCGATGAGGTCGTGAAACTGCTTCGAGGTGTTGAACTGCGCCGCGGTGGGCGGATCGCCGCCGACGATGCGGTTGATCGCCGTGGCGCGCGCCTGGTCGGCGCCCGCGACTGCGTTGTCGACCCACTGGCCGCCCGCCTGATCGTAGGCTTGCGCGAACTGTTTGATGGCGGCCGATTCGCCGCCCGAGGTCCACCAGTGAATCACATTGGCCTTGAGCGGCGCGTCCGCAGCGTGGGCGGCGAGCGCTCCGGCCAATGCCAGCGCGGCGACGATGCCGCGCAGGACAGGTGCATTTTGCTTCATTACGTCTCCTCCGGTAGTTCCGGCTTTATTTACAGATATATGAAGTCAAACTGTCGCGGTGTTTCGGGTGGCTGTGCGCGCGCGGTCCTGCGGCTTTTACTTGCCCTGCCCATTCCCCTGTTGACGCATTCTCGCGGCGCGCAGCCGGTACAGCAATTACGGTTACTACTGTTTGGGTGGTCGTTTTTGCTCAACCGCCATCGCGAGCGTTGCGCTCGGCGATAAAACGCGCGATCAGCTCGGCACTGCGCTTTTTCGTGCGCTTTTGCGTGTCGTAATCGACATGCACGACGCCGAAGCGCCGCTCGTAGCCGAACGCCCATTCGAAATTGTCGAGCAGCGACCACACGAAATAACCGCGCACATCGACGCCCTTCTTGATCGCCGCATCGACGGCGGCCAGATGGCGCTTGAGGAAAGCGATGCGCTGCGCGTCAACGACTTCGCCGTCCTGCACGCTGTCGTCCGACGCCATACCGTTTTCGGTAATGTAGATCGGCGGCAGATTGTCGTAGGCGTCATGGAAGCCCACCAGCAGGTCGCGCAGGCCGTCCGGATAGACTTCCCAGCCCATCTGGGTGCGCTCGACGCCGGGCAGCGGCACTTCGGTGTAGCCGTGCGCGCCGTCGCTTTTCACGTTGGTGCGGAAATAGTAGTTGATGCCGAGAAAGTCGAGCGGCGCCGCGATCGTTTCCATATCGCCGTCGAGCACGAGCGGCTCGGTGCCCGGCCAGAGTTCGAACAGCTCGGCCGGATATTCGCCCTTGAGCAGCGGGTCGAGAATCCACGCATTGTGCTGCACTTCGAAGCGGCGCGCGGCGGTGATATCGGCCGGCGTTTGCGAATTGGGCGTGCCGCGCCCGACGTTCGCGACGATACCCTTGGCCGACTTCGCATCGTTGGCGCGCAGCACCTGGGTCGCAAGGCCATGGCCGAGCAGCAGGTGATGCATGGCCTGGGTCGGATAGCGCGGATTCGAAAGCCCCGGCGCGTGATGGCCGTTGCCGTAGCCGAGATACGCCGAGCACCACGGCTCGTTGAGCGTCATCCAGGCATCGACGAGACCCGTGAGTTCGCGGCTCATCAGATCGGCGTAGTCGGCGAAGCGGTATGCCGTATCGCGGTTGAGCCAGCCGCCGCGATCTTCCAGATGCTGCGGCAGATCCCAGTGATAGAGCGTCGCGAAGGTCTGGATGCCCTGCTCTTTCAGGCGTTCGAGCAGACGCTTGTAGAAAGCGATGCCTTTCGGATTGGGGCGGCCCGACGCGTCCATCACGCGCGGCCAGGCAATCGAGAAGCGATAGGCCTCGAAATTGAGGTCCTTGAGCAGATCGAGGTCGCCGGACCAGCGATGATAGTGATCGCAGGCCACCGCGCCCGTATCGCCGGCCAGCACCTTGCCGGGCGTGGCGCTGAAGGTGTCCCAGATCGACGGCAGACGGCCGTCCTCGGTCGCCGCGCCTTCGATCTGGTAGGACGCGGTGGCCGCGCCCAGCAGGAAATCGCGGCGCCAGAGCGCGGAATCGGGCGACGGCGTGAAAGCGTCGTCGTCGAGAATGGCGTTTGAAGCGGAATGCTGCGAAGCGGCTGAATCGTGTGTCACGAAAGCTCCTGCGCGAGGTCTGACCGGTTGGCGGGTATGGTGGCTATCCGGCCTTCCGGTGGTGAGAGTGGAAGCGCTTCCACAGCGCTTGAGGCGCACGATATCAGCCGCGAAAACTCATGGGCAATCAGGGTTTGTCTGGAGCGTTTTAAGTAGTTTGCGTGTAGGGAGAAAACGCACGGTGGCTGGGCGTTTAGCCACCGTGCGTTGAAATGATGCGCGCTGAATTACGCGTCGGCGTGGGCGTCGAGTTCGGGGTGCACGGCGGCGAGCGCCTCGTGCAAGGTCGTATAGAGATTTTCCGCACCCACCACGGGCGTGATGCCGTGGCGATCCATATCCGCGCGCAGATAGCGATTGACGCGCCCGAAAATCACTTTGATGCCGCTATTGCGCAACGACTCGCATAGTTCGTTGACCGAACGACCTGCCGAATAATCGACATCGGTGATGGCGGCGGCATCGATCACGAGCCAGCGCACCGGCATCGGCGCGCCGTCGATCAGACAACGGATATCATCGATGAAAAAATGGTCGTTTGCGTAGAAAAGGTCTGCGCCAAAGCGGTAAACGATAAGCCCAGGCGACGTCATCTGCCCGGCCTGCGCGGGCACCGGCATCCAGCGCCCCTCGTCGTTCGGCATCAGCACCATCGTGTGCGGGCGATAGCTGTGGCGCACATGACGCAGCAAGGACAGCGCGATCGCGATGAGAATACCGTTCTCCACGCCGATCACGACCACCGACACGGCCGTGGCCACTGCAAGCCGAAACTCGCCGCGGCTTTCCCCGCGAATATCGATCAGTTGTCCGATGTGAACCAGCCCGACGGCGATGGTGAAAACGATCGCGCCCAGCACGCAGCGCGGCAGATACTGCAACCAGTTGCTCAGGAACAGCAGCACGATCACCACGACACCCGCGAACACGAGCTGCGCGAACTGGCTGCGCGCGCCCGCCTGCTCGCCCATCGCCGTCTGCGTGGGACTGCCGTTGACGACGAAGGCGCCGCTGAATGCGGCTGTCGCGTTCGCGGCCGCGAGACCGAGCAGATTGCGATCCTCGTCGACGCGTTCACCGTATTTTTCCGCGAAGGCGCGGCTCGTGGCCGCGCTCTGCGCGACGATGATGACGAAGCACGACGCCGCCACCTGCAGCAGGTCGATCATCTGGAACCAGCCGACCGCGGGAAACGCGAGATGCGGCAGGCCACCCTCGACCGGGCCGGTGATGGCAATGCCGTGGCCCGCGAAATCGAAACGCGCGCTCGCGGCGATGCCGCCCACCACGGCCAGCAAGGGCACGGGCCAGCCAGGCCGCAAGCGCTTGAAGATCAGAATCGCCGCGACGACGAAAGCGGATATGGCCAGTGTCTGCCAGTGAATCGCGTTGAACTGCAGCACGATCTGCTTGATCTGCAACACCGTGCGTCGCGAGGTGAACGGAATGCCCAGCATGTCGCCGAGCATTGCCACACCCACCTGCATACCGACGCCCGTGAGGAAACCCACCAGCACGGTACGCGAGAGAAAGTCCGCGAGAAAGCCCAGCTTGAAGATGCGCGCGAGCAGCAGGATCGCCGCGGTGAGCAGTGCCGTCATGCCGGCCAGCGCGACATATTCCGCGCTGGAGGGCGATGCCATGGTGGAAAGCTTGCTCGCGAAGATGGTCGCGGTGGCCGAGTCGGCGGCCACCACCAGATGACGCGACGCGCCGAACAGCGCAAACGCGATCAGCGGCAGAAAGCCCGTGTAGATGCCCGTCACGGCGGGCATGCCCGCGATGCGCGCGTAGCCTAGCAATTGCGGGATATTCATCGAGGCGAGCATGACGCCCGCCTTCGCGTCGCGCAGTGCGCCTGGGCGGGTAAGCGGCCGCACGCCCCTGAACAGGTCAAACGCCATGGCCGCGTCCTTTCGATTCTTGCATCCGCATCGACTCCTCTGTGAATCCTTGATGAAATTTCGGCAATCGGAATAGCGTTGTATCTTAGCGCGCCCCTCCACCGCTGCGTTGCAGTGAAGGCCGGTGAAAGCTCGCATCGGTCTGCGCGCCGACAATAAAAAAGGCCAGCGCGTTGGCTGGCCTTCGATTACCGCATCAATCAAGAACGCCTGGTGCGTCACACCCTTATCGGCGGCGGCACGTAGCGGCATTCATAACGCTTTCTCACCGTGCCGTTTTCATCGACGCTCTCCAGGTACACGTCGAACTGCCAGAGCCGTGCCATGTGCCTCAGCACCTCGTCGGTGTCGCCCGACAGATGGCGGTTGTCGCTCATGAAGTGGCGCAGCGTGAGGCTGCGGTCGCCGCGCGTGTTCACCGACCACACCTGGATGTTCGGCTCGCGATGATGCATGTCGTACTGACGCGAAAGCGCCTGCCGCACGTATTGATAGCCGCTGTCGTCATGGATCGCCGAGACTTCGAGCGCATCGCGCATGTCGTCGTCAAGCACCGAGAAAAGCCGCATTTCGCGAATCAGGTGCGGCGACAAATACTGCGCAACAAAGCTCTCATCCTTGAAGTTGCGCATCGCGTAGTGCAATGCCTTCAGCCATGGGCTGCCCGCGAGTTCCGGGAACCACTTGCGGTCTTCGTCCGTGGGGTTTTCGCAGATGCGGCGAATGTCGCTCATCATCGAAAAACCCAGCGCGTACGGATTGATGCCGCTGTAGTAGTGCTTGGTGACGGGCGGCTGATAGACCACGTTGCTGTGCGAGTGCAGGAACTCCATCATGAAGCCGTCTTCGAGCTTGCCCTGCGCGTACAGCGTGTTGAGCAGCGTGTAATGCCAGAAGGTGGCCCAGCCTTCGTTCATCACCTGGGTCTGGCGCTGCGGATAGAAGTACTGCCCCACCTTGCGCACGATGCGAATGACTTCGCGCTCCCACGGTTCGAGCAGCGGCGAGTTCTTTTCCGCGAAATACAGCAGGTTTTCCTGCGGCTCGGGCGGAAAGCGCTCGTCGTATTCCTCGGCAATGGGCTGCTGTGTTTTCGGCAGCGTGCGCCAGAGTTCGTTGACCTGCGATTGCAGATACGCCTCGCGCTCGCGGCGCATGGCGGCCTCGCGTTCGAGCGAAAGCTTCTGCGGCCGCTTGTAGCGATCGACGCCGTAATTCATGAGGGCGTGACACGAATCGAGCAATTCTTCCACGCGATCGAGCCCGAAGCGCTCCTCGCACTCCGCGATGTAGTTCTTCGCGTAGACGAGGTAGTCGATGATCGCGTGTGCGTCCGTCCAGAGGCGGAACAGGTAATTGCCCTTGAAAAACGAATTGTGGCCGTAAGCCGCGTGCGCGATCACCAGCGCCTGCATCGTCATGGTGTTTTCTTCCATGAGATACGCAATGCAGGGATTCGAGTTGATGACGATCTCGTAGGCGAGACCCATCTGGCCCCGGCGATAGCTCTTCTCGGTGGAGAGAAAATGCTTGCCGAACGACCAGTGGCGATAGTTGACCGGCATGCCGACGGAGGCATAGGCATCCATCATCTGCTCGGCGCTGATCAATTCGAGCTGGATCGGATAGGTGTCCAGTTCGTATTGCTCTGCAACATGCGAGATGTGCGTGTCGTATTCCTCGATCAGATCGAAAGTCCAGTCGGATGGGCACGGCAACGGCCGTCTGTCGGCTACGTTCATATGCACTTCCCTTTTTTGGGCAGGATGCCGCTCAGGAGGGAGCCTGTGCTCGTCGGGCCCGGGCGCCTCGGCGCGCGCCGGGTCGGCGACTTGTCCTCCCATTTCCGTTGCGGCCTCGTGACCGGCTTGCTGCCCTGCTTGCCGGTCCGGTCCGTGGCCGCCCTTTTTCTTGCGCTCCGGCTGGTAGCCGCGCGCCTCGTTGTGCAAATGGCGCGTCGTCATGAGCGCTCCACCTGCTTTTCGAACAGCTCCCGGAAAACGGGGTAGATATCCGCTGCGGTGTCGACCTTCTTCATCGCCAGTTCAGGCTCGGTGAGCGCCAGTTGGGCATATTCCAGCCAAAGGTTCTGCTCCTCCGGCGTTACCTGAATATAGGCAAAATAGCGCACCTTAGGCAGGATGTCATCCGCGAGCAGCTTGCGGCACTTCGGCGAATCGTCGGTCCAGTTGTCGCCGTCCGAAGCCTGCGCGCCGTAGATGTTCCAGTCGCTCGGCGAATAACGGTCCTCGATCACTTTCTTCATCAGCTCCAGCGCGCTCGACACGACCGTGCCGCCGCTTTCCGTCGAATGGAAGAAGGTGTCCTCGTCGACTTCCTCGGCGCGGGTGTGGTGGCGGATGAACACCACCTCGATCTTCTCGTAGTTGCGCTTGAGGAACAGGTACAAAAGGATGAAGAAGCGCTTGGACAGATCCTTGCGCTGCTCGTCCATCGACCCGGACACATCCATCAGACAGAACATCACGGCCTGGCTCGACGGCTGCGGCTGCTTCACGCGGTTCACGTAGCGCAGATCGAACGGATCGATGAAAGGGATGCGCCAGATGCGCCCGCGCAAATGATGGATCTCGTCTTCGAGAATCTTGATCTCGTCGCGGCGATCGGTCGGGTCGGCCATCAGCGCTTCGAGCTGCTCTTCGAGCGTATGCAGCTCGTTCACGAGCGGCGCACCCAGCGCGATACGCCGGCCGAGCGCGCTGCGCAGCGAGCGCACCACGTCGATGTTATTGGGCGTGCCTTCGGCGGCCCAGCCCGCGCGGATGCTCTTCCACGTGGGGACGGCCATCAGATGGGTTTTGACGAGGCGCGGCAGTTCGAGGTCGTCGAAGAAGTACTGCATGAACTCTTCGCGGGACAGCTCGAACACGAAGTCGTCCTGACCTTCGCCCTCGTTGCTGGCCTGGCTGCCCCCCCCTCCGCCGCCGCCTTGCGGGCGCGGGATACGGTCGCCGCGAATGTAGTCCTCGTTGCCGGGATGAACCATTTCACGCCGCCCGCCCGGGCCGTGCCGGAACGAGGGTTCGGCGATGTCCTTGCGCGGAATGGTGATGCTCTGGTTACTCTGTATGTCCTTGATGCTGCGGTCACGCACCGCTTCCGAGACGGCGTGACGGATATAGTTTTTCACGCGGCGCAGAAAGCGCTCACGATTTGCGATGCTCTTGTTCTTGCCTGCCAGCCTGCGGTCGATGATTTGATGAAGCACATCCAGTCTCCCGCTCCAGTGTGGAATGGGCGAGGTGCGCAGTCTGGGATGCCGTGCCTGCCGCGTTCACCCGCTCGCGGCTGCGTGGCCTGCGCCCTGCCGGAGTTTCCTTTTGCGCTGCCGCATGATGATTGCGGCGGCGCAAAAAGAAGGTAAAGCCTCTGCGCTCATGACGACTTGCGCACCCGCAGATACCAGTCGCAGAGCAACCGGACCTGCTTCGGCGTATAGCCCTTCGCCACCATGCGGTTGACGAAGTCTTCATGCTTGCGCTGTTCTTCCGCCGATCCTTTTGCATTGAACGAGATGACCGGCAAAAGTTCTTCCGTATTCGAGAACATTTTCTTCTCGATCACCACGCGCAGCTTCTCGTAGCTGATCCATGCCGGATTCTTCCCGGCATTGGCCGCGCGCGCGCGCAGCACGAAGTTCACGATCTCGTTGCGGAAGTCCTTCGGATTGCTGATGCCCGCGGGCTTTTCGATCTTCTCCAGCTCGGCGTTCAAGGCCGCGCGGTCGAAGCTCTCGCCCGTGTCGTGATCGCGGAACTCCTGATCCTGAATCCAGAAGTCGGCGTACGTGACATAGCGGTCGAAGATGTTCTGACCGTATTCCGAATACGATTCGAGGTACGCGGTCTGAATCTCCTTGCCGATGAACTCGGCGTAACGCGACGCCAGCACGTCCTTCACGAAGGACAGATACTTCTGCTCGGTTTCCGGCGGAAACTGCTCGCGCTCGATCTGCTGTTCGAGCACGTACATCAGGTGCACGGGATTCGCCGCCACCTCGGTCGAGTCGAAGTTGAACACGCGCGAGAGAATCTTGAACGCGAAACGCGTGGAGACGCCGTTCATGCCTTCGTCGACACCGGCGAAGTCGCGATACTCCTGGTACGACTTGGCCTTTGGATCGGTATCCTTGAGATTCTCGCCGTCGTAGACCTGCATCTTCGAGAAGAGACTGGAATTCTCGGGTTCCTGCAGACGCGTGAGCACCGACATCTGCGCCATCATCTTGAGCGTGCCCGGCGCGCACACCGCATCGGCCAGCGACGAATTGCGCAGCAGCTTCTCGTAGATCTTCATCTCTTCCGAGTAACGCAGGCAGTACGGCACCTTCACCACGAAGATCCGGTCGAGCAGTGCTTCATTGTTGCGGTTGTTGCGGAAGGCCTTCCATTCCGACTCGTTCGAGTGCGCCAGGATGATGCCGTTGAACGGAATCGCGCCGAAGCCCTCGGTGCCCTTGAAGTTGCCTTCCTGGGTGGCCGTGAGCAGTGGATGCAGCACCTTGATCGGCGCCTTGAACATTTCGACGAATTCGAGCAGACCCTGATTCGCGAGGCACAGACCGCCCGAATAGCTATAGGCATCCGCATCGTCCTGCGCGTATTGTTCGAGCTTGCGGATATCGACCTTGCCGACGAGCGACGAGATGTCCTGATTGTTCTCGTCGCCAGGTTCGGTCTTGGCAATACCGATCTGACGCAGGATGGAGGGATAGCGGCGCACCACGCGGAACTTGCGGATGTCGCCGTTGTACTCGTGCAGACGCTTGACGGCCCACGGGCTCAGGATGCTCTTGAGATAACGGCGCGGAATGCCGTATTGCTCTTCGAGGATCGGACCGTCTTCGTCGTAGTCGAACAGACCCAACGGCGACTCGTTCACGGGCGAACCCTTGATCGAGTAGAACGGTACGCGTTCCATGAGCTGTTTCAGACGTTCGGCGATGGACGATTTGCCGCCGCCCACCGGACCCAGCAAGTAGAGAATCTGCTTCTTTTCTTCGAGTCCTTGCGCCGCATGGCGGAAGTACGCGACCACTTGCTCGATCACGTCCTCCATGCCATAGAACTCGCGGAAAGCGGGATACACCTTGATCACCTTGTTCGCAAAAATGCGCGATGTGCGCGGATCATTGCGGGTATCGATCTGTTCTGGTTCCCCGATTGCCGTCAGCATGCGTTCGCCAGCCGTGGCGTACGCGCTGGGATCTTCTTTGCAGAGCGCGAGATACTCCTCGAGCGAGAGTTCCTCTTCTCGCGTTTTTTCGAAGCGGGTCGCGAAGCTGCTGTAGATATCCATGCTACCTCCTCGCCGAGATCTGCGACCGATGTCGTGCGCGGCGCGCTAATCGGAAACGACATCGCTCGAATTCATCCTAAACCCTTTTGAATTTTTTTTCACACATAAATCGCGCCTGATTCAAGGGCCGATTTGAGCGCTTGGTGCCGCGCCTGCTACGTCTTACAATGATCTTCCCTGCCCTCGCAAGTTTCACGCCGCAAGCGCATCAGATCGCGAAGGACTTCGACGTTCCAGCATCGCCACCGCAGCGAAACCGCGCGTCGAACTTCGCTGCGCGCACCCCCTCCTGCTGCGCACTGCTTCTTTCCAACAACGCATGGCCGCACAAGCCGTGTACACGCCGCAACGATTTCTACTGCCATATTTGTAACAAGTCGAGCGCGCTCTCGTGTCGGTCTCGTGTGTAGCGCCGCTTCGTCCATTGCGCATTTTTTCCTGTTTTACGCGTCGTATTTGCGCGCGTCGGTGACCTGCCGCGCATTTATTCGTGTATCTGCACAGGCGTTTTCACGCGCACCACTGCCCCTATCGCCAGTAGTGGCTTTCTCTTAACGGGCACTTGCTTGAATGCGAGAAAAATGACGCGTGTGACAGCTTGTCTGCACGCCACACCGAACAATCAGGTCAACAATCCGCTCAACAATCAGGTCAACGAAAAACGGCCATCGCGCGAGGTGCACGATGGCCGTTGACGTGTTCTCGACGCGTGCGATGACTGCGTCGCGCATCCGATCACACGAACTCGATTTCGACTTCGCCGAATCCGTCGATGTGACCGTGTAGAAGACCGGGGCCTTCGATGCGGTGAGCCCCTACGTAGGAACCCGTGGTAATCGTCCATTCCGGCTCGATGGTGATACCCATGGCCGCGCAATGGTTGACGAACCAGACCAGCAGTTCGCGCGGGTCACCCGCCGGATTACCCGGAGCTTCGGGGACGAGCGACACGCCGTCGAACGTCAGTTCGAGTTCGGGCGCGACGAAGTCGAGCGCGCGCGCAAGCGTTCCGTAGGGCTGCGCGTGGCCTGTCACGAGCGCGCCGTTGTTCTGGGCATCGGCGAGCTGGGCCAGCGGCGCGACATTGGGCCATTCGGCATAGCGGCTATCGACGATTTCGATGGCGGGCAGCACCTGCCCCACCAGGGCTAGCACCTCGTCGCGCGCATAAGCGCCGGGACGCGGCGCGACCGGCTCGGCGAAGCGGAAGGCGATTTCGAGTTCCACCAGCACGCGAAAGAAGTGCTGACGCTCGATGCGCGCGGGCGAGGCGTGCACCAGCGTGGCCGGGATCGGCGCGCCGGAGGCGGCGCCACCGGGCGTGCGCGCGCCGATCTTCCAGGCGCCCGTGGCGGTGCCGAGCCCGGCGATCACGGCCTGCTGGATCGCATAGGCCGTTGCCGCGTCGGGCGGCAGGCTCTCGGGCGGCAGCGTCTCGATCAGGTGATGGCGGCGGCGCGCCGTCACGAGGCGTTGCACGAGATCGTCACGTGTCATGTCTGGGTCCTGTTTGTACGTTCTGTACGTTCACATGCCGACGGCACCTGAGCGCGGTCTGGCCGGCATGTTGTCGTCATATCGCGTTTGCGGCGCCGCACCGCTGCGCCGCCCGGTTACACCTCGGCAAGGCGGCGCGCCCTCCCTGGCGCCCATTCGTGACCGCTTTGCCGCCCCTTTGAATACCGCTTGCCCTGCGCTTATGCGGTTCGCACAGCCGCGCAGGATGCCACCACGGCGCTTGTGTTGCACCCGCGCCGTACCAAGGCGGCTGGAGGCAGCGCAGTGTACCTTGCGTCCCTGGCTGCGCGCGTGACACGACTCACAATGTACCGTAACCCGTTGGCCACGGCGCGCGCAGGATCCACTGAGCGTCCATACGGGCGAAAAAAAGCCGCTGCAGGGCAGCGGCGTGATTGCAGCAGGCCAGGAGGCGCGGGGCGGCTTCGGTGCGCCGGAACCTTTGGATATGACGATTAGAAGGTTTCCCAGTCGTCGTTCGAGCCGGTGCTGGCCGTGGTGGCGACCGAGGCAGCAACCGAGGCAGCAACCGGGACGGCAGACCGCGCCGCAGCCGTTGCCGGCGCGCGCGGCGCCGGGGTGGCCACGGCGGGCGCCTGGCGTGCCGCGATGGGCTTCACCGCCGCACGCGCCACAGGCTTCGCGCTCGTCCTGGCGGGTGCTGCCGCAGGAGCCGACGCAAACGCCATAGCCGACGCGCCATGATCGTCGAGATTGAATACCGCGACGACAGCGCGCAGACGGCCCGCCTGATCCTCCAGCGACTGCGCGGCGGCAGCGGCCTCTTCCACCAGCGCCGCGTTCTGCTGCGTGACTTCGTCCATCTGCGTGACGGCGCGCGCGACCTGGTCGATGCCGCTCGACTGCTCCTGCGACGCCGCGGCGATCTCGCCCATGATGTCGGTGACGCGCTGCACGGCGCCGATGATTTCCGTCATCGTGCGGCCCGCCTCGTCGACCAGCGCCGAGCCTGCATGCACGCGCTCGACCGAGTTGTCGATCAGCGCCTTGATTTCCTTCGCCGCCGCCGACGAGCGTTGCGCCAGGCTGCGCACCTCACCCGCCACCACCGCGAAGCCGCGGCCCTCTTCGCCCGCGCGGGCCGCTTCCACGGCCGCGTTGAGCGCGAGGATGTTGGTCTGGAACGCGATGCCTTCGATGATCGTGATGATGTCGGCGATCTTCGCCGAACTCTGGTTGATGTCGCCCATCGTGCCGACGACCTGGCTGACCACGCTGCTGCCCCTGTTGGCGATTTCCGAGGCGTTGGCCGCAAGCTGGCTCGCCTGGCGCGCGTTTTCGGCGTTCTGCTTCACGGTGCCGGTCAGCTCTTCCATGCTCGACGCGGTTTCCTGGAGCGCCGATGCCTGCTCTTCCGTGCGCGACGACAGATCGATGTTGCCGGCCGCGATCTGGCGCGTGGCCGTCGCGATCGATTCGGTGCCTTCGCGCACCGAGCGGACCGTGTCGGTCAGGCTGCGCTGCATGCGCGAGACGCCGCCGAGCAGTTCGCCCATTTCGTCACGCGTACGCACCACAACGGGGCGGCGCAGATCGCCGGCGGCGATCGCCGTGAACGCGCCCAGCGCCTCGTTGAGCGGCTCCGAGATGGCGCGGCGCAGCGCGAGGAACGAGAACACCGAAGCGCCGATGCCGATCAGAAGCGCTGCGATCACCGCGATGCGCAACTCGCCAAATGCCGCTTGCGCGTCGTCGAAGCCTTGCTGCGCGAGCGAGGCCTGGAGCTTGTCGAGCGCGAGATCGGCCTTCGACAGTTCGTCGTAGGCGGCCTGCAGCGCCTTCGCGCCGTCGATCACCTTGCTCTGGTCGCCTGCCGTGACGATCGCGGCGAAGTTGTCGGCAGCCTGATGCAGCGCGTCGCGACGGGCCGCGACGTCCTGCGCGAGCCGGTCCTCGTCCTGGCCGCGCGGCAGATCGGTGTACTTCTTCCAGTAGCTGTCGGAGATGCCGCGCAGGTCGTGGGCGCGGGCGAGCGTGGCCGCCGCATCGGGCGTGCCGATCTGGAAAGCCGCGCGGTCAAGGGCGAGACGCTCGCGTGCGGCGTAGATTTCGGCCAGGTTGACGGCATGGCCACTGGGCATCTGGTTGGTATAGGTATCGCTGTACGCGTTGTTGGAACGCGTGAGACCGAGCAGCCCCATCACGCTGATGACGACGATGAGCGCCGCCAGAAAACCCATCGTGAGGCCGATACGCGCCTTGATGCTGATGCCCTTGTTCATGACTCTCCCGAACTTGCCGAAGGCGGTGGCTGCCGCCCTGAAAAACGAATAAGTGCAATTAACCTGCTCTTGATTTGTTTACGGCAAACGTTTGAGAGACTTGAAATTGTTATATGGTATGAAGAAAATGCCCTGATGCGCGAGGCAATAATTACAAATCAATGCCTTTTGCTTTCTAATCCTTAACAACGAGGCAGAGGTTGAACTGAGCAGGCCCGCGAGCGTACAAACGGAGGTTTGTGCGCCTGCGGCCATTTGCGCGGCTGGCGCGCCGCGCACTGAAGCGCGGCGGGGTCAGGCCGCGAGCGAGGCAGGCTCGGGTTCCGGTTCCTGCTCCTGTACGGACTCCGCCGGGGCGTTGCCGCTCCATGGTGCGGTCGATTCGCGCTGCAACAGTTGCGGCGCCATGACGCGCCGCAGCACCTTCGCGCCCATGCGCTCGTGCTCCGTCGCGCCAATGCGCTCGATCAGCGTGAGCGCCGCCATTTCGCCGAGCGCCCGCGCAGGCTGACCGACCGTCGAGAGCGCGGGCCACGTGAAATGCCCCAGCTCGATATCGTCGAAGCCGATGATCGAACAGTCGGCCGGCACGCGCAAACCGCGTTCGGCGGCGGCCCGCAGCGCGCCGATGCCCATCATGTCGTTGCCCGCGAAAATCGCGCTCGGGCGCACGGTGTCGAACAGTTGCGCCGCGGCGCGATAGCCGCCCGCGCCCGAGAAGTCGGCTTCGACGATCGCGCCCGGCGCGATCTCGATGCCGCGCTCGGCCATCGCGCGCAGGAAGCCGTGCATCCGCATGGCGCTTACGGCTGTCGTGACCGGCCCGGTAATGCAGCCGATATTCGAGTGGCCGAGTTCGATCAGATGGCGCGTCGCGAGCCACGCGCCGCGCTCGTGGTCGATCTGCACGAGATCGGCGTCGAGCCCTTCGATGTTGCGGTCCACCACCACGATCGGCTCGCGCGTGTCGCCCAGCGTCGCGGCGAGCACGGCGTCATCGCCGGCCGAGGCCACGATCAGCCCGTCGATACGCTTTTCCTGCAGCACGCGCAGGTAGTTGCGCTGCTTGACGGGATCGTCGTCCGAATTGCAGAAGAACACGCAGTAGCCTTTCTGCGCGCAGCCGTCCTCGACGCCGCGCGCGAGTTCGGCGAAATACGGATTCGTGCCGTTGGGCACCACCAGCCCGATAGTCGCCGTCGAGCGCGCTTTCAGCGAGCGCGCCACGGCCGAAGGCACGTAGTTGAGGTCGCGGATCGCCTGCTCGACCTTGGCCCGCACCTCCGCGGACACGGGCCGCGAATTGTTCACCACATGCGACACCGTCGTGAAAGACACCCCCGCCACGGCGGCCACATCTTTGATCGTCGCCATTTTCTGTTGCTCCTGCTTCGTCCTGCACGTTTTCTACTGCTGCCGCCGTACACACGGCGATTGCTCCCGGCGCCCGCGCTGATTTGCTGGTCTGCTACGTGGGCGCGCCCTCGTTACGTTCTTATTGCTGCCGATGTTGCTGTATTGCTTCGATGATCGCGTCGATGTGCGCGCTGCCCGGTCCGCAGCCTGCCTCACCCCTCGCTTCACCGCCTCTGCTGCTCTTTTTCCCTCTTTTTCATCATTTGCCGCCACCGCTTCGGCGCTTGCTGCGCCGGTTGCTGCGATACGTGTCGAGCACGACGGCCACCACGATCACCGCGCCGGTGATGATGCGCTTGGTCGGCTCGTTCGCGCCGATCTGCGCGAGTCCCGCCGCCAACACCGAAATGATCAACACGCCGAAGAAAGTGCTGACCACCGATCCCCGGCCGCCCATCAGGCTCGTGCCGCCGATCACCACGGCCGCGATCACCTGCAGCTCAAGCCCGACGCCGGCATTCGGATCGGCAGCTTCCAGGCGCGACACCTGGAACAGCGCCGCAAGCCCCGACAAGGCGCCCATCAACGCAAACACCAGAATCTTGTAAGGCCGCGGATCGACGCCCGCGAGTCGCACGGCTTCCTCGTTGGTACCGATACCAATCAGATAGCGGCCGAACACCGTGCGCGTCAGCACCAGTTGCGCAACCACCATGACCGCGACGGCGATCAGGAACGCGGGCGAGATGCCGAACGCGATCGGGTTCGACAGGAAGTCGAACGCATCGCCGATATAGGCCGTGCGCGAATTCGTCATCTGGTACGCGAGGCCGCGCGCGGCCTCCAGCACACCGAGCGAAACGATGAACGACGGAATGCGCCAGCCCACCGTCACCGCGCCGGTTAGCGTACCCGTGGCCGCAGCGGCCAGCAGGCCGAGCAGCGCCGAGGGCAACGGCCCGAGACCCCACTTGAGCGCGGCCACGCTCACCACCGACGCGCCGAGCGCCAGCACCGACCCCACCGACAGATCGATGCCCGCGATGATCAGCACGAAAGTCATGCCCACCGACATCACGACGAGATCGGGGATCTGGTTCGCGATCGTGCTGAACGTATCGTAAGTCAGGAAATGCGAACTCAGCAGCGAGAACAACACGATCATCGCCACCAGCGCGAGCGCCAGGCCCAGATAGTTCGACAGGCCGAAACGCGTGCCCACGGGCTTGCCGCTCGCGAGCCGGGCTTCGTCGCCAGGCGGCGTTTGTTGTTCGCGCAACGGTTGATTCGTCATGAAGCGCTTTCTCCTGGACTCTTTCCTGAGCCGTGATCGCCGAATTCACCGATTTCGCCCACCTGAGGATCGGGCAGATCGGCGGCATCGGCGAGCAACGCGTCTTCGGCGCGATAGCCCGCGAACGCCGCGCCAAGCAGCGCATCCTGGGTCCATTCCCCGCGCGAGAACACCGCCGTCATCCGGCCCGCCGACATCACGCCGATGCGGTCGCAGATCAGCATCAGCTCGCGCAGATCGCTCGACACCACCACCAGCGCGCGGCCTTCGCGTGCGAGCGCGCCCATCAGCGCGTAGATGTCGAACTTCGCGCCCACGTCGATGCCGCGCGTGGGCTCGTCGAACAACAGCACACGCACGTCGTTCGACACGCGCCGCGCGAGCCAGCGCCCGATCACGACCTTCTGCTGGTTGCCGCCCGACAGCTCGCCCACCGCCTGCCCCGGACCCGCCGTGCGGATGTGCATCGCGTCGATCTGCGCGGACGCCAGCGCGTTTTCGCGCGTGGCGTCCACGACGCCGTAACGCGACACCGCGCCGATATTGCCGAGCGACACATTCGCGGCGATCGGTTGCGACAACAGCAGCCCTTCGCCCTTGCGGTCCTCGGTGATCAGCGCGATGCCGAGGCGCACCGCATCCACCGGCGACCCGATCTGGACCGGCACGGGCGCGGCGCCTGGCGTCGGCGCGAGCGCGACCGAGCCGCGGCCCTTCGCATCGGCGCCGTAGATCAGGCGCATCAGTTCCGTGCGTCCCGCGCCGATCAAACCCGAAACGCCGAAAATCTCACCCGCGCGCACTTCGAACGAGACGTCGCGCACGGCATTCGCCCGTCCGAGCCCGTCGACCTTGAGCAGCGGCGCACCGATGCGCCGCTCGCCCAGATCGATGCGCTCGCCCAGCTCCCGTCCCACCATCAACGCGACGATGCGATCGGGCGTGAGGTTCGCCATCGCGTCCTCGCGCACGAGCCGCCCGTCGCGCAACACGGCCACGCGCTGCGCGATGCGCTCCAGCTCTTCGAGCCGGTGCGAGATGTAGACGAGCGCCACACCGCGCGCCTTGAGCCGGGCGATCTGCTCGAACAGCAGCTCGACTTCGCGGCCCGTGAGCATCGCCGTCGGCTCATCGAGGATCAGCACGCGCAACGGCGCGCCTTCGGTGCCGATCAGATTGCGCGCGATCTCCACCAACTGCTGATGGCCGATGCCAAGCGCTCCCACCGGCGTGTCCGGGGCGATCGCTTCGAGGCCGACCTGGGCCATCGCCGCGCGCGCATCCTCGCGCAGGCGCGTGCGATCGATCCAGCCCGTCCAGCCGAGCGCCTTCGCGCGCGGCAGATGATTCAGATACAGGTTCTCGGCGACCGAGAGCGTGGGCAGGAGATTCAGCTCCTGCATCACCATCCGCACGCCGAGCGCCTCCGCTTCCTTGCGGCTCGCCGGCGCGTAGGGCCGGCCCATCAGCGTCATGCTGCCGGCCGTGGGCGTGGTCAGACCGCCGATGATCTTCGACAGCGTGCTCTTGCCCGCACCGTTCTCGCCCGTGAGCGCAAGCACTTCCCCCGCACGCAGCGCGAGGCTGACGTCGGCGAGCACCGGCTGCTCGTAGGTCTTGCCGACGCCCGTTACCGTCAGCACCGCGTCTTCGGCGGGTGCAGGTGACTGTGCATCGGGGGCAATTGCTTCCATCAGGATCCTGTAGTCGCGCTGCCAGGGCCGCCTTCGGCGCTGTGTACGATCCGCACAAAAAGGCGCGGGCGGCGCGCGGCACGCACTGGCCCACGCCGTTCGGACGGCCCGCTTTCGGCGGCGCAATCGTGCAAACCCGGTTCAATCTGGGTTCGACCTCGCTCACGCAGTCATCACGCTACGAATAACGGCGGCGCAGCGCTTTTCTTGAGCGGTTTATTACACAAGAACCCGGCGAGCTGGCGCGCAATCCTTTGCGCAAGCCGCCGGGCCGGCCACGTCATGCATGCCGACGCAAAATCGACGATTCGGCATGCATATTTTGTGCCTTCCCGGCCGGGTCGTTTCGCCCGTCAGCCAGTGGGCTGATTGGTTGGTTGGGCTTACTTCGTGACGAGCACGACCGGCGTTTCGACCACGCCCGACAGATCGCCCTGCTTCTTGTGGTCCTTGAGCGCCTTGAGCGCCGTGTCGATGCCGAACACGGCCTGCTTCGCGGCGTACTGGTCGGCGGTGGCGAGCACGCGGCCGTCCTTGAGCATCGGCTTGATGGCGTCGATGTTGTCGTAACCGACCACGTAGACCTTGCCCTGCTTGCCCGCCGCGCGCACGGCCGAGACGGCGCCGATCGCCATATTGTCGTTGCCGCACAGCAGCGCTTTCAGGTCCGGGTATTCGTTGAGCATGGCCGAAGCGACGGCATTGCCCTTGTCGATTTCCCATTCGCCCGACTGCGTGGAGACGATCTTCGCGCCGAGCGCGTCCATCGCGTCCTTGAAGCCCGCCGTGCGCTGCTGCGCGTTGGTGGTGGTCGACACGCCCTCGACGATGCCGACCTGATCGCCCGCCTTGAGCTTCTTCGCCAGGTAATCGCCGACGAGGCGCGCGCCCTTCCTGTTGTCCGGGCCGACGAACGGCACATTCAGGTTCTTCGACTTGAGCACGTCCGGATCGAGCCGGTTATCGATGTTGACGACGATGATGCCCGCGTCCACGGCCTTCTTCACGACCGGCACGAGCGCCTTCGAGTCGGCGGGCGCAAGCACGATGGCGTCCACCTTCGAGACGATCATCTGCTCGACGATCTGGATCTGCGCGGCCGTGTCGGTCTCGTTCTTGATGCCGTTGGTGATGAGATCGAACTCACCCGCGTTGTGCTTCTGATAGTCCTTCGCCCCGGTTTCCATGGTGAGGAAGAACTCGTTGGCGAGCGACTTCATGACGAGCGCGACCTTGGGCTTGTGCCCGGCGGCCTGGGCGTGCGCCGAAAGCGGCAGCGCCGAAACGGCGAGGAGTGCAGCGGCAGTACAAAGAACGCGACGGCGAATGCGGGAGTTCATCTTTGGAGTCTCCGGTTGTCTGGCCCGGTCGGGCCGTATTTCTGGTTATGCGCAAACGTTTCTGGACGGCCCGTTCTCCAGGGCCGCCGCGCGCGCGGGCAATCGGTCAACAGGCCGCGCGTTGTTGCCACCCGCGCCGCGCCGCGTTGCGATGCAGCATGGGTGTATCCGATGAAACCGCAGAGGCTATCAGAGCCAGCCGCCGCGGCGGAACAGGATGTACAGCACGATGTCGATGACCGCCATCACGGCGAGGCAGACCTCGTAACCGTACTTGAAATGTAGCTCGGGAATGTGCTCGAAGTTCATCCCGTAAATACCCGCAATCATGGTCGGCACGGCGAACAACGCGGCAAAAGAACCGAGCCGCTTGGTCACCTCGTTCTCGGCCAGCGAGATCATGCCCAGATTCACCTGAATCGCCGTGACGATCATTTCGCGGCGCGCATCGATCATGTTCGAGATCCGTACCAGGTGGTCGTACACGTCGCGATAGTACGCCTGCATGCCGACGCACACCGCAGGTATGCGCCCGCCCACCAGCTTGCCCACCGCATCGACGAGCGGCGTGATGTGGTGCTGCAGGATCACGAGACGGCGCTTGAGGGAATACAGATCCTCGATGATGGCGCGCGACTGCGCGAGCGAGTGCTTCTCGAAGATGCGGTCCTCCAGCTCCTCGATCTCGGTGGAAAGCGCTTCGAGCACCGGCGCATAACGGTCGACCACGCTGTCCATCAGCGCGTACAGCACGAAGCCGGAGCCTTCCTTGAGCAGATCCGGTTCGCGCTCGCAGCGCGCGCGCACATCCTGAAACCCCTGCTGGGCGCGATGGCGCACGGTGAGCACGAAGTTCGGCCCGGCGAACACGTTGACCTGGCCGGCGATGATCTCGCCGTCGCCGTCGATCTCGATCGTGTGGAAGACCGCGAACAGCGTGTCGCCATATTCCTCGATCTTGGGGCGCTGGTTGCCGTTCATCACGTCTTCGATGGCGAGCGCGTGCAGACCGAACTCTTCCTTCATCGCGGCCATTTCGCCCGCGTCCGGGTCCTTGAGCGCAACCCAGACGAAGCATTCGGGCTTTTGCAGATAGTCGCTGATGGCGTCGATGTCGATATCGGCCAGTTTCTTGCCGCCCTGATACGCGGCGCAATTGATGAGCATGTTCGGATTCTTCCCGGCGGCGCGCGGCGATGATGGCGCGCCGCCTGTCCTGAAGTTGATACTTGAGTTGACACCTGGGGTGATGCGGATGCCAAGTGTAAGCGTTGGATCGACCTTCGCGCGCCGCGCCAGTTCCGTATGGCGCCCAGCAAGCGCGGTGCCGGGCGCCGCGGCGCTGCCAATGAAAGCAATGTGAAAGTTGCGGGCGCCGGAGCTGCCCGCAGCCCGGCGGCGGTGGCCAACGAGGCTTTACTGCGCAACCCGCCGGATGCCGATCCGATGATCCTTGTCGAACGTTACACTCGCGCGATTCGTGTAGCGCGGATCGACCACGAAGCGCAATTCGATCACCGGATCGAATTGCGTCGTCACGCCGATGCGGTGGATGCCCGGCTTCAGATAGAACGTGACGTGCTCGCCGTCCATGATGTCGGTGACCTCTTCGCCATCGATGTAGATGTGCGCGTCACGGAATTTAACGATGACGTCGCGGATGCGCTCGCGCCGCACGTCCACGGCGACGAGGCCCTCGCCCGGCTCGGTGTAGCCCGGCTTGAGGACGCGGGCCTGCGGGACCGGCTTGAACGCCACGGGAGGCGCGCGCTCCTCGGCGCAACCGCCTAGCGCCAGCGCCATGCTGACGGCCAGTGCAGCAAGGGGCGCGGTGCCCCACGAACGGCGACGCTCTTTGCATAGGCGCAACGGCATGGGCGCACTCCCCTTTGTCTGCTCTTTGTCCGCTCGGGCCGTGGGCTTTTGTCCCGTTTTGCCGCCGACCCGCGAGCGCCCATCATAACCGCACGCGGGCCGCCCGCCGCGCCCGGCGGCGCACATTGCGGGCGCGCATAACCGGCACGGCGGTGGCAATGGTATATGCTCCACGAATTGGCGCGCGATCGCGCCGCTTCATCCCGTCACTCCAGGGAGGTCGCAGACGATGTGGTACTTCACATGGATACTCGGCATCGGCGTTGCGCTCGGCTTCGGCATCATCAACGTGATGTGGCTGGACGCCAACGGCAAGCTCCTCACTGGCGACGGCGGCACGCAGCCCCCTGAATAAGCGTTGCACCCAACAACGGACTGGCGTACTTGACTCGACTGGTTTTCTTTTGCGGACACGCCGGCACCGGCAAGACGTCGCTGGCCAAACGGCTGATCGGCCCGCTCGCCCGCGCGACGGGCAAGCCGTTCTGCCTGCTCGACAAGGACACGCTCTACGGACGAAGCAGCGCCGCGACGCTCGCCGCGCTCGGTCAGGATCCGCACGACCGCGACAGTCCGCTCTTTCTCCACCATCTGCGCGACCCCGAATACCAGGGCCTGCTCGACACCGCACGCGAGAATCTGGCGCTGGGCGTGAGCGTGCTGGCGGTCGGTCCGCTATCGCGCGAGGTGCGCGAGCGGCGTCTGCTGGATCGGGACTGGCTGGGGGTGAGTCAGGACGTGGCGCTTGCCGCCGTCTGGGTGCGGGCCGCCGAGGAGACGGCCCACCAGCGCATCGTCGCGCGTGCCCACCCAGGCGACGCCTGGAAACTCTCGCATTGGGACGAATATCGCCAGCGGCGCTTCGAACCCGAAGGCGCGCAACTGGACGACCTCATCGTGTTCGACACGACCGCGCCCGCGCAAGGCGATTACGACGCCCTGCTACACCGGCTTGCGCAGGCTACCTGAGCCAGACCGCCTACACCACCGCGACCGGCGCGAGCGCATCGAGCGTCGCGCCTTCATAGACTTGCCCGAAGCGGTTGGCCAGAAACTCCGCCAACGGCACCTGCTCCTGGCGCACAAAACCCGACTGCGGCAGACGCTTTTCGCGGAACAGGTCGAGCACCGCGCACATCGCGCCTGCCGTGGTGATCTGGATCGCGCTCATCGGCACGCCGCATACCGTTTTGGCGAAGATCTTGCGCGTGAAGACTTCCTGCACGAGCTGCCCGTTGCGCATACCCGTGACCGTCATGAAGATCAGCACGACGTCCTGCTCCGTGGCGGGAATCGCGCGGCGCATGATCGACTTGAGCACATCGCGATCGTTGGACAGCCGGAGATCCTCGAGCAGGAACTGCATCAGCGCGCGATGGCCCGGATAACGCACGGATTTATAGTCGAGCGATTCGACGCGGCCCGACAGCGTCTCGCACAGCGTACCCAGACCGCCCGAGGTGTTGAATGCTTCGTACTCCACGCCATCGAGCGAGAAATGCTCCAGGCCTTCGAGCGGCTGGACCCATTGCGTGCGGCCGTCGCGGATCGCTTCGCAAGGCTGGCAGTATTCGTTGATGAGGCCGTCCACGCTCCAGGTGAGGTTGTATTTGAGCGCGTTGGTGGGGAATTGCGGCAGCGCGCCCACGCGCATTTTCACTTCGCGGATCTCGCTGAAACGGCTCGCGAGCGCGTGCGCGGCGAGCCCGATAAAGCCAGGCGCAAGCCCGCATTGCGGCATGAAGGCGTGATCGGCGCCATCGGCCAGCGCGCGGATCGCGTGCGTCGCGCGCACGTCCTCGGTCAGATCGAAATAGTGAACGCCGGCGCCCTTCGCGGCGGAGGCCACGTTCACCGCGAGGTAATACGGCAGCGCGTTGATGAGCACGTCATAGCCTTCGAGCGCGCCGCGCAATGCTGCGGCGTCGGCGGAATCGACGCGGACCGTGGGGATGCCCTGGGCGGCGAGCGCTTCGAGTGCATGCGCATCGCGGTCGAGCGCGGCCACTTCATAGTCCCCGGTTTCGCGCAGCATGTGTGCAATGGTGTGGCCGATCAGGCCGGCGCCTGCGATAGCGACTTTCATCTTGCCTCTCCTTTTTGATGTTCTGTGGTCGGGGGCCATGCCGCGCCCGCTCCGCTACAGTCTAGGGAGGTGCAAAATCAGATCATAGGCACAAAATGATGCGCTTCGACGTCGGCTTTCGTCATTTGGACGAAGGTTTTGGTCGAAATGACGAAAACTCGCATAAATCGTGTTAACGCTGCCGCGCTCGCAGCCCCGCTCAGCCCATGACCGTGCCGCGATCGATCTTGCGCGCCAGCACGATCGAGGTGGTCGTGCGCTCGACGCCTTGCATGCCGCCGATCTGGTCGAGCAGTTCGTTCAGACGCTCGGGCGAATCGGCGCGCAACCATGCCACGTAGTCGTATTCGCCGCTCACCGCGCAGAGCAATTGCACCTCGGGCATCTTGCCCAGACGCTTCTGCACGTCGGGACCATGACGCGGCGCGATGATGAGACCGACCCACGCCTGCAGGCTCGCATCGAGCACATCCTGACCCAGCCGCACGCCATAACCCGCGATCACCTGCGAACGCTCGAGCCGCGCGATGCGCGCGAGCACCGTCGTGCGCGCGACGCCCAACTGGCGCGCGAGATTCGCCACGCTTTCGCGGGCATTCTCCTGCAGCAGCGCAACGAGGCTGCGGTCGAGATCGTCGAGTTGATCGAGGCGCGGCGGTCTCATCGTAGGTCGGGCTCCTGGGCACGAAAGCGTTGGGTTGGTGTGGGAAGATCCGCGCCATTATCGCCCGCGTATGCGCGATGCAAAGCGGCGTGTTTCAGCTTATTTCTGAGCGTTTCGTTTGTAAGCAGATGTCGCATCATCGCCGTTTTGTCGCGATAACGTGGTACTAATATCGTCTGCAACCCGCCTGCACCCGCTTTGGTCGTTTTTTGGTCGTTTGGGTGTTGCGCCTGCTCGCTACGAAATAGTCACGAACTCGCTACGAAATGAAGATCCAAGGAGCAACAATGAAGAAAGCTTTCGTCATCCTTGCCGCCACGCTTACGATGAGCGCCGCCTTCGCGCAAGGCGCTGTCGCACAGACCGCCGCGCCGGCCGCCGCAGCCGCATCGAGCGCCGACGTGCGCGCCGCGCAGCATCAGCAGCGTGTGGAAGAGCGCATTGCGTACCTGCATTCGGCGCTGAAGATCACGGCCGATCAAGAGCCGCAATGGAAGACGTTCGCCGATGTGATGCGCAGCAACGGCCAGACCATGGCCGATCTGTACAAGCAGCGCGTGGAAGGCGAAGCGCAGCGTAACGCGCTCGACGACATGAAGCAGTACGCCCAGATCACCCAGGCGCACGCCGACGACATGCAAAAGCTCGTGACGGCCTTCGAGCCGTTGTACACCGGTTTCTCGCCGGAACAGAAGAAGCTTGCGGACACGACCTTCCGTCACCCCGAGCACGGTCAGAAGGGTGAAGCAGGCCAGGCGCATCCGAAGCACAAGCTGAAGCCGAAGGCCAAGGCGCCCGCCGCGGCAGCCAGCGGCGCCGACGCCGCGAGCGCACCGGCTGCTCAGTAAAACCACTCGATAAAGCTCCACGGAAATCGCGCGCGCTCGCGTAGCGGGCGATTTCAAGGTACGCTTGCGGACCGCACGACGGCCGGGTAATTTGCCCGGCCGTCGTGCTTTTTGTCGTGCCCGTTTCTGCCGACTTATTTCTGCCGACTTATATCAGCTAAAGTACCGGCTAAAGTTTGAGCCCGTATTTCAGGCAGTTTTCCCGCCTGGACATCCTTCGCGGCAGGTCCGCCATTACCACCATGATTGAATTGACCCAACTCGACCTCGCCGCCGATCCCGCCGCGCAACGCGTGGTCAAGGACGAAACCGTCACCGTCGAATTCGCCGCCGCGCCGGGCGAGCTGATGAGCCTCGAAGGCCCGAACCGCTTCGCGCCCGGCGACGCCATCATCACCGGCGCCACGGGCGAGCGCTGGGTCGTTTCGCGCGAGCGCTTCGATCCGAAGTACCTGCCCGCCGATGCCGCGCTCGCGCATGGCGCGCCCGGCGCCTACCGCAACCGCCCGAGCGTCGTGCTCGCCAAACGTGTGAACGAACCGTTCACGATCGTGCGCTCGGCCGGCGGCGACCGCCTGCACGGCGAAGCCGGCGACTGGGTCATGCAATACGCGCCCGGCGATTACGGCGTGGTGAAGGCCGCGCGTTTCGCGAAGGTGTATCGGGCGGCCGATTGACCGGCCACGCTGTAGCGGACGCATGACGCGCCCACCCTCGCCTCCAGCGCGCTTTAAGCGAATTCCTCGTCGAGATCGAGCGTGACGTCGCGCGGCGTTTCCTCGCCTTTCGCGTGCTGCTCTTCGAGCGAACCGATGGTCGCTTCCACGTAGGCGTGCAGCACCGCGAAGCTACGTGAGCGCATACGCGCGGGCAAGGCGCGGTAGCGCGCCAGCGCGGCGGGCGCGATGGCCACGGTCAGCGTCATGCGGCGCGCAGCCGTGCCCATGCGCATGGCGACCCAGTGCACGACCAGTTGCGGCGTGCCGTTTTCGGCGGCGTGCTCGGCAAAGCGCGTCTGCTCGGGGAACAGATCGGCGATCACGCGCGCGAGCTGCTCGATATCGGCGCTCGCGCATTCAAACAGATAGTCTTCCATCGCTCGGTCATGTCCCCGGTAGTGTCGCGAGTGCCGCAAAGGCCGCAGATTCAAGATAGCGCCGAAGCGTACCCGAGCCGCCGCCGTGACGCCAGTGCCGTCAGGCGCGCTCAGTTGCGTTCAGTTGCGCTCAGTTGCATTCACGTGCGCTCAGAGACGTCAGGCCGCGCGAGCCTCGCTGCGGCGCGGCGCGCAGGTCTTGAACAGCACGATCGCGGCGACGATCGCAAGCGACACGTAGAGCGCATCCACGGCGACCAGCGGCAAGAGGCCCGCCTGGAACATCGCGGCGGGCACGTCGATCAGCGCGTGCACGAGAATCGCGATCGGCAGGATCGATTTGCGTCCCGCCTGTACGCCGCGCCACATCAGCACCGACAGCGCGATCTGGAACACGAAAGCCGCCGTGCGCTCCAGCGCGAACACGCCCGCATGCAGCGGCGAAAGCTCGGCGAGGATCAGATGCACGCGCAGCACCGAATCCATCGTGAGATTGCTCAGATGCCCGTCCAGGTCGCCGCGATTGGCGAGCACCGCGAAAAAGATCCATTGCAGTTGCACCAGCACGCCGACAAACCACGCCTCCGCGCCGCCGTGGCCAATGCCGTAGGCGAGACCCGTGCTGTCCTGCGGCGAACCGGACAGACGCCCGCCGCGCCGCGCGAGCATGCGCATCGCGATATAGCGCCCGACTTCCTCGCACACGCCCGCCACGAGCGCGCCGTAGATCACGAACGCAATGGGGTTGGTCAGGAAGTCGGCGCTCCGGGCGTTGTCGTGCAGCAGGAAGCCGTTGAGCGCGCGCTCGATGACGGTAGCGAACAGCGCGAAGACGGCGATCCCGGCGATGGTGTCGCGCCAGTCGAACAGGAAGGGCCGGCGCAGCCGGCGATAAAGCGAAATCGGCAAGAAGGCGACGAAAAGCGTCGCGAGTGAGAGACAGACTAGCGTGACCGGTTCTACGTGCATGGGGTTCCTGGGGTTCCTCTAACGTCCGGCGTGCGCACAAAATCATTCATGCCGCCCGCCGCAGCCCGCATCATCGCAGAAAATGGGCCGATCGCGCAGCCTCGGCTGCGCGCGGCCCCGGCCCCGCTCCGGCTTAGCCCAGTGTCGAGGCCCGTACCACCAGCTCGCCGGGAAACGCCGCCGCACGGGCGGCCGGCGCCGCGCCTTCGATGCGCTCGTGCAGGAATTCGACGGCGCGATAGCCGATCTCGCGCGTCGGCTGGCGGATCGTGGTGATGCCGGCCAGTTCGGCCCATTCGGGATCGTCGATGGCGATCAGCGCGACCTGCTGCTGCCACTGCGCGCCGAGCTTCGCCTTCAGATGGAGCGCGAGGCGCAGCGCCACCGGCGCGTTGGCCGCGAACAGCGCGCAGCGTGCGCCGCGTCGGGCCGCATCGGCAAGATGAGTGTCGAGCGCCGCAAGCGAGGCTTCGATGGCGGCTTCCTCGCGCAGATCGAGCACATGCGTGCTCCGTGCGGCCCGTGCGCCTTGGATCGACGCACGAAACGCCGACTCGCGCTCGCGCCGCGAACTCACCTGCTCGAACGGCTGCACGACGAACACGAGGTCGTCATAGCCGCGCTCGATCAGGTGCTGCACGCCCTGACGCACGGCGGCCGCGTTGTCGAGGCCAACCATATCGGCGTCGAGACCGTCGACGGTACGGTCCACCAGCACGGCAGGAATGCCGCCGCTGCCCACCGGCTTGAGCATCGATTCGCGCACGCCCAGCGCATTGACGATCACGCCTTCCACGCGATATGTCGTGAGCAGTTGCAGATAACGCCGCTCCATATCGACTTCGTTGGCGGCGTGGCAGATGAGCGGCATATAGCCGAGCGCGTGGCAGGCCTCTTCCACGCCTTGCAGGACTTCGACCGAATACGGGTTGGCCAGATCCGCGAGCAGCAGGCCGAGCAGCCGGTTGCGGCCGCGCTTGAGGCCGCGCGCCATCTGGTTGGGCCGGTAGTCGAGCCGCTCGATCGCCGCTTCGATGCGCGCGCGCAGATCCGGCGAGAGCACCGACAGCTCGCCGTTCAGATAGCGCGAGATGCTGGTCTTGCCGGTGCCCGCCTCGCGCGCGACGTCGCTGATGGTCGCGCGGCGCGCGCCGCCGCGCGTCGTGACTGCGGCGGCATCGGCGGCTGCGGCGTCGGGGGCGCTCGACTCGACCGTCATTGCGCCAGCACCTCGCGGTTGACGATATTCGTGCGCAGCGTGCCCGCAAGCGCCGCGACCAGGTTCTCCGCCGCGTTGCGCGCCATCGCGTGACGCGTCTCGTGCGTGGCCGAGCCGATGTGCGGCAGCGCCACCACGTTCGGCATGCGCAGCAGCGGCGAGGCCGGATCGATCGGCTCCTGCTCGAACACGTCGAGACCCGCGCCGTGGATCGTGCCCGCTTCGAGCGCCGCGATCAGCGCTTTCTCGTCGACGGTCGCGCCGCGCGAGGCGTTGATGAGGATCGCGCTCTTCTTCATCCTCGCGAATTGCGGCGCGCCGATCATATGGCGCGTGGCGTCCGTGAGCGGCACCTGCAGGCAGACGAAATCCGATACCGCAAGCAACTCGTCGAGTTCGACACGGCGCGCGCCGTACTCGCGCTCGGCGGTCTCGTTCGGGCTGCGGTTGGTGTAGAGCACGTTCATGTTGAAGCCCAGCGCCGCGCGCCGCGCGACCGCGCCGCCGATGCGCCCCAGCCCGACGATGCCGAGCGTCTTGCCCTGCACGTCCACGCCGAAATGCGCCGGGCCGATGCTCGCCTTCCACTGGCCGGCCTTCACCCAGTCGGCCAGCTCGACCACGCGGCGGGCGCTGGCGAGGATCAGCGAGAACACCGTATCGGCAGTCGATTCCGTGAGGACGTCGGGCGTGTGCGCGAGCACGATGCCGCGCTGCGTGAGGTCGGGCACGTCGAACTGGTCGAAGCCCACGGAAATGGTCGACAGCGCCTTGATGCGCGTGCCGTCGAGCATCGCGGGCGTGATCCTGATGCTCGAGCCGATGGCGCCGTCGGTGTCCTTGAGCGCGGCGCTCAAGGCCTGCGTGTCGCTACCATCGACGAACACGACTTCGGCATGCTCGCGCAGATAGTCGGTCACATCGGCGGGCAAAGTCTTGTAGGCAACGATTTTGTGCTTCATAGGTCCGCGGTTTCCGTTGGGTCGATTTGGGTCGGTTTGGGTCAGGTCTGTTATTTTCCATGCGCCGGCGCGACATAGCCAGGCGCGTCGTCGCGGCGCGGCTTCACGGCGAGCGTGAGGCCCACCGACACCAGCAGCGCCGCGCTCATGAACGCGTAGGATGCCGCAGGCGAGCCAGTCGCGCCATTCAGATAGCCGACCACATACGAGCCCACGAACGAGCCAAGCGCGCCCATGCTGTTGATGAGCGCCATCGCGCCGCCCGAGACATTCTTCGGCAGCAGCTCCGGCACGATCGCGAAGAACGGGCCATACGGCGCGTACATCGCCGCGCCCGCGATCACCAGCAGCGCATACGAGGTCCAGAAGTGCGTCGCGCCGAGCGCGCAAGAACCCGCGAAGGCCATCGCGCCGATCAGCAGGAACGGCCACACGAAGGCGCGGCGGTTATTGAGCTTGTCCGAAGCCCACGAGGCGCCGAGCATCGCGATGGTAGCAGCGAGATAAGGCATTGCCGAGAGCCAGCCCGTCTCGACCATGCCGAGCGACGAGCCGTCCTTCACGATCGACGGCAGCCACAGCACGAAGCCGTACACGCCGATGCTCCAGCAGAAGTATTGCGCGCACAGCAGGATCACGGCGGGCGAGCGGAACGCTTCGGCGTAATTTTTCACCGGCTTGATCGCGGCCTGCTCGGCGCGCATGGCGGCGTCGAGCGCGCGCTTTTCGTCGTTCGAGAGCCACGTGACCTGCGCGGGCTTGTCGCGCACCAACAGCCACCAGCACACGGCCCAGACCACGGCGGGCACGCCCTCGGCGATGAACATGTGGCGCCAGCCGTAGGCGTGCACGAGATAGCCCGAGACCACCGACATCCACAGCACCGTGACCGGATTGCCGAGGATCAGGAAGGTGTTGGCGCGCGAGCGCTCGGTCCTGGTGAACCAGTTGCTGATATAGATCAGCATCGCCGGCATCACGGCCGCTTCCACCACGCCGAGCACGAAGCGGATCACCATCAGCGAGGGGATATTGGTGACGATGCCCGTGAGCGACGCGCAGCCGCCCCACAGCAAGAGGCTCGCGAACACGAGCTTGCGCACGCTGCGGCGCTCGGCGTAGACGGCGCCGGGCAACTGGAAGAAAAAGTAGCCGAGGAAGAACAGCGCGCCGATCAGCGACGACAGCGCGGGACTGATGCCCAGATCGCGGTTGATGCCCGCCGCCGAGGCGAAGCCGTAGTTCGCGCGGTCGAGATAGGCGAGGCTGTACGTGATGAACACGATCGGCATGATCGCCCACCAGCGGCGCGGGGCAAGCGAGGTTGAGGTCATCGGTGTCTCCTGTCGGCGGCACGTTTGGGCGGTCAGCCTCGTGCCGTTCCTTGCTGAATGTGGGGCCAGGTGTCTGACGTGCTTCAGGCGGCCTGCGCCGGGCTGACGTCGTGCGCTTCGAGCGCATCGAGTTGCGCGCGCGTCGGCAGTCCTTCCGAATCGCCGATCACCTGCACCGCGAGCGCGCCGATGCGGTTGCCGCGCGCCACGGCCTCGGGCAGCGGACGTCCTTCGAGCAGCGCGCTCACCACGCCCACCGCGAAGCCGTCGCCCGCACCGACCGTATCGACCACGTTGTCCACGCGCTGCGCCTGCACGTGGCCGCGCTCACCCGTGTTCGTCTCGAAGTACGCGCCTTCGGCGCCGAGCTTCACGATCACACCGCGCGCGCCGCGCTCCAGATAGAAGCGTGCGATCAATTCCGGATCGTCGGAGCCTGTGAGGATGCGGCCTTCGTTCACGCCCGGGAGCACCCAGTCGGCGAAGCGCGCGAGTTCGTTGAGCGTCGCGACCATTTCGGCTTCGGAGCCCCAGAGCGTCGGGCGCAGATTCGGATCGAAGGTGATCGTGCGGCCCGCTTCGCGCATCTCGCGGGCAAGCATGAAAGCGAGTTCGCGCGAGGTCGCCGAAATGGCGGGCGCCACGCCGCTCAAATGCAGATGCCGTGCGCCCAGCACGTAGCCGCGTTTGTAATCGCCGATCGACAGATGGCTCGCCGCCGAACCGCGCCGGAAATATTCGACGGCGGGATCGCTGCCGTCGTCGGTCTTCGATTTGAGCTGGAAGCCGGTGGGATAGCGCGGATCGGTTTCGACGCACTGGGCGTCGATGCCTTCCTGCGCGAGCACGCCGCGCACGAAGCGGCCGAACGAATCGTCGCCGACGCGGCTCATCCAGCCCACCTTGAAGCCGAGGCGCGCAAGCCCCGTCGCCACGTTCAGTTCCGCGCCCGCCGCGCGCTTCGCGAAGTGCGCGACGTCGTGGAGCGCGCCGGTGTCGGCGGCCACGAACATCGCCATGGCCTCGCCGTAGGTGATGACATCGAGGGAGTGCGTCATGAAATGCGTTCCTGCAAAAAAGTGAATTCGGGGGCGCTTAGTGCACGCTCAGTTCACGCCTGGTTCACCCAGTTCGCCCGGATCCCGCTCAAGCCGAGGCGAGCCACGCCACGTAGCGGGCGGCGTCTTCCTCGACGCGCGGCTCGTCGAACGGAAATTCGATACCGCGCGGCACGTCCGAAGGCAGTCGCGCGAGCGCGGCGCGGCACAGCGGATCGTCGGCGGCGGGCGCGCAGGCAAAGCGGCGCGCGCCCTCGCCAACGACGGCCTTGCAGTGGATGTATTCGACGTTGGGCGCGAGCGCGACGGCGGCCATCAGCGGCGCTTCCCCGGTCCACTGCCAGTTGCCGATATCGAATGTCATGCCGATCAGCTTGTCTTCCCCGGCTGCACGCAGCGCGCGGAACAGCGCGGTGAATTGGGCGAGCTTGCCGCCCTGTTCGAGCTGGCCGTTTTCGACCACCACGCGCGGCGCGCTGGCCTCTGCGCGGCCTTTCACGCCGAGTTCTTCGAGAATCGCCGCGAGCCGTGCGGCGTGCGCCTCGCCCGCGAAGCCGCCGAGCTGCAACTTGACGAAGCGCGCGCCGAGCGCGCGGCCGCATTCGACGGCATGGCGCAGTTGCATTTCGTTGAGCGCGCCGTCGTCGGCGTAGAGCGTGTCGGGCGTTGACCACACGGGCCACAAGCCAGAACCCGCAAGCGCTGTGCCGAGCGCGCGCAGCGCGTCGGGATGCGCGTCGGCGTCGTGCATCAGTTCGCGCCGCACCTCGAAGGCACAGGCGCCCGAGCGCTTCGTCGCCCCAAACCATGCCGCATGTCCGTCACGCCAGATCGATCCAGCGCCGAACGCGCTTGACACAATTGCCACTTCCGCCATCGTCGTCTTCCTGTTACTGCCGGTTCCGCTTGCCTGGATATTGCTTGGAACCGGTTCCAAATCATGCTCGAAAAAAAGCGCTTACGCGCCTGAGCCGATCCATCGGATTGATTGGCGGGATGTTGCGCCGACCCGGCAGCCGGCGCCATTGTGGAAATCCCCTAATTCAAGGCGGGAACCTCGTAGCGCCCGAAGCGTGGCCTGAGCCGCCGCCGTTCTCGCCCGGCGCGTCGAGCAGACATAGCTCGAGAAAGCGCTGCGTCACGCGCGAAGCCGCGCCCGCGTGCGGCACGACGATCGAGAAGCGCCGCGCGAGCGGTTCGGGACCGATGCGGATCTGGGCCAGCGCGCCGTCCTCGTGGCGCATCGACATCGCCGACACAAAGCCGATCCCCATGCCCGCCCGCACCGCTTCCTTAACGCCCTCCACGCCCGCGATCTCCAGTGCGACGCGCATCGGCACCGCCGCGCGCGCGAAGGCGCGTTCGACCACTTGACGCACGCCCGAGCCGTCTTCGCGCAGCACGAGGGGCAGATCGCCGAAGGCCGACAGATCACAGCGCGCTAGCCCTGCTGCGCCGGCGAGCGCATGGCCGCGCGGCGCGATCGCCACGATTTCGTCCTCGTGCCAGGGATGCACGGCGCAATCGGCGGGCAGTTGCGAACCCACCGGCCCTTCGACCAGCGCGATATCGAGCTCGCCGAGCATCGCCACGACGTCGGCGGTGTTGCCGCTCGCGGTTTCCAGCTTCACGTCCGGATAGCGCCGATGGAACGCCGCGACCAGATACGGCAGGCGGTAGCTCGCGGGTGTCGTGCTCGCGCCGATGCGCAGCGTGCCACGCTCCAGACCGCGCAGTGCGTCACGAAATGCCTGCGCGTCGCGCCAGTTCTCGCGCAGACGCGCCGCGTAGGCCGCGAGCTGCTCGCCCGTGGGCGTCAGGCGCACGCCGCGCCCGTCGCGCAGATACAGCGGCTCGCCGAATTCCTCCTGCAACAGCTTTAGCTGCCCGGACACGGCGGGCTGCGACAGATGCAGCGCGAGCGCGGCGCGGCTGATGTTGCGGTGCTCGGCGACGGCAGCAAAAGTTATCAGTTGTTCCGGGGTCATCGCATCAAATTATTGGGTTGACCTATAGTTTACTTCGCAAATGACGATTTTTCATATCGTTATATGTAATTTAGGATTAGCGCATTCGTAGCCAGATCAAAACACTCACTGCCATGTCCACTCCGTCGTCTACTCTCGCTCACCCGTCGCTTTCGACACGCGGCCAGATCAACGGCGTGCTGTTCGTCGCGCTGTTCGCCTTCGCCGTCACGCGGCTCGCGGCCCTGCCCGCCATCGCCAACCTGGGGCTGAGTCCGCTGATCGTCGGCATCGTCGCCGGCGCGATCTACGGCAATCTGCTGCCCGACACGATGCCCGAAAGCTGGGCGGCGGGCGTCAACTTCTCCGCGCGCAAGCTGCTGCGCATCGCCGTGGCCTTCTTCGGGCTGCGCGTGAGCCTGCAGGAAATCGCCCAGGTGGGGCTGCCGGGCCTCGTCGAATCGGTGGCGATCGTCGTGAGCACGCTGGTGATCGGCACCTGGGCGGGCATGAAGATCATGAAGCTCGACCGCGACACGGCCATCCTCACGGCCGCCGGCAGCGCGATCTGCGGCGCGGCCGCCGTGCTCGCCTTCGAGTCCACGCTGCAGTCGAAGCCGCACAAGAGCGCGATGGCCGTGGGCAGCGTGGTGCTGTTCGGCACGCTGTCGATGTTCCTCTACCCGCTGCTCTATCGCGCAGGCTGGCTGCATCTGGATACCGTCGGCGCGGGTCTGTTCTTCGGCGGCACGATTCACGAAGTCGCGCAGGTCGTGGGCGCGGCGAGCAACGTGGGCCCGGACGCCTTGCACATCGCCACCATCGTCAAGATGACCCGCGTGATGCTGCTCGTACCGGTGCTGCTGGTGCTCGGCGTGTGGCTCAATCGTTCGGCGCGCGGTGCGCAAGGTACTGACGGCGCGAAACACGGTTCGCGCAAGCTCGCGGTGCCCTGGTTCGCACTCGGTTTCCTCGCGCTGGTGGTGGTGAACTCGCTGCATGTGCTGCCCGAAGCGGCTACCTCGTCGCTGAACCTGCTCGACACCTTCGCGCTGACCATGGCCATGACGGCGCTCGGCATCGAAACGCGCGTCTCGCAGATCCGCCAGGCCGGTCCGCGTGCGCTGACCACGGGGTTCATCCTTTACGTCTGGCTCGTGCTGGGTGGCCTCGCGATGACCTGGGGCGTGGAGCGGCTGTTCGGCTGATGACAGAAACGCGATTCAGGCAGAGCCTGAGAGACTGCGCACCGGTTCGTCCGGTCGCTTGCCCCGCCCTCGGCGGGGCTTTTTGCGCTTGTAGCCCAGCGTTCGCATCCCTGATTTCGGGCAAGCCACGCAGCACCCAGGCGCGACGGTTGCGGCCCATACTGTCCGATCCGACGAAGGGGACGAGCAATGGCATACGAACTGTATTACTGGGACGGTTTGCAGGGACGGGGCGAATTCGTGCGCCTGGCGCTGGAGGAAGCCGGCGCGCCCTATGTGGACGTGGCGCGCGGCGCGAAAGAGGATGGCGAGGGTATCGGCGCGCTGATGGCCGGACTGGAGAGCGACGGGCCGTATCCGCCCTACGCGCCGCCTTTTCTCAAGGACGGCGAGCTGATCGTGCCGCATGTGGCCAACATCCTGTTCTACCTCGGCCCCAAGCTCAAGCTCGCGCCTCGCGACGAGGGCTTGCGCATCATTGCGAACGGCCTGCAACTGACGATCGCGGACCTCGTCACCGAAGTGCACGACACCCATCACCCGATCGCCAGCGGCCTCTACTACGAGGATCAGCAGGACGCGGCGAAGGCACGCTCGAAGGACTTCATCCAGCATCGCCTGTCGAAGTTCATGAGCTACTTCGAGCGGGTGCTCGCGCAGAATCCGGACGGGCCAGGGCACATGGTCGGCCGTGCGCTCAGCTATGTCGACCTGTCGATGTTCCAGATCGTCGAAGGCTTGCGCTACGCGTTCCCGAAGGCGACGAAGCCTCTCGCCGACCACTATCCGCACGTGATCGCGCTGCACGACGCCGTGGCCGCGCGGCCCAATATCGCGGCTTACGTGCAGTCCGGGCGGCGGCTGCCGTTCAACGAAACGGGGATCTTCCGTCACTATCCGGAACTCGATCGGGCCGTGCGCTGAGCGCCGCGAGCGCCGTGAACCATCGCGGTCGCGCCTGTCAACGCAGTCGGACTCAAGCGGCCACCGCGTGGCGCGGCGCCGCTATTCGTTTTGCTGGTTTTTTCTTCTCAACCCTCCAACCTGCCCGCCTGCCGTGCTGTCATTCCTGCTGAAACTGCGCACCCGCGCCCGCGACCTCTTTCGCCTCTCCGACGCCCATACCATGCTGATCTGGTCGGTCATCGTCGGCGTGGCCGGGGCGTTCGCGACCGTGCTCTTCCGCGAGGGCATCGCTCATTTGCAGATCCTCTTCACGGGCAGCGAAGGCAGTTTCGTCGAGATGGCGCGCCGGCTGCCGTGGCACACGCGCATCTGGCTGCCCGCCGCGGGCGGCTTCATCGCGGGCTGTCTGCTGCTGATGGCCAGACGCGATGCGCCGGCTGCGGGTAGCAAGCCCAACAAGCCAGGCGACAAGCCGATCCACACCGACTACGTCGAAGCCGTGGCGATCGGCGACGGCGTGATGCCGGTCGGCACGAGCCTCTGGCGCAGCGCATCGTCGCTGTTCACGATCGCCAGCGGCGGCTCGATCGGCCGCGAAGGGCCGATGGTGCAGCTCGCCGCGCTCGCAGCCTCGCTGATCGGACGCTGGGTCCATTTCGACCCGCAACGTCTGCGCCTGCTGGTCGCGTGCGGCGCGGCGGCCGGTATCACTTCGGCCTATAACGCGCCGATCGCGGGCGCCTTTTTCGTGACGGAAATCGTGCTGGGCGCGATCGTCATGGAGAGCTTCGGGCCGATCGTGGTGGCCTCCGTGGTCGCCAACATCACGATGCGCGAGTTCGCGGGCTACAAGCCGCCTTACGAGATGCCGGTGTTCCCGCCCGTCACGGGCGTCGAGGTGTTGCTGTTCGTCGCGCTCGGCATTCTGTGCGGCGTGCTCGCGCCGCGTTTTCTCGCCTTGCTCGACGTGACGAAAGCCGGCTTCGGGCGCCTCAAGCTGCCGCTGCCCGCCAGGCTCGCGCTCGGCGGGCTCGTGTGCGGCGTGCTGTCGGTGTGGACGCCCGAGGTCTGGGGCAATGGCTACAGCGTCGTGAACTCGATCCTGCATTCGCCGTGGACATGGACGGCGCTCGCCACGGTGCTCGTCTTCAAGCTGATCGCCACGGCCGCGACGGTGGGTTCGGGCGCCGTGGGCGGGGTCTTCACGCCGACGCTCTTCATGGGCGCGGTGGTCGGCTGCCTGTTCGGCCATGGCATGAACGCGTTCTGGCCGCACGGCACGTCCGCGCCGTTTGCCTACGCGATGGTCGGCATGGGCGCGTTCCTCGCGGGCGCGACCCAGGCGCCGCTGATGGCGATCCTCATGATCTTCGAAATGACGCTCAGCTACCAGGTGGTGCTGCCGCTGATGCTCTCGTGCGTGGTCGCGTATTTCGTCGCACGCGCGACGGGCACGAAGTCGATGTACGAAATCACGCTGCACCGCAATCGCGAGGAAGCTGAACGCCTGCGCCTGCGCGCCACCCAGATGCGCGAGCTGGTGCGCCCCGCCGATACCGTCGTGCGCGCCGATGCGACGGTGCAGGAGATGACGCGCGTGTTTCTCGAATATCCGGTCAAGTATCTCTACGTGACGGACGACACGGGGCGCTTTCTCGGCGCGGTCGCGCTCGCCGACATCACCAACGACCTGCTGCAAAAGCGCGACACCTCGAACAAGCACGCGTGCGATTACCTCAAGGCGTCGTTCGACGTGCTGACGCCCGATATGCCGCTCGCGGTGGCGTTGCAGCATTTCATGTCGTTCCAGGGCGAGCGCCTGCCGGTGATTGAAAGCGCGCAGCAGCCGCGGCTGGCGGGGGTCGTCTACAAGACTTCGTTGCTGGATGCGTATCAGCGGATGAACCCGGAGCGCTAGGCTGCAATAAGCGAAGTTAAGTTGCTGATTTCCTGTGACAAATCAAAAAAGCACGCGCGTTCGAGACGTGATGCCGCATTTGCTGCCATTATGAGATTTCCGTTCGCGCGTGTGCCCTGACAGACGTTGCGCCAATGTCTGTCACCGCTTTTCCGCATGCCCGACGGTGTGTCGCGTGGCCTGCGCTGCTTTGCCCAGTTTCCTGCACGCGGCCGCCTTGCCTCGTCCGGTCAGCCTGACCGCCACGGCACGGCACTTGCTGCGACCTTCGGGCCGCATGAGGAAAGGAGGTCGAGCGATGAAAACCTCGACGCTGTTGACCACTGTGCTGCTGTCGGCCTCGTGCTTCGCGGCACCCGTGCGTACGCAGGACGCCCAGATCGACCGTGCCAGCGCCGCCGCGCCCGACGTTCGTTCGCCGATGGCGGATGTGCCCGTGGCGCCGCCCGCGCCCGAGGTGCCGAGTGCGACGGGCGTGCAGCACTGGGAGTATCTGAGCCTGCCGAAGTCGCACAGACTGGACCGTACGCTAAGCCCGATTCTGCATCAGCAGACTTGAGCGCCGGGCGCGCGGGTTTGCCCGCTGTGCATCGACTGGCGGCGCGGCGCCGGCATTGTGTATGCTTGTCGCGACGCCAACGGCCCTACGCCATGTTTCACCCTGCGGGGGCCGTCCATCTATCCGGTTTTTGAGCTGATTTCACGTTAGCGCGCCCGCCGCGCCGAGGATTTCGCGCATGTCCGCCTCATCCATCCCCGAAGAGCCGATCGACCTTCAGTTCGCCGACGTCCTGCGCGAAGTGCGCTGGCCCGCCAACAAGGACGATCTCGTGGAGGCCGCCCGCAACGCCGGGGCGAGTAACGAGGTGCTGGGGATTCTCGACGGGATGCCCGAGCAGGACTACCGCGACGTGGCCTCGGTCACGCGTCTGATCGGCAGCAACTACGGCCCTGGCCTCGGTATCTGAGGGCCGCGAGGCTCGCCAGCTCCATCGTGCGCGCGGCTCAGGCGTCGCGGCCAAACACCACGCGCGCGAAGAAGCGGCCAAGCACTTCTTCCACCACCGGCAGCGTCACGTGCTGCGGATCGGCCGTGGCCAGGAATTGCACGCCATCGCACAAACCCATCAGGCCCAGCGCCATCAGATCGGGCGCGATCGACAGCGGCGTGCCCACGCGCGCCGAGAATTCCTCGATATAGGCCGCCAGGCGCTCGCGTTTTTCCTTCATGAAGGCGTTGAAACGCGTGCGAAAACGCGCGTCGCGGGCCGCAAGCAATTTGGCTTCCACCCACAGCAGGAACATCTTGTTGTCCTGCGGCAGGCGGCTGTAGAACGCCAGCACGCGCGCCTCCATGACCTCGCGCGGGGCGTTGGCCTCGAAGATCGCACGCAGATCGACTTCCATCGCCTCATGGTCGCGCCGCAGCAGTTCGACCAGCAGCTCGGCCTTGCTATCGAAATTCGAGTAGAACGCGCCGCGCGTGTAGCCGGCCTCCTGCGCGATGTCCTCGACGCTCGCGCCCACAAAGCCTTTGGCCATGAACAAAGCCTGCGCGGCATCGAGCAGGCGCTCGCGCGTCTGATCGCGGCTCTGCTCGCGGGTGAGTCGTGGGCGCGGTGTGGCTTGGCGCGTCATGGCGTGGGGTGACAAGGCTCGGGTGGATAGGTTGCGGCGTGATGGCGATGCTTCTGGCATGACCCGACGGTAGCGCGAGTCTATCACTGAATCTTTCTTCGGATTCATTTGTGTATTCAGATACAGCCTTGTATTAGAATTCACGGAATTATCTGAGATCGATCGGTGTGCGACGCAGGAGCCATCCATGTACGCCGTGTCTGGCCTGTTTTGCTTTCGCGGGCGGACGGACTCAGCGGCGGCGTGACCGGCCCGGGGCGAGCGACAGCGCGCACGGGCCCGGCGCGCGTGCGTTCCAGGCATGTCGAGGTCCATGTGAATCGTCGCGGTCGTAGCGCATCGAGGATGCGCAGTCAGTGTCAGTCCCAGGCTATCGCCGTCAATCCGTCCGATCCGTCCGTGCAGGCAGGCGCATCGAGGTCATCGCGCGTCATGAGCGCCCTCGCGTTGTGCGCCTTCAGCGCACTGGCCGGCCTCGCCGGCTGCAGCAAGCATGAGGAAGCGGCGCCGGGGCCGCGCCCGGTCGTCTCGATGACCGTGCATGCCGATCAGAGCGGCCCATCCACCACGTATCCGGGCGGCGTCCAGGCGCGCAATAACACGCCGCTGTCCTTCCGCGTGAACGGCAAGATCATCGAGCGCAACGTGCGGCTAGGCGATGTGGTCAAGCCCGGCCAGGTGCTGGCGCGGCTGGACCCCGCCGATTACGACAGGAATGCCGCGAGCGCCCAGGCGCAGTACGATGCCGCGCAGCACCGCTATGTGTTCGCGAAGCAGCAGCTCGACCGCGATACCGCCCAGGCGCAGGCCAACCTGATCGCCCGCGCGCAGTTCGAGCAGACTCAGGATGCCTACGCATCGGCCGTCGCGGGGCGCGACCAGGCAAAGCAGCAACTCGCGCTCTCCCAGGATCAACTCCGCTACACCCAGCTCGTCGCCGATCACGCGGGCATCATCACCGCCGAGAACGCCGATACCGGCCAGAACGTGCAGGCGGGCCAGGCCGTTTATCAACTCGCCTGGACCGGCGATGTGGACGTGGTCAGCGATCTGCCCGAAAACGCCATCGCCGGATTGCATACCGGCGACCCCGCGCAGGTCACGCTCCCCGCGCTGCCGGGACGCAGCTATACGGCGAAGGTGCGCGAACTGGGCGCCGCCGCCGACCCGCAAAGCCGGACGTGGCGCGTCAAGCTCACACTCGAACACCCGGACGCCGAGGTGCGCCTCGGCATGACGGCCAATATCGCGCTCTCTTCCACCGCCGCCAGTCACGCGGCGAGCAGCCATTTCACCGTCCCCGCCACCGCCCTCTTTCACGACGGCAACGCGCCCGCGCTCTGGATCGTGCAAGGCGCGGACAACGTGCTGCAACTGCGCCGCGTGAGCGTGTCGCGCTACGACGCGCGCACCGTCACCGTGACGGACGGCCTCAAGGACGGCGATCGCATCGTGCTGCAAGGCGTGCATACGGTCAGCGCGGGCGAGAAAGTGCACCCGGTTGCCCCGCTGCACCCCGAGGACTTCGCGTCATGAGCGAACGCGAAGACCCGCAACACGCAGCCGACGACCCATCCGACCACGGCCCCGGCGCCGACCACGACGAAGGCCGCTTCAATCTGTCCGCCTGGGCGCTGCGCCACCGCACGCTAGTGACCTTTCTGATCGCGCTGGCGACGATCTTCGGCGCGTTGTCGTACACGCGTCTTTCGCAGTCCGAAGATCCGCCCTTCACGTTCCGCGTGATGGTGATCCAGACCTTCTGGCCAGGCGCGAGCGCGCGCCAGGTCGAGGACGAAGTCACGAGCCGCATCGGCCGCAAGCTCCAGGAAACGCCTTATATCGACTTCCTGCGCAGCTACTCGCGGCCCGGCGAGTCGTTGGTGTTCTTCACCATGAAGGATTCCGCGCCGGTTTCCGAGGTGCGCGAAACCTGGTATCAGGTGCGCAAGAAAGTCGGCGATATTGCGCCGATGCTGCCGCAAGGCGTGCAAGGACCGTTCTTCAACGACGAGTTCGGCGATGTCTACACCAACATCTACGCGCTCGAAGGCGATGGTTTTTCGCCCGCGCAACTGCACGATTACGCCGACAATCTGCGCGAAGAACTGCTGCGCGTGAAGGACGTCGGCAAGGTCGATTACTTCGGCGATCCGAATCAGCGCGTCTATGTGGAAATCGCCAACGCGCAACTCACGCGTCTGGGCATCTCGCCCACGCAGATCGGCCAGGCGATCGGCGCGCAGAACAGCGTCGCGGCATCCGGCACCCTCACCACGCCCGACGACCGCGTGTTCGTGCGCCCGAGCGGCCAGTTCACCGATCTCAAGGCGCTCGCCGATACGCTCATCAGCGTGAATGGCCGCAGCTTCCGGCTGGGCGACATCGCCACGATCCGGCGCGGCTACGACGACCCGCTCGCCACGCAGATGCGCTTCCAGGGCAAAGCCGTGCTCGGCATCGGCATCACCATGCAGCCAGGCGGCGATGTGATCCGCCTGGGTAAGGCGCTCGACGCGCGCGTCGGCGAGTTGCGCCGCGAACTGCCCGCGGGCCTCAAGCTCGTCGAAGTGTCGAGCATGCCGGACGCGGTCTCGCATTCGGTGGACGACTTCGTCGAAGCGGTGGCCGAAGCCGTCGGTATCGTGCTGGTCGTGAGCCTCGTGTCGCTGGGCGTGCGCACGGGCATGGTGGTCGTCATCACGATTCCGATCGTGCTCGCCGTCACCTCGCTCGTGATGTACCTGTTCGACATCGGCCTGCACAAGGTCTCGCTCGGCACGCTCGTGCTTGCGCTCGGGCTGCTGGTGGACGACGCCATCATCTCCGTCGAGATGATGGCCGTGAAGCTCGCGCAGGGCTGGAACCGCACGCGCGCCGCCGCGTATGCCTATACGAGCACCGCGTTTCCGATGCTCACCGGCACCCTCGTCACGGTGTCCGGCTTCCTGCCGATCGTGCTCGCGAAATCGAGCACGGGCGAATACACGCGCTCGATCTTCCAGGTGTCGGCGATCGCGCTGGTCGCGTCGTGGTTCGCGGCGGTCGTGCTGATTCCGCTGCTCGGCTATCGCCTCCTGCCCGAACGCAAAGCCGATCCGAACGCCACGAACGGCGCGCATCACGAAGAGGACATCTACGACACGCGCTTCTACCATCGTCTGCGCGGCTGGGTAGGCTGGTGCATCGAGCGGCATATCGTCGTGCTCGCGCTCACCATCGTGCTGTTCGTCGTGGCGCTCGCGGGCTTCACGCTGATTCCGCAGCAGTTCTTTCCGAGTTCGGACCGGCCGGAGCTGCTGGTGGACGTGCGCCTGCCCGAAGGCGCGTCGTTCGATGCCACGCTGCGCCAGACGAAACAGCTCGAAGCAGCGCTCAAAGGCCGCCCTGAAATCGATCATTCGATCGACTTTGTCGGCACGGGCGCGCCGCGCTTCTATCTGCCGCTCGACCAGCAGTTGCAGCAGCCGAATTTCGCGCAGTTCGTCATCACGGCGAAGTCGGTCAAGGATCGCGAAAAGCTCGCCGACTGGCTGGAAACGAAGTTGCGCAATGACTTCCCGGCGATCCGCACACGCCTCTCGCGGCTGGAAAACGGCCCGCCCGTGGGCTATCCCGTGCAGTTCCGCGTGAGCGGCGACGACATCGCCACCGTGCGCAGCATCGCCGAGCGCGTGGCCGCGCAGATGCGCGCCGACCCGCGCACCACGAACGTCGGCTTCGACTGGGACGAGCCGGCCGAGCGTTCGCTGCACTTCGCGATCGACCAGCAGAAAGCGCGTGCGCTCAATATCTCGTCGCAGGACGTCGCCAATTTCCTGCAGATGACCTACTCCGGCTACACGGTCACGCAGTACCGCGAGCGCGACAAGCTCATCAGTGTCGATCTGCGCGCGCCCGCCAACGAGCGCGTCGATCCCGCCCATATGCTCGCGCTGGCGATGCCCACGCCCAACGGTCCGGTGCCGCTGGGCGCCATCGGCCACCTCGAAAACACGCTCGAATACGGCGTGATCTGGTCGCGCGACCGGCAGCCGACCATCACCGTGCAGGCGGACGTGCGGCGCGGCGCGCAAGGCATCGACGTGACGCATGCGCTGCAAAAAACGCTCGCGTCGATGCAGGGCACGCTGCCGACCGGTTATCGCATCGAGGTGGGCGGCTCGGTCGAGGAAAGCGCCAAAGGCCAGGCGTCGATCTTCGCGCAGTTGCCGGTGCTCATGATCGCTGTGCTGACGCTCCTGATGATCCAGTTGCAAAGCCTCTCGCGCGTGATGATGGTCGTGCTCACCGCGCCGCTGGGGCTGATCGGCGTGGCCGTCGCGCTCCTGCTTTTTCACGAGCCGTTCGGCTTCGTGGCGATGCTCGGCGTGATTGCGATGTTCGGCATCATCATGCGCAATTCGGTGATTCTGGTGGATCAGATCGAGAGCGATATCCGCGCCGGACACAAGCGTTTCGACGCGATCGTGGGCGCGACCGTGCGGCGCTTCCGGCCCATCATGCTGACGGCCGCCGCCGCCGTGCTCGCGCTGATTCCGCTGGTGCGCTCGAACTTTTTCGGGCCGATGGCGACGGCGCTGATGGGCGGCATCACGAGCGCAACCGTCCTCACGCTGTTCTTCCTGCCCGCGCTCTATGCGGCGGCGTTCCGCGTGCGCGCGAGCGAGAGCGACGCCGCGCGTCCCAATGGCCAGAACGCATCATGAAACGATCCGCGCCGATGAAGACCTTTGCCTTGCAACGCCCGCTGCTGAGTGCGGCGGCGCTTGTCGTGTTACTGGCAAGCGGCTGCGCCTTCGGCCCCGATGGCGCGCCGCCCGTGACGCCCAATCCCGCGCATTACGGCGTAGCGGCGCAGCCCACGCAGACTGTCGCCGCACAAGGCGTCGCGCAGCAGTTCGCGGTGGGCGCGCAGCCGGTGCCGCAATGGTGGACGCAGTTCGATTCGCCGGCGCTCGATGCGCTGGTCGAGGAAGGTCTCGCCAACAGTCCGAACCTTGCCGCCGCCGATCACAGCCTGCAAGCCGCGCGCGAGCAGTTGCGCGGCCAGATCGGCAGCTCGTTGTTGCCGACCGTCGATGCGATCGGCACCGCGCAGCGCCAGCGCGCGCCCGGCATCCCGCAGCTGGGCGTCGATAAGCTCGAATACAACCTGTTTGCGGGCCTCGTCGAGGTGCGCTATTCGTTCGACATCTTCGGCGCTTCGCGGCTGAACAATGCCGCCCTCGCCTCGCGTGTGAATTTGCAGGCGTTCCAGTTCGAGGCGGCGCGCCGCGCGCTGGCGGCCAATATCGTCGCGAGTGTGTTGGGCATCGCCACGCTGCACGCGCAGATCGACACGACGCAACGGCTCGTCGACATCGCCAATGCGCAAGCCGACGATCTGCAAAAGCGCTATGCGCTGGGCGCGGTTTCGCATACGGACCTGCTCAACGCGCAGCAAAGCGCGGCGGCGCTCGCCGCCAATCTGCCGGGGCTGCAGCAGCAGGCGGCGGCCATGCGCCATGCGCTGGCCGTGCTGCTGGGCCGCTCGCCCGACCAGGCGCCGTCCGATCTCGATCTCGCGAGCTTTCATCTGCCGCAGCAGGTGCCTGTTGTGGTGCCGTCGGATCTGCTGAAAACGCGCCCCGATATCGAGGCCGCGGGCGCGGCGCTGATTGCCGCCTCCGCGGAGGTGGGCGCGGCCACGGCGCAGATGTACCCGAGCATCACGCTTTCGGCGGGGCTGGGTCAGGGCGGATTTAGCTGGCCGGTGGCGACTTCGGGCGTGGGCGCGCTGTGGGCCATCGGCGCGTCGCTCACGCAGCCGATCTTTCACGGTGGCGCGCTGCTCGCGCAGCGGCGGGCCGCCGTGCAGTCGTATGACGCGGCCAATGCGTCGTACCGACAAACCGTGCTTGCGGCCTTCCAGGATGTGGCCGACCGGCTCGCGGCGCTGGAGCACGACGCACAGGCGCTCGATGCGGCCGGCACCTCGGCGCAGACCGCGCAAGGCGTTTACGACGATACCAACGCGCGATACAAGCTGGGCGCGGTGCCGTACTACGCGGTGCGCCAGAGCGAGCAGCAATGGCGCAATGCGAGCCTCGACGCGATCCGCTATCGCGGCGCACGACTGTCGGATACGGCCGCGCTGTTCCAGGCAATGGGCACCCCGCCGGGCGCCGGCAGCACCAACGCTGCCAGCACGAACACTTCGGCACCTTGAAGGCGTGTCGCCGTGCACATGCAAGGTGTGCGCGTTCATTCCCGAGGCGGCCAGAATCAGAAAAAAGGCCGCCTCGCACGCTCTCCACTTAATCTGAATCTCGTCTTTCCCACGCATATTTCACGATTTTCCGACGGAAAGATCTCAGATTAATTTTTAAGACTTTACTGATACACTCGATCGCAAATCGAGGGTAAGGCAATCTAATTAATTCGGATTCCTTTATATAACTCGATCATTTTTATCGAGAGAGAGCGCAATAATCAACCTCGGCAATGCCGACCCGTCGATCATGGCAATCGTGCTAAAAAGCGGCCTCTGCGCCGCACTGCTGCTTATGGCCAGCGCCGCGGCGCATGCGGACTTCGACTGCTCCGGTTCGCACGGCGGCTTTCGCATACAGACCTCAGACAGTTGGGTCGGCACGGACAAGCTGGAGCACTTCGGTGTCTCGGCGCCGTTCGGCGCGCTCGGCGGGTGGTTGATGCGCGACACCGATCATCCGGTGATTTACGGCGGCCTGCTAGGCACCGTGCCGGGTCTGATAAAGGAAACCATCGACGGCACCTGCCGCACCGATGGTTTCTCGTACAAGGATCTGTTCGCCGATGCGCTGGGCGCGTTCACCGGCGCATGGCTCGCACATTGGGCGCTCACCTATTCGAGCAGCGTGCACGGCAAAACCGTCGGAGTCCGATACGACAATACTTTCTGATGCGAACTGCCTCATCGCCGCTTCGCACTGACAAGCGCTTTCGGATCAGATAGTTAGCTTCGCTCTCCCAAGGTTACCCACAGGGCTGCCAACAAAATCTGTTGATAAGCCTGGCGCTTGCGCAGGGCTTCGTTGTCCACAGTTTTTGTGGACCTGCCTGTGGAAAAGCCCTGGGCAACCTACCCAAGTACTTGTCGCAAAAGGAAATCGGCGCCGCAAAACAAAACACGGCACACCGTTGCCGGTGCGCCGTGTTCAGGTTATTCGTTTACCGCAATCGTCCGGGCTGCCAGGCAGCCCGAACCATCCGTCAAGGCTTGTTCGTTTCGAACAGATCCATGATCTGCTGTTTCTCGCTCGACGTCACGCTGGGCGGCGTCATCCCGCCCGGCCCCATGGTGCCGGTCGCGCCGCTGGCGTCGCTCGCCGCACCCGCCGGCACGCCCGAGTCCATGCCGATCGCCGAAACGAAGCCCGCACCCGGCGTCGCATCCGAGTAGTAAAGCTCGCCGCCGATCGTCGTGATGCCGGCCGGCATGGGCGGCTCTTCCTGCGGGATGCTGCGCAGCGCCTTGCCCATATACTCCACCCAGATGGGCAGCGCGAGCTGCGCGCCGAACTCGCGGCTACCGAGGCTCTTCGGCTGGTCGTAGCCCATCCACGCCACCGCGACCAGATTGCGCTGATAGCCCGCGAACCAGCCGTCGTGCGCATCGTTGGTCGTGCCGGTCTTGCCCTGCAGGTCGTCACGGTGCAGCACGTTGGTGCCCGCACCCGTACCCGCCGTCGCCACCGAATGCAGCAGGCTGTTCATGATGTAGGCGTTGCGCGGCGTCAGCGTCTGCGGCGCATTCTGGCCCGCGACCAGCGGCTGTGCGCGCGAAACCGGCTGACCGTGCGCGTCGTCCACTTCAGCAATCAGATACGGATTGATGCGATAGCCGCCGTTGGCGAACACGCTGTACGCGCCAGCCGACTGCAGCGGCGTGACGAGGCCCGCGCCCAGCGCCATCGGCAGGTACGGCGGCGTCTTGTCCGCGTCGAAGCCGAAGCGTTGCGTCACGTAGTCCTGTGCGTACTTCGTGCCGATGTACGACAGGATGCGGATCGACACGAGGTTCTTCGACTTCTGCAGCGCGAGGCGCATCGGCATCGGACCATCGGGCTGGTCGTCGTCCTTCGGCTCCCAGGCGTCGCCGCCTGGCGTGCTGGGCGGGAAGTACAGCGGCGCGTCGTTGATGATGGTCGCCGGTCCCAGGCCCTTTTCGAGCGAAGCCGAATAGATGAACGGCTTGAAGCTCGAACCGGGCTGGCGCCACGCCTGGGTCACGTGGTTGAACTTGTTCTTGTTGAAGTCGAAGCCGCCGATCAGCGCGCGGATCGCGCCGTCCTGCGGCGTGAGCGACACCAGCGCGCCTTCGACCTGCGGCAACTGCGTGATCAGCCAGTTGCTCTTGTCGTCGGCGATCAGGCGCACGATCGAACCCGGGCGGATCTTCAGCGCAGCCGAGGCGCGCGTCGACAGACCCGCCGCCGCGAAGCGCAGGCCCTCGCCCGTGATGTTGACCGAGGTGCCGTCGAGCAGTTGCGCCGTGACCGACTTCGGACCCGCTTCCGTGACCACGGCCGACACGAGATCGCCGTTGTCGGGGTGATCGGTAAGCGCATCGTCGATCGCCTGATCGCGGTCGTCGCCCGCGGGCGGCAGTTGCACGAAGCCTTCCGGACCGCGATAGCCGTGACGGCGCTCGTAGTCCATCACGCCCTTGCGCACGGCGGCGTAGGCCGCGTTCTGGTCGGCCGAATCGATGGTCGTCATGACCGTCAGGCCGCGCGTATAGGTTTCGTCCTTGTACTGCGCGTACATCATCTGACGCACCATTTCCGCGACGTACTCCGCGTGCACGCTGTACTCGGTGCCGGCGGTGCGCGTGCGCAGCGGCTCCTTCACGGCATCGTCGTACTGCGCCTGGGTGATGTAGCCCAGATCGAGCATGCGCTTGAGGATGTATTGCTGACGGATCTTCGCGCGCTTCGGATTGACGATCGGGTTATACGCCGACGGCGCCTTGGGCAGGCCCGCGAGCATCGCCGCTTCGGCGAGCGTGATGTCCTTGAGGTCCTTGCCGAAGTACACCCGCGCCGCCGCCGAGAAACCATAGGCGCGCTGCCCCAGATAGATCTGGTTCATGTACAGCTCGAGGATCTGGTCCTTCGTGAGCGCGCGCTCGATCTTGTAGGCGAGCAGCATTTCGTAGATCTTGCGCGTATAGGTCTTCTCGCTCGAAAGGAAGAAGTTACGCGCGACCTGCATCGTGATCGTGCTCGCGCCCTGCGACGCGCCGCCGTGCATCAGGTCGGCCACGCCCGCCCGCAGGATGCCGACGAAGTCCACGCCGCCGTGCTCGTAGAAGCGGTAGTCCTCGATGGCGAGGACGGCCTTCTTCTGCACGTCGGGGATGTCCTGGAAGCGCACGAGCTGGCGACGCTCGTCGCCGAACTCGCCGATCATCACGTGATCGGCGGTATAGATGCGCAGCGGCACCTTCGGCTGATAGTTGGTGAGCGCGTCGAGCGAGGGCAACTGCGGCCCCATGACGACGAGCGCATAGCCGACGATCAGCGCACCCACCACGCAGAGCGTGGCAATCAGGCCGGCGAACCAGATCGCGATCGACGCGCCGATGGAACGCCTGCGCGGGCGCTCGCCGCGCGAACCTGGGCGTGAATCGTCGTTACGCTGCTGGCGTGCGTTGTTGAAGGAAGGTTCCCGATCGTCGTTCGGGTATTGCGGTGAAGGCGGTCGTTTGATGATAGGCATGACTGGAATGATTGGCGCGTCTGGTACTGCGCCCCGGCTGCGCGCATCGAAGCGCGCATAGATCTGATCATGGCGTCATGGCGCCAATGCGGCGTGGACGGCATCGCACCCCGAGTGCGGTGCCGCGGCGCGACCGGCAACGCCCCCGTCCGGTCACGCGGCGCGTGGGTAAGACGCGCCGTCGCGTGGTCACTCTTTCAGCAACCTTTCGAGCAAAGCCCTTAAAAGCGGCATCCGCGCGAAATGTAACAGCGCATTCTAAATAAATCGCGCGCCGACGGTCGCGCTTTTTTTGTAAGAGTTTCCTGGATTCGGCCTTGGGGGCGTCGACGATCCGGTTTCATGACGGCACCTTGCGCGATCTAAGGCGTTCTGCGGAGAAAATATCGAGCCGGCTCCCGACTCGATTCCGTAATGCGCGGTCATTATGCTTATGCACGATACATTGTTGCTTGAGCCGTCCGGTCTGCACGCGCATCTTTGCGTTGCGCGGCGCGCGTCTCGTCTTATGATGGATAGGTTGCCGCACCCCCTGCTCGCCTCGCCTGCTTCGCGTTGCCGGGGAGCGGGCGCCAGGTGCGTTTCGTAGCCAGATTCGACGCCGATTTCAAAGCCGCTTTCAAAACCGATTGCCCGGCAAGCCGATCATGAACAAGCCCAGCGAACGCATCGTCGTCTTCGTCACGCCCGCCCAGAAGCGTGCGATTTCCGCCACGGCCGACGAACTCGGCATCAGCGTCAGCGAGCTGATGCGCCGCGCCGTGATCGCCTTCAGCGCGACGAGCGATCAGGTGAAGGCCGCAAGCATCGTCGACCGGCTGAACGCGCGGCGCGAACCCGATGCGCTCGCCCAGGTGCTACGCAAGGCGGCAAAACCGCTGCGCGCCGGGCGCGGTGGCGTGCGCCCGGTCGCTCAAGCGCAGGAGGACGCCGCCGGCGAAGCCCATCGCGTAACGTCCGCCGATGAGCCGCAAGAAGAGCCCGCACTCGATCAAGCCGAGCGTGAAATGGCGCAGACGGTCGCGCGCCTGGCTGCTGAAGCGGCGCAACCGCAAACTGATGCGCGGAATTCACATTCTGATAGTCCGCCTATGCGCGAAGGCGCTCCCCTGCCGCCGCTCAGCAATGCGCCGTTCGCGCGCACGCAGCGCCTGCACGGCGACGAAGATGCATCGGACGGCGATCCCGCGCCCGATGGCGGAAAATTCGCCTGACGCCGGACCTATGGGTACCTTATACGTACCTTTAAGTCCCTTTTAAGAGACCCCTGGTGTAATATCCGCGAGCATTGCGGGCAGCCCGGACGGTCGATACGCTGACGTAAGGTTTGTCCGCACGGGCATTGCGGGCGACGCAATCGCGCGCTGCAAGAGATTTTGGGTCACGCGCCACCTGATCTCTATTGCAATTACCCGAAGCGCCCCGATTTTCGCGCTGCATGCGCAGCCCGCACAAAGCGGCGTAAGCTGAATGCTGAACGTGAAAGCGAATCGCACTCGGCAAGCGCAGCGCGGCATGTACGCACGCACTGAGGCCCCAGGGGCCGATTTCATTACACCGGAGGAATTCCATGTCGCTTTTCGACTCCATCTCCCGCACGGTCAAGGGTCTCCTGAACGACGCGGCCGATTCCGTGCAGGACCCGTCGCGCGACGCGCGCCAGATCGTGCGCGAACTCGACGACAGCATCGCCAAGGCCGAAAACTCGCTGGTCGAGATTCAGGCTCAGGTCGCGATGCAGCAAAGCAAGCGCGATGTGGCCGCCGACAAGGCGAAGAAGTACGAGGACGGCGCGAAGCGCGCCCTGCAATCGGGCGACGAAGCGCTCGCCCGCGAAGCGCTCGGCGCGCAGTCGACGGCCGAAGCCGAACGCGATGCGCTCGCCGCTGAACTTGCCAAGCTCGAGCCGTCGGTCGATCAGCTCAAGCAGCAGATCGACGACATGCGCTCGCGCCGCAACGACCTGAACGCGCGCTCGAACATCCTGCAGGCGAAGCAGCAGATCGCCCAGGCCAAGGACGTTGCGGCCACGGCGCTCGGCGGTATCGGCGGCAAGAATCTTGCGCAGGACTTCCAGAAGCTCGAAGACAAGGTGAACCTGTCGAACGCGCGCTCGGACGCCCGGCTCAATTCGGCGGACGCTTCCAGCGGCAAGGCGCTCGAAGACAAGCTCGCCGCGCTCAACAAGGGCCCATCGGTGGACGACCGCCTCGAAGCCCTGAAAAAGCAGCTCAATACGCCGGCGCAGTAATGCGCCGTGCGTGACGGATGCGGCGCGGCAGTTCAGTAGTCCGGGCGCCCCACCGCATCCACGTAACGTATGTCATGGAGACGGGCGACAAGCCGCCCGGCCTGCAACATGAAAAAGTTTCTTGTCGCTGTTTTCGCATCGCTCGCCCTCGTGAGCGGCGCGGCGTTCGCCGTGCCGAGCGTTCAGCAGATCGAATCCGCGATGTCGCAAGGCGACTGGCAACGCGCGGACTCGGGCCTGACCCAGGTTCTGCAGGCGCACCCCGACAATGCCCGCGCGCACTATCTGTACGCGCAGGTGCTCAACCGCGAAGGCCGCTACGCCGACGCGCTCACCCAGGTCGAGCAGGCAAAATCGCTCGATCCGCAGATCCGCTTCACGCAGCCGCAGCGTTTTGCGCAAGTCGAAGCGAAGATCCGTTCCGACGCCACGCGCGCGGGCGCCACGAACACAACCCGCACGAGCAACCCGTTCGCGCAGCAGACCCAGTCGGCCGCGCCCGCCGCCGTGGCGACCGCCGCCGCGCCGCAGCGGCACGGCCCCGGCATGGGTATGTGGATCGGCATCGCGATTGTCGTGATCGGCATTGCGCTGGTGCTGCGCTGGACGCTGCGCCGCGCGAAGTCAAACGACGATGCCCGCGCCGGCGACGACCGCCGCGACCAGCTCAAGCGCGCGACCGACCTGCTCAACGCGGTGCGCTCGCTCAAGCTCGACGTGAAGCTTTCGACGCTGCCCGGCCACGAAGCCCTCGAAAAGGATGTCGACGCGTTCGAAACGCAGTTGCGCAGCGTGGTCGAAAAGCTCTCGGGCAGCACGAGCCCGGTGGCGCCCTATGAGATCGAAGATCTCGAGCGCCAGTTCGCAAGCCTCAAGGCGCGCGCCGAAGGCCGCCCTGATCCGAACGCGCAAGCCGCCGCGCCCGCGGGTTCGTACGGCGGCGACTCGCCCTACGCGCGCGAGGCCGATGCGGCCTTCGGCCGTCAGCCGCAATATCCGCCCCAGTATCCGCCGCAACAGCAGCCGCCCCAGGTCATCGTCCAGCAAGGCGGTGGCGGTATGGGTGGCATGGGTGGTTTGCTGACCGGCGTGTTGCTCGGCGAAGCGCTTAACTCAGGCCGCGACCGCGTGGTCGAGCGCGACGTGATCGTCGATCGCGACGATGGCCGCCGCCGTGACGGCAACAACGATGGCGGTGTCGACTACGGCCAGGGTTCCAACGACTGGGACGAGGGTTCGGGCGGCGGCGGCGTCGATATGGGCAGCAACGACAGTTCCTCGGACGACTGGAACTCCTGAGCGTAGCCGGATCTGGCCAGACGGGCTCCTTCGCGGAGCCCGTTTTGCTTGGATGCTCGCCTGGTTAAGCAAGACTATTTCGAATCAGACTGATATGGCCACTCACGCGGGCACGCCGCGCATCGCGATCGTCGGCAGCGGCTTTTCCGGCATCGGCATGGCGATCCAGTTGCGGCGCATGGGGATCGAATCATTCACGATCTACGAGGCGGCCGCGAGCCTTGGCGGCACATGGCGCGACAATGCCTATCCCGGCGCCGCCTGCGATGTTCCTTCGCACCTCTATTCATTTTCCTTCGAGCCTAATCCCGACTGGACGCGCACCTACGCGCCGCAAAGCGAGATCCTCGCTTACCTGGAACGTTGCGCGCGCAAGTACGATGTCGAGCGCTTCATCACGTGGCGCTCGCGCGTGAGCGCGGCGCGTTTCGACGCGGCGCGTGGCGTCTGGAGCATCGACGTCGAGGGCGACGGTGTCACGCAGACCGTCGAGGCCGATCTGCTGATCGCCGCCAACGGCCCGCTCTCGCGCCCCGCCCTGCCCGCCATCGAGGGGCTGGAGCGCTTTGCAGGCAAGCTCTTTCATTCGGCGCGCTGGGATCATGACTACGCACTCGAAGGCAAACGCGTGGCCGTGATAGGCACGGGCGCGAGCGCTATCCAGTTCGTGCCGCGCATCCAGCCGCGCGTCACGCAGCTCACCGTATTCCAGCGCACCCCGCCGTGGATCATGCCGCGCCGCGACCGCGCGATCGAGGCGCGCCGCCGCTGGATGTACCGGCATATCCCGTTCGCGCAGCGCCTCGCACGCGCCGCGATCTACTGGCAGCTCGAATCGCGGGCTCTGGGTTTCGTGGTCGATCAGCGCCTGCTCGCCGCGCCGATGAAGTTCGCGCGCAACTATCTCGCGCACAAGGTCAAGGATGCCGCGCTGCGCGCGAAGCTCGCGCCCGACTATGCGCTTGGTTGCAAGCGCGTGCTGCTGTCGAGCGACTATCTGCCTGCGCTGACGCAACCGAACGTCGCCCTGCTCACCGATCCGATCCGCGAAGTCGTGACCGACGGTATCGTCACCGCCGACGGCCTGCACCACGCCTTCGACGCCATCGTCTGCGGCACGGGTTTCCAGGTCAACGACGTGGAGGCGCCGTTTCGCGTGAGCGGTCTGAACGGCGCCGATCTCGGCGAGGCCTGGCGTCGCGACGGACCTGAGGCGTATTTGGGCACGAGTGTGGCGGGGTTTCCGAATCTGTTCTTCGTGATCGGACCGAACACGGGCCTCGGCCACAACTCAATGATTTACATGATCGAGTCGCAGATCCGCTATATCGCCGCCTGCATCCGCGAACTGCAGCGCCGCGGCGCGCGCACGATGAGCGTGCGGCCCGCTGTGCAGCGCGCCTTCAACGACAGGTTGCAGGCGCAACTGCAACGCACGGTCTGGACCTCGGGCTGCCACAGCTATTACCAGACGCGCAGCGGCAAGGTCACGTCGCTGTGGCCTGGTTTCACCTTCACGTTTCGCCGCAAGACGAGGCGCGTGCGCGCGGGCGATTACGAGTTCGGACGCTGACCGTGCATTAGCCGCGCACCGGCTTGCCCACGAATACCCGCGTTTCGTAAGCGAAGTTCACGCGCCCGGCCTGCTGTGTGGCGTCGAATAGTTCGCGCAACGCCGCGAGCATCGGCTCGTAACGCGGGTCGCCGGGCTTGGGCGCGTAGGAGGACGAAGCCAGCCGCCCGCGCAACCCATCGAAATCGAGCAGCTGCGCGTTCGGGAACACGGTCTTCTGGGCGAAGCCGTTGCCGAACCATTCGGCCATGGCGTCGTCGGTGGGATAGCTTTCGGCGACGCTCGCGTAGTCTTCGGAAAAGCGCTGCAGCAGGGCTTCAAAGCCCTCCAGAAATGCCGATCCCTTGAGCAGGCGGCTATTCCAGAACAACACGATCTTGCCGCGCGGCTTGAGAATGCGCGCGAATTCACGCCGGGCGCCCGCCTTGTCGAACCAGTGGAAAGCCTGCGCGGCGCTCACGAGATCCACGCTCGCGTCGGGCAAGGTGGTGGCTTCGGCCGTGCCGGCCACGCTGCGGTAGCCCGGATAGTCCGCGAGGAAACGGTCGGCCGCCTCGCGCATCGCCGCGTTCGGCTCGACGGCCACGACCGGATGCCCGGCGTCCAGAAAGAGCCGGGACGAAATGCCCGTGCCCGCGCCGATATCCGCGACGCTCGCGCCGGGCGCCACGCCGCATTCGACATGAACGAAGGTCGCGACTTCGCGCGGATAGGTCGGACGGTACTTCACGTAGTCTGCGACCAAATCAGTGAACCGATCATAGTTCACGGTACCACACCCCTTGCCACAAGGCTTTGCGGCCCGCGTGCAGGAAAAAGGGCATTCCCCACGCGCCCACAAACATCGTTCCCCCACGTTTCCCCTCACACTGCGGTGCAGAAGAAACGGCCATTCCCCTCGCTGGAGAATGGCTCGCATATTAAACAGGTGTTCTGTAAAACTTTCAAGATGGGGGCAGTCGCGGGTTACGCTGACAAGTCACGTGTTCACGAAAAGCGCATACAAGCCATCTGTTCACGCTGCGACGCACACAATCACGGCAAGGCTGGCGGATTTCCCCACGGCTTACGATGCCAGGGTCGCTCAGCCGCCATACTTCGCCCGCTTCAACGGGCTCTTCGTGATCCGCAGCCGGAAGCAGAAGGGGCACCACGCGTCCTTGCTCAAGACCATGGCCGGCGTGGTGTCCCAGACGTGGCCCAGGTGGCACTGCCAGGCCAGCTTGACTTTGATGCCAAGGTACACCTCACTCAGACAGCGTCCTCCACGCGCGTGCGCGACCTCCCGCATCCTCTCAATGCCCAGGCGCTTCGACTCGCTCAGGCACTTCATGCACCACGTCCCGCGAAGTATCAGATGGCCACGGGCTTTCCACTCATGCCCTTTCGCACAGCGAAACCGGTACTTCTCGTCCAGCGTCCCATAGGCTTCGGCCAGACATACCCCGCCCTGCGCCACAGCCGCCGCCCTCAGACGCTCCAGTCCATCGGCCAGGCGGCGCAGCTCGCCACGGCGTTGTACCGCACAGATAGCGCACCAGACGCCCGCCAGAACCCTGGCACCCTCGCTGTTCCATCGGTGCCCCTGCGCGCACTCCCACGTGTATCCGGCGCTGACGCCGTCATAGGCCGTGGCAAGGCACCTTCCACCACGGGCCGCCGCCGCAGCGTGCAGGCGCTCCAGCCCGTCCGCGCGCAGAAGCCGCTCCGAGCGCGACTGCACCATACACTGCGGGCAACCGGTCCCGTCCACGACGCGCTGCCCGCGCGTCTCCCACCGATGGCCCCTGGAGCAGGTAAAGCCGTATCGCTCGTTCGCGCCACGGTATTCGCCCTCGACAACAAAGCCACGTCGCGCCACGGTGTCGAAAAAACGCTGCGCCACTTCTTCCCTCGCACACTCCACGCAGATCGGCGTACCGTGCAGCAGGACATCCCCCGACGGGTGAATTCGTGTCCCTTCGGACAGGCCAGGTGATAGACGGGGGTATGGCCTTTCCATTGCGTCGAAAGCAGCCTCAGACCGCGCTCAATCGCGGCGCGTCGAAGGCGATGCAGCGCCGTTTCATCGTTCGTCATGGACTTTCACCGCCTCCCATTCTTTCCCGCCTCCCGACCCGGGCATCCCGCTCTCACTTCTTCAGGAAGTCCGCAGCCGGAACGAAATGCCATCGCTCCGACTCGGGGTCGAACAGTGCCAGTTCATCGCACAACGACGCATCACAAGCCGTCACTTCAATCGTCCCCAGCGCACGCTTCACGGCGGACTCCACCCTCGACACCTCCCAGGAGCGAGTTGCCCGCACTGTCTCGCGCCACGCAAAAAGCCCCGCACGCTCGTGTACGTCATCGAGCCATCTGGATGCAGCCGCATCCACCTCGAACGAAGCTGGCAGTTCTGCCCCGTGCGGTACATGAAGCCGGACCGGCTTCGTGATTGTGGCGAGGCTCAGGTCGGGCTGCAAGATGATCCTGCGCTCATGCACGGGCCAGCAGGTACGCACATCGACCATCAGGCACTGCGTATCCGCGTTATAAAACAGCTTCCGGTTGAACCTTCCAGCCCATTCGGGCCTGTAACCCGACCGTCCTGCCTTTGCAAACTGTGTCGCGTCGATCCACGCCGTCACGGGATTGGCATAGCCGCCAATGGTCCTGCCGTCCACCGCCATATGGCCAGATACATCGAACTGGCCGTCGTCGGTGGGACGCGCAAGGACCAGCAGGGGAAATTCGGAGAAGTACGGACGCACGGCATCATGCTGTGTGTTCTTCATGGTCACTGTTCACCCGGATTCACCCCTCGAAATCGTATTTCAGCCGCTTGCCGCGCTTCTTCGACCGTTCGAGGTTCGCGCACAGCGGGCACCAGCCCCCCCCCCGGATGATGACAGCCGGTCTGGTGGACCATGCATGCCCGCGCTCACAGCGCCATTGCAGTTTCGTCCGGGTATCGACGTACTCTGACGATACGCATTCGCCACCGTGGCTGCGCGCCAGGGCCTGCATCTCCTGGATCGAGTGCTTCAGGCTGTCCCAGTAACACTCCCGGCACCACTTGCCATACCAGACCTGGTTCGCCCTCGCTTCCCATCCGTGCCCGTGCGCGCAACGGAATGGATAGTGGCTCTTTGCGCCGGTGTAGGTCGTTGCCAGGCACGTGCCACCGTGCTGCCGCGCGGCCTCCTGCAACCGTTGCAGGCCGTCGCGGTAAAACTGGCGGGCGCCTGTCTTCGCCCCGATCACCTTCTTCTTGCACCCCGGGCACCACTGGCCACGAACGATTTCCGCGCCCTGCGCGCTCCAGCGGTGCCCCAGAGCACATTCGAACGGGTAGTACCCGCTCCCCCCGGTGTATTCCGTGGTCAGACACCGCCCGCCCTTCTCCCGTGCGGCGACCTGGAGCCGCTCCAGCCCGTCCGCCCGGAGATGACGCCGTGCCATACGTTCGTTCCGGCAACCCGGGCACCAGTAACCTCCGGCGATCTTGCCGCCCTGCGCCTCCCACTCATGGCCCTTTGCGCAGCGCAGCCGGTAGCGCTTCTCCAGCCCCGTGAACGTGCCCTCGACCAGTTCACCGCCACGGCGGGCGAGCGTGGCCATCCAGCGATCCCGGATTGCGTCGGCCTCGCAGTGCCGGCAAACCGGTATCCCGTAGGTCACCGCCACAGCCTGCCGCTCCTGCAGGTGGCCGTTCGGACATTCGAAGGCATAACGTGCGTGATACCCGTTCCAGGTGCGCGCCAGGCACCGCCAGCCGAGTTCACTGGCCCGCCGGATGAGTTTCACCAGCGAAGGGGACATCGGCGCAGCCGCGCCGACCTCAGGGCGCCGCGCGTACTCTGGCACGGCATTCATGAATGGCCCCGCCATCGGGTTGCCATTGATATGGACTCCAGATCAATCATTTCCCGCTCCTTTCACCCGGTCTTCTGGCTGCCGGCCTGCGCCCCTGTCGGACCCACGGGTTTCGGGCCTGACGGCAAACCCTGCTGCGGCGCCTGACGCGTGACCGGCTGTGGATCGGCACCGATCACCACCAGTTCGCGACCGCTCACCGCGATCTTGACCGGGTCGGTCTTTTTCCACTGCTTCTTCGGAATCGCAAGCTTCCAGTCCGCGTCCTGCGACGGCTCGCGGAAGAACGCCACCACACCGACATATTGCGCATCGGCGTTCATCGGCTCGGCCACGCTCGCGCTCGCGCCTGGCCGCAGCACCACGTCCTTCGTGGCCAGCAGATCCGCCTTCAGGAGTGCCAGGTCATCCGTCTGCAGCTGCACATAGGTCAGTTGCGCAAAGGTCTTCGCGTCCTTCAGCTGGTAGAACCTCACCACCGTGGACAGCGGCTGGCCGCTGGCCGCTTCGTTGACCGCCTCACGGGCCGCGAGATCCACATTCATGGTCTTGACCTGCGTCGTAAAGGCCCATTTCGCCGCGTTCACCGTGCTGTCTCCCACCGCCTGCCCGACTCCGCAGCCAGCGGTCAGCGCTGTCGCCAGCGCTGCGACCGCCAGCGTCGCTAATCTCGCCCTGCGTTTCATCGATCCGTTCATCCACGTCATGTTCATGGGCTGCGTCCTGTCGTTCATGTGGCGTGCGCCGGCCCGTTCCAGCGGCCAAGCTGGACGCTGGTCATCCGCGCTGAACCCCGCGCGGCTTCGGGTGCCGCCAGTTGCGCCGTGAAGCCGAGCGTCGTCTGCTGCGGCGACAGCAGCGGCGCGGGCATCAGCTCCGGCCGCACCTGCATCTCAAGGTGCGCCTCGCTTTCGTAGCCCAGGTAGAAGCGCAGCAGCGCCATCACCTCGCGATGCGCCGGCCTGCCGGGCACCAGCGCGAGCACGCCTTCACGCGTCACGGGCGTAAAGGTCACCCGCACCGTATTTGCCCGGTCGTAAAAGCCCCGGCCCAGCAGGCACTGCTCGCCCAGCGGTGCCGCTTCCACCTCATCCAGTTCCCGCCACACCGGGTAGAACTCCTCGACCGTGATCGGGCCGTCCGGCACCGCATGCCGCAGCACCCCCGCCAGCCCTTCGGCCGTGCGGGTTTTCTGCATCGCGAGTCCAAGCATCGACAGCAGCCGGCGTTTGTCGGCAACCGACGCGAGGCTGTGCCGGGCGCTTCGCGATACGGGTTCCTGCGCGCTGTCCGTCGGCGTGAAAGCGGGTGCGCCCCGGCGTGCGGACGTACTGAACCCGAACCCCACGAAGCTGAGCAGGTAGCGCGACACCGGGTCCGTTCCATCGCGCCGGAAGCCCACCGGATAGCGGTACTTGCGCGCGACGCGGTAGAACTGCGTGGCCACGCGATGGTGAAACAGGTCGAGGAACGCCGACAGCGCTTCCGCCCCGTCGCGGTGCTGCGCCACCTCGTCAGCGAAGTACGCGGGCATGCGTGCATCGACGCCGTAGAACCCCAGGAACGTCGTGCGCACGGCGGGCGGCGCGGACGGACTGTCGGCGTCGTACTCCACCGCGTCGATCTCGCGCCCCGGAAACCCCAGTTGCGGGCGCGAGCGGAAGCGCACCGGCTCCCGCGCGGGCGAATCCGTGGTGCCGAGGGGCGGTGCATCGGGCGCGGCCAGTTCGATCAGCTCGCAGAAGCGGATGAAGTTCATCCGCGTGGCGTCACCGAGCAATGCGGGCAGCAGTGGCGGCAGGGTCGCCGCAAGCACGTCCTGGGCGTTCAAAACGGCGCCCCTTCGCCCTGGATTGCCGGCCAGTCGATGCGCCGGCCGGTGGGCTTCGCGACGACCACCAGCTTCGTGTAGAGGTTCGCGGTCGCGTACAGCCCGAGGAAGCGGCTGAGCATGCTGCCGAACAGTTCGAGATCCCCGTCACCCGCGAAGTGCCGGCTGTCGAGCGTCACCGTGATCTCCACGCCCCGCATGAGGCCGCCCTTGACGAGCTTCTGCAGCGGCCGGTGCCGCACGTCGCTGATCGATTCGATACGCTGGCGGTTCACCTCGCCTTCGGTCCAGTCGTAGAGCGACAGCGAGCCGCGCAGGATCTCCGCGTCGAGAAGCGACAGATAGCTGGGCGCGAGATGCGAGAGCACGCGCCACTGGAAACGGTCACCCGTGGGGGGATAGACCGGCAGCGTGGGCGCCGTAAGGTTGCTCACTGCCGCGACGTTCGTAAATCCCCCGCGCATGCGCCGGATGCCCGCCTCGCGCAGCGCCCGGCGGGGCAGCATGCCGTTGGTGCCCGTCACCGACAGCGTCAGCTTCTCCTTCGGCAGCGTATCCGCCCTCTCCCGGGCGTGGCCGCCCAGCACAATCCAGGTGTCGAAGCGACCGGAGGGACCGCGCTGCATGCGCGTGTGGTAGTAGCGCTCGGGCTTTTCGTGACGCAGCATGCCGCCACGATGACGGAACGCCGCGAACGGCACGTATTCGAAGCGCCGGCCGCGTTCCATGCACTGCACCGCATCGACGGAATAGATGTCGATGGGCGAGTCCTGCTGTGCCCCCGTCGTCACGCGGTATTCGTTCTCGTGGGGCGTGACGCTCACCAGGTCGGCCTCCACAGGAAACAGGTTGATGGCGGGCGTGCAGTAGAGCCGCACATTGTCCGCGCCGAAGCGCATGTCGTCCGGGTACGGTCTGTCGAGCACCACCTCGACATCGACCCACGGTGCCGCCGCCGGAATCGCCTGCATGTCGAGCCCGAGCAGATCGAAGAACATGAACTTCTCGGGGAACGTAAAGTACTCCAGCAGCAGCTGGTAGCCGCTGAACGCCTCGTCGGCGTTGGGCCAGAGCCGTTCGCCGGTCGCAAAACCGGCCGGTGTCAGGCGCAGGCCGGGCATGGCCTGGGGCGTTCCCGGCCGGTCCTCGGGCCAGCCCGGCACGCGCACGTGCATCGACACCGGCTTCGCGCTGAGCGCGGCGTAGAGGGCCAAGGCAACGGGCCGGTCGGCATTCAGGTACAGGCGCAGACGCGGCACCTCCAGACGCTCACGCTGCGTCTGGGGCTGGACCGTCAGACGCAGGCGGATGACCGAGTGGCCATCCTCGCGGGCGTAGGCGCCGGCTTCGGTCAACGAGAGCGGATACAGGTCAACGGCCTGTGTGGTGCGGTATACGCATTCGACGTACGCCTCGCCGCCCGTTCCGTTCCCGGCCTGCCCAGACGCGATGGGGTCCGAGGTGGCTTCCAGCCCTGGCTCTACCGTTTCGTGCTTCTGCAGCGCCCCCCGGTCGGGCGTCAGCTCCAGGATCGCCAGCGACGGGATCATGCGCAGGTAGTGCGGCCAGAGCATGCTGACCAGACCCTCGGTCAGCTCCGGCAGCTCATCATCGAGCTTGTGGCGCAGCCGCCCCATCAGAAACGCGAAGCCTTCAAAAAGCCGTTCGACGTGCGGGTCCCCCTCGCCCACGCGGTCAAGTTCCAGTTCACGCGCGCGCTCGGGGAACGCGCGGGCGAACTCCTTCGCGGCCTCGCGCAGGTAGCGCATTTCCGCCTCGTAGTAGCGCAGGATCTCGTTGTCCCTGACTGGATCGGTCATCGTCACTCCTTGATGCGGGCGCTCAACTGTGCGTGGCGCGGGTGGCTGTTCGTGGACATCAGGGCGCAACACCTGCGGGCAGCGACACCGCCGCGTGCTTCGCGGCCAGAATCGCCGCCTTCGGCAGGGGCGGCGGACCCGCCGGCTGGCTCACCGCCTTGACGGCCGGCCCAGGGCTGTCAATGAAGATGCGCGAGGGTAGCGCGAAGCCTCTGAGCGCCAGGAGTTCCAGCGGCCCTTTACCCACGTCGGTACGCAGGATGTAGTGGACCGGGCGCGTGAACTCCGCCGGGGCCGGGGCGAGCGGCCCCTGCGCGTTCAGGGCGTCCTGATCCGTCGCGGTGTCGGCCTTCGCGACCGCCGGCTTCGTTCCTGCTTCCGGCGCGGCCCGCCACGTGAGCTGGTACGTTGCGCTGTCCAGCGGTTCGACCGTGGCCCGTTCGAGCATGCGCACCAGCGCCCAGCGGCCACTGAACTCGAAACTGCGGCTGGTGCCCGCCGTGTCGGTCTGCCATTCGAGCCGGGTGCCCGCCTTCTGGGGCTCGCCCGAGGGCCACGTCATCGTGCTCCACGTCTCCACCTGGTTGTAGTAGTGCAGGGTCTGTCCGTCGAGCGTGAGCAGCGTGTCGGTGATGCCGGGCGTGGGCACGGGCTTGAGTCCGAACACGAACTGCGGTTCGCCCTGCGCCAGCAGGTGCGCGGCAAGCTTGTGCAGCGTGTTGATGGCCTTCAGGAAAGCCGGATCAAAGGCGCGTGAGGTACTGCCCGCGCCCGCACCGCCCGAGACCGGCACCCACTGGTCGCCCTGGAGCTGCAGCGCGCCCGCAAGCTGCGTGGTCAGGAACGCATCGAGGACGCCGCCCTGCGGCTTCAGGAAACGGGCCAGTTCGGGCAGCGAGGCATCGTTCGACGTACTGGCAAACGGATAACGCCCGGCAAACGACTGGTTCCACGCCTCGACAATGCTCTGCCGCCAGGCGTCGTTCAGGCTCGATTCGGCGGGCGCGAGCACCGTGCGCGTGGCCTGCGTGACGGGTTCGACAAAGAGCGTGTTGCCCATGCCGGCCCACTGCTCACCGAGGCTCGCCGCGATGAGCTTCGCGTAGTTCAGGGTATCGGAGAGATCCGAGCCCTTGCCCTGGTACAGCGCCTGCGCAACCTGACGCGCCTGATCGTCGGAATCGGGGCTGTCGCTGATCTGCTGCAGCTTCAGGCGCAGCGTCGTCACGCGTTCGGTGAAGCGCTCCAGGCTCAGGTCGCTCGCGCCAGGCGTGTTGCCGCTGCCCTGTCCGACGAGCCGGAGGACCGGCCCGAAGGATGCCCCCAGCGGTCCGGCCGGATCGGGTTGTGCTGCCTGCGGGGTATCGTCATTTTTGCCGAACAGGTTCTGCGCCTTCGTCACCAGCGCATCGGAGATCGACGCCTGCTGCGCGCCCGCGCCGCCCTGCCAGGCGAGCGACTTCATCAGCGCAATGACGGGAGACTGGCGCGCATCGGCGATGAGCCTGAGCTGCCCCACCGCAGAGGGAAGGGTCGTCGCCGCATCGAGGCGCAGGCTGTTCATGAAATCCTGCCAGTGCTCCCCATAGTCGGCAAAGTACCGCTTGCGCAGGGCCCTGCGCAGTGACTCCGGGGTCTGGGCATCCGGTGCGCCCGGTGCGCCGCCTTGTGCGCTGGCGGTGTTGCCGAGCACCCAGTCGGCGGTGACGCCATTGTGCTTCGCGGCCTCGTCAATCGCGGCCTCGATGGTGCCTTCCCACGCCTGGCGGGTGAAGACGCCGGGCACCGTGGCCGTGGTGCGGAACAGGCCGCGCGTATCCGTGCCGGCGGTCAGCGACGCCAGCGTCTGGTCGGGATACTTGTGGCCCACGGAATCCAGGATGCCCTGGTAGATCGTGTCTTCCGAACTTTTAACCCCTATCATCGCCAGCAGCGTCTGGCGCGCGTTGCCGACCAGATCCTCACGGGGCTGGATGCGCCAGTCGGGATGCGCCTGCAGATGCTGAGTCCAGAAGCCCATCAGCTGCGTGGCGAAATCCAGCTTCTCGCCAGGACGCAGTCCGGTGTCGAGGTTCCAGTGGCGGGCAAGTTCCGGTGCCATGAAGGCCGCATCGACGCGCTGCGGCTCGGCCATCATGAGGTAGGTCTTGAGCGCCTGCTGGCCATCCTGCGCCATCTGGCTGCTCTGGGTGTCGAGCTGCGCAGTCTGCATCTGGCCGAGATCCACGAGCTGACCTTCGATGTCCTGCTGGGTGGGCGCGACAAGCAGCGTGCGTGCCGCACGCGCGTAGGGCGTCCACAACGCGTCGAGCACGGCGCGGTCGTGGTTCAGGCCAAAGCGGGTAAGCAGCGGTGTGTGTTGCTGCACACGTGCCTCGTGCAGGCCGATGCGCTGCTGAAGGGCGAGGAGCGCGCGCAGACGTCCGGGGGTATCGCCCGCGCGGTCGAGCGCCTGCAGGGCCTCCTTCGTGAGCATGACCTCGTGCGCGTTGTTCATGCCCGAGACCAGCATGCCCGCGCTCCACAGGCCGATGGCGGCAAGCGCGATAGCCGACGACACCGTATAGGGATGCGCCAGGGTACGTCGCCCCGGCATGCGGGTGCTCGCCTCGGCCAGATAGCGCCATAGCGGCAGATGGGCGCTGTCCACGCCCGGTGTCAATACGATGTCAGTCGGCAACGGAGCGAAGAAAGCGCCTGCGACCGGCAACGGACGGCGCTGCCAGTCGGTAAGGGCCGCGATCCAGCGTGCAAGCGGCGCGCTGCGGGTATCAAGCCGCTTCGACAGTTCCGAGGCGTAAACGTGGTCGCCGTTATCTGCGAGTTGGTACACGCTCCGGTCGGCCAGCCTGTCGCGCAAATCGATCAGCGCGGTTTCAACGGCCGCAGCATCCAGGCCACGACTGAATTCGCAACCTGTTACAGGCGTGCTGACTCCGTGAACCGGATCGGCCCCTGCGACATCAAGAATGTACACTGGCGCCGACCAGCGCACGACCTCAGAGATGCGCGAGAGGCGAGAACCCCATGGGTTCCTCTCATGCACAGAATCCGGCAACGGCATTTTGCCATCTAGCAGGAGCACGATGGCGTCAAGCGGACGGCCGCGCCGCAACCGACGAATCTGGCGCAACCTGGACTCATCGATACGGGCGTTGGATTCCAGGCCACCCCACAACAGCACGACATCGTCGGTGACCCGAAAGCCTCTCTCGGCTAGTTCCGGTACTAGGCGGGAGATCACCGGACCCTCACCGACCAGTAACAACCAGGGTATCTGATAACGCCGACCCCACCAACCGTAGCGGTCGCGCAGTACATCTTTTAGCTCGTCTGCCCAGCTTCGCTGGACCGTAACATTGGAAGTGCCAGTCGCTCCAGCACGGGCAGCAGGATCGCGAACATAGCGACGGGAGGCACGCTGAGGAGCGTGCCTCGCCCCCCAACGCCAGGCGGTCGCAAATGGTCCCCGTGCAAGCAACAGGATTGCACCGGCCAGCAACACGACCGTGACCCTGAGTACAGCCGAGGGGTGCAGCGCCCCACCCTGAAACCAGGCCAGGACGGCGACAATCAACGTGAGAGTGACGACGAAAATCCAGTAACCCGACAGCTTGCGGTTGCTCATCCTTGCTCTTCTGTTTCTGTTATATGACCCGAAGGCCGGACGACGGCCAGTCGCAGGCTGCTTTCACGGCTTGCGACCATTTGTGGCGTTGTCATCTGCCCTGCAAACTCCGCTGCCAGGGCAATGGCAAGCCATGCCGCCGCCGCGCCCGGGTTGCCGATAGCCAAGTCGATGTCGTGGACGCCGGAAAACGAATCGGTCAACGATATACCGGACTGCAGATCGGACGATGCCTTGAGTAGTCCTGCCTTGTCTCCCTGATCCAGACCAGCCTGCCATAGATCACTGACCTGTTCAGCTTCAGCGTCCCCCCACATGAGTGAGCGGGCCACTGCATCGTTGATCGTGCCCACTCCAACGCTCACCGGACGATGCAGCAGGGCTTTCGGCGTCAATCCGCTGCGCTGCGCAAGTGGCACCCAGCCAAGCAGTAGCGCTACCGCCGCTTCAGCGCCGTTGACTTGAGGTATCGAATGCAACTGCACTGCCACGAACAGCGCAAATTTCTCCAGCCCCGTCCCGCCGCGAACATCCAGCCACGTATCCAGCGCCATCACTCCGTCCCGCAATGACAGCAGTGCCGCCTCGACCGGACGATGACCAAAGGCCCGCCAGCAGTTCTGCCAGGCGTCGTGTATGGGCGCCCATTCCGTATCTGGCTGAAGTTGCAGATACACCTCCAGTGGCGCGTGCTCCGGAACAACCCGCAGGGTTTCGTCCAGCCGTTCCAGCAATTCAACGAAGCAGGCCTCGTACCGGCTCCCGAACGCAGGATTATCAGCACTGGCCAATCGTGTGTGGCGGACAGCATCGCCGCTGCCAGATGACTTTCGGGATTCCAGCGCCTGAACTTCACCGGCAATATCCTTCGCGACATTGTGGCTTCCCATCGCACTCAGATAGGCACTGTCCAGTATCGCCAAGGGTTCGCGGGCAAACTGGACCGCCTCGGACCTGTCGGCCTCAAGCTGTTCCTTGTCCGCTTCAAAGCGATCCGCTTCCTGCTCGAAATAGAGTTCGCGTAAACCATATGCCAGGCAACCGGCAAACGCCGGGAGTACCAGTAGCCGCACCCAGAACCATAGGGTATTGGTGGGTTGCCCATTGGGCCAGGTGACCAGCATCGCTATCACACCCGCTATCACGACCAGCAGGAAAATGACGAGCCAAACCATCAATCCTGGCGGCTCCGGCGGCGTCAAATCCCCCTGAGGGGATGGCAGTTCAACCGGCATGTCTGACGCCTAGTTCACGCTCGATATCAAGCGGCAACCGCACATCGCGCGATGCCCCTGGCGGGCAACAGGAATGCCATCGTCCTTCATCGATTCATCGCCCTCGATGATGCGATTTGGACGGACATCCGGGTGTTTGGGGCATGTCACCTCGTCACCCTTGCGTGCCACAAAGCGGCCCTCGTAACGCATTGTCTGAGAAGCACTGACCACCTTGCCGCCGTGATCTGTATCATCGCCCAACCGGATCAGGTCATTCATTTCTTGACTCCTTTTCTATGTTGTTAAATGTTTCGTGGATATTCATGCAGCAACTGCCGGGTCAAACCCATCATCTGTCACCCGCAGTTATCAATTCGTTACCACCTCGCAGCAACCAGACCAAACTGGTCCCAAGCTCTTCAGCGGCATAGCAATCATTGCCGCAACGACTGCTCGCGGGCGCGCTCCTTTTCCCAGCGACGCCTCGCCTTTGCCTCCGCGTATTCGAGCACCCCTGGGATATCCGCCGCGAACTGTCCCGTGGACTCTGGAACAGGCCACACATTCGGATCGTCTGCTGCGACCTGGCAGGTCGCTTCGATCTCTGGCGAGAAGACAGGCTCCTTGCAGGTGCGGAACACCAACCATCGTGTGGCCGTGAACAGCGCAATGAACGGCGACAGGAGGACACGCCTGAGCGTAGTCGTCGCACTGGTGAAGTTCACCGCAAAGAGCATGGAGTTCTTCAGCGTGGGCGTAACCGACAGCGCCACGTACTTCGCCATCGGACTGTCGACCACAGCGTCGGGACCTTCATCCATGTAACGCCGGATGAATTCCCACATCTCGCGCACCGGGGGTTCGCTTTCCGCTGCGTGGCCAAGCGCGAACGTGTCCTTTACCACTTCGCCGTCCAGCACCTCACCGCGTATGTCACGCAGAAATTTCATGTCCGTGCCGCGACCAATGTGAAAGTACATCGACTCCCACGGTACACTTAGGACTCCACCCGGACCGTTGTGCCTGAACACATGCACCATTCTTGTCTTCCGATTGAAACGGATGGGATAGTGGGTGTAGGTGAAGTAGTCGTATCGAATCGTGAAGTAATAGAGCAAATAGCTGATCCCAAAACCGAAAATCGATATCGCTACGGCGCATGCCACATTGGTCCAAAGGTCTTGACCCGCTTCCGGAATTAAACGCAATAATACATAGGCCGCGTATATCCCGGAACCGGCAATGAAGATACATCCCAACGTTGCTACAAATGTGTTGAGCATTCCACGAAAGCGGAATCGGCGATCGATCCAGTCAATATAGGTCGAATTGATGTGAATCAGGCTAATATGCTGTCCTGGTTCGATGTCAGCTTGTGTTTCATGTGGAAGAGACTCTTGGCGCTCTTGAGCAGACAACGTGCGGTCAACAGGAAACGAACGAATCCAGCCGGTGTACATCTTTAAGCTCCCGTCGCCATTGCTTTAAGGGCCATCGCCTGCTCAACGGGACCTCCAAAACGGCCGTCCTTGCCCTTGCCAAAGGTCAGCGATTTACCCAGCCAATCCTGCAAGGGGGACGGGGTAAATCGCGCTATGGCCACCATGATGACGCCAATTACCAGCATTACCGCGAAGCCAATTCCTGCGGTTGCTGTGAACAACATCAAGACTGCCGCACCGATGGAAACGAGACCAAGGCCGATGTTCAAAACGCCAAGAACAGGATGGTTGGCCAATAGTTGAACTCCTTGAACCATCGTCACCACACCTGCCACGACACCTCCAACGATTCCAAACAGCTTGCCCACGCCGACAAGCCAGCTGGCACGCGTTTCCATTTCGATTGCCACGAACTTGAACTGCCGGGCAGTTTTAGCCGCGCCCCACGCGGTCTTTTCTGCCACCGCGCCAACCGCCTGTCCTGCCGTGCCAACCAGACCCACCACACCCGCCCCGAAATTAACCGTCTTCCCAAGAATCTCCCCGGGGTTAGCCGTCATCATGTCCTTGAAAGCGCTATACAGGGTGATCGAAGAGAACACCAGCTGTGCGACGCCCGATTTGAAGTCCATGTTGCCCAGCTTGCCGAAGCTTTCCTGCATGATTTCGTCGAATTCGGCTGGCGTAAGCACACCGGCCACTGCCGTCCTGCGGGCGGCTCCCGTCAGTCCAGCCAGCTCCTTCGCCTTCACCTGATCCACGAGCATCACGCCGTGATAGGGATGAAGGTCATCTCCCGACTTTGCCAGTGCCTCAAGCGCCGCACGCGCACCGCTGCGATATTTCTGCGGATCGTCCCCGGCAAGCTTGGCCAGCGTGCCGGCCAGACTCCGTGCGGCATCCTTCCGGCTCCACGCCCCTCGCAGGTCCACCACGATCAAATTAGGGTTTTCCTCCCGGGCCATTGTGCCGAGTATCCCCATCAACCAGTTGGTGGGCAGCTTGCTTGCTCCTGTTGCCACTCCCTGGTCTATCGCTTTGCTCAAATTCCTGATCGCTGCGCCGCTCAACTGATAGGCACAACGTGCAATAGCATCAGCATAGGGCCGCTTGAGATTATGGTCGGCCCCCTGAACGATCACGTCCTTGAACTTGTCGTGGAATTTCTCGACCAGATCTTTCCAGGGAAAATCCTTCGACGTCGCCTGCGCGAGTGCCTTTTCTGTCCAGCTGGTAATCAGCGGTTCGTGATTGAGCGCAAGCCCTCGCGTCAGCCACGCCTCCGGGTGACGTGGGTCCTGCTGCAAACATTCGCTCAAGAAATCGAGCACCGCTGTGCGTCCGCTGGCATTGTGAATTATCGCCGTAACCAGATCGGTATAGGCTGCGCCGCAATCACAATCGTGCGAATCGTAGTTATGCGTCAGATAAGCGCTCAAGCTACTGCTCTTGAGCCATGCGAGATACGGCACATCCAGTGGTGCCAATGTGGCATCCGTAAAAGCCTGCAGTTCGGATGGGTAGGTCGACTCAACGTATTTGCGTTCGCCTGATTCATCAAATTCTCCGGCATACTTTTCCCAGCCGTGCTGCGCAACCGTGTCCTCCTCGTCGCCGCCAAGCTCACCGGCCTTCGCTATCTTTTGCTGATACGCGTCATAGCCACCGACTGAGTCATACCCTCCATGGCTGAGTGCGTAGGCGCTACCAATCTCTGCCGAAAGCTGCCGGTCTGCTTTCTCGCTCTTGACCGCGCCATTCATCACATTTGCGCGCAACGAATCGATAATCGAGGCCGTTTCGAGAATCCACTTGCGCCGCCTGTCGTCCGTGAACTCGATGCTGCACTGTAATGCCAGGCCGTTAAGCTCAATGGCAATACCAGCAGGGTCGAACAAACCGACGACGGCGGCCCGCCAGGGTTTGGCAGCGCTGTTCGCCCACTTCATCAGCCCTTCTGCTTCACCATGGGCAAGCCAGAACCTCTGCGTTGAGAATGCCCACGCCGCCGTATCTACCGGGCCGCTTGTCGCGGGCGTGCCGATCGCACCTGCCCAAAGCTTCTGGATCATGGGTGAAAGCATACCCAATGCCATCTTGCTGGCTGGATCGGTCTTCAGAAGATCTTCCAGCGTTCTGTAGGGCGGCGGCATGAAGTTCTGCACGTAGCTACGCGTTTCCTTCTGCAGGCTTACGCCGTCTGCCGCAAATTCAGCCACTTGCTTCAACGTATCGAAAGCCCCGACATGCGGTTGCGTACCACCACCACGCCAGGCTGCGATATCGATGCATTGCATATGCGCCTTACGGTAATCCGGCTTGGCGTGCTTCTGAAGCACAGCAGGAGTCCACATGACATCACTGAACCCTAGCCACACGCGAGTCGAGTGGGCCGCATCCTTCACCGTGATGCAACGGGCAAGGTAAGGATCGTTCTTCGCCTTGCATGCTTCGTTGAATTCCTTGTTACCTACCTCTGGTGATACCTTGGCGTGAATATCAAACACATAAAGATAACCCTGAGGATTGACAACATACCCGCTCCACTCGTTGCGTCGTTCATCAAACACATACAGGTAACCCGAACGCAGCAGGCGCAGTGTGTAGTGTGCGTTTTTGGCAGGCAGGTCAATTGATGTGACGCCTGCGCCGAAAGGAGCCGTGAGCTTTGGCGCGTTCCCCTTGTCGGCACGCGCGATTGCGTAGCGCACGGGCAGGATGGGCAAACCATGCTTGTCGCAAAACGGGCAAAACGGGGAAGATGCCGGCGATGCAGTAGCGTTCATAACGTGTTATCTCACCTGAATCTGTTCGAGTTCTTTTGCCAAACGACACATCCGCGAATCGTCAATATCAGCGCAAGCCGTAACGAAAGTCATCGCGTTCTCGCGAACCTGACCCAGACAATTCCGTAGTACTGGATGTTGGTGGATATGACGGTGATAGCGGCTTGCCTGTAACACATAGAGCAACCGGTCCTGGGGATCGCCCAGACCACGCACGTCTGATGCCTCGGCCAGCAGCATGTCGAGTTGTTGCGCGATGCCCGGCTTGCCCGCGCAAGCCGGATCGACACGCGAAAGCTCCACCAGCGCCCGATTGATCTCCGCCATGCGCAGGAGCGTCAACCATTGCGGGGAGGTCAACCGCAACGGCCGCAGACTGGCCTGCTCCGAGACACGTACGTGCTGATGCCATGTGCCGTCAGGTTGACGCCAGTGCCACGTCGTAATCGGCCCAAGCAGGCTGTCCATCTGCCCGACACTCAACAGCCAGAGCAGATGCTGAAACACAAACGGGTCGTAGAAGCGCAGGGCGTCGTCCACACCGTCAGGGCGCCGCACGGCCATGCGCCTGACCAGATGAGCGGTAACAGCAGAGCCTTCAACTGTGGCGTCGAAAAACGCGAGAACGAACGGCACACCGTTTTCCTGCTCCGACACCCGGTCCCGACTCCAGACATCCGCGCGACCGTCCGGCCCCAGCGGCTGAAAATCCACAAGCACGGGAAACAATTCTGGCTGGTGGCAGAATCGTTCCGGCACGACCGGTAGATACGCCAGGTCAACCCACTGTGAACGGCTCACCTGCGCAGCATTGACCAGTGCGTATCGGGCCTGCGGTTGCGTACCAACGTCAAGCCGGCCGGAGGACGGGAGGCTATTCATCTCACGCGCCCCCCATCAAGGCCGCGTGCTGGGAATTGGCCTGCTCGCCTCGCAGCGAGCAGACCACCGCGTCGCCCTGCGGCAATGAGGATGCGACCTTGCCAGAAGCTGCGCCTAGCTTGTCCCACATGGCACATTTTTCAAGGATATCGCCCGACGTGACATTCTCGATGCTGCTGCCGTTGATCTTGATGTAAGAACCGTCTGCACCGATCCAAACTTCCTTCGCGGCCGACAAAACCAGCCGGCCATCAACGCTCGTAATGGTGAGATCATGGAGCGCGCACAACGCCATCGCATCATTTTGCGCTTGCATGTTCACCTTTCCATGACTGGCAACCAGTTCGATGCCCTTCTCCTCCGCAAAGAGGCTGATCAATTCACCAGCCGTCATGGTGACCTTACCCTGCACGCCAACATCTGCGTTCTGGCCGGCTACAAATGTCAGGTTCTTGCCTGCGCCGTGCAGTATTGACTCTGGCGTCGCCACAGCAATACTCGACGCCGAAGACAGCACCATCACAGCCTGCTGCAAATCCTTGATCTGCGACTGCAACACCTCATTCATTGCCTTGACGTCAGCAGCCTGCGCCTGGGCTTGCTGCGCGCACTGTGCCAGCCGCTCCATGAGCGTATGGGACGCCTGGAGCTGCTGCATAAGTTCCTGCATGTCCGTCTGGTTGCCCTGGGCGTTCGGACGATCAAGGGTCGTAACCAACAGCCCCTTGCCTGAGCGAATCGCGCCATAGCCCGACGTGCGCAGCTCAAAACCCTCACCCCGGTATTCGAGCTTCTGGTTGACGAGGTAACCGAGACTCAGCTGCGACTTGCCCGAATGTTCCGTGCTAAGCTTCACGCCTTCCTGGCCCGCCCAGTCCTCCATGCGCAGCTTGTTGTTCGCCTGCGTGCGGATCATGTTGCGCGAGAGCCAGCGCCGGTCGCTGGTCACCAGATCAGTGGCTTGGCTGTGATGATGAAACGCAATAATTTCCGGCTTGTCAGGGTCTCCATCTCGAAATGCGATTACTGCCTCGTCATTGTCCAGCGCGACGAAGTGCATGCCGGTCTGCAGCTTGCCCGCGAAGGGTTTGGCCAGACGCAGCGGCACACTTTCGCCGCCCCTGGGCCAGTCCGCGAAATCGACATCGAATCTAACGGTGTAATAGCCGGCCACTGTCAGATAGCCATACTTGTATCTGTCAGGCGAAGTCACCCGCGCTGACAGCGTGCCGGAAATCCTCGCCCACTTCGACTCCTCGAATTGCAGCCGGAAGCGCCGGTCGGCAGGGATCGCCTTGAAGGTGTTGGAGTAGGACTGGTCGCGCGCCCCGCTGTGCGTCACCTCGATAACAACCAAGCCGTCCGGTGCATCGGGCAGTTCGGCATCCATCTCCAGCACACGCCCCGGCTGCAGTTCCAGCACGGTGCTCTCGCCTTCGTAGATGACCTGCCAAGCGATGGCCGCCTCGTGTCGGATCTGTGCCTGACGCTTCGCCCCGGCCTGATCCAGATGGTGGGTGCCGTAGATGTACGGCTGGCCGTACGTCGTCTGGTCCTGCGGTGCGACATTGGCGCTATCTCTAAATCTTTCCCAGGCTTTTTCAGGGTTGTAATCTGCGACAACGTACGACTGCGGCACGACCTCCGCGTGGGTCCTGAGCATCGTCACCGCTTCCACGCCGCCCGATTCGAGCCCTGCCGCCTCGCGGTACGGCACGGTCAGCCTGGGATCGTAGAGATAGTGATCGACGTCATCGGCAAAGACGGTCTGGTCGCCGTGTTCCGTTTCGACCACGAAGCAGTAGATACCGTCCCGTTCCATCAGCATATGGACGTAATCCATATCGCTCATCCGGTACTGCATGCGGAACAGGTGCAGCGGGTACTGGCTTCGCAGGCGGAAAACGAACTGATGCCCCTTCATGCCATGACGGCGCAGGATCGCCTCGATGATCTGCGGGGTGCTCTTGTGCTGATAGATCGCCGTCATGACGACGCCTTCCAGCCTGGCCAGCCCGGACCTGAGGACGATCTCGTGCTTCGTGAAATCGCCCGTCGTCTTGACGGCGGAAAAGCGCGAGATATGGCCTGAGTATTTCTTGACGGCGCCATCGTCCGCCACAATCGAAAACGTGGCCTCCTGGTTCAGGTATCCGTCACGGCCCAGGCGTCGGGGATGGGTGAACACGATGACCACCTCGTTGGCCGCCCCCATCTTTTCCTTCGCGGTGTAGGACACCACGGACACCTCGGCCGAGCTGTCGGTACCGGGCACGTCCAGGTGGTACGCCTGGCGGCCTGGTATGGCCTTCAGGTCGGGCACCACCGACCTTGCATCATCAAACAGACTTGCCATCGTTATTCCCCCTGCCTTCTGTCAGGACTGCTTTACAACGGGTATGCATCGCGAGCCGCTTGTGTGTAAAAAAAGCGCGCGAACAAATCATCTGACGAAAATACCTGCACTTCGGGTCTTCAGTGAAGGGGGAAGTTGAGGCTATGAACACATCTCTTGTCGAGACTCAAAGCACTCACATCATTCACCCCCACCTCCTGTTTTCGGGATGAACGGCATGCTAGACGTGAAGGGCTGGCGGCGCGATGCTGGCCGGAAATCCGGGCGACGTGCCCGGGGATGCGCAGCGATCAGGGAGGAAGACGCGATGGCAAAATTGATGGCACTCAAGGGCAACGCCACCACGACGGGAGGCCGTGTGCAGGACGGGGAAGAACTCGATCTGGATCATGGACAACCCTACACGTACCACCTGGCACGGGCGTCCTACGGGCGTTGCGGACAGAGCGGGCCGATACTCGGGACCGCTTTTACCTGGAGCGTCGGCAAGACGCATGGCGTCCTCGACGGCGATATTGTCCAGTGCGCTTGTCCCCACGGGGAGAACCGGGTCATCGCGCAGTCCACGTTCTACTACAACACGCCGTGACGCTGGCAGGGGATCGCCCAGGACACTGCGTCGCGGGAGACGGCAGCAAGTGACTTGTTCCTGGCTGCGGGACGCGAGGCGGTTATCTCTGGATGCGAAACCTGCCCCGCTGAAGGCGGCTGGAAACCGCTGGCGGATCCGCCCCGGCGGTCGGCATCGACCGTGACCCGCAGCCGGGAAATCGCGGCTCCAGCAACCCTGGCGTATGCCACATGCACGAGCCCGGATAATCACCCAACACTCACCCCGCACTCCCCCGGTCGCCGGACCGTAACGCGTGCAAGCCGCCGATGCTGGCGGGCCGGTGCCGACACGCTCACCACGACGCGCAGCCCGCCATCCGCCGGACGGTCGAAATCCGCCGGGAGCCGGTGCCGGAAAATGCCCGTGTTACTCTTCTGGAGACGACTGGAAGCCGCCGGCGCGGGCGGGCCGGTGTGCAAGGCTGGAGGGGAACCCGAAGCCGTCAAAGTCTGCTAGGGCAGGATCGGGGCGGTTAGTTGCGGTTCGTGGGCTGTGGAATATTGGGGCGCGCATTGTTGGTGAACAGGAATCATTCCCGATATGAAACCGCACGCGATGGCGATGATAGGGCGCGCTGCCCTGCCGCAGATTACCCGGCAAAAGTGCGGCCGGGTGAAAATCAGAAAAATCAATGGGTTAGGAGAAGGGGTGTCATTTGGGGAGAAAAGTGACGGGCGGGTACCCCCGAAAAGATCACTTTTCCCTGAAAAATAACATGACCCCATTAAATTTATCTCATTAAAAATCAATGACTTGGCTGAATCAGGTGTCATTTTTGGCCAAAAATGACAGGTTTCCCGGCAACAAGGAGAGCTTCCTATACACGTCACCTGTACCGCACGCGGGTGAGTTGAAACGTAAGTCATGTGGGCAGCACCCCGAGCTACACGTACCGCCTGTTTCAGCCTGTCATTTTTATCATTTTTCTATCTATCAATTATTTACGAGTTATTATTTATTATTATTCATTAAAAATTAGTAGATTTCACTCGCATGGCGAGGTACCCACCCTCGAGCCGGGACAACTGTTTTCGGTTTCCGGCGATGCGCCCGCGTACCGTATTGAGGAAGCCGGACCCGTTGCGTATGCCGCAGGCTCGCTGCTGGACAATCCGTTCGGGACGTGGTGGCTCGTGCCGCTGGAGACGACGCACTGAATGCACATCGTGAAGGCATTACCGTATCTCGCCATGCGCACCGGACACCCAACGCCGGAAGAGGACGCGGTGCAGCGCCAGCGCATGCCGACCAGCAAAGCTACCCTTTGCCGCCAGCTTCAGGACTCGCATTACCCCAGGGAATTCGGCGACAACCAGTGTGGCTTTTCAGACCAATGCGTCGTTACACCGGTCGGCCCAGTGTCACCAGTGCTATCGTCCCTTTTCCCGGTCCTCCTGCTGAACACGTTCAATGAGCTGTCGCCACGCCCCCGCCCGGATCACCCTGTCAATCTGTCGTTCAACCATGCCTTGTAGATCGTACAGATTTACGCTCTCACTCGTATAGCGATCCTGACAGCAAGTCTCGCAATGCATGTGCAATATACGGGACCGTGATCGCCACGATGCAAATTCAAGGTCACCGAAAACCTTTTCAATAACGGCCACGAGCGCTGTATCACAACGTGGGCAGTACGCAGATAGATCACTTATCCTGTTATCCACATAACGCCAGCGCCAGCGCATTTCAAAGAAATTATCTTCCCTGTAGCTATGGAAGGTAATCCGTGTCCCCGGTTCCCGTCGTTTTACAACCTTCCTTGTTGCAACAGTGATCCAGGTCAGAACTGATAGCCCCCCCTACATAACCCATCCAGGCAGGGAGCGAAACGTGCTGCATCATATGGAGCTGAAGCGCATTGAGGCAGTTGAGTAGCCAGCGCCATATATATGTCGGGCAAATGCTGCCACAAGAGCGTCAAGCCACAAACGATGCTTGCTCCCACAACTGTAACGATCACCCCGTTTCTGATTGAGTGCTCAGCTTTCTCTGTCATCCTATGTTTGGCACGCTAGGCCTTTGCCCGACTCGACGTTTCTAGTGGATCTCAGAGCACGTCACCGCCAGCTATACGTAGTCCGCCCTGTCCTCGCGGGCCGCCGCTGTGCCCGCTGTCTCGCCAATCGCCCCCGGTAATGACATGATCGCGCCCAGCACCGGTATACCGAGAAAAAACAGCAGGACAACACACAGGAGTACAAACAGCCGGTAAAAGAACCGCGCGACATGCGGATGCCGGACCTCCCGGCCCCGGGCTTCGTCCCATCTTTCGATCCGGGGCCGGCAGTGATCCGCCAGCGACCACAGGGCGAACCAGAACGCGAAGTACAGCACCGTGCAGACCATCGCCAGCCGGTGCGCACCTGCCCATGTCGTGAGTCCCACGCCTGCATGCAGGAACGCCAGCGCGCCATAGATCAGAATCGTCTCGTGGGCGCGTGCAAATACGTTGCCGTCCACCTGAAATGCCTGCAACCACGCGGTGTAGTACGCCTGGCCGAGAAAGTAGTCCGCGCCGACCACCACCACCCCGAGTACGGGCATCGACACCTTCCAGAACCACTCCGGGATCGAGGAAAGAAGAATCGCGACCTTCGGCTGCTGCTCCATTTCGTACTCCGTTCATGAAGAAATACGAATGGTATGCGTGACGCTGTCCCGAATTTATGGGGTAAACGTGAGGCGTGGCCGCGCGACTCACACGCCTGCCAGGTGATTCAACCGGTAACCTCCGCCCCCTGCCGGACAGGGACACGCCCGCTGTCCCCGTCCGGACTTTCATGTCTCGTTGCATTAACGACGATGCAGGTTGACAGCGGGCCACCCGTGCTGCCGAACTGCGGCAGGCCGCGCCCCAGCCGGGTCCGGCAATGCCGCTTCAGAAGCGGCCCCTGGCGCTCCATCTCGTCAAGTGCTGCCTGATAGTCCTTGTGGCGGCGGCGACACCACGTCTCGAACGCGCTGCGCAGGATATACGTATTACCCGAGCTTTCCTCAAAACGCGCCCTGAGCGAATGGCCTGGTGCTAAATCCCTTCTGACGTAGTCCTCCTGGCTATCGGGGACGATGGGCAGCTTGTGGCGCGCCACGGCGATCATGTTGCCGATGTTGTCGTTCAGGAACTCCGCCAGCACCGATCCGGCTTCCTCGCGCACCGTCGTAACTTCCCGGCGCTGCTGCGGCAGCAGCACGTCGATCACCCACCGCTCGACCAGCGCCACGTCGATGTCGTGCAGCCCTGCGGCCTTCGCCAGCTCCGCTGCCACGAAATCGCCGCCAGCGCCGCGAACCACAACCGCTCATCGCGACGCGCGTGTGCACGTCGCATGAGCGACTGCCGCTTTGCCTCGATCAGCGCGGCCAGCCGGTGGCTGTTGGTCACAATCCACTGCACGAAGGCTTCGCCCGCCAGGCCGTAGTTGCGCATGGCCAGTTCCACGATGGCGCGCTCGCTCATCCAGGACCCGTTTGGGATCGTTCGGCGGTATCGTGACTTCCAGCATCCGGTTGAGCACGGCGGCATTCTCTTCTTCGGTGCACCCGGAGAGCATGCCGCGCAGCGAGCGGTTGCCTGCTGCCACGTAGATGGACTTCCAGGTGGTACCCGGCTTCAGCGTCAGGCCCGAGGTCATGCGGTCCTTTTCCTGGCCGCCCGCCAGCGCATGCACCAGCGGAAAGGCTTCCTCGGGCTGGGTAAGCGGCAGTTCATCGAGCATGAGCGGCAGGTTCTTCAGCACGCCGAGCTGCGCCATGAGCGCGTTACGCGTGCTGCCGTCTTTCGAGGTCGGTGCATTCCTGACCAGTTCCTTCGGGTCGCGCCAAAAGCCTGCCGATATGCGCATCACCGAGGTCTTGCCGCTGCCCGACGGTCCCGTGACGTACACGAGAAAACCCTCCCCGTCGGTGAAATGCAGCAGCGGCGCCCCCCATTCCGGCAAAGAGCAGGAACGCCATCGCTTCCTGCCCCGGCTTCGCGTAGAGGTTCGCCGCCTGCTTCCACTTTGCGAGTTCGCCCTTCGGCTCCAGCATGCGCGCGATGCTGGCCGCCGTGGGCGTCAGACGCCCCGGCACGATCTCCAGGTTGGGGCCATCGGGTGTGTCGCCGGTCCTTGCGATGAACTGGTTTTCCTTCAGGACGAAAGTCCCGTCACCCGCCCATCCCTCCCGCTCCAGCAGCACGACCGCTGCACGCGCCTGGCGCACCTGGTTCATGTAGGCTTTCATATACTCCAGCATCCTTTCCTGGCTCTCGCGACCGGCGCACAGGGTCAGGCCATGGCCGCTCAGTTCGGGGGGCAACTGGCGCGACAGGACAAAGAGGTTCCCCGGCACCGCCGCCTCGTCCCACACCTTGCGTCTGACGTCGTAGATGCGCACGAAGTAGGTGAAAACGACCCCGCCCTGGGCGTCGGGCAACCATGCAGCGTCGGTAATCAGCGCCGGCTGGCGGGAGACGGGTATCAGCTTCTCCTTCCAGGTACCATCGTCACCCTTGCTTCGATCTGCAAAATAGACACCCATGGGCAGATGCTCGTTTTCCTCGTCGGACATCACGAGCCGGAAGCGGGGATCACGAAGCCGGGGAACCTCCCGGTGTGTTTCCGGCGCACGGGCACGCGGCACGACGAAGTCGCCCGGCGTGGCACCCTCGCCGCCCACGACATGGACCGGTGCCGCTGCCACAGCAGGGGCAAGGATGGGTGTCCCTTCGAGGCCCAGCAGAACCGGTGAACGGATCGCCCCCCAATGGCGACATGCCGTGCAGATGCCAGGGCGCTTCTCGTTGAAGGTGGCGCACGTCATCGGCATGCCGCCCGCGCCCTGCTGGCGGACGAGCGTCACCAGCTTCGCTTCGGTATCCTCACGACGGTAACGCGCCCTGTCGAGCTTCGACATGGCGTGGCACCACCAGTCACCGTGCCCACACAGCCGCACCACCGAGAGCATGCCGCGCCAGATTTCCTCGCTCTGGAACGGGGCTTCGCGTATTTGGCGGCAGCCCCGGTAAATCGGATCAAACTCCTTCGGCGTGCTGACGTCGAGGCTACCCAGCGGCAGGCTGCCGTTGGCGTGGCTGACGGCGCTGGCCCTGGCGAAGGACGCCCGGTGCGGTTCGGCCGCCTCCCGGAGCCGCGCGGCGAATTCATCGAATGTGTATTCGTCGCTCAGGCCGAGCAGTTCGACCGGCCTGGGGTTCGCCGCGTCTTTCCAGTTCATCGTGCCCACGGGCCGCAGCACGCGCGCCGCGTCCGCCGTGCAGGCATGATCGGCCTTCAGCTCCAGCGCCTGCGTGAGACCCTAGAGATCACACGCCAGCCTCTGCCAGCCGTCGCGAGATATGTACTGACCGAACGGCCAGTACAGGTGAAAGCCGTGGCCCGAACTGACCACCAGCGGGAACGGCAGACCGGATTCGCGAATGAAGCGGTCGATGCCTTTCGCCGCCTGCGCAGGCGTTGAATAGGCATCGTCGCGCCCCGGCTTCACGTCGATGTCGAGCCATAGCGAGCGGAACCACTGCGCGTTCTCCCCGGTGCGGCGAAAGCGCGCCCTGCCGCCCGCCGGTCCCGCTTCCCTGCGCTCCCGAAACCCGGCCATCGCCATGTAGGCGTCCGCCTTCGCCGTATTGATCGACTGCACGCGTGCGGCCAGCCCGTCTACGTCCGCGACGGGCTTGTGCCGCCACCACGGACCCTTCGTGCCCTGTTCCAGTTTCGCGGCGCACAGCACGCCCTGGCCCGGCAGAACGCGCCGGAGGAAGGCTGCGGTATCCGATCTCGCAGATTGCTCCATCGTGGACTCCCCGGCATCCGGGCCTGACCCGTGCAAGTCACTTGCCGTCCGACGCGAAATCAGTCCCCCACCACTCACGAAGGTTTGCACACGTCGAACGAGGCCAGGCGGAGAAGTCACCATCGGGGCCGCCAGCAACGCGACGGTCGCCCGAAAATGGAAGCAGCAGCGCCCGGGCCATCACCGCGTCTTCCGCAGCCACGGGAAATGCAAACAGCTTTTCCGGCCTGCGATGTAGGGTGTCAGATAAACAAAGGTCCCAGAGCCATCGGGCGAATCCGGGTCAACACCCCAACCGACAGACTCCGGGACCGGCCCGAGTTCGGGAGATGTGTACAGATACGCACCAGTAAATGCTCCCGTGATAATTGCCAGCACACCGTGCTCGCGCCGCAACTGCTCATACTGCGCACGAGACACCATCGCTTCACCACAAACATCATTTTGTTCGGAGTCCATATCTTCATCCTGATACCGCTCTACGCCCTGTGCACCATTATTCCCCCTGAATCAGGGGTTATCCGGTGTCACCCATCAACGACTGGCCCGCCAGCACGGGGCACATCACCACCACCGCTCAGACCGCAGCAAAGAACTCCATCGTGACACGGCGGCGTGCCACCACCCGCAGCCTGTCAAGTAGCCAGCGCGGCACGGGATACCGCCGCCGGAGCAGCATGCGCGTGTAGGATTCGCTGATGCCGAGTTCCTGCGCCATCGTGGCGGGGTCGTTGCCGTATTCCTCGCGTAGCAGCGCCGAGAGCCGCAGGTACACCTCGTCCGGGGTCAGGGGTTTGCCGATCCTGCTTCGTGTCATGCCATCCTCCATCGGGGTAATGCGCGTCTGGCGCCGCTCCTGCGCATCGGACATCGCAGGGGTCATGAGATGGCCTTTTAGCGCGATCCACCCCGGATTGCAACAGTGATTTTTACCTCCTAATTCAAAAATTACAGATGTTTTATTCGTCAAATTTAATAAATTTAATAATATTTCTCCAAAATAACCGAAGCGAGGAGATTCAACCTCCCGGCTCCCCGGTTTCGGAAATTGAGTGCTCCAGGAACACAAACCGGAATATTGGGGGCCGGGGGTATTTCCCCCGCCTCCCGTCACAAAAAGTTGCGACGCACGGAAGGAATAACCACAAACGTGATAGGGATTTGAGGCGGGAGCCGTGCGGGAAATCCGTCACGCGAGCGCGTGACCGGAGTGAAACGGACGCGGCGTGGCCGCGCCCGGTGCATCAGGCCGTTTCGATCTGCGGCGGTTCGGCGCTGTCGTCGTTGGCGACGATCATTTCATCGGGACCTGCAATCTGCGTAAGCGCGCCATCGAGCTTCGTCAGGTAGTCGCCTAGCGCCTGCCAAGCCGCGCGCATTTCTCTTTCGTAGTCGTACCGCTGGTAAGTACGCACGAGCCGGGAATTCAGCCCCTTCCTGCGCGTTTGGGTTGCAATGCTATGGTTCAGGCACCGCTCGACAATTCCTTCATCGAAACCACATGCCTGCATGAGCGTGGCACCTGTGCGGCACAGGTCGTGACAACTCCATGGCCCTCCGTGAAGGAATAGCGCGCCCGCCGTCGCTGCCGATGGTCTCGCTTTTTTCTTCCATTTGCCCCAACTCTGCCGCGAACTGATCGCCCCCCGAAGAATGTCAGTTGTCATCGGTACACCCCCGACCTTTGTGTGCGGCAATACGTACCCGGTGTGCCCGGTCAGATCACGCAATTCCTTGAATAGTCGCAATGCAAAACGCGAGAGGTAGATCGTAAAGCTCTTGCGATTCTTCGATTGTGATGGCGGAATGAACCAGGTACCGGCGTCGAAGTCAATGTGCGTCCAGCAAGCAGCGCACATTTCGTTGATACGGGCAAGCGTTGCCAGCATGATCCAGATAGCTAGCTCGTGCTCCCTTGCCATGGGCCGTGCGAGCCCCTTTCTCGTTCCATGATGAGCCTCAAAAGCCTGACGCATGACCTGGAAGCGGTTGCGCAACTCGACAATTTCATCGTCCGCCAGCACCCGCTCACACCAGCTCTGGTAGTCGGCAGGGACCATCCTGTCGATATCGACTTCTTCGGCAGGGCTTACATCGAGGACGAAACGCCACGGTTTGCGCTTCGCCGCCCACACGAACATCGCACTGGTGTACACGTATAGCGAAATGGCGGTCGATACCTTTCCAGCGTCGATGAGCGCTCTGACTGGCTTGCGTACGTGCTCCGACTTTACTTCGAGCAATCGGACACTCGCGACTTGAGGGAGGAAGTGAAATTCAAACAGGCGACGCACGCGCAACGCCCCCTTCGGAGTATTCTCCGCCATCGCTTCGGGATGCCACGCCTCGAACATGGCCAGTAGGGTCACAACTGCTGCTCAGCACGCTCGCGCCGTTGTTCGGCCAATTCATACTGCTGCTGTTCAAGCTGGGCCTGTTCAAGCTGCACCTTCTTCACGAAGGCCTGCTTCCGGCCAACCGGATCGCTGCCGTGCGTAACGCGCAGTTTGGTTTCTTCAAAGCTCTCTCGGATGGCTTCAAGTGAGTCGCGCTGCCACGCACACAACGTCATCTCACGCGGCTCCCCCTGAAACCGATAACGGTAGCGAAAGTGGACGCTGATACCCTTCGCTCCTGCACGAACCTTGCCGGACAGACCGCTACCCTCATTGAGAACCCGGTTGTGATCAGCGGCGGGGAGCTTCAGGAGTACCCGTTCGCTGATGGTTTGCGAACGATTTTCCCCCACGATATTCCCCACAAAACGGATGCGCTGTCTGGATTCTAGTCCGAAGCCGGATCAGCGAGTAAACATCCAAGTTCCTAAATCTAAACAGAATAGATATTTGTGTGTGTGGCGCAACGCAAAACGAAATTCTTCACGGTTTTTGCGACCCGGTCGGTGAAACGCCGGGTGGAATCGTCGATCATCGTGTGCCCTTGCATTGTGGTCACGCGCGCCGCCGTAACGGTTCACAGCGCCTCGCGCGGGACTTCAAGCCCATCGCGGCAGGCCCTCGCGCGCCCGCCGCTCCCCGTCGGCCTGCTTGCCCCTTCAGGCGCCGCCCAGCAATCTGAGCAGCCCCCATAGAAAACGGCAGACCATCACGATCAGCTCCCAGAGCTGAAAAAGTTGCTGCCACAGTGCGCTAATCGCGCCCTCTTTGAAAATCGTTTCGATCATCGTGTTCCCGCGGCGGCCCTCGGCTTGACGCGCCAAAGCCGCGTTTCCTCCGATCATAGCGCCTCGTCGCCTGGTCACGCTAAAGCGGCAAAAGGTCCCCCCGGCCCCAGTCTCCCAAAAAGCAAAACGGCGCGTGGACCGAAGTCCACGCGCCGTTTTCCCTATCGCTGCCTTAACAAGGCCTGAGCGTCAAACCGCCATCGCCATGCGCTTGCGCTCGGCGCGCTGCATGAAGTAGTTGCCGACGATCACGCCCACCGTCACCACGGCGATAAAGAGTGTCGCGAGCGCATTCATCTCGGGATTCAGACCCAGACGCACGCGCGAGAACACCACGAGCGGCAGCGTCGTCGAGCCTGGTCCCGAGAGAAACGCCGACAGCACGAGATCGTCGATCGACAGCGTGAACGACAGCAGCCACCCGGCCGCGAGCGCCTGCGAGATCAGCGGCAGCGTGATCTGGAAGAACACCTTGAGCGGCGTCGCGCCCAGATCGAGCGCCGCCTCTTCGAGCGACGGATTCAGTTCGCGCACGCGCGACTGCACGATGATGGCGACGTACGAGATACAGAGCATCACGTGGCCGATCCAGATCGTGAAGACGCCGCGTCCCGCAGGCCAGCCCAGCAGCTTGCCCATCTCAACGAAGAGCAGCAGCAGCGAAATGCCCTGAATCACCTCGGGAATCACGAGCGGCGCGTTGATCATGCCCGTGTAGAGCGTGAAGCCGCGGAAATTGCCCATGCGCGCGAGCACGAAGCCCGCCCACGTGCCGATGATCACGGAGGCGAACGCCGTCATCAGCCCGATACGCAGCGATAACCAGGCGGCGTTGATCAGCTCGTCGTCGGTCGCGAGCGCCTGATACCAGCGCGTCGAGAAACGCGTCCACACCGTCACCAGTTGCGACTCGTTGAACGAGTAGACGATCAGGCTGACGATCGGAATATAAAGGAACGCGAAGCCCAGCCCCAGCGCGATGAATTGCAGTACGCGATTCGGTTTCATTTGCCGCGGCCCTCCAGTTCCTTCGCCTGGAAGTGCTGGAACAGCGCCATCGGCACGAGCAGCAGCAGGACCATCGCGCAGGTGACGGCGGAGGCCATCGGCCAGTCGGCGTTATCGAAGAACTCGTTCCACATGACGCGGCCGATCATCAGCGTGTTCGCGCCGCCGAGCAGTTCCGGAATCACGTATTCGCCCACCGCCGGGATGAACACCAGCAGGCAGCCTGCGATGATGCCGTTCTTCGAGAGCGGCAGCGTGATTTCGAGGAACGCGCGCCAGGGCTTCGCGCCCAGGTCATAGGCCGCTTCAAGCAGCGTCAGATCCATCTTCACGAGATGCGCGTAGAGCGGCATCACGAGGAACGGCAGATACGAATACACCATGCCGATATAGACGGCCGTGTTGGTGTGATAAAGCTCGATGGGCGTGTGGATGATGCCGGTCGACATCAGGAAATTGTTCAGCAGTCCGTTGTTTTTCAGAATGCCGATCCACGCATATACGCGGATCAGGAACGATGTCCAGAACGGCAGCATCACGGCCATCATGAGCACGTTGCGCGTGGCCGGGTTCGAGCGCGCGATGTAATACGCCATCGGATAGCCGATCAGCAGACAGAGCAGCGTCGAAATCGCCGCCACGACCACCGAATTCACATAGGTCGCGAAGTACAGGCTGTCCTGGAACAGGAACGCGTAGTGCGAGAGGTCCAGCGCGATATGCCAGACGCCGTCGCTGAACGACGTGAGTTCCGTGTACGGCGGAATGCCGAGTTGCTGGTCAGCGAAGCTGATCTTCACCACCAGGATGAACGGCACGAGGAAGAACAGCAGCAGCCAGAAGAACGGCCCCGCCACCACGGCGGTGCGGCCGGTCAGGTTAAAGCGCTTCGCCGGCCAGTTCAGGAATTTCCTGAAGGCGCTGGAGGTGCTGGAGTTCATCGTGCTCATGACGTCAGCACCACGCCGGCCGAGGCGCTCCAGCGCACATAGACTTCGTCTTCCCAGGTGGGAGAGTCGATTTCGGAAAGCGCGAGGCTCGACATGTTCGCGATCACCGTCTTGCCCGATTCGAGCTTGACGTGGTAGAGCGAGTAACCACCCATGTAGGCGATATTCTTGACCACGCCCTTGCCCCAGTTGAAGGTGCCTTCGGGCGGTTTGCGCGTGAGCGAGATGCGCTCGGGACGCACCGAAATCGTCACGGGCATACCGAGCGGTCCGGTGATGCCGTGGTTCACATAGAGATGCACGGGCAGTTCCGCCGACTCGACGTACACATGGTCCGGCTCGTCTTCCACCACCTTGCCGTCGAACAGATTGGTCGAGCCGATGAATTCGGCCGAGAAGCGGCTGTTCGGGTACTCGTAGACCTGGTTGGGCGTGCCGAGCTGGACGATCTCGCCTTCGCTCATGACCGCCAGGCGCCCCGCCATCGTCATCGCCTCTTCCTGGTCGTGCGTGACCATGATGCAGGTGACGCCGACCTTGTCGAGAATGTTGACCAGCTCGATCTGGGTGCGCTGGCGAATCTGCTTGTCGAGCGCCGACATCGGCTCGTCGAGCAGCAGCAGCTTGGGGCGCTTCACGAGCGAGCGGGCAAGCGCCACGCGCTGCTGCTGGCCGCCGGAAAGCTGATGCGGCTTGCGCCTGGCAAAACGCGACATCTGCACGAGTTCGAGCACGTTGGCCACGCGTTCCTGCAGCTCGGCCTTTTTCACGCCTTCCTGGCGCAGCCCAAAGCCGACGTTCGATTCCACCGTCATATGCGGAAAAAGCGCATACGACTGGAACATCATGTTGACCGGGCGGCGGTACGGCGGCAACGCAGCGAGGTCTTCGCCATCGATCAGGATCTTGCCCGACGTGATCGTTTCCAGACCGGCGAGCATGCGCAGCAAGGTGGACTTGCCGCAGCCCGAGCTGCCAAGCAGCGCGAACAGCTCGCCCTTCTTCACCGACAGGTTGACGCCCTTGACGGCCGTCGTGTCGCCGAACTTCTTGACGACATCGACAACCTGCACGAAGTTGTCCGCGGCTGAATCGCTCGCGGCGAAGCCCGCAGGCAGCGCGCCTGCTAGGGTCGGCACACTCGACTGGTCACTCATGATTCTCTCTGCCCTGCCTTTCTGACTTGATACCTGGACGGGGTTGACGAACAAAGCCCCCGGCACGTGCCGAGGGCTTTAGGCAAAACGCAAAACTACGTGGCCGGGCGCGTCAGCGGCCCGACTTGAATTCGGTCCACAGACGCGTCTGCAGGCGCTGGATTTCCGGCGGCAGCGGCTTGAGCAGGAACAGCGTCTTGAGCACTTCCGGCGACGGATACACGGCCGGATCGTTGGCGATGTCCTTGTCCACGTACTTGCGCGCTTCCGCATTCGCGCTCGGGTAGTACACGGCGTTGGTGATCGCGGCGTGAACCTGCGGCGTTTCGATGTAGTTGATCCACTGGTACGCGGCGTCCTTGTGCTGCGCATCCTTCGGGATGGTCATCACGTCAAACCAGATCGGCGCGCCGCCCTTCGGAATGTAGTATTCGATCTTGTACGGCTTCTTCGCCTCGATCGCGCGATGCTTCGCGATCACGACGTCGCCCGACCAGCCGTAGGCGAAGCAGACATCGCCGCCAACCATATCGTTGATATAGCCCGACGAGTTGAACTGCGTGATGTACGGGCGGATCTTCTTCATCATCGTCAATGCGGCGCGATAGTCGTCCGGATTGGTCGACAGCGGATCCTTGCCAATGTAGTGCAGCGCGGCGGCAAAGAACTGATCCGGCGCGTCGAGCACGGACACGCCGCAGGTCTTCAGCTTCGAGATGTTCTCGGGCTTGAAGAGGATGTCCCAGTTGTCGAGCGACACATTCTTGCCGAGGATCTGCTGCGCCTTGTTGACGTTATAGGCAAGACCCGTCGTGCCGTAGGCCCAGGGCACCGCGAACTTGTTGCCCGGATCCGCGCCGGCGACGAGTGCCATCAGCTGCGGATCGAGATACTTGAGATTGGGGATCTTCGACTTGTCGAGCGGCGAGAAGATGCCGGCGGCGATCTGCTTGCCCGCGTAGTTGGTCGTCGGCACGACGATGTCGTAGCCCGAATTGCCCGCGAGCAGCTTGGCTTGCAGCGTGTCGTCGCTGTCGTAGTTGTCGTACTTGACGGTGACGCCGGTTTGCTTCTGGAAGTTCGGAATCGTGTCTTTGGCGATGTAATCGGACCAGTTGTAGACGTTCAGTTGCGTATCTTTCGCCACCGACGCGACCCACGGCGACGCACATAGTGCGAGCACAGCCAGTTTCGCCAAAACCCGTTTCTTCATCCCGTTCTCCGTTCTTAGCCTGCCGCTCGAGGTCGTTTGAATGTTGCTCGGCGTCTTGCCAGGCTGCGTTGCGCCGCATGTGCGCCGCCCAAGGCGGCCCCCAGAATTTACCGAACCTACCATCAATCGCGCCAGGCGACAAAAAAGAACGCCGGCTTGTCGCGCAAACGGAACAGGGCCGCGGACAACCCCGGGCGACCCGGCTGGCAGGCGGTAAATCGCGCGCAATTTTAGCCGTTTGAGCGTCCCTGTCTACAAAAAAAACGTGGACGCAACATTCGCGCGACGCCCGCCGCTTAAGCCCCGGGGCGCGTCCGATCCGGATTGCATCGGCGAGCGTCCGGTGCGGGCGGTACGGCGACTGCCAGCCGCCCTTTCCGGCGGCAAGAAAATCCTTGCCCTTTTGGCCGCATGGGCAAGGCAGGGGCAAGGCAGGCCGCCGCCCGCGAATCGGTTAACATAGCGGGGTTTTCCGCACGGCCGGCGTGCCTTTTGCGCCCCGGCCATCCCGCCCCAAGACATATCGATGGCATCCAATCTTCACGACCTTCCCGACAGCCCCTGCATCGGCGTGTGCTCCACGCTTTTCGACGACATCTGCAAAGGCTGCGGCCGTACCGCGATCGAAGTCTCCAACTGGGTCTTCCTGAGCGACGAAGAAAAGCAGGCAATCTGGGCCCGCATCGAGCGCGAAGGCACCGCCATGCGCTTTCAGCCGAAAAACGCCTGAGGGCTGCGCAGGCGTAAAAAAACGCCGGACAAGCCGGCGTTCGGTCCCGCTTGTGCGGGTCGGCCTTGACCCGCGCGGCGCTCAGAACTTCATGCCGACGCCGATACCCACGATGATCGGGTCGATATAGAGCGTGCCCAGCGACGACCCGTTGAGCGACGCGCCCGTGCGCATCCATATCTTCTTGATATCCGCGTTCACGAACACATTCTTCGCGACCTGGTAATCGACGCCGAATTGCAGCGCCGGGCCAAAGCTATGGTTGTCGATCGACACCGGCTGGCCGCCCGCGTGCAGACCGTTGTTGTAGAACAGCGTGTAGTTGATGCCCGCGCCCACGTAAGGCCGGAACACGCCGGCATTGTTGAAGTGATATTGCAGCAGCAGCGTGGGCGGCAGCACGCCGACGCCGCCCAGCGCGCCGAGGCTCGACGTGACCTGATGGCGCGAGGTGCCCAGAATCAGTTCCGCGCCGATGTTGTTCGTCACCATGTACGTGAAGTCCAGTTCGGGCACGATGGCGTTGTTGACGTCGGTCTTGAGCGTAGTGAGCGTGCCGTTCGTGCTCGACTGCGGCATGATGCTGATCGCGCGCAAACGCACGAGCCAGTCGCCCGCGTAGATCCCCGTGTCGGGCGTGGCGGCGTGAGCCGCCGATGCGCCAAACGCCAGTGCGGCAACTGCGGCGGCAGCGGCCGCGATGGTCTTGATCTGATTTTTCATGGTGAATTCCCCTGTAGTTCCCGCGGTGATTCGCAAGACACTGCGAATTCTCCGAGGCAGGGGCCACCATTTTCTTGATTCGAATCAGCTAAGCGCGAACGCCGCGCGATGTGCGACCGCAGGTCGCGCTGAACCCGTCAAAAGCAGTTCCAAAAGGTCTCTTACCGAGCGGATGGCGTTGCCAAAAGGCAACGCTTCGCGCCCGCGGAAAAAGAGTCCGTTCGACACGTCGCCGCGCAGGGCGGCGGCAAGACGCGTATCGATGCAAAAGTGCCCGAACTTTTCGATCCCGTCGCGCAAGCCGCACACGGACAGACATTCGAGCCCCGTCGGGCAAGCGTTTTTGACCTGACCGATCTTCACGCGGATGCGCGATTCGTTGCGCAGGTAACGATCGAGCCACGGCGTTTTCACGGCGCGCGCGGGTAGCCCCGTCACGCTGATGAATTCGACGATGTCTTCGGGCTTCGCATCGGCGAGCACGCGCTTGAAGTTGGGATGCGCGTCGCCCTCTTCCGTCACGGCGAACGGCGTGCCCACCTGCACGCCATTGGCGCCGGCCTGCAGCCAGCGCCGCACTGCCTCATGGCTATTGATGCCGCCGCCCACGATCAGCGGAACATCGCTGCGGCTGATGCCGAGCGTGGCGTACACGCCGTCCAGTTCCTCGAAGATACGCTCGAAACCGAAACGCTCGTTATCCATATCGGCCAGATCGGTCACACCCAGATGGCCGCCCGCATGGGCGGGATGCTCCAGCACCACGGCGTCGGGCAGACGCCCCTTCTTCATCCACTTCTTGAGCACCAGCGACACGCCGCGCGCGTCGGAAAGAATCGGGATCAGCGCGATGTCCACGCCCTGGGTGAGATCGGGCAGATCGAGCGGCAGGCCCGCGCCCATGACAATGGCGTCGGCGCCATGCTCGCAGGCCGCGCGCACATAGTCGGCGTGGGCGTTGACGGCCTTCATGACATTCACGGCGATCATGCCGTGGCCGTCGGCCAGCTTGCGCGCGGCTTCGATCTCGCGGCCCAGCGCGACCAGATTGGCCTGCGCGAGCGTGTCGTGGCGCGGATCGGCGCGGCATTGTTCGACGAGATCGGCGTGATGGTGGCGCAAGTCGATGCTCGCGATGGTGCCGAGCGCGCCCTCGCGCGCGACGCTGCCCGCGAGCCGGTGCGCGGAAATGCCGACGCCCATGCCGCCTTGCACGATGGGCAGCAATTGACGGCCGCGAAGTTGGAGCGGCGCGAATGAATGATCTGGAAACATGGTGACAGTGACCCGCCTGGCGTTGTCGATGACAAAACGCTAATGGTCGCGCGCACCCGGATGGCAGCATTGATAAAAGTCAAAAACTAATGCGGGAGCCAAGTATGACTCCCGCATTAGTGATGTAAATCAAGACGTCGCACCGTGACATTTGCAAGGCGCGACGTTTTCAGCCGGCTTTAAACGGCTCAGTCCTTCGGCACCTTGAACTGCATCGACTTGTATTCGAGGTATTCCTCGAGCCCGTACACGCCGTTCTCGCGGCCATGTCCCGACTGCTTGTAGCCGCCGAACGGTGCGGCCATGTTCCATGCGCCGCCGTTGATGTCGATCTGGCCCGTGCGGATGCGGCGCGCGACGCGCATCGCGCGCTCGTCGCTGCCTGCCCAGACCGCGCCGCCCAGACCGTAGAGCGAATCATTGGCGATGGCTACCGCGTCGTCCTCGTCTTTGGCCGTGATGATCGTCAGTACCGGGCCGAAGATTTCCTCCTGCGCGATGGCCGCGTCGCGCGGCACGCGACCGAAGACTGTCGGCTTCACGAAGAAGCCCTGAGTCAGCCCTTCGGGCATGCCTGCGCCGCCCGTGACGAGTTCGGCGCCGTCGGCGATGCCGCGCTCGATGTAGTGCTGCACTTTCTCCTGCTGCACCTTCGAGGCGAGCGGGCCGAGCCTGGCCTTTTCGTCGCGCGGATCGGCGACCGTGTAGGCTTCGGCGGCGGCTTTCGCCAGCTCGCGCGCTTCTTCATAGCGCGACTCGGGCACGATCATGCGCGTGTGCGCCGAGCAGGTCTGCCCCGAGTTCAGGAAGCACGCGCCCACGGTGCCCTTCACCGCAGCCGCGAAATCGGCGTCGTCGAGCACCACGGATGCCGACTTGCCGCCCAGCTCCAGCGACACGCGCTTGACGCTCGCCGACGCGACTTCCGACACGCGCTTGCCCGCGCGCGTCGAACCCGTGAACGAGACCATGTCGACTTCGGGATGGCGCGCCATCAACTCGCCGACGACCGGGCCGTAACCGCTCACGAGATTGAACACGCCCGCGGGCAGGCCCGCTTCGTGGATCGCCTCGGCGAGCACGAAGGCGTTGAGCGGCGCGATCTCGGACGGCTTGAGCACGACGGTGCAGCCCGCGGCCAGCGCGGCGGCGACCTTGAGCGTGATCTGGTTGAGCGGATAGTTCCACGGCGTAACGGCCGCGACGACGCCCACCGGCTCGCGCACCACGAGCGAATTGCCGACGCGTTCCTCGTACTGGAATTCGCTTGCGAGCTTCGCGTAGGCGCCCCAGTTGTAGACCGGACCGCCCACCTGAATCGCGCGCGCGAGCTTGAGCGGCATCCCCACTTCGCCTGCGATCAACTGCGCGAGTTCGTCGGTGCGGGCCTTGAGGTTGTCGGCGATCTTTTGCAGATACGTTGCGCGCTCGGCGGCGGGCGTCGTCGCCCAGGCGTTGAACGCGGCACGCGCGGCGGCGATGGCGGCTTCGGTATCGGCTTCGTTGCCTTCGGGGATGCGGCCCATGACGGCCTCGGTGCCCGAATCGATCACATCGATCGTGCCCTTGCCCTGCGGCGCGACCCATTGGCCATTGATGTAGAGCTGGTCGAACTGTTTCATGTGCGGTGCTCCTGTCTCCGTTTGTGTGTCTGTGTGTGCTTTTGCGCGTCGATGAAAACGCGACGAATCCGCATTCTAGCTTGCTTGACGCATACGGAAAGTGTTGCGCACGCTCATGCTGGGGTTTTGGTTGCGCCCTTATACTGCGCGCTCCTCCACTCGCTTGCACGCTTCATGAAACGCACTCTGCTTTGTCTCGCCATGGGTCTTACTCCGCTGCTCGCTCACGCGGGTTGCGAGGACAACTTCCAGAAGTGGACCGCGCAACTGCATCCGGGCCGCACGCTCGACACCGACCATGCGGTCTGCAAGGTCTGGCCCGCGAACGAGGCACTGACGATTGCCGCCCTGCCGTTGCCGCAGAAAAGCAGCAACGACGACACGGGCACGGACGATCTAGAAGTGCTGGTGGCCGATACGGCGTCGGGGACGGTGATCGCGCATCAGTTCCAGAAGTCGGCGATTTCCTACGATGCGATCCGCCTGGAGAGTATCGCGCTCGATACCGCGCGTTATCAACTCGCGCCCGGCAATCGTGCGTTCGGTGTGCGCTTGAGCTACGAAGGCTCATCGCGCGTGAGCCCTTACGAAGCCACGGCGCTCAGCCTCTACACAATCGAGGGCCAGCGCCTTCGCGCGGTGCTGGACAACCTCACGGTGAGCCAGTCGAGCGGTGACTGGGACGGCAACTGCGCGGGCACGTTCAACGACACGACGCGCACGCTCGACATCGGCGCGCCCGGCAAGGAAGGTTTTGCGACGCTGAAGATCGCGGAAAAGTCGGTGGATCGCGTGAACAAGCCGGCCGGCAACGACTGCGCCGAAAACCAGAAGCCGCCGAAGCGCGCCAATATCACGCTCGAATACCGCAACGGCAAGTACGGTGTGCCGAACGGTATGCAGTACAGCAACTGACCCGCTGCCGCCAAAAGCAGAACGGGCGACACCTATCGCGTCGCCCGTTTTCATTTCACGCTTCGATCGCCTGAACCGGCAATCGAAAACCGCAACTCAATGCAGACCCTGGCTCGCCAGGAAGTCCTCATAGTTACCGCTGTAGTCGTTGATCGTGCCATCGGTTTTCACTTCGATGATGCGATTGGCCAGGCCGTTCACGAACTCGCGGTCGTGCGATACGAACACCAGCGTGCCTTCGAACTTTTCGAGCGCGATCTGCAGCGACTCGATCGATTCCATGTCCATGTGGTTGGTCGGCTCGTCCATCAGCAGCACGTTATGGCGGCCCAGCATCAGCTTGCCCCAGATCATGCGGCCCTTCTCGCCGCCCGACAGCACCTTGACCGACTTGCGGATGTCGTCAGCATTGAACAGCAGACGGCCCAGCGTGCCGCGCACGGATTGCTCGTCGTCGCCTTCCTGGCGGTACTGGTCGATCCAGTCCATCAGCGTGACGTCGTTCGGGAACTCTTCGTACGTGTCCTGCGGCATGTAGCCGATGCTGGCGTTTTCAGCCCATTTCACCGTGCCGTTGTCGACCGCCACGTTGCCCATCAGCGAGCGCAGCAGCGTGGTCTTACCCGCGCCGTTTTCGCCGATGATCGCAATGCGCTCGCCCGGCTGCACGCTGATGCTGAATTTGTTGAAGATGCGGCGCTCGTACGTCTTCGTGATCTCTTCCGCGACCACGACGATGTTGTGCAGCTTCTTCTCGAATTCGAAGCGGATGAACGGATTCTGACGCGACGAGGGCTTGAATTCCTCGATCTTGATCTTGTCGATCATCTTCAGACGGCTGGTGGCCTGACGCGCCTTCGACTTGTTGGCCGAGAAGCGGCGCACGAAGTCCTGCAGGTCGGCCACGCGCTCCTTGGCCTTGGCGTTGGCGTTGGCCTGGCGCTCGCGCGCCTGTGCCGAAGCGAGCATGTAGTCGTCGTAGTTGCCCGGATAGACCTTCAACGTGCCGTAATCCATGTCCGCCATGTGCGTGCAGACCTGGTTCAGGAAGTGTCGATCGTGGGAAATGATGATCATGGTCGAGTTGTACTCGTTCAGAACATCTTCCAGCCAACGGATCGAGTTGATGTCGAGGTTGTTGGTCGGTTCGTCGAGCAGGAGCACGTCCGGCTTCGAGAACAGGGCCTGCGCGAGCAGCACGCGCAGTTTCCAGCCCGGCGCCACGCCGCTCATCGGGCCGTTATGGAATTCCGTGGCGATGCCGATGCCGAGCAGCAGTTCGCCCGCGCGCGCTTCGGCCGTGTAGCCGTCGTACTCGGCGAATTTCGCTTCGAGTTCGGCGGCGTGCATGTAGTCGTCGTCGGTGGCTTCGGGGTTCGCGTAGATCGCGTCGCGCTCGCTCATCGCGGCCCACATTTCGGTGTGGCCCATCATGACGACGTCGAGCACGCGCACGTCTTCGTATGCGAACTGGTCCTGGCGCAGCTTGCCCAGGCGCACGTTGGGTTCGAGGATGACGTTGCCCGAGCTTTGTTCGAGGTCGCCGCCCAGGATCTTCATGAACGTGGATTTACCGCAACCGTTCGCGCCGATCAGGCCATAGCGGTTGCCTTCGCCGAATTTGACCGAGATGTTCTCGAACAAGGGCTTCGGCCCGAATTGCATGGTGATGTTGGCGGTAGAGAGCACAGCGCGTCCCGGTAAGTAGATCGACGAAAAACCTGTAATTTTAGCAGGTTATGCCAGTTCGCGCGCGTCTGCCAGAGTCCGGACGCGGGAGGAGGACAAAGCGCGCGCCCGTTCGAAATTACCGGAAATTCGTGGCAGATTCGTGCAGGGCTTCGCTTGAGCCGCGCGCCCTAGCCGCGCCGTGCGGTTTGCAGCACATCGACGAAGCCGGACAAATCGGCCTGATCCAACCCCATCGCAGCGCCAAGCCGCAGGATCTGCTGCACCGTCCCCGCCACGGGCATGGGCGTGCCGGTCTGCTGTGCGGCGGCCGCCACCGTATCGACATCCTTCTGGAACGTTTTCAGCGCGCCGATTGGCGCGAGCCCATCCTGCGTCATGCGCGGCACGAACGTGCGCAACAGCGTCGAGTCGGCCCAACCGCCTGCGAGCGCCTCGGGCAGCTTCGCGGCGTCGATGCCGCTGCGGCGCGCGAGGCCCACGGCTTCGGCGATCGCGGCAACCGTCGCCGTGACGATGGCCTGATTGCAGAGCTTGGTGGTCTGCCCCGCGCCCGCCGCGCCCATGTGCGTGACGCGCGCCGCGTAGGCGGCGAGGATCGGCGCGACGGCTTCGACGTCCCCGGCGTCGCCGCCCGCCATCACGGCGAGCGTACCGGCCTGCGCCCCGCCCACGCCGCCCGACACCGGCGCATCGACCCAGCCGACGCCCAGCGCCGCGGCACGCGCGGCCAGCTCGCGCGTGAATTCCGGCGCAATGCTCGAATGATCGACGATGCGGCGCACGCGCGCCCTGCCCGCATCGCCTCGTCCTGCCAGAATGCCGTGCGCGCCGAACACCGTCTGCTCGACTGCCGCGCCGTCGGCGACGCACAGCAGCACCACGTCCGCACGTTGCGCGAGCGCCTGCGGCGTGTCCACGACCTGCGCGCCATCGGCCATCAGCGCTTCGGCCTTGGCACGCGAACGGTTCCACACATGAACGGCGTGACCGGCGCCCAGCAAATGGCGAATCATCGGCGCGCCCATCAATCCCGGCCCGCAAAATCCCAGTTCCTGCTTCTGCATCTTCCTTGTCTCCTGCTGCATGTTTTCAGCGACGTCGTTTGCTTCGCGCCCGCGAGGCGTCATGATACCGGTCGACGTCCATCGCGCAGCGATCTCCGACGCGCCCTGGCGTACGACGCGCCGTTACCTATACTCGGTTGACGTGCCTGAAAAATGTCACGCGCGCGCCGCCCCCATCGAGGAGACTTTGTCATGAGCGACCACGTCTACAAACAAATCGAACTCACCGGTTCGTCCACCGTTTCGAGCGACGAAGCGATTCGCTGCGCGATCGCGCGCGCATCGAAAACGCTGCGTCATCTGCACTGGTTCGAAGTCACCGAAACGCGCGGTCTGATCGAAGGCGACAAGGTGATGCACTGGCAGGTGACGATCAAGGTCGGCTTGCGGATCGATGAATAAGCGCGGCCAATGAAAACGGCTGCGCGCGCCGTGAAGGCGTCGCGCAGCCGCACCCTGCTGCATTGATCCTACGAAAGCGCGCTTATTTGGGCAGCGATCCGTCCACGCCTTCGACGTACCAGTTCAGGCGCTGCAGTTCGGGATCGCTCAGCGTCTTGCCTGCGGGCACCTTGACCGCGCCCGTCTGATCCTTGATCGGACCCGTGAACACGTCCCACTTGCCGCCTGCGATCGCTTCACGCTTTGCAGCAACGGCCTTCTGCGCATCGGCGGACAGCGCGGCCGTGTTCACGTCGCCCAGATCGACGGCTTTTTGCGGGATGCCCCACCAGACCGGATCGTTCTTCCACTTGCCGTCCAGCACCTGCTGGATCGCGGCGACGTAATAAACGCCCCAGTTCGCCTCGACCGAACCCAGATGCGCGTCCGGGCCGAACTTCTTCATGTTCGAATCCCAGCCGAACGCGTGGACGTGTTTCTCTTCGGCGGTCGCCAGCGTCGCGCTCGAATCGGTGTTTTGCAGCAGCACGTCGGCGCCCTGACCGATCAGCGTTTCGGCGGCCTGCTTTTCCTTGCCCGGATCGAACCAGCTGTTGATCCAGATGACCTTGGTATGGACCTTCGGATTCACCGAGCGCGCGCCCAGCGTGTACGCGTTGATGTTGCGCACGACTTCGGGAATCGGCACGGAAGCCACGAAGCCGAGCGTGTTCGTCTTCGTCGCATAACCCGCCGCGACGCCCGCAAGGTACGCGCCCTGATACATGCGCACGTCATAGGTGCCGAAGTTCGGCGCCTTCTTGTAGCCGGTGGCGTGCAGGAACACGGTGTCCGGGAAGTCCTTCGCCACTTTCAGTTCGAAGTCCTGATAACCGAAGCTCGACCCGAAGATGATCTTGTTGCCCTTGCTCGCGAGGTCGCGGAACACACGCTCCGAGTCCGCCGATTCGGGCACGTTCTCCACGCGCGTGATCTTGATCTTGCTGCCGAACTTCTGTTCGGCGGCCTTCGAGCCCTGATCGTGCGCGTAGGTCCAGCCGGCATCGCCAGGATTGCCGAGATAGACGAACGCGACGCCTGGCGCATCGGCGGCCTGCGCCGACGGCGCGAGCGCCGCCGCGCCGCAAGTGGCGGCCACGGCGAAAGCGGTCAGGATGGTTTTTTTCATTGTGAGTCTCCGGTCCCGTTGGGATGCTTGCTTCTGTGGTGGATTGAGAAACTGCGAGCGCTTCGAATAATTTTTGCAACAAGCGACAAACAAGCGACAACTACGCCGCCCCAAAGAACGACTTGCCGAGCGACGCGGGCGCGTTCAGGCGGATCGTGTTCGGGTTACGCGAGATCAGCACGAGCACGACGACGGTGGCCACATACGGCAGCATGGCGAGGAACTGCGTGGGCACCGGCACGCCGATCGCCTGCGCGTAAAACTGCGCGCCCGTCACCGCGCCGAACAGCAGCGCGCCGATCAACAGACGGCCCGGCCGCCACGTCGCGAACACCACGAGCGCAAGCGCGATCCAGCCGCGTCCCGCCGTGATCTGCTCCTGCCACAGATGCAGTTGCACGACCGAGTAGTACGCGCCCGCGAGACCCGCCATCGCGCCGCCGAACGCCGTCGCGCCATAACGCACGCCAATCACCGGAAAGCCCACCGAATGCGCGACCTGCGGCGACTCGCCCACCGAGCGCAGCACGAGTCCCGCACGCGTGCGATAGAGGAACCACGCGACCACGGCGAACATCACGAACGCGAGGTAATCGACAGGCGTGAGACTGAAGAACGCCGGGCCGACCACGGGCAGATGCGAGAGACCGGGAATCGGCCACGCATTGATCGTCGCCGAAGTGGCCGCCGAGGTGTACGGCTTGCCCACGTAGGCCGACAGGCCCACGCCGAAGATCGTGAGCGAGAGGCCTGTGGCGACCTGGTTGGCGAGCATCGTCAGCACGAGAAAGCCGAACAGCAGCGACATTGCGATGCCCGCCGCCATGCCCGCGACGAGGCCGAGCCACGGGTTGCCGCTGATCGTCGTGACCGCGTAGCCGGTGACGGCGCCCATCAGCATCATCCCTTCCACGCCGAGATTGAGCACGCCCGACTTTTCCGTGACGAGTTCGCCCACGCCCGCGAACATCAGCGGAATGGCGGCGGTGACGGCGCTCGATGCGAGCGAACTGGCTTGCTGGATATCCATATCGTGTTGCCTTGTTTCGTGTAAGCAGGTGGCTCGATCAATGCGCCGCGGCAGCGGTGTGACGACGGCGAATCCGGTAATTCACGAACAGATCCGCGCCGAGCAGGCAGAACAGCAGCAAGCCCTGGAACACGCCGGAAAGCGCCTGCGGCAGTTGCAGCGAGGTCTGCACCGCTTCGCCGCCGAGATACAGCAGCGCCATCAACAGACTCGCGAGCACGATGCCGACCGGATGCAGCCGCCCGACGAACACGACGATGATCGCCGTGAAGCCGTAACCCGGCGACCACGTCGCCTGCAACTGGCCGATCGGCCCGGCGATTTCGCCCATGCCCGCGAGACCGGCCAGCCCGCCCGAGAGCAGCAGCGAAGTCCAGATCGTCTTTTTCTCCGAGAAACCGGCGTAGCGCGCGGCGAGCGGCGCGAGACCGCCCACGCTCATGCGATAGCCGGCAAAGCTGCGGCGCATGAAGAGCCAGACGAGCGGAATGGCCGCGAGCGTGAGGAAGATCGACGCATTCAGACGCGTGCCGCGCAGCCAGTGGATGCGCCAGTCGCCGCCGAAAGTCGGATAGAGCGCATCGCCGCTGAACATTTCGGAGAGCGGGAAATTCATGCCGTTCGGATCGCGCCACGGCCCGCTCACGAGCCAGATCAGCAACTGCGTGGCGACATAGGTGAGCATCAGGCTCGTGAGGATTTCGTTGGTATTGAAGCGGCTCTTGAGCCAGGCAGGAATTGCCGCCCACGCCATGCCGCCCAGCACGCCCGCGATCATCATCAGAAACAGAATCCACCCGCCGCTGGCCTGATCGAAGTAGATCGCCACGCCGCTCGCCGCGATGCCGCCGAGCACCATCTGCCCTTCCGCGCCGATGTTCCAGACGTTGGCGCGATAACCCGCCGCGAGGCCGAGCGCGATCAGGCACAGCGGCGACGCCTTGAGCAGGAGTTCCGACCAGCCGTTGACGCTCGAGAGCGGTTCGATGAAAAACGCGTGCATGGCCTGCACGGGATCGCGGCCCACGAGGCCGAAGATCAGGAAGCCGATCGCCAGCGTGAGGAGCGCGGCGATCAGCGGCACGGCGATGCGCACCGTGCGGGACGGCGTCGTGCGGGCTTCGAGTCGGTAGGGAAAGATCATGGCGGTGGAATGGCTGTAGCGTTGTCGTTATGTGGTACGCGCATGAGTCATGGCAGTCAAGTCATGGCGGTCATGCGTGCGCGGCCGGTGCCGCCGGCGCGGCGGGCGGCGGAGCGCCGTTGGCTTGCGAGGCGCGCTCGCCGAACAGGCCGGCCATCCAGCGGCCGATTTCCTCGGCATTGGTTTCGCCGGTCAGACGCGCGGGCGAGAGCCGTCCGCCCGCGAGCACGGCGATGCGGTCGCAGATATCGAACAGTTCTTCGAGTTCTTCCGAGATCACCAGGATCGCCACGCCGCTCGCCGACAAATCGAGCAACTGCTGACGGATGAAAGCCGCCGCGCCCACATCCACGCCCCAGGTGGGCTGCGCGACCACGAGCACCTTCGGCGCCTGCAAAATCTCGCGCCCGACGATGTACTTCTGCAGATTGCCGCCCGAGAGACTTTGCGCGAGCGCATCGGGGCCGCCGCAGCGCACGTCGAAGGCGCCGATGCAACGCTGCGCGAACGCGCGCATCGCGCCGGTCTTGAGCCAGCCCGAGCGCACCATGCCTTCGCGGTGCGCCGTGAGCAGCGCGTTTTCCGCGAGCGACATCGCGGGCACCGCGCCGCGCCCAAGGCGCTCTTCCGGCACGAAGGCAAAACCGAGCCGCCGCCGTGCGCCCGCCGACAGCCGCCCCGCCGGCTTGCCGCAGATCGTCACCGAATCCGCCGCGCCGTGACGACCCGCGGGCGTCTGGCGCGCCTCGCCCGAGAGCGCCGCGAGCAGTTCCGCCTGACCGTTGCCCGACACGCCCGCGATCCCGAGAATCTCGCCCGCATGGACGCCAAAGCTCACGTCGTCGAGCGAGGTGCCGAACGGATCGTCGCTCGGCATCGACAGATGCTTCACGTCGAGCAGGACGTCGCCGGGCGTATGCGAGCGCCGCGTATAGGCAGGCAATTCGCGTCCCACCATCAGTCGCGCGAGCGATGCGTGGGTTTCCTCGCGCGGAATCACGTTGCCGGTCACCTTGCCGCCGCGCAGGACCGTGGCCGTATCGCAAAGCTCCTGGATTTCGTCGAGCTTGTGGCTGATGTACAGAATGCTGCAGCCTTCCGACGCGAGCCGCCGCAGCGTGCCGAACAGCTTGCGCACGGCCTGCGGCGTGAGCACGGAGGTCGGCTCGTCCATGATGAGCAGACGCGGGTTCTGCAGCAGGCAGCGCACGATTTCCACGCGCTGACGCTCGCCCACGGTGAGGCTATGCACGTGGCGCTGCGGATCGACGTCGAGGCCATATTGCCCCGACACCTCGCGGATGCGCGCGGCCAGCGTCTTGAGATCGAATTTTTCGTCGAGCGAGAGCGCGATGTTCTCGCCCACGGTGAGCGTTTCGAACAACGAAAAATGCTGGAACACCATTCCGATGCCGAGCTTGCGCGCCGCCGCCGGGCTGGCGATTTCGACGGCAGCGCCCTCCCAGCGGATCTCGCCCGCGTCGGGGCGCACCGCGCCATAGACGATCTTCATGAGCGTGCTCTTGCCCGCGCCGTTCTCGCCGAGCAGCGCATGAATCTCGCCGGGCGCGACCGTGAGCGTCACGTCGTCGTTGGCGCGCACGGCCGGGTATTGCTTCGTGATGCCGGAAAGCGCGAGGCGCGGCACGCGCGGCTGCGTTTCAATCGGTTGACGGGAAGAAGAATCGCCCATGGAAGTTCCGCCGAGGTACGTTATTTAATACGTTATTGCTGGTTCGTTATCTGTTGTCGTCCGTTACCGCCGCGCTACCGCAGTTCGCGCGCAAGCCTTTTCCATGGCCGCGCAAAGCGCCCCCGCGCGGGGTGACGATACCTTGCCGGCGTGGCCAGCGTCGAGCCGACAAAAATCCTCATGACACGCCGTCGTGCCCCGCGCAACAGGGACTTGTCAGGATGGCTCGGTACAACCCTGTCTTGACGGGTCTTTTTGTCCATATTAAAAAACATATATCCCTAAAGCCCCTCGATCAGCCAAAACATATAATTCGGAGATTTCATGAGCCAGCAACGCGAGGCGATCGACACGTACCTTTTGCGCGTCTTGCACACCCTCTTGATGGAGCGCAGCGTGACGCGCGCGGCCGTCAAGCTCAATCAGTCGCAACCCGCCATCAGCGCAGCGCTACGGCGTCTGCGCGACATTACCGGCGACCCGCTGCTCGTGCGCGGCAAGTCCGGCATGGTGCCCACCGAATACGGCCTGCGCCTGCTCGAACCCGTGCAGAACGCCCTGCGCGAGATCGAGCGCATCCGTTTCCAGCAGCACAATTTCGATCCGGCCACCTCGATCCGCTGTTACCGCATCGGCTGTCCGGACTATCTGAACGTGCTGTTCGTGCCCACCGTGGTCGAGCGTTTCCGCCAGGCCGCCCCCAATGCCACGCTCGAATTTCATTCGCTCGGACCCGCGTTCGACTACGAACTGGCGCTCGAAGAAGGCAAGCTCGACATCGTGATCGGCAACTGGCCCGAGCCGCCCGAGCAGCTTCACCTGTCGAATCTGTTCGTCGACCAGATCGTTTGCCTGATGAGCAACACGCACCCGTTCGCCAAGCGCGGCGGGCTGACGCTCGACCAGTACCTCAACGCGCCGCATCTCGCGCCCACGCCCTATTCCGTGGGCCAGCGCGGCGCCATCGACGTGCATCTCGCGCGCGAGCGCCTCAAGCGCCACGTGGTCGTCACGCTGCCGTACTTCAATCTGGCGCCTTACGTGCTCATCAAGTCGGATCTGGTGTTCACCACCACGCGTCTCTTTGCCGATCATTACGCGCGCTTCCTGCCGCTCACGGTCGTGCCCGCGCCGCTCGACTTCCCGCCGATGCAGTACTACCAGTTGTGGCACGAACGCTGTCACTATTCGGATGAAGTCCGCTGGTTGCGCAGCCTCGTCGCCGAAGCGACGAAGACGCTGATCGACAAGCCTTAATAGACGCCGATGCCGTTTTGCCGAACGGCTTGAGCGTTACAGCACGGGCGGCCCGCTTCTGCGCGCCGCCCGTTTCGTTTCCGCGCGGCTTAACGTCGCTTAACGCGCCGCCTGCACGAGTTGCCCCGCGAGCCGGTTATGGCGCTCGATCACCGGCCCAAGTTCGACCGTCTGCAGCACGCCCTCTTTCACCACCACGCGCCCATCGATCACCGACAGCGCAACCTGCGAGGGCGCGCAGAACGCCAGCGCCGCGACCGGATCATGCAGCGCGCCCGCGAACAAAGGCTGGCGCAGATCGAAAGCCACGAAATCCGCCGCCATGCCGGGCGCGAGCGCGCCGATATCGTCGCGGCCCAGCACCTTCGCGCCGCCGAGCGTCGCGATCTCCAGCGCCTCGCGCGCCGTCATGGCGTCGGGGCCGAAGCCCACGCGCGCGAGCAGCATCGCCTGGCGCATCTCGCCGATCATCTGCGCGCCGTCGTTCGAAGCCGAGCCGTCCACGCCCAGGCCCACGGGCACGCCCGCGAGGCGCATTTTCCTGATCGGCGCGATGCCGGACGCCAGGCGCATATTCGAGCACGGGCAATGCGCGACGCCCGTGCCGGTGCGTCCGAACAGACCAATGCCGTGCTCGTCGAGCTGCACGCAGTGGGCGTGCCAGACGTCGCGGCCGACCCAGCCCAGATCCTCGGCATATTCGGCCGGCGTCATGCCGAACTTTTCGCGGCTATAGGCGATGTCGTTGACGTTCTCCGCGAGGTGCGTGTGCATCGACACGCCGTAATGGCGCGCCATCGTCGCCGATTCGCGCATCAGATCGCGGCTCACCGAGAACGGCGAGCACGGCGCGACCACCACGCGCAGCATCGCGTAACGCCCCTCGTCGTGATACGTCTCGATGAGGCGCTGGGTGTCGGCGAGGATCGCGTCCTCATTCTCGACCACTGAATCCGGCGGCAGGCCGCCGTCCTTCTGCCCCACGCTCATGCTGCCGCGCGCCGCATGAAAACGCATGCCGATCTGCTGCGCGGCGCGGATGCTGTCGTCCAGACGGCTGCCGTTCGGGTAGATGTAGAGGTGATCGCTCGACGTCGTGCAGCCCGAGAGCAGCAGTTCCGCCATCGCCGTGAGCGTCGATACCTCGATCATTTCCGGCGTCAGGTTGGCCCAGACCTTGTAGAGATTCGTGAGCCAGCCGAACAACTCGGCATCCTGCGCGGCGGGCACGGCGCGCGTGAGGCTCTGATACATGTGATGGTGCGTATTGACGAGGCCCGGCGTGACGATATGGCCGGTGGCGTCGATCACCTCGTCGGCGGTCTGCGGCAGTTCCGCCGTCGGGCCGACCGCGACGATGCGGTTGTCCTCGACATAAAGACCGCCGCCGCGGATCTCGCGCCGCGCGCCGTCCATCGTCACCAGCATGTCGGCGTTCTTGACCAGCAAGGTTTTTTTCGTGCGGGGGGTGCGTTCCATCGTGTCTGTTCGCTCCGTTGTCCATGAATCGACTGTGAATGTGAAGCAAACGCCCTTGCCGCACCGCCGGTCAACCGGAACAACCGGTGCCGACGCATCCTGACGAGGACGCCGCTGGCCCGGTTACCCGGCGCCCAGCGCCGTCTTCGGGTTGCGCGCTCCGGTATGTGTCCGGTGTGTGCCGTTGCGCGCATGACCGCTACCTTCGGCAACCAAAATTCCGCTGGCAATTCGCCTGGGCGAGATACCGGAATTCAGTCCCTTCATATAAAGGTCGATTTTTGGCGCGGATACGATGTGCACATGGGTGAAAACCCGAGGTTTCGATCGCCGCGAGAGCCGCTTGCAGCAAGGCCAGGCGGCCAGGCTCATGCGGCGGGGATTATCTTTCCTATCGCTCGCGCGATTGCGGCCCGAACGTTCTTAAAATGCGTTCACGGCGCTCGCTTCGATCCGCCGACGGGTATGTAGCCACTGACGTGGAGCCTCGATCCGCCGCTTGAGCATCATGGGATCGAGACGCCGCCGAAACCTCGCAACGACACCAGGAAAAGACAAGGAAAACTGCGAATGGGCAAGCTGACTACCCACGTGCTCGACACCGCGAACGGCCGTCCCGGCGCGGGCATCAAGGTCGAACTCCACGCGCTCGACGGCGACGCCCGCCGCGCGCTGAAGACCGTCACGACCAACCACGACGGCCGCTGCGACGAACCGCTGCTCGAAGGCGCGGCGCTCACCCCGGGCGAATACGAACTCGTGTTCCATGCCGGCGACTACTTCGCGTCGATCGGCACGAAAGTGCCGGAGCCGCGCTTCGTCGATCGCGTCGTGCTGCGCTTTGGCGTGGCCGATGCCGGCGCGCACTATCACGTGCCGCTGCTCGTCTCGCCGTGGTCGTACAGCACCTATCGCGGCAGTTGAGCTTGCTGGGCTGCCGTCCACAGCACACCAACAACACAACAAAGAGAAAGGCGGCGCGCCGACGCGTCCGCGCTTTGCGGCGCTGCACTTATGCCGCCCCCGCAGTCCCGCGCGAGACGCCTTGACGTCCGCGCGCAACGAATCAGGAGTGGAGGAGTTTCATGGAAGGCTTTATTACCGACTGGCTGAACCTCGCGTTGCGCTGGTTCCACGTCATCGCGGCGATCGCCTGGATCGGCGAATCGTTCTACTTTGTCGCGCTCGACAACAGCCTCAAACCGCCCACGGATGCGAACCAGCGCCGTCGCGGCGTGTTCGGCGAACTGTGGCACGTCCACGGCGGCGGCTTCTACAACATGCAGAAGTACACCGTCGCGCCGCCCGAAATGCCCGACGATCTGCACTGGTCGAAGTGGCCGTCCTATACGACGTGGCTCTCGGGCGCATCGCTCTTCACGGTGCTTTACCTGTTCGCGCCGAATACGTATCTCATCGACAAGAACGTGCTCGACATGGGCCCGGTCGTGGCGGTGGCCTCGGCGCTCGGCTTCCTGGCTGCGGGCTGGATCGTGTATGACTCGCTGTGCCGCCTGCTGGGCACGAAGGACAAGCTGCTCGGCGTATGCGTGGGCGTCTATGTCGTGGTTGCCGCGTACCTCGCCTGCCACATCTTCTCGGGCCGCGCCGCGTATCTGATCATGGGCGCGATGCTCGCGACGATCATGTCGGCGAACGTGTTCTTCGTCATCATCCCTGGCCAGCGCAAGATGGTCAACGCGATGCTCAAGGGCGAAACGCCGAACCCGATCTACGGTAAGCGCGGCAAGCAGCGTTCGGTGCACAACACCTACTTCACGCTGCCGGTGGTGTTCGCGATGCTGTCGAACCACTACGCGATGACCTACGCGCACGAATACAACTGGGCCGTGCTCGTGGTCATCATGCTGGCCGGCGCGCTGATTCGCCAGTTCTTCGTGATGCGCCATCGCGGCCAGCAACTCTGGTATCTGCCGATCGGTGGCGTGGCGCTGATGTTCGTCGCGCTGGTCTGGACGCTGCCGCGCCCGGTCGTGCCGCAGGCCGAAGCCGCAAACGCGCCGACGATCAAGATCGGTGACATCCAGCCGATCCTGCAACAGCGTTGCGCGGGCTGCCACTCGGCGCACCCGACGATGATGGGCGCAGCGCCCGCCGGCGTGATGTTCGATACGCCCGATGAAATCTCGCAGAACGCGCAGCGGCTGTATCAGCAGGCCGTCACGCTCAAGGCGATGCCGCTGGGCAACGTCACGCACATGACCGACGACGAGCGCATGAAGATTGCCGCGTGGTTCCAGGGCGGCGCGAAGCAGTAATCTTCCTGGGCCAGTTTGGCCGCATTAAAAGCCCGAAGCACTTTTGTGTTTCGGGCTTTTTGTTTTTTGATCCGTGCTTGAGAAAATTCTCAATTTATTAGTCTGAAAGTGCAAATAATTAAGAATTCGAAGCGCCGAGATTAAAATCACGAATCCAATCCTACGCCTCGCGACGCACTTTCATTCTGGTGCAGGGCGCACACCGCGTCGGCATCCGATCTATGTCGGTCCCGCTCCCGCTTCCCGACTACTGCTCCTGGACTAATCAGTTCAACTTCAATCGATTTTAAGAATTCTCTTATACCCCATTATTTGAGCAATTAATAAAGTTCGAGGGATTTTCTATCGCGGTGATTTCACATAGATTGAAAACAATACCAGTGAATGCCCGCGAGATTGAAAATCGACTCAACATCTTGAGTGACGGTTAGTCACGTCATTCGAGTCTGGCTGCGGCGCATCTGAGACTATGTCGCCCCCATGCGTTCGTAGCCACTCAATTAAATCAGGATAACGAATGAATAAGACCTATCGATCAGTTTGGAACGAAACGACGGGGACATGGGTAGCAGTATCGGAACAATCCGTAGCACGTGGCAAGCAAAAGAATTCACGATTGAGATCCTTCAGGATACTTGCAACGATAGGGGTTGGCACCGTTGGAGGCATGGTATCCAGCAGCGTCTTCGCGAGCCAGTTATGCACCACCGACATCAACGGCGGAAACCAGGAAGCGGTGAGCGCCGCGTCGAAATCGCTTATCCAGGGCTGTCAAGGGCTACCGGTCACGGGTCATGACATCGGCATGCTCGAAGCGCAGTCCAGCATGGTCTATGTCGACGGGACGACGGGTACGGTCAATTTCCGCGCGACGGCGTCCGGCCCGACCTTAACGATTAACGCTGCCGGCAACCTCAAAAATCTCACGGCTGGCGTGGTCAATGGAAGTAGCAAGGACGCAATTAACGGTTCGCAGCTCTTCGGGCTGGCTTCGAGCGTCGCGACAGATTTGGGCGGCGGTGTTTCAGCGAATGCCGACGGCAGCGTGACCGCTCCGAAATATGTCGTTGCCGGGGGCACCTACAGCAACGTCGGCTCGGCGCTTGCCGCGCTCAGTGCGGGCGGCAAGCAGGACGCCGTGCTCTACGACTCGTCCGCGCATAGCTCCGTAAGTCTTGGTGGCGCGAGCGCAACGGCGCCGGTGGCCCTGCTCAATGTCGCGAACGGCGCAGTCAATGCGTCGAGCACGGACGCGGTCAATGGCGCGCAGTTGTATGGGGTATCCAGTTCCATCACTAGCATCAATAGCGACGTTACACGGATACACAACACCCTGACCACGGCAGGCTGGGGAGCGCAAAGCGCCTCGTCAAATCCCGCGGCCTACACGTTTGGCGGCTTCATCATGGACGCGGACGGCAATGTGAGCAATCCTGCTGTTCTCTACACCCCGAACACGACTGGAACGGCGAACGCGCAAATCGTGCTCGACCCAGGCAAAGGCAATAGCCTTTATTTCGTGAACGGCGACCGTTCCCAGGGTTATTTGCCGAAGGGCACCGTTATCAGCAACGTGGCCGACGGCATTCAAGATACCGACGCCGCCAATGTCGGTCAGGTCTACGAAATTGTCAGTTCGTCGAGCGGAGGCAGTAAGGACAGACTGTTGCTGTCGGCATCGACTGCAAACAACGCGAACGGCGGCTCAGGTGTGAATTCGACCGGGCTCAACCAGTCATATACGACCGCGGCGTACTACGCCCAGGTTGCGGGCCTGGCGGATAACAGCGGTTCGCAAGGCCCGTCTGACGCGGCACGTGCTTCGGGAGCCGGCGCCATCGCTATCGGCTCGAACGCCTACACACATGCCGCAAATGGCGTCGCGCTTGGCGTGCAAGCCTATGCCAGTGCGAAGGATGGAGTCGCAATCGGTGCGGGTTCCGTGGCGAACGAGTCGAATACGGTCTCGGTGGGCAATGACGGCAAAAGCTCGTATGTTGCGTATGACGCCAATGGTGTGCCCTTCACGATTCAAAACGAAGCCAACACGCGTCGGATCGTGAACCTGGCGGCGGGCCAGGACGATACGGATGCGGTCAACGTCTCGCAGCTCAGATCCGTGGCAAGCGCGTTGGGCGGCGGCGCCGGCATCAATGCCGCCGGCGGCTTCATCGCACCGTCCTATACGGTGGGTGGCGCGACGGTCAATAACATCGGCGACGCGATCACCAATCTCGACAACCGCGTGCTGAAAAATACAACGGACATCTCGACGCTCGCAGCATCGATGAATCCGGCAGCGGCGACGTCAGCAACGTCGTCTGGCACCGAGCGCGGCGCCGTGGCGATCGGCTCGCTCGCGCCCGCGAATCCCATCAGCGTGGGCGTGGGCGGCGTAGGCGACACCAGCACGACGGACTCCAACGCCGTGCATTACGATTCGGCAGACCACTCCACGGTGACGCTCGGCGGCACGAGCGGCGGCAACGTCAGCCTGAGCGGCCTTCAGAACGGCACACTGTCCGCGCAAAGCACCGATGCCGTCACCGGCCAACAGCTCTATGCCACGAACGAGCAGGTCGCCAACATCAATCAGGCTGTACAGAATCTCAGCACGGCGGGTTCGACGGCCATTTCGGTCAACTCGACCAGTAATGCTGCGAGCGCATCGGGCACGCAATCGGTTGCCGTAGGCGGTGGCGCGGTGGCAACGGGCAGCAACGCGACCGCAATCGGCGATACGGCCAATGCCTCGGCAACGAATTCCGTGGCGCTCGGTGCAAACTCGGTTGCCAACCGCGACAACTCCGTGTCGGTCGGGGCGGCCGGATCGGAGCGTCAGATCGTCAACGTCGCTGCCGGCACGCAGGGCACCGACGCCGTCAACCTGAACCAGTTGAACACGGCGATCGCCCAGCAATCGAGCGCGATCGGACAGCAGATCTCCAATCTGCAAGGCTCGATCAACACCGTGTCGAAGAACGCCTATGCGGGTGTCGCGGCGGCCATGGCCATGCCCAACCTCACGCCCTCGGGTCCGGGACGCACCGTCGTCGCGGCAGGCGGCGGCTACTACATGGGCGGCAGCGCGGCGGCGGTCGGCGTGACATATCGTTCGGCAAACATGCACTGGCTCATGAGCGGCGCTGTATCCGTCACGAGCACGGGCAATCCGGGAGTGCGCGCCCAGGTCGGCTACGAATTCTGATCGCACCTCCTCGCGCATGACTCGCGCACGCTCAATGCAAAAAGCCACGGCCCAGGCCGTGGCTTTTACGCTTGATTCCTCGCGTGAGGCGAAGCGCTTCTAACTTCAGCGCTGCGCTTCGTGCATCGCATCTTCGGTCAGCCAGAGCGATTCCGGCAGATCCTGCTCGTTGAGGTTCAGCCCCTCGCCGCCCCGATCGACAACGATAAAGTCGCTCACGTCACCCAGCGCGATCAGCGGATGGTGCCAGACGCCCTTCGCATAGTTCACGCCCTGCCAGCCGCTCGACACGAACGCGCGGATCTTCGTCACGTCCAGATCGCCCGCCGGCGCGACAACGACGAGATACGGCTTGTCGTTGAGCGGCACGAACGCCTGGCTGCCAAGCGGATGACGCTCGAGCATCTTCACCTCGAAGGGCAGCACGCGCGGCTGGCCGCGAAAGAGATTGACGAGCGTGCGCCCGCCCTCTTCCGTGACATCCACGTTCGCCAGATCGTGATAGCGGATCGTCGTGCCCAGATTGATCGGAATCTGTTTCGCGCCCTCAAGCTCGATCACGTCGCCGAACGGCGCGAACGCTTCGCGCGTGAGCGGCTCGATGGTCAGCGTTGTATTCACTTCGCTCATGATGGCCTCGTCGCCGGATCAGGCGAGCGTACCCCACAGACGCACGCGCGACACGCCGCCGTCCGGGAAGATGTTGAAGCGCACGTGCGTGACCGGGCCAAGCGCCGCGATTTCGCTCTCGAAGTAGTGCTGCTTGTCCATCTGCAGCTTCTGTTCGTCAAGCAGCACGGGCCAGAACATCGCCTGCGTCACGAGCGAGCTGTCCGTGCCGCCCACCACGCGCGCGGCCTGGAACGAGCAGCGATCCGGATAGTTGCCCTTGAAGTGGGCCGTATCGACTTCGATCTTCTTGATGATGCCCGGCTGTGCGAGCGCGATGATCGCCCAGTCGTTGCCAGGTTCGCGGCGGCGGCGCGTTTCCCAGCCGTCGCCCATGTTCACGCCACGGCCCGGCATGAGCAGCGTCGACGCCACACCAAAGTGCTGGTTGTTCGCGCCGACCAGATACGCGCCGTTTTCCATCGAGGCCAGATCGAACAGTTCCGTGCGGCTCGCGCCCTGCCAGTCGACCTGCGGCTGGCCGTACACGCGCAGACGCGCAATGCCGCCATCCGGATAGATGTTCACGCGCAGATGCGTGAACGGCTTCTCGCTCGACACTTCGACGTAGTGGTGGCTGTTGCCGTTGAGCGAGGTCGAGGGAACGATCTCGGTCCATTGCGTCGATGCGCCAGGCGCGCCTTCGGCCACATAGGCGCCTTCAACCGAAGCTGCAGGCGGGAAGTTGCCCGTGAAATGGCTCGTGTCGAGATCGAGGCCCTTGATGACGCCAGGGCGCGCGAGCTTGACGATGCACCAGTCGTAGCCGTTGCTACGCTTACGGCGCGTTTCCCAGCCGTCCATCCACTTGCCGTGGTCGTCGTACTTGCCCGGGATAAAGACGGCCGGCTCCGGATTGAGCATGCGCTCCTTCGGCGCGAAGAAGTCGTCGCTCGCCTCGAGCGCCTGCGCCCCTAGCCGCGGATCCGCGAGATTGACGAAGCGGCGCGTAAAGTCAGGTGCGTTGGGGTCGAGAGTCGGGAGTGCCATCTTTGTCTTCCTTCGTATCTTTTCTGTGGTTCAAAACGGCGCTGCGCCCCGCAGGTTGCTACTTGCCGGGGCGCATCGCCACGTCACGCGTCGATCAGCTCATCCAGCCTGAAGCGCGCGATACGGTAAATCTGGTCGAGGCTCGCGCGCATTTCGTCGGCGCGATTGTTGTTCACGCGCGACTCGAAGTTCGCGATGATGCCGTGGCGGTCGTAGCCGCGCACCGCGAGAATGAACGGAAAGCCGAACTTCTCGCGATAAGCGCGGTTGAGCGCCTGCAGCCTGTCGAATTCTTCCTGCGTGCACTGGTTCAGCCCGGCGCCGCTTTGCTCGCGCGTCGATTCCGCCGTCAGCTCGCCGCGCACGGCGGCCTTGCCCGCAAGCTCCGGGTGGGCGTTGATGAGCGCGAGTTGCTGCGCTTCGCCCGCCGTTTCCACCGCCTTCGACATCGTCGTATGCAGCGCGTCGATGCTCGCGTAGGGCCGTTGTTGCGCCGCCGCCTCGGCGACCCAGGGCGAGTGCTCGAAAATGCCCGAGAGCGCGGCCACGAAGGCGTCGGTCGAGGCCTGATTCAGCTGTTCAAGGGTGTAGTGCATTGCCTTCATGCGGCGACCCCGCGGTGATCGTTCTGTTGCGGTTGATAGGGATGGTGCTCGCGCCAATGGCGCGCGATATCGACACGGCGCGTCACCCAGACGCGGTCGTGCTTTTCGATGTGATCGAGAAAGCGCTGCAGCGCGCGGATGCGGCCCGGGCGTCCGAGCAGGCGGCAATGCATGCCGATCGAAAGCATCTTCGGCGCTTCGTCGCCTTCTTCGTAGAGCACGTCAAAGGCGTCGCGCAGATAGGTGAAGAAGTGATCCGCCGTGTTGAAACCCTGCGGCGTGGCGAAGCGCATGTCGTTGGTGTCGAGCGTGTACGGCACGATCAGTTGCGGCACCGTCTTGCCGCCCGTCACTTCGACGTCCATCCAGAACGGCAGGTCGTCGCCGTAATAGTCGGAGTCGTAAAGAAAGCCGCCGTATTCGGCCACGAGGCGATGCGTGTTGGGGCTGTCGCGGCCCGTGTACCAGCCGAGCGGACGCTGGCCCGTCACGCGCTCGATCGCCTCCATGCCGAGCTTCATGTGCTCCGCTTCGCGCTCGGGCGTGGCGTCCTGATAATGAATCCAGCGATAGCCGTGGCAAGCGATCTCGTGGCCCAGTTCGACGAATGCACGGCCCAGCTCGGGATGACGCTCGATTGCCATGCCCACGCCGAATACCGTAAGCGGCAGGCCGCGCTTCTCGAACTCGCGCAGGATGCGCCAGACGCCCGCACGCGAGCCATATTCGTAGATCGACTCCATGCTCATGTGGCGTGCCGGATAAGCCGCGGCGCCCACGATCTCTGAGAGGAACTGCTCGGACGCGGGGTCGCCGTGCAGCACGCAGTTTTCGCCGCCCTCTTCGTAGTTGAGCACGAACTGCACCGCGACGCGCGCCTGGCCTGGCCAGTTGGCCTGCACCGGATGGCGGCCGTAACCGATCAGATCGCGGGGATATTGGGGATCGAGTGGCATGCTGTCGAATCTGTCGAAGGGTGATGACGAAACGAAACCGGGCGGAACGCCGCGAACGAATGCCGTTGCCACTGCATTAAAACCTTGCGCCACAAGGATTGGCAGGCAGGCGGACATTCTGCTTCGAGGACCGGCCCAGTTTAGCGAAATCGTTCGGGCGCGCCCATACGCGAGGACGGATAGTACGGGTCAAGAGAGGTGTATGTGCCGGGCCGGCAAGGCCCGAGCATAGTGCAGCCCGGGCCGTTTGCGTTGCGCGTTTACCCGTAGCGCAGCGGGCGGACGGGCGGCGGCGTATCGGTCACGCTGGCCGCGCCGGTGGGGCTAAAGCGTGCGAACTCGCCGTCGTAACGCTTCGTGAGCGGCCGGGCGAAGTCGCCGCGCTTGGCGGTCGTCAGGCGCAGCGCAACCAGCGCCTCGACCCATTTCACGGCCGCGGTCACGCCATCCACGACCGGCACGCCCAGCGCGTCCTCCACCTGCGCGCACAGGCTCGTCATGCCCGCACAGCCGAGCACGATGGCGTCGGCGCCGTCCTCCTCCAGCGCGCGGCGGCATTCGTCGACGATCGCGCGGCGCGCCGCCGATCCGGGCTCGTCGAGTTCGAGCACCGCCACGTCGATGGCGCGCACGTTGCGGCAAAAGCGCGTCATGCCATAGCGCTCCGCCAGATGCCACGCCATCGTTTTGGTGCGCGAGAGCGTGGTGACGACCGAGAAGCCGGGAGCCAGCACGCTTGCCGCGTGCATGGCCGCTTCGGCGATACCCACTACCGGCCCGCGTGCGAGTTCGCGCGCGGCGTAGAGGCCGGGGTCGCCGAAGCAGGCGATCACGTAGCCGTCGAAGCCTTCGCGCTCGCCCGCCTCCACCTCGGCGAGCAGGCCGGGGGTGGCCAGCGCCTCGTCGTAATAACCCTCGATCGAGGGCGGCCCCATCGTCGGACTCACGGCCACCACTTCGGTGCCGGAGGCCGCGACGGCCCGCGCGCATTGCCCCATGGCCGCCGTCATGCGCTGCGTGGTGTTCGGATTGATCAGTTTGATACGCATGGCAATTCCCTGGTCTTCAGACATTGGTACGCATATTTGGGTGTCGTTCAGGCCTGCGCGCGTGCGCGCTCGCCCATCGTCAACACGCGATAGAACAATGCGCCCAGCGCCGCGCCGATGAACCACGAGAAGTTCGCCGCGTTGCCCAGCGCCGGCACCATCACGCACAAGATCGCGATCACCGCGGCAGGCAGCAGCGCCGCGACCGCACGCCAGTTCACGCCGTTGCTGTACCAGTAAGCGCCCTTCGGCGACACCGTGTAGAGATCGTCCACCGCAAGACGGCCACGCTTCACGAGGTAGAAGTCAACGATCAGGACACCATACAAAGGACCGATGAAAGCGCCCAGCACATCGAGCGTGTAGTGAATCACGGCAGGATTGTTGAAGAGATTCCACGGCGTAATGAAGATCGAAGCCACGGCGGCGAGCATGCCGCCCGCACGCCAACTGATGAGGCGCGGCGCGACGTTGGAAAAATCGAAGGCCGGCGAAACGAAGTTGGCGACAATATTGATGCCGATGGTCGCAATCGTGAAGGTCAGCGCGCCGAGAATCACCGCGGTCGGATGATCGATACGGCCCACGGTTTCGACCGGATCAGTAATCAGTTGTCCGAATACAGGCAGCGTGGCCGAGGTCGTGATCACCGTGACCAGCGAGAACGCGAGAAAGTTGACCGGCAGCCCCCAGAAGTTGCCGCGATGCACGCTGCGCAGCGACTTGCCATAGCGCGAGAAGTCGCCAAAATTGAGCATCGGCCCCGAGAAATACGACACCACCAGCGAGATGGCCGTAATCATCACCGGAATCACTTCGGCGCCGTGATACTTCACGCCACCAAGATTAAGGCCAATGTTCTGCCAGCCCGCGCGATACACCATGTAACCCGCGAGCGCGAACATCACCACATAGACCGCCGGGCCCGCGAAGTCGATGAACTTCTTGATGGTGTTCATGCCGTTCCAGAACACGAGTGCCTGCAGCACCCACAGCGTCATGAAGCCCGCCCAACCGACTGTCGAAAGGCCCAACATGCCGTGCTTGTGCACATCGGCGTATGGCATCAACTGCGGGACGAACTTGAGCACGACGATCACGAGCGCGCTCGACGCGAGAAAGGTCTGGATGCCGTACCAGGCGACCGCGATCAGGCCGCGAATCACGGCGGGAACATTGGCGCCGAGCACGCCGAAGGTGCCGCGGCAAGCCACTGGATACGGCACGCCATGACGCTGGCTGGGGCGTGCGATCAGGTTGCACAGCACGTTGACGATCGAGATGCCGACGATCAGCGCGACGAGCACCTGCCAGCTCGTGAGACCCAGCGCGAACAGGCTGCCCGCGAACACATAGCCGCCGACGCTGTGCACGTCGGACATCCAGAACGCGAAGATGTTGTACGCGCCCCAGGTCTGTTCCTTGAGCGGCGCGAGATCGTGATTGTAGAGGCGCTCGCTGTAACCGGCGGGCATTCGCATGCCGTCGCCGGGTTCGCTGCTCTCGCCTGAGTCGAAGGTGGGCACTGCCGGACTGCCATGTGACGCGCTGAACTGAGCCATGATCCGCTCCTTGGGATGGATATGCCGACGGAAAAAAGACGCCTTGACGCCTTAAAAACGCGTGCTGCGCCGCCTGATGCAAAACCTCATGCGGCTGCCGCGATCTCTGCGTGGAGGGCCGCGCGTGCGCACTGCGCCGGTCGCCACCGTGGCGCCCTACCCGCCGTGCCGCTGCCATCCCCAATCCTTCCCCGCGCGGCGGCGTCATGCGTCGCGCCGCGCATCATTCAGTTGTCCTTCAGTTCAGTTGTGTGGAAGCGCTTATTTTCGGGCGCTCCCACGGTCACACGTCAGCGCGCTGCAACAGCGGCGTCACGCATACCGAAAACATCCTGCAGATCCACCGACGCGCCGGTCGGCCGGTCCAGCATCTTGAGTTCCACGCCCTGCAGGTGGCGCACCATCAGCGCGGCCGCTTCCTGCGCCTGCCCGGCCTCCAGCGCCACGAGAATCGCCTCGTGATCGTCGAACGAACACGGGCTGCGTCCGGGCGATTCGTAGAGCGCCGAAATCAGCGTCGAACGCGCGACGAGGCCGTTCAGGCAATCGCACAGCACCGTGTTGCCTGTGAGCGCCGCCAATTCGGTATGAAACTCGCCGGAAAGACGGATCCACGCCGGAAAGTCTCGCCCCTCGAAGGCTTTGCGCTCGCGGCGGATGGTTTCGCCAATGCTCTTGAGCCGCCGCGCACCGTGCTGGGCGCCGCACACCCGATCCACCACGGCTAGCTCGATGATGCGGCGCATCTCGAACACCTCATGCACTTCCTGGAGCGTCGGGCTGGCGACGAACGCGCCGCGATTCGGTTCCAGATCGACAAGGTGATCGGTGGCGAGCAACGCGAGCGCCTGGCGGATCGGCCCGCGCTTGACGCTGAACACATCGCACAACTGCGCTTCCGTCAGCTTCGCGCCAGGCGGCAGACGATGCTCGAGGATCGCGGCGCGGATGCGCGCGGCGATGGCCTCGGGCTTCGTGCCGGTCGCGTCGGCTTCGGTATCGGCGTTTTGCACGTCTTTGGGCATGTCTGTCACCTTGATGTTGGGTATGCTAGTTTGGACATAAAGATTGTCAACAATTTTATCGGCGAACCTGGGGAAGATGCCTGGTCTGACCGGTCAGCCACATGCCTTATTCTGGTGAGAACCGCTTCAACACGGGGAATTCCGCACTTTCATGGTGACCGAATGCCCTTAAATGGCCCAAATTTTTGTCAACAATTTGTCCCGCTGGCGGTTCTAGAACATTTCGATAGAGAAGGATTTATTGGCTGTTAGTTGCGTATTGACGGTTAAAAACAGCGCCCGAGGGCGCTGGCGAAATCAACCCAGATGCGGATAGCCGCTCATGTTGAGTTCGAACCCGTGCGCATTGGCGCTCAGTTGCGCGTCGGCGCCGAAGGGCAGCGTGACCAAGTCGGCGGTATGGCCGAACGGCAGGCCAGTGAAGACCGGAATGCCCGCCAGCGCGCGCACCTGCTCCACCACCGCGTGCATGTCGTAGCCGTTGTCGTAATCGAAGGGTTTGCCGCCCGAGAAATCGCCGAGCACGAGCGCCTTCTGGCGCGCAAGGATGCCCGACAGATGCAACTGATACAGCATCCGTTCGATGCGGAAGGGTTGTTCGTTGACATCCTCGACGAACAGGATGCCGCCCTCCACCGGCGGCATGTACGGCGTGCCGATCAGCGACGTGAGCACCGCCAGATTGCCGCCCCAGAGCATGCCCGAGACATCCGCGTGCTGCGACTGAGGTGTCTTCACCTTGAGCGTGAATTCGGGCTGCGTGAGCGCCTGCCAGAAGTGCTGCATCGTGAAGCTGCTCAACTCCGGCGCGCCGAAGTCGCCCAGCAGCATCGGACCGCCGAAGGTCGTGAGCCCCGCGCGTGCATAGAGTGCGAGCTGGATCGCCGTGAAGTCGCTATGGCCCACCAGCGCAATGGGCTGACCCGCCAACCGCTTTTGCAGCCCCTCGTAGTCGAGACCGTGCAGGATGCGCACCGCACCGTAGCCTCCGCGAACCGCCAGCGCGATATCGGGCAACGCGCGCGAAGGATCGGCCAGGCGATTCAGTTCGGCGGCGCGCTGGCCGTCGGTGCCAGCAAAGCGCTGAAAACGGCGCTCCGTGGCTTCGATGTTCTCAACCCGATGACCCTGCGCGCGCAGCCGCGCGATGCCGCGATGCACGGCTTCCGGATCGTGGGGGTAGCCTGACGGCGCAATCAGTTCGATGGTGCGATGGGTGGTCATGTTCGACTGGTTCGAATTCCACCAGGCGCCATCAGGCTGCGGCGGCGCGACGTGGCGGTGTGAGTCAGTGAGGATCGGTCCGGCCAGGATTGGTCCGGCCGGGCTGTGCGCTGGCCGCATCGGCGGCTTCTGCGGCGGCGCGGCGTGCTTCGCGGCTCGCACGGCGGCGCTCGGCAAAGAAGGCGCGCAGCGCGTCGCCGCATTCGGTTTCGAGCACGCCGCCCACCACGCTCGTATGGTGGTTGAGCTGAGCGTTCGAGAACGCATCGACGACACTGCCGCACGCGCCCGTCTTCGGATCGCGCGCGCCGTACACCACGCGCGAGATGCGCGCATGCATGATCGCGCCCGCGCACATGAGACACGGTTCCAGGGTCACATAAAGTTCGCAGCCGGGCAAGCGGTAGTTACCCAGTGCGGCGCCGGCGGCACGCAACGCCGCCATTTCGGCATGGGCCGACGGATCGTGCGTGCCGATCGGATGATTGAAGCCCGTCGCGATGACTTCGTCACCGCGCACCAGCACCGCGCCAACCGGCACTTCGCCGGCCGCGCGCGCCTTGTCGGCGGCGGCTTGCGCCAGGCGCATGAAATGGCGGTCGCGTTCGCTGACGGGATCGGATTCGGGGATAGGGGGGGATTCAGCGGAAGCGGCCGCCAGCGGCGCTGCGGCTTCGGACGGCGTGTCGTCGGGTTCGCGTGCGTCGTCGGGCGCGCCGGACGGCGTCATGGCGCCCACGCTCAAGCGGCACCCGCCGCGAAACCCTGTGCGCTCGCCGCGCGCTCGGACAGCCGCTCGGCGATGCGGCGGCGATATTCCTGCGGCACCACCATCGGGCCGCCGCGCAGCGACTCCAGCGCCATATCGAGGGCGAGCAGGCGCGCACGCAGACGGCACTGCGCGGCCTTGTCGCCCACCTTGGCGAGTTCTTCCTGGAGATCGCGCAACGCGCGCAACTGTTCGAGCGCGGGCGGCACGAATCCGGCGTTCTTCAGGATACGGTTCGCGACACGCACTTCTTCGGGCACGAAGAGGTCGTCGTCGAGTTCCTGGGGCGCTCCGGCGCCGGGCAACCCTTCGAAATCCCCGCGCGCGGCTGCGGCGGCAATCCGTTGTTCGACGAGGGCATCAAGCAATTTCATCGGCAATCCACTACGTTGCGGCCACGGGATTCTATCAGGGTAACACCTGGAAGACTGCGCTAGTCCGACATGGACGACATGGAGGCCCTACACATTGACAGACACGCCATTTGATGCGAGGCGCATGGGCGAGGTGCCATGCCAAGCCCGAGGAAAGCCGGATTCGTCCGATAGGCGCGCCTCGGAGGCGGGAGTAAGGTCGTTCGATTCGCCGCCAGCAAACGCGCGACGGCACCCTTCCCTTACTTGCGCAGGCAACGATGAAATCTTCTTCATTTTTCCGCTTACCGATCACGCGGCGGGCGCTTTGGGCTGGGCATCGCGCTTCCTCGCGGATCGCCCGGATGGTGCGGATGATGCCGCAGTGGCGTTTTGCTGTGGTTTGCGTGCTGCTTTGCGCCAGCCTGAGTGGCTGCAGCGTGTTTTGCGGCGCGGCGGGCGGCAGTGGCGGCGGCGCGGCGGGGGTATGTGGAATCGGCACGGGAATGCGATTCTGAAGCGGCGCCCGGATGATCGGGCGCCGCTTCGGCAACTCACAGGGGGCTTAGTCCTTCAGCACCTTGCCCACGGCATCGACCACGATGCTCACGTTCTTTTCGTTGAGGCCCGCCACGCACATGCGGCCCGAACGCAGGATGTACACGCCGAACTCCTCCTTGAGGCGATCGACCTGCTCCGCGCTCAAACCCGTGTACGTGAACATGCCGCGCTGCTTCACGTAGCGCGACAGCGCCTCGCCGCTCACATGCGCCTTCAGGCCGTCGTGAATCGCCACACGCATACGCGCGATACGCTCGCACATGGCCGCCAGCTCGGTTTCCCACGATTGGCGCAGCGCCGGCGTCGTCAGCACGCGCGTGACGATCTTCGCGCCATGCGTCGGCGGATTGCTGTAGTTCGAGCGCACCGAACCCGTCAGTTGGCCCAGCACACGATCGGCTGCCGCCGCGTCTTCGCAGATCACGTGCAGACCGCCGCAACGCTCGCCGTACAGCGAGAAGTTCTTCGAGAACGAATTCGCCACCAGCGCCGGGATACCGCGACGGCCCAGTTCGCGCACCGCGAACGCATCGGCATCGAGACCCGCGCCGAAGCCCTGATACGCCATATCGACGAACGGCAGCAGATCGCGCTTTTGCAGCACGTCGATCAGTTGCACCCATTGGGCGTCGTCCAGATCGACGCCGGTCGGGTTATGGCAGCACGCGTGCAGCAGCACGACGCTCTTCGCCGGGAGCGCGTCGATGGCCGCGAGCATCGCGTCGAACTTCAGGCCGCCTGTCGCCTCGTCGTAGTACGGGTAGGTGTTCACCTGGAAACCCGCGCGCTCGAAAATGAAGCGATGGTTTTCCCACGTCGGGTCGCTCACCCACACCTGACTTTGCGGGAAATAGCGCTTGATGAAGTCCGCGCCCACCTTGAGCGCGCCCGAGCCGCCGAGCGTCTGCACCGTGGCCACGCGCCCGGCCGCCCGCGACGGACATTCGGCGCCGAACACCAGCGTCTGCACCGCGTCGCGGTACTGCGCGAAACCGGCCATCGGCAGATAGGGCTTCGCGCCCGGCTCGTTCAGCAGCGCCGCTTCCGCTTCGTGGACGGCCTGCATGACCGGCAGGCGGCCTTCGTCGTCAAAATAGATGCCAATGCTCAGATTGACCTTGTTCTGCCGCGGATCTTTCTGGAAGTTCTCGTTGAGCGAGAGGATCGGGTCGCCGGGATAGGCATCGATATGTTCGAACATGGCCTTAACTTGTCGGTTACGGGAAAGTTGCTGGAATACGGATGATAAGCGCCTGATGCGGGTTCATGGGGCGCTCGCATGAACGCCCTTCCCCCACGGGCGACTTACTGCCCCTGGCGCGTCTGCATGCCGCCGTGCAGAGCGGGCGCCGCACCACGACGCCAGAACCGATACGCGCCACCGAGCACCGCCAGCCACACGGGAATCAGCCAGACGGACAGGCGCAGATCCGGAATCAGATACATCACCACGAGAATACCCGCGAGGAACGCGAGACACAGGTAATTCGTGAACGGATAGCCAAAGCTGCGAAACGCCGTCGTCTCGCCGGCACGCGCCTTCTCGCGACGGAACTTCAGGTGAATCAGGCTGATCATCGCCCAGTTGATGATGAGCGCCGATACCACGAGCCCCATCAGCAGCTCGAAAGCCTTGCCCGGCATGAAGTAGTTGATGACCACGCAGGCCGCCGTCGCCACCGCCGTCACGGCGAGCGCCGTCAGCGGAATGCCGCGGCGGTTCACCTTGAGCAGCGCCTTCGGTGCGTTGCCCTGCTGCGCCAGACCGTAGAGCATACGGCTGTTGCAGTACACGCCGCTGTTGTAGACCGACAGTGCGGCCGTGAGCACGACCACATTGAGCACGTGCGCCACGAAGTTGCTGTTCATCGCATGGAAGATCAGCACGAAGGGGCTGCCGCCCGTCACGACCTTTTCCCACGGATAGAGCGAAAGCAGCACGCCCAGGGCGCCGACGTAGAAAATCAGGATGCGGTAGATCACCTGATTGGTCGCGCGCGGAATGGTATGCGAGGGATCGTCCGCTTCGGCGGCGGTGATGCCGACCAGCTCCAGCCCGCCGAACGAGAACATCACGACCGCCATCGACATCACGAGACCCGAGACGCCGTGCGGGAAAAAGCCGCCATGCGCCCAGAGATTCGAAATCCCGGCCTGTGGTCCCGCGTTGCCCGAAAACAGCAGCCAGCCGCCGAAAGCGATCATGCCGACGATCGCCAGCACCTTGATGATCGCGAACCAGAATTCGAGCTCGCCGTAGGACTTCACGCTCGCCAGGTTGATGCCGTTGATGACGACGAAAAAGCCGAGCGCCGACACCCACGTCGGCAGCCCCGGCCACCAGTAGTGCATGTAGATGCCGACCGCCGACAGCTCCGCCATGCTCACGAGCACGTAGAGCACCCAGTAGTTCCAGCCGGAGAGAAAGCCTGCGAACGGGCCGAAGTACTTATCGGCGAAATAGCTGAACGAACCGGCGACGGGCTCGTCGACGACCATCTCGCCGAGTTGCCGCATGATGAAGAACGCCACGATGCCCGCGATCGCATAGCCGAGCAGCACGGAAGGCCCAGCGGTCTGGATGGTCTGTGCGATGCCGAGGAACAGTCCGGTGCCGATCGCGCCCCCGAGCGCGATCAGCTGGATATGTCGATTCTTGAGGCCGCGCTTGAGATGACCATTCTCGTCGCCGCGACGGCCCGAAGGCTTGCCTGGTGTAGTGGAAACCATGTCTCTTCCTGTCTCTTCTTTATCGATGCGTCGGCAAGGAACCGGCTGGCTGATACGTACACTGCGCCGTACACCGCGCCGTTCCCTGTGCGGCCACGCGAAATAATATTGCGCGCGCAACCTTCTGCGCTGGCGCGCTCCCAAGGCCGCCACAGGTGGCTAACCGCCTTGTCAGGTGCGCCCAGTGTATAGGCGGTGAGGAAAAATATGATTTCATCTGATACGCAGGCAAACCCTGATTGGTACAATTTCATTTCGCATTGAACTCATCCCGAGCAAGAAAAGTGCAGACACTCGCCCTCGACCCCATCGACCTGCGGCTTCTCGCCGCCCTGCAGGAGCACGGACGCGCCTCCAATCTCGAACTGGCCGCGGCTGTCAAGCTCTCGCCCGCGCAGACATTGCGGCGCCACCGACGGCTCGAAGAACTGGGCGTCATCAAGCGCTATGAGACGCGACTCGACGCGCAGGCACTCGGCTTCGGCGTGGTCGCGTTCATTCAGGTGACGATGGAGCGCGGGCACATGCGCGAACTCGTGAAGTTCAAGGAGCTCATCGCAACGCTGCCGCAAGTGCAGGAGTGCTATTCCGTGACCGGCGATATCGACTACGTACTGAAGGTGGTGGCGCGCGATCTCAAGGCGCTCTCCGAATTCCTGCTCGACACGCTCATGCGGGCGCCCGGCGTCAGCAGCGTGCATTCGATTGTGTGCCTCGATGAACTCAAGGGGACGAGCGCGATGCCGTTGGAGGCGTGAGCGGAGCGTGAAGCCGGCTCGCTGGGGATAAGTCCAGTGCGGATTCGCAATTTTATCTCATTTGAGTCGCCCAGATGAGGGATGATTGCATTTTGACGCCCTGAGATGGCTGAAAATGGAGCCACAACGGGGAATCCAATAGCCACAAAAAAACCCGCGCCGGATCAAGATCCGTGCGCGGGTTTTGTTTATCGCCGGCGTTTTGACGCGTCGTCCACGGCCCCAACGCAGATCGCGACAATCCGCCGATCAGAAAGAGGTGCGCAACCCGACACGAGCGATGGCCTGCGAGGCGCTGCTCGACGAACCGGAGGGATTCAGGATGCCATCGATGTCCGCTTGCGCGCCGGAATTGGCCCGCTGATAGACCCCTTCTGCATAGACCATCGTGCGTTTGGAGAGCGAGTAGCCCAGAATCGCATTCAACTGGTTCGCATGGTTGTCATTCAGCACCTCATTGCCTTTCATATACATGTAACTCAAGCCGAGCGAAACGGCAGGCGTGATTTGCCAGTTAGTGGCGAGTTGGCCGGAGTACGCATAGGCGCCCGTCAGCTCGTTACGAACCGTGACAAGGCTTGCCGACGTCAGCGTGGGCCCCACGGCGTAGTGAGCACCGACACCCCAGTTTCGAATGGCCACCTGCGGAGCGTTACCGAGCGAGCCAGGATATTTCTGCTCGGTATAGGCGGCGCCAAAACCTAGTGGACCGCGATCGTAGTTCAGGCCTACACTCACGCCCGAATTCGATCCGAACGACCCGGCAACGCCGCCGAACGAATAAAGCGCACCAAAGGAAAACCCGGCGATTTGCGGCGACTGGTATTTGACTGCATTACCGATGGGAATGCCATTCGTGCGGGCCCACCCGAACGAGCCCGTCGGGTTTTGCGGAATGCCCAGGTTCTGAAACGGACCTGCGGCAAAACTATATAGACCACCGGAAAACTGGCCAGGCGTGTTGTTGTGCTCGGTCAGTGAAGTAAACATAAACTCGTAGACGTTCCCCAGCGTCAACTTGCCAAATCTGGGATCGTCGAGTCCGACGTACGCATTGCGCCCAAAAATTCCCGGTTGCACGGTCGTCCCCGTACCGAGATAAAACTGATTTTCGAGCTTGAAGATTGCCCGGGTTCCTCCTCCCAAGTCTTCGGCGCCTTGAATACCGAAAAGGTTGGGGGCGAAGATCCCATCATCGAATTTGGTTACGGAATGTCCACCCTCATTGGATATATACGATATCCCGGCGTCGATCATCCCATACATCGTCACATTGCTCTGGGCAAAAGCATGATCTATCGTTAGTAATACGAATAATGGTATCGCGCAAAGCTTTTTCATATTCCGTCTCCAAACTGCGTTTTTATTTTTTAAAACCGCGCATTATCGCCTTAGCGACCGATCGCGCATCCAGTCCAACACGGCGCCCCTCCTTCCTTCAGGCCATGATTTGACCGTCCTCACCCCAAGACGTGCGAGCCGTCTTTAATCCGACAGACTGCAACGGTGCGCACGTCGCGGGGATTCCGTTGCTCGCTAATGGCTGCCGTTGACCTGTCTGGCAAGGTCAAGCGCGACATCGACAATCATGTCTTCCTGGCCGCCCACCATGCGGCGCCTGCCCAGTTCGACGAGAATGTCCACGGTCTTCAGGCCGTACTTCTTCGCGGCCACCTCCGAGTGGCGCAGGAAGCTCGAATACACGCCCGCGTAGCCGAGTGCGAGCGTCTCGCGATCCACCCGCACCGGGCGGTCCTGGAGCGGGCGCACGATGTCATCGGCCGCGTCCATCAGCGTGTACAGATCGGTGCCGTGATTCCAGCCCATGCGCTCCGCCGCCGCGATGAACACTTCCAGCGGCGCGTTGCCCGCACCGGCCCCCATGCCCGCGAGCGACGCGTCGATACGATCGCAGCCCTCTTCCACGGCCACGATCGAATTGGCCACGCCCAGCGACAGGTTGTGGTGCGCGTGCATGCCGGTTTGCGTTTCCGGCTTGAGCACGGCCTTCACCGCGCGGAAACGATCGCGCACGTCGTTCATCGTCAGCGCGCCGCCCGAGTCGACCACGTAGATGCAGGTCGCGCCGTAGCTTTCCATCTTCTTCGCTTCGACGGCGAGGTTTTCCGGCGTGGTCATGTGGCTCATCATCAGAAAGCCCACCGTGTCCATGCCGAGTTCGCGTGCGTATTCGATGTGCTGCTTCGAGATGTCGGCTTCCGTGCAGTGCGTGGCGACGCGCACGATGCGCGCACCCGCGTTGTACGCCGCCTTCAGGTCGTGAATCGTGCCGATGCCGGGCAGCAGCAGCGTGGCGATCTGTGCGTGCTCGACCACGTCGGCCACGGCTTCGATCCATTCGAGGTCGCTGTGCGCGCCGAAGCCGTAATTGAAGCTCGAACCTTGCAGGCCGTCGCCATGGGCGACTTCGATGCTGTCCACCTTCGCGCGGTCCAGCGCACGAGCGATGTCCTGCACGTTCTGGATCGAGTACTGGTGGCGGATCGCGTGACTGCCATCGCGCAGCGTCACGTCGGAGATATAGAGTTTCTTGCTCATCGCCCTGTCCCTTAAGTTCTTTGCACGCCAGGCAGCGCCTGCGCCATGCGCTCGGCGGTGGCGAGCGCGGCGGAAGTCATGATGTCGAGATTGCCCGCGTACGCGGGCAAATAGTGCGCGGCGCCCTCCACTTCGAGGAACACCGACGTTTTCAGGCCGCTGAAGTTGCCAAGACCCGGAATGTTGAGCGGCGCGCTCGCGGGAATCTCGTCGAACTGCACCTTCTGCTTCAGGCGATAGCCCGGTACGTAAGCATTGACCTTTGCGACCGTCTCTTCGATCGACGCTTCGATCTTTTCGCGGTCTGCAAGGTCGGAAAGCGTATAGACGGTGTCGCGCATCATCACCGGCGGCTCGGCCGGGTTCAGCACGATGATCGCCTTGCCCTTCGCCGCGCCGCCCACGGCTTCGATGGCCTTCGAAGTCGTCTCGGTGAATTCGTCGATGTTGGCGCGCGTGCCAGGTCCCGCCGACTTGCTGCTGATCGACGCGACGATTTCCGCGTAATGCACCTTCGCCACGCGCGAGACCGCCGCGACCACGGGAATCGTGGCCTGGCCGCCGCACGTCACCATGTTGACGTTGAGCGCTTCGATCTGCGCGTCGATGTTCACGACCGGCACGCAGTACGGGCCGATCGCAGCAGGCGTGAGGTCGATCACGCGAATCGACGGCTTGAGCTTGCGCAGTAGCGCGTCGTTTTTCACGTGCGCGCCCGCGGACGTAGCGTCGAACACGAAAGCGATCTCGTCGAACACGGGCAGGCGCGTGAGCCCCTCCACGCCTTCATGCGTGATCGCGGCGCCCAGGCGCGCGGCACGCGCAAGGCCATCGGAGTTCGGGTCGATGCCGACCATCGCCGCCATTTCCAGATGCCGGCTGTTGCGCATGATCTTGATCATCAGATCCGTGCCGATATTGCCTGAGCCAATGATCGCGGCCTTGAGTTTTTCCGAAGCCATAGTGAATTCCTGTATCAGGCGGTGAATGTCGCGCGAACGCTGCCAAGGCCTTCGATCTGCGCGGTGTACGTACCGGGTTCCTTCACGGCGACCATTGGCCCGAGCGCGCCCGTGAGCACCACGTCGCCCGCGCGCAGCGGCGTGCCGAGCTGCGCCATGCGATCGGCCAGCCATGCGGCGGCGTTGAGCGGATTGCCGAGGCAAGCCGCGCCGTTGCCGCGCGAAAGTACCTCCGCGTCGCGCGAAAGCTCCATTGCGCAGGCACTCAAATCGATCTGCGAGAGCGGCACAGGACGGCTGCCCACGACGAAACGCGCGCTCGATGCGTTGTCCGCCACCGTATCGACGAAGCGGATATCCCAGTTCTGGATGCGGCTATCGACCACTTCGATCGCCGCCAGTGCATACGCGGTCGCGTTCAGGATGTCGACGAACGTGTGCTTCTCCTGCGTCAGGTCGCGCTCCAGAACGAGCGCGATTTCGGCTTCCACCTTCGGCTGGATCAGTTGCGAAAGCGGAATCGGCTCGCTGTCGCCATAGGCCATCGAGGCGAACAGCGCGCCAAAATCGGGCTGTTCGACGCCCAGTTGCTTCTGCACCGCGAGCGACGTGAGGCCAATCTTTCGCCCAACGATGCGCTCGCCACTCGCCACGCGCCGTTCCACGTTGGCCTGCTGCACCGCGTAGGCCGTGGCGATGTCATCAACGGCGATACCGCCCGGCGTGCCGCCCGTGCGCACCGGCATGATGGTCCGGCACGAGACTTCGGCGTCACGCAAGCGCGTAGCAAGCGTGTGCACCATAGTGTTATCAAGCATCGGTAAACTCCTTCTTCGATCGATGCGGGTCGGCGCCACGGCCGCCCCGCACGTCGTATTCCGTTACCGCCAGTCACCGCCTACGCAGCAGCGGTGCAAACCGGCACGGCAAGACCGCTCACATCGGCTGCGGCCACGAAACGATCGGGACGCAACGCGACCGCACGCGCACCGTATTTGCGCAGCCAGGGACGCAATACGCCGTCGAGGTCGATCAATTCGTCGGCTCCCCGGGTACGCTGGTCCTGCTGGCGCACAGCGATGTACCGGGCGCCGAGCCGGTCCCACTCGTCCTTCTCGCTGGCGGTGAGCAACGTTGCGGGGTCAACGTCATCGCCGAGCAGCACGAAGCCGTCACCGAGCAATTCATCCAGACGGGCCATCCGCCCGCGCGTGTCTCCGACGACGGGTTGCGGCACCATGCGGCCAACGATACTGTCCCTGGCGAGCGGGCCGCGCAGCCATCCGGCGGCGAGCACCGGCGGTGCAATCAGCGGCGCCTCCGGTGCATCCTCCGCGGGCGGCGCGTTGAGAGCCGCCTGCTCTTCATCCGTCAGTTCCTGCTTGATGACGCGGCCAAGCTGAACGGCGAGTTGCGTGTAGAACTCCGCGTTGGGGCGACGCTCCGTTTCGTAGGTATCGAGGAACGGCTCGGGCAAGGTCCCATTAATCACGCCCGCGAGCTTCCAGCCGAGATCGAACGCGTCACGCATACCGGTCTGCATGCCGGCGCCGGCCCAGGGCGGCATCAGATGCGCTGCATCGCCGGCAAGGAAGACGCGTCCGACGCGCCATGTTTGCGCCATGCGGGTATGGTGGCGATAGAAAGCGTGCTGATGAATTTCGACGTCGTCTTCGCTTACGCCGAGCGCCTTGAGCAATGGCCACACCTTGTCGTTCGTCGCGAAGTCCGCCTCGGTCTCACCGGGCTTGAGCGGGAGTTCCCAGCGATGATTGCCGCCCGAGAGCGCAATATCCACCACCGGCCGCTCCTTGTCCGACCAGAAGGTCAGCAGATTGCGATCCGGCCACCAGCGCTTCACACGGCAGTCGACCACGATCCACAACACTTCCAGCGTATCGCCGAGCAGCTTCACACCGAGTGCTCCGCGCGTCGCGCTGCTCCCGCCGTCGCAACCGATCGCATAGCGCACGCGCGTGGAAGTCCGGGCGTCCGTGTCCGCATCCTTCGCCGTCACCGTGACACCCGCTTCGTCCTGGTCCAGCGCCACCACCTCCAGGCCATAGCGCACGTCGATCTGTGCGTGGCGGCTTGCGCATTCGCGCAACGTCGCCTCCATCGTGGGCTGATAGATGTTGAAAAAGCGCGGCTTGATGCCGAGCGTCGAAGGAGGATGCTCGATGCGCATGATCTCGGTGCCGTCATAGCGCATCCAGCGCAGCGCGCGCTGCGGATCGATGCATTTCAGAACCGGTTCGTCGACGCCCAGGCTCTGGAAAATGCGCATGGTCCAGTCGTTGACGGTAACAGCGCGGGCACGGGGGTAAATGTCGCGGTAGCGTTCGAATACGACGGTGGAGATGCCATATTTCGCCAGAGTAAGGGCAGCGATCACGCCGCTCGGGCCATAGCCGACGATGGCAATGTCGGCGTCGTAGTTGAGATGCTCCGTCATGGGTAAAACTCCACTAGAAAATTTGCCGCTTCAATGCAACAACGAGCTATTTAATTCGTACTGCGTAGTTAATAACCCGGATGTCTCCGTACTCACGTCTGCTCGTACCGGCGATGGCTTGAGGCGTCTGCGCGCCGTCGCCGTCGCGTTTAGCCTTTCAGGAAGTCGAGAACGAGCCGGTTGAATTCTTCGGCGTGTTCCCATTGGGCCCAGTGACCACATTTCGGCAGGATGTGGAGCCGCGCATCCTGCAAGGTGTTGATCATGCGCAGGCCATGATCGAGCGGTACGAAACGGTCGTCGCGGCCCCATGTCACCAGGGTCTTGTGGGCGATCTCCGGGAAGCGGCTCGACAAATCCCAGTTGGTGACGGGACAACGCTTCGAACTTTCGACGAAGTTCTTCAGGTGATTCAGGTTCGACTCGATGTTGCTCCAGCGTCCCTTGCGCAGTTCCTCGGTAATCGCTTGCGGATCGTAGACGAACACCTCGAGCATGGCCTCGAAATTCTCGTAATTGGGCTGCATGTACAGCTTGAACATGCGCTTGATACCTTCTCCAGGCTGCGGCTGAATGATGCTTGGACCTTGTGCGCCCGGTCCCATCAACACCATGCGATCCAGGCGATCGGGGAACTCCAGCGCAAAGCTCAAAGCCGAGGCGCCGCCCATCGAGTTGCCAACCAGATGAGCCTTTCCGATACCGAGCGCATCCAGCACGCCCTTGGTCGCGCGCGCGTTGAGCAGATTGCGAGGCACGTCACTGACGATCTCACCCGACTTGTTGAAGCCGGGACTGTCGATCAGCAGCACGCGAAAACCCGCGTTCACCAGCGCATCGAGGTTACGGTAGTAGTTGCTCCAGCCGCTCGCGCCGGGGCCGCCACCGTGCAACATGGCGACTGCAGGACCACTGCCCGCGTCGTTGAAGTGAATGGTGAAATTTTCGAGTCCCGGTTCGTCGATCGTCACGAACTTGCTGGTACTGGCTTCGGTCAAGGACATTTTTTAGCTCCGATGGCTTGCGGTGTTGCGGTTGCTTCAGATGGAATGCGCGCGTGATGCGACGGGTTCAATGCGCCTTCGGCGCGGGTGCGCCCGGCGGCGGATTGAGCTTGTGGCCCCAGTCGCTGAGTTCGGTGTAACGTTTGACTTCCCACGTGTCGTCGTCCACGACGATGCCGCCCGAGCCGAATTCGATCGCGAAACCCGAGGGCGAGATCAGGTAGAACGAAAACATTCCGTCGTTAGGGTGGTGACCCAACTCCATCAGGATCGGCACACCAGACGCCTTGCAGCGGTCGTAGGCAAGACCGACATCGTTGGCATCGGAGCACTCGATCATCATGTGGTGGATACGCTTCGAGACCGGGAACGGGACTTCGGCGATCGCGAGTGAATGGTGGCGGCCAGCACGCGCGTGGAAGAACGTCACATCGATCGTCATGCCCGGCGCCGCGTCGCCCCCGATGCTGTCGCTAAGCTTCAGGCCGAGTATGTCCTCGCAGAACGCTTTCGCACTCGCGCTATGCTTCGGCACGGTGACGAAGTGGCCCGCGCCGAAGCGCCCGGTGCTGAAGCCACCGCGCAGCACTGACGAGCGGAACGCATCGCGGGTATTCGCCCGATACGCGGTGCTATAGAACTCATGGCGGATGCCGTCCGCGTCCTCGCAGACAAAGAGACGCGTGACGCGGCGCTGGTCGGCGACCGCCTGGTCAGCCTCGGCGACTTCGACGCCTCGGGCGCGGATCTGGGCGATATAGGCGTCGAGTTGCGCATCCGTCTCGAACTCCCAGCCTGCGGCGAGGAAGTCGTCGATGTCGCTTTTGAGCAGCAGAATGCGCTGTTCGTAGTCGTCCATGCGCAGGCCGAGCGACTCGCCGGCCACGCGCTTTCCGGCCTGCAGACCCAGCACGTTGACGGCAAACCCTTCCCACGCCGCGAGGTCGCTGACCCCGAGGACCATATATCCGAGCGTCGAGACGCTATGCATGACTTCTCCTTGTTCGTACTGCGATATAAAGGCCGCGGATTAGCCGATGGCCAGCGTCAGCATGTCCCGCTCGGGGCCGTGGCAGGCCGGGGACGATGACCTGGCGCGACGTGAATGGCGTCCGGTCAACGGTGTGTTTGATGTGGCACGAAGTATAGTGACGCGGGCCGCGCGAAAGGAAACCGCCGTTTTCCATAGGAGGTATTGGCAAAGCCGCTTAGGTAAAAACGCCAAGGTAGCGACGGCGGGCAATCCCCGATTGCGCAAAGACACGGCCCGGTGGACGATTTTCGGTCCCAGGGCGAAGCGTGCCGGCCCGGGCTAGTCAAACGGCGACGAATCCAGTCATGAGCAAATCGAATCAACTTCGCAACGTCAATCTCAATCTGCTACCGATCCTCTACACGTTGCTGAAGCATCGAAACGTGACGATAGCCGCGAAGGAACTGCATCTGACCCAGTCCACGGTCAGCGGAAGCCTGAAGCGTCTGCGCGAAGTGTTCGACAACGAACTGCTGGTATTCAACGGTCGCGAGCTGCTTTTGACGGAGAAGGCGAAGGCGCTGCTGCCGCAGCTGGAGCAATTCCAGATGGCGGGCGAATCGCTGCTCGGGACGCTCGAATTCGATCCCGGCGAGATTACCGGGCGCTTCCGTATCGCCTCGGCTGACTGGTTGAGTTTCCTGCTGATACCGCCTTTGCATGAGCGTCTCAATGCTGGCGCGCCGAAGGCCAGCGTGCAGTTCGTCCATGGCGACCAGAACTCGGGCGAAGACATGCGCCAGGGCATGATCGACATGGTGATCGCCCCGGAACGGGCATCCGACTGGTCCGGCCTCAATCTATTTAACGAGGATTCCGATCACCAGTACGAGTCTCTGTTCACCGACCAGATGGTCGGCATCGAATCGACACGGCATGCGCCGTCGCGCGCCGGGCTGGGCCGGGACGCGTACTTGCAGCATACGCATATCAGTTTCAATCTCGGGTCTCGCGTGAATGCGAGCATCGAACGCGATACGCTGGCGGGAACCGGCCTCGCACAGAACGATCAGTTTCTGATACCGGAATTCACGACGATACCGTACATGGTGGCCGCGACCGGTTGCATTGCGGCAATACCGCTATCGCTCGCGCGACCGTTCCAGGACATGCTGCCGATCCGGATTTTCGAGCCGCCAGTGGCCTTCCCGCCGCTGAAGATCATCATGGCCTGGACCAAGGCGAGCGATCGCGATGCGTCGCAATGCTGGTTCCGCCAGCAGGTTCGCGAAAGCGTCCGCGAACTCACCGCTGCATGGACGAAAGGCGCATCAGCGCCGGGAAACGCGACATCGGCGGCACCGAATAACGGTACATCGGAATCCCTGGGTTAGGACAAGTCAAGCGCAGAGCGCCGTAATAGTTGCCTGCGCATCGTTTCTTTGAAAGTCCACGTATGACTTCGCCCGCCGCCTAATCAGCACCCGCGTACGCAACTGGGGGGCGGCGCGCAGGCTCAGATCAACGGCATGGTCGGTCCGGACGGAATGTCGAGCGGGCCGAACCAGGTGCTTGCGCGGGTCGGCTTCCAGACGATGTTCTGATCGATATCGTTGCTAAGGGAGGCGGGAGCCATTCTTTATTACTCAGGATACCGAATATCTTTGGTAAGTCACGACGACCTGGACCACCCGCGTTAGCTTTGATGGTTCTGCTCATCGATGATGTCCCACCATCGCCGGCAACAAAACGGTTCCGAACGCGCGTTTAGCACGTAACGGGAACGATGCATGACAGGACTCAGCGCCCTGGCAGCGTAACGCGCGACGAACTGGCGATCCGCGCCTGTCCTCAGTCAGGTTTCATCGAGCCGGTCACGCCACCTCGCGGCAGTGGAATCCGTGCGGCACGCTACCGGTGTAGCGAGAGCAAACTCGCCCAGCGTCCGGCACCGGACAGACGCCGCTCAGGAATGAGCCCATACATGAGCAGTTCGATCAAAGCTCGCCCATAGCGACAGAAACGCGCTGGCGGGCGCCCACGAGCTCACCTTGGAGAACACCATGAAATTCAACACCCCCCTCTTTGCGCAGGGACGCTTACCTGCAGGCGCAGCAGGATTCTTTCTCGCGATAACGGCATTCGCCAGCCCCGCAGGCGCTGCGGCACCCGCGCAGAATCCGGCGCCAGCACATGTGATGACCGTGGCGGCCCACGACTCGATTGACGCACGCATCAACAGCCTTCACAACAGGCTTCAGATCAACGGGGCGCAGGAAGCGCTCTGGCAAAAAGTCGCGCAGGTCATGCGCGACAACACGGACACGATGCGCGCGCTTAGAGAGACCCGCATGAGCCAAATGAGCAGCATGAACGCCGTGGACGATCTCAAGTCCTACGGTCAAGCCGCCGACGCGCACGCGGAAGGCATCAGAAAGCTCACGCCCGTCTTCCAGACGCTGTACGACAGCATGTCCGACGAGCAGAAAAAGAACGCCGATCTGATCTTCCGGACCGATCACCACCATCCCGCGAAGAAGGGCTGATCACGGGCCACCCGCATTGGGCGCGGCTCGAAGCAGCGTAGTACGTCGGTTCGGGCCGCAGACAGGAGAACATGATGAGAAGCACGGAAAGACGAACCGCGTGCAAGGGTTCGATAAAGAGCAGGATCGCGATGGCATCGGCTATTGCGTTAGCCGTTAGCGGCGTGTTCGTTGCGCCCGCACAGGGCGCCAATAACAATCGTCACGAGGAACAGCACACGACCAATGGCGGGAATCACCACGAGCAGGGACATCAGGCCGCTCACCGGGATCAACACTATCAGCACGATGCCCGGCGCTATGGCGACGGCTACGGCCGTCAGGACTACGTCTACTCTCCTCCGCCCGTTGTCTATGCGCCTGATGAGTCGCCAGGCATCAGCCTGTTCCTGCCGATTCAGCTTCGCTAGCAGGAAAGGCACGTAACCGGGGCAAACCGCGCGGTTGCGACATAAGTGCCAGTACCGGTGACAGTGGCGGGCTTCGATGTGGGTACGAACCACACCCGCCCGCCGGTCATTGTTGCGTTGACCGGCTCCGAGACAGGCACAGACGACGTTTTCGGCCATTTGTTAAAACATGCCATAGTGTGCGCTATCGGAGCGGGAACTATAATTCAAGGCGACGAACCGGCTTGACATCCGGTATCGCTGCAATGACCACAGCGCGCAGTATTCAGGCAGGACTTTGAGGAGCGGCACATGGCGAACGGGCATCAGCCGAAAGACAACCATCTGCTTTCCGTTTTGCCGGACGCCGAGTGGGCGCGTCTTTCACCTCACCTGGTTCGCCTCGATATGCCCTTGGGGCAGGTGGTCTATGAATCCGGCGACCGGCTCGATCATGTCTATTTCCCCACTACGTCGATCGTCTCACTGCTCTACGTGATGGAAGATGGCTCCTCCGCCGAGATTGCGATTGTGGGCAACGAAGGGCTCATCGGTATCGCACTCTTCATGGGCGGAGAGACCATGCCCAACCGCGCAATCGTGCAAAGTGCGGGCGCGGCATACCGGCTCGATGCAAGGATTCTGAAAGAGGAGTTTCACCGGGCCGGCCCGGTCCAGCGGCTATTGCTGCGCTATACCCAGGCATTGATCACACAGATGGCTCAAACGGCCGTTTGCAACCGTCACCATTCGATCGACCAGCAGTTATGCCGCTGGCTGCTGCTTAGCATCGACCGCCTGCCGTCGAACGAACTGAAGATGACGCAGGAACTGATTGCCAACATGCTGGGGGTGCGCCGATCCGGGGTCACCGAAGCGGCGTTGAAACTGCAGGATGCGGGACTGATTCGCTACAGCCATGGTCACATCGAAGTGCTGGATCGCCCCGGACTCGAAAAGCGCGTATGCGAGTGCTACGCCGTAGTACGGCGGGAATTCGACCGACTGCTGCCCGACCTCAAAGCGCTATAAACGACGCGTCCCGAAGCCCCCACCAAGAGATGTAAAACGCGTCTGTGCCTGGCTGTACCGTCGAGGCGTCCCGCCCTTCTCTTGCCGCGCCCGGTCCTCCTCCAGCGTTCTATTTGCCCACCTGGTTGCCAACCACACCGCCGACGGCAGCACCTCCCACCGTACCCAGCGCCGAGCCGCCAGTCAGGACTGCGCCCCCTACTGCGCCGACGCCCGCTCCGACTACGGTATCTGTGCCTCTATGGGACATATCACCGCAACCGGTCGCGGCAAGCGCGACAGCCAGCACGAACATGTCGATCACTGTTCGAATGCGTTTCATCGTGACACCCCTCGTTCGCCGATACGGCGATGCGGCCCGACCCGTTCGACAGAACCCAACGATGCAAAACTTCGTTGTACGCCGCAGCCGAAATCATCGTAGCGGAAAGACATTCTCGACGCGGTCCGCCAGCGTACAGAAACCCGGGCGCAGCCCGGAAAATGGCTAACGACGCTTCCTGGCGCTGTTTAAGCAGACGGCAATCGCGACATCGCTCAGCTCGGCTCACGTGAAAGGTTCGAGGCAGTCCCACGCCGTACGGTAGCGTGCAGACATGCAAAATCGGCCATCCCATACTTGAAGCGGGTTATTAAACAGTGCCTTGGGGGGGACGATGCAGCATTATCAATTCGAAGAGGACCTTACGCATCTCGAACAGATCATTCCGCAACTGATCAAAGGAAATCCGCTCGGACTTTCGTATTGGCGCCGTCGTGTCACTGCTTTGGCGGTGTATCAGGGTCTGGTGCCAGATGGAACGAGCCGTGTGACCCGGTTAATCAGGTTATTTGAAGAAATCGAACGCACGACGACATGAGGTTCACCAGCCGATACCCGGCACGCTCGTGATCGCCAGGCATGAACGTTGATTCGGTCACGTCAACTGCAAAACAGCAGTTGCGCAAAGCGCATGGCGATAATGGAAACGCTGAGGCAATAACAGGGCGTACACTCGAAATACGCTCAATCCCCGGATCCGTATCATGACCGACGCTACCCCCCAAAGCACCTTTCGCGGTCTTCCCTTGACTGCGGAGCAAGACGCCGAAGTCAGGCACTACATAAAGACGAAAAAGCAGCACGGGGCACCGTGGGACACCCCCGAGCTGGAGGCCATGCTCAAAGACATGCTGGAGCCGCCGGGCGACGACGATGAAGGACCCGGTGCCATCGCCGACGAAACAAAGGCGGCTACGGAACGCGCGACAGCGTCCGTCGACGAAGCCATGGAACCCATTGAGGCCAGCGAAGAGCGGAATGCCGCAATGGAAACCGAAGGCATGAAGGGACCAAGGCGTTGAAATTGCCCCCGCGTGTCCGGATCCTGGCCACATGCCTTGCATCACGTCCAGAAAATACGCTTGCCGGATATGACGAAGCAATCGCCAAACGCATTGCCCGAATTCAAATAATCGTCTGGTTAATCTGCGCCGCTTGAGCCGCTTGAGCCGCTTGCGAGGCAACCGGCAACAGCCCCCGATCCTGGTCCTTCCGGCTTGCCAAGCGTCACCGTCACACTATGACGCTCGCCGTCGTCCAGCAGTTTCACGGTCGATTTGCCCTCGGCGAGGCTCAGGCCGTCCACGACGATGCCGCTCACGCCACGGCTCACGCCATCCGGATTCGTCACCACGATGTCGTACCGTGTACGGCCACAGCGGAATATCGCCGTGAAGCCAGGCCACGCTCGTGGTACACAGGGATCGATCGACAATGCGTCACCGTGCTTGCGAATGCCGAGCACACCTTCGATGCCCGCTCGATACATCCATCCCGCCGATCCCGTGTACCACGTCCATCCGCCTCGCCCCACGTGTGGCGCAACCGAGTAAACGTCGGCGGCAACAACGTAAGGCTCAACCTTGTAGCGGTTCACACCGCTTCGAGTACGACTGCGATTGACCGGGTTCAGCATGGCGAAGAGTTCCGCCGCGCGATCGCCGTCGCCCATGCCGGCGAAGGCCAGCATCGACCACATCGCGGCATGCGTGTACTGGCCGCCGTTCTCCCGAACTCCAGGCGGATAGCCCTTTATATATCCGGGATCAAGCACCGTACGATCGAACGGCGGGGTGAACAGCAACGCGAGGCCGTCTTCGCGGCGAATCAATTGCCTGTCGAGAGCGGCCATCGCCTCTTTAGCCCGTCCTGCGTCGGCGGCGCCTGACAACACGCTCCAGGACTGCGCGATCGCATCGATCGAGCATTCGTCGTTGCTGATCGAACCGAGCGGCGTACCGTCGTCAAAGTAGCCGCGCCGGTACCATGCGCCATCCCATCCTGCGCTTTCGAGCGCGCCTCTTAACGCTTCGGCGCGCGCGCGCCAGCGATCCGCGCGCGCATTGTCGTCGCGTGCCCGCGCGAGTGGCGCAAAAGCCGTCAGCGTGGCGTACAGAAACCAGCCGAGCCAGACGCTTTCACCTCGCCCCGCCTCACCCACGCGGTTCATACCGTCGTTCCAGTCGCCTGTCCCGATCAGCGGCAGACCGTGCGCGCCGAACAGTTCGAGCGTTTGTTCCAGCGCCAGCACGCAATGCTCGAACAACGTCACACTGGTCTCCGATACTCCCGGCACAAAGTAAGCGTCGTGCTCGCCGTCAGCCAGCGATCGCCCTTCGAGAAAAGGCAACGTTACGTCGAGAATAGCGGCGTCGCCGCTCACGTCGATATACTGCGCAACCGCATGAGCAAGCCACACGCGATCATCCGAGATATGGGTGCGCACGCCATCGCCGGCCTGAGGCAGCCACCAGTGCTGCACGTCGCCTTCCGGGAACTGTCGTGCCGCCGCCCGCAGCAGATGCTCGCGGGTCAGCGCCGGGCGCGCGACGGCAAGCGCCATGACGTCCTGGAGCTGATCGCGAAAGCCGTACGCCCCGCTCGCCTGGTAAAAGCCCGCGCGTGCCCAGAGGCGGCAGGCGAGCGTCTGGTACAGCAGCCATCGGTTGAGCATCAGGTCCATCGACCGGTCGGGTGTGACGACCTGGACCGCTCCGAGCGTGTCATCCCAGAACGCCGTGACGGCAGCCAATAACGCGTCGAGGTCGGCTTCGCGATAGCGGACGATCAGTTCCCGCGCGATATCGAGCCCGGCGGCTTCGCCGAGCAGAAACACCACTGTCGCGACGCCGCCGGGTTCGAGTTCGATGGTGTTTTGCAACGCCGCACACGGGTCGAGTCCAGCGCCGACCTTTCCCGCCAGCGGCAAGACACCCGCGAGCCCGGCAGGATCGCTCAAGCTCCCGTTACGCCCGATGAATTCGCGCCTGTCCGCGCTCCACGCTGTCTGCTGGCCGCCCAGATCCGCGAAGGCCACGCGGCCGCGATAAGCCTGGGACCAGCCGTTACGCGCCAGCATCGCGCCGGTGGCCGCATCGATCTCGCTGATCGTGTGCGGCGCGGCGACGCTGCGCGATGCGCCCAGTGACCACTCCACATACGCCGTCACCGAAAGGCGACGTGTGCGGGCGGACAGGTTGTGCAACGTCAACCGGGATATCTTGATCGGGTCCTCCAGCGGCACGAATTGAAGCAGGTCGAGCGCAATATCGTTGGACGTATGCGTAAAGCGGCTGTAGCCCTGGCCGTGACGGGCAACGTAGGGCGCGGCTTCGGGGCCGCTGTCGCGCACGGGGTTCGCCTGCGGTCCCCACAGCGCGCCCGTATCGTCGTCGCGGACATAGAACGCCTCGGCGGGTGGATCGCTGACAGGATCGTTCGACCATGGCGTCAGTTGATGCTCCCGGCTATTCGACGTCCACGTATAGCCGCTGCCTTCGGCCGACACGAGAAAACCGCAAACCGGATTGGCGATCACGTTGACCCACGGCATCGGCGTGCATTGGCCAGGCCCCAGCACGATCACATATTCGCGGCCATCGTCCGCAAAGCCGCCGAGACCGTTGAAGCACTCGAGGCCGCCACCGATCGACACGCTCCTTGCAGGCGTCGTTGCCTCCTCCTGCGCAGGCAGTCGCCTCGCACGCGGCGGGAGGGTCGCGGGCGGCACCGCCAGTCGCCTCAACTGGTCGAGCAAACGCCCGTTGCGCGCCGCCAGTACGGCGCGTGCGACGACCGGAAAGATTGCGCGCGCATCGCCCGACATCAGGTCGGCACGCAGCACGAAAATTTCGCCGCGCGACGTGCCGCCGGGCTGAGACCGCCGCCCCGAGCGAACCAGGGTTTCAAGTGCGCCCTGCAAATCCTGCACGTACGACGCCGCGCGCTCGTTGACGATGACGAGATCGACTGCCAGCCGCTTCATGCGCCAGTACTCATGGGCATGCACCAGTTGCTGCACGAGCGCCATGTGCTCGATGTCGTCGATGCGCACCAGCAGGATCGGCAGATCGCCGGATACACCGTGCGCCCAAAGTGGCGCGGCGCCCACGCCACCGGCCGCGGACACTTCCGCCGCCCCGCGCACCAGCGCAACGGAGGTGGGCCGCATCGACGGATCGCTGTACAGCATGCATCCGGCCATCCGCTGGTACAGTGCGGCCTCGTCGGCACTGACACCGTGATGGCGCAACTGCACTTGTGCCTGCGTCCACGCAAGCATCGCTGCACGCGCGAACGAGGCGCCATCGCGATGTTTGTCCACCAGGTCGAGCAAGCTCGCGCGCGAATCCGCGACGATGGTCCAGAACGCGACGCTTGCGGTCGTCCCCGGCGCGATGCGCAAACGCCGGCGCATCGCGAAGGCCGCATCGAGCACCACGCCCGCGGAGTTGGCCAGCGGCCGGTCTTCGGCGAGGCTCCGCGGTGAGCGCACGTGCCGTCCGCGCCCGACAAAGCGGGCGCGGTCGGTTTCAAATTCGATAGCGCCCAGCGCCTCGCCTTCGACGACCGAAATATGGGCCGCCCACAGTTCCGGTTCGGTTTCGGCGCGGCGTCTTCGCGTCGCGAGAATCGCCCCCAGCTCGGGTAGATACTCCGTCTCGACGAACAGTTTGCTGAATGCCGGATGCGCCTGATCGGCCGCCGGTGTCGCGAGCACGATTTCCGCGTACGAAGTGAACTCTATCGTACGGGCACGGGACCCCGCATTGGCCACGGACACCCGGCGCACTTCGGCGTCGTCTTCGGCGGAGACGATGACGTCGAGTGACGTGGTGAGCGTGCCGTCGCACCGGACGAACTCCGCACGATCTTCGGTGAACGTCACCGCGTAACTATCCGGCACCACGCCGGCAGGTTGCCACGCAGCCGACCAGAATTCGCCGCTTTCGACATCGCGCAGATAGAGATAGCTGCCCCAGTCGTCGCGCGTCGCATCCTCACGCCAGCGGGTGATCGCCAGATCGCTCCAGCGGCTATACCCGGAACCGGCGGCCGTCAGCATGACGGCGTAACGCCCGTTGCTGAGCAGATGCGTGGCAGGCGAGAGATCGTTCGCTGACAGAAGGCGCCGGGCGATAGCGGGCTCGACGCCGCGGATCGGCCCGCTGCCGCGATCTTCGCCGACCCGCAGATGCGCCACCGCTACCGTGCCCGGCATACGCTCCTGCAGCAATAGCTCGGTCGCCCGGATGGCGGGCTGCGCATGGAAGTACGAGCGGATGCGCCCGCCCAGCAACGCGTTAGCCAGCGAAACGATCGACATCCCCTGATGATGCGCCATGAAGGCCCGCACGATCGCCACCTGCTGCCCCTCGGGCACGCGCGCGGGCGTGTAGTCGAGCGCCTCGTAAAAGCCGAAGCGCCCGTATGCGCCCGCCGCGCCCAGACGTTCGAGATTACGGGTCGCCGCCGCCGGCGCCACCATTGCAGCGAGTGCGGTCGCATAGGGGGCAATCACGGCGTCCTGACCGAGACCGCGCTTGAGGCCGAGGTCCGGAATGCCGAAGCTCGAATACTGATAAGTGAATTCGACATCCCGTGCGTTGTAGGCCGATTCGGAGATGCCCCACGGCAGGCCGAGCATGGCGCCATAGCCGATCTGCCGGCGCACGACGAGGCCGTTGGTCCGTGCGATCAGGCTGCTGGCGGGTGCACACATCACCAGCGACGGCATCAGATATTCGAACATCGAACCCGACCACGACACGAGCGCGGCACCACCCGCCACCGGGATCGCGACACGCCCCAGGCGGAACCAGTGGCGCGCGGGAATATCGCCTTTCGCGATCGCGACAAAACTCGCCAGCCGGGCTTCGGACGCGAGCAGATCGTAGCTGCTTGCGTCGAGCCGGCCGTCAGCAACGGCATAACCGATCGACAGCAGATTGCGCACAGGGTCGAGCAGGAAGCCGAACTCCATCGCGTTGGCCATCTGCAGCGCGGTCTCGGTCAGCGCGGTCAGACGTTCGCCCAGAGCCGCCCACTCTTGCGGCGAGCAGGCGGCGTCCCGGCAGTGACTGCGGATCGCGCGTTCCAGCGCGTCGGTCCAGAACAGCACGTCGGCATTCCGGTTGTCCTGCGCTGACGGATCCTCGTCGACGAGCGCGCGCGCAATGTCGGCCACGGTGGCAGCAAGCGCCTCGACTGCAGGCCACGACGGCGCGGCAGGTGGCTCGCCGCCCAGCGCCGCCTGCAGCGCGGCCACCGACTGATCGAAGTCCGTATGCAGGGCCGCCTGGTTGCCACTACCGGTATTTCCATCGCGGGGGTGCCCGCGCACGGCGTCGAGCAATAACGCCAGGCTGTCGCCGATGCCGGCAAAGGCCACGCACGGGTCCGCATCGGCTGGCTGGCGAGTCCACACGCGACACGCGTTACCGAGCGCAATCAGATGACCCGCGAGATTACCGCTATCGACAGACGAGACATACTTTGGGTCGAGCGGACGCAGGTCCTGGGTGTCGTACCAGTTGTAGAAATGCCCACGGTAACGCGGCATCCGCTGCATCGTGGCAAGCGTCGCCGCGAGGCGCTCAGCGGTCTCGAGCGTGCCGGCCCAGCCGAACTCGCGGGCGCTGACTGTTGCGAGCAGATAGAGCCCCAGGTTGGTCGGCGACGTGCGATGGGCGATGACGGGTCGTGGATCTTCCTGAAAATTGTCCGGCGGCAGCATCTGGTCCGCCGCCGTCACGAAGGTTTCGAAATAGCGCCATGTACGGCGCGCGTAAAGACGCAGTTGTCGCGCGTCGGCGGCGGTAATGGCGAGATCGCCAGCGGGCCGCGGGGGGAGGCTCGACCACCAGGCGACGGCGGGCGCGACCAGCCACCCCAGCACGAACGGGGCCGCCACCCAGCCGCCACGGTTGCCCGTCAGGCTTGCGACCAGCGCGACCGCGCAGCCCGCGCACAGGGCGAGCCCCATTCCGCCATGCATGCGCAGGTAGGTGCGGCCGGGCGTGAGCCGGCCGCGCGCCCCCGCTTCCGCGGCCGTGGTCCATTCGAGCAGATGCCGACGACTCACCAGCAAGCGGAACAGGGTTCGCGAGATCGCGTCGCCCATCGACCAGGTCTCCTGCGCAAGAAAAATCACCACCATGCCCAAGCGCAGCAACTCGAGCCGCAAACCGGCCAGCCAGACGCCTAACACGCTACGCGCGGTCATCTTTATGTGGGCACGGCGCCAGGGCGGCATGAGCGCGCTCAAGGTCGGCAGCAGCACCGGGAACGCGAGCGTTGCCAGCACGAAGCCGGTCCACGACAACGACGCCAGCAACGGCAAGGTCCAGCCGGCCAGCAGCGCGACAAATGCCGCAGGCGCGGTGAGTGTGCGGCGCAGGTTATCCAGCATCTTCCAGCGGCCGGCGGCCTGGAGCATGCGCTCCGGGTGCCCCGACGCCGCGGTCAGCCACGGCAGCAGTTGCCAGTCACCTCGCGCCCAGCGATGCAGGCGGGCCGCCGAGACGTCATAGCGAGCCGGAAATTCTTCGACCACCTCGATGTCGGATGCCAGTCCGGCCCGCGCGAAGATGCCTTCGAACAGATCGTGACTGAGCATGGTGTTATCGGGAACGCGGCCGGCCAGAGCCGCCTCGAAAGCATCGACATCGTAGATCCCCTTACCCGCGTATGAGCCCTCGTCGAGCAGGTCCTGATAGACATCGGAGACGGCCGCCACATACGGATCGATTCCGCTTGGACTCGACGACACGCGCTGAAACAGCGAGCCTTCCGCGCCCACCGGCAACGAAGGCGTCACGCGCGGCTGCAACACGCCATAGCCGTCGACGATGCGCTGACTCGCGCGATCGAATACAGGGCGATTGAGCGGATGGGCCATTTTTCCGATCAGCCTGCGTACCGTGTCGCGCGGCAAACGCGTGTCGGCATCGAGCGTGATCACGTAGCGCACGTCAGGCGGAAAGACCGGCGGTCGTCCGTCGATGGCGACAAACGAGGTATCCAGCGCGCCGCGCAGCAGCCGGTTCAGTTCGTGCAGTTTGCCGCGCTTGCGTTCCCATCCCATCCATACGCCCTCCTCCTCGTTCCAGGTGCGGCGCCGATGCAGCAACAGGAAACGTTCGCTGTCTGCCGTGCCAGGATACCGCTGGTTCAGCGCCGCGATGCCCGCCGCCGCAGCGGCTAGCAGGTCGTTATCAGCCTCGGTTTGCGCCATCTGAGCGTCGGTCCAGTCGGACAGCAACACGTAGTACACCTCACCTTCGGGGCTCGCCAGGTGGCAAATCTCGAGCCGTTCGATCTGCTCCGCCAGCACCTCCGGCGTAGTGAGCAACGTGGGCACGGCGACAACGGTGCGCAAGGCAATGGGGATTCCGTCAAGCAGCGCCAGACCGGGAAGGACGATCGCGTTGACATCGCGCATGACGCCACGATTGACGAGCGCCACCGTGAGATCCATCGCGGGCAGGAACCCGACCAGAACCAGACCGATCCCCATGCGCGGAACAGGTGCGAGACCGGCCAGCAATACGAGCATGCCGGCCAGAAGCAGCACGGCCAGCAGGAGGATGCGACCGATATAACCGCCAAGGCCGGCGCGACGCGTGAAGCGGTGAAGCCAGACCGCCACCGGCGGCCGGTACCCGATTCCGGCCTCCAGTGCACGCCGCCCGCCCGAGAGCAGGTGATAGCCCGGATCAGCTTCCCGGTCGTGCATCGTGCTGTCAGATGGTTCACAGCCGGGTTCACTGCCGGGTTCACTGCCGGGTTCACTGCCTGGCTCGCTGCCTCGTTCGCACGTATTCGCCGCGGCAGCCTGTGCCGCCGCAACGGCCCGCTGTGCGATGTCCAGTTCGCTCACCGACGAACCGCGCGCGAGCGTCTCGATGGCACCGCGATACAGGTTACGGGTCGCAAAATCCATTTCGACGAAACGGGGATGCGTGCGCAGCACTTCGTCGACCGGGCTGACGCGCTCGAACAGTTCAGTCCAGTCCACATCCGAGATCAACCGCATGCTGGTAATGACGTTGCGCACCGTCACGCTGGCGGCGCCCTGCTGCTGATGAACGTCGGCCACAATCTGGTCGGCCGTGGTGTGCTGCACGGCGAGGCGCTCATGCAGCCACATGACTGCGGGCGTGACCTCGGGGTCCTGGTCATGCAGTCGCTGGATCAACTGCACGGCAAACGTATCGCGCAGCGCCGAGCGTCCATAGCGCGCGATAAGTGCGCCGACCGGCTCCGGGCTTTGTCCGCCTACGCCGAGAATGCGGTCAGCCATCGCATCGGCATCGAGACGCGCCGTCCGACCGTGATCGATCTGGTGCGCGAGGCGCCGCAGATTTTCGATCAGCACGATACGCAGCGTGATTGCCACGGCCCAGAGTTCACTGATCGTCAACGGCTGAACCGTCTGGTAGGCATGGACGAACCGGCACAGCAGATCCGGATCGAAGCGGCTGTCGGTGTGCGCGACGAATGCCCAGGCAAGACCGAACACGCGCGGATAGCCTGCAAACGGCCCCTCGCTGAGTTTGGGCAACTGCCGGTAGTAACTCGGCGGCAGGTCGTCGCGTATCTTGCGAACCTGTTCGTCGACCAGGTAGTAGTTGTCCAGCAGCCATTCCGCTGCCGGCGTGATCGCCTCATCATTCGCTGCTGCCGTTACCGTCGCTTCATACGCCCGCACCAGGTAGCGCGCGTTGTCCTTGAGTCGTGCGGCGAGCGAACCGCCCGAAGCAGACCCCGGTGCAATTTTCTGTGTGGCGGCAAGGCTGCGGGCATGTTGCGCCAACCGTTCTTCGCCGAAGAGTTCCTCGCGGACTGGCTCGTTACTGTCCCAGGGAGGAGGCGCGGTGCGGCCCCGCAGGATGCGCGAGAAAACGGACATCAAGGCGCCTTTTTGAATGGGGACAGGGGATACAGTCCGGACCGCTTCATCAACGACCAATGTGCATCTGTCAGAAATGGCATAAGACCTCCTTCTGTCGACTGGTTTACCGCTCTCATGCACGCGGAAACCGACTGCTCTTCGTGATCGGAAGTCAGGACGACGGCACTGCATCTAGTTTCGCGTCACGTCCTTTCGTTGCAGCACCGTCGGACACGTCATGCGCTCGAAGCGCCGCGTTGGCCGCCACCAGCAGCGTCGCGTTCTGCTCAAACAGCGCTGTATCGAGTTCGTCAAACGTCTTCAGCAGCCTCTTTCGACCCGCCTTCGTCCCAGCCCTGCTGTCTTCCACCGCGACCGCTTCCTTCCTCAGGCGTTTGACGAGCTTCGCAGCACATCGACTGTCCAGCGACTGATCGGCAACCAGCGCCTGGATGTGACTTGCCAGTTCGACGAGCGCCGACTCGGTAGATTGAGTCCTGTCGAGTTCCGCGTCAGTGTGTTTCCTGCTCATGATGATTCTCCAAGGTCGATTCATGACACCCATCCCGGGCGCGGGGCATGTCATATGCGTCGGTTCATAAATGGTCCAAAGCCGGGCTGTATCCCTTCCCTATACGCCGTCATTTGTGGCCGCCTGTGCCTCAAGCGTGCTGTCGACCATTGCCCGCGCCTCGTCGACAATGCGTGTCAGGTGGTCCTCGCCGCGAAAACTTTCCGCATAGATCTTGTAGATATCCTCCGTGCCTGACGGGCGCGCCGCAAACCATCCGCTTTTCGTGACCACCTTGATGCCCCCAATGGCCACGCCATTGCCTGGCGCGCGGTCGAGCACCTGCTCGATTTTTTCACCCGCAAGGTCAGTGTGAGGAAACTGCGCGCGCGAGAGGCGGGCCAGCACCGCGCGTTGCGGCGCCGTCGCCGCCGCCTGTACGCGACGTTCGACCGGCTCGCCCAGCTGCTGGGTCAGATCCCGATAGCGTTCCGCGGGATCGCGGCCTGTCCGGATCGTGATTTCGGCTGCAAGCAAAGCGGGCACGATACCGTCCTTGTCGGTACTCCACGCCGTACCGTCGAGCCGCAGGCAACTGGCGCCCGCGCTTTCCTCACCGGCGAAACCCAGCGACCCGTCTAGCAGGCCATCGATAAACCATTTGAAGCCGACCGGCACTTCGTAAAGCGGTCGGCCGATTTTTTCAGCCACCCGATCGATCATCTGGCTGCTGACGATGGTCTTGCCCACCGCGGCCTGAGCGCGCCACATCGGGCGATATGCGTACAGATAGTGAACGAGGACCGCGAGATAGTGATTCGGCGGCAGCAATCCCTCTTGCCGGGTGACGACACCGTGGCGATCGTGATCGGTGTCGCACGCGAAGGCCACGTCGAAGCGATCCTTCCGGTTGATCAGTGTTTGCATCGCATACGGCGACGACGGATCCATGCGAATCCGCCCATCCCAGTCGACGCTCATGAAGCGGAAAGTCGGATCGACCTCGTCGTTGACCACGGCGAGATTCAGGCCATAGCGCTCGGCAATCGGCGCCCAGTAGTGCACACCCGCACCGCCAAGCGGATCGACGCCGAGGCGGATCGGCGCGCCGCGCACCACATCCATGTCGATGACGTTGACGAGATCGCCGACATAAGCGTTGAGGAAATCATGCCGATGCGTCGTCGTTGCGCGCAGCGCTTTCGGCAAATACATGCGCAGCACACCGTCGAGCCTGCTTTCGAGCAGTCCGTTCGCGGCGCTTTCGATCCAGCCGGTCACCGTCTCGTCGGCCGGCCCGCCGCTCGGCGGGTTGTATTTGAAACCGCCGCTTTCCGGCGGATTGTGCGACGGCGTGATGACGATGCCGTCTGCGAAACCCCCAGTGCGGCCGCGATTGTAGGTAAGGATGGCATGCGACACCGCGGGCGTGGGCGTGTATTCGCCGTTTTGCGCGATCATGACGTCGACACTGTTGGCGGCCAGCACCTCCAGTGCGCTCGCGTAAGCGGGTTCAGACAGGGCATGCGTGTCGATGCCGATAAAGAGCGGGCCATCGATACCCTGCTGCTTCCGGTAGTGGCAGATGGCCTGCGTAATCGCGAGCACATGCCACTCGTTGAAGCTGCGCACAAATGCTGAGCCGCGATGCCCAGACGTGCCGAACGCGACCCGTTGCGCCGGGATCGCTGGGTCCGGCTTGTCGGTGTAGTACGCCGTGACAAGCCGCGGGACGTTGACCAGCATCGCATGGGGCGCCTGCTTGCCGGCGAGCGGACTAAGGTTCATCGCGGTCTCCATGGGCAATCGCAATTCACGAGAGCAACGCCTGCAAACGACAGGAACGCCGGATTAACGCACAGGCCGCACTGTCGCGTCTTGACGCGCCGTGTCATCATCGCCGGTCCGTCTACGCCGCGGTCTTGAGCGGACTCACTAGCACCTCTTTAGCAGGCTCGCGTCCGGCGATCGCGAGCGCCAACGCCGGATTCAGACTGTCAACCATCGAAGTCGGCATGAGGATGGTCGCGCCGCGCTCCTTGGTCGTTTCATAGATGATGTTCATCGCGCGAAGCTGGAGCGCACCGGGCTGGTCTTGATAGACGCGAGCCGCCTCGACGAAATTCGCCGCAATGGCCGCTTCGGCAGAACCGAGAATGACGCGCGCCTGCTTTTCCCGCTCGGCCTGCGCCTGACGGGACATCGCGTCCTGGAGCGCAACGGGAATCGCGACGTCCCGAATTTCCACCGAACCGACCGAAATGCCCCACGCAGCCGTTTTCATGCCGATCTCGTCTCTGAGATGGGCATCCGCATAGGTTCGATCCGAAAGCAGTGTGGCCAGCATCGACGATCCGATTAATTCGCGTAGCGTGGTCTGGGACACCCGATCGATTGCCTGGCGATAGTCCGTGATGGCGAGTGCCGCCTTTTTTGCATCCTCGACATGCCAGAAGATGATCGCATCGACGTTGACCGGCACCGTGTCTTTGGTCAGCGCCTGCTCGGCGTTGAAAGCCGTGGTCTGGATACGTTCATCGATGACCGCCACGACGTGATCGAGCATCGGAATGATCATGAAAAATCCCGCGCCCTTGACGCTCTGCAGTTTGCCAAGCCGCAGAATCACGAACTTTTCCCACACATTGGCCACCCTCACGGACAGTCCTATCAGGATGCCGATGATGATCAAGGGAGGCGTCAGATAGACGCTGACCCATTGGCCAGCCGCAGCACCGGCCAGCACAAAAGCTGCGGACAGAAACAAGGTAATCGGATTCATGGTTGCTCACTCCGTCTTATGGAGAATCACAACCGGTGACACCGATCGAACAGGATCATGTCTCACGCGGCCGCGCCGAAGGTGCCTTGAAACTGAAAACTCAAGGCATCAGAGACACGGTGCACATCATTGAGATCAGAGTCGGTACGGTGCCGTACCGGGGTGCGGCCGACGGCGCCTGACTCCGAGTCCTCAGGTAGTCAACCAGATGGGCGGTGCCGCCGTTGGCTGGATTCGCAGGCCGGATAGGGAGGGCGAACTCAAAAGCGTGGTTTCGCCCTTCCGGAATATGGATGTTGACGCCGATGATGATCCGCGCGTTCCGTTCCGTTCTCTAGTCAGCCTTGATTTCAGGAAACCAGTGGCAAGGAATCCTGATCTATATCTGCCCTCGGACCATGACGTCGATCTACTCCGGGAAGCCTGGCCGCGAGCGAGCGCCGCGGTTGTTTTTTCCAACCTGAACGCCACCGTACAGACTTGCCGGATCGCTCATGGGATCTTGCTGTGTCAACCTGCCCCTGGCAGTGATCTTCAGATCACGCTCGCGAAGCAGGTATCGGCGAATCGCCCACTGCTGGAGCATCGCGACCGAAAAGCGCGACATGGGGATCAATATGTCAGTACGTTCAACGTCTTTCCGATGGTCTGTCGGCACTCACGACGCGCACCACGAAGAGCTGACCGATGAAATCATCGCACGCCCTCCGCGGCGGTCCACCGTTGTTCTCCTCGAAGCGCCCCGTCCAGGCGGCGACCCTGCCGGCGTGCCGAACTTCAAGAACAGGGTGCTGACCATGGTGGCGCATGAGCTTCGTGGACCGCTCACCCCGCTGCAACTCGCCACACAGCTGATCCGCAGGGCGTCGGCGGATCGGCCGGAAGTGCTCCGCTCGCTTGACATGATCGACAGACAAGTCGCGCAGATAGCCCGGCTCGCCGAAGATCTGATGGATGCTATCCGGCTCGACCGCGATGCCCTTCACATGACCCTGGAGCGCGTCGACGTGGCCTCGTTCCTGGCCGCCCCGCTCGCCGCGGCTGCACTGGAGACGGCCAAACGTGGCCAGACATTCACGGTGCAACTTGCCGACAGGACGCTACGCGTTGAAGGCGATCCGGTCCGTCTGGCACAGGCCGTCAGCAATCTCCTGCATAACGCGGTGAAATACACACCTGAAAATGGTTGCATCACTGCGAATGTACTTTCGGACGGAAAAGACCTTGTCGTCTCGATCAAGGACAATGGCCTGGGCATATCGGCGGCACTTCTGCCGCACATATTCGAACTCTTTGCTCAATCCAGCAGAACGATAGTGGCAAGCGCGGGCGGTTTGGGAGTTGGTCTTGCCGTTGTGAAAGCCGTCGCCGAGTCACATGGCGGAACCGTGTCAGCGACCAGTGCGGGACCCGGCGCCGGCAGCGAATTCACGCTGCGGCTGCCCATCGTGATCGAGTGATGGGTAGCGGATGCACCGGCATGATGGCGGCAATACCGCGGCAACCTCAAGGCGCTCGCCTGATTTCGTGTGTCCGCCATTCTGGCTTCGTCAGGCCAGTTGGCAGCCCATTCACCAACGATCTTCGCCACGGTGCGCCGCTGCTTTTCCCGCTGGATCAGCGCCTGCGTTATTTGAAAAATCTCGAACAGTGGCTGTCTCAGGACGCGTTAAGAGCGCGATACCGTCGTCGATACCGTCAGGCTCGTTCGAAAGCGACCCTTGATACCGTCACAACCGCAACGCTGCATCACGATCATCATGCTCGAAGGCACTTGCCATGCGAGCGCTCTCTGCGCGCCGGCAACCGACTTCCTGAGCAACCGCTTGCCATGTCCGGGTCACGTCTGCCACCTCCCGAATCGTGGCCCGGGCCTGTTTCAGCGACAAGCCGAAAAACTCCGCTGCATTCTCAAGGAGTCCGACCGAACACGTTCCCTCGTCGAGATCGATGTTAGTCGTCAGGATGCGCGCCTTGACGTCGGTTGGCGTGGGATTAAGGTCATAAGCCGGTGACAACACCCAGCCATCGCGGCCGGCCCAGAGGAAACCATGGTTGCGCAGATGGTCGTCGACATTGGAGACCAGTACGTTGAAGGTCACGCGACGATACAACTGTGCAGCATCGGCCCGCGCCTTCGCGCCGTGTTGCGTCAGTGCATCAACCAGTTCGGGATAGCTGCCACGTTGGCCGTCCCGCGATCCTGTCATCGACATGGCCGAGAGAAAGGGAATGCGAATATTCCCAGCGCGGTCGAAGCGACGCGACAACAGCACAGGCTTGCCCGCTACCTGAAGCAGTTCGTGATGTGGGGTGGAAATGCCGGCGCGTTCAGCCAGGCGCAGGGCGACTTCCTCCCACGCCTCGATGCTGTAGTCGTCGGTCTCCTTCGGGAATTTGGCAATCGACAAATGGCCATACTGGTCGATGACCGATGCCTTGGGACGCGCGCCACCGAGTGACGACCCGGGCGCGAAGATCAGTTGCAGATCCTCATCGGTTTCCTCGTCCCGCAGGATGCGCTCGGTGATTTGAAGCAGACGCCCCAATTCGATCAGCGCGGGGACACCGGCGGAAACGGGCGTCTGGAATTCGTCTTCTCCGCTCCAGCGGAATCGCAGCGCGCCCAACCGCGTTTCATCCGCTACGCCCAGCAGATAATCCAATTCGCCGAGCGTGCGGACGCGCCGGCCTTCACGTTCGGCCTGTCGACGCTCCGCGCGCTGCATGAGGCGGCGCCCCCAGGTATCGGGCGCTGAATCGCCGATCGAACCAAAGACGGATTGATCTGGCGGCGGTGGGAATACGCCACGCGTCAACGCCAGCGCCGGCTCAATCGAAAAGCGCTCGTCGTCGGCCAGCCAGGTCTCGTCATATTCGAACGTGACCGTTTCTTCCCGACGCGACGCGTGGCGTCTGAGCAGCCCTACCGGTCGCGGCGTGCCGGCGAGATCGATATATACCTCGACATCAGCCATGATCACCCTTCCCTCCGCCGCCACGGGGCAGCCGGACGCGCTGAGGCAATGCGGCGGTTGCCAGCGACTGCCCCACGGTATCCCGGGCGGCGTCGGCAACCTCCAGTAGTCCGTCCAGAAGTCCAAGCGCCTGCAGAACTGCCGCGTAGATGCCCACGCTCACGCTGGGATCACCCGCCTCGATGCGCTGCAAAGTCGCTCTCGACGTAAAGGCCCGCTCGGCAATCACAGCCATGGTTAGCCGGCGACGACGACGAGCGTCGTGAATATCGGCGCCCAATTTGCGCAGCGCCCGCCGGACGCCGGCTGAAGGAGCGTGGGGGGTTGGCATTTTGCTATCTTCCTGAGCCTCTGTGCTTGTTAATGTATCACGAAGATAGCATTTTTCTGGTCAGGTTGGGTCGGCGGTGAAACTTGACGTCGCACGGACATAGGGTGCGATCACCGTGAGTGAGTTTATGATGACTACCTGTCACCATAGGGAGCCGGCAAGACCGTTGCGCTCGATACCCAGTTGATCTCCCGTCATTAAGGGGTCGTTGGTGCATCTGCCGGCTCTCCATTTGCCGCCTTTTGCACAGAGAAGACTCCTTCACCAAGAGCAGGAAAGAATGATCGGCGCGTTCAAAAGATTGGAGTTGTAGGCCCGTCGTTATTACTTGACTCGCCAGCGCGTCCATACCGTCCTCAAACCGATTCCGTCGTGGCTGGCGCGTAATACGGCTCTATTGGCCAAAGGAGACAATCGTGGCAAATGGCCCAAGTTGTGAATATCCGTTCTGCAGGGTTTATTGAGGTATGAGAACACTCGTCGGCGTGCCCACAACGCATGCATCGTTTCGGACTGTTTGCTGAGAGCACGACCTGGCATTGGGGAATTCGCATGAAACAGGATTCTGATCCGTCGTTTTCCGAAGAGCTTGCCAAACTACCTGAGTGGGATCGAGGATTTTGGCTCTCACGCGCATTTATTGAAGCCAGTCAATGCTTGTGTACGAAAATGCTTGAGGGTGAATTCAGTTCACAATATTCATCAAGTCGCGTAATACTGCACCTGGCTCGCCAAGGAATTGAGCTGTTCTTAAAGGCGGCAATTGGCGCCGTTTCTAGTCGAGACTTGACACCGCCGACCCACAACTTAAACAGACTATTCCTTGAATATCGTCGACTTTATCCAGATCTGATCTTTTCATTCGAAATTCCGCCTTGTTTCAACGTCAGCCAAAATCTTGACCTATTTCCGGACGTTCAAGAAGCGTTCCACTCGACGCTAGATCAGCGCCATCGATATCCGACCGATCGAAAGGGCAACTCGTTCGCCACCAAGGAGGTGTTTGATCCGATAGCGACGTTAAAGGACCTGGAAGAACTTGACCGCGAGCTGAAAATTTTGGAGTGGGCGCGCATTCGACCTTATCTGCGAGGCGAGCCGCTGATCTATTAGATACTGTGCAACGTGGACAACTAACAGAAAACTTCGATCAGCCGCCCCACAGACCATGCCGTACCTGCACGGCAAGGTCGAGGAGACAATTCTTTCACGCTAAAATTCCTGTTCTCGCCATCAGAAATTTTATGCAAACTCCTAACGCCGCTGCAATTTCGCTTATCTGGCAGATATCGGGCACCTGCCACGCTCCTTTTGGGCATAGAGACGCAACTCACGGTATTAAGCGAGCCTGTACCTGTCGCTCGCCTATACCGTTAGAGATGCTGTTGAAGCGCGCCCAAGGGAATGCCGAAACGCACGCTGTGGCGAAATCAGTACCTTTAACTCGCTGATCGATTGCAGATCGATCTCACCAATTTACAATAGCTCCGAAACCAACTATCGTAAACTGCAAGTCATTAATTCCTACCACGCTTCATCATTCCTACTCCCACTCAATCGTCGCCGGCGGCTTCCCCGAAATATCGTACACAACGCGATTAATCCCGCGCACTTCATTGATAATGCGGTTCGACACATTGCCGAGCAGCTCATGCGGCAGATGCGCCCAGTGCGCCGTCATGAAGTCCATCGTCTGAACCGCGCGCAGCGCGACGACATACTCATACGTGCGGCCATCGCCCATCACGCCCACGCTCTTGACCGGCAGAAACACTGCGAACGCCTGGCTCGTCAGTTCGTACCACGACTTGCCGGTTTCCTTGTCGATGGTGTTACGCAGCGTCTCGATAAAGATCGCATCCGCGCGGCGCAGCAGATCCGCGAAATCGCGCTTCACTTCACCCAGAATGCGCACGCCCAGACCCGGACCCGGGAACGGATGGCGATACACCATCTCGTGCGGCAGGCCGAGCTTCACGCCCAGTTCGCGCACTTCGTCCTTGAACAGCTCGCGCAGCGGTTCGAGCAGCTTGAGGTTCAGCGTTTCCGGCAGGCCGCCTACGTTGTGGTGGCTCTTGATCGTGTGCGTGCCCTTCTTGCCCTTGCCCGCCGATTCGATCACGTCCGGGTAGATCGTGCCCTGTGCGAGCCACTTCGCGTCCGTGAGCTTGCCCGCTTCCGTCTGGAACACTTCGACGAATTCCGCGCCGATGATCTTGCGCTTCGCTTCCGGATCGGTCACGCCCGCCAGCTTCGACAGGAACGCTTCGCTCGCGTCGACGTGAATCACCTTCACGCCCAGATTGCCGGCGAACATCGACATCACCTGTTCGGCTTCGTTCAGACGCAGCAGGCCGTGATCGACGAACACGCAGGTCAGCTGGTCGCCGATCGCGCGATGCAGCAGCGCCGCGGCCACCGACGAATCCACGCCGCCCGACAGACCCAGGATGACGTGCTCATTGCCAACCTGCTTGCGGATCGCTTCGACGGCTTCGTCGATGTAGTGGCCCATTTCCCAGTCGGCCTTCGCGCCGCAGATGCCCACCACGAAGCGTTCGAGCATCGCGCGGCCCTGTACCGTGTGCGTGACTTCCGGGTGCCATTGCAGGCCGTAGAAGTGGCGTGCTTCGTCGGCCATCGCCGCGATCGGGCACGACTCGGTCGAGGCCATCAGCTGGAAGCCGGCCGGCATTTCGATAACCTTGTCGCCGTGGCTCATCCACACCTTGAGCATGCCGTGGCCTTCGGCCGTACGGAAGTCTTCGATACCGTCGAGGAAGCTCGTATGGTTGCGGGCGCGCACTTCGGCGTAACCGAACTCACGCAGGTGGCCGCCGTCGACCTTGCCGCCGAGCTGTTCGGCCATCGTCTGCATGCCGTAGCAGATGCCCAGCACGGGCACGCCCAGTTCGAACACGGCTTGCGGGGCGCGCGGCGTGTCGGTTTCGGTAACGGAGCTGGGGCCGCCCGACAGGATGATGCCCTTCGGTGCGAATTCGCGGATAAACGCGTCATCGACGTCGTAGGGATGGATTTCCGAATAGACGTTGGCTTCGCGCACACGGCGCGCGATCAGTTGGGTGACTTGCGAACCGAAGTCGAGAATCAGGATTTTGTCGTGCATGGCAGCGGACGAGACCTAAAAAAGAACGGATACAGAAAGCCGCGCACTGGCTGCAAAGCTCGCACGCGGCGTGAATTCATTGGCGCCTGGGGCGCCTGCGCCTCTGCGCGGCAAAACCGGGGGTCCGGTGCAGCGCGGTGCGGGCGCGGGTTTGGGCGCACTCTGGCGGATGTCGCGTCTGACGGTTGGCGTCGACGCGCATCGCACCTCAACCTCGCAGCGGTGGCCGCTGCGCGTCGGCGGCTTCGTCGCGGGCGCTCTGGCGCGCTTGCCCAGCTGTTTCGGCTTCTGCGGCTTGCACCGTCGTGGCGTGCGGCGTAACCACCGGCGCAACGGGTGCAGCGTATGTTTGCGCAGTCGCTGGCGCCACAGGTTCAACAGGCACGGCAACCGGCGCGGTCTTTACGTGCGGGAAACCCGGTTTCGCATACACCACCGGCTCATCACGCCTGGAGCTGGCCGCAAGGCGCGCCTCGCGCTGTTGCGCCGCGGCTTCGGCCGCCAGCGCCTTGTCGCGCAGCTTCACCTTCCCCGCGAGACGCGCGCCGCCCAATCCGATGACGATCAGGCAAACACCCACCGCACCGGCCACCAACTGGCCGAAACCCGTGAGTTGCGGCTTGTGCAAGCCGATCAGCCAGACCAGCATCAACACACCGGCGATCCAGTTGACGTGCCCCGCCGTGCGGCCGACCGTGGCGGTCAGCGCGCCGTCGAAGACCCCGCGCAGCGCGAGCCAGGCAAAACCGAACAACACCACACCGAACGCCTGTCCGATGAGCGCCGGCTGCGCCTGTACCAATTGCAGCGCGTCGTAGAGCGAGGCCCAGGGCGTGAGAAGAAACAGCACGCCGAACCCCAGCAACACCAACGCATCGACAATCAGCACTACGCGCAGCAGCGGCTTCATCGAGGCTTAGTCCACGTGATAGTTGGGCGCTTCCTTGGTGATCTGAACATCATGGACGTGCGATTCGTTCAGACCGGCACCCGTAATCTGCACAAACTCCGCCTTCGCGTGCAGTTCGTCGATCGTGCGGCAACCGCAGTAGCCCATCGAGGCGCGCACGCCGCCGATCATCTGGAACAGGATGGCGTTGATGGGACCCTTGTAGGCCACACGGCCTTCGATGCCTTCCGGCACGAGCTTGTCGATGTTCGCCGAGTTGTCCTGGAAGTAGCGGTCAGCCGCGCCGTCCTTCATCGCGCCGACCGATCCCATGCCGCGGTACGACTTGTACTGGCGGCCCTGGAACAGGAACACGTCGCCCGGCGACTCTTCGGTGCCCGCGAACATGCTGCCCATCATCACGGCGTTCGCGCCGGCTGCCAGCGCCTTCGACACGTCGCCCGAGTAGCGCACGCCGCCGTCGGCGATGCACGGCACGCCGGTGCCCTTGAGCGCTTCCGACACATTGGAAATCGCGCTGATCTGCGGCACGCCCACGCCCGCGACGATACGCGTCGTGCAGATCGAGCCGGGGCCGATACCGACCTTCACGCCATCCGCGCCATATTCGACCAGCGCACGCGCGGCATCGGCCGTCGCGATGTTGCCGCCGATGACTTCGACGTGCGGGAAATTCTGCTTGACCCAGCGAACGCGCTCCAGCACGCCCTTGCTGTGGCCGTGCGCCGTATCGACGACGATCACGTCGACGCCGGCCTGCACCAGCAGTTCGACGCGCTCTTCGTTGTCCGGACCCACGCCGACTGCCGCGCCAGCGCGCAGCTTGCCGTGTTCGTCCTTACAGGCGGCCGGGTGCTCGGTCTGCTTGGTGATGTCCTTGACGGTCATCAGGCCGCGCAGTTCGAAGGCGTCATTCACGACCAGCACGCGTTCGAGGCGGTGGCTATGCATGAGCGACTTGGCTTCGGCGAGCGGCGTGCCTTCCTTGACGGTGACGAGGCGCTCGCGCGGCGTCATGATCGAGCGCACCGGCTCGTCCAGACGGGTTTCGAAGCGCAGGTCGCGGTTCGTGACGATACCGACGAGTTGCGCGCCTTCCACGACCGGGAAGCCCGAAATGCCATGCTGCTGCGACAGCGCGATGACGTCCGCGACCTTCATCTGCGGCGGCACGGTGATCGGATCGCGCACGACGCCCGACTCGAAACGCTTCACCTTCGCGACTTCGCGCGCCTGTTCGGCGGGCGTGAGGTTCTTGTGGACGATACCGACGCCACCCTGCTGCGCCATTGCGATAGCGAGACGCCCTTCCGTGACGGTGTCCATCGCGGCCGAGACGAGCGGAATGTTCAGGGAGATATTGCGGGTCAGCCGGGTCTTCAGGCTGGTGTCGCGCGGGAGAACGTCGGAAAAGGCGGGAACGAGGAGCACGTCATCGAACGTGAGTGCTTTCTGGATCAGACGCATGGCAAATCCTATAGGCGCAAAAGCAGATTATACGGGATAGCGCCCTGGAAATCATCAGCGCGTACAGTAGCTTAGCGCCGATTTGGGGATTTTTTTGGGGCTCGGGCGGCGTCGCGAAGGGCCGCCGCACAAGGGTTTCCGACCCGAATTTCGATCCATTGAGCATGACCCGCGGGTGTGCGACAAGCGGGCGCCGTGCAGTATTGAACAAGACGCCACCGCGCCCGCACGGTTAAGCTGCGAGCCAATGAAATGCAATGACTGACTTGCGGAGGCAATGGAAATGCAGCGTGGTGTGTTGTACGGCGTGCTCGCCGGAGCGTTATGGGGAACCGTATTCGTGGTGCCCCGGCAACTGGTGGACTTCTCGCCGTTGCTCCTGAGCGCCGGACGCTACGTGATGTATGGGCTCGTTTCGCTGGCTGCCCTGTTGCCGATGCTCAAACGCGTCTGGCCGCGTTTCACGCGCGAGGATCTCGTCGCGCTCGTCAAGCTGGCGCTGATGGGCAACCTGCTTTACTACCTGTGTCTGGCCAGCGCGATTCACCTCGTGGGCATCGCCCCGGCGTCGCTGATCGTCGGCGTATTGCCGGTGACGGTGACGCTGCTCGGGCGCGCCGATCGTGGCGCCGTGCCGCTCTCGAAGCTGGTCTGGCCGCTCGCGATGATCGCGGCGGGCATCGTCTGCATCAACGTCGATGTATTCACGGCGTCCGCCAGCGCAAGCGATCACACGACGACGCTCACGAAGATCGCGGGGATTGGCTGCGCGGTCGGCGCGCTGATCTGCTGGACGTGGTTCGCCGTGGAAAACTCGCGCTACCTGCAACGCAACGCGCATTTCAGCGGCAACGAGTGGTCCGTGCTCTGGGGCGTGGTGACAGGTGCGCTCGGCGGCCTGCTGTGGCTCGGGATTCTCGTGATGCCGGCGGGCACCGCACAGGCAACGCTCGCCGATGGACGCTGGACGACGTTCTGGCAGCTCAACCTCGTGCTGGCGATCGGCGCATCGTGGCTCGGCAACGGCCTCTGGAATGCCGCCGCCAAGCGCCTGCCGCTCACGCTGTCAGGGCAGATGATCGTATTCGAGACGCTGTTCGCCCTGCTCTACGGCTTCATCTACGACCACCGCCTGCCGCGTGGGCTGGAAATCGCGGCTATCGTGCTGCTGGTGGTGGGGGTGAGCTGGTCCGTGCGCCATCATGCGGGCGGTCCGGAGGATACGATGCACGGGGACGGCATCGTGCCGGAAGGCGATCTGCCCGGCATGGGCCACGCAGGGAAAAGTGGCGAAAACGGCACCGAACGGCGCCGCGTGGCCAACTGAGCGAAACCGAGCGACAAGGAGGGGCGGATACGCGCACCGGTCCAAAGCCCGATCAGCGCGAATCCTTGTTCTGCCACTTGCGCCCTTCGATCGAGCCCGCCTTGCGCGTTTTGTCGACACGGCGCTGACGCGCGAGCTTGGGATCCACGACCAGCGGCCGATAGATCTCCACGCGGTCGTGATCGGCCAATTCGGCGTCGAGCGGCTTGAGCTTGCCGAACACGCCCACCTTCAGTTTCGTCAGATCGATCTCGGGATGGCGCGTCAAGATGCCGCTGGCGTCGATGGCCTGCTGGACGGTCGCGCCGGCCGGCAACTGCACGCCGATGAGCGTCTGCGCGTCAGGCAGCGCGTAGCAGACATCGACGCGAAGGCTGCTGGAGGTGACATTCGCGCTCATGCTCAGGCCTTGCCGTAGCGCTGATCGGCGCGCTTCACGAAGGAATCGACGAAAGTGTTCGCAATGTGGTGGAACACCGGGCCGATGATCTTTTCGAGAATGATGTTAGAAAACTCGTAGTGCAGCGCGAACTCGATCTTGCAGGCGTCCGCGCGCAGCGGCGTGAAGCGCCACGAGCCGGTGAACTTCTTGAAAGGACCGTCCGTGAACTCCATATCGATCCGTTCGGGGCGCTGCTGCACGTTACGCGTGGCGAAGTGCTGCTTGATGCCCTTGAAGTTGATATCGATTTTCGCCTCCATGCCGGTTTCGTCCTTGCGGCGAACCTCGACGCCGCCGCACCACGGCAGGAAATTGGGATAGTCGTCGACATCGGTCACGAGGTCGAACATCTGTTCCGCCGAATGGCGAATCAACACGGTTTTCTGGACATCCGCCATAAATTGCGCAATGCGATGCAAGGGTGAAGGCGCCACGGGCTTTCGCTGGCCCGCTTTGCTAAAATCGTAATTTTAAACGAGTTGGGCGTTTCCCATTTTCCTATGAGCATCATCGACAACAGAAAAGCCTTCTTCGATTACTTCATCGAAGAGCGCCACGAGGCGGGGCTCGTGCTCGAAGGGTGGGAGGTCAAGGCGATGCGCGCCGGGCGGGCCAACATCAAGGAAGCCTACGTCATCATCAAGGATGGCGAGCTTTACCTGATCGGCGTGCACATCAGCCCGCTGCCCGAAGCCTCGACCCACATCCAGCCCGACCCCACGCGCACCCGCAAGCTGCTCTTGCATCGCGAGGAAATCGACAAACTGATCGGCAAGGTCGAGCAGCGCGGTTTCACCCTCGTGCCGCTGAACTTCCACTACAAGGGCGGCCGCGTGAAGTGCGAGATCGGCCTCGCCAAGGGCAAGAAGCTGCACGACAAGCGCGAAACCGAGAAGCAGCGCGACTGGCAGCGCGAAAAGGCGCGCCTGATGCGCAACCCCACTTAAGCAGCGCTGAGCGGCGCGTACGAAACCCTCAGACATGACAAAGGGCGGCCCTGGCCGCCCTTTTGTCGTTCTGTCACATTAGACCGAAAGCTCAGACGCCTTTGGTGGTGTCGCGGGTCAGCTGCGTTTCCTTCATGCCCGTGCGGTTCACGATCGTCAGCGCCGACGCAATCATCGAACTCAGATCGCTCATATTGCCCGGCACGATCAGCGTATTGCCCTGCTTCGCCAGGTTGCCGAAGGCCGTCACGTATTGCTCGGCGACCTTGAGGTTGACCGCATCCATGCCGCCCTGCGCCTGGATCGAGTTGCCGATCTTCTGGATCGCGGTCGCATTCGCCTCGGCAACCGCCAGGATCGCCGCCGCCTGACCCTGCGCCTGATTGATCGCGGCCTGCCGCTCGCCTTCCGACTTCTGGATAGCGGCCTCGCGCGCGCCCGCCGCAAGATTGATCTGCTCCTGCTTGCGCCCTTCTGACGCCGCGATCAGCGCGCGCTTCTCGCGCTCCGCCGTGATCTGCGCCTGCATCGCGTGGAGGATTTCCTTGGGCGGCGTGAGATCCTTGATCTCGTAGCGCAGCACCTTCACGCCCCAATTCGACGCCGCCTCGTCGAGCGACGAGACCACGCTATGGTTGATGAAATCGCGCTCCTCGAAAGTCTTGTCGAGTTCGAGCTTGCCGATCACCGAACGCAGCGTCGTCTGCGAAAGCTGCGTAATCGCAAACACGAAATTGCTCGATCCGTACGAGGCTTTCATCGGATCGGTCACCTGGAAATACAGCACGCCGTCCACCTGCAACTGCGTGTTGTCGCGCGTGATGCAGATCTGGCTGGGCACGTCGAGCGGGATTTCCTTGAGCACATGCTTGTAGGCCACGCGATCGATGAAGGGCAGCACGATCGTGAGGCCCGGCGTGAGCGTGGCGTGATAGCGGCCCAGCCGTTCCAGCACCCAGGCGTGCTGCTGCGGCACGATCTTGACGGTTTTGGAGATCAGGACGATGACGATCACGAGCAGAATCAGCCCAACAACTGGTACTTGCATGCGCTTCCCCTTTTGTTTCGTTCAGGCGTCGTCAGGCGTGGCGTGTTGCCACGCCGGTCACGTCACCATGCGCGGCCGCGACGATGAGGCAACTGCCCCGTAAGGCTTTGATCTGATAGAGATGGGCGTCTTCCGGTTCGCCAGGCGCGAGTTCCACGTCCCATTCGGCGCCGCGATACAGGGTGCGCGCGCGGCCTTCATGCCACGCGGCCACCGTGAGCGTCGAGCCAATATCGAGATTCACGCCGGGATCGCTCGACGCATCGACCATGCGGCGCTTGCGCCCAAAACGCGAGCGCCGCAGCGCGATCACGGCGACCAGCGCCACCAGTGCGGCCACCACGAGCTGCAAATCGAGCGGCGCGTCCAGTTCGAAGGCCAGCGCGCCGGCGAGGAAGCCGAGCGCGATCATCAGCAGATAGAAGGTGCCGGTCATCAGCTCGGCCACGATCAGCACGCCCGCGCCGATCCACCAGAACAAACCATGCGGACCCACGTCGACCTCCCAAAGTAAAACACCCCGGATAGACCGGGGTGTTATAGCACGAAGCTGACACTTTTTTCCGCTGCGTGCGAAAGCCCAATGCAAGCTGCATCAAGCTTCTCGCGCGCGGGCGGCGGGACGGCTTACGCCGCCCGTCGGCGTGGTTCGCGATCTTACTTCGCCTGCGCCTTTGCCAGCGCCTGCCACGTTTCGATCACCGTGTCGGGGTTCAGCGAGATCGAGGCGATGCCCTCTTCCGCGAGCCACTGGGCGAAGTCCGGATGATCGGACGGGCCCTGACCGCAGATGCCGACGTACTTGTTCAGGCGCAGGCAGGTTTCGATCGCGCGCTTGAGCAGGAACTTGACGGCCGGATCGCGTTCGTCGAAGTCGGCGGCCAGCAGCTCCATGCCCGAGTCCCGGTCGAGGCCGAGCGTGAGCTGCGTGAGGTCGTTCGACCCGATCGAGAAGCCGTCGAAGTACTGCAGGAACTCTTCGGCAAGGATCGCGTTGGTCGGGACTTCGCACATCATGATGAGGCGCAGACCGTTTTCGCCGCGCTTCAGGCCGTACTTCGCCAGCAGCGCGACGACGCGCTCCGCCTGCTTGAGCGTACGCACGAACGGCACCATGATCTCGACGTTCGTGAGGCCCATCTCTTCACGCACGCGCTTGAGCGCCAGGCACTCCATCTCGAACGCCTGAGCGAAGTCGTCGGCGATGTAACGCGACGCGCCGCGGAAACCCAGCATCGGGTTTTCTTCGTCCGGCTCGTAACGCGAACCGCCGATCAGCTTCTTGTACTCGTTCGACTTGAAGTCCGACATACGCACGATGACGGGCTTCGGATAGAACGCCGCGCCGATCGTGGCGATGCCTTCCGTCAGCTTGTCGACGTAGAACGCACGCGGCGACGCGTGGCCGCGCGCAACGCTCTCGACCGCCTTCTTCAGGTCCGCGTCGATGTTCGGGTACTCGAGGATCGCCTTCGGGTGAACGCCGATGTTGTTGTTGATGATGAACTCGAGACGCGCGAGGCCCACACCGGCGTTCGGCAGCTGCGAGAAGTCGAACGCGAGTTGCGGGTTGCCGACGTTCATCATGATCTTGACCGGAATCGACGGCAGCTCGCCACGCTGGATTTCGCTGACTTCGGTTTCCAGCAGACCGTCATAGATGCGGCCTTCGTCGCCTTCGGCGCACGACACCGTCACCAGCGCGCCGTCCTTGAGCATGTCGGTCGCGTCGCCGCAACCCACGACTGCCGGCACGCCCAGCTCACGCGCGATGATCGCCGCGTGGCAGGTACGGCCGCCACGGTTCGTGACGATGGCCGCTGCGCGCTTCATTACCGGCTCCCAGTTCGGGTCGGTCATGTCGGCGACCAGCACGTCGCCCGGCTGCACGCGTTCCATTTCGGACGGATCGTGAATCACCTTCACGCGGCCCGCGCCGATCTTCTGACCGATTGCGCGGCCCGTCGCCAGAACCTGCGATTGGCCCTTGAGCTTGAAGCGCTGTTCGACCTTGCCGGCGGCCTGGCTCTTCACCGTCTCCGGACGCGCCTGGAGAATGAAGATCTTGCCGTCGAGACCGTCCTTGCCCCACTCGATGTCCATCGGGCGCTGATAGTGCTTTTCGATGATGACGGCGTACTTCGCCAGCTCGATCACGTCTTCGTCGGTGATCGAGAAGCGATTGCGCTGTTCGTGCGAAACGTCGACCGTCTTCACGCGGCCCGGCTCGCCCGGCTGCGTGAATTCCATCTTGATGAGCTTCGAGCCGATCGAGCGGCGGATGATCGGCGCCTTGCCTTGCGCGAGCGTGGTCTTGAAGACGTAGAACTCGTCCGGATTCACCGCGCCCTGCACCACGGTCTCGCCCAGGCCGTAGCTCGACGTGATGAAGACGGCTTCCTTGAAGCCCGATTCCGTGTCCAGCGTGAACATCACGCCTGCGGCGCCGCGGTCCGAGCGGACCATGCGCTGCACGCCGGCCGACAGCGCGACTTCAGCGTGGGTGAAGCCCTTGTGGACGCGATAGGAAATGGCGCGGTCGTTGTAAAGCGACGCGAACACGTGCTTGAGGCGGTCGAGCACGTCCTCGACGCCCACCACGTTCAGGTAGCTTTCCTGTTGACCGGCAAACGAGGCGTCGGGCAGATCTTCCGCCGTCGCCGACGAACGCACCGCGAACGACAGCTCGGAAGGCGAGCTGGCCTGCAGCGTTTCGAACCCCGCGCGGATGTCCGCTTCCAGTTGCGGCTGCAGCGGCGCGTCAACGATCCATTGACGGATTTCCTTGCCGGCTTCGGCCAGCGCCTTGACATCGTCGACGTCGAGCGTTTCCAGACGAGCGGCGATCCGTTCGGTCAGGTTGTTGTGTTTCAGGAAGTCGCGGAAGGCGAGCGCAGTCGTCGCGAAGCCCGTAGGCACACGCACGCCAGCCTCAGCCAACTGGCTGATCATTTCGCCGAGCGAGGCGTTCTTGCCGCCCACGATCTCGACATCGGTCATCCGCAACTGCTCGAAAGGCACTACATAAGCCTGATCCTTGGCAACGGTGTTAGTCATACAAGCCCCTAAGTGTGAAAAAAATTCACGATTGCGCAAGTGGGCTCGAACGCGAGTCGCCCATTGGGGGCGAATTCGCGTCTTGCGCAACCTGTTGGAGAAGCAATCGCCGTGGCTCCGAAGGACTGGAGCCGGCATGGGGAAAAGCACGAAGATGCGCGCGATTGCAGAAAGTTATCCAAAACCGCTGCAAGTTGACGCCAGTTTGAGCCACGATGGACTGCGGTTTGGCGCGGTTGCACTGCAATTGCTTATCCAACAGGTTGCCGCTATTCTACCGTGCCGACTACGGAAAATGTGTCAGTCGGCGAGAATCGCGCCTCGGACTCGTCCCACAGCGGTCCGACGGCGCCTACGGGGCTTTCCAGCCCGTCCCGAGCGCTCCAGCAGCTCACGTACCCAGCCTCAACCGATGCCGCCTACCGTATTCATCGTCTCCGACGGTACCGGGATCACTGCCGAAACGTTCGCGCATTCGATCCTGTCGCAGTTCGACCAGAAATTCCGCCTCGTGCGCGTGCCCTTCGTCGATTCGTCCGACAAGGCTTATGCCACCGCCGAGAAGATCAATGAGGCCGCGGTGCAGGAAGGCCGTCGCCCGATTGTCTTCACGACGCTCGTGGACAGCAGCTCGAACGAGATCGTCAAGCGCGCCAATGCGCTCGTGCTCGACATGTTCCAGACCTTCGTGGAGCCGCTGGAGCAGGAACTGGAACTCAAGTCGAGCCACGCCATGGGCCGCGGTCACCAGAACGCGGACACCGACGAGTACAAGAACCGGATCGAGGCGATCAACTTCTCGCTGGCGCACGACGACGGCCAGTCGGACCGCAATCTTGCCGATGCTGACGTGATCCTCGTGGGCGTATCGCGCAGCGGCAAGACGCCGACGAGCCTCTATCTGGCGATGCAGTACGGCGTGAAGGCGGCAAACTACCCGCTGATTCCCGACGATTTCGAGCGTGGCAAGCTGCCGACTTCGCTGCTGCCGCACCGCTCGAAGATCTTCGGGCTGTCGATCGATCCGCAGCGCCTCACGGAAATCCGCAACGAGCGGCGCCCGGGCAGCAAGTATGCGGCGCTGGAAAACTGCCGCTACGAGGTGAACGAAGCCGAAGCGATGATGCGCCGCGAAGGCATCAAGTGGCTCTCCTCCACGCACAAGTCGATCGAGGAAATCGCCACAACGGTCCTGCAAGAGATTCGCATCGACAAACCGTCTTACTGATTTGCCGTTCGCAACGCATTCGTAACGAAAAAGGCCTGCAGTTCATATCTGCAGGCCTTTTTGCTTTTGAGGGGCGCCGCGTGACGTCAGCGCGCGTGGCGCTGTTGCCGGCACTGCTCGAAGACGCACACGGCCGCCGCCGCCGCGACATTGAGCGATTCCATGCCGCCGGGCTGCGGAATCGTCACGCGCAACGCCGCCGCGTCGCGCCACACCTGCGAGACGCCCGCGCCCTCGTTGCCGAACACCCATGCGAGCTGCCCTGTCAGATCCGCCTCGTCGATGGCCTGTGCGCCATGCGAATCGGTGATGACGACCGGCACGCCGAGCAGGTCGAGGAGCGTCTGCGGCTCGACGTTCTCGTAGACCTGCAGCAGAAAATGCGCGCCCATCGCCGAGCGCAGCACCTTGGACGACCACGCGTAGGCCGTGCCAGGCGTGCAGAACACCTTGTCGATGCCCGCCGCCGCCGCGCTGCGCAGGATCGAGCCGACATTGCCCGCGTCCTGCAGACCGTCGAGCACAAGACAGGTCGATGCGACGCGCTGCGGCAGCGTCGTTTCCGGCATGTCCACGAGCAGCAGCATCCCCGCGCCGTGCACGACGTTCGAAAGCTGGCCGAACAGCGCATCGGGCAAGGTGATGACGCGGCGTTCGTCGACCCGCGCGACGATGTCCTGCGCCTCCTCGTGCGCGAGCGCGCCTTCGGTGACGACGCAATATTCGGGCTGCACGCCGCCGTCGAGCCAGGCGCTCGCGAGGTGGAACCCTTCGAGCAGGGCCTGATGGGCGCGCCGCTGTTGATGCGTCGAGCCGGCCAGCGCCTTCAGGCGCTTGTAGAGCGGATTGTCGCGCGAGGTAATGGCTTTCACGGGCGGGCCTGGCGGTTCAAAAAAGGATCGTTGAAAAGGAAAACGGCGCCGCACGAGGCGGCGCCGGATGAGTTCGGCAGGCGCATCGGCGGGGTCAGGCGGGCGCGAAGGCGTCGTCCGGACCCGCCGCATCGCTTGCCGCCGTCGCGGCCGCCACCTGCGCCGCCGCGCCATGCAGTTCATAGGCTGCGCGCACCGGCGCGAATGTACGCCGATGATGCACGCACGGGCCATGCGCGCGCAGCGCCGCCAGATGCTGCGGCGTGCCGTAGCCGGCGTGCGCGTCGAAACCGTAAGCGGGAAACGCCGAGTGCAACTCCAGCAGCATGCGGTCGCGCGTGACTTTCGCGATGATCGAGGCCGCCGAAATAGCCGGCACCAGCGCGTCGCCGCCGATCACCGCCTCGCTGCGCACCGGCAGCACCGGGCAGCGGTTGCCGTCGATCCTGGCGAGCGTCGGCGTCACGCTCAGGCCTTCGACCGCGCGGCGCATCGCCAGCATGGTCGCGTGCAGGATATTGAGCGTGTCGATTTCCTCGACGCTCGCTTCAGCCACGCACCACGCAAGCGAGCGCTCGACGATGAGGTCGTAGAGCGCGTCGCGCGACTTCGCGGTGAGCGCTTTCGAGTCGTCGAGACCTTCGATCGGGCGAGCCGGATCGAGAATCACCGCGGCGGCGACCACCGGGCCGGCCAGCGGCCCGCGCCCGGCTTCGTCCACACCGCAGATGATGTCGTCAGGCGATTCGAACAGCAGACCGGCCTGTTCCGCGCGCTGCATGCGCACCGCGCGCTTTTGCGCGGCCTGCGAAGGCGCCTTCGGCTTTGCGGCTACCTTCGCGCGCCGGGTCGTACCTTCGCTCATGCCCGCCCCTTGCGGCTTTCGACGACGCGCGCCACCACTTCAGCGGCACGCTCCGAGGTGTTCTGGCGCAGCGCGTGATGCATCTGCGTAAACACTTCGGTCAGGGTGCGCCGGTTCGCTTCGTCGTGCAACTGGGTGAGCGTGGCGTCCGCGAGCGCTTCGGGAGTGGCGAAGTGCTGAAGGATCTCCGGCACCACGAAACGCCCCGCAAGGATGTTCGGCAACCCGACATAAGGCAGATAGGCCTGACGGCGCATGATCTGCCCCGTGAGCCAGGGCACCTTGTAGGAAATCACCATCGGCTTCTTGAGCAGCGCCGCTTCGAGCGTGACCGTGCCGCTTTTCACGAGAATCGCGTCGGCGGCCGTCATCGCGAGTTGCGACTGACCGTCGACGATCGTGAGCGCCAATCCCTGATGCTGGCTCGCCAGTTCCTGCAACTGCGCGTGAATCGCGGGCGTCGCCGCCGGCATCACGAAGCGCAGGCCCGGTTCGCGCTGCTGCATGATCTGCATCGCGTCGAAGAAGGTCGGGCCGATCAGGTTGATCTCGGAGCGGCGGCTGCCCGGCAGCACCGCGATGATCGGGCCGCTGTGGGGCAGGCCGAGCGCGCGGCGCGCGCCGGGCACGTCCGGTTCAAGCGGGATATCGTCGGCGAGCGGATGGCCCACGTAGGACGCGGCGACGCCGGCCTTTTCCAGGATCGCGGTTTCGAACGGGAACACGCAGAGCATGTGATCCACGGACTTCTGGATCTTCTTGATGCGGCCGCCCCGCCACGCCCAGATCGACGGGCAGACGAAATGGATCGTGGGAATGCCCGCTTCGCGCAACGAATGTTCGAGGCCGAAATTGAAGTCCGGCGCATCGACACCGATAAAGACATCGGGCTGTTCCGCGAGCAGTTGATGCTTGAGCTCGCGGCGGATGCGCAGGATTTCGGGGATGTGCTTGAGCGCCTCGACGTAGCCGCGCACCGTGAGCTTGTCCATCGGCCAGTGCGCGTCGAAACCGACGGCCTGCATGCGCGGGCCGCCGATTCCATAGTACTGCGCAGTATCCGGCAGCTTGCTGACAAGCCCCTTGAGCAGCGACGATGCGAGCAGGTCGCCGGACGGTTCGCCGGCGACCATGGCGAGGCGTAGCGGATGGGTTTGCAACGCCATCGTTTAGCGGATGATGCCGCGTTGCGACTGCTCGACGAAGCTGAGCAGCGCCTTCACGTGCTCGTCGCCGTCGCCGCCCGCCTGGGCGAGTTCGGCGAGTTGCTGCTTCGCTTCTTCGAGCGACAGGCTGTTCTTGTACAGCGTGCGGTAGGCTGCGCGCAGCGCCGAGATCGCGTCGGGCGAGAAGCCCCGGCGGCGCAGACCTTCGACGTTGACGCCGTGCGGCACCGCCTTGTTGCCTGCGGCGATCACGAACGGCGGGACATCCTGCACGAGCGCCGAGGCGCCGCCCACCATCGCGTGCGCGCCGATGCGCACGAACTGGTGCACCCCCGTCATGCCGCCGACGATCGCGTAGTCGTCCACGATCACGTGGCCCGCGAGCTGCGCGTTGCTCGACATGATGATGTTGTTGCCAAGACGGCAATCGTGGCCGACGTGCACGTAGGCCATGATCCAGCAGTCGTCGCCGATCGACGTGACGCCGGTGTCCTGCACCGTGCCCGTGTGCAGCGTCGTGAACTCGCGGATCGTGTTGCGGTTGCCGATCACGAGCTTCGTGGGCTCGCCGCGGTACTTCATGTCCTGCGGGCGGCCGCCGATCGAGGCATAGTGACCGATCGAATTGTCTTCGCCGATCGTCGTGTGGCCTTCCAGCACGCTATGCGAGCCGATCTGGGTACGCGCGCCGATGGTGACGTTCGCACCGATCACCGCATACGGGCCGATCTCGACCGATTCGTCGACTTGAGCGCCCGGCTCGACGATCGCAGTGGGATGGATCCTGCTCATTCGTCATGCTCTCCGATTCTGTTGTCGTGCGCAGCGCGTCTGCAGGCGCGCTGCGGCATGCGACAGCGCAGCTTACTGCGCCGCGTCCATTTTCTTGACGGTGCACATGAGCTCCGCCTCGCAGGCGACCACGCCGTCCACGTCGGCTTGCGCCTTGAACTTCCAGATGCCGCGCATGTAGCGCTCGAACGTCACGTTCAGAATGAGCTGATCGCCCGGCTCCACCACGCGCTTGAAACGAGCACCGTCGATGCCGACGAAGTAGTACAGCGTGTTCTCGAAGTCCTGCTCTTCTTCCGAGAACGTCAGCAGCGCGGCGGTCTGCGCCAGCGCTTCGAGGATCAGCACGCCCGGCATGACCGGACGCTGCGGGAAATGACCCGTGAAAAAGGGCTCGTTGATCGTCACATTCTTCAACGCCTTGATGCTCTTGTGCGGCTCGAGCTCGAGGACCCGGTCCACCATCAGGAACGGATAACGGTGCGGGAGCAACGTGAGAATCTTGTGGATGTCGAAGTTGAGTTTTTCGATGTTCATGGTGTTTCTGCTCACGCAGGAATTGCGTGTCACTTTCGATTGCGTTGCCCGAAGCGCCTGGCTAGCACCTGGCTATAAGCGGCGGCTGCCGCGCCGGCGAGGCGTACCCCTGCGGTTCGCGCCCTGGCGCAGTATGCGCCCCGCGCGCGACTTCGTGCATACGGATTCCCCCGCGCCACGCTGGCCGGCTAGCGGGCCGGGCACGCAGCCCGGAACGCGTCGCGCGAGGTTCGGCCCGGCACGCGGCGAGAGCCGCGCCGCCAGGCCTGGTTCTTATGCGTCGCCCTGCGGTTTTTGGGCGACGGCGGCTTCAAGCGCGCGGATACGGTCGCGCAGCTTGTCGATATTGCGCAGCAGCGCGGCGCTCTTGTTCCAGTCGCCGTGTTCGACGGCCGGGAACGCACTGGTGTAGATGCCGGCCTTCGGCAGCGACTTCGACACGCCCGACTTCGCCGTGACGATTACGTAATCGCCAAGCGTGACGTGCCCGGCGATGCCGACCGCGCCGCCGATCATGCAATGCTTGCCGATCGTCGTGCTGCCCGCAATGCCGGCACAGCCCGCGATCACCGTGTATGCGCCGATCCGGCAGTTGTGGCCGATCTGCACGAGGTTGTCGATCTTGACGCACTCCTCGATGATCGTGTCGGCCATCGCGCCACGGTCGATCGTGGTGTTGGCGCCGATTTCGACATCCGGTCCGATCGACACGCCGCCCACCTGCGGAATCTTGACCCAGCTACCCGTGCGCGCATCGCCCTCGCCCGTGAAATCGGGGGCAAAGCCGAAGCCGTCGGAGCCGATCACCGCGCCTGCGTGCACGATGGCGCGCGCGCCGATCCTGCAGCCGTAGTAGACGGTGACGCCCGGATAGAGATGCGAGCCCTCGCCCACCTGGGTACCGCGACCGATCACCACATTGGCGTCCAGACGCACGTTCTCGCCAATCACCGCGCCCGCTTCCACCGTCACGTTCGGGCCGATCACGGCGCTGGCCGCCACCGTGGCCGTCGCGTCGACGTGCGCACTCGGGTGCACGCCCGGCTGCACCTTCGGCGCGGCCAGGTCGATGAACGCCTGCGCGACGCGCGCGAAGTAAGCATACGGATTGGGTGTGACGATGAAGTTGCGACCTTCGCGCGAAGCGAGTTTCGCCAGATCGTCCGGGCTGATGAGGACCGCGCCCGCACGGGTCGTTTCGACCTGCGAGAGATACTTCGGATTGGCAAGGAAAGCCAGTTGCTGCGGACCCGCCTGGTCGAGCGGCGCGAGCGAACCGACGCGGTGCGTCGCATCGCCCACCACCTCGCCGCCGAACTGCCCGGCGATTGCCTCAAGCGTAAATGCCATGCGCGTGCTGCTCCTGCCTTAGTTGCTGTTGCTGCCGGTGGCGCCGTTGGCCAGCGCCTTCAGCACCTGGTCGGTGATGTCGATGCGCGGACTCACGTACACCGCTTCCTGCACGATCAGATCGTAGTGCTGCTGCTCGGCGATCTGCTTGATCACCTTGTTCGCGCGATCCAGCACCGCCGCGAGTTCTTCGTTGCGGCGCTGGTTCAGATCTTCGCGGAACTCACGCTGCTTGCGTTGAAAGTCGCTGTCGAGCTGCGACAGATCGCGCTGCTTCTGTGCGCGATCCACAACCGACAGGCTGGGCCCGCTCTTGTCGAGCGAGTCCGACATCGTTTTCAGGCGCTGCGCCATGTCCTGCAGATCCTTGTCGCGCTTCGCGAACTCGGCTTCGAGCTTGGTCTGCGCAGCCTTCGCGGGGGCGGATTCGCGCAGGATGCGGTCGGAGTTGACCGCCGCGATCTTCGCTTCCTGCGCATGGGCCGCGCCCGTGCCGAAAGCGAGCATCGCCAGCGACAGCGTCAAGGCCCCGATCGTCCGCCTGGAAAACAGTCCCGTTAGCAAAGTTATCCTCTCGTTTCTGTAAATGCCTGTTCCTGCGCGTCCGTCAGAATGCCGTGCCGATCTGGAACTGGAACTTCTGATACTGGTCGCCTTCATGCTTCGTGACCGGGAAGCCCAGGCTCAGCTTGAGCGGGCCGATCGGCGAAATCCACGCCAGACCCACACCGTAGGCGTAACGCAGACCGTTCGAGCCGATGCTCGTGCCTTCGTCGCCCCAGACGTTACCACCGTCGAGGAAGGTGAAGACGCGCAGCGTGCGGTCGTAGCCCGTACCCGGCAGCGGGAACGTGAGTTCGATGTTGCCGACCACCATCTTCGAGCCGCCAATCGGGTCGTTCGTCGTCTTGTCGCGCGGACCCAGCGAGCTCGGCTCGTAACCCCGCACGGAACCAATACCGCCGGCGTAGTAGTTCTTGAAGATCGGGTACGGCTTGCCGCTCAGGCCATTTCCGTAACCGGCCTGGAAGTTCAGGCCCAGCACGAAGCCGCGCGCAAACGAGTAATAGTACTGCGCCTGCACATCGGTCTTGTAGTACTCGGTCGCGCCGATCGGCGTGCCGTATTCGGCATTGGCCTGCAGGAAGTAGCCGCGGCTCGGAATCAACGCGCTGTCACGTGCGTCGCGCGACCAGCCGATCGTCAGCGGCACGTTGTTCGACACGCGGCCGAACTGGTTCACGTAGTCCTTGTACGACTGCGGCGTTGCGTCATCGACGTCGAGACGGTCCTGCTCGAAGCCCACGCCGAAGAACACGGTATCGACTTCCGAGAACGGAATGCCGAACTTCAGGTCGCCGCCCGCCGTGATGATCTTGAAGCTCGAATCGGTCGAGTAATACAGCGGCTGGTACGTACGGTAGTAGACGTCCGTGATGCGCTTGATGCCGTCCACGGTGAAGTACGGATCGACCTGCGTGACGGACAGCGTGCGGTACGACTTCGCGGTGTTGACGTTCACCGACAGCGACGTGCCCGAACCGAACACGTTGTCCTGCGACACGCCCGCCGAGAGCACCACCTTGTCGGTCGACGAGAAGCCCGCGCCTAGCGTGATCGCGCCGGTCGGCTTTTCGGTGACCTTCACGTCCACGTCCACCTGGTCAGCCGTGCCTTCCACGGGAACCGTGGTCACGTCGACGTCGGTGAAGTAGCCCAGACGGTTGATACGGTCCTTCGACAGCGCGAGGCGGCTCGAATCGAACCACGAGCTTTCGAGCTGGCGCATTTCGCGGCGCACGACTTCGTCGCGCGTGCGCGTGTTGCCGACCACGTTGACGCGGCGCACGTACACGCGGCGGCTCGGGTCGACTTGCAGCGTGAGGTCAACGGTGTGATTGGCCTGGTTGATCTGCGGCAGCGCGTTGACGGTCGCGAACGCATAGCCGTATTCGCCGAGCTTGTCGACGATGGCCTTGGTCGCCGCCTGCAGCTTTTCAGCCGAGAAGCGATCGCCCGCCTTGATCTTGACCAGCTTGTTCAGCTCCGCCTCGCGGTCCAGCAGATTGCCGGCGAGATGGATGCCCGAGATCTTGTACGGCTCGCCCTCGTGCAGCCCGATCGTGAGGTACATGTCCTTCTTGTCGGGCGAGATCGAGACCTGCGTCGAGTCGATGTTGAACTCGAGGTAGCCGTGATTCAGATAGTACGAGCGCACGTTCTCGAGGTCGCCCGTGAGCTTTTCCTTCGAGTACAGGTCGTTCTTGGTGTACCACGAGAACCAGTTCGGCGTGGACAACTGCATTTCGCTCAGGAGCGTGCTGCTGCTGTACGTCTTGTTGCCGATAAAGTTGATCTGGCGGATCTTCGCGCTCGGACCTTCGACGACCGAGAACAGCAGACCGACGCGGTTGCGGTCGATCGGCGTGACGGTGGTCGTGACTTCGGCTGCGTAGAAACCGCGCGTGAGGTACTGGCGCTTCAGCTCCTGCTCGGCCTTGTCGACCAGGGCCTTGTCGTAGTAGCGGCCTTGCGAGAGACCGACTGCGCGCAGCGCCTTGGTGAGGTTGTCCTTGTCGAACTCGTGGATGCCGGCGAAATCGATCGTGCCGATCGCGGGGCGTTCCTGCACCTGCACGACGACCACGCCGCCTTCGGTGGCGATGCGCACGTCGTTGAAGAAACCGGTCGCATACAATGCGCGAATCGCTTCGGAGGCCTTGTCGTCGGTGAATGTATCGCCCTGCTTGATCGGCAGGTACGCGAACACCGTGCCCGGCTCTACGCGTTGCAGTCCTTCGATGCGGATGTCCTGTACCACGAAAGGCGTCGTTGCAGCATGGGCCACAAGACCCTGTGCGGCAAGCGCCGCGGCGGCTACCGTTTTTGGAACCAAGCGATGAGGTCTAAACAACGTGCTTCCCCAGTGTGTATAGCTGCATCAGGTCGGGCGGCCCGCCCTCGGACGCCGCCAGACAATCTTTAGAAATGGATTAACCGAGCCAGATCGTTGAACAACGCGATCGCCGACAGGGCGACGATGCAGGCAAGCCCCGCTCGCTGCAGCACCATCTGCCAGCGATCCGAGACGGTTTTGCCCGTTACGGCTTCAACCGCATAATATAACAGATGCCCCCCGTCCAATACCGGAATTGGGAGCAGGTTGAGTACGCCGAGGCTAATACTGACAAGGGCGAGGAACGAAAGGAACGCCGACGGCCCGAGCTTCGCGCTCTTGCCGGCATAGTCAGCAATCGTCACGGGGCCCGAAAGATTCTTGAGCGACGCCTCGCCCGTCAGCATGCGGCCGAACATGCGCAGCGAATACACGCCGATATCCCACGTGCGATTCGCCCCGAGCCGCGCGCTCTCGAGCGGCCCATAACGCACCTCCACCGTGGGTCCCTGCGCCGAAAGCGCCGCGCCGATACGACCGACCTGCTCGCCCGTTTCTTCGTCGCGCTGCACGGCGGGCGTCACGGTGAGCGTCAGCGTTTGTGAGCTGGCCTGCACATTGCCCTGCGCGGCGCGCGGCTCATCGCCCGACTCGCTGCCAGACACGCCACCCTGCGCGTCGTCCTTGCCGACATCCTGGGCCGCGCCGCCGCGCTGGATCCGCAACTGCACCGGCTTGCCCGCATGTGTCTTCACGTAGGCGATGAAACTGCTTGCGCTGTCAACGGGTCGTCCGTCGATGGCGCTCAGACGATCGCCCTTTTGCAGTCCTGCCTGCTGCGCCGCGCTGCCCGGCTCCACGCCGGCAATGCGCAGCGAGCCGCCGCCAGGCTCGAAGCCGATCTTCGACATGAAGTCGTCGTCGAGGTCCTTGCTGTCGAGCCGGGAAAGATCGAGCGAGTAATCGGAGCTGATATTGCTGGCGTGCGCATCGCGCGCGGCCAGCACCACATGGCGATGGTCGAAGGCCGCGGAAAGCAGCTTCCAGCGCAGGTCGGCCCACGACCGCACCGGCTCCATGCCGTTGCCGTTCGCCGCGCTGACGGACAGCACGGTCTAGCCGCCCTGGAAGCCCGCGTTCGCGGCAACGGACTGGGTTGGCGGCGCGGCTACGATCGCGGCAGGCTCGCTCACGCCGCTCGCATAAACGACCGCGAACAACACGATGGCAAGAATGAAATTGGCGACGGGACCCGCGGCGACGATGGCGATCCGCTTGCCGACCGATTGACGGTTAAAGGCATGCGGGAGATCGTCGGGGGGAATGGCAGACATGGCGTCGGGCCGGTCGGCAAATTCGCGCTCGTCGAGCATCTTGACGTAGCCGCCTAGCGGCAACCCCGAGATCGTCCATTCGGTGCCGCTCTTTTTGCTGACCCACCGCAAAAGCGGCCGGCCAAAGCCGATGGAAAATCGCAAAACCTTGACGCCGCACAAGCGCGCGACACTGTAGTGCCCATACTCGTGGACGACGACGAGCACGCCTATCGCCACGACAAAAGCCACCAGTTCGGTGAGCAGATCCATATGCGCCTCCTGTGCTGGAAGCAGCGCGCCGGTGCGGGGAGCGGCCCTGCCTGCGGGCCGAACCTTGTAAACCCTCGGGTACCTGCCGTTGCTGCGCAGGTGGCCCGAGCGGGGTCTCATGGACCCCCTGGTAGGCCTTAGGCCGGCACCGGCAGGCTGTCGATGATCTTATGTGCCGCGCGGCGCGCGGCTGCGTCGGCTTCGAGGACCACGTCGAGGCTGGTGGCGCTGCGGTTCTGCAGCGCGTTCAGCACGGCATCGACCGTCTGCGCGATCGCCATGAAGCCGATACGACGATTCAGGAACGCCTCCACGGCGACCTCGTTGGCCGCATTGAGCGTCGCGCTCGCGACACCGCCCTCGGCCAGCGCCTTCATGGCCAGCGCGAGACACGGGAAGCGTTCGTAGTCCGGTTTCTCGAAATTGAGCGTCGCGACCTGCGCGAGATCGAGCTGCGCGACGCCCGAATCGATACGATCCGGGAACGACATCGCATGGGCGATCGGCGTGCGCATGTCGGGATTGCCCAGTTGCGCGAGCACCGAACCGTCCGCGTACGAAACCATCGAGTGGATCACGCTCTGCGGATGGATCAGCACGTCGATGCGATCGCCGGGCAGATCGAACAGGTAATGCGCCTCGATCACTTCGAGGCCCTTGTTCATCATCGTGGCCGAGTCGACCGAAATCTTGCGGCCCATCGACCAGTTCGGATGCTTGCAGGCCTGCTCCGGCGTCACGTCGACGAGCGTGGACGGCTCGCGCGTGCGGAACGGGCCGCCCGAGGCGGTCAGGATGATCTTCGTCACGCCGCCGTGCTGCGCACCGTCGCGCGGCATGCACTGGAACACGGCGTTGTGCTCGCTGTCGAGCGGCAGGAGCACGGCGCCGCTGTCGCGCACCGTGTCCATGAAGATGTCGCCCGACATCACGAGCGCTTCCTTGTTCGCAAGCAGAATGCGCTTGCCAGCCTTCGCCGCCGCGAGCGACGGCTCCAGACCCGCCGCGCCGACGATGGCCGCGACCACCGTATCGCAGGCGTCGCTCTTCGCGACATCGATCAGCGCCTGCGGGCCGTAGCTCACGACGGTCTTCGAACCGGCCGCGCGCAGTTTGCGTTCGACGTCCTGGGCCGTTGCGGCGTCGCCGACCACGGCCACTTCGGGCGCGAAGCGCAGACATTGATCGACGAGCTTGTCGCCGTTGCGGTGCGCGGTGAGCGCGTAGACGGAGAAGCGTTGCGGATGACGTGCGACCACGTCGAGCGTGCTGTCTCCGATCGAGCCCGTGGAACCGAGCAGGGTGATTCGTTTTTGCATTTTCATATCTCTAACCGGGCGCCTGGCGCGTTAGCCGAGCAGCAGCATGGCCAGCGGCAACACCGGCAACAGCGCGTCGATACGGTCGAGGACCCCGCCGTGACCGGGCAGCAGGCCGCTCGAATCCTTCACGCCGGCCTGGCGCTTGAGCATCGACTCGAACAGATCGCCGACCACGCTGAATGCGACCAGCACCGTAAGCACGAAGAGCGCACGGCCCACACCCAGTTGGGCGGCCAACGCCGAATACAAAGTAGGCTCGAACACTTGCAGCACGAGTGCCGCGACCGACACGATCATCACGGCAGCCCAGCCGCCCACTGCGCCTTCCCAGGTCTTGCCGGGGCTGATCGAGGGAGCCAGCTTATGCTTTCCGAATGCCTTGCCCGAGAAGTATGCGCCGATATCGGCCAGCCAGACGACGAGCAGCAGCGAAAGCACGAAGGCGACGCCAAGCACCCGGGCGCCGACAAGCGCATGCCAGCAGGCGGCAAAGATCACAAAACCAGCGGCCAGCAGGAAGACGCGCCAGGCGCCCGCGGCGAGCACCGGTTTGCGCACCAGCACGTAAGGACCGGCGACGAGCCAGAAAATGCCCGCGGCCTGGTAGAGCGGCCGGGCGGATTCGAGCCGGGTGCTGGCGAAGACAAGAACGGCGGCGATGGCCGCATAGACGATCGAGCCGACCTTGCCGGCCTTGAGCAGGCGCGCCCATTCCCACGCGGCGAACACCACCACGAGGCCGATCAGCGCGCCAAAGGCGGCCACCGGCGCGAACAGCGTGACCGGCAGGAAGACGGCCAGCAGGACGATCGCCGTGATGACACGGGTCTTTAGCATGAAAGCGAGTCGGCGTTCTGGTTTTGGGTAACGAGCTGGGCGCTCGTACGGCCGAAGCGGCGCTCACGATCGGCGTAGGACGCGATCGCGCGATTGAGCGCGTCGGCGTCGAAGTCCGGCCAATACGTGTCGGTGAAATAGAATTCTGCGTAAGCGAGCTGCCAGAGCAAGAAATTGCTCACGCGCTGCTCTCCGCCAGTGCGGATGAAGAGATCCGGCTCCGGCGCGTAGTTCATGGCGAGATACTGGCTGACCGTGTCTTCGTTCACCGGCACCGCCTCGCCTGCCGCCACCGAAGCTTCCACGAGCTTGCGGGTGGCCTGCATGATGTCCCAGCGGCCGCCGTAGTTCGCGGCGATGGTCAGCGTCAGGCGGGTGTTGCGCGCGGTCTTGGTCTCCGCGCGGCGAATCAGATCCTGGATGCGCTCGTTGAACATCGACAGATCGCCCACGACGCGCAGACGAATGCCGTTCGCGTGCAGGCGCGCCACTTCGCGCTCGAGCGCGGTGACGAACAGGCGCATCAGGAAGGAGACTTCGTCGGTGGGACGCCGCCAGTTCTCGGAACTGAAGGCGAACAGCGTGACGAATTCGACGCCGCGTGCGACGCATGCCTCGACGACCGAACGCACGGCGTCCACGCCGCGCGTATGGCCTGCGACGCGCGGCAAGCGGCGCTGCGTTGCCCAACGGCCATTGCCGTCCATGATGATCGCGATGTGGCGCGGCACGGCCGCCACGTCGGGCACGTGAACGGTTGAGCTGGTATAGGTCATGGCCGTCGGACTAAAACTGCGATAAGGAAAGGGAAACCCTGGCGGAACTGGAAGCCTTGCGGCCTCAGACCGTCATGATTTCGGCTTCCTTCGTCTGGACGAGCTTGTCGATCTCGGTCACGAAGCGGTCCGTCAGCTTCTGGACGTCGTCGCTGCCGCGACGCTCGTCGTCTTCCGAAATTTCCTTGTCCTTGACGAGCTTCTTGAGCTGCTCGTTGGCGTCGCGGCGCAGGTTACGCACGGCAACCTTGGCCGTTTCGCCTTCGTTCTTGACGACCTTCGTGAGTTCCTTGCGGCGCTCTTCGGTCAGTGCGGGCATCGGCACGCGGATCAGATCGCCGTGCGTGGCCGGGTTCAGGCCGAGATCCGACTCGCGGATGGCCTTTTCGATGACCGGCACCATCTTCTTTTCCCACGCCGTGACGCCGATCGTGCGGGCGTCGACGAGCGTCATGTTCGCGACCTGCGAGATGGGCACGGGCGAGCCGTAGTAGTCGACCTGGATGTGGTCGAGCAGACCGGTGTGTGCACGGCCCGTGCGGATCTTTGCCAGATCGCCCTTGAACGCGTCGATCGAGCGCTGCATTTTCTGCTCGGCGCCCTTCTTGATGTCAGCCACAGCCATTTTGATACCTCCGAACCTTCATTGCGGTACGGGCCCGCCAGCGCGCATAGTGGGCGGCGCGGCCCGAGATCGATCTCGTGCGAGACGAGAGTTTACACGTGGACGAGCGTGCCTTCGTCTTCGCCCTGAATGATGCGCTTGAGCGCACCGGGCTTGACGATCGAAAAAACACGGATCGGCAGCTTCTGGTCGCGGCACAGCGCGAAGGCCGTGGCGTCCATCACCTGCAGATTGCGGCCGATTGCCTCGTCGAAGCTGATCGTCGAGTAGCGCGTGGCCGTCGGGTCCTTCTTGGGGTCGGCCGAATAGACGCCGTCCACCTTGGTGGCCTTGAGCACCACTTCCGCGCCCACTTCCGCGCCACGCAGCGCGGCGGCGGTATCGGTGGTGAAGAACGGGTTGCCCGTGCCGGCCGCGAAAATCACGACCTTGCCCTCTTCGAGCTGACGGATCGCGCGCGGGCGGATGTACGGCTCGACCACCTGGTCCATGCGCAGCGCGGACTGCACACGTGCTTCGATGCCGGCGTGACGCATGGCGTCCTGCAGCGCGAGCGCATTCATCATGGTCGCGAGCATCCCCATGTAGTCAGCGGTTGCGCGGTCCATACCGGCCGCGCCGCCCGCGACGCCGCGGAAAATATTGCCGCCGCCGATCACGACTGCGAGCTGGGTGCCCAGGCGCACGACCTCGGCCACGTCCGCCACCATACGTTCGATCGTGGCGCGGTTGATGCCGAAGGCATCATCGCCCATCAGGGCTTCGCCGGAAAGTTTAAGCAGGACGCGTTTATAGGCGGGTGTGGGCATGGAGGTATCCAGGATCGCGCGCAAAGGGCAATAACTTGAAACTGTAGGGGTGAAATACGGCTTGGGGCAAGCGCCACCAGAAATAGCGAAGATTTGCGCCGCAGGGCACGGCGGATGGCCGCCATGCCCGGCGTGTCGCTATTCGGGCGTCGCTACGCTGCCCACCGCGGCGGTGAAACGCCGCCGCGGCTTGCTACGGTACTGCGGTCAGACTTTTACTGCCTTGAAGCTTGCCGCTGCTTAAGCGGCTTTTACTGCTTAAGGCTTGCGCGGCCTTTATTGCTGCTTTGCAGCAGCGACTTGCGCGGCCACTTCGGCTGCGAAGTCGTCTTGACGCTTCTCGATGCCTTCGCCAACGACGAACAGCGCGAACTTCTGCACCGAGCTGTTGGCAGCCTTCAGCATCTGTTCGATCGTCTGCTTGTCGTTCTTAACGAACGGCTGGTTCAGCAGCGAGACTTCCTTCAGGTACTTCTGGACCGAACCGTCGACCATCTTGGCGACGATTTCAGCCGGCTTGCCCGATTCGGCGGCCTTCTGCTCGGCGATGCTGCGCTCCTTGGCGATCAGCTCGGCCGGCACGTCGTCCGACGACAGCGAAACCGGCTTCATCGCGGCGATGTGCATCGCGACGTCCTTGCCCACTTGCTCTTCAGCGCCCGTGTAGTCGACCAGCACGCCGATACGCGTGCCGTGCAGGTACGCAGCCAGCTTGTTGGCGGTTTCGAAGCGCGCGAAGCGGCGGATCGAAACGTTTTCGCCGATCTTGCCGACCAGTGCCAGGCGCACTGCGTCGACCGTCGAGCCTTCCAGCGGCAGAGCCGACAGAGCGGCGACGTCAGCCGGGTTTTGCGTGGCGACCAGTTCGGCCACCGTGTTCGAGAACGCGAGGAAGTCGTCGTTCTTCGCGACGAAGTCGGTTTCGCAGTTCAGTTCGACCACGGCGCCAGCGTTGCCGCCGATGAACGAAGCGATCACGCCTTCAGCCGTGACGCGCGATGCAGCCTTGCTCGCCTTGTTGCCGAGCTTGACGCGCAGGAGTTCTTCAGCGCGCGCCAGGTCGCCGTCGGCTTCCGTCAGCGCCTTCTTGCATTCCATCATCGGCGCATCGGTCTTCGCGCGCAGTTCTGCCACCATGCTTGCGGTAATTGCCGCCATCATTCGCTCCTTGAGTCTGTCTGGTACGCGCCGGTCGCATGATTCGATGCGGCCGGCAGGAATTCGTTTCCGTTTATGCCCATGCTGAAACGCTTTTTTACAGCTGCTTCTACAGGACTACGGTGCCGCCCATATGACGCGGCGTCGAATGCCACGGCTTAAAAAAAAGGGGCCTATGGAAAGCCCCCTTTTCTTGCCGGACACGGGGGCAGCTTACGCCTCCGGGTTGACCTCGACGAACTCGTCGTCGCCGTCGTTGCCGCGTGCAGCTGCGACCACTTCGTTCACCGAGTTCGCGCGGCCTTCGAGGATCGCGTCCGCCACGCCTTGCGTGTACAGCGCGACAGCCTTGCTGGCGTCGTCGTTACCCGGGATGACGTAGTCGATGCCTTCCGGCGAGTGGTTCGTGTCGACCACGGCGATAACGGGGATGCCCAGCTTGTTGGCTTCCGTCACAGCGATCTTGTGGTAGCCGACGTCAACCACGAAGATTGCGTCCGGAATGCCGCCCATGTCCTTCACGCCGCCGATCGACTTTTGCAGCTTGGCGATTTCGCGTTCGAACAGGAGCGCTTCCTTCTTGCTCATCTTTTCGAGCTCGCCTGCCTCGACCGCTGCTTCCATGTCCTTCAGGCGCTTGATCGAAACCTTCAGCGTCTTGAAGTTGGTCAGCATGCCGCCGAGCCAGCGTGCGTTCACGAACGGCATACCCGCGCGGTTTGCCTCTTCAGCGATCGTGTCACGCGATTGACGCTTCGTGCCGACGAACAGGATCGTGCCACGGTTCGATGCCAGCTGACGCACGTACTTCAGTGCGTCGTTGTACATCGGCAGCGTCTTTTCGAGGTTGATGATGTGAATCTTGTTGCGATGGCCGAAAATGAAGGGGGCCATCTTCGGGTTCCAGAAGCGCGTCTGGTGACCGAAGTGGACACCTGCTTCCAGCATTTGGCGCATGGTAACTGCCATGTTTGATTCTCCGCGAGGGTTGGGTTCTTAAGCCGGCTGCCGTATCGCCGCGCCGCCCTGCCTTCAGGACTGGCGCCGCGACACCCTGGGTGCGCCGGCTTGCGATTTCAATTGCACTACCAAGTCACCCGGAGTCCGTTCATTCGAACAGGACGAGAGCGACTTAGCCGAAGAGTATAGCACGCAAATTGTGCATGCCTCAAGACGGCTATTACCCTCGGGCTATGCGATCCGGACGATATATCTATCGGCGCCGATGTAACCCGCCGGCAGGATAGCGCATTCTCAAAAGCCAGCGACCATAGTGATTAGGTGCGATAATTCGATATTCGACTGCATTTTCGGGCGCACACCATGGCCATTTCGATCAAGAACGAACACGACATCGCGCAAATGCGCGTCGCCTGCCGACTGGCGAGCGAGGTGCTCGACTACATCACGCCCTTTATCGTGGCGGGCGTCACGACCGGCGAAATCGACCGGCTCTGCCACGAATACATGACCAACGTGCAGGGCACCGTGCCCGCGCCGCTGAACTACCAGCCGCCCGGCTACCCGCCCTACCCGAAGGCGATCTGCACGTCGGTCAACGATGTGATCTGTCACGGTATTCCGGGCGACAAGGCGCTGAAAAACGGCGACACGCTCAATATCGACGTCACCGTCATCAAGGACGGTTACTTCGGCGACACGAGCCGCATGTTCATCGTCGGTGAGGGTTCGATCCTCGCGAAGCGCCTCGTGCAGACCACGTACGAGTGCATGTGGCTCGGCATCGACCAGGTTCGCCCGGGTGGCCATCTGGGCGACATCGGCCATGCGATCCAGCGTTACGCGGAAGCGCAAGGTTATAGCGTCGTGCGCGAATACTGCGGCCACGGCATCGGCACGGTGTTCCACGACGAGCCGCAGGTGCTCCACTACGGCCGCGCCGGCACCGGCGTGGAACTGCTGCCCGGCATGATCTTCACCATCGAGCCGATGATCAATGCGGGCCGCCGCGACATCCGCACGATGCCGGACCAGTGGACCGTCAAGACCAAGGACCGCAGTCTTTCGGCACAGTGGGAGCACACCGTACTCGTCACCGAAACCGGCTACGAAGTGCTGACGGTGTCGGCGGGCACGCCCGCCAGGCCGGCGATCGTCGCGCAGGCGGCGGGCGCCACGGCCTGAACAGACGCAAGACCAGGCACGGCTGCCCGGCGCTCCCTGTTAGCCGGGCGATAGTGCGCGGCTTCCGGCAGCACGCCGGAGCCTGCAGCAGCACCACAAAAAAGCACAGCCTCACCCGGCACGACCAGCACTAACGGCATGACATGGCCACCAGCCGGCTCAACCCGGCTGGAAGAGCCTGCAAAGCAGCACCCCAGCCCGTACGGCTTGCCTTGCGAAACCCCGCCGTACGCACGGCACATCGCCCGACCAACCGCGCCACCATCACCTGACCCATGAGCGTTCTCGCCGTCGCCGCACCCGATACGTCGTCGCTGAAGTCCGACTACAAGGCCGCCAAGGCCGAGTTGCTCGAACGCTTCAAAAGCACGTCCAACGTCGATTCGCTGATGCGCGCACTCGCCCGCACCACCGACGAGATGCTGCGTCGCGCCTGGAGCCTGTGCGAGCTGCCGGCAACGCTCGCGCTCGTGGCCGTGGGCGGCTTCGGCCGGGGCGAGCTCGCGCCCTTCTCCGACGTCGACATCCTCGTGCTGCTGCCCGACGACGAAGCGCTCGCGCCGCTCGAAGCCCGGATCGAGCGCTTCATCGGCCTCGCGTGGGATCTCGGGCTGGAGATCGGCAGCAGCGTGCGCAGTGTTTCGCAATGTATCGAGGAAGCGGCCAACGACGTGACCGTGCGGACCTCGCTGCTCGAAGCGCGCCGCATCACCGGCAGCACCACCTTGTTCGGCGACTTTGTCCAGCGTTATCGCGACGCCATGGACCCGCGCGCGTTCTTCCAGGCGAAGGTGCTGGAAATGCGCCAGCGTCACGCGCGCTTCCAGGACACGCCCTACGCGCTGGAGCCGAACGTCAAGGAAAGCCCCGGCGGACTGCGCGACCTGCAACTGATCCTGTGGATCACGGAAGCCGCGGCATTCGGCAGTAGCTGGAAGGAACTCGACCAGCGCGGCCTGATTACGACCCGCGAGGCCCGCGAATTGCGCCGCAACGAAGCCTTTCTGAAGGCATTGCGCGCGCGCCTGCATGTCATCGCGGGACGCCGCCAGGACATCCTGGTGTTCGACCTGCAAACGCCGGTCGCCGAAAGCTTCGGCTTCAAGGCGAGCAGCGCGCGGCGCGCCAGCGAACAACTGATGCGGCGCTATTACTGGGCCGCCAAAGCGGTGACCCAGCTTGCCAGCATCCTGATCCAGAACATCGAGGCCCAGCTCTTCCCGAGCACGAGCGGCATCACGCGCACCCTCTCGGATCACTTCGTCGAAAAACAGGGCATGATTGAAATCGTGTCCGACGACGTATTCGAGCGCGAGCCGCACGCGATCCTCGAAGCCTTCCTGCTCTACGAGCAGGTGCCCGGCGTGAAGGGACTGTCGGCGCGCACCATGCGCGCGCTCTACAACGCGCGCGAAAAAATGGACCTGCACTGGCGGCGCGACCCGGAAAACCGCCGCCTCTTCATGGAAATCCTGAAGCAGCCGGCCGGCATCACGCACGCCATGCGGCTGATGAACCAGACGAGCGTGCTCGGGCGCTATTTGCTGAATTTCCGGCGCATCGTCGGGCAGATGCAGCACGACCTCTATCACGTCTACACGGTCGATCAGCACATCCTGATGGTGCTGCGCAACATCCGCCGCTTCGCCGTGGCGGAACACGCGCACGAATACCCGTTCTGCAGCCAGTTGATCGCCAATTTCGAGCGGCCCTGGGTGCTCTACGTGGCGGCGCTCTTTCACGACATCGCCAAGGGACGCGGCGGCGATCACTCGCAGCTCGGCATGGCCGACGCGCGGCGCTTCTGCCGCGAGCACGGCATCGAAGGCGACGACGCCGATCTGATCGTCTGGCTCGTCCAGCAGCATCTGACCATGAGCCAGGTCGCGCAAAAGCAGGATACGAGCGACCCGGAAGTGGTGAAGCGTTTCGCCGATCTGGTGGGTTCGGAGCGGCGCCTGTCGGCGCTTTATCTGCTGACGGTGGCCGACATTCGCGGCACCAGCCCGAAGGTCTGGAACAACTGGAAAGGCAAGCTGCTCGAAGATCTCTACCGGTCGACGCTGGCCGTGCTCGGCGGCGCGCGGCCCGACACGCATTCCGAACTGAAGACGCGCCAGGAACTGGCGCTTGCGCTGCTGCGCCTCGAAACCGTCCCGGAACACGCGCACCGCGCGCTCTGGGACAAGCTCGACGTCGGCTATTTCCTGCGGCACGACGCCGCCGATATCGCGTGGCAGACGCGCGTGCTCTACCGTCACGTCGAAACGCCCTCGCCCGTCGTGCGCGCGCGGCCCTCGCCGATCGGCGAAGCGCTGCAGGTGCTCGTCTACGCGCAGGATCGGCCCGATCTGTTCGCGACGATGTGCGCGTACTTCGACCGCAGCGGCCTGTCCGTGCTCGACGCGCGCGTGAGCACGACGCGTCATGGCTATGCGCTCGACAATTTCATCGTCGCCCACACCGAGGGCGACGTGCATTACCGCGACATCGCGAACCTGGTCGAACAGGAACTCGCCGAGCGTCTTGCGGCTGAAAGCCACGTGCTGCCGGAACCGTCGAAGGGACGGCTCTCGCGGCTCTCGCGCACCTTCCCGGTGACGCCGCGCGTCGACCTGCGGGCCGACGAGCGCGGCCAGTACTACATCCTGTCCGTGTCGGCCAACGACCGGCCGGGCCTCCTTTATTCGATCGCGCGCGTGCTGGCCGAGCACCGGGTCGGCGTCCATGCGGCGCGGATCAACACACTCGGCGAGCGCGTCGAAGACGTATTCCTGCTGGACGGGTCGGGACTCTCCGACAACCGTTTGCAGATCCGTGTCGAAACCGAACTGCTGCGCGCGATAGCAGTGTGAAAGTCAAAGCGAATTACCTGAATCATGCGAGCCAAACTGACAGCCAAACACCCGCGCCCGGCCACGCCGGAACGCTCCCCCGTCCGACGCGGCAGCACGACCGCCCGCAAACCGGTGCGGCCGGCTGAGGTGCGGCCCGCTGACGCACGTCCGGCGGCAGCCAAGCACGCGGGCGGCAAACCCGCGCGCGCCGGCAAGCCGATGTCCCGCGAGGATGGCGGTGAGCGTCGTTTTCCGCGTCGGGATGAAGGTGGCGAACGCCGCTCGTTCGGTGCGCGTGAGGATGGCGGTGAGCGTCGCTTCCCGCGCCGCGACGAAGGTGGTGAGCGCCGTCCGTTCCGTGCACGCGAGGAAGGCGGTGAACGCCGCCCGCCCCGCCGTGAGGAAGGTGGCGAACGTCGCTCGTTCGGCGGTCGTGAGGATGGCGGTGAACGTCGCTTCCCGCGTCGGGATGAGGGTGGTGAGCGCCGTCCGTTCCGTGCACGCGAGGAAGGCGGTGAACGCCGCCCGCCGCGTCGTGACGAAGGCGGCGAACGTCGCTCGTTTGGTGGTCGTGAGGATGGCGGCGAGCGCCGCTTCCCGCGTCGGGATGAAGGTGGCGAGCGCCGTTCGTTCGGTCCGCGCGAGGACGGCGGTGAGCGTCGCTTCCCGCGTCGGGATGAGGGCGGCGAACGTCGCCCGTTCCGCGCGCGTGAAGATGGCGGTGATCGTCGCCCGCCGCGTCGTGACGAAGGCGGCGAGCGCCGTTCGTTCGGTCCGCGCGAGGATGGCGGTGAGCGCCGCTTCCCGCGCCGTGACGAAGGTGGCGAACGTCGCCCGTTCCGCGCGCGTGAAGATGGCGGCGACCGTCGCCCGCCGCGCCGCGATGAAGGTGGCGAACGTCGTCCGTTCGGTGCTCGCGAAGACGGCGGTGAGCGCCGTTTCCCGCGCCGTGACGAAGGTGGCGAACGTCGCCCGTTCCGCGCGCGTGAAGATGGTGGTGATCGTCGCCCGCCGCGTCGTGACGAAGGCGCCGAACGTCGCCCGTTCGGTGCGCGCGAAGACGGCGGTGAGCGTCGCTTCCCGCGTCGGGATGAAGGCGGCGAACGCCGTCCGTTCCGCGCTCGCGAAGACGGTGCCGATCGCCGCCCGCGCGAAGACGCCGGCGATCGTCGCTTCGCGCGCCCCGTAAAGTCGTCCTACGGCAGCGACCGCGACGGCGCAGCGCCCCGAAAGTTCGCAGATAAGCCCGCCGGCAGGTCCTTCGACAAAGCTCCACGCCGCACGCCCGATCAGGACCGCTCACGCGACGCCGCGCCGCAACGCGCCCGCCGCGAGGAAATCGACGGCGACAATACACTGCGTCTGTCCAAGCGCATGTCGGAACTGGGCCTGTGCTCGCGCCGAGAAGCCGACGAATGGATCGAAAAAGGCTGGGTCTTTGTCGATGGCGTCGTAGTCGATACGCTCGGCGCCAAGGTCACGCCCGAGCAGCGCATCGAAATCGACCCCGCCGCGCTCGCCGCGCAGGCGCGCCAGGTGACGATCCTGCTGCACAAGCCGATCGGCTATGTCTCCGGCCAGGCCGAAGACGGCTATTCACCCGCCGCCACGCTGATCACCGGCGAAAATCACTGGGAAGGCGATCGCTCGGGCATCCGCTTCTCGGCGCAGCATCTGCGCACGCTCGCGCCGGCCGGCCGCCTCGACATCGATTCGACCGGGCTGCTCGTACTCACGCAGGACGGCCGCGTGGCGAAGCAACTGATCGGCGAAAGCTCGGACATCGACAAGGAATACCTCGTGCGCGTCACCTACGGCGACATCGAGACCGAAGTCGATCAGCACTTCCCGGCCGAACTGCTTTCGAAGCTGCGCCACGGCCTCTCGCTCGACGACGTGCCGCTCAAGCCCGCACAGGTCAGCTGGCAGAACGGCGAGCAGCTGCGTTTCGTGCTGCGCGAAGGCAAGAAGCGCCAGATCCGCCGCATGTGCGAGCTGGTCGGCCTGCACGTAGTGGGCCTCAAGCGCGTACGCATGGGCCAGGTCCTGCTGGGCGCGCTGCCGCAAGGCCAATGGCGCTACCTGTCGGCGGACGAGGGATTCTGAACGCCCTGACACCGGCGCTTCGTTGCGCCGGGCCATAAAAAATGGGAGCCATTGGCTCCCATTTTTTTTTCAGTGTCACGGCTTCGCGGCTTCAGTCGTCACTATTCGGATCGAGATCCGGGAACAGCACCTCGGTGAAACCGAATTTCGCAAAATCCGTGATCCGCATCGGGTACAGCTTGCCGATCAGATGATCGCACTCGTGCTGCACCACGCGCGCGTGGAAGCCTTCCGCGACGCGCTCGATCGGCTTGCCGTACTGGTCGTAGCCGTTGTAACGGAGCATGGAATAGCGGCTCACCGCGCCGCGCATCCCCGGCACCGACAGGCACCCTTCCCAGCCCTCTTCCATGTCATGCGAAAGCGGATGGATGACAGGATTGATCAGCACCGTTTGCGGCACGGCCGGCGCTTCCGGATAGCGCTCGTTGTGCTCGAAGCCGAAGATCACCACCTGCAGGTCCACGCCAATCTGCGGCGCAGCGAGACCCGCGCCGTTGGCCGCGTGCATGGTGTCGAACATGTCGGCGATCAGTTCGTGCAGTTCCGGCGTATCGAAGTGATCGACGGGTCGGGCGATGCCGAGCAGGCGGGGATCACCCATCCTGAGAATTTCGCGAATCATGTTGAATGCCCCTCCAGGAGCTTGTGCAACCCTTCTTCGTCGAGCACCGGCACGCCGAGTTCCTCGGCTTTCGCAAGCTTGCTGCCCGCGTCGGCGCCCGCCACCACGTAGTCGGTCTTCTTCGAGACCGAGCCGGCGACTTTCGCGCCGGCCGCTTCCAGCATTTCCTTCGCCGCGTCGCGCGTGAGCGTGGGCAACGTGCCCGTGAGCACGACCGTCTTGCCCGCGAGCACGCCCACGGGCGCTTTCGGCGCGGGCGGACCTTCAACCCATGTGACCTTGCCGGGCGCGCGCAGTTGCTCGATCACGGTGCGGTTATGTTCTTCCGCAAAGAACTGGTGAATCGATTCCGCCACCACCGGCCCCACATCCTTTACTTCGAGCAGTTGCTCGATGCTCGCGTCCATGATCAGGTCGAGCGAGCCGAAGGATCTGGCCAGATCCTTCGCCGTGGACTCGCCCACCTGGCGGATGCCCAGCGCGTAGATGAAGCGCGCGAGCGTGGTCGATTTGGCTTTCTCCAGTGAATCGAGCAGGTTTTGCGCCGATTTGTCGGCCATGCGGTCGAGTTCGGCGAGCGTCGCGAAGCCGATGTTGAAGAGATCCGCGGGCGTGCGCACGAGGTTCTGCTCGACGAGCTGATCGATGATTTTCTCGCCAAGGCCATCGATATCGAGCGCGCGGCGCTGCGCGAAATGCCAGAGCGCCTGCTTGCGCTGCGCCGGGCAGAACAGGCCGCCCGTGCAGCGGGCAATGGCCTCATCGGGCAGACGCTCGATGCGCGAGCCGCACACCGGGCATTGCGTGGGCATGACGAACTCGCGCGCGTCCTGCGGACGGCGTTCGAGCAGCGCGCTCACCACTTCGGGAATCACGTCGCCCGCGCGCCGCACGATCACCGTGTCGCCGATGCGGATGTCCTTGCGGCGGACTTCGTCCTCGTTGTGCAGCGTGGCGTTGGTGACGGTCGCGCCGCCCACGAACACCGGCTCGAGCCGCGCGACCGGCGTGATGGCGCCGGTGCGGCCCACCTGCACGTCGATGGCGAGGAGCGTCGTGAGCGCCTCCTGGGCCGGGAACTTGTGCGCGAGCGCGAAGCGCGGCGCGCGCGAGACGAAGCCGAGCGCGTCCTGTTCGTCGCGGCGGTTCACCTTGTAGACCACGCCGTCGATGTCGTACGGCAGGCTGTCACGCTTCTCGCCCACGGCGCGGAAGAAGTCGAGCAAGCCCTGCGCACCCTTCACGAGCGCGCGCTCGCTGTTCACCGGCAAGCCCATTTCGGCGTACCAGTCGAGCAGTTCGCCGTGCGTGGCGGGCATCGTCTCGCCTTCCAGCACGCCGATACCATAGGCGAAAAACGACAGCGGGCGCTGTGCGGTGATCTTCGAGTCGAGCTGGCGCAGGCTGCCCGCCGCCGCGTTACGCGGATTGGCGAACTCTTTCTGGCCGGCCTCACGCTGACGCTCGTTCATGCGCGCGAAGTCGCGGCGGAACATCAGCACTTCGCCACGCACGTCGAGCACCTTCGGCACGCGCTTGCCCTTGAGGCGCAGCGGCAGCGAGCGGATCGTGCGCACGTTTTCGGTCACGTTCTCTCCGGTCGTGCCGTCGCCGCGCGTGGAGGCCTGTACGAACACGCCATCGACATAGCGCAGCGAAATGGCCAGCCCGTCGAACTTCAGCTCGCACGCGTAATCGACTTCCTCGCCCTCGGCCTTGCCGAGCGTGTCGTGCACGCGCTTGTCGAACGCGGCGATGTCTTCGTCGGCGAAACCGTTGTTGAGCGAGAGCATCGGCACGTCATGGACGACCGGCTCGAAGCCGGACGCGGCCTCGCCGCCCACACGCTGGGTGGGTGAGTCGGGCGAGATCAGATCGGGATGTTCCGCCTCGATCTGCTGCAGTTCGCGGAACAGCTTGTCGTATTCCGCGTCGGGCAATTCCGGCTGGTCGAGCACGTAATACGCGTGATTGGCGCGCTCAAGTTCGGCGCGCAGCCACGCCGCGCGCTCGGTCGCGGAGGATGCTTCGGGGGGACGGGCGGGATGACGGACCATGCTGATTGCGGCTTCTGACGAGTGATTTAGGAGACAGATTATCTCAGGAAGCCGCGCCCGTCGCATCGGCCAAACGGCTAACTTCGTGCGCCGCCGAACGGGTCGCGCGAATGCCTGGCCGAATGGCTAACGTGACCCGTAAAGCATTGACCCGGTGCGTTTCCGGTGCGACCGTAACTGGACCGTGGCCCGCGCCGCAACCCGCACGCTGCACCGCCTCTTCGATGCCAAATGAATACGCCATCCGCCCCACCCATGCCCCGATCAGGCAACCGGACGCCCATAGGAAAAAAGGCGCGGCGCCCTGATGGCACCGCGCCTCTTGCACGTGCGAAAGACCGGTCGGTCTTACTGGCTGAACAGCCGGCGCGTCGCCGGCGAACCGGCCGGGATACCCGCCTGCTCGAGCTTCGCATAGAGCGTCATGAGCTGCTTGTCGATGTCCTGCAGCACCGATTCCGGCAGCGGCCGGCGCTGGTCGTCCACCACACGCCCGCCGATGCGCTCCGCGAGCGAGCGCGCGTAATCGCACATCAGGCGGAACGGCAGGATGTCCTCGTCGGCGACCGGCACGTCGAGGATCAGCGTGATCATCTGGCCGCCCTTGTAGGTCAGGTCGTCGCGCAGGAAGTTGGTGTCGCCGAACTGCAGCATGAACACGGGACTTTGCTTCGCGTCGAGCTTCACGAAACGCGTGCCGTCGCGCGAGAGCAGCAGACCGTCCTGCGCCGACACCGCCTGCACGTAGTTCGCCGACCACGGCGCGCCGTCCGACAGCACGTTGATCGAAAGCTGCGCGTCGCACTGCGCCGCGAAACCGTCGAGTTCGCGCGCCATCGCGACCGTCTCGGTCATGTCCGGAAATTCGGGCAGGCCGTCCAGCGCATCGGCGAACTGATGCACGCCCGCGACGAACTCCGAAAACTCCAGCTCGTTGAGCGGACCGCTGCGGTTCGCAAGCTGTGCGGCCGCGCGCAGCTCTTCGTAGCGCACGCCGTTTTGCAGCAGCTCCCAGCTATCGCCGCCTTCGGGCTTGCCTTCGATATGCACAGGCTTGCTGCCCGCGCGGCGCAGGCGCTGCGCGAGCGGAATCACGCGCTCGCCGGGCAATGCGGCGCCCAGGCGAATCGGCACGATGCAATCGATTCGGCGGTCCACGATAGCGGGCGGCGCCGAGGAAATCGTCGTAGCGGCCGGAAGCACCGGCTCGATGCGCTCGTCTTCACCCGCAACGGCCTGCGCGTGCGTTTGCTCTTCGGCGGCGTGCCCGGCAGGCGCGGTCTCGCCGTGCTCATCCGGCGTCACGGCGGGCGCGTCGCCTTCAGTGTGCGCCACCTCAGTGTCGGCGAAGCCGTTCGGCGAGGTGTTTTCGGCCTGAATGTCGACAGGCGTGTCGGCGGGCGCCGCCGTGCCGAAGCCCGGTTCCATGCGCTCGACGGCTTCCTCTGGAGCGCCGCCAGCCAGCGACGGCTCGCGCCGCGACGGCGCGCGGGCCGGCTCGATGAACGGGCCAGGCTCCTGCAACTCGTCGCGTTGCGGCGACTCGACTGCTTCCTCGGGCATCGGGCGCGGCATGCGGCGGCGCACCCTGGCGCCCTGCCACGCGTTGTACACCACCACGCCCCCGACGACTACGGCGCCAGCGCCGATCAACCCGAGAGTCAACTGATCCATGCATGCTCCATCTGCAATTCCTTTCCGGCGGCACACCCAGGCCTGAGCCCGTGCGTCTGCCGCAAGCGTGGCATCGCGGGCATCTGCGCCGGCCGCCATCGTGAGGCGCTGCCGGACGCGCACCGCGCGCCGTCCCTTAGATTCCTGAACCGTCCCGACTGCGTGGCCGAAATTCAGCCCGTCGTTCAGCCGGCTTTTCAGCCCGTTTTTGCGTCGCTACTCAATCGATATTCAGCCGATATTCTGAGCGAAACCCGCAGCCGTTTCCATGTCCACGGCCACGATGCGCGACACGCCCTGCTCCTGCATCGTCACGCCAATGAGTTGCTGCGCCATCTCCATCGCGATCTTGTTGTGCGAGATGAAGAGGAACTGCGTCTTGTCCGACATCGCGCGCACCAGGTTGGCGAAGCGCTCCGTGTTGGCGTCGTCGAGCGGCGCGTCCACCTCGTCGAGCAGGCAGAACGGCGCCGGATTGAGCTGGAACATCGCGAACACGAGCGCCGTGGCCGTAAGCGCTTTTTCGCCGCCCGACAGCAAGTGGATGGTCGAATTCTTCTTGCCAGGCGGCTGGGCCATCACCTGCACGCCCGCGTCGAGAATCTCGTCGCCGGTCATGATGAGCTTCGCCTGGCCGCCGCCGAACAGACGCGGGAACAGCTCGCCGAAATGGTGATTCACCTGATCGAACGTACCCTGCAGCAGCGTGCGCGTTTCCTGGTCGATCTTGCGAATCGCGTCTTCGAGCGTTTCGATCGCGCTCGTCAGGTCGGCCGACTGCGCGTCAAGGAAGCGCTTGCGTTCCGTCGCGGCGGCCAGTTCGTCGAGCGCGGCCATATTGACGGGCCCGAGCGCCGCGATCGCGTTGTTGATGCGCGTGACTTCGCCTTGCAGGTACGGCGCCTTGAGATCCGGCGTGAGCTTTTCCTGCAGCGCGATTTCGTCCACGCCCGCGGCCTGAAGCTGCTCGACGTACTGCTCGCCATTCAGGCGCGCGGCCTGTTCCTTCAACTGCAGTTCGGTGATACGGTCGCGCAGCGGTTGCAGCGCGCGCTCGGCGTTCAGGCGCGTCTCGTCGGCGGCGCGCAGTTTGGCGCTCAGATCGTCGAGTTCGGCGCGCGCGTTGCGCAGCGCTTCTTCCTTTTCGGCGCGAATTTCCAGCGCATCGTGCAAGCCGGTGTGCGCGGTCTGCTCGTTGATGGTTTCGAGTTCGGCGCGCGCGTCTTCGAGCGAGGCGGCCACGCGCTCGCTCTGATCGTGCGCGACCTGAACGTTGCGCTTGAGCTCTTCGATGCGATTGGCCATGTTGCGCGCCGCAAAACGCGCGTCGCCCGCGGCGCGTTCGAGATCGCGCGCCTGATTACGCGCGGCACCGAGTTCTTCGTCGAGCGCTTCGAACGCGAGCTGGTTGTCCTCGAAGCGGGCCTGCAGTTCAGCGAGTTCGGTGTCGTGACGCTCGAAGTTCGCTTCCGATTCCGCACGCAGCGCGCGCTGCTCTTCGATCTGCGCGCGAATTTCTTCACGTTCCTCGCGGATCTGCGTGCTGCGCGCCGTGTAGCGTTCGTGCGCCTGGGTCAGCTTGAGCACGTCCATCTGCAGCGCGTGCACGCGTTGCGTCGCGCGTTCGGCCTGCTGGCGCAACTCGGCGAGTTGCTGGGCCGCCTGGGTATGCGCCGCTTCGGCGCGCACCACGGCCGTACGCGCGTCGTCGGCGAGCAGCGCCTGGGCGCGCAATTGACGCGTGAGGTTTTCGATTTCCTGCTGGCGCGCCAGCATACCGGCCTGTTCCGAGTCGGCGGCATAGAGCTGCACGCCGACACGCGTGACCATATGGCCCGCCTTCACCACGAACGTACCGCCTTCGGGCAGTTGCGCGCGCTGGGCGAGTCCTTCGGCCAGATCGGCGGCCACGAAGGTCGTGCCCAGCCACTCGGTCAGGACGGCGCGCAGGCCCGCGTCGTCGATACGCACGAGCGAGAGCAGCGGCGTCAAACCTGCGGGCGCGGCGGGCGTCGCAGCCGCGAGCGGCGGCGCATAGAACGCGAGCTTGGCCGGCGGCGCATCGCTGGCGAACGCTTTCACCCAGTCGAGATTCGATACTTCGAGCGCGGCCAGGCGCTCGCGCAGCACGGCTTCCAGTGCGGTTTCCCAACCGGCTTCGACGTGCAGCTTCTTCCACAGACGCGGCAGCGAATCCAGTTCGTGACGTTCGAGCCACGGCTGGATCTTGCCTTCGGTCTGCACGTTTTCCTGCAGTTGCTTGAGCGCTGCAAGACGGGCTTCGAGCTGATGGGTCTGCGCGCTTTCCGCGTTGACGCGCTCGTGCGCGGCGCGGCGTTCCGCGTCCAGACGCGGCACGGTTTCCTGCGCATCGGCCAGACGATCCTGTGCGTCGCGCTGGATCTCTTCCTGCTCCGCGAGCTGCATGCGCAACTCTTCGAGCTGCACTTCGTCGGGCGCGTCCAGGCCGCTCGCTTCCGACTTCAGGCGCTCTTCGCGCTGCTGGAATTGCTGGAGCATCTGGTCGGCGTTGCGCTGATGGGCGGCTTCGAGCTTGATCGCCTGTTCCGTGCGCGCGATGCCGGCACGCTCTTCGTTGAGCTGCGACTGCGCATCGCGCCAGCGGTTTTCGAGCGCGGGCAGCGCTTCCTGCTTCGCGGCGGCCTCCTCTTCGGCAACGGCCGCTTTTTCCTCGCCCATCGCAAGCTGCTCTTCGGCGTCTTCGATGTCGTCCTGGGCCTTCTGCGCCTGCACCTGCCATTGCTCGCGCTGCGCGGTGAGCGCGGCGATCTGCGCCCGCACGCGATTGCGCGACTCGACGATAAACTTGATTTCGGCTTCGAGGCGGCTCACCTCGGCGTTCGCCTCGTAAAGCGAGCCCTGCGCGCCCTGCATGGCGTCGCTCGCCGAATAGTGCGCGACACGCAGCGTTTCGAGCTGCGCCTCGACTTCGCGCAACTGCGCCGTGTGGCGTTCCAGGTCGATTTGCGCCTGCTCGATCGCACGTTGCTGGCGTTGCTGTTCGGCCGCAGCTTCGTTCTTGCGCAGCAGCCACAAGAGACGCTGCTTTTCTTCGCCGTCTGCCTGCAGTTCGCGAAAGCGCGTCGCCACCACGGCCTGGCCTTCGAGCTTCTCGAGATTGGTCGAGAGTTCGCGCACGATGTCTTCCACACGCGTCAGATTCTCGCGCGTGTCGTGCAGACGGTTTTCGGTTTCGCGGCGGCGTTCCTTGTATTTCGACACGCCAGCGGCTTCTTCGAGGAACACGCGCAGTTCTTCGGGCTTGGCCTCGATGATGCGCGCGATCATGCCCTGCCCGATGATCGCGTAGGCGCGGGGCCCAAGCCCGGTGCCGAGGAAGATGTCCTGGATGTCGCGGCGGCGCGCCGGCAGGTTGTTGATGTAATAGCTCGAGGTGCCGTCACGCGTGAGCACGCGCTTGACGGCGATTTCGGCATATTGGCCCCACTGGCCGGCGGCGCGGCCGTCCGCGTTGTCGAACACGAGTTCGACGCTCGCGCGGCTACCGGGCTTGCGCGCCGTGGAGCCGTTGAAGATAACGTCCTGCATCGACTCGCCGCGCAGCTCGGAGGCGCGGGATTCGCCCAGCACCCAGCGCACGGCGTCGATGATGTTCGATTTGCCACAGCCATTCGGCCCGACCACTCCGACGAGTTGGCCCGGGACCTGAAAATGCGTGGGATCGACGAAAGATTTGAAGCCAGCGAGTTTAATCGAGGTCAGACGCACGGCGATATCGCTGTTGGAATAGGAAGAGTGAACGGGACCGCCCGCGCCGCTGGTCGCAGGCCGCGCGCCGTCGACCAAGGCTCCGGTCGCACGACGGCGCGGCGCGCCGCATCAGGCATACATCAAGCATCTCGGGCAGCCGCCACGGCTCGCCGCACCACGCGCTTCATACACTTTTCATACACTTGCATGCGCGAGCCGGCTGGCGAGGATCAGCGGCAATCATACCATCGCGCGCGAGCCATTCCGCCCGCTGCGCGGACAAGCGCCGGGCATCGCGCTGTCTTTCGCGTCGCTTTCGGGTTCGTCGGCGGCTTTATCGGCGTCGGTCGCTGTGCTCGCGTCGCTTTTGGGGCTATTGCATGGCGCGCCGCCATCGTCGTCGACACGGCTGGTCTGCGCGTGCGCGATCGCGCTGGCATCGGCGCTTTCGTGCACGCGGGGCGCCGTGTGAGTGTCCTCCCGTTTCTGCGTGCGGTACTGCGTGCGGTGCACCCAGCTCGACAGCAGCGAAGCGAGCACGATGCACGCCCCGCCCGCCCATTCGCGCGGCCCGGGCGTCTCGCCCGCGAGCAGCCACGACGAGAGCGCCGTCACGACGATTTCGAACAGCATGATGATCGAGGCGCGGTTCGCCGGCACGCGCGCGAGACCGTACTGCACGAGCATGTTGTTCGAACTGAGCAACAGGCCAAGCACCAGCACCAGCAGCACGACCCGCGCAACCGGCTCGCCGGCATGGAGCGCAGGCAGCGGCTCGAAGCACGAGGCCAGCGCGCCGAAGATCGCCGCGCCGCCGAAGATCACGGCCGTGCGCATTTCGGGTTTCATCTGCGGCAGGACACGGCTCGTTTTCACGACCAGCACGTTGCTCATCGCGAAACCCATCCCGGCGACGAGGCCCGCCCACTCCGCCGCGCTACCCGGCAACGGCACGCCGAGCCTGGGCGACCACAGCATCATCACCGCGCCGAGCAGCGACAGCCCGGCGAGCGCCGCGCCCGACCACGACAGGCGTTCGTGCAGGATGAAGTGCGCGAAGATCGCGGTCCACGCGGGCGTGAGATAAAAGAGCAGCAGCACGCGCATCACTTCGCCGTGGATCGCACCCCACACAAAGCCGATGTTGGTCACGCCCGCCGCGAGGCCCAACATTGGCAGAATCCAGTGCCAGCGCACCGTGGCGATCGAGCGGCGGCGCAGCAGCAGCACGAACAGGCAGCCCGCCGCGCTCGTGGCGGCGCCCGCGGCCGTGCCGGTCAAGCCGAAGCTCGCGAGCGTGCGCAGCGGATACCAGATGACACCCCAGACCGAAGCGCCGATCAGGATGGCGAGCGTCGGCCAGCCGGCCTTCAGGCTCGCGTTCATTGTGCTGGCCGCGAGGTGCGGCTATTCACCGGCGGCGTTCCATTCACGGATTGCATGTCTCTCCTTTTTGCCTCTGCGGCTCACGTCCGGCTTGCCGTGCGAGCCTTTCCGGCCCGCAACGTCCGGACGACACCACGTTATAATTCACGCTTTTCCAGCCACAGCAGCCGCGCAGCGATCCGCAGCGACCGTCTTCGGCCCCGCCGCGCCCGCGCCGATGCGCGCCACCATGCTGCCACGCTGTCCATCCGTCTTTCGCGTCCGCCCGCCAAGCCAGTGAATCCGCTACTCGACACCCTCCAGTCCTATCCCTTCGAAAAGCTGCGCGTGCTCTTCAAGGACGTCACGCCGAACGCCGGCCTGCGCCACATCAGCTTCGGGATCGGCGAGCCTAAACACCCGACGCCCGCGCTGATCCGCGACGCCATCGTCGCCTCGCTCGACGGTCTGTCGGTGTATCCGGCGACGGGCGGCACGCCCGCGCTGCGCGAAGCGATCGCGAAATGGGTGACCGAGCGCTACGCGCTGCCCGCCATCGACGCCAGCACTCAGGTGCTGCCGGTGTCGGGTTCGCGCGAGGCGCTGTTCGCGCTCGCCCAGGCCGTGGTGGATCCGACGGCAGGCGCGAAGGACCCGGCAAAGCGGGCGATCGTACTCTGCCCGAACCCGTTCTACCAGATCTATGAAGGCGCCGCGCTGCTCGCGGGCGGCGAGCCGTACTTCGTGAACAGCGATCCGGCCCGCAACTTCGCCTGCGATTACTCGCAGGTGCCCGACGAAGTCTGGGCCCGCACCCAGTTGCTGTTCGTCTGCTCGCCGGGCAACCCGACCGGCGCCGTGCTCACGCTCGACGACTGGCGCGAACTGTTCGCGCTGTCCGACCGCTACGGCTTCGTGATCGCGTCCGACGAATGCTATTCGGAGATCTATTTCGACGAAACGAAGCCGCCGCTGGGCGGCCTCGAAGCGGCGCACCAGCTGGGCCGGGGCTTCGAGCGCCTCGTCATGCTGTCGAGCCTGTCCAAGCGCTCGAACGCGCCGGGCATGCGCTCGGGGTTCGTCGCGGGCGATGCGGCCATCCTCAAGCAGTTCCTGCTCTATCGCACCTACCACGGCTCGGCGATGTCGCCGGTCTGGCAGTCCGCCAGCATCGCCGCGTGGGGCGACGAAGCGCATGTGCGCGAGAACCGCGCAAAATACGTGCGGAAGTTTTCGACCGTCACGCCCATGCTCGCCGAGGTGCTGGACGTAAAGCTGCCCGACGCGGCGTTCTACCTCTGGGCCAACGTCGCGCGCACGGGCCTGTCGGACGCCGCGTTCGCCCAGCGCCTCTACGCCGACTATAATGTGACGGTTCTGCCGGGCTCGTATCTCGCGCGCGAAGCGCACGGCACGAATCCCGGCGCCGGTTTCGTGCGCCTCGCCCTCGTCGCCGACGTCGAGGAGTGCATCGAGGGCGCGCAGCGCATCGTCGACTTCTGCCGCTCGCTCGAAGCCAACCGCAGCCTTCAAACCACCGGGAAGCCGCTTTAACCGCTTCTCCCGCACGCGCGCCGCGCGTGCCACGCTTTGCCGATCGCGCCCTCGCGGTGCGCTTTTTCACCGCGCTTTTTCACCGAACTCTCACGAAATCACCACCATGTCGCAACAACTTCAGCAGATCATCGACACCGCCTGGGAAAACCGCGCCGACTTCTCGCCCAAGTCCGCGCCGAACGACGTGCGTGAAGCCGTCGCCCACGTCATCGCCGAGCTGGACAAAGGCGCGCTGCGCTGCGCCGAGAAGAAGGATGGCGACTGGGTCGTCAACCAGTGGGTGAAAAAGGCCGTGCTGCTGTCGTTCCGCCTGGAAGACAACGCGCCGATGCCCGCAGGCGGCTACAGCCAGTTCTACGACAAGGTGCCCTCGAAGTTCGCCAACTACACGGCTGAAGACTTCGCCGCGGGCGGCTTCCGTGTCGTGCCGCCGGCCATCGCGCGCCGCGGCTCGTTCATCGGCAAGAACGTCGTGCTGATGCCGTCGTACACCAACATCGGCGCCTATGTCGACGAAGGCACGATGGTCGACACGTGGGCGACGGTCGGTTCGTGCGCGCAGATCGGCAAGAACGTGCACCTCTCGGGTGGCGTCGGCATCGGCGGCGTGCTTGAGCCGCTGCAGGCCAACCCCGTCATCATCGAGGACAACTGCTTCATCGGCGCGCGCTCGGAAGTCGTGGAAGGCGTGATCGTCGAGGAAAACTCGGTCATCTCGATGGGCGTGTATCTCGGCCAGTCGACCAAAATCTATGACCGCGAAACCGGCGAAGTCTCCTACGGCCGCATCCCGGCAGGCTCGGTCGTCGTGGCCGGCAACCTGCCCTCGAAGGACGGCTCGCACAGCCTGTACTGCGCCGTGATCGTCAAGAAGGTCGACGCGAAGACCCGCGCCAAGGTCGGCCTGAACGAGCTGCTGCGAGGCGACTGATGGCGAAGGCCGCAAAGACTGTCGTTGTCTACGGCATTCCGAACTGCGACTCCGTGAAGAAGGCCCGTGTGTGGCTGGAAGAACACGGCGTCGAGTTCGAATTTCATGACTTCAAGAAGGCGGGCGTGTCGAATGCGCTGGTCCAGGACTGGCTCAAGGATGTGTCGCTGGATCAGCTCATCAACAAGCGCGGCACGACCTGGCGCGGTCTGTCCGAGGTGCACAAGGCCGAAGCCGACTCGACCGCCGGCGCGATCGCGCTGATGATCCACAAGCCGTCGATCATCAAGCGTCCGGTCATCGCCGTGAACGGCCGCGTCAAGACGCTCGGCTTTGCCGCCGAGCAGTTGGAAGCGATTTTTGCCTGACACTTTTGCCTGACACTTTTGGCTGATTTATCGCGTGAGTCCGGCACATTCGTGCGCGTATCGGAACGAACGCCATCACAAGCTGTTGCCGGCCCCTGATTCGTCAGCGGCGCCGGCATTTTCATTTGCAACCGGTCCATCCATGTCCGCCACCCTCGCCCTTACCGAAGCCCTGATCGCGCGCGCGTCCGTGACGCCCGACGACCAGCACTGCCAGCGCATCATGACCGAACGCCTCAGCGCGCTCGGCTTCGCGTGTGAAACGATCGAATCCAACGGCGTGACCAACCTGTGGGCCGTCAAACGCGGCGCGGCCGGCACCGACGGCCCGCTGCTCGCCTTCGCGGGCCACACCGATGTCGTGCCGACCGGCCCGCTCGAGCAATGGAGTTCGCCGCCGTTCGAGCCCGCGCACCGCGACGGCGTGCTCTACGGCCGCGGCGCCGCCGACATGAAGACGTCGCTTGCCGCCTTTGTCGTGGCGAGCGAAGAGTTCGTCGCCGCCCATCCGCAGCATCGCGGCGCCATCGCGTTCCTCATCACCAGCGACGAGGAAGGCCCGGCCACCGACGGCACCGTCAAGGTCGTCGAGGCGCTGCAGGCGCGCGGCGAGAAAATGGATTACTGCATCGTCGGCGAGCCCACTTCGTCGGCGACGCTGGGCGACTGCGTGAAGAACGGCCGCCGCGGCTCGATGTCGGGCAAGCTCGTCGTCAAAGGCGTGCAAGGCCACATCGCCTATCCGCATCTGGCGAAGAATCCGGTGCATCTGCTCGCACCGGCGCTGGCAGAACTCGTCGCCGAAAAATGGGACGACGGCAACGAATACTTCCCGCCGACCACGTGGCAGGTGTCGAACCTGCACAGCGGCACGGGCGCGAGCAACGTGATCCCGGGCCATGCCGACGTGCTGTTCAACTTCCGCTTCTCGACCGCCAGCACGGTCGAAGGCCTGCAAGCGCGCGTGCACGCGATCCTCGACAAGCATGGTCTCGAATACGACCTGACCTGGAGCGTGAGCGGCCTGCCCTTCCTCACGCCGCGCGGCGCGCTCTCGAATGCGCTCGAAAAAGCCATCCTGGACGAAACCGGCGTCACCACCGAGCTTTCCACCACGGGCGGCACCTCGGATGGCCGTTTCATCGCGCGCATGTGCCCGCAGGTCGTCGAATTCGGCCCGCCCAACGGCAGCATTCACAAGATCGACGAGCATATCGAAGTGAAGTTCATCGACCCGCTCAAGAACGTGTACCGCCGCGTGCTCGAACAACTGATCGCCTGAGCGCCACGCGCGCTCACGCTGGAGTCCACACTATGACCCAACCGCTTTCCACCACGTTCAAGACCGTGCGCGATCTGCTGCGCTACGGCGTCTCGCGTTTCTCCGCCGCGCAGCTCGCATTCGGCCACGGTTCGAGCAACGCCTATGACGAAGCCGCGTATCTGATCCTGCACTCGCTGCATCTGCCGCTGGACCTGCTCGACCCGTTCCTCGACGCGCGCCTCGCGCCCGAGGAAATCGACAAGGTGCTCGCCGTGATCGAGCGCCGCGCCACCGAGCGCGTGCCCGCTGCCTACATCACGCAGGAAGCGTGGATGCACGGCCTGCGCTTCTACGTGGACGAGCGCGTCATCGTGCCGCGTTCGTTCATCGGCGAGCTGCTCGCAGACGGCCTGCAACCGTACGTGGAAGATCCCGAGCAGGTCACCGCCGTGCTCGAACTCTGCACGGGCTCGGCAAGCCTCGCGATTCTCGCCGCGCACGCGTTCCCGAATGCCGATATCGATGCCGTCGATCTGTCCGCGCCCGCGCTCGAAGTCGCAAAACGCAACGTGCACGAGCATGAGCTGGACGAACGCGTCGCGCTGTTCGAAGGCGATCTGTACGCACCGCTGCCCGAGCGCCGCTACGACGTCATCATCACCAACCCGCCCTACGTCAACGCCGATTCGATGCAGGCGCTGCCGCCCGAATACCGCCACGAGCCCGAGATGGCGCTCGCAGGCGGCGCGGACGGCATGGATATCGTGCGCCGCATCGTCAAGGAAGCGCGCAACTGGCTCACCGACGACGGCGTGCTCGTGGTCGAGATCGGCAACGAGCGCGAGAACGTCGAAGCCGCGTTTGGCGGCCTCGATCTCGTCTGGCTCTCGACGAGCGCCGGCGACGATCAGGTGTTCCTGATCCAGGCCTGCGATCTGCCGGTCTAAGTCTGCTGCCCTGAACGGGCCGCCGCCGTCACTCGCGCGTCGCCACGCGGCGCGCGAGCTTGACCCAGACGCACCGCCTGACCGGCTACCGGGATAGCCCCCATTGCGCGGGCTTCGGTAAGATGGACGTTTCCCGGCTGACACCGCCGCCCGGCTTCAGGAGCGTCCCGCGTCTTTATGCGATTCGACTGGTCTACCCTCGGCACCCTGCTCGCGATCGTCCACCTGCTCGGACTGATCGCCGCGTGTCACGCCATCCTCGTTACCCGCACTTCGCAAGGGGCGATCGCGTGGGCGGTCTCGCTTGCGACGATGCCCTACCTCACGCTCATCCCCTATCTGTTCCTTGGCCGCAGCAAGTTCGCGGGCTATGCGGACGCGCGGCGGCTGCGCAACGAAACGCTGCGCTCGCGCGCGCGTGCGCCGGACCTTGGGCAACTCGGCAGCGAATCCGGCGACCGGCTGGCCAGCGAAGCGAACTGGCCCGCCGACGCGCTCAGTCCGCGTGTGATCCGCACGCTCTCGCATCTGGGCGGCATGCCGCTCGTGCCCGGCAACGCAGTGCGCACGCTCGTCAACGGAGAGGCCACGTTTGCCGCGATCTTCGACGCCATCGAGCGGGCCCGCCATTATGTGATCGTGCAGTTCTTCATCGTGCGCGCCGATGCGCTCGGCGACATGCTCAAGGACCTGCTGCTCGCCTGTACCGCGCGCGGCGTGCGTGTGCATTTTCTCTACGACAGCATCGGCAGCTTCGATCTGCCCGCGAGCTATGTGAACGCACTGCGCGCGGGCGGCGTGGAAGTGCATCCGTTCTCGACGAAACGGCGCTTCGTCAACCGCTTCCAGCTCAACTTCCGCAATCACCGCAAGATCGTCGTGGTGGACGGCGAGCGCGCCTTCGTTGGCGGTCACAATGTTGGCGTGGAATACCTCGGCGCCAAACCGCCGCTTTCGCCGTGGCGCGACACGCATATCGAAGTGCGCGGCCCGGTGGTGGCCAACATCCAGTTTGCGTTTACCGAGGACTGGTACTGGGTCACGCAGGAACTGCCGGGCAGCGAGCCGCCCGCGCTCAAGCCGCGCGACGGCGACGACATGGCCTGCCTCGTGATGCCCACCGGTCCCGCCGATCGTCAGGAGACCTGCTCGCTCTTTTTCGTCGAAGCGATCAACGCGGCGAACACGCGCATCTGGATCACCACGCCCTATCTGGTACCTGATTCCGCCGTGCTGGCCGCCCTGCGCCTGGCCGCGCTGCGCGGCGTGGACGTGCGCATCCTGATCCCGAGCCGGCGCGACCATTACGTAGTGTTCGAAGCCTCGACGCTCTATGCCTACGACGCCGTGCGCGCGGGCATCCGCATCTTCCGCTACCAGCCGGGCTTCCTGCACCAGAAGGTCGTGCTGATCGACGATACGGCGGCCGCCATCGGCAGCGCGAACCTGGACAACCGGTCGTTTCGCCTGAACTTCGAGATCATGGTGCTGACCGTCCACGCAGGCTTCGCATCGGAAGTCGAAACGATGCTGCTGCGCGACTTCGAAGCGAGCCTGGAAATCGATCGCAGCGAGTATCGCGACGCGCCCGCCTGGCGCAAGATCGCGATGCACGTCGCACGTCTGTTCGCGCCGATTCTCTAAGTAAAAGGCACCCGCTACAGGAGTTTTTCGATATCGGCAGCAATGGCGTCGGGCTTCGTGAGCGGCGCATAGCGCTTGACGACGTTGCCACTGCGATCCACGAGAAACTTCGTGAAATTCCACTTGATGCGCTCAAGGCCAAGCAGCCCCGGCGCCTCGCCCGTAAGCCAGTTGTAGAGCGGATGCGCGTTCGCGCCGTTCACGTCGATTTTCTCGAACATCGGAAACGTCACGCCGAAGTTCTTCTCGCAAAACGCGCCGATCTGCGTGGCGTCGCCCGGCTCCTGCTTGCCGAACTGGTTGCAAGGAAAGCCGAGCACCGCAAGGCCCCGTGTGGCGTACTGGTCGTAGAGCTTTTGCAGGCCCGCGTACTGCGGCGTGAAGCCACATTCGCTCGCAGTATTGACGATCAGCAGGACCTTGCCCGCGTATTGTTCGAGGCTCACCGGCGCGCCGCCGCCAAGCGGTTGCGCCGTGAACGAATAAACCGTGGTCATCTGGCTCCTCCCCAAGGAAAGCGCCAGTCTACGTGAGAAAACGTGCCGCCCGCACCCTGGCCAGATGGCTAGCAACGGGGCACGGTAAAAGTCACCAGAACAGCGGCCAATCCGCTGCAAATGCACACTAGCCGTTCGGCCGATGCCGGCCGGCGCGCGCGGCAGTCTAAAATAGCGCTTTACGTTTTGTCCGCGGCCCTGACCGCGCCCGCGCTCCCGTGATTCGCTTCAATCAATTCAGCCTTGCCCGCGGCACCAAGCCGCTTTTCGACCAGACCTCGTTCACCCTCAATCCGGGCGAAAAGGTCGGTCTCATCGGCGCGAACGGCGCGGGCAAATCCACGCTGTTCGCCGTGCTGCGCGGCCAGCTGCACGCGGACGCCGGCGACTTCTCGATGCCGCCTTCGTGGGAAATCGCGCACGTCGCGCAGGAAACCCCCGCGGTCGACAAGAACGCGCTCGAATACACCCTGGACGGCGACGCCCCGCTGCGCGAGATCGAGGCCCGCATCGCCGCGGCGTCGGCGGCGCATGACGGCGCGGCCGAAGCCGAGGCGCACGCCGCATTCGCCGATGCCGACGGCTATACCGCGCCCGCACGCGCCGAAGCCCTGCTGCTTGGTCTGGGCTTCACGATGGATCAGACCCGCCAGCCGGTCGCGAGCTTCTCGGGCGGCTGGCGCATGCGCCTGAACCTCGCCCAGGCGCTGATGTGCCGCTCGGACCTGCTGCTGCTCGACGAACCCACGAACCACCTGGATCTGGACGCCATCGTCTGGCTCGAAGACTGGCTGCACCGTTATCCCGGCACGCTCGTCGTGATCTCGCACGACCGTGAATTCCTCGATTCGGTCTGCAATGTCACGCTGCACCTGGAAAACCAGCAGATCAAGCGCTACGGCGGCAACTACTCGCAGTTCGAAATCCTGCGCGCGCAACAGATCGCGCTCCAGCAAAGCGCCTACGAGAAACAGCAGCGCACCGTCGCGCATCTGCAAAGCTTCATCGACCGCTTCAAGGCTCAGGCCACCAAGGCGCGCCAGGCGCAAAGCCGCGTCAAGGCGCTGGAGAAGATGGAGCTGATCGCGCCCGCGCACGCAGCCTCGCCCTTCACGTTCGAATTCCGCACCCCCGATTCGGCGCCCAATCCCATGCTGGTGATGGACCGCGTGCGCTGCGGTTATCGCGCCGACGACGGCAGCGAAACACCCATCGTCGAAGGCGTCGCGCTGTCGATCCAGAACGGCCAGCGCATCGGCCTGCTCGGCGCGAATGGCCAGGGCAAGTCCACGCTCATCAAGACGCTCGCCGCCACGCTCGCGCCGCTTTCCGGCGATCTGCGCACGGGCAAGGGCCTGCAGATCGGCTATTTCGCGCAGCATCAGCTCGAAACGCTGCGCCCCGACGACACCCCGCTCCAGCATCTCGCGCGCCTCGCGCCCGACACGCGCGAGCAGGAACTGCGCGACTTCCTCGGCGGATTCAACTTCCCCGGCGAAATGGCCACGGCGCCAATCGCCCCGTTCTCCGGCGGCGAAAAAGCGCGCCTCGCACTCGCGCTCATCATCTGGCAGAAGCCCAATCTGCTGCTGCTCGACGAGCCGACCAACCATCTGGACCTCGAAACGCGTCACGCGCTCACCATGGCGCTCGCACAGTTCGAGGGCACGTTGATTCTCGTCTCGCACGACCGGCATCTGCTGCGCGCCACCACGGACCAGTTCATGCTGGTCGCGAAGCACCGCCTGCAACCCTTCGACGGCGATCTGGACGACTACCGCGACTGGCTGCTCCAGCACGCAGCGGAACAGCGCGCGGCGATCAAGGCGGCGGCGGGAGGCACGGCGAATGCAGCAACCGGCACCATTGCCGACGACGGTGTGAACCGCAAGGAACAACGCCGTCAGGAAGCGGAAACGCGCCAGCGTCTCGGGCATCTGAAAAAGCCCTTGCAGCAGAAGATCGCCAAAATCGAGAAAGAGATGGACGCGCTCAACGCAGAAAAGGGCACACTGGACGCGTACGTCGCCGATCCGGCCAGCTACGAACCCGCGCAGAAGAGCAAGCTGACCGAGTCGATCCGCCGTCAGGCCGAAGTCCAGGGGCGGCTCGAAGCACTGGAAGCCGACTGGCTCGAAGCCCACGAGGAACTCGAACAGATCGGTTGACGCGCGTTGCGCCAACCGTCTCCAGCCAACCCACGCCCACGCCAGCCAGCGCCATCGTCAGGAGCCATCCTAGTGTCGACACCCGCCGCATTGCAGGGCTTACGCGTTCTCGATCTGACCCGGCTTTTACCCGGGCCCGTGGCCACGTTGCGCCTCGCGGAAATGGGCGCGGACGTGCTCAAGATCGAGCCGCCAGGCGCCGGTGACGCGGCGCGCACGATGATGCAGAACACCACCGATGAACTCGCGGGGCGTCCCGGCGCGTTCTATCGGCTCGTCAACCGGGGCAAGCGCGAGACGCGGCTCGACCTGAAGTCCGAAGGCGGCCGCGCGGTGCTGCTCGCGCTCGCGCGCGATGCCGACGTGCTGGTCGAGAGCTTCCGGCCCGGCGTGATGGAGCGGCTCGGCGTTGGCTACGAAACGCTGCGCGCGGCCAATCCCAAGCTCGTCTATTGCGCGATCACGGGCTATGGCTCCACCGGCCCGTTTTCGGATCGCGCGGGCCACGATCTCAACTATGTCGCGTATGCCGGTGTGCTCGACCAGCTCGCCACGCGCGACGGCGCGCCCGTGCTGCCGAATTTCCAGATCGCCGATCTGCTGGGCGGCGCGCTGTCGGCCGTCACGCAGATCCTCGCGGCGCTCTGGCACGTTTCGCGCGGCGGCGAAGGCCGTTTCGTCGATATCTCGATGGCGCGCGAATCGCACGTGAACAACGTGGTCGCACAGGTAGCGCTCGCCAACGACGACGCGGCGGCGCTCCAGCCCGGCGGCGGCCTGCTGAACGGCGGCGTGCCCTGCTACAACCTCTACCGGACCCAGGACGACCGATGGCTCGCGGTGGGCGCGCTCGAACTCAAGTTCTGGCAGGCACTGTGCGCCGCGCTGGGCCGCGAAGACTGGGCGCAGCGTCATTGGAGTCTCGGTCAGGCGATTGGCGGCTCCGACGCTGCGTCGCTTACGCGCGAGCTGGGCGCGCTGATCGCGTCCGAGACGCTGCAAACCTGGATCGATCGGCTCGAAGTGATCGACTGCTGCGTCTCGCCCGTGCTCACCCCCGGTGAAGCCGCCAATCATCCGCTCTTCAATGCCGACGTGCTTCGGGCCATGCTCGACGATATCGATGCGCAGCGTGAAGCCGCCGTGCAGCCGCCGGCAAGCATTGCGCGCCTGCCCATGGGCGCCGCGCCGGCAGCCCCCGCCATCTCGCCGGCGAGCGCTCACCCGAGCGCCGGTCAACCGGGCAAGAAGCCGTTCAACTACGGCCCGTGGGGCTAAAACAGCAATGGGCGCACCGGGCGCCCATTGTCTCGTTTGTTGCTGGAATGACAGGAATCGGGGGAGTTGCGGGAGTTACGGGAAAAAGACGCCGCGTGCCTAGCGTCGCGGCAAGGTCTGGCGCGGTGCGCGCTCGTCGTCATAGAGGACGTGCTTGCGGCCTTCGACGTGATGGGCGATGGTGCTGCGCACCTGCGCGGCTGTCACGTTGCCGGCCACCACCTGTCGCGAAATGCGGCCGTCGCCATCGATCCATTCGACGATACGGCAACTGCTGCCCCAAGGCTGCACGAGCGGCTCGGAGACCCGGCAGCCGCGCACGACGATCGAACTGGCGCTCGTAAACGTTTCTGTCTGTTTCAAAGTCGCTATCCTTTCCGCTGGATGCGGGGTTGCTCAACGGGGCAAGGATAGGGAAATCGCAAAACTTTCTGGTTACAGCACGCGCCAGGGTTGTTACTAATCATTACGCGCCAGACCGCGCCTGCGCGCGGCGCCTGGGGCCGTGAATTCGCCGTTATTCGAACTCGCGCACGCGATCGATGGCCTCTTCGATCCGCTCGACGGCGATCACGTTCAAACCTTCGATCGGCTGCTTCGGCGCGTTGGCGCGCGGAATCAGCGCGCAGGTAAAACCGAGCTTCGCCGCTTCCTTCAGACGATCCTGGCCGCGCGGCGAGGGTCGGATCTCGCCCGCCAGCCCGACTTCGCCAAAAACGATCAGACCCTTGGGCAACGCCTTGTTACGCATCGAGGAGTGAATGGACAGCAGCACGGCGAGATCCGCGGCCGGTTCGGTGATCTTGACCCCGCCCACGGCATTGAGGAACACGTCCTGATCGAAGCAGCCGATGCCCGCATGACGGTGCAGCACCGCCAGCAGCAGCGCGAGCCGGTTCTGCTCCAGGCCAACCGCGAGCCGGCGCGGGTTGGGCACCTGCGCCGTATCGACGAGCGCCTGCACTTCCACCAGCAGCGGGCGCGAGCCTTCCTGCGTCACCATCACGCACGAGCCGGGCACGCTCTGCTCGTGCTGCGACAGAAAGAGTGCGGAAGGATTCGCGACACCGCGTAAGCCTTTTTCCGTCATCGCGAACACGCCCAGCTCGTTGACCGCGCCGAAGCGGTTCTTGAACGCGCGCACCAGACGGAACGACGAATGCGTGTCGCCCTCGAAATACAGCACCGTGTCGACGATGTGTTCGAGCACGCGCGGGCCCGCGAGGTTGCCCTCCTTCGTCACGTGGCCGACCATGATGATCGACGTGCCCGACTGCTTGGCGATACGCGTGAGCTGCGCGGCGCATTCGCGCACCTGCGCGACCGAGCCGGGCGCGGACGTCAGCGCTTCGGAATAGATCGTCTGGATCGAGTCGATCACGGCGACGTCGGGTTTTTCGGCTTCGATGGTCGCCTGGATCTTTTCGAGCTGGATTTCCGCAAGGAGCTGAAGATCGTTCATCTTCGAGCCCTTTTCGAGCAGCCCAAGACGTTGCGCGCGCAACGCAATCTGCGCAGCGGACTCTTCGCCGCTCACGTAGAGCGAGCGCCGGTCGGCGGCGATTTCGGCGAGCGATTGCAGCAGCAGCGTCGACTTGCCGATACCGGGGTCGCCGCCGATCAGCACCACGCCGCCCGCAACCAGTCCGCCGCCGAGCACGCGATCGAATTCGCCGATGCCCGAAGTGAAGCGCGGCACATCCGAGGCTTCGATATCGGCAAGACGCCGCACCGGCGCGCTCTTGGCGAGCGACTGGAAGCGGTGATTGCCGTTCGTCGGCTCCGCGACGCTTTCCACCAGCGTGTTCCACGCGTTACAGGCGGGACATTGTCCTTGCCACTTGTGGGCCTGCCCGCCGCATTCGGTACAGATATAGACCGTCTTCGCCTTCGCCATGCTGGTTGTCGTACCGGGTTTTTACGCGCGCATGAGCGCGCATGTCTGAAGATTGATCGGAGGGAGCGTGGTGGGCTTTGGTGCGTGCTTTGTGCGCGCTTTTGTGCGCACTTACTCCGCGCGCACCGGCACGCGCGGCGCAACCGCACACATCAGCTCGTAGCCGATGGTGCCGCACGCCGCCGCCACCTCGTCGATGGGCAGATTCGCGCCCCACAATTCGACGCGCGTGCCCATGCCCGCGTTCGGCACCGGCGTGAGATCGACGGTAATCATGTCCATCGAGACGCGTCCGACGATGCGCGTGCGCACGCCATCGACGATCACGGGCGTGCCTTCGGGCGCGATGCGCGGGTAGCCGTCCGCGTAGCCGCAAGCGACCACGCCGATGCGCATCGTCTTGCGCGCCGTGAAGGTCGAGCCGTAGCCGACGGTCTGCCCTTCGGCGACCGTCTGCGTGCCGATGATCTCCGAGGCAAGCGTCATGGCCGGCTGCAGCCCGGTGCCGTCGAGCGCCGACGCCACGCCTGAAGGCGACGCGCCATACAGAATGATGCCGGGGCGCACCCAGTCGAAATGCGACGACGGATGCCAGAGCGTGGCCGCCGAATTCGCGAGGCTGCGCGTGCCCGCGATGCCTTGCGCGCCGCGCTCGAACGTTGCCATCTGTTCGGCGATGCCGCGCGGCGCGTCGGCGTCCGAAAAATGCGTCATCAGCGTGATCTGGCCAATGCCGGGACAGGCGCGCGCCCGTTCCCAGGCCGCGCGATATTTCTCGGGCGAGTAGCCGAGCCGGTTCATGCCGCTATTCATCTTGAGCTGCACGTTGACCGGCTTCGAGAGGCGCGCCATTTCGAGCATTCGCATCTGTTCGTCGCAATGCACGACCGTCGTGAGGCTGTAACGGTCGATCACATCGATATCGGTGGGGCGGAAAAAACCTTCAAGCAGCAGGATGGGACCGGCCCAGCCCAGCTCGCGCAGTTTCGCGGCTTCTTCGAGGTCGAGCAGACCAAAGCCGTCGGTGGCGCGCAGCCCCGGAAAGGCGCGCGCAAGCCCGTGCCCGTAGGCATTGGCCTTGACCACGGCCCAGATTTTCGACTTCGGCGCGTATTTCCTGACGACGGAGAGATTATTGGCGAGTGCGGTGGTATGGATCGTGGCTGAGAGGGGGCGCGGCATGGGAGTTTTTTCGCAAAGACGCTTTCGAATCAGGAGCTTACAGGGTGTTTTCAGCGCCCGGCAGGCCCGCCAGGTGGGCGGTCAAGGAATGTGCTAGTCCGAATACAGCTATTTTCGTGATATAAAGCCCTGCGCACAACCCATTTCGAACGTAATAAGCCCGGATGCCTCCACCCGTCCGGGGCGGACGGACCGCAGCGAGGACAGCATCGCATCAGATGAAAAAAGGCTTTTACACCATCATGGCCGCGCAGTTTTTTTCGTCGTTGGCCGACAATGCGCTCCTCATCGCTGCGATAGCACTGCTGAAAGACCTCCACGCTCCGAACTGGATGACGCCGCTGCTCAAGCTGTTCTTCGTCCTGTCCTACGTCGTTCTTGCCGCCTTCGTCGGCGCCTTTGCCGATTCGCGCCCCAAAGGGCGCGTCATGTTCATCACCAACACGATTAAAGTGGTCGGCTGCGCCATGATGCTGGCCGGCACCCATCCGCTATTGGCCTATGGCGTCGTGGGCTTTGGCGCGGCGGCCTATTCGCCGGCCAAATACGGCATTCTCACCGAGCTGCTGCCGCCCGAGCGCCTCGTCGCCGCCAATGGCTGGATCGAGGGCACGACGGTCGGCTCGATCATTCTCGGCACGGTGCTGGGCGGCGCGCTGATCAGCCCGCATATCGCCGCGCACGTGATCCGCCATACGCCCGCCTCGATCAACACGCCCGCCGAAGCCGCGATGCTCGTCATCATGGCCATCTACGTGATCGCCGCCCTTTTCAATCTGCGTATCCCCGATACCGGCGCGCGTTATCCGCGCCAGGAACACGGGCCGATCCGCCTCATCACCGATTTCGCCGACTGTTTCAACACGCTCTGGCACGACAAGCTCGGCCAGATCTCGCTCGCCGTCACGACGCTGTTCTGGGGCGCGGGCGCGACGCTGCAATTCATCGTGCTCAAGTGGGCCGAAGTGTCGCTGGGCATGTCGCTGTCCGAAGGCGCGGTGCTGCAAGCCGTGGTGGCCGTGGGCGTCGCTGCGGGCGCAATGATCGCCGCGGCCCGTATTCCGCTCAAGAAGTCGCTTTCGGTGCTGCCCGTGGGCATCATGATGGGCATCGCCGTGATGCTGATGGCGTTCTACACGCGCAACCTGTTTCCGCCGCACTGGGGGCTGCATATCGGCCACCTGCGCCTGCCGGGCTATCTGCTGTTCGCGTATCTGTTCCTGATGGTGGTGGGCGCGCTCTCCGGCTTCTTCGTCGTGCCGATGAACGCCCTGCTCCAGCACCGCGGCCACGTGCTGCTGTCCGCCGGTCACTCGATCGCCGTGCAGAATTTCAACGAGAACCTCTCGGTGCTCGTGATGCTGTGCCTCTACGCCGTGCTCGTCTGGCTCGACGTGCCGGTCGCCATCGTGATCGTGCTGTTCGGCACCTTCGTCTGCCTGATGATGTGGCTCGTGATGCGCCGCCATCAGGCCAATCAACGCGCGTTCGACTCCGTCGCGCTGATCGGCGAAAATCACCGGCATTGACCCGGCGGCGCGCGTGTTAGCGCGCCCGCGTCACCTACCGTATCGACTCTCTTTCCTGCGCCCGCGCCTATGCGGCTTCGACTCCGAAGCTCCACGCGCGGCGCGGCACGCGAAGCTGACATGACTGCTCCGATTTCCAACGTCCTCACGATCGCCGGCTCCGACTCCGGCGGCGGCGCCGGCATCCAGGCCGACCTCAAGGCCTTCTCCGCGCTCGGCGCATATGGCGCGAGTGTCATCACCGCGCTCACGGCACAGAACACGCGCGGCGTCACCGCGATTCACGCGCCCGATCCGGCCTTCGTGACGGCGCAGCTCGACGCCGTATTCGACGATATCCGCATCGACGCCGTGAAGATCGGCATGCTCGCCAACGCGCCGATCGTGCGCGCGGTCGCCGACGCGCTGCGCCGTCACAAGCCGCAGCGTGTCGTGCTCGACACGGTGATGATCTCGAAGAGCAATCACGCGCTGCTCGCGCCCGAGGCCGTTGCCGCGTTGCGCGAGGAATTGTTGCCGCTCGCGGGCATCGTCACGCCGAATCTGCCGGAAGCCGCGGCGCTGCTCGGCGTCGCGCCGGCCACGGACGAAGCCGCGATGGTCGAGCAAGGCGAGGCGCTGCGCGCGCTCGGCGCGCAGGCGGTGCTGATGAAAGGCGGCCATCTGGGCAGCACCGACAGCCCCGACTGGCTGATCGAGGCGGAAGGGACATTGCGGCTGGGCGGTCCACGCGTGCCGGTAACGAATACGCACGGCACGGGCTGCACGCTGTCGTCGGCGATCGCCGCGCTGTGGCCGCAACATCCGACGCTCGCGGAGGCGGTCGCGCAGGCGAAGACCTACCTGACGGGCGCGCTGGAAGCCAGCGATCGACTCGACGTGGGCGACGGCGTTGGGCCGGTGCACCACTTCTGGCGCTGGTGGTAAGCCGTTCGCGCGGTGGTAACGCTACTGCCGCGCGTAAGCCTGGGCGCGCGCCGGCCAGTCGTCGGGGACGATGAAGCCGCGCGAGCGCTCCACGTAGCCGCCTGCCCCATCGTCGATAAAGGCGGCGACCATCGTGGGTTCGTGCGGGCGCGCAAGGCTCTCGAAATACGTCGAGAAAAGCGTCGCGGGATCGGTCGGCCTGCCGACTTCCGTGCTCGATGAGCGCAACGATCTGGCGGCGGCATCGCAGCCGTTTTCGTGATGTTCGCTGACTTGGCTGTTAGTTGCGATCAGGGACCGCGAAGAGAGATGACGCGGCGCCAGCCAGGCCAGCCTCGGCAACACGCTCCAGCCATCCGCGCCCGAGCGTTGCGCGAAAGCCATCCAGTCGGCGTGCGTCACCCACCAGCCCCGGCCATGCCCTGGCGTCAACTCCGGCGCATCGGCGACCTGCTCGCCGGCGCGGTAGAACAGCCATCCCTTGATGAACATCTGCGCGAGCCACGGCCCGGCAAAACCCAGCGACGCCAACTCGGGCCGCTCGCTCAGGCGCAGTTGATGATCGCGCAGATGCGCAAACTTCAGGTCGAAGCGATCGCGCAGATTCGGCCCGACGTAATCCGCCAGCCGCGAGGCGGTTGCGCCCGTCGTACCCGCATGAAGAAAGCACTTCACCGCCAGTTCCCAATGCAGGCGCAAACCGTCAGCCGTTTCGACGAGGAAATCGCATTCGCCTAGCGTCCTGCCCTCGCCGCGCAACGCAACATTGGCGGCAATCAGGCGCGGCTCGGGACCGTTTTGCAGATACCAGGCGAGCAAGGTTTCGGCGTAACGGCCAAGGCGCGTGATGCGCGCGCCATCCAGCGCGGCATGCAGACGGGAAGGCTCGTGATCGAGTTGCGCAAGCCACGCGAGCGCGTGGCCCCTCTCTTCGTCGTTCGACCCTGTCCGGGCGAGCGGCATGTGGGGTTGCGCGCGCAGCAGATCGGCGCTGAACAACAGCCATGCGAGATCGCGCACGGCGGGATCGGCATAACGATCGATCGGCGAACCCTGACCCGGCCCGCCGCCATGCACGGGCCGCGCGGCGCTCATTGACCGCCGCCCGCCGTGCGCCACGTATCGCGCGCGAGGCACAGATCGGTCCACGCCTTCGACTTGTCCTGCAGACTGCGCAGCAGATACGCCGGGTGATAGGTGACGATCACGGGCACGCCTTCGTACTCGTGCACGCGCCCGCGCAGCGACGCAATGCTGTTGCCCGTCTTGAGCAGGCTTTGCGCTGCGAAGCGGCCCATCGCGACGATGATCTTCGGCTTCACGAGCGCCACCTGGCGCTGCAGATACGGCTCGCAGCGCGCGACTTCGTCCGGTTCCGGATTGCGGTTGCCGGGAGGGCGGCACTTGATGACGTTGGCGATATAGACGTTCTCGGTGCGGGCGAGCGTGAGCGAGCGCAACATGTTGTCGAGCAGCTTGCCCGCCTGGCCGACGAAGGGCTCGCCCTGGCGATCTTCGTTCTCGCCCGGCGCTTCGCCGATCAGCATCCAGTCCGCTTCGCGGTCGCCCACGCCAAACACGGTATTCGTGCGCTTCTCGCACAAACGGCAGCGCGTGCACGACGCGACGCGTTCGGCCAGTGCGTCCCAATTCAGCGTGGCCACGTCATCACGCGGTGCGCGGACCGGTTCGATGTCGTGTGGCAGCGCCGGTTCCGGCACGGCGTCGAACCATGCGAAATCGTCTTCGGTGAGCGGAGGCGGTTCTTCGGACGCGGCCTGCGCGGGCCTGGCGGGCGCCACGCGCTCCGGCGAAACCTGTGGTGTTGCTTCGGCAGCGAAGGCATCTTCGGCACGTACCTTGGGCGGCGTCGCACGCTCCACGGCCGGCGCGGGCGCGGCGGTTTCGAGAGCGACTGCAGGCCGTGCTTCGACCTCGACTTCCACTGCGGCGCTCGCGACTGGCGCCGCTTGCGGCGCAACGACCGTCACGCCCTTGCGAACCCAGCGCGGCGCAAGGCCCAATTCTTCCAGCGCGATCTCATCGAGCGGCATCCGCGCCCTCCAGTGCAAAAGAAAAACGCATCACGATCGCGTCCTCGCGGCTGTGATGGCGGGCCGGATAGTAGTTCTTGCGGCGACCGATGGTGACGAAGCCGAACTGCTCGTAAAGCCGGATCGCCCGATAGTTGGACGGCCGCACTTCGAGCAGCAGCCCTTCGAGTCCCTGCACGCGCGCGATGCGCACGCCTTCGCGCAGCAACGCGAGGCCTGCGCCCGCGCCCTGCGCCTGGGGCGCGACGCACAGGTTCAGCAGATGCATCTCATCGACCACGGGCATCAGCACGCAGTAGCCCAGCAGCGTGCCCGTCACATGACGCATGCAGATGCCGTAGTAGCCGTTGCGCAGCGAGTCTTCGAAATTGCCGCGCGACCAGGGGAATTCATAGGCGGACTTCTCGATGACGACGACCTCGTCGAGGTCGCTCTCCGTCATCTGCGAGAGATAGCGGTCGGTCATCAACACGCCGCTCATCGGCTTCCCTCCTGGGCGTCGCCGCGCGCGGTCCGTGTATCCCGTGCGTCTTTTTCCGCCTTCGCCGCCATACGCTCGGCAGTGGTCTGCGCGACCTTGTTGCGCACGTATTCCGGCGCGGCCTGATCGGCAGGCACGGTGCGGCCCGCGCGGAACGCGCGCAGCGCGGCATGGGCGAGCGGGACGGCGTGCGGCAGCGCTTCGGCGTCGATCGTGCGCGCGGCGGCCGAGGCCGCCAGCCGCGAGCCAAACGCCGCCGCGGCGTTACCGGCCAGCGTGAACGGTTCGTCGGGCGCGACGATCGCCTCGGGCGCGTCAAGCGAGGCCGCCTGCAGCGTGCGCCAATCGCCCGAGTCGCCCGCAGAGGCATCCCACGCGTAATCGGCCCAGTAAGCCTCGTCCATGCGGGCATCGAGCGCCGCCAGCACGCGCACGGTCGAGGGATCGCGCAGACGCGCGCTTTCCGCGCACACGAGCAGCGTGCTCACGGGCACCACGGGAATGTCGAGTCCGAACGCGAGGCCTTGCGCCACGCCCGTCGCCGTACGCAATCCCGTGAAGGAACCGGGGCCGGAACCGAAGGCGATCGCATCGCAATCGGCAAGCGTAAGCCCCGCTTCGGCGAGCAGTTCGCCGATGGCGGGCAACAGGCGCGTGCTGGAGACGGCGCCGGTGGCTTCATGACGCACCCAGACGCGCGGTTCTTCTGCGGCGTCGGGGGCATCGGCGGTGAGGGAGGCAACGGCGGCAGCGCCAGCGGGCGTGGCGACGCGAAGCAGCGCGACCGAGCAGTATTCGGTCGAGGTATCGAGGGCAAGCAGCACGGTTTCAGTCATGAGCGCTATTGTAATGCGCCGCTCCCGCGCAGTCGCCGCCCGGGCATGAGTCATGCACTCCTTCGCGTACTGACGGCGCATGCCTGACTAGAGTGGAGGAATCGTTCCAGCCCTGTGCCAGATGATGCCGTTCTCACGCTGGTAGGATCAATGGACTGCATCGATACCTATAGTGGAGGAAAAACCCATGAGCGACGTACAAGCCCAATTCGCGCAGGCCCAGCAAGACGTCCAGCAACTGACGGAACGTCCGGGCAACCTGACGCTGCTGCGTCTGTATGCCCTGTTCAAGCAGGCCACCCAAGGCGACGTCCACGGCGACAAGCCGGGCTTCGCCGACATCGTCGGCAAGTACAAGTACGACGCGTGGGCCGCGCTGCAAGGCACCGCTGAAGACACGGCAAAGACGCAGTACATCGAGCTCGTCGAATCGCTCAAGAGCGGCGCTGCTAGTTGAGTTAATCCAGCCCCATTTCCATCAACGGGACTGACGGCTGCGCAACACCCTCGCCCAGTCCCCGCCAAATCCTACCCTCGCCCCTTGCGTCAGGCTGTCGCAGGGCGCGAGGCGTCATATGCGCTGGCGCGGCGCAACAAAACGAGATATAATGCCTGCTGCGTTGCGCTCCGGTCGCCCTTTGCGATCAGTGCTCCGCCTCGTAGCGTTAAGCTCCAATCCAGTTTAGAACCTGTCCCCCCCTGCCGTGGCCCAGTTATCGGGCCGTCAAGATTCAGGCTGGCGACTGGCCAATCCCGGCTAGAGTCGCACCCAAAACAGCTTCTAACGAAAAATCCGCCCTCTCGTGGTGCGGATTGCCCCCGTTTTTCGATTTGTTCGCAAAATCAGACGACTTGGGTATGCCGATTGGCGCCGACGTTCTATTTCCTGTGTACCAAGGATTTTCATGACTTCGAGCAATACCCAAAGCCCCCTCGACGCGATCGCTAACGACGCCCTCGGTCTCGACGCTGCTGCTGCCGCCGCTTCCACTGAAGCCCCCGCGCAAGCCGCCGACGCACCCGCAGGTCCGACGTTCGAATCGCTCGGTCTGTCGCCGGAGATCATCTCCGCGCTGATCGCGGCGGGCTACAAGGCTCCGACGCCCGTGCAGGAACGCGCCATTCCTGCCGGCATCGCGGGCCGCGATCTGCTGGTCTCCAGCCCGACCGGTTCGGGCAAGACCGCAGCCTTCATGCTGCCGGCGATCGAGCGCTTCGCGCAGATCCAGAAGGCACAAGCCGCACAACCGCGCGAGCCGCGCCCGCAAGGCGAAGGCCAGCAAGGCCGCCAGCGCCGTCCGCAACAGCCGGTCGCCCGTCCTGGCCTGCTCGTCCTCACGCCCACGCGTGAGCTCGCCATGCAGGTGACGACGGCCGCCGCGACCTACGGCAAGCATCTGCGCCGTCTGCGCACCGTCAGCATTCTGGGCGGCGTGGCCTACGGCCAGCAGCTCATGCTGCTCGCGAAGAACCCCGAGATTCTCGTGGCGACGCCGGGCCGTCTGCTCGACCACCTCGAACGCGGCCGTATCGACCTGTCCGAACTCAAGATGCTCGTGCTCGACGAAGCCGACCGCATGCTGGACATGGGCTTCATCGACGACATCGACACGATCGTCGCCGCTACGCCGGAAACGCGTCAGACGATGCTGTTCTCGGCCACGCTCGACGGCAAGATCGCGTCGGTCACCGGCCGCCTGCTGAAGGATCCGGAGCGTATCGAGATCGTCCGCAAGGTCGAAGCCGCCTCGAACATCGCCCAGACCGTGCATTACGTGGACGACCGCGATCACAAGGATCGTCTGCTCGACCATCTGCTGCGCGACGAGAGCCTCGACCAGGCTGTCGTGTTCACGGCAACCAAGATGGACGCCGACCAGCTGGCCGGCAAGCTTGCCGACGCAGGCTTCGAAACCGCCGCCCTGCACGGCGATCTGCCGCAAGGCGCGCGTAACCGCACGATCCGCGCACTGCGCGAGCGCCGTGTGCGCGTGCTGGTGGCGACCGACGTGGCAGCACGCGGTATCGACATCCCGGGCATCACGCACGTGTTCAACTACGACCTGCCGAAGTTCGCGGAAGACTACGTCCACCGTATCGGCCGTACGGGCCGTGCAGGCCGTTCGGGCACGGCCGTGAGCCTCGTGCATCACGCCGAGCAAGGCGCGCTCAAGCGCATCGAGCGCTTCGTGCGTGCTCCGCTGCCGGTCAACGTCGTCGCAGGTTTCGAGCCGCGCAAGTCGCCGCCCGCAAACCGTGGCTTTGGTGGCGGCCGTGGCCGTCCGGGCGGCGGCAACGGTGGCGGCCGTCGCTTCGGCAGCGGCAGCGGCAAGCCGGGTGGCTACGGCAACAACCGTGGCGGCAACGGCGGCGAGCGCAGCTTCGGCAACGGTGGCAACGGTGGCAATAGCGGCGAACGCAGCTTCGGCGACCGTAACAACAACGGCGGCGATCGCAACGGCAACAGCTGGGGCAACCGCACGGAAAACTCGCGCGGCGGCTACGGCCAGCGTGAAGGCGGCTACGGCGCCTCGCGCCGCGAAGGCAGCGGCGGCGATCGTGGCGGCTACAGCCAGCCGCGCGGCGAAGGCTTCGGCGGTCGCCCGCGTGAAGGCTTCAGCGGCGCACGTCGCAACGACGGCCCGCGTGGCGCACGTCGCGACAGCTAAGCGCTAGCTAACGTCGCTCGATGTTGCGGGCGGAATGAAGATTCCGCCTGTCTCACACAAGTCACGATCGGCAAATAGAAAGACCGGTGCCCAGGCGCCGGTCTTTTTTTGTTTGCGCGCATCGTTTCACGATACGAAAAAATTTTTTGCGTGGTAAAAAATCGTGCTGCGTGGCACAACGCGCCCCATTGCAGGATGAAAAACAGCGTTTCTTATCGCAAAACGCATCTTGTAAGCGCCTGATTTTAATGAAATAAAAAGCCAGAAATTTACCCGTTCCCGCCCTGTCGCGGCGCAATCGATCCGCCTAGACTCTTATATAAGAGTTCGCGAAACGAAAACGCTCCGTCACCTGACTAGCAGCAGGCTTCGCGAAATTCGTCCGCTCAGCAGTTCCGATCAGTGGTCCCTATATCAGGTAGACAGAAGGAGCTCACCATGTCGACTCGTCAAGAGCAAGTCCAGCAGCTTCAGCAGCAATGGGAAACGGATCCGCGCTGGAAGGGCATCAAGCGCAACTACACGGCCGAAGACGTGGTGCGTCTGCGCGGCTCGATCCAGCCCGAGCACACGCTCGCGAAAAACGGCGCGCAAAAGCTCTGGCATGGCGTGAACAACGAACCCTTCATCAACGCGCTGGGCGCCCTCACCGGCAACCAGGCGATGCAGCAGGTGAAGGCGGGCCTGAAGGCGATCTATCTGTCGGGCTGGCAGGTCGCGGGCGACGCCAACCTCGCGGGCGAAATGTACCCCGACCAGTCGCTCTACCCGGCCAACTCGGTGCCGCAGGTCGTCAAGCGCATCAACAACACGCTCACGCGCGCCGACCAGATCCAGTGGTCGGAAGGCAAGAACCCGGGCGACGAGGGCTACACCGACTTCTTCCAGCCGATCGTGGCCGACGCGGAAGCGGGCTTCGGCGGCGTGCTCAACGCGTTCGAACTGATGAAGGCGATGATCGAAGCGGGCGCGGCGGGCGTGCACTTCGAGGACCAGCTCGCTTCGGTGAAGAAGTGCGGCCACATGGGCGGCAAGGTGCTCGTGCCGACGCGCGAAAACGTCGCCAAGCTGACGGCCGCGCGCCTAGCCGCCGATGTCTGCGGCGTGCCGACCGTGCTGCTCGCGCGCACCGACGCCGAAGCCGCCGACCTCGTCACCTCCGACATCGACGACAACGACAAGCCGTTCCTGACCGGCGAGCGCACCGTGGAAGGCTTCTTTCGCACGCGCAACGGCCTTGAGCAGTCGATCTCGCGCGGCCTCGCCTACGCGCCGTACGCCGACATGATCTGGTGCGAAACGGGCAAGCCGGATCTGGCGTTCGCGAAGCAGTTCGCGGAAGCGATTCACAAGGAATTCCCGGGCAAGCTGCTGTCCTACAACTGCTCGCCGTCGTTCAACTGGAAGAAGAATCTCGACGACGCGACGATCGCCCGGTTCCAGCGCGAGCTGGGCGCGATGGGCTACAAGTTCCAGTTCATCACGCTGGCGGGCTTCCACTCGCTGAACTACTCGATGTTCAACCTCGCGCACGGCTATGCGCGTCAGAACATGAGCGCGTTCGTCGAATTGCAGCAGGCCGAGTTCGCCGCCGCCGAGAAGGGCTTCACCGCCGTGAAGCATCAGCGCGAAGTGGGCACCGGCTACTTCGACGCCGTGACGCAGACGGTCGAGCGCAACGCGTCGACCACGGCGCTGCACGGCTCGACGGAAGACGAGCAGTTCTTCGAGCAGAAGGATCAGCGGGATCAGAAGGTCGCTTAATGGTGTCGAGGGTGTCGCGGGTGTAGAGGCGCAATGGCGGTAAGGCAGTACGACTGTGGCGGCGGCCGGCGTGCGAGTCCTTGGCGGGACGCGCCGGTTGCCGCCGCCGTCACCCGCGCCCACCACGTCGAGCACGGCATCAGCGATAGACGATCACCGGAATCTTCGTATGCGTGAGCACGCGCTGGGTCTCGCTGCCGATCAGCAGGCTGCCCAGACCGCGGCGCCCGTGCGAGGCCATGAAGATGACGTCGCAACCACAGTTTTCGGCGGCTTCGATGATGCCCAGGTACGGCGCGGGATGGACGCTCGTGCAACTGGCGCAGCTCACGCCGACACGGCGCGCGGCCTTTTCCACCTCGTCCAGATGCGCGCGCGCCTCTCGCTCACTGCGCGTCTGGAAATCGCCGGGCAGTTCGATCACGACATCGGCGTAAGGCGAATACGGATATTGCGGCAGGCACGCGTAGGCGGTCATGCGGGCGCCCACCGTGCGCGCCAGGTCGATCGCGCCGTCGATGGCCTTTTGCGACAGATCCGAGCCGTCGGTCGGAACGAGGATGTGCTTGAACATGGCGCTCTCCGTGTTCGTCTGGGCTGCGGGCCTGCTTGACGCGATTTTTCTCGCGATCCTGATTCCGATTGTAGTGCGCGAAGTCGTGCACGAAAAAGCGCCGCAAGACGCGCTTACGGGCTTCTCCGCATAGTGAAAACGCGCAATGCAGACCGCGCATTCATTCCTGGCCCCAGTAACCCGGTTGACCGTAGGTATGTTTGAGATAGTCGAGGAAGAGGCGCACGCGCAGCGGCAGATGGCGGCGCTGCGGAAACACGGCATGGATGCCGATAGGCGGCGCGGCGTAGGCGTCGAGCACGCTCGCGAGCCGGCCCGCCGCAATATCGTCGCCGACTTCCCACCACGAACGCCATGCGAGACCATGGCCTTCCAGACACCATTCGTGCAGCACCGCGCCGTCCGAGCACTCCATCGTGCCGGAAACGCGGATCTGCACCACCTTGCCGTCCTCCTGGAACGTCCAGCCGCGCTGCTGGTTCAGGCTCGCCCCGAATGCGAGGCAATTGTGGCGCGCGAGATCCGCCGGCGTATCGGGCGCGCCGCGCCGCGACAGGTAAGCGGGCGATGCCACCACCACGCGCCGGTTCTCGCCGAGCTTGAGCGACACCAGCGACGAATCGGGCAATTCGCCCAGCCGCACCGCGCAGTCGAAGCCCTCGTTGACGAGATCGACGAGACGGTCGGACAGATCGAGCGTGATCGTCACGTCCGGATGCGCGGTCGTGAAATCGGGCACGAGCGGCGCGACGTGGCGCCGCCCGAAGCCCGCGGGCGCCGACACGCGCAAGTGCCCGCTCGCCTTCACGCCGCCCGCCGAGACGCTCGCTTCCGCATTCTGCAAGTCATGAATGATGCGCTGGCAGTCCTCCAGGAACGCCGAGCCTTCGAAGGTCAGCGTGAGCCGGCGCGTGGTGCGCACGAGCAGCTTGACGCCCAGGCGCTCCTCCAGCGCGTCGATGCGGCGGCCGATGATCGCGGGCGCAACGCCTTCGGCCAGCGCGGCGGCGGAAAGACTGCCCTTCGCGGCGACGGCGGCAAAGGTTTCTATCTGTTTGAAGCGGTCCATGAGCGCGCCTGTGAGGGAAAGCGTAAGTCCGGCGCACAGATTAGGTAGGTAAAAGTAAAAGATCAAGTGATCATTGCCGACTTTTTCCACCATTGCACTCATGAATACAATGCTCCTCGACCTCTGATGATGGAGTGCAAGGCTATGTCGGCCACAACGACAATCCACAATCCCAAGGCAGTGATCTTCGACGCGTACGGCACGCTTTTCGACGTCCATTCGGTCGTCGCCGCCGCCGAGCAGATGTTCCCCGCTCACGGCGAAGCGCTCTCGCAGCTCTGGCGTCTCAAGCAGATCGAGTACACGCAGCTGCGCACGCTGTCGGACCCGGCGGGCGCGCGCTACAAGCCGTTCTGGGAGATCACGCTCGACGCGCTGCGCTACGCGGCACGCCGTCTGAACCTGCCGCTTACCGGCGCGGGTGAAAAACGCCTGATGGACGAATACGCCTGTCTCTCCGCCTTCCCAGACGTGCTGCCGGTCCTGCGCCGGCTGCGCGAGCCACGTGAAGACGGCACGCGTGCGGGTCTTGCGATCCTCTCGAACGGCAATCCGCAGATGCTCGACATCGCCGTGAAGAGCGCCGGCATGAACGGCCTGTTCGATCACGTGCTGTCGGTCGATGCGGTGCGCGCCTACAAACCGGCGGCCGCGGCCTACGCGCTCGGCACGAGCGCATTCGACGCCGCGCCGCGCGACATCGTCTTCGTGTCGTCGAACGGTTGGGACGCCGCGGGCGCGGGCTGGTTCGGCTACACCACGTTCTGGATCAACCGCCAGCGACTGCCCGCCGAAGAACTCGGCATGGCGCCGCATGGCACCGGCGGCGGCATGGCAGAGCTTGTCGCCTTTCTCGCCGCTTTTCCTGCTTCACTTTCCGATACCGCCGCAACCGCCGAACGAAGCCGCCCCCGCCCCAGCCCGGGCGCATGACGCCATCGTTCAGCCAGCACGGTAATAACAACACTCACGCATTCCAATCTGACCGACCAAGGAGTTAGCAAATGGCAAACACATTGCAACTGCCGCAAGGCATGCAGATCACGGCCGAGATCCAACCCGGCTTCGAACAGATCCTCACGCCCGAGGCGCTTGAACTCGTCGCGAAGCTGCACCGCGCATTCGAGCCGCGTCGGCAGGAACTGCTGAAGGCGCGCGTCGAGCGCACGAAGCGCCTCGATGCGGGCGAGCGTCCTGACTTCCTCGCGGACACGAAGTCGATCCGCGAAGGCGACTGGAAAATCGCCGCGCTGCCGAAGGATCTCGAATGCCGCCGCGTGGAAATCACCGGTCCGGTCGAGCGCAAGATGATCATCAACGCGCTGAATTCGGGTGCGGATTCCTACATGACCGACTTCGAGGATTCGAACGCGCCGAACTGGGACAACCAGATCACCGGCCAGATCAACCTCAAGGACGCGGTGCGCCGCACGATTTCGCTCGAACAGAACGGCAAGTCGTACACGCTCAATGACAAGATCGCCACGCTGATCGTGCGTCCGCGCGGCTGGCACCTCGACGAAAAGCACGTGACGGTCGACGGCCAGCGCGTCTCGGGCGGCATCTTCGACTTCGCGCTCTACCTGTTCCACAACGCGAAGGAACTGATCTCGCGCGGCAGCGGCCCGTACTTCTATCTGCCGAAGATGGAAAGCCACCTCGAAGCGCGCCTGTGGAACGACATCTTCGTCGCGGCCCAGGAAGGCGTGGGCATCCCGCGCGGCACGATTCGCGCGACGGTGCTGGTCGAAACGATCCTCGCCGCGTTCGAGATGGACGAAATCCTCTATGAACTGCGCGAGCACAGCTCGGGCCTGAACGCCGGCCGTTGGGACTACATCTTCTCGGCGATCAAGAAGTTCAAGAAGGACGCGGACTTCTGCCTCGCGGACCGCTCGCAGATCACGATGACGGTGCCGTTCATGCGCGCCTACGCGCTCGAACTGCTCAAGACCTGCCACAAGCGCAATGCGCCGGCGATCGGCGGCATGAGCGCGCTGATCCCGATCAAGAACGACGCGGCGGCCAACGACAAGGCAATGGGCGGCGTGCGCTCGGACAAGGCGCGCGACGCGGGCGACGGCTACGACGGCGGCTGGGTTGCGCACCCGGGCCTCGTGCCCATCGCGATGGAAGAGTTCGTGAAGGTGCTCGGCGACAAGCCGAACCAGATCGGCAAGCAGCGCCCCGACGTCAACGTGACGGGCAAGGATCTGCTCGACTTCCGCCCGGAAGCGCCGATCACCGAAGCCGGCCTGCGCAACAACATCAACGTCGGCATCCACTACCTGGGTTCGTGGCTCGCGGGCAATGGCTGCGTGCCGATCCACAACCTGATGGAAGACGCCGCGACCGCGGAAATCTCGCGCTCGCAGGTGTGGCAGTGGATCCGCTCGCCCAAGGGCAAGCTCGAAGACGGCCGCAAGGTCACAGCGGAGCTCGTGCGCGAGTTGATCGGGCAGGAACTGGACAAGGTGAAGGCGTCGGTGGGCGGCGATACGAAGCCCTACGATCGCGCCGCGCAGATCTTCGAACAGATGTCGACGTCGGAGAATTTCGTCGAATTCCTGACGCTGCCGCTGTACGAAGAGATCTAAGTCTCGCTATCGTACTGATCGCCTGAAACGTCCGGGCGATGAAAGAGGCCCGGCGGATGCAAGTCCGTCGGGCCTTTGTCGTTGCTGCGTCTGCGGATTCGGCGCGCGAGCCGTTCGTAGGCGGATTCTCACGAGGCTGTTCGCGTTGCACCAGACCCGCCTAAAATGATGCCGACAGAATCGCTCAGACCCGCCATGCCCGCCGCCTCGCTCCCCTTGCTGCCCGACCCGTTGCCGCCCGCTGAACTCGCCGATATTCCGCGCGAGTTCGAGCCGACCAGCGAGCATCCGATTCGCGTGCGCTCGCGGCCGATGGCGGCAGGCGTGCGTATCGCGCGCCATACACATGCGTGGGCGCAGCTCGCCTACGCCTCGCGCGGTGTGCTGCGCATGGCCACGCCCGGCACGACCTGGATGGTGCCGCCTTCGCGCGCCATCTGGGTGCCGCCTCACGTGACGCACGAAGTCTCGATCGTCGAAGACGCGTTCTTGCGCACGCTCTATGTCGATGCCTCGGTGATTCCGCCGGGGCTCGACGCATGCCGGGTAGTCGAGGTGTCGGGGCTGCTGCGCGAAGCGATCGCCGCGTTCGACCAGCACGCCATCGGGCCTGCGCGCGAGCGGCTGCTCGGCGCCGTCGCACTCGACGAGATCACGCGCTCCGCGCCCCTGCCGCTCGCCGTGCCGATGCCCGAGGAAAAGCGCCTGCGCTCGCTCTGCGAGGCCTTGATCGCCGATCCGGCCGCGCCCGGTTCGCTCGAACATTGGGCCGCGCAGGTCGGCGCGAGCACGCGCACCATTGCGCGGCTGTTCCGTCAGGAACTGGGCGTGAGCTTTTCACAATGGCGCCAGCAGGCGATCCTCGCGCGTGCGATTCCGCTGCTCAATCAGGGCAAGCCGATGTCGATCGTCGCGCAGGAACTGGGCTATCAAAGCCAGAGCGCGTTTTCTGCGATGTTCCGCCGCGCCTTCGGCGAAAGTCCGCGCGCGTTCATCGCACGCGGCACCGGCGAGCGCGAAGACGATCAGCGGGAAGAAGAGGCGACCAACGACGAGCCGATCGCGGCGCCCCACGACGCCTGAACGACGCGTTGCAGCGAAAGCAGACGCTCAGACCAGCCGCGTCATGTGCCGGATCGAACCGAGCCGCGCCAGCCGTGGCCCCGCCACCCGGTAGCCCATGCGCAGATAGAGCCGCGCCGCCGGGTTATCGACGAATACGCGCAGTTGCAGTTCGCGCAGGCCGCGCTCGCGCGCCCAGCGATGCGAGATGTCGAGCAGAAAGGTCCCTGCCCCGTTGCCGCGATAGCCTTCGGCAATCTGGACATCGCGGATATGCAGCGAATCGTTTTCCTGCGTCACCCGCAGCACGCCGATGGCCTCGCCATCGAGTTCAAGAATGAAATTTTCCGATTCGCGGTAGCTGGCGAGAAAAAGATCACCGCGCCAGATCAGATGATGCCGCTGGTAGTAGCCGCCCATGTTGCGGCGCGTGAGCGCCTCGGCGAACTCGAAGTCGTGCATGGTGGCGTGGCGCAGCTGGAAGCGCGACGGAATGTCGTTCGGTGCGAACATGGCGGGTAAGGCGACTAAGGCGGCTATCGCGAAAATTCGAAATTTCGACAACGCTACGATAACGCGCGGGCGCAGGCAATGGCCGTTTGTCCGTACTGGGCGGAAATATCGCGAGAGGCGGCTGGAGAGCGGCCGGGACAATCCGGCAAGAAAGCCGGCGTGAAACCCAGCGCGAAAGAAATAGAAAAAGCCCGCTGGTTTGACCCAGCGGGCTTCTTATCTGGCGGAGCGGACGGGACTCGAACCCGCGACCCCCGGCGTGACAGGCCGGTATTCTAACCAACTGAACTACCGCTCCAGCTTGCTGCATCACCGGCGGGCGTTGGTTAGACCCGCTGGCGGCGTCGCCTTGACTACTTGTGGCGCCACTTTGAATTTGGCGTCCCCTAGGGGATTCGAACCCCTGTACTCACCGTGAAAGGGTGATGTCCTAGGCCTCTAGACGAAGGGGACAGCACAGGCTTGCGCCTTGAACTACATGCTACCTGAAGTTTTCGCACAACTTGCGCGAAGTTTCCGGCAACTTGATCTGGCGGAGCGGACGGGACTCGAACCCGCGACCCCCGGCGTGACAGGCCGGTATTCTAACCAACTGAACTACCGCTCCAGTACTGCTTGACTACTACACCGGCGGTGTCGGTTAGATCCCCGCTGGCGGCTTCGCCTTGACTCTTTGGCGCCGCATGATTCTGGCGTCCCCTAGGGGATTCGAACCCCTGTACTCACCGTGAAAGGGTGATGTCCTAGGCCTCTAGACGAAGGGGACAGCATAGGCTTACGCCTTTAAACTCTTACAACTAAAAAGCCCACTCACGCTTTCTGAGCGGGCTTCTATCTGGCGGAGCGGACGGGACTCGAACCCGCGACCCCCGGCGTGACAGGCCGGTATTCTAACCAACTGAACTACCGCTCCAGCTTTCGACATAAACAGATGGGCATTGACTTCCTTCCCACCTGCCGCAGCGTCAACCTCGTTGACGACGCCTATGTCTGGCGTCCCCTAGGGGATTCGAACCCCTGTACTCACCGTGAAAGGGTGATGTCCTAGGCCTCTAGACGAAGGGGACATGATCTTTGCAGATAATGCCTTGCTACACTTTACTGCCAAACACGCTGTTTTGTTGGTGGAGGTAAGCGGGATCGAACCGCTGACCTCTTGCATGCCATGCAAGCGCTCTCCCAGCTGAGCTATACCCCCCTGCAAAACAGAAGCGAAATTTTAAACATCAATTTCACTCTTGTCAAGCACTTTCGAATCATTTTTTTACTACGCTTTGAAGTTTTGGCGAAACTTCGTTGCTTGATTCTCGGTACTTGTCGCAAGATCTGCTGCTTTTCTTGCGCTCCGCGTTCAACGGAGACCGAATACTACAGGACTTCTTGCTCCGGCGCTAGTGCCAGAGCAAGAAAACTTCATTTTTTTACGAGGAAGCAGAAATACCCTTCTCGATGCGGCCCACCACCACATCCCGGCCGAACAATTCGAGCACTGCATCGATGGCCGGCGTGTGCGTCGTGCCTGCCACGAAGAGGCGCACCGGCATGGCCAACTGCGGCATCTTGAGCTTGTGCGTGGCCAGTGTCGCCTTGAAGGCGGCCGAGATCGCAGCCTTCTCCCACTGCGCGCCCTTGAGCGCCGCGAGCAGATCGGCCAGCGCCGGGCGCACCGCGTCGGTGACGTGCTGGGCGATGGCATCGGCTTCGGGCTGCGGCTCACGGTAGAACATCGCGGCGCTTTCGGCCACTTCCTTGATCGTGTTGGCGCGATCCTTGAAGAGCGCGACTACGCCGTCGAGCGGCGCGCCCTTGGCGAGCGCGGCGTCGTCCACGCCCAGTTCGGCGAGGAACGGCTTCGTCAGTTCGGCCAGACGCGCGTTGTCGACGCTCTTGAGGTAGTGGTTGTTGAGCCAGTTGAGCTTGCTGTGGTCGTACTGGGCCGGCGACTTGCCGAGGTGATCCAGATCGAACCACTCGACGAACTGCTCGCAGGTGAACACTTCCGCGTCGCCATGCGACCAGCCAAGACGCGCGAGATAGTTCAGCACCGCTTCCGGCAGATAGCCGGCGTCGCGGTAGCCCATCACGCTCATGGCGCCGTGGCGCTTGCTCATCTTCTCGCCCTGCTCGTTGAGCACGGTCGGCAGGTGGGCGTAGACCGGCGGTTCGCCACCCAGCGCGCGCAGGATGTTGATCTGACGCGGCGTGTTGTTCACGTGGTCATCGCCGCGAATCACGTGCGTGATCTTCATGTCGAGGTCGTCCACCACCACGCAGAAGTTGTAGGTGGGCGTGCCGTCCGGACGCGCGATCACGAGATCGTCGAGCTCTTCGTTCGAGATTTCGATACGGCCCTTCACGGCGTCGTCCCAGGCCACCACGCCTGTCAACGGATTGCGGAAGCGCAGGACGGGCTGCACGCCTTCGGGCGGCGTGGGCAGGACCTTGCCCGGCTCCGGGCGCCACGTGCCGTCGTAGCGCGGCTTCTCGCCCGCTTCGCGCTGGCGCTCGCGCAGCGCGTCGAGTTCTTCGGTCGACATGTAACACGGGTACACGAGGCCCTGCTGCTGCATCTGCGCGAGCACTTCGCGGTAACGGTCCATGCGCTGCATCTGGTAGAACGGACCTTCGTCGAAATCGAGGCCGAGCCACGCCATGCCTTCGATGATCGCGTCCACGGCTTCGGAGGTCGAACGCTCGACGTCGGTGTCCTCGATCCGCAGCACGAAGGTGCCCTTGTTGTGGCGCGCGAAGGCCCAGGGATAAAGCGCGGAGCGGATGTTGCCGAGGTGGATGAAGCCGGTCGGGCTCGGCGCGAAACGGGTACGGACGGGAGTCGTGGTCATGGGCGAATACTCGAGGACGGTGCTGTCTCGCGACCGGTTCGCGTATCCCGTGCGTGACGAAGATGGCGGAACCGGCCGGCGGCGGACGGCGTAGGTTCGCGGCGCGGGGCACGCGTATGCGTATCGCGCAGCGCCGAAAGCGAACGAAAAACCGGGAAAATTAGAGACGGGATTATACCCGGCGCACGACGCTTCGGCCGTCCCTGGGCGCGGGGGGCAAAGGCCCGCGCCATTTGCGCCGCATGACGATGTTTCGGGATGAAATTCATCCCACATCAAACGTCACATCGCGTTACACGCACAACGCGTTCGCGCATGGCGCTTTGCCTTATTATGTCGGCGCGCTGGCGCCCACGCCGGCCTGAACCGGCCCGCCGACGCGGGCCACGAGAACAAACGCGGCGCGCCCGCCACACGCTCATGCCTGTTCGCACGCCGCCTGGAGAAATTGCTTGAAGCCCAGCTCGAAGCCCGCCCTGCCGCCCGTCCCGCAATCCGGATCTGAGTCTGTTTCCGGTTCTTCCTCTGCAGCAAGCGCGTCGTTTTCGCTGCGCCGCCGCCACTTTTCGCTCGCGGCCGCGTCCGGCGTCCTTGCGGCCTGCACCAGCGCCGGCACGCAGTCTCCCGACAACAAGCCGCAGGTTGCCCCGCCGCCCGTCGCGCGCACGCAGCGCCCGATCCGCGTGGGCCTCGCACTCGGCGGCGGCGCCGCGCGGGGTTTCGCGCACATCGGCGTGATCAAGGCACTGGAGGCCCGCAACATTCAGGTCGATCTGGTCACGGGCACGAGCGCGGGATCGGTGGTCGCCGCGCTTTACGCGTCGGGCATGAACGGTTTCGCGCTCAACAAGCTCGCGCTGACGATGGACGAAGCGTCCATCAGCGACTGGGCCATGCCGTTTCGCACGCGCGGCATCCTGCAAGGCGTGGCGTTGCAGAACTTCCTCAACACGACGCTGCACGACCGCCCGATCGAGAAGATGAACAAGCCGCTCGGCGTCGTCTCGACCGATCTGCAGACCGGCCAGCCGATCCTGTTCCAGCGCGGCAATACCGGCATCGCCGTGCGCGCGTCTTGCAGCATTCCGTCGATCTTCGAGCCGGTGAAGATAGCCGGTCACGAATACGTCGATGGCGGACTGGTCAGCCCGGTCCCGGCTTCGTTCGCGAAGAAAATGGGCGCCGATTTCGTGATCGCCGTGGATATTTCGTCGCGGCCGGAATCGGCTTCGACGCTCAGCCAGTTCGACGTGCTGATGCAGACCTTCACGATCATGGGCCAGTCGATCAAGACCTATGAACTCGACAAATACGCCGACGTGGTGATCCGCCCAAGCCTCAGCGCCATGTCGAGCAGCGACTTCACGCAGCGCAACGCGGCAATCCTCGCGGGCGAGGAAGCCGGTGCGCGCGCGGCTGCGGAAATCGAACGCAAGCTGGCGGCAGCGCGCGGCGCAGTGGTCTGAGCGACGAATTCACGGCGCACAGACGCAAAAAAGCCTGCTTCGATGAAGCAGGCTTTTTGTTGCCCGGAGCGTTGACACTGACCCGGTAAAACCGCGATCAGTTGCCGCCGGTGGTGTCAAACTGCGCGCTCACGCGCTGCTTGAGGCTTTGCTGCTGATCCGGCGTGAACGAGGTCTCGACACGGCGAGCGCCCGTGAAACGCTTTTCCCAGTAGCCGTCGTCCAGGTCGTCGACGCGGATCGTGCTGCCGGTGGACGGCGAATGCACGAACTTGTTGTCGCCGATATAGATGCCGACGTGCGAGAACGTGCGGCGCATCGTGTTGAAGAACACGAGATCGCCCGGCTTCAGGTTGCTCATGCTCACCTTTTCGCCGACGCGGCTCATTTCCTCAGCACGGCGCGGCAGGTTCATGCCCAGCGTATCCTGGAACACATAGCGCACAAAGCCGCTGCAATCGAGCCCCGAATCCGGCGTATTGCCGCCCCAGCGGTAACGCACGCCGATCATATTCAGGGCGCCAACGACGACATCGCCAGCCTTGCCGGCCATGCCGGAAAGGAATGCGCGTGCGCCGCCCTCGGCCGGTGCGGATTGCGTGCCCGAGGAGGTTGAAGGGGTCGAAGGTGCGTTCTGAACGGCCGCCTGGGCCGAAGGGAGCGATTGCGAATTCGCCTGGCTGGAGGGGGCGAATGAGACATTCTGGTTAAAGCTGCTAGCTTCGTCGGCGAATGCGCCGTTAGCTGCTGCCATCAGTACGCCGATGAACATGCCGGCGACGACGCGCGTGCAAGCCTGGGTCAGGTATCGGTGCTGCATGGGTCGGTAGAAATTGCCCGTAAATCAGGGAGTTAGAAGAAAAGTTTGGACGATACTAGCCAGATAGTATTTGTGTGTCAAAAGTTATAGAAAAATACAATCGCGACGCGCACCTCATTGGTGAATTTCACCAATATTCCCTCTAAAGTTCTCAGGACGTTCAGCGATCGAAGGCCGCTTTCAGCAACTTTCGCGTGTAAGCGTGGGCGGGCTCGTCAAAGATTTTTGTTACGTCTCCAGCTTCGACGATCGCCCCGTTCTGCATCACCGCCACGCGATGCGCCATCGCTCCGATCACCGCCAGATCGTGGCTGATGAACACATACCCGAGGTTGTATTTGCGTTGCAGGTCCGTCAACAATCGCAGGACCTGCTGCTGGATCGACACATCGAGCGCACTGGTCGGCTCATCAAGCACGATCACGCGCGGCTCAAGCACCAGCGTGCGCGCGATGGCGATGCGCTGGCGCTGGCCGCCGGAAAATTCATGCGGATAGCGTTGCAACGCCGTGCGATCGAGGCCCACTTCGCGCAACACGCCGACAATGCGTTTGCGACGCTCGTCGGCGGACAGTTCGGGCCGGTGCAGCGCCAGCCCCTCCCCCACGATGCGCTCGATGGTCTGACGCGGCGAAAGCGAACTGAATGGGTCTTGAAAGACCACCTGCAGATGCGCGCGCAGTCCCATGCGCTCACGACCCTGATAACTCGCGATCGGACGCCCCTGAAACTCGACGCCGCCGCCCGCGGTTCGTTGCAGACCCAACAAGGCCATTGCCAGCGTCGACTTGCCCGACCCCGATTCGCCGACGATGCCCAGCGTCTCACCCTGGCGCACCGACACGCTCGCGTCGTTGACCGCACGAAAGCGCCCGCGCCGCCACCAGCCCTGAAAACCCGGCAGCCGGGTCGCGAAATCGACGCTCACGTCCTTCGCTTCCAGCAGCACCGGCGCGATCGGCAGCACGGGCAGCACGTTGCGCTCGGGGCGGCTTGCGATCAGCCGCTGCGTGTACGGATGCTGCGGCGACGCGAAAATCTGCTCGACCGTCCCCGTTTCGACGAGCCTGCCCTTCTCCATCACCGCCACACGCTGCGCGAAGCGGCGCACGAGATTGAGGTCGTGCGTGATCAGCAGCACGGACATGCCGCGCCGCTGCGCCTCCTCGCGCTGCAGTTCGAGCAGCAGATCGACGATCTGGCCGCGTATCGTCACGTCGAGCGCCGTGGTCGGTTCGTCCGCCAGCAGCAGGCGCGGACGGCACGCCAGTGCCATCGCGATCATCACGCGCTGGCGCTGGCCGCCCGAGAGCTGATGCGGATAGCTGAAGAGGCGCCGGCGCGGCTCGGGAATGCCCGTGCGCTCCAGCAGCCCCACGGCGCGCTCATACGCCGCTTTCTTCGGCACGCCGTCGTGCAGCACGATGGTCTCGGCGATCTGCTCGCCGATCGTGTAGAGCGGATTGAGCGCCGTCATCGGCTCCTGGAAGATCATCGCGATCTCGTTGCCGCGCAGGCCGCGCATCGCGCGTTCGCTTTTCGCGAGCAGATCGTCGCCGTCCAGACGGATCGCGCCGTCGATCCGCGCGTCGCTCAAGAGGCGCAGAATCGCCAGCGCCGTGACGGTCTTGCCGGACCCGGACTCGCCCACCAGCGCCACGCGCTCGCCGCGCCCGATGGTCAGCGCGATATCGTCCACCGCGAGCGTGTCGCCAAAGCGCACGCTCAGGTTCTCGATCGACAGCAGCGGCGTTTCGCTCATCGTGCCGATGGCTTCAGGCAGCGCGCTCATTGATTGCCTCCGGCCTTCATGGCGTCGGAAATGCGCGTATCGAGCGCGTTGCGCAGCGCGTCGCCCATGAAGGTCAGGAGCAGCAGCGTGACCACGAGCACGCCGAACGTCGACATCGAAATCCACCACGCGTCCAGATTGCCCTTGCCCTGCGCGAGCAACTCACCGAGGCTCGGCGTGGGCGGCGGCACGCCCAGACCCAGAAAGTCGAGGCTCGTGAGCGCGAGAATCGATCCGCTCATGCGAAACGGCAGGAACGTGATAACGGGCGTCAGGCTGTTGGGCAGGACGTGGCGCCAGATGATCTGCCAGTTCGACAATCCCATTGCGCGCGCGGCGATCACATAGTCCTGATTGCGGTTGCGCAGGAACTCCGCGCGCACGTAGTCCGACAGCCCAATCCAGCCGAACAGCGACAGCAGCACGATCAGCAGGATGAAGCCCGGCTCGAAGATCGACGCGAAGATGATGAGCAGATAAAGCTCGGGCAGCGCGCTCCAGATTTCGATCAGGCGCTGCCCGACGATGTCGATACGCCCGCCGAAGTAGCCCTGAAACGCGCCCGCCAGCACGCCCAGCAAGGTGCCGATGGCCGTGAGCACCAGCCCGAACTCCACCGAGACCTTGAAGCCATACAGCAGCCGCGCGAACAGGTCGCGCCCGCTCGCGTCGGTGCCGAGCCAGTTCTGGCGCGACGGCGGCGCGGGGTTCGGCACCTTCGAAAAATAGTTGAGCGTGTCGTAGTAGTACGGATTCGGCGGATAGAGCGCGAAGTTGCCGGGCGTGTCGAAGCGATGGCGGATATACGGATCGAGATAATCGGCGGGTGTCGGGAAGTCGCCGCCGAAGGCCGTCTCCGGATAGTCCTTGAAAAGCGGGAAATACAGATGCCCCTCGTAACGCACGACGATCGGCTTGTCGTTGCACCAGAGCGGGCCGGCCAGGCTCGCCGCGAACGCGACGATAAAGACGATCAGGCTCCAGTAGCCCAGGCGCTGCTGCTTGAAGCGCAGCCAGACGCGGCGCGCGGGCGTGGGCGACTTGAAGGCGCGCACGCTCTCGGTGCGCGGCTCGGGTTCGGCGCCGGTGCGGACTCGGTTCAACTCAGCGCTCCAGTTGTTCGAATTGGATGCGGGGATCGACCCACACGTAGCAAAGATCGGAAATCAGCTTGGTCAACAGGCCGATCAGCGTGAAGAGATACAGCGTGCCAAGCACGACCGGGTAGTCGCGCCGCACCACCGACTCGTAGGACAGCAGGCCCAGACCGTCGAGCGAGAACAGCGTCTCGATCAGCAGGCTGCCCGTGAAAAACGCGCCGATAAACGCCGCCGGAAAGCCCACCACGAGCGGCAGCAAGGCATTGCGGAACACGTGCTTCCAGAGCACGGTGCGCTCGGACAAACCCTTCGCGCGCGCGGTCAGCACGTACTGGCGGCGGATTTCTTCGAGGAAGGCGTTCTTGGTGAGCATCGTCGTCACCGCGAAGCTGCCGACCACCGACGCCGTCACGGGCAGCGTGATGTGCCAGAGATAATCGACGATCTTGCCGCCGAGCGAGAGCGTGTCCCAGTCGTCGGACGTGAGATTGCGCAGCGGAAACAGTTGCAGGAAACTGCCGCCGCCGAACAGCACGAGCAACAGCACGCCCAGCACGAAACCCGGAATCGCATAGCCGACCAGCACGACGAGACTCGTGACGAGATCGAAGCGCGAGCCGTTGCGCACCGCCTTGGCGATGCCCAACGGCACCGATATCAGATAGGTCAAAAAGAAGGTCCACAGGCCGATGCTGATCGACACCGGCAGCTTCGAGATCACCAGCGACCACACGCTCTGGTGATGAAAATAGCTCTGCCCGAGATCGAAACGCGCGAAGCGGCCAAGCATCATGAAATAACGCTGCAGCGGCGGCTTGTCGAAGCCATAGAGTTGCTTGAGTTGGGCGATCTGCTGCGCGTCGACGCCCGAATGCGCGCGCATACCGAACGGCATGCCCTGCTCCGCGCCGCGCCGCAGGTCGCGCACGGCCTGCTCGACGGGGCCGCCCGGCACGAACTGGATCACGGCGAAGGTCAGCGTGAGCACGCCGAGCAGCGTCGGGATCATCAGCAGCAGGCGTTTGACGATGTAGCTCCACATGATGGACGTGTTCCGTCGAAGAAGGTCAATGCGGCTGCGGTTGTGACTGCGACTGCGATGGCTGCGGCTTGAGCCACCACGTCGAGATGATCCAGTCGATCGCGCCATAGTACAGCGGCAGGGTCGCCGGATACGCGAGCGTGTTTTTATAGGCCACGCGATGTGTCGCGCTGTACCACTGCGGCACCACATAGTAGCCGTGCAGCAGCACCCGGTCGAGCGCATGGGTGGCGTCGAGCAATTGCTCGCGCGTCTGCGCCTGCATCAGCGCCTTGATGATCGCATCGACCGCGGGCGACTTCAGGCCGATCAGATTGCCCGAGCCGGACTCGGCCGCCGCCTTGCTGCCGAAGCGGTCAAGCTCCTCCGCGCCCGGCACCTGCACGTCGGGAAACTTGATCGTGGTGAGATCGAAGTCGAAGTCGTCCAGGCGCTTCTGATACAGCGCGAAATCCACCGAACGATAATTCACGCCGATGCCCAGCCGCGCGAGCGCCTGGGTGTATTGCGCCATGATCGGCGCCCACTGCGCGGACGCCGCGGTGTCGTCGAGCACTTCGATCACGAAGGGATCACCTTTGGCGTTGCGCAGCGCGCCGTCGCGATAGGTCCAGCCGGCATCGGCGAGCAGCGCGCGCGCCTTGAGCAGATTCGCACGCAGCGAATGGGGCGGATTCGTGTCCGGTTGCGCGGGTGGCGGCCCGAACACCGCCGGATCCAGTTGCTTGCGCAACGGTTCGAGCAAGGCCATTTCGCCCGGCGAAGGCGGCCCTTTGGCCTGCAGATCGGTATTGACGAACCAGCTGTCGATGCGCCGATACTGGCTATAGAACAGCATGCGGTTGAGCCACTGGAAGTCGAGCGCGAGATCGAGCGCCTGCCGCACGCGCACGTCCTGGAACAGCGGCTTGCGCACGTTGATGACATAGCCCTGCATGCCGGTGCCGTTGTGCTGCGGGAATTCGCGTTTCACGAGTTCGCCGCTGTCGAACTTCTTGCCGATGTCGCGGCGCACCCAGTTGCGCGCGACGTACTCGACCAGCGCATCGTATTCGCCGGCCTTGAACGCTTCGAGCCGCGCGACGTCGTCCGAGTAGAGCTTGTAGACGATGCGGTCGAAATTGTTCTGGCCCACGCGCACGGGCAGATCACGGCCCCAGTAGTGCTCATCGCGCTTATACGTGATCGTGCGGCCATTCGAGTAGCGCTCGATCACGTAAGGACCGCTGCCGATCGGCTCCTCGAAGGCGAGCTGGTCGAACGCGATACGGCTGCCGTCGGCACGCAAGCCCCACTTGTGCGAGAACACCGGCATGCCGCCCGCGATCAGCGGCAGTTCGCGATTGTTGTTGCGAAACTCGAAGCGGATCGTGGCCGCATCGACCACCACGGCCTGCACGATATCGCTGTAGTAGGCCTGCATCGACGGCGCGGCCTGACGGCTCTTGAGCGTATCGAGCGAGAACTTCACGTCGGCGGCGGTAACCGGGTCGCCGTTCGAAAATCGCGCGCGCGGATTCAGATGAAACGTCACCGACAGGCGATCGGGCCCGACGTTGATATCGTCGGCGAGCAGGCCATAGGCCGAGGCCACCTCGTCCATGCTGCCCGTCGTCAGGCTTTCGAACAGCATGCCGATACCCGGCGCGACGTTGCCCCGCAGTGTGAACGGGTTGAACTTGTCGAAGCTGGTCGAGCGGTCCGGATTCGCGAGCACCAGCGTGCCGCCCTGGGGCGCAGCCGGGTTCACGTAGTCGAAGTGCTTGAAGTCCGCGGGGTATTTCGGCTCGCCGTACTGCGCGATCGCGTAGACCGCGTGCGCGGCGGGCATCGTGATCCACGTCAGCGCAAAGGCGGCGGTGACGGCCGCGAAGGCTCGCTCAATCCGTCGTGTGCGTCCTGCGCGCCGCCACGCTGTACTGCCTCGCGTTCCTGTCGTCATAGATCGGGGTGTCCGCCGGGGGTGTCCGGAGTGCCAGGTCAAGTGTGGGAGAATTCTACCCAAACCGCGCGACGGCACACACCGGCACGTTGCATCGGCTGCACCGAACCTGTTCAGGAGATTCCATGGGCTTCCTCGCTGGCAAACGCATTCTCCTGACCGGTCTGCTGTCGAACCGGTCGATCGCTTATGGCATCGCGCAGGCCTGCAGACGCGAAGGCGCGGAACTCGCCTTCACCTATGTCGGCGAGCGCTTCAAGGAGCGCATCACCGAATTCGCCCAGGAGTTCGGCAGCGATCTCGTGTTTGCCTGCGATGTGGCCGACGACGCGCAGATCGACGCCCTCTTCGCCGATCTCAAACAGCACTGGGACACGCTCGACGGTCTGGTGCATTCGATCGGCTTCGCGCCGCGCGAGGCGATCGCCGGCGACTTTCTCGACGGCATGACGCGCGAGAATTTCCGCATTGCGCACGATATCTCGGCTTATAGCTTCCCGGCGCTTGCCAAAGCCGCGCAGCCGATGCTGGCCGACAACGCGGCGCTGCTCACCCTCACCTATCTCGGTGCCGAGCGCGCGATTCCGAACTACAACACGATGGGGCTTGCCAAGGCGTCGCTCGAAGCAAGCGTGCGCTATCTCGCGGTTTCGCTGGGCGCCAGGGGCGTGCGCGTGAACGGCATTTCGGCTGGCCCGATCAAGACGCTTGCGGCGAGCGGCATCAAGAGCTTCGGCAAGATTCTCGATTTCGTCGAACACAATGCGCCGTTGCAGCGCAATGTCACGATCGAACAGGTCGGCAATACGGCAGCGTTCCTGCTTTCGGATCTGGCGGGCGGCGTAACGGCTGAAATCGTGCACGTCGATGCAGGCTTCAATGCCGTCGTCGGTGGCATGGCGCATCTGGGCGAGTAGGACGCTCCGCGATTCGCGTCTTGCCGCATCGACTTTGTTGCGCAGGCAACCGTTGCAAGCAACAAAAAAGCCGCCTGTGGGCGGCTTTTTTGCTTCCAGCGCGACGCGTGCTCTGCGACCAGAAACACGCGCGGCGTCGAATGAATTCGGCTTAATGCCAGTGTCCCGGAGGGCCGCCGTGATCGTAGCCATGGCCACGGCCCGGACCGTAACCACCGCCGTGATGGCGATACCAGTCATCGCGGGCCCAGTAGCGGCGGCCGTCCCAGTAACGATCACCGTGCCAGCCAATCACGATCGCCGGCGCGGCGTACACCGGTGCGGGCTGATAGACGACGGGCGGCGGCGGCGGAGCATAGACCGGCTGCGGAGCGACATAAACCGGGGCCGGAATACCGATGTTGACACCGACGCTCACGCCAGCGAAGGCCGCGCTCGACGCACCGATAGCCAAGCCCCCGAGCAGCATTGCAACAACACGAGCGAACTTCATGGACTCACCTTTTGGGGTTGATGTTTTGTTGAAGCCAATATAGCGCAGGCTCCCCAGCCCGCGTATTTCAACTTTGTAATAACTGATGCACAAAAGCACGCCGAACACACCTGGGTAACGTCTCGTTACATAGGACAGGTCGCCGCAACGCAGAGCCTGCGAAGAGGCCTCTTCCCGCCAGCATTCCAGCGTGCCCGCCGCATCAAGCGCAACCGTTTGCGCGAAGCACACGCCCGGTCCTGGATGCGGCGACCGGGAGGATATCATCGCTTTGCATCAAGCGTGAGTGCGCACGCAGCCTATATTCGAGCGCGTATCTCGCAGGTGCCGCGCAACCCTACGAACGCATACGATATGCCTGCCGAATCGCTTACAGAGGTGCTTCCAGCAGATTTCGCAAGCGCACTTGCGTCGCAACCGTCACCTGCAATTTAATTCGGATTCCAGATTAAATTGCGGTCGCATGACTTGCGCGTGTTTGCGCCAGAACACTTCGAATTTGCGGAGAGGAGGAAAAGCGTCGCACTCCTATTGGAGTGCACTGCCACATTTGCCGTAGAGGCAGCGAGTACACCGTGAGCCGCTCGCCGAACGACATCCGGAAAAAGAAAAACCCCGCAAGCCTAGACTTGCGGGGTTTCCACCGCCATTACTGGCGGAGACGGAGGGATTCGAACCCTCGATCCAGGTTTTGGCCCAGATGCTCCCTTAGCAGGGGAGTGCCTTCGACCTCTCGGCCACGTCTCCCGAAAACCTCGTTGGCGCCAGGGAGGCAGCGCAACGAAGCCAAGATAATAGCGGGTTAAAGTCAGTCGGTCAATTCATAAGACGCTTTTTTGCAAACTTTTTTCTGCAAGTGCGCAGACCGGTTCAAACCACGTCGCGCGCAGCGTCCGGATAACGGACCGACTGTCACGCCGCCATCACATCAAGCCTGTTCCAGCTCGAATGCCTTGTGCAGCGCGCGCACTGCGAGCTCCATGTACTTCTCGTCGATCAGCACCGAGATCTTGATTTCCGACGTCGAGATCATCTGGATGTTGATGCCCTCTTCCGAAAGCGTGCGGAACATCTTGCTCGCCACGCCCACATGCGAGCGCATACCCACACCGACCACCGAGACCTTCGAGACCTTCGCGTCGCCGAGCACCTTCTCCGCGCTCACATGACCCTGCACGGTGTTCGTGAGGACATCCACGGCGCGCTGATAATCGCCGCGCGGCACCGTGAACGTGAAGTCGGTCTTGCCGTCCACGCTCTGGTTCTGGATGATCATGTCGACGTCGATGTTCGCATCCGCCACCGGGCCGAGGATCTGATACGCGATGCCGGGCTTGTCGGGCACGCCCGCCACGATGATGCGGGCCTCGTCGCGCTGGAACGCGATACCCGAGATGACTGCTTTTTCCATGGTCTCGTCTTCTTCAAAAGTAATCAGGGTGCCCGACTTCATTTCCGCGTCGAGGTCCATCATCGGGTCGGTCAGGCTGGAGAGCACGCGCGTCTTCACCTGATACTTGCCCGCGAATTCGACCGAGCGGATCTGCAGCACCTTCGAGCCGAGGCTGGCCATTTCCAGCATCTCTTCGAACGTGATGCGATCGAGCCGCCGTGCGTCGTCCACCACGCGCGGATCGGTCGTGTAGACGCCGTCCACGTCGGTGTAGATGAGGCATTCCTCGGCCTTGAGCGCGGCCGCGACCGCGACCGCCGACGTGTCCGAGCCGCCGCGGCCGAGCGTGGTGATGTGGCCTTCGGGGTCGATGCCCTGGAAGCCCGTGATCACGACCACCTTGCCGGCGTCGAGATCGGCCAGCACGCGTTCGCCGTCGATGTCGTTGATGCGCGCCTTCGTGAAGGCGCTATCCGTCTTGACGGGCACTTGCCAGCCGGTGTAGCTGATGGCGTCCACGCCCGCTTCCTGCAGCGCGATCGAGAGCAGACCGACGCTCACCTGTTCGCCGGTCGACGCAATCATGTCGAGCTCGCGCGGGTTCGGCTGCGGCGAAATTTCTTTCGCGAGACCGAGCAGACGATTGGTTTCGCCGGACATCGCCGAGGGCACGACGACCATCTTGTGGCCGGCCTTGTGCCATTTGGCAACGCGCTTGGCAACGTTCTTGATGCGCTCGACCGAGCCCATCGAGGTGCCGCCGTATTTGTGTACGATGAGTGCCATTGTCGTTCTGAACTGGAGATGTTACCGCGCTGGCGCACCAAAGACGGCGCAGCCGGAAAGGCCGGTGAGGACGCGATTAGCGAATACGACCAGGGAACCGGACCGCGGCAGCGGCTTGGCGCGTGCAGCACACGCGGAATTTGCCCCGGAACCGCGAAGCCATGGAGGTTCGCGCGCTCCGCCCGCACACCGCTACGACGTCCTTGCAACCGTCGGATACCGCTCGAAGGAGAAATCGCGCTTTCAGGGAATGCACCGCTTTTGACGGCGTCCGTGAACGCGAAAAAGCGGGCTGGACAAACAACTTACCCTACCCGATCAAGGTCGAAATTACAAGACCAAATTGGCCGACGAGGAGCCAAAAAGGCTTGTGGGGCAAGGATTTGCGGCGATCCGGCGACAATGCCGACGTGCGGGCGATGTGAGGCAACAACAGGTTCGTGGGCAGTCCGGCAAAAATGACCTGCCCGGGGCGGCTCAGGCGATCTGCAGATCCTCGCGCCATTCGATGCGGCGCCAGGGTTGCGGAGGCGTCATGCCGTGCTCCCCCAGCACCGAACGGTTCACGCCGATGCGGGGCACGAACAGCAGCGTCTCGCCACTGTAAAGCAGCGGCACGTCGCGCTCCCACGCAGGCACGCCGCGCGACTGGAACAGGTTCTTTAGCGTGCGGCTCAGATTCGCGGCTTCGTCGCGCAGACGCTCACCGCCTTCGCGCGCCCTCGCCACGAGCGGCGCGCGCCGCAGCACGGACTCGGGCACGGCATCGGGATCGCTTTCATCGGCGACTGCGAAAACATAGGTGCCGCGCCACTGCGGCAGGCGCCAGATCTCCTCGCCACGCCAGATCAACTGCATGGGTTCGCGTTGCACGCCCTCGCCCGGCGTCTGCGCAACGGCCGCGGGGACCAGGGCATCCCAGAACACTTCGCCGCGATAACAGCGCAGCGCGCGCCCCGCATGATCGACGCGTAGCGCGTGGCCCTCGCCTTCGCGCGCGGTCTCGCGCAACTGCCGCAAGGCATCGGCAAGCCGCGCCGTGGACGCCGCCGGCAAGCCGAGTGTGCGCATCCAGTAGCGCAGCAGATTGAGCGCGCGCGCATCGTCCAGCGCGACCACGGCGGCGTGCGAAAGCGCATTGGCGCCACTGGCGCGGGCCGCGAGCAGATCGCCCCGCGCAAGCTCGTCCAGCAGTCCTTGCGCCGACGCGGCATGCGCCGCCGTGCGCGCGAGCGCTTCGCGAAAGCCCGGAAAATGCGCGGAAAGCGCGGGCATCACGTCATGGCGCAAGGCATTGCGCGCGTAGCGCGTATCGGCGTTCGACTCGTCTTCGATCCAGCGCAGGTCGCAGGCGTGCGCGTAGCGCTCCAGTTGCGCGCGCAACAAACCCAGCAGCGGCCGCACGCGCGTCACACCACCCGCGACCTCGCGCACGGGCGCCATCGCGGCGAGTCCAGCGAGACCCGCGCCGCGCAGCAATTGGAGCAAGACGGTTTCAGCCTGATCGTCGGCGTGCTGGGCAAGCCAGAGCGCCTGCACGCCGTGCGCGGCGCACATCGCATCGAGCGCCCGATAGCGCGCGTCGCGCGCCGCCGCTTCCACGCCTGCCGCGTCGTCGGGTGCGACGTCCACCCGGCGCGCGTCGAAGCTCACGCCGTAGGCCCGCGCCGTGGCGTCGCAGTGCGCGAGCCACGCATCGGCATTCGGGCTCAGACCGTGATGGACATGGAACGCGACAAGGCGGTCCGCGCCCACCATCCGCACAGCCGCATCGAGCAGCACCGACGAATCGAGGCCGCCGCTGTAGGCGACGGCAATGCGCGCATCGCCGGGCAGCGCAGAAAGCACAACGCCGAGCGCGTCGCGAACGATGCGCCCGGCGTCGGAACCGGAATCAGACTCGGGATGGGCAGTCACGGCGTGACGTCGAGCACCTTACGCGCCCGGCGTCGTTTCCTTGTACTTGCCGTAAGCCATGAGGCGCTCGAAGCGACGCTCCTTAAGCTCGGCGATGCTCATACCCTGGAACTGGCGCAGCGAATCGGACAGTGCGCGGCGCAGCAGCGCGGCCATGCCCTTCGGATCGCGGTGCGCGCCGCCCAGCGGCTCGTTGACGATCTTGTCGATCAGGCCCAGCGCCTTCAGGCGGTGCGCCGTGAGGCCCAGCGCTTCGGCGGCTTCGGGCGCCTTGGCGGCGCTCTTCCACAGAATCGACGCGCAGCCTTCCGGCGAGATCACCGAGTACGTCGAGAACTGCAGCATCATGACCGTGTCGGCCACGGCGATCGCGAGCGCGCCGCCCGAACCGCCTTCGCCGATGATCGTCGTGATGATCGGCGTCTTGAGCTCGGCCATCACGTACAGGTTGTGACCGATCGCCTCGGACTGGCCGCGCTCTTCCGCGCCGATGCCAGGGTACGCGCCAGGCGTGTCGACGAACGTGAAGATCGGCAGGCCGAATTTTTCGGCGAGGCGCATCAGGCGCTCGGCCTTGCGATAGCCTTCCGGGCGCGGCATACCGAAGTTACGCGCGGCGCGCTCCTTCGTGTCGCGGCCCTTCTGATGGCCGATGATCATGCAGGGCTGGCCGTTGAAACGCGCGAAACCGCCCACGACGGAGAGGTCGTCCGCGAACGAGCGGTCGCCGTGAAGTTCGTGGAAATCGGTGAACAGCTCGTTCACATAGTCGAGCGTGTACGGGCGTTGCGGATGACGTGCGATCTGCGAAACCTGCCACGGGCTCAGGTTCGCGTAGAGGTCCTTCGTGAGCTGCTGGCTCTTCTTCGACAGGCGATCGATCTCTTCCGAAATATCGACGGCCGAGTCGTCCTGAACGAAGCGCAGTTCTTCGATCTTCGCTTCGAGTTCAGCGATCGGCTGTTCGAAATCCAGAAACGTGGTTTTCATGTGTTGGAATCCTTGCACTTTGCGGCAGCGCGTATTCTAACCGCGCCGGCCGGGATCGAAATCGGATCGGAACTATCGAATTCAGATAGCGATAGGAAAATTCTGATGCAATTGGGAACCGCTTAAGAGGGCCGGGCCGCAGCGCCCGCCACGTGGCGCGATCCCGGGCCTGACCCGGCGCTTAAGCGTGTTCGAGGCTGCGCCACATATACCACGTTGCGACGGTTCGCCACGGCTCCCAGTTGGCCGCCACTTCGCGCGCTTCGCTGCGCGTGACGGGCTCGCCGCTGAAGTAGTTGACGCTGATCGCCTGGATGAGGCCGAGATCGTCGAGCGGCAGCACGTTCGGGCGCGCGAGATTGAAGATCAGGAACATCTCGGCGGTCCAGCGTCCGATGCCGCGAATGGCCGTGAGTTCGGCAATCACGTCCTCGTCGTCCATCGTGGTCCACTTGCCCACGTGGAGCGCGCCCGACACGAAATGCTGCGCGAGATCGAGGATGTATTCCGTCTTGCGCTTCGAAAGCCCGCAGGCGGCGAGTTTCTCGTGGCCGAGCTTGATGAACTGCTGCGGCACGAGCTTCGGGCACGCGGCCTCGACGCGCTTCCACAGCGCCTGCGCCGCCGCCGTCGAAATCTGCTGGCCGACCACCGAGCGCGCGAGCGTGACGAACGGATCGTCGCTGCTCATCAGATGCACGGGACCGAACTTCGGAATCAGCTTCTTAAGAATACGGTCGCGCTTGACGAGATCCGCGCAGGCCTTGTCCCAATAGTCGGGGCGCACGACTTCATGCTCCGCGTCGCTCCCGGGTGCGGCTGCCGCCTGCACGGCGTCGCCCGACGCAGCGCTCTCCTGCGCGGCAGGCATGACGCCCGTGCCGTCGATGACGGCGCCATTGATCTTTGCGCGCGACGGCTTCGCCGCGCCATTGAACGCATGCGCGTGAGCATCCGGTTGCGCCTTCGCGCCGCGGCCGGAACCCGTCTTCGCCATGCCTTTCGTCACGCCGGCCGCCTTGGCGGCTTCGGCTTCCTGTTGCGACGTGAGCGCACCACCGCGCGCCGCACGTCGTGCGGCCGGGCTCGTTTCGTCGCCCGCCGCGCCCGTTAGCGACACAGACCGCCTGGCCTGCGTCTTCGTGGCCGTTGCCATCCTGCCTCCTGCCTCGCGAATCGATCAGTGGAAACTGGACAGCCCGCTTAGACGCGGCGCCACTCGGTCAATCCGCCCGGTTTGTCTTCGAGCGCGACACCGGCATCGAGCAGTTCGGCCCGGATCCGGTCCGCCTCCGCATACTGTTTCGCCTGCTTCGCGGCCGTGCGTGCGGCAATCTTCGCCTCGATCCCGGCGCTATCGAGCGCGCCTGCCGCATCGAGCGCGCCCGCGCCCTGCTGCAGGAACGCACGCGGCTCGCGCACGAGCACGCCAAGCACGCGCGCGAGGCGCTGCAACTGACGCGCCAGCACGGCGTCGCCCGTGCGATTCACCTCGCTGGCCAGTTCGAACAGCACGGAGATGGCGACAGGCGTGTTGAAGTCGTCATTCATCGCCGCGCTAAAACGCTGCGCGTGCGCTTCGTTCCAGTCGAGCTCACCCGCATCCGGCGTCACATCCTTGAGCGCCGTATAGAGCCGCGTGAGCGCGTTGCGCGCGTCGTCGAGATGCACGTCGCTGTAATTCAGCGGCGAACGATAATGCGCGCGCGCCATGAAAAACCGCACCACTTCGGCGTCGTACTTCGTCAGCACTTCGCGGATCGTGAAGAAGTTGCCGAGCGACTTCGACATCTTCTCGTTGTCGATATTGACGAAGCCGTTGTGCATCCAGTAGTTGACGAACTTCTCGCCGGTCGCGCCTTCGCTCTGCGCGATTTCGTTCTCATGGTGCGGGAACTGCAGATCCTGACCGCCGCCATGAATGTCGAAATGCTCGCCAAGCAGCGTGCAACCCATCGCCGAACATTCGATGTGCCAGCCAGGACGGCCGCGACCGTACTTCGAGTCCCAGCTCGTGTCGGCCGGCTCTTGCGGTTTTGCCTGTTTCCACAGCACGAAGTCAAGCGGATCCTGCTTGGCATCGTTCGTGGCCACACGCTCGCCCGAGCGCAGGTCTTCGAGCGACTTGCCCGAGAGCGCGCCGTAGCGCGCGAACTTGCGCACCGCGTAATTCACGTCGCCGTCCGCGCCCTGGTAGGCGTAGCCGTTCTTTTCCAGCGTGCCGATCATGTCGAGCATCTGCGGGATGTAGTGCGTGGCGCGCGGCTCGTGATCGGGACGCTCGATGCCGAGCGCATCCGCATCTTCATGCAGCGCCGCGATGTAGCGGTCGGTGAGCGCCTTGATGGTTTCGCCGTTTTCCACCGCGCGACGAATGATCTTGTCGTCGATGTCGGTGATATTGCGCACATAGGTCACCTGGTAACCGAGGGTGCGCAGCCAGCGCTGCACGATATCGAACACCACCATCACACGCGCGTGGCCAACGTGACAATAGTCGTACACCGTCATACCGCAGACGTACATGCGTACGACACCGGGTTCGAGTGGCACGAAATTTTGCTTGTCACGCGCGAGCGTGTTGTAGATGCGCAGTGATTCCATAAAGACGGTGGATACGTGGGTCGAAAGAAATCCGCAGCAGCGCCGACAGCAGCCCGAGGGTGCCAGGCACCGCTTTGCTCGAGGCTGCGTACAGTCGCGCTCAATCAGTCATCAGGGCGGAGACGACCACGAGTGGCGAAAGAAAGCCGGGCATTTCGCGGGAGCCGATCGTCCGGAATCGGGACTGCAACGAACCGGAACAGGCGCTCAACCAGCGCGCAGCCAAAGCGCGCGACGAAACGCACAGACCTTTTGTTAGAATGGCTCGGAGTATAACACCGCGACCTCACCCTATGAAATCTTCCAGCGGCCGCGCGCCTCGCGCTGCGACCTTTGCCATGGCGGCTCTCGCGAGTGTCGCGATCGTCCTTTGCGGCGCTCGCGCAGCGCTCGCGGCGCCCCCTGCGACGGCCGATGGCACGCCCGGCGCCGACACCGCGATTGCCCAGCACAACTGGGCCACGGCACTCACGGAACTCGACGCGCGCATCAAGTCGAACCCGCGCGACGTGCAGGCGAAATTCAAGCGCGCGACCATCCTCGCGCGTCTCGGCCGCGACGACGACGCAATCGTTGCGTTCACCGAACTCACACAGACTTACCCCGAGCTGCCCGAGCCGTATAACAATCTCGCGGCGCTCTACGCGAAGCACGGCCGCTACGACGAAGCGCGCATTGCACTGGAGACGGCGACCAAGGCCAATCCGTCGTACACGCTCGCCTGGGAAAACCTCGGCGACCTGTATCTGCGTCTGGCCTCGGCTTCCTACCGCCGCGCGAGCACGCTCGGCCACACGAGCGGCGCGACCCAGCAGCGCCTCGCCGACATCGACAAGATCGTCAACCCGCCGGCCAGCGGCAAGACCGCACACGCCGCCGCTGCCGCGCCGGACGCCGGCGCGACGCGCGTGGGCCCGATGCTCGACAATCCGGTGTATCAGTTCGGCGGCTCGACCGGATCGCTCGCGATGCCGCCCTTCATGGCGCCGTCGAACTAAAGCCGCCGCGCACAGGTGCAGTCAAAGCCGCGGTCAAAACCCGCGGCGCGTTTCGACAAGTTTTTCCCGTACTTCCGAGGATACAAATGAAATGGTTGATGTTGGCGCTCGGCAGCGCCGCCCTGATCGCGAACGCGCCCGCTTTTGCGCAGTCGGCCCCCCAGGCCCAGACCGCGCATCCGCAGGTGCTGATCAAGACCAGTGAAGGCGACATTCGCGTCGAGCTCTACCCCGAGAAAGCGCCGAAGACCGTCGACAATTTCCTCCAGTACGTGAAGGCCGGCCAGTACAACGGCACGATCTTCCATCGCGTGATTCGCGGCTTCATGATCCAGGGCGGCGGCTACACGACGAGCTTCGTCGAGAAACCCACGCGTGCGCCGATCCCGCTCGAAAGCAAAAACGGCCTGAAGAACCAGACCGGCACGCTGGCGATGGCGCGCACGAGCGACCCGAATTCGGCGACCGCGCAGTTCTTCATCAACACGGTGGATAACGCCAACCTCGACTATCCGAATCCGGACGGCAACGGCTATGCGGTGTTCGGCAAGGTCACCCAGGGCATGGATGTCGTGAAGAAGATCGAAGCGGCGCCCACCACGTCGCGCGGCCCGATGTCCGATGTGCCGCAAAAGGAAATCGTGATCCAGTCGGCCACGCTGGTCGGCAGGTAATCAACGGCTGAAAGGCCAGCTCCCCCATTCTCCGCGCGGCGCGGCACCGGTACACGCGAAGGCCTACGTCCCGCCTCGTACCGGCACTGCGCCGCCCCACTCCCCCAGCCACAGGCAAAGGATTCCATCATGGTCGAACTGCATACGAACCACGGCGTCATCAAGCTCGAACTCAACGCCGAGAAGGCACCGAAGACGGTCGCCAACTTCCTCGAATACGTCAAGAGCGGCCACTACGACGGCACGGTGTTCCACCGCGTCATCGACGGCTTCATGATCCAGGGCGGCGGCTTCGAAGCAGGCATGAAACAAAAGCCCACGCAGGCGCAGATCGAAAACGAAGCCAACAACGGCCTGAAGAACGAGCGCGGCACGATCGCCATGGCGCGCACGAACGATCCGCACTCGGCATCGGCACAGTTCTTCATCAACGTCGCCGACAACGACTTCCTGAACCACTCGTCGCCGACGCCGCAAGGCTGGGGCTACGCCGTGTTCGGCAAGGTCGTCGACGGTCTTGACGTGGTCGAGAAGATCAAGTCGGTCAAGACGGGCTCGAAGGGCTTCCACCAGGACGTGCCGGTCGACGACGTCGTGATCGAGAAGGCTGTCATCGTCGAATAATCCCGACTCCAGCCACACAAGCGACTTAAGCGATTCAACACACAGGCGCACGCTTCATCGATGCTGCAGGAAAAGACACGGGGACTGGGGATGGCCGCCGCGGGCGTGCCCGGCGAGGGCAAACGTCCGCATGCGGCACGTCCCTTCCTGTTCATTTCCGACCTGCATTTGAGCGAAGCGATTCCGCGCACGGTCGCCGCGTTCGAGCACTTCATCCGTGTATCGGCCGATCAGGCCGACTCGGTGTTCATACTCGGCGACCTCTTCGAATACTGGATCGGCGACGACATGCTCGCCGAACCGTTTGTCGCGCGCATGACCGCGCTGATGCATACGCTCTCCGAGCGCGGCATCGCGCTCTACATCATGCACGGCAACCGCGACTTCCTGATGGGCAAGCGCTTCATGAAAGCGGCGGGCGCGATCTGGCTGCCTGACCCCATCGCCATCACCGCGTTCGGCACGCGTATCGCGCTTGCGCACGGCGACGCGCTGTGCACCGACGATCGCGGCTATCAACTCTTTCGCAAGCTCGCGCGCAACCGGCTCGCGCAACTGCTGTTTCTCGCGTGGCCGTTTCGCTGGCGCCGGGCGCTGGCCGAACGCATGCGCCGCAAGAGCGAAGCCGGGCGCGAGCGGCCCGCCTCGGCCACCCTGTCGGCCACCCCGCCGGCCAACGCGAAATACGACGTCACCGCCAAAGGCGTGGCGGCGCTCTTCAAGCGCGCTCGCGCGAACACAATCATTCACGGGCATACGCATCGGCCCTCACGCCATACGGAACCTGGCGGCACGCGCTGGGTGCTGCCCGACTGGGAACTCGATCACGGCACGCCGCGCGGCGGCTATCTGCGCGTGGATGCCGAAGGGTTCAGGATGCTGCCGCTCGATTGAGCCGGGATCAGGCCTGGATGACCCGCGCACGAAATGAAAACAGCCGCTCGAAGCGGCTGTTTTTTGTTGATCTTAAAATGGATCAGACGTGCGCTGACACGTCTTCCTGAGCCTTCGCCGATTCCTGCGCGATCACCTCGCCCGCAAGGCCGGCCGACAGCCGGCGCAACTCGACGAGCGCCGCGTCCGCGCCATGCAGTGCCTCAAGACGAGCGCCCAGCCGCTCAAGCGCGGCGACGATCGCATCGACGCGCTGCGTCTGCGTGGCGGCATGATCGATCAGGCCGTGAATGGCCAGCGACACGGGATCGTCCGCGTTCGGCGTGATGCCGTAGGCGCAGAAGCCCTCGCGCGCGGACGTCGGCTTCGGCTGCTCCGCCGTGCTCTTTGCGGGCGCGATGATCCGCGCCGGATTGCCGACCGCGGTGCCGCCCGCCGGCACCGGCTTGACGACCACGGCGTTCGAGCCAATCTTGGCCTGCGCGCCCACCGTGAATCCGCCCAGCACCTTCGCGCCCGCGCCGACGATCACACCGGGGCCGAGCGTCGGATGCCGTTTCGCGCCGCGCGTAAGCGACGTGCCGCCGAGCGTCACGCCCTGATAGATGGTGCAGTCGTCGCCCACTTCCGCCGTCTCGCCGATCACGACGCCCATGCCGTGATCGATGAACACGCGCCGTCCGATGGTCGCGCCGGGGTGAATTTCGATGCCGGTCAGAAAGCGCGCGAGCTGCGAGACATAGCGGGCGAGCCAGCGGCGCTTCGCCCGCCAGCAGGCGTGGGCGAAGCGATGCAGCACGAGTGCGTGCAGACCCGGATAACAGGTCAGGACTTCCCAGGCGCTGCGGGCGGCGGGATCGCGCTCGCGGATCGTGGCGATGTCTTCGCGAAGTCTCTTGAACATGACAGTCACACGCTGGACGTGAGGAACATGGGGATGAGGCGGCCACGCGTCGCGGACGTGAATCCGGCGCGCGGCTCGCAAACGGCATTGGACTGGGCTTGGACCCGGGCATTGGACCCGAGGGTCTTAGCAGCCGTGCCGATTTGCTTATGATGTGAAATCGATTGTAGGCGAAAGTCGCGCGCTGGCCGCGAAGCCCCCGCGTCCAGCAAGGTTGGAGCTGGAACGCCGGCGCGGCGGCCTTGCTGCGGCTCGATAGCCGCCTATTTGTCGCTGTCCGTGCCCTTGAGCATCAAGATGTGCTTGGCGATGCCGCGCACGATATTGACCTCTTCGCGCTCCAGGCCCGAGCGCGCGAAGAGCCGCCGCAGACGCGACATCAGCTTCTTCGGATTGGCCGGATCGAGAAAATCGAGCGCGATCAGCGCATTTTCGAGGTGCACGTACATCCGCTCGATGTCGTCGCTGGTGGCGAGCGGCGTCCCCGTGCCAGCCGTGCCCGACGCCGCTGCACCACCGGCTGCGGGCAACGCCGCGCCCGCGCCGCCTTCGTCGAGATAGGCCAGGCGCAATTCATAAGCGAGCACCTGCACCGCCTGGGCGAGATTGAGCGAGCTATAAGCCGGATTGGCCGGAATATGCGCAAGCGCGCTGCAACGCTCGACATCCTCGTTCGACAGCCCCGTGCGCTCGTTGCCGAACACCAATGCGATGTCGCCGTGCGCGACCTGGCGGCAGGCGTCCTGGACCGCGTGGCGCGGGGCGGCGGGCGGCGGCCCGTACTCGCGCATACGCGCCGTGAGCGCGAGCGACCAGTGCGTGCCCGCCAGCGCATCGGCGAGAGTCGGGACGATGTGGGCGGCGGCCAGCACGTCGTCGGCGCCGCTCGCCATGGCGATCGCCTCGGGATCGAGCTGGACCTGCGCCACGCGCGGCGCAACCAGTACGAGCCGCGAGAAGCCCATGGTCTTGATCGCGCGCGCCGCCGCGCCGACGTTGCCGGGGTGGCTCGGCTCGACCAGCACGAAGCGCGTGGAGGTGAAACCGCCGCGCAGCGGCTCGTGGGCGTCGCCGGTGGCGTGCTGCGATGGGTCGAAGTGGTCGGATTGTGATTCGGCGGGGTGGACCAAGATGAATCTCGAAGAGCGGCGTAAGGAATCTGCTATGTTAGCGCGCCTTGCGCACATGGCCTATCCGGTCAGGCGGCGGCGGTATCCCATGTCATTCGCATATTCCCCGCGCACATCCAGCCCAGATGGCCAGGACTCGGGTAAAATGCGAGGTTCGCGCGCGTTTTCTCGACCAATTGATCAATGAAGGTCAATGAAACCACCGCGCCCCGCTCTTATCCAATTCGTCTCCGTTGGCGGGACAGTGCCGCCAGGCCGCGCAGCTCGAACGCGCGGCTTGCGCCCTGTCCAATCGTTAGACGCTTTTATCTTCGGCACCCCCGTGCGCCGCGCCGCCTCGCGCGCGCCGGACAACAAGGATCCAGGCTCATGCATCCCATGCTCAACATCGCTGTCAAGGCCGCGCGCCGCGCCGGACAGATCATCAACCGCGCATCGCTCGACCTCGACCTCGTGCAGGTCGCGAAGAAGCAGCATAACGATTTCGTCACGGAAGTCGACAAGGCGGCCGAAGCCGCCATCATCGAAACCCTCAAGACCGCCTACCCCGATCACGCGATCCTCGCCGAAGAATCGGGCCAGTCGGACAACGAGTCGGAATACCAGTGGATCATCGATCCGCTCGACGGCACCACCAACTTCATCCACGGCTTCCAGTACTACTGCGTGTCGATCGCCCTCGTGCACCGTGGCGTCATCACGCAGGCCGTCGTCTATGACCCGACCCGCAACGACCTGTTCACCGCCTCGCGCGGCCGCGGCGCGTTCCTGAACGACCGCCGCATCCGCGTGGGCCGCCGCGACCGTCTGGCCGACGGCCTGATCGGCACGGGCTTTCCGTTCCGCGAAAAGGACGGCCTCGACAGCTACTGCGAACTGTTCGCCGACATGACCAACGCCTGCGCCGGGCTGCGCCGCCCGGGCGCCGCCGCGCTGGATCTGGCGAACGTCGCCGCGGGCCGCATGGACGGCTTCTTCGAACAAGGCCTCAACCCGTGGGACGTGGCCGCGGGCGCCCTGCTCATCACGGAAGCCGGTGGTCTCGTCGGCAACTACACGGGCGATTCGGACTTCCTGCACATGGGCGAAGTGGTCGCGGGCAACCCGAAGATCTACGCGCAAATGGTGCCGATCCTCTCGAAGTACACGCGCATCAAGAAGGAAACGAAGGAAGCCTGAGTTCGGGTCCGAACGCAGGCATGACGTGGCCGGCCCGCTGCAGTCCGGGGCCGCCCATGTCACAATCGCCGGGACGTGGCTGAGGTTGCAGCCCGCTCCGATGCGTCAAGCGGCTTCGGCCGCTTTTTTGTTTCGCGCGCCAGCGCCTGGCGTCGCGGCCATGCCCGTTTCTCCCGTTTGCTCCATTCGCCCGATCCATCCCCCGGTCCACCCGCGATGAAAAAAGGCTTCTTCACGATCATCGCCGCGCAGTTCGTTTCGTCGCTCGCCGACAACGCGCTCCTGATTGCGGCAATCGCGCTGCTCACGGTGATTTCGTCGCCGGCCTGGGTCACGCCGCTGCTGCAGATCTTCTTTACCGTCTCTTACGTGCTGCTCGCGCCCTTCGTCGGCGCCTTCGCGGATGCGCTGCAAAAGCGCCACGTGATGTTCGTCTCGAACGCGCTCAAGGCCATCGGCTGCCTGATGATGATCGCGGGCGTGCATCCGATGCTCGCCTATGGCGTGGTGGGTTTCGGCGCCGCCGCCTACTCGCCCGCAAAGTACGGAATCCTCACCGAATTGCTGCCCGCCGAAAAACTCGTGGCCGCCAACGCGTGGCTCGAATCGGCGACGGTGCTCTCCACGATCGTCGGCACGATGATGGGCGGCGCGCTCGTCTCCACTTACGCCGAGCGCTTCGTCACCCACCATTCGCTGCCGCTGATCCACTCGGCCGCCGACCTCGCGATGCTCGCGACGATGATCACCTACGCGCTCGCCGCGCTCATCAACATCGGCATTCCGGACACGGGCGCGCGCTACGAAAACCGTCTCAAACAGCCTGGCCGTCTGGTCGCCGATTTCACGCACTGCTTCAATGTGCTGTGGGCCGACAAGCTCGCGCAGATCGCGCTGTGGGTCACGACGCTGATGTGGGGCGCGGCGGTCACGCTGCAATTGCTGGTGCTCAAATGGGCCGACGCGAATCTCGGCCTCTCGCTCTCGAAGGCCGCCGTGATGCAGGGCGTGACGGGACTCGGCATCGCGCTGGGCGCCGCTGCCGCCGCCGCATGGGTATCGCTGCGCGCATCGCTGCGCGTGCTGCCCGTGGGCGTGCTGTGCGGCGTGGTGTCGGTGGCCATGGCGTTCTACAGCAAGAACCTCTTTCCGGCGGGCGAAGGCGTGCGCATCGGCACCTTCGTCATGCCCTTCTATCTGCTGTTCGCGTATCCGCTGATGATTCTGCTCGGCACACTCGCAGGCTTTTTTATCGTGCCGATGAACGCGCTGCTCCAGCATCGCGGCGCGACCCTGCTTTCGGCGGGGCACTCGATCGCCGTGCAGAACTTCAACCAGAACCTCGCCGTGCTCCTGATGCTGGGGGCCTATGCGCTGCTGCTCACGGCGAAAATGCCGGTGCAGTGGATCATCGTCGTGTTCGGGATATTCGTGTCGGGGCTGATCTGGCTCGCCATGCGGCGCAGTGCGGCAAACGCGCGCACGGTCGATATGCAGGCGCTGGTGGACGAGTAACGCTTCGGCACACGTCACGCGCCGACACACAATCTCCGTCAATCTGGCGCGCATTGTTACCTTATCCGGCGACGATTTGCGCGCCGCCTGGCCATTCGGCCAGGTTCACGCGCCCCCGGCGCGGGTTACACTCACGCCCTGAACCTTAGCAAGACTCCGAGGATGGCTACACACACCGCCAGCGCTGGCGACATCGCGCAACACACTCCCATGATGCAGCAATACCTGCGCATCAAAGCCGACCATCCGGACACCCTCGTGTTCTACCGGATGGGCGACTTCTATGAGCTGTTCTTCGGCGACGCAGAGAAAGCCGCGCGCCTGCTCGATCTGACACTCACGCAGCGCGGCGCATCGGCCGGCCATCCAATCAAGATGGCGGGCATTCCGCATCACGCCTGCGAGGGCTATCTCGCGAAGCTCGTGAAGCTGGGCGAATCCGTGGCGATCTGCGAACAGATCGGCGATCCCGCCACGTCCAAAGGCCCGGTCGAGCGCAAGGTCGTGCGCGTGGTCACGCCCGGCACGCTCACCGACGCCGCCCTGCTCTCCGACAAAAACGACGTCTATCTGATGGCGGTCTGCCCCGGCCACAACCGGCGCGGCGTGACCGTCAATGTCGGCCTCGCGTGGCTCAATCTGGCGAGCGGCGCGCTGCGGCTGGCCGAAGTCGCCCCGGAGCAGGTCGCCACGGCGTTCGAGCGCATTCGTCCGGCCGAAGTGCTGGTCGCGGACATGCCCACGGAATCATCGGGCTGGGCGCCGCCTGCGGGCGTGGGTGCGCTCACGCGCGTGCCCTCATGGCACTTCGATCTCGCTTCGGGCAAGCAACGCCTGTGCGATCAGATGGACGTGGCGAGCCTCGACGGCTTCGGCGCGCAGACGCTCACGAGCGCCTGTGGCGCGGCCGGCGCGCTGCTGCTCTACGCGGCGGCCACGCAGGGCCAGCAGTTGCGTCACGTGCGCAGTCTCAAGGTCGAGGCAGAGTCCGAATACATCGGCCTCGATCCGGCCACCCGCCGCAATCTCGAACTCACGGAAACGCTGCGCGGCACCGAATCGCCCACGCTCTGCTCGCTGCTCGATACCTGCAGCACGACAATGGGCAGCCGTCTGCTGCGTCACTGGCTCCATCATCCGCCGCGCGACGCCGGCATCGCCCAGACACGCCAGCAGGCCATCGGCGCGCTGCTCGATGCGCCGCCGCCCGCAAGCGTCGATGCACTGCGCGGCGCCTTGCGCCAGATTGCCGACGTCGAGCGCATCACGGGGCGCCTCGCGCTGCTCTCGGCGCGCCCGCGCGATCTGTCCAGCCTGCGCGACACCTTCGCTGCGCTGCCGACGCTGCGCGAGCAGGTCGCCGCAGCAGGCGGCGCGTCCGCATCGCTTGCACGCATCGTCGATGCACTGGAGCCGCCCGCCGATTGCGCCGATCTGCTGCAACGCGCCGTCGCCCCCGAACCCGCCGCGATGATCCGCGACGGCGGCGTAATCGCGCGCGGCTATGACGCGGAACTCGACGAACTGCGCGACATGTCCGAGAACTGCGGCCAGTTCCTGATCGATCTGGAAGCGCGCGAGCGCGCGCGTACCGGCATCGGCAATCTGCGCGTCGAGTACAACAAGGTGCACGGCTTCTATATCGAAGTCACGCGCGGTCAGACCGACAAGGTGCCCGACGACTATCGCCGCCGTCAGACGCTCAAGAACGCGGAACGCTACATCACGCCAGAACTGAAGACGTTCGAGGACAAGGCGCTTTCCGCGCAGGAACGTGCGCTCGCGCGCGAGAAGGGGTTGTACGACGCGCTGCTGCAGGCGCTGCTGCCCTTCATCGCCGATTGCCAGCGCGTGGCGGCGGCGCTCGCCGAACTCGATCTGCTCGCCGCCTTCGCCGAACGCGCCCGCGCGCTCGACTGGAACGCGCCGGAGTTTTCCGAAGCACCCGGCATCGAGATCGAACAGGGTCGTCATCCCGTGGTCGAGGCGCAGGTCGAGCAGTTCATCGCCAACGACTGTTCGCTTCACGCCGATCGCAAGCTGCTGCTCATCACCGGCCCGAACATGGGCGGTAAATCGACGTTCATGCGCCAGACCGCGCTGATCGCCCTGCTCGCCTATGTCGGCAGCTATGTGCCCGCGCGGCGCGCGCGTTTCGGCCCGATCGATCGCATCTTCACGCGTATCGGCGCGGCCGACGATCTCGCGGGCGGGCGTTCGACCTTCATGGTCGAAATGACCGAAGCCGCCGCGATTCTCAACGACGCCACGCCGCAAAGCCTGGTGCTGATGGACGAGATCGGGCGCGGCACGTCGACCTTCGATGGCCTCGCACTCGCCTGGGCCATCGCGCGGCATCTGCTGTCGAGCAATGGCTGCCATACGCTGTTCGCGACGCACTACTTCGAGCTTACGCAACTGCCCGCGGAATTCGCGCAGGCGGCCAACGTGCATCTTTCGGCGGTCGAGCATGGGCACGGCATCGTGTTCCTGCACTCGGTCAGCGAAGGGCCCGCGAACCAGAGTTACGGCCTGCAGGTCGCGCAGCTAGCGGGCGTGCCCAATGCCGTGATCCGTGCAGCGCGCAAGCATCTCGTGCATCTGGAGCAGCTCTCGGCCGGGCGGCCTACGCCGCAACTCGATCTGTTCGCGGCCCCGGCTGCATCGATTGCGTCACTCGACGAGATGGACGATCTGGATACGCAACCCTATGCGGAAGACGCGCCATCGGCGCCGGCGGACCCCGCCGCGGCGCTGGTCGCCGAACGCCTGCGCGCGCTCGATCCCAACGAGTTGCGCCCGCGCGAAGCGCTCGACCTCCTGTACGAACTGCATGAGCTGGCGAACGCGCCGGACGCCAAACGCTAAGCGTCGCACCGCGACGCCGCCGTGGCCATCCCCGTATGGCCGCGGCGGCTTTGCTTTGCGCGGCCTCTATCGTGCGCTCTATCACGCGCTCGCGTGGCTGATTGCATTGTGTGCGATGGGCACGCCCGGCCTGGCTTTCGCGGCCAGGGCGCAGCAAGCGCCAACCCCTGCCTGGCGCTACGCGTTCGCCGTGGTGGCCAACGTCGTCACCGAACCCGGTGACGAAACCGCCCTGCAACGCCTCGTGGATGCCATCGGGCGCGATCCGCAAATCTCCTTTCTCGTCTACGACGGCAATCTCAAAGGTCCGCGCGAGTCGTGCGTCGATCACCTTTATGAGCGGCGCCGCGATCTGCTCGAAGCGTCCCGCGCACCCGTCGTGTTCGTGCCGGGACAGCGCGACTGGATAACGTGCGGCGCCAGCGGCGCGGGCGGCTACGATCCGGTCGAACGGCTCGATTTTCTGCGCCAGAACTTCTACGGCGACGCTAACGCGCTTGGCGAAACGCCGCTTGCGCTGACACGCGAAAGTGAAGTCTCGCGCTTTCGCCCCTATCGCGAAAACGTGCGCTGGCAGGTCGGCGATACCGTGTTCGTCACGCTCAACGTGCCCAACGGCAACAACCACTTCCTGAACGCGGGCGGGCGCAATGGCGAATTCGAAGACCGCTTGATCGCGAACGGATTCTGGCTGGAACATGCGGCCGAATTCGCGCGTCGGCGCAACGCGCGCGCCATCGTCATCTTCATGGAAGCCGACGCGTTGCCCGATCGCGAAGATCGATCGGATCGCTTCGCGTGGCTGCGTTTTCACCGCGCGCCGCGTGACGGCTATGCGGAATTGCGCCGCAGCCTGGTGAAGCTCGCGGATAGCTTTCGCGGTCCGATCATCGTCGTGCATCCCGATGAAGCAAAACTCCCGCGCGGCTTCACGATCGACCAGCCTTTGCGCAATGAAAAAGGAATCAGGATTGCTAACGTAACGCGCGTGACGTTCTCGCTGCGCGATCCGCTCACGCAATGGCTGCAGGTGGACGCCGACATGGCGCGCAATACACCGCTGCGCGTGAGCGTGCGCGACGTGCCGAAGCATCTGCCCTTGCTGCCGCCGCAGCAGCAACCCCTGTCGCCCGAAATGCCGGAGATATCGTCGATGCCTGACGTAACGGAGATTCCCGGTATGCAGCAGGCGCCCGATCTCAACGCAGCCAGTGCGCCAGGGGGAAGTGGTGAGGGGATGGGAGGATCCGCGGGGTCGGGTGCATCGCAAACGGTTGCGCCGCCGCGACCGCTCATGCCGCCGCCGTGGATTCAGCAGCAGGCGCCCGCCATGCCTTCGAACTGACGACCTAAGTTGCCCGCAAGGAAGACTGGGGCTTGGGAGAAAAGGCGCTCAAATAAAAAACGCCGGTACCGGGAAACCCGGTCCGGCGCATCGTCCTGCTTAATGCAGGGTCGGCTTCGAATCTTCTTCGTCGCCGTCTTCGTCTTCGTCCTCATCGGCGATTTCGAGGCCGTCCGCGCCATGCGCGTGCTCATGCTCGATTTCGTCTTCGGTCGCCTGACGCACTTCCTTGACGGTCAGTGCGAAGCGCAATGCCATGCCCGCGAGCGGGTGGTTGCCGTCGAGCACGACCTTGTCTTCCGCCACGTCCGTGACGGTGTAGATGAGCGAGTCGAGATCCTCATCGCCCTCTTCGGGCGTTCCCTCGAACTGCATGCCGACTTCGAGCGGCTCCGGAAAGCGGCCGCGCGGCTCGATCTTCACGAGTTCGGGATCGTATTCGCCAAATGCGTCTACCGGCTCAAGCTGGATCTGGGTCTCGAAGCCCGGCTCCTTGCCGTCCAGCACTTCCTCGATCTTGGGGAACGTGCCATCATAGCCGCCGTGCAGATAGACCATCGGCTCGTCGCTTTCCTCGATCAGATTGCCCTGCGCATCCGATAGCTTGTAAGCGACCGACACGACGGTGTCCTTTGCGATTTTCATTCGATTCTCCAGATTACAGACCACATTATACGATGCCCAAGCGGTCCCCTGACCACCCGGAGGACGCCCGCAAGCGGCGCGCCTCCCCGTCCCTGGCATGTCCTGCGCCCGATACGCCCACGCCGCTGCTTGGCGGCCTGAGTCCGGCACAGTTCATGAAGAAATACTGGCAGAAAAAGCCATTGTTGATTCGCCAGGCGATACCCGGCATCGAGGCGCCGCTCTCGCGCGACGAACTCTTCGCGCTGGCCGACAACGACGATGTCGAGTCGCGCCTCATCACGCATTTCCGCAAGCGCTGGGCGCTCGAACACGGCCCCTTCGCCGAAGACGAACTGCCCACGCCCAGGACGCGCCAATGGACCCTGCTCGTGCAAGGCGCCGATCTTCACGACGATCGCGCCCGCGCGCTGCTCGAACGCTTCCGCTTCGCACCCGACGCGCGCCTGGACGATCTGATGATCTCCTACGCGAGCGACGGCGGCGGCGTAGGCCCGCATTTCGACTCCTACGACGTGTTTCTCCTCCAGGTGCATGGCAAGCGGCGCTGGCGCATCGGTGCGCAGCGCGATCTGTCGTTGCAGGAAGGATTGCCGCTCAAGGTGCTCGCGAACTTCGAGCCGGAAGAGGAATGGGTGCTGGAACCGGGCGACATGCTGTATCTGCCGCCGCACATCGCGCACGACGGCGTGGCCGAGGGCGAGTGCATGACGTGCTCGATCGGCTTTCGTTCGCCTTCCACCGACGAACTCACGAGCCAGTTTCTTTACTGGCTCGCTGAACGCGGCGCGGACAAGGCGCCCGCAGGTAATCCGACGCTCTATCGCGACCCCGATCAGCCCGCCGTGTCGCGTCCTGCACAACTGCCCCCGGCACTTGTGGAGCGCGTCTCGTCGGTGCTTGCTAAAGTGCGCTGGAACGATGCGGATGTATCGTCGTTCGTGGGGTCCTGGCTTTCAGAACCGAAATCCAATGTGGTGTTCGACGCCCCCGAAAAGCCCCTCGACGAGGCCCGTTTTGTTGCGCGCGCCGCGAAAAGCGGGATAACACTCGACCGCAGGACAATCCTGCTTTACGATGCGCGGTCGTATTACCTCAACGGGGAACAGTACTTGCTCAAAGAAGCAAGGAAGTGGCTGCCGGCATTGGCCGATAACCGCTTGCTGGATGGGAAACGCTTTGTAACACTCTCACACGATTCGAGTGTGACAGTGTTGCTACACGAGTGGTATTGTGCGGGCTGGATACGGCTGGGGGCGCTTGCCTAAGCGCTTCGGGCTGTTATACCGTACTAATATAGTGCTTGTATGAGAAAGACAACGTATTGTCCCCGGATTTGTCGACGGTCGATACGAAAGTGCCTATAATTTCCGCCCAGGCCGTAGGGAAGATTCACGCTCTTGCAGTGCATCTCCACCAGCGGCTCAAGGTCGGTGTTGGGGCACATTACCGGTATTATTTTGCGCTGTTGCTTACCTTTAACCATAAAAGGACGTGATCATGAAGAAATCCCTCCTCGTAGCATCCCTGCTGGCAGCTGTTGCACTGGCTGCATGCAACAAGAGCAGCGACCAAGCTGCTGCGCCGGCTAGCGATGCGACCGCTGCTTCGGCACCGGCTGCTGCTGCTTCGGATTCCGCAGCTGCTGCTTCGGGCGCTGCTGCTGCTGCGAGCGACGCTGCTGCTTCGGCTACGGCTGCGGCTTCGGACGCAGGCGCTGCTGCTTCGGACGCTGCTGCTTCGGCTGCTGCTCCGGCATCGGGCGCAAGCCAGTAAGCTGCATTCGCACGCTGCCCGTCCGGAGCTTCGGCTCATACGGGCATCGGCGCGAAACGCCGTGCAGCCTGACGACATCGTCGGACGCACGGCGGGCATACAGAAAAGCCACGAACGCAAGTTCGTGGCTTTTCTGTTTATGGCTTCGAAATCGAAATCAGCGCAAAAAGAGGATGGATTTCATGCTCAACGCATGTAACCCATCTCTATTATCTGCAAGCGTGTATTACGCGCCCTCTTGCGCGTCGTCTTCGCCCGAGAAAAACGCCTGCACCACTTCAATCTCGCGCGTGCGCTTGAACGGCGGCAGGCTTTGCCAGATACGTCGGCCATAAGGCTTATCGACAAGACGCGTATCGCAGATCATCAGCACCCCGCGATCGGTTTCCGCGCGAATCAGCCGCCCTGCGCCCTGCTTGAGCGTGATGACGGCCTGCGGCAATTGATGAACCGCAAACGGGCTCAAGCCTTTCTTCGTCAGCGCATCGAGGCGCGCGGCCAGCACCGGATCATCGGGCGGCGCGAAAGGCAGCTTGTCGATGACGACGAGCGACAAAGCGTCGCCCCGCACATCCACGCCTTCCCAGAAGCTCTGGCTGCCCACCAGAATCGCGTTGCCATAGGCACGGAAGCGCTCCAGCAGTTCGGTGCGGCTTGCGTCGCCCTGCACGAGCAACGGCGTGCTCCAGCCACGCGTTTCGATCGTCTCGCGCAGCCGGTCGGCGATCTTGTTGACCGCGCGCAGCGTCGTGCACAGCATGAAGACGCCGCCGCCCGACGCCTCGATGGCCGGCAACGCGGCATCGAACACGGCATCGGTGAATTGCGGCGACGACGGCTGCGGCATATTGCGCGGCACGTAGAGCAAGCCCTGTTGCGGATAGTCGAACGGACTCGGCAAAGTCATCGAGCGGCGCGAACTCAGGCCCATCTGCGCCGCATAGTGCGTGAAGTCGCCACGCACGGACAACGTGGCCGATGTGAAGATCCACGTGCGCGGCACACCGGCACGCTGCTTCGCGAAAATCGGCGCGACGGACAGCGGCGTCTCGTGCAGTTGCACGGTATGCGAAAACACTTCGACCCAGCGGACTTTTTCGTCGTCGGCGGGATGGCGGGTTTCGTCGCCATCGCCTTCACGTTCGCGCTTGTTGTCGCTCGCCACGGCCTCGGCCGATCCGCCCGGCACCGCCCAGCCGTTGAGCACGCCCTGCAGCTCGCGCGCGCGGCGCAGACACGCGCCCAGCGACTCCGCACGCTCGGCCTGACCCGCAAGCGCGTTGGCAAGCGCGCCAAGCTCGGTCTGCAAGGCATCGAGCGAATCGAACAGTGGATGATCGTCCGGCAACTGCGTGATCGACACACGCAGCGAATCTTCCTTGAACGCGAGCCGCACATCGCGCGCCGCGCGTTCGAGCGCCGCGCCGAGTTTGACCCACTCGACCGCATCGCGTGCGTGGCTCAACCCTTCCGCGACACAATCGCGCGCGAGTTCGAGAAACTGCGTGGTCGACAGCGTCTCGCCGAAGAACAGCGTGGCCGTTTCGGGCAACTGGTGCGCTTCGTCGAAGATGATCGTGTTCGCGCTCGGCAGCAGTTCGGCCATGCCGGTGTCGCGCAGCATGATATCGGCGAAGAACAGATGGTGGTTCACCACCACGATGTCGGCCTGCTGCGCCTCGCGGCGCGCCTGCATCACGAAGCAGTCCTTGTAATTCGGACACTCCTGGCCGAGGCAGTTATCGCGCGTGGAGGTGACCATCGACCACACCGCGGCCGTTTCCGGCACGCTCGCGAGTTCTGCCTTGTCGCCCGAGCGCGTGATCTTCGCGAAGCGGATGATTTCCTGCAGATACGCCGTCTCCTGCCGCGATGGCAGTCGACCGTTATCGGCCGTGCGCTGCAGGTAGTAATGGCACAGGTAGTTCGAGCGGCCCTTGAGCATCGCGATGCTTACCGGCACGGCGAGCGCGTCGCGCACCGTCGGGATATCGCGGGCGAAAAGCTGATCCTGAAGGTGCTTGGTGCCGGTGGAGACGATCACCTTGCCGCCCCACAGCATCGCCGGCACGAGGTAGGCATAGGTCTTGCCGGTGCCCGTGCCGGCTTCGACGATCAGGGTGTTGTCGCCGGATTCGGCGGCGGCGTTGGCGGCGTCCTCGGCCTGCGGCGCGACGGGGGCGCCGCGCTCGAGACGGCGCGCCGGACGCGACTGAAGCTCGAACGCAGCCGGCTCGGCCTGCGCCTGGGCGGCGGCTTCCATGGCGGCCGCCACGGCGCGCGCCATTTCGATCTGCGCGGCACGCGGCCGATAGCCGTCGATCTCGCGTGCGAGAAGGCCGTCGGCGGCGAACAGTTGTTCGAGCTCGGCGCCGCGACGCGTGCTCAGGGCAGGCGCCGACGCCGTTTGCGCAGCGCGCGCGTCACTGTTCCGCGCGCCATCGTCGCGCGCAGAACCGGATCGGGAAACGGTCGTTGAATTCAAGGCAAGCGGTTCCTGCTCGGACCTCGGGGCGCGGCCCGACTGCTGCCGCGCCCCGGCGCCTGCCGGGACCCGAAGTCAGGCGTGCCCGTTCGAAGTCTTCGGTAAATCGGGGTCCAGCTGCAATTGCAGCAAGATGATGTTGTCTTTCAGCTTGAGCTTGCGCCTCTTCAGCTTCTGCAGTTCGAGATCGTCGAAGTCCGACGTCTCGCACATCCGCTCAATCACACGGTCAAGATCCCCGTGTTCCGATTCCAGTTGCAGAATGCGGTCACGAAGGACCTCGCTCTTGACTTCACGTTGCTCGCGCATGCTCGCCTCCTCGTCATGAACGGCGTGCGCCTTGCGAAGGGTCACACGCCTGAGGTTGCTGTCTGGCTGAAAAAGCGTGGTGTTGCGGGGTGCGACTCTGTGTTACTGGCTCTGTATTACTGGCCCTGCTGCTGTTGCTGCTTAAGCTGCTGTTGTTGCTGTTCCTGCTGCTGCTTTTGCTGTTCTTGCTGCTGAGCCTTCTCGGCCGCCTGCTTCTGGCGTGCTTCGACGTCAGCCTTGTGCTTCGCGGCGTCTTCCTGCTTCTGCTGGAAGCGCTGGGCCTTGTCGGCCCGTTCCTGAGCCTGTTGCTGACCTTGGGCGCGGGCCTGATCCAGCTGCTTCTGGTAATCCGACTGCTTTTTGTCGTAGGCAGCCTGGTTGGCCGAACGCTGCGACTGCGCCTGTGCGCCTTCACGTTGCGCCTGATCCAGCGCATGCTGACGCTGCTTGTCCTGGAACGCCTGCTCGTTCGCCGCGCGCTGCGGCGCTTCCGCCTGGCGCTGCGCCTGATCGAGCGCATGCTGGCGCTGCTTGTCCTCGAACGCCTGCGCACTCGCCGTCTCGTTGGCGGCGCGCTGCGGCGCATCGGCCTGGTCGCGCGCGCGTTGCAGCGCGGCCTGCTCGTCGCGGCGGCGTGCGTTGTCGGCACGCTGCTCTTCGTCGAGCGCCAACTGCTGCTGGCGAATGTCCGCCTGCACCACGCGCATCGAGTCGCGCGCCTTGCCAAGACAGTGATTCACGAAAAACGTGTCGTAGCAGTTGTGCTGCGCCACGCCGTACTGATAGTTGTTTTCCGCCGTACGCCGGTCAAGGACCTTCTGGCGCGCGGCGAAATCGTTCTGGACCGCGCTATCCTGAGTGTCCGACGAAACGCCCGACGAAGTGCCCGATGCACCGAGCGGAGCCAGCGCACCGGAAGCCGTGCGCGCTTGCGCGCCACTTGCCGCCGTATCGACGCCGGAAACCATCCCAGAGGCTGCTGCCTCCTGCGCAAGGGCCGGAACACTCGCCGCGGCCAGCAAGGCGACGGCACAAGCCGCCGCGCGGGCGGTGGTCTGCCATGCGGCGCCTTCGCGCGCACGGGACCGGACAGATAACAAGCGGGATGGGTTCAACGTCTTCTGAGGGCAGCGGAACATGCCGCAAATTCTAACACCCCCCGGGTTGAGCGCCCGGCCATTTATGGCAAAATGCCCCGCTCCACTGGCCGGCGGGCGCGCCTTCGCGGACCTGTCCCGCCGGTTGCCGCGCCGGTTGCCGGAAAGCCAATCCGGACCGCAAACCGATCCTCGCAGGAATATCCAGACCCTATGACGGAAACCGTAGCACTCAAGATCGTCCAGCGTATCGCCAGCGAGCTGACCGTTCAGCCGCGTCAGGTGGCGGCCGCCGTCCAGCTTCTCGACGAAGGAGCGACCGTTCCGTTCATCGCCCGATACCGCAAGGAAGTCACGGGCAATCTCGACGATACGCAACTGCGCACGCTCGAAGAGCGGCTGATCTATCTGCGCGAACTCGAAGAGCGCCGCGCCGCGATCCTCGCGAGCATCGACGAGCAAGGCAAGCTCACCGACGAACTGCGCACCGCCATCGAGACCGCCGACAGCAAGCAGGTTCTCGAAGACCTCTATCTCCCGTACAAGCCCAAGCGCCGCACGCGCGCGCAGATCGCGCGCGAAGCCGGCCTGCAGCCGCTCGCCGACGCCCTGCTCGCGAACCCGCTGCTCGATCCGCAAACGGAAGCCGCGCAATACGTGGACGCCGAAAAGGGTGTCGCCGACGTGAAAGCCGCCCTCGACGGCGCGCGCGACATTCTGTCGGAACAGTTCGGCGAAACCGCCGAGCTGCTGGGCAAACTGCGCGACTGGCTGCACAACCAGGGCGTCGTGATGTCGAGCGTGGTCGAAGGCAAGGAGAACGAGGAAGGCGAAAAATTCCGCGACTACTACGACTACTCCGAGACCATCAAGACGGTGCCGTCGCACCGCGCGCTCGCCCTCTTTCGCGGCCGTAACGCCGGTGTGCTGATGGTGAAGCTGGGTCTGGGCGGCGAGCTCGACACGCAGACGCCGCATCCGGGCGAAGCGCATATCGCACGCCACTTCGGCATCGCCAACCAGGGCCGTCCGGCCGACAAATGGCTCTCGGACGTGTGCCGCTGGTGCTGGCGCGTCAAGGTGCAGCCGCACCTCGAAAACGAACTGCTGACAAACCTGCGCGAGCAGGCCGAAAACGAGGCGATCCGCGTGTTCGCGCGCAACCTCAAGGATCTGCTGCTGGCGGCTCCCGCCGGCCCCAAGGCCGTGATCGGCCTCGATCCGGGTCTGCGCACGGGCGTGAAGGTGGCCGTGGTCGATCGCACCGGCAAGGTGCTCGCGACCGACACGATCTACCCGCACGAACCGCGCCGCGACTGGGACGGGTCGCTCGCCAAACTCGCGCGCATCGCCGCGCAGACGCAGGCGGAACTCATCAGCATCGGCAACGGCACGGCCTCGCGTGAAACTGACAAGCTCGCGAGCGAGCTGATTTCGAAGCATCCGGAACTGAAGCTGCAAAAGATCGTGGTGTCCGAAGCCGGCGCATCGGTTTATTCGGCGTCCGAACTGGCGGCCAAGGAATTCCCGGAAATGGACGTCTCGCTGCGCGGCGCCGTGTCGATCGCGCGCCGCCTGCAGGACCCGCTCGCCGAACTCGTGAAGATCGAGCCGAAGGCGATCGGCGTGGGCCAGTATCAGCACGACGTGAACCAGCGCGAACTCGCGCGCTCGCTCGACGCAGTCGTCGAGGATTGCGTCAACGCAGTGGGCGTCGATGCGAACACGGCGTCGGTCGCGCTGCTCGCGCGCGTGTCGGGTCTGAACGCCACGCTCGCACGCAATATCGTCGATTACCGCGACGCGAACGGTCCCTTCCCCTCGCGCGAGCATCTGAAAAAGGTACCGCGTCTGGGCGACAAGACCTTCGAGCAGGCTGCGGGCTTCCTGCGCATCAACAGCGGCGAAAATCCGCTCGATCGCTCGTCGGTGCACCCGGAAGCGTATCCGGTCGTCGAGCGCATGCTCGCGAAGATCCAGCGCGCCATCGGCGACGTGCTCGGCAATCGCGAGGCGCTTTCGGGTCTCTCGCCTACCGAATTCGTCGACGATCGCTTCGGTCTGCCGACCGTGCGCGACATCCTGAGCGAACTGGAAAAGCCGGGCCGCGATCCGCGTCCCGAGTTCAAGACCGCCACCTTCCGCGACGGCGTCGAGAAAGTCTCGGACCTCGTGCCGGGCATGGTGCTCGAAGGCGTCGTGACCAACGTGGCGGCGTTCGGCGCGTTCGTCGACGTGGGCGTGCATCAGGACGGCCTCGTGCACGTCTCGGCGCTGTCGACGAAGTTCATCAAGGATCCGCACGAAGTCGTGAAGGCTGGTCAGGTCGTGAAGGTCAAGGTGCTCGACGTCGACGTGAAGCGTCAACGCATCGCGCTCACGATGCGCATGGACGACGATCCGGCAAGCGCCGCGCAACGCAGCGGCGGCGCGGGCAGCGGCAATCGCGACCGTGGTGATCGCAACGACCGGAATGATCGCGGCGGCAATGCCAACCACCGTGGCGGTGGTCAACGCTCGCGCGACGCGGAGCCGGCTGGCGCGATGGCGGCGGCGTTCGCGAAGCTCAAGCGATAACCGCCGTAAAGCGCGCGTGAGCCGTGCGGCTCACGTTGCGCACGCAACAAAAAATGGCGCCTCGCGGCGCCATTTTTTTGTCCGGCTCCGGCTCGCGCCGGCACCCTCGTCAAATCTCGATCTTCGTCCCCAACTCCACCACGCGATTGGCGGGAATGCTGAAGAAATCGGTCGGCTTCGCGGCGTTCTGATGCATCCACGCGAAGATGCGCTCGCGGAAAATCGACATGCCGGGCAACTGCGTCGGCACCACGGTCTCGCGCGCGAGGAAGAACGACGTGTCCATCATTTCGAACGACAGGCCTTGCGCGCGACCCACCTCTTCGAGCACGGCCTTCACGTCCGGCGTCTCGTTGAAACCATAATCGGCCTTCACGAGATACAGCCCGCCGCCAACGTCACGCACGCTGACACGCTCCGCGTTGGGCACATAGGGAATGTCGCGGATCTTGAACGTGAGGAAGATCGTGCGCTCGTGCAGCACCTTGTTGTGCTTGAGGTTGTGCAGCAGGCTCACCGGCACGAGCGCGTCGCTGCCCGTGAGATAGATAGCCGTGCCCGACACGCGATGCGGCGGATGCGCGAGCAGCCCCTGCAGGAAAGGCATGAGCGGAATACCATCGGCTGCGGTGCGCTCCTTGACGATCATGCGCCCCTTGAACCAGGTCATCAGCAGGAAGAACAGCAGCGCGCCGATGCCCAGCGGCAGCCAGCCACCCTCTTCGACCTTCAGCAGGTTCGCGCCGAAGAAGCCCAGATCGACAGCCAGCAGCACCGCGATGATGCAGGCGACGAGCGCCCGGTTCCACTTCCAGACCTTCGTCATCACGACGGCGACGAGCACCGTGGTAATCACCATCGTCGCGGTCACGGCGATACCGTACGCAGCGGCGAGATTGTCCGAACTCTTGAAGGCCACCACGATGCACAGAATGATGAACAGCAGCATCCAGTTCACGACCGGCACATAGATCTGGCCGATGGCGAGATCCGACGTGTGCAGCACCTTCATGCGCGGCACGTAACCGAGCAGGATCGCCTGGCTCGTGAGCGAGTACGCACCCGAAATCACGGCCTGCGAGGCGATCACCGTCGCGACCGTCGAGAGCACGACGAGCGGCAGCAGCGCCCAGTCCGGCGCGAGCAGGAAGAACGGGTTTTCGATCGCGCTATGGTCCTGCATCAGCAGCGCGCCTTGCCCGAAGTAGTTGAGCACGAGCGACGGCATCACCAGCGTGTACCACGCGCAGCGGATCGGCTTCGCGCCGAAGTGGCCCATGTCGGCGTAGAGCGCTTCCGCGCCGGTCAGCACCAGCACGACCGAGCCGAGCACCACGTAGGCCTGCAGCAGGTGCGCGCCCATGAACGTGAAGGCGTAGTACGGATTGAGCGCGGCGATCACGCCAGGCTGCTGCACGATGCGCGAAATGCCCAGCACGGCGATGGTCACGAACCACAGCACCATGATCGGCCCGAACAGGCGGCCGACGAGCGAGGTGCCGTGACGCTGGATCCAGAACAGCGCGATCAGGATCACCATCGTGATCGGCAGCACCAGATGCGTGAGCTTGGGGGCGGCAAGTTCGAGCCCTTCGACCGCCGACATCACCGAGATCGCCGGCGTAATCACGGCGTCGCCGTAGAACATGCAGGCGCCGAATATGCCCAGCGCCGTGAGCACCACGGCCGCCTTGCTCCGGCGATCGAACGAGCGCATTGCCAGCGCCATGAGCGCGAGCACGCCGCCCTCGCCGTTATTGTCGGCGCGCATCACGAGCAGCACGTACTTGATGCTGACGACGATCACGATCGCCCAGAACAGCAGCGAGATGACGCCGAGAATGGAAGTGTCGTTCAGAGGAATGCCGTGGGCGGGGCTGAACGCCTCTTTGAGGGAGTACAGCGGACTCGTGCCGATGTCGCCGAACACCACGCCGATGGCCGCTACGGCGAGTGTGGGTAGCGGCTGCTTTGCCACGTGCGTGCTAGTTGTCATATACGCGGAGATCCGTTTGAGGCGGAAAAAACGAGCGCTATTCTAAACCGGCTTGGGGGCGGAACCCAGAGGCGTCGCGGATGTTCGTTGTGGCCCCGCGACTGATCGGGTCCCCGCGCAGTTTAGCATTCGCCTTTGACACAGTCTGCCCGCTTGTGCCGCGAAGTGCGAGCGGGTGCATCGAGGCGCCATTGTGCAAAGGTTTCGCGCATAAAAAACGGAGCCTCGTGAGGCTCCGTTCGATTCCCGGCCACCCGCACGGCGCATGCAGCGCCGCCGGCGGCTCGGGTCATACTGGACCTGGCAGTTACTTCTGCGAATCCTGCTGGGCCTGCTGGAGGCCGCGCTTGATCCATGCGCCAAGGTTGTGCGGACGCACCGTGTCCCATTCCTCGAAAGGCTGGTGGATCCACGGGTTCGTCGGCAGATGCTGGACGAAATAGTCCGGCGTCACCTTCGAGCAGCCCTTGTACCAGAGCACCGCGGAACGCACGCCCGTAACAGCCGGATAGCGCGACTTGAGGTGTTCCTGCACGCGTGCAAGCGTGACGCCCGAATCGACCAGATCGTCGACCAGCAGCACGTTGCCCGAGAGTTCGCCGCGCGTCATCGTGATGTACTGCGCGATGTCCAGCTCACCCTGCTCCGTGCCCGCGGCTTCGCGGTACGAGCTGGTTGCGAGGATTGCCAGCGGCAGATCGTAGATACGCGAAAGCTGGTCGCCCACGCGCAGACCGCCGCGCGCGAGGCACAGGATCTGGTCGAACTTCCAGCGCGACTCGTGCACTTTGAGCGCGAGCAGTTCGATCAGACGGTGGTACTCGTCCCAGCCTACCCACAGATGTTTATCGTCGTTGCGCGGGTCCGTCATTTGAATCATTTTTGCTTCTGCCTTCTTCCTGCTTAAACCTTGAACGGGTGACGCAGCAGGATCGTTTCGTCGCGATCCGGGCCGGTCGATACCATGTCGATCGGCACGCCGGCGACTTCCTGCACGCGCGTGAGGTATGCCTGGGCGCTCTTCGGCAGCGCGTCGAACTGCGTCACGCCGATCGTGCTTTCCTTCCAGCCTGCGAAGGTCTCGTAGACCGGTTCGCACGCTGCAACCTGCGTGGCGCCGCGCGGCAGAATGTCCACATCCTTGCCATCGACCTTGTAGCCGACGCACAGCTTCACTTCTTCGAGACCGTCGAGCACGTCGAGCTTGGTGATGCACAGGCCCGTCACGCCGTTGATCTGGATCGAGCGGCGCAGCGCAGCGGCGTCGAGCCAGCCGGTGCGGCGCGGACGACCCGTGACCGAACCGAATTCCTTGCCGACCTTCGCGAGCGTGAGGCCCACTTCTTCCTGGCGATCGGCGTTGTCGGCGTCGTACAGCTCGCTCGGGAACGGACCCGAGCCGACGCGCGTGCAGTACGCCTTGGTGATGCCGAGCACGTAGTTGAGCTTTTGCGGACCGACGCCCGCGCCGGCCGAAGCCGCACCCGCGACGCAGTTGCTCGACGTGACGAACGGATAGGTGCCGTGGTCGATGTCGAGCAGCGTGCCTTGCGCGCCTTCGAACAGCAGGTTGCCGCCTTCGTTGTTCACGTCATAAAGGCGACGCGAAACGTCCGCTACCATCGGCTTGAGACGGTCGGCGTACGAGAGCATCGTGTCGAGCGTCTGCTGATAGTCGACAGCCGGCGCGCCCAGGTACTGCGTGAGCACGAAGTTGTGGTAGTCGAGGTTCTCGCGCAGGCGCTCAGCGAAGGTTTCCGGCTCGAACAGATCCTGCACGCGCAGACCGCGGCGCGCCACCTTGTCTTCGTAGGCCGGGCCGATGCCGCGACCGGTCGTACCGATCTTCGCGGCGCCGCGGCGGGCTTCGCGCGCCTGGTCGATGGCGATGTGGTACGGCAGGATGAGGGTGGTCGCTTCGGAGATGAAGAGGCGCTTCTGGACGTCAACGCCCGCTTCTTCGAGTTCGCCGATTTCCTTGAACAGGGCTTCCGGCGAAAGCACCACGCCGTTGCCGATGTAGCAGGCGACGCCGGCGCGCATGATGCCCGACGGGATCAGTCGGAGAATGGTCTTCTTGCCGCCGATGATGAGAGTGTGGCCGGCGTTATGACCGCCCTGGAAACGCACCACGCCTTGCGCGTGGTCCGTCAGCCAGTCGACGATCTTGCCCTTGCCTTCATCGCCCCATTGGGTGCCCACGACGACGACGTTGCGTCCCGGGGTTACATTCACTGCGCTGGCAGACATGGTGTTTCGTTAGCTGGTTAAAAACGTATTCTACCTGGGTTCGGCGGCGAGGCCGCCATTTTTTCCCGAAATTCGCGGAATTTCCTTTTGCGCTCAACGGTATGCGGGTCGGCGCCTGAAGCTTCCGGCACGCTTCGAGCCGCCTTCTCCGACCATCCCGCGGACATCTCAGGCGGCGCGCACTTCCACGACCCATGCGCCGTCGCGCTCGACCAGCACGCGGTCGCAGGCGAATTCGTCCATATCGTGTTCGTGGCCCGGCAGCGCCTGGATCACCACTTCGCCTGCATTGCGCAGGGCCGCGACGGCGGCGCTCAGCGCCTCGTCGTGGCGCCACGGCGCGAGAATCGCGCTGCTGCGCGCTTCGACCGGCGAAATACGCGCCACCTCGCGCAGATCGAGCGAAAAGCCCGTGGCCGCGCGGGCGCGGCCATAAGCCTCGCTCACCTTGTCGTAGCGGCCGCCGCGCGCCACCGCGTTCGGCACGCCGTCCACGTAGGCCGAGAACATCACGCCGCTGTGGTACGCATAGCCGCCCAGATCCGCGAGGTCGAGCATCAGTTCCGCGCCCTCGATCCCGCCCATCAGGAACGCGAGATCGTCGAGCGCGCGCGCGATGCCGGGCAGCGCCGGCAGACGCTGGCGCGCCTCTTCGATCACGCTCGCGTCGCCGTACAGTGACGGCAGCGCGCGCAGTGCGTCGCGCGAAACCGCTTGCAGGTTCGCGGTGAGTTCGGCGAGGCGCGGCACGTCCTTTCCTGCGAGTGCTTCATACAGAGCGTCGCCCAGCGCCGCGGCGGCCGGATCGGCTTCGAAAATGGCCGCGAGCACGCCCGCGTGCGACAAATCCAGACGCACCTTCGAGAGGCCCGCCAGGCGCAGCGCGTCGAGCAGCAATTGCTGGATTTCGAGGTCGGCTTCGAGGCCGGCGTGACCGTAGATTTCAGCGCCGATCTGGATCTGTTCGCGCGTCGCGTGCAGGCCGCGCGGACGCGTATGCAGCACGTTGCCCGCGTAGCACAGGCGCGTCACGCCTTGACGGTTCAAAAGGTGCGCATCGATGCGCGCCACCTGCGTCGTCATGTCGGCGCGCAGGCCGAGCGTGCGGCCCGAGAGCTGATCGACGAGCTTGAACGTGCGCAGATCCAGATCGCGCCCGTTGCCGACCAGCAGCGACTCGATGTATTCGAGCAGCGGCGGCATGACCATTTCGTAGCCGTAAGCACGGAAGCGGTCCAGCAGGCGGCGGCGCAGCTCTTCGATCTTGCGCGCCTCGGACGGCAGCACGTCGGCGATATTCTCGGGAAGTAACCAGGTCGACATCGGGGGAGTCCTACGACGATAAGGGCCGCGTTAAAACGCCGCAAAAAGCAGCGACGGCGCACGCGAACGCACGCCCTGCGCGGGCCGGACGATAGAAACGGCGAGCGCCTCGCGGCGCGCGCCTTGAATTCAGGTGGCGAGCATCAGCAGCACGAGACCGAGTCCCATCACGATCAACCCGCCGATGCGGATGTGATGCGGCGGCCGTTCCGCAATTCTACGGAAAGTGTCGCGCCACGCCGTCGGGAAGACGAACGGGAACATGCCCTCGATAATCAGCATCAATGCGATCGCGAGCAACAGGGAGCCGGCTATGTCCATGCGAAGAAGGTGCGCCGCGCACACGCGCGGCGCCAGTGTCTCGTTTAGTGTTTGCGTGGCGCGGCGGGAGCCGGCGACGCCTCTCCGTTCGGACTGCGCATGAAGCGGAAGAAGTCGCTCGACGAATCGACCACGACCACGTCGCCCGGCTTGAAGCTTTCGCGATAGGCCTGCATGCTCTGATAGAAGCGATAGAAGTCCGGATCGCGGCCATAGGCTTGCGCGGCGATCGCGGCGGCTTTCCCGTCGCCTTCGCCCTTGATGGCCTGCGCCTGGCTGTACGCTTCCGCGACCGCGCCCTGCTGCTTGCGCTGCGCCTCGTCCTTGATCTGCTGGGCAACGGCGGCGCCCTTCGCGCGCTCGTCGGCGGCGGCCTGCTCGCGCGCGGCGCTCATGCGCTTGTAGACCACGTCGGCGAGTTCGGCCGGATAGTCGATGCGCGTGAGTTCGATATCGATCACGTCGATGCCGAGCGGCGCGGCGGCGGTCTTCAACTCATCGCGTGCGCGGGCGGCGATGGCTTCCTGCTGCGCGAGCGCATCGGTCAGCGTCACCTTCGAGAACGCGTCGGACAACGCATCGCGCGAAAGCGAGGCGAGCCGGTCGGCGAGTGTCTGCGGATCGCCCTTGGTCGCCGCGAACAGTTTGAGCGGCTCGCCGATGCGATAGCGCACGACCGGGTTCACGAGCAGCTCGGTCTTGTCCGAGGTCGTGTAGCGGTCGGCGTCCGGCGCGTCGAACGCCTGGATGCGGGTGTCGAGAAAGGTCGCGGTCTGGAACGGCGGCGGCAGCTTCACGTGAAGGCCCGGCTCGGCGAGCGAGGCTTTCGAGCCGCCCGACGACGACACCACGGCCACATGGCGCGGATCGACGACGAACACCGCCGACGAAGCCACGAGCACCACCACCACGAAGGCGACGACGAACGCAATGATCTTGTTCATATCGGCGCCCCTTATTGCACGTCGTCTTCGCGGCCGCGCGAGCGGAACCCGTCGCGCGAGCGGAAAGCATCGCTCGCGGCCTGCGCAGCGTCGCTGGCCGAGAGAGCGGGCGCTGCGCCCTGCTGCTGGGCGCCCTGCGGCTGCACGTTCTGCTGCGTGTCGCTATTCGTTGCCGGCACGGAGGCCGCGCCGCTGTTCACATTGCCGTTCGCATTGCCGTTCGCATCGGCTGCGCCGTTCGCCGCGGACGCATTCGCTGCGGCCGCGCCCGACGCGGCGACCGCTGCCGCGGCGCGCTGACGCGTCGCGTCGACGATCTTGTCGAGCGGCAAATAAATCACGTTGTTGCCCGACTTGCTGTCGACGAACACCTTCGTCGTATTCGAGTAGATGTGCTGCATCGTATCCAGGTACATGCGCTCGCGAATCACCGCCGGTGCCTTCGCGTACTGCTCGTAGACGCTGTTGAAGCGCTGGGCATCGCCTTGCGCCTGCTCGACCACGCGGTCGCTATATGCCTTGGCGTCGTCGATCAGACGTGCGCCGTCGGCCTGCGCGCGCGGCAGCAGCTGATCGGCATAAGCCTGCGCGTCGCGCTTCGCGCGGTCGCTGTCCTGATGGGCTTTCGCTTCATCGTCGAAGGCGGCCTGCACGCTATCGGGCGCGGCTACGCTCTGGATCGTCACGCCCACTACGCCCAGGCCCGTCTTGTACTGGTCGAGCGCGTGCTGGATCGTATCGGCGAGCTGTGCGCGGATCGGTTCGCGGTCCGCGTAAAGGAGATCGCTGGTGCTGTGCGCGCCCACGACCGCGCGCACCGCGGCCTGCGCGGCCTGGCTCACGGTGAGATCGGGATCGACGCTGCGGAACAGATAGTCGGTCGGCTGCTTGACCTGGTACTGCACGATCAGACGCACGTCGAGAATGTCGCCGTCGTGCGTGATCACCGAGGCATCCTTCACGTTCGACGGACGTACCGGATTGTTGCGGCCGATCTCGACGCTGCGGATCTGGCCAACGTTCACGATGTCGTGCGCCTGGAACGGGAACGGCATGCGCCAATGCACGCCCGGACCCACGGTATGACGATACTGGCCAAACTGCAGCACGACGCCGGCCTGACCGTCCTGAACGATGAACACGCCGCTGCCGACATAGATGGCGATCAGCACGCCGAGCACGATGCCCACGCCGATGCGCGCACCATGGCCGTTGTCCGGACGCGGTCCGAGGCCGCCAGGCCCCTTGCCCTTCTTGCCGAAGAACGACGACAGGCGGCGATTGAACTCGCGCCACATTTCGTCGAGATCGGGCGGGCCGTCGCCCTTGCCGTCGTTGCCGTTATTGCCCGACGGACGCCGCGCGTCGTCGTTGCGCTGGCCATTGCCCTCGCCGCGGCCCCATCGCGGGTCGTTCAGCGAGAAAATGGCACGCGCGCGCCAGCCAGTCCGCTTGTTGTAATCGTTCACCTGTGTTCGTTCACCAGAGTAGACAGCGGGTCATGTGCGTGGAAATGCGCCCGCGCACCACGAGGGCGACGCCGGGCGCTGCCGGTTTGGGTTCAGCGGCCGTGCTCGGGTTCCCTGCTGGGTTCGTGCGACAGCGGACTCCAGTCGGCTGCGGCCTGAGGCTGCGACGGCTCGACGAGCGGAACGGCCGTCGCGATTTCGGCGATGGCGGCGCGCAATGCATCCAGTCCGACGCCCGTGCGCGCGCTTAAAAAGACGCGCGAAATATTACCATACTCGTCCCGCTCGACCGTCCCGCCTCGGGCCGCCAGTTCGGGCACGGCGTCGATCTTGTTGAACACCAGCACCTGGCGGATCGTATCGGCGCCGATCTCGTGCAGCACGTCGTTGACCTGATCGATCTGGTCCAGACGCACCGCGCTCGACGCATCGACCACGTGCAACAGCAGGTCGGCCTGCACGGTTTCCTGCAGCGTCGCCCGGAAGGCCGCCACCAGTTGGTGAGGCAGTTCGCGGATAAAGCCCACGGTATCGGACAGCACGATCTGGCCGACTTCGTCGCCGAGCCACACGCGCCGCGAGGTCGTATCGAGCGTCGCGAACAACTGGTCGGCGGCATAAGCCTGCGCCTTGGTGAGCGCATTGAAAAGCGTGGATTTACCGGCGTTCGTATAGCCGACGAGCGACACCGACATGGTGCGCGTGCGTTCGCGCTGACGGCGCTGCGTGCCGTGCTGACGGCGCAGCTTGGCGAGCTTGCCCTGCAGCATCTTGATGCGCTCGCCAATCAGGCGGCGGTCGGTTTCAAGCTGCGTTTCGCCGGGGCCACGCAGACCAATACCGCCCTTCTGACGCTCAAGGTGGGTCCAGGCGCGCACGAGGCGCGTGGCGAGATACTGGAGCTGGGCGAGTTCGACCTGCAGCTTGCCTTCGTGGCTGCGCGCGCGCTGCGCGAAGATGTCGAGAATGAGGCTGGTGCGATCCACCACGCGGCGGCCAAGTGCACGCTCCAGGTTACGTTGCTGGGCGGGCGATAGCGCGTGATTAAAGATGACGATTTCGATGTCGTTCGCTTCACAGGCGAGACGCAGTTCCTCGGCCTTGCCGCTGCCGATGAACATGGCGGCGTCGGGGCTGGAGCGGCGCCCGGTGAGCGTGACAGCGGGAGTAGCGCCCGCGCTTTTGGCGAGCAGGCTGAGTTCTTCGAGACTGGCTTCGAAGTCGGTCTTACCGAAGTCGATGCCGACAAGTGCGGCGTTGATCAAATTGTCTGGTATCAAAATGGAAACGGCCGGCCCGGCAGCGCCTGCGAGGCGCCCCGAACCGGCCGCGTCATGGGTCAGGACGCTTCCGAATCCGGGTGGAAGTTCACCGGACGGGCCGGGACCACCGTGGAAATGGCGTGCTTGTAAACCATTTGCGTAACCGTATTACGGAGCAACACGACGTACTGGTCGAACGATTCAATGTTCCCCTGAAGCTTGATGCCGTTGACCAGGTAGATCGAAACAGGCACGTGCTCCTTGCGCAGCGCGTTCAGAAACGGGTCTTGTAACAGTTGCCCTTTGTTGCTCATAGCAAACTCCGTATTTTTTTGCAGGTTTAACTTATATTGGGATGAAGAAAAAGAAATCCACCACCAATCGCTACACTATAGCTGATTCTCGTTACCCCGCGCCGCTTGCGGCGGCCCGGCCAGACGGCCTGACCGCGCCATCTGGTGCGGTAATGCGCGGTAGCGAACGCAGTTCAGCTCTTCTCCGTGTAGGGGTTCGTCGAAGAACGAAGCTCTATTCGCAATGGAGTCCCCTTCAGCGAGAAAGTTTCGCGGAAGCGGTTTTCCAGGTAGCGTTTGTAGGTTTCCGTGACCGCGTCAAGCGCATTGCCATGGATCACGATAATCGGCGGGTTCTGTCCCCCCTGGTGCGCGTAGCGTAGCTTCGGACGCACCGGGCCGCGGCGGCGCGGCTGCTGGAACTCGACGGCTTCGATCAGGGCGCGCGTGAGCTTCGGCGTCGGCAGCTTGGCCATCGCCGCAGCGTAGGCGTCGTCCACCGAGCGCATCAGCGGGCCAATGCCGAATTTTTCCGTCGCCGAAATAAAGCGCATTTCTGCGAAATCGAGGAACTTCAGCTTGCGTTGCAAGTGGTGCTTGGTGCGCTCACGCGCGTGATCGTCCATGCCGTCCCACTTGTTGATGCCCACCACGAGCGCGCGCCCCTGCTCCACCACGAAGCCGGCGATATGCGCGTCCTGATCGGAAACTTCCGTATGCGCGTCGAGCAGCAGGATCACCACGTTGGCGTCGGCGATCGACTGCAGCGTCTTCACCACCGAGAACTTCTCGATCGCCTCGAACACCTTGCCGCGACGGCGCAGACCAGCCGTATCGATGAGCGTGTACTTCTTGCCGTTGCGCTCGAAGTCCACATAGATCGAATCGCGCGTCGTGCCCGGCATGTCGAACGCGATCACGCGGTCTTCGCCGATCAGCGTATTGACGAGCGTGGACTTGCCGACGTTCGGGCGGCCGACGATCGCGATCTTGATGCCGTGCTTGCTGGCGTCGTCTTCATCCTCTTCCGGACGATCGGCGTAGGCCTGGTCGAGCGCCTCGTTGATCATCTCCGTCACGCCGTCGCCGTGCGCCGCCGAAATCGCGCGCGGGTCGCCCAGACCGAGTTCGTAGAAGTCAGCCGCGACGGCGCTGTACTTCATGCCCTCGGCCTTGTTGACCACGAGGAAGATCGGCCGGCCGGTCTTGCGCAGGTAATCGGCGATGTGCTTGTCCTGCGGCGCCAGGCCGTTACGACCGTCGCAGATGAAGACGACGATGTCGGCTTCCTCGACCGCCTGGCGCGTCTGACGCGCCATTTCGTGCAGGATGCCGTCCTTGGCGACCGGCTCGAAGCCGCCGGTATCGACCACCAGATAGGCGCGATCGCCCACGCGCCCTTCGCCATAGTGGCGGTCGCGCGTAAGACCGGGCAGATCGGCGACCAGCGCATCGCGCGAACGCGTGAGCCGGTTGAAGAGCGTGGATTTCCCCACATTGGGGCGCCCGACGAGGGCGATTACGGGTTTCATCTGATCTTTTCTACAGTAAGGCGCGGCGCCGGGACGTCCGGCGCGCTGCGCGGCAAGCATCTGCTATGAGTGCCCGCAGATGCTGCAATAGTTGCAAATTATCACGAATCGGGCCGGGCACCCGATTGCCGGTCCCGGCGCGATGTCGCGCCGGCCAGCCCGAAGCGGCAAGTTGCGCTTCGACGTTCGACAGGAACACCGGGGGTAGCCGCCCCGGCCATCCGTCGTCTCATTAAGTTTCATTCAGTTCGCGGGCGGCGTGCAGTATCAAGCCACCGCTGCACGCAAAAACGCCGGAAAAACACAAGAGGCCGCTGCCCGCGGGCGCGGCCCCTCGAAGTGACGCCCGGCTTCGCGCCCGGCGCCATGATTCGATCAGCGCGGGCGCAGACCGTAGAGATCGCCGTCCTTCGTCTGCACCACCAGCGTATTGCCGGCCAGCACAGGCGCTGCCGTGATCGGGCTGCCGTCGGTCTTCACGCGCGAGACGAAGCTGCCGTCGTCGAGCGAAAGGAAGTGCACGTAGCCCTGATAGTCGCCCACCGCCACCGCGTGGCCGAGCATCGCCGGCACGCTGACGTCGCGGTTCTTGAGCTTGTCCGTGCTCCAGGTCTGCGCGCCGGTCGCGACGTTGTAGGCCTTCACGACCGACCAGTCGTCGCCGCCGACCACCGTGGTGTCGTCCTGGGCAATGCCGCTCGTGCTCGAGAACGGCTTTTCCCACATCGGACGGCCCGAATTGGCGTCGAAGCAGCCCAGCTGGCCCTGGAACGTGACCGCGCAGGTCGTCGCGCCGATCAGCGTGGGCGGACCGCTCACGTCATTGATACGCTCGACTTCGGTCACGCCCTTCGGATACGACACCGGCGTTTCCCAGAATGCGTCGCCGCTTTGCAGGTTGATCGCCGAGAACGCGCCGCCCGGGAAACCCGCGAGCACGGCCTGGTCGCCCGCGAAGGTCATGCCGGCCGACACGCGCAGATTCAGCGGCACGGCGCGGTTGCGATAGGCCCACTTCTGCTCGCCCGTCTGCGCGTTGAACGCGACAACCTGGCCGTCGATCGTGCGCACGACCACGAGGCCATTGCCGACGAGCGGCGGCGAGATGATCTCGCCCGGCGCCTTCGCTTGCCACGAGAGCTTGCCGTTCGAATCGAGCACGTACACGTCGCCCTTCAGGCCGCCGACGGCCGTGAGGTTGCCGTCGCTGCCGACGCCCGCCGACAGATCGTCCTTGAGCTTGATGCTCCAGACTTCCTTGCCCGTTTGCGCATCGATCTTGGCGACCGAGCCGTTGGCGCCCGCGGCGTACACGGTGTCGCCCACAGCGACCGGCGAGAACAGATAGCGGCCGGCCTTGCCGACGCTCGCCTTCCACACCTGCTGGACGTCCAGCACCGGCTTGAACTCGGTCAGCGGCACCGGCACGCGGCGCTCGTCTTTGGTCGACGAGCAAGCCGCCAGTGCGAGAACGGTCATCGCGCAGGCGACAGGCACAACGGTTCGTTTCAGCAGATTCATCGGTGAACGAAGCATGAATGGAGTTGGTTGAATGATGTTGCGATCGATGCCGGCAGCGCGTTAGCCGCCCAGAGCGTCGAGCTTGAACTGGACCAGTTGACGCTCGGACGCGTCGGTCTTCGGCAGGCTGTCGAGCGCGACCTTGTAGGCCGCGCGCGCGTCGTCGCGCTTGCCCGCTGCCGCGAGCAGGTCGCCGCGGCCGTCGGCCACAACACCCTTGAACGGACCCGAATCGGGCTGCGGAATCAGCGCGAGGCCCTGATCGTAGGCCTTCTCGTCAAGCAGCACCGACGCGAGACGCAGCTTCGCGATCTGGCGGAATTCCTCGTCCCTGGCGTGCTCGGAAGCCCATTGCAGTTGCGCCTTCGCGCCTGCCGTGTCGCCTGCCATATAGAGCGACTTCGCCACCGTGAGCGCGCTCATCTGTGCATAGGCGGTGCCGCCAAAGCGATCTTCCATGTCGGTCGCGACGCGCGTGAGCAGCGCCTTGTCGGCGCCCGTGGCAGCCTGTTGGACCTGGTCATACAGAACGGCGGCTTCGGCAGCCTGACGGCGCTGCCAGAAGTTCCAGCCATTCCACGCAGCGAGCGCGAGCAGAACGATCAGCACGACCCACGTGGTCGCGTTGCCCCACTGCGTCCACCAGGCCTTGAAACTCTCGATCGATTCCTGTTCGTCGTGATAACTCATCGCGTAGCGATTCCTCGTTTATTTTGAAGCCTGTTTTCGGGCGCGCCGCATAGGTCAATACAGGTCAATGCCGGACGAAGCGGCGCGCCATCAAGGTGATCAAATACGCTGGATCAATCCTCGCCATCTTCGGCGGATGCAACCATCGCATTGATCAGATATTCGGTCAAGTCCTCAAAGGCTACCGTTTGTTGCTCGCTGCGAGCCTCCGCGGCATTCCCGCGCAACGCCTTCACACCGGCCACGCCCTGCGCCACTTCGTCCTCGCCGAGCACCACGGCAAACGCCGCGCCGCTCGCGTCCGCGCGCTTCATCTGCGACTTGAAGCTGGCCGACTGGCCGTCCGCGCTGCAATGGAGAATGACGTCGAGACCCGTATCGCGCAGGCGCTCGGAGACGATGAACGCCTGTTCGCGCGCCGCATCGCCTTGATGCACGACGTAGACGTCGCAGCCTTCGGCTTCCGGCACGAGGTTCTCTTCCTTGAGCAGTTCGAGAATGCGCTCGATGCCCATCGCCCAGCCGCACGCCGCCGTGGGCTTGCCGCCGAGCTGCTCGATCAGCGGGTCGTAACGGCCGCCCGCCGCGACGGTGCCTTGCGCGCCGAGCTTGTCCGTCACCCATTCGAACACGGTCAGATTGTAATAATCGAGACCGCGCACGAGACGCGGATTGATCTTGAACGGAATGTTGTTCGACTTCAGGATGCGCTGCAGGCCTTCGAAGTGCGCGAGCGAAGCTTCGCCGAGGAAGTCGATCAGCTTCGGCGCCTTGTCGGCCATGTCCTGGAGCGCGGGATTCTTGGTGTCGAGCACGCGCAGCGGGTTCGTGTAGAGGCGGCGCTTGCCGTCTTCATCGAGCAGATCGACGTGTTGTTCGAGGTACTTGATGAGTTCGACGCGGTGCGCCGCGCGTTCTTCGGCGAGACCCAGCGAGTTGATCTCCAGCTTGATGCCGGTCAGACCGAGGTCGTCCCACAGGCGCTGGCACATCAGGATGATTTCCGCGTCCGCATCCGGGCCCGCGAAGCCGAGCGCTTCCACGCCGACCTGATGGAACTGGCGATAGCGGCCGCGCTGCGGGCGCTCGTGTCGGAACATCGGGCCGATGTACCACAGGCGCTTCGGGCCGTCGTAGAGCATGTTGTGCTCGATCGACGCACGCACGACCGCAGCCGTGTTTTCCGGGCGCATCGTGAGATTTTCGCCGTTGAGCGCGTCCGTGAAGCTGTACATCTCTTTTTCGACGATGTCGGTCACTTCACCGATGCCGCGCGTGAAGAGCTGCGTATGCTCGACGATCGGCGTGCGGATGTTCTGGTATCCGTACGAACGGAGCATGGACTTCACGGTCGTTTCGAAGAAGTCCCACAGCGCTGCATCCTGCGGCAGGATGTCGTTCATGCCCTTCACGCCGGTGAGCTTTTCGGGCTTTCTTTTCTGTTCAGTCATTGCGATGCGAATTGTCGTTGCGAGTGCGTTGCGAATCTCGATATCCGGAGTCCGTAGCCCACACGCTTACGCGGTGGCTTCAGCCTTGCCGTACTTGCGCGCGACGTAGTCGCTCACGATCTGCTGGAACTCTTCGGCGATGCGCTCGCCGCGCAGCGTCTTGACCTTTTCGCCGTCGATGAAAACCGGCGCGGCCGGATTTTCACCCGAGCCCGGCAGGCTGATGCCGATGTTCGCGTGCTTCGATTCGCCCGGGCCGTTGACGATGCAACCCATCACGGCCACGTTCATGGTTTCGACGCCCGGATAGGACTCGCGCCACACCGGCATCTGCGCACGCAGATAACCCTGGATCTGCGAGGCGAGTTCCTGGAACAGCGTGCTGGTCGTGCGCCCGCAACCGGGGCAAGCGATGACCATCGGCGTGAACGAACGCAGGCCCATGGTCTGGAGGATTTCCTGGCCGACCACGACTTCGCCCGTGCGCGCGCCGCCCGGTTCCGGCGTGAGCGAGATACGGATGGTGTCGCCAATGCCCTGCTGCAGCAGCACCGACAGCGCCGCCGTCGAAGCGACGATGCCCTTCGAGCCCATACCCGCTTCGGTCAGACCCAGGTGCAGCGCGAAATCGCAACGCTTCGCGAGTTGCTGATAAACGGCGATCAAATCCTGCACGCCGCTGACCTTGCACGACAGAATGATCTTGTCGCGGGTGAGACCGAGTTCGACCGCGCGTTCCGCCGAGCCGATGGCCGACTGGATCAGCGCTTCGTACATCACGCTCTGCGCTTCCCACGGCACGCTGCGCGCCGCGTTCTCATCCATCATGCGGGCGAGCAGATCCTGATCCAGACTGCCCCAGTTCACGCCGATACGCACCGGCTTGTCGTACTTGATGGCCGCTTCGATCATCTGCGCGTACTGCGTGTCGCGCTTGGCGCCCTGGCCCACGTTGCCCGGGTTGATGCGGTACTTCGAGAGCGCTTCCGCGCACGCGGGATGGTCGCGCAGCAGCAGGTGGCCGTTGTAGTGGAAGTCGCCGACGAGCGGCACCATCACGCCCATGCGGTCGAGCTGATCGCGCACGTGCGGCACGGCGGCTGCCGCTTCCGGCGTATTGACCGTGATACGCACGAGTTCCGAGCCGGCCTGCGCGAGTTCCTTGATCTGGATCGCGGTACCGATCGCGTCGGCGGTATCGGTATTGGTCATCGACTGCACGCGCACCGGTGCGTCGCCGCCGATCGTCACCAGTTGGCCGCCCCAGCGCACGTGCACGGCGTGCGACTTGCGGCGCGGCGCGTGGCCGCCGAGGATCGGTTCATTGGACACGATCTGACTATTGCTGGTCGGGGATTGCGTTTCGCTTTGCATCGAAAAACCCATTTACACCTCGCGCGCGCCACCGCTCACAACGAACGGCTACGCTGCGCGAATTGAAAAAGCGTCGCGGCCGGCAAACTGATCTTCGCCGGCCGCGACGCATGCCATGTCTCTGTCAGGGCAGCACGAAGCGCGCAACATTGCCGCGCGCCGACGCGTACTTCGCCTCGTCGACCGGCTGACCGTCGATGGTCATCGACTCGATGCCGGCCTTGTTGCCCACTGTAATCTTCAGCGGTCCCACGCCGGTGATCTCGCGGGCGTCGCTGCCGTGGACCAGGCCGGAGAAGACCTCTTTACCGTCTTTCTGGCGCACGCTGACCCAGGTGTCCTGCGTCACGCGAATCGCGAACGTCGAGGTGTCGCCCGCCGCCGCAACGGGCGCCGAGGCGCCCTGCGCCGCCGGCCCGCTCGCGGCCTGTGCCGGGGTCTGAACGGCGCTTGCTGCTTTCGGCGCTGCTGCTGCCGCCGTATTCGCGACCGGCGCTGCGCTGGCGGGTGCTACGGGTGCGGCGGGTGCTGCCGGAGCCACCGCGGCTGCCTGCGGCGTGCTTGCCGCGCCCTGATCGGCGGCAGCTTGAGCGTCGGACGTCGCGCCATTCTGCGCGCTGTCCTGCGTTGCGGTCTGATCCGCGCCCTGCGCGTCCGACGCGCCCGCCGTGGCGCCCTCGGTGACCGTCGCCGACGACGCGCCCGCATCGCCGCTTACGGCGCTGCTGCCCACACCATTCGCCATCGACTTGATGCGCGCGAACCATGCCGACGAATCGCCGCTATTGGTGCGCCACATCCCGATCACGATCACGGCCACAACGACCAGCGCCACGCCCCAAAGCCACGACGCGCGTCGCCGCGGCGCGCGCACGCCGCCCCCGCCGCCAAGCGACAGCGACACGCGCCCGCGCGGCAGATCGGCGCCCGCCGAAGCGGGCATCGACAGATCCTGCTGCGCTTCGCCCCGTTCGCGGCGCAGCGCCTGGATGAAGGGCGCGGGATCCGCGCCGAGCAGCTTCGCGTAGGCACGCACCACGCCCACCGCGAAGGTCGCGTCGGGCAGATGGCTGATATCGCCCGCCTCGAGTTCGCGCAGCTTCGGCACCGCCACCTTCAGGCGCGCCGAGACATCCTCGACCGACCAGCCCTTCGACTGACGCAGTTGCGCCAGTCGCGCGCCCACGGCGCCGAGCGTGTCAGGCACGGCCTGCACAGGCGACGCCGGCGACGGCGCACCCTCATGCGCCGAACGGCCCGCGTTGGTCTCAGTCCCGTCCGTCCCGAAAGGGTGCTGCGGCTCGCTCATCCCAAAGTCCTTGCGTCGATTCTTTTCTAACCCACGACCGGCGGGCGCACCGCGCCCCGTCCCGAATCGCAGACCGTTTATAACAAAATGCGCGGCGTCTGTGCCGCATCCGATCGCTTCTGCAACGTTTCTTGTCAAACCACCGACAGCACTGCGTCTCCCCCCGCGCAGCCGCTCCGGCCAGGCACTACCTCAAACCCTTCATTGTCCTGCTTCAGCCTTCCCGCTCAGTGCTGGACCGGCCGTACTTCGATGACCTTCTGGCCCGCGCGCTGCCTGCGCTCGGCCAGACGGGTGCGGTCCTTCACCTCGCCGGCGAGCTGACCGCAAGCCGCGTCGATGTCATCGCCGCGTGTCTTGCGCACGGTCGTCACGACACCCGCATCCATCAGAATCTGCGCAAAACGCTTGATCTGCTCGTTTTTCGAGCGCAACAGGCCCGACTCCGGGAACGGGTTGAACGGGATCAAATTGAACTTGCACGGCACGTCGCGCGTCACGGCGAGCAACTGACGTGCGTGCTCTTCCGTGTCGTTGACGCCGTCGAGCATGCAGTACTCGAACGTAATGAAGTCTCGCGGCGCCACCTTCAGATAGCGCTGGCACGCCGCCATCAGTTCGCGCAGCGGGTACTTGCGGTTGAGCGGCACAAGCTCGTCGCGCAGCGCGTCGTTGGGCGCGTGCAGCGAGACGGCGAGCGCCACTGGCAGATCCGCGCCGAGACGGTCCATCATCGGCACCACGCCCGAGGTCGAGAGCGTGACGCGGCGGCGCGACAGGCCATAGGCGTTGTCGTCGAGCATCAGGCGCATCGCCGGCACGACCGCGTCGTAATTGAGCAGCGGCTCGCCCATGCCCATCATCACGACATTGGTGATGACGCGCTCGCCCTTGCCTTCACCGCCGTTCGCACGGCCGCCCGCTTCGCCCAGAAGCGACGCGCGCAGGGCGAATTCCGCCATGCGCAGCTGGCCGATGATCTCGGCGGTGGTGAGATTGCGTGAAAAACCCTGCTTGCCGGTCGAACAGAACCGGCAATTGACCGCACACCCCGCCTGCGAGGACACGCATAGCGTGCCACGCGTTTCTTCGGGGATGAATACGGTCTCGACCGCGTTGCCGTTGCCGACGTCCACGAGCCATTTGCGCGTGCCGTCGGAGGAAACGTTGTCGGAAATGATGTCGGGCATGCCGATCGTGGCGCGCCCTTTGAGCTTCTCGCGCAGCGATTTGGCCAGATCCGTCATGCCGTCGAAATCGGCGGCATTGTATTGATGGATCCAGCGCTGAAGCTGTTTGGCGCGAAACGGCTTCTCGCCCAGGCTTTCGCAATAAGCGACGAGCCCTTGGGCGTCGAGATCGAGAAGGTTGACGGTGGAACTGCTCGTCATATCGAATCCTGCCATTTCAGTGCGAGAGCGCGCTCACCGCCGGCCTCGGGAAACCCGGAACCGGGCGGTAAGCGTCATCGCCGTTCGCGACCTATGCTACTGTGAACTACCGCTTACCGCGCATTAATTAACGCGAGTAAACGTTAACTTCCGGGAAGAAGAACGCGATTTCAACGCGTGCCGTTTCCGCTGCGTCCGAACCGTGGACTGCGTTTGCATCGATGCTGTCTGCGAAGTCAGCGCGGATCGTGCCCTTTTCCGCCTTCTTCGGGTCCGTTGCGCCCATCAGATCGCGGTGCTTCAGGATGGCGTTTTCGCCTTCCAGAGCCTGGATCACGACCGGACCCGAGATCATGAATTCGACGAGATCCTTGAAGAACGGACGCTCTGCGTGAACAGCATAGAACTTCTCTGCGTCAGCGCGCGAGAGTTGGACCATGCGCGAGGCAACGATCTTCAGGCCAGCGTTTTCGAAGCGGCTGTAGATCTGACCGATCACGTTCTTTGCCACTGCGTCCGGCTTGATAATCGACAGGGTGCGTTCGATCGCCATAAAAACTCCAGAAAATTAAGAGGTTACAGATTCAAATGAATCCGCAATTGTAGCATGTTCCCATGTATGATTGCGATTGAACCCTGTTAGGCCGGACAACCGGTCAAAACATGCTCAAAAGCCGCGCCGCCGGGGCTTTCAGCGGGGCTTAAGAAACCCGGCATAGGCTCTGTCACGATAGCTCGAACCGTGTGGCAAACCGTTGAAACTCTGGAGCGCCGCGCATATCTTACGAGGAGCGGCACGCGCATCTGACGCGCGCCGCGAACCACGCGTCTCACGCAAGGAGAAAGCATGAACGAGTATCCCTACAACTTCGGCCGCGGCGGCACCGTCGCCTCCGTCGAGACCCGCAACCGCGTACTGCGCAACACCTACTGGCTGCTCGCGCTGTCGATGGTGCCGACGGTGCTCGGCGCGTGGGTGGGCGTCACCACGGGCTTCTCGCTTTTCGCCGCCACCAGCCCCGCCATGAGCCTGCTCGCGTTCTTCGCGATCGCCTTCGGCTTCATGTTCGCCATCGAGCGCACCAAGAACAGCTCGGTCGGCGTATTCGTGCTGCTCGGCTTCACGTTCTTCATGGGCCTGATGCTCTCGCGCCTGCTGTCGTTCATCCTCGGCTTTTCGAACGGCCCATCGCTCATCATGCTCGCATTCGGCGGCACCGGTGTGATTTTCGCCGCGATGGCCACCATCGCCACGGTCAGCAAGCGCGACTTTTCGGGCCTCGGCAAGTGGCTGTTCATGGGCGTGATCGTGATCCTGCTCGCCGGCGTCGCGAACATCTTCCTGCACCTGCCCGCGCTGATGCTCACGGTGTCCGTGCTGGCGATCGTGATCTTCTCGGCTTACATGCTGTTTGACGTGCAGCGCGTGGTGAATGGCGGCGAGACCAATTACATCTCGGCGACGCTCGCGATCTACCTCGATCTGTACAACGTGTTCACGAACCTGCTGGCGATCCTCGGGATTTTCGGCGGCAATCGGAACTAAAGCGTGAAGGGTCGGATCGGATTCGACCCACTTCGTAAAAGCAAAAAGCCCATGACTCACGTCATGGGCTTTTTTTCGTCTACGCAGCATTACAACGCTACCCAGTCGAATCCTTCAGCCTGAGTTGCAACCCCGATTTCGGTAAGCGCATTGCCCAGCACTGCCGCCATCGCCGCACGGGCAAGTTCCGGCGTGTTGTTCTGCTGACTCAAGTGCGCGGCGATCAAATGCCGCAGCTTCGAACGGTCGAGCGCCCCAAGGATCCGCCCCGCCGCGCCATTGTTCAAGTGCCCATAAGCGCCGCTGATACGTGCCTTCAACGACGCCGGATAGCGGCTAGTCGCCAGCATGTCGAGGTCGTGGTTGAATTCGAGCACAAGCGCGTCGCAACCGCCCAGCACCGCGTTGATATGCGAAGTCGATTCGCCAACATCGGTCAGCACGCCGAGCCGACTCGCACCGTCGTTGAACACGAACTGCAGCGGCTCGCGCGCGTCGTGCGGCACCGTGTAGGGCAACACGCCAAGCTCGCCGATTTCGACCGCCTCGTCGCCCCAAAGGACGTTGAGTTCGACGCCCGCCGCATCGTCGGCGCCGACCGCGCGGGCCGTGCCCCAGCTCGTGTAGAGCGGGATCGACCAGCGGCGCGCCAGCGTGAGTGCGCTGCCGATATGGTCGCTGTGTTCGTGAGTAATGAGGATCGCGCTGAGGGTGTCGGCGGTGAGGCCCGCTCGCGCGAGCCGCCGCTCCACTTCCTTCGCGGAGAAACCGCAGTCGAGCAGCACGCGCGTGGGCGTCGCGCCGCCGCCTGCTTCTACCACCAGTGCGTTGCCTTCGCTACCGCTGCCGAGGCTCGCAAACCGCACGGCCGGGTCAGTTCAGCTGGGCGTGCAGCGCGGTCACGATGCGCTGCGCGTCCGACGAGGTATCCACCTGGCCGTTCTGGTCGAGGACCGCGACCTGGGTTTGCGTATCGCCCTTAGCGCGCACCGCGACGAGGAATTCCGGACCCTGATTCTTCGCGTCCTTCTTCGGGTTGTAGAACAGCTTGCCGAACAGGCCGTCACCCTTGAGTTCCTGCATCGAATCCGCGTAGCGCACGTAGTAGATGCCCTTCGCGCGGTCGCGGTTGTCCACCGTGAAATTGGTGCGGTCGAGCGCGAGACCCACACGCAACCAGGCGCTGTCAAACGCTTCCGGCAGATCGAGCGTCGTGCCGTCCGGGCCCGCGGCGACCTTGGCCGCCACCGACGACGTACGCGCGTCGGTCAGCAGTTGCTTCGACTGCGCGTCGGTCAGGCCGAACTTCTGCATGATCTTGGCGAGGAACGCGGCTTCGAGGGCCGGATCGCGCGGACGCTCGACCCACTTCGAACCGGTCTTGTCCTGGCCCGTCAGCACTTCTTCCATCGCGCTATGCGTGACGGAAATATCGGTCTGGCCATCCGGACCGCGCGACACCAGCGTGCGGAAGCGGTCGCGCGTGCCCGACGAGTAAGCAAAGTCGATCACGCGACCAATCGTGCGGCGGAACCAGTCGTCCGGAATATTGGCGCGGTTTTCGGCCCAGTCCGTCGTCATGATGCCGGTGGCGGCCGAATCGGTGGTCAGCGTAAAGCCGCTCTCCGTCCAGAATTCCTGCAGCTGCGGCCAGACGTCGTCAGGCGAGCGGCCGTCGATCACGAGCCAGCGGTGATCGCCGTCGCGCTCGACGTGCATACCGAGCGGGTCCTGCGAGTTCGGCACGCCCAGCGTGGCGTTGCCGGCGCTGGTGACGGTGCGCTGGGCGCTGCCGCCGAGCGTCAGCGTGGGCGCCGGTGCGACGTACTTCTGGCCGCCAGGCGCCGACGACAGATCCTGCGGCACGGCCAGCGGCGGTGCGCTCGGCGTGTCCTTGTAGTTGACGCGATCCGACGCGAACATGTCGTTCAGCGACTCGCAGCCTGCGAGCGAGCCAAGTGCGAGCGCCAGCACCGCCATGCGGGTTGCGTGGAGGGAAAGAGCGGAACGTTTCATGTGGACCTTCGTAATACGGGAACGCTAAGCCAGGATCAGCCAGGACCCGCCGGCGGTGTGCCGGCGGTTGGGCGATGGCGACGTCGATTGAAAATGCGGCGCGTCGGCTTAGCCGAGCAGGCCGGCCTCGCGCAGCGCCGTGCGCACCACGTCGTGGTAACGCGCGTCGAGCGGCGTGAGCGGCAGGCGGATGCCGCCTTCGATGCGGCCGAGCTCCTGCAGCGCCCACTTCACCGGAATCGGATTCGATTCGATGAACAGGTTCTTGTGCAGCGACAGGAGATTCAGGTGAATCTCACGCGCCGTCTTCACGTCGCCGGCGATGGCGGCCTTGCACAGGTCGCTCATCTGGCGCGGTGCGACGTTCGCGGTCACCGAGATATTGCCGTGACCGCCCAGCAGCATCAGCGCGATCGCGGTGGGATCGTCGCCGCTGAAAATCTTGAAGCCTTCCGGCGCATGCTTGATGAGATGCGCGGCCCGGTCGATATTGCCCGTCGCTTCCTTCACGCCGACGATGCCCGGCACTTGCGCCAGGCGCAGGATCGTTTCGTTCGCCATATCGGCGACGGTGCGGCCCGGCACGTTGTACAGGATCACTGGCAGATCGACCGCTTCGGCGATCTTCTTGAAGTGAAGGTACTGGCCCTCTTGCGTGGGCTTGTTGTAATAGGGCACGACCTGCAGCGAAGCGTGCGCGCCGACTTCCCTGGCGTGCTTCGTGAGTTCGATAGCCTCGGCGGTCGAATTGCCACCCGCGCCCGCGATGATCGGCATGCGACCCGCCGCGTGCTCCACGGCCGTCTTGACCATGAGGATGTGTTCTTCGACGTTCAGCGTAGCGGATTCACCGCTCGTGCCCACCACGACGAGGGCATCCGTCCCCTCTTGCACGTGCCAGTCGATCAGTTTGCGGAAGGCCGGCAGATCGAGACTGCCGTCTTCGTGCATAGGGGTGACGATCGCGGGAATGCTGCCGCCAAGCGTGATGCCGTCCTGAGTGCCGTTAGCCATGAAACGTCAAAGAAATGAGTACGTTAAACCGCGATTGTAGCGGATTAGGCGGTCAGAACGTAACGCGATACGGGTAGTACCTGAGTCGTCTGTGTATGACCGGGTATTTCCGATACGGTGTCCGACCCTGCCGCTGCTTGCTCGCGGGTAAGATTTTCCACTTGTGAGGATTTTTCGCGCACCGCGCAGATGCGCTGCACGAACGCTTCACGCGGGTGCAGGATAAATCCGTCTTGATAAGCGATCACGCGCAGCGTGGGCGCGCAGACCGCCAGCAACTCACCGGGCGCCAGCAGGAACGCCGGATTCGACGGCTTGCCCACCGTCTCGTTGCCTTGCGCGAAAGTTTCGTAAATGAGTATGCCGCCGGGCGCCAATGCGTCGAGCAGACGCCCCATCAACGGACGATGCAGATAATTTGTGACAACGATAGCGGCGAAACGCGCATCGTCCGCCAACGGCCAGGGCGCGCCTTCAAGGTCGCACTCCAGCGTGCCGATGCCGGGCACGTCGCGCAGAGTGGCGAGCGCGGCGGCGTCGCGATCGAGCGCCGCGACGGGATGGCCGCGCTGCGCCAGCCAGCGCGCATGACGGCCCGCCCCCGACGCGAGGTCGAGCACCGTGCCGCCCGGCGCGATCAGATGCGCCCACTGGCGCACCCATTGCGACGGCTCACCGACTCCATGCATCGTGTGCGTGGCCTGGTGCATCGACATGCCTTAGCTGTACGAGAGGCCCATCGCCTCGCGCACGTCGCGCATCGTTTCCGTGGCGTACTTGCGGGCGCGGTCGCAACCGTCGGCGACGATGGCGCGCAGCAGCGACGGATCGTCCATGTACTTCTGCGCGCGCTCGAGCATCGGCTGCTGCTCGCGCAGGATGCCCTCGATCACCGGCTGCTTGCACTCCAGGCAACCGATGCCCGCCGTGCGGCAGCCCTTCTGCACCCACTCGTGCGTCTGCTCGTCGGTGTAGACCTGATGCAGTTGCCACACCGGGCACTTGTCCGGATCGCCCGGATCGGTGCGGCGCACGCGCGCGGGGTCGGTCGGCATCGTGCGGACCTTCTTCTCGATCGATTGCGCGTCTTCGCGCAGGCCGATCGTGTTGCCGTACGACTTCGACATCTTCTGGCCGTCGAGACCCGGCATACGCGACGCCTCGGTCAGCAGCACCTGCGGCTCCGGCAGGATGATCTTGCGCGAGCCTTCGAGGTAGCCGAACAGGCGCTCGCGGTCGCTCATCGACAGGCTCTGCGATTCGGACAGCATCGCACGCGCCTGTTCGAGCGCTTCGTCGTTGCCTTCCTGCTGATAGGCGTTGCGCAGTTCGTGATAAAGCTTCGAGCGCTTGCCGCCCAGCTTCTTCGCGGCTTCGTTGGCCTTCTCTTCGAAGCCCGGCTCGCGGCCATACATGTAGTTGAAGCGGCGCGCCATTTCGCGCGCCATTTCGACGTGCGGCACCTGATCTTCGCCGACCGGCACGAGCGAGGCGCGGTACAGCAGGATGTCGGCGGCCATCAGCACGGGGTAGCCGAGGAAACCGTAGGTGCCCAGATCCTTGTCGCGCAGCTTTTCGATCTGTTCCTTGTAGGTCGGCACGCGTTCGAGCCAGGACAGCGGCGTGCTCATGCCGAGCAGCAGCGCGAGTTCCGCGTGCTCGGGCACGCGGCTCTGAATGAAGAGCGTCGCCTGGTTCGGGTCGATGCCCGATGCGAGCCAGTCGATCAGCACGTCCCAGACGTTCTTCTCGATCACATCCGGCGTCTCGTAGTGCGTCGTGAGCGCGTGCCAGTCGACCACGCAGAAGAAGCACGGGTATTCGGACTGAAGCCGGACCCAGTTTTTCAGCACGCCGTGATAGTGGCCGAGATGCAGCGACCCGGTGGGCCGCATGCCGGAGAAAATACGGTCTGGGAACATGATGTTATGAGAAGAGCGAAACAAGGGGAGTAAGCACTGCCGTCACCACGTCGTAGCCGATCGAAACGAGCGGGCGCAGCCAGAATCGCGTGAAGACGCCGGAGACCAGCAGCGCCATCACGATGATGAAACCATAGGGCTCGAGGCGAGAGAGCGCAATGCTCGCGCGCGTGGGCAGCAGCGCCGCGAGCACACGGCCGCCGTCCATCGGCGGCAGCGGAAACAGATTGAGCACGCCGAGCACCAGATTCACGCCCACGCCGGCCGCGGCCATGCGCGTGAAGAACGGCTCGTCGATGCCGAGCACCGCGAGCGCCACGCCGAACACGCCCCACACCAGCGCCTGCACGAAGTTGCAGGCCGGCCCCGCGGCCGCGACCCAGAGCGTGCCCCAGCGCGGATTGCGCAGATTGCCGAACGCAATCGGCACCGGCTTGGCGTAGCCGAACACGAAGGCGCCGCTCGTGAGGAAATACAGAATGAGCGGCATGGCGATCGTGCCGACCGGATCGATATGGCGCATCGGATTGAGCGACACGCGCCCGAGCACATAGGCGGTGTTGTCGCCGAGCATACGCGCGACATAGCCGTGCGCGGCTTCGTGCAGCGTGATCGCGAAGATGACGGGCAAGGCGTAGACGACGAGCGTCTGAATGATCGAGGCTTCCATGGCGGCGTATTGTAACAATGCGCTAGCGGTGCGCTGCTTCGTGGGCATTCATCGCCGCACAAAACAGCCGGACAGATGCGCGCATCACACCTCCTCTTCCAGCCCGAACGGCGCGAGCGAACCGCGCCCGGCGCGCACGAGCACGGGTTCCGGGCCGCTCAGATCGATGATCGTCGACGGCTCCCACGGGCACGCGCCGCCGTCGATCACGAGGTCGAGCTGCTTTTCCAGACGCTCGCGAATTTCTTCCGGATCGTTGAGCGGGTCCGTGTCGGGCGGCAGGATCAGCGTCGAGGCGAGCAGCGGCTCGCCCAATTCTTCGAGGATCGCAAGCGGAATCGGATGGCCCGGCACGCGCAGGCCGATGGTCTTGCGCGACGGATGCGAAAGACGCCGCGGCACTTCCTTGGTGGCTTCGAGCACGAATACATACGGCCCCGGCGTCACCGACTTGATGAGCCGGTACTGGCGGTTATCGACCATCGCGAAGTTCGCCAGCTCGGACAGATCGCGCACCATCAGCGAAAGCAACGCCTTTTCGTCGAGATGACGGATGCGGCGCAGGCGCTCGGCGGCCTGTTTGTCGTCGATGCGTGCGGCCAGCGCGTAGCTCGAATCGGTCGGCAGCGCGATCACGCCGCCGTCGCGAATGATCTGCACCGCCTGCTTGACGAGGCGCGGCTGGGGATTCTCTGGGTGAAGCCGAAAAAACTGGGACATGGCAGTAATCAGCTAACGAAGGCGAAGCGGATGGGAAGGCGCACTTTACGCGTTATTCACGCGCTATCCGTGACATGCCGCACGAGAGCGGCATGCGCACGGCGGACAGCCGTTTGACGGTGATCGGGTACGAAGGCGATGGGCCGCGCGGCAGACGCGGCCTACAGCCATCGCTCCCAGACAGGCTTGAGGTCGGACGGCAGCGGCGGCAGCGTGCCAGGCTCGATCGAATCCGGGCCTTTGGCGTGGAAATCGGAGCCGCGCGACGCCTCGAAGCCGAAGCGGCGCGCCACCGCAGCATACTCGCTGTACTGGTCGGGCGTATGGCTGCCGGTGACGACCTCGATCGCCTTGCCGCCCAGATCGATGAATTCGCCGAAGAAGGCGTCGAGTTCGAGCTGCGTGTAGTTGTAGCGCCCCGGATGCGCGACCACGGCTTCGCCGCCGGCCGCCTTGATCCAGCCCACCGCATCGGCGAGTTTGGCCCAGCGGTGCGACACGTAGCCCGGTTTGCCGTCGCCGAGCCAGCGCGTGAAGGCGTCCTGGGTATTCTGCGCGCGGCCCGACTCCACCAGAAAGCGCGCGAAGTGCGTGCGCGAGATCAGATCGGGGTTCGAGACATAGCGCAGCGCGCCTGCATAGGCATCGGCAATGCCGAGCGTTTCCAGCCGTTCGCCGATCGCTTCCGCGCGTGCCGCACGGCCATTGCGCGTGCGCGCGAGGCCGTCGACCAGCGCCGGGCAATCAGGATCGACATGCAGGCCGACGATATGCACCGTGCGCGACGCCCACGTGACGGAAATTTCGACGCCGCTCAGGTAACGCATGCCCAGCGCATCGGCCGCCTCGCGCGCCTCGCGCTGGCCGCCAAGTTCGTCGTGGTCGGTGAGCGCCCACAGCGTCACGCCACCCGCCTTCGCCAGTTGGGCGACGGCAGCCGGGGCCATCTGGCCGTCGGAGACAGTGGAGTGACAGTGGAGATCGGCGTTCATTGTGGGCGTCATGGGAGTAAGCGACCATTTTACTGCAACGCGGCGAAGCCGTGCCGACGCGCTCCAGCGTGCGCAGGCGTAGCTTAACCGGCGCAGAACGCTTCGATGAGACGCGCCACGGCCTCGGGCTGATCGTGATGAACCATATGCCCTGCGTCCGCGATCAGGCGCTCGCGCCAGTCGGGGAAGGCCTCGAAACGCTTCTTGAAGACGTCGATGGGCACCTTGCCCGCGATGCGCGCGAGCGTTTCGGAATTCGTCGCTTCTACGTGCAGCACCTTCGCGCGCACGCAGGACCACACGGCCATCATCTCTTCGAGCCGGTACAGCACCGGGTTGACCATCTTGTGCGCAGGGTCGCCGAGCAAGATGTAGCCGCCCTCGCCTTTCGCATCGTTTGCATGGTTTGCATTGATCACCGGCTTCGACCAGTGTTGCGCGAGAAAGCGGGCCCGCGCCGGCAGCAGGCGCGGATTGGTCTTCGTGAGGCGCGCGGCCACCTCGGCGAGCGTCGCGTAGGGACGCAATTGCGGCGGCGTGCGCATCTCGTCGAGCCAGTCGCGCACGCGCCCCGGCGCCTGCGCGGGCACGGTCGCCGGCAGGCCGAAGCCCTCCAGATCGACCACGCGCCGCACGCGCTCGGGCCGCACACCCGCGTAGAAACACACGACATTCGCGCCGAGGCTGTGGCCGACCAGGTTCACCTCGCCTTGCGGTGCGTAGTGGTCAAGCAGCGCGTCGAGATCGGCGACGTAATCGTGGAACCAGTAGCTCCCGCCGCCTTGCTGCGCCACTGGCCAGTCCGACAGACCGAAGCCGCGCATATCCGGCGCAATGATCTGCCAGTCGCCGCCGAGCGCATCGACGACGAACTGGAACGACGCCGCCACGTCCATCCAGCCGTGCAGCATGAAGAGCACGGGCGCGTCCTCGGCGCCCCAGCGGCGCACGTGCAGGCGGATGCCATTCACGGCGACGAATTCGGATCGGGAAAGGTTCATTGCGCTCGCAGAAAAACGAATGATCGTTCGATTATATCGGCACGTTCTGACAGATGGAGGCAGTCGGGCTAAATCGACGTCATTTTTCGCCAGCATCCTGGGCGATCAGCGTGTCGAGTTCGGCGTCGTCGAAGCCCGCCGAGCGCCTGGCCTCGAAGTTGAAGGGCCCGCGCATCTTCGGCGCGTGGTATTGCGCGGCGAGGTCGAGCCAGGCCGTATGCGGATCGAGGCCGCGCTCGTCGCACAGGAAGCGGAACCAGTGGTTGCCGATGCGCACGTGGCCCACTTCGTCGCGCAGGATGATGTCGAGGATGGCGGCGGATTCGTGGTCGCCGGCCTGCTTCAGGCGCGCACGGATAGGCGGCGAGGCGTCGAGGCCGCGCGCCTCCAGCACGCGCGGCACGAGCGCCATGCGCGCGAGCACGTCGTCGCAGGTGCGCTCGCACATTTCCCACAAGCCGTTGTGCGCCGGAAAGTCGCCGTACTGATGGCCATAGTCGGCAAGACGCTGGCGCAAGAGCGAAAAGTGATACGCCTCCTCGGCGGCGACCTTGAGCCAGTCGGCATAGAAAGCGTCAGGCATGGCCTTGAAGCGCCAGACGGCGTCGAGCGCGAGATTGATCGCGTTGAACTCGATATGCGCAAGCGCGTGCAGCAGCACGACGCGACCTTGCGGCGTGCTCATGCTGCGGCGTTGCAGGCTGCGCGGTTCCACCAGTTCGGGGCGCGGCGGGCGGCCCGGCAGGTCGGCGGGCGCATCCAGTACACAGGCGGCGTCCCAACGGGATTCTCCGCGCGCCGCGGCTTCGAGCGTCAGTGCATGGAGCGCGCTGACGGCATCGGCCTTGGCAAGCGGATCGCGCTCGCACAGCGCGTCGAGCGCAGCGGCGCGCCAGCCGGCGCGCACGGGTGCGGATCGCGCGGGATCGGCAGGCGGGTTGGCAGCGGAAAACACGGAACTCATCGCAAAACAGGCAAAAATCGGCAAGACGCTCAGGCGAGCGGAAAGGTGCGTCGCCGGAAGCATCGGGCGCAACCGTTTACAATACGCGATTCACCCGCACTGCGCCGCCCCGCGCCCTGGCCGGTACAGACCGCGCGGGCCGCAGCCACAGCAAGAAAACAGGAGACGCAACACCGTGACCATCTACAAGCTTGGAGAAGCCGCGCCCACCATTCACGAAAGCGTGTTTGTCGCGGACAACGCCACCATCGTCGGCAAGGTCGAACTCGCCGAGGATTCGAGCGTCTGGTTCGGCGCGACGCTGCGCGGCGACAACGAGCTGATTTCGGTCGGCCCGCGCAGCAACATCCAGGAAGGCGCGGTGTTGCACACCGACCCCGGCTACCCGCTTACGCTGGAAGCGAACGTGACGGTCGGCCATCAGGCCATGCTACATGGCTGCACGGTCAAGGAAGGCGCGCTCATCGGGATTCAGGCGGTGGTCTTGAATGGCGCGGTGATCGGCCGCAACTGTCTGGTTGGTGCGGGCGCGGTGGTGACCGAAGGCAAGGTATTCCCCGACAACTCGCTGATTCTCGGCGCGCCCGCCAAGGTGGTGCGCGAGCTGACCGAGGCGGACATCGCCGGCCTCAAGCGCAACGCGGATGTCTACAGCGAGCGCCGGCAGTATTTCAAGGCGCAGCTCGTGCGCATCGGCTAACAGCCTCAAGTTGTCGAGGCTTTGCCGCTGTGCGTCGCGGGCCGCGCCGCCAGGAACGAAACGAAGGAAAAGATTGTGAACGACCAGTTGCAAAAATTCATGTTCAGCGCCGCGCCGGTGCGTGGCGAGATCGTCTCGCTGCGCAATACGTGGCAAGAGGTGCTCACGCGCCGCCAGTACCCGGCGCCGGTGCGCACCGTGCTCGGCGAGATGATGGCGGCCTGCGCCCTGCTCTCGGCCAACCTGAAGTTCGACGGCACGCTGATCATGCAGATCCTGGGCGACGGCCCGGTGCGGATGCTGGTCGTGCAGTGCAGCTCCGACCTGTCGATGCGCGCGACCGCGCGTCTGTCGGATGGCACCGACGCCGACGACGCGTCCGTGTTCCCCGCCGACCTCACGCTCGACAAGCTCGTCAACGCCAGCGGACAGGGCCGCTGCGTCATCACGCTCGACCCCACCAGCAAGCAGCCCGGCCAGCAGCCCTATCAGGGCATCGTGCCGATGAGCGGCGAGGACGGCCCGCTCGCGTCGATCGCCGAAGTGCTGGAGCACTACATGCATCACTCGGAGCAGCTCGATACGCGCCTGTGGCTGGGCGCCAACGAGGACCGCGCAGTCGGCATGCTGCTGCAGAAGCTGCCCGGCGACGGCGGCATCGTGCCGCATCCGCACGAACTCGACGCCGATACGTGGGAGCGCGTGTGCACGCTCGGCGGCACGCTCTCGCGCGAGGAACTGCTCGAACAGGAACCGGAAACGCTGTTCCGGCGTCTCTTCTGGCAGGAGAACGTGCAGCACTTCGAGCCCACCGGCACACGCTTCTCGTGCAGTTGCACGCGCGAAAAAGTGGGCGCGATGCTCAAGATGCTGGGCCGCGACGAAATCGACAGCGTGATCGAGGAGCGCGGCCATGTCGAAGTGCATTGCGACTACTGCAACCAGCGCTACGAGTTCGACCCCGTCGATGTGGCGCAACTTTTCGCGACTCCCGGGCTCTCAGAAGGTGTGTCCCCCGCCGCGGACCAGCGTCACTGATGCCCAGCCTTCTCCGGTTCAGGACGCGCGTCGGGCAGTAAGGGACGCTTTGTTCGACTGGGGAAGGAAAAAGACATGAACATGAGCTTCGGGGCTGAAACTGTAGAACCGTCTGCCCGGCGAAACCGCCGAACGGCTTTCGCCATCGTGACGGCCGCAGCGCTTGGCGCGGGCATCGTGCTGACGAGCGGCTGTACGCTCGATCCGCCCGGCCCGTCGCCGATCTACAGCCGCTTGCCCGCCGATCAGGCAGGCGGCGTCGCCACGACGCCGGCGCTATCGCCGGAACAACTCAAGCGCTACGACGCCATCGACCAGCAGGCGCTCAACGAACAGGACCGCGCCATGGCAGCCGAAGCCGCCGCGCAAGCCTGGTCGCGCGCGTACGCGCCGCCCGTCAGCGTCTATGGCAGTTACTCCAGCGGCGGCTGGGGACGTGGCTGGGGCGGCGGCGTCGGTTACGGCTACCCGGGTTGGGGCTGGTAAGCGCCTTTCGTCCCTGGCGCTCGCACGCATAAACAAAAAGCGCGGCATCCTTGCGGATGCCGCGCTTTTTCTTGTCCTGTACGAAGGCGGCCTTAGTCCGTCTTCTTCGCTTCCTTGCCGTGTCCGTGCCGCTTCTCCGGGACGCGTGACACCGGGTTCGGCACCACCCTCACCGGCGTCGACATTTCGCCGCGCGTCGAGGTGTTCGACGACCCCACCGGCGTCGCGGGCAGCGGCTGGTTCGGCGACACGAACTGCACGAACACCTCGCCGTCCTTCACCATGCCCATCTCGTAGCGTGCACGCTCTTCGACGGCCGCCGTGCCATTCTGCAGATCCTGCACCTCGCCCTCGATGCGTTCGTTACGCAGTTTCTCGTCGTCGTTCTGCTTCTGCTGCTGCGCCAGCTCGCCTTGCAGCTCGTGCACGCGCAGCCAGCCGCCGTGGCCCCACCAGAGCGGATACTGGATCAGCACAAGCAGGATGATCAGGACGACAGTGACGAGCCGCATGAGTGGTGCCGGATAAATACACGCCGCCCTGCGCTTAACGCAGGGCGGCGGAAGGGATAACGAAGTGGGACAGCAAGGCCGCTGCCGGGGCTCGGGTCCGCTTAGCGCAGGTTATAGAACGCCGACTTGCCCGGATAGCTGGCGATATCACCGAGATCTTCCTCGATACGCAGCAGCTGGTTGTACTTCGAGATACGGTCCGAACGCGAGAGCGAACCCGTCTTGATCTGACCGGCGTTCAGGCCGACGGCGATGTCCGCGATGGTCGAATCTTCGGTTTCGCCCGAGCGGTGCGAAATGACGGCTGTGTAGCCGGCGCGCTTGGCCATTTCGATCGCTGCGAAGGTTTCCGTCAGCGTGCCGATCTGGTTGATCTTGATCAGGATCGAGTTGGCGATGCCCTTGTCGATGCCTTCCTTCAGGATGCGCGTGTTGGTGACGAACAGGTCGTCGCCCACCAGCTGGACCTTCTTGCCGAGCTTGTCGGTCAGGAGCTTCCAGCCGGCCCAGTCGGACTCGTGCATGCCGTCTTCGATCGAGACGATCGGGAACTTGTCGGCGAGCGTCGCCAGGTAGTCGGCGAACTCGGCCGACGACAGTTGCAGGCCTTCGCCCGCGAGCTGGTACTTGCCGTCGTGGTAGAACTCGCTGGCCGCGCAGTCGAGCGCGAGCAGCACGTCTTCACCGGCGCGGTAGCCAGCCTTTTCGATCGCTTGCAGGATGGTCGAGAGGCATTCGTCGTTGCTGCCGAAGTTCGGAGCGAAACCGCCTTCGTCGCCCACGGCCGTGCTCATGCCGCGATCCGAGAGGATCTTCTTGAGCGCGTGGAACACTTCCGCGCCGCAACGCAGCGCTTCACGGAAGGTCGGCTGGCTCACCGGCACGATCATGAATTCCTGGATGTCCAGGCTGTTGTTCGCGTGCGCGCCGCCGTTGACGATGTTCATCATCGGCACCGGCAGTTGCATTGCGCCCGAGCCGCCGAAGTAGCGGTACAGCGGCAGGCCGGCTTCTTCAGCGGCGGCCTTCGCGACGGCCATCGACACGGCCAGCATGGCGTTCGCGCCCAGGCGCGACTTGTTGTCCGTGCCGTCCAGCTCGAGCAGGGTCTTGTCGAGGAAGGCTTGTTCCGACGCGTCGAGGCCCATGATTGCCTCGGAGATTTCGGTGTTGATGTGCTCGACGGCCTTCAGCACGCCCTTGCCGTTGTAGCGGCCGGCTTCGCCGTCGCGCAGCTCGATCGCTTCGCGCGAGCCGGTCGATGCGCCCGACGGCACTGCCGCGCGGCCCATCGTGCCCGATTCGAGCAGCACGTCGCATTCGACGGTGGGATTGCCGCGCGAATCCAGAATCTCGCGACCGATGATATCTACGATTGCACTCATGGTTTCCTCAGGAAATGACAGTAATTCTTGCGAGACACACGCCATCTGCATAGCCCCGCGATGCGCTGTTTCGTGCTCGTGCGGGACACACCGTCATATGGGACAGGCGGCGTGGTCATCGGGTTCAACTTGTTGCGGCGCGAGGGTTACGCACTTGCCGTAACCGCTGCGCCGCCACGCTGCCTTGTACATCCGGCGCGGCGCGAGACCTGCGGGCACAGCATGGCATCGCTTCATGACACCTGCTGCACCGCCGGGCCGCTCGCCGCGGCTCCTCCATCGCGCCGCTCATGCAATCGAAGCGGCGCTCAAAATGCCCAATCTATACAACAACGCTATACGACAAAGCACACGACGCACATGAAGTGCGCCGGTGCGGTCCTACGTGAATCAGTTGAAGTCGTTCTCGAGGAACGGCGTGCGCTTGACCGCCTGGTCGAGCGTCACGAGCGTTTCGAGCAGGTCGGCCATGCGGTCGAGCGGCACGGCGTTCGGGCCGTCGGACTTCGCCTGCGCCGGGTTCGGGTGAGTCTCCATGAAGAGACCCGCCACGCCCGTAGCGACGGCCGCGCGCGCGAGCACCGGCACGAATTCGCGCTGGCCGCCCGAACTCGTGCCCTGGCCGCCCGGCAACTGTACCGAGTGTGTGACGTCCATCACGACCGGCGCCGCCGTCTCGCGCATGATCGCAAGCGAGCGCATATCCGAAACGAGGTTGTTGTAACCGAACGAGACACCGCGCTCGCACGCCATGAAGCGGTCTTCGGAAAGCCCCGCTTCACGCGCTGCATCGCGCGCCTTGTCGATCACGTTCTTCATGTCGTGCGGCGCGAGGAACTGGCCTTTCTTGATGTTCACCGGCTTGCCCGAGCGCGCGCACGCGTGGATGAAGTCGGTCTGGCGGCACAGGAACGCGGGCGTCTGCAGGACGTCCACGACCGACGCCACCGGCCCCACTTCCTCTTCCGTGTGCACGTCCGTCAGCACGGGCAGGCCGAGCTGACGCTTCACTTCGGACAGGATGCGCAGACCCTCGTCCATCCCCAGACCGCGAAACGACTTGCCGCTCGAACGATTGGCCTTGTCGAACGACGACTTGTAGATGAACGGGATGCCGAGCTTCGCGGTGATTTCCTTCAGGCGGCCCGCCGTGTCGATCGTCATCTGTTCAGATTCGACGACACAGGTGCCCGCGATCAGGAAGAACGGCTTGGACAGACCGACCTCGAAACCGCACAGATTCATGCTTTCTCCTCAGCGCGCGCCTGTTGATGCGCGACTGCCGCTTCGACATACGCCTTGAACAGCGGATGGCCGTCGCGCGGCGTGGACGTGAATTCCGGGTGGAACTGGACGCCGACGAACCAGGGGTGCATCTCGCGCGGCAGTTCCATCATTTCCGGCAGATCTTCGCTCGGGGTACGGGCGCTGATGATAAGGCCGCTGGCTTCGAGCTTGGGCACGTAGCCGTTATTGACTTCATAACGGTGGCGGTGGCGCTCGTTCACGTCCTTGCCATAGATTTCCGAGGCGAGCGTGCCGGGCTTGATCGGGCAACGCTGCGAACCGAGGCGCATGGTGCCGCCGAGGTCCGAATCTTCAGTGCGCTTTTCGACCTTGCCTTCGCGGTCGGCCCATTCGGTAATGAGCGCGACGACGCGGTCCGGCGTGTCCTGGTCGAATTCCGTACTGTTCGCGTGCTTCAGACCCACGACGTCGCGGGCGAATTCGATCACGGCGAGCTGCATGCCGAGGCAAATGCCGAGGTACGGCACCTTCGCTTCACGGGCGTACTGGATCGCCTTGATCTTGCCTTCGGTGCCGCGACGGCCGAAACCGCCCGGCACGAGGATCGCGTCGAGGTGCTTGAGGCTGTCCACGCCCTCTTCGTCGATCTGTTCGGAATCGATGTACTCGATGTTGACCCGGGTCGAGGTCTTGATCGATGCATGGCGCAGCGCTTCGATCAGCGACTTGTACGACTCGGTCAGATCGACATACTTGCCGACCATGCCGATCGTGACTTCGTGCTGCGGGTTTTCGAGCTTTTCGACCATTTCCGACCAGATCGACAGATCGGCGGGCTTGGCGGAGAGCTTCAGTTCGTCGCAGACGATCGAGTCGAGGCCTTGATCGTGCAGCATCTGCGGAATCTTGTAGATGCTGTCGGCGTCCCACACCGAAATCACGGAGTCTTCCGGCACGTTGGAGAACATCGAGATTTTCGCGCGCTCGTCGTCCGGAATCCGGCGGTCGGCGCGGCACAGCAGGACGTTCGGATAGATACCGATTTCGCGCAGCTTCTGAACGCTGTGCTGCGTGGGCTTGGTCTTGAGTTCGCCCGCCGTCGCGATGAACGGCACGAGCGTCAGGTGCACGAAACAGCAGCTGTTGCGACCGAGGCGCAGGCTCATCTGACGCGCGGCTTCGAGGAACGGCAGCGACTCGATGTCGCCTACGGTGCCGCCCACTTCGACGATCGCGACGTCCGGCTCGCCGCACGTCGCGGAAGCCGCGCCGCGTTCGACGAATGCCTGGATCTCATTGGTGATGTGCGGAATGACCTGCACCGTCTTGCCGAGATAATCGCCGCGGCGTTCCTTGCGGATCACCGATTCGTAAATCTGGCCCGTGGTGAAGTTGTTGGCCTTGCGCATCTTCGTGGTGATGAAGCGCTCATAGTGGCCGAGGTCGAGGTCAGTCTCCGCTCCGTCTTCCGTCACGAACACTTCGCCGTGCTGGAACGGGCTCATCGTGCCGGGGTCGACGTTGATGTAGGGATCGAGCTTGAGGAGGGTGACTTTCAGACCGCGCGATTCGAGGATCGCGGCGAGGGAGGCGGCGGCAATACCCTTGCCAAGGGAAGAAACTACGCCGCCGGTGACGAAAACATATTTGGTCATCGCTGGATGCTCGCGGGAAAAACGGATTATACCGTAAAGCAAGGGCTAACCCTGAATTTTGCTTGAGCACTTTGCACAATCGGGCGCGCCGCCGCCACGCACCTTCGCGAACATCCCTGTCTCATACTGGGCGATCGCTCCCTTTGATCGTTCCCTTTGACCGCGCCATATTTGCGCCTGGATCCACTCAGCGCTTTGGCCGATTTTCAGCCGCCGTTCTCCATCGCATAGAGCATGCGTTGCACCGCGCGCGCGGTTTCGATCGGCCGCTCCATGGGATACAGATGGCTGCCTTCGATCCATTCGAGCCGCTCGCCGGCAAGCCGCCGCGTCGCCGCGATGCCGACCTGGCGCATCTCCTTCGACTGCGTGCCCGCGATGAAGCTGACCGGCACCGGCGAGCCATGCGCGAGCCGCGTGCCGAAGGTATGCGGCAAGGTGCGATAGATCAGATACTCGGTGCGACGGTCGAAGGCGAGCGTGCGCGTGCCGTCGGCCGAAGTCTGAGGAATGCCGTGATCGATATAGTCGGACAGAACGCGCTCGTCCCAGCGCGCAAACGCGGGCTTCGAATGAAAATGGCGCCAGGCCTCGTCGCGGCTCGCCCACTGGGTACGCCGCGCGCGCGTGGCCGCCGCAGGCGAGAGGCGCTCGTCCAGACCGGTCCACTGCGACACCTTGAGCATGCTGCTGCGCCAGCCCGCGATCACGGGCGAGTCGAGCATCACCACGCCCCTCACCCACTGCGGTTTCTTCAGCGCCGCCATCAGCGACAGATAGCCGCCGAGCGAGTGACCGACCAGCCAGACCGGCTCTTCATAGCGACGGCCGATGTCCTCCAGCAATTGATCGACGAGGTGCGGCCAGTCGCGCGTCACCGGGAAGCGCGTGTCGTGGCCGATGCGCTCGATGTAGCGCAGCTCATAGGTATCGCCCAGTTCGGCGAAGAGCGTGCCGTAGGTCGAAGCCGGAAAGCCGTTTGCGTGAGAAAAATGGATGACGTTCTTCAATGTCTTGTTGTCTCCGTTCCAGTGGGCGGTGAGCCGTCGCGCGCGATGGCACGCCGCCTGCCCGCCTGGTCTTGTTTGTGTTGTTGCAGCGCTTTCCTGCGTCAATCAGGCGCCGCTTCCATCCAGTAGCGCCGCTGCGTATCGCGAAAGCGTTCGACGGCGAGCGTGCCGGGCGCGGCTTCGATTCGCACCGCACCATCGGCGTCGCTGCGCGCGAGCACGATATGGCGCGACGCGTAACGCGCGTACACGCCTGGGTGCGGATGATGAAAGCGATTCAAATAGCCTACCTGAAATATCGCGACGAGCGGCCAGACAGAATCGAGGAACGGCTCGGTCGAGGACGTGCGGCTGCCGTGGTGCGGCACCACGAGCACCTGCGAGCGCAGCCCAGCCGCGTCGCGAGCGACGAGTGTGCGCTCGGCGCCCGCTTCGATATCGGCGGCGAGCAAGGCGGAAACCGCGCCCGCGCCGCCCTGCATCGTGGAAACCCGCAGCACGCAGCAATGCATATTGGGCTTGCCGATGAGCGGTCCCGCGTCCGGCCAAAGCACCTCGAACGCCACGCCATCCCACTGCCAGCGCTGCCCCGCTGCGCATTGCACAGTCTGCGCGCCCAGCTTATGCGCGGCCGCCCAAAGCGGATGATGCGGCAGAATGCCCGCGACGAACTCGCTGACCGGTACGGCGTCGAGCACGGCGGGCGCACCGCCCGAATGATCGGAATCGTCGTGGCTGATCATGAGGGTGTCGAGCCGCTTCACGCCATGCGTCTGCAAATAAGGCACGACGATGCGCTCGCCCGCATGCGTCGACTCGGGCCCCGGCCCCGCATCGAACAGCAAGGCGTGACGCGAGGTCTCGACGAGCACCGACGTGCCCTGCCCGATGTCCAGCGCGCTGAGCCGGAACGCACCCGGCGCCGGGCCAGGCGGCGACGGCAACAGCAACGGCAGCCACGTGAGCGGAGCGAGCCAGCGCAGCGGCCAGCCACGCGGCGCGAGCAGCCAGGCGACACCGACACCCGCGCAACCCAGCGCCCAGACGCCCGGCTGCGGCAGGCGCAGCAAGGCCCACGGCCAGCCTTCGAGCGTCCCCAGTGCGCCAAGCAGCCAATCCAGCATCGTATGCGCTGCTTGCCACGCGTAGCCGTCGAGCGGCGCGGGAAGCGCCACGCCGGCCAGCACCATCGGCGTCACGAACAGGCTCACCCAGGGTATCGCCGCCGCGTTCGCGAGCGGGCCGATTAGCGGGATCTGCATGAACCAGTAGGCGGTTAGCGGCGCCAGCGCCAGTGTGACCGCCCACTGGACGCGCGCGCTATCGGCCATCCGGCTCGCGCTGCGGCGGATGACCTGCCGCCAGCGTGCGGCATCGAAAATCGCCAGTATCGCCACGACTCGCAGCCCGGCCGCACGCAAACGGCCCGCGTGCGGCGGCGCGGCGTCGTGATCGCGCATCGGATCGCGTTCGTCCGGAGATAGCGCGGATTCATCGCTGCGGCGAACGCGCGGCACACCGCTCGCCGCAAACAGAATGGCCCCGACCGCGCCAAACGACAGCCAGAAACCGGCTGCCGTCACCGCCCACGGATCGCGCAAGAGCACCAGCCCGAGCGCCCAGGCCAGCACATGGCTTCGCGACACCTCGCGCGAGCGCCAGAGCGCGACCGCCGTGACCGCCAGCATCCATAGCGCGCGCTGCACCGGCACGTTGAACCCCGCGAGCGCCGCATAAGCCGCCGCAGCCAGTACCGCGCCCGTCACCGCCACTTGCTGCGCGGGCACGATGAGCGGCGCCTCGACGCCACGCCAGCGCACACGCCGCCAGAGCGCCCCTGCGGCCCACCCCGCCAGCCCGGCGACAAAGGCCAGATGCAAGCCCGAAATCGCCACGATATGACTCGTGCCCGTGTTGCGCAACCGCCGCCAGTCGTCGTCGCTGACGTCGTCCTGCGCCCCGGTCGCAAGCGCGATGACAATGCCGCGATGCGGCGCATCCACAAGCACCCTGTCGATTCGCGCGCGCACTGCCGCCCGCGCACGCTCGATCCCCACACTCAAGCCGTGGGCATCCGGCAGCAGACGCCGGGCGTGCTGTTCGTCGCTCACGTAACCGGTTGCACGCACACCGCGCGAAAGCAGCGTCGCCTCGCCGTCGCGCAAGCCGAAGTTGCCTTCCGCATGCGGACGTTTGAGCCGCACGTTCAACCGCCATCGAGCGCCGGGCACGAGCGGCGGCAAAGGTGCATCCCGCGCGACCCAGCTCAACTGGACGAGATCGGGCAGCTTTTGCCCCGCCGTCCCGGCCGTGCCCCAGGATTCCATCGAAAATAGAAAGCTCGCGGCGTCCCCATCCTGGGACAGCATCCGGACGATATGCCCTGTCACTTCCACATCGCGCTTTTGCCACGCAGCGGGAAGCGTTCGCGCGAGCCGCAGTTCCGCGCGCCAGGCCGCGTAGCCCAGACCGATACAAGCCGAAGCCAGCCAGATCGCCAGCCACGCCGAAGCACGGCGAACCGATCGCCAGCCGCGCGCACTTTCGCGCTCGCGCATGGCCCAAACCGTCCACGCGATCAGCAGCGTCACGCACACCGCCAGCGCGACCCACGCGCCCCAACCCGGCAACGTCGCCTGCCGCTGCAACGCGATCACGCCCAGCGCAAATCCGCACCATACAACCCGCATCGCCCCTCCCGAAACGAGGCGAAACGCGGCCCGCGCGACCTTGCTCTCGCAACGTCACGTCGCCGCTTCAAAGCGCGCAAAGCGCCTCACCTCACGGGGAAATTATGCAGACGAAAGCGCGAGCCGCGGCAGCGCCGCCGCAGCGTTAGCCGTTGTGCCAAGGGCGAGTTCGTCGGGCGTCATGCCGCGCAAGGCCGCCAGCACGGCGCCGATGCCCGGCACCTGATCCGGCGTGTTGCGCTGCCTGTAAAGCCAGGACGGCGAGATATCGGGCGCATCGGTTTCCATGACGATCGCCTCCAGCGGCAACTGCTGCGCGAGACGCCGGATCTGCAAGGCGCGCTCGAACGTCGTGTTGCCGCCAAAACCCAGACGCATGCCCTGTTCGATGAAGGCGTTGGCCTGCTGAAAACTGCCGTTGAACGCATGGGCGATGCCGCTGCGCACGCCATTGCGGCGCAGGCCCGCGAGCACCTTATCCTGTGACTTGCGCACGTGACAGATGGCGGGCAGATCGAATTCGCGCGCGAGCCGCAATTGCGCATCGTAGAAGTGCTGCTGGCGCGCCGCGTCAAGTCCCGGCACGAAAAAGTCCAGACCGATTTCGCCGATGCCGACGAACTTCGGATCGTCGAGACTCGCCTCGATCCGCGTGCGCAGCTCAGCGATGTCCTCATCGCGCGCGTGGGGCGTGTAGAGCGGATGAATCCCCAGCGCGTAGACCGCGCCGGGCGTGCGATGCGCAAGCGCGCGCACCGTGTCGAAGTTCTCGCGCGCCACGGCCGGAATCACGATGCGCGAGACCCCCACCGCGCGCGCGTTCGACGCGACCGTATCGCGGTCAGCGTCGAATTCGCCGGCATCGAGATGGCAATGCGTATCGATCCACATCGCGGGCGCGCTCCGGTCTTCGTTCAGACCGGCACGACCGGCTCTTCGTGCAGCATGCCCTCGCGCAGGCGCACGATGCGGTCGCAGCGCGCCGCCAGATCGGCGTCGTGCGTGACGATCACGAAGCTGGTGTCGAACTGGTCGGACAGTTCCATCATCAGGTTGAAGACGTTGTCCGCCGTGCCGCCGTCGAGATTGCCGGTCGGCTCATCAGCGAGCACGCAGGCGGGTTTCGTCACGAGCGCGCGCGCGATCGCCACACGCTGGCGCTCGCCGCCCGACAACTCGCCCGGACGATGCCGCGCGCGATGCGCAAGCCCCACGCGCTCAAGAATCGCCAGCGCTTCGGCGCGCGCCGCTTCCTGCGGCATGCGGCGGATGCGCAGCGGCATCGCCACGTTGTCGAGCGCCGAGAATTCGGGCAGCAGATGGTGGAACTGATAGACGAAGCCGAGCGCGCGATTGCGCAGATCGTTGCGAGCGCGCTCGGACAACTCCGTGAACGGCTTGCCGAGCAGCTTGACGTTACCCGTACCCGGCTCGTCGAGGCCGCCCAGCACGTGCAAAAGCGTGCTCTTGCCCGAACCCGACGCGCCCACGATCGCGAGCTTTTCGCCGCGTTTCACCGTGATGTCGGTGTCGTGCAGCACCTGCACCGAGAGCGCGCCCTGGCCGAATACCTTCGAGATGCCATGCGCTTCGATCACGTAGGGGTAATCGCCTGCGGCGGCCTGGATCGATTGACGCTCATTCATAACGCAGTGCCTCCGCGGGACGTACCTTGGCCGCGCGCCAGCTGGGATAAAGCGTCGCCAGCGCGGAGAGCACGAACGCAATCAAGCCGATGCGGATCACGTCGCCGGGGACGAGTTCCGAAGGCAGCTCACTGATGAAATAGACCGAAGGCGGCAGGAACTGCACGCCGAGCAAATGCTCGATCATCGGCACGAGCCACGGAATGCTCCACGCGATCAGGCAACCGAGCGCCACGCCAATCGCCGTCCCCACGAAGCCGATCGTCACGCCCTGCACCACGAAGATCTTCATGATCGAGCCGGGCTGCGCGCCGAGCGTGCGCAAAATGGCGATATCGGCCTGCTTGTTGGTGACCGTCATCACGAGCGACGACACCAGATTGAACGCGGCCACGGCGATGATCAGCGTGAGGATGATGAACATCATGCGCTTTTCGATTTGCACGGCCGAGAACCACGTCTTGTTCTGCTGGGTCCAGTCGCGAATATAAAGGTCGCCCGAGAGCGTGTGCACGAGCTGCCGTGCGACCGCCGGCGCGCGCTGCATGTCCTTCAGGCGCAGGCGCACGCCGCTGGGCGCCGCGAGCCGGTACAGCACCTCGGCGTCGCGGATATTGACGAGCGCCAGCGTGCTGTCGTACTCGTAGTGCCCCGATTCGAACACGCCCACCACCGTGAACTGCTTCAGGCGCGGCAGCATGCCGGCAGGCGTGATGGTGCCTTCGGGCGCGACCAGCGTGACCTTGTCCCCCGCTGTGACGCCAAGGCTCACAGCCAGATCCGCGCCGAGCACGATGTTGAAACCGCCCGGCGTCAGATCGTTCAGGCTGCCGAGCTTCATTTCCTTGCCGATGTCCGAGACCTGCGGCTCTTCGGACGGCTCCACGCCGCGCAGCGCCACGCCGCTCACGCTGTCGCCGCGCGTGAGCAGCGCCTGGGCGTCCACGTAGGGCGCGGCGCCGATCACCTCGGGATTGGTTTTGGCTTCCTTCGCCGTGAGCTGCCAGTCGGGCATCGAGCCCGTCGGCGAGAAAATCTCGACGTGTGCGAGCACGGAGAGCATGCGGTCGCGCACGTCGCGCTGGAAGCCGTTCATCACCGACAGCACGACGATCAGCGCCGCAACGCCGAGCGCGATGCCCGACATCGATATGAGCGCGATGAACGAAATGAAACCGTTGCCGGTCGTGCGCTTGCCGGCGCGCGTGTAGCGCCAGCCTATCTGCCACTCGTAGGGAAGTTTCAAGCGAATCCTTTTGTGCTTCGTTGCTTCTGCGTTGCTTTTGCGTTGCTTCTTCGTTGCTGCTTTGCGTGCCGGAACATATCGGCGATCAAGCGCGAAGTTTGCCACACTACCGCGCCCCAAAGGGCTTTGCGGCATCGTGCACGGCCATTCGCGCCTCGCTGGTTGGACGCGCAATCCGCCCGCAGGTGCCGCGCAGATTTGTATCAGTCCGCACGTAAGTGGCTGATTTGTATGAGCCCGGCTTGCCGCGCCGCGATCCGCTCAGGCGCGCACGCCCCGAGTCCCGAGCCGCGCGTACCCGGCTCCGAAGTACAATGCGCTCCATCATGCCTGCTGACCGTCTCCATCTTCTCGTTCCGTTCGCGCTGCCCTCGGCGGCCGTGGCGTCCACGGCCCTCGCCGGCCTTCAGTACCCCGCGCTCTCAAAGCTGATCGCGCGCGCGCGGGTGGGCGATCAGGTGATTGGCGAGGATTTCCAGCGCACGCTGCCGCACGAGCGCTGGGTCGCGCGCGCATTCGGCGCCGCTGCCACGTCGAACAGCACGGCAAACGGCGCGGCCGCGGACGACGAAGCGCCGCTCGCCCCGTGGATGCTGCTGGCCGACGGCGGCACGCCCGGCGACGCCATCTGGGCCTGCATCCAGCCCGTGCACGTGCGGATCGCGCACGACCATCTGGTGCTGATCGACCCCGCCTCGCTCGAACTGACCGACGCCGACGCCGACGCGCTCTTCGCGGTCGCAAGGCCCCTGATCGAGGAGTTGGGCATCCGCGTCGAAGCCCCCACGCCGCAGCGCTGGTATCTGTCGAGCGATCGGTTCGGCACGCTCGCGGGCGCGTCGCCGTTGCGCGCGAGCGGGCGCAACATCGAAATCTGGCTGCCGCACGAAGCGCATTCCGGCCAGCGCTCGCGCACGTGGATGAAGGTGCAGAACGAGGTGCAGATGGCCTGGTTCGAGCACCCGGTCAACGAAGCGCGCGAGGCGCGCGGCCTGCCCGCCGTCAACTCGATCTGGTTCCACGCGCAAGGCGCGCTGCGGCCCGTGCAGCGCGCGTTCGCCCGCGTGCGCTCGGACGCGGCAGCCACGCGTGGACTCGCGCTTGCCTGCGGTGCGGAACTGGGCGAGGTGCCCGCCACATTCGGCGCGTACTTCAACGCGACAACCACCGCGAACGCCAACTCCTCGGGCGCGACGCTCATCGAGCTCGATCCGTTTTCCGCCGCCTATATCCAGCAGGATTGGGGCCGCTGGAACGCGGCGTTCGCCCAGATCGAGCGCGACTGGTTCGCGCCCGCGCTCGCCGCGCTCGAAAATCGCGAACTGGCCGAACTGGCCGTGACGCTGTGCGGCGACACCGGCTCGGTCACGCTCACCGCGACGCGCGGCGACCTGCGCAAATTCTGGCGACGCCGCGAATTCGCGTCGCTCTTCATCGAATAAGCCGTCGAATAATCCGATAACCGCTTCACTTCACGCTAAAAGCCGTCACGCATGACCCGAATCGTCACCCGCGCCTGTTCCCCCGCCGATACCGAAGCGCTAATCCGTCACGGCCTGCATCCGGTGCTCGCGCGGCTCTACGCCTCGCGTGGCGTGTGCAGTCCCGACGACATCGAAACCGGCCTCGCCCGCCTGATTCCGCCCACCGGCATGAAGGGACTCGACGAAGCCGCCGAACTGCTCGCCGATGCGCTCGAAGCGGACTGCCGCATGCTCGTGGTCGCCGACTACGACTGCGACGGCGCGACCGCCTGCGCCGTGGCCGTGCGCGGCCTGCGCATGATGGGCGCGCAGATCGACTATCTCGTGCCGAACCGCTTCGAGTACGGCTACGGCCTCACGCCCGAAATCGTCGCGCTCGCGGCGCAACGCAAGGGCGGCCCGCCTGACGTCCTGATCACGGTGGACAACGGCATCGCCAGCGTGGAAGGCGTGGAAGCGGCCAACGAGCTTGGCATCGAAGTCCTCGTGACCGACCACCATTTGCCCGGCGACACGCTCCCCGACGCGCGCGCCATCGTCAATCCGAACCAGCCGGGCTGCGAGTTTCCGAGCAAGTGCATCGCGGGCGTGGGCGTGATGTTCTACACGCTGCTCGCGCTGCGCGCCGAACTGCGCAAGCGCGGCGCGTTCAACGACGCGCGCCCCGAGCCGCGCCTCGACGGCCTGCTCGATCTGGTCGCGCTGGGCACCGTCGCCGACGTCGTGAGGCTCGACAGCAATAACCGCGTGCTGGTCGCGCAAGGTCTGCAACGCATCCGCAACGGCCGCATGCAGCCGGGCATCGCCGCGCTGTTCCGCGCCGCGGGCCGCGAGGCGAAAACCGCTTCGGGCTTCGACATGGGCTTCGCGCTCGGCCCGCGTCTGAATGCGGCGGGCCGGCTCTCCGACATGTCGCTCGGCATCGAATTGCTGATCACCGACGATGCGGGCCGCGCATGGGAACTCGCGCAGCAGCTCGACGGGATGAACCGCGAGCGCCGCGAAATCGAAGCGGGCATGCAGCAGCAGGCGCTCGCCGATCTCGCCGACGTCGATCCGCAGGACAACGCCACGCTTACGCTCTTCAACGAGGGCTGGCACCAGGGCGTGATCGGCATCGTCGCGGGGCGGCTCAAGGAAAAATTCCATCGCCCGTCCTTCACCTTCGCGCCCGCCGACGACGAAGGCGAGCTGGTCAAGGGCTCGGGCCGCTCGATTCCCGGCTTCCATCTGCGCGACGCCGTCGATCTGATTTCCAAACGCGAGCCTGGCCTGATCCACAAGTTCGGCGGCCACGCGATGGCCGCGGGCATGACGCTCGCCGCCGCCGACGTGCCGCGCTTTGCCGCCGCGTTCGAGCGCGTGGGCCGCGAATGGCTCAGCGCCGAGGCGCTCGCGCGCACCGTGGAAACCGACGGCGACCTGGAAGACGCCTATTTCTCGCCCGATTTCGTCCAGATGATCGATGCCGCGGTCTGGGGGCAGGGCTTCCCGGCGCCGGTGTTTTCGGGCGAATTCGAGGTGGCTTCGCAGGCGCTCGTGAAGGACAAGCATCTGAAACTCCAGTTGCTGCGCGGACGCCAGCGCTTCAACGCCATCTGGTTCAACCATACCGAAACGCTGCCCCAGCACACCACCATCGCCTACCGGCTCGTGAGCGACACCTGGAACGGCGTGTCGCGCGTGCAACTGGTGGTGGAGCACGCGCTGCTCTGACCCCGCGACGTCCGCGTTTCAGCCGCCGTCCAGTCGATTCAAAGCGCGATCCGAAAACGTGCCGCAACGGGCCGCCGGCTCGTTACGCAGCCGCCCGTGGGCCGGGCCAAGCCCTGCCCAATCGGCTATAATTCAAGGTTTTACACGCCGGATCACGACAAAAATGGAAGCGGAACGTCTCAACGCGATCGAAGCCCTCTTGGCGGACCTGCGCTCACGCGCGGGCGAGCTCCGGGGGTATCTTTGACTACGACGTAAAAGCCCGACGGCTCGTCGAAGTCAACAGCGAACTCGAAGACCCCAACGTCTGGAACGACTCCAAACACGCCCAGGGTCTCGGGAAAGAAAAGAAGCTGCTTGAGGGTGTGGTGCACACGCTCGACGGCATCGAGAACGACACGCGCGACACGCTGGATCTCTTCGAGATGGCACGCGAGGAAGGCGACGAGGACACGCTCGTCTCCATCGAAGCCGACGCCCAGGAGATCGAAAAGCGCGTGGCCGATGTCGAGTTCCGCCGCATGTTCGCGAACCCGGCCGATCCGAACAACGCCTTCATCGACATCCAGGCCGGCGCTGGCGGCACCGAGGCGTGCGACTGGGCGTCCATGCTGCTGCGCCAGTACGTGCGTTACTGCGAGCGCAAGGGCTTCAAGATCGAAGTGCTCGAAGAATCCGAAGGCGACGTCGCCGGCATCAAGAGCGCGACCATCAAGGTCGAAGGCGAATACGCCTACGGCTTCCTGCGCACCGAAACCGGCATTCACCGCCTCGTGCGCAAGTCGCCGTTCGATTCGTCGGGCGGGCGCCACACGTCGTTCTCGTCGGTGTTCGTGTACCCGGAAATCGACGATTCGTTCGAGATCGAAGTCAATCCGGCCGATCTGCGTATCGATACCTACCGCGCTTCGGGCGCGGGCGGTCAGCACATCAACAAGACCGACTCCGCCGTGCGTATCACGCACGTTCCGTCGGGCATCGTCGTGCAGTGCCAGAACGACCGCTCGCAGCACCGCAACCGCGCCGAAGCCATGGCCATGCTCAAATCGCGCCTGTATGAGGCCGAAATGCGCAAGCGCCAGTCGGAGCAGGACAAGCTCGAAGCGGGCAAGTCGGACGTGGGCTGGGGCCACCAGATCCGCTCCTACGTGCTCGACAACAGCCGTATCAAGGATCTGCGCACCAACGTCGAAATCAGCAACACCAAGGCCGTGCTCGACGGCGATCTCGACGCCTTCATCAGCGCAAGCCTGAAACAGGGCGTGTAACAGCGTTTAGATTGTTATGCGCCACGGCGGCCCTGCTGTGCAGCGGCCGCCCTCTCCCGCCGCCCCGCCTCCTCGCGATGCGCGGCGCTGCAGGAACCGAACTCAAAGAACCCGAGCCATCATGACCGAACCGACCCAGCAGAACGCGCAGAATACCGCCGCGCCCGACATCGACGACAACCAGATCATCGCCGAGCGCCGCGAGAAACTGCGCGCGCTGCGCGAGGCGGGCGTCGCCTTCCCGAACGACTTCCGCCCCACCCACCACGCCGCCGACCTGCAACGCGACCACGCCGACACCGACAAGGACGCGCTCGAAGCGAATCCGCTCGAAGTGAAGATCGCGGGCCGCATGATGCTCAAGCGCGTGATGGGCAAGGCGAGCTTCGCCACGGTGCGCGACGGCTCGGGCCAGATCCAGTTCTTCATCACGCCCGCCGACGTGGGGGAAGCCACCTACGACGCGTTCAAGAAGTGGGATCTGGGTGACATCGTCGCCGCCACGGGCGTGCTGTTTCGCACCAACAAGGGCGAGCTGTCCGTGCGCTGCACGGAACTGCGCCTGCTGTCGAAGTCGCTGCGTCCGCTGCCGGACAAGTTCCACGGCCTGTCGGACCAGGAAATGCGCTATCGCCAGCGCTACGTCGACCTGATCGTGACGCCGGAAGCACGCGAGACGTTCGTGGCGCGCACCAAGGCGATCTCGTCGGTGCGCCGCTTCATGTCCGACGCGAACTTCATGGAAGTCGAAACGCCGATGCTGCACCCGATCCCGGGCGGCGCGGCGGCCAAGCCGTTCATCACGCATCACAACGCGCTCGATATGCAGATGTACATGCGTATCGCGCCCGAGCTGTATCTGAAGCGCCTCGTGGTGGGCGGCTTCGAGCGCGTGTTCGAAATCAACCGGAATTTCCGTAACGAAGGCGTCTCGCCGCGTCACAATCCGGAATTCACGATGATGGAGTTCTACGCCGCGTACACGGACTACACGTGGCTGATGGACTTCACGGAACAGCTGATCCGCCAGGCCGCCATCGACGCGCGCGGCAGCGCCACGCTCGACTACCAGGGCCGCGAACTCGATCTGGCCAAGCCGTTCCATCGCCTCACGATTGTGCAGGCGATCCAGAAATACGCGCCGCAATACACGACCGAGCAACTCGCCGACGCCGCGTTCCTGCGCACCGAGCTGAAGAAGTTCGGCGTGGACGCGAACCAGCCGCAGTTCCTCAACGCGGGCGTGGGCGCGCTGCAACTGGCGCTCTTCGAAGAGACCGCCGAGTCGCAACTGTGGGAACCGACGTACATCATCGACTACCCGGTCGAAGTCTCGCCGCTCGCGCGCGCCTCGGACACGCTGCCGGGCATCACCGAGCGTTTCGAGCTGTTCATCACGGGCCGCGAAATCGCCAATGGCTTCTCGGAGCTGAACGATCCGGAAGACCAGGCCGCGCGCTTCAAGAAACAGGTCGAGCAAAAGGACGCCGGTGACGAGGAAGCGATGTTCTACGACGCCGACTACATCCGCGCGCTCGAGTACGGCATGCCTCCGACAGGCGGCTGCGGTATCGGCATCGACCGTCTGGTGATGCTGCTGACCAACAGCCCGAGCATCCGCGACGTCATTCTCTTCCCGCACCTGCGCCGCGAAGACTGAGTCGCTGACGAACCACGCCGCCCTTGATCGAGGACGGCGCGCCTGACGGGGCGCATGCGGTTGACGCCGCATGCGCCCCGTTTCTTTTTGAGTTGCCAACGTCGATTGTTTGTAACCGTGAGTAAAAACCACCGCTGCCGTACTTGGGCACATCGGGCATGTGCTTTGCGCTCTCGCTGAAACCCGCGCCATGCAAGGCCGTGCAGCGAGGTGGATGGCGGGCATCCTCTTTCCACTCGCCGCCCCTTCACGACGGGTTACAAATTGAAATGCCCGGGTCGCGAGATTGGCTCAGACTGATCTGACAGATTCACCTTGAGCCAACTCTGCAAAAGACGGAGCCTGTCATGAATAATCCTGATCCGAAACTGACCACGCCCACCACGCCGGCCGATTCGCGCCGCCGGATTCACCCCCTCGTCGCCACGGCGGCGGGTGCGGTGATCGTCGCGAGCCTCGCGGCCACGGCGGCCATCACCGGCGTGTTCCCGAAAGCCTCCAGCAACGCCGAGCAGAGCGCGCAAAGCCAGACGGGCCAAACGAGCGTCATGGCCTCGCAGCCGGTGGTCGATTCCACGCGTGCCGTTGCGCCTGCAACGAGCGCGCAGTATGCGCAGAACAGCGCGCCCGCGCAACCGCAGCCCACGCCCGCCCAACAGCAGCAAGCGCAGGCGCCGGCCGCCCCACCACCGCCGCAATACGCGCAGCAACCGCAGTACGCCCAGGAAGCACAGCCGCAACCGGCTGCATGTGTATCGTGCGGCGTCGTCGAAGGCATTTCCGCCACGCGTCAGGAAGGTCACGGCACCGGCATCGGCGCGGTAGGCGGCGCGGTTGCGGGCGGCGTGGTCGGCAATCAGTTCGGCGCCGGTGGCGGCCGCACGGCCATGACGCTGCTGGGTGCGCTGGGCGGCGGTCTCGCGGGCAATTCGGTCGAGAAACATTTGCGCAGCACCGCTGCGTATTCGGTGCGCGTGCGCATGGATAACGGCAAGACGCGCTACTTCACCTATCACGAAGCGCCGCCGTTCCAGCAAGGCCAGCGCGTGCGGATCGAACACGGCACGCTCGCCGCGGCCTGAAACCTGACGCATTAAGGCCCGCGCCGGAAACACAAAAGGCGATTCACCTTCACGGTGAATCGCCTTTTTTATCGATCACGAGAACGCGCTATCAGTAGCCCGCATCCTCGATCCATGCCGCCTGAATTGCTTCGAGGATCTTTTCGTTCGAACGCTCGGGATCGTCGTCGAAGCCCTCGAGTTCGGTGATCCAGCGATGCAGATCGGTGAAGCGCACATACTGTGGGTCGACTTCCGGATGGGTATCCGTCAACGCCACTGCGATGTCCTGCGTGTCGGTCCATTTCATGGTTGCGCGCTCCTCTTTGGGATGGATCAGTGATTTTCCTTCGCGTGATTGATCGAGTAACGCGGAATCTCGACCACGAGGTCATCCTCGGCCGGCACGAGCGCCTGGCACGACAGCCGCGAAGTCGGCTCCAGACCCCATGCCTTGTCGAGCAGGTCGTCTTCGAGCTCTTCCGACGGTTCGAGCGCGTTGAAACCTTCGCGCACGATGACGTGACAGGTCGTGCAGGCACACGACTTTTCGCAGGCGTGTTCGATTGCGATGCCGTGTTCCAGCAGCGCGTCGCACACGCTCTCACCCGGCTTGGCGTCGATCACCGCACCTTCCGGGCACAGTTCGACATGGGGCAGCACCACGATTTGAGGCATTCTGATTTCCGTATCCAAAACTTGTCATATCGGGCACGCCCCGTCCACCGACGGCGGCACACCCATTCTACTGGCGTCGCGCGCTTCGCTGCATCGGGAAAGCACGCAGACAGCGGACATAGCCCGACGCGCTTTAACCGCGCCGCTTCAATTTCCTTTAACCGATCTCGTCGAGCTTCTTGCCCGCCAGCGCCCGCTTGATGCCTTTGTCCATGCGACGGGCCGCGAACTCGTCCGTGCCTTCGGCCAGCGCCTTGGTAGCCGCTTCGATCGCATCGGTGTCCTCGCCCGGCGCGATCTGCGCGAGCGCGGCGACCAGCTGGTCGAGTTCCGCGCGCTCGGCGTCGTCGAGCAGTTCGCCGTCGGCGGCCAGCGCCGATTGCGTCGCTTCGATCACGCGCTGCGCTTCGACCTGTGCCTCACGCAGCGCGCGGGCGCGCATGTCGATATCGGCGGTCTTGAAGCTGTCTTCGAGCATTTTCGCGATGTCGTCATCGGCGAGACCGTAGGACGGCTTCACCACCACCGACGCTTCCACGCCCGAATGCTGTTCGCGCGCGAACACGGACAGCAGGCCGTCCGCGTCCACCTGGTAGGTCACGCGAATGCGCGCCGCACCGGCCGCCATCGGCGGAATGCCGCGCAGCTCGAAGCGGGCGAGCGAGCGGCAGTCGGACACCAGCTCGCGCTCGCCCTGGACCACGTGGATCGCCATCGCGGTCTGGCCGTCCTTGAAGGTCGTGAACTCCTGCGCGCGCGCGACCGGGATGGTCGAGTTGCGCGGGATGATCTTCTCGACGAGGCCGCCCATCGTCTCCACGCCCAGCGACAGCGGGATCACGTCGAGCAGCAGCCAGTCGTCGTCGCCGCCGCGGTTGCCCGCGAGCAGATCGGCCTGGATCGCGGCGCCCAGTGCCACAACCTGGTCCGGGTCGAGATTCGTGAGCGGCGCCTGGCCGAAGAACTGCTCGACGGCGCGGCGGATCACCGGCATGCGCGTCGCGCCGCCCACCAGCACCACGCCCTTCACGTCCTTGGCCGTGACCTTGGCGTCGCGCAGCGCCTTCTTCGTGGGCGTGAGCGTGCGCTGCACGAGCGCCTGCGTGAGCGCCTCGAAACGCGCTTCGTCGATCGTCACGGCGATGGCCGCGCCGTTGGACAGCGTGACTTCGATGCGCGCTTGCGGCGCCGACGACAACGCTTCCTTGGCGTCGCGTGCGCGGTCGAGCAACAAACGCACGTCTTCGGGCGCGAGCGCCGCACGCTCGATGCCGCTTTGCTCCAGCACGTAGGCAAATACGGCGTGGTCGAAATCGTCGCCGCCGAGCGCCGAGTCGCCGCCTGCCGCGAGCACTTCGAACACGCCCTTGGTGAGTTTGAGAATCGACAGGTCGAAGGTGCCGCCGCCGAGATCGTAGACCGCGTAGAGGCCTTCGGAACCGTTGTCGAGACCGTAGGCGATCGCGGCTGCGGTTGGCTCGTTGAGCAGGCGCAGGACATTCAACCCCGCGAGGCGCGCGGCGTCCTTGGTCGCCTGGCGCTGCGCTTCGTCGAAATACGCGGGCACCGTGATGACCGCGCCGACCAGATCGTCGCCGAGCGAGTCTTCGGCGCGCTGGCGCAGCGTCGCGAGGATTTCCGCCGAGACTTCGACGGGGCTTTTCACGCCGTCGATGGTCTGGATCTGCACCATGCCGGGCGCGTCGACGAATTCATAGGGCGCGTTCGCCGCGCCTTCGACGTCGGCCTTGCCACGGCCCATGAAACGCTTGACCGACACGATGGTGTTGCGCGGATCGGTGGCGGCTTCGGCCTTGGCGAGACGGCCGATGCGGCGGCCGCCGTTGGCCAGATAGCGCACGACGGAAGGCAGCAGCACGTGGCCGTCTTCGTCGGGCAGCACGTCGGGCACGCCGCTGCGCACCGCGGCGACCAGCGAGTTCGTCGTGCCAAGATCGATGCCGACAGCCAGCCGCCGCTGATGCGGCGCCGGCGCCATGCCGGGTTCGGAGATTTGCAGTAATGCCATCTGTGTGATCGCTTTGATCTGTTTTGGAGCCGGGGCTTCGCGCATCCTGCGCGCGCCGCGCGGCCCCTTCTGTATCCGGGGTGCTACGCTTTTTTCGCCGACGCCGCTACGCGTCGACCTGCCGTTCAGCCTTCCAGCCGCTCGATCTGCGTGTCGACTTCCGCCGCCACGCGCTCGATGAACATCAGTTGACGCACCGCCTCGGCGGCCGGCTGGTTCGAGCCGCTATCGAGCAGCGCAGCGAGCTTCGTCATACGCGCGCGTTCGTCGTCGCGCAGTTCGCCCGCGAGCGCGTCGAGCGCATCGACATTCTTCGCGCCCACCGCATCCTCGATCGCCTCGCGCCATTCCATCTGCTGCATCAGGAACGCCGGCTCCATCGCCGTGTTGTTCTCGGCGCCGACGTCGATGCCGCGCAGATGCAGCAGATACTTCGCGCGCTTGAGCGGGTCGCGCAGCGTCTGATACGCCTCGTTCGCGCGCGTGGCCCACTGCATCGCTACGCGCTTTTGCGCTTCACCCGCCGCCGCGAAGCGATCCGGGTGCACCTGCGCCTGCACGGCGCGGTAGGCGTGATCGAGCGCGTCGGCGTCGAGCGCGAACTGCTCGGACAGGCCAAAGAGCACGAAGTGGCTGTCGGAAAGCGAAGAGAGCGAGGCCATCGGTTTAAGCGTTCTGGTGGGGTCGTAAAGGGGTCGTCAAGCAGGGCCGGCGTCGCTTCAAAGCGCGGCTTCGAAAAATCAAAAAGGCGGCACAGGCCGCCTTTTCAGCGCAACGCGTGGGCTTACACGCGGAAGGACTCGCCGCAACCGCACTCGTCCTTCACGTTCGGGTTATTGAACTTGAAGCCCTCGTTGAGGCCTTCACGCACGAAGTCGAGTTGCGTGCCGTCGATGTACGACAGGCTCTTCGGATCGACGATGACCTTCACGCCATGGCTTTCGAACACGTTGTCTTCGGGCGCAAGCTCATCGACATATTCGAGCTTGTATGCAAGACCCGAGCAGCCCGTCGTACGCACGCCCAGGCGCAAGCCCACGCCCTTGCCGCGACGGGTCAGATACTTCTGCACGTGCTGTGCCGCTTTTTCAGTCAACGAGATTGCCATAACGTTTTCGCCCTACTCCATGTCGTGTGCGCCGCGAGCCTTCCACATGCGCCCGCTTCGTCACGACTCGGCGCAGGCTTGCCTGCATCCAGATCGTTCATTCCACAGCGGCGCCCCGAGGGCACGCCGCCGTCCCGCCCGCGTCCGGCTTTTACGCCGCGTCGGCCTTCGCGTCCGCCGTGTGGCGCTGCTTGTAGTCGGCGACCGCTGCCTTGATCGCGTCTTCCGCGAGAATCGAGCAGTGGATCTTCACCGGCGGCAGCGCCAGTTCTTCGGCGATCTGCGTGTTCTTGATCGACAGCGCCTGATCGAGCGTCTTGCCCTTGACCCATTCCGTGACGAGCGAGCTCGAGGCGATTGCCGAGCCGCAGCCATAGGTCTTGAACTTCGCGTCTTCGATCACGCCGTCCGCGCCCACGCGGATCTGCAGCTTCATCACGTCGCCGCACGCCGGCGCGCCGACCATGCCCGTGCCGACCGCATCGTCATCTTTCGAGAACGAGCCGACGTTGCGCGGGTTTTCGTAGTGGTCCAGAACCTTGTCGCTATATGCCATGATCACACTCCTTCAATTCGTTGGCCGCGCTGCATGTCGAGGTGCGCTGCGGCCGGGGTCGATATTCGCTTTGCTGCGCGTGCTGCTTAGTGCGCGGCCCACTGGATGGTCGACAGATCGATGCCGTCCTGGTGCATTTCCCACAGCGGCGACAGTTCGCGCAGCTTGGCAATCTTCGTCTTCAGCAGGTTGATGACATAGTCCACGTCCTGCTCGGTCGTGAAACGGCCCACCGTGAAGCGGATCGAACTGTGCGCCAGTTCGTCGTTGCGCCCGAGCGCGCGCAGCACGTACGACGGCTCCAGCGACGCCGACGTACAAGCCGAACCCGACGACACCGCCACGTCCTTGACCGCCATGATCAGCGATTCGCCTTCGACGAAGTTGAAGCTGATGTTCAGGTTGTGCGGAACGCGCTTTTCCATGTCGCCGTTCACGTAGGTCTCTTCGATTTCCGAGAGGCCCTTGAGCAGACGGTCGCGCAACATGCGCACGCGCTCGTTTTCCGTCGCCATTTCTTCACGCGCGATACGGAACGCTTCGCCCATACCGACGATCTGGTGCGTCGCCAGCGTCCCCGAACGCATGCCGCGCTCGTGACCGCCGCCGTGCATCTGCGCTTCGATACGCACGCGCGGCTTGCGACGCACGTACAGCGCGCCGATGCCCTTCGGGCCATACGTCTTGTGCGCCGAGAACGACATCAGATCGACCTTGAGCTTTTGCAGGTCGATGGGCGCCTTGCCCGTCGATTGCGCAGCGTCGACGTGGAAAATGATGCCCTTCTCGCGGCAGATCTCACCGATCGTTTCGATGTCCTGGATCACGCCGATCTCGTTGTTCACGTGCATCACGGAAACGAGGATCGTGTCGGGGCGAATCGCGGCCTTGAAGGCGTCCAGATCGATCAGACCATCGTCCTTGACGCTCAGATACGTGACTTCGTAGCCTTCGCGCTCAAGCTCGCGGCAGGTGTCGAGCACGGCCTTGTGCTCGGTCTTCACCGTGATGATGTGCTTGCCCTTGCTCTTGTAGAAGTGCGCGGCACCCTTGATCGCGAGGTTGTCCGATTCGGTTGCGCCGGAGGTCCAGATGATTTCGCGCGGATCGGCGTTGACGAGCGCCGCGACCTGCTCGCGCGCTTCCTCGACGGCGCGTTCCGCGTCCCAGCCGTAGGCGTGGCTACGCGACGCCGGATTGCCGAACTGCTCGCGCAGGTACGGAATCATCTTGTCCACCACACGCGGATCGACCGGCGTCGTCGCGCTGTAGTCCATGTAGATGGGCAGGTGGGGAATATCGTTATTCATCTATCGCTCCGGGGAATCTGGGTGCTGCGCGTGTACTGTGTATTGCTGTCTTGCGGCGCTGGCTGCGCTCATGAACTCGCCATATTGAAGATCGAGTTTGGCCCGAGCGGCACGGTCCTCACCGGCTCGACCGCGGGCGCCTCGGTGCGGCGGTCGCGCAGGACGGCGGGCGCTGCGCCTTCGCGGGCGCGCTGCTTGTCCACCAGATCCTTGAGCGACACCGAATCGAGGTACTCGACCATCTTCTGGTTCAGCGTGGACCAGAGTTCGTGCGTCATGCAGTGGCCGTCGTGCTGCTTGGTGCCTTCGCAGGCGCCCTTGCCGCCGCACTGCGTGGCATCAAGCGGCTCGTCCACGGCGATGATGATGTCCGCGACCGTGACGTCCTCCGCGCGGCGCGCGAGGTTGTAGCCGCCGCCCGGTCCACGGACCGATTCGACGATTTCATGACGGCGCAGCTTGCCGAACAACTGTTCGAGGTACGACAGCGAAATGTGCTGGCGCTGACTGATACCCGCAAGCGTCACCGGGCCCTGCTCCTGGCGCAGGGCCAGGTCGATCATCGCCGTGACGGCGAAACGGCCTTTAGTGGTGAGTCTCATGATGTAGGGGAACCGCAATTCTCGACAATTTTCGTCAAGTATAAATACATGACTAGTTTAGTCAAGTATCCGCGCCGCGATGCGGGTTATTACGCGCCTGACGAAAAGGGAAAACGACGCAAAACGGACATCAGGGTGCGCCGTCACGTTCACTTCAAACCACCCGCCTCAATCCGCGAGCTGCGGGCGCAAAGCCGCCAGCAACCCGTTGCAGGCGGCCTCGCACTGATCGAGCACGGCCTCGAAACCGGCTTCGCCACCGAAATAAGGGTCGGCTACCACGCGATCAGCGGCGTTCGGCGCAAATTCCATCAGCAGGCGGATCTTGTCGCGCCCGGACGCCGGCGCGACCTGCTGCAGCGCCGTCACGTTGGCGTCGTCCATAGCGACGATCAGATCGAAGGCGTCGAAATCCCTCGCGGCGATCTGGCGGGCGCGCAGCACCGCAAGATCGTAGCCACGCTTGCCGCCCGCGCGCTGGGCACGCTCGTCAGGTGCCTCGCCGACGTGCCAGTTGCCCGTGCCCGCCGAATCGACCACCACGCGCTCCCCCAGACCTGCCTCGTCGACAAGCTGCCGCATCACGGCCTCGGCCGTGGGCGAGCGGCAGATGTTGCCAAGACACACGAAGCAGATGGAAACCTTTTTCATCCTTCTTTCTTGACGAAAAACCAGGGATTGGGGCGACCGTACGACCGGCCACTCAGGCCATCGAACGGCGAATTCGCAATTATACAAAGTGCACGATTTATGCGCTTGGCGTGACTCGACGCCCCTCGCGTCGCCTAAATTGCGCTCGTCTGCGGCAGCGGCGTGGCGCTGCGCAACGCCTTCACCGGCGCTTTCATATCGACGCCATCGTCAACCAGACCATATGACACGGCGCGCGCCAGTTCGGCGCTGACCTGATCGGCGGCGAGCGGAAACTGCTGCTCGGCGGTATTCCACGCATGCAGCCATGCGATTGCGGCGAGCGGCACGATGAGCGCCAGCGGCCAATACACCATTATTTTCTTTTTCATGATGCGACTCTCTATCGACTGTGGGGCGATGAGGGCTCGGTACGCACTATCGCCAGTCGAAATGATATAGACGATCGCAATCAGGAAAAACCCGGCAAAGTCGAACACACTGTTGTCGCAGATTAAACAGTGGCTCTATTAGGGTTGACGACGCCGACACAGAGGCGCGGATTCACGTCGGCTTGCGCGTCGGGACGTTGGCGTCCAGGTGGGTGTGACGCGCAGCGTAGAGTTCGCGGAAAGTCCGCCCCACGGGCGCGGGCATATCGCGGCCATCGGTCCAGCCGCGCGCGAACGGCAGCTTGCGGATCATGCGCCCCGAGCCGCCCAGCCGCTCCAGCACCCGCACGCCGAGTTTGGTGAGTAACGCGTATGCGGTCGGATGCAGCACCAGCCAACCCCAGGCGAGCAGCGCCGCGCGCTCGCGCCAGGGGCGCAACCGGCGCTCCGCCTGCTTTTCGCGCAGCTTGCGCAGCAGGTCCGACAACGGAATTCCCACCGGGCAAACACTGTTGCACTCGCCGCAGAGCGTGACCGCCTGCGGCAGATCGAGCGCCTTGTCGATGCCAACGTAGCTTGGCGTGAGCACGGAACCCATCGGCCCCGGGTAGACCCAGCCGTACGCGTGACCGCCCACCTTCTGGTAGACGGGGCAATGGTTCATGCAGGCTCCGCAGCGAATACAGCGCAGCATTTCCTGGAATTCTCCGCCGATCAGACCGGTGCGCCCGCCATCGACGAGCACGACGTACATATGCTCGGGGCCGTCCTGGTCTTCCGCCCCGCGCGGACCCGTGAGCATCGAGAAATAGTTCGACGTAGCCTGCCCCGTGGCCGAGCGCGGCAGCAAGCGCATAGCCGTCGCCAGGTCCTCCAGCGTCGGCAGGATCTTTTCGATGCCGGTGACGGCCACGTGTACGCGGGGCATCACGGTGCACATACCCTCGTTGCCCTCGTTCGTGACCAGCACGACCGAGCCGGTTTCAGCGACGAGGAAATTCCCACCCGTCACCCCCATATCCGCCGAAAGAAAATGGGGCCGCAGGACTTCGCGCGCCTCGCGCGTCATGTCGGGAATGTCGGTCAGACGCGGCTTCTCGTGCGTGCGCGCGAAGAGATCGGCGATCTCGTCCTTATCCTTGTGGACGACGGGCGCAATGATGTGGCTCGGCGGCTCGTTGTTGTTGATCTGGAGGATGTACTCGCCCAGATCGGTTTCGATGGACTGCACGCCCATCTGAGCGAGCACGGTGTTGAGCTGCATCTCCTCCGACACCATCGACTTGGTCTTGATGACCTTGCGGACCTCGTGGCGACGCGCGATGTCGGCGACCAGTTGCGCCGCCTCGCGTGCCGTTTCGGCAAACAGGACCGTGACGCCACGCCGGGTCGCCTCGGCCTCGAACTGCTCGATCCAGACGTCGAGATTCTCAAGCGCCCGATTGCGGCGTTCCTTGAGCGCGGCGCGCGTGGCCTCGAAATCGATCGCCGTGATCGCCTCTGCACGCGCGCTCACGAACTTGGTCGAGAGCTTCTTGAGGTTGTGCTGCAGGCGTTGATCGGCCAGCTTCTGACCGGCACGCGCCTTGAATTGCATCGAGGTAACTTGCATGGCGTGTGAGGACGTGAGTTTTCGTAAAGGCCGAAGGCGTTAGATGTCGCCGGCCAGCACCTGGGCGATGTGCAGCACGCGCGTGCTGTGGTCGCCGGTGCGGCGCAGGCGCCCTTCGATGTTCAACACGCAGCCCAGATCGCCGAGCACCACCGTGCTCGCTCCGCTCGCCTGCACATTCATGCACTTTTCGTCCGCAATCGCGGTCGAAATCGCCCCGTATTTCACCGCGAACGTACCGCCAAAGCCGCAGCAATGTTCGCAATCTTTCATTTCCTGCACCTGCACACCGCGTTGCGCCAAAAGTTCGCGCGGCTGCGCCTTCACGCCCAGTTCGCGCAAGCCCGAGCACGAATCGTGATAGGTCACCGGCCCACGAAACTCGCCTTCCGCGAGGGTCACGCGCGCAATATTCACGAGGAAATCAGTTAGCTCGTAGACGCGTTCGCGCAGCTTGCCGTACCGCGTCATCAGCTCCGGATCGTCACGGAACAGGTCGCCGAAATGCACGCGAATCATGCCGCCGCACGACCCAGAAGGCACGACGACGTAGTCGAACTGTTCGAATTCCCGTAGCGCTTTTTCCGCGAGATCCCGTGCCAGCGCACGTTCGCCGGAGTTGTAAGCCGGCTGCCCACAGCAGGTTTGCGCGGGCGGCACGATCACGTCGTAACCGGCCTCTTCGAGCAGCTTGAGCGTGGAAAAACCGATTTCGGGACGCATCATGTCGATGAGACAGGTGACGAACAGACCGACTCGCATGGGAAATCCTCCTGAAAACCGTCCCCGATTATCCGATGTTTCGCCTTCGCCACCAACGCTGAACGCTGCGTGACGAGTCCTGCCGCAATGCAGCAGCCGCTTTCCGCTAGACGCTTACTTTTTTCACAATACGAGATACAATGAATTTCTGCTTGCCGCACCCACCCCGCATCACACGAATCTGTATCCGGAATACGCCCCCATGACCGACACCAGTCCAGATCCGAAGACCTCGATTCAGGTGATCGAGCGCATGATGCGCCTCCTCGATGCGCTCGCCGCACATACCGACCCGGTCAGCCTGAAGGAGCTCGCGCTGCGCACGGAACTGCATCCGTCCACCGCGCACCGCATCCTCAACGACATGGTGAGCTGCCGCCTGGTCGATCGCTCGGACCCGGGCACCTACCGCCTGGGCATGCGTCTGCTGGAGCTGGGCAACCTCGTGAAGGCGCGACTTTCGGTGCGTGACGCGGCGCTTTCGCCCATGCGCGAACTCCATCGCCTGACTGGCCAGACGGTGAATCTCTCCGTGCGCCAGGGCGACGAGATCGTTTATATCGAGCGCGCGTACTCGGAGCGCTCGGGCATGCAGGTGGTGCGTGCGATTGGTGGCCGTGCTCCGCTGCATCTGACCTCGGTCGGCAAACTCTTTCTGGCCGCCGACGAAGCGACGCGCGTGCGCGCCTACGCCACGCGCACCGGTCTTTCGGGCCATACGCGCAACAGCATTACCGATCTGAGCCGCCTCGAGCGCGAACTCGCGCACGTGCGCCAGGAGTCCTGCGCGCGCGACAACGAGGAACTGGAACTGGGCGTGCGCTGCATCGCTGCAGGCATTTACGACGATACGGGCAAGCTGGTCGCGGGCCTGTCGCTTTCCGCCCCCGCCGACCGCTTGCAGGATTCGTGGCTGGGACAACTGAGCAAGACGGCGCTCACGATTTCGGAATCGCTCGGCTATCACGCCGAACCGGCCGAAGGCCACGTGCAACCGGCCTGAGACGTTTCGCCTCAGCCCACGCGGCCGTTTCCCTTCAACTCACAAGCTCCGCCAGCTGACGCTTGACGCGCGCATCCACCTCGCGCGCGTCTTTCGCCAGATTGACCTGCTTTGCCGTACACGCCGTATCGAGCAAAGCGGCGTCGATACTGTAGCCTTCGCGCGCACTAAGCCAGCTCAGGATGTCGCCCAGATGCCAGAGCGACGGGCTGCCCTCGTGTACCGGCTGCGGGAAATCCGCGAAATGCGCGAGCATCAGCTTTCGCATGTTCTGCCGCGACATGCCGGTCAGATCGGCAACGTCCGTCAAGCCAACGAAATCCGGCGCGGCTTCGACCAGGCGCGCCGACGGCACCGCCTCCTTCACGTTCTGCAGCGCCGTGTAGATGGCGGCCCAGGCGCTCTCGCTCTCACGCGCGAATGCCAGTGCAATGCGCCCCGGCAGCCCCACGCCGATGGTCGCGTCATCGCAACCTCCTTGCGCAAGCCGCTCGACCAGTTGTTCCTGGTCGCAGTCGTCGGGCGCCAGTTGGTACTTGAGCGTGAATACGTAGTTCATGTGTCACTCCTGCTGTGTGGCGCCCTGCACTATGCAGTTATCGACCACGCGCTTTAACAGATGTGCGTGATTGCCTGCGTTGCGCGGCGTGCTCCAGATGCTCGTGATGCCGAATTCCCCGCACCGGCAATCTGCCTGTTTGGCGGGACAATACATTCTTCCCCACGCATGACCGTTACCCTTGCCTGGTCGTACTAACCAACCTTTTGCCTCGGCGTAAGTCAGCGCAGCCTCGATCTCTTTCTTCGGATGCGATCGTCTCATTGGCAAACCCAGTGTATGCTCCGCCACTTTGGTTGTCAATTGACAACCATCAAACGGTAAGCGGAAGATTCGCGCTGCCCGAACAGGCATCGCATGGCGAAACACTGACGATTCTGCCGATGGGATCGTGCTTCAAACAGCTGGCCGGATGGCGTAGGCATCCCCGATCGTGGCCGTGGAAAAACAAACGCCCCGCAAGTGCGGGGCGTTCGAAAACCAGATGAGGACGGCTGGCGTGGCAGGCGGTTCAGGTACCCGGGCCGCCCGCGTCCGCGCTCGTGATGCGCGGCTGCTGGTCCGCGCCGCCGTTGTCGAGCCATGTGCGCACGCGGGTCGCGTCGGCGAAACGCGAGTATTTGCCGCTCGAATCGAGCAGAACCATGATGACCGGACGGCCATGGATCGTCGACTGCATGACGAGGCATTCGCCTGCTTCGTTGATGAAGCCGGTCTTCTGCAGGCCGATGTCCCACGACGAATTGCGCACCAGCGCGTTCGTGCTGTTGTAGGCCAGCGTGCGCTTGCCCGTGTACACGTCGTAGCTGTGATCGGTCGAGAACTGGCGGATCATCGGGTACTGGTAGGCCGCGTTCACCATCTTCACGAGATCACGCGCGGTCGACACGTTGTGGCTCGTCAGACCCGTCGAATTCTCGAAGTGCGTATCGGTCATGCCCAGTTGCTTCGCCTTCGCGTTCATCGCGGCGATGAAGGCCGGACGGCCGCCCGGGTAGTAGCGCGAGAGCGCCGCGGCAGCACGGTTTTCCGACGCCATCAGCGCGATGTGCAGCATGTCTTCGCGCGAGAGCACCGAGCCGACCGACAGGCGCGAGCCGGTGTTCTTCTCGTAGTCGCGGTCTTCGTCGGTGACTTCGATCTGCTCGGTGAGCGGCGCTTTCGAGTCGAGCACGACCATCGCGGTCATGAGCTTCGAGATCGAGGCGATCGGCACCACGGCGTGCGAATTCTTGTCGAAGAGCGGTTCGAGCGAGTTCTGGTCGACCACATAGGCCACACCCGAGCGCAGCATCAGCGAGTCGGGCGTCTCGTGCAGGCCGAACGCCTGACCGACGGTCGGCTGACGCGGCTCGAACGCCACGCGGCGCACTGCCGTATGGTGCCGGCCATTCATCGTGTAGCTGACGCGGCGCTTTTTCGCCACCGGACGCGCATCGTCGTCTTTCGCGGCGACGGTACGGGTTGCGCCCGCCTTCTTCGCGACCTTCGCGGGTGCGGCGTCGGCCTTCACAACCTTCTTGGTGGCCTTCTTGGCCTTCGCCGTTTTGGCGGCGGCAGTGTTCTGCGACGCAGCAAAAGCGCCCTCGGGCGCTAGCAGCGTCGCGCTGATGGCCACGGACACAGCCACCGACAGCGCGGTGCTGACAACCGATGAGGGCACCAGCTTGAACGACAGGAGCTTGTCGGATTTCATTGGTGTTCTGGATGAAGCGGCGGGATCGTTCGCCAAGTGTAGTAAAACCACGAAAAATTCGCAAATTGAAGCACTTATGGCTACTCGTTAAACCGAAGTCTGGTTCTTGATTGAGCAGATCAATGTACTTCACGCATTCGATGGAGTCAGACAATCGACCAGACGGCCCACCCTGCCGCACCTCGTGGCGACAACGTTTGCTGTCGCCCACGCATTAACGGCGCGCATCCTGAAAAACTTGATGTGGGATAAATACCGAGGACGTTGCTCTGACATCCGTGCCGCTGAACCACGCGACGCGCAGTTCGACTGCAATAAAGCTTTAACGTTCCATACAGGAATCCGGTGGACGCGCCTTGGTGCATTCCCTGACAGACCTGACGGAGCCTGACGGCAGACGTCAAAAAACACCACATCACGCCGTCAGACTCAATCTTGCCAGAACCAGCGCGCATATGCGCATCCTTGTCAGGCACGGCATCGAGCAAATTCGCCCGGAGACACCATGCCGCAGCTCAGCGGAAATACCGTTCGCACCCTCATGCCACCGGCATAAGTATCTGTTTAATAATACTTTAACGAGTTTGTGCGGCGCATCAAAAGTTCTTGACATTCGACTGGGCTGACCTAGAATCAGGTTCAATGCTGCGACGCACAAAGCGTCGGGCAGATCACCACCGTCTTGCCATCTACTCCAGGCGACCCACCCTACGAGGCCGCCAACCATCCAGGAGCGTAACCATGAGTCTGCTGACCCCTGAGCAATTCGTCGCCGCACACAAGGCCAACCTCGAAACCCTGTTCGGTCTGACCGGCAAGGCATTCGAAGGCGTGGAAAAGCTCGTCGAATTGAACCTTCAGGCCGTTCGCTCGAATCTGGCGGAATCGCAGGAACAGGCGCAGCGCGCGCTGTCGGCGAAGGATGCACAGGAATTCTTCGCGCTGCAGTCGAGCTATGCCCAGCCGCTCGCCGAAAAGGTCCTCTCGTACGGCCGCCACGTCTATGAAATCGCCTCGGCTACGCAAGCTGAGTTCGCGAAGGTCGCCGAAGCCCACTACGAAGAACAGAACCGCAAGGTCCAGTCGCTCGTCGACAACGTCGCGAAGAACGCACCGGCCGGTTCGGAAACCGCTGTCGCCGTGATCAAGTCGGCAATCAACGCCGCCAACACGACGTACGAAACGGTTCACAAGGCCACGAAGCAAGCCGTCGAAATCGCTGAAAGCAACTTCAACGCCGCCACCGCGGCCGCCAGCAAGGCTGCTGCGCAAGCTTCGCGCTCGGCTGCCGCCGCTGCCAAGAAGCCGGCCTGAGCGCTTAAGCTCACCGTGCATTGACCGGGTGCGCCGCGAGCGGCCAGCGGTTTCCCACCTGAACCTCGCACGCGCCTGGCGCTGGATCTGACGCTCCGACATGCCGCCCGGCATGTCGCTTGCCCGGTCCCCGGCGGCCGGGAATTTTTTTCACGCTCCGGCGCCTCTCGCACTCCCCCGGCTCGCGCGGCATTGTCGCGCTGACCAAAAGAAAACGGCGCGCTCCTCGCGGAGTGCGCCGTTTTTTTACGTTGTTGCTGCGCTCACGCGCGCCGCTGGAGCGGCGCGGCGCGAATTTACTTCTTCTTTTGCGGCGGCAGATCGGTACAGACGCCTTCGTACAGTTCCGCAGCCATGCCGACCGATTCGCCCAGCGTCGGGTGCGGGTGAATCGTCTTGCCGATGTCGGTCGCATCCGCGCCCATTTCCACGGCGAGGCAGACTTCGCTGATGAGGTCGCCCGCGTTCAGGCCGACGATACCGCCGCCGATCACGCGATGCGTCTCTTCGTCGAAGATCAGCTTGGTGAAGCCCTCGTCGCGGCCATTGGCGATCGCGCGGCCCGAAGCGGCCCACGGGAACACCGCCTTGCCGTACTTGATGCCTTCGGCCTTGCACTGCTCTTCGGTCTTGCCGGCCCACGCCACTTCCGGATCGGTGTAAGCCACCGACGGAATCTGCAGCGCGTCGAAGTACGCCTTCTCGCCGTGCGCCGCTTCCGCCGCCACGTGGCCTTCATGCACGGCCTTGTGCGCGAGCATCGGCTGGCCGACCACGTCGCCGATCGCGAAGATGTGCGGCACGTTGGTGCGCTGCTGCTTGTCGACTTCGATAAAGCCGCGATCCGTCACCGCCACGCCTGCCTTGTCCGCGCCGATCTTCTTGCCGTTGGGCGAGCGGCCCACGGCAACCAGCACAAGGTCGTAGCGCTGCGCTTCGGCCGGGGCCTTTTCGCCTTCGAACGTGACGTAGATGCCGTCGTCCTTCGCCTCGGCCTTCGTGGTCTTCGTCTTGAGCATGACGTTCGCGAAGCGCTTCGCGTTGTACTTCTCCCAGACCTTCACGAGATCGCGGTCCGCGCCCGCCATCAGACCGTCGAGCATTTCCACGACGTCGATCTGCGCGCCGAGCGTCGAGTAGACGGTCGCCATTTCCAGACCGATGATGCCGCCGCCGATCACCAGCATCTTCTGCGGGATCTGGCGCAGTTCGAGCGCGCCGGTCGAATCGACCACGCGCGGATCTTCCGGCATGAACGGCAGCTTCACGGCCTGCGAACCGGCCGCGATGATCGCCTGCTTGAACTTGACGATCTTCTTGCCGCCCTCACCCGCCACTTCCATGTGGTACGGATCGAGGAACGTGCCGAGGCCCGTCACGACTTCGACCTTGCGCGCCTTCGCCATGCCGGCGAGACCGCCGGTGAGCTTCTTGACGACGCCCGACTTGAAGTCGCGCAGGCGGTCCAGATCGATCTGCGGCTTGCCGAACGAGATGCCGTGCGATTCGAGCGCGGCGGCTTCGTCGATCACGAGCGCCGTGTGCAGCAGCGCCTTCGACGGAATGCAGCCGACATTCAGACACACGCCGCCAAGCGTCGAATAACGCTCGACCAGCACGGTCTTCATGCCGAGGTCGGCGGAGCGGAACGCCGCCGAGTAGCCGCCGGGGCCAGCGCCGAGCACGAGCATGTCGCATTCGACATCGGCGCTGCCGCTGAAGCTGCCGGCTTGCGGTGCGGGCGTCGCGGCCTTCGGTGCTTCGGCAGCCTTGGGCGCTTCGGCCTTCGGTGCCTCGGCTTTCGGCGCGGGCGCAGCCGCATCGGCCGACACTTCGACGAGCGCGACCACGGTGCCTTGCGACGCCTTGTCGCCGGCCTTGATCTTCACTTCCTTGACCGTGCCCGCGACATCGCTGGGCACTTCCATCGTGGCCTTGTCCGACTCGAGCGAGAGCAGCGTCTGCTCCTTCTCGATCAAGTCGCCCGGCTTGATGTTGACTTCGATGACGTCGATGTCCTTGAAGTCGCCGATATCCGGCACTTTCACTTCGACGAGACTCATGGTGTCCCCTTCAGGAACGACCGGCCGCGCCCGCCGCGACGCGCACCCCGAGGTGCGGCGCGAAGGCGCTGGCCGGTCGAAGCGGTTTTACAGGATCACGCGGCGGAAATCGCCGAGGATCTGGCCGAGGTACGCGTTAAAGCGCGCGGCAGCGGCGCCGTCGATCACGCGGTGGTCGTACGAGAGCGAAAGCGGCAGCGTGAGGCGCGGCACGAACTGCTTGCCGTCCCACACCGGCTTCATCGCGCTCTTCGACAGGCCGAGAATCGCCACTTCCGGCGCGTTGATGATCGGCGTGAAGTGCGTGCCGCCGATGCCGCCGAGCGACGAGATCGAGAAGCAGCCGCCTTGCATCTGGTCCGGCTTGAGCTTGCCGTCGCGCGCGAGCTTCGACAGGTCCGCCATTTCCTTCGCGATATCGACGAGACCCTTCTTGTCGGCGTCGCGGATCACCGGCACGACCAGGCCGTTCGGCGTGTCGGCGGCAAAACCGATGTGGTAGTACTGCTTGAAGACGAGGTTGTCGCCGTCCAGGCTCGCGTTGAACGCCGGGAACTTCTTGAGCGCGGCGACGCAGGCCTTGATGACGAACGCGAGCATCGTGAACTTGACACCTGCCTTCTCGTTTTCCTTGTTCAGCTGCACGCGCAGCGCTTCGAGGTCGGTGATGTCCGCTTCGTCGTTGTTCGTGACGTGCGGGATCATGACCCAGTTGCGATGCAGGTTCGCGCCCGAGATCTTCTTGATGCGCGACAGCGGTTGCGTGTCGATCGGGCCGAACTTCGTGAAGTCGACCTTCGGCCACGGCAGCAGGTTCAGACCTGCGCCGCCAGCAGCGGCCGGTGCGGCAGCGGCAGCCGGAGCGGCCAGCGCGCCCGTCATCACGCCCTTCACGAACGCGGTGATGTCGTCCTGGGTGATACGGCCCTTCGGCCCCGTGCCCGTGACGCGGCCCACGTCGACGCCCAGATCGCGCGCGAACTTGCGCACGGACGGCGAAGCGTGGCTCGGGCGGCGCGAACCGCCTTCGCCTGCCGGAATGATCGGCGCTTGCGCGAGTGCCGACGGTGCAGCGGGCGCGGCCTTGGCGGGAGCCGCCTGCGGTGCGTCCGAGGGCTGCTCGACCGGTGCCTTGGCGGCCGGTGCGGCTGCAGCGGCGCCTTCCGCTTCGACGACGATGATTTCCGTGCCTTCCGACACTTCGTCGCCGACCTTGACCTTGATTTCCTTCACGATGCCAGCCACCGGGCTCGGCACATCCATCGTGGCCTTGTCCGATTCCAGCGTGACGAGCGACTGCTCCTTCTCGACACGGTCGCCCACCTTCACGCCGATCTCGATGACCGGCACGCCCTTGTAGTCGCCGATATCGGGAACCTTGACGCTTTGCACGCCGCCGCTCGCGGCAGGCGCGGCAGCAGCCGGCGCGGGCGCCGCGGCTTGCGCGGGCGCAGCGGCAGGAGCGGCCTTCTCTTCCTTCGCAGCCGGTGCGGCAGCGGCAGGCGCGGCTGCGCCGGCGGCTTCCAGCACGAGGACCAACACGCCTTCCGACACGTTGTCGCCGACCTTGACCTTCACTTCCTTGACCGTGCCCGACGCGGGGCTCGGCACATCCATCGTCGCCTTGTCGGATTCCAGCGTGATGAGCGATTGCTCTTTCTCGACGGAATCACCCGCCTTCACCAGCACCTCGATCACAGGGATGTCCTTGTAATCGCCGATGTCCGGCACCTTGACTTCGATCGCTTGACTCATTGTTAGTGTCTCCGGGGCCGCATAAGAACGCCTCCCCGCTTCGGGGAGGCGCGCTTGCGATGCACAGGGGTGATGCGTTAGACGGTCATCGGGTTGGGTTTGGACGGATCGAGGTTGTACTTGGCGAGGGCTTCGCCGACAACCTTGCGATCGATCTTGCCTTCGTCCGCGAGCGCGTTAAGCGCCGCAACCGTCGTCCAGTAGCGATCGACTTCGAAGAAGTGACGCAGCTTCTCACGCGTGTCCGAGCGGCCGAAGCCGTCGGTGCCGAGCACCACGAACTTGCGCGGCACCAGACCGCGGATCTGGTCGACCAGCGCGCGCACGTAATCGGTCGAAGCGATGATCGGGCCTTCCGTGCCCTTGAGCAGCTTCTCGACGTGCGATTCGCGGCGCGGCTCGCTCGGGTGCAGCAGGTTGTAACGCTCGACTTCGTGGCCTTCGCGGGCCAGTTCCGTGAAGCTCGGCACGCTCCAGAGGTCGGCTTCGACGCCCCAGTCGTTCTTGAGCAGGTCGGCGGCGGCGATCACTTCGTTGAAGATCGTGCCTGCGCCCAGCAGTTGAACGCGCGGGCCCTTGGCCTTGGCGTCGCCCTTGCGGAACGCGTACATGCCCTTGATGATGTCGGCGGCTACGGCCTCACCCTGCGGAATCGCCGGGTGCTCGTAGTTTTCGTTCATCACGGTGATGTAATAGAACACGTCTTCCTGGTCCTGCACCATGCGGCGCAGACCGTCCTGCATGATGACCGCGAGTTCGTAACCGAACGTCGGGTCATAGCTCACGCAGTTCGGCACCGAAGCGGCCCACAGGAGCGAGTGGCCGTCTTCGTGCTGCAGGCCTTCGCCGTTCAGCGTCGTGCGACCGGCCGTGCCGCCCAGCAGGAAGCCGCGCGAGCGCATGTCGCCGGCGGCCCACACCAGGTCGCCGATACGCTGCATGCCGAACATCGAATAGAAGATGTAGAACGGGATCATCGTCTCGCCGTGCGTCGAGTACGACGTCGCGGCCGCGATCCAGTCCGACATGCCGCCGGCTTCGTTGATGCCTTCCTGCAGGATCTGACCGGTTTCCGATTCCTTGTAGAACATCAGCTGGTCGGAATCTTCCGGCACGTACTTCTGGCCTTGCTGATTCCAGATGCCGATCTGGCGGAACAGACCTTCCATGCCGAAGGTACGCGACTCGTCCGGCACGATCGGCACGACGCGCTTGCCGATCGCCTTGTCCTTCAACAGGATGTTGAGGATACGCACGAACGCCATCGTCGTCGAAATCTCGCGGCCTTCGCCCGTGCCCTTGAGCAGCGGCTCGAATGTGTCGAGCGCCGGCACCGGCAGCGACTCGGCCTTCTGGCGGCGAGCCGGCAGGTAACCGCCGAGATCCATGCGCTTCTGGCGCATGTATTCGAGTTCCTTCGAGCCTTCCTCGAACTTGAGGTACGGCACGTCGACGATCTGCTCGTCCGTGATCGGCAGACGGAACTGGTCGCGGAACTTCTTGAGCTGATCCACCTGCATCTTCTTCTGCTGGTGGGTGATGTTCATGGCCTGGCCGGCTTCGCCCATGCCATAGCCCTTGATCGTCTTCGCGAGGATGACGGTCGGCTGGCCCTTCGAGTTCGACGCTTCATGGAACGCCGCGTAGATCTTGTGCGGGTCGTGGCCGCCGCGGTTCAGGTTCCAGATGTCGTCGTCGGACCAGTCGGCGACCAGCGCCTTGAGTTCCGGCGTGTTGAAGAAGTGTTCGCGAACGTACGCGCCCGACTCCGACTTGTAGGTCTGGTACTCGCCGTCGACGACGTCCATCATGCGGCGCATCAGCGCGCCCGATTTGTCGCGTGCGAAGAGCGCGTCCCAGCGGCTGCCCCAGATCACCTTGACGACATTCCAGCCGGCGCCGCGGAACTCGCTTTCGAGTTCCTGGATGATCTTGCCGTTGCCGCGCACCGGGCCGTCCAGACGCTGCAGGTTGCAGTTGATGACGAACACGAGATTGTCCAGACGCTCGCGGCCGGCCATGCCGATCGCGCCGAGCGATTCCGGCTCGTCCGTTTCGCCGTCGCCGAGGAAGGCCCAGACCTTGCGGCCTTCGGTCTTCACGATGCCGCGCGCCTGCATGTACTTCATGAAGCGGGCCTGGTAGATCGCCATGATCGGGCCGAGACCCATCGAGACGGTCGGGAACTGCCAGAAGTCCGGCATCAGCCACGGGTGCGGGTACGACGAGATGCCCTCGCCGCCCACTTCCTGACGGAAGTTGTCGAGCTGGTTTTCGGTCAGACGGCCGAGCAGGAACGCGCGCGAGTAGACGCCCGGCGACGAGTGGCCCTGCACGAAGATCAGGTCGCCACCGTGCTCCGGCGACGGTGCGTGCCAGAAGTGGTTGTAGCCGACGTCATAGAGCGTGGCCGCCGACGCGAACGAGGCGATGTGGCCGCCCACGTTGGTGTGCTTGCCCGCGCGCAGGACCATGGCCATGGCGTTCCAGCGCGTGTACGAGCGGATGCGGTGCTCGATGTCCTGGTCGCCCGGGTTCTTCGCCTGGGCCGACACGGGAATCGTGTTGATGTACGGGGTGTTGGCCGAGAACGGCAGATGTTCGCCATGCACGCGGGCGAATTCGATCTGCTTCTCGATCAGATAGTGAGCGCGGTCGGGGCCGACGGTCGAGATGACGCCATCGAGCGCCTCCAGCCATTCGGCGGTTTCCTGGGGATCTTCGTCCTTGTCAGCAGCAACGTACTTCAGGACTTCGTCGGGTACAGCGGACATGCTTGTCTCCTGGATGTAGGGGAACGCTGTTGATCGGACCATGCGGGCGGCAATGCATGAACACGTGACCGCGCCGACCGCAGCAGCTTTGCGGGCGATTGTAATTAGGCCGTCCGCGTTCGTGCAAGGAAATTTTCGAATTGCGGGATGGGATTTTATAATGCGAAAAATTGTTGCAGCGCACGCTGAATCGTTCGCGCCCCTGTGTCGATATCGGCCAGTTTGAACCTGTTTATCGGCGATTTATCGCTTTTTTCGCGGCATTTCCGTGTCTTACGCTGAGCTACAATCCTTGCCATGTTGACCGAACGGCTTTTCGCACGCTCGGCGCGGCCGCCCGGTTCGCCCGGCGACACGTCGCCGTCCCGCTGGCACCACGGACCGTGGTGGTCCAATTCCTATTTGCTGACGCCGCTCCTGTCGATCCTGGTGTTCCTGATCGTCATGAGCCTGATCTTGTGGAGCCTCAACCGCCGCGAGCAGCAGCAGCAGGAAGACACGCTCTACCGCAACGTGGCCTGGGCCCAGCAGCAGATCCGCCTCTCCATGACGGGCGCGCAGGAGCAATTGCAGGCGCTCTCGCGCGATCTCGCGACCGGCCACTCCGACCCGCAGTATTTCCAGACGTCCACCACGGACATCATGCAGGGTCATCCGGAAATCCTTTACCTGAACTGGTACACGAGCCAGCAGGAGCCGCGCTGGCCCAATACGGCCATGCCGGTGTTCGGCCAGCGCCTGGCCAAGCCCAACGATTCGCAGATGGACGAGGCCGTGAAGGCGGCGTTCGCCGAAGCCCGTTCGTCGCGCCGCCAGGTCTATTCGCCGCTCATTTACGACGACCTCGGCAACGGCTACATCACGCTCCAGACGCCGGTATACCGCGATCGGGAATTTCTTGGCACGATCGCGGCCGTGTTCTCGGTCGAAGGGATCCTGAAACACGACATTCCGCCCGAGCTGTCGGCCAAGTACAAGATTTCGATTCTCGACGCGAACAACCGCGAACTCGCCACCACCTCGACGCGCCCGCGCCTGCCGCGCGACGTCTACTACGACCTGCCGCTCGATCCGCCGGGCCAGGGGGTGTCGGTGCGCGTGTACTCGTATCCGCAGATGACCAACTTCACGAACAACACGCTCGTGTGGCTGGTCGCGGGGCTCTCCTGCTTCGTGCTGTGGAGCCTCTGGAGCCTGTGGAAGCACACGCGCCAGCGCTTCGAGGCGCAGCAGGCGCTGTACGCGGAAGCATTCTTCCGCCGGGCGATGGAAAATTCGGTTTTGATCGGTATGCGCGTGCTCGACATGCATGGCCGGATCACCCATGTCAATCCGGCGTTTTGTCGCATGACGGGCTGGGATGAGAGCGATCTGGTCGGCAAGAACGCGCCGTTCCCGTACTGGCCGCGCGACGCGTATCCGGAAATGCAGCGCCAGCTCGACATGACGCTGCGCGGCAAGGCGCCCTCCTCGGGCTTCGAGCTGCGTGTGCGCCGCAAGGACGGCTCGCAGTTCCATGCGCGCCTGTACGTTTCGCCGCTGATCGACAGTTCGGGCCGCCAGACCGGCTGGATGTCGTCGATGACCGACATCACCGAACCCAAGCGCGCGCGCGAGGAACTCGCCGCCGCGCACGAACGCTTCACCACGGTGCTGGAAAGCCTCGATGCGGCCGTGTCGGTGCTGGCCGCCGACGAAGCCGAACTCCTGTTCGCGAACCGCTACTACCGGCATCTGTTCGGCATTCGCCCGGACGGCCACCTGGAACTGGCGGGCGGCGGCGGCTTCGATTCGGCCAGCGCCTCGTCGGATTCGATCGACATGGTGGACGCCTACGCGGGCCTGCCGGCCACGGCGCTCACCGACAGCGCCGCCGACGCGCAGGAAATCTACGTCGAGGGCATCCAGAAGTGGTTCGAGGTGCGCCGCCAGTACATCCAGTGGGTGGACGGCCATCTCGCGCAGATGCAGATCGCGACCGACATCACCACGCGCAAGCAGGCGCAGGAACTGGCCCGCCAGCAGGACGAAAAGCTGCAGTTCACGAGCCGCCTGATGACGATGGGCGAAATGGCCTCGTCGCTCGCCCACGAGCTGAACCAGCCGCTGGCCGCCATCAACAACTACGCCTCGGGCACCGTCGCGCTGGTGAAGTCGGGACGCGGCGCGCCCGAGAACCTGTTGCCCGCGCTCGAAAAAACGGCGCAGCAGGCCGTGCGCGCCGGCATGATCATCAAGCGCATCCGCGAGTTCGTGAAGCGCTCGGAACCCAAGCGGCAGGCCGCGCGTGTCGCCGACATCGTCGCCGACGCCGTGGGTCTGGCCGAAATCGAAGCGCGCAAGCGCCGCATCCGCATCGTGACCGACATGCGCTCGCGCATGCCCGTGATCTACGTCGATCCGGTGCTCATCGAGCAGGTGCTCGTCAACCTCCTGAAAAACGCCGCCGAAGCAATGGCCGACGCGCGCCCGAATGCCATCGATCCGCTCATTCGCGTGATCGTGAAGCGCGAAGGCGGCAACGTCTGCATCAGCGTGGTGGACCAGGGCCCCGGCGTGGACGAAGCCACGGCCGAGCGCCTCTTCGAACCGTTCTACAGCACCAAGTCCGACGGCATGGGCATGGGGCTGAACATTTGCCGCTCGATCATCGAATCGCATCGCGGGCGCCTGTGGGTGGTCAACAATATTGAAGCTGATGGCCACATCAGCGGCGCCACGTTCCATTGCAGTCTGCCCATCGGCGAATCGGATCAGCCTTCGAGGGACGGCACCGATGAACCGACTCCACAAACCGTTACGGGAGAGCCATGAACAGCCCAGTCACCACCCAGGAAACCGTCTTTGTTGTGGACGACGATGAAGCCGTACGCGACTCCCTGCGCTGGCTGCTTGAAGCGAATGGCTATCGCGTTCAGTGCTTCACGAGCGCGGAAGAATTCCTCGACGCCTATCAGCCCGCACAGCAGGCCGGCCAGATCGCCTGTCTGATTCTGGACGTGCGCATGCAGGGTATGAGCGGGCTCGAGCTGCAGGAGCGCCTGATCGCCGACAACGCCTCGCTGCCGATCATCTTCGTGACCGGCCACGGCGACGTGCCGATGGCCGTGTCCACCATGAAGAAGGGCGCGATGGACTTCATCGAAAAACCCTTCGACGAAGCCGAACTGCGCAAGCTGGTCGAGCGCATGCTGGAAAAGGCGCGCAGCGAAAGCACCAACGTCCAGCAGCAGCGTGCGGCGGCCGAACGTCTGGGCAAGCTCACGGCGCGCGAGCATCAGGTGCTGGAGCGCATCATCGCCGGCCGCCTGAACAAGCAGATCGCCGACGATCTCGGCATCAGCATCAAGACCGTGGAAGCGCACCGCGCCAACATCATGGAAAAGCTCAACGTGAACACGGTCGCCGACCTGCTCCGTCTGGCGCTCTCCAACAAACCGCAGCAGGCGCAACAGCCGCAACAATAAGTTCGTCGTCCCGAGGCCTCGCGGCGGGTTGAGCCGATGCGAGTCCTCCGATCCCCACTCCCCGCATCGCGGCGCGCCCGTTTGACCCAAGGCCGCCGCGCCAGCCTGTTCCCAGGTTGATTTCCTGTCCCGTCCGGCCACCGATCCGTCCTGGCGCGACAAGTCACGCCCGTCTGCCGGGTATAATGTCGGCCTTCGCAGCAGCGCCCGCTGCGCGTGACGCCGGCCCGCAGCGTCGGCACAACCGCCCTCGTCCCGGCGGGCGCGCTCCCCCGCTTTGCCACACTCGATTCTCGACCGACCATGACTGCCACTCTCATCGACGGCGTTGCCCTCTCCAAGAAACTGCGCGCCGATGTCGCCACGCGCGCCGCCGCCCTCACCGCACGCGGCCATCAGCCGGGCCTCGCGGTCGTGCTGGTCGGCGACAACCCGGCCAGCGAAGTCTATGTGCGCAACAAGATCAAGGCGTGCGAGGACAACGGCCTGCACTCGTCGTACGACCGCTATCCGGCAACCCTTTCGGAAGCCGATCTGCTCAAGCGCATCGACGAACTGAACAACGATCCGGCGATCCACGGCATCCTCGTGCAACTGCCGCTGCCGAAGCACATCGACAGCCACAAGGTGATCGAAGCGATCGCGCCCGAGAAGGACGTGGACGGCTTTCACGTCGCCAACGCCGGCGCGCTGATGACGGGCCAGCCGCTGTTCCGTCCCTGCACGCCCTACGGCGTGATGAAGATGTTCGAGGAGTACAACATCCCCCTCGAAGGCGCGAACGCCGTGGTGATCGGCCGCTCGAACATCGTCGGCAAGCCGATGGCGCTGCTGTTGCTCGAAAAGGGCGCAACGGTCACGATCTGCCACAGCAAGACGCGCGACCTCGCGAAGCACACGCGCGAGGCCGATATCGTCGTGGCCGCCGTGGGCAAGCGCAACGTGCTGACCGCCGACATGATCAAGCCGGGCGCGACGGTGATCGACGTGGGCATGAACCGCGACGACAACGGCAAGCTGTGCGGCGACGTCGATTTCGCGGGCCTGAAGGACAAGGCCGGCTTTATCACGCCGGTGCCGGGCGGCGTCGGCCCGATGACGATCACGATGCTGCTCGTCAACACGATCGAAGCGGCGGAGCGTGCGGCAGGCGCGTAAGCGCAGCCTCGCAGCGCGCCACGCAATAACGAAGCGGCCCCGTGCGGGCCGCTTTGCTTTTGGGGCGCCGACGATGCGCCGACGATGCGCCGACGATGCGCCGAGGTTGCGCTGATTGTGCCGCCGCGCCCCGACTTCTGTTAATTTGCTCGGATGACCCGGTTGGAAAGTGCGCACCGCGCCCCAATAACCGATTTATCGGGGCGCGGGCTGCGCGGCGCTCCGGCCCTACACAGTGCGAAAATCGCCTGCGAATCAACCGCGACAGAAGGAACAGGACGCATCATGGCAATTACTTCCTCCGATAATCCCCTGCTCGATTTTTCCGGCCTGCCGCGCTTTGGCGAGATCCGTCCCGAACACGTGACGCCCGCGCTCGATGTGCTGCTCGCCAACGCCAGCGCCGCCGTCGAACGCGCCGCCCAGCCGATGACGCCCGCGCAATGGAGCGACGTGGTCGAACCGGTCGAGCGCGTCACCGAACCGCTCTCGCGCGCCTGGGGTGTGATCGGCCACCTGAACGCCGTCGCCGACACGCCCGAACTGCGCGCCGTCTATGGCGAAAACCTGCCGCGCGTGACCGAGTTCTGGTCGAGCGTCGGCCAGAACCTCGCGCTCTACGAGAAGTACAAGGCGATCACGAATCACAACTCGTTCCAGTTGCTCACGAGCGAGCGCAAGAAGATTCTCGATAACGCCCTGCGCGACTTCCGCCTCTCGGGTGCGGAACTGCCCGAAGACCAGAAGCCGCGTTTCGCCGAACTGCAGGAGCGCCAGGCCGCGCTGGCGAAGGCGTTCTCGGATCACGTGCTGGACGCGACCAACGCCTACGCGTTCTACGCCAAAGACGAAAGCGAACTGGCAGGCCTGCCCGAAGACGTGATCGCCGCCGCGCGCGAAGCCGCCGAGCGCGAGAACAAGGAAGGCTACAAGTTCACGCTGCACTTCCCCTCGTATTTCCCGGTGCTCCAGTACTCGGAAAACCGCGCGATGCGCGAGACGCTGTACCGCGCGTATGTCACGCGCGCGTCCGAACTCGGCCCCGTCTACGGCGGCGGCAAGCCCGAATGGGACAACACGGCGATTGTCGACGAGCAACTGAAGCTGCGCGCCGAAGAAGCGAAGATGCTCGGCTACAACAATTTCGCCGAAGTCTCGCTCACCCCCAAGATGGCCGAAACGCCCGCGCAGGTCATGAGCTTCCTCGAAGACCTCGCCACGCGCGCGCGTCCGCACGCGGAAAAGGACTGGCAGGAACTGCGCGAATTCGCCGCGAGCGAACTGGGCCTCACGCAGATCGAGCCGTGGGACATGGCCTTCGCAGCCGAGCGTCTGCGCCAGAAGCGCTATTCGTTCTCGGAAAACGAGGTCAAGCAATATTTCCCCGAAGACTTCGTGCTCAAGGGCCTCTTCAAGGTCACCGAAACGCTCTTCGGCGTGCGTATCCGCGACGACAGCGCGCCGGTCTGGAACGACGACGTGCGCTTTTTCCGCGTCGAAAACGCCGACGGCACGCTCGTCGCGCAGTTCTATCTCGACCTCTATGCACGCGAAGGCAAGCGCGGCGGCGCGTGGATGGATGACGCGCGCTCGCGCCGCAAGCTCGAAGCGAACGGCGTGCAGACGCCGGTGGCCTATCTCACCTGCAACTTCTCGGCGCCGGTGGGCGGGCGACCCGCCTGCTTCACGCACGACGAAGTCATCACCCTGTTCCATGAATTCGGCCACGGCCTGCACCACATGCTCACGCGCGTGGATGAGCTGTCGGTGTCGGGCATCAACGGCGTGGAATGGGACGCGGTCGAGCTGCCCTCGCAGTTCATGGAGAACTTCTGCTGGGAATGGGACGTCCTCACCGAGATGACCTCGCACGTCGATACCGCCAAACCGCTGCCGCGCGAGCTGTTCGACAAGATGATCGCCGCGAAGAACTTCCAGAGCGGTTTGGGCACGCTGCGCCAGATCGTGTTCTCGATGTTCGACATGGCGCTGCACGTCGACTTCGACGCCTCGAAGGGCAAGAGCGTCAACGATCTCGCGCGCGAAATCAACAAGCGTTATCACGTGATTGCGCAAGCGCCGTTCTCGCGCTGGCCGAATACGTTCAGCCATATCTTCGCGGGCGGGTACGCTGCGGGCTACTACAGCTACAAGTGGGCCGAAGTGCTGTCCGCCGACGCCTACGCGGCCTTCGAGGAAGCCGCCGCGGCCGCGAAGTCGAGCGTGCTCGATCCGGCCACCGGCACGCGCTATCGCCAGGAGATTCTGGAAGTGGGCGGCAGCCGCCCGGCGATGGAATCCTTCAAGGCGTTCCGTGGCCGCGAGCCGAATATCGACGCGCTGCTGCGTCATAACGGCATGGAGCAGCCGCCGGCGCAGTAAGTCAGCCTCGCGCTCGAACCAGAACCACTGAGCCACCCGAAAAACCGCGCACTTCGATGCGCGGTTTTTTTATGGCACGGCGCTTTATCGATGCAGCTTGAAATCGACGCTTTCGGGACGCCCTTCGAGCGCGAGCGCCGCGCGCTGCGCGGGTTGGCGGCTCACCACCTTGCCCCGGCTCACGACGGCCAGGCGTGCGGCGCGCAGCCGGATCGCCTCGATTGGATCGCGTGCGTCGAGCACCACCAGATTCGCCGCGCAGCCCGGCGCGACGCCATAGCCTTCGAGGCCGAGAATCCGCGCGGGATTGACCGTCACCGCGTCGAAACAGGCCCGCGACGCCTCCACGCCCGTCATCTGCGCGACGTGCAGTCCCATCTGCGCGACTTCGAGCATGTCGCCCGAGCCGAAGCTGTACCACGGGTCCATCACGCAATCGTGGCCGAACGCGACCGTCACGCCCGCGGCCATCAACTCGGGCACGCGCGTCATGCCGCGACGTTTCGGATAAGTATCCGCGCGTCCTTGCAGCGTGATGTTGATGAGCGGATTGGCGATCGCGGCCACGCCCGCTTCGCGCATCAGCGGAATCAGCTTGCTCACGTAGTAGTTGTCCATCGAATGCATCGACGTGAGGTGCGAGCCGGCCACGCGGCCATGCAGCCCGAGACGATGCGTTTGCGCCGCGAGCGTTTCGATATGGCGCGAGAGCGGATCGTCCGACTCGTCGCAATGCATGTCGACGCGCAGGCCCTTTTCCGCCGCGAATTCGCAGAGTAGCCTCACCGATTCCGCGCCATCGGCCATGGTGCGCTCGAAGTGCGGGATACCGCCCACCACGTCGACGCCCATCGCGATCGCGCGTTTGAGGTTGTCGAACGCGCCCGCGCTGCGCAACACGCCGTCTTGCGGGAAGGCCACCAGTTGCAGATCGAGATACGGCGCGACGCGGCGCTTTACTTCGAGCAGCGCCTCGACGGCCAGCAGCCGCGGATCGCAGACATCGACATGCGAGCGGATCGCCAGCAGCCCGCGCGCGACGGCCCAATCGCAGTACTGGAGCGCGCGTTCGACCAGCGCCTCCTGGGTCAGATGCGGCTTGAGCTCGCCCCACAGCGCGATGCCCTCCAGCAACGTGCCCGACGCATTCACGCGCGGCAGGCCGTAGGAGAGCGTGGCGTCCATGTGGAAATGCGCGTCGATGAAAGGCGCGGAGACAAGCGCGCCGCTGGCGTCGATTTCATCGCGCGCCTGCGCGTCCAGCCGCGCTTCGACGGCGGCGATGCGCCCCGCCTCGATGCCGATATCGACCGTGGAGTGCCCGGTGGGATGCCCATGCGCGAGCACGGCGCGGCGAATGATCAGGTCCATGTGCGGCTCCTTGCTGGCGTCTTGTTGTGCGTGGTGTTCCGATTCTATCGGTGCCAGAATTCAGCGGCTCGTTATGGTGCGCGAGACTGTCCGGAATCCGTCCCTTGACCGTATCGTGACACCCGCGCGCAACCGTACCTGTACAGCCCAAACGGCAAGCCTATACTCGTGCGGACACTTCAACCACCCGCGCACTCGCGTACACGCAATGAAGACAATCGGTGTGATTGGCGGCATGAGCTGGGAATCGTCGGCGGAGTACTACCGCCTGCTCAACAGCGAGATGAAGGCGCGCCTCGGCGGCCATCACAACGCGCGCAGCCTGATGGCGACCGTCGATTTCGCGGAAATCGAAGCATTGCAGCGCGCGGGCGACTGGGACGCACTAGGCGGCCTGATGGCGCAGGCCGCACGGCAACTGGAGCGCGGCGGTGCGGATATCGTGCTGCTCGCGACCAATACGATGCATCGCGTCTGCGCGTCGATCGAAGCGGCCATCTCGATTCCCTTTTTGCACATCGCCGATCCGACAGGCGCGGCATTGCGTGCAGCGGGCGTGACGCGCGTAGGGCTGCTGGGCACGCGCTATACGATGGAGCAGGATTTTTACGTGGGCCGTTTGCGCGAGGTTCACGGCATCGAGGCGATCGTGCCCGATGCGGACGAGCGCGACGACGTGCACCGCATCATCTACGACGAGTTGTGTCACGGCGTGGTGAAAGATGTGTCGCGGGCGGTGTATCAGCGGGTGATCGACGCACTGGCTGCGCGTGGCGCACAGGGCGTGATACTCGGCTGCACGGAAATCACGCTGCTGATCGGCGCGGAGGATTCGTCGCTGCCCGTATTCGACACGACCGCCTTGCATGCGAAGGCCGCGGTGGACTGGGCGTTGAAGGCCTGAGAAGAGCCACGCAGAAAACAAAAAAGGGTTACACGCTGATGCGTTGTAACCCTTGATTGCTTCCGACGAACAGCTTTGGTTGCGGGGACAGGATTTGAACCTGTGACCTTCGGGTTATGAGCCCGACGAGCTGCCAGACTGCTCCACCCCGCGTCCGTCAGAGAAAAGAATTATAAGGTGAGGCTGTCATAACGTCAATACTTATTTTCTACACACCTTCTGCGCGAGAATGACATGCTCAAGCGCGAGCACCCGCGCTCGCCATAATTAATCCGGAATCCGAACTTTACTGTTCGCCACTACCCAGCAACGACGGCAGTTCTTCAGCCCATTCGAGCCACGATTCCTGCGTGCGAATGCCTGCCTTGAGAATCGCATACTGCAACTGCTGGCCACGCGTGAGCGATGGCGCGCCGAAGTCGCGCTGCTCGATGGCGCGATAGGTGTCGAGCCGTTCGCGCGCATCGACGATCATCTGCCGCACCTGGTCCGCGAGACCCAGCGGCCCGATTACCGCGTCGGCGCGCAACTTCAGCAGCAGCAGATTGCGGTCGTCCACCCCCAGGCGCGTTTCGCGAGCCCAGCGCGCCACCTCTTCGCGCCCGACCGGCAGCACGCGATAGACCTTTTTGCGCGTGGCGGCCGCGTCCTCTTCGACCACGGCTACCCAGCCCGCCTCCACCATGCGGCCGAGTTCACGGTAGATCTGCTGATGCGTAGCCTGCCAGAAATAAGCGATCGCGCGGTCGAAGCGCCGGGCAAGATCGTAGCCGGACGACGGCTTTTCCAGCAGGGCAATGAGGATGGCGTGGGGCGTGGACATGCGCCGATTCTAAACCACGGCTTGAACGATACCGCCCCGGTTAATCCCCGAGGAGAAGCACTATGCAACCAGTTGCATAGTGTTCGGGGCTTTGCTATGTTTATCGATACCAACCACAAGACGGTGCCTTCCTTCAGGGTCGTAAGGGATCACATGGGGGCGCCGATTCCGTCCAGGAGATATGCATGTCCTTGCCCGCCGTCCTGCGTCGCGGCCTGTCGATTCCCGTCGTCGGCTCGCCGCTTTTCATCATTTCGAATCCGGATCTCGTGATCGCGCAGTGCAAGGCGGGCGTGGTCGGTTCGTTCCCCGCGCTCAACGCCCGCCCCGATCACGTATTGGGCGAATGGCTCGACCGCATCACGACCGAGCTTGCCGAGTACAACGCGAAGCATCCCGACCGCCCGGCCGCGCCGTTCGCCGTGAATCAGATCGTCCACAAGTCCAACGACCGTCTGGAGCACGACCTGGGCGTCTGCGCGCAATACAAGGTGCCGATCGTCATCACGTCGCTGGGCGCGCGCGCGGAAGTGAACGACGCCATTCACGCGTGGGGCGGCATCGTCCTGCATGACGTGATCAACAACACCTTCGCGAAAAAAGCGATCGAGAAAGGCGCCGATGGTCTGATCGCCGTCGCCGCGGGCGCGGGCGGCCATGCCGGCACGCTTTCGCCGTTTGCGCTGATCCACGAAATCCGCGAATGGTTCGACGGCCCGCTGCTGCTCTCGGGTGCGATCGGCAACGGCAATGCCATCCTCGCAGCGCAAGCGGCAGGCGCGGACCTCGCCTACATCGGCTCGGCTTTCATCGCCACGCAGGAAGCCAATGCGGTGGAGGCGTACAAGCAGATGATCGTCGAGAGCAGCGCGGCCGATATCGTCTATTCGAATCTCTTCACGGGCGTGCACGGCAACTACCTGCGCCCGAGCATCGTCGCGAGCGGCCTCGATCCGGACGCGCTGCCGGAATCGGATCCGTCGAAGATGAGTTTCGCGTCGAGCGGCGCAAAAGCGTGGAAGCACATCTGGGGTTCGGGCCAGGGCATCGGCGCGGTGAAGAGCGTCGTGCCCGCCGCCGATTTGATCGCGCGCCTGAAGCGCGAATACGATGCGGCGCGCGAAAGGCTGGGCGTGGCCGCTGAAGCTGTCGCCTGATAGCGGAACACGGCGGTGCGGGAACGCATGATTCGCGTCTGCGTTCCCCGCCGCCACGCGCGTTCTGTCACTTCACGCGGGCAATTTCCTCTTCCACGTCACGCAGACGATCTTTGCCGAAGAAGATTTCGTCGTTGACGAAGAACGTCGGTGCGCCAAACGCGCCGCACTTGAACGCGGCTTCGGTATTCGCGAGCAACGTGCCTTTTACCTGCGCATCGGCCATTGCCGTCTCGAAGCGCGCCACGTCGAAACCATCGGCCGCGAGCGTCGCGCGCAGCACCTGCGGGTCGTCGAGCTTGAGACCTTCCTCCCACATATGCGCGAACATGAGTTCGACATAACGCTCGAACACGCCTTCGCGCTGCGCGGCCACCGCGCCCCGCATCAGCGCCAGCGTATTGACGGGAAAATGCGGATTCATCCGATACGCCGTGAGACCATGCTTCGCAATGAAACGCTGGATTTCGAGGAACAGGTATTGGCGCTTGTTCTCGATACCGGCCGTGGTTTCCGCCGGCGAGCGGTTGCCGGTCAGCTTGAAGAGGCCGCCGAGCAGGATCGGCACGTATTCGAAGCGCACGCCCTGACGCGCCTCGATCTGCGGAATTACTTTGTGGCTCAGGTAGGCATTCGGACTGCCGAAGTCGAACAGAAACTGCACGCTCACATTGCTCATCACTGCTCCTCCCTATGTTTGTGATTGGTCCTGGATGCGGGCCGCCGCCTGGCTCGACGTGGCCCGAGCGGCTATAGTGCGGTATCGATTCCCGGGAACACCCGCGCCTGCCCCCGGCAGGCAGCGCCATTCCCCGCACACTTACCGGCTCACCATCCATGAAAATCGCGACCTGGAACGTCAACTCCCTGAAAGTGCGTCTGCAGCACGTCATCGACTGGCTCGGCGAAAGCAAGGTCGATGCCCTCTGCCTGCAGGAACTCAAGCTCACCGACGATAAATACCCGCGCGCCGAACTCGAAGCGCATGGCTATCGTAGCTGGTTCGCGGGCCAGAAGACCTATAACGGGGTTGCCATTCTCGTGCGCGACGGTCTGGACGTCGACGACGTCACGGTCGTGCGCAACATTCCCGGCTTCGAAGATCTGCAGCAGCGCGTGATCGCGGCGACGGTGGGCGGCGTGCGCCTCGTGAGCGCCTATTTCCCTAACGGCCAGGCGCCGGGCACCGAGAAGTTCGCCTACAAGCTCGCATGGCTTGACGCGATGCACGACTGGCTCGCGCAGGAAATGCAGCAGTATCCGAAGCTCGCGCTGCTCGGCGATTACAACATCGCGCCCGAGGATCGCGACGTGCATGATCCGAAGGCATGGGAAGGCCAGAATCTGGTTTCACCCGAAGAGCGCGCGCAGTTCGAGCGGCTCATCGCGCTCGGCTTTGTCGATTCGTATCGGCAATTCGAGCAGCCCGAAAAGACGTTCACGTGGTGGGATTACCGCATGTTCGCGTTCCGCCGCAACGCGGGGCTGCGTATCGATCACATCCTGCTTTCGCCTGAGCTCGCGCCGTCGCTCGTGTCGTGCGAGATCGACAAGGTGCCGCGCAAGTGGGAGCAGCCGTCCGATCACACGCCCGTTATCGCGGACCTGAATCTCGCCGCCTGAGTGTGCAGAAAAAACGGGCGGCTCGCTTGAAGCGCGCCGCCCGCCTGAATCACGGCAGGGTCACAGCAGATTCACCGCGGAATCACCAGGTCCCGCCAAGCGTCGTCCACAGGAAGCGGAACACCAGTGCATCGTATTGCGCGCGCTCCAGCGCATCGCTTCCCGGTCCGTGGCCGCCATCCGTATTCTCCAGATACCAGACGTTCGCGTGCCCTTGTTCCTGCATGCGCGCGACCATCTTGCGCGCGTGCGCGGGATGGACGCGATCGTCGCTCGTCGAAGTCGTGAACAGCACGTCCGGATACGCCACGCCTGCTTTCACGCGTTGATACGGCGAGTACGCGGCGAGCGCCTGCGCTTCTTCGGCATCCTCAGGATCACCGTATTCGTCGATCCATGACGCGCCCGCATGAAGCAGCGGATAACGCTGCATGTCGAGCAGCGGCACTTCGCAGATTACCGCGCCGAACAGCTCCGGCCGTTGCACCATGCACGCGCCGACCAGCAGCCCGCCATTGCTGCCGCCGCGAATACCCAGTTGCGGCGCGCTCGTGAAGCCTTGCGCAACCAGCTCCTGTGCGACGGCGATAAAGTCGTCGAACGAGCGCTGCCGGTTCTCGCGCTGCGCCTCCACGTGCCACGACGAACCATATTCGCCGCCGCCACGGATATGCGCGATGGCGATCACGCCGCCCTGCTCCAGCCAGCCGATGCCCGAGCCCACCAGATACTGCGGCGTGAGCGAAATCGCAAAGCCGCCATAGCCCTCCAGCAGGCACGGCAGCGGGGTGCGCGAGCCACTTTCGAGCGCGGCACGCGGGCCGATCACGGTGAACGGCACCTGCGTGCCGTCAGCCGAGCGCGCATGCGAGCGGATCACGGTGAGCGGCGACGCGTCGAACTGCGTGGGCCAGCGATCGAGCAGTTCCCACGTCTGCAGATCGTCTTTCGCGAGGTCCGCGAGCCAATACTCGGGCGGCAGCAGGTAGTCGTCCACATCGACAAAGACTTCGTCGTTGAGCGTGTCCTCGATGGGCGAGACATCGACCTGCGAACTGGCACGGCCCGGGAACAGGCGCGACTGCCACGTCCACGCGCCCTGTGCTTCGTGCGGCTGCCAGAGCATCGTGCGGCTTTGCACGTCGTCGAGCCACGAGACGATCAAGACGTTCTTCGTATAGGTCCAGTCGCACGCGGACGTGACCGGCGTAGGCGTGAAGAGCGCCGTCACATTGCGATCGCCCGCGACAAAGGCCTCTTCGCGGATCGCAAGCAGCGAGCCGCCCGCATACGTATGCGCTCCCAGCGTCCAGTCGAGGCGCGGTTCGAGCAGCAGCCACCCGTGCCATGCGCCCACGGCCACATGCGAAGGCACGTCGTAGCGCTGCCACTGCCCTTTCGCATCGAGACGATATGAATATGAATCGAAGAAGTCGACGCTGCGCACCACGTCGTGACGCTGCTCGATCGGATCGTAATCGCCTTCCACGCTGATATCGTCGAACTCGCCGCGAAACACCACGGGCGCATCCGCCAGACGCGCGCCACGGCTCCAGCGGCGCACCTCGCGCGGATAACCCGAGCGCGTGAGCGTCTTCTTGCCGTGATCCCAGCCGACATAGACGGCGTCACGATCGATCCACGAAATCGTGTGCTTGCCTTCTTTCCCGATGGCAAAGCCACCGTCGACAAACACGCGCCGTTCGAGATCGAATTCGCGCACCACGACGGCGTCGGCGCCGCCGTCGGAAAGCTGGATCAGCGCGCGGTCGCCATCGGGATAGAGGATGTCGATACCGGCGCACACCCAGGGCACGCCTTCTTCTTCACCGAGCGCATCGAAGTCGATCAGGCTTTCCCACTGCGGCCGATGCGCGCGCCAGTCGGCCCATTTCGCGCGACGCCAGAGACCCTTGGGATTGTCCTCGTCCTCCCAGAGATCGTAGGCCCACTCCTGCCAGCGGGTGGGGATCACGGGCCGCTCACGCGGCAGATAGGCCTGCGCGAGACGCTTCTCCAGCGCCTCGAAACGCGCGCCGCCTTGCCACGCGGCACGCGTGCGCGCGTTCTGCTGCTCGACCCACGCCATGGCGGCGGGATCGTCGAGTTCTTCGAGCGACAGGAAAGGATCGGCCTCGGCGGGCCAGGGAGAAGTCACGGGCATAGTGGGTCATCGACAGGAAAACAGCGTCGATTATGCCCCAGCACGCAAGAAGGTCCGCGCATCCCCGCTTAGGGGCAAGGTGCGCAGCAGCCGCAACAGCCGCTGCGCACGACGGACTCATTCCAGATTGAGTTCCTGGATCTTGCGCGTGATGGTGTTACGGCCAATGCCGAGACGCTCGGCGGCCTCGACCTTGCGCCCGCGCGTGAAGTCGAGCGCTTCGCGGATCACGGCGGCTTCGAAACGGCGCGACAGTTCGTCCATGACGTCGGCGCTGTTCTCGCGCAGCAGACGCGCGACTTCGGTGCGCAGACCGCTTTCCCAGACGCTCACCGTGAGCGCGGCCACGCCGTTGGCGGACGAAAAGCCGCCAGGCAGCGCGCCACCGACGGCACCCGTGGCACCCGGCACGCCTCCCAGCGCGCCGGCCGCGCCCGCCGACAAACCACCCGCCGCACCCGCGAGCACGCCGTTGACGCCCACCGCGCCGGCCGTCGCAACATCGCCGGCCAGCGCGTGCACGCCTTCCGTGGCGGCGACGTGCGCGGGCACCAGATCGGGCGGCAAGTCCTTGATCTCGATGGTCTGCGCAGGCGCCATCACCGTGAGCCAGTTGGCGAGATTCTCCAGTTGGCGCACGTTGCCCTGAAACTGCAGCGACGACATATACGCGAGCGCTTCGTCGGACACGCGCTTGGGTTCGACACCCAGCTCGCGCGCGCTCTTCTGCAGGAAGTGGCGCGTGAGCAGCGGAATGTCCTCGCTGCGCTCGCGCAGCGCGGGCAGACGCAAACGGATCACGTTGAGGCGGTGATACAAGTCCTCGCGGAACAACCCCTGGCGCACCCGCGTTTCCAGATTCTGGTGGGTGGCCGCGATCACGCGCACATTGGCGCGCAGCGGATTGTGGCCACCAACGCGATAAAACTGCCCGTCCGACAACACGCGCAACAGGCGCGTCTGCAGATCGAACGGCATATCGCCGATTTCGTCGAGGAACAGCGTGCCGTTCTCGGCCTGCTCGAAGCGGCCCTGGCGCATCGCCTGCGCGCCCGTAAACGCGCCGCGTTCGTGACCGAACAGTTCGGATTCCAGAAGATCCTTCGGGATGGCCGCGGTGTTCAGCGCGATGAACGGGCCGTTCGCGCGTGGGCTATGTCGGTGCAAGGCGCGCGCGACAAGCTCCTTTCCGGTGCCCGACTCGCCGGTGATGAGCACGGTCGCGGCCGAATGCGAAAGCCGGCCGATGGCGCGAAACATATCCTGCATCGCGGGCGCCTGGCCCAGCATCTCGGGCGCTTCGGCGGGCCGGTCGTCCCAGTGCTGCTCGCCGCGCATGCTTTCGTCCACGGCGCGGCGGATCAGCTCGACCGCCTTGTCCACGTCGAAGGGCTTGGCGAGATATTCGAATGCACCACCCTGGAACGCAGCGACCGCGCTATCGAGGTCGGAGAACGCCGTCATGATGATGACGGGCAGTCCCGGCAGACGCTCGCGCACGGTCTGCAGCAGCTCAAGCCCCGAGCCGCCCGGCATACGAATGTCGGAGACGAGCACCTGCGGGCTGTCGTGGTCGAGCGCGGCTGCGGCATCGCGCACGTTCGAGAAGCTGCGGGTCGCGAAATTTTCGCGGGCGAGTGCCTTTTCAAGCACCCAGCGAATCGATTGGTCGTCGTCAACTATCCAGATCGGCTTCATAAGGTCGGTCAGAAGTCCTGGTGGCGTGCGGTAGCGGTAGATCGGGAAACAGGTTCAGCTTAGGTTCAAACTCGCTCGCGCCCATTCAGGTGTCGAGCGGCAGCAGGATCTGAAACTCGGTATGTCCTGGCCGGCTTTCCACTTCGATCAGGCCATCATGCTGCTGCACGAAGGTCTGCGCGAGCGTGAGGCCGAGACCGCTGCCATCCTCGCGTCCCGAGACGAGCGGATAGAAGATGCGGTCGCGGATGTCCTCGGGAATGCCGGGTCCGTTATCGATGATATGCAAGTCCAATGCCAGCTTGCACAGGCGTTTTGAAATCGTGACCTTGCGCGCGACACGCGTGCGCAATTCGATGCGCGCATCGCCCTGCGAAATGCGTTCGCGCAGCGCCTGGGCCGCATTGCGCACGATGTTCAGGAGCGCCTGAATCAGTTGCTCCTTGTCGCCGCGCAGGTCGGGCACGCTCACATCGTAGTCGCGCTCGATCGTGAGGCCGCGCGGGAACTCCGCGAGGATCAGGGCGCGCACGCGCTCGCAGACCTCGTGAATATTCACGTCGCCCACGATATGCGGATGACGATGCGGCTCCAGCAGCCGGTCCACCAGCGTCTGCAGGCGGTCCGACTCCTTGATGACGACCTGCGTGTACTCGCGCAGCTCGCCGCGCTCTAGCGTGCCCAGCTCGAATTCGAGCAGTTGGGCCGCGCCGCGAATGCCGCCGAGCGGGTTCTTGATTTCGTGCGCAAGATTGCGGATCAGATGCTTGTTGACGGTCGCGAGGTCGTGAATGCGCTCCTCGCGATCGCTCTTGAGATGCCGCTCGTTCTCGAAGAGTTCGAGCAGCACGTAATCGGGGGCGCTCTCCAGGAAGCCGACAATCGCATGCACGTGCAACGATTCGCGGCCCGGGCGTTCGAGCGTTGCGTCGAGGCGCGTCGCATGAAAGCGATGCGCGGCGATCGAGGCGATCGTCTGCAGCAGTTCGTCGGCGTTGGAGAACAGATCGGACCATGCCATCTGCCCGAGCTGGCGCCGCGAGAGGTCGAGCATCGCCTCGGCCGAGGGGTTCGCGAAGGCCACCCGCAAGGTGCGCTTGTCGAGCACGAGCACGACGGTGGGCAGCGCCTCGAAGCCTGGCAGCAAACCCGAGTCGACGAGCGGCGCATCGTCAGAGAGCGCATCCGCGTGGCCTTTTCTTGCCTTGATCAGATTCTTGAGCACCATGTTTCGGCGCCGGTGGCCACGTGGCGCGCCGGCTGGCAGTCCATGTCGATGATGGTTGACACTACGACGTCGATGCGGCGGCGACAATTGACACGCTTCGCGCCGTGCAAAAGCCAACAAAAAAGGGACGGCGCCGCCGTCCCTTCGTGACCGTTTCGCCGACGTCGGACAGACGCTTCGCTGCGCGGTTGCGAGCGAAGCGCCATCGTCGATTACAGCGAGTAGTACAGTTCGAACTCGACCGGGTGCGTCGTCATGCGCACGCGTTGCAGTTCGCTTTCCTTGAGCGCCAGGTACGCGTCGATCATGCCGTCGGTGAACACACCACCGCGCGTCAGGAACTCGCGATCCTTGTCGAGCGCTTCCAGCGCCTGGTCGAGGCCGGCGCACACGGTCGGGATCTTTGCATCCTCTTCCGGCGGCAGGTCGTACAGGTTCTTGTCGGCGGCTTCGCCCGGATGGATCTTGTTCTGCACGCCGTCCAGACCCGCCATCATCAGTGCCGAGAAGCACAGGTACGGGTTAGCCAGCGGATCCGGGAAGCGCGTTTCGATACGGCGGCCCTTCGGGTTCGAGACGTGCGGAATACGGATCGATGCCGAACGGTTGCGTGCCGAGTAAGCGAGCTTGACCGGTGCCTCGAAGTGCGGAACGAGACGCTTGTACGAGTTCGTGCCCGGGTTCGTGATGGCGTTCAGCGCGCGAGCGTGCTTGATGATGCCGCCGATGTAGAACAGCGCGAATTCCGACAGACCTGCGTAGCCGTTACCTGCGAACAGATTTTGGCCGTCCTTCCAGATCGACTGGTGAACGTGCATGCCCGAACCGTTGTCGCCGACGACCGGCTTCGGCATGAACGTCGCCGTCTTGCCGTACGTGTGCGCCACGTTGTGGACGATGTACTTCAGTTGCTGCGTCCAGTCCGCGCGCTGAACCAGCGTCGAGAACTTCGTGCCGATTTCGTTCTGGCCCTGGCCCGCCACTTCGTGGTGGTGGACTTCGACCGGAATGCCGATCTGTTCGAGCAGCAGACACATTTCCGAACGGATGTCCTGGAACGTGTCGACCGGCGCGACCGGGAAGTAGCCGCCCTTGGTGCCCGGACGGTGACCCGTGTTGCCGCCTTCGATTTCGCGACCCGACGACCACGGTGCTTCATCCGAACCGATCTTCACGAAGCAGCCCGACTGGTCCGTGTTCCACTGGATCGAATCGAAAATGAAGAATTCCGGTTCCGGGCCGAAGAAAGCCGTGTCGCCCAGGCCCGTGCTCTTCAGGTACGCTTCGGCGCGCTTCGCGAGCGAGCGCGGATCGCGTTCATAGCCCTTGCCGTCAGCCGGCTCGACCACGTCGCAGGTCAGCACGAGGGTCGACTCTTCGTAGAACGGGTCGATGAACGCCGTGTTCGCGTCCGGGACGAGCAGCATGTCCGAGGCTTCGATGCCCTTCCAGCCGGCGATCGACGAACCGTCAAATGCATGACCCGACTCGAACTTGTCTTCGTCGAATGCCGACAGCGGAACCGAAACGTGCTGCTCCTTGCCGCGCGTATCGGTGAAACGGAAGTCGACAAACTTGACGTCTTCGTCCTTGACGAGTTGCATGACGTCGGCCACGGATTTACTCATAACCTATTCTCCTGATTAACGATTTCGGCGAACGCTGCCGCCTGCCCAATCTTCTGATCTCGCCGGTTGCCGCTGTGTGCTGCCTTCGGCGAGCTTTCAGTTGGCTTCTACCAACATCCCGCAGGCCGGGTGCGAAACGATCGCGACATACAAAGCAGCTTCCGTGCCATGTTTGCGCCAGACTGGCGCAAATTGCTTGCGGATACGTCCCCAAGGCGCAAGCGTGGGGCAACCGCGAGCCAACCCTGAGCCAACTTCGGGGAACACGCGGGTATCTCCCGCCCCACGCCCGAGCACTCGCCCGGATCGCGGGCCGCCTCCAGGCACCAACTCCGTGCAATCCCGGATTTGGCGCGCGAATTTCACTCCATTATGGTGCATAAAACTGCCGACGCACCAACGCGGCGCAAATTTGCCGCGGCAGCGCACGCTGGCGAACTTCGGCGTGCCCAGGCCGCCCACCGCCCGCACTGGCGCAGCGCGCTAGAATAATCCTTTCATCATTGACGTCAACGGCCGGGTCGAATGTTCAGGTCCGCCGTGGACGCCACATGTAGACCCGACCAGGAGATCCGCCGTCATGAGTACGCTCGAACAGTTGTACGCCCAGGCCGACACGCGCCGCGCCGAGAACCAGTTGCCCTACGCGGGCGCTGTCTCGCCCGCCGAGGCGTTCGAGCTCCTGCAACTCGACACCCGCGTCAAACTCGTCGATGTACGCACGCGCGCCGAGCTCGACTGGGTCGGCCGTCCCGTGGTCGGCGACGGCCAGTACGCGCACGTCGAATGGACGCGCTATCCCGGCGGCGTGCCCAACGCCGAGTTCATCACCCAGCTCAAGAGCGTGGCCGACGCCGACACGCCCATCCTGTTCCTGTGCCGCAGCGCCGCGCGCTCGAAGCTCGCGGCCATCGAAGCCGCCAAGGCCGGCTTCACGCACGCCTACGATCTGCTCGAAGGCTTCGAAGGCGACAAGAACAGCGAAGGCCATCGCAAGACCGTTACGGGCTGGTGCTTCCGCGGCTTGCCGTGGCTGGGCGCCTGAACCCAGGCTGAATCCGCCAAAGCCATGAAAAAGCCCGCCAGCACAATCCTGACGGGCCACTTTGAGCGACGCATATGACAAGCCGATGATGCGGCCCGTGCGACCGCTTATGCCGCGGCCTCCGGCGGCTCCACCACATCGCCGCCCAGCAGGTGCACGCCTTCGCGCAGCTTCACGAAGGCCGCCGCCACCGCTTCCGGCTCCCCCTTCACGCCCAGATCGATATGCCGGCGCGCATAGATGCCGCCGCGCTCGCTGTCGCCCACGCTTGGCAGACTAAACACACGCACACCGGGGAAATCACGCTCGATGCTTTCCATTAGCGGCGTGAGCGTCGATTCGGGCAATTCGAACACCAGCAGCGACTTCTCCGCGTGCGGCATCTGGTGATGCAGATGCGCGTATTTCGTGTCGAGCACCCATTCGATCATCGGCCACGCCATCACCGGAAAGCCCGGCACGAAGTAGTGATTCTGGATCGAAAAACCCGGAATCTTGTTGTAGCCGTTCGGGATGATCTCGCAGCCCTGCGGGAACGTGCCCATCTGCAGGCGGTGCAGATTCTCGGGCGAGCCGTAATCGATGGGATCGCTGCCTGTATGCATGTCGCGGATGCGCTCGTGGATGGCGGCTTCGGCGTCAGGATGCAGCGCGAGCGGCACGCCCAGCGCCGCCGCCGCGCACTGGCGCGTATGGTCGTCCGGCGTCGCGCCGATGCCGCCCGTCGAGAACACGATATCGCCCGAAGCGAACGAGCGCTTGAGCGTCGCGGTAATGCGCGCGGGATCGTCGCCGACGTACTCGGCCCAGTCGAGCGCGAGACCGCGCGCGCCCAGCAGTTCGATGACCTTCGGCAGATGCTTGTCGGTGCGGCGGCCCGAAAGGATTTCGTCGCCGATGATGATGACGCCAAATGCCATGTGTTGCCTCGTCGTGTGAATGTGCTTGAAATGATCCGCGAATGGCGGGGACGTCAGTGCACGATGGTCACATCACGCCCTTCGTGGCCCGGATGGCGCGCTTCTTCGGTGCGCAGGCGCTGCAGCGCGCGCAGGCAGTAATGGCCGAACCAGAGCGCCGTGAACACCAGAATGAAAGCGTAAATCCAGATCGTGAGCGCGGCGATCACCGGGAAGAACAGCAGCATCCATGCGGACGCCACCCAGATCGCCGTGGGCAGCGAACCCAGCAGCCCGCTCGCCACGCCGATCGCAAGCAGCGGCAGGCGATGCCGGCGCACGAGTTCGCGGCGCTCGTCGCTGCTCGCGTGCAGCGCGAGCGCGTCGTAGGTCATCACGCGATAGGTCAGCCAGCCCCACAGCAGCGGCGGCACGAGCACGCAAAACGGTGGAATGAACCACAGCGGCAAGGTGACGACCAGCAGCACGAGACACAGCAGCGTAGTCCAGAGCGAATGCAGCAGGCTGCCGAACCAGCTGCCGCCACGGCGCGCTTCGAGCGTGGCGTACTGGCGCGTCGTCAGATGGCGGATCACGCGCGGCATCGCAATCGCGACGATCAGCAGCAGTACCGTGATGACGATGAGCGGAATCGTCAGGATGATGACGACGAATGGCCCGATCATGCTGCGCAGCGAGCCGAAGCCGACCCAGTCGAACGCGTGATAGAGATAGCCCGTGGCAGGCCACGCGTCGAGCGTGCCGCGCACGCCGTCGATCAGCGGTTGCCAGAAGGCATAGAGGAGACCGCCCCACACGCCGGCCGCCACCAAAAACGGCACGAAGGTGAGGAACAGCATCGAGGGATGAAACGCGCTGGCGAGCGCGCGTCCAAACGAGCGCAACAGATCGTTCATGCGAGCGGGAAAACGGCGGAAAGACGAAGGGAGATCACGGAGCCGGAAAATTCAGTGCGGGTTCAGTGCGGCAAAATGACAGCATAAACCACGGCGCACCTCGCCAGCCGCACCTCGCCAGCCGCACCTCGCCAGCCGCACCTCGCCGGCCGCACCTGGCCGGCATGAGCGGGAAAACTGGCAAAGACCGAACAGACAATCAGACGGCGCGACCGCCATCGCGAGTGGCCGCCCTGCCCCGACGCCGCGCCGCCAGCCGCCGTGCGATGCGGGAGAACGCCAGTCCCTGCTGCGCCCAGAAACCCTCGCCGTAGCGCGCGCCTTCGAGCTGGTCGCGGATGCCCGTCGGCTCGATGTGCCCGTTGAAGGAGGCGCTGCCGAACAGCATGTCCCACCACGGAAACAGCACGCCGAAGTTGCAGCCGTAAGTCGTGCCTTCGTGGCCGTAGCCGATCGCGTGATGACGGCGGTGAAAGCGCGGACTCACCAGCAGCCGCTCGCCGAGCCAGCCGAAATGCAGGCGGATATTCGCATGCTGCACGTTCTGCACGAAGTTGGTGAGCGCCACCAGCACGACATACTGCGCGGGCGGCACGCCGATCACGAGCGCAATGCCCGCGAACATGCACGACTGCCCCAGCACGTCGAGCAGGTGATTGCGGTTATCGCACCAGAACGACATCTTGCGCTGGCTGTGATGGACCGCATGCAATTCCCACCAGAGGCCGTAGCGGTGCGAAAGCCGGTGATACCAGTAGCCGAAGAAGTCGAGCACGACCAGGTAGATCGCGAAGGCCACGAGCGGAACCGTCGTCACGCCGGGCCAGAGATTGTCGATATCGACGCTCATGACGCCGTGCAGGCGCAGCCAGCTCTGCGCGCGGTCGAACGCCGGCTGCATGGCGAAGAAAAACAGCAGATTGAGGATGCCCAGGCGCGTCACCCAGGTATAGACGGCATCCACGCCCACGCCCTTGCGGTCGCGCCATTGCTCCGCAGGCATGAGCGCTTCGAGCGGGCGCAGCAGCGCGTACATCACGACCATTTCCAGCACGCCGACGATCACCCAGTAGAGCGCGTCGAACGTATCTTCGTCGACGTCCATGAAGCCGGCGTCGAACAGCGCCGGCTGCAGCACGTTCACGTACAGGAGCGTCTGGAGCCACGAGACGAAATCGTCGGCGCCGGCGGCTACCCAATGTGCGCAGGAACCGAGGAAGTCGAACATGGGCAGCAGCGCTTAAGGTCTTGATGCGCCGTTATGCGCCGTTGGGCGACATGACCGGCGCGCGGTCGTAGAAGTAGATGCCGTGCGGCGAGCGGCCCACCGGAATCGTCTTCACGAGCTTCTTCGTCTGCATGTCGATCAGGCCGATATGCTTCGCGAAGCGGAATGTCACCCACAGCCAGCGCTTGTCGGCGGAGAGTTCCATGTCGTCGGGCCCAGGCATCAGGCCGTTGATCTCGCCCACTTTCTCAAGCGACTCCTCGTCGATGATGCTGATGACGTTCGAGACGCGGCTCGACACCAGCACGTGGCGCCCGTCCACCAGCGAGCGGAAGTTATGCGCCGCCTTGCCCACCTGGATCGTCTTGACGATCTTCTGGTTGCGCCAGTCCACCACGGCCACGTAGTCGGCGCCCGTCATGCCGACCAGCAGGTATTTCTCGCCGGGCGTGAGCCACATGCCCGCGGGCGCGGGGCCGACCTTCATCTTCCAGAGCACTTTCTGCGTGGGCAGATCGACCGCTGCGATCTCGCCCGACACCTGCAGCGAAACGAACACGATATTGCTGTCCTTCGTGAACGCGAGGTGGCTGGGCATGGCCGACAGCGGCAGGCGTCTGGCGAGCGTGATATTGCCCGCGCCGCCGTAGTGATAGATGTCCAGACGGTCGAGGCGCAGGCCGGTGGTCACGAACCACTTGTTGTCCGGCGAAAAACCGAGCTGGTACGGATCTTCGATGTTCTCGATCCAGCGCTGCGGCTTGCCCGTTTTCGGATCGACGAACAGCAGGTTGTTGGACACCGAATTCGCGACGATCAGCGAGCTGTTGTCCGGCGTCGGAAACAGGTGATGCGGCTCCTTGCCCGTGGGCACCGTGCCGACGAGTTCATGCGTCTTGTCGTCGATGAGACTGAGCGTGGCCTCGCCCGAATTAAGCACGATGATGTTGTTCGCGTGCGCGAGGCTCGGCATCGCCGTGGTGAGCGCGGCGCCGACCAGTGCGGAGCCGGCAAACACAGCGGCCTTTTTCGCAAAGCGTGCGGCGGTACGGCGGAATTCGTTTGTACGCATGAAGTGTCGTTTCCTGGCAGATCTGTGATTGTAGAACGCCTGCCGGTTCGCAAGGTTGACGTAGGGCCACTGAAATGTGAAAGGGGCGCAACGCGCGCCCCTTTTTTCAAATAATTTCGAACCAATGTTATGGCCCGCAATGCAGGCGCTTCATGAGCGCGTCATAAGCACGCCATCAACGCTGCATCGACTCCCAGACCTTGTAGAGCCGCTTGACCGACACCGGCATCGGCGTGCGCAATTCCTGCGCGAACAGCGAAATGCGCAACTCTTCGAGCAGCCAGCGGAACTCGCTCAGACGCGCATCGAACACGCCGCCGCGTTGCGAAAGCGCGCGCTGATACTGCTGCGCGAGCGGCTGGAACTCGGCGGCCTGGCGCGCGTCGCGGGCGGGATCGGCGCGCAGTTTGTCGATGCGCAGCGCCACGCCCTTCAGATAACGCGGGAAATGCACCAGTTGCGCATACGGCGTCTCCAGAATGAAGCGCTTGCTGATGAGCGCATCGACCTGCGCCTGCATGTCCGCGGCGGGGGTGCCGAAAGCCTTGGCCTGCACGAGCTTTTTCGCCAGCGACGCGTATTCCGCGAGAATCTGGCCGACGAGCCGCGCGATTTCCTGCGCCAGCAGCGAAAGCCGCCCGCGCCCTTCGTCCTTGCGCGCGTGGAAGCTCGCGTCGTCGTCGGGCAGCGGATCCTGCAGGCAGGCGCGATCGAGCGCGAGTTCGACCAGTTGATCGCGCAATTCTTCCTGGGTGGCGCGCGCCATGAACTGCATCGCCATTTCGCGCAGACCCGGCAGGTTCTTCTCCAGATAGCGGATCGGCTCGCGCAACTGCAGCGCGAACAGACGCCGCAAGCCTGCGCGATGAATGCGCGCGGCCTCTTCCGGCGAATCGAACACCTCGACATCGCAATGCGAGCCGCGATCGACCAGCGCCGGATAGCCGAACAGCGTCTGGCCGCCTCGGCGGATATCCAGCAGCTCGGGCAGCTTGCCGAAATTCCACGTCGTGAGGTTTTCGTAGAGCGCGGTGGCGGGCGCGTCGCCGGTCACGGGCGTGTGCGGTGCGCCGGGTTTGTTCGGCGCGCTCTGCGATGGCGTCGCCGCTTCTGTCGTTGCAGCGACATCGCCCTGCGAACGCGTTTCCAGCGCCGCCAGCGCGGTCGCACTCGCGAGCTTCTGGAACTGCTGCTGCGCCTGCGCGCCGAGTTCCGAGCGCAGTTGCGCGAGGTTGCGGCCCATCGCGAGCTGGCGACCGTGTTCGTCGATCACCTTGAAATTCATGAACAGATGCGCGGGCAGCGTCTCCAGCTTGAAGTCCGAGGTCTTCAACTGAAGCTGCTTCTGCTCGCGCACGTCCAGGATCAGCCCTTCGACCAGACCGCCCGCGCCAAAGCGCTCGCCGCCCACGCGATCGGCGAAACCGGCCGCGTACTCGGGCAGCGGCACGCAATGACGGCGCAGCTTCTGCGGCAGCGATTTCAGGAGCAGTTGCGCCTTCTCCTTGAGCATGCCCGGCACGAGCCATTCACAGCGGCGCGCATCGACCTGGTTGAGCGCGTAGAGCGGCACCGCGAGCGTCACGCCGTCGCGCGGCGAACCCGGCTCGAAGTGATACGTGAGCGCCATCGCCACGCCCGACATCGTCATGCGCCTGGGGAACAGCTCGGTCGTCACGCCCGCCGCCTCGTGACGCATCAGATCGTCGCGCGAGAGATACAGGAGACGCAGCTTGTCCTCGGAGTCGCCGCTCTTCTTCACCTCGTCGCGATACCAGCGCTCGAACGACGCGCCCGAATAAATACCTTCCGGAATCGCCTGATCGTAGAAGCCGAAAATCAGTTCGTCGTCGACCAGCACGTCCTGGCGGCGCGACTTGTGTTCGAGTTGCTCGATATCGGCGAGCAGCTTGCGGTTGTGCGCGAAGAACGGCAGCTTCGTGTCGAACTCGCCTTCCACCAGCGCGCCGCGAATGAACAACTCGCGCGCGCGCGCCGGGTCCTGGCGGCCAAACGCGACGCGGCGGCGCTGATACACGGGCAGTCCGTAGAGCACCCCGCGCTCGAACGCGCTGACCTGGGCCGCGCGCTTTTCCCAATGCGGCTCCGAAAGCGACGTCTTCAGCAGATGCGCGCCGACTTTTTCGAGCCATTCAGGCTCGATCTTCGCGATACAGCGCGCGTAGAGGCGGCTCGTCTCCACGAGTTCGGCGGCCACGACCCAGCGCCCCGCCTTCTTCACCAGCGCCGAACCCGGCCACAAATGGAATTTGATACTGCGCGCGCCGAGGAAATGCGGCTCGTCCTCGGCTTTCAGGCCGATATTGCCGAGCAAACCCGTCAGCAGCGCGTGATGGATCTGCTCATACGTGGCGTCGGATTCGTTGATGCGCCAGCCGTGCTCGCGCACCACCGTCAGCAATTGCGAATGCACGTCGCGCCATTCGCGCAGACGCAGATGCGAGAGGAAATTCGCGCGGCACGAATCGATCAGTTGCTTGTTCGACTTCTTGTGCGCGACGGCGTCCTCGAACCACGACCAGATCTTGAGCCACTGCAGGAATTCGGAGCGCTCATCCGCGAAGCGGCGATGCGCCTGGTCGGCCTGCTCCTGTGCTTCGATCGGCCGGTCGCGCGGGTCCTGCACCGAGAGCGCACTCGCGATCACCAGCACTTCGCGCAACGACTGCTCGTCGCGCGCGGCCAGAATCATGCGGCCCACGCGCGGATCGAGCGGCAGGCGCGCGAGTTCGCGGCCAAGCTGCGTGAGCGCGTTGTCGTCATCGACGGCGCCCAGTTCGTTGAGCAACTGATAACCATCGGCGATGGCGCGGCCCGGCGGCGGCTCGATGAACGGGAACGTTTCGATCGCCGTGAGATGCAGCGACTTCATGCGCAGAATCACGGCCGCGAGCGACGAACGCAGGATTTCCGGATCGGAGAAACGCGGCCGCGCGACGTAATCGGACTCTTCGTAAAGGCGGATACAGATGCCGTCCGCGACGCGCCCGCAGCGGCCCGCGCGCTGGTTCGCGGCGGCCTGCGAGATCGATTCGATCTGCAGTTGCTCGACCTTGTTGCGGTACGAATAGCGCTTCACGCGCGCCAGTCCCGTGTCCACCACGTAGCGGATGCCCGGCACGGTCAGCGAGGTTTCGGCCACGTTGGTCGCAAGCACGATGCGGCGCGCGTTCGACGACTTGAAGACGCGCTCCTGTTCCTGCGCGGAAAGGCGCGCGAACAGCGGCAGGATTTCCGTGTGCGGCGGATGGTGCTTCCTCAGCGCCTCGGCGGCGTCGCGAATCTCGCGCTCGCCGGGCAGGAACACCAGCACGTCGCCGGAGCCTTCGCGGCACAACTCGTCCACGGCGTCGACGATCGCCTCCATCAGGTCGCGGTCCGTATCGCGTTGCGACTTTTTGCTCTCGCGCGGCGCCGTGCTCTGCGCATTCTTCACCGCCGGGCTGTCTTCCTGCACCGGCCGATAACGCACTTCCACCGGATACAGACGCCCGCTCACTTCGATCACGGGCGCGGGCTTTTCGTCGCTGCCGAAGTGGCGCGCGAAACGGTCGGCGTCGATGGTCGCGGACGTGACGATCAGCTTCAGATCGGGCCGGCGCGGCAGGATCTCTTTCAGATAGCCGAGCAGGAAGTCGATGTTGAGGCTGCGCTCGTGCGCCTCGTCGATGATGATCGTGTCGTAGGCCTTGAGCAGCGGATCGGTCTGCGTTTCGGCGAGCAGAATGCCGTCCGTCATCAGCTTGACCGAGGCGCCCGCGGCGAGATTGTCGGTAAAGCGCACCTTGTAGCCGACCACTTCGCCGAACGGCGTGCCGAGTTCTTCGGCGATGCGCCGCCCCGTCGCGGAGGCCGCGATCCGGCGCGGCTGCGTGTGGCCGATCAGGCCGCTGCCGCCCGCGCCGAGCCCGCGCCCGAGCGAGAGCGCGATCTTCGGCAACTGCGTGGTCTTGCCCGAGCCGGTTTCGCCGCTGACGATCACGACCTGGTTGTTGGCGATCGCGCGCGCGATTTCCTCGCGGCGGCCGGAGACCGGCAGCGCTTCGGGGAAGGTGATCGGCGGGATCGGATTCGGCGTGACCGGCGCGCGCGGAGCACGCGGGGCGCGGGCTTCGCGCGGTTCGCGGGGTTCACGTTCTGGACGCGGCGCGCGCTGCTGCGGTTGTGACTCGCGATTGGCTTCGGCGGCGGCTTTTTCTGCGCGCGGCGGACGATCGGATTGCGGCTTCGCCGGACGCGGCGCGTTGGGGCGCGGTGGCTTCGGTTGTTGCTGCCCTTGCTTCGCTTGCTTCGCTTGCTGTTGCGGCTGTTGCGGCTGTTGCGCGCGCGGCTGCACATTGCGCGCCGGCTGTTGCTGCGCACCGGCTTCCCGCGGCTTCTGACGTTGCCTGGGCGATTGTTGCGCTTCGCGCGGCGCGGCGGTTTGCGCGGCGGCGGCCGGCGCGTTCGCGCGCTCATTACCTTCAGCACGGACTTCGCTCACGCGTCGCTCATCGCGCGTTTTGCCCTGCGCATGCGGCGCGGGTTTCGCTGCGGCTTGCGCTTGCTCGCCCTGTTCCGCGCGCGCAACGCTTTGCGGCGCTTGCGGCGGCTGCGTTTGCGCCGGCTTCTGCGGGTTCACCGGCGCGGCCTGCGCCGGCGTGGCCGCACGCTTGTCCTGCACGCGCGCGCCGCCGAGCGCACTGCCCTTCATCAGCGCGGCCAGCCGGTCCGTCGATGCGAGATTCTGCCCATCGCCATATTTTTGCGACGCGCGCTTTTCCTGCGCGCCGCCGTGCGCCGCGTCTTTCCCGGCGGGGGTGTTGCTGCCCTGCGCCGAGGCAGGTCTTTTGGGTACATTCGACATGGGGGCGCATTATAATCCCGGGCATGAATTCCCAAACCGACCTCGTCCCCGCCACCGCGAATGCGCCGGCTTCCGCCGCCGCCGCGGAATCCGCTTCTGAGCAAGCTGCCCAGCAGGCCGCGCAGCACGCGCAATTCGTCGACTGGATGCGATCGGTCGCGCCCTACATCCACGCATTTCAGGGCAAGACTTTCGTCGTCGGTTTCGGCGGCGAGGTGGTGCACCAGAATCTGCTCAACGCGCTCGTCGCCGACATCGCGCTCCTGCAGGCGATGGGCATCCAGATCGTGCTGGTGCACGGTTCGCGGCCGCAGGTCGAAGAACAGATGAGCCTGCACGGCGTCGAGTCCGAGTTCTCGCACGGCATGCGCATCACCAATGCCCGCGCGCTCGAATCCGCCAAGGAAGCCGCCGGCGAAGTGCGTCTGGACATCGAGGCCGCGATCAGCCAGGGTCTGCCGAACACGCCGATGGCGCACGCGCACATCAGCGTCGTGTCCGGCAACTTCGTGACGGCGCGCCCGGTCGGCATTCTCGACGGCGTGGACTTCCAGCACACGGGCGTCGTGCGCAAGATCGACGCCGATTCGATCCGTCACTCGCTCGCGAGCCGCAAGCTCGTGCTGCTTTCGCCGCTCGGCTTCTCGCCCACGGGCGAAGCGTTCAATCTGTCGATGGAAGATGTGGCGTCGGCCGCCGCCATCGCGCTGCGCGCCGACAAGATCGTGTTCCTCACGGAAACGCAGGGTCTGATCGGCGAGGAAGGCGAGCTGATCCGCGAAATGTCGCTCGACGACGCCTACAGGCTGCAGGAAAGCGGCACGGTGCTGGGCGACGCCGGCTTCTATCTGAAGCACTCGATCCGCGCCTGCCGTGGCGGCGTGGGCCGCGCGCACATCATTCCTTATGTGCTCGACGGCGGCCTGCTGCTCGAACTGTTCCTGCACGACGGCGTGGGCACCATGATCTCGTACGAGAACCTGGAAAGCCTGCGCGAAGCCACGCCCGACGACGTCGGCGGCATTCTGACGCTGATCGAGCCGCTCGAAACGGACGGCACGCTGGTGCGGCGCGGACGCCACCAGATCGAGCGCGACATCGACCATTTCTCGGTGATCGAGCACGATGGCGTGCTGTTCGGCTGCGCGGCGCTATACGCGTATCCGCAGGAGCGCATCGGCGAAATGGCCTGTCTCACGGTGTCGCCCGAGGCGCAAGGCTCCGGCGACGGCGAGCGCCTGCTGCGCCGTATCGAGCAGCGCGCCCGCGCGCGCGGCCTCACGCGCATCTTCGTGCTCACCACGCGTACCGAACACTGGTTCCTCAAGCGCGGCTTCGTCAAGGCCACGGTCGACGACCTGCCCGAAGACCGCCGCCGCCTCTATAACTGGCAGCGCAAATCGCTCGTGCTGATGAAACAGCTCTAAGCGCAGCGCTCCACCCACAAGATCCTATAACCCCCTTTATGGGACCGCAGTAAGCGCCAAAGCGCTAACTGCGGCCGACAGGAGAAGCACAGCATGGCCCGTATGATCCAATGCGCGAAGCTCGGCAAGGAAGCCGAAGGTCTCGATTTCCCGCCGCTGCCGGGCGAACTCGGCAAGCGCATCTATGAAAGCGTTTCGAAGGAAGCCTGGCAAGGCTGGCTCAAGCAGCAGACCATGCTGATCAACGAGAACCGCCTGAACATGGCCGACCCGCGCGCGCGCCAGTACCTGATGAAGCAGACCGAAAAGTACTTCTTCGGTGACGGCGCCGATCAGGCGTCGGGCTTCGTGCCGCCGACCCAGGCCTAAGCTTCCCCGAAAGCCGTGCTTCGCGATCCGTCCCCAACTGGATCGCAGCCCGCAAAACCTTGCAAAAACCGCGCCGTCGAGCGCGGTTTTTTTATGCGCTTCATGCGGATTCCTGGCCCGCGCAAGGTCCGCCCGAATCGCCGCAATCCCCCATCCCACAAGGCCTGAGGCGGGGCCGTAAGAACCCCGCCTACAGCGCGGTTTGCACGATCTTCAGTCATCGTGCTATCATGTCGCTTCTTTCAACAGGCATTAGCCATCAATTGCATTCAGGCCGGCACCCAAAACCGCCTTCCGTCTGAGTGTTTTCATACAAAAAGAACGATCCGCCAAACGGACATTCTTTTTCGTTTCAGCGACGCTTCACCGGGCACCCTCGTGCTGGTCCAGCGTCACATGTGCCCTGCCCCCCAACAAGGCCACGCAGGCGCAACGCATACGCACAATTCGATCGAGTGTCGTTTCGCGACATTCAGCATGCCTCTCGCGCGCCGACTGCACAGCAGACGGACCGGGCGTCCCCTTTTGCGGCGTTCATGCGCGACCGGCAGCCCGACCTCGCAGCCGACATCGGCCGCTATCGCGAAACGGCACTCTCCGGCAACCGTGGCGAGCTCTCATGGAGTTCGTCGCCGTCATTGGAGATGCAGACCTTGACCGCTTCCACTTCCGGCTCGTCGGCGCAGTCCGACCTGACAATCGACGACATTACGATCGTCGACAAAAGCCTCCTCAAACGCGCCGTCGGCGCCATGGCGCTCGGTAACGCCATGGAATGGTTCGACTTCGGCGTGTACAGCTACATCGCCGTCACGCTCGGCCAGGTGTTTTTCCCGTCGAGCAGCCCCTCGGCGCAGTTGATCGCCACCTTCGGCACCTTCGCCGCCGCGTTCCTCGTGCGCCCGATCGGCGGCATGGTGTTCGGGCCGCTGGGCGACCGTATCGGCCGCCAGCGCGTGCTCGCGATGACGATGATCATGATGGCCTGCGGCACCTTCGCGATCGGCCTGATCCCGTCGTACCACTCGATCGGCATCGCGGCGCCCGTGCTGCTGCTGGTCGCGCGTCTCGTGCAGGGTTTCTCGACCGGCGGCGAGTACGGCGGCGCGGCCACTTTCATCGCCGAATTCGCCACCGACAAGCGCCGCGGCTTCATGGGCAGCTTCCTGGAATGCGGCACGCTGATCGGCTATGTGTTCGGCGCGGGCACGGTCGCGGTGCTGACCGCCCTGCTTTCGCATCAGCAACTGCTCGACTGGGGCTGGCGCGTGCCGTTCATGATCGCGGGTCCGCTCGGGATCGTGGGTCTGTACATCCGTATGAAGCTGGAGGAAACGCCGGCGTTCAAGAAGGAGGCCGAACTGCGCGAAGCCGAAGAACATGCGCGCCCGAAGCTCACGATGGCTTCGCTGCTGACCCAGCATCTGCGGCCTTTCCTGCTGTGCGTGGGCCTCGTGCTGATCTTCAACGTGACCGACTACATGGCGCTCTCGTACCTGCCGAGCTATCTGTCGGCGACGCTGCACTTCAACGAAACGCACGGTCTGTTCGTCGTGCTCGCCGTGATGGTGCTGATGATCCCGATGACGCTGGCATTCGGCCGCCTCTCGGACGCCATCGGCCGCAAGCCGGTGATGCTCGCGGGCTGCGTGGGACTAATCGTGCTGGCGATTCCGTCGCTCACGCTGATCCAGACGGGCGCGCTCGTGCCGGTGTTCCTCGGCCTGCTGATTCTGGGCACGCTGCTGTCGTGCTTCACGGGTGTGATGCCCTCGGCGCTGCCCGCGCTGTTCCCGACCGCGATCCGCTACGGCGCGCTCGCCATCGGCTTCAACGTGTCGGTTTCGCTGTTCGGCGGCACGACGCCGCTGGTGGCAGCCTGGCTCGTCGAGCACACGCAGAACCTCATGATGCCCGCGTACTACCTGATGGGTGCGGCCGTGGTCGGCATCGTCTCGGTGCTGGCGCTGCACGAAACGGCGCGCCGCCCGCTGCCGGGATCGGCGCCTAGCGTGAGCAGCCGCGCCGAAGCGCATGCGGTGCTGCGCGGCGTACGTCTCGCCCGGGAGATGGACGACGATTACGCAGCCATGCCGGCGCGCGTGTAAGTCGAAATTTTCCGATCGGAAAGTCGTGAAAAGGGCCAGCTTCGTGCTGGCCTTTTTTGCGTTCGTGCGCAGTGTTCAGTCGATGAGAAACGTGTGTTCGACGTGCAAAGCCCCGCCGTTTCCGATCGTCAACATCGCGGCGCTGATCGGCAATTTGAAGCGGCGCGGCCCCGCGCTGCCCGGATTCACGTAGAGCACGCCATCGCGCGTTTCCTGCGCGGGCTTGTGCGAATGCCCGCTCACGACCACGGCGCAGCCCTGCGCAGCGGGATCGCCGCGCAGATCGGGCAGTTCATGCACGACGACGATCGACACGCCGCCGATTTCCACCACGGTCTGCACCGGCAGCGCATCGGCCCATGCGCCGCGATCGTTGTTGCCGCGCACCGCGCTCAGCGGCGCGATGCGGCCAAGCTGATCGAGCACTTCGGGCGCGCAGATGTCGCCTGCGTGGATGATCGCGTCGCTTCCCTGCACGAAACCCAGGAGTTCGGGGCGCACGAGATTGTGCGTATCGGAAACCAGCGCGACGCGTAGCGATGTTCGGGACATGGGACGGCTTCGATGAACAGAGAAAAGCGCATGACGCGCGGCTCAAGCGCTGAAGTATACGGCGAGCCAGACCGTCGGCGCCTGCGGGTCCGTCCACGCCACGCGATGCCGGCAATGCGCGCGAATGTGAACGTGGTCGCCGGGCTTCAGGCGCTGGCGCGTGCCCCTTTGCGCCTCGAATTCCAGTTCCGCCGCGCCCGCGAGCAAGACCACCCACTCGTCGCGCGGATCGTCGTACCAGAAGCCTTCGGGGCTCGCCTGGCCCGTCGAGACAATGCGCTCGATCAGTACGCCGGACTGCGCGACGAGGCGCTCGAACACCTCCTCCCGCGCCCCTGCGTCGATGCCTTCGAACAGATTGCCGGGCGCGCTCATGCGAGCGGCTTCAAACCGTCGAGCAAGGTCGGCACGAGTTCGCTCACGGTCGGATGCACGTGCATCGCGAATTGCAGCGTGGTGTACGGCGCATCGGCGGCCATCGTATCGATGAAGGTATGGATCGCCTCGTCGCCTTCGATACCGAAGATCGTCGCGCCGAGAATGCGCTTCGTCTGTGCATCGACCAGCGCCTTCATGAAGCCGTGGGTCTCGCCGCGCTCGCGCGCGCGGCCGACGCGCGACATCGGCATGGTTGCCATCAGCGCGGGCTTGCCGCTCTCGCGCACCTCGCGCTCGCTCGCCCCGACGCGCGCAAGCGGCGGGTCCACGAACACGGCATAGGCGGGAATGCGCGTGTCGGCGCTGCGGTTCGCGCCGTCCAGCAGATTGGCGGCGACGATCTGGTAATCGTCATAGGAGGTGTGCGTGAAGGCCCCGCGCCCGTTCACGTCGCCGAGCGCCCACACACCGGCGACGCGCGTGCGCAACTGCCAATCGACGGGAATCAGGCCATGCCGGTCGCACTCGATGCCGGCGGCGTCGAGGCCCAGATCGTCAGTGTTCGGAATCCGGCCGGTCGCAAACAGCAAATGCGAAACGTCGAGCGTTTCGCCGCCGAGCGTGATACGGATGCCGTGCCCGGGTGTCGCGCCCAGCGGCGCCACGCTTTGCGGCGAGTTTCCGAAGCGAAACTCCACGCCTTCGCGCGCGAGCACATCCTGCACGCCTTGCGCGACGTCGTCGTCCTCGCGCGTGAGGATGCGCGAGCCGCGCACCAGCAAGGTCACGCGGCTGCCGAAACGGCGAAACATCTGCGCGAATTCGAGCGCCACGTAGCTGCCGCCGCAAATCGCGAGATGCGAGGGCAATTCGGCGAGCGAGAGGATCGTGGAATTCGTTTCGTACCAGACGCGCTCAAGCCCCGGCACCGGCGGCACCGCCGCGCGCGTGCCGGTATTGATGAAGATTTCGTCGGCTTCGAGTTCTTCGATATGGCCGCCCCCGGACATCACGCCGAGCGTTTTCGGCCCCGTGAAGCGTCCGTGCCCTTGCAATACCGTGACGTTCTTCGCCTGACGCAGCCAGCGCTCGACGCCATCGCGCGACGCACCGATGATGGCGTCCTTGCGCGCCTTCACCGCGGCCAGATCGACGCTCACATCGCAATGGCCCGTCCCGTTTCCGATGCGCACGCCGAAATCCGCCGCGTGCCGCGCGACGTGTGCGGCGCGCGCACTCGCCACATAGGCCTTGGTCGGTGTGCAGCCGACATTCACGCAGGTGCCGCCGAACGCCGCGCGCTCGACGATCGCCGTCTTGCGCCCGCTCGCGCCGAGCCGCACGGCCAGCGGCGGACCGCTCTGTCCCGTGCCGATCACGATCGCATCGAATCGCTGTGCCATGCCGTTCTCCTGTCGTGAAGGCCGTGATGCGCGCACGACGCATGCCGCGCCTCGTGTGCCCGCCTGTGCGCGTGTGCGTGAGTTTTGCGTGGTCTCGCTACGTTCGAGTCATGTTACGCCCGCGGCGTCACGGGCCGCGCCAGCGCGTCCGGGCGAGTTTCGGATCGGAAATGGAGAAAAAAAAGCCACCCCGGATCATGGGGTGGCTTACAGGGTGACAGCACAACAGCAAACGGGCGATGCCGCTGCGCGTCGGGGGGGAAACGTGAAATCTATGTGGTCTCTGCGGTCTCGTGCAGTCGATCAGTGAATGCTTTCGCCAGGCGCTGCGCAGCCATGGTTCGCGCACCAGAGATCGCGCGAGCGCTGGAATGCGGCGCGCGCGCCGCGCGTTGCGACCAGCAGACCGATCTGACCCATGTTGAAGTCGAGCGACACCATCAGCTGCATCAGGTCCACCATCGGCAGAACCAGCGCTGGCTGATACAGTTGTCGTTCGATAAAGTCTTTCATGACGGCTCCCGCTGCGGCCGCCGCGTCGTCGTGACGCATCGGCATTAACATGGAAGCCATTGTAGGAATGTAGCGTCCGCCGATAAATGGCCTACGCACGAAGTCACTTGTCGCCAAACTCGAACAATCGCTGTTCGAGCGTCAGGACAAGGGTTTGCGGGCCGCAGCGGACCCTCACATCACTCCAGCGGCGTCGCAACAAATTCCGGCAACGCCTCAGCGCGAGCGGAAAACGCAGCAACGGCAGGATATCGGGCCGGATCGACTGCGCCCGGCAGGACGAACTGCGTGAACCGCCACGCCACCGCCACCGTGATATCGGCCTGCGTGATGCGCCCCGCGCAAAGCCAGCCCTGACGCCCCTCGATCAGTTTGTCGAGCACACTCCAGGCCGCGTGCATCTGTGCGTTCACACGATCGAACCAGGGTTCGTGCTGGCGCTCCTCGGGCCGCAACTGGCGCTCGTAGACCTGCTGGATCGTCTTCTCCATTGCCGCCAGCGCAAAGCCGTTCACGCGCAGCGCGAAAGTGCGCTCCTGGCGCTCCTCGGGCAGCAGGCGCTGGGCCGCCGGCACCTTGCGGTCGAGGTAATCGAGGATGAGCGTGGAATCGATCAGTACCGTGCCATCGTCATCGACCAGCGTTGGCGCCTTCACGACCGGGTTGATCTGCGCGAATTCGTCGTACTGACTGAATACCGACACGCCGCGATGCTCGAACGGTATGCCGAGCACATGAAGCGCGATCGCGACGCGACGCACGTAGGGCGAATCCATCATGCCAATCAGCTGCATTACTCACCTCGACGGAGAAAAGACTGAGAAAAGAGGACCGGACCGTCGATGGTGCAGCATTGTGCAACGCATTTCAAGATTCGCCAGATGTTTCCGATGGCTTTACCAACCCGGCATCTGCACGGAGATATCTGATCGAAATCAAACCGCTAAATCGGCGAGAAAAATGCCGTGTCGATCTGCCACGCACGATTATTTTTGCCCGGGATTACATTGGTTAGCAGACGAGTTGAGTGCCGCGACGCGACATTGCTGCGTCGCAATGCCCGGCTTGTCCTGAGGTCGAACGGGAAACAGCCTTATTCCATAAGGCGCAGCGGATCGACCCTCAAAACAGCAGGATGCCGAAGCATCTTTATGCAGAAAATCAAGGTCGATTTATGCGCCGCATGTGCTGCACCGCATCGCCGGGAAACTCCTGGATTCATCGGCCAAACGCCTGAGCTAGTCTGAACGTAACAGGAGGCGAAATCATGAGACAGGTATTTAATATTGGCATCGTCATCATCCTTGCACTCCTCGTCGGGAACCGGGTTTTGACTCGTGTACAGGCGCACGAGCACGGCACGGTCTCCTGCGCGAAGGGTTCTGAACTGGTCCGGCTCGAAGCGCTGGCGCGCGGTTTCAGTTCGATCGGCGCGCGCAGTCAGGGCGAAAACTTCATGTCGTCGTGCCTCGTTTCCGGTCAGGCACAAGTCGGCTCGGTGGTCGGCCGCGACTGATTCCCCGCATCGAATCAGGCGCGCTGCTCCCTTGTCGAGGGTGACTGCGCGCGCCTGATTCACACTCGTCTGACGGGTTCCGTCACCCGGCACAATCTGTAACAGAGCCGGTTCGGCGTACAAAACGATGGGCGCCGGCATTGCGAGAGCAATGCTGCGCGTATTCGGGCAGCGGGCTGCATATTGCCTGCGCTATCCTCTCGCAAGCGCTACCAGGCGCAATAGCCGTCTCCCCCGCCAGCGGCGCCATTGCAGCGCACGCTTTACTCATTCCGTCCCTAACGTCTGCTAACCTTTCTTTCGGGTTGCCAATGCCGATGTTTGGCGGCGACAATGGTGCGCAATCAAGGGGAATCTATGAAAGGTAGCATCCTGTTGCTCGGGCTCGGCATGCTGACGGCATGCACATCGGTGACCGGTATCAATTCAAGACAGGATGGACATTTTTCCGTGACGAGCCGCGCGCGCTGGGACATCGTTTCATGGAATCGCGTGCGCACCGCTGGCATCAAGGAAGCGCAAGCCTACTGCCACAAGCGAAAAAAAGAGATGCACGCCGTCGAAGTCCATAGCGAAGGCTTACGCGGCGTCACCAACCAGACAGTAGAGGTGGTATTCGACTGCATCTAGTCCGATTCCCTCGCATCAGCCAAAGCCCCGCCCAACAGGCGTTCCAGCCTGAACCCCGCCGTTTTCCGACCTCAAACCCGCCATTGCGCAACAGTTTGTTGTCGTTCTCCCTGATACTCAAGTTGCATCAGCACGCTACACTGGCGACACATTTTGTTACGACTTATCTCAGTTCGTATCATGCTGACTGCTTTCTACATCGCTTCGCCACTGGCCATTGCCGCATTGTTCGGATTTGCCCGGCTGGTGAACCCGCGTACCGGCCAGATCGGCCGCTGATCGGGCGCTGCCCGGCCTGATCCGGTTTGGCTGCATGCCGTGCCGCCGGACAGTGTCGCCATTTGCACGCCTCGCGTGCGGATATCGCTGCGTTTTCATGCGGCCGGGTCGCGTTCCGCTCGCGTTCGTACGTGGCCATTTGCCTGGGTCAAATGGCCAACGTTTGCGGCGCCGCTCCTCATCAAGATCAAACCGAAGCACGCAGCAAAAAACCCGCGAAAGCTTGACGCCATCGCGGGTTTCAGGGCTTCTTGCGAAGCATGTCCAGGGTGGCCCTGGTGCCGGCGACCGGACTTGAACCGGTAAGCCGTGAGGCGGCGGATTTTCGTCACACTACGTCTTTAGACGCCGCGCGCTTATGTTTCGAACGTTTCGAACGAATCAAACGTATCGGACATAAGCGGCGTTCGTGCGCTGGACTATGCCTTCGCCCTAGCTAAAAACCATCACGCGTTGCAGCCGCGCGGGCTTTCGAACCTTAGGCGCCCCCCGTCTAGTCTCTACACCTTCCATGCCGACGCTTGCGCGTCAGCCGGCTTGGCTCGGCGTCGCCTCGGCACCGCGCGCTTACGCGCCGCCTGGTCCCAGGGGTTTCGCCGAATTTGAGGGGTTCTGCACCGGCCGTTTCCGGCTGGGCACTCAATCTGTGTTTAAGTCCGCTATGTTTACCAATTTCATCACGCCGGCAGGGCGGACGGCATTCTACCACTGCCACCCGCCCCCGACCAGGCATCCCAAGGCAAGCGCGTCATCGCGCGGTCACATGCGCTTTCCATAATCGGCCGCATCGAAAACGTTTACAACGCCCGGGCCGCCCGCATGACGCCAACCATCAAGGATGTCGCCGCACACGCCGGTTTTTCGATTGCCACCGTTTCACGGGCAATCAACGCGCCGCATACGGTCAATCCCGTCACGCTCGCCAAGGTTCAGCAAGCGATCGATGCGCTCAAATTCCGCCCGAACCCGATCGGCCGCCAGTTGCGCGGCGAGCGCACGCGCCTGATTGGCGTGGTGCTGCCCACGCTGGCCAATCCCGTCTTCGCGGAATGCCTGCAAGGCATCGACGAACTCGCTTCGGCACAGGGCTTTCGCCTCATGCTGATGACGACGCAGTACGACGCCCAGCGCGAGCGCCACGCGATTGAAACGTTGCGCGCGCAACGGGTAGAAGGCCTGATCCTGACGGTCGCCGATGCCGACACCCACCCGCTGCTCGACGATATCGATGCCGACGGCCCGCTCTACGTGCTCATGCACAACGACACCACGCGTCGTCCCTCGGTGTCCGTCGACAATCACCAGGCTGCCTGCGACGGCGTGCGCATGCTGATCGCGCACGGCCACCGGCGCATCCTGATGCTCGCGGGCACCCTCGCCGCCTCCGACCGCGCGCGGCAGCGCTACGCGGGTTACGCCCACGCGATGGAGCAGGCCGGCCTCACGCCCGCGCCCCCGCTCGAAATCGATTTCAACGCCGAGAACCTCGCGCCCTCGGTGCTCGCGCATCTGAGCACCGGCCCCGCGCGCCCCACGGCGCTTTTCTGCAGCAACGATCTGCTGGCGATGGTGGTGATGCGCGGGCTGTGCCGCGCGCGCCTGCGGGTGCCGCACGACATGTCGATACTCGGCTTCGACGGTCTCGCGATGGGCGAGTTGCTCGCGCCGCCGCTCGCGAGCATCGGCACGCCCAACGGCGAGATCGGCCGCGCCGCCTGGCAGCGTCTGATGGCGCGCATCAGCGGCGAATACGTGGGGCCGACGCTCGATCTCACGCTACCGCACACGCTGCGCCAGGGCGGCACGATCTCGGCAATCGCGACGGGTGTAAGCGTGCCGGGGCGCGACGTGACGCGCGGCGATGCGCTCATCTGACCCGGCAGTATCCGCAACGCTTCGCCGGACCGCGCGCATTGAAGGATCGCGCGCGGTTCAGCCCAACTCCGCACCGCATCCGACCAGGAGACCCGACGTGATACGCCGCTTCGCCCTCGCCGCCAGCACGGCGCTCAGCCTCGCGTTCGCGCCGGCCATCAGCTTCGTGGCATCGACGCCCGCTTACGCCGATGAAACCGCCATCTGCTACAACTGCCCGCCCGAATGGGCCGACTGGGCCAGCCAGATCCAGGCGATCCAGCGCCAGACCGGGATCCGCGTGCCGTTCGACAACAAGAACTCGGGCCAGTCGATTGCGCAATTGATGGCCGAGCAGAAAAGCCCGGTCGCCGACGTCGTCTATCTGGGCATCTCGTCCGCCTTCCAGGCGAAGGACAAAGGCGTGATCGCGCCGTACAAGCCCGCGCACTGGGACGACATCCCCGCGAATCTCAAGGACCCGCAGGGCTACTGGTTCGCGATCCACTCGGGCACGCTCGGCTTCTTCGTCAACAAGGACGCGCTCGACGGACGGCCGGTGCCGCGCTCGTGGGCGGACCTGCTCAAGCCCGAATACAAAGGCATGATCGGCTACCTCGATCCATCGAGCGCCTTCGTGGGCTACGCGGGCGCGGTCGCCGTGAATCTCGCGCTCGGCGGCACGCTCGACAACTTCCAACCCGGCTTGACCTGGTTCAGCAAGCTCAAGGCGAACCAGCCGATCGTGCCGAAACAGACCGCTTACGCACGCGTGCTCTCGGGCGAGATTCCGATCCTGCTCGACTACGACTTCGACGCCTATCGCGCGAAATACAAGGATCACGCCAACGTCGAATTCGTGATTCCCGCCGAAGGAACGATTTCCGTGCCCTACGTGATGAGCCTCGTGAAGAACGCGCCGCATGGGCAGAACGGCAGGAAAGTGCTGGATTTCGTGCTCTCGGACCACGGCCAGAAGCTGTGGGCCAATGCGTATCTGCGCCCCGTGCGCGCGAGCGCGCTGTCGCCGGAAGCAGCCGCGAAGTTCCTGCCCGCGAGCGACTATGCGCGCGCGAAGCCGGTCGATTTCGCGAAGATGGCGGTCCAGCAGCAGGCTTTCGGCGAGCGCTATCTGCAGGTCATGCACTAGCCCACGGGGCGTTTTCATCTATCCACTGCCATCGTTCATGCACGATCTCACCTTTCCGCTGCGCTGGCGCGTGGCGCTCGTCGCGCCCGCGCTCGCGGTATTTCTCGCCTTCTGGCTGCTGCCGATGGTGGCGCTCGTCCAGGTCAGCGCCGACGGCCATCTGGTCGCGACTTATCGCGCACTCCTGACTAATGGCCGCTACATGACGAGCCTGCTGGAAACCGTGCTGCTCTCGGCGGCGGTTACGCTAGCGACGCTCGTGCTCTCCACGATCTGCGGCATGCTGCTCGCGCGCCGCGAATTCCCCGCGCGCCGCGTGCTGGTGGCGCTGCTGACGTTTCCGCTCGCGTTTCCGGGCGTGGTGGTGGGCTTCATGGTCATCATGCTCGCGGGGCGCCAGGGCTTGATCGGCGCCCTTGCGCTGCGCCTCGCGGGCGAGCGCTGGGTGTTCGCCTATTCGATGGCGGGCCTGTTCGTGGGCTATCTGTACTTCTCGATTCCGCGCGTGATCGTCACGGTGATGGCAAGCGCCAGCCAGCTCGACGCCTCGCTCGAAGAAGCGGCGCGCTCGCTCGGCGCATCGCCCTGGCGCGTGACGCGCGACGTCATCCTGCCCGCGCTCACGCCGGGTCTGATCGCCGCCGGGGCCGTGTGCTTCGCGACCGCGATGGGCGCATTCGGCACCGCCTTCACGCTCGCCACCGATATCGACGTGCTGCCCATGACGATTTACACGGAGTTCACGCTTAACGCCAACATGGTGACAGCGGCGGGACTTTCGATCGTGCTGGGCGTGGTGACGTGGGCGGTGCTGACGCTCGCGCGCAGCCTCACGGGCGCGTCCGTCGCGGCGACGGCATGAACGCGGTGCCCCGCAACGAAGGTAAGGACGGCGGCGTGAACGCCTTCGCTACGTCGGACGCAACCAGCACGCGCCGGCGGCTCTCGCTGCCCTCCACGCGCGCCTGGCTCGCGGCTGCGCAATGGTTCGTCACGCTTGCCACCAGCGCGTTTCTCGTCGTGCCGGTCGTGATGTCGATCGTCGCGGGCCTCACCGTGAACTACTTTCGCGGCGTCGCGAGCGGCCTCACGCTGCGCTGGCTCGACGAAGTCTGGACGCAGTATCACGACTCGGTCTTCCTGTCGCTCGAAGTGGCCGCCGCCACTCTCGCGATCACGCTCGTGACCGGCGTACCCGCTGGCTACGCGCTCGCACGCAGCCGCACGCGCCTCTCGCGCCTGATCGAGGAACTGCTCGTGATGCCGGTCGCGCTGCCCGGACTCGCGTCCGCACTGGCGCTGCTGGTGGTCTATGGCGGATTCCCGGCGTTTCGCATGAGCGCGGCCTTCATTGTGGTCGGCCACGTGATCTTCACGCTGCCGTTCATGGTGCGGCCCGTCAGCGCCGTGTGCGCCGCCGCGGATCTGCGCACGCTGGAGGAAGGCGCGGCGAGCCTCGGCGCGAGTTTCATGCAGCGCTTTTTCACGATCGTGCTGCCCAACGCGCGGCCCGGCATCCTGGCGGGCGCGCTCGCGGTGCTCACGCTCTCGATCGGCGAATTCAACCTCACGTGGATGCTGCACACGCCCGATACGAAAACGCTGCCCGTCGGTCTCGCCGATACCTATGCCTCGATGCGTATCGAAATCGGCAGCGCCTACACGATTCTCTTCTTCGCGATGACCATGCCGCTACTCGTGGCGATGCAATGGCTCGGCGCGCGCACGCCCGGCACCGCAAAGATGCGCACTCATCAGGATTCCCAATGAAGCTCGATTCGATGCCGATCACCCTTACGCAGTGCGGCAAAACCTTTCGCGGCACGCGCGTGCTGGAGCCGCTCGATCTCTCGATCGGCGCGGGCGAAACGCTCGTATTGCTCGGCCCTTCCGGTTGCGGCAAGACCACGATGCTGCGCCTGATCGCCGGTCTGGAGACGCCCGATGCGGGCGGCCAGGTGCGCTTTGGCGACGACGATGTCACCGCCCTGCCCATCGAGCGCCGCAAGGTCGGCATGGTGTTCCAGAATTACGCGCTGTTCCCGAACCTCAACGTGCGCGGCAACATCGGCTACGGTCTGAAGATCGCGCGCGTGAGCGCCGCCGCCGCGCGCGAGCGCGTGGACGAACTGCTCGCGATGATGCGTCTGCAAGCGCATGCCGACAAACCCATCGGCCAGCTTTCGGGCGGTCAGCGCCAGCGCGTCGCGCTCGCCCGCGCACTGGCGCCGCGTCCGCGCGTGCTGCTGCTCGACGAGCCGCTCACGGCCCTCGATGCGCGGCTGCGCGATACGCTGCGCGGCGAGATGAACGCGCTGCTGCGCGAACTCGGCGTGACGACCGTGTACGTCACGCACGACCAGGCCGAGGCGATGGAGCTGGGCGAGCGCGTCGTCGTCATGAGCGCCGGGCGCATCGAGCAGATCGGCACGCCGCGCGAGATCTACTATCGGCCCGCCAGCCGCGTGGTCGCGCAATTCGTCGGCACGCTCAACCGGATCGCGGGACAATGGCGCGACGGCGCGCTCGTCACCACGGGCGGCAAGCTCGACACCCACACGACACGCTCGCCGGGCCCCACCGAACTCTTCTTCCGCCCCGAAGACGCCACCCTCGCCGATCCGGCCCACGCCCCGCTGCGCGGCGTGATCGAACAATCGACTTTTCTGGGCGAGCGCACGCGGCTCACCGTCCGCGGCGCCGCGCCCGACACGCTCCTGGTCGATGTCGCGGGCCGCATCGAACTCGCGCGCGGCACGCCCGTGGGCATCGCCATCGAGCCGCAAGCGCTCATCGCGCTCGCGTAATTTTTACCATCGAGCTTAATTTCCGAGGTCACCATGCTGCTCGCGCAAATCAGCGATCTGCACATCAAGGAACCGGGCGCGCTCGCCTATCGGCGCGTCGATACGGCCGCGCGTCTCGCGCGCACCGTCGCGCGTCTGAATGCGCTCTCGCCGCGCCCCGACGCGGTGCTCGTGACCGGCGATCTGGTCGATCGCGGCCATGCCGACGAATACCGCCATCTCAAGACCCTGCTCGCGCCGCTGGACATCCCGTGCTGGCTGCTGATCGGCAATCACGACGGCCGTGAAGGGCTGCGCGAAGTCTTTCCCGAGCGCACCGAACTCCACTCGGGCGGCGAATTCGTGCAGTACGCCGCCGATCTCGGGCCGTTGCGCCTGATCGCGCTCGATTCGATGACGCCGGGCCAGAGCGCGGGCACACTCTGCGCCGCGCGCCTCGCCTGGCTCGCGCAGCAGCTGGAGGCGGCGCGCGGACGACCCGTAATCGTCGCGCTGCATCATCCGCCCTTCGATTGCGGCATTGGCCATATGGACGCGATCCGTCTGGACGACACCGCCGCGCGCGCGCTCGAAGCGCTGATCGCGCGCCATCCGAACGTCGAGCGCGTGCTCTGCGGTCACGTGCACCGGCCGATCTTCGTGCGCTTCGGCGGCACCATCGCGAGCGCGGTGCCGGCGCCCGCGCATCAGGTCACGCTCGATCTCGCGCCCGACGCGCCTTCGACCTTCACGCTGGAGCCGCCAGCGTTCGCGCTGCATCACTACGACGCGGCGCGCGGCATCGTGACCCATCACGCCTACGTGGACGACGCCGACGGCCCCTACCCGTTCCACGGGCCTTCGGGCGAGCTGATCGCCTGACGAGCCTGGCCGCGAGCAGGCCGGGGAATCACACCCGTCATGCACATCGCGTCCGAAGCGCCGCCAGCACGATCGCACGCGCTCCGGTATGATCGGCACGCCCGGACCGGCCTTCGCCTTGGCCGGGCGGTTTTTTCGTCCCGGCGGGCCTCGCCCGCGCTCGTGCCCTCGTGCCCATGTCCACCAAACCCGATTCCGCATCCGCTGGCGAAAGCCAGTCGCTGCCCGGCCTGTTGCTTCTGCTCGCGACCATCGCGGGCATCTCGGTCGCGAACATTTATTACAACCAGCCGCTGCTCGACGATTTCCGCCGGACCTTCCCGGCCGGCGCGGCGTGGATCGGCGCGGTGCCCGCCTCGACCCAGCTCGGCTACGCCGCGGGCATGCTGCTGCTCGCGCCGCTCGGCGACCGGTTCGACCGCCGCCGCATCATCCTCATGCAGATCGGCCTGCTGTGCATCGCGCTGCTCGCCGCCACCTTTGCGCCCTCCCTGCCCGTGCTGATCGGCGCGAGTCTCGCCATCGGCATTCTGTCCACGATCGCGCAGCAGGCCGTGCCGTTCTCGGCCGAACTCGCGCCGCCCGAAGCACGCGGTCGCGCGGTCGGCACCGTGATGAGCGGGCTGCTGCTCGGCATCCTGCTCGCGCGCACGGCGGCGGGTTTTGTCGGCCAGTATTTCGGCTGGCGCGCGGTGTTCGGCGCGTCGATCGTCGCGCTGCTGGCGCTCGCGGTGGTCATCATCAAGAAACTGCCGAAGAGCCAGCCGACCTCGACGCTCAGCTACGCCAAACTGCTCGGCTCGATGTGGCACCTGACGGTGGAATTGCGCGGCTTGCGCGAAGCGTCGGCCACCGGCGCGTGCCTGTTCGCCGCGTTCAGCCTCTTCTGGCCCGTGCTCACGCTGCTGCTCGCGGGCGAGCCGTTCCATCTCGGCCCGCAGGTCGCGGGGCTGTTCGGCATCGTCGGCGCGGCGGGTGCGCTCGCGGCGCCGTGGGCGGGCCGCTCCGCCGACAAGCGCGGGCCCCGCGCGGTCATCACGCTGTCGATCGCGTTGATCGCGCTCGCGTTCGTGATCTTCGCGTTCTCGGGCAAGAGCCTGATCGGCCTCGTGATCGGCGTAGTGGTGCTCGACGTGGGCGTGCAGGCCGCGCAGATCTCGAACCAGTCGCGCATCTACGCACTGCGCCCCGAAGCGCGCAGCCGCGTGAATACGGTGTTCATGGTGTGCTACTTCATCGGCGGGGCGACCGGCTCGGCCGTGGGCGCGGCCACCTGGCACGCGTTCGGCTGGATCGGCGTGTGTGTGGCGGGACTTGGCTTCAGTGCGCTCGCGGCGTGGATCCACTTCGCCACGCGCGAGCGCCTGGACGCGAGCGCGCAGGCGTTCTGACCTGCGCGGCTCGCGGGCACGCCGGCGTCGACGAATCGATCAACGTTCGAGCAGATCGGTCATATCGTCGGCGTGCTCTTCCTCCACCGCGAGAATTTCTTCGAAGATGCGTCGCGTCGTGATGTCGTTATCGCCGAGATACTGAATGATCGCGCGATAACTCTCGATCGCAATACGCTCGGCGACGAGGTTTTCGCGGATCATGTCCTTCAGATCCTTGCCCTCCTTGTATTCCGAATGCGAGCGCTCGCTCAGGTGATCGGGCGCGAAATCCGGCTCGCCGCCCAGTTGCACGATGCGCGCGGCGAGCATGTCCGCGTGCTGTTGTTCCTCGTTGGCGTGCTCCAGGAATTCGGTGGCGACGGCCTCCGATTCGATGCCCTTCGCCATGAAGTAGTGCCGCTTGTAGCGCAGCACGCAGACGAGTTCGGTGGCGAGCGAATCGTTGAGCAGCTTGAGCACGGTCTCGCGATTGGCGCTGTAGCTCGGCGTGACGGAACCCTGATCCAGATTGCGGCGCGCTTCCTCGCGCACGCGCTTCAGGTCGAACTCAAATGCAGCGTGTGACTTGGACATCTGACTCTCCTTCGGACTATGGGGACGGGAATAAAGAGAACGCGAATGGACGCACGCGGCTAGCCGCGCAGAACGCCCAGCAGCAAGGTGACGACGAACACCACGAGGAAGAGATAAAAGAGGATCTTCGCGATTTCCGCCGCCCCTGCGGCGATCCCGGTAAAGCCGAACACAGCGGCAATGAGGGCGATCACGAAAAACACGATGGCGTAATGAAGCATGGCGTAATCCTCCTTGTGGGGGCGCAAACGACGCAATGGAACAATGGGAAACGTGCCTGCGCTTTCTTTCGTCTGCGCCATGCCGAGCGCAAGAGGTGGTCCTGGGGACGCTGGAGGAGGATGGGCGCGGGTCAGGCACGCCGCGTGCTGTAGAGGGTCTTCCCTTATTCCGTGGAGAATTCCCTATGAAACGCCTGATTGCCTTGCTTCTCGTTGCCGCGTCGGCTGCGGCTCTGGCCGCCTGCAACACTGTCGCGGGCGCTGGTCAGGATATGTCCGCGGGTGGCCATGCCATCACGAACTCCGCCGAGCAGGCCAAGTAAGTCGACATCAATCGACCTGAACCGACGCAAGCGGCCCGGCTGACGCGGTTTGCGCATCCTGCGTCGCCCTCTTGGGCGGCGCGGGATTGCGTTATTCAAGCCAGGAAAAGACAGCGCGAGATCATTCAGCCATCCGAATCATCGGGATCGCTCAGGATGCGCGTTTTCTGTCGTCGAAGACGAACGACAGCCCGACACTGCCCAATATCAGCACGGTCGCGATGACCGTCGCCTGTGTGATCGGCTCGCCGAGCGTGAGCGCGCCCAGCGCCACGGCGACCACCGGATTGACGTACATGCAGCTACTCGCCACGAGCGGGCTCGTGTTGCGAATCAGATAGCCATAGGCGACATAGGCCGCCATCGTGCCGATCAGCATCAAATACGCAAATGCGACAAAGGGCAGAAAGTGCAGCGTGCCCATGCGCTCGCCGGTGACCAAGGCAACCAGCGTCGAAATCGCGCCACCCAGGCCAATCTGCAACGCGGTCGCGATGAACAGATCGGCAGGCAGTTCGAGCCGACCGGCCAGATGCGCGCCGATCGCCCAGAACAGCGCGCCGCCCAGAATCGCGAGACAGCCGCCCGCTGTGCCGCTCGCCCCGCCGCCGTGGCTCAGGATCGCGATGCCGATCAGGCCAAGCCCGACGGCCGCCCACTCGCCCTTCGCGATGCGCCGCCCGGCAGCCGCCGCAATCAGCGTGGCGAACAGCGGCACGGTGGCAACCATCACCGCGGCGGTGCCCGTGCCGACGGTGCGCATGCCATAAGCGAGCATCCCGCTCGACAAGCCCACGAGCATCGTGCCGACCACACCGGCGTTGCGAACCTGGGTGAGCGTCGGCATCACGGGACGCCGTCGCATCGCGAATACGAAGAGGCCAATGCCCGCCAGCAGATTGCGCAACCCGGAGAGCAGCAGCGGCGGAAATGATTCGAGCGCGACGTGCACACCGAGGTAAGTCGAACCCCAGACGAAATAGACGACCGCCAGCGACAGCGCGACGCGGCCACTGCGCGACTGCGGCAGGCGCACGCTGCGCGCGAATTGCCAGGATCGCGCGCCAATCGCGCCAAGTGTCCGCAGCAGCCCAAGCACGTAAGGGCTGAGCGAGGAACCGGAAGGCAAACGGGGCGGCGTCGTCATTGCACGGCCAGAGGGTCGGAGGTGAACCGGAGGGCGAACCGCGAACGTCCCGCCAGACGAGGGACGGAACGAATGAAACGCGACGGCATGATGGAGGCGGCGAGAAAGAAGAAGACGCGAGAGTGAGCCCATCCGTGGGCGCACCCGGGCAGCACGAGACGCGAGCGCATGAAATTGCAAGCGTTCCGCAAGCTGCCCGAAATACCCGAAGCGGGCGCCACGCATTATGCAACAAGGCGATTCGTTACGGAGCCAGCGAGCGTACTTTATGCGCCGGCACGCTGCATGCGCGCAACGGTCTGTAAAACCGGGGGCCCTGCGTGTCGCGCGAAGGCAGAAACGTGACGCTTTAATTCATGCCGATCCGGCTTATTGAGAGCGTGCTAGGATGTCCAAATCTTTCATATTTATTACAAATTCATGCGCTCGCCGCTCGCGTTCCTTGCCTCGCTTCCACCGCGCCTCGTGCGCGGGGAGGCGTCGCGTGCGCGCACGCCACGACGTCTTCACGGTCAACCGACCCCGCTCGCCGTAGCCCGGCGTCCGCACTGAACCGCCCTCCTGCTCCGGAGCCGTTCAGTCGGGCTCCGGGCCGATCCCACGCCCCTTTTTGAGGCCTTCCCAGGCCTCTTCCCCTATTCCCTTATACCCATCCGGATCGCAGGAGAACCCCATGTCGAAGAAAATTCGCTATCTGACCGAGCTCGATCTCGCCCGCCTCGAAAAATGCGCGGCCGAACCGGGCGCCGCGCCCGCGCGCCAACTGATGCTCGACGAGTTGCTCGAACGCGCCGAAATCGTCGATGCGCGCGAAGTCGCCGCCAACGTCGTGACCATGAACTCGCAGGTCACGCTCACGAGCGAGCGCACCGGCGAGCCCGTAACCTGGACCGTCGTGTACCCCGCGAACGCGAGCGTCGACGATGGGCGGCTCAACGTGTTTTCGCCCGCGGGCCTCGCGTTGCTAGGCGCGAAACGAGGCGACAAGGTGCGCTTCACGCCACCCAGCGGCGAGATCGAAACGCTCAAGATCACCCGCATCCTGTTCCAGCCCGAAGCGGCCGACGACTTCGCGCTTTGACGCCACGCAGGCACGCTCGACACCGTGCCTGCGACTGTTCCTGGACTGTGCCTGGCCTGCTCGCGCAAGATTTTTCCGCCCCATTTTTCGCGAAGAAACCGCGCGATGTCCTATATGAGTCGCGCGCGCGAACAGCGGTTTTCCCTGCCACATCTCGCGCACAAAGGCACTTGCCAGAGTGTCGCAGCGCGGTGTATCGTTTGGCCTGCTTACGCGGGGGTCCTGCGTGATGCGCCGCTTCGAACTCTTCACACGAATGTTCATGCAGCGTATCGCACGGGTGAGAAATACCCTTTGAACCTGATCTGGATAATGCCAGCGCAGGGAAGCGTCCGGACTTCGCAGCATCACACGCAGCACTCCTCATTGCGAGGTCCGTCCACGTTCCGTCTCGTCTCCTGCGAAGCCGTTGTTCCCACTTTGCACTGCCTGGAGAGAGACGCATGAACGCCAATCCCAAGTTCATTTCCGCCAACGCGCACGTCGACGAAGCCGCGATCGCGCCGCTGCCCAATTCCCGCAAGATCTACGTGAGCGGCTCGCAGCCCGACATCCGCGTGCCGATGCGCGAGATCACGCAGGCGGACACGCCCACGGGCTTCGGCGGCGAGAAGAATCCGCCGATCTACGTCTACGACACGTCGGGCCCGTACACCGATCCTGACGCGAAAATCGACATTCGCGCCGGCCTTCCCGCCGTGCGCCAGGCGTGGATCGAGAAGCGCGACGATACCGAAGCGTTGCCGGGTCTCTCCTCCGAATTCAGCCGCGAGCGCGCCGCCGATGCGGCCACGGCCGAACTGCGCTTCCCGGGCCTGCACCGCACGCCGCGCCGCGCGAAGGCCGGCAAGAACGTGACGCAGATGCACTACGCGCGCCAGGGCATCATCACGCCCGAGATGGAATACATCGCGATTCGCGAGAACCAGCGCCGCGCCGAATACCTCGAAAGCCTCAAGCAAAGCGGCCCGAACGGCGCGAAGCTCGCCGCGATGATGGGCCGCCAGCACCCCGGCCAGGCGTTCGGCGCTGCGGCCTTCGGCGCCAACGCGCTCAAGGAAATCACGCCGGAATTCGTGCGCGAGGAAGTGGCGCGCGGCCGCGCCATCATTCCCGCCAACATCAACCACCCGGAAAGCGAGCCGATGATCATCGGCCGCAACTTCCTCGTGAAGATCAACGCGAACATCGGCAATTCGGCGGTCACGTCGTCGATCGGCGAGGAAGTCGACAAGATGACCTGGGCGATCCGCTGGGGCGGCGACACGGTCATGGATCTCTCGACCGGCAAGCACATTCACGAAACGCGCGAGTGGATCATCCGCAATTCGCCGGTGCCGATCGGCACGGTGCCGATTTACCAGGCGCTCGAAAAGGTCAACGGCAAGGCAGAAGACCTCACGTGGGAGATGTTCCGCGACACGCTGATCGAGCAGGCCGAACAGGGCGTCGATTACTTCACGATCCATGCGGGCGTGCGCCTGCAATACGTGCCGCTCACGGCGAACCGCATGACGGGCATCGTCTCGCGCGGCGGCTCGATCATGGCCAAGTGGTGCCTCGCCCATCATAAGGAATCCTTCATTTACGAGCATTTCGAAGAGATCTGCGAAATCATGAAGGAGTACGACGTGAGCTTCTCGCTGGGCGACGGTCTGCGTCCCGGCTCGATTTACGATGCCAACGACGAAGCCCAGCTCGGCGAATTGAAGACGCTCGGCGAACTCACGCAGATCGCGTGGAAGCACGACGTACAGGTGATGATCGAAGGTCCGGGCCATGTGCCGATGCAGCTCATCAAGGAGAACATGGACCTGCAGCTGGAATGGTGCGACGAAGCGCCCTTCTACACGCTCGGGCCGCTCACCACGGATATCGCGCCGGGCTACGACCACATCACCTCGGGCATCGGTGCCGCGATGATCGGCTGGTTCGGCACGGCGATGCTCTGCTACGTCACGCCGAAGGAACATCTGGGCCTGCCGAACAAGGACGACGTGAAGGAAGGCATCATCACGTACAAGCTCGCCGCTCATGCGGCCGATCTGGCCAAGGGTCACCCGGGCGCGCAGGTGCGTGACAACGCGTTGTCGAAGGCGCGTTTCGAATTCCGCTGGGAGGATCAGTTCAATATCGGCCTCGATCCGGACAAGGCGCGCGAATTCCACGACGAAACGCTGCCCAAGGACTCGGCCAAGGTCGCGCACTTCTGCTCGATGTGCGGCCCGCACTTCTGCTCGATGAAGATCACGCAGGACGTGCGCGAGTTCGCGGCAAAGCAAGGCGTGAGCGACGACGAAGCCCTGAAAAAAGGCATGGAAGTGAAGGCCGTCGAGTTCATCAAGCAAGGCGCAGAGATTTATCAGCGTCAGTAAGCGTCGATCCCGGTTTCGCTGCGCTGCACGATGAAAAATCACGCGTGCGGCGCGGTGAGGCTGCGATCGGGAGGTCGAAACACTTTCTAACGACTCTGGCCACTCGCTGACAAGCGCACACACCCGGATACGGTGGGCGTGGCTACGATGGGTGTACTGGAGGTGCGGTTCGGGCCTGATTTATGCGGGTCGTTCTGCATCGCATCCCTCATACAGTTGGAGTCGATCATGAAATCCTTCACACGTGCCCGTACCCTGTTGACGATTACCACGCTCGTTGCCGTGATCGGCAGTCTCGCCGCTTGCGACGACATGTCCAGACGCGACCGTGACACCGCCATCGGCGCGGGCGTCGGCGGCGCGGCGGGCGCCGTGGTCGGCGGCAGCGCGCTTTCCACCGTGGGCGGCGCAGCGGTCGGCGGCATCATCGGCAATCAGGTTGGCAAGTAACGACGCGCGGCAACGGCGGCAATAAGTAACGCCACCGCCCCTCGAAGGCCGTTGAAGAACTGCAAACACAACAGGCAGGTTTCAGAGAGGACACGCGGCGCATGTTCTTGGGGACATGCGCCGCCTTTGCGTTCTAGCGCCAGCGCGCCCCGCCACCCGTAAGAAAATGCAACATAAACGGCCCACGCCGGTCGTGGCGAGATGAACGAGGCGTGCTAGCCTGAAGAGTCCGCCTGGAGTTGCCATGAAATCCCCGTTCCCGATGTACGCCCGGCGCGCTGTCGCCGCTCTCATTCCGTCCGCGCCGCGCGGTCCGTTCAAGTGGGCCGCGTCGTTGTGCGCAGGCGCGGCGCTGCTCGCGCTGTCGGGCTGCTATTACTACACGCCCTACGGTTATTCGCCCTATCCGTATTACTACGGTACGGTTCCCGCCATGAGCACGCAGCAGGAAACCGATGTTGGCGTTGCGGGCTCAACGAGCACGCAGACGAGCCAGCGGCCCAACCCCGCGCCCGCCGCCGTCGCCGACGCGCAATATCCGGGTCCGCTCTATCCCAACCCGCCCGTTGCCGTGGGCGTGCCGGCGTGGCCGGCCTATCCTGCTTATCCGGCCTACTACAACTGGCCGGGGTACTACTCGTATCCCGCTTACTACGGCTACGGCGGATGGGGCTGGGGCGCCCCGGCCGTTTCGTTCAGCGTGGGTTATTGGGGCGGTGGCTACTGGGGTCACGGCGGTTGGGGCCACGGTGGCTGGGGCCATGGCGGCTGGGGTCACGGCGGTGGCGGCCACTGGCACTGAGCGGAGAAATCGCCCATCGGTCGCCGCACGGCCGTACTTTCCCTGCTTGACGCTTGCGCACCATTTTCTATCCTGAAAGTGGGCATCGGGGATTGAAGCACTGCCTTACTGAATAAGCCCTCCTCTGCGCGCTGCGTCTCGCTGGCCGGCGCGTTGCCTGCCTTGCCGCTCGCCTGGCCGTTTGCCTTGTCGTTCGTTTTACCGTCTGCGTCGCCAACGCCCTACCCGGCACGCCGCGCGCGCCTGCGCCTTGCGCCCTCGCTCATGCGCGCGCCGATACGAACCAGCAGAAAGGAGACGTCATGTTCCATCAGTTGTTGACTCCCATCGGCAATTCGCTGCTCCTGTCGTTTCTCGTCGCCGTCCTGCCGATCGTCGTGGTGCTGCTCATGCTGGGCTGGGCGCGCCGGCCCGCGTGGCAGGCCTCGCTCGCGGGGCTCGTCGTGGGCCTGATCGTCGCCATCGCGGGCTGGCAGTTCCCGGTCAATCTGGCGATCAGCGCGGTGCTCAACGGCGTAGTCTTCGCGCTCTGGCCGGTCATGTGGATCGTCGTCACGGCCATCCTGCTCTACAACATCGCGCTGAGATCGGGCCGCTTCGCGGCGTTTCGCATGTGGCTGCTCGACAATCTGCCGAACGACCGGCGCATCGTGCTCGTGGTCGTGGGTTTTTCATTCGGCGCCCTGTTCGAAGGGATTTCCGGCTTCGGCACGCCAATCGCCATCACGAGTTCGCTGCTCATCATGCTGGGCTTTCCGACACTCGAAGCGCTCACCTTCACGCTGATCTTCAACACCGCGCCCGTGGCGTTCGGCGCGCTGGGCGTGCCGATCACGGTGCTCGGCGCGGTCACGCACCTGCCCGCCGACGTGCTGGGCCAGATGGTCGGCCGCCAGTTGCCGTTCTTCGCGCTGCTGCTGCCGTTCTATGTGATCGCCATCTACGCGGGCGTGGGCGGCATGTTGCGCATCTGGCCGGTGCTGCTGGTCTCGGGCGGCAGTTTCGCGCTCACGCAGTTCGTCACCTCGAACTTCGTCAACTACAGCCTCACCGACGTGCTGTCCTCGCTCGTGTCGCTGATCCTCACGATCCTGTTCCTGCGCGTATGGAAACCGGTGCCCGATGCACGCTTCGAGATCCGCGTCGATCGCGCGAAGGAAGTACGCGGCAGCGTCACGGGGGCGCAGGGCTGGTATCCGTGGATCATCGTCGCGGCGGTCGTGATCATCTGGACCGTCGCCAAGGTCTTCGCGATCGGCGACGTCAAGGTGCCCTGGCCGGGTCTGAACAAGGCCGTGTTCATCACGCTCTACAAGACGCCCTATGGCGCGGTGTGGGATTTCCAGCCGCTCGCGACCGGCACGGCGATTCTGGTCTCGGCCATCATCACGGCCTTCGTGGTGCGCCTGAAACCCGCCGACTTCGGCGGCGCCGTCGTGGATACCTGGGTGCAGACGCGCATCGCCATCCTGACCGTGGCCACCATCGTCGGCCTCGCCTTTCTGATGAACTACTCCGGGCTCACCTACACGCTGGGCCTGGGCGTCGCGTCGGTGGGCGCGTTGTTCCCGCTGGTGTCGGCATTTCTCGGCTGGGTCGCCGTCTTCCTGTCGGGCAGCGATACCTCGGGCAACGCGCTGTTCGGCAATCTTCAGGTCGTGGCCGCGCAGCAGCTCAACCTCAACCCGGTGCTGATGGCGGCGACCAATTCATCGGGCGGCGTGATGGGCAAGATGATCTCGCCGCAGAACATCGCAACCGGCGTCGCGACCACCGAACTCAAAGGCCAGGAAGGTCATGTATTCGCGCGCACGTTCAAGCACTCGATCCTGATGACGGTGCTGCTCGGCATTCTGGTGTGGCTGCAACAGAACGTATTTACATGGATGATTCCGCCGCACTGAGCGCGCTGGCTTCATGACGAAAAAAACCCGCCTGCTTGCGCAAGGCGGGTTTTTTATGGGCGACGCTTAAACGCTATGACGCGTTAGTGCAGCTCTTCGACCACGAGGCCCATGATTTCGCGCGCAGGACGCGACGAATCGATCTGGCCGCTGTCGTCCAGCACCGAGACGCGGGTTTGATTCTCGGTGACGGCGCGCACGTTGACCTTGTATTGCTTCGCGACCTTTTCCTTGCGGCCGTGGAAGATCTGGTTCCAGAAGCCTTGCTCGGCCGAGGTCATATCCTGCGGATCGACGTAGCGCACGTAGTAGATGCCCTTCGAGCGATCGCGATCGTCCACCGTGAAGTTCGCGCGGTCGAGCGCGAGACCCACGCGCAGCCATGCGCGGTCATACGGCTCGCCCAGCGTCAGCTCGGTCGAGGTGTATTGACCGCCGGTTGCACCGCCGGCGCCCTTCGACGAACCCGTTGCCGTCGGGCTTTGGCCCACGGCTGCCGCGTTTTGCGCAGCAATCGCCGCGGCGGCCGGATCGGCCTTCGACGCCGCACCGTTCGCGCCATTGGCCGTCTTCGCGTTGTCGCTCGCCTTGGCGTCGGCTTCCGCGGCCACCTGGGCGTCCGGCACGCCGGGCTTGGCGCGCGCGAGCGTCACCATCAGGCGCTTGAGGTATTCCTGCTCGAGCGCCGGATCGTTGGGCTTGGGCACCCACTTGCTGGTTTCGTTGTTGGTGCCCGACAGTTGTTCGCTCAGGCCCTTCTGGCTGATGAACACGTAGGTGCCGCCCGTGGGCGACGTTTCCAGACGGGTGCGGTACTTGTTGCGCTCCGCCGTGACGTAGGAATTGCCCGTGGCCCACGACAGCGTGTTACGGATCAGACCGTCGTTGATCTTCGGATGGGTTTCGTTCCAGTCCGTTTCCATCAGACCCTTGTCGCGCTGATCGACCACCAGCAGGAAGCCCTGTTCCTGCCAGAAGCGGCGGACTTGCGCCCAGACGTCGGCGGGCGTGCGGCTGTCGATGACGAGCCAGCTTTCCGTACCGTCGCGCTGGATATGCATGCCCGGCACCTGCGGCAGCACTTCGCTGCTTTCGTCGACGGCGGGCGCGCTGGACTGCACCTGCTTGAGCGCGGACAGCGAGGTTTCGCCGCCCTGCGGGGGCAGCGAGCGCTGATCGGCGGTTTCGTCGAGCATGTTCGGCGGAACGGCCAGCGACGACTGCTTCGCTTTTGCGTCGCTACGGTAATCGATCTTGCCCGGCGTCGGCGAACTGCAGCCGGCGACCAGCCCGCCTGCCATCAGGAGCGCAAACGCGCGCGCGGCAAGACGTTGATGAAAATCACTCATGTTCGGGTAATCCCTTCGGCTACGGCCACGGCCAGTGTGTGCGTGGATCAACCAGCCATTTTACCGGCGAGATGGCACGCTGTGCAAAAACAGGGTTAAGCCGACGCGTTTCCGTATGTTGCCGAGGCAAGGAGCGGCCGCGTATGACGGTGCACGACACGCGCGGCGATGCCCTTCATGTAACCTTCATCAACATTCCAGAAACGCTGTCAAACCGGCTTACCTATGACAAATCTCATTTTTTATCAATGATTTAGCGAAACACAGACGTTCGGCGCAAATTTGTCCTGGCTGGCTTTTTTGTTCCATATGACTTGTCACGGCGACCCGGTGCTACTTTTTCCCAAAATCTCAAAATAAAAATTCGAAAAACGTAGCACGGAGAGCGTCATGACAATTTGCAGCCTCATGCGGGCAGGCCGAGTCGCGGCTTTCGCCTGCCTTGCCTCAGCCCTTGCCGCCACGGCCACGCCGGCCCGCGCGGCGCTCGGGGACATCGCCACGGCCCGCCCGACAGCGAGTGCCGCAAGCGACTCGAACGCCACGCACTATCTGCCAGGCGGCGCCGTGCGCGTGACGCAAACCATCGATGCGTTCGGCACGCGCCTGCGCGAATACGTCGCCACGGGCAGCGGCGAGGTCTTCGCCTACACCTGGCAAGGGCCGTCGGCGCCGAACCTCGATATCCTGCTCGGCCGCTATGCCGGCGAGTACCAGAGCGGCGCCGTCGCCCTGCACCTTGCCGGGCGCGACGGCCTGCACGCCGCGCGCGTGGATACGCCCAGCGTCGTCGTCGAATCCGGTGGACTGATGCGCAGCTATGTGGGCCGTGCGTGGCTGCCGTCCGCGCTGCCCGCCGGTATCACAGAAGGAGACCTGCGATGAAAGCGCGCCTCGCCTTGATCGCTGGAAGCGTGGCTTTGGCGCTTAACGCCTGCGGGGGCGGCGGTGGTGGCTCGGCTGCGGGTGCGGCGGCGCCGGCCAGCACGCCGGTCGCCAGCGCACCTGCGGCTTCCGGCGCAAACCCGCCCATCGCGGCATCGGCTCCGTCGACCACGAGCAGCAGCGTGGCCCAGTCCACGACGCCGAATGTGCTGCCGATCACCGTCGCCTCGACGCCCACCTCGACCCGCAATATGTTGATGGCGAGCGTCACGGTCTGCGTGCCTGGCACGAGCACCTGCGCGACCGTGAACAACGTGCAGGTCGATACCGGCTCGCAGGGGCTGCGCCTGCTTGCCTCGGCGTTGCCCGCGGGTTTCGCGCTGCCGGCCGTCCCCGCCGGCAGCGGCGCCGATCCGGCCGGTTCGTGCGCCGCGTTCGGCTCCGGCTACACGTGGGGCGCGGTGCGCAGCGCCGACGTCAAGCTCGCGGGCGAAGTCGCCAGCGCGCTGCCGATCCAGTTGATCGCCGACCCCTCGGTGCCGGTCACGCCGAGCGCCTGCACGAGTTTCGGCCTCGCGATGTTGAACAGCACGGTGTTGCGCTCGAACGGCATTCTCGGCGTCGGACCGTTCGGCGCCGATTGCGGCGCGGCCTGCGTCAACGGGCCCAACAGTTCGTGGTACTACGCTTGCCCATCGGGCAACTGCACGCCAAGCACGCAGCCGCTCGCGCAGCAGGTCAGTAACCCGGTGGCGGCGTTCGCGACCGACAACAACGGCGTCGTCATCGACCTGCCCGCGATTTCCGACACAGGCCAAAGCAACGTGAGCGGCTCGCTTGTGTTCGGCATCGGCTCACAGGCGAACAATGCGCTGGGCAGCGCGACCGTGCTGCGCGGCAATTCGGTGACGGGCTTCGTGTCGACCACGACCTCGGACGGCACGGTCTATTCGCAGAGTTATATCGACAGCGGCTCGAACGGCTTTTTCTTCGCCAATACCACGCTCACGCGCTGCGGCGTGTGGTTTTGCCCGAGTTCGCCGCAAAGCCTTGGCGCGACGCTCAAGGGCGTGGACGGCGTCTCGGCGAGCGCGTCGCTGTCGGTGGCGAATGCGACTTCGCTCTTCGCCACCGGCAACTGGGCCTTCAACAATCTCGCGGGATATAACGGCAGCGCGTTCGGCTGGGGGCTGCCGTTCTTCTTCGGACGGCGTGTGTACACGGCCATCCAGGCGCAGGCGACGCCCGCGGGCGCGGGGCCGTACTACGCGTTCTGAGGGCGCTTATTCGGCGTTTGCGTCCGAGGCGGGGGTGGTTTTCGCCAGCGCCGCGGGCGCGAGCCAATGGAACGAGGTGAGCGCGCCGCTGCGGTCGTAGAGACATTCGGCGGCGGTTTGCGGACGCGACGCCTTGTGCAGGCCGAGCTTTTCGGCGATGAACGCAACCGGCGTGGCGGGCTTGGGTTCGTTCGCTTTGGCTGCGGAGGCCACGGCCGCGGCGCTGGCCGCCGGGGCGCCCGCCGCGAACGATGCGTGCGGCTTGCCGGTCGTGTCAGACGTCGCCGATGCGGCCGTTGCAACCGATGCCGCGGATGCCGAAGAGGCAGCCGAAGCAGCAGCGGCGCCGGAAGCCGGCGCGCCTGCGACCGGCAGAATCCCGCGTTCGAGCTGCCCTTCGATCACGACGCGCTGGCCGCGATACGCGACCGCCGTGTGCGTCACGGAGAGATCGCCCAGCGACTCATGAGCGAGCCGGGCGCGCATCTCCTGTTCGCAGGCGCTGGGGTTCTGGTACTGCGCAACGCAGCCCGCGAGCAGGGTGGCGCCGGCTGCGAGGCCGACGAGACAGGCATTCCGTTTCTTCATCGCTCTTGTCGCTGTAATCGCTGTAATCGCTGTAATCGCGCGGGGCGCGCGCCCCGGGTTCCCGGGCTTCGGCAATTGTAGCTTACGGGCCGCCCGGGGCCGTTTCACCGCGAGCCTGCTATCATCGCGGCTGTATATCCATACAGTGCCGCGCGTGCTCCCCGACCCTCCCGATCCGTTCTATTACCTCGCGAACTTCGAGCGCGCGCTCGGCTGGCTCGACGCCCGCTGCGCCGACCTGTTCGACGCCGCCGGGCAGCGCCTCGTGCAAGGCTTCGGCACCCTGCCGCGCGCCTCGCGCGCGCTGTTCGTGCGGATGCTGATGCGCAAAGGGCCGCAGTTTCGCGCCAGCAAGCTCGACTATGCCGAGATCGGCTGCCCACGCGCGGCGGCGGCGCCGCTGATCGAGGCGGGCTGGCTCGACGGCGCGCCGGTACTCGAATTCGACGCGCTCGCGGCGCTGGTCACGCGGGCGGAACTCCAGGCGCTCGCCGCGCGGCTCATGGCTGACGCCGACTTCGAAACTGCAAACCACGCGGCGGGATTCGACCCGCTGCGCGCACTCAACCTTCGCACCGCCACGCGCGCCGCGCTCCTGAACGCGCTTGACGCAACCGCCCCCTCGGCGCGTGGCTGGGACGCGTGGTTTCCGGCTTCGCCGGACACGGTGGTCGATTTCACCGCAGCGCCGCTATGCGAACGGCTGCGCCTGATGTTCTTCGGCAATCTGCGTCAGGACTGGTCCGAATTCGTGCTCGCCGATCTGGGCGTGTACCGCTACGAACCGGTGCCGCTCGACGGCGCTTCGCGGGCATTCCAGCAGCGCGCGGACATCGACGCGTATCTGGCGTTGCGCGACTGCCGCGAAGCCTTCGATCTCGCGCCCGAGGACCAGCGTGCCGACGCCCTCGCCGCCGCGCTCGACACGCTCGATGCCCTCGCCGCGCACACCCGCGCCAACGCCTGGCTGCATGCACGCCACGACCGCGTGCGCCATGCGGTGGGCCAGGCCGCCGAACGGCTGGGCGACGCGGTGCTCGCGATGCGCGCCTATCGGGAATGCGGCCACCCCGAGTCGCGCTACCGCCGCGTGCGCGTGCTGGAGCAGCTGGGCCGCCGCGACGACGCCTGCGCCCTCGCCCAGGCCATCGCCGCCGCGCCCGCGAACGAGGAAGAAGCGCAGCGTGCGGCGCGCACACTCGGCCGTCTGACACGCAAGCGCGCGCAGGCGCAACCCGCGCAGACCGCGCAACCCACGCCAACGCACAGGCAGATCGAACTCACGCTCCCCGCCGCGCACACGCATCTGCGCGTGGAGGAAGCCGCGCGGCGCGCGCTCGCCAGTGCCGACGCGCCCGTGTTCTATGTCGAAAACACGCTGATTACCGGCCTCTTCGGCCTGCTGTGCTGGCCGGCGCTGTTCGCGCCGCTGCCGGGGGCGTTTTTCCATCCGTTCCAGCGCGGCCCCGCCGACCTGCACGCCGCCGATTTCGTCACGCGGCGCGGCGCGCTGTTCGACGCCTGCCTCGCCGAGCTTGAAACGGGCCGCTATCGCGCGACCATCGAGCAGCGTTTCGCCGATAAATACGGCACGCAGTCGCCCTTCGTCGCGTGGGCCGCCCTCGACGAGGCGTTGCTCACGCTGGCGCTCGACTGCCTTCCCGCCGCGCATCTGCGCCTGTGGTTCGAGCGCCTGTTGCGGGAACCCGCCGCGAACCGTTCGGGCCTGCCCGACCTCGTGCGCTTCTGGCCGCGCGAGCGCCGCTACGAATTGATCGAAGTAAAAGGCCCCGGCGACCGGCTGCAGGACAACCAGCGCCGCTGGCTGGCTTACTGCGCGGCGCACGACATGCCCGTGACGGTGCTGCAGGCGCGCTGGGAAACGCACGAAACGCACGAAACGGCCGGAACAACCGAAGCAGCCGAAACAACCGAAACAGGCACGGCGACGCCATGACTTACACCGTCGCGGTCCGCACGCTCTGCGAGTTCACCGCCAAACGCGGCGATCTCGATCTGCGCTTCACGCCCTCGCCCGACGCGAGCGAAGGCCGGGCGGGCCATGCCGCCATCGCCGCGCGACGGCCTGCGGGCTACGAGACCGAGATCGCCTTGAGCGGCACGTTCGGCTCGCTCACGGTGCGCGGGCGCGCCGACGGCTACGACCCCGCGCGCCGGCGGCTGGAGGAATTCAAGACCTACCGCGGCGAGCTCGACGCCATGCGCGAAAACCAGCGCGCGCTGCACTGGGCGCAACTACGCGTCTACGGCGCGCTGATGTGCGAAAAACTTGGCCTCGACACGCTCGAACTCGCGCTCGTGTATTACGAAATCGGCTCGGGGCGCGAGACCGCGCTCGTCGAGCAGGCCAGCGCCCAACCGCTGCGCGCCGATTTCGAAGCGCAATGCGCACGCTTTGTCGCGTGGGCCGAGCAGGAAAGCGCGCACCGCACGGCGCGCGATACGGCGCTCGCCGCGCTGCGTCTGCCACATGCGAGCTTTCGCCACGGCCAGCGCGACCTTGCCGAAGCGGTCTGGCGCGCCGCCACCCAGGGCCGCTGTCTGCTTGCCCAGGCGCCCACGGGCATCGGCAAAACCATCGGCACGCTGTTTCCGCAATTGAAGGCCTGCGCGCGCGGCGGCATCGACAAGGTGCTGTTCCTGAGCGCGAAAAGCCCCGGGCGGCAACTGGCGCTCGACGCACTCGACACGCTCGCCATGGCGCACGCCAGGGACAAAAGCGACGGCGCGCCCTTGCCGCTGCGCGTGCTCGAACTCGTCGCGCGCGACAAGGCCTGCGAGCATCCCGAACTCGCGTGCCACGGCCAGTCCTGCCCGCTCGCGCGCGGCTTCTACGACCGCTTGCCCGCCGCGCGCGAGGCCGCGCTCGCGCGCGTCAATCTCAAGCGCGACACGCTGCGCGAAGTCGCGCGCGAGCACGCGGTCTGCCCGTATTACCTCGGCCAGGAACTCGCGAGCTGGAGCGACGTGATCGTGGGCGACTACAACTATTACTTCGACGTGAGCGCCATGCTGTTCATGCTCGGCGCGCGCAATCAGTGGCGCATGAGCCTGCTCGTCGACGAAGCCCACAACCTGCCCGAACGCGCCCGTGCGATGTATTCCGCCGAACTCGTGCAAACGCGCGCCGACGCCGTGCGGCGCGCCGCGAGTGCCCCGGTCAAGCGCGCCCTGACGCGGCTTGCGCGGCACTGGAATGCGCAAAACGCGCTCGCACCCGACGCGTGGCGCGCAAGCGATACGCTGCCCGATGGCCTCGTCGCCGCACTGGGCGATGTGATCGCCGCCATCGGCGACCAGCTTGCCGAAGCCGCGCTCGTGCGCGACCCGGAACTCGAACGGTTCTATTTCGACGCGCTGCATTTCGTGCGGCTTGCGGAGCGATTCGACACGCAATCGATCTTCGACGTCACGCCGCTGCCCGCCTTCGGCTCCAACACAAAGCGCGCGCGTTCGACGCTTTGCATCCGCAATCTCGTGCCCGCCAACGCACTGCGCCCGCGCGTGGCCGCCGCGCATAGCGTGACGCTTTTTTCGGCCACGCTCGCGCCCGCCCGCTTTTACACCGATATGCTCGGGCTGCCCGCAAACACGGTGCAAGTGGAGATCGACACGCCGTTTCGCGCGGAACAACTCGACGTGCGGATCGCGCGCGATATCTCGACGCGTTACAAGGATCGTGCGCGTTCGCTCGACACGCTCGTCGAACGTATCGCGCGCCAATATGCCGCGCGGCCCGGCAACTATCTGTGTTTCTTCAGCAGCTACGACTATCTGCAGCAGGCCGCCGCTGTGTTCGTCGCGCGCCACCCGCACATCGACACCTGGATGCAGTCGCGCACGATGGACGAAGCGCAGCAACAGGGCTTCGTTGCGCGCTTTGTGGAGGGTGGCGCTGGAATTGGCTTTGCCGTGCTGGGCGGCGCGTTTGGCGAAGGCATCGATCTGCCGGGCACGCGTCTGATCGGCACCTTCATCGCGACGCTGGGCATGCCGCAGGTCAATCCCGTCAACGAGGCAATGCGCGAGCGCATGGATACGCTTTACGGCGCGGGCTTCGACTACACCTATCTGATTCCCGGCCTGCGCAAGGTCGTGCAGGCCGCAGGCCGCGTGATCCGCAGCGAGGAAGACCGCGGCGTGGTGCATCTGCTTGACGACCGCTTCGCGCGGCCCGACGTGCGCGCGCTGCTGCCCGCCTGGTGGGAGATCGCGTGACGCACCATTGATACGGATTCCCTATCAATTGCGATACAGCAAGCGCAGCGCCAACAACGGCGCCGCGCTTTCCTCAAAAGCCCATCAAGCCGACTTCGACTTTCCTCCACCCTTGCCGTTCTTCTTCGACGGCGGCGGAGGCGGGTCGCCTTCGAGATCGTCGGCCGCGATTTCCGGTGCGACCTCCTTCACGTCGGGCCTGGCGCTCTTGCCCTTCCTGGCCGCCTTCGCTTCGGGGATATCGGCTGGCACGGCGGTCTTGTCGATGGTGACTTCGTCATTCGCCTTGTCGTAGCCGATCTCGACGGTGTCGCCCGATTGCAGCGCATCGCCCAGAATCTCCCTGGCGAGGCGCGTTTCCACTTCCTGGCGAATCTGCCGCTTCAATTCGCGCGCGCCGAATTCGGGCTGATAACCGGCCTCGACCAGATGCTCGACGAGCGCATCGCTCATCTTGAGCGTAATGCCCTGCGCCGCCGCCGTGCGCGTCACGCGGTCGAGCTGGATCTGCACGATGTTGCGGATGTTGTCCTTCGACAGCGCATGGAACACGATGATCTCGTCGATACGATTGAGGAACTCGGGCCGGAAGTGGCCCTTGAGCACCTTCATCAGTTCCCCGCGCACTTCCTTGTCGCTCTTGCGCTGGTCCTCGGGCTGTTCGAGGTTCTCCATGATGATCGACGCGCCCAGATTGCTCGTGGCGATGATGATGGTGTTGCTGAAATCGACCACGCGGCCCTTGCCGTCCGTGAGCCGCCCATCGTCGAACACCTGCAGCAGCACGTTATAGACGTCCGGGTGCGCCTTCTCGATCTCATCCAGCAGAATCACGCTGTACGGGCGCCGCCGCACGCGCTCGGTCAACTGGCCGCCTTCGTCGTAGCCCACATAGCCCGGCGGCGCGCCGATCAGCCGCGCGACGGCATGGCGCTCCATGTACTCGCTCATGTCGATGCGGATGATGGCCTGCTCGTCGCCGAACACGGTTTCCGCCAGCGCCTTCGCCAGTTCCGTCTTGCCCACGCCCGTCGGGCCGAGAAACAGGAAGGTCGCAATCGGCCGATGCTCCTGGCCCAAGCCCGCGCGCGAGAGCCGCACCGCATCGCTCACCGCGACCACGGCGTCGCTCTGCCCGACCACGCGCTCGCGCAACTTGTCTTCCATCTTCAGCAGCTTCTGGCGTTCCTCCTGCGTGAGATCGGCGACCGGAATACCCGTGAGCCGCGAGACCACTTCGGCGATCGATGCGACCGTGACTTCCAGCGTTTCGGAACCGGTCTTGCGCTGCCAGGCCTCGGTGAGTTCTTCGAGCGTGGCCTGCTTCTCCTTGATACGCTCCTCGAAGCCCTTGGCCTCGTCGAAGCGCTTGCGCGAGGACGCGTAGTCCTGCTCGCGCTTGAGCTGGGAAATTTCTGCTTCGAGCTCCTGAATATCGGCCGGTCGCGAGGTCGCGCCGATGCGCACGCGCGCCGCCGCCTGGTCGATCAGATCGATGGCCTTGTCCGGCAAAAAGCGCGAGGTGATATAGCGGTCCGACAGCTCCGCTGCCGCCACGAAGGCGTCGTCGGCGAAAGTGACCTGATGGTGCGCCTCCAGCTTGTCGCGCAGACCGCGCAGGATCACGATGGTTTGCTCGACCGTCGGCTCGGGCACCAGCACCGGCTGAAAGCGCCGCTCCAGCGCCGCGTCCTTTTCGATGTACTTCTGGTATTCGTTGAGCGTGGTCGCACCGATCAGACTCAACTCGCCGCGCGCGAGCGCGGGCTTGAGCACGTTGGCGATATCGAGCCCGCCCTCGCCGCCGCCCTGCCCCGCGCCCACGATCGTATGCAGTTCGTCGATGAAGAGAATCAGCTCGTCGTGTTTGGCCGTCACCTCGTCGATCAACTGCTTGGCGCGTTCTTCGAATTCACCACGGTATTTCGCGCCCGCCACCATCGAGTTGATATTCACTTCGACCAGACGCTTGCCGCGCAGCACCTCCGGCACGTCGCCGTTGACGATGCGCTGCGCGAGCCCTTCGACGATGGCCGTCTTGCCCACGCCCGGCTCGCCGATCAGCACCGGATTGTTCTTCTTGCGGCGCGCGAGCACTTCGATCGTGCTTTCGATTTCCTGCGCGCGGCCCAGCACCGGATCGAGCTTGCCCTGGCGCGCCATGGCCGTGAGATCGCGGCCGAACTTGTCGAGCGTGGGCGTGTTCGTGGGCGCGTCCACGCGCCCGTCTTCCGCGCCCTTGCCCACGACTTTCACCACCTTCTGGCGCAATGCTTCGGGCGTCACGCCGTATTTCTTGAGCAGCGTGCCCGCGATGCTGTCGGGCACCGACGCCAGGCCAATCAGCAAATGTTCGGGACCGACATAGGAGTGACCCAGATCGCGCGAGGCCTGAAAGGCGAACTGAAACGCTTTCTTCAGACGCGGCGAAATCGTCATCTTATCAACGGACGCGTCCGGCCTGGCCGTGCCCTTCTGGGCGTGCTGATCGATATAGGCCACGATGTCCTGCGGCGACAGCTTCAGCTCCTTGAGCAGCGCCGCGCAGACATCGGTGTCGGCCAGCACGTACAGCAGGTGCTCCGTGTCGAGTTCGGTGCGCTGCAATTCATGCGCCTTTTCGGCGGCGCGCTGCAGGATTTCGAGCGTCTGCTCGCTGAACGCATCGGTCGCATCGACCGACTCGCGCGGCACCTCGGCGGCGAAGCTCATCTCGTCGCCATCGTCATCGTCGTGATCGTGGTCGCCGCCGAAGAAACGCGACAGCCCCCCGCCCCCGAGCAGCGAGTCGAAGGGATTGATCATGCTCTGATGCCGCATCAATTGCCGATAGTCGTAATCGCAGATCGACATCGATTTGCGCTGGCCGTTTTGCACCACGGTCACGCGCGCGACGGCAGGGCGCGTATTGCAGATCTCGCAGAGAGTAGGCATGGTCGACTCGTCTCCAGTTCGGTGCCGCTTTGCGGCATGCGGGGCATGCGCGTAGAGTGGCGCGGCGCATCGCGGGATGCGCCGGAAATGTGACAGGCGGCAGCGCGTCGCACAGATGCAAGCCCATTGAGGCCTGACGAAACGACTACGCAGATTGCGCGAAACGTGCGGCGCCGCAGCGGGCAGTAGAGGCGCCGGTGGCATGACGCGAAGACATTGCAGCGCACGGCACCGGCGACACACGACGGAGCGATTGTGGCAGGAATCCGAACATCACGTACCCAGCGTGCAAAGCATCGGCGGGTGCGGAGAATGCGCGTGCGAAGTGTCAAGAAAGCGGGCGGGATCTGGCATCCCGCCCGGAAGGCGCGCCTGGCATTGCACCGGGCTCAGCGCGAAGAGAACAACTGAAAAAAACCTGTATTGATGGACTCGTCCACGTCGTACGAATGTCGCGAGGTTTGCAATCCTCGGCGCTCGGCCGAGGGAAAGCATCAGCGCCGGTTCGACCCCGACACCACGTCGATCCACACAGCCAGCACGAGAATCCCGCCCTTCACGATCATCTGCCAATAGGCGTCGACGTCGAGCATCGACATGCCGTTGTCGAGACTCGCCATCACGAGCGCGCCAATCAGCGCGCCATACACCGTGCCCGAACCGCCTCGCATCGACGTGCCGCCGATGAAGCACGCCGCGATCGCGTCGAGCTCGCCCATCGTGCCCGCTGAAGGCGAACCGGCCGCGAGCCGCGCGGTATTCACCATGCCCGCCACGGCGCACATCAAGCCCATCAGCGCGAAGATCGCCAGCTTCACGCGGTTCGTGTTGACACCCGAAAGACGCGTCGCTTCCAGGTTCGAGCCGACCGCGTAGATGCGTCGGCCAAACACCGTTTGCGTCGCGATCCACGTAAAGATGCCGAGCAGTGCGAGCAACAGCAGCACAGGCACGGGAATGCCGCCATAGCTGTCGAGCATCAGCACGAAGGCCAGCAGGATCGCACCCGCGCCGACGATCTTCACCACGTCCTGCCAGAGCGGCACGACACTCAACTGATAGCGCCGGCGGTTCGCTCTCTGGCGCACCGTGAGCAACGCAAGCAGCACGAAGAGCGCGAAGGCCAGCACATCACCCGCAATGCGCGGCAAATAGCCCTGCCCGATAAAAACAAAGGAATCCGAAACAGGTGCGATGGTCGATCCGCCCGTGATGCCGAGCAGTACGCCGCGAAACGCCAGCATCCCGCCCAGCCCGACGATGAACGACGGCACGCGCCGATAGGTGGACCACCAGCCGTTGAACATCCCGACCAGCACGCCGAGCGCCAGCACGACGGGCACCGTCACGCCGATCGGCCAATGGCGGTTCACGTCGAGGATCGCCGCCACGCCGCCGAGCAGGCCGAGCAGCGAACCCACCGATAGATCGATTTCGCCCGCAATGATGACGAACACCATGCCGCACGCGAGCATGCCGGTGATCGACATCTGCCGCAGCAGGTTCGAGACATTGCGCGGCGTCACGAACGCGCCATGGGTGAGCACCGAGAAGAACACCCAGATCGCGGCTACGGCCAGCAACAGGGCGAGAATCTTGTAGCGTGCGAACAGTTGCTGGAAACGCAGGCCGAAGCCTTTGCCGCCGGCCATCTGATCTTCGCGCGCGCCTTGAGTCGTGACGTCGGGGGTCATGCTGCACTCGCTGAAAGAGGTTGGGCGCGCGCGCTCTGGATCGCGGCGCCAAGAATGTGTTCCTGGGTGAGACCGTCGTTGACGAAATCGCCACGCACCTCGCCCTCGCCGATCACGAGCACGCGATCGCTGATGCCAAGCACTTCCGGCAATTCGGACGACACCATCACGATCGCCACGCCGCGCTTCGCGAGCTGGAACACGAGCTTGTAGATTTCGTATTTCGCGCCGACATCGACGCCGCGCGTGGGCTCGTCGAGAATCAGCACTTTGGGTTCGGTGAGCAGCATCTTGGTCAGCACGGCCTTCTGCTGGTTGCCGCCCGACAGGCTCGCGATCGACAACATGGGGTTGGCCGCACGCACCGAAAGACGCTGCATTTCCGTGCGAATCGTGTCGAGTTCCGCAGCCGTGTCGATACGGCCGTGTTTCGAGAATCGCTCCAGCACGGACAGCGTGATGTTGTGCCCCACGCCCAGTTGCGGCACGATGCCGTGGCGCTTGCGGTCCTCGGGCACCATCGCGATTCCCGCACGAATCGCATCGAGCGGCGCGCGAATCTTCAAGGGCTTGCCTTCGAGCAGCACCGTCGCCGAGCAATTGCCCTCGTAGGCGCCGAAGATCGCCTGCATCGTTTCCGTGCGCCCCGCGCCCACCAGTCCGGCCACGCCGAGAATCTCGCCGCGCCGCACCGCGAACGACACATCGTTCACGCGCTTGCGGCGCGGATTCGTCACGTCGTGGCACGTCACGTTGCGCGCTTCGAACACCACCTCGCCGATCTCGTGCGGTTCGCGCGGAAACAGGTTTTTGATCTCGCGCCCCACCATCATCGCGATGATGCGATCGGTGGTCAGCGTGGCCATCGGTTCGGTCGCTACGTGGCGGCCGTCGCGGATCACGCTGACGGTGTCGCACACGGCCTCGACCTCGTCGAGCTTGTGCGAGATATAGACGCACGCCACGCCGCGCCGCTTCAGGTCGCGCACGATGTCGAGCAGGATTTTCGTCTCCGCCGCCGTGAGCGACGACGAAGGCTCGTCGAGAATCAGCAGTTTCGCGCGCTTGTTGAGCGCCTTGGCGATCTCGATCAGTTGCTGGTGGCCGCCGCCGTAGTTCATCACCGGCTGCGCGACATTGATCGCATCGATATTGAGCTCACGCAGCAGTTCAGCGGCGCGCTGGTACATGGCCGCGTAATTCATGCGCCCGCCCGGCAGCGTGATTTCGTTGCCTAGGAAGATGTTCTCCGCCACGGAAAGCTCGGGCACCAGCATCAGTTCCTGATGGATGATGACGATGCCCGCGCGCTCCGTGTCGCGCACGCTTTGCGCTTCGAGCGGCGCGCCTTCCCAGCGGATCTCGCCGCTCCATGTGCCGTGAGGATAGACACCGGAGAGCACCTTCATCAGCGTGGATTTGCCCGCGCCGTTCTCGCCGCACAGCCCCACGCATTCGCCGGGCCGCACGGTGAGATCGATGCCGTCGAGCGCCTTGACGCCCGCGAAGGATTTGACGATGCCGCGCATCGTCAGCAAGGGTTCGGTCATACGCTTTTCAGCCCGCTTGATTTGCTGCTTCGTTCGCTGCTTTGCATCGCTGCCTTGCATCGCATCGTCCCGCGCGCGTGATCGGCTCACGCACGCGGAACGCCGGGTTGCTAGACCTGTTGCGCCTGGATTACTGGCTGGCCAGTTGCGCCTGCGTATAGAAACCGTCCTTCACGACGATGTCCGCGTTGCTCTTCGTGAGCAGCGTCGGCTGCAGGAGCACCGTATCGACCTTCTTCTTGCCGTTGTCGTACTGCGCGTTATAGGCGGGTTTCTGGCCCTTCGCGAGATCGACAGCCAGCTTTGCGGCCTCGCCCGCGATGAGCTTGAGCGGCTTGTAAACCGTCATGGTCTGCGTGCCGGCGATCACGCGCTTGACCGCCGCGAGATCGGCATCCTGGCCCGAGACGGGCACCTTGCCCGCAAGGTGCTGTGCGGCCAGCGCCTGGATCGCGCCGCCCGCCGTGCCGTCGTTCGAGGCCACGACCGCGTCGATCTTGTTGTTGTTCGCCGTGAGCGCGTCTTCCATGATGCGCAGCGCCGTCGACGCGCTCCACTCCGGCACCCACTGCTGGCCGACCACCTTGATGTCGCCGCGATCGATCGCGGGCTTCAGAACCTTCAGTTGTCCTGCACGCAGCATCTTGGCGTTGTTGTCCGTGGGCGCGCCGCCCAGCAGGAAGTAATTGCCCTTGGGCTGCGCATTGAACACGCCTTGCGCCTGCAGCTCGCCCACCTTCTCGTTGTCGAAGGAGATATAGGCGTCGACATCGGCATCGAGAATAAGGCGGTCATACGAGACCACCTTGATGCCGGCCTTCTTCGCTTCGGCGACCACATTGCCCAGCGTTTTCGAATTGAACGGCACGATCACGATCACATCGACGCCGCGCGAAATAAGGTTTTCGATTTGCGAAATCTGGCGCTCCTCGCTGGCGTCGGCCGACTGCACCGAAACCTTCGCGCCCATTTTCTCGGCGGCGGCGACGAAGTAGTCGCGGTCGCGCGACCAGCGCTCGACGCGCAGATCGTCGATGCAGAAGCCGATTTCCGGATGGTCCTTGCTCGCGTGCGCGAGCGGCGCGGCCAGCGACAGGCTCGCGAGCACTGCGCCGCAGACGAGCGAACCCAGAACCGAACGACGTTTGGCGAACTTCATGTCTCCACTCCTCGTGTTATCGCGTGCCGGCCGTGCGAAGCGCGGCGGCGGCACATCGTTGCGTTATCGAATCGCGTTGCGTGTTTCAGTACGTGTTGCGATAAATCTGCGCGAAATCCAGGCGCGCCTGCGGGAGCGTGGCGGCACGGTGTCAGCGCGGTACGGCCAGGGACTGCGATGCTGCGGTGCTGCGGTCTTGCAGTCCAGCAATTCAAGCTGCGGCTCAGGCGCTTGCTGCAAATACGGGTTCGAGCGCGCGATAAAGCGCACCGAAAGTCGGGCGCCTGGCATCGCGATACCAGGTGTGGCGCGCGGCATTGGGTTCGCGCACCGCCAGCACGGGCGGCTGCGGACACACGGTTTCGAGCGAGGCATCGGGCTCCACGGCCAGGTGCGCGAGACGCGCCGCGCCGAGCGCCGGCCCTACCTCGCCGCCCGCGCGCAGCGTGAGCGCCCGCCCGCTGATATCGGCGAGCATCTGGGTCCAGTAGGCGCTGCGCGAGCCGCCGCCGATCACCGTGATCGTCTCCGGCACGAGGCCCGCTGCGTGCAGCGCATCCATGCCGTCGAGCAAGGCGAAGCCCACCCCTTCCAGCGTCGCGTTGGCGAGATCCGCACGCGACGTTTGCGGCGTCATGCCGTAGAAAACGCCCTTGGCATTGACGTTGTTGTGCGGCGTGCGCTCGCCGCTGAGGTAGGGCAAAAACCAGGGACGGCGCGCGTCGAGATCGGCATTCGTATGGGACTGCGCATCGGCGAGCAGCGCGGCCACGCTCTCGTGGCCCGTCAATTGCGCGGTGAAGTCGAGGCAACTGGCCGCGTTGAGCATCACCGACATGAGATGCCAGGTATGCGGCAGCGCATGACAGAAGCTATGCACGGCGGAATCGGGATTGGCCAGAAAGCCGTCCGATACCGCGAAATAGACGCCCGACGTGCCCAGCGAAAGCATCGCATCACCAGGCCGCACGATGCCCACGCCAACCGCACCCGCGGCGTTGTCGCCGCCGCCCGCCACGACCGCGATCTCGCGCAGGCCGAATTCGCGCGCGATATCAGCGCTCAGTTTGCCGGTCACTTCGTTGCCCTCGAAGACCTCGGGCATCTGCGCGCGCGTGAGTCCGCAGGCGGACAGCAAGGCGTCGCTGTAGTCGCGCCTGGCCACGTCGAGCCATAGCGTGCCCGCCGCGTCCGAGGGATCGGTCGCGAACACGCCCGTAAGCAGCCAGCGAAGATAGTCCTTCGGCAGCAGCACGTGCGCGATGCGCGAGAAAATCTCAGGCTCGTGTTTCTTCACCCATAGCAGCTTGGGCGCGGTAAAGCCCGGCATCGCCAGATTGCCCGCCAGCGCGTGCAGTTCGGGCACGGCACGCTCCAGTTCGATACATTCGGTATCCGAACGACCGTCGTTCCAGAGAATCGCGGGACGCAGCACCTCGCCCTGCGCGTCGAGCAGCGTCGCGCCGTGCATCTGGCCGGTGAGACCGAGCGCTTGGATGCGATTCGTGTCGATGCCGTTGCGGCGCACCGTGTCGAGCAGGTCGTGCAGCGCGCGCTGCGTGGCGCGCCACCAGTCCTGCGGCGCCTGTTCGGACCAGCGCGGCTGCGGACGACTCGCCGTGAGCGGCGCGCTCGCGCTGCCGAGCACATCGCCCGCGCGGTCGAGCAGCACCGCCTTCACACCCGACGTGCCAAGGTCGATACCGATAAACATGTCTCCGTCCTTTTTTCTTGCTGCTTTTTGCTGCTTTTTGCTGCTTCTTTCTGCTCGCAGGCCGGCGCTCGAACATCGCGCCAGCCTGCCGTTACGGCCGCTTCTAGCGCTGACCGTAGATCGCCTGATTGATGACGTTTTCGAGGCGTTCCTGCTGGCCGCTCGCATGCTGCGGGTTGAAGCCGCGCGCGGCGGCGTCCGTTGCGAGCGACGACAGCGAATAGCCGCCAGAAAGGATCTTTCGGCCGAACTCCGTATCCCAACCGGCGTAGCGCTGGCGTTTGAACTGTTCGAGCCGGTCGTTTTCGACCAGCACGGCAGCGCGTTCCAGCGCGATGGCCAGCACGTCGATCGCACCCACATGGCCGTAGAACAGGTCCTCCGGATCGCTGCTCTGGCGGCGCACCTTGGAGTCGAAATTCATGCCACCCGTGGTAAAGCCGCCGTGACGCAGGATCTCGTAGAACGCCAGCGTGAGTTCTTCGACACTGTTCGGGAACTGGTCGGTATCCCAGCCGTTCTGCGGATCACCACGGTTCGCATCGACGCTGCCGAACACATTGAGCGCGTACGCCATGGCGATTTCATGATGGAACGAATGCCCGGCCAGCGTCGCGTGATTGGCCTCGATATTCACGCGAATTTCGTTCTGCAGTCCGTATTGCGTGAGGAACCCATGCACCGTGGCAACGTCGTAGTCGTACTGATGCTTGGTCGGCTCCTGCGGCTTCGGCTCGATCAGCAGTGCGCCCTTGAAGCCGATGCGCTGCTTGTGCTCCACCACCATCGAAAGAAAGCGCGCGAACTGTTCGCGCTCGTGCACGAGGTCGGTATTGAGCAGCGTGTCGTAGCCTTCGCGGCCGCCCCACAGCACGTAGTTTTCGCCGCCTAGCTTGTGAGTCGCTTCGAGCGCGCTGCACACCTGGGTCGCCGCATAGGCGAATACTTCCGGATTCGGACTGGTGGCCGCGCCGGCCGCGTAGCGCGGATGCGAGAACAGATTGGCGGTGCCCCACAGCAGCTTCATGCCGCTCGCCTGCTGCTTCTCGCCCAGGTATCCCACCATGCGCGCGAAGTTTTCCTTGTAGTCCTTAAGATCGCTGCCTTCGGGCGCAACGTCGGTGTCGTGGAAGGTGTAGTACGGCACGCCGAGTTTGGTGAAGAATTCGAAGGCTGCATCGGCTTTCTGATGGGCGCGCTCCATGGCGTCGCCGGGCTGCTGCCACGGACGATGGAACGTGCCCTGGCCGAAAATATCCACGCCCGGCCACACGAACGAATGCCAGTAGCACACGGCAATGCGCAAATGCTCTTCAAGCGTCTTGCCCAGCACTTTCTTCGTGCGGTCGTAGTGGTGATACGCAAGCGGATTGTCCGATTGCGGGCCTTCATAGCGAATCGCGGGAATGGCTTCGAAATACGACATGGCGTCTCCATTTAATGTTGCGGCGCAACGGCACGCATCCGGCAAGGTGATGCCATACTGCCCGTCTCGCCGGGCGAGCGGCAATTGCGAAATTGCGTGATGCGGGTAATGTTTCCTGCCAGTCGGCTGCTTTGCTCGCGCGCGCGCCGTGGACCCGGCCTAAAATAACCGGACGCTTAAAAAGGAGCCGCCGCGCCGTATCGACGTGCGAGCGCGGCGTTCGCAACGGAGACAACTGCGGAAACATTCGCGCGCCACGCCATGAACCGTGCCCCTGCCTTGCCCATTGCCTCGCCGCCCCGCCCCGCGCATCGCATCGCGCTGCTGTTCAACGCGAACAAGGTCTACGACCGCGAAATCATCGCGGGCATCGGCCACTATTTGCACTCGACGCGCGTGGCGTGGGATCTGTTTCTCGAAGAGGATTTCCGTTGCCGGCTCGACGGCATCGAGCGTTTCGATGGCGATGGCATCATCGCCGACTTCGACGATCCCGCCGTCGCCGCTGCGCTGCAAAATATTCCGCTGCCCGTGGTGGCCGTCGGCTCGTCGTTCGAGGATGCCGCGCAGTACCCCGCCGGGCTGCCCTATATCGCGACCGACAATCGCAAGCTGGTCTCGCTCGCGTGGACGCATCTGATCGGCGCGGGTCTGCCGCATCTCGCGATGTACAGCCTGCCCGTCGCGCAGGAAAACCGCTGGGCGCAGGAGCGCGAGCTCGCGTTCGAGGCGCTCGCGCGCGAGGAAGGCATGGAGGCGCCGGTATTTCGCGGTCTGGCCACCAGCGCGCCGTCGTGGAATCAGGCCAGCGAGCAACTGCACGAATGGCTGCAGGCGCTGCCCAAACCCGTCGGCGTGATCGCCGTGACCGACGCGCGCGCGCGTCATCTGCTGCAAGCCTGCCTGATGCATGGCATCGCGGTGCCCGAGCAGGTGGCGATCATCGGCATCGACAACGACCCGCTCACGCGCACCCTCACGCGCATTCCGATTTCGTCCGTGATCCAGGGCACCGAGGAAATGGGCAAGACGGCCGCGCACCTGTTGCATCAGATGCTGCGCGGCGCACGTTTTCCGGGGCAGCGCATTCTGGTGCCGCCCGTCGGCATCAACGTACTGGCGTCGACCAAACACGAACCGATGTCGAGCCCGCACGTCATGCGCGCGCGGCACTTCATCCGCCAGTACGCGTGTCAGGGCATCAAGACCGGGCAGGTCGCCGATTATGTGGGCGTATCGCGTTCGTCGCTCGAAGAATACTTTCGGCGCGAGTTGCAGTGCACCGTCCACCAGGAAATCCTGCGGCACAAGCTCGATGCGGCGAAGGCCATGCTCGCGAGCCGCGACGCGTCGAGCGCCGAAGTGGCGATCCGCTGCGGCTTCACGTCGCTGCAGTATATGTATGCGGTGTTCCGGCGCGAACTGGGCTGCACGCCGCGCGAGTATCAGGACAGCGTGGCGCCGCCCTCGCCTTCCCGTATTTCGCCGCCCTGACGCTCGCCCATCGACTTTTATGACTCCAGCCACATGAACAAGCCACTGCACATCAGCCCGATCAGCGTCGAACCGTGGGGCACGCTGCCCGGCGGCGATGCCTGCCGGCTCTACACGCTGCGCAACGCGCAGGACATGAAGCTGACGATCAGCGACCTCGGCGCGACGCTCGTGTCCTGGCACACGCCGGATCGCGCGGGACGGCTCGCCGATATCCTGCTCGGCCACGACACGCCCGCCGCTTACCAAAGCGCGACGACCTACATGGGCGGCCTGATCGGGCGCTGGGCCAACCGTATCGCCGGCGCGCGCTTCACGCTGGACGGCATCGATCATGCGCTCGATCGCAACGAAAACGGCAATCTGCTGCATGGCGGCGCGAACGGCTTTCACCGCGCGCTCTGGCAGGTCGAGGAAGATCGCGGCGCGCTGCTGCTGCGCCTCGACTCGCCCGAGGGCGATGGCGGTTTTCCGGGCAATGTGAGCGTGCAGGTGCGCTACGCGCTCGACGATGACGGCACGCTCACGATCGCCTACGAAGGCATCACCGATGCACCCACCGCGCTCAACCTCACGAGCCACGGCTATTTCAACCTGAGCGGCGAGCCTGGCGCGGACGTGCGCGGCCACATCCTGACGATCGACGCGGACGCTTTTCTGGAAGTCGATGAACGGATGATCCCGATCGGCATGGCGGAGGTCTCGGGCAGCGCATTCGACTTCCGGCACGGCGCGCCGCTGGGCGCGCGGCTCGACTGGCCGCATGTGCAGCTTGCGCGCGCGCGCGGCTTCGACCATTGCTATGTGCTGCGCGGCGGCGAACAGGCGGAACAGGCGGGACGGCCGCTCACACTGCGTCAGGTGGCGAGCGTCTACGAGCCAGGCAGCGGCCGCGAGCTCGTCGTCTCGACCGATCAGCGCGGCCTGCAGTGCTATACGGGGAATTATCTGGAGGGCCAGCCGGGACGCCACGGCGCGCCGTGCGTGAAGCACGCGGGCCTGTGCCTCGAAGCGGGCGGCTTCCCGAACCAGATCAATATGGCGGCGCCCGATTGCGACGGCGCCGTGTTGCGGCCTGGCGGCACTTACCGCCAGGTCACGCAGTACAAGGTCAGCGTGCGCGCCTGATTCTGCGTAGTAGACGCGCTCAGGAAACCTTGTCGTACTGGTAGACGCCGCGACCGGTCTTGCGGCCCAGTTGCCCCGCCGACACCATCTCTCGCAGCAGCGGGCAGGCGCGATATTTCGAATCGCCGAAGTCCTTCAGGAACACGTCCATCACGGACAGGCACACGTCGAGGCCGATCAGATCCGCGAGCGCGAGCGGCCCGATCGGATGATTGGCGCCGAGCTTCATGCCGGCATCGATTTCCCCGGCGCTCGCCACGCCTTCGGCCAGCACGAAAAAGGCTTCGTTGATCATCGGCACGAGAATGCGGTTGACGACGAAGCCGGGCGCGTTCTTCACGCCGATCGGCGTCTTGTCTAGCCGCTGCGCGAGTTCGCGCACGGCGTCGGCGACCTCGGCGCGCGTCTGCAGGCCGCGAATCACCTCGACGAGCGGCATCATCGGCACCGGGTTGAAGAAGTGCATGCCGATGAAGCGCGACGGCTCGGCCAGCGTCGTGGCCAGCGCCGTGATCGAAATCGACGAGGTGTTCGACGCGATGATCGCATCCGGGCGCGCGGCGGCCTCGATCTGCTTGAGGATGCGCGTCTTGAGTTCGGCGTTTTCCGTGGCTGCCTCGATCACGAGGTCGGCGCTGGCGAGGCGCGCGTAGTCCGTCGAGGTCTCGATGCGCGCGAGCGCCGCGTCGCGCACCGCGGCGTCGAGCTTGCCCTTCGATACAAGGCGTTCGAGGCTGTGCTTGAGCGTCGCGACGCCCCGCTCCAGCGCGGCGTCCGTCACGTCGATCATCACCGCCTTCAGCCCCGCCACGGCCACCGCCTGCGCGATGCCGTTGCCCATGGTGCCTGCGCCTACGATCCCTACCGTTTCGATTGCCATGTCTTGCTCCTCACTCCTTTATCTGCGACGCCGGTACATCGTCTATGAAAAACCGGTGATGCCTTGCGCGTGGTGCACTGCATCATAAGCAGAGAGTGTAACGGGTTGCGCGGCAGGAGGAGTGTCGGCACGGCGGGTGCGACGGGATGCCCCCCCGCCGTCGCGGCCTAGAAGTTGTACTGCAGGTAGACCTGGCTGAAGTTGAGGCCGGGATTGGGCGTCTTGATATCGGCGTTGGAGATGTGCTGAAAGCGAAAGCCCACCTGATAGTTCTGGTGCTCGCCGAACTGCGCGCCGACACCCACCATGTCGGCAAACTGGAACGCGGAGGACAGCGTGCGGTCAGGCGTGAGTTCGACGTGCGAGAGCAGACGTATGCCCACGCCAGCCTCGAAAAATGGCCGTATCCAGCCCGAGTCCTTGATGAAACGGAATACCGGCGTCACGCCGAATTCCCAGATATTCGGCTGCGACGCGGCCAATTCGTCCAGCTTCCAGTAGGCGGCGTGGAACTCACCCACCACCGTGAAATGGAAGCCGCCGATATGCCACCACTGCAAACCCGGATCCCAGACCAGACCGAAATCGAGCTTCTTCACGTCATGATCCGCAACACCGGCGCCAAGCTGGACGCCGAACTGATCGGCGTGCGCCGCCGCGGCTCCGAAGGCGAGCGCCGCCGCGCACGCACAACGCGTCAACCGGGCCTGCCAGGCCCTTTGTCTTTCTGTCATGAACATCCCCGAAAAGGAACGACACTTCACGACGCGGCCGTTGCACGGCCAGCTCTCCCTTACCATTCGAAACGATTTCTACGGGCGCATCGACCGAGCCGTTGATAGCCGTTTGCAATCAAAAACGCGATGTGTCGCCAAGTTTAAACGCGATTTAACAACTGCGTTTGTTCGCCCACCCACGCCCGCCCCCGCCCGCCCATCAAGGCCAAAGCTGACTTAATGCTTTCAATGGAATCCATGCGAGCCGAAAAGGAAATCACTCGCGGATAATCGCCGGATTTAATTCCAATCAATGGCGGGGATTATCGATATCCCGGGCGCGAGAATCTCGCGCAGCGAAAGCGCGATTAAACGACACAGGCAAATGTGAGGACGATTGTTCGGAGACGAGACATCGTTGCGCGCACATGGATGTGCGCGCAACGATCAAACGGGAGGAGAAAACGGATTTACTGCTTGGCGCTGGCGCGATCCGCACGCGGACCGAAACCGGGCAGACGCTTGATGAAGCCGGTCGCGAGCGCCGTCCCCACGAGAATCGTGCAGCAGGCTTCGACCATGCCGATCGACACGTGCTCGCCCAGGAAAAGCGCGCCCCAGAGAATGCCGAACACGGGAATCACGAAGGTCACGGTGATCGTGCGAGCCGGACCGATCGCCGCGATCAGGCGGAAGAACATCAGATACGCGACGCCCGTGCAGAAGATGCCCAGCGCGAGCGCCGCGGCCCAGGCGTGCAGCGACACGGCGGCATGCGGCCACGTGGCGATCGCGAAAGGCGCCAGCACGACGGTTGCTGCGGTCATGGTGCCGGCCGCGACGGTGAGCGGATCGACGCCGGTCAGATGGCGCTTGGTGTAGCTCGCCGCGACACCGTACAGCGCAGCGGCGACAAGTGCGGAAAGCGCCGCCAGCAAGGTGGCCGACGTGCTCGCGCCGTCACCGGCGCGCGTGGCGATCTGATCCCAGACCAGCGCCAGCACGCCGAGAAAACCGATCACCAGACCGACCACGCGCGGGCCGCTCAGCCGGTCCTTGAGCCACACATAGGCGACCACGGCGCCGAACAACGGCGTCGTCGCGTTGATCACCGAAGTCACGCCCGCAGAAAGCGTGAGTTCCGCCCACGCAAAGAGACAGAACGGAGCGGCCGAGTTGAGGATGCCCACCACGAGCAGCGGCCAGGCGCGCGCGCGCAACGTGGCCAGCGCCTCGCGTGGCGAGCGGCGCGAAAACAGCACGAGCAGCAGGAACAGCGAGCCGATACCGACACGCAGCGCCATCAGCGGCGCCACGCCCAGATCGACCACGCCGAGGCGGATAAAGAGAAAGGAGCCACCCCATAGGGAGGCAAGAAAAATAAGCTGAGCGAGTTGGATCGGATTCATGGGGAGTGGCGCTGACGAGCGCTCTGTTATGCCTGGTTAGCCTTGTTGTGCCTGATTTTCTTGCCTGGCTGAGGCATCCGGGCATGCCCGCACCTGCCGCGAAGGCGGAATGCGCAAGACCCGCATATTGACGCCATAGCGGCGACATACGGAACGTGACAGAAACACCGGCGGAATTGCGCTAATCGTAAGGGGCGCGGCGCGTCTCTCATAACGAATGATTCTCATCGATATGTGAGAAAAACTAACAGCCGGTTCTTGCTCAGTCATTCCCGGGCGACCTGGCGCTAACCCTATGAATGAAAAGCCTTAGTAGGCTGGCAGGGCGAGGGAATTGTGGGATTTGTTGAGGAGGCGCGTAGGAAGCGGTATCGGGAAAACTCACCGACGTTTCTTCGCGCTCGACCTGGCACCGCCTTTTTCGAGCGCAAATGAAAAAACCCGCACGGTTTTGACACCGTGCGGGTTTCTGTTCTGGTCGGGGCGAGAGGATTTGAACCTCCTACCACCTGCACCCCATAAAGGCAACTCGCACTCTTTCCGCATCCGGTATAAACTGCCCCGCTCTGGGAAATCCTTGTCAGACGGGGATTTGAGCCGTATTCGCACTCTGGCTCAGTCTGCCCCCATCTAAGCCAAACCAAAGATTTTCCGGTAACCAGACGGTAACGGGACGGTAACGGAGAAAACATGGGAAAGCTGACGGTGCGCGCCATCGAGAGCTTCAAACCGGCTGAGAAGCCGTATCACAAACCTGACGGCGACGGTCTACGGCTTCGCATTGCCACTGACGGCACAAAGTCCTGGCAGATCAAATACACGGCCAACGGGAAGGAAACGACTGTCACACTCCCGCGCCGATACGGGCAACGGACGGACGACGGCCATCTCTCACTTGAGGATGCACGTATCGAGGCAGCAGGCATTCGCGCCCTCGCCCGCAGCGGCACCGACTACCAGCAAAAGATCGCAGACGACCGGGCCGCCGAAGAGCGAGCAAGGCAACGCGAGCGCGACGAACAAGAAGCGCGCAATCGCCGCAAGACAGTCCGCCAACTGTTCGAACAATGGGCGACCGCCGAACTGTCAAGCCGGAAGGACGGCGGCGCCGAAACGAAGCGCGGACTTGAAAAGGACGTTCTGAGCGCGATAGGCAACCGGCACGCCGACGACATCACACGCGCCGACATTATGGCGATCCTCGACGGAGTGAAGGCGCGAAACGCAAACCGGCTCGCAAACCGACTGCTGGCGGAAATGAGGCAGATGTTCGGATTTGGTGCCGTTCGGGAAATCGTCAAAGTTGATCCGACCTACGGCATCAAGAAACGGGACGTAGGCGGCAAGGATGCAGAGCGCGAACGCACGCTATCGGAAGAGGAGATTAAAGAACTCCCGGAGAAGCTCGAAGCAGCAAACCTGCTTACCTCGACCAAGCACGCTGTCTGGGTGATGCTCTCGACGCTCGCCAGAATCGGCGAACTCACGAACGCGCGCAAGGCGGATATCGACATCGACGCCGGAACATGGATCATCCCTGCCGAGCATTCGAAGAATGGAAAGCCGCACACGGTCTACCTGAGCGACTTCGCCGCGCTGCACATGGGCGAACTATTGGCGCTTTCGGATGATCCAGTGTGGCTGTTCCCGGCACGCAACATCGATACCGATGAGCCATCCCGCGCGGTTTGCTCGAAGTCGATCACGAAGCAGCTTCACGACCGGCAACGCGGGAAGACAAAGACCAATGGAACCGCTCTGACGACCGCCCTAACCCTTCCGGGCGGCACGTGGACCCCACACGACCTCCGGCGCACAGGGTCCACCCTCATGGGCGAATTGGGCGTTCACGGCGATGTGATTGAGAAGTGCCTGAATCACACGGAAGAGAACAAGATCAAGCGCACCTATCAGCGGGCGATCCGGCAACAGGAACAGATTGAAGCGTGGCAGAAGCTGGGCGACCGGCTCGACCTGCTCACGCGCGATGATGTCGACAACGTAGTTACGCTGGCGGGACGTGCAGCAAACGCATGAGGATAAGCAAATGACGGATGCCACATTGAATGGCGGTGACGTGCGACGGAGTATTTCGGAAGCGATAGACCGAGTAGGCGATAGAACACATTCGCGTGAACACGTGGAGATTTTGGCTGCATTCGCCGAATCCGTGCTTCGAAATGTGAGCGAGAAAGCGCTGAAACCAGCGTGGGATAACACGAAACGCCCGTCGCCCCCTGAAGTAAAGGAATGGGCGGCCAGTCGCGCTGCAATAGTGTTCAAGACGTGCAATAACCAAGAACGCCCTCTGTTTGAGTCGCTTGAGCTTGCATATTGGGCATACCACGCGGAATCCGAAACACAAGGCCATAAGAGAGTCAAATCAGTGGCGGCCCTTGGCCCTAGCCCGTTGCGGATTGAGCGGACGCTGAAGCTCTGGCGCAAGGGCCGCCGCCAAGTCGCAGCCCCTCTCGCAACGCTTGAAGTAGATTACGAGAGAATGCAAAGACCTGTGATTCCAGCGTTGAATAAGTACGGGTTCGACATTCCCATTTCCGCAGCCGACTGGTTTAAAAAAACGGAAATAAACCGCCGAAAAAATAACGCGACTGCAGTGCCGCCGCACTAATTGCAAACGAAGTTGCCCGGAAATCCCCTCAGGGGGTCTTCCGAGCGGTCTTACTTCAGAAGCGCTGGAATCTCATCGAAAATCGAACCCCTACGGATTCCACCGGTGGAGTCCGGACTTCCTCGATAGGTTCGATTGTGACTACTAGCAGCACTCAGAAGGTCTCAAATCTCATGCCTCCGCGCGCCGCCACTCGCGCGACCAACATCCAACCGCGCGGCCTGTCCGCCCGCCAAGCCGCCGCATATATCGGCATCGGCTACTCGACGCTCTTCGAGTTGCGGAAGAAAGACGCAACTTTCCCGGTCGCCGTGCAACTGTCGGCGAACAGAGTCGCGTATATGCGCGATGAGCTTGATGCGTGGCTTGAATCCAAGCGCGTCGCGTCCAACAGCCACTGAGCGATAGGGCCGGCATCCATGAATCCAGAGATCAAACGGCATTTCGAAGCGACCGAACGGCACTTGCTGGCGGCAATCGCCGAGCTTGAGACGATTCCAGACTCGAACTTCAAATTCTTGGCACTACAGATGCGGGAGGAAATGCTAGGCCGTGCCCGCGCCGGATGGGATTGCTACGTAGCGCGATGCGAGTCTATTCGCGCCCTAGCAAGGGAGGCGGCATGATCGACGCCAACCACTTCGACGCTGCACGCATCACCGAACGGGCGACTATGGACGATCCAACCACCTGGGGGCCGTTCACAGGTTCCGGCTACTACCCAGTTGACGATGCCCAACTCGCGGACGCACTTTCCGGGGCCGAAATCGTTGTCCACGAAGAAGGCTTCGAGGCATTCGAATATATCGAAGGCTATCTTTCTTCGGAGCGTGGCGGCATACCCTTCTTTGCCGTGAAGGACCGCACACCCGGCGCGGTTCACATGCTGTCGGCGCCCGGTCTGGATGATAGGTAAGCATGTTCGCGCCGTTGTCCCCCCTGTTGGGCGCAATCGATTGCTCGACGTTGGATCGTATTCGATCCAACGTTGCAGCAACGCCGCGCGAACGCCTTCTGCTCAACTTTCGCGCGGCGTTCACCTTAAGAGAGCGCCGGAAGGCATTTTTCCTCTCGGAAGCGCTCACGGCGCACGGCATACCACCTTGTTTTCGCCGGGATGAACGTTACCGGCTAGGAGAGCTTGACGAGTCGCAACGGTTCGATCTGTCCGCCTATGACTTGCAATGGCTGGCAATGCGCTATCCCGATCATGCAGAGCAAGTGCGTGGCGGATATGCGTCTTTGCTCCAGGCCGATGACTGGCGCTGGCTTGCGAGCGCAGAATACTATTGGTCGTCGTCGCATCAAGGGGCAACGTGGAAGACCGTCAAGCAGCTGGCGCTTACTGTCGATCAGCAATGGGAATGCAACGTCTTGCGTAGTCAGCCAATCAAGCTGGCGGCGCAAGGCCTTGATCGTCGCCGCGTCAACGTTCGAAAAGCGATCATGGACGAACTGCCGAAGGCGATGCAGCGACGGCACGAAGGCGACGCGAGAATGACTCTTGAACGCCGCTATCGAGTTTGGGTATGTAGTGAGATGGCCGGAAAAAGTCCGACGATGGCAGCGCGCTTATATGGCCTTTGGACTGGCAACAAAATCTCCCGAAGTGTCGCGGATCGCGATGTCGAATGGGTGCGTCGGCACATCCCAGAGTCACGCAAGCGCCGGGGTACGAATGACGCTCGCAACGACATGCAGTGATGCATGCATGCTGTGTCGGGGATATTTCATATCCCCGGCTATCCCGTCACACCATCCCAGCCTTACCCAGCAAGGGTTTCCGCTGTGACAAAACGAGATGACAAGTCCGTGTTTTTTCTACACGGCTGTCACAGCATAAACCGGGTTCCCGTCACAGCATCGAAAGGATATTGAAATAATTAAAACACCCGCTTTGAGCTTGTAAACCTTTTACCTACCTGGCACAATCGGCACCCGGTTTTCAGCAGTGAAGCGGAGCACGGCGGCGCGCTTCACGAAGTCCATCGCCGCCACTGGAATAACAATCAGAAATGGAAGTAGCAAACCACATGCAGCAGATTCAAACGATCGACCTTGAAGACTTCGCGGACCTCTACAGCGAATCGTCCATCATCAACACGACCAGGATCGGAAACACGAAGCTCCATACCGTCACTCACCCCACTCGCGGTAATCTGATTCTGATTGATACCGGCACGTCAGAAGCTGGCTTCATCAACCTCAATTAACATCCCCAAACCTGCAACGGGTTGGCATCGTCTTCGCGACGATGTTTTCGAAACACTACTATCAGTCAACGTTGATTGATAGCTAATCAAACGCCGATTCACTTCTCGTCCCACGACGAAGCAATCACCCGATTGCCGTTCTGACACGTAACGCCCATCCGTGGGAGATGGTGCATTCGACCGCGAATGATCCTCCCATGATCCCGGTGAGAGGGTACGTGCAGGATCATTTCATAATATGCAATGTCTTAGAAAAACCAGACTTCGCGGGTGGCTAGTGTTTCATCATTTGGCTTAAATTTTCACCCGATCCTTACATTTACTCCAGTAGTGCAAAGCGGGCGCCTTGGCCCGCTTCCCGCCGCTCTATATAAGAACGTCAGTCGCCCGATTCGTCGACTTCTTCCAGCGTCATTGGGGGCAAGCCCTGCTTGGCATGTAGCGCGGCGCGATCCGCCTTGTCCCAGCACTTCCCGTAGGCGATCTTCTTGGCGTCTGCCTCTGTAGGCGCCACATCACGTCCGAAGTTGAACGCCCAAATCTTGACCGGCGCCAAGAAGTCGCCATCGTCCAGATGGATAACCTGTTGGAGTTCATAGTGGTGATGCGTCGGTCTGGACGCGTAGCCTAGCGCCGCCATTCCGGCAACGTTTTGGCAGAGGGTGTCCTTCATCATCAGCTGGGTGTTGTCCTGCTGCGCGAAGGCGACGGTTGAAGCAACCCCGAAAATCACGGCGAGTATCGTATTTTTCATAGTCTCTCCTGTAAGCGGGAGAATTAGACCATGAAAAATAAAACGGGGTCACACCGAGACGTATTTAACGGCCTTCGCAAAGGCCGTTGCTCGCACCTGCGAGTTTGTGACGATCCGGTAACCAGACGGTAACGGAAGCCAGAAATGGAAAACGGGTTACAGACTTTCATCTGTAACCCGTTGATTTTCCTGGTCGGGGCGAGAGGATTTGAACCTCCGACCACCTGCACCCCATGCAGGTACGCTACCAGGCTGCGCTACGCCCCGAGAGCTAGAAAGTATAACAGACCCTTTTGCCGATTTGAATGCCTCAGATGCAATTCGTCGGAAAGAATCTTTGCAACCCTCACCGCCCAAGCAGATCGAGCACGTGCAGCAGTTCCTTGCGCAACTGATCGACGTCGACGCTCGCCATGTTGCCTTCGCTCACCGGCACCTCTTCCGCGTCGCCGGGCGCCCCCTCTTCCACGACCGCGCCATGCGAGTCGAGCCGGTTGCGCGCGCCGTTGATCGTGAAGCCCTGTTCGTAGAGCAATTCGCGAATGCGCCGGATCAGCAGGACTTCATGATGCTGGTAGTAGCGCCGGTTGCCGCGGCGCTTGACCGGTTTCAACTGCGTGAACTCCTGCTCCCAGTACCGCAGCACATGGGGCTTCACTCCGCACAGCTCGCTCACTTCGCCGATCGTGAAGTAGCGCTTGGCGGGTATCGGAGGCAAGACGACCTTTTCGATTGTCGATGTCATCGCCGGGTTGCCGTCGTGGTGGTTGCGCAAAGTGGCGTCGCCGCCAGAGTCCGTTGTTGCCAGTCACGCCCGCTGCCTGGCACCCGTGCGGGCGGGCGCGGGTCATCCCGCGCCGTGATGCCTGTTCGATCGTTGCTGCGTTATCAGCGCGGGAAGCTGGCTTCAGCGCCGCTTTCCACCAGCGCCTTGAGCTTCTGGCTTGCGTGGAACGTCACCACGCGGCGCGCGGCGATAGGAATCGCTTCGCCGGTCTTCGGGTTGCGGCCCGGACGTTGCGGCTTGTCGCGCAACTGGAAATTGCCGAAGCCCGAGAGCTTCACGCTGTCACCGCTTTCAAGCGCGTCACGAATCACTTCGAAGAACGCTTCGACCATGTCCTTGGCTTCGCGCTTGTTGAGTCCGACGTTGTCGAACAGCAGTTCCGCGAGTTCGGCTTTGGTCAGCGTGGGCGTGTCGTTCGCGGCGCTTGCCGACGAGGCAGGGATATCGCGAATCATGGCGCTACGCTGTGCCGCGAGTAGGGCTTCGAAATCACTCGAGTTCATTTCGTTCATCTATCTATGAAATGGCGCGCTTCCGGTTCCCAGCACAGCAGTCTGCACTGCGCGAACCGGAAGCCCATGTCGGTACGGGAAAAGCCGGGAGGCTTATCCGCGCAACCGGGCGCCAAACACTCGAGCCAGGCGATCCACCAGGGACTTGATGGCCGCATCGACCGTTTCGTCCTGAAGGGTCCCGCCAGTATCTTGCAGGGTCACCCGGAAGGCAAGGCTTTTCTCGTCCGCGCCAAGTCCGGAAGTATTTGATTTTGCACGAAATTCATCGAACAACGCAACCCTCTGCACAATCCGCGCGGGCTCTTCCTGGATGCCCTTGTGAAGCTCGTCGAGCAGTGCCTGGACCTCGATCTTCTGATCGACGACCACTGCGATATCGCGTCGCACCGGCGGGAATTTCGACACGTCCGTCGGCGTCGGCAGTTCGCGCGCCATCAGCGCATCGGCTTCTACTTCGAAGACGATCGGCGCGTGCGGCAGGTCGTACTTCTGCATCCAGCGCGGATGCAGCTCCCCAATCCAGCCCACGGCTCGGCCATCGACTTCCACGCGCGCGCTACGTCCCGGATGCAGCGCCGGATGCTCGGCCTTCACGAAACGCGGCGTCTTCGCCGCGCCCAGACCCGCGAACAGCGCTTCGAGATCGCCCTTCACGTCGAAGTAATCCACGCCGCGCGTTTGCGCGCCCCACTGCTCTTCGAGCGCGGGACCATACGCGAGCGCGCCGATCATCTTCGGTTGCGCAAAGCCTTCCACCGTCATCTCACCCGCCTTGATCGACGGATCGTGCAGGAAAACGCGGCCCGCTTCGAACACGCGCACGCGGTCCGCGCGGCGATTCAGGTTGTGGCGCAGCACGTTGATGAGGCTGCCGATGAGCGTGGTGCGCATCACCGAAAGCTGGCTCGCGATCGGGTTGAGCAGCTTCACCGGATTCGCGTTGCCCGCGAAATCCAGTTCCCATTCGGCATCGACGAAGCTGAAGTTGATCGTCTCGGCGTAGTCGCGCGCGGCGAGCGCATGGCGGACCGCGTGAATCGAGCGGCGCGTCTCGTTGGTCGCGCGCATTTCGCTGCGCGCCACCGGCGGCAGCGCCGGGATTTTTTCGACGCCGTAGATACGCGCGACTTCTTCGATCAGGTCTTCTTCGATCTCGATGTCGAAGCGGTACGGCGGCGGCGTGACGCTGAAGCTCTCGTCGCCCGCAGCGTCGACGCTACGCTCGAACGTGAGGCCCAGGCGCGTGAAAATCTGCGCGATCTCATCGGCGCCAATCTTCACGCCGATAATGCGGTTCGCGCGCGCAACGCGCATCTTCACCGGCGCGCGCTGCGGCACGTTCACGGTCTGATCGTCGATCGGGCCGGCTTCGCCGCCGCAGATGTCGAGGATCAGTTGCGTGATGCGCTCGATATGCTCGACGGTCGTGGACCAGTCCACGCCGCGCTCGAAGCGATGGCCTGCATCGGTCGAGAAGTTGTAGCGGCGCGAGCGGCCGCGGATCGCGTCCGGCCACCAGAATGCGGCTTCCAGATAGATGTTTTTGGTGTCGAGCGTCACGGCCGTGCTGTCGCCGCCCATGATGCCCGCGAGGCTTTCGATCTCGCGTTCGTCGGCGATCACGCCCACGGTTTCATCGACTTCGACCGTGTTGCCGTTGAGCAGCTTGAGCTGTTCGCCCTTCTTGCCCCAGCGCACATCCATCGACCCGTGGATCTTGTCGAGATCGAACACATGCGACGGGCGGCCCAGTTCGAGCATCACGTAGTTCGAGATATCGACCAGCGCCGAGATGCTGCGCTGGCCCGAACGCTGGAGGCGCTCGACCATCCACGCCGGGGTCTTCGCGTGTGCGTTCACGCCGCGGATCACGCGGCCCGAGAAGCGGCCGCACAGGTCCGGCGCCGAAATCTTCACGGGCAACGTTTCGTTGAGCTTGACTTCCACCTTCGGAAACACGGGCGCTTGCAGCGGCGCGCCGGTGATCGCGGCGGTTTCGCGCGCGACGCCGTACACCGACAGACAATCGGCCTTGTTCGGCGTGAGCTTGATTTCGAAGATGGTGTCGTCGAGGTTCAGCGCTTCGCGGATGTCCTGGCCGATCGGCGTGTCTTCCGACAGGATCATCAGGCCGCTGTGGTCTTCCGAGAGCTTGAGCTCGCGCGCCGAGCACAACATGCCCTGGCTTTCCACGCCGCGCAGCTTCGAGAGCTTGATCGCGAAGGGCTTACCGCCCTCTTCCGCAGGCGGCAGTTCCGCGCCGACCAGCGCCACGGGCACCTTGATGCCGGGCGCGACGTTGGGCGCGCCGCAGACGATCTGCAGCGTCGAGCCGGTGCCGGCATCGACCTGACAGACGTTGAGCTTGTCCGCGTCCGGGTGCTTCACGACTTCGAGCACGCGGCCGACGACGATCTTCGTGGTGGGGGGCGCCGCCGGGCTCAGGCCTTCGACTTCGAGGCCGGCCATGGTGAGCGCGTGGGCCAGCTCATCGGTCGTGAGCTTCGGATCGACAAAGCTTCTCAGCCAGGATTCGGGGAATAGCATTTGGTTTTACGTTCCAGACAGATTGTGACCACAGCGAAGGGTTCTCGCGCACCTTCTTCAGGTGCAGCGTCCGCCTCGCGCCCTGCAGGCGACGGTGCCGCGTCGACGTGAATTCGGCGTCGCTTCGATTCAGGCGAACTGGCGCAGGAAGCGCAGATCGCCTTCGAAGAACAGACGCAAATCCTGCACGCCATAGCGCAGCATCGTCAGACGTTCGAGGCCGCTGCCGAACGCAAAGCCGATATAGCGTTCCGGGTCCAGACCCATGTTGCGGATCACGGTCGGATGCACCTGGCCCGAGCCCGAAATTTCGAGCCACTTGCCCGCGTTCTTGCCGTGCTCGAACATCATGTCGATTTCGGCCGACGGTTCCGTGAACGGGAAATACGACGGGCGGAAACGCACCTGGATGTCGTCGCGCTCGAAGAACTTCTTCAGGAAGTCGCTGTAGACGCCCTTCAGGTCCGCGAAGCTGATGTTCTCTTCGATCCACAGGCCTTCGACCTGGTTGAACATCGGCGAGTGGGTGGCGTCGCTGTCCACGCGATACGTGCGGCCCGGCACGATCACCTTGATCGGCGGCGTGTGCGTGCGCGCGTAGCGCACCTGCATCGGGCTCGTGTGCGTGCGCAGCAGCAACTGACGGCCATCGGCGTCCTTGCCGTCCACGTAGAACGTGTCCTGCATCGAGCGCGCCGGATGGTTTTCCGGGCTGTTCAGCGAGGTGAAGTTGAACCAGTCGGTCTCGATCTCGGGACCGTCGGCCACGTCGAAGCCGATCGAGCCGAAGATCTGCTCGACGCGTTCCCACGTCTGCATCACCGGATGCAGGCTGCCCGTGCCCGTGCCGCGGCCCGGCAGCGTGACGTCGATCGCCTCGGCGGCGAGACGCTGGTTCAGGAGCGCGTCGGCAAGCGCCTGGCGGCGCGCATTGAGCGCGGCTTCCACCTGCTGCTTGACGGCGTTGATGCGCGCACCTTCGGTTTTGCGCGTTTCCGGGTCGAGCTTGCCAAGACCCTTGAGCAGTTCGGTCAGCGCGCCCGACTTGCCGAGAAAACGAGCTTTTTCGTTTTCAAGCGTGTTGACGTCGGGTGCGGAAGCGAAGGCGGTTTGCGCGTCGGCGACAATCTGGTCCAGATCCATTGATCCCATCTTTTCAGCGTCAGTGTTTGAGACTTGAGCGGTGCATTGCACGCCGCCGTGTGCAGGTGTGGCTCACTATCGTGACGCACAATCGCGACGGCATGGTGGCACTGCATGAAACGGCGCAATGGGCCGCATCAGGCGGCGCATAAAACAAGAAGCGCGCAGGAAGCGCTTCACCAACAAAAACGGGGCTCGGTGAGGAGCCCCGTTTTTGTTGCAGCATCACCGAAACAACCGGAATGTCTGCTGCAACGAACCTGCGCAATACCTGATCTAGTTACCCGGATCAGGCAGCGACGGCGGCTTTCACTTGCTTGACGATCGCAGCAAATGCAGCCTTGTCGAACACAGCCATGTCAGCCAGAACCTTACGGTCGAGTTCGATCGAAGCCTTCTTCAGGCCGTTGATGAACACGCTGTAGGTCATGTCGTGCTGACGCACCGCTGCATTGATACGCGTGATCCACAGTGCGCGGAACACACGCTTCTTGTTGCGGCGATCGCGATAGGCGTACTGGCCTGCGCGCATGACCGCCTGCTTGGCGATGCGATAGACGTTATTGCGACGGCCGCGGTAACCCTTGGCCAGGTTGATGATCTTCTTGTGGCGGGCCCGTGCGGTAACCCCACGTTTGACTCGAGGCATGTGTAGCTCCTATGAGTTGTCGGTTGAGGATTACGCGAACGGCAGCATTGCGCGAACGGACTTCAGATCGGAATCATGAACGGCCGTTGCACCACGCAGGTGACGCTTATTCTTGGTGGTCTTCTTGGTCAGAATGTGACGCTTGAAGGCTTGACCGCGCTTGACGGTACCACCCGGACGAACCACGAAGCGCTTTGCGGCGCTCTTCTTGGTCTTCATCTTGGGCATGAAAAACTCCATTTATTTGATGGACATGGGTGTGCAGCTGGCTCCCACGCGCGGCTTCGACACCTTGCGCTTTTGCCCTCATACCGCCCTTCGAAACCCACTCCACTTGTTTTGCAGCCAGCCAGATCAAAAAACGAACTGGCCGCCGCTTTCAGGAAAAACGTCCACCTGCCGCACTTGCGTGCAGCGCGCGGGCGCCATTTCCGGAACCTGCTGCATGTCTGCATGCTCCGTGAAGCGCACGAGACATCGAGAACTGCTTGAAACGTCGCGCAGTGCAGTGAAAAAACACTACGCCGCGCGCCGCATCACTTCTTCTTCTTCGGCGAGAGCACCATGATCATCTGGCGCCCTTCCATCTTCGGCATCTGCTCAACCTGACCGACTTCTTCGAGGTCGGTGCGCAGGCGCTCGAGCATGCGCATGCCGATTTCCTGGTGGGCCATTTCGCGGCCGCGGAAACGCAACGTGATCTTCGTCTTGTCGCCTTCATCGAGGAATCGGATGAGGTTGCGCAGCTTGACGTTGTAATCGCCGTCGTCGGTACCCGGGCGGAATTTGACTTCCTTGACCTGGATGACCTTTTGCTTGAGCTTGGCCTCGTGCTGCTTCTTCGATTCCTGGTACTTGAACTTGCCGTAGTCCATCAGGCGGCACACGGGCGGCACAGCCTGCGGGGCAATTTCAACCAGATCGACGTCTTGCTGTTCCGACATGCGGAACGCATCAGCCAGCTTTACGATACCGAGCGGCTCGTTCTCGATTCCGACGAGACGCACCTCGGGTGCAGTGATTTCACCGTTGATGCGATGCGACTTATCCGTAGCGATGTTACGTTTCCTCTAAAAATTAAAAAAACGAGCCGCGCTGCCAGGTGGCTTACCTGAACGAACTGACGTCCTGCGCCAGACGCTCAGCAAAGGTATCGACAGGCATCACGCCCAGATCGACACCGCCACGGGCACGCACGGCTACCGTTTGTGCTTCACGCTCTTTGTCGCCGACAACCAGCAGGTACGGGACCTTCTCAAGCGTGTGCTCGCGTATTTTATAGCTAATTTTCTCGTTGCGCAAATCGGCCTGCACTCTAACCCCTTGTTTTTGCAACGATTGGGTCAGATTAGCGGCATATTCGGCCTGACTCTCCGCAATATTCATCACAACGACCTGCACCGGAGCCAGCCAGGACGGCATTGCACCAGCATGGTGCTCGATCAGAATACCGAGAAAACGCTCCATCGAACCGAGGATCGCGCGGTGCAGCATGATCGGGCGACGGCGGCTGTTGTCCTCCGCCACGTACTCGGCGCCCAGACGCTCCGGCAGCACCATGTCGAGCTGCAACGTGCCGCACTGCCACGAGCGGCCGAGCGCATCCTTGATGTGGTACTCGACCTTCGGACCGTAGAACGCACCCTCGCCCGGCAGCTCTTCCCACTCCAGACCGCAGGCCGTCAGCGCGTCACGCAGACCCTGTTCGGCGCGATCCCACGTTTCATCCGTGCCGGCGCGCGAATCGGGGCGCAGCGACAGCTTGATGTCGATGTGCTCGAAGCCGAAGTCCTTGTAGACGCTCATCGCCAGCGTATTGAAGGCGATCGATTCGGCGATGATCTGGTCTTCCGTACAGAAAATATGCGCGTCGTCCTGGACGAAGCCGCGCACGCGCATCAGGCCGTGCAGCGCGCCCGATGCCTCGTTGCGGTGGCACGAACCGAATTCCGCGTAACGCAGCGGCAGATCGCGGTACGAACGCAGGCCGTGATTGAACACCTGGACGTGACCCGGGCAGTTCATCGGCTTGACGGCGTAGTCGCGCTTTTCCGACTCCGTCGTGAACATATTTTCACGGTAGTTCTGCCAGTGACCCGACGCTTCCCACAGCGAGCGGTCCATGATCATCGGCGTCTTGATTTCGTCGTAGCCGGCGATGCGCAGGCGCGCGCGCATATATTGCTCGACCTGCTGCCAGAGCGTCCAGCCCTTCGGGTGCCAGAACACCATGCCCGGCGATTCGTCCTGCATGTGGAACAGGTCGAGTTGCTTGCCGAGCTTGCGGTGATCGCGCTTTTCCGCCTCTTCGAGGTTGTGAAGATACAGTTCCTGATCTTCCTTCTTCGTCCAGGCCGTGCCGTAGATGCGCTGCAGTTGCTCGTTCTTCGCGTCGCCGCGCCAGTAGGCGCCCGCAACCTTCATCAGCTTGAAGACCTTGAGCTTGCCCGTCGACGGCACGTGCGGGCCACGGCACAGATCCGTGAAGCCGCCATGCGAGTACAGCTTGATGTCCTGATCGCCGGGAATCGATTCGATGATCTCGGCCTTGTACTTCTCGCCGATGCTCTTGAAGTAATCGACCGCCTCGCCGCGCGTGACGACACGGCGCGAAACCGGCTCGTCCTTCTTCGCGAGTTCCTGCATGCGCTTTTCGATCTTTTCGAGATCTTCGGGCGTGAAGGGACGGCTGTAGGCGAAGTCGTAGTAAAAACCGTTGTCGATGACCGGGCCGATCGTGACCTGCGCTTCCGGATACAGTTCCTTGACCGCGTACGCCAGCAAGTGCGCCGTGGAGTGACGGATGATGTCGAGGCCGTCGGCGTCCTTTTCCGTGACGATGGCAAGCGTTGCGTCGCGATCGATCAGCGCCGACGTGTCGACCAGCTCGCCGTCGAGCTTGCCGCCGAGCGCCGCCTTGGCGAGACCGGGGCCAATCGAAGCCGCCACTTCGGCGACCGTGACGGGATGATCGTACTGTCGAACCGAACCGTCAGGCAGACGTATCGCAACCATGTTTTTCTCCAGAAGCGCCGCGCACGGCACATCGTATTGTGTTCGGGGGAGATCGCCGCTTACGGCCAACTGCCAGCCACCCGCGGCGACCCGCGAAAATTTCGCGGCGAAAAAAAATGCGGCCCCGCTTTCGAGGGGCCGCATTCACTTTTCAAACCAGATTGCAGGGCGAAAGAGGTCCTCGACTAGCGTCGTTCCGAAGTAGTTTCGGTCAACGTTCGCGGTGTCATAACCGTATTCGCCTTGAGCGCAGAGCGCTTTTGCTGCACATGAAGCCCCGATGCTAACACACGCATCGCAACTTCGATTTCGTTGGTAGGCTCGATTGGACTCGAACCAACGACCCCCACCATGTCAAGGTGGTGCTCTAACCAGCTGAGCTACGAGCCTGAAGAAGCAAGACTATATGACACTTTCGTGGACTTGGCAAGTGCTTTTTTGCGCTGCGGCAAAAGCACTTGTCCTCGGCTAACCCTCGGCTACCCTTTACGCGATGCGCGCAGGACGCCGCCGACCTCGCCCAGCAGCACGCAGGCGCGCTGGATCTGCGCCGAACTCGACACCTCGACCGTGAACAACATATAGGCCGCGTTGCGGCGCGTCTGCGTCTTCACGCCGATCACGTTCATCTTCTCGCGTGCGAACACTTCGGAGATATCGCGCAGCAGGCCTTGGCGGTCGGTGGCCTCGATCGAGATATCGACCGGATAGACCGACTGCCCACGACCGCCCATCACGTCGGCGGACCACGTGGTCTGGAGCACGCGTTCGGGCGAGCGGCGCGCCATGCGCTGGAAAGTCGCGCAATCGCTGCGGTGAATCGACATGCCCTTGCCGCGCGTGACGAAACCGCAGATGCCATCGGGCGGCGCCGGGCGGCAGCAGCGCGCAAGCTGCGTCAGAAGCGCATCGACCCCCACCACCAGCACGCCCGACGAGCCGCCATGCGTGACGTTCGAACCGCTCGCACGCTTGGTGAGTTGCTCGGGCGTTTCTTCTTCGGGTTCGGGCGCGGGCGCGTCGCTTAACGCCTGCTCGACATAGCGCAGACTGAACTCTTCCTTGCCGACCACGCTGAAGAACTCGTCGGTCGACTTGAAGCCGAGCTTGGCCGCGAGCTGGTCGAGATTGACCGAGGTGCGCCCCTCGCGCTGCAAGGTCTTTTCGACCATCGCACGGCCGTTCGCGATATTTTCCTGCGCCTCGATGGCGTTGAACCAGACGCGTACTTTCTGCCGCGCGCGATGGCTCTGCAGATAGCCGAGCTGCGGGTTGAGCCAGTCGCGTGACGGCCCGCCCTCTTTCACCGAAATGATCTCGACGGTCTGACCGTTGTGCAGATGCGTGTTGAGCGGCACCATCGCGCCGTCCACGCGTGCGCCACGGCAGCGGTGGCCCAGCTCGCTATGCAGGTGATACGCGAAATCGAGCGGCGTCGCGCCCTGCGGCAGCGCGATCACGCGCGCCTGGGGCGTGAGCACGTAAATATGGTCGTCGTCGAGCGTTGCCTGGCGCAGTTGCTCCCACGGCTGACGGCCATCGGCCACGTCGTCCTTCCACGCGAGCAACTGGCGCAGCCAGGCGATTTTCTCGTCGTAACTGCTGTTCGCGCTGACCTGACCGCCGTAGCCCTTCGCACCCGCTTCCTTGTAGCGCCAGTGCGCGGCCACGCCGTATTCCGCGAACTGATGCATCTCCTGCGTGCGGATCTGCACTTCGAACGCGCGCCCGTCGTCGCCCACCACGACCGTATGCAGCGAGCGATAGCCATTGGGCTTGGGCCGCGAAATATAGTCGTCGAATTCGCGCGGCACCGGCTGCCACAGGTTGTGCACGATGCCCAGCACCGTATAGCAATCCTTGATGTCGCGCACGATCACGCGAAACGCGCGCACGTCATACAGCTCGGCGAAGTCGATGTCCTTGCCGCGCATCTTCTTCCAGATGCTGTAGATGTGCTTGGGCCGCCCGCTGACCTCGGCGTCGATGTGCGCGGCCGCGAGTTCGTGCTGAAGCCGAGCGATGGCTTCGGTCACATAGCTCTCGCGCTCGACGCGCTTTTCGTCGAGCAGCTTCGCGATGCGCTTATAGGTAACCGGCTCCTCGAAGCGAAACGCGAGATCTTCGAGTTCCCACTTCAGTTGCCAGATGCCCAGGCGGTTCGCAAGCGGCGCATAGATGTCCAGCGTCTCGCGCGCAATCTCCGGTGCGGGCGTGACCTTGGCCGCCGCGTAGTAGCGCAGCGACTGCAGGCGCGACGCGAGCCGGATCAGCACCACCCGGATGTCCTGCGCGAACGCGAGCAGCATCTTGCGCAACGATTCGACCTGAGCGCGGCGCGCGGCCTGCGCATCGCGGCTTTCGCGCCCGCTTTCAGGCGCCGCGTTCTGCGCGGCCGCCCGCAGGCTCACCGTGCCCAGACGCAGCAGCTTGCGCACGTCGAACACGAGCTTCGTGACCTCGGCGCCGAATCGCGCCTCGAGCGTCGCTTCCGGATCGTCGAGATGCTGGGCGATGTTGAAGAGCGCCGCCGCCAGCACCGCAGGCGGATCGACGTTCAGGCGGCTCATGATCGACGCGGTGCCCAGCGCGTGTTCGACGAGCGGCTCGCCCGTCGACAGACGCGCGTCGCCGGCATGCTCGCGCACGAACGCGAGCGTATCGTCGAGCGACGGCAGCGCGGCGGACGTGGAAACTTCGGCGGGAACGGGAGGTAAGGTGTCGCTGCTCATGAGACATCGCCCGCCGGCTTGCCGGACGGGCTGCTAACTACGGTAAAACAGTCCAACCATGGTCTGAAGTGCAGCGCGGCCGCGCTTCTTCACGCGGCCGTTCAGGCTTGTTTCAAGCTCAATCGCGCTGCGCGGCCACCACGACGATTTCGACGAGGCACTCCGGATTCGCGAGCTTCGCTTCGACGGTCGCGCGCGGCGGCGTGGCGCCCTGCGCCACCCACTTGTCCCATTCGGCGTTCATGCCCGGGAAATCCTTCATGTCGGCGATATAGATCTGCACGGACAGCAGCAGCGACTTGTCGCTATTTGCCTCGCCCAGCAGACGATCGATATGGCCCAGCACTTCACGCGTCTGGCCAGCGATGTCCTGCTTCGTGTCTTCGGCGATCTGACCGGCCAGATACACCGTGCCATTATGGATGGCGGTTTCCGAAAGACGCGGGCCGACGTGGTGACGAATGACTGCCATGAATTTTCCTGTTGAAGTTGAGTGCCTGGAGGCGTCTGGCGCGCCCCGGGGCGTCCTTTCCAGGGCGCCGAGGCGCCGGACAATCCAATATTATGACGCGCCGACGGGTTATCCGGCGAAGAAACGGCGCGCGATCTCAATCTGGTCGGCGGCGAGGAAGGCCGGCGCGTGCCCCACGCCGGCAATTTCGACGCTCGTGAGTTGCTGGCCCGTCGCTGCCATTTTCGCCACGGTCTCGCGCGAAAGCAGATCGGAAAGCTCGCCGCGCACCGCCAGCACCGGCCCCTTGAACGCCGCGAGCGAGCGCCACAGGAACTGTTCGCCCTGCTCGTTCTGCTCGGGCGTCACGCCCTTGAAGCCTTCGGAAATGCGCGGGTCGTAACGGTAGCGCCAGACGCCGTCCACCTCATGCAGCAAGGGCGTATTGATCTCGCGCCATTCGTTGGGCGTAAGCGGCCCGAACGAGGCCGCCAGCAGCGCGGCGTTGTCGATCCCTTCCTGCAGCGATGAAAAGCTCACGTCGCGGCCCACGTATTCGCCGATGCGCTCAAGCGATGCCGGCTCGATATGCGGGCCGATATCGTTCAGCAACATGCGGCCGATGGGCGCGTCGGGCAGCCCGGCAAGCGCCATGCCGATCAGACCGCCCATCGACGTGCCGAACCAGTCCACCTTCTCGACACCGGTGCGCGCGATCACGGTCACCATATCCGCGACGTACTGGGCGACGCCATAGCCGCGCGGATCGACGAGCCACGACGACAACCCGCGCCCGACCACATCAGGGCACACGACGCGGTAGGTGTCGGCCAGCGCCGTCGCCAGGCGGTCGAAGTCGCGGCTGGAGCGCGTCAGGCCATGCACGCAGACCAGCACGCGGGGGTTCGAGGGATCGCCCCATTCGGTGTAAGCCACGCGATGCAGCCCCGAAGGACTGAGGCACTGGACGGTGTGTTGGCGCGGGTGAAGCGGTTGACTCGGCACGGCAGACGAAACGGTCATTGCGTGATCCTCGCTCTGGAAGCGTTCATAGGCGTGGGGCCATTGTAGACGGCTTTGCTGGGCGGGAACGGTGCGCACGGCGGATCCAGAGCGCTTCGGCGCACGCCCGGCCCGCGCCGGACACAGGCACGGCGGCCTGTCCATCGGCCATCCGGCCTATGCCGTTGGGCCGAGGTTTCAGGCGCATCCAAACCCGCCAGAATGGTCCCATCGAAATCAAACCGGAAAACAAAACGGGCGGAACCGAAGTTCCGCCCGTCTCTGCCATGCGATCTGCCGCGACTATGCCATCACCGCACTCAGCTCACGGCGCTCACGTCGAGCGGCGCGCCCGTCTTCGTCTTGATCTCGTCGACGGTGACGCCCGGCGCGAGTTCGGTCACCTTCAGCCCCGCATCGCTCACTTCGATCACGCCGAGGTCCGTGATGATCAGATCCACCACGCCCACACCCGTGAGCGGCAACGTGCAGGCTTCGAGAATCTTGTGCTGGTCGCCCTTGGCCACATGCTCCATGAGCACGACCACGCGCCCGACGCCTGCGACGAGATCCATCGCGCCGCCCATGCCCTTGATCATCTTGCCGGGGATCATCCAGTTGGCCAGGTCGCCCTTCTCGCTCACCTGCATCGCACCGAGGATCGCGAGGTTGATGTGGCCGCCGCGGATCATCGCGAACGAGTCCGCCGACGAGAAAATCGACGAACCCGGCAGCGTGGTCACCGTCTGTTTGCCGGCATTGATCATGTCGGCGTCCACCTGGTCTTCGGTCGGGAACGGGCCGATGCCCAGCAGCCCGTTTTCCGACTGCAGCCACACTTCCACGCCGTCCGGCACGTGGTTGGCCACGAGCGTCGGCAGGCCGATACCCAGGTTCACGTAAAAGCCGTCCTGCAGTTCCTTCGCCGCGCGCGCGGCCATTTCGTCACGATTCCATGCCATGATCGGTCTCCCTTCTTAGGCGTTTGCCGAGTGGTCAACCGCGGCGCGCACGGTGCGTTGTTCGATGCGTTTTTCCGGTTGCGCATTGAGGACGATGCGCTGCACGAAAATGCCCGGCGTATGGATCGCATCCGGGTCGAGTGCGCCGTTCTCGACGATCTCCTCGACTTCCACGACCGTGATTTTGCCTGCCATCGCGCACATCGGATTGAAGTTGCGCGCCGTGCGGCGATAGACCAGGTTGCCCGACTTGTCGGCCTTCCAGGCCTTCACGAGCGCGACGTCTGCCGTGAGCGAGTGTTCCAGCACGTAGTGCTTGTCGCCGAACTGGCGCGTTTCCTTACCTTCGGCGATCAGCGTGCCGAAGCCCGTATTCGTGAAAAACGCCGGAATGCCCGCGCCGCCCGCACGCAGCTTTTCGGCCAGCGTGCCCTGCGGCGTGAATTCGAGCTCGAGTTCACCCGACAGATACTGGCGCTCGAATTCCTTGTTTTCGCCCACGTAGGACGAGACCATCTTTTTGATCTGGCGCGTTTCCAGCAGCAGACCAAGGCCAAAGCCGTCCACGCCCGCATTGTTGCTGATGCAGGTAATGCCCTTCACGCCCGTATCGCGCAGCGCGCCGATCAGCGCCTCAGGAATCCCGCACAGCCCGAAACCGCCGACCGCGAAGGTCTGGCCGTCCTTGACGATGCCCTCGAGCGCGGCAGCCGCGCTTCCATAGACTTTGTTCATCAGTGTGTCCCTTCCTCGAATGGAAATACGTCGATGCGTCGTTCGATCAATCTAGTTGTTCAGCACGGCACTCAGGCGCGCCGCACGCCCGGATGCCCCATTCTAGTCATGCCCCGGCGGCGCTGCCGTGAATCCGGCGCGCCCCTCGCGAGGCCCTCCAATGGTTGGCAAGCGTACGCTGGGCGGGCGATGCGGCACAATACGCAAAACTACATAAAGCCATACTCGTATCAACCGCCATGCCCGAATCCGCTACCGCTCTTCCCGCGCTCGATTACAAGACCGCCTTTCACCTCGCGCCCATCGGTCTCGTGATCGCGCGCGAGCGCATCATCGAGGACTGCAACGAGGCGGTGTGCGCGATCTTTCGCTGCCCCCGCGAAGCGCTGGTCGGTCAATCGTTTCAGGTGCTGTATCCGTCGGCGGACGAGTTCGAGCGCATTGGCGAGCGCATTCCGCCCATCATGACGGCGCAAGGCAGCTACGCGGACGACCGCATCATGAAGCGTGCGAACGGCGAGCTGTTCTGGTGCCATGTGACGGGCCGCTCGCTCGATCGCGCGGCGCCGCACGCGGCGGGCGTGTGGACGTTCGAGGATTTGAGCGCGACGCGGCGTGTGGCCGTGGAACTGACGCCGCGCGAGCGCGAGATCGCGGCGCAACTGGTCACGGGCAAGACGAGCAAGCAGATCGGGCGGATTCTGGACATCAGCTCGCGAACGGTGGACGTCTATCGCGCGCGGCTAATGCGCAAGTACGACACGGGCAACGCCACCGAACTGCTGCAGCGGCTGCTCGGGCAGTAAGCGCGCTCGATACCGCAAAATGAGGCGCGGCGCAGGAACGCGCCGCGTGGAAGGGACAAGCGTGGAAGGGACAATCGCGCGGAATCAGCGCGCCTTGACGAGCGGCGCGTTTTCGATGGTGGCACGCAGGTGATCGGGAATCGGCACCGACTTGCCCGCTTCGTAATCGATCCAGACGCAGCGCGCATTACCGCGCGCATAGACCGTATCGGGTTCGTCCGCGCGACGCAGCTCGAAGCCCGTGTCGAAACTGCTGCGGCCAGGCTGCCCCACCGTCATCGTGCAAACAATGTCGCCCGGATAGTGCAGTTGCTTGAGGAACTCCATCGAGGCGTTGACGATCACCGGTCCCTGCCCGTTGCCGCTCTCGCGGCTTTCGCCGGTCACACCAAGCTGCTCGAACCAGGAAATCCGCGCCTGCTCCATGTAGCGGAAATAGACCGTGTTGTTCACATGGCCGAACGCATCCATGTCGCCCCAACGGATCGGCATGGTCATTTCAAAAACGGGGTGGTAGTCACTCATTGCACTTCGACTTCGGGTTACCGGGGTTACGTTTGAAAAAATCGTGGGCTCAGGTCAGGCCGAAGCCGTCGTCGGCAGTGATGATCGAGCCGTTCATGAATGCCGATTCGTCGGCGGCCAAAAGCAGCAGCAAGCCGTCGAGGTCGGCGGGCGTGCCCACGCGGTGGCGCGGCAGCATCGAGACAAGCTTCTGCCCCTGCTCGGTCGCCCAGTGATGATGATTGATCTCGGTGTCGATATAACCGGGACAGATTGCATTGACGTTGATGCCGTGGCGCCCCCATTCGAGCGCCATCGCCTTGGTCATATGCACGACCGCCGCCTTGCTGATCGAATACAGCCCGATCTGCGGCAACACGCTGAGCCCCGCCACCGAAGCAATATTGATGATGCGATACGCGGGCTTCGAGCCGCCGCCGTTGCCGCGCATGATCATGCGCTTGGCCACTTCCTGCGCGACGAAAAAAGCGCCGCGCGTGTTGGTATCGAAGACATATTCGAAGTCGGCGGGCGTGACTTCGGCAAGCTTTTGCGTGGTGGACACGCCCGAGTTGTTGACGAGGATGTCGATGGTTCCGGCTTCGGTCTCCGCATGGGCGACCGCCGAGCGGATGCTCTGGTAGTCCGTGACATCGAGCGAAACCACGTGCGCGGCGCCGCCATCGGCCTCGATCTCCGCGCGCAGTTCCTTGAGCCGCTCGACGCGCCGGCTCGCCAGCACGACCTTCGCGCCCGCCTGCGAGAGCACCTGGGCGAAGCGCTTGCCGAGGCCGCTCGACGCCCCGGTGATCATCGCTACCTTCCCTTCGAGATTGATCGAACGGCCCATTTTCGCTTCCTCTTCAAGGGATGACGGGAGGCCGGAATGCGCTGCCGGCAGCGTGCCGGGCATTCTGGCATAAAATAGAACGATCGTGCCAATACGGGTTTGTCGGGTTGCGGCAAGGGGAGCGTTACCCGACAATACGAACCCGAAAAAAGCATTCTAATGGCAAGAGGAGCTTTAATGACCCCCACAAGTCTCTTGGAGCAATACGGCCCACGCGAGTCGATGGAATACGACGTCGTGATCGTCGGCGGCGGCCCGGCTGGCCTGTCGGCGGCGATCCGCCTCAAACAGCTCGCCGCCGAAAAAGGCGCCGAGATCGGCGTGTGCGTGCTGGAAAAAGGCTCTGAAATCGGGGCGCATATCCTCTCGGGCGCGGTCATGGATCCGCGCGCGATCACCGAACTCTTTCC
>NZ_PQGA01000004.1 GCF_002917095.1 Paraburkholderia eburnea
AGAACGAGCGGATCTCGCGTTTCGCCTGATAGCGCGAACCCGCGCCACCGTCGAAGCCGTCATAGGACGGGGCCTGCAAAAACAGCGTTTTCATGTCGTCGATACTGCCGCGACAGTTCGCGGACTTACGCCTGGTGTGGGTTCCGGTTCGGAGCGCTGCGCGTTTTGCCGCATGCCCAATATGCAAGCTCAGGACTACAGATAACTTCCAGATGCATTTCAATTTTCATGCGATTGCGTATTCAAACAGGCATTTGTGCAATCAACTGAAAGCATCGAATGGGAATGTGGGAACGACAACGGCCTCCAGCCCCTGAGCCTACCGACGCAACCCTGAAGAGAACCTTAGCTGGAGAGCCCGAATGCGCCAGGCGACCCGATAATCAGGAGAGAATCGTTACGGCGCGTTACGGCATGGCATTGACCGAGCCAGTCGGCACGCCACTATCGCTCTAGTGTCTCCGACGAATATGACAAACACAGAAGCGCAAACGGCATCATCGACGCGTGTCTGAATTACCAGCCCGGGCCTTTGTCCTGACAGGCAAGCAGGCACCCGAGCGCCGATACCGTCCCCACGACACCGACTCCCGCACCCAAGGCGATATTTTCGAGCGTCGTCGAACAGCCCTGCAGCGACATGGCGCCAGCCAATGCGAGTCCCAGCGTCAAGCGATTCAATGCACGCCGGATTGATGAATGATTTTTTGACATGCGCCGGTCACCTCCCAAGACCCCTTGCTGACTATCAGGTCGTGAGCATAGCGATCGGGCACCGCCGCGATTCCCGGAGTTAAGTCCGGCAAATACTGATCCTTACAAGCTCTTTCACGGGGTTCGCTCGTGGCGCATTCATCGCTGTGCCGAGCCGTGTTTTCATCACCTCGTTCATCACCTTGTAATACGCCAAAACCTTTCAATTAACCTACGTTTCGAAAATAGCGCGCGAGTTGGTTAGACTGCATGTCTCGAACGCTCACGAACCTGACATGCATGCCGGGTTCGTGCAGCGGCTGCACACAACAACCATGAGAATTCGTATGCGAACCGACGACAACCGGCACGGCGCCTGCGCGACCCGTCTGCCGCGCGCCCCCCACGGCCCCAGCTTGCGCGCGAGTGCGCGTGCAGCGCAATGCGCTGGCACGACCGGCCTCGTCGGCCTTGCTGTCCAACCCGGGAGACTGGCATGAGCGATACGCCTAACCAACCGCCCACGCCATCCACGCCGCCAAAGCCGCCGGCAGTGGTCACGCCGCCCGCATCCAGCGCCCCCCCGCCGCGCAAGCGCGGGGGCCTGGGACGATGGATCCTGCTTGCGTTGATCGTGATCCTGATCGTCGTCGTGGTGGTTCACGTCCTGCATCGCAAGGCGCCCACACGCGGCGCGGCGCCGCAGGTCGTGACGGTCGCGCCGGCCACGACTGGCTCGATGCCCGTCACGCTCGATGCGCTCGGCACGGTCACGCCGATCGCCACCGTCACGGTGCTGCCGCAACTGAGCGGCTATCTCACCGAGGTCGGCTATCGCGAAGGCCAGGACGTCGTCAAAGGCCAGTTCCTCGCGCAGATCGACCCGCGCCAGTACGAGATCAGCAAGGAGCAGGCCGAGGCAGCGCTCGCCAAGGACCGCGCTTCGCTCGCCCAGGCGCGCGCCGACCTCGCACGCTATACGCAACTGAACGAGAAGAAGTCGATCGCCGAACAGACCTATAGCGACCAGCAGTTCCTTGTCGCGCAGGACGAAGCCGCCGTGAAGTCGGACCTCGCCAACATCAAGCAATTCGAACTCGACCTCATCTACTGCCGCATCACCGCGCCTGTCTCGGGCCGCGTGGGCCTGCGTCTGGTCGATCCGGGCAATTACGTGACGGCGTCCAGCTCCACGGGCATCGCCGTCATCACGACGATCAAGCCCACCACCGTGCAGTTCACGGTGCCGCAGAATTCGCTGTCCGACGTGCTGCAGCGCGTCAACGCCGGCGCGAAGCTGCCGATCACCATCTTCAACAGCGAAAACACGAAGCAACTGGCGACCGGCACGCTCTACGCCATCAGCAACCAGATGGCAACGGCCACCGGCACGGTCACGCTGCGCGCAAGCGTCCCCAACGACGACGAAGCGCTGTTCCCCAACGAGTTCGTCAACGTGCGCCTGCTCGTGGACACGCTGCAGAATGCCGTGCTCGTGCCCACGCCGGCCGTGCAGTCGGGCGCACCCGGCGATTACGTGTATCTAGTGAACGCCGACAACACCGTCTCCGTCCACAAGGTCACGCTCGGCCCGAGCGACGGCCAGCACACGGTCATCACGGCAGGGCTTCAGGCAGGCCAGCGTGTGGTGACCGACGGCCTCGACCGCCTCAACGACGGCACCAAAATCCAGCCGTCGAACGGCAAGCCCGCCGCCGCGAACGGCGCAAGCGGTGCAAGCGGCGCGCGCAACGCCTCGCACGCCCATGCGGCCTCCGCTGCTTCGGGTGCGCCCGCGGCCTCTGCGCCCGCTGCGGCCTCCTGATCCCATGCCTGAGCGTCGATGAATATCTCGCGTCTTTTCATTCTGCGGCCCGTCGCGACATCGTTGCTGATGATCGCGATGGTGCTGGTCGGCCTCGTGGCCATGAAGTTCCTGCCCGTGTCGTCGCTGCCCTCCGTCGATTACCCGACGATCCAGGTGCAGACCTTCTACCCCGGCGCCAGCCCGAGCGTCATGGCGACCACCGTGACCGCGCCGCTCGAAGTGCAGCTCGGCGAGATCCCGGGTTTGCAGCAGATGGTTTCGTACAGCTCCGAGGGCGCCTCGGTCATCACGCTGCAATTCGATCTCTCGCTCAATCTGGACGTGGCGGAGCAGAACGTGCAGCAGGCCATCAACGCCGCCAACAGCTTCCTGCCGAGCGGCCTGCCCGCGCCGCCGACCTACGCCAAGGTCAATCCCGCCGACCAGCCGATCCTCACGCTCGCGGTCACGTCGAATTCGATGTCGCTCACGCAGTTGCAGGACGCGGCCAATAACCGGCTCGCCACCAAGATCTCCGAAGTGCCGGGCGTCGGTCTCGTGAGCACGGCCGGCGGCAACGTGCCGGCGGTGCGCGTGGAAGCCGATCCGCAAAAGCTGGCCGCCTACGGCCTGAATCTCGACGATCTGCGCACGCTGCTCGCCAACGTGAACGTGAGCGCGCCGAAGGGCAACTTCGACGGTCCGGAACTCGACTACACGATCAACTCCAACGACCAGATATCGGACCCCAAGGACTACGAAAATACGGTCATCGCCTATCAGAACGGCTCGCCGGTCTTCATGCGCGACGTCGCGCGCGTCGCCACGGCGGCGCAGGACGTCGAGCGCGGCGCGTGGTACAACAAGCAGCCCGCGATCGTGCTCAACGTGCAGCGCCAGCCGGGCGCGAACGTGATCGCCACGGTCAACCAGATCACGCGCGAGTTGCCTCAGCTCGAAGCCACGCTGCCCGCCGGCATGAAGGTCACGGTGGTGTCGAACAGCGTGGGTGTGATCCAGGCCTCCGTGCACGACGCCGCGTTCGAACTCGTGCTCGCCGTCGCGCTGGTGGTGGCGGTGATCTTCGTGTTCCTGCGCAATCTGCCCGCCACGATCATCCCGAGCATCTCCGTGCCGGTCTCGCTGATCGGCACGCTGGCCGTGATGTATGAACTGGGCTATTCGATCGACAATCTTTCGCTGATGGCGCTCATCATCGCCACGGGCTTCGTGGTGGACGACTCGATCGTGATGATCGAGAACGTCGTGCGCTATCTGGAGGAAGGCGAAAAACCCTTGCAGGCGGCACTCAAAGGCGCGGGCCAGATCGGCTTCACGATTCTCTCGTTGACGATTTCGCTGATCGCCGTGCTGATTCCGCTGCTCTTCATGGGCGGCGTGATCGGGCGTCTGTTCAGCGAATTCGCCGTCACGCTCGCGGTGACCATCGTGCTGTCCGCCGTGGTGTCGCTGACCGTCGTGCCGATGATGTGCGCGCGTATCCTGCGTGCCCAGGCCGAGCGCCACCCGAGCCGCTTCGAGCGCATCAGCGAAGGCCTGTTCGACAAGACGCTCAATGCCTACGAACGCGGCCTGCGCTGGGTGCTCGATCATCAGGTGCTCACGCTGATCGTGTTCGTGGTGACCGTCGCGCTCACGGGCCTGCTGTATGTGGTGATTCCCAAGGGCCTGTTCCCGGTGCAGGACGTGGGCGTGATCCAGGGGATCAGCGTGGCCGACAATTCGGTGTCGTACTCGGCGATGGTGCGCCGCCAGTCGGCGCTTGCCGAGGAAATCCTCAAGGACCCCGATGTGGAGTCGCTCACCTCTTACGTGGGCATCGACGGCATCAATAACACGCTCAACAACGGCCGCTTCCTGATCAATCTGAAACCGCACGACGACCGCTCCGAAAGCGCCGAGGAAATCGCGCGGCGCATCCAGCAGTCGGTCTCGAAGGTGGCGGGCATTCGCCTCTACCTGCAGCCCGAGCAGGATCTGACGCTCGACACCACCGTGTCGCCCAACCAGTACAACTTCGTGCTGCGCGGCCCGAATCAGGAAGCCTTCAATCAGTACGTGCCCGCGCTCATCGACAAGATGAAGCAGATTCCGTCGATCACCGACGTCACGAGCGACCTGAACACCGACGGCCTGTCCGTCGATGTCGAAGTGAACCGCCAGCTCGCGGCGCGCTACGGCATCACGGCGGCGACCATCGACAACGCGCTCTACGACGCCTTGGGCCAGCGCATCGTCTCGACCATCTTCCAGCAGTCGGACCAGTACCGCGTGATCCTGGTCGCGAAGCCCGAGTCGCTGCCCACCGTCGATTCGATCGGCGACATCTATTTGCCGAGCCAGACGGCGAGCAGCGGCCAGGTGCCGCTCAAGGGCATCGCGACGATCCGCATCACGCGCTCGCCGTTGACGATCAGCCACCTTGCGCAATTCCCCTCGGTGACGATCTCGTTCAATCTCGCCGATGGCGCCTCGCTGTCCGCCGCCGTGCGCGACGTGCGCAAGGCCGAAGCCGCCGTCAAGCTGCCGCCGTCGATCACCTCGTCGTTCCAGGGCGCGGCACAGGCCTTCGAGGATTCGCTTTCCTCCGAGGTTTATCTGCTGCTCGCGGCGCTCGTGGCCGTCTATATCGTGCTGGGCGTGCTGTACGAAAGCTACGTGCATCCCGTGACGATTCTGTCGACGCTGCCTTCGGCGGGCATCGGCGCGCTGCTTGCGCTGATGATCGCGGGCAAGGATCTGGACGTGATCGGCATCATCGGCATCGTGCTGTTGATCGGCATCGTCAAGAAGAACGCCATCATGATGGTGGACTTCGCGCTCGAAGCCGAACGCGTGCACGGCAAGCCGCCGCGCGAGGCGATTTTCGAGGCGTCGCTGCTGCGTTTCCGCCCGATCCTGATGACGACGCTCGCGGCCATGCTCGGCGCGCTGCCAATGCTGCTCGGCAGCGGCACGGGCTCCGAGTTGCGCCGCCCGCTGGGTCTCGCGATCATCGGCGGCCTCACGGTTTCGCAGATGCTCACGCTCTTCACGACACCCGTGATCTATCTGTTCTTCGACCGCCTCGCGATCCGCTTTGGCCGCAAGCGCAAGCCTGAAGACGATGGCGACGCCGATACCGACGGCACGAACGGTACGGACGAACCGCCGCGCGCTCCCGCACCCGAGGGCACGCCGTGAACCTTTCGGCGCTCTTTATCCGTCGTCCGGTCGCCACTTCGTTGCTGGCGATCGCGATCCTGCTTGCCGGTGCGCTGGCCTTCTTCCGGCTGCCGGTCGCGCCGCTGCCCAACATCGCCTATCCGGTGATCGTGGTGCAGGCCAACATGGCGGGCGCGAGTCCGGACACCATGGCCTCCACGGTGGCGGAGCCGCTGGAACGCCGTCTGGGCACCATCGCCGACGTGAGCCAGCTCACCTCGATCAACAACGTGGGTTCGTCGGTGATCGTGGTCGTGTTCGGCCTCAATCGCGACATCAACGGCGCCGCGCGCGACGTGGAAGCGGCGATCCAGGCCGCGCGCGCGGACCTGCCGACCACGCTGCGCAGCAACCCCACCTATCGCCAGTACAACCCCGCGAGCGCGCCGATCATGGTGCTCGCGCTCACCTCGGACACGCTCACCAAGGCGCAGCTCTACGACTCCGCCGATTCGGTGATCATGCAGCAGCTCTCGCAGGTGGATGGCGTCGGCCAGATCACGCTGGGCGGCGGCGCGTTGCCCTCGGTGCGCGTGGAACTGGAGCCGGGCAAGCTCAACAGCTATGGCATCGGCATGGAGGACGTGCGCGCGGCCATCGGCGCGGCCAATGCCGACAGCGCCAAAGGCCACCTCGATCAGGGCGACCAGCGCTTCGTGGTGACCTCGAACGACCAGATCAGCAGCGCCGCGCCCTATCGCGACGTGGTGATCGCGTATCGGGACGGCGCGCCGGTCTTTCTGCGCGATGTGGGCACGGTGCGCGACTCCAACGAAAACATCCGCAACGCCGGTCTCTACAACGGCAAGTCGGCCGTGCTCGTGATCGTCTATCCGATGCCCGGCAGCAATGTCGTGAAGACCGTGCAGCAGATCCAGGCGCGCCTGCCCAATATCGAGGCCGCGCTACCCGCCACCATCAAGGTGCACGTCGCCGTCGATCGCTCGGAGTCGGTGCGCGCTTCGGTGGCCGACACCGAACGCACGCTCTTCATTGCCGTGCTGCTCGTGATCGGCGTGGTGTTCGTGTTCCTGCTTTCGCCGCGCGCCACGCTGATTCCCGCCGTGGCGCTGCCGCTGTCGATCATCGGCACGTTCGGGCCGATGTATCTGCTCGGCTACAGCATCGACAATCTTTCGCTGATGGCGCTCACCATCGGCACCGGCTTCGTGGTGGACGACGCCGTGGTGGTGCTCGAAAACATCGTGCGCCATATGGAATCCGGGCTCGACCCGAAGGAAGCGGCGCTGCGCGGGTCGCGCGAAGTGGGCTTCACGGTGCTGTCCATGAGCCTGTCGCTGATCGCCGTGTTCCTGCCGATTCTGCTGATGCCGGGCATCGTCGGCCTGCTGTTCCATGAGTTCGCGATGACGCTCTCGATCGCCATCGTGATCTCGCTGATCGTCTCGCTCACGGTCACGCCCACGATGTGCGCCTACGTGCTCAAGCGCGAACGGGAAAAGCGCGAGCCCTCGCGCGTGGCCGCGTGGATCGACGCGCAGTTCGAGCGCTTCAAGCAGTTCTATTCGCGCACGCTCGACGCCGTGCTCGATCACGCAGTACTCGTGATCGTGCTGCTGTTCGTGCTGCTGATCGGCAACGTGTTTCTCGCGCGCCTGCTGTCGGGCACGTTCTTTCCCGAGCAGGACACGGGCATTCTGATCGGCCAGATCGTCGCCGACCAGAGCATCTCCTTCACGGCGATGGAGAAGAAACTCGCGCAGTTGCAGGACATCGTGCAGAAAGATCCCGCCGTGGCGTCGGTCGCGGGCTTCACGGGCGGGCGGGCGCTCAACACGGCGAACGTCTTCATCGAACTGAAGCCGCTCGCGCAGCGCAAGCTCTCCGCCACGGAGGTCGTGAACCGTCTGCGACCGAAGCTCAACGCGGTTTCGGGCGCGCGTCTTTTTCTGGTGGCGCAGCAGGACCTGCAGATCGGCGGGCGGCAGTCGGCGGCCGAGTATCAGTACACGCTCACCAGCGACGACGCCGACGCGCTGTTCGAATGGACGCCCAAACTCGTCGATGCCCTGAACAAATCTCGCGGCACGATCATCGACGTCAATTCGGACCTGCAGCAGAACGGCCTGCAGGCTTATGTGACCGTGAACCGCGCGACCGCCAAGCGTTATGGCTTCGATCCGAACCAGGTCGACAGCGTGCTTTACGACGCCTTCGGCCAGCGTACGGTGTCAACCATCTACAACCCCATCAACCAGTATTTCGTGGTGATGGAAGTGGCGCCGCAATACTGGCAGCATCCGCAGTCGTTCAGCCGCATCTGGCTGAGCACGGCAGCGGGTAATGCGAGCGGTTCGGCGTCCACGCAGATGTCGGGCAGCACGGTTTCGGGCATCACCGCCTATACCGCCCAGAGCGCCACGACGACGGGCGCGAGCAGCACGAACTCGCGCAACGCGAACGCCGTGGCCAACCAGCAGAACAACTCGATCTCCAACAGCAAGGGCGGCAGTTCGAGCGGCAGCGCGGACAGTACCGCCGCCGAGACCATGGTGCCCGTCGATGCGCTGATGACGTGGTCCACCAGCCATACGGCCACCCAGGTCAATCACCAGAGCGGCCAGGTGGCGGGCACGATCTCGTTCAACCTGCCCCAGGGCGGCTCGCTTTCGGAAGCGAGCAAGATCATCGAGCAGGCGCAGCGCGACATCGGCATGCCCGCCTCGGTCCACGGCGCCTTCGCGGGCGCGGCCCAGGCCTACGCGCAGTCGATGGGGACGGTGCCGCTGCTGATTGTCGCGGCGCTGGCCGTGGTCTACATCGTGCTGGGCGTGCTCTACGAGAACACCATCCACCCGCTGACGATTCTGTCGACGCTGCCTTCGGCGGGCATCGGCGCGATCCTGGCGATGCTGATTTTCGGCACACCGTTCTCGGTGATCGCGATGATCGGCATCATCCTGCTGATCGGTATCGTCAAGAAGAACGGCATCATGATGGTGGACGTCGCGATCCAGTTGCAGCGCAACGAAGGCCGCAACGCGCGCGACGCGATCCACGAGGCCGCCGTGGTACGTCTGCGCCCGATCATGATGACGACCTTCGCGGCGGTGCTGGGCGCGGTGCCGCTCGCGATCGGGATTGGCCAGGGCGCGTCGCTGCGCCAGCCGCTCGGCGTAACGGTGATGGGCGGCCTGATCCTGAGCCAGGTCTTCACGCTGTACACCACGCCCGTGATTTATCTGTTCCTCGACCGTCTGCGCGCCCGCCTCGCCCGCTGGGCCGCACGCCTGCCCTGGAACCGTCAGGCCGATGAGAGCGCATCATGAAGATTCATCCAATCGATTTCACCTTTTCAATGAAAGCACGCCCGGCCTTGCACTCTTTGCGTCCTTCGCGTCCCTTATGCCTTCTGCCGTTAAGCCTCGCGCTGCTGCTGGGCGGCTGCATGGTCGGCCCCGACTATCATCGCCCGCAAGTCGCCACGCCCGCGCAGTGGAAGGAGTTGCCCGGCTGGACCCAGGCCGATCCGTCCGCCGCAGCCGGCCCCAAGGGCGAATGGTGGACCGGCTTTCAGGACCCGTTGCTGGACGAGCTTGAGCCTCTGGTGGCCGTCTCGAATCAAACCGTGGCGCAGAGCTACGCGAACTATCAGGAAGCGCTGGCCGAAGTGCGCGTGGCGCGCGCGAGCCTCTTTCCGACCATCGGCGTGACCGGTTCGGCCACGCGCGAGCGCGCGTCCACCAGCACGACCAGCGGTTTGAGCAGCGGCTTCGGCAGCGGCGGCGCGCGCATCGTCAACTCGGGGTCGCTGGAAGCGAACGTGAGCTGGACGATCGACTTCTGGGGGCAGGTGCGCCGCCAGATCGAGGAACAATCGGCCACGGCGCAGGCCAGCGAAGCGACGCTCGCCAATGCTCAGCTATCCGAACAGATCGCGCTTGCCAACGCGGTGATCGATCTGCGCGTGACCGATGCCGATATCGACCTGCTCACGCAAACGGTCGAGGCGTACAAGAATTCGCTGCGCGTAGTGACCGACCAGGACACGGCGGGCACCGTGGCGCCGTCCGATCTCATCACGGCACGCACGCAGCTGGAAAACGCACAGGCAAGCCTGATCGCGCTGGGCGTCTCGCGCGCACAGTATGAACACGCGATCGCGGTGCTGGTCGGCCGCAATCCCGAAGACATGTCCATCCCGCACAGCGCCAAACTGCCCGTCCTGCCGGCGATTCCCGCTGGCGTGCCTTCGACGATCCTGCAGCGGCGGCCCGACATCGCCACGGCGGAGCGCCAGATGGCTTCGGCCAATGCGGCGATCGGCGTCGCCATCGCCGCCTACTACCCGACGATTTCGCTGTCGGCGCTCGATGGTTTTACGCAGGCGCCGCTCGCGGGCCTATTGCACGTGAGCAATTACGTCTGGTCGCTGGGCGCGAGCGCAACCGAAACGATCTTCGACGGCGGCGAGCGCAGCGGCGAAGTCGCGGCGGCGCGCGCGAGCTATAACGCAGCGGTCGCGAATTATCGCGGCACGGTGCTGAGCGCATTCGAGAGCGTGGAAAACGATCTTTCGGGGCTTCGTATTCTGGCGCAGCAAAGCGATGCACTGGACGCCGCCGTGCGCGACTCGATACGCGGCGCACAGATCGCGCAGAACGAGTATCAGGCGGGCACGGTTGACTACACGACGGTTGCGACCGCTCAGGCCACTCAGTTGAGCACGCAACAAAGTGCGCTCACGGTGCAGCAATCGCGCCTGCTGGATGCGGCTGCGTTGATCGGCGATCTGGGCGGCGGGTGGACCGGTGTGCTGCACGATGCGAGTCATCCGCAGCAGGTGAGTATCGATCCCGATGCGAATGCGGGCGCGAATGGCAGGGCCACCACCAACGCTACCGCACCGACGCAATAGTCATTGCGAACCTGAACCGCTGATTTTGCCGAATGAGCCCCTCCCGCAGGGGCTTTTCTTTTGTCGCTCTGCTGCTTACCAGGCAAAGTTGTAAAGAAGCGTCAACTCCTTGCAACGACGTCAACGGCGGCATCGCCCTGTCCGTTAGCCGTGCAGACGCAAATGGCGTCGTTCAATCAAGCCTGAGGAAGAATATGAAGAAGTCGTCCATCGCCGTTTTGATTTCCCTGTCGGCGCTTGCCAGCATCGCATCCGCGCAAGATGCGGATAACGGCATTCAGATGAGCAAGGACCCGGCGCGCGCCGAGCAGATCGAAGCACATGCACGCAGCGTTCAGGCACAGCCGTCGGCCATGCAGTTCGACGAAGCATCGGATTCCACCCATGCGCCGGCTGCGCATACGCAAGGCCGTCATGCACATGGCGCCGCACATTCGAAGACGAACTCGAAGAAAAAGACCCACGCCCATAAGCACCACGCGACCCGGTAACGGAATGGTTAATGCCGACAGAGGCTGCGCCCCTGTCGGCTTACCGCGCGCTACTATAGCCACCGCGTTCAAAGCGACGTTCGACAACATTCGTTCGTACTCCATCCGGGCGCGAGCGCAAGCGTTGCGCCACATCGCTTTGACGCAAACAGGGGCTCCCTCGACATAGACGCGCACGCTGCTATCGATGCGCCGGACGATTGGCTATGCTGGATTGTCGGCCGTCTGTTTCGCCGCCGCGCGATGTCCTTTACCGCACTGACCGCGCTGCCTGCCGACCCGCACCACCAAGACATGCCGCGCCAGCGTTGCGCGGCGCCTTACACCGTGTTCAGGAGTACTCCATGAAACAGCTTGGCATTGGTCTCTTGCTGGCGCTTTCGTCGCTGGGGTTTGCACAACAGCATCCCGCTGTCTATCCCGCACATGGCCAGTCACCGCAAAAGCAACAGCAGGACGAAGGCGCTTGTTATGCGTGGGCCAAACAGAACACAGGCATCGACCCCACCGTCGCTGCGCAACCTGCACCGCCGCCCACTCAGCCCACCGGAGCGCGCGTGGGCGGCGCAGCACGCGGTGCGGCCGCAGGCGCGATCATCGGAGACGTGAGCGGTAATAGCGCAGGCCACGGCGCAGCGGTGGGCGCGACGGCCGGCGCTCTCGCCGGTGGCGTACGTGCGCGCCGCGAACACGCGGCCCAAGCCCAGGCGCAGCAGCAGGCCCAGGGCGCTCAACTGGCCACTTACTGGAAGTCGTTCGGCGCGTGCATGCAAGGACGCGGCTACTCGGTCCAGTAACACTTCATAAGGATTGCAAACAAGTTTATGGATGGCGAGCCGTAGCCGTGCAGCATTTTCTATGCTGTCAGTTGCACGGCTCGGCCTGCGAATTCCGCGGCTGTTCAGGCAACGGCATCGCAGAAGCCGGCAGACCGAAAACCGCGTCGAAGATCAGATTGAAGATATACGCATAGACGAGGAAGAACACCGTGAGGCCAATGTCCATGACGAAGGCCTCGACCAGCGGCACGCGCAGCGTGAGCGCGATCATCGGCACGAGAAAGATCACCAGGCCGCCCTCGAAACCGACCGCATGCATAACACGTCGCAATGGGCTACGGCCGCGTTGGGTCTGACGCACTTCCCAGCGCTCGAACAGCCAGTTGTAGACGGCATTCCACACCACCGCGACCAGCGATGTGAAGACTGCCGCCGCGCCCGCGCGGTCCATGCCGCTGCCGGCAAGCGAGGCAAAGCTCGTACTCGTGATAAGGATTCCGAGCCCCTCGAACAGCGTGAGATAGACGATCCGGCGCTTGATGCCCTGCATACGCTGAACGCTCCGTTATATAACGCGCACTGGAAGCGCTGATACTACACGAGCGTGAATAACCGCAGCGTGGCTGCGGTTATCGGCGAATTCAAGCGCTGATTCAGGCGCCGGGCAGCGCCCGTCGAAGCTCAGGCCAGTTCGGTAAACACGGCTTCCGTCGCAAGGCGCGATTTCGGCAGTTTGGCGTTGAAGTCGTCGGCGCTGCGGTAGCCCAGGCCAACCACGACGATCGCCGTCAGGCCGCGTGCGGCGAGACCCAGCTCTTCGTCCAGCACCTTGGCATCGAAGCCTTCCATCGGGCAGGCGTCGATTTCGAGCGTCGACGCGCCGATCAGCAGCGTGCCCAGCGCCAGAAACGCCTGCTTTTCCATCCACGCGGAGAGATCGTCACGCTCGCGATGCAGGTTGACGTAGAAGCCGCGCGTGTTCTGCTGCGTCGTCTTCGCTTCGGCGCTGGCGAAGCGGCCATCGGCCTCTTCCTGCGCCAGCACGGCGTTCAGATGCGCTTCGTCCATGTCCTTGCGCACGCACAGGACCATGACGTGCGAGGCGCGCGTGACTTTGGCTTCGTTGTAGGCGTAGCCCGGCTGCATCGACTTCGCGACGCGGGCGCGCGCGGCATCGCTTTCGGCCACGACAAAGTGCCACGGCTGCGAGTTGACCGACGAGGGGCTGAGGCGAATCAGTTCCTTAAGTTCATCGATGACGGCAGCGGGAATCTTGCGGGCGGAATCGAAAGCCTTGGTGGCGTGGCGGGTCTTGGCGAAGCGGGTGAGATTCAACGACATACTCCTGGATCGGTGCGGTGATTTGGCAAGGCCGGTATCCTACCAGTCTGGGCCGTTTCGCGTGCGGGGCGGCCGAAGGCAGCGCGCGCCGCATCAATATTGGAGGGCAGCACCATGCGCCAGACGATTCATCATCTGCGTGTCCACGCGCGCTCGCGCGGGCTGTTCGAATTCACGCAGGAAGTACGCGCATTCGTGCGCGAAAGCGGCATCGGCACGGGCCTGTTGACGCTGTTCTGCCGTCACACCTCGGCGTCGCTGCTGATCCAGGAAAACGCCGATTCGTCCGTGCGCCGCGATCTCGAACGGTATTTCGACGAGATCGCGCCCGAAGACCCGCAGCGCTACGAGCACGACACCGAAGGCCCGGACGATATGCCCGCGCATCTGCGCACCGCCCTCACGCAGACGCAGTTGTCGATTCCCGTCGAGTACGGCGGGCCGCTGCTGGGCACCTGGCAGGGTATCTATCTGTTCGAGCACCGCCGACATGCGAGCACTCGCGAGGTCGTCCTGCACCTGATCGGCGAATAATCCCGCACCACCGCTGCAAGCAGAACAGCCGCGCAGACGCTATGCTTGCGTGTTGCCATTTTTCCCGTTTTTTTCCTTTAACCGATCGACCGAATCCCCGAGGAAATCTCATGAAACAGCACACTGGCTCCACGATCAGCTTCAACCGTCCCGACGGTAAATCGCTCCAGGGTTACCTGGCCACGCCGGAGAAGACCGAAGGCGCGCCCGCCATCGTCGTGATCCAGGAGTGGTGGGGCGTAAACGACCAGATTCGCGGCGTCGCCGACCGTCTCGCGCAAGCCGGCTACTACGCGCTCGTGCCCGACCTCTATCGTGGCAAGAGCACCGTCGAGGAAGAAGAGGCGCACCATCTGATGACGGGCCTCGATTTCGGCGACGCCGCCTCGCAAGACATCCGCGGCGCCGTGGACCACCTGAAGACGCTGACCGACCGCGTCGGCGTGAGCGGCTACTGCATGGGCGGCGCGCTCACGCTGCTGGCCATCAACCAGATTCCGGGCCTCGCGGGCGCCGTCGTGTGGTACGGCTTCCCGCCGCTCGAATACCTCGACGCGAGCAAGATCAGCGTGCCGGTGCTCGGCCACTGGGGCACGCAGGATGGCTTCTTCAATATCGAAACCGTCGGCGAACTCGAAACAAAGCTGCGTGACGGCGGTGTGAACGTCGAATTCCATCGCTACCTGGCCTACCACGCGTTCGCAAACGAAACGGCGGTCGGCCCCGGCCGCATCGCGCACACGCAGTTCGATCCGGTCTGGTCGCAACTGGCATGGGACCGCACGCTCACGTTCTGGGGTCGCACGCTCTGGAAGCAGGGCTAAGCCTGATCGCTTGACGCCGCGTTTGTCTTTCGTCCGAGGCAATCGCCGCAATTAGCTCAGTGCGAGCGCCCCGCCGCCCCGTCGAGCAGCGCGATTTCGCGCTCGCTCTGCAACACCGCGCGGCGCTCGCCTTGCGCGTCGATCGAGCGCGCCAGCACCAGATACACGAGCGCCGACACCAGCAGGCCCACCGCCCACGCCACGTCCACGCCGCCGATCCGCGCCGCCAGCGGCCCCGTATAGATGCCCGGCAGCACGAAGAACGGCACCGTCGAGGCGAAACCCACCGCGTAAGCGATCAGCCCGCGCGCACCCCATGCACCGTAAAGACCATTGGGCGTGAAGAGTTGCGTGATCGCATAGTGGCCGCGCCGCACGAAGAAGAAGTCGACCAGATTCACCGACGTCCAGGGCACCAGCAGATACAGCATGATCGTGAGCGCCGCGAACAGGATGTCGATGGCATTACCCGACAGCGACAGCGAAATCACCACCCACATGAGGCCGAGCACCAGCACCGTAATCACGCGCACCGTCGAGGTGGGCTTCACGGGCTTGAACGAATCCACCGCCGTGACCACCGTGAGCATCGCGCTATAGGCGTTCAGGCCCATCGTCGCGACCATCGCACCCACCGACGCCAGCGAGATCAGCACGCCAAAGCCGCGGAACATCGCGTTGCCCGCATCGTAGAGCGCGACGAGACCATCGGATGCGCCCAGACGCGTCGCGAGCCACGCACCCAGTGCGATCAGCCAGATCGCCGACGCCGATGCGCCGATGAACACCGCCGCGATAATGGCGCGCGGTTTCGTTTCGCGCGGCAGATAGCGCGAGTAATCCGACACATAGGGCGCATAAGTGATGTTGTAGCTTGCGCTTGCGGCGAACTGCGCGGCGAACGCCACGAGCGAGAAGCCGCCCGCATGCGCCACGCCGGCCTTCACGCCCACGGCGCCGAACATGATCCACAGCGTAAGCAGCACGTAGAGCGGCAGGCTCGCCACCAGCAGCCACTTGAACACGCGATGCAGCCAGTCGTGCCCGTAGATGGCGAGCGCCAGCGCGATCAGCGCCGTCACGATGGTCACCAGCGTGGGCGACCAGCCGAAGATCCCCTTCACGCCGCTCGCCATCAGCACGGTATCGACGACGTTGAAGCCGATGAACGTGAACAGCGTCGCGATGAGAATCAGCACCACGCCGCGATAGCCGAACTGCGCACGCGACTGGATCATCTGCGGCAAGCCCAGTTGCGCGCCCTGCGAGGCGTGAAAGGCCATGAACAGCGTGCCGAACAGAATGCCGAGCACGCCCGAGAGGATCGTATAGCCCAGCGACAGCCCCATGCTCGGGCCCACGAAGCCGATGGCGATCGTGAAAAACTGGAAATTGCCGAGGAACCAGAACGGTCCCTGGCCTGCCACGCTGCCGTGGCGTTCGTGTGCGGGCACGTAGTCGATCGAGCGGACCTCGATCTTGCGCCACTTGCCGGATTTCGCGCCGGGGGCGTCGGCGCTATCGGTCGTACCGCTCGCCGGGGGCGGGGGCGCCCAGCCGTTAACGTTGTCGGTGCTCATCTGTCTCTTCCTGTTCGATTCTATGGGGACGCAGTTGGGGCGCAGTGCCGGGTTCCGCGCCGGATTCGGCGAATTACGACTGCGGCGAATGAGTGGCGCTTGTGCGCGCCCGAATGACGTGTTTGATTTCCTGGTAAGCGCGCACGCCCCAGGGACCGAGTTCGCGGCCCAGGCCGCTTAGCTTGCGTCCGCCCCAACCCGTCTGCGGGAAGATCACCTGCGGAGCGTTTACCCAGACCGTGCCTGCCTCACAGGCGTCGCTGACCCGTGCGGCGCGCGCGGCGTCGGCGGTGACGACCGTGGCGACGAGTCCGTAATCGCTATCGTTGGCGAGCGCAATGGCTTCGTACTCCGTATCGAATGCCCGCACCAGCGCGACTGGCCCGAAAATCTCCTCGCACCAGAGCACGTTGTCGGGCGCGACGCTCGTGCAGACCGTCGGCGCCACGAAAAAGCCCGCGTCCTGCGTAGCCGCGCCGCCGCACAGCACGCGCGCGCCCTGCTCCTTGCCGCGCGCCAGCAGGCCAAGCACGCGTTCGCGCTGCGCCGCGCTGACAAGCGGCCCCACACGCACATCGGCTGTATGCGGCGCACCCACCACGGCGTTGCGCGCCAGCGCGACCAGTTTGTCGATGAACGCGTCGTGCAACGCCCGCGCCACCAGCACGCGCGAAGTCGCCGAACACATCTGCCCCGCGTTGAAGAACGCGCCATTGAATGCGAGTTCGACGGCCTCGTCCAGATCGGCATCGTCGAATACGATCAGCGCCGACTTGCCGCCCAGTTCGAGCGAGACGCGCTGCATACGAGCGGCGGCGGCACGCATGACCGCCTGGCCTGCGGCGGTGCTGCCCGTGAACGAGACCTTCGCCACGCCGCGATGCGAGGCCAGTTGCGCACCCACTTCGCGCCCGCCCGTGACCAGATTCACCACGCCGGCAGGCACGTCTGCCGCCGTAACGATATCGACGAGCGCGCGTTCGGCCAGGGGTGTCAGCTCGGACGGCTTGATGACCACCGAACAGCCCGCCGTGAGCGCGGGCGCCAGCTTCCACGCCGCCGTCACGAGCGGGAAATTCCACGGCACGATCAGCGCGCAAACGCCCACGGCCTCATGGCGCACATCGGCTTCGAAGGCGGCATCGGGCAACGCGACCGGCGCGCGCTCGACCACGTGGCCTTCGTTGCACAACTGCGCGTAATAGCGGAATGTGCCAGCCGCGTCGCTCACGTCGAGTTCGGCTTCGAAACGCGGCTTGCCGTTGCAGCGCATCTGCAACTCGACCAGTTCGCCCGCATGGGCTTCGATGCCTTGCGCGATGCGTTCGAGCCGTTCGCCGCGTTGCGCGACGCTCGTGCTACGCCAGCCACGCAAGGCACGCTCGGCGGCGGCCACCGCTTCGTCGACGTCCTCCGCGGAAGCGCTCGACACGCGCGCATAAGGCTGCGCGCTGCACGGATCGACAAGTTCGAGCGGCGCGCCCGCACCCTGCCGCCACGCGCCGTCGATAAAGACCCCTGGCTCCGTCGCCTGCGCGACCGCGTTAATCGATTCGCGCTTCATGCACACACCTCGCCGCCTTCGATCACCGCATCATGCACCGCCGCGCAGGCGTGCGGCGACAGGTGTTCGTGCACCGCCAGCCACTGGCCGCCGCGCCGGGCGAACGCGATGGTCTCGCGCTCGTCGAGCGTTTCGCTGCCCGCGTGCGTCGCGACGCGCGTGCGCACGTTATGCACGAACAGCGCAACGTCGCCGATACATTGCACGCTGCGCGAGCGCGACTCGCAGCCGAGCACGCGAAAACCGTCTTCGCGCTCCCATTGACGCCACAGCGCCTCGTAGGCTGCGCGCGTGGGCAACGGCTCGCTCACGTGATGGAACACGAAGCTAGCGTCGGGCGCGAAGGCCGCGAAATAGGCATCGCGATCGTGGCTCGCGAAAGCGTCGATCAGGGCGTCGGCTGCGGCCAGCACCTGGGTTTCAGTGTCGCGTTCGGTCTCGCTCATGAGCACTCTCCGGGGATATCGTCTGGTGACTTCTTTTTTAATTCGGATGGCGAATCATTCTGGTTCGCCCGAGCTTATGCGCGCTTATGCGCGATACGCCACACCCGGCAGCACGCACAGCATCTCGAAGGCGAGATTCGCGGCGAGCAGCGCGGTGGTGCCTTGCGGGTCATAAGGCGGCGAGACTTCCACGAGATCCGCGCCGACGAGGTTCAGCCCGCGCAGTCCGCGAATGATTTCCAGCCCTTGCGGCACGGTCAGACCGCCGATCTCGGGCGTTCCGGTGCCCGGCGCGAAAGCGGGATCGAGCCCGTCGATATCGAAGCTCAGATACACGGGGCCATTGCCCATCTGCTCGCGCACTTCCTTCATCAGCGTTTCGAGCGAGCGGTTCCAGCAGGCTTCGGCCTGCACGACGCGAAAGCCCTGATCGCGGCACCAGTCGAAGTCGTCGGCGTGATAGCCGGTGCCGCGCAAACCGATCTGCACCACGCGCTCGCAATCGAGCAGCCCCTCTTCCACCGCACGGCGAAACGGCGTGCCGTGGGCGATTTTCTCGCCGTACATGGTGTCGTTCACGTCGGCGTGGGCGTCCACGTGGACCACGCCCACCTTGCCGTACTTCTTGTGCATCGCGCGCAGGATCGGCAGCGCGATGGTGTGGTCGCCGCCGAGCGTCACCGGCTTGCAGCCGCCCGCGATGATGCCGTCGTAGGCAGCTTCGATATCGGCGATGGCCTTGTGGATGTCGAACGGATTGATCGCCACGTCGCCGATGTCGGCCACCTGGAGCGAATCGAACGGCGCGGCGCGCGTCGCCATGTTATAGGGCCGCAGCAGCACCGATTCGGCGCGGATCTGGCGCGGGCCGAGGCGCGCGCCGTTGCGGTTCGAGGTGCCCAGATCGAACGGCACGCCGACGAAACAGGCGTCCAGCCCCGCGCTCGTGGCGGCGATCGGCAGACGCATCATCGAGGCGATGCCGCCGAAGCGCGGCATCGCGTTACCCGAGAGGGGCTGGTTCAGCGTGGTGTTGCGGGAGTCGTTCATATCCGTAAAAACCCTGTAAACATCGATCGGAGCAGTGGGTTCAAACCCAATGCTGGCAATGCTAGAGGGAAAAAATTTTGGATAAAATGATGGCCTGATGATGTTTACATCGACTCGAATCAATGTAAGAGGTGTCCGATGCTCGCCAACCTGACCGATTTCGACCTGCGGCTGATTCGCGTTTTCCTCGCCGTGGTCGATGCGCGCGGGCTCACCGCCGCCCAGGCCGCGCTCAACGTGGGGCAATCGACCATCAGCACGCAACTGTCCTCGCTCGAGACGCGGCTGGGTTTCCGGCTATGCGAGCGCGGGCGCGGCGGCTTCAGGCTCACGGCCAAGGGCGAGCGCTTCGCCATGTCGGCGCGGCGGCTGCTGGTGGCCGCCAACAGCTTCTGCGCCGAAGCCGCGAACATGGACCGCCAGCTCGTCGGCGAGTTGAACCTGGGCCTGATCGGACACACGCCGTTCAGCCAGAACGCGCGTATCAGCGATGCGATCGCGCGCTTTCGTCAGCGCGACCAGGCCGTGCGCTTCAATATCCAGATCCGCTCGCCGGGCGAACTGGAGGAACAGGTGCTCAACGGCAAGGTGGATATCGCGATCGGCTATTTCTGGCATCGCGTACCGAGCCTCGACTACACCGCGCTCTTCATCGAGCGCCAGTACGCGTATTGCGGCGCGCGCCATCCGCTGTTCGAGCGCGCGGGCGAAGCCAATGCCGTGGGCGCCGACGAAGCCGCCGCCTGCGAATGGGCATGGCGCAGCTACCCGCTGCCCGAAGCGCAGCATTCGACGCACGAGCGCAACGTCACCGCCATCGCCGACAATATGGAAGCCGTCGCGCTGCTGATTCTCTCGGGGCATCACCTCGGTTATCTGCCCGTGCATTTCGCCAAACCGTATGTCGATGGCGGATTGTTGCGCGCCGTGAATCCGGCGGCGCTGCGTTACGACGTGACGTTTCATATGGTCACGCGCCGCGCGCCCCATGCGGGCGATATCCAGCGCGCGTTCATCGACGATCTGCGCGCCGTGCATCTGAACGAGATGGCGCCGGAGGCGGCGTTATAGGTTCTGTTTGACGGCATTGCAACACTGGCAGCATGCCCCCGCGCTAACATAGTGCCCCCGCGCGGGCCTGTCTCGCGACGCGCGCGGTGTTTACGTGTGTGTACGTTCAACCAGGACTCACAATGAAGCTCTATTTCTTCCCGGGCGCCTGCTCACTCGCATCGCATATCGTCGCGCGCGAAGCGGGCCTCGACATCGAACTCGACAAGGTCGATTTCGCCGACAAAAAGACGGCCAGCGGCAAGGATTTCCGCGCGATCAACCCCAAGGGCACGGTGCCCGCACTCGAACTCGACAATGGCGAGCTGCTCACCGAAGGCCCGGCGATCATGCAATATCTGGCCGACCGCAATCCCGCCAGCGCCCTTGCGCCCGCCTACGACACGCTCGCGCGCTATCGCCTGCAGGAGATGCTCGGCTTCATCAGCACGGAACTGCACAAGCGCTATTCGCCGCTGTTCAATCCGGATGCACCGCAGAGCGTGCGCGCCGATTCCACCGCCGCGTTGCAACGTCAATACGCGCTGCTGGACAAGCGGCTGGCCGAACATGAATGGCTCGTCGGCGATCACTTCACCGCAGCGGACGGCTATCTCTTCACCGTGACCAACTGGGCCTCGCACGTCGGCGTCGATCTGTCCGCGTTCCCGGCCGTGCTCGCGTTCCAGAAGCGCGTGGCCGCGCGTCCAGCCGTGCAGAAAGCGCTGGCTGCGGAAGGGTTGATCCCGCAACAATAAGCACCCTCCGGGACAGCGGCGCGCGCGTGCATCTGAACCACCCATGCGCCGTCTGCGCGCTTGCGCCATTTCCTCTACACTGTCCCGCCTGAGCGTGTTCCGCGCCGCGCACATCGCCGCGTGGCGCGGGCCGCCTCCATCATTCAGCCTCGTTACAGGACAGCCTATGAGCGATCTCAACGCCTTCCCCATTTCCGCCAGGTGGCCAGCGCAACATCCCGAGCGCATCCAGCTCTATTCGCTGCCCACGCCCAACGGCGTGAAGGTGTCGATCATGCTCGAAGAGACGGGCCTCGCCTACGAGCCGCATCTGGTGCGCTTCGATACCAACGATCAGCTCTCGCCCGAATTCCTCTCGCTGAACCCCAACAACAAGATCCCCGCGATCATCGATCCACATGGCCCGGATGGCGAGCCGCTCGCGCTGTTCGAATCGGGCGCGATCCTGATCTGGCTCGGCGACAAGAGCGGCCAGTTTCTCGCGCGCGACGGCCGCGAGCGCTACGAGACGATCCAGTGGCTGATGTTCCAGATGGGCGGCATCGGGCCGATGTTCGGCCAGCTTGGCTTCTTCCACAAATTCGCGGGCAAGGAGTACGAGGACAAGCGTCCGCGCGACCGATATGTGGCCGAATCGCGCCGTCTGCTGGGCGTGCTGGAAAAGCGCCTGGAAGGCCGTGCATGGCTGATGGGCGACCACTACACGATCGCCGATATCGCGACTTTCCCGTGGGTGCGCAATCTCGTGGGCTTCTACGAGGCTGGCGATCTGGTCGGCTTCAAGGATTTTCCGAACGTGCAGCGCGTGCTGGATGCCTTCGTCGCGCGTCCGGCTGTGAAACGCGGTCTGGAGATTCCGGCGCGCGCATGACGAGTGCGCCCGTGTCCACGGGACTTGCTCGCCGGAATCGCGCCCCGAAAGCCCCGCGCGATTCCGGTTAAACTGCCCCCATGGACACATGCCAATACTGCGGAAAAATGCGTGACGAGTGGGATTGCCACGGTCAGGCCTGCCGCAACGCGATTGCGCGTGCGCTGCGGCGTCAGCGTCAAGGCCTGCCGATGGTGGCCAACGTGATCCGCAACGAAATCCCCGCCCACGCCAGCACCGGTGAAGTCATCAGCGTGCTGTCGCGTCAGCGCAAGCGCGCGCGGCGCGGCAACGAAGAACGCCGCGAGCGCAAGGCGCTCGAAAACGCCGATAACGTCGGCGGCCTGGACAATATCTGAGCCAGCCGCTCAAAACGTATTTCTCAGGATAACGAAAGAGCTTCAGCGCTTGCGCCGATAGTGAATCTGCGCGGGCACCTGCAGCGACTCGGGCGGCGCATCGCCTTCGAGCAGCGAGAACACGCAGCGCAGGCTATGCGCGGCCAGTTGCGCGCTGTCCTGCACGATGGCGTCGATGCGCAGCGGCAGACAGTCGAGCAGTTGATGATCGTCGAAGGTCATCAAACGGCCCGGCGATTGCGCGAGCGCATTCGCTTCGTTGACGAATTCCAGCACGCCTTCGAGCAAGGTGATCGAGCCGGCGAACAGCGCCTCGGGATAGCGGCCATGCGCCTCGAACCACGCTTTCATGAGCGCATAACCCGATTCGCGCTGATAGTCGCGCTGGAACACCCAGTCGGCGTGCTCCTCAAGGCCGTGCGTTTGCAGCGCGAGCCGATAACCCGCCAGACGGTCCCGGCTTGCGGAAAGCTCGGGCTGGCCGCCGAAATACACCACTTCGCGCGCGCCCTGAGCGAAGGCCTCGCCCACCAGCGTCGCGACGGTTTCCGTGGCGTCGGTAATCACAAAGGGGATCGCGCTCGTTTCCACGCGGCGGTCGGCAAACACCAAGGGCAGGCGCTTGACCCACTTCTCGTAGCGCGGCGCGTCGGCGGTGCACGGCACCACCACCAAACCATCCACTTGATGCGAGACCAGATGTGCGATGCCCTCGGTCTCGCGCACGGGGTCTTCATCGCTCGTCACGATCACCAGTTGATAGCGGTACTGCTCGCGGCATTGCGATTCCATCGCCTGCGCGAGCGCCGCGTGTGCCGAATTGGTGAGATCGGGAATCACGAGTCCGATCGTGTTGCTGCGCCGCGAGCGCAGCGATCGCGCCGACTGCGAAGGCGTGAAATGATTTTCCCGCGCCACCTGCAGCACGCGTTCGACCGTCGCTGCCGAAATGCGGTAGCGCTCGGCATTGCCGTTGAGCACCATGCTGGCCGTGGTGCGCGAGACCTCCGCGAGGCGGGCAATGTCGTCGATGGTCAGACGCTCGAACTGGGACACGCGGGCTTCCTTGTGGCTGGGGAGTGGATGGGGAACGCGGTTGCGTGAGAGCGTACAACAGAATAGCGCGCCCCGTGATAAAAACAGGGCGCGCGGGCGTTACTGCTACGGCTTTGCTGCCTTAGCTTTGCTGCCTTAGCTTTGCTGCCTTATTGCTGCTTGTACAGGTTCAGCGGCACGGGGATGAACTTGTCGACAGCCTGGCCGTCCACGAGCTTCTTCGCGGTCTGCACGCCATACTGGCCGATCAGTTCCGGCTGCTGCTGCACGGTCGCGGCCATCTGGCCGGCCTTGACGGCGGCGATCGCGTCGTCGGTGGCGTCGAAGCCCACCACGGCCACGTTCTTCAGGCCCGCAGCCTGCAGCGCCTTCACCGCGCCCAGCGCCATCTCGTCGTTCTGCGCGAACACGCCCTGGATGTCCTTGTTGCTCTGGATGATGTTCTCCATCACCGAAAGACCCTTGGCGCGGTCGAAGTCGGCCGGCTGCTTCGTGGCGATCTTCACGCCGCCCTTGGCCGCGATTTCATCGTCGAAGCCCGCGCCGCGCTCGTTAGCCGCCGACGAACCCGGAATGCCTTGCAGCTCGACGATATTGCCCTTGCCGCCGAGCTTGTCGGCGAGGAAGTCGGCTGCCATCTTGCCGCCTGCCTTGTTGTCCGAGGCGATATGCGAGCTGACGTCCGCGCCGTTCACGCTGCGGTCGAGCGAGATCACCTTGATGCCCTTGCTGGTCGCTTCCTTGACGACGTTGGCGACCGCCGACGAATCGGTCGGGTTGATCAGGATGACACTGACCTTCTTCTCGATCAGGTCTTCGACGCTGGCCTGCTGCTTCGCCGGGTCGTTTTGCGCATCGACGGTGATGAGCGTGACGCCGTCCTTCTGCGCCTCGTCTTCCGCGCCCTTCTTGAGCGACACGAAGAACGGGTTGTTCAGCGTCGAGATCGACAGGCCCACCGTGAGCGCGCCCGATGCCGGAGCGGCTGCCGATGCGCCGCTGGCGCCCGCGTCCGAGGTGCTGCTGCCCGGGCCTTCCTTCGAGCAGGCCGCGAGGCCCAGCACGAGCGAACCGGCGACGAGCGCCGAAAACAGTTTGGACAGCGACGGCTGGAACGGCTTGTGCATAGTCTTCCTCCTCGTTTTAATGTGTGGAGAGTGAATCGAAAATCATCAGGATTACTACTAAACTGGAATCGACGCATCGCGCGAAAACGACGCGCGATGCGGCAAATACGGTTACAGCGGAGTTACGACGACTTCTTGTTGCCGCGATCGATCAGCACGGCGAGCAGGATCACGCCGCCCTTGATGACCTGCTGATAGAACGACGACACGTCCAGCAAATTCAAACCGTTGTTGAGTACGCCGATCAACAGCGCGCCGACCAGCGTGCCGAAAATCCAGCCGCGCCCGCCCGTGAGGCTCGTGCCGCCCAGCACGACGGCAGCGATCGCATCGAGCTCGTAGCCCGTGCCCGCGGTCGGCTGCGCCGAGTTCAGACGCGAGGTCAGCACCACGCCCGCGAGCGCCGACATCACACCCGAAATCGTGTAGACCCACAACTGGATGCGATCGACCTTCACGCCCGAGAGCTTCGCCGATTCGGCGTTGCCGCCCGTCGCGTAGATATGGCGGCCAAACACGGTCTTGCGCAGCAGCACCCAGAACACGCCGAACATCACGAGCATCAGCACGACCGGAATCGGCACGAGACGCGCGACATAACCGCCGCCAAGCAGCGAGAAGAAGTCGCTGTTGAAGCTGCTGATCGGGCTGCCATTGGAGACGACCAGCGCGAGGCCGCGCAGCACCGTCATGGAACCGAGCGTGGCGATGAATGGCGCGACCTTGCCCTTGCTGATGACGATGCCGTTGGCAAACCCCATCAAACCGCCCGCGGCAAGGCCCGCGACGGTCGCGACCAGCGCGTTCGTGCCGGAACTGAGCAGCGTGGCGATGATGACGGAGGACAGCGCGAGCACCGAACCCGCCGACAGGTCGATGCCGCCCAGCAGGATCACAAGCGTCATGCCGAAGGCGATCAGCGCGTTGATGGACGCCTGGCGCATCACGTTGAGCAGGTTGTCGAGCGTGAGGAAGTTGGGGCTCACGATCGACAGCGCCACCGCAATGATCAGCAGTGCGATGAATGGTCCGAGCTTTTGCAGCGTCGCCCTGCTGCCGGGGGTCATGGTGAGTTGCGACATGGAATGTCTCGCCTGGTTGTCTGGAATGAGGTGTGAGCGCGCCGCGCGGCGTGTTCAGGCCGCTGCGGCTTCTGTTGCCGCTGCCGCCGCCTGACCGCCGGCTGCGGCAGTCATGATCTGTTCCTGGGTGGCCGTCGCCGCCTCGAAAAGCCCGGCCTGACGACCCTGATGCATCACCAGAATGCGGTCGCTCATCGCCAGCACCTCGGGCAGTTCGGACGACACCATCACGATGGCCACGCCCTGCTCCGCGAGCTGGTTGATGATCGTATAAATTTCAGCCTTGCCGCCCACGTCCACGCCGCGCGTGGGTTCGTCGAGCAGCAGCACCCTGGGCGGCTTCGCGAGCCACTTGGCGAACACGACCTTTTGCTGGTTGCCGCCCGAGAGCGACTTCACGTCGAGTTCCGCGTCGCGCGTGCGCACGCGCAACTGCTTGATGAGCCCATCGACGGCGCTGCGCTCGGCCTTCTCGTTCACGAAGCCCAGCTTCGCGTAGCTGTCCAGATGCACGAGCGTGGCGTTCTCGCGCACCGACATGCCGAGCACAAGGCCCTGGCGCTTGCGGTCTTCGGTGACGAAGCCGATACCCGCACCGATCGCGCTGCACGCATCGCGCACGTCGAGCGGCTGGCCGTCGAGCGTGACCGTGCCCGCCGTCCTGCGGTTCACGCCGAACAGCGTGCGCAGGATTTCGCTGCGTCCCGCGCCCATCAGGCCGGCGATACCCAGCACCTCGCCCGCGCGCACGTCGAACGTGATGCCGGCAACATGGCCATCGTCGGCGAGGTCCGTCACGCTCATGCGCACGTCGCCCGGCGTATGGCGACGCTTCGGAAAGCGCTCGCCCAGTTCGCGCCCGACCATCAGGCGGACGATCTCGTCGAAGTTCGTCTCGGGGATGGCGCGCTCGCCCACGAAGTGCCCGTCGCGCAACACGCTGATCTTGTCGCAGATGCGGAAGATTTCTTCCATGCGATGCGACACGTAGACGATCGCGACGCCGCTCGCCTTGAGCGACTGCATGATGTCGAACAGCGTATCGATCTCGCGATTGGTGAGCGCGGCAGTCGGCTCGTCCATCACGAGCACTTGCGCGTTCAACGACAGCGCCTTGGCGATTTCCACGAGCTGCTGCTGGCCGATCGATAGATGGCCGGCCTCGGTTTGCGGATCGATGCGCTGCGCGCCAACCTTGTCGAGCCACTTGCGCGCTTCACGGCGCATCGTCGCGGTATCGACCATGCCGAAGCGGTGCGGCTCGCGGCCGAGGAACAGGTTCTCCATCACCGTCAGTTGCGGGATGAGGTTGAGTTCCTGATGGATGATGGCGATGCCCGCGCGTTCGGCTTCGACGGTGTTGCGGATCGTCGTCGCGCGGCCATCGATGAGAATCTGGCCCGCATCGGCCTGATAGACGCCGCTGAGGATCTTCATCAGCGTCGATTTGCCGGCGCCGTTCTCGCCCATCAGTGCATGAATCTCGCCCGCGTCGATATGAAAATCGACGCCTTCGAGCACACGCACCGGACCGAACGCCTTGCCGATGCCCTGCATCTTCACTTGCATCATGGACCTCTTAGAAGATCACGCCCGAATGCAGGATCACATTCGCATAGGGACTGCATTCGCCGGTGCGGATCACCACTTTCGCCTCGCGGCAGCGGCGCTTGAATTCTTCGTGCGGCACTTCCTCGATGGCGATCTGCGTGGCGGCCATCTCGCGGCTCTTCGCGACCACGGCCGCGTTGTGCGTCTGCGCCTCGCTCGCGAACACCGCGCGTTCCGCCTTGAAATCCGCGAGGACGCTGTCGAGCACGTCGAAAAAGCCCGGCACGCCGAGCGCGAGCGAAACGTCGATGCATTCGACGCCCGCCGGGATCGGCAGACCGCAATCGGCGATCACGAGACTGTCGGTATGGCCCATGCCGGCCAGCACGCGCGCGATGTCGCGATTCAGGTGTCCTTGTTTTTTCATGGTGCGATGTTGCTTTCTTTGTTGCCTGAAACGAATTACGACTGCGGATCTTGCTGAGCCAGAAACTGCTGGAGTTCGGCAAGCGTGGGCATGCCGCCCTGCGCACCCGCGCGCGTCACGGAGAGCGCGCCGGCCGCGTTCGCGCGCCGCGCCGCCTCGCCGATGCCGAGATGCCAGAACGCCGCCATCGCGCCATTGAAGGTGTCGCCCGCGCCGGTCGAATCGACGGCCTCGACCGCGAAGCCCGGTTGATGCACGAGCGCGCCGTCGGCTTGCGTGAAGTACGCGCCGTCCTTGCCATGCGTCATCACAATGCGGCCCGGCATGCGCGAAAGCACTTCGGCCCACCAGCCCGCGGGCGTCTGCAGCGCGATGGCGAGTTCATGCTCGTTCGGCGTCAACAGCGTTGCGAGCGAAACGAGTTCGTCGCTCAGCGCAACGGCGGGCGCGGGATTGAGAAAGAAGGGCTTGCCCAGTTCGCGGGCGCGGCGTGCAGCATGCAGCACGGTCTCCATCGGCACTTCGAGCTGGGCGAGGATGACGTCGGCCTGTGCGAAGGCGTCGCTCGCGCGGTCGATGTCCGCGGGCGAGAGTTCGTTGTTCGCGCCCGGCACGACGATGATGGCGTTATCGCCGCCCGACAGCGTGATCGATGCAACGCCGGTCGCGTCGGTGCCCGTGCGGATGTGGCTCACGTCGATGCCTTCGCGTGCGAGCGTCTGCTTCATCTGCTCGCCGAACGCATCCGCGCCCACGCAGCCGATCATCGTGACTTCGGCGCCCAGCCGTGCGGCGGCGACCGCCTGGTTCGCACCCTTGCCGCCAGGAAAGGTCGAAAAACGCGTGCCGAACAGCGTTTCGCCGAGCCGGGGAAACGTATCGGTCGCAACGACCATGTCCATATTGATGCTGCCCACCACTACCACGCGCGCCATGGCACTCCTCCACCGCTTGCGGTCCGCATGATTAACCGCCTGGTTAGCCATGCTGCGAACCGTGAATATTTACCGTGCTAAAACGTAATCAGCTTTGGAGCGCATTTATACCAGAGTCCTTAACCATGGGAAATAGCCCCAGGGTATAACCCGATACGTCAGAAGAAATAGGAAGCCGCGAACCGCGAACCACTTTTCCGGGTGCGAGACGGAACCCGAAAATCCAGTTGGATCAGCAAAAATACGCTCCGGGAACGCCCTGCGACACACGGCTATCATGGATGACATTAAACGCATATCGAACGCGCGCGGCGCGAATTGCAACGCAAACGCGTGCGCTAAAAAACGGAGGTCGTCTTGAACGATGTGAATATGCTGATCGCACTGTCCGGCATGCTGTTCTTAAGTGTCGCGAGTCCTGGGCCGAATTTCGTGATCGTCACCTCCACGGCTGTCGCGTCGCGGCATGCGGGTGTGATGACCGGACTTGGGCTCGCCGCGGCGTCGGGCACCTGGGCGTTGGCCGCGATTGCGGGACTGAGTCTGATCGTCGCGCAGGCCGCATGGATCGCCGTCGCGCTGCGTTTTGCCGGAGCGTTTTATCTGATCTGGCTCGGCATCAAAATGATCGCAAACGCGCGTAGTGCGTTGCCTGTTGCGGCAATGTCCGCGAGTTCGGGCTGGCACGCCGCCAGGAAGGGCTACGTGGCCAGCATGACGAATCCCAAAGCGATCGCGTTCTACGGCAGCATCTTTGCGTTGATGGTGCCCACGCACGCGCCCCTGTGGTTCGACGCCACGGTCGTTGCGCTGGCAGCCGCCATTTCGTGTGCGTGGTACTGCTCGATGGCCCTGCTCGCTTCGCATCCTGCTGTACGCGGCGTGCTCGTGCGACGCAAGGCCGTGCTCGACAGCGTGGCCGGCGCGCTGTTGGTGGCCGTGGGCGGACGGTTGCTGGTCGGGCGTTAGTCCTTATCCGGTCAAGCCCCAACGCCGCGCCCCTCGGCAAAAACCCGCGAAGTGGCCTAAACTGGCGCCCTCGAACATCGCGACGGCCTTCGCGCCGCCGCTCAACCCGGCTTTTTCAGGTATCTCGCCCATGTTTTCGCTTTCCGACGCCCTGCCCGCTGACAAATCCGCCCTCTACGCGACGCTCGCCGCCCAGGCGCGTTCGCTCATCGAGGGTGAAGCCGATGCGATCGCGAACGCGGCCAACTTCTCGTCGCTCGTGTTCAACTCGCTGGAAGGGCTCAACTGGGCCGGTTTTTACTTCTTCGACGGCAAGGAACTGGTGGTCGGCCCGTTCCAGGGCAAGCCCGCCTGCGTGCGCATTCCGCTCGGCAAGGGCGTGTGCGGCACCGCCGCGCAGACGCGTGAAATCCAGGTCGTGCGCGACGTGCACGAATTCCCGGGCCATATCGCCTGCGATTCGGCGTCGCAATCGGAAATCGTCGTGCCGCTCGTCGCGGCGGACGGCTCGCTGATCGGCGTATGGGACGTGGACAGCCCGAATCTCGCACGCTTCGACGATGAAGACGCCAAGGGCATGGCCGAACTGTGCCGCGTGTTCGTCGAAGCCGGCTGGAAGAAGGCCGCGCGCTAACTCCCTTCCCGCGCGCCTTCAGCGATAAAACGCTGAAGGCGCGACGCCGAAATGCCGCCGGAACATCGCGGCAAACGCGCTCTGGCTCGCATAGCCGTGATCGAGCGCGACATTCACGATCTTCTCCCCGTGCGCGAGGCGCTCCAGCGCCAGAAAGAGACGCGCGTGCTGCCGCCAGCGCCCGAGCGTCATGCCGGTTTCGCGCTGAAACGCGCGGTGCAGCGTGCGCTCGGCCATGCCTAGTTCGCCAGCCCATCGCGCCACTTCATGCGGCGACTCCGGCGCGGCGACGATCGCATCGCACAACCGCCGCAGGCGCGCGTCCCCAGGCCAGGGCAGATAGAGCGGCAGACGTGGAATCACGGCCAGTTCCGCCAGCAAGAGGCGCATCAGCCAGTCGTGCCGGCTGCCCGCCGCGTAATCGAGCGGCACATCCACGGCCGCGAGAATCAACTCGCGCAACAGCGGCGGCACATCCACCACGCAACTGCCCTGCGGCAACCCATCGACCGCGCCTGACTCGACGAATACGGTGCGCATACGCACGTTGCCGCTCATGCGCACGGTATGCTCCAGGCCCGCATCGAGCCAGACCGCGCGCGTGGGCGGCACGACCCAACGGCCCGCCTGGGCCTCGATCAGCATCACGCCCTCGATCGCATAGAGCAATTGCGCGCGCCGGTGCCGATGCGTGGCGATGAACGCGCCGTGCGGATAATCGGCAGCCATCGCCGCGACGGGCATGGGCGTGTCTTCGAATGGAACGTGGACGTCTGCGGGCGGCGTGGCGATCATGGTCCGGGCGGCTCAAGTGGCATTTTTGCGATAGCTTTCGCCATTCTAGCGTGCGACGGGCATACCCTTGCGCCCGCATGATCGGGGCTCTTCCAGCCCTCGTGAGAACCGACGCAATGCCCGCGACTCCAACCGCTCCGGCCTTTTCCCTGCGCCACGCGCTTTTCCCGCTTATCGCGATCCTGCTCTGGTCCGGCAACGTCATGGTGTCGCGGCTTTCCGCGCATACCATCGATCCTTACGCCATCACCTTCTGGCGCCTCGTGCTGGCCGTCACGCTGATGAGCCTGTTCGTGCCCGCCGCGGCCTGGCGCAACCGCGCCGCGATCCTGCCGCAACTGCCGAAGCTCGCGTTTCTCGGCCTGCTCGCCATGGCGCTGTTCCAGTGCCTGTCCTATGCGGCCGCGAAAACCACCACGGCCACCAACATGTCGATCATGACCGCGCTCGTGCCGCTGCTCACGATGCTGCTCTCGGTCGCCCTGCTCGGTGAAACGCCGACGGCCGGCATGGCCTGTGGCGGCGTGCTGTCGTTCGCGGGGCTGGTGTGGCTCATCACGGCGGGCCATCCCGCCGCGCTGCTCGCGGGCGGCGTCCACACGGGCGATCTGCTGATGCTCGTTGCCGCGCTCGCCTACGCGCTTTACGGCGTGTTGCTGCGGCGCTGGCACGTGGGCCTGCCGTCATGGCAATCGACGTACTTTCAGGCCATCGCCGCCCTGCTTTTCATGCTTTTGCCGCTCTCGCGCCTGCCGCTGGCCGAGGCACTGCCCAACCGCGCGAGCCTGCCGCTGATTGCCTACGCGGGGTCGCTGGCCTCGGTCGTGCTGCCGTACTTCTGGATGCAAGGCGTCAAGCATCTCGGGCCGAACCGCTGCAGCATGTTCATGAACCTGTTGCCCGTGTTCACGGCGGCGCTGGCCGTAAGTGTGTTCGGCGAGCAATTGCACGCATATCACCTGCTGGGCGGCGTCACGGCGCTCGCTGGCGTCATGCTCGCGCAGACGTGGCGCGCGCCGCTGGCGTGGCGGCGTATGCAGGCGCGTAGCACGATCGATACGAACGCGGGATAGCCGTTCGCCGATTGCAGCGAATCAGGCAGATGAAAAGGATGAGAAGGATGACGAAGCATTCTTCGACTTCAGAAAATCGACGAATGCCCTGAGCGGCGCCGGCACATGACGCCGCCCCGGATAGTAGAGAAACGGTCCGGAAAACTCGGGCCACCAGTCAGCGAGCAGCGGCACGAGCGCACCGCTTTCGAAGTGCGGCGCGAGCATGTCCTCGAACAGCGCGACGACGCCCGCGCCGCGCAGCGCCATTTCCATCGTGAGATCGAACGACGCCGCGGGTTTCACTACCACTTGCCCCGGCGGATCGATGCGCAGGGTCTCGCCGTCGCGATGGTATTCCCAGAGCGCCATCGCGCCGCCCGCAAAGCGCACGCGCAAACACGCGTGCCCGAGCAGATCGCGCGGATGCGCGGGCACGCCGCGCGCCGCGAGATAAGCCGGCGACGCCGCCGTGGCGAAGCGCTGTGTGCGCGGACCGATCGGCAGCGCGATCATGTCCTGATCGAGCCGCTCGTCGTAGCGGATGCCAGCGTCGCAACCCACTTGCAGGACATCGACGAAACCGTCCTCCACCATCACTTCCACGCGAATTTCCGGGTATGCCTGCGCGAACGGCGTGAGGATCGGCGGCAGCACGCTGCGCGCCACATTGGCCGGCACATTCAGGCGCAGCACCCCGGCGGGGCGATCGCGATAACCGTTGAGCACGTCGAGCGCGGCCTTCATCTCGGCGAACAGGGGCGTGATGGTTTCGAGCAGGCGCTGGCCCGCTTCGGTCGGCGCGACGCTGCGCGTGGTGCGGTTCAGGAGGCGCAGGCCGAGCTTCGTTTCGAGCCGCCGCACCGCCGTGCTCAGGCTGGAGGCCGATACGCCGCGCGCGCGTGCCGCGTCGCGAAAGCCGCCGGCACGCGCGACGGCGGCAAATGCGGCAAGGTCGTTCATTTCGAACGCGAGGTTCGGCTGCGCGTGGGTTTCGTGAGGGGTTGCCTGGTTCATGGTGGCCGATGATGAGCGATATGAGACCGCCCTCATTGTGCGAAATTTCGAACAACCCGTGCGGACCGAATGGGATTATCTAACAACGCGAGCGCGCCCATACTGGCGCCATCCCTTTTCGAGGAGAACACAATGCCGCAACCGACGAAATCCCCCGCACGCACCTTCCCGCTGGCCGGCCGCGCCGTGAACCGCATGGGGTACGGCGCCATGCAGCTCGCCGGGCCGGGCGTGTTCGGGCCGCCGAAGGACCGCGCGCAAGCCGTCGCGGTGCTGCGCGAGGCGATCGCGCTGGGCGTGAACCACATCGACACGAGCGACTTCTATGGGCCGCACGTGACCAACCAGATCATCCGCGAGGCGCTGCATCCCTATCCCGCCGATCTCACGCTCGTCACCAAGGTGGGCGCGGTGCGCGACGACAAGGGCGCCTGGCTGCCCGCGCTGGAACCCGAGGACATCGAGCGCGCCGTGCACGACAACCTGCGCAATCTCGGCCTCGACGTGCTCGACATCGTGAATCTGCGCATCATGGGCGACATCCACCAGCCGGCGGAAGGCCCGATCGGGCGCCAGATGGAAGCGCTCGCGACGCTGCGCCAGCGCGGCCTCGTGCGGCACATCGGCGTGTCGAACGCGACGGCGAAACAGATCGCCGACGCGGGCCGCATCGCACCGATCGTCTGCGTGCAGAACCACTACAACCTGGTGAATCGCGCCGATGACGCGCTGATCGACGTGCTCGCCGCGCAGGGTATCGCGTATGTGCCGTTTTTCCCGCTCGGGGGCTTCACGCCGATCCAGTCGTCGGCGCTCTCGGATATCGCGCAATCGCTGGGCGCCACACCGATGACCGTCGCACTCGCCTGGCTGCTGCATCGCGCACCCAATATCCTGCTGATTCCGGGCACGTCGTCGCTTACGCACCTGCGCGAAAACATGCAGGCCGAGACGCTCGAATTGAGCGCGGACGTGCTCGCGCGGCTCGACGCGATCGGCAGGACCGTGAACTGAGCGACGAACCGGGCGATGAACTGAGCGGCGCCGCACACGCGGGTATGGACCTTGCGTCCAGAATGGGTCCAGCGTGAATTCGAGGTGAATTGCGCGCGACACCCGGAGGACCCGACGATGCCAGCAATCCCCGTCCTGCGGCGCGCCCGCGCGGTGGCGCTCGCCGCGGCCTGCATCGGCGTCGCGCCATGCGGGCAAGACGCCCACGCCGCCGGGAGCTTCGACGGCGCGTGGAGCGTCACGCTCACCTGCCAGACTGGCCCGGATGGCGCCTACAGCTATACCTTCCATTTCCCGGCAACGGTCGTCGATGGCGTGCTGCACGGCGAGCGCGGCGACAAGGGGCGCGGCGGCTGGTTCACGCTCGACGGCAAGATCGAGCCTGACGGCAGTTCCACGCTGGTCGGTCAGGGCCTGACGAGCGCGCCCGGCTACTCGGTCGGCCATCTGGACCCGCGCACGCCCTACGAATACACCGTGAGCGCCCATTTTGGCCCGGCCTCGGGCACCGGCTCGCGCACGACTACGCGGCAATGCGACTTCGTATTTGTGAAGCAATAACGGCGCGCTCCCGCTAAAACAAAAATCGCCAGACGAAAAAAGCCGCGGTTCGAAAACCGCGGCTTATGAAGTCCTGCCACTCTCATCCGACGCGCGCCGCTCCCTCAAACGGCGCACGCGGGAACCTCGTGCTTTTCCTTCTGGAGAATCCGCTGCGCCGTTCAGGCTTGCGGATCCGCCGAAGCATCGCCCGCGTCGGCTTGCTTCTCATCCTCTTTCTTCTCGACCAGATTTTCGAGCGCCCCGGCGCCCTCGAAACCCGCGACCGCTGCGGCCGCCTTCGTCAGAAAACCGGCGTCCGGATCAACCTTCTCCGCCGCTTCGACGGCCGCCACTGCGCCGGCAATTTCGCCTACCTTGTCCAGAATACCCATTTGACCCCTCCGGTTCGTGTCAGTTGACGCTTCAGACGCATCGCGCCCGAAGCGCATACCTATCAAGCCCTGCCGATACTGCTGATCCCTGCGTTTTGCCTGTCGAGGTGGCCCTTCAATCGATACCGTTGCCAGCGCCCCCGTTCTCCCACCGCCGCTGCGCCGCATGACAGAAGCGAGGCGCTGGCGTTGATGCATTGTCGACGCACGCGACAGGCTCGGCAATCATAAATCGCCAAATCTGACAATGATTGACAATCTAGATGCGAACTTACCCTTTGTTTTCATAACATTAGGCGAGTTTTTGCGTTTTTTGAATCGCACAGCGATGCATCTTCCAGACTTTTAAAAAACAATGAGTTACAGAGGGGTTTTGGACAACGGCATTGTCATGTAGGCAGCCCCGACGGCATGACATCGCGTGGTAATTGGGAGGCGAAAGACAGTTCCGATGACGGATGCATATGGCGGCGCGCCCGCTGCGCGCGGGCACGTCGCGAGCGTCGATCAGGCAGTTGCCGGCGCTGCCGCCGCCGAAATCGGCAGACTCACCACAGCGTTGTAAGCCGCCTTGGCCTGCGCGATGATCGCGCTGATGATCGCCTTGACGTTGTCGTTCCAGTCGGCGCCGATCTTCACGGCGACCGCTTCCAGAGCGGCAAGCACGCCAGCCAGCTTGCCCGCGCCGGCGTCCGGTGCCGTCACCGACGCGTAGGCATTCTCGAACGTTTCCATCAGGTCAGGCACATACGCAACCAGCTTCTTGACGTCGGCGACGACCGTCGCGACATCGCTGATGGCGGTCTCGATGGCGGTGGCACCCGAGACAATGGCGGCGGCGATCGTCGACAGGGAGATATTCATCGTGGATTCCTTCATTTCAGTTGATAAGGCCTCGGGCGCGCAGGCCGTCGAGGCAGGTTTGGGTTGTTCGGCGTAGGGTATGTTCGTCCTCGACGACGCCGACGGCGCGGACGGCCCACTGCTGCTGGGATCGGGAATAGGCGCGCAGCGAGTCAACCGACTCGACAGCAGGCGCCGCAGGGTAATCAGGAAGTTGGGCATCGGGCTGGTCCTCTCCACAGTCAACCGTCGGAATCAGGGTGTGCACGGGAGCGAGCGACGGCGCGATTGACGGCGTCGGCACCGTCTTGCAGGCTGTCAGCGTCGCGCACAGCAGCAGCATCGGAATCAGTTTGCGCAGCATTGGCGGCGATCTCCTTCTCGGTTTGCGCGCGCGTGTCGCGCGCCTCGGTGGCCGACAGCGCGCCGGCCTTGTTGGCGACCTCGACGGCCTGGGTGTTCTCGTCCTTGGGCGTACCCGATCCAAGTCCGAGCAGGTTGCGGGCGAGCGTCCATAGTCCGTTGATGAAACTCACGATTGCGGCGATAGCGGTCATGCTGCAGCTCCGGTTGTGCCGCCTGCCGCCACATACCAGGCGATCAGCGTATTGGTGGTGTTCTCGTGCTGGCCATAGCCGGCACCCTGAAGGCTTGCCCACAGCGGCGCGATTAGCTTGAGTGCTTCCGCGATGTCGCCGGCGTCGATGAGCGGCAGCGCGCGGAATTCGCTGATCTGCTGAAGCGCGATCGCATCCTGCGAACTGGGTCCGAAGTCGGCCAGATTGAGCAGCGACGAGTAGTGGGTCCAGTTGGCGAGCAGGCACTGATACGCGCCGCTCGCCGTCGAATAGAGCGCGGGCCGCGTTGTGGTCTTCTCGCGGATCAACTTCGCCGCGCGACCGCCCGCGAACGGGTGCGTGCTGAAATCGGTGAATACCTCGGGCTTGCCATCAGCGCCGGTAACGATCACGTCGTAACCGCCGCACTTCGTGACCGGGGACGTCACCGTGCCTTCGCTGCGCCGGATCATCGCGAGCACGGCCACGCGGTTCGCGTTCATTGCGCGGGCGCCTTGCGCTGCGTGACCCGCAGCAGGATAGTGATCACGTTCGCCGCGGTGATCCAGTCCGCCTGCGTTGCCGACGGGAAGAAGTGCTGCAGGATCGGCAGCAGGTCCGGCCAGTTGGCCTGCACCCACATCAGCAGGTCCGGCAGGTGGTTCAGCAGATCCTGGAGGTGTCCCACCGCCATCACGACGACGGCCAAAAAAGCCTGCCACCGCACCTCCGACCATTTCCAGAATTCGTGCCAGTCCTCGACCAGTTCCAGTTTTAGGCTGTTCACTCACGATGCTCCTTTCGGGGGATTGCGCGCGCCGCGCGCGTGTCTAGTGGCCACCGGCCCACGGCCTCCCCGGCAGCGCGGGCCTCGTGGCTGTGTCCAGCTTCTGGCTGACGGCCTGGGCAGTGCTCGCGGCTTCGTCCGCCTTCGCCGCCGCGACCGCGACCTTCCGCTCGACCTGCGCGCTCGTCTGTTGAGCAGCAGTGGCCGCCTGCGCGGCCTGCCTGGCCTGTTGGAGCACCGCTGTCGTGTGCTGATCGCTGATGCGCGCGCGGTCACCCAGGAAGCGCAGCGTGTACTGGGCGACATCGTGCGTGTCCTTGATCAACGACCGGAGATCCGCGAGCGCCTGTGCGCTGCGTTCATTGAGCTGCGTCAGGTCGTCGATGCGCCCCTGAAACTCGTGTACGCATGCGGCGCGCTCTTCGGCACGAACAGCCGGGAAGCGATCGACGAGCTGCATACGCTCGCGCTGGTTCAGCCAGTTCATGACGCCAGCGCCCGCCGCCATAGCGAGCAGCACGACGAGGGTTGACAGCACAAAGACGTCGATCCGATGCCAGAACAACTTCAGTCGCTGACCGTTCGTCATGGCGTGTCCGTCGTTTGACGGCCTCCGAGTTGCGCCTGCAATGCGGCGATATGCCGATCTTTTTCGGCGAGGCCAGCCATCAGGGCTTCGATCTTCAGACGGTCCTGCATGCGGTCCTCTGCGGCCTGCTGGACCATTTTTCGATAGCGCGCCTCAGACACTGCGAGCAGGCGTCGGTATCGCGTCTCGCGCGCGATCGCCTTGTGATATTGGGACTCCCACTCCTTCGAGGCGCGCGCGAGGCTCTCGAGCGTCGCCGCTTCGATCTCGTCACGCCGGATGTCGAGCTTGTCGCTCGACTCGCTTTTGCGCGTGCTGGACAACTCCTTGCGCGCACGCATCCATCCTGCCGAGAGCGTGCCGGCCAGAACGGCAAGCGAAGCCGAGATGCCGGACAGGAGCTTGACGAGGCCTAGATCGTCGCCAGTGGTTGCCATAGGGATGAGGAGTCACAAAGAGAGGCTGAAATAGAAACGCCGCCCGAAGGCGGCGTTTAACCGGCGAAGCAGTGCCCTGATAACTCAGCTTTGAGTATTTCCTGCAGGCGCGCTGTTTTGTGCCTCATGACCATCACCAATATTGAGGGTGTCGGACTGCACGAGAGTCGCGTTTTCGCCCGGGCTATACGGCGTTGTTCCGTCCCACTCGATGACGTTCTCGACTACGTTCGCGATCACGACTGCATATCTGGCCATTACGCATACTCCCAAACGATAATGAGACCGGGCGCACCATTGCCGCCGGCGCTCCCCGCTTCGCCACCGTATTGGGAACAGCCGCCACCGCCGGCGCCATACCCTGTCGCTGCATTGCCCGCCGCTCCACCCACGGTCACGCCCCCGATACCGAATGGGCTATCACCGCCGGCTCCGCCCAGGATCGTTCCGATGGTCGTACCCAAAACCATCGGCCCCTGGCCTGATCGCCTCGTTTTGAAGCCAAGCAGGGTGCCGCCGGATATCGTCGGGGCAGTCGCGCTACTCGACTGGGGAGAGGCCGTGAGGACGTTCCCTGATGCCACGCCAGCTGAGCCGCCCGCACCACCGGGACATGAAAGCAGGGAGCCCAATGATGTCGTGCCGCCGGACGTCCCTGCATTGGATCCGGTTGCCCCGCCATTCCCTTGTGCGCCGATCGTGACGGATAAGCCGCCGGAAAAACCAGCGGCGAAACGCGCGCGGGCATATATTCCGCACTGACCGCCCGCGGCGGTTGCCTGCTGACCGCTCGACACAGCGGGACAGGCGCCCCCGCCGCCGCCGGCGCCCACGGCTTCGACGATGATGCTGTTCGCTCCTGGCGTAGGCGTATACGTGCCACTGCTCGTAAAAAGCTGGACATTGAGAAGGCGACCGCTGGAGCTTGCGGCAATCAGCGACTCAATTGCCGTCGCCACCTGGTTGTACGTCGTCTTGCTGGGCGTCTGCCCCGATGCGGTGACGACGTTGAGCAGCTCCATCATGAGCATGTTCATGAAATCGCTGCGCAGCTCGGTGGCCGCAACTCCTCCGACAGGATTGCCATCAGTGAAGTAACCGGGAGTTCCCCCCGCGGCCGGCGCAGGAAGCGCCGCTGCACACGTAGGATCGTCGTATTGATACATGTCGACTCCGGAAATAAAAAAGCCCGTATTTAGCGGGCTCAGAAAGAGAAAAGCCGCCCGGAGGCGGCTTGGTATCAGGCGTGCGTTTGTCGCTCTAGAAGCCGACGCAAGAGACCACGAGGGTGTCGTTCGCCGCCCAGGCAGCAGCGGCTCCAGACGTATTGAAATTGGTAAGCGTCACAGAAGTTGTTGTGCTCGCAGTCATTTTTGTCGAAAAGACGGTAGACGATTGCGTGGTGATGTCGTTTGCGTAGCAGTTCCAGCCATTTGATGCAGTCGGCATGCTAAGTACGCCACTCGTGGCCGTGCCACCGGTGCCGATTGTCAATTTGAAGCCGATCGCGCCAGTGTTCGCCCCGATTGATGAGCCTGCGCCGAATCCGCTGCTGATGCCTGGCGAAACATTGGCGAGTACGAGGCGGCTGAAGACATAATACGAACCGTTGGCGTTGACCGATGTGTTAGCGTTGACCGTGGTAAAAGTACCTGCATTCGCGGTCGCCCCGCCAATAGCGGGGGGCGAAGCCAGATAGTTCGAGAAGCCTGCGCCGCCGACTGCGCCGCTTGCCGACAGGGCGCCGAACGAGCCTGTCGCGGGACTTGCGGTGACCCAATTCCCTGCGCCATCACAGGTAAGCGTCAAGGAGCCCGAATTCTGACTTATTACAGCGCTGCTGCCGAAATTGATTTGTCCCGTAGTCGGATTGACGGTAATTGGGTACGCCCCGGCCGTGACCGCCTCATCGACAATCGTGATGGTTTGCCCTGCTGTAGATGGAGACCCTGAGGCGACTAGCGCAGGGGTGGTGCAGCCTGGGATAGTTTCAGTTTTTGCCGAAGTCGACGTCGAATTCCACAAAATGAAGCGGTCACGGGTGCTCGCGGCGTCAGTAATGGCATTCCCAAGGATCTGCCGCACGCTGGACAACTGCCCGCCATAGACACCAACTTGCTCCTGCGATGATGCTCGATTGACGACGACAGCCTGCATGCCGTCCCAATAGTTGAAATAAACCTGGTTGTCCCGCTCGGCAGAGAAAAACTGGCGCTGCGAGTAGCTTGGCGTCCAAAAGTGAATTGTTGAATTCGTGATTGTTTGGGTCGCCGCATTCGTTAGTGTCGGCGTAGATGTCCCGCCGCCCGAGGCAATCTGCGTATTGTCGAGAATGCCGTAACCTTCAACGTAAAGCGAGGAAGCTGCCGCAGGTACGGGGCCAGCACACGAGAGGGTCACCGACCCCGCCGTAGTATTGCATTGAATTGCAGTGCCGCCAGTCGGGTCGATGCCTCCGGTTTGTTGCATGATTACGTGCGGAGGGGCGTATGCCGGATTAAACCCCGCGTTGTAATTCGAGAACTCCATAAAATCCAGAGAACCATGATTACTCCATCCGATAGCCATATGCTCATTCACGGCCGAGGGATTCGGATTGAACTGAGAATCTGTCCCTCGGAAAGCCATTGCACTGATGCCCGTAGGACTAGTGCTTATCAAATGCAGGACGTTGTCACTGGTAGCATTGTTTGAAATCTCCAACTCGGCAGGTGACCAAGTGGTGGTCCCGAAGCCAAGAGTCGCGGCAGCGCCGATGACCTGATTCTCAATGCTTAAACTGCCCGGAGAGCTCGCAGTTCCTGTGATCTGGGAATTGGTGGCGCTGAGTGCGTTGGAGACAGTCAGCGTCGGCACCGTAAGCGGCCCTGTGAGCGTACCGCCCGCGATCGGCACGTAGAGCGCGAACTGATAGTTCAATGCCGCAGCCGTCAGCAACTGACCGGAAGACCACTGGGCAAATGCCGCAGATACGGATAGAGCCGTCAGCACTGAACCGGCCAGAAGCCGGCAAATGAATTTACGGATCATGATGTTCGCTAGTAAAGAACCGACTGATCGAGAATGAAGTCAGAATCCAGTTCGCCCGTTGCCCCATAGATAAACCGCACGAGCGTGTGGGCAGGAGCGTAGGCCCCGATTTCGCATTCGAGCACCGCGTTGCCCCATGACGCCAGTGGATCGCCCATTGCCGACTGGCCCATCGTGAAACGGGTGACCGTACTGGCCGGCGCGACTATATCCCATACGAACGCCCACTCGGATCCACCCAAAGCGTCTCCCATGCGCGACTGGCCCATGCGAAACGGCTGGTGCTGACGGATGCTGACGGTATATCCAAGCTTCGCGGCATAACCGATGAAATACGACATCGACTGACCGCCGACACCCGCGAAGCGCGCGAGAACCTGCGCCTGCCGTGTCGCAAGCGACGGCTGCGTCCCAGCGCAAGGATCGGGCAGGCCGAGCGTCGCTTCCCACTCCGGCAAAAGCTCGTTAGTCGTCGCTGGGAACGCATCGACAAGCAGATAGTTCGCGCGATCGTTGTGTTTCTGGAAAGGCGTTGCGTGGCCCTGCAATGCCTGTGTTTGAACTGCATCCGGATCTTTTGGCCATACCCTCCCCCGCGGCATACAGGCCTGCAGCGCGGCAAGAAAGTCAGCCGCCGAAAGGACGGGCGCATTATTCACTGTTGTCACGTGAAGTTTGTCGTACCGATGGTAGGCATCTGCCCGGTTACGTTAGGAATGTTGGCCTCCGGCGCCGTCATGACGAAACCCTCGGTGCCGGAGATGGCGGCGATTTCCGATTCGATGAGCGAAAGATCGATCACCGGTATCGACGTAGTCACCGGCGCGCCGTATTGCAGAAAGACGCTGTTGATGGCCGCCTTCACAGCTGCTTGTGTCGCTGCGCTCCACCCGCTGCTCCCGGTGAATGTGAAATTGATCGGGTTGGGCGTTGGCGCACAGGACCAGACGAGCGCGGTCACTGGAGCAACTTCGAAGAGCGAGTTGGCCACCGCCAGAAGGTCGAGCGTCGCCTTTGTCGCGCTGCGCGCCTCATTGGTGGCGACACCATTCACGCCTTGCGGGAAACCATTGTTAGACGCCTCCGCCTCGTCGAACATCGTGTAGACAACCACGGTGCCCACGCCGAAGCCGTTCCGATTGCACCATGCGCGCGTAACACCCGAGACCGCCAGGGCCCACGTGACGTAATCCTGAGCGTCCCCTCCCTGCGGGACATTCTGATACGCCTGAAGCATTCGCGTCATCAGACTGTCCGGCGTCTCGATGTCCGCGCCACCGGTGAAATCCGTCGCGGCCGTACCGTTCGACTGGATGCCGTCGATGGCCGTCGCGAGTGTGAACGTCGTGCTCGCATCGCAGTTGCCGAATGCGCCGGTCAGCCCGGTGGGGTCCGCATTACAGATCGCTGGCGCGATCACAGAGCCGCCGCTCACGGTCGCATCGGCAGTCGTGGTATAGCCGATGCCATCGTTGCGCTGCACCGGCGTGCCACTCGGGAGATCCGTGCCGTTGGTACCGGGGAACGAGAGCGCGCCAGTGGCCTGTGTAGCCGGCTTCTGGTAGACGTTCTTCAGCGCGGCCCACATCGCGAGGAATTCATCGCTCGATGTGATCGGCACGGCCTGCTGCGAAATCCAGTCGAGATAGCCGTAGACGAGATTGAGCAGGTTCGCCAGCGCGATACCCGTGATATTCAGGTTCGAGAATCGGAGCAGCGGATCGGATCCCTCCAGCGCGGCCGCGATGTCCTGCAGTACCTGCGTCTGCAGCTGCGAGAGTGTTGGACGTGCGAAAGGCATTATTGAAACTCACCCCAAACCCAGTTGAACTGCGGAAATGTCGTGCCGTCAGGCCGGTAAGCCTGAATCCAGATACCTATCCCCCACGTACCTGGCGCGCCTTGCACCCATGCGAGGGTGATATCGTGCTTCGACACGACGCCGTCATCCAACAGCCATTGCACTGCCTCGGTCACGTATGTCCGCGCGCGATTCATCGTCTGCTGGCTTTTCGTCGCGCGATCAAGCAACCAGAGGCGCGAGCCGATCGGATACGTGGCGCCGGCGTCGCCGATCCAGCCGCGTGCGTCCGCCGTACCGTCCGGAATGACGTCGCCGGGCTGCGCCACACGATCGGTGAAAAGGCTGATGAGGTACGCAGTCTGCAGGTCACTGCCGGTCTGAAGCATCGCACCGGACAGCGTCCAGTCGCCGCGCGCATTCGCCGTATCCCAAACTGTCGTCGTGTCGGTCATTCAGTCACCGTCGGTGTTCCAGTGGTGATCGTGCTACTGCCGCCCTGGACATTCACAACCGGGTGGCCGTGAGCGTCGTAATCTGCGCGCTGCTGCTTTGCGGTCACTGCGTTCGTCTCGTAGTTATCGAGAATGTCGCCTTTCACCTTCAACAGCGGCGTGTCCATCACCACCTCGGTCGCAGCAGTGATCGTCACGATCGTCGCGCCGCTTACGTTCACCGGCTGGCCATTTGCGTTGAGCACGATTTCGCCGTTCGCCAGATAGAGGCTCGTGCCCGCCGGGCCGTTATAGACCTGCGTCTCGCCGGCGGCCAGGTTCTTTGGCCGCGTTGCCTGATGGTTCGTGCCCACGACCGCGCCGTTCGACGGATCGCCGCCTACGTTGGCGATCAGCGCGTCGCTGCCACCGGGTGGATTCGATGCAAGACCGTATTCGCTCATGCGAGGCAGGTTGTCGCGCGTTTCAAGCCCGCTTGGCGCCAGCTGCACCCTCTGGATGACGCCGCTGTCGTCGACGAGCGAAATGCGACCGCGCCGGATGGTCAGCAGCGTGCGCAGATAATGGCGCTCGGAATAGTCGCTCATTGCGAAGCTCCAGCTGGCACGTCTGCGGGAAGCGCCTGCAGCAAAATCGGTTCGGGGTTGAACGCTTCGGGCGGCATGATCGTGAGCTGCGCACGCGTACCCTGTTCTCCGCGGGCATAGCTAACTTCGCCGATCACCCAGGTCTTGCCCGTCACCTTCAGCGTCGGCAACGTCAGCGGAACGAGCGTGTTCGGCGTATAGAGCATGCCCGCGCTATCTCGCCAGCTATCTGTGGTCAGCATCACGCATCCCGAGCGCCCGTAGCGGCGCGCTGCTTCCCAGTTCGCCCGCTGCTTCGCGACGTCCTGGCCGCCGCCACCGGCCTCCGCAATGATCACGCGCCGGCGATGGCGCGACACACCCTTGTCGTAGGCCGTGCCGAGCAGATTGCCGCCGTCACCGGTATCGGTGAACACGTCGACCGACTGCAAAAACGCGATGTACTCGGAATAACGCTGATCCATCGAATAGATCACGCGTGCGCGCTCGACATTGACGCCTTCCTTGAAGCCGCTCGCGGCCTGCGTCGTGCCGACGGCACCGAGCACGAGATTCCCGTTCGGATCGTCATAAGGCAGGAGCGCCCGATAGCGACAGACGCGCTCGATGATGTCGTACGGGGTCTCGCCAAGCATCAAATTGAACTGCGGGATAGGACCGCCCACGTTTCCCGTCGCCGACACATAGATGCCGTAGACCTTCGCGAGCTTCCGCGCGATGTCGAGCACCGACGATCCGAGAATCTGCCCACCGGGCCACTCTGCTGCGCAGTCTACGAGATCCTGGCACTTGCTGCGGCCGCTGACCGTAATCGTATGGTTCTGTGGATCAAACGCCGGCGAAATCTTGTCGACGTAGCCCGTGATCACGAGATCGCCACCGATCAAGACCTGGCATTCGTCTCCGGGCTGCACGGTGATATCGAATGGCTGGCCCGGATACTTCTCCGTCATCTCGATCGAGAAGTCCGACGGACAGCGCTCGATGCCGCGCGTGACGCGCACGCGTGTCCACCCCGACAACATGTTTCCGTTGGCCACGAGCGTGAGTTCATTGCTGGAGACCGTCATGACGAAAGTGCGGTAAAGCCAGGAGGCAGGAAAGCAGGGTGCGGCGCGCCCGATTCGGTTACGAGTTCGTCGGCGCGCGTCGGGTCACGGTACAGGCGCTGCGCGAGCGCGGGTGCAGGCAGCGCAGCCGGGACATTAACAACGATTGTGCCGGGCAGGCCAGCGGCGCGCGTCTGCAGATCTTGCACAACCGCCGCGCGTAGCGCGCGCAGCGCCGTGAACACGTCGTCTTCGCCCTGATTGCCCGCGATGAGGATCTCAGCGTCGAGCAGTTGCAGGACGGCGTTCTGCAGGTTCTTCGCGTCCGTCGTCGACGCTGGTTGATAGCTCGCCGCCGCTCGGCACGCTGCCACAACTGCCGCGCGTCTGCACAGATCACCACACGCGTCCTGCATGGCGGCCATCGAAGCGCCCACGACCGAGGAACTCGTGACGGCATTTGGCTGGAAGTTCGAGAGATTCGAGAGCAGCCGCACGCCGTCAGCCGGATCAATCGCTGAAGCGAGCAGCGCCGCCGCGAGCGCCTGCGTGGCGCTCGCGAGATCAGATGCGTGGCTCATAGTCCGAGTTCGCCTGCAATGTTTGAAAGGGTGTTGCCAGAATTCGTGACCGTTGCGCGCAGCACGGTACCCTGCGCCATCAAAGACGACACAGTCACGCCCGCCTGCTGCGTGGCCTGCAGCGCCGCACTCGGATTGAAGCCGTTGAGGCGCCCCCCGAAATAGCGACCATATGAGCCGCCCTGCATCCCGTACACGAACTTGTAGATGTTCCGCGCATCGTTCACGAGGCCCTGTGCCTGCGCGGCCCAAAGCGATACCGTGGACTGTGCCATCTTCACGACCGCCGCCCCCTGCTTGAGCGCGACTTCCGCACGCGAAATGAAGCTATCCGAGGCGGCGGTATCAGCCGTCATCGCAGCAGCCGTTACCCCGGCAAGCGTCGAGGTTGAGACGTTGGGAAACTGCGGCTGGCCACTTTCGACGAAATCGAAATGCAGCTCGTAGATCAGCCCCTGGTTCCAGCGGGCGATGAACTCGATGCCCCCATCGATGGCGCCCGTCAGCGTGCCCAGCGATGGGTGCACGAGCTGACCAAGGCCCGGGGTTTCCGCCGCGCGAATCATCAACAGCTTTTGCTGAATCACCGGGCCACCGCCATACACCTGGTCGTTTTCGAGCAGAAAGCCGGTGATCCTATGCTCGCGCGCGCGGCGCCCGAGATCCTCCATCCATGGCGTATCACGATACGGATATTCGTGACGCGCCCACCTGCGGCCAAACTTGCCGCCTTCGGCCTCAACGCCGAACGGCACACCGTTAAAACTCGCCTGCAGGAGGTCTGTCCAGTAGCTCAAGGCGTCACCCCGGTGGGCATCGAGTAAGCGACGCGCGTCGGGCCGAGCGCGTCGTTGGTAGGTGCAACGGTCACGCCGGCGCCGGCGGGCAAACCGTGCACGTGCAGATCGAGCGCGATCGGCGCCGGCACACCGCCCTGCCCAGGCGTCACGCCGGCCTGTTGCATGCCGGCGATCGTGGCCTGCCCCATCTGCCCGGGCGTATAAGGCATCTGGCCGTTTTCCGCGCGGATCATCCCAACCATCAATGACGACACGACTTTCGGATCATTCAGGTCGGGAACCGCGTTCGATTGCAGGCCTGTAGCGGCGCTCACGATCTTCGCGTAGTTCGCGATTTCCAGTGGCGTGTTGCCTGCACGCGCGCCACCCGTCCATTTGTCCTGAATCTGCGCGAGGGTGAGGCCTCGATAGTTGCGCTCAAGGTTCGACACAGCCGCGGCAATGCCCTGTCCCGGATCTGCGTACACGCGCTCGTTACCATTCGCGAGAATGTTGAGCGGATTGTTGCTTCGGATCCCAAGCGGCACTTTGCTGGGCGCGCCGGCGCCCGTGTTTCCGTTGATGCCCAGCCAGTCTCCGATCGAGCCAAAGCGACCAACGGGCTTGTCGCCATCGGTCCCGTCTCCGAACGCGGGCGGCGTTGCATCTGCCATTGACGCACCGATGTTGTCCCACTGTTTGTAGACCTCGTAGGACAGGTAGCCGATTGTCGCGAGCGCGGCCAGGATCGGGTTGGCCCAGACGATCGCGCCCAACTCGATCAGCGCGGTGCCCAGTTGCGAAATCGCGGTGAGAAGCGGCGCGCCCATGATCAAGAGAATGCCGTTGAGCGCGGTCTGCCAGCCGCCGATTGCGTCGACAAAGCCCGTCACGCTGGTGATCGCTTTTGTGATGTCATCGCCGACCTTCTTGAAGTCGATCGTCTTTACCCAGTCGGCTATTTTCTGCGCATACTCCGCCACCTTCGTTGCGATCAGATCGCGGTTCGCGGCAATCCAGTTAGTGAGCTGCTCGACGAGAGGCTGGAGCACTGGAATAAGCGCTGCGCCGATCGAGTTTTTCAAGCCGCCGATAGCGGTCTGCAACAGGAGCAAGCGGTTTTCGAACTGCGTCGCCGCTTCGAGTGCAGGCCCGCTCATCTCGCCGCCAAGCGCGCGCACCTGCTTTTGATACGCCTCGATCGCTGCAGGCCCCTTTCGGAGCAACGGCAGCAAACCGCTCACTCCAAACTGGCTCGCAATGAGGTTTTCGACCTGCGCATTACCCTTGATGCCAGGGCGCTGCATGACCGTCGCGAGGTCCATCATCGCGCGCTGCGTATCGACGGAACCGTTTTTCAGGCGGTGCAGGCCGATGCCCAGGCGGTTCATGAGCATCAACGCACCCTGGTTGCGACCGAAGCGCGCGTCTTCGAGCGTATTGCCGAGATTCGTCAGGTTCGATGTCAGCTCTTCAGAACTCACACCCGCGAGCCGCGCGGTGCTTTGCAGCCCCATCAACTGGCTGGCCGTCATGCCAATGTTCTGCGCAGCATTCGTCACGGTCATCGCGAGCTTGCCCCACTCGGTGGCCAGCGCGACGACACCGGCAATCGAACCCACGCCAATAACGGCGGCGAGTGGCGCAAAGATCTTGCCGATCTTCTCGGCGACGTTCGCAGCTGCCTTGCCGACGCCGACGAAGCCTTTTGCCAGTTTCGGCACACCGGTGGCGCGCACAAGGTTGGATATCGAGCGGTTCAGGCGCGTAACAGGCAACAGCGCATTGGCAAACGATCGGTTGACGTTGTTGATCGTCTTCGTCGCGTCATCAATGGCCGAGATGACGATGGTGAGTTTATTTGCCATTACGTGCCTTGTTCGCTTCGCTGACCATACGATTCGCGTCTGCAATCCACCCGCACAGCTCGGTCCACGTCATGGACCATGCATCACGCGGCCTCCACCGATAGAACCGGGTGGTCACTCGAGCGATGTATCGCCAGTCGGGTGGGAGCTCTTCAAAAAAGCGAGGAGATACTCCTGCGCAAGGGTCATGTCGCGGGCCCCCATTTTGCCGACGATAGGAAATGGAACATCGGCGACCACGGAGATCAGATGCTTGATTGCACCCAGCTCGCCGAGTTTCCTGATGTTCTTCTGGAAGTCCTCGAGCTGATCGAGATCGGGCTCACATAGGTCCATGCGGGTATGGATCTCGACGTTGTCGCCCTTGCCGAACTTGATTGGCTTGAGAAGCTGGAGCGCGTATTCGCCCGGCAACTCTTCGCGCGTCATCTTTTTGAAGTCTGGAACTTCGCTCGTTGCGGAATCATTCATGTCGCCCTGCTCCTTAGTTTTCCGTTACCGAGCCCTGCAGACCTTCGAAGCGGATGTCGAACGTGCCTTCCTCGGTGTCGACCTTGATTTCGCCGACTTGCCACATGTTGCGGCCAATGATCAGCTTGCCGTTGGCGAGCTTCGCGGAGATCGTGCTGTTGGTGACGCTGTTGAGCGACTGCACGTTGATCGAACCGCTATCTCGGAACGTGCCCGCGATATACGGCGCTTCCGGCTTTTCGCCATAGCCGTGCACCGTGTCCTGCCCTTTCTTCGTCTCGCGAGTCACCAGCATGTCGCTGTATTCGAGCTTGCCCTCGAGCATGTATTGCACGCCATCGATCTTGAACGTCGCGATCCCGGCGATGCGATTGGTGTTGTCCGCCATTTCGGCTCCTCAAAACAAAATGGGCGGCCTGGGCCGCCCGTGTTCACCTACCGGGATTCAGAGCATGAACTGCAGCAGCAGCGCGAGGATGTTCAGCTGGTTGATCAGCGTTGGGTCATAGCCGATGTCGACGCGATTCGGATTGCCAGCGTTCTGCTGCACGATGAGGCCATCGGCGAACGACTCCGAGTCCTGCACGAGGCCCTGATATTCAAGCTGTCCGTAATTTGCGATCAGGTCCGCACGGATATCGTCGGGTGTGATGATCGGTGCGCCGGGCGCAAAGAGCGTTCCATTCGCCGCTAGCGCCATGCGCGCGTATTTGGACGTCACCATCGTCTGCAGCGCGCGGATCACGGCCATGATCAAAAACATGGTGTTGATCTGCAGATAGCTGTTGTCCGGTTGCCCCTGCGCATTCGTCTGGTACGTCGTGATCGTGCCGTCGAGATGCACAACGCCCGCGGTGTCCACCGTGAACGTCGAGATGCCGTCGAAGAGCAGCGAGTTACGCTCGCTCAGGATGAAGCGCGACGCGATCGGCGGCGCGAGGATGCCAGTGAGCGCAACCGTCTGCATCGGCACACCGGGATTCGCCCTGATGCTCACGGCGGCCGCCGCACAATATGCCGCCGCCCATTCCCACGACGTGGTTGGCGAATCGTAGAAACCCATCACCGACGAGTTCGGATCGTTCAACGTGGGGCCAAACGTCGTCAGTGCGCCATAGGTACCGCGATATGCATAAAACACGTGGCCGTAGATCATTTCCTGCCAGCTCCACCGACCGGTGGTGAAGTTCAGGAAATTCGTGATCGCCGTCATCGATACCGAGTCGGTGTACGCGCAAGCGATGAAGTCGAATGGCATGTCAGCCAGGTTCGCCAGCGCCGCGGTCAGTACCGCGTTCGTCGCACCGCTGGCCATCGCAGTGATCGTGTACGTGAGACCGGCCGGCGTCGATTCCCCCGCGCGCACGCCGCCATAGTTCATGCGGATGTCGATGTCGTTCGCGGCGAGGCACTTGTTCTTCGACGTGAGTGTGACGGTGCTCGTGGCGGCTGTCGCGGTCACAGGCAGCGTATTCACCGCATTGATCGCGGCTGCAAGTGCCGTCGCGATGTTGGCCACCGTCATCGACGCCGTGACCGTCAATGTGACGCGCTGGCCGCCGATGTATAGATAGATCACACCGGTTGCCGTCGGTGCCGCGGTAATCGCGATCGAGCCCGTTGCCGCAACAGCGCTTGGATCGTCGGCCAGTGGCAAATACCACAGTTCACCGAACGAGTCGTTATTTCGGTATGCCTGCGTCATGATCGCGAGGATCGAACCGGCGCCGCATTTCGCAATCGCATCGGCTGGCCCCTGCGAGATCAGCGGCTGACCCGGCGTCGCCGTGCCTGCGCCCGCGCCAGTGCTGATCATCGGGCCGATGAGCAGCGCGCGCTGGTTTTGCGTGGCCGTGTTCGCGTTCTGGTTATTCACCTCGGCGAAAAAGAACGGCACGCGCAGATTACTGGGGATCTGCTGGAAGGGAATCGTGCTCACGCTTCACCTCCATCACGTGCCGGCGCCGCTACTGCGTGCGCTTCGTTCTGCGTTTCAGTGGTCACCGCTTTCTCCGGCGCCGTCGTCGTGACGTCTTCGTCGCGGATGCGACGCGCCCAGAAGATGTCGTGCTCCGACACTTCGAGGCCGTCCTCCGCGAGGACGTGCTTCGTCACCGGATCGCGCACTGCGCGGCCCGGTACGGGGTAGACCTTCATGGGAGTTACTCCGGTTGCGGCAGGTCGATGACCAGCCCTGGTTGAGGCGTGCCCTGCGGCACCGTCCACGTCAGATCGACTTCCTTGAGTGGCGCTGTTATCGAAGGCAATGCGGCCGGGCGATCACCGAGCGGGTCAACGTCGACGGGGAATTCGAGCCCGAAATTGATCCGCACTTCGCCAGCGTGGTATTGGCTTTTGGCGCTGATTTCCTGATCGGAATCGACCCAGGACACGCGCTGGATTGACTGCAGAAGGGGCTGGCAGGTCGTGATTGCCAGGAAGATCTGATCCTCAAGCTCATCGAGCAGCATCTGCACGTTCGGGCCAGCTTCCGCGCCGCCAGTGGCCTTGACGCGGGCGGTGACTGCGAGGACCGCTGTTGCGATGAACTGGGGGATCTGGCTTCCCTTAGCGCGCGATTCCTTTTTCTCGCGATAGCACTGAACGAGAATTGCGGGATAGTCGGGGTCGACCGTTGGCCAGTCGGCAGATGGGAAAACGCTCTGCCCCGCCAGCGTCGCGGATCCCTGAAGTGCAGCGACCGCGTAGCCGCGAAGTGTGGCTCGATATGGCATGGGGCTATCCAAGATTCAGGTTCAGATAAGCCCACCCGAGGCCGTCCTCGTCGACGTTGCCAACCGCATAGGCCATCCCGTTGATCGTCGCTGAATCACCCTGCGCCGGTGGCACAGCCAGTTGCGAAACCTGCAATCCGAGAGTCGCAACCGTGATGTTTTCGTTCGGCGTTCCGTCTTCGCCAAACTGCGCATCGGTGATCAGTGTGAAAACACCGAGGATAGGCACCGGAGTGCTCGACGACTTGGGCAGATACGAGACCGGAACCTGGTCGCCAAGCGTCGAGCTAATAGCCGCGTTGAGCGTGCCGTCGAAGTCAATCACGATCAGGCCGTGCCCTTTTGCAGCACTTCCGGACGCGTGCAGATGTGAAGCGGGTAGGAATACGCTTCCATCTTCCACCAGCTGTTGCGGTCGCGATCGAAAATCGGGATCACATACGTCGGCTTGCCCGGCGTATTCACCCATTCGAACGATTCGCCCGGCGCATACGCGCAGCGGAAGATACCTGGCGCGCCAACGGGGAAGAAGTGCACTTCATCGTCGGGAATCTTGATCGTGGAGTTGTCATCCGAACCGCGATAGTTCATCCACGTGATGCCAGCGAATGGGAACGCGTCGAATGCGCCGCCCTGCTTGTCGTCGCGCAGGTCAGCGGCGGCCGACCAGTTGAAGAACGTACGGAGTACGTCCTGGTGATTCACGAACGAGTCGTAGAAACTGTCGCCACACAGCGCATAAATTCGCGTGTTGGGCGTGAAGGAACCCTGCGCTTTACGCGCCATCGTCCGGCGGATCTTGTTGACGATCGGGCGGATCGAGTACTCGGTATTCGCGGCGAGACTGAATTCGACAGGCGTCGGCGGCGCGATGCCAAACTCGTCGAACCAGTCGTACAGGATGTCCCCGTCGGCGTCGATCAGCTTGCCTTGCACGGCCGCCAATCGATGGAATTCCCACGTGTATTCGATATTGCGCAGAATGCCGGTCGGACCATTCATGCGGCGCGCGACTTCGACCTGCACCTGCATGAGTTCGGACTCGGTACCGAACTGACGGATGTTCTGGATCTCGTTCGCGTAGATCGTGTCATCGTGCAGCAGACGCGGCACATCGAAGTAGCGCGCTTGACGCTTTTCAAGCGTACGCTGAGTTCCTTCCGCACCTCGCGGCGACGTCGGGATGATGACGAGTTTTCCCTGACGTTGCTCGACAGCAAGTGCCGTCGTGCGGATCGGATCCGGCTCGAAGAGATCAAGGTCGCCGAGCCCCGTCGGCTGGAAAGGATACTTGTCGACCGCCGCGGTAAGCTGGATGGTCGTAAAGGGATCCTGATGGAATACGTCCAAGCTGGCCATTATTTGGCTCCAGAAAAAATAATGGCCGCTTGCGCGGCCATAAGGACTTGATGTGGGAGATGGGACTGCTGACGATCAGCGAGTGATGATTCCGAGCGCCGTGAGTTGTGCCGTCGCTGCTGCGATCTGCGCGGCAGTTGCGCCGCTCGGCCACAGAAGCTCGGATCCGTTGACCTCGCACTCACGAGTCACGACCGTACCCGGGACATCGTTCAACGTCGCGTCCGTGAAGCCAAATGCAATGCCCACAGCAGTCTGCGATCCATCGCTCGCCGTCGGGTTGAGTGGCACATAAGCACCGGCGATCGCCTCGACCTCGACCGAAAACTCATCGCCCGCGACAAACGGCGTCGATCCGATCGTGATCGAAAGTGCAATTTGATTGCTAAATGCCGGCGGCGAACTCGCGGCGGCAGTTGCGTTACCGATCAGGTTCCCATAGGGGTCCGTCACAGCGAAGTTCGTCGCCGAAGTCGCGGTCAACGTATAAACGCCGAGCTGTGCACCGGCGACGATGGGCGGCGATGCCAGAGCGATCGTTCCGTTGCCGGTGTTGTTGTTTTCTTGCGCCGGGTTGCCCGGCCACGCCGCCGCGACGCCGCCGGTCTGCAGGCCAAGCACCGTACCCGGATAGACCTTGGTGGCGCCACCGATGGTGCCGATATCGCGAGCGCGGTGGCCACGCGCTTCGGACACGAGGAAGCCGCCGGCGTGCCACTGCTCGACCAGCGGCGTCTGAGTAAGAACGGGGGGATTGGTCATGATTCAATCCTTGAGAGAAGAGAAGACAATTCCTGCGCGAATGTGTTGCGCGCCGCTTTAGCGGCCGCGACGGGGCTTCGATCCGGCCTTCTGGAACGCAGCGTCCCAGCTGGCTTCGATGGCTTGCGTCTGCGACATACGCGGCGCGTCACCGGAACCGAGGCTCGGATTGCGGCGATCCTGGCTGCCGCCAGCCGAACCACGGGTCTTGTTCAGGACCGCGATCGCTTCGCTGCGCGTCATCGTCGACTCGAACGCGAGGTTGGCGGCCAGCTCCGTATTGCGACCCGCGCCCTTGCACGCAAAGATCGCGGCGCAACGCGCACGTTCACGGCGACGCGCGCGAGCAGCTGCGCTCTTGCCCCGCATCTCCTCTTCATCGTCGTCATCGTCCTCGGCACGCTCGTCCTCATCGTCGTCTTCAGCGCGCTTGCCACGCTTGCCTTTGCCACTGTCATCGTCATCGTCGCGATCGTCTTCGGCGCGTTTGCTGCGCTTTCCGCTATCGCGATCATCTTCATCGTCGTCGTCCGAATCGCCGCCTTCGGCACGCTTGCCCTTCTTGCTGTCGCCGTCATCGCGATCCTGCTGCTGATCGTCTTCGTCTTCGGCGCTCTTGCCGCGTTTGCCTTTGCCGCTGTCATCGTCATCACGATCATCTTCAGCACGGGCGTTACGGCCGAGATGGGCGAAGCTCAACCCACCTCGCGCTGCAAGGTTTCGAAACAGATTGCTCATTGGATTTACCCTAACGGTGGGATGAATCAGCCCAGCTCTTCGAGCAGGGAAGCGAAGGCTTCATCCGGCGCCATGACAGCGTCAGCAAAGCCGATTTCGACGCCCGCGGCGCCGAGAAAGGTGCCGGCCTCGGTGTCGCGCACCGCTGCCGTTTTGAGACCGCGATTGCGTGCAACGGTCTTCACGAATATTTCGCCCATGGCGTCCACGTCTGCCTGGAAGCGCGCAAGCGTGGATTTCGAGAGCGGGCTGAACTCGTTCCCGTCCGCCTTGAGTGCGCCGTAGTGGATGAGCGTGACGTCGATGCCCGCGCGCGTGAGCGCCTGCGACATGTCGACGTGCATGCAGATCACGCCGACGCTGCCCGTCCCGCCAGTGCGTGGCACGATGATCCGGTCAGCTGCGCTGGCGATCGCATAGGCGGCGGAATACGCGCTCTCGGTGAGAACGGCCCAGATGGGCTTTTGCCCACGTGCGAAATAAATTGCGTCGACGAGGTCAAAGCACCCTGCCACCTCGCCGCCGGGTGAGTCGATGTCCAGCATGATCGCGCGCACATCCGGATCGCCGAGCGCTATGTCAATCAGCGCGCGGATGCCGTCGTATCCTGTCATGCCGGAATATGGGTGGAGCGTGCCGAGCTTGTGCACAAGAGTCCCTTCAATCGGGATTCGCGCAACGCCCTCGGCAATGTCATAGGGCTTGTACTGCGCCGGACCGTCGTCTTCCGATTCGAGAAACGCGCGTGCGCCGCCGTCAGCGAGAGCCAGCGCCGTACCGTCCGCACGAAATAGCTGTGTGATGCCGAATCGGTCAGCCAGCGCGGCCATCACGATCTCTGCCTTCTGCGGCAGGATCGCAATGGGGACGTTGAATAGCCGCGTCGCGAGATGAGGAAAATTGATCATGCTGCCTTCGGCTCTTCGGGAGGTTCGTCGGTGCGTGTCGCCATCTCACTGCCGCCCCACTCGGGGAGCGGGATGCCGCGCCGCTTGAATTCTTCGATCTCGATTTGCCGCTGGTCGAGCAGCTCTTCCCAGTCGGATCCCTGCTCGGCCGCCTCCTGCTTGAGCGTCGTCAGAGCCGCGTCCATCTTCAGGATCGATCCCTGCGGTTCCTTGACCGGGTCGACCCAGCCGCGGGCGGGCCCGAGCCACGAGCATCCTGCGTAGGCCGTAGCGACCTCGATGAAGTCAGGCGCGCCTTTGGGCAGCGGAAGCTCATCGTTCTCCATGCATTCGCGCAACCACGTCGCGTACATCGGAGTGGCGGTTCCGGCCGAGAACTCAAGGCGTCGTCGCACGAGCGTTTTCCAGCTTTCGAGCAGCCCGGAGCGCGCGCTCGAATAGGTCGTGCGCGTCCAGTCCTGCGTGACCTGCTCCTGGGTGACGCCGAGCGCCGACGCGACGCAGCCCTGCATCTCGTGAACGAACTCGGTGAAACCATTGTGCGGATGGTCTGAGGCGACCGACTTGATGTCCTCGCCGGGCGCCAGCGCAGCCACTCGCACGCCGTTGAACATCGCCGGTCGCTCGTCGTTCCATTCCTTGCGAAGACTCTGGTAGAACTTGAGCTCGTGGTCGCCGCCGATAGCGTCCTGCACTTCGGCAGGGTCATAGGGGCTCGTGATGTACGTGCCAATCGACGCGGCAAGCGCTGCGGCCTGAAGCTCGATGCCGTAGTAGCGCGCGAGCATCTTCGCGTGCGCGAGCACGGGCGTGAAAACACCGATGCCGCGATTCTGACCGGCGCGATCGCGCTCGAAGTCATGGATGACGCGCCGCCAGCCATCACCGTCCTCTGCGATGACGCGCTCCCACTCCATGCTTTCGACGGCGTTGTACCAGTCGTTCTGGTGAGCCTTACGGATGTGATACGCCAGCGGCACGCCGTTGTCGTCGATCTCGACGCCACCGCGCAAGTGCTTGGTGTCGACCATCTGCATGGGGTTCGAGAGCCGATCCGGATCCACCACAAGATAAGCCGTCGCATACTGCGCGGCACCTCGCCCTATACGCTCTGGCATCCAGTGATTGACGATCAGGTCCTCGCCATCGATCAGCTTGTGGCGCAGCGCGAGACGCAGTTGCTGAGAGACCGTCAGTTGCCGCGAAACGTCGTTGTAGTGGTTCAGGTCGTTCGAATACAGACGCCATCGCGCTTCGACGGCGCTCGCGAACTCCTTTGCCCACTGGATATCGAAGTTCGCTCCGCTGATCAGGCGCAGGGCACGATAGTCCGGCATTGCCGAAAGGCGCAGCGATGCCCCAACCGTGTTGTCGAGGATCCGGGTGATGGCACCGCTTGAGCGCCCGTCGTTTCGAACCTGATCGCGCGAGCGCGCGACCATGCGATCGCGGAACTGGGTGATCTCGGCATCAGGCGAGCGGATCCAGGGCAACCAGTTACCCATCTCCTGCGTCTGCCAGTCCGCCGCCTGGTACGGGAAGTACCAGCGCCCGACACCGCTCGTCAGCGGCATCCCGTTGGGATACTCGCCGCGCGCGCGTTGGATCGGATTGCCCTGGGCATCGACGATCGAAAGTTCGTTGCCCATATCAGTAAAGCGGCCTGATCGGTCGACGGCGCTGGATGCGCACGCCAGGGTTGAGTGCCTGCTGCAGCTCGGCGATGAGCATGCGCAGGTTCGCCATGTCGGTCTGCTGGAACGACGCACTTCGCGATCCGCCGCCTTGCGCGTACGCCACGGTGACCACTTTCTTACCCGTGCGCAGCTCGATATACGCCTGCTGCGCCGACGCGATCGCGGCCGACAGCTGTGCGTCGCTCATGCCGTAATACGGCGAGCTGATATCGGAAGTGGCCATGGATTTAGCGGAAACGGTGAACTGCAGATTTCGGGTTTTTGGGCGAAACGCCGTCAGGGATTGCGGTCGCACCGCTTGGCGCCGGCGAGGTCTTCGTCGGCGCGCCAGCGATCAGGGACGTGTTCTTATCCCAAGGTGCAGCCCAAGCCGGCGGCTTCATCCAATCGATCTGCGACAGACCATGCAGGTGGGCGACGACGTGAGCGAGCACCATCAGGTCGAGCGCTTCATTCCGGCGCCCGCGGACGGCCTTTTCCCAGCGTCCGTTCTTCAACCGGATCTCAGACGTCAGTTGTTCGAACCAAAGGTGAGGTTCTTCGGGAGACCTGAGCACATATGGGAAATGCACATACCAGTCGCCGAGATCGGCCTTTTGCAGCTGGCCAGCGAGGTCATCCTTGAAGCTGTTGGGGTTGAACTGCGCGACTGGCACCGTGCCGCCTGCGGCCGCGCGGTTTGACTTACGCGCCGTGTCGGGATACGTCACCTGGAGGCGCGGCGCCATCAGCGTATTTGCGCCCTTCGTCGGCAAGACAGTCCACGCGTCTCGCCCCGCTATCCGGCCGTAAAGGCGGACGACACCGTCCAGCTTGCGCCAGCGGCGCCACGCGGCGTAAGCCTGCTGCGTGACGCCCGCCTCACCGCCGCTATCGAAACCGAATGCGCGGATCGGCATACGCCGGCCGCTGCCGTCCGCGAGCGGATAGGTGTGCTGTATCACCGGAAGCAGCAAGTCCCAATCTTCTGGCGATGTCGCCGGGTCGCCATTGACGCGCCCTTTGTCGATGACCCAGCTCTCACCACCGACGCCCCAGCCGCGCACCAGCCATTCGAACCGGCCGCCATTGGCGTCACAGGATCCGGTGAGGAAGCGCACGCCTTCGGGGACTACCGCGATCTTCAGGTCGGGCTCGCATCGGTCCGCCAGCACGTTCGCGTCGAGCGAGCCAATACCGCGCTTCGGCGCGTACGGAAAGCCCCACTGTTTGACGACGACCTGGCGAAGCGATTTGTCGTCGCCGTCGATCTCGCTTTCGCGCTCTGCCTTGACCCGGGCACGGGCGAGGCCTCCAATGCCGCCGAGAATGAAAGGCGACATCGTGCCGACGATCCAAAACCCTGCGCTCTTGCGCGCGACGAGATCGCCGCTCACTACGCCATCCTGCGAAAGCTCCTGTCCATCGCCGATCCAGCCGCCGAAGGACGAGCGGTACGCAGCCAGATTCATCGCGCGGCGGTGCCGGTCTTCGATCAAGCAACCATTGACCGGGCAAACGAGCCGCGCCTTCTCTTCGATCTCGTCGAGCGTTCCTTCTTCTGGGTACGTCATCGCCATGTGCCGCGCGGCGATTGGCACCGGGCTCGACCACGCGCCGCAATGCGGGCACGGCCAGTACCACACGCGCCGGTCGCTGTCGCCATACAGCGCCATGATCCCGGCCGTCCAGTCGCGCTCGGGAATTAACCCGCGGGCGCGATCTGGGTGGCTCAGCGCAAGCAGCATCGACTGGCGGCCAAACGTCTGCCGACGCACGTCGAGAAGCGCCTTCACGTCGCCTAGCGACTCGGGATACGCGTCAACCTCATCGGCGACAATCCGCGGCGCCGACTTGTTGATGAGGTTGTTGTCGTTCGCCGAGAGGAACTCGACGCGCATGCCGGCGAAGCGCTTGAAATGCAGCGAGTCGTCGACGGGCCGCGTGCCGAGCTGCATCGCCATTTCGGCGTGGCCGTCGATCTGCGTATTGATCCGGCTCTTGACGAAGGCTTCGAGACCCGGGTCCGTCTGCATGTACCAGAGCATGTCGCCCGGGTCGTTCGCGACGGATTTGAGAAGCCAGTTCTGAGCGATCTCCGTTTTGCCAGACTGCCCGGGCCCGACAACGACGGTTGTCAGATAGTCGAGCCGCGTCAGCGTTTCCATCGGCGCGACGAGATATGGCGCTTTCTCGTGGTGCCAACGTCCAACGAAGCCGCCGCCCTGGTTCGTCAGGCGGCGATTGAGCGACGCGTATTGCGCGACCGTCTCGCGGGCCGGAGGCACCAGCGCGCCGAGCGCCTCGCGCACGATCTGGTACGCGTCGGCGTAGGCGTTCTCAAGCATCGGGGCCCAGCAACACTTTCAGTTCATCGACCATCGTCGTTCGCAGATCGTCGGTCAGCTCGCGGATCGCGTCTGCGTTCTCTTCGGGCAGGCTGAGCTTTTCGACGATCTGGTCGGCCAGCCGATCCATGCCCTTCCCGAGGTGCACGAGCATCTTCGTGATGACCTGCCGCATCACCTCGGCCTGAACCAGGTCGCCGCGATCGCGCCGCAACTTGTCCTCAAGGATCTCGGCCTGAACCATGTCGCGCCGCTGGCGCGCAGTCTGTTCGCCGGTATGCACGAGCGGCTCGACGCCTGCCGGCGGCACGACCGAGTACTTCGCGCCCGGGTACTTCGCGCCCGGGTACGGATTGTCGTCCGGTGCCGGCACGCTCGCGGCCTTTGGCGCACGCGGCGCGGATCGCGCTGGCGCACCGCCGCCGAGATAAGCCTTGACCGCGGCGAGATCGAATTCCCATCCGCCGGCGCGCGTGCCGCGCTTCGCGATCGGAAACGATTCGTCACTCTCCAGACGGCGATCGAGCTTCGGGCGCGTCCAGCCCAGCGCATCAGCGAGCGCCGCCTTTCCGATCACGCCATCAGTGCCGGCCGGTGTAACGGCCTCACGTGTAATGTTTTTCGCCTTCCCCGCCGGTTTGACGTCACGCTGCGTTACACCCGCATCGCTTGGCGCGGCGCGCCTTTGAGCCGCATTTGATGCCGCCATAGCGTGTAACGTGTAACGAGTTTTTTTTGGTCAAAGGAACGGGAAAAACGGGCGCGCGCAATGCCCGCGTTTTGGGACCTCCCTGGAAGGACCCTGTAAGGTACGGGCCTTCGAGCCGCCGGTCGCCCTCCACCGCGCCACCTTCAGCCAGCCGCTGCCTTCGCGCACGCAAGCGCCTTAGTCGTTGCGGAGGCACTGGATCTGAATGCGAAATGCAGTCATCGAGATTGGCCTGTCAGAGCTATCGGGCGCTGGCGATCGCTTTGCCGAGCGCACGGCCGAACTCTCGACGGAACCCCATGTTGACAATCTGGTAGGCGCGCAGCTCGAAATTCAGATGTTGGCGGACTGGCAGCGCATCGCCGAAGCGGATGAGCAGTTTGAGCGCGCCCAGATCCTTGTCGTATAGGCTTCCTTGTCCAGCGCGCTTACGGCGCACGCCGCCGGACCGGGAAATTTCGAGACGCTGCCAGACACCGTTGATCGGGCCATGACTCGTCTGGACCTTGCCGATGAAAATGTCCTTGCGCCCGCGCAGCTTCGCCATGATGCCGCGCCCCAATTGTCCGTACTGGTTCAGGTCGATGTCCTTGGGATTGAACAGCGCCGGCCCCGGCAACTTGTGAACGCCGCCGTCTTCATACGGAATGAGATAGCCAGCCGCGCGATCCATCACGAAAACGGTCGCCTCAAGGTTCGTTTTGCGTGCTGCCGTCATGCGAACGGAGCGCAACGTGAATGGTGACGGATTGCGAAAAGTCGTCCGCATATTATCGACTTCGGCGCGCTGCACCTGCCGCGCCAGCGCATTCAGCGCGGTCGCCGTGGCGAAAGGGATCTGCTGGCGGACAAACGTGTCGAGGCTGCGCTCGATGCGGTCGACATTCGACTTGACCGAGATCTGGACTACGCCGGCCATGCCGCTGATCTCACGCCTGCGTCCGGCTCGCTCGCAAAGAACGGCACCGCAGGAAGTTGGAGCGAGTCGCGGCCGAGCGGAAATGCTTGCACCGCAATTTCCACCGGATCTTCATCGAATACGGCGACGCAGATGCCGACAGTCGGCTTCGCGAAAAACGGCACGCGCACCATGACGCTCGCCCCAATGCGCGGAGTCGCGCCCTTGGACTTCGGTTTGTTCATCGTTTCACCAAGGGTGAGAACCACGCAAAAATGAACCGCCCAAAAAGGTGCGGGCCGAACGCGTCGGCCCGCATGATAGGATTTTGGCGCGACCCATAAACCCTATCTGGAGGAAATTTTGTCGAAGAAGCCCGGAAATACCAGTGGGCCGACGCACGCGTATGATCATCGATCGCCGCGGCCGGCCCCTATTCCCCAAGGACCGTCGGACGCCCGCACTCACGTGTCACCGCGTCCGGCTCCGCCGCCCCCGCCGCCGCCTAAAAAGTGAGGAATCGAGATGACGACGCGATCGGAAACCGAATTTCAAATCGGCTATTCAATCCGACTTGAGAAAATGCAAGCGATGTTGCTCGCGAGGGCGGATCGCATCGTCAACTTTCTGCAGATCGTGCTGAGCGCCGCGGTCATCGCTAATACGGCACCGGTTCTAACTGGCGTTGTACTCGCGATCTTATCCACATACTCATTTGTGTGGCAACCCGGTGGAAAGAGCATGCTCGCGCTCGCGCAAAAGCAAAAGTACGAGAATTTACAGTCGCAGGCTGCGTCGCTGGACGATGGTGAACTCCACAAGCGCTATTGCGATCTTGCCGAAAGCGACTCCCAAGCCATTGGATCACTGACGCGGCCAGCCCACATGGGCGAAATGATTCGCCTTGGAATTCCGCCTGACTTTCAATTAACACGCCTTGAGCGTGTCTTCGCGTTTCTCGCTGGGGATCTACCGCGACACGAATAATTGCAACAAAAAAGCCCGCACGGTGACAACCATGCGGGCTTTGTAGACACTTATTCACAGTGTCAGATTGGCAGCTATATTGGGAGAAAAAATCCCAATCGTCAAGAAAATTATTCGGGCGCGCCCACAAATTTAGTGCTGGACAGCAGATCGTCGATCTTTTTCCGGGCGCCTGACTCAACGCCGTCTATCGCTGGCTGCGCTTCACGTGCGCCTTTCGCCGGCTGCGCTTTCTGGCCAGACAGCCAGACGCGGATGATCTTTCGGTGTGCGGTGATGGTGTTCTTGCTGACCGATGACTTTTCTGCGAGCAGCTCGAGCTTCACTTTCACGCCGAAAACCTCTTCCACCAGCCTGCGACGTACGAGGTAGTGCGAAAGATGGCCAGAGAGCGGCGTCAGCGCCGCCTGCGTCAAGTCGCTGATGGCTTTCTGCCATTCTGGATTCGGTGTGTATCCCGAGCAGCACGGATGCGTGCAGTTGCAGATGAATGAACGGGGCGCGAACCGCGCGGTGATGGCCGCTCTCTCGACGATCGTCAGCTGCTCGAATTCGACATAGACTTCGCTGCAGCGCCGCTCTTCCTCCAGAAAGATCAGCCCCCGGTCCCCGGCCTCCTCTATCTGAGCGATCTCTGTCTTTTTGTACTTCGTCCGCGCCCAATCCCAGAGACCCTTCAAGTAATCGACGCTATCGGAGCCGTCAATGAATCGACGGATCATACCGGCCTGCCCGGCGCCATCGTTCCCAGAAAGCCCTTTGCCTGTGCGCGCGGCCGGCGCTGCCAGGCGGTCGACAAGCGGACGGTCCCCGCGCTGCATCGAATAGTTGAACGCGAACACGAGAGCGTCTTGTGGCGTGCGGAACAGTTTTTCTGTGGTTTCGCTCATCGGCTTGCCTTTCCAGGTTGCAGGTTTTTCAGTGCTTCGATGCGCGCGCTCTGCGCGTGGAGCGTTTCGCTCAACAGCCAGAGCGCGGACGCGGAAATCATCACGGTCTCTTCGGGGTGCCCGGCGCGCACAGCGCGCGCAGCCTCTCGGAGCGCACTTTCGAGATCAGTCTGCGACGCGCGAATGGGGCGCTGGCGGCTCAAACCGCACGCTCCAGTTCGCCGGAGTCGAAGAAGTCACGCAGCGACTTGCGGTTCTTGCTCAGGCGTGCGGTGCAGCGTAAATATTCGGCATCTACCCATGCGCCGCGCGGCGCTTCGATCCCGGCGCGACGATCGTCTGGTACATAGACCTCAACTTCGGCCAGATCCGGATCGAGCGAGCCGTCTGCCAGCTTCTTGCGACGAATGACACGCACGCGCGCGACATATTCGTCATAGCCTGCGACGTAGGTAATACGGTTGCGGTATTTGCCATAGATGGCCGGTATGAGCGTCGGCACGTCGGTGATCAGCACCATGGTCATCGGATTTCCCCGTAGAGTCGCTCGAGCGTCGCGTTGAGCAAGTCCATCTGCGTCATCTTCAGGATGCGCAGGTACGTCTGATCGCCATGCACGCCGTTGCTGCCCTGGTGGCAGTCGTCGTGGCACAGCGGGATCGTGCAAAAGTCGCCGGCGCGCTGAGCGGCGCCGTGCCCGACGCGCGCGTGATGCACGTCGGTTTTCGATTCCTGAGTGCGGCCGAGCAACGTGCAGCAGATGCACGCCATCTTCGCGACGCGCCCCATGTGCGCGCTTTCTCGCTTGTTCGGGCGATGCTTCACGCCGCCACCTGCTGCACGAGCGTCGCAAAAGGGTCAATGCGCCCCATGCGCACGCGCTTTCTCTGGCGCGCGCGACGGCATATTTCCGTGGGAGTGGCGGCAGCTGGCGGCTGGACATCAGGACCTGGGCCAAGCGACCAGAGCGGCGTCTTACGGCCGTTGCGCCAGCCGGACCGGAAGTACTTCCCGCGGCCGTTAGATAGCAGCGTCGTCACGCGCACGCGCGAGGCTTTGCAGCGCGCAACGATTTCGCTGACTGCCAGATTCGGCTCGGCCGCCAGCACGCGGTCCAGTTCTTCCGTCGCCCACGAATACGAATGACGTCGAGCGTGTGCGCCGCGGGGCCGAAAGCCAATCGAAAGTCCGTGCTCAAGCGTGGTCCGCCAGCTGCGGTGCGGCAGATTCTTTGCAATCAGGACTTTCATCGTGCCTTCTTCAAACCAGATCCGTGTCAGGATCTCGTATTCCTCAGGCGTCCACTTCGCACGCGCGATCGTGCGCACGCCGAGCTTCAGCTTCTTCATGCGTGACTGCACGGCCGGGACCGTGCGGCCTTCGAACTGGCGCGCGATCTCTTCGGTGCTCAGAGTCGATGCATGAAATTCGACGAGGCGCGCGTCCTCTTCCGGAGACCATCGACGATTCACGTCTTCACCTCGTCGAGCTGGTCGTCATGCAGCGGCAGGCCAGTGATCGGGCGCAAGCAATAGTCCGGGACGGCCAATACATCGTCATAGGTATTGCACTGGCGGAGGAAGTCCCAACAAAGCATCGGGCGCTGAAGGCGAACTACCCAGCAAAAGCCGAGCACCGGATGATCGACCGATTCTCCTGGCACATCGACCGGCAACCCAATCAGCTCAGGAAAGTCTGATTTGATGACGACGGCCATGCATGGCGGCTTGCAGTTCATGCGGTCACCTCATCGCATTGAACTTCATCCACCGGAATGCCACCGATCGGGCGTAGCTGCCCGTCGAGGAAGCAACATTCAACGTCGTATCCCGCCAGCACGCCTGGACGATCCCAATCCGAATATGGCCCGGGCGCCCCAACAAATCGAACGTCCCAATAGAGTCCGTCGTCATCCTCTTCAGGCGGTGAGAGCGCAAGCACTTCGACAACACGCCCGATGTTTTCGGGAAATTCGTCCCGAATCACGAACGCAAGATCACCAGGTTTGCAGTTCATGCTCCTCCCTTCTTCGCCGCACGCCGGCGGTCGTCGATTGAGCGATTGATCATCGTGCCGCCCAGCCCATCGTCAGCGCGGATGCCCTCATTGCAGTGCGGGCAGCACGGCACCATCGTCCGGCTGCGCCATGCTTTCTCGACGCGCTGCGCAGCGGTCAGATGGATGTCCCGCGCCCGGGCTTCGGCATGCTGGCGTTCGCGCTCGTTCAGCTTGCGCAGCGCGCGGCCGTAGTGATCGAGGAAAAGCGTGAGCGTCCAGTAGGCGTCGAGCTGCGCGCCGCAGTCGGCGCAGCGCACGATGCAGCCGACGTCGTCGAGGTCGATGTGCATGTGCTTGCAATCCGCCGCCGGCCGCGCCTCGTGCTTCAGCTGCCGCTGTATGCGCAGCTCGTCGATGTCGATGATGTTGCTCATCAGGACAGCTCGCGCTGAAGTGCTGCGTATGCCTTCGTGCCCATCACGAGGCGATTTCCCGGCAGCCTGTAGACCGCGCTCTCGGTACCGAAGAATTTCAGCATCCAGTCGTTGAGCTCGGCGACGAACTCGGGCGGCATGAGAGCCGCGAACTTTGGCGACGTCTGCATGCGCGGCACGTTGTCGAGCATCGGATTGACGGCGATGTCGAGGCCGCCGAGCATGCCGCGAAGTGGGTTGTCGATCATGATGCGTAGAAGTCCACAGGGAGAAGTTGGTCGCCGAAGAATTCGATGACGCTCTGGTAGCGGGCCGTGCCCTGCCAGCGCTTGAGCACGTGCTCGATCCACGGGCCGCGTCCGGAGGCCTGCGCCACGCGAATCAGGTAGTCCGGGGTCGTCTCGTTCGGGCCGTGCCGATCGACGCGCATGCGCCTGCCCTGTTCGCTGATGCCCGAGTCGCTTTCCCACCATGGCGCGGGCGTGCTGGCGGACGGCGCAGCATCGGCGCTAGCGCCCGCCAGCACCTCGTCGACGAACCGTGCGAGGAATTTCGCGTAGATCGGGCGCACGTCCTCGTCGCTCTCGCGGCGCGCCGCCGCGCGACGATGCGCTTCCGCCAGCTGCGCCTGCGTCAGCCCCTTTCCGACCCACGTCAGCACGAGGACACGATCAGCGCCGTCGATCACCACGTTCGGCAGCGCGGCGAGCCACACGAGCAGCAGCGCTTCAGCGCCGGGCGGCGCGATGTCGTTGGCGCCCCGCGACGGTTCTTCAGTTTTCTCGTCTTCAGGCAGCAGCGGCAGCGAGTTATCCACAGGCGGCTTCGCGCGCGTTGCTGCTGCTGTAGTCTCTGAAGTAATCTCTGCAGTAGTCTCTGCACCGTTAACGGAATGGGGATCACCCATGCCGCGAGGCGGGGAATCCCCATCCGGCGGCATAGGTTTTTCCACGCCCGCGACATCGTCTTTTCCCATTTCCCGAGATGGACTTTTCCCATTTGGGGAAGTGGACTTTTCCGATTTAGGCGGCCCTCTCTTCTTCGGCACGCGCGGGGGCGGCCCGCCGGACAAAAGACGCTCAAGCGCGTCCTCGTCGATGCGGAAATAAGTGCGATGTTCGATGCGTTTGGCCGTCTCGATGAGCACACCGGACGCACGTAATTTCGTGCGCGCCGCGCGTTGCTCCTCGTATGTCAGGCCTGTCTCGACCTCCAGCTCATCGACGGTCTTATGAACGCCGAGAGGACTGGTGGCCTTGTCCTGCCAGTAGAAGATCTGGCAAAACAACACGGAAGCGTTGACGCCGCCCAAATAGCGGCTAAGGAAGGGGTAATACGCGATCGGACGGCCGAGCTCGCGCAGAACGTCGGCGGCCCTCATGCAGCCCCCCCGTTGCGAGGGGCTGCGGACTCATTGGCTATCCGCCGTGAATAGTGCAGTACGGCTTCGTCTCGTTCAGTTGCTTCCATGCCTGCGCGTTGCGCTGCGTACCGCCCGGTGCGAGGCATTCGCAACGGCGCTTCGCCTTGGTTTGCGCGTAGCATTGGACTCCGCCGTCCAGCCTGATCCACTCCTCGTATTCCTCGGGCGAGAGACCGTTCAGCAACGCCGGGAGATTGATCTCTCCAACGACGTGCGCGGCGACATCCTCGGCCGATACAGTACGAGTCGCGTACCCGCCCGGCGCGCGGCCCTGGCAGACTAATACGATGCCAGCCCGCTCGGCCAGCTTCAGCGCTTCGACGATTTGCTCGCGTGTCAGCATCGGTTCCCCCTGGAGTGAAAACCATATTCTGACCGATGACGGCGTTTCGCCATGACTGCTGCTTCATGATGTGACGCCTTCGCGAATGTGACGCGCGATACGGCTCTGCGCGTCCATGCGCTGCTCCCAGTAGCGGTAGTAGAGGTTTTTGTGCCACGTGCCGAGCACAGCGGCAGGCAGCTTTTCGCGGCCGTTCACGTGCGGCGCGCGCGCCACGACGATCGTGTAGCCATCGAGCGACGTGCTGGTCGACTGGACGCGCGTGGGCTTGACGTGCCAGATGCCTGCGCGCTCAGGCACCCACTCAGGGATGCCGAGCTGCTCGGGCACGACGTAGATGAATCGCGTTATCCAGGCGGGCATGCCCACCCACTTCGGCTTCGCGAGATCCTTGCGCCAGTCAGCGAGCGAGATCTTCACCTCGAGCTCGGTGGCGTAGCCCGCACGCGTGACCACGACGAAATCAGCGCGATACTCGCCCATGCTCTTGCCGAGCGGATAGCGGATCGACGCCTCAGGAATCAGGGTGTTGGCGCGATGATCGACGTGGCGCCGGATGGCGCATTCGATCAGGCCTGCGTTGAATTGGCGCGCATGCGGCCCGGCAGGCGTTCCGACGCCAGCAGTTGCGTTCTCATGCTTCGCCATCGGCTTCTCGCGGCGCGCCGACATTGACGCGGTAGTGCACGATTCGCCCGTTGCGCAGCTCTTCGATCAGCCCGAGCGCGCCCAGTGCACGTATCTGGTCCCGCACGCTGCTGTCGGAAATTCCGCACATCACCGCGATGCGCGCAATCGTCGGGCTGCACTCGCGCGTGCTCTGCACACTCAGGTGGGCCAGACACAGCAGCACAAGCTTCTGAGGCCCGCGCAGTTCGATATCCCAGGTGAGATTCGACAGGTGAAAAGACATGCGTTGGGACCCTTGGCAATGAGATAACGACAGACGTGTGAAACGGATCCGGTCTCAGCGCGCGCCAGCGCCGCACGCGCCCATGTTCATGCGCGCGCAATGGCAGTTGCTGCCGATAACGTTGCCTTCCGCGAGATAGTCCATGTAGCTCACGGTCGTCACCACGAGCCCGATTGCGCGAAATAGCGTGTCGAGATGCTCCAGCGTGATGCCAGCCGTGTTCGACAGGATCTTCGAGGGCATCGACGCGTCCCACCCCGTCGCTTCGAGGATGGCCTGCTTTTTCTTCGGGTCTGCGATAGCATCCCGCAGTTGTTTTTCGACGATCGGCATGCGCATCGGCGCAATCGCGATCGTCTGTGCTGCTGCATTCATGAGGGTTACTCCCTATTCAATTATTCAGGAATGCGATTGAACGCCTTCCTATTTACAGTCGGTGCATGTCACTCACGAATATGCGAGATCCCATGCCCTACCGTTCTGCCTCCCTGCGACTGCGTCTCCTGCAACGACGCTCGGCTTGCGATGTCCCGCGCGCCGGCGCATGCAGATCTAGGAATCCTTTCAGCGCTGCGCGCACCGAAGGCATCACGCTGACGTTGAGCTGCGTCCGCCAGCAAGGCGTTGCAGCTTTTCAATCAGGTGCTCGCGCGGCTCTTCTCGCCTTCAGTGGCAAGCAGAAACGCGAAGCGGGCAAACAGCCAGGCAGTCAGCGACAGGACGGCCAGCGACGTGCAGCCGATCGCGACCTGCGCAATCACGCGTGCGAAGAACAGCGCGCGCATCAAGTAGCGGGCCGCACGCGGCGTGGGCGCGCCTTTCGGAATCGGGCGACTGACCCAGTGGGCGAACACGTAAATCAATGTGGTACCGAACAGCGCGGCGACAGCGCACCACCAGTAGAGGGTCAGGAGCCGGCCGCCAGCATCGACGCCGCGCACGAGCCACAGCCAGCCAAGAGCAATCTCGGCGATGGGACTGAACAACCCGTAGAACCAGCGCATTCCATTGCTCCCCGACTGTTGAAAATGGTGGGGATTCATACTCCGTTTAGAATCAGTGGCTCCTACACGCACCGCTTCTTCACGAAGGCGAATCCCCATGGACGAAAAAGAAATAGAACAACGGCTGGCCGAGATACAACGGGTGATAACCGAAGCAATCCAGCAAGCCAACGCAAACAGCTCGCGCACAAACAATCGATTCGATTTCGTCGAGGGGCAGCTGTTCGGAACACAGGCCGCATTGTCGGCGCTCATACGGTCGGCTCCGCACCCCGCAAGCGCCGCAACACGCGCATCGCAAGAGATAGAACGACTTTCGGCATCAGCGCTGCACAGCAAAAACTCAGACGAGTTTTTGCGTGGGATCGACGCGGCGAAGCAGCGGCTTCGGCTATTGCCCAGCACGGAAGGCTGATCTCGGACAGTCGAAACCCGTCAATTTCCCTGTTGCGCTGCGCGACGATCTCGGCCCAGTCAGGCGCTTCATCGCATGGCGAGCGCACGCTCACCACCCTTTCGTTGGGGTACATCGAAGGAATGCTTGTCAATCCAGCGTCCATACGGATGCGATCGACCATTCGTTCGCGGAATCCATCAATCTCTTCGTGGCCACCCATCCAAGGAACCCACTCGGCCATCGCCGGCGAAATTTTCTTTAGCGGCCACGCGATCGATCTCCGCTGCTTTGTAAGCGAGCCATTTGGTTTTCGGTGCAGGCGCCCAAACCATCGAGTGGGTCGCATGTCACCGGGATGCAGGTCGCGCGGGGAGCACCGAACTACGCGCACGAACTTCGATTCGAATCGGCGCATGTCAGGCGCCCTCCTTTTTCGGCGCGAATGGGTGGGGATTCACCCCCCGTTTAGAATCAGTGGTTCCCACACCACCTGCTTCCAGACGAAGGGTATCCCCGTTGACAATGACCATGACACCGGTCGTCTCGCGCATATTTGCGGAGATTGGGTACGACCCGGCAACACGCCAAATGAAGGTACGATTTCGCGACGGCAGAGTGCACATCCATCGCCGCGTGCCGGCATTCGTGTACGAGCGCTTCATCGAGTCGCCTCGGAAGTACGCGTACTATCAGTCGAAGGTGGAGAGGCACTATCCGGCCGGATATCACGAAGCGGAAGATCACTTAGAGGATTGACACCGAGCCGGCCGAGCGCGCTATCAACCAGCGCACGCACGCGCGAGTTATCGATCTCAAAACGCTCCTCGTGCGGATCGTTCGGCCATTCGATGGCCGTCAAGCGATGCAGTGAACTCAGTGCCGCGCCGGCATGGATCAGGGCGTCGATCACGTACTGCACGTCTGCGTCGCGGATCACGCGTGCAATGCCGCCGCCATCTTCCGGCAAACATGGCAAGCGCGCCCCACTGACAAACAGCCGCGACTTCTTGATCGGGGAGCGGCTAGCCGCAACGGACGCCGCAGCAGTCGCCGCAGCGGCGATCATCTCCGGCGTCGCGTCGTGCCCGGCTTCCACACGGATTTCAGTCACTGGTTCGACAAACAGCGGCTGTTCATCGAGATACCTGCGAACGTACACGGAAATATTCGGCATCTCAGACGCCCTCCTCGTGCTGCACATCGATCACCGCTTCGGAGATCTCAAGCTCGGGCCAGATTTCTCGCCAGTCGCTGCGCAGATCAGATCTACGAACAGCTCGTCCAGATGCTCTTTCTATCCGAGCGCAGAGCTCCGGCCGCAGCACTTGCTTCGTACTGATCGCCTTTCGGAGGTAACCGACGGTCGTTCCACATGCTTCAGCGAAAGCGGTGCGGTCTGCGATACGGAGACTGTTGATGAAGCTAAGAAGCTTTTCCATGGGCGAATTTTACCCATGGGTAAAAACAAGTCAATACCCACAGGACATTTACCTAGAAGTAAATTGTTTGTGAAATGCCGAAATGGATAAATACGACCGACGACGCGAGCGACTGGTATGGATTCGCGATGAAATGTGTGGGGGGTCGGCGGCCGAACTCGCGCGGCGGATCGAGCGCGAAGCGAGCTACGTGACGCGCATGCTGTACCCACCCGGAAAGAATGGACGGAAGCGTATTGGCGAGGAGCTCGTCGAAATTATCGAGACCGTCTTCGGGAAGCCGCGCGGATGGTTGGACAGCCCAAGTGACCCGGACGCCACGGCGCACGCGTCACAATCCACCACTTCAGTGTTAGATCCAATCGAATCAGAAATTCTGACCCTTATGAAAGAGATGTCTACCGATGAAAAGAATCAGCTTTTGGGTGCCGCAAAGATGCTGCTCAGCAGTCGATCGCTGAAGGACAAGCGCGGCGGCAAAAGTAATCGTGCTGCATGAGTGGCGAAACAGCCATCCTGCAGGAACTCTCCGCCCTTATCGCGACGAGGACTAAATTGAAGACCGAATTTGTATTTAACATTCAAGGTTCATCTGAGGCGCCATACGAGGTAACGTTCCGGAAACAGGCCGTTGGATTCACAGCTTCATGTACGTGCACAGCAGGTATCAATGGACAATTTTGCAAACATCGCATTGGCGTGCTAAACGGCACGTTGGAGGATGCGTCCCCGGAACAAATATCGGCAATGACCGAAATTTCCTCTTGGATACCCGGGTCCGCGTACGAAGCAGCGTCTATTGCGCTTACGGAGGCCGAAGCCGCTATGGATGCAGCGAAAAGGCGCGTGACTGAGGCAAAAAAGATGGTAAGCATCGCGCTCCGAACAGGAGATCTAGGCACCCGTTGATTCCGATCGATACCGGCCTTTCGCCGGTTTTTTTTGATCGAAAATTTACCCACGGGTATTGACTGAAAATTTACCCATAGGTAATATCCGCTCCACCAGATCGCAACACGCACCCGGAGCGAAGCATGTCAGACCGCCAGCCAGTTTTTTACGCACTCCGCGCACGCACCGCTGGGGTGCTACGCGTAGCAGCGCGCCGTTTGTCGGCTGCCATCTATTCGGCAGCCGACACCGTCGAAGGTCCTGAGGCAGTCCAGCGCCGCTACCTCACTGCTCGGAAAGCAGCCTTAAAAGCCTTGTTAGAGAAGCTTTCCGTGCGTCCTGAGTCGGACTCGGCGGCTGCATTTGCACCATCTGCTGAAACCCCGGCTCGCGAGCAGCCGGCTCCTGCTGAACAAGCTCATCAAGTTTCTCTCGAAGCGCTTCGCGAGCGCCCTTCGCCGCGTCCGGTGAGTGCTTCAGCGCAGCCCGGAGCGCAATTTCAAGCGCCTCGACGCGAAGTTTGAGTTCAACCATTTCGTCCATGGGTGATTCCTTCTGGAAGTGATGATGGAAGCCGTTTGTGAGTCGGCACTCTCATTATCGCGTGAAGGAATCGCCCGCCTTAAAGCGGAGCGAATGATGTCCCAGCAAAAGCAAGCCAACCCCACCGCCAGCGCACACACCCGTGCCGGCGCGCGCGGCGCCCGCGCTATCCGCTGGACCCTTCGCGCCGCCCGCAATGTTTTCGCCGTTCTCGGCGTGGTTTTCGTCTACCTGCTCGTGCTCGGCTATCAGCAGTACACCGATCGCCTCGCGGCCGGTGACACGTCGTGCGCTCTCACGCGCTGCCTGTGAGGCTCGTTATGTCCCAGCTCAAACACACGCCAGGCCCGTGGAAGTGGGAGGGCTATAACCTCTTCCCCGTTGAACCGAATCCTGCCTATGAGCCTGAGCGCTATACGGTGCACACGATCATCGCCGCCGAGTACATCGGCTGGGGATTTCTCTTCTCCGACCATAAGCAGACGTGTGCGGAGAGCGACGCCAATCAATTGCTTATCGCTGCATGCCCGGACCTGCTGGATGCAGCGATCGCCGCCGAAGCAACCCTCACACGCGGTCGCTGGATAGAAGGCTCAACCGATCCAGAAGCAATCGCGCTTTTCAAGCTGCGCGCGGCGATCGCAAAAGCGACTGGGACCTGACATGCGCCCGACGCCTACCCGTCTCCCCGACGAGCTACTCGTGCAAGCGTGCCGCACGCTCGGCGTCGAAGGTGCACCGGACGAAGCACTGCTCAATCCAGCCGTGCGCGCCGCCGTCCAGGCCGCTGTGCGCGCCCAGATCGTCGGCCGCCCGCAGCGCCATGTCGGCCACGCCATCACGCCGCGCCGCGCTTCCATAACCCAGACGTGCTTCGCGTTCGACGATTCGTTCGTCGACCTGAAGCGTCGTGCTGCCAACGATGGCGACGAGGAGTGATGATGAACACGATCGGCTATCTCACGACCGCGTCGCTCATGCTCGGCTGCGCCGCATACGCGGCGATCGCCTCGGCCAAGCGCTTTGAACGGCATTTTCCCGCCCCCGCGAATGATGTCCCGGGCACTTTCGGAGGCGCGGCCGCGGCGCGCCTTCCGCATGGGGTTTCCATGCTCTCGACGGCGCTCCGCCAAGGCCTTCCTGAACTTCCGCAGCGCATGCAGTCGCTGCCTATCGATTCGCGCGGCTTCCCCTTGCCGTATTTCGTGCAGTGGATCGACGGCAAGCCGGACTTCCGCGTGATCGACAATCTCAAGCTCGCGGCGTGCATCTACTACAAGCGCTGCTGGATCTGCGGCGATGAGCTCGGCCAGTACAAGGCCTTCGTCATTGGTCCTCTGGCGGCCGTCAACCGCACATCTAGTGAGCCACCGTCGCACACGGATTGCGCGAAGTTCGCCGCACAGGCCTGCCCGTTCCTCACGCGCCCTAATGCCGCGCGGCGTAGCGCCGGGATGCCGGCGAACACGCAGGAAGCGCCGGGGATCATGAGCAAGCACAACCCGGGTGTGACGCTCGTATGGGTCACGCGCAGTTTCCAGACCATGCATACCAAGTCCGGTGTGCTGTTCAGCATGGGCGACGCTGAGCAGACGTTCTGGTATGCCGGCGGCCGGCTCGCGAGCCGCGATCAGGTACGGACTTCTCTCGAATCCAGTCTTCCCGATCTCTACGATCTGGCGCATGCCGAAGGCGAAGCCGCGGTGCTTGAGCTCGATACGATGGTGGCGCGCGCGACGCGCTATTTCCCAGCGCATGCCGCCAGCGCAATGATGGGGCCGCCAGCATGAGCGACGTCGCCCATCCGAATATGTGGCCGGTCGCCGGAGAGTCCGTCGTGATGAATCCAGTCGACGAGAAGAAGGCCGCGAGCGCGCCCGATACCAATCCCGAAACGGCTGCACCATCAAGCCCCTGGGCGAATCCGATCGGACGCCTCCAAGGCAAGGATGAGTCCGCGTCGAAGGCGCGCCGCCAGACGCGCACCGAGCAGGTTATCGAGTTCCTACGCTCGAACGGTCCGACCGGTGGCGCCCGCATCTGCGCCGCACTCGGCCTCGCCGTCGGTGCCGGCCTGACGCCCTACATCAGCACGGCAATCGGCGAAGGAAGGATTTTGCGTCAGGGTCGAATCTATTGCCTCCCCGAACACGCAGAGGCCAACGCTGCACTGGCACAGCAGGCTCCCGCTCAGATGCCAGAAGAACGCGCAGTGCCAACGGCTGAGCCAATCGACCAGCCCGGCGTGCCCCAGCCTGGTCGCCAGCCCGACTTCTCACTCTCCAGCGGCGAAGTGCTTTTGATCGGCTGGCCGGACGGCGGAGTGACCGTCCAGCGCGGCGGCGTGTTTATCGAACTCACCGCGCACGAGACGAAGCTCTTTCGCGTCTTCGTCGAGCTGCGCAGCTAACCAGGCTCTCAGGTGCGCGACCAATTCCCCGGCGTCGCGTGCTTTTCGGTGGGCGGCTCGTAAAGCGCCCCATTTTTTGAGGATCAGATATGGACGGTCAGAAATTCGAGCAATGGGCTCTCGTCGAATTGTTCGGACACCAACGTATTGCTGGACGTGTTTCGGACTTGACCGTCGGCGGCCAGTCGTTCGTACGCGTCGATGTGCCGGCCTGCGAAGCGACCGATGACGAACCTGCGCTGCAGCCTTTCACGAAGGCCTTCGGTCCGGGCGCGATCTACGGCATCACGTTCCTCGATGAAGGCGCGGCGCGCATGTTCGTCCGCCAGCTGCGCGTGCAGCCGATCGGGACGTGGGAGCTTCGCCGCGCGCTTCAGGACTTACCTGCAGGACGCCGCGCCCAGGCGCAACTCGATATGGCTGACGACGACGCGCCGATGTAATCGCCGCCGGCTACCCGCTAACCCTGCTTCGGCTTTTGAGACCTCAGCCATGAAAACCATCTTCATCTTCAGAGATTCGCGTGCGACCGATCCGCGCCCCTGTATCGCAGCGCTCGGTGAGGACGCTGGCATTTTCGCACGCGTCGAATTCGCCGGCGGCACGCAAGACCATGTCCAGTATGCGTTCGGATGCACGCACACTCTGCCCTTCGACATCCGTGCGTGCGTGTCCGAGCCGCTCAATTCCACGCGTACCGGCCTCTTCGCTGCCTACGACCGCGCGTATGGCGCCGGCAACTGGATCCCGCTCTGGCTGGACGCGCCCGAAACGAATGCCGCGTGGCGAAAGGCAATGCAGCAATTCCGTAGTCGTCAATCCCAGTCCTGTATCGGCAACGTTCCCTTCAGCGACGCTGGCCTCGCGCGGATCCTCGATGCGATCGCGAACGCTCCCGACATCGCTGCAAACCGCGTGGTGCATTGAACGCGCGTGAATGAGCTGGAACGAGCCGAATAGACAAGGAGATTTCCCCGTGCAATCTAACGAACAGGCATCTGTCGAATTTCTGCCGATCGACAGCATCCGCAAATCGCCGACGAATCCCCGCAAGCGCTTTCCGGAATCGGAACACCTCGAGCTGGTCGCGAGCGTGCGCGAGCACGGCATTCTGCAGCCGGTGCTCGTACGGCCGTGGCCGGATGAGTCGGGCCTGTTCGAACTCGTTGCCGGCGAGCGCCGCCTGCGCGCGGCAGTCGATGCACTCCTCGCGGATGTGCCGGTACTCGTGCGGTCGCTTTCCGATGATGAGGTACTCCAGATCCAGATTGTGGAGAACCTCCAACGCCGTGACCTTCACCCGCTCGAAGAGGCCGATGGCTACAAGGCGCTCGCCGATCGCGGACACCCACTCGACCAGATTGCTAGCGAAGTCACGCAGACACGTTCGTACGTTGCGGCACGTCTGAAACTGTGCGCCCTCACCGATCGCGTGCGCAAGCTGTTCTTCGACGGCCAGCTGACTGCCGCAACCGCACTGATTGTCGCGCGCATGCCCGCTGACCTGCAGGACGCGGCCGCGAAGGAAATCAGCACGCCGGACTGGCAAGGCGACGTGATGTCGGCGCGCGCGGCCTCTGCGCACGTGCAGCGAACGTATATGCTGCGCCTCGACCAGGCTGACTTCAAGACGTCGGACGCTGAGCTCGTGCCAGGCGTTGGCGCGTGCGGGCCATGCCCGAAGCGCACGGGCAATCAGGAAGATCTTTTCGGTGATGTGAAGAGCAAGGATCTGTGCACGGATCCGGCGTGCTTCGCCCTGAAGAAGGAAGCTGGCGCGGCGCAAGCGCGTGCCGCAGCGGAAGCAGATGGTCGCAAGGTGATCACGGGCAAGGAAGCGAAGGCCGTTTCGCCTCATCAATATAGCGCGCTGACCGGCGGCTGGGTGAAGCTCGACGATCGCTGCGAAGGCGACCCGAAGGGCCGCTCCTATCGGCAGGTCATTGGCGCGAAAGCCGTCCGCTCGGCCGCCCTGCTCGAAGAGCCACACGCCGGCAAGCTCGTCGACGTGATGCAGCGCGCCGACCTCAAGAAGGCTCTCGCTGACAAGGGCATTCAGGTGCGTAGCACGGCGCAATCGAATCCGGCGCAGTCCGCCGAGAACGCGAAGAAGAAGGCGGCCGACGCGTACCGCGGCGCGCTATTTCAGCAGATCCGCGAGAAGCACGTCGAGACAGGCCTCGACGATTTCGATCTCAAGATCGTGGCCGTCACGTTCTACCGGCGCCTCTGGAACGAAAACCAGAAACGCATCAGCAAGCTCTACGGCTGGGGCAGCACAGCGATCAGCGAAGCCGATTTCGCAAAGAAGGTCGACGAGTTCGAAAAGAACGATCCGGTCGCGCTCGCGCGGCTGGTGATGGACATCGCGCTGATCGATGAGTCGGTCGCTCCGTCCTACCAGACCGGTAAGCCCGAGCTGCTCGAGGCAACGGCGCGCGTGCGCGGCATCGACCCGGCCGCTGTGCGCAAGCAGGTCGAGTCGGACATGAAGCCGAAGCCCAAGGAAAAGCCGGTACCGGTCACGAAGGTGCCAGCGACGAGCGCCAAGCCGCCGGCCAAGGCCGCGCCAGCCAAGAAGGCTCCGGCAGTGAAGAAGACCGCTGCAAAGCCGCGCACGGCCGTCAGCACGCCCGTCGAGCAACCGGACAGCGCGAAGCCCACGCTCAAGCGCAGTGCCAAGTCGAAAGAACCGTGGCCTTTCCCGAACACGGGGCACCCATGAATGAAGAGCTGATCCGGCTCGCGCGCGAGGCCGGACTATCCGTCCAGCTCGACGCTGTGATCGGCTCGCAGCAGTACTCGAGCATCAGCGGCTCGCTCGACGCACTGCGCAGGTTCGGCGACGTGTACAGCGCGGCGCAGCGGCCCACACACGGCACGCATCAGGGAGAAGAAAACGTTTGAAAGACCGGGCGCGGCCGGGACCACCGCGCAACCAACCTACGGAGAAGTTCATGAAGCGTATCAGCATCGCAATCATCGCAGCACTGAGCGTCGCAGCGGCACCGGCCGCATTCGCAGGCAACTCGAACTCGACCACGTTCAGCGGCGGCTTCGGTTCGTCGGTCAGCACGTCGGGCGGCTCGCAGGCCGAGGCCGGCCAGAACGGCAACGGCTATTCGTCGCAGTGGAGCAATTCGAGCGGCGGGGGCTATGCCATCGGCGGCACGGCGATCGGCGCGGGTGTCGGGAACTATGGCATGAGCGGCATCGGCGCGGGCGCATCGGGTTCGTTCGGCTATACGACCAGCACGTCGAACGCCAATGCGGGCGGCTATACGACCGGCAGCGGCTATGGCGACAGCAAGTCGGGCGTGGGCACGGACGTCTCGTCGTACGGCTACACGAACGTCAATGCGACCTATTCCTACGGCTACTAAGCAAGAAGGCCTTCGGTATTGCAGTACCGAAGGCCCGTACAACCACCGTTGGGGGTGACGACAGTGAAACAGAAAATCATCATCGCGGCGTCGATTCTACTACTGGCGCACGCCGCTGGCGCAATCGCGCAGACGTCGACGTCTGCGAGCGCCACGCAGAACTCTGCGGCCACGTCGACCGCGCAAGGGACGATCCAGTTCAGCCAGGAGCCCGAACACACGACGCAGACCATCCGGAATGTCTCGGCGCCAGTGCTCGGCGCATACGCGGCGAGCTTCTCGCAGATGAATTGCGGTCAGACCGTCCAGTTCGGCGGCGCGATCGCGGGCGTGTCGCTTGTCGGTGGTGCATCGCACAGCCTGCTCGATTGCAAGCTCGAGGTCGCTGCTGCCGAGACCGTGCGGCAGGCAACCGTGACGTCCGATGAGACGACGAAAACCAATCTGCAAAAGGCCGCGATCCTCATTCGCTGCCAGGTCAGCAAGGAAGTCTATGACGCCTATCGCGCCGCCGGCTTCGACTGCAAGCTGAAGCCCGAGGAGCTGCAATCGCGCACGGATACGCAGCCGGAAAACTATCGTGTCGCGGCGAAATGACGATGCTCGAACGCAAACGCCGGCGCGAAGCTTTCATGGAACAGAGCCGACGCTATCTCTTCGCGAAAGAACCGACGCCAGAGCAACTGCATGGGCTCGCGCAGTCCTTCGCAGACATGGTATCGAGCGATCGTGGCGAGCGCGTGGTGGTGATGATCGGTGGCGTTCAGATCAGTCGAGGTCGACACGATCGCTAGTTTTTAACCGAAGGTAACCATGACCCATAAGCGGTAACCATCATCAAGGAGAAGCAATGCAACAGATCCAGATTCCCGAGCTCGCCGAAGGCGAGATCTATCTCTGTGGGCTCGTCGATGCAAACGGCGACGTGGAACATGCGGTCCTGCTGCGTGGCGATAACGATGCCGCGACGTGGCAAGCGCAAATGAATTGGGCGAAAAGCATCGGCGGTGATTTGCTCACGCGTGCCGAGCTCGTGATCGCCTATGAGAAACACCGCGATCAGTTCCAGAAGACTTTCTACTGGTCGAACACTCCCGACGACGACCCGGGCTATGCCGGCTGGGCCTGGTATCAGAGTTTCAGCTGCGGTGACCAGGACTGCACCAACCCGGACTACGAGTTCCGCGCCCGCGCCGTCCGCAGATTTAAAAATTAATCCATTCATTTGAGGTATAGCCATGCAGCAGCTTCAGCTTCCGCCGCTTGCCGAAGGCGAGATCTACATTGGCGCCATCGGCGATAAGAACGGCGATTTTCACCATGTGATTTTGCTGCCCGGCGACAGCGATGACGCCGACTGGAAGGCGCAGATGGAATGGGCAAAATCGATCGGCGGCGATCTGCCCAACCGCATCGAGCAGGCCATGCTTTGGGCCAACTTCCGCGATCTGTTCAAGAAAGAGATCTACTGGAGCAACGAGGTCTACCACCGCAATTCCGGCTGGGCCTGGTATCAGAATGTCTCCTCGGTAACCAGTACTACACCCGCCAGACCAGCGAGTTCCGCGCCCGCGCCGTCCGCAGATTGCCCATTTAATTTTTCATCCATTCATCAGGAGTGCATCACAACATGATCACGCTTGAACAGATCGAGGCCGAGCATTCCCGGATCAGCGAAATGATCGCAGCCTTCCGCGCGCAGCCAATGCCCACCGAGCACATTGTTACGGGTGTGAAGATCCCGCTCGCGCCAGGGGAGCGTTATGCCGGCCTCGTGCTCGGCGAGGACGGCAAGCAGGACTATCACCTTATCCTGCTGCCCGGCGTGGCCGATGGCGTCAACTGGAAGGCTGCATGTGAATGGGCCGCCGAGCGGGATGCATGTTTGCCCACTCGTCGCGAGCAGTCGCTCCTGTTTGCCAACCTGAAAGGCGAGTTCGAATCGGCTTGGTATTGGTCCGGCGAGCAGCACGAGGCAAACTCCGGCTGGGCCTGGTATCGGCATTTCTGCTACGGTTACCAGTACTGCAGCACCCAGACCAACGAGTTCCGCGCCCGCGCCGTCCGCAGATTCATTCCTTCAGTAATTTGATCATTTAAACCATCGTGGCCCTGCACACCACCCTTCCCATTTATCGAGCTGCGGAAGACCTGCTCGCTGTCGTCACGGACGTTGTGGCGAATACCCAGCGGGACTTCAAGCGGCTGATTGGTGAACGCATCATCACCTGCTGCGTCGATATTATCGATTGCGTCTATCTCGCCAATGTCGCGCAGGACAAGACCCCGCACCTTGTGAAGATGATTGCGCGCCTCAATACGATCAATTCGCTGATCCGACACGGCATGAATACGCGAAAGATTCATGGGAAAGCGTATGGTCGCGTTGTCGAATTGACGACCAGCATCGGCAAGCAGGCCAATGGGTGGAAGAAGTCCGCAGGTAATCGCCCGCTCCATGGAGGTCAAGGCTTTCATGGCTGAGCGATCTTTCAATCTGGTCGTGCCGCTGGCTCACGAGGCCACCGCCATGCGCACTACGGATACCGTCCGCCAGCAGGCGCTCCGGTCCGGCGCAGTTTCCCAGCTGACCAATCGGCCGGGCGACGTAGATAGCACGATATTTCCGGCTGGGCCTGGTATCAGAATTTCAACAACGGTAACCAGAACTACAACAACCAGAACAACGAGTTCCGCGCCCGCGCCGTCCGCAGATAGAAACCCGTTTTCGTTCGCCGAGCTGGTCGAGGCCTACCTCGCCTGCCGGCGCACGAAGCGCAATAGCCGTAGTGCACTCGCGTTCGAAATGCGTCTCGAACGCAACCTGCGCATGCTTTACGACGAGCTGATCGACGGAAGCTATACCCCGGGATGCTCGATATGCTTCGTGATTACCCGGCCGAAGCCTCGCGAAGTCTGGGCGGCAGATTTCCGCGATCGTGTCGTGCATCACCTGCTGTACCGCCGCATCGGGCCGCGCTTCGAGCGCTCGTTCATCGCCGACTCGTGCGCATGCATCAAGGGCCGCGGCACGCTGTACGCCGTCGAGCGTCTTGAAGCGAAGGTGCGCTCGATCACGCAGAATTGGTCGCGCCCGGCGTATTACCTGAAGCTCGATCTCGCGAACTTCTTCATCAGCATCGACAGGCGCATCCTGCGCGAGCTGCTATTCGCGAAGATTGCCGAGCCGTTTTGGCAGTGGCTGACCGATATCGTCCTGATGCACGATCCGCGCGCCGACTTCGTCTATCGCGGCGATCCAGCGATGATGAATCGCGTGCCGCCGCACAAGCGCCTGATGGAGCAGCCCCCGCATCTTGGCCTGCCTATCGGCAACCTCTTCAGCCAGTTCGGTGCGAACGTGCTGCTCAATGTGCTCGATCAGCGCGCGAAGCATGTGCTCGGCGCGCGGCACTATATCCGATACGTCGACGACTTCCTGTTCCTGCACGAGTCCGCAGACTGGCTTAACGCGGTCCTCGCCGACCTGACGGAATTCCTGCCGGCGCAGCTCGGCGTGCGCATCAACCCGCGCAAGACGATCCTGCAGCCAGTCGAAAGAGGTGTCGATTTCGTCGGGCAGGTGATCAAACCGTGGCGTCGTGAGACACGCAAGCGCTCGCGCAACGAAGCACTGCGGCGCGTCGAATCCACGCCGGATGCCGATCTGATGCCCGTCGCCAATTCCTATTTCGGCCTGCTACGCCAGGCAACCGCCAGCCACCAGGATCGCGCGCAGCTCGCAAACGTCGTGCGCTCGCGCGGGCGCGCTGTCGATGCGGCGCTGACGAAAACTTTCCGCGGGCGCGCCGCCTGACCACCACTCACGAGGATTGAACCATGGATGCGACGAAATTGAGACCAATGGATGGGCTTGCTGACTGGCTCCGCGCCGAAGCGGCACGCCTCGAAACGATGGGCATTGCGCGCGATCCTGCTGCCGGGCCACATATCGCCACGCTTCGAGCCTGGGCTAAAGAAGTAGACGCCGCTATCCCTTCCGATGCACCGCAAGCGCCGGATACGATCGCGCCCGCTGGTGCCGTGAATCTGGCGTGCTATCTCGTGGACCACTGCGAAGGCGAGACGGTCACCGAAGAATCGATTCAGCGATGGATCGGTGCGATGGTCAAGTCGCCACGCTATAACCCGACCGTCGAAAGCGAACTGGCGTCGATGACGCGCATGTTCCACGCTGCGTGCGCAGACCTGGGCACAATCAACGAAGCGCTGGGCCTCGACCCCGACGACGGCGGCGCGGAGCCGATCATTGGCGCGATCGAGGAATTGAAAGCGCAGATCGCCGCTCCCGTCGCCCCTGCTTCGGCAGCGCCTGAAATCGACGCGCAGCGTTCAGGGGGTGAAATCGCGCCAAACCCCGTCCAGCAAGGAAACTCGGTGCGCGGCGCTGAAGCGCAGCCCGACGTGCACGCAGCGTGCATCGAATGGGCGAACGCCAACGGCCACACGAAATACCACGAGTCGATGTGTGCCGCATGGGAAGAAGCTACGCGCCGCGCCACCCAGCAAGCCACTAAGGGCGATGAGCGGGCGGCGCTCGACGTTGAAATCTTGTCGGGGCCATGTGTCAACGTATGCGTCACGCAGGACAGCAAGCCGAAAGACCAGCGCTTCGACGTAGTGGTGATCCGAAAGACCGACTTCGACAAGCTAACGTCCGCCCGCACCACCCCTTCCCCCGTCGCGGGAAGCGCAGGGCAAGCGCCTGTTGTCGCAGCCGCACTCATCGGGCTCGCGCGTCATGTTCGCGCCGTACCGGCCTACGCGAAGTTGGTCGGCGATATGGAAATGGTCGACAGCGCCATCGGAATCCTTGAGACGTATGCCCCCACCGCACCCAGCTTGACGACTGATGCAGGGGCGGTGCTGACGGAAGCGCAGCGCACGACGATCAACGAAGCGGCGAACATCATCGCCATATTCACCGGGCACGACAGCTACGCCAATCTGAAGCAGAAGTTCGGCGACGACCCTTGGACTGATGTCAACAAGATTGCGGCCGACCTCCGCGCTCTGCTCGCCGCCCATCCCACCGAGCAGCGCATGAGCGACGCCGCGCGCGATGTGCTCGCCGAGCGTGCGCGCCAGGTAAGCGATGAAGGTTGGACGCCCTTGCACGACGACAAATATCAATGCTTCGAGCTCGCTGATGCAGCCGCGGCATATGCCATGCATGTGTCCGGATGGCCCGAACAAGCGCAGGGCGTTTGGCCGTGGGATGCGTCCTTCTGGAAACCCACGACGCCGCGCCGCGACCTCACAAAGGCGGCAGCACTGATCCTCGCCGAGATCGAGCGCATCGACCGCGCTGCTCGAAAGGGAGGCAGTGATGGCCAGTGAAAAGCCGCCGTGCGACTGCCTCAACGATTGCGGTGATGACTCCCATGTCAAGTCCGGCATCGCCGAGCCCTGCGACTTCTTCAAGCGCCGCCGCGCCGAGCGCGAGGCGCGCGAACTCGCGTCTGCGCAGACGGCGGCCGACGCAGCACGGTACCGGTGGCTCTCTCGACAGGCTGTCGCCTCCCATAGCGGCGATGACCTCATCTGCAGATGGGAAGTTGATTACGTGCTGCGCGGCGAATCATTTGATGCAGCCATCGACGCCGCCCGCAAAGCCGAGATCGAGCGCAGCGGAGGTGAAGCGTGAAAGCTCTATCCATCCGCCAGCCATGGGCGTGGCTAATCGTCAACGGTCACAAGGATATTGAGAATCGAACCTGGCCGACGCGCTTTCGTGGGCGCGTACTGATCCACGCGGGCAAAGGCATGACGCGAGCCGAATACGACGACGCACTCGCCACTGCGCTACACGTCGGATATCGCGAGTACTTCCCGACCCGCGATCAGCTCCAGCGCGGTGGCATAGTGGGCATCGCCACGATGACGGAGTGCATTGAACCGGCTTCGCGCACATCGCCTTGGCATATGAATGGCCAGTTCGGCTTCCAGCTCGCATATGCAAAGCCGATACCGTTCGTCGAATGCAAGGGAATGCTTGGCTTTTTCGACGTCCCCACGGATATCGCCACGCAGCTGCGCCAGATGTACGAACTCGGAGCCATAGCATGATAGCCGCCTACCCGCTTCAGTGGCCGGAAGGATGGCCCCGCACGAAATCCTATGCCCGCGCTCGTGGCCGCTTTAGCACCAAGCGATCCAACTCGGCGGCTCAGGATCTGTCAGTGTTCGACGGTGTCGAGCGCGTGCTGCTCGAATTGAGCCGACTCGGCATCGGGCGCGACGACATCGTCATCTCCACGAACCTCAAAACGCGCCTCGACGGTCTCCCGCGCTCCGACCAGAAAGCTCCAGACGATCCCGGGGTCGCCGTGTATTGGGAGACCAGGAAGGGCAAGCGCCGCGTCATGGCGATCGACCAATATCAGAAGGTCGCGGACAACCTCGCGGCTGTTGCGGCGACGCTTGATGCCATGCGAGCGATCGAGCGGCACGGCGGCGCACAGATCCTCGATCGCGCATTCACCGGCTTTGCGGCGCTGGCCGCGCCCGCTGCCGGACGACCGTGGCGGGAGGTGATCGGTGTTTCGCAGACCGAATGCGATCTGGCGGCTGTACGAGTAGCCTTCCGCCGCCGGGCATCCGCCGTTCATCCCGACAAGGGCGGTTCACACGGCGAGATGAGCGAACTGAATGCCGCGCTAGCCGCAGCCGAGAAGGAGTTGAAGGCATGACTGTCTACGTCGACGATATGCGGGCCTCCTATGGCCGCATGGTGATGTGCCACATGATCGCAGACAGCGACGACGAGCTGCACGCAATGGCAGCCGCTATAGACGTCGCACGGCACTGGCACCAGAAACCCGGTACGGCGCGCAGCCATTACGACATTGCGCTCAGCAAGCGAGCAATCGCCGTACAGCTCGGCGCCGTCGAGATCACGTGGCGCCAGACTGCCGCCATGACGGCGCGGCGGCGTGTCGTCGGAACGCTGGGCACGCCGGAAGAAGCAATCGACTGGCAACGCAGCTACGTGGCCGGGCGCCGCGCAGTCAACGTTGTTTGAACGCCCGCAAAGCAAGTCTGTGGAGAACGACATGCAAGCCGAACTCATTCCCGTCAAGACTTGGGCCGAACGCGTGTTTGGTGACGAGGCGCCCCATCGCAATACGTTGCGCAGTTGGGTGACCATGGGGAAAATCTCGCCCCAACCGATTCAGGTCGGTCGCCGCTATTTCGTTGAGCCTTCCGCGCGCTATATCGATCCCACTGCCGAAAAGATCCGGAGACTCACGAATGGCCGCTAGGCGCCGAAACGCAGAAAGACGAAACTGGCCGGACAACACCTATAAAAACACACAGGGCACGTACTGGTTCCGGAACCCATATACCGGCAAGACCTATGGTCTGGGTACGGACCAGAAGGTCGCTTTTTCACAGGCGCGCGCAGCGAATGCTGAGCTCGAGCGGCAGCACGGTGATGTCTCGCTCGTTGAGAGGATGTCGCAGACCGAGGTGACGCTTGTTTCGTGGTGCAAGGATTACTCGGAGCTCTACGAAAAACGTGACGTCGCTAGCGGCACTCTTTCCAACATGAAGAGCGCACTCAAGACGATTGCCGCTGCGCCGTTCGCAAAGAAAATGATCCAGGACATTCAGCCTGCCGAGATTAACCTATGGGTCAAGAGCATCGCGCAAACCGTCAGCGACGGACGCGCCGGCAGGCTCCGGAGCTGGCTTCACAACGTGTTCAATGAAGCGATCGCAGAAGGTCTGCTTAAAGCAGGCGCCAACCCCGTCGATGCGATTCGCAAGCCGACCCATAAGGTGACGCGTCAACGTCTTACGCTCGATGATTTTCTCGCGATTGTCGAGCAAGCACGCAAGCAGCCGACCACAGTTTGGGCGGCGCGCGCGTTCATGCTGGCCCTTCTCACAGGTCAGCGCCGCGAAGACATCCGCCGCATGCAGTTTCCTCACATAAAGGACGGGTACCTGTGGGTCGAGCAGACAAAGAGCCAGGGGAATACGAAGCTGAAGATCCCGACCTCAATCGGACTTCGGGCGGTCGGCCTCACGATCGACGACGTGATCCGGGAATGCCGCGACAACATCGCCTCGAAGCACGTTATCCATTACGCACATACACGGGGCCGGAAGAAGGCGGGGCGAGCCCCTAGCGCGGACGCCGTCGCCCGTATGTTCACGACCTGCCGCCAGCACGCGAAGATTGTGATCGACGAAGGTAAAACGCCGCCGACCTTTCACGAGATTCGGTCGTTGGCCGCTCGGCTATATGGCACTCAATATGGCGCTGAATTCGCGCAAGCGCTATTGGGGCACAAGAGCGGCCAGATGACCGCCCTCTACCGTGACGCACGCGGCCGTGAGTGGAAAGAGGTGCGCATTGAGGCCGGCTAAAATTTTGGATGAATATTGGATAAATTTTGGATAGCACCCGCCAAGGCCCGTCTGGCCGGGCTTTGCGGTCAAACCCGTAATCTGACAATGGTTAACGATTCAACATTCGCAGATTTATTGCGATGCATCAAAGACTTACCTATACTGAATTCGTCTCCTCCATGTCTCCTTAGACGTGGTTCAAGCCCGCCTCCAAGCGGGCTTTTTTCTTTTTTGCGCCGCACGTTGCCTGGCGCCCGGCCGCGCCACGCCTCGATCCCCGCCGCCCTGGCGCCCCGCGCGCTGGCATAATCCGGGTTCCTTTTTTCCATCCTGCCAGGCCGTTGCAATGACCCTCCATACCTGGTGGCTGTTCCTCGCCACTGTCTTCGTCGTCTGCGCCATTCCCGGTCCCAATATGCTGCTCATCATGTCGCACGGCGCGCAGTACGGCCTGCGCCGCACCAGCGCGACCATGGGCGGCTGCCTGTCCGCGCTCGTGCTGATGCTGGCCGTCTCCGCCGCTGGCCTGGGCGTGTTCCTGCAAGCCTGGCCGACGATGTTCAACGTGCTACGCTTTGTCGGCGCGGGATACCTCGTGTATCTCGGCATCAAGGCGTGGAGCGCGCCCGTCGAGGCCAACGTCAGCGCCGACGCCGAAGCGCTCGCCGCCCGTCCCGCGCGCCCGGCCGCCACGCTGTTCCGCAACGGCTTCCTGGTGGCGAGCAGCAACCCGAAAGCGATTCTGTTCGCCGCCGCGCTGCTGCCGCAGTTCATCGACGCGAGCCGCCCCACACTGCCGCAATTCGGCGTGCTGGTCGCGACTTTCGCGGTCTGCGAGGTGAGCTGGTATCTGGTCTACGCGAGCTTTGGCACGCGCATCGGCGCGACGCTCAAGAGCGAGCGCGTAGCGAAAGTGTTCAATCGCGTGACGGGCGGCGTGTTCGTCGGCTTCGGCGCGATGATGGCGCTCATGCGTCAGTAAAAGACGAAGGGGCCGGACCGGTCATTAATTTCGTGTTCAAGGCAGATGATTCTTTCCAGGAGAACCTATGCCTCGCAAGCCGAAGACCCCGCCGGTAGAACTGCCAGCCATTCCCGCTGAACGGCTGGAGCAGTTCGGCAGCGGGCCGATGACGGCCGAAGCCATCAATACCGCGACGCTGGCGGTTCGGTGTCAGGTTCCACCCTCGCGTCAGGACACGCCAGGAATTCCTTGCAGCGTCTGCTGAAGCTCCTCACACCACACACGCAGGCGATGAGTCTGCGCCCTGGCAGGAAACACCAGGTGCACTGGCCACTCGGGCAACCCCCAGTCGGGAAGAAACCGGACGAGCCGTCCATCACGGATGTCCCGATCGACAGCGTATCGATGAATCAGCCCCACGCCAGCACCGGAGAGAAGCGCCTCGCGGTGTCCAATAATCTGGTCAATCTTCAGACGGGGCATCACCCGGATCTTCCGTTTGCAGCCACGACGTTCAAACTCGACATCGTCCCGGCCCAGAGATCCCGAGAACGCCACCCACGGCAACGCCTGCAAATCTGCAGGCCGCGCGACCGGTTGCTTCAAATACCGTGGATGACTCACCACGACTTCTTCCAGCGTAGCGACGCGTCTTGCGAACAGCGATGAATCCGCCAACTGACCAATACGGATTGCGACGTCGAGCCCCTCGCTGATCAGATCGCTCTCACTGTCAGTCAGGCACAACTCCAAAGTTGCTTTCGGATATCGCTCGACAAAGCACCCGCAGAACGGCGCGATCACGAAAGCGCCAAACCCTGATGGCGCAGCAATGCGGATTCTCCCCTCAACCTCAGCGCTATCGCCCCTCAATCGCTCCCGCAGAATATCCTCCGAGCGCACCATGAGCTGAGCCTGCTCGTAAACCATTCTCCCCGCATCCGTCATACGAAGGGACCGCGTTGTCCGGATGACGAGCACGTTGCCATAGGCAACCTCCAACTCCTGGAGTTGCCGGGATACCGTTGGCTGGGTTGTGCCGAGGTCTCTTGCAGCCGCTGAAAGACTCCCTCGCTCGACGACTCGTAGAAACGTTCTCAACTGGTGCAGTGAAGCTTCCTTCATAGACTCTCACTCATACGATAGTCGTATGAATTATATGCATGTTATACGCCTTCTCATTCTCTCGAGAGGATTCGACAATCAGACGACAATCTTCCCCACCCCGATTGAAGGAACGAGCATGTCGCATGTTCACGTTTTCAGCTCTGTGGAGTCAGCCTTTTACGTCAACTCGTTTGTTATCGAAACCACGCGCGGTCTCGTGCTCGTCGACACCCAGTTCCTGACCTCCTCCGCGCAGCAACTGCGTGACACAATCAGGGCTCACGGCAAACCGCTCCTGGCGATCGTTATTACCCATCCTCATCCCGATCACTTCAACGGTACGGCGGAGATTGAACGTGAATGGCCGGGACTGCCGATCTATGCCACCCAGGCCACGATTGATGTCATTCGTGCGACGGAAGCGGACAAGCGCGCTGCATGGACACCGGTCTATGGCGAAGACTATCCTCGCCAGACTGTGCTGCCGAATACCGTGGTGGTGCCCGGACAGGCCGTCTTCGTGGATGACGTCGAGCTGCGCATCGACGACCTCGGCGAGGGGGAGTCAGCCGATATCACCGTTATCCATCTACCGCAAAGCAATCAGTTGATCGCCTCGGATCTTCTGTATCACCGCGTGCACCCGTGGCTCGCGGAAGGCCGCACAAAACAGTGGCTAAACCAGATTGAAATCGTCCGTAGCCGTTACACCACCGCAACGGCAGTATTCGCAGGTCACGGCGAGGCCGCCGAACTGGACGCTCTCGCACAGCAGGCTGAGTACCTGACGAACTTTCGCAATTACGTACGCAATGGGGTCGCCGACCTCACACGGCCCACGCCTGAAGAAAAGAGCGCCATTGCCGCAAAGGTCCTCCAGCGATACCCGAACTATCCGCTTCAGATGCTCGTTGAGATGAATATCGATGGCGTCGCAAAGGAACTCGCTGCCGAAGTCGCGTCGGCACGCTAAGTCCAGCCACCTTTCTGGGGGGATCACGAGATATCTCGCGTTTCCCGCTGACCTCCCTGCACTCTTCCCACCCGCCAACGGCAACATGACGATAGCCTTTGTGGCACGTTATCGCTGGCCGGGCGACGGTCCGGAGCGAGCAGCCCTCGCCCCCGGATACCCATGGCCGACGCCGTTAGCTCTGGCTATTGTGAAGCATCGTCACGGTCGTGGCAGGAGAGAGCAATTCCCGGCTTGTCCGCAAATGGATCAGCGTCGGGCGTGACTCTTCGTTGGCGAGGCGGACGGCCTGTGCAAGCGCTTCGACAAACTGATGATTGGTCTGAACTTAGATTCCAGCGGCGCCATACGCACGTGCCAGCGCTGCGAAATCGGGGTTTTCCAGCTACGTACCCGAGACACGACCGGGATAACAACGTTCCTGATACATCCGGATGGTGCCGTACATGACGTTCGAACACGATCACAACGATGCCAAGCCTCTGGGCGAGCGCTGCGGCGAGTTCCTGCCCATTCATCAGGAAGTCGCCATCGCCCGCGAGTGCGACGACCGTTCGATCACGATCCGCAATCTTTGCAGCGACTGCGGCCGGTAATCCATACCCCATCGGGTCCGACATAGGCGCCAACTGCGTTCTGAGGACACCATATTTCCAGAATCGATGCGCCCACACCGTGAAGTCGCGGGCGCCGTTTGTCACAATCGCATCTGCCGGCAGCGTATCTTGCAGATGCTGAATGACCTGCCAGAGATCAAGCTCACCTCTCTCGCCACCCAATAGAACGTGGCGGCTTTCACCGATGTCCTCCACACGGTCGTCGACAGTTTCTCCGATCGGAATCCGAATCTACTTCTGTGATCCACACAGTCCGTGGCAGTGGAGTATCTGCGAAAACACCAGCGGTCTGCTGCGCCAGTACATGCTTAAGCGCACCGATCTCCCGGTGCTCTCGCAGCGCCGGCTCGACGCGATTGCGATGGAAATGAACATGCGTCCACGCAAAAACTTTCAGGTTAACTGCTTCCCTTACCCAACCACCCCCCTCTGCCGGTTTGAAAATTCACCGCAGTGGTGCAATTGAAAAACGGCCGTACGAGCGGACATAGGCCAGGCTGCGATCGCCGTTACGCCGCTAACAACCGAACTGCGCAGCGCAATCTCAGACCAAATCGCACAATACCGTGCAATCTTGCGCGCCGTTGATTCCGTAACCTTCTAGCACGGTGACGAATCATCATGCGTACGACGACGCCGGGTGGTCCTCACCGTTTCCACGCTCGCATCAGGGCGAGCGTTTCCATCGCGGTCTCCCGAAGAGCGCGGCTCTCTCAACCCGGAGAAATGTATGGCCGACCACAAGATGACCACCCTGGTTGCCGGTGCACTCGCGACGGCGCTCGCTGCCATTGCGGCCACGCCCGCTAGCGCCCAGGAATTCACCGACGCGCAGAAGAAAATTCAGGCCGAGCACACCGCGCTCGTCAAGTCCGGCAAGGTCGAACCGTGCTTCGGAACGGCGCTGAAGGGACAAAACGACTGCTACGCGGGCGCAGGCACGACATGCGCCGGGACGAGCACCGTAGACTATCAGGGCAATTCGTTCCGCCTCGTGCCGAAGGGCACCTGCACGGGCATTTCCACGCCAAAGGGCCCGGGCAGCCTTTCGCCGAAGGTCTAAGCTACTGGACAGGCCGGGCCAATCCAGCCGGCAGTTCCGGCCCGCCAGCCGATCGAGACTGAGACCGCCCATGTCCACGTCGTCATCGTCCTTCCCCGTCCGGAAACGCCTGCCCGCACGCGCCGGGGTCGGCCTCAAGGCCGAACATTGTCGGACGATACTCGAAACGCAGCCCGATATCGGCTTCTTCGAGGTTCATGCCGAAAACTATATGGGCGCGGGCGGGCCGCCGCACCGCTATCTGTCTGCGATACGCGAGTCATATGGACTGTCGGTTCATGGCGTCGGCCTGTCGATCGGCGCCGACCGCCCGCTCGATCCCGACCATCTCCGGCGGCTCAAAACGCTGATGGAGCGTTACTCGCCAGAGCTGTTTTCCGAACATCTCGCCTGGTCCAGTCACGATTGCGGCTTTTTCAACGACCTGCTGCCGTTGCCGTACACGAAGCACAACCTCGCGTGTATCGTCGATCACATCGACCAGGTGCAGGAACGGCTTGACCGGCAATTGCTGCTCGAGAACCCATCGACGTATGTCGCCTTCAAGGAGAGCACGTTTTCGGAGACGGACTTCATCGCGGCCATCGTGCAGCGAACCGGATGCGGCCTGCTGCTCGACGTCAACAACGTCTACGTCGCGTCGACGAACCAGCAATGGGATCCGCTTGCGTATCTGGCAGCGTACCCGCTCGCCGCCGTGCAGGAGATTCATCTCGCCGGCCACGCGCGGGAGGCCGACGAAAACGGCCGGCCGTTGCTGATCGATACGCACGACCGCCACGTTCAGGACGCCGTATGGGATCTCTTCGCACAGGCAGTCCGCAGAACGGGGCCGCTGCCCGTCCTGGTCGAATGGGACGCCCACATCCCCGACTGGCCGACGCTCGCCGCCGAAGCCGCACGCGCCGAGCGCATCATGCTTGCCGCCACACAGCCGGCAAGCGCCGGGCGATTGACCCACGAGCCGCAGTTCGCGGTCATGCCGCGGTAACCCGTAGCACAGACGAGAGATACGGACATCATGGTTAAGCGACAAGTGCTGGTTTACTACGCGTGGAGTCGGCCGGGCGAGTCTGGTGCGCCGCTCCATGTGATCGAAGACCGGTTTCCCGCGCTCTTCGAGAGCCGCAGAATGGGGTTTCCCCGCTTTCACGAGTTCAAGGACCCGCACGAGTTCGACCAGGGTATCGCGGGCTTCCTCGACCACATAATGAAGCCCAACTTCACGGCGTTCATCGATCTGGCGACAACACTGACAGGCCAGCGTGCGATCGAGATCGAGCGCGTGGCTGACGATGGCACGCTTACGCCACTCGATGCGAACACGCTCAACGGCGTCGACACGCTGATCGTCATCAGCTTTGACTCGATTCGCACGGCCCAGAGGGCGACCGGCAACGAGATCGAGGCGGTCCGCGCGTTCCTCGCTAACAAGGACCATCTGGCTTTCGTTTGTCCGCATCACGATATTGGCGACACTGACGATACGAGCACGGACGAAGCCGTGCAACGTCAGCTTGTAGAGTTTGAGCACCACGGCGACAAGACGATTCCCCCGCGCCAACGCTTTGGCGGCTTTGCACGCTCGCTGCTTGCGGGCCTCGGTCTGCCCGTGGAAAATCGCTTCGGACTGCGACCGGCTCGCGAAGCGGACGGATCGCCGTCACCCATCGAAGCCGAGCAGGCGCTCGACCGGCTGAATCTGCTTGAGAACGTCCCCCACTTCAATCTGCACGCGCATCTGCCGCAACTCGATCGCCACGGCGAAGCGGCCACCCGGCTCGACGTGCTCGCGCGGCAGCGAATCGATCTCAACGCTCCGCCCCATCCCTTCACGCGCGAGCGTTCGACATTCGACGCACTGCTGCAGTCGCGCGAGGACGTGTTCGCTGGCACGCTATACGTGAGCGACACCACCCTCTGGAGCTCGACCGCCGGCGGTGTTGACAGTCTTCGACAGCTCTGGACCAATGTCGCCCAGCGCCCGGTCCGGCAGTCAGCGTGATGCAACGCCCAAAGCCGGCCCCCTCGCCCGCGCGATGGCTGCATCGGTCGCGTCCCGGACAGGCGCGCAACGCAGACCACTGCACCGAGCGGGACGAGCCGTCTCTGCACGCGCGTCAAGGAAGTTTCGCGGCTGCATTGCTGGACCCCACCCTGCCGGTCCCCGATGGTGTAGTTGGCCCCGACACATTGCCCAGTGCGAGGCGATTCGGTGTTTACCGGAACAACGTCGTCGTAGGCCTGATCGAGGCGCTCAGAGCCGCTTTCCCTGCCGTGTGCCGCCTCGTCGGCGACGAATTCTTCACGGCGATGGCGCGCGCGTATGTGGCCTTCAGGCCACCGTCAACGCCGGTCATGCTGGCCTACGGCGCGACGTTCCCGGACTTCATCGCAACGTTCGGGCCAGCTCGGAGCGTGCCTTATCTGTCCGACGTCGCCCGGCTCGAACGCGCATGGAGCGAGGCGTACCACGCCGCCGAAGCCAGCCCGGTCGAACCGGCGCAATTGGGTGCGATCGACTCCGCGCGTCTTCCCGAGGTCCGTTTGGTGCTGCATCCTTCGCTACGCATCGTGCGGTCCACCTGGCCGATTGTCGAGATATGGTCGATGAATATCGACGGGGGTGTTCCCGCTGCCGTGGACATCCGGCGCGGCGGCGAGAATGCCGTCGTCATACGCCCTGCCGCCGAAGTGGAAGTGCGCACCGTTACTGCCGGAGCCGCAGCTTTCATATTCGGCCTCCAGACCGGCGTGTCGGTCGTCGAGGCGACTGCTCGCGCCATCGCCGAAGAGTCCGCTTTCGACCTCGCGTGCGCCTTTTGCGATCTGCTCGCCATCGATGCGATCGTCGGGTGGAACGCAAGCGAAGAAACGGCCCCAATGCCATGAAGAGGCGTGCATGAGCCAGTTCCTGATCCGCTCGACCATCGAGCAAATCCAGAGCATTGCCGGAGTCGTTGCGCCGCCGCTGCTGCGCATCGCTCTCGCCCTGCCGTTCCTGCGCTCGGGCCACACCCGCTGGGACGGCTTCCTGAGCATTTCACCGGCCACGCTGTTTCTCTTCGAGAATCAGTTCAAGCTGCACGTGTTCGGTGCGGCGTATGACTTCCCCGCGCCGGACACAATTGCATTGCTCGTCGCCACGGCGGAAATCGCGCTTCCCGTCCTCCTCATTCTCGGGCTCGCAACACGGTTCGCCGCACTGGCGCTGCTGCTCATGACAGGCGTGATCCAGTTGGTGTTTCCCGACGGCTGGGCCAATTTCCATCTCTACTGGGCGTCGCTCGCCGTGGGCATCATGGCGCTCGGTCCCGGGCCGCTGTCGCTCGATCGCCTGATCAGTCAATGGTTCTACCGGCGGACGATGCGAAGCCCAATCTGACGCTCGCCAGGATTCCCAATACGGCCAGGCGCTGCAATGGCGAAGTACGGGGGAAAGTGCGTCGTAGTCAGGCCTGCGGGACTCTCATCGTGCGACGCCTGCCATGTTCGCGCGCAAACACAGCGGGCGTGCAGCCGACTTGACGGTGAAAGCGCCTCGTGAAGTGACTCTGATCCGCAAAGCCCACCGCGAGCGCAATCTCGGCAAGCGGCAGGCCGGTTTCGAGAATGAGCGATTGGGCGCGGCGAATCCGCGATTGCTCGACGAAGCTGATTGCCGTCGTACCGGTGCTGCGTTTGAACAGGCGGCTGAAATGGAACCGGCTCACATTCACGATGGCGGCGAGTTCCGCCAGTCCAATGGGACGGTCGAGATTCTCTTCGATGAACCCGGTCAGGCGAGCCAGTTCGACTTTGCTCAGTGCCGTCAATTCACGCGGCACGAGTGGATCGAACGCGTTGAAATTGCGAAGCAGATGCGCCGCGAGCGCGTTCGAAACCTGATCGACGATCAACGTCTGCGCGGGATGCGGCTGACGTTTGAGCTCGGCCATGAGGATAGATGCGATATGTGCGATGACCGTGTCACGCGTTTCGAACACATTGCGGATTTCGACCTGCGAGGTGCTACGCCACCCGATCTGTCCGGCAGCGGACTCGATGAGCGCGGTGGGAATGCGCAAGCGAGCCGTCGCCGACGCACTCCCTTCCCAGAGCGAGTCGCAGCCTGCCGGCATGAGCATCGAAGTCCCCGCCGAAACAAGGCTCTCATGAATCTTGCCATCGCGCCCCTGAACGAGCCGGGCACTCCCGTAAGGGCAAAAACAGATCAGATGATGATCGAGCGCGGGATAGCGCTCCGACACGTTCGGGAGTGCGGCGTACATATCGACGGTCACGCCCGTCCATTCGCGTCCGCGTGTCGTCGCCGTCGCGCGATGCGACAGCACGTGCACGATGTCGTCGATCGAGACCTGCCGCGAGGGGTCGGAGCCGTTAAGGTGTGTCCGCTCCATTGACGACTCCTTCTGAAAGAACATCACCTGCGTTGTGAGCAGCGCACAAGCGTCGCTCAAAAAGCCTATCACGAAAGAATGACGGATAACGCGGAACGAATGCATAGGCACATCGCACACCGATCGACGCACCTGGGCAACCAGAAAAATTTTGGTCTGCCAATCAAGTATCGGCAAAAAAACGCATGACCCTTCAATCCGTCGCACAGGGGCTCTGATAATTTCGGCACACTCGCTGATTCATCTACTCGAATGGATCACTACGACATCATCGTCATTGGGTGCGGCGCGGCGGGCTACAACACCGCCGTTCGGGCGAGCCAGCTCGGTCTTTCCGTTGCCTGCATCGAACGCGCGCAGGCCATCGGCGGGGCCGGCATTCGAACCGGATGCATCCCTTCGCGCCTCTTGCTGCACGCTTCCGAGATGTACGAAATCGCCGCGAAGGCAAAACATGCCACGCTGGGCATCCGCTGCGTGCCGACGCTCGATCTGTCGCAGATGATGCGTTACAAGACGAAAACCGTGGAAAACATGGTGCGCCATGCCACGCAATTGCTCGGCCGCCATCGCGTCAAGGTCATTCCTGGGACCGCGAGGCTTGCCGGTTCGGGAAAAGTGGCCTTGACCGGACCTGACGGTCTTTCGCGCATCATGTCGGGCAGAGCCGTCGTCATTGCCACAGGCTCCGAACCCATTCCCCTGCCGTTTGCCGCCTTCAACCATCATTCGATTCTTCATTCCGCCGATGCCCTGGCGCTCGACCGGGTTCCGCGTCATCTGGCGATTGTCGGCGCTGGGGCCACCGGTGTCGAACTCGCCTCACTATGGCGCCGCCTCGGGGCGCGCGTCACGTTGCTGGAGCGTCGCGATCGCATCTGCCACTGGCTCGATCGTGACATCGCGACCGCCCTGCAGCGCGCGCTCAGGCGCCAGGGGATCGGCATCCGGCTATCGGCCGATGTCGTCGGTATCGATACACGGACTGGCGGCGTGTCGATTCACGTCTGCAACGCGCCAACCGGGGAGATCGCCACGCTCGATGCCGAACAGGTCCTCGTTGCGATCGGGCGTCGTCCGGCAACGGTCGGCCTGAATCTCGCGAGCGCCGGCCTGCGCGCCGGGGTGGACGGCGAACTCCCCTTTCGTCCGTCCCCCTGCGCGGACGGAATCTGGGTAGTCGGCGACGCGACGGACGGCCCGATGCTCATGTCCAAGGCCGAAGAGGAAGCCATCGCCTGCGCGGAGCAGATCGCTGGCCTGCCAGGCTTCGTCAACTACGCGACGATTCCGAACGTCCTCTACACGAGCCCCGAAGTCGCCATGATCGGAAAAACCGAGGACGAACTGCGTGCAACAGGCGTACCGTACAGGATCGGTTACTGCCCGCTTGCCGTCAGCGCGCGCGCGACGATTCACGGCACTCAAACCGGGTCCGTGAAACTGATCGTCGACGCTCGCACCCATCTCATCGCAGGCGCTCATCTGATCGGCCCGCGGGCCGCCGAACTGATTTCCCAGGTGGCCATTGCCGTGGAGGCCTCCATGATCTGCGAAGACTTTGCGCGCATCTGCCATCCGTATCCCACCTGGTCGGAGTCGGTGCGTCAGGCGGCCATGGCCGCGGGCGGATGGATGATGCGCACGTAGCGCGTGCGGCCAGCTCCCGCGTGATGCAGGCGCTTTCCGACCATGCGATCTCGTGGATGTCCCACGATAAACCGGAGAACGAAGATGATTGAATATGCACTGCTGGCAAGACTCGAAGCCAGGCCCGGCAAGGAAGAGGCAGTCGCCGCGTTTCTCGCGACCGCGCTCGACATGGCCAACCGCGAAACGACCACGCCGATATGGTTTGCCTTGCGACTGTCGCCTTCGACGTTTGGCATCTTCGACGCGTTCGCCAGCGAAGCCGACCGCAACGCGCACCTGAACGGCCCCATCGGACAGGCGCTCATGGCGCACGCGGGAGAGCTGCTGGCCGCCCCGCCGGTCATCGAAATGCTCGACGTGCTCGGCATGAAAACGCCGCCGTCAGTTTCGTGAGCCACGCACACTGAAACGCGACTCCTGCAGATCCACTTCGTGCACCAGATCGCGGACGCGGCCCTCTTCCAGATGGCCCGCCCCGGCGATCCGGTATAACTCCTCGCGCTCGGCAGCGAGGGCGAGCAGGCGCAGCTTGCGTTCGACGTCGTCGATCTGCAGGCCGCGTTGCGCGCCCACTCCCGTATGACAACGCAGTTCGATCTGCTCGCGATAGTGTGCGATGAGCCGCGCGCCGGCTTGTGCAAACAGGTCGGCGTCGTCCGCGTTCTTCCCGGTCGCCTGGACGGCACGCTCGACGGCCGCGATCGCCGCTCGCGCAGTGGCGCATCGCGCTTCGTCCTCCTGACGTTGTTCGCGTGTGCCCGATGGCATCCGCAGCCCGCTCAGCACCCACGGCAACCCAATGTTCGCCGAAATCAGTGTCACGACGATCACGCCGGCGGCAAGCAGAATGGCCAGGTCGCGGGTCGGGAACGACGCACCACTTTCGAGGAACAATGGCAGCGTCATGACGCCGGACAGCGAGACCGCACCGCGCACGCCTGCCAGTGTCGTCGCCGCGATCACGCGCCAGTGCGAGGAACCGGTCGTGGCGCCGTGCTTTCCTGCCCCGGACAGGATCAGGCGGAAAGCCGCCCAGCTCCACAAAGCCCGGATCAACAGCAGTGCGCAACTGATGGCGATGACGTAGACGAGCAGCCAGGACCCGTCATGCCTGCCGGTCTGACGCAACGCTTGCCCGGCCTGGTCGATCACGCTGGTCAACTGCTGGCCAAGCAGCACGAAAATCACGCCGTTGCCTGCAAACTGCAGCGCGTCCCAGACGGCCGCGCGGCGAATGCGCGTGCCAGCCAATGCCCTTCCCGCCAGTTCTTCGTAGCTCATCACGATGCCTGCCGTCGCGGCCGCCAGAATCCCGGAGGCGCCGAGCCGGTCGGCCACAACGTACGCGCCAAATGGCAGCAGCAGGCTGATCAGGATCTGCGCGCCGGTATCCTCGCCGAACTGGCGCGCCGTCCAGTCCTTCGCCGCGTTGGCGACGAGTGTCACGACGGCGCCCGAAGCCACGCCGCCCGCCACCAGCCACAGGAACGTGCCGCCCGCGGCGGCGATCGAGAAAGCGCCCGTGGTCGCGGCCGCAATGGCAAAGCGCAGACAAACGAGACCCGATGCGTCGTTGAGCAGCGCCTCGCCTTCGAGGACATGCATGAGCCGCGCGGGCACGGGCACGCGCTCGGCGATGGCCGACACGGCGACCGCATCGGTCGGCGAGAGCGTCGCCGCGAGCGCAAACGCGACCGGCAGCGGCATGACCGGGATCAGCCAATGAATGAAGAAACCGGCCCCAAGAACCGTAACAACAACGAGTCCGAGAGCGAAAGCGCCGATCGTCCACCTGTCGCGCAAGAGTCCCGCCTTCGAGATTCGCCAGCCGTCGAGGAAGAGCAACGGCGCGACGAACAACAGCAGGAAAACGTCGGGGGAAAGCGAAACGCGAAAGCCGAACGCCTGGAAGACTAGCGCGCCTATGGCAATCTGGACGACAGCGACCGGCAGCGGGATCCTGGCGGCACGCTTGACGATGCTGCTCGCAATTACACATGCGAGCAGGACGACGGTGATCGTTATCGTTTCCAGGATCAACCCCTGCAGCCATTCGCGCGCGCGATCGTCGCCGGCGGATTCGCAGGCCATCGGCCCGAGCACACGCTTTCAGGTAAACGAAGGAATCCCGATCATATCCTGGCGTAATTGAGGAAAAAGCGGGATTGTCGAAATGCGCAAGAATCAACCAATTCGAGCAAAGGAATTCAATTCATTGCATCACGGTGCCGGTATCGTCGAGCGGACGTGCGATTGTCACCTTTACGAAACACCCGGACGCGCGAGTATCACGCGGAAATCGTGGAACCCACGGCCCCGTCGGGGCGGCAATGCGGCAATCGCTATGGCCGGTCGTTACCAGACGGCATCATTAGTCGCAGACTGGAACGCCTGCGCCCCTGCTCGCGCGCGAAGACTGCCGGGGTGCATCCGACGTGACGGTGAAACCGGCGCGTAAAATGGCTCTGATCCGCAAAGCCCACCGTCAACGCGATCTCCGCAAGCGGCAGATCGGTCTCAGTGATCAGCGATTGTGCGCGACGAATCCGGCATTGTTCGACAAAACTGATCGCGGTGATGCCGACGCAGCGCTTGAATAGCCGGCTGAAGTGAAACCGGCTCACATTGACGAGCGCCCCCAGCTCTTCAAGACTGATCGTCCGGTCAAGGTTGTCTTCGACATATTCCGTCAAGCGCGTGACTTCAAGACGGCTGAGCGAGCGCTCCTGCGGGGACTCCACCACGTCGAGGGCGTTGTAGCTTCGCAGCATGTGCGCCGCGAGCGCCGTGCACATCGAATCGACGATCAACACCTGAACGGGATGCACCTTCCTGTCCAGTTCCGCGAGCAGGGCCTGCGCGATGTGCTCTATCACGGGGTCGCGCACCTGGAACACGTTACGGATTTCCACGTGGCCGTTTGAACCGCCGAGTTGCTGCGCCGCCTGATCGACCAGCGCGGTGGGAATGCGCAACCGCGCGGACAGCCCCGAATCGCCCTCCCACGTTGATTCATAGCCAGCAGGCATGATGTAAGACATGCCACCTGTGATCAGGCCCGTATGCACGAAGCCCGCGCGGCGCTGAACCAGGCGGGCGCTGCCGGACGGGCAATAGCAGACGAGGTGATGATCGAGGCCTGCGTGGCTTTCAGCGCAGTTGAAATAGGGGCGATGAAGATCGAGCGTCACGCCGCCCCAGCCGCGCCCGCGAGTGGTGGCAACCGGCCGTTGCGGCCGTGCCACGAGAATCTCGTCGATCGTAATCAGTTTCGTGCGCCGCGAAGAAGGGACTACGGGCACACCCGTCGCCCCGCCTTGTAGCGCGGCGCCATCGCCTGGCCGTGGAAGCCTTCCAGCACCGGTTCGCACGAATGCATCAGGATTCTGGTCCTGCGATGCTGGGTAGTCCGAAGCTCGTGACAAATCGCGACCCATTTAGATCCACCGTAATCGGGTTACCGACGGCGATTCAGAGTCCAGATTGTGGCACACGTGATCGCGTTACGTTCGCTCGCTGACCACCGTTAAATCGCGCATCGCCGGATTATGTCAGGACAGTGTCCCGACCTAGCGGCTGGCGTAAAGACCGCGAGGCGGGGAGGTCGATCCCGGTACCGGCGACCGTAGCAACCTAGTTCGTCGAGACGTTGACGCCACGTTTAGCACGATGTTTGATCCCGGCTGTCTGGGTAGAACCCGCCACCTTCACCAGTCTTTCCACAGCGCCCTCGGCGACATCCTTGAATGCCGCGACGTTGCCATGAACCCGGGCAGCAAGCATGGCGCCGTAGACCAGCGACACGAGCGTTGCCGCCTCAGTTTGAACCGACGAACGCAGTTCGATGAGGTCGCTTTTCACGCCCGCTTCAAGCACCCGCTCAAGCCACGCAGTCAGGTTTTCGAAGAACGCCTTCACCGCTTGCGCCACGTCCTCCGGCAGCGAAGGGAGTTCGGCAGCCAGCATACCCGCTACGCAGAACGGCGCCGTGTCGTCCGCAATGCAGCGCTCCCAATGGCCGATGTAGGCGCGCAACTGCGCAATGGCGTCGGCACCGCTCGCCTCAAGTGAAGCCACATCGGCCTCAAACGCGTCCCGCCACGCGTTCAACACGGCGACCACGAGATCGGTCTTGGCGGGAAAGTGGTGGTGAATGCTCGCCTTACGGATGTCGATCGCTTCCGAGACGTCCGCGTAGCTGAACCCGCTATAGCCGCGACGCATGATGAGTTGCCGCCCCGCTGCAATGATCCTGTCTGCCGTCAGTTCGCCACTTGCCGTCATTTTGCCTACCATCTAGTCGGTTGAATATCCGACAGTTTATGCGTGGTGGGCAGCAATTTCCAGTCGCAAAGATTTTCTTGCATCTAAGCCATCCTACTAGTAGGATGGCTACATCGAACAGGGAATGCCCTGTCGAGTTCTCGGTCCCTTATCCTCTGGAGCATGAAAATGAAGCTTTCCTCATACGTCACCCGCATCGCCGCCGCTGTTGCCCTTTCCGCCGCCGCTCTCGGCTCGCAGGCCGCCACGGCCGCGCCGGTCAAGAACATCGTCCTTGTGCACGGTTACTTCGCCGATGGATCCGGCTGGCAGGCCGTGTCGAAGATCCTCACGCGTGACGGCTATAAGGTCTCCGTAGTGCAGGAGCCGGAAACCTCGTTTGACGACGATGTGAAGGCGACCACCCGGGTCGTCGATGCACAGGACGGCCCGAGCATCCTTGTCGGGCACAGCTACGGTGGCGCGGTCGTGACCGAGGCCGGCAATGACGACAAGGTCGCGGGTCTCGTCTATGTGGCCGCCTTCCAGCCTGACACGGGAGAGTCGCCGCTCGATCTGACCAAAAAGACGCCGCCGGCAACCAAGGCGATCAAGGCCACCGCCGACGGTCACCTGTACATCGATCCGGCTAGTTTCCACGAGGATTTCGCCGCCGACTTGCCCGCCAGCGAAACCCGCTTCATGGCTATTTCGCAGGTGACGCCGGCCGCGCAATCGTTCGGCGTGCCAATCACACACGCTGCCTGGAGAACCAAGCCGAGCTGGGCTGTCGTAGCGACGGCGGACCGCGCGATCAACCCGGATCTGGAACGCTTCATGACCCAGCGCGCCGGCAGCAAGACGGTCGAGATCAACTCAAGCCACGTGGCCTACATGTCTCATCCGGCCGAAGTCGCGAAGCTGATCGAGCAAGCCGCAGCGCAGTCCAGCAAGGAATGAAGAAGCGTGACGCGCCGCCCTCGGCTGCAATAGGGGTCGAGGCGGCTTGAGCCACCATTGATTTGCCGGCGAACGACAAATCCTGGAGCGGCGCAACTGTTGCCCGGCCATACCAGGATCGAGAGCACCGTTCACCGCCTCAGCATTGAAGTAGGCGACGCTCTTGAAAATGTCTGCATTTTCATGAGTAAATCGAAAATATCCAGACTGACTTATGCAGCCAGCCTTAATTCTTTAGAGGCATTCAGTTGATATTTAATTAATTGGCAGGTTGTACGTATAGAATATTTCGTCGCGCTGCCAGCCGAGCGATTCATATAGCGCCTGTGCCTTGAGATTATCTTTCGCCGTGGTGAGGTCCATGCGCACCTTTCCGTCGCGCTTCGCGTGCGCTGCGGCGACTTCGAGCAGGCGCCTCGCGATGCCATTGCGCCGGTTTTCCGGCGAGACGTACAGGTCATACAGCACATAGATAGGCGCTGCGGCTACGGAGCAGAACGAGGAGTACAACTGACAGAAACCGGCCAGGCGGTTCTCGTCGCTCTGCGCGACGAAAATCACCGAATCCTTGCCGTGCGCGCGTGCGATGATAAAACGTCTGGCGAGTTCGAGGTTGGAAGGCTGCTCATAAAAGACGCGATAGTCATCGAAAAGCCGGATCATTTCGGCGAGATCGCCAGGTTCGTATGTTCGGATTTGCATGAGGTCGAGTACGCCGAAAGAATCGCGGTGGAATGAATAAGCGCGACTATAAAACAGCGGCCTCCATGCGCAAAAGAGCCACAACGCACCCGGATTCTGGAGCCAGCGAGTGCGAGGCCCAGCAACGCTCGTCAAGAACATGAACAGCCAGGAAAAGTGTTGGGATAATGCGGTGATCCAGCGCTTCTTCAGGATCGCGGTCGCTGGAACAATCACAATGCCACGCGTCTATCGGGAGCCCCTGAGGCGATGAATACTTTTCCCTTCGTTCCCCTTACCGGAGCACAAGCGGATTACGACGCGTTCATTGGCGAGGCACCCGCGTTTCGTCAACTGGTCAGGATGATCGATCGGGTCGCGCCCACCGATCACGCCCTGCTCATCATCGGGCCAACCGGATCGGGCAAGGAACTGGTCGCGCGCCGCGTACACACGCGCAGCCTGCGCCACGATCAACCGTTCGTTGACGTGAATTGCGGTGCGATTCCCGAACATCTCGTCGAGGCAGAACTGTTCGGGCACGTCAAAGGCGCGTTCACCGGCGCCGGCGAGAGTCGTCCGGGGCTTTTGCAGCAGGTCGGCAAAGGCACGCTGCTGCTCGACGAAATCGGCGAGTTGCCGCTCGCGCTGCAACCCAAGCTGCTGCGTGCACTCGAAACGCGGGCGTTCCGCCCGATCGGCGCCTCGTCGAACGTGCGTTTCGAGGGACGCGTGGTCGCCTCGACTCACCGGGATCTGCGCGAACTGGCACACCAGGGGCTATTTCGCGAGGACCTGTTTTACCGGCTCGCGGTATTCGTGCTGGGCGTGCCTGGGCTTAACCAGCGTGTCGAAGACATCCCGGCGCTCGCCGCCCACTTCGCCTCCCAGCAGGAGCGCCGCATCGAGTTTTCGCCTGCCGCCTTGCGGCGGCTCGGCCGACATACCTGGCCGGGTCATATCCGTCAATTGCGCAACCTGATCAGCCAGTTGAGCGTCCTCGCCGAAAAGCCGCTGATCGATGAAGACACACTCGAGCCGTTTCTCCACAGCGAAACAGCCGGATCGGTTTCGCGCGCGGCGCTCGCGGACATGCTGCTGCAACTCGAGGGACGCGACAAACTCGCCGCCGCCGAAGACCTTCTCGTCGATCGCGCGCTGGAACGCAGCGCGGGAAACAAGAGCGCTGCCGCCGCTTTGCTAGGCGTTGGGCGCAAGACCGTCGAACGCCGCCTGAAGTCGCGCGAGGAGCACCACCGCGAAGCCCACAAGAGCCTTGAACATGCGAGTGCGCTGATCGATGCAGCGCGCTTCGCCGAGGCCATTCCTCATTTGAGACGTTGCGTCGACGTGCTGAAAACCAGCCGTGACGAGGCTGCCACGCGCCGCGCACAGTTCGACGCCTACCGGCTGCTCGGCATGAGCCTGCGCAGCGTGCACGGCTGGCTGTATGCAGAAGCCACGGCCTGCTACGCGGCCGCGCTCGAGATTGGCGTCGGGATTTGCGAGCCTGGCGAAATCGCGGCGATCCAGTTCGGCGTCTGGACGACCCAGTTGACGACGCTCCAACTCAAGCAGGCGCGCGCGAGCGCACAGGAGATGCTGCAGCGCGCCCAGAACAGCGGGGACCGCGTGTCGCTCGACGAGGCGCACGTCGCCATGACCAACACGCTCTACTGGCTCGGCGACAGCGAAGAAGCCCTCGCCTGCCTCGCGCGAGGCAATCTGCTCGGCGTGACGAGAGACGATGTGCGCACGGGCTCGCAGGGAATCGATCTGGCGAGCCTTGCGTTGACGTTCGAAGGCTTGGCGGCCTACCAGATCGGCGAGTTCGCGCAGGCCCGACGCGCGATGGAAATGCTGATCCTGCGCGCCGGCGAGCCGGGTACGCACGCGTTGGCGCACGTCGTCAATCTGCAGGGCGCGGCGTGGCTGGCTTGTCTTTTCGACGATCGGGCGCGGCGCGGGCCGCTCGCGAGCGAGCTGGAGTCGGTGTCGATCGCCAATGGCTTTGCGTTTTATCGCGGCATGGGCCAGATACTCCGCGGCGTCCATCTCAGCGCGCAAGGCTTGAACGCGGAAGCCGAAGTCCTCATGCTCGACGGCTACGACAACCACATGGTCTGCAACGGCGGCGCGCTATTCCATTCCTTCAAGATGTGGCAGCACGGCGAACTGCTGCTGCGATCCGGCCGCGCCCAGGAATGCGAAGCGATGCTGGCCGGCGCGGTCGACGAAACGCTCGCCCGCCAGGAGCGCGCCCATCTTGGTGAACTGCTGGTAACCCGCGCGCGGGCGCAGTGGGCGCTCGGAGATCTGACGTCTGCCGAGCAGGGATTGCGCACCGCCCTTTCAACGGCGCTCGCGCTCGGTTCAGTGCCCGCGCGCGTGGATGCCGCGCGCTATCTCGCCGACCTCCTGCGCTCCACAGGCCGCCGCGCCGAAGCGATCGACACGCTCGCTCGCGGCGTGCGGGAGCAATCGGCCGAATCGACTGGCCGCATTGCAGACGCCATCGCCTTGCTAGCCGAACTGCGCCACGAAGCTTCTGCCGACCCGGACACCCAGGGACTCGTCGCGGGCCGCTGAGTTACGTCGAGTGGTCGAAATCGTCCACTACCTGCCTTTTTCGCGGACGGAATCGTCCTGCGCCGCTCTGTCACGCGCCGCGCTATCCCACTGGCACAGCGCCGTTGCGCGCTGGTGCGATTGTTGCTCACCCTTCGGTATTCGGGACCGCGAAAAAGGCCAACTTCGCCCGCACCGAAATCACAATGGGGTCGCCACGCAATAGACCATTCGCGAGCATGGCGCAGTTATCCGACCGTAAGGCAAAAATAATGATAATCGACATAGAACAAGAAACCGTTCAGCCTTCGAAGCGCGCCAATCAAAATGCGAAGCGCGTGATGGCACGGCAAGACGCCCAAACCGGCGCACAAGGAGAAAGCGCCTACACGGCGAAAAATCTCGATGGCGCCATCGCGCACCTTGAGTTTGCGATTGCCATCGACGGCAACATCGCCGTGTTCGGTCAACGCTACTGGCTCGATCGCGTCCAGCGAATGGCGTCCACTCCGCAGATCGTGCCGGCCCAGGCGCGACGACTTCGGCATTTGCTGGATCGACTCAAGGACGCTTGAACGGCACCCTTTCTGCCGAAGCGTTGGGCGGCGCCTCCTCATCAACCAGCCGACGTGTGAAGTACGGGCCGAAAGCCGGCGCTTAAGCCGTCTTCGCTTCACTCCGCCTGCGGCGCGGCTTGAGGCGCTCCGGCGGCGCGCGCATTCGCGCGATGAATCGCGACGATCCCCGCGAGCGACACGCAGGCCGGCACTGCCGCCGCCGCGAACAGCGACGCCGACGACCAGTGCAGATGCATCAACGCGCCGCCCAGCACAGGGCCGACCACCGAGCCGATGCGGCCGATGCCCAGACTCCAGCCGATCCCCGTCGAGCGCAGCGCGGTCGGATAGTAGGTCGCGGCGAGCGCATTGAGTGCAGGCTGGCCGCCGATGATCGAAAAGCCCGTCAGGAAGATAGCGAGGAACATCGCGGCCACCGACACCATCACAGCGGGATTGCCGATCGCCGCCGTCGCCGCGATGGCGATCACGAAGGTGGTGGCCAGCACGCGCGTGAAGCCCGCGAGATCGATCAGACGCCCGAGCAGCAGCGTGCCGATCACCCCGCCGCCCCACAGCACCGTGCCCGCGAGCACGGCGGTCTGCGTCGAGTAACCCGCCTCGCGAATCACCGTCGGCAGCCAGTTCGAGAGGAAATACATATCGAGCAGGTTCGCGAAATTCACGATCCACAGCAGCACGGTCACGCGTGCGCGGCCTTCCTTGAAGAGTTCGATGAAGGGCACGCCGCGCGAGCGTGTCTCGGCGCTCGTGAAAACGGCATCGGCGGGCAGCGCGAGGCCGGGCGCGACGCGCGCGAGTTGGCTGCGCACGCGTCGGGTCGTCTCATCGGCGCCTGAATTGCGGCGAAACAGCAGGAACTGGATCGACTCGGGCAACGCGAGCCACATCAGCACACCCATCGCGAGCGGAATCGCGCCGCCCACGAAGAACACCGCGCGCCAGCCGAAGGCCGGAATCAGCGCGGCGGTAATCAGGCCGCCCACCACGCCGCCGAGCGTGAAGCCGCACGAGACGATCATCATCAGCGTCACGCGGATGCGGCGCGGGCTGTACTCGCCCGCGAGCGCCATCGCGTTCGGCATGATGCAGCCAAGGCCCAACCCCGCCACGAAGCGCCAGAACACCAGTTCGCCGATGCTGTGCGCGAAACCCGTGGCGATCATGCAGGCCGAAAAAAACAACGTCGCGCCGATCAGCACGGGACGCCGCCCGATCCTGTCGGCCACCGTGCTGAACGTGAGCGAGCCCACCAGCATGCCGAAGAGACCCGCCCCGAACACGGGGGCGAGCGTTTCCTTCGCGATGCCCCATTCGTGGATGACGACCGGCGCGACATAACCCATCGCCTGGACGTCGAAGCCGTCCATCACGAGGCACAACGCGCACAGCACCACCACCAGCAACTGATACGGCCCGAAGCGACTCGCGTCGATTGTCGCCGTTACTTCCACGTTTCTGCTCATGCCTGCTCCAACCGATATGAAAATCGTCTCAATCCGCGCTCTACAGTTCGAGCACCAGGCGCGCGCCTTTCGCGCGCGAACAACAGGTCATCATGCGCGACTGCGTCTCGCGCTCCGCACGTGTGAGCACTACGTCGCGATGATCGATCTGGCCCGCCAGCACGCGCACCTCGCACGAACCGCACAGGCCTTCCTCGCAATCGCTTTGTACGTCGATATTGGCGCGGCGCAGTGCATCGAGCACGGTCTGGTCCGGCGCGACGGTGAGCACGAGGCCCGAGTCCTTGAGTTCGACTTCGAAGGCGTGTTCGTTGGCGGGATCGAGCTGGCCCACGCTCGCCGCGAAATGCTCGACGCGCAGCGCGTCCTCGGGCCACGCCTCGCTTGCGGCCTGCAATGCGTCGAGCAGGCGTGCAGGCCCGCAGGCATAAACACGCGTATGCGCATCCACCTGTAGCGCGTCCAGATCGTTGCGCGTGCCTTCGTCGGAAACATACAGATACAGCCGCTCGCCGTGCTGTTGCGCGAGTTCGTCGATGAAGGCCATCGTCGCGCGCGAGCGGCCGCTATAGTGCAGTTCGTAATCGATACCGAGTTCGCGCGCGCGGCGCGCCATTGCGCTGATCGGCGTGATGCCGATGCCGCCCGCGATAAAGATCGCGCGGCGCCCTTCCTCGTCGAGCCGGAAGTGATTGCGCGGTCCACGGATTTTCAGCCTCATGCCTGCGCGCAACGTGTCATGCACCCACGCGGAACCGCCCCGGCTCGCGGATTCGCGCAGCACGGCGATTTCGAACGCACCCGCATCGGCAGGATCGCCGCACAGCGAGTATTGACGCGACAGCCCCGTTTCTCCGCATTCGACATCGATATGGGCCCCCGGCGCCCAGCGCGGCAGCGTGCCGCCTTCGGGCGCGGCGAGGCGCAGGCGCACGATGCCGTCGGCGACCGCCTCCACCCGCTCCACCACCACGGGTCGGCTCAAGGCGTGCGAGGACGGCTCGCCGATACGCACCGGCACATGCGCGTCGAGCAGCGCGGATTGCGCGCGCTCCGGATTTTGCGCGGGGTCCCACTCGACCCATAGATGTTCCGGACCCCGAAACGATGTATTCGGCACATAGGAGAAGGATTGCTCCGCGAGGCGCATATGCGGCAGGCGGCGCGTGAATTCCTCCAGGAAGATCTGCATCTCCATGCGCGCGAGGTTCTTGCCCATGCACTGATGCGAGCCATAGCCGAACGTCACGTGATCGCTCGCGTTGTCGCGGCGAATATCGAAGAGATCGGCATCCGCGAAATGGCGCTCGTCGTGATTGGCCGACGAGGTCACGATCAGCAGTTTCGCGCCCGCCGCAATATCGACGCCGCCGATGCGCACGTCCTTCGTCGCCAGCCGTCGCCACGCGGCGACAGAACCGTTGTGACGCAGGCATTCTTCCACCGCGTTCGGAATCAGGCTCGGGTCTTCGCAGAGTTCGCGCCATGCGTGCGGATGCTGAAGCAGCAGCTTCATCGCATTGGCCGTGGCGTTCGCCGTGGTTTCGTGCGCCGCCACGATGCCGGCCATCATCATCGAATGCAGATACGAATCGGTGACGACGTCGGGGTGTTCTTTCTGCCTGCGAATGCCGTACTGCATCCAGCCGGGGCCGTCGGGGTTCTGGCGCATCTTGTCGAGCACCTTGCCCGCGAACTGCCAGAAGTTGCCCACCGCATGCGCCACCGCGACCTGCTCTTCGGGACGCGGACGTCCCCACGTGTTGACCGTATGCGCAATCGAATACTGGCGCAGCAGATCCATATCTTCTTCGGGCACGCCGAGGAAATGGAGCGCCACCGTGAGCGGCACTTCCCAGAGCATCTGATCGACGAGATCCGCGCGGCCATCGTCGATAAAGCGGTCAACGTATTCACGCGTGAGACGGCGCACCATGGGTTCGTGGTGCTTGAGATGCTCAGGCGTGAACGGCTCCATCAGCACGCGGCGGCGCGGCATGTGCGCGGGTTCGTCCTCGTTCACGAGCGTACGGTTCATCGCGTAGCCATAGGACTCGAGCACGGCGTTGGCCTCAGGCCCGGTGGGCGTGATTTTTTCGAGCGCGATGGAAGGCGAAAACGTGAGGTTGTCGCGAAAGATTGCCTTGATGTCGTCGTAGCGCGTGACGACCCAATAGCCCAGTTTCGGGCTGTAGAACACCGGCTCCTGCTCACGCGCCCAACGCACGTAATCGGGCGGGTCCTGCTGGTAGCCGTCGCTGAACGGATCGAAGGCCGCCGCGTTCGCGCTAACCGGGCAACGCTCCGGGTGTTTTAACTCCGCTTGCGCGGTTGCGGGCGCCGCGTGCGAAAAGGGACAGCGCCCCGCCGTCGCGCCCGTGGGTTGGGAAGCTGTCTCGCTCATCGTGCCGTCTCCTGCCTGAAGCATTTCGATTTGCGTAACTCTAGTACGCATTGCGTAATTCAGAGATAGGGGTTAACCTCGAAACACTGAGACATACGGGTGGCGTAGCCGCTCTTCTAGAATCGTCGTATGAAAAAAGAGATATCAGGGACAGCGTCCGAAGCCGTTGCCACACGCGAGCGCCGGCAGCGCGTGCAGTCCGCGCAAACCGGCATGGCCGTGCTCAAGGGGCTGGCGCGACTCGGTGGCCGCGCGAGTCTTTCGGGCCTGGCCGCCCACGTGAGCGAAAGTCCCGCGAAAGTGCATCGCTATCTGGTGAGTCTGATCGAGGAAGGACTGGTCGCGCAGGACAGCGCGACGCAACAGTACCGCCTCGGCACCGAGGCGATGATGATCGGCGTGGCGGCGATGCGCCAGGCCGATCCCGTGCGCGTGGCCGAACCAGCGCTCGCACGCTTGCGCGAATCGCTGGAGGTGACGTCGTTCGTCGCGGTGATGGGCAACAAGGGGCCGACCATCGTGCGCTTTGAAGAATCGGGCCTGCCCGTCACGGTGAATGCGCGGGTGGGATCGGTGATGTCGCTGCTCTGGTCGTCCACAGGCCGGGTATTTCTCGGCCTGCTCGACGACCGCCGCACGCTGGCGATGGCGCAGGAGGAATTCGCCCATGCAGCGCCCGACCTGCGTGCGCTGCTCGAAGCGCTGGATGTGCACGACCCGGTCGGTGCGCTGCGTCGCGAAGTACAGGCGCGCGGTTGCGCCAGTATCAAGGATACCTATCTAAAGGGTATTAGCGCCGTGTCCGCCCCGCTCTTCGATCACAGCGGCAAGATTTGCGCAGTACTCACGGCGCTCGGCGCGACAGGCGGGTTCGACCCGTCGCCCGACGGCGCGATTGGCCAGGCGGTGCGCGGCGAAGCGGCTGCCGCAAGCACGCTGCTTGGCTACGCCGCACCGGCCGCCTGATCAAGGACGCTTGAGCAACGCGCGCACGCTCACTGGATAACGCCGCTTTCCTGCGCTTCCTGCTCCTGCGGAACCGCACCGCCCCATGCGGGAAACGGATCAGTGAAATCGCCCCATGCCAGCGGGCCTGCGGCCATCTCCGCATCGTCGAGCAAACAGGCATCCAGACGGTGACGCAACGCGGCTTCGTCCATGTCGATGCCGATCAGCACCAGTTCCTGGCGCGCGTCGCCCACCTTCTCATCCCAGTTGTCGTCGATGAACGCGAGCGACTCCTCGTCCGTGGGCCAGTGCGACTTCGGCACGGCGGCCCACCAGAGGCCGGCGGCGCCGTGCCGGCACACAGAACCAGCCTGTGACCAGGACCCGGCGTGCGTGGGCCGGCTGGCAAGCCAGAAAAAACCCTTCGACCGCACCACGCCCGGCCATTCGCTGTTCACCAGCTCCCAGAAACGCTGCGGATGCATGGGCCGCCGCGCGCGCCAGACGAAGCTGCCGATGCCGTATTCCTCGGTTTCCGGCGTGTGTTCGCCGCGCAACTCTTGCAGCCAGCCGGGCGCTTTCGCGGCCTCGTCGAAATCGAACAGCTTCGTATCGAGCACGCGATCGAGCGGCACCTTGCCGAACTCGGCGATCTCGATGCGCGCACGCGGATTCAGGCCCCGTAGGATGGCAATCAGGCGCTCACGGGCCGGCATGTCGATCAGGTCGATCTTGTTGATGACCATCACGTCGCAAAACTCGATCTGCTCGATCAGCAGATCCACTACGGTGCGCTGGTCTTCCTCGCCGAGCGATTCACCGCGCGCCTCCAGGCTGTCCTGCGAGCCGTAGTCACGCAGGAAATTGAATGCGTCGATCACCGTCACCATCGTGTCGAGGCGCGCGACATCGGACAGGCTCTGGCCGCGCTCGTCGGCAAACGTGAAGGTTTCGGCCACCGGCAGCGGCTCGGAAATGCCCGTCGACTCGATCACCAACTGGTCGAAGCGTCCCGCCTTCGCAAGCTGGTTCACCTCCAGCAGCAGGTCCTCGCGCAAGGTGCAGCAAATACAGCCGTTGCTCATCTCGACGAGCTTTTCGTCAGTGCGCGAAAGCTGGGCGCCGCCATCGCGCACGAGCGCGGCGTCGATGTTCACCTCGCTCATGTCGTTGACGATGACAGCCACGCGGCGGCCTTCGCGGTTGTTCAGGATGTGGTTCAGCAGCGTCGTTTTGCCGGCGCCAAGAAAGCCGGAAAGCACCGTCACCGGCAGGCGTGAATCCATTGAGGGCTCCTTTTCGTTCTATATCGCATGGATTATTTGAGATGTTATAACATAACACACAAAAGATCGCAGGCGGAATCGGCTACTGCGGCTTCGCGTGCCCGGTCGGCGATAATCGGGCTACCCCCGCCCACCGCGAATCCCGCCGTATATCCGATATTTCTGCTGATGAGATCGCATCTCCACGCCATCGTCACGGCGCTGGCCGCCGCCGCGCTTTTTGGCGCCGCCACGCCGCTGGCCAAGGCGCTCCTCGGCACCCTGCCGCCTTTCATGGTGGCGGGGCTCTTCTATCTGGGCAGCGGCGCGGGACTCGGCATCGCGATCCTCGTGCGCCGACTGCGCCGACTGCGCCGCCGCGCGGACGCCCCGCCCGAGCACACGCCGCCGCGCCTCGCCGAAGCCCCCTGGCTGGCCGGCGCGATCGTCGCGGGCGGCGTGGCCGGTCCCGCGCTGTTGATGCTCGGCCTCGTCACGACGCCCGCGGCCACCAGCGCGCTGCTGCTCAATCTCGAAGGCGTGCTGACGGCGTTGATCGCGTGGATCGGCTTTCGCGAGAACTTCGACGCGCAAATCGCGCTGGGCATGGCCGCCATCGTCGCGGGCGGCTTGCTGCTGTCGTGGAGCGGGCCGCACGCGGGACTCGCTCCTGGCGCGCTGTTCGTGATGGGCGCGTGTCTGTGCTGGGCGATCGACAACAATCTCACCCGCAAGGTCTCCGCCAACGACGCCATGACGATCGCCTGCCTCAAAGGCCTGGCGGCCGGGCCGGTCAATCTGCTGCTGGCCTTCTGGCTGGGTGCGCACTGGCCCGACGGCGCGCGCCTCGCGGCGGCCATGGCGGTGGGTTTCGCGGGCTACGGCGTGAGCCTCGTATTGTTCGTGGTCGCGTTGCGCAATCTGGGCACGGCGCGCACGGGCGCGTATTTCTCGGTGGCGCCGCTGTTCGGCGTGGCGCTCTCGCTGATGCTGTGGCCGCAGCGGCCCGCGCTCACGTTCTGGGCCGCGCTCGCGCTGATGACGCTGGGCGTCTGGCTGCATGTGCGCGAGCGCCACGAACATGAGCACACGCACGAACCGCTCGACCATACGCATCGGCATCGGCACGACACACACCATCGGCACGAGCACGATTTCGATTGGGACGGCACCGAACCGCACACGCACGCACACCATCATCTGCCGCTCACGCATACGCACGCGCATTTCCCGGACGTACATCACCGGCATTCGCATTGAGCGGTATCGAGCAGATGCGCGCGACTTTTGCGCCCCGCGCGCCGCGCGCATACTGGCGCCATCCGAAGATCCTACGATCCGCCAAGGAGACGCAACGATGGCTTCCCTTTACCGCGACCTTCCCCTGGACACCGACGCCGCGCATGCGTGGGCCACGCTGCGCGATTCGCGCAATATCGCCCGCGTCTTCTCGGGCGTGCTCACCGACGCGCGGGTGGACGGCGATCTGCGCACGGTGACGTTTGCGAACGGCAATGTGGTGCAGGAGCGCATCGTCGCGGTCGACGACGCGCGCATGCGCGTGGCTTACACGGTCTGCGGGCCGAATTTCGAGCACTATTCGGCGTCGATGCAAATCGTCGCGGATGCGACGGGCGGCCGCTGCCGACTGGTATGGATCTGCGATTTCCTGCCCGACGATCGGCGCGCACTGGTCGAGCCGCTGATGGATGCGGGTTGCGCGGCGGCGGCGCGCAATCTGGCGTTGTGACGCGGCAATATCAGATCCCCTTGCAAGACCAGCGAAAATCATGCGCCAGATGTTTGTGTGCCACCGCGCTCATGTAATTCGGAGTGGTCGTTTTGGGTTGGCGGTTAGTTGCATTTGATGACTGAATCGCGTACTAGCCCGCGGAATGGGCACGTCACAGAAATGCATACAATTTTCTTGTTAAATACAAACTTTTCCGGAGCCGACCCAACTCAAATCATGTGCACCCAACACGAGGGCTAGCCGCCGGATCGCACGACCCGGCGGCATTTGCCTACCCAACGCCTTTCCTTGGGCCTAACGGGAAAACTCATCGAGCGACAAACCATTCATGCGCGGCCCGAACGCGCCGATCTCTACGCCCACGCCGATGCTGGTCACAAAGCGCCGCAGGATCAAGCCATTGGACGAATGCTGCAACGCCATCACGATCGAACCGACGGAGCACCACAGCAAGGAAAACGTGAATACGCTTCGGCATCCGAATTTATCGGGTAGCCAGCCCAGAAAAAACGTGCCGATACCGTTAAAGCCGAAAGAGCTGGACATCATGTGCTGAAGCGCGCGCCGGCACCGCCACGGCAGCACCGGCAAGTTGAACCGCACGAGGCCGCGAAGCGCATGACGAAGCGTACGACGAAAGCGCCAAAGATCGCCCCGCCGCAGCCTCAAGCCTCGTTTACACTTCCAGCATTCCGTTCCACCTCGCGCGACCCGCGCCGCCGCTCACACCATGTTTCATCCCCAACGCCGCCGCTTCGTGCTCGCAAGCCTGTTTGCCGCGATCGGCGCCGCGCACGCCCGCAGCAGCCAGAGCGCCACGCGCGACACGTCCATCGCACTGGTGCTCAAGAACCTGCCCGACCCGTTCACGTTGGCGATGATCTCCGCCGCGAAGGTCTTCCAGGCGCACGCGCCCTATCCGTTCAGACTAACGGTGCTGGGCATCCAGTCGGAAAGCGACGCGGCCGGGCAGATCCGCCTCGTCGATACGGCGATCAAACAGGGCGTCAATGCGATCGTGCTCGCGCCGTCCGATTCGCGCGCACTCGTGAACGCCGCGAGCCGCAGCGTGCAGCGCGGCATCCTTACACTCGCGATCGACAATCCGTTCGATGCCGACGCACTGCACGAGGCGCATCTGCACATCCCCTACGTTGGCCCCAACGACCGGCGTGCAGCCACACGCGTGGGCGACTATGTCGCGCACCGGCTGCACGCGGGCGATCGGATCGGCATCATCGAAGGCGTTTCCGCCGACCTCAACGCGCAGCAACGCACCGCGGGCTTTCGCGACGCCATGCAGGCCGCGCAGATCGAAGTCGCCGCCGTCGAAACCGGCAACTGGGAATATGGTCAGGGGCGTCTTGCGGCTGCGTCGATCCTCGCCGCGCGGCCCGGCATCCGCGCGCTGCTGTGCGCGAACGACAACATGGCGCGCGGCGCCGTGGACGCGGTGCGCGAATCGCAACTCACGGGCCGCGTGCTGATCACCGGCTTCAACGCCAGCGACGCGATCAAGCCCATGATCGAGGATGGCCGCGTGCTCGCTTCGCTCGACCAGTTCGCGCAAAAGCAGGCCGTCTATGGTCTCGACGTGGCCTTGCAGGCGTGCGTCGAGCATCGCGGTCAGGACGATCTGCCCGACTACATCGAAACGCCGGTCACGCTGGTTACGAAGGACGCGCTTTAGCAGGCTGTTGCCAGCATCGTATTGTCATCGAAGCTGCACACCGTACAACGGCTGCCGATATCAAAGCCGTTTCGCGGCGAAGTCGCGAATCGTTTCGCAAAGTGACGCGGTGGCTTGCTCCGTGACCGCGTTATACAGCGAGGCACGAATACCGCCGATCGAACGATGGCCTTCAAGGCCCGTCATTTGCCGCTCGCCAGCGAACTCGACGAAGTCACGATCGAGCTGCTCGTCACCAAACGAAAAAGCTACGTTCATGCGCGATCGCCACGGTGCTTTTGCGTGAATACGCACGGCATCGCCTAACGTTTCGAGCGTACCGTAAATCATGGCGGCTTTCCGTTCGTTGATCGCGCCCATCGCACGCAGACCGCCGATATCATCGCGCAACCATCGGGAAACAAGCGTCAGCACGTAAATGGCGAATACGGGCGGCGTGTTGTAATTCGAGTGATGCGTGATATGCGTGCGATAGTCGAGAATCGCAGGAAGACCGTCGGGAATGCGTTCGAGCAACGCGCGCTTGACCAGCACAACCGTCACCCCCGAAGGGCCGAGGTTTTTCTGCGCGTGCGCGTAGATCATCGAATATCGGTCCGTGTCCACCGTACCGGACAAAAAGTCCGAAGACATATCCGCAATAAGCGCAACGTTCGACGGCGCTTCCTGTGCGCCGAATTGAAGCCCTTCCACGGTTTCGTTGGACACGTAATGCAAATAGGCCGCGCGCGGATCGATATCGAGTTTCGCAAGTTCGGGTAATTCGCTATGGTGCGAATGCGCGCCGTCCCACGCCACGCCGCATTGGTAGACGCGCTGCGCTTCCGCGGTGGCGCGCCGGCTCCAGTAGCCTGAACTCACATATTGCGGTGGCGCGAATGGCAGCCCGGCAAAATTCATCGGGATCGTCGCGAATTGCAGACTGCTGCCGCCCTGCATGAAGGCGATTTCGTAATCTTCCGACAAGCCCAGTAAATTGCGCAGATTGCGCGATGCCTCATCGACCAGCGCCAGAAACCACTCGGACCGATGACTCATTCCCAGCACGGATAGCCCTGTTTCCGGCAACGCCTCGATGGCACGCTGAGTCTGTTCAAGAACCGTTGCAGGCAGCGCGCCGGGGCCGCCCGAAAAGTTAAGTTCGTTCCGGCGTGTTGTCATTTCTCTCTCGATGAGTCACTGCCTTGCGCTCGACCATTGTGCAAAACACGTCAAATAAGTACTTCATGCGAGCAGGCTAATAGCGAAACGCAGCGCTGTGGTCCATGTCATGCACCGCCATCGCGGTTGCGATTTCGAGGATCACCAGGCGCCCGTCTGGAGCCGCTGCACGAATTCCGCGTCGAATGATGCCATGAAGCGGGTCCTCTTCGCACATATGGCGCAGCGCCGATCAGCGCGATGCGATATTTTCTGAGCAGCCCGTCCTGGCTCTGGTAATCGATAGATGACGCGGCGTAAAACGCTTCGTGGCTAGACGGATTCACATAACCCGAAAGTTCTTTCATATTTATTACGTGCGCAGCCCTCGCCCTACACGCGAGCCAACCCGGCGAATGATAAGCGTAAAGTTCACGCCGCTATGGTTCCAGCGGTTTCGGGAACGTTTGAACTGGTCATCACAATTCGTTTCGCGACAGACGAACAAATGCCATCCGAATCAATTATCCGGTCCTCTATTTCCATCCTCGCGTTTCAGGAAACAGGCTTTCTTGCAGAAAGAAATGCCATGCGATTAACCGCGCGCATGTCTCTTAAGCCCATCTGCGATCGCATGACCTGTTCGAACATCCGCTGTTCCTGCGCGTCGAACTCCTCGGCCATCAACTGTCTCAATGTCGGCGACCACGGGAGCGGCGTGCTGTCGAGCGGCGTATCCCGCGACCCGCAAAGCGACAGGCCGACATCGATATGAAACTCCATGTGGATATCGACAAAACCGCATTGCATCGCAATGTTGACGAGATCACGCTCGCTGAAACTGGTCGTCGGCGTGCACGCAGCTTCCGCCTCGGTACCAGGAAACGGTGTGCGTTTCCAGCGATGCAGCAGGCGAAAGAATAGATTCCCTGGTGCGTCGGCGTTCGCTTCGACCAGCGAGCGCAAGGCAGACACCTCGAACGCTTCGTCCCTGCGTATGGGTTCCACCAGTGAAATTCTTCCACCGGGTTTCAGTACCCTGTAAAACTCACGGAATACCGCCGGTTTATCGGGCAAATGGCCAATCATGGCCCGCGCCGTTATTGCGTCCACTGAAGCGCCTGCAATGGCGTGCATTGACTGCGCGGAGCTTTGCACAAAGGTGCACTGACGCGCCACACCCCGTTCGCGCGCGCGTTCCTCGGCACGAGACAGCAGCTTCGGCGAAATGTCGGTGATGAATACCTTGAGCGACACGCCTACTTGCTCAATTGCTCGCAGGGCCACCGCGCCATCGCCGCTGCCGACGTCGAGCAAGGTCATACCATCACGCAACTGCGCGCGCTCCAGAAGCAGGTCTATGTCGGGTTCTATCGACGCAGGCAACGCGCGTTCTACGTTCAGATCGTTTGAAAAACGCTTGCCTGTCAGCCAATCGGCCCGCAGATCCGCATCAGCCACGGTATCACCACTCATTTTGTGTTTCGCCTTCGTGAGCGAATCGCTCACATCCGTCCAAGCGCCGCTTTGCGCGGCGCACCTCGTAGCACTTTAAGGACAACCGCCTTATGCGTACCTTAAGCGTAGCTTTCGAAAAATTTCACATTCGGGCCAAACGCCCTGTGTCGTATCCGGCCTTTTTGACGCCCTTCATACATACATCGATCAAGCCGATGTCTTTGCAAGAGACGAACTGCTTCCGTCAATCGGCTTGCGATTTCCTGAGGCTGCGGATTCTGGACATTGGCATTGTCGAAATCAACGCCGATCCAGATCACCGAAAACAAAATGGAAGCGCTTAGAAAGGTACATCCGGTGATCAGACCGCCATTCGCCACTCATTTCCCTGTCTCGCCGATCCGTTCGGTTTGATAGCCTGACAGTACTCAAAACGAACTGATCCCTTCCCATCAGTGGCTAGAAAGACAAACACCCCTTCACCCGATCCCGTGACGTCCGACACCCTCGAACAAGTAGCACAGGCACTCGATGCCGCTCCCCTCGACGCGGCCCTGCACGCGCGGATGCTAGCCGCCATGCGCGCAGCCAACGACGAGGCAGGATCGGCCGCACACCAACTGGCACTCGCTGCCCTCGCGGCGCTCGGCACCGCGCCTGGCGGCCAGTCCGCACTCGCGCTCTATAACATTGCGACGGTCTATGCAATGAAAGGGCGACGCAAGGAGGCCATTCATTGGTACCGGCATACGCTCAAGGTTGAGCCGGGACTCGCCATCGCCCATCAGAATCTTGCTGTTGCACTCGAACGCGAGGAACTGCGGGAAGAGGCGGCCTTCCACCGTGAACGCGCCTATCAACTGCAGCGCGTTTTCACCGAGGCGGCGCTTGGCGACGAACAGCACCGTATCCTGATACTCGGCGCCGGCAAGGGCACGGGCAACGTCCCGCTCGAAACCTTGCTGTCCCCGCAAAAGTACACGCGCGTGCGTTACGCCATCGACTACGCCAGCGAAGCCGAAGACGCACAACTGCCGCCTTATGATCTGGTGTTCAATGGCATCGGCGACGCCGATATCGCCACACCGCTTGCCACGCGTCTCGCGCAGTTTGTGGATCGATGCGACCGACCGATCCTCAATCCACCTCATGCGATCACAAATACACACAGGCACTCGACGGCTGCGCTTCTGGAAAGCGTTCAGGATGTCATCGTGCCATGTTGCATACGCATCGATTCATGCCCGGCGAACATCGACGAGCTGGCAAGCCGGATCGACCTATCGGGCCTTTCGTTTCCGCTCTTGATGCGCCCGCTTGCGACGCACGGTGGCGAACGGCTAGAAAAACATACGTCACTTGCGACGTTGTTTCCTGCGCTAGCTGAACTTGGTGCGCCCTGCTACCTCACGGCCTGGCAAGATTTTCGCAGCGAGGATGGTTACTACCGCAAATATCGTGTCATCTATGTTGAAGGCAAACCGTTCCCCTATCACCTCGCTATTTCCAGCCACTGGCTGGTTCACTATTTTTCGGCGAATATGGCTGACGAATCGTGGAAGCTACATGAAGAGCTGGGCTTTCTAGCCGATCCAGCTGCGGCGCTCGGCGAGCGGGCTTTCAATGCCATCGCCGAAATCGGACGGCGCCTTTCGCTCGATTACGGCGGCATTGATTTCACACTTACGGCAGATGGGCAGGTACTTGTGTTTGAAACAAACGCGACCATGCTGACACATCGCGAGTCACAGGTCGGTCCCCTTGCACACAAGAATCCGTATATCGACCGGATTATCGAGGCCTTCGAACACATGCTCGACACTCGTGCAATGACACCGGACGACAATCGCGGTGAACACGATTGACCGCTACGCCGACCGGCTCCTGCACCACCGCATTACCGCTGCGGGACGCCCGCGCGCCACTCGCTCCAGTGCGTCACGATGTCCTGCACAAGCGGATTGCCGGTGAGGAACAGGTTGTCGATCGCAATCGTAAAGCCGCCCTGCGACGAATAGCCAAGCAGATTGTCGGCGCTCGATTGGCCCGCATACGGACGGTCGAAATCCGAGCCGGCGCGTAGCACCGCAACGCGGTTGAGGTCGACGCGCTGCGCAGCCGCCGCGCGTTTCAGCGCCTCGTAAGTGGCGTTGTCTTCCTGCTGCGTCGTGCAATAGATTCCCTTGCCGTCGGTCAGTATCTTCGTCCATTGCCGCGCGCGTTCGCCGATGTCCGTGCCTGACCACCAGGTGTCGCCCGCAAGGGTATCGCACTGGATCACGCTCGGCGGACGATTTGCCGGCGCATAGCTGTATTTGGCGCGAGCCGCCTGCGCCTGCGGACTGTCGCTCAATGTCACGCCGCGCGACAGCGCGAACGCCGCATTCGAAAGCGCTGGATTGAGCTGGAACACTTCGGTGCGATAGTCGAGCGGCGGCTTTTGCGTCGGGTCGGTCGCGTTCACGCCAAGATAGCCGGTATTCCATCCCTGCGGAATTTCACGTCCGTCGATTTCCCACTGGACGCCGAAATCGACGAGCCAGTTCGCCCACGCGGCGGAACCCACAGTCCCTTGGAGCGGATCGATCCCGGCGATGCCCGCCACCATGAAATACGTACGGCGCAGGTCGAAGCGCGGCGAGAACGTCAACGCCATCATCGATGCCGCGGCATTCGCGTGCCCCATGCCGGTCGTCATCACGCAGATATCCTGCCGGTTGCAATGCACGGCCGGGTAGTCGGGAGACAGACCCGCAACAGGAATGTTCTGCCATGGGCCAAGATGATCGAGCCACACCTGGCCTTCAGGACCGAACATCGAAATAATCATCACCTTGACCGGACGGCCATGCGATGCGCCGCCCTCCTGCACAAAGCTGTCGCCAGCATGTGCGCTGACCACAAGCAACGATGAAATCACAGCAACAAAAACACGATTTAGCATACGGGACCCTGCCTCTCAGGTAAGAACTGCCGTTGCGAAATGGGAATCGCGTGCCGTGTTCTCGACTGAAGTCGTGTTATTTATCGGCGTGCAGCGTGGGACCTGGGCTTGAGCCGTTCAGGCGAGGCTTAGTATAAGCGGAGAAAAAAATCGATCGCGCGGGCACGCCCATCCGTGCCCGCGCGCGTTCGTGGCGCCTAGCGCGTGAAGATCTGCGCCGTGGTGATCGCCATGTCGCCGCCGGGCAGCGGGATGTCCTTGAGCTTCTTGAGCGTATCGGCGTCGTAGACCGCCACGGTATTGAAGGTGCCCGCGAGATAGATCTTGTCACCTTCCTTGTTGAGCGACAGGCAGTAGTACGAATGATCGAGCGCCGCGCTCGCGACCATCTTCTCGTTCTTGATATCGTATTTCGCGAGCCGGTTCAGCACGCCATACATCACGTTCGGGTCCTTCGGCGAACGCCCGCCCGTGAAATAAACCTCCGTGAACGGCGCAAAATCCGTGAGCGCGGCCTTGCCGCTTTTCAGGTCGATATCCACATAGCCGTACATGGTCTGCGCTTTCGCGGGATCTTTCTTCTCGTCGGGAAAGCGGTCGGCTGTGTAGAGCAGATTGAACGCGTGCTGCGGGCGCTGCTGCGGCCATACGTACAGCACATCCGGGCGGCCATAGAGCGGGCGCGTCCAGTTGCGCAACGGCACGGCCACATCGTATTTTCCGGTTTGCGCGTTCATGCGGTAAATATCCGGCCCGACGATGAATAGCGAGCCATCGTCCGCCGCCTGAATCATGGTGGTCTGGCGCGGCGCGGGGAAGCTGCGGATGGGCTTCGCGTCCATGCCGCCGTCGGTGGACCACACCTGCAGGCGCGGCGCTTGCACCTCATAGCTATCGCGATTCATCTTCGTCGGATTGACGACGCTATAGATTTCCTTGCCGTCCGGACTCAGCGCGATCGAAAACATGGCTCGCGCGCGCTCGTCCCATTGCTGCGCGAGCGCCGCATGAAACACGGCCTTGCAGCTATCGAGATCGACGCCATAAAGATCGCCATAGTGATTGTTCAGCACATAGGCGCGCTTGCGGTCCGGGCTGATCTGCATCGTGCCGGGGCCGAACGCATCGGGCAGCGCGCAGGTCTTGACCACGCTGTCCGTAGCCGTATCGATCACGCTCAGGTTGTTGGGGTAGTTCGTCACCGCGAGGTATTCGTGCCCGCCTGCGAGCGGCGCGGCGGTGTTCGCGGCAAGCTTCGCGCCCACTTCAGCCGCCGGCTCCGTCTGCGCCAGCGCGGGCAGTGCAACGATGCATGTCGCCAATGCGGCGGCCAGCGCGGCGCACGCGGTCTGCTTCCTCAATGCCATGGTGTGTCCTCTCAGATTCGCGTGGCTCAGTTGTCTTTGGGAAATACGCTGCCGAGATTGCGCCAGTCCTTGCCCGAATCGGCGGCCGTCTTGTTCCAGTCCTGGAAGGTGGTCATCATGTCGGGCACCTGGGCGGGCCACCAGCACGGATCGGAGCAGCCGTAGAGGTCTGCTTCCATTGGCTGGCACAGCGAGGCCACGCCGCCGAACACGTCCACTTCCCAGCCAGGGTCGGTCGTGGCGGTGCAGCCCGCCACCGAGGTCATCGCGACCACCTCTTCGAGGCGGTCTTCGGCCGCCGCCTGCTCCAGTTGCTTCGCCTTGTTGTTGAGCGGCTTGAGATGTTTCATGTCAGTGTGCCTTGCGCGGGGTGATGTGTTGCTCGATGAACGCGGGATTGCCGGCCATGATGCGGCTATAGATTTCGATGCCGAAATCCACCCAGTCGCGCATCAACTCGCAATAGTGGTAGGTGGGATGTTGCGGATCGCCGTAGCGCGCGTAACTCTCGTGATAGCAGCCGCCCGAGCAGAGATTGCGGATGCGGCAAGTCTCGCAGCCGGTGCCTTCGCGTTCGAGCCGTTGCGAAAGAAAGCCCGTCAGTTGCTCCGTATCCACGCCCGTATGCACGTTGCCGAAAGTCGGCAGCGTCGAGCCCGTGAAGCGATGACACAGGTTCAGCTCGCCCTGGTGATCGACGGCAAGCATCTTGAGGCCCGCGCCGCAGGGCAGCGATTTCTTATGGCCTTCGTGGATATCGGTAATCAGTTGATGCAGATTCGAAAAGCCGATATTGCGATTCTCCAGCGCCGCCGCCAGATAGCGCCGCCCAAGCGCCTTCATGTTGTCGAACACGCGCTTCAATTCTTCGGGCTGCAGATTAAACGTATCGAGCGCGCCGGAGGTGACCGGCGCGAAGCCCACTTCCGCGAAACCGAGTTCATTGAAGAGGTGATCCCAGATGCCCGCGATATCGGTCACGCCGCTCGTGAGCGTGACGCGCGCACCCACCGGGCGGCTTCGATAGCGCCGCAACAGCATTTCCACCTTGCGCCGTACAACGTCGTAAGTGCCCGTCCCGCCCACGGTGCGCCGGTTCAGATCGTGCACGGAACGCGGACCGTCCATGCTCACGGACAAACCAAAACGATGTGCGTCGAGCCAGTCGACGATCTCCTCGGTCAAGAGCGTGGCATTGGTCGTCATGACGAAATCGACACCCTTGCCCAGCGCGTCAAAACGCAGTTCGCAATACTCGACCATGTTCTCGATGAGCTTGCGGTTGCTCAGCGGCTCGCCGCCGAAGAACACCACGGTATAGCGCGGCTCGTCGGGCGACTGTTCGATGAGCATTTCCACCGATGCCTTCGCCGTTTCCAGATCCATGCGCCGCCCGGCCGATGGCGTATCGAGGTCTTCCTTGTAGCAATACGTGCAGCTCAGATTGCAGCCGGTATTCACGTTCAGCACTACCGTATTGAGCGCCACGCGCTCCACCCGCTTGATGCCGATCTCGGGCGTCAACGGCGAACCATCGCTCACCACTTCCAGCGCCATCAGTTCTTCGAGTGTTTCGTTCAACTCACTGCGCCCGCCTTGCGCGGACGTATGCGCGAGGCGGGCGAACAGTTCGTCCGCCGTGCAACTGCTTGCGCGCAGTGCGTCGATGATCGCGGCCGTCATGCGATCGGCGGCGAACAAGGAACTGCTCGGTACATGGAACATCAGGCGGGCATCGTCCACCTGCACTTCGTGGACGTTGCGTTCCACCACGTTCAGCATGGCGTTCATCTCACTCTCCTTGCATTCGATTCGGTGCTATGCGATTGCGGCGCGCGCTTTTACGCAGCGCGACTTCACGACAGGCGCGATGAGCGCATCACGGAATCGGTGGGTTGTTCCAGCGTTGCACGGCCACGATCAGATGCGCCTTGCCTGTAACGGTCTGCCCCGCATCGTCGACAGCAGCAATCACGTTGAGATTGCCGGTGTTGTTGGTCGACATGCGCCGCGCCGGATTTGGACCCGCATCGCCCGGCGTGAACACGCCCGTGACGGCCTGCATGGCGCCCGAGAACCTGACGTCGCGATCGTCCTTCGCCTGCTCGTCGAACGGTTCGACCGACCATTTCGCCGGGACCACGCCGATGCGGAACGGCTTGCCCGCCGCGTCCACGCCCCAGGCTTCGGCATCGAAGCGGCCTTCGACCTTCGGCACGGAGCCGCCATTGCCGCCGATACGCGCCACGGCATACTCGGGCACCACCTTCACATCCTTGATCGCGCGATAGACCGCGAATTGCCCGCCCTGCGTGTTACCGAGGCTCACGGCGCGCGCGCCAACCGCACTATCGCCACTCGCCGTCACACGCACACGGATCACCTGCGCCGAGCGTGCCAGCACGCCGCTCACCTGCACACCCGGCCCAAAATCGGGCGTGCCTTGCAGATTCGCGCCCACCACGGTGAGTTCGGTGCTTTCGCCTGCCTTGATAAACGCGGGCTGCACGGCGAGGATGCGCGGCGCGCCCTTCGATTCCAGCTTCGCCGCGTCGAAGTCGAGCCCGCGCTCGTCGTGCGCCTCGTCGAACATACGGCCTTTCATCTCGCCGTTCATGGCGGCCAGCACCTGATGCATCTCCACGCCTTGCACCTTGATGCTCGCGCGCCATTCATAGCCGTCGTAAAGCATCGCAGTGCCGCTGCCGTCGAGCGCGCCGCCATCGGCGAAATGGCCTTTAAGCGTCACCTTGAACGTATCCTTCGTGCCGCCCGTCACCGTCATCACACCCGCTGCATCGCCGCGGCCCGGCATATGACCGGCAAAACTCCAGGCGCCTGCGAGCGAAGTCGCCTTCGGACGCGTCTTCTGCCACTGCGCCCATTGCGTGCTCTCATAGGGATACTGCTGCGCGAGCATGGGCGCGATGTCCTTGAGCGCGACATTGAGCCAGTCGCGGTCGCGGCCCATCGCCGAATATTCGATCGAGGGCCATTGCCCAAGGTGGAAATTCACGAGCCGGTCCCATTCCGCCACTGGACGACGTTGCAGCAGCGGACGCGCCGCCGAGTGGCAACGCGCGCACATCTGCTTGAACTCGTCGGAGCCGAGCACTTCCTGGGTGTTGAGACGACGTTCGAGCGCATAGCGCGCATCGGCGGTTTCGGCGGGCGCCAGACCCTGGCGATCGGCCAGATACTTGACGATGATCTGCCGGTCTTCGTCGCTGATCACGAGACCGTGCATGGTCTGCATGCGAGCGATCGTCATGAGCCAGCCCTCAGGCGTCTTGCGCTGATGGCTGATGCGGCTCCACGTATCCTTCGATTCCGCGCCATGGCACGCGGCGCAGGTCTGGCTGATAATGGTCGGCGCATCACGCGTTTGCGCTGCGGTCTGGGCATACGCGACGTGGGCCGCGAAAGCGAGCGGCACAAACACGCTTGCGAGGCGAGCGCCGCGAGCCTGCGATGAAAAGCGGCGCGAATGAAAAGTCATGAACAAGGCTCTGCTCCTTTACCGGGTTTTCTGTGGCCTGTCTCGTTTCGTCTCATGCGGTGCAAATGACCCTGTAAATGACCCGCATGAAGTTTGTGAGGCGCTGCAATGCTTCGACAGAGCATTAAGCATGGGGCGTGCCAATCCGATTTTATGCGTCATCTGATGCGTTCAGCCCTTGAAACAAGGGTTTTTCTTGTGGCGATTTTCGGGTAATCACCGATACGAAAAATAATTCTCATGCTAAGCGGCCCGACGATTTGATGCGTCCGCACGCATTCTTCCGTATCCGTCTCGTCTCATGTCGCACGAGAATTCTCAAAATGAGACACATCGGGTGTCGAGAAGAATCGCGCCACGAGATGCACGCAATGTTCGCGAACGCCATTGCACTCGCACTTTCAGCGTAAATGCGGCGCATATCGATAAGCATCTGGTACGGAAGCTGCTTGACGCGCTCCTCGATCGGCATAATCCAGGTCCACTCCGGGCCAACTCAACGAGCGAGGAAACTCTCATGCAGGCTGCGCCCGCAACACTCCCGCAACTCCTTCCGCAAACCCAGGCGTTTATCGACCGCGCGCCAACCATGCTGATCGGCGATGCCTGGGTGCACGCCGCCAGCGGCGCGACGCTGCCCGTCTATAACCCGGCTACCGGCGCGCATCTCGCCGATGTGCCGAAGTCCGGCACAGAAGACGTGAACCGCGCAGTGCAGGCCGCCCGGCGTGCCTTCGATGATTCCGCATGGAGCCACATGCGGCCGCGCGAACGCCAGAATCTGCTATGGCGCTTCGCCGATCTGATCGAGCGCGACGCGCAGATGCTCGCCGAACTCGAATGCCTGAACAATGGCAAGAGCGCGGTCGTGGCACGCGTGATGGACGTGCAACTGGGTATCGATTTCCTGCGCTATATGGCAGGTTTCGCGACCAAAATCGAAGGCTCGACCGTCGAAGTGTCCGCGCCGCTGATGCCCGACGCGCATCTGCACGGCTTCACGCGCCGCGAGGCCGTGGGCGTGGTCGGCGCGATCGTGGCGTGGAATTTCCCGCTGCTGCTCGCGTGCTGGAAGCTCGGCCCTGCGCTCGCGACGGGTTGCACCGTGGTGCTCAAGCCCGCCGACGAAACGCCGCTCTCCGCGCTCAAGCTCGCGGAACTCGCGCTCGAAGCGGGTTATCCGCCGGGCGTATTCAACGTGGTGACGGGCACGGGCGCCGAAGCCGGTGCTGCGCTTTCGCATCACCCCGATGTCGACAAGCTCACCTTCACCGGCTCGACCGAAGTGGGCAAGCTGATCGGCAAAGCCGCGATGGAGTCGATGACGCGCATCACGCTCGAACTGGGCGGCAAGTCCCCGACCATCGTGCTCGACGACGCCGATCCCGTGGCCGCCGCGCAAGGCGCCGCCACCGCGATCTTCTTCAACCAGGGCCAGGTGTGCTGCGCGGGCTCGCGCCTTTACGTGCAACGCAAGCACTTCGACAACGTAGTGGGCGATATCGCCTCCATCGCCAGCGGCATGAAACTCGGCAACGGCCTGGACCCTGCCACGGAGATGGGGCCGCTCATCTCGCTCAAACAGCAGCAGCGCGTGCATGGCTATATCGAGCGAGGCCGCGCGGCGGGCGCGCAGATCGCCTGCGGTGGCGAACAGTTCGGCCCCGGATACTTCGTCAAGCCCACGGTGATCGTCGATGTCGAGCAGAAAAGTCCGCTCGTGCAGGAGGAAATCTTCGGGCCGGTGCTGGTGGCCATTCCGTTCGACACCATCGACGATGCGCTGCGACTCGCCAACGATACCCGTTACGGATTGGGCGCGAGCATCTGGACCAACAACCTGAGCGCCGCGCATCGCATGATTCCCAGGATCCGTTCGGGTTCGGTCTGGGTGAATTGTCATAGCGCGCTCGATCCCGCGCTGCCCTTCGGCGGCTATCGCATGTCGGGCATGGGCCGTGAAATGGGCGCGGCCGCCATCGAGCATTACACCGAAATCAAGTCGGTGCTGATGAACGTCTGAAGCGCTTGCATTAGATGCCGCGCGCATGCAACAGCGCGCGGCGATCTGGCATAAAGCGCTTTCCTCACACTACAAAGTCATAAAAACACCATGCATTTAACCCATATCTCGCGCCGTACTTTCCTTATCGCATCCGCCAGTACCGTCTTGTTGCCGCTTGCCCGCGAGGCGCGTGCCGAAGCTCCGCTCATCGCGGAGACCGATCCCGCCGCCCAGGCACTCGGTTATCGCGCCGATGCCACGCACGTGGACAAAGCCCGATTTGCCCGCTACGCAGCGGGCCAGGATTGCGGCAACTGCACGTTTTATCAAGGCAAATCCGGCGATGCCGCCGCGAACTGTCCGCTGTTCGGCGGCAAACGCGTGGCCGCTGCGGGATGGTGCAACGGTTACAACAAAAAGGGCTGAATACAGTTGCACCGGCCTGCCTCCCGCTTGACCATCGCGTCCTGGCAGCCCGATGGAATGCGTTTTTGACCGGATGGACTTATGGCGGCAACCGTGCCAGATTAGCCCTTTGTTTCGCGCGGCATCCTGCCAGGCAGCGCACCGAATCAACCATCCAGGGGGACAGCTTGCACGATTCCTTTCCTCCCATGCCGGCGCTGGCCGACCGGCAACACGCCGCTCAATGGATACGCGAGCGGCTGCGCTCGGACGGCCTGTTTCCGCAGGGCTGGCTGCGCATGGAGATTGACGCATCGTGGCGGCGCAGCGTCGCGCATGGCGTGCGCTGCCATGACGATGCGCTGCTCAATCTGAATGAGTTTCGCGACCTCGGCGATCTGCGCGATGCGAACCGCCTGCTGCTCGACGCCGCCGCGCCGGAACTCGATTTCCTCGCACGGCGTTGTGGCCAGCAAGGCATCGTCATTCTCGCCAATGCGGAAGCCACGATACTTTCGGTCGAAGGCAATGCGGGCGCGCTCGCGGATCTCGGCATCGGCGATGTGTCGCCAGGCGCCACGTGGACCGAATCGTTGCGCGGCACCAATGCGCTCGGCACGGCGCTCGTGGAAGGCCGCCCCGTTGCGATCGACAGCGGCGAGCATTTTCTGGGCCGCCTCGCGCGCTTTTCATGCCGTTCGCTGCCGATCGCCGATCCGCACGGCAACGCGATCGGCGTGCTCGATCTCACGCGCGACGGCCAATTGCCGCTCGCGCAGGATACCTTGTCGATGCTGGTGGGAGCCGCCGCGAGCCATATCGAAGCGCGTCTGTTCGAAGCGTTTTTCCCCGATCATTTCGTCATCGCGTTTCATCCGCATCGCGCCTACCTCGATTCGACATGGTGCGGCGTGCTCGCCGTGCGCGAGGACGGCACCGTCGTCGCCGCGAGTGCTCAGGCCTGCGAATTGCTGGGCCTTGCGCGTGCCGATATCGTCGGGCTGCAATGCGCGAGCCTGCGTGGCATGAGCTTCGCGGCGTTCGCCGGTCAGGCCCACACGCTGGATATCGCGGACGTCGCGCACGATCTTGCGTTGCGCGTGCTGCGTGCGCCGCGACGCGCGCTAACGAATACCGGCTGTGCGGGCGTTCGGGCGCTCGATGCCCGTTCGGGCACGCGTTCAGGTGCGCGAGAAGCCGGCCTCATCAAGATCGCAGGCCGTCAAAGCCGCTTGCTACGCGCCTTGCAAATGGCGCGGCGCGGCCTCGACAACGCCCTGCCCGTACTCGTGCAAGGTGAAACGGGCACCGGCAAGGAAGTCGTCGCGCGGGCGCTGCACGATGCGAGCGAACGCGCAGGCAAGCCGTTCATCGCCGTGAACTGCGCCTCGATTCCCGAAGGTCTGATCGAATCCGAACTGTTCGGCTATCGCGACGGCGCGTTCACCGGCGCACGCAAGGGCGGTATGCTCGGGCGTCTGATGCAGGCGCACGGCGGCACGCTATTTCTCGACGAAATCGGCGACATGCCGCTTCATCTCCAGGCGCGTCTGCTGCGCGTGCTGCAGGAGCGCAAGGTCGCGCCGCTTGGCGCGGGCGAGGAACAGACGATCGATATCGCCGTGATCTGCGCCACTCACCGCAGCCTGCCGACGATGGTGCGCGACAAGACCTTTCGCGAAGACCTGTTCTATCGCATCAATGGGGTGAGCGTGGCATTGCCCGCGCTGCGCGAACGCGACGATATCGATCTGATCGTCGCTTCCTTGCTGGAGCGTCTTAACTCACAGCATGTACAGATCAGCGATGAGTTATCCGAAGTATTTCGCACGCATCCGTGGCCAGGCAATATTCGCCAGCTGGAGATGGTCTTGCGCACCGCGCTCGCCGTGCGCGACGACGACGAACACGAGATCGGCCTGGATCATCTATGCGATGGTTTTATCGACGGCGCCTGCCCGACAGCGACGAATCCGGCCGGACGTGGCCTGATCCGCAAGCACGAAGACGAACTGATCCGCGAAAGCCTGGCCCGTCACGACGGCAATGTGGCGGCGGCGGCGCTCACGCTCGGCATCAGCCGCGCCACGCTTTATCGCAAGCTCAAGCGGCTGCGCCCCTGAATTCACGACACTCATGCTGAACCTGCTGCTCCGTTTTGCGAAAACCGATGACCGCGCGCGCCTCGAAGCATCGATGGCGTGGCTCTATGGTTTCGTGCGGCCACACCGGCTGGCGATCGCGGGGCTGCTTGCACTGTCTGCCTGCGCGTCGCTGCTCGTGCTCGTACAGCCGTGGATCACCAAGGAGATGATCGATCGCGGGCTGGTGGGGCGCGACTTCAATATGCTGTTCGTGCTCGCGCTTGCGATGATCGGCGCGGGCCTGGTCGGCACGGTGCTCGGCGGCGTCAATCGCTATCTGCATACGCGTCTCTCGGGCCGTGTGCTGTTCGCGCTGCGCAGCGCCGTCTATGCACATCTGCAAAAGCTGCCGCCGTCGTTCTATGGACGGCGGCGGATCGGCGATCTGCTTTCGCGTCTGGATGGCGATGTCGCGGAGATTCAGCGCTTCGCTCTGGATGCGCTCTTTTCGGCGGTGTCGAGCGTCATCGGCCTGCTCGGCTCCGTGGCGCTGCTGCTGACTTTATCGGTCAAGCTCTCGTTGCTCGTTGCGGTGCTGATTCCCTTCGAAGCGCTCTGGCTGCGCTGGATGCGCCGCAAGGTAGAACGCGACGCGCGCGGCCTGCGCGAAAGCGCCGCCGATCTCTCCTCGTTCCTCGTGGAGACGCTGCCCGCGATGAAGTTCATCCAGGCCAGCGGCCAGCAAAACGCGGAACGCGAGCGGCTCGAACGCTTCGGCGACCGCTATATGGATCGCCTGCTCAAACTCCAGGTGACGGAATTCTTCACGCAGTCGGTGCCGGGTCTCTTCACGTCGATATCGCGCGCCAGCGCCTTTCTGGTGGGCGGCTACTGGGTCGTGCAAGGCGCGTGGCAACTGGGCGCACTGATTGCGTTCACCACTTACCTGGGCATGGCCGTGGGTCCGGTGAAAAGCCTGTTGGGGCTTTACGTCGCGTTGCAGCGCATGACGGTGAGCCTGACGCGCGTGGTCGAACTTCAGCACGAACCTGTCATCGTTCAGGAAACCGAAACACCTGCCACAGCGCCAGAAGACAGCACGCTCGAATTCGACGACGTCTGGTTCTCGCATGAGGAACGCGCCCATGGCGTATTGCGCGGCGCCAGTGCCGTGCTGCCCGCGGGCCGCAAGATCGCGCTCGCGGGGGCATCGGGCGCGGGCAAGTCCACGCTCATCGACCTCGTGCAGCGTTTCTACGATCCGCAGCAGGGCTCGCTGCGTCTGGGCGGCGTCGATCTGCGCGACCTGCAACTGGACGACCTGCGCCGCCGCGTGGCCGTGGTGAGCCAGGACATCGTGCTGTTTCGCGGCAGCCTCGCCGACAACATCGGTTATGGCGCACCGCACGCAAGCCGCGAGCAGATTGCGCTGGCCGCGCACGCCGCGCAGCTCGATTCGCTGGTGGCAACGCTGCCCGAAGGCCTCGACAGCCAGATTGGCGAGCGCGGCCAGCAGCTTTCCGGCGGCCAGAAACAGCGTATCGCAATCGCGCGGGCGCTCTTGCAGGAGCCGTCGATTCTCGTTCTCGACGAAGCCACCTCCGCCGTGGACGAGGCCACCGAGCGCGAGGTGATCGCCCAGATCGACACGCTGTTCGCCGCGCGCACGCGCATTCTCATCAGCCATCGCGCGGCCACGCTCGCACATGCCGATCTGCATTTCGACCTGATCGATGGCCGGCTCGTGACGCGCGAAGCGCAGGGAGCGGCGCATGAGCACTGAACTCCGTGTGGGAATTGTCGATAGCGGATATCGCGCCGATCAGTCCGTGCATGTGCATTCGGCGGCAGCCTTTGTGCTCGACGACGATATGCGGGTGCATCGGCGCGACGCGGTGGCCGACCAGTTGGGTCATGGCGGCGCGGTGCTGGAGCGCATTGCGTTTAGCGCACCCGACGCGCGCTTTTGCGTCGCGCAGGTGTTTCGCGAACGCGCGGCGACGACACCCTTGCAGATCGCCGAGGCGATGCGCTGGCTCGTCGGTCAAGGCGTGCGCATCATCAATCTGAGCCTGGGCGTGCGCGCCGATCGCGCCGCGCTGCGCGAAGCCTGCGCGTTCGCCGTGGACGCGGGCGTGGTGGTTTGCGCAGCAAGCCCGGCGCAAGGCGACCCCGTGTTTCCGTCGAGCTATCCCGGCGTCGTACGCGTGACCGGCGACGCGCGCTGCGATGCCTCGCAATGGTCGTGGCTCGATAGCGCGCAGGCCGAGTTCGGCGCGCTGGTGCGAAGCGTTGGCTGCGCGCAAGCCGGTGCCAGCATCGCCACGGCGGCCTTGAGCGGGCACGCCGCCGCGTGGCTCCTGCGCCATCCCGATGCCGACCGCGACGCCCTGCTCGCCTGGCTGCGCTCGCACGCGGCCTTTATCGGCGTCGAAAGACGCACGCACGCCTCATGAGCGCCCAGCGCGTCGTCGTCCTCGGTGCGGGCCCGGCTGGCGCCGCCGTTGCGCGGGCGCTCGCCGGCCTGGGCTACGTCGTTCAGGTCGTGAGCGACTGGCGCCGCTTCGACGCCGTCGAAGGCATGTCGCCGCGCGTGATAGAAGGCTTGCGCCATGCGGGCCTTCATCGCGCCGCGAACACCGTCGCCGGGCCGAGCGCGCGCACGACGCTCTGGAACGGCGTGCTGCAAACGCTCAATGCGGAATACCTGGTGGACCGGCGCGCATTCGACGCCGCGTTGCGCCAGGATCTGCGCAACGCCGATGTCGAGGTGATCGAGGCCAACGTGCGCAGCGTGCAGACTTCCCCGGCCGGTCACGACCTCATGATCGAGACCAGCGACGGCCCGCTGTCGCTGCGCGCGGACTTCCTCGTGGAAGCGCGCGGCCGTCTTTCGCCGCTCATGCGCGACGCCACGCGCGGGCCGCAAACATTAAGTCTCCTGAACGTCTGGCAAGGCGAGCGCGGCGCGGCGGCCTCCGCGGTGGAAAGCCTCCAGGATGGCTGGGCGTGGATGGCACGCCTGCCCGATGGCCGATGCTACTGGCAGATGACGCTGGACGTTGCGAGCGCCGAACTCCCGCAGCGCGACGAGCTGCCCGCCTTCTGCGCGCGCATGCGCCGCGCGCCGCTTGCGAGCAACTTCTTCGCGCACGACGCCGACACGGACGTACGCCTGCACGCGCGCAGCAGCACGCCCACGCTGTGCGGGCGCACGGGCGCGCGTAACTGGCTGCGCGTAGGCGATGCGGCGATGGCGGTCGATCCGCTCTCGGGCAACGGCATTTTCCAGTCGCTTTCGTCCGCGCTCCAGGCGCCCGCCGTGATTCATACGCTGCTCAGTTGCCCCGAACGCGCGTCACTCGCGCTGCGATTTCATCAGCAGCGCATCGAACAACTCTTCATGCGCTTCGCGCGCACGGGACGCGACTTTTACGCGCTCGAACAACGCTGGGCGGCGCGGCCGTTCTGGGAAGCGCGCCGCCTCTGGCCCGACGACGCACCGCTGCACGTCAGCGCCGATTTCAACCAGCTCAACATCGAGCGCGCGCCCGTGATCGACGGCAACCTGATCGCCGAAGCCGACGTGGTCGTGAGCCCCGATCAGCCGCTCGGCGTCTGGCATTTGCAAGGCGTCCCGCTCGCGCCCATCGTCGAGGCACTGCGCAAGCAGCCCGCCGACCACGTACTGCGTGCGCTCGACGCCGACCAGGCACGGCTCGTTCGCCACTGGCTCGACGCGCACGGCTATTCGCAGGCACAGGCCTGAGGCATCCGATCTCCCCTTGGCGTTTTTATCCGGTCGCGCGCTCGCGCGTGCCGTCTCAACTTGCGACGAGACACGCCTCGTCCTGAGACGCGTGCGACGCGACAAGTCACGTGGATCGAGCGCTCTGGAAGCACACGGGCCATACCGACTTCATGGCATGACACCTGCTTGATGTGAGCCGCATTTTCGCGCCCGAAATCATTCGAACAGGAACGGCTCATTCAATGAACAGACCCGCAATCGTCATTTCAGCAGGATTCCTTATTGCCAGTTCGCAAGCGCTCGCGCAAAGCAGCGTCACGCTCTTCGGCGTGATCGACGAAGGCATCAACTATACGAGCAACGTCGGCGGCAAGTCATCATGGCAGACAGCGAGCGGCGATCTCGCGATCAGCCGCTGGGGCCTCAAGGGCAGCGAGGATCTGGGTGGCGGCCTGCACGCTATCTTCGATCTGGAAAGCGGCTTCGCACTGGACAACGGCGCGGCGGCCTATGGCGGGCGTCTGTTCGGCTATCAGTCTTACGTGGGCCTTCAGTCGGACAACTACGGCACGCTCACGTTCGGGCGTCAGTTCGATTCTATCGCTGATACGGTGGGCCTCCTGAGCGCCAACGGCAACTGGGCGGGCTTTCTGTTTTCGCATCCGCTCGACAACGACAACACCGACGCCACCTATCACGCGAATAATGCCGTCAAATACACGAGCCCCACCTGGGCCGGTCTCTCGGCCACGGCGCTTTACGGTTTCAGCAATCAGGCCGGTGCGTTTGCAAACAACCGCATCTTCAGCGCGGGCCTGAATTACGCCTGGCAGACGCTCTCGCTCGCCGCCGTGTACGCCGATCTTGGCGCGCCGGGCGCCAATACGTCCGGCGCGATTGCGTCTGACGATATCGGTTTTGCCGTGAGCCACCAGAAAACGTGGGGCGTGGGTGCGAACTATGGCATCGGCCAGGCCACTCTGGGTCTCGTCTATACGCGCAGCAACGTCATGGATCCGCAAAGCTCGATCTACGTCGGTGCGCTGGATCTGGGCGCGCATGGCAGCCTCAAATTCGACAATATCGAAGTCAACGCGCGTTATAACGTGACGCCCGCCGTGATCGTCGGCGCCATGTATACGTACACGCACGCCTCGTTCGACCAGGACAGCGGCCACGCGTCGCTGCACTGGAACCAGTTGGGCGGCATGGCGCAATATGTGTTTTCCAAGCGCACTTCCGTGTACGGCCAGCTGCTCTATCAAACCGTTTCTGGCGGCAATACCGGCACGGCACTCGACGGCGCACATGTACCGGGTTCGGCGGGCGTGTCGTCGAATTCGCACCAGGTAGTCGCGCGCATCGCCATGAATCACACCTTCTGAACCACGCAGCAAGCACGTTTCGATACGTCCAGAGGCTCTGACGCGTCGCGCAGCTTCGCATCATCGCTTCGCGTTCCTCTCTATACTTTTGCGCGTGTGCGGCGTGCCGTGCGGCCTATCGCACACGATCCATCCTGTATCGTCCGCATTGCCTCGAATCCCGGATGTCACGCTCCCTGCGGCACACTCGACGCGTGCGCACAGTGGCATCCGTCCCCTGCGTGATTCCTTCAGCCTCAACCAGGAGCGCTACTGATGAGCACGTTCACCACCCGCGATGGCACGTCGATCTATTACAAGGATTGGGGCAGCGGCCGCCCGGTCGTCTTCAGTCACGGCTGGCCGCTGTCTGCCGACGCCTGGGACGCGCAGATGCTGTTTCTGCTGCAGAAAGGCTTTCGCGTCATCGCGCACGACCGTCGCGGCCATGGCCGCTCGGACCAGCCGGCCAAGGGCAACGACATGAACACCTGGGCCGACGATCTCGCCGAACTGCTCGACAAGCTCGACGTGAAGGACGCCACGCTCGTCGGCCACTCGACGGGCGGCGGCGAAGTCGCGCGCTATATCGGCCGCCACGGCACGAAGCGCGTGGCGGGCGCGGTCCTGATCGGCGCGGTGCCGCCCATCATGATCAAGACAGAGCAGAATCCGGGCGGCCTGCCCAAGGAAGTGTTCGACAACATCCGCAAAGGCGTCGTCGATAACCGCTCGCAGTTCTTCAAGGATCTGGCCGTGCCGTTCTACGGCTTCAACCGCAGCGGCGCGAAGACCTCGCAGGGCACGATCGACTCGTTCTGGCTGCAGGGCATGTGGGGCGGCGTGCTTGCACTGTACGAATGCGTGCACGAATTTTCGGAAGTCGACTACACCGAAGACCTGAAGAAAATCGACGTGCCGACGCTGATCCTGCACGGCGACGACGACCAGATCGTGCCGATCGACGATGCGGGCAAGCTCTCCGCGAAGATCGTCAAGGACGCGACGCTCAAGATCTATCCGGGCGCGCCGCACGGCATGTGCACGACCGAGGCCGACAAGGTCAACGCGGATCTACTGGAATTTCTGAACCGCAAGTAACCTGAACTCGCGCGCGCGTACCGCTTGCCTGCCACGCGATGCCCTGCCCGCTCGCCGCCGTCATCACACCCACGCTGACGGCGGCGAGCGCATCGTCCCTCCAACCGCGCGCCGATCCCGGCCGGTCAGATTTGCCTCGCCCGGCCCCCAGGCACAAGCCAATATCCCACTAAACGACCAGGAAATGAGACCGCGCGACGAGGGCGTCCGGCAATAAATTCTTCTATAAGAGTGGCCGATTGCCCTCCCATTAAGCAAGGGTCTTCACCAACTTGACAAACAATCCACAACCAGAAACTCAAAACATCCACCACGGCGCCGAAGTATCGGTTTCGACCTGAAAGGCCTTATACAACAGGGCCTTGGCGCGGTAACGTTTTCAGCGCGCGGTCGGGCGATTGGGGCCAGGACGCCGACTTTCCCGTCGAACGACCCCGCGCAACGCAATTTCACAATATGAAATTCATGTCGATCTCGGCCCCGGCCCGTCGGAAATTGAGGCAAAATTCAGGTGTTTCGCCGACTGCGCGCAGCCGGTGGTCTTACCACCTCGTTTAACGATCCCGCCAAGAAGCCGATGAGTACCCAGCAACCCACCATCATCTATACCCTGACCGATGAAGCGCCGCTGCTTGCCACCAGCGCGTTTCTGCCGATCATCCGCACCTTCGCTGCGCCGGCCGGCGTGAACGTCGAGACCAGCGATATCTCCGTGGCGAGCCGCATCCTCGGTGAATTCCCCGAATTCCTGACCGAGGAACAACGCGTGCCGGACAACCTGGCTGAACTGGGTCGTCTCACGCAGCTGCCGGAAACGAACATCATCAAGCTGCCGAACATCAGCGCATCGGTGCCGCAACTCGTCGCCGCCATCAAGGAACTCCAGGGCAAGGGCTACAAGATCCCCGACTTCCCGGAAGATCCGAAGACCGACGAAGAAAAGGCCATCCAGAAGCGCTATTCGAAGTGCCTCGGCTCGGCCGTGAACCCGGTCCTGCGCGAAGGCAACTCGGACCGCCGCGCGCCGCTGGCCGTGAAGAACTACGCGAAGAAGCACCCGCACAGCATGGGCGAGTGGAGCATGGCTTCGCGCACTCACGTCGCGCACATGAAGCACGGCGACTTCTATCACGGCGAAAAGTCGATCACGAACGACAAGGATCGCGAAGTGCGCATGGAACTCGTCACGAAGAGTGGCGAAACCATCGTGCTCAAGCCGAAGGTCAAGCTGCTGGCCGGCGAAATCGTGGACAGCATGTTCATGAGCAAGAAGGCCCTGCTGGACTTCTACGAAGACCAGATGGAAGACGCGCGCAAGACCGGCATCATGCTCTCGCTGCACGTCAAGGCGACCATGATGAAGGTTTCGCACCCGATCGTGTTCGGCCACGCTGTTCGCACGTTCTACAAGGATGCGTTCGCGAAGCACGCCAAGCTGTTCGAACAGCTCGGCGTGAACGTCAACAACGGCCTCGTCGATCTGTACACGAAGATCGAAACGCTGCCGGAATCGCAGCGTGAAGAAGTCATCCGCGACATGCACGCGTGCCACGAGCACCGTCCGGCGCTGGCGATGGTCGATTCGGCCAAGGGTATCTCGAACCTGCACGCACCGAACGACGTGATCGTCGACGCATCGATGCCCGCGATGATCCGCGCAGGCGGCAAGATGTGGGGCGCAGACGGCCGCCCGGCCGACACGAAGTGCCTGATTCCGGAAAGCACGTTCGCGCGCATCTACCAGGAAATCATCAACTTCTGCAAGACCAACGGCGCATTCGACCCGAAGACCATGGGCACGGTGCCGAACGTCGGCCTGATGGCGCAGAAGGCCGAAGAGTACGGTTCGCACGACAAGACCTTCGAAGTTCCGCAGGACGGCACGGCACGCATCGTCGACAACGCCACGGGCGAAGTCCTCGACGCGCTCACGCAGCCCGTCGAGCAAGGCGACATCTGGCGCATGTGCCTCGTGAAGGACGCGCCGATCCGCGACTGGGTCAAGCTCGCCGTCACGCGCGCGAAGAACTCGGGCACGCCGGCCGTGTTCTGGCTCGACCCGTACCGTCCGCACGAAAACGAAGTGATCAAGAAGGTCGAAACGTACCTGAAGGATTACGACACGAGCGGCCTCGACATCCAGATCATGTCGCAAGTCCGCGCGATGCGTTACACGCTGGAACGCGTGATCCGCGGCCTGGACACGATCTCGGTCACGGGCAACATCCTGCGCGACTACCTGACCGACCTGTTCCCGATCATGGAACTGGGCACGTCGGCGAAGATGCTGTCGATCGTTCCGCTGATGGCCGGTGGCGGCATGTACGAAACGGGCGCAGGCGGTTCGGCTCCGAAGCACGTGCAGCAGCTGGTTCAGGAAGATCACCTGCGCTGGGACTCGCTCGGCGAATTCCTCGCGCTGGCTGTGTCGCTGGAAGACCTCGGCATCAAGACGAACAACGCGCGCGCCAAGCTGCTCGCGAAAACGCTCGACGCCGCAACCGGCAAGCTGCTCGACAACAACAAGGGCCCGTCGCCGAAGACCGGCGAGCTGGACAACCGCGGCAGCCAGTTCTATCTGTCGATGTACTGGGCACAAGAGCTGGCCGAACAGAAGGACGACGCGGAACTCGCGGCTCGCTTCGCACCGCTCGCCAAGGCACTGGCTGAAAACGAGCAGAAGATCGTTGCCGAGCTGGCCGCCGTTCAGGGCAAGCCGGTCGACATCGGCGGCTACTACAAGCCGGACTTCGCAAAGCTGGCTGAAGTGATGCGCCCGAGCGCGACGTTCAACGCTGTGCTCGAAGCTGCCGCGAAGTAAGCTTCCAATCGATTCGGGGCCTGTTTTCAGGGCCTTGATGTGAAAACGCCCTTGCAGACTCTGACTGCAAGGGCGTTTTATTTTTGAGCATGAATAGCGGGTTAATCGCGGCTCGTCGCAATCCGAATCGGCGGCTTACTTCGCTTTACTAACCTCCCGCCCGACTCAAGCCGGGTGCATGGAACTGCTGCGATCCGCCCGTCAGGTTGATGCAAACTTCAATACACGTCGCGCACATAGCGGCGGTCACGCGCCATCTGGCCGACGTATTCTCCGGCGGCCTCTTCGCTCAGGCCGCCGTGCTGCGCCACGACCGACTTCAAAGCGGCGTCCACGTCCTTCGCCATGCGGCTCGCGTCGCCACAGACATAGAAGTGCGCGCCCTCCTCCAGCCACGACCAGAGTTGCGCGCCGTTTTCGCGCATACGATCCTGTACGTAGACTTTTTCATGCTGGTCGCGCGAGAACGCCAGGTCTAGCTGATTGAGCAGACCATCGCCGCGCATCTGCTCCAGTTCGTCGCGATAGTAGAAGTCGGTGGCGGCATGCTGTTCGCCGAAAAAGAGCCAGTTGCGGCCCGAATCGCCGCGCGCACGCCGCTCGTGCAGAAAGGCGCGGAACGGCGCAACGCCTGTTCCGGGGCCGACCATGATCATCGGCGTGTCGCCGTTGCGCGGAGGGCGGAAATGCGTGCTCTTCTGCACGAACACAGGCACGCTGCCCGCCGCCGCGCGGTCGGCCAGAAATGTCGAGGCCACGCCTTTGCGATCGCGCCGCCCGTTGTGATAACGCACCGCCGAAACGGTCAGATGCACTTCGCCCGCATGTGCCTTCGGACTCGATGAAATCGAATAGAGCCGCGGCTGCAGACGCTTGAGCATGGCCGTCAATTCACGCGCAGTGAGGTCGACGGGATATTCGTGCAGCACATCGGCGAGTTGTTGCCCCCACAACCAGTTCCTCAAATCCCCTTTACGCTCTTCACGCAGCAGATCGCTCAAGACCGGAGCGCGTGCGCGCGATGCGATGAACGCCAGCGCATCGGGGCCGGGACGCGCGATTTCGTAGTGATGGCTCAAGGCATCGGCCAGGCGCATGTCGCCCACGCCCGGCACGTCGATGGGCGTATCGGCGTGCAGATGCGTCAGTGACAGCAATTCGTCCACCAGCGCGGGGCAATTCGTCGGCCAGACGCCGAGCGCGTCGCCAGCTTCGTATTCGATGCCCGCCTCGCCCGTTGCCAGCGAAAAGTAGCGCGTATCCTTGGTCGCGCCCTGCATGTTCAGGCGCACGTTTTCGACGAGGCGCGATGCGCCGGGACGCGTTTTGGTCGGCGCGCAACCGGGCAGCACTTCGGGAATCGTCCCGCTCGCGGGCACGGCATGCAGCGCCGCGTCTTCCTCCTTGATGCGAAGCGTGACGCGTTCGAGCCATGCGTCGGCGGCGCTCTGGAATTCGGTATCGCAATCGACCCGCGCCATCAGGCGCTGCGCGCCCAGCGCTTCGAGGCGCGCATCGAGGTTGCGGCCATGGCCGCAGAACTGGTCGTAATTGCGGTCGCCCAGCGCGAGCACCGCGTAACGCAGCGAAGCCAGTCGCGGCGCGTTGTCGGCCTTGAGTGCGGACCAGAACGGCTCGCCGTTATCGGGCGCATCGCCGTCGCCGAAGGTGCTCGTCATCAGCAGCACATATTGCGCTTTTTCCAGATTCGCCAACGGATAGTCGGCCATGCAGGCCGTGCGAATCTCGCAGCCCGATTCCATCAGTTGCGTCGCGTAGCGCTCGACTAGAGATTCGACGTTGCCGGTTTGCGATGCCCATAGCAGCACGACTTTCGGGCGCGTGTGAGCGATTCGGACAGCGCCTGTCTGATCGTCTTGCGGCTGCGTGGCTTCGATGACCGGCACCCCTCGCGGCGCGGCACGGCTGAACAACCCCGCGAGCAGTCCGTCCACCCACGCGCGTTTGGCCACGGACATGGGCGCGTGCTCCGGCAGAACCGGCGCAGCCGCAACACCTGAAGAGTCATCCCCCGACGCACGCAGACCGTTCACGAAGCCCGCGAGATACAGCCGCTCCGTTTCGCTGAGCGTGGGCGCAGTCAGCGCGCCGAGGTCGAGCAGGTTCGAGAATGCGTCAATTCGTGCATCGATTCGGGTCATGTCAGGTTCCTGGGGCAAAGCCGCGTCGTCGATTTTGTCCGTCTGCGTATCGCGCGCATCCGGCTCGACAACGGCAGGCTCGGGCGCGACACGCGTAAGCGCGACGGCACAAAATTTCAGTTCGGGCTGCTGAGAAATGGCATCGATCGCGTCGTTGGTCACGGCGTTCACGCACAGGTCTTCGCCGAACACATCGTTCCAGTGCATCGGCGCGAAGCAGTTACCGGGTTGCACGCGGTCGGTGATGACGGCGGGCAGCACGACGCGTCCGCGCCGCGAGCGCACTTCCACGCGATCCTTCGCCGCGATGCCGAGCGCGCTCGCATCCTCGGGATGAATTTCGACGAAGGACGACGGATTGAGCTTGTTGAGCATCGCGACCTTGCCCGTCTTCGTCATGGTGTGCCACTGATGCTGCAGGCGCCCCGTGTTGAAGACGATCGGGAAGGTGCCGTCGGGCAGTTCGGCAGGCGCTACGTGTGGCCGCGTGAAGAACACGCCCCTGCCGTGCGGGGTCGGAAAAACGATACGCGGACCGCCAGCGTCGTCGCCCAGATAGCGAATGGGGTTGCGGTCGCTCTGCGCATCGGGCGCACACGGCCATTGCAGCGGCGTGTCGCGCAGCTTCGCATGGCTCGCGCCGCGCAGATCGTAGCCGGTCTTCGGATTCGAAAAGCCCACGATCTCATCGAACACTTCGGCGGCGCTCGCATAGCCGAACGCCGCTTCGTAGCCCATCGCGCAGGCCACGCGCGCGATGATCTGCCAGTCGGGCAAGGCTTCGCCGGGCGGCTCGATGGCGGGCTGCATGAGCGTCATGTTGCGCTCGGAGTTGACCATCACGCCATCGGCTTCGGCCCAGAGGGCGCCAGGCAGCAACACGTCGGCATACTGATTTGTTTCGGTGTCCAGAAAAGCGTCCTGGGCGATCACAAGCTCGGCGGCGCGCAAACCGGCCACCACGGTTTGCCGGTTCGCGACCGATGCCACCGGATTGGTGCAGATGATCCAGCACGCCTTGATCTCGCCCGCCGCCATGCGCGAAAACAGATCGATGGTGCCGCCGCCCAGCTTCGTCGTGAGCGTCCCGCGCGGCAGGTTCCAGCGCTCCTCCACGAAGGCGCGGTCGCCCTCGGAAAGCACCGAACGTTGACCCGGCAGCCCCGGGCCCATGTAGCCCATTTCACGCCCGCCCATCGCGTTGGGCTGGCCTGTGAGCGAAAACGGCCCGCTGCCTGGGCGGCAGATTTTGCCCGTCGCCAGATGCAGATTGCAGATCGCGTTGGTGCTCCACGTACCATGCGTGCTCTGATTCAGGCCCATGGTCCAGCAGCTCATCCACTCCGGCGCTTCGCCGATCATCTGTGCCGCGCGGCGGATATCGGCCTCGGGCAGTCCCGTGATTCCGGCGACCTTTTGCGGCGTGTAGTCGGCGAGGAACGCAGGCATCGCATCCCAGCCTTCGGTATGACGGGCGATGAAATCGGCGTCCGTATGACCGTTTTCGTGCAGCAGATACAGCAGGCCGTTGAGCAACGCGAGATCGGTGCCCGCCTTGATCGGCAGATACAGCGAGGCCTTGTCCGCCGTCGCGGTGCGACGCGGGTCCACCACGATCAGTTTCGCGCCCGCTTTCACGCGATCCATCATGCGCAGGAACAGGATCGGATGGCAGTCCGCCATGTTCGCGCCGATCACAAAGAAGCAATCGGCCTTGTCGAAGTCCTGATAGGAACCGGGCGGGCCGTCCGCGCCCAGCGAGAGCTTGTAGCCGCTGCCCGCGCTCGCCATGCACAGGCGCGAATTCGATTCGATATTGTTGGTGCCGACAAAGCCTTTTGCGAGCTTGTTGACGAGGTATTGCGCCTCGATCGACATCTGGCCGGAGACGTAGAACGAGAGCGCGTCGGGGCCATGCGCGTCGAGCGTCGCGCGCAGACGCGCCGCCGTATCGGCGATCGCCTGGGCGATGGGCAGCGGAACCGGGTCTTCGTCGCGCGCGCGACGCACGAAGGCGCGTTCGAGCCGCCCCGACTTGCGCAGCGCCACATGCGCCGACGACCCCTTGGTACACAGGCGCCCGAAGTTGCTCGGGTGCTCGGTGTCGCCCGAGATCTTCTTGACCTCGCCGTCCTCGACGTGCAGCACCATGCCGCAACCCACGCCGCAATAAGGACACACGGTCTTGACGCTCTTGCCCGCCATATCGTTCTCTAGCTCGACGTTTCAAGTGGCGAGATCAAGCCGCGATCCAGACCTGCCCGTTTTCCACCCGCGCGGCAAACGCGGTCACCGAACTGCTCGGCTCTTCCAGGCACTCGCCCGTCGCGAGATCGAAATGATGCTTGTAGATGGGCGAAGCCACGACGATGCGCTCGCCAAGGCTGCCAACCAGCCCGCGCGAAAGCACCGCCGCCTGCGAGTTCGGATCGTAATTGCCGATGGCGAAGACGCGCGCTTGACCGGTTTGAGCGTCGTCGATATGGAATACGGCGACCTGCTCGCCTTTCACGAGCGCACAGACACCTGTATTCGGCACGATGTCGTCTAGCTGGCAAACCGGCACCCAGTTTTCTTCAAACACGCCATGGCTCATATCTTTCATTCTGGATTCCTCTCTATACAACCGGTTTAGACCGTCTCGACAACCACGGGAATATCCGCCAGCGCATCACGTTGCGCGCGCACCGGAATCTGTTCGCGCTCGGCGGGCGTCGCCGGACGGATCTGACCACGCTCCTCGACAAACGTCACATGCTGATCGCCTTCCTCGCTATTCACGAAGTGGCGAAAGCGCCGGCGCGTTTGCGGATCGGTCACGGCCTTTTTCCATTCGCATTCGTAGGTGTCCACCACGAGCTGCATTTCCGATTCGAGTTCCGCGCCGATGCCGAGCTTGTCATGCACGATCACGTCGATCAGATAATCGAGGCCGCCTTCGAGGTTGTCGCGCCACACGCTGGTGCGTTGCAGGCGGTCCGCCGTGCGCACATAGAACATCAGGAAGCGGTCGATGTAGCGTTCGAGCGTGGCGCGGTCGAGATCGGCGGCGAGCAGTTCCGCGTGGCGCGGCTTCATGCCGCCGTTGCCGCATACATAGAGATTCCAGCCCTTTTCCGTGGCGATCACGCCCACGTCCTTGCCCTGCGCTTCCGCGCACTCGCGCGTGCAGCCCGAGACCCCGAATTTGATCTTGTGCGGCGCGCGCAGGCCCTTGTAGCGGTTTTCCAGCGCAATCGCGAGTCCCACCGAATCGCCCACGCCAAAGCGGCACCACGTCGATCCAACGCACGACTTCACCGTGCGGAGCGCCTTGCCGTAGGCATGACCCGATTCGAAGCCCGCTTCGATCAGCTCTTCCCAGATGAAGGGCAATTGCTCGACACGCGCGCCGAACAGGTCCACGCGCTGACCGCCCGTGATCTTCGTATAGAGACCGTACTTCTTCGCGACCATGCCCACGGCGATCAGCCCTTCGGGCGTCACTTCGCCGCCCGCCATGCGCGGCACGACCGAATAGGTGCCGTCGCGCTGGATATTGGCGAGGTAATAATCGTTCGAATCCTGCAGGCTTGCGTGTTCCTTCTTGAGCACGAACTCGTTCCAGCACGACGCCAGAATGCCGGCCACGGCGGGCTTGCAGATATCGCAGCCAAGACCGTGACCGTGCTTCGCCAGCAGCACGCCAAAGGTCTTGATCTGCTCGACGCGCACGAGGTGGTACAGCTCCTGGCGCGAATACGGGAAGTGCTCGCACAGATGGTTGTTGACCGCCACGCCCTGGCGCTTCATCTCCGACTTCATGATCTGCGTGACGAGCGGCACGCAGCCGCCGCATGACGCGCCCGCGCAGGTCGCGGTCTTCATCGCGCCGATGCTGGTCGCGCCATCGCGCACGGCGGCGCAGATCTGCGCCTTCGACACGTTATTGCACGAGCAGATCTGCGCGCTATCGGGCAGCGCTTCCACGCCGAGCGCGGGCCTGGCCTTGCCGTCCGCTTGCGGCAGGATGAGGAATTCCGGAGCTTCGGGCAACTCCAGGCCGTTGAGCATCATTTGCAGCAGCGTGCCGTATTCGCCGGCATCGCCGACCATCACCGCGCCAAGCAGTTTCTTGCCGCATTCGGACACCACGATCTTCTTGTAGACCTCGCGGCGCTCGTCGGCGAAACGATACGAGCGGCTGCCCGGCGTCTTGCCATGCGCGTCGCCGATGCTCGCCACGTCCACGCCCATTAGCTTGAGTTTGGTGCTCATGTCCGCGCCCGCGAAGTCCTGCGCGGCGTCGCCCGCCAGCGCCTTCGCGACGATGCGCGCCATGTCGTAACCCGGTGCCACGAGGCCGAAAATCTGCCCTTGCCAGAGCGCGCATTCGCCGATCGCATAAACGTCGGGATCGCTGGTGCGGCACGCGTCGTCGATCACGATGCCGCCGCGCGGGCCGACCTCCAGCCCACAGGCGCGCGCAAGCTCGTCGCGCGGACGAATGCCCGCCGAGAACACGATCATGTCGGTTTCGAGGTGCGTGCCGTCGGCGAAGACCATGCGGTTTGCGGCGCTTTCGCCATCGACGATCGCCGTGGTGTTCTTCTGCGTGTGCACGCTCACGCCCAGCGCCTCGATCTTGCCGCGCAACATGCGCCCGCCGTCCTCATCGACCTGTACGGCCATCAGGCGCGGCGCGAATTCGACCACATGGGTTTGCAGGCCGAGATCGCGCAATGCCTTCGCGCATTCGAGGCCCAGCAGGCCGCCGCCCACCACCACGCCAGTTTTTGCGCTCGCGCCACGCGAGCGCATCGCCTCCAGATCTTCGATGGTGCGGTACACGAAGCAGTCCGAACGATCGTTACCCGCGATGGGCGGCACGAATGGCGACGATCCTGTTGCGATCACGAGCTTGTCGTAAGCGAGCGTTTCGCCGTTCGACACGCTGACCGTATGCGCGGCGCGGTCGATCGACACCACCTTCGCGTCGAGCACCAGGCGCACGCGATCGCGCACGTCTTCGCGCTCGAAAAAACCCGCGCTCACGAGCGAGAGATCGTCGGCGCTCTTGCCCGCGAAAAATTCGGAGAGATGCACGCGGTCGTAAGCGGGACGCGGCTCTTCGCAGAGCACCGTGACGCGCACGTTGCGCGCGGCGTGGGCCGCGTCGGCGAGCACGCTTTCCAGAAACTTATGGCCCACCATACCGTGGCCGATGACGACCACGTCCAAAGCGTTCATTGCGAGCGTAGATTGCGTCATGCCTGTGCCCCCTGCCTGAGAAAAAGCCGCGAGAAAATAAAAAGGCGTCCCGCAAATCCCGCTCGCGAGGAGCCAGATTCAGGGGACGCCGTTGTCCTGTGTTCAAACGAATTCGCTACCTGCTGCAGAGCGTTGCTTGCCTGGCAGCAGCCGGATCGCCATTGATCCGTGTTCGCAGAACGTTACGCAATGACTGTGCCAATGTGCGTGCAATCGGCGCAATGCCTTTTGCCGTGGGCTTTTGCGCCGCCCATGCGCCATCCGGACGCCTGCATCGCGCTGATACACGACGATGCAGGCGGGCACAGGTTTGGTGCCATGCGGCGCGCGGGCTGTGCGCTTTCGGTGCGCGCCCGGATAGCGCCGACGGTGAATCAGCGCTTGCCGCGCGCTGGTCTGGAACTTGCATTTAGGAACTCGACCGGCAACGACGCCGGTGCAGAACACGGCAGTACGCAAGCACGACCCCACGAACGGACAACGGCGTCCCCTCGTCATCAAAGACGGGCGGACGCCGTTTGCATTTGAAGCGCAAAATTAGCGAGTGCGCAGTCAGAGGACGCAATATGAACGACACGACGAACGCCAGAACCGGAACCGTCACCTTATTGAGCGCAGGCCCGGGCGATCTCGACCTCCTCACGCTCAAAGCCGCGAAAGCGCTCGCGCGTGCCGGGATCGTGCTGCTCGACGATCTGGTGAACCCCGAGATCGCCACGCTCGCACCGCAGGCGCGCATCATCCGGGTTGGCAAGCGCGGCGGCTGCCGCTCGACGCCGCAGGCTTTTATCGAGCGCCTCATGGTGCGCTATGCGCGCAAAGGGCATGACGTGGTGCGCGTAAAAGGCGGCGACGCGTTGTTGTTCGGGCGCGCGGGCGAGGAACTCGCTGCCTTGCACCGCGCGGGTGTGCCGTTTGAAATCGTCAATGGGGTGTCGTCGGCGTTCGCTGCGGCGGCGGGCCTGGGCGTCTCGCTCACGCATCGCGATCACTGCCAGGGTGTGATCTTCGTGACGGCGCATCTGCGCGACCATAGCGAGCCGGATTGGCCAGCGCTCGCGGCCACGCGCATGACGCTCGCGATCTATATGGGGATGAGCCGCATCGAAGGGTTGTGCGCAACGCTCGCGCAAACGCTTTCAAGGCAAACGCCTGCTGCGGTCGTGCAGTGGGCCGGCAGCGCTCAGGAACGGCGCGTCATGGGCACGCTCGGCAATATCGCGGCGTTGGCGCAGGCAGCGGGCCTGGGCAGTCCCGCGATCATCCTGGTTGGCGATGCGATCGGCGAAGCGATCTCGCTTGACTCGTTCGATGCGCACGCAACGACTTTGCCGGTGCTGCGTCGCGCTTAGAAAACCTAGCGAATCACCCGTTTCGCCATCAGACACGGCAGCCGCACGCCCAGGCCCGCGACGAGCCGCAGATGCATCCACGAAAGCAACAGGTTGTCGCGCGCGTAGTTGAAGTGCGAGACGCCGCCTTCATGCGCGCCGAAGTAGCGCACGGGCGCCTCGATCTGGATCGGCCGCACGCCCGCCCAGCACAGACGCACGGCGGCCTCGGGATCGAAATCGAAGCGACGCATCCATGACTGCCGTTGCATGATGTTCACGAGCGGCGCGATCGGATAGACGCGAAAGCCGTACAGCGAATCGCCGATACCGGCCCACAAGGTCTCGAAATCCGCGAAGAAATTGGACAGCCGGCGGCCCTGTACGCGCAGTTGCGGCGCGCTCGCGTCGAACTTCGGCACGCCCAGCACCATCGCATCGGGTTCGGCCTGCGAAGCGGCCATGAAACGCGGGATCAGCGCGGCGGGATGCTGGCCGTCCGAATCCATCGTCAGCACATGCGTAAAACCGCGCGCAGCAGCCGCTTCCATGCCCGCGAGCACCGCGCCGCCCTTGCCCCGGTTGGCGGGCAGCACGATCACGTGCAGACCGGGATCATCGGCGGCCATCGCCTGCAGACGCTCGGCGCTGCCATCCGTGCTGCCGTCCACCACGACCCAGACGGGATTCCATTGCGCGCGCGCGCCGCGCACGGTTTCCTCGACCTTCAGGCCCGGGTTGTAGCTCGGGATCAGGACGAGATGCGTGGTGGAAGCGGCGGGCGTAGACATGGCGAACGGAATACTGACAAAGTTTGATGACGCGGCGAGGTCCGGCTTCAGCACGCTAAGCCCTCATGCCAGGCCGCCGTTGATCGACAGCACCTGCCCGGTCACATAGGCGGCCGCGTCGGACACGAGATAGGCGACCATGCCGGCCACTTCCTCGGGCTGGCCTGCGCGCTGCGCGGGCACGAGCTGCTTGATGCGCTCGGCGGGAAAGGCGTCCTGCGCCATCGGCGAGGCAATGATGCCCGGCGCGATCGCATTCACGGTGATGCCGCGCGAAGCCACTTCGAGCGACAGCGCCCTGGTCGCGCCGATCAAGCCGGCCTTGGCCGCCGAATAGTTGACCTGACCGCGATTGCCCATCACGCCCGCCAGCGAGGCGATATTGACGATGCGCCCGCGCCGCGTGCGAATCATCGGCAGCAACAGCGGCTGCGTGACGTTGAAGAAGCCGTTGAGCGACACGTCGATCACGCTGCGCCATTGCTCGCGCGTCATGCCCGCGAGCGGCGCATCGTCGTGGATGCCGGCGTTGTTGACGAGGATCTGCACCGGCGCGTCTTCGATCAGGCGTTCCAGCGCGTCCTGCGCGGCGTCGGCGTCCGTCACGTCGAAAGCGATCGCGTGCGCCTTGCCGCCCGCGGCAACGATGCGTTGCGCGGCGGCCTGCGCGTCGTCGAGGCGGCGGTTCGCGTGCACCCAGACTTCATGGCCGGCCGCGGCCAGCGTGGCGCAAATGGCTTGGCCGAGCACGCCGCTGCCGCCGGTCACGAGCGCGCGCATGGGTTTGTCGTTCTGCATCCGGGCTCCCCGTTCAGGCCGATGTGCAACGCCTCAGCGCGTGCGATGCGCCTCGACATAGGCGGCCAGAGCGCCCAGCGTCGCGAAGATTTTTTCGTTATCCGGATTGTCCGAGCGCAGCTCGAAACCGTACTTCTTCGAGATCAGCAGCGCGATTTCCAGAATGTCGATGGAGTCGAGTCCGAAACCCTCGCCATAGAGCGGGGTCTCGGCGCTCACGTCGTCGAGCGAGACGTCTTCGAGATTCAGTTCGCCGACGATCAGCGTCGCGAGATCGTGTTCGAGTGGAGTCATGTGCGTACGGAGCGTGGGATCAAGGCGCGGATTTGCATCGCTTTCGGCCAAGGGCCCCGGGCCACCTGCGTGTGCCCGCGCCGGTCGCCCGCGCCGGCCCCGCCTGCCCTGATTTTGGGGTTCGTTGGTAAAAGTTACGCGGATTCTAGACGATGGGTATCGGTGCGTATACGGGGTGCCCTTCCGAAAGGTTACAGAGCGTCGGGCACGCGCCGCGCTGCTCTTGGGACGTAAAGCCGCGCGGCGCCTCAACGGTACAGGGTGATCTCCGGTTTGCTCGCCCGAAAGCCCTCCCATCACGCCATACAAACGGTTACAAACCGTCCGGAAGGCTTACCGGGAATGCGGCTCAGGCATCTTAAAATACGCCTGCCCTGAATTTGGCCCCTGTCATTCATATGACCTAAGACGCTTCGTGACCTCGACCACTATCCCGAAAGCAATCTGAAATCCATCGGACACTCTCTCGACCATGCTCTGCCGCGCCTTCTTTCACGACCGCCTCGCATCGCGCTGCCACGCAGCGCGCGAAGCCTCGCGCCCGGGAGACTGGCAATGAACACCGCGAACAAGACGACCGGCTTCATGCGGACGTCGCTGGCCATCGTGGCGGTCGTCGCGTATCAGGTGCTCGCGCATCATGCCGTCGCGACGCCGGACGAACATGGACTGGGTCTCGTCATGGCGCTGGCGCCGCCGCTGTTGCTCGCGCTGGGCGCCGCCGCCCGTTCGCCGCGCCGCGCCGGGTGGCTGGCGCTGTGGATGGTCGTCACGGGCGCGTTGTGGGCAGCGCGCACGCCGCTTGCTCAGCACTTCGAATGGGGTCTCTACCTCGAACACGCGAGCTTCAATCTTGGCATGGCGCTGCTGTTCGGACGCACGCTCGCGGCGGGGCGCGTCCCGCTGTGCACGCAGTTCGCGACAATGATGCGCGGCCCTCACGCCAGGCGGCTTTCGCCTGCGGTCACGCGCTACACGCGGAGCCTCACGCTCGCCTGGACGGCGTTCTTCGTGGCGATTGCGACGGTTTCGACGCTGCTGTTCGCCTTCGCGCCGATCGTCGACTGGTCGACCTTCGCGAACTATCTGGCGCTGCCGCTGGTGGGCGCGATGTTCGTCGCCGAGCACGCGTTCCGGCGTTTCGCGGTGCCAGACGAGCCGCAGGCGCGCATGATGGACGCGATACGCGCTTACCGGCAGACGAACGCGGGCCAAATGCAGTGATTTTCCGGCCGGAGCGCCGCAGCGCCGGTCCTTGTTTTCGTCTCAACCGATTTATGCCAACTCAACCGCTGGTCTTTCACACCTCGCCCCGTCAGGTCATTGCCTGGCGCGACGGCTCACCGGTCACGGTGCGCGCGTTCCTCGCCGAGGTCGCGCGGGTCGCGGCCGTGCTGCCGCCGGGCGCTCACGTGTTCAACGTCTGCCGCGACCGCTACCGCTTCGCCGTGAGCCTGTGCGCGGCGCTCGTGACGGGCCGCATCAGTCTGCTGCCATCCACGCAGACGCCGGAGATGGTGCGCCAGCTCGCCGCCTTCGCGCCCGACGCGTTCTGCCTGCACGACACGGCCGATTGCGCGATCGACCTGCCGCGTTTGCGTTATCCCGCAGCCGAAGAAACCGCCCTCCCCCCCGACGACGACAATGCGCCCCTCGACGTCCCGCAGATCGACGTGTCCCGCGTCATGGCCTACGTTTTCACGTCCGGCTCGACAGGCACGCCGGTGCCGCATCGCAAGACATGGGGTTTTCTCGTCGCCAACGTGAAGGCGGCGGCGGCGCGGCTGGGCCTCTCAACCGGGCAAGATCACGCCCCCACGCTCATCGGCACCGTGCCCGCGCAGCACATGTACGGCTTCGAATCGACGGTGCTGCTCGCGCTGATCGGCGGTCTGGCGTTCAGCAACCGCCAGCCCTTCTATCCCGAGGACATCCGCGGCGAACTGGCCGCCGTCCCGCAGCCGCGCGTGCTCGTGACGTCGCCGATCCATCTGCGCGCGCTGCTAGCCAGCGACGCGCCGCTGCCCGAAGCGGCACTCGTTCTGAGCGCCACCGCGCCGCTCGCGGAAAAGCTCGCCAGCGAAGCCGAAGCCCGCCTCCACGCGCCGCTCGTCGAAATCTACGGCAGCACCGAAACCGGCCAGATCGCCACGCGCCGCACGGCGCAGGGCGCGACCTGGGCGCTGTTCGACGGCATCCGCCTGGAAGCGCAGCCCGGCGCGAACGATACGCCGGAAGACGGCCCGACCATGTGGGCCTCGGGCGGCCACGTCGAAGCGCCGGTGCCGATGGGCGACGCGCTCGAACTGCTCGACGCGCGGCACTTCCTGCTGCACGGCCGCAAGGCGGACCTCATCAATATCGCGGGCAAGCGTACCTCGCTCGCGTATCTGAACCATCAGCTCAACGCGATCGACGGCGTAACGGACGGCGTGTTCTTCATGCCCGACGACCACGCCCGTGCGACGCGCGAAGGTGCGGAACCGGTTACGCGACTTGTGGCGCTGGTGGTCGCGCCGACGCTCGACGCCACGCGCCTGCAACGCGCGCTGCGCGAGCGCATCGACGCGGCGTTCATGCCGCGCCCGCTGGTGTTCGTCGCCACGCTGCCGCGCAACGAGACCGGCAAGCTGCCGCATGATGTGCTCGCCGCGCTGGTCGCGCAGCACACGCGCGGCGCTTTGCCGGGCAATGCAAAGGGCAACGAAGCCACCGTGAACGCCGCCCTGAGCTTCACGATTCCCGCCGACCATCCCGCGCTGCCGGGTCACTTTCCGGCCCATCCGATCGTGCCGGGCGTGATGCTGCTCGACCATGCCATCGACGCGATCGGCGCGGCGCTCGATCGTCCGGTCGACGCCTGGCGTTTGAGCGCGGCGAAGTTCCTGAGTCCGGCCGCGCCGGGCGAGGCGCTCGATCTCGCCTTCGACGCGCAGGCCAGCGGCGCGGTGCGCTTCACCGTGCGCGCGGGCGAACGCGACGTCGCGAGCGGCACGCTGTCGCTGACGGCGGGCGCAACACACTCGCCGGAAGGGCCGCAGCCATGACCCAGCAGAATCAGACGACTCCCCCCAACCGCACCGACTGGGCGCAGCGCGAGGAGCGCGGCAACGCCCTGCTGCTGCGCGCGATGACGTGGATCTCGCTGCGCCTGGGCCGCCGCGTGGCGCGCGCGCTCGTGCATCTCACCGCGCTCTACTTCGTGCTGTTCTCGCCGCGCGCGCGCGCCGCTTCGCGCGACTATCTGCGCCGCGTGCTCGGCCGTCCGGCGAACTGGCTCGACCTTTACCGTCACGTCTTCACGTTCGCGGCGACGATCCACGACCGCATCTATCTGATGAACGAGCGCTTCGACCTGTTCGACATCCGGCCGCAAGGCCATCAGCTCGTCGATGACGCGCTCGCGGGCGGACGCGGCGCGTTCCTGATCGGCGCGCATCTGGGCAGCTTCGAGGTGGTGCGCGCGCTCGGGCGCACGCGGCCCGATCTGCGCGTGGTCGTGACGATGTTCGAGGAAAACGCGCGCCGGATCAACGCGACGCTCGCCGCCGTGAATCCCGCCGCCCAGCCCGAGGTGATTGGCCTCGGTCAGGTGGATTCGATGCTGCGCGTGAGCGAGCGGCTCGACGAAAACTGCATGGTGGGCATGCTCGCCGACCGCACCCTGCTCGCCGACGACACCGCCGCGCTGCGCCGCATGGCCTTTCTGGGCGAACCGGCGGCGTTCCCGCTCGGGCCGCTCTACATGGCCGCGATGCTCAGGCGCCCGGTCATCTTCATGACCGGGCTTTATCGCGGCGGCAATCGCTACGACGTGCACTTCGAAACGCTCGCCGATTTCACGCACACGCCGCGCGAGGCGCGCCAGGCGGCCATCGACGCGGCGCTGGTGCGTTACGTCGCGCTGCTCGACCGGCATTGCCGCGCGGCGCCCTATAACTGGTTCAACTACTTCGACTTCTGGCAGACGGCGAAGACGCTGCAAGGCACGCAAGCAGAGCCAGCGAAGCCGAACAGCGCGGCACTGGCCGCCGCCCGGCTCGCGGTGGCCAATGGCGCCAACGCGCGCCGCGACAAAGCCACGGCGAGCCTCGCCGCCCGGGAGACTTCCGACGCATGAACGCCTTCCGTCTCGATCGCCTTCATGGCCTTTGTTCGAAGCGCGTGCTCGCGCCCGTGCTGGCCGCCTTGTTGCTGGCCGGAACAAACGTCGCGCACGCCGGCACCGACTGGACCCTGGACCGGCTGATGTCCACGCTCGCGCAGCACAAGTCGGGACGCGCCGCCTTCACCGAAACCAAGTACCTGTCGATCGCGACGCAGCCCGTCGAATCGTCGGGCGAGCTGTCCTTCGTCGCGCCCGATCATCTGGAAAAGAACACGCTCAAGCCCAAGCCCGAGCACCTGGTCGTGGACGGCGACATGCTCACCGTCGATCGCAACAGCCACCCATACACGCTGGCGCTCGCGCACTATCCGGAACTGGGCGCGTTCATCGAAAGCATTCGCGCGACGCTCACGGGCAACCGCCTGGCGCTTGAACAGACCTACCAGGTCGCGCTCGCGGGCAGCGGCGACGAGTGGACGCTCACGCTTACGCCGCGCGATTCGCGGATGCGCAAGACGGTCAGCGCGATCACGCTCGAAGGCACGCGCGACCGCCTGCGCAGCGTCGCGATCCAGCAGGCGGGCGGCGATCATTCGCTGATGCAGTTGCGGCCGCTCACGGCGTCCGCAGTGTCTGCGGCAACGCCGAACTGAGCGGCGCAAGTCTCGACTCGCGCGCCGCCCGACCCGTATGAACGCCCCGCTCAAACCCGGCCCTGACGGCCCAAATGGCTCACATGGCTCACATGGCTCAAACGGCTTGATTTCCCGCGCCCTGCACGCGCTGCAGCGGCGCGCCGTGCTCGTCTGGCTGCTGTTTCTGCTCGCCTGCGCGGGCGCGATTGCACGCGCGCACTTCAGCACCGATCTGTCCGCCTTCCTGCCGCGCGCGCCCAGCGCCGGCCAGCGCGTGCTGATCGATCAGTTGCGCGACGGCGTCGTCTCGCGGCTGATCCTCGTCGCCATCGAAGGCGGCGACACCGCGACCCGGGCGCAGCTCTCGCGCGAAGTCGCCGCAACGCTGCGCGCCGATCAACGATTCGCGGCGGTCCACAATGGCGAAGCCATCAACGACGCGCGCGACCAGCAGTTCGTGTTCGCGCATCGCTATGCGTTAAGCCCCGCCGTCACGCCACAGCGCTTTAGCGCGGAGGGCCTGCACGCGGCGCTCGGCGACAGTCTCGATCTGCTCAGTTCTTCGGCGGGCCTCGTCGCCAAGGACCTGCTGCCGCACGATCCGACCGGCGAAGTCGCCGCGCTCGTCGGCCAGCTCGACGGCGCCGCGCAGCCCGCGACCCGCGACGGCGTCTGGGCCTCGCGCGACGGCACGCGCGCCGTGCTAGTCGCGCAGACCGCCGCCGCAGGCTCCGACACCGACGCCCAGGCCCATGCCGTCGCCGCCATCCAGCGCGCGTTCGGCGCGGCCACGCGCGCGCTGCCGCAGGCGTCCGGTTGCCGCATCGAAATGAGCGGCCCCGGCGTGTTCTCCGTGCAGACGCGCGATGCGATCCGCCATGACGTCGAGCGCATTTCGGCGCTGAGCCTCGTGCTGATCGTCGCGCTGCTGCTCGCGCTCTACCGTTCGCCGCGCACGCTCGTGCTCGGCCTCCTGCCGGTGCTGTCCGGCGTGGCGGCCGGCATCGCGGCGGTGAGCCTCGCGTTCGGCACGGTGCAAGGGATCACGCTCGGCTTCGGCACGACGCTGATCGGCGAGGCCGTCGATTACTCGATCTATCTGTTCGTGCAGTCCGCGCAGACGCCGGCCGGCGCGCGCCAGGACGACACGCTGCGCGCCTGGGTCGCCGCTTACTGGCCGACCATCCGGCTTGGCGTGCTGATGTCCGTGTGCGGCTTCGCGTCGATGCTGTTTTCGGGCTTTCCGGGCCTGGTGCAACTGGGCGCCTATTCGATCGCGGGACTCGTGACGGCGGCGCTCGTCACGCGCTTTGTGCTGCCGCGCCTGCAAGGCGGCGCGGTCGCGATGCGCGACGTCACGCTTCTGGCGGCCTGGCTCGCGCGCGCCGCGCAGGCCGCGCCGCGTCTGCGCTGGCCGCTCGCGGCACTGGCGCTCGCCGCTATCGCGGTCCTCGCGCTGCATCGCGACGGGCTGTGGAGCCACGAACTCTCCGCGCTGAGCCCGGTCCCCGCCGCCAGCCAGGCGCTCGACGCGCGGTTGCGCGCCGACGTCGGCGCGCCCGACGTGCGCTATCTGGTCGAGATTCCCGCCGCCAGCGAACAGGCCGCGCTCGAAGGGGCGGAAAAGATCGGCGCGCAGTTGCAGCCGCTGGTCGATCGCGGCGTGCTCGCGGGTTTCGAAAGCCCGGCGCGCTATCTGCCGAGCGCGGCCACGCAGCACGCGCGCCGCGCGAGCCTGCCGGACGACGCCACGCTGGCTGCACGCCTGCACACAGCGCTCGCCAATCAGCCGATCACGCTCAAACCCGACGCCTTCGCGCCCTTCCTCGCCGATGTCGCGGCGGCGCGCGAGGCCGCACCGATCACGCGTGCCGATCTGCGCGGCACCTCGATGGCGCTGGCCGTGGACGCATTGCTCACGCCGCGCGCGGACGGCGGGTGGAACGCGATGCTCGCGCTGCGTGCGCCGGACGGAGCCACCCAGGCCGATACATCGAGCCTCGACGCCGCGCCGATCCGCGCCGCCGTCGGCGAGGCCCACGTGCCCGGCGCGCTCTTCGTCGATCTGAAAACCGAGGCCGACGGCCTCTACGCGAACTACGTGCGCGAAGATATCCGCCTCTCGCTCGCGGGTTTCGCGGCGATCGCGGTGCTGCTCGCCTGCGCACTGCGCTCGGGCCGGCGTGCCGCGCGCGCGCTCGCGCCGCTCGTCGCCGCCGTGCTCGTCGTGGCGGCGGGCTTTGCGCTCGCGGGCGTGCCGCTCACGATCCTGCATCTCGTGGGCATGCTGCTGATCGTCGCGGTCGGATCGAATTACGCGCTGTTTTTCTGCAAGCACGATGACGGCCCGAACACCTCAATTGCGCCAGGCACGCTGGTCTCGCTGCTGGTCGCCAATCTCGCGACGGTGGCGGGCTTCGGCCTGCTCGCGCTGTCGCATGTGCCGCTGCTCGAAACCTTCGGCCTCACGGTCGGGCCAGGCGCGATGCTCGCGCTCGCCTTCGCGGCGATCCTTGCACCGCAGGCCGCGCGCGCCGCCCCCGCGCCTGCGGTTGGCGCGCGCCTGAACGCCCGCGAGGAGAAACGCGCATGAACGCCCCGACGCCGCTCCCGGCCACCGCCGCGCCGCGCCGCTGGAAGCCCGCGCCGCTCATCACCGGCAGCGCCGCGCTGCACGTGGGCGCGGCGGCGGCCATGCTCGTGCAACCGGCGACGTGGCCATGGGCGACGGGCAGCGTGATCGCCTCGCATCTCGTGCTGACGGCGGCGGGACTCTGGCCGAAGAGCGCTTTGCTCGGCCCGAACTGGACCCGGCTGCCGCCCTCGCAACATTCTGACGACCGCCGCATCGCCCTGACCATCGACGACGGCCCGGACCCGGAAGTCACGCCGCGCGTGCTCGATCTGCTCGACGCGCACGGCGCGCGGGCGACCTTCTTCTGCATCGGCGAACTGGCGCAGCGTTACCCGCACATCGTCGAGCAGATGATCGCGCGCGGCCACGCCGTCGAAAACCATAGCCAGCGCCATCGCCATACGTTCTCGTTGTGCGCGCCGGGCGCGCTGCGGCGCGAGATCGAGGCCGCACAGCGCACGCTCACGCAGATCAGCGGCACGCGGCCGCTGTTCTTTCGCGCGCCCGCGGGCCTGCGCAATCCCTTTCTCGAACCGGTGCTGTGCGATCTGGGCCTGCATCTGGCGAGCTGGACGCGGCGCGGCTTCGACACGCGCGAGCGCGATGCGGGCAAGGTCGCGCAGCGCCTGCTTCACGGCCTCGCGCCGCGCGACATTCTGCTGGTTCACGACGGCCACTCGGCACGCGGCCCGGATGGCGAGCCAGTGGTGCTGAGCGTCCTGCCCGCATTGCTGCGCGCCGCCGCGCACGCCCAGTTGCAGTGGACGACGCTGCGCGCGGCGCTCGGCGAAATTACGCCTGAAGGCCGGCAAGAAAATGCGCAGGAAAAGACGCAAAAGCGCGCCGAAATCCCCGCCCGGAAAGCGGTTGACGCCGCCCCGTTTGATAAAATTTGACCGATATCAACCTATGACCGCGCCGCCCGGCGCGCTAACCCGGTCTATCACCCGACGACATTCGTGAACCCCATCCTGCTCTCGCACTACACCGCCACCAGTTGCCTCGGGCGCGGTCTCGACGCGATGCTGGCCGCCCTGCGGGGCCAGCGCGGCGGCCTCGCGCCGTGCGATTTCGAGCGCGCCGACCTCGACACCTGGATCGGCAAGGTGGACGGCGTGGACGACGTGGCGATGCGCGCCGATCTCCAGGACTACGACTGCCGCAACAACCGTCTCGCACAACTCGGCCTGGAACAGGACGGTTTTTCCGCACGCGTCGCTCAAGCGGTGGCGCGCTACGGCGCCAGCCGAATCGGCATATTCATCGGCACCAGCACGAGCGGCATCCTCGAAACCGAGCAGGCCTATCGCACGCGCGACCCGCAAAGCGGCGCGCTGGCGCCGGGCTTCCACTACGCCGAAACCCACAACCCCTATTCCGTGGCCGCCTTCGTGCGCGCGTACTGCGCGCTGCGCGGACCGGCGACGGCGATTTCGTCGGCGTGCTCGTCGGGGGCGAAGGTCTTCGGTTCGGCTCGGCGCATGATCGAGGCCGGTTTGATCGACGCGGCCGTGGTGGGCGGCGTCGATTCGCTGTGCCTCACGACCCTGTACGGCTTCAACTCGCTCGAACTGCTGTCGCGCCAGCCGTGCCGGCCATTCGACGTGGCGCGCGACGGCATTTCGATCGGCGAGGCGGCGGCGTTTGCCTTGCTGGAGCGTCTGCCCGCCGATGAAGCGCCCGGCGACGATGCCGTGATGCTGCTCGGCGTGGGCGAGTCGAGCGACGCGCACCATATGTCGTCGCCGCATCCGCAAGGGCGCGGTGCGCGCGCGGCCATCGAGCAGGCGCTCGCCACCGCCGGTCTTGCGCCGCACGACATCGGCTACATCAACCTGCACGGCACCGCGACGCCCAGCAACGACGCCGCCGAAAGCCGCGCCATCGCCGCGCTATTCGACGCCACGCCATGCAGCTCGACCAAGGGCGCGACCGGCCACACGCTGGGCGCGGCGGGCGCGCTGGAGGCCGTGGCCGCCGCGCTCGCGCTGCGCCACCGCTTCATTCCCGCAGGCGTGAACACGACCCAGCCCGACCCGGTACTGGGCACGAACTACGTGCTGGAAAGCCGCGACGCCGATCTGCGCGCCGTGCTCAGCAATTCGTTCGGCTTCGGCGGGACGAATTGCAGCCTCGTTTTCGGGCGCGTCCCGTTCGTCCACACGCCCCGGAAGAATCCGCGATGAAACTGCACGCCTGCATCGAAAGCATCGGCCTGATCGGCCCCGGCCTGGCCGACTGGCCGCACGCCGCCGACGTGCTCGCGGGCCGCACGCCCTACGCGAGCGCGCGCACCGTCCTGCCGCCGCCCGCGTCCCTGCCTGCCGCCGAGCGGCGCCGCACTGGCCCGGTCGTGCGCACCGCGCTGGCCGTCGGCCACGAAGCCGTGGCCGCCAGCGGGCGCGATGTCACCACGCTCGCGGCCGTGTTCGCAGCCTCGGGCGCCGACGGCCAGAACTGCCACGCGATCTGCGAAACCCTCGCGGGCGACGACCGCCAGCTCTCGCCCACGCGCTTTCACAACTCCGTGCACAACGCGCCGGCGGGCTACTGGAGCATCGCGGCGCAGGCGCGCGGCGCGTCGAACGTGCTCTGCGCGCACGACGGCAGCTTCGCGGCGGGCTTGCTGGAAAGCCTCTGCCAGGTCGCCGCGGACGGCGAGCCGAGCCTGCTGATCGCCTACGACACCGACTATCCCGAGCCGCTGCACGCGGTACGCCCCGTCCCCGACGCGTTCGGCGTGGCGCTGGTGCTCGCGCCGCTGGCCGACAGCGGTGCCGATAAACCCGCGCTCGCCCATATCGAAGCCCAACTCACGGACGCGCCCGCCACAGCGCTCACCTCGCCGGAACTCGAAGCGCTGCGCACCGGCAATCCGGCGGCGCGCGGGCTGCCGCTGCTCGAAGCGATTGCGGCGCGGCGCGCGGCGAGCGTGGTGATCGACTATCTGCCGGAAACGCGCGTGCGCATCGATCTGAGCTTCCCGGACGCGCTGACGGAGCCGGCGCCGTGAGTTCCGCCCGCTTGCCCACCCTGCTGCCCGATCACGCGTGGATCGCGGCGCACATTCCGCACAGCGGCGCGATGTGCCTGCTCGACGGCGTCGAGGCCTGGGACGACACGCGCATCCGCTGCACAGCGACGAGCCACCGCGACCCGCACAATCCGCTGCGCTCGCGCGGGCGGCTCGCTTCGGCGTGCGGCATCGAATACGCGGCGCAGGCCATGGCCGTGCACGGCGCGCTGGTTGATGGCGGCCGTGGCGACGGCAGCAACGACGCCCAACCGCGCGTGGGCTTTCTCGCCAGCGTGCGCGGCGTCGAAGCCCACGTCGCGCGCCTCGACACCTTCGCCGCACCGCTCACGATCGAGGCCGAACGCCTGAGCGGCGACGGCACCAGCGTGCTCTACGCGTTCACCGTGCGCTGCGGCGCGCAGGCGCTGCTCTCGGGCCGCGCCGCCGTGATGCTCGACGCCTCGGCGCGGCTGACCGGCAGTGGCCCAGCCACAATCAAGGAAGAATCCCCATGAAAAATCGTCCGCTTATCCTCGCCGCGCTGGCCGCGCTGCTGCTCGGCCTCGTCAGCTCGGCGGCGCACGCCGATCTGCACGAAGTAAAAGAAAACATCAAGCACGACTCGAAAGAGGCCGCCCACAAAACCGGCCACGCCGCGCGTGATTTCGGCCATGCGACCGCGAATGCGGCCAGGACCGTGGGCCACGGCATCGCGCACGCGTCGCGGGAGGGCTATGAGGCCACCAAACGCGCGACCAAACGTGTGTTCCACAAGGACGAAACCCGGGACGACACGCGGGAAGAAACCCGGGAAGAAGCGCATGGCGACGATGCGTAATTGACGGCTGACTGCTAAAACGGCATCGCGCAGATAGCCGCGACAGCCCGCCCAAACTCCCCCAATCGGCCCGCCGCACCCGCGATTTCGCGGCTTTGCGGGCCCGAATCCCTCTGCCGAACGGCCAATTTGCCCGTCTCGCGCCCACAACAAGGCAAAATACGGGTTTTCGAGCCCGTGCCGGGCTTCTATTTTTCCTGCCGGTTTGGCCTGCGCCCTTAGCAGACGCCGCCCGAGGACGTATCATCCGGGCCTCGACGCGCGGCCGGCCGGACCGCTTGCCCGGGATGCCCGCGCGCGAGCCCACTGGAGTTGTTTTGATGACCGAACCCAAGATTTCATTCGCAGGCCGCGTTTCGCTCGCCTTCGGATCGTTTTTCGCCATTCTCGGCAATGCCGAACTGGCCGCCGGCGTGCGCCGCCTGCGCAACGGCGAGACGTTTGATGCACCGGTTTCCGCACCTGTCGCGACCCAGCCCGCCCCCGTAGCCGCGCCGGTTGCGCCCGCCCCGGCTCCTGTCGCTGCGGCCGCCAGCGCCATCGAGGAAGCCAGCCCGCAATCGGCTATGCAGTTGCTCGGCCTGCTCCAGCGCAACGCGCGCTTCGTCGATTTCGTCGAGGAAGACATCGCGGGCTACGCGGACGCCGACATCGGCGCGGCCGCGCGCCTCGTCCACGAAGGCTGTCGCGCGACGCTGCGCGAACACTTCACGATCCGCCCGGTGCGCACGGAAGCCGAAGGCAGCCGCGTCACCATCGCCGAAGGCTTCGACGCCACGGCGATCCGCCTGACCGGCAACGTGGTCGGCGCCGCGCCCTTCAACGGCACAGTCAGCCATCGCGGCTGGCGCGTCGAGGACGTCAAGCTGCCCAGGCTCGTCAAATCGCATGACGCAAAAATCATCGCACCAGCCGAGGTGGAACTGTGAGCGAAGCCCGTTATTCCATCGGCATCGATCTGGGCACGACCCACTGTGCGCTCTCGTATGTCGACCTGACCCGCAGTGACGGCGAGAAAGCCGTGCAGGACGTGCTGCCGATCACGCAATTGACGGCGCCCGGCGCGATCGAATCGCCCGAGCTGCTGCCCTCGTTCCTCTATCTGCCCAATGCGGGCGAACTGACGCCCGGCGACCTGACGCTGCCGTGGACGGCCACGCGCGAGTACGCCGTGGGCGAGATGGCGCGCAGCCGGGGCGCGGGCACGCCGATCCGCCTCGTGTCGAGCGCGAAGAGCTGGCTGTGCCACCCGGGCGTCGATCGCCGCGCGGCGATCCTGCCGAACGACGCGCCGCCCGAAGTCGCGCGCGTGTCGCCGCTCGAAGCGTCGATCCGCTACCTCACGCACCTGCGCGAGGCATGGGACCAGGCCGTGCCGGAAGCGCCGTTCGGCGAGCAGGACGTCACCGTGACGATTCCGGCCTCGTTCGATCCGGCGGCGCGCGAGTTGACCGCCGAAGCCGCGCAGGCCGCCGGCTACACGCGCATGACGCTGCTGGAGGAACCGCAGGCCGCGCTCTATAGCTGGATCCAGAAGAGCGGCGGCGGCTGGCGCAAGGACGTCAAGGTCGGCGACATCATCCTCGTGGTGGACGTCGGCGGCGGCACGACCGACCTTTCGCTGATCGCGGTGGTCGAGCGCGAAGGCAATCTCGAACTGCATCGCGTTGCCGTGGGCGAGCACATCCTGCTCGGCGGCGACAACATGGATCTCGCGCTCGCCCACGTGGTCGCGCGCAAGCTCGCGGCCCAGGGCACCCAGGCCGATCCGTGGCAGTTGCGCGCGCTCACCTACGCGTGCCGCTCGGCCAAGGAAACGCTGCTGTCCGATGCGAGCGTGGACACCGTGCCGCTCGTGGTGCCCAGCCGCGGCTCGAAGCTGATTGGCGGGTCGATCCGCACCGAACTCACGCGCGCGGAACTCACGCAGATCATTCTCGAAGGCTTTTTCCCGCAGGTGGATGCCGCCGCGCGTCCGGCCGTGCGCACCCGCGCCGGTCTGACGCAGCTTGGCCTGCCCTACGCGCAGGACGCGGGCGTCACGCGCCATCTCGCGGCCTTCCTCGGCCGCCAGGTCGCGGCGCTTGCGCAAGTCGAAGGCTTCGGCGCACCCGCCGAAGGCGCGAGCTTCCTGCACCCGACCGCCGTGCTGTTCAATGGCGGCGTGTTCAAGTCGGAACTGCTCGCCGGGCGCGTGCTCGACATCGTCAACGGCTGGCTCGCGGCCGAAGGCGCGCCTGCCGCACGCCTGCTGGGCGGCGCGGATCTCGACCTTGCGGTCGCGCGCGGCGCGGCGTACTACGGCTATGTGAAGCGCGGCCGTGGCGTGCGCATTCGCGGCGGCACGGCGCGCGCGTACTACGTGGCGGTCGAATCGGCCATGCCCGCGGTGCCGGGTCTGGAGCCGCCCGTGTCGGCGCTGTGCGTCGCGCCGTTCGGCATGGAAGAAGGCACGGACGCGCCGCTGCCCGCGCAGGAATTCGGCCTGGTTGTGGGCGAGCCGGTGCATTTCCGCTTCTTCGGCTCGTCGGTGCGCCGTCAGGATCAGGTTGGCACGCTGCTCGACTACTGGTCGGCGGACGAACTTCAGGAACTCGAAGAGATCCAGGCCACGCTGCCGACCGAAGGCCGCACGCCCGGCGAAATCGTGCCGGTCAAGCTGCACGCGCGCGTGACCGAGGCGGGCACGCTGGAACTCGAAGCCGTGCCGTCCGGCAGCCACGAGCGCTGGAAGGTCGAGTTCGACGTGCGCGGCGGCGTGAGCGCCTGACGCGCGCCCAGCGCATCCATCAGGGCGCGGCCCAAGCCAGGGCAGCGCCCGTCTCACCGCCAACCGAGTCAGCATTTGAGCGCGATGAAGTCATACGTCGTCGGTATCGACCTGGGGACGAGCAATACGGTCGTGGCCTACGCCGAAGCGGGCGGCGACGAAATCCGCGTATTCGATATCGAGCAACTCACGGCGCCCGGCGAAGTCAGCGCCCAGCCGTTGTTGCCGTCGGCGCGCTATCACGCCGGGCCCGGCGAATTGCCGTCAAGCGCGCTGCAACTGCCGTGGTCCGCGCCGCAAGACGCTAAAGACGGCGACACCGCCGTGGTCGGCCGTCTTGCGCGCTCGCTCGGCGCGCAGGTGCCGGGGCGGCTGGTCGCCAGTGCGAAAAGCTGGCTCTCCCATGCCTCGGTGGACCGGCTCGCGCCGATCCTGCCCTGGGGCGCGCCCGAGGATGTCGGCAAGATCTCGCCGGTCGACGCCAGCGCGAGCTATCTCGCGCATGTGCGCGCCGCGTGGAATCACCGTTTCCCGAATGCGCCGCTCGAACAGCAGGACGTGGTGCTCACCGTGCCCGCCTCGTTCGACGACGGCGCGCGCACGCTCACGCTCGAAGCCGCGCGCCGCGCGCAACTGCCCAAACTGCGCCTGCTCGAAGAGCCGCAGGCCGCATTCTACGACTGGTTGTTTCATCATCGCGACTCGTTGCAGGCCGAACTCGCAGGCACGCGCCTCGTGCTCGTGTGCGACGTGGGCGGCGGCACGACCGACCTCACGCTCATCCAGGTGCAGGTCGATGACAACGGCGAGCCGCGCCTGACGCGCATCGGCGTGGGCAACCACCTGATGCTCGGCGGCGACAACATGGATCTCGCGCTTGCGCATCTGGCGGAAAGCCGTCTTGTGCAGATGTCCGGCCAAAGCGGCAGGCTCTCGGCGGCCAGCCTTTCGCAACTGGTCGAACGCTGCCGCGTCGCGAAGGAGCAACTGCTCGACGAGGACGCGCCCGAAGCGGTCGGCGTGACGCTGCTCGGCGCGGGCTCGAAGCTGATCGGCGGCGCGCGCAGCACGCAGATCACGCGCGAGGAAGCGGCGCGCATCGTCGTGGACGGTTTTTTCCCGGCGGGCGAGGCTGGCGATCTGCCGCGCCGCTCGCGCGCGGCCATCGTCGAATTCGGCCTGCCCTATGCCGCCGATCCGGCGATCACGCGGCATATCGCGGCCTTCCTGCAACGCTTCGCGGCGCACTCGCGCGAGGCGCTTGGCTTGCCCGCAAGCCAAGCGTCAGCAGCGCCGCCGGTGCCCGACACGCTGCTGCTCAACGGCGGCGTGTTCAACGCGCCCGCGCTGGCCGCGCGTCTGCGCGACACGCTCGGCGCGTGGCGCGATGCGCCGCTCACCGTGCTGCAAAACGATCACCCCGACGTGGCCGTCGCACGCGGCGCGGTCGCCTTCGCGCTCGCGCGCAAGGGGCGCGCGCCGCGCATCGGCGGCGGCTCACCGCGCAGCTATTTCCTGGTGCTCGATGATGGCAAAAGCAGCGGTGAAAACGACGTCGAAGCCGCGCCGCACGGCATCTGCCTGCTGCCGCGCGGCACCGAGGAAGGCCACGAAGTACGGCTCGACGATCGCACCTTCGCGCTGCGGCTCGGTCATCCGGTGCAGTTCCATCTGGTCTCGACTGTCGCCGATACGCGCTGGAAAGCCGGAGAAATCGCCGAACTAACCAGCACGCAGGCGGGCGACTTCATCCGCTTGCCGCCGCTGGCCACCGTGGTCGCGGGCAATCAGGGGGGGCGCGAACGCCCGGTCAAGCTCACCGCGCAACTGACCGAGATCGGCACGCTGGAGGTGCGCTGCATCGCCACCGACGATCCCGCGCAGCAATGGCTGCTCGAATTCCAGTTGCGCCGCGAGGACCACGCGCGCCCGGACGCCGGTGCGCGCGTGCGCCATCCCGCGCTCGACGAAGCCATCGCGCTGATCGACCGCGTATTCGGTGCGAAGTCCGCCAAGGTCGATCCCAAGGAAGTGAAGCGCCTGCGCGCGCAGCTCGAACACACGCTCGGGCCGCGCCAGAACTGGGACAGTCCGCTGCTGCGCGAACTCTTCGGCGCGCTTTGGGACCGCGCGGGGCGCCGCCGCCGCTCCGCCGATCACGAGCGCCTCTGGCTCAACCTGGCGGGCTACTGCGTGCGGCCGGGCTTCGGTTATCCGCTCGACGAATGGCGCGTCGGGCAATTGTGGACGCTGTTCGACGACGGCATCCAGCACGTCAACGACAGCCAGGTCTGGTCCGAATGGTGGACGCTGTGGCGGCGCGCGGCGGGCGGCCTGGACACCGAGGCGCAGGAACAGGTGCTCGCGGCGATGCGCTGGCTGGAGGAAGCGGCGAGCGCGAAACACCACAAGCTGCCCTTCGATCCATCGAAGCTGGGTCACGCGGACATGGTGCGGCTCTACGCGTCGCTGGAGCAGATCGACGCAGCCAGCAAGATCGACATCGGCGGACAACTGCTTGAGCGTCTGCAAAAGCCTGCGGAGAATCATCAGAGCTGGTGGGCCGTGGGCCGCATCGGCGCGCGTTTGCCCTTCTATGGCAGCGCGCACGGCGTCGTGCCGCCCGACGTGGCGGCGCAATGGCTCGACGCGATTCTCGCGCTCGACTGGAAGAAGGTCGAACCCGCGATGTTCGCCGCCGCGCAGATCGCACGCATGACCGGTGACCGTTCGCGCGATATCGCGCCCGAGCTGCGCGAAACGGTGCTCAAACGGCTGGAGAGCGCGAACGCGCCGCACACGTGGATCGAAATGGTGCGCGAGGTCGTGGAGCTCGATAACGCCGATACCGGGCGCGTGTTTGGCGAGGCGTTGCCGGCAGGGTTGAAGTTGATGGCGGGTTAAAAGTCCTGCCACGCAAAAACGCGCTCCGGTTTTCACTGGAGCGCGTCGTTCATCGGTTCAGCAGGTGGGCGTCAATTTCCCGCCTGAACCTCGACAGCCTGCACGGCCTTCACCGCTTGCACGGCGACCGGCTGCGCCATCAGCGCCTCTTGCGGCAGCGCCCATTCGAGCCAGCGCGTGCGATGCGCGACCACCAGACCGAACGCGACCGCCGCCAGCGCGCCGAACGTCGCGAAACCCATCTGATAGCTGCCCGTGCTTTCCTTCGCGATACCCATGATGACCGGCAGATAGAACCCGCCGATGCCGCCCGCCGCGCCCACGATGCCCGACATCAGGCCGGTGCGGCCCTGCCAGCGGCGCGGCACGAGCTGGAACGTCGCGCCGTTGCCCAGGCCGAAGCATACATAGGTGAGCGCGAGCAGCGCGATACCGGCCGCAAACGGCGGCATCCACGCGGCGAACGCAAAGTCGCACAGCGAGATCGCCGCAAGCAGCAGCACGAGCGCGCGCACGCCCGAGATCCGGTCGGCGATCAGACCGCCAATCGGACGCACCATCGCCCCCGTGAGCGCCAGCAGCGACATGATCACGCCCGCTTCGAGCCTGGGCACCTGATAGAGCGACACGAGCAGCGTCGTCACATACGACGACATGCCGACAAAGCCGCCGAACGTAATGCTGTACACGAGCATCACGACCCACGTATCGCCTTCCGCCAGCACGCCGCGATAGTGGCGCGGCAACACGGCGATCGCCAGCAGCGCGCCCATCAGCGGCAGCAGCAGCACGCCGGTCTTGCCCGCGCCGAACACGCCTTCATGCACGGCCAGCACGAGCGCGATCAGCCCCGCCAGCGTGATGAAGAATGCGCGCAATGCCTTCGGTACGCTGCCCGACTTCTGGCCGAGGTCGCGCGCCCAGAAGCACATGGCCAGCGCCGCGATGCCGAGCAGCGGCAGCGCCGCGCCCGTCGCGTGCGCCCAGCCGATGTTGCTGGCGAGGCCCGGGAACAGAAAACCGTCGAGCACCGCGCCTATGTTGCCGGCCGCGGCCAGCCCCAGCACGAGGCCCTGCACCTTCGGCGGATAGTTGCTGCCCGCCATCGGCAACGCCACCGCGAAGCTCGCGCCGCCCACGCCCAGCAGCACGCCCAGCACCAGCAGCAGCGTGTAGGACGGCGCGCCCGGCATCAGCAGCAGCACGACGGCCGGAATCGCCGACAGCGCAATGCCCATCAGCGCGACCTTGCGGCCGTCGCAGGCCTGATAGAGATTGCCGAGCGTCACGCGCAGAATGGCCGCGCCCAGCACCGGCACGGCGACCAGCAGGCCGAGTTCGGCCGGCGCCATGTGAATGTCCTTCTGGATGAACGGCGCAAGCGGGCCGAACATCACCCAGACCGTGAAGCCAGTGTCGAAATACAGGAAACACGCCAGCAGCGCGCGCCAGTTGCCGCTCTTCAGCGAACTCAAAAGGTCTTTCACGAGGCACTCCCAGGTAATGGACTCGGGTGCGCGGATCACGTCGCGCCCCTCGTCCGTTTAACTTCGCACTCCGATTTATTCAGCGAACCTTGCTTCGAACCGGCCGGTCGCGCGCCAACGGATACACCTCGCGCCAAAAACAAAAAAGCGTCCCGAAGCGCAACCGCATGGAAACTGTTCGCTCCATGGGAAACACGCTTCGGGACGCCGTTGCCCCGCCTTGCCAGGTTCGATCGTCGCGCTTGCAAACCGCCTGCTCGCGAAACGATGTCAATTCGTCGAGGCCATCGTTGACCCCGCTGCTCTCTAAGCAATAGCTATGCCATTCATCGTGCGAACCACGCGAGTCGCGCCGCAAACCCTTGAAATACAGACCTCGCGCACGCGGCCCCGTTTTTGCGCAGGCAAAAAGAAGGGGCGCATACCTGAGCATGTGCCCCACCATTCATGTGCGGCTCGTGTCAGCCTCTGGTGCACCGCAGCGGTGGCGCGCACCAGAGCCGGGCGCCTAGAAGCGGTGTCTCAAGCCCACGCCGACGACGGTTTGCTGGTCGCCCGAGGCAACCGACTGGCCGCTCACGTCCGCTGTCAGGCCCGAGCCGTCGGCGGAAATATGCTGCCAGCTCACCTGCGTGTAGACGTCGGTGCGCTTCGAGAGGAAGTAATCCGCCTGCACCGAAACCTCGTGCCAGCTCGGGTGGTGATCGCCGCTCGAAGTCGAGAGCGCGCCCTGCGTGAAGGTGTACTCGCCCGTCACGCTGAAAGCCGGCGTGAAGTGATACGCGGCGTTCACTTCGTAGTTCGAGAAGCTCGCGCCCTGGCCGTTCTGCGTGAGGCCCAGACTGTTCGCGCCGTTGATCGTGTCGAGGCCGTCAAGCTGCGTGCGCGTCCACACGAAACCCAAACGCGCGTTGCCCGCCGTCCAGTTCACGCCTGCGCCGTAGACGCGCTGCTGCGCGGCGATGAAGGTCCGCTCGGTGAGCGTGATCGCGCCGCCCGTGTTGGAACTGCCGCCGTTATTCGCCTGCAGATAACCCGCGGCGAAGACCAGCGGACCCGTCTGGTACTGTGCGCCGAAGCTGTAGACGCGGTTATCGTCGAAGCCGCCCGCCTCGTTGGAGAAGCCGTACAGCGTGCCGAACTGGATACCGTGGTAGTCCGCGCTGGCGAACTTCACCGCGTTGTTCACGCGGAACGAGTTGTTGAGGTTGTCGTTGTCGTACGGGTGGGCGCTCAGGTTGTTGCCGCCAGGATGCACGCCCGTGAAGCTCAGCGGCGCGAGATAGTCGACGACCGAATCGTACTGGCGTCCAAACGTCAGCGTGCCGTACCGCGTGCTGGTCAGCCCGACCCAGGACTGGAAGCCGAACAGGCGGCCACCCTGGCGCATCGTGCCGTTCATCACCGAAAAGCCGTTTTCGAGTTCGAAGATCGCGGCCGTGCCGCCGCCGAGATCCTCACGGCCCTTGATGCCCCAGTGACTGCCCGTCACATCGCCGCTGCCGGCCTGGTACGACTTCGCGCCGCCGGCATTGCTGTTGAAGGCAAGGCCCGCGTCGATGAGGCCGTACAGCGTCACGCTGTTCTGCGCATGTGCGCCGCACGCCCATGCGGCCGCCCACGCGGCGACCAGGAAAGTCTTCTTCATGGTTCCCTGTTTGATTCGTCTAATTTCGAGTTGTTTTGGCGTCACGCGGACGTGCGCGGGCGCACAACGCGCGCGCGGGGCGCGGCGTCGTGTTCCCGGCGCTGCCGGTACGTAACGGATTAAACGGGCGTGGCTGGGACGCGCTACTGGCGGCTGGCTGGACCCTTCCGATCGGCGAGACCGTCGATCAGAACCTGATGGAAGCCGCGCGAGCATGGCTCGATGCGCGCGCGGACTCCGAATACCTCGGCGAGGCTCGCGGGCGTCACGACTTCGGCGGGGATGCCGAAGTGCGCGATGCGCCCGTCGTGCAGCAGCATGGCGCGATCGCAAGCGCGCAATGCCGCGTTGATGTCGTGCAACACGACGACGGTAGCGATGCCGCGCTCGCGCGTCACCTCGCGCAGCACCGCCATCACCTGATACTGATGATTGAGGTCGAGCGCCGACAGCGGTTCGTCGAGCAGCAAGACCTGCGGCTCGCGCACCAGCGCCTGGGCGATGCCCACCAGTTGACGCTGGCCGCCGGACAACTCGTCGAGCGAACGGTTCGCAAGCGCGCCGATGTCGAGGCGTTCGAGCGCATCGTGCGCCGCCGCCAGCACCTGCGCGCTCGTGTGGGAGCGCAGCGCGGGGTCGCGCCCGGCCCGCGCGGCCACCAGCACCGATTCGAGCACCTGCAGGCGCACCCCGGCGGGCAAGGCCTGCGGCAGATAGACGACGCTATGCGAGCGCGCACTCGCCACCCCAAGAGCGAGCGGCGCGCCGTCGAGCGTAAGCGTTCCCGCGCTGGGTTTCGCGAGGCCCGCGAGCGTGCGCAGCAGCGTGGACTTGCCGCTGCCGTTCGGGCCGAGCAGCGCCGTGATTTCGCCGCGCGGCAAGGGGCCTGCGCTCAGCTCGCGCAGCACGTCGCGCCGGCCGTAGCGCACGCCCAGATCGTGAATCGACAGTCCAGTCGAAGCGAGCGTCATTGCGCCGTCCCCTGCGATCGCACGACGATGCCGAGAAACAGCGGAATCCCCACGAGCGCCGTGACGATCCCCACCGGGATCAGCACGCCCGGCACGATCAGCTTCGACGCGATCGACGCGAGCGACAGCATCAGCGCGCCCAGCAGCAGGCTGCCCGGCAGATAGAAGCGATGGTCCTCGCCGAACAGCGTGCGCGCGAGATGCGGCGCGATCAGCCCGACAAAGCCAATGGTGCCCACGAACGACACCGCCAGCGCCGAGAGCACCGCCACGCGCAGCAGCGTGGTCAGACGCAGGCGCTTGATGTCGATGCCGAAGCTCGCCGCGCGGTCTTCGCCCAGCCGCAGCGCCGTGAGCGCCCACGCGTTCTTCATCGACAGGGGCAAGGCAATGGCAAGCGCCGCCACGAGCACGCCGATTTTGGTCCAGTCGGCGCGAGCGAGCGAGCCGAGCGTCCAGAACACGAGACCCTGCAGCGCGTCGGCGGACGCGACGAACTGCATCAGCTCGGTCAGCGCATGAAACGAGAACACCAGCGCGATGCCCATCAGCACGACGCCCGCCGTGCTCATGCCGCGCCAGCGCGCGACGAGGTCGAGCGTGAGCGCGGATGCGAACGCGAACACGAAGGCATTGGCCGAGACCACCCACGTCTGCGCCACGCCCGGAATCGCCAGATCGAGCACGATCGCGAGCGACGCACCGAACGCGGCCGCCGCCGATACGCCCAGCGTATAAGGGCTGGCGAGCGGGTTGTTGAGGATGGTCTGCATCTCCGCGCCCGACAGGCCGAGCGACGCGCCCACCGCGAGCGCCATCACCGCGTAGGGCAAGCGGATCTGCCAGACGATCACGACATCGGCGGGATCGGCGTGCGCGCGGTCGAACAGCGTATGCACGAGCGTCGCGAGCGGCAGGCCCGACGGCCCCGAACTCGCGTCGATCAGGAGCGAGCCCGCGATGAGCACCGCCACCGCCACGAGCAGCAGCGCGCGCCGCCGCGTGAGGCGCGCGTAGGCGCGCATCTGCGCCTGCGCGGCTTGCGCGCTGGCGTTCGCGTCCGCCTCGGCTGCGCGCCAGCCGGCCCCGGCTGGCACACGCATGTCGTTCATCGCGCGGCCTCTTTCTGCGCGCCGTTCTGCGGCAACGGCGCATCGACCCATTCGGTGCCGCTATCCGGCACGGCAAGGAAGCGTCGATACAGCTCGTCCTGGGTCGCCTGCACGTTGAGCGACTTGAATTGCTGCGGATAGAACCACTTCGCGAACGCTTCGATCGCGACGATGTTGTAGGGCGAGTCGTAGTAGTTGTGCGAGATGCCGTGCACGCGCCCATCGTGAATCGCCTTGATGGTGTCGAAGCCCGGCCGCGCGACCAGTTGTGCGAGGCTCGCCTGCGCGTCGTGCCCGCTCGTGAGCGCGCCCACGCGCAGCGACGCGAGACCCGGCTTGGTGCGGCTGCCCGTGGCGATATAGACGTCGGGCTGCGACGCGATCACCTGCTCCATGCTGATGTCGCCCAGCACGCCCGGCAGCAGACCGGCGGCGATATTGCGCCCGCCCGCCGCATCGACGAACTCGCCGAAGTTGCCCTTGCCCGCCGTGTGGCAGCAGCCGGCATCCCAGACGCCCGCGAGCATATCGACGAACACCTTCGGGCGCTGGTTCCCGGGAATCGTCTTGACGACGCTCTCGACCGCCGCGAGATGCTGCTGATAGAACTGGGTGTAGGCATCGGCCTGCGCCTCGCGATGCAGCACTTCGCCCAGCAACTTGATGCTCGGCAGCGTGTTCTGCAGCGGGTGGACGCGGAAATCGATGAACACCACCGTCGTGCCGGTCGCTTCCAGTTGCTTCACGAGCGCGTTGTAGCGGCTCGGGCCGTGGCCCGCGATGCTGAAGATCGCGACATCGGGCTTGAGCGCGAGCGCTTTCTCGTCGCTGATGCTGTCTTCCGTGGCCTTGCCGATCAGCGGGATCGTGCGGATCTCGGGGAACTTGCGCGCATAAGCGTCGTAGGTCTGCGGGTCCATCGTCGGCAAATCGCCCTGCCAGCCGACGATGCGCGCGAGCGGCTTCTGCCCTTCGAGCAGCGCGACAGCGGACAGCAGGCGGCTCTCGCCCAGCAGGATGCGGCGCGGATTGGCCGGAATCTTCACGGTGCGGCCCGCAAGGTCCGTCACCGTGAGCGGAGCGGTCGCGGCTGCGGCCGACGTGGCAACATTCGCGGCGGCTGCGGCGGGCGCGGCGGCGTGGGCGGCCACCGAAGCAGCGGCGGCAGCAGCGAAAACGACCCCGCCGGCAACGGCGGCACGCGTGAAGCGGGAAGAGAAGCGGGCCATCGGCATGATAGAATTTATAAATGAGAACGATTGCTATTCGCGACCCACACTTTAGCGGCGCGATGTAATGGCAATGTGTTGAGAAGCGGTCCTTTTGTAATGGAATGTGTTGGCGCGGGCCAAGGCAGGCGCAGTTTCAGCCGTTTCTGTAGTTCCTGTAGTTCCAATAGCCGCACGAACCCACGATGGACCACATCCTCGTCGTTGACGACGACCCCAATATCCGCCAGCTCCTGCGCGACTATCTGCGCGAAATGGGTTATGAGGCGAGCGCCGCCAGCAACGGCGCGCAGATGAAGCAGATCCTGCGGCAGACGCGCGTCGATCTGATCGTGCTCGACCTGATGCTCGACGGCGAAGACGGCCTCGACCTCACGCGCGATCTGCGCCGCGAGAACACCGTGCCGATCATCATGTTGTCGGCGCGCGGCGGCCTGCTCGACCGCATCCTGGGTCTGGAGATGGGCGCCGACGACTATCTGCCCAAGCCCTTCGATCCGCGCGAGCTGGTCGCCAAGATCAAGGTGGTGCTGCGGCGCACGCGCGCCGTGCCCGAAGCCGTAGCCGGGACGGCAGGCGCAAATGGCATAAGCGGCACAAGCGGTATAAGCGGCACGCAGAAACACCACGCGGACGCCAGCGCCTTCGTCACCTTCGCGGGCTGGCGTCTGGACACGCGCATGAAGCAGATGCTCTCGCCCGAAGGCGTGGTGGTGTCGCTCGGCGGCTCGGATTACCGCACGCTGCGCACGTTGCTCGACCACCCGAACCGGCCGCTCACGCGCGAATATCTGCTCGACCAGGTGTTCGACAAGGGGCACACGCCGCTCGACCGCTCCATCGACGTGTGCGTGAGCCGCTTGCGGCATCACCTCAAGGATTCGGCACGCAATGCCGCGCTGATCCGCACCGTGCGCAACGAGGGCTACATGCTGGTGGCCAACGTCGCCTACGAAGCGTGACGATGGTGCGCGTCAACGCCTGCCTGCGCCGCTGGTCCCGATTGCGCCGCTTGCGCCGGCTCGTGTGGCCCGACACGTTGTTCGGCCGCCTCGTGCTGGTGCTCGCGGCGGGCCTGTTCGCGGGCCAGTTGCTCACCAGCACGATCTGGTTCGATACGCACGACAACCGCACGCTGGAGATCCCCGCGCGCCTGTTCGCGAGCCGTCTGGCCGATACCGTGCGCCTGCTCCAGCGCGCGCCCGACGAAGCCACGCGCGACGTGATCCTCGATGAATTGAGCGACGCGCGTTATACGCTGCGATGGATTGCGGGCGTGCCATCCGTGCCGCCGCCCCCGCCCTCATCCGGCACGCCGCCCTCGCTCACATTGCGCGCCACCAGCGAACTGATCTCCGGCGTGATCCAGAAGCGGCTTGGCGAACCCATCGACGTGCGTCTGATCGATGCACAATTGCGCGACGACGCCGGGCATCATCGCGGCATCCTGAGCCTGTTCGATTCACGGATGCCCACGGGCGACTTTCATGCCTTCCTGAACGTGCCGGGCCAGGGCTGGCTCGAAGTGCATTCGAACGAAGGCCAGGCCGGCATGCATTCCGAGCGCGGCGCGCTTGTGCTCGACTATCTGCTGCGGATTTATCTGCTGCGCTTTGCCGCCGTGTGCGCCATTGCCTTCGTCGCGGTGCGCTTCGCGCTCGCGCCGCTGCGCCAGCTCACGCGCGCCGCCCAGGCGCTGGGCCGCAATATCCATCGCGCGCCGCTGCCAGAAAGCGGGCCTCTGGAAGTGCGCGGCGCGGCGCAGTCCTTCAACGCGATGCAGCAGCAACTAATCGATCATTTGACGGAGCGTTCGCGCTTTCTCGCCGCCGTCTCGCACGACCTGCGCTCGCCCCTGACGCGGCTGCGCCTGCGCGCCGAAATGCTGCCCGACCCGGCATGGCGCGAGCGTCTGCGCGGCGACCTCGACGACATGGAAGCGATGGTGCGCGCGACGCTCGACGTCGTGCAGGGCGTGGAGATCACCGAAGCGCGCCAGAAGATCGATCTCGACTCAATGCTCGAAGGCCTCGTCGAAGATGCCCGCGAAGCGGGCCACATCGCCAGCGTGACGGGCAGCACACGCGCACCGGTAAAAGGCTTCGCGCGCAACCTCAAGCGCTGTTTGCAAAACCTCGTGAACAACGCGATCCGCTACGGCGGCGAAGCGCGCATCAGCGTCCACGACGATGGCGCCCAGGTGCATGTATGCGTGAGCGACAACGGCCCTGGCATTGCCGATGCGGCGCTGCGCGAGCGCGTATTCGAGCCGTATTTCCGCATCGCCATTCATCACGGTGAAGAAAACGATGAAGAAAAGAGCGGCGGCACCGGCCTGGGCCTCACGATCGCGCGCAGCATCGCCACCGCCCACGGCGGCACGCTCACGCTGCGCAATCGTGAGGAAGCCGGCCGCATCGCCGGACTCGACGCCGAACTGATCCTGCCGCGCGACGATTGAATGGCCAGCTTATCCGCGCTTAAAACACGTAACGCGCCCGCAGATAATAAAAACCGCCGTCGATGCCAATCGGCGATGTCGTCGTGTCGTACACCGCACCCGCATATTGCGCGGCCAGCGGCAGCTTGTTGGGATACGCGTTAAACAGATTGCGCGCGCCGAGCGCCACGTTGAAATGCTTCGTGACGCTGTAGCGCGCCTCGATATCGGTGGTGTATTCGGCTTTGTTGGTGAAGGGAATAAAGACCGTCACCGATCCCGCATTCGGCCCCGTGCGATACGACTCCTGCGCGGACGTGCTGCCATAGCGCGTCTCATGCAGCGAGAGACCCCATTTGCCGTAATTCCACACGCCGCCCAGAATGATTTTGTTCTTCGGCGTGCCCGTCGTCAGATAGGCGATCTGCTGCGCGTTCAACAAGGGCTTGCCATTTGCGCCCGCTGCCACGCGCGTCAGCGAAGTCGTGTTGAAGTTCACGCCCAGATCCCAGTCGATACTGCCGTACTGGCCCAGATACGTGCGATAGGTCGCGGCCAGATCGAGACCGCGTGTGCGCGTGTTCGCGCCATTGGTGAAGTAGCTCGCCGATATCGCCGAAGCGGGAATGCCCAATGGCGTCGAAAAACCCGCCAGCCCGATCGCACCGATGGCCGCCGCCCCCGCCTGCGAGCCGCCTTCGACGATGCGGTCGCGAATATCGATCTGATACGCGTCGAGCGTCACGTTGAGATCGCGCGCGGGCGTCAGCACGAGACCGACGTTATAGCTCGTCGATTTTTCCGGCTTGAGCGGCTGCGCGCCCAGCGCGCGTGCCGCTGCGGAATTCGCGGCCAGCAAGGCGAACGCGGAAGTGGGTGTCGGGCTGATCGTCGTATAGTATTCCTGAGCAAGCGACGGCGCGCGGAAGCCGGTGCTCACGCTGCCGCGCAAGGCGATCCATGGCGTGAAATCGTAGCGCGTGGCGATCTTGCCGTTGGTCGTGTCGCCCACGTCGCTGTAGTGCTCGAAGCGGCCCGCCAGATCGATGCGCCATTTGCGCGTGATATTCGTCGAGAGATCGATATAGGTGGCCAGCACATTACGCGTGTTGTTGCTCTCGCTCGCGGGCGGCAAGCCGACCAGCGCGGGCGTGCCGCCATAAAGATACGAATCCGGCTCGCCCGCGCCCACGGAATAGCCTTCGATACGCTGCTCGACGCCAACCGACACGTTCAGCGGCGCAGGCAAAAAGCCCAGATTGAATGGCCGCGTGAGATCGAGATTATTGGTCCATTGCGTATCCGACTGGCGGCCGATATAGAACTTCGTGGGCGTTTGCCCCGTGGCCTGATAAAGGCCGATATTCGCCGACGACGACTGGCTGAAATTGGCGTTATCGCCGCCATAAGTCGAACTCAAATCCCACTTCCAGCCCAGCAGATCGTCGCCTTTCACGCCGAACGTGACGGAGAAGTCGTTTTCGCTGAGCAGATCCTGCGGCACGAATCCGTTTGGATAGACCGCGGGCAGCACGCTTGCGCCGCGCACGGTCTGGTAGCTCGCCGCATCGCGGTGCGCGTAGGTGCCGAATCCGTACAACTGCACGCTGTCGCTCAGAAAATAGCCTGCGTTGAAGCCCACGACCTGACGCGTACTGGCCGGGTCGCCAATATAGTTGTTGCTGGCTCCGCCCGCCAGTGCGCCTGTATGGGCATATTGTTCGGTGCGGTCGGTGTGATTCTCGCGCGTAACTTCGGCGCTCAGATTGAGGAAGCCGCCGGGCCCCAGCGCGAACCCGTAATTCGCCGATGTACTCTGGCGCAGCCCATCGCCCTGATAAGCCTGTCCCGTGAGGCTTTCGATGTAGCCGCCCTTCGTGTCCGATTTCAGAATGATGTTGATGACCCCGGCGATGGCGTCGGAGCCGTATTGCGCCGCCGCGCCATCGCGCAGAATTTCCACATGATCGACGGCGCTCACCGGAATCAGGTCGATGTCCACCCCCGTCGAGCCTTGCTGCGGGCCGGGATTGAGCGAGATCGTCGCGGTCGAATGACGGCGCTTGCCGTTGACGAGCACCAGCACCTGGTCCGGCGTGAGGCCGTGCAGCGTGAGCGTATCGACGAGCGCGGCCTGCGCGCCGCCCATCGCCTGGCGCTGGATCGCGGGCGACAGCGACACCAGTGCGTCGCGCAGATCGGCCTGGCCGGTGCTCTGCAATTGCGCGGCGGTGATCACGTCCACCGGCGTCAGACTGCGCGTGGCCTTCGTGGCGGTGCGTGTGCCCGTCACCACGACACGATCCTGCACCTGCACGTCCTGCTTCGACGACGTTGCGTCCGTCTGCGCGGAGGAACTGGTGTTTCCAGCGCCGACGTTTTGCGCTTGTGCTGCCCCTGTCCACGCCACTGCAGCGACGGCTATCGACATCGCCCGATACGGTGTTCTCATTTATGCCCCGACCCGAAGATTAGAAAGAGATGCTTCGCTATCTGGAATAGCGGGCCATCTTGTCCGGGCAGGGGCTAGCGCTTCAACTAATTAATTCTGCGAAATTCATGAGGAAAAGATGGGATAGCGTCGATGCGGTTTGCGTAAGCTGCGATAACCGGACGAGTCCACCGCAGGGGCAGTTGATCTGTCCGTTATGCTGGCGACAAGCGACGTCATGCTGGCGAAATCGTCGCGATACGTCAGTGTGCATACGAGTGTTTAAAGTCAGGTTTAAAGCGACGCTTTAAACCTGACTTGCTGACTTGATGATGCATTTACCTGAAGTCGCACGCGAGATTGCCGCCGCGCCACCTCGCGTCTTGAACGAAAGTGGTCCGGATAACAGATAGCGTACCGGCTGCGTTCGTCTGGACCGATCGATCGGTCTGGTGCCGATCGTTGGCAACATGCGGTTATACCTTCAGCTTGCCCGACGCCCGCTGTGCTCGCCGGACGCACGCTCCACGACCAACCTGGTCCGCGCCTTCACCTGATTGGCTGCCCTAGCACTACGCGCATGGACCCGTATAGAAAACATCGGATTCCACATTTGACGAAACGCAATGGTTGTTGACCGCGCGAAGCGTTTCGCTGCGTGCTGTGATACCGCGTTTCGCGCCTCTTTTGTGACCCCGCGCGCAGACTCCCAAATAAAGAATTCAATATCAACGGCTTAGGCTGCGGCGCGGATTCGGGTCGAAAAACTACGAGCCGTCGCTATCAGACAAATCCGATTCTCACGGCTCCTCTCCCCTCATTGACAAGCACTGGAAGCGATTCCAATAATCGCCCCCGTTCGCCCAACCAGGCGATTTCCAGTCGTCGCCACAAGCCGGAACGGCAAATAACATTTAATCAGGATGCCATATGAAAAATATGCTGAAGCGGAAAACCACACGCTTGATGGAGTCCGCTGGATTCGCGTTATGCGTCGCGATGCACACGGCGTCCTCCCAGGCCGTCACGATCCCGGCTGGCACGGCGCTCGCTGCGAAACAGGAAATCACCCGCCAGTTGCTGGCCGAAATCGAATCGCTCGATCCTGCACACATCGAATCGACCAATGCGAACCTGGTCGGACTCGACGTGTTCGAAGGTCTCACGCGCGTCGATGCCGCGGGCAACGTCGTGCCGGGCGTGGCCGCATCCTGGAAGCGCACGGCACCCGACACCTGGGTCTTCGCATTGCGTCACGACGCAAAATGGAGCGACGGCCATCCGGTCACCGCCGCCGATTTCGTCTATGCCTGGCAGCGCGTGGCCGATCCCAGGACGGCCTCGCCTTATACGGTCACGGTCGAATTCGTCAAGAACGCCAAGGCGGTGATCGCCGGCAAGCAGCCGGTGTCGAGCCTGGGCGTGCGCGCCATCGACCCGTATACGCTCGAAGTCAAAACCGAGGCGCCCACGCCCTTCTTCACCGAACTCGCCACCAATTCATCGCTTGCGCCCGTCGATCGCGCCACGGTGACGAAGTACGGCGCGAGCTGGACGCGCCCCGGCAATCTCGTGGGCAACGGCCCGTACGTGCTGGCCGACTGGCGGCCGAACGACCGCATCGTGCTCGTGCGCAATCCGCACTACTGGAACAACGCTCATGTCGCGATCACCCGCGTGACGTGGATGCCGGTCGAAAGCGACGAAACGGCCATGCGCATGTTCCAGTCAGGCCAGATCGACATGACGTATCAGGTGCCGTCGGGCCAATATCCGCAACTCGTGAAGACGTTCGGTGGCGAACTCAAACCAGGCTTGCAGATCGGCACGTACTACTACGCACTTAACAACACCGATCCGGCGCTGCGCGACGCACGCGTGCGTCAGGCGCTGTCGATGGTGCTCGACCGCGATCTGCTGACCGCGAAGATCACGCAAAGCGGCGAGCGTCCTGCCTATGGCCTGATCGTCGACGGCACCAAGGGCGCTCAGCCGTTCACGCCCGAATGGGCCGCATGGCCGATGGCGAAGCGCGTCGAAGCCGCGCGTGGGCTGTTGAAGGCTGCAGGCTATTCCGATGCCAAACCGCTCACATTCACGATGACCTACAACACGAACGAGCTGCATAAAAAGGTGGCGCTGTTCGCATCGAGCGAGTGGCGCACGAAGCTCGGCGTCAACGCGAAGATGGAGAACCTCGAATTCAAGGTGCTGCTCAAACAGCGCCACGACGGCGCATACCAGATCGCGCGTGACGGCTGGTATGCCGACTACAACGACGCCATGTCGTATTTCGCCCTGATCCAGTGCGGCAGCCCGCAGAACGATCAGCGTTCGTGCAACCCCAAGGTCGATGATCAGGTTGCCGAAGCAAACCTTCAACCCGACGATGCCAAGCGCCGCGAGATGCTCACGCAGGCCTTCGCGCTCGCGATGCGCGACTACCCGCTTCTGCCGCTCTATCAGTACTCAAATGCGCGCCTCGTGAAATCGTATGTGGGCGGCTATTCGCTCGCCAACAATATCGACCAGCGCGCGTCGCAAGACATGTACATCCTCAAGCACTGACATGCTCGCCTATACCCTGCGCCGCGTGGTCTGGGCCGTGCCCACCGTGCTAGCCGTCGTGACCGGCTGCTTCCTCCTGCTGCATCTCACGCCGGGCGGCCCGTTCGATACCGAAAGAGCGATGTCCGCCGACGCGCTCGCCAACCTCAATGCGCGCTATCACCTGAACGAGCCGCTGTGGCAGCAGTATCTCGACTACCTCGTCGCGCTGCTGCACGGCGATCTGGGCGCGTCGTTCCGCTACGCCGACTGGTCCGTCAACGACCTCGTAAAAAAGGCGCTGCCCGTGAGTCTGGGTATCGGCGGCGTGTCGATTCCGCTTGCGGTGCTGTGCGGCGTCGCGCTCGGCGCGGTGGCCGCCGTGCGGCGCAACAGCCTGGTCGATCATGCGGTAATGCTGCTCGGCAATCTCGGCAACGTGGTGCCGCCCTTCGTGCTCGGCCCCGTACTCGTGCTGGTGTTCGCCGTGCTGCTCAAGACGCGCGACGGCGACGGCTGGCTCCCCGCCGGAGGCTGGGGCGAAGGCGGCTGGACCCATCGTGTGCTGCCCGTCGCGCTGCTCGTCGTCATCAACATGGCCGCGATCGCACGCGTGATGCGCGGCAGCCTAATCGAAGTGCTCGCGGGAAACTTCATCCGTACCGCGCGCGCCAAGGGCTTGCCCGCTCGCACGATCGTGCTGCGCCACGCGCTGCGGCCCGCGTTGATGCCGGTGGTTTCGCTGCTTGGGCCGGTGTGCATTTCGTCGATCACCGCAGCCGTGGTGACCGAGTCGGTGTTCGCGCTGCCGGGCCTCGGGCAACTGGTGGTCAACGGCGCGGTCAACCGCGATTACACGCTCGTGCTCGGCCTCGTCGTGCTGACCACCGTCTGCGCCGTGCTGTTCAACCTCCTCGTCGATCTCGCCTATGCGTGGCTCGATCCGCGCATCCGCTACTGAAGCCACCGAACGCTCATGAAAACCCTTTCCACCGTACCCCCGCGTGCTGCGACCGCGCGCCGGGCGCCGCCCGCGCTCGCGCGCTTCCTGCGCCATCGCGCAGCGCTGGCGAGCTTCGTGCTCCTCGTGCTGATCGCGCTGGCCTGCTTCATCGGCCCGTTCCTGCTGCCCAATTCGCCCGTCGATAGCGACTGGAGCGCCATCGGCCTCGCGCCCACGCTGCAAGGCGGCCACTGGCTCGGCACCGACGAACTCGGCCGCGATCTGCTCGCGCGCACGCTCGTGGGCGGACGCGTTTCGCTCGAAGTCGGTCTGCTCGGCACGCTGGTTTCCACGCTCGTGGGCGTGGTGTACGGCGCAAGCGCGGGCTATCTGGGCGGCCGCACGGATGCCGTCCTCATGCGCATCGTCGACATGATGTACGCGATTCCCTACATGCTGATCGCGATCCTCATGGTCACGCTGTTCGGCCGTGCATTTTCTCTCGTTGTCCTGACGATTAGCGCGTTCTCCTGGCTCGACATGGCGCGCGTGGTGCGCGGGCAAACGCTCTCGCTGCGCACGCGCGAATTCGTCGATGCCGCGCGCGCCATCGGCGTGCGGCCCGCCGCGATCATCGCGCGCCATATCGTGCCGAACCTCGCCGGCATCGTCGCCGTCTACGCAACCGTCACCGTGCCCAGCATCGTACTGACCGAATCGGTGCTTTCGTTCCTCGGTCTGGGCGTGCAGGAGCCGATGACGAGCTGGGGCGTGCTGATCCAGGACGGCGCGCAAAAGCTCGAAGCCATGCCCTGGCTGCTGCTCGGCCCCGCCGCGATGCTGTGCCTGACGCTCTATTGCGTGAATTTCGTCGGCGATGGCCTGCGCGACGCGCTCGATCCCAAGGAGCATTGACATGGCGCTGCTCGAAGTGAACAACCTCGGCGTGCGCTTCACGCGCCGCGACGGCCCGAGCGTCGATGTGGTGCAGGACGTGTCATTCGCGCTCGACGCGGGCGGCACGCTCGGCATCGTCGGCGAATCGGGTTCCGGCAAGAGTCAGACCGTGATGGCGCTGCTCGGGCTGCTGGCGTCGAACGGTCAGGCCTCGGGCCACGCGTTCCTGCGCGGCGCGGACCTGCTCGCCATGAAGCCTGCCGCGCTCAACCGCATTCGCGGCGACCGCATCGCGATGATCTTTCAGGACCCGATGACCTCGCTCAATCCGTTCCTCACGATCGAACGGCAGATGACCGAGGCGCTGCAACTGCATCGCAACGCCACGCGCCGCGAGGCGCGAAAGCGTGCAATCGAGGCACTGGAGCGCGTGCGCATTCCTGATGCCGCGCGTCGCATCGGCATGTATCCGCATGAGTTCTCGGGCGGTATGCGCCAGCGCGTGCTGATCGCCGCGGCGCTCATGATGGAGCCTGATGTGCTGATCGCCGACGAACCCACCACCGCGCTCGACGTGACGGTGCAGGCGCAGATCCTGGCGTTGCTGCGCGAGATGAACCGCGAGCGCGGCACGGCCATTGTGCTCATCACGCACGACATGGGCGTGGTGGCCGAACTCTGCGACGACGTCATGGTGATGTATGCGGGCCGCGCCGTCGAAAAAGCCAGCGCTAGCGCGCTGTTCGCGCGGCCGCAGCACCCCTATACGGCGGGTTTGCTTGGCGCGCTGCCGCGTCTCGATGCGCAGGTCGGCGCGCCGCTTTGCACGATTCCCGGCAATCCGCCCATGCCCGGCGGCAGCGGCGCGGGTTGTGCGTTCGCGCCACGCTGCGCGTATGCGTTCGAGCGCTGCCGCAGCGAAGCCCCTTCGCTTCACAGCCACGGCGCGCGCTCGCGTGCGTGTCATTTGCCAGCCGATATCGCGTTGCAAGCCGCGCCGGGAGTCTTCGTATGAGCGATATCACGAACCACGTCGCAGACGATCTGACCACGACATCGCAAACGGAAACGGAAACGCTGCTGAGCGTGCGCGATCTGAGCGTGAATTTCCACGTCGCGCGCGGCGGCTGGCCCTGGCAGAAGGCCACGCTGCACGCCGTCAACGGCGTGTCATTCGATGTACGGCGCGGCGAAACGCTCGGCCTCGTCGGCGAGTCGGGCTGCGGGAAATCCACGCTTGCACGCGCATTGATCGGCCTCGCGCCCGTCGCTAAAGGAAGCGTCCTTTGGCGTGGCGAGGAAACCGTCTCGGGCGCACACCGCCAGCTCGGCACGCTGCGCCGCGACGCGCAGATGATTTTTCAGGACCCGCTGGCCTCGCTCGATCCGCGCATGTCGATTGGCGAGATCGTCGCCGAACCGCTGCGCACGCACGCGCCGCATCTGGGGCGCAAGGAGATCGATCGCCGCGTGCTGACGATGCTCGAACGCGTCGGGCTCAACACGCAGCACGCGGTACGACGTGCGCATGAATTCTCGGGCGGACAGTGCCAGCGCGTCGGCATCGCTCGGGCGTTGATCGGCGATCCGGGGCTGGTGATCTGCGATGAACCGGTTTCCGCGCTCGACGTTTCGATCCAGGCACAGATCGTCAATCTCCTGCGCGACCTGCAACGCGAGCGCTCGCTGTCGCTGCTGTTCGTGGCGCACGATCTCGCCGTGGTGAAGACCATCAGCCATCGCGTGATGGTGATGTATCTGGGCCGCGTGATGGAAATCGGCGATTGCCACGCCGTCTATGACGGCGCGCGCCATCCGTACACGCGCGCACTGCTCGACGCGGTGCCCGTGCCCGATCCGGCGCTCGCGCGCCTGCGCCGCGGCACGCCATTGAGCGGCGAAATCCCCTCGCCACTCGATCCGCCGTCGGGCTGCGCATTTCGCACGCGCTGCCCGCACGCCTCCGATAGCTGCGCCGCACGCTTGCCGCCTTTGCTGCGCGCCGGCGCCGGTCAGTCTCTCGCCGCCTGCTGGCACCCGTTCGGAAGCGGCGCGACACCCCCTGCCTGATGCGTCCTTTTTCCCTATCGCGGGGACGCAACGACAGCCTGGCAATCCTTATCGATTGCCGGATTCTAACGACAATGCAATCAGAGACCAATGATGAAGAACGCACCCACCATCAGGAGACACGCCATCGCGCTCGCCGCTTTGGCACTTGCCGTATCGCTGGGCACCCTGTCCGCGCGCGCCGACGAAGCGAGTCCGAATGCCGCCCCGGCGGCGAGCGCAGCCACCGCCGCAAGCGCACCGGCTTCGAAGGCCACACACCATCTACACAAGAAGAAGTCCAAAGCCGCGCGCAAGCAAAAGTCCCAGACATCGTCGTCGCAAAGCGCGTCGCCCGCCGTGAGCAACGTGCAGACGCGGCCGCCCGCCACCAGCGTCGATCGACTGGTCGAGCCGAATGCGGCTGAAACGCTCTCGTCCGGGATGCCGGACGCCAACCCCAGCACGAGCGTGCGCGCCGACAATCCGCCGCGCGCGCAATCCGCGCTGTCGGACCAGGCCGCGAGCAAAGGCTTTATCGGCGATAGCCATCTGATGCTCAATCTGCGCAACTACGCGGACGTGCAGGACGTCACGGGCGGCCCGCACCGCCATGCGTGGACCCAGGGTGCGATGCTCGATTACACCTCGGGCTTCACGCAGGGGCCGATCGGCTTCGGCGTGGACGCGTCGCTCTACGGCGCGTTCAAGTTCGACGGCGGCCAGGGCGCGGGCAATATGGTGCACGTCGGCAAGGATGGCGGCGGCGAGAACCAGTTCGCGTGGGCCTATCCCGGCCTCTACGACGTGAAGGCGCGCGTGTCCGATACGGTCGTCAAGTACGGCCTGCAGATGACCGCCGATAACCCGTTCTTCGAGCCGCACGACAATCGCGCGCTGCCGCCGACCTTCCTCGGCGTGTCGCTCGTGAGCAAGGACATCGCCAACACCGTGCTGCAGGGCGGCAGCTTCACCAAGGTGGACCCGCGCGGTCATACGAATCTGGTCGATCTCTCGACCTCCTATGGCGGCGTGACGTTCAAGCGCTTCAGCTACGCGGGCGGCAGTTGGGATTACAGCCCGAACGGCAATCTGTCACTGTTCGCAAACCAGGCCGATAGCGTGTGGCGTCAGTACTATGGCTCGCTGCAACAAAGCGTCGGCGATGTCTCGACGCTCAAATGGACGGGCTTCGCCAATGCCTATTCGACGCATAGCGTGGGCGGCGGTCTCGAAGGCCATATCGACAACAACGCGTATAGCCTGTCGCTGGCCGCGCAGCATGGTGCGCATTCGCTGCTGGTGGGCTATCAGCAGATTCTCGGCGACCAGTTCTTCGATTATGTGAACGAGACCAACGGCATCTATCTCGTGAATTCGATGGACGTGGATTACAACGCGCCACACGAGAAGTCGTTTCAGGTACGTTATGGCTTCGACGGTCAATATGCAGGACTGCCTGGCGCGAAGGCGATGCTCTGGTATGCGCTGGGTTGGGGCGCGGACGGCTCGGCGGGCGCGGCGGCGAACGGCCCCGGCAGCGCGCTGTATGGTCTGTACTGGAAGGACGGCCAGCCGGTGCACGGCTCGCATCACGAGTTCGGCTTTATCCCGTCGTACACGATCCAGAGCGGGCGCTTCAAGGATACGAAGATCGTGTTCACGGCGATGTGGCATCACGGCTCGAAGTATTACTCCGACCCGAGCAATTCGGAGTACCGACTACTGGTGGCCATGCCCTTAAAGCTGTTCTAAACCGGCTATGCAGGAGGGAGCGGACAACGCGATCACCCTAACCACTCCCTCCCGCGTTCTTCCAGAAACCCCACGAAACTCCGTATTTTCGGCAGCGGCTGCCGGTCCTGCCGATACAGCGCGTGCACTGGCCGCCCGGCCGGCGTCGCGTCTTCCAGCACGCTCACGAGCCGCCCGGCCGACAGGTCGTCCGCCACGAGAATCGACGGCTGCAATAGTAGCCCCGCGCCATGCAGCGCGGCCTGGCGCAGCGCGAGACCATCGTTGCAGAGAAACGTCGTGTCTTCGGGCCAGCGGCTTTCTCCCGTCAGCCGCCAGCCATTGCGCCGGTCCCAGACCGAGTGCCCGAGGCACCGGTGCGCGGCCAGTTCGTCGAGCGTGCGCGGCGTGCCGTGGCGCGCGAGGTAGTCGGGCGACGCGCAGATCGCCATGCGGTACAGCCCGATCGGCCGCGCGACGAGGTTCAGATCCGCATCCAGATCGCCGATCCGCACCGCCACGTCGAAGCCCTCATCGACGAGATCCACGACGCTATTGCTCAGATCGAGGTCGATACGCACCTGCGGATGCCCGTTCTGGTATTCGGCGGCAAGCGGTGCGATCACGCAGGCGCCCAGCGTCGTCGCCGCCGTGATGCGCAGGCGTCCGCGCGGCTCGGCTCGCAGGCTCTCCACCGAGGCCTCGGCCAGCGCCAGTTGCTCCAGCACCTTGCGGCTTTCGTCGTAGAAGCGCCGGCCCGCGTCGGTGAGGCTCTGCGCGCGCGTGTTGCGCTGGAGCAGTTGCGCGCCAAGATGCGTCTCCAGTTGCCGCACGTGCTTGCCGACCATCACGGGGCTCAAGTCGAGTTCGCGGGCGGCGGCGCTGAAGCTGCCGCGCTCCACGGCGCTCACAAAGACTTCCATGCTGCGCAACCGGTCCATGATTGCAAACCCCTGGTTTCAAGTGAACGAAATTATCGTCCATTTATTCTTTTGAGTGTCAGGCCGATAGTGTGAGCTTCGCAGTCCAATCAAGGAGAATCGCAGATGAAGATCATCGTGGTGGGCGCCAGCGGCGCCGTCGGGCGTGCTGTCGTCGAAACCCTCAGCGAAGGCCATACGGTCGTGACCGTGGGCCGCAATAGCGGCGATTTCCACGCCGATATCACGCGCGACGACAGCGTCGAGGCGCTGTTTCGCGAAGTCGGCAACGTGGATGCGATCGTGTCGGCGGCGGGGCATCTGCACTTCGGGCCGCTTGCGTCCATGACCACCGCGCAATTCAATATCGGCCTGCAGGACAAACTGCTCGGCCAGGTGCGGCTCGCGTTGATCGGCCAGCATTATCTGAACGACGGCGGCTCGATCACGCTGACGAGCGGCATCGTCGGCGAGGAGCCGATCGCGCAGGGCGTGAACGCCACGACCGTCAACGCGGCGCTGGAGGGTTTCGTGCGCGCCGCCGCCACGGAATTGCGCCGCGACCGACGCATCAATGTGGTCAGCCCGACCGTGCTGACCGAGTCGCTGCAGACCTATGGCCCGTTCTTCCCCGGCTTCGAAAGCGTGAGCGCGCAACGCGCGGCTCTCGCGTACAGGCGCAGCGTCGAAGGCGTGCAAACGGGGCGCGTTTTCAAGGTGTATTGAGCGTCAGGTTTGCGCGGAACGACTCGCAAGGTCGTCACGCAATCATGCAGAAACCCGCACCTCGGCGTCAGCGCGCGCGAGCAGGCCGCTGCAACGCTCGGACAGATTTCCGAAAGTGACCTGCTTGCCCGCACGCTCGTAGCGCGCCTGCACCGCTTCGAGCGCCGCGATAGCCGAGTGATCGGCCACATGCAGATGCGCGCAATCCAGACGCACCTGATCCGGATCGCGCGCCGGATCGAACAGCGCCTGGAATTGCGCCGCCGACGCAAAGAACAGCGTTCCGCGCAGCATATAGACGCGCTCGCCCGAAGGCTCGTCGCGCGTCTCGCAACGGAATTCGCGCGCGTGCTGCCACGCGAAATTCAGCGACGCAATCACGATGCCGCACAGCACGGCGGTCGCCAGATCGGTGCAAACGGTGATGGCCGTCACCGCGACGATCACGAACGCATCGTTGCGCGGCACCTTATGCAGCACGCGCAGCGAGCCCCACGCAAACGTCTGCCCCGCCACGACGAACATCACGCCCACCAGCGCCGCAAGCGGAATGCGCTCGATCAGCGGCGAAAGGCACAGGATGAACAGCAGGATCATCACGCCGCTCGTCACACCCGAGAGACGTCCGCGTCCACCCGAGCCGAGGTTGATGACGGTCTGGCCGATCATCGCGCAACCGCCCATCGCGCCGAACATCCCCGCCGCGATATTGGCCGCGCCCAGCGCCACGCATTCGCGATTGGGCTGGCCGCGCGAGTTGGTCACATCGTCGGTGAGGTTGAGCGTGAGCAGTGTCTCCAGCACGCCGACGAGCGACATCAGCACCGCATACGGCAGCACGATGCGCAGCGTTTCCAGATTCATCGGCACGACCGGCAGGCTGAACGTGGGCAGGCCGCCCGCGATGTGCGCCATGTCGCCGAGCGTGCGCGCGGGCAGATGCAGCAGCGCCGCCGCCGCGCCCACCCCGACGATCGCCACCAGCGCGGGCGGCACGGCGCGGGTCAGGCGCGGCATGACGAACACGATCGCCATCGTCAGCGCGACGAGGCCCACCATCAGCGCGAGCGGCTGGCCGTGCAGCCACGCCATGCCGTGCGAGCCTGGCGCCTTGAAGTGCTCGAACTGGGCACGCGCGATGATGATCGCAAGTCCGTTGACGAAACCGAGCATCACCGGATGCGGCACCATGCGGATCAGTTTGCCGAGACGCAACGCGCCGAACAGGATCATCAGCAGGCCGCCCAGCACGACCGTCGCGAACAGGTATTGCGCGCCATGCTGCACCACGAGCGCGACGATCACCACCGCCATCGAGCCCGCCGCGCCGGAAATCATGCCGGGCCGGCCGCCGAACAGCGCCGTGATCGTGCAGATGAAGAAGGCGCCGTAGAGGCCCATCAGCGGGTTCAGATGGGCGACGAGTGCAAAGGCGATGCATTCGGGCACGAGCGCGAATGATGAGGTGAGACCGGCGAGCAGTTCGCTGCGCAGCGTAGAAAAGCGGCTCAGGCCGGAACGGGCGGATTCCATGGTACGAGTCGGTGGGCAAATGAGGTCGAAAAACGCGGATCGCGAGCAGGGGCAACCGCTGTGGCGTTGGCCTTGCAGGAGAGCAAACCGGGAGACGACGGAGAACAGGGCGGCGCGGACGGCATCGGCGATGCGGGCGCGGCCTGGACGGACGAAAGCGCGGATTCTACCGGATTCCCGGCCTCTGCGCCGTCCGCCTTATAGGGCCATAAACAGGACCATAAGCTCCATACAAACAAAACTAAAGCGCAAAGTGGTTACCTCAAATAGCCACAGATTGGTCATTTCGCATAGCCGCATCCGCGCCTACTATGGATTCCATCGCGCCACACGGCGCACTCACCGCCCAAAGGAACCATCATGCAACAGCGTCTGGACTTCTACCGCGCCAACCCGCCCGCCATCAAGGCACTGCTCGCCCTCGAAGAACGCATCGAGAAAAGCAGCATCGAAAAGCCGCTCGCCGAACTCGTGCGCCTGCGCGCCTCGCAGATCAACGGCTGCGCCTACTGCGTCGACATGCATGTGAGCGACGCGCGCAAGGGCGGCGAAACCGAACGGCGCCTCGCGACCGTGGTGGTCTGGCGCGAAACGCCCTTCTTCACTGAACGCGAACGCGCCGCGCTGGCCTGGACCGAGGCGCTCACGCTGGTCTCGCAGGAGCACGTGCCCGACGCCGTCTGGGAGGCCGTGCATCCGCATTTCAGCGAAGCAGAACTCGTCGACCTGACGCTGCTCATCAACGCGATCAATAGCTGGAACCGCTTTGCGATCGCCTTCCGTAAGCTGCCCGCCTAAGGAGCGCGCCATGACGTTACGCTCGACACTCGTGCGCGCGGCTGCGGCGGCATTCGGCATGGCCGCGTTGTGCGGCGCGTGTTCGGCGCTGGCGCACGATATGGACGGCTCGCAAGCCAGCAGCGAGAAAATCGCCCCCGTGCTCAAGCAGGCGATTCCCGAGGCGCCCGGCAAGAACGTGCTGATCGCGACCGTCACGTTCGCGCCGGGCCAGGACTCGGAGCCGCATAGGCATCCGGGTTCGATCTTCGCGTACGTGACGCAAGGCCATATCGAATCGCAGCTCGAAGGCTCGCCGGCCCGCGTTTATGGCCCCGGCGAGGCATGGTACGAGCCGCCCGGCGCGCATCACATCGTCGCGCGCAACGCCAGCAAGACAGAACCGGCGCAGATTCTCGTGTTCGCCATCGCGGGCGAGCACGATCCGATCAAGAAGCCGCTGCCGCATTGAGCCTGGCGACGTTCAGGGCGCGCGCTTCCTGCGCGCGCGCCGTCTCGAACAGCCGCACGCACATGAAGTCGACGAAGGCGCGCAGACGCGGCGATGGATGGCGGCTCGACGGCCAGACAATCGAGAACTGGCCGACAGTCGTTGTGTACGCATCGAGTACGCTCGCGAGCGCGCCGGCCGCGAGCGCGTCGCGCACGAGAAAATCCGGCATATAGCCGATGCCGAAACCGGCGACGACCGACTGCATCAGCGCCTCCATGTTGTTGCAGACGAGTGCGCTGCGCAGTGTGGGCAGCGCCTCGCCCTGCGTCGCGAGTTCCCATGGCTGCAGTTTGCCCGTATCCGGAAAGCGGTAACGCACGCACGCGTGCGCGGCGAGATCGGCGAGCGTGCGCGGTGTGCCCGCGCGCGCCAGATAGTCGGGCGAGGCGCACAGCACATGACGAAACGGCCCGAGGCGCCGCGCCACGAGGCTCGAATCGCTTAGCGCGCCGCTGCGGATCACGGCGTCGAAGCCGCCTTCGATCACATCCACGAGGCGGTCGTTGAAGTCGAGATCCAGTTCGATCTCGGGATAGCGCGCGGCGAAATCCGGCAGCGCGGGCAGCAGGAAGCGATAGCCGATGGCGGGCAGGCTCACGCGCAACCGTCCGCGCGGCGTCTGCGCGGACGCCGTGAGCACGGCCTGCGCATCGCTCAAGTCCGCGAGGATATGGCTGCAGCGCTCGTAGAAAAGCCGCCCTTCCTCGGTGAGCGCGATCTTGCGCGTGGTGCGGTGAAAGAGCCGCACGCCCAGCGACACTTCCAGCTTCGCGATGGCCTTGCCGACCGCCGACGCCGAGATGCCCAGCGCGCCCCCCGCCGCCACGAAGCTCAGCGCCTGCGCGACGCGCACGAAGGCGACGATTGCGTTGAGATTGTCCATATACGCTATTTTCGCTGTCGATCCGGGAATCCGATTCCGCAATGTTCGGAGCGCCGGCCTGTTTTTCAGGCGGCGCATCGGCATTATCGTTCGTCGCTCCAGGGGCGCGCTCGCTGTGCGCCACGTTCATCGGCGCGGGCGCTTTGTGCCTGCGTCTTCAGGAGCCGCGATGGATCGTTCCGCAAGCCACGCAGACCACCCTATCGAACCAGACGCACGACGCGGTTTAGCCATTCTCGCGGCCGTCTGCGTGGCGGCACTGGCGCTGCCGCTCGCTTTTTCGGGCGGCGCCGTGGCCACGCCCGCGATCGGCCGTGCGCTGGGCAGCCTGGGTACATCGGAAAAACTCGCCGATCCCACCGCGCTGAACTGGATCACGAATGCCTTCATGCTGAGCTTCGGCAGTCTGTTGATGGCGGCGGGCGCACTGGCCGATCTGTATGGTCGCAAGCGCGTGTTCATCTACGGCCTTGCGGGCTTCGTGCTGTGCTCGCTGGCGCTCGCCTGCGCGCCCACGCTGCTCGCCGTCGATCTGCTGCGCGGCGCGCAAGGCGCGGCGGCGGCCGCCGCACTCGCAGGCGGCACGGCCGCACTCGCGCAGGAATTCGACGGCCACGCGCGCACGCGGGCCTTTGGCGCGCTCGGCGCGACCTTCGGGCTGGGGCTGGCTTTCGGTCCGCTGATCGCGGGCGTGCTGATCGAGTATGCGAGCTGGCGCGCGATCTTCCTGAGCGGCGGCGTCGCCTGCACGCTTTCGCTCGTGTTCGGCACACGCTATCTGCGCGAATCGCGCGACCCGCACGCGCGCGGCATCGACTGGCCAGGCACGCTCGCCTTCACGCTCGCGCTGTCGAGCTTCACCTTCGGCGTGATCGAAGCGCCCGTGCACGGCTGGACCAGCGCGCCCGTGCTCGCACTGCTCGCTGCGAGCGCGGCGCTCGCCTGCGCCTTCATCGTGGTGGAAAAGCGCAGCGCGCGGCCCATGCTCGATCTGTCGCTGTTCCGCTATCCGCGTTTCGTCGGCGTGCAAGTGCTGCCGATCGCCACCTGCTACTGCTATATCGTGCTGCTCGTGGTGCTGCCGCTGCGCCTGATCGGCGTGGACGGGCTGCGCGAAATCGACGCGGGCTGTCTGATGGTGGCACTTTCCGCGCCGATGCTGGTGGTGCCTTTCGTGGCTGCCGGGCTCACGCGCTGGTTCTCGATGGGCGTGGTTTGCGCGGCGGGCCTCGTACTGGCCGCCGTCGGTCTGCTGTGGCTAGCCGTGGCGCTGCGTGCGGGGCCTTACGCCGCGATCGCGCCGCTCGCCCTGATCGGCATCGGTGCGGCACTGCCTTGGGGCTTGATGGATGGCTTATCGGTAAGCGTCGTGCCGAAAGAGCGCGCAGGCATGGCCACCGGTATCTTCAGCACCACGCGCGTGGCTGGCGAAGGCCTGGCGCTCGCGACCGTGAACGCCGTACTCGCCGCGCTCACCGCCACGCATCTGGCGCAGCGTGTGCCTGGCGATCGTGCATCGCTGACCGAGGCCGCCGCCCGGCTCGCGAGCGGCGACCCGGTGCAGGCCGCGGCGTGGCTGCCCGTTGCGGGCGCAACGACCTTGCAACATGCCTATTCGGATGCATTCGGAACGGTACTGAAAGGACTTGCGGCGATTACGCTGCTCTGCGCGGTAATCGTGGCGGCATTTCTCGGCGCGCGCACCCGTGAACAGGTAGCCCCGAGCGACGTGCCCGCACAGGAACGCCAGCGCGCGTAAGCCGCCCGTGTTTACGCCGGTTGCGCTTCGCGCTCGCGCTCCAGTTCGCGCACGAGCGGCAGCACTTTTTTGCCGAAGTATTCGACTTCCTCGATGAAATGCAGAAAGCCCGCCAGCACGAGATCGACGCCGATCGCCTTGAGCGCGACGATGCGCTGCGCGATCTGCAAGGGCGTGCCGATCAGATTCGTGCGGAAGCCGTCGTTGTACTGCACGAGATCCTCGAAGGTCGACTTCGCCCAGTTGCCCTCGCCTTCGGGCGAGGCCTTGCCCGCTTCCTTCGCGGCGTGGCCGAAGGCTTGCACGGCTTCCACATGGGCATGGCGCACGATGTCATCGAGCACGGCGCGCGCCTCTTCCTCGGTATCGCGTGCGATCACGAAAGCGTTCACGCCGATGCGTACGCTATGGTTGTTCTGCGCGGCCTTCGCGCGGATATCGTCGATCTGTGACTTGAGATTGTCGACTGTATTGCCGTTCGTGAAATACCAGTCGGACACGCTCGCGGCGTTGTCGCGCGCGGCGCGCGAACTGCCGCCCTGGAAAATTTCCGGATGCGGCTTTTGCACCGGCTTCGGGCTTAGCGTGTAATTGTTGAAGCGATAAAAGTCACCCTTGAAGGTGAAATCATCCTCGGTCCAGATGCCGCGAATCGCGCGGATAAACTCATTCGAGCGGCGATAACGTTCGTCGTGTTCAAGCCACGGCTCGCCGATCGACGTGAATTCGTCCTTGAACCAACCGCTCACCACGTTGATGGCAATGCGTCCATTCGAAATATGGTCGATGGTCGCGAGCTGCTTCGCGACGACGGCAGGGTGCCACGGACCCGGGAGGATCGCGGCAATCACCTTGAGTTTTTCGGTGGCGTGCAGCAATGCCTGGCTGAACGAAACAGATTCATGCTGATACTGCGCGCCATAACCCGCCGTGAAGCGGATCTGGCTGAGCGCGTATTCGAAGCCCGCTGCCTCGGCGGTGCGCGCGAGCTTCTGGTTGTATTCGAGGCTCCAGTCCGTGCGCTGCTCGATCTTGCTCACGACGAGCCCGCCGCTCACGTTAGGCACCCAGTAGGCGAACTTGATGTCGTCGGCAGCGGGGGCGTTCTGGCTCATGGTCGTGTTCCGTGGAAAGTGGCTGTCGCGTCATCTTTCGGGATTTACACGCCTGGCTGAACGATTTTGTTCTGCTATGGAAAGTTGGATTGTTGCTATTGGCCTTATTCGCAGCCTTCCGGTTTGGCATTCCAGCGGCGGATCGCGCGGTTTTCCCGGTCGAAGCCCAGGACGCTGATCGACGCCGTGTCAAGATATAAATGCGCGCCCAGCGCCGCCGCATCGCCGATCCAGCAACCCGCCAGCACGCGCAGAAAATGCGCATGCGAGAACACGGCAATGCGTCCGCCGTCACCCAGCATCGTCAACAGGCTATCGACCACGCCCCGCGCACGCGATTCGATCTGCGCGAGATTTTCGCCGTCCGGTATCGCCGAATGCCAGACGCTCCAGTCGGATTCGGTCTGGCGAATATCTGCGGTCTTGCGCCCTTCGTACACGCCGTAGTTCCATTCGTGCAGATCGGCGGAGATCTTCACCCGATCGCCCAACCCGGCCAGCTTGCAGGTGTCGATGGCGCGCGACATCGGGCTTGAGAGCACCGCATCGAAATGTTGCGCGGCGAGCGGCTTCGCGAGCGCACGCGCCTGCTCGCGACCACGCCCCGTCAGTCCGATATCCGTGCGCCCCGTGTGCTGCCCGCTGCGACTCCATTCGGTTTCTCCGTGGCGGATCAGCCAGACTTCGCGGGATGCGGGATGCGCGTTCGATTCTGCGGACATGGATTGGCTCCGTGATTGGCTCGCCATGCGAAAGCATGACGTAAGGCCCAAGAACATCAAAGGCACCCATTTTAAGGCAGCAGCGCGCGTGCTGCGCCTAAGCCAGACACTTTCATCGGACGAAAAAAACCGGCCATAAGGCCGGTGCGGAATGGTTCCGAGGCTTTACTGCCAGCACCCGGAACCCGAGAGAATCGTTATTGTTCGTGGTAGCGAGTGATTTTCAGGTATGGATTCAGCGTGCTTACGCAGCCAGCGCCTTGCGGATCGCGGCGGACAATTCGGCCGGCGCGAACTTCGTCACGTAGCCGTTTGCGCCTGCGTTGCGCGCGTGCGTTTCATTGGCCGCGCCCGTGAGCGACGAGTGGATAATTACGGGAATATGCTTCAGACGCGCATCGGCCTTGATCTTGCGCGTGAGCATGAAGCCGTCCATTTCCGGCATTTCGAGGTCCGTGATGACGAGCGAAATCTTCTCGCGCACCGGCACGTTCTCGTTAGCGGCTTCGTCGGCGATCTTCAGCAGCATCTGCCACGCCATTTCGCCGTTCGACGCGATCACGTGCGGTGCATCGAGAGCCGTCAACGCCTGGCCGAGCAGCGCGCGTGCAAAGCCCGAATCGTCGGCGGCGAGAATGCGCCCGCCTTCCGTGCGCAGCGCGTCGCCTACCGCTTCCGGCTTGACGTCTTCGTGCTGCGCGGGGAACACGTCGCGCATGACCTGCTCGACGTCGAGCACCTGCGCGAGGCGCGTCTTGCCATCACCCGCGCCGATGCGCGCGATTCCCGTCACGTAACCCGAAGTGCCGCTCGATTCCGCACTCAGCACTTCCTTCCATTCGAGGCGGATGATGTCCTCCACCTCGTCCACGGCGAACGCTTGCGTACCACGCGAAAATTCCGTGATGAGCAGAATGGGCGGACGCTTGTCCGACGGCGAACCGATCAGCGAGGCGATATCGATCACGGGAATGATCTGCCCGCGAATATCCACGGCACCCACCAGATGCGCGGGCGAACCCGCAATCGGCGTGACTTCGGGCATCGTGACGATCTCGCGGATCTTGAACACGTTGATGCCATAGAGGCCGCGCCCGGCGCCCGGACGTGCTTCCCCCAGACGAAACAGCAGGAGTTCTAATCGGTTGTTGCTGGTCAGCGTGGTGCGTTCGTCAACGCCTGGTTGCATCGTCTTCATGGATTTTGTCTGATGAATTGCGTCGTCTTGCGCTTTGGGGCGAGCACTGAAAAGCGGCGTCTCACCGCCCCAGTCCTTGATATCGGCAAAGCGCGGCGAAGCTTGAACGGGAGTCGATGATTACATCGTTTTCATATTCACAACAAAAGAAATCTGAAAGGATTTTTTAATATATCCGACCACGATATTGATTAGTTATTCGAACTATATCGCTCATAAAAAACGCCACCTGGAGGGTGGCGTTTCAGGAAAACGATACTCAGGCGGGCAACGCTTCGGCCCTTTCCTTGGTGCTGGTGCTGGTGCTCGTGTTCGCCTGCGCGGCGCTCACCAGCCGCCGGTAACGCGACAGTGCCCAAAGCGGGAAATACGCGGTATAGCCGTGATACTTGAGGTAGTAGATGCGCGGGAAACCCGGTGCATTGTGCGAGCGGTGCCACCAGAAGCCCTCGCTGTCCTGCACCGAAAGCAGATAAGCGATGCCGCGTTGCACCGATTCCGACTCGAAGTCGCCGAACGCCATTTGCGCGAGCAGCGCCCATGCGGTGAAATTCGACACGCTTTCGCCGCCGTTGGTGCCGGCCAGGCCCGCATCGATATAACTATCGTTGGTCTCGCCCCAGCCGCCGTCGGCATGTTGACGCGCACGCAGCCACGCCAGCGCGCGGGCGATATACGGCTGCGACGGATCTTCGCCAGCCAGCGCGAGGCCCGCCAGCACACTCCACGTACCGTAGATGTAGTTGGTACCCCAGCGGCCCCACCAGCTACCGTCGGGGCGCTGTGTCGTCTTGATGTAATCGATGCAGCGCGCGAGCGAGTCCTTGTCCTCTTCGCGGCCCGTCACGCCGAAGCACAGCAGCACGCGGCCCGACACGTCCTCGGTCGACGGATCGAGCAGCGCGCCGTGATCGGCGAACGGAATCGCATTCAGATAAAGACGATCGCAATCCGCGTCGAAGGCAGCGAAGCCGCCGTTGCGCGATTGCAGCCCGCGCATCCAGTCGAGCGCGAGCGTCACGCGCGCCGCATACGGGTCCGCCCCGCTGACCTGTTTCTGCAGACGACCACGGCGATGCAGCATTGCCACCACGACGGCGCTGTCGTCGATGTCCGGGTAATACGGGTTCTCGTACTGGAAGGCCCAGCCGCCAGGCGGCACGTCAGGCTTGACGTTCTCGATCCAGTCGCCCTTGATATCGTCCACCTGACGCGCAGCGAGCCAGTCGTAGGCGAGCGCGATCTTTTGCTCGAGTTCGGCACGCGGGATATTCGGCTCGTTCGCTTCCTGGGCGGGCGCATCGGGAACGGTCAGCGCCTGCTCCAGCGCCATCGTGCTCCAGGCCGTGTCCCACACCGGCGAGAGGCAGGGCTGGCAATACACACTGCCGTCGGGCCGCTCGACGAGCAGCTTTTCCAGCGCATTTTCGCAATCGCGGCGCAGCGGGTGATCCTCAGGATACCCAAGCACTTCCATCATCTGGTAGCTATAGACAATGGGCGGAAAGATCCCGCCCATGCCATCTTCGCCGTTCATGCGCTCGGCGCACCAGGCTTCGGCGTGCTTGACCGCGCGCTTGCGCAACGCGCCCGGAATCAGCGGATCGACATGGCGCAACAAGCGGTCCATGGCCAGGAACAGACGGCGCACACCCTTGCCGCGCGCGAAATACTCGCGCTCCTGCTCGGGCGGCGTGACGAACAGCTCGGCGATCGATACGTCATGCGGGTTCTTCGCGCGCGCCTTGAGCGAGCACAGCACCAGCAACGGCACCATTGTCGTGCGCGCCCAATAGGCGACCTTGTACATCGAGATCGGCACCCACTTCGGGAACAGCACGAATTCGACCGGCATGAACGGCGTGGCCCGCCACGGCACCTGGCCGAACGTCGCCAGCAGAATGCGCGTGAACACGTTGGATTTCGCGGCGCCGCCCAGCTTCAGGATGGCTTCGCGCGCGCGCACCATATGCGGCGCGCTTGCCTTGTCGCCCGCGGCCTTGAGCGCGAAGTAAGCCTTTACGCTGGCCGAAACGTCGGGCGCGCCGTCCACGTAAAGATCCCATGCGCCGTGCGTTTCCAGGCGCTGGATATCACGCAGATAGCGCGCCATTTTTTCCTGGCGCACGGTGTCGATCTTCGCCATGAAATGCATCATGAGGATGTATTCGGCGGTGATCGTCGCATCGGATTCAAGCTCGAAACACCAGCTCCCTTCGGGCTGTTGCCGGCGCGCGAGCGCGTCACGTCCCCGGACGATAGCGGCGTCGAGCAGCGCCGCGAATGGCAAGTCGGATTTCTTCATGGCGCGAATAATACCATCCGGCCGGAATGTTTAGCGCCGACGCCCGCAATGGTAAGATCCGGTCATGAAGAACACTCCTGCCAAAGCCCCAGCCGAGCCGGCTGACCACGCCGAGGCCATGCCGCCGACCGCGCAAAGTCCGAGCAGTCAGCCCGGCGCACCGGAAATCGGGGCGGCATCCATTGCTCCCGCTTCAGGCACTCGCCGCAAAAAAGCACCCGTTCAAGTGCGCGCGCAACTGCTGCAGGCGGCGTCCGACATTGCCACGGATCAGGGTGTGCCCTCCGTCACGCTCGACGCGGTAGCCGAGCGCGCGGGTGTGACCAAGGGCGCGCTTCAATATCACTTCGCGAATAAGCAAGGACTCCTTGACGCCTTGTTCGGGCAGACGCTCGAACGCTTCGAGCACCAGATGGAAGCACGCCTGGCCGCCGATCACGACAACGCCGGCGGCGCGCGGGCGCGAGCCTATCTGCATTCGAGCATCGACGAAATGAGCCCTGCCGCAAGCACCAATGTGCTGCGCGTGCTGGTGGCCGCGATGATGACCGATCCGGAAATTCGCGAGCGCTACGCCGCGCCCATGCGCAAATGGACGCGGCCCGATCCGCTGCCGCTCGAAGAAGCCGCGCGTCTCATGATCTGCCGACTCGCCGCCGACGGCCTGTGGATTTCCGATCTGCTCGGCTATCAGGACATGTCGCCGGAGATGCGCGAAGAAGTCGTGCGTCAGATCGAGAAGATGACGTTCAACGCGACCTGAAGCGTCGCAATAGCGCTAGCTGGAAACGGGCGCGGTCGATGCGCGCACAACCAGATGCGGCGCCGAGGCCACGCAGACTTTCGCTTCGCGCCCGGCCTGGCCACCCCTCTTTCCCGCGCCGGCAATCAGTTCGCGCAGCAACGCCACGCCAAGCTCGGCCGCTTCGACCGTCGGCACCGCAACCGTCGTCAATGCGGGCCGCGACTCGCTCGCCAACTGAATATCCGTGATGCCGACCACCGAAAGCTGGCGCGGCACCTCGAAACCGAGATCGGCGGCGGCCTGCATTGCGCCAAGCGCGGGCAGATCATTGGTCGTGAAAAGCGCGGTGAGATCGGGGTGCCGCGTCAACAATTCTCGCGCCGCCGCGTAGCCGCCCTGCGTGGTGTCGATCGCATGGATCAAGGGCGCGTCCTTCGCGTCCAGCCCCGCCGCCTCCATCGCGGCCACGAAACCGTCGTAGCGCGCCGCGTGGATGCCATGAGCCTTGCTCCCCACGATCGCACCAATGCGCCGATGTCCCAGTTCGATCAGATGCCGCGCCGCCAGTTCTCCGGCGAGACGAAAATCCACGGCCACGCACGGCAGGCCCGGCGGTTCGAGTGGCTTTTCCCACATGCAGAGCACGACGGGCGCACCACGCAATTCGGTGAGCCGCAGATCGTCGAAATCGAGGTTGGCGTTCATCACTAACACGCCTGCTGAAAGCGTTCCTGCGATCTGTTCGAGGTAGGCGCGACCCGTGTGCGGATCGCCATCGGTATTGCAGATGATGAGGAATTGGCCGCTGCTGCGCAGCGCGTTTTCCACCGCGAGCGCGAACTCGGGGTAGAACGGATTGGCGATGCTCGCCACCATCAGCGCGATGGTGGGCGCACGCCCTTCCGCGAGCGCGCGGGCCGGCAAATGCGGGCGATAACCGAGCGCGTCGATCGCTTCGAGCACGCGCTGGCGCGTTGCCTCGCCAACGCGGCCGCGGTTGCGCAGCACGTTCGAAACCGTCGCGGGCGTGACGCCCGCGTGTCGCGCGACTTCAGCGAGCGTAGGGGCCGATGAGGCTGCCAATGGGGGCGGGAGTGTGGGCGTTGTACGCATCGCGTCTCGTCATCTCAATATTTGGGAATGCCTTTCAACATTTGCCTGATCGGCTCAGACGGCGGCACCATTGGCCTCGCATCCCAGCGTTGCACTCGCCCAGAGGTAACGCAATTAATCCAGCAAAATTGGAGACACCGCGTCTGGCAGCCAACGATCGCGCCCACGATCGATTTTTTTAGCTGACCTGATTAAGCGCTTAATCTCAAGCGTCGCGCTGATTAAAACACGGAGACGGGACGAATGGCGAGCATTTCCTTGCGAGGTGTGCAGAAGGCCTACGGCGACAACGCGCCGGTGATACGCAACGTCGATCTGGAGATCGGCAAGAACGAGTTCTGCGTATTTCTCGGGCCTTCGGGTTGCGGCAAATCCACCCTGCTGCGCATGATCGCGGGCCTCGAAGACGTGAGCGACGGCGACGTGTCGATTGGCGGCAAACTCGTGAACGACGTGCCCGCCGCGCAGCGTGGCGTGGCGATGGTGTTCCAGAGCTACGCGCTGTTTCCGCACATGACGGTGTACGAGAACATGGCCTTCGGCCTGAAGCTCGCGAAGACGCCCAAGGCGGATATCGACCGCAAGGTACGCGAGGCCGCGCGCATTCTTCAGCTTGAAGCGCTGCTGGAGCGTCATCCGAAAGCGCTTTCCGGCGGCCAACGCCAACGCGTGGCGATTGGCCGTGCAATCGTGCGCGAGCCGGGCGTCTTCCTGTTCGACGAACCGCTTTCTAACCTGGACGCCACGCTGCGCGGCCAGACCCGCATCGAAATCGCGCGGCTTCACAAGCAGTTTGCCGAGGCCAGTGTGGTCTACGTGACGCATGACCAGATCGAAGCGATGACACTCGCCGATAAAATCGTCCTTCTGCATAGCGGTAAGGATACCGAATTGTATGGAAGCATCGCCCAGGTGGGTGCACCGCTCGAACTCTATCACCGCCCTGCGAGCCGTTTTGTGGCGGGCTTCATCGGTTCGCCGCGCATGAACTTTCTGCCTGCAACCGTGAATGGCGTCGATGCGCAAGGCGTGAGCGTCACGTTCGACGGTAGCCGCGAAACGGTGCGACTGCCGCTGCAAGGCAGCGCACTCGCAGCGGGCACGCCGGTCACGTTCGGTGTGCGGCCTGAGCATCTGGAATTGATCGCCGCATCGGGCAACGGCAGCGGCACGCGCTCCGGAGAATCCCTCACGCTCGCGCGCACGGTCACCCTGGTGGAAGCGCTCGGCGAGCATAGCTACGTGCATCTCGACCAGCCCGGCGGCACGGTGCTGATCGCCAAAGCGCCCGGCGACGCACGATTCGCGCCGGGCGACACGGCGCGGTTCCGCGCGCACGCCGCGCAATGTCATCTGTTCGCGCCGGACGGCTTCGCGCTCGCGCCGCTCGATGCGCCATCCCTTGAATCCGCCGCGCAGCGCGCGTAACCCCATGAGAGAGGACACAGGCATGCGTCTTGGAGTCTGCTATTACCCGGAGCACTGGCCGGAAGCGATGTGGAAGGACGACGCCGCGCGCATGAAGGCGCTCGGCATCGAACAGGTCCGCATCGCCGAATTCGCTTGGAGCCGCATCGAACCGTCGCCCGGCGAATACGATTGGGGCTGGCTCGATCGCGCCATCGACACGCTCGGCGAGGCCGGTCTCAAAGTGGTGATGTGCACGCCTACCGCCACGCCGCCCAAGTGGCTGATCGACCGCCACCCCGAGATCCTGCCGGTGGGTGCCGATGGCCGTGCGCGCGCCTTCGGCTCGCGACGTCATTACGATTTCTCCTCGCCCGTGTGGTTCGAAGCATCGCGGCGCATCTGCGAAGCGGTCGCGCAACGCTACGGCCGGCACCCCGCCGTGGCTTACTGGCAGACCGATAACGAATACGGTTGCCACAACACGGTCGTGAGCTATTCGGAGGCCGCCGTGACGCGCTTTCGTGCGTGGCTCGCGGCACGCTACGGCAACATCGGCGCGCTGAACACGGCGTGGGGCACGGTGTTCTGGAGCATGGAGTACCGCAGCTTCGACGAAATCGATGCGCCCATCGGCACCGTGACGGAAGCGCATCCTTCGCACCGGCTCGACTATCGCCGCTTTGCCTCGGACGAGGTGCGCCGCTATAACCTGATGCAGGTCGAAATCATTCGCGCGCATTCGCCGGGCCGCCCGATTGCGCACAACTTCATGCAACTGTTCACGGAGTTCGATCACTACAAGGTCGCCGCCGATCTGGACGTGGCGACGTGGGACAGCTATCCGCTCGGTGCGCTCGAAGAGCAGTGGTACGCGCCGGAAATCAAGGCGCGTTATCTGCGCACGGGGCACCCGGACTTTGCCTCGTTCAATCACGATGTATATCGCGGCATGTCGAAGTTGCCGTTCTGGGTGATGGAGCAGCAGCCCGGCCCCGTGAACTGGGCACACTGGAATCCCGCGCCGCTGCCCGGCATGGTGCGGCTATGGAGTTGGGAGGCGTTCGCGCATGGCGCGGGCTGCGTGTCGTATTTCCGCTGGCGTCAGGCGCCGTTCGCGCAGGAGCAGATGCACGCGGGACTGAACACGCCCGACAATCGGCTCGATATCGGCGGCAGCGAAGCCGCGCGCGTGGCCGAGGAAATTCGCACGGTGCTGGCCGATCCACAGGCCGACGCGAATGCGCGCGTCGATACGCGCGTCGCGCTGGTGTTCGACTACGAAGCGAAGTGGCTTTTCGAAGTCCATCCGCAAGGCGCCGATTTTCACTATCCGCGCTTTGCCGTCGAATACTATTCGGCGCTGCGCTCGCTGGGTTTCGATGTCGATATCGTTCCCGTGAACGCCCCGCTCGACCGCTATCAATTGATCGTGGTGCCGCCGCTGCCCGTCGTGCCCGACGATTTCGCGCAGCGTCTTGCGCAATCGGGCGCACAGGTCATCCTCGGGCCACGCACCGGCTCCAAGACCGTGGATCTGCAAATCCCCGCGAATCTGCCGCCTGGACCGTTGGCCGCGCTGCTGCCGCTGCGCGTGTGGCGTGTGGAATCGCTGCGGCCCAACGTGACCGAAACCGTGATCTTCGATGCCGACGCGCTGCCCGAAGGCCAGGCACGCCACTGGCGCGACTTGATCGACATCGATGCGGGCGCAACGGAAATTCGCGCACGTTTCGGTGACGGCCATCCCGCGTGGCTCACGCATGACAAGATCCATTACCTGGCGAGCCTTTTTGACGATACGACCACTGCCGCGCTATTCGCGCAAATCGCACGCGCCGCCGGACTCGAACCCACGCCGCTGGGCGACGCGCTGCGCGTGAGCCGACGCGGCGGCCTCACGTGGGTGTTCAACTATGGGCCAGGCACGCACCGCATCGACGCCGGCGTCCCCGATCTGGCCATCGTGATCGGCCAGCGCGAGATCGAAGCGCAAGGTGTCGCCGCTTACCGCACGCAGCACAAATAACGACGTAAAACCCAGGAGACAGGCCATGAGAACGAAACCCCGCACCCTGCTCGCCGCTGTCGCGCTCGCGACGGCCACGCTCACGGGCGCGTTCGCGACAACAGCACAGGCGGGCACGCTGGAAGTCAACATCGCGTTCAAGGGCGCCAGCCAGCGCGCCGTGTGGACGCAGGTCATCGACGAGTTCAAGAAGACGCATCCCGGCACGGAAGTGAAGGTGTCGTTCGTCGATGAGGAGGCCTATAAGGTGCAGTTGCCGAATTGGCTCACGACCGCGCCGCCCGACATCGTGAACTGGCACGACGGCGAACGCATGGCTTATTACGCGCAACGCGGCCTGTTCGAGGACTTGTCGCCCGAGTGGCAGAAGAACAACTGGGACAGCATGTATGCCTCGACCAAGGAGGCTTCGTCGTATAAGGGCAAGCAGTACGCAGCGCCCACGGTCTACTACTCGTGGGGCATGTTCTATCGCAAGGACCTGTTCCAGAAGGTGGGCATCGCCGGCGAACCCAAAACGTGGAATGAATTCCTCGACGACTGCAAGAAGCTCAAGGCCGCCGGCATCGCGCCGATCGCCGTGGGCGGGCGCGACGCGTGGACGCTTGCGGGCTGGTTCGATTATCTCGACCTGCGCCTGAACGGCAACAAGTTCCATCAGCAGTTGATGGCCGGCGAAGTGCCCTATACCGACCCGCGTGTGAAGAAGGTATACACGACCTGGAAGCAATTGATCGACGCGGGGTATTTCATCGATAATTCGCTATCCTACGATCTTGACGCCGCCCAGCCTTTCCTTTTCCAGGGCAAGGCCGCGATGATGCTGATGGGCACGTTTATCACAGGCGGCTTCAGCCCGACGGTGAAGCAGCAGATGGGCTACTTCCAGTTCCCCATCATCGACCCGAACGTGCCGACCGCCGAAGACGGCCCGGTCGAATCGCTGCACATTCCGGCCAAGGCGAAGAACAAGGCCGATGCGCGCGCGTTCCTCGCTTTCACGCAAACGCCCGATGTCGGCGCGCAACTGGCCAAGGGACTCGGTTCGCTGTCGGCCAACAGCAAGTCGCCGGAACCGGACGATCCGATTTCGAAGATCGGCTTCCAGATTCTCGCGAATACGAAGGGCGGCATCGCGCAGTTCTATGATCGCGACATGACCAAGGAAATGGCCGACGAAGGCATGAAAGGCATGCAGCAATTCATCGCCGATCCGACGAAGATCGATTCGATTCTCGCGCAACTGGAAGAGACGCGTAAGCGCATCTACAAGAAGTGAATTGCGTGGCGACGCGGCGCTCATGGGGCCGCGTCGCCGCGCGGATTGCTCTGGAGGTAAGCAGTGACGCCCTCAACGACTCGTCCATCGACTGGCCGCAGCGCAGCGCAACCGCATGGCAAACCGCGTCGCCGCGTCTCGCCCACGGCGCGCCGCCAACGCCGCGCGGCCGCGCTCTTTCTGGCTCCCGCCTGCATCATGGTGGCGATCTACGTGGTCTGGCCGATTCTGTCGACGATCCGCATCTCGTTCTACAACTGGGATGGCATGAGCGAGCCGGGTTTCATTGGCCTCGCCAATTACGTCGAGCTGTTTCACGCGGCCACCTTCTATACCGCACTCAAGAACAATGTCATCTGGCTGCTGCTGTTCCTGCTCGCGCCGCCGATGGGGCTCGCCATCGCGCTGTATCTGAACCAGGCCGTGGCCGGCATCCGCATCGTCAAATCGCTGTTTTTTGCGCCCTTTGTGCTCTCGGGCGTGGTGGTCGGGCTGATCTATTCATGGTTTTACGACCCGACCTTCGGCCTGCTCGCGGTCATTCTCGGTCACGGCATTCCGGTGCTGGGCGACCCGCATTACGCCACGCCCGGCATCATTTTCGCCGCGCTCTGGCCGCAAACCGCCTATTGCATGATTTTGTATCTCACCGGCCTCACTACGCTCAACAGCGAACAGATCGAAGCCGCGCGCATGGAAGGCGCGAAAGGCTGGACGCTGCTCTGGCATGTGATCCTGCCGCAATTGCGGCCCGTAACTTTCATGGCGGTTGTCGTGACCGTCATTGGCGCGCTGCGCAGCTTCGATCTGATATCGGTGATGACGGGCGGCGGACCGTTCGAAAGTTCGACCGTGCTGGCCTATTACATGTACGACCAGGCGATCAAGTATTACCGGCTCGGTTATTCGGCGGCAATAGCGGTCGTGCTGTTCGCGATCATGCTGCTCTATATCGTCTATCACCTGCGGCGGCTGCTCAAAAGCGAGCATTGAGGTCATCGATATGTTTCCGATTCCCATCGACAAATGGAAGCCCGCGCCGCGGCGCCTCTACAAGCTCTCGCTGCCAATCGCGCTGCTGATCTGGCTACTGCCGATGATCGCGGTTCTAGTGACATCGATACGCTCTACTGATGAACTCAGCGAAGGCAATTACTGGGGCTGGCCGAAGCACTTCGCGCTGATCGAAAATTATCGCGAGGCACTGACTACGTCGCCGATGCTGCATTACTTCTGGAATAGCGTGTTGATTACGGTGCCCTCCGTGGCCTGCGCGATTGCGCTTGCGGCGATGGCGGGGTTCGCGCTGGCGATCTATCGGTTTCCGGGAAATTCGGCGCTCTTTGCGGCTTTCGTCGCGGGCAACTTCGTGCCGATTCAGGTGCTGATGATTCCCGTGCGCGATCTCACGCTCAAGCTTGGGCTGTATAACTCGGTGGGCGGATTGATTCTGTTTCACCTGTCGTTTCAGACTGGGTTTTGTGCGCTGTTTCTGCGCAATTTCATCAAGCAGTTGCCGTTTGAACTGGTGGAGGCGGCGCGTATCGAGGGTGCCAATGAGTGGACGGTGTTTTTTCGCATCATTCTGCCGCTGATTCGGCCGGCGCTCGCGGCGCTGGCGATTCTCGTTTTCACGTTCGTCTGGAACGATTATTTCTGGGCGCTGTGTCTCACACAAGGCGATGATGCCGCGCCTATTACGGTGGGCGTGGCCGCGCTTAAGGGGCAATGGACGACGGCGTGGAATCTGGTTTCGGCGGGTTCGATTCTCGCAGCGCTGCCGTCGGTCGCGATGTTCTTCGCGATGCAGAAGCATTTTGTTGCGGGGCTGACGTTTGGGGCGACGAAGGGGTGAGGCAAATTCAAGCGCCAGCAAGAAATACGCGATTCCAGACCCCTCCCTTCAGCCTACCGAAGCGCCGGACGGTTCGCATCGGCTCGACAGGCCTCGCGTGCATCACGGGCTTTCCCGATTTCGCGATCGGACGCCGCAGCTCCATCCCCTTCCCCCGCCCCACATAAAATCCCCCACCTCCGGACGCAAAAGCACGATCGAGGACGCTGCGCCGTGTAAACTGCAGCCTTTTTTGTCTCTTGTGGTATGGTCCAACCCCCGCAGCGGACGGCCCTGACCGGTCCGGCCCTCGTTCGTCTGCTTGCGCGCATCGGCGAAACCGACGTGCAAGCCTCGCAGCAGCCGTTAGCCGACCGGCTGAGCCAGTGGCTCGGCTGGACGGATGCGATCGCGCTCTCGACGGTGCTCAGCGCGCCTGCGCCCGCCATGGGCGGCGCTTCGCCCAGCACCTCGCGCGGTGACGGCGAGGACGAGGCGCAGCGCTGCCTGAGCCTGCGCTCGGCGCTGTCGAAGGCCATCGTCACCGACGGCGTGCTCGCGCCGCCGCGCCAGAGCGCGCGCCACGCGCGCGCGCAGCAGGTGCAGGAAGTACCGGATATGCCCGCTGACTATGCGGTGTTCCGCCAGTGCTATCTGGCGCTCCAGCAGAAGATGGAAGCCGATATCGGCGACCTGCGCACGCGGCTGCGCAACCGGCTCGCGGCGCAGTCGTCGGCCATGGCGAAGCTGGCTGCGCTCGATGCGGTGATGGAGCGCTCGCTTGCCGTGCGCGAGCGCGCCTTGCTGGGCGCAGTGCCCGGCCTGCTGGGCAAGCATTTCGAGCGTCTGCGCAAGGCCGCGCAGGCGGCCGAAGCTCAAGCCGAAGCTCAAGCCGAAGCCCAGGCGCAAGCAGAAGCGCACACAGATAGCGCGAACAGTAAAACCGGCGCGTGGCTGACCACGTTCCGTAAAGATATGCAGAGCCTGTTGCTCGCCGAACTGGATGTTCGGTTTCAACCGGTCGAAGGGCTGCTCGCGGCCCTTCGCGCCCGCTAACGCAGACACTATGTCCAGACTTCGCATCGATCTCGTTGTTTTCATCGCCGGCCTGCTCGCGGTTTGCTGGATCGGCGCCGCCTACGTCGGCTCCAATCCGCTCGCGCTCGCCGTCACGGTCCTGATCGGCGCCTGCTATGTGGGGGGCGCGCTCGAATTGCGCCGCTACCGGCAGGCCACCGGCAGCCTGGCGCAAGCCGTGAACTCGCTGAGCGCGCCTGCCGCCGCCGCGCCCGCCTCGCTGGGCGCCTGGCTAGAGCGTCTGCATCCGAGTCTGCGCAGCGCCGTGCGCGCGCGCGTCGAAGGCGAGCGCGCGGCCCTGCCAGGACCTGCGCTCACACCCTATCTGGTCGGCATGCTGGTGCTGCTCGGCATGCTCGGCACGCTGCTCGGCATGGTGACGACGCTGCGCGGCACCGGCATCGCACTCGACGGCGCGAGCGATCTCGACGGCATCCGCACGGCGCTCGCCGGTCCGATCCGCGGACTCGGCTTCGCGTTCGGCACCTCGATTGCGGGCGTCGCCAGTTCGGCGATGCTGGGTCTGCTGTCGGCGCTGTGCCGCCGCGAGCGCATCGAAGCCGCCCAGCACCTCGACGCGCAGATCGCCACCACGCTGCGCCCGTTCTCGCACGCGCATCAGCGCGAGGCGAGCTTTGCGCTGATGCAGCGCCAGGCCGACGCTCTGCCGCTGCTGGCCGAGCGTCTCCAGTCGATGATGGCCGTGATCGAGCGCCAGAGCACGACGCTCGGCGAGCGTCAGATCGCCAGCCAGGAGGCTTTCCTCGGCAATGCCCAGGCGGCTTATGCGCGCCTCGCCTCGACGGTGGGCGACTCGCTCAAGGCCAGTGCCGCCGAAAGCGCGCGCGCCGCCGGCGCGGCCTTCGCGCCGGTCGTCGAAGCGACGATGGCGGGTCTCGCGCGCGAAAGCGCCGCGCTGCACAGCACGCTGACCCAGGCCGTGCAGCGCCAGCTCGACGGCCTCACGTCCGGCTTCGAGGCCAATGCCACGCGCGTCGCGGGCATCTGGAACGCCGCGCTCGACGAGCAGCGCCGCGCGGGCGAAGCGCTCGCGGACGATCTGCAAGGCGCACTGGAGCGCTTTAGCGCCACGTTCGAAACGCGTTCGGCGCATCTGGTGCGGGACGTGGATGCGCGCCTCGCAGCTTCGGCGGCGGGGGTTTCGCAGTCGTGGCAGGAAGCGCTGACGCGCCAGGAACAAGCCGGCGAAAAACTCGCGGGCGACAACCAGCAGGCGCTGGCCGCTGCGGCCGCCACGTTCGAGCAGCACGCGGCGGCGCTCGTGCGCGCTGTGGGCGAGGCGCAGACCGACTTGCAGACGCAGCTTGCCGCGCGCGACGAGGCGCGCCTCGCGGCCTGGCGCGACACGCTCGACGCGATAAGCACGTCGCTGCGCGACGAATGGCGCGTGGCGGGCACGCAGGCGGCTGGGCAGCAGCAGGCGATCTGCACGACGCTGGCGCAGACCGCCGACGAGATCGTCGCGCGCACCGAGGCGCACGCGAACAGCACGCTCGCCGAAATCGCCCGCGCTGCAGAGGCCGCAGCGGCGGCGTGGCAAGCGGCCAGCACGCAGGCGGCGCAACGCCAGCAGGACGTTTGCGAGACGCTTGCGAGCACCGCCGGCACGATCGCGGCGCAGGCCGAGGCGCATACGAACAGCACCATCGCCGAAATCACGCGCGTCGCCGAGGCTTCGTCGACGGCATGGCAGGCAGCGAGCACGCAGGCGGAACAGCGTCAGCAGGCGATCTGCGATGCGCTCGCGCAGACGGCTAACGCCATTTCGACGCAAACCGAGGCCCACGCCAAGGGCACGATTGCTGAAATCGCACGCGCCGCTGAAGCGAATGCAACAGCATGGCAGGCGGCAAGCACGCAAGCCGCAGAACGCCAGCAAGCCATCTGCGACGCGCTTGCGCAAACGGCCAATGACATCTCGGCGCAAACCGAAGCCCACGCCAAAAGCACCATCGCTGAAATCGCCCGCGCCGCCGAAGTCAACGCAAGCGCGTGGCAAGCCGCCAGCACGCAAGCCGCCGAGCGCCAGCAAGCCATCTGCGAAGCACTTGCTCAAACGGCCAACGCCATTTCGGCGCAAACCGAAGCTCACGCCAAGGGCACGATTGCCGAAATCGCGCGCGCCGCCGAAGCCAATGCAAACGCCTGGCAGGCCGCCAGCACGCACGCGGCGGAACGCCAGCAAGCCATCTGCGAAGCTTTGACGCAAACCGCCAACGCCATCTCGACGCAAACCGAAACCCACGCCAAGGGCACGATTGTCGAAATCGCGCGTGCCGCCGAAGCCAACGCAAGCGCGTGGCAAGCCGCCAGCACGCAAGCCGCCGAGCGCCAGCAGGCCATCTGCGAAGCACTCGCGCAAACGGCCAACGCCATCTCCGCACAAACCGAAGCCCACGCCAACGGCACCATCGCCGAAATCGCGCGTCTCGTCGAAGCCGCTTCGGAGGCGCCGCGCGTGGCCGCCGAAGTCGTCGCGGAACTGCGCCAGAAGCTCCACGAAAGCATGGTGCAGGACACCGCGATGCTGGAGGAGCGCGGCCGCCTGCTCGCCACCGTCACCACGCTGCTCGACGCCGTGAACCACGCGAGCACCGAACAGCGCGCGGCCATCGGCGCGCTGGTCGATACGTCGGCGGGCCTGCTCGAGCGCGTGGGCGCGCGCTTCGACCAGCAGGTCGAAGCCGGCGCGCAGACGCTCGAAGGCGTCGCGGCCCAGGTCACCGGCAGCGCCGTCGAAGTCGCCAGTCTCGGCGACGCCTTCGGCGTGGCCGTGCAGCACTTCGGCGCCTCGAACGACAAGCTCATGATGCAACTCGAACGCATCGAAGCCGCGCTCGACAAGTCGCTCGCGCGCAGCGACGACCAGCTCGCCTACTACGTCGCGCAGGCGCGCGAAGTGGTCGATCTGAGCCTGCTGTCGCAGAAGCAGATCGTCGATAGCCTGCAACGCCTGGCCGGAAGCGAAGCCGCATGAACGACGAGATCGACGGCGGCGTAGAGCCCACCGCGCCGGTCTGGGCCGCGTTCGGCGACCTGATGGCGGCGCTGCTGGGCGCGTTCGTGCTGATCCTCGTCGGGGTGATCGGCATGCAGATGGAAGCGTCCTCGCGCCTCGCGCACGAGGTCAAGGCGCGCCAGCTCGAAGCGCAGCGGCGCCAGACGCTCGAACAGGCGCTGGCCGGCCCGCTCGCGGCGGGACGCGTGACGCTCGTGAACGGGCGCATCGGCATCAGCGGCAGCGTGCTGTTCGCGCTCAATTCCGACCAGTTGCAGCCGGAGGGACGCGAACTGCTCAAGAGCCTCGCGGGCCCGCTCACGGCGTATCTGCACGACCGCGACGAAATCCTCATGGTGAGCGGTTTCGCCGACGACCAGCAGGTCCACGCGGGCAATCGCCGCTTCGCCGACAACTGGGAGCTGTCCGCCGAGCGCGCGCTGACCGTCACGCGCGCGTTCATCGATGCGGGCGTGCCGGCGGCATCGGTGTTCGCGGCGGCGTTCGGGTCGGAGCAGCCGGTCAGTTCCAACGCCGACGAAGCCGGCCGCGCGAAAAATCGCCGCGTGGAAATCGCCCCCGTGCCGCGCTCGTCGAGCGTGAGCAACGCCGCTGCGAAGACGCAGAACGCTCATGAGTGACGACGTGCGTATCGACGCGCAAAACGTTGCGCAGGCATCGAATCCGCCGTACAGCAGCGGCTGCCGTGATGCGCGCGCGACGCTCGACGCCTGGCGAGCGCAAGGCGCCGATCGCCTCGACCCGGTTGGCTTCGCGATGCTCGACGCGCTGGAAAAGCGCGCGCGGGCGCTGGCCGGCACAGCGCGCGGCGTGCTCGATGCGCGTATCGAAACGCGACTCGCGGCTTATTCGCAGCGGATCGAGACCGAATCCGCGCAAGCCGCGCCCGCGAACGAGACGCCTGCAAACAACGCCTTCGCCGCGTTGATCGACGCGATGTCGCGCGACGCACGCGACGGTGCGCCCGCCGCGCTGCTCGATTATTTCCGCGATGTCTGGTCGAAGGTCAGCGCCGACCAGCAGGTGCAACAGTCGCTCGATCAGGTGCCGAAAAACGCGGGCCCGCTCAATTCCAGCAGCCTGGTGCACCGCGCGCTCTTTCTCATGCGCGACCTCTCGCCCGGTTATCTGCGCCAATTTCTGGCCTATGCCGATGGACTTGCGTGGCTCGAAGATCTGCACGCGGGTATCGCGCCGCCCGCCGCTCAAGCCGCCCAGACGAGCACCGCGAAAAAACCCCGGCGCACCCGCGCACGCTAGAAACACGCGGCCATCCGCGCGTCGCCCGTCGCGCCTTCCGTGGCCCGATCGACTCGGGGCAGATGTTCTCGGGCGAGACCGCCGACGGGTTCGTGGCGACGCCGTCGTTCGGGTTCATGCCCGCACCCGCGCCTTGATTTCGCTGTGCGCCGAGACCGTGGACTGCGCCACGTAATAGGGGTCTTTCACGCTGCGCGCGTACTGCTTGGGCGCCATGCCCGACCAGCGCCGGAACGCGCGGATAAACGCCTTCTCCGACGCATAGCCCACGCTCGTCGCGATTTCGATCAGACGGCGGCGCGAATCGCGCAGCGCGCCGCTCGCCACGTACATGCGATACGCGGTGAGATGGCCGATGGGCGTTTCCTCGACCAATTCGACAAAGCGCGCGCTAAAGCGCGAGCGCGACATGCCTGCCGTTGCCGCCAGCGATTCGACGGTCCATTCGCGTTCCGGATAGCGATGCAATTGTGCAATCGCGCGACCGATCTGCGGGTCCATGAGGCCGCGCAACCAGCCCGTGTGACTGATCGCCGACGCTAGATGCGCGCGCAACAACTGCACGAACAGCACGTCCGCGAGGCGCGCGGCCGCCACCGCCCAGCCCGGCTGGCAGGCCATCGATTCGCGGATGAAAGCCATCAGCGTGTCCGCGAGCCATGGGCCGACCGCCGGATCGTTGGCCCGCACATGAATGAGCGGCGGCAGCACGGAAAAGAGCGGATTGCGCACGGCTTCGCGATAAAAAATGATGCCCGTGTACAACTCGCTCGCCGCTCCCCCGCCGCCCACGCTGAGCCGCAGCGGCGTGTCGAAGCGCGGGCTGATCCCGGCGCCGGCGACGAGGTCGTCGAACGGTACGGGCTCGACGCCGGGCGCCGAGCCCAGCACGTGCGCGTGACCGTGCGGCAGCAGCACGAAATCGCCGACCTCGACGCGCAACGGATCGACACCGTCCATCGAGATATAAAACGGGCCGCCGAAACCCGTTCTGAACGCCGCGCCTTCCACCGCCGGTTTGGCGATCGCCCATGGCGCGCTGAGCGAGAAGTGCCCCGTCACCACCGCGTCCGCGCGCAGGTCGGCCAGCGCGGCGCTCAAGAGGTCCATCGCCATCTCATCGTCTCCATCGTGTATTTCGGGCGCTGCGCGCGGCCTCGGTGCAGCATTAAAAACGCTGCTGGATGCCCATCATCGCACCGAGCTGATTCGCGCCCGTGGCGACCGTGCCCGCTGCCGCCACGGCGTTCGCGGCCAGCGCGCTATTCATCATGTAGCCAAGCGAAGCATAAAGCGTCGTGCGCTTCGAAATGAAATAATTCGCGCGCGCGATTAGCAGGGTCGAATTCGAATGCTCGCGCAGGATGTAGCGCACGGTCTGCGCGTCGAGCGAGAACGTGGGCACCACATACCAGGTCGCGCCGAGGAAAAAGATATCGGACTGCGCATGCTGTTCGGCCGACGTATTGCGCCGGATCCAGCCGCCGCCGAGCTTCGCGGGACCATATTTCACATAGGCATCAACGATGGTGCGCTTGTCCACGTCCGCGCTGCTCGTGAGCGGCGCGGACGCACCCGGGCCGCCGTACATTACGTCATAAGAGGCCGCCGCGCCGCCCCATGCGCCGTCGTAGGCCAGCATCATGGTGTACTGGCGGCAAGCCACGGCGTCGCCCGGCAACTGGCCCGCACAGTTGGTTGCCGAAGGGCCGGCAGGGCCCGCGGCGTCGCGCCCGAAGCTGTACGTGCCGCCCAGCGTGACGCCGTGGAATTTGCCCATGTAGCCCACGGCATTGTCGCTGCGTGCGTTGGGCAAATAGCTGTCGAAGCTCGCCATCGAATGGATCGACGGGCCGATCACGTCCGCGTTGAACAACGCGTACATCGACATATTCATCTGCCTGCCCAGCGTGAGCGTACCGAATGCGCTGCTCACGCCCACGTTCGCCTGACGCCCGAACAGGCGGCCGCCGTAGTTGAGCGAGCCACTGCCCGGCGCAAAGCCGCTTTCCAGCACGAAGAACGTTTTGTAGCCGCCGCCCAGATCCTCCTCGCCGCGCAAACCGAAGCGTGAAGGCGCCTCGCCCGTGAGCGTGGGCATACCCGCGAACGAACCGCCCTTGGCGGCGTTGTTGTAATACTCGATGCCCGTATCGACGATACCGTAGAGCGCCACGCTGCTCTGCCCCCAGGCCAGCGCCGATGCCATTGCGAGTGAAGCCGCCATGAGAGTTCTTTTCATTGCCTTCTCCGAACCATTATTAAGTCATGCTGATTTATTGGAATTCATGCCGTTCCACGCTGCTGGTCCGGCACGGTACTGCGGGTGTGGCATTCAGTCGGTCGTGCTGCCGCCCGGCATCCCGTCGTCAAGGGCTTCGGCACGTACGGTACGAAAACCGTCAGCGTTGGTTGGCATTCTTGGCCTGGACAAAAAGCCCGGCAATGGCATGGCGACCCAAAAAGGTTGCCGATCGTCTCTTTTGATTTTTGCCTTTCCGAAGCGCCTCAACCCGCCGATTCCCTCATCAACACACTGTATTTATTGATTATTTTCTTTATCCCCGCACCCCAAAAGACCCGCCAATACGTCCAGATACAATTCCTCGTTCCATATATGGAATATTTAATGGAGGATTGATGGTGTATCCGTACGATCAAAGCGCCGTCCGCCCCCAACTCTTATATAAGACATAAGACATTTGACGCCAGTGTGGCTTTGCAATTAGAATCGCGGCTGCAGTAGTCCATGGAAAGCCTTCCCCTGAAACGCAATACCAGCAGGTCCCCCCATGCTTGAAAACTTTCGTGCACACGTAGCCGCGCGCGCCGCGCTCGGCATTCCTCCCCTGCCGCTGACGGCCCAGCAAACCGCCGAGCTGGTGGAACTGCTGACGAATCCGCCCGCCGGCGAAGAGCAGACCCTGCTCGAACTGATCACGAACCGCGTGCCCGCGGGCGTGGACGAAGCCGCTCGCGTCAAGGCCGGCTTCCTGGCTGCGGTCGCCAAGGGTGAAACCGCTTGCTCGCTGATCTCGCGCGCTCACGCTACCGAACTGCTCGGCACCATGCTGGGCGGCTACAACATCCAGCCGCTGATCGAGCTGCTGGCTGACGCCGAAGTCGGCACCGTCGCCGCTGACGCGCTCAAGAAGACGCTGCTGATGTTCGATCAGTTCCATGACGTCAAGGAACTGGCCGACCAGGGCAACGCCAACGCAAAGGCCGTGCTGCAAAGCTGGGCCGACGCCGAATGGTTCACGAGCCGTCCGGAAGTCCCGCAAAGCCTGACCATCACGGTCTTCAAGGTCACGGGCGAAACCAACACCGACGACCTCTCGCCGGCTCCGGACGCGACCACCCGCCCGGACATCCCGCTGCACGCGCTGGCCATGCTGAAGAACGCACGTCCCGGCATCACGCCGGAAGAAGACGGCAAGCGCGGCCCGGTCAAGTTCATCGAATCGCTGAAGGAAAAGGGTCACCTGGTCGCCTACGTGGGCGACGTGGTCGGCACCGGCTCCTCGCGTAAATCGGCCACCAACTCGGTGCTGTGGTTCACGGGCGAAGACATCCCCTTCATCCCGAACAAGCGCTTTGGCGGCGTGTGCCTGGGCGGCAAGATCGCACCGATCTTCTACAACACGATGGAAGACGCCGGCGCCCTGCCGATCGAACTCGACGTGTCGCAGATGGAAATGGGCGACGTGGTCGAACTGCGCCCGTACGAAGGCAAGGCGCTGAAGAACGGCGCCGTGATCGCCGAATTCACGGTCAAGTCCGACGTGCTGTTCGACGAAGTACGCGCCGGCGGCCGCATTCCGCTGATCATCGGCCGTGGCCTGACCGCCAAGGCGCGTGAAGCGCTGGGTCTGGCGCCGTCGACGCTGTTCCGCCTGCCGCAACAACCGGTCGACAGCGGCAAGGGTTTCTCGCTGGCGCAGAAGATGGTTGGCCGCGCATGCGGTCTGCCGGAAGGCCAGGGCGTGCGCCCGGGCACGTACTGCGAACCGAAGATGACCTCGGTCGGCTCGCAGGACACCACCGGCCCGATGACCCGCGACGAACTGAAGGACCTGGCGTGCCTGGGCTTCTCGTCGGATCTCGTCATGCAATCGTTCTGCCACACCGCCGCTTATCCGAAGCCGGTGGACGTGAAGACGCACCAGACGCTGCCGAACTTCATCAGCACGCGTGGCGGTATCGCGCTGCGTCCGGGCGACGGCGTGATCCACTCGTGGCTGAACCGCATGCTGCTGCCCGACACCGTCGGCACCGGCGGCGACTCGCACACGCGCTTCCCGATCGGCATCAGCTTCCCGGCGGGTTCGGGTCTGGTCGCCTTCGCGGCCGCCACCGGCACGATGCCGCTGGACATGCCGGAATCGGTGCTCGTGCGCTTCAAGGGCAAGATGCAGCCGGGCGTCACGCTGCGCGACCTCGTCAACGCCATCCCGCTGTGGGCCATCAAGGAAGGCACGCTGACGGTCGCCAAGCAAGGCAAGAAGAACATCTTCTCGGGCCGCATTCTCGAAATCGAAGGCCTGCCCGATCTGAAGGTCGAGCAAGCGTTCGAGCTGTCGGATGCATCGGCCGAGCGTTCGGCGGCCGGTTGCACGGTGCACCTGAACAAGGAACCGATCATCGAATACCTCAACAGCAACATCACGCTGCTGAAGTGGATGATCGCCCAGGGCTACCAGGACCCGCGCAGCCTGCAACGCCGTATCAAGGCGATGGAAGCCTGGCTGGCCGACCCGCAACTGCTGCAACCGGATGCGGACGCAGAATACGCAGCCGTGATCGAAATCGATCTGGCCGACGTGCATGAGCCGATCGTGGCCTGCCCGAACGATCCGGACGACGTGAAGACGCTGTCGGACGTCGCAGGAGCGAAGATCGACGAAGTGTTCATCGGCTCGTGCATGACCAACATCGGTCACTTCCGTGCCGCGTCGAAGCTGCTCGAAGGCAAGCGCGACATTCCGGTCAAGCTGTGGGTCGCTCCGCCGACCAAGATGGACCAGAAGCAACTGACCGAAGAAGGCCACTATGGCGTCTTCGGCACGGCTGGCGCGCGTACCGAAATGCCGGGCTGCTCGCTGTGCATGGGTAACCAGGCACAGGTGCGCGAAGGCGCAACGGTCATGTCGACGTCGACGCGTAACTTCCCGAACCGTCTGGGCAAGAACACGAACGTGTACCTGGGCTCGGCGGAACTGGCGGCGATCTGCTCGCGTCTGGGCCGGATCCCGACCAAGGAAGAGTACATGGCCGACATGGGCGTGCTCAGCGCAAACGGCGACAAGATCTATCAGTACATGAACTTCGACCAGATCGAAGACTTCAAGGAAGTGGCTGATACGGTGCAGATGTAAGTCGAGCGTGCTGTTGGCCAGGGCGTGAGGTCTGCGCCGTGGCTACCACGCAAATAGCGCCGCAGGGGTGAAGCCTCTGCGGCGCTATTTTTTTGTGCGGCGTGTCCAACAGGACCCGGGAACGGCACCTGCTCGGCTTCCAGCAACACCAGGAGCCAACTCATGAACGAGACACGCAAGCCTGCACCGAAGCAGCAAGCCGATACTGAAAAGCCCGCCCGCGGCAAACCCGGCAGCTTCGACCAACCCGAATCCCACCCCGAAACCATGCCGCGCGAAGGCGGCCCGCATCCGGAACAAACCGCCGACGTGCCTTTGGGCACACACGGTTCCGGCCTGCCGATGGGCGCACGCGGGCACAACAGCCCGCCGGTGCAAAAGAAAGAAGGCGAGAAAAAAACCGATCGATAAGGGCTCACGCCGACTCCAGAAAATGCGCATCGGGTCGTAAACGAGGCATGACCCCTCGTTCGCGCAGCCATGCGCGGTTGTGCGCAAGATAATGCTCGACCTTCTGATTCAATATTGGGGCACCCTACAAAGCCGTGCCGCATCGGGCGATAGCGCTGCATTAAAGCTCGCCCAGTTGCGCATCATGATTTATCAGTTGCCCATGATGTACGGGCTACTGATCGTCAACACATGGGGCATGGTGCTGCCGCATGAAAACCAGTTTCCCCGTTGGCAAGGCATCACCTGCCCCCTGATTCTCACGGCGTTCTGCCTGGTTCGCATCTTTTCCTGGTTGCGGCTTGCGAGAACCCAGGTCACAGCAAAACAGGCGGCTTCGGTCCTGAGCAGCACCCGCTGGCTCGCGTGGGTTTTCGCCATCGTATTCACGACCTGGTCCTTGTCGCTGATGCCCCTCGGCGACGAGGCATTCAAGCTCCACGTCGCGTTCTATATGGCCATTACGGTCATCGGCGTGATCTTTTGCCTGATGCACGTCCTCTCCGCGGCCTTCACCGTGACGGCCATCGTCAACGGCGCGCTCGTCACGACTTTTCTGGTGTCGGGAAATGACGTTTTTCAGGCGGTGGCGATCGATACGTCGCTCGTGTCGCTGGCCATGCTGATCGTCTCGTTCACGCATTTCCGCAACTTCGCCGCCCTCGTGGCCACGCAAAGCGAAAACCGGCGTCTGGCGAATATCGACAGCCTTACCAATCTGCCCAATCGCCGCGCCTTTTTCGATGCGCTCGATCTGCATTTCGAAAGCGCGACGGCATCCGGCAACCGGCTCGCCGTCGGACTCGTCGATCTCGACGGTTTCAAATCGGTCAATGACATTCACGGCCATTCCGCGGGCGATCAGGTGCTTGCGGAGGCCGCGACGCGCCTGGCCACAGCCTGTGCAGGCGCAACCGTGCTCGCGCGACTTGGCGGCGACGAATTCGGTCTGATCGTAACGGGCGATTGCTCGGATAGCCGCCTGTCGCTCTTTGGGCGCGATATCGCCAGCGCTTTTGGCGATCCCGTGGTGGTCGGCGACAGTTCGGTAAGGCTGGGAGCCACCATCGGTTTTTCGACTTATCCGCAGAGTTCGCGCAATAAAGCCGATCTTTTCGAAGCGGCCGATTACGCGCTCTACGAGGGCAAACGCCGCGGGCGCGGCTCGGCGACCGTGTTTTCGCAGGCGCATCGCAACGCGATTATCCGCGAGTCGCAGATCGCACAAGCGTTGCGCTCACCTGATCTGGACAACGAACTATCGATTGCCTTCCAGCCCATCGTTTCGCTGGAAGAGGCCCGCACCGTCGGCTTCGAAGCCCTTGCCCGCTGGCATAGCGCGACGCTCGGCACCATCGCGCCCGGCGAATTCATCCCGGCGGCCGAGCGCAGCGGCATCATCAACGACCTGACGCTCGCGCTGTTCAGCAAGGCGCTGGCATGTGCCGCACAATGGCCCTCGCGTATCGGCCTGTCCTTTAACCTCTCGGCTCATGATTTCGCCGATGAGCGAGTCGTGGAGGGACTCGCGCGACGCATCAGCGAAAGCGGCATCGATCCGGCCCGGCTGGACTTCGAGATTACCGAAACCGCCATGGCCCAGGACTTCGAGCAGGTGCGCCATGCCGCGGAGGAATTCCGCAGCATGGGTTGCGGTTTGTCCGTCGACGATTTCGGCACCGGCTATTCGAGTCTGTCCTATCTCTGCAAGCTCCCGCTGAGCCGCCTGAAGATCGACCGCACCTTCGTGAGCGGTCTGAAGGAAGGGACGACGGCGTTCACGGTCGTGCGGACCTTGCTCAGTCTCAGCCGGCAAATGATGCTCGAATGTGTGATCGAAGGCGTGGAAACGGCGGCGGAATTGCAAACGGTCGCGGGACTCGGCGCCACCCTCGTCCAGGGCTACTATTGTTCGCGCCCGATGGACGCCAGCGCGATTGCCTCATATCTGGCGAGCGAACGAACGGGTGTGTCCGCCTGAGACGATTGGTCTCATCCGCGTGCCACGCTGACTGCCGCCTTTTCCTGACGTTTTTCCGCTCATGCGTTACGATGCGCGGATGTCTCTGTTCGCTTGCGCCCGTCGACGCTTCTCCCTATGGCTTGCCCTGCTCGCCATGTGGCTCGTCGTGGTCGTGCCGGTCGCGAGCCAGTTGATGGTCGCCGCTCGGGCAGCCACGCCGGATACCGCCAGCATTCTGTGCTCGGTGACGGCGGCGCATGCACCGGCATCCGCATCCCACCTTCACACCGATCGCCTCGCGGCTTGCGGATACTGCACCCTGCTTGCGCATCAACCCGCGATGGCCGCACCGCCAGCCACGGCTCTTGCGCTCGTCGCGATTGCGGCGGAGCAGGCAGACGCGCCGCCCACTGCGCAGCCCTTGCCCGCTGCGGCTTTTCCGTCGGGACGGCCACGCGGGCCGCCTGCTGTTTCCGCCTTCTACGCCTGACACCGCGCGATTTTTTGCGCTGTTTCGCCGCGCTTTTTGCGTGCGGCGCATCCACGTCTGCTGCGATGCGCCGTATCCGCTCCACCCACGCCATCCCCTTCAACTTTGATCAGGAGAACGATCATGTATCGCCGCTTCCGCCAATTCGCCCTCGCCATGCCGCTCGCCATTGCGGCGCTTCCCGCCCTCGCCGCGCCCCCCAGTGCGATAAAGGTGTCCGACTGCTGGGTCCGCTCGATGCCGGGCAGCGTACCGTCGGGCGGCTATTTCAAGCTCGCGAACACGAGCGCCAAGCCCGTCGATCTGCTCGACGTCAACGCCGACGCCTTCGGCATGGCCATGCTGCATCAGTCGCAAAGCAACGGCAGCGCGTCGAAGATGGTTATGGTCGACAAGGCGACGGTGCCCGCCAACGGCACGCTCGCGTTCGCACCGGGCGGCTATCACGTGATGTTCGAGGAAGCGAAGAAGCCGCTGACTGTCGGATCGACGATTCCCGTGACCTTCAAGTTCAGCGACGGCGAAAAGATCGAGACGCAATGCGCCGTGAAAAACGCGGCAGGTCAGTAAGAGCCGCTGCGCGGCCGGTCGATCAGTCACGATGTCGGTGAGCGCGACCCGGCGAGAGTCGTTTTCGAGCCGGATCACGCCGCCAGCGCGCCTCACTCGCCGATCCACGACCCGCGCAGATCGCTGTCATGCAGCAGTTGCAGCAGCGTTTGCGCCGGGCGGCTTAGGCGCTTCGCTGCCAGCGCGATGAACTCGACGTCAGGCAGCACGGGCAGACTCGCCACGTTGAGGGGTGGCGCCAGCCCGCGCGCGGCCAGATATTGCGGGCGCACCGTGATGCCCAGGCCGCCGCGCGCGGCGGCCACGCAGCCCGAATGGCTGCTGCTCGTGCACACCACCTGCCAGCGAAAATCGGTCTGCGCGAGGGCGTCGAGCACCACTGCCCGCGTGACGCTCGGCTCGGCCACGAGGATCAGCGGCAGCGGCTGCGTGAGGTCCACCGCCGTACCTGCACGCGCGAGCCATTCGAGCCGCCCCGTGAAGAGCGCCGTGCCACGCTTGTCACCCAGTCGCCGCTTGCCCACCATCAGTTCGATCGCGCCCGCGTCCAGCAGTTCGTAAAGCTGCCCGGTCATGCCGATGTTGATTTCCAGCTCAACGTCGGGATGCGCGTTGCGAAACGCCGTGAGCACGGCGGGCAGCGGCCCGAGCGCGATGTCGTCGGAGCAGCCAAGGCGCACGCGCCCGCGCAGGCGCGGCGCGCGAAACTGGGACTCGGCGCGGTTGATCGCCTGCAGGATCGCGCCCGCATGCGCGAGCATCGCCTCGCCGTCGGGGGTGATCGCGAGCGAATGCGTGTCGCGCACGAAAAGGCGCCGGCCGATTTCCTCTTCGAGACGGCGGACGTGCTCGCTGACGCTCGACTGCGTGAGGTCGAGCTGGCGCGCCGCCTCGGTGAAGCTATGGCAGGTGGCGACGGTCGCGAACGATTTGAGCCAGACTGGGTTGAGCATGGTGCATTGTGACGCATTTCGACATGGTTATCGCCGATGCCGATAACAGTCAGCGTCCTTAGTTGGGTTCCCGATTTCAGGCGATGACAATATCATGACGGGATTGCAGATGATTGCGCCGCGGACCCGTGCTTCATAAGCCGCCTGTAAGCCCGCGCGCGCCCAAGACGTCCCCGATGAACAAGGATTCAAGCCAGACGGCCCTGCTGTGGATCGTCGCCGCCGGCTTTTTCATGCAGGCGCTCGACACCACGATCGTCAACACCGCCCTGCCCGCAATGGCGCTGAGCCTCGGCGTCAAGCCGCTCGCGATGCAGCCGGTGATCGTGGCCTACACGCTCACCATGGCGATGCTCACGCCCGCGTCGGGCTGGCTCGCCGACCGCTTCGGCACACGCCGCGTCTACTTCGCCGCCATTCTTGTTTTCGTGCTCGGTTCGCTGTGCTGCGCGGGCGCGCACACGCTCGGCCAGCTTGTGATCGCACGGGTGCTGCAGGGCATCGGCGGTTCGATGCTGATGCCGATCGGCCGCCTGGCCGTGTTGCGCGCCGTGAGCGGCGAGCAGTATGTGTCCGCGCTCGCGCTGATTTCGGTGGCCGGCCAGGTTGGCCCCATCGTCGGCCCGACGCTCGGCGGCTGGTTCGTGCAGGCTATTACGTGGCACTGGATTTTTCTGATCAACGTGCCGATCGGCCTTGCGGGCATGATCGCGGTGCAGCGTTACCTGCCGCGCGCGACGGCCAGCGCCGCGCCGCCCTTCGACCTGGCGGGTTGCGCGCTGGTGTCGCTGTGCATGATCGCGTTCTCGCTCGCCTTCGATGCGCCGGTCCACACGCATCGCGCTGCGTGGTCGGCGGCGCTCTTCGCGCTCGGCCTCGCAGCCGCGCTTGTCTATGTGCCTTATGCGCGCCGCCGCCGCGATCCGCTCTTCAAGCTCGCGCTCTTTGGCGAGCCCAATTTCAGTGTCGGCCTGATCGGCAATCTGGTGTGCCGGATCGGTTCGAGCGCAGTGCCCTTTCTCGTGCCGCTGCTCATGCAGCTCGAACTTGGCTACTCGCCGCTGCACTCCGGCCTCATGATGTTGCCCGCCGCTCTCGCGGGCACGGTGGCCAAGCGCTGGATCGCGCCATTGATTCGCCGCTATGGCTATGACGCTTTCCTGCTCGTGAACACGTCGATCGTGGGCGCATCGATCGTTGCGTTCGCACTCATTTCGCGCGGCACGCCCATTGCGGTCGAAATCGTCGTGCTGGCGATCTTCGGCGCCGCTAATTCGATGCAGTTCGCGGCGATGAACAGCGTCACGCTCAAGGGCCTCTCGCACGAAGACGCGGGTAGCGGCAACAGCCTGTTTTCGATGGTGCAGATGCTGGCGATGGGGCTGGGCGTGACGATCGGCGGCGCGCTCGTAAGCCTGGTCGAGGCCCACGGCGGCACGGTGGCGCAGGGCTTTCGCGTGAGTTTCGCGGGAGTGGGTGTGATCACGCTGGTTTCGGCACTGATCTTCCGGCGCATCGATGCGCCTGCCGCCGTACCGGCTTCGGCGTCCGCCGTGCCGGCGACTTCAGGACGCCGCTGATCGGCGCCCGGGTTTGACTTATCGTGCTTCGAAACGCGTCAGTTTCAGAAAGCGGTAATAGACGGTCTCGGCGTTATACACGGCGATAATCAATCCCGCGCGGCCATCCAGAAAGCCGCGCCGCAGCAGATACGTGCGAATGAACGCCCACGCACCGCGTCCGAGCGCCTTGCGCACGCTGCTTTTCTTGCCGCCCGCGCGCCGTTGTTCCGCGCCCAGCGTCGAATAGGCATCCATCTTGCGCAGCACCGTTTCGTAGCTGTCGTACGAGTAGTGCAGCAACTTGCCTTCGAGCCGCTTGCACGGCACGTCATACACGAGGCGTTCGTGCACGAGATCAGTGGAAAAACGGGCAAGTTCGCGCGGAAACAGGCGTGGAATCCAGTCGGGATACCACCCCGAGTGATAGATCCATTCTCCGCAAAAACTCGACAGTCGATCGACGGCATACGCCGAAAGCTCCGGCTGGGAGACGGCCACGCGAATCGATTCGGCCAGTTCGGGAGTGACGATTTCGTCGGCATCGAGCGAGAGGATCCACGGCGTGGACAGCTCGGCGATCGCGCGGTTCTTCTGCACGCCGAAGCCGGGCCAGTCCGCGCTTTGGATCACGCGTGCGCCGTGCTGGCGCGCGATCTCAACGGTGTTATCGGTGCTGCCGTTATCGAGCACGACGATCTCACCGGCAAAGTGCACGGACTGCAGGCACCCCGCCAGATGCTGCGCGGCGTTCATCGTGATGATTGCGACGCCTAGCTGCGATACTTTCAAATCATTCTCGCTTTCACATTCTTACAATGCACTACTAATCATTACCTTCGAACCGTGCCGCAATTGCTGCCGCTGAATGGGAGCAGCGGATCAACTCGGCGACGACGTATGGGCGGCAGTTCGCGGCGTAGTGGCTCGTATGCTTCCAGAATCGCGGTTGCCCGTGTTTACGCAGCGTTACGCTCCCTTTCCCCACCTTGCCGCGTTTTCTGGATGTTTTGCCCGATTCTCACGGCGATCACGGGCTTGCTGGCGTCAAATGCTTAGTAATGCAGAGCTTTCCAGATCACATTCCGTTACCTGATCGCTTCGGGCGCCAGCGCCGGAAAGATTCATAAAAGCATCGTCCGGGCAAAAAACATAGCCGTCCCGGTAGCGTGTCTGGATGTACTGACGCCCGCAGGGCGACAGGCCCAGCAACTTGCGCAGGCGAAAGACCACAACGTCGAGACTGCGTGCATGCAGTTTCGAATTGCGGTCGAGCATACTCAGAATGCGTTCGCGCGAGAGCGGGCGCATGCGGTTCGCGGCGAACACGGTGAGCACGGCGAGCGCCAGCGGCGGCGCGGAAATACGCGCGCCATTCTTGAATAGCTGATTGCCGACCGCATCGATTTCGAAGCTGTCGAACGCGTAGCGCGCCTCCTTCCCCGGCAGGTTCGGCAAATCGATCTTGCAGCGCAGCGCGTGCCGCATACGCGCAAGCAATTCGCGCGGATCGTAAGGATCGACCAGAAAGTCGTTGGCACCAAGCTCGAATGCCAGCACCTTGTCGGCGACGTCGCTGGAGCGGCTCACGATGATCACCGGCACCCCATAACCCGCTTCGCGCAGGCTGCGCAGCGCACCGATGCCGTCGATCTCGCGCACTTCATGACGAAGAACAATCAGCGACGGCATCTCCCGCGCGAGGCGCTGCTCCAGCCCCTGCGTGCCATACAGCACCGACATGGCGATCTGCTGGCGCTGCAGGTAGCTGCGCAGGTTATCCCGCGATACCTGATCAGGCTCGACAACAAGCACGTGAACATCCATCGATCTGTCCCTCATCAGGTGATTGCAGGCCATCGATCGTGCCTGCGCACAAGACGCGATCAGGACGATTCAATGTGCGACGGATCATACGAAACAACCGTGCAGGAAAAAGTCGTGAAAACTGGAGAAAATGTGAATTCGCACCGTGCATGCGACCCTTACGTTCCGCTTCAGGCGAAAATAACGCTTAATTTCATCCCGTCCTTACCTCACTTCCTTCGCATCCGGCTGAACGCTTCATGAGAGCCAGCATTACGTTCAAACTTTTCCTCGCGATTCTTTCCGCGTGCGTACTCGCGGCCGTGGCCATGGGCGTGGCGATCCGGGCGAGTTTCGAATTCGGCTTTGTGGACTTTCTGCAGGAGCAGGCGGCGACCGAACTCGCATCGCTCGAACGGGAACTGGAAACCGCCTATGCGCAGCACGGCAACTGGGATTTCATGCGCAACCGGATGCCGGGACCGCAGCCCTTCGACGGTGCCCCGCCTCCTGGCTTCGCCGACGGGAGCCCTCCTGGCGCGCTGAATGGACTCGGGCCGAACGATCTGGATGGTCCAGGCGGACCTGGTGGATTTAGGGAACCTGATGGCCTTAATGGCCCCGATGGAGCAGGCGGCCCCAACGGACCGATTCTGCCGCACGGTATTCAAAACGAAGACGGCAAAACGTCTACCTTCGGGCCTGACGCTTTCGGACGCCCGCGTCCGCATCGTCCGCCCTTCTCGCTCTATGACGCGAATATGAACCTCGTCACGAAAGCGGGACCGGCTCCACCGCCCGAGGCGACTCGACACCCGCTCAAGGTCAAGGGGCAGGTAGTCGGCTGGCTCGCCGTGACGGGCCCCGCCGCGCTCATCAGTCAGGCCGAAATCCGCTTCAAGGACCGCCAGATTCAGGCGACCTGGATCATCGTGGGCTTTACCGCGCTGCTCTCCGCCGCCATCGCGATGGTCCTCGCGCGCACACTGCTCACGCCGATCAAGCGCATCGTCGCGGCGACGCACCGCCTCGCGGGCGGCGACTACGCCACGCGCGTGCCTGCCAAAGGCCGCGACGAATTGCAGATGCTCGCAAGCGATTTCAATCGCCTCGCCGCATCGCTGGAAAAGGCCGAAGGCGACCGGCGTGATTTCATCGCAGACATATCGCACGAATTGCGTACGCCACTTTCCGTGCTGCGCGGCGAACTCGAAGCGATCGAGGACGGCGTGCGTCGGCCCGACGCGGCGACCATTACTTCGCTGCAAGCCGAAGTCGCCATGCTCAGCCAGTTGATCGACGACCTGTACGAACTGTCGCTCGCCGATATCGGCCAACTCTCGTTCGAGAAGGTGCCGCTCGACCTAACGCCGATTGTGGAGGCATCCTGCGACGCCTTTCGCGAGCGCCTGGCCGCCAAGCGGATCGCACTCGAATTCGAATCGGACGTCGGGCACGCCACGCTCTCTGGCGATCCTTACCGGCTCACGCAACTCTGGAAAAACCTGCTTGAAAACGCGCTGCGTTACACCAACGCCGGCGGCCAGGTGCACGTCGCTATCACAGAGGACGACCACGCCCTCTATGTAGATGTTCAGGATTCCTTTCCGCCCGTTCCCGCTCCGCTACTGCCGCATCTGTTCGACCGCTTCTTCCGCGTCGACCCTTCCCGCAGCCGTCAAAGCGGCGGCGCAGGGCTCGGCCTCGCGCTGTGCAAACGCATCGTGGAGACGCACGGCGGCACCATCGAGGCGTCGCGCTCGCCGCTCGGGGGCCTGCGCGTGCTCGTCCAACTTCCACGCCTACACCAACAATGATTGATCCGATCACCCGGCCTGCCATCCTGATCGTCGAAGACGAGCCCAAGCTCGCGGCGCTGCTTGCCGATTATCTGGCCAAGGAAGATTTCACGACCACGATCCTCCCGGACGGACGGGTAGTCGTGCCCTGGGTGCGCGAGCATGCGCCGTCGATGGTGCTGCTCGACCTGATGCTGCCGGGGCGCAGCGGGCTGGAAATATGCCGTGAATTACGCACGTTTTCCGCGGTGCCGGTGATGATCATCACCGCGCGCGTCGATGAAATCGACCGCCTGCTCGGGCTGGAGCTCGGCGCGGACGACTACGTCTGCAAGCCGTTCAGTCCGCGCGAAGTCGTGGCGCGCGTCAAGGCGATCCTGCGCCGCGCCGAGCTGCTCGCGCGTGCTCATCAGGAAGCCGAAGGCGCCATGCCCACGCCGTTTTCGATCGATGTCCCGCACCACGCCGCACGCCTGGACGGACGGGACCTGCACCTCACACCCATCGAGTTCCGCCTGCTAGCGCTGCTGCACGCGGGCGCGGGCCGCATCTACGCGCGCGACTACCTGCTGCGCGCGCTCTACGAAGACCATCGTGTGGTGGCGGATCGCACGATCGACTCGCACGTCAAGAATCTGCGCCGCAAGCTCCAGGCGATCCGGCCGGATCAGGACATGATCCGCTCGATCTATGGGGTGGGTTATCGGCTGGAGATGGAGCCGATCGAAGAATAAAACGCTGGGAATAAAAGCAGTAACCCGATGAAAAGCGCCTTTCGTCCAGTCAGTAATCGCGTGGCAAATCCGGCGCTAAAGCGTGCTGGGATTGCCCTTTTAATACGCTTTTAATTCCCTCTTAAGCCCCGCTTAATCTGCCGTTAATTCGCCGTTACCAATCTCGCATCGTAGTTGCACCTGTGTCGGGGCACCCCGCCTACACTTCGATCCGTGCCTGACAGAACGCACGAAATATGCGGAGGAACAGCGAAATGAACAGGATAATTGCCGGCGTAGTACTCGGTGTGTCGGCGCTGGTGGCAACGACTGCGGCCAGCGCGCATGTGGATGTTGCCTTGGGGGTCGAGGTGCCGGGCATCGCTTACGCGGCGCCCGCGCCGGAGTACGTTGCGCCACCTCCGCCGGTTGCGTATGCTCCTCCACCGCCGCCCGTCATGATGGCGTATCGCAGCGACGATGACTGGCGTGCACGCCGGTGGCGGGAACACGAGCGCCGCGAGCATGAATGGCGCGAGCACGAGTGGCACGAGCGCGGCTGGGACCATTAAACTGAATCATCATCTAAATATCACGCAAGCCCAAATCATGAAACACCATCAAAAAATCGGTCTGTTCATTGCTACCGCCGCCCTCGGTCTGGCGGCGGCCGGCAGCGCAAACGCCGCCGGCTGCATAAAAGGCGCAGTCGTGGGCGGTGTAGCCGGCCACTACGCGGGCCACCATGCCGTCGTGGGCGCGGTCGGCGGCTGCATCGTCGGCCATCACCTGGCAAAGAAGCAGGCCGAAGAACGGGCTGCCGCGCAACATGATGCGGACCGTGCACATCAGCTTCCGGGCTAACACCTTCCGCGCTCCAGACGGCGGAGGTCGCCGACCTCCGCAAGTCGATCCCTGCCATTGCGTCACAATAGAACGGCCATCCGTGTCCGCTGTGCTATCCTGGCGGCACATAATTTGCACCGGCTCGATCAATGACGACTTGCCGAGTGGAGATAACCGGGATGGATGAAAGAAAGCGCGACAGCATAGTGGCCTACCTGCAACGCAGAATGGCCGAATTCGGCATCACGTCCGAAGCCATTGCCGCCTCGATCGCCGAAGACCAGCGCCGCCTGCAGGCGGTCAAGTATCGCGACGCTTCCGGCAACAGTTGGGACGGCGAGGGCGCAGCCCCGCAGTGGGTCGTCCAGGCAACCAGCGCCGGACAATCCCTCGATCATTTCTCGGTACGCCGGGCGGAAGCCCCCCAATCAGCCAGGCAAACGGGCGTCGACTGGCGCGATGACCCGTTTGCGGGCACCAGGCTCGCCACCGTCAAAGGCGAACAGCTTCAGGCTAATTGAGCGACCCGGTCCGCCCTATCTGCGCGCGGATCCATGCCGCGCTGCCCAGCCTGGTAACGTCGCTGCACGCCCTGGCTCATGGCCTATGTCATACGCGACCAGTGTGGCTGCTCGTGCCTGCGAGCGCATCGTCATCGGAGCCTGTGCGTCGCACGAGCTAGTGCGAAATGCTCTCCAGCGACTTGCCCAGCGTGCGCGGCCCCATCAGGCCGATCGCGACGATCACCAGCGACATCGCCCCCGCGATAAACACGAACACGCCGGTCACGCCGAATTCCCGCAGCGTGAAGGCGATCACGAACGAGCTGAACACCGCCGAAAGCCGGCTCCACGAATACACGAAGCCCACGGCGCGCGCGCGGATCGCCGTCGGATAAAGCTCCTGCTGATACGTGTGATAGCTGAACGAGATGATATTGGCCGCCAGCGTCAGCACCACGCCCAGCGTGACGATCGCGCCTGCCGAGCGCACCTGGCTGAAAAGCAGCCCGGCGACGATATTCACGGCGGCCATGCAGACGATGACGTGCTTGCGCTCGAAGCGGTCCGCAATGGCGTAGCCAAGCAGCGGTCCGAGCGGCGCCGCCAGCCCGATCACGGTCGTATAAAGCAGGCTCGACGTCACCGTGACGCCCTGTTTGACGAGCAGCGTCGGCACCCAGTTGGCAAAGCCGAAAAAGCCGATAGTCTGGAAGATGTGGAACAGCACGAGCATGATCGTGCGCTTGCGATACGGCGGCTTCCACATATCGGCGAAACCCGATTTTTGCGTCACGGGGTCCGCCGGGCCGGGCGCGGGCAGCGCGCGGCCATATTGGCGCTCGACGGTCGCTTCGAGCCGGCTCAGCACCGCATCCGCTTCGTCGAGCCGCCCCTGACCCGCGAGCCAGCGCGGGCTCTCCGGCAGATTGCGCCGAAAGTACCAGACGAACAGCGCGCTCACGCCGCCGAGCAGCACGACCCAGCGCCAGCCGTCGAGCCCATAGGGCGCGTTCGGCACCAGCAGATACGAGAGATACGCCACAATGGGCACGGCGGTGAAGCCGATCGTCTGGCACACGGCGAAGGCGCGGCCACGCAGATGCCTCGGCGCAAGCTCGGAGAGGTACGTGCCGATCGTCACCAGTTCCACGCCAATGCCCATGCCCGACACGAACCGCCAGAAGTTCAGCCCCGCTGCGCCGTCCTGGAACACCATCACGGTGTTGGCGGCCACGTACCAGAGCATCGACCACGTGAAGATCGCGCGACGGCCAAAGCGATCCGCGAGAAACCCGCAAGCGATCGTGCCGACGAACAGGCCGCTGAAGAGCGCAGCGATGAAACCCGCGATGCCCGAGGTGCCGAACAGGCCCGGCGTGGTGGGCGTCAGGATGCCGCTCTTGACGAGGCCCGGCGCGACATAACCCGTGTAGAGCAGATCGTAGAGTTCGAAGAAGAAGCCAAGGCTCAAGAGCAACACGAGCTTCCAGATCGCGCGCGTGGCCGGCAGGCGGTCGAGGCGCGCGGAAATCGAGCCTTTATCGATGCCTGCGGTGGCGCCCGATGCGCTTGCACGGTCGGCGGCGCGCGTCGAACGCGCGCTCTCCAGAGAAGCCATGCCTGTCTCCTGAATCGTAGTTGGAATGAATCGGCGCCCGCAGGGTTTCGCGTGGATTGTCACGCGACAGTCGCGTGGGCGGATCGCCGATTGTATCCAGGCCCGCTGGAATTGCGAGCCGTCCCGCGCCTCAGGCCGCGTTATGAAACATCAATTCCAGTCCGATGCGCTCGCCGCTGCGCACGCGGCTGATCGCGTGCTTGAGGCGGCCCTGGTAATAGCCGTGTGAACCTTGAATGGGCCGTTGCACGCTCGCGATGATCGCCATATCGCCGAATCCCAGCGGCACGACCATTGGCCGCGACTGCATGCGCGGGCGCTGCTCGGTCATGACGAATTCGCCTCCCGAGAAGTCCCGTCGCGGCTCGCTCAGCAACGCGACGATCTGAAGCGGAAAGATCCACTCGCCTTCGTCGTGGCGATGCAAGCCCAACCGTTCGCCTTCGCGCAAGCGATACAGATGCGATTGCGGTCTATGCTGCCCGGCGCTGCGGCTTGCATCCAGAAACGCATCGAGTTCGGCGGGAAATGCGCGATCGATTCCCGAAAGCGTATTCCAGCGGTTCGCCAGCGGCACAAGCCATCGATACAGCGCGTCACGCCACGCGTTTAATAGCGGCGGCATGGCGTCATCGAAATAACGAAACTCGCCGCCCTCCTGGCCTGGCGTCGTGCGCCCTTCGTCAAGCAGCGTTGCAAGCGCGCGCCCTTCCCGCGTATCGAGACACTCGGGCAACACTGCATAGCCTTCAGCCTCCAGTTGCGACTCAATATTCTGTACATCGAAACGTTCAACCATCATCTCTTGGTTCTTCATGTCGATGCCGACGGCTCGCGCGCGTCGTGAAAGATCATGCCGAGCGTGTGCCGCGTGCCGCTGCGCACGACACTCACGCCATGACGCATCGCGACCTTGCGCGCGCGTCCCGCCACAGCCGGCCTCTCGTTGACCGCGAACACGACGGCGTCGCCCTGCATCAACGGCACGACATCCGCATACTGGCCGCTGCTGCGCGTGCCCGTCATGACGAATTCGCCGCCCGTGAAATCCACGCCTGGCGCCGAAAGCAAGATCGCCACTTGAAGCGGAAACACATGTTCGCCATACAGGTCCTGATGCAGACAGTTGTAGTCGCCCGCCCCATAACGCAGCATGAGTGGCGTCGGCCGCGTCTGCCCGGCCGCATGACAACGCGCGAGGAAAGTCGTCAGATCGGCGGGATACTGCACGTCCACGCCCAATTGCCGGTTCCAGCGATTGGCAATTGGCGCGAGGCGACGATATAACGCGTGACGCAGGCGAGCGATAAAAAGCGGCAGCGGGTAGGAGAAGTACTTATATTCGCCGCGCCCGAAGTTGTGCCGCGCCATCACGATACGCGACCGGAAACGCTCGTCCTGCGTATAAAGCGCCGCGAGTCTCGCACACTGGTCGGGCGTGAGCAGCGACGGCAGCAACGCATTGCCCTCGCGCTCCAGTGACGCGGCAGCCCCCTCCCAGATCGCGTCCCAACGCGCGGCGGATTCAATTTCCGCAGTTTCCATCGCTTCAGCCGATCCGGCCATCGCCGCTTCCCGTGATTTTCATGAGTGATTCCAACGCGGCCAGTCTAGCGCGAGGGCGCCCGCCCGAAACTCCGCGCCTTGCGCTCCCATTCCCCGCCGAACTGCAAAAAATACAAGCGCCGCCGCGCCCACCCACGTATACCCGCGGCAGCGGCGCGCGGCGCACTGCAAAAAGTGCCATTGAATCTCGCTTTTGTGTAGGGACGCCCGTGCGGCCCTCTTCTATTCTCTCCCCATCGCATCGCCAGTCCGGTCCAGGCCATCCGGCCCGCCACCCGCGACGGCTCATTCAAGCAAGGAGAGGATGTTGACTCAGAAAGTGCGGCTCAAAATTGCCATCGCCGAGCATCCGCATACGTCGGCGATCCGCAATGGCTCCATTCCCATCGAGGGCGTGGACGCGGAATTCGTGACGGTTCAGCCGCAAATCGGCGCGTTCCGCCGCATGGTGCGCGACGTCGAATTCGATGTCTGCGAACTGGCCCCGACCACCTATATCATCGCCCGTGCCTATGGCGCGCCCTTCGTCGCGCTGCCGGTCTTCGTCGTGCGCCGCTTCCATCACGGCGGCCTGCTTGTGCGTCCGGACGCCGGCATCAACACGCCTAAAGATCTCGAAGGCAAGAAAGTGGGCGTGCGTGCCTACTCGGTCACGACGGGCGTATGGACGCGCCAGGTGCTGATCGACGAATTCGGTCTGGACTCCTCGAAGGTCACGTGGGTCGTCGACGACGAAGAGCACGTCACCCAGCTCAAGCTGCCGGGCAACGTCATCCACGCACCCGCCGGCACGTCGCTCGCCGACATGATGGCCAGCGGCGAACTGTCGGCCGGCTTCGCGGCGGCAGCAGGCATCGGCCGCACTGGCGCGCCCACGGGCGGCTGGAAGGAAGTGGAAGCCGATTACCCCGATCTGCTGCCGAACGCCGAGGAGATCGAAACCGAATACTACGCGCGCACCGGCATCTATCCGATGCACGGCACGATCGTCGTGAAAGATTCGGTGCTCGCCGAGCATCCGTGGGTCGCACGCTCGATCTACAACGCGTTCGATCAGGCCAAGAAGGAATGGCTGACACGCCTCGACGCGGGCGAAGCCACCGCCGCCAGCGACAAGAAATACCTGGCGCTGCGAAAGATCGTCGGCCACGACCCGCTGCCCTACGGTCTCGCGGAAAACCTCAAGACCATCGAAGCGCTCGAAGCCACCGCGTTCAAGCAAGGCCTCACGCCGCGCCGCATGGCGATCGAAGAGCTGTTCGTCGATCCGCTCGCTCAAAACGCAAAAGCAGAGGTGAAAGCATGATCATCGACTGCCACGGCCACTTCACGACCGTTCCCGCATCGTTCCGCGACTGGCGCGCGAAGCAGGTGCTGTTCGCCAACGATCCGGACAAGGCGCCTTCGCGCGACGGCGCGTTTGTTAGCGACGACCAGATCCGCGAAGCGATCGGCAACGGCCAGCTCAAGCTGCAACGCGAGCGCGGCAGCGATCTCACGCTGTTCTCGCCGATCGCCGGCCTCATGAGCCACCACCTCGGCAACGAGCGCACGAGCCTCGAATGGGCCGAAGTGTCCAACGATCTCGTCTATCGCGTGACCGAGCTGTATCCGGAGAATTTCGCGCCGGTCTGCCAGTTGCCACAATCGCCGGGCGTCGCGCCGGCCAACAGCGTTGCGGAACTGCGCCGCTGCGTGGAGCAGATGGGCTTCGTCGGCTGTAACCTGAATCCCGATCCGAGCGGTGGCTACTGGACCGGCAAGCCGGTGACCGACCGCGAGTGGTATCCGCTTTACGAAGCGCTCGTCGAACTCGATGTGCCCGCCATGATTCACGTGGCCGCTTCGTGCAACCCGTGTTTCCACGGCACCGGTGCGCACTATCTGAATGCCGATACCTCGGTGTTCATGCAGATTCTGCAATCGGACCTGTTCAAGGACTTCCCGACGCTGCGTCTGGTGATCCCGCACGGCGGCGGCGCGGTGCCCTATCACTGGGGCCGTTATCGCGGCATGTCGCTCGAAATGCGCGAACGCCCTCTTGAAGGACTGCTGAACAATATCTTCTTCGATTCGTGCGTCTATCACCAGCCGGGCGTGGAGTTGCTGACGAAGGTGATTCCGGCCGACAACGTGCTGTTCGGCTCGGAGATGATCGGCGCGGTGCGCGGCAAGGATCCGGCAACGGGCCAGTATTTCGACGACACCAAGCGCTATATCGACGCCTGCCCCGCTCTCTCCGACGAAGACCGCAACAAGATCTTCGAAGGCAACGCGCGCCGTGTGTATCCGCGTCTGGATGCACGCCTGAAGGCTCAAGGCAAATGATATTCGGCCGGCCCCTCAATTCATCGAGCCGGGCCGATCAAGAGACAAGGACAGAGAGAGACATGCCTTCATCCATTGTTGATATTCATCCCCACATCATCTCCGACAACGAAACGCTTTATCCGCCGGCACCGCTGTTCGGCAAGCGTTCGGAGTGGTCGAAGGAGCGCCCCACCACGGTCGAAACGCTGATCGCCGCGATGGATGCGGCGGGCGTGGGCAAGGCCGCCGTCGTGCACTCGTCGACGACTTACGGCTTCGACAACAGCTATGTGGTCGATGGCTGCGCGAAGTATGCGGACCGTCTCGTTGCGGTCGGCTCGGTCGACGTGCTTCAGGAAGATGCGCCGCGACGCATTCGCGAGTGGACAGAACGTGGCCTCGCGGGCCTGCGGCTCTTCACGGGCGGCAGCACGAAGGAGTTCGATCCGAGCGAGCTTGACGATCCGCGTTCGTTTCCAGCGTGGGAGTTGTGCGCGGAGTTCGGTCTGCCGATGTGCATCCAGACCGGTCCCATCGGCTTGCCGCAAGTGACGGCGCTCGCGAAGCGCTTTCCCACGGTGCCGATCGTGCTCGATCACCTGGGCCGCCCCGAAGTCGCGGACGGTGCGCCGTATGCGGCAGCGCAGAGCCTGTTCGAACTCGCGCAGTACGAGAACATTTTCCTCAAGCTCACGCCCCGCATTTTTGCCGACGTGAAAAAGGAAAAGGCCAGCGCGCAGACGTTTTTCCCGCGCGTGGTCGAAGCGTTCGGCGCGGATCGCATGGCGTGGGGTTCGAACTTCCCGACCTCGCCTGGCACGCTCGAAGAGATTCTCGCCACGGCGCAAGCGGGCCTCGCCTGCCTGAACGCCGCCGACCGTGCGTGGATCTTCGGCAAGACGGCACAAAAGCTGTACCCGGCGCTGGCCTGAACGGGCTTTAGCTTGATATAGCGCCTGCAACACGGCGGCCGGCCAATGTCTCGCACCCGCTTCACGCGGACACTGGCCGGCCTGTAACAAACCGATTGAGGTCAGAAAAAAGCAGATGGAGACGAGCAAAACCCAGCGGCAAGGCAGCGTGAACCGATGGGGCATTCTTGCCCTGCTCGCGTTAGGTGTGCTGACGTCCTTTATCGACCGCACCAGCATTTCGAGCGTGCTGGCCGACAGTGCTTTCATCCGCCACTTCGCGCTGACCAATGTCGACCGCGGCTGGATCAATTCCGCGTTCTTCTGGTCCTATGGCCTGTTTCAGGTGCCAATGGGCTGGGTCGCCGACCGCTATGGCGTGAAATGGCCCTACGCCGTGTGCTTCGCGCTCTGGTGCCTCGCGACCGCGCTGATGGGCGCCGTGACGACGCTCGCGGGTCTCGTCGTAATGCGCCTCCTGATCGGCATCGCGGAAGCCATCGTGATCCCGGCAAGCTATCGCTGGATCCGCAACAACTTCGACGAAAGCCAGAACGGCCTCGCCGTAGGCATCCTCGCGATGGGCAACAAGTTCGGCCCCGCGCTTGGCGCGCCGGTGGGCGCATGGTTCATCGTCAATTACTCGTGGAAAGCCATGTTCGTCGCGACCGGTCTGGTCGGCCTGCTCTGGCTGGTGCCCTGGCTGCTGTGCGTGCGCAACGATCTGCCCTCGCGCGCACAACTCGCCAGAGCCGACCGCAACGCACGCAGCGTAAGCTTCGGTAGCATCCTCGCGAGCCCGGTGGTGTGGGGCGGCATGATCACCAACTTCTGCTACGGCTACTTCACGTTCTACTGCATGACGTGGATGCCCGCCTATCTCGTCGAGCAGCGCGGCCTGTCGATCGGCGAATCCGGCATCTTCACCTTTTTCAGCTTCGCGGGCATCGCCATCGTGGCCGCCGTCGCGGGCTGGGCCGCCGACCGCATCATCGCGCGCGGCCATGATCCGGTGATGGTGCGCAAGGCCTTCATCATCGCGGGCTTTATCGGCGGCTGCACGGTGCTGCTGGGCGCCTACGCGCAATCGCTCAATTCCGCGCTGTTCTGGAACGTGCTGTCGCTCTCGCTGCTGGGCATGACCACGGCGAACAACCTCGTGCTGTCCCGTCTCACGCTCATCCCGAAGCAGACTATCGGCCTCGTGACCGGCGTGCAGCAGGTGGCGACGAGTCTCGCGGGTGGCGTGGCGGCAAGCCTGTCCGGCTGGCTGCTGCATATCAGCCACAGCTACGACCTGCCGATGCTGGTGATCCTCGTGTTCCTGCTGATCGGCGCGGCAGCGACCGCGCTCATGTACCGCAGCGAATGGGCGCCGAAAGTCAGCGACAAGTCACAGGGGGAATTACGCGAAGCCTGATCCCGCCGATCAATTAAATCGGAATCCAAACTATCTAGACAACGGCGCGATGCTATCGGTTTGCGCGCCCAATACCGACGGGTCGGCGGCACGCTCCGCGACCCCTGATTAAAAAAACTGGAAACAACGTACATGGCGAAGATCGTATTCGGAATGGCAGTGCCGCACAGCGGCATGCTGGGCCAGGCGCCTGAAGACTGGCTGAAGAACGGAGAGCGCGACCGCAATAATCCGGAACTCTGGTTCCGCAACCGGACGTGGACTTACCCGGAACTGGAAGCGCACCGCGAAGCCGCATTCGAGCCGTTTCTCACGATCGAGGAACGCACCGCCCGAGCCGCACGCTGCCGCACCGCTCTCGACAAAATGGCCGCCGCCTATCGCGAAGCGAAGATCGACGTGGCGATCATTCTGGGCAAGGACCAGAAGGAAATCTTCACGGACTTTTCGCCTTCCATTGCGATCTATACCGGCAAGGACGTGCACAACGGACCGCCGCAGCGCTCGGTCTACGCGCCCGACCATCACGTCACGCATGAGTGCCATCCGAAACTCGCCACGTATCTGATCGAGCACTTCCAGAAAGAAAACTTCGACCTCACCGACCTGTTCGCGTGGCCCGAAAACGTCTGGATGAATCCGCGTCCCGAATACCCGGTCGTGCCGCACGCGTACAGCTTCGTCTATCACCAGATCATGGGCGACAACCCGCCGCCGCACGTGCCCATCATCATGAACTGCTTCTATCCGCCGACGCAGCCTTCGATGTCGCGCTGCATCGAGTTCGGCCGCGTGCTGCGCGATGCGATCGCGGCGTGGCCCGAGGACGTGCGCGTGGGGATCTTTGCTTCGGGCGGCCTCTCGCACTTCGTCAATGACGAAGAGTTCGATCACCGCATCATGAACATGCTGGCCGAATACGACTACGACGGACTCGCGGCGGTGGATAACCGCTCGTATCAGTCGGGCACCTCGGAAATCAAGCTCTATGTGAGCGTCATGAAAGCGGTTCAGCAAACCGGTGCGCAAATGACGCTGGTCGATTACGTGCCCTGCTGGCGCACGCCCGCCGGCACCGGCGAAGGCATGGGCTTCATGTACTGGAAAGCGGCTGAATAAAGCTTCCCAAAGCCAACTACCCTATTCATCGAAGAGAGACAAATCGAATGAGCACTAACACGAGCACCACGCGCCTCAACAGCATTATCCGTGCCCTCGAATCGGGCAAGCCCGCATTCGCCGCCTTCTCCAAGCTCGACAAGCAGAACGCGATCGAGATGAGCGATGCGCCTTATGACGGCCTCGTGTTCGAAATGGAGCACAACCCGTACGACGTCGCGGCGCTGGGCGACGCGATGCAGTACATGCTGAGCCGCAAGGAAATCGCGGAATCGGGTTCGGTCTCGCCGCGTGTGACGCCCATTGCCCGCATTCCCGCCAACGGCGCGGAAATGAACCAGGCCTTCGCCAAGCAGGTGCTCGATCGCGGCGCCTATGGCGTGGTGTGGCCGCATATCGCGACGGTCGAGCAGGCGTACAACGCCGTCGCGTCGTGCCGCTATGCGCGTCCGAAGAGCGCGCCGCTCTATGAGCCGAAGGGGGTGCGCGGCGACGGGCCCGCTACGGCCGCGCGCTACTGGGGCTTGAGCATGGCCGACTACTACAGGAAGGCCGACGTGTGGCCGCTCGTACCCGAAGGCGAAATTCTCGTTGGTTTGATGTGCGAAAGCACCCAGGCGATCGAAAACCTCGACGACATTCTCTCGAACGTGCCCGGCATCGGCTTCATTCTGATCGGCGAAGGCGATCTGAGCCAGGAACTCGGTTTTGCACGCCAGTACGAGCATCCGGAAGTGCTCGACGCCATGCGCCGCATCGTCTCGATCTGCCATAAGCACAACGTAGTGGTGGGCAATCCGCATGTGACCGCGAAGAACCACAAGCGTCTGATCGAAGAAGGCTACCGCTTCCTGATGTCGGCGCCGATGCGCAGCTACGGCGTCGTGGGCATGGCGCGCGAAATGGCCGGCTATTAAGCCGCGCTCTCCCGATTTTTCGCGATTCATCCACGCACGAATAAGGATTCCTCATCATGACGACACCTCAAATTGAAGCGCCGACACTGCGCGTCAACCTCGCCGATTACGCCGTCACCAAGGCGATGAAGGACGGACGCGTCAGTTCGGACATCGTCAATCTCGACTACTGTGGCCCGACGCCCGCCCATAACGGCTTCAAGGCCATGGTGCGCGAGAACGCCTTCGACGCGGGCGAACTGGCCATCGTCACCTTTCTGCAGGCCAAGGCGTACGGCAAGCCCTATGTGCTGCTGCCCGCGCCGATCTCGGGCCGCTTCCAGCATCATTGCGCGGGCTACAACATCGACTTCGGCGACCTCGCGCCGCGCGACATCGAAGGCAAGAAGGTGGGCGTGCGCACCTACACGCAGACCACGGCGCTGTGGATTCGCGGCATCCTGCGCCACGAATACGGCGTCGATCTCGACAAGGTCACGTGGATGACGCTCGGCGACGGCCATCTCGCGGAATACAGCGATCCCGCCAATTGTGTGCGCCTGCCGAAGGGTTCCTCGATTCCGCAGATGATGCTCGACGGCGAACTGGCCGCCGCCCTGCTCGGCGAAGACATGCCGAAGGACCCGCGCGTGCGCACGCTCGTGCCCGACGCGCAGAACGCAGCGAAGGACTGGTTCGCACGCGAAAACGTGGTGCCCATCAATCACATGTTCGTCGTGCACAGCGACCTTTCGAAGCAGCGCCCGGATATCGTGCGCGAACTCTATCGCATGGTCGTGGAAAGCCGCGCGCAGGCCGAAGGCGTGCCTGCCGTGTTCCCGCCCATCGGTCTGGAAGCGAACCGCAAGGGCATCCAGCTCGCCATCGACTGGGCGCTCGACCAGAAAATCATTCCGCGCCGTCTCTCCGTCGATGAGTGCTTCGACGACGTGACCGCCGCCCTGGGTTAATCACACGCTTTCTCCCGGTGCGCAGCGGCCTGTTTCGCCGCGCACCGTGTCGCATTTCAACTGGAGGATTACGAATCATTCGATAAATCAGGCGCGCCGGCTAGATCGGCCGCGATAACTAGAATTATCTTGGAGACAGAATGAAAAGATTGCTCGTATTGGCATGCGGCGTCGCATCCGCCTGCATGTTCAGCGCGGCGCACGCGCAGTCGTCCGTCACGCTGTATGGCGTGATCGATAACGGCGTCGAATTCCAGAACGGTGGCGATGGCAAGGTCGTGCGCGCCACCTCGGGCGGCCTGTTCGCCAGCCGCTACGGCTTCAAGGGCAGCGAGGATATTGGCGGCGGCATCCACGTCAATTTCCAGCTCGAACAGGGCTTTTCGGCCATGACGGGCGCAGCCGCGAATTCGGCCGAAGCCTTTAATCGCCAGGCGTGGGTCGGCGTATCCGGCAACTTCGGTGAAGTCCGCTTCGGCCTGCAAAATACGCCCCAGTACATTTTCCTGAACCGCGAATTAGATCCCGTCGCCGTGATGAGCATGGGTTCACCCATGCTGAATTTCAATTCGCTGACGATCCGCGTGAATAACGCAATTTCGTATTTCACGCCGACCGTCTATGGTTTGACCGCGCAATTCATGGTGGCAATGCGCGATTCGACCACCAAGCCCAGCAACGGCCTGCAGTTCTACAACGCAGCGGTGCGCTATGAAAATGGCCCCTTCCGCGTGGCGGCAGGTTACGAACAGGCCGACAACGCCACCGGCACTTCCGCGCTGCGAGTCTTCAATGCGGGCGCTTCAGTGGGCGTGGGCGACGCGCGTTTCTATCTGGCGTATCACACCGAACGTCAAACCGATGACAGCCTCAAGCGCGACGTGTACGAAGCCTCCGGCTCGTACTTCTTCTCCCCCGCCGATCAACTCGTGCTCATGTACGGCTATGAACACGACCGCACCGGTCAGGGCAATAACGCGCAGCAGATCGGCCTGACCTACGAGCACTATCTGTCCAAACGCACCACACTTTATGGCTCAGCGGGCTTTATCCAGAACCGTAATAAAGCGGCATTCACGCTTAACGGCACGTCGTATGCCGGCGTTGCCGTCGCGCCGGGTTCGAATACGCGCGGCGTGATTCTCGGCATGGTGCATACGTTCTGATGCTTTTTTAGCGCCGCCGCAGTAATAGAGCGTAAACATTCAAGCGGCGGCGTTGGGGTAAGCAGCAGGTCGCGGCACGCGTATCGATGTGAAAGAATACAAGGCGTTTTACGCTTCCATTTAAAAAGGGAGCGACCGGAGCAAGTCGCATGTGGGCCCGGCCAGCAGGTGCAGCGCTCCGGCGGAACTTCAATCGCAAAGGCGGACGGCGCTAGACCGGACACCGAGGAGACTTCATGGCCCAGAGTGCGATAAGCAGCAAACCTTTACGCAGAACGACCGGCGACGCCTCCCGGCTCGCCGCTGTGCCCAAAGTCCGTTTGTATGTCGAGCGGCCAGAAGAGGAAAACTGGTTCGTTCATGTCGGCCACGTAACCGAACGAGGCCGTTGGCGCACCGCGCCGCATGCGCACCCCACCTATGGTCAGGTGATTTTCGTGCGCAGCGGACGCGGCGTCATGAATCTCGAAGGCAGCAGCGTTCCCTTCGAAGGACCATGCGCCCTGCTCCTGCCCACCGAATGCATTCACGGGCTCGATTACGAACTCGACGTCGACCGTTGGGTCGTGACCGTCGACGTGTCCTATCTCACGCAGGTCAACGCCAAGCTGCACGAATTCATCGTACTGTGGTCCGCGCCGCGCATGATTCCGCTGACCCAGGCAACCGAAGCGGGACACGACCTCTATGCACTCATCCAGCGCCTGAAACAGGAAGTCGAATCGAGTGCCGTGGGTCATGTGCCGGGCGCCGAGGCCCTGCTCACGATGCTGCTGCTCACGCTCGTGCGCGAAGCTCATCTGGACCAGGCAGCCAACGACGGCACGCCGCGCCACGACGTACGCCTGGTCGAGCGCTTTCGCAAGCTGATCGAAGAGCATTACCGCAGCAATCTGCCATTGCAGGAATATGCGTCGATTCTCGCGGTTTCGCCCGTCCAGCTGCGCGCTGCGTGCGCTTCGGCGGCCGATATGAGTCCGACCAAGATGATCCACGCGCGCATCATCACCGAAGCGAAACGCGAACTCATTTTCGGCGATATGTCCGTCGAACAGGTCGCGTTCTGGCTCGGTTTTGCCGACGCCGCGTATTTCACGCGCTTTTTCCGCCGCGAAGTCGGGCAGGCACCCAGCCAGTTCCGCATCGAGGCGCGTCGATAAGCACGGCTTTGCACGCGCGCCGCGATTCTCACGTGACACGGCGCGCGCCTCGCACTTGATCCTTAACGCCCCAGTACATTCCCTGGTCCACGCAAAAAGTCCCAGCGAACCCGGGATTTGTACAGGGACCGTCGATAGCGCGCCGCCTATGCTTGACTTCAGTTTATTCACGTGAATCGAAAATGGCGCATTCGTTTAAGCAACACGCCTCCCGCCTTGCGATCAACGCCGCACTCGTTGCGTGCGCATCGATCTACGGCGTCGCCTGCACCACGGCAATGTCCGCATCGTCCTCGGACGCATCCGCGGAATTCGCCTACATCGGCACCCAGCAAAAGCAGATCAGCGCACTGCGCCTGGACACGGCGACGGGCAAGCTCGTCGCGCTCGGCACCGCCGCGCAGGGGCCGAATGCAACCTGGGTGGCATCGCACCCCGCTCTGCCGGTCCTGTATGCCGTCGACGACGAGCGTGACAAGGAAGGCAGCATCACCGCCTATGCCGTGAATCGCCACACCGGCAAGCTCGAACGTATCAACGACGTCCTCACGGGCGGGCGCGGCACCACCTTCCTGCAATTCGACGCACCGTCCTCCACGCTGCTCGGCGCGAATTACAACAGCGGGTCGGTGTCCAGCGTCGCGGTCGGAAGCGACGGCAGCGTGGGCAAGCTCGAATCGACCATCGAGGAAAAAGGCTCCGGCCCAAGCCCGCGCCAAAAAAGCGCGCACGCGCATGGCGTGACGGTCGATCCGTCGGGCCGTTATGCGCTCGTGCCCGATCTGGGTGCCGATCGCGTCTTTATCTACCGCTTCGATCGCGACACCCATGCGCTCTCGCCGCGCGCCGGCGACGCGCAGCACACCTTCGACATGCCGCCGGGCAGCGGCCCGCGCCGCATCCTGTTCAGCGCGAACGGCGAGTACGCCTATGTGCTCACCGAAATGAGCGCCGAACTGATCGCCCTGCGCTGGGACGCGGCGGCGGGCACGCTGACGCGGCTGCAATCGACGCCAATCACCAGTGCCTCGTTCAACGGCGTAAAAAGCGGCGCGGAAATGGCGTTTGGCCGCGACCGGCGTTTCCTCTACGTGGAGAATCGCGCGGAAAACGCCTTGATGGTCTATAAAGTGGATGCCGCGACGGGTCAGGTCTCGCTGGTTCAGCGCACGCCTTCGGGCGGAGAAAAGCCGTGGGGATTCGGCATCGACGCATCGGGGCAATGGATGCTGGTCGCCAATCAGCATAGCGGCGATGTGCGCCTGTTCCGCATCGACCCGACCACGGGCATGCTCACGGATACCGGCCAGTCCGTCGCGGTCCAGGATCCCACGAGCGTGGCCTTCGTGCAGTAAGGTCACGCGATTCGATGAAACCGTTCTCCCCTCCTCTTGCGCGCTCGTCTCATCCCTGGCGCGTGCTCGTTCTGCTCGCGCTCGGTCTGCTGATTTCTTTTGTAGACCGCACGAGCCTGTCGTCGGCGCTCGCCGACAAAAGCTTCATTCATCACTTCGGACTCACGAGCATCGAGCGAGGCTGGCTTAATTCAGCAGTATTCTGGTCCTATGGCGTATTCCAGATGCCGATGGGCTGGCTCGTCGATCGCTATGGCGTGAAGCGTCCCTACGCGATCTGCTTTCTGTTCTGGTGTCTTGCGGCCGCGGCAACGGGACTTGTCACGACGCTTTCGGCGCTGATCGTCATGCGTCTGCTGATCGGCGCCGCCGAAGCGATCGTTATTCCCGCGACTTATCGCTACCTCGCGAATCATTTCGAGGAAACGCAGAAAGGCACGGCGCTCGGCATCTTTTCGATCGGCGGCAAAATGGGCCCGGCGCTGGGTGCGCCCATTGCCGCCTGGATGATCGTGACCGCCTCGTGGAAGGCGATGTTTATCGCGACCGGTCTGGTCGGGCTGATCTGGCTGCTGCCCTGGCTCGCGATGGTGAAGAACGACTATCCTTCGCACGACGAACTGGCGGCCGCGAAGGAACGCGCGGAGTCGGTTCCCCTCGGCAATCTGCTGGCAAGTCCCGTCGTGTGGGGCGGCCTTATCAATAACTTCTGCTATAGCTATTTTGCGTTCTACTGCATGACGTGGATGCCCGCGTACCTGGTCGAACAGCGCGGGCTGTCGTTGCAATCGTCGGGACTGTATACCTTCTTCAGTTTCGCGGGCATCGCAATCGTCGCGGCCATCGCGGGATGGGCTGCCGACCGCATCATCGCGCGCGGCAGGGATGCCGTCGCCGTACGCAAGGCTTTCATCGTTGCAGGTTTTCTCGGCGGCACGACGGTTCTGCTCGGCGCCAGCGCGCAATCGTCGGACATGGCGCTGTTCTGGAATGTGGTATCGCTTTCGCTGCTCGGCCTCGTCACCGCCAACAATCTCGCGCTGTGCAAACTCACGCTGATTCCGAAACCTGCAGTAGGCCTGAACACCGGTTTGCAGCAGGTGGCCACGAGTCTCGCAGGCGGCGTATCGGCGAGTCTTTCCGGATGGCTGCTGCATGTCGGCGGCAGCTATACCCTGCCGATGACCGCGATTTTCGTGTTTTTGCTGATCGGCGCGGCGAGCACGCTTACGCTGATGCGACGCAAATGGGCGCCGCGCGTGAATGACCCTGTGCGCGATATCAACGCTATCGGCAAGCCGGGTTGCGTCGATTGTGGCTAGCCGCGTGCTATAAAGTCCGCTCAGGCGCCACACCGTTTCACGCGATCCACCGATGAATTCAGACGACCTCGCCGTCTTCGCGCACGTCGCGAAGTCAGGCAGCATTTCGCGCACGGCCATGGAGATGGGTGCGAACCAGTCCACCATCAGCCGCCGTATCGCCCTGCTCGAAGCGGAGCTGGGCGTGCGGCTCTTTCGCCGCAGCGGGCGCGGCGTCGGCCTCACCGAGCGCGGCGAACAATTGCTGGGCTACGCGCAGGCGCTCGAACGCACGCTCGATGAAGCGCGCGGCGCGATGCGCAGCGGCACGGAAAGCGGCCCCGCGCAACTCGCGATTGCCGCGCAACCCACCATCGCGCGCATCATGTTCGGTGAACTCGGCCAGCGGCTGCGTGCGCGTTATCCGCATACGCGCGTGCGTTTCGTGGAAGGTCTCGCGAGCCAGATACTCGGGCGCCTCAACGACGGCGAAATCGATCTTGCGATCATGTACGTGCCCGAGCATCGCGGCACGACGCAATTCGATCCGCTGCTTGCGGAAGAACTCTGTCTCGTCGCGCCAGCCGGTTTTGCGTTACCTGACGGTCCCGTCGATGTGCATACGCTCGGCGAGTTGCCGCTCATCTTGCCCAGCACCCATCACGGACTGCGCGTACTCGCCGAATCGCTCGCGGCTCGGCATGGTTTTACGCTGCAGATCGCGCTCGAATGCGATGGATCGATTTCGTTGACCAAGCGCCTCGTGATGGCGCAATGCGGCTGCACCCTGTTGCCCGCAGCCTCGGTAATCGAAGAAGTCGCGTCAGGAAGGCTGCGTTGCGTGCCTCTGGCGAACGCAGCCGTGGTGCGGGACGTGGCGATTGCCTGGCCGCTCAATCGCGTCATGCCCGATGGCGTGTGGCGAGTCGCACAGATGATTCGCGAACTCGCCGCCGGGCTCGTGGAAGCAGGCGACTGGCCCGGGGCGACGCTGCCGGCCCCGGACGCGTGATCTAGCGGTTGCTCATCAATCGCGGCTCAATTCGCCGTCGTTCAGACGCCAGATTGCCATCGGATTGTCGTGCTTGAGCGGATCGGGCAGCAGCACATCGGGCACCGCCTGATAGCACACGGGCCGCAGGAAGCGATCGATCGCCGCCGTGCCCACCGAGGTCGTGCGCGTGTCCGAAGTCGCCGGAAACGGGCCGCCATGCACCATCGCGTGGCTGACTTCCACGCCGGTGGGAAAGCCGTTGAACAGCACACGACCCGCCTTGCGCTCAAGTATTGGCATGAGCGTTTGCGCTTGCGCGTAGTCGGCTTCGTCGAGCTGCACGGTCGCCGTCAACTGGCCGCTCATGCGGCGCAAAACAGCCTGCAATTCGTCGATATCGCGGCACGCTACGATCAGCGAGCAAGGCCCGAACACTTCCTCGTGCATGGCCGCGTCGGCGAGGAATGCGCGACCTTGTGTGCGCAGCAGCACCGGCACCGCATCGTTCGGCCCGCGCGCTTCAGCGCCGCGCGCAAGCGTCGTGACGCCGTCGAGTTCGGCGAGATGCGCAACGCCCCGGCAATACGCTGCATGAATGTTCGGCGTGAGCATCGTCGCGGCGGTTTTCGTCGCAATGGCCTGCGCCGCCGTCGAGCAGAACGCGTCGAGCGCCTCGCCCGCGAGTGCGAGCACGATGCCGGGGTTGGTGCAGAACTGCCCCACGCCCATCACGACGGAGTCGGCATAATCGCGCGCGATCTGTTCGCCACGCGCGGCCAGTGCGTGCGGCAACAACACCACCGGATTGATGCTGCTCATCTCAGCATAAACGGGAATCGGCTCCGCGCGCGCCTGGGCGATGCGCTGCAGCGCGAGTCCGCCTTGACGCGAACCCGTAAAACCCACCGCTTGAATCTCGGGATGCGCGACCAGCGTTTCGCCGATCCACGTCCCCTCGCCGATCACGAGCGAGAACACGCCTGCGGGCATCTGCGTGTCATGCGCGGCGCGAGCGATTGCGCGCGCAACGAGTTCGGACGTGCCCAGATGGGCGGGATGCGCCTTGACCACGACAGGGCAACCTGCCGCAAGCGCCGATGCCGTATCGCCGCCCGCCACCGAAAACGCCAGCGGGAAGTTGCTCGCCCCGAACACGGCCACCGGCCCGAGGCCGACGCGCCGCATGCGCAGATCCTGGCGCGGCAGCGGCGCGCGCTGCGGTTGCGCCGTATCGACGACCGCGCCGTGCCAGCGGCCGTCGCGCACCACGCTCGCAAAGAGCTTCAACTGGTTGACGGTACGCATGCGCTCGCCTTCCAGGCGCGCGACGGGCAGCGCGGTTTCAAGGTGTGCGCGCTCGATCAGCACCGGGCCGAGATCGAGAATGGCCTGCGCAATGGCCTCAAGAAATGCGGCGCGCCGAGCGTCCGGCAACTGGCGATAGGCGTCGAAGGCCGCGCCCGCGAGCGCGCAAGCACGCTCGACCAACGCGGGGGTCGCGCAACCGAAGGCCGGTTCGAGCGTTTCGCCCGTCGCCGCGGCAAGCGCGTACAGCGCGCCGCCTGCGCCCTTGACGGACTCGCCGCCAATAATCATGTCGCCTTGCGGATCGAATGAAACCTGGGTTTGCATGTTGGTGTTTCCTTAGCTGGCGAGGCGGTTAGCGGGCGTGATCTGCAGCGGATCGGTACGCAGTTCGATCAGCGCCGCGACGCCCGCGCGTTGCGCGCGCTCGAATGCCGCCGCGAAATCCTCGGTGCGCTCGACGCGTTCCGCGTGCGCGCCGAATGCGCGCGCCATGGCCACGAAGTCGGGATTGACGAATTGCGTCGCCGATACGCGGCCCGGATACTCGCGCTCCTGATGCATGCGGATCGTGCCGAGCATGTTGTTGTTCACGAGGATGACGATAAGCGGTGCGCCAAACTGCACGGCCGTCGCCAGTTCCTGCGGATACATCATGAAACAGCCGTCGCCCGCGAAGCACACGACCGATTGCTCCGGATTCCTGAGTTTTGCGGCAATCGCCGCCGGAAAGCCGTAGCCCATCGCGCCGTTGGTCGGCGCAAGTTCCGTCGCCATGCGACGATAGCGATAGAAACGATGAACCCAAACGGTGTAATTACCCGCACCGTTCGCGATGACGGCATCTTCCGGCAGCACCTCGTTCAGATGCGAGACCACTTGAGCGAGATCGACGCCACGGATCTCGGTCGTCGGCGCGGGCGGCGTGGAATGCACCACATAGTCGGCGCGCGCCGATTCCGTCCATGCACGCCAGCGCGCCTGCGTTTGCGCGGCAACGGGGGCCACGCCATCCAGCGCACGCGCGAATACCGCGAGCGATGCGTGAATCGGCACACGCGCCTGATAGACGCGGCCCAGTTCATCGGCGTCAGAATGCACGTGAATCATGGTTTGCTCAGGCGACGGGCTTGCGAACAGCGTATAGCCCGACGACGTCGTCTCGGCAAGACGCGAGCCGATCACGATCAGCAAATCGGCATCGCTTGCGCGCTGCGCGAGCTTCGGCGACACACCTAGCCCAAGCTGGCCGACATAGTGCGCGTCGCGATTATCGAACAGATCCTGGCGACGAAACGATGCTGCCACCGGCAGATTGTTTGCAGTGACGAAACGCTTGAGCGAAGCCCAGGCCGCTTCGTCCCAGCCCGTCCCGCCGACGATCACGAGCGGGCGCTCGGCGTCTTCCAGCAGCGAGCGCAGTGCGTCTAGCGACTGCGCCTCAGGCGCCGCGTGCGCAACGCGCACGGCAGGCGCATCGGCGACAGTTGCCGCGCCGAACAGCACGTCCTCCGGCAACGCGATCACCACCGGCCCAGGACGCCCCGAAAGCGCTACGCTGAATGCTCTCGCGATGACTTCGGGAATGCGCTCCACGCTCTCGATCTGCGTGACCCATTTGGCGATGCCGCCGAACATCTGGCGGTAATCGACCTCCTGAAACGCGCCACGGCCAAGAAAACCCTGCTCGACCTGACCGATGAAAAGAATCATCGGCGTGGCGTCTTCGCTTGCGGTGTGCACGCCGTTGCTCGCGTGCGTGGCGCCCGGCCCGCGCGTGACGAAGCAGATGCCGGGGCGGCCAGTGAGCTTGCCATAGGCATCGGCCATATTCGAAGCCGCGCCTTCGTGTCGCGTGGTGATGGTGCGCACGCTCTGCGTGTCGTGCAATGCGTCGAGCACCGGCAGATAGCTTTCTCCGGGCACGCAATAAACGGTATCGACGCCATTGCCCACGAGTGCATCGACGAGAATGCGCCCGCCGTTACGCGAGATTGAGCTTGCGGATTCAGACATGAAAGTGACTCCTTGTGACGGATCGCGGCGCCTTCGATAACGCTGCGGGATGCGGAAATTATGGGTCGCGCACGCGGCGTTTGCCGTGCGTGCCGCGCATAGCAGCTATGCGCTGTATGCGTGGCGTGCAAGATAAGAAAAACGGATGTGAATAAAAAAACGCCGCGCTAGCCAGCACGGCGTTGAAATCGAATCCCGCTTCAGTCCCGCTTTAAGGATTAGGCACGTACGTCGGCATGGCCTCTTCCCAGAGCGTATCGGTGATCGCGTGCTGGTCGCTGCCGTCGGCGTTCATCACCCAGTTCTGGCCGTCGGGCTGGAAGCTGTTGTCATAGAGCGCGAGTTCATCACGGAAGCCATATTCGCCCGAGCAATACGCGATGCGGCCGTCGTAAGTCCACACGGCATGGCCCTGATTGGAGCCCGGCGTCGTGAGGCGGCGCACATCGCTGCCATCCGGCTTGATTGTGTACACGTCGTAGTGGAACTTGTTCGGATCGGTCGGGTTGACTTCCTTGCGCGTGAAAACGATTTTCGTGCCGTCCGGCGACCAGCCCGGCAGATTGTCTTCACCGGTCGTCAGCTCCGTGGTTTTGCGCGTCTCCAGATCGAGAATACGCAGGCCCTTTTCCTTCTCGCTCCACACGCGATACACGAGCTTCGTGCCGTCCGGCGAGTAGCTCGGGAAGCCCGCGTTGACCGAACCGTCCGTGAGCGCTTCCGCATGGCTGCCCATGCTGCCGTCGGTCTTGATGCGCATGATCTTGCCGGGGCCGCCCGCGCGCGTGAAGAACCAGCTACCCACGCCGAACGCCACCCACTTGCGGTCGGGCGACCAGGTCGGCTGGAACGCACCCGCAAGACCCTTCTGGACCAGGCTCGGATCGAGGCCGCTCTTCGAGGCATCGTACACGCGGTCATAACCCGAGAGATCGGCGTTCACCACCGCGATCGACGAATTGATCGCCTTCTCCGTATAGACCAGTTGCTTGCGGTCGGCGGAGAGTTGCGGGAACACGTCGATATAGGTGTATTTCCAGTGCGGATCGAAACTGAACAGCGGCGTGCCGTTTGCGCGCGCGGGGCGGAACGAGACCTTTTCATAGACGATCTTCTTGCCGTCATACGAATAGCGCGGCGAACGGATGCCCGTATTGCGCGTCGCGCGCTCGACGCCGGCCGTCGTGTAAAGGCCTTCGGTATCGCCGCCCTTCACGTGATACGCAACCGTCGTGTCGTTCAGGTATTGCGGAAACACCTTGAAACCGGGCGTCGAAGTGAGTTCGCTTCGCTCGTGCGTGGCCAGATCGACGGAAACGATCTGCGAGCTGACGTTGTTGATGCCTTCGGGACGGTGCGCGCCCCACGTCGATTCCACCGGCGTTTCGTAGAACGCCACGCGCTTGCCGTCGGGCGACCACGTGGGCGAGCCTTCGTCGTAACCGGTGCGCGTGGCGACCTGGTGCCAGCCCGAGCCGTCCGGACGAATCACATAGATGCTGCTTTCCTGCGTGCGCTCCCAGCCCACCGGCAGATTGTGACCGCGCCAGTCGCTGCCGATATCCGAGGACAGGGCAATCCATTTGCCATCCGGCGACCATGAAGGCCGGAAGAAACTATGCGGCTTCGACGGATCGAACTTGATGTTGGCCGTGACGTTCTTCAACGCGCCCGTGGCGATGTTCAGCGTCCAGATGTTGGTCGTGCCGAAATCGTGCGCGCCACGACGCGATGAAACAAACGCAATGACATTGGGATTGACGGGCGAGAACACGGCCGCGTCGTCGACCGCGATGTGGTCGGTGAGCTTCTGCATGTGCGAGCCGTCGACCTTCACGCGATAAAGGTCCGATTCGCCAAGCCCCGCTCGCTCCGACGTGAACACGATCCACTGACCGTCCTTCGAGAACGAGGCGTGATAGTCGAAGCCTTCGTCCGCGAGCAGTTTGTGCTCGTCGGAGCCATCGGCATTGGCAATATACAGATCCGATGTGACGGGCCCGAGTCGGTTGAGCAACAGCGTGCCTTCGGTGGCCGCCAGCGCCTGGGTCGAGAGTAGGACGCCATTCCCCGCGAGCGCCGCGCAAGCAGCGATATGTCTGAATTTAAGCTTGAATTGCACTGCAAATGCCTCCTGTATTTATCGGTGGCCGCCTGCCTTCGTGGTGTCGCGGCATTGCCTTGACAAGGCAATCCGTCATCGTTCTATCGGTCTTTGCACGGGACATGGGTAGCGGCTTCGATCGTAAGGTTACTCAGGTCCGCACCACCTGTCCCTGAACAAAACAAACTTTCGCTGGGACTTTTTGATGGGAACGGCACGCGCGTGCCGCGCCAGGCATAGAGACCAACCCGAATCACCTTCAATTTATGAAGAAAAGTGCCAGCGAATCGGCCTTTTGTATAAGGGCTTGCGCCCCCCCTTGACCTACCATCGTCGGCAGCCGGAGACATCGGCACTCCATCTCCCGATGGATCGATAACGTGGTCAATAGAATACGTAAAAGGCCGGAGACAATGAAGACGACACGAAGCGCCATGCGCACGCCATCGATTCGCAAGTCATTGATTGGCATTGCGATGTTTTTATGTTTAGCCGAACTCGCTCACGCGGAGGTCTATACCGCGCCGAACGGGTCCGCACCACCGCAAACGGAGGATAACCGGCCCAACGGCGCCGCGCCGAAGCCGAACGCGGTTCAGGCCGATGACGGGACGCCGCCGCTCGTCTGGAACGACACCTATGTGGGCTATCGCTATGGCAGCGACTTCCACTATCCCGGCGTAAAGGACAAGGTCGCGCAAAATATTGGCTACCTGACGACGATCGGCGGCTTCCGCTACGGCAGCTACGCGTTCAACGTCGATTATCTGGTCTCGAACTCGGCGAACCCCGAAGCGGGCGGCCCTTCGTCAGGCGGCGCGCAGGAAGTCTATAGCGTGGGGCGCGTCGAGTTTAGCGCGGGCAAAATCCTCGGACATTCGGTGGGTTACGGTTTCGTGCGCGATCTCGGCGCGACCATCGGCTACGAGTTCGGCGTGAAGAACGACGCCTACGCGGAGCGCGCACGTATGCTCGTGTTCGGCCCGACGGTCGAATTCGCCATTCCGCACGGTTTCGCCAACCTGACCGTTGGCGGGCGCACGGAGAGCAATCACAACGGCATTACCGGTGTGGATGTGCACTTCCATACGGCGTGGCACATCGAAAGCTCCTGGCTCGTGCCGTTCCGCGTGGCACGGGTGCCCTTCGAGTTTCGCGGCTTCGCGAGCGTGACCGGCCCGAAGGGCAAGGACGGCTTCTATACGGAAACCACCACGGAAATCCTCACGCGCATTTCGCTGCTGGCCGATGTGGGATCGTTCATCGGCCATCCGCGCACGGCGTATGTAGGCGTGGGTTACGAGTATTGGCACAACATGTACGGCACGCCTTCGAGCGAGACGGTGAGCACGAAGACATCGGCGCCGATGGTGATGGCGGAACTGCACTTCTGATCGACCCGCAAGCGGAACACGGCGGCCAGCGTCACGGATCGCCGTGTTCCGTGCCGGTTCGACAGGTATTAGACGAGGCCGGCCCACGCGTCATTGCACGCCTCGATGTGCGGGCGCTCATGCACCAACAGCGCGCGCACGATTTGCGCCACATCGGCTTCGGGCAGATTGCTCTGCGCCAGATGCCTCAACCGGCGACGCAATAGCCCGCTCAACGTCGCATGAATCACGCGCGCGCTTATCTGTGCATCCAGAGAAGCCGGCAGGCAGGCACGGAACATCGCGCGACGCAGCCATTCTTCGATGCGCAGTTCGGCATTGCGGCTCGCCATGAGCACACGCTCGAAAAACGGCGCGAATTCCAGCGTGCTTTCGCAAAGGCTGAACACCAGCGCGTACAGCCGCGCCGTTCGCGGCACTTCAGTGGCTTCGCGCCAGCACCGCTTGATTTCCTCGACGAGTTCTTCGACGGGATGGTCGCGGCACACGGCCAGGTTCACCGCGAATGGATCGAGCGGTCGCGCCGCCGCCTGAAATATGGCGTCGAGCAACGCAAGCTTGTTCTCGAAGTGACCATAGAGCGCTCCGCGTGTCACGCCCGCCCGTCGCGCGATTTCATCGAGCGTCGCGCCTGCCAGACCTTTTTCATAAAATGCGCCTTCGGCCGCCTCAAGTAGCATCGCCCGAGTCGCTAATGCTTGTTCGCGAGTTCGCTTCACTTTCTTTTCCTTTCCCCGGATTCTTCTCGCTGAATAGGGACCCCGCGCGTGTCGTTCGCACAAGGGCCGCCAGTCAAACGCTTCGCTACCCTTTCATTCGACGTGCGGATGCGAAACCGCAGCGGCTTTAACAACGGGTTCGGTCCATCCGCCGCCCAGCGCGCGATAGAGATCCACCGTATTGCTCATACGCGAAAGCCGGATCTTGATGAGATTCTGCTGCGCGTCGTAGAGCGAACGCTGATTCACCAGTACCGCCAGATAACCGTCTACGCCTTGCCGGTAGCGTTCGTCGGACAGGTCATAAGCCGACTGGCTCGCTTGAACGAGTTGCCGCTGGGCGCTTTCCTCCTGCGCCCAGGTGGCGCGCCCATCGAGCGCATCCGACACTTCACGGAACGCAGTCTGGATCGTCTTTTGATAGGTTGCGACCGCGATATCGCGATTGACCTTTGCCACCGCGAGATTCGCGCTATTGCGACCGTAGTCGAAGATCGGCACCGAGATCGACGGGCCAAACGACCAGGCCGCGCTGCCCGGATCGAACAGATCACGCAGCGTCGCACTCGCGGTGCCCCCACCCGCCGTCAACGCAATACGCGGGAAGAAGGCCGCGCGTGCCGCGCCGATATTCGCGTTCTGCGCGAGTAGCTGATGCTCGGCGGACATGATGTCGGGGCGGCGGGTCAGCAGGTCCGAAGGCAGCCCCGCAGGGAGCGCTTCGTCGAGTTTGACCGCCGCGAGCGTTTCGGGGGCGACCAGGTCGGCGCCCAGCGGCGCACCGACCAGCAAGGTCAGCGCGTTGACGTCCTGCCGCACCTGGCGCTCGTATTGCGCCAGATTGACTTCGGCCGTATGCACGGACGTCTGCGCCTGACGCAAATCGAGCAACGACGCCGTGCCATTGCGAAAGCCCGATTCCGTGATCTTCAGCGAGGCCTGCTGGTTAGCCAGTGTGTTCGCGGTCAGGGTCTTGAGATCCTGATCCGCCTGCAACGTGAGCCATGCGTTCGCCACCTCGGCGATCAGGCTGATCTGCGTAGCCTTGCGCGCTTCGGTGGTGGCCAGATAGCTCTGCAGCGCCTGTTCCGACAAGCTGCGTATGCGACCAAATAGATCCAGCTCATAGGACGCCACGCCGCCGACGCTATAACTGCGCGTCACACCCGCTTGTCCTGTCGTCGAAACATCGGCGGGCAAGCGCTGGAGCGATCCGCTCGCACTGGCCGAAAGCGTCGGCAGCAGGTCGGCACGCTGGATACGGTACTGCGCGCGCGCCGATTCGATATTCAGTATCGCGACGCGCAGATCCCGATTGTTCTCCAGCGCCATCGCGATAAGCTTTTGCAGGCGCGCATCGGCATAGTAGTCGCGCCAGTCGATATCGGCGGCCAGCGGTCCGCGCTGCTCTACTTGCCCAGATACGTCGTACTGCGATGCAATCGCGGAATCGGGTCGTTGATACTTTGGAATCATCGTGCAACCCGCCACCAGCGTAAACGCCAGCGCGGGCAACACCGCGATTTTCAGGGTCTTCATGCTTCTACCTCTTCTGCCTCTTCAATCTGTCCGCTCTTGCGACGCGCGACGAAACCCGTAACCAGCACATAGAACATGGGCACAAAGAAAATCGCAAGGAACGTCGCGGTCATCATTCCGCCCACCACGCCCGTGCCTACCGAGTGCTGGCTGCCCGAACCCGCGCCGTGCGAGATCGCCAGCGGCAACACGCCCAGCACGAACGCCATCGAGGTCATGATGATCGGCCGCAGGCGCAAACGCGCGGCCTGCACGGCGGCCTGCGCGAGCGGCATGCCTTCGCGCTCGTACAGATCCTTGGCGAACTCGACGATCAGAATGGCGTTCTTCGCCGACAGCCCCACGGTGGTGAGCAGGCCCACCTGGAAAAACACATCGTTCGTGAGACCGCGCGCAAGTGTCGCCACTACGGCGCCGATCACGCCAAGCGGCACCACCATCAGCACCGAGAACGGCACAGACCAGCTTTCATACAAGGCCGCGAGACAGAGAAACACGATCAGGATCGACAGCGCGTAAAGCGCGGGCGCCTGCGAACCCGACAACTGTTCTTCATACGAGAGACCCGTCACGGCAACGCTGTAACCCTTCGGCAATTGCGCCGCGATCTTGCGCACTTCGGCCATCGCTTCGCCCGAGCTATGGCCTTCGGCCGGTTGCCCCTGCAGTTCGACCGCCGAAATGCCGTTGAAACGTTCGAGCTTCGGCGAGCCGAATTCCCAGTGGCTGTTCGCCACTGCCGAGAACGGCACCATCTGGTTAGCGCCATTGCGCAGATACCATCGGTTCAGATCTTCGGGGCTCATGCGCGAAGCAGGATTGCCCTGTATATAGACCTTCTTCACGCGGCCTCGATCGACGAAATCGTTCACATATTCCGAACCCCAGGCAGCCGTCATGGTGTCGTTGATATCCGCGACACTCACGTTGAGCGCGCGCGCCTTTTCATCGTCGATATCGACGTGGAATTGCGGTTCGTCATTCATGCCGTTGGGACGCACGTTCACCAGCAGCGGATCTTGACGCGCGAGGCGCAGGAACTGATCGCGCGCCGCCATCAGCGCGGCATGGCCTTCGCCGGTGTTGTCCTGCAGATAGATATCGAAGCCTTGCGCGTTGCCGAGTTCGAGTACGGCGGGCGGCACGATAGGAATCACCACGCCGTCATTGATCTTCGAGAAAGCCACGCGCGCGCGCTGCGCCAGATCGAAGACGCTTGAATCGGCGCCCTTGCGTTCTTCCCACGACTTGAGACCGACGAACGCGAGCGCCGAGTTCTGGCCTCGCCCCGCAAAATTGAAGCCATTCACGGTAAAAACACTCTCGACAGCGCCGGCTTCATCCTTGAGCAGGTAATCGCGCACCTGCGTCAGCACGTCCTCCGTCCGCTGCGCCGAAGTATTGCCCGGCATCTGCACCTGCACGAACATCAGGCTCTGGTCCTCGTCGGGCAGAAAGGCGGTTGGGATGCGCGTGAACAGCGCGCCCATGCTCGCGACGATCACCACGTAAATCAGGAGATAGCGGCCCTTCTTGCGCAGAATCGACGCGACGGCGCCTTCATAACGCGCGGCGCCGCGATCGAAGCTGCGATTGAACCAGCCGAAAAAGCCCTTCTTTTCGTGGTGATCGGCGTGACCCGGCTTGAGGATCGTCGCGCACAACGCGGGCGTGAACACCAGCGCAACCAGTACGGAAAGCGCCATCGCCGAGACGATCGTGATCGAGAACTGGCGATAGATCACCCCGGTCGAACCGCCGAAGAACGCCATCGGAAGGAACACGGCGGACAGGACCATGGCGATGCCGACCAGCGCGCCCTGGATCTGGCCCATCGATTTTTTCGTGGCTTCCTTCGCGCTCAGGCCTTCTTCGCTCATCACCCGCTCGACGTTTTCGACCACGACGATCGCATCGTCCACCAGCAGGCCGATGGCGAGCACCATGCCGAACATCGTGAGGGTATTGATCGTGAATCCGCACGCCGACAGCACACCGAAGGTACCCAGCAGCACCACCGGCACGGCAAGCGTCGGAATCAGCGTCGCGCGGATGTTCTGCAAAAACAGGTACATCACGAGAAACACCAGCACGATGCCTTCGAGCAGCGTCTTCACCACTTCGTGAATCGACGCGTGCACGACCGGCGACGTGTCGTACGGAACGACAATCCTCACGCCCGGCGGCAGCAGCGGCTCTTTCTCCTTGAGCAGCTTCTTGACGGCCTCCACCGTCTCCAGCAGATTCGCGCCCGTCGCCAGGCGTAGCGCGAGGCCCGCGGACGGTTTGCCGTTATACAGGCTGGAAATGGAGTAGTTTTCCGGCCCGAGGCTCACGTTCGCGACATCGCCCAGACGCACCTGCGAGCCATCCGTGTTGACCTTGATGAGGATCTTGCGGAATTCGTCGGCGGTGCGCAGGCGCACCTTGCCGATCACCGTCGCGCTCAACTGGACGCCACCGCGCGCCGGCAAGCCGCCGAGCTGCCCCGACGACACCTGCACGTTCTGCGACTGGATTGCGGCCGTCACGTCCTGCGGCGTCAGCGAATAACTGTCGAGCTTCGCAGGATCGAGCCAGATACGCATCGCGTACTGCGAGCCCATCAGCAGATAATCGCCCACGCCCTTGGTGCGCAGAATCGGATCCTGCAGATTGGAGGCGAGAAAGTTGCCGAGGTCGCCGACCGACATCTTGCCGTCTTCCGAAACCAGCGCCACGACCATCATGAAGTTGAGCTGATACTTCACGACGCGGATGCCCTGCTGCTGTACTTCCTGCGGCAGCAATGGCGTCGCGAGCGACAGTTTGTTCTGCACCTGCACCTGGGCAATATCCGGATTGGTGCCCTGATCGAAGGTGGCGATGATGGTCATGCTGCCGTCGGCGTTACTTTCGGACGACATATAGCGCAAGCCGTCCAGGCCGTTGAGCTGCTGTTCGATCGGCTGCACCACGGTGTCCTGCACGGTCTGCGCGGACGCGCCCGGATAAGTCACCGTGATCGACACAGCGGGCGCGGCGATATTCGGGTACTGATTGATCGGCAGCCCGCGAATCGCCAGATAGCCCGCCAGCATGATGATGATGGCGATGACCCACGCGAACACGGGGCGCCTGATAAAAAACTGGGACATGTGCGCTCCGCCTAGCTGCCGTTAGCCTGCGCCGCCGCAGACGTGTCCAGACCCAGATCGACATGCACGTTCGACGCGGGCTTCGCGACGACCTTGATGCCGGGCTGAAGGCGCTGCACGCCCTCGGTCACGACGCGATCGCCTGCCTGCAAGCCCTGATTCACGAGCCACGTGTTGCCGATCGTGCGGTCCACCACAATCTGCTTTTGCTGCACCGTGTTATCGGCGTTCACGACCCATACCACCGGCTTGCCGGTCGTATCGCGCGACACGCCCTGCTGCGGCACGAGAATGGCCGCGTTGCGCACACCTTCGTCGAGCGACGCACGCACGAACATGCCGGGCAGCAGGTCATGCTCGGGGTTTGGGAATTCTGCGCGCACGGTGACCGAGCCCGTGCCTTCGTCAACCGTGACTTCGGAGAATTTGAGCACGCCCGAGCGCGCGTAGGCCGTGCCGTCTTCCAGCGCGAGTCCGACGCTCGCGTCGCCTGCGCCCGTCGTGCGCAACTGGCCGCTCTTGAGCTCCTTGCGCAAGCGCAGCATCTCGGTGGACGACTGCGTGACGTCCACGTAAATCGGATCGAGCTGGGTAATCACGGTCAGCGCTTGCGCCTGGCCGCTCGTGACGAGCGCGCCTTCCGTGATGGTCGAGCGGCCGATACGCCCGGAAATGGGCGCATAGACGCGCGTGTAATCCAGATTGACCTTCGCCGTTTCGACATCGGCCTGCGCCTGGCGGTACGAGGACATCGCGTCGTCGTATTGCTGACGGCTTACGGCGTTGTCGGCCACGAGTTTCGCGTCGCGTTGGGCCAGATTCTGCGCCGACATCAACGCGGCTTGCGCCTTGTCGTACGCCGCGCGATACGGCGCATCGTCGATCTGATAAAGCTGCTGACCCTGATGGACGTCCGCGCCTTCGGTGAACAGCCGCTTTTTGATGACGCCATTCACCTGCGGGCGGACTTCGGCCACGCGCCATGCGTTCGTGCGGCCCGGCAACATCGCGTTCAGCGTGACGGGCTGCACGGCCAGCGTCACGACGCCCACTTCCGGCACCGGCGCCGCGGCTTCCTGCTTCTTCTCGCATCCGGCAAGTGCAAGCGCGCCGGCGACGGAGCATGCAATCAGCAGCGGACGCATCACCACTGCTGCCTGGCTCGTCAAAGCTTTCTTTCGACTGCTTTTAATTTCGCTATCCATATTAATCTCATCGACTCCGTATGCCCCGTCAATCACCGGACCTACGCATTCTTTCGGGCAATTCTCGACAATCAAAGCATTCACACCTGGTCAACCGATCGCTCAAATTTATATTCAACGTTTGTTGAATTTGGCGGATGATAGGGTGCGCGGCAGGCAACTGTCAACCGGAATGCGCGAAAAACACCGCCGAAGGCCCGCGTCCTTATGAGGTGATAGCGCATCTTCGCGGTCTGTTATTGACATTTGCGCGCGGTTCGCCCAGAATGCACTATATTCAACAGTCGTTGAATATAGTATCGAAGCGATCGCCTTGGCGATCGTTCACTCGTTTTGGGGATATCTGGTGGATCAACTCGAATCGATACGCACCTTCCTGGAAGTCGTGCGTTCGGGGAGCATCACAGGCGCGGCAACGAAGCTGGCCGTCTCCATTGCGATGGTGAGCCGTCATGTCAAGGGACTGGAAACCCAGCTAGGCACGCGGCTGTTTTCCCGCAACACGCGTAGCGTGTCGCTCACCGAGGTCGGCCAGGTGTATTTCGAGCGCGTGCACCAGCTCGTGAGCAACCTCGACGAATGTGAGCGTTCGCTCGCCAGCCTCGCGCACCAGCCCGTCGGCCATCTACGCGTTGTGGCGCCCGCGTTCTTTTCGTATCGCCATCTGGCGTCGGACCTGCATCAGTACAACAAGCGCTATCCGCAGGTGCGGATCGTGCTCGACCTGGTCGATCAGCCGTTCGACCTGATCAACGACGGTTACGACGTCGCGCTCGTTGATACCGCAACGATCTCTTCGACCAGCGTGGTCGCGCGACAGCTATGGGATGAGCCTTTGATCGCCTGCGCCTCGCCGGCGTATCTCGAGCGCTGCGGCACGCCGGCGCATCCGAGCCAGTTGCGCGATCATGCCTACATTGCGATGGCGGCCCGGCGCGCCACGACGGATGCCGTGCTGCTCGACGGGCCCGACGGGCGCTTCGGCTTCGAACAGCAGCCCGCCATGCTCGTCAATAATATCGACGCGCTAATGCAGATGATCCGTGCGGGTGCGGGAATGGGTTTTGTGCCGCTGGCGCTTGCACAGGAGGATATTGCTCAGGGATGGTTGGAAGTGGTGCTGCCGGACTACGCGACGCCGCCGGTATCGATCAGCGTCGTGTATCCGAGCAGGGAATATTTGCCCGCGAAAGTGCGGACTTTCATCGACCATCTGGTGGCATCGGCGGCGCTTGCGCGTGAGTCCGCGCGTTCAGCACGCGCGGCTGCCAAGGAACCGGCGCAAACTGCGCAGAGCGTGCCGCATTTTCCCGTGGAGCGCCTGGCGCGCAAGTTGCACGCGATAACTAGCGGAAAATTCCCAGCGCAATCTCAAGCACGCTCTGCCTGAATTCGTCGGTATTGTCCGGCAACGTGGAGAACGTCGAGAGCACGTGGCTGTACGATACCGCGCTGCTGATTGCGCTCACCATCATGTAGTGCATGACGTCGGGATCGTGGGCCTTGAGCTTGCCTGCTTCCATCGCGTCCACCAGCAGCGCGACAAATGCGTCGCGATACGGCCGCATCAGCCCTTCGATCAGCACATTGAGGCGATCACCCTGCTCGGTCGTGGCCGTCGAAAAGAACATGCCGATATAGCGATCCTCGAAGAGAAAATCGATAAACAGGATCAGCGCCTGTTTGATGCGCTCGCGCGGCGACAGGCGCGCGAGCTGAAGTTGCTTCGTGGCTTCGACCAAAGGCCCCAACTGCTGCGAAAGCTGCTCGACCACCGCAGTCCACAAGCCTTCCTTGGAGCCGAAGTGATGCGACATCAGCGCGGGATCGACGCCGGCCAGACGTGCGATCTCGCGCACGCTCGTTCCTTCGTAGCCCTGCGTCGCGAACATCTGCCGCGCACCGCGCAGCAGCGAGTCGAAGCCGGTGAGCGCGCTGCCCGCCGGACGTCCGCGCGTACGCCTGGTTGCGGGGCGCCGGGCGCTTATGCTGGAGCCAGCCATGTTGTCTCGTCGATTCGTGGTGGTTTTCGTCGGCCACGAGTATAGCAAGCGGCTGGCGCGATATTCCGTGGCCTGCGGGCGGGCCACGGAAGCGCCCTGCGTTCACGCCTCCAGTTGCTCCAGCACCTTGCCCTTGGTCTCGATGCCAAGGAAATGCACGGCGATGGCCGCGAGGAACGGCACAGCCGCAAGGATATAGAACGCCACGTCCAGGTGCCCGCCAATCATCGTCTTCGAAACAATAGTCGGCGCGAAGATCGCTGCTACCTTGAGCCATGCGCCGCCCACGCCGCAGCCCATCGCGCGGATGCTCGTCGGGTACAGCTCCGGCGTATACACGTAAGCGGTGATGAAGCCGCTCGCCAGCAGGCCGAGCGCCAACGCGCAGAACGTCGCGACCACGTAGACCGACATCGCATGGCACACGCCTGCCAACGCCAACGACACCGCACACAGCAGGAACGAGACGTTGATGATGGGCTTGCGGCCCACCTTGTCCACCAGCAGCGCGCACGTAAGCGAACCCACCACGCCCAGCACCGAAGCCGCCACGGCCAGATTGAGCGCGAGTTGCAGCGGCGCGTGATAGATGCTGCGATAAATCGTCGGCAGCCACGTCGACAGCCCGTACTGGATGAAACCGCAGGTCATCCAGAGCATCGCCACCGCAAGCGTGCGCTTCAGATACGCCGGGCCGAACAGATCCTTCACGCGGCGCTTCGGATGGCGCTTCGCCATCGCGTCGAATTCAGCGGCGTTCGTGACCGGCGGGAGCGGCCCCTTCGCGGTGCGCTCGAAGGCGTGTACGGCAGCATCGGCGTCCGCGAGACGTTCGCGTTCGGCGAGCCAGCGCGGCGATTCGGGCACCAGCTTGCGCAGCAGGAAGAACAGCACGAGCGGCATACCGCCGATGAAGTACATCACCTGCCAGCCGAAGCGCGGCACGATCCACGCGCCCAGCGCGTTCGACGCCAGCAGGCCGATCGGGAACACGACCTCGTAGAGGAGAACGAAACGTCCACGTCCATGCGCGCGGCTGACTTCGTTGATATACGTTGCCGCCACGGGCAATTCGCCACCCAGACCGAAGCCCTGGATCACGCGCAGCGCCGCGAACACGGCAAAACTGGGCGCAAAGCCGCAGGCGATACTGGTCACGCCGATGATGCCCGAACTCCACGCAATGGCGCGCACGCGGCCATGACGTTCCGCTAGCCACGGAAACAGGAAAGCGCCGAACAACTGGCCGACCGAGCCCGAGGCGATCAGAAAGCCAATCTCCCAGGGCGTGAGCTGCCACTTCTGGATCAGGATCGGCAGCGTCGTCGCAATGGCGATCACGTCGAAGCCGTCGAAGAAGGTGGCAAGGCCGATCAGGATGCGCGCGCGCACCTGCATGGCGTTGGTCGGCAACCGTTCGAGGCGCGCGATGATCGAGCCGCGCGTGAGCGGCTCGCGCGCGGACGACTCGTCGCGCGCCGCAGCGGCGCCGCTATGGCCGAAGGTGGTATCGAGAATTCTCATGCCTGTGGTCCCGTCCCGTATGTCCGGTAGTCCGGTGTGTGACGCGTGTAACGTTGACGCGTGCCTAACGTTGACGCGTGCCTTAAGCGAGCGCCTTGCTGGTATCGACGAGCGCCGCGAGATCGACCGCGCGGCCCTGGTTCATCCACTTGCGCGCGAGCTTCAGGTCACGTGCGGAGTTGATGGCGATGACGCCGCGCAGATGGCCGTCCTCCACGAAGAACAGCGTTGCGCGCTTCTCTTCGAGGCTGCCGCGCAGCGCGGGCGTGGCACCGGCAGGAATCTCGCCGAGAATCTGCAGGTTCACGTCGTACTGATCGGACCAGAACCACGGAATCTCCGCATACGGCGTCTTCACGCCGAGCACGGCCTTCGCCGCCGCGATCGCCTGATTCTGCGCGTTGGCCCACGATTCCAGCCGCACGCGGCGCTTGAGCCACGCGTTCGGATGATTCGCCACGTCGCCGCACGCGAAAATATCGGAGTCCGAAGTCTGGCCGAATTCATCGACGACGATGCCGTCCTGCACATCGAGACCCGCCGCTTCGGCAATCGCCGTGTGCGGTGCAAGGCCGATGCCGGCGACCGCGAAATCCGCGTCGAGCGTGCTGCCGTCCGCGAATGCCGCGCGCACGCCGTCGCCGTGATCGTCGAGCGAGACGAGTTGCGCATTCAAACGAATATCGACACCATTCGCGCGATGCAGGTCGAGCAGGAATTGCGAGACCTCATTCGGCAGCGAGCGCGCGCACAAACGCGGCGCGCCTTCGATCACCGTCGCTTCGACGCCGAGCTTGCGCGCCGTCGCCGCCACTTCGAGGCCGATCCAGCCGCCGCCCACCACCAGCACGCGCTGGCTGCGGCGCAGGCGCTCGCCCAGCGCCATCGCTTCATCGAGCGTGCGCAGATACGTGACGTGCGCGCTCTTCGCGACGCTCGCGGGCAGCTTGCGCGCCGCGCCACCCGTGGCAATCACCAGGCGGTCGTACTTCAACTCGCGGCCCGAGCGCGTCGTGACCGTGCGATTGGCGCGGTCGATCGACGTCGCGCAATCGGGTTGCCACGCTTCGATATTCAGGGCGGCGAATTCATCGGGCCTGGCAATGCGCACCGTTTCGATATCGGCTTCGCCCGCGAGCACGGCCTTCGAAAGCGGCGGGCGCTCATAGGGAAGATGCGTTTCGTCGGCGATCATCACGAGGCGGCCCGCGTAGCCTTCCTGGCGCAGCGTCTTGACGACCCAACCCGCAGCCTGACCGCCGCCGATCACCACCACCGTGCGCGGCGTATCCGCGCCCGATTCGATTGCATCGATCAAGTCGCTCATTGCTTACGCTCCGTCATGAACTTGCCCTTCGGCGCTTCGGCGTTCTTCTGGCGGCGCGTATTGCCGTCGAGACCGCCATCGATGGCCCATTCCGCGAACACGGTCGGGCCCGGTTCGAAATCACGCGGCTGCCATTCGGGCGTGAGCTGGTCTTCGTCGGCGTAGTACTCGATCAGACCGCCCGCCGGATTCTTGAAGTACCAGAAGTACGCCGACGACACCGGATGGCGACCCGGGCCGAGCTGCGTGGTCCAGCCGCAACGGCTGATATGCAGGCCTCCGCCGAATACTTCGTGAATATCGCGCACCGTGAAAGCCACGTGATTAAGACCCTTCTTGCCGTCGGGCAGCGCGAGCAGGAACAGGTCATGGTGACCGCCGTGCGGCGCGCAGCGCATGAACGCGCCGCGATTCGGGTAACGGTCCGAGGTCTCGAAGCCCAGCAGTTCGTGATAGAACGCTTCCTGTTCGGCGAGGCGGTTCGTGAAGAACACCACATGACCCACTTCGACCGGCTCCGCGCGTTCATAGATCGGCGAAGGCGTGTCGACGCGCAGCGTCTGGCCCCACACGTTCGAGGGCGAACCCTGCACGTCGATGTCGCGCTTGCGCGTGACTTCCACGCGAATCGCCATGCCTGCGGGGTCGAAGCAACCCACGCCGTTTGCATCGCTGGTGTAACCAGGCTGGCCTTTGAGGCGCTCGCGCAGCACGTCGAGTTCAGCGCGCGTGGCCACGCCCCACACCACTTCGCGCAGCGTCGGGCCTTCCTCGAAGGCGGCGGGCAGCGACGCGTCGTTGGCGTCCACGGCCAGCACGGTGCAGCCGTTGAGCGTTTCGAAGCGCGCGCGCGTTTCGTCGTGCGCCGTCTCCTTCAAGCCCCAGTCCGCGAAAAAGCGGCGGCAGGTGTCGAGGTCCGTCACGCCGTAGGTAATCTGTTCGATGCCGAGAATCGTCATGTTTCTTGCTCCGTGCGCGTGCGTTCAGGCGTTGGCCCAGGGCAGCGGCGCGTCGTTCAAGCCCCAGTAGAGGCTCTTTTGCTGCATGTATTCGCGAATGCCAAGCCGGCCTTTCTCGCGGCCCATACCGCTTTCCTTCCAGCCCGAAAACGGCGTGGAGATCGAGAACAGCTTGTACGTATTGATCCAGACGGTGCCCGCGTCGAGCTTGCGGGCCACGCGCCATGCGCGCTTGTAGTCGCGCGTCCAGATGCCGGCGGCAAGACCGAACACGCTGTCGTTCGCCTCTTCGATGAGCGCGGCTTCGTCGTCGAAGGGCATCGCCACCAGCACCGGCCCGAAGATCTCTTCCTGGCAGATGCGCGCGCTGTTCTTCAGACCTTCGAGAATCGTCGGCTGATAGAAGAAGCCGTTTTCGCGGTTATCGCCCACGGGACGCTCGCCGCCGCACAGCAAACGGCCGCCTTCTTCAAGGCCGATCGCCACGTAACGCTCGACCGACTCGCGATGCTTCGCGGTGATGAGCGGACCCATCTGCGTCTTTTCGCTCGTGGGGTCGCCCACGCGCAGCTTGCGCGCGCCTTCGACGAGGCGCTTCATGAACGCGTCGTAAATCGAGCGCTGCACGAAGAGGCGCGAACCGGCGATGCACGCTTCGCCCGACGAGCTGAAAATGCCGTAGAGCACGCCATTTACAGCGTGATCGATATCCGCGTCTTCGAACACGATGGTCGGCGACTTGCCGCCCAGTTCGAGCGACACCGGCATGAGCTTGTCCGCCGCGATGCGCGCGATGCCACGGCCCACCTCGGTGCCGCCCGTGAACGACACCTTCTTCACGAGCGGATGGCGCACCAGCACATCGCCGATCACCGAACCCTTGCCCGGCAGCACGCTCACGATGCCCTTGGGCACACCGGCTTCCTCGCAGATGCGCGCGAGCGCCAGCGAAACCAGCGGCGTGACTTCGGCTGGCTTGAGCACCACCGCATTGCCGGCGGCAAGTGCGGGCGCGAGCTTTTGCGCATCCGACGCGATCGGCGAATTCCACGGCGTGATCGCTGCGATCACGCCAATCGGCTCGTACACGCTCATCGTCAGATAGTCGCCGCGCGACGGCGTGACTTCTTCGTCGAGCGTTTCGAGGCAGGCCGCGAAATAGCGGAACGTGTTGGCGGCGCTGGCCACCAGCACGCGCGTTTCGTTGATCGGCTTGCCGTTGTCGCGGCGCTGCAATTGCGCAAGCGCTTCGTGACGCTGCATGATGAGGTCGGCGATGCGATAAAGCACGAGTGCGCGCAGATGCGGCTTCATGCCGGCCCATTCGCCGTGCTTCCAGGCGGCATGCGCTTTTTCCACCGCTTCGGCGGCGTCTTCGGCGCTGGCCGTCGAGACCTCCATGTTGAGCGACTGGTCAGCCGGATAAAGGCTCGCGAAAGGCGCGGCGCGGCCCTGGCGCCATTCGCCGCCGATCAAAATATCGCCGTTCGGGACGAGGCTCGTATCGAAGGGAGTCATATGTCTCTGTTCCTGGTGCCAGCAATGCGGTGCTTCAGCACACGCATCGCATTTCATCACGACAAAAAAAGCTTGTTTTAAAGCCTTAAACTCGCGTCAGATCACGCAGCGCGCCGCCCGGTTGCGCAGCGCGCGAATCGCGCTATACGCGGTGAGCGCCGACGTCTTCGGGTTATCGGGCAGCGGTTTGCCGCACATTTCCAGCGACATTTCGCCGAACGCGCCGCGCGCCACGATGCGGTGCACGTTGCGCTCGACCGCCGGATCGGCGATCAGGCGCACCGTGGTGTGATCCAGACCCAGGCCCGCAAGCGCGATGGTCGCCGCCACGTTCGCGTTCTTCGGAAAGAGCCGCGCCGCTTCGCGCGCGCTGCCTTCGAAGATCACCTGCTCTTTCGTGAGCGAGCGCAGATCGCAGACCTTTTCCGCCGGCGTATCGAGCCAGCCCAGCGGCGGCTTGCGGCCCGTGTACAGCACTTCGTCCAGGCCGCCGAGCTTCGCCGCCGACAGCGCGTCGATACCGCCGATCGCGCCCGAGAGCAGCGTGAGCGTCGCGTCGCCCTCGTCTGCCGCGAGCGACAGACGTTCGAGCAGATCGACATCCGAAAGCGCGCCGATCGACGCCACCGCGCAATCGGTGCCGCTTTGCAGCAGCGGGACGACGTGATCGACGAGCGCCGCGTGGCCCGCGCATTCGAGCGCGAATTGCGGCTTCGACGAAAGCAGTCTCACGGACGAGACCACTTCCACCGAACCATCGACCTGCTTGCGTACGTCGTCGGCGTGATGCTCGGGCACGATCACATGCGATACATGCACGAGCGGGTCCGCTGCGACCGCGCGATAGACGGCCTGGCCGATCGCGCCGAAGCCGATCATCGCGATGTCGATGGGCGCATGTGCTGCGTGGACCGCGTTTCCGTTATGCATGTTCCGGTTCCTCTTTGCGCACCGGCGGCCCGGCGAACACGGCTTCGAAGCTGCCCACGGCCTTCATGTCCACTTCGAGCAGCACCGGGCCGTCGAACGCCATGCCTTCGGCGATCAGCGCGTCAGCGTTGTCGAGCGACGAGAGGCGATAGTGTTTCAGCCCCAGGCTCGCGCAGAATTGCGAGAACTCCGGCTGGTGCAGATCGACGAACATGCGACGGCCGCCGTACTGCGCGTCCTGAATGTTGCGGATCACGCCGTAGCACTGGTCGTTCATCAGCACGATCATGACGTTGGCCTTTTCCTGCACGGCCGTCGCGAGTTCGCCGACGTTGACCATCAGGCCGCCGTCGCCCACGAGACACACGGTCTTGGCCGCTGCATTCGCCAGCGCCGCGCCGATGCCCATCTGCATGCCCTGGCCGATGCCGCCGCCCAGCGCATGCACGCCCGCGCGCGGTGTGAAGATCTTCAGGAGGCGATTGCCCCACGTGCTGTTCGAGATCGTGACGTCGCGCACCCAGTTATAGTCGCGACCCACGGCGCGCTGCAGCGCTTCCACGAGGCGGCGATACGGGCCGAGACCCTTGGCCGTTTCTTCGACAGCCGTATCGCGCGCGGCGGCCAGATCGGCGGCGAATTCCGGGTCGACCTTGATTTTGTTCTCAAGGCGCGTCGCGAGCGCGTCGAGCACGCGCGCGGCATCGCCGTGCACGAACAGCGCGTTGCGGTAGCCGCGGTTGTCGGCCAGCGCGTCGGCGTCCACGCGATAAAGCGGTTGCGGCAGACCGAGCTTGTACTTGAGCGTTTCGTTGCCGCGCAGGCGCGAGCCCACCACGAGCATCGCGTCACAGGTCTTGTAGAAGCGCTCGACCGACGGGCTCACATTGAATGCGCCCAGCGTCGCCGGATGATCTTCCGGCAGCACGCCACGGCCCTGCACGCTCGTCACCACGCCGAAGCCCAACGCCACCAGACGCTCGACAGCCGCGCGCGCGTGACGCGTGCCGCCGCCCAGCCACAGCAGCGGGCGCTTCGCCTTCGCCAGTTCGTTCGCCAGTTGTTCGACGCGCGCTTCGTCGTGCGTGAGCGTCGTGAGATGCGGCGCGCCCAGATCGGCGGGCCAGTCAGTCAGCGCAGCCTGAATGTCGATGGGGATTTCCACGCTCACCGGGCCGCTCGGTGCGGTCTGCGCGACGCGCACGGCTTCACGGAGGGTCGGCAGCGCCGTTTCGACCGAGCGCACGCGGAACGCCGCCTTCGAGATCGACGAGAGCATCGTCAACTGATCGGGCGCTTCGTGAATGTACGCGAGGTCCTGATCGAGGTATTCAGTTTCGATCTGGCCGGTGATGTGCAGCAGCGCCGTGCCTGCCGTGAGGGCTTCGACCATCGCGCCCGCGGCGTTGCCCGCCGCCGTGCCCGTGCTGGTGAACGCCACGCCGAGGCCGCCCGAGACACGCGCGAGGCCGTCGGCCATGTTGACAGCGCCGGCTTCGCCACGCGCACCGACATAGCGGATCTTGCCGCGCACGCCGATGGCGTCGAGGATCGGCATGTTATGGATCGAAATCACGCCGAAGGCGGTTTGGACTCCACATTGTTCGAGGAACGCGGCGATCAGTTCGCCAACGGTGGTTTGCTTAGACATGACGTGCGACGCCTCCAGATACATCGATATGACTGCCCGTCGTATAGGACGACAGGGACGTGGCCAGATAAAACAGCGCCTGGGCCGCTTCTTCAGGAAGGCCGAAGCGGCCCAGTGGAATGTGCTTCTTGCGTGCGAGTTCGCCGGTCCATGCCTGCCAGCTTTGGCCGGCGGCCTGCGCGGCGGCGTCGTTCTCGTAGCGGCGGCGCCATTGGCCCGACTCCACGATGCCGATCAGGATCGAGTTCACGCGGATATGCTCGGGCGCGAGTTCCCCCGCGAGCGACTTGATGAGGCTCAGCACGCCCGCGCGCGCCGACGAAGTCGCCACCATATGCGGCTCGGGCTGCAGCGCCAACAGCGAATTCACGCAGACGATCGAGGCGTTACGCCCTTGTTTTGCAGTGCTACGCAGCATCGGCAAAAACGCGCGCGTCGGACGGATGATGCTGAAATACTTGAGATCGAGTTCTTCGCGCCAGGCTTCGTCGGTGGTATCCGCGAAGGTGGAGACGCGGCCCTGGCCAGCGTTGTTCACCAGCATGTCGGCGCGGCCGAAGCGTTGCTCCACGGCATTCGCGAAGGCGGTGACGTCGTTTGCGTCGAGCACGTCGCAGCGCACGGCCAGCAATTGCGCCTGCGGATGACGCTCGCGCAGTTCGCGCTCAGCGCGTGCGAGGCGGTCGCTGTCGCGGCCGCAGATCGCGGCGGATGCGCCTGCCTGCAGAAAGAGTTCGGCGCTCGCGAGGCCGATGCCGGACGAACCGCCCGTCACCACCGCCACCTGGCCGGTCAAATCGAGTTGAATCATTTGATCCCCAATGCCTTCATGTACGACGTTTTCTTGCCGACCGCGCTATTTGCACCACGCGCAACCTGCATTCCGGGTCGGTAATTCAGGCGCTTCGAAAGTTCATCGGCGGCGTGACGGACCTTGTCGATCAACCCGCCATCCAGCAGCGCCGCCTCGATGCCCGGACGCGGAATCGTTGTGGTCACAACGGCTGCGATGCGGCCCGTGTCGTTGCGCACCGGCGCCGACACCACGGAAATGCCGCGCTCGAACGACGATTCGCTCACCGCGTAGCCGCGCTCGGCGTCTTCGCGAATGCGCATGTAGAGTTCCTCGACCGTGTCCGGCGTCGAAGGTGTGAAGCGCTCCAGATGCGGCTCCGGATAGAGCGCGCGCAGATCGTCGAGCGTGAGGTCGCCCATCAGGACCTGGCCATGCGTGGTGGCGTGCGCGGGCAAGCGCGTGCCCACGTTCACCTTCACCGAGCTGAAGATCGGCGCGTGGCTCTGCGCCTTGGCGACGAAGACGATGTCGCGGCCATCGCGGATTACGATGTGCGAGGTCAGGCCGGTGGCGTCGCGCAGCGACTCGATGAGCGGCAGGCCCAGATCGGTCAATTCCAGCGAACTCAGATATTCGAAGCCAAGGCGCAGCACAGCCACGCCCAGGCGGTAATTGCGGTCACGGTCGGCGCGTTCGAGAAAGCCCAGCGATTCGAGCGTTTGCAGCAGACGGAATACTGTCGTGCGCGGAATGCCCAGACGGCGCGACAGTTCGGGCGCGTCGAGCACCGGCTCGCGCGGCGAGAATTCGGTCAGAATGCGCAGGCCCCGTTCCAGACCGGGCACGCGGTAACTCGTGTCGCTGCGGTCTTCGTCGGCGTCGGGGGACGCGCTGGCGAGGTCGGCTGTCATGGCTGAATAGTTTCCTGAGATGGCTGATGGGTACGGCAAAAGGTATCGAGCAGCGTGTTATAGGCTGCGGGCTGTTCGATATAGCCCGCGTGGCCTGCGTGCTCGATCAGGTCGAACGGCGCTTGCGCGATCTGCGCGAGACGCTCGCAGGCGGCGGGCGGCGTGATGGAGTCTTGCGCGCCCACGGCCACGGCCATCGGCACACGTCCCGCGCATTGCGCGAGATCGGCGGCGAGATCCGCATTCGCGAGCAGATGCGTGGCCTGCGCGTAACCCTGCGGGATCACGCGCGCCATGTTCCAGCGCACCCAGGCGCGTGCGGCGTCGTCTGCATGCGGCGACAGCATATTGGCGCTGCGCTTTTGCGCGAGCCCTTGCGGGCCGAGTTCGGCAAGCATGGCCAGACGCGCGTCGCGCTTGTCGGCGCGCACCTGCGGATCGGCCGCGCCATAGCCGCCCGCAGGCGAAATCAGCAGCAGACCGCTCACGCGTTCAGGATGCGCGGCGGCGAATGCGCCCGCGATGATGGCGCCAAGCGAATGCCCGACCAGCACACAGCGCACGATGCCCAGCGCGTCGAGCCAGTCGCCCAGCACGCGCGCATAGTCGGCGGCGACGGGCGACGCGCTCGCGACCGGCGTGGACGCGCCATAACCCGGCGCATCCCAGGCCAGCACGCGGCGCGCGCCGCCCAATACTTCGAATTGCTGCACCCACGAAGCCGCGCCGGAGCCGATGCCATGCAGCAGCACGAGCGGCAGTGCCTCATTGCCGTCCATCGCGTCATTGACTGCCTCGCGATAGCCCACGCACGCCTCGCCCACTCGCACGTCGCGCTGCGCAAAGCGCGCGAGCCGCGTGTCGAGCGTGGCGGCTGATGAGGCGTGAATATCGATCGCTTCGTTCATGACTTGAGTTTCTGGCTGGCTTCGTTGGGTTGACTATTTAGCGATGCTTACTTCTGCATATCGCGCTTGATCTTCGCGAGCGGCGAATCCGGCGGATACGTCGGCGTAATAGGCTTGGACGAGCCGAGCATCACGCACATCAGCGCGTCTTCCTCGCCGATGTTGATTTCCGTCCGGTAGACGCCCGGCGGCACCGAGATCAGATCGCGCTCGCCGAGCACGGCTTCCCACGTTTCGCCGTCTTTCTCGCAGATCACTTTCATCTTGCCGCGCAGCACGAAGAAGATTTCTTCCACGTCGATATGAATGTGGCTCGGGCCGATGTTGCCGGCCGGAATCACCATCGTCGAGAACGTGAAGCCGCCCGAAGGCACCGTGTTGCTGTCCTTCGCCACGCCGGTGCCGCCCGTGCCCACATAGCGCATCTGCGCGCGGCGGTACTTCGGGTCGTAATCGGCCTGGAACTTCAGGGCGTCCCAGTCGTAGCGGCGTGTTTCATAGCGCGCCACGCGGCTGTTCATCCAGTCATCAAAGCTCGCATCGGCGGGACGGTCCCACGACTTGCGATCGATATCGGTATCGGCCATCGCTTTCTCCTTTCTAGCTTTCGAACGTTCGATTCGAACGAGTCAATTCATCACAAAGCCGCCGTTGACCGGCAGCAGTTGCCCGGTCACGAAACGCGCGGCGTCGGTCAACAGGAACAGCACGGGGCCCGTGACGTCTTCGGGCACCTGAGGGCGCTGCAACGCGCGTCCTTCGAGGTAGAACGCATGACGCTCGGCGGGCACGTAGGCCGTGGCCTCCACTTCGGTCAAACCCGGCGCAATGGCGTTGACGGTGATGCCGTCCGCACCGAACTCGCGTGCGAGCGAATGCGTCATGGCGATCACGGCGCCCTTGCTGGCCACATAGGCGAGCAGTTTTGGCGCACCCCATAGTGCGGTGTCCGAAGCGATATTCACGATGGCGCCGCGACCCGAATCGCGCAGCCAGCGCTGCGCGGCCGTGCACATGAGCCAGGTGCCGCGCACGTTCACGTCCATCACGGCGTCCCACGTCGAGACAGCGATCTCACTGGCGAACTTGCCGCCCGAATTGGTGATGGCCGCGTTGTTGATGAGCGCGTCCACGCCGCCCATGCGCAGCGCGGCGGCTTCCACGAAAGCGTTGATGCTCTCGGGCTGGGCGAGATCGAGCGACAGGAACGCGACGTCGTGGCCTTGCGCGATCAGCGAGCGCGCCAGCGCTTCGCCCGCATCGTTCAGCACGTCGCCGAACACGACGCGCGCACCGCTCTTCGCGAGCGTGTTCACGAACGCCGCGCCAAGACCGCGCGCGCCGCCCGTGACGATCACGCGGCGACCCGCGAGTGCGCCCTGCGCCGACGTGTTGACCAGGTTGCTATCAAGCATGGCTGTGCCCGGCTTGCGTGGCAGCGGGTTGCTGGGCGCGGAATGCGTCGAGCTCCGTCATGTGCTGCTGCGCACGCTGGCGCAGCATACGGCGCACGCGCGTCATGCCCACGTCGTGCTGATAGAGGAATTCCTGATCGCGCGCGTTCGGCGCCATGCTTTCCAGGACGTAGCGGTCCTGCTCCAGCACCGCCCAATGCAGACCTTCCAGGCGATTGCGGTACAGGAAGCGCCATGCGTCGCGCTGCCAGCCCTGCACCTTGCGCGTGCGCCAGAAGTAAACCTGGCAGTTGTCTTCGTCAACGGGTACCGCGAAGCCGATGATGCCGAAGCTGCCGCCCGGGCCGAACTTCTTCTTGTACGGAATCGCCAGACGCATCCACAGGCAGCCGGTTTCGCCCAGTTCGACCCAGTCGAAGTTCACGTCGCGCTGGCCGGTCTTCTCGAACATGAGGCCGGTGTCAGTTTTACGCACGCGCATATCGGCCTGCTTGTCGCCTTCGGCCATCGAATGCGACGTCGCGTGCAGATAGGCGCCGTGCATCGGGTCCATCACATTGTCGATCGCATACTGATAATTGCACTTCCAGTGCGACATGCACAGGAAGCTCGCGTACTCCTCGCCCACCAGTTCTTCGGGCAATTGCAGCGGCGCGGGTTCCTTGTGCGCATCGTCGCCGAACCACAGGAAGATCGCGCCCGCATGTTCCTGCGCGGGATACGACTTCACGCACTTCTGGCCTTCGAGCGGGCACGCGGACACAGCCGGCACGCTCTGCACGGTGCCGCTGCCGTCAACTTCGATGCCGTGATACCAGCACGCCACGCGATTGCCCAGATTCCAGCCGAGCGACAGACGCGCGCCGCGGTGCGGGCAGCGGTCTTCGAGTGCGTTGACCTGGCCGTCCTTGTCGCGCCACAGCACGATCTGCTCGCCAAGGCGCGTGATGCCGATGGGCGCGTCGCCCACCTGCCAGCTCGGTGCAACGGGATACCAGTAGTTCTTGATGCCGCGATCCAGATACGCGCGGACCGGATCGGCGCCGCTCACTGCGGCGGCTTCGGATGTGGAGGTCATGTGGGGTCTTCCGTGTTCGGGGTGTCCGGGTGCCGGCTTAGTCAGCGAGCAGTCGGAATTCGGCGGCGAGGCGCTCGGCGTTCCAGGGCGAGCCTTCCGGCGTGCGAAAGCCAATGCGGTTCAGGCCCGCCACCACGTCGTCGAGTTCGACGGCGCCCGCTTCGAACACCTGTTCGAGCGCATCGCCGAAGTCGTTCTCGTACTGCGTCGGCTCGGCCTTGCGGTTTTGCCAGACCATGTTTTCCTGCTGGCCCGGCTGCTCGATCACGCCCTTGCCGGCGACGTTGTTCGGCTGCGGCGCGAGCCACGGCTTGAGCATCGGATTGAAGTTCACGGGGATTTCTCGCATGTCATTCCACCTTGATCTGGATTTCTTCACCGGCGAGGCGCACGGCGTATTGCTTGAGCGCGCGGCCACCGGGGCCCTTGATGCACTGGCCGGTCTTGATGTCGAACACCGCCTCGTGCAGCGGGCACTCGACCGTGCCTTCATCGACGAAACCTTGCGTCAGCAGCGCATACGCGTGCGGGCACACGTTTTCGAGCGCATAGACCTCGTCGCCCACCTTGTAGATGCCGATCTCCGTGCCATCGAGCTTGAACTCGATCGGTGCGTCATCGGACAGATCGCCGGCATGCCCGGCGCAGCGCCATTCTTCAGCCATTTCTCACCTTTCCCGATCAACCGTGTTCCACATAAGGAACATTAGTTTATGTATGGTCATTATAGGAGTCGTCGCCCAAGGACAAAATAAAAATCCGACGCCCCTGGGGAAAATACCGAGCCGATCCTGAAAAGGGCATGAATGAAGCTCTCCGCGTCACCCTCGCCGGTTGCTAAAACGCTTGCCCGGCAAGAGGTTACGCGCGTGATTGCAGCGATCGTGCTAGTCCGCACCTGGGGCAACTACCGTCCCAGAAAAGTATTTTGGCGTCCCGCAGGAATCACTATACTTTCCATAGGCAGCACATCTATCCATATATGGAACAAATAGATGCGATGCGGGTAGCGAACACGGATCACGAAACGGGCCGTCATTGATCAGAAGCGCGCCGTGCCGTGTGAACAGGGCCAAAGGTTAGGGGTTAGCCAGGCCGGATTCGCGTCCGGTCATTCGTCATACGATCAGGAGTCCAAAGTTGAAGCACTTCATTGCCGCGGGGTTGACGGGCATCTGCGCCGTCTCATCTGCATGGGCGCAAAGCAGCGTCACGCTATACGGCAGCCTGGATGCAGGCGTGGCCTACGTCAGCAACGTGGGTGGCCATTCGAAGTGGATGGAAGAACAGGGCAACATGCAGCCCGACCGCTGGGGCCTGCGCGGCCGTGAGGATCTGGGCGACGGCCTGAAGGCGATTTTCCAGCTGGAAAACGGCTTCTATACGAATACCGGCGCGATGGCGAAGGCGGGCACGCTGTTCAATCGCCAGGCGTTCGTGGGTCTGAGCTCGGACCGGTTCGGTACGCTCACGCTCGGCCATCAGACGCCGTTCTCGTTCGACGTGCTCGATCCGTTCAGCACGGCTTATCTGGCGGCGAGCTGGTACGCGTTCCACCCGGGCAATATCGACGAACTCGCGGATACCGGCGTCGTGCCCTACGACAACTCGGTGAAGTATCGTTCTCCTGAATTTTATGGCTTCACGGCGGGCGCGATGCTCGGCCTCGGCAATACGTCGAACTTCTCGACCGGCCGCACGATGGCGTTTTCGCTCAGTTACGCGAATGGTCCGTTCAAGGCAGGCGCGACGTGGTCCAACGAGCACGACCGCTCAGTGTCGATGTCCACCACGGGCCTCACGACCTTCCAGGGGCAGTCCGCCGCGACCTATATGGCCGACAAGGTGGAAAACATGGGGATCGGCGCGTCGTATTCGTTTGGCAAGGTGCTGCTACACGGCCTGTATACGCGCACGAAGCTGCAATCGAACGGTTACTCCGACACGTTCCAGAGCTACGACGCGGGCGCGAACTACCAGGTGACGACGGCCAACAGCATCGTGGGCGGTGCAGCTACCACGACGCTATCGGGCCGACGCTGGACCCAGGTGATGATCGGCGATGTGTATGCGCTCTCGAAGAGCACGCAGGTCTATGTGAACGCGTTGTACGAGCACGCCAATTCGGACGCGCAGGCGGCGTTCTTCACGGCGGGCGTGTCGAGCGGGCGCAACCAGACCATCGTGCTCACCGGCATCCATCACTCGTTCTGACGCGCAAGGCCTGATGCCTGGCGTCAGGTCTCGGGCATCAAGCCCCGTGCAGACTGCGCCGTTGCGTGGCATGCGCGGCCTGGGCCGCGGTCGGGTCGCCCGGCAGCGGCCGGTAGTTCAGGCAAGCGGAAAGATCCATCGCGGCGGCGCAGACGGCGGCGACGAGCGGCGCGCGCTCGACGTCGCCGATATCCGAACGCGGCACCGTTGCGGTCAGCGCCGCGACGATGCTGCCCGACTGGTCGCGCACCGGTGCGCTCACCACCGAAATGCCGGTTTCGAACGACGCCTCGCTGAGCGCGTAGCCCTGCTCGGCGAACTCGCGCACGCGCGTGTAAAGGTCGGCGACGGTGGCGGGCGTGCGCTCGGTGTAGCGCTCCAGTTGCTTCTCGGGATACAGCGCACGCAGCTCGACGAGCGAGAGATCGCCCATCAGCACCTGGCCGTGCACCGTGGCGTGTGCGGGCAGGCGCGTCCCCACATGCACCTTCACGGAGCTGAACATCGGCTCGCGCGTCTGCGCCTTGGCCACGAAAACCACGTCGCGCTGGTCGCGGATCAGCAAATGCGTGCTCAGCCCGGTCGCGTCGCGCAGACGCTCCAGCACCGGCGTGCCGAAGTCGGTCAGTTCCAGCGAACTCAGGTATTCGAAGCCCAGGCGCAGCACCGCCACACTCAGCCGATACTGGCGGTCGCCGTTGGCGCGCTCGATGAAGCCCAGCGCTTCGAGCGTTTGCAGCAGGCGAAACGTGGTGGTGCGCGGAATGCCGATGCGCCGCGACAGTTCGGGCGCGCCCAGCACCGGCTCGCGCGCCGAGAATTCCGCGAGGATGCGCAGGCCGCGCTCCAGGCCCGGCACGAGATAGGTGGAAACGCCGCCGCCCTCTTCGTCGGCGTCGATCTCCGCCTGAGCGGGTTGCGTCTCCTCGGCAGGCAGCGCGTCGCGCTTGCCCGGCGCCGCGCCACGGCGCGCGCCAGTCGTATTTTTAGTGGCCATTGGCGGCTTGAACCTGCTTGAATCTGTTGGACCGTTCGGTGATGGGGGCAATGATAACGCGAAGCGCTGCTCCCACCTATGAAACAGAATTCAAGCGATGGACGCCCGACTACTCCCCCGGAAAGCGCCCGCCGAACATCGGGTAGCCGCCGGCCGATGCGGCGCGCGTGGCTTCGTCCTGAAGCACGTCCCAATGTTCGACGAGCCTGCCGTCCTCGATACGCAGAATATCGACGGCAATCAACGCAGCAGCGCTCGCCGAACTGGTGTAGCGGCTATGCACCCAGACGAAGTCGTCTTTGGCGATGACCCTGTCGTACTCGAAGCGCACGTCACCCATCGCGCGCACGAGGCCGAACAAGCCTTCACGGCCCGCAGGGACGTGGCCGCTGTGCTGAACGTAATCTTCGGACCAGAACTGCGCGGCCTTCGCATAGTCCTTGCGGTTGAACAGCGTGTCCAGCGCTTCCAGCACCAGAGCCGTGTTCTGCGCTTCGATCGTTTTGGTCATGACCTTGACTCCTTCACTGCGCGACACCGGAGCGTTATTCGACCGGAATCGGGTTATCGACGATGTACTGATTGAACTGCTCCACGAACGCGTGCTCGTTCGGCCCGGCGTTGTCGCGCATCGGCTTGGCGCCGTCCACGACGACTTCGGTGGTGGCCGTCTCCAGCCGCTCCAGCGTCTGGGCGATAAAGGCGTCGAGCGGCATGGCGCGCGGGTCGCCGCTCTTGCGCACGAGATCGGTGTCCACCCACGGCGGCGCGATTTCGAGCACGCGCACGCTGGTGTTGCGCAACACGAAGCGCTGCGACAGCGAATACGAGTGGATCGCCGCCTTGGTAGCCGAATACAGCGCCGTGGCCGCAAGCGGCACGTAGGCGAGCACGGAACTGTTATTGATGATCCACGACTCGGGCTGGCGCTTCAGATGCTCGACGAAAGCCGCGCTCACGCGCACCGGGCCGAGCAGGTTCGTTTCCACCAGGCGCACGGCCGCCGCGTCGTCCAGCGCGCCACCTGCATCGTCGAAGGGCATGATACCCGCGTTGTTGATGACCACGTTCAGCGACGGATAACGCTCGATCAGTTGCTGCGCCGCCGCGCGAATCTGCCCGGCATTGCCGATATCGAGTTCGACCGTGTCGATGGCCGGGTTCAGCTTCGTGATCTCGTCGAGCAGCGCCTTGCGCCGTCCCGCCACGATGACCTTGTTGCCGCGTGCGCTCAAGGCTTCCGCGAGCGCGCGTCCGATGCCGGAAGTGCCGCCCGTGATGAAAATGGTGTTTCCTGTGAATTTCATGATTCGATATCCTTATCAAATGAATTGACTTTCGACCTTGGAATACAGCATGTTTCTCAAGCATCCGTATAACGGCTTGCGGGAGTCTTGTCCGACAGATGCGGGGCCATCGTGCGGCGGGAAGCTTCATAGGCGTCCCATTCCTCGCCTGCATGCAGCGACGGAATCGTCACGAGTTCGCCGCGCTCGAAGCCCTTGAGCGCCGCGTCCACCAGTTCGTGCGCCGACATGACGATCTCTTGCGGCAGATGTTCGACCGGCAGGCCGCCGATCTGCCAGAAGTCCGTAGCCGTGGCGCCGGGCAGAACCGCCTGCACCTGCACGCCCTTGGCCGCCAGTTCGTGATGCAGCGACTGGCTGAAAGCCAGCACGAACGCCTTGCTGCCGCCATAAACGCCGTTGAGCGTCTCCGGGGAAATCGCCACGATCGACGAGATATTGATGACCGCGCCCTTGCCGCGCGCGACGAACCCCGGCACCGCCGCGTAAGTCAGCCGTGTGAGCGCGCCCACATTGAGGTCGATCAGGCGCGACATGGCGTCCACATCGCTTTCGAGCAGCGGCGTGTGCGTGCCCACGCCGGCGTTGTTGACCAGCAGCGTGATGCTCGCGTCTTCCTTGAGCTTCGCTTCCACGTTTGCGAGATCCGCGCGGTCGTTGAGGTCGGCGTCGATGATTTCGACGCTGCGATGCGTCTCGTTGGTGATGCGCTCGGCCAGCGCGATCAGGCGCTCGCGGTTGCGGGCGACCAGAATCAGGTCGTAGCCGCGCGCGGCGAGCCGTTGCGCGTAGACCGCGCCGATGCCCGACGATGCGCCCGTAATGAGGGCCGTACCTGCGTGTGCTTGTGCCATGATGAGACTCCTTTTGTGTGGATTCGCGAGGATGAAAGGTGATGCCGTGAATGCATTCTGGCGTTCTCGCGCTGTGACGGAAATGACGTATTTAGGTATGATTCCGGACATCGGATGACCGGAGAACCGCCATGCACCGGATCGGCTTTTTGCTGAGCGAGGGCTTTCAGATCATGACGCTTGCACCGCAATCGGTGTTCGAGCACGCGAACCTGACAGCGGGCCAGGACTTCTACAAGCTGGAGAATTTTTCGCCGGAAGGCGGCGAGGTCCGCTCCTCGCTGCATATTCCGGTCGGCACGCGCGCGCTGCGCGGGCGCATCGACATCGATACGTGGATCGTCGCCGGTGTGAACGACCCGCTCATCGAGCCGCCGCCGCCCAAGATACTGACGTTTCTGCGTAAGGCCGCGCCGCGCGCGCGCCGGATCGCGGGCATCTGCACAGGCGCCTTCGTGCTGGCCGCCGCGGGCCTGCTCGCGCAGCGGCGCGCCACTACGCACTGGTTCTATGGGCGCGAAATGCAGAAGCGCTTTCCGGACATTCGTGTGGAAGAGGACCGCATCTATATCGTCGATGGGCCGATCTGGACCTCGGCGGGCATGACGGCGGGGCTGGATCTGGCGCTCGCGATGGTGGAAAAGGATCTGGGCGCCGATATCGCGCGCTCCGTGGCGCACAAGCTCGTGATGCACCAGCGCCGCGCGGGCGGCCAGTCGCAGCATTCGGAAATGCTCGATCTCGCGCCCAAGTCGGACCGCATCCAGAACGCGCTCAACTACGCACGGCAGAATCTGCATGGTTCGCTTACCGTGGAAGAGCTGGCCGAACGTGTGCATCTCAGCCCGCGCCAGTTCAGTCGCGTCTTCACGCTCGAAACCGGGCAGTCGCCCGCGAAGGCGATCGAAGGGCTGCGCCTGGAAGCCGCGCGGCTGATGATCGAACAAAGCCGCCATCCGCTCGAAGTGATCGCCAGGGAAACCGGCTTTCGCGACCGCCGCCATCTGCGCGAGGCGTTCATGCGCGGATTCGGCATTCCGCCCCAAGCCGTGCGCCGCGAGGCACGCGGCGAACAACGCCTTGCGTAGAGGCCCGCTGCACTACAATCGCTGCACTCGCGCGCGCCGCGCACGTCACTAAAACGAATCTGCCTCACCCCTCATGCGTCTTCTTCACACCTCGGACTGGCATCTGGGCCAGAACTTCATGGGCAAGAGCCGTCAGGCCGAGCATCGGCAACTGATCGACTGGCTCGTGGCCCAGGTCGACGAGCATGCCGTCGATGCGGTCCTGATTGCCGGCGATATCTTCGATACCGGCACGCCGCCCAGCTACGCCCGCGAGCTCTACAGCGACCTCGTGGTGCGCCTGCACACGGCGGGCGTGGCGTTGCTCCTGCTCGGCGGCAATCACGATTCCGTGGCGACGCTGCGTGAAAGCAGCGCCTTGCTGGAGCGGCTTTCGGCGCGTGTCGTGCCTCACGCCGACGCGCCCGAGGCGCAGGTCCGCGTGTTGCCACTGCGCGCGAAAGCGACGCCCGGTTGCGTGGTCTGCGCCGTGCCCTTTATCCGCGCGCGCGACGTGATGCAAAGCGAGTACGGCCAAAGCGCCGAGCAGAAGCAGCAAACCTTGCAACTTGCGATTCAGGCCTATTATCAAGCGGTTTTCGTGGCCGCCGATGCGCGGCGCAAAGCGCTGGTAGCCGAACTCGGCCATGCCGTGCCGCTGATCGCGACGGGCCATCTCACGACGGTGGGCGCAAGCGCGAGCGAATCGGTGCGCGAAATCTACGTGGGCGCGCTCGAAGCGTTCCCCACCAGCGCGTTCCCTCCGGTCGATTACATCGCGCTCGGCCATATCCATCGCCCGCAGAAAGTGGGCGGCCTCGCGCATATCCGCTATAGCGGCTCGCCCATTGCGCTGAGTTTCGACGAAGCCTCGCAGCAAAAGGAAATGCTGCTGGTCGAGCTGGGCGAAGCGGGCCTTGAAGGCGTCACGCCGCTGCCAGTGCCGGTATTCCAGCCGCTCGTTGCGCTCAAGGGCAACCTCAAGACGCTGCCCGATGCGTTCGCGAACGCGGCAAAAGACGCCTCGCCCGAGCGCCCCGTGTGGATCGAAGTGACGGTCGCCGAAGACGATTATCTGGCCGATCTGCCCGCGCGCATCCAGACGCTGGCCGAAGGTCTGCCGCTGGAAGTGCTGCGCATTCGCCGCGAGCGCGGCAGCAACGTGGCGCAGTTATCGGCCGACGCGGGCGTGACCCTCGACGAACTCGATCCGCTCGACGTATTCGCGCGCCGTCTCGCACACGAAACGCTGGACGATGACATCCGCGACGCGCTCACCGCGCGCTACAAGGCCGTCGTTGCGTCCACCGTGGAGGGCGAGGCATGAAGATCCGCAGCCTGCGCCTGAAGAACCTCAACTCGCTCAAGGGCGAGTGGCATATCGACTTCACGAAGCCGCCGTTTACCGATAACGGCCTGTTCGCCATCACCGGCCCGACCGGCGCGGGCAAGTCCACGCTGCTCGACGCGATCTGCCTCGCGCTCTATCACGAGACGCCGCGTCTGAAGACACTTTCGGCAACCGCGAACGACATCATGACGCGCCACACGGCGGACTGCCTCGCCGAAGTGGTGCTCGAAGTGAAGGGCGAAGTGTTTCGCGCCTTCTGGAGCCAACGCCGCGCGCGCGACAAGGTCGATGGCGCTTTGCAGCAGCCCAAGGTCGAACTCGCAAGCGGCGACGGCACGATCCTCACCACTCATATCAACGAGAAACTGCGCCGCGTGACCGAGATCACGCGGCTCGATTTTCCGCGCTTCACGCGCTCGATGCTGCTTGCGCAAGGCGGCTTCGCGGCCTTCCTCAACGCCACGGCGAACGATCGCGCGGAACTGCTCGAAGAGCTGACCGGCACGGAAATTTACGGCGAAATCTCGCGTCGCGTGTTCGAGCGCGCGGGCGAAGCGCGCGACGCGCTCAAGCAGTTGCGCGCGAAAGCCGAAGGCATGGAATTGCTCGACGCCACGCAGCGCGCGACGATCGAACAGGACATCGTCACCCTCACGGGCCAGTTGAGCGCAGCAGGCGTGCAGACAAAAACGTTGCACGCGCAACGTCAATGGCGTCGAGACCTCATTCAAGCCGAAGCCGATACGCAAACGGCGCTCGTGCGCGAAACCGCGGCGGCCGCCGCGCTCGACGCCGCCGCGCCGGAACTGGAACGGCTTGCCGCAAGCGAGCCCGCCGAAGCGCTGCGCCCCACTCACCTGGCCGTGCAGCAGGGCGAGGCGGCCTGCCGTCAATCGGACGCCGAACTAACCGCGTTGCGTCTGGAGCGCACCCAGCGGCTGACCGCGCAACGGCAGCAATATGGCGCGACGGCTACGCTCGCCGCGCGCATCGTGCGTGACGGCGACGCGCAACTTGCGCGGCTCGAAGCGGAACAGCGCAGCCTCGATACGTACTGTGCGTCGAATCGACATCTTGCCGAGCTAGGCGAGCGCGCTGGCGCATGGCGTCAGCAATTCGAGCAGCGCAAGCGCATGGCTGCGGATATCGCCGCGCGCGCAAGGCAGCTTGGCGATGTGGAGCGGCAACAGAACGAGCAGCGCACGCAGCGTGAGCAACATGCAGCGACGCTTGGCGCCGCTGAGCGCGCGAAGAGCGAAGCGGACGCGGGCCTGCAAACACTTCAGACGGCGCAGCAAACTCGCCTGGCGGGACAAACGCTCGCGCAGTTGCGCGAGATAGGTCACGCGTCCCAGGTGACGTTCACGCGCTGGCAGCAACTGGAAACCGTGGCCGAGCGCAGGCGCGCGCTCGCCGATGAAGAACAGACGCTGGCAGCTTCCATAACGCGCACGCTAGGCGATATCGACGCCAAAGCTGCGGAATCGCAAACGCTCCAGCAATCGCATGTGCAGTTGCTGGCTCGCGTCGAAGACAAGCAAAAGCTGCTCGAACAGGAGCAGATGATCCGCAGCCTCTCGCAACATCGCGAGCAATTGCAGCCCGGCGATGCGTGTCCGTTGTGCGGCTCGCACGAACACCCGGCAATCGACGCGTATCGCGCGCTCGATGAATCCACGACGCAGGCCGCGTTGCAAGCGGCGCGCGCGGAATGGCAGGCTTGCGCGCAGCGTCTGAATGGCAGCGAGCAGGCCTTGTCGGCGCTGCGTGCGACTCTCGCGCAGCAGCGCGCGCAACATGAACAACTGGCCGTTCGCGTCGCGCAGAATCGCGAGGAATGGGACGCTCTGGTCACCGAGCTTGCAACGCGGACCCTTGAAGCCGATGCATGGCAACATGCCGATGCACTCGCATCCGCGCGCGAAGCGGCGGGTCGCACCGCGCAGCAACTCAAGCAGCAACTCGACACCGCCGAAGAAGCCGAAGCCGCCCTCACCCGCGCGCGCGAAGCGAACACGCGTTGCGCCGACGCGCTTCAGGCCGCCCGCGCCCGCGCCGATTTGCTCGAACAATCGCTAAAGAGCCTGCAGGAGCGCAGCGAAGATCTCGCCCGCGAGCGCGCCACGCTGCAAGTTGCGCACGACGACGAATCCACGGTCCTCCTCGACGCGTTGCGCGCGGGCGGCTACGCGCTCGACGCCCTGCCCGACGACTCCGCCACCTGGCTGGCCGCGCGCGGCGCCGAATGGCGTCAATGGCAGGAAACGCAACAGCGCCTTCAGGCGCTCGGCCAGAATCTCGTGCGCCAGCGCGCCCTGTGCGAAACCGCCAGCGCTCAATGGCAGACGTGGCGCGAACGATGCGCTGGCATCGGCGTGGAGACGGTACACGCCAATGCTTCGGCATCCTTATTTGATGAAGAGGAAGCGGACGGCGACGCCTCGCCGGAAGACTTCGCAGCCAGCACCACACGCGCCGATGCCTTGACGCGCGAGCTGGCCGCGCTCGACGGCCAGTTGAGCCATCTCGAACGCACGCTCGCGCAACAGCGCACGGCGCTCGAAGAAACCACCAAAGCCTGGCAAGCGGCGCTCGCGCAAAGCCCCTTCGCCGATCAAGCGGCTTTCCTCGCCGCCTTGCTGCCGACAGAAGAACGCAAGCGGCTGCAGGCTCTCAAACAGCAACGCGAACAGGACAAGCAGACCGCCAGCGCCCTGCTGCAAAGCACGCGCGGCAAGCTCTCAAGCCTGCAAGCCGTCGAGCCGCCCGTGCGGACCGACGCGACGCTCGAAGCGCTGGAGGCACAACTCGATACGCTCGAAAAAGAATGCGCGGCGCTCAACGAGCGTCTGGGCCATCAGCGCGGGCTACTGACGCGCGATGCGCAGCAGCGCGAAAGCCAGCGTGCGCTGTTCGAACAGATCGAGGCGCAATCGCAGGATGCCGATCTCTGGCAGCGGCTCGACTCGCTGATTGGTTCGGCGAAGGGCGACAAGTTCCGCCGCTTCGCGCAGGGCCTCACGCTCGATCATCTGCTTGCGCTCGCCAACCGCCATCTCGACCGGCTGCACGCGCGCTATCTGCTGCGCCGCAAATCGACGGGCGAGCTGGAACTGGAGATCGTCGATGGCTGGCAGGCCGACGCCACGCGCGACACGCGCACGCTCTCGGGCGGCGAGAGCTTTCTCGTGAGCCTGGCGCTCGCGCTCGCGCTATCGGATCTCGTGAGCCACAAGACGTCGATCGATTCGCTGTTCCTCGACGAAGGCTTTGGCACGCTCGATGGCGACACGCTCGAAATCGCGCTGGATGCGCTCGATACGCTCAACGCGAGCGGCAAGATGATCGGCGTGATCAGTCACGTCGAAGGGCTGAAGGATCGTATCGCCACGCAGATCCGCGTGGAGAAAGGCGGCGGAATCGGGCATTCGCGGCTGGTGCTTTAAGGCACCCGCCCACGCGATTCAAGGGTTGTTTTCAAGTCCCGCGAGATGATTGAGCATCTCGCGGCCGATCGTGCCTTCGCCGCGCGCCACTAGTGCCTCGCCCGCGCCGCGAATGTCGCGCGCTTCCTTGTTCTGCCCCAGCTTGCGCTTGCCCACGAGACGCGTGATCTCGATCTCCAGCCCGACGATGGCCTTGAGCATGGTGTCGAGATAGTCGGTGGGCGCGTCGCCCATCTTCCAGGGCTGCGGCTCGTCCGCCTCGTGCGTGCGCGTGAGGCGCGCGACCACGCCGCGCACGAACTTTTCGTCGTCGCGGATGCGGATACGGCCATGCGCATGCACGACCACGTAGTTCCACGTGGGGACCTGGCGATGGGTTTCGTGCTTGCTCGGGTACCAGGTGGGCGAGATATACGCGTCGCCCGCACGGAAAATGGCGAGCACTTCGTCGCCATCCTTGACGTCCTGCCAGAGCGGATTGGCGCGCGCGACGTGGGCATGCAGCGTGCCGAAAGTACCCGGCGCACCCATATTGTCAAGGAGTTCGAACGGAATGTGATTGGCGTCCAGACCGCTTGCGCCATGCGTGACCAGCGTGCCGAACGGATGCTGCGCGATCAGCGCGTGCAGGACTTCCGGGCGGGATTCGTCGAAATGGGCGGGGACGTACATGGCGGCTCCACGATGCGGGTGTGGCGCACGGCGGCCGGGCCATGCGCGGATGGGGAAACCCTGATTGTCGCGCTAAAGCGCGCCCGGTTGTAGAGCCAGCGCCGCACGCAAACGGGGAACCAGAAAGAGCGAGCGCGAGAAAAGCGCCCTAGCCCGCCAGTTCGACCTCGACGCGTTGCAGCGCGCGAAACGGCTCCAACGTATCCTCGCTCGCACTCGCCGACGTGATCAGCCGCCAGTCTCGCTCCAGCGGCGTCCAGTGCTGCTGACGCGCGCGACCGAGCTTGTCGGAGTCCGCCAGCACGATCACCTGCGCCGCGCGCCGGATCATGCAGTCCTTGAGCGACGCCTGCTGCGCGCTCGCTTCGCACAGGCCGAAGCCGGCCACCACGCCATCCGCGCCCAGAAATGCGGTATCCACGCTCACGCGCGACAGCAGCAGTTCCGCGAGCGGCCCGAGCGTGCTCATGCTGGTGCTGCGCAGATCGCCGCCGAGCAGCGTGACTTCGATGCCCGGCGCGTTCGCGAGCGTCATCACGGCCAGCAGATTGTTGGTGATGACGTGCAGATCCGTGCGCGTGACCAGATGGCGCGCGAGCGCCGCGCAGGTGGTGCCGCCGTCGAGCATGACGGTGTCGCCGTCGCGCACGTGCGCCGCGGCCGCCAGCGCGATCAGCTCTTTCTGTTCGCGCTGCGCCGCCTTGCGCTCTTCGAGCGAGGCTTCCGGCTCGTGCACGCCGACCAGCGCCGTGGCGCCGCCATAAGTGCGAACGAGGCGGCGCTGCTTGTGCAGCACGGCCAGATCGCGGCGGATCGTGGCTTCCGACACGCCCAGCGCCTCCGTCAACTGTTCGACGTTGGCCTCGCGCGTTTGCACGAGTTCGAGGATGGCGCGGTGACGGTCGGATGCTTTCATTGCATGGGGTGGGGATGAACGGACCCGGCGATCTTACACGATGGCGCGCGGGCCTCGTCCCCACTCAGGCGATACGGCAACGTCAACGCCGCGTGGCCAGCTCCGCGCCCTGGCGCAGCGCTTCGAGCAGACTGCCTTCATCGACCACGCCCTTGCCCGCGATATCGAACGCCGTGCCGTGATCGACCGAGGTGCGGATCACTTCGAGGCCCACCGTCACATTCACGCCCGCTTCGAGGCCCAGCACCTTCACGGGACCGTGGCCCTGGTCGTGATACATCGCCACCACGAGGTCGAAATCGCCGCGTCCCGCGCGGAAGAACAGCGTATCGGCGGGCAGCGGGCCGGTCACGTCCAGACCGCGCTCCTGCAGCAGCTTGACCGCCGGAATGATCTTCTCCTCCTCTTCGCCGTAGCCGAACAGGCCGTTCTCGCCCGCATGAGGATTGATCCCGCACACGCCGATGCGCGGCTTCGCGATGCCCGCCTTCACGAGCGTGGCGTTGCCGCGCTCGATCGTGCGCTGCACGAGGCCCGGCTCGATCTTGCGGATCGCGTCGATGATGCCGATGTGCGTCGTCACGTGGATCACGCGCAGTTGCGGCGCGACCAGCATCATCGACACTTCCTCGACGCCCGTGAGGTGCGCGAGCATTTCCGTGTGGCCCGGGTATTTGTGGCCGCCCGCATGCAGCGCTTCCTTGTTGAGCGGGGCCGTGCAGATCGCGTCGATCTGCTTACCCTGCGCGAGTTCGACCGCGCGCGCGATGTACTGATACGCCGCGTCGCCCGCCAGCGCCGAAAGCTGGCCGAAGGGCAAATCGTCGGGGATCAGGTTCAGGTCGATCACATCGATCGTGCCCGGCTCGTAGCGCGCTTCGGACGGATCGTTCACGCGGCGCACCGCGAGCTTCAGCCCGCAGATGGCGATGGCGCGTTCGAGCCGGCGCGCGTCGCCGATCACGACGGGGCGGCATTGCGCGTAGACCTGCGCGTGCGTGAGACTCTTCGCGACCACCTCGGGGCCGACGCCGGCGGCGTCGCCCATCGTGATGCCGATGACGGGGATATAGGTGCTCATAAATTCCTCAAGGGTGCTGAACAGGCGTCGGCGCGCGGCTCATTGAGAGGCCTCGCGCGCCGTGCGCGCTGATGTCGGGGGTTATGTACTGTGTGTTGTGTCTTGTTTCGACTCATCGCTGTGCATGTCGCCGCGCCGGTCGCCGAGATGGCGCCACGCCGCGTACAGCGCCTCGTCGGTGCCGAAAGCGCCCGCCTTGGTAACGACGGCGGGCCGGTCGTGCGTGCCGATATGCGTCGGCGTAAGCGTATGCGGACGCGCCACGGCCACGCCCGCCTCGATTTCGGCGATCAGGCGCAGGCTGCCGATGCCCGCGGCGTCGAGCATCGCGCGCGCGGTCTCGCCGCCCGTGGCAATCAGGCCGCCAAGGCGCGCGAAGTGCGGCGCGACCAACGCGGCCAGCATTGCCGAAAGATGCGCGCCTTCGGCGGGATCGAACGCATCATCGCGGCCAATGCGCAGGAGCAAATCGGCGTGTTCTTGCGCCGCGCCGAGGGCTACGCCGATGCGAGTCCCCCATTGCGCCCAGTGCGCGTGCGCCGGCCCGGCGCGCAGCACCTCGGGCGGCACCACGAGTTCGGCGAGTTTGGCGACTTCCACGCGCTCGCGCAGCACGGCGCACTGACGCTCGCCCACGGCGGACAGGCTGCCGACCAGCACGAGAATCGGGCCTGGCGCGCTGCCGCCTTTGTCGTCGATATCGCTGGCGCGAGCCGCTTCGAGCGTCGCCAGTTCGCGCGCAAGCCCGCCCGAGCCGACCCAGAAAAACGCGCTATCGAGTTCGAGCGTCGCGCGGGCCAGCGCGCGCAGATCTTCGGCGCTTTCGGCGTCCACGATCAAGGCCTGCGCGCCTTCCGGGCCTTCCGAGGCGATCAGCGCGGTGCGGCGCGCGAGCGCGCGCGGCTCGTCATGCAGCAGGGCCGCATTGAAGCGCTCGCTTTTGAGGCCCGCGCTTGCCAGCATCGCGGCCATATCGGCCGGGCGGCCCGCGTGTTCGAGTTGCCAGGTTTGTGTCTGTTCGAGCGGCACGCCGTGCACGACCAGCGCGCCGCCGCGCACCGTGCGGCCCGTCGCCGGAAACGCGGGCGCAACGATCGCCAGACCCGCGCGCGCCTGCAAAGCCGCGACTTCGGCGGCCCAGTTGCCGCGCAGCGTCGAATCGATCTTCTTGTAGAGGCGTCGTTCGCGGCCCAGCGCGGCGAACGCCTGCGCGGTGCGGGCAGCGGCTTCGGCGGGCGCGAGGCGGCGCGTGTCGGTGTCGGCGGCGATCACGTCGGCGTCGTTCGGCGTAGCGCTCGACGGCACTTCGCGCGCGTCACCCGACGCATCGAGCGTCACCACCGTGCGATGGCCCGCGCTCGCAAAGCCGATCGCGCAGTCGGCGGCGCCCGAAAGATCGTCGGCGATGATCAACAGCTTCATGGAGCGAGCCTCTTGCTTTCGCGTGCCTGCGTGTGATTTTGCGGGCGGCTCGCTTCGCGCGTTGCTTCACGCGTTGCGTCACGCGCGGCCTCGCGCGCCTGTGCCCGCTTCGCCACCCAGGCCGTGAGCACCGGCGAGGCGATCGCCGTCACCACCACGCAGGCGGCGACCAGCAGCGTCGCGCTTTGCGCCGCGTGTTCGTAGACCGGATTGGCCGCCGCGACCAGCGCGGGCACGGCGGCGGCGTTGCCTGCCGTGTTGGCGGCCGCCACGCCGGCCACACCCGTGCCGCCGGTCACGCGATCGGCGAAGTAGAGCGGAATGCCCGTGACGATCACCACGGCGACACCCAGACCGATGCCCAGCAAACCGGCCTGCCAGACCTTGTGCAGATCGAGGCCCGCGCCCAGCGCCAGCGCGAAAAACGGAATCATCACCGGCACGGCGCGCGCGAGGAAAGCGCGCATTTCGCGGTCCAGATTACCTAGCAGCATACCCGCGCACAGCGGCAGGATACTGCCCACCAGCGTCTGCCACGGGAACGCCGACAGCCCGGCCACGCCCATCGTGACCATGGTGAGGAACGGCCCCGACTCCAGCGACATGATGGTGTAGGCGCCCACGTCTTCCGAGCGGCCGTACTGGCCCATCAGCGCCATATAGAGACCGCCGTTGGTGTCGTTCATGGCGGCGACCACGGCCAGCGTCGAAAGCCCCGCGAACAGTCCCGAGGCGACCGGCTGCTCGCCGAGCAGATGGCCCAGCAGGATGCCCACCAGGATCGCCGCGCCCACCTTGGTCGCGAACAGCGCGCCGCCCTTCTTGAGCAGATAGGGCGTGGCCTTCACATCGATGCTCGCGCCCATGCAGACGTAGAACACCGCGAGGATCGGCAGCGCGCCGGTAAAGAGTGCGTTCGTGAACGAGCCGAAGAACTTCGGCAGGCCTGGCAGGAAGGTCGCGACGAGCGAGCCGGCCAGCAGCGGCACGATCATCATGCCGCCGGGAACGCGCTCGATAGCACGCTTGATGGGAATCTGAGCCATGGGAGTCTCCTCAATGATGATCCGATCGGCGCGCGCCTTGAGCCGGCGTGATCGCGCTGGGGATTTTGATCGGCTTGCTCACTTTTTTGATTGGAACGATCACGTCGGAGTGTATACGCGCTGGAGTAATTGCGCAATTCGCTCATTGATTTGATCGAAACGATCAAAATCAGGGACGGTTAGCGGAACGGACTCGATCGATCCCGACAAGCGCATGACCGGACTAGAGGCATCGTCAGATCGAAGGAATGGAACGCGTTTTTCGCAGTGCGTCCACATCTTCAGAACTACTGGTGGTATCGCCTGCGCAAACGCAGCGACGCGCCGGCCGTGATTTACAACGGCAGCCGGGCGTTTTATCTGGGCGTGGAAAAGAAGGAGGAGTCCGGCGCGCCTGCGCGTCGGTGGGCGGCGATGCCTGGGACGACGCGCGGCGGTTCTATCACGGCGCGCTGGAGGCAAGCTGTTCGCGAGGCGCGTGCATCTGCGTTCGCGCGAATTCCTCAGCGACGATTTCGCGCGAGACGCGCGCAAGGCGTATTTGATCGACTACCCCGGCCTGATCGGGATCGTGGGCGCCGATCCGGCAAGGCATACGACAAGCGCAACCGCTACGAGGCGAAGGCGCTGCGCGACGCCGCCGATCCCGCCGCCTGATCCGCGCCTTCCAGCAGTTCGAACAGCCGCGCGACGCGGCGGCGCTGCGTGGCGACGAGATCGTAGGTCGCTTCGAGGGCGCGCAGCCGCTTCTTCCAGTATTTGCCGTCGATGCCGCGCGGGCTGCGCGCCGCCTGCATACGGCTCATGTACTGCACCATGCGCTCGACGTGGTCGAGTTCGGCGTCCGCCAGGATGGCGGGCAGCAGGCCGCCGGTACCTTGAGTGGGGGTTTTCGGTATGGCGCTCATTGTTTTCCCGTTTTTTATTTGCCGCTCTGTCCGTCTATCCCCGGACGCGTCTGGCGGCGCGATGATGTTCGGCGCGTCCCGCAATGCTTTTCAGCGCCGATGGTCTCTGCCTTTCGTCATACGACAATAACCGCGTTCGGACGGCGGGCTTGACCATGCGTCTCAGTTTTCGATCCATGGAATATTTGGGGCCTATAGCCATCAAGCCGCATTCCGGTTGCTCCGCGCATCACGCCAAACGCTGCAAACCCCTTGCGCCCGCAACGACTTTGCAGCATCGCGTCCGCTTCATTTCCGCTATTTCCGGTTCAGCAATGGATTCATTCGTCATGCGGAATAACACCGCGGCCGATTCACCCGGCTTGCGCGTATACCCCGAAAACATTGGCTTTGCCGGCGCTTTCCCCTTTCGAATCAACGCGCCTCGCGCGCTGAAAATCGATTTAGGGGATTTTTTCCGGGTTTTTTTCGGGTTGCCTCACCTGATGTGCGCTTCTAGAATCGGAACGATCTAATACGGCGTCGCGCGAACCACACAAATCGCGCGTAGAAAAGGCGCCCATATAACGAGACTCAAGCAAGCATCAGGAGGACGATCCATGACAAATGCGCAGCACGCGCACCATCGAGCGCCCGCATGACGCTACCCAGGGAGAGACACACCATGGACGACATGCTGACGACATCGGCGCAAACCGTACTCGCCGACCTCTGCACCCCGCAATTCGTACGCGGCGTGGAGTTGACACAGGACCGCCGCGCCGGGCGCGAACTCTGGCGGCAACTTGAAGCACTCGGCCTGCTCGACGCGCTCGTGCCGCAGACCCAGGGCGGCGCCGATTTGCCGCTCGCACAGGCCGCGGGCGTGCTGTTCGCGTTCGGCCAGCACGCGCTGCCGCTGCCCGCCGCGCACACGATGATCGCGCGCCATCTGCTCGCCGCCGCCAACGTGGCCGCGCCGCGCGGCCCCATTGCGCTTGCGATCGCCGACGCCACGCAACGCGCGGCCTTCGTGCCCTACGGTCAGGTCGCCGACGCCGTGGTCGTGGAAACGTCCGCCGGCACCTGGCTGGTCGCGCTCAAATCTGCCTGCCTGGAGAAGCACGGCGACGGGCTGGACGCCACGGTGCGCTTCGACACGCGCACGGCGCAGCCGCTGCCCGCGCGCGGCATCGCGGAACTCGGCGCCATCGTGACTGCCGCCACCATGGCGGGCGCGATGCAGCGCGTGCTCGACATCAGCACCGCCTATGTGAACGGACGCGCGCCGGCCAGCCGCACCTGCAGCACCTTCCTCGCGCTTGAGCGCCAGTTGAGCGTGATGGCAGGCCACGTCGCCGCCACGCGCGCTGCCGCCGAACAAGGCTGCGCCGCGCATCGCAGCGGCGAGCAGCGGCTTGCCGGCGCCATCGCCAAGGCGCGCGCGAGCCGTGCGGCGCCGCTCGTGGCCAGCGGCGCGCATGGTCTGATGAGCACGGTCGGCAATGCAGAGAAGGTCGATCTTCAGTTGTTTACCCGACGCCTGCACGCGCAACGGCTGCAGTATGGCTCGGAAGCCTTCTGGGACGAGGTCGTGGTCGGCACACATGCGCGCGATCAGCGCTGTGTCGTCGATAACGATGTTGTGGGGATTTTCGACGCACTCGATGAGGTGGCGACGCTCGGGCACTGACGCGTTGACCCTTCCACGCGGTAACTGAAAACGCGCCTTTTCACGAGGCGCGTTTTTTTATGCCGCTCTACCGCGTCAAAACGCAACGTCCTCAGTCCGCGCGAGCGTCACGAACGGGCCATTCAGCGTGCGGTTGTGATGCGCGATGATGTCGCGCGCGTTCAGACCGGGCGAATCGACCGTGGTGTGCGCATCCTCGACCAGCACGGCGCGCAAGCCCAGATCGAACACCGCGCGGCAGGTCGTATCGACGCAATATTCCGTCTTCATGCCCACGATCACGAGTTCGTTCACGCCGGCATCGGCCAGCCGCTGCGCGAGATCCGTGCCGACAAAGCAATTGGGCCGCGTTTTCACCAACACGCCATCGCGTGCGGCATCCACGTCGAGCCCGCTCACGAGTTTCGTCAGTTCACTGTCCGGCGCGATCGGCGAACCCGCCGGCCCGGTGTGACGCACGGCATAAACCGGCGCATCGGCCGCGCGAGCGCGGGCAATCAGCGTGTTGATGTTGGCGAGCACGCGCGCGCCCTCGTAAGGCGGCGGATTGCCGTGGAAAAGACCAACCTGCATATCGACGATCAACAAAGCGCGTTGGCTGGGGGCGCTGGCCTGCATGGCGTTTCTCCTTGTGAAGCCGGAACGGACGGGAGAAACGACAAGGCCCCGTCCGTTACCGGCGGGGCCTTGTGGCAGATACGAATGAACCTTGCTCGCGTATCGACCTCACGACCCGCCAGAAGCGGTCGTGGTGGTCGTAGTCGTACGTGCGATGGCATGCAGGATCATGTCGTCGATGATGCAGGAAGTCGACGCCCAGCGTCAACCTGCCACGGCGATATTCGAACCGGCGAGACCGGATTTCGCCAAATCCAGCCACAGTCCCTACCCCCTGGATAGCGGCATAGCGTCGCGATTTCCAGAAAATGAGCCTGTCGTCTTAAAAAAATTGTTCTAGCGCAAAGGTGAAAGCTAGAATGCCGGGTTTGCCGCAAGGCGCGCCATTTTTGACCGGCTGCGCCAGCCTCGTCCCGAAGAAGGAATCCGACATGAAAGAACGCCTCGCCCGCGACCGCGAGACCGCCGCCCGCGCCGACGAAGCGGCCGATTCGTCCAGCGACGCCCCGTTGGTGAGCGCGCTCGCAAGGGGCATCCGGATCCTGCAGTGCTTTTCGATGGGGGCGTCGGAGCTGTCGGCGCGCGAACTGGTGGAGCGCACCGGCTTGCCCAAGCCCACGGCGCTGCGGCTCATCAATACGCTGTGCGAGTTCGGCCTGTTGCGCCACTCGGAGCGTATTTCGAAATACGTGCTGGGCACCGAGATGCTGAGCCTCGCCGCGCCCGCGCTCGGCCGCATGACGGTGCGCCAGATCGCGCGGCCGATGATGCAGGAGCTGGCCGACTACTGCCAGGGCCAGGTGAAGCTCGCCGTGGGCCATCGCATGAACCTCGCCTACTCGGAGGTGATTCAGGGCGCGGGCAGCGCGGTGTATCGCGCGGAGACCGGCACGCGGGTTTCGCTGTCGCGCACGGCGGCGGGACGCGCGTATCTGTGGGCCGTGCCGGGCGCGTCGCGCGAGCAGTATCTGCAAGACACGCTCGCGCTCGATCCCGCCAAGGGCGAGCTGCTCGCGCAACGGCTCGCGCAGGCGCAGCAGCAGCTACGCGAGATCGGCTGCACGGTGTCGTATGGCGACATGCAGCGCGAGATTCATTCGGTGGCGATTCCGCTGGCGTCGCCCATCGACGACGAATACTGGGTGTTCAGCTGTTCGATTGCCGTGTTCAATCTCAACGGTAATCAGTTGATCGACGACATCGCCCCGCGGCTGATGTCGCTCGTGCGACGCGTAGAGGCGTCGCTCGGCAGCATGAGCGGCGTCGCGCACGACATGGAAGCGCGGCCGTGGCGTCTGGCGGCGAACTAGCCTTCGCGCGTCCTTACGCGCAGCGCGCGCTCAGCCCGTTGCGACCGTCACCGATGGCGCCAGCGCCATCGGCGCGCCCGAAAGCTTGAGCTTGCCGCTGGCCACCAGTTGCGCGAGCGGCACGGGACGGCCCAGCAGGAAGCCCTGCACCTCGTCGCAGCCTTCGCCCGCGAGCAGGTCGAGCTGATCCTGGGTTTCGATGCCTTCGGCCAGCACGGGAATCCCAAGGCTCTTGCCGAGCGCCAGCACCGCGCGGATGATCGCCGTCGCCTGACGGCTCGATTCGGCTTCGCTCACGAAGGACTGGTCGAGCTTGATCTTGTCGAACGGGAACGAGCGCAGCGTGTCGAGCGACGAATACCCCGTGCCGAAGTCGTCGAGCGCAAGGCTCACGCCCAGCGCCTTGATGCGCTGGAGCGTTTCGAGCGAGCGCTCGCGGTCGGCGAAGATGGTCGATTCGGTCAGTTCGAGTTCGAGCCGCGATGGCGGCAGCCCGGTTTGCTCCAGCACCTCGGCCACCAGCGAGGGTAGGTCCGCGTGCGCGAACTGCACCGCCGACAGGTTCACCGCCACCTTGCACGGCGGCTGCCACGTGACGGCGCGCGAGCAGGCCTCGCGCAGCACCCATGCGCCAATCGCGAGAATCAGCCCGTTTTCCTCGGCCAGCGGAATGAACACGCCCGGCGAAATAAAACCGTGGCGCGGGTGCTCCCAGCGCAGCAGCGCCTCGTAGCCGCAGATTTCGCCGCTGGCGATCGAGGTTTGCACCTGGTAGTGCACGCTCAACTGCCCGCGCGAAAGCGCGTCGCGCAGATCGGCCGCCAGCGAGCGGCGCGCGCGCGCCATCTCGTCCATCTTCGGCTCGTAGAAGCACACCGAGCGCGTGAGATCCGCCTTCGCGCGGTACATCGCGAGATCGGCGTTATTGATGAGCACCGTCTTGGTGGTAGCGTCGTCCGGGTAGATCGCCACGCCCATGCTCGCGCCCGAGATCACTTCCCAGTCGTCGTAACGAATCGGGCGAAACAGCGCCGTCTCCAGCCGGTTCAGGAAATCGTCGAGCGACTCGCGGCGCGCGAAGCGGCGCAGCGCCACGAACTCGTCGCCGCCCACCCGCGCGACGAATTCGTCCTCGCGAACGAGGCTCTTGAAACGCAGCGCCAGTATCTTCAGCACTTCGTCGCCCGCATGATGGCCGCGCAGATCGTTGATGTCCTTGAAGCGGTTCAGGTCGATGCCGATGAGCGCCAGCTTGCCGCCATGCGCGGCGGTGCGCGTTATCTCGGCGTCGAGACGCTCGTTGAAGCCCGCGCGGTTGGGCAGGCCGGTGAGCATGTCGGACAGCGCCATGGTGCGCAGATGCTCGACCGATTCGGCGCGCACGCTGTCGTCGAGCAGGTAGCTCACGAGACCCGCACCCGCGATGATGAAGGCCATGCCCGCCACCGCCAGCGCGAGCGCCTGGAGCGCGGCGGGATTGGAGGCGTGCGTATCGATGGCGAGCGGTACGATCTCGAACGCGCACATGCCCGTGAAGTGAAGCGTGGCGATGGCGATCGCCAGCAGCGCCGCGACGAGGCCCACCTGGGAGCGCGCGCCTGTCACGCTGCCGCCCGTGCTCGCCGCGCCCGGCTTGCGAGAGGCCTGATCGAACGCGAGCGCGCTGAACCCGACCGAAAGCACGATCGACGTCACCAGATAGAGCCGGTTCCAGGTGACGATGCCCTCGACGCGATAGGCCGTCATGCCCGTGTAGTGCATCAGCGAGATAGCGAGCCCGACCAGCGCGCCGCCGAGCATGGGCGCGGCGCGCGTGAAGCCGCTGCACGCCACGAAGAGGCCGAGAAAGCTGCCGGCCAGCGCGATGAGCAGCGACACGATGGTCAGCACCGCATCGAAGGTCACGGGCACGCCCGGCTCGTAGCCGAGCATCGCCACGAAGTGCGTGCACCAGATCGCCACGGCCGCCGTGGTGGCGGCGAGGAACTGCCAGCCCGCGCGCTGCATGCCGCGCGTGGCGAACGCGCGCCGCACGAGGCGCGCCGTCACCCACGAGCCCGCGCCGCAGATCAGCACGGCCACGATGACGAGCCATGGATTGTGCTTGTAGACGATGCAGCCCAGCACGTTCATCACCGGAAGGCCTCCTTTGAGCCTGAATGGATTGGCGGCGCCAATCGTTGCAGTGGGCCGCACTGGCGGTTTGCGGCCCAGCCGGCACACAGCTCACGCGCAGGGGCGCGACGATATCACGGCGCCGCGCCTCGGTATCTGGCCGAAGCGTGCGCCATTGCCGAAAAGGGAAGTTCGGGACGGACGAGCCTCGCGCCACGCGCACGCAGCCCGTTCGCCAGTTTACGGCACCTGCGCGGCATAACTTTATAAAGCCCTTTTTTATTCGAGCATTTGCAAACGTTTCATGTAATTTTTCGGACAGATTGCCTGGATTCACGGTTGGCTGCGGTGAAAAACGTCATATGACGACGCCCGTTTTCGCTTCTTCAATAGAATCGGACTCCGTATCGACGAGAGGCCGGGAGGGCGAGCATGACGCGTGTTCTTGCTGACTTGGGATCAAGCTGTGCGCTTGCCTGTTTCTTGCGGCGCGCGGCGTGTTCGCTTTGCATGGCTGCGCTGCTTTCGGGGCCGGCGCGCGCCGTCCTGGCCGATGAAACTGGAAACACCGCGCCGTGGCACGTCGGCCTGACTACGCGCGTCATCCATCCCACCGTCGAGCGCAACTGGCGCGGCGCCGCCACGCAGCAACTGCTCACGCAGATCTGGTATCCCGTCGCGAGCGCCACGCCCGAAACGCCGCGCGACATTGGCCGCCCTGGCGATCCACTGTTTCGCGGCCATCCCGTTGCCAGCGACGCCGCGCTCGCCGGCGACGCGGACACGCGCTTTCCGCTCGTGCTGCTTTCTCATGGCACGGGCGGCAGCGCCAACGATCAGGACTGGCTCGCCAGCGCGCTCGCCGCGCATGGCTATATCGTGGCCGCCGTCAATCATCCGGGCAATAACGAACTCGAACCCCTCACGCGCGAGGGCTTCATGCTCTGGTGGGAACGCGCCGCGGATTTGAGCAACGTTTTGGACGCTTTATTGGCCGATGCGCAGTTTGGGACGCATATCGACCCGGCGCGCATCGGCGCGGCGGGGTTCTCGCTCGGCGGCTATACGGTGCTGGAAATCGCGGGCGCACGCACGGACGTGCACGCGCTGGAGGCATTCTGCCGCTCGCCGCAGGCGGATGCCATCTGCCATCCGCCCGAAGCGAAACGTCTGGTTGCAGGCGCAAGCGGTGCAAGCGCCCCGCTCCCGACGCCGCCGACGCCAGCCATGCGCGCCTCGTTCGCGCGCTCGGGCGACTCGTACCGCGACGCCCGCGTGCGGGCCGTGTTCGCGATCGCGCCCGCGCTGGGCGAAGCCTTCGACGCCGACGCCTTCAAGGACGTGACGATTCCCGTTGCCCTGCTCGCGGGGACCGCCGACACCACCGTACCGCCCGACACCAACGTGCGCCGCATCGCGGGCTTTCTGCGGCAGGCGAACCTGCGGCAGGCGAGCCTGACGATGGTGCCGGGCGCTTCGCACTACACCTTCCTCGACACCTGCCTGCCGGGCGCCGTCGAACGGCTGGCGCGCATCTGCAAGGACGGCCCTAGCGTCGATCGCGACGCCGTTCATGCGCTCGCGGCTCGGGAAGTGCTGGCGTTTTTCGCGCGCAACCTCAGATAGCGGCGTCGGCCGGCGCGAGCGTCACGCGCGTGGCCAGCGCGTTGAGCGCGATCGCGTGAATCATCTGGCTGACCGTCGTGCAGGCGTCGCTGAGCACGGTCACTTTCTTGTAGTCGTCGGCGCGGCGTGACAGCGCCGTATGCGTCACGCAGTTCTGCGTCATCATCCCGCACAGGATCAGTTCGTCCACGCCCAGACGCTGCAAGGTGTCGTGCAGCGTGGTGCGCTCGAAGGCATCGGCGAACTGCTTGACGACCACGGGCGCGTCGGGCGCGGCCGCCTGGATGCGCGCGTGCGTTTCGACGCCCACGGTGCCCGCGTTGAAGAACGGCGCGTTGCCTTTGGCGGCGTCGGCGACATGCTGGACGTGGATCACCGGCACGCCCTTCGCCTGCGCCCGCCCGATGGCGCGCTCGACCACGGCGAGCGTGGCGTCGGCGTTCCATAGCTCGAACGCCCCGCCCGGGAAGTAGTCGTTCTGGAGGTCGATGACGATCAGCGCGGGTTGGCTCATGCTAAAGCTCCTGGTCTTTTGATTGAGTGCGCGAAAAGAGGCAAAGTGTACAAAGAGGTGCGAGAAAGTTCGCGCCGATCAGTCTACGCGAGCGCGGCGCGCATCATGGCTTCCGAGGCGCGACCGCCGCACCGGAACCCGTTAAAAACCCCAATAGCACGATCGTTCTATTTTAGTGTAGGCTGGCGCTCTCACTCGTCACCTTCTTCGCGAGACTGCCTGCCATGTCGCTGATCTTCTCCCGCCGTGACCTGAATTTCCTGCTTTACGAATGGCTCGACGTCGAGCGTCTCACGCGCATCGCGCGCTACGCCGATCATTCGCGCGAGACCTTCGACGCCGCGCTCGACACCTGCGAGAAGATCGCCACCGACCTGTTCGCACCGCACAACAAGAAGAACGACCAGCACGAGCCGCACTTCGACGGCGAAACCGTCACTATCATCCCCGAGGTCAAGACCGCGCTGAAGGCCTTCTGCGAAGCGGGCCTGATGGCGGCGGGCCAGGACTACGAATACGGCGGCATGCAGTTGCCGCTGGTGGTCGAAAAAGCCGGCTTCGCGTGGTTCAAGGCCGCCAACGTCGGGTCGAGCGCCTATCCGTTCCTGACCATCGGCAACGCGAATCTGCTGCTCGCGCACGGCAGCGAACGGCAGATCGAAACCTTCGTGAAGCCCGAACTCGAAGGCCGCTACTTCGGTACGATGTGTCTTTCCGAGCCGCAGGCGGGATCGTCGCTCTCGGACGTGGCCACCCGCGCCGACTACGAGGGCGAGTCGCCGCTGGGCGCGCAGTACCGGCTGCGCGGCAACAAGATGTGGATCTCGGGCGGCGAGCATGAACTGTCGGAGAACATCGTGCATCTGGTGCTCGCGAAGATCCCGGGCCCGGACGGCAAGCTGATTCCCGGCGTGAAGGGAATCTCGCTGTTCGTGGTGCCGAAGTACCTCGTCAATGACGACGGCACGCGCGGCGAGCACAACGACGTCGTGCTCGCCGGCCTCAATCACAAGATGGGCTATCGCGGCACGACGAACTGCCTGCTCAATTTCGGCGAAGGCACGAAGTACACGCCGGGCGGCCGCGCGGGCGCGATCGGCTATCTGGTGGGCGAGCCGCACCGGGGCCTGGCCTATATGTTCCACATGATGAACGAGGCGCGTATCGGCGTGGGTCTGGGCGCGACGATGCTCGGCTACACCGGCTATCTCCACGCACTCGATTACGCGCGTAATCGTCCGCAGGGTCGCGGCATGGGCGCGGCGGGCAAGGACCCTGCATCGCCGCAGATCAAGCTGGTCGAGCACGCCGACGTGCGCCGTATGCTGCTCGCGCAAAAGAGCTATGTGGAAGGCGCGCTTGCGCTCAACCTCTGGTGCGCGAAGCTCGTTGATGAGGCCCGCGCGATCGACGACGATGCCGCGCGCGAACCGCTCACGCTGCTGCTCGATCTGCTGACGCCGATCGCGAAGAGCTGGCCGTCGCAATGGTGTCTGGCCGCCAACGATCTCGCGATTCAGGTGCATGGCGGCTACGGCTACACGCGCGAATACAACGTCGAGCAGTTCTATCGCGACAACCGCCTCAATCCGATCCACGAAGGCACGCACGGCATTCAGGGCCTTGATCTGCTGGGCCGCAAGGTGACGATCCAGAACGGCGCGGCGCTCAAGCTGTTCGCGCAGCGCGTGCAGGCGACGCTCGATCGCGCGCGCTCGAACGGCGATGCGCAGGACGCCGCGCATGCACGCGCGCTTGAAGCGGCGCTTGGACGATTGATCGAGGTGACGCACGCGCTGTGGGCGGCGGGCGATGCGAACGTGACGCTGGCCAATGCTTCGGTGTACCTGGAAGCGTTCGGCCATGTCGTGGTAGCGTGGATCTGGCTCGAACAGGCGCTGACCGCGCGCGCGGCGCTCAAGCACGCGCAGGGCGACGACGCCGATTTTTATCGCGGCAAGCTGGCCGCGGCGACGTACTTCTTCGCGTGGGAACTGCCGAAGACATCCGCACAATTCGATCTGCTCACCTCGCTGGATCGCACGACGCTCGACATGCAGGACGCGTGGTTCTAAGCCATGGGTTCTGAAACGCGCGATGGCCACCGAGGCCATCGCGCGACGCACTTCACGAACCGAAGAACGGCACGCAGTAATCGGGCGGGCCAACACAATCGCCGGGCCCGTTCGGTTGCGGATGCAGGTTGGCGCAGCCGGAGATGGCCGCCGTCGCCACGGCGCACAGCGCCGCGCGCACGATGTAAGTGATGATGCGTGATTTCATGAGGTGAGAAACCCGGATATTTGGCCGCGATGCAAATGCCCGTCACGCCGCGCGGCCATGCCGGCATGACGGTTGCGTTCGATGACGTATCGACGATGCGTCAGTGATGTGCGTAGAGCGTGCCGTTGAGTGCCTTGAGTTCGCCGTCGTTCTGCGCCTGCACGAGCTCGTGGCGCACCTGGGCACGCGTGATGGGCACGCCGTCTTTATTCCACGCAGGCGCGGGCGTCGATACCACCGATACCACCGCCGTGCCGGTTGCAGGCGCCGACGCCGGGGCTTCCCCGGCAGACGGATCGCCCGGCAGACCGCCTGCGTGCGCAACCGCCGACACTGACACCAGCAGGACGGCCAGCGCGCCACTCCAACTCTTCTTCACCTCAGGCTCCTTTCCAGCCACCTGGCCGGTGCCGTTAATCCATTCATGCGGCAAGAATAGAGGCGCGAACCTGCGCGAATATCCGCAGGAAAATGAAGAAATGTTTAAGCGTGTGCTCATACGCAGCGTACGCTTCGATAAACGCCAATTCGATCAAGTGTCCTGAACGTCTTTCATACGCCCGCGTGAGCGCATGAATGATCGTCGCGCCATTCGATCCGCTTTCAGGCGCACATCTTGAGGCAAGGCCTCTTGTCGATAAACGCCCGCCCGCGCCGCGAATAGCCGCAAAAAAACAACACCTTCGTGTGCCATGCGCTTGCGGCGCCGTCCGGACGGGAGCTACGCCGCGCCGCGTTTTTTGAAACTCAGTCTTTCAGATTTTCAAATTCGTCCGGTAAGCACGTTACGCATAATCGCCCCTGAACCCGGCCGGCGTGCCTCCGCCGCCGCGATTCGATTTCATGAAGCGAATGCTCTCTCACGCAACTTTTTAATGAATATCCATCAATGAAAAAAACCGCTCTCGCTCTCGCGGCCACGCTGGCTTCACTCGCATCCGTCGCTCACGCACAAAGCAGCGTCACGCTCTACGGCGCACTCGACACCTCGGTCGCGTTCTTCGGCAATCAGGCCGGCAAGAACGGTTCGGGCAACACGTTCCAGATGATGTCGGGCAATGTCTCGCCGAACCTCTGGGGCTTGAAGGGCACGGAGGATCTCGGCAGCGGCCTGTCGGCGATCTTCAAACTCGAAAGCGGTTTCAATATAGACAACGGCAAGCAAGGCCAGGGCAGCCGCATGTTCGGCCGCACCGCGATGGTGGGCCTGAGTTCGACGACGGGCGGTACGGTCACGCTGGGCCGTCAGTACGACCCGCTCATCGACCTGCTCCAGCCGATGACCGACGACGTCAACTTCGGCTCCGCATTCGCGACGCCGGGCGACATCGACAACTACGACAACAGCTACCGCACCAACAATTCGGTCAAGTACACGAGCCCGAACTGGGCAGGCCTGCAGGTCAGCGCGATGTACGCGTTCGGCGGTCAGGCGGGCAGCATGGGCGCGGGCCAGACGTGGGCGGTCGCGGCTGCGTATAACCATGGTCCGTTCGGCCTCGGCGCGGGTTACTTCAAGGCCAACAGCAATAGCGGCACGGCTTCGTCGTTCGACGGCCTGAACCCGAACACCGATGTCAATGTCGATTCGCCGGTCATCTCGGGCGGCTTCGTGTCGGCGAACTCGCTGCAGATCATCCGCGCGGTGGGCAACTACAACTACGGTCCGTTCCAGTTGGGCCTTAGCTACAGCAACGTCGAATACGCGAACTACCAGAGCGCGGCCGGTTCGAACAGCGACACCAAATTCAACACGGGACAGTTCTTCCTGAACTACCAGGTCACGCCGATGGCACTGCTGGGCTTCGGCTACAACTACACGAAGGGCAGCGGCAACGGCGTGAACGCCAGCTACAACCAGTTCAGCCTGGGTGGCGACTACTTCCTCTCGAAGCGTACCGACATCTACGTGCTCGCGGGCTACCAGAAGGCCTCGGGCCGCACGATCGACGCCGATACGGGCGCGCTCGTGAACGCAGCGGCTTCGTTCGGCGACTTCGGCAACGACGCGACCACGAACAAGCAGGCGATGGCGATGATCGGCGTGCGCCACCACTTCTGATTCGTCAGACTGAAAAGCCGACACACGATGCGGCGCGCGCAGCCACGCGCGCCGTGTTTGACGCGCATGCCGCCACACGGCGCCATGCGCGTTTTTCATTGGCTTTTCATCGATAAGCCGCGGGAACTCGGCAGCGTCATATTCCTACGCTATAATGCGCGGGTCTTAGGGGAGTAGTCTGCCTTGCGCGCAACGCGCGAGGCGCCGTCGTCAACATAATTGGCAGAGTTGCCATGGCGCCGGCAGCCGTTCTTCGGCCTGACGAGACCTATGACGTCATCCCTTACACCCGGGCTGGGCGGGGGGATTGCGTCATTGGTCCAACCGTCCGGCCCGTGGAACGTCACTACAACAATGTCCCCGAATTCCCGCCTCCACGCCTCGGAGCGTGCGTCATGATCTGGACGTTCGCCCTGCTCATTGCCGCCGCCGGCATCATCTATCTGTCCTGCGAAACCTTCGTCAATGGTGTCGAATGGCTCGGGCAGAAGCTCAATATCACACAGACCGCCACCGGCACGATCCTCGCCGCGTTCGGCACCGCCTTGCCCGAAAGCGTGGTCACGCTCGTGGCCGTGGCGTTCGGCGGTGACGATGCACACAAGGAAATCGGTATCGGTGCAGCCATTGGCGGACCGCTTGCGCTCAGCACGATCGCCTACGCGGTGGTGGGCGTCGCGCTGCTTGCGACCGCCGCTCGCGCGGGCCGCGCGCGCGCCGGCACGGTGGACGCCAATACGCGCCGCCTGCGCCGCGACCAGCTCTGGTTCCTCGCGATCTTCGTGGCGAAGATCGGACTCGGCCTCGTGGTGTTCCACTTCAAGCCGCTGCTGGGCATCGCGTTCCTCGCGGCCTACGCGTTCTATTGCTGGAAGGAGTTGAGCGACGACGGCGGCGAGGAAGAGACAGAAGGCGGCGATCTCGAACCGCTCAAGCTGCGCCCGCGTGACGCCAATCCGGCGATGGTGTGGATTCTTCTGCAGACGCTCGGCGCGCTGGTGGTGATCTTCTTCGCTTCGCACCTGTTCGTGCAGCAGATCAGCGCCGTGGGACCGTGGCTCGGCTTGAGCCCGCAATTGACCGCCGTGCTGTTCAGCCCGATCGCGACCGAACTGCCCGAAATCATGAACGCGATCATCTGGGTGCGTCAGGGCAAGGAGCGCCTCGCGCTCGCCAACATCAGCGGCGCGATGATGATCCAGGCGACCATTCCCACCGCGTTCGGCCTGTTCTTTACGCAGTGGCATCTGGGCGCGCCGTCGATCCTCGCCGCCGTGATGACGATGCTCGCGATCCTGTTCCTGCAATGGTCGTTCCGCGCCCCGCAGGTGAAGAGCCGCCAGCTCACGCACGTGGGCTGGCTCTATGCCGTGTTCGCGGCGATGCTCTTCGTGATTCCGCAGTAACGCTGCGGCTTATTGAGGCGCGTTTAAATACGGTTTAAATGGGCTTTAAAGCGCGCTTATACATGCGCGAGACGGAATACTCGCACCGCCTCGCGCATGCGCTGCGATTGCACCTCCAGCGCGACCGCAATGACCGACCTGCCCGGTGCCGTTGCTGCGCGCGTCAGGGTCATATATGTCGGCCCGCTTGGTTATCAGACCATCCACTACGCGTCTTTCGTCATCGGCTCGCGCGAGCGCGCGCCTGCGTAGGCCCAGCAATCGAGCGTCACACGCAAACCTGGCCGCTCGTGCGTGAGCGCAAGACCAAAACCATGCATACGCATGACCGCCTGCACCAGCGAAAGCCCAAGTCCCGAACCCGGTGCCTCGCGCGTGCGCTCACTGCGATAGAAGCGCTGAAACACGGCCATGCGCTCCGCTTCGGGAATGCCGGGGCCGTTGTCGCTCACCTGCACGCTCGGCCCTTGCGGTCCCATCGATACGCGCAGCCCCACGCGCCCGCCCGGCGGCGTGAACTTGATCGCGTTATCGAGCAGGTTCGCAAGCGCCTCGAACAGTAGCGCGTAATCGGCGCGCACCATGGGCACGCGCTCCAGTTGCAGCGTCAGATCGATATGCTTTTCAGCGGCGAGCGGCTGATAGAGGTCCGCGACCTCGGCACACAGCCTATCGAGCGCGACATCGCCGAAACCCGCGCGCCGCCGCATTGATTCGATCTCCGAAATACGCAGCATCGCCGCGAAACGCCTCAGCACGTCATTGACACCGCGCGTGGCTTGATCGACGAGACTCGCGTGATCGCCGTCAAGGCGCTCAAGCGGCACGCGGGCGAGATGCGCGCGCACGCGCACGAGCGGTGTGCGCAGATCGTGCGCGATGCCGTCGCACGCGCCCTTGACCTCATGCATCAGGCGCGAAACTTCGTCGAGCATGTGATTGACGATCTGCGAAAGCCAACTGATTTCGTCACGCCCGCCGTCGGGCAGACGCGCATCGAGATCGCCCGCCGCGATCTGCTGCGCCACACGGCGCACTGCTTTCACGCGCCGCAACTGCGAGGCGGAAACCAGCACACCCACGCCCAGACCGCCCAGCATCACCAGCGCCGCGCTGCCGGCGAGACCGCCGAGCATCGTCTCGCGCAGACGCGCCATTTCGCCCACGTCGCGCGACACCACGAGCAGGTCGCCGTCAGGCAGGCGCGTGACGCGCGTGCGTAAATACTGCGGATGAACCGTGGCAGGTCCGATCAGAAACGGCCGGTCCCAGACACCGACGCCGTTTTCGGTAAGGTGATGCGGCATACGCGCGATATCGCCCGCTAGCCAGCGTTTGTCCGGCGAGAACAGACCGTAGAAGTTCACGGGACGCTGGATCTGGCTGCGGATATGCGCGTCGAGCTGCGCGGGCAGCTGCGCAGGCGCGAGCGCCGAAAAATACGCGAATTGCCAGTTAATGTTGTAGTCGGCCTCACGCGCGGTATAGGACGCCGATTGCCAGTAATTCAGATAAACAAGCGCGGACATGGAAGCCGAGAACACCAGCGCGTAGATCATCAGCAGCCGGAATGTCGTGCTGCGCCAGAGACTCATTTTCATCGTATTTCCCTGCGTTTTCCCGCCTTTACGTCCAGTATCGCAAACCGCCCATACATGAACATGAAAATTTCTTTAGTTTCGTGAAAGAACGCGTACACAACACAAATTCCACCAAGGAAAGTTTAATTCTCCGGCAATGACGCTGTCGTGGCCCGCAGTCAAAATCGGCTGTGCGAGCGAACGATTGCTTTTTCATTCATCGCAAGAAACCGTTTTGAACTGCCTTTTTACCTTTCATAACGCCCGCCAGCGAAGCCGGAACGAAAGTGGCCTGTACAATCGAGGCTTGAGGTTTTTTCAATCTGTCCCTCGCGGCACGCGTGCAGCTTCCCCGTCTCCTCAGTGGACGCGCCCCGGCGGCGCTTCGCATCTGCACGCCCGCCGCAATCTTTAGCTGGTCACTCCCGATGTCGGATATCGAATGCGCGCAGGCATCGCGCGCAAATCAAACGAAAAATCGCAATAAAGAACGTTGGGTGGCCGTCTGGTCGCTCGCACTCGGCTCGTTTGCCAGCGTCACCACCGAATTCCTGCCCGTTGGCGTGCTGCCCGAAGTCGCGCGCACCTTCGGCATTTCGGATGGTCAGGCCGGGCTGATGATGACCTCGCCCGCACTCTTCGCGGCCGTCGCCGCGCCCGGCGTGATGATCGCCGCAGGCCGCATCGACCGCCGGCGCGTGCTGATCGGCCTGTCCATGATCCTGCTTGCGGCGTGCCTGATCGCGGCGTTTGCGAACAGCTTCGCGATGCTGCTAGGCGCGAGTCTCGGCGCGTTCTGGTCGCTGGGTCTCGCCGTCGCGGGGCGGCTCGTCGCGCCGGAGCACGTTCATCGCGCGGCGGGGACGATCTTCGGCGGCGCGGCGCTCGCGATGATCGTGGGTCTGCCGTTCGGCACCTTGCTCGCGGGATTCTTTAGCTGGCGCGGCGCATTCATCGGCGCGGGCGTGCTGGCCACCGTCGCATTGATCGCGCAGATCGTCGTTTTGCCGCCGATGCCCGCGCAATCGCGTCTGCGTCTTGGCGGCTTCGCCGCGTTCGCCCGGCAGCGTGAGGCGCAACTCAGTCTCGCGCTCACGCTCATCGTGTTCATCACGCACTTCGGCGCGTATACCTATCTGATGCCGCTGCTGATTCAAGCAGGCGTGTCCGGCGATACCGGCACGTGGGTGCTGCTCGCTTATGGCTTTTGCGCGCTGATCGCGAATTTCGCGGCGGGACGTTACGTGAGCCGCAAGCTGAGCGCGGCGACGTTCGCCAATATCCTGCTGCTTGCCGTCGTGCTCGCCGTGCTGCCTTCGCTGGATCATGCGCGCTTCACGGTACTCGCGGGCGTGATGATCTGGGGCATCGCGTGGGGCGCGCTGCCGCTGTGCCTGAACGTCTGGCATCGGCGCGTGCCGGATGGCGAGAGCGAAGCCGCCGCCGCGCTCTTCACGCTGGCGACGCAGGTGGCGATCGCGCTCGGCTCGGTGGTGGGCGGCGTGGTCGTCGATCATCAAAGCCTGGGCGCCGATTATCGCTACTGCGCGCTGGCAGGATTCGTCGCTGCCGCGCTGGTGCTGCGCGCGCGTGCACACAAGCCTCGCACTCCAAAGGACCACTAATGACCGACCGCGAACTGATCGTTCCGCCGCAGATGCAGGCCATCGTGGAGCGGGCCGGCTATGTGCCGGCGGTGAAAGTCGGTGCGACCGTGTATTGCGCGGGACAAGTCGGGCGCACGCCCAAACTGGAAGTGATCGCCGACCCCGAGGCACAGTTCGTCGCCTGCTGGGAGAACCTGCGCATCGTGCTGGAGGAAGCGGGTTGCACGTTCGATGACGTCGTCGACATGACGACTTATCACGTGCGGATGAGCGAGCACATGACGGTCTTTCGCGAAGTGAAGGACCGGGTGTTTCCGCGCGGCACCTGCGCATGGACGGCGATCGGCGTGTCCGAACTCGCGCGTGCCGGCTTGCTCGTGGAGATCAAGTGCGTGGCGGTGCAGCGGGAAACAAGCGCTACGTCGGGATAGGCAACGTCCCGACGTAGCGGCTCAGGCGTCAATGCAACGCTTCAATGCGAGGCGTGCAGATACAGATACAGCGTCGATGCCGCCACGCCGCCCAGCAGCGGGCCGACGACCGGAATCCACGCGTAGCGCCAGTCGCTGTCGCGCTTGCCCGGAATCGGCAGCAGCGCGTGCATGATGCGCGGCGAGAGATCGCGTGCGGGGCTCATCGCGTAGCCCGTGGGGCCGCCCAACGAAATACCGATGCCGAGCACGAGCAGACCGACCGGCAGTGCGTCGAGCGCACCCAGGCCCACTTGCGGCGCGGCCAGATACAGCACGCCCAGAATCAGCACGAAAGTACAGATCGCTTCGGTGATGACATTGTGGCGCACGCAACGAATCGCGGGCCCGGTGCAGAACACGGCGAGCTTGAGATCCGCATCCTCTTCGTTCGCGAAGTGCTGACGATAGGCGAGCCACACGAGAAACGCGCCGGCCATGCCGCCGAGCATCTGCGCGGCGATATAGCCGCCCACTTTGGACCACGCGAATTTGCCCGCCAGCGCAAGGCTGATCGTCACGATCGGGTTGAGGTGAGCGCCGCTGTATGCAGCCGTCACGTAGACGGCCACGAACACGGCCATCGCCCAGCCCATCACGATGACGATGAGGTCCGCGCCGCGGCCCTTGGTTTTGGCAAGCAGCACATTGGCGACGGCGCCGTTGCCGAGTAGCACGAGAATGGCCGTGCCGATGAATTCCGCAATATAGGGTGACATGATGGTTGTCTCACTTATTGTGCTGCGGGCATACGTGGCCGATGTTCCGGCCCGCTGCCAGCGCGCTATTGTTGTGTGATTGGATTTACTTGGGATGCCCTGTTTCTACAACGGTGCTTCTACTGCGTTGTTGCTGCGTGCTTCGATGACTTTACGCACGCGCGATATCACTGCGCGTCGTCGGCCCAGGCCTTCGCGGCGCGCACCGCACGCTGCCAGCCTGCGCGGCACGCATCGACCTGCGAAGCGGCCATGCCCGGCGAGAAACGCTTGTCCACGTGCCACTGGCTTTGCAGCTCGTCCACGTTCTTCCAGTAGCCGATCGCGAGACCCGCTAGATACGCCGCGCCCAGCGCGGTCGTTTCGGTGATCTGCGGACGCACCGCATCCACGCCCAGCAAATCGGCCTGAAACTGCATCAGCAGGTTGTTCGCGCTCGCACCGCCGTCCACGCGCAATTCGCCCACGCTGATGCCCGAGTCCGCTTCCATCGCCGCCAGCACGTCGAGCGATTGATACGCGATCGAATCGAGCGCCGCGCGCGCCAGGTGGCCCGAAGTCGTCCCGCGCGTCACGCCGAACAGCGAGCCACGCGCACGGGCATTCCAGTGCGGCGCGCCCAGACCGGCGAAGGCGGGTACGAGATAGACGCCGTCCGTGTGCGGGACACTGGCCGCCAGCGCTTCGATTTCCGACGCGCTCTTGATGATGCCCATGCCGTCGCGCAGCCACTGCACCACCGCGCCCGCGATGAAGATGCTGCCTTCGAGCGCGTAGTTGACCTGATCGCCGATCTGCCACGCAATGGTGGTGACGAGGTTGTTCTTCGACTCGATGGGCTTCTCGCCCGTGTTCATCATCAGGAAGCAGCCCGTGCCGTAGGTGTTCTTCACCATGCCGGTGTGCGTGCACATCTGGCCGAACAGCGCGGCCTGCTGATCGCCCGCGATACCCGCGAGCGGAATCTTCGAGGCGAATACCGTCGTCTTGGTCTGACCATAAATTTCGGATGACGAACGAACTTCCGGCAGCATGCTGCGCGGGATGTCGAGCGCTTCGAGCAGATCGTCGTCCCACTGGCGCGTGTGGATGTTGAACAGCATCGTGCGCGAGGCGTTGGTGACGTCGGTGACGTGCAGTTCGTGCTTGGTGAAGTTCCAGACGAGCCAGCTATCGACCGTGCCGAACGCCAGTTTGCCTTGACGTGCCTTTTCGCGCGCGCCTTCGACGTTGTCGAGAATCCAGCGGATCTTGGTGCCCGAGAAATACGAATCGATCGGCAGGCCGGTCTTCGCGCGCACTTTCTCTTCGAGACCTTGCGCCTTCAACTGGTCGCAGAAGTCGGCCGTGCGGCGGTCCTGCCAGACGATGGCGTTATAGATCGGATGACCCGTTTCGCGGTCCCAGACGATGGTGGTTTCGCGCTGGTTCGTGATGCCGATCGCGGCGATGTTGGTGCCGTTCATGCCCGCGCGCGTGACGGCTTCGGCGGCGACGCCGGCCTGCGTCGACCAGATTTCCTGCGGGTCATGCTCGACCCAGCCCGGTCGCGGATAAATCTGCTCGAACTCTTTCTGGGCCGTCGATACGATGCGGCCCTCGCGGTCGAACAGCATCGCGCGCGAACTCGTGGTGCCCTGGTCGAGCGCGAGAATGTATTGTTGATCCTGCATGTCTCTTATCTCCATCCATACGTAGTTGTGATTCGCGCCGCGCCTTTAACTGACCGCGCGGCGCGCGATGTTGCTACCGGCTTGCTTTAATGCGGCACGGCCGTCCGCGCCTGGCTCGTGGCGAACCACGATTCGAGCGCGGCCGTCACGGCTTCCAGCGTGCCCGGCGCCACATGCAGGCCGAGCTTCGAGCGGCGCCACAACACATCCTCGGCGCAGGTCGCCCATTCGGTATCGCGCAGATAGCGCAGCTCGGCATCAAAGATGCCTGGCGCGATCTGCGGGCCCAGTTCATCGAGCGATTTCGCCGCGCCGATCAAACGTTCGGCGCGCGTGCCGTAGGCGCGCGCATAGCGCTGCGCAAGCGGCGCGGGCAGCCAGGCGAAGCGTTTGGCGAGGCTCTGCGCGAACGGCTCGAAGCGCGCGTTGGCGATGTCGCCGCCGGGCAGCGGCTTGCCGGCCGTCCACGCGCCGCTCGTGCTGCCGAGCGCGCGCGCCAGCATGTCGCCGGCCTCTTCCGCGAGCTTGCGGAAGGTCGTGATCTTGCCGCCGAACACGGAGAGCAGCGGCGCGCCGTTCGTGTCGTCAAGCTCAAGGCGGTAGTCGCGCGTCACCGCCGATGCGCTCTTCGCGCCCTCTTCCTCAAGGAGCGGACGCACGCCCGAATAGGTCCAGTGCACATCGGAGGGCGAGATCTTACGCTTGAAATAGCGATTGATCGACTCGCACAGGTAACGCGTCTCGTCGCCGTCGATCGCGACCTTGGCGGGATCGTTGCGATACTCCACATCGGTCGTGCCGATCAGCGTGAAATCGTGCTCGTAGGGAATCGCGAAAATGATGCGCTTGTCGGGGTTCTGGAAAATGTAGGCATGGTCGTGTTCGAACAGACGCTTCGTCACGATATGACTGCCCTTCACGAGACGCACGCTATGCTGCGCGCCGCGTCCGAGCGCGCCGTGCAACACGTCGCCCACCCACGGGCCGGCCGCGTTCGCCACGGCGCGGGCGCGCACCTCGAAGGTGCTGCCGTCGGCGCGGCGCAGCGTGGCCTGCCATTCGGCTTCGCCGCCGGCGCTCTTCACGCGCTGCGCGGCCACGAGCTTCGTGCGCGTGAGAATGCGCGCGCCGCGCTCCTGTGCATCCAGTGCATTGAGCACGACGAGGCGCGCGTCGTCCACCCAGCCATCCGAATAGACGAAGCCGCGACGGATCGAATCGATCAGCGGTACGCCTGCCGCATGGCGGCGCATGTCGATGCCGCGTGAGCCTGGCAGCAGTTCGCGCTTCGCGAGGTGATCGTAGAGAAACAGGCCGATGCGAATGAGCCATGCCGGACGCAGGTTGGGCATGTGCGGCATCACGAAGCGCAGCGGCCACATGATGTGCGGCGCCGCGCGCAGCAGCGTCTCGCGCTCCTGCAGCGCCTTGCGCACGAGTCCGAATTCCTTGTACTCGAGATAGCGCAGGCCGCCGTGAATCAACTTGGTGCTGGCCGACGAGGTATGCGAAGCCAGATCGTCCTGCTCGCAAAGGAGCACGGACAGCCCGCGCCCGGCTGCGTCGCGCGCGATGCCCGCGCCGTTGATCCCGCCGCCCACGACGAGCAGATCGTACCGATTCTCTTGAGTCACCTGCGTTTCCTGTTTGTGGCTTGGCCCAAGGCCCGTGATCGGGCCCCTGCAAGTCCAGATACGAACCAGAAATGTTCGAATGCGAAATTTAACGAACAAAATCGAAAAAGTAAAGTTCGATCCGATGAAACCAGGGAAAAGTGGGGAAAAGCGCTCGATTCAGGGCAGAAAGGGTCAAAAAACTGGGGTTTTCCCGGGTGATAGCGGTAAGCGAGTGGGGCGAAGAAGTGACAACGGCAGCGCGTTAGCAGCCTGTCAGGAAGCAGAACGAACACGGAAATGTTCGATTTATTTTCGCACGATGTTCGTTTCTATTCAGAACCGCCCCGGCTCTTGAGCCAGAGACAGAATTTCCGCATGACCTCGACGACTGGCAGCAGTCGCAGGCCGTCGTCGGTGAGCCGGCATTCGACGCGCGGGGGCACCTCGGGAAACACCGTGCACAGCACCAGCCAGGCCTCTTCGAGCGCGCGCAAATCGTTGAAGCGCTCACCCGAACGAGATCTATTGCGCGACGTACACCGCCGTGCCGGCCTGGGCGATGGTTTCGTCCATATCGGCGGGCAGCGGTTTGTCGGTGAACAGCGCGTGGATCTGGCTCAGATGGCCTTGGCGAACGAGCGCGGGGCGGCCGAATTTCGAATGATCGGTGACCAGATAGACGGTGCGCGCATGCTGGATGATCGCCTCGGCCACGCGCACTTCGCGCGTGTCGAAGTCGCGCAGCGTGCCATCGGTTTCGATCGCCGAGGTGCCGATGATCGCGTAATCCACCTTGAACTGGCGGATGAAATCGATCGTCAGCTCGCCCACGATGCCCTTGTCCCAAGGCCGCACGATGCCGCCGGTGATGAGCACTTCGCACTCGGGATAGCCGCTCATCATGCTCGCGACATTCAGATTGTTCGTGATGACGCGCAAGCCGCGATGGCGGTTGAGCGCGCGCGCGACTTCCTCGGTCGTGGTGCCGAGGTTGATGAAGAGCGAGGCCTGATCGGGAATATGCGAAGCAGCGAGCGCGCCGATGCGGCGCTTCTCGTCGTGGAACATCTGCTGGCGCGCGCTGTACGAGACGTTTTCGGCGCTCGTGGGCAGGCTCGCGCCGCCGTGATAGCGGCGCAGCAGATTCATGTCGGCAAGCCAGTTGACGTCGCGGCGGATGGTCTGCGGCGTCACGTCGAAGTGCGCGGCGAGATCGTCGACGGTCACGAAGCCGTCACGCTGCACCCAATCGAGCAACTCCTGCTGGCGCGCGTTGAGGGTGAGGCGAGGGTCTCGGGTCATGTTTTGAGGCGCTATTGGTGGACTGGCCGTATTGTAAGTTGTAAGCGCTGAAACCCGCAGCGCAGCGCGGGATCCCCATGCTGGAAACGGATGCGACGCATCCACGACTTTGACCTCGACGTCGGCTTGAACCAGCAATCCGGGCACGCCCGCCGCCCTTCGCGCCAGAAGGGTAAATACCGACAAAATCCCTTCGCGCCAGAAAGCAACCAGAAGGGCAGCCTTTCTTATACTTGCCACCAATCCCGGACTACCGGCAGCCCGCCCCCGGCCGCCGCAGCGCCGCCCAATACAAGGAGACACGCCCCCATGCCTTTTCGCGCCCAGCATCCCGGCCGCGCCCTGCTGCTCTGCCTCGCGCTTGGCGCGGCGGCGGGCATCAGCGCGCCGGTGCATGCGGAGGCGGGGCAGGCCGCGCCGGTCAGGCTGATGATGGGCGGCATGTCCAAGATCGTCTATCTGCCGGTCGTGCTGGCCGCGCGGCTGGGCTATTTCCGCGATGAAGGGCTCGATGTCCAGGTGGTGTCCGGCCCGGCGGGCATCGACACTTCCACGGAACTGATCGCAGGCGCCATCGAAGGCGCAGTCGGCTTTTACGATCACACGCTCGATCTGCAAAGCCGCGGCCAGGATGTGCTCTCGGTCGTGGTATTCCAGCGCGCCTTGGGTCTGGCCGAACTGGCTTCGACGCGCGCCGAAGGCGGCCGCGCGCTGGCGCGCTCGGGATCGATGCGCGACGCCAAGGGGCGGCGTCTGGGCGTGACAGGCTTCGGCGCCTCCACGTGGGTGGTCACGCGCTATCTGGCGGCGGGTGCGGGTGTCGCGCCCGGCGACTATACGATCGTGCCGCTCGCGTCCGACACGCGCTTTATCGAAGCCATGGAACAAGGCAGCATCGACGCGGGCATGGTCGAGGAACCCACCGCCACGCGCCTGCTGTCGAGCGGCGCGGCGCGGATGGTCGCCGACATGCGCAGCGTCGAAGGCTCGCAGCGCTGGCTGGGCGGCCCCTACGCGGGCGCGTGCCTGTATATGCGGCGCGGCTGGGTGGACGCCCATCCGCACGAAACCGCGCAACTCGTGCATGCGCTGGTGCGTGCGCTGCGCTATCTCGACACGCATTCCGCGCAGGCCATCGCCGATACCCTGCCGCCGGAACTGACCGGCAGCGACCGGGCGGGCTATGTGCAGGCGCTCGCCTCGGCGCAGCCGGCGTTCTCGCGCGACGGCCAGATGCCGCAAGGCGCGCCGCAGACCGTGCTGCGCGTGCTGATCGCAGCCGGTTCGGGACTGACGGCGCGGCATGTCGATCTCGCGAAGACGTACACCAATGCCTTCGTCACGGGCGCGCAGTCCGATGCGCCCAAGGGCGCGCCGTAGCAAACGCCACCGGCTTCCAGCGAAACCTTAAAGCACCGAATGCAGCCACAAGGCGAGCGCCCCAGCGGTCCATCGAACCACTACGGATCCGCTGCGGACCCGCTCGTCTCTCACCAAGGATGTCCACCATGTCTTCTGCCATCAACGCCGTACCGGGCGACTCGAAAGCGCGCACCGTGTTCCGCGCGGTCAGCGGCAATTTCCTCGAAATGTACGACTTCATGGTGTACGGCTATTACGCCGCCGCCATTGGCGCCGCGTACTTTCCCGCCGGCAACGAGTTCGTCTCGCTGATGCTCGCGTTCTCCGTGTTCGGCGCGGGCTTCCTGATGCGCCCGCTCGGCGCGATCGTGCTGGGCGCCTACATGGATCGCCACGGTCGCCGCAAGGGCCTCCTCATGTCGCTCACGCTGATGGCGATCGGCACGATGTGCGTGGCCTTCGTGCCCGGCTACGCCACCATCGGCCTGCTGGCTCCGGCGCTCGTGCTGGTCGGCCGCCTGCTGCAAGGTTTCTCGGCGGGCGCGGAACTGGGCGGCGTGTCGGTCTATCTCGCCGAAATCGCCACCAAGGGCAATCGCGGCTTCTTCTGCGCGTGGCAATCGGCCAGCCAGCAGGTGGCCGTGGTGTTCGCCGCCGCGCTCGGCGTGCTGCTCAACAGCGTCGTGCCCGCCCATGAGATGACGAGCTGGGGCTGGCGCGTACCGTTCGTGATCGGCTGCCTGATCGTGCCCTTCCTTCTCTACATCCGCCGCACGCTGCGCGAAACCGACGAATTCGAGGCGCGCCGCCATCATCCGAGCCTGCGCGAAATCACCCGCGCGATCGTCGCCAACTACGGCATCGTGCTCGCGGGCATGGGCCTCGTCATCATGACGACGACCTCGTTCTACCTGATCACGGCCTACACGCCCACCTTCGGCAAGGTCGAACTCAAGCTCACCTCGCTCGATGCGCTGCTCGTGACGGTGTGCGTGGGCGTGTCGAACTTCATCTGGCTGCCGATCGCCGGCGCCGTGTCGGACCGCCTCGGCCGCGCCCCCGTGCTGATCGCCTGCACCGTGCTGACCGTGTTCACGGCTTACCCGGCGATGCAGTGGCTGGTCGGCGCGCCCTCGTTCGCCACGCTGCTGGTGGTCGAGCTGTGGCTTTCGACGCTCTATGCGTGGTACAACGGTGCGATGGTCGTGGCGCTGACCGAGCTGATGCCGGTGCACGTGCGCACCACGGGCTTCTCGATGGCTTACAGCCTCGCGACGCTGGTGGGCGGCTTCACGCCCGCCATCTCCACCTGGCTCATCCACACGACCGGCGACAAGGCCGCGCCCGGCGCCTGGATGAGCGTCGCCGCCGTGTGCGGCATGGTGGCGACCCTGTTCCTGTACCGCTCGAAGGCCACCCGCGAGCAGTACAAGACGGCCTGACCGTTCCACGCCAATACGCGCAAGCACGCGCCAACACGCTTGAACCCGCATGAGACTGCTGCTCGTCGAAGACAACGAACAACTCGCGCACTGGCTCGTGCGCACGCTGAGCGATGACGGCTTCATGCTCGACCACGTCGGCGACGGCGAAGCCGCGGAAGATGCGCTGCGCGCCTCGACCTACGACGTGGTGCTGCTCGACCTCAACCTGCCGCGCATGTCCGGCAAGGCGCTGCTGCGCCGCATGCGCTCGCGCGGCGACGCCACGCCGGTGCTGATCCTCACGGCCACGGGCGCGATCGACGAAAAAGTGGTGTGCCTGGGCGCCGGCGCCGACGATTACATCGTCAAGCCCTTCGACGCGCGCGAACTGGTCGCGCGCGTCAAGGTGCTGGCGCGCCGCCAGGCGCCCTCGCGCTCGAACCGCATCCGCTGCGGCAATCTCCTCTACGATATGGACAGCCGGCGCTTCTACGTCGAAGAGGACGCGCTCACGCTCACGCCGCGCGAACATGCCGTGCTGGAAACGCTGATCCTGCGCGCGAAAAAGACCGTCTCGAAGGCCACGCTCGCCGAATCCGTGAGCGACGCCGATGCGCCCACCAGCGAGGACGCCATCGAAATCTACGTCTCGCGCCTGCGCAAGAAGCTCGAAAAGAGCACGGCGACCATCATCACGCTGCGCGGCCTCGGCTATCTGCTCGAAGATGCCGAAGCGGACGAATAACCCTCTGCCTGCCCTTGCGCCATGAAGCCCACCGACAGCCTGCGCGTGCGCCTGCTGCTCTGGCTCGTGCTGCCGATGACACTGTTCATCGCGGCGGCCGGGCTGATTACGCGCGGCAACGCGTGGCGCACCGCGAACCTGCTGCAGGACGATGCGCTGCTGTCGGCGGCGCGCGTGATGGCGGGCGACATCGGCTGGGAAGGCAACGCGCTGAGCGCGTCGATTTCACCGAGCGCAATCGAAATCCTGCGCACGCCGCACCGCGATCAGGTGTTCTTCCGCGTGCAGGAAATCGGCGGGCCGATCATCGCGGGCACCTCGGATTTTCCGCAGCGCATCCCGGCCACGTCGCCGCAATGGTTCGACGCGGAGGTCAACGGCACGCCGATCCGCGCCGTCTCGCTGATCCGGCCGATGTACGACGCGGGTGCGACGCGCCGCGTGATCGTTTCGGTCGGGCGCACGCTGGGCGAGCGCGACGCCATGGCGGGCGCGCTCTGGCGTCCGCAAATGTTCTATTTCGCGGGCATCGTCACGGCCGCGGTGATACTGGTGTGCGTCGGGCTGACGCTGGAGTTGCGCCCGCTCACGCGCCTCGCGCGCGGGCTGCCGCAGCGCGTGCGCACGTCCTCGCGCATGGCGTCGGTACGTATCGACGTGGAGCCGCTGCGCACCGAGCTGCGGCCCATCGTGAGCGCGTTCAATGCCTGCCTGGACCTGATCGAGCGGCAGACGGCCATGCAGCGCCGCTTTATCGCCGATGCCGCGCATCAGTTGCGCACGCCGCTCACGCTGCTCGGCACGCAGTTGCAATACGCGCGCCGCCAGCAGGACCCCGAGCGGCTGCACGAAACGCTGACGGCGATGCATCAGAGCAATCGCTCGCTCGTCGGGCTTACCAACCAGTTGCTCACGCTCGCGCAGGCGGAATCGGCGGATTACACGCAATTCGAAGGCGCGAGCGTGGACATGCGCGCGGTCGCGACCGGCGTGATCGAGCAACTCGCGCTGCTCGCGCAGCGCCGCCGCGTGGAATTGGTCGCCACGCTCGCGCCACGCGCCGAAGTCATCGGCAACGAGCAACTGCTGTCGGTGCTGGTGTTCAATCTCGTCGATAACGCCATCCGCTATTCGCCCGAGGGCGGCACGGTGGCGGTGACGCTCAGGGCAGGCGACGACGCGCCGGTGCTCAGCGTGGCCGACGAAGGCGCGGGCATCGCCGACGCCTTGCGCGACAAAGTGTTCGAGCCGTTCTTCCGCGCTTCGACCTTGCCGGGCAGCGGCCTTGGCCTTGCGATCGTGCGGGAGATCGCGCGCGCGCACGGCGCGGAGGTCAAGCTCGAACACGGCGCGCAAGACCACGGAACCGTCGCCGTGGTGGAGTTTGCCGCGCGCTGACGGCTTGCGCCGTTCCGGCGCATCCTTGAGCTTTCCCGACTGCCTTTCCGCCGCTTACCAACGCCCCCTGGACGCACGCGATCGACATACGATGGCGCCAGACCATCTCCGATCCGATCGTTCTTCAGGGGCATCTCATGACAATCAGCGTGGCCGCAAGCTCGAACGGCGGCTCCACCTCGTTCTACGCGCTCTGGGCGTCGAAGCAGAACCCCGACGACGCGGCGGCGTCAGGCGACACGCTGCAGACGTCCGACGATGGGTCATCGGGACTCGACAGCAATTCCAGCGCCGATCCGCTCGCGCAGGCCGTTGCGGCCGCATTGAATTCGCTCGGCACCGATAGCGATGGCGGCGACGGCCAGGACGATGAATTCGGCGATCTGGCGGACAACAACGCCACCGCCGCCGACAAGCTCGCCGCGCTCCAGCAGTTCCTGGGCTCGCTGTTTCAGGCGGCGGCGCAGCAAAGCGGCACGGTAAGCACGGCAGGCGGAAGCGATGCGGCTTATAGCGGCGATCTGGCTTCGGCGGTGTCGGGGCTCGCGCAATCGGCCACATCGCTGGACGGCGCGAATAGCGATCTGGCCGCAAGCTACGAGAACCTGCTCGCGGCGCTGGGTGTCAGCTCGGACGATCCGCTGGACGCCTCCGCCATGGACCTCCAGCAATTCCTCTCGACGCTCGCTGGCAATCTGCAGGCGCGGGGCGCGTCGTCCGCAAGCGGGCTGTTCATCGATATTTCGGCTTGATTCCGGCGGGGGCGAAACACGCCCCCGTCTCACGAGGTCTCGGTGGTACCTGTCGCGCCGGGCGGTTTCGCCGGCGCGCTTTTTTTGCAGCCTGCGCTTTTAGCCCGGCATGTCCACCAGCGAATCCGGTACCCGCCCCGGATCGGGCACGAACACATAGCCTTTGCCGCGCACCGTATGGATGTAGCGCGGGGCCGTCGGATCGTCCTCGACCACCCGGCGCAGCCGCCAGATCGGCACGTCGAGGCTGCGCTCGCGGAATTCGCGCACATCGCGATGCACGATGTCGTGAATCAGCGTGCGCGTGAGCACCTTGTACGGGTGCGTGGCGAAGATCTTGAGCAAGGCGAATTCGCTTTCGCGCAGCGGGATCAGCGTCTGATCGCGCGAGAGCGTGCGCATCGTGAAATCGAGTTCGAACGGGCCGAACTGATAACGCGTGCGCACTTCGGGCGCGCTCGCCATCGACGGGCCGCGCCGGCGCAGGATGTTCTGGATGCGCACCAGCAGTTCCTGCGGATCGAAGGGTTTGGGCAAATAGTCGTCCGCGCCGAGCGTCAGGCCGCGGATGCGGTCGGTCACGCTGCCGCGCGCGCTCACGAAGATCACGGGAATATCGTCGCCGGCCGCGCGCAACGCGGTAATGGCTTCAAGACCGTCGGTCTGCGGCATCATGATGTCCAGCACGACGATCGACGGCCGTTCGCGTTCGAGGCGGCGCAGCAGATGCTTGCCGTCGTGCAGGACCGCCGTATCGAATTGATGCGAGCGCAGGAAACGGCTCAGCAGATCGCGCACGACGGGATCGTCGTCGACGATAAGGACACAGGGCTTCATGTGCGAATTTTATAGCAGCGTCCGTGCCTGCATGAGGCCTGTTTCCTTACCCTTTCTTTCCTTGCGCGCGCAACCTTCAGCCGCAAAACGTCAGGCCGGACAGCAACGCCAGCAGCGCGGCGGGCGTGAGCCAGCCCGCGAACGCCACGGCGCTCGACATGATCAGTAATGCCGCGACCGTCGCGGCGATCCACGCGGATTTCATACAGGCTTCATGCGGGCTGCGCCGCGCCGGCATGAAGGCGCACGACGCGCCGGTCGTCGATCGGCAGATGCAGCAGGCCGGACAGCACGCCGAGCCAGATCGACCCGTGCCACAGCCATGCATAGGAATGCGTAGCATCGAACACCACGCTGCCGAGCCACACGCCAAAGAAGCTGCCAAGCTGATGCCCGAAGAACACGAAGCCGAACAGCGTGGCGATATACCGCACGCCGAACACCTGCGAAACGATGCCGTTCGTGAGCGGCACGGTTCCCAGCCACGTCAGCCCCATCACGAAGGCGAACACATAGAGGTTCGCGAGCGTGAGCGGCAGGGCGATAAACAGCGCCATTGCAGCGGCGCGCGTGAAGTAGATGCCCGAGAGCAGATATTTGCGGCGCAGGAAGCCGCCCGCGTAACCGCACAGGAACATACCCGCCGTGTTGGCCAGCGCGATGATGGCAAGCGCCATGCTCGCCTCGCGCGCGCCCATGCCGCGATCGAGCAGATACGCAGGCAGATGCGCGCCGATAAAGGCCAACTGGAAGCCGCACGCGAAGAAGCCCAGGTTCAGCAGCCAGAAGCCGCGATGCGCGAGCGCTTCCTTCAGGGCGGCGCGCATCGTGCCGCCTGCAAGATGCTGCGCGCCGCTGCTTGCGGGCCGGTCGCGCAGGCAGGCCGCAAGCGGCGCGCTGACGAGCATCACGACCGCCAGCACGCCGATGGCCGACGCCCAGCCGATCGAGCCGATCATCCCTTGCGCGAGCGGCACCATCCAGAACTGGCCCAGCCCGCCGATGGTGCCCGCCACGCCCAGTGCCCAGCCGCGTTTGTCGGCGGGAAAGAGGCGCGAAAGCGCGCCATAGACAGCGCCGAACGCCGTGCCCGAAAGCGCGATGCCGATCAGCACGCCCACGCCGAAGGTGTAGATGCCGACCGACTCCGCGTGCGCCATCACGGCCAGGCCGAGCGCATAGAGGAGCGCGCCCGCGAAGATCACGCGCGCCGAGCCATAGCGATCCGCGATCATGCCAGTGAGCGGCTGCGCGAAGCCCCACAGCAGGTTCTGCAAGGCGAGCGCCAGGCCGAAGGTCTCGCGCGGCCAGCCCCGCTCCAGCGTCACCGGCAGGAGGAACAAGCCCTGCACGTTGCGCACGCCAAGCGCCGCGCCCATCACGACGCCGCCCGCCACGACCAGCAGCCAGCGCTGCCGCCATGCCTCTTCCGGTCCCCTCATCGCGGTCTCCTCGACGCTCGTGGCGACACGTCCGGCCGCCGTGTACGCAGTAAAGCGCGCGCGAGGCGAAGTGCTCAAGTGAGTTTTTGGCGGCCTTCGCATGATTTGGGCGCATACGATGAACCGTATGCCGCCTCAGGCGGTGCGCGCCTCGTCCAGAACCCATTCGACCACGGCGGTCACGTCGGCGCGCGGCGCGGCGTCGGCCTGATGGAGCCAGTAGGCATAGCCAGTCGGCTCGGCTGGCCGCGTTTCGCCCGGCTCGCGAATCGCCACGAGCCGCCCGTCAGCCAGCATCGGCCCGACCAGCGCGAGGCGGCCAAGCGCGATGCCGCGCCCCGCGAGCGCGGCCTGGATCACCTGATCGTAGCGGTTAAAGCGCAGCACGCCGCGCGCGGGCTGGCCTTCCAGGCCGAACGCGCCCAGATGGTCGGGCCAGCGCAGCATCGGGCGGCGCGGGCCATCGAATTCGAGCAACACGTGGCGCGCGAGCGTGGCCGCGTCGAGCGTCGCCACGCCGAGGGACGGGTGCGCCACCGGCGTCACGTATTCCTCGTAGAGCCGGTGCGCCGTGGCGAACGCGCCGGGCGAGGCGTTCGCGGGTGCATAACGCAGAGCGAGATCGATGCCTTCGGCGCGCAGGTCGAGCACCTTGTCGGTGGCGGCCACGCGCAGGTCGATCCCGGGATGGCGCTCCTGCAGCGCGCCCAGACGCGGCAGCAGCCAGAGTCCGGCCACGCCCAGGCTCGCCGTGATCGTCACGGGCTGGCGCACGCGCGGCTGCATGAGCGCATCGACGACGTTCTGAAGCTGCGCGACCGCGCCCTCGGCGGCGCGAAAGAGGCGCTCGCCTTCGGGCGTGAACGTAATCGAGCGGTAGCCGCGATTGAGCAGGCGCACGCCCAATTGCGTTTCGAGCGCATTGACCTGGCGGCTCACGGCGGACTGCGTAAGGCACAGATCCTCGGCGGCGAGCGTGATGCTCATGCGCCGCCCCACGGCGACGAAGCCCCGGATGAAATCGAGCGACGGCAGTTTGACGAGCGGAATTGACATGCGTGGACCTCATGCGAACGATGCACGAAGATTGATTGAGCGCGGCGTGCGGGTCAAGTTCAATGGGGGGAAGCGTCACCCTTCACGCACTCATATGAACGATCCGCAGACCATCGCACCGCCGCCCGCACCGCTCACGCTGCACGCCGCCGACGGCTTCCGGCTCGGCGGCGTCGTCTGGCGGCATCGCACACATGCCGTCGATGGCGCGCCGCGCCCGCTTGCGATCGTCAATGCCGCGACTTCCGTGCGTTGCCGCTACTACTTTCGCTTCGCCGGCTGGCTGCATCGGCAGGGCTGGGATGTCGTCGTGTACGACTATCGCGGTATCGGCGAATCGCGGCCCGAGCGGCTGGCCGGACTCTACGCCACCTGGCTCGACTGGGGCGAGCGCGATTTCGAAGCCGTGCTGCGCCACGCGCGCGAGGCATTCGCCGGTCAACCGATCGATGTGGTAGCGCATAGCATCGGCGGCTTCGTGACGGGGCTTGCGCCCTCGGGTGCGCTGATTCGCCGGGTGTTCACGGTCGGCGCGCAGTACGCGCACTGGCGCGATTACGCCCCGCGCAGCCGCCTGCCCATGCTGCTCAAGTGGCATGCGGTCATGCCCGCGCTTGCAACGCTCTGCGGCTACGTTCCGGCGAAGCGGCTGGGATGGATGGAGGACACGCCGCGCGGCGTCGCGTTGGCCTGGAGCCGCAGCCGCGCGCGCTTCGAGGACACTTACGTGCGGGCGCCCATCGCGCGGTCGGCTGAAGAACGCGCGGCGCTCGTTAAGCGCCTGGCGAACTGCGCCGCGCCGATCCTCGCCGTAAGCGTTACCGACGATCCGTTCGGCACCATTCCCGCCATCGAGCGTCTGCTCGGCTACTTCGCGGGCGCGCCGCGCACGCATCTGCGCATCGCGCCCGCGCAGATCGGCGTGGAGGAGATCGGCCATTTCGCGTTTTTCCATAGCCGCTTCGAGACGCGACTGTGGCCGCTTGCACTGCGCTGGCTGCGAACGGGCTCGCTCGGGCCGCAAACGCCCGGTATCGTGATCTCCGCGCGCAATATCAATGTCGATGCCCCCGAACACGCCGCCCAATAAAATAGATCGACCGTTCTTTTTCAGGGAAATTCTGCTATCGTGCGTGAGCCGCGATCCTCCCAGGAGCTTTCATGAGCGCATCTTTCGCCCACCGTTACGCGTACGCCAACGGTATCCGCATGCACTACGTCGAGCACGGCGAAGGCCCGCTCGTGCTGCTCTGCCACGGCTGGCCCGAGTCGTGGTACTCGTGGCGCCACCAGATCGAAGCCATCGCGGCCGCGGGCTTTCGCGTGGTCGCGCCCGACCAGCGCGGCTATGGCGACACCGAAGTGCCGCTCGACACCGCCTCGTACGACATCCTCAATCTCACGGGCGATCTGGTCGGCCTCGTGCATGCACTCGGCGAAAAGCGCGCGATCCTCGCCGGGCACGACTGGGGTTCCATCGTCGCGGCTACGTCCGCGTTGCTGCGCCCCGATATGTTCCGCGCGCTAGCCTTGCTGAGCGTGCCGTATCTGCCGCGCTCGCGCGTGCGTCCGGCCGCGTATTTCCAGACCCATACGCTGGAAAAGCATTTCTATCAGGACTATTTCCAGCCGCCGGGCCGCGTCGAGCGCGAACTCGAAGAAGACATCCGTCAATCGCTGCTCGGCATCTACTACACGGCGGGCGGCGAAAGCCGGCGTCATCCGGAACATCGGCGCAAGGGTTTTATCGGCTTCGAAAAGAACCAGCGTTTCGTCGACAGCCTCGCGTATCCCGACACGCTGCCGGGCTGGCTGTCCGCCGCCGATCTCGACACCTTCGCCGCGCAGTTCGCCAAAAGCGGCTTTCGCGGTTCGATCGACTGGTACCGCAATCTCGACCGCAACTGGGCGCTCACGCCCTTTCTCGACGGCGCGCGCATCCAGCAGCCCACGCTGTTCGTCGCGGGCGAGCAGGACGGCGTCATTCACATGATGGCGAAGGCTTACGAGCAGTTGCAGGACCAGGTGCCGCGTCTCACGAAGAAGGTCTTGCTGCCCGAGGCCGGGCACTGGATCCAGCAGGAACGCCCCGAGGAAGTCAATGCGCTGCTGCTGGAATTCCTGCGCGATCCCGCGGTGCGCGAGGCGCGCTGAAGCCTGCGCAAAGAGCGAGACCACGACAGCCACGAGGGGACGTTCGCGTCCCCTTTTTCATTGCAACACTCCGCAATAAGGAAGCGCCAAGCTTGACGTGCGAGCGCCACCACACGCAGTTCGCATGACGAAACCGTTACGCCTCACTCATTTATTTCGGATGCCGAATTATTAAAATAACCATTCGCTTTATCGTTTTTCTACTTCCCATCGCAAACATTAATCATGCAAATGCAATAAAACCGGATTGCGAGCTAACCGTATGCCCCTTGAGATGCTTGCCTGACAAAGCGCTGCACTGAATCGACTGCCAATGCGTAATTAACGTTTATTAACAATGCAATGTAAATAAACGGTGAGCAATCATCTGTCAGACTTGATAAGAGTCATATAAACTCCGACCAAACTCCGAATGTTGGCGCACCCGCGATCAAGGCGGGAAAAGCGGAATCGCCAATATCATCCGACGACGGCTGGCTGCGCACGAATTGGGGAGCAGCCGTCACGAAAAGACAAAGGGCCGTTTGCGATGCGAGTTTCCGTTCAAGTCCGCCTCGGCGCGCTGATCGCCGGGCTGCTGCTGGCGTCCAGCCTCCTCGCAGCCGACAAGCTGGCCGTTTCCGCGCCAGCCAGTAAAGCCACATCTGCTGCGACGCCGGGCGCGGCCACTGCTGCGCCCGGCGTCGCGGTGGCCGCGCCGGCGTCCGGGCCGGATATCGGCATCGGCCTGACCGGCGGCGTAGCCGGCGGTATCGCAAACACGCCTGGCGGCAGCGGCCCCGCCGTGATCCAGACGGCGCCCGGCAAGATCGCCATGCCCATCGACGCCACGGCCTCGCCGGTCCCGGCCGGGCCGCCGCGCACGCGCGTGTTCTCGCTGCGCCAGATGGGCAACTATGGCCCGATGGAGCTGCGCGGGCTCGATCCCACCGGCTACATGAACGTCGACGTGCGCACCGACGAAGTCGTCAACAGCGCGAAGCTGCGCCTCGTCTACACCTACTCGCCTTCGCTCATCTATGCGCTGTCGCATCTGCGCGTGATGGTCAACGGCGAAGTCGTCGCCACGATTCCGCTCGTCAAGGAAACCGCCGGTCAGCTCGTGACGAGCGAGATCAATCTCGATCCGCGTCTGTTCACGGACTTCAACCGCATCAGCGTGCAGATGATCGCGCACTACACGCTCGATCATTGCGAAGACCCGTACCACTCCGCGCTGTGGACCGACGTTGCGCCCGAAACCACGCTCACGCTCAACACCACCGGAATCGTGCTGCCCAACAGCCTCGCGCTGCTGCCGGTGCCGTTCTTCGACCGTCACGACAACACGCTGCTGCGCGTGCCCTTCGTGCTCGCGGCCAATGCGGGCGTGCCGTCGCTGCGGGCGGCGGGCGTGGTGTCGTCGTGGCTCGGCGCGCTCGCGAGCTATCGCGGCGCGCGCTTCCCGGTGGTGCGCACCGCTCCCACCGACGCCAACGCCGTCGTGCTCGCGCTGCCCGGCCAGGTGCCCGAAGGCATCGCGCTGCCCGAGATCAAAGGCCCGACGATTTCGGTGATGACGAACCCCGCCGCCGATCCGCAGTCGGGCCGCAAGCTGCTGGTGCTCGCGGGCCGCACGCCCGAGGAGCTGGAGAAGGCCGCCGATGCGCTGGTGCTCGGCCAGGCGGGCATGTCGGGCGACAGCGTGGTCGTGCAGTCCGTCGATCTGGGCCCGGCGCGCAAGCCCTACGACGCGCCCAACTGGGTGCCGACCGACCGGCCCGTGCTGCTGCGCGAGCTCGTGAGCGATCCGCAGCAGTTGCAGGTCTCGGGGTACAACCCGCCCGCGATCCGCGTGAACATGCGCGTGCCCGCCGACCTCTATGCGTGGACGCGCAGCAACGTGCCGCTCGACATCCGCTATCGCTACACGGCGCCGTCGACCTGGAACGACTCGATCCTCAACGTGAGCATCAACGATCAACTGGTGCGCTCGCAGCGCCTGAAGCCGGTCACGCGCTCGACCGACGAAGCGCGCATCAATGTGCCGCTGCTGTCGGGCGCCGATGCGCGCGCGTCAACCAACGTCGAAATTCCGGCCTTCCGCGTCGGCTCGAACAACCAGTTCCAGTTCCAGTTCCACATCGATTCGCAGAAGACGGGCCTGTGCACCTCGACGGCCGCCGATGTGGCGCGCGCCGCCGTCGATCCCGATTCGGTCATCGACTTCAGCGACTTCGCGCACTACACGACGCTGCCGAATCTCGCGTTCTTCGCCAATAGCGGCTATCCGTTCACGCGCATGGCCGATCTCGCGGAAACCGCCGTCGTGATTCCCGATGCACCCAATGCGCAGGATCAGGAAGCGGTGCTCACGATACTCGGCCACATGGGCCAGTGGACCGGCCTGCCGGCGCTGCGCGTGAAGCTCGTGGCCGCCAGCCAGATCGACAGCGTAAGCGGCAACGACCTGCTCGTGATCGGCTCGGGGACGGCTGCGAATCTGCTCGCCAAATGGGGCAAGGATCTGCCGCTCCTGATCGAGCGCGGCAAGACCGAAGTGACCACGCGCGACCAGAGGAGCGGCTGGCCGGGCTGGCTCGGCGGCACCGAGGACGTGGACGACGTAACGCCTGCGGGCCGCTCGATCGTCACGCTGGGCGGCCCGATCGCGGCGCTGATCGGTTTCGAATCGCCGCTGTCGTCGGGCCGCAGCGTGGTGGCGCTCGCGACCACTTCGTCGGCGCAACTGGGCGACGTGCTCGATGCGCTGGAAGACAGCGGCAAGGTCGCGGCGATGCACGGCGACCTGAGCCTCGTGCGCCATAACGAGGTGGAAGGGCTGCGCGTGGGCGGTCGCTACTTCGTCGGCGACCTGCCGTGGTATGCGCGCATCTGGGTCCATGTCTCGCGCTACCCGTCGCTGATGGCGCTCGCGGGCATTCTCGCGGGTCTCATCGTCGCGCTTACGGTGTTCTGGGCGCTGGGCCGCATGGCCGCTCGCCGCACCGGAGACTGACGATGCAGCCGGGACCGTCCCGCCTCGCGCGCTGGCTCGCGGCTGGCGCCTGCGCGTTCGCGCCGCTCGTGAGCGCGGGCGTGGCGCAGGCGGCGACGCCGTCCGCCGCCGGTGCGGGCACAAACGCACACACAAGCGCAAGCGCCTGCGCATGGGCCGACTGGAGCGCGTTCAAGCGCGATCTGCTGTCCGCCGATGGCCGCGTGATCGACGCGAGCACGCCGCGCCAGATCACGGTGTCCGAAGGCCAGTCGTATGCGCTCTTCTTCGCGCTCGTCGCGAACGACCGCGCGGCCTTCGACAGGATCCTCCAGTGGACCGAGAACAATCTCGCCCAGGGCGATCTCGCGGCGCATCTGCCCGCGTGGATCTGGGGGCGCACCGACATCGACGAGAAGGGCGCGCCCGTCGCGTCATCGGCATCATCGGCATCATCGGCGCCATCGGCCGCCAGTGCCGCGCAAACGTCGAAAGGCACCTGGGGCGTAATCGACTCGAACTCCGCGAGCGACGCCGATCTCTGGATCGCCTACTCGCTGCTCGAAGCGGGCCGGCTCTGGAACGAACGCCGCTTCACGGCGCTCGGCACGGTGATGGCGCGCAACATCGTGCGCAGCGAAACGGCCACGCTGCCGGGACTCGGCCGCACGGTACTGCCGGGGCCGCAAGGCTTCAAGCTCGACCGCGACAGCTGGCGGCTGAACCCGAGCTACGTGCCGCTGCAGATAATGCGCCGCTTCACGCTCGCGCTGCCCGAATCGAACGAATGGAAGGCGATGCTCGACAGCTCGACGAAGCTCGTCAACGACACCGCGCCACACGGCTTCTCGCCGGATTGGGTCGTCTATCGCGGCAAGGACGGCGCGAAAACCCGAGGCCAAGGGGGCTTCGGCCCCGACGCGCCGACGCACGCCGAAAGCGCCTACAACGCAATCCGCGTCTATCTGTGGGCGGGCATGCTCGCCTTTGACGATCCGCTGCGCAGCACGACGCTTGCGACCTTCGCGCCGCTCTCCGCTTTCGTGGCGGCGCACGGCTTTCCGCCCGAGCGCGTCGACACGCAGACCGGCACGCCGGGCCCGAGCGAGGGCAACGGCGGCTTTTCGGCGGCGGTCGCGCCGTATCTGTCCGCGCTGGGCCGCACCGATCTCGCCGATGCCCAGGCCGCGCGCAGCCGCAAGCTCGCGCAAACATCGCCGCCCGGCTACTACAGCAGCGTGCTGATGCTGTTCGGACTCGGCTATCTGCAAGGCCTCTATCACTTCGACGCGCAAGGCCGCGTCGCGCCCGCATGGACGACCCGATGCCCGGCACCGCGCTGACCGCCCTCGCCCGCGCGCCGCGGCGTGCTTCCCGGCACGCATCCCGGCGCCCGCGCGCCACGCCGCGCCTGTCGCCGCTGCTCGCGCTGCTGATCGCGGCGTCGCCGTTCGCCGCGCGCGCGCAGAACGCACAGCAGGCGCCGCAGCCGGCTACCTATGCCGCCGCGCCCTCGGCGCAGGCGGCGCAATTGCTCTCGGCGGCGCGCATGTGGATGGCGAAAAACCGCCCCGACGTCGCGCAAGGTCTGGTGGAAAAAGCGCTGCTGTTCAATCCGCAGCAACCCGATTCGCTCGCCCTGAAAGGCGAAATCGAATTGCGCATGAACCACACGGCCGAAGCCGCGAAAGCCCTCGCGCAGCTCAAGAAAATCGCGCCGAATGCGCCCGCGACCCAGGAACTGTCCGACGCGTATCGCGTCGCGACCAGCGACAAGAACGAACTTGCGCAGATCCGTCTGCTGTCGAGCGCGGGCAAGTCCGACGAAGCCGCCGCGCGCATGAAGAAGCTGTTCCCGAACGGCGCGCCGCGCGGCGATCTGGCGCGCGACTACTACCGCATCATCGCGGGCACGGACGCGGGCCGCGTGCAGGTTCTGGGCGAACTGCGCGCGCGCCTGAAGCAGAACCCAGGCGACAGCGCCACCGCGCTGATGCTCGGCGACATGCTCACCGACCGCGCCAGCACGCGCATGGAAGGGCTGAACCTGATCTACCGCGTGTATCAGCGCCAGGACAGCAACCGCGCCCAGGCACTGGAACTCTGGCGGCGCGCGCTCGGCAGCGCGGGACGCGACGATCCGGCCTACTACGTCTGGTATCTGCGCTATCTCCAGGAAGTCCCCGACGATACCGACACCCAGGAAACCGTCGCCGATCTCGCGAAAAAACTCGGGCCGAAGGGCGTGGCCCAGGCCAACGCGGCGGCGGCGAGCGGCCAGCCTTATATCGTCGCATCGGGCGGCAGCAATAAAGGCGGTAGCGGTGGTGGCGCAAGCCCGCGCCGGGCCGGTCCCGGTGCGGCGGCGCGCAATCGCGGCCTCGCGCAACTCCAACGCGGCGACCTCAAGGATGCCGAGGTATCGTTGCAGACGGCGCAACGCGCCGCGCCTAACGACGGCGAAACGCTGGGCGCACTCGGCCTCGTGCGCATGCGCGAAGGCCGTCAGGACGAGGCGCGCGACCTGTTCGCGCGCGCGCTCAAGCTGGACCCCGACAATGCCGGCAAATGGCGCAGCCTCGAAAAGACGGCCACCATCTGGGGCACCATTGGACGCGCCCGCACGGCGAATTCCCAGGGCAAGCCGGAAGAAGGCGAGACGCTCGCCCGTCAGGCGCTCAAGCTCGATCCGGGCAATGACGACGCCACGCGCATCCTCGCCGATTCGCTTATCGCGCAGAAGAAGTGGAGCGAGGCCGAAGCGTTGCTGCGCCCGCTCGTCGAAGCGAAGAAGCCCGACATGGACGCGCTGCGCAGCCTCGTGACGGTGCTGCGCGAAACGCATCGCGATAGCGAGATCGACCCGCTCATCACGGCCACGGCGCCGCGTCTGACGGGGTCCGAGGCGGAACTCAAGCGGCTGCGCGCCGATCTGCTGTCGATCCAGGCCGATCAACTGCTCGCCGAAAACCACAAAAGCCCGGCCATCGCCAGGCTCGAAGAGGCCGTGCGCCTCACGCCCGACGACGCCTGGATGCGCTTCACGCTCGCGCGCCAGTATCGCGACCTGGGCCTGCCGGCGCTTGGCCGTGAGGTGATGGAAGACGGCCTGAAGGTCTCGCAGGCGCCCGACATGCATTACGCCACCGCGCTCTATCTGAACTCGGTGGACGACGTGGATGGCGCGGCGGCGCAGCTCGACGCGGTGCCGGTCGCCGAACGCAGCGACGGCATGCGCGAACTGATGGGCAACCTCCAGGCGCAAAAGCAGCTCGCGCAGGCCCGCCAGCTCATCGCGCAAGGCAAGGAAGACGAGGCGCGCGCGACGCTCGACGCGGCGGCGGCCAGCGCCACGGCGGCCAACGATCCGCAGATGCTCGCTTCGGTGGGGCGCGAATGGATCGCCATCGGCGAAACCGACAAAGGCCTCAAGCTCGTGCAGGACTGGCTCGCGGCGCACCCCGGCGACGATGCCGCGAACGGCGTGCGGGTGCGCTACGGCGAGCTGCTCGGTGCGGCCAACCGCGACGACGACTGGGCGAAGTGGATCGACGCGACGCGCGCGCAACCCGGCATCACGGACGATCAGCGCGCGAGCCTCGACGATCAGGAATTGCGTCTGGCCGTGCGCGCGACCGACCGCCAGATCGCGGCGGGCGACTTGAAAAGCGCGCAGCGCACGCTCGATGCCGTGCCGGATCGTCTCAAGTCGAACCGCCGCTGGTTGCTCGAAGAAGCCGATCTGCTGGACGCGCGCGGCGATTACAAGGGCGCGATGGCATCCGCGCAAAAGGTACTGGCGACGCAGCCCAACGATCCCGACGCGCGCCTGACGGTCGCGCGCATGTACGAACGCATGGGCCGCAACGCCCAGGCCGCGCAACTGGTGCGCGACGTGCTGGCCGATACGCCCGAGGACGACGTGGGCACACGCCTCGCGGTCGCACGGCGCTTCACGGCGCAGGGGCTCAATCAGGACGCGCAGGACGTGGTCGATCCGCTGCGCGCGCGCTATCCCGATCGCTCCGACATCACGACGCAGGCCGGGCGCGTGGCGCAGTCGCGCGGCGATTACGACGAAGCCGCCAGCCTGTATCGCACCTCGCAAACCCAGGAGCAGGCCGAAGGCGAGCAGCCGGACCCAAGCGACGGGCTGACCTCGGCGGCACGCGCACTGCAGGGCCTTGAGGACCGCCGGCAAGGGCAGATCGCGACCGAGTGGTATCAGTCGAACCTCTCGGGCGACTCCGGCATTTCAGAACTGCACGCCACCGAGGTGCCGCTCTACGTGCGCATTCCGGACGGCTACACAGGCCACTATTTCTTTCACGCCGATACGGTCTATCTGAACGCCGGCACGCTGCCCGCCAACGATCTGGAAAGCGCGTACCAGTACGGCAAGATCGCGGCGCTCGGCAACGCGGGCCTGAATCCGGTCAATGAAACGGCCACCGGCGTCGCACTCGCGGCCGGCTACGAATACAACCGCGCGAACACCAACTGGCGCGCCGACATCGGCACCACGCCGATCGGCTTCCCGATCACGAGCGTGCTGGGCGGCCTGCTGTATCGCTACGACTTCCCGCACGCCTCGCTGTCGGTCGATGTGTCGCGCCGCGCCATGACCAGCAGCCTGGTGTCTTACGCGGGCGGGCGCGATCCCGTCACGGGCGAAACCTGGGGCGGCGTGGTGCGCAACAGCGTCACCGTGCGCGGCGCGCAGGATTTCGGGCCGGGCACGCTGTTCACGAGCGTCGGCTACGGTCTGTTGACCGGCAGCAATGTGCCGACCAACCAGGAATTGCGCGTGCGCAGCGGCTACGGCCTGACCGTGTGGCAGCGGCCCGACCAGAACGTGTCGAGCGGCCTCACGATCAACTTCTGGAAATACTCGAAGAACGAGCACTTCTATACCTTCGGCAACGGCGGCTATTACAGCCCGCAGAGCTATCTGTCCTTCGGCATTCCGCTCGACTGGACCGGGCGCTACAACAAGCTCTCGTGGGAAATCGACGGGTCGGTGGGCGTGTCGTTCACGAACGAGGATCGCTCGCCGTATTTCCCCACCAACGCCGCGCTGCAATCGCAGGCCGCCGCCTACATGGCCGCCAACGGGCTCGGCTCGCCGTATTTCGGCGGCGGCTCGGGCGGCGGCTTCAGCTATACGGTGGAAGCCGCGCTCGAATATCGCGTGACGCCGCACTTCACGGTGGGCGGGCGCTTCAGGCTCGACCGCTCGCGCGACTACGCGCCGAACGTGGGCCTGCTGTATCTGCGCTACTTCTTCTCGCCGCAGCATGGCCCGGTGCCGTACCCACCCACGCCGGTCAGGCCATACTCGGAATATTGAGGCATCGTATGAAGACTTCGATCGACAAGGCGCTGCCGGATTTCGCCAACGGGCTGGCCGCGCCGGGAGTGAGACGATGAAACAGTCCGCCCGCGATTCCGCCGCGCGCGCCCAAACACACGCCCAGCCAGGCGCCGCGCCGCGCGCTTCGCTGCTCGCGCGCCTCTCGCAGCGCGAGCCGCTGGCAATCGACGGCCTGCCGCCCGCGCTCGCTGCGCTCGGCGTGGGCCAGGTCCATATCGTCTATGCCAGCGCGTCGCCCGCGCGCGACACGCTGTTCTGGGAAACCGCCGCCGCCGCGCTCGAAGGCCCGGCGACGGTGCTGTCCACGCGCGACAGCGCGAGCATCGCCGCCATGCTGCGCGCTCGCGGCATCGACGTCGAACGGCGCGACGCCATTCATCACTGGGCCAACGTGTGCTCGCTCACGCCGCTCGAAGGCCGCGACGGCGCGCAGGTGCTGATCGAGGCGCTGGAAGCGCTCGCCAATCAGTGCGCCGCGCCTGCGAGCCAGTTCTATATCGAAGGCGCCGATGCTTTCTTTGCCTGGCACGAGGCCGCCACGCTCGTGCGCCAGGGCGCGCTGCTGGCCAACTGGTGCGCGCAGCACCGCTACGGCGTGCTGCTGGTCGCCGAGTTGCCGGACGCCGGAGAAGACGCCGTCCAGCCCGCGCTCGCCGCCTTCCAGGCGCGCTTCGCGGGCGCGGCGCAACTGCTGCAGACACAGGGCCAGTTTCACTGGGAAGTGGCGTTCTGGCGGTCGGGCGACAGCGTGCTCGGCAGCCAGTCGCTGCCGCTGCGCTTTTCGACGGTCGATCATCGGCTGACGGTATCGGGCGGCACTTTCGAGCATTCGATCGGCGAAGCGGGCCTGCTCGCGCCCGACGAAGGCCGCGTGATCGTCTCGCGCGACGCCGTGCTCAACGAGCGCGTGCTGCCGCCCGCCTGGCAGGTCGTCGACGACAACGAGGCGGCGCTCAACGCCGCGCGTACCGCCGTGGCCGCCACCGTGATCCTCGACTTCGGCGCGAGCCGCGACCTCGAAGCGCTCGCCGAACACGTTCACACGCTGCGCCTGCAGTGCGGCAATGCGCTCAAGATCATCGTGCGCGAGGACGGCGTCGCGATGCGCTACGAGTCGCTCATGCTCAACCTCGGCGCCAACCGCGTGATTGCGCGCAATACGACGCTCTCCCAGTGCGAGGCCATCGTCGAGAGCCTGCAAGGCCAGGTGTTCTCGCGGCCGATGCCCGCCGATTACCGCCAGGCGCTGGCCGCCGTGATGCACGGCGAGGAAAGCGGCTATGTGAGCGCGACGCATTTCGTCGATCTCGTGCGCGCCGCCGTCGAGCGCAGCCGGGTGATCCAGTTGCCGAACGTGCTGATCCGCCTCGCGCTGATGCCCGAAGTGGCGCACGTCGACGCGCTGAAGGCCTGCCATCAGCGGCGCGCGGGCGACATCCTGACCGCGGCCGGCGACAGCCTGTATGTGTTCTTCTTCGCGTGCCGGCTGGGCGATGCCGATGCGGTCTGCCAGCGCGTGTTCCAGCGTCCGCTCGCCGAGCTGTTCCAGGGCGAGCAGCGCTGCGGCGACGCGAAATCGATCGGCGCGCTGCTCGAAACGCTCACCGACGAGATCGATACGCAGACGCCGCCCGACTACTCGGGGTGGCTTGCGCTCAATGCGCCGCTCGAAGCCCCCGCGCAGGCGCAGACTCCCACAGCCGCTGCCGCTGCCGATCAAGCGGGCGAGCCTGAGATTCCCGTCTATATCGCACCGCGCGAAGTGCCGGCCGCCGACACGGCCGCCGCCGCCGCGAGCACGCCGTTGCCCAGGCTCTCGCCGCTGCCCGGCTTGCCGGTGCTCGCCGATGCCGCGCATGCGCCGCCCGCCCGCCCGGCGGCGCCGCGTGACGAGCCGCGCCGCGCGACGCTGCCGCTCAAAGCCTAGGGGCCCCGCTGACATGGACATCTTTTTCGGTTATTTCATCTGGGGGTTGATCATCGCGGCGCCGCTCTGGTGGCTCGCGTGGCGCCTGCGTCTGGGCCGCTATCTGCCAGACTGGGCGAAGCCCGCGAGCCAGCGCCCGCTCGAACTGCCGCCGCAGCTCGACGCAGTCGTGATCCGCGGCAAGCGCCGCAAGGATCTCGTGGTACGCCGCCCATCGATTGCGTCCGCCGCCGCGCACTCGGCCGCCCACGCCGATTCCCAGACCACTCTCGCGGAGCCTCGTTCATGAAAACCGTCGCGATCGTCTCCGCCGTGGGCGGCGCGGGCCGCACGACACTCGCCGCTTCGCTCGCGGGGCTGCTGGCCGCGCGCTCGCACACGGCGCTCGCCATCGAATGCGATCCGCGCAACGTGCTGGCCATGCACTTCGGGCTGCGCGAAAGCGCGCGCGAAGGGCTCGTCACGCAGCTCTACGACCCGAATCCCGCCAGCGACGTCTGGGCGCGCGCCGCGCTGCAAAGCGACGACGGCGTGCTGGTGCTGCCGTGGGGTAGCGTCACCGCCGACGGCGAGCCAACCACGCACAGCACCGATGACGGCGACGGCGGCACGCGCCTGGACGCCAATCTCCGCTGGCTGCGCGAACTGCTCACGCGCGTGGATCTGCCGTCGAACACGCTCGCGCTGATCGACACCGCGCCCTGGCCTTCGGCGCATGCGCGCCAGGCGATCGAAGCCGCCGATATCGTGCTCGGCGTGCTCACGCCCGACGCCGCCGCCTGCGCGACGCTGCCGCGCTTCACCGAGGCGCTGGTGCGCGCGGGCAAGCGCACGGCCTTCGTTGCCAACGCCGTGGTGCCCGCCCGCCAGCTGCACACCGATCTGATCGCGCTGCTGCGCGCGCGCCTGGGCGCGGCAATGCTGCCGTACCTCGTGCACGCCGACACGGGCGTGCCCAACGCCTTCGCCAGCGGCGCCAACTTCTGCCGCAGCGCGCCCGGCTCGCAGGCCGCGCACGACCTGAACGGCATCGCCTCGTGGATCTCGCACTGGGCCACGGGTGCGCTCGCCGAGCTGCAAAGCGATCTGCCCGAAGGCGCAAGCCCGCCGCCGCCGGACCGTGCGACCGGAGGCAGAAGATGATCCGCGCCCGGCTGCGCACGTTCTGGGCCAACTATGTGAGCGATCCGCTGGCCCGCTTCTGGAGCGCGCTCTGGGTCGGCCTGCGCCGCGTGAGCGCGCCCGAGCTGAGCGTGGCCGCCGATGCGGGCTTCGGCCAGTGGCTGCTGCGGCTTTTTTTCCGCCCGCCGCGCCCCGGCAAGCCCGACTGGCCCGCGCTCGCCTTCGCCTCGCTTGGCCGGGACATCGCCGCGCGTCTGAACATGGGCCGGGACCGCAGCAAAAGCGCGTGGCTTCTACGCCTGTTCCTGCGCCCGCGGCGCAGCCGCCGCCGTCTGGCCGCCGATCTGCGCAAGCTCCACAAGCAGCCGCATCCGCGCCGCATCGCGATGCGCGTGTGGCTCGACCGCAGGCTCGAACCGCTCTACCGGCACGGCAAGCGCGCGAGCGCCGCCATCGCGGCGCATCTGCCGGCGATCAACTGGGACGGCATTCGCGAGCGCCTCGAAAAGCTCTCCGAAGCGCTCGACCGCGTGCCCTTCCTGCGCCAGTGCCTGCTGTGGCTCGCCTTCGTCGCGGCGGTCACGATCTGCACGACGCCACTGCCGCTCGGCGACCAGGTGCTGCTGTTCTTCCTCGTCTGGCTGGTGGTGATGCTCGCGCGCCGCGTGCCTGGGCGCCTCGCCACCATGCTGATGGTGATGCTTTCGATCATCATGACGGGCCGCTACGTCTGGTGGCGCTCCACCCAGACGCTGCATCTCGCGAGTCCCGCCGAGGCAGTCGTCGGCTACGTCCTGTTCGCCGCCGAGCTGTACACGTGGATCGTGCTGATGCTCGGTTACGTGCAGACGGCCTGGCCGTTGCGCCGCAAGCCCTCGCCCCTGCCCGACGATCCCGCCGACTGGCCGACCGTCGACATCTACATTCCGACCTATAACGAGCCGCTTTCGGTGGTGCGTCCGACCGTGTTCGCGGCCAGCACGATCGACTGGCCGCGCGACAAGCTGCGCATCTATCTGCTCGACGACGGCGATCGCGACGACTTCCGCGACTTCGCCGCGCATGTGGGCGTGGGCTACATCCGCCGCGAGGAGCACACCCATGCGAAGGCAGGCAACATCAATCACGCGCTCAAGCTCACCTCGGGCGAGCTGATCGCGATCTTCGACTGCGACCACATCCCCACGCGCTCCTTCCTGCAGACGACGGTGGGTACCTTCCTCGCCGACCCGAAGTGCGCAATGGTGCAAACGCCGCACCACTTCTTCTCGCCCGATCCGTTCGAGCGCAACTTCGACACGTTCCATCGCGTGCCGAACGAAGGCAGCCTGTTCTACGGCCTGATCCAGGACGGCAACGACTTCTGGGACGCCACCTTCTTCTGCGGCTCCTGCGCGATCATCAAGCGCGGGCCGCTGGAGTCGATCGGCGGAATCGCGACCGAGACCGTGACCGAGGACGCGCATACCTCGCTGCGGCTGCATCGCCACGGCTTTACGTCGGCGTATCTGCGCACGGTGCAGGCCGCGGGCCTCGCCACCGAAAGCCTCGCGGGCCATATCGGCCAGCGCATCCGCTGGGCGCGCGGCATGGCGCAGATCTTCCGCCTCGACAATCCGTGGTTCGGCAAGGGGCTCTCGTTCTTCCAGCGCATGTGCTACAGCAACGCCATGCTGCACTTCTTCTACGGGCTTCCGCGGCTGATTTTCCTCGTGATGCCGTGCGCGTACCTGTACTTCGGACTCCACGTCATCAACACGCCCGCGACCGTGATCCTCGCCTACGTGCTGCCCTATCTCGTGACCGCCGCGATCGCCAACTCGCGTATCCAGGGACGCTACCGGCATTCGTTCTGGGCCGAGGCCTACGAAAGCGTGCTGGCGTGGTACATCGTGCTGCCGACCACGATCGCCGTCGTGAATCCGAAACTCGGCAAGTTCAACGTGACGTCCAAGGGCGGCCACATCGAAGAGGACTACCTCGACTGGACCATCTCCACGCCGTATCTCGTGCTGCTCGGCATCAATGTGGTCGCGGTGCTGTTCGGCATCGGGCGGCTGACGATCTGGCAAACCGACGAACCCGCCACGGTCGGCATGAATCTGTTCTGGGCCTTTGTGAATCTCACGGTGCTGGGTCTTGCCGTGGGCGTGGCCAAGGAAGCGCGCCAGGTGCGCGTCGCCCACCGCATTCCGCTGCGTGTGCCCGCCATGCTCACGCTGCCCGATGGCCGCACGCTCGCCTGCAAGACCGAAAATTATTCGATGGGCGGTCTCGGTCTGGTGCTGCCTGTCCAGTCGGGCGACGAAAAGCTCACCTCCGGCGAGCGCGTGAGCGTGTGCCTTTCGCGTGGCGCGGTCGAGCACGACTTCCCGGCCGTGGTCGCGCGTCTCGCGGACCGGCGTCTGGGCGTTCGCTTCGAGGACATGTCGATCGAGCGCGAGCGGCGTCTGGTCGAGTGCACGTTCGGGCGCGCCGACGCCTGGCTCGAATGGGAAGACGTGCCGCGCGATGACGCGCCGCTCAACGGTCTGGTCGAGCTGATCATGCTGAGCTGGCAGGGCTATCTGCGTCTGTTCGACGCGTTCTTCGACGCGCTGGAGAACATCTTCACGCGGCGGCGCGCAGAGCGAGGCAAGCCCGCGCGCCAGCCTTAAAAGCACAACACAGCAGCAACCGATTCACGCCGCAACAACGCTGGAACGCGACTCACTATGGGCCTCTGGAATCTCTACTTCGCCGCCAAGCTGTACCTCTTCTCGCTCGGGAAGCTGCAGGTCGAATGGCTGCTGAACATCCTGTTCGCCATCGCCCTGCTGGTGCCGCTGCATCTGCGCTGGCTGCGCATCACGCGCAATGTGCTCGCGGTGCTGGCGGGCATCGCGCTCTTCTATCACGAGTCGGGCTGGCCGCCGATCAGCCGCGCGATCTCGCAGATTCCCGTGCTGCTCACCTTCACACCCTCGTACATGCTGGAGCTGCTCGGGCGCCTCGTCTCGCTCAAGGCGATCATTGCGGGCGTGCTGGCGGTGCTGCTCTACTTCCTCATCAACCGCTGGGTCCGCGTGACGACGTTCGTGCTGATCGCGCTGGTCGGCGTGCCGCTGTATCAGGGCGCGGGCACGCTGGTCGCGAACGCCACCAGCGCGCTCGCACAGAATGGCGGCGACAGCGGCGATGGCGATGGCCGCAACGCCAACGAGCCGAAGAACGATCAGAAGGGCGGCTACGATCAGCAACTCGCCGCGTTCCGCGCCAACGAGGAAGGCCGGCATGTGAATTTCACGCCGCTCACGAGCGACCCGAGCGCGCAGTTCGACATCATCGTCGTGCATATCTGCTCGCTCTCGTGGGACGACATGGACGTGGTGAAGGCGCGCAATAATCCGCTTTTCTCGCGCTTCGACTACATCTTCCAGAACTTCAGCTCGGGCGCGAGCTACAGCGGCCCGGCCGCGATCCGCGTGCTGCGCGCGACCTGCGGTCAGGAGCCGCACAAGACGCTGTACGATCCGGCGCCGCCCGAGTGCCATCTGTTCGCGCAACTGGCCCAGGCCGGCTACACGCCGAACGCGCTGCTCAATCACAATGGCCGCTTCGACGACTTCCGCGGCACCGTGATCAAGGAAATCGGCGTGCCGGGCGTGACGATTCCGTCGAACGACGGTCTGCCCGTGTTCATGAAGGAGTTCGACAATTCGAATCTGGTGGACGACTACGACGTGATCGCGCGCTGGTACAAGCAGCGCATCGCGGCGGGCGGCGGCCCGGTCGCGCTCTACTACAACACCGTGTCGATGCATGACGGCAACCGCCTGCCCAACACGAAGCTCACGAGCCTGGAGTCGTATCCGATCCGTCTGCAGACGCTGCTTGGCGACGTCGACAAGCTGATCGATCTCGTCGCGCAATCCGGACGCAAGGCGGTGATCGTGTTCGTGCCCGAGCACGGCGCGGCGCTGCGCGGCGAAGAGAACCAGATCGCCGGCATGCGCGAAATTCCGACGCCGCGCATCGTCCACGTGCCCGTGGGCGTGAAGGTCGTCGGCCTGCCCTCTGGCTCCGAGCGCGTGGGCGGCCCCGTGACGATCGACCAGCCGACGAGCTATCTGGCGCTCGCGCAACTGCTCGCGAATCTGGTGGCGAAGAGCCCCTTCGCGGTGGGCGCGCAGCCGCTCGCGCAATACGCGCAGAACCTGCCGCAGACGCGCATGGTGGGCGAGAACGAAGGCACCGTGACGATGACCACGCCGTCGGGCTATGTGATCCATACGCCGGACGGCGTGTGGGTGGAGGGCAAGTAAATGGCGCTGAAACTGTGGGGGAGCGGGCGGCGCACGCACAGTTCGCTGATGCCCGGCGATATCGACGCGCTTGCGCGTCTAGTCGATGGCGTCGATGCCGAGCGCTACTACGACGTGCAGGCCCAGGACGCGTGGCTGGACGCCGCAGGGCGCTGGCCGCTCATGGCGGCGCTGCTCGGGCTCAAGACCGAGCCGGAGAAATAAGCCGCCAGGGCGTCGTTCAGGCCTGCCTCACGAGAGCGTCGGGCGGCCGCGCTTGTGGGGGCGCGGGTAAGGATAGGGATCGCCTTGAGCTTGAGGCAGTTCCATTGTCAATTGCGTCCAGTCCGCTGCGCGCGATGCGGCGCGCGCGCGGGCGGCGCGCAGAAGATCGCCGCCCGGCTCGCCGGACTGCCGCGTGGGTTTGGGGCAGTCGGCAGGCGCCATATCGAACAGATCGCGCGCAAACAGTTCGTGCGTGTCGCCACATGTCGCCCGCGCCGGCGGCTCGATGCGACGGTGGCGCGTAATGGTGGCCTGCGCTTCGCATTCGGCCTGAAGCACGGCGCTCAATTCACGCGCCTTCGTCACCAGTTCGAACAGATCGCTCGTCACGCCGCGCGTGTGGTGCGCCGATGCTTCGCTGCGCAAACGCCTGGTGAGTTCGACGTAGGCGTCGAAGTCGACGTTGCGCACCGCTTCGTGCAATTTCGCCATGTCGCGCGCCTTCACGCGCGTGGGCTGCACGAGCTTCACGAAATACGGCGCCTCCAGCTCCACGCCGAACGCCACCGGGTAGCCTTTCGCGCCGAACTCCGCGCTCGCGCGCGGCGTCTGGCCAGCATGATCGATGCGGTCCACGACGACCGTGCCCTGCGAGGCGCACGGCGCCTTCGCGGTGCTCACGCTGCGCAGGCGCTCGGGCTGCACGCGCAGGCTGCTGCCAAGCGTGAGGTCGGTCGGTGACGCGCAGACAAGCGTGTAGTGATGATCGCGCAGCTTGCCCGACGGCAAACGGGCGCGGCTCGTCACCAACACGTGCTGCGGCAACGGGCGCACCTGGCCGCTCGCATCCACCCAGGCATTCCACACGAAGGCGTCTTCGCGCCTGACATCTGCCACGCGCGAGCGGCTGGCCGCCGGCGAAAACAGCGCCAGCAGCGAACCCGTGCGCAGCGCGGCGATCTGCGCGCTGCTGCCAAGCGACTGGTTGATACCCCACAAGAAACGCCCGCCGCCCAGGCGACGCTCCCACTCCTTGCGCAGGACGATCGTCGGGAGATCCTGTCCCGTTTCGGATCCGATCCTCGACCAGCAGAACGTGGGCGGTAGGTGTTTCAGTGTCATCGACTTCCTCGAAATGCGCCGCGCCTACCTATTCGGCAGGCAATTCAATAAACGCTACTGTATAGGTATAATGCATGACATGGAAGCCCCTGAGACTCATTTACCCGTACAGGAACTGTTGCGCCGGCTGACGGCCGATACCCGCTCGTCCAGCGAGATTGCGCGGCTTTCCGGGGTCAGCCAGCCGACCGTCTCGCGGCTTCGGCTTTCGAATGGACGCAGGGTCCGGCGCAGCGCGTCATTCATCAAGCTATGCAATTTCTACGGCATGAAGGCAGCCTCGCGGCCTGCCGCGGCCTATAACGACCTGCTGCGCAATGCCATCGTCGATGTATGGGACGGTTCCGAGGAGCACGGGCGCGCGCTGCTCGTCGTTATCAAGGGATTGAAAGAACTTCGGGAGCGGGCCGGATGAGCGCGGCCTGAGCTTGAGGTAACCGGATTTGGGATGGTGTTCGCGGCGCAGGAGGCTGGAAGCACGAAAAAGGCAGGTTTAGTCGCTTTCCGGGCTTGTCTGCGTGCCCTGTCGCACCGACATTGCATGGAAACCGCCTCGGCACAGGCAAGAAGCCCCCATAAGCGGTTACCTTTCTGCGCAAGCGGGTTCACGCGGGAACCTATGCGTACCGGGGTCTCGATTTTCCGGTGAACGTCTATATATAGGAGAGGAAGTCGCGCCGCTTGTGCGTGACGTTTCGTTTGTTTCCCTGCCGCCATCGCCCGCCACCATGAACTCAACGCCGATCGAAGCGACCCGTCCGCCACTGCGCGGCCAGTGCCTTTGCGGCGCGGTGCGCTACGAAGTCGAAGACGCATTCCGCTATGCCTTCAACTGTCATTGTTCGCAGTGCCGGCGCGCGACGGGCGCGGCCTTCAAGCCGTTCGCCGGGATCGAGCGCGCGCATCTGCGCCTGGAACAGGGCCGGAGCGACGCATTGATCCATGGGAATGTCGATGCCGCGCACGATGTCCGTTGCGGGCACTGCGGCTCGCTGCTCTATTCAGTGGTGCGCGAAGGCGCATGGGCACACATCACGATGGGCACCCTCGTGGATGCCCCTGCTATTCGCCCGCAGGGACATCTGTTTGTCGGCTCGAAGGCGCCATGGTTTGAAATCACCGATGCACTCCCGCAATATGAAGAATTTCCATCGTAATATTCGGGTGCGCGTGTCGAGGTCAACGCAGAAGGAGGCAGACACGTTCATAATAGAAGGTTGTCGCGTTGCAACTGCCGTAACGGGGAGCGATTGCAGCGCGTCACGTGCGCCCATGCGCCATTTCGACGCAATTTTGCTGCGGCACCGCCAGGCCGTTTATCCAATGAAGGAAAACGTGCGAACCATTGGCAGGTTATTGCGTCAAATTCCGCGCGTGAAAGAACGCGGAGCGCCAAAAGGCGCTGTTCAGACGTCGTATCCAATTCGTTTCGACCCTGCAATGGGCGATCTGTGCGTCCGCGCGACGATTCGGGTTGCCTCACGTGGCGTAACGCACTACCATACGCGATCTTTCTGCATTGCACGAAAATCCAGGACGCCACGCCCTTGTGCGTTTGGCGCTCGCTCGGCGGGCCGGCACGCGCCCCCGCCCATTCCCCTGCAATTTCGTCATCGCCAGGACGCCACGCCGCTGGCGCGTGACCCTTTTTGCCCTCGCCGGGCATTCCTTTCGAGGAGAATGTATTGACTAGCCATGATCGGGAAGACGCGCTGGCCTCGTCGTCTACCCGCACCGCACGCCGCGGATCCAAGGACAAGACCGGCGATACGACTCAAATGGACGGTTCTTCGCAACTCGAGAAGCGCCAGCACCAGATGCGCGCGCTCATCAAGCTCGGTCGCGAACGTGGTTATCTGACCCACGCCGACATTAACGACCATCTGCCCGATAACTTCGCGCAGACGGCCGCGCTGGAAACCATTGTCGCCACCTTCAACGACATGGGTGTGCAAGTCTACGAGCAGGCGCCGGACGCCGACACGCTGCTCCTGAACGACGAAGCACGCGCCGACCAGCAAGCCGACGACGAAGCCGACGAGGAAGTCGAAGTCGCCCTGTCGACCGTGGATTCGGAATTCGGCCGCACGACCGACCCGGTGCGCATGTACATGCGTGAAATGGGTTCGAGCGAGCTGCTCACGCGCGCGGGCGAAATCGAAGTCGCCAAGCGCATCGAAGACGGCCTGCAGGAAATGATCCAGGCGATCGCGGCTTGCCCGTCGATCGTCGCGACGATTCTCGCCGACGCCGACCGCATCGCCGCTGAAGAGATGCGCATCGACGAACTCGTCGACGGCATCGGCAGCGGTGAAGCGGAGCAGGAACCGGCAGCAGCACCCGAAGCCGACGCGGAAGAAGCCATCGACGCTCAAGCCGCTGAAGAAGAGGATTCGGACGACAGCGAAGACAGCGACGACGCCGACAACGCCAAGGCCAACGAAGCCCAGCTCGCACAGCTCAAGGCCGACAGCCTGGCGATCTTCGCACGCGTGCGCGCGCTGTTCGAGCAGATGACCTGCACGACGGACGCCGACGCGCGCGCTTCGAGCGCCGAAATGCAGATCTGTGCGGACATCCAGCAGGAACTCGCGCCGATCCGCTTCACGGCCCGCACCATCGACCGCCTGTGCACGCTGCTGCACGAGCAGGTCGCGGCTATCCGCGCCATCGAACGCAATGTGCTGGCGATCGTCGTGGACCGCTGCGGCATGCCGCGCGAGGCGTTCATCGAGCAGTTCCCGGGCAAGGAAACCGACCTTGAGTGGGGCGTGCGCGCTGCCGCTTCGTCGAGCAAGTACGGTCCCGCCATCGAGCGCAGCCTGCCGGCCATTCAGGCCGAACAGCGCAAGCTCGCCGAGATCGAAGCCGCTGCTTCGCTTTCGCTGCAGCAGATCAAGGCGATCAATCGCCGCATGACGGCTGCCGAAGCGAAGATGCGCCAGGCCAAGGGCGAGATGGTCAAGGCCAACCTGCGTCTCGTGATCTCGATCGCGAAGAAGTACGTGAACCGCGGCATGCAGTTCCTCGACCTGATCCAGGAAGGCAATATCGGCCTGATGAAGGCGGTGGACAAGTTCGAATACCGCCGTGGCTGGAAGTTCTCGACGTACGCGACGTGGTGGGTACGTCAGGCCGTGACGCGTGCGCTCGCCGACCAGGCGCGCACGATCCGCGTGCCGGTGCACATGATCGAAACGATCAACAAGCTGAACCGCATCTCGCGCGAGATCCTCCAGCAGACCGGCATGGAAGCGCATCCGGCCGATCTGGCCGCGCGTATGGGCATGACCGAAGAGAAGGTGCGCGGCATCCTCAAGATCGCCAAGCAGCCGGTTTCGCTCGAAAGCCCGGTCGGTGACGACGGCGATGCGACGCTCGGCGACATGATCGAAGATGCATCGTCGAGTTCGCCCGCCGATGCCGCGATCCATGCGAACATGCGTGCCGCCATCGACGAAGCGCTCAAGGCCCTGTCGCCGCGTGAGGCGAAGGTGCTGCGTATGCGTTACGGCATCGACACGACCTCGGATCACACGCTTGAGGAAGTGGGCAAGCAGTTCGACGTGACGCGCGAGCGTATCCGCCAGATCGAAAGCAAGGCGATGCGCAAGCTGATGCACCCGAGCCGCGCCGACAAGCTGCGTCCGTTCTTGGAGCGTTAATAGCGGTTTTATCGCTACGCTTTGCTGGAGCTGGATGAAAAAGCCCGTCACGAAGGTGACGGGCTTTTTGTTTGGCGCGAGGTGGAGTGGTTTTGCTGGAATGGCTGTGTAGTAAGGGGGGCGGAATCGAAGTGACCTTACCCCGTCGAGTGCACCAGTTTTAAGTTAGTGGCTTCGCCGTGTGTGAGAGCGTGGGTTGTTCGATTCGTTCACGCAGGTCGTCGTGTTGTCTGGCGTCCGCGCGAGGTTGAGCCGAACGCATTTCCTGGACGCCATTTAGTCGACGGATTTGAACGCGTGATGGATTTAAGCGCGTATTAGATTTTTATTCGCGCGATTTGAAGCGGATTAATGGATTCTGGAATGAAACTTTAACCCGGTATTGCGATTATCGCGATCACCGCTATGCGCATATGTTTGATGTGCGAGGGCTGTCTTGTGCTTTTTCACGCGCCGAAACGCCAGAACCCCGGCTCTCACTGGGAGAGGCCGGGGTTCTGGACGCACTGCATAAGGAGCCTGACGATTACCTACTTTCACACGGGCAATCCGCACTATCATCGGCGTGGAGTTGTTTCACGGTCCTGTTCGGGATGGGAAGGGGTGGGACCAACTCGCTATGGTCATCAGGCATGACGGGTTGCTGCGTCGCGCTTTTGTGGCGCCACAGCCAATCGGGAAGAAGCGTAAAGAATGTGTTGGGGTTGTGTTGTTTCGTCTGGCACAACACGGATCTCAACCTGTGCGTCCTGAGACACACCTGTTATAGGATCAAGCCTTACGGGCAATTAGTATCAGTTAGCTTAACGCATTACTGCGCTTCCACACCTGACCTATCAACGTCCTGGT
>NZ_PQGA01000005.1 GCF_002917095.1 Paraburkholderia eburnea
TTTCGACCTGCTCGACGACCGACAGCTTAAAAGCCAGGCTGTAGTCCCGTTGCGTCCGCTTGATCCCTTGCTCCACCTGACACCTCCTCGATTCGCCGGAAAAGTGTCAACCTAGTTCAGGACGGGTCATAGTGACGTAAAAAAGCCCCGCATCTGCAGGGCTTTTTCTTACTAAATCTCCTGGGAACGGGCTCTATACGTTTTAATAGTGACAGATCCTGTCGCAATGCGATACCTTATATCAAAGTCGACATTCACCTCCCGTTGATGGCGAATACTTTTACTGCACATCGAACTCTCAATGGTTCAGCCTGCCGACCGATCAATCCTTCGCACAGATACAACAGCCCTTTATTTTCAATAGCGCTTTTCCACATGAGCCAATTCTCATCGCTTTGAGCAATTCCAGTCACGGTCTGACAATGAGGTGCATCGATTTCTAACGGATCAAGAATTGACACATATGTTTTAAATATTCTTCTCTCGATCCTTGCATACGCCAGCGATGATGGCCGAATCGGGACACCAAGCTCTTTGTCAAACTCCTTAAGAAGTGGAGGAAAATCATTGAACTGTGCTATCGCATAGTCTTGATCTCCATCACGTATCGTGGCGAGAGCCATTTTATTGTCACGATAGCGAGGCGTCGGGAGGCACGTGACAGGAAATGCCGTCATCAAATACGTTTTATTGCCAACCTCGACATAGCCATTTTTACCATACTGAGCGGGCTTCTGCATAGCTTGACGCATCTTATTGGAAACATGATCCAGCTTAGCTGAATTTGGATCAAACGTGATGGTGCCGTTTTCGCCTATAAGCGATGCTCCGAGAGAGTTACTAAGATATTGAATCACCCGAAGTCTCTGCTCCTCAGAGACCTCACCAAGCACACTCACAATAAAAAATAAATATGAATTTATCGTTAGACCGTGAGCAAGCTCAAACTCGACTCCGAGTTCGAGTTCTGGCAACCTCAAATCTGAAACTCGGTAGTCGTTCGGGAATATTAACCTGTCGTTCAACCGTGATGGTCCCATCACCGCACCAAACAAGAGCACTGGTCGAGGACACGGTCCCTTTCCGAGTATGTACTGTCGATATGGCAGAAAAGGCTTCCATATACCTCCAAAACCGCGCTGCGCGTTGAACAGTACTTTCAATACCCATCTACAGAAGTCGTCCCGTCGACACTCGAAGGTCACTGATGAGACAATGGGATTCGCAAAGTGTGTATCAAATAACTTCGATGCGTATGCATCCAACCGACTTAGAATTCCGTTGTTACACACAGCGCATACATCCCGCACCTTGGGCGCGCCTTCGATGTATTTATTGGCGGCAGACGTAAAATAAAGCCCACTCCGAGTGCTGCGCTTTTCGAGAAACTCAGGAAAGATGTGTTCATTAGTGATCTTTCGATCTGTCTCGCAGTAAATACATTTCGCCATTTTTGAATCTCTGGGGGGAGCGGTTGGCAAGGGGACATCCACTCGCGTGGCATCCGAATAGCAGTCGATCAACTGAAAAGTGCGCCTATTTGCTATATTCTCAATCTTCCGACTTCACGCCCAGCATCTCGCGGATATGTGACAGCGTGCCATCGTCTTTCACGACCGTTGCGAGCCATTCATGCAGCGGCATGTCGGCCCATTCGGCGGCCTTGTCAGCGAGATAGGCGACGGGGCTATGCGGTTCGGTGGCACGAAAATAATCGGCCACGGCGCGCAGTTGCGCGACCGCGTCAGCGCGACTCTGGATGCCGCCATGCGCGCGGCTGGAAACGCGGGTCGGAGTTTGCACAAATTCCTCGTGAGGCAAAGGCGTCGTGAAGCTCGGCTCGGTACGCTCGGGCATAGCCGCTGCATCGCTGCGCCCGCTCTGCCCGTCTTGCGTCGGCTGCGTGGCTTCGGGCTGCTTGAGCAACGCATCCGGATCAACGCCCGCGTCGCGCGCAAAACGCTCCGCAAGCCGATACACCGTTCCGAACGCGTCGCGCGTCTGCCGGAAACTCGGCGCGGAATCGCCCGCCTTGCGCTCCAGTTCCTCATCGAGCGCGGCGAGCGCCGCCTCGAACGCCTTGAACTGGCCAAGCAACGTTTCATAGAACGCACGCGACGTCGCGCGGCGCGATGCATCGATTTGTTCGACCGAAGGCTTGCCGCGCGCGATATCGCCGGCATTTTCCGGATCGCGCTTGACGGCCTGAGCAACGTGTTGCGCCACGTCCCAATCAAGTGTGCTGAAAGCCACGTCCGATTGCGTGAGCGGCACGGCGCGCAGCAATTCCGCCGAGCGTCCCGCGAGCCATGCCACATTGCCCAGCCGCGATTCGACGTCGTCGCCTTCGGGCAGCGGATGCACCTGATCCCAGAAGCGTTCGATCAGGCCCGTCAGCACGGCATAACCCTGCGTGAAGCCGGGCACGCCCTCCTGAATCGCGAGCGCTTCGGTAAGCCACACGGCCACGCGCAGATCCTTGGTCCGCGTGGCGAGCAGCGCCGAACAGCGCTCCGCCACGAAGGTCCAATCGGCTTCCTTGATTTCCGTGACCCACTCGCCCTGATCGAGCGATGGATCGTCGAAGCGGCGCGCGTAAGCGATCGCATCGAAATCGGCGGAAAACAGCATGTCCTCGCCGCACGGCGAGCTTTCATTGAGAGGCGCGAGCAGCGCAGTGGTGTCGGTCGACATGGTCAATTCACGGTGTATTCGAACTCGCCTGCCTCGTTCGCGTGTACGCTCACGCACTCCAGCGCGGTGCCTTCCGCCATGCGTTCGAGCACCTGTTGTGCAAGCTCGGGCAGCAGCGTGCCGTTCAGGATGTGATCGACATTGCGTGCGCCCGAATCCACTTCGGTGCAGCGAGCCAGCACGGCGTCGACAAGGGAATCATCCCACTCGAACACCGCGCCGTGGTTCGCTTCGATACGCCGACGGATGCGTTCGAGTTTGAGTTCGATGATCCCGGCGAGCACGTCGTCCGAAATCGGGTAATACGGCACGACCTTCATGCGCCCGAGGAAGGCGGGTTTGAAAGTCTTGTACAGTTGCGGACGCAACAATTCGGCGAGCGCGTGCGCATCGGGCAATTCTTCTGCCGGTTTATTCAGGCAAGCCTGCATCACCGCCGACGAACCTACGTTCGAAGTCAGGATGATGAGCGTGTTGCGAAAGTCGATCGCGCGGCCTTCGGCATCGTCCATCGTGCCCTTGTCGAAGATCTGGAAGAACATTTCCAACACGTCAGGATGGGCCTTTTCGACTTCGTCGAGCAGCACGACCGAATAGGGATTGCGGCGCACGGCCTCGGTCAGCACACCGCCCTCGCCATAGCCCACGTAACCCGGCGGCGAGCCTTTAAGGCCCGACACGCTATGCGCTTCCTGATACTCGCTCATGTTGATAGTTACGAGCTTGCGTTCGCCGCCGTAGAGAATGTCGGCAAGCGCCAGTGCGGTTTCGGTCTTGCCGACGCCCGACGGCCCCACGAACATGAACACGCCGCGCGGTTTGTCCGGATCTTCGAGGCTGGCGTTGGCCGTGCGCACGCGCTGCGCAATGGCGTCGAGCGCATGGTCCTGACCGATCACACGCTCAGAAAGCAGCGGACTCAGGTTGAGCACCGTCTTGATCTCGTCCTTCACCATGCGGCCCAGCGGGATGCCGGTCCACGACGCCACCACTTCGGCGACCACATGGCCATCCACCTGTAGCGGCACCATCGGGCCGTCGCCCTGCAACGCGTGCAGTTGCGCGACCAGCGCGGGCAGCGCCTCGCGCGCGCTATCCGCATCGCGTGCAAGATCGGCCGACGCGCCCTCTTCGCGCGCCGCATCGATACGATCGCGCAGCGCCGCGATCTGCGCCACGAGTTCGCGCTCCTGCGCGTAGCGTGCTTCGTCTTCGGCAACTTCGGCCGCGGCCTCGGCGCGTTGCGCGCGCAGATCGGCAAGACGCTCGTCGTGCGCGACGCCGTTGGCCGCTTCGCGTTCGAGGGATGTAATTTCAGCGTCGATGCGTTCGATATGGCGCTTGCCGTCGTCGATCGCGCCCGGCGTCGAACTATGCGCGAGCGCGACCTTCGCGCAGGCGGTATCGAGCACGCTCACCGCCTTGTCCGGCAATTGACGCGCGCTGATGTAGCGGTGCGAAAGACGCACGGCCTCGGTAATCGCCTCGTCGAGAATGCGCACGTTGAAGTGGCGCTCCATCAGCGCGGTCATGCCGCGCAACATCGCCGCCGCGAGCGCTTCGCCAGGCTCTTCGATCTTCACCACCTGGAAGCGCCGCGCGAGCGCCGCATCTTTCTCGAAGTACTTTTTGTACTCGCTCCATGTCGTGGCCGCGATCGTGCGCAACTCGCCGCGCGCGAGCGCCGGCTTGAGCAGATTGGCCGCATCGTTCTGACCAGCCTGCCCGCCCGCGCCAATCATCGTGTGCGCTTCGTCGATGAACAGCACGACAGGCTGCGGACTCTTCTTGACTTCATCGATCACGCTTTTCAGGCGGTTTTCGAATTCGCCCTTCACGCTCGCGCCCGCTTGCAGCAGCCCCATGTCGAGCACGCGCAGCGCCACGTTGCGCAGCGGCCCGGGCACGTCGCCTTCGGCGATACGCAGCGCGAGGCCTTCCACCACGGCCGTCTTGCCGACGCCCGGCTCGCCCGTGAGGATCGGATTGTTCTGGCGCCGCCGCATCAGGATGTCGATGGTCTGGCGAATCTCGCCTTCGCGGCCGATCACGGGGTCCACGCGGCCTTCGCGCGCGCGCTGCGTGAGATCGGTCGTATAGGTGTCGAGCGCCGGCGTCTTCGAAGGACCAGCGGCGGTCTGTTCCTGCGCTTGTTCCTCCTGTGCGGCGCTGCGTTCGGCGTCACGAGGCAAGGCCTCGACGGACCCTTCGGTCAATTCGTCGAAGCGGTGTTTGAGTTCGGCCACCTGCACTTCGGCCAGACGCGCCGACATGCGCTGCGCGAACTGGGCGAGATCGGGCGCGCTCAGCAGCGCAAGCAGCAAATGCCCCGAACGAATGCGGCCGATCTGCGTATCGAGCGAAGCAATCAGCCAAGCCTGTTCGAACAGCGCGATCAAGTGAGGCGAAAATACCGGCGTGCGCGTATTGCCCGTTTTCAGGTTCTGCAATTCGCGTTCGAGATCGGCACGCACGGCATAAGGATCGATACGCGACGCGCGCAGCGCGCACACGAGATCGCATGCCGGCTCTTCGATCAGCGCGAGAAACAGATGCTCGAGATCGACCTCGTAATGCCCTCGCGACAGGCACGAGCTGGCCGCGCGTTCCGCCGCGAGGCGGCAGGTCGTGTTGAGCTTGGTGATCAGGGTCTTCAGAGGCGTGCTCATGTCGTGATGGCGTTCCGGGCGAGATTCGGTTCAATCGTCAATGGGTGACATGCAATTCGTAATGCGCGTCAGCGCGGTCGCGATCGGCGGCGTGCGTGCAGAGGAAGGCGTCCCAGCCGAGCCGCGCGCCGCCGCCGAGCTGGCTCGGCCCGACTTCCGTGCGGCGCAGCACGAGCCGCACCTCGTATTCGAGCGTCACGCGCCCGAGCAGCGTCAGCATGCGTTCGAGCGCGACAGCGCGCTCGCCGCCCGGCAGGAATGCTTCGTAATCCTTGATTGATAGCGGACCGATCACGAGACGCGCGCGCATGTCGCGTTGCCAGACACGCTGCCCCGCGAGGGCCGTCGCGCCCAACGCGACGTTGCGTCGGCCCAGCATCGAAAGCTGGTCGGGCGGCACGTCATACCATTTGCCGACGAACTGCTCGATGCGTACCGGCACGTTGAAGTACTCGGACAAGGTGTTCTGCAGATAAGCCGCCGAAACGGGCCGATGGCGCGCGGCCATCGCGTGGCCCGCGATGGCCTCGTCGAACAGCGCACCACGGCCGTCGTGCAGACCCTCGCGCGACTCGTCATTGGCGACGCCCGCAAGCGCGAGCAGCAAAGGCAGATAGCGCTCGTCGCGATCCAGCTCGTAATGAAACGGCAGACGGTACTTCTTCCACGCGTTGTAGAAGAGCGCCGTTGCACGGTTCGAAAACACATCGAAGAATTCGCGCGCGGCGCGATCGCGCTTGAACTGCTCGCGCGCGATCAACTGCTCCGTATAGTGCAGCGGCAGCGCGCCCTGCCCACCCAGCAGCCCGAAAAACGCGGGCGTGATCTCAACCTGGGCGAGACGCCCGGCGTCGATCGCGGCATCGCGCACGTCTTTGTCCGCGAGCGTTTGGCCCGCGTCATCGTAGGACGTGGCCTGCTCGATTTCGCTCGGCGGAAAGCCCAGCGACAGCGTATTGCGAAACGACACGCGCTGCGCGAGCACATCGCGCTGACGATCCTGGGCCTTGTCGACAAACCAGCGTTCGAGCAGGCGCACCGCCTGAAAAAATTCGAAGCGGTGCGGCTCGTCGAGCAGACGCTCGATTACACCAGGATCGATTCGCCGCTGCGGGGCTTGCATCGCAGGATCTCCTCGCCGGTGAGTTGCGAAATCACCACCAGTTGAACAAAGCTGTTGATATGAACGTAGAGTCCGAAAAACACATCGAGCACGCGCACGAAGGTGCCGAGACTCGTGCCGACGAAATGATCTTCGTCGACGGTCACGCGAATCTCCACCCCGCGCACGAAGGTGGCAAACGGCTTGCCGGGCAGCCATTGCACGGCGGCGCGCTGCTCCACGTCGACAATGCCGTCGATATGACGCGACGACACGGCCGAGCGGCGCATGTCGTAGAGCGCGAGCATTTCCTTGAGCGTGCCCGCACCGCCGCCCGTGAGCGAAACGTGGCTCAGCGACAGATGCGAAATCAGGCGCCAGTGCGCGGCCTGGCGGCGCTCGAAACGCACGCAAGGCGTCGGACGCGCGAGCAGCGCAATCTGGCTCGTGAGCGAACCGCCTTCCATGAACAGGTCACCGCCTTCCAGACCTACCGCGAGACCCGCGGGCAGGTCGCGGTTCGTGCAGGTGAGTTCAAGGCTTAGCGTGTCGGTCTGCGCGGCGGACGGATCGAAATCGATGTCGACGATCGAAATTTCGGTTTCGTAACCGGGGCTCTTTTGCGCGACCCATTCGTCGCGCCGCGCGAACCAGTAATGACCCGCGCGCGCGGCTTCGCCGTGACGCAGCGAATAGAACGGCCGGAATTCCACGACCGTTTCCTCATTGGCGCGCTGCTGCACGAGATTCACCGAGTCGATCGAATAGACCTCGTAGGCGGATGCGCGACGCGCTTCGGCAATCACGGGATAAGCGATTGCCTGATGAGTGAGACGAATCGGCTCGCCGTGCTGCCTGAAAAGATTGACGACCGGCGTGCAGAACAGCCGCAGATGATGTGTCGCGAGCGTATCGAGCAGACGCGCCTCGTGCGAATCGCCGCGCACTTCCTTGAGCACGATATGCAGCGTGAGGCGATGGCAGCGGCCCGTGGCCGCGCTCATGGCCGCAAGATCGAAATCGACGAAATCGAATTTGGCCGGAAACGCGAAATATTCAGTCAGCAGCCGATAGGCGGGATGCGATTTCGCGGGGAAATCAATTAGCGCTTCATTTTCACCAAAGCCCGCCTGGGCGAACGGCAGTTCGCGCAACGCCGTCCAGCGCCCATTGCGCTCCGGCTCCACCCACGCGCCGATGGCATTGACGAACAGGCAATCGCCGAGCGCCGCAATAAACGACTGCTCGCCACTCAGATAAGCGCGCAATTGCGGCACTTTGAGCGCGGCAATATCGAGTTGCGGCGAAGTCGATTCGAATGTGATCGAAATCACGCCCGTGGCGTCGCCCGGCAGGACGATCGAGCTCGGCGCCATGGCCACCGGCATATAGCGCGCTTCGGCCACGCGGATCGGCGCGAGCGTGACGTCGTAGGCCGTGCGAAAGCGGCATTGCACGCCACGCAAAGGCCGCGATTTCAATTCCGTGCCGCGTGCGATCACCGCAGGCGCGGTCAGATGGCCGAACGCCGCCGCCGTGCCAAGCTGCGCGACGGAACACGACGGAAAAGGCCGCAGATAGTGCGGGTAGAGAACTTCGAGCAGCGCCTCGGTGAATTCGGGGTAATCGTCGTCGAGCCGCTTATTGATGCGCGCGCCTAATAGCGCGAACGATTCGATCATGCGCTCGACGTGCGGATCTTCGCAATGCTCGCCCGACATCGCGAGCCGGGCCGCAATCTTTGGGTAGCGCTCGGCGAATTCGCGCGAATAGCGTCGCAGGAACGACAATTCGCGCTCGTAATACGGCAACAACTCTTCCATCGCGATTCCCCGCCCCCAGAAACTGCTTTGCGCCGCACCTCGTCCAGCCGCGTCGTCACGCGGCGCCGGGTGCGGCCTTGCTTATGTCTTCGCGCGTGCGCGCGAGACCGAATACTGCAGCGTCGATGGCTGCAACAATGCGTCGAAGTTTACCGGCTCTTCGGCTGGATGGACGACCAATAATGCCTGAATGGCGAAATTCAATACGCTGGTCGAGCGCGCATTCAATTCGAGCGAGACGTTGACCCGTTGCAGGCGCGGCTCGTGCCGCTCGATGGCCTGCTGGATCGACTTGCAGATAAACGCCCGGTCGTAATGGCTCGCGAGGCTCAGCCCCGCGAAATCGCTCAACCCATAGGTGAGCAGTGATTTGCGGCATTCCGGCAATTGCGCGAGCATCTCTTCCGAAAACGCGATGCGCGTATTCAAAATCGACTCCAGGTCGCGCGCAACCGTGGCTTTCAATTCGTCCAGCGACAATTGCCGCATCGCGGCGGGTGCCGGCGAGTGCGGTTCGTCGTCGAACAACTTGTCGAAAAAACTAGGCTCGAATCGCTTCATCGATCGATATGACGCTGCTGCGCGACGTCATTCAGGGCAAAAGCCCGAACGGTGCGCGCGGGTTGATTCACGCCAACCGTTCGGGCCATCACGACTTTAGACCGCGTAGGTCTTGTCGTTCTTCGTCAGGCTCCATGCGCCCTGAGCGTTACCGCCCTGGTTGCCGCCGATCTTCTGCTGCGTGTACTTCCACTGCACGGCAGCGTACTTGAGCGAGAACGCTTCGCTCGGCAGGCCTTCGCCCACCACGGACGGCGTGATGCTCGAAATGATCACGTACTTGAGCTTGACTTCGAGGTACTTGATGCGATTTCCTTCACCGTCCGAACGCATGAAGTCGATGGTGACTTCGTCGAACGTCGTGCCGCCCGACGCGTGCTGATACAGCAGCGGGCTGACGACGTCGATGTCCTTGGTGAAACGCATGTCGGCGTGCTCGCAACGCTCGGCCGTATGACCGCCTGCCGTCGAAGCCGTTGCCGAACGCGGCTGGAGAATCGAGTGATTCCACGAATCGATTTCGATCCAGTTCGCGTGGTCCTTATCCTGCGACTCGCCCTTGATCGCAGGATTACCGAATTTTAGGTAGATGTCCTTCATAACGTATCGCTCCCCATAGAGGTGGTGTGTACGGCGGTGACAGCGCGATGACTGCCCGCCAGATGGACCGCAACTCAAGCGCCGGGCCCGGATACCGTCGGAGCCCGCACTGGATGCGTCAGGCGGCGCGAGTCACGACATGAATCACGACGGTTGACCCACGCGGCCTGTCTGTGCAGCTCCAGGGCATTACTGTGTTACGCAACGCCCCGCTGCAACGATTACGGTTACACGGAAGACAGCCGCTTTACGAGCCGGCCGGCTTCGGCAGATCCGCCACGAGACGCAGCGAGATCGACAGTTCGTCGAGCTGGAAGTGCGGACGCAGGAACGCAACCGACCGGTAAGAACCTGGACGGCCCGGAATCTCCGCGACCTGGATCGAGGCTTCGCGCAGCGGAAACTGCGCCTTTTGTTCCTGGCTCGCGTTGTCGTCCAGCAGCACGTACTGCGAGATCCAGCGATTCAGGAACACCTCGACGTTCTGTGCCGAAGCGAAGCTGCCGATCTTGTCGCGCATCATCGCCTTCAGGTAATGCGCCACGCGCGAAACCGAGAAGATGTACTGCAGTTGCGCGGAAAGCACGGCATTCGCATTGGCACTGTCGGTGCTGTATTTCTTGGCCTTTTGCACCGATTGCGCGGCGAAGAACGCAGCGTAGTCGGAGTTCTTGCAATGCACGAGCGGAATGAAGCCGAGGTCGCTCAGCTCTTTTTCGCGGCGATCCGTGATGGCGATTTCGGTCGGGCACTTGAGCGCGATTTCGCCATCGTCGGTCTTGAAGGTGTGCGTCGGCAGGTCTTCCACGAGACCGCCGCCTTCCACGCCGCGAATCGCCGCGCACCAGCCGAAGTCGTCGAACGCCGCCGTCAGGCGCGCCGCGAAGGCCCACGCAGCATTGCACCAGAGGTACTTGCTGTGATCGGTGCCGTCGACGTCCTCGACGAAATTGAAGCCTTCCGCCGTCGCGCCGTCTTTCGGATTGAATGGCAGACGACCGAGAAAACGCGGCAGCGTGAGACCGACATAACGCGAATCTTCCGAATCGCGGAACGACTTCCACTTCGTATATTCGACGGTGTCGAACACCTTGCCCAGATCGCGCGGTTTGCCGAGATCGGCAAACGATTCGAGGCCCATCAGTTCCGGCGACGCCGAAGCGATGAACGGCGCGTGCGCAGCGGCGGCGACATGCGACATCTGTTCGATGAAGTACATGTCTTCGGGCTGACGCGTGATTTCGTAATCGCCGATCAGCGTACCAAACGGCGCGCCGCCGAAGGTGCCGAATTCTTCTTCATAGACCTTCTTGAAGAGCGCGCTCTGATCGAATTCGACCGCGTTCTTGAAGTCGCGCACGACATCGCGCTTGGGCGCATGCAGCGCCTTGATCTTGATGGTCTGGCCGGTATTGCTTTCCTTGCACAGATAATCGAGTCCGCGCCACGTGCCTTCCAGGCGCTGGAATTCCGGTGCATGCATCACGGCGCTCAATTGCGCCGAAATCAGCCGATCGAGCTCGGCCACGCGCGCATCGATGGTCGCGGAAAGATTGCTCGATACGATCACCGTGCCGTCGAGTACTTGATGCACGAGTTCGCCGATCAGGTCCTTGGCGCGCGCGTGCTCCGAATCGGACTTCGCGACCTTGCTCTTTTCGACGATATCGTCGAGCAGCGAGGACGATTCGGACTGCGTGTCGTCGAACGCCGCACTTTGCGCGGCTGCAGTTTGCTGGTTCATGTGGTGCCCGCCTCAGTCGCCCTTGGGTTCGTCGTCAGACTGACGTGCAGCCGGCTCGTTTGTGGACGATCCGGCGCGCGTGCCGCCCGCGAGCGTCTGCAAGTGTTGCGTATTCGAGAGCACTTCGCTCAGCAGGTCTTCGAGCTTGTCGTTGCCCGCAAGCTTGTTACGCAGATCGGCGAGCTTCGAGCGCGCTTCCAGCAGGCGGCGCAGCGGCTCGACCTGGGACACGACTTCGTCCGGGCTGAAGTCGGCCATCGACTTGAAACGCAGATCGACGGCGAACTTACCGCCCTCCGGGCTCAGGCGGTTTTCCACCTGAAACGCGGCGCGTGGCTCGATGCCTTTCATCACGTCGTCGAAGTTATCGCGATCGATATTGATGAACTTGCGCTCACGCAGCTTGGGCTGCTCGATTTCCGATTGACCGGCCAGATCGCCCATCACCCCGACGACGAACGGCAGTTCCTTCACTTCGATCGCATCGCCGAGCTCGACCTCGTAGGTCAACTGCACGCGTGGCGGACGCACTTTCTGCAAGCGCTTCTGGATGCTTTCTTTCTTTGCCATCGTCGGCTCCCGGCTTCTTGTTATCGACTGATACTACGTAGCGGTGTGGATCGGCGCCGCCGCTCAACGTGCTTGACGGATTTAGCGCAGTGCGCTGAACGGATCCGCGCCGTTGCCCGCGGCCTTGGCCGGCGCCGTTGCTGCGGGCGTCGGCGTGGCGGGCGTGGCCGGCGCTGCGGCCGCTGCCGTATCGGCGGCTTCCTGCGCCTTTGCCTTCGCGACACGCTTGATATAACGCGGCTTCTTGCCCGACACCTTCTTCTGCTCGGGCGGGAACAACGAATCTTCGCCGAGCGTGTCGCGCAACTGCTTCGCGAGCGCCTGCGCATCCGACTTCGCATCGCCTTGCAGCGATGCGTCCTGACGCAGTTCGCCAAGCGATTCCGTCGCCACGCGCAGACCCGCCACCGCGAGCACGCTCTTCGCGCCGCGATCGGTCTGATCGCGCTGCAGCGCTTCCTGCGCCGCGACGATCGCCTGACCATAGTGTTGTTGCTGGAACTGGATCTGCGCGATGCGCGACCACGGTTCCTCACGCGTCGGATCGGCGGCCGCGAGTTTCTGATAGGCCTGGATAGCGTCATCCTGATTACCCGCCTTCGACTGCGCATCCGCGTCGGCGAGCGCTTTATTGAATGCGTCCGGCGATGCGGAAAGCGCGTTTGGCGGCGTGGTACAACCTGCCATTACGCCGCAAGCGATCACAGCTCCCGTGAGCATCGAAAAGACCCGCTTTTTCATCGTTCTTTCACCGCCGTTTGATTTTTAATTCAAGGAGAGAAGCCAGAGTTTTACTTATCCCCCAGCGCGCGGGTATAGTACAGGCCAATTTTCTATAATTCAACTGGGTTTGAAAAGGCAAAGAAAGAAAAAAAGCGGCTAAGTGGAAGCGTAGAAGCATCCGGCAGGCGTTTTTGCGGAAAATAAGGAATTTTTTCCGGAAAACCTGATTGGATCCGCATTGAAGGAAGCAAAGTTTTCCGTATTTTATTAAAGCGAGCTTCACGGGGATAATGCTCACGCAATGCGATTCGCATTTCCCGTGACCCTGCGTATTTAACAAAGCTGGAGAGTCGGGCTTGAGGCCCGCGATAAAAATGACTGCGCGCATTATTCAAATCGCATCGACCACGGCCATGCTTTGTGCCAGCGCCGCCTTGCTGGGCGGATGTGCCGCGGCGGTGCCCGCACTCGGCAGCGCCGCGTCGGCCGCCCTGCAAATCGTGGGCATCGGCAAGCCCGATGTACCGGACGCGCAAAAGCCGCCGCGCGATCTGGGCATCACGCTGTACGCCGCGCGCAACCTCAATGCAGCCACGGACAACAAGCCGCTCGCGTTAGTGGTGCGCCTCTATGCGCTCAAGGATCCCACGTCATTCCAGCAGGCGCCGTTCGACACGTTCACCGACCCGGCCAAGGAAAAAACCACGCTTGGCGCGGACTTGCTGAGCGTGCGCGAAATCACGCTGATTCCGGGGCAGCGTTATAACGCCACGGAAAAAGTCTCGCGTGAAGCACAGGCTTTCGGTATCGTCGCGCTCTTTAGAGATCCGGCAATGCAGCGCTGGAAATTCGCTTTCGATCCTGCGAAATCGGAAAAGTCCGGCATAATGGTTGGACTGCACAACTGTGCCATGACGGTGACGAGCGGCACGGTGATCCCGATCGATGCGGCACAAACTGCACAGCCGCTCAATCTGCTTTCGTCGGTATCGTGCGGGTAATGGCCGGACTATGATTGCTCTCTATACGCAATATAAAACGGGCCAGAAGCAACACCCTACACATGCAATAAAGCAAAACAGGCAGCAAACCGGACCTCTTCAACCAACCATCCAGTCCGCCGGCAAGAATGGCGAGACCCGATCGACGCATAACGCTGAATCATCATGAGCTATTCCTCGAAAGTGCTTTGGGGGGAAGGTCTGTTTCTCAGGCCTCAGCACTTCCAGCGGCAAGACGCCTATCACGAAGCCCGGCTCTTCGAATCGATCCAGGCGATCCAGCCATATAACTGGGGCGTGCGTTCGATCCGCATCGATCACGATTCGCTCGGCAGCAATATCCTGCGCCTGAGCGAACTCTCGCTGGTGTTCCCCGACGGCACGCTCTACTCCGCGCCGCAAGCGGACGACCTGCCGCCGCCGGTCGCGCTCGACGCGCTGCCCGAAGGCATCAACGAATTCACGTTCTATCTCGCGTTGCATCAGGTGCGCGAAAACGGCTCGAATTACGCAAGCGACCGCAATGAGGGGTTTGTCGCGCGCTATGTGAGCGAACAGGCGAGCGTGCCCGATCACTATACGGATGCGGCGCTTGCCGACGTCACCTTCCTCAAGAACAATGTGAAGCTCGTCGCGCATACCGAGCCGCGCGATCAACTGCTGTCGGTGCCGGTCGTGCGCGTGCGCCGCACGGCGTCCTCGGGTTTCGAGGCCGACGAAAGCTTCGTGCCGCCAAGCCTTGCGATCGAGGCTTCGCCGCTATTGCATCAGCGCCTGCGCCGCCTGATCGACGCCTTGCAGGCGAAAGTGAACGCGCTCTACGGTTTCCATCGCGAGCCGACCAAGAACATCATCGAATTCCGCTCGGGCGACATCGCGTCGTTCTGGCTGCTGCATACGGCCAGTGGCGCGTTCGCGACGCTTGCACATCTGTATCAGCATTCGGCGCTGCATCCTGAACGGCTTTATCAGGAGCTGCTGCGTCTCGCGGGTCAATTGCTGACGTTCTCGAAGAGCCACACGCTCGCCGATCTGCCCGCCTATCGTCACGACGATCCGGGGCCGGGCTTCGCGCGTCTGGACGCGATCCTGCGCGACTTGCTGGAGACGGTGATCTCGACGCAGTACTTCGCCATTGCGCTGGAAGAAGTGCGCGCGTCGTTCCATATCGGCCGGCTCGATTCCGGCAAGATCGACGAAAAAACCACCTTCTATCTGGCCGTGTCCGCCGACATGCAAGCCGTCGATCTGGTCGAAGCCGTGCCCGCCCGCTTCAAGGTGGGCGCGCCCGACGACGTCGACAAACTGGTGCTCTCCGCCATGCCGGGCGTGCGCCTCGTCTACACGCCGCAAGTGCCGCCGGCCATTCCGGTGCGTCCCGGCGCGTGCTATTTCGCGCTGGAATCGCGCAGCGCGCTCTATGAGCGCATGATCCAGGCGCAGTCGGCGATGGTGTATACGCCCTCGGGCATCAACGATCTCAAACTCGAACTGATTGCGGTGACGTCATGAGCAACGCGCCCTCCCTTTTCGGCGACGCACCGCCGCCGTCCCTCGCGCCGCAAATGCCCGCGAGCGACCCCGCCTATCAGGTGCGTTCGCTGCTCGATCTGCTCTACGACGGTTTCTTCATGCTGTTTCTGTTGAAGAGCGGCCGCGAGCCCGGCGAAGCCGCCGAATTCAGCGCGCGCGTGCAGCAGTTCCTCGGCGATTTCGAACGCGGCGCGAAGAAGCTCAACGCGTCCGCCGAAGATGTCTACGCGGCGAAGTTCGCATTCTGCGCGGCGGTGGACGAATCGGTGCTGTCGTCGCGATTCAGGATCCGCTCGGACTGGGAACGCCGGCCCTTGCAACTCGCGCTGTTTGGCGAGCAACTGGCGGGCGAGAAGTTCTTCCAGTACCTGGAAGACTGCCGTGCGCGCGGACCGGCGCGGCTACAATCGCTCGAAGTGTTTCACATGTGCCTGCTGCTGGGTTTCCAGGGCAAATACATGCTCGAAGGACCGGAAAAGCTCGCCTATCTCACCGCGCGCGTGGGCGACGAAATCTCGCATATCAAGGGCAAACGTGCGCCGTTCGCGCCACATTGGCCACTGCCGGATCAAGTCGCGCACCGCCTCAAGCGCGAGGTGCCGCTCTGGAGCATCGGCGCGGTGTTCGCACTCGTGGGCATTCTCGCGTGGACAGGACTCAATACCTGGCTGCGCGACAGCACGGTGCGCACGCTCGCGCCTTATACGAATATCGTGAAGCTCGGCCCGCAGTCGGCCAACCTCACGATCTCGCTGCCGTAATGGTGGGGATAGTTTGGTAAGCCAGGCGATTGGGTGAGCGCGTGCTTCCCGTGCTCCAGGCACGCTCACCCTGTTACTACGCGATCCCGTCCCGTCATCTTTGCGCGATACAGGCTCGCATCCGCAAGTTTGAGCCAGGCCGCGTGATCCATCATAGACTCGTCGCATTGCGCGACGCCGACGCTCACCGTACACGGGCATTGTCCGCCCACCTCCTTGTTTTTCTCCCGCACCGTCGCGACGAAACGCTCGGCGACCGAACGCGCTTCGGCAACCGTCGCGCCAGCCAGCACAACGCCGAACTCCTCGCCGCCATAACGCCCGATGCAATCGCTCACGCGGAAATGCTCGCGCAGTAGCATCGCAAACGCGCGCAGCACGGCGTCGCCGGCCTGATGGCCGCGCGTATCGTTGACGACCTTGAAGTGGTCGAGATCGAACAGCAGCAGCGACGACGCATAGCACGTCGCGCGGCAGCGCTCGAATTCGTCGGCGAGCAGGATTTCCCATTGCCGCCGGTTGAGCAGCCCCGTGAGACCGTCGGTGCGGCTCAGGCCTTCGAGCGTGCGAGTCTGTTCCGCGAGCTTCTTCGAAATGCGGTACGTGCTCCAGCCAAGCGCAAGCGGATAGACGATCAGAAATGGCAGACAAGCGACGATGGTGGGCATGCGCGTGTCGGGCTCGAATGCGAACCCCGGCACGAGCAACCCGGCCGCCATCCCCAGCAGATGCGCGGCCACACCGCGCAGGAACAGTTTCAGGCCGCCCGCCGCGATGTTGTCCATGCTGAGCATCACGAGGATCAGCACGCTGGGCAGCAGATTGAAGCGCATCGCGACGACCCAGAAACCGCCCATCGCCGCATCGATCATCAAATTGAAGCGCTCGCCGCGATACGGCACGACGCAGGCATGTGCGGCGCGGCGCGCCACGTGCGGCCAGATGAAACCGTGAAAGACCAGCAGCGACCATAGCACCGCGCCGCGCCCCTGCTGTGCGAACACGGAAGCCACGCAAAAGAAGCCCAGCGCGAGTCCTACCATGCGCAGGCGCCAGATGCGTTCGACGAAACGCCTGCCTTTGCCGGCCATGGGATGCGTACTGGTTTTCATGCCTGGATCGAATCCTGCCGGGTTGTGCTGATGCGTCCTGACGCATTCAGTTATTCAGCCCTGCTCATCTTGCCGCGCCCGCTGCGCGGTATGAAGGCGGGAAAGCGGCCATGGTGCCATTGCCTGCGCCATGCGTAACGGCCTTTTCATAACCCTCTTTAAAACTCTCTTTAAATCCCTTTCCAGAACATGTGGCGCGCATATGACAGCGCGATGAAACTCCCGCCAGCCGCGCGCATGGCGCCGTCTTCTTACCAACCGTTACAGACGCGACGCCACGGTTGCACCTGTACACGCATTCACTTTCTAGAATTCTTCAGACCGTTGCGCGGCAAACCGGCAAACGGTCATGCCGTTGCTTCGGGCATCGATAACCATCGCGTGGAATCTCACGCAGAACAGGAGTTCCTATGACTCGCCTCTCGCTTTCAACGCTTCTTTCAACGCTTGCCAGTGCTTGCGCCGTTGGTCTACTTTCGCTCTCGACGAGCGCCCATGCGCAGACCGCCGCTGCGGCAGCGTCCGCATCCGCGCCGGAACTGCACGCCGCCGACAAGACCTTCGTGTCGGACGGCACGCAAACCGTCGCGACCCAGCGCGACGCCGCCCGAATCGCCGACTCGCGTTCGACCGACAGCGAAGTGAAGGCCTTCGCGGAACAACTCGTCGCCGACTATTCGAAGCTTTCGGATTCGATGCGCGCCGCCAGCCCGCGTGGTGTCGATGTGCCGCGCAACGATCCCGACACCGCCGTGATCGACGGCATCAAGAACCTGCGCGGCGCCGATTTCGACAAGGCCTATATCGAACAGGTCGCGTTGGGCGGCCAGCAGAAAACGCTCTCGGCATTCCAGGCGGAAATCGCCTCGGGCCGCGACGCGGACCTCAAGAAAGCCGCCAGCGCTGGTCTTCCCGTGATCCAGGCCGATATCGCCAAGGCAAAGGAACTAGCCCAGCGCAAGCACCTCGCGGGCTGAACAGGCTGACCGAAGACGCCGATGGCGGGGCGCGGCGCCTGAACGGCCCGCGCCCGTGGCGCTTCTACTCTTCGGTATGTGCCTGCGCGGCCGTCGCGAGGCGCTCCATGCGACGGTCCGGGATGAGCCACAGCAGCGCGACAGCGACGAAGAACAGCGCGCCGATATGCGGCCAGTCCAACGCCGCCAGCACGATCCCCAGCAGATATCCGACCACCGACGCCTTGCCCTTGAGGTCGCGCCCAAGCGCACGCGCCAGCGGGCTTTGCATGCCGTGATAGCGAACCAGCGTCGCCTGTAGCACGACGTACGCGATCGCACAGAGCAGCAGATTGAAGCCGTACAGCATGGTGGGCCAGCGCCCGAAGTGGTTCTCGCCCATCCAGCCCGTGGTGAACGGCAGCAGCGAAAGCCAGAACAGCAGATGCAGATTCGCCCACAGCACCGTCCCGTTCACGCTGCGCGCGGCATGCATCATGTGATGATGGTTGTTCCAGTAAATGCCCACGTACACGAAACTGAGCACATAGCTCAGGTAAGTCGGCCAGAGCGGCGCGAGCGCCGTGATGTCCTCGCCATGCGGCACCTTGAGTTCCAGCACCATAATGGTGATGATGATGGCGAGCACGCCATCGCTGAATGCTTCGAGTCGGTTTTTGTTCATCGGCTTCGCTAGACGCTGTGGTTTTCGCACAATCGCACAATCGCACAATCGGAAAGGCAGCCGAAAGTATGGCCGAAAGCGCGTGCCGATGCCACGTAGCGCCGGACCGCAGGCCGCCGGACCGCCAAAATCCACCAAGAGGAATGGCATGGCAATCGAACCGTCCTCGCCCTCGCGTGGCGCCAACACCTGGCGTCGCATGAGGGTCTGGGATTTGCCCACGCGGCTCTTTCACTGGCTCGCCGTCGTGCTGGTCGCGATAGCGTGGCTTTCGCAGCGCATGAACTGGATGCAGTTGCACGTGCGCGCGGGCGAGACGCTGCTCGCGCTCGTGCTGTTCCGCCTGCTGTGGGGCTGCTGGGGCAGCGAGACCGCGCGCTTTTCGCGCTTCCTCGCCTCGCCGGCGGCGGCTTGGCGGCATCTGCGTCATCTGGCGCGCCGCGAGCCCGATGTCCAGGTCGGCCATAACGCGGCGGGCGGCTGGATGGTGCTGTGTCTGCTCGGGCTGCTGTTCGTCGAGACGCTAAGCGGCCTCTACGTCAACAACGATGTCGCCGATGAAGGCCCGCTTTCGGAGATCGTGCCGGCCGCCCTCGCCAACGCGATCTCGGCCATCCACGCGTATGGCTGGGACGTGCTGGCCGCAGCCGTCGTGCTGCACCTCTGCGCGCTCGCCGTTTATGCGCTCGTGAAGGGGCACAACCTCGTCGGCCCGATGGTGACGGGCACCAAGTCGCTGCCCGCCGCATCGCGCGCGCCACGGCGCGCCTCGCTCTGGCTAGCGGCGCTGCTGCTGGGCTGCTCGGCGCTGGCGACCGCGCTGCTCGCCGTGTACCTCTAGACGCGCTAACCCGCGGGCACCGTGAGAATCGGCGCCTTCTGATCCTGGTTGGCCTGCGAGAGTGCGATCAGGTTCTGCAGCACCGTGAGCGCATATTTCGAATCGAAATCGTCGTTGTCGATCCAGTAGGTCGCGCCGTGGTAGTCGATGCTGGCGTACGCATCGGCAGACGCTTTCCTGCCAACGTGCACGACGATGGTAGGCCGCGTCTCGCCGCCCACGAGATGCACCGTCGGCATGGTCGCGCCGCGCGAGACGTCGTCCTCGGGCACGGCGATCTGCGCGCCCAGATTGCTCAGAATGCCCATCAGCGAGCGCGTCACCATGTTGACCGTATGGCCGTTGCCGCCCGATGCCGGGCCATTGACCACCTGGTATTCGCGCACGACGGGCGACAGATGCAGCAGGCGGCGCACCTCGGCGAGATCGGCGGCCGATTCGGGCGGCGCGCCGTCCGCGCCAAGACTCATCGTCACGCGGCCCTGGTGATCTTTCTCGTCCTGTTTGTAGCTGACGGTTAGTTGCCCCGCCAGTTGCAGCCGACGCAGCGCGCGCAGCAATTCGAAGAATCCGGGATTGCCGTCGCTAGTCGGGCCGCCCAGCGGCGCGGCATTCTGCAAGCCGCCGATCGACTGCACCGACAGCCGCAGCAGCAGATCGACGGGCACGCCGCTATCCGCGAGCGGCAGCACCAGTTCGGTCGGCAACGGGCGGATATAGCCGGTGGCCAGCGCATCGCCCGTGGTCGGCGTGAACGTGAAGGTCGGGTGATTCGAATACGACGCCCCCACGCTCGCCTGACCGTAGCTCGTGCCCGCGTTGCGCGAGCCGCCCTCGGCCAGCGCGGCGGCGTTGGCATCGAAGGTGTACGACGCGATGATCTGGCTCACCGCCACGAACGAAGGCGAATCGCCATAGCGCAGGCCCACGATGGTCGCAAGCATTTCGCGCTTCTTGGCGTCGCCGAGCGCGCGTTCGTAATCGACCTGATCGGTGCGCAGCATATGTGGGCCGAACCCCGCACAGCCGGACATCATGAAGAGCGGACACATGGCGGCGGCAATCAGACGTCGCCGGGACAGCAAGCGGAATGAAATCATGGGAGGCATGGGAGACGGAGAGTGCGCACAGCCGTCGCCTGAAGCAAGCGCTATGCCCCGGCCTGCCACAGCTTGCGGCGCTTGGCGTAAAATCGGCGCTCTCCTCCACCCGACTCTACAAGACGCGCAGATGGCTACCTACCTCGAATTGCTCGCCGAAAAACGCGCCCTCGACGCGCGCATCGAAGCAGCGCGCGCCGAGGCGGCTCAGGAAGCCCTGGCGACCGCCCGCGCCGCCATCGCCGAATTCGGCTTCACACCCGACGATCTGTTCGGCAAGGCCAAAGCGGCAAAAGGCCCGCGGGGCAAGCGCAAGACGGCGGATGCCGCCGCCAGCGCCACCAACGGCAACTTCGACCTGTTCAGCCACTGAACCCGGTTCCGTACCGCATCCTACGACGCAAAAGGCAACAGGCCCGCGAGCCGTCAAAGCTCGCGGGCCTGTTGCCTTGTCAATCACCGCCTGCCTCAATCCCGCCTTATTGCGCGCCCAGCTTCTTGATGAGCACGTCGAGTTGCGCCAGTTCTTCTTCGTTGAGATCGGTCAGCGGCGCGCGCACCGGGCCCGCGTCGTGGCCCACCAGCCTCGCGCCCGCCTTGACGATGCTCACCGCGTAGCCCGGGCGGCGGTTGCGGATCTTCAGATACGGCAGGAAGAATTCGTCGATCAGCTTGCCGACCGTTGCGTGATCATCGGCCGCGATCGCACGGTAGAACGCCATCGCCGTCTTCGGGATGAAGTTGAATACCGCCGACGAGTACACCGGCACGCCCAGCGCCTTGTAAGCGGCCGCATAGACTTCGGCCGTGGGCAGGCCGCCCAGGTACGAGAAGCGATCGCCCAGACGGCGGCGGATCGTCACCATCGCCTCGATCTCGCCCACGCCGTCCTTGAAGCCGATCAGGTTCGGGCAACGGTCCGCGAGTTGTTCGAGCATGTCCGCGTCCAGCTTTGAATTGGCGCGGTTGTAAATGATGACGCCCATCTTCGGCACGGCCTTGCAGACCTGCTCCGCATGCGCGGCGATGCCTTCCTGCGAGGCTTCCGTGAGGTAATGCGGCATCAGCAGAATGCCCTGTGCGCCATTGCGCTCCGCTTCCTGCGCGTACTCGATGGCCACGCGCGTCGCGCCGCCCGCGCCAGCCAGAATCGGCACCTTGCCCTTGCAGGTTTCCGTCGCGGTCTTGATGACCTGCGAGTACTCGCTCTTCGTCAGCGAGAAGAACTCGCCCGTGCCGCCCGCCGCGAACAGCGCGCTCGCGCCATACGGAGCGAGCCACTCCAGGCGCCCGGCGTAGGTATCGGCGCGAAAGTTGCCCTGCGCGTCGAAGTCGGTGACGGGAAACGAAAGCAGGCCTTCCGAAACGATTTGCTTGAGCTCTTGCGGAGTGGTCATGGTGGTGATCCTTCGATGCTGTCGATTGTCTGTCGATTGATTGATGAATGTGTTCAGGCTCAGCGCACGAGGCACGGGCGCTTGTTATCGAATTTCCAGCCGGGAATCAGGTATTGCATGGCGACGGCGTCGTCGCGCGCGCCCAGGCCGTGCTGCTGATAGAGCGCGTGCGCCTTCTCCAGCTCGTCGAGATCGATCTCGATGCCGAGGCCCGGTTTCTGCGGCACCTGCACCTTGCCGCCGACGATCCGCGGCGGCTCGCACGTGAGGCGCTGGCCGTCCTGCCAGATCCAGTGCGTGTCGATCGCGGTGATCTTGCCGGGGGCGGCCGCGGCCACGTGCGTGAACATCGCCAGCGAAATATCGAAGTGATTGTTCGAGTGCGAGCCCCATGTGAGGCCCCAGTCGTTGCACATCTGCGCGACACGCACCGAGCCCTGCATGGTCCAGAAATGCGGGTCCGCGAGCGGAATGTCGACCGACTGCAACTGGATCGCGTGACCCATCTGGCGCCAGTCGGTGGCGATCATGTTGGTGGCCGTGGGCAGGCCCGTCGCGCGGCGGAATTCGGCCATCACTTCACGGCCCGAGTAGCCGTTCTCCGCGCCGCACGGGTCTTCCGCGTAGGCCAGTACGTCGTGCTTGTCGCGGCACAGGCGGATGGCTTCCGCGAGCGACCATGCGCCGTTCGGGTCGAGCGTCACGCGCGCATCGGGGAAGCGTTCGGCCAGCGCCGTGACCGCTTCCATTTCCGCGTCGCCCGCCAGCACGCCGCCCTTGAGCTTGAAATCGTCGAAGCCGTAACGCGCCTTCGCGGCTTCGGCCAGACGCACGACGGCCTCGGGCGTCATGGCCGCTTCGGTGCGCAGGCGCTCCCAGTCGTCGCGGCCATCGGCGCCGCTCGCGTACGGCAGATCCGTCCTGTTGCGATCGCCGATAAAGAACAGGTAACCCAGCATCTCCACCTCGCTGCGCTGTTGTCCTTCGCCCAGCAGGGCGGCGACGGGCACGCCCAGATGCTGGCCGAGCAGATCGAGCAGCGCGGCTTCGAGCGCGGTCACGGCGTGAATCGTCGTGCGCAGGTCGAAGGTCTGCAGGCCGCGCCCGCCCGAGTCGCGGTCGGCGAACTGCTTGCGCACCGTGTTGAGCACGGCCTGGAGATTGCCGATCGACTGGCCGACCACGAACGCGCGCGCGTCGTCGAGCGTCTTGCGGATCGTCTCGCCGCCCGGCACTTCGCCGATGCCCGTGTTGCCGGCGCTGTCGCGCAGCAGCACGACGTTGCGCGTGAAGAACGGACCGTGCGCGCCGGAAAGATTCATCAGCATGCTGTCGCGGCCCGCGACGGGCACGACGCGCAGTTCGGTCACGACGGGCGTGGCGCCCACCGTGGCGTTCGACGAGACGTTTTGTGTGGTCATGAAAGCGTTACCTGTCAGGAAGCGGCGCCAGCGGAAGTCCTGCTCCTGCGCCAGTCAGTCAATCGAATCGGTTCAAAAGAGACTCATGAGGAAGCGGCCGCGCTCTCCACAATCTCCACCCAGTTCGCGCCGTGGCCGCCCGCACAGCGCGCGGCGAGCGTGAGCGCCCCACTGCGCGCGTCGACGCGATACAGCGAGACATGCGGCGATTTTTCTCCGCACGCCACCGCGAAACGGCCCGACGGATCGAGGCGGAAACCGCGCGGCTGCGTTTCGGTATCGACAAAGCCCGCGTATTCGAGCGAGCCGTCCGGCTGCACGGCATAGGTGAGCAGGCGGCTCGTCGTGCGTTCCGAGGCATAGACGAAGCGGCCATCGGGCGAGACGTGGATGTCGGCGGCCCAGACGAGCTTCGCCAGCACGGCCGGATCGGGCTGCACGGGGTCCGACGAACCGGGGCGCGCGAAACCGTCGTTCAGATGCGCGAGATCGGCCGCGCGCGGCGACACATGGCGCAGCGTGAGTTCGCCGCTTTGCGCGTCGCGCGCCAGCGCGGCCACGGTCGCGCGGAATTCGCTCAGCACGTAAAGCGTGTTGCCGTCCGGCGACAGGCACAGATGGCGCGGCCCGAAGCCCTGGCCGAGGTCCACCGTGCCGATCTCGCGCAAACGCCCCTCGTCTTCCAGCGCGAAACAGAACACCCGATCGCTGCCGAGCGACGAGGCATAGGCGAAGCGGCCATCGGCGGACACGATCACGGCATGGGCGTTCTGGATGCCTTCGACGGTCTGCAGCGGCGCGCCCAGCCCGTTTTCGATGTCCTGCGTGCGATACAGACACACACGATGCTCGCCGTACGACGCGCCCAGCAGGAAGCGCCCGAGCGGATCGGCGCACAGATAGGCAAAGCTCGAATCGAGCGGCGCGCGGCCGAGCGTCGTCAGCGCGCCGTCGCGCGCATCGATTGCGTAGCGATACAGATGCAGATCGGTGCCGCGCGTGACCGCATAGAGATGGCGGCGGTCCGGCGCGAGCGCCATCGGCATGACGGTCGGCGCGATGGCCGTGCGCGCGCGCGGCGTGAGCGTGCCGGCGTTGGCGTCCAGATGCAGCACGTCGATCTCGCCATCATTGGCGTTCGAAACATAGACGAAGTAATGGTCTTGCATGAGTGGTGTCCTTTCGAATCGTGGGTAAAGAGCGTTAGTGTGCGCCACGATGAACGGAATCCGCTTGATCGACGAACGCGCGCCGCGACGGTTTGTTGCGCGCGAGGAACGCCGCAGCGGCGGCGATCAACGACGTCACGCCCAGGCCATACAGACCGCCCGCGATCGACCCCGTGTGCTGCTGTAGATAGCCAAAGGTGGCGGGCGCGAAGAAACCGCCCAGATTGCCGAGCGAATTGATGAGCGCGATCACGGCAGCGGCGACGCGGGCATCGAGATAGCCCTGCGGCAGCGGCCAGAACAGCGACGAAGCCGCCTTGAAGCCAATCGCCGAAAAACAGATCGCGACGAACGAGAACACCGGGTTCGCGGAAGTGGAGGCGAACAGCCCGCACGCGGCGATCACCAGCGCGAGCGCGAGCCAGCCTTGCTGAAAGCGGTACTTCGCGGACAGCAGCGCGAAGCAGTACATCGCGACGATGGCGATCATCCACGGAATCGCGTTGTAGAGCCCCACCTGAAAGTCCGAAAGACCGCCCATCTTGCGGATGATGGTGGGCAGCCAGAAGGTGGCCGCGTAGATCGTCAACTGGATGGCGAAGTAGAGGAAACAGAAGAGCACGATCTGCGGGTCGCGCAACAGACGCAGGACCGGCACATGCGCGCCCGTGGCGGCTTCGCGTTCGGCCTGCTCGCGCGCCATATAGCTTTCGAGCGCGCCCTGCTCTTCGTCGCTGAGCCAGTGCGCGTCGCGAATGCGCGACTTCAGCAGCAGCCAGCTTGCCGCACACAATGCGATGGAAAACGCGCCTTCGATCAGGAACATCCACTGCCAGCCCGCGAGGCCCAGGCCGCGCACTGACAGCAGCGCGCCCGTCACCGGCCCGGACAGCACCGAAGCAAACGCCGACCCGGCCAGAAAGATCGCCACGGCCTTGCCGCGTTCCTTCTGCGGCAGCCACTGCGCGAAGTAATAGACGACGCCCGGAAAGAAACCCGCTTCCGCGATGCCCAGCAAAAACCGCAGCAGATAGAACGAGGTGTCGTTCTGCACGAACGCCATCGCGCCCGCGACGAGCCCCCACGTGCCCATGATGCGCGTGAGCCAGGCGCGCGCGCCGAACTTCTGCATCAGCATGTTCGACGGCACTTCGAAGAGCGCGTAGCCGATGAAGAACAGCCCGCTGCCCAGACCATACGCCGCCGCCGAGAGGCCGAGATCGGCTTCCATGTGCGTGTTGGCGAAACCGACGTTCACACGGTCGATATAGTTCGCGATGAACATGATCAGAAACAGCGGCAAGACATGCCGCATGACCTTGGCACTGGCCGAATCCAGTAGCGAGTCGTAGCGGGAAGCGGAAGCGGAAGCGGAAGCGGACATCGAGGTTGTCTCCTGTCGGCACGGCGCACCGTGGTACGTTGTCTGATGACATTCTAGCCAAGTCATCGGACAACCCCAATGCAGCGTTTACCCTTCATCGGCCAATTCTCTGCCAATTCAGGCGCTCTACAACGCGGCGATTATATCGCATCGCACCCATGTTATACGATGACGTATATCATTTACCTGCGTCAGAAGAGGACATGCAGATTCCGGCGACATGCTACGGCCATCGCACAGGGTTTCGTCTATGCGGCGAGCGGCGCGCTCGGCGGCAAGTCCGCCCAGACCATGCTCACGGCCAGCATCCACGTGGCTTATGAGCAAGGCGCTCGCGGACGGCAATCCGCTGGAATTGTGGCGGCGCAAGAACGGCGAACTCGTGCGCGGATAAAACCCGACGCGCAAATGCAAATCAGCGGCCATCTGTTAACTTCGGCCGCTGATTTTTTATGTGCTGCGCCTTAAGCGGTTTCGCCTGCGGCCGTCGCCGCGCGGCGCAAGCGCTCGCGGCTGCTCGACAGATGCATGCGCATCGCGGCGCGCGCGCCTTCGGGATCGTGACGCGCAATGGCTTCGAAGATGCTCTCGTGCTCGCGATTGACGAGTTCGGCGTAGGCCGACGGATCGCTGTGCGCGATGCCGGCCGAGTCGATGCGATGACGCGGAATCAGCGCCGCGCCCATCTGCGTGAGGATATCGACGAAATAGCGGTTGCCCGTGGCGCGCGCCACGGAGACATGAAATTGCAGGTCCGCGCCCGCGCTGTCACCGCCCGCGCGCGTGGCCGCCGGGATCGCATCGAGCGCCGCGCGGATATGCGCGAGATCGCGCTCGCCCGCGCGCTGCGCGGCAAGACCCGCGCATTCGGTTTCAAGGCTGATGCGCAATTCGAGTACGGCAAGCAGATCGTTGAGCGTGCTCGCGGGCACGACGTCGAGACCGAGCGGCTCGCGGCGCGGCTCCAGCACGAAGCTGCCGATGCCGTGGCGTGTCTCGATCACGGACATCGCCTGCAGGCGTGAAATGGCTTCGCGCACCACGGTGCGGCTCACGCCCAGCAGGGTCATGAGACTGCTTTCGGTCGGCAGTTTGTCGCCAGGCTTGAGTACGCGCGACGCGATCTGCTCATTGACGTAGCTGACGACGTGTTCGGCGAGATTGCGATTGCGGGGCGGACGGTTGAGCATGGGCGCGGCGAGCAGATCGGCCATCGTCCTCTCCTTGGTATGCGGATTTCGCATCATTATACGTCGTCGGACAACCGCGTGAGCGTACCGCCAAGGCTCAGGCATTTATGGGCTTGTACGGGCGTTCGCTCGCACGGCAAAGTCATCGGACAACCCGGTTTGGCACGAGCATGTAACGCAGCCCCGCACGCGCTCGCGGCAGTGGCCAATTAATTCGGACTCCACGACAATCGATAACGATCGTTTAAACGCCAATTATCTTTGCGTTAGCAAACGTCTGTTTTCAATGGATAAATGTAAAGAAACGGCATGACTGACTTGCACACATTCATCGCGACGGTTTGTGTTTTTACCCATAATCTGCCGCAGAGGATGCGCGCCGGACTGCTTTATCTGTCACCCCACAACCGCACGACACCTCAACTGATATCGAATCGCAAAGCGTTTGTGTTGGCTTCACCACCATCCGCAACGAGGGAATCATTGAGAAATCGCATCGTCCGCGTAGTCATCAGCGCCCTTGCGCTTGCGCTGCCCGGCGCCCTGCCCCATGCGGCGCCGCCCGACGAGCGCGCGCCCGACACGATGCAGGCGCGTGTGATGGGTTGCGCCGCGTGCCACGGCGCGCACGGCGAAGGCACCGACAACGACTACTTCCCGCGCCTCGCCGGCAAGCCGGCGGGCTATCTCTACAACCAGCTGATCGCGTTTCGTGACGGTGGCCGCAGCTATCCGCCGATGAACTATCTGCTCGCGTATCTGCCCGACGCCTATCTCAAGCAGATCGCCGATTTCTTCGCGCAGCAGCACCCGCCCTATCCGCCGCCGGCCACGCCCAAGGTCGATGCGGCCATGCTCGCGCTCGGCAAATCGCTCGTGACGAACGGCGCGCCCGAGCGTAACGTGCCCGCCTGCGCGGCCTGCCACGGCGCGTCGCTCACCGGTATGCAGCCCGCGATTCCCGGCCTGTTGGGCCTGCACGCGGAGTACGTCAGCGCGCAACTGGGCGCGTTCCGCTACGGCACGCGCCGCGCCGCCAGCCCGGACTGCATGCACGACATCGCCTCGCACCTGGCCGAACGCGACATCACGGCCATCGCCGCCTGGCTTGCCGCGCAGCCCGCGCCCGCCGATCCGACGCCTTCCGCGCCCGCGCCGCTGCCGCTCGCGTGCGGCAGCGTCCCCCACTAGCCGAGGCCTCGACGTGCGAAAACTTCGATCCCTCACCGCCCTCATTGCCCTCGTCTTTGCGCCGCTGGCCGTAGGCGGCGCCATCGCGCTAAGCGCGCACGCGCAGAGCGCCGCGCCCTCGGCCAACGCCGCCGATGCGGCAAGCGCCGCCGCAGCCGCCGCGACCGCCAACGCAAAACCCACGGCGCCGGGCGCCATGCAGATCGTCCGCGGCGAATACCTCGCGCGCGCGGGCGACTGCATCGCCTGCCATACGGTGCCGTCGCAACCGATGTTCGGCGGCGGCCGGCCAATGGAAACGCCGTTCGGCACGCTCTATACGCCGAATATCTCCTCGGACAAGACGTTCGGCATTGGCGCCTGGAGCGCCGACGAGTTTTACCGCATGCTGCACGAAGGCAAATCGCGCGACGGCACGCTGCTTTACCCCGCGATGCCGTTCGCCTCGTACACGAAAGTCACGCGCGCCGACTCCGATGCGATCTACGCCTATCTGATGTCGACGTCGCCCGTGCATCAGCCCAATCGCGCCCATACGCTGCGGTTTCCGTATAACCAGCGCTCGCTGCTGCTCGGCTGGCGCGCGCTGTTCTTCCGCGCGGGCGAATTCAAACCCGATCCGAAGCAATCGGTGGAATGGAATCGCGGCGCGTACCTGGTCGAAGGGCTCGGGCACTGTACGATGTGTCATACGGAGATCAACGCGCTGGGCGGCAATTCCGCGTCGAAGGAATTCCAGGGCGGCCTGATTCCGCTGCAGAACTGGTACGCACCCTCGCTCACCTCGAACAAGGAAGCGGGACTGGGCGACTGGAGCATCGACGATATCGTCGATCTGCTGCACGCGGGCGTGTCGAATCGCGGCGCCGTGTACGGGCCGATGGCCGAAGTCGTCTACGACAGCTTCCAGTACCTCACCGAAGACGACGTGCGCGCAGTGGCGGTTTATCTGAAGTCGCTGCCGGGGCATTCGAACGAAGTCGATAAATCGCCCAAGAGCCAGTTCGTGAACGAAGAAGCGAATCGTCTCGCGCCGCTCGGCAAGAAGATTTACGAGGCGCAATGCGCCGTCTGCCACGCGACGCAAGGCCAGGGCAAGCTGCCGCATTTCCCGCCGCTGGCGAACAACCAGTCGATCCAGATGAATTCGGCGGTGAACCCTATCCGCATGGTGCTCAACGGCGGCTACGCGCCGGGCACGAAAAAGAATCCGATGCCCTACGGCATGCCGCCGTTCGCGCAATCGCTCTCCGACGAGGAAGTGGCCGCCGTGGTCACCTATATCCGCACGGCGTGGGGCAATCATGGCGCGCCGGTGTCGGTAAAGGAAGTCAATGCGCTGCGCTCCGCGCCGCTATTCTGAAACGAGCCGAACCGCGCTGAAACAAAGAGGCCGCGATGATCGAAACATCCGTTCCCGAGCAACCGGGCGAGCGTCCGCAACACGAGCAGGTCGACGAGATCGTGCGCCGGGGGCCCAGCGGCGCGCTCGCGCTCGCGAGCATCGCCACCGCTATCGTGGCGGCGCTCTGGTTCGCGTTTTACTTTCTCGTGTTCCTGCCTCGCGGCGTGATCCACTAATCCCTGACCTGCGCGAACCGCCCACATGTCCACGCATCCAACCGATCCTCACAGCAGCGCCGAAGTCGCCGCGCGCGTGGAGCGCCGCTGGGCCACGCTCATGGTGGCGCTCGTCCTAGTGCTGGTGGCGATGGTGATTTTCACGGGCCTGCACTGGGCCATGATGCCGCCGTCGCGCGTCGAAACCATCAACCCGGAAACGCTGCACGTGTCGGGCGAATTCGTCGAAACCAACCTTGGCAGCGCGCTCGAACCGGACGGCTCCGTCACGGTGCGCGTACTCGCGCAGCAGTACTCGTTCACGCCGCAATGCATCGTCGTGCCCGCCGGCGTGCCCATCACGTTCCGCGCCACCAGCGCCGACGTCGTGCACGGCTTTCTCGTCACCGACACCAACCTCAATTCGATGGTCGAACCGGGCTACGTCTCCACGTTTCGCACCACCTTCGCCCAGCCCGGCGATCATCTGATGCCTTGCCACGAGTATTGCGGCGCCGGCCACCAGGGCATGTGGGCGCATGTGAAAGTCGTCGATCGCGATGCCTTCATGCAGATGGCGGCGCTGCCGGAGAACCATTCGGGGAGACTGAGCTGTGTTAAATAACAAGCGACTCGTGCTCGCCCATTTCTGGCTCGCGTTCGTGCTGTTCGGCGTGGCGCTGCTGCTCGGCGCGTGGCAGATGCTCGTGCGCAGCCCGCTGCACCCATGGCTTAAGGACCCCGAACTATATTACCGGTCGGTCACCGAACACGGCACGGTAATGGGCTACGCTTTCCCCACGCTCATCGCCATGGGCTTCGGTTACGCGGTGAGCGAACTCGCGCTCAAGCGCCCGCTCGTGGGCGTGCGCTTCGCGTGGCTCGGCTTCATTCTGCTTGCGCTGGGCGCAGTGACGGCGTCGGTGCCGGTCGCGCTCGGCCGCGCATCCGTGCTCTACACCTTCTATCCGCCGATGATCGGCAATGTGTTCTATTACATCGGCGTGGTGCTCGTGGTGGTCGGCTCGTGGGTCTGGGTCGCGCTAATGAGCGTGAATCTGGCCGCCTGGAAGCGCGACAATCGCGGCAAGCCCGTGCCGCTCGCCATGTTCGCCACCACGGCGGGCGCGTATCTGTGGGGCTGGACCGCGGTGGGCGCGGCCATCGAGGTGCTGTTCCAGATCCTGCCGGTCGCGCTGGGCTGGCGCAACACCATCGATGCGGGCCTCGCGCGCGTGTTCTTCTCGTGGACGCTGCACGCGATCGTCTATTTCTGGCTCATGCCCGCGTATATCGCCTACTACACGATCATTCCGCGGGCGATCGGCGGACGGCTCTATAGCGATTCGATGGCGCGCATCTCGTTCATCCTGTTCCTCGTGGTGGCGATGCCGATCGGCCTGCACCATCTTTTCACCGATCCCCAGGTGGGCTCGGGCTTCAAGTTCCTGCAATCGGTGTTCACGGCGCTGGTGGCGGTGCCCACCTTGCTCACGGTCTTCACGATCTGCGCATCGGTCGAAATCGCCGGACGGCTGCGCGGCGGCAAGGGCACGTTCGGCTGGATCGCGAAGCTGCCCTGGCATAACCCGCAAATGCTCGCGCTCGCGTTTTCGTTCGTGATGCTGGGCTTCGGCGGCGCGGGCGGCCTCATCAACATGAGCTACCAGCTCGATCAGCCGATCCACAACACGCAATGGGTCACGGGCCATTTTCACCTGATCTATGGCGGCGCGATCGTCATCATGTACTTCGCCATCGCCTACGATCTGTGGCCGCAACTCACGGGCCGCGCGCTCACCAACTGGCGGCTCATGCGCTGGCAGTTATGGCTGTGGTTCATCGGCATGATCGTCACGACGTTCCCGTGGCACCTGGTCGGCATTCTCGGCATGCCGCGCCGCATGGCCTACTTCGATTACAGCGATCCCGCGCTCGCGGCCCAGGCAAGTCTCGTGACGCTTTCGGCGATTGGCGGGCTGATCCTCGTGATATCCGCCGTGCTGTTTTTCGTGGTGCTGCTGCAAGGCCATCGCAGCGCGGCACAGCCCGCCGAGGACTACCGCTTCAGCACGCCAGTGCATGAATCGCCCACGCTGCCCGTGGCCCTCAACAGCTTCGCGTTGTGGATCGTGCTGATGGTCGCGCTCACTGTCGCGAACTACGGCTACCCGATCGCGCAACTGCTCGCGACGCCGGACACGGCCGTGCCCGCGATTCCGATCGGAGCGCCGCGATGAGCGACGAACGCCTGTTCTCGTTACGCAACGTCTGGTTTCGCGCGAGCGTCGGCGCGACCCTCCTCGTGCTCGTGGTATCGGCGTTGATCGGCTTCGTGTGGCTGCCTTCCGCGCAGACCGACCCGCAATTCCAGGGCCTCTGGAACGCGATCTGTAGCGCCGCGGGCGTGCCGCGCCAGTGGTATCAGGCAAGCGCGACCGTCTCGCCCGGCTACAAGATCAGCACGGTCGAACTCGCACCGCACATGCTCGACGATGCGACGACTCTCTCGATCGGGCGCGGCGCGACGCTCTCGCTGCGCTGTACGATGTGTCACGGCCCGCGCGGCATGAGCGACGCGAATTCGCCGAATCTCGCGGGACAATATGCGAGCGTGGTCTACAAGGAACTGCTCGATTTCCAGAGCGGCGCGCGGCAAAGCGCCGTGATGTCGCCGATGGCACAGAATCTTTCGGATCAGGACATGCGCGATCTGGCGGCGTATTACGCATCGCTGGCGCCGTTCGCGCATCTGCACGGCGATCCGCCCGAGATCGTTGCGCACGGCGCGCCGCTGCGCAATATTCCCGTCTGCGCGGCGTGCCACGGCGGGGTGGACAGCAAGGTCGGCAGCCCCTGGCTCGACGGCCTGCCGGCCGCCTATACCAAGGCGCAACTCGCGGCGTTTGCAAACGGTACGCGCCACAACGACATTTCCGGGCAGATGCGCAATATCGCGCGCAACATGAGCGCCGAGGAAATCGACGCGGCCGCCGCGTGGTATGCAGGCGGCACGACGGGCGGCGCGAATCCGCAGTAAATCCGCGCAGTCAATCCGTTCACCGAATCCAGCAGAGGAAATCCCATTTCCCCTCGCGCGCGGCACGCCGCTTGCGCGCCCCATTCCCCCCATCGAGGAGAGACATCATGCAAAAGACGGCAAGCGCCAAATGGCATGGCGGCATCAAGGACGGCCAGGGCAGCATCTCGACCCAGACCGGTGTACTGCGCGACGCACCGTATGGATTCGCCTCGCGTTTCGAAGGCGGCCCCGGCACCAATCCGGAAGAACTGATCGGCGCCGCCCATGCGGGCTGCTTCACGATGGCGTTCTCGCTGTTCCTCACGGAAGCGGGCTTTAAAGCCGACAGCATCGAAACGAAATCGACGGTCACGCTGGAAAAAGTGGGCGAAGGCTTTTCGATCACGGCCTGCCAGCTCGACATGACCGCAACGATCCCCGGTATCGATCAGGCGACTTTCGAGAAGCTGGCGACAGGTGCAAAGGAAAACTGCCCGGTGTCGAAGCTGTTCGCCAACAACGCAAAAATCACGTTGAACGCGAAGCTCGCAGGCTAAATCGATCCTTGCAGTCACGCGGCGGACTGGCCGTGCTCGCGCGCGCCAGTCTGGCCGCTTTGGTGGAGAAGCCGTCATGGCCATTCCTCATGCCGCGCCGGGCGAGGTCTTCGACATCCGCCCGCTTGGCACCGCGCTCAAGAACGCGAAAACGATCACGCTGATCCGCGCGTCACAGCTTGAGGTCATACGTATGGTGCTGCCCGCGGGCAAGCGGGTGCCCGAGCATCGCGCGCCCGGCGAAATCACCGTGTTGTGCGTCGAAGGCGTGATCCGCTTTTTCATCGACGGCGACGCTCGCACGATGCATGCGGGCGACATGCTGCTGCTCAATACCGGCGAGGCGCACGCCCTGGAAGCGCTCGACGACGCCTCCATCATCGTGACGATTCATCTCGCCCACTCGAATCAATAAGGTACCAAGCGGGTTGGCCCATCACCGGTTGGGCTGCAACTGCCCCCAGCTCACGAGAATGGCCTGAATGCTGCGCGCGTAGGCATCGCGCTCGCCCGGCGATTCCGAGTGATAGGCGCCAATCGCGCGCCACGTATTGCCATAGCGCACCATCTTCTGTTTCAGAAGCCACGCGGCCACGAAAATATTCACGCACGGATCGGTCAGCGCGCGATGCGGAATACCTTGACGCGCCAGTTCCGGAAAATGAATCGAATTGATCTGCGCCTGGCCGACGTCGATCGAACCGTTGGTATTGCGATTGACCGCAGCCGCATCGCCCTTCGATTCACGCCACGCCACCGCGCGCAACACGAGCGGATTCACGCCCTGATAGGCGCCCGCTTTTTCAAAACAGTCATTTTCGGACGCAGCAGCCTGCGCCGATGAGACACCGAAAGCCGCCGCCGCAACGGCCAGCACGACGAGAGCGCCCATGCGCGCGCGCCGCGCGACGCGAGACTTGTTTTCGGACATCGCCCAGACCTCCTGGTTTAGTGCGCCAAGGCGACGTCGAGCTGATGCTCGATGTCCTTGAGGTAGCTGCGCGACGCATCGGACACCACGAGTCGCGCCGTCGGGCCGACGGGGCGCGAATCGTGCTGGCGCAGTTTCTTCTTATGCGAAGACGGGCGCGGTGCGGGCCCATCGTCGTCTTCGCTGTCCGTGGGCGGCAGCATGGCTAGCGTGGGCAGCGGCGGATAAACCTTGTCCGTGGCGGGCGATGCGGAAAAACCGGTCGAGGCCTGCAGGCCCGCGCCGGCCGCGTCCTGCCCCGCCCAGGCCGCCGTGGCGGTTGCGCAAAGGAGCCACGCGGCGCCCGCAAAAGCGATCATGCGCATCTCGTCAGCCTCCCGTTTGCAGCGGCTCGATCGACACGCTGTACGTCTGGTTCGCGCCGGCCGTGAGGTTTTCCAGTACCGGCTTATTGGTCTGACGCGCCGGCACGCCCTTCCAGATGGCCTCGTTGATGTAGCGAAGATCCTGGCCGAGCGCGGTCACGCGGATCAGCGCCGGGCGCTTTTGCGCGGCGGCCAGCGCGCCCGCCTTGGCAAGCACGGCGCTCAGTTGCGGATCGCGCGCGCCGAGCGCGTCGGCGGGAATATCGAAGCGCAGGATCGCATTCGAAACAGCGGCTTTGCCAGCCTGCGCCGAATCGGCCGGATGCAATTGCGCGCAGCCTGTCACGGCAAGTACGGCGAGTAAGAAGACAACGCGCTTCACGTCCCAATCTCCAGAGTTGCATGGCTACATGCGCGTTTTCGGCCATTTTTCGGCCGACTTGATAGCCAGCCTGCAAACGTTTGCCAAAAAGAAAAAACTCGCTCGCGATGCGCGGGCCTGGGAAACGATGCTGCGCGGGGAGTGCCGGTCCGTGCAGAGAACTGCTTCGTCAACCGGCTCAGCGTGACTGTGGCAAAGAAGCAAAATTTGTCTAATGAAAACGCAACGACCCGCGCCGTGATGGCGCGGGCCGTCGTCGTTCAGCCAATCAGCGGATAACGCTCAGTTTGATGCCGGCGGATCGTCGTTCAGCGTCTTCAGGAAGGCCTCGATATCGCGGATCTCGTCGGCGGTCATCGCGGGCTTGTCGCCAAACTTGCGATCGAACGGCGCATCGGTCACGTCCACGTTCTTCTGGAATTGCGCCGGAATATCGTCGTATTTGTCGATCTTGCCGTCGGCGCCGTGCGGATAGAACTTGCCCGGATCCGTATTGCGCTCGTTATAGAACGCCATCACCTGATCGAGGTTGTGATAGAGGCCGTTATGGAAAAACACCGTGCGCGTGCTCGTGTTGCGCAGCGTCGGCGTGAGGAACATGCCGCAATATTGCGTCTGGTCCTTGAAGTCCGCGCGGAACGGCCCGCACACGCCCAGATCGAAGAACTTCGCATCCTGATTCTGCGCGAGCTTGCGATTACGCGGCACGCCCAGCGCTTCGTACTGGTAATCGGTGAACATCGGCGGCAGACCGTCCTTGCCCGGCTTCGACAAGTGGCAGCCAGCGCAATTCGCCTTGTCCGGATCGTTGAAGAGGCGCAGGCCGTGCAACTCGGCCTGACTCAGATGCGCGCGGCCTTCGAGCCAGCGGTCGTATTTGCTGTTATACGGATGGAACGACGGGTCTTCCACCTGATAGCGCGAGATCGCGAACATCGCTTCGGACACGGCGAGCCTGGGATCGTCGAAGATTCGTGCTCCGAACAATTCATTGAAGTGCTTCGCGTAGGGCGCTTTCTTGAGCTTGCCCGCCACCGAGTCGATGCTCGTGTTGGCCATTTCAACCGGATTGAGCAGCGGGCCATAGGCCTGTTGCTGCAGCGTATCGGCGCGGCCGTCCCAGAACAGGCCGCCCTGCGGCACCATTTCCACCGAGGTCGAGGCGCCGCCAGCGGTCTTCTGCGACTTCACGACATTGGCCGATGCGGTGGCCTGCTGCGCGACCGTGGGCGCGTCGTCGTTCTCGCCCGAATCGGGGCCGATGCTGAAGTTCGGCTGGCGATACAGGTACATCAGCGAAGGCGGCGGACGGTAGCCTTGCTGCGTCATCGCGAGACCGCCCTTTTGCACATCGAGACCGTTGGGCGGCCCATAGGCGTGAGCGGGGCTATGGCACGATGCGCACGACTGCTGGCCCGACGCCGAAAGCGTCGGGTCGAAAAAGAGCTGCTTGCCGAGCTGCGCCATCGCCGAAAGCGGCGCTGCGGGCGGGCGCTGCAGCACGACCGGATGCGGATTCGCGCCGGTCAGATTCTCGACGATCTCGCCCACCTGCTCGGGCACGCTGGCGGGAAACGCCGCGGCATAGGCACAAAAGCCCAGCGCGGCGAGCACCACGGCCGCGGCGGCGCGCAGCACGAGGCGCGCGGGCTTCGCGGCGTCGCGCGGCTTGGGAGAGGACGGAGTGGGCGATGCGGAAAGCTCGGACATGAAGCGTTCTTCCTGGCGGGACAAAAATGCCGAAAGCCGTGGGCGCCCGGCGTTGACCGGTGGCGCTCGACACGGCGTCGGGCTCTACCTGCGCCGGTTCGCGATGCCTGAACCGGCCTGAAAAACGGCGAAAACCCGGCGCGAGGACCGGGTTCGCGCACGCTTCGGGTCACATCGATCGAAGCGCGCGGAGCCGGAACTCGCGCCGGGCAGCAATCACATCGCCGGTGCGGAGCTCAACTGCGTGCCGAGCGTGCCGTCGAGGTACAGCGGCGTCGTGTTGGCCGTGCCGGTGAGGTTGAGCAGGCCGCGCATGTCGCCCGCCGTGGCGTCGAACGAACCGCCGCCCAGACGCGCACCGCCGAGCCAGTTGTCTTCGATGAAGCGCACCACCGAAGCCTGGTCGATGAACGTGTGATCGACGTAGTTCGTCTTTGCCCACGGCGAGATCACGACGAACGGGATACGCGTGCCCGGACCGCAACGGCCGTTGACCGGCGCGCCCGCCACACCCGTCGGCTGCGTGCCCGAGCCGCACACGCCGTTGCCGTTGAGCTGGTCGACGGACGCCATCGACGAGCGAACCGGCGCCATGTACTGGTGGTCGTACCAGCCGTCCGAATCGTCATAGGTCACGACGACAGCGGTGTTCTTCCAGTCCGGCTGTTGCATCAGGAAGTTCACGACCTTCGTGACGAATGCCTGCTCGTCGAGCGGGTCCGAGTAGCCAGCGTGCGCGTCCTGGGCGGCCGGAGCCTTCAGGAAGTTCACCGACGGGAAATTGCCGGCCTTCACGGCAGCAAAGAAGTCGTCCGTGTCGTACTGGTGGTTTGCCGGTTCAGCCGTCTTGCCATCGGTTTCGAGGCTCGAACCGATCGCGGCCGTCGAGCTCGGACGCGTGTGCAGCGGGTTCGACGTCGACTTGAAGTACTGGAACCAGTTGTGGTGCGGAACGTAGTCGGCCGTGGCCGCGTTCACCGCCGTCGCGATCGTGCTGCGCTTGCAGCCCGTCGTGCCGTTCGCGTTCGTCGTCTGCAGGTTGAAGCCGCCCATGAAGCCGCCCCACGTGATCTTCTGGCCGTTAAGCAGATCGCCGATATTCAGCGCATTGATCATGCCCGTATCGGTCGTGCTGGAGCACGTGTCATAGCCCGGATCGACGTCGTTGGTCAGGGTAAGGCCGCCCGCGCCATCCTCAACGAAGTACGAACCTGAATTGGCGAGCGTGCCCGCCGTCTTCGATGTGTTCACGATCTCGAAGCCGTTTGTCTGCCCCCCGACAACTTCAAGCGCGCCAGGCGTCGACGGGCCATAGGTCGCCGTCCACGCGTTGTCGCTCATCGCGTACTTCTGCGCGTAGTTCCACAGCGCCGTGACGGTGTTGCCATCGTAGTAGCCCATCACCTGGCCCTTCGTGCCGAAGGCACCCGCGCCGCCGCTCGTGGCACTACCCGTGTACTTCGGGAACAGGTCGAGCGCGCCGTTGTCGCCGGCTTGCTGCTCGGCCGTGTAGTTGTGGTTCTGGTCGGCGGTGGCGGCCTGCGAACGGTCCAGACGGAAGGGGTTGGCTGCGCCCGTGCCGTTGTTCGTGTTCGTGAAGTTCGGGTTCGACGTGAGCAGCGAACCCGACAGACCGTTGACGCCAGGCGTGCCCGAAGCGGCCGAGAAAGCCGGCTCGCCCGACGGATTCGTCGAGCTCGGGTAGGTGGCGAAGTAGTGGTCGAACGAGACGTTCTCACCATAGATCACCACGAGATGCTTGATCGGCGTGGCGGTCGTGAGAGCGTCTTGCGCGGACACCGCCGCGGCAGCCGACGACCCATTGTTCGAGTTGCTGCTGCCGCACGCGAACAGTGCTGCGGCAAGGCCAGCGCACGGCACGGCGAGTAAGGCTCGGCGATACATGTTGTTGGGCTCCATCGATTCTTCGAGTTGGTTTTAGAGTCCTGGACGCGTCAAAAAGACGTGGGGGCTGCCTTCAGGATTGAGCGCGCTTCAGGTAATGCGCCAGACATCAGGGCGAGCGAATTACAACATCCGAACATGACTACACAGCGACCATTACATTTCCTTATCCTTTCTATTTATTTCAATTTAGAAAGCATTGCGCGAAAAAAACAACAAAAGGGAAAGTCTCGTTGTGCGCTGCGTTTTGCACTCTTTCGGGCGCGAGCTATAACTGGAAGTGCAGCGTGGACGTTCTCTGCACGCCCGCTCCATCCCTTCTTCTTGCGCCGCGCCACGCTGCGCCGCCTCCCGAACCGGCGGAGGCGCGTCCACTGTGCAAGGCCTTTAGTAAGGCTTTGGCTAACACGTTCGGCAGCCTGGCGTTAAGCGCCGGCATTCCGGCCTTCCTCTTCGAATGCGCGTGGCGCGGCAGCGTGCCGTGCGCGCGCCGGGGCGGCACGTGTTGTGTCCCCGGCGTTCAAGAAGGAGTGTGGAAATGAAGATCCGATTGGCGTTTCTCGCCGCCATCGTGATGGTGGCGAGTGCAACCGCGCCGGGCACGGCGCAGTCGAAAGACGAGCCTGTTTCGCAAGAGCGCGCGCATCAAACGATGACCGACGATGCGAACGCATCGGCCCAGGCGGGCACCGATATGTCGTATGGCGGCATGCCCGATACGCGCAGCGCCTCGGGACATCGCGTCGGCAAGCCCTGCTCGCCTCGTTCGGACTGCGATATTTATTTCGGGCAGTAATCGTCGAAACAGAAAGGCACCGGCGCGACACCGCAAAACGCCTTCAGGCAAGGGGTTTTGACGCCGCCCCGACTGGCAGCGTCGAGCTTAGCGCCCCGTGTGAAGCGGGCGCGGGTTCAGTGCGCGTGACTGCTTTAAGCCGCTTGCGAAACCCTGAACGAACTCACTGAACCGTGCTCTGCAACATCCCGGCGATGCGTTGCAGCGGCACGAGCAATTCGGGCGCGATGGCATAGAGCGGCCCCAGCGTCTGGGCCACATCGCGATAATCGACATGGGTGTGGCCCGTGTCGTCTTCCCAGACCACGAGGCGTAGCGGCAGTTCGAGCGCCGAGTGCGGGTTGGCGGCCATGATCGGCGTGCCCGCCTTCGGATTGCCGAACAGGATCAGGCGCGTGCGACGCAGATCGAGGCCCGCGAGTTCCGCGGCCTCGCGCTGGTCCACGTCTGCGAACACGACCGCGCCCGCGCCATCCAGCACGGTTTTGATGCGGGCGATCGTCGCGTCGAAGTCGTGGGCGCTCTTGAGCGTCACGACGGATGAGGGGTGTTGCCCGTGCCCGGTCGTCATGGCTTGTGCTCCTGGGTGGAAGGTCACGCGTGCCTGCCTGCTCTCGCACTCTAGTCCATAACGCTGACGCCCTGAAGGCGAAACGGCGCCTCGCAGCGCCCGGCGTGCCTGTAGCACGGGCGTACCGATGGGCACGAACTGACAATTCGCCCCAATCGTCCTCCTCCGTACCGGCGTCCGACTGCCAATCTGTACCGGTACTGTACCGAAACCTGTCGCTACACTGGCTCGACACGATCGTCAGGATCACCATCCTTTCCCTGGAGCCTTTAGCCCATGCTGCCCGAAATGCTTAGCGCCCTGCCCGCAGGCATGCTGTTCGTGGTCGTCACGTCCATCACGCCCGGCCCCAACAACACGATGCTGCTCACCTCCGGCGTCAACTTCGGCTTTCGGCGCACGGTGCCGCACATGCTGGGCATCAGCGCCGGCGTCGTGGTGCTCATGCTGTCGGTGGGTTTTGGACTGGGCGAAGTGTTCCGGCGCATTCCGGTGCTCTATACCGTGCTGGAAACCGCGAGCGTGGCCTATCTGCTGTGGCTGGCCTGGAAGATCGGCACGTCGGGCGACATCAAGGTCAAGACCGGCGAGCGCCGCCCCATGCGCTTTCACGAAGCCATCGCGTTCCAGTGGATCAATCCGAAGGCATGGATGATGGTGCTCACGGCGGCCACCACGATCCGCCTGTCGACGGACTTCGGCATGAATACGGTGGCGATGGCCGTGGTGTTCTACGTGGTCGGCCTGCCCTGCATCTGCGTGTGGGCCGCATTCGGCACCGGTATGCGAAGCTTTCTCGCCGATCCGCGCCGCCTGCGCGCCTTCAACATCGTCATGGCGCTGTCGCTCGTCGCGTCCATGTATCCGCTGCTCGCGCATCTGCTGCAACGCTGAGCGGCTCCATCAGGATTGCTGATTAACCTGTTTTGCCGATACGCTCGATGAAACGCCAGAGCGCGTCGTCGAGCGAATACGGCGCATTGAAGCGGAACCACGCGCTGGCTTCGTCGTCCGGGCGGAAATAGGAACCGGGCGCGAGCCAGATGCCGTCGCGCAGCGCCGCCGTCGCGATCGCGCTGGCGCGCGCAGCCTCCACCGGCAGACGCACCAGCATGAACAGGCCCGCACGCGGCCGGCAGAACGGTTCGAGCCCGAGCGCATCGATACGGTCCTCCAGCGTCGCGTGCGCGACCTTCAGCTGTTCGTTGACGATTTCGACGTGACGCGTGTAGCGCCCTTCCACCAACACCTTGTCGACGATGCGCTCGATCGTCTCCGACGAGGTCAGCCCCACCGCCATCTTCGCGCGCGCGAGTTCGCGCAGCACGTCGCGCTCGGCGACCACATAACCGCAGCGCAGCGACGGCGTCACCGTCTTCGAAAAGCCGCTCACATACAGCACGCGGCGCAGCCCTTCCATCGCGGCCAGCAGCGGCGCGCCCGGCGGCGCGAGTTCGCGGCTCACGTCGTCTTCCACGACCCACATGCGCTCGCGCTCCGCGATCTGCAGCAGACGGAAGGCGTTGGCCATCGTGTAGGTCGCGCCGGTGGGGTTCTGCAGCGTCGTGTTGACGAAGATCGCTTTCGGGCGGTGCGCGGCGACCTGCTGTTCGAGCGCGTCGATGTCGAGGCCCGCCGGCGTGCGCGGCACGCCATGCACCGTGACACCGGCAAGCTTGAGGATCTGCAGCAGGTTGCAGTAGCCGGGATCTTCCACGAGCACCGCATCGCCGGGACGCAGCAGCGTGCGCACGATCAGGTCGAGGCCCTGGGTCGCGCCCTGCGTGAGCAGCACGTTCGAGACGTCGATCGGCAAGCCCTGGCGGTCCAGTTGCGCGGCGATGCGTTCGCGCAGCGGCGCGAAGCCATAGGGATGCCCGTAGTCGCCCAGGCGCGCGGCGGGTACGCGGCTCGTCGCGCGCAAGGCGTGGTGCAGGCCGGTTTCGTTGATCCACTCGGTCGGCATCCAGCCGCAGCCGGCCTTGATCGGCACGGAATGATCGGCGTACACGTCCGAAAGCAGCCAGGTGGCCGTGAGCGCGGGCGGCTGCCAGCCGGTGTCGGCGGCGCGCGGCGCGCTCTGGCGCGGCGCCACGCGGTAGCCCGAGCCGCGCCGCGCCACGACCAGCCCCATCGACACGAGGCGGTTATACGCGTCCGTCACCGTATAGGTGGACAGCGCGTGCGATTGCGCCAGTTGACGCACGGAAGGCAGCAGCGCGCCGGAGCGCAGCGAGTGGGTCTCGATTGCCTGCGCGAAGGCCCGCACCAATTGCTCGACAAGCGTGGCGCCAGCGCCGCGTGAGCGTTCCAGTTCGAATTCGATCATAGGGAGGCAAAGAGGCCGCGACCAATACAGTCGCGTCAGATTGTCCAGCACGGTTATCAGCGCAGTATAGAGACTGTATATGCCGCCCTTCAAGCCCGGACGCTACATTCTGTCCAACCACTTTGGAGGAGAACACCCATGACTTCGCGCCCCGTCATCGACGATCTTTCGTCGTTCTGGATGCCGTTCACGGCCAACCGCCAGTTCAAGGCCGCGCCGCGCCTGCTCGAATCGGCCAAGGGCATGTACTACCGCACGACCGATGGCCGTGAGGTGATGGACGGCAGCGCCGGTCTGTGGTGCGTGAACGCCGGTCACGGCCGTGAGGAAATCGTCGCGGCGATCGCCCAGCAGGCAGGCAAGCTCGACTTCGCGCCGACCTTCCAGATGGGCCACCCGCTCGCCTTCGAAGCCGCCAGCAAGATCGCGGAGATCATGCCCGAAGGGCTCGATCGCGTGTTCTTCACGAACTCGGGTTCGGAATCGGTCGATACGGCGCTGAAGATTGCTCTCGCGTATCACCGCTCGCGCGGCGAAGGCCAGCGCACCAAGCTGATCGGCCGTGAGCGCGGCTATCACGGCGTGGGCTTCGGCGGCATTTCGGTCGGCGGCATCGGCGCCAATCGCAAGACGTTTTCGGGCCAACTGCTGCCCGCCATCGATCATCTGCCGCACACGCACAACCTCGAACAAAACGCGTTCACCAAGGGCCAGCCGGCCTGGGGCGCGCATCTCGCGGACGACCTTGAGCGCATCGTCGCGCTGCACGACGCGTCGACGATCGCCGCCGTGATCGTCGAGCCGGTCGCCGGATCGACCGGCGTGCTGATTCCGCCGCAAGGCTATCTGCAACGCCTGCGCGAGATCTGCACGAAGTACGGCATCGTGCTGATTTTCGACGAAGTCATCACGGGTTTCGGGCGTCTGGGCAAAGCCACGGCGAGCGAGTACTTCGGCGTCACGCCCGACATCATCACGATGGCCAAGGCGATCAACAACGCGGCCGTGCCGATGGGCGGCGTCGCCGTGAGCCGCACGATCCACGACACGGTGGTCAACAGCGGCGCGCCGGGCGCGATCGAGCTGTTCCACGGCTACACGTACTCGGCGCACCCGCTGGCCGCCGCCGCCGCCATCGCGACGCAGGATCTGTATCGCCGCGAAGGCCTGTTCGAACGCGCGCACAGCCTCGCGCCGAAGTTCGAAGCCGCCGCACATGCGCTGCGCGACGCACCGCATGTGAAGGACGTGCGCAACCTCGGCCTCGTCGCGGGGATCGAACTGGACTCGCGCGACGGCGCACCGGGCGCGCGCGCCTACGAGGTATTCGTGAAGTGTTTCGAAGCGGGCGTGCTGATCCGCTTCACGGGCGACATTCTGGCGTTCTCGCCGCCGCTCATCATCACCGATGAAGAGATCGAGCGCCTGTTCGGCACGGTGCGCGAGGTGCTGGCGAAGGTCCAGTAACGCGTCTTCCGCTTCAAGCCGGTTCACGCCGACGCAACGGCCCGCTCGTTTCGAGCGGGCCGTTTTGCTTTCAGCGCGCAGCCATTCGCCCGATCACCGTTCGCGCGCGGCGCGCGCCATCGGCGTATCGTTTTGGCTTAGGGAAACCGGCGAGGGGAATGGCGATGAAGACACCGATCCGCGTGGGCGCGCATATCGAAGGCGTTCATTGGGTGGCTGAATATACGGCGGCGACGCACGAGATCCGCGTGTTCCGCGAGGGCCACGCGTTCGAAACGATCGCGGCGCCGCCCGCGCTGCTGGGCGAGGAGGAGGAAGCCGGTTCGGCCAGCGATGCGGCGAGCCGCGCCGAAGATGCCGCGGTGCTCGCCGTGCTGCGCCAGTACGTGGCGGAGCGCGAGGCCGAAGAGTGACGCGGGTTCACGAGGCGCGCGGCGTGTGCGGTTCGCGCGCCTCATCGCCCGGAATCAGGCGGGTTTGTCAGCGGCAGGCGCGTCTTCCGCACGGAAGATCGTATCGGCGAGATGGAATGCCGAGTTGGCTGCCGGCACACCGCAATAGATCGCGGTTTGCAGCAGCACTTCCTTGATTTCGTCGCGCGTCACACCGTTGTTTTTAGCCGAGCGCAGATGGAGCGCCAGCTCCTCGTTACGGTTGAGCGCGACCATCATCGCGATCGTGAGCAGGCTGCGCGTATGGCGCGGCAAACCTTCGCGCGTCCAGATCTCGCCCCACGCATAGCGCGAAATGAGCGTCTGGAACTCCTCGGTCAATGCGGTGCGATTGGCGATCGAGCGATCGACGTGTGCGTCGCCCAGCACCGCGCGACGCACTTTCAGTCCGGCTTCGTAGCGATCGTCTTCGTTCATTTCGACTCCAGCAGGAAATTCAGCACCGCCTTGTTGAACTCGTCGGTCAGCTCGACGTTCGAGATGTGCGAGGCGTTCAGTTCGACATAACGGCCACCCTGCACGGCTTCGGCCAGCTCGCGGCCCTGGGCGGGCGTCGCGGCCAGATCGTGCGTACCCGAGATCACGAGCGTCGGCGCCTGGATCGACGGGGCTTCGCCGCGCAGGTCGGCCGCGTTCAATGCTTCGCAGTTCGAAGCATAGCCGTCCTTGTCCGTGTGCACGAACACGTCGCGCGCCTGCGCGATCACGAGCGGATTGCGCGCCATGAATTCGGCCGTGAACCAGCGCGGCAGCACCGCGTCCGCCAGCGCCAGCATGCCTTCGTTGCGGGCCTTTGCCGCGCGCGGCTCCCACACTTGCGGCGAGCCGATCTTCGCGGCCGTGTTGCAGAGCACGAGACGATCGATGCGGCTGGCGAAACGCGCGCCAAGACCCACGCCCGTGAGGCCGCCCATCGAGACGCCGCAGAAATGCGCGCGCGCGATGCCGAGATGATCGAGCAGTCCGATCACGTCGCCGGTCAGTTGCTCGATCGTGTACGGGCCTTGCGGCGCGGCCGAGTGGCCGTGGCCGCGCGTGTCGTAGCGCAGCACGCGAAAGTGCTTCGAGAATTCGGCGAGCTGCGGCGTCCACATCGACACGTCGCTGCCGAGCGAGTTCGACAGAACCAGCCACGGCGCCGTGGTGTTTTCGGCACCATCGATGCGGTAGAACAACTGCGTGTCGTTGACGGCTGCGTAAGGCATGCGGTTACTCCTGATGAGTCTGCGAAGAAGAAGCGGGCGAGCGCTGCGCGTAAGAAGCGAGCACCGCGTCGACAAAGGCGTGCGCCTCGCCCACGTAATTGGCGGGATCGAGCAGCGCCTTCAGGCGCGCGTCGTCCAGGTGTTGCGTGACGGCGGGTTCCGCCGCCAGCACGTCATATAGCGTGCGGCCCGACTGCACCGCCGATTTCGATGCGCGCTCAACGAGATGATGTGCGTCGAGCCGGCCAATGCGGTCGCCAAGCGCGAGCATCACCGCCTCGCCAAGAATCAACCCATGCGTGACGTCGAGATTGGCCGCGAGACGCTCGGGCCGCACTTCGAGGCCGCCCGCGATCTGTTCGATCTGCGCGAGCGCGCCGCCCGCGAGGCGCGCGAGTTCGGGCAGCGCGTCCCATTCGGCCTGCCAGCCGCCGAGTGCGCGTTCGTGCTCCTGCACCATGCCCGCGAACACCGTGGCGACGAGGCCGGGCGCGCGCGTGGCGGCGGTCAGCACCGCGGCGCAGCCGACGGGATTGCGCTTGTGCGGCATGGTCGACGAGCTGCCCTTGCCCGCTGCCGCAGGCTCGCCCAGTTCGCCGATTTCGGTCTGCATCTGCAGCGAGATATCGCGCGCGATCTTGCCGAGCGTGCCGATCAGCATGCCGAAGAAAGACGCCGCTTCCGCGATGCGGTCGCGCTGCGTGTGCCACGGCAACGCGGGCTCCGCAAGGCCGAGGTCCTTCGCGAGTTCGGCGCTCACTTTTGCGGCGGCGTCGCGCAGGCTCGCGAGCGTGCCCGCCGCGCCACCGAACTGCAGCACCAGCGCGCGTTCGCGCAGCGCGGCGAGACGCTCGCGATGACGCAGCAGCGTGTCGAGCCACTGCGCGAATTTCAGGCCGAGCGTGATCGGCAACGCCTGCTGAAGCCAGGTGCGGCCGACGGCCGGCGTCGCGCGATGCGCGCGGGCGAGATCGGCGAGCTTCGCGCAAGTGGCGTCGAGACTGCCTTCGATCAGGGCCAGCGCATCGCGCAGTTGCAGCACCGTGGCCGTATCGATGATGTCCTGGCTCGTCGCGCCCCAGTGCACGTATTTCGCGGCTTCGGGATCGGCGTCCTTCACGCGCGCCGTCAACTGCTTGACGAGCGGAATCGCCAGATTGCCGCCAAGCGCGGCGTCGCGCGCGAGTGCTGCGGCGTCGAGCTTGTCGGCCTTGCAGGTCGCTTCGATCGCAGCCACGGCACTCTGCGGAATCACGCCATGGATCGCCGAGGCGCGCGCGAGCGCCGCTTCCACGTCGAGCATGCGCTGCAGCGTGGCGTCAGGCGACCAGACGGCGTTCATCGGCTCGGTGCCGCAGATCAGGCTCGTGAGGCGTTCAATCATGGATCGATATGAAAAAAGTCTGGATGCGCGTTACAACGAACTCGTGCGCGCACGCAAAAGCAGATGGCGCGACGCCCGGCGACGATTGCCGCCAGACGCCGCGCCACGCCGGGTCACATACAGTGAAAGTAACGCGCGTTACGGCAGTTTATGCCGCGCGGCGGTTCTGCGTCGCGTCGATCAGCGCCACGCCGGCGAGTTTCTGCAGCGCGTCGAAGTCGATATCCGAATAGATCTCGCGCACGGCAAGACCTTCCGGCGTCACGTCGAAAGCGGCGAGGTCGGTGTAGATGCGGCCCACGCAGCCCACGCCCGTCACCGGATACGAACACTCGTTCACGAGCTTGCTTTCGCCCTGCTTCGTCAGCAGTTCCATCATGACGAAGACCTGCTTCGCGCCCAGCGCCAGGTCCATCGCGCCGCCCACGGCGGGGATCGCGTCGGGTGCGCCGGTGTGCCAGTTCGCCAGATCGCCCTTCACCGACACCTGGAATGCGCCCAGCACGCAGTAGTCGAGATGACCGCCGCGCATCATCGCGAACGAGTCCGCGTGATGGAAGAATGCACCGCCCGTCAGCAGCGTGACGTGCTGCTTGCCCGCGTTGATGAGTTCGTCGTCTTCTTCGCCGGGTGCGGGCGCCGGACCCATGCCGAGCAAACCGTTCTCGCTGTGCAGGAAGATTTCCTTGCTCGGATCGAGGTGGTTGGCCACCAGCGTCGGCACGCCAATGCCGAGATTCACATAAGCGCCCTCAGGAATGTCCTGAGCCACGCGTTGAGCCATTTCGTCGCGATTCAACCGTTTCATTGCTTAACTCCGTAGCGTCAGGCGGCCTGACCGGCTTGCAGCGCTTGATGCGCGGCCTGCGGCACTTCAACGACGCGCTGCACGAAAATGCCCGGCGTCACGATGTTTTCGGGGTCCAGCGCGCCAAGTTCGACCACTTCCGACACCTGCGCGATCGCGACCTTCGCGGCGCTTGCCATGATCGGACCGAAATTGCGCGCCGTCTTGCGATAGACCAGATTGCCCCAGCGGTCGCCCTTGTACGCCTTGATCAGCGCGAAGTCGGCGTGCAGCGGCGCTTCCAGCACATAGTGGCGGCCGTCGATCAGGCGCGTTTCCTTGCCTTCGGCCAGCTTGGTGCCGTAGCCCGTGGGCGTGAAGAAGCCGCCGATACCCGCGCCCGCCGCACGGATGCGCTCGGCCAGATTGCCTTGCGGCACGAGTTCGAGTTCGACTTCGCCGGCGCGATAGAGGCCGTCGAACACATACGAGTCGGTCTGGCGCGGGAACGAGCAGATGATCTTGCGCACCCGTTTGGCCTTGAGCAGCGCGGCCAGGCCCGTATCGCCATTGCCCGCGTTGTTGTTCACGATCGTCAGCTCTTTCGAGCCTTGCGCGATCAGCGCGTCGATCAGTTCCGCCGGCATGCCGGCCGTGCCGAAGCCGCCGATCATCACCGTGGCGCCGTCCTGAATACCGGCGACGGCGGCTTGAAGCGAATCAAAAATCTTGTTGATCATGCCTGTTCCTGAAAGCGATGCGCCTCGCGGGAAGTCCGCGCCACTCGATCGCAAAAAGTTCTATATACGAACACTGATTCGTTTAGCGAACGTCTAGCGCATTATCAGAGTGTGACTGCGCGCTTGTCAAGGCGGGGGCAACCCGATGCCGACGTCTCTGCGCACATTCCCCAATATCCGGGATTTCCATTAATGCACTAAGGTTTATTTCGTTTCAGCATAATCCTCCCGCCTGCTGTCCGCCCCATTCTCCGCCGATGCACGACCTCGATCTGAACCTGATCCCCTATCTCGTCGCGATGGAAGAAACGCGCAACGTGAGCCGCGCCGCCGAACGGCTGGGCGTGAGCCAGCCGCGCGTGAGCACGGCGCTCGGCAAGCTGCGCGAGTTTTTCGGCGATCCGCTGTTCGTGCGCACCTCGCGCGGCATGGAGCCGACGCCGCGCGCGCTCGGCCTGATCCCGGCGGCGCGCGACGCGCTCGTACGCATCGAGAAAGGCATGCTCGAAGCGCAGGATTTCGATCCGGCCACCAGCACGCACACGTTCTCGATCGCGCTGTCTGATGTCGGCGAGATCGTGTTCCTGCCGCGTCTGTTGCAGCTCTTCGCCATGCGCGCGCCGCACGCGAATCTGCGCTCGGTCTCGCTGCCGCCGAACCAGGTCGAACGCGGGCTGGAATCGGGCGACGTGGATCTGGCGGTGGGCTTCTTCCCCGATCTGGGCGGCAACAACTTCTTCCAGCAGCGCCTCTTCACGCACCGCTTCATCTGCCTGATGCGCAGCGGCCACCCGCTTGCCGGCAAGAAGATGACGCTGGAACAGTTTCTCGGCCTGGGCCATGCGGTCGTGCGCGCCGAAGGCCGCAGCCAGGAAGTGCTCGAACACTATCTGGAGAAGAATCGTCTGCGTCGGCGCGCGGTGCTGGAAACGCCTCACTTCATGAGTCTGCCGTTCATCCTCACGCGCACCGACCTGATCGCCACCGTGCCGCACGCGATCGGCTTCGCCTATGTCTCCGAGCACGCGTCGATCACTCTCGTCGAGCCGCCGCTGCCTTTGCCGCGCTTCGATCTGAAGCAGCACTGGCATCGCAAGTATCACAACACGCCGCGCGGCGCCTGGCTGCGCAGCATCGTCGCCGAGCTGTTCAACGACGCGATGGACGAATGGCCGAAGTGATATGACGGCGGATGGGGCCAATCTGCGCGGGCGTGCGAATCGTGGAACAATGCGCCTTCGTGGTGCGCGTCGCAGCGGCGTGGCCACCTGACTGGAGCCGACGCATGAGCGACGAAAAAAACGCAGAAAAGACGAAAAAACGTAAGTCGAAGGCCAGTGTCCAGGCCAACAGCGGGATCGATACCGCGACGACGCCCGCCAGCGTCGCGCGCCCTTCGCGCGAAGAAGCGGAAGACGCGGTGCGTGTGCTGCTGCGCTGGGCCGGCGACGATCCCTCGCGCGAAGGTCTGCTCGATACGCCGGGGCGCGTCGTGCGCGCCTACGAGGAGTTCTTCGCGGGCTACGAGCACGATCCGCGCGAGATCCTGTCGCGCACGTTCTCGGAAGTCGACGGCTATGACGAGATGATCGTGCTGAAAGACATCCGCTTCGAGAGCTACTGCGAACACCATATGGTGCCGATCATCGGCCGCGCGCACGTCGCCTATCTGCCCGAGCATCGCGTGGTGGGAATTTCGAAGCTCGCGCGCCTGGTCGACGCCTTCGCCAAGCGCCTGCAGATCCAGGAGAAGATGACGGCACAGATCGCCGACACGCTCAACGAGGTGCTTCAGCCCAAAGGCGTGGGCGTGATCCTCGAAGCGGCGCACCAGTGCATGTCGACGCGCGGCGTCCACAAGGCGGGCGTGACGATGGTGACTTCGCGCATGCTCGGCACCTTCCGCAGCGACCCTTCCACGCGGCGCGAATTTCTCGCGATCGTCGGCAGTCCCGGCGTGATGAGCGTGCCGAATACCTGATAGCGGATAGCTGAAACGCGCGCGGGACGCTGCCTGAACAGCGTCCCGCTCGATCCTGCAAAACAGGGGAGTTTCTTCAGGGCGCGTCGTTGCCGCGTTCGATCTCGCGGATCTTGCCCTGGCGCACGCTGCTGCCCGGCGGCACGCTATGCGTAAGCCACACGTTCCCGCCAATCACCGATCCGCGCCCGATCGTCACGCGGCCCAGAATGGTCGCGCCGGCATAGATCACCACATCGTCTTCGACGATCGGATGACGCGCATTGCCCTTCACGAGCGAGCCGTCGAGATCGGCCGCAAAGCTCTTCGCACCCAGCGTCACCGCCTGATAGACCCGCACGCGCTCACCGATGATCGCCGTTTCGCCGATCACGACACCCGTGCCGTGGTCGATGAAGAAACTCGAAGCGATCTGCGCGCCCGGATGGATATCGATGCCCGTCGCCGAATGCGCGATCTCGTTGATAAAGCGCGCCAGCAAGGGCACGCCCAGCCGATGCAGGGCATGCGCGAGCCGGTGGTGCGTCATCGCCCAGACGCCCGGGTAGCAGAGCAGGATTTCGGTGATGTGCTGCGCGGCCGGGTCGCCCGTGAAGGCGGCCTGAATGTCGCTCACCAGTAGCGCGCGGATGTCCGGCAGTTGATGGCCGAAGGCGCGCGCCACTTCGAAAGCGCGCGCACGCAGAACCTCGTCGCCGACATCGGCGTTCTCGGGCAGAAAACGCAGCGCGCGGCGGATCTGTTCGGCGAGCAGACGCAGCGTGCTTTCGAGCGTATGGCCGACGTAGTAATCGACGCTCTCGTCAGTGAGATCGGGCGCGCCGTAATGCGTGGGAAACAGCGCGGCGCGCAGGCCCGCCACGATGTTGACGACGGCCTCGCGCGAAGGCAACTCGCGAATGCCGAGCGGATGGCGCGTGCGGTGACGTTCTTCGCGCGACGCGCGCAGATCGGCGACGATCTGTTCGAGGCCCCAATCAGGGGAAGCGGGGGAAGCGGCATTTGACATGGTGATGCAGCGACGGCAACGGCGCGCGTCGCCCGGAAGTGTATCGACCCCAGAGGTTACCGCTTTTTCGGCGAGTTCGCCGGAGTGACTTTTGGCTTGCCGCCGTTCGCAAAGCAAGCCGGCGAGCTCAGAGCGTCACGCTGCTCGCGTCGATCCAGCGCACGGCCCAGTCGCGTGCATGGGCGATGGCGGCGGCTTCGTCGGGAAAGCGCAGCTCGGCAGGAAAGAATCGGTTGGCGACCAGTTCACCGTCGCTCGAGCGCGAGATCACCACATAGGGTTGATACGTGCCGTCGCCGGCGCGTGCCGGCGCACAATTGAGCAAATAGCCGCGATGCGTGAATGCAGCGTCGAAGTGCATGTGTCTCTTCCGCCCCTGACTGCCTTGTCCGTTTTTCGTGGGCGCGTACAGGACCGTGCGGCAAAGCCACAGCGCGGCCATTCATTCGGGCCGTCTATCTAAAGCGCGCCAACTCGTAGAAAGAGGATCATACTCCGAGGAAATACGGCGATCCAACGAAAAAAATCCGCGGCGGCTGGAAGCGTTTTCCTGGCGGCCGGGCTTGCTTTTCAGCCAGATTCCGGTTTCGCATCGGGCACGTCGGAACGACTCTTGCGTAACTTCGGATAGCAGGTTCCAGCAGACACTTCATTGTCTTTTCATGGAGAACACCATGGCTCCTTCCGATGGCACCCGTCGTCCTGCGGCCATGCCGGCCCCGACCGAGCCGCCGCGCAGCGCGGCGTCGCACAACGACCGCACTCATGACAGCACCGTGGACACCGACGGCAAGAACCGCGAGGCCGCGCGCCTGGCCGGCGCTGGCCCGATCGGCCCCGACGAAGAGACCACGAGCAACGCCTCGCTCGACAACAGCGTGCCCGAAAGCACCGACGGACTGGCGGGTTTCGACAGCCGCGGTCGCGCGCACCGCATGCCGTTTGCTCCCCAGTCGGACTTCGAAGCGGTGGATCTGGGCATGACCGCACCTGAATTGCCCTACGAGATGGAGGGTCAACCCGCCAACTCAGGCGTGCCCGTGCAGCGCCGCAGCCCGGGCCGTCTGCATTACGCGATGAACCATCTCCGGCCGACCCGAGTGTTCGAGTTGCACCGCAAGAATTGATGCGTCGCCGCACGACGGCCCCGGATCGCGGACCTGACGAAAGCGTGGCGGTATGCGAGCGTGTTGCGTTTACCGCGAAAAGGCGGATAGACCCAAATTTTATGCGTTTTGAATAAGCAGATCGCCGCGTGCAAAAAAATGCACGCGGCGATTTAGCACGAATGTTGGATTAAGCCGATTGAGGCCTTAACAATTATTGCCAATTACGATTTAGCGATTTGCGAAATCGGTAATGAAAGCGGAAATCCATTTCCGCCAGGTGCGCGTGTATGGGCGCGCACGCCCATGAAAAGCGGCACTTTTGTTCAGAAACCACCGATTCTGCTCCAGGGACTTCCCCAAAGCCCGGGCAAATCCCTGGCGCAAAGCCCGCGTCCCTGGGGGATAAAGACGATCATTGCGGATTTTAGTGATAAATTGTTACATCATAAGAAGCGAGGCTAGCAAGGGCGGCAGCATATCGCCCGAGTGACGCCTGCGGTCTGGCCCACCGCCGATGGAGAGTCTTGACGTGCCTCTACATTTCATTGAGCAGATGTCTTCCGTGCTCGACGCCCCCGAGGATTCGGCGTGGTTCGACGCGGTGTCTCAGCTCGCCAGTTCGTGGGGTTTCGGCCAGGTCATGCTGGCGATCCTGCCTCGTCCCGGCATGCGACTCGAAGACGCATTCATCCGGACAAACTACTCGTCGGCGTGGCGGCAGGCTTATACCGACCACAACATGGCGTATTTCGACCCGACCGTCGCGCACTGCACGACGCGGTCGTCCCCGCTTATCTGGTCGCCGGAACTGTTTGCCACCGAGCAGCAGCAAACGATGTACGAAGAAGCACGCTCTCATGGTCTGCGTGCCGGCGTTACCCTGCCGATCCATGGCCCGCGTCAGGAGGCGGGCATGCTGTGCTTCGTGAACGATGCCAATCCATCGGATTCGTTCTGGCAGGACGTCAACCGTGCGCTGCCGAATCTGGTGCTGCTGCGGGATCTAGTGCTCGACACCAGCCAGCGGCATCTGGGCGATCATGCCCAGTCCATGATTCCCAAACTCACGCCGCGCGAAAAGGAATGCCTCAAGTGGACTGCGCTTGGCAAGTCCACCTGGGAGATTTCGCACATCCTCAACTGCTCCGAGGCCGTGGTGAACTTCCACATGAAGAACATTCGCGGGAAGTTCGGCGTGAACTCACGGCGTGCGGCAGCCGTGATTGCCACCCAGATGGGTCTTATTGACCCGGGCTGAGCATCATCATCGACGACGGCACGTCCGGGCGGCGTAGCACGCGCTCGGCGCGGCCCAGATCGCCGTCGGAAATCGTCTTGTTGAAGTAAAGCCCCAGCAGGATCGACACCGGCGGCGGGATTTCCGCGCCCGATTCAAACCGGCTGCCACGCGACTGCGTCACGCCGAACCGCGCCCAGAAGCGGCGCTGGCTCTCCTTCTTCTTTTTCCGATACGCGATGATCAGGACACGGTCGATTACCGACGACAGGTCCCCTGCATTGTGAAGGGAGTTCGTGCCCGCCTGCCATTGATTGTCCAGAAGTTCCATTTTGTATCTCGCTGTCAGTTATGCCTGTTGATTGACTGCCGCCCCGCCATTCTCCAGAACTGCCCCTCTCTGCGCACCTACCTATCTGGATAGGTGTTTTTTTATATTCATAACGCATAGCTTTCGATCCATACCGCTGCCCCTCCACACGAACAAAGGGAGAGTTGTCATGCAAGCTGCGATTCGGATCGGACTGCGTCAGGAATTCGACAACGAGGACATTAACGAGATGTACAGGCTGCGTGCACGGGTTTTCCGTGACCGCATGGGCTGGGATATTCCCACCATCGCCGGCATGGAAATCGATGGCTACGACGCGCTCGGCCCCCACTACATGCTGATCCAGGATGGGGGCGGCAAGGTTCGCGGCTGCTGGCGCCTCATGCCCACGGAGGGCCCCAACATGCTGCGCGACACGTTCCCCCAGCTTCTGCACGGCAACGATGCGCCAACGGGGCGCAACATCTGGGAACTGAGCCGTTTCGCCATCGAATCCAGTAACGAACACGCCTTCGGCTTCGCGGAAGTGACGATGCGCGCGATCCATTCGCTGGTCTGGTTTGCCGACCGCATGGGGATTTCGCGCTATGTGACCGTCACGACGACACCGATCGAACGCATGCTGCGCCGTACCGGCATCGAAGTCGGCCGCCTGGGCGCGCCGGTGCGTATCGGCGTGGAAAACGCCGTCGCACTGGAGATCGCTGTCAGCAACCAGACGCGCAATGCGCTGTTCGGTCAGATGGCCGACGCCGCCTGACGGAGTCGGAATCGATCCTGCTTTTCGTGTCGCGATCCGCGGCACCCGTCAACTAGCTTACATTTTTGTCTGACGAATTGTGCCAGAGGTGGCCGAAACCACCGCAGCGGGCGGATCGCTTACACGGAATTCAAGTGAGATAAAAACGACAATTAGTCGGATTGAGCTGGTGCATTTGCCGCTGCAGGCGCGGCGGCGCGGCTGAAACGGATATGCGAAATGCGGCGCACGCACAGCGCCGCAACCATTGCGGCAAAGCCCGTCAAGCCGATACCCAGATGAATGGCGTCGACCAGCACATGCCGCACCGCCTCGATCAGCGCCGCGCCGTCGAGCCCTGCCGCCTTCATATGCTGCGTCAGGGCGTCGCGCAGCGCCGCATCGATCAGCACGCGCGGATCCGATAGTTGCGGCTGCCAGCGCGCCGTCCCCGGTGCGCCCAGCACGGCAAGCGCGTCGCCGACGCCTGCCGCATAGCGATGGTTCACGATCGTCGCCACGATGCTCGTCCCGAGCATACCGCCCACCATGCGCGTCGATTGCAGCAGCGCCGTGGTAATGCCGAAGCGCTCACGCCCGGCGATTTCCTGCCCGAAGATATTGAGATTGTTCAGGATGAAGCCGAGCCCGACGCCCACCGCGGCCATCGAGAGTTCGAGCCACAAATAGGAAGTCGTGCGCGTCGTAAACGCCAGCCCTACCGAAGCCGCCACCAGCAGGCCGAACCCCACGCTCAGGATGGCGGTCGGTTTTTTCAGGTGAATCACGATGCGCGTGTTGACGAGGCTGCCAAGTGCGATACACGCCGCGATAGGCGTCGCCAGCAGACCGGCTTCCTGCGGCGAAAGCCCAAAGCCGCCTTGCAACAGCAGCGGCGCGAAGAAAATCAGCGAGAACATGACGAAGCCGGACAGCGTCGACAACGTAAACAGCGTGACGAGTTGCGGATCGCGAAAGAGATCAAGCGGAATGATCGGGTGCGTGGCGCGCCGCTCGCAGACGAGCAACGCCGCAGCGCCGATCAGCACGAACACGATCAGCACCAGATTGCCGGGCGTGAAGCCTTCCTTCGGCACCGCCTCGATGACGGTCTGAAAACCGCCCAGCACGAGCGCGACCAGCACAGCGCCGGTCCAGTCGATACGCACCTCGCCCGTGCGCGCGGGACGATACGCGGGCAAATGCGCCCAAATGAAGTACAGCGCCAGCGCGCCCACCGGCAGATTCACCATAAAGGTCGAGCGCCAGCCGAAATGCTCGGAGAGCCAGCCGCCCAGCGACGGCCCCGCCGCCGTGCCAATGCCGTAAGCCGCCGCCATCACCACCTGCCAACGCACCCGCGCACGCGGGTCCGGGAAGAGATCGGGAATCGAGGCAAACGCGGTGCCCACCATCATCCCGCCGCCGACGCCCTGCAACGCGCGCGCCGCCGCCAGAAAGCGCATGTCGGTCGCCAGCCCGCACAGCACCGAAGCGAGCGTAAACACGATCACCGCCGCCAGCACGAAGCGCTTGCGCCCAAAATAATCGCCGAGCCGGCCGAACACCGGCACGGTTACGACCGACGCCAGCAGATAAGCGCTCGCGATCCACGCGTAATACTGGAAGCCGTGCAGTTCCGCGACGATCGATGGCAATGCGGTACTGACCACGGTCTGGTCGAGCGCGACCAGCATATTGACGAGGCCGATGCCGAGCATGGCCAGCAGCGCGTCGCGAAACGGCAAGGGGGAATGGGTAGAAGTCACGGGTAGGAATGCTGCAACGCGGGAGTGCGAAAGAGACGCAACGATAGCGGCCAGGCGTTGCCCGCGCAACAAGACGAAATCGCCCCACTGCGCTGCGGCGGGCCGGACCCGCCAGCTTATCCCGATAGAGCACCGCCGTGGCCATCCGACGCACCTCCTCTTGATCTCCTTCATCCGACTTCCACATTTCATACAGCGGCGCTGCATCTTTCGGGCCGATCCATTAAGCTCAGCAGAGATCGATACGGGCCGTGCAAGACCGCCAGCGCGCGCTTTGGCGGCGGCGCATCCCATCAACTCAAGCGGAGGTTCCATGTACAAACGCATTCTGGTCGCGGTCGACGGTAGCGAAACGTCACGCCGCGCGTTCGAAGCCGCGCTCGACCTGGCGAAAGCGATGGGCTCGACACTGCAGCCGTTCTATGTGGTCGAGAACACACCGATGTATTTCGACGCGCCCGGCTACGATCCGTCGATCCTGCGCAACCAGATGATTGCCCAGGGCAAAGAACTCGCCGAGGACATGGACAAGGCGATGAGCGAGCGCGGTGTACAAGGCGCCATGGTGACGGGCGAAGCTTCCTCGCTCGACGACGTCCCCACGCTGGTGCTCAACGCCGCGAAGGCTCAGGGCGCCGACCTGATCGTGATGGGTACGCACGGACGACGCGGTTTCCAGCGCCTGATCCTCGGCAGCGTGGCCGAGCGCTGCGTACGTCAATCGGCGCTGCCCGTCCTGCTGATTCCGACAGCCGCTGGTTCGACCCAGACGGGCGCTGAATAAAAAGATAAACCTCCGATTCATGCCTTTTGCAACCAGCTTGCGCCTGATCATTTTCCGCGAAAGCGGCTTCTGACAAGGCGCAAGCGTCGGCATCTCAAAAGCGCGGCGTTTTGTCGCCTTTTTAAGATTTAAACGCAGTCAAGATTGCTCCGGAACCGATCACAGGAGCGATACGATGCTGCACCCGACCGTCTCTCACACCACCGTGCGCCGGGGCGCGCGCACGCCCCCGGCCAGCCCGCGCACCACCGCGCGCTGCTCAAGCTGCGCGATGCGGCATCTGTGCATGCCTCAGGGTCTGGCGCAGGATGATCTGCCGAAACTCGAAGCGCTCATCTGCAACGCGCGCAGCGTGCGGCGCGGCGAATCGCTCTATCGCGCCGGCGACCCGTTCGACACGCTCTATGCCGTGCGTTCCGGTTCGCTCAAGACCGTCATGGCCCATCGCGATGGCCGCGAACAGGTCACGGGCCTGCGCCTCGCGGGCGACCCCCTCGGCATTGACGGCATCAGCACGGAATTCCACACCTGGAGCGCCGCGGCGCTCGAGGACAGCTCCGTTTGCATCATTCCCTACTCGGCGCTCAAGCATATGTGCCGCGAAACCAGCGCGATGCAGGACCGGCTGCACCGCCTGATGAGCGAACAGCTGATCCGCGAGTCGTCGCAGATGATGGTGCTCGGCTCGCTTTCCGCCGACGAGCGCGTCGCCGCCTTCCTGCTCGACGTGTCGGAGCGCAACGGCCAGCGCGGCTACTCGTATGCGGAATTCAACCTGCGCATGACGCGCGAGGACATGGGCAGCTATCTTGGCATGACGCTCGAAACGGTCAGCCGTACCTTGTCAAGATTTCAAAAGCGCGGCCTGATCGACGCCCAGGGCAAACTCATCCGCATCATCGACCTCGAAGGCTTGCGTCATCTTTGAAGCGTCCGCACCCGGCCGCTACGCGGCCTTGATGCGGGCTTCATCCGTTTTTCGTACGCGCCGCCCCTTTCGGGCGGCGCGTTCGCTATGACAGCTGAACGCGCGTTGGCACAACTCCTGCGCAGCGGTTACATTCTCAAACACACCGCTCACGTCAGGAGACTCGCCGCAATGCAGCTCCCGCTCACGCCCACGCTCGCCGCCCGGCTCGCCGAAGCCCGCGCCGCCAGCGACGCCCTCTTCGACATCGTCAAGCCCGACTTCCTGTATGAGCGCCCGATTCGCGAGCGCCACCGAATCGTGTTCTATATCGGCCACCTGGAAGCGTTCGATCGCAACCTGTTCGATCAGCGGCTGTTCCACCTGCCGTCGAGCGATGCCCGCCTCGACCAGTTGTTCGCTTTCGGCATCGATCCCGTCGATGGCGCACTGCCGACCGATACGCCCGCCGACTGGCCACGCATGAACGAAGTCCGCGCCTACGCGCGCGACGCGCGCGCGCGCATCGACGAGCAACTCGCCGCGCTCGATCTGCCGCATGATTCGCCGCAACACGATACGCCGGCCAGGCTGCTCAACGTGGCGATCGAACACCGCCTGATGCATGTCGAAACGTTGGCTTACATGCTCCATCAACTGCCGTTTGCGCAGAAACAGGCGCCGGCTGGCGCGCGCGAAATCGCGGACCATCTGTATACCGCAAAGCCCGCGATGGTCAGTGTGCCGGCTGGCCGCACCGAACTCGGCATGACGCGCGAGCGCGGCGTGTTTGGCTGGGACAACGAGTTTGGCGAAGAGCAGGTGGAAGTGCCGGCGTTCGAGATCGACCGCTATATGGTGTCCAACGGCGCGTTCCTCGATTTTGTCGCCGATGGTGGATATCGGCGCAAGGACTTGTGGGACGACGCCAACTGGGCGTGGAAAGAGGCTGAGGGCATCGAACATCCGGTGTTCTGGGTGCGCGATGCCGGCGGGGCTGATGGGGCTGACAGCGCCTGGCGTCTGCGGACGATGTTCGAGGATATGCCGTTGCCGCTTGCGTGGCCGGTCTACGTCAGCCACGCCGAGGCAAGCGCATTCGCGCGCTGGCGCGGCGTATGTCTGCCGAGCGAGGCTCAGTGGCAGCGCGCGGCGCATGGCGCATTGCCGGGCGCGACGGATAACTTCGATTTCCGCAACTGGAACCCGGTAGCCGTGGACGCTTCGCCGGATAGCGCGAGCACGTGGGGCGTTGAAGGGCTTTACGGAAACGGCTGGGAATGGACCTCGACGGTGTTCGGGCCACTGCCGGGATTCGAGGCGTTTCCGTTTTACGAAGGGTATTCGGCCAACTTCTTCGACGGTCAGCACTACGCAATGAAAGGCGGATCTTCCCGCACTGCGGCCTGCATGTTGAGGCCGACATTCCGCAACTGGTTTCAACCCAGATATCAATATGTTTATGCGGGATTCCGGTGTGTGGGCCGTGACAAATAAAGCATAAATTGTATTAGCCGGGACTCGGTCTGACTGGTAGTCAGGCCGATAGAGAAGAAGCGATCAATGGGGAATGAGTTTCTCCTTGGCTAATTCCAGCGAACGGAGTCGGTTTTCAACTAGAGCAGGACGCTCAAGACGCGAGTTCCAACGGCGCCTTTATTTAAATATCGTTATATCCATAAATATATTTCGATGTCGATTTATCCAAAGATCTTGCCAGTGCGGTATTCGACAAAGCGCTTCTTCAAACATCACGCGACCGCACGACTTGAGTGCTCAACGTGACCAACCGTGTCTATTACGTGTCGACGCCGTTCGCGCGAGTCTCGGACTTGATTTCTGAGTTTGTACGAATCGGAAGCATTAGACCGCGCCGTTTCAACTGTACTCTATCGAACCCCGTCAATGTGTGCATACCGGCTCGAACTGTGTTCTTTTAATCTGTCTCCATGATGCGCCGCCCCATTCGGCGGCGCGCCCAATCTGGAGTCTGAAGAATGACAGGAGTCATATGTCGAGGCACGGCTTACCCGCGCCAGATAGCATCAGCACGCGCAAGCGCGCCGTTCATGGCAAGGAGCGGCGCTTGAACCTGCTCGAAGCCATGCGAATCTACGTGAGAGTGGTCGAGCGCGGCAGTATTTCCGGCGCGGCGCGCGATCTGGATATCGGTCAGCCCGCCGTGAGCGAACGCATCGAGCGACTGGAAAAGTATCTTGGCTGCCAATTGCTGCTGCGCAACGCCCGCACGTTCCAGTGCACGCCGGAAGGGTCGATCTTCCACGAACGCAGCAAGTCCGTGCTCGGCGCCGTCGAGCAAGCACTCGCCGAAGTGGCGAACGACGAACATGTCGTCAAGGGAACGATCCGCATCGCCGCGCCGCATTGCTTTGGCGAGACCATCTTGCCAGAAGGGCTCAAACGCGTGATGGCCAGCTATCCGCGGCTAGATATCGAACTGGCGCTCAATGACAAGATCGCGGATCTCGTGACGGAAGGCGTGGATATTTCGTTTCGCCTCGGCCCGCTTGGCGACAGCGCGTATATCGCGTGGCCGCTCGGGCAGATCCGGCGATGGCTGGTCGCGTCGCCCGACTATTTGAAGCAACATGATCCGATTAATTCTCCCGTTCAACTCGCGAATCATAGCTTTATTCGCGTGAAGGGCACGTTCGATTCTGACCAGTTGCCGCTCACGTCCGACGCACATATCGTCGATAGCGTAACGATTCGGACTGCCATCAAAACAACACACTGGCGGCCGATGTTTGAGATGGTGCTGGCCGGCGTAGGTATCGGCGTGCTGGAAGAACCCGCTGCGACGACTGCGATTGCCGATGGCCGCCTCGTGCGGATTCTGCCCGGTTACGACGTGCCGCCGCTTGCGCTGAATTTGCTGATCCGGCCTCAGCGCCCGGTGCCGGCGCGCGTGCGCAAGATCGTCGACACCTTGAAAGCCTTCGTCACCGAAGCGCTACAGGCCGAACAATAGACGCAACCGACGGGACCGCATGGGCTTCGGACACGCGGCCGAAAATCGCCCGTCCCGTCGGCATGTCCTTGTCATCCGATACTTAGCATCGCGCGAAAAACAGCGCCTTTGCACGCGCCGGGGCTGCAATAGCACTCAAGTTTGCGCTCCACAGGCCGTTGACCCTCGGATCGACGGCCACTACGGATGCAAGCCTTGTCCCCCAACCCTGACGAATTCAATCGCGATTCCAGCGATTCGCCCATCATCGAATGGCTGTTGCACGACGATCAGGTCATGCGCGAGTGTTTCCGCCATGCCGCAGCCATTCTCAAAACGGTCACGGAAGCCTCGATTACGGCGGTACTCTTGCTCGACGCCGAGCATCAGCACTATCGCGCCGAGGTCGGTTTGTCGGTGCATCCCATTCCCCGGCGGCAGTCGCTGAGCCACTACGCCGTGCAGGGCGACGCACTATTCGTGGTCGAGGACGCGCGTCAGGATCCCCGCTTTACGCATTGCCTGCTGGTACGCGCCGCCCCGTTCGTGCGCTTCTACGCAGCCATTCCGCTGCGCGCGCCGGGCGGCGAGCTTGTCGGTGCGCTCTGCGCGATGGACGGCGCACCGCGCGCGCTCCCACAGGCGCACCACGCCGTATTCGAGCATCTGCGCGCCATTGTCGAAAATGATCTGAGACTGCGTTGCGCCACCGCTACCGACCCTGTCACACGTTTATTCAACCGGCGATTCATGATGGAAAGCGTGCGCCAAAAGTGGCGCGAGGCCGCGCCCGACGACTGGCTGGCCGCAGTCATGGTCGATATCGACTATTTCAAGCAGTTCAACGACACGTACGGCCATCCAGCGGGCGATGTCTGTCTGCAACGGGTCGCTGCCGTCCTGCAAACCATCGCCGACGAAAATCAGGCGATTGCGGGCCGCATGGGCGGCGAGGAATTCGGACTGCTATTGAGTGGCCTGCCGCTTCACTCCGTCCCGCCGATACTCGAACAGTTGCGCAGCGGCGTCATGGCGCTTGGCATCGCGCACCGCCATTCGCAAGCGGGTGTCGTAACCGTGAGTGTCGGCGCGGCGATAACGAAAGGCTCGACCAGTAGCCAGGCGGCCTTCGCCGCCGCCGATCTGGCGCTCTATCGCGCCAAACATGCGGGCCGTAATGCAGTCGTCATTCATTGATGACCTGCACCGCCCGAACTGTACTCTTCGATTCGCCTGCGAAGTGTGCGTACGCGCGCGAGCCCAGCCAACGTAATCTTCGCATTTCCAGACTGCACGTCAATCCAGGCAACGCGGTCACGCGTTTCGACGATTCTCTAACACTCACTCATGATTATCCGCCCCGCGCCAAACTGGTTTCGCATGCTTTTCGTCTGGCATGGCTCCGTTCTCAAGGCCATTATTCCGCAGCTTGCATTCATGACGCTCGTGAGCCTGCTCGCCATGTATACCCACGGCCGCATTTTGGGCGAAAAAATTCCGCTGAATACAACGCCTTTCACACTATGCGGCGTGGCGCTCACCATTTTCCTGGCGTTTCGCAACAACGCGAGCTACGAACGCTATTGGGAAGCACGGCGCCTGTGGGGCAATGCGCTGATTGCAGCGCGCACGCTTATCTCGCAGTTTCGTCACTATGTACCGTCGAGTTCCGCGCCATTCGAGAACCGCCGCATTCCGCGCCTGCTCATCGCGTATGCGTATGCGCTCAAGCACCAGCTTCGCCATTCCGACCCAAGCGCCGATCTCGCGCGCCAGCTCGGTCCCGAACAGGGTGCCGCGCTCAGCGCACGCGTGTTTCAGCCTATCATGCTAATCGACGAGGCGCGCCGTCATCTCGCGGCGCTCAACCGCGCGGGCGTGCTCTCCGATACGAAGCTCTGGATGCTGGATCATCAGCTCAACGAACTGGGCGCGACCGTGGGCGGCTGTGAGCGCATTCTCAGCACGCCGCTTCCGTTCGCCTATGGCGTGCTGTTGCATCGCACGGTATATGCGTACTGCGCGTTGTTGCCTTTCGGGTTGATCGATTCGATCGGCTTCGCGACGCCGCTCGTCTGCGTGTTTGTCTCGTACACCCTGCTCGCCCTGGAAGCGATCGCGGGTGAAATCTCCGATCCGTTTGGCCTCGCGCCGAACAATCTCGCGCTCGACTCGATGACCTGCACGATCGAGCGCGCGGTGCTCGAACTCTGCGACGAAGCATTGCCGCCGGCCACGCGTCCCGGCCCCCACTATCAACTGACCTGATATCGAGCGGAGCGCCCATGATGTCCCGCTCAATACGAGCTGAAGAAAGCACCGGTAGCGTTGTTCACGACGTCTTGCGCCACAAAGGCGCCGGGACAACATCGGCAGTCGATTATGTCGTGGAGGAAGTGCCTGTCGCGCTGGTTTTCAATGGCATCTCGCATGCCGTCATGATGGCGACGCCGATAGATCTTGAGGATTTCGCGCTGGGATTCGCGTTAAGCGAAGGAATCGTCGAACGGGCCAGCGACGTCTTCGAGATCGAAACCTCCCTGCACGCCGAAGGCGCCGAAGTACATCTGCGTGTCGCCCAACAAGCCTTCATGGCACTCAAGGGCAAGCGCCGCGCGCTGGCTGGGCGTTCGGGATGCGGCGTATGCGGCATAGAAAGCATCGAATTGCTGGATCTGCACCCTGCACGCATTGCGCTGCCCTCCATCGCACCCGTGATTGGAAGGACCGCAGTGGAGCGAGCCGCCCGCGAACTGCGTGAGCATCAACGCCTGATGCATGAAACCGGGGGTATTCATGCGGCGGGCTGGTGTGACGTCGCAGGACAGATCGCGAAAGTATTCGAAGATGTGGGCCGCCACAATGCGCTCGACAAGCTGATCGGCTGGCTCGCACGTACACGCATCGACAGCGCGCAGGGCTTTGTGTTTCTCTCCAGCCGCGCGAGTTACGAACTGGTACGCAAGGCGGCGCGCGTGCAGGTCCATACCCTGGCGACGATTTCCGCGCCGACGTCGCTGGCTATATCCGTTGCTCAGGAAGCGGGTATGCGCCTCCTGAGCTTCTGCCGTGGCGATGGCTTCGTCGAATACGTCGGCGCTAAAACCGCCTGAGCATTCAGCCCTTCAGCGCGCGCACGAGGCCGCGAGTTTGCCTACTGTGATGATCGCCTGTTCGATTTCCGGCGACCACGGCGTGCTGTAATTGAGGCGAATGAAGTGGCGATAGCTATCCGAGACGGAAAACATATTGCCCGGCCCGATCGTGATGCCGCGCTCGAGCGCAAGCTGGTACAGCTTCATCGAGTCGACTTTCGCAGGCAATTCGATCCACAGCACGTAGCCGCCTGCGGGATTCGACATGCGCGTGCCCGCCGGGAAGAAACGCGTGACCATCGCCTTCATCAGATTGGCCTGCTGCGCGTAGTTCTTGCGGATGCGCCGCAGGTGATGCTCGTAGCCGTCACGCTCGAGGAATTCGGCAATCGCCAGTTGCGGAATCACAGCGGTCGTCAGCGTATTCAGAAACTTGAGCTTTTCGACCTGATCGCGAAAGCGGCCCGGCATCGCCCAGCCGATGCGATAAGCGGCGGTCAGACTCTTCGAAAACGATCCGCAATGCAGCACCATGCCCTTTTTATCATACGATTTAAGCGTGCTGGGATGCGATTCGCCGAAATACAGTTCGTTATACACACCATTTTCAATCACCGGGATGTTCGACTTCGCGAGCAGATCGACAAGTTCGCGCTTGCGATCATCAGGCATCAGAAAGCCGAGCGGGTTCTGAAAATTCGGCATCACCATGCATGCGGCGATCGGCTGCGTTTCGATGATCTTTGCGAGCGCGTCCACTTCCATGCCGTATTCGGGATGCGTCGCCACTTCGATCGCCTTCATGCCGGAACGCTCGATTGCGTGCAACATCGCATAAAACGTGGGCGATTCCACCGCGATCACGTCGCCCGGTTTGGCGACAGCCTGCAGGCACAGATTGATTGCTTCGGTCGCGCCCACGGTCACGATGATTTCATTCGGGTCCACGGCCATGCCGTTTTCCAGGTAGCGGCGAGCAATTTGCCTCACCAGTTCCGGGCTGCCGGGCGGCAAGGCGTTGGTGACGCCCCACGATGATTTCTTGCGCCCCACGGCGGCAGCATAGCGATTGAGCTTTTCGTAAGGGAACAGTTGGGGATCGGGATAAGGCGAGCCTAGCGGCACGGCGTCGTCCGTACCGATCGAGCGCAGCGTGGACAGCACGAGCCGGCTCACATCAACTTCGGCCGACGCCGCCGCGGGGCGGCTCGGGCGCAAGTCATCGGCGTGGGTGCCGCTTTCAGCCGCGCGCAGGCTCACGAAATAGCCTGATTGCGGGCGGCTTTCGAGCACGCCACGGCTTTCCAGCAGCAGATAGGCGCGAATCACGGTCGTGATGCTGATGCGGTGCTGCTGGCTGGCCTGACGCACCGAAGGCACGCGGTCGCCCGGCCGGAATACGCCCTTCTGGATCAACGTTTCAATGTCGTCCGCGAGCTTTTCATAGAGTTTCACTGCTTTCTCCCCGGAGATCGCTCACAGCACTGCAAACGCAGTGTACTGCTGCGGGCGAAACTGTACTCTAAGTGATGGCCTGTTTCTGTGTGTCATGCGCGCGGCCCTTAACTTTTACGCTTGCGCATAACCAGACACTGCGTGCGGCACGCCTCGTGGAACCCTCCCGAGGCCGCACGAACGACAATGGAGCCAGGCGTAATGGACAAGCTGAAACCAAAGGGCAAAATCGAGGCCTATCATCATCCAGCCGCGGGCTGGGGCGCGCTCAAGTATGTCGCCATCAACCTGATCAAGGAACGCGTGTCGGGCGGCAACTATCGCACGCTGTTCAAGCAGAACCAGCCCGACGGCTTCGATTGCCCGGGTTGCGCGTGGCCCGACCGCGAGCATGCTTCCACGTTCGAGTTCTGCGAAAACGGCGTAAAAGCCGTGGCTGCCGAAGCGACCACCAAGCGCGTGACACCGGCGTTCTTCGCAGCCAATACCGTCGAGTCGCTGATGAAGCAGACCGACTACGAACTCGAACAGCACGGCCGCCTCACCGACCCGATGGTGTACGATGCCCTCACCGACCGCTACAAACCCATCGCATGGGATGACGCGTTCGCACTGATCGCGAAGCACCTTAAGGCGCTTGAATCGCCCGACGAAGCCGCGTTTTATACCTCGGGCCGCGCGAGCAACGAAGCGGCGTTTCTCTATCAACTGTTCGTGCGCATGTACGGCACGAACAACTTCCCCGACTGCTCGAACATGTGTCACGAGGCCACTAGCCGCGGCCTGCCGACGACGGTTGGGATCGGCAAGGGCACGGTCACGCTCGAAGACTTCGAGATCGCGGACACCATCATTATCTTCGGCCAGAATCCGGCGACCAACCATCCGCGTATGCTCGGCGAGCTGCGCGAGGCGTCGCGGCGCGGTGCGACCATCGTTTCAGTGAATCCGTTGCGCGAGCGCGGGCTCGAACGCTTCACCAGCCCGCAGCACCCACTGGAAATGATCACCTTCGGCAGCACGAAAATCGCATCGACCTTCATTCAACCGAAGCTCGGCGGCGACTTCGCGCTCATCAAGGGCGTCGCCAAGCGACTGATCGAACTGGACGACGAGGCGCTTGCAAACGGCACCGAGCGTGTGATCGATCTCGACTTCATCCAGCAGCACACGATGGGTTTCAATGCTTTTGCGGAAGACCTGCGCAACGAAAGCTGGCCGCTGCTCGAAACGGAATCGGGCGTCGCGCGCGAAGACATTGAAGGGCTCGCGCGCATCTACGCGAACGGCAAGCGCGTGATCGCGACGTGGGGTATGGGGATTACGCAACACAAGCATTCGGTGCAAACGGTGCATATGCTCTCCAACCTGCTCCTGATGCGCGGCAATATCGGCCGGGAAGGTGCGGGCCTGTGCCCCGTACGCGGCCACTCCAACGTGCAGGGCAACCGCACGGTGGGCATCGAGGAGAAACCTTCACAGGCGTTTCTCGACCGCCTCGGCAAGGTATTCAATTTCGAGCCGCCGCGCGAGCACGGACTCGACGTGGTGGAAACGGTCGAGCACATGATCGAGGGTGAGGTAAAGGTGTTCATGGGCCTCGGCGGCAACTTCGCGATGGCGACGCCCGACACGCTGCGCACGTTCGACGGCCTGCGTTCGTGCCGGCTCACCGTGCACATTACCACCAAGCTCAATCGCAGCCATCTCGTGCATGGCGAAAACGCGCTGATCCTGCCCACCCTCGGTCGCACCGAAATCGACGTGCAGAACGGCATCGCGCAAGGCGTGAGCGTCGAAGACTCCATGAGCATGGTGCACATCTCGTATGGCATGAACAAGCCGGCGTCACCAAACCTGATGTCGGAAACGGCCATCATCGCTCACGTCGCGCACGCGACGCTCGGCGACGACAAAGTGGACTGGCTCGCCTACGCGGGCGACTATGCGAAGATTCGCGACGCCATTGAGCAGACCGTCGAAGGCTTCGATCAGTACAACGAACGCATCCAGCATCCGGGCGGATTCCATCTGCGCGTGGCCTCGCGCGAGCGCGACTGGAAGACGGACACCGGCAAGGCCAATTTCATGGTGCATCCGGTGCAGCAGGACACGCCGATCGCGCGCGCGAAGGCGCAGCACGGCGAGCGGCTCATGACGCTCATGACGACGCGCTCGCATGACCAGTACAACACCACGATTTATGCGCTCGACGACCGCTATCGAGGCGTGTTCGGGCAGCGCCGCGTGGTCTTCATCAATCCCGCCGATATCGCCATGCTGGGCTTTAAAAATGGCGATTGGGTCGATATGACCACGGTATGGGACGACGGCGTCGAGCGTCGGGCAGATCACTTCCGTCTCGTGGAATATGACATTCCGCGCGGTTGCATCGGCGCCTATTACCCGGAAACCAATCCGCTCGTGCCGCTCAAGAGCGTGGGTGACGTGTGCAATACGCCCACTTCGAAGTCGATCCCGGTGCTGCTGCACGCTTCGTCCGAGCCGCTCGAACTGCCCGCTTTCTAAGTTGCTCTCATAGTTTTTGTCGGCCGCGCCGCACGCGGCCGTCATGCAAACCTGTCTGGTACCCCATGTCCCTAGAAGCCCTGAATCTGGCGCGCGGTCAATTTGCCATGACCGCGATCTTCCATATACTCTGGCCGATCCTCACGATCAGCCTCTCCGCTTTTCTGCTCGTGGTCGAAACCCTCTGGGTCAAGACCAGCAACGTGGTCTGGTATCGCCACGCGCGCTTCTGGAGCAAACTGCTCATTCTCAATTTCGCGGTTGGCGTGGTGAGCGGCATTCCGATGGAATTCCAGTTCGGTACGAACTGGGGACCGTTTTCGCAATACACCGGCCAGTTCTTCGGCAATATCCTCGGCTTCGAAGGCGCGATGGCCTTCATGCTCGAAGCCGGGTTCGTCGGCATCATGATGCTCGGCTGGGGTCGCGTGCCCAAGGGCGTGCATCTGTTCGCCACCGCGATGGTCGCGCTGGGCTCGTCGATTTCCGCGTTCTGGATCATGGTCGCCAATTCGTGGCTGCAAACGCCGCGCGGCGTGGCGCTGGTGGACGGCAAACTCGTCGTCACCGACTACGTGAAGGCGATTTTCAATCCCGACATGGCCTGGGGCGTTTCGCACATGTGGTTCGCGGCGCTCGAAACGGGGCTCGTCGTGATCGCCGGTATCTCGGCGTATTACCTGCTCAAGCGCCGCAATCCAGAATTCTTCGTGCGCTCGTTCAAGCTCGCGCTGCTGCTGCTCGCGTTCGTCGCACCGGTGCAGATCTGGCTCGGCGATTCGAGCGGCGTCGATGTGTTCGAAACCCAGCCCGCCAAGGGCGCGGCAATCGAAGGTCATTGGGAAACCAACGCGCCGGGCACGGGCGCAAGCTGGTCGCTGATCGCGTGGCCGGACGCCGCGAAGCAAGGCAATGACTGGTCGCTCGAAGTGCCGGGCATGTTGAGTATTCTCGGCACCCACAGCCTGCACGGCAAGGTCACAGGTATGCGCGATATTCCCGTGGCCGATCAGCCGCCCATGCTGCCGCTGCTCTACTACGCCTTCCGCGCGATGGCCGGCATCGGCTTCCTGTTCATGGTGCTCGCGTTCTGGACGCTCTATGCACTCAACAAAGCGCGCGGCCACCTTGACAAGCTGCTCGCGCAGCGCAAGCTGCTGCTCGCGTGGGTTCTGGCGATTCCGCTGCCCTATATCGCGGTGGAATGCGGCTGGATCGTACGCGAAGTGGGACGCCAGCCGTGGGTCGTCTACGGCCTGCTGCGCACCGACCACGCCGCCTCGGCGATTCCGGCCGGCGCGATCACGGGCAGCATGATCATGTTCGCCACATTCTTCGTCGTGCTGATCAGTTCGTTCTTCGTGTTCGCACGCCGCTGGCTGCGCCGCGGCCCGGATCTCACGCTGATGCCGCCGGTCGAGGTCGCGCACCAGACCGTGCCCCATGCCGTCGATTATTGATCGCCCCCGGATCGCCACTGCATTCATCCAACAGGAAGTCACCATGAATCCCGCTTCAACTCAGGATCTGCTCAACCACGCGTGGTTTGGGCTGATCGGCCTGATGCTCGTGCTGTACGTCGTGACCGACGGCTTCGATCTGGGCGTCGGTATCCTCACGCTGCTGCGCCCCCGCCAGGCCGACCGCGATCTCATGGTCCAGTCGATCGGCCACGTCTGGGACGCCAACGAGACCTGGCTCGTCGCACTCGGCGGCGCGCTCTTTGGTGCGTTCCCGACCGCGTACGCGATGATCCTCTCCGATCTCTACGTGCCCGTGATGGTGCTGATCGCGAGCTTCATCATGCGCGGCGCCGCCATTGAATTTCGCCACGCCGCCCATACGAGCAAGACGGTGTGGGACCGCGTGTTCGGTCTGGGCAGCCTGCTCGCGGCCATCGCGCAGGGTATCGTGCTGGGCAAGATCCTCACTGGCTTCGTGCCGGGACTCGCCAGCACCGCTTTCGTAATCGTCACGGCTATCGGCGTGGTGTCGGGCTATTGTCTGCTCGGCGCGACCTGGCTGGTGAAGAAGACCACGGGTACGATCGAAAGCACGTCTCGCCGTCACGCGATCGTCGCGGTGTTCATGACCGTGGCGGCAGCGCTGGTGGTGTCGTTCGCGACGCTCAGGCTGAGTCCCGTCGGCATTACGCGCTGGCAGGATCAAGGCGTGTTTCACCTGCTGATCGCACTCGGCGTTCTGGCCGCGCTGGCCTTCGTCTACGTGCTCTATTCGATTCACATGCGCGGCGAGCATGGCCCGTTCGTGGGCGCGACGCTGCTGTTCGTGCTGTCGTTCGCGGGCCTTGCAATCAGTATGTTTCCATACATCGTGCCAGGCCAGCTCACTGTCGCGGCAGCCGCTTCGGATGCCACGACGCTCACTTTCATGCTGTTCGGTATCGGCATCGTGTTCCCGATCATGATCGGCTACAACCTCTACCAGTATCACCTGTTCCGCGGTAAGGTCGTGCCGGTCGAGCACTAGCTGGATTCACTCTACGCCGATACCTTGTATCGGGTGGACAGTGGTTCACGGCGCTCCGCCACCTGCATAGAATGGGGCGGCGGCTTTTTATTCTGTTCCCTCAGCTTGACGTAATGATGCTAATTCAATTTTTTGCATAACGTCTTGCAGGCCCATTCGACTGACGATTTAATGTGTATCTCGATTGGACATCGCAATGAAACCCATGCTCGATGGGAGGAGTCGCGGGAGTAAGCGTACGCCGCTCTCGTTTTACATATGGCAAAACGGAAGCGCACCGATATATCCATCAAAACATATTGACGATGTATTCAAATAAACATAACGAGAAACCGTTTAATTAGATTTCTCTCATTTATTTCTTGTTCCCCCGAATTCAATACCTAAAATAAAACCCTTACTCCCTTAGTGTATTTTCACCATCCGGCCTGTTTGTGGTGCTTAGCCGATACTCCGCCACCCGCGCGGAGGACCCAAGGAGTTTCTCATGACGAAACTACGTGATGTGCCAGGCGTTCATCCCTATACCGGTCCCGCTGGCGGATGGGGCGCGCTCAAAGCCACCGCCCAGGCGATTCACGACCAGATGGAAAGCATCGAGGCGCCCATCATCCTGATGCGGACCAATCAGCCCACCGGCTTCGACTGCCCCGGCTGTGCGTGGCCGGACAAGGAGCATCGCTCCACTTTTCAGTTCTGCGAAAACGGCGCGAAGGCCGTGACCTGGGAAGCCACCACAAAACGCGTCACGCCGGAGTTCTTCGCGGCGAACACGGTCACCTCGTTGCTGCAAAAGACCGACTACGAACTCGAAGACATGGGCCGGCTCACGCACCCCATGGTGTATGACCGCGCCTCCGATACCCTGCGCCCTGTCGACTGGGAGGACGCGTTCGCACGCATCGGCGAGATCCTGCGCACGCTCACGCCCGATCAGGTCGAGTTCTACACATCAGGGCGCGCGTCGAACGAAGCCGCGTTCCTCTATCAACTGTTCGCCCGGGAATTCGGCACCAACAATTTCCCTGACTGCTCGAACATGTGCCATGAGCCGACCAGCGTCGGCCTGCCGCAATCGATCGGTATCGGCAAAGGCACGGTGTCGCTCGAAGACTTCGATACGACGGAACTCATCATTTCCATCGGGCACAATCCCGGCACCAATCATCCGCGCATGATGGGCACGCTGCACGAGGCCGCGCGCCGCAATGTGCCGATCATCGTTTTCAATCCCCTGCGCGAACGCGCGCTGGAACGCTTTGCCGATCCTCAAAGCATGATCGAGATGGCGACCTTCGGTTCCACGCGGATTGCCTCGACTTATTTTCAGGTCGATGCCGGCGGCGACGCTGCCGCGCTCAAAGGCGTCATGAAAGCGCTGCTACAGATGGAATCGGAACAAGGCGGCGTGCTCGACAAGGCGTTCATCGCCGCACACACCGAAGGCTTCGATGCGTGTGCCGCGGATCTGGAAGCCACATCGTGGGAAGACATCGAAAAGGCCAGCGGCCTGGAACGCGCCGACCTCGAACACGTAGCCATTGCCTACGCCAAATCCAACGCCACGATCGTTACCTACGGCATGGGTGTCACGCAGCACAACAAGGGCACGGCCAACGTGCGCCTGATCGCGGACCTCCTCCTGATGCGCGGCAATATCGGCAAGCCCGGCGCCGGCATCTGCCCGTTGCGCGGCCATTCCAACGTGCAGGGCAACCGCACCGTCGGCATCACCGAAAAACCTTCGGCGGCCTTCCTCAAGCTGATCGAGGATGCCTGCGGATTCACGCCGCCGGCCGGCCACGGCCACGACGCGGTGCAGGCCATGCAGGCTATGATCGACGGCAAGTCCAAGGCGCTGCTGTGCCTGGGCGGCAATTTCGCGGTGGCGCTGCCCGACCCCGAACAGGCGTTTCCGGCGATGGCGACGCTTGACGTCGCGGTGCATATCGGCACCAAACTTAATCGCACGCACCTGCTCGTCGCCAACGAAACCTATGTGTTCCCCTGCCTGGGCCGCACGGAGCTCGACATGCAGAGCAGCGGTCAGCAATCCGTGACCGTGGAGGATTCGATGTCAATGGTGCATGCGTCAGCCGGCAAGCTCAAGCCCGCCTCCGAGCAGTTGCGCTCGGAACCTGCCATCATCGCTGGCATGGCGCGGGCTGCGATGCCGAACTCGAAACTCGACTGGATGGACCTGGTCTCGGACTATGACAAGATCCGCGATCTGATCGAGCGCACGGTGCCGGGCTTCGAGGACTTCAACCGGCGCATCCGCGTGCCGGGCGGCTTCCGCCTGCCCCTGCCGCCCACCGAGCGCCAGTGGCATACGCCATCGGGTAAAGCCGAATTCTCCGTTTATGACGGCGTCAAGGAAGACGCCGACGTGCTGGGCGCCGAAAACGTGCTGCGGCTCATCACGATCCGCAGCCACGATCAGTACAACACCACGATCTATGCGATGGACGACCGCTACCGCGGTGTGTTCGGGCGGCGCGACGTGCTCTTCATGAACGCCGACGACATGGCCGCACATGGCATCGAGCATGGCGATCTCGTCGATATAGAGACCGTCACGTCGGGCCGCGTGCTGAAGCTTACAGACATCACGGCGATCGTATACAGCATCGCAAAAGGGTCGGTAGCGGCCTATTACCCAGAAGCGAACGTGCTGGTGCCGCTCGACTACATCGACAAGGAAAGCGGCACGCCGTCGTACAAATCCGTTCCCGTACACGTCGTGCGCGCGGCAAATCAGCAGCCGTAGTGCTGTCGCGCTAGTGCGCAAGCGCGGAAAGTCGTCAACAGGAGTTCACAAGAATCATGAATATCTTCGACGCATTTCATCTGGCCCGGCTGCAGTTCGCATTTACCGTCTCGTTTCATATTGCATTTCCCGCCATCAGCATCGGCATGGCGAGCTTTCTCGCCGTGCTGGAATGGCGCTTGCTTCTCACGGGAGACGTGGCCTACAAGGACATGTACCGCTTCTGGTCGAAGATATTCGCGGTCGGGTTTGGCATGGGCGTGGTGTCGGGCGTCGTGATGGCGTATGAATTCGGCACCAACTGGAGCGGCTTTTCCACCGTGGCGGGCAATATTACCGGGCCGCTGCTCACCTACGAGGTGCTGACCGCATTTTTCCTGGAGGCCGGTTTTCTCGGCGTCATGCTGTTCGGCTGGAGCCGCGTGAGTCCGAAAGCGCACTTCTTCGCCACCGTGATGGTCGCGATCGGCACGCTGATCTCCACCTTCTGGATTCTCGCGTCCAACAGTTTCATGCAGACGCCGCAAGGCTATGCGATACAGAACGGCCGCATCGTGCCGGTGGACTGGTGGAAAGTGATCTTCAATCCGTCGTTCCCGTTCCGCCTCGCGCACATGACCATCGCGGCCTTTATCGTCGCTGCGTTCATCGTGGCGGCCTGCGGCGCCTACCATCTGCTCAAGGGTCGGCGCGACGTGCCGGTGAAGCGCAGCTTTTCGATGGCGCTCTGGATGCTGCTCGTGCTCGCGCCCCTCCAGATCCTGGTGGGCGACGCGCATGGCCTGAATACGCGCGAATATCAGCCCGCCAAGATCGCGGCAATCGAAGGGCTCTGGGAAACCGAGCACGGCGGCACGGCGCTCAATCTCGTGGGCCTGCCCGATATGGATGCCGAAGTCACGCGCTACGCGATCCAGATTCCGCATCTGGGCAGCCTGATTCTCACGCATAGCTGGGACGGTGAAATTCGCGGCCTCAAGGAGTTCGCGCCGCAGGACCGGCCGTACTCGCCCATCATCTTCTGGACCTTCCGCCTCATGGCAGGACTCGGCATGTTGATGCTGCTGACTGCCGTGCTGGGCCTCATCCTGCGGCGCGGTGAGCGGCTCTATGAAACGCGCTGGTTCCAGTGGCTGGTGTTCTGCATGGGGCCGTCCGGCATCGTCGCGCTGCTGGCCGGCTGGATCACGACCGAGGTGGGCCGCCAACCGTGGACCGTCTATGGCGTCATGCGCACGATCGATTCGGTGTCGCCCATCGGCGCGCAGCAGGCAGGCGTGTCACTGTTGATCTTCGTGATCGTCTATTTCCTCGTGTTCGGAACCGGCGTCTATTACATGCTCAAAATGATGAAGAAAGGGCCGGCGACCGGCGTGGAAAGCATCGAGTCGCTCAAGTATCCGGGACTGCACAATCGCGCGCTCGACGCCGTGGTGGGGGAATAAGGCCATGCAAATCGACCTTCCTGTGATCTGGGCCGCCATCATCGGCCTCGGCGTGTTTATTTACGTGATGCTCGACGGTTTCGACCTGGGCATCGGCCTGCTGTTTCCCTTCTTCGAAGGCAAAGGCGAGCGTGAAGTCATGCTCAATACCGTCGCGCCGGTGTGGGACGGCAACGAAACATTTCTGGTGCTGGGCGGCGCGGGGCTTTATGGCGCGTTTCCCGTGGTGTATTCGACGTTGCTGCCCGCCAATTACATGCCGCTGATCCTCATGGTGGTGGGCCTGATCTTTCGCGGCGCGGCGTTCGAGTTGCGCGCCAAGGCCACGCGCACGCAGCATGCGTGGGATCTCGCCTTTATCGGCGGCTCGGCGCTCGCGGCAATGTGCCAGGGCATTACGCTCGGCTCGCTGCTGCAAGGCATCAAGATCGTCGACGATAGATTCGCAGGCGATCCGTTCGACTGGCTCTCACCGTTCAGCGTCTTTTGCGGCTTTGGCGTGCTGCTCACTTATGCGACGCTCGGCTGCGGCTGGCTGATCCTCAAAACGGATGGCGAATTGCAGCGCAAGATGCGTTTCGTGATGCGCCCGCTCGTCGCCATCCTGCTGCTGGCGATTGCGATCGTGAGCCTGTGGACCGTGCTGGGGCTGCCCGCGGTGCGGCAGCGCTGGTTTCTCAGCGGCGATCTCGGCTACTTCCTGCCGGTGCCGATTCTCGTGGTGCTGTGCGTATGGGGCATCTACCGCTCGCTGAACCTGAACCACGAAGCGATGCCCTTTCTCCTCTCGCTCGCGATCTGCTTTCTGGGTTATACGGGTCTCGTTATCAGCATCTGGCCATACATCATTCCGCCGTCGCTGACGATCTGGGAAGCGTCGTCGAGTCATTCGAGCCAGCTCTTCGCGCTCGTCGGCACCGTCATCGTCCTGCCGATCATCCTGGTCTACAACGCCATGCAATATCGCGTCTTCAGGGGCAAGGTCCGCGAAGGCGATCATGGTTACCACTAATTCGTCCACCTGCGAGGAAGGCCGCGCGCGCCAGCACGGCGCGCACGGCCTGACGATCGACTCATCGACATCATGATCGTCCGGCCCCGCGAAAACTGGTTCCGGCTGCTGTTCATCTGGAACGGCTCGGTACTCTCGTCGATCATTCCGCAGCTTTGTTTTATGGCGATCGTCAGCATTCTGGCCGTGCTCACGCATGGCCGCGTGTTCGGCGAAAAAATACCGCTCAATACAGCGCCATTTACGCTCTTTGGTGTAGCACTCGCCATCTTTCTGGCTTTTCGCAACAACGCCAGCTACGAGCGTTTCAATGAGGCACGGCACCTGTGGGGCAATCTGCTAATCGCCTCGCGCACACTCACCTCGCAAATGCTCTGCTATGTGCCCGAGCGCGTCGACACGCTTCTGATCGCACAACGCCTGATTGCGTTCGTCTATGCGCTAAAGCACGAATTGCGCGGCAGCGACCCCACGCCGGATTTTCTTCGCCTGCTTGGGGGCGATCAAGCCGCCCTGCTAAGCGATCAGTCCTACAAGCCGGCCACATTGCTCAACGAGATACGTCGTGAGCTGTCGACTCCAAACCAGCGTATGCATACGTCCGATACGAAACTGTGGATGTTTGACACGCAACTCGTCGAACTAGGGCGCTCGCTGGGCGGCTGCGAGCGCATCGCGTCGACGCCGATTCCGTTCGCGTATAGCGTGTTGCTACATCGCACCGTTTACGCCTACTGTGTGCTTTTGCCGTTCGGTTTAGTCGACTCCACCGAATTCTTCACACCCCTGCTGTGCGTATTCATCTCGTACACGCTGATCGCACTCGAAGCAATTGCGAGCGAAGTGGCCGACCCTTTCAGTGTTGCGCCCAATGCGCTGGCGCTTGACGCCATGTCGCGCAATATCGAACGTTCCATTCTGGAACTCTGTGGATGTCCCATTCCGGATCCGGTAAAACCCGTGCGGCCTTATCAGCTCACCTGAACCGGCTTGCGTGGCAGCCAAACTGTACCGCTTCAAACCGTCGCGGACTGTGCACCAGAAGAGGCCACACGCGGCTCTATCCTGTAGCCCATTGCTAGAGCGATATCGCCAGCCTCGCCGTTCGCGCCCCCGCACAGCGCGCTGATATCGCCTAACCCGACTTTACCTTACCGGTCCAACCAGGAAAGTGAACGCCATCGCACACGCCATCAACGCCGAACCGGATGCCGCCCGCGCCATTCGCGCTCTCGATGCGCACGACGCTTCCGCGCGCGACCGGCTTGCCCGTCCGCTTCGCGATCTGCGCCTGTCCGTCATCGATCAGTGCAACTTTCGCTGCACGTACTGCATGCCGCGCGAGGTCTTCGACGAAAATTACCGCTTCCTGCGGGCATCGGAACGTCTCTCGTTCGACCAGATGATGAAACTCGTACGGGCCTTCGTCGCGCTGGGCGTTGAAAAGGTGCGCATCACCGGTGGCGAACCGTTGCTCCGCCGCGGCCTGGAGTCCTTTATCGAGCGGCTCGCAGGTCTCACGACGCTGGGCGGCGCGCCGCTCGATATCGCACTGACGACGAACGGGTCGCTGCTCGCCGAGCGTGCGCGCAGCCTGCGTAATGCGGGCCTGTCACGCGTGACGGTGAGCCTCGATGCGCTCGACGATGCCGTCTTTCGCCGCATGAGCGATGTGGACGTGCCCGTCGCACGCATTCTCGACGGCATTGAGAAAGCGCATGCCGTTGGCCTCGCGCCGGTCAAGGTCAACGCCGTGATTGAAAACGGCGTGAATGACAGCCAGATCCTGCCCATCGTGCGCCACTTCATGAATACGGATATTGCCGTGCGTTTCATCGAATTCATGGACGTAGGCGGAGCAGCGGGCTGGTCGAATACGACTGTCCTCACCGCGCACGATATGCGGGAGATCGTGGAGAGCGAATTTCCGCTGCTACCCCTCGGCGGTTTCGATGAGTCTGCCACGTCGGTCAATTACCGCTTCGCGAATGGACAGGGGACGGTGGGCTTTATCGCCAGCGTGTCACAACCGTTCTGCGGTAAGTGCTCGCGTGCACGTGTTTCGGCGGACGGGCAGCTTTTCACTTGCCTCTTCGCCAGGCAAGGCGCCGACCTGAAGCCCTGGCTAGGCGAAACGGTTTCAAGCGAGCGATTGATCGACGCGATTCACGCCCGCTGGCATACGCGCGACGATCACTATTCCGAGCTCAATGCGGACCGGCGTCGCAGCGGCCAGCGCAAGACGTGGCCAACGGTGCGCATGTCGCTAGTCGGCGGCTGATGAGACTGCTCAACCTATCAAGGAACTCCCATGACGGCACCCCAATCGGAGCCTGATGTAGCGCATCAATCCGAAATTCAGGCAGTTGTTGAACTCAACCTTTTACCGCGCGGCATCACAGCAGGCTTCGAAGTGCGCGTGCAGGATACGCCCCTGGATGTGGCCGTCGAAACCGCGCCGATCATGCGCAATCCCAACGTGGGTGCGGTCGTGGATTTCATCGGCATCGTGCGTAATAGCGGCGATCGCGACGACGTGGTCGCACTCGAACTCGAGCACTATCCCGGCATGACCGAGCACTCGCTCTGGAACATCGTCGAAGAAGCGTCGGCGCGCTGGTCGCTGGATGCCGTGAAGATCGTACATCGCGTGGGACACGTCGCACTCGGCCATCCCGTCGTACTGGTCGTCGTGGCAGCGCCGCATCGTTCGACGGCTTTCGCGGCCTGCGCGTTCATCATGGACTTCCTGAAAACCCACGCGCCGTTCTGGAAAAAGGAAGTCGGCCGTGATGGAGTCGCACATTGGGTCGATGCCCGCAAGCGCGACGAACAGGCAATGCTGCGTTGGGGTTGAAGCGGATAGAACCCATCAATACCTTGTCGAACATACCGCAAAGATCGCATGAAACTCACCATCAAATACTTTGCCAGCATCCGGGAAAGTCTCGGCATGGCACAGGAAACGCTGGATATCGACGCGCCGCTCATTACGATCAGCGGCCTGCGCGACCGACTGATAGCCCGAGGGCTGCCAGCAGCCGATGCGCTTCATACCTCACGTCCCGTGCGCGTGGCTGTTAATCATGAAGTAGTCGCCGGCACGTTTGTCCTCAGGCAGGACAGCGAGGTCGCATTTTTTCCACCTGTAACGGGCGGCTAGGATTTATCGCGCGAAGACCACCGATAATTGATATCGGAACGCCTCCCTTTCATCGTAAAGGCCTGCGAAGTAATATTTCTACCGGTTTCGCATATCGCGCAACCTCCATAGTAAAGCCTCCGCTATCCCCAAAGTACCCCGCTTTGGGGATCTTTTTTAGACCTTCACATCGATTTCGAGTGCCGATGCCAGCACCGCCCAATTGGCGTTAATGGGCGTTGTACCACGCGAAAATGGCCTGTAAATCTTGTCCCCACGCTGGATATCCGTGCCCGTGAGTGCGCACTGGCCGCGTTTTCTGGCGATACATAAACGCCAGAGCTGTTCTGTATAATGCCCGCTCGTGGGATCACCCCATGAAACGGAGATGAGTTTGTCCTCGCATACATCGACGAAAGCAAGATTGGCGCGACGCGCGGGGGCGACATCTATCTCCGGGGATTGGGCCGCATTCGAATTAGCTTGCATGGCATGGCAAGCGTAATCCATCGTGCGACCGTCAAAAACGGAGCCGCCGCCGAGTAGTGTGAGTGTGTATTGCCAGGCATTTCCGGTACCGAGTTCCTGCATGGCGCATTTTCCCTTTCAATCTGAGTTGTCGGGCATAATTCATACGACGTTAATTTGCATGGGAAATTAACCCATTTCAATGAATTGGATGCTAGCACTCAGGCTTTGAAAAGTGATAAGTTTTGAGCCGATACTATGAATCGGCGAACAGGTATCCCGCAGGATGATCGACCGCCGGGATCTGCCAGTCACGGCACGGTTAACCAGCGCCCCACAGCCAATATCCAACATCCTCTGACCAGGTTCGATCCGAATCTTCGCGAGAATTGGGTCTATTTTCTTTAACTGGGCTTCTTCAAGCGTCTCGTCACCGTTCTCGAAATAAGCGCACGAATACACCATATTCCTGTCGGGCCAGAGTTCGTAGAACGCATTCGATACTTCGTAGTGTTAATGAGAAAAAAGAGTTTGTTCTGTTGCCACGTCGCTGGGTGGTAGAACGCAGCTTCGGTTGGCTGAACCGTTTCCGCCGACTGGCCAGAGACTACGAGCGATTGCCCGAAACCCTGGCCGGCCTGCCACGCTCTAACCTAACGCCCCTCAAACAATGCGACGTTCGCGTCATACGCGGCCTGCTGACGCCGGAATGCGTCGTCCAGATGTTCGCGCAGCGCTTGTTCGGCGGCATCGGCATCGTGTTTTTCCAGCGCGTCCAGCACCCGCTGATGCTGCTTGAGCGTCACGTCGGCCACGACCGGATCGCGCACCGTGACGTGGCGCACGCGGTCGATCGGCGCGCGCGCGAATTCCACCAACTGCTGCACACGCGGTAGCCGCGCAGCCGTACAGACCGTGGCGTGAAACGCGTTGTCGCAGGCAATCGCCGCAACGGCGTTATTGCGCTCGATCGCACGCCGGTGGGCTTCCTGGATATCGTGGAGTTGTTCGAGTTCGCGTGTCGAGATGATGTCGGCGGCGCGCCGGATGCTGGCGATTTCGAGCACCTGACGAATCAAGGCGCTTTCCGCGAACTGCTCGCGCTTCACCGGCGCGACGAAGGTGCCCGATTGCGCCGCAATGCGCACCAGTTCCTCGCGTGCGAGCTGAAGCAGCGCCTCGCGCACCGGCGTGCGCGAAATGCCGAGCGCGTCCGCCAACGCACGCTCGAAAACGACATCGTCGGGCTGCAGTGTCATGGTGACGATGGCGTCGCGCAGCAGTTGATAGAGCTGCGTCGACAACGCCTTCGAGCGGTCCAGCATGAAATCGGCGGGGAGCAGCCGGGCGACGAATGCGTCCGGCTCGTTACGGTCTTCGGTCATAGATCGGTTCGGATTGCAGCGTGCTCCGCCTTCGGAATGAGAGCACGGCCCTCAGTATATTAGTGTCCTAATCTTTTTACCCCGACAGCACCCCTTCTCCCAGGGTTTTCCCGCAATTCTCGCGATGCGCGGTTGCCCTCCATCGACGAATTCACTATCATCTGCGTACTAATATATTAGTTGACTAGTGCATTGAACACCAAGCGTATCCCCACGCAGGAGACACCATGCAATTCGAAGACACCGCCGCCGGCCACAAGGTCGATCCGGCCCGCGCCGCAGCCCACGCCGCCGCTCCCACTGCCGTGCGCTGGCGCATTTTCTGGATCCTCTTGCTGCTGTCGTCGATCAACTACATCGACCGCGCCTCTCTGTCCGTCGCGCTGCCGATCGTCTCGACCGAATTCAATCTCACGCCGGCGATGGAAGGCGTCCTCCTGAGCGCATTCTTCTGGACCTACGCGCTGATGCAGATCCCCAGCGGCCTGCTGGTCGATCGCTTCAAGGCGCGCAATATCGTCGGTATGGCGACGATTGCGTGGGGCGCGTGCCAGGCGGTCGCCGCCGGTTGCTTTCACTGGATTCCGCTGCTGCTCACGCGGCTGGGTCTGGGCGTGGCCGAATCGCCCATCATGCCCGCGGGCGCCAAGCTGGCCGGGTCGTGGCTCACGCCGTCCGAACGCGGTCGCGGCGCGGCGCTGCTCGACGGCGGCGCGCCGCTCGGGTCCGCTTTTGGCGCAATCATCATCACCGCGCTGATCGCCTGGCTCGGCTCGTGGCGTCTTGCATTCGTGGTGGCGGGCGTGGGCACGGTGGTCGTCGGCGTGCTGGCCTGGTGGTATATCCGCAATCATCCCGCCGAGCATCCGGGCGTAAACGCCGCCGAACTGGCGCACGTCGAAGCCGCCCGCCGCAAACCCGGCGCCAGTGCGGCGCGCGAACGTCTGCCGCTGCGCGCCGTGCTGGCCGACCGCTCGGTGCTGTGCATGTTCGCGAGCTGGGCCTGCTACAACAGCGTGTTCTACGGCCTGATGACGTGGATGCCCAGCTATCTGCACAAGGCGCACGGCTTCGATCTCAAGCAGATGGGCGGCGCGACCTTTGTGATCTTCATGTGCGGCTTTATCGGCGAACTGTTCGGCGGCTGGCTCGCCGACAAATGGCGCGCGGCGGGCGGCGAAGCCAACCGCGTGATGAAGTCGATGTTCAGCTTCGCGGGCCTCGCCTCAGCCGCCGCGATTCTCGCCGTGAGCTACGCAAGCGGCCTCGTGAGCGTGGTCGTCCTGCTCTCGATCGCCCTCTTCTTCATCCGCTGGTGCGGCATGTTCTGGGGCGTGCCCGCCACGCTCGGCGGCCAGTCGCGCGCCGGTCTGCTGGCCGGTGCGATGAACTTCTCCGGCAACATCGTCGGCGTCGTGGTGCCGATCCTGATCGGCATCATCGTGCAAACGACCGGCACGTATTTCCTTGCGCTGATGTTCTTCGTCGTCGCCGCATTCGGCCTCGCCGTGTGCGCGAGCCTGATCGACTATCGCGATCGCGGCCTCGACTGAACCCGCTTCCTCTTTCCGGTACGAACTCATGCATTCCACTTCCACTGCTGAACTGACGCGCCAGGCGCGCCAAACGGACGATACCCGGCCGCGCGCCCGCGCAATCCGGCTGCATCCCGCCGACGATGTGGTCGTCGCGCTCGAACAGTTGATCGGCGGGATGCCCATCGAGGGTGAAAACGTCATTGCCAGCGGCCTGATTCCGCCGGGTCACAAGGTCGCGACGCGCGCTCTCGCCACCGGCGCGCCGGTGCACCGCTACGGGCAGATCATCGGCTTCGCACGGCAGCCAATCGCAGCGGGCGAACACGTGCATACGCACAATCTCGACATGGGCGAGTTCTCCCGCGACTATGCGTACGGCCTGGCCGCGCGCGCCACCGACTACGTGCCCGAGTCGCAACGCGCGACCTTCGAAGGCATCGTGCGGGCGGACGGACGCGTGGCCACGCGCAATTACATCGGAATCCTGACCTCCGTGAACTGCTCGGCCACGGTTGCGCGCGCCATCGCCGATCATTTCCGACGCGACATTCATCCCGAGGCGCTCGCCGATTATCCGAACGTGGATGGCGTGGTCGCGCTCACGCACGGCGTAGGTTGCGCCGTCGATACCGAAGGCGAAGCGCTCGCGCTCCTGCAGCGCACGCTAGGCGGCTACGCGTGCCATACCAACTTCGCGAGCGTGCTCGTGATCGGGCTGGGCTGCGAGACGAACCAGATTCCGCGCCTGCTCGAAACGCAAGGACTCAAGGAGCACGCCGGCCTGCGCACGTTCACGATCCAGGACACGGGCGGCACGGCGAAGACGATTGCCAAAGGCATCGACATCGTCAAGTCGATGCTTGCCGATGCGAACGCCGTGCACCGCCAGCCGGTGAGCGCGAGCCATCTCAGCGTGGGCCTGCAATGCGGCGGCTCGGATGGCTATTCGGGGATCACGGCGAACCCGGTGCTGGGTGCGGCGGTGGATCGGCTCGTGCGCCACGGCGGCACGGCAATACTGTCGGAAACGCCCGAAATCTACGGCGCCGAACATCTGCTCACGCGCCGCGCGCTCACGCGCGAAGTGGGCGAAAAGCTCGTCGCGCGCATCCACTGGTGGGAAGACTATTGTGCGCGCCACAACGCCGCGATGAACAACAACCCTTCAGCCGGCAACAAGGCGGGCGGCCTCACGACGGTGCTGGAAAAATCGCTGGGTGGTATCGCCAAGGCCGGCAGCACCAATCTCGTCGAAGTCTATGAATACGCGCAGCCCGTCAGCGCGAAGGGCCTCGTATTCATGGATACGCCAGGCTACGACCCGATCTCCGCGACGGGTCAGGTCGCGGGCGGCGCGAACCTCATCTGCTTCACCACGGGGCGCGGCTCGGCCTATGGCTGCGCGCCCACGCCCTCGCTCAAGCTCGCGACCAACAGCGCGCTCTGGAAGCGTCAATCCGACGACATGGATCTGAATTGCGGCGGTGTCGTGGATGGCGGCGACGATATCGACACGCTGGGCGAAGTGCTGTTTCGCATGATGCTCGACACCGCGTCGGGCAAGCGCACGCGCAGCGAACTGCACGGCTATGGTCAGAACGAGTTCGTACCATGGCAGATCGGCGCGATCACCTGAAACGCAGATTCCATCGCATTCCGAACTAATATTCAAGGATTACTGGCCCATGGCAACGCAAGCATTCAATACGCCCTATCGCGGCGTGTTCCCGGTCATGCCGACCATTTTCACGCAGAGCGGCGAACTCGATCTCGACGGCCAGCGCCGCTGCACCGACTTCATGATCGACGCAGGCTCGAACGGTCTGTGCATTCTCGCGAACTTCTCCGAGCAGTTCTCGCTGACCGACGCCGAACGCGACACGGTCATGCGCGCCGTGCTCGAACAGGTCGCGGGCCGCGTGCCTGTGATCGTCACGACTTCGCATTTCAGCGCGCGCGTGTGCGCCGAACGCAGCCGCGCCGCCCAGGACGCCGGCGCCGCGATGGTCATGGTGATGCCGCCGTATCACGGCGCAACGCTGCGCGCGAGCGAGACGGCGATCTACGCGTTCTTCCGCGCCGTCTCGGAGGCGATCACGATCCCCGTGATGATTCAGGATGCGCCGATGAGCGGCACCGCGCTTTCCGTGCCCTTTCTCGCGCGCATGGCGCACGAACTCGACAACGTCAGCTACTTCAAGATCGAGGTCCCGCAAGCCGCCGCGAAACTGCGCGAACTGATCGCCGTGGGCGGCGACGCCATCGTCGGCCCGTGGGACGGCGAAGAAGCCATCACGCTGATCGCCGATCTCGAAGCGGGCGCAACCGGCGCGATGACGGGCGGCGGCTATCCCGACGGCATCCGCCGCATCGTCGATGCCTGGGCCGCGGGCCGCGCCGAAGAAGCGGAGCAGGAGTATCAGCGCTGGCTGCCGCTCATCAATCACGAGAACCGCCAGGGCGGGATTGCCACGGCGAAGGCGCTCATGAAAGCCGGCGGGGTGATCGCCTCGGATGCCGTGCGCGCGCCGCTGCCCGGTATCGCCGAACCCACGCGCGCGAGCCTGCTGCGCATCGCAAAGCGGCTCGATCCGCTCGTGCTGCGCTGGGGCCGTTGAGCGCGCCCTCGTTTCATATTCACACAGGAAGCATCATGCAGATTTCAGGCAGCGCGCTGATCGGTCAACGCAGCAGTCAACGCAGCGTCGCGGGTGAATCCGCCTTTCACGCGATCGATCCGGTCAGCGGCGCGCAACTCGAACCCGCGTTCGCGCGCACCTCGGCGCAGGACGTCGCGCTCGCGTGCGAACTGGCCGCGCAGGCATTCGACCGTTATCGGGAAACCTCGCTCGAACAGCGGGCGGCATTGCTCGAACGCATCGCCGCCTGCATCGTCGAACTGGGCGACGCGCTCATCGAACGCTGCGTCGCCGAAACGGGCCTGCCCCGCGCGCGCGTCGAAGGCGAACGCGGGCGCACCGTCGGCCAGTTGAAGCTGTTCGCCGAAGTCGTGCGCGCGGGCGATTTTCTCGGTCTGCGTATCGATCCCGCCCAGCCGGAACGCAAGCCCGCGCCGCGCGTCGATCTGCGCATGCGTCAGATCGCGCTCGGCCCCGTGGCCGTATTCGGTGCGAGCAATTTCCCGCTGGCTTTCTCGGTCGCGGGCGGCGATACGGCGGCGGCGCTCGCGGCCGGCTGCCCGGTCGTCGTGAAGGCGCATCCGGCGCATCCCGGCACATCGGAACTCGTCGGCCGCGCCATCCAGCAGGCCGTGCGCGACTGCGCGCTGCCTGAGGGCGTTTTCTCGCTCGTTTTCGACGACGGCATCGACGCGGGCGTTGCCCTGGTCGCGCATCCGCACATCAAGGCGGTGGGCTTCACGGGTTCGCGCGCGGGCGGCCTGGCGCTCATGCAGCTCGCGGCGCGCCGCCCCGAGCCGATCCCGGTGTACGCGGAAATGAGCAGTATCAATCCTGTGCTGCTGCTCCCGCATGCGCTGGCCAAACGCGCCGAAGCCATCGGCCAGGCCTTTGCCGCTTCGCTCACGCTGGGCACCGGCCAGTTCTGCACCAATCCGGGCCTGATCCTGGCCATCGACGGCCCGGACCTGCAGCGCTTCATCGATGCAGCCGCAGCGGCACTTGAGACACTTCCGGCCACGCCGATGCTCACGGCGGGCATCCACGGCGCGTATGAGCGCGGCGTCGAGCGCATGCAGGGCCAGCCGGGTGTCGAGCAGGCGGGCGCGGGCGCGGCCTCGCGCGACGCCTGCGCGCACGCGGGCCGTAGCGCCCTGTTCGTGACCGATGCGCAAGTATTCGCACAACAGCCTGCCCTGCACGATGAAATCTTCGGACCCGCTTCGCTCGTCGTGCGCTGCCCCGACGCGGGCACGCTGCAGGGAATCGTCGAACAGCTCGAAGGCCAGTTGACGATCGCGCTCCATATCGACGATGCCGATTGCGATCTGGCGCGCGCCCTGTTGCCGACGCTCGAACGCCGTGCAGGCCGTGTGCTCGTGAACGGCTTCGGCACCGGCGTGGAGGTGGGTCATGCGATGGTGCACGGCGGCCCGTTCCCGGCGACTTCGGATGGCCGTTCGACTTCGGTCGGCAGCCTCGCGATCGCGCGCTTCCTGCGCCCTGTGAGCTATCAGGACATGCCTGACGCGCTGCTGCCCGCCGCGCTGCGGGACGGCAATCCGCTCGACTTGCGGCGCAGCGTGAACGGCGCGCCGGGCTGAACGCTTCGAAGCTCTACAGCGCGCGATAGCGGTCGGAAAGCACGCTATCGCTTCGCTTCGAACACATCGACCGGCCGCTACAGATAGCATGCCTGGTCCAGATCCGAAATGAGCGACGGCCCGCTCGGCCGCCAGCCGAGGCGCGCCTGAGTCAGCGCGCTGGAGGCCGGCATATCCAGGCCGACGAAGAGGGCCATCCAGCCGAAATGCGCTTGCGCCTGTTCCGCGGTGATCGACACGACAGGCAATGCAAGCCCACGCCCAAGCGATTCGGCGATGTCGCGGCTGCTGATGCCCTCTTCCCCCACGGCGTGATAACGCGCACCGGCTTCCGCTTTTTCAATCGCTAGCCGATAGAGCCGCACGACATCGGACAGATGCCCTGCCGGCCAGCGGTTGCGGCCCTCGCCGACATAAGCCACAGCGCCTTTCTCCCGCGCAATTGCGATCAATGGCGTAATCAGCCCCTGCTTGAGCGGGTTATGCACTTGCGGCAAGCGCATCACCGAGACGTTCACGCCCGCGTCGAGCAGCGTGTTTCCCGCGATTTCCGAGCCGATGCGCGGATTGGGATGACTCGTGTTGAAAACGTCCTCGCTCGCGGGTTCGCCGTGCTCACCGCTGCCCACTCCGGTACCCGATGTAATCAGCAGCGGCCGATCCGAGCCCGCCAGCACCGAGCCGAGCGCCGCGATCGCACGCTTGTCCTTTTCGCAATTTTCGGCGAACCGTGAAAAGTCATGATCGAACGCCGCGTGGATCACGGCGTCCGCCTTTTCGGCACCGCGTTTCATACTGTCGACGTCTTCGAGCGTCCCAAGGTGAGGAGCCGCGCCGGCTGCCTTGAGCGCCTGCGCACCGGCGTCCGAGCGGGTCATCCCAATCACCCGATGACCGGCCTGAATCAGTTCCGGGACAAGGGCCGAACCGATGAAACCGGTCGCGCCCGTCAAAAAGATTCGCATCGTCAACTCCTTCTGGTCGTGACCTCCGCACTATCTGCCGAATTTTTATTCCGTTAAAGTAGTGACGTTATCATGGTAAAACGACTAACAGGACTAGCAGGAATCTCATGCCGGTCACCGCGCCAGCCTCCCTCGGCGACTTCCTGAAGAGTCGCCGCACCCGGCTCGATCCCGCGAGCTTTGGCTATTCGGGGCGCCGGCGCACGCCGGGCCTGCGCCGCGAAGAAGTCGCGCAACGCGCCAATATCAGTTCGACCTGGTACACGTGGCTCGAACAGGGGCGCGGCGGCGCACCCTCGGCGAGCGTGCTCGAACGCATTGCGGGCGCGCTGATGCTCACGAACACCGAGCGCGAGCATCTCTTCATGCTCGGCCTGGGCAGGCCGCCGGAAGTCCGCTACCGGGCCGTCAACGACGTCCATCCACGCTTGCAGCGCTTTCTCGACTCACTGCAATCGAGTCCCGCCATCATCAAGAATCCGGTGTGGGACGTGATCGCGTGGAATCGCGCGGCCGCTGTCGTGCTGACCGACTACGGCGCGCTGCCGCCCGATGGACGCAATATCCTGCGCTTTCTGTTCGGCAATGACGAGGTGCGCGCGAAACAGCATGACTGGGACAGCGTCGCGCGTTTTGTCGTGGGTGCGTTCAGAGCCGATGTGGCGCGTGCGGGCCTGGTTTCGGAGGCTGGCAAGCTCGTCGATGAGTTGTGCGCCGCGAGTCCTGAATTCGAAACGTTGTGGCGTGAGAACGACCTGCATAACCACGCCGATGGCGGCGTGAAACGGCTGTTGCATCCCATACTTGGGCCGATCGAACTGGAGTATTCGGCATTCGCAGTCGATGGCCGGCCGGATCTTGGCATGATCGTTTATACGCCGCTCGACGACGCCATGGCTGCACGCATCAAGGCGCTTGCAGAGCGTTGAGTACGCAACGGCTCAACGCAGCAACTGCGGCCGCAGCGCCGCGACCGACGCGAAGTAGGCGTCGAGCGCATCGGCCGAACACGCGCCCAGCGCGCCGAGGCGCTCGATCCAGTCGGCTTCCGGCGGCCAGCGCCCCTCGACCATCGGCGGATAGATGCGCCGTCCGTACGCATGCAGTGCCTTCGCGCCGATATTGCCGCTCACGCCCAGCAGGCGATGCAGTGCCGTGTGCGTGGCCTCGATCTCTTTCGCATACGCGGCATGGGCAATCCCGGCCACGAGCGCGCGCAGTTGCGCGACGCCGTCGAGAAAGGTCTGATCGAGCATATCGAGCCCGACCAGTTCATCGAGATGCCGTTCGTCGAGCAACTCGTGTTCGTCGGTCGCCAGCGCATCGTTCGTGGCGTTCGCCGGAGATCCGGCCGCCGTCGGCGCATGCACGCGCGCCAGGTGGGTCATCAGCGACGCGTACAGCGTGGCGGCCTGCACCGGCTTCACGAGCACGTCGTTCATGCCCACGGCGATGCATTCCCGCACCGCTTCCATGTCCGATTGCGACGTAAGCGCGACGATCGGTGTCGTCGCGTAGCGGTCGCCGCGCGCGCGGATCAACGCCGTCGCTTCCACGCCGCCCATGCCGGGCATGTTCATATCGATCACGATCGCGTCGATCGCCATATCCGATTGCAGGCAGGCCAGCACCGCCTGACCGTGGCCCGCTTCCAGCACGCGCGCGCCGCCGCGTTCGAGCACGGCCTTCGCGACCTGGCGGCTAAAGGCATCGTCGTCGGCGACGAGGATCGACTTGCCCAGCAGCCCGTCGAAGCCGCCGTACGCGCGCCGCCGTTTGCCGCTCGCGAACAGGGCTTCCAGCGCGACGATGAGTCCCATCGCGCCGCCCGATTTGCCGATCACGACGTCCATGCCGGCGCGGCGCGCGCGCACCTGCGCGACGTTGCCTTCCTCCACGGTGTAGCCCGCGATCGGCACACCCTGATTCGGATGCGCGTGGTTCGCGCGGATCTTTTCCGCGACCGCGTAGCCGTCGAGCACCGGCATGTTCACGTCGAGCAGCACGAGATCCGAAGGCTCCGACTCGCTGTCGCCCAGCATCGCCAGCGCCGTCTGGCCGTTGGTCGCCTCGCTCACCAGCGCGCCCAGACCGGCAAGCACGCGCCGTGTGCGGGTGCGATGATGGTCGTCGTCGTCGACGATGAGAATGCGCTTGCCCGCGAATACCGGCATCGCACGATCGAGAATCTCGCGCTCGTATTCGGCCACTTCCCGTTCGGGCACCGGCGGAAAGCGCAGCGTGAATTCCGTGAACTGCCCCGGCTCCGAGCGGCACTCGATACCGCCGCCGAACGCCTGCATCGCACGGCGGCAATACGCGAGGCCCAGTCCGGCCCCGCCCGACCCAACCGCCCCACCCGTGCCGCCCGTCTTGCCCGCGGTGCTGGTCGCGCCCATCGTGTGAAACGGGCTGAACACGTGCGGCAGAACCTCGGGCGGCACGCCCGCGCCGGTATCGCGCACGCTGACCGCGTGGCGCTCGATCGTCAGCGTGAGCGTGGCCGCCGGATGCGCGGCCATCTGATGCAACGCGTTCTTGATGAGATTGAACAGCGTGAAGAGATAGACGGTTTCATCGACGCGAAACGTGAAGTCCTCGCGCACGAGCAGGCGCACCTTGTTGCGCTCGGCGTCGTCGGCGAAACCGTACTCGTCGAGCGCCTTGCGCGTCGTGGCGGCCGCGCCAAGATAGGCGAAGCGCTCGGGACGAATCGCCTTCGCGCCCACTTCGTCGAGCATCATGGCAATCACGCGCAGACCGCGTTCGATCGACATCTTGCCCTGCGCCAGATGCCGGTTGAGCGAGGCCGCGTCCTGCGGCGAGATCATCGTCGCGCGATGCGCCTCGTGGGTGGCGGCCAGGGTTTCCTCGATGCTGTCGAGCACCTGTTTCAACTGGCTCAGCGGGTTGCGCATCTCGTGCACGATCGAGCCCGCGAGCGCCTGCAAGGCGCGATTCTTTTCGAAGAAGATGCGCCCTTTGCTGACGGCGTGGCTGAACGCCATGCTGCACAACACGACCACGGGCAGCAGCGCGAGGTTGGCTTGCGTGGCGGCCGTCAGCACGATCGGCGACGGCGAGGACAGCATCGCCGCCACCGAGCTAGTGGCCACACCGATGCCAAGACACGCGATCAGCAAAAGCGGATTGTCGATGCAGAGCGCGAGGATGAAGATCATCATCACCTCGGTCATCATCCACATCGTGGAGAAGCCGTTTCTGATCGTGAGGAAGGTGCAGACGAACGGTAAAACGTAGATCAGGCACGCGTGCCAGTAAATCAGCAGGTACCGGTTGAAGCGTCGCGGCCAGCGCGCCTGAAAGATCAACGGGATGCACACGAGCGCTGCGCTCAGGCGCAGGAACAGGTTGTCGTAGGGCTGGGGCAGCACCAAAGTCCACACGACGTAGTAGATGGGGTGACACAGGAGGCCGAGAATGCCTCCCCACCGGATCGCCAGACGGCTACGTTCCAGTATCTCCCCCATGCGCTCGCGCGACATCACTATCAAGCCTCCAAGGTACTTTTTTTCGGTCCTGCCGGTTCAGGATCGCGGTCGTGCGCCGCCGCCAGTTCGATCGGCGAACCATTCCTGCCGTGGAACGGTCTGGCCGAAAACCCGTATTGCCTCACAGGCCGTGCGCCCGGAAAACCGTCCAGACGGACGGACTGCCAATGCCGGATCGGATACGATCGATACCTGCCTGCCCTGCCGCATGCCCTTCAGCGAAGCCGCCGTGACAATGGCGTGACGAGAGCAGCCTGAACGGAAACCCGGCGTAGAGGCCGGGCCATGGGCAAAGCCCTCAATATATAGCGTCTTGCCGCGCGAAGCGAGTTCTGCGCGGACGCTCGCGAGAATGGCGCCGTCGAACTATGGCAACGGTGAGAACGGTGAGTAATGAGACGTCCTCCGACGTCGATCCCGACACCGTGCCTGAAAAAGCACTTAATTTTGTTTATGCGCATTGAGCGCAGAGAAACCCGTTCCCCTGCGATCCCGCACACCTAGACGTTGACCCGCGCCGACGCTTCCAGATGCATCTCGCCCTCGGCGATCATGCCCGCGGCGATCTCCAGCACTTCCGCCATCCGGCCAAGAATTTCGTCGTGCCACTCCATGCCGTCGTCAAGCAACGGCGGCTTCGCCAGATGCTCGATGAGCGAATTCGCGGTTTCGAGGAACGGCACCGCGCCGTGATAGCAGCGAACCGCGAGCATGGCCTCGTTCACGGCATCCTTCAGCGCACTCTCATACGCGGTGTGCCCCGCCGCAGCCGATTGCGCCGCGTCGTGAAGCGCATCGATACGAGACGGCGCATGCGCCTCCAGTTCCCGCGCCCGGTTTTGCAGGCTGGCGTATTGCGCGCGCAGTGCGCTTTCACTTTGGTCCGGAGTCGACGATTCTTCCATGGCTTGCAGATCAGTTATTCGATGGTGGCGCGCTATCTTACTGCGGAGTTCGTGCCGTCCGGTCGTTCTGTTTTGCCGACGCGTCGAGATCCGGTTGCGAGGTGACGGCAAAATCGGGCAGATCGCAGGCCGAATGTCTGAAAAAGCGGTTGCCGCGCGCGCAGCGCACGGCTAATCTTGTCGCGTTCTCACACGCTGCATCCGCGAGGCCGCGCCCAGAGTCAGCCTGCCGGATGATGCGGAGAATGGCTGCTCGCATTCTGTTGCGCCCGCAACGACATAGACCATGGAGACAGGGCAGCGTGCTTGCTCGCCACTCCTGCGTGGTAACCTCCTGGCGGCCGGCCATCGCCCTGTTCGCCGGCCAGGCAATCAGGAACGCATATGAACAAGCACGATCTCGAAGCCATGTCGGCCTTCCGTTACGACCTGCGCAGATTCCTGCGCGCCTCGGAAGAGATCGCCAACGCCGCCGGAATCACGACGCTGCAATATCAGTTGCTGCTGCACGTCTGCGGCTTCTCCGACCGCAAATGGGCGACCGTGGGCGAGCTTGCCGAGCGCCTGCAAGCGGCGCCCAACGGCACGGCGGCGCTCGTGTCGCGCTGCGAATCGGCGGGACTCGTGCTGCGCAAACCCGATCCCGCTGACCGTCGCCAGGTACAGGTCCACCTCACGCCCAAGGGCGAATCCTTCCTGCTCGAACTCGCGGCCCAGCACAAGGCGCTCTACGGCGCGTTCCACTGGGTCTTCGGCGAACACACCGGATAGCGCTTGCGCGGAATTTCACGGGTGCCAATACGGTTTATGTCACAATATGCCATAAACCGCATTTCCCTCCCGCATCCATGCGAATTCTGACCCTCATTGATCGTCGCGCGATTCTGCGCAACCAGCGGCGCTGGCTGTATTTCGGCATGTTCTGGCTTGGTGCGGTCGCGACGGGTCTCGTGGCGGTGCTCTATGCACGGCTCATCGACTTCGGCTTCGACCTGTTCCAGCGCATGACCGCGCACGCCGCGTGGCTGCCGCTCATCGTCACGCCGGCGGTCGCGGCGCTGGGCGTCTGGCTCACGCGCCGATGGTTTCCGGGTTCGGAAGGCAGCGGCATTCCACAGGTTATCGCCACGCTGCACGACGTGCGCACGCTCGGCCCGCGTCTGCTCACGCTGCGCATCCTCGTCGGCAAAATCGCCCTGTCGTTTCTGGCGATTCTCGGTGGTTTCACGATCGGCCGCGAGGGTCCGACGATCCATGTGGGCGCCGCCCTGATGTTCAGTTTGCGGCGCTTTTATCCGGCGCGCTTGCGCAGCATCTACGGCGTCGGCCTCGAACACAAGCTCGCGCTGGCGGGCGCGGCGGCAGGTCTTTCGGCTGCGTTCAACGCACCGCTTGCGGGCGTCGTGTTCGCCATCGAGGAACTCACGCGCAGCTTCGAGCAGCGCACGAGCGGCGTGCTGATTACAGCGATCATCTTCGCGGGCGTGGTGTCGCTCGCGCTGCAAGGCAATTACGTTTATTTCGGCACCATCGCCATCGACGGGCATTTTCCCGATCTGCTTTTCGCGGCGGTGCTGCTCGTCGGCGTGCTCACGGGGATTGCGGGCGGGATATTCTGCTGGCTGCTGCTCAATACCGCACGCTGGATGCCGGCGCGGCTGCTTTCGTTGCGCTCGCAACGGCCAGTTGCATTCGGCGCGGCGTGTGGACTTTTTATCGCCGTGATCGGCGTGGCCAGCGGCGGCCATCTGTTCGGCAGCGGTTACGCCGAGGCGCGCAACATGCTCGAAGGGCATTCGCAGCTCGGCGTGGCTTATCCGCTCTTCAAGATGGCGTCGATGGTCGGGTCGTATCTGCCGGGCACGCCGGGCGGTCTGTTCGCGCCGTCGCTGGCGATTGGCGCGGGCATCGGCAATGCCCTGCATATGGTGTTCGGGCAGATGCAGTTGCCGATGCTGATCGCGCTCGGCATGGTGGGCTATCTCGCCGCCGTCACGCAAAGCCCGATCACGGCCTTCGTCATCGTCATCGAAATGATCAATGGGCACGCCCTGGTGCTCTCGCTGATGGCCACCGCGCTGATTGCCAGTCAGGTGTCGAAGCTGTTCGCGCCGCCGCTTTATGAAGCGCTGGCGCAGCGCTATCTGCGCAATTGAAGACCGCGATGCGGTAATGCACCTTGAACGCGCGACGTTTGAGCGCCGTCTGGAACTGCCCGTAGCGGTCGTTGGCGAAGCGCACCGGGCGGCCGTCGAGCGCGGCAGCTCGACCTTGATGACGCTCGCACCGAATTCGGCGAGCATTTTCCCGGCGAACGGGCCCCGCGATCAGTTGCCAAAGTTCCAGAACGCGGATTCCCGAAAGGGGTCGTGACGTGATTGTCTCCAGGCTGGTTTTGACTCTGGACGTCATCATGGGCGCGATCGGGCGCTTTGATAATCGATGGCTGCTCAGCATGCGCTTGCGCGCCATAAAAACAAAAAAGGCCCGACGGGCCTTTTCGTTTCGACAGGATCGGCGCAATCACGCCGCAGCGGGATGCGCTGTGTGCCAATCGTCGATCAACTGACGCGCCTTATGCTCCACCATGCTCACGACCATCAGCACGTCGATCTTGAGCTTGGGAAACTCGAGTTCGACGGCAGGCAGCGTCACGTCGCGCACTTCGCCTTCGACGCCGTTGATATCCGCGCGGCACAGCCATTGCGTATCCGTCGCGTCCGCTTTCGTATCGACATTGATTTGAAAGCCTCGGTATTCGATTGCCATTTAGTTCTCCGTCACCTGACGAAACGTAAGCATCACTCGTTGCTGCATTGCAACGACCTCTGCAAATATAGCACTGCTCTGCACTACGTTCAGTCTAGTGGGCAAACGTAAATCCGGCGCGGCCGACGCCATCAGAATCCCGCAGCCAGACCATCGCGACGCGTATCGCTGGCCGCAACGTAACCACGCTCGGGGTCGTCGCGATCGAGTTTCCAGATGAACTGGCCGGAACCGAAATCCATATACGGATCGTCGATACCCTTGATTTCATGGCCTCGCGCTTCAAGCGCCTGCGCCGTTTGCGGATCGAAAGTCGATTCGATATCGAGCGTGAAATCGCGGTTTACCTTCCAGCGCGGCGCATCGCACGCGGCTTGCGGCTGCTGGCCATAGTCGAGCATGCGCACGACGCTCTGTAGATGACCTTGCGGCTGCATATCGCCGCCCATCACGCCAAAACTCATCACCGCCTCGTCGCGGCCATCGACCTGCTGCGTCAGGAAAGCCGGAATGATCGTATGGAACGGGCGCTTGCCGCCTTCAACCACATTCGGCGATGCCGGGTCCATCGAAAATCCGCAGCCACGGTTTTGCATGGCGATGCCCGTTCCCGGCACGACCACACCGGACCCGAAGCCCATATAGTTCGACTGGATGAAACTCACCATCATGCCGCGCTCATCGGCAGCCGAGAGGTAAATCGTGCCGCCGGATCGCGGCATGCCAAAGTCGAATGGCGTCGCGCGTTTCGGATCGATCAGCTTCGCGCGCGCCTTCAGATACGTGTCGTCGAGCATCTGCTCAGGCGTCACTTCCATCGATTTCGGATCGGAAACATAGCGATAAACGTCGGCAAACGCGAGCTTCATCGCTTCGATCTGGAGATGCTGCGATTCGATGCCGTCGCACGGCAACGAGGCCATGTCGAATTGCTCCAGGAGGCCGAGCGCGATGAGCGCGGCGATGCCCTGCCCGTTCGGCGGGATTTCGTGCACGCGATAGCCGCGATAGGCCTTTGAAATCGGCTCGACCCACTCTGCGCGATAGTTGCGCAGGTCGTCGAGCGTGAGCGCCGCGCCGCCTTCACGGGCAAACGCCGCGATACGCTCCGCGATCTCGCCTTCGTAATAGGCGCGCGGCCCGAGTTCCGCGAGCCGCCGCAAGGTCGCCGCATGGCCCGGCAGACGGACGTGTTCGCTCACCTCCGGCGCGCGGCCGCGCGGCATGAACGTCCCGGCAAAACCGGGCTGATCGTGCAGTTCGGGGATAGCGGCCTGCCACTTGCGCGCGACGATGCTGGCCACCGCATACCCACGCTCGGCAATCTCGATCGCGGGGGCCATCAGATCCGCGAACGGCAGCGAGCCGAACTTCGCGTGCAGCGCTTCCCAACCGGCGATCACGCCCGGCACCGTGACCGTGTCCCAGCCGCGTTTGGGCTGTCTGGCCAGGCCGTTTTCTTCGCCGTGCTTGCGGCGGAAATAGTCGAGGTTCCAGGCCGCAGGCGCGCAGCCCGATGCGTTCAAGCCGTGCAGGCGCTCGCCATCCCAGACCAGTGCGAAGGCATCGCCGCCCAGACCGCATGAGACCGGTTCGACCACCGTGATGGCCGCCGCCGCCGCGATTGCGGCATCGACGGCATTGCCGCCCTTCCAGAGCATGCGCAGGCCCGCCTGGGCGGCCAGCGGATGCGAAGTCGAGACGACGTTGCGCGCGAACACCGGCAAACGCGGTGTCGGATAGGGGTTGTGCCAGTTAAAGCGTGTCATGACGGTATCGATGAATGGTCGGAACACGGCGCCGCGCGAGGTAAGCACGAAATAGCCGCCAGGCAGGCGCGTCGGTCAGGTCAACATAGCGATTATCTTGAAGGCCGACGCAAAAAAACATTAATATTTTGTTTTCGATACTTAAATTTTTCTCCCATGCTCTCCCTGCGAATGCTGCGCACCTTGCGGGCCGTCGCGCGTAGCGGCTCGTTTGCCCTCGCGGCGCAAAACACTGCGCTCACGCAGGCGGCCGTCAGCCTGCAGATGCGCGGACTCGAAGAAGCGCTGGAACGCCAGTTGTTCGATCGCCGTGCGCGTCAGGTGGCGTTCACGCGTGAAGGAGAGGAAATCTGCGCGAAGGTCGAGCGCATTCTCGAACTGATCGACGAACTGCCGGCCAGCGCCGACGACACCTTGCAAGGCTCGGTCATCATCGGCGCGGTGGTGTCCGTGATCGGCGCGCTATCGCTGGCCGTCGCGCACCTCAAGACCGGCCATCCCGAACTGGAAGTGCGTCTGACCTCCGCCCGCTCCGCCGAACTCGCCGAGATGGTGCAGACGGGCGAAGTCGATGTCGCCGTGGTGGTCGGCAATGCGGACGGCGCGCTGCACGAATCGCTCGCGTGGACGCCGCTCTACGAAGAGCCGCTCATGCTCGTAACGAGCCGCGCGACGAAAGGCAACGACGCGCGGCGCATCCTGCGCGAGCGCAACTTCCTGCGCTTCGATCGGCGCGTGCCCACCGGCGCCGTGATCGATGAGGCGCTGCGTATGCTCGGCATCAAGCCGCAGGAATATCTCGAACTCAACTCGATCGAAACGATCGTCTCGCTCGTGCGCAACGACGTCGGCGTGAGCGTGCTGCCCGTGCTTCACAACGGAAATTGGCGCGACGATCCGAATCTGAAGCTCGTCGAATTAAATCGGCCACCGTTTCTGCGAACGGTCGGCATGATTCATCGTAAGTCGAACCGGCGCACGGTCCTCTTCAATACGCTTGCACAGATGCTGCGCGAATGATGCGCGCACGCACTCGCACAAAGGCCGCGGGCATTCGCGTGCTGACGCCAGTCTCTGCGCGAACGGCGTCACGGGACGCTCCGACTCTGCTCGCTGTTTCCGGACATCCGCTTCAATCCGTTGCGCCACGTCGTGAGCCTGCGCGCCGTATCAGGACGAGGGTGAGCAGCGCCATGATCGGCGGCATGCACAGCCCAAAATGAAGCTGTGGGAAGAACAAGCCAAGCGGCGCGAGCCAGACAGCCACAAGCACGGGCACTTCATACTTGAGCCAGCCGTGTTGCTGTCCATCGACGATCAGGAATGCGATCGGTAACGCCAGCCAGACGAGATCGTAGCCAAGCAGGTAGGGCTGACACACCAACGTGGCCAGCGCCACAGCGGCCGAACGCAACGCCGCCCGGGATCTCGACGCAAAAAGAAACACGGCGAGCGCCAGCGATGGCACTCCCATGATCGCGTGGACAAGATATGCAGCAGATGGGCTCAGGCCAACGCTTCTGGCGAACCCAAACCAGGTCGGCAAGCCACCGGGCCAGTTTGCGTTGACTACCAGTTTCCGGAACGCCGGCAGGACGGAGAGAAATGTGCCGAAGATACCGAAGCCAAACACAACGCCCGCGACTGCACAGAAGATCGAGACAGTGATCAGCGCCACGGAGAATACGCGCCATCGACGCCCGACCAGAAGGACGACTGGAAAGACAATACCCAGTTGAGGCTTTATGGCCAGTAGCCCGATGCACACACCCGCCAACGTGGGCCTCCGGTCGAGCAGGACGAAAGCGAGTGCGGCCAACCCCATGGTGAACAGCGAATTTTGGCCTGCCATCAAGTCGATCCACAGCGCCGGAAATGCGAGCACTGGCAGCCACCAGGCCAAAGAAGACGGCCTGAGGATGCGGCCCAATGCAAAGCCCGAAAACGCCACGCCGATGGCCGTCCAGATCGCATAGGAAAGCGGAAAAGGAAAAAGCGCCAGCCAGAGCACGACGACGAGGAATGTCGGCGGGTAGATCCATGGCGTGGGAAAGGGTCTGTGCAGTACGAAGTGCTGCAGCACGCTCACGACAGGTTCGGTCAGCCTCGCGTCATAAGCATTGGCGGCGGGGCCCTCGATGGCTAGACGCGATGCAACCCAGAAGACGGCATGGTCCCAGCCAAGCGCGACGAAGTCCGGAAGGTTGAGCACGTAGGCGCCCACAAACCGCAGCGCCAGATAGCCCAATTCGACGATCAATACGCATGAGCTATAGAAGGCGACTCGCTGTTTGGTCAACCAGCAAGGCACGCTTCGAATACCGGTTGTTGTAGTGTCCACCGCCAGCCCCCCCGCTTGTTCGAATATTATTTTTTGGCTATCCAGTAGCGACCAATAAAGCATGTCCCGCTATTACAGGAATGAGTTGCTCCGGCCGTGTTCTCTCCACATGATCTTGAGAGAAGACGCAAAATCCAAGGCGAGCGGCGCATGGCCTGGGCAACCAATAAAGCCAATTACCTATCTTACACGGTGTCAACACATGTCAAGTCTCGCGATCCGCTGCATGGGCAGGCGTTGCTAACCGATCGCTTACCCTGAAACAGCGCACATACCAGCGTCTCGACTATCAATGTCGATGGCCAAGTTTAGGCGATCATTTCCGCGCATGACGATTCTGCGTCGTGTAAGGCACATGCCGGAACTTGCCTGCGAACCTCGAAACTTACTTTTGCACTGCCGTCGCAAAGCGTGTGAGCACAAAATCTCTAAAGCGATCCACCGCGGGATTGTGTTGATCGTCGTTCCAGACGAGATCGATTTCGGCCCAGGCATCGGCGGTCCAAGCAAGCGAAAGCCCGATCTGAGCGGCGCAATTATCGGCCGCTAGCAGCAAAGCCACGTGAGAATCGAGAAATGCGACCTGCATGCTGTCGTGCTCACGGGTAATCCCCTATTTCGCATAAGTTGTCTATACAACATGATCCAAGAATCTCGGCGCTTGTCTGCACGGGCGCCATGTCCCTTTTTATCTCTCGGAGCAGCTCGTGGCCATTCCTGAATCCCTTGTCAAGCTTGAGCCGGAAGGCCGCAAGCTGCTGGAATCCCGCTCGATCGACTATATTCCCGATGCGGAACGCCACGGCAGCCTCTTCAGCCAGTTCACGCTCTGGCTCTCCGCGAATCTGCAGGTCACCGCGATCATCACCGGCGCGCTCGCCGTTGTCCTCGGCGGCGACGTGTTCTGGTCGCTCATCGCGCTATTGATTGGACAACTTATTGGCGGCGCGGTCATGGCGCTGCACGGTGCGCAAGGCCCGCAACTCGGCCTGCCGCAGATGATCTCCAGCCGCGTGCAGTTCGGGGTCTATGGCGCCGCCATTCCCATCGCGCTCGTCTGCCTCATGTACGTGGGTTTTTCGGCAAGCGGCACGGTGCTCGCGGGCCAGGCGACAGCACAATTGCTGTCGATTTCCGATACGACCGGCATCTGTCTGTTCGCCGTGCTGATCGTTGTTCTGACGATTCTCGGCTATCGCTCGATTCACTTTGTGGGCCGCATCGCCAGCGTGGTCGGCGTGCTGGCGTTCTGCTACATGTTTGCGCAACTGTTCGCGCATCACGATATCGGCGCGCTGCTCGCCAACCGGCACTTCACGACGCCGAGTTTCCTGCTCTCCATGTCGCTCTCGGCGTCGTGGCAGATCGCATTTGGTCCCTATGTCGCCGATTACTCGCGCTATCTGCCGCGCTCGACCTCGCCCGCCAAAACGTTTCTCGCGGTGGGACTCGGCTCGGTGATTGGCGCGCAGGCGGCGATGGTGTTCGGCGTGTTCGCCGCCGCGCTCGCCGGGCATGAATTCGCCCATCACGAAGTGGCTTATATCGTCGGCCTGGGCGCGAGCGGCGCGGTAGCGGCCATGCTTTACTTCAGCATCGCCTTCGGCAAGCTTACCGTCACCACGCTCAATGCTTACGGCAGCTTCATGTCGATGGCCACGGTCGTCAGCGCGTTTCGTGCGAAGCGCGCGATCTCCACGCAGCACCGCTTCATCTACATCATCGGCATGGTGGGACTGTCGACGCTCGTCGCACTTGCCGGGCGTCATTCCTTCCTTAAGGAATTCACGGCATTCATCCTGTTTTTACTGGCGTTTTTCACGCCGTGGAGCGCGATCAATCTCGTCGATTACTACTGCTTCACGCAATCGCGCTATGACGTGCCCGCGCTTTCCGATCCCAATGGCCGTTATGGCCGCTGGAACGGGAAAGCAATCGGCATCTACGTGCTTGGCGTGCTCGTGCAGATGCCGTTCATTTCCACGAGTTTTTATACGGGCCCCTTTGTCGATGCTTTGGGCGGCACCGATATCTCGTGGATTCTCGGCCTCATCGTCCCCGGCGTGATCTACTACGTCACGATGCGCCGCGCGCCGCAAACCATGCCGGATCACCTGATTCTGCCCGTCGAGCACGATTGACGCTCCGGCGCCCTCAGGCACCCTCAGGCGCCCTTCCTTCCGTTCCCTCTTGCTGTCCAACCGCGCGGGTCTAACGATCCGCGCGCTCATTCTTTTCTTTCCAATCAATAGTTGTACTGATAATGAAAAAGACTGTCACCCTGAGTACCGCCGCCCTCGCTCTTTTGACGCAAACCGCTCATGCTCAAGACGGCGTCACGTTCTACGGTCTGATTGACGAGTTCGCGCAATACGTCAACACCGGCAACGGCTACACCGCCGCGCTCGGCTCCAGCGGCCAATGGGGCAGCCGCTTCGGCCTGAAGGGCAAGGAAGATCTGGGCAGCGGCCAGACGCTCTCGTTCGTGCTGGAGAACGGCTTCAATCCAACCGACGGGACGCTCGCCACAAGTGGTTCCCTGTTCGACCGCCAGGCCTGGGTTGGCCTTTCGGGCAACTGGGGCGAAGTCCGCGTCGGCCGGCAGAATTCTCCGCTGTTCAACGACCAGGGGACTCAGGATGCGTTCGGCGGCGTCACCCAGGCCTCGGGCATGGACAACCTCACGGTGTTCTCCTTCCGTACCAGCAACACCGTGTCCTATGTGACGCCCGAGTTCGCCGGCTTGCAGGCCGGCGTGTATCTGGGCTTCGGCAATGCAGGCGGATTGCGCGCGGCTGGCTCTAGCCAGCAATTCGACGTGACCTACGAACACGGCCCATTTAACGCGTTCGTGGCCGGCCAATGGCTCAAGGACAGCGATGGCAGCGCGACCAATCGCACGATCATGGCCGGCGTTTCGTATGCGATCGGCCGTGCGACGCTGTTTGGCGGCTACTCGGACATGAAGTGGCCCGATCTCGCGCTCAACGCCTATACAACGGGGCTGTCGGCCAAATATCAATTCAACGCGACCAACACGCTCGCGTTCGGCTACGCCATGCTGCGCGACCGTACTTCGCAAGGCAACAACGCCGACCAGTTGGGTCTGATGTACGAATACGATCTCTCCAAAACGACGAATCTTTACGGCGCGCTGTCCTTCCTGCGCAACCGCAACGAGGCGGCCTACACGCTCGCAGGCGCCGCCAATGCAGGCCTGCCGCTCGCTTATCCGGGCGCCAACGCGCGCGGCGTGCAGATCGGCATCGTCCATCGCTTCTAACGAAAAAGGCTCTGGATGTTTAATCCAGAGCCTTTTGATTCGGATTGCTTATAACTTCAATACTCAGGATGACGCAGCGTTGAGCGCACGAATCGCATCCAGCGCGCCGCCCACCATCTTGCGCAACACCGGCTCAACACGGTCGGCCAGCGCCGGCACATAGTCAAAAGGCGCATGTTCGTCCATATAGGTCGACTGGCACATTTCGAGCTGAATGGCGTGCACGCCGTCTTGCGGCGCGCCAAAATGGCGCGTGATATAGCCGCCCTTGAAACGCCCGTTCGCTACCCACGTGTAGGTGCTGTCGGCTGCTGCCTGCTCGGCCTGGGCTTGCACCGATGCATGTGTCGTGCGCCCCTCTTGCGTGCCGAGATTCAGATCAGGCAGTTTGTCGTCGAACAGTCGCGGCAGCACGCTTGCAATCGAATGCGCTTCCCATAACAGCACATTGGCGTGGCGGCTGCGCAGACGTTGCAACTCCGCGTGCAGCGTCTGGTGGTACGGCTGCCAATACGTTTCGACTCGGCGCTGACGCTCCGCCGCGTCGGGCGCACAGCCTTCGCGATAGATCGGCTCACCGCGAAACGTTTCCGTCGGGCACAGCGAGGTGGTCGTCTGGCCAGGATAGAGGCTTTCGTCGTTGGGTGGCCGGTTCAGGTCGATCACGTAGCGCGAAACACGCGCGCCCAGAATCGTCGCGCCCAGCGACTTTGCAAAGGCATAGAGGCGATCGAGATGCCAGTCGGTATCGGCGACCGTCAGTGCGACATCGGTGTACTGGCCGCGCAACGCCTCGGGAATTCCCGTGCCGAGGTGCGGAATCGAAACGAGCAGCGGCGCATCGCCGCGCTCGAGGGTGTAGAGATCAGTCATGAGTCGGTCCGTTCGTTGTTGTTCGCCCGGTCGTGCGCGCGATTTCAGCCAGCCGCCAGCAAACGCGTCAACGCCGCGCGATAGTCCGCGTACAAACGCGTTTCGTCGCGATGGCGGCGGCCTTCCACGACCTTTTCCCCGCCCGTGTAGACGTCGAGCACCGGCGTTTCGCCGTGCTCGCAAAACACAACCGAGGAAAGCCAGCTTTGCGGCGTCTTTTCCGCAAGATCGGGATGCTGCGGATCGAGCACGATCCAGTCGGCTCGCGCGCCGGCTTCGAGCGCACCTACGTTGCGCCCGGTCGCCCTTGCGCCGCCCGCCAGCGCAGCGCCGAACAAGCAGTCGGCCACGCTCGCCTGCTGCGGCGCGGCCAGCACGTTGCGCTCGCGGCGCACGAGACGCTGGCCATATTCGAGCAGGCGCAATTCCGCACGCCAGTCCACGCCGATATGACTGTCCGAACCTACGCCAAATGCGCCACTGGCCGCGAGATAGTCATGCGCCGGGAAAATGCCATCGCCAAGATTCGCCTCGGTGGTGAGGCACAGGCCTGCCACCGCGCCGCTGCGCGCAAGCGCCTGGGTTTCCTGATCATCGACGTGCGTGGCATGGACAAGGCACCAGCGCGCATCCACGTCGAAACGATCGAGCAGCCACTGCACCGGGCGCGCGCCTTCGGTCTCGATACACGCCTCGACTTCGGCGGTCTGTTCGGCGATATGGATGTGCACGGGCGCACCCGGCGACATCGCGTCGAGCCCGCCGAACAGCGATCGCAGCGACGCTTCCGACACCGCGCGCAGCGAATGCGGCGCCACGCCATAACGCAATGCGCCATGCTCGGGCCGCGCGCCGCGCAGCGACGCCACGATGCCCAGCAATTGCTCGGGCGTGTTGATGAAGCGGCGCTGGTCGTCACGCGGCGCGCGCGCGCCGAAGCCGCTGTACTGATAGAGCACGGGCAGCATCGTCATGCCGACCCCCGTTTCGCTCGCGGCATCGACCACGCGTTGCGCGAGTTCCGCCGCATTGGCGTAACGCTGTCCGTCGTGCGCGTGATGCACGTAATGGAATTCGCAGACCGAGGTATACCCCGCCTTCAGCATTTCCACATAGAGCCAGCGCGCGACGGCGCCCAGATCGTCGGGCGTGATGCGCGCGGCGAAGCGGTACATCAGGTCGCGCCAGCTCCAGAAGCTGTCGGTGGGATTGGCACGATACTCTGTCAGGCCCGCCATCGCACGCTGGAAGGCATGGGAATGAAGGTTAGGCATACCAGGCAATACCGGACCCGACGCGTGTGCCACGCCAGCAGGCGCGGCTTCAAGGTCGGACTGCACGCGCAGCAGCGTGCCCGCGCTGTCCCATTCGAGCAGCACATTGCGCCGCCAGCCTTGCGGCAACCAGGCCTGCGCCGCGAACAGCGCGCGGGAAGAAGCATTCATGTTCGTGACGTGATTCATGCGATCAAGGGGCGAGGGGGCGATCGAAGACGGTCTTGCCGCCGCGCACGACGCGCGTGCACAACGGGCGGCCTATCCAGTAGGCGAGTTCGGCAAGCGACTGCACCTGCCACACCGCGAAATCGGCGGGACGGCCCACGGCCAGCGTACCGTGGCGCTCCGGGTCGCCGAATGCTCGCGCCGCGTGCTGCGTCACGCCTTGCAGCACTTCGGGCACGGTCATGCGGAACAGCGTGGTCGCCATGTTCAACATGAGCAGGAGCGACGTGGCCGGCGACGTGCCCGGATTGCTGTCCGTCGAAATCGCAATCGGCACTTCGTAGTGGCGCAGCAGATCGAGCGGCGGCAACTGCGTCTCGCGGATAAAGTAATACGCGCCTGGCAGCAGCACGGCGACGCTGCCGGCCTCTTTCATCGCGGCCACACCAGCTTCGTCGAGAAATTCGAGGTGGTCCGACGACAGCGCGCCGTAGCGCGCAGCCAGCGCCGCGCCGCCGCTATTCGAGAGCTGCTCGGCGTGCATCTTGACCGGCAGATTACGGCGCGCGGCGGCCTCGAATACTCGCTCGCTCTGCGCAAGCGTGAAGCCGATGCGCTCGCAGAACACGTCGACCGCATCCACGAGGCCTTCATCCGCCAGCGCGGGCAGCATTCGCTCGCACACTTCGTCGACATAAGCATCGGCGCGGCCCGCGTACTCCGGCGGCAGGGCGTGCGCGCCGAGAAAGGTCGTACGCACCGTGACCGGATAGCGTTCGCCCAGTTGCCGCGCGACGCGCAGCATCTTGCGCTCCGCTTCGAGTTCGAGGCCGTAACCCGATTTGATCTCCACGGCGGTCACGCCTTCCGCGAGCAACGGTTCGAGACGCGCCGCCGACTGCGCGAACAGCGACGCCTCGCTAGCCGCGCGCGTCGCACGCACGGTCGAGACGATGCCGCCGCCGTTGCGCGCGATCTCTTCATAACTCACACCTGCGAGGCGTTGCGCGAATTCGTCCGCGCGCTGGCCGCCGTACACGAGATGCGTATGGCAATCGACGAGACCGGGCGTCACCCACGCGCCCTGCAGATCCTCACGCGGCCATTGCGCGAATTGCGGCGGCAGCGCCGCTGCCGCGCCCATCCACGCGATCGTGCCGTTTTCGACGGCGATCGCCGCGTTGTCGATGATGTCGCGCGGGTCGCCCTGCGCGCACAGATTCAGGTGATGCCAGACTGTCTGGTTCATGGCTTGATGGACTCCAGTGCGATCGCGAGCAACGCGCCATCGCCTTGCGTCTCGATTCGCACGCTGCGTGCCTTGTCCGTAGTATCGATGCGCAACGTGTCGCCGGTCGCCAGCGCGACAGGCTCGCCGCCGTTCACGCGCACATTCGCCGTGCCGCTCGCGCAATAGAGCAGCGCCGTTTCCCCTTGCACGTCACGCGACGTCGATTCACGCCAGATTTCGAACGTTGCACGCGCAACATCACGGCGCACCATCAGATTGAAGTCGCGCGTAGGGCCGTCGATGAGGCGCGCTGAAATCGGCGCCTCGCCGTCGAAATGCACTACGTCAAGCGGCTTTGCGAGCGTGTGCGCGCGCGCAGCGGCGCCCGTCTGGTCGAGCACCATACCCGCGCCGTCGAGCAGCACGAGCGTGCGCGCCACGCCCTCGAAGCGCGAAAACGGCCCGGCCTGCGCGACGTCGGCGACGCTCACGCGCCACGCGAACGCCTCGGGCGAGCCGCCCAGCGCGATCTCGCGCGTGATGCCGCCGCCGTTTTTCCACGGCGACGCCACCAGGTCCGCGCCGCGCAGCAGCGTGAGCCGCGCAGCGCCTTCGACGTGCTGTGCGGGCGTGTGGCTCATCGGCCCAGCATCGGCAGCTTGAGGCCCGCTTCACGTGCGGTCTGCTGCGCGAGTTCGTAGCCGGCATCCGCGTGACGCATCACGCCCGTGGCCGGATCGTTGTGCAACACGCGGCCCAGACGCTCATGTGCGGCCTGCGTGCCATCGGCGACGATCACGACGCCCGAGTGCTGCGAGAAGCCCATGCCGACGCCGCCGCCGTGGTGCAGCGAGACCCACGATGCGCCGCCTGCCGTGTTGAGCAGCGCGTTGAGCAGCGGCCAGTCGCTCACGGCGTCCGAGCCGTCCTTCATCGATTCGGTTTCGCGGTTCGGGCTGGCGACCGAGCCGGTGTCCAGGTGATCGCGGCCAATCACGATCGGCGCTTTCAGTTCGCCGTTCTTGACCATTTCGTTGAACGCCTGACCAAGACGATAGCGATCCTTCACGCCAACCCAGCAGATACGCGCCGGCAGACCCTGGAACGCGATGCGTTCGCGCGCCATGTCGAGCCAGTTGTGCAGGTGCGGATCGTCCGGAATCAGTTCCTTGACCTTCGCATCGGTCTTGTAGATATCCTCAGGATCGCCCGACAGCGCGACCCAGCGGAACGGCCCCTTGCCCTCGCAGAACAGCGGACGGATATACGCCGGCACGAAGCCCGGGAAATCGAAGGCGTTTTCGACGCCCATTTCCAGCGCCATCTGGCGGATGTTGTTGCCGTAGTCGAGCGTGGCCGCGCCGCGCTCCTGCAGCGTGAGCATCGCCTTGACCTGGTTGGCCATCGATTGCTTCGCCACCTTGACGATGGTTTCGGGCGCAACCTTTTGCGCCTCGCGCCATTGCTCGACGCTCCAGCCTTGCGGCAGGTAACCATTGATCGGATCGTGCGCGCTGGTCTGGTCGGTCACGCAGTCAGGCGTCACGCCGCGCGTCACGAATTCAGCGAACACGTCCGCCGCATTGCCCAGCAGACCCACCGAAACCGGCTTGCCGGTTTGCTTCGCTTCTTCGACGATGGCGAGCGCTTCGTCGATCGTCTTCGCCTTACGGTCCACGTAGCGCGTCTTGAGGCGGAAGTCGATGCGCGTCTCGTCGCATTCGACGGCGATCATCGAGAAGCCTGCCATCGTTGCTGCCAGCGGCTGCGCGCCGCCCATGCCGCCGAGGCCGCCCGTGAGAATCCAGCGGCCCTTCGGGTCGCCGTTGAAATGCTGGTTGGCCACCGAGAAGAACGTTTCGTAGGTGCCCTGAACAATGCCCTGCGAGCCGATATAGATCCAGCTGCCCGCCGTCATCTGGCCGTACATCATGAGGCCCTTGCGGTCGAGTTCGTGGAAATGCTCCCACGTGGCCCAGTGCGGCACGAGGTTGGAGTTCGCGAGCAGCACGCGCGGCGCATCCGCATGCGTGCGGAACACGCCTACCGGCTTGCCCGACTGGATCAGCAGCGTCTCGTCCTCATCCAGATCCTTGAGCGATGCGAGGATCTGGTCGAAGCATTCCCAGTTGCGCGCGGCGCGCCCGATGCCGCCATAGACGACCAGTGCGTGCGGATGCTCGGCCACTTCCGGGTCCAGATTATTCTGGATCATGCGGTAGGCGGCTTCGGCCAGCCAGGTCTTGCAGACCTTCTCGCTGCCGCGCGGTGCGCGGATCGTGCGGGACGGGTCGAGGCGGGGATCGGTGAAGTTGGGATGGTTCATGGCGTTCGTCTCGGGATGGAAGTTCTGGCGCGACCGGGCTGCTTTGGTGTCGCGGCAACGTGAGAGCTAGTCTATCGCCGTTAAGTTGTATATACAACTCGTTTTCAAAAAACGAACGTAGGTAGTTACCCTGGCGATTTCGCGGGGTAATTGCGGCGTTAGAGCGGGAATCGAGCGCCGAAGGCGGCGCTCATTGACTAGACAAGCGAAGGGGAAATATCAGACCGTGCCGGCCAGATGGAAGCGCGAAGCGGGATGCCAGAGGCGCACGGACGTGGCCACATGCCGGCCGACCCAGGTGCGCCGCAGCAGCAACAGGCACGGCTCGCCGATTTCCATTTCCAGATACTGGCGCACGCGCGCGTCCGGTTTCTGCGCGTAGATGCGGAATTCCGCGCGCTGGATGGGGGCGAGACGCACCATGTAGTGATTCGGCGTTTCGATCGTGAAATCCTGTTGCAGATAATCGGGAAACACATCGGGATTCACGTAGCGGTCCTCGTACTGGATCGGCTCGCCCTCTTCGCTGTGCACGATGCGCGAATGGAACACGGGACCCGCGTCGAGTTCGAGCGCGGCGATCGCGTTGGCATCGTCGCTCGCTTCGAGCGCCAGCACGCGCGCCGCGTAGCGATGACCGCGCGCGGCGATTTCATCGGCGATATTGCGGATCTGCAGGACCGTCGATTCGTACTGGCGCGGCGCGACATACGTGCCCGAGCCGCGCACGCGGTTCAGCACGCCTTCGGCCATCAGCTCGCGCAGCGCGCGCGACACGGTCATGCGCGCCACGCCGAATTCCTTGACCATCTCCGTTTCGGAAGGCACGACATCGCCGGGCTTGAGCGCGCCGCTCTCGATTTGCGCGAGGACGTGACGCTTGATCTGTTCGTAGGCGGGCAACGGCGTGCCTGTTATACCTGTCGTGCCTGTCGTACCTTTGGCCGGCTTTTTTTGCATGGTCTTCGATCGGGAAATAAGCGGCGTCGCAGAAAAGCTGCAACGAAGCGGCCAAGCTGGCCGCGGCACATTGTACCGTCCGCCACCTGGCGTCCTGCGTACCAAGGCCCCGGAGGCCGCGCGCTGACAGCGTGCTAAGATCGACCGCTGAATTTGCCGCACCCGACTCACAACCGAATTCCCACAACCCCGCGCAGGTTCCGGCGCCCCGCCGCGCCCCGCCAATCTGCGCGCTCCCGGCGAACCATCTTGCACGCACCGACCCAACTCCTCTTCCTGCCCGGCGCCTCGGGCGACCCGGCGTTCTGGCAACCGCTCGCGGACCAGCTCGCGCATCCGGCCACGCGCCGCTTCGCCGCGTATCCGGGCTTCGGCGGCGTACCCGCCGATCCCGAGGTCGAGAATTTCGAAGACCTCGTGCGCAAGATCGTGCAGCAGATCGACCAGCCGACCGCGCTGATCGCCCAGTCGATGGGCGGCGTGATCGCGCTGCGCGCGGCGCTCGCCAAGACGGCGCTCGTCACGCACATCGTGCTGGCCGTGACCTCGGGCGGCCTCGATACCCAGGCGCTCGGCGCGCAGGACTGGCGCGCCGATTTCGCCGCGAAAAACCCGCAATTGCCGGACTGGTTCCTCACGCTGCGCGAAGACCTCACGGGCGAACTCGCCTATATCCAGCAGCCGGTCATGCTGCTGTGGGGCGACGAAGATCCGGTCAGCCCGCTCGCGGTCGGCGAACGTCTGCTCGAATTGCTGCCGAATTCGGAACTCGACGTGGTGAACGGCGGCGGCCACGACCTCGCGAATGTGCATGCGCGCGTGCTCGCACCGCTCGTCGACGAATTCCTGCTGGGCAGCGACGCCGCCTACGAGGATGAAGACGACGAATACGACGACGAGGATGACGAGGACGACGAAGGCAAGGACGAAAACCCCAGCGCCTGATTTCTGCTTTTCACGGTCCCGCGCGCAGCCGCGGGACCGCTGCCTGCCTTTTCCGATCGGAAACGCGTCGCTTTTAGTCACTATAAGTCACTACAGGCGCACTCAATTCTTTCAATCAGCATTCAATTCGCAGCGAATTCACGCCGATCTGTCGTGAAAGCGCCGTATGCGCACGCGCTTGCCGCCTCGGCGGCTTGACATTCACACCGCATAAGGCGACTATTGGCCGGTTCGATAAACGAAACGATGTTCGTATATAGAACATCAAACGACAAGAACGGGCCTGCCCGCCTCGCGCAACTTTTCAGTTCGACGCGTGAGGCGCATACGAACCCGCTGCGCCGGGGCTTGACGCTTCGTGCACTGAAGGAGCGCCACCTGGGGACAGACCGCCCGCACACGCACGCCGATCCTGACCGCACCGGCCAGCAAATAGCTAGAAACAGCTACAAACAGCCACTCGCTGCGTGAGCAATAACAGCATGAAAAGAGACAACACTCCCCGCGCGCAAGCGCAATCCGCCAAGGGGCGCGGCGTGGTCGCCGCCCTCGTCTATGTGTTCGAGCGGGTCATGCCCGATCCGTTCGTCCTGTCGATCTGCCTCACCGCCTTCGTCGCCGTGCTTGCGCTCGCCATCGCGCCGCACGGCAACGTGCCGACGCTGCTGGACGCGTGGTACACGGGCACCTTCGGCATTCTCGGCTTTGCGTTGCAGATGATCCTGATTCTCGCGACGGGTTACGCCATCGCCGAAGCGCCGATCGTCCAACGCGGCCTGCGCGCGCTCGCCGCCCATGCGCAGACGCCAACGCGCGCCGCGCTGCTGGTGTTTCCGGTCGTCGCCGTCGCGGCGTGGCTCAACTGGGGGCTTGGCCTGATCGTCGGCGCCCTGCTCTCGCGCGAAATCGCGCGGCGCGTGAAGGTGGATTTCGCGTGGCTCGTCGCGGGCAGCTACTCGGCGTGGTCGATCTGCAATAGCGGCCTGTCCAGCTCGATCGCGCTTTCCCAGGCGTCGCACGGCAATGCGCTGAATCTGGTCGAGAAGGCCACGGGCCAGGTCGTGCCGCTTGCGCAGACGGTGTTCGCGCCGTTTGTGTTCGTGCCCACGGTGCTCGTGGTCGTCGTGATGACCTTCATCTTCATCCGCATGCATCCGAAGGCCGAAGACGTGGTGGCTTTCAACCAGAGCGCGCAAAGCGAAGACAGCGGCCCCAGCGACGATCCGCACGCGCGCGCGAGCGCCGGTGAAGGCGAATCGCCGTCGTTCGCCACGCGCCTCGAACAGTCGATGCTCGGCACGCTGCTGCTGATCGTGCTGGGCGCGGGCTATCTGGCGATGGACTGGAGCGAAAAAGGCGTCGATCTCGACATCAACACGACGATCCTGATCTTCCTGCTGATCGGTCTCGCGCTGCAGCGCACGCCGATCGCCTACGCGAACGCGATCCGCCGCGCCGCGCGCCAGACCGGTTCGATGCTGCTCCAGTACCCGGTCTATGGCGGCATCATGGGCATCATGAAGGGCACCGGCCTTGCCTCGATGATCGCCAAGGCGTTCGTGACGATCGCCACGCCCGTCACGCTGCCGATCCTGAGCTATCTGAGCTCGCTCATCATCACGCTGCTGGTGCCGAGCGCCGGCGGCCACTGGGCCGTGCAGGGGCCGTTCGTGCTGCCCGCCGCGCTGAGCCTGCACGCTTCGGTGCCGCGCACCGCCATGGGCGTGGCGATGGCCGAAAACGTCTCGAACATGCTGCAACCGTTCTGGGCCGTGCCGATCGTCGCCATCGCGGGCATCCGCATCCAGCGCGTGATGGGTTACACCGCCGTGACCTTCGCGGTCTCACTGGTGATTTACGCGCTCGCGCTCTGGCTCGTGCCCTGATCCGCCAGGCGTGAGCCACGACCGGAACGGCGCCGCGTGCCTTGACGCGCGCGCCGTTTTTCATGGCTCCGGCATTAGCGCGCATCGTCCGAGCAATTGGGCCACAATGCGTGAACGCCCGAACGCGCTCAAGGACTCTGCCGTGACCGCACATCTGCCGCCCAGCGACGATCTCGACCCGCGCCTCATCGACTTCGCACGCGAAGTGTTCGATACGGCGCGCCGTGGCGAGGCCGCCACGCTCGCCACGCTGATCGACCGGGGTCTGCCGCCCAATCTGCGCAACGAAAAAGGCGATAGCCTCGTGATGCTGGCGAGCTATCACGGCCACGCGAATGCGGTGCGCGCGCTGATCCAGCATGGCGCCGACCCCGACCTGCGCAACGACAACGGCCAGACGCCGCTCGCGGGCGCGGCTTTCAAGGGTTATGCGGAAGTGATCAGCGCGCTGCTCGACAACGGCGCCAATGTCGAAGGCGCTTCGCCCGACGGACGCACGGCGTTGATGATCGCGGCCATGTTCAACCGCGTCGATATCGTCGATCAGTTGCTGTCGCGCGGTGCCAATCCGCGCGCTCAGGATGGCTCGGGCAACACGGCGTTCGATGTCGCCAACGGCATGGGCGCCACCGACGCCGCAGCCCGGCTCGCTCATGCGAGCGGCAGGACGGGTTAAATCTCCGTCAAATCCCTTTGACCGTCCCCGGCTTCATCGGCCGCCCTGGTGTCAGTCCTGGTTTGCATACCCGCCGCTGCCAGGCGACGCTACACCTGTTGGCCCGCGTATGCGGCACGTGACTTGCTCTGACAGCATGAGTAACCCGTGATATTGTTGGGTTACCGGAGTCGTAGCGCGCAAGTGCCCGTCAATCGAACTCTGTCCCCTTCGCGAGCGTCGCCATGAGTGATGTACGCCACCATCTAAGTCCGCGCGACCGCGTGGAATTGCTCTGCTGGCTCACCTGCGGGAGCCTCGGAGCGTACTATCTCAACGAATCCTGGCCTAATGCGGCCTTTCACGTGCAGGCGGCGCACAAGTGGCTTGACCGCCACGCGCGAGAGGCCGACTGGCTCGCCATCGCGCGGCTCACCGCCGTCGCCCAGGAAATCGCCAAGCAGCACGCCTGGTTCGTGGACGCCACGTGGGCGCGCGACGCCGTCGAGGAAATTCTCGACACGGACGACCTCAACTACCAGGCCAAGCTGGTGCTTCAAGTGCTCAAGGATTGCGAGCAGGCGCTCGCCGACCGCCGCCCCGCCGATTGATGATTAATGATTGATTGACGGCACGCTGAACACCCCGGCGTCGTTGCCCGCATCAAGCCGCCGCACGTTTCTCCATCAAATGATGGAGGCGCTGGCGCTATCGCCGGACCATACTCAGGAACGCAGCGCTGGCTCCCGCCAGCGCATCGGCGGGAGCGTTCCCCATGGTCTCGAAGACTCCATCCCCATTTGTATCCGCACTCGCGACGCTCGCGCTCTGCGCGTGCGTTACTTCGATCAGCGCATCCGTATGGGCACAAAACAACGCAGCCGTACCCGGCGCTAGCGCCAGCAAACAGGTGCAGAAAATCGCTCGCACCGATCGCAAACCACAGCAGATCGCCCGAATGGCGCGGCCCGCGCCGCAATCGCTGCGTTATCTGGTGTCCGACGCTCCCTGACTCCGAATCGCTTCGGGATGACGTGCCGCCTCGCGCCGCCCGTTGCGGCGGCGCGAGGCGATCACGTGCGCCCTGGCGCTACGATTGCGGCGCTGTTTTGGCGTCGGCGTTGGCGCTCGTTTTCGGCGTCCAGCCGTATCCGAGCGCCTTATAGAGGCTGACGATCTGCGCAAGCTGCTGATCCTGCAGCTGCGACTGCTGGATCTGCGCGGCAAAGAGACTGCGCTCGGCGTCCAGCACTTCGAGGTAGCTCGTGTAGCCGCCCTCGTACAGATCGCGCGACAGCGACGAATACTGTGTGAGCGCCGCCACCTGGCGCGTCGTGGCGTCGAGTTGATCGCGCGTGCGCGCGACGCCGACCAGCGCGTTCTCCACATCGGCGAAAGCCTGCTGGATCGTCTGTTCGTAGCTCAGGAGCGCTTCCTGATGCTGCGCCTCGGCCTCATGCACGGAGCCTGCGATCGCGCCGCCCTCGAAAATCGGCTGCGTGATCGAACCCGCGAACGACCAGACACGTGCGGGGCCGGTCCAGAGCCCCGAAAGCGCCGTGCTGGCGGCCCCGAATAGCCCCGTGAGCGAGATATCCGGGAAATACTGCGCGCGCGCCGCGCCAATCGATGCGTTCGCCGCGACCAGCGTTTGTTCCGCCTGAAGAATGTCGGGCCGACGCTCCAGCAACGTCGACGGCAAGCCAGCCGGAATCGTCGGCGCGGAGAGCTCCGTGATGGCCTTGCCGCGCGGAATCGGCCCCGGATTCTGGCCGAGCAGCAGCGAAATCGCATCTTCCTGCTGCGCGATCTGCTGCTGGATCGAAAAGACCGACGCCTGCGCGGATTCGTACTCCGACTTCGCCTGGCTCAATTGCAGTTGCGACACCACGCCGCCCGCGAAACGCTCCTCGAACAGCGCCACGGAGGCTTCGCGGCTCTTGAGCGTCTCGCCGGCAATCGTCAGTTGATTGTCGAGATCGCGCAGTTGCAGATAGCTGCTCGCCACGTTGGCGATCAGCGCAATGCGCGTCGCCTGCTGCGCCCACTGCGTGCCAAGATAATCGGCGCGCGCGGCTTCGGTCAACCGCCGCAGCCGCCCGAACAGATCGAGCTCCCACGACGCGACGCCCTGCAATTGGACCTGATTGCCGACCAGCGGCGGATAGCCCGGCGCGGGCACGCCGCGGCTGCGCGAGCCGCCGAAATTCGCACTCACCTGCGGGAACAGACCCGCGCGCGTCACGACGTAGCGACCGTAAAACTCTTCGACGCGCGCCGCCGCGATGCCCAGATCCTTGTTTTGCGCGAGCGCCTTGTCGATCAGATCGTCGAGCACGGGGTCGTTGAACTGCTTCCACCAGTCGATCGACGGATCGACCACCTCGCCGCTCGCCGAGGCGTAACGATAAGTCGAAGGCGTCTCGACCGTCGGCCGATGGTAGTCGGGCCCGACCGCGCAGGCCGCGAGGCACAGCACGCCCATCGCGATCGAGGTAGGACGCCATACACGCTTGAGTGTCGGGTTCATGGCTTCAACCCTCCTGCGCGGGCGGCGCCGCCGGCGGCGACAAAGGTGTTTCCGCCTTCGGCTTCTTGCGGGACGACAAGGTTTCGAGACCCCAGAAGAACATCGGAATGAAGAACAGCGCGATCAGCGTGGCGCCGAGCATGCCGAAGATCACGCCCGTACCGAGCGAGCGGCGGCTCGCCGCCGACGCTCCGCTGGCGATCGCGAGCGGCACGCAACCCAGGATGAACGCTAGCGAGGTCATGATGATCGGCCGCAAACGCAGTTTGGCCGCGGCGAGCGCCGCGTCGTACGGCGACATGTTTTCCTTCTCGCGCATTTCCACCGCGAATTCGAAGATCAGAATGGCGTTCTTGGCCGCGAGCGCGATCAGCACCGTCAAGCCGATCTGGAAGTACACGTCGTCTTCCATGCCGCGGATGAGAATACCGATCAGCGCGCCGAACAGCGCGAACGGCACCGCGAGCAGCACGCCGATCGGCAGCGACCACTTCTCGTACTGCGCCGCGAGAATCAGGAACACCATCAGCAGCGCGAACGCGAACACCATCGCCGCCGTGGAACCCGCCTTCTTCTCTTCGTAAGCCTGACCGCTCCATTCATAGCTATAACCGTCGCCGAGCGTCTCCTTCGCGATCTCCTCCATCGCCGCGATGGCCTCGCCCGAGCTATGGCCCGGCGCGGCATCGCCGGTGATCTTGGCCGCCGGGAAGTTGTTGAAGCGGTTGACGATGTCCGGGCCCGGCACGAAGCGCACCGTCGCCACGGCCTTGATCGGCACCATCTCGCCCGTGCGGTTACGCACATAGAGCTGCTGGATGTCGTCGGGGCGCGTGCGGTACTGCGGCTCGGCCTGCACGATCACCTGGAACAGCCGGCTGCCCTTCGGGAACTGGCTCACATAGGATGAACCGAACATCGTCTGCAGTGCAGAATAGACGTCCTGAACCGGCACGCCCATGGTTTCGGCGCGCTCACGGTCCACCTCGACCAGCAACTGACGCGAACTCGTGTTGATGGTCGAATTCACGCTGCGCAAGGCCGGATTCTGACGCGCCTTCGCGATCATCGCGCGAACCTTTTGCTCCAGTTGCTGATAGTTGCCCTCGCCCGTGCTCTGCAACCAGAACTCGAAGCCCCCCGTCGTACCCAGACCCGGAATCGACGGCGGATTGAGCGGCACCACCGCGCCTTCCTTGAAGGTCGAGAAATATTTCGACGCATCGCGGATCAGGTCTTGCGCCGAGCCGTTCTTGCCGCGCTCGCCAAAACCCTTGAGCGTGATAAAGAGCGTGCCCGCATTCGACTTGTACTGCGAATCGATCAGGCTGTAGCCGATAGGCGCCGCCACCGAACTCACGGCGGGCTGCTTCGCGAACCAGTCCTCGGCCTTCTTCGACAGATCGCCGGTACGGTCGAGGCTGGCCGCATCGGGCATCACGACCGCGCCGAGCAGATAGCCCTGATCCTCCACCGGCAGAAACGAAGAGGGAATCGACTTGAAGAGCACGCCCGTCGCGACGATCATCACGACAATCAGGCCGATCGACAGCACTACCCGGCGGATCGCGGTCTGCACCCAGCTTGCGTAGCCGCCGGTGAGCTTCTCGAACTTCTCGTTGAACCAGCGGAAAAAGCGGTTTTTCTTCTGCTCGCCCGGTTTCAGCAGGATGGCGGCGAGCGCGGGCGAGAGCGTAAGCGCGACGATACCCGAGAGCACCACCGACACGGCAATCGTCACGGCAAACTGCTTGTAGAGCTGCCCCGTAATGCCCGACAGAAACGCCACCGGAATAAACACCGCGAGCAGCACGAGCACGATCGCGACAACCGGCCCGCTCACTTCGTCCATCGCCCGCTTGGCGGCTTCGCGCGGCGGCAGCTTGAACTCGCTCATATTGCGTTCGACGTTTTCGATCACGACGATCGCATCGTCCACGACGATACCGATCGCCAGCACCATGCCGAACAGCGTCAGCATGTTGATCGAAAAGCCGAACGCCTCCATGCCGATGAACGCGCCGATGATCGACACCGGCACCGCGAGAATCGGCACGAGCGTCGCCCGAAAGCTCTGCAGGAAGATGAACACCACGATGATCACGAGAATCACCGCATCGCGCAGCGTATGCACGACCTCGCCGATGGACTCGCGCACGAACTCGGTCGTATCGAGCGCGACCTCGTATTTGAGGCCCGGCGGGAAGTTCTTCGACAACTGATCGAGCGTCTGACGCACCTGTTTGGCCACCTGCAGCGCATTGGCGCCCGGCTGCTGATAGACGGCGATCAGCGTGGCGGTCTTGCCGTTATAGCGGCCGCGCAGCGAATAGTCCTTCGCACCCAGTTCGGTGTGGCCGATATCCTTGATGCGCACGATGGCCGCATCGCCCGACGCCGCGCGCAGAATGATGTCGTCGAACTGGGACGGTTCGGTGAGCCGCCCTTTCGTGGCCACCGGGAAGGTCTGCTGCACGGGGGTATCGGTTGGAGACTGCCCTAATCGACCCGCCGAGAACTGCTGGTTTTGCGCACTGATGGCGTTCTGCACGTCGGCGACCGTAATGCCCAGTCTTGCCATGCGGTCGGGCTTGAGCCAGACGCGCATTGCGTAGTCGGCCGAGCCGAAGATGCTCGCCTGATTCGCGCCCGGAATGCGCTTGAGCGCGTCGAGCACATAGACGTTCGCGTAGTTCGCCACGTAGGACTGGTCGTAGGCGTTATCCGGCGAATAGATCGCAATCACCATCATGAACGCCGACGAGCGCTTCTGCACCGACACGCCCTGCGCCGTAACGGCATCGGGCAGCGTGGGCAACGCGAGATTCACGCGGTTCTGCACGTCCACCTGGGCGAGCGACGGGTCCGTGCCGATGTTGAAATACACGGTCAGCGTCATGTTGCCCGTCGAGGAACTCGACGAGCTCATGTACATCATGTTGTCGGCGCCGTTGACCTGCTGTTCGATAGGAGCGGCCACGTTCTGCGCAACGATGTCCGCGCTCGCGCCCGGATAGGTGGCGCTCACCGTGATCTGCGGCGGCGAAATATCGGGAAACTGCGCGATCGGCAGGTTGAGCAAGGACACGAAGCCCGCGACCACGAGGATGATCGACAGCACCGACGCGAAGATCGGCCGGTCGATAAAGAAGTGGGAGAACTTCATCGCTCAACCTCCCGCTGCGGGCGAGAGGGTCACGTCCACGCGGCGGGACTTGTCAGCCGGGTCGGAGGCGATCACGCGCGCGGGCTTGCGCATTTCGATGCGCGCGTCCTGCACGCCCGCGACGATCAGCGCCGAGCGCACGGTGTCGGCGCGCGCGTGCGCGAGCCGCTCGTTCTGCGCGGCGGAGCCGGTCGAATCGGTGTAGCCGGAGATCACCACGCGCGTAGCGGGGGACGCGGCGAGACGTTGTGCCACCGCCGCCAGCGCCGTGGCCGATTGCGCGTCGAGACTCGCGCTGCCGCTCGTGAAGTACAGCGGCGTTGGCCCGGAAGCGCTGCTGGCAGTCGTGCCGCCGGCGTTCGCGCTGCCGGATGCGGCAGCGGCATTGCCGCCATTCGGGGCGGCGGCACCACTCGCCGCACCGCCCGCCTGAGCCGCCTGCGCAGGTGCCTGCACGAGATGCGGATTAACCGGCGCACCCGGCATTAACCTGAGCGTGTTGTCCACCACGACACGATCGCCCGCGTGCAGGCCCGAACTCACGACCCAGTCGTTACCGTTCCATTCGCCGGTTTCGATCGAGCGCTGCTGCGCCTTGTTGTCCTTGTCCACGGTCCACACGTATGCCCCGCGCGGCCCCTGGATCACGGCGTTCTGCGGCACGGCGATGGCATTCGCGCGATCGGCGCCGCGTAGCTTGATGCGTACGAACTGGCCGGGCCGCAACGTGCCCTTCGGGTTCGGCACTTCGGCGCGTATCAGATAGGTGCCGGTCTGTTCGCTCAACGAAGCATCGGCAAAAGCGATACGGCCGGTATACGGATAGGTGCTGCCGTCAGCCAGCACAATGTCGGCTTCCAGCTTGCCGATCTGCGGCAGTTTGAGCGTGCCGTTGGTCGTCTGCGTGCGCAGATTCAGCATCTCGTTTTCCGAGAGCGAGAAGTTGACCCACATGGGATCGAGCTTCGCGACGTAGGTCAGCAGGCTGTTGGTCGCATCGATATACGAGCCGTCCTGCTTCTTCGCGAAACTCGACAGCCCCGTGACCGGCGCGGTGATCGTCGTATAACCGAGGTTGAGTTCCGCGCTCGTGACGTTGGCGCGCGCCTGTTCAAGCGCGGCCGCTGCGGCCTGCTGCTGGCCGATGGAATCGTCGAGATCCTTCTGGCTCAACGCGTTCTTGGCCGCCAGCGGCTTGACGCGATTGAGATTGGCCTGTGCGGTGTCGAGCCGTGCTTTCTGTTGCGCGTATTCGGCGCGCGCCGCGTCGAGCGCGGCCTGGAACGGCTTGCGGTCCATCTGGAACATGACGTCCCCTTGATGAACCATCGAGCCTTCTTCATAGACGCGCTTTTCCAGAAAACCGCTTACGCGTGCGCGTATTTCGACTTGTTGAGAGCTTTCTGTCTGACCGACATAGTCAAATACAACGGGCACGTCGCGCAGCGCGACATCCATTACATCGACATTGGCCGGCGGGGGCGCTGACGCAACTGGTGTTTTATCGTGGCACGCAGCAGCCCCGATTGCCAAACCCATGGACAAGCACAACCGTGCCACTTTATATCCGCATGTCATGCTTTTCTCCGTTATCGACGATCTACGCTGGACCGACGAACCCCAGGCGAATCCTGATACACAGGACGTGCTGCGCCGCCTCAAGCTCGGAGCAAATCTTACTGCGTTTCCTCAGAGTGCACGATCACCGTGCCCATTAAAAGAAAGCGATCCTTATTGTTAGTCAAGGTTAAATACGCTTGTCGAAACAATCGCATCTTGCGTTGCGCTCAAAGCAATAAATTTAAAGATATGGATTGCAAACATTCGAATTTCCGCTGCAACGAAAGACGTTCAGCGGCTTCGATCCAGCCGGCGGATAGCGCCGAACTCCGCGCCTGACAATGTGCGGATCAGCAGCGCCATCGCATCGGGCACGCGTGCGCGTTCAAGCTCGACATGCAGGCAGGCCAGTTCGCGGCGATGGTCGATATCTATCGTATGGATACCCAGTGCATCGCCCAGCAGACCATGCAACAAACAACGCGCAAGCCGTGCGTCATGCATGGCGACACGCACGACCATCTGCACGGTGACGTGATGCGACGGCCGGGGCTGTTGCTCCGGCGCCGCGCGCGGCACGCGCGGCGCAATCCTGGGAGAGGAAACGAGTTGATGCGGCAGGAGCGATGCCATGTGAGCGGGACGCTTGCCGGAAGAACCGGTGCGCCATGTTGTTGAACATGGCTCGATTCTAGATAGCGGCATGCAAACGCCGCGTAAAGAAACCCGTGGCGCGTGCCAAAAAATCATCGCCCGCGCCACACAATTTAACGAACGCGATGCCTCCAGCCATGCCGAATTGCCGTCCCCGCTTCAGTCGAGCGGACGTCCAGCCGGCTCGCGAATCCACGGCAACGCGATCAACGAGACCGCGCCGCAGCCGATCAGATACCACGCCGGCGCAAGCGGATTGCCGAACAGTTGAATCAGCCAGGTCGCGAAGAACTGCGCAAAGCCGCCAAAGATCGACACGCCCACGCAATAGACAATCGACATGCCGGTCACGCGCATCGACTGGGGAAAGAGTTCGGGCAGCATGACGATATTGGGCACCGCCGTGAAAGCGACGATCGCGCCGAGCACCGCGACCACACCGAGCACTGCCGGCACCGTGGGCACCGAATGGATCAGCAGGAACGCCGGATAAATCACCGCGATCAGCAGCACGCGCGAAACGCCCAGCACAGGCTTGCGTCCGAACCGGTCGGACAGCATGCCCGCGAACGGCGAACACGCCGCCGTCACGAGTGCCGCCACGAGCGCCGCGCTCATGCCCACCGACATCGGCAAGCCGAGAATCTTGATCGCATAGGTGGACATATAGAACAGCACGATGTAGTTCGCCGCCGTGCCGCCGATGGTGGTCAGCACCCCCGCGACGAGCGCCGTGCGATGGTGCGCGAAAATCTCGCGCAATGGGCGCGCCGCAACGGCGACCGGCGTATCGGCATCGACGGGTTCGGCGTGCGCCAGCGTTTCGTCCAGATGGCGGCGGATATACACGCCCACCGGCACCACCAGCATGCCGATCACGAAAGGCACGCGCCAGCCCCAGCTATGCAGCGCCGCAGGCGAGAGCGTGGCGGACAGGGCCACGCCCAGCAGCGCGCCGCACACCGCGTTGAGCCCCTGGCTCACGAACTGCCAGCTGCCGTAGAAACCGCGCGAATCGTCGTCGGCGTATTCGAGCAGCATCGCGGTCGAGGCCCCGACTTCGCCGCCCACCGCGAAGCCCTGCACGAGCCGTGCGAAGACGATCAGCGCAGGCGCGGCGAGGCCGATCTGCGCGTAAGTCGGCGCGAACGCGATCAGCGCGGAACCGAGCGCCATGAGCCACAGCGTAAGTGTCATGGCGGCCTTGCGGCCCGCGCGGTCGGCGAACGCGCCAATCAGCACGCCGCCGATCGGCCGCACGATGAAGCCCACGCCGAAGCTGCCCACGGCGAGCAGCAACTGGTTCAGCGCACCGTGCACGGGAAAGAACAGCGTGCCGATGGTCGTCGCGAAGAAGCTATAGACCGTGAAGTCGAAAAACTCCAGGCCGTTGCCGAGCGTGATCGCGGCAATGGCCTTCGCGCGCGAAACACGCGATGCGCTCGCGGGAGCGGGCGCGGCGGCGTCGGGATCGGTGTGCAGGGTGCTGGCGTTCATCGTGTGTCTCCTCTTTGGGCAAACGCGCGTCAGGCGCTCAGAAAGCGTTCGGCCAGTTGCACCCAGTACGCGGCGCCCGTTGCGAGGCAGTCGTCGTTGAAATCGTAGCCGGGGTTATGAACCATGCAGCCGCCCTCGCCGTCGCCATTGCCGATGATCAGATAGCTCCCCGCACAATGTTCGAGCAGGAAGGAGAAGTCCTCGCTGCCGGTGAGCGGATCGAGATCGTCGATCAAACCGTCCTGGCCGAGCCAGTCGCGCGCGACGTCCTGCGCGAAGGCCGTCATCTGCGCGTCGTTCACCAGCACCGGATAGCGCCGCTGATAGTCGATACGCGCCGACGCGCCATAGGCGCTCGCCTGCGCATGCACGAGTGCCGTGATGCGCGCTTCGAGCAGATCGCGCACGTCGGGGCGCAACGCGCGCACCGACAGCTTCATCTGCGCGGTCTGCGGAATCACGTTGGGCGCCTCGCCCGCATGGATCGCGCCGACAGTCACGATCGCCATGTCGAGCGGCGACACGTTGCGCGACACGATGGTCTGCAGCGCGAGCACGACGTTCGCGCACACCACCACGGGATCGATCGCCTTGTGCGGCACCGCGCCATGGCCGCCGCGCCCGTCGATGTCGATCACGACCGTGTCCGACGAAGCCATGAATGGCCCCGCGCGAAAGCCGAGCTTGCCGGTCGGGAAGCCTGGCATGTTGTGCATGGCGAAGACCGCGTCGCAGGGAAAGCGCTCGAAGAGCCCTTCATCGAGCATGCGCTTCGCGCCGCCCAGGCCTTCCTCGGCGGGCTGAAAAATCAGATGTAGCGTGCCGTCGAATGCGCGCGACTGCGCGAGATGTTTGGCGGCGGCCAGCAGCATCGCCGTGTGGCCATCGTGACCGCACGCGTGCATCTTGCCGGGGACGCGGCTCGCGTAGTCGAGGCCGGTGGCTTCGTGGATCGGCAAGGCGTCCATGTCGGCGCGCAGGCCCAGGCGGCGCGTGCCATCGCCGAGCTTGAGCGTGCCGACGACGCCCGTGCCGCCCAGCCCGCGATGCACCTCGTAGCCCCATGCAGCGAGCTTTTCCGCGACGAGATCGCTGGTCACGAATTCCTCGAAGCCGAGTTCCGGGTGGGCGTGGATCGCATGGCGCAGCGCGATCATTTCCTCTTCGATCGCCGCGATTGCGGGGGGAATCGCCATCGTGTTCATCCGTCGTCTCCTTCAAGCGCAGTAATTGCTGGATGACACAGGATAATGACGCCGACTTTTCGCCGACAGACCTAAAATGGTTAGCTCGCCAACCACAGGTTTTCACCCGGGTTTTCCCTCATGAAAGTCCACCAGTTCCGGGCGCTCGTCGCCATGGCCGACACCGGCAGCATCCGTGCGGCGGCACGCGCGCTCGGCATCTCGCCGGCCGCCGCCACCAAGGCCGTGCGCGAGCTGGAAGCCGAGCAGCAGATCGCGCTCGTGATGCGCAACGCCAACGGCATCGCCTTTACGGAAGCGGGCCAGGCGCTGCTCGTGCATGCACGGGCGATCGTGCATCAGCTCACGCGCGCCCAGGACGAACTCGACGCACGGCGCGGCAGCGGCGGCGGCAAGCTCTCGATCGGCGTGACGCCGTGGCTCGCGCTCTCCTTCCTGCCCGACGCGGTCACGCGCTTTCGCGAGCGGATGCCCGGCATGCAACTGGAGTTTTACGAGGGACTGCTTAATATCGTGATGCCGCGCCTGCGCGACGGCACGCTCGACTTTTCACTCGGCAAACCGGGGCTCGCCTCGCTGCACACCGAATTTTCGCAGACGCCGATCTTCGCGACCGAATCCGCCGTGGTCGTGCGCAAAGACCATCCGCTCGGGCACGCGCATTCGCTGGTGGAATTGCAGGAGTGCGAATGGCTGCTCAACTGGGACCCGGCCAGCAAGGAAATGGTCACCGACGACGTGTTTCGCCGGCACGGCCTGCCGCTGCCGCGCACGGTGCATCTCGCGCATTCGTTCGTGGTGGCGATGGGCCTCATCATGAACACCGATATGGTGAGCATCTTTCCCTGGCCGCTGGTCGAGACGCGCTTCGCGCGCGAGAACCTGCGCGCGCTCACGCTCCAGGAGGAGGTGGACCGCACCGTGGTGAGCGTGGTCGCGCGGCGCGGCGTGCCGCTTTCGGCTGCCGCCGAATGCTTTCTCGACTGCCTCAAGGACGCGATCCGGGCGGGCGAAGCCTCGCAGGACCCGGAACGGCGGCGGCTCTATCACTCGCTCGAACTCTTGATCTGACGACTCCCCCGGTCTGCCCCCTGTTGTTGCGACCCCACGCCCGACGCGGCTTTAAATATTACATTCGCATATACGAATCATTCGCATTATCATTGCGAACTTTCAAACAGCTTTGATCCGCGATGCATGATCCCGCCCCTTCGCCACCACACCGGCGAAGGCCGGGCGGATTCGCGCGTCTGCGGAAAACAACGGGGGTTTGGGTTTGGATTCGATGTCGTATGCCGCACAGGAGCCGGTTGGCCGCCACCTTGGCCGCCGCAAAGGACTGATCAGCGCGTTGCTCGCGGCGGGTGTGATCGGCGTGAGCGGATTTACCGCACTGCCCGCGCGGGCCGCCGAGGCGCAACCGGACGCCAGCGTTACGCCCGCCGATGCAAAGGCCAACGACGCCAAACCGGGCGATCAGCTCGCCCCGATCAAGATCACCAGCGGCAAGACCCAGGGCTTCGCGCCGAAGAGCGTGGAAACCGGTCAGTACCGTGGCCAGGACGCGCTCGACGTGGCCGCGACCGTGAACGTCGTCACGCGCGACCTGCTGGACGCCCAGGGCGCGACCGGTCTGTTCGACGCGGTGCGCAACGTCGCGGGCGTCTCGCGCCAGCAGTTGAACGGCCTCGCCTACGACAATCTGTCCGTGCGCGGCATCGCGCTCGACAACCGTTCGAGCTTCTACATCGACGGTCTGCTGCCCATCGACAACAACATCTGGATGCCGATGGAAGACAAGGAGCGCGTGGAGGTGCTCAAGGGCGCGTCGGCGCTCTACTACGGCTTCACGGTGCCGGCGGGCATCGTCAACATGGTGATGAAGCGCGCGGGCAGCGATCCCGTGACGAGCCTGAGCGTGCTCGGCGATTCGAATGGCTCAATCGGCGCCGCCGTGGACATCGCGCGCCGCTTCGGCCCGGACGACCAGTTCGGCCTGCGCGTGAACGCGATGGACGAGCACGTCGAAACGCCCATCGAAGGCGACCGCGGCTATCGCAAGTTCGTGAGCGCGGCGTTCGACTGGCGCGTGAACAGCCAGCTCAAGCTGCAATACGACCTCGAACACATCGAAACGAAGATCGTCGAGCAGGCCGGCATCGCGCCGCTCGCTGCCGTCAACGGCGTCATCACGCTGCCCGCGATGCCCGACCCGAGCCGTCTGCTCGTGCCCAACAACCGGCCGACCTATGCGAGCGCGACCTCGCAGATCGTGCGCGCCGATTATGCGTTCAACGACCACTGGAGCGCGAACTTCTCGATCGGCCAGTCGATCACGCGGCGCGACCGCTGGGCCTGGGTGTTCCAGAAGTACAACGTGGCGACCGGCACGGGCACCTTGCAGGGCAGCCAGCAGAACGGCCAGATGTACGAGAACAAGAACGTGCGTCTCGAAGTCAACGGCGATTTCAAAACCGGCCCGTTCACGCATACGGTCACCGTAGGCGGCACGCAGAACTGGCTGTTCCAGCCGGATTTCACGACGTACACGTACACCGCGACGCAAAATCTCTACGATCCGGTCGACATCGCCAAACTCACGCGCAGCGCCACCAGCAAGGCGTTTTACGCGCAGCACGTGCGCAATAGCGGTCTTTATCTGTTCGATCAGGTCGATCTGACCTCGCGCCTGCAGGTGATGGGCGCGGTGCGCTACTCGCAGTACACGGGTTCGCAGGCCGGCACGCCGAGCCAGAACATCAATCGCACGTCGCCCTCGGGCAGCATCACGTATCGCCTGACGCCCAATACAAGCGTCTACGCGAGCTATGTCGAAGCGCTCGAATCGCCGGGCAGCGCGCCCGCGACCGCAGCGAACGCGTATCAGATCCTGCCCGCCGCCGTGAGCCGCCAGGAAGAAGTGGGCGTGCGCACGCGCCTGCCGGGCAACACGCTCGTTTCGCTCGCGCTCTTCAATCTGCGACAGCCTTCGGCGGAAACCAACACCGCCAACATCTACACGCTCGATGGCATGGCGCGCTATCGCGGCCTGGAATTCTCGGTGCAGGGCGAGCCGGTGCGCAATGTATCGGTGTCGGCGTCGGCGATGTATCTCGATGCGAAAACGACCGAGTCGAGCGATCCGACACTGCTCGGCAAGGTGCCCGAGAACACGCCGCACGTCACCGCGAGCCTGTTCGCCGAGTACCGCGTGCCCGTGCTCACGGGGCTGGCCGTCAACGGCGGCCTCTACTACACCGGCCCGCGCGCGGTGAACGGCGCGAACCAGGCGTGGATCGGCGGCTATACGCTCTTCACGGCGGGCCTGCGCTATGAAACGCGCGTGCATGGCAAGCGCGTGTCCGTACAGGCCAACCTGGAGAACGCCACCAACAAGCGCTACTGGAGCGCGGCCGGTTCGAACCAGATCGCCGTGGGCCTGGGCCGCACGGTCGAGCTGTCGTCGACGATCGACTTCTAGACGTTTTTCGTCTAGAACGACGTGCCGATCTGGAACTGGAACTTCTGGTACTGGTCGCCCGCGTGCTTGACGATCGGGAAACCGAGGTCGAGCTTGAGCGGGCCGATCGGCGAGATCCATTCGAGACCGGCGCCGTAGCTGTAGCGCAGGCCGTTCGCGCCCGTGCTGCTGCCTTCGGTGCCCCAGACGTTGCCGCCGTCCACGAAGGTGAACACGCGCAGCGTGCGGTCGTAGCCCGTGCCCGGCAGCGGGAAGGTCAGCTCGATATTGCCGACCACCATCTTCGAGCCGCCGATCGGGTCGTTGGTGGTCGCATCGCGCGGCCCCAGCGAGCCCGACTCGTAGCCGCGCACCGAACCGATACCGCCCGCGTAGTAGTTCTTGAAGATCGGGTACGGCTTGCCACCCAGTCCGTTGCCGTAGCCGCCCTGGAAGTTCATGCCCAGTACGAAGCCGCGCGAGAATGAGTAGTAGTACTGCATTTGCGCATCGGCCTTGTAGTACTCCGTCCCGGCGGGCGTGCCGACTTCGGCGTTGGCCTGCGCAAAGTAACCGCGGCTCGGCACCAGTGCGCTGTCACGATTGTCGCGCGACCAGCCCACCGTGAACGGCACCGTGTTCGAGACGCGCCCGAAATCGGCCACATAGTCCTTGTAGGTCTGCGGTGTTTCCGAGTCGATGTCGAGGCGATCCTGCTCGATGCCGAGGCCGAAATACACCATGTCGGTCTCGGAGAACGGAATGCCGAACTTCATGTCCGCGCCATACGAAACGATACGGAAACTCGTGTCGTTCGTGCTCGAATAGTAGAGCGGCTCGGTCGTGCGGTAATAGACGTCGGTGATGCGCTTGATGCCGTCCACCGTGAAATACGGATCGACCTGGGTGACCGACAGCGTGCGGTACGTGGACGCCGTGTTGACGTTCAGCGACAGGCTCTTGCCCGTGCCGAACACGTTGTCCTGCGAAATACCCGCCGAAATGATCGGCCCTTCGCCCGAACCGTAGCCCAGGCCCAGCGACAGCGTGCCGGTGGGCTTCTCGGTCACTTTCACGTCCACGTCCACTTCGTCCTGCGTGCCTTCCACGGGCACGGTGCTCACGTCGACATCGGTGAAATAGCCCAGGCGGTTGACGCGATCCTTCGACAGCGCGAGACGGTTCGAATCGAACCACGAGCTTTCGAGCTGGCGCATCTCGCGGCGCACGACCTCGTCGCGGGTGCGCGTATTGCCGACCACGTTCACGCGGCGCACATAGACGCGACGGCTCGGATCGACCTGCAGCGTCAGCGCGACGGTGTGATGGACCTGGTCGATCTGCGGCTCGGCGTTGACGGTCGCAAAGGCGTAGCCGTATTCGCCAAGCTTGTCGACCAGCGCCTTGGTGGTGTCCTTGAGCTTCTGCGCCGAAAAGCGCTGCCCGGCCTTCACACCGACGATCTTCTTCAATTCCGCCTCGCGATCGAGCAGATTGCCCGCGAGATTGACGCTGGAAATCGTATAAGGCTCGCCCTCATGCACCGAAATGGTCAGGTACATGTCCTTCTTGTCGGGCGACAGCGATACCTGGGTCGAATCGATGTTGAACTCCAGGTAACCGCGGTCGAGATAGTACGAGCGTACGTTCTCCAGATCGCCGGTCAGTTTTTCTTTGGAGTACAGATCGTTCTTCGTGTACCACGAGAACCAGTTCGGCGTGGAAAGCTGCATCTCGTCGCGCAAGGTGCTCTCGCTGAACACCTTGGTGCCGATGAAGTTGACCTGGCGAATCTTCGCGCTCGGCCCTTCCACCACCGAAAACAGCAGGCCCACGCGGTTGCGGTCGATCGGCGTAACCGTGGTCGTCACTTCGGCGGCGTAGTAACCGCGCGTCAGATACTGGCGCTTGAGTTCCTGCTCGGACTTGTCCACCAGCGCCTTGTCGAAGCTGCGGCCCGGCGACAGGCCCACTGCGGCGAGCGCCTTGGTAAGGTTGTCCTTGTCGAATTCGTGGATGCCCGCGAAGTCGATCGTGCCGATGGCCGGGCGCTCCTGCACCTGCACGACGACCGTGCCGCCTTCGGTGGAAATCCGCACGTCGCTGAAAAAGCCGGTGGCATAGAGCGCGCGGATGGCGTCGGAAGCCTTGTCGTCCGTAAAGGTATCGCCCTGCTTGATCGGCAGATAGGCGAACACGGTGCCGGGCTCGATGCGCGCCAGTCCGTCGATGCGGATGTCCTGGACCACGAAAGGCTCGGCGGCGTGCGCGGCGGCCGCGATGCCGAGTCCGAAGCCGGCGAAGGTCAGCGCGCGAGCGTAGCGCGTAGAAGATGAAACCGTCATGCGGGAGGTCGAGAAGTAGGCCAGCGAAGACAAACGAATACGCCGCGCGAACCGGCGCGACGCGAGAGACGCGGCGCGGCGGGCCGCGCCAGCGCGTGACGAATTGGGCGCACGTCGCGAATACGCGTGCATCGTGTTATGGACCGGGCTATTGCATGCGTATCCCGCTGGGCCGCAACGGCCTGGCGAGACCGGTTGCGAGCGAGAGCACTTCGGTCATACGCGCGGCCTGCGCCGGGTGCAGGCGGAACGAGAGTTCCGCGCCGCCGGGCAGTCGAAAGCTCACCACGAGATGCTGCACGGCGCCGTTCTCGCGGCCCACTTCCCACGCCTCGCACGGCATCGCGAACTTCACGCTCGCGGTCTTGTGGCGAATGCGCTCCGAGCGGCCGATGGCGTTGGACAGCGCGGCCAGCATCTCGTGCAGGACGGAGCAATGCAGCGCGACGCTGTCCGGCTGATTGCCGTTGACCATCAGATACTGGCCGTCCGCGGACAGCTCGAAGCCGCGCAGCGAATCGATGGCAAGTGACGTGGACGTGGACATGAACGGCACTCCGTGACGAAAGCATCGGCGGAGTCTAGTGGGCGCGGCGGCCCGGGGCATTACCCACGCGTTACGTTGATTACTTTCATCAATATTGCGCGGCGGGCGCGGCGCAAGGGCGAAATCGCCCGATCATCCGGGCCAGCGGGGGCTGTGCCGCCTTTCATTTGCGCTTTGCGCGCGCAGGCGTCGAACGGAATTCGAAATTCGCTGTAATGAGATAGATTACCAACGCTGACAGAGAGCAAACGAGTCGATGAACAAACGCACAAGGGGACGCATCGGCTCGAAAGCGGACTGTCGATCGCGTGTCACGCAAGGTCCGTACCCTCGTCCACGCTACAATGCGGCTGCCGTTACGTTGCCCGCATCATTGCCCGCTCCACTGCCCCAACCGACATGCAGAATTCTAACCGGGCCTTCCTGCTCGGCCCCTTGCTCAAAGGCGTTTCCCGCTCGTTCTACCTCACCCTGCGCGTGCTGCCCGCCGCCATGCGCGACCCCGTGGGCGAGGCGTATCTGCTCGCGCGCGCGGCCGACACCATCGCCGACACCTCGCTGATCCCGCCGGCCCAGCGCCTCGCGCTGCTGCTGGCGTTTCGCGAGCGCGTGAACGGCACCGGCAATGCGAACGACGACGCCCTGACCCGCATCGCCAGCGAAGTCGCGGGCCAGCAGACGCAATCGGACGAAAAGCTGCTGCTGGAGTCGCTCGGCGGCGCGCTCGACGTGCTCGCGCAACTCGACGAGGCCGACCGCGTGGCCGTGCGCGAGATCGTCACGACGCTCACCGAGGGCATGGAATTCGATCTGAACACCTTCCCCGACGAACGTTCGGGCCAGGTGGCGGCGCTCGGCACCTGGGACGCGCTCGACCGCTATACGTATCTGGTGGCGGGCTGCGTGGGCGAGTTCTGGACGAAGATGACCTATAGGCATCTGCCGGGCACGCTCGCGCCCGCGCTGCGCGAGACCATGTATCAGCGCGGCGTGCGCTTCGGCAAGGCACTGCAGATGGTGAACGTGCTGCGCGACTGCGGCAAGGATCTGCGCATCGGCCGCTGCTATCTGCCCGCGACGATGCTCGCGCAGGCGGCGCTCACGCCCCAGGACCTGCTGCAGCCAGGCACGTCGGCGCGCGCGCGCCCACTCATGTTCGGCCTCGTGCGCATCGCGCTCGATCACTTCCGCGCGGCTATCGACTACGCGTTTGCGCTGCCGCGTCTTTCGATACGTCTGCGCCTTGCGTGCCTGTGGCCGATCCTGATCGGGCTCGAAACGCTGGAGCAACTGGTCGCCAACGAAGACTGGCTCGATCCCGCGCGACCCTCCAAGCTCACGCGCAACGACGTCTATCGCATCCTCGCGTGCTCGACGCTCGCGGCGACGTCCAACACGCTGCTCAACGCGTGGTTCAAGCGCCTGCTCGCGCGCATCGAAGCACGCATGGCCGCGATCGAAAAAGCCTGAAGCAAAAACGGCGCGGGCGGAATGGGTTCCGCCCGCGCCGCCTCCTTCAGGCTGAATCGCTAGCCCTTCGTACCGCGATACAGCTTGATGACCGCCGAGAAGTCGAGCTTGCCGTCACCCTGACTGCTCATCGCCTGATAGAGCTGCTGTGCGATCGCCCCCATGAACGCGGGAAGATGCGCGCTTTTCGCAGCATCGGTGGCAAGGCCCAGATCCTTGAGCATGAGATCCGTGCCGAAGCCGCCCGTATAGCCGCGCGTCGAAGGCGCCGTTTCGATCACGCCCGGAAACGGGTTATAGGTGTCCGAACTCCAGCAGCGGCCCGTCGAAGTATTCATGATGCCGCCGAGCACCTTCGCGTCGATGCCGAGCGCCTCGCCCAGCGCCATCGCCTCTGCCACGCCCGCCATCGTCACACCCAGCACGAGGTTGTTGCAGATCTTCGCGACCTGCCCCGTGCCCGTGTCGCCGCAATGGACGATGTTCTTGCCCATGCCCGAGAGCACCGGCTTCACGCTCTCGTAAAGCTCCGCGCTGCCGCCCACCATGAAGGTGAGCGTGCCGGCCGTGGCGCCGCCCGTGCCGCCCGAAACCGGCGCATCCACGAAGCGGTTGCCATGCGCCTGCGCCAGCTTGCCGAATTCCCGCGCGCTCGCCGGATCGATCGTGCTCGAATCGATGATCGTCACGCCCTTCGCGATGCCCGCCAGCACGCCGTCCTCCGCGGTCAGCACGCTGCGCACGTGCGCGGCGGCGGGCAGCATGGTCACGACCCACTCGGCGCCGCTCACGGCCGCTTTGGGCGACGCGGCTTTCGTTGCGCCCGCATCGGCCAGCGTCTGCATCGCCTGCTCGCTCAGATCGAACACACTCAGCGTGTGCCCGGCCTTGAGCAGATTGAGCGCCATCGGCGCACCCATATGGCCCAGCCCGACGAAACCTATTTTCATAAGCGGTTCTCCTTAGCGCAGGCTGATCGTCGTGTTCACGCCGTCGTTGACGGTGGCGTCATCGAACCAGCGCGCCGTGATGGTCTTGGTCTGCGTGTAGAACTGCACGACCTGCTTGCCGTAGGGGCCGAGATCGCCGAGCTTCGACCCGCGCGAACCCGTGAAGCTGAAATACGGCACCGGCACCGGAATCGGAATATTGATGCCCACCTGGCCAATGTCGATTTCGCTCTGGAATTTGCGGGCCGCCGCGCCGCTTTGCGTGAAAAGACCCACGCCGTTGCCGAACGGATTCGCGTTGACGAGCGCAATGGCCTCATCGAGCGTATTGACCGTGAGCACCACGAGCACCGGCCCGAAGATCTCGTTGGTGTAGATGTCCATGTCCGTCTTCACGTCCGTGAAGACCGTCGGGCCGACAAAGTTGCCGCTCTCGTAGCCCGGCACCTTGACGTCGCGGCCGTCGAGCGCGAGCGTTGCACCCTGCTTCACGCCCGACTCGATCAGGCCCAGAATGCGCTGCTTCGCCGCGCGCGAGACGACCGGGCCAACATCGGTTTTCGCCTCGTGGCCCGCGTTGACCTTGAGCGTCTTCGCTTTTTCCACGAGTTCCGGCACCCACTGCTGCGCCGCGCCGACCAGCACGACCACCGAGGTCGCCATGCAACGCTGACCCGCTGCGCCGAACGCCGCGCCGACCAGCGCGTTGACCGTCTGTTCGCGATTCGCATCGGGCAACACGACGGCGTGATTCTTCGCGCCCATCATCGACTGCACGCGCTTGCCGTGTTCGCTGCCAAGGCGATAGACGTGCGTGCCCACCGCCGTCGAGCCGACGAACGAAATCGCCTTGATGAGCGGATGCGTGCAGATCGCGTCAACGACTTCCTTGCCGCCGTGCACGACGTTGAGCACGCCCTTCGGCACGCCCGCTTCGAGCGCCAGTTCGACCAGTTGCATGGTCGACAGCGGGTCCTGTTCCGACGGCTTGAGCACGAAGGTGTTGCCGCAGACGATCGCCATCGGGAACATCCAGAGCGGAATCATCGCGGGGAAGTTGAACGGCGTGATGCCGGCGCAAACGCCGATAGGCTGCTGCAAGGTGTAGGTATCCACGCCGCCCGCGACGTTCTCCGCAAAACCACCCTGCTGCAGCGTGCCGATCGAGCAGGCGTGCTCGACCACTTCGAGACCGCGGAAGATATCGCCTTCCGCGTCGGGCAGCGTCTTGCCCTGCTCGGCCGTGAGCGTTTGCGCGATGCGCGACATGTTCTCGCGAATCAGCGCCTGCAGCTTGAGCATGATGCGCAGACGCGTGCCGATCGACGTGTTCTTCCAGGTGGCGAAAGCGGCATGCGCGCTCCGCACGGCCTGATCGACTTCGGCGACCGTGGCGAACGGCACGCGGGCCAGCACGTCCTGGGTGGCGGGATTGACGATGTCGCGCCATTCGGTCGTCTTCGATTCGACGAACTCGCCGTCGATCAGCAGCTTGACGGTCGAAACATGGGCATTGGATGCCTGGGTGACTGCGTTCATCTTGAACTCTCTCTCAAATATTTAAACAGGATTGCTATGTAGTTGTTAATCGTGATGCGAACGCATCATGAGCGTACACACGAAGGCGATCACCGCCAGCACGACCATATAGGCCACCACGTAATGCGGCTTGCCGCCGCCATACGCGAGCAATGCGGTCGCGATTATCGGCGCGACGCCGCCGCCCAGCACACCGGCCACCTGCACAGAGACCGAAATGCCCGAATAGCGGATTTCAGCGGGGAATTGCGCGGCAAACAGTTGCGATTCGGGAGCATAGAGAATCGGGAAGACGACGCCCACGCCCAGCACCATTGCCCACCAGACCGTCGCCGGGTGCAGCGTTTCAAGCATCGTGAAGAACGGCGCGGCAAACAGCGCCATGATCACGAGGCCCGCGAGGAACAGGCGCTTTTGGCCGATATGATCGCTCAGCCATCCGGAGAACGGCATCGTCACGAGCGAAAGCACCGCGCCCGCCGTGATCGCATGCAGGATCTGCACCTTGGGAATCTTGAGCTGGTTCGCCGCGTAGGCCAGCGCGAAGGCCACTACCAGGTAGAACCAGGTATTTTCAGCCGTGCGCGCGCCGATGATGGTCAGCAGTTCGCGCGGCTGACGACGGAACACTTCGAGCACGGGCGCCTTTACCGCTTCGCCCTGGCTTTTCACGCGCTCGAAGTCGGGCGACTCGGGCACACGCACACGGATCACCCAGCCGATCAGCACAAGCAGGATGCTCGCGAGAAACGGCACACGCCAGCCCCACGACAGCAGATCCGCTTCGGGCAGCGCGGTGACGGCCGCCATCGCAATCGACGACAGAATCAGCCCGAAGCCCACGCCCGTTTGCGGCAGCGAGCCGAAAAATCCCTTGCGGCCCGGCGGCGCATGCTCGACGGCCATCAGCACCGCACCGCCCCACTCGCCGCCCACGGCCATGCCTTGCAGGAAACGCATCGCCACAAGCAGCACCGCGGCCCAATAACCGATGCTCGCATACGAGGGAATCAGGCCAATCACCATGCTAGGGATGCCCATCAGCAAGAGCGTGGCCAGCAGCATCGATTTACGCCCGATGCGGTCGCCGAAATGACCGAACACGATGCCGCCCATCGGTCGGCCCACGAAGCCCACGCCATAGGTCGCGAAGGCCGCGAGCGTGCCGAGAATCGGATCGAGCGTGGGGAAAAAAACCTTGTTGAAAACGAGCGCGGCAGCGGTGCCGTAAAGGAAGAAGTCGTACCACTCGATCGTCGTGCCGGCCATGCTGGCCCAGCCGGCGATCAGATAATCGCGCGCGCGGCGTTTTTGTCCAGAAACGGGAACGGCCACTGCCGCCCCTTCGGGGGTCGACTGCATGTGCATCGTTTGTCTCCATCTTTATAGTAGGCGACCGTCTGTCGAAGCGACGTTAAAGCGGCGTTGCAGCGGCTATCGAGGCTGTATGAAGCGGTCTGCGAACGAGTATAGTTATTCGAATATCCACGGCATAGAGATGAAAAAGCCCATCCGATATGCAAAAAAACACAACGGGACAGATGGAGACATTGAACTGGGACGATTTGCGCTACTTCCTCGAAGTGGCGCGCACACAGCGCGCGAGCGCCGCCGCGCGGCGGCTGGGCGTCGATCACACCACCGTCGCGCGGCGCGTACGCGAACTGGAAGCCGCATTGGGGACCGTGCTGTTCGACAAGTCCCGCTCGGGCGGCTTCGTGCTCACGGCTGAAGGCCAGCGCCTGCTGGCTTATGCCGATGCGGTCGAGACAACGGTGCAATCGGCGAGCGAGCAGTTTGCGCTAGGCGCGCAATCGCTCTCGGGGCATGTGCGGGTGGGATCGACGGAGGGTTTCGGCTGTTTCTTTCTTGCGCCGCAGCTGGCGCGCTTCACGGGCAAGCATCCCGATATGTCGATCGATCTGCTGCCGGTACCGCATTTCGTGAGTCTGTCGAAACGCGAGGCCGATCTGGCGATCATGCTCGAACGTCCCGAGCGCGGCCAGTATGTCTATACGAAGCTATGCGACTACCGGCTCAGACTCTATGGGACACCTGAATATCTGCAACAGCATCCGCCGATACAATCGGCCGCGGACCTGCGCCAGCATGCTTTCATCAACTATGTCGCCGATCTGGCCTTCAGCCACGAACTGCTTTATCTCGAACGCACCGCGCCCAACGTGACGACCAGTCTTTGCAGCACCAGCGTGATTGCGCAATATCACGCGGCGCTGCAGGGCAGCGCGCTCGCGATCCTGCCGTGCTTCATGGCCGAACCCGATCCGCGTCTCGTTAGCATCCTGCCCGACGAAGTCATGGTGACGCGGCGTTTCTGGCTCTGCAGCCGCGAGGAATTGCGCAAGCTGCGGCGCATCACGTCGCTGTGGGACTATCTGCGCGCGGCCGCCGATGCCAATCAGGCGCTGCTATCAGGAGAATCCCCGACGATGCATTACGTCGAGCCCTGAAAATAAAAAAGCCGCACGGACCATCCGCTTTGCGGATCGCCTGTGCGGCCCCGACGCTGCGTGACACAGGCCCGCCGCGCAAAACGGCCGGCGCGTGTCGCGCATCGACGATCAGGTCCCGACCGGACGGATCGTCAGTGCGTTTTTCACCGACGTCACGCCAGCGACGCCCTTCGCCACGTCCGTGGCGTGATCGACCTGACCTTGCTCCGGCACGGTGCCTTGCAGGATCACGGCGCCGTCCTTGGCGCGGACGGTAATGTTGGCCACGCTGATGTCCTTGTCCTTCGCGAGCGCAGCGCGGACCTTGCGCGAGAGCGCACGGTTAGCGGCCTTGGCCGACTTGTACTGCTGTTTCGACTGCTGGACCTGGGCTTTGGCGCTGTCGGTCGGCGCGGCTGCGGGCGCGCTGGCGGCGTCCTGCGCATAAACGTGAAGCGAAGCAGCGACCAGCATCGTGCCGGCTGCCAGTTTGAACGCCTGAATAGCCTTCATGCAGTTTCTCCTGTTGTCACAGTTTTTTGATGGCCCAATTGGAAAGCTGGACCCGTGCACTACACACCCTTCACTACCGAAAACCGCGTTGCCGGCATTGCGGCCATTGCCGTCCATTCGCCATGCCAGGCACATCGGGGACTAACGATACTCTATTTATTACGAGTCTGATGCGAAAGCTACCGCTAAGACTATTCGACCGTGGGTGAAATGCTTCGATTCCACTGAGGAATCACCGTATCCTGCAACCTCAAGCCTGCAAGCCGTCCCGCATGTCGGGACGAACCGCATTCATTCGAATGCAATTCAACTGCATTTAAGAACGCGCCAATCAGGTGCATGCAGCCGTGCATGCGGCGTGAATACGCGCGATTGGCATTTGATTGACGCGCAATTGGGCATCCTTACTGCGTCGTTTTAGTATGCCCTTACCGACCACCAACGCATGCCATTCGCGCAGCGTTGACAGACACCAACACAGGTTTTACCCGCATTTACTCACGAAAGAAAAAAGCGCGCGCTTTGCATTCCCTCTGTGCGATCGCCCGGCGTAACGCATTACGTGGCGAGTTGCACCTTCACCCAGCGATAGAACTGCTGGATCGCCGCTTCGCGTGGATGGCCCTCGCGCCACGTGAAGTAGTAATCGAGCGACGCGGGAATGCGGGCCTGCCCGAGTTGCACCAGTTCGCCGCGCTCGATGTAACCGCGCGCCAGTTGCAGGCGCGCCGTGGCGGCGCCCTGTCCCGCGACGGTCGCCTGCAACAGCAGCCCCGCATCGTCGAATACCGGACCGCGCTCGGGTTCGTCGCCAGCCACGCCCGCGGCCTCGAAGAAGTCACGCCATGAGCGGCGCGAAAAGCGCAGCAAAGGCATGGCGGCGAGATCCTCGATACGAAACCCGGGATATCGCGCGAGCAGCGTCGGGCTGCACACGGCAACCACCTGGTCGTCGAGCAGTTTGCGGATCTGGAAACCCGGCTCGTCCACGCGCCGATGCCAGATGCCGATGTCGAACGGATAGGGATCGGGTGGCGTGACACCGGCGTGCATACGCACCGAGAGATCGACATTGGGATGCCGGTCGTAGAAGTCACCCAGGCGCGGAATCAGCCAGACCGATGCAAAATCGGACATCACACTCAATTCGAGCCGCGTCACCCCGCTCACGCCGGGTCGCGTGGCGTCGAGCGCCTCGCGCAGGCCTTCGAGGCTATGGCGCACCCGCTCGGCGAGCTGCGCGCCCGCCGCAGTGGGAATCATGCGGCTGCCCGCGCGGCGAAACAGCTCGACACCGAGTTGCGCTTCCAGCGCACGCAGATGGTGGCTCACGGCGCTGTGCGTCAAATGCAATTCTTCCGCCGCGCGGCTGAAACTGCGCCGCCGCGCCGCCGCTTCTAGCGCGCGCAGGGCCTGCAAGGGAGGGAGCGATCGGGACATGACGTCAAATTCTACTCACAATCGCGGCTGAAATCTCTCGCTGGCCTCGCATCCGGCTTTCGCCAATAATCGTGTCCCAGCCATTCAAAATGCTTTCGGGTCGCGCCGGTTCGGTAACGGCCAGGCACCCGACGCGCCCATCGACCATCCGCATCATGACCGCACTCAGATTGCGCGTATTCGCCGTCTTCGCGCTCGGCTACTTCGTTTCCTATCTGTTCCGGGGCGTCAACCTCGGCTTCGCGCCGTTCCTGACGCACGAAATGGGCTTCACGGCCACCGACCTCGGCACGCTCACCAGCCTCTACTTCCTCGGCTTCGCGGGCGCGCAGATTCCGGGCGGCGTGCTGCTCGACCACTTCGGCCCGCGTCGCGTGACCGCCTGCGTCATGCTGGTGGCCGCCGCCGGCGCGCTCGTGTTCGGGCTCTCGCACAGCATGGCCGCGATGATGGTCGGGCGCCTGCTGGTGGGCGTGGGCGTCTCGGTGTGCCTGGGCGGAGCCTTCAAGGCCACGGCCCAGCACTTTCCCGTCGCCCAGCTCACGCTCGTCAACGGTCTCGTGATGGCCGTCGGCGGCCTTGGCGGCGTCGCGGTCGGCGCACCGCTCTCCTGGCTGCTGACGATCGCGCCGTGGCGCTCGGTGAGCCTCGGTCTGGCCGCGCTCACAGCGGCCGTCGCGGCCATCATCTGGATCGGCGGCCCCCGCACGCGCGACACGCATCATCAGGCGAGCGTCCTCGAACAGTTCAAGGGCACCGCGCACATCCTGCGCAGCCACGCGTTCTGGAAGACGGCGACATTTTCGGCGCTCACGCAGACGGTGTTCTACGCGATGCAGTCGCTCTGGGTCGGCGCGTTCCTGCGCGACGTGACGCCCGCGGGCACCGTGGACGTGGCCTCGCGCGCGGCCTCGCTGGTTTCCGTGCTGGGCGGCGCGTTCATCGTCGGCAATATCGGTTTCGGGGCGCTCGCGCGCGCCTTCGAGCGGCGCGGCGTCAGCGTGGCGCGCTTTTCCGGCGTGACGATGGCGCTGTTCGTGCTGGTCCAGGCGCTGCTTGCCGCGCGCGCGCCCTTGCCCGCGCCGCTGCTCTGGGCGGCCTATGGCGCGCTGGGCGGCACCGGCATTCTCACTTATGCCGTGCTGGCCGAGTATTTCCCCGCGCGCTTGATCGGCCGCGTCAACACCACCTTCACGCTGGTGATCTTCGTGGGCATTTTTGTCGCTCAGATCGCCGTCGGCGCGGCGCTCGGACATTGGAGCGCCGTGGACGGCCACTATCCGGTCGTCGCGCATCAGGCCGTCTGGACCGGGCTGATCGTGCTGCAAACGGTCGCAGGCCTCTGGTACTTCATGCCGGGCCGACGCGCCGGCGCCGCACAGCCCGCGATGGAGTCCTGAGTCGCAGCATTGCGAGCAACGGACGTCTGCCGCGCACCATTGCGGCAGGCGTTTTTTATTGCGACAATTATTTCGGTATCCGTATCAAATCGACCCGACCAATGAAATGCGCCCGCCGGATAGCCGACGCTGCGCCGTTTCCTTCTGGAAGCTCCCGCTCGCATAAATTGCCGCGTCGCGTACAATGCTGCCCCGCCGGCCTCGGAGCCACGCTCACGGGCGCTGACAACCGACTGGCCGGTCGTATGACAAAAGCCCGCGCGCCAGCCTGCGCCGATGCGAAACGTCACTTTTGATGTGATGCAGCGAGCGCTCGGCGCGTGAGAAAATACGCCTTCGAATGCTCAGGTAGCGCCCGATTCAAGCACTCAGGTGACGATCGGAAACGGGGAAAACGCACGCCCGTCCGCTTGTTTCCGAACCGAAACACGGCGGCTCAGCGTAAACTTCCGCTGTTGCCATTCGATTGTGTCGATTCATGATAAAGAGAGAAACTTCCATGCCAGACCATAAACACTCGCACGACGATCACTCCGAATCGTGCGGCTGCGATCTGCTGCACCTCCTCGACGGCGTGGACGAGTTCACTCATCAAGTGTTCCCGGGCAACCAGGAGCTGTTCCGCAGCCTCGCCTACAGTCAGGCCCCGCATACGCTGTTCATCACCTGCGCCGACTCGCGCGTGTCGCCCGAGATGATCACGCAGGCTCGCCCCGGTGAGCTGTTCGTCTGCCGCAACATCGGCAATATCGTGCCGGCCTACGGCGAAATGCTCGGCGGCGTCTCGGCCGTGGTCGAATTCGCCGTGATGGCGCTGAACGTCAAGCAGATCGTGCTGTGCGGCCACACCGACTGCGGCGCGATGAAGGGTCTGGCCTCGGGCGGCACGGCCACGGCCGACATGCCCACGGTCACGGCCTGGTTGCGCAACGCCGAAGCAGCGCGCAGCGTCGTGCAAACGCGCGGTCTGGACGAAAACCAGATCGTGCAGGCACTCGTTGAAGAAAACGTGCGCCTGCAGCTCACGCATCTGCGCACTCACCCCGCCGTCGCGGCCCGCGTCGCGCAGAATCAGCTTCAACTGCAAGGCTGGGTGTACGACATCGGGCAAGGCACCGTGGCGATCTTTGACGACACGCGCGGCCGCTTCGAATCGCTCGGCGAAGCGCGCGCCCGCCTGCGCAAGGACACCACGGGCTAACACGCCCGCGGGACTGTCTCGCCGCCCTCCCTCTCAGACATTGCCCCGTCGCCCCTCAGGACCGGACCACGCCGCACAGGCGTCGTCCGGTACGGGCGTTCGATTTTCTCATCCGTTGCAACGATGATTTGACGCCACGGTAACAACATAGGTATTTACCCTAGGCGAAGATCTGGCTATACTGCCGTCCGTACCCCATGCGGTGCCCAGCCGCAGCAGAAAAATAAATCCGGAGGTTGGTTGCCCATGCCGTGCGCTTCCCTGCCGTATCCGCCGTACAAGACACCGAATACCCGTACTACCCGCAGTGCTTTTGCAGTTGCAGGACGATCGCCCGCGCCGCGCTAACGCCGGCACGCGCATCGCGCCACCGCGCCCGTCATGGGCACGGCTGGCCAGAATCTCAGGCCCACTCCACGTCAATCGCCGTTCGATCCGCCGCAGCATCAGCCACGGCGAACGGCTCGCGCTTGCGCGCGCACTGGCGGCCGGTAATGGGCTTCGCACCCGTCTCGGGCTATGCGCCCGATTACCGAAGGAGATGTGCCGTGGAATTCACCCTGAAGCCGCCCGCCAAGATCGAAGTCAAACTGCTGCTGCATCCGCACGACCACAATCGCGCCATGGCGATCGCCAAAACCGCCAATCTCGGCGAGCGCGAGTTCTACGCGCTGGCAATCCACCTCGGCGCAGCGGAAATCCTGCGTTCCGCCGAGTTGGACTGAACAGCGCGCTCAATGACGTGCCGAATAACGTGCGACTCAGACAGCATCAGACCGGCGACGGGTTACGCTCGCTAAAGCCTTCCTGATGCCAGTACGGATACACGGGCCGCACCGCACTCGCGGCGTCGAGCTTCGCGACCTGCTCCGCCGTGAGGTTCCAGCCCACCGCACCCAGGTTCTGGCGTAGCTGCGCCTCGTCGCGCGCGCCGATCAGCACAGTCGAAACCGTCGGCCGCTGCAGCAGCCAGTTCAGCGCGATCTGCGGCACGGTCTTGCCGGTTTCCTGTGCAACTTCGTCGATGGCATCCAGCACGCGGAACAGATAGTCCTCCGGCACCGGCGGCCCCTGCTCGGCCGTCTTGTGCAGGCGGCTCGTCTGCGGCAGCGGCTGGCCGCGGCGAATCTTCCCGGTCAGACGCCCCCAGCCGAGCGGACTCCACACCACCGCGCCCACGCCCTGGTCGAGACCGAGCGGCATCAATTCCCATTCGTAGTCGCGGCCGATCAGCGAGTAATACGTCTGGTTGGCGACGTAGCGCGGATAACCATAGCGATCCGCCACGCCGAGCGACTTCATCAGGTGCCACCCCGAAAAATTCGACACGCCGGTATAGAGGATCTTGCCCGCGCGCACGAGTTCGTCGAGCGTCGAGAGCACTTCCTCCGCGGGCGTTTTCGCGTCGAACCCGTGCAGCTGGAACAGATCGATGTAGTCGGTTTGCAGACGCTTGAGCGCGGCATCGACAGCCCGCTTCAGATGAAAACGCGACGAGCCGACGCTATTGGCGTCGTCATCGGCGAAGCGAAACGTCGCCTTGGTCGAAATGATCGCCTTGTCGCGGCGTCCCTTGAGCGCCTCGCCAAGCACCGACTCCGACACACCGCGCGAATAGATATCGGCGGTATCGAACATCGTGACGCCCGCATCGAGGCAGATGTCGATGAGGTGTCGCGCTTCGGCCACATCGGTTGCGCCCCACGCCTCGAAGAACTCGCCCTTGCCGCCGAACGTGCCCGTACCGAAACTCAGCACCGGTACCTTGAAACCCGATGCGCCCAGAAAACGGTATTCCATTTCCGATCCTCCACAAATCGTGCGTTGAAGAAGCGCCGATGAGTGTACGCGCCTCCCGACAAGGCTGCTGGGCACACGCTGCAATCTTCCAGCCGCCTGGACAGGCGCGCGAGGCTGTACACGGGCACTTTCGTATCGGAAACTGTTGCCTCGTTTGTTTCCTTACTGATGCACCATGCGCACCATGCCTCCGTACGTCTGTCTCGAACACGCTCAAGCCGCCCTGCATGAGGCGGCACAATGAAGAACGCACAACCCGGTTCGACCGGCCACGTCTTCACGCTGGACGACTTCCGCCTGGCGTTTCTGGGCGCGGGCGTACTCACGTTGCTGTCGATCTGGGGATATGCACAGATGGCGCGCGATGCGGGCCAGAATGTCGGCGGCGGCTCGCGCCGCCAACGCGCGCAGGGGGCAAAAAGCCTGTGACTAGCGCATGACATCGAAGCACGATGCTTACTTGGAAAGGCTCGCGCGCACCGTGAATTCCTGCTCGGCCTCGGCTTCGAATTCCTCTTCGTCCAGCCCATGCGCGCGATGGAATTCAGACGACAGCGGCTCGACCGGATAACCGCGCCGCTCCCACGCATCGAGACCGCCCCTGAGCGCGTGCGCGTGGTAGATGTGCTTGTCGCGCAAGCGGTTGACGATGCGCTTGGCCGTCACCTCGTTCGGGCATACGCAATACACCACGATGGGACGCGCGATCAGCTCGGCCGGTAGCGCCTCGCTTGAATCGAGATTGAGCGGCTGGGCGCCGGGAATGCGATAGGCCTCCTTCTCACGCACAGTCTGCGGCCGCGCATCGAAGACGATCGGCGGCGAGCCGGATTTCATCATCTCGTCGAGCTGATCGGGCGAAATGCGGTGCGTGGCGAGCCAGCGGCGCAATTGCAGACGGCGCGCCCAGCGGTAGGCCAGGAACAGCACGCCAGCCACCGCGAGCACGTCGAAGATCGTCCAGCCATTGGCGCGCACGAACATCGCAAAGCGCGCGATTTCCGTATGCAGTGCGGCGCCGCCGATCAGCCAGGTGCCAGCCCAGAGCGTCGCGCCCACCGCGTCCCAGAGCAGAAAAATACGCACGTCCATCGACGTGGTGCCGAGCAGCGGCGCGGATATCAGACCGAGACCCGGCACGAACTTCGCCGCCGCAAGGATCGGCGCGCCGTGACGTTCGAACACATTGCGCGCGACACGAATCGTCGTATCGAGCGACAGTGAAAAGCGCACGAGTCCATTGAGCAGGCGACGGCCACGCAGGCGGCCCGCCGTGAACCAGAGCGAGTCGGCGAACAAGGTCGCCACCACCGCGGCCAGCAACAGATTCACATAGGAAGCTTCCCCGCCAGCCGCCATCGTGCCCGCCAGTATCAGCACCGGCGCGGCGGGAACCGGCACGCCGAGTTGCGTTACGAGCACGCTGAGAAATACCACTCCAGTGCCAAAATCGGGCGGGATGGCGGTGGGAAGAGTCCACATAACGGGGGGTTCCGGCTTGAAGCGACCTGATAAGAAAGGAAACATCTGCGCGATTTCGGCGCAAGTACGGAGATTACCGCAAGTGGGTGAATTCCTGCTTGCTGCCCCGCTGTTGCCCGCGCTCCCGAAACGGGTATCGATCAGCTGGGACTAGTGCTTTCCCTGCACGATCCGGCTTACGCGGCGCGCCGGTTCGGTGCTACCCTCGACATCTGCTCTGCGCCGATCTTCCTGCCTTTTTCCTTTAAGAAACATGCGTTACTGGCGTCTCGACCGGCCGCGACAGGCCGGTCCATCCGGCTCATTCGATTTGGCCCGTGTCACCGGCCTCGTCGCCGCGATTGGCGGCGATAACGCCAATGCGCTCGCCGCCGAGGTGCTGAACCTGCTCGGGCCGGCCACGTCGGTGTCGCAATGCACGGTGTTCGCGTACGAGTTCGGCAACCGGCCACGCACGGTCTCGGTCGCCGACCATCGCGGCGGCCGCTTTCTGCGCGATGTCGCCGACACTTACACGCGCCTCTTTTACGCGCTGGACGGCAATCAGCGCATCGTGACGGGCAATAACGACGCTACGGATAAGCCTTCGTCACTCGTGCTTCACTGGCAGTCGAGCGAAGACATCGCGCACGACGGCTACCGCCAGACCTGCTACGCCACGCCGAATGTTTCCGATCGGCTCTCCTTGCTCATGCAGCCCGCCGCCGATATCTGGCTCTGCGTGAATCTCTATCGCGAGCGCGACGCCGGCAATTTCCAGCCCGGCGAAGTGGAACTGGTCGAATCGCTCGCGCCCCTGATCGGCGAGGCCACCAGGCATCACTACGCCCTGCGTGGGCAAAGCCAGTTGGGCATTCCGCAACTGATGCTCGCGCGCCTGCGCAGGCTGTGTCCCGAACTGTCGAAACGCGAACTCGACGCGCTGCGTGGCGTGCTCGAAGGCCATAGCGCCGCCGAAATTGCCGACAGCATGGGCGTGAAGCCCAGCAGCGTCGTCACCTATCAGAAACGCGCGTATCAGCGCCTCGGCATTTCGGGCCAGCGCCAGCTTTTCGCGCTCTGCCTCGCCAACGACGCGCGCTAAACGCCCCTCGCCCGTTGTTGTCCTCGGCCACGCTGTACCCAAAATGAGGACAGCGCCGCCTCGCTCGCCCGCCATACTCCCCGCATCGCCCAGGCTTTTGAAGCCCGCGGCGCCGCGTGGTGCGCCTTGCACCGCGCGCGAACAAAAATTTCCGATCGGAGACAACGCGCGATGAGCGTCCCATTCAAGCCTTATCCCTTCGAATCGAAGCAGTACGACGCTCGCCTGCCCGAACGCGCCGATGGCCGCGAAACGCAACGTCACGCGGTCACGATCGTCGGCGGCGGCCCGGTCGGACTCGCCATCGCTTTGGGTCTCGCGAAACATGGCGTGCGCTCGGTGCTGATCGAAGCCGACGAATCGGTGTGCCACGGCAGCCGCGCCATCTGCATTTCGCGCCGCAGCCTGGAGATCATCGAACGTCTGGGCGCGCTCGATGGCTTTCTCGCCAAAGGCCTGCCATGGACGGGCGGGCGCAGCTTCTATCGCAACGAGGAAGTCCTGCACTTCACGATGCCGCAAGACGATAACCAGAAGCTGCCGCCGATGGTCAATCTCGCGCAGTATCACATCGAGCAATTCCTGCTCGACGCGGCTGAGCGCCACGCGGATCTCATCGACATCCGCTGGCGCACGAAAGTGACCTCCGTGCAGCACGACACGCAGGGGGCGACGCTTACGCTCTCGACGCCCGAAGGCGACTACGAAGCGCAAACCGACTGGCTGATCGCGGCGGACGGCGGGCGCAGCACCGTGCGCGAGGCGCTGGGCCTCAAGCTCACCGGTACGAGCTACGAAGGCCGCTATGTGATCGTCGATATCCTGCTCGACAGCGCACGGCCCACGGAACGTCTCGCGTATTTCGATCCGGCGTCGAATCCCGGCTCGACCGTGCTGGTGCACAAGCAGCCCGACAACGTCTGGCGCATCGACTATCAGTTGCGCGACGGCGAGGACGCGGAAGCGGCCGTCAAACCTGAAAACGTAATGCCGCGCGTGCAGAGCCTGCTCGACATGATGGGCGAGACCGCCGCGTGGTCGCCCATCTGGATCACGATCTACAAGGCCAACGCGCTCACGCTGGAGCGCTATCGTCATGGGCGCGTGCTGTTCGCGGGCGATGCCGCGCATCTCGTGCCGATCTTCGGCGTGCGCGGCGCGAATTCCGGCATCGACGACGCGGACAATCTCGCGTGGAAGCTCGCCTACGCCATCCACGGGCGTGCCGATGAACGCCTGCTCGACAGCTATTCCGACGAGCGCGTATTCGCCGCGCACGAAAACCTCAGCTACGGCACGAAAAGCACCGAATTCATGGCGCCGCCGTCGTTCGCGTTCGAACTGATGCGCACAGCGGTATTGAGTCTCGCCGCGCGCCATCCCGGCGTGCGCCCGCTGATCAACCCGCGCCAGACCTCGGCGATCGCCTATAGGGATTCGCCGCTCAATGCAGTTTCCGATCCGCTCGTCAGCGGTCCCGCGCCGGGCACGGTGTTGCCCGAGTGCCCCATCACCATCGTCGATGGCGGCGGAACACGCGCGGGCCACATGACCGATCTGATCGGCACGCACTTTACGGCGCTCTATTTCAGCGATGACGGCACGGTGCCGCCCGCCTTGGCCGCGTTGGAAACGTCATGCGGCGTGCCGGTCAAGCTCGTGCCGCTCGCGCGGCAGACACCCGCCGACACCACGCGCCGCTGTGGCTGGGACCACACTGGCCGCCTCTTTCCGATGTACGGCGCCGCAGCGGCCACGCTCTATCTCGTGCGCCCGGACGGTCACGTGCTCGGCCGCTGGCAAGGCAACGGCGCCACGCTGGCACAGCGCGCGTTCGACGCCCTCGAACGCTCGTTGCACGCATTGCATGCATGAACGCACAACAATATTGAACAGGAAAACACCATGACCGACAGCGAACTCGACGCGGTCTACACGCGACTGTGCAAGACCATGACCGATCTGGGCGAAGCCAATGCGCCGCTCTTTCTCGCGCGCTTCGCGCTGCTCGCCGTCGAGCGTATCGGCGACGCGCAGGCAGCGCTCGGCCTGATCGACGCCGCTCAAGCAGATATGCAGGCGGCGCACTGAGCCGCGTGTTTCCGATCGTCAACGTCGCGGCAATTGCAGCAGCCGCGCAAGCCTCGAACGATTGCTGACGCCGAGTTTCTGGAACGACCGGTCGAGATGGGTACGCACGGTCGTATAGGAAATCCCGAGCCGCTGCGCAATTTCCTTGTCCAGCAACCCCTCGGCGGCCAGCGTCACGACCTCGCGCTCGCGCCGCGTCAGGCGAGCGATCGGGTCGCCATCCGTGAACTCCACCGCCACGCCGTCCGGCAGCGTCGCGATGCCCGCAGCACCGCGCGAGCGCGCCAGCGCGGCGGTGAACGCCGGACGGATCAGCTCCAGCATCGCCAGGTCGTGATCGGAAAAGTTCTCGCCGTGCGCGCCGCGCCAGATGCGTAGATCGCCGATGTTGGTGTCGCCGTCCCAGACGAACAGATTCATGCCCCAGTGCAAGCCATCGCGGCGCAGAAAGTCGTTGAATAACTCGGTTTGCGCGAGTTCATCGTGCGCCATCACGTCGGTTACACGAACCGCCGCGCGCTGGTGCTGAAGGAGAGGCGTGAGCGGATCGCGGTACTGGAAATAGCGCTCGTAATTGCCGAGATTGTCCGCAGACATGTTGATGGCGACGCGGTTCGTGAATATGCCCTGCGTGTCGTCCCAGACATAGGAGCCGAAGAAATCCGCGCGGAGCAGATCGAGCATGCGCCGCCCTACTTCAAGCCGCAGCACGTCCTCCGGCAAAGCGCGGTCGGCCAGCAGCTTGAAGACGTCGGCCAGCAACGCCAGTTCGCGGCTTGTCAGATACATTCGCGGCGCACGTGACTCTGCATTGGAATTGCCATTGACGGGCGGCAAGGCAGCCCCAAAAGCCTAACCGAGGGCTAGTGCCGGTCTGCAGGCGCCGTTCCGGGGCGCAGCAAACGTTATAGCTTATATAGCGGTTTCGGCGAATTCAAGGAACCGTGCAGGCGCGCAACACCAAGGGAAAATCAGGAGGAGAAAAGAAAACGGGCAGCCGAAGCTGCCCAGTAAAACACACGCCGGCTGGGTTTTCACGTCGCCGGAACTTGCATCCTACGCGATACGCTCCGCACTGGAATCCTCATTAAAGAGGACAAGCGGTGAGCAAACGCGCATCGCATGCGATGCTGTTCGTACCGGGTCGCTCGCGCATCGTATGTCCAGTGAATTTCGGGAAAACTTGTCCGGCAAAAAATTCGTATCGGAAACAAGATGCACGCGCAACCGGTAGCATTGACCCGCGACGCTCCGCTTACTGCACTACGCGCGTGACGCCACGTCCGCGCGGATCAGCAGCGGCTTCGGGCGTATCGCCATCGATACGGATTGCCTGGATGTCGCCGTTGAAGTCCTGTCCCTTCAGCACATAGCCCTTCGCCTCGACCTGCTTCGCGAGGTCGCCGTTGATCGGCTCATACGGCTCCCAGAAAATTGTATTGGGCGGCAGCAGTTGATGATGGAAACGCATCGCGCCAACCGCATCCTTCAACGGCATCTTGAAGTCGTAAATGTTGTTGATGACCTGGAAGATCGACGTGAAGATGCGCGAGCCGCCCGGCGTGCCGATCACCAGCGACACCTTGCCGTCCTTCGTGAGAATCGTCGGCGTCATCGAGGACAGTGGACGCTTCTTCGGCGCGATCGCGTTCGCGTCGCTGCCGACCACGCCGAACATGTTCGGCACGCCCGGCTTCGCGGAGAAGTCGTCCATCTCGTCGTTGAGCACGATGCCCGCGCCCGGCACCACCACGCCCGAACCGAAGTAGCCGTTGATCGTATAGGTATTCGAAACGGCATTGCCCCATTTGTCGACCACCGAGAAGTGCGTGGTCTCGGCCTTTTCCGGCATCGAGGTGCCGAGACCCGGCTGCACGCTCTTCGTGTCGGAGGGCTTGTCGGGATCGACGTCGGCGGCGCGCTTCGCGATATAGGCGTCGTCGGTCAGTTGCGCGACCGGCACCTTGTAGAAGTCAGGATCGCCGAGATATTGCGCGCGATCCGCGAATACACGCTTCTCGATTTCCGCGATCAGATGGACGTATTGCGGCGAATTGAGCGGCACGTCCTTGAATTGCGGCGCGAGATCGGCCTTCATCTTGAGCAGCTGCACGAGGCCCACGCCGCCCGAGCTCGGCGGCGGCGCGGTGATGACTTCGTAGCCGTTCCAGTTCGCCTCGACCGGCTGGCGCCAGACAGCCTTGTACTCCTGCAGATCGCGCTTCGTGATGAGACCGTGGCCCTTCATCGACGCCGCGATCAGGTCGGCCGTCTTGCCGTCGTAGAAGTCCTTCGCGCCTTGATTGGCGATGCGCGTGAGCACGTTGGCGAGATCGGGCTGCCTGAAAGGCTCGCCCACTTTCATGTCGCCGAAATACTGGTCGAAGTTGGTCTTGCCGTCGAACTCTTTCGATGCTTCCTCGCGGCGTTTTGCCAATAGCTCGTCGACCACGAAGCCGTCGCGCGCGTATTTGATCGCGGGTTGCAGCACCTGCTTCCATGACAGCTTGCCGAAGCGTTTCTGCGCCTCCCACATGCCCTCGACGGTGCCAGGCACGCCTACCGCGTCGTAACCGTAGAGGCTCTTGCCGGCGATCACGTTGCCCTGGTCGTCCTGATACATCGTGCGCGTGGCGGCCAGCGGTGCACGCTCGCGATAGTCGAGGAAATAAGGCTTGCCGTTCACATAGAGCGTCATGAAACCACCGCCGCCGATATTGCCGGCCTCGGGATAGGTCACGGCGAGCGAGAAGGCGATGGCGACCGCCGCGTCGACGGCGTTGCCCCCTTCCTTGAAAATCAGTTCGGCGGCATCGGCGGCGTACTTGTCGGCCACAGCGACTGCTGAGGCGTCCAGTACGGCGGGACGTTGCTGGGTATCTTTGGCGAAGGCCGGCGTGGCTTCGAGAAAGCCCGCGGATAAAGCGGAAAGTGAAACGAGCGCGAGAGCAGCAGCGGAAATTTTCGTTCTATCGACCAACTTCATTGAGTGACCTCCATGATTCGGTTCATCGTTTAGCGCATTCTTGCCCAGCTTTCACCAGGCTTGTGACCCGGTCCCAACGCTTATAGCACGCACAGAAAACGATTGCGATCCGGCCATCCGCCGATAGCCGATCGTCGATAGCCACCCTGACTCAGGCCTGCCCGCGCCGCCCGCGCGCGATCTCGTCGCCCGCATTGGCCGGCAGACGCAAGGTGACGGGAATCGACGCCACGGAGAACAGTCCGACCACGAGGAATGCCGGCCAGAAATCGGACCATACGATGGTCGGATGCCCTTGTATCCGATGCGAAACTTGCAGCACGATCCCCGCGATCGTCACACCCAGGCCGAGCGAAACCTGCTGGATCACGCTCGCGACACTGGTGGCCCGGCCGATGTCCTTGCTGGGAATATCCGCGTAGGCCAGGGAATTAAGACCCGTGAACTGCAACGACGGAAAAATGCCGCCGGCCAGCACGATGAACCAGATCAGCCACACAGGCGTGGCCGGCGAAAACGCGCCATAGATCGCGATGGCCGCGCCCGCAACCGCGGCGTTGACGACCAGCGTGCGGCGAAAGCCGAAGCGCCCCAGCACGCGCGAAACGATCGCCTTCATGAAGATCGAACCGAACGCCGAGGCGCAGGTAATCGCACCCGAGGCGAACGCCGTCATGCCCAGCCCTTCCTGCAACGCAAGCGGCAACAGGAACGGCACCGCGCCGAGTCCGATACGAAACAGCGAGCCTCCCGCCACACTCGCGTTGAAGCTGGGAATGCGCAGAAATTTCAGATCGAGAACGGGCCGCTCCGCGCGCTGCGCGTAGAACCAGTAAGCCACCAGCAAGAACGCGCCGATCACGCACATCGTCACGGCTTTCGTATTGGAAACCAGCTCGCCGCCCACAAGCGACAGCCCCAGCATGAACAGCGACGCGCCGCCTGCCGAAAGCAGGAAACCCAGCCAGTCGAGCGGCCCCGGATGCTCCTCGTGCATATTGGCGATATGCCGGTTCGCGAGCCAGATGCCAAGCACGCCAATCGGAATGTTGACGAAAAAAATCAGCCGCCAGTGCAGATAGGTGGTGATGAAGCCACCGAGCGGCGGCCCCACGACAGGACCGAGCAACGCAGGCACGGTCAGATAATTGACCGCGCGGATGAAGTCCGATTTCGGCAGCGAACGGAAAATGATGATGCGGCCGACCGGCACCATCATCGCGCCGCCGATGCCTTGCACGAAGCGCGCGGCCACGAACATTTCAAGCGAGCGCGAGGCCGCGCACAGCAGCGAGCCCGTCATGAAAATGCCGATGGCCGTGCGGAACACATTGCGCGAACCGAAGCGGTCGGCGACCCATCCGCAGATCGGAATGAACACGCCGAGGCCGATCACATAACTCGTGACGGCAAGCTTGAGGGTGATGGGATCCTGGCCAAGATCGCGGGCCAACGCGGGCAGCGAGGTGACGATGACTGTCGCGTCCACGTTCTCCATGAACATCGCGCACGCGACAATAAGCGGAACGATGAAAGCGCCGAGGGCTAGTGGCATGGGCAGGAACGACAATCAGCCTGGCTGATGGCGTAAAGCTGCCATTATGGCACCGTGTTGCAAGAAGCGGGAAGTCGGCAACAGATGAAGCGGCGCGCAGCTGCACACGCATCACGCGCGTCAACGCGATAAAGCAGAAGGGCCGCCCTTGCGGCAGCCCTTCAGAACATCCACACGGAATCAGGCCGCGATTACCCGGCGACTTGCTTCAGGCGGCTCGCAACCGGCGTGAGTTGCGGCAACACCTGTTCGGCGGCGCGCGTCACGTCGTTCGGGAAGTCGATCTCGATCCACGGTGCGCCGGTGACGTCGGCCGTTTCGAATTCGGCGCCACGTTCGAGCAGCAGATCGCGCAGCGCTTCTTCGTGCGGCAGGTTCGCGCGGCCCGTATCGACATAGCCTTCGACGATCTGCGCGAAACGACGCGCCGTCGCTTCGTTCAGGCGGAAGAAGCCGACCGATTCGCCGATCGTGTCGTACTGCAGGCCCACGGCCAGTTGCTTGCGCAACTCGACGGGCACGCCCTCGCGCAGGCACAGCTTCACGGGCTCGTCGCCCGCTTCGAAGTCGCGGTCGATCAGGAGACGGTTGGCCGGTGCAGCGCCAGCCACCAGCGGCGCGAACACGCGCTCATCGTAGAGCACGTCCGCGTCCATCAGCAGCACGTCGCCGCCGCGCGTCATCGCTTCGGCGGTGCGATGCACCGTCAGCACGCTGCCCAGATCGAAGCGCGGGTTCAACACCACTTCGACCTTGTGCGGCCAGTTGATGCGCTTGAGTTCGGCCTCGACCAGCTCAGGCTGGAAGCCGAGCGCGAGCACGACTTCGGTGACGCCCGCCGATTCGAGCATCTGCAGGTGGCGTTCGAGCAGCGAGACGCCCTCGAATTGCAGCAGACATTTCGGAAACTGTTCTCCAGCGCGTTGCTGAAGGCGCAGGCCGAGGCCTGCCGCGAGAATGATGGCGCGCATGCGCAACGTTCCTTGGGAGAAAAAAGTCAATCGGCGATTTCGACAGCGGGTACGCGCGGAGCGCGCCGACGTTGCCAGCTACGTTCGCTGAAATGCAGATACAGAAGGCCCGGCAAACCGAGCACGATTTCGCGCGCGCGCTTGGTGAGCGAGAGCGCGAGCGCCGCCTCGGGCGGCAGGCCGACGAGCGGCGCGAGCAGCAGATAGCCGCCCTCCTGCACGCCGAGCGAGCCGGGAATGGCAAACGCCGCGCCCCGGATCGCCTGGCCGATGCTCTCCAGCAACAGCGCGTCGATCCAGCCGACCGGATGGCCGAGGAAGTGCAGCGCGAGCCACACTTCCGCGGTGCCGACGAGCCAGCCCGCGAGGCTCAACGCGAAGCTGGCCGCCGCACGGCCGCGTTCGGAATAAAGCTCCTTGACGGCGGCGTCGATGGCGTCGGCGCGCGTGGCAAGCGACGACCAGTCGCGCTTGCCGAACACCTTCGCCGCGAGACGCAGCAGGCGGCCGAACAGGCCACGGTGCTGCGCCACGTAAAACAGGGCGATCATGCCGCCGAGCACGACCGTGGCGATCATCGCCGCGAGGCCGAGATCGCGCGGCGCGCCATTGGCGGCGTAAGCGGAAAAGAGCGCGATGCCGAACACCGCGAACACGATCTGCGCGACCGCCTGCAGCGTCGTGCTCACCGTGATGGCCGCCGCCGCGTCGCGCATGGCCATGCCGCGCTGCGCAAGCTGGCGCACCATCGCCACGGGACCGCCGATCTGGCCGGCGGGCAACAGGCTGTTCACCGCCTCGCCGCTCCAGCGCGCCAGCAACGCGTCACGCTGGTCGACACGCTCGCCCTTGCGGAACATCACCGAGATCGCACCTGCGTCGAGCGCGAGCGGGACGATGTGAAACGCCGCGACGAGCGCGAGGCCCCAGCCAGCCGCAGCCAGCGTGCTCGTCACCGAGCCCAGGCCTTGCCACGTGAGCAGCGCGATAAAGAGTGCTGCGCCGATCGACAACAGCAGGATGGCGGCACGGCTCACGCCCGCTCTCCCGTTTTGCGCGCGCCGCCGATCGCGGACTGCAGCGCCTTGCGGAACACCTGGCGAAAGCCAAAGTATGCAATCGCGTCTTTCATGTTCGAGATGAAGCGCCGCCACGGACGCATGTTCGGGTTGGTCACGTATTCGAACGTGAGCGAAACGCGTACCTCCCCTTCGCGGCTTGCGGTTACGCGGTGACGCAGCTTGTCGCCATCGAACAGCACGAGCGCGCCGGGCGGATACTGGACGGCGCCGGGCTCGTCGGGCTTGTTTTCGTCGCGGGTATGCAGCTCGTAATCCAGAATGCACGACGAGTCGTCGATCACGCCCAGCAGCACCGTATAGCGGCGGCCGTCGTAATAAGACGTGTCGTAGTGCCAGCCGATATGATCGCCCGCGCGCGTGTAGTAATACAGCGCATAGGCATGCGGATCGTCTTCGGGCGAAAGCTGGAGCTTGTCGCCGGTGATCTTTTCCAGCCAGGCGATCAGCTTGGGCGAGCGGTAGAGTTCGGCGATATACGGCTGCAGACGGTCGATCGTGTGACGGCTCACACTGCCGCCCGCCTTATGGCCGGGAATGAAATTGCGGTTGACCTCGGGCATCAGCGCATTGGCGGCGTCGATGAGCCGCTGCGTCGCGTCCGCAGGCAGGAATTCGGAGAGATACAGGAACGAACCCTGATTCACGTACTCGTCGCGCAGACGCGCCGGATCCAGGTCGCCCAAGGCGCGGCCAATCGCGGCGTCGGGCACGCCGGCCGCCCCCGCTTCGATGCCGGCGCTGCGCGCGTTGGCCGTTACTGCCTGTTCTTCTTCTGCTTGCACACTCATCTGCTGATCCAAACCTGACGGGTTTCCTTGCCGGCCGCACGGCGCGTCACGCGCCAGTAGTCGAACACCACGTAAATCGCGAACAGCGGCGCCCCGATGGACGCGGCCACGACAAACGGCGACGCGATACCGGTGAGTGTGACGAGCGGCAACAGATACAGCACGTCTTCCGTCTCGAAACCGCCGACGAAGGCCTGCTGCGTGCCGGCCTTGCCCGCCATTTCCTCGATACGCATGCGCAGGAAGAAGATTACCGCGACGGCCACGCCGGCGATACCGCCGAGCACGGCCGGCGGCACGCGCCATTCGGCCGCAGTCGCGCCGGAGGCGGCGAGGACACCCAGGCCATAGCCCATGCCGAAGAACAGCAGGATCGTGGTCGCGGCATCCGCGGCGAGATCGTAGAAATGGCCAATACGGCTGGTCTTGCCGCTGATTCGCGCGAGTTCGCCGTCGGTGTGATCAACGAAATTCGACAAAACGATCAGAAATGCGCCAATATTGACGTGCAAGAAGTCGCCGCGCGCCAGATAGAACGCGCCCGCGAGCCCGATCAGCAGGCGCAGGGTGGTCAGGTGATTCGGGGTTACGCGAGTCGGCACGAGAGGCGTGACGAGCCAGCGCGCCGCGCGCGCGTCCCATGTGCGCGGGAGCGGTACCGCTCGCGGCAGCGTTTGCGCAGGTTGGTCTTTTCCAGTCATAACCGGGAAGTATAGTGTAAGCCGTCTCGCCATGCTCTCGGGCCTAGCACAGTTGCGTGTAAATCACCGCCCCGGAAGTGTGTCGTTTTCTTGAGATGTGTAAGGGTGTCTTGCTACAGCGCACGGCGGCCAGCGCCTAAGCGTGGAACAGCCTGCCCGACGCCAACGTGAGCCAGCTCATGGGGTCGGCTTGCTTCCGGCAAACCGCCTTCAGGTCCGCAAGTTCGGTCACGCCGGCCGTGTCAGCCTTGAGCGCCTTGCACGCTCCCGCAGTGATGCTAAAGCCGTAGATCAGCATGGCGATGTACACGACGAGAAATACGTCGACCGCCACGAAGGCCGACGCAGCAAGCGCTGTATTTTTCATATTGCACTTTCTGGTTTTATGCAGACTTCAGCGCCGTCGATGGGCGCGTGAGCGACGTTTTTGCGCTTCGAGGCGTTCAGGTGTGGTTTTCCCCCGCCACACCGGCACTTTTTACCGAAATCAAAGCGATTTTCATTCCGATTGCATCAATTTTACCGTCGCCCAACGGTCGGCGAAAGATTCCGGCGCGCAAAGGTGAAAAATTGTCTGCTCTAGAGTGTGCGAACGTTTGCCTTGATCGAATCGGTCAGCCCGATGCTGCCCCGCAAGCACGCTCGCGCAAACCCGCGTACAGTGCTTGCCTTCGCATCGGCCCTGGCGTCGCGCAAGTGAGCGGCGCCGGCGCAGCCTAATCGCCAGAATTCGATGAAACGTCCTTCCCTCGCTGCCCTGCTGCTCGCGGCGCTGCCCTTCGTGCCGCTCACCGGCCATGCCGCCGCCCTCGACGACGCGCTGACCTGCAAGGAGTCAGCGCACGATTTCGTGTCCGGTCTGATCGACCAGAAGCTGATCGACGAAAAACCCATGCGCGTCGAGAAGAATTCGATCAACGCCTTCTGGCCCGCGCACGGCCAGCATATGACGGCCTACGGCTTCAGCGTGTTCGCGATCGTGGCTTTCCAGCAGGACGACCCGCTGTTCAAGACGGGCGACGGCAAGCCGATCGCCCGTTCGGCCTATGGCGCGGTGGTGGTCGGCACTCAGGGCAAGGTCCAGGCCGCGCTCGACGCGGTCGGCAACACGGCCATCGTTCATCACGCCGGGCCGCTGCTGACCGCCATCTTCTGCCAGCAGGACTAGGCGACCGGGGGGGGGCTTACTCGATACGGCCGAAACCGCCCTCGGCCCACGACTCGGCGCGCGCCTTGGTCAGCTTGAAGTTGGGCGCGACGCGCACCTGTGCGATCTGTTCGCCGAATGCGTCGAGCGCCGTGAGCATGGCGTAAGGCTCGTACTCGTCGGGCACGATGTCGAGCGTGACGTCGATGTCGCCATCGTCGGTCTGCAGTCCAACGCGCTTGTGCAGCAGCGCGTGCAACTGCTGTTCGTGCCGGCGCAACACCTCCGACGCGGTCTTCACGAGCGTATTGAACGCCGACGTATCCAGCGGCTTCGGATTCTTCTTGTCGCGGCCCATCGTCCACGGACCGACCAGCGCGGGCTCGGGCTCGCCGTCCTTGATCATCTGGACGGCCCAGCCGTCGTCGTCTTCGTTCTTGATCACGCGCGCCGTCCAACCGTCCTTGCGCCACAGGCGCGGATCCTGGATCACGTCGTCGGCGGTCGGTTCGAGGGGGGCGTCGGGGAAAGCGGCGGGCGAAGCATCGGTCATGGCGGGTTCCATCGGGTTCTGCGGGCCTGCCCAGTTTCTGCGGACAGGGGCAGGATTTTACCCGCAAGCGACGCGACGACGCCTCACCCTGCGCTGACGAACAACGTCTTGCGCCCGCCATCAGCCCCATCAGCCAATGACTCGTCAAATCAGGGAACTGACATTTGGATAATGAAGGGCATTCAAATGGCAATCGAATGGCGCCCGATTTCTGAATCGTGATGCAATGCACGGGCATTAGTACCCCAATCCGTCTTATTTCTATTTTCGCAATACTGTCTTGCGCGCGACATATTGAACTATGGGTGATTTAGATCACGCACAAAAAAAACGCGGCCCGAGAGCCGCGTAAAAACAGATGAAAAAAGACCACCCTTGGTCAAGGGGCAGACGAATTGTACCGCCGCGCCCGATACCTGTAGATCGCATAATCTGGAACAGTACCTTTCAGAAACCGGCAGAAAAATCCCGTAAAAATCACGTGATCCTTGCAATGCGCGAGCGCATGAGCGCGACCAAGCCGTCGTGCATGCGCAACAAAACGCGGCTTGTCACATTTTGTCGCATCTCTAACGCTTATGAAAAATCCCTTTGTGCGCAAATAGTTACACGCATTAATCGGGTTATTCCAATTTTCAGAAAGTATTGTTGCGTCTAATAAAACGAATCAACTGGATTGCCGGAATACACTCAACTCCGAATCGTCAGACCACGCAAGCCATTGCCTCGCAATCGCATTCCGTGAGATTCCCAAGTACTGTCCGGAGTTAAAAATCATGAAAAAAACCCTTATCCTCGCTGGCGTTCTCGGTGCATTCGCAATGAGCGCACACGCCCAAAGCAGCGTAACCCTGTATGGCTCGCTCGACGCCGGGATTGTCTATGCCAACAATGCCGGTGGCCACAGCCTGTGGGCGCAAGGCAGCGGCGCCCTGTCGAACAACTACTTCGGCCTGAAAGGCGCTGAAGACCTCGGCGGCGGCCTGAAGGCGATCTTCACGTTGGAAAGCGGCTTCAACCTCAATAACGGTGGCTACAAGAACGGCGACTCGGGCTTCAACCGCCAGGCCTATGTCGGCCTGCAGAGCGACCGGTACGGCACCGTCACGCTCGGCCGTCAGTACGACTCGATGAACCAGTACCTCGCACCGCTCTCCGAAGCGGGCGCGGGTTTCGGCAACAACCTCGCGGGCCACCCGTTCGACAACGACAACTTCGCCCAGACGTTCTCGATCAAGAACGCGGTCAAGTATTCCAGCGCGAACTACTCGGGTCTGCAGTTCGGCGGCCTGTACGGCTTCTCGAACCAGGCTGACGGCTTTGCGAACAGCCGCGCCTGGAGCGCGGGCGCGTCGTACAGCAACGGCCCGCTGAACGTTGCGGCCGGCTACCTGCAACTGAACAACTCCGGCACCGTCGGCGGCAACACGAGCGGCGCGGCTTCGGCTGACCAGAACATCTCGGCACGCCAGCAACGTACCTTCGGCGCAGGCGCGAACTACACCTACGGCCCGGCGCAAGTCGGCTTCGTGTGGTCGCACTCGCAGATCGACGGTCTGCAGAGCCTCTCGAGCGGCGGCGCGACACTGGCCGGCGTAAGCGGCCTGAACCTGCACATGGACAACTTCGAACTCAACGGCGCGTACCACCTGACGCCGGCGCTCGCCCTCGTGGGTTCGTACACGTTCACCGACGGCACCGTGACCGGCACGGGCAACGGCGACCAGAGCCCGAAGTGGCACACGGTCATGATCGGCAGCGACTACTCGCTGAGCAAGCGCACCGACGTCTACGTCGCTGGCGTGTACCAGCACGCTTCGGGTTCGCTGGGCGTAAACGGTTCGGGCCAGGCTGTGGCGAACGTCGCGGCAATCAACACGCTGTCGCCGTCGACGACCAACAACCAGATCGCCGCAACGATCGGTCTGCGTCACCGCTTCTAAAACTGCACTCGCGCGCGGCTCATCGCGCGCTTGTGGTCGATATCAACGATATCGACCATGTCGGGCAAGCAGCGCAATCCGCTGTCTTGCCCGACTCCTGCAAAACGCACATGCGGCACGAGCGCATGTGCGTTTTTTTTCGTCATGCGTGGGGACTGCGTCGTTGCGCGTGCTTTCAGTTTCGTATCGGCAACTTTCGCCGCGCGAGCCAATGCGCGTTAGCACTCGCGCAGTTGCATCTTTTTACTTCTCCATGCAACTGACCGGCGAACGCGTGCGTATACTCATAAGCACTCGCAACGCGCCTCGCATTGCGTCCCGCTCCGCATCGGTCACGCCGCTTATGAATACCCTCACGCAACGCCTCATCGCAGCCCTCCCGCTCGCACTCATCGCCGCTTGCGGATCGTCGCCCTCCAGCACCGCCTCGAATGGCGAAACGATGATCTACGCGTCATCGGCGCGCTCGCCTTCGTCGATCGCGAGTTGCCTCGAAGACCGCTTGTCGAGCGTGCACGAAGCGCGCAACGGCAACGCCATGGAACTCTCCGTGGGCTCGCGATCGGAGGCTTCTTACTTCGTCACGCTCACGCCTAATGGCTATGGTTCGGTGATCCGTGTGACACATGGCGCGTCGAGTTCGGATGACCCGCCCGAAGCCGAATTGCGCTTCGATGTAGCGCGTTGCACGACTTAATTTCTCGCGTTGCAACTAACGACAGCGTACGAGAAAGAAACTCGCGTAAAGCCCCTGTCATGATGTCGTCACATCTGCGAAGATTGCGCCCTCTTTCGATTTTGCACAACATCGCTTCATGGCATCTGGGTCCGCACATCACGCCACCGGCTGGGCCGCCGGCGTCATCGCCGCAGCTATCGTTACGCACGCGGGAGCGGATACCCCCTGGCATCTCGCCGCCGCATTGGCCTTCGTTGCAGGTGTTGCAGGCGGCACCGCGCCTGACTGGCTGGAAATCGCCTGGTGGCGCAAGAAGCGCAAGCTCTGGATCACGCATCGCACGCTCACGCATTGGGGCGTGGGTTGGGTAGCGTTGCTGCTGGGCTCGTATCGCGAGCTGGGGCATTGGCTGGCCGCCGCGCCTGCGTTCGGCTTTGCGTGCGGCGGCGTGATGCACCTGCTTGCCGACTGGCCGAACCCGCTTGGCGTGCCGTGGATCGCACGGCGGCATTCACTGAATCTCTGGCGTAGCGGCCGATGCGATCTGATCGTGATCGCGGCTTCGTGGGTCGCAGCGTGGTTCTTCGCGGTACATGGCGTGCCGCATAGCTGGTCGTTCGAGCCGCTGCGCCGGCTCGCTTCTTGATCAGCAATCCGAAATAAATGGATGGAAGCGCAGACGGGGCGACGCATTCCCGCGCCGCCCCGTCCTCGCCCATCTGTTTTTGCCAATCAGTCGAGCGAAAAGTCGATCCCCTGCGCAAGCGGCAGTGCGGACGAGTAATTGACCGTGTTGGTCGCTCGCCTCATATAGCCCTTCCACGCATCCGAACCGGATTCGCGGCCTCCGCCGGTTTCCTTTTCGCCACCGAACGCGCCGCCGATTTCCGCGCCGCTTGGCCCGATATTCACGTTCGCGATGCCGCAATCGCTGCCCGATGCCGACAGGAAACGCTCAGCCTCGCGCAGATCGGTCGTGAATACACAAGACGACAAACCATGCGCGGCCGCATTGTTCGCCGCAACCGCCTCGTCGAAGTCGCGATACTTCATGACGTAGAGAATCGGCGCGAAGGTTTCCTTCAGGACAATTGCGCTCTGGGCCGGCATTTCCACGAGCGCGGGACTCACGTAGTAGCCCTTCGCCAGGCCGGCGACCTGCACGCGCTCGCCGCCCGTGACCGCACCGCCTTCGGCACGTGCCTGCTGCAACGCCGACTGCATGCCTTCGAACGCGTGCGAATCGATGAGCGGACCCATCAGCGTGCCGGCCTCCAAGGGGTTTCCGATCGGAACTTTTGCGTATAGCTGCTTCAATCGTTCGACGGTCGCCTCATACACGCTCTCATGCACGAACAGGCGCCGCAGCGATGTGCAGCGCTGCCCTGCCGTCCCGACCGCGGAAAAGAGAATCGCGCGCAACGCGAGTTCACGATCGGCGCTGGGTGTCACGATGCCCGCGTTGTTGCCGCCGAGTTCAAGGATCGAGCGTCCGAAGCGCTGGGCGACGGCGACGCCGACTGCGCGACCCATTTCCGTGCTGCCGGTCGCGCTCACGATCGCGGCGCGCCGATCGTCCACGAGCTTCGCCCCGACATCGCGTCCACCGATAACAAGCGCAGAGAGGCCTTCAGGCGCATCGCCAAACGCGCGCAGCGCGTCGTCCATGATCTTCTGCACGGCCAGCGCAGTGAGCGGCGTTTTCTCCGACGGCTTCCAGATCACCGCGTTGCCGCAGACCAACGCTAGCGCCGCGTTCCAGGACCACACTGCGACCGGAAAATTGAATGCAGAAATAACGGCGCACACGCCCATCGGGTGCCAGCTTTCCGCCATGCGGTGGCCCGGACGCTCGGATGCGATTGTCAGGCCATAGAGCTGCCGCGAAAGACCGACCGCGAAATCGCAGATATCGATCATCTCCTGCACTTCGCCCAGGCCTTCCTGGAGGATCTTGCCCGCCTCCAGCGAAACCAGACTGCCCAGCGCCTCCTTGCGCGCTCGCAGGCGCTCGCCTAGCAACCGCACGAGTTCGCCGCGGCGCGGCGCAGGCACGTTGCGCCACTGGAGAAATGCCTGGTGTGCACGGGTCAGCGCCGTGTCGACGTCCGCCGCCGACTGGCTTGCCACCCGCCCGATGACTTCGCCGGATATCGGCGATTTCACCTCGATGTCACCCGACCTGGCCTCTTCTGAAATGCCGAGGTCGGCAAGAATGCGTGTTGCGTCCATGACCGGTCCTTTATTTCCGATAAGAAACAAAACTCTGGTGAGCCGACTATACACGGGGGCTGATGGCGCAGCAAGACGGGGAAAGCGCCTGGTGGCCAATGTTTCCTTTAAGAAACAAAGACCTGCGGCGTGGGTTTCCGATAGGAAATAAGCACAGGAAAGCCGCCCGACGGACCCGGGCAGCCTTTACGTATGGCGGAGGAGGTTTCGTGGAGGAAACGCCGAAGGGGGAAACTCCGGCGTTAGGGAGGGCAGCAAACAGCGGTCACGACTCTTGCACGCATTCGGTGCGGCCGACGCTGCGCCCGACGACCAGGCCCGCGTCATAAGCGGATTCGAGTGCGCGGCCGACGTCGTCCGAACTGACCACATGGTAGTCGACGGTTTGCTTGCCGGTCAGTTCGAAGCGCTCAATACCTAGCGTTCGTCGTGAGATGGCCAACAGTAATTCGAGACGTTCGTCGCGCATTTTCTTCTCCTTGCTTGATCTTAATCATCTAAATCAATAGTAAGGACCACCCTACAGTTCGTCACGTGACCCCTCGACGCATATCGAGGCTCTATTCAAATCCTTACTATATTGAAAGACATTTCTGACGACCGCAAAGATCCGCGCCAATCTTTAATCATTGTTAATTTCAACCAAAAAACGCCCGCGTGCGACAAAAAGTACCTGCCCGAGCGCCCAAATCGACGCTTCGATTGCAAACGTTAGCCATTTGGCCGATGTTTCCGAAAGGCGACGCTTTGCTATGATCGGAAACGTGCCAGAACACTCCAGAATGCTTTCTCACGCTTGCCGCCCATGGACACCACGCTCACGCAATCGGCCGCCTCATCGACAGCGGATCTCGGACGCCGCGTCCGCGCCGCGCGCCTCGCCCAGGATCTGACGATCGAGCACGCCAGCCGCGTGTGCGGTGTTTCGCGCTCGACGCTGTCGAAAATCGAAAACGGGCTGATGTCGCCCACCTTCGACGTGCTGCAGAAAATCGTCGCGGGCTTGAAGATCGATCTGGGCGAACTGTTCGGCTCGACGCCGAAGCTGGACTCGGGTGGTCGCAGGGCGCTCACCCGGCGTGGCGCGGGCAAACCGCACGCGTATCGCGGCTACTCGATGGAGTTGCTCGCCACCGAACTCGCTCACAAGGCCATGCTGCCCTTTCTGGTGCGCATCACGGCGCATTCGGCCGACGCGTTCGACGACTGGGGGCGCCACGAAGGCGAGGAATTCATCTACGTGATCAGCGGCAGTGTATGCCTGCATACGGAGCTTTATACGCCTACGCATCTGGAGGCGGGCGACAGCCTGTACTTCGATAGCCGCACCGGCCACTATGCCGTGTCCACCAGCAAGGAGGACGCCGTGGTGCTCTGGATGTCCACCGGCGAAACCGTGCCGGGCGCGCTGGAAGCCGCCGAGGCCACAACGATCGCGCCCGCTGCGACCAGCAAATCGTCGCGTTCCAAAAGGAAACTTTCGACGGCGTGAAGGCGGTCGCGCCACAGACCCACATCACGCCTTGCTTCCGCCGCGCGAACGCCCCTTTTTCACCGTCACAGAAGCCTGCGCTCCGGCCCTCTCGCGCGCCGACTGCCTCACCGCATCCATCAAGGCTCGCCCGGCCGCCGTCGGCTGCGTATCGGTGCGCTGAATCAGGCCGACGGGTTCCTCGCCTCCCGCGCTCGGCAAGGGCAAGCGCACCAGCGTGCCCTCGCGCAGATCGTATTCGACAGCGCCCGACGGCACGAACCAGACTGCGTCGTTCTCGAGCGCCAGTGCTCGCCCGACCGAAACCGACAGCAACTCGACAAACGAGGTAAGTGGCGGCGCGCCCCACGCCGCCAGCAGGCTGTCCGCCGCCTGGCGGATCAGGGTGCCGAAGGGCGGCAGCACCAGCGGAAACCGCGTAGGGAAAGGTGCGAGTGAGCGCGCCGCATCGGGCTCCGCGACAAGCGGATGGCCCTTGCGCACGACCACCGCAAGCGGCTCGTTGTAGAGCTGTTCGAAACTCAGCCCCACCATGCGTTCGGGGTCCGAGAGCCGCCCGAGCGCGAAACTGATCGCGCCCGCCTTCAGCAATTCGAGCAATTCCGCGTTGGCCCCCGTCACCAGCCGCACGCTCACGCGCGGCCAGTCGCCGGTGAAGCCGCGCAGCGCGGAAGGCAGGAGCGCCGTCGCCACCGTCGGCAGCACGCCGATATCGAGCGTCGCCGCCACCGCCCCCTCCTCGCGCGCGAGCAGCGCCACGCCCTGACGCAGCGCGCTCACACACGCGCTCGCATGCGGCATGAAAAGCTGCCCCTCACGCGTGGGCACCGCACCGTGCCGGCCGCGCTCGAACAACTTCACGCCGAGCGCCGCTTCGAGTTCGGCGATCGTCTTGGAAACGGCGGGCTGGGTAATCGACAGGCTCTGCGCTGCCTGCTGCACGCTGCCGAACTGCGCAACGGCAAGAAAACACTGGAGATGGCGAAATTTGACGCGCGAGTCAGCAAGCCGGTTTTGCATAACAATTGGTTATACGAGACACGATAAAACGTCATTTTGCATAACTTTTCGCATTGGATAAAGTGGCTGCGTGCTCGCGATGCGACTGTGCGCCACGCGGCAAAAAACTTCTTCCCACAAATCCTGCCAGGAGACACCCCACCATGGACGAGTCCATCCTGTCGCCGCGCGACTTCGATTCGCATCCGGCGTATGTCTATCCCCCGTATCGCTCCTCGGTCAAACGTGGCCCGACGCTGCCGCTGATTCCGCTGAAGGAAAAGCTGCGCAATCTGCACGCGCCCGTTTATGGCGCGGAAGATCTCGGCGCACTCGATCACGACCTCACGCGCAATGCCGCGCGCAACGGCGAGCCGCTGGGCGAGCGCATCATCGTCACCGGTCGTGTGCTCGACGACGGCGGCAAGCCGGTGCGCAACACGCTCGTGGAAATCTGGCAGGCCAACGCAGCAGGACGCTACGTTCACAAGCAGGATCAGCACGACGCGCCGCTCGATCCGAACTTCCTCGGCGCAGGCCGTTGCGTGACGGATAACGAGGGCCGTTACCGCTTCCTCACGATCAAGCCGGGTGCCTATCCGTGGGGCAATCACCCCAACGCGTGGCGCCCGCAGCACATCCACTTCTCGCTGTTCGGCGATTACTTCGGCTCGCGCCTCGTGACGCAGATGTATTTCCCGGGCGACCCGCTGCTCGCGTTCGATCCGATTTATCAAGGCACGCCCGAGCAGGCGCGCGAGCGCATGATTTCGCGCTTCTCGCTCGATACCACCGAAGACAGCTACGCACTCGGCTACGAATTCGACATCGTGCTGCGCGGCCCGAACCAGACCCCCACGGAGCGTTGATCATGGCACTCAAGGAAACGCCTTCGCAAACCGTCGGCCCGTACTTCGCCTACGGCCTCTGCCCGCAGCAGTACAACTTCGACTTCAAGAGCCTGTTTACGCCCGAACTGGCTGGCTCCCAAACGCCCGGCGAACACATCACGCTGATGGGACACGTGATCGACGGTGACGGCAAGCCCGTGTTCGACGCGATGCTGGAGTTCTCGCAGGTCGACGCGCAAGGTCACTATCCCGGCTCGCGCGCGCAAGTGGCCGAAACGGGCTTTCGCGGCTTCGCGCGCGTGGGCACCGGCACGGATCCGGAGCAGCGCTTCGTCGTGCGCACGGTGAAACCCGGCCGCGAAAACGCTGGCGAAGCGCCGCATATCAATGTGATCGTGATGATGCGCGGCATGCTCACACACACGTTCACGCGCATCTATTTCGACGACGAAGCCGAGGCGAACGCAGCCGATCCGGTGCTCGCCTCGGTGCCCGAAGCGCGCCGCAATACGCTGATCGCGCGCCGCAGCGAGCAGGCCGGCAATATCGTGTATCGCTTCGATATCCGCATGCAGGGCGAAGGCGAAACCGTGTTCTTCGATCTCTGATGCACGGCGCCGCGAGCGCACGGCTCATGACTTTCGCGCGTACTTTCACGCGCCTTTCATGAACCGGCCCTAAGATCGCTATCACTGCGATCTGATCGCGGAACTCCGAGCTGTACCTTGATGAGGCCTGCCATGAGCAGGCTTCTTTTTTTGTGGCGCCGATCGAGTGGAACAAACGAATGACGCCGGCGAATAGCATCTCAGCCGAAAGGCCGCACGCCGATCAGCAGTCCATGCAGCCAGAACGCGAACACGGCCCACGCCACGAGGCCGATGACCACCACCAGTACGTCGTGCGCGACGGTGCCTGATGCGTAGACGACGCCGGCCTCGCGGTCGCGCCTGCGCCCCGCGCGGATTTCGACCAGCGACCAGACGAGAAAAACGAAGAAGAGCAGCATCGCGTGCAGCGTGCCGTTGGCGAGCAGATGCGCGAACGCCCAGAGCGCCACGCCGCTCACGAACGGCTGGCCCAGCGCGCGTTTGATGTGATTGCCGGGCACGTAGGCCGCCGTCATCATCACGAATGCGATGGCGGTGAGCAAGCCGGTGACGTGCGCCATGCCGAACGGCGGCAGCCAGACAGGGACCGGATAGCGGCGCGCGAGGCCATAGCCGATGACGCTCAGCACGATGCCGAGAATCGAGAGCAGCGCGAAGACGCCCCGCCACGCCCGCAAGCCGAAACGCTCGATCTGCGCGGCGCGCCACGGCGCGGCCAGCACACGAATCGAATGCACGCCGATAAATATCACGAGCCCAACGAGCAGTAACGCCATATCCGCCTCCCTGCAGCCGCCAGGCTGCAACGAGCACGATTATGGCGCTTATTCCACAACGCGGGCCCGAGCCTGTTTAATCCGCTTCAGAACAAGCGCGGCACAAACACGGGATGCACGGATGCGAAGCGCCATTGATTAAATGGGCAATATGCGTCGAAAGGTATTTTAAAACACCGCTGAAAAAATATCGGAAGTCAAAATTAGCCAAACGAATGTTCAGCAGTCGTACCGCTTACTCTGAATGGAGCCGCCGTGCGCAACGCGGTGGCCGTTCCGCTAGCAGCGGAAATGCTCGATATCCTGACCCGCATGCTTATAACGCAACAGCCAGCTCGGCATATCGCCTTCTCCATTCCAGGAGTTGCCATATGCGTCGCGGTACTTCGGAAGCCGTTCGCTTTCTGCAATTGATGATTCAAGAACTTCGAGCGTAATGCCGTACTCGTCCATGCGGCGTTTAATCCACAGGATGAGACGTTCGCGCGCCTCACTGTCGAGGTCGAACATCGGTTAATTCCTCTCGCATCGCCAAGGGCAAGGCGCCGATCGATATCGAATCGTCTGCCCTGAAAAGACAAAGGCTTCGCTATCTAGCGCGAAGCCTTGCTGCACTGATGAGGTGACCAGGAGGTGGAATCCGTGGCCGGTCGGAGGGGATCTGAGGTCCGCTGCTCCGCTCGCCAGAATGTGCCGCAAAGGTGCGCGGCTGTTTGCTGCAAGCGGAGCCCATCATACCTTGCTGGCGCCGCCCAGATCAAGCGATTTGACGCCTGCGCGGGCCATTTAAAGCCGTTGCAGGCGTCGTTTTCGGCCCTCCGGCGGGGTTACCCCTGGGACGCCGCCGCGCGCCGCCTGGCGCCCTCTGGTTTGCCCGCAACCTCGAGCGCCGCCGCCTCGATCTGCGGTGCGTCGGACGCCGTGCGCGCGAGCACCGGTTTGAGCGCCACGCCCGTATGGCTCGCCGCCACCTTCACGAGTCCTTCGGGGTCGGCCGCGCCGACGATCGTGCCGCCGCCCACACCGCCCTCGGGACCGAGATCGATGATCCAGTCGGCTTCGGCGATCACGTCGAGATCGTGCTCGATCACGACCACGCTATGGCCCCCGTCGGCCAAGCGATGCAGCACGCGAATGAGGCGCGCGACATCGGCCATATGCAGGCCGACGGTCGGCTCGTCGAGCACGTAGAGCGTATGCGGCGCTTTCTGCCCGCGCCGCGTGATGTCGTCGCGCACCTTCGACAGTTCGGTCACGAGCTTGATGCGCTGCGCCTCGCCGCCCGAGAGCGTCGGCGACGGCTGGCCGAGCGTGAGATAGCCGAGCCCCACATCCTTCATCAATTGCAGCGGATGCGAAATGCTCGTAATCGAGCCGAAGAACTCGACGGCCTCGTCGATTTCCATCGTCAGCACTTCGCCGATGTTCCGGCCGCGCCACGACACCGCCAGCGTTTCCGGATTGAAGCGCTGGCCATGACAGACATCGCAGGGCACTTTCACATCGGGCAGGAAGCTCATCCCGATCGTTCGGACTCCCTGGCCTTCGCAGGCGGGACAGCGCCCGTCGCCCGTGTTGAACGAGAAACGCGACGCGCTATAGCCGCGCGCCCGCGCTTCCAGCGTATCGGCGAACAAACGACGAATCGCATCCCACACGCCGATATAGGTGGCGGGACACGAACGCGGCGTCTTGCCGATCGGCGTCTGATCGACTTCGAGCACGCGGTCGATGCTTTCCCATCCGCTGATCGAATCGCAGCCCTGCCACACATGTGTAACGTCGAGCTTCGGCTTCGCGCTGGTGCGCGCGAGCACGCTCGAACGGCGTTCGGCGGCGCTCGGCGTGCTTTCTTTCGCGGACTTGCGCGCGCGCCGCACCGCCGGCGACGACAGCACCGACCGACCCACCGCGTCGAGCAGATTGGACAGCAGCACATCGCGCGCGAGCGTGGACTTGCCGGAACCGCTGACACCCGTAATCGCCACGAGGCGCCCGAGCGGAATCTGCGCGGTCACATCGCGCAGATTGTGCAGCTTGCCGCCATGCACGGTGAGCCATTGCGCGGGCACGGCCTCATGGCCCGCGCGCGCCGGCTTCACTTCGCGGCGCGGCTGCAGCGGATGCACGATCGGATGCGCGAGATAGCGGCCCGTGAGCGAATCGGGCTGCGCCGCGAGATCCGCGACCGTGCCTTGCGCGACCACGCGGCCGCCGCGCTTGCCCGCGCTCGGCCCGATATCGATGATGTGATCGGCGCGCCGAATCGTGTCTTCGTCGTGCTCGACCACAACGAGCGTATTGCCCTTGTCGCCGAGATTGCGCAGCGCATTGAGCAGAATCTGGTTGTCGCGCGGATGCAGCCCGATGGTCGGCTCATCGAGCACATAGCAGACGCCCTGCAGATTGCTGCCAAGCTGCGCGGCCAAACGAATGCGCTGCGCCTCGCCGCCCGAAAGACTCGGTGCGGCGCGATCGAGACTCAGATAACCCAGCCCGACTTCTTCGAGGAACTGCAGACGGCTGCGGATTTCGCTGATGACGTCGCGCGCGATCTGCGCGTCGCGGCCATTCAGTTCGAGCGATTCGATCCAGCGGCGCGTATCGGCCACGGTCCATTGCGCGACTTCGACGATCGCATGTTCGTCGAAGGTCACCGCACGCGCCTCGGGATTCAGGCGCGTACCGTGGCAATCCGGGCACGGTTCGTCCGCCATTCCTTCGGGCTCCTGCTCTTCCGAAGGCAGCGTCTGTTCGCGGCCCCGATCGTCGGCGGCCATCACCGTATCGTCATAGACGGCGCGCTGTTCGCGCGTGAGCGCGAGACCCGTACCCACGCAGGTCGTGCACCAGCCGTGCTTGCTGTTGTACGAGAACATGCGCGGATCGAGTTCGGGATAGCTCGTGCCGCACACGGGGCAGGCGCGCCGCGTCGAGAGCACCTTCACCGCGCCGATATGCGACGTCGATGCGCCATTGCCGAGCGCGTTGTCGAGACCGTCGAGCGGTGCGAGCAGATGCACGACGCCCTTGCCCGCCTCCAGCGTCTGTTCGAGCATCTGGCGCAATTGGGCCTCGTTTTCAGGCTCGATCACGAGATCGCCGACCGGCAGTTCGATGGTGTGTTCGCGGAAGCGGTCGAGCTTCGGCCACGGCGCGACGGGCACGAATTCGCCATCGACGCGCAGATGCGTATTGCCGCGCGCCTTCGCCCATTTGGCGAGATCGGTATAGACGCCCTTGCGGTTCACCACGAGCGGTGCGAGCAGGCCCACATGCTGACCTCGATGCTCGCGCAACAATTGCGCGACGATCGCATCGGCGCTCTGCGACGTGACCGGCGTGCCGTCGTGCACGCAATGCTGCATGCCGAGCTTCACGTACAGCAGCCGCAGGAAGTGCCACACCTCGGACGTGGTCGCCACCGTGCTCTTGCGCCCGCCACGCGACAGACGCTGCTCGATCGCGACCGTGGGCGGAATGCCATACACGGCATCGACCTCGGGGCGGCCCGCGGGCTGCACGATCGAGCGCGCGTAAGCGTTCAGCGACTCCAGATAGCGGCGCTGCCCCTCATGAAACAGGATATCGAACGCGAGCGTGGATTTGCCCGAGCCCGACACGCCCGTAATGACATTGAAACGGCCATGCGGAATATCGACGTCGAGCGCCTTGAGGTTATGCTCGCGCGCATTCACGATCCGCACGACGTCCTCGCCCTGAATCTCGCGGCGCGCCTGTGCGGCGCGCATGGCGGTCTGCAGCGCAACGCCCTCTTCTTCCGCCAGAACCGGTTCGACGCCGCGGCCAAGCGCTGCTTCATAGCGCTCCAGCGCCGCGCCGGTGTGCGAGCGCGGACAGGCGATCGCGTCGTCGGGCGTGCCCACGCAGACGACTTCGCCGCCCGCATCGCCGCCTTCGGGGCCGAGGTCGATCAGCCAGTCCGCCGCGCGGATCACGTCGAGATTGTGCTCGATGACGAGCAGCGAATGACCGCCCGCCAGCAGCTTGCCGAACGCGCGCATCAGCTTCGCAATGTCGTCGAAATGCAGGCCCGTGGTGGGCTCGTCGAACATGAAGAGACGCCCGCCTGCCGCCTTGTCCTTGCCGCGCGCCTGCGCCGTCTCCGCGAGATAGCCCGCGAGTTTCAGGCGCTGCGCCTCGCCGCCCGAGAGCGTCGGCACGGGTTGGCCGAGCTTCACGTATTCGAGGCCCACATCGACGATCGGCTGGATCACGCGCAATACTTCGGCATCCTCAGCGAAGCATTGCGCCGCTTCGCTCACGGTCAGGTCCAGCACGTCAGCGACCGACAACGTGCGACCACCGCGCTCGATCTTCACTTCGAGCACTTCCGGGCGATAGCGGCTGCCGTCACAGTCCGGGCAACGCAGATAGACGTCGCTCAGGAACTGCATTTCGATGTGCTCGAAGCCCGAACCGCCGCAGGTCGGGCAACGGCCCTCGCCGGAGTTGAAGCTGAACATACCCGCGGAGTAGCCGCGCTGCTTTGCGAGCGGCGCCTTGGCGAACAGCTTGCGGATTTCATCGAACGCGCCAACATAGCTGGCCGGGTTCGAACGCGCAGTCTTGCCAATGGGCGACTGATCGACGAACACGGCGTCCGTGATCTGCTCCGCGCCCGTCAGCGCGCGATAGATGCCCGGCGACTCCGTCGCCTTGCCAAGATGGCGCGCCAGCGCCGGATAAAGCACGTCCTGCACGAGCGTCGATTTACCCGAGCCCGACACGCCCGTCACGCAGACGAGACGCTGCAGAGGAATCTGCACGGTCACGTCACGCAGATTGTGTTCGCTCGCGCCTTCGAGCAAAAGGCTGGGCGTCTTCGCATCGACAGGACGGCGCTCCCAGTGCGAGGCGTCGGCCACCGCGCGATGCCCGCCCAGGTATTCGCCGGTGAGCGTGCCCGACGAACGAATATCGTTGGGCGTGCCGTCATAGACGATCGTGCCGCCGCGCTCGCCCGGCCCTGGTCCCATGTCGATCAGGCGATCGGCGGCCAGCATCACGGAGGGATCGTGCTCGACGACCACCAGCGTATTGCCCGCGTCGCGCAGGCGATGCATGGCTTCGACGATGCGGTTCAGGTCGCGCGGATGCAGCCCGATGCTCGGCTCGTCGAGCACGAACAGCGTCTTGGTCAGCGAGGTGCCGAGCGCCGTGGTCAGGTTGATCCGCTGCACTTCGCCGCCCGAGAGCGTGCGGCTCTGGCGGTCGAGCGTGAGATAGCCCAGCCCCACATCGCACAGGTACTTGAGGCGCGTGCGCACCTCGGCGAGCAACAGCTTGAGCGCATCGTCAAGGAGTGCCGAAGATAGCGAAATATTGTCGAAGAAGCGGCGGATGCGCTCGATCGGCAGCATCATCACGTCGTGCAGCGTCAAACCGGGCAGCGCCTCCAGTTGCGCGCGCGACCAGTCCACGCCATGCGGCAGGAAGCGTGCAGCGGGCGCGAGCACGTCGTCCGCGTTTTCCTGCGTGCCTAGACGCCACTGCAAGGCTTCCGTCTTGAGACGCGCGCCGCCGCAGGTTTCGCATGGCGTATAGCTGCGGTATTTCGACAGCAGCACGCGAATGTGCATCTTGTACGCTTTGGACTCCAGATACTGGAAAAAGCGCTTCACGCCGTACCACTGCGATTGCCAGTTGCCTTTCCAGTCCGGCACGCCATTGATTACCCAGTCGCGTTGCTCCTGCGTGAGTTCCGACCATGCGGTATCGCGCGGAATGCCCGCCTTGGCGGCATAACGCATCAGGTCGTCCTGACACTCCTTCCACGCAGGCGTTTGCAGCGGCTTGATCGCCCCGCCGCGCAACGACTTGCGCGCATCGGGAATCACCAGCCCCCAATCCACGCCGATCACCCGGCCGAAACCGCGGCACACCTCGCAGGCACCATAAGCCGAATTGAACGAAAACAGCGCCGGTTGCGGGTCCGCATAGCGCAGATCGCTATCCGGGCAATGCAGGCCCGTGGAGAAACGCCAGATCTGCGGCTCGGATTTCGTATCGGAAACTTCGCTCGCGGCGTCGGTTTCCGATACGACATAAATGTTCACACGCCCCGCGCCACGTTTGAGGGACGCCTCGATCGCCTCGACCACGCGGCTTTTTTCGGCATTCTGCAACCGGAAACGATCGGCCACCACGTCGAGGACCTTGCGCGTGCCGTCGGCGGTTTTCACTTCGCGTTGCGCCTGCACGCGCGTGTAACCGCTCGCGGACAGCCATTGCTGGACTTCTTCTTCGGTCGTCGTGTCCGGCAGTTCGACCGGGAACGTCACCACCAGACGCGGGTCGCCCACCGCCGTGCGCGCGCGCAGTTCGGCGTAGATCGTCTCCGGCGTGTCGTGCCGCACCGGCTGCGCCGTGACGCGATCGAACAGATTCGCGGCGCGCGCGTACAGCAGCTTCAAATGGTCGTTCAGTTCGGTCATCGTGCCGACCGTCGAGCGCGAGCTGCGCACGGGATTGGTCTGGTCGATGGCGATGGCAGGCGGGACACCGTCGACGCGATCGACCTGCGGCCGGTCCATGCGGTCGAGAAACTGGCGTGCATACGCACTGAAGGTTTCGACGTAACGGCGCTGCCCTTCCGCGTAAAGGGTGTCGAACACGAGACTGGACTTGCCCGAGCCGGACGGCCCGGTCACCACCGTCATTTCGCCGGTGTGCAGGTCGAGATCGAGGTTCTTGAGGTTGTGCTGGCGGGCACCGCGGATTCTGATGGATCGATTATCGCTCACTTGCGCTGGCATTCCGGATGGATCACAGGCGTGGGAACCGGGCAGTGGCCCGGCCGCTTTCGGCCCGATCGGGCGGGCAGAGTATTTGAGATTTTACTGTATATTTATACAGCATGTTGGGCGCGTGCTTAAAGGCTGCAGGAATGGCTTCCGGGCCCGCAAGTCAGCGGGATCACCCAAGCCATCCGGCCAGTTGCATCACGAAGCGGTATGCGCCCCACCCACTCCGGCGTCCGCCCACTCGCGCCACATCGTCTCGTACGCACTTTCCATACCGCGCGCAAAACGCGCTCCGTCCATGAGCGGCGACGCTTGCATTCGCGCGCGCAAGCTCGCACGCAGATGGGCGAGACGGGGCAGATAAGTGGCAAGCGAAACCACGGTCTGCACGAAATCCTCGTCGGAGAACGCGGCGAGCGAATCGAGTCCCAGATTCGCCAGTTGGGACAGGCCAGCGCGGCCGGCGCAGGTCGCCCCGACGCGCGTCACCACCGGCACCCCCATCCAGAGCGCGTCGAGCGTCGTGGTATGGCCGTTGTACGGCAGCGTGTCGATGGCGAGGTCGATCTCGTGGTAGGTACGCAAATAGGCTTCGCGCGGCTGGAACGGCACGAAACGCACGCGCGCCGGGTCGATGCCGTGACGCGCCAGGCGGGCAGCCAGGCGCTGCTGGGCTTCACCCGGTGCGGCCATCAATATCAGGCGCGCATCGGGCAAAGCGGCGAACACGCGCGACCACAATTCGAGCGTCGACTCCGTCAATTTGCAGGGATTGTTCAGGCTGCCAAGTGTAACGTGACCCGCCTGCTTTGCGGGCAACGCGTTGACGGCCGGCTCGCGTGCGAGCGGGTCGTAGCACCAGAACGTGTCGGGCAGACGGATCGTGCGTTCGGTGTAGTGCGCCTCGAACGAAGGCGGATCGAGATGCGGATCGGTGAACCGGTAACCGATCGCGTCGATGCCCGTCGTGCCGGGATAGGCCAGCCATGCAACCTGAACCGGCGCTGGCCGCCGCGCGAACAGCAATGGCCGGCCGTCGGCCATATGCATCGTGAGGTCGACAAGGATGTCGATGCCATCCGCGTGAATTTTCTCCGCAAGCGCGGCGTCGTTGAGCTGGCGCACGTCGTGCCATGCGTCCACATGAGTCGCAAGACGCGCGGTAACTTCATCGGGCCGCACGACGCTCGAATACGCGTGGATCTCGAAGCGGCTTCTATCGTGATGCGAAAGCAGCGGCGTCATGAACAATGCCTGGCAATGCTCACGAAAATCCGCCGAGACATAACCAATTCTCAACCGGCGTCCTTGCATATCTTTCGGTGTGTGCGAAAAACGCACCGTGCGCAACGGCGCTTCGTGTTGCGCCGACCAGCGCCGTGCCTGCGCGAGAATGGCTTCGGGCGAGGCAGACTGGAACGAGAGCGCGTAGAGCAGATTGCTGTGCGCGGTGAGATTGTCCGGATCGCTCTTTACGGCGCGCTCGAAACACGCGACGCCGTCGTCAAGCTCGCCGCGATCCTTCAATACATTGCCGAGATTGTTGAGTGTGGGCGAATGCTCCGGCGCGAGTTCAAGCGCCTTGCGCAGCAGCTCGCACGCCCTGTCGTGATGGCCCAGCGCACGCTGCAGATTGGCCGCGTTGTTCCACGCATCGACGAAATCGGGCCGCGCGCGAATGGCTGTTTCGAATGCATCCATCGCGGCCTTGTGCTCGGCCAGTTCGCGACACACGTTGCCGAGATTGTTGGCCGCCTCGGCATGGGCAGCGTCGATCGTCAATGCGTGCCGATACTGCGCCTGCGCCTCGCGCCGTCGGCCCAACGCGTGTAGCGCGTTGCCGTAGTTGTAGGCCGCGTGCGCGAAATCCGGCGCGATCTTCAGCGCGCGTTCGAGCACGTTGGCGGCCTCTTGCGGATCGCCTTCATCGAGCAGCAGCGCGCCGAGATTCACGAGCGCCGCGGTCGAATCAGGCGAGCCCGCCACGGCTTCGCGCAGCATCGCCAGCGCTTGCGCATGCTGCCCCTGTGAGCGCAGCAGCGTACCCAGATTCACGAGCGCTTCGACATTACCTGGCTGCGCCGCGAGCGCGCGCTCATAGGCATTTTGCGCGTGCTCCGCTTCGCCGAGCAAACGACGGCAATTGCCGAGATTGTTGAACGCATCGGCGCGCTGCGGATCGCGTTGCGTGAGCGCTTCCCATGCCTGCGCGGCATCGTGGTGTGCGCCCTGCGCCTGCAACGCGCTGGCGAGTCCAAACCAGTGATCGGGGTCGCTCGCGTCTGCCTCCAGCAAAGTGCGATAAACCGAGGCCGCATCCGCATGTCGATGCGCAAACGCATATGCCTGCCCCAATGCCTCGCGATAGCGCCGATTATCCGGTTCGATTTCGAGGGCTCTCGTAAGCCCAACGATTGCATCCTGAAAGCGGCCCTGCTGGAGCGCGATCACGGCGAGGCGAAAATGCGCGGGTCCGTGCAAAGGGTCAAGTTCGACGATACGGCTATAAATCTCGTGAGCGGCAGAAAAATCGCCGGCGATATGCCGTTCGTGTGCCTGCTGGAAAAGTTCTTCGATCTGCATCCGGACGCACGGGTCGATGAGAAAACGACCATTGTAATCGTCCAATGTGTCCGGCATCGAACGCCTGACAACCCTTCAATCAGAAAGCCAACATTTTCTTCGTAGTGCAATCTAATAACTCATTCAAAAGGCACTCGTTAGGTAACTTGATTATGGCTTTGCGTCGATATGACACGCGCAGAGTCAACGCATTGCCTCACACAATTTGGCACACTGAAAGAGTAACGAAAGCATGATTGCGCAGGTGCAACGCCCGCCTCATGGAAGCACCTGTACCCCGCCCTCGCAAACAGGAGCCCGATGATGAGCAAGACAATGCAGGCAGCCGTGGTCCGTACATTTGGCAAGCCGTTGGTAATCGAAGAAGTGGCAATTCCGGAGCCGGGCCCCGGCGAACTCGTCGTGAAGATCGAAGCCTGCGGCGTGTGTCATACCGACTTGCACGCCGCGCACGGCGACTGGCCCGTCAAGCCACAACCGCCCTTCATTCCGGGCCACGAAGGCGTCGGATTCGTAGTGGGTGTGGGCAGCGGCGTCAAGCATGTGAAGGAAGGCGACCGCGTGGGCATTCCCTGGCTCTACTCCGCGTGCGGTCATTGCGAGCATTGTCTTGGCGGTTGGGAAACGCTTTGCGAGCAGCAGAAGAACACCGGCTATTCGGTCAACGGCGGCTTCGCGCAATACGCGAAAGCCGATGCGAATTACGTGGGCCTGCTGCCGAAGGGCGTGAGCTTCATCGACATCGCTCCGGTGCTTTGTGCGGGTGTCACGGTCTATAAAGGCCTGAAAGTGACCGATACGCGCCCGGGTAACTGGGTCGTCATTTCCGGCGTGGGAGGACTTGGGCACATGGCGGTGCAATACGCGCGCGCAATGGGCCTCAACGTCGCCGCCGTCGATGTTGACGATACGAAACTTGAGCTTGCGAAACGGCTTGGCGCCACGGTAACGGTCAATGCGAAAACCACCGACCCGGCGGCTTATCTGAAGAAGGAAATTGGCGGCGCGCATGGCGTGCTCGTCACAGCCGTTTCGCCCATCGCATTTTCGCAGGCATTAGGCATGGTGCGGCGTGGCGGCACGGTCTCGCTCAACGGTCTGCCGCCCGGCGATTTTCCGCTGCCGATTTTCGACATGGTGTTGAGCGGTGTGACGGTGCGCGGCTCGATCGTCGGCACGCGGCTCGATCTGGAAGAATCGCTGATGTTCGCGCAGGAAGGCAAGGTCAAGGCAACCGTCAGCACCAACCGGCTCGAAAACATCAACGACGTTTTCGCACGCATGGAACGCGGCGCGATCGAAGGCCGCGTGGTGCTCGACTTCGCGAACTGAAGCCCTTATTCCGCGCGGCAAAAACAAAAGCGCCGGGGAAATACGTCTCCCCGGCGCTTCTCAATCGACTGCGCTTAGCGCGTCAATCTCATGCCGCGATATCCACGCCCAACAGAGCCTTGACGTCGACCGGCTCGGCCAGCCAGTCGCCGATCTTGCCGCGAAACGCGACGTAGTGCGCGCTGTCGCGGTGCGCTTGCACCGCTGCTTCATCCACATAGGTTTCGTAAATGTGAAAGCCTGGCGAACCATCCGCGCGACGCAGCAGGTCGTAACGGCGGTTGCCCGCTTCCTTGCGCGTTTCCGCCACCATGTGACGCAGTTCCGCTTCGAGGTCGGCGGCATGCTCGGCCTTCGGCGTGAGGCTTGCAAAGAGATAAATGCTCATCAAGATATCCTTATCGTCAATGAAATTTCCAATCGGCAATTTCTGCCACTACGCGGCTTAACCCTTGTAGCGTTCGAGCCAGTGAGCATACGGCGCCGGCAGCGTCCATGCGGCGCGATCCACCTTCAGTTCCTGCGCAGCGAAGTACGGCCAATGCGGATTCGCAAGATGCGCGCGGCCGACCATCACCAGATCGAGCTGCTCCGAAGCGACCGAGCGCTCCGCCAGTTCCGGCGTGCCGATACCCCATGCCGACGACACCGGCAGACCGGCGGCGCGACGCACTTTCTGCGCGATCGGCGCGAGGAAGGCCGGCGCCCACGGAATCTGCGCGGTCGGCGTCGAGAAGCCGACGCTCACGCTCAGCATATCCAGACCTTCGCGCTTGAAGTTCTTCGCGAGTTCGATCGATTCGGCAAGCGTCTGCTCGTCGCGGCCATCGTATTCGATCACGCCAAAACGTGCCGTCAGCGGCAGATGTTCCGGCCAGACCTTGCGCACGGCGGCGAGCGTTTCCAGAAGGAAACGGCTGCGGTTTTCAAGGCTGCCGCCGTAAGCATCGGTGCGCTGGTTCGAGTGCTCCGAGAAGAAGCTTTGAGCCAGGTAACCATGCGCGAAGTGCAGTTCGAGCCACTCGAAACCGGCGTCCAGCGCGCGCTTCGCCGCAGCGACGAAGTCTTCGCGCACGCGCGCGATGTCGTCGAGCGTCATCGCTTGCGGCACCTTCGGCAGATGCGCGCCGAACGGGATCGCGGACGGCGCGATGGTCTGCCAGCCGCGTGCGTCGCCTTCCGCGAGATGGTCGTCGCCCTCCCACGGACGGTTTGCGCTTGCCTTGCGGCCTGCGTGTGCGATCTGGATGCCGGGCACCGCGCCCGCGGCCTTGATGGCGGCGACGCTCGGCGCGAAGGCCTTGGCCTGCTCGTCATTCCAGATACCCGTGCAGCCCGGCGTGATGCGGCCTTCCGGCGACACCGCCGTCGCTTCGACAATCACCAGGCCCGCGCCGCCGCGCGCGATCTGCGCGTAGTGGACGTGGTGCCAGTCGTTGATTACGCCATCGACAGCCATATACTGGCACATCGGCGGAACCGCGATGCGGTTGCGCAGGGATACATCTTTGAGCTTGAACGGTTCGAACAATGCGGACATCTACGGCACTCCTTGATCGGCGCGAGCCGGCATTCAGCCTGTGGCTCGCACGCTTGAAAAAATCGGCTGACACGGGCCGCAATCAGCGCGCCCCGTGCTGAATTGAAGAAATCAGGATTTCCTTTGCGCACGCGTCGTCACGGCGAGCGACAAAAAACGCTCCACGGCCGCGTATCGTGCGGCACCCAGAGTTGCGTAAAGGAAAGTGAGATAAAGCGCGCTTACTTCTTGCCCAGCAAAGCGAGCAGCGCCTCGGCGACCGGCTCGGACGATGCGGGATTCTGCCCGGTGATGAGCAGACCATCGATTGCGACGTGCGGCGCCCAATCGGCGGCCTTCGAGTAGTTGCCGCCGTTCGCCTTGAGCATGTCCTCGACGAGGAACGGCACCACGTCGGTCAGTTGCACCGCGTCTTCTTCGCTGTTCGCGAAACCGGTCACATTCTTGCCGGCCACGATCGAACGGCCATCCGCGCCCTTCACGTGACGCAGCACGCCCGGCGCATGGCACACCGCCGCGACCGGCTTGCCTGCCGCGAGGGTCTTTTCGATCAGCGCGATCGACTGCGGATCTTCAGCGAGATCCCAAAGCGGGCCGTGACCGCCGGGATAGAACACCGCGTCGAAGTCGTTTGCGTCGACATCGGCGAGACGTTTCGTATTGGAAAGTTCTGCGCGGGCGGCGGGGTCCGCATCGAAGCGGCGTGTGGCATCGGTCTGCGCCGACGGATCGCTGCTTTTCGGGTCGAGCGGCGGCTGGCCGCCCTTGGGCGACGCCAGCGTGATCTGCGCGCCTGCGTCGCGCAGTGCGAAGTAAGGGGCGGCAAATTCCTCGAGCCAGAACCCCGTCTTCTTGCCCGTGTTGCCGAGCTGGTCGTGCGAAGTCAAAACGATCAGTACGTTCATCGATATTTCCTCTTGTCGATGATGCCGGGACGCTCGCGCATCCATTGAAACCGGCCTCAATTAGACCGGTCGTCTAGTTACTTGCCGCATGGCACGACTCTTCATGACGACGCCCGCTCACGGGCGTCCGAACGATGATGTCATGCCGATGTGGCGCGATATGGCGCGATGTGGCGTATTGGTTACGCCCTGGCGCCGCCGTCGCGGCTCAAATGCGACTCAGGCGGCGCGCGGCAGATTCAAAAGCTGCCGCGTGGTCGTCATCGCGGCATCGAGCGGGCTGCGGTCGCGGCGGATTTTCTCCATCAGCGTCGCGCCCAGCCACAGTTCGTAGAGCGTTGCAGCGGTCGACGACGCATCGCTCACGCCCGTCAGCGACCCGTCGTTGCAGGCTTCATCGATACAGACCGCGATGCGCCGGATGATCTCTTCGGTACCACGGCGCAGCACTGCGCGCATCGGCTCGGACAGGTCGCTCACTTCGGCGCCCAGCTTCACCGCGAGGCACTTGCCGTCGGGGCCATCCGCGCACTGCATCGTGCGCCACTCCTCGAAATAGCCCATCAGGCGCTCGACCGGCGAGCCACCCCGCTGCACGAGCTGCTCTTCGAGACGTTCCGCATATTCGGTGAAATACAACGTCAGCAATGCTTCGCCAAACGCCTCTTTCGAACCGAAATAGTGATAGAACGACCCTTTGGGGACGCCCGCGGTCGCGAGGATCTCGTTGAGACCGACGGCCGAAAAGCCCTTGCCCAGAATGATGGGCATGGCGGTATCGAGGATGTGTTGCCGTACTTCGACGGCTGGCGCTGCGTTCATGGGTTGCCATGTTACAGGTGGATTAGACCAGTCGTCTAGTAATCTCCCGACTCATGAAGTGGCTTTATGAACCAGCCCGGCGTCCGCGTTTGCGCACCAGAAAACGCACGACGGCTGGAAATTTCGCATCGGAAACTCACCATCAGGAGAGCCATCCATGTCGTTACGTACCCTGCTTTGTTACGGCGATTCAAACACCCACGGCACCAGGCCGCTCAATCTCCCGGGCGTGCTCGAACGCTTCGCCCCCGCCGAGCGCTGGCCGGGCGTGCTGGCCACGGCGCTCGGTGACGGCTGGCAGGTCATCGAGGAAGGCCTGCCGGCGCGCACCACGGTTCACGACGATCCGATCGAGGGACACCACAAGAACGGCCTCGCGTATTTGCGCCCGTGCCTCGAGAGCCAGTTGCCGGTCGACGTCGTTGTGCTCATGCTCGGCACCAACGATCTCAAGGCGCGCTTCTCCGTCACGCCCGCCGATATCGCCAACTCCGTGGGCGTGCTGCTGGAAACGCTGGTCGCCTGCCGCGCGGGTCCCGGTGGCGCGACGCCTCATGTGCTGCTGATGTCGCCCGTGCCCATCGAGGAGATCGGCTTTCTCGGCGAAATCTTCACGGGCGGCGCGGCGAAATCGCGCCTGCTCGCCCCGCTGTATGAGCGCGTGGCCGTGAAGTTCGGCTCGGCGTTTCTCGATGCGGGCGAGTTTGCCAAAGTCAGCCCAGTCGACGGCATTCACTATGAAGCCGATCAGCATCACAAGCTCGGCAAGGCCGTGGCGGAGACCGTGCGACATCGCTTCGGCGCCTGAGTCACCCTGAAAGCGCACGCTTTTCCGAAACGAAACAACCGCCGCCAAAAAGAAAAACGCCGCCGGGCGCAAACCCAGGCGGCGTTTTTGGCTTATCCCGCGACAACTGCGGGACCAGCGCGATGCGCAGATTAACGCGACATCATGTTCATGCTGACGTTGTGCATGACCCACAGCGTACCGACCACGACGATCAACACCGTCATGACCGTAAAGCCGAACGCGGTCACGTTCCAGCGCTGGCCCGACGACGTGTTCATATGCAGGAAGAACACGAGGTGGACCACGATCTGCACGACTGCCAGTGCAGCCAGGCCGAGCAACGCGGTTTCACGCGGGAAGCCGCCATTCAGGACCACCCAGAACGATGCTGCCGTGAGCACCACCGCCAGGATGAAACCGGCCAGATAGCCGCCGAAGCTGCCGTGGCTTTCTTCTTCGTGGATAGGATGAGCACTCATTTAAATCACGCTCGCAAGGTAGACAAAGGAGAACACGCAGATCCAGACGATGTCCAGAAAGTGCCAGAAAAGGCTGAGGCACGACAGGCGGCGAACTTCGCGATCGCCCAGTTCCGGCGCCTTCAGCGTCTGCACCATCAGGACGACCATCCAGATCATGCCGAACGTCACGTGGATACCGTGGGTGGCAACCAGCGTGAAGAACGACGACAGGAACGCGCTGCGTTGCGGACCGTTGCCTTCGGCGATCATGTGCGCGAATTCATGCAGTTCGAAATACAGGAACGTTGCGCCCAGCAGGAAGGTGATCGCCAGCCAGACCAGCACTTGACCCTTGCGCTGCTTGTGCGCGCCGATCATCGCGAAGCCGTACGTGATGGACGACAGCAGCAGCACTGCCGTTTCCATCGCGACGCCCTGAATGTCGAACAGGTCCTTGCCGCTCGGGCCGCCCGCGAACTGGTTCTGCATCACGGCGAACACTGCGAACAGCGTGCCGAACAGAATACAGTCGGTCATCAGGTACAGCCAGAAACCGAACACCGAGTGTGACGGCGGGTGATCGTGGTGATCGTGCTCCGCGAGTGCGGCCGCACCAGTTTTCGTCAACATCAGTTGGCCTCCAGTGCTTCTTCAACCTTGCCGCCGCGTTGCTTGGCAGCAAACGCCTTGGCCAGTGCGCGACTACGCGCTTCTTCGTCCGCCCGGACCTTGGCGGCCGGGATGTAATAGCCTTCGTTCTTCTGGAAGCTGTAAGCGATTGCCGTACCGACGATGCCGATAAAGCCAACGATCATGAGCCACCAGATGTGCCAGATGCCAGCAAAGCCGAGCACCAGGCTGAAGAAACCGATGAACAGACCTGCGCTCGTGTTCGAGGGCATGTGAATGTCGGTGTAATGCGTGTTCGCGACGTCCACGGTCTCGCGGCCGGTGTCCTTCAGATGCTGGAACTCATCGAGTTCCGACACGTGCGGGATGATCGCGAAGTTGTACGACGGCGGCGGCGACGAGATCGACCATTCCAGCGTACGGCCACCCCACGGATCGCCCGTCACGTCACGGTTTTCCGGCAGGTTGCGGTCGCGGATCGACACGTACAGCTGCATCAGCTGGTGAGCGATACCGATTGCCACGAGCACGGCGCCAACCCACGCGATGATCATCCACGGATGCCATGCCGGATTGTCGTAGTGGTTCAGACGGCGGGTTGCGCCCATGAAGCCCAGCACGTACAGCGGCGTGAAGGCAACGTAGAAGCCAACGAGCCAGAACCAGAACGCACGCTTGCCCAGCTTTTCGTCGAGCTTGAAGCCGAACGCCTTCGGGAACCAGTAGTTGAAGCCGGCCAGGTAGCCGAACAGCACGCCGCCGATGATCACGTTGTGGAAGTGAGCAATCAGGAACAGCGAGTTGTGCAGCACGAAGTCCGCGCCCGGGATCGCCATCATCACGCCGGTCATGCCGCCGATGGTGAAGGTGACCATGAAGCCGAGCGTCCACAGCACCGACGAGTTGAACTCGAGGCGACCGCGGTAGATCGTGAACAGCCAGTTGAAGATCTTCACGCCCGTCGGGATCGAGATGATCATCGTGGCGATACCGAAGAACGCGTTGACGTCAGCGCCCGAACCCATCGTGAAGAAGTGGTGCAGCCACACGACGAACGCCAGCACCATGATCGCGCAGGTTGCGTACACCATGGCCTTGTAGCCGAACAGCGGCTTCTTCGCGTAGGTCGCGACGACTTCCGAGAACACACCGAACGCCGGCAGGATCAGGATGTACACCTCGGGGTGACCCCAGGCCCAGATCAGGTTCAGGTACAGCATGGCGTTGCCGCCGCCGTCATTCGTGAAGAAGTGCGTGCCGATATAGCGGTCGAGGCCCAGCAGCGCGAGCGTGACGGTCAGGATCGGGAACGCAGCCATGATCAGCACGTTCGTGCACAGCGCCGTCCACGTGAACACCGGCAGCTTCATCATCGTCATGCCGGGAGCGCGCATCTTGATGATGGTGACGAAGAAGTTCACGCCGGTCAGCAGCGTACCGACACCCGAAATCTGCAGCGCCCACAGGTAGTAGTCGACACCGACCCCTGGACTATACGCAAGCTCCGAAAGCGGCGGGTAAGCCAGCCAGCCCGTCATCGCGAACTCACCCACGACGAGCGAGATCATCAGCAGGATTGCGCCGACGGCCGTCATCCAGAACGACAGCGAGTTCAGGAACGGGAACGCAACGTCGCGTGCACCGATCTGCAGCGGCACCACGATATTCATCAGGCCAACCATGAAAGCCATGGCCATGAAGAAAATCATGATCACACCGTGAGCCGTGAAGATCTGGTCGTAATGGTGCGGCGGGAGGTAGCCCGGCGCGTTGTACGCGAGCGCGAGCTGGGTACGCATCATGATGGCGTCGGCGAAGCCGCGCAGCAGCATGATGAGGGCGAGCACGATGTACATCACGCCCAGACGCTTGTGGTCGACGCTCGTCAGCCACTCCGTCCACAGATATTTCCACTTACCGAGGTAAGTGATGCCACCGAGCACGAATGCGCCGATGAGCGCCATACCGATCATCGTGCCGAGAATAATCGGCTCGTGATACGGAACGGCATCCAGTGTAAGTTTTCCGAACATGCCTGGTTTACCCCTTGGTCACGCACGACGGGTCACTGAAATTCGTGACATGGCCGTTGTTGTACTTCGCGATGATGTTGTTGAAGAGCTTCGGATCCACCGTCGAGAAGTATTCAATCGGTGCCTTCTCGCTCGGCTGCGCAACCGTCGCGTATTGATCCATCGAAAGCTGCGTCGAGGACGCCTTCACCTTCTGGACCCATGCGTCGAAGTCTTGCTGGCTCGTGGCGAGGGTACGGAACTTCATGTCCGAGAAGCCCTTGCCGCTGAAGTTCGCCGACAGACCCGCGTAGTCGCCGGCTTGATCGGCGATCAGGTGCAGACGGGTCTGCATGCCTGCCATCGCGTACACCTGGGTACCCAGTTGCGGGATGAAGAACGAGTTCATCACCGAGTCCGACGTGATGCTGAAGTTCACCGGCGTGCCAACCGGAACGGCCAGCTGGTTCACCGTGGCGATGCCCAGATCCGGGTAGATGAACAGCCACTTCCAGTCCAGCGCGACCACTTCGACGTTGATCGGCTTGACGTTCGATTCAAGCGGCTTGTAAGGATCGAGCTCGTGCGTGGTCTTCCACGTGAGCACCGCGAGGAACAGGATGATCAGCGTCGGGACGGTCCAGACGACGACTTCGATAGCCGTCGAGTGCGACCATTTCGGCGCATACGTGGCGTTACGGTTCGAGGCGCGATAGCGGTACGCGAACCACAACGTCAGGATGATCACGGGGATAACCACGATCAGCATGGCCCAGGTGGAGGTCGCAATCAGCGACTTTTCCGCCATGCCCACGCTACCTTTGGGGTCGAGGACTTCCAGATTGCAACCGGAAAGACACATGGCCAATCCGGCGCTGACGGGAAGCAATAACCTTTGCAAGGTTGTTCTTTTCATCACGTTTGCCTGAATTTCATTCATTGAATAGTTCCGGGCACATCCCCTGACATCCGGCAAAGGAAGCGCGCCCGAATCATACAGCCGCTTTGATCCATGACAATCAATGAATGCTGAAAATGATCTTTGTCAAAACAAAACTGAGACACTATGTCGCATGCGTTCGCGAGGTTTGTCGCGCCTCATCAACACACGCACGTCATGCCCCACTTAAGCCTTGACGCGGATCCGCCGCGGCTTTGTTTCCGAATTACACAATCCGAAACTGTTGAACGCACCGCGCGCCGCGCCGCCTTACAGGCGGGACGGCGCGCGGTGCGTCGTCATTCTCTGCAGTGACCGCCCCGCTTACGTCGGCGAGCGCGGCACGCGGGTGTCGGCGGCAGCGCGCGCGGCATCCGTGCGCACGGCGTCGGCGTTGGCCGTGTCCTCGGCGGCCTGCTTGGTGCGGCCGGCCTGGGTCACGAGATTGGCGGCCGACAGCTCGATCGCGTCGGTCATGGGCTTCGGATAGAGGCCCACTACCAGCACCAGCGCGGCAAGCGACGCGAGAATCAGCGTTTCACGGCGGCCGATGTCGGCCAGCTTCGCGACGCTCTTGTTCGCCACCGCGCCGAAGATCACGCGCTTGTACATCCATAGGGTGTATGCCGCGCTCAGCACGACCGTGGTCGTGGCGATCGCGCCGATCCAGAAGTTCACGCGGATCGCGCCCATGATGACCATGAATTCGCCCACGAAGCCCGAGGTGCCCGGCAGGCCGACGTTGGCCATGCAGAACAGCATCATGAACATCGCGTAGCGCGGCATCACGTTGACGACGCCGCCGTAAGCCGAGATCGTGCGCGTCTTGGTGCGGTCGAACAGCATGCCGATCGAAAGCAGCATCGCCCCCGACACGAAGCCGTACGAGATCATCTGGACGATCGCGCCTTCGGTGCCCATCTGGTTGAAGAGGAACAGGCCCAGCGTGACGAGGCCCATGTGGGCGATGGTCGAGTAGGCCAGCAGACGCGTCATATCGGTCTGCGCAAGCGCGAGCAGGCTTGAGTACACCACGGCGACGAGCGACAGCGTGATGATGGCCGGCGCGAAGAAGTGCGCCGCGTCGGGCGTGATCGGCAAGGTGAAGCGCAGGAAGCCGTAGCCGCCCAGCTTGAGCATCGCCAGGATCACGGTTGCACCCGTGGGCGCTTCGAGGTGGACGTCAGGCAGCCACGTATGGAACGGCCACATCGGCACCTTGACAGCGAAGGCGGCGAAGAAGCCGATGAAGACGAGCAACTGCGGAACGAAGCCGAGCGTCAGGTTGTGCCAGGCGGCCATGTCGAAGGTGTGCGACTGGCTGTAGAGATACAGCATCGACACCAGCATCAGCAGGGAGCCGGCCAGCGAAAAGAAGAAGAACTTGACTGCTGCATAGCTGCGGCGGGCATGGCCCCACGCGCCGATCAGCAGGTACAGCGGGATCAGGGTCGCTTCGAAGAACACGAAGAAGAGCATGCCGTCGGTCGCCGCGAAGGTGCCGACCATCAGGCCCGAGAGGATCAGGAACGCGCCGTGGTACTGGGCCACGCGCACGGTGATCGACTCCCACGAGGCGATCACGATCACGAGCGTCGTGAACGCGGTGAGCACCACGAGCCACAGCGAAATGCCATCAATCCCGAGTCGCCACGCCACGCCGAAGTCGGGCAGCCAGTTACGGAATTCGACGAACTGCATGGCGGCAACATGGTTGTCGAAACCGGTAATGAGCGGAATGGTCACCAGCAGACCGACGATGGAGCCGGTCAGCGACAACCAGCGCGTACGCTGCGGATGGCGATCCGACCCGAGGCGCAGCACAGCCACGCCGAACAGGATGGGAATCCAGATCGCCAGACTCAGGAATGGAACGGATTGCATTTCAACAGGACCTTAAAAATGCGGGGCACATAGTTCGTCTGCGCACGGGCTGGCACGCAAGCAAACTGAAAGATTAACGCGGGGTGAAAATCGGACCAGACTGGCTGCAATGGTTCTGTCAGCTTAGAGGCGAAATGCAACACACGTCCAAGGGTTAACGAGGGTAAACGGAATACAAAACTTTTGCAGCGCAACAACACGATCCAGATCAGCCACTGATACAAGTCATTGTTTTTGTGCAATTTTATGCTAGTACAAAAACAGGAAACACCGCTCATCAGCGCCTCTCTGTTCTCAAAAGTGCCCCCCGAAGACCTCTTGAACGCCTGTGCACGCGACACGCCGTCACACCGCGCGGCCCGAATAATACCTTACTTGTTCTTTTGCCCTCAATGACTTATGCATAGGGGCGCGATCCCGCAGGCCATGCCAGGCCTGTAGGGCACACCTTTGCGCGGCGCAAAAAAAAGCCCCGGCCGTCTTCGGGCCGGGGCGAACTCTCACGATGCGCCAGCGACGCTGGAACACGCATGGGCGCACTGTAGCCGCTTGTGGCCCTTCCATTAAGCAGCGTGCCTGGAAGAGTCCTTTCCCGCGTCATGATTGATTCGTTCCGATCCATAACGCGGAGCTGCTGCGGTGCCGCATCCGCGCACACGCCAACTGGCATCGTCATTATACAAATGAGAATCATTTGCATTTGAACGAGTTTTGGGGCATCATGGTTTCCATGCCGGCGAGGCCGGCCACGATGGATCCGCGCACCGTGCTGCGCGCCCGACCGCCTTCTTCGCCCTGATCGCCCGAGGCTGCCATGAACTACACCGCCCCCTTCGCGAGAAATGACACGCTGATCGACGACACCTTCGTCCAGCATCCCGACAGCGCCGAACAAACCGTCCTGCGTGCCGTGCGCACCTGGCTGCGTCCGCATTGCGACGCTTACGGCAAGGCCGAAAGCTGGCGCGGCGTGCTCGCCGACGCCGGACTCGGCGCCGAGGGCATCGGCCACTTCGACCTGTTGATGGGCACGCTCTGCCGCGCTTCGTGCCGCCCGCTCGACACGCGCTGCCGCTGCGCGTCCGAACTCGCGAAGGACGAAGGCTCGCTGCTGCAGGTGATCGCGCTGCTGCAATCGACGCGCAGCGAAGCCGCCGTGCAGTTGCTCAACGACTGGCTGCCGTCGCAGAGCGTCAGCGGCATGCTCAAGACCTCGCGCTGGTTCGCGATCTGCCTGCTCGACGCAGGCGTACAACTGAGCGACCGCACGCGCCGCGTGACCTATATGCACTAAAGACGTGCATTGACACGCGCACTGCATAAGCTCATTACGAAAGACGATTTGGGCGCCCAGCGGGCCGCCGGTAGCATTCGAGGCTTTCTCCCCGCCGCCCGCCTGCCTGAATGTCTTCCACCGCCGCTCCCGCTTCCCCGCCCTCCCCACCTTCAGCCAGCCGCGCGCTGATCCGCAGCGCCGCCGACGTCTCACGGCTCGTCAACGCGGGCGGCGCGCCCGGCAGCAACGCGCGCATCGTCGTCGCGATCGCGCTGGGCGGCGTGTTCCTCGACGCCTACGATCTGGGCGCCCTGGCCTTCGGCCTCAAGGACGTGGCGCGCGAGTTTTCCCTCTCGCCGGCGGGCACCGGCTTCGTCGCCTCGGCGATCACCTTCGGCGCCATCGTCGGCGCGTTCCTCGGCGGGTTCCTGACCGACCGCATCGGCCGCTACCGCGTCTTCATGGCCGACATGTTCTTCTTCGTGGTCGCAGCGCTCGCCTGCGCACTCGCGCCCAATGCGTGGGTGCTGGGCGGCGCGCGCTTCGTGATGGGTCTCGGCGTGGGTATCGATCTTCCCGTCGCGATGGCCTTCCTCGCCGAGTTCTCGCGCCTCTCGGGACGCGGCAACAAGGCCGCGCGCGTGGCGATGTGGTGCCCCGTCTGGTATGCGGCCATCAGCATCTCGTATCTGCTCGTGCTGGCGTTCTATGCGACGCTGCCCGCTTCGCATTCGCATCTGCTCTGGCGTCTGACGCTGGGCTTCGGCGCGGTGCCCGCGCTCGTCATCATCGCGATCCGCAGCCGCTATATCAGCGAGTCGCCGGTCTGGGCCGCGAATCAGGGCGATCTCGCGGGCGCGGCGCGCATTCTGCAGCGCTCCTATGGCATCGATGCCGATGTCGCGCCCGAAGCGCGCGAGGCGCCGGCAAAACCCGCGCGCGTCGCCTCGTGGAAAAACTACGGCGCGCTGCTGCGTGGCGTCTATGCGCGGCGCACGGCGCTCGCGACGGTGATCGGCGTGGCCTCCTCGTTCGCCTATAACGCGGTGGCGTTCGGCCTGCCGGTGATCATCTCCAGCTTCCTCGCGCAGTCGATGTTGACCACGATCCTCGCCTCGCTCGCGCTCAATCTGGGCTTCGCGTTCGTGGGCGGCCTGATCGCCGTGCGCACCGTGCCGCGTTTCGGCGCGTGGAATATGACGGTCTGCGGGTACGTGATCCAGTTCGGCGCGCTCGTGGGACTCGCGATCGTCGGCAAGCCCGCGACGACGCCCGAAGTCGTCAGCGCCGTCGCGCTGCTCGCGGCGTTTCTGTTCGGTCAGGGAATTGGGCCGGGCTCGCACAGCATGACGTTCGCTTCGCTGGGCTACCCCACTTCGCTGCGCGGCGTGGGCGTGGGCCTGAACCAGACGCTGATGCGCGCAAGCTCGACGGTTTCGCTGTTCCTGTTTCCGGTGCTGGCCGCCGCGCTCAACACGCGCGTGTTCTGGATCATCGCGATCGCGCCGCTCGCGGGCCTGGTGGCGCTGCTCTCGGTGCGCTGGGAGCCGTCGGGCTACGACGTGGATGCCGAAGATTTTGCCGCTGAGGAAACCGCCGGCGTGCGCGCGGCAGAAACAGCGCAATGAGTAATTTCGATTCCTGAACAAGCACAAAGCGGCGCGTCTATCGTGCCGCTTTTCTTTTCCGGAAATTGATTCGGATGACTTATCGAATCGATACGATTCGTAGTTCTCGCAGTTCTATTTCGCCCGCGACGCCAGACGCTCGCGCACGAAATCGCGCACCGCGCGCGCCATCTTCGGATACTGCTCACCTGGCACCGCGAACAGTACGAGCGCGCACAACGCGAGCACGCCGCAAAACAGGAACGTGCCGCGATAGCCGAAGGCCTGCACGAGCATGCCCGAGAGCACCCCGGACAGAATCGAACCAAGCCGCGACGCGTTGAAGAACAGCGCCGTCGCCCGCCCCGGCGAGTCGGGCATCAGATCCTGCACGAACGTCATGCCGAGACACGACGTCACGGCCACCACGAAGGCGTTGAGAATCTGCATCGGAATGAGCGCGTGCACGCCGGGCGCCGCCGCCATCGACGCGAAATACACCGCATGGACGACGGCACAGGCCGCGAGCCAATGCGGCTTGTTCAGGCGCGACGCCTTGGCGCCAAGCGCAAGCATCATCGGAATCTCCATGAGCGCGCCCAAGCCCAGCATGATCGACACGTCGAGCCGCGAGCCCTGCAAACCGTGGACGATATACAGCGGCAGCACGATCATGGTCGCATTGGCGGCGAGGCCGATCAGCGTGAGCGCAACGATCGCGCGCATGATGTCCTTCTGCGAGACGTCCGGCGCGGCGGCGCGAATGCGCTGCTTCACGGCGGGCTGCACTTCGGCCTGCGTGAGCGGCTGGCCCTCGTAAGGCGCGATGGCCTCTTCGGCGCGCTCCTGCGCCACTTCCTGGGCGGTGGGCCGCTTCATCAGGTGCTGCGTGGCGTGCTCGTCCTGACGCGGTTCGCGCATGCGCCAGACGATCGTGCCGCAAGCCGCGAAGCTCGCGGCCGCGAACAGGAACAGGCCGTAAAAGCCAGTCGCCGCGAGCACCAGCGCGCCCACCGCCGGGCCGAACACCCACGCTGCCGAAAGAATCGTGCGCAACGTCGCGCTGGCGAAGGTGCGTTCGGCATCGTCGGCTGCGGGCAGCGCCGCGCGACTGAATGAAAACACCAGCGAGAGCGCGCAACCGCCCGCGCCGATGAAGGCGATGCCAACCGCGAGCAGCAGCCGGTAGTCGCGCACGACGCACAGGCACAGATAGCCGAGCGTAGCCGCGCAAAGCGAGACCAGCAGTAGCAGCCGATGCTTGCCCGTGCGGTCGCTCCAGCGCCCCGCCGCCGTGCTGGCGATCACGCCGCTCGCGGCGATCGCGGTCATGAACACGCCGAGCCGGAACGGCGTCATGCCGGCGCGCTCGACGCCGAATAGCGAGAGATACGGTGCGGTGAAGGACATCGCCACGCCCAGCATCAGGGTGGCGCCGGCGAGCGGCAGAAAACCGGGAATATGCAGGAGACCGACAAAGCGCGAGTTCTTGAGCACGGCGCGTTGGAGAGTGGCGGGGACGAGTGGTCGCGACGCGTGGAGCGAAGCGTGCGGTAGAGCGTGCAGCGAAGCGTTCAGACTGCGTGAACCCGGCTGCGAACCCAATTATCGGACTGAAACTGCGGACGGCGCAAGGCGGGTGTTATCGATATCAGCATCTGGGTCTCGCCCAAAACGAATCGCAGCAAGACTATCCACAGATTTTGGGGGCAGCCCTGTGCGTAACCCTGGGATGAGTGCGCCAAGTCCCTGATGCGTATCGGATTGTCTGCAGCGTTGCCGATTGCAGCAGTTTTGCCCCAGATACGAAACCGGGCGCCGCTCTTGTCCACAGTTTTTGTTCACAGCCCTGTGGGCAACTGCTGGACATCGCAACCAACCCTATGATTCATAAAGACAAACGCTCGCACACCAGTAAAAATGCACAAAAAATGCGCAAAAAACTTATCCACAGCTCCCGTGGATAAACTTGTTGATAACCGCCTTACGAGCGCGCCAACCCATTGATCGGATGGGCAGTTAGTCGATTTAGTCACGGATTCAGCAGAAGGTTTCCGATTGGCAACTTTCGCTCGCGACCTCCCCCGCCGCCTGCCCATCATGTTCACGCCAGATCGAGCGCGCCCGTTAGATCGCCCGGCGGCGTCTGTCCACGCGCGACGAAAGCCTGATCGCGCGACGCCACGCCATCGAGCGGCGCGAGTCCGTGGACGCGGCTGATGAAGCGCAGGATCGAGTTCGTGTCGTAGAAGGTGTGGTCCACGAAGCCCTTCTTCGCGAACGGCGCGATCACGAGCGCCGGGACACGCGAGCCCGGCCCCCAGCGGTCGCCCGTGGGCGGCGCGACCGGATCCCACCAGCCGCCATTCTCATCGTGCGTCATGACGACCACCGTATTGGCCCACTGCGGGCTGCGCTGCAGATGCTCGATCACGGCGGCCACGTGGCGGTCACCCGATTCCACATCGGCATAGCCCGCGTGCATGTTCAGGTTGCCTTGCGGCTTGTAGAACGTGACGGCGGGCAAACGCCCCGCGTCGATATCGGCGAGCAGACGATTGGTCGCCGGATCGTCGCCGACGCCCGCATCGCGCAGATGCCGCGCGCGCTCAGTCGTGCCCGGCGCGAAGTTGGCAAAGTAATTGAAGGGCTGATGGTGGTACTGGAAATCAGGCACCGAGCCCGTATCGCGATGGTCGAGCGCGAACTGCCAGGCGCCGCTATACCAGGCCCAATCCACGCCTTTGGCCGAGAGCCGGTCGCCGATCGTGGCAAAAGTTTGCGGCGGCATCACTCGCGGATCGGACGGGTCGGCCCACGCCGGATTGCCGTCCTCGGCGGCCCGCACGCTGCTCGGCTGGTACGGCGGCGCCATCGTATTGACCGCGTAGCCGTCCGGCGTAAAGGCGCCGTCGTTGACGAACTTCGGCGGACCGCCCAATGCCGAGGCCGGGCTGCCGGCCGCGAGCTTCAGACGCGTGCCGAGCGGATCGTCGCTGTCGAGCACGGAGACCAGCTTCCCGGCTGGACTCGACTGGACGTTCGGGTAATACGGCGGCTGCGCGGCGATCAGATAGATATGGTTGAGCCAGGAGCCGCCGAAAGCGGCCATAAAGAAATTGTCGCAAAGCGTGTATTGCTGCGCGAGCTGCCAGAGCCGCAGGGTCTCGGCGGAGTTCTCGTAATAGCCCATCACGAGACCGCCCGAATCGCCCCACGCGGCGAACTGATCGTTACGGCCGGCGTTGATCTGCATCTGGTTCTGGTAGAAACGATGCACCAGATCGCGCGTGATGATTCCATTCGGCAACGGATTGCCATGAGTGTCGACGATACGAAACGGCTGGTTCGCGAGACCCTCAATGGCCGCTTCGCCGATCATGTAGCGCTTGCCGTCCAGTTCCTGCGCCTGCGGAACCAGCCCGCCCCAGATCTTCGGCAACTGGGTGAGCGGCGTCTTGCCGTCACGGTCGAGCTGCGCGTAACGCGACGCGGGCACGCCCGACAGTGGCGTCTGCACGCCGGGAAAATTGCCGTAGAGATTTGTGAAGCTGCGGTTTTCCGCGTAGATCACGACGATGTGGCGCACCTGGTCGCGCAGCGCGGCATCGACACGCGCATCGCCTGCGCTGCGCGGGCCAGGCCCCGCATTCGTCGCCGATGTCTGGCAACCGCTGAGCGCGAGGCCCACGCCCACCGCGGCGAGTCCGCCCAGCACACGCCGGCGCGCGGGATCGTCCGGCATAGAGCTGTCGTTGTTCTCTTTCTGGTCCGCTGCCTTCGGGTCGTCATGCTTCATCAACCTGCCTCCTTGTTCCGGTCAAAGGGCGCTGGCGCGCTCCGATCTTCAGACATCCTGCAGGAGGATACCGCGCACAGCGGCCCGTGCGGCGGCGAGGTGCATGACACTTCCGTTACACGCAGAGGCGCGCGTCCGGGCCACGCGGCCCGGACGCATGAGGACGGCAGATAAGCTCAGGTATTGCGCGGCGGCGTCGCCGGCTGCGGACCCTGCGCGAGCGTCTGCGCAGGGCGAGCCTGGACGCCATCCGCGCGTTGCCCTTCGTGCGGAGGCCGGGGCACGGCGGGCAATTCCACGCGCTCGTGGCGCGGCACATCGCCATCGTCAGCCCAAAGCGGATCGGGAATCTCGCCGAACACCTGACGCAGCCGTTCACCCCAGGTCGAATGCAGCATCTGGAAATAGGCGTTCGAATGGTCGAGCGACACGTAACGCGTCACGCGCAGCGAGTCGCGCTCATAGACAAGCAGATCGAGCGGCAGCCCCACGGAGAGGTTCGAGCGCAGCGTGGAATCCATCGAGATCAGCGCGCATTTGGCGGCCTCGTCGAGCGGCGTGCGCGGCGTGAGCACGCGGTCGATGATCGGCTTGCCGTACTTCGATTCGCCGATCTGGAAGTACGGATTGACGCTCGACGTTTCGATGAAGTTACCCGCCGCGTAGATCTGGAATACGCGCATGGCCTGGCCGCGAATCTGGCCGCCAAGGATGAAACTGCAATTGAAATCGACATTGAACTGCTTGAGCGCTTCGGCATCGCGCCGGTGCACCTCGCGCACCGCCTCGCCGACGATGCGCGCGGCCTCGACCATGCTCGGCGCGTTCCACAGCGAGGGCTGCGCGCTGTCGCGCTGCTCGGTCAGCACCTGCAAGGTTGCCTGCGTGATCGCCAGATTGCCGGCCACGAGCAGCACCAGCACGCGCTCGCCCGGTTCTTCGAACACGGCCATCTTGCGCGATGTGCTGATGTGATCGACCCCGGCATTCGTGCGCGTATCCGAAAGGAAAACCAGTCCCTCTTCCACAGCAAGCGCTACACAGTACGTCATGGTTGTCCTTCGAATCGTCTCGGGTAGCGGCGATTTTCGCACGTCCTGCGGCGGCGTTGCGCATGAGAAACGCGCGCTCTTGTATGTTTCTCGTGCGCGCGTTTCCTTTCGTATAACGAGAAAACTATTGCTGCTGCGCGCCGTGTGCACTGACCCGCACGCTGACGTCGAGCGTCTCGCCCAACCCGCCGATACGCCGCCCGCGCACCGGCGCGGCCGCCTCATAGTCGCGCCCCACTGCGATGCGGCAGTATTTTTCGCTTGCGAAACACGCGTGCGTGACGTCCACCGTCACCCAGCCGTTGTCGAGCCAGACGTCCACCCAGGCGTGGCTCGCCATTTCGGGCACGTCGCCGGGAGCGAAATAACCGCTCACGTAACGGGCCGGGACGCCGCGCGCGCGGCACACCGCCAGCATCACGTGCGCATGATCCTGACACACGCCGCGCCCGAGCGAGAACGCATCGGCGGCCGTATGCGCAACGTCCGTCACGCCGGATTCGTAGCGCACCTGCTGCGTAATGCGCGCCGCGGCGTCGAGAATCGAAGCCGCATCATCGAGCGGCCCGAGGCTCTGCGCGAACGCCGTGAGCGCCGCATCGGCCTCGGTGAGACGCGTGGGCGACGTGAAGTGACAGGTGGGAATCGGCCCTTCGCCTTCGGTCAAGCGTCCCTGCGCGAGCGGCACCGTTTCTACTTCCCCACGCACGCGCAACCGTATTTCGCGGTGCGGGCGCGAGAGTACCAGCGTCATCAGCGTGTTGCCGTAAGCGTCGCGACTGGCGTCGAGCTTGCCGGGCGCATCCACATGCCATTGCGTGACGATCTGCGAAGGCGTCGTGAGCGGCGCGAGCCGCAATTGCTGGATCGAATAGTGCACCGGCGCGTCGTAGCGGTAGACGGTGTCATGACGAATCGCGAGTTGCATGGCATAAATCCTTCAACGAATCGATCTGGAATGCGAACGACTTCGCATCGCGCTAACCCACCGGCAACATCAGATAGGTCCGCGCCACCTGGTTTCCCAACTCGTAGACGCGCGCGAGAAACTGCGTGAGGAAGGTATGCACGCCCACCGAAAAAATCTGCCGCAAATCCGCGTACAGCAGTTCGGCGCGCAACTTGCCGGCCGTGCGCTCGACTTCGCGCGACGCATCGGTGCGCAGCATCGCCAGATTCACGCACACACCCTCCATCGAGGCGAGCAGCGAACGCGGCATCTGCTGGTTCAGGATCAGCAACTCCACCACGCGCGCGGGCGTCACCACGTCGCGATACACCTTGCGGTAGATCTCCAGCGCGGAAACCGAACTCAGAATCGACGTCCAGTAATAGAAGTCTTCGAGTTGACGTGCGGCCGAACGCGAATCGGCCTGATCCACTTCGACGAAACGCACGTCCAGGATGCGCGCCGTGTTGTCGGCGCGTTCCAGGAAGGTGCCGAGTTGCGTGAAGAAGAGCGCATCGTCCTGCAAGGCCGTGCCCACACGCACGCCGCGCGAAAGATGCGAGCGGAACTTCACCCACTCGAACAGCGACTCGGGATGCGTGGACAACGTGTCGCCGCGCAGCAGTTCGTAGAACTGCAGCCAGGTATCGTTGACCGTTTCCCACCACTCCGTGGTGAGCGTGCCGCGAACCGCACGCGCATTCTCGCGCGCTGCCTGCAGACACGAGTAGATACTCGACGGATTGGTCGGGTCCGCCACCAGAAACTGCAGCACGTTACTACGCGTGGTCTTTTCGTGGCGCGCGTCGAAAGCCGTGTCGAGCTCGGAAATGCGCAGCATGGCGCGATGCGTGCGCGCTTCGTCATCGGCGTTGCCTGGCAACAGCAGCGCCGTCAGGTTGATGTCGAGCATACGCGCGGTATTCTCCGCGCGCTCCATGTAACGGGCCATCCAGAACAGGTGATCGGCAGTACGGCTCAGCATGCTCGCTCCTCTTTGTTTCCGTTTTCCGCAGTGTTTTTCGTAGGGGTTTTCGCAATCGCCGTTGGCGTATTCATTCGAGCACCCAGGTGTCTTTCGTGCCGCCGCCCTGTGACGAATTCACGACCAGCGATCCTTCCTTGAGCGCGACCCGCGTGAGGCCGCCAGCCGCCATCTGGACCGTCTTGCCCGACAGCACGAACGGCCGCAGATCGATATGGCGTGGCGCAATGCCGGCCTCCACGAAGGTCGGGCAGGCGGAAAGCGACAGCGTGGGCTGCGCGATGTAGTTGCCAGGCCGCGCGATCAGACGCGCGCGAAACGCCTCGATTTCCTCTTTCGTCGAAGCCGGGCCGACCAGCATGCCGTAGCCGCCCGCGCCATGCACTTCCTTCACGACGAGTTCGGGCAGGTGGTCGAGCGCATAGGCCAGATCGTCGGGCCGACGGCACTGCCAGGTGGGCACGTTGTTGAGAATCGGCTTCTCGCCCAGATAAAACTCGATCATGTCCGGCACGTAGGGATAGATCGATTTATCGTCGGCGACGCCCGTGCCCATCGCATTGGCCAACACGACGCGGCCCGCGCGATAGGCCGTGAGCAGGCCCGGCACGCCGAGCGCGGATTCGGCGCGAAACGCCAGCGGATCGAGAAAATCGTCGTCGACGCGGCGATAGATCACATCCACGCGGCGCGGCCCTTTGGTCGTGCGCATAAATACATAGTTGTCCTCGACAAACAGATCGCTGCCTTCGACCAGCTCCACGCCCATCTGCTGCGCAAGGAAGGTGTGCTCGAAATAGGCCGAGTTGTACATGCCCGGCGTGAGCAGCACAACCACCGGATCGTCAACGCCGTCGGGCGCGCACGCGCGCAAGGTTTCGAGCAGCAGATCGGGATAGTGCGCAACGGGCGCGATCTTGTGCTGAACGAACAGTTCGGGAAAGAGCCGCATCATCATCTTGCGGTTTTCGAGCATGTACGAGACGCCCGAGGGCACGCGCAGATTGTCTTCGAGCACGTAGAACGCGCCATCGCGTCCGTCACGCACGATGTCGATGCCCGCGATATGCGCGTAGACGCCGAGCGGCAGATCGATGCCCTGCATTTCGGGCCGATACTGCGCATTCGTATAGACCTGCTCGGCGGGAATCACGCCGGCGCGTACGATATTGCGCTCGTGATAGACGTCGTGAAGAAATAGATTGAGCGCCTGCACACGCTGACGCAGGCCGCGAGCGAGCGTGACCCATTCGTCAGAGGGAATGATGCGTGGAATCAGATCGAACGGGATCAGCCGCTCGGTGCCGGAGAGATCGCCGTTCACCGCGAAAGTGATGCCGACCCGGCGGAACAGCAGGTCCGCCTCCGCGCGTTTGCGCGCCATCGTCTCGCCAGTCTGCCGCTCCAGCCAGTGCTGGAAGCGTTCGTAATGCGGGCGCACCGCGCCCTCGTCGCGCATTTCGTCATGGACTTGCATCGCTCGTTCTCGCGCGTGGGTGCAGCGTCGCGACCGGATCATGACGTCACGCCATGGACCGCGCACTGCGATACGCTACAAAAAGCAAGGCGTATGCCATCGCCGGAGCACGAGTGCTCAAGCCAGTTTCAACGCTTTTCCCCGCATTCACGCGCCCAAATGGTGCAAGTTTTCGAGCGCAATCACGCGACCGGATGGCATTGCGATTCGACGCCTCATCATGGTGCAGTCTAGGCGCAACGGCCGCGATTGCCCAGTCAACGCGATTGTGCCGCCGTTTTGGCCGTTTTGGCCGTTTCGCCTGGCTTGCGCCGCTGCTGCGCGCCCAGGCCGGTGCGCTGCTGGACGCCCCATTTGCGCCGCCCGAGCAGGAAATGCAGCCAGCCCATCGCCGCGCCCGCATGGCGCATCAACTGGAAAGAGAACGGTTCGAAGATGGCGGCGAGCAGCGCCATGCCGAAGCTCGAACTCTTGCGGTCGCCACTCCAGCGTCGATACAGGTGCACGGAAAACAGGTGGAACGCGAGATCGATGACGATCTTGCCGACGATCACCGCCAGCACCGGTAAGACGATCGTAAAGCGCGCGTCGAACAAAAAAACCAGCAGCAGCGCGAACGCCGTGAGACCGTAGATCGGCTGCACGGTGTCGAAGGCCTTCACCGGCAGCATCATGAGGCCGAGTTTGCCGTAGCGGCGATTGCCGGTCATGTCGCGATACCAGTACTGCGTTTGCAGAAAGCCCGCGAACCAGCGGCGGCGCTGACGCAGGAAACTCGCAAGCGTACCGGGCGCGTCGGTAGTCGCGCGCGCCGTGCCGATCACCCGCACATCCCAGCCCAGGCCCTCGTTCACGGAATAACGGCGCAGCCGATGAATCAGTTCGTAGTCCTCTACGAGGCAATGCGGATCGAAGCCGCCCACCGTCACCACCGCCTCGCGGCGAAACGCGGCGAACGCGCCGGAAACGAGCAGCAGACTATCCGCGCGCATCCACGCAAAGCGCGAAATGAAATTGCGGATGTACTCGTAAGTCTGAAACCACTGAAAAAAGCGCCCGCTCGGCGTGGTGCCGCAGACCGGGGTGAGCAGGCCGGCCGCCGCCACGAGCGCAGGCTCACGCGCGAACGCGTCGGCCATGGCGGCGCAGGCATCGGGTTCGAGCAGCGTGTCGGCATCGACGGTCATCACCGCGTCGGTGTCCATCGCGCAGAGCGCTGCGTTCAAGGCGCGCGCCTTGCCGCCGTGCGCGAGCTTCAGCCAGCGCAGATTCGGACAGTGCGGCGATGGCGCGCTCATGCGTCCCTCGCCCGGGTCAGTCAGTCCGTAGTGCTTCGCGAGCAGCGCGGCGGTGCCATCGGTCGAACCGTCGTCGGCGATCACGATCTGGCGCGGCGCGCGGGTCTGCGCGAACAAGGCATCGAGCGTGATCGTCAGCACGCCCGCCTCGTTATGCGCCGCGACGATCACGCCGAGCGTCGGCAACGCCGACGAGGCAAACGCGGGCACGCTCGCGCTTTCATCGGGCCGCAGCAGCACGCGCGCCTGCCAGGCCACGAAGATCAGCAGCACGGTGTCATAGATCACATAGGCGATGCCGGTCGACCATGCAACCACCCCTTGCAGGAAGAACGCGCGTGCGAACAGCACGCACCAGAGCGCCATGACGCTCAGGTGAATGGCGACGCTGATGAGCGGTGTGGGCGGTGGCGCGATGCGCGGCGAAATGCGCGCAAGCGCCTGATCGAGCGAGTCGTTCAAGACAGTCCCTTTTCGTGCCTTTGCGTCGTTCACGGCATCATCCGGCGCAGCACCGAATGACGATCGATCCACTGATGCTTGAGCGCGCCCGCGATATGCAGCGCGAGCACGCCATAGAGCGCATAGCTGCAAGCCGTGTGCAGCGCGCCGAACTGCTCATGCAACTGGTTCTTGGTGGCGGGATCGAGATTCATGATGAAGCCGATGCGCGGCCACCGGAACAGCCCGAACAGATACATGGGATGCGAAGCCGCGGCCACCCATGCCGAGTCGTGCAGCCAGCCGGTCAGCGGCATCGCGAAGATCAGCACGTAGAGCGCGATATGCGCGGCGTGCGCGGCGGCGCGCTCCCATGTGGGGAATTCGGCAGGCAGCGGCGGCGGGCGGTGCGTGAGGCGCCACAGCACGCGCAGGATCGCCAGACCCAGCACGGTGATGCCGATGGACTTGTGCGTGTCGATCACGAAGCGGATGCCTTCGTCGGGGAGCGTGCCGTCGGGCAGCAGCGCAGCCGTCAGGCCGAGGGCGACATTGCCGAGGATCAGCAAGGCGATCGACCAGTGCAGCAGCACGGCCACGCGCGTGTACTTCTGCGCGGGCGCGGCGGCGGAAAAACTCGATTCGGCGGAAATAGAAGTTTTCACGAGAGCGGGCCGTAACGTTTCAACAGGAGATAACGCGCGGCGCGGAGGGTTTATTCCCCGCACGCGCAAACAAGGTTCGTGCGTGGCCGAAACGGGGCGCCAACCTCGGCGCACGCGCATTATGCGCCCTCACTCCTGACATTGCAGAAGCCGAAAGATGGCGAGATTGCCAGCTTCAGCGCCTGCAACGCACTGGCGAAGCGGACGCAAAAAAACCGGAGCGGCGCTGGTGCACCGCTCCGGCTTGCGGATCATCGGCATAAGGTCGGCGTACTGGCTTATTGGCCGCTTTATTCCGATCAGAAAATCCACGGCGACACGGGAAGTCCATGCGTTTCGAATCGGAAATGAGTCGAAAATTTTTGTGCTGCCTGACGGCTGACTATGTCAGTGAATTTTTAATTCGAATCAAGTATTTACTGAAATGCTGCGATGCACAACATAGCGCTTGACACACGTTTCTTTTGAGATATTATGGAGTGGATTGCTGCATCGCACCAATACGCGAACCGGTGATCGATAGAACGTTTTCTTCTTTTCGTAACGGAACCGTCGCGTAGCGGTCCCCCATCAGGAATAACGACATGACTCTTCCTACTCCCGAACAATTCGCCGCCACCCAGAAAGCCGGCCTCGAAACCCTCTTCGGCCTCACGACCAAGGCGTTCGAGAGCGCAGTCAAGCTCGCCGAACTGAACATCGAAACGGCCCGCGCCGCCATCGCCGAAGGCCAGGAACACGCCCAGCGCACGCTGTCGGCCAAGGACCCGCAAGGCTTCTTCGCTCTGCAAGCCGGCTACGCGCAACCCGCCGCCGAAAAGGCGCTGGCCTACGGCCGCAACGTGTACGCGATCGTCTCGGCCACGCATTCGGAACTCAGCGAAGCCGCCCAGAGCCAGTTCGAACAGCAGCAACGTGCCGTCCAGTCGTTCGTCGATTCGGCGGCCAAGAATGCGCCGGCGGGTTCGGAAACCGCCATCGCAGCGTTCAAGTCGGCCATCACGGCAGCCCAGGGCGCGTTTGAATCGGTGAACAAGGCGGCGAAGCAAGCCACCGAAATCGCCGAAAGCAACATCGACGCAGTCACCAAGGCAGCATCGAAGGCAGCAGCCCAGGCTACGCGCACTGCAAAGCAAGCGGCCTAAGTAGCAAGATTTCCGGCTGGACGCCTCGCGGCGTCCCGGTCGCGCAGAAAAAACGGGTTTCGCTCAAAGCGAAGCCCGTTTTTCTTTTCGGCGCCAATATTGCCGATCGGCGTCGATTCGAGCCGACAGTTTCCTTTCGGCAACGCGGCGTCAGTCGTCGCAGCTTCCCACGTCGAACATCGTCTTGAGCGCGCAATGCGAGGTGAGCATGCGCGCTTCGTCGTGCCCGACGCCCGGCACGACATGGAACTGCTGGTTCAGGCCCGCCGGGTGGCGCGTCTCCATATAACGGAAGAAGCCCTCGGCACGCGCCAGACGTTGCGGCCCCTGCGCCATGGCGGCACAGCTTTTGTCGAGCGAGGCCGAAGCGGGATCGCGATCGGCGCCCCCGACCAGATAAAGAATGTGCCGCTGCGCGTAACGCGTTTCCAGTTGTTCCGGCGAGCGCGTGCGCATGAACGCGGGACGCGCCTGCATACCGTATTTCCAGCTATCGAATCCGGGGCAGCGCGAAGCGTCGAAGGCCGCAGGCGCGCCATCGGCATCTGGGCGTTGCGCGTCGAAATAGGCATACGACGACGGGCTGGCCACCACGAAACGCACGTCGATGCCCGCCTGCGCCAGCTCGTCCGGCACGTCGGAGGCAATCGCATAGCGTTGCAGCACCTGTGCCCCGCCCGAATGCCCCGCGAACACGATCGTCTTGAGATTAGGGAAACGCTGCTTGTCGGCGAGGCGGCGCACGATGGCGTCGAGCACCGCGTAGGCGCCAACCGGCGCGCCGGTCTTTGCTTCGGCGCCGCCCATCCATGCGTTCGAATGCCAGCTCAGGAGATCGGGCGGCGAGCGGAAAGCGCGTGTATCGTCAGTCGAAAGGAATTGCGGCGCGATCAGGATCGTAGTGCCCGGATCGCTGTCGGCGGCTTCGCGCGCGCGTTGCGCCGTGCGGAAATAGTCGTTGGCATTGCGCAGGCGGCCATGGAGCACGATCACGGCTCGTACGACATCGGGCTGTGGCGCATTCCAGTCCGCGCTCAGATCGAGCGCGAATTCCGCGTGGCCTTGCGGCGTGTCGATCGGCATCCGCGCAGTGGCGATCGCATCGACGGGACGCTCGTTCGAGGCGTGTGCGCGGCGCGCTTCGGCGGAATCCGTGAAAAAGGCGCAGAGGGTGTAAAGCGCACAGGCCAGCAATGCCGCAACGGCGGCGCGCGGAACGGTCGAACGCATTGTGTTTCCCATTGGAAAAACACAGGATAAAACGTTCGAGACGGAAACACGCTGACCGACAGGTCAAAAAAACGGCGGACAAAAACGACGGCAGCGCGCCGCCGCTCGATAGGGAATGGGGAATCAGGAACCGAACATGCGGCTGACCGCATGTTCGAGGTGCTTGCGCATGGCCTCAGACGCGCGCACGGCGTCGCGCGCCTGGATCGCCTCCAGCACTTCCAGATGCTCCTGCTGCACGATGCGCTGGCGCTCGACCGACTTCACGAGCGAGAGGTTGCGCGACAGATTCATGCTGAAGACCATCTGCTCCTGGATGCCCGAGAGCGCGGTAATAAAGAACGAATTCTTCGACGCGCGGGCAATGGCCATGTGAAACGCGAAGTCGTCTTTCGCGCCGATGCCCGAGGTCTCGACGATCGTCTGGAGGTTGTCCCACTCGCGGCGGATGGCGGCGAGATCGGCGTCATCAGCCTTCTGCGCGGCGAGCGCGGCGGCGCCCGCCTCCACCACCACGCGATATTCATAGCAGCGACGGATATCCGACAGCGTCTCGAGCGGCGCGAAGCGGCGCACGTCGGGATCGGGGCGGCGCATGACCGTGGTGCCCGAACCGTGGCGCGTGGCGATGATGCCGTCCGCGCGCAGTTGCGCGAGCGCTTCGCGCACGGTCGGCCGCGAGGTGGCGAAGCGTTCCGCAAGCATGTGCTCGGTCGGCAGCCGTTCGCCTTCCTTGTATTCGCCTTCGATGATGCGGTTCAGGATGTCGCTGTAAATCCGCGCCGGCATATTCGGCGCTTTCTGCTCAGCCATGGTCAGGTGCTACGCGGTGAGTTGTCAGGTGTGTCGTGGATTGTAAGTCATATGAGGCGCTCACAGAGCGAAACGCCCCAGCCGACAAGACTTCTGCACGATGACAACGTCTGTTTTCACGCATCACCGCAGCGCGCTCACGGCGATCCGCAGCGTAGCCGTTTCACTTTGCCCCGGCGCGAGCCAACGCAAGCCCAGGCCATTGTGGATCGCATCGGGCAAGCCGAGCCACGGCTCGACGCAATAAAAATCCGCGTCGGGTGCGAGCGTCCACGAGGTCACGGCGTACCAGGGCAGTGAGCCGGGACGCTTCAGGTCGATTTCGATTGCGCGATTGAGTGTTGGCATGTCGATACGCACCGGCGTCTGCGGCTCGCCTTCGAGGCAATGAAAGCGATCGACAATCTGCGGATCGTCGAAGCGGTAACGCGTCGCGCCAGGCTGCGGCGCGGTCGTCGTGCCATCGGCGAGCTGATGCCGGTAGACGTTGTGCGGCAGTTCCAGCGCCGCCTCGCCGCGCTGCGTATGGGGCAGCGCGAAGTAGAAGTGATGGCCCGCGTAGTACGGCATGCGGTTCGCGAGCGCATCGGCAGAAGGCTCGGCCGTATTCGTCGTGGTCAGGCTGACTTCCAGGGTCGCCTCTTCAACCAGACGATATTGCACTTCGAAGCGGAAACGAAACGGATATCCGGTGTACGTCGCGTCGCTGTCGGTGAGCGTCATCTGTACGCCCGCGCCCTGCGCATCGATTCGCGCGGCGAACGGCAGATCGCGCGCGAAGCCATGCATCGGCACTTCGCGCACGACGCCCTGCGCGTCGCGCCAGAAGCCGATGCGTCCATCCACGCGATGGCGCGCGATGAAAGGAAACAGCAGTGGATTGCCGCCGCGCACCAGCGCCGGCTGGCTCCAGTCGGCGGTATCGGGCCAGTGGATGATGGGCGCGCCGCGCAGGTGCCACGACAACAGGCGCCCGCCGGCTTGCGGCGCGATCAGCAGACGCGAGCCGCCGCACACGATTTCGATGACGTCCTGATCCTGAAATTTCGGCATGTCGTATCGGAAATTGAGAAAACTTTTGACGCGTGCGCTGGCGAGCGCACCCCGGGCTTCAACCGCGCGCCTTCTTCCACTCGGCGTACGCCGCGAGGGTTGCTTCGTTCGGCGGATAGGTGCCCGGCAGCGCCGCGCCCGCTTCGATGCGCTCGGTGATGAAACATTCGAGCGTTTCCTGCTCGGTGGCCGCCTGGGCGACTTCCTCGGCGAGATGGCGCGGAATCACCACCACGCCGTCGGCGTCGCCGACCAGGATGTCGCCAGGAAACACCGCCACACCGCCGCAGCCGATCGGCACGTTCAGATCGACGGTGTGGTGCTTGCAGAGATTGAGCGGCGCGGAGGCCCCCGCGCAATAGACCGGAATGCCGAGCGCGGCGATGGTCGCGCTGTCACGCACCGGGCCGTCCGAGACCATGCCCGCGACGCCGCGCACCTTCAGCCGCGTGGCCAGAATCGAGCCCATCGAAGCCGCATCGGTCACGCCGCGGCAATCCTGCACGAGCACCGCGCCGGGCGGCACGGTTTCGACGCCCTTGCGCTGCGGATGCTCGGGATTCTGGAACGCGCTCAACTGGTCGAGATCCTCGCGCGCCGGGATGTTGCGCATCGTGAAGGCCGGCCCAACGAGATTGGGCGTGCCGGGCGCCGGTGACGCCAGCGGCTTCACGCCCTGCACGAAGACGTTGCGCAGACCGTGCTTGAAAAGCTGGGTGGTGAGTGTGGCCGTGGAGACGTGGCGCAGTTGTTCGAGCGCTTGATCGCTTACGGGAATGGCGGGTGAATTCATCGTGTCTCGTCCGTTTTGTGGCGCGCGCAAGCGGCGCAGGCGGGTCGCCCGAGCGTCACGGGGATAGTCATCGGGCGCAATGACGGCATTGTTGTAATACAACACGAAAATTGTCAACCAGCCCGATGCGTCTCGCTTCCCGGCCGGTTATCGGACAACAGGCGCAGGCGCTGACACGCCGACTTTCGGGCCCATGTCCAGCGCCTGTGACAACGATTTCCCTCTTTCCTGACCACTCGCAAACTCGCTGCGGTTCCCAGGGAAATCCCCATCCAAACAAGATTTGCTTTACAACTTTGCCGCAAATAGAATGATGTCTTACATGACGACCCTGATCCGGGTTCGTCACGGACCCGTCGAGAAAACCGAAAAAAGCTGAACAGCGGGAGCGGGTCCGCAGGGTTGCATGACAAACGCGCGGCTACGCTCCCAGCAAGCGCACGCACACAATATCCATCAGGACGTCCGGCGGGCATCGCGCCCCACGGAACCCACGTCCGCCATAGCAGGAGACGAGCAGTGCAACGCAAGACTATCAAAGGGGTTCGGTGGTGGATCATCGGCCTCATCATGATCGGCACGATCTTCAACTATCTCGCGCGCAGTTCGCTTTCCGTGGCGGCGCCCACGCTCACGCAGACGCTGCACATGACCACCCAGCAGTACTCGTACGTGGTCACGGCCTTCCAGGCCTGCTATGCGCTCTCTCAGCCGATCGCCGGCTTCGTGCTCGACTCCGTCGGCGTCAAGATCGGCTTCGCGATCTTTGCGTTCGGCTGGGCCATCGCCAACATGCTGCACGGCCTCGCCGGCAGTTGGCCCGCGCTGGCGTTCTTCCGCGGCCTGCTCGGCATGAGCGAAGCCGCGATCTTCCCGGCCGGCATGAAGGCCATCAGCGCGTGGTTCCCGGCGAAGGAGCGCTCGGTCGCCACCGGCTGGCTCAACACCGGCACGTCGATCGGCGCGATGATCGCCCCGCCGCTCGTGGTCTGGTGCATTCTCAAGTACAACTGGCAGTTCGCGTTCGTGCTGACGGGCGGCGTCGCGCTGATCTGGGTCGCGCTGTGGCTCGTGTTCTTCAAGATGCCCGCCGAACACCCCAGGCTCTCGCAAGACGAAGCCGACTACATCCGCGCCGGTCAGACCGACGCGCAGAAGTCGAGCGTCGGCAAACGCGCGTCGTTCAAGGAAGTGCTCAAGACGCGCCGCTTCTGGGGCATCGGCATCCCGCGCATGCTCGCGGAACCGGCATGGCAGACCTTCGGCGCGTGGATTCCGCTCTACATGGTCACCGTGCGTCACATGAACCTGAAGGAAATCGCGCTGTTCGCGTGGATTCCCTTCCTCGCCGCCGACCTCGGCTGCCTGATCGGCGGTTACCTCGCGCCGCTCTTTATCCGCTGGTTCGGCTGCTCGCTCATCACGTCACGCAAGCTCGTCATCACGACCGGCGCGCTGCTGATGATTGGACCGGCCTGCGTGGGGCTCGTCGCCAGCCCGTATGCCGCCATCGCCCTCTTCTGCGTCGGCACCTTCGCACACCAGACGATCTCGGGCGCCCTGTTCACGCTCGCTTCCGATGTGTTCGGCCAGCATGAAGTCGGAACGGCCACGGGCCTGTCGGGGATGTTCGGCTACCTCGGCGCGACGGTGTTCTCGCTCATCGTCGGCGCACTGGCCAGCACGATCGGCTATAACCCTCTGTTCGTGTGCCTGATGCTGTTCGACCTGATCGGCGCGTGCGTCGCCTGGCGTCTGATCTCGAACCAGCAGCGCGACAATGTCGCCAGCGCCTCGCTGCAGGCCGCGCAGAACGCGAAAGCCTGATCGGTCTAACATCGGCCGGTGCCCGCGAGGGTGCCGGCTTTTGGCATTTGCTTTTGGCGTTTTTAGTGAGGTAAATCCACTGTGAAGAAAGTTGCATTGTCCGGCGCGGCCGGCCAGCTAGGCACCGTATTGCGCCGGGGTCTGCACGAGCGCGGCGTGAATCTGCGCTCGGCGGCCGGCACGAAGCCGCTTGAGCCGCTCTTCGATGGCGAAGACGTCATGCACGGCGACCTGCGCGATCCGGCCGTGGTCGACCGCCTGCTCGACGGCGTAGACGTGCTGATCCACATGGCGGGCACGAGCGTCGAGCGCCCGCTGCCCGAGATCATCGAGAACAACCTGCGCGGCCTCGTCGAAGTCTATGAAGGCGCGCGCCGTCACGGCACGCAGCGCATCCTGTTCGCCAGCTCGAATCACGCGATCGGCATGTATCCGGTCGAAGACAGGCTCGATCTGGACTGCGCGTTTCGCCCCGATGGTTTCTATGGCCTCTCTAAAGCCTGGGGCGAATCGCTCGCGCGCCTCTACTGGGACAAGCACGGCATCGAAACGGTGAACGTGCGCATCGGCAGTTGTTTGCCGAAGCCCACGGAGTTCCGCCATCTGAGCACGTGGTTCGGCCACGAGGATCTGTTCCATATGATCGACCGCGTCATCAACGTGGAATCGATCGGCTTCGCCGTGGTGTGGGGCGTGTCGAACAACACGCGCAGCTACTGGGCGCAGGAAGGCGCGAACGACGACGCGAAGCGTCTGGGCTACGAGCCGAAGCAGAACGCCGAAGACTGGGCCGCCGAAATCCTGGCGCAACAGAATCCGCTCGATGCCACCGCGCGGCGTTATCAGGGTGGCAGTTTCGCGAGCTTTGATTTCACGCCGGTTGAGAAGCGCGGGCGAAACAGCTGAACGCCCTTTTCCCCTGATACACAAAGCGCCTGCATGGCGCTTTTTTTAATGGTGCAGCATGTGCGTTTACAACACACCGGACTTGAAGATCATCTGCACCGCCGCCGCCAGCACACACACGAGCACTACGATACGAAACGCCAGCGGATGCAGCTTGTCGCGCAGCGGGCGGATCAGGAACATGCCGATAATCGCGGGCACGCTCGCCAGCGCGGAGATGCCGAGATCGGCGCCGTTCGCATGGGCGCCGCTGCCGAAGGTGGTAATCAGCGTCAGCACCGACACGACCAGAATAATCGCGATCTGCTTGGTGAACACGCGCCCGGTTGCGCCCGATGCGATCAGATACATCGCCAGCAGCGGTCCGGGCACCGACGCGATGCTCTCCATCAGCGCCGCGCCGAAACCGAGCGCAAACCCCACCGGCTTCACCAGCGCGGGCGACAACTTCAGCTTCGGCGACGCCAGCAGCAACGCGGCGGCCACGATCAGCGCGATACCCGACGCCGCCTGCGCGTGATGCGGCTCCAGCCGTATCAACAGCGACACCCCCACCACATTGCCGATCACGGTGCCGATCAGCGGCGCGGCGATCTGCCTGACGGTCTTCCAGAACTCGCCGCCTTCGAGCGCCTGCGGAATATTGCCGAGGATGATGGGCATCGAGAGCAGCAGCACCGCCTGCTTGACGGGCAGAAAGTGCGTGAGGATAGGCATGGCGACGAGCGGCACGCCGATGCCGGTCACGCCCTTCACCATGCCGCCGAGCACGAGCGCAATGGCGATACCGCAAAGCTGGAGCGCGTCGAGCGCCTGCATGTGCGGGAGCAGGACGCCCCCGGAAAGCTGGAAATCGAACATCGTTGACGAGGGGTGCGTGGAGGGGCGCCGATGGGCGCGGGGCTTTTTGAGACGCCGGGAGGATGATAGCGCATGCGCGCCAGCGACAAAGTTCCTGTAAGCCACCAACCCGCCAGGTGCTGATAGACTTTCGCCCACGCTGGCTTAGAGAACGCAATAACGCGCACAGCCGGCTGTCGATAACAACGCGGGGTTGATATGTCTATTCGCACACTGGCGATTCTTCTGGTCGCCGCCACTACGCTTGGCCTGACGGGCTGCAACACGATTGCCGGTTTCGGCCAGGACATCACGGACTCGGCGCGCACGGTTCAGCACGCGCTTTAAAACCCCTCCACGGCACCGCTTACCGATCGAAGCCCATCTGTGCGCGGCCCGAAGCAGTGAGATCATCAGCCGTCGCGCGGCCGATGAAATCCACTTCGAAATGATCCGCCGGAAAATCGGGCGGACTCTTGCCGTCCAGGAAAGCCGACAACTGCCGCTTCAGCCACGCATCGTTCTTCGCGCACCCAGGTGCCGAGGCGATATACATCACGTTGCTGTAGCCTTTGCCGCGATGCGCGTCTTCGACTGCGTGAATGACGTCGCTATGCCAGAACACCGTGTCGCCGGGTTGCATCGGCGGAATCGATGTCAGCGCGCGAAACAGCGGCGCGTGGTAGTCGGCCTTGATCGATAGCGCGCGTCCCGGCATCGCCCCACACAGATCGTCGTCGGCGATATCGTCCTGCAGCGCGCGCAGCAGGATGTAGGCCATCGAGTTTGCAATCGGCACCAGTTGCAGCGTCCCGTCGCCCGGTCCCTGCTGTGTGAGCGCCGTCCATCCCTGGAAAGTGCGGAACATCGAGCAAACCGCCGGCGACGCAATTTCCTCGACTTCCGTGCGCCATGCCGCATCGAACGGGTCATAGTCGCGCCAATTTCCCGAGAAAACGTGGCGATAGACCTTGCGGAAATTCGGCTCGATCCAGCGCTCGACCGAGCCGCCGTCACAATGCGCCGACAAACCCAGGGACTCCGAACCAGGCGGGCGACGACGCAGGCGGTCCGCGTAGACCGGCACGCGGTCGGGATCGAAATGCACGCGCCCTTCGCTTTCCGCACGCCAGAGTCGATTGAGAAAGACACGCACCTGTATGAGTTCGTTCGATTGGCGCGCGAGCACCTGCGGCTTCGACCAGTACACGCCGTAAATCTGGGGCTTGCTCGACGCGAGCTGGCCGAAATAATTATCTTCGGCACGATTCAGCAAGCGGGCATCGAGATGATTGCCCTCGACGTAGTCGGCGATATCGTTGTCCCATTGCTCCGCGAGCGAGCGTTCGAAGACATTGCGGATCACACAAGCACCGCGCGTTTTGACGAGCGCAATCTGCGCGTCGCTCACGCGGTTCTCCACGATGTCCTTGAACGCGATTTCCGGTATGACCGGCTCGCCACGGTCGCGCAGCGTCGCGATCGCTTCGGCCTGCTGGCTCAACGCCTCCTCGACCTCTGTGAACACTTCGCGGTAGTTGGGCAGTCTCTCGCGCAGTTCGCGCTTCGCCTCGCGGATGGCTACCGGAAGGTCATCGATTTGCAGGGCCATTGCGTCGTCTCCATGTGATGTTTTCGATACGTGGAGCGTACGCGGGCAGCCAATGCTTGCGTGATACTATCCAGCCAATGATTTCTCTGTTCCGGCCATGAAAGCAGCCTTCGAACTTGTCGATTTCGGCCACGACTGTTCGATACGGGTTTACCACCGCCAGTTGCGGCGCATTCCGTTCGAATGGCATCACCATCCTGAATACGAACTCACGCTGACCTTGAACAGTCAGGGCAAGCGCTATATCGGCGATTCGGTGACGAGCTATGGCGCGGACGACCTGGTTCTGGTGCCGCCCAATCTCCCGCACACCTGGGCGTCGAACCGCTCGATCGACGATGCCCAACCGCAGGTCGCCATCGTCGTCTGGTTCGACGGCGCGTGGGTCCGGCGTCTCGCCGACGTTTGCCCCGAGTACAACGGCTTATGCGATCTGTTGCGGCGCGCGGCCTGCGGCCTGGCCTTCGAGGAAGGCGCGGGAGCACGTATGCGGGATCATCTCGACCGTCTGCTGTCCGCGAAACCCCGCGAACGGCTGCATGCGGCCCTCGATGTTCTGGAGTTGCTCTCGACGCTGCCCGCCACGCCGCTCGCGTCGCCTGGCGCGTTCGACGCCAGGACCGGCGCGGCCAACGGCCACGAGTCCGATCAGATCAATCGCGTGCTTGCGTTGATCGAAACGCAATTCTCGCGTCCGCTTCGACTTTCGACGCTGGCCAAAGCGTCGGGACTTTCCGAACGCTCCTTGACGCGGCATTTCACGCATCATCTCGGCGAAAGCGTCGGGCGCTACATCAACCGCGTTCGCATTGGCCATGCTTGCCGGATGTTGACCGACACGCAAGCGCCGGTTTCGGTGATCGCCATGCGATCCGGGTTTCCCAACGCCGCGAATTTCAACCGACAATTCAAGGCGGTCAAAAGCATGACGCCGGTTGAATACCGGTTGCAGTTCACGAACACCAGTCAGGATGACGAATCAATGTCACCCAGACTGACCGAGCGTTCGGCTTCGCTTCAGAGGCGCGAAAGCAATCGCATCGATCGGAAACAACGCAAGGCGCGTAAATAAAAATCCGACGCTTCCGTGCTACGCGCACGAACGCTCGATCTTGGCCTCTCGTCTGGACCTTTCGTTGAGAATCTGATGGCGACGATGGTCGGTCATCTTCTTCCAGCTCCGGGCTTCCTCACGCGTTCGATAACAGCCTGTACAGAAGCCGGTTTTGCCGTCGAATGCACATAGGTCGACGCAGGGCGATTTGACAGCCACAGTTCAAGCCCCCACCCGGGTTGGATTCACTTCGACCGTCACGTGCGAGAGTTCCTTGAATTGCCTGAGTACCGCGTGGTAGAAGCCCGCGTTGCGCTGCAATTGACCGGTCGCCACGGATACGATCGCGCTCATATGGCCGGGACCGACGCGCCAGATATGGAGGTCGAGCACGGCATCGCCGTGATCCTCGATAACATGACGGACGTTCTCAGCCATGCGTTTGTCCAGATTCATGTCGAGCAGAATGCCACCTGTATCGCGCATCAAGCCCCACGACCAGTTTGCAATCACCAGTGCGCCGATCACGCCCGCAAGCGGGTCCATCCAGATCCAGCCAAACGCACGCGCCAGCAGCAAGCCGATGATCGCCAGCACGGAGACCGCCGCATCGGCAATGACGTGAACGTAGGCTGAGCGGATGTTGTGGTCGCGGCTCGCGGCCATCTGCGCATCGTCGTGATCGTGCTCATCTTCGTGGTCGTGAGCATGGTCGTGACCATGCCCATGATGGTGGCCGTGGTGATTGCCGCTCAGTAGCCAGACGCTCGCGAGATTGACCAGCAGCCCAAGCACGGCGATAGGTATCGCCTGACCGAAGTGGATCGGCACGGGCGAGAAGAAACGCGAGACGGCTTCGTATCCGATCAGCACGGCGATCATGGCGAGTACGATGGCACTGGTAAAGCCGGCCAGATCGCCCAGTTTGCCGGTGCCGAATACGAAGCGCCTGTCCGCCGCGTGCCTGCGTGCATAGGTATAAGCCAAAGCGGCGATCAGCATCGCGCCGGCGTGCGTCGACATATGCAGACCGTCCGCGACGAGTGCGAGCGAACCAAACAGGCTGCCGCCGACAATTTCAGCCACCATCATCGCGCTGCACAGCACGATCACCATCCACGTTCTGCGCTCGTTCTCCTCGTGGGCCGCGCCCAGGAAGATGTGATCGTGTCCCGCTCCGAACGCGGAATCCGACAATTGATTCATGGTTCTCTCTTACTTGAAGTAGCTGTGGACTATTTCAATCAATTGCTCGGTGCCGCTGCCGTGCTCGTCGTCATGCGGCTCGGCATCGACGAGATGCGTACGGATATGGTCTTCGAGAACCACGGCAAGCAAGCCGTTCATCGCGCCACGGCTACTGGTGACGAGCTGGAGCACATCCATGCAGCCGCGCTCTTCTTCCAGTGCTCGCTCGATGGCTTCGACCTGGCCCTTGATACGGCGAACCCGGTTGAGCAGCTTCTGTTTTTCGCGAATCGTGTGGCTCACTAGTGCCCCCTATATACCGTAGGGGGGTATATTAACCTGGATAGGGTACGGGGGTATACTTTTTGCGACCAGACAAGAAAAAAGCCCACCCGGCAAACGCCGGATGGGCCAATCTGTCTCGGAGCTGAAAAATCAGAAGCGGTGCACGATACCCACCGCACCGGCGAACTGGCTGCGCGACGAGGACGGCGCGCTGTTCTGGCCGTCACCGATATCGGCCGTGGCGTTGATGATGTCGCCCGCGCCGTTCGTGCCCAGCGTCTGGCCGCCGGCGCGCTGGTACGCTTCGACGAAGTACAGGCCCGTGCGCTTGGACAGGCTGTAGTACTGCGAAAGGTTGAACTGCTGATACGAGGCCGCGCTCGTGATGCCGTTGGCCTTGGTCGCGCGCGTGTAGCTGTAGCCCGCTGCAAGATCGAGCGCGACGAGCGGCTTGTAGTGCAGCACGACGCCGCCGGTGTTCCAGATCTGCGTATCGAAGAACTTCGAGCCCGTGCCCGCCACATATTGCACGTTCGAATACGACGCCGAAATATCCCACTGCGAGTTGAATGCGTAGCCACCCGTCACCGCGAGGCGCTGCTGCGTCTGCGCCGTCTGGAAGCCGTTGGTGACGCCCGACACGCCCGGTTCGCCATTGCTGTTCGCCGTCGAGCTGCTGCCCCAGGCGCCACCGCCGCTCGTCGAGTTGCTCAGACGCTCGAAGCCCACGGCAAGGCCCACCGGACCGTGGATATAGTTCGCCGCCACGCTCCACGACTGGCCCGCGCCCGTGCTGCCCGCCACACCGCCGAACGCATACATGCCGCTGAACGTGAAGCCCGAGAAGTTCGGCGAGGTATAGACGAGCGAGTTGTTGATCCGGTAGATCGTGTCCATCGAATCCAGATCGCCCGGGTGCGCGCCGTAGGCGCCCGTGAGCCAGTTGGTCGGGCTATAGGCGGAGAGCAGCGTGTAGTACGGCGCGTACTGGCGGCCCGCCGTGAGCGTGCCGTAGTTCTGGTTGGCAATGCCAACAAATGCGGCGCGGCTGAACATCAGGTTCGTGGTCGATTGCGCGCCGTTCGCCGAGTTGTAGCCTTCTTCGAGCTGGAAGATCGCGCGCGTGCCGCCGCCGAGGTCTTCGCTGCCCTTCAGGCCGAAGCGCGAACCGGCCCACACGCCCTGCACCATCTTGACGGCCGAATGGCCGCCCGAATTGCTGCCGAGCGCCGCCGAGCTGCTTTGATAACCAATGCCGGTATCGACGATACCGTACAACGTGACGCTGCTCTGGGCGTGCGCGCCCAGTGCGGCGAGTCCAAGCGTGGAAGCGAGAATGGTCTTCTTCATCTGTACTCCTGATTTAATCGTTGTGATGTACTGCTTTTTTAACTACTCGTGGATCTCTTTGCGAGAGTGCTCCTCCGCTCCGGCATAGAGCGCCGCGAGGGTGATGCCCACGCGATGCCCTACGCCTTCACTTGCGAATCCCTGCGTCCTTAATGGATCTCAGGTTCGCCGCCAGCTTCGGTATTACCGCTGCAACCGCCCGCGCCTTCGCGCTGCATGAAGTCGAATTCGCAGCCGTTGTTGGCCTGCATCACGTGCATCTGGTACATCGCGCCATAGCCGCGCTTGAAGCGCGGTTCCGGTGCGACCCAAGCGGCCTTGCGGCGCGCCATTTCCTCGTCGGAGATCAGCACGTTCAAGCGGCGCTCCGGCACGTTCAACTCGATCAGATCGCCGTCCTGCACCAGCGCGAGCGGGCCGCCGATGAACGATTCCGGCGCCACGTGCAGCACGCACGCGCCGTAGCTCGTGCCGCTCATGCGCGCATCCGAAATACGCAGCATGTCGCGCACGCCCTTTTGCAGGATCTTCTGCGGAATCGGCAACTGGCCCCACTCGGGCATGCCAGGCGCCCCCACCGGACCGGCGTGCTGAAGCACGATCACGCTGTTCTCGTCGCATTCGAGGTCTTCACTGTCGATGCGCGCGGCCATGTCGTTATAGTCCTTGAACACCACGGCCTTGCCCGTATGCACGTGCAGGCGCTTTTCCGCGGCTCCCGGCTTGATCACCGCGCCATCCGGCGCGAGATTGCCGCGCAGCACGGCAAGACCCGTATCGGGCATCAGCGGCTTCGCGCGGCGGTAGATCACCTCTTCGTTGTAGATCTCGGCGTCGGCGATGTTTTCGCCCAGCGTCTTGCCGTTGACCGTCATCTGCGTTCCGTCGATCAGATCGCCGAGTTCCTTGAGCATCGCGCGCAGGCCGCCCGAATAGTAGAAGTCCTCCATGAGGTACTTGCCGGTCGGGCGGATGTTCGCGAGCACCGGCGTGCGGCGCGCGATGTCATCGTATTGGGCGAGCGTCAGATCCACACCGGCGCGGCGCGCGAGCGCGATCATGTGAACAATGGCGTTGGTCGAACCCGACAGCGCGAGGCAGGTCGTCACGGCGTTATCGACCGCCTTACGCGTGATGATGTCCGAGGGCTTGAGGTCTTCCCACACCATCTCTACGATGCGCATGCCGGTTTTGGCCGACATCTGCGCGTGGCGCGAGTCCGGCGCGGGAATCGAAGCGAAGCCCGGCAGCGTGAAGCCCAGCGCTTCCGCCGCGCTCGTCATGGTCGATGCGGTGCCCATCGTCATGCAGTGGCCCGGCGAGCGAGCGATGCCGCCTTCGACGCCCTGCCAGTCCTCTTCGGTGATCTTGCCGGCGCGCAGGTCGGCCCAGTACTTCCAGGTGTCCGAACCCGAGCCGAGCGTCACGCCGTTCCAGTTGCCGTTGAGCATCGGGCCGGCGGGCAGGAAAATCGTGGGCAGATCCATCGAGATCGCGCCCATCAGCAGCGCGGGCGTGGTCTTGTCGCAGCCGCCCATCAGCACGACGCCATCGGCCGGATACGAGCGCAGCGTCTCTTCCGCTTCCATCGCGAGGAAGTTGCGATAGAGCATCGTCGTGGGTTTCTGGAACGGCTCGGAGAGCGTCTGCACCGGCAACTCGATCGGGAAGCCGCCGGCCTGCCAGATGCCGCGCTTGACCTCTTCCACGCGCTGCTTGAAGTGCGTATGGCAGGGGTTGATCTCGCTCCACGTGTTGAGGATCGCGATCACCGGCTTGCCCGCATACTCCTCGCGGCTGTAGCCCATCTGCGCCGTGCGCGAGCGATGGCCGAACGAACGCAGGTCGTTCACGCCATACCAACGGTGGCTGCGCAGTTCTTCGGGGGTCTTTCGCTTGTTGCTCATCTTGCGTTGCTCCAGGTGTTTCCGCGGATGTGTTTCATTGGGACCGCCAAGGGAGACCGCCGGCGCTTCCCTAGCGCTGTTCCTTCACGCGCGACACGAGTTGTGTCGGGCTGACGAACTGCAGCGCGACCAGCACCCATGCGAGCGTGATCGCCATGTAGATCATCGCCATGGCGTCGATGGACTGCGGCGCGCGCACGCCCGTCGAGAACACTGCGTAATACAGCGCGACGACGAGGGTTTGCGTGTCGGGTCCGGCGGTAAAGAAAGTGAGTTCGAACATGCCGATCGTGCGCACCAGCACGAGCAGCCCGGCCGCCAGCATCCCCGGCACGAGGAGCGGCAGCAGTACGTAACGGAAATAACGCAGCGTGTTGGCGCCAAAAATACGCGCTGCCGATTCCAGATTCGGATCGATCTGCTCGATAAACGGCGTCATCACCAGAATCACGAAGGGCAGCGCGGGCACGAGGTTCGCGAGGATCACGCCGGTCAATGTCCCCGCGAGGCCGGTCTGATACATCGCCGTGGCCATCGGTATCCCGTAGGTCACCGGCGGCACCATCAGCGGCAGCAGGAACACGAACATGCAGATGCGCTTGCCCGGAAACTGCGCGCGCGCAAGCGCGTAAGCGGCGGGCACGCCGAGCGCGATGGACAGCAGCACGACCGCGCCCACGACTTCGAACGTGACCCACAGCACGCTGCCCAACTGGAAGTCGCGCCACGCCTGCGCATACCAGTGCAGCGTGAAGCCTTGCGGCAGCGGCGTGCCGAACCAGCGCGTGGCGATGGAATTCACGCCCACCGTGGCGATCAGCAGCAGCACGTTGAGCAGGAAGAACACCACGCCGCCCCAGACGATCACTTTCCAAAGAATATCGGGCACGCTTGCGCGGGTTTTGACGCGCGGCACGTTGGTGGTATTCGTGGCGCTGTCGTCGCGCGTGGAAGTATTCGCGTGCAGGCCGGCTGCATTGCGTTGATGGGCGGTCATCAGCCTTTTCCTCCGCTCACCGGGCCCGAATAGAAGTAGCGCTTTGCGCTGAGCATCGCGGCCACGACGACGAGCTGCACGAAGCCCATCGCGATCGCGATGGTCGAGGCGAGCGAATAATCGTAGCTCTCGAACGCCGCTTCCGAAGCCGCGATCGAAATCACGCGCGTGGGACCGGCTGGCGCGCCGAGCAGCACCGCCGAAGGAAACACCGAATAAGCCTGCACGAACGACAGACACGCGGCCATCGTGAGACCCGGCGCGAGCAGCGGCAGATAGATCAAACGAAACTGCTGCCACGGACCTGCGCCGAGCGTGGCGGCCGCGCGCGCGAGCGTCGGGTCGATACCGGTCACGTAAGAGAGCGTCAGCAGGAACGCGAACGGAAAACCCGACACGATCAGCGAAATCAGCACGCCCCAGTAGTTGTGCGTGAGGCGAATCTCTTCGCTCGTGTAGAGATGCAGCGCGTGCAACGCCTGCGGAAACCAGCCGTTCGGGCCGAAGTAGCTGAGCATGCCGTCGGCGATCAGCACGGTGCCGAGCGTGACGGGAATCACAAGCAACGTCGTCACCAGCTTCTGATACGGCGATTTACGGCGCAGCGCGAACGCGACCGGCAGCGACAGCCCTACGTTGATGATCGTCGCGGGCACGGCCAGTTTGAGCGTGACGAACACGGTCGGCCACAGCGCGAGATCGTGAAAGAACTGCACGTAGTTCGCGAGCATACCGCCGCCGTTCATCGGCTTGAACGACAGCACGAGGCCGTAGGCGAACGGATAGAGAAACAGCGCGATGATGAAGCCGAGCGCGGGCGCGACGAGCCAGCCGCGCGCGTCGCGCGGCGCCTTGGTGAGCGACGACACCAGCGTGCTCATGCGGCACGCTCCGCATAGGCCAGCACGCGCGACGGCGCGACGCGCAGCGTGGCGCGCTCGCCTGTTTCGAATTCGCCCGCCACGCGTGCCCACAGCTTGCCGAACGGCGCATTGGCGAGCAGCAGCGAATCGCGGCCGCCATATTCGACCATCTCGACTTCGACGTCGAAGGCATTGGCGTCGCCCGCGTTGGCGCGCTCGAAATCCTCGGGCCGCATCGCCACGGAAATCTCGCTGCCCGTCACTTCGCCCATCGGCACGCCCGTGAGCGTGATGCCCGACGCCGACATCGCGATATGCTCGCCGCGCTCGCCGCTCACGGCGAACGGCAGCACGTTGCGATAGCCCATGAAGCGCGCGACATGCAGATTCGCGGGACGGCTATAGACTTCCCTGGGCGTGGCGACCTGCTGCACGACACCCTCTTTCATCACGACGATGCGGTCCGCCATCGACAGCGCTTCGTCCTGATCGTGCGTGACGTAAATCGTCGCGCGTTCGAGCTGGCTGTGAATACGGCGGATTTCCGCGCGCATTTCGATGCGCAGTTTGGTGTCGAGGTTCGAGAGCGGCTCGTCCATCAGCACGAGCGGCGGCTCGATGACGATCGCGCGCGCGATCGCGACGCGTTGCTGCTGGCCGCCCGAAAGCTGGCCCGGCAGCTTGCTTTCATGCCCGACGAGCTGCACGAGCTGCAGCGCCGCGCGCGCGCGGCGCTTCGCCTCGTCGCGCGGCACGCCCTGCATTTTCAGGCCAAAACCCACGTTCTCCAGCACGCTCATATGCGGAAACAGCGCGTAGTTCTGGAACACCATGCCGAAGCCGCGCTTTTCGGGCGGCAGCACGTCGATGCGCTGATCGTCGAGCCAGATGCTGCCGCTCGTGAGCGGCTGCAAGCCCGCGATGCAGTTGAGCGCCGTCGATTTACCGCAGCCCGAGGGGCCGAGCAGCGCAATGAATTCACCGCGGCGAATGTCGAGATCGAGCCCGCGCAGCGCCGCAAGCTGCGCGCCCTCCGCGCTGGCGAAACTCCGACACACCGCGTCCAGACGCAGACGATCGAAAGAACGCTTCATGACACCTTCCTGACCACGTGATCCACTCACCTATCCGAGGCCAGGCCGCGAGCGGCGCTCGAAGCCTGGCGTCGCGCCCTTTACCCCTTTTGCCCCTTTACTGCGACTTCTGCGAGCCGACTTCGCGGTCCCATTTCTGGAACGCCGCGACCATCGCCTGCGCCGAAAGCGGCTGGACGTGCGGATACTGCGTGAGCCACTTCGCGTACTCAGGACGGCCGAACTTCGCGATCACGTCCTGACTCTGCTTCGGCGCCATCGCGAGCGTTACACCGCTCACGGCCGGGCCCGGATAGAAGTAACCATCGTCATAAGTCATGGCCTGCTGCTGCGGCTCCAGCATGAAATTCATCAGCTTGAGCAGCACCGCGAGCTTTTCCTTCGACACGCCCTTCGGCACCACCATGAAGTGCGCGTCGTTCACCCACGTCATGTTGTCGAAGGCCTGCACCCTGAATTCGGCGGGCACGATGCCGAGCGCACGCGGGTTGATGTCCCAGCCCGTCACGGTCACGGTCATGTCGCGCGTGCCCTCGCCCAGCTCCTTCATCACCGCCGAGGTGCCGCCCGGGTAATACGGCACGCAAGAATTCAGCTCTTTGAGAAAGGCCCAGGTCTTGTCCCAGCCGTTGACAGGGTCTTGCGGATTCTTGTCGCCGAGCAGATACGGCAGGCCCATCAGGAAGGTGCGGCCAGGGCCCGAATTGGCCGGGCGCGCGTAGATCAGCTTGCCGGGATTGGCCTTGCAGTACGCCAGCAGTTCGGCGGGCGTGTGCGGCGGCTTGGCGACCTTCGCGGGGTTGTATTCGATGAGCGGCCCGGCCGGCATATACGAGACTTCGAGTCCGTAGCCCTGCGCGAGATCCTGCATTTTGCGCGGACCCGGCGCGTATTTGTCGAGCACGCCCGGCAGCGCCGCCGACTGATCCGGCAGCAGCTTCGTCCAGAGGTTCTGCTCGATGCCCGCGGCGAGCGCGTCGGTGCCCGTGAGAACGAGATCGATATCGGCGCGGCCTGCGGCCTGCATCGCCTTGATCTTGCCGGGCAGTTGCGGCGCGGGCGCGTTGGTGTAAGTGATATTGGAGACGAGATTCGGATACTTCGCCTTGAACGCCTCGAAGGCCTTCTGCGTGAGTTGCAGATTGCCGGCCACGTCGACAATGTTCAGGGAAACGGGATCAGCCTTCGCCGCGCTCACGCCGAGCGCCGCCACGGCCGCCACACAAACGGCCAGCACCCTGGCCTTAAAGCGTCCATCGAACATCGCATCTCCTCACTCTGTTTATGGAATTTTTTCTTCGCGGCTGCGGTTGTTGTGTTGTGCTTTCGCGGGCCGTTTTAGCCAGCTTTTGTCTACAGCGCCGCGATCAAAGGATGCCGAACCACACATCAAGTTGTCAAGCAACGTAAAGGCCGACGTAAGGACTTTTGTCGGCGTGATCTGCAAGGCTTGTCGCCAGCCCTGCGAGAAAGGCGCTTGCAACGATTCTGCAAGCGCCTTCGGCAGGTTTTTAACGCTTACTTGCGCACCAGCTCGCCGTCGCGCAGACGCCACAGCGCGAGCGGGTTGTCGTCCTGCAGCGCGGCGGGCAGCAGTTCGGCCGGCAGATCCTGATAGCAGACCGGGCGCAGGAAACGCTCGATCGCCATCGCGCCCACCGAAGTCGTGCGCGCGTCGGACGTGGCCGGGAACGGGCCGCCGTGCACCATCGCGTACGACACTTCGACACCGGTCGGGAAGCCGTTCGCAAGAATGCGGCCCGCCTTGCGCTCCAGCACCGGCAGCAGGCGTGCGGCCATCGCGTAGTCGTCGCGGTCGATGTGCAGCGTGGCCGTGAGCTGGCCTTCGAGCTGTTCGGCCACGCGCGCGAGTTCGGCTTCGTCGCGGCAAGCCACGACGATCGAGGTCGGCCCGAAGATCTCGTCCGACAACGCATGCTGCGCGAGGAACTGCTCCGCGCCGGTCTTGAACAGCAGCGGCAGCGCGGCGCAATGCGCGTCCGTCTGCGTGCCAACGGCCAGTTGCTCGACGCCCGGCACCGTTTTGCGCGCCGCCACGGCTTCGTCATACGCCGAAGCGATGCCCGCCGTCAGCATGGTCTGCGACGGCTTGCCCGCGAGCGCCGCGCTCGCGGCCTGCACGAAGCGGTCGAGCTCCGGCGAATCGATCGCGAGCACGAGGCCCGGATTCGTGCAGAACTGGCCGACGCCCAGCGTGAGCGAATCGACGAAACCCTGCGCCAGCGTCTCGCCGCGCGCGGCCACCGCTGACGGCAGCACGAACATCGGGTTGATGCTGCTCATTTCGGCGTAGACGGGGATCGGCTCGGCGCGCTGCGCGGCGATGTGCGCGAGCGCAAGGCCCCCACGGCGCGAACCCGTGAAGCCCACCGCCTTGATGGCCGGATGCGCGACCAGCGCTTCGCCCGTTTCGTTGCCGCCGCCGAAGATCAGCGAGAACACGCCCTCGGGCAGACCGACATCGGCGACCGCCTGCTGGATCGCGCGCCCGACGAGTTCCGAGGTGCCCGGATGCGCCAGGTGCGCCTTCACGACCACGGGACAACCGGCGGCCAGCGCCGAAGCCGTATCGCCGCCCGCCACCGAAAACGCCAGCGGGAAGTTGCTCGCGCCGAACACGGCCACGGGACCGAGGCCGATGCGCTGCGCGCGCAGATCCGAACGCGGCAGCGGCTTGCGATCCGGCAGCGCCGAATCGAGCACCGCGCCGCACCAGCGGCCGTCGCGCACCAGCGAGGCGAAGAGGCGCAACTGACCGACCGTGCGGCCGCGCTCGCCTTCGAGGCGCGGCTTGGGCAGCGCCGATTCCAGATGCGCGCGTTCGATCAGCTCATCGCCGATGCCGAGAATGCGTTCGGCGATCGCTTCGAGCAGTTGTGCGCGCGTTTCATGCGGCGCGGCGCGGAAGGCGTCGAACGCCTGCGCCGCGAGTTCGCAGGCGCGCGTGACTTCGGCCTTGCCGCCGAGGCCGAAAGACGGCTCGATGTCGCGGCCGAGCGCAGGCGCGAAGGCGCGCATCTCGCCCGCCTGGCCGCGCACAACCTGCGCGCCCAGCAGCATGGATCCAGTGATGGGCATGTTCGCTCCGTTCAGTTCAGTTCAATCGGTGCGCTTAGGCGTGCGCTGCGGCAAGCGACTGCTCGAACGCCAGCAGTTCCTTCGCCGCTGCGCCGATGGCGGGCAGCGCTTCAGCCGGCGACTGCGAAAGCAGCGGCAGGATCGGGCCCATGTCGGCGATGCCGGAAAGCGTCACGGCGTCGTGCAGCACGCGGATCAGCGAGATGTCGTCGCGCAGCGTTTCGAGCGGCATGAAGGCGTCGTAGAGACGTTGCGCATCGTCGGCGCGGCCTTCCTTGGCGGCCTTGAGCAGCGCCATGATGGCGTGCGGGGCGATGCAGCCCGAACCCGTGGTCCACGCGGCCAGACCGAAGTCGCGCACGTGCACCAGCGCGGGACGCTCGCCCATGCCCGAGACGACCTTCGAAGACGGCACGCTTTGCAGCAGGCGGCGCAGATACGGATCGTTGGCCGGATCGGCGCGCACGATGGCGTACTTGACGGCGATCAGCGTGCCACGCTCGATCAGGCGCACGAGCGTGTCGACATCGACGTAATCCTCGCTCTTGATATAGAGCGTGAGCGGAATGCCCGCGGTATCGGCAATGCGCGTGAGGCCAGCCTCGACGCCGGCGGGCGTGGCGAAGCCGGCTAGCGGCAGCACCATGGCCGTCCGGTACTTCGTCTGCGCGAGGATGCGGGCCTGATCGAGCATCTTGCCGTAGTCCGGGCCGATGGCCGGGATCACGCGCGTTTCGGGCGCGGTCAGGTCGGCCAGCATGTCCAGCAGCTCGCGGAATTCGCTGACGGCGACGTGATAGAGGTTGGCGTTGCCGCCATAGAGCAGCGTGCGGATGCCGCCCGCTTCCATGTGGCGAATGAGCTTGCCGTTGGCTTCAACGTCGAGCGATAAATCGGGGCGGCGTGCCAGGGGGGGCACCGCCATCACGGTCGAAGCGAATTCGCTCTCGACGATCGGGGACACGTTCATGAGGCCTCGTGCTGGGATAGGGAGTTGTCGATACCCCGCACAGTAGCACCGGCCTTGTTTAGTTGTCAAACAACTTTGTGATTTGTTAGGGTTTGTTCGGGGGGCTCGCCAAACGCCGTCCGGTGCGCCCGCTTTGCGCTGGCGTGGTTTTCGCCTCTCTGCGCCAAATTCGGAATCTTCTTGTTGTCTCAAACAAGATACTTCGCAACCATTAGCTGTCGCCATCGATGATGGTAAACATTTTAAAATAGGAGCTATGGCTAATGATGCGCCTTATTTTATGCATTGGAGATAAACCGGAAACCGGCGGCTATATCGAGCACGATTCCACTTCGAAACCGCCTACGATCGCTGGTTCCTGCGTGGCGTTTATCGGGAGCAAATCGTTCTGCAACGTCTGCAAAAACTTTGGGTTGATTGAAAAATCTGGAGGCCCGTCTCGCCGCAGACACGGAGAAAGGGAGCTTGCTTTGGATGGTGATATCTTGCGCTGTCAGTGCGCAAATCCGCCCAAAATGAAAGCGACGACGCAATCCACGTCATGCCACAACGATGGCATTGAACGCCTTGGGGCAGTCATTTCAGCGGAGAATGTGTACCCTTCCGATTTACCATGCGTGAACACCCTATTTGACGAGCAAGTTCGGATCATCGTCCCCACTGAATGCCAAGGTTATCCCTATAAAATCGAATTACCAGACGGCCGCGTCATCAAAGGATGCGTAAGCGAGAACGGAATGCTACCGCGCGTGAATACGGGAATTTGCGGCGACGTATACTACGTCGATTGGGGTGATGAAGCCCTGACGAGGCATTGAACGATGCCAAACAAGAGAACCGGCATCCAGACGAACTCCACGCCAAACTCGGTCAAGGAAATTAAACTCCGGATTTTGACCTTCAACGAGCTATGGGAGAACTATCCGAGCGGAAATCCATACAATAATCCGGCCTACCCAGATCAATGCGCCATTCGTTTAAGTGTCGCCTTTCATCGGGTAGGCATAGAAATGAAATCCTTCTCATCAAATTTAATCAGACCTCTATCGGGTCAACCATCCATTGGCCGGATTATTCTCGATGGAAAAGCTACCGCGACGCGTGCAAACGAACTCGCAGAGTGGTTAAGATTTCGCCCAATCGCAAGCCTGGGTAAAACCGAGGACATTACCGGGAAAGACTGGCTATCCAGAATCAAAGGGCGAACCGGCATTATTATGTTTGACGGCTACTGGCCTCGTGACGGGGAAACCGCTGAAAGTGCGAGCGGCGGACACATTGATCTCTGGAACGGGACAAAGCTTACTGGCATCGGAACGGGCTTTCGCGTGAACTGGAATATCGTGATTCCGGGAATATGGGAAGATTTCCGCAAATCCCGCACGATTCTCTTTTTTCCTCTCAAATGAAAATCACGAAGTTGGTATTCGGAGCGGTTCTTGGTGCAACCCTCGCTACGGTCGTCTCGTGGGGAGGACTGTATCTCTACGGTGCACTTCGGCCAGCGGGCAGTCTCTTCGATTCCGATCCGCAATCGGCGACTCTCTTTTTCACAATATGGCTCTCGCTGGCGGCGATAGCTTCGATGATCAGCGGCTATTTCATCTCGCGCCGATGAAGGACCCTGTTTCGGCGCTGATTTCATCAGACAAATATTCGACGAACACCGCCTACCAAATCCCCCTACATCCTGACAACCCGCCGCGTCTATTCTTCCCCTAAAAGCAACAAAAGCGGCATCACGTCACTTTTCAGAAATCAGCTTTCCGCCATCGGCACGCCGCAAGGAAGAGCGAACAAAACTGCCAGCAACCCACTGATTCACAAAAGAAATTCCAGCGCTCGAACGCACAGCGGCTAAAGCTGCATCCACCGCCAATCCACCTCCCGCTGCCCTCCCCCTACCCCCAATGAAATTGATTATTGTAAAATTCTTCGATAATCATGGAACCGGTTCCAATTACCATTGCCCCGCAAAGCGGCCCAGGCTAAAAGTCGGTCCCCGCAAACGGCACGGCCAGATCAGGCCATGCCGAATTGATACAGAATCCAATCATGTCCGAATCTCCTCTCACGTCACGCCGGGGCTTCCTGCGCACGGCAGTGGTGCTCGTTCCGGCAAGTGGCGCGCTCGCGGCCTGCGAGGGCGGCTCGCAGCCGTCTGCCGGCACGGCGCAGCCGGGCGGCAGCCAGCCCGCAGGCGCGGCAGGCCAGTCCGCGCAGACCGAATACAAGCCCCGCTTCTTCGATGCCCGCGAATGGACCTTCCTGCGCGCGGCCGTCGATCGTCTGATCCCCGCCGATGCCGAAGGCCCCGGCGCGCTCGATGCGGGTGTGCCCGAATTCATCGATCGCCAGATGGATACGCCCTACGCGCACGGCGCGCTCTGGTACATGCAGGGTCCGTTCCAGCAGGGCATTCCGGAACTCGGCTATCAACTGAAGCTGGTGCCGCGCGATCTGTACCGCCTCGGCATCGCGGCGGTCAATGCGTATTGCTCGAAGGCGTACGGCAAGGCGTTCGATGCGCTCGACGCCAGCACGCGCGACGCGGTGCTCGGCGCGCTCGAAGCGGGCAAGGTCGAGTTGGACGGCGTGCCGGCCAAGGTGTTCTTCGGCCAGTTGCTGCAGAACACGCGCGAAGGCTATTTCTGCGATCCGATCCACGGCGGCAACAAGGACATGGCCGCGTGGAAGATGATCGGCTTTCCCGGCGCGCGCGCCGACTTCATGGATTTCGTGAACCAGAACGGTAAGGCCTACCCGTACGGTCCGGTTTCGATCAACGGGGAACGCACGTAATGGCGATCAAGAAACCTCATGTAGACGCGGTCGTCGTCGGCTTCGGCTGGACCGGCGCGATTCTTTCGAAGGAACTCACGGAAGCAGGGCTGTCCGTGGTGGCGCTTGAGCGCGGCGAGTATCGCGACACCTATCCGGACGGCGCGTACCCGAACACCATCGACGAGCTGACCTACAACATTCGCAAGAAGCTCTTTCTCGATCTCTCCAGGACCACCGTTTCGATCCGTCACGGCGCGGGCGACACGGCGCTGCCCTATCGTCAGCTCGCGGCCTTCCTGCCCGGCGAAGGCGTCGGCGGCGCGGGTCTGCACTGGTCGGGTGTGCACTTTCGCATCACGCCGGAAGAGCTGCGTCTGAAGAGCCATTACGAAGAGCGCTACGGCAAGAAGTTCATCCCCGATGGCATGACGATCCAGGATTACGGCGTCAGCTACGACGAACTCGAACCGCATTTCGACTTCGCGGAAAAGGTCTTCGGCACTTCGGGCCAGGCGTACAAGGTGGGCGACAAGGTCGTAGGCGACGGCAACGTATTCGAAGCCCGCCGCAGCGACAATTTTCCGTTGCCCGCGCAACTGAATACGTACTCGGCGCAGCGCTTTTCCGATGCCGCCAAATCGCTCGGCCTGCATCCGTACCGCCTGCCGTCGGCCAATACCTCGGGTCCATACACGAACCCCTATGGCGTGCAGATGGGCCCGTGCAACTTCTGCGGCTACTGCAGCGGCTATGCGTGCTACATGTACTCGAAGGCCTCGCCGAACCTGAATATTCTGCCCGCGCTCAAGCAGGAAAAGCACTTCGAACTGCGCGCGAAATGCCACGTGCTGCGCGTCGAGCTCGACGATTCGAAGAAGCGCGCAACCGGCGTCACCTATGTCGATCCGTCGGGTCAGGAAGTGTTCCAGCCCGCTGATCTCGTGATCGTCTCGGCGTTCCAGTACCACAACGTGCACCTGCTGCTGCTCTCGGGCATCGGCAAGCCGTATGACCCGGTGTCGGGTGAAGGCGTGGTGGGCCGCAATTTCGCCTACCAGAACCTCTCGACCATCACCGCGTTCTTCGACAAGGACACGTACACGAATCCATTCATCGGCGCGGGCGGCAACGGCGTGGCCGTGGACGACTTCAACGCCGACAACTTCGACCACGGGCCGCTCGGTTTCGTCGGCGGCTCGCCGCTGTGGGTGAACCAGGCGGGCGTCAAGCCGATCAGCGGCATCGCCACGCCGTCGGGCACACCGAACTGGGGCTCGCAGTGGAAGAAGGCCGTGAAGGACCACTACGCGCACACCGTTTCGATGGACGCGCACGGTTCGAACATGTCGTATCGCGATGTGTTCCTCGATCTCGATCCCACCTATCGCGATTCGTACGGTCAGCCGCTCCTGCGCATGACCTTCGACTGGAAGGACAACGACATCAAGATGGCGCAGTACGTGACGGGTCAGATGAAGAAAATCGCCGAGGCGATGGGCCCGCAGGCCATCAACGTCTATACGCGCGAATTCGGCGCGCGCTTCGATTCGCGCCGCTACCAGACCACCCATCTCGTGGGCGGCGCGGTGATGGGCACGGACCCGAAGACGAGCGTGATCAACCGCTATCTGCAGAGCTGGGATGTGCACAACGTATTCGTGATGGGCGCGTCCGCGTTCCCTCAGGGCATCGGCTACAACCCGACGGGTCTGGTCGCCGCGCTTGCTTACTGGTCGGCGAAGGCCATCCGCAATCAGTATCTGAAGAACCCCGGCCCTCTGGTGAGCGTGTGACGAGCCGCATGAAGACGATCTTTTCCCCCACGCGCCTTGTGCGCATGACGGTTGCGGCCGCAACGTTCTCCGCCGCGGCGCTGACTGCGCCGCTTACCGCCAGCGCAGCCGATGCGCCCGCCGCCACCAACAAGGCCGATGCCGCGCTGATCGCGCACGGCGAATATCTCGCGCGCGCCGGCGACTGTATCGCCTGCCACACCACGAAAGGCGGCAAACCCTTCGCGGGCGGTTTGAAATTCGACACGCCGATCGGCGCGATCTACTCGACCAACATCACCCCGGATGCCGATACCGGCATCGGCAAGTGGAGTTACGAGGACTTCGCCAAGGCCGTGCGCGAAGGCGTGCGCCCGAACGGCGAGACGCTCTATCCGGCGATGCCCTTCCCGTCCTACGCGCGTCTTTCCGATGACGACATGAAGGCGCTCTACGCGTACTTCACGCAGGGCGTGGCGAGCGTCACGGCGCAAAACCGCGCGGTGGACATTCCCTGGCCGCTCTCGATGCGCTGGCCGCTCGGCATCTGGCGCGCGATGTTCGCGCCGAAGGTGCAGGCGTTCGATCCGTCGCATTACAACGATGCGATCGTCTCGCGCGGCGCGTATCTGGTGCAGGGTCTCGGCCATTGTGGCGCGTGCCACACGCCGCGCGCGCGCACGATGCAGGAGCTCGCGCTGACCGATCTCGAAGGCGACGACTTCCTCGCAGGCGGCGCGCCGATCGACGGCTGGGTGCCCGCGAGCCTGCGCGGTAATCCGCGTACCGGCATCGGCGCGTGGAGCGAGGACGACATCGTCCAGTTCCTGAAAACAGGCCGCAATCTGCACACGGCGGCGTTCGGCGGCATGACCGACGTGGTCCAGCACAGCATGCAGTACATGACCGATGCCGATCTGCTCGCCATGGCCCGCTATCTGAAGACGCTGCCGTCGAGCGACGCGAAGGAAACGCCGTACGCCTACGATGCCGCCGCCAGTCACGCGCTGCAAAGCGGCGATGCCAGCGCGCGCGGCGCGGCGGTCTATCGCGACAACTGCATGGCCTGCCACCGTAGCGACGGACACGGCTACACGCGCGTGTTCCCCGCGCTCGGCGGCAACCCCGTCGTGCAGGGCACGGACGCCACTTCGCTGATCCACGTGCTGCTCACGGGCGCCGCGCTGGAAGGCACGAAGACGGCGCCTTCGACCTTCACGATGCCGGCGTTCGGCTGGCGCCTCTCCGACCAGGAAGTCGCCGACGTGGCCACCTTCGTGCGCACGAGTTGGGGCAACACCGGCGCGCCGGTCAGCGCCGGCGACGTCGCCAAGGTGCGCAAAACCGTGAGCGTCGCCGTGCCCGAGTTGCCGCCGGGTGCTTCGCTCAAGCGCTAAAACGTTCCGGCGTTGAGACTTCGATGCGCTGAGTCATGCAGCGCATCGAATAAAGCACCAACGGCACTGGCGCCTTCACCACGACTCCGTAAAATCCACGCCTTTTTTCCGCGCGCAGGCCGCGGACCGCCACGCGTTTGTTCGCGAGGCGGTCGGTTCTTGCGCGCATAACAAGAGACCGCAGCATGGCGGTCCATCTCTCATCGAGACAACACATGATGAAAAAACACCTGATCTCTGCACCGATTCTGATGTCGCTCGCGGGCGTCGCGGCGGCGCAGGGCTCCGTCACGCTCTACGGAATCGTCGATGCGGGCATCACCTACCGCAGCAATGAACGCACCGGCAGCCCGGGCGCGTATCAAGGCCATTCGGACGTGGGCGTGACGAGCGGCAACCTCTCGGGTAGCCGCTGGGGGCTCAAGGGCCAGGAAGACCTCGGCAACGGTCTTGCCGCGATCTTCCTGCTCGAAGACGGCTTCGACATCAGCAACGGCACCTCGGGACAAGGCGGCCGCCTGTTCGGCCGCCAGGCCTTCGTGGGCCTCAGCGACAAGCAATACGGCTCGCTCACGATGGGCCGCCAGTACACCTCGCTCAACGACTTCGTGTCGCCCGTCGCGCCGGTCAGCGTGCTGGGCGGCTTCGGCGCGCATCCCGGCGATATCGACGATCTGGATCAGACCACGCGCGTCGACAACTCGGTCAAGTACACGAGCGCGAACTACTCGGGCTTCACGTTCGGCGCGTTGTACGGCTTCGGCGGCCAGCCAGGCAGCCTCAAGCGCAAGAACACGTGGAGCGTGGGCGGCAGCTACGCCAACGGTCCGCTGCAGGTGGGCGTGGGCTACGAGCGCTCAGACAACAGCAAGACGGGCCTCACCGATACCACCTACGGCAAGTGGCAAGGCACCTACGACGGCACCTTCAACTCGTCGATCAACGAAGGCTATGCGAGCGCGCAATCGCAACAGGTGATCGCGGCGGGCGCGACGTGGGACTTCGGCGCGGCGCTGGTGGGTGTGAACTACAGCAACGTGCAATACAAGGCCGGCACGAACTCGCTTTACTCGGGCACGGCGAACTTCAATATCGCCGGTGTGTTCGGCATGTGGAACGTGCAGCCGCGCGCGCACCTGTTCGCGGGCTACAGCTACACGCGCGGCAGCAAGGTCGACGGCCTCGACGATGCAGCGCAATACCACAACGTCTCGCTCGGCGCGCTTTACGATCTGTCGAAGCGCTCGACCGTGTACCTGCTCGCGGGCTATCAGCACGCTTCGGGCATGACGCTCGACGCGCTCGGCGAGCCGGTGGCGGCGACGGCATCGGTGTCGGACAAGGGCAACAGCCATTCGTCGGCGGCACAGTCGCAGGCAATCGTGAGCGTGGGCTTCCGTCAGAAGTTCTAAGCACCACAATGCAACAGGGCACGCGGCGCTCATGCGCGGCGTGCCCTGTGTGGGATCCGTCCAGCGGGCGAACCTTTACGTGATTCGATCAGGAATCCATATCAATCCTGACAAATCCGGAAAACTTCAGTGCAGAACCTCGGGACGCGCGAGCAGGCCGATGAATTCCTCCATCGAAAGCGCCGGGGCAAGCTCGGAGAGCGTCGAATAGATCACGGTGTCATAGATGGCCGAGCCCGCTGCCGATTCCAGTTCGACGCCGGCGACGGCGGCGCGATACTCCGCACGCTCGTGGGCGATCGAGAGAATCAGCTGAGCTTCGGATTTGGAGAATGGCGTCTTCATATCCTGGCTAACGGCGTCGGCGCAGCAACCTTTAGGGCAAGGCGCGGTAAGAAACCGCCTCTCCGCACGCAAGCAGAACGAAAGATTCAACGCGCCGCGACCTCGTGCGGCGGCATCACAGGCTCCGGTGCCGTGGCGGGCGGCGTGATCGTATAGCCCGCCTCGCGCAGATGCGCAAGCAGCGAACGGTCGCCGAAGAAGTGCCCCGCACCGACCGCCACGAGGATCGGCCCCTTGCCATAGAAATAGCCGTCCTGCGCCAGCGTGGCCGCGAAAAGATCGGTGCCGCGCGCGAACAGGTATTGGCTGAAATCGTAATGCGCGTCGCTTTCGCCCGGATAGCGCGCGTTCGCCAGACGCTCCAGCGCCGCCGCATCGCCTCTGGCCCACGCCGCCTGAAACGATTCGTACGAGACTTCTCCCGGCGTTTTCGCGCCGTGCAACCCTGCGCACACGCTTTGCAAGAACGCCTCCTGATCGGCGGCGGGCATGTCGTCGAACAGTTGCATGCCCTGCTCCATCGTTTCCAGATAGATCAGCGGAATTTGCCGCCGATGCGCCAGCATTTCCAGTCGCTCGTCGATGCCGGGAAACACCAGCGGCGACGCCGACCTCACAAAATGCACCCGCTTCGAGTCATCGGTGGACCAGCGCCATTGACGCAGACGCACGGCCTGCACCGCAAAGGCCGCCAGCCACGGTTTGGTCTGGAAAAACGCGTGTATGTCAGCGCCGCTGTCGCGCGCGCAGCGCGCAAGCGATTCGGCCGTCATCGAACTCACGTGGTTGGTGAGATTGTCGCTCGCGGGATAGAAGCCAATGCGCCGGACCGTCAGCGTGTCCTCCGGCGTCGGCTTCGTGTGCGTTTCCAGCACGATCGCCTGCACGCCGTCCGCGATCGAGGCAAGTGCTGCGTTCACGCGCGGATCATCGCTCGCGAGAGCGTGGATCGTCGGCAACAGGATCAGGATGGGATGCCCGGGCGAGCGCGCGATCCAGACGGGCGGATGGTCTTGGTCGGCGACGAGCCTGGGCGTGGGCACGGGAACCTGCGTTTGCGCGAGCGTCGCGTTCGCGGCGGCGAACAGCAGCACCGCGCAAAGCGTCGCGCGCCATCTCCCGCGGATATGCCTGCTGCCTGTCATTGTTCGACCCCGCCTGAGGGAAGGCCCGTTCATAGCTTACGCCATGCGATGCGCCGCCTCCGTGCGCCAGGCCACACGTGTGCAGGCGATGCAGAACTACGTGAACATCGTCGAACGCGGCAGCTTCACGCAGGCCGCCGAGGTGCTGCAACTACACCGCCCCACCGTCACCAAGGCCGTACAGCAACTGGAGGTGGAACTGGGCATCCACCTGCTCAACCGCAGCACGCGGCGCGTGAGCACGACAGCCGAAGGCGAGGCGTTCTATCAACGCTGCGTGCCTCTGCTGGCCAACGTCAACGAGACCTTCGCCTCGTTCGCGCAATTCGCGCAGAACCGGCCGCAACCGACGCGTGATGGACTCGAGGTCACGACCGACGCGGCGCACTCAAGCCCGCGATCGACCGCACGTTCGCGTTCGAGCAGATCGCCGACGCGCATCGCTACACGGAAGCGGGCGAGCAGGCCGGCAAGATCGTGGTGACGCTCCAGGCCTTCAACCGGCGGCGCTTTAGCTGCCCTGCGCCGCGCGCGCCTTCGCAAGCACGTCGAGATTGCCTTCGCCGAAACCGTGGTGGCCGCTGCGCTGCACCACTTCGAAAAAGATCTCGCCCGCGCGGCGCTTCACGAAGGTCTGGAAGAACAGGCGCGGCACGCCGTCTGCGCCGATCTCGCCGTCGATCAGGATATGGCGTTTGCGCAGCGCCTCCAGATCGACGCCATGGGCCGGCAGGCGCGCATCGACCGAATCGTAATAGGCGGCGGGCGGCTCGACGAACTCGACGCCGTTCGCCATCAGCGCGTCGATGCACGGCACGATGTCGTCGGTCGCCAGTGCAATGTGCTGCACGCCCTCGCCCGGATGATCGGGCAGATAGTCGTGCATCAGTTGGGTACGGCGCGTGCCTTCCTCATACACGGGAATGCGGATGTCGCCGTCCGGCGACACCATCACGCGCGACTCCTGCGCGACGTGCCAGTTCGCGTTGATCTCGTGGATCTCGCGGAAATGCAGCAGGTCGCGATAAAAATCGAGCCATTCGCCGATACGCCCCGCCCCCACCGTCTGCGTGAGGTGATCGACGCGTTGCAGGCCCGTGCCGCTGTGTTCGAGATCGGCCTGCGCCGTGCTCACGTCGACGGGGCGAAAGTCGATGTCGAAGATCGAAATATCGCCCACGCCGCCGCGCTGGCCGCCACGGCCGCGCCAGCGATCGACGAAATAGATGTGCGAGTCGCCGATGCCCTGAATGGCCGGAATGCGCAACTCGCCCGCGCCGATGCGCTCGCCTTCGTAGGCCCATGCGCCCAGACGCAGCGCGTGCTCGAAGGCGCGCCGCGCGCTCTCCACCCGCACGCCGATCGCGCAGATGCCCATGCCGTACTCCTCGGCATAGCGGGCGGCGAACGAATCGGGTTCGGCGTTGACGAGGAAATTCATCTGGCCCTGACGCCAGAGCGTCACGTCCTTGCTGATATGACGCGCGATGGCCTTGAACCCCAGTTGCGCGAGCTGCGCCGCCAGCGCCGCCGGCTCGGGCGCCGCGAATTCGACGAACTCGAGCCCGGCCATGCCGAGCGGATTGGGCTGCTCCGGCGTGGCGGAAACAGGGTTGGACTGCATGCGGGAAGCTCCTGATATCAGACGATGAAGCGTCGAAAGAAAAACGATGAAACCAGGCGGCGGATACAACCAGAGAGTGCGTGCAGAACGGGCGCGGCGCAAGCCCCGGCGCCTCGTCGTGAACCTCATTGCAAACCCCATTACGGCACCCGGCCGCCGCGCCGCAATTTTAACCAATTCGTACATCACGCCAAGGATGGCGTTACCGCCATGGGCGTGCCGTCCTCCGTGCTAACCCTCAAAGCGTTCGATAATCGCACGTCGATGGGCGATAATCGCGCAAATCGCGCGTTGTGTGCATTGATCCGGCGCGCACGCCGCCCTATGCTCCGTTTCACCGCCGCTGACCACACGATCAGCCACGCGACAAATCAGGCAGAAACATCAGGCAGACCACGCTGCCGGGACTGGAGACAATCTCATGACCCCCACCCTCGAATCCACGGGCGCGGCCGAGCCGTCCAACGCCAGCCGCGCACGCAGCCAGGCGAAGAAAGCGGCGCTTGGCAGCTTCGTCGGCGCCGTCGTCGACTGGTACGACTTCCTGCTCTACGGCATCGTCGCCGCGCTGGTCTTCAACGCCGAATTCTTCCCCGCCATCGGCAAGAATATGGGCACGCTCGCCGCCTTCGCCACCTTCGGCGTGGGCTTCCTGTTCCGGCCGCTGGGCGGCGTGGTGTTCGGCCATTATGGCGACCGCCTCGGGCGCAAGCGCATGCTCGTGCTCACCGTCATGCTGATGGGCCTGTCCACGGTCGCCATCGGCCTGCTGCCCACCTTCGCGACGATCGGCTGGTGGGCGCCCGTGCTGCTCGTGCTGATGCGCGCGATCCAGGGCTTCGCGGTCGGCGGCGAGTGGGGCGGCGCGGCGCTCATGGCCGTCGAAAGCGCGCCCAAGGGCAAGAAAGCGTTCTATAGCAGCGGCGTGCAGGTGGGTTATGGCGTGGGCCTCGTGCTCGCGACCGGCATCGTGGCGCTGCTGAGCCATCTGCTGGGCGAGACGGCGTTCCGCTCGTGGGGCTGGCGTCTGCCCTTCGTCTTCAGCGTCGTGCTGGTGCTGATCGGCCTGTGGGTGCGTTCGAGCATGGACGAGTCGAAGGAATTCGTCGAAAAGGTCGAGCACGGCGATCACAAGCTCAAGATGCCGGTGCTCGAAGCGCTCACGCGCCATCCGAAGGCCTTCCTCTACATCGTCGCGCTGCGCCTGGCCGAACTCTTCACGATGTACATCGTGACGGCCTTCGCGCTGAGCTATTCGACGACCAACCTCGGCCTCTCGCGCGATCTGTTCCTGGGCATTGGCCTCTTTGTCGGCGCGCTGTCGTGCGTGACGATTCCCTGCTTCGCGTGGCTTGCCGACCGCCTCGGCCTGCGCCGCATCTATCTGATCGGCGCGGTGATCGGCCTGGCCAGCGCGGTGCCCTTCTTCCTCGCGCTCGAAGCCCGCTCGACGCTGTGGATCGTGATCTTCTCGGTGGCGCTCGCGAACCTCGCGCACGACATGGTGGTGAGCGTGCAGCAGCCGCTCTTCACCGAACTGTTCGGCGCCGAATACCGCTACAGCGGCGCGGGCGTGGGCTATCAGTTCGCCAGCGTCGTGGGCGGCGGCTTCACGCCGTTCATCGCCGTGGCGCTGGTGGGCGTGGGCAACGGCTCGTGGCATCTGGTGGCCGCGTATCTGGCGCTCGGCTGCCTGATTTCGCTGGTCGTCGCCGCGCGCATGAAGCCCGCGCAGGCCTGATACGACAGACGATTTCGCCGATGAAAAAGAGGCCGGGCGCATGCCCGGCCTTTTGCGCTGATATGCATCACATCGATGCGCACACAACCTTCATGCCGACATGAAAACGACGCCCCCAGCCAGGACCCTCGACAAACGCGACTGGATCGCGGGCCTGGAAAAAGGTCTCGCGATTCTCGAAGCGTTCGACAGCGAGCACGCGCGCATGACCGCGACCCAGGCCGCCGAGCGCACGGGCCTCTCGCGCACGGCCGCGCGGCGCTATCTGCTCACGCTCGAATCGCTGGGCTATGTCCATACCGATGGGCGTCTCTTCGGCCTCACGCCGCGCGTGTTGCGGGTGGGCTGGTCGTATTTCGATTCGGCGCGCCTGCCGCGCACCGTGCAGCCTTATCTTCAGCAATTGAGCGCGACGCTCAACGAATCGGCCTACGTGAGCGTGCTCGACGGCTGGGATCTGGTCGTGATCGCGCGCAACGGCGTCTCGCGCGTGATGACGACGGGCTTCGTGCTGGGTGCGCGCGTGCCCGCGCCGCTGATCTCGCCAGGCGTCGTGCTGCTCGCCTACAAGGAAGACCAGCAGGCGGTTTCCGCATGGCTAGACGGCGTGGAGCTCACGCCCTTCACGCCACACACGCTCACGAGCGCGACGCGTCTGCGCGAAAAAATCGTACGGGCGCGCGCCGATGGCTACGCACTCATCGAACAGCAATTGCAGGTGGGCGTGCGCGGCGTGGCGGTGCCGCTGCGCAACCGTGGCGGCGAGGTGATCGCCGCGTTGAGCACGAATATGTCGATCGGCAACGAAAGCCCGGAGGCCGCCGTGCAGCGCGTGCTGCCGCATCTGCAGGAAACCGCGCTGGCGATGTTGAATGTGCTCTAGCCGGGCGCGCTGTCAGGCCGCCTCGGCGACGATCCAGGCCTCGAACAGACGCATCGCCGGCGTCATCGCGCGCGATTCCAGGCTCGTGAGCCAGTAACTGCCTGTGGGCACCTCGATATCAAAGGGCCGTGCAAGCAGCCCGGCCTGCAATTCGCGCGCGAACATGCGCGCGGGCGCGAGCGCCACGCCCGCGCCCTGCATCGCCGCCTCGGCCATCAGCCGCGACGAATCGAAGATCGGCCCGCTCACCGTCCACGATTCGATCCCGGCCGCGTCGAACCAGCGCAGCCATTCGTCGGTGCGATAGGAGCGCAGCAGCGTCTCGCGCGACAGATCCTCGGGACGGCGCAGACGCTGGGCGATCTCAGGCGCGCACAGCACCGCCAGCGGCGCGTCGAGCAAACGTGTGTTCTGCGTCGCGGGCCATTTGCCTTCGCCGAAACGAATCGCGAAATCCAGTCCCTCGCCCGCCAGATCGACGAGATTGTTGTTGGTGAGCAGCCGCAATTCCACGAACGGATGGGCCTCGCGAAACGATTTGAGGCGCGGCATCAGCCAGCCGATCGCGAACGTCCCCACCACGCCCACCGTCAGCACCTCGCGCAGGCGGCCGCCCTCGAACTGCTTGAGCACGCCCTCGATGCGGCCGAACGCGTCGCTCAACACGGGCAGGAGCGCGCGCGCCTCGTCGGTCATGCCGAGGCCGCGCGGCAGCCGCCGGAACAGCGGCACGCCGAGCCAGTCTTCGAGCATGCGCACCTGCTGGCTGACGGCGGCCTGCGTCACTTTCAGTTCGAGCCCCGCGCGCGTGAAGCTCAGATGGCGCGCGGACGCCTCGAAGGCGCGCAGCGCATGCAGTGGCACATTGGGACGCATGGACGATCCATAAGTTTTGCTTTTAGGTAAGGCAAATTATCATCGCTTGTCGAGGGAGCGGCAACGCCAGAGAATGCACGGCATAGAACGCATTCAATGCTTCTTCAACCCAACCATGCCGAAGAAAATGAAAATCGAGATAAAAGCGATGCTGATGGCTCTGACCTGTGCGGCGGCGACCGCGCACGCGGCACAAGTGGCACAAACCAGCGTGAAAACCGCGGTCGATGCCGCGATCGAACCCTTGCAGGCGAAGTACGGGATTCCAGGCGTGGCGGTCGGCATCAGCGTGGACGGCAAGCACGCGTTCTACCACTACGGCGTGGCATCGAAGGCGACGCATACGCGCGTGGACGACAACACGCTATTCGAAATCGGCTCCGTGACCAAGACCGTGACGGCCACGCTGGCCTGCTACGCGCAGACGCAAGGCAAGCTGTCGTTCTCCGCGAGCGCCAGCGACTATGTGAGCGCACTGCGCGGCAGCGTGTTCGACCATGTGAGCGTGCTCAACCTCGGCACGCATACCTCCGGCCTGCCGCTCTTCGTGCCGGACGCCGTGACCAACGACGCGCAGATGAACGCGTGGCTGCGCGCCTGGCAACCGGACAGCCCGGCGGGCACGCAGCGCGTCTATTCGAACATCGGCATCGGTCTGTTGGGCCGCGCGGCGGCGCACAGCCTGGGTGTGACGCAGCGCGAAGCCGTCGAGCAGCAATTGCTGCCCGCCTTCGGCATGACGCATACGTGGCTGCGCGTGCCGCCCGCGAGCGAGGCGCACTACGCACAGGGCTACGACAAAACCGATACGCCCAAACGCATGAATCCCGGCGTTTTCGACGATGAAGCCTATGGCGTGCGCACGACCGCGCCTGACCTCGTGCGCTATCTCGACGTCAATATGGGTCTTGTGCCGCTCGCCCCCGCGTGGCGGCGCGCGATCGACTGCACGCACATGGGCTACTACACGGCGGGCCCGTTCACACAGGATTTCGTGTGGGAACAGTACCCGTGGCCCGTGTCGCTCGACACGCTCCAGCGCGGTAACAGCCCCGACGCCATCCTCAAGCCGATGCCCGCGCACGCGCTCACGCCGCCGCTGGCGCCGCAGGCCGACGCGCTCATCAACAAGACCGGCTCGACCAACGGCTTCTCGACTTACGTGGCGTATGTGCCCGCGCGGCACATCGGCGTGGTGATACTCGCGAACAAGGCTTATCCGAATGAGGCGCGCGTGAGCGCGGCCTATGCGATTCTGAAGGCACTCGATCAGTCGAAGTAGCGGCGTTGACCGATCGACGCGGCTGGCCGGAGCAGGCTATCATCGATCCATCAATAACCCATCAATCCGGGACAGGCCGTGGCCCATCGTTTTCTCATCAAGGAGATCGCCCTTCAGGCTGGGGTGGGCGTCGCGACCGTCGATCGCGTGATCAACGATCGCGGCAACGTGCGCGTGCAAACGCGTATGCGCGTCGAGCAGGCCATCAAGGAACTCGAACAGCAGGAGCGCTATTCGGGCACGACGGGCCGCAAGCTGATCGTCGACGTGATCGTGGAGGCTCCCCGCCGCTTTGCCGATGAAATCCGTGATGCGCTCGAAGCCGAACTTCCCACGCTCCAGCCGGCCCTGTTCCGTCCGCGCCTGCTCCTGCAGGAAACCATGACCACGCAGGAGGTCGTCGCGGCGCTGCGCGCGATCGCCCAGCGCGGCAGCCACGGCGTCCTCCTGAAGGCCCGCGATGTCCCCGAAATTGCCGATGCCATCGGCGAACTCAAACGCTGCGGCATTCCGGTGGTCACGATATTCACCGACCTCCCGCTCTCCGGAAGAATCGCGTACGCGGGCTCCGATAACCGGGTGGCGGGCGCGACGGCGGCTTACCTGCTCGGTCAATGGCTTGGCGCCCGGCGTGGGCGCGTCCTCATCACGATGAGCGACGAGCGCTTTCGCGGCGAAGAGGAGCGCGAAATCAGCTTTCGCCGCGCGCTGCGAAGCCGCTATCCACAGCTTGAATTGATCGACGCAAGCGGCGGACACGGACTCGACACGCCCACAGAAAAACTCGTCAAAAAGGCGCTAGCGGCGTACGTGGATATTCTCGCGGTCTATTCGATGGGCGGCGGCAACCGCGCGATCCTGCGCGCGCTCGATGCGCGGGGAAAACCGCCAAAGTGCTACATCGGGCACGACCTGGACCGCGACAATTTCGAATTGCTTCGCGAAGGCAAAATTCACGCGATCCTGTATCACGACTTGCGGCAGGATATGCGCGCGGCGTGCCAGCACATCATGCACTTTCACAGGATGCTGCCCGAGTCGGCGGTCTCGGCATCGTCATCGATCGTCGTGGTCACGCCTGAAAATATTCCGGAGCATGTCGCCGCCCGATTCCGACGATAGCGCGGCATGGCGATCGACTATACTGGGCATTTTGTGAACGAAATGTCCGCTACCTCTTCTACGCAGCCGATCCAACCGGGTAACGTCTTCAAGGACAACCTCGCGCAACTGCCCGCCATCGACGGCATCGAGCGCATCGATCTGGTCAACGGCCAGGGCGCGGTAGTCTCGACGATCGAAAACAAGCCGGGCAAGCAAGGCTCGCTGGCTGTCTACCATTACCTGCAGCTGGCATTCGGCACGCTCGACGCGAAGGCCGCCGAGCACGGTCTCGCCGTGTTCGCCGAGCACACCGCCGACGCCCGCAACCGTCCCGGCGCCCATCCGAATGTCGATCGTCTGCTGGAAGTCGCGGCAGGCGGCGAAGCGCTGCGCATCGACGTGATCGCCGCAGCCTGACGCTGCTTCGCACAAGCGGCGGCACGCTGCCGCCGCTTGCTGACTGACGGGCGACACCGAATGGGTTTCGTTGTGCCTGCAACTGCCTGCCGCCTGCCGGACCGGACCCGCATCCTGGTCATCACGGAATGGGATCGCTCGAACACGACCATCGAGCGCCCCAATGACACCGTGCGTCATGCAGACGGCTGGAGTGCCTGGAGAGCAACCACTTTTTTTGAAGAACCGGAAGCCGGACCAGAAGTACAGCCCGGTGCGCCAGCGTCCGAACTCTGCCTGTTCGCCTGCGTGGCAAGGGCCGAGAGTACGGCGTGAGCTTCGAGTCCGAAGCGGCACACAAGCTGCCCACACCTGGAAAGCTTCGTGGCCTGTTCCGGCGTCAGCGTTGCGAGAATCCCGGCCGCTTCTTTCGAACCCACTCCCAGACTGGCCATACCGGTCGCCCAGTCCTCGTACAAAAGACGCTGTGCAAGCAGCACGTACGACCGGTTTAACTCCTCGATATCGACCAGCGATTCGAAGTGCCGACCGAATATCTTATCCACGGCCGCGCCCTCCGCATCGCTCCGAACACCTTCCCGAAATCATGATAAGGATTCCTTCTGGACAGAGGAAAATTCGACACTCGTCCCCGATACGGTTTTGCCCCCGTGCGATCCGTCGCCACCCCGACGATCGCGTCCTATGCCCCGGCAAGATGATCAAGGACTTTGTCGATCACACCCCGTTGTTCGGAAGCTAACAAATTACCGTGCAATCGCCTGAGATTGCCAAGCACTTCGAATAAATTGTGTAGAGCCTCGGGTGTCGTACTCGTCAATGGCCACGCGTGCATCAGATAGGCCAGCGCCATGATGTTTCGTTGCTCACAAAAGCAGTCGAACAAATACGTACAACGTCGGTCGACGACCTCAAGGTTCTCGCTGGTGGCCCACTGGACCGGCTTGATGTGCAATTCGTGAGACATGCCTTCGCCCCGTCAAAACCTGCTTCAGTCTGGAAACGCCATTATCAGTAGGAATCCTGATACTTCGGCGCAACTTTAACCCGGCCGCAGGCCCATCATCCTAGAACGTTTCCCATTCCTCTTTCTGGTGTACCTTCTGACTGCTCAACAATGCGACGCGTGCAGGTTCGCGGCGACGACCAGGCGATGACAACGCAGCAATCACTGGACGCGCGCGCGGCGCGGTCTCGATGCGCCGGATAGCCACGCTGTCCGCACCTGACGGGATCTCGCCCTGCATCTGGGCGATTCTGAAAGCGCCGACGGCCCGTTTCAGTCTTGCCGCCTGATCGTCGAGCGACTGAGACGCCGCGGCAGCTTCCTCGACCAGCGCCGCGTTGCGTTGTGTCACCTCGTCCATTTGCGTGATCGCCAGCCCCACCTGCTCGATCCCTCTGCTTTGCTCACCCGACGCTGCGGCGATCTCGCCGATGATGTGGCTCACGCGCCCCACCGCGGCTATGACCTCTTCCATCGTGGCTCCCGCTTCGCCGACCAGTTGCCTGCCGGCGCCTACGCGCGCCACGGATGTGTGAATGAGCTCCTTGATCTCCTTCGACGCGGCGGAAGAGCGTTGAGCCAGCGCGCGGACTTCGCCCGCCACCACGGCGAAACCGCGGCCCTGCTCGCCGGCGCGCGCCGCTTCGACAGCTGCATTGAGCGCAAGGATATTGGTCTGGAATGCGATGCCTTCGATGATGCCGATGATCTCGGCGATTTTCGACGAGCTGTCGTCGATTTCGGTCATGGTCCTGACGACCTTCGCAACCGCCTCATTGCCACGCCCCGCGGTCTCCGCCGCAGCCACCGCCACCGAACTCGCCTCGCGCGCATTCTCCGCGTTGTGGTGAACCGTACCCGTGAGTTGCTCCATGCTTGAGGCAGTCTCCTGCAGCGACGCGGCCTGCTGCTCCGTGCGCGAAGAAAGGTCGATGTTGCCCGCGGCGATTTCGCCCGACGCGACCGCCACCGCGTCCGCCGAGGAACGCGCCTCGTGCATCGCTTCGGCAATGCGCGCCATGAGATGATTGAATGCCGCGGCCGCAAGCCCGATCTCGTCCTTGCTCTCCGTCACCACACGCTTGCTGAGATCGAGCGTCGTGCTCGCCTGTTCGAGCGTCGACTGCATCGTCGTCAGCGCTCGCTGAATCGAGCGCGACAGCATCAGGATCCAGCCGACGACGAGCACCATACCCGCCACCATGACGGAAACGCAAATGTCGAAGACGCTGTCACTCTCCCGCGCCGCTTCGGCTTCGGCTTCCTGCGCGCCACGCTCCGATACGCCGACGAATGACTCAAGACGGGCCTGCAATGGAAGGAATCCTGAACGATAGAGAGCACTCACCTGATCGGTGGCCGTCTTCGGATCGTGAGCGGCCAGATCCAGGAGCTGGCGTGATTGCTTGTCATAGTCGGTCCAGTTGGCCATTATCGACCTTAGCGCATCCTGGCGATCCGCCGAGCGTAGCGACTGGTTGACGATGGCGGACCATTTGGCGATGTTGGCGTCAGCGTTGTCGAAGATCCGCTTCGTGTCGTCCGACGCAGGATCGAGCTGGATGGTCGAGAATGCGCTGGCCTTGATTTCCGTAACGCCGCGAACCTGAAGTTCCTGGCGATGCGACGTTTGCTGCACCTCCAGCAGCGAATGGATGCCCGTCACCACCACGGCCAGGATGCATCCCATAGCCGCCAGGGTAATGACCATCAGTATCCGAAGCTTCAGTCGTATCGTCATAAGATTCGCTCACTTCACCATGCTCAAGGAGTGCTCGCCGTTGCCACGGTCCGGGGTCGAACCTGCCGCGAGCGTAGCCCCAGACTAGCTCATCCTCGCAGTCAGCTGAAAGCGTAAAAGTACTCAGGCAGCGTGGTGATTCATTGCGGACCGCGCCATCGTATACGCGCAACGGCCGATGTCATGAGGCGAGAGCCCGGCGTATCGTTTCGGCGAGTTCTCCCGGGGCGAATTTCGACAGATAGCTCGTCGCGCCAGCGTTGCGCACATGCGCTTCGTTCGCCGCGCCGGTGAGCGAAGAATGGATCACGACGGGGATGTCATGCGTGCGCGCATCGCCACGGATACGCCGCGTCAGCATGAAACCGTCCATCTCCGGCATTTCGAGGTCGGTCAGCACGAGTGCGATCCGCTCCCTCGCGCGCTGGCCCGCCGCCTCGGCCTCATGCGCGATGCGGTCCAGCACGTTCCAGGCCTCCAGGCCAGTTTTTGCCATGATGTACTCCACACCCATCGCTCCAAGCCCCTGCTCGATGTGCTTGCGCGCGAATGCCGAATCGTCCGCGGCAAGAATTCGTGCCCCGGCGGGGAGCACGGCGGGCGCGCCCACGTCTTCAGGTTCCACGTTGCGATGCAGGTCCGGAAACACGTCGCGCAGCACCTGCTCGACGTCCACCACAAGAGCCAGTCTCGGACTCTCCCGATTGCCATCGATCCGCGCGATACTCGTGACACGGTCGCCACCCGCCACGTTTTCGGCGCTCAGCACATGCCCCCAGTCGAGCCGCACGATGTCGTCGACCTCTTCCACCGCGAAGCCTTGAATCGAGCGGGCAAATTCCGCGACGAGCAATATGTTTCTCCCGCGCACCGGGTTGCACCCCATCAGAACGGGCAAGTCGATCACCGGGATCGTCTGCCCGCGTATCTCAGCCGCCCCGAGCACGTAAGGCGAGGACGCCGCAATAGGCGTCACCCGCGGCATGGACATGATCTCGCGGATCTTGAATACGTTGATGCCGTAGAGTTCGTGTTCACCGCCGCCCGGGGCGCAGCCGAGGCGGAACAGCAGAAGCTCCAGATTGTTCGATCGCGTCAGGCTGGTACGCTCGTCTACCGAAAAGTGCTCTGCCGCCATGGCGGTGACTCCAGGGTTGATTTCAGTTTCGCGTGAGGCGCGCCCGGCAAACGGCACGCCCCGGCCAAGGGCGGTGCCATCGCGCCATGGGTTCCGCGCCCTCACCCACGATAACCATGAAGCGTCGCCGGCCAGGAGAGTAGAACTACTCCTGCACCGACCCCGGGTGGCCCGAAGCTCTGGCCTGAGCCGCGAGCACTGCGCGCATGGCGGCGAACAGACGTGCGAGATCGGACTCGAATACCGCGACTTCGTCGTAACAGGCGTCACTGCCGGCCAGTTTGACATCGAGCGCTGTACAACGCCCCATGAGTTCCTTCGCGCCTAACAGGCCTAGCTTCGACTTGAGCGTGTGCAACACGCAACGCACGCGAGGCGTATCGTTTTGCGCAATTGCTTCGTGCAAGCGTGACCGAATGTCGGACCGATCGGCCAGTATGCGTTGCACGAGTTTCAGGTACAGGTCCGCTCGCCCGAGCACATTCGTGACGCCCGCGTCGACATCAAGCTCGGGGACAGCCCGCAATGCGGCCACCGCGCCGCCCTCGTCCTGCGTCGCGACGGGCCATTCCTGCGTTTCGAAGTGCGGCAGCAGCCGGTGCGTCCCCCGCAGCCACCGCGCGATCGCCGCATACAGTTGTCCCGGAACGACAGGCTTCGGAATAAGGTCGTTCATGCCCGCCGTCCTGCAGCGCTCCCGGTCGCCGTCGTCCTCGCTCGCCGTCAGCGCCAACACCGGCAGATTCGCAAATCGCGCATCCTCGCGGATGCGCGCCACCGTCCTGAGACCATCCATGACCGGCATGTGAAGATCCAGCAGAACAATGTCGAAAGGCGCCGCTTCGAGCGCGCGCAACGCCGCAGCGCCGTCGTCCACCGTCGTCACGTGCATCAGCACGAGTTCGAGCAGTTCCTTGACCACCTCCCGGTTGATCGCATTGTCCTCGGCAAGCAGGACACGTCGGCCGCTCAACAGGGGCCATACTGCGTGGCCGGACAACATCGAATAAGGGTTCCGGCCGGATTCGTCCTCGCGCGGGTGCGGCTCGGCCCGGTCGTCGGGCAACGCCGCCGTTGGCGCGATGTTGAGCGTGAGGCTGAGCGAAAAAGTGCTGCCGGCATCAGGCGAGCTCGTAACCCCAACACGGCCGCCCATCAATTCCGCAAGACTCTTGCTGATCGCGAGCCCGAGACCCGCGCCCTGGAAACGGCGTTCGTTGAAGTCATCCAGTTGATGAAACGGCGTAAACAGCGAGGCCAACGCTTCTTCCGGAATGCCGACACCCGTATCCTCAACCTCGAAACGGACCTCGACGCGATGGGGGCCTGCACTTCCCGCGTTCGCCCGCAGGATCACATGGCCTTCATCCGTGAACTTGATCGCATTGCTAATGAAATTGATCAGTATCTGTTCAATACGCAGCGCGTTGCCGATCAGCCGGTCCGGCAAAGCCGCCGACACCTCCGACCATAAGCCAATATTCTTGCCCGCCGCACTGTCGGCAAACAGTGATTGAACCCGCTCGCACATATCGCCGATCGAAAACTGGGCGGTACCCACCGACAATTTTCCGGCCTCGATTCGAGAGAAATCGAGCACGTCGTTCAGGATGGCGAGCAGATGCTGGCAAGACTCATCGATGCGCGCGAGAAACGCACCCAGCTTTCCGCTCCGGTTGATCTGTCTTGCCAGATACGTCATACCAATGATGCCGTTCAGTGGCGTGCGTATCTCATGACTGACGTTCGCGACAAAGCGCGATTTGGCCTGCGCGGCCGCTTCGGCAGCCTCGCGCGCCTCGCTCAATTCGCGCGTGCGCTGCTCGACCTTGAACTCCAGGGTCTTCGTGAGCAGTTCCAACTCGCGTTGGGTGTGCTCCTGCTGCGTAATGTCGGCGATCACCATGCCGACGCCGACCATGCGCGCAGAATCGGGCTCGGTCAGCGGAAAAGCAACGAGACGGAATATGCCCCGCGTCGTCCCCTTCGACGCCAACCTGTGCACTGAAGCCTCGGTCACGCCTGTCTGCATCACATGGTGCTGCGCGCGTCGGCAAATGGCCGCCATCTGGCGGTTCGGCAAGCTTTGCCAGACCGGTGAATTCGTAGGGGCCTCGTCACTCATCCCCATGAATGCCCTGAATGCGGTATTCGCGTCGATCACCCTCTCCTGCGTCGTCACGCACGCAAGACCAAGCGGCACGTTTTCGCAGAACGCGCGCCAGCGCGCGTTATTGGCCTGCAAAACCCGGCGGCTGCGCCAATGCAGGGCGGCCAGCAGCGCAATGAGCGTGGCCGCTACCGCGGTCAAGCCGACAATGGCGTTGCGAAAGAGGGTGTACGGACCATATGCTTCGTTATCCTCCATTTCGACCACCAGCCCGAACTCCTCCTCGGGAAACCAGTAGCCCTCGCCGATCATGCGGCGGCCCGCATTGCCGCGGTAACCGTCGAGCACGCCCGTCCTGCCGGCCCCCGCGCGGCGCATGCGGTCGAGCAGCGCCGGCGGCGCGCGTGATCCGGTTGAAGGCGTGGAGGCTCCGTGCAGCGTGTGTCGGTCCGCCCCTGGCCGAAGCGTCCCAACACCGCCGACGACACGTTGCGGCGACAGAATCCGCCCAGCGGCATCGACGATATATGCCTGCCCGGTGTTGCCGACCCAGCCTACCCTTAGCGTCTCGAACAGGCGAACATCCGGGTCGAGCCGCAAACAGAGAAAGCCAACCAGCCCATGCCTGTCGTCGACTCTGGCGCAAGCCAACTGATACAACGTGCCCGCGGGCGCATTCCCGGCAGGAAAGAAAATGGGGTAAGCCGCTGCGATCGGCCGCGTAAACGCGTGGCCTGCGGCTGCGGCGATCGACAGTGCGCGCGCGGCGACAGGCTCCACCTGCTGGCCCACGTAGGCCTCGCTGCTTGCCGCAACGATCGTCAGGTCGGGGCGAATCACGCTGTACCCCGCGAAGCCCCGGCTTCGGTATATTGGCGTGATCCACGCCTCGTACCTGTGCTGCAAGACGCGGTTACGCGGGTTCTGCACGAGCGCTCTCGCCACTTCGATCTGGTACGGGTTCGCCGCAATGGTCTGTATGCGGTCGAGCGAGTCGTCCTTCAGCGTCTCCATGGTTCTGACGACGGCGTCCAGCGTGGACTCCGTGAACAAGGCCGTGCGCTCGCGTTCGCGGGACGCCGAGACCGCAAGCGTGTACACGCTGATGAGGAGCAGCACAACTACTGCAACGGCCGTCACCGACACGGTAGACCAGCTACCTGCGCGAAAAAACTGACGAAACTTCACGAAAGTATGAAGCTGCATGGCTCACCGGAATGCGTCGGCGCCTCGCCCTGCTTCGACCTCGCATCACGACGGCGACGAAGCGAAAACCTGGTTGAGGTCGCAGAAAAGACGTACGAGCTCGACCGTGGAGCCGACATGGAGTTTCTCCGAGATGCGCGCGCGATGATTCTCGACGGTACGAGTGCTGATGCCGAGTTCGCTTGATATCTCGCGGCTCGAACGGCCCGCAACCACCAGGTTGGCGATCTGCCGCTCCTTCAAGGTGAGCTGCGCCATACGTGCGGCGCGTGCGGCCCTTCGCATGCGTTCGAGGTGGAGCCCGCGACTGTATTCCAGCGCCTTCGCCACCTTCTCGCGCAACTGGATACCGTCGACAGGCTTTTCGAGGAAATCGAAAGCCCCTGCCTTGATGGCCTCCACGACCGCCGACACTTCGGAGTATGCCGAAACAAAAATGATAGGCAGACAGGCACCGGCTGCCACGAGTTCACGCTGCAAGTCGAGTCCACCGGTTTGCGGCATACGCAAATCGCAGATCAAACACTCGTATGGCCCGGGACTATAGCTATCGAGAAACGCTCGCGCGCACGTAAACACCTTGAAACTCAAAGCTACTCCCCTGAGCAACTCCTGGTACAGCCAAAGCACCAGATCGTCATCGTCGACGATGTAAATCGTAGCTACGCCACCACTCACCAAACAAACTCCCGTCCTTTCAAACCCTATATTTTTGAAGTGCTTACTGTCTTTGAAACCCCGTTGACAACGCGCTCGCCGCCAGACCGGCTCATTGCTTTGTCGGCAAATTGATCGGGGACTTGAGCCAAATTCAAGGTGCCCCATTTGAGCGGCGCCAGGGCATTGGCGCAATCCCTGCATGTCCAGTTCGAACGCGTTGGGACTTGCCCCTCACGCGCAATGCGTGGTGGCGCCGGCATCGGAGAGTCCTTCGAGCATTGGCTCTAGTTCCGATGCGTCCAGCGCAGGCGCGAAATAGAACCCCTGGCAGATATCGCAGCCGATCGAGCGCAGGAATTCAAGCTGCTCCACGGTCTCCACTCCTTCGGCAATCACTTTTTGTCCGAGCGATTGCGCCATCTTCACGACCGTCGTGACGATAATCGTATCGTCCGGATTGACAAACAGATCGCGTATGAATGTCCTGTCGATCTTGATGTGATCGATATGCAACCGCGCGAGGTAATTCAGGGACGAATAGCCCGTGCCGAAATCGTCAACGGCAACCGCCACCCCGGCTTCCGACAAACGCCGCAGTACGGCACCCGCGTGTTCCACGTCCTGCATCAGCGCCGTTTCGGTGACTTCCACTTCGATCAGGTTCGGCGGCAGATCGTAGGGCACCAGTCCCGCGAGTAGCGACTGCGCGAGGTCGAACGGTTGCGTGAGCTGGTGGGCCGAAACGTTGATCGCGATCGGGCGCAGCGTCAGCCCCTTCGCGCGCCATTCCACCAGCTGCTTCAGCACCGCCTCGAACACCAGGTCGCCAATACCCGAAATCAGCCCCTCCTGCTCGGCAATAGCAATGAACTCGACCGGCGAAATCCAGCCGAACTTGTCGTCGCACCAGCGAACCAACGCCTCCAGACCCACGAGTTCCAGTGTGCTTGCGCGAAACTGGGGTTGATAACGTACCTGCAGCCGGCGGTTCCTGATGGCATCGCGCAGGCGCTGCCCGATTTCCGTGCGACGTCTCAGTGTTTCGAGCATCGGCTGGCGAAACATCACCGCCCTGTCGCGCCCCTGTTGCTTGGCCTCGTACATGGCCATGTCCGCGCACTGGACGAGGCTGCCCGCTGTAGTCCCATGCGTGGGGTAAATGCTCATGCCGATGCTCGCGCTGACATGGAAGACATGCTCTCCGATCTCGCACGCTTCCCCAATCGCGCCCAACAGCCGCTTCGCCGTGGCGTCCATGACGTTCTCTTCGGCGTCATCGAGCAGAATCAGAAATTCGTCGCCGCCGAAGCGGGCCACGGTTTGTCCGGCATGCATTTGTTCGCGCATTCGCTGCGCGATGATCCGAAGGAGCTGGTCGCCGATCGAATGCCCATGCAGATCATTGATTTCCTTGAATTTGTCGAGATCGACGAAGAGACAGGCAAACGCGCGATGCTCCGCACCCTCTTCGCTCATCCGCCGCTCGATGCGCTCGAACACCACCCGGCGGTTGGGCAAGCCAGTCAGCGGATCGAAATTGGCGAGGTAATGGATGCGATCGCTATCGGCCCTCTGTTGCCCCACATCGCTGATCATCATCACAAAAGTACCGTGCCCCTCCCTTCCCCCATCTCCAACCGAAGTGACGGAAAGGCGTGCCGGAAAGGAGGAGCCATCGTGACGCCGGGCCGCAACCTCTCCTTGCCAGTAATGAGCCTGTACCAGGTGCTGCTTGATGTCGGCCCATGGGAAACCCGCGAGGCCATCGAGAAAGAACCACATCCACTTGCCCAGCACGTCAGCGAGCGGGCTGCCCATCATGGCGAGCATCGCCGCATTCGCGGCGACGATCTGCTGGCTCTCGTCAGCGATGACAATGCCGTCGTGGCTGGCTTCGAACACCGTCGCGGCCAGTTCCCGTTCACGTACGGTCTGAAGATCGCGGCGCATTGCGACGACCGACGCCATCACGCTATCCGATCCGCCCGCCGGCAGCGCGATATCGGTATTCAACCGCCCCTGTGCAATACGCTTGATCGTGTCGCTCACGTAGAACGGCTCGCCGCCGAGGTCCTCCGTAATCGAGACATAAAGCGCGAAGAACAGGTAAGCCGTGGCTAGCAGCGTGGCGGCGGCCGTCAGGACATAGAGATTGCGCAGCAGGATCTTGGCATGCAGCCGCTGCGAAAGCAGGCGATCGAGTTGCTCCAGGCACAGCGCGTTCAGCCTGTCGATGGTTTCTACGGTGGGCGGCGTTGCCATGATGAACGCTTCGACCGGCGTGTCCACCTGCCCGGACAGTACGCTCTCCTCGACATTGCGCTGGCGCTTCAGCGCGGCTCGATACGCTTCCAGCGGCGGTGCGAGCTCGCGTTCGAGCCTGGGGTCCACGTCGATGACCTTGTTCAGTTCCCGCACCGTGCTCCTGTACCCGTCGCTTTCCATGGCTCCGAGACCATGCAGACGGCTCACCAGCCCCAAGTCGGCCATACCGACCTCGCGCAGCCAGATCAGCGCAAGCAGGCCGTGCGAATCGCCGGTGCGCTCGAGCGCACCCGGGATCTTTTCACATACCACGTCGCCAAGATAGTAGGTTTCAAGAACCGGATCGAGCGTGAGATAGGAACGGTCGCAAATGTCGGTGACCATATGCGAATATCGCTGCGCCAGCGCATCCTGACCATCGTATGCCGCGTCCGCCCTGCGCGACGGATCGGTGCCGGCAGCACCCCACGCGGAAACGAATTGGCGGAGCGGATCGGGCTCGCCGATAGTCCACGCGCCTCGTTGCGGCATGGCGTCGAACTGCGCAGCCGCCTTCACGACCTGCGAGTGCAAGGACGCCAACGCTGCACCTGAGCCTGGGTACCCCACGCTGTACTCGATTGCCGCAAAGCGGTTGGCCTGCACGAGCCCTGCGAGCACACGAGCGCGCTTCAGGTACTCAACGCCCATCAGTTCACGCCCGGTGAATGCGATCTGCGTTTGCGTATCGTGAACGAGACGCAAGCACAGGAACATGATTGCCAGCACGAAAACGATCACGATAACGCCAAAGCGCTGCGGATAACTCAACCTGCGCATGATCCAGACTGCGGGGCGCAATAGCACTTTAGCTCGTGAGTCAGGCCATCGGGTCATTTCGACTAGTCGTGCAATACTCGGATAAATAGGCGAGTTCGCCCGTCCGTGCGACAGGAGGCGCCCGTGCGTCGCGCCGCAAAGTGATGCCGAACCCCTGATGTCGACAATACTTTTCGGCACTAGCCGAATAATCCGACACGAATCCCGTTCAGGAAAGAGTAAAACTACTCAAACACAACCGAATATCTGGGCGGTTTCAAGCTACAGGTGCAACAGTAGGGTCAATTTCCATCCCCTGCTTTTTGCAGTTCTCGATAAGCGCTTCCGCCGGCGTGCGCCAGTCAAGCGTCTTGTGTGGGCGCATCATTTCCATCGCAATCGCGTCGAGCTGGCGCGGCGTGAGCACCGGGAGATCGGCGCCCTTAGGCATGTACCGGCGCAGCAGGCCGTTGGTGTTCTCGCAAATGCCAAGCTCATGATCGGGCTTCCGGCCATTACACCTGGCTCTGAAGCCGTGCGCGGCCAGTTCACCAGGCTCGACGCTATTCCGTCCTCGCGAGTGCTGACACTCCAGTTAATGACGCGTGAAGACGGTATCTTCACGCATCAGGCGGAATATTTTATTCGCTGCCTTCACGCTTGCTCCACGACAAGCGACCTTCCCCTGTCTTTTTTAAGCACGCCAGAAAGTTGCAGCGCCGCGTTCCGGAGAACAGGCGCTTTATCGTGCAGACCACGGAGTCCCGTGCTGAAAATCGCTTTTCCGGTGCACGACGACCTCAGTTGACAGCCGATGCGATTGCCTTCGCTGCTGCGTTCAGCGCCGCAGCCGACAACAGCGGGGACGGCGAGGCGGCGCTTTCCGTCTGCGCGCCGGCTTGGCCCGACACTGCGCTGACCGGTCGTGGCGCCGCGTCGGGATAAGAGGAGAACTTGACTATCGTCAGGCCATTTTTGGGATTCACGAGAATCGATTGCCCAAATCGTCCGCCGGCCGAGAATGAGCCGTCACCGTCGTTCACCTGATACCAGTAGTCATGATAGGTATAGCCCGGCCGTCCTGGCCCAAGACGGCTTTTCGCGAAGCCCGCAGCGTTATCCGCCTGTTTCAACGCAACACGAGTCACCGAAGCCGGAAAAAACCGCGAATTGCCCCCAGCGCTCAAACGCATCAGTTCGCCGAAACGTGCAGCATCGCGCAGCGTCGAACTGAATCCCCCGCTCGCCATTTCGGCACCCATCCGGTCCACGACTGCGTCGCCATCATCTTCCGCGATTTTCTGCCAGATGGAACGGGAGACCAGTTCGCTCCATGACTGCCCCGTCACGCGCCGCATGGCCCAGGCAACGGCCTCGGGCGAACCGTTCTGGTAGAACCAGATGTCGCCTGCCGTTTCGTTCGGCGTGGCGCGCGCCACCTTCAGAAAATCGTAGATGTTGTCCGGCGCGCCGGGGCGTCGAGGAATGAAACCCACCGCGGCGAACAGGCCCAGATCGGGCGGCAGGGCTGCCGGGTAGGTAACCGGCACTTCCATGTCGAGGTTCTGCTGGAGCGTCGCATCGCCAAACGGGGTGCCCGCCAGTTCAGGCACGTAGGTCGACAGTTTCGCTTCCGGGTCGAGTTTTCCCTCGCCGATCAGTTGAGCGGCAATCAGTCCAGTCACCGATTTGGTCATCGAGGCCCAGCCGTGAGTTTGATGCGGCGAATAAGTATTGAAGTAACGCTCCAGTACCACCTTGCCGTTGTGGACAACGATGAACCCATCGGTCCTGGTCTGCCGCAGGTAGTCGGTCAGGTCCACCGTCGTGCCGTCCACGGTGAACTGCACCTTGTCGGGATCGAGCAGGGTCCCGTTCGGTAGCGGCATCGGTTCGCGTGCATGCTCCACGTTGGCGGTAGGCATCGTCATGCGCGCGTTCTGCAGCGCCCAGCGAAGATTCGACGCCTGAAAGAGATTGGTCTTTGTCACCAGTTTGTCCGGAGGCGGCGGAAATCCCTGCATAACACCCGCATCGACCGGCGCAGGCGCCTCTTGCGAGTAAGCGGCGGGCGTCAGAAGCACAGCGACAAGCATCGCCACGGCAGCGCGCAAACGGGGCGAAGCATTGGCAGACTTCCTGAGGTTCATACGTTTTTCCGTTGGGATTGAGTGTTTCGGTAGACGTCGATTACAGCGACGGGCCAGCCACACGGACGTCATTGTCAACGGCCTTCACGCCGTCGACGCGTTTAGCGGCATCTTCCGCGAGCGAGACTTGCCCCACATCCGTCACCGAGCCGGTCAGCGTAATGCGGCCCTCGCGCGCCTTCACAAAAATGCGGGCGGAGTCCAGTCCACGGGTCCGGGCCAGGGCGGTGGCAACCCGATGGGCGAGCTTGCGGTCCGTGGCCTTCACGGCTTTGGCAGTCGTTCCGGCGTTCAAGCCGGAACTGGCGTCGCCGCTATCCGCGGGCGCGGTTTGAGCATATGCGCCGCTGGTAGCGCAGAAGAGCATCGCGACCAACAACGCCTGCAGGTTCCTGTTGTAGTTAGCCATACTGATTATTTTCGATATCGATGAATGTGGAATCCTGAGACGCGGACATCTGCGTCAAGGCTAGAACCGGGTCATAAGACCAATCGATGCGCCGGTCAACGTCCGGCCACCGCGCGTCAGTCCAAGAGCCGCGATGTTGGAAGGATCGTAACGGTAGGCACCCGAGAAACCGTTGTAATCCAGTTCGGCATACAGTTCGGTCTTCTTCGAGAGGAAATATTCCGCGACCGCATAGGTGGTGAGCTTGTGGCCGCCGGCGCCTTCGACGTTCCCGAGGTTGCTGGCCATGTCATAGTAAGCAGCCGCAGTGACCTGGAACTCGGGTGTGAATGCCCACACGACGCCGACGTCCGGAATTTTGTCGCGACGGCTGGGTTTGCCCGAAGTGCTGGCCGTTACGGTCAGGTCGTTGTAACCCGCATAGAGGCGTGCCGCGCCAAGCTGAAGCGTTCCGCCAGTCTGAAACGTCTGCGCCCACTGATTTGCGCTCGCGTTCCATGTCTTCTGGTAAGAAACGCCGCCGAGTGCGGGCCCCCACTGATACATCGCCGCTCCAGAAAAATTCGTCCCGGCACGCGTATCGCCCGCCACACCACCCGGTGAATAACTGGCCCCGAAGCGGAACCCACCAAGCTGCCCGAGATACTTGATCGTGTTGTTAAAGCGGGAGTCGAGCGTGAAGTAGTTGGCACCGAACACAACCCCCGGCTCGATGGCAAGCGACGCTCCTCGTCCGCCGCTCGGATCGATCAGAATGCCGAAGTCCTCGTTCGCGTTGAGCTGCCGCCCGAACGTCAGACGCCCGAAATCCCCAGTCAATCCAACAAAAGCCGCCTGCGAAAACAGGGTGCTCGATGTTTTCGGTGCGCCTGTGCCGCTGCTGAACGCACCTTCAAGCTTGAAGATGGCTTTGAGTCCTCCACCCAGGTCCTCCTTGCCGCTGAAGCCGAACTGGTTGCCGTAAATGATGGTGTTGTCGAATCCGAGTACCGATCCGCCCTTGACACCATTCGTCCAGCGGACGCCGCCGCCGACATCACCATACAGCGTAACGCTCGACTGCGCGTGCGAGGCACTTGTGAGCACACCCAGAACTGTCGCAAACATAATCTTCTTCATACGTCTCCATGATTTTTATTTAATAAATATAATATGGATTCCTGATTGAAAATTCGTGTTGTGAATATCCCCCGTGAGTTCTGTGAGATTGTATCGGTGGCTTTCCCGGCGACGTCTTTAGCCTTGGTCGGCACGCATGTGATGCACGTCCCTGCGGCAGGATTCGTGGGTAATGCGTCGTGCCGATCGCTGTGGGTCAAGGCAAAAGACGCACAGCACGCCGCATCCGAGCAAAACGACACCGCAGGTCAGACATGCCTGCTCGAATCCGCGCGCGGTCGAGCCGCCAGCGCCGTCGATCAGCATTCCGGTAACAATGGGCGCAGCCAGTCCCGCGAGCGACGAGAAGCCGTTACTCAGCGCGAGCATGCCGCCGCGCTGCGAGTCGGGCGTGACTTCGCCGAGCATGGCCGGTCCGACGGAGTACATCACGAGCGTCATGCCGCTGCCGAGCGTCAGCAGGGCGAACTTCTCCATCGGCGTGAACCACGGCGAGGCAAGGGAGGCGATCATCAGACCCGCCACGATCAGCGTCACCGATACGAAGCAGCCGCGGCTTAGCCGGGAAGGCATGCCCGCCGACAACAACCGCTGCGACAGACCGGCGAGACCCAGGCTCAAAGGTGCGGTGATCGCGACGAAAAGCGCAAACATCCTGCCGGCCATATGGGATTCATAGCCCATTCCGAGTTGTAGCCAGGTCGGAATCCAGGTGAGCGTCATCGCGAGTATCCAGTTCGCGGCGAAATGCCCGACGAAGATGCCGAGGACAGTGCGGTCCGTCAACAGCAACGCATACGGTATCCGGCTCCCGGAACCCGCGCGTTCAGCACGGGCCAGTTGCCCTTCGGCGCCCAACACGAGCCACGCAACACACCACAGCCCCCCGAGCACGGACAGTATGAGAAAGTTCGCGCGCCAGCCCCAATGAGCGGTGATGGCAGGGATGCTCAGGCCGGCGACCAGCAGACCGAGTGCGCTGCCCTGATGAAGCACGGCGACTGGAAGATTGCGCTTCTCATCGGGAAACCACTTGTAAAGCGCGTGTACCGCCACGGGTGATGCCGGCCCTTCCCCTGCCCCCAGCAATACACGGCACGCGATGATGCTCCAGATCGAGGTGGCCGCGAGCATCGGCAACTGGAGGGCGGCCCAGGCGGCGGCCATCGCCAGCAACAGCCACTTCGTCGAAGTACGGTTAGCCGCGACGCCGACGAGTACCGCGGAGATCGAAAACAGCCAGTTGAGGCTACCGCCGATCAGGCCGAACTGGGTGGGCGAGAGATGAAGCTCCCGCATCATCGGCACGGACACGAGACCCAGCACGACCTTGTCGAGAAAATTCACCAGCATCATCAGCGCGAGCATGACCGCAATTGACCACGCCCGGAACGGCCGGTACCGGCTACTGTCTGCTGCCATTCCTGTCGTCTCCATTATTTGAATGTTGTTGTCCGGCGCATACTTCCCGACCGGATCAGCCCTCGTGCTCGCCGAGCCGGGGAACGCTGTCGTCGCCGTCGGGCAAGCCCTGCGAGAATTTCACGGGAAAGCGCATCGCGATGGTCTTCCCGGCCGCGATGTCACGGACCATGCCTCGCGCGCGTACGTGCGGGTCGCAGAAGAGTTCGTTCGCGTCGAGCAGCGGCGAGACCGGTAGATCGAACGGACCCAGCGTGTCGAGCCATTCGGCCAGTGTGCGGGTCAGGAAAATCTTCGCGAGCAGCGTATTGACCTCCCGCTTGCGTTGTTGCCGTCCGGCGCGGGCCGCCAAACGCTCGTCCATCAATGCGGGGAAATCGGCGCCGAGCGCATCGCGCAGATTCATCCAGAACTTGTTTTCCAGAATGCCCAACGCGAGGTGGCGTCCGTCGCGCGTTTCGAAAATGTCGTTCTCCGGCATCACACCGGGCGATTCCAGCGGCTGCTCCATATATTCCCGCGCAGCCCATGCCGCCGGCGCGGTCCAGGCCATCACGCAATCGTGGATCGATACATCCAGGTGCTGGCCGCGGCCACTCTGACGGGCGCTCATAATGGCAACGGCCAGCGCCAGCGCCGCATGGCTCGACGCGGCATAGTCCGCCACCCGCACCCGTGGCCGCGCCACCTTGTCGTGCACCTGCACCGGTATCGACCAGAATCCACCGAGCGCGAGATAGTTCAGATCGTGGCCGGCCTGCTGCGCGTATGGACCGTCCTGGCCGAAGCCGGAAATCGAGCACATGACAAAGCGCGGATTGATCTGCGCGAGTGCCGCGTAATCGAGTCCGAGACGCTGCATCACACCCGGCCGGAAACCTTCGACCACCGCATCGGCGTTGCGCACCAGATCGAGAAACGCCGCCTTGCCGGCCGCGTCCTTCAGGTCGAGGGCAACGGAACGCTTGCCACGATTGAGCTGCGCGAACACGGCGGGACCGAGTTGCCGTGCCGAATCGCCGCTCCCGGGCGGTTCGACCTTGACGACATCGGCGCCGAGTTGCATCAGCAGCGTCGTCGCGTGCGGGCCAGGCAGCAACTGGCTGAGATCCACGATCTTTACGTCTTTCAGGCAGGACCAGTCAGGTTTCATTCGAGTCACTTTCTTTATACCGGTGTAGCAGGCGCGAACACGCGGGCCGTGCGTTCAGGCGGCCGCGCCCTTGGGATCGAGAATGGCGTGGGCGATCGTATTGCGCTGGATTTCGCTCGTCCCCGTGAAGACTCTGAACATGCGCAGCTTGCGGAACGTCTGTTCGATCGGATGGTGTCGCGTTACGCCAACATTGCCGTGGATCTGCACCGCCTTGTCCGCCACTTCGAAACAGCGCTCCGACACAAACAGCTTGCACGCGGCCGCCTTCATCCGCAGGTCGGCGCCCGCATCGGCGAGTGCGGCCGTCTGGGCAATCATGCTTTCGCATGCCCAGAGCGCGGCTGCCATATCGGCCAGCATGTGCTGGATCGCCTGAAAGCGCGCTATCGGTCCGCCGAACTGACGCCGCGTGCGCGCATAGTCGACCGAAGCCTCATACGCCGCCGTCGCGAGCCCGAGCATCGTGGGGCAATGCAGCAGCCGGTTGACATTGATGCGCGACATGCCGAGCTTGAAGCCGTTGCCCTCCCCGCCGAACACGTTGGCGCGCGGCACCCGCACGTCGACGAAATGAATATCCGCGTCGATATGCTGCCCCGACATCGGCACGTATTCCTGTTCGACGGTCACACCGGGAAGATCGAGATCGACCAGCACGGCCGTAATCGCGGGTGGCGTCGACGATGCACTGGTGACACACATGACGATCGCAAAATCCGCGAATGGCGCGCCGCTGATGTAGTGCTTGGTGCCGTTGATCACGAGCTCGTCGCCGTCCACGACAGCCGTAGTCGAAATGCTCTGCGCGTCAGAGCCGGAATGCGGTTCGGTCAGCGCGAAGCATGTGGACTTTTCGCCGCGTATCACCGGTTCGAAATAGCGGGTCAACTGATCCGGCGTCGCGTATTTGAGCATGTTGCCCACCCGCGGTGGCCCCCCCAGGTCACCGAGCACATGAGGGGCGAGCGCCGCGCCAGATGCAGCGAGGTCCGCCTTCAGGGCACACTGCTCGATAATCGAAAATCCCTTGCCGCCCAGCGCCGCAGGCAGGCACGCGGAGTAGAAGCCGAGTTCCGCGGAGCGGCGCCATACACGCCGCAGTACGTCGCGCGGCCAGATGTCTTCGGAGCCGAGTCCCAGCTCGCGCTCCATCGGCACAAGCTCCTGGGCGACAAAGCGGCGAATGCCTGCACGGGTTTCAACGAACGCGGCGTTATTCAGGTAGTCGAACATGGCAGTTCCTGTTAATTGACGCGACGGGCGACGCCCTGCCAGTACTGCTCACGAACCAGTTTGCGGGCGATCTTGCCGCTTGCGTTCTTGGGCAGGTCGGCAACGAAGTTCACCGTGCGAGGGGTCTTGTAGTCCGCGAGTCGCGCGCGGCAATGAGCGATGAGATCGTCGGCAACGGTGTTGCGCCCTGACTTCAGCACGACGACCGCCTTGACGCTTTCGCCCCACTTTTCGTCGGGAACGCCTACCACGCACACCTCCATGACATCGGGATGCTGATAGAGCGAGGCCTCGACTTCGTTCGGATACACGTTGAAGCCGCCGGAGATGATCATGTCCTTCTTGCGATCCACCAGGTAGATGAAGCCGTGCTCATCGACGCGCGCCAGGTCGCCGGTCCGCAGCCATCCGTCAACGAGCACCTCATCCGTGAGTTCGGGGGTGCCCCAATAGCCGTGGAAGATGTCTTCGCCACGCATGACGATTTCACCGATGGCGTCGCCGCTCACCTCGCGCCCGCGTTCGTCGACAACCAGAACCTCGGTCTCGCCTGTGGGCCGTCCACACGACGCGAGTCGTTCGGGACGATGCGCAATGGCATGAGCGTGATCGGCAATGCTCAATCGCGTGACGCCCGAGGTCGATTCACTCAGGCCATAACCCTGCGTGAGTATCGGACCAATGCGCGCCCAGGCTTCCTCGATGCGTGCAGGCGCCATCGGTGCGGCGCCGTAGCCCAGCATTTTCAGACTGCTCCGGTCAGCACTGTCCAATGCCGGGTCGTTCAGCAGCATATTGATCATCGCCGGAACCATGAAGACGTGCGTGATGCGCAACCGCTCGACTTCCCGCAGGAAGTGCGCAGACTCGAACGTATCGAACAGCACGAGCGTCGCGCCGCAGTACAGGTACGGTTGCATCAACATGCCCGAGGCGTGCGTGACCGGGCCAATCAGGGCAAGCCGGTCACCAGGCCGCGCCGGACTGTCCATTCCCAGCAGAATCTTGCGCAGGGAAGCGATCCGGTTCCCGCGGGTCTGCATGGCCGCCTTGATCTTGCCCGTGGAACCCGACGAGAAGTGCAGCACGGCGAGATCGTCGGGCGTGGTCACGACATCGGGCAACTGGGCGCTGGCACCGGAAATGAGGCCTTCGTAATCGACATATCCTGGCGTGGTCCCGCCGAGCGAGACGAAGCTCTCGACTGAGGCAAATCCGGGCGACTCGCGATCGTAGGCCGTATACCCTGCCCCCGCAATCAACACGCGCGGCGTGCAGTTTCCGACGACATCCGCCGCTTCGAGTGCCGTGAAACGCGGATTCAGCGCGGCCTTGACCAGGGCCGCCTTATAAAGCGCGCATTCGATTTCGACCAGCTCCGTGCAGTTGCGCGCCTGAACGGCAACGCGGTCGCCTTTGACGAGTCCGAGGCCGAGCAGGGCATTCGCGAGCCGCGTCGAGCGCTCGTCGAGTTGGCGGTACGTCAGTACCCGGTCGCGATGCATGACCGCCGTCTGGTCACCCCAATAGCGCGCGGCGCGGCGCAAAAAATAGGCAAAGCTCAATCGCTGTCTCCGTTTAACAACCTTGCCCGTAGTCTGTAAGATGCGGGGGATCACCACAATGCATCACTGGTTATAAAGTCATAGCCAATGGGAATGAGCATGGAGACGCGGGATCTGGACTATCTGCTGGCCATCGAAAAGCACGGCGGCATTGGCAAGGCAGCAGAGGCACTGGGCATGAGCCAGCCGGCGCTGACGAAGGCCATTCAGCGCGTTGAGGCGCAAGCCGGCCTCGCCTTGTTCGAGCGCACGGCGAACGGGGTGGTGCCGACTCCACCTGGCGCGCTATTTCTGGCCCGCGCGCGGCGAATCGCGCTGGAATACGAGGACGCGCTCAAGGAAATGCACGCGATCCGCGGCGGAGAACAGGGCATGCTGCGCATCGGCTATTCGCCCACCGTGCCGGACACGCTGGTACTGGACGCATGCCGGCAGTTGCTGAAGGAACGGCCAGCGGCGCGCCTGCGGCTGCGGCGCCGGCTCGCGCGCGAACTGGTCGACCTGCTCGTGGCGGGCGAACTCGATCTGATCGTGGCGCCCGAGCAAGATGGGGACAATGGCGAGCTGTCGTTCGTCGAACTCTTTTGCGACACGCTTTCCGTGCTCGCCGCCGACACGCATCCGCTACACCGAAAGCGCAATTTGCGCCTCGTCAATCTCGTCGATCAGGAGTGGCTACTGCCGGGCCCGACCATTCCGCTTCGACAAAAAATCGATGCGGCTTTCGAGAGACAAGGTCTTCCTGCGCCCAGGCTGCGCGTGGAAACCGATTTCGGAAGCATTTCGCTGCTGCACCTCATGCGCGATACGACGATGCTCTGCGTCGCCGGTACCGAATCATTCGGGACGCTTGAGGGACTGCGCGCACTCAATGTCGATACGAAGGAACTCGACCTGTACCGGCACATCGGTGTGATCTTCCGGACCCAGGCTTACCTTTCACCGCTTGCACAACGCACGATCGTCCTGTTGCAGGAACGGGCGAGTTGAATGCTTCCTGAAGCATCGGAAGTTTGCTGGCTGAAGTACATCGCGTGCTGGAAGCGGTCGATTGGACAAACGGCCGCCTTCGACTACGTTCGAGGCGCATCACTGACAGCCCGCATGTCCAACCCTCTTCCGGCGACCGGTGTTTGCAGTCCCAATAAACATCGTTGCGGTCGACCTCAGCAATCGGGTTGTCGAACTGCCTGAGGATGCCGGCCATCTGCAGGCGCTCTTGCTCATCGAGTGAGGCCATGCGTGCAGATCGGACCGCAATGACCGCAATTGCTTCTCGCGCGAGCCGTATTCAGAGAACACAGAGATCGCGCCGGTGTACATCAAAGATCGCGGAGAAATTCAATCAATGCCGCGTTGACGAAATCGGGCGCCTCCTGTTGCAGCCAGTGCCCTGCTCGTGGAACGACGCGAGTGGCCGACAGTCTGGGCACGATCCGGGGCATGTCGCCGATAATTTCCTGCATACCCGGCATTGCCAGACCTGTGTCTCGCTCGCCGACAAGGTACAGGGCGGGAACCTCGACGAGCAGGCCCTCCAGGGCCGATTGCAGTTCCCAATTACGGTCGAGGTTGCGGTAGTAATTCAATCCACCGCGAAACCCGGAAATGCTGAATGCTTGCACAAACTTGTCGAGGTCGGCAGGTGCGAGCCATGCCGGCAACGAAGGTGGGTCAATCAGCGAGTCAAGAAGTCCACCACTGCGCGGCACAAGTCCGAACGGATTGGGCGTATTCGCGTCGCGGGCTCCGACGTCGCCCGATGCGGAAAAATAGATTTTGCGCAATGTTGTGGCAACGTCACGCTCAAGTTCGGTTTCGGCCAACCCGGGTTCGGAAAAGTAATGGGTGTAGAACCTCGTTTGATCGGTCTGCGGAAAAAGCCGGCTCGGCGCCATCGGCGCGCGGCCCATCATTGGCACCCCGAGCGCAACGACAGCGCGAAAGCGGTCGGGCCGAAGCAACGCAGCTTGCCAGGCAATGGTTGCCCCCCAATCGTTTCCCACAACAACTGCGTCGCGTTCTCCGAGAATGTCGACGAGCGCCACCAGGTCACCGACAACATCCCATGTCGTGTACTGTCCGGTTGCCGTTGGACATTCACTTGATCCGTAGCCACGCAGATCCGGTGCTATTGCGCGGAAGCCGGCGTGCGCAAGTGCCGCCAGTTGATGGCGCCAGGCATGCGAGGTCTCAGGAAAGCCGTGACAAAGGAGCACCAATGGGCCGTCGCCCTGTTCAGCGACGTGCAGGCGAATTCCGTTTGCTTCAATAAAGGTCTGACGGTATGCGGTCATGGTTGCTCTGGCAAAGACGGTTGCACACAAGAAGCGGGATATAGCGTAACATCAAAAGTTACGAATTGCCAGGCTTCCGAATATGCAACGCGATACCCGACTGGCTCGACTTCTGCACATCCTCATCCACATGCATCTTCGCGGAGGCGCGAGCACCTCGGAGACGATCGCGCTGATGCTGCACACGAACCCGGCCTTTGTTCGCCGAACAATGGCCGCGCTACGCGAATCGGGGTATGTAAAGTCGACGGGTGGCCCGGGCGGAGGTTGGGCGCTCGCCTGCAACCTCAACGATCTTACGGTGAGAGATGTCTACCAGGCCATTGGGCATACTGCACCGTTTGTGATTGGCCTGGCCGACGACAATCGCACTTGTCCGGTCGAGGCGGCGGTTAATCACCACATCAACGAGGTGCTGGGTTCGGCAGAAAATACGTTCCTTCAATTGCTTGGCGAAAAGCGACTCTCCGAGATCGCGCATGACGTGACGACGTCAAAGTTGCGCAAAACGATTCAGTAATGTCGCGGAACGACAGAATGGGTAGCCATGGAAGCAGGCATCGCGCGCCTGAACGACAGAGTGGCACCGCCCCGTCCGCAGCCTATATTTTAGGAATACAGAATATCCAACCGCGCCGGTTTTACCCGACTCCGCGTCCCTGATCGCGCTGCGCGCATGGTTTGCAGGCGTCGGTGCGCACGTGGCAGTCGAACGCTATTGCGCAATGACTATCAGGCGTTCAGGCGCGCTGCGGTGTCATCAATTTAGCGGTGACTGCGTGTCCTGAGTTACAGGGGCAACTCCACCCAAAAAGTGCAACTTTTTTGTGTGCCGACAGCACTTTTGAAAGCGTTGACAAGCAGAAGTCGTACGTCTAGTTTACTGGATATACTCATCCACTAAACTGGACACCATGGATATCCATACCGCACTGGCCCAACGCCTGCGCGAACTGCGCGACGCACGCGGCTGGTCGCTCGAAGCGCTCGCCGAGCGTAGCGCCGTGAGCCGCTCGACCATTTCGCTGATCGAGCGCGGCGAGAGCAGTCCCACCGCGGTCGTGCTCGACAAGCTCGCTACCGCGCTGGGTGTCTCGCTCGCCTCGCTATTCGAGCCATCCGGGCACACGGCGGCAGCCGAACCGTCACCCTACGCCGCCGCGCAGTCACAGCCGGTCTGGACCGATCCGGCCTCGGGCTACGTGCGCCGCAATCTTTCGCCCGAACTCTGGTCGCCCATTCAGCTCGTCGAAGTGCGCTTTCCCGCCGGCAAGCGCGTCGCCTACGACACCAGCCTGCGCGACGCGGAAATCCATCAACAGGTCTGGATCATCGAAGGCACGATGGAAATAACGGTCGGCGAGCGGCGCTGGCGTCTGGAAACCGGCGACTGTCTCGCCATGAAACTCGACTGCCCCATCGTCTGGCGCAATCCCACGCGCCAGAGCGCGCGCTATCTCGTGGCGTTGAGCCGTGTTGCCCGGAATCCTTAGTGGAGAGCCGCATGAACCGCTTGAACAGCAGCCTGAATCGCGATATCGAAGTGCGCCGGCTAGACGCAAAAGAAGCCTCCGCGCGTATCGACGCGCTCGCCGACGTGCTGATCGATTGCGTCGAAGGCGGCGCGTCCGTGAGTTTCATGGCGCCGCTCGCACGCGAGACGGCGCTCGCGTTCTGGAGGCGCGTGGCGGGCGGCGTGGCCGCTGACGAGCGCATCCTGCTGGTGGCCGAAGACGCGCACGGCCGGATCGTCGGCACGGTGCAGATCGTCACGGCGCAGCCTGAAAATCAGCCACATCGCGCCGATGTCGCCAAGATGCTGGTGTCGCGCGCGGCACGCAGGCAAGGCATCGGCGCGCGGCTGATGCAGGCTGTCGATACGCACGCGCTGCAAGCGGGCAAGACCGTGCTGGTGCTCGACACGGTCGCGGGCGGCGAAGCAGAGCGCCTGTACGAGCGCGCGGGATGGCAGCGCGCGGGCACGGTGCCGGACTACGCGCTCATGCCCGATGGCGGCCTCTGCGCGACCACCTTCTATTACAAGCAGCTAGCCCGCACACACCGCCAGCTTTAGCGGAACCCGCGCGCTTGCACGCGCACCTTGCCATCGCAGACCGGCATGACGCCGGGGTTATCGTCGCCCGCTTCATTGATGAATCGACACCGCCCGTCGAATACGCGGGTGAGCAGCATTCATTGGCACAAAGACCTGAATGCAGTCGATAAACCCAAATTCGACAAAAAATACATTAAAAATAACTGGACGAAAATCAATACGATTGCACAAATTACTGGAAAGCCCCACCCACCTTCGTCCCCAGGATCGCCCATGCCGCGCCCCATTTCCGTCCGCATCCATCCCGAAGCCGTCCGCCATAACCTCCAGCTCGCCGCGCGCAGCGCCGTGGGCGCGCGCGTCTGGGCCGTCGTCAAGGCCAACGCCTACGGCCACGGCATCGAGCGCATCTTCCCGGCGCTCGCGGACGCGGACGGCATCGCCCTGCTCGACCTGGACGAAGCCGTGCGTGTGCGCGAACTCGGCTGGAGCAAGCCGATCCTGCTGCTGGAAGGCGTGTTCGATGCCGCCGACGTCGCCACCGCCGTCGCGCATCGCCTGACCGTCGCCGTGCATTGCGACGAGCAACTGGCGCTACTCGCAGCGGCGCAAACGACGCGGCCCATCGACATCCAGTTGAAGATGAACTCGGGGATGAATCGCCTTGGTTACATGCCCGACGCGTATCGCGCGGCCTGGGAGCGCGCCCGCGCGATTCCGGCGATCGGCGCGATCGGTCTCATGACCCATTTCGCCAACGCCGACGACGGCGCAATCGACTGGCAGCTCGACCGCTTCGACGCCGCGACGGCGGACATCCCCGGCGAGCGCTCGCTCTCGAATTCGGCGGCAGTGCTCTGGCATCCGCGCGCGCACCGCGACTGGGTGCGGCCCGGCACGATCCTGTACGGCGCATCGCCCACGGGCGCGGCGCGCCATATCGAAGGCATCGGCCTGCGCGCGGCGATGACGCTGTCGAGCCGCATCATCGGCGTGCAGACGCTCGCGCCGCAGGACACCATCGGCTATGGCCGCACCTATGCGGTCGAGCAGCCGATGCGTATCGGCGTGGTGGCGTGCGGCTACGCGGACGGCTACCCGCGCCATGCACCGACCGGCACGCCGATCGCCGTCGATGGCGTGCGCACCCGCGTGGTGGGCCGCGTGTCGATGGACATGCTCACGGTCGACCTCACGCCATGCCCGAACGCCGGCATCGGCTCGCACGTCGAGCTGTGGGGCGAAACCGTGAAGGTGGACGAAGTGGCCGAGCCGTCGGGCACGATCGGCTATGAGCTGATGTGCGCCGTCGCGCGGCGCGTGCCGGTGGAGGTCGATGGCCACGCCGCCGTGCGGCGCGAGTCCGAGGAAGAGGTGGCGGCGTAAGCGCCGTGCATCATTCGGGCAGCGCCACGCCCATTTCCGCCAGCACCTCCCTCGCGGCGCGAAACGCCTCGCCGGCGGCGGGCGCGCCCGCGTAGATCGCGCTATGGAGCAGCACCTCGCGAATCTCGACCACGCTCGCGCCGTTATTGATCGCGCCGCGTATGTGGCCCTTGAGTTCGGTGCTGCGCCCGAGCGCCGCCAGCATTGAGCAGGTGCAAAGGCTGCGCGTCTTCAGATCGAGTCCTTCGCGCAGCCACGTGCTGCCCCACGCGTGCTCGTTGAGCCATTCCTGCAACGGGCGCGTGAAGCCGTCCATCGAGCCCATCGCGCGCTCGACGAAGGCTGCGCCCATGACTTCGGTGCGGCGGGCCTTGCCGGCTTCGGCTGAAGTTTGGGCTTTCGACGCTTTGACTTTGCCGGCCTTCGCGGCTTTTTTCTTCGAATCCTTCGCATTGCTCATGGTCGGCTCGCTTCCTGATGGTTAGCTGCCACAGGATGCTAACGCGCCAGAATGACCGGATCACGCCGAATAAAGCCCTTCCGGCCCATTGCGCAGCGTGCGGGCGAGCACTTCCAGCGCCTCGCGCAAGGCTTCATGCGAACGCGCGCCGCCCAGGCTCAAGCGCACCGCATGCGGCGCGGACCCGCGCCCAATCACGAAGCTGTCCGCCGTCTTCGCGAGCACCCCCGCCTGCCGTAACGCCGCCGCGAATTCGGCGGCGCGCCACGGTTCGGCCAGCGGCAGCCAAAGATGCGGACTCGCGGGATCGGTGCGATAAGTCCATCCCGACAGCACGTCGGCGGCAATCGCCTGGCGCACATCCACGCAGGCGCGCTGCTGCGCGACCAGCCGGTCGATCTCGCCGCCCACGATCCAGCGCGCCGCGATCTCCGCGCTCAAGGGCGAGGTCATCCAGCAGTCGCTGCGGATCACCGCGAGAATCTTGCCCACCCAATCCTGCGGCGCCTGCACGTAACCCACGCGCAGGCCCGGCGCGAGCGCCTTCGACAGGCTGCTGATGACGATGCCGTGCTCGGGCAGGCGCGCCGTCAGCGGCGTGGGCGGCGGCGTGGACCCGGCTGCGAGCAGCGCGGCGGGCACGAGGTCCTCGATCACCACGAGGTTGTGGCGCACGGCGATTTCGGCGATGGCCGCGCGGCGCGCTTCGGAGAGCGTCGCCGTGGTCGGGTTGTGCAGCGTCGGCACGCAGAAGAGCGCACGCGGCGCGAGCAGCGCGCACGCGCGTTCGAGGGCGGCGGGCACGATACCCTCCTCGTCGATTTCGATGCCCACCAGGTTCAGCCGCAGTTGCCGCGCGAGCGCGACGATGCCGGGATAGCTCAGCGCCTCGGCGAAGATCGTGTCGCCGGGGCGCAGCACCGCGCGCAACACGCACGCAAGCCCGTGCTGCGCACCCTGCGTCACGAGCACGCGTTCGGCGGCCGCCGTGCAGCCCATGCGCGCGAGCCAGCGCGCGCCGGCTTCGCGATGCGAGCGGCGGCCGCCCTCGGGCTGATAGAGCAGCAGTTCGCCAGCGAGGCGCTCGTCGGCAGCCAGTTCGCGCAGCGTCTGCGTGAGCAGCAGCGCTTCGTCGGTCGGCATCGGCACGTTCTGGCCGAGATCGACCGGGCGGCCCGGCGCGGGCGGCGCGGCGGTGTTTCCCATCGACGAGGAACGGGCGGGATGGGCGGGATTGCCGCCTACGCCCGGCTCGGGCGCCTGACGCGTGCGCGCGGGCAGGCGCGCGCCGTCCGCATCGGGTTCGGCAACATAGGTGCCGTCGCCCACACGCGCCACCACCATGCCGCAGCGCTCCAGTTCCGTATAGGCGCGGCTGACCGTGCCGGTCGTCACAGTGAGCTTTTTCGCCAGCAGCCGGTGCGCGGGCAGCTTCTCGCCGGGCAGCATCTGGCCCCCGTTGATCGCCTGCGCGTAGGCGTAGGCGATCGCACGGTATTTGGGTTCGCCGCGTGGCAGCGCGGGCAGCGTGGGCATCCAGCCGTTCATGGGTGTTTTCCCGGAGGTCGAAGCGCGCCGCGCCCCGGCGCGACCGCTGGGTCATTATCGCGCCCAATTCGCGGAATTGAAGGCTGTCATTTACTTCAATTGACTTCATTGAGTGCCACCAATTGACCCTCTAGGATGCCGTAACGCCTGCACAGGCCAAGGAGACAATCGCCGCTCAGCGCCGCCTTCGGCGCGCAACGGGCGGCGCCATACGCGCCATGACAAATCGCATCGCCCGCATCACGATCAGCCAGCATCGCCTGCCGCTCGATCCACCGTTTCCGGCGTCATGGGACAGCCGCCCGCGCCGCGCTTTCCCGGCGACCATCGTGCGTGTGGAGGACTCCGAAGGACGCGTGGGCATCGGCTCCGGCGACCCGATGTACGGCTTCGACGACTATCGCGATCTTTTCATCGGCGCCGATCCCCTCGATCTCGCACGCCACTCGGCGGTGCTCGACAACCTTAGCTTCCACGCGGGCCGGCTGTGGCCGCTCGACGTCGCGCTCTGGGATCTGGCCGGCAAGATTCTCGGCCAGCCGTGCTGGCAGATGGCCGGTGGCCGCGCGCGGCGGGTGCGTGCATATGCGTCGTCGGGCGTGCATCGTCCGCTCGACGGCATGGCGCACTGGGCCGAGCACGCGGTCGCGCGCGGCTTTGCAGCGCTGAAGGTGCGCTTTGGCCGCGCGAGTCTCGCCGACGATATCGCGGCGCTAGCCACCGTGCGCGAGGCCGCGGGCGACGCCATCGAGATCATGGTCGACTGCAATCAAGGCTGGCGCATGCCATGGGATACCCAGGCGCCGTGGCGCACCGAGGACGCGCTCGCCGTGATCCGCAAGATCGAGCGCTATCGCCCTTACTGGGTGGAAGAGCCGCTGCATCGCGGCGACTACGCGGGGCACGCAAGGCTGCGTCAGTTGACCGACGTGCGGATCGCGGGTGGCGAGATGACGCGCGAGGCGCACGAATTCGCGGCGCTGCTCGCGCACGACTGCCTCGATGTCTACCAGCCCGATGTGGTTTGCTCGCTCGGCATGGAGGGCGCGCGCCGCCTCGCTGCACAGATCGAGACCAACGGGAAGATCTTCACGCCGCATACGTGGGGCAATGGCATCGGTCTCGCCGCGAATCTGCATGTGGTGGCGGGCGCGGGCAACGCACCCTTCGTCGAATTCCCTTACGACCCGCCCGAATGGACGCCCGCGCGACGCGACTTCCCACTCACGCGCGCCATCGAACCGGACGCGCAGGGCTGGATCGCGCTAGGCGACGCGCCGGGCCTAGGCATCGAGCTGGACGAAGCCGTGCTGGCCGCCACGCGCGCGAGCGACAGCCGTTACGACTGAAGCAGAAGCCCCGCCCAGCACCCGATTACACCGGACCGCCGCCCGCATCAACGGGCAAGCGGTCCGCTCCGGCAGCGCCAGAACAAGCGAACGACCGGACAAAACCTGAAGCATTCCAAAACATTCCAAATAGACGGAGACACGTAATGAAAAAGACAAGCAGACCGATTTTTGCCGCGCTTTTTTCCACCTTCCGGGCCGCCTGCGTCGCCGCGCCGCTCGCGATTGCGGCACTGCCCGCGCACGCGGCAGGCAACTGGTGCAGCCAGGACAAGCCGGTGCACTTCGCGGGCGTGACCTGGGAAAGCGGCAACTTCACGAGTGAAGTGCTGCGCTACATCGTCAAGAACGGTTACGGCTGCCAGACCGACACGGTACCGGGCAGCACCGCCGCCACCGAAACGGCGCTCTCGCGCAACGACCTGCAGGTGTGGTCGGAACAATGGACGGGCCGCTCGGAAATCATCGCGGGCGCGGTGAAGGCCGGTTCGGTGAAGCTCGTCGGCGACACGCTGCCGGGCGGCACGAAGGAAGGCTGGTACGTGCCCGACTACGTGATCCACGGCGACCCGAAACGCGGCATCAAGGCGAGCGCGCCGGACCTGCAATCCGTGAACGATCTGCCGAAGTACAAGACGCTCTTCACCGACGACGAGGAACCGGATCGCGGCCGCTTCCTGAACTGCCCGTCGGGCTGGGACTGCGAGCGCGTGAACACGCGCCTGCTGAAACTGCTCAAGCTCGACGACAGCTATACGAACTTCCGTCCGGGCACGGGCGCGGCGCTCGATGCGGCGATTTCGTCGGCGTATGCGCGCGGCAAGCCGATCCTCACTTACTACTGGGAACCGGCCGCATTGATGGCGAAGTACAAGTTCGTGCAACTGAAGATGCCGCCGTTCAACGAAGCCTGCTGGAAGACGCTGCGCGAAGAAAACAGCTCGCAGCAGTGCGCGTCTTCGTATCTGGTCTCGCAGCTGAAGATCGGCGTGTCCACGCCTTTTTATCAGGCCGAGCCGGACGTGATGGCGTTCTTCTCGAAGGTGAGCTTCCCGATCGACTTTCTGAACACGACGATTCTCGACATGACCGAGCATAAGGTCGATGCGCAGTCCGAAGCGCTCAAGTTCCTCAAGACGCACCCGGAAATGTGGAAGGCGTGGGTCCCCGCCGATGTCGCGGCGAAGGTGCAGAAGTCGCTTGGCGCGTGATGGTTTAGCCCCGATTTGATTCGTATTACCAGGTAAATATTCAACCAGAAATGGACGCCGCAGCGAGCGGCGTCCAGACAAGGAGACTCGGAGTGAAGAAGAAACTTCTCGCGGCGCTGCCGCTCGCACTCGCAGCAGCCGGCGCCCACGCACAAAGCAGCGTCACGCTGTACGGCATCATCGATCTGGGCGTGGACTACGCCAATAACGTCGTCAACGGCGCGAACGGCAATCTCGTGCCGGGCAGCGGCGGCCGTCTGGTGCAGATGCAAAGCGGCGTGCCGGCGGGCAGCCGTTGGGGCGTGCGCGGCTCGGAAGATCTGGGCGGCGGCTATTCGGCCATCTTCCGCCTGGAAAGCGGTTTCAACGCGGCCACGGGCGCGGAGGGCGGCGGCCTGGCTTTCTCGCGTAACGCCTATGTCGGCCTGAAATCGGAACAGTACGGCCAGATCACACTGGGCAAGCAATGGGACGCCACGGTCGATCTGATCGAACCGTATTCGCTCAACGGCAACTACGGCGGCTGGTATTTCTCGCACCCGAACGACATGGATAACCTCGACAACGGGTTCCCGGTCAACAATGCCGTCAAGTACATCAGCCCCGTGATCGCGGGCTTCCAGTTCGAAGGCCACTACTCGTTCGGCGGCCAGGCGGGCCAGTTCTCGAACGATGCTTCGTACAGCGCGGCGGCGGCCTACACGCTGGGTTCGTTTAGCGCGGGCGTGGGTTATCTGCGCATCAACGATCCGATCTCGGCCGTGGCCGGTTATGGCAGCGGCGGTGGGTTCGTGAACGCCATCTACGGCAACGCGCTGGCGAATGCACGCTATCAGGGCATTCTCTCGGCAGGGGCATCGTACGTGCTGGGCAGCCTCAAGGTGATGGCCAATTACTCGAACGTGGACTTCTCCTCGGGTAACGGCAGCCACGACCTGCACTTCCAGAATTACGAACTGTCGGGCACCTACGCGATCACGCCGGCCTTCTCGGTGGGCGCTGGCTATACGTTCACGATGGGCCAGGATCACGCCACCGACGCCGATCCGAAGTACCATCAGGTCAACCTGATCGCCCAGTACGCGGTGTCGAAGCGCACGTCGGTGTACGCGATGGGTTCGTACCAGCACGCGGCAGGCGGAGCGGAAAACGCGCAGATCGCGGGCTTCAACCCGTCGAGCACGCAGAACCAGGTCGTCAGCCGCGTGGGCATCACCCACTCGTTCTGACGTTCGCGGTTAGTTCGAAAACGCCGGCGCAAGCCGGCGTTTTCCATTGCCGCCCCCTTTCTTTCCCTTAGTGATCCGTATCGTTTCGCATCAAGAGGTTTCAGTATGCGTCGCCTTCCCTCCCTTTCCGCCCTGCGCTCGTTCGAAGAAGCCAGCCGGACCCTCAGCTTCACCAAGGCGGCGCAGAACCTGCACGTCACGCAGGGCGCCATCAGCCGCCAGATCCGCCTGCTCGAGGACTACCTGGGAACGCCGCTTTTCATGCGGCATCATCATCGGCTTGAAATCACCGCTGCGGGCAAGCGCCTGCTGCCGACGCTACAGGCCGCGTTCGACAGCATCGCGCATACGCTCGATACGATTCGCGCCGATCCGTCCAACAGTCTGTTGAGCCTGAACGCCGCGCCCACGCTCGCGACGCGCTGGCTCACACCGCGCCTGCGCGATTTTCAGACGCGCCATCCCGATCTGCGCATTTCCATCACGAACGAATATGGACCGCTGCACGGCAGCGAGCGCAACGAGGATTGCCAGATCCGCTTCGGCATGGAGCCGCTGCCGGGCGGACAAAGTACGCTGCTGATGCGCGAGCGCCATGTGCTGGTGGGATCGGCGCGCGAGTTCTCCAATGCGCCCGGTAGCGCCGAAGCCTTGCGCGAGATTCTCGCACAGCATCCGTGGCTCTATATCCTCGATATCGACCGGCGTTTGCTCGTGTGGGAAGCGTGGCTGGAAGCCGCGGCGCTCGACGTGGAAATGGCGCCGCGCGGCGAGCTGGAATTCAGCACGCTCGATCAGGTGATTCATGCGGCGGTGGCAGGTCTTGGCATCGCGGTCGCCGATCGCCACATGATCGAGCAGGAACTGGCGAACGGCACGCTGGTGCAGTTGAGCGAGGTTGAGGTGGACGGCCCCTCGGCGTATTGGCTCGACGTGCGGCCCGAGGTGCAGGAAACGGTGCGGGTGCGCAATTTCAGTAGCTGGCTGATCGAGCATCATGCGGTGAAGGCTTAATGCTCGCGCGGGCAGACGATCGACCTGCATCGGAACCACAACGCGACGAAGAGGCAAGCCGTCCCGGGCGCTCCGGAAAATAAAAAAACCGCCACGCTCTCACGTGACGGCTTACGCCCAGACCAGGCAAAGCGCGGCCAGGCCGCGCCAATAGCGTAGAGAACGCTCACATCACCCCAAACCACCCATCATCATGTACTTCGTTTCGAGGTACTCATCAAGTCCGTACTTCGATCCTTCGCGGCCGAGGCCCGACTCCTTCACGCCGCCGAACGGTGCCACCTCGGTCGAAATGATCCCCTCATTGACGCCGACCATGCCGCTTTCCAGCGCGCCCGCGACCCGCCACACACGGCCGATATCGCGCGAGTAAAAATACGCGGACAGCCCGAAATCGGTATCGTTCGCGGCCTGGATCGCTTCTTCCTCGGTATCGAAACGGAAGATCGCCGCCACCGGCCCGAAGGTTTCTTCATGGGCGAGCATCATGCCGCCGTGCGCGCCCGTGATGATGGTCGGTTCGTAGAACGTGCCGCCCAGCGCGTGCGCCTTGCCGCCGCACACGATCTCGCCGCCCTTCTCGCGCGCATCGCTCACGTGCGCTTGCACCTTGCGCAGTGCAGCGGCGTTGATGAGCGGCCCCTGCGTCGCACCCGCTTCCATGCCGTTCGCCACACGCAGCGCACGCACCGCCGCCGTCAACTTCTCGACGAAGGCGTCATGCACGCCGGCCTGCACGTAGAAGCGGTTCACGCACACGCAGGTCTGCCCCGTGTTGCGGAACTTGGACGCCATTGCGCCTTCCACGGCCGCATCCAGATCGGCGTCGTCGAACACGATGAACGGCGCGTTGCCGCCCAGTTCGAGCGAGACTTTCTTGACGCTGTCCGCGGCGGCGCGCATGAGCAGCTTGCCCACGCGCGTCGATCCCGTGAACGAGATCTTGCGTACTGCCTTCGACGCCATCAGCGTGTCGCCGATCGCCGGGGCGTCGCCCGTCACCACGTTGAACACGCCGCGCGGAATGCCCGCTTCCTCGGCCAGCACCGCCAGCGCGAATGCGCTCAGCGGCGTTTCCTCGGACGGCTTGAGCACCATCGTGCAACCCGCCGCCAGCGCGGGCCCGGCCTTGCGCGTGACCATCGCGAGCGGGAAATTCCATGGCGTGATCGCACCGACCACGCCCACGGCCTCCTTCGTCACGACGATGCGTGCGCCTTTCTTGGGCGCGGGAATCACATCGCCATAGGCGCGCCGCGCTTCTTCCGCGAACCATGTGAGAAAGCTCGCCGCGTAGGCCACTTCGCCCAGCGCTTCCGCGTAGGGCTTGCCCTGCTCCGCCACCATGATGCGCGCGAGGTCTTCGCGATGCGCGAGCATCAGTTCGCCCCAGCGGCGCACCTTCGCGCCGCGCTCGGCCGCCGTGGCGTCGCGCCATGCGGGGAAGGCCTGCGATGCGGCCGCCACGGCCTGCAGCGTTTCGCGCGCGCCGGCGCGCGCCACCTGGGCGAGCGCCGTGCCGCGTGCCGGATCGATCACCGTGAACGTCGTGTCGCTGGCGACCCATTCGCCGTCGATAAAACTCGACGTGCGCAGCAGGCGCGCTTCCTTGAGACCGTCGATCATGCTGCGATCTCCAGGCGGCGCGGCGCGCGCGGCACGCGCGGAATGCGCGCCGACACATAGTCGTTGATCACATCGCACGGCGTGTAATTGCGATCGAGCTCATAGAGTTCGTCGGCGTCGAGCTTCGTGTCGAGCGCAGCCAGCGCGCTGTCGAATTGCGCGACGGTATCCGCACCCACCAGCATCGACGTAATGCCCGGACGATTGAGCACCCATGCCTGGGCGATCTGCGCGCACGACACGCCGCGCGCTTGAGCGACTTCGGCCACCGAAATCGCCACGTCGCGCGAAACCTGATCGTCGTACATCTGCGTGGTGAAAAAGTCGGTCTGGTTGCGCACCGATTTCGCGTCGCCCGAAAGCAGGCCGCGCGCAAGCGGGCTGAACACCGACACGCCCACGCCCTGGTCCTGGCAGAACGGCACCATCTCGCGCTCTTCCTCGCGATACGCGCAATTCAGTTGCAACTGCATGTTGATCGGCCGTGCGAAGTTATAGCGCTCGCAGGCCTGCAGAATCTTCGCAAACTGCCACGTGAACATCGTCGATACGCCGATATAGCGTGCCTTGCCCGAGCGCACGATATCGTTGAGCGCGTCCATGGTTTCTTCGACCGGCGTATTCACGTCGAAGTAATGCAGCATGTAGACATCGACGTAATCGGTCTGCAGACGGCGCAGCGAACCGTCGATGCCGTCCATGATGTGCTTGCGCGAATGGCCCTGATTGTTCACGCCGCCGCCGATCGGATAGCCCACCTTGGTCGTCAGCACGAGTTCGTCGCGCTTCGCGATGCGCTTGACGATGCGGCCCACGACTTCCTCGCCCACACCCGTCGAATAGAAGTCCGCGAGGTCGATGAAGTTCACGCCCGCTTCGAGCGCGTGACGCACGATCGGCTCGCTTTGCTCTTCGTTATAGATCCACGGCTTCCAGTCGGGCGTGCCCATGTTCATCGTGCCGAGGCACAGGCGCGACACTTTCAGGCCCGAGCGGCCGAGTTGCACGTATTGCATCGTAGTCACCTGATAGAGGAGTCGCGGCTCAGGCCGCGCGGGCCTTGGGCGTGTAGAACGGATTGCTGATCTGATCCTTGATCTTCGCGATATCGTCGAGCAACGGCAGCCCGTTCATCGCCGCGCGGATCGCGGTCTTGCACGCGACGTAGTTGTTCTCATAGACGGCGTCGAGGTCGTCGCACGACCAGTTCACCCAGTTCGCCGTGACGATGCACCATTCGTTTTCCGCTTCCGGCGGCAGCGTGCCGTCGAGCATCGCTTCCGTGACCGCCTTCGCGATGGCCGCCTGCGACGCGCCCCACGTGGCGTTGCCGTGCAGATCGCCGCGAATATCGGCCTTGTTCACGTAGAGCGTGGCGGGCTTGACCGGCACGTTGGGCTGGGCGACCACCATGAACGGCACGTGGCCTTGCGAGGGCGAGGAAAGGCTGTTCGTGAACGCCTGCCCCACCGGGCCGTTGCGCGGGCCGATCATGATGTTGATGTGGGCAGCGTTTACGCCTGGTCCAGCAAAACCCTCGCCGATATAGACTTCCAAGGCTTTCATTTTGACTCTGTCTCCTATGGTGCCGGTGTTTGATTGGTGCGCCGCAGCGTGCTGCTTTGTCGATGCAGGCTGCGCGTCGAAACGAATTCCAGCACACGCCACGCAAGGCAAAAAGCTATGAAATCTCATGGGGGCATGACGCCGGATCATCGGCATGAGATCAGGTAATGCCTCGATGACTTTTCGTGGCTTTCGCAACCCAAAATGCTGCCGTTAGACTCTGTTCGCGCCAAATCAGAAAACCCGCTCCACGCAGCGGGAAACACGGCGACCCCGACACGATGAAAGCGAACGGAGGAGACATGAAACGAATTACCCAGGCAGGCGTACGCCTTGCCGCCGCGCTGGCGCTCACCTGCGCCGCCACGAGCAGCTTTGCAGCGGGCAACGCCGCGCCCGGCTGGTGCCAGGCCGGCAAGACCGTGAAGCTTGCCCAGATCACCTGGGAAAGCGGCGCGCTCATGACCGAAATGGTGCGCACGGTGCTTGAAAAGGGCTACGGCTGCAAAACCGAAGTCGTGCCAGGCGCCACGGCCGCCACCGAAACCGCGCTTACCAATAACGACCTTCAGGTATGGGCCGAGCACTGGACGGGGCGCAGCCCCATCATCGCGCGCGGCCTGAAAGACGGTAACGTGAAGCTGATCGGCGAACTGATCCCCGGCGGCGACAAGGAAGGCTGGTACGTGCCGGACTACGTCATCAACGGCGATCCGAAACGCGGCATCAAGCCGCTCGCGCCGCAACTGCGCTCGATCGCGCAACTGCCGCAATACAAGGATCTTTTCAGCGACGACGAAGAGCCCGGCAAGGGCCGCTTCTACAACTGCCCGGCGGGCTGGGATTGCGAGCGCTTCAATAACCGTCTGCTGTCCGCCTACAAGCTCGGCGACGATTACACCAACTTCCGTCCGGGCACCGGCGGCGCGCTCGACGCGGCAATCGCCTCGGCTTACGAGCGCGGCAAGCCCATCCTCTTCTACTACTGGCAACCGGCCGGGCTGATGGCGAAATACCACTTCGTGCAGCTCGCGGGCGCGCCGTACTCGGACGCCTGCTGGAACACCATCGCCGATCCCAAGGGCACGCCGTGCGCCTCGGCGTTCAAGGTCTCGCATCTGAAGATTGCGGTCTCCACGCCGTTCTTCGACGCCGAACCCGCCGCCGTGTCGTTCTTCGAAAAGGTCAGCCTGCCGCTCCCGCTCGACGAACAACTGGTTCAGCAGATGCATGACAAGAAGCTCGACGCCTCCACGGTCGCGCACAGCTTCTTCGAGCAGCACCCCGAAATCTGGAAGCAATGGGTCACGCCGGATGTCGCGGCGCGCGTGCAAGCCGGCCTGAAGTCCTAACCCGCACTTACCGCACCTACCGCATCACCTGTCACACGCTGAATGAGGCTCACCATGGGATCTCCCTTTCTTCACCTGTCGATCGCCGATTGGGTCAACGATCAGGTCACCGCGTTCGTGCAGCAATACGGCGACGCGTTCCATAACTTCAGCGTGCTGATGCTGCGCGACGTGCTCGTGCCGCTCGAAGGCCTGCTGCGCGCCATGCCGCCTTTGCTCGTGCTGGCCCTCGTGGGCCTGCTGAGCTGGCATGCGTCGCGCCGCGTGGGCGTGGCGCTGCTGTTCGTCGCTCTGCTCTGGCTGATCGGCTGCTTCGGGCTGTGGGACAAGCTCATGCAGACCTTCGCGCTGATGGTGGTGGCCACCGTCATTTCCGTGGCGCTGGGCGTGCCGCTCGGCATTCTCGCGGCGGGCAGCAGCACGCTGCGCCGCATCCTGCTGCCCGTGCTCGACGTGATGCAGACGCTGCCGAGCTTCGTGTATCTGATTCCGGTGCTGATGCTGTTCGGTCTCGGCAAGGTGCCGGCGATTCTCGCGACCGTCGTGTATGCGCTGCCGCCGCTGATTCGTCTGACCGATCTGGGCATCCGTCACGTCGACGGCGAGATCGTCGAAGCGGCGCGCGCCTTCGGCACGACGCGCGCACAACTGCTGTTCGGCGTGCAGTTGCCGCTCGCGCGTCCGAGCATCATGGCCGGCATCAACCAGACCACGATGATGGCGCTGTCGATGGTCGTGATCGCGTCGATGATCGGCTCGCGCGGTCTCGGCGAAGACGTGCTTGCGGGCATCCAGACGCTCGACGTGGGCAAGGGCACGCAGGCCGGTATCGCCATCGTGATTCTTGCGATCGTGATCGACCGCATCAGCCAGGGCTACGGTCAGGGACGCCGCACGCGCGGCCTCGCGCGCCAGGGCAAGCAGCCTTCGCGCATTCCGTTTCGTCGCGCGCGCAACCAGGCCGACGCCAATGCCAACGCGGCCGATGCGTCCAAGGCCAGCGACCTGAGCGGTCATCCGGCCAAATAAGGCGTCCTGGCGCAGTATTCCCGCGCAGTCAATCCGAATTCGCAAAGAGGTAACGAACATGAGCGGCATCGAAGTCAAACACGTGTACAAGATCTTTGGCGCGCGCGAGGCGAGCCAGCGCGCGCTGGAACTGCTGCGCGGCGGCGCGGGCAAGGCCGAAGTCCTGGAGAAAACCCGCTGCAACGTGGGCCTGAACGACGTGAGCCTGTCGATCGGCTCAGGGCAGATCTTCGTTATCATGGGGTTGTCGGGGTCGGGCAAATCGACGCTCGTGCGCCACTTCAACCGCCTGATCGAGCCGACCGTCGGCGAGATCCTGATCGACGGCAAGGACGTACTCAAGCTCAACGACAACGGCCTGCGCGAGCTGCGCCGCTATGGGGTGAGCATGGTGTTTCAAAGTTTCGGACTCCTTCCGCATCAGACGGTGCTCAATAACGCGGCTTACGCACTCGTCACGCGCGGCGAAAAGAAGGCCGACGCACTCGCCAGTGCGCGCGAATGGCTAGGCAAAGTGGGACTCGGCAACTACGGCGACCACTACCCCGACGAGCTTTCAGGCGGCATGCGCCAGCGCGTGGGCCTCGCGCGCGCCCTTGCCGCCAACACCGACGTGCTGCTGATGGACGAAGCGTTCTCCGCACTCGATCCGCTGATCCGCACGGAAATGCAGGACCAGTTGCTCGAACTGCAAAAGACGCTGCAAAAGACCATCGTGTTCATCACGCACGATCTGGACGAGGCGCTGCGCATCGGCAACCAGATCGCGATCCTGCGCGATGGCCGCCTGATCCAGTGCGGCACGCCCGAAGACATCCTCGAGCGCCCCGCCGACGACTACGTGCGCCGCTTCGTCGAGCGCCGCAGCGCGGTGACGCACTAAGCGCTGTCGATGCGGGCGCTCTACGGCCTGCTGGGCGGCTACACGGTTCTCGTCTGCGGCAACAGCCTGCTCACCACGCTGATCTCGCTGCGCATGATCGAAGCCGCGCATGGCGCGCTCGGCGTGGGTCTCGTGCAGTCGTGCTACTACGTCGGCTTCATTGCGGGCGCGCTCGGCCTGGGTCCCCTCGTTGGGCGCATCGGGCCGCAGCGCGCCTTCATCGGTTTTGGCGCGCTCACGGCGCTGTCCGCGCTCGGCTATCTCTCCTTCGATTCGCCCGATGCGTGGGCCGCGCTGCGGCTCGTGACGGGCTTCAGCATGGTCGGCGTGTTCACGTCGATCGAAAGCGGCGTGAACGGCGCCGTGCCGAACGAGCGGCGCGGACGCGCCTTCGCGCTCTATCTCGTGCTCACCTATCTGGGCGTGAGCGCCGGGCAATTCCTGCTGGGCGTGGCCGCGCCTGGCAGCAATGTCGAACACGCCCTCGTCAATGGGCTTTACGTCGTCTCGCTGATTCCTGTCGCGCTGATCGGCGACTGGCAGCAGAGCGTGCCGCCGCCGGTGACCGAAGCCGCCGCGCGCGCGTCGCCGCTCGCTACGCCCAAACGCCCCACGCTGCTGCTCGACGGCCTGCGCGAACTCGCGCGCGTCGCGCCGCGCAGCGTGCCCGCCTGCGTCGGCGCGGGCCTGCTCTCCAGCGCGTTCTATGCGCTTACGCCGGTCTATCTCGCGCGCATCGGCTTTCCGGCGGCCGACATTTCGCACGCAATGGGCATCGTACTGATCGGCGCGCTGCTTTCGCAATGGCCCGTGGGCAGGCTTTCCGACCGGCTCGGGCGGCGCGCCACGCTCGGCGTGGTCTCGCTCGTCGCCGCCGTGGCGGCAGCGGCGCTGATCGTGGTGCGCGCGCCGTGGCTCGTCGATACGCTGCTGTTCCTCTACGTCGCGCTCACCTTCACGCTCTACGGCGTGATCGTCTCGGACGTCAACGATCACGTCGATCAGACCCGCCGCGTGCAGACCAGCGCCACCTTGCTGCTGGTGTTCTCGCTGGGCGGCGCGGCCGGGCCGACGCTCGCGTCCCTCTTCATGCGCCTGCTCGGCCCGGGTGGGCTCTATATTTTCGCGTTGGCCGTCACGCTGGGCCTCGTGGCGCTCTCCCGGGCGCGGCGTTGAATGAAGCGCCGCCTCCAACCCGCGCAGGCGGCCCCGGCGACTCCAGCCGCGCGGCCCGGTATACTCCGTCGTTTTGGCGCCACGCCTTTTCGAGATGGCGCCGCCCGCGAGGAGACGACCTTGAAGCGAAAGATGCCGGCGCTGAACGCCCTGAAGGCGTTCGAGGCGGCAGGTACGAGCGGCAGCTTCACCCGCGCCGCCGAGCAGTTGAACGTGACGCAGAGCGCGGTCAGCCGCCAGGTGCGCCAACTGGAAGAACAACTCGGCGAGACGCTGCTCGAACGCCACCATCACCGCCTCGAACTCACCGACGCCGGGCGCGCGCTCTTGCGCACGCTCCAGCAGACGTTCGACCGTATCGAGCTGACGGTGCGCACGATCCAGCAGAAGAGCGATCTGAACCGCCTGCGCGTGAACGCACCGCCCACCTTTGCGAGCCGCTGGCTCGTGCCGCGCCTCACGCGTCTGCACGCGCGCCATCCCTCGCTCGAATTGAGCCTCACGACGCAGTTGCAGGACACCCTCGCCGATTCGACCGCGCTCGACTGCGCGATCCGTTTCGGCGATGGCGAATGGGAGGGACTGGAAAGCTCGCTGCTGATGCACGAGTCGCATATCGCGGTGTGCTCGCCCGCGCTACTCGCGAACGGTCCCGTCGATCTCACGCAGCAAACGCTGCTGCACGTTCTGGCGGCTGAAAACCAGCGCTATATGACGTGGCGGCACTGGCTCGACGCCGCGCGCATCGAGGACGTGGATACCTCGGGCGGCTATGAATTCGATCTGCTCGACCATGCGATCCGCGCCGCCATCGAAGGGCTGGGCGTGACCATGGCCGATCGCAACATGATCGGGCGCGAACTGGCCGATGGCCTGCTCGCGCCGGTGCGCGACATCCATGTGGATGGTCGGCAATCCTACTGGTTCGTGGTGCGGCCCGAACAAAAAGCTTCCAGGCCGCTCCAGCTTTTCAGGCAGTGGCTTCAGGACGAGATCGCCGCGGCACGCTGAACGTTTCCAGCGAGGCTGCGCGCGGAGATCGCGCGGTCCGCGTCTTCGAGTATCAGATCCGCGCCTTTTTCCGCCACCATCATCGTCGGCGCATTGGTATTGCCGGACGTGATATTCGGGAAGATCGACGCATCGACCACGCGCAAACCGTCGATGCCGTGCACACGCAGGCGCGCGTCCACCACCGACGTTTGCGGGTCCGGACCCATCGCGCAGGTACCGCACAGGTGATAGATCGAACCGCTTTGCTCGCGGAAGAACTTGAGCATGCTGGCGTCGTCGGTGACTTCGCCGGCCGGCGTGACTTCTTCCACCGTGATCGCCTTCAGCGCCTGCGCCTGCATGAGCTTGCGCACCAGACGGCTGCCTGCGATGGCTTCGTCGCGATCCTTCTGCGTCGACAGATAATTGCCGCGAATCTTCGGCGCATCGGTCACATTGCTCGAAGCGATCTCGACCGAACCCCGGCTGGTCGGACGGCACGGATTGAAGCAGACGAGAAAGCCCGAATACGGCTCCGGCGTCAACTGCGCGCGGCTGGATTTAGGAATCCGATACGACAGCGGGTTGAAATACACCTGCATATCCGGATGCGCCTCATCGGCCCTGGTGCGGAAGAAGCCGCCCGACTGGTTCACGCTCATCGAGAACGGACCGGTCCGCTTGAACAGATACTGCATGCCGAACTTGAGCTTGGTGGCCCAACTGCTGAACGCATCGTTGAGCGTCTTCACGCGCGAACGATAGTAGAAGCTCACGCACAAATGGTCCTGCAGATTCTGGCCCACGGCAGGCAGTTCATGCACCACGCCGATGCCGTGACGCTTGAGCAGCGCCGCCGGTCCCACGCCCGAGAGTTGCAGCAGCTTGGGCGAATCGACGGCGCCAGCCGCCACGATCACTTCACGGTTCGCGTGGACCGTGCGCTTCGTGCCCTGTTGCATGAACTCCACGCCAATCGCACGCGGCGTTTCCGAATTCGTGTCGAACAACACACGCGTCGCCTGCGCGTGATGTTCGATCTTGAGATTCGGACGCTGGCCGGCGCGATGCAGATACGCAAAGCTGCTGGACGCACGCTGGCCGTCGCGCGTATTCACATCGTAAATGCCGACGCCTTCGAGCTTCGCGCCGTTGAAATCGTCATTGCGCTCGTAGCCCAGTTGCTCGCAGCCTTCGAGGAAGGTCTTGCAGATCGGATGCGCACCGTCCTTCATCGGCGTGATGCGCACGGGGCCGTTCGCACCGTGCCACGCCGTATCGCCCAGCGGATGCGATTCGAGCTTGCGGAAATACGGCAGCACGTCCTGATACGACCAGCCCGGATTGCCCGCGGCCGCCCAGTCGTCGAAATCGCGCGCGGCGCCGCGCACATAGATCATCGCGTTGATCGAGCCCGAGCCGCCCTGCACCTTGCCGCGCGGCGCATAGATCTGGCGACCCGCGAGTTCCGGTTCCGGCTCGCTGTAGTACATCCAGTTGTGCACCTTGTTGTAGTACAGCTTGGCGAAGCCGATGGGGATCTTGAACCAGAACGAGTTGTCCGAACCGCCCGCTTCGAGCAGCAACACCGAATGGCGTCCCGAGGCCGACAGCCGTTCGGCGAGAATGCAGCCTGCCGATCCCGCGCCGACGATGATGTAGTCGTAATTCATCGCAATCCTTCCGCGTTTTTATCCGCGCTATCTTTGCTTAACCGCGTGCCGGCGAGGTATCGCGCACGTCGGCCGGTTGGCTCGCCATCTGCAGATGCAGGCGCTTGCCCGTGTACGGCGAATTGGCGCGCACGACGTCCATGTTCAGCTCGACGCCCAGACCCGGCGCCTTCGAGGGAATGATGTAGCCCTCTTCCCACTGGATCGGCTGCTTGAGGACTTCCGCGTGAAAACCGCCCCACGTGCCGATGCTTTCCTGAATCAGGAAGTTCGGCGTGCAGGCCGCGAGCTGGATGCTCGCTGCCGCGCCGACCGGCCCGTTGTAGAGATGCGGCGCGATCTGCGCGTAATAGACCTCGGCGAGCGTGGCCACTTTCTTCGCTTCGAGCAGACCGCCCACGCGCGCGACGTTGAGCTGGATGATCGACGCCGCGCCCGCTTCGAGCAGCTTGTGGAATTCGTATTTCGTGGTCAGGCGCTCGCCCGCCGAAATCGGAATGCTGGTGTGGCGCGCAACTTCGGCCATGGCGTCGGGCTGGCCCGGCGGCACCGGCTCTTCGAACCAGAGCGGGTCGTATTTTTCGAGGCGCTTCGCAAGACGGATCGCCGACGACGGCACCATCTGCCCATGCGTGCCGAACAGAATATCGGCCTTGTTGCCCACGGCTTCGCGCACCTTGCGGCAGAACGTTTCGCAGCGGTCGAGCACTTCCAGCGAAAGCTGATGGCCCGAATACGCCGTGTACGGCCCCGCCGGATCGAACTTCACGGCGGTGAAGCCTTGCTTGACGTTCTGCGCGGCGCATTCGGCGGCCAGATCGGCGTCGTCGTAATCGTACTCGCCCTTGGTATTCTTCGGATAAAGATAGGTGTACGAACGTAGTCGATCGTTCACCATGCCACCGAGCAGTTCATACACCGGCTTGTCCGCTGCCTTGCCGATGATGTCCCAGCAGGCCATTTCCAGGCCGCTGACGATGCCCATCATCGTGAGATCGGGGCGCTGGGTGAAGCCGCTCGAATACGCTTCGCGCCACAGGCGCTCGACATGATGCGGATCGCGGTCGAGCAGATAGCGCGAGAACGCATCTTCGATGGCCGGCACCATCACGTCCGGATGGAAGGTAGCCGCGTAGATTTCACCGACGCCCTGGATACCGCAATCGGTTTGAAGCGTAACGAAGATCCAGTACATACCGCCGAGGTGCGGGGGAGGCACCGCGACGACGTGGGTTTGCATTGCAACGACTTTCATAATTCGAGCGTATTCAGGCAGGTTGTGAATGGGACATGCGCTTGAGCACGAGCGCGGCGATGCCGCCGATCGCACCAATGGCCGCCACATAGGCGAAATAGAACTGATAGCCGAGCATGCCTGCGTAGTGCTCCGTGATATAGCCATTCAGGAGCGGCAGGAAAATATCCGACGAATAACCGATCAGGGAAACAAGGCCGATGGCCAGGCCCGTAATGCGCATGGGAATCGCGCAGTAATCGAGCAACGTCCAGTAGAGGCCGCGAATCGCGTACGTCATCAGGCCGATAAAGAGCACGACCGCGCCGAGCAGCGCCATATTGCGCAGCGAAGGCAAGACGATCAGACCGATCAGGCCCGCGACCGCCAGGAACATCGCCCAGATCAGCACGCGCAGATTCGACAGGCGGTCGCCCAGATAGCCGCCGCCGATGCCGCCGAGCGGGCGCATCCACAGCTTGAGCGTCGTGACCATGCCGGCCGCCACGACCGTCATATGCATCTCGCCCTGTTGCAGATAGGCGGAGAAGCTATAGGTCGCCCAGAAGATCTGATAGCCGCAGAACACCACCGCCGCCACGAGCCAAAGTTGCGGAATCCTGGCGAGTGTCGAGAGATCGCGCCAGAGCGCGCCGCTTGCCTGCGCTTTTGCCGCATCGGCGTCGCCTTGCGCATCGGCAACCTGAACGGGCGCGGCGTCCTTGAAGAAGCTCATCAGCGCGCCAATGCCGATACACGTGAAGGAATACAAAAAGATCACGTGCCGCAGACCCGCTGCTTCGCCACGGCCCGAGCCGGTTGCGGCCGCGAACAGCGCGAGCGCGACGGTGGCGAGCAAGGCTTCGACAAGACCACGGCCGCCATCGAGCAGACCGAAGAAGCGGCCCTGCTCGTTCGCACCCGCGATCATGCGCACGCGCTTGAGCACCGAAGCCCAGAACGTCAGGCCCGTCGTCAGGCCCCAGCAGCAGAAGATCACGAGCAGCACATGAAACGAAGGCGCCGTCGAATACCAGAGCCCCAGCGCGCCCGTGCCGATCAGCGAGAAGCAGATCAAGAGGCGCGGCGCAACGCGGTCGGCGAGCCAGCCGCTCGGCAGATAGGACAGAAAGAAGATGATGCCGAGCACCGAATAAAGGTAGCCCAGTTGCGCGTTGTCGATGTGGAACACATCGAGCATCGTGGTCTGATAGACCTGGCGCAGATAGAGAATCGGGTAGATGGCGCCCGCGGCCAGCACGAGCAGCAGCAGTTGGCCGTAGCGCTGCATCCTGCCTGACGTGGTGGGAATGGACGAGGCGTCGGCGCGCGGCGAGGCCGCCGGCGCGATGGGTTTCGCGATGGACTTCTGCAAGATTGTCTCCATACCGCAGACTCGCTTACAGTCTCACCCGGCGGGCGTGATGCAGCGGTCGGCGTTTCTTCAAGCGGGCATCCGTTTGCGGCGGACGCCCTTTACCTATTCGCTCAGCTATCCGAACGAATTAATCGGGTCTTTCTAGAACGGCATCACGACGAGACGTGTCTGCGTGAATTCGAGCATGCCGTGCTTGCCGTCGTCGCCGCCCAGGCCCGAACGCTTCCAGCCCGCGTGATAGCCCTGATAGGGGTCCGCCGGCGTGCGGTTGACGTACAGCTCGCCCGCCTCGATCTCGTTGGCGACGCGCATCGCGGAACGGTAGCGCTCCGTATAAAGCACCGACGACAAACCAAACTGATGATCGTTGGCCATGCGCAGCGCGTCGTCGAGCGTCTCGTAGGACAGGACCGGCAGGACCGGCCCGAAGATCTCTTCCTGCACGATCTCCATGTCCTGACGGCACGCGCTCAGGAGCGTGGGCGGATAGAAGTGGCCCGCGCCTTCGGGCAGATAACCGCCCGTTTCGACCTTGGCGCCGTCGGCCACGGCGCGTTCGACCATCGCATGGATCGAGGCGCGTGCCTGCTCGCTGATGAGCGGGCCCATGTGCGCGGCGTCCACGGCGCGGTCGCCGAAGCTCACGGCCTTCATCTTGTCGCGCAGCAATTCAACGAAGCGCGCATGTACCGAAGCCTGCACGTAGACACGCTCGATGGCCGTGCAGAGCTGACCGCAATGCGTGGTCTTGGAGCGCGCGATGGCCGTGGCGGCCGCTTCGAGATCGGCGTCGGCTTCGATGATGGCCGGCGTCTTGCCACCCAGTTCGAGCGACGGCCGTGCGATGTTTTCCTTGCAGTAATCGAGCACCTTGCGGCCCGCGCCGACGCTGCCCGTAAGCGAGATCATGCCCACGTCGCGATGCGTGCAGAGCACCGCCGCCGTGTCGTGATCCATCGCCAGCACGTTGAAGAGACCCGGCGGCAATTGCGCGTCCTGCGCGGCGCGCGCCACTTCGAACGCGGAGCACGGCGTATTGTTGCTGGGCCGCGCGACCACGGCATTGCCCGTGATGAGGGCGGGCGCGATTTTGCGCAGCAACGAATAGATCGGGAAATTGAACGGAATCAGGCAGGCCGCGACGCCAATGGGCTCGCGCATCAGGATCAGATTCTCGTTGGCGCTGTCGCTCGGGATCACCTCGCCTTCGATGCGGCGTGCCCATTGCGCGTGATAGCGCAGGATTTCGGCGGCGTAATGCGCTTCGGACGTGGCGTCCGCGACGCTCTTGCCGGATTCGGCCGCCAGTACCGTGCCGATCACCGGCGAGCGGGCATCGATGGCATCGGCGAAGCGGGCGAGGATCGCGCCGCGCTCCGCCGCGGGCAGACGGCGCCAGCGACGTTGCGCCGTGGCCGCAGCCTCGACGGCGCGGATCGCGTCGGCGGCGCTTGCGGCGCTCACGTGGCCGATCAGCTCGGCCGTCGCCGGGTTATGGACGGCGATGCGCGGCGCGTCCGTTTCGAAGAATGTCCCGTTAATGAAATTGTAATCTGATCGCATGATGTGATGCCTGATTGTGTCCGGAGCGTCGCCTCCAGGTTGGGCGCAGTATCCCGCCGTCACGGAATGGCTCACAAACGATTAATTGTCGAGGGAAGCGTGCGGAAAACTCATGCTTCCCTCAGGCCCGCCCGACAAGGGTTTCAGCCCTTACCGGCGGCAAGGTTGCGCAACATTTCGCGCGGCCGCACGGCGCCTGCGCTCCGGCACTCGTATACCCGCGAAAGGGCTCGTAAGGCTTCCGGTAAAGCGCCCCTTTGATTGTTGCTTCATGGCGCACCGCGAGACGCGAAGATTCGATGCGCCGCCACGGAATCCGCTTTCGGGCAGCGCACCACGGGGGCGGCCGCTGCGACGGCGCGCGCCCTCCTCTTCGTTTCATTGTGCCAAGGAGGCCCCACATGACCAGTTCCATCGGTTCCAGCAACCTCACCCGTCCTTCCTCGCCCGAACCGCTTGCGAACAATCGCGGCACCAAATCGAGCGGCCTGCAGCAACCGGGCGGCAATTCGTCAGCCAAACCCAAAACCGTGCAACCGACTCCGGTCGGCCCGCTCGGCCACACCATCAACACCACTGCATGACCGCTTCATCGACTGTCGTGTCGTACTCCCAGGTAATGTCCAGGCTGACCGCCATGCAACTTTCCAATGGCTTTGCGCGCACCGCGTCAGCCCTTTTGCTCGCCAGCATCACGCTGCCGCTCGACGGCTGCGCGGTCGTGGCATTCCCCTGCCGCGTCGTCTCGGCAACGCTGAAGGTCGTGCCCGTCGTCGGTCATCCGGCGGCGATCCCGTTCGACGCGTGCGCGGCGGCAGTCGATTAAGCGGAGCGGCATCATGAAACGGGCGTCGTGGATTGTCTTCACGTCAGGAGCTATCGGCGCGTTCTGCGCCAGCATGCTCACCATGCCGGCGTGTGCCGGGGCAGTGGGCACCGCGGCGTCCGTTACTGCGCCCGCCACATCGCAAAACATGCACAAGGCCGAGCTTGAGCAAGCCCAGCAAAAGCCGGCGAATCCGCTGCCATCGCATACGGCGTCACCTGCGCCGGCGCAACATCGTGCGACGGCCGCGCGCACACGTACCACCGTGCAGAACGATACGCCGTTCTCGTTTCGCGGCATCTCGCTAGGCATCACGCTGAGCGCGCTGCGCGAGGCGAACATGATCCGCGCGACGCCGCACGAGAGCACGCTGGTTTGCGAAACCGACGTGGCGGGCGGCGACATCGGCATGATGCTCAAGAGCTATGCCAGCCCCACCATTGCCTGCCGCTGGGCGCACCGCACCTCGAATGGCTGGGCGCCGTCGCTCGCGGTCGTGGCCGGCGCGCCTGCCGTCGATCATGTGCTGCGCTTCGCGCACGATGCGCCCAGCGACCCGCTGCGGCTCAATGAAATGTCCTTCGTGGTGGACAACATGACGGCGTTCGATCTGCGCGATCTGTTCGCGGCGCGCTATGGCAAGCCGCACATGCGCGGCACCCAAGACGTGCCGCTGCTCGTATGGGACAACGCCTCAAGCACGATCACGATCTGCGTGCTGCCCGACGGCGGACGCGCCACGCTCACCTATCTGCTGAAACCACCCAGCCCGCGCCCCAAGGGCTTCGAGCGCGCGTTGAAGGTCAGCCAGTTCGACGAAGGCTGACCCGTCAGGCCGACAAACCGAGCTCGCCACCACGCGTATCCAGACGATAATGATGAATTCCTCCCACACTCGCCCCCTTCCAGTTACATCGGATTCCTTATCTTTTGTTAAGACCGGGAAGACCGTGAAATATTCTCTGTCTTGCGCGCTCGCAAGCGCCGCGTTTGCCCTGTCGCTCGCGGGCTGTTCCACGCCCGATTCGATTGTCGATACCCCGATGTCGCCGCCGCTCGCCGAAGCACCGCTCAACGTCAACACGAGCGGCTCGATCTATCAGGCCGGCACGTCCATCGCACTCTACGAAACACCGCGCGCCCAGCACATCGGCGAAGTGCTGACGATCCGGCTGTCCGAAACCTATACCGGCAACGACACCGCCTCCGCCGCCGCCAAGCGTTCGAGCGACATTACGGCCACCGCGGCGGATCAATCGACCGGCACGGCGGCGCGTCTCGCGCGCCTTTTCAATATCGGCTCCGCTTCGACCAGTTTCGACGGCAGCGGCAGCCATACGCTTTCGAGCGGCATGAACGGCACGCTGGCCGTGACCATCATCAGCAAAACGCCCACGGGCAATCTCGTGGTGTCCGGCGAAAAGATCATTGCCATGAGCGGCGAGCACCAGCGTCTGCGCCTGTCGGGCATCGTGAATCCCAACGATGTCGAAGCCGACAACTACGTGGATTCCGGCAAGATCGCCAATGCCCGCATCGAGGAAGTCGGCCATGGCATGCTCAACGACGCCACGACCGTGGGCTGGCTGCAGCGCATGTTCCTGAGCGTGCTGACATTCTGAGTTATTGCCAATTCTGAACAGGCGTAAAAAAGGGCGGATCGCTTACCACAGCGAACCGCCCTTTCTTCTTATTCGTCTTCTATCTTCACGTCGTTTTTATATTCGCCTTTATATTCGCTGTAGCGCTCCGCCACGCCCACTTCCCCATCGGGCACGAATACATAGCCGTGGCCCCAAACGGTTTGCAGATAGCGAGGCTCGGACGGATCGGTTTCGATCAGACGGCGCAGACGCCAGATCGCCACATCCAGACTGCGATTACGATATCGCCCTGCTTCGCCATAGACGATCTCGATGATTTGCTCGCGCGAGAGAATCGTCATCGCGTGATTCACAAACAGCTTCAGAAACGCGAATTCGCTCGAACGCAGCGGAATGCGCTCCTCGTCGCGATAGAGTTCGCGCGAGCGGAAGTCCAGCTCGAACGGACCGAAGCTGAACGACGCGCGGCTTTCCGGCGCGCCCGTCGCGCTCGCTACGCTGCGCCGACGCATCACCGTGCGGATACGCGCAGCCAGCTCGCCCGGATCGAAGGGCTTGCCCACGTAGTCGTCGGCGCCGAATTCCAGCCCCAGCACGCGATCGATCACTTCGTTGCGCGCGGTCAGCAGGATCACAGGCAGATCGTCGCCGCTCGCACGCAGCTCGCGCAAGGCACTGATGCCATCGACCTCCGGCATCATGATGTCGAGCACGACCACCTGAGGCCGCTCGGAACGAAGCTTGTTTTGCAGGGCGCGCGCCGACGGCAGCGCGGTGACGCTGAAGCCGCGCATCTGGAGATACTCGGCGGTGACGTCGCGCACGACAGGATCGTCGTCGACGAGGAATACGTTATTGGTCATGCGCAAATCGTAAGGGACACGCCACGCGTGGCAAAGACCCCTTACCTTCCCATTCCTTTCCTGAAACATGCGGCGAGAAAGATTACTGGCCGCTCGAAGCTTGCTCGAATGTGCTCGCGAGGCGCGTCTGATCCACCACCATGCTATCGATCAGGCCCTGAAGCTTCACGGTCGCGCTGGAATAGCGGTCCGTGCTCAAGCCGTGCACCTCGTAGCGCGCCGTCACGGCGATACGGTTATCCAGGAAGATCGTCATATTGATGGTCGAGAGATACGCCTTGCTATCGTCGCTAAAGGTCGGGCGGCCAAACTCGATCGATGCGTTATAGACCAGCCGGCCAGCGCAATTCGCGGGCTCCGTGCCGGGACTATAAAGGTCCGAGCGCACGCCGCGCTGCGCAAGCGCGTATTGAAGCGACGGCACGAAATCGGCAGCCGTCACCATCGGATTGATCTCTATGCAGACATCGGTGAGATTCACAGGCCGTCCCGTCACGAATTTTGGCGACGCGTAATTCGAGGCGACCGCATAACCGGCCTGGATCACCGAACCTGTGGCGTCGGCGGCCGTGATCAGCGTCCACGCGCAGCCGTTGAGTGCGAGCGGCGCGGCAAGCGCCGCTGCGCAAAGTGAGGAGCGGATAACGTTGAGCATGGCGGCAGAGGCGGAACGCGTCGATGGGCTGCACGGCGCGCGATGATGTCGATTCGCGTCAATTCACGTCGATTCACATCAATACGTTGCGCGGGCGGCAGGTCTCGACATGCATCATCGCGGCAAAGCGCGATGAGCGATGGCGCAGATATCGGCCAGTATTGAAGGTGGCTTTCCAGTTATTCGCAAATCCCCCTTCAAGTAAGCACTTTTATAGCGCACTTGCCTTGAATCCAGTCCTGGCTGCAAATCGCGCGCGCCCTCTTACCGCTCGTACCCGATTTGAAACGATTCGTAAGCGATCCAGCAATCGCCCCGTTGAGCAACGCTTTGTGTTGAGGACGCTGCGCTATCGTTTTCCTTGCGGCGCAGTGCGCCGTGGCGACGCCGGACGAGCCGCCTGTCATTCCCTGCCATTTCAACATCATCGTGTCCGCCATGAACCGAGAACTGACCCACCGCGCCGAATCCATCCTGCCTCGCGGCCTCAGCGCTGCCGCGCTCGCGCTCTTTGCCACGCTCGCCGTTTCCACAGCGGCGCAAGCGGCGAGCTTCCATTGCCCGCACAACGCCTCGGCGTCGGAGCGCATCGTCTGTACCGATCCGACGCTGTCCGCGCTCGACGACAAGCTCGCCGCGCTGTATAAAACAGCCGTCGACGCCACGCCCGACGCTACCGCGCTCGAAGCCGATCGCGTCAACCAATGGCAATGGCGCCAGCACAACTGCAAGGACAAGGCTTGCGTGACGGACTGGTATAACCGCCGCATCGCCGAACTCGAAGGCGATTTCAAACACGGCCAGCAAGCCACCGCGCAACGCGTGAAGGATGGTGTCGCCGATCAGCATCTGGCGCCGACCGCGCGTGACGCCGTGCTGGAAATGAAGGGCATTGAGCCTGCGGTCAAGCACACCGACGCAAAACACGAGGACGCCGAGGCCAACGCCGAAGCGCTGCGTCTGCGCAAGATGCCTAGCGGCGTCGCCGCCGACGCGCGCCAGAAGCGTATCGCCGACGCGCTCGCGAAGCATATTCCCGCCGCCGTGCCCGCGCCGTCCGCATCGAATGCACAGGAAAATGCCGCAGCGGGCAAAGCGATTGCGAACGCAACGAGCGTAGCATCGATCGACAAAACCATCGCGCAGACGAAGGACAAGCCCGTAAAACAGGCATCGGTTCCGACCCCGGAGGCGAAGGCTACTGCGCAAACGCCAGTTCAGGAAGCCACTGTTGCAGTGAAGTAAGCCATCGGGAAGCCCTGTTGGGGTCCGTCGGTAAGCGTAGGTAAGAATCAGTCACACCGGCGCTATTCATCGAAACGTCGACATCAAATAAAATTTCACGATGAGTCCACACGTTCTCATCGTCGACGACGATCCGGTCGTGCGCGATCTACTTTCCCGCTTCCTGCGAACCCACGGCTTCCAGACATCCGTGCTGCACGAGGGCACGCACCTCGCGCGACGGCTCGAACTCGAACGGCCTTCGATCATTGTGCTCGATGTCATGATGCCGGGCACCGACGGGCTGCGCACGCTTGCCGCGTTGCGCGCGCAAGGCGACGACATTCCAGTGATCTTCGCCTCCGCGCGCGGCGCGGTGACCGACCGCATCGCCGGGCTCACGCTCGGCGCGGACGATTATGTCGCCAAGCCCTTCGATCCGCAAGAACTGCTGCTGCGCATCCAGACGGTGCTGCGCCGTCATGGCGCGGTGCCGCCCAGCGCGCCTGAAGCACGCGAGCGCTGCCAGTTCGGGTTGTTCGAGCTGGACTTCGCCACACGCGCACTGCTGCGCGACGGCGAGCGCGTGCCCCTGCGCGACAGCATCTTCGCTCTCCTGAAGATCTTCGCGCGCAATCCATACCGCGTCCTCTCTCGCGTCCTGATCCACGACTTGCTGCGCGAAGACGGCGTGCCGTTCAACGATCGCAGCCTCGACGTGCCGATCTGGCGTCTGCGCCGCGTGATTGAGGAGGATCCCGCGCAGCCGCGTTTCGTGCAGACCGTGCGCGGCAAGGGTTATGTATTCGTGCCGCTGCGCGAAGATGAAATCGATGGCAACGACGTGGCCGCTGCTGCACACGCCGGTTCATGAACAATCCGCTGAATACGCTGTTTGGGCGCATGGCCCTGATGTCGGCGCTCGTGCTTTTTATCGTGCAGGCGTGCTGGTTCGTCGTGTTCGCGCCGCAGCCGCGCCGCCACGAAGTCGAGGGTTTCGAGCGTGGGCTGCTGCTGATGCTGCACGCCGCCAACGGCGCGGCGCCCAACGAAGTCGAACTCGCACCGGCGTTGCGCGTGCATCTCGTGCCCACCTGGAACATGCCGGCCGATGTGAAACTCGAAGTGCCCACGCGCGAACCGCTCGCCGATCTGCGCAAACAGTTGCTGCGCGATCTACCGGCGGGCACTGAAATTCTTGCGGATCTGAAACACCGTCGCGGCGCGCTCTGGGTGCGCTTTCCCGGCCATCCCACGTGGATCGTCGCGCCAGTCGATCTGCCGCCGCCGCCCAATATTCTGCCGGTTGCGGGCGGCCTGCTCGCCATGTCGCTGCTCGTCGCGCTGCTCGCCGTGTGGCAGATGCAGCGTCCGCTCTCGCTCGTCGCGCAGGCGGCGCGTGCCTTCGGCGGCGGCCATCGGCCCATGCCCGTGAACGAACAGGGACCGCGTGAACTACGTGAACTGATCGGCTCGTTCAACCGCATGATGAAGCAGCTCAACGAAGCCGACGACGACCAGGCAGTCATGCTGGCCGGCGTCGCGCACGACCTTAAATCGCCGCTCACGCGCATCAAGCTGCGTGCGTCGATGTTGGGCTCCGACCTCGAGCGTCAGCAGCTTTATCGCGAAGTCGATTCGCTCAACGATATCGTCCAGCAGTTTCTGGAATTCGCGCGACAACGGCCTGAATCCGGGCCTGAAGTGGAAGTGGATGCACTGCTGCGCGAACAATATTATTCGGACACCAGCAGCGATGAAGACGTGCTTTTCAGGCTCGATCTGCGCGCTGGGCCAGCATTCCACATGCCGCGCACGTTGCTGGACCGGCTGATTTCGAATCTCGTCGATAACGCGCTCGAACATGGCGTGCCGCCCGTCGAGATCGCCACGCGCCGCGAAGGCGCGCAATGGATCATCGATGTGCGCGATCACGGCCCGGGTATTCCCGCCGATCGCGTGGCGGCGGCGATCAAACCATTCGTGCGGCTCGACGAAGCACGCGGCGGCGAAGGCCATTGCGGCCTGGGGCTCGCGATCATCACGCGTCTCGTGCGCAATCAGGGCGGCCAGTGCGAACTCTCCAACCACCCCGAAGGCGGCTTGCGCGTGCGCATCGCGCTGCCCGTGCTCTGAACGGCCGATCGAACGGCCATGCGCCGTATGCGCTTACACCGCGAGGCGGGCGCGCAGGCGCCCCACCGTCGCTGAATCAAGACCAAGGCCACTCTGCAGGTAGCGATTGATATCGCCATAGCTGGACTGCAAGGCATCGCAGGCGGCCTGCAGATAGCTCGCCTGCACGGGTGGCGTGAGATTCTGCGAATCGATCGCCGTCGAGCGCCACGCATTCGTCAAAAGAAAATCCTGCACGACGATTTCGAGCGGCACGTTCGCGATCAGCAACAGCAGCGCCGACGCCCAGCCCGCCACATCGACCCCAGTACCGCCGACGATCAATTGCGGCGCCGACGCCTCGGCAATATGTTCGAGCAGCGCGCCATAGGCGATGCATTGCGTGCGGCCCGTCACCAGCTCGCGCCACTGCGCCTGCATCGCCGCATCCAGCTCGCTCGCCGAATAGCCCGCGAACGAGCGCGGTGTCGACGTGCCCAGGACGTTGAGCGTGACGCGGTTCGCACTGGTCAGCGTGATGTCGGGCGTGCTGTCGTTTTCGGCGGGCGTGCGCAGATCATAGACGCACGCAAATCCCATGCGCTCAAGTGTCACTGTGTCTGCCGCATTGGGCGTGAGCGCGTCGGAGCGGTATAGCAGTGCGCGCCGTACATGCGCGCCGTCGCTCGTCGAATAACCCGGCGCCGCGCCGCCGATGTCGCGAAAATTCGCGACTGAATTCGCCACGGGCGTCGGCGCGAATTGCGGCCCCGTACCATCCGAATAGTCCCCGCCACATGCGCTCAAAAGCGTGCTTGCGCAACCACCGAGCGCCAGTACGCTCATCGTGCCCTTGAGCAGCCTGCGCCGCGGCGGGCTGGCCAGCGAACCCGACAAACCTTTGCGCAAGTGTCTGAACGAAGGAGAACCGGCGGAGAAGGGAAGCATCATCGATAGAAAGCGAGCACGCGGCGGCATTTCATGCCGCGCGCGTAAAAATTGGAAAGTCGAAGTTTATCGGTAGACGGGACTAAAAAGGTTACGTCGCAAGACCCCGTAATAATCCGCATTACCTTGCGTTGCGCCGCAAAGGCAGGGCGGCGACATCATGCCGCGCCATAAAGTCCTCGTCACGGGCGTTTTCGCACACAAATATTTCTATTCCTTTCCAATCAAACAGAAGTGGAAAGTTTGCACGAAACACCTTGTTTTCTTGCGCCTTAATGGGCCTGTGGCGATGCGCAAAACCTCTGATTTCATTAACGAAACTTCCGGTTACTTCCAGAATATTATTCTTGACGCTCAATCTCCCGCTTCTATAATCGCCCGTGAAATTCAGGCATGGACGCCACGCTGCCTCGGCAGCGGACTATTGCCCCTGGGAGTGCAACGTCATGTACAAAGGCAGTGTCACCGAAGAGGCGCGCGAGGTCATGCGCGCGAACGAACTGATCCAGCTTGGCGCTCGCATGCCGGTGCTGGAAAAAGAACTCAATCTTTCGCGCAATCGTCTGATCAGGCTCTATCGTGAGATCAAGGATGCGTCGCCGCCCAAGGGCATGCTGCCGTTTTCGGCGGACTGGTACTTCACATGGCTGCCCAATATTCACGCCTCGCTGTTCTACAACATCTTTCTGTATCTCAAGGATGAGGCGCAATGCAACCGGCTCGACGCGCTTACGCGTGCATACCGGCTGTATCTCGAACACTGCGATTGCGCTGAAACCGAACGCGTGCTGAGCTTCACGCGTGCATGGACGCTGCTGCGCTTTTTCGAAGGCGGCCTGCTCGCCCTGACGCGCTGCGGCACCTGCACGGGCCGCTTCGTGCGCCCCATGCGCGACGCCAACAAGCCTTATACCTGCTGCGTCTGCGCCCCGCCTTCGCGCGCGGGCGTCACGCGAGCCATGCTCGAAAGCCGAAACGGGGAAAGCGGCGCAAATTCACGTACCGGCCCGGGCACGGCATTGCTTGCGACGCCGTACGCGGCGTGAGCAAATCGCCCGCGCGGAGACGACTCGCTGCTTTGCTTTCCTGATTAATACGCAATGCCCCACGTTGCTCGCGGATTTGCGCGGCCAGTCCGGCACCCCACATGGGAATATCGTGGCGTCGCGATAAAGCGATGAATTAGAAGAGGTGAAAAATGGAAATCGGCAGTTTGGCGACGACCGCCGGCGACAGCGCCGCGTATACCCGCAGCAGTAATGCGGATGTCACGACGACCACGAAAGACGGGGTGGCAAAAACGGACGCAAGCGATAGTTCTACGCCTGCGTCGCAGGACGATGCGGTGGAGATCTCGCCGCAGGCCTACGCCGCCGCATCGAATGACGCATCGACCGATGCGGCGACGGACGTATCGACAACCGTGGCAACCGCCCCGTCAAGCGATGCAGGGGAAAGCACCGAACAGGCGAACGCGCAGCCAATGCGCTCGCTGGTCTATGGCGCGCTGGGTCTGGCGCGGCCCGATCAGCCGCCCGACCCCAACCACGCCTATTCGTTCGGTCGATGGCTTGCTGCGGGCATCACCATCGGCGGCCTGATTTCGCTCTTTATTTGAACGACGCGATTCAGCGAACCCTATCAAATCTACATCAGCCCTGCGGCAACAAGGCGCTTACTGACGGCAATCACGAGATACACAAGCAAGGCAATAGCGCCCGTCGTCGACAACAAGGCATCGAAGACATATTTCGGCGCCAGATAATTCGCGCCACAGGCCAAAAACGCCACAAGGCTTGACGCCATCACCGCGCGCGCCGGCACGCCATTAGCGGTCGTTCGCGTGATGAAGCGCAGAGCCTGATTTCGCCTGCCGAGCGAATACATCATCCGCGACGCCGTGCAGAGCGCGGAATTCAGACAGTTACCGATCACGACGAGAATCAGGCCATCGGTAATCAGTTGTGCATAGGGAATGTGAAAACTGTGCAGTACGACTTGGTACGCACCAAGGCGGCTCAAGTCGGGATCGTTCCACAGTACCGTGCAAATGATGAACAGCACCGAACCAATATAGAAAAGCGCAATACGCCACCCCACCAACGTAATCGCGCGCCCGACTTCTCTTGCGGGATTTTCCGATTCGGTGGCGGCAATCGTGACCACCTCGGTGCCGAGAAACGCAAACATCGTCGCCAGCAACGCGCCGACGATCGGCGCCAGGTGGACAGACGGCGGCAAGCCCGAAATCGCGGCAATGCCACAGCCAATGAAAAGCAGAATGCCGCTCACCTTGATAATCGCGAACCAGAACTCCAGTTCGCCGTAATTCTTCGCACTCGCGAGATTGGCGACGGTGAAACCGGCTGTCACCAGCACGGAAAGCTGCCAGACCGGCACATCAGGCGCCCAGCCGTTCAGGATGTTGGCGGCGGCCGTCGCTTCCAGCGGCACCACCAGCACCCAGAACCCCCAGTACATCCAGCCGATCGCGAAGTCGGCCCATGAACCGATCGCCTTGTCTGTGTAAGCGGACAACGATCCGGAATCGGGCATCGTGCAGGCCATCTCGCCGAGCATGCGCATCACTGTGACGACCAGCAGGCTGCCGAACACATAGGCGAGCAAGGCAGCGGGTCCCGCTTCGGCAATCACATGTCCCGAACCGACGAAGAGGCCCACGCCGACGCTTCCGCCGATCGACAGCATCACGACATGCCGTTGCTTGAGTCCATCGGCGAGCCGGTGCGAAGCCGGGCTCGTGTCTGCGCGCGGGTCGAGATCTTCGTAACCGGCGGCCACTCCATCGATCAAGCCAGGTTGCCTATCAATCTGCCGCATAGGTCTTCCTCCGTGTGTTTCGGGGACATCGTCAGGCATGTGGCCCTGATCGCTTTCATCATCCGGAGCCAAAAACGGTCGATATAGAACCTTTTCGACTGTCCCTATAACGATTGCGACAGCGACGCACCTGACGCCCCGCCTCCACGCGGAAACGCCGCACCGATACGCAATTTCAGCGAGTAAACCCTTATTTTTACTCCGTCTGCTTCAAATCTATACTTCGTCTACAATTTGTATACATTGATGTTGGACGTGAGAATACTCCGACATCAACCGACGGTCTGGAAGACGCCGTCGCGCTGTATGGGCCCGAGGGACGGCGCATGAAGCTGGTGCGCAATCGCCCGAAGGTGCGGTGGGTTTCAAAAGCGATATTGGAATTGGAAATGCAAACGGTTACCTCGCTCCCCGCGGACGACAAGATGTGTGGCTGGTATCACACGAGTCGCGCGCGCACGCCCAAAGCCGGCCATACGGGCGAAACAACGGCCCGCTGGGCCGTGATCGGCGCCGGTTTCACTGGTCTGGCCGCTGCCCGGCAGCTCGCACTGAACTTCCCCGACGACGAAGTCGTGCTGATCGAAGCGCAGGAGGTCGGCTTCGGCACTTCCGGGCGCAATGCCGGCTTTGCGATCGATCTGCCGCACGACATCGGCGCGGACGATTACATCGGCGACATCGACACGGCCAGGACCACGCTCAAGCTCAATCTGCTCGGCCAGACGATCCTGCGCGAGCTGGTCGGCGAGCACGGCATCGATTGCCATATGACGGCGTCCGGTAAATATCAGGCGGCCGTGGAGGAGCGCGGCGTGGCCGTGCTCGACGCCTATCGCCGTGGCCTCGACAAGCTGGGGCAACCGTACGAAGTGATCGATGGCGCGGCGCTGCCGGCGCACATCGGCACCTCGTTCTATCGCAAGGCGCTGTTCACGCCCGGCACGGTGCTGGTACAGCCCTCGGGCCTCGTCAAAGGACTGGCCGACTGCCTGCCGCCCAACGTCACGCTCCACGAACACACGCCGATCACCGATGTGGAATACGGCGAGAAAATCGTGCTGGCGCATCGCAACGGCCGCATCACGGCCGACAAGCTGGTGCTCGCCAACAACGCGTTCGGGATGCGCTTCGGCTTTCTGGAGCGCACGATGTTGCCCGTGTTTCTCTATGCGAGCCTGACGCGCCCGCTGACCGCCGCCGAGCAGGTGAAACTGGGCGGCAAGCCGTTCTGGGGCGTGATTCCCGCCGACCCGTTCGGCAGCACGCTGCGCCGCACGCACGACAACCGCATCCTGGTGCGCAACAGCTTCTCGTTCAATCCGGACGGCCGCCCGAAAGAGCAAAACCTCTCGCGCTTCGCGCAGCGCCATCGCCTGTCGTTCGAACGGCGCTTCCCGATGCTGCCGCAAGTCGATTTCGAATACACCTGGAGCGGCTCGCTCGCGCTCTCGCAGAACCACAAGGGTTTTTTCGGGCAACTGGCGCCGAACGTTTATGGCGCGCTGTGCTGCAACGGCCTTGGCATCACGCGCGGCACGGTGACGGGCACGCTGCTCGCCGACTGGCTCGCGGGCAAGTCCAATGAACTGACTAATTTCCTGCTCGAAACCTCGGGGCCGAACAAAGCGCCGCCCGAACCGTTCCTCTCGCTCGGCGTCAACGCGACGCTCTGGTGGGGCCAACGCAAGGCGGGGCTGGAAAGCTGATTCGCAAATCGACTGCGATGGACCGCGATAAATCGGCATGGACCTGCATATAGACCGATCGCACCTTAAACGAAGCACTGGACGAAGATAACGTGGTTCGCACCACGAAACATAGTGTCCGATTTCATGGAAGGAGACTGGCAATGTCGAACAATCACATATCCATCGAGGACGTCCCGCTCAATGGATTCCATCAGTTGCTGACCATCCGTTCGAGCGGTGGCTGGCTCATGGACGGCTATGTCCTGAGCATCATCGGCGTGGCGATGGTGCAGTTTTCCGCAGCGCTGGGTCTAACGAGCTTCTGGGAAGGCATGGTGGCCGCCTCCGCGCTCATCGGCATCTTTGTCGGCGGCTTTGCGGGCGGCTGGTTGTCCGACCGGCTCGGTCGTCAAAAGCCCTATTTTTTTGGCCCCGTCATCTTCCTCGTTTGCTCGCTCGCGCAATTCTGGGTGCACTCCGGCGAGACGCTTTTCGTGTTGCGCTTTTTGATCGGCATTGGCGTTGGCATCGAATATCCCGTGGCCGGTTCGCTGCTGGTCGAATTCATGCCGCGCAAGTACCGTGGCCCGCGTCTCGCGATGCTGACGATCATCTGGTTCCTCGGCGCGGCGCTTGCCTATATCGTCGGCAATCTGATTCTCAGCAGCGGCGCACCCGATGCGTGGCGCTGGGTGCTGGCGAGCCCGGCTGCGATCGGACTCGTGCTGTTCGTCGTGCGCATCGGCACACCCGAATCGCCGCGCTGGCTGCTCAGCAAAGGCCGCCGCGCCGAAGCCGAAGCGGTCATCAAGAAGGTCTACGGTCCGTCGTTCTCACTAAAGAATCTGCCCGAAGAAACGGCCGAAAAGAAGACCTCGCTGTGGGCCTTGCTGCACTCCGGTTATGGCAAGCGCATGTTGTTCGTCACGGTCTTCTGGAGCTGCTCGGTGATCCCTGTGTTCGCCGTCTATTCGTTCGCGCCGCGCGTGCTCGAAGCGCTCAACCTGACCGGCAAATGGGAATCGCTCGGCTCGGTCGCCATCACGCTGCTGTTCGTGGTCGGCTGCATCATCGCCACGCGCATCATCAACGTGATTGGCCGCCGCGCAATGGTGATTCACAGCTTCCTGTGGTCGGCGCTCGCACTGCTCGCGCTCGGCGCCTGCTCGAATGGCTCGGCGATTCTGATTCTCGTGCTGTTCGGCGCGTACGCGGTGCTGATCGGTGGCGCTCAGGTGCTGCAACTCGTCTATCCGAACGAAATTTTCCCGACCGATATTCGCGCCTTCGCAGTCGGCATGGGCGCTTCGCTTTCGCGCATTGGCGCGGCGATCGGGACCTGGCTCGTGCCCATCGCGCTCAATAGCGTCGGCATCGGCAACACCATGTATGCAGCGGCGGCGGTGTCGTTTGTCGGTCTCGCCGCATCGCTCGCGCTTGCGCCGGAAACGCGTTCGCTCAGCCTGCAGGAAGCCGCTTCGTTGAATCACTGACTCCTCGTTCTTATTTTCACGGAAAGACATCATGAACTTTGAAGGCATCTACACGCCGGCCATCACGCCCCTCGACACCACCGGACAGATCGACAAAAAGGCCTTTGCCGACGTGCTCGAATCGCTGATCGCGGCGGGCGTGCACGGCATCATCATCGGCGGTTCGACGGGCGAGTATTACGCGCAAACCGCGCAGGAACGCTTCGATCTGGGCAGCCTCGCGAAAGAAGTGATCGGCTCGCGCACCGCTCTGATCATCGGCACGGGCGCCGTGCGCACGGAAGATTCGGTCGAATATGCGAAGGCCGCGAAGGCAATCAAGGCGGACGCGATTCTGGTCGGCTCGCCGCCGTACGCCCTGCCGACCGAGCAGGAAAATGCCGAACACGCGCTCGCCATCGATCGTGCGGCGGATCTGCCGATCATGCTGTACAACTACCCCGGCCGCATGAGCGTCTCGATGGGCCGCGAATTTTTCCGTACCGTGTGTGCCGCGTCGAAGAACTTCGTCGCGATCAAGGAAAGCTCGGGACAGACGGGCCAACTGCATATGCTGGCGCGCGAATTCCCGAATCTGGCCGTGTCGTGCGGCTGGGACGATCAGGCGCTGGAATTCTTCGCCTGGGGCGCGCGTAGCTGGGTCTGCGCCGGTTCCAACTTCCTGCCGGCCGAGCACATCGCGCTGTACCGGGCCTGCGCCGTCGAAAAGGATTTCGACAAGGGCCGCCGCATCATGTCCGCGATGCTGCCGCTGATGGACTTCCTCGAAGAAGGCAAGTTCGTGCAGTCGATCAAGCACGGCTGCGAAATCGTCGGCCTGCGCAGCGGCGGCGTGCGCGCACCGCTCAAGGGTCTCAACGACGACGAGAAGCAGCGCCTGCAAACCATCGTCACTGAACTCAAGCGCGAAGTCACCTCTGTTGTCGGAGGCCAGGACTGATGGCCGATCTGCTCTGCGCTCAGGAATACGCGGCGCTGGCCGCTCAGTTGACCTTGCCGACCCAGGCCTTCATCGACGGCGCCTTCGCGCCGTCGATTTCGGGCGAAACGTTCACGACGACGAATCCGGCCACGAACGCGGTGCTCGCGGAAATCGCCGCGTGCAACGCCGCCGATGTCGATCGTGCGGTCGCCAGCGCCCGCGCGGCCTATCAGGATGGCCGCTGGCGTAACCTGCCGCCCGCGCGCCGCAAGTCGATCCTGCTGAAATTCGCCGATCTGCTCGAAGCGCACGCGCACGAACTCGCGACGATGGAGAGTCTGGACAGCGGCAAGCCGATCCGCGAATGCCAGAACACCGACGTGCCCGAAACAATCCATACGATTCGTTGGCATGCCGAACTGATCGACAAGATCTACGATTCCACTGCGCCGGTCGGTTCGAATGCCCTTTCGCTGGTCGTGCGCGAACCGATCGGCGTCGTCGGTCTCGTGCTGCCGTGGAATTTTCCGCTGCTGATGCTGGCGTGGAAGATCGGTCCGTCGCTCGCGGCGGGCTGCTCCGTCGTCGTGAAGCCCGCAAAGGAAACCACGCTCACGGCGCTGCGCGTGGCTCAACTCGCGCACGAAGCCGGCGTGCCCGCGGGCGTATTCAACGTGCTGCCCGGCGGCGGCAAGGAAGTCGGCGAGCCTTTGGGCCTGCACATGGACGTCGATATGGTGAGCTTCACCGGCTCCACCGCGACGGGCCGGCGCTTTCTGCACTATGCGGCCGAATCCAATCTCAAGCGTATTGTGCTAGAGTGCGGCGGCAAAAATCCGGCCGTGGTCCTGAAAGACGCGGACGATCTCGACGCCGTCGCGCAACACGTCGTCAATGGCGCGTTCTGGAACATGGGCGAAAACTGCTCGGCATCCTCGCGCCTGATCGTGCATGCCGACGTCAAGGACGCCTTGCTCGAACGCATCGGCGTGCAGATGCGCGAATGGAAGATGGGCGATCCGCTCGATCCGGAACACCGTATCGGCGCGATGGTCAGCCAGGCGCACTTCGAGAAAGTCCGCTCGTATCTGGAGCAGGCGCAAACGGAGCGACTACGCGTGGCGTTCGGCGGCGACACGGAGCACGGCATTTTTGTGGAGCCAACCGTGCTCGATGGCGTCGACGCAACAAGCCGCCTGTTCCAGGAAGAGATCTTCGGCCCGGTCCTTGCGGTGACCACGTTCAAGGACATCGACGAAGCGATCGAACTCGCCAACGACTCGGTGTATGGTCTGGCCGCTTCGGTCTATACCAGCAGCCTGAACAAGGCGATCCGCCTGTCGCGCGAAATCCGCGCGGGCGTCGTCACCGTCAACTGCTTCGGCGAAGGCGATATCACGACGCCGTTTGGTGGCTACAAGGAATCGGGCTTCGGCGGCCGGGACAAATCGGTGTGGGCGCACGACCAGTACACCGAGATCAAGACGATCTGGATCGACGTGCCCGCATGAGCGCGTAGAACACGGCGGGCGCACTGGCAAAATTGAATCATCAAAGCAGGTTCGAGGTATGAAAAGCAAGGATACGGCCACGCTGATAGGGCTCGTTGCGATCATGTTGTGGGCGTCGATCGTCGCACTGATTCGCGGTGTCAGCGAAAGCCTGGGCGCGACCGGCGGTGCTGCCATGATGTACACGGTCGCCTCCGTCTTTCTCGCGTTGACCGTCGGCTTCCCCAATCTCAGGCAATTTCCGCGCAATTATCTGATTTGGGGCAGCGCGCTATTTGTCGCCTACGAACTGTGTCTTTCGCTGTCGATCGGCTATGCCAATAGCGGCAGGCAGGCGATCGAAGTCGGCATGGTCAATTATCTGTGGCCGACTTTCACGCTGGTGTCGGCCATCGTGTTCAACAAGCAGAAAGCCAACCTGCTTGTCGTGCCCGGCTTCGTGCTGTCCATGATGGGAATCGGCTGGGTGCTCGGCGGCGATCAAGGCATCGATCTCGCGGGCATGCTGGCGAACGTCAAGGATAACCCGCTGAGTTACGGACTGGCATTCAGCGGCGCATTGATCTGGGCGGCGTATTGCACGGTGACGGCGCGCATCGCGAACGGCAAGAACGGCGTCACGCCGTTCTTCGTGCTTGTGTCGGCCGTACTCTGGATCAAATACGCGATCGAGGGTGGCGGCGCGATGAGCTTCGACATGCACGCGATGGTTTATCTGTTTCTGGCCGCGGCGGCGATGGGTTTCGGCTACGCGGCCTGGAACATCGGGATTCTGCATGGCAACGCCACGGTTCTGGCCGGCGCCTCGTATTTCATTCCGGTGATTTCCGCGGCGCTCGCCGCAACGCTCTTGCACGCGCCCCTATCCGACGCGTTCTGGCACGGCGCCATGATGGTCTGCACGGGGTCGATCCTGTGCTGGCTCGCCACCCGCCCTCGCCGCATCAAAGCGCCCGTGAACGCGCCGTCGAAGCGAATTGGGGAGCGAGTCTGACCACCCTGGCAGGGCGCGGGGAAGCGCCCGCCCGCTGTGTCGTGTGGTGGTTTTTCATTCGGCGATTTATAGTACACAAAAGGTAGACAGAGAATCCCGATGAAAACTAGCCCCGACGAATCCCCCATCGATAGCAACGTCCCCACCGACCGCAAGGCCGTACTGGCCGAAACCCTGCGCCGCCGCATCGTGAGCATGGAATTGAAGCCGGGAGCCGTGGTGGACGAACTGGCCCTGTGCGATGAATTCGGCCTGTCGCGCCCTCCCGTTCGCGAACTGATGCGCCAGATGGCCGCCGAAGGCTATATCGAACTGGAAGCCAATCGCGCCGCGCGGGTTTCATCGATGAACTATCACTCGCTGCGCAGCTTCTTCCTGGCCGCGCCGCTCATTTACGTCGCGACGACTCAACTCGCGGCAGCAAACGCCACCGCCGCCGACGTCGCGAAGCTGCGGAAAATCCAGAAGTGCTTCCGCGAGGCAATCGACGCTCATGACGTGGAAAATCGGGTTCTCTATAACGACCAGTTCCACCTCGAAATCGGCAATATGGCGCAGAACGATTATCTGATGCCCAGTCTGCGCCGCCTGCTGATCGATCACGCGCGGCTTGGCAAGACTTTCTATCGCTACCCTGCCACTGAAAACATGCAGCACGAAATGCATCAGGCAGCGCATCAGCATGATGAAATCATCGACGCTATCGAGCGCCGCGACACGGAACGCGCGGGCGAACTGGTGAGAGCGCATTGGGAGCTTTCGCGCCGTCACATGACGGACTATGCGATCCCGGAAGGGCTGGAAGTGCCGCTGAGTTTTGCCTGATCCGTTGATTCAGCCGGCCGGCGCTTGAACGCGCCGGTTATTTTCCAGATCTCTTTCGACCCATATTTGCCTGAATCCGCCATCTGGAATCGGGTGAACATCGGGGAACCGCATGGCCTGTTACGTTGTCTTCCCTACAATAGCTGGATGCGCCGGCATATAAGCCGTTGTCCATTGTGTTATCCTGGTAGGGTATGATGTACACCAGCCTGCACGCGAACTCGTGCCAGGCGGAGACAACCAGAATGGATGAACGAAAGCGCGACAGTATCGTGGCCTACCTGCAGCGCAGGATGGCCGAATTCAATATCACGCCCGAGGCGATCGCCGCATCGATCGCGGAAGATCAACGCCGCATACTTGCGGTGAAGTATCGCGATGCCTTTGGCAATGGATGGGACGGAGAAGGCGCAGCCCCGCAGTGGGTGGTCCAGGCGACCAGCGCAGGACAGTCCCTTGAACACTTCTCGGTTCGCAAGGCCCAGGAGAAACAATCAAACAAAACCGCCGGTGTAAACTGGCGCGATGACCCATTTGCGGGCACCAGGCTCGCCACAGTTAAAGCCGAACCGCTTCAAGCTCCCTGAGCCCGCTCCCCCAGCACTATTGGCGCCTGCATTGATTCCAGCCTTTTCTGCATCGTATTTGCTTGCGCGGGTTTGCGTGCTAAATATGCCACGCTATACAAGCGTATGATTCCGCCTGAGGAATTCCGTCATTAATATCGACAAGTGATGAAAGATCGGCCGATAAGCGCCGACTGGCGGAAATAGCCAGGATCAATCAGTTTGCCAATTCCGAGCGCTGTCAGCCTGTTCAGTTGACGTGTCGCCATGCTTACCCCCAATCCTCCCCACGTTTGATGGTCAGATTGTGGGGTAGCGAGCGAGAGGGATCAAGAACGTTCTCACCCCCAAAGCGCCGTAAAATAAGGCTCTTTAGATAGTAAGCGGGAGTCTTTGAGACAGGCTGGGAGCCTTTACTGGCGGAAAGCAGATGGAGTCGAACCATCCCGGGAACGGCTGACGTCCCCAACTGGATTTGAAGTCCAGCCGCACCACCCGATGCGATTGCCTTCCCTTGACCACAAAGAACCGCTGCATGACACGCAAAATCGAAGCGCACACCTGCACTGCCCTCGTCTATTCATAGCCATTCGCGCATAGGGCTATCGGGCCTCAACAAATGCAGATCGCGCTGAAAGCGAGTATATCCAACGCGATCGAAGAACTCCAGAATCTGGATCGCGCGCTTGCGGCCAAGTCCTGACGCATCGCGAAACGCCGCCGCGCCGACCCCCGTACCCTCGCCCGCTGCCGTGTGCGCGATCAGACGCGCCAGTTCACGCACCCTCTCCCGGTCATAAAACAGATCGCGCACGATCTGATATAGACGCCCCAGGCGCGCGAGTTTGCGCAGCAATGCGCGTACCTTCTCTTCCGGCTGCTGCACCTCGCGCGCGAGATCGCGCACCCACGGCGGATCGTAGCGTCCTTGCGCAATCAAGGGTATGAGCCGCGCCGCCAATGCCTCCTCTTCCGCATCCAGCGAGACCGCGTGCGATGGTAGATGCAGCCACGGCCCGCTGCGCGCCACACGTCCTTCCTCGACCAGGGCATCAACGGCTGCGCGCCAAACCGCGTCGCTCGCGAGCGGCGCCGCCATGCGCCGCAGGCGCGCGGCGTCTGGACCTTGCTCGTCGGGCACGCGCGCGTGAAAGTCGCCCAGCACATCCACGATGTGGGTGGCGAGGCGCGCCCAATGTTCGCGCGCGAGCAGCGTCGCGTCTTCGGCACGGCCTTGCGGCGCGATGACGACAACGTCGTCGGGCAACGCGAGCGTCGCAGCGTCGTAGCCCGTCAACTGTATCAATGCGCTACGCTCCAGCCCGTGCGGCGCCTGGGCGATCAGCGCATCCACACGCCCATCGTCGAGCCACTCGCGCAATGCGTCGAGCCACGCATACCGCTGCGGCGTGCGCCGTCGTCGCGCCGGGCCAAACGGGTCCAGCACACGGCCGCCGCCCACCGTGCGGCTCGCCTGCGCATTGCGCACGATGAAGCGGTCGCCAGGCATCGCCTGCAGCGGCGAATCGAACACGAGTTGCACGCGCGCCTGTTCGCCTGCCGCAAGTGCGTCGCCTTCGAGCAGCGCGACGTTCGCCATCCGATGCGTCGTGCCCAGATGCACGTGCAACGGCGTCCAGTGCTGCAACGTGATATCCGCATCGGCCAGCAATTGCAGTTCGACATCCAGCCGGGTGGCGGGCTGCGCGAGCCTCGCATCGACGATCCAGTCGCCGCGCGCGATGCGATCCTTGTCGATGCCGGTCAAGTTGAGCGCGCAACGTTGTCCCGCATGTCCCGTTTCTGCGGCGCGATTCTGCGCATGGATGCCGCGCACACGCACGGGTGCGCCAGCGGGTGCGAGCAACAGCGTGTCTCCCGTCTGCACATGTCCCGCGAACACGGTGCCGGTCACGATGGTGCCCTGCCCCGTCAACGTGAATACGCGATCAACGGCGAGGCGAAACAATCCGTCGTCGCGGCGCGATTGCCAGTGCGTCGCGCGCTCGCGCAAATACGCATCGAGTTGCGCGACGCCCGTATCATCCGGCACGCTTGCGTTCGTTTCGAAGATCGGCGCGTCGGCGAGTGAGGTCGGCGCGAGCCATGCCGAGATTTCCGCGCGCGCCTGCGCAAGCCGCTCGGCGTCCACACGATCCACCTTGGTGAGCGCGATCGCGCCGTGCAGCACGCCCAGCAATTGCAGGATCGCGAGATGTTCACGCGTTTGCGGCATCACGCCATCGTCTGCGGCGATCACGAGCAACGCAAAGTCGATCCCGCATGCGCCCGCAGCCATCGTATGCACGAGCTTTTCGTGCCCCGGCACGTCGATAAAACCAAGCACGTCACCGTTCGCAAGCGGTGTGTACGCGTAGCCAAGCTCGATCGAAATGCCCCGCGCTTTCTCTTCTTTCAGGCGATCCGTGTCCACGCCGGTCAGCGCGCGCACGAGCGTGGTCTTGCCGTGATCGATATGTCCTGCAGTGCCAACGATCACAGGCGCAACTCCGCGAGCTGCGCGACAAACGCTGCTTCGTCCGCGCTTTCGAGGCAACGCAGGTCGAGGCGCAAAGCGTCGTCGGCGATGCGGCCGATCACGGGACGCGGCAGTGCCCGTAACGCACGTTCAAGCTTGAGCAGCGCGCGGCCACTGCTGCCTTTTCCACGATGGCGCACGACAAGCCCGCTGCTCGGCAGCACGTCCACGGGCAACGCGCCGCTGCCGATCTGGCTGAACATCGGCTCGACGCTCACGTCGTAGCCTTCGCCCAGCGCGCGTTGCCAGGCGGACAACGCACGCGTCGCGGTTGCGTGCATTTCAGTGGCCGCGCGCGTGAGCAGGCGCAGCGTCGTCAGCCGTTCGCGTAAAAACTCGGGCGCCTGATAGAGCCTGAGCACCGGCTCCAGCGCCGCAAGCGTGAGCTTGCCCACGCGCAATGCCCGCTTGAGCGGATGCTTCTTGATCTTTGCGATCAATTCCTTGCGTCCGACGATCAGCCCCGCCTGCGGGCCGCCCAGCAATTTGTCGCCGCTGAAGGTCACGATATCCGCGCCCGCTTCCACCGTGGCGCGCACGGTGGGTTCGGCGGGCAGACCCCATTGCGTGAGGTCGGTGAGCGTGCCGCTGCCAAGATCCACCGCCACCGGCAGGCCATGACTACGCGCGAGCGGTGCGAGTTCGTCGAGCTCGACGCTCTTCGTAAAGCCGCTGATCGCGTAGTTGCTGCAATGGACTTTCATCAGCAGCGCCGTGCGTGCGCTAATAGCCGCTTCGTAATCCTTAAGATGCGTGCGATTGGTCGTACCGATCTCGCGCAGGCGCGCGCCGGCCCGGCTCATGATGTCGGGAATGCGGAACGCGCCGCCGATCTCGACCAGTTCGCCGCGCGAAACGATCACGTCCTTGCGCGCCGCCAGCGCGGAAAGCGTGAGCAACACGGCTGCCGCGTTGTTGTTCACGACGGTCGCCGCTTCGGCGCCGGTGAGTTCGCAGATGAGTTCGTCGATCAGATCGTCGCGATCACCGCGCTTGCCGGACGCAAGATCGAATTCGAGGTTCGCAGGCTGCGTGAGCGCTTGCACCACCGCGCTTACCGCTTCATCGGGCAACAAGGCGCGGCCCAGGTTCGTATGCAGCACCGTGCCGGTGAGATTGAATACCGCGCGCAGTTTGCCTCGCGCGCGTGCGTTCAAATTGCGATCGACATCGGCAATTACACGCTCGATTGAAAACGCCCCGGCATCGGCGCCAAAAGCGGAATCGCCCGCCTGCACATCGCGCCGCCATCCATCGAGCGTCGCGCGAATCGCCGCGAGCACCTGGGTGCGTCCATATTGCGCGATCAGCGGCTGCGCTTCGGTCGATGCAATCACGCGCTCCACAGCCGGCATCCGCGCCAGCAAGGCATTCAGCGCGCTCGCTTCCAACACGGGTTTCGCGCTCTGCTCCACGGTTTCAGTCATCGGAATCGCCTCACTGATCGGCCGGTGCTTCGGGATACAGCAGCGGGTTCGCGCTTGCGCGCCGGTAGCCCGCTTCGCTCATCAGCAGATCGAGCGTGAGGCTCGCGAGATCGTCGGCGAGCGGTTCGAATTCAAGGTCCTTGTCCTGATAGCCGATCTTGCGATACGTATGGCACTCGTCGCACGATTCGGCCTTCAAGGCCGGATTGCCTCCATCGATACCCTGATAGGCAATGCCTTTGGTCGAATCGCAATTCGTGCATTTGACGCGCACCACATGATGCTCGGTGCCGCAAAGGCTGCATTGCGTGTAGCGATAGCCCTGAAACGCCCCGCCCACGCGCACGATGCTCGCCACGGGCGGCAGGCCGCACACGGGGCACACGCCGGGCGCATCCACATAGGTCACGTCCTTCACATCGATCCGGCTTGCGAGCCCGGTCCACACGGTTTGCAACGCGGCCATGACGAAAGGCGCGATGGCAGGCGCAACCTCTGCATAACGTTGCGCGAGCAACGCATCTGCCTGGGCGTCGAGTTGCGCATCGCTCATCGCGCGCAAGTCGTCGAGCACTTTCGCGAGCGTGGGCGTAATGGCGCCAGCGGCTTCCACACGATCGGCGAGGCGCCGCAGCACTCTACGCCATTGCGGATCGCGATCCGCGCCCAGCGCGGGCAGAATCGGCATCGAATGGCGTTGCGCGTTGGCGATCGCCTCGGCTGAAGGCATCTGCACGTCGAGATGTTCGAGCGCCTGTTGCTGCGCGTCCACGAGCACGGCCATGAGCCGCATATAGCCGCCGATCGGATTGTGATCCGCCAGCTTGCGCAGACGCGCGGCGCGCTCCTTGAACAGCGTCGCGCGTTCTGGCAAGCGGATGCGCACAATCGCCGAAGGGTCCTGCGTCTGAATCTGTTCCGGGTCGAGTATGCGTTGTTGCGTCACGGCTAAGTCTCCATCCAACCTCGTCCGTCCAATCAGCAAAAAGCCGCCGCGCCCTTGCGGGCGAGGCGGCCTGCCAGCAGCGTGTCCGTTAAGCCTCGTAATGGACGGCTACTTGATGCTCTCGCGGAACCAGCGCGGATGATGCTTGCGCGCCCAGCCCCAGGTGACGTAGCCGCGCGTCATCGCGCCAATCGATCCCTTCACCCAGATCGCCGCATAGATATGCACGACGATGCTCACGATCAGCACAAAGGCCGCAGCCGCATGCACGACGGCGGCGATACGGATAATCGTGATCGGAAAATAGAACGAGAAGTAACGCCGCCAGATCACGATGCCGCTCACCAGCAGCAGCACGAGGCAAACCACCAGCGTAAAGAATAACAGCTTCTGTCCCGCATTGTATTTGCCGATTTCGGGCAGTTTGTCCTCGCGATTGTGCAGCACGTCATCCATCTGTTTGAGCCATTGCACGTCGGCTTTGTCGAGATAGTTGTGATGCCAGAAACGCAGCGCGAGAATCATGAACGAGACGAACATCACGATGCCGATGAACGGATGCAGAATGCGCGTCCACTGGCCGCCGCCGAACAGCGCGGACAGCCAGAACATGGCCGGATGAAACATCGCCAGCCCGGACAGCGCAAGCAGGACGAAGGTGATCGCCGTAATCCAGTGGTTGCTGCGCTCGTTCGCCGTATAACGCTGGATCAGGCGCGGTTCATGGTCGCTCATCGTTGCGCTCCTCGGGAAGGTCACCGCCTTTTTCACCATCTCGTTCGGCATGAATTCGCCGGGCCTCTTCAAGCGCGGCTTCTTCGTCTTCGGCATGCGTTTCGTTCGGGCCGATGCGCGTGTAATGGAAGAAGCCGGCCAGCGCCGCGAGCGCGATGCCCGCGAGCGCGAGCGGCTTGGCCACGCCCTTCCACAGCCGCACGAACGGGCTGATGCGCGGGTTATCGGGCAGCCCGTGATAGAGCGACGGTTTGTCCGCGTGATGCAGCACGTACATCACATGCGTGCCGCTCACACCCGGCGGATCGTACAGCCCTGCGTTCTCGAAACCGCGCTCCTTGAGGTCTTCGATACGCTCGGCCGCATGTACCTTCATGTCTTCCTTGGTGCCGAACACGATCGCGCCCGTCGGACATGTCTTCACGCAGGCCGGTTCCTGCCCCACGGCCACGCGGTCGGAACAAAGCGTGCATTTGTAGACGCGATGTTCCGTCTTCGACAGCCGGGGAATATTGAACGGGCAGCCCGTAATGCAATAGCCGCAGCCAATGCAGTTTTCCTCGTGAAAATCCACGATGCCGTTCGTGTACTGCACGATCGCACCCGGCGAGGGACACGCCTTCAGGCAGCCGGGGTCCTCGCAATGCATGCAGCCGTCCTTGCGGATCAGCCATTCGAGGTTGCCGTCCGGATTCTCGTATTCCGTGTAACGCATCACGGTCCACGAGTGCTCGGTGAGATCGCGCGGATTGTCGTACACGCCCGTGTTGATGCCCACCTCGTCGCGCAGGTCGTTCCACTCCATGCACGCGGTCTGACACGCCTTGCAGCCGATGCACTTGGTGACGTCGATGAGCTTCGCGACCGTGCCCGTCACCGGCTCGCGCACGCCAGGCGGCGGCGTCGTGGTGGCGGACAGGCGTTTGATGTCTAGCGACTGAAAAGCCATGTTCCCCCCTTATGCCTTTTCCACTTTCACAAGGAATGACTTGAACTCGGGCGTCTGCGAATTGCCGTCGCCGACGGGCGGCGTGAGCGAATTCGTCAAATAGCCGGGTTTTGTCAGTCCCGTGAAGCCCCAATGCAGCGGCACGCCTACGGTGTGCACCTTCTTGCCCTCGATCGTGAGCGCCTTGATGCGCTTCGTGACGACGGCCACGGCGATCAGGTAGCCGCGATTGCTCGACACCTTGACGCGCCCGCCATCGACCACGCCCACCTCGTTCGCCAGTTCTTCGCCGATTTCGACAAATTGCTGCGGCTGGATGATCGCGTTCAGGCGTGCGTGCTTGGTCCAGAAGTGGAAATGCTCCGTGAGGCGATACGTGGTGGCCACGTGCGGAAAATTCTGCGCGGTGCCAAAGGTCTTGCGGTCGTCGGGGAACACGCGCGCGGCCGGGTTGGACGTGGCCTGCGCATTGTTCGGATGAAACGGGTTGTAGCCCAGCGGATTTTCAAACGGTTCGTAGTGCTCAGGGAATGGACCTTCGTTCATACCGTCACGCGCGAAGAAACGCGCCACGCCTTCGGGGTTCATGATGAATGGCCCCATGCCGAGATCGGGCGACTCATCGACCTTGTAGTCGGGCACATCGGCCCCGGTCCACGCCGCGCCGTTCCACCCAATCAGCTTGCGCGTGGGATCGAAGGGCTTGCCAGCGGTATCGCACGAGGCCCGGTTGTAGAGCACGCGCCGATTCACCGGCCACGCCCAGGCCCAATTCAAAGTCTGGCCGATGCCGGTCGGGTCCGAGTTGTCGCGCCGGCCCATCTGGTTGCCCGCCTGGGTCCACGCGCCGCAGAAGATCCAGCAGCCGCTCGACGTGGTGCCATCGTCCTTGAGCTGCGCGAAACCCGCAAGCTGCTCGCCCTTTTTCACGAGCACTTTGGTGGCGTCCTTCGGGTCGGTCTGATCGGCGAGCGCCTTGCCGTTGTACTCCATGGCAAGTTCCTCCGGCGTCGGGCTTTCCGGATTCGCGTACGGCCAGCTCAGCTTGAGGATCGGGTCCGGCACCTTGCCGCCGTCCTTTTGATAGGCGGCGCGAATGCGCAGGAACAGCCCGGACATGATCTCCAGGTCGCTCCTCGCCTCGAAAGGCGGCTCGGTGCCCTTCCAGTGCCACTGCAGCACGCGGCTCGAACTCACGAGCGAGCCGTTTTCTTCCGCGAAGCAGGTAGTCGGCAGGCGGAACACCTCAGTCTGGATCGAAGCCGTATCGACATCGTTATAGTCGCCGTACTTCTTCCAGAATTCCGATGTTTCCGTAGCCAGAGGGTCCATGATCACGAGCCACTTGAGCTTGCTGAGCGCCGAAACCGTTTTCGCCTTGTCCGGCGCGGACGCGATCACGTTGAAGCCCTGGCAGATATAGCCCGTCATCTTGCCTTGATTCATCAGCTCGATGGTCTGCAGCAGATCGTAGGGTTTGTCGAGTTTGGGCAGCCAGTCGTAACCCCAGTTGTTCTCCTGGGTGGCGTTATCGCCCCACCACGATTTCATGAAGCTCACGAAGAACGCGCCGTAATGCTGCCAGTAACTCAACTGGTTCGGCCGCAGCGGCTGCTGCGCGCGCTTCTTGATGTACTCGCCGTAATCCTGCTCGGCTTCGACAGGCAGCGTCATGTAGCCGGGCAACAGATTCGACATCAGGCCGAGGTCGGTGAGTCCCTGGATGTTCGAGTGGCCGCGCAGCGCGTTCATGCCGCCGCCCGCAATGCCGATATTGCCAAGCAGCAATTGCACCATCGCGCCCGTGCGGATCATCTGCGCGCCGATCGAATGATGCGTCCAGCCAAGCGCGTAGAGAATCGTGCCCGCGCGGCCCGGCACCGCCGTGCTCGCCAGCATTTCGCACACCTTGAGGAATTTGTCCTTCGGCGTGCCGCACACCTTCTCCACCATCTCGGGCGTATAGCGCGAATAATGCTGCTTGAGCAACTGATACACGCAGCGCGGATTCTGCAGCGTGTCGTCGGTCTTCACGAAGCCATCATCGCCCAGCTCATAATTCCACGACGACTTGTCGGGATACGCGTGCTTCTGCGCGTCGTAGCCCGAATAAATGCCGTCGTTGAACGCATAGTCGTCGCGCACGATGAACGAGAAGTCCGTGTAGTTCTTCACGTACTCGTGCTGGATCTTGTCGTTGGCGAGCAGCCAGTTGATGACGGCGCCCAGGAACGCGATGTCCGTGCCGGTGCGGATCGGTGCGTAGAAGTCCGCAACCGACGCCGTGCGCGTGAAGCGCGGATCCACCACGATGAGCCGCGCCTTGCGGTGCGCCTTCGCCTCGGTGACCCACTTGAAGCCGCACGGGTGCGCCTCGGCCGCATTGCCGCCCATCACCAGAATCACGTCCGCATTGCGAATGTCGACCCAATGGTTCGTCATCGCACCACGGCCAAACGTCGGGGCAAGACCTGCCACCGTCGGGCCGTGTCAGACACGCGCCTGGTTGTCGAATGCGAGCAGGCCCATCGAGCGGGCCACTTTATGCGTGAGATAACCGACTTCGTTGCTGCCCGCCGAGGCGGCCAGCATACCGGTGGTCAGCCAGCGGTTGACCGTCTTGCCGTCGGCGGTTTTATCGACGAAATTCGCGTCGCGGTCTTCCTTGAGCCGCTTCGCGATGCGGTCGAGCGCCTCGTCCCACGAAATGCGTTTCCACTCGTTCGATCCCGCCGCCCGGTACTCCGGATACTTCAAGCGGCTCGGACTATGAATGAAATCGATCAGGCTCGCGCCCTTGGGGCAGAGCGTGCCGCGATTGACGGGATGATCGGGATCGCCTTCGATGTGGATGATGCTCGCCGTGGCGTTCTTCGCGCCGTCGCCGAGACCGTACATGAGAATCCCGCAACCGACCGAGCAGTACGGGCAGGTATTGCGGGTTTCAGTGGTGCGCGCCAGTTTGTATTGTCGGACTTCGGCAAGCGCGTTGTCGGGCGCGAAGCCCATCAACGCGAGGCTGGATCCCGCCAGCGACGTAGCCGTGACCTTGAGGAACTGACGCCGGGACATCTGCAGCATGATGTGCGTCCTCGGCTTTCTGGTTGTGGGTCGTTTCAGTATAAGACGTTTTGGGAACCGGATCGCGGGAGTTGCGCCCCGGCGCACGGCGCGCAACCAGGTATTGAGATTGCTATAGTCAAACGAAAGGTGCAGCGCAACGCGGGTTGCGGATTGGCCTGCAATCCTGGCTGCATCCTTGTCGGAACACGCTCGAACACGCTTGAACGCCGGACGCATAAACATGACGACGATTTCATCCCGGCGGCTCGAATCGGCCGCGCGCAAGGAAGTTTCCTGGGTGATGGACGCGTGCAGGCAATTCATCGCCGACCGCTGTCCGTCGCTGGCCGCGAGCATCGCCTTTTATTCGGCGTTTTCGCTTGCGCCCACGCTGGTCATGGTGATTGCCGTGGCCGGCTGGTTCTTCGGCGCCGACGCCGCGCGCGGCGAGCTGTTCCGGCAGGTGCATAACGTGCTCGGTAACGACGCCGCCGCCGGCATCACCACGATCGTCCAGAACGCCCATCGCGCGGGCGGCGCGGGCGGGCTGGCCGCCGCAATCTCGCTGGTGCTGCTGGTGGTCGGAGCATCCGCAACGTTCTCCTCGCTCAATTCCGCGCTCAATCTGGTATGGCCGCCGGAAGGCCCGCGTGCTTCCTCGGTGATCGCGCTGGTGCGGGTGCGGCTGATCTCGTTCGGCCTCGTGCTGGGCGTCGCCTTTCTCCTGATCGTTTCGCTCGTGCTGGACGCCGCCATCACCTTCGTCGGGCAATGGCTCTGGGGCGCTTCCACTTATCTGTTTATCGGCAACGTCGTGCAGTTCGCGGCGGGGCTGCTGGTGCTCGCGGTCGCGTTCGCGGCGCTGCTGCGCTTTCTGCCCGATGCGCTGGTGCTATGGCGCGACGCGATGGTGGGCGGGATCGTCGCCGCCGTGCTGTTCTCGGTGGGCAAGAAGCTGTTCGCGCTCTATCTCGCCCATGCGGGCATGGCGACGGCGTTCGGCGCGGCGGGTTCGCTCGCGGTCTTGCTGATGTGGCTGTACTTCTCGGCGGCGGTGCTGCTGCTGGGCGCGGAATTCTCCGCCGCGCGCGGGCGCCTGCACGATCCGCGCGGCACGTGGGGTTTCCTCGACGAGCCGCCGCCCGGCAGCCGCGCCAAGCTGGCCTCCGTGCTGGCCGCCTCGACGATCGCTCCGCTACGCGAAGCCGCCGTGAGCGCGCCGAAGGCCGCCGCGGCTGCGCCCGTCACCGCCGCTGAAGCGCAAAGCGGTCTGAGCCACGGCACGCTGCCGCCCTACGCGGCGGCCGTCGCCGAAGCCACCGGCGCCGATATGGCGGTGGACGACGCCAACGCCCCTCTGCGCGCCATCGGCCAGGCGCGCGCGACGGGCGGCGCCTTCGCGCGGCGCGGCAACGGCGGGCTGCAGATCCGCCGCTCGGTCGTGCGCATGGAGGACAGCGCCACCTATGCCGCCGCGCTCACGCTCGTGCACGCGGGGCGCACCGTGGCCGCCGCCGACCGCTATGTCAAGCGGCACCCGTGGAGTTCGGTCCTGATTGTCGCCAGCGCCGCCATCGCCGTGACCGCCGCCACCAGCCGCCGTCACGCCAGCGCGCGCAAAAAATCCTGAGCGATTCTCGCGTTTGCGCCAATCCGTACCGCTTCTTTCCATATAGAGCACGCCAACCCTTTTGAAGCGCAACCAGGGCACATCCCTGGTTGCACCTTGTTTCCCCGTACACCTTGCCAATCGGAGTTGCACCTTTCGCGACTTGTAGCGAAAACGACAATAATGCAGAGTCAGCAATCCGATATTCCAGTAACAGAAAGAATCGCCAAATCTCCCGTATTTCAAGGCCTTACCTAGGTGTGTCAGCTTTTTGCGACACTGATTTTTTTTCAGTTCGGCACATTTGCACCCCTGCGTTATTCTCCATTGCGCAACAGCAACAACTAAATCAAACATCTGCGTGGAGAATTCTGGATGAAACGAGTCGCACTCTCGACCCTCTCGCTGGCCCTGCTGGCCGTTACCGGCGTGGCACATGCACAGAGCAGCGTCACCCTGTACGGCGTGATCGATGAATCGATCCAGTGGACACACAACACGACGGACGCCAACGGCAACAACAAGAACCTGGTCGGTCTGGCAGGCGGCAACCTGTCGGGCAACCGCTGGGGCGTGAAAGGCACGGAAGATCTGGGCGGCGGTCTGAAGGCGATTTTCCAGTTGGAAAGCGGCTTCAACATCAACAATGGCAAGTTCTCTGCATTTAACGCGAACACCGAGATTTTCGGCCGCCAGGCATACGTCGGCCTGACGCACGATCAATACGGTACCGTGACGCTGGGCCGCCAGTACGACCCGCTGGTCGACATGGTTCAGCCGCTGACGGGCGACAACTACTTCGGCAGCCAGTTCGCCACGCCGGGTGACGTCGACAACAACGACAACAGCTCGCGCACCAACAACGCAGTCAAGTACGTGTCGCCGGTGCTGGACGGCTTCCAGTTCGAAGGCATGTACGCACTGGGCGGCGTCGCTGGCGCAACCGGTTCGGGTCAAAGCTGGGGTGCGGCTGCAACGTATGGCATCGGCTCGTTCAACGCCGCTGCCGGCTACTTCCGCATGGACAACTCGTCGAGCCCGGCAGACCGCCTGGCAGCGACGAATGGCGGCTGGGCGGCAGGCGCGACGTCGGATAACGTGTTCTACGACGGCAGCGTGATTACCAGCAGCCTCGCTTCGGCGAAGTCGGTTGGCATCGCATCGATCGCTACCCAATACGTCGCAGGTCCGTTCACGTTCGCCATCCGTTACAGCAACGTGCAGTTCAAGCCGGACGGCTTCTCGGCATTCGCGTCGACCGAGCGCTTCAACGTCGGCGGCGGCTTCCTTGGCTATCAGGTGAATCCGGCTCTGCTGCTGGGCCTCGGCTACATCTACACGCACGCCGCAGGCGAGACGTCGAGCACGTACCACCAGGTTTCGCTCGGTGCGGACTACAACCTGTCGAAGCGCACCGACCTGTACGCCGTGGCGGCTTACCAGCACGCCAGCGGCACGCAGCCGGGCGAGCCGGGCGTGAACGCCGGCGCATCGATCGGTTCGTACGGCATCAACTCGGCATCGAACTCGCAAGAGCTGGTCAGCCTGGGCATCCGCCACAAGTTCTGATCGACGGCATGAGCCGGGCGCAAGCCCGGCCACGCGACGAGACCACGCAGCTAGCTAGAAATCACGCGCTGCACCCAAACCAGCCTTCGGCGCGAGCCAGGGCTGGTTTTTTCATGGCCGCGCGTTCTGCCGACCGGGTTGGCTTGGGTCGGGTTGGCTCACCTGAGCCGCGCGAGCGCCGCCGCCGCATATCGAGCGAAAGCATCGGCCAGCGGCGACGCTTCGTGCTGCGCGGCGCGCGCGACGTTCACGGGCACCTCCAGCGCCGGCTCGAAACGCTTCACGGCGACGCGCGTTCCCAGCGCCGCAGCCGTCACCGGATCGACGAGCGCAATCCCCATCCCCGCTTCCACGAGCGTGACGACTGCCTGGGCGAGATCCGCCTCGACGCCGCTTGCACGCGTCACCGCGCATTCGGCAAACAAGCGATCGATCCGCAGACGCGCGGGCGTGCCCGGCGCAAACGAGACGAACGCCTCGCCCTCGCAATCCGCCGCGCCCAACACGCGCTTGCGCGCGAGCCGATGCCCGCGCGGCACGATGCCGCGCATCGGCCATTGACCCAGACGTTCGAGCCGCACGCCCGGCAGCGGCGCAGCCTCGTTCACGATGGCCAGATCGCAGCGCCGCGCGGCGACACGTTCGAGCGCCAGCGCCGGTTCGAGCGTGAGCAGCGCCACGTCCACGCCCTCATGCTCGTGCGCAAATGCCGCCGCCACGCGCGGCAGAAAATCCGCGGCAAACTCCGGCGTCGCCGCGACGCAGATCGCGCCGCGCCGTTGCTCGCGTATCTGCGCGGCCGCCTGCACGACACGATCGAAGCCGCTGAATGCGCGTTCCACTTCCGCAAGCAGCGCGTGCGCCTGGGCCGTCGGCCATAGACGACCTTGCCTGCGCTCGAACAGCGCGAAGCCGACACTCGACTCGAAGTCGGCCAGCAAACGGCTTACCGCGGGTTGCGATACGCCAAGCGTATGTGCGGCGCGCGTGACCGTGCGCACCTGCATCAAGGCGCGAAACGCCTCGACCTGGCGAATGCTCAACTCAGAGTCAGCCATAATATAAGGACATAGCTCCTTGGATAAATCCGTCCATGCAATATCAGATGAAAATTTTATCTGTCAGATCTTCGTTATTTATCGCCGGATATTACAAGAATTTGAACCATAATATTTGAGCATGAAATCTGCAGCATACGCCCCACGACACATTTGGCGGGCAAATAAAAATCCCCGCGGGCACAAAGCCAACGGGGATTCTTTGGGTACTGACGCAAGCCGTGACCGAAAAGCCACGGCGAGAGGCGCTTAGCCTGCTGCTGCGTCCTTCAGCTTCTTCAGCGCGCGTGCCTTGACGCGAACGCTAGCCGGCTTGGCCGGGAACCAGCGCTCTGCACCCGTGAACGGGTCCTTGCCGAAGCGCTTCTTCTTCGCCGGCACAGCCTGAACGACGATCTTCAGAAGGCCCGACAGCGTGAATTCGCCAGCGCCCTTCTTGTGGACCGAACCCAGGATCGTGTCTTCCAGTGCGGCGAGCACTGCCTTCGTTGCCTTCGGCTCGACACCGGCGCGCTCAGCGACGTGAGCAGCCAGCGAGGCCTTCGTGAAGGTGTCCTTGATCGGCGACGGAGCGCCGGACGCCTTCACGGCGACCTTCTTAGCTGCGGGGGTCTTGGCGGCAGCCGTCTTGGCGGGCGCTGCTTTCTTTGCGGCAACCTTCTTGGCCGGGGCAGCAGCCTTTTTGGCAGCCACTTTCTTTGCGGAAGTCGGCATGTTTCTCCTACCAGTGTTGGTCAGTGAATCGACGAAGCACAGCGGGATGCAAATGCTTCATCGGCGGATTCTACAAGCGTGCAAGCGTTTTGCGTCATTCTTTTGCGTCGCCGATGCAAATTTTTTGTTCGAAGCCGACTCCAGAACGCATTTTGACGCCTGTTTACAGGGGTAAACGTGCCCTGGCATCATCCGTGGAGATGCCGACCATGTCACCGCGACACGTCTGCGCCGCTGCGAAAACGCCACACGTATGGCGTTTTTCGCGTTCGGACGCGCCTCGCTACGTCGCGAGATGCGCGGCGAGCGAGGTCAGCGCGGCGTCGATCTGTTCGACCTCGACCGCGCCGTAGCCAAACAGAAAGCCTTGTTGCAGCGGCGCATTCAGATGAAACGGCGCGAGCGCATGCAGGCCGACCGACGCCGCGCGCGCCGCCGCCAGCAGCGCGGATTCGTCCGCGCCCGCGACGAGACGCGCGGCCAGATGCAGGCCCGCCGTGTTCGGCATCACTGGATCGAGCCATGCAGAAAGCGGGCCGCGCAGATGCGCAAGCAGCATCTCGCGCCGCGCGCCATAGGTCTGGTGCATGCGCCGCAGGTGCCGCGCGAAGTGGCCGTTGAGCATGAAATTGGCCAGCGCCGTCTGCGTCAGCACGCAGCCGTGGCAATCCGCCGTCTGCCGCGCGCGCATGAGCGCGCCCTTGAGCGCGGCGGGCGGCACCATGTAACCCACGCGCAACTCGGGGAAGATGGTCTTCGAAAAGGTGCCGACGTAGGCCACGAGACCGGCGTTATCGAGGCTCTTGAGCGGTTCGAGCGAACGTCCTTCAAAGCGGAACTCGCAGTCGTAGTCGTCTTCGATCACGAGCGCGCCGTGCGTCTGGGCCCATTCGAGCAGCGCCACGCGCCGCGCGAGGCTCATCGGCATGCCCAGCGGAAACTGATGCGAAGGCGTCACATAGACGACGCGCGCGGACTTCGGCAGCTTCGCGACGATCAGACCGTCGGCGTCGACGGGCACCGGCACGACCTTCGCGCCCAGCGACGCGAACGCTTCGCGCGCGGGCGGATAGCCGGGATCTTCGACGGCGATCGTGTCGCCCGGCCGCAACAGCACGCGCGCGAGCAGCGCGAGCGCCTGCTGCGCGCCCTGCGTCACGATCACGTCGTCCCAGTTGCTCGCGACGGCGCGGTTGAAGGCGAGGTAGCGCGATATCGCCAGGCGCAGCTTCTCCTCGCCCGCCGGATCGCGATACGCGCCCTGGCCGCGCGCCTGGACGCGTAGCGCGTCGGTGATGCAGCGGCGCCAGACGTCGAACGGAAAGCGCGATTTGTCCGTTACGCCGCCCGCGAAATCGCAGGCGAGACGCGGATCGGGACGCGGCATCGCGAGCGCTTCGGGCTGCGTCTGCCACCATGGCCGCGCGTTGGCGTCGCGCGGTTCGTATGTTTGGCGCTCGTCTGGCAGTTCGCGACTGCTTGCCTCGGCCGCGCGGATCTGCGCATTCGGATGTCCCGGCGCACGCGCGGGCAAGCGCTCCAGCGTGTCGGCGACGAAGGTGCCCGAGCCGCGCCGCGCGATCAGATAGCCTTCGGCAAGCAGCCGTTCGAACACGTCGAGCGTGGTCTTGCGCGAGACGCCGAGTTGCCCGGCGAGGTCGCGCGTGGACGGCAACCGCGTGCCGCCCGCCAGCCGCCCCTCGACGATGCGTTCGCGCAGTTGCCGGTAGATCTGTCCGGCGAGGTCGCGCTGGCCGGATACGGTGACATGAAGATCCATGTGGAGATGACGGGTTGTTCGGTTCGTGACGCCTGGCAGGATGCTGGCACAAAGATACGGGGCGCTGGCAGCTTTTGCGCGTTTTTTGGCGCTCGGGCGTGCCAGCGCGTACGTAGAGTGACGGTGAGCGGGCTGGCGCCCGCAACCCTCTTCCCGTCACTTCGAGGCACTGACCATGACGCTCCAGATCGGCTTTCTGCTTTTCCCTCAAGTTCAGCCGCTCGACCTTTGCGGCCCCTACGACGTGTTGGCTTCGATGCCGGATACGACCGTGCGGCTCGTCTGGAAGACGCGCGAACCGCTCATGTCGGCGACCGGTATGCTGCTCACGCCCGATACCGTATTCGACGATTGCCCGCCGCTCGACGTGCTCTGCGTGCCGGGCGGCAGCGGCGTGGCCGCGCTGCTCGAAGACGACGACACGCTCGCGTTCGTGCAACGCCAGGCGCAAAACGCGCGCTACGTGACGTCCGTCTGCACCGGCTCGCTCGTGCTGGGCGCCGCGGGCCTGCTGCGCTCGCGCCGCGCCACGACGCACTGGGCCTTCCACTCGCTGCTCGAACCGTTCGGCGCCATTGCCGTGAAAGAACGCGTCGTGCGCGACGGCTCGCTGATCACCGGCGGCGGCATCACGGCGGGCATCGATTTCGCGCTGACGCTCGCAGCGGAACTGATCGGCGCCGAAGCCGCGCAGGCGCTCCAGCTCGAACTCGAATATGCGCCCGCGCCGCCTTTCGACGCGGGCAGCCCGCAAAGCGCACCGGCCGCCGTGGTCGAGCGCGTGCGCCAGCAGAACGCGGCGACGCTGGCGCAACGCTCGCTCATTGTCGGGCGCGTGGCGCAAAAGCACTGAAAAACAGGCCCGCTGCCGATTAGGGTCGGCACTTGCTACCGTCTTTTACAAGGATCGTATACATTGACCCCGGGGTGCGGCATCCGGCAAATCTGCGGCGTTTCGGACCGCGCCGCTTTTGTACGGCTTCTCGCCTTGCCTGCATCACCCACCCTGAATCCAGCAGCACACACCAACCAAGAGGGGTATCAATGCGTTCCACCACCAGCAAGCTGACTCTCGCCGCGGCCACCGCCGCATTCCTGCTCGGCACCGCCGCTCCCGTGTTCGCCCAGGACGCCAGCGCGCCCGCCGCCACGGCACCGGCCACGGCATCGGCGCCGCTCACGAAGGAACAGAAGGCCGCCGCGAAGAAGCAGGCGCGCGCGCAGCGCAAGGCCGAACGAAAGGCCGCCCGCGCCAAGAACAACGCGGAACTGAAGAAGCTCGAAGACGCCGGCTACAAGCCCGCGAACAACGACCCGAATTACCCGCAGAACCTCCAGGACGCACAAAAGAAAGCCGCTGCAGCCCAGGGCGCAAGCCAGTAAGTTCGCAGTCGTTTCGTTTTTGCCGACGTAGCACGAGGACCGGCGCTGCCGGTCCTGCCAACGATCCTTCGCAGCGCCTCCCTCCGCCGCTCCCGCTTTTCGCGTTTCCACCGTCTCGCCCCATTACAGAGCACCTACGACGCACACCCCAGTCCGTTATGGGACGATGCGCGACGTGCCGGTCCACATGGAGCGCAACGCATGAACGCAATGAAACCGGAGGCAAGCGCCGCACAGGCGCAGAAAAAAACCGGGCTGCCGATCGGCCTGATCGCGGGCGCGATCGCGCTCGTCGTCGTGTTGCTGCTGCCGCTGCCGGCGAGCCTGCCCGTGGCCGGTCAGCGCATGCTGGCGATCCTCGCCTTCGCCGTGGTCGTGTGGCTCACCGAAGCCGTCTCCTACGAAGCGAGCGCCATCATCATCACGTCGCTGATGGCGTTTCTCGTGGGCACCGCACCCACCATCGACGATCCCTCGCAGCTGTACGGCACGTCCCGGGCAATCAGCATGGCGCTCGCGGGCTTCTCGAATTCCGCGCTTGCGCTGGTGGCGGGCGCGCTCTTCATCTCGGCGGCGATGACCGTTACCGGCCTCGACAAGCGCATCGCGCTCGTCACGCTCTCGCTGATCGGCACCACCACGCGGCGCATCCTGATCGGCGCGATCGCGGTGACCATCGTGCTCTCGCTCGTGGTGCCGAGCGCCACCGCGCGCAGCGCCTGCGTGGTGCCGATCATGGTCGGCGTGATCTCGGCGTTCGGCGTGGACAAGCGCTCGAATATCGCGGCCGACATCATGATCGTGGTGGCGGAGGCGACCAGCATCTGGAACGTCGGCATCCAGACCGCCGCCGCGCAGAATCTGCTGACCGTGGGCTTCATGGACAAGATGCTGGGTGCGCGCGTGACGTGGCTCGACTGGCTGATCGCGGGCGCGCCGTGGGCGCTGGTGATGTCGGCGGTGCTGTTCGTGCTGGTGCTCAAGATGCTGCCGCCCGAAACCGACGCCATCGCGGGCGGCAAGGAAGCCGTCGAACGGTCGCTGCGCGAACTCGGGCCCATGACAGGCCCGCAAAAGCGTCTGCTGGGCGTCTCCATCGGCCTGCTGTGTTTCTGGGCCACCGAAGGCAAGCTGCACCCCTTCGACACCACCTCGGTCACCTACGTGGGTCTCGTGCTGCTGCTTCTGCCGCGCTTCGGCGTGATGGACTGGAAGACGGTGCAAAGCCGCATTCCGTGGGGCACGGTCATCGTATTCGGCGTGGGCATCAGCCTCGGCACCGCGCTGCTGACGACGAAGGCGGGCCAATGGCTAGGCGACCTCGTCGCGCATCACACCGGGCTGGATACGGCCGGGCCGTTCATGGCGTTTGCGATTCTGGCCGCGTTTCTGGTCGTGATCCACCTCGGGTTCGCGAGCGCCACGGCGCTGACTTCGGCCATGCTGCCGATCCTGATCGCGGTGCTGCAGTCGATGTCGGGCGACTTCAATCGCCTGGGAATCGCCATGCTGCTCGGGTTCACGATGAGCTTCGGCTTCATCCTGCCGATCAACGCGCCGCAGAACATGGTGTGCCTCGCCACCGATACCTTCACCGCCAGGCAGTTCGCGCGCGTCGGCCTCGTGCTGAGCGTGATCGGCTATCTATTGCTGCTGTTGTTCGCGGCGACGTGGTGGCGCTGGCTGGGCTGGGTGTGAACGGCGCGCCGGACAGACCATGAAAAAGGGGCGCTTCCAGCCGCCCCCTTCGCGTTACATGACGCCTGAGCGGATTAAACCGCCACCGCGCCCACATAGTTTTCGGCCATCGCCATCGCCGCCGCGCGCGACGTGGTCACGTGCTCAAGCTCCGCGACCTGCAAACGCTGCTCGAACGGCGTGGCGTCGTCGAGGCGGTGCATCATGCGCGTCATCCAGTACGAGAAGTGCTCGGCGCGCCAGATGCGGCGCAGCGCGGTTTCGCTATAACCGTCGAGCAGATCCGTGCGGTTTTCCGTGTAGAACGCCACCAGCGCCGCGGTCAGCACGCGCACGTCCGCCACGGCCAGATTGAGGCCCTTTGCGCCCGTCGGCGGCACGATATGCGCCGCGTCGCCCGCGAGGAACAGGCGGCCGTGCTGCATCGTCGTCGAGACGAAACTACGCATGCCGACGATGTTCTTCTGGAAGATCCTGCCTTCGACCACCTGATGGCCTTCTTCCGAATCGACGCGGGCGTGCAGTTCGGCCCAGATGCGGTCGTCGGACCAGTTATCGACGGTGTCCTTCGGATCGCACTGGAAATACATGCGCTGCACGTTGGGCGAGCGCGTGCTGACGAGCGCGAAGCCGCGATCGTGGCGTGCGTAAATCAGTTCGTCGGACGAGGGCGGCGCTTCCACGAGGATGCCGAACCAGCCGAACGGGAACACGCGCTCGTAGTCCTGGCGCAGCGCGGCGGGGATGGCCGCGCGCGAGACGCCCTGCGAGCCGTCGCAGCCGATCACGTAGTCGCAATGCAGCGTGTGCTGCTCGCCTTCGTGCTCGAAGCGAATCGAGGGCGTATCCGTGTCGATGCCGTGAATCGACGTGTTCTTCACGCCGAAGAACAGTTTGCCGTCGGCGGCCACGCGCGCCGCCACCAGGTCCTTGAGTACCTCGTGCTGCGCGTAGACCGTGATGGCCTTGCCCGTGAGCGCGGTGAGATCGATGCGGCGGCGCTTGCCTTCGAACGCCAGTTCGAAGCCGTGGTGCAGCGCGCCTTCGGCCTTCATGCGCGCGCCGACGCCGGCTTCGGTCAGCGTATCCATGGTGCCTTGTTCAAGCACGCCCGCGCGGATCGTCGATTCGATCTGCTCGCGGCCGCGCATTTCGAGCACGACCGAGTCGATGCCGCGCAGATGAAGAAGATGGGAAAGAAGCAGGCCCGCAGGGCCCGCGCCGATGATGCCAACCTGGGTGCGCATAGGTGTCTCCGTTTGCGTAGTTGATTTTGCGCAAGTTTGGCTTCGGCACGCGGTATCGCGCAACGCGATATGAAGAATAGGAACTATGCCGAATTTAGATAGTGCGAGGACGCCGCTTCAATCGTCGCCAACGGGGGCGGAACGAAAATTGCTGCGCCACAGCGTTTTTGCCGGCGACACGGTCGCGCGCCGGTAAGCGCCCTTCCACCAACAATCACCGCGAGCCACGCCGATGCCGTTATTCCCGATGCTCAATCCAGACGCCTCCCGCGCCCGCCGCTGCGCCGCCGCCCTGATCGCAACATTGCCGCTCGTCTGCGCGACGCCGCTGACGTTCGCGCAGACCGCCGCGTCCGCGCCTGCATCCGAAACCACCACCTCCGCCACCGCCCCTCGGCAGGATTTACAAAGCGCACCCAAACCGCCGTCCGAACTGTTCGGCCAGCTCTATCGCGACGTCGAACTTGCCCAGGTCTTCCCCGACAGCAAAACGTTCGCCGACATGGTGCCCAACGAAGCGCCCGCGAAAATCGTCGCCGACTACGAGGTCTGGAGTTCGCGCAACGCCGCCTTCGCCGATCCCGACGCACGCAAAAGCGCATTGCGCGCGTTCGTCGCCCAGCATTTTTCCGATCAGAAACAGACCGACGATCACTATGTTTCCGATCCGAATCAAAACGTCGTGAGCCACATCGACACGCTCTGGGATGTGCTGCGCCGCAATCCGGATAGCACGCAGCAGCCGTACTCGTCGCTGCTGCCGCTGCCCAAACCGTATGTCGTGCCGGGCGGGCGTTTCAACGAGATTTACTACTGGGATTCGTACTTCATCATGCTCGGCCTCGAAGCGAGCGGACGCCACGATCTCACGCGCGACGAACTCGACAATTTCGCTACCCTGATCGATCGCTACGGCCACATTCCGAACGGCAATCGCAGCTATTACCTGAGCCGTTCGCAGCCGCCGTTTTTCGCGCAGATGGTGGCGCTCGTCGCGCGCCGCGACGGCGACGCGACCTACGTGCGCTATCTGCCCGAACTGCGCAAGGAATACGACTACTGGATGGCAGGCGCCGACACGCTCAAGCCGGGCGAGGCGACGCGCCATGTCGTGCGTCTCGCGGACGGCACCTTGCTCAACCGCTACTGGGACGCGCGCGACACGCCGCGCGACGAGTCGTATCGCGAAGACGTGCTGACCGCGCAAAGCGCCCCGCAACGCGGCGCGCCCGAACTCTGGCGCAATCTGCGCGCGGGCGGCGAAACGGGCTGGGATTTCAGCTCGCGCTGGTTCGCCGACAACCGCACGCTCGCGACCATCGACATCACGTCGCTCGTCCCCGTCGATCTGAATTCGCTGCTGGTCGATCTCGAGCGCGCGCTCGCCAAAGGCTATGGCATGAGCGGCGACGCAGGCGAGGCGCAGCAGATGAGCCAGCGCGCGCAGCAACGCGCCGCCGCGATCGGCCGGGTGCTCTGGGACCCGCAGATCCACGCCTTCAGCGACTACGATTTCGTGCACGGCGCGCTCACGCATCGGCTCACGGCCGCAACGGTTTATCCGCTCTATGCGGGTGTGGCGACGCGCGAACAGGCCCGTCAGACAGCGGGCGCGGTGCGCGCGGGATTGCTGCGCCCAGGCGGCCTCGCGACCACGCAGGTGGCAAGCGGCCAGCAGTGGGACGAGCCGAACGGCTGGGCGCCGCTGCAATATCTCGCGGTGACGGGCCTGCGCCGTTATGGCGAAAGCGCGCTCGCGCAGACCATCGCCACGCGCTGGATCGCGACGAATCTCGTCTACTACCAGCGCACGCACAAGCTGGTCGAGAAGTACGACGTGAGCGCGGCGGCGGCGAAGGCGTCCTCGGCGGGCGGCGGCGAATATCCGCTGCAGGACGGCTTCGGCTGGACCAATGGCGTGCTGCGCGTGTTGCTCGCGATGTATCCGCACACGGAAAACACCCGCGCGTCCAACGTGCCTAAATCGGCGGTGCCCGCGCATTGATCCCGCACTGGCCGGGTATGCGGGCGAAGCGCGGCACGATCCCGTTCCGCTTCCTGGGCATGGCGCATGCGCGACCTGATGCGGTATGAAGTGCTATCGCGGGGCTTGCGCAATGCAGCATCGTTTGTGCCAGACCGTCAGAATCCCCGCCAGCGCAAGCGATTCGGGCCGATCAGGGCCGCTCCGGCGGGGTGCAAGCCGATCCGCAACGGCGTATCCTGAAAAGACCTCCGCAGAGCAATCTGCATGCTGGCCGCCGGCTTGCGCCGCCCGCAACGCGATGGAAGATGGAACCGCGATGAACGCCTCCGCTCCCGCTCCTGGCGCCTCCGGCGCCCCCAGTGCCCCGACTCCCCCGTCGGGTTCCCGCATCACCGTCGTGGTGCTCACGCGCAATCACGTGCGCCAGACTGTCGATACCGTCGCGCGCCTCACCGCTCTGCCCGAGCATCCTTATGTGATCGTCGCCGACAACGGCTCGACCGACTCCACAGTCGGCCTGCTAGCTTCGCTGTTTCCGCAGGTGCGCATCGTTCAGGGGCTGGGCGATCGCGGCATGACGGGCTTCAACCGCGCCGTTGCGCTGGCGCCCACCGAATACGTGGCCTGCTGTGACGACAGCACCTGGTTTGCGCCCGGCGCGCTCGCCCATGCGGTGCAATGGCTCGACGAACACCGCCAGGTGGCCGTGCTCAACGCACGCGTGGTCGGCCACGATGAGCGCGAAATCCACCCCGCCTGCCTGATGCTCAACGCCACCTCGCCCGGCGACGACGACCTGCCCGGCCCCGCGCTCGCGAACTACATGGCAGGTGCCTGCGTGTTCCGCACGGCCGTGTTCCGCACGCTCGGCGGCTATGAAGAGCGGCTTTCGCACGGCGGCGCGGAAGAGCTTGCCGCGCTCGACGTGCTCGCCGCCGGCCATTCGATCGTCTACTGCGAATCGGCGCTCGCGCACCGCGAGCCGCTCTACCGCTGGCTCACACGCGCGCAGCACTGCACGCACGCGCGCAACTCGGCGTGGGTGGCGTGGATGCGCCTGCCGATGCGCGACGCGCTCGCCGCCACGGGCCGCGCGCTGGTCGTATTCGCGCGGCAGCGCTCGCTCGGACCGGCCGGTTTCGCGCTGTTGCGCGGCGCATTCTGGGCCTTGCGCCGCCGCCGCGTCGCGCCGGCGCATGTCGTGCTGCTGACCCGCCAGGTGCGCCGCGCCGAGCGTCTGGTGCGCGCCGGCATCCCCGCCATGGCCGAAAAGTACGATCGCGCCGGCCAGCGTGCGTGGTAAGCTGCGGCGCGGTACGCGGCGCCGCGCGAGCGCCCGGCCGTCTCTCATTTCCGATTAGAAAGGACCATGACCACGTCCGATCCCGCGATGCAACCCGCTGCCGGCTTGTCCGCCGAAGGCCATAGCGGGCGCCGCTTCGAAGCGCTAGTGCAGCCCATCGAGGACTACGCGATTTTCCTGCTCGACCCGCGCGGCCATGTGGTGAGCTGGAACCGGGGCGCCGCACGTATCAAGGGCTACGAAGCGCACGAAATCATCGGCCAGCACTTTTCCCGTTTCTATACCGACGAAGCCAACGCCCGGCGCTGGCCCGAGCACGAGCTGGAGCAGGCTGCCCTGCACGGCCGCTTCAACGACGAAGGCTGGCGTCTGCGCAAAGATGGCTCGATGTTCTGGGCCAACGTGGTGATCACCGCCTTGCGCGAACAGGACGGCTCGCTCGCGGGCTTTGCCAAGATCACCCGCGACCTCACGGCGGAGCGCCGCCAGGTCGAAGCGCTGCGGCTTTCCGAAGAACGCTTTCGCCTGCTGGTTGAAAGCGTGAGCGACTACGCGATCTTCATGCTCGACGCGCAGGGCCGCGTGGTGAGCTGGAACAGCGGCGCCACCAATCTCAAGGGCTACCGTCCGGCTGAAATCATCGGCCAGCATTTTTCGGTGTTTTACCCGCCCGACGACATCGCGGCGGGCGCGCCCGAGCGCGAGCTGCGCCATGCCGCCGATCTGGGCCGCTGCGTCCACGAAGGCTGGCGCGTGCGCAAGGACGGCTCGATGTTCTGGGCCAACGTCACGCTTACGGCGATTCATGACGCGCACGGCCGCCTGACCGGCTTCGCCAAGGTCACGCGCGACATGACCGAGAGCCGCCGCACCGACGAACTCGAACATTCGAGCGAGCAGATGAAGCAATTCCTCGCCATGCTCGCGCACGAACTGCGCAACCCGCTCGCGCCGGTGCGCAACGCCGTCGCCACGATGCGCCTGATGAGCGCGCAGAGTCCCGAAGTCGAGCGCGCGCGCGAACTGATCGACCGCCAGATCGTCCATCTCACGCGCCTCGTGGACGACCTGCTCGACGTCGGCCGCATCACCTCGGGCAAGATCGAACTGCGCGAGGCGCCGCTCGATCTGTGCGAAGTGGTGAAGGACGCGCTCGAAGCGGTGGAGCCTTTCACCGCCGCGCGCGGACAGCGCGTGGAAACCGTCGTGCCCGCCTCGCGGTTACTGATGACCGGCGACCACACGCGCCTCGTGCAGGTCTTGCAGAACCTGCTGCACAACGCCTCCAAGTTTTCGCCGGACCACAGCCGCATTGCCGTCGAAGTGCAGGAGGCCGGACGCGGCGTGCTGATCCAGGTGCGCGACGAAGGACGCGGTTTGCGGCCCGAAACCTTCGAATCGATCTTCGGCCTCTTCAGCCAGGACCGCTCGATGCCCGGGCCGAGCGAAAACGGCCTGGGCATCGGCCTGATGCTGTGCCGCTCGCTCGTCGAGCTGCACGGCGGCACCATTTCGGCGGCCAGCGACGGGCCGGGCGCGGGCAGCACGTTCACGATCCGCCTGCCGCTCGCGCGCACCAGCAACGCGGCGCAGGTGGACCTGACGGAAGGGCTGATCAGCACGGTCGGCCAGCCTGTGCTCACGCACGACGGGTCGTTGCCGCTGCGCGTGCTCGTGGTGGACGACAACCGCGATTCCGCCGACAGCCTGGCGATGCTGCTCGAACTGAAGGGCCACGACGTGCGCGTGGCCTATAGCGCCGCCCAGGCGCGCGAATGGGCCGAGCGCTTCACGCCCGACGCCGCGCTCATCGACATCGCCATGCCCGAGATCGACGGCTATGCGGCGCTGCGCGACCTGCGCACGCTGGAGGCGCTTGCCCATACGGTATTCGCGGCGATGACGGGTTTCGGCCAGGCCGCCGATATCGAACTCACGCGCGCCGCGGGCTTCGAAATGCACCTCGTCAAGCCCGTCGATGTGTCGCTGTTCGACGAAGTGCTCGCGCGCGCCGCGGCCCGCCGCGCAGCGCGCGTGGCGTGGCTGGGCTCACATCGCTAAAGGCGGGGTTCGCGCTACTTCAAGGCGCGACGGGTTTGAAATCACGGTATTCGATCTGCGCGCCGCGCACCACGATCGCGGTGGCTTCGGGCACCTCGGCCCAGGCCTCCGGCAGATCGACGATCGGTTCGGACACCAGCAGATAGGCATCCTCTCCCACGGCCGCGATGCGCGGATCGTCGGGATACAGCTCGCGCAAATGTTTGAACGACGTGCTGTGAAAGAGCGAGCGCGAGTCGTGCTCGCTCGAATAGCGCACGGCCACGATCTGCTCGCCGTCGCTCACGAAGACCGTCATGTTGAGCGCCGGCTCGATGCCGTGCTTTTGCGCGGTGGCCTCGACGAAGCCGGCCATGCGCTCGAGCGCCGTGACCGGATCGAGTTCGAGTCCGAACGTCATCGCCAGATAGAACATGACCTCCGAATCGGTGGAGCCTTCGAGCGCATTGAAGCGCTCCGGATCGATCGCGAGCAGTAATTCGCGCCGCACAAGCGGAAAACTGCGGATCAGCCCGTTGTGCGCGAACATCCAGCGCCGATGCCGGAACGGATGGCAGTTGGTCTCCTGCACCGGCGTATGCGTGGCGGCGCGAATGTGCGCGACGAACAACGGCGCGTGCACCGCCCGCGCCAGCTCGCGCAGATTGCGGTCGTTCCAGGCCGGGTGAACGCTGCGATAGCGATACGGAATATCGTGCGGATGCTGATACCAGCCCAGGCCAAAGCCGTCGCCGTTGGTCGTGGTGGCGCCGAGCGTCGAATGCAGGCTCTGGTCGATCAGCGAATGGCGCGCGCGAAACAGCACGGTTTCGAGCGAAATCGGATTACCCGTGTAAGCAAGCCAGCGGCACATCGTTGCCTCCGTCGATCAGATTGGCGCGCGGCCGCCGTGCGGCTTCGCGCCCGGCTTCCAGCCCGGTTCCCCGCTTAATTCGCCGCGTGCAGTCCGGCAATCGGCGTGAGGAAACCGGTCAGGCCGGTCAAGATGATCTGCACACCGATACACAACAACAGGAACGACGATACACGCATGGCGACGCGCGTGCCCTCCACGCCCAGATAGTGCGCGAGACGCGCGGCGCGGCTGTAGACGTAATAGATCACCAGCATGACCAGCAGCGAAATCACCACCGAGGCGATGCTCGACAGCAGCCACGCGGAAAGCTTGTGCGTGCGGTTCGCGTTGAGCGCGATGGCCGTCGCGATCGATCCGGGACCGGTGGTCAGCGGCACTGTCAGCGGAAAGAAAGCCTTGCCGCTCGCCGACCACGAACTGACCGGCTTGAGCGCCGGATCGCTCGCCGCAGGCGGCTCCGGTTCCGGCGCGTTGAGCATCTGCCAGCCGCTCACGGCCACAGCAAGACCGCCGCCGATGCGCAGCGCCTCCATCGAAATGCCGAAGAAATGCAGGATCGGCGTGCCCACGAAAAAGGCCACCAGCAGCACGAGGCCGGCATTGGTGGCCACGCGCTTGGCGAGCAGGCGCCGCTCCTCGTCGGTGAGCGTCGCCGTGCGGTCGAGAAAGACAAAGGCAATGCCGATGGGATTGATGATGCTGATCAGTCCGGTGAAACCGAACAGAATGTCTGAAATCAGGCTCTCGATCATGAAGTCGATCCGAAAAACGGGGCTAGTGCAGAGATTGAATACTGCGGCGGCGCGCGCGTCGTGCAGGCACATCCCGCCAGGGTGCGTGAAGTGTAACTGGATCGGCCAGCGGCGTGCCCTCTGAATGCGCTGCGCAGGCACGGAATCGGCTTGTGCGTGACGCGGCGCACCATCCATCGGCAGCGATCGGTAGCGTGCGGGCGCGTAAGCCTGCCTCGGGATTTTTGGCGGCTTTACGGGGCGCGTTCGCGGGCATAGAGTAAATCGCTCGAACCCGGTCGCGACGTTTCCCCTTTTGCAAAAAGGAGTTGCCATGTCACTGAGGTTGCTCGCAGCGCTACCTTTTATCGGCATCCTGCTGGGCGTGCCGTTCGTCAACCGCACCGAACCGCTCATACTCGGCATGCCGCTGGTGCTGGCGTGGATCGTCCTGTGGGTCGTGCTGACGTCGGCGATCATGGCCATCGTTTATCGCCTCGATCCGGTCAACCGCACCGCCGTCGATCCGCAACGCGAGGTGCGACCATGAGCGCACTCGTCATCATTGCGGCAATCACGGTCGTCGCGCTGTGTCTGGGCATGCGCGCGCGACGCGGGCACGACATGAGTCTCGAACAGTGGTCCGTGGGCGGACGCAGCTTCGGCACCGCCTTCGTGTTCCTGCTGATGGCGGGCGAGATCTACACCACCTTCACGTTCCTCGGCGGCAGCGGCTTCGCCTACGGCAAGGGCGCGCCGGTCTACTACATCCTCGCCTACGCGACGCTCGCGTACATCCTCTCTTACTGGATGCTGCCGCCCGTGTGGCGCTATGCCAAGCAGCACCGGCTGATGTCGCAGCCGCACTTTTTCTCGCGCAAGTACAACAGTCCCGCGCTGGGCGTGCTGGTCGCCTGCGTGGGCGTGCTCGCGCTCGTGCCGTATCTCGTGCTGCAGCTCAAGGGCCTGGGCATCATCGTGACGACGGCCTCGTATGGCGCGATTTCATCGACGGCGGCGATCTGGATCGGCGCGGCCGTGGTGACGGCTTACGTGATCGTCTCGGGCGTGCGCGGCTGTGCGTGGAATTCGGTCGTGAAGGACACGATGATTCTCGCCATCGCCGTATTTCTGGGCATTTATCTGCCGATTCATCACTATGGCGGCCTCGGGGAAATGTTCCGCGCCATCGACGCCGCGAAACCCGGCTTCCTCACCTTCCCTGCCAAAGGCCAAAGCGTGACGTGGTTCCAGTCGACCGTGCTGCTCACCGCGCTCGGCTTTTTCATGTGGCCGCATACGTTCGGCTCGGTCTATACCGCAAAGGACGAACGCATTTTCCGCCGCAATGCCGCGATCCTGCCGCTTTATCAATTGATTCTGCTGTTCGTGTTCTTCTGTGGATTTGCGGCGGTGCTCAAGGTGCCCGGCCTCAAGGGCGGCGACATCGATCTTTCGCTGTTTCGCCTCGCGCTGCAGACCTTCGATCCGTGGTTCGTGGGCGTGATCGGCGCGGCGGGCGTGCTCACCGCGCTCGTGCCGGGATCGATGATTCTCACCACCGCTTCGACGCTCATCGCCAACGACGTGTATCGCGGCGCCATGATGAAACAGGCCGACGACGAACGCGTGGCGAAACTCGCGCGCCTCTTCGTGCCGGTGATCGCGCTGGTCGCGGTGGGCTTTACGCTCAATGGCGGCGAGACCATCGTGGCGCTCTTGCTGATGGGTTATAACTTCGTCACGCAATTGTTTCCGGCACTCGTATGCAGCTTGTCTGCGCGTAATCGCGTCACGAAACAAGGTGCATTTTGCGGAATTTTGTCGGGTGTGCTGGTGGTCGTGCTTACCACGGTGACACATGTGAGCGTGGCGCAATTGATTCCATTCGCACCCGATACGCTCAAGGACATCAACATCGGCTTTCTCGCATTGGGCGTGAATATCGTCGTGCTTGCAGCGGTGAGCGCGCTGACCCAGCCGCATACGCACGCCGATCATAAACATGCCGGCGCGCATTGAATGAGGTGATGTGCCTGGTTTAGTATCGACAGCGACATAGCACAACGTCGCGCAAATTTCGTTCGGGTATTACCCGTTCGCTCCTACCGCTTTGCCGCCCCGTACAACGTCGAATCCGCAAACCCGACCGCCCCCAGCACGCGGCCAACGAGGATCAGCGCCGTGCGCTCGATATCCGTCGCCTGCACCTTCCGGGCGATATCCGCGAGCGTCCCCGTCACGCGCTCCTCATCGGGCCAGCTTGCGCGATAGATCACGGCCACGGGGCAATCGTCGCCATAGTGGGGACGCAATTCCTCGACGATGCGCGCGATATGGCGCACGCCCAGATGAATCGCCATCGTCGCGCGGTGCCGCGCGAGATCGCTCAACGCCTCGCCTTCGGGCATCGACGTTTTGGTCGCATAGCGCGTGAGAATCAGCGTCTGCGAAATGCCTGGCAGCGTGAGTTCGTTGCCGAGCGCCGCCGCACACGCCGCCGTCGCCGTCACGCCGGGCACCACTTCATAAGGAATCCCAATCTCACGCAAGCGTCTGATCTGCTCGCCGATCGCACCATACAGCGACGGATCGCCCGAATGCACGCGCGCCACATCATGACCTTGCCGATGGGCGTTTTCGAGCAGCGAGACAATCTCGTCGAGCGTGAGCGGCGCGGTATCCACGACCTGTTGCGCGCGATGGCCTTCGAGCACCGCGGGCGGCACGAGCGAACCCGCGTAGAGAATGACGGGACAAGTCCGCACAAGCCGCTGGCCTTTTACGGTGATCAGTTCGGGATCGCCCGGCCCCGCGCCGATAAAGAAAACAGTCATGCGTCGATATTCCGTTGAGTGTGAGTCGCGAGTGCATCCAGCACATCCTGCACCGAAGCGAATTCGCGTTGCGCCGGCGGCAGCGAAGGCCGCTGCATCATGACCACGGGCAGGCCCATTTCGCGTGCCACGGCAAGTTTTGCTTCCGTCGCCGCGCCGCCGCTGTTCTTGCTGACGATTACGTCGTAACGCCCCGCCTCGAAGAGCGCGCGTTCGCCCTCGTGCGTGAACGGTCCGCGCGCGTCGATCACCCTCGCGCGAGCGTGCCCCGGATGCGCGTCGAGACACCGCACGGTCCAGTGCTGATGCCCAGGCACTTCGCCCAGATGCGCGAGCGGTTCGCGACCGAGCGTGAAAAGCACGCGCGCATAGGGCGTAATGGCTTCGATCACGCCCGCCCAGTCGCGCACCTTGCACCAGTCGTCGCCCGGCTGCGGTTGCCACGGCGCGCGGCGCAGCGCCCAGTAAGGCACCTGCGTCTGGTCGCACGCAAGCGCCGCGTTCGCGCTGATCTGCGCCGCGTAGGGGTGCGTGGCGTCGAGCACCAGCGTGATGCCTTCGTCGGCAAGATAGTGCGCGAGTCCCTGTGCGCCGCCAAAGCCGCCCACACGCACCGCGCAAGGCAGATCGGCGGGCACGCGACCCAGACCCGCGAGGCTATAAACGTGCTTGGGACCGAGTGCGCGCGCGATCCGCAGCGCGTCGCCCGTGCCGCCCAGCAACAACACCCGCACGGTCATGGCTTGATCGCCTCGAACAGCGTGACGGGCAGCGCCTGGCGCCAGGTGTCGAAGCGACCGAGCGGCTGAGCCTCGCCGATGCCGATGCGCGTCAGCGTGCCGCCATGCTGCGCGCGCCATGCCACGAGCGCCGCTTCGCTCTGCACGGTCACCGCGTTCGCCACGAGCCGCCCGCCCGGCGCCAGCCGTTCCCAGCAGGTCTCCAGCACGCCCGGCGCCGTTACGCCGCCGCCGATGAACACCGCGTCGGGCGCGGCGAGTCCCGCGAGCGCGTCGGGCGCGCGCCCCGCCACGAGTTGCAGCGCGGGCACGCCCAGCGCGTCGCGATTGTGTTCGATGAAGCGCTGGCGCTCGCCGTTCGACTCGATCGCGATCGCGCGGCAAGCCGCATGCGCGCGCATCCATTCGATGCCGATCGAACCGCTGCCCGCGCCCACGTCCCAGAGCAATGCGCCCGGCGTCGGCGCGAGGCGGGCGAGCGTGAGCGCGCGCACGTCGCGCTTGGTGAGCTGGCCGTCGTGCCGGTAAGCGTCGTCGGGCAGGCCGGGCGTAAGCGTCCAGGGCCGTGCCGGGTTGAAGTCGGCACCGTCGGCGGCGATGCACTCGAAGGCCACGAGATTCAGGGCCGCGACTTCTTCGACGATTGTGCCGTCATGCCACGCGTCGGCGCGGCCATCGATGCGCCGCTCCTGCGCGCCGCCCAGATGCTCGAACACGATCAGACGCGTCGCGCCGAAGCCCTGTTCGACAAGCAAGGCGGCAATGTCCTGGGGCGTGCGTCCATCGGCGCTCAACGCGAGCACGCGCGAACGCGCAAAGAGATGCCGCCGCAGCGCGTCGAGCGGCCGGCCCACCAGCGACACCGCCGCCGTATCCTGCAAGGCCCAGCCGAGACGCGCCGCCGCAAGCGACAGCGACGAAGGCGCGGGCAACACGCACAGTTCATCCACCGGAAGCTGACGCGCGAGCGTCGCGCCCACGCCGTAGAACATCGGATCGCCGCTCGCCAGCACGCAGACCGGCTCGCGCTTACCGCGCAGCGCAAGCAACGGCTCGACGCTGAACGGCTGCGGCCACGGCTCGCGGCGCGCCTGCACGCGCGACGGCAGCATTGCCAGATGGCGCGCGCCGCCCGTCACGACCGTTGCCGCGAAGAGCGCGCGGCGCGCCTCGCGCCCCAGCCCCGCATATCCGTCCTCGCCTATGCCGATCACCGTCAGCCACGCTCGCCTGCCCTGCATCCGTGCTCCGTCATGCGTTGCGCGCGGCCCGTCGGGATTCGCGGATCGCGCTGGAAAACGGGCATAATACCGCTTCCGCTGGCACCGGACGGGCCGGAAACCGCGAATGTCCCACGCGTTTCTCGCCCCTTGCCGATACGGCCAGCGCTCGCGCATGAGTCGCGCCGCTTCGGCCAGTGAGGCGGCCCGGTTCGACGACCGCGCGATTCCCAACACGAGTGCCCCTTGAATCACGACTCGAAGCCCGCTTTTTCCCTCGCTTCGTCCCCCGCTGCATGGGCCGCGGCCCGCCGTTCGGCGTGCCCGGGGCTCGTGCGCGTCGTCGCGGCGCTCGACGGCGGCCTCTGCCGCATTCGCTTGCCTGGCGGCTTGCTACAAGCCACGCAGGCGCACGCGATTGCCGAAGCCGCGCTCGCGCATGCGCAGGGCGCGCTCGAACTGACGAATCGCGCGAACCTTCAGGTGCGCGGCATCCGCGCGGGCAGCGAAGCAGCGCTCACGGCTGCGCTCGTCGATGCGGGCCTGGGTCCGGGCGTCTGTGCCAGCGCGGATCTGCGCGCCGCCGACGAACTGCGCAACCTGATGCTTAGTCCGCTCGCCGGCCTCGATTCCGAAGCGCTCATCGACACCACGAAGCTCGTCGCCCCCATCGTCGCCATGCTGCAAGGCGAGCCGCGTTTCGCGGCGCTTTCGCCCAAGTTCGCGTTGCTGATCGATGGCGGCGAACGGCTTGCGGCGCTCGATCATCCGCACGATATCTGGCTGGCCGCGGCGGCGCACGACGACGGCGTGCGCTTCATGTTCGGCCTCGCGGGTTGTCCCGCCGACGGCTCGCTCGGCTCGCTCGGCTCGATCGCGGCGACTGAAGCGGTCAGATTGATCCACGCGCTGCTGCACGCCTTCCTCGATCTCGCCCAGCCCGGCGAGACGCGCATGCGTGAAGTCGTCGCTGTGCATGGCGCGCAGGCGGTGCTGCAACGGGCACAAGAACATACCTCGCCCGATATCGCGTGCGATCGCGGCTGGCGTCGTCCTGGCGTCGATCTCGCGTTGCGGCTCGGCGTGCACGCGCTGAATCGCACCAGGCGCTACGTCGGCTGCGAGCCGCCGCTCGCGCGTCTTGACGCCGCGACGCTGCATGCGCTCGCCACGCTCGCGCAAACGCACGGCGACGGCACGCTGCGCATCACGCCCTGGCAAGGCGCAATCCTGCCGAATATCGATAACGGCGTCACGCGGAACGTGCTGGAACGCCTGCAAGCGCTCGGCTTTATCGCCGACCCCGCCCACCCGCTCGCCCGCACGATCGCCTGCACAGGGTCGGCGGGCTGCGCGAAGAGCCGCGCCGATACCAAGGCCGACGCCCTGCGTCTCGCCGCCCACCTGCCGCCCGGCGTACACGTCCACCTGAGCGGCTGCGAGCGCTCCTGCGCCGCCGCCCACCGCGCGCCGTTCACGCTGCTCGCCGTGGCGCCCGGCACGTACGACGTGTACGAGCACGACGGCGCGCACCGTGACGAACACCTCAACGAGCGCGACGCGCACACGGCCCCATTCGGCCGCTCCGTCGCGCGCCACCTGACGATCGAAGCCGCCGCGCAGCTATTCAAGCAGTTGCTCACGCAGCGGCCCCGGAGCACTCCTGATGTCTGATTACATCCGCGACGGCCAGGCGATCTATCGCGAGTCCTTCGCGACGATCCGTGCCGAAGCCGATCTCTCGCACATTCCCGCCGACCTCGAAAAACTCGCCGTGCGCGTGATCCACGCCTGCGGCATGGTCGACGTCGTCGCCGATCTGGCCTTCTCGCCAGGCGCGGGCGCGGCCGGCCGCGCGGCGCTTGCCAACGGCGCGCCCATTCTCTGCGACGCAAAGATGGTCGCCTTCGGCGTCACGCGCGCGCGCCTGCCCGCCGACAACGCCGTCATCTGCACGCTCGACGACCCCGCGGTGCCCACGCTCGCGCGCGAACTGGGCAACACCCGTTCGGCCGCCGCGCTCGAACTCTGGCGCCCGCACCTTGAAGGCAGCGTCGTCGCCATCGGCAATGCGCCCACGGCCCTGTTTCACCTCATCGACATGATCGAGGCGGGCGCGCCTCGCCCCGCGCTGATCCTCGGCATGCCGGTGGGCTTCGTGGGCGCCGCCGAATCGAAGGCGCTGCTCGCGAGCGCGAAGCTCGGCGTGCCCTTCGTGGTCGTGCAGGGCCGCCGTGGCGGCAGCGCGATGGCCGCCGCCGCCGTCAACGCACTTGCTTCGGAGATCGAATAAATGTCCATCAAAGGACGTCTGCACGGCATCGGCGTCGGCCCTGGCGACCCGGAACTGCTCACGCTCAAGGCGCTGCGCCTCATCAAGGCCGCGCCCGTGGTCGCGTACTTCGTCGCCAAGGGCAAGAAGGGCAACGCGTTCGGCATCATCGAAAATCACCTCGAAGCGCAGCAGGAACAACTGCCGCTCGTCTATCCGGTGACCACGGAAGCGCTGGAGCCGCCGCTCTCGTACGAGGCGATCATCGCGGACTTCTACGACGGTGCAGCCGAAACCGTCGCCGCGCATCTGGACGCGGGCCGCGACGTGGCCGTGATCTGCGAAGGCGACCCGTTCTTCTACGGCTCGTACATGTATCTGCACGACCGGCTTGCGGCGCGCTACGAGGCCGAAGTGGTGCCGGGCGTGTGCTCGATGCTGGGCGGCGTGGCGGTGCTGGGCGTGCCGCTCGTCTATCGCAACCAGAGCCTCGCGGTGCTCTCCGGCGTGTTGCCCGAGGAAGAACTGCGCCGTCGTCTTGCCGATGCGGACGCCGCCGTCATCATGAAGCTGGGCCGCAACTTCGAGAAAGTGCGCCGCGTGCTGACCGAACTCGGCCTGGCCGATCGCGCGCTGTATGTTGAGCGCGCAACGATGTCGAACCAGCGCATCGTGCCGCTCGACGACGTCGATCCGATGGCGTCGCCCTACTTCTCGCTGCTCGTCGTGCCGGGGGAAAAATGGCAACGCTGAACGCCGCGCTGCAACCGCCCGCCGTCGTCGTGCTCGGGCCTGGCGCGCTCGCCACCGCGCAGCGCGTGAAAGCGCTCTATGCGGGCGCCCGGATTCACGCCTTGCAGGATCGCGCGCAAGGCGATATCGCGTTCAGCGAACTGGGCGAACATCTGCGCGAACTCTACCGGCGCGGCACGCCGCTCATCGCGCTCTGCGCGGCGGGCATCGTGATCCGCTGCCTCGCGCCGCTGCTGGCCAACAAGGGCATCGAGCCACCCGTGCTCGCGCTCGCGGAGGACGGCAGCGCCGTCGTGCCGCTGCTCGGCGGCCTCACGGGCGTCAACGTGATGGCCCGCGAGATGGGCGCGGCGCTTGGCATCGCGCCTGCGATCACGACGAGCGGCGAACTGCGCTTCGGCACCTGCCTGCTCAATCCGCCCGAAGGATATGCGCTGGCGAGCCTCGCGCAAGGCAAGCGCTTCGTGTCGGATCTGCTCGCGGGCGACACGACGCGCATCGACGGCGACGCGCCCTGGCTCGACAACGTCGATCTGCCGCGCGACGCGGCGGCGAGCCATGCGATCCGCGTGAGTCCGCAGGCGTGGGACGGCAATCCCGAGCATCTGGTGATTCATCCGCGCTCGGTCGTTGCGTGCGCAACCGAAGCGCCTGCGCTGTTGGCCGAATATGTGCGCGAGGCGTTGCAGGCAAACGGCGTGGCCGAACAGGCGCTTGCCGTGCTCATCGCGCCCGCCGTGCACATGGGCGATGCGGCATTCGAACAGGCGGCGTCTGCGTTGGGCGTGCCGTTGCGGTTTGTCGATGGCGATGTGTTTGGCGCGCTGAAACTGCCTGAGCCGCATCGACGGCTCGAAGCCGGGCATGGCATCGTTTTAGGCGTCGCGGACGAACCGCTCGACGTGTCCAGGCTCGGACGGGCGCGCGGACGGCTCACGGTGCTGGGTCTCGGCCCAGGTCGCGCCGATCTGCTCACGCCGATGGCGCGCACCGCGCTCGATGAAGCCACCGATATTGTCGGTTATGCGACTTACGTGGAGATGGCTGGCCCGCTGCGGCCTGGGCAGGTGCGTCATGCGACCGATAATCGCGAAGAGTTGCAGCGTGCGCGGCATGCGTTCGAGCTTGCTAGCGAGGGGCGGCGCGTCGCTGTAGTGTCGTCGGGCGATCCCGGTGTTTTTGCCATGGCGGCCGCGGTGCTCGAAGCGCTCGAAGGGGCCGAGGATTCACGCTGGCATCGGGTCGATCTGCGCATTGTGCCTGGCGTGTCGGCGGCGCTTGCTACGGCTGCGCAGGTTGGTGCGCCGCTGGGTCACGACTTCTGCATGCTGTCGCTTTCGGATAATCTCAAGCCTTGGGCTGTGATCGAAAAGCGGTTGCATCATGCTGCGCTTGCTGATCTTGTCATGGCTTTCTATAACCCGATTTCGCGGGCGCGGCCCTGGCAGCTTGATCGGGCGCTGGAGATCGTGCGGGCTGTGCGCGCGCCGGAAACGCGTGTGGTACTGGGGCGTGATGTAGGGCGGCCTGGGGAGTCGTTGCGGGCGACTACGCTGGGCGCGTTGCAGTCTTCTGATGTCGATATGCGGACGATGGTTATTGTGGGGTCGTCGGCTACGCGCGGGTTTTCCAGGGAAGGCTCTGGCGATGGACTCCGGGAGTGGGTTTATACGCCGCGGTGGTATGCGGAGGGTGGTTGACGGTTTTTTTGGCTGCTTTGGCGTTTCCTTGTTTTCTTGTCGGTTTGCCAGTGTTGCCCCTGTGCGGGGCGGCACTTACTTTCTTTGCGGCGGTGTACAGACTGGAGACATAGCTGACAGGTGTACGAGGACATGGTTGACACTTTCGGGCAATCGAACGCCCGGAGCCACCTATGCCCTGGAACGT
>NZ_PQGA01000006.1 GCF_002917095.1 Paraburkholderia eburnea
TGAGCTGTAACCCGTTAGAGACAAACCTTTTAACCCGCAAAACACGACATTTCTATTTAGCTGCGAACGCGACATCTTGAAATGGCTACGACATTGAATTGTAACGGCTAAGTTGTAATGTCCGCTTTTAGCCAAGTTCAAATGTCCGCTTTTTGAGTTGATCGTAGGCTGACCGACCGCTGGAAACCCGGCGCTGGGGAGCTGCGATGGCTGCAACAGAACGGATAACGATGACGATGCGCGAGCTGGACAGACTGAAGGTCATTCAGGACGTGATAGATGGGCGGCTCAAGCCCTGGCGTGCGGCCGAACGGCTCGGGCTGACGACGCGGCAGATTCGCCGGCTCGTCGGCCGGCTGCGTGAACACGGGCCGCAGGGCCTCGTCTCCCGCCGGCGTTCGAAGCCTGGCAACAACCGGTTGGACCGCGTAACGGCAGACCGGGCGCTATCGATCGTCCGCGAGCGCTATGCCGATGCTTGCGCCAATCTGATCAATTACTTCGTACGTTCGATGCCTTCCGACATCAAGAGCGCAGTAGCCTTTTTTAAAATGGCCTTCTCACGCTCGAGGCGTTCAATACGCGCCTCGAGTTCCTGAATACGCTGTTGATCCGGCGTGATTGCCTTGCCCTGCGGCGTGACGCCCTCGCGCTCCATTTGAAGCTGGTGCACCCAGCGACGCAGTACCGTCTCGCCGACGCCGACTGAGCGACTCGCCTCCATATGGCTATAGCCCTGGTCGAGCACCAGGCAGGCGGCCTGCTGTTTGAACTCCGGGGAAAACGTACGTCGTTGCTTGCTCATCAGACACCTCTTCATGGCGAACATTCTCGCCTAAATCAGTGTCCGGATCGATTAGATCCACTACACACTCCGGATGGCTCCTGTTCGCAGGAGCCAATCAAGCGCTTGCGGCCCCGAGCCGCTTTATCACAAGTTCGCCAAAACATTGTTGAGAAAGCCAGAAAGGTCCATATCCGTTACACGCGATTAATCGCTTTCTCTGTTCCGCAGAGAATCTACTCCGCGTTGTTGTCACGGACCTGACAACTGTCTATCTGGAATATCGACAAATGAACAAGAAAACCATCGCGATTTGCAGCTCCGCGACCATGCTGGTTATTGCCACTCCGGCATTCGCACAAAGCTCGGTCACGCTGTACGGCCTGCTTGATACCGCAATCCGCTATCAAACCAATGCTGCTGCGGGCGGCAAGGACAAGGTTTCGATGGATGTCGGCCCGGAAACGCATAGCCGCTGGGGACTGCGCGGCAGCGAAGATCTCGGAGGCGGTCTCTCGGCGATCTTCCGCCTGGAAAACGGCTTCGAGATCAATACCGGCGCGCTGCACTCGAAGAACACGCTATTCAGCCGCCAGGCCTTCGTAGGTCTTTCAGACAAACGGTGGGGCTCGCTGACTTTCGGCAACCAGTACGCCCCGGCCTACGACACACTCGGCGATATTTTCGATCCGATCGAAGTGGGCGACTACTGGCAAGACAGCTGGATGTACAACGGCATCGGCAATTACCTGACCGTGAACAATTCGGTCAAGTACAAGGGCAGTTTCGATGGCCTGAGCGTCGATGCGATCTACGGCTTTGGCAATAACGCGGGTTCGGTCGGTCTTGGCAGCACCTACGGCGTTGAACTGACCTATGCATTCGGACCCGCCCAGATCAATGCTGGCTTCCAGCAGACCGACGTCGAGGCTGCGCTCACGAAGGAAGGTGCCAAGGAGAATTTCCTGCACGTGAGCGGGGCGTATCAGATCACGCCTAAAGTTCGCCTGCTGGCGGGCTGGCTGCGCAACCAGGACAGGACCGGTCTGACCGACGCGGCCATGGGCCAATCCGATTCTCCGGCGACCGCCCTCTTTATCACTAAAGACCGGGTCAGCCCGAACCGGATCGACGACACGTTCTATGTCGGCGCGAACTGGCAGGCGACCGATCCGCTGCTGTTCACATTTGCATATTATTACGGCATGACGCGCAATGCCGCACTGCTCGACGGCTCGCTGGGTACCGGTGTGAACTATTCAGCCACTATTCTCGCCGAGTATTCGCTATCGAAGCACACCGAAATCTACGGCACCGTGGATTTTTCGCGTGGCAATGGCGCATTCGCGGCTGACTACGCCGCGGACTCGAGCGGCACGAAGATTGGCCGCACCAATAACGTTGGCGTGGCGTTGGGCATACGTCAGTTGTTCTAAATCTTGCGACGGTCGATGCCCGCGGCCTTCCGTTGAACACGCTTCGGCTCGCGGCGGGCGATCACGAAAGCGCGTTGGAATACGGCTAAATAACGCCAAGCATCTCTTTCAACTGTGGCGCTCTCGACCGGCTCACCGGCACGGACGTCCGTTGCGCATCGGCCATAACAAGGTTGACGCTGTCCTCCGCTTTGACCAGCTCCACCGCGTGGGAGAGGCTGACAATATGGCTGCGGTGGACGCGCAGATAGATGCTGCTATCCAGACGAAGCTCGAGATCAGCGAGAGACAGATTGGAGAGGTAATGATCGTCTTTCGTGACAATCGTCGTGTAGTGGCCATCGCCCTGGAACCGGACGATGTCCTTCAGATCGATGAGGATCACCCGGTTCATTTGATAGACCGGGATCTTGAACAGGCGTCGCGGTGCGGGTTCGCGATTCCCCAGCTGACGCTCCGGGGGTTCGGTCGTAATGTCGGTCACGTCGTAGAAAATCATGCAGGTGCCGCATGTTCCATTGCTGCCCGTCATTTTGGATACCTTGATCATCAGTATCCGGTCAGGAATATTGATCATCATCGCGACCGGCGCAGGCGACTTCACCGGGCAGCCCTTCGAATCCTGCGATTGAAGCAGGAAGCGCAGCTTGTCACGGCTTTTCTCCGGGTGCAGTTTTACCACGTCGATGCCGAACAGCCTGTCCTGCGTTACCCCCAGTGATTGCTCGCCCGCCGGCCCGAGCACCTGCATCGCGACGTCGTTGAACGCGGTCACGTTTCCCTGCGCGTCGAGCCAGACCATCCCCGGATTGAACTGCTCCAGCTTGTGCTGGAAAGTCTCATTGCGGTGTGGTTCGGACGTTGGCAGCATCGATGTCGGGGCTGGGTCCAGCGGATTCATTCGACGTCTCCTCCTCGAATGGAATTTTCTTCGATTTCAAGGCAATTTTTGACTTTTTTATGCCTTTTCCGAATTTCACGCAAGTTTTCCGGCAACTGGCGCAGGCAAAGCGCCGCTCGGGAAAATGGCGTTGAATTGCCGCACTGCATTGTGAAATGCTAAGTGGAGTGTACCGCCTTGTCAGTCGAGGGAACCAGTTCTCTACCCGAAACAGACGCACGCCGTAGCCATGCGATCAGCGCACGCCCTGCAGCCGCTGGCCTCGTCTGCCATACCTTTTCGACATCGGTAGCCGGTAGCAACACGTCCTGAAAAAAGCCCGACACGGGAGACAAAATGAAACGCCATCCGATTGCCAAAGGCGTCATGGTGGTTGTACTGGCCGTGGCCGGCACAACCAGCGCGCAGGCAGAGCAAGGCGATATATTGGCCCGTTTCCGGGTATTGAGCATTGAACCGGATGTATCGACTTCGGGGACGTTGTCGACGCTCGGCACGAACGTCAACAACTCCGTCGTCCCGGAGCTCGATTTCACCTACATGGCGACGAATAACATTGGCGTCGAACTGATTCTCGGCATCACACGCCATACAGTGACGTCCAATCTCGGCGAACTCGGCCGGGTCAGCCTGCTGCCTCCCACCCTCACGGTTGCGTGGCATTTCAACCCGCAAGGAAGGATCCGCCCTTACGTCGGCGCCGGGTTGAACTATACGCTGTTCTACAACAATTCCCTGCAGGCAGGCGGCCAGGGCGTCGGGATCAGTAACCACAGTTTCGGGCCGGCATTTCAGGTCGGCGTCGACGTACAGGTGACGAAGAGAACCTTTGTCAATGTGGACGTCAAGAAACTCTTCGTCAGGACGGACGCGACGCTCGGCGGCGCGCCTATCGGCACCCTGAAAATCGATCCCTGGATTATCGGCCTCGGTTTTGGCGTGAAGTTCTGATTTCCGGCGTACAGGTTTTCCCGCCCCCGCCCCGTCCATGTCTCACGCACAACGGACTAGCCGTATTTCACGCCGGTTAGCCGGTCGTTCGCGCACCTATTCCGCCGTTGAAGAACTTGCGTTGAATTGCTGCGTCGTCCTGTGAAATGCTTAAGGAATACAGGCCGATGACGCTCCCGTTCGCCGACCGATAAAAAACAGGAGACCCCACGTGATCCCTCGTCCTTTCGAATACCACGCTCCCCGCAGCCTGTCCGAGGCTCTCTCGCTGCTGAACGAGCATGGCGAGACCGCGAAACTGCTGGCAGGCGGCCATAGTCTGTTGCCCATGATGAAGCTCCGGTTCGCCGAGCCGGGCCATCTGATCGACCTTGGAAAACTCCCCGAGCTCAAGGGCATCCGCGAAGTCGGCAACGAAATACGCATCGGCGCGATGACCACGGAGAACGAACTGATCTGGTCGACCGTGTTGCAAGAGAAATGTCCGTTGCTCGTGGAAGGCGCGCGCCAGATTTCCGATCCGCAAGTGCGTTACCGGGGCACGATCGGCGGGGATATCTCGCATGGAGACCCCGGCAATGACCATCCCGCGTTGATGATCGCGCTGGATGCGTCGTTCGTGCTTGCTGGCGAACACGGTGAGCGCGTCGTGCCGGCCGACGGCTTTTTCCTCGGCACCTACATGACGCAGCTCGAAGCCGGCGAGATCATGACCGGGATCCGCATTCCCGTGCCCGCGCCGGGATCCGGCTACTGCTACGCCAAGCTCAAGCGCAAGACCGGTGACTTCGCCACCGCCGCCACGGCGGTCACGCTTCGCCTGCAAGGCGGAAATGTGAGCGACGTGCGCATTGCGCTGACCAATGTCGGGCAAACGGCGCTTCGCGCGACCGACGCCGAACAGTCACTGCTGGGCAAGCCGCTCGACGAGGCCGCCATCGACGCAGCCGCGCGGCTCGCCATGGGAATCTGCGAGCCGGCGGAGGACCTGCGCGGCGATATCGAATACAAGACCGCGATGGCGGGCGAGATGACACGGCGCGCGCTGCGCACGTCGCTCACGCGGGCCAGGCAGTGAGACGCGTACCGACACATATCAAGGGGACATGAGATGAGCAAAAAGGTCATGGTGTCGTTCAAGCTGAACGGTACGCAAACGGACGTGGTGGTCGAGCCGCGCGAGCTGCTGATCCACACGTTGCGGGAAAAGTGCCTGCATACGGGCCCGCATATCGGTTGCGAGACATCCCATTGCGGGGCGTGCACGGTGGACGTGAACGGCATGTCGGTCAAGTCCTGCACCTTCCTGACGGTACAGGCCGACGAGGCGGAACTGCTGACGGTCGAGGGATTGGCCAAAGGCGGCGAACTGCACGCGCTGCAGGAGGGCTTCATGCAGGAACACGGCCTGCAATGCGGCTTCTGCACGCCGGGCATGCTGACGCGTGCCTATCGTCTGCTACAGGAAAACCCCAGCCCGAGCGAAGAGGAAATCCGTTACTGGATGGCCGGCAATCTCTGCCGCTGCACCGGGTATCAGAACATCGTGAAAGCCGTGCAATATGCAGCCGCCAAGCTGCGCGGCGAAGCGGTCCAGACTTCGCATCCGCTCATGGCGGAAGCCTCGGCGCATTGAGATCGGGAGAAACGCAATGGGAAATATCGACGCCAATCTCGATCGTCTCGCCGCGCTGGAAGGCATGGGCTGCTCGCGCAAACGCCGCGAGGATCCGCGCTTCATCCAGGGCAAAGGCACTTATGTCGACGACGTCAAGATGCCTGGCATGTTGTTCGGCGCCATGGTGCGCAGTCCGTACGCCCACGCGCGGATACTGAAAATCGACAAGTCACGCGCGCTCGCCCACCCCGGCGTGCATGCGGTGCTGACAGCGGACGATCTCAAGCCGCTCAAGCTGCACTGGATGCCCACGCTCGCGGGCGACGTTCAGGCCGTGCTCGCCGACGAGAAAGTCGTGTTCCAGAACCAGGAAGTCGCGTTCGTCGTCGCCGATGATCGCTACGTCGCGGCCGACGCGGCCGAGCTGGTGGAAGTGGAATACGAGGAACTGCCCGTGGTAGTGGACCCGCTGAAGGCGCTCGAACCCGATGCGCCCGTGATCCGGGAAGACATCCGCGACAAGCAGACGGGCGCGCACGGCGCCCGCAAGCATCCGAACCACATCTTCACCTGGAACGTCGGCGACAAGGACAAGACCGCGCGCGCGTTCGACAACGCGGACGTCACGGTCCGGCAGGACATGCTGTATCCGCGCGTGCATCCGTGTCCGCTCGAAACCTGCGGCTGCGTGGCGTCGTTCGACAAGGTCCGCGGCGATCTGACGGTCTATATCACCTCGCAGGCGCCGCATGTCGTGCGCACGGTGGTCGGCATGTTGTCCTCGATTCCGGAGTCGAAGATCCGCATCATCTCGCCGGACATCGGCGGTGGCTTCGGCAACAAGGTGGGCGTGTATCCGGGCTACGTCGTGGCAATCGTCGCATCGATCGTGCTGGGGCGGCCCGTCAAGTGGATCGAGTCGCGCGCCGAAAATCTCAGCTCCACCGCCTTCGCTCGCGACTATCACATGACGGGCGAACTCGCCGCGGACAGCAACGGCCGGATCAAGGCGCTGCGCGTGCACGTCACGGCGGATCACGGTGCGTTCGACGCGTGCGCGGATCCGACCAAGTGGCCCGCCGGCATGTTCCATGTTTGCACGGGTTCGTATGACATCCCCAACGCGTTCGTGTCAGTCGATGGCGTCTATACCAACAAGTTTCCTGGCGGCGTGGCCTACCGGTGTTCATTCAGGGTGACCGAGGCGGTCTATCTGATCGAACGCATGGTCGACGTCCTCGCGCAGAAGCTCGGTATCGACAAGGCCGAAATCCGGCTGCGCAATTTCATCCGCAAAGACCAGTTTCCGTTTTCCACGCCGCTCGGGCTCGACTACGATTCGGGCGACTATGAACCCGCGCTCAGGAAAGTGCTGGCAGCCGTCGACTACCCTGCCCTGCGCGCCGAGCAAGCCGCCCGCCGCGCCGACCCGAACGCGGAATGGTTGATGGGAATCGGCATTGTCACCTTCACCGAGATCGTTGGCGCGGGTCCGTCGAAGATGTGCGACATCCTGGGCGTGGGCATGTTCGACTCGTGCGAGATTCGCGTGCATCCGGACGGCTCGGCGATCGCGCGAATGGGCACGATCACGCAGGGTCAGGGACACCAGACCACCTACGCGCAGATCATCGCCTCCGAGGCCGGTATTCCCGCTTCGGTGATCACGGTCGAGGAAGGCGATACCTCCACCGCGCCCTATGGGCTCGGCACCTACGGATCGCGCTCCACGCCGGTCGCCGGCGCGGCGGTTGCACGGGCTTCGCACAAGATTCGCGAGAAGGCCCGCCAGATCGCGGCCCACCTGCTCGAAGCGAGTCCGGACGACGTCGAGTTCGATATCGACCGCTTCGTGCTCAAGGGGTCGCCGGAACAGTTCAAGACGCTCAAGCAGGTGGCATGGGCCGCCTACAACAACGTGCCGGAAGGCATGGAAATGGGCCTGGAAGCGGTCGATTACTACGATCCGCCCAACTTCACGTTCCCGTTCGGCGCCTACCTCTGCGTGCTCGACGTCAATCGCTATACCGGTGAAACGCGGGTGCGGCGCTTCTACGCGCTCGACGACTGCGGCACGCGCATCAATCCCATGATCATCGAAGGGCAGATTCACGGCGGCCTGACCGAAGGCTTTGCGGTCGCGATGGGACAGGAACTGCCGTACGACGAAGCAGGCAATCTGCTGGGCGGCACGCTGATGGATTACTTCGTGCCGACCTCGGTGGAAACGCCGCATTGGGAGACGGATTTTACGGTGACGCCTTCTCCTCATCACCCGATCGGCGCGAAGGGCGTAGCGGAATCGCCGCACGTGGGCTCGATTCCGTGTTTCACCTCGGCCATGGTCGATGCATTCGCGCACCTGGGCGTCACCCACATGAACATGCCTCACAACGCCTATCGCGTTTGGCAGCAAAGCCACTCACTCGGACTCGCCCGACCGTAGCGCGCGGGTCAGGACGGACGATCCGTATAGACAGGGGATGATTCAATGAAAGTCGTCATCGAAAAGGCATTTCCTCTCGAAGCCACGGCGGATGCCGCGTGGCAGTGCCTGCAGGACATCGAGGCGGTGGGCGGCTGCATGCCCGGCGCGAAGATCACCGAACGTGTGGACGCGACGCATTACAAGGGCACCGTCACGGTGAAGATCGGACCGGCCGCGATGTCGTTCAAGGGCAATATCGAAGTGCTGGAACTCGATGCCGCGCAGCGCACCCTGCATCTCGTGGGCAAGGGTTCGGATTCGACGGGCACGTCCGGCGCATCGATGGATCTCGTCGCGACCGTGCAGGCGAGCGGCGCAACGTGCGAGCTGGTCGGCAAAAGCGAAGTCGCGATGAGCGGCAAGGCGGCTTCATTCGGCGGCCGGATGATGAATACGGTGGCCGACCAGATCCTCAAACAGTTCGTCGCCAACTTTGCCGCGCTAGTCCAGAGCGCGGATGCGCCGCAGGCCGCGCCGTCAGCCGATGATCCGGCGGCAGCGGGAACCACTGCACAGGCGGCAGCCGCCGCGCCCGCCCCGGCCCGCGCGGCCGAGCTGAATGGACTCGCGCTTGCGTGGGCGGTCCTGCGCGACTGGCTGCGCGGGCTGTTTTCGCACAAGGCCGCCTGAGCGACGAGGGCCGTCATGTTCACGGACCGCATGAGCAACGTACTGGACCTGCAGCAGCGCCTCGCGCGTCACGGCTACATCGCCGAGCGCAGCCTCGCGGCCACCTTGCTGCTGGCGCTGGAAATGCGGCGGCCCCTACTGCTCGAAGGTGAAGCGGGGGTCGGCAAGACGGAAGTCGCCAAGGCGCTCGCGCGGCTGTCGGACACGCGGCTGATCCGGCTTCAATGCCATGAAGGACTCGACGTCCATTCGGCGCTGTACGAGTGGAATTACCAGCATCAACTGCTCGCCATCAAGCTGCTCGAACAGGACGACCGGCCGCTCGCCAGCAAGGAACAGGACATTTTCTCCGAGCGCTATCTGCTTAAGCGCCCACTGCTGGAAGCGATCACGACGACCCCCGCCCCCGTTCTGTTGATCGATGAAATCGACCGCACGGATGAAGCATTCGAAGCCTATCTTCTTGAGCTGCTGTCCGACTTCCAGATATCGATTCCGGAACTGGGCGTGATCCGCGCGACCGAGCGGCCCATCGTGATCCTGACCTCCAACGGCACCCGCGAGATTTCCGACGCGCTGCGCCGCCGCTGCCTGTATCACTACGTCGACTACCCGGACTTCGGGAAGGAACTGGCGATCGTGCGCGCACAGGCGCCGGAGATGCCGACGAAACTGGCGCAACAGGTGGTCGAATTCGTCCAGGCGGTTCGGCAGATGGACATCCAGAAAAAACCCGGCATCGCCGAGACACTGGATTGGGCGGCGGCACTCCTGCGTCTCGGCGTCAGCACCTTCGACGAAGAGGGTATCGACCGGATCATGGATTCGCTGTCGGCACTGGTGAAGACCCGCGACGATCAGGCGGGCTTCACGCGTCCAGTGGTTGAGCGACTGGCGGCCGCATGCTGACCGATAGCCACTACGCCACCGACACGGCGCCGCCCGAACTGGCCGACGCCATGATGTCCCGCTATGTCGGCTTCGCGGGATGGCTGCGCGAGAACGGCTTTCATGTCACGAGCAGCGACATGGCTGGGGCGATGGACGTCGCTCAGCGTACAGGGCAATTCGATAGCCTGCTGTTGCGCTGGAGCCTGCGCGCGTGGCTTTGCTCACGCGCCGAAGAATGGCGGCGTTTCGATGAACTCTTCGATGCCTGGTTTCTCGCGCCAAATCGCCATGCCCTGGTCGAAACGCGTGTGGGCGGCGCAGGCAAACTGACGACCCATGGCGACGGCGCGGCACGCGATACCAGCGAAGGCACGCCGCTGTCCCTGGTGGGCCATGGCGCCGATGCCGCGCAGGCCGACGGCAAGACGGCCGAGCACGGCATGAGCCGTGAAACGTCGCTCATGCATGCGGATTTCCGGCACCTGAATCAGCCCGACGAACTGTTCGCCATCGACGAAGCCATCAGGCGTTTCGTGCAGCGGTTGCGCGGCATACAGATGCGTCGCGAACGACGCGCGGCGTCAGGCCGTGCCATCGACATGGCGCGCACCATCCGCCTGAGCGTGGCTCACGGCGGCGTGCCGCTGGAACTCGCGTGGCGCCGCAAACAGCGCGTGCGGCCGCGCATCGTCATGCTGCTGGACGTGAGCCGTTCGATGAGCCTGTACAGCTTCTTCTTTCTGCGGCTTGCGCGGGTGATCAGCGCGCGCCTGTCGGATGTGCATTGCTTCATTTTTCACACTCAGCTCGTCGGTGTTGCGCAGGCGTTGCGCGACCCCGACCCGTGGCGTTCACAGGAACGGCTGCAACTGCTCTCGGCCGGCTGGGCCGGCGGCACGCGCATAGGCGACAGTCTCGACGAATTCAACCAGCGGCACGCGGCCGCGCTGCTGCACTCGCGCACCGCCGTCATGATCGTCAGCGACGGCTACGACGCAGGCGACCCGGCGCTTCTGCAACAGGCGCTGCGCAAGATGCGGCGCCGTTGCCGGTACATCGTCTGGCTGAATCCGCTCGCCGGCCGTCCCGGCTTCACGCCGAGCAGCGTCGGCATGGCGGCCGCCATGCCTTATCTCGACCTCATGACCGGCGCGAGCGATCTCGTCAGTCTGGAGCGCGTGCTGCCGCACGTGTTGTCCCTTTTGCAATGAGCCGCGCCATGAACTCGTCAATGAATTCCGCGATCAACGCCGAGGCGCTGATCCAGCTCGAACAAAGGCTCACCGAAGAGGCGCGCCCGTTCGCCGTGACCACTGTGATCCGGGCGCTGCCGCCCACGTCGACGTGGGTCGGCGCGCAAGCGGTAGTGGAAAACGACGGCACGCTGCATGGCTGGATCGGCGGCGGCTGCTCCCGGGCGATCGTGGTCCAGGCCGCGCAGGAATCGATGCGATCGGGCCAGCCAAAACTGATTCGCATCAGCAATTCGGAGATCGCGCCGGAGTCCGGCGTGGAGCATCATGCGATGCCCTGCGCGAGCAACGGCACGATCGAACTCTTCATTCAGCCGTCGGTGCCCGCGCCCGCCGTGCTCATACTCGGCTCGACGCCCGCCGCCCTCGAAGCCTGCGTGCTCGCGCAACGCATGGGCTTGCGCGTCCATGCTGCAGCGAGCGTGACCGAGCCGTTTGCGCCGCTCGGCATACCACGGGTCATCCAGGGTTTCGATGCCGACGCGTTGCGCCTGCTGAGGCCGCAACTGATTCTCGTCGCCACTCAGGGCGACAGTGACGAGGAGGCACTTGAGGCCGCCTTGCGAACCTCGGCGGCAGCCGTGCTGCTGATCGCAAGCCAGCGCAAGTCGGATCAACTGCGCGACACGATGCGCGCACGCGGTATCACGGAAGAGCGGCTCGCCGCGCTGCATGCCCCTGCCGGACCTCGCATTCATGCACGCACGCCACAGGAAATCGCGCTTGGCGCGGTGGCGGGACTCGTGATGCTGCGCCGGATGCTGGAACAGGCCGCTGCCGATACGCCGGACCAACACGCCGCCGGAGCCGACGTACTGCCTGTGCTGCCCGCCGTGCCGCCGTGCGAATCGATGGCGTCGGTCGAACCGCCCGCGCGCTACGTCAATCCGGTGTGCGGGATGAGCATCGATATCGCATCGGCGAAGCACGTCGTCGAGGCTGGCGGGCAGCGCGTGTATTTCTGCTGCGATAGCTGCAAGCTGGAGTTCGAGCGCGCGCCCGACAAATATCTGGCGATCGTCGAGGATCGGCGACAACGGGAGGTCGTATGAACGCTACAACGGCGCCGCTATTCTCCGCTGTAATGCTGGCCGCGGGCACCTCATCACGGATGCAGGGCCGCCACAAGCTCCTGCTGCCGATCGATGGCGAACCCGCGGTCAGGCGCACCGTGCGCGTGCTGCTCGAGGCCGGCCCCGAAGAAATCGTGGTCGTGACCGGTTTCAACGGCCGCGCCGTCATCGAAGCACTCGACGGCTTGCCGGTGAGATTCCAGTTCAATCCGTATTACGAGCAAGGCCAGATGACCTCGGTGGCGGCGGGCGTGGCGGCGCTCAACGCGCCGTGCAACGTCGTGCTGGTGTGTCTCGCCGATCAGGTCCTGCTCGAACCCGGCGACTACCGCGAACTGATCGACGCTTACGGCACGATGCCCTATGGTTCCATCCTGGTGCCTTCGTGCAATGGGCAGCGCGGCAACCCAGTGGCGTTTTCGTCGAGCTACGCGACGGAGGTGGTCAGCGGACATGTGAACCCCGGCTGCAAGAAATTGATCGCGGAGCATCCCGACGAAGTGTTCGTCCATGAAGCAAAACACGACCGATTTGCGATCGACATGGATACGCCCGAGGATTACGCACGCGTCCTCGCGCGGTTGGCGTCTATGCCAGAGACGGTTCCTGACAGACTTTCGACATGAAACCGCGTTCTCTGGCCATTCCGACGATCTTCAGGCGAGGGCCCGATTCGCACCTTGCGTGGCTGGCCGCTGTCGTCGGGCCGTGGGCTGCGCTGGCCGCGCTTCGGCCAGGCGCAACAGGACTGCCGTTGCCTGCGCTGTGCCTCGCACCCTGCCTCGCGCTCGCTGGCTGGTTGGTGCTGCGCCGTCTGTCGTCCACCGATCCCGAAGCACACCTGTCGCGAAACATGCTGCTGTTCGGAACGTTCGGGATGCTCGCGGGATTGGCGCTGGACGCCCGCGGCCCCGGCCTGGCGTTGATCGCGTCGCAGTGCGGCGCGGGCGCGACGCCCGGGCCTCTCCAGGTTTCGTACCTGCATTGGCGCGCGCTGCCTGCGATGCACATCGGTATGTTGTCCTTTGGATTGAGCGCCGTGGCCCTGCGCGGACTGACAAGATCCGGTACACATCCATCGCTGTGCGTCGCGTCTCTGCGTCACGCCGCCTGCCCGGTCTGGATGCTCGTCGGCATGACCTTCGGCTCGATAGTTTGCGAACGCTCCGGTATGGGGTTCATCGGCGGCTCGACGTTCGATGGAAGCGCGGTCGTCATGCTCGGCGGCATGTTCGCGGGAATGGTCTGGGGCATGGTCGCCCATGCGGCATTCCATCGTGCCAGCAAACGACTACGTAGAACCACGATTCCGGCAACCTGATCTCGAATGGATAGCACCGATCACCTCGTCCTCAAGGCCTGCATCGAATGGCTCGCAACCGGGCGTCGGGTTGCGCTCGCGACTGTGGTGCAAACATGGGGCTCCGCTCCCAGGCCGCTGGGTGCGTGGGTTGCGATTCGCGATGACGGGCAACTGGTCGGCTCGGTGTCGGGCGGATGCGTGGAAGACGACCTGATCGATCGGGTCAATCGCGATATCCTCGCGACCACGTTGCCACAGAGCGTCCTTTATGGCGTCTCCCGTGAAGAAGCCGCGCGCTTCGGCCTGCCCTGCGGCGGCACGCTGCGTCTTGTCGTCGAACCGCGTCCCGAATACGAGGTGATGCGAATGCTGCTCGAACGCACAGCTGCCAGGAAGCTCACAGCGCGCGTACTGGATATGGATACAGGCAAGTCGACCTTGTGCGACACGGATTGTACCGATACGCTTTTTTTTGATGGTCGCATCATGCGGGCAATTCATGGTCCGCGCTGGCGCCTGGTACTGGTCGGCGCGGGTCAGTTATCGCAATATGTTGCCCAGATTGCGATCGGCGCGGACTATGACGTCGTTGTGATCGATCCGCGCGAGGAGTTTCGTGCAACCTTCGGCCTACCCAGCGTCACGGTGTCGTGCGGAATGCCAGACGATGTCATCGCCGAACTGCAAATTGACGCTCATACCGCGATCGTAGGCCTGACCCACGATCCGAAACTCGATGATATGGCCTTGATGGAAGCGTTGAAATCACCGGCTTTCTATGTGGGCGCACTGGGCAGCCGAATCAACACCGAAAGACGAAAGGAACGTCTGCTTGAATTCGACCTGACGCGTGCGCAGGTCGACAGATTGCAGGGGCCGACCGGCCTGTTCATCGGCTCGCGCACGCCGGCGGAAATTGCAATCTCCATCCTGGCAGAGATCACCGCAGCCAAATATCAAGTGCCGGTCTTGCAGCGTCGATCGATCCCAGAAGTGCTACTGATAGAACGCGCGCGTTGCATCGACTCGCTTTCGACGGTGTAGCAAATTCGCGTCTTTGCGAGCCGCATAGACGTTCACATAGACGTTCAATCAGCTTCGGGTACCGATGACTGTTCAGCGATCAGGTAGGTAAGCCCGTGCAGCTCGCCTACGATACGCTGGCGCAATTCGCACGTCGCATGAGGATGGGTCATCAATGCCCAATAGGCACCGGCCGTCCCGCCGCATCGCCGCGCCGCAGTCCACAGTCGGTGCAGCTCGTTCTCATCGCGCGCATGATCGAAGCGCCTGATTTCTCCATCGTAACGATTGTCCAGCATCTCGTGCAGCGCCTCGGCGCCCCGACCTTCTTCGGCGGCGATTTGCACTGCGGCATGGTGCATCTCGAAGGGGCTCGCCCGATCTGGGTCAAGCCCCGCGAAGCGCGCAACAATTTCGTGCAGATCTACGTTGGCGAGGCACGTACCGATCACCGAACAGTGAATGTATGAATCGAGCTCGCTCAATCGCGTACGCCGGGAGCCACTGCGGTGGAGCTGTCCGGATGGCGACTGTTTCGTGTTTTCCGCACCTGGCGCGTGCGCACGTCGAAATCGTTGATCATGCATGGGAGTTCTCGCCTCAGGCAACCGGAATCGGCCGGAACATGATTTCGTAATATACAGCGAAATATAACGAATTGCGTAGACGCCCGGTGTTGTGGCGCGTTGGGCGCGTGGCCGCCTAGCGCTCCTGTTCGCTGGAGCACGCTTCTATGCCAATGAGGCACGCAGGCAACTGCGCGATCGAGATCCTCAACTGATCGCGGTACATGCGGTTTGATCTGCATCGCTTTACCGGTCTCATCTACCCCGTGACCGGTGAAGACGTTCTTCGCAAGATCGATTCCGATAGCGGCAATAGGCATGGACTTCCCCTCTCGCTGGTGTCGGCGAACCGTACGCGAGAGGTCGATTTCTCCACGGCGACGCAACTCGGCTGATAACGCGCAGTGGATGCGTTGCCAGACGCTGGCGGGTAGCCACACAACGAGTCTTGTCCACTGGTTGAGGCGCCACGGCACCTGGAGACAACTAAACAGCATCTGGAAAACGCGGAAGGGATCCCGTTTGAATTTAATAAATAATTTGTCGTATTACGGTTGATTATTAACGATCGTCACAAACTACACGACATTACGGTTATAATGTCGTGTAGTGTTAGATCAGAAAATTTGCAAAGCCCGCGCTCCATCTGGAGCCATCCCGACGTGAAAACCTCCGAAATTGTCACCATCCAGCCGGTCGAGTCGCTGATCGTGCCAACGGCGCTCGACGGACGCATGGGCACGAATCGAGGCGAAGCCGGCAAGTCACAGCTCTCGGCCGACAACGATCTCGATGCTGTCCGGGCCTGGCTCACGAACTACGCCGACACCAAAACGACGTTCGACAACTATCGCAAGGAAGCCGAACGCCTGCTGCTATGGGGTGTCGCCCAACTGGGCAAGCCGCTTTCGTCGCTCACGCACGAAGACCTGCTGGTATTCAAGACGTTTCTGGCTGACCCGCAGCCGGCGGATCGCTGGATTTCTGCCAACGGTGGCAAGTATCCCCGTGGGGATGCTCGCTGGCGCCCGTTCAACGGCCCGCTCTCGACAGCCAGTCAGCGTCAGGCGCTCGTCATCCTCAATGGCATGTTCACCTGGCTTGTAAGCGCTGGATACCTGCGAGGCAACCCAATGGCCTTGCTGCGGCAGCGAGCCAAACGCTCCGCACCGCGTGTCACGCGATACCTTTCGATCTCACTCTGGGATGAAGTCAAGGCCTTCGTCGAACAGCTTCCACGGGAAACGGATGGCGAGCGAGCCTATTACGCGCGCGGTCGCTGGCTGACGACCTTGTTCTACTTGCAGGGTATGCGGATCTCCGAAGTCGCCGGTGGCCAGATGGGGAATTTCTTCCGGCGCCTGGGGGCAGACGGTCGCGACCAGTGGTGGCTGGAAACGCTGGGCAAAGGCGACAAGGAGCGCATTGTGCCAGCGTCGCCGGAGCTTATTCAGGAGCTGAAGCGTTACCGTGAGGCGATGGGCTTGTCCGCCCTGCCCACACGTGCCGATGAAACCCCTCTCATCCTGCCGTTCAGGGGGAAGGCGCGGTGTCTGTCACGCTCGGCCGTTCATGATGCAATCAAGAGCGTCTTCAGCGGTGCCGCAACCTGGTTGCGCGATCAGGGTCCCGAATTCTCGGATCGCGCCGATGAGCTTGAGCGAGCCTCCGCACACTGGCTGAGACACACGGCAGGCTCGCATCAGGCTGATGGTGGCGTAGATCTTCGAACGATCCGGGACAACCTTGGACACGTCTCTTTAAATACTACGAGCTTGTATTTGCATACCGAGGACGACGAACGCTATCGCGAGACGACTGAGCGTCATCGTATGAACTGGGATGGCAAAAAGCGACCGGCTGAATAAGGATTCGGAATCGAAGTCGAGAAGCGCTCCAGGTCAGGCGTGGACAATGAGCCGTAGGCGCCTCTGACTTCAGCGTGAATCGTCCGGATCAACGTCAGCAACCGCGTATCGGTCAGCGCTCTGGCGCTCCGGCGTATCCCTCGAGCGTTGCCACCTCGCACGGAAGAAAGACTGCACGGACGTTCTTGAGACCTTTCCCATGCGTGCCCCAGAACTCCCTGACCTTGCTTTCGAGATCGATCAGTTCGATGCAATGCGGGAAGCGATGATGGGCTGTCTCGACATGCTCGTGGTGAAGTCTGTCGCCATTCAGGTAACCCGCGTGAACGCGATGCAGGACCGCCTGCTCAATACCGGCACGCCTGGCATGATTCAGGAGATGATGTGCCAGGCTCGGGCGCGTGAGGCGTTGCCAGAAACGCACTGGATGGTGCGCATGCGCGCGCTCTGAATGATGGAAATACAGGCGCAGCGAAATCATTTTTGACATGGTCTGTACGTGAAGGGTTTCGGAAGTCACGACTCAGTTGGCGCAGCCGCGGTGCGACGCGCACGGCGAAGCGCCGGTATGTCGGCAAGTCGCATACCGGCAGGCAGCAACGGATGTTTTGCGTGGCCAACGCGTTGAGCGCGATAGATCCCGGTATGGCCTGAAAACAGATAGGCCACGACACAGGCCACTCCGGCGTAGACAGCGATCTCCGAACCGAACAACTCGATAGCCATGATGGTGGAAGCGATCGGTGTGTTCGCCGCCCCCGCGAACACGGCGACGAAGCCCAGACCGGCCAGCACCGGGATCGGCAGCGAAAGCACGTGACCCAGTGCGTTACCCAGCGCGGCACCGATGTAAAACAAGGGCGTAACCTCACCGCCCTTGAATCCCGACGCAAGCGTGACGACGGTGAAGGCAAATTTGCCGGCGAAGTCGTAAACTGGAAGCGGTCCGTTGAAGGCCTGAACAATCGTCGGAATGCCAAGCCCCAGGAACTGGGGAACGTTAAGCACCACGGCGGCAACGGCAACGATCGCCCCGCCGAAAATCGGTCTTGCCGGTGCGTATGCGATCTTGCGCTTGATGAAGCCGGAAAGCGCGTGGGTTGAATCGGCGAACAGCATGCCGACGACGCCGAATGCAATGCCCGCGACGATCACTGAGCCCAGCCCCAGAGCAGTCACCGGCGGAATATGCGGGATGCTGTAGACGGTATGGTGAATGCCCCAGATGCGGCAGACCTGGTCGGCAACGACCGAGGATGCGATGCACGCAAGCAATGCATCGTAACGAAGCCGGCCGATGGCCAGCACCTCGAGACCGAAGATCGCGCCTGCCAGCGGTGTGCCAAAGACAGACGAAAAACCAGCTGCGATGCCGCCCATGAGGAGGATGCGCCGCTCCTGCGGGTTCAGCCCAAAGAGTTCGGTGACCCGATCGGCCAGTGCACCGCCCATCTGGACCGCGGTTCCTTCCCGGCCCGCAGAGCCGCCAAAGAGGTGCGTGACCACCGTTGCGACCAGAACCAGAGGCGCCATGCGCTTGGGAACGATTTTCTGCGGATCGTGTATCTCGTCGATCAGTAGATTGTTGCCGCCTTCGACAGACTGACCGACGCGGTAATAGACCCATCCCACCGCAAAGCCCGCAAGCGGCAACAGCCACAGCAGCCACGGATGATCGAGGCGAAAATCGGTTGCGCGGTCAAGCGCATAGAGGAAGACAGCGGAGGCCGTGCCAGCAAGCGCGCCGAGGATGGTCGAAAGGAGCAGCCAGCGGGCCAGATAAGGCACCATGGCGAACTGCTCGAAGGACTTCAGGTGTTTCATTGCGATCCAGATTTGAGTGTGCGTCAAACCTGGGCGACAGTGGGCGTCGCATAGACGGCCTACGACCTCCTGCACCCAGGAACTCGTAGGCATCATCAGCCGCCGCAAGGATGCGGGGCGGTTACGGGAGGAATGCCATCTCCGAAAGACGTGTGATTCTACGGGACAAACCCGTCGCCCGGCAATAACGATGCCCGAGGAAAAATGGGGATTGGAACAACGCTCGCCGCTAAACAAGCGTCAGAAGCAGAATCGCCATCAGCAAGCCTCCGATTAATGCGAGGTAAAAATTCAGGTTCCCCGATTGCATGGCCCGGAGTTTTTCCGCGCAAATAATCACGATCTTTACTGCAGGACCGAAAAGGTGCCGTTCGAACAGATCCGTCACGCCCGAAGAAAACACGAGCCGCTTGATGAAGTATTCACGTTGTTCGTGTTCACGCTCCGCACTGATGGTCGGTTGATACACAAAGCTGTAGAACGTGCGCATCGCATTCGAGAACGTCAATGCCGTCGTCATCGCGTCGCGCTGATCCGTGGTCATGCCACCAAACCAGACCGGGACCCGCCGCACGGCGCGCCGCCTGGTTAGCCACAGCAGCGCGAGCGGCACGATCGCAAGCAATGGCATCACGATGATCAGCCTGGACGGGGAGATAAAGGCAAACCTGTCCGTCAGGGGGACGAGGAGCCAGCCGGCCACCATTGCCTGCGGACTGTTGGCGCTAAACAGCGCCTGTGCGCCAGCCGCCAGGGCGTTGAGCCAGAGCGGCGCCCCTACCGCCACGGCCAGCACGCAGAGACCCAGAATACCGACCGAGACCGCGTTTGAGCGGGGTATGATCGATATCCCATCAACGTCCGGCAAGCCGAGCAGTCCCAGGCCGAAAACCTTCACGAACGTGGCCAGGGCAACGGCGGCCGCAAGCGCAAGCCCGGCGCCAGCCAGCACCAGTACCAGCCTGCCAATGAACGAAGACAGGTGGAAGCCCTGGAAGACCGACTGGAACACGTACCATTCACTGACGAAGCCCGCCTGCGGCGGCACCGAGGCAAGACTCATGACGGCAAAGACGGCGCCAAGCCCAAGGAGAAAGCCGCTGCGCTTGAGCCAGCCGCGCTGGACAATGTCGTAGCTGCCCGATGCCAGGAAAACGCCATCGGCAGTGAGAAACAGTGCGCCCTTGGCGAGCGAGTGCCCCGCAAGGTGGAGCATCGCCACCGTCCAGGCCAACCCCGCGAGGTCGGCAAGATGGTCAGCGCGAAATAGCTGCGTCACGCCCAGCATGACAATGGCGATCGACGCATTTTCCGCTGATGAGTAGCTCAGCAATGCACGCCAGTCATCCTGCTGGAACGCAAAGAGCACGGCCAGAATGGCACTGATGACGCCGAGCACAATGGCGATGACGCCAAGTCCAAACGCAGTGTGGTCCTGAACAGCGACATTGAGCCAGCCATTCCAGCCACGGCTCAGCGCGAAGTACGCGGCGTTGAGGATCACCCCCGAAAACAATGCGCCCGTCGCTCCGCTGCCGCTCGAATAGGCACGGGGAAACCATTCGTAGAAGGGCAGCATGCCGAGTTTTGCGCCGAACCCCACGAGTAGCGCGATACCAGCAAACCATGACACCACGTCGCTGAACGTCGCCGCATGACCCGCGAAAAGTGCAAGACCCATGCCCCCCGCCGCGTGATCGAGGAGGAGGATGGCGAATATAAGCGCAATCGTCCCGACCTCCAGAAGCGCGAGCATGAGCAGAACCGGCTTTGCCCCGTTTTCCTCCGCACGCTCTCCCACGAGCATCAGTGCGCCACCGAGGCTCATCACCTCCCAGGCAACCAGCAGTGAGATGCCGTCCTGAAGGCCGCAGACGCCAAGCGCGCCAAGAAGACCGAAAGACGCGCCGGCGTACCAGCGGCCCGAGCTGCGTGCGAGTGGGGAGCCCAACCAGCAGGCAAAGATCGCCGGTACGAGCCCAAATCCGAGCAACCACAAGCCGGACGGCTCGATGGCGAACGAAACGGCTTGGGAAGCCAGAGAGACGCCCAGTGATACGGGTACCGAGCCAAAGGGCAATGCGACGAGACACGCAAGCGTCCCGAGCAGGCAACCGAAACCGAGCAATGCGCGGATGATTCCATGCGCACGACGCACGGGAGAAAGAAGCGCGGCTGCGGCCCACGTTGCAACGGCTATGGCGAATAACGGGTTAGCGTTCAATCCGGCCTCCCCTCATTCGCTGCTCAGCCCGCCCGACGATCATCAGCAACGCGTGAATGAGCGCGGCCGGATTAGGCGGGCAGCCAGGAAGATAGACGTCGACGGGTATCACGCCGTCAAGACCGGTGCCGGACGCATAGTTGCCGCCCGACACGCCGCCCGATACCGCGCAGGTCCCGGTTGCGATCACCCATCTGGGCGCCGGCATGGCTTGCCATGTTTCGACGAGCGGTCCCTGCATCGCCTTCGTGACGGGTCCCGTCACCAGCAGCACGTCGGCGAAACGGGGTGACGGCGTGAAGAAAATACCCAGACGATGCAGGTTATAGAACGGGTTATTCAGCGCCTGAAGCTCCGACTCGCAGCCGTTGCACGACCCTGCGTCTACGTGCCGGATATGCAGGCTGCGACGGAAGGCGCGGTCCTTGCCCTCTTCCAGCTTGGCCGTGTGCTGTTCAGGTGCCGTCTCGCCCCATTTGAGGTCGCGCCTGGCACTGACGCCCAATGCCCAGTCGGCCGATTCGGCAAAGGCACCGGTGGGACAGACCTGCGTGCAACGCTGACACGCGATACATCGCCCCCAGTCGACTTCCGGCGTTGCCACTTCATGCGCTGCCGACACGAAGCTGATGGCATGGGTAACGCAAGCCTCGACACACACCTCGCATTGGGTTTTGCATTTTGACGGATCGTAGCGCGGCATGCCGAGCACACCCGACTGCCCGTCGTCGCCGTCCTTGAGCGGCCAGTCCGTGCTCGCTGTGCCTTCCTTGAGTCCAAACCAGGTCCAGAGTGACATGGCACGTATTCCTCGAAAGGCATCTGACCGCTAACGGGCGCAGCCCGAAATGGTCAAACCAAAACTTGCCTCGTTGATGGCATAGTCCATCATGTTGCTATCGTGGACCGTCGACGGAAATACTCGCCAGTTGGCAAACGATGGCGATTTGATTTTCACGCGCCCCAGTCGCCCTTGCGCGTCGAGATGCACGGCATAGAGAATCGTTCCGCGTGGCGACTCACACCACCCTAGCCCCTCAGAACCCGCTTCCGGTATGCATGGCCCGCCCAGAGGCTCTTGGCGCACGCCATTTTTGAGGACGCTTTCGATCAGTGCGACGCTCGCACGCAATTCGGCAATGCGAACCTGCATACGGGCGGCGGCGTCACCCGCATGAGCGACGGCAACTTGCGGCGGGAACGTGTCGTAAGCTGCATACGGATGGTCACGCCTCAAATCGCGATCTACACCTGATGCGCGCTCAATCGGACCCGTGGCGCCCTGGTCAAATGCAAGTGTCTGACTCAGGGGCGCGGTGGAAATCAGACGGTCAAGATGGCTCGTCGTCCTTTCGATCAACCCGATGTACTGCTCAATCTGCGGCTTTAATTTGCGCAACCCGTCCCGCAGCGCTTGTAGATCCAGCTCACGTCTGACGCCCCCCGGCCAGACGAGGCTGCGCAGAAAGCGGCTGCCGCTGGCGCGTGCATTGATCTGCTTCGCGTACTCTTCGAGCAGCTTGCCCTGCGCCTCGCCCACTTTCAGGGTTGTGGTATGGCAAAGATGGCCGAGGTAGTGAAGATGGTTGTAGATGCGCTCCAGTTCCGCGGCAATCAGGCGGATCCACCGGGCGCGAGCGGATACTTCGCAGTTTGCCGCGTCTTCGATTGCCTGCGCGTAAGCGATGGCGTGCGCCACGCTGTCAATACCCGTCACCCTTTCCGCAAGCAATGTCGCTGATCCGACATCCATGCCTTCAAACTGTTTCTCCATTCCACGGTGTTTCAGGAAAAGATTGGGGTGATAGTGAAGAATGCCCTCGCCCAGATAATAAAAAATGAATTGGGCCGACTCCAGCACATCCGCCCGCACGGGCCCAAATGGCAGCAACTGGACATGCTTTCCCGATACCGCCGGGAGTGACGGCGCCGGCAGGCGCGCCGCCACGCTATCGCCATTAGCGGTTAAGGGCTCAAGAGGACCGCGATCCGTGTGTGGCAGGAATGCGGTCACCAGACGCTCGGGCTCCGGGTGCCCGGAAAAGGCGACGCCGCTCATTTCCATGATTTCGCGCTCATGCCAGCCGAGCAGCGGACTGATTGCGGCGAGACTGGGCACCGCACGCCCATTCACCTCCACTCGCCAACCACTGAACTTCTCTTGCCCCGGTAACGTGAAAACGTACCGTAGCTCGGCATTCGCCCCACAGGGGTACCATGCATACACCCCTTGAAATCGCCCTCCATCCGCGAGCAGTTGTTTCGCGCGTGTCGTAAGTTCGTCAATTGTCAGAGACGCATATTCGCAGTTAGTCATCGAGCGCCTCCACCGAGATCGGCCGCAACGGTCTCAAAGAAGTGCCACAGTTCCTGCGGCCACCAGACTCCAAGCACGAACACCGGCAGCAGCGCCATCCACATGGGTACGGTCATCCATGCGCTGACATCAATGCCGCCTGGAATTAAAGCGGGCGTTGTGATGGGTGTTCCGGTGTCAAAGTACATGACCCTGAAGTGATTCAGAAAACCAATAAAGATGACGATCAGAAGCAGCAACAGCACAATGACTGCCCACGCGTTTGGGGTCGCGAAACCCGCACGCATGAGCGTCAGTTCGCTGAGAAAAAGGCCAAATGGCGGTGCTCCGGTTATCGCAACCGCGCCCGCAATCCATAGCGCCCCGGTCACCGGAAATCGCGCCCATACTCCACGGATCGCGTCGATATCCTTGGTTCCATAGACCCGCATCACGTTTCCCGCGCCGAAAAACATGAGCGACTTGTTCAGCGAATGGTTGAGCATGTGGTACATCACGGCAGCGATACCCAGCGGGCCGCCAAATCCAATCCCCAGCGCGAGTACACCCATATGTTCAACACTGGAATAGGCCATCAGCCGTTTGATGCCCTCCTGGCGCACGATGAAAAGCGCAGCGACAAAGAGCGAAAATGCACCGAATGCGACGAGCACCGTGCGCGGCAAATACGACCGGCTGGCCGCGTCCGTGATCGTCAGAAAGCGCGCGACGCCAAGCATCGCCGTGTTCAGAAGCGCCCCGGACAGCATGGCGGATACGGGCGCCGGCCCTTCGCTGTGGGCGTCAGGCAACCATGTGTGCATCGGCGCGAGACCAGCCTTGGTTCCGTACCCGACCAACACCAGCAGGAAGGCCGTCTGTACGAGCGATGGACTCATACGAGGGGCGGCAACGCGCAGCGTCTGCCAGGTCATGTCATATGTTGGTCCCAGTACCAGGCTTCCCGCCCAGTAGAAAAGCACGGTGCCGAGAAGCGCCAGACTGATACCTGCCGACACGACAATGATGTACTTCCAGGCGGCCTCGATGGCCTCCTGGCCGTGCTCGAAACCTACGAGAAATGTGCTCACCAGCGTCGTCAGCTCAATGGCGATCCAGTAAACACCGATATTGTTCATCAGCGGGCCGCAGATCATCGTTGCTGCGAACAGCGAGAACAACGCATAGAAACCCGGCAATCTTGCCGCCTCCTCCCGAAGCAGGCGCATATAGCCCACTGCGTAAATCGATGCGAGGCAATAGACAATGCAGGTGCAGACGAGGGTCCATGCTCCTGGCGCGTCTAATAACACATAACCATTGATGAACGTTCTTGCGCCCTCGACATGCGCGACAAGCCACAAGGACGCCACGGCGCACACGATGGCCGCCAGGAGATTGGCGTATTCCGCGACATGCCTGTTCTGGCTGGCGCCCGCAATCGCGGCGGACACTATTGGTGCGATGACGATAATCACAAGCCACGCTTCGATCATGATCACCCCACGAGCCGCCTGAGTTCACGGCTGCTGGTACTGCCCACATGGGCGACCAGATAGCGCACGAGGACACCGAAGCTCACCACGATGACGAGCAGGTCGAACAGCAGTACCAGCTCAATCAGCAGCGGCATGCCCGGCACCAGTATCTGTGAGCCGAGAAAAATCCCATTCTCCAGGACCAGCAGGCCCAGCACCTGACTGATGGCCTCCTGACGCACGGCGAGCATCAGAAAGCCAATGAGCTTCATCGAGAGCATGACGGTGAGCGCGAGCACAACCACCGTACCGCCGAGACCCAGCGAGTTTCCCAGGTGATTCGCAACCACGAAGGCAAACAGCACGAGCAGCGCGCCAAGCACGAGACAAGACCCTGGTTGTAACGTGACATGCAATTCCCGCTCGACAGACAGGCGCGCGATGATCCGCCAGATAAGATACGGCAGCACAAGACCGCGAAAGAAAGCCGTCAGTACTGCGACAAAATAAAGCTCGTGGTAATTTCCATAGTAGCCCACTGCGGCAGACAAAATCGCAATCAACCAGGACTCTGCCGTAAAGGCGAGCAGGTAATCCTTGAGCCATCGCGAACCCAGCATCACAAACGCGAGAAGAAGGCTTCCGATTGCGAGGAGGCTGAACAGCGACGCGGCGAGTGGGCTCAGGTTGGCTAGCAACATCGGGTCACCGTAACTGATTTGCAGCGATGGCAAGCACCGCGAGCATGAAGGACGCCGCAAGCGGTTCCTGATAGCGGAAAAAGCGCAGGCGCGACTGGGCTGTTTCAACGAGCACGACGACAAGCATCCGTGCGAAAAGTCCCGCGGCCGCAGCCAGTGCGCCGATCGCAGTGCCATGCCGGGAAAGTCCCCAAGGCAGAGTGAGGACATTGCAGAAAATCGTGAAGAGGATGAACTGCTTCATCATCGACGCCCATCTCAGCAGCGCCAGCAATGGCCCGGAATACTCCAGAATCCGGGCCTCCTCGATCATGTAAACCTCAATGTGCGTGCTTGAATGAATCGGCAATCTGTCCGTCTCCACGAGCAGCAGGACGAAGAAGGCAAAAACAAGGAACAGGTGTGCCGGACTCCAATAAACGGAGGGCTGTTGCACCAGCAGATGGTTGACGACGAACGGCAACATGGCCTTGGCCAGCAACGTGATTCCAACGAGCACCAGAATCAACGTCGGCTCGGCCAGAATGCCAAGCATGACTGAACGACTCGAGCCGATCCCCCCGTAGGCACTCCCCGAGTCAAGACCCGCCAGAACAATGGCGAAGGAGCCTAAGGTCAAAATGAGTCCGCCGCCCAGAATATCCCCCATGTCGGAGAGCGGAAGCGGAAAATCAGTAAGAACCGGAATGAGGATGGGGACCGTCAACATGCAGGTGAACGCGACAACCGGCGCACACCAATAGATCCAGGACGCGGTCTCAGGAACGACGATCTCTTTGTGAAGCAGTTTGCGCAGATCCCGGTACGGCTGAAAAATGCCGGGCCCTCGCCCTCGTTGAACGCGTTCCTCCCATTGCAGGATCACGCCCTGCAGCAGCGGCGAGAGGACAAGCACCGTGACGACCTGGCCGATCTGAAGGAGGATGTCGCGCACGCTCACGACCCCTCTCCTGATCGACCTGCGTGTCGAACGTCGATCAGAGTCGGAGCGGTGCGATGCACGCGTGCAACCGCCGGACAGCAGACCGGGCCGTTATTCTGTTGGTCAATGAGGCAGGAAAATCGCCATGAGAACTCGCGCAGGCATCCCATATTGTTCGCTTTCTGCTGGCATCGTAATGCCCGGGATGCTCGTGAGTGCGAGCCGGCCAAAAATGCCCACCGGCCCCGGCTTCCGGGGACTGGTAGGCATCATTAGCCGCGCGGAGCGCGGCGGTTCAGGGAGAATGCCATCTCCGCCAATTTCAGCTTTGAGTATAGGAGACACCTGTACACATGCAAGCCCGCAAACTTCTCCTAATGCGGGCGCCGGTGAAAGAGAGAAAAATGCTTTCGGGTATCGCCATGCCCATCATCGCCCAGCAGACCATACTCCACAGGCGAGCGGGTATAAAAGACATGGATATGCTCAGTTTTGATGGCGTCGAGCATACGGTCTGCCTCATCTTCAGTAACAGCAAGAATGATCTGTACCGGCTGGTCTTCGAGCCTGAGAATATGTGCCGCATGATGTGCACCAGCGTGTCCGGTTCCTTCGGCACAGTTGATGACGGTTGCGCCATGAATGCCCAGTTGCTTTGCTTCATGCAGCAGCCATTCGATAACGGTACGATGCCCGTGGCGGCGATTTTGTTCGGTATAGAAAGTAAGCTGGTAGCCGTTCATGTCTGTCTCCTCCAAACGACACCAGGGTGCCGTCACGAAGGATTGATACCTCCAGGAGTCGACGATCCCTCAAAACATTCTAGTGCATGAAGCGTGCAGAACCTCATGCCACCCTGGAACGGCTCCTGCACCGGCTCCCGGGTGTCATGGGGAACGATCAGCACCGGTCCCGGTTGTGGCTGTGGTTACATAGCAGATGCCGATTTCGTTTCTCCGTGTCGTGGAATAGCCTGGGCTCGCCGTCTGCGACGGATACCATCCGGTTCAGGAACGACGAAGATGACGAAAGGCGTCACGGCCAGCAAAGCGGGCGTCCTCGCCGAGCGCCCTCTCAATCGCCAGCAGCCGGTTGTACTTCGCGACGCGCTCGCCGCGAGCAGGCGCACCTGACTTGATCTGGCCGCAGCCCAATGCGACCGCGAGATCAGCAATGCTCGTGTCTTCGGTCTCGCCGGATCGGTGAGACACAAGACAGCTGTATCCAGCAGAAAGAGCGAGTTGCGCCGTGTCGAGCGTTTCCGTTACGGTGCCGATCTGATTGAGCTTGATCAGGATGCTATTGCAGCAATGCTCATCGATACCCCGCTGGAGGAACTTGCGATTCGTCACAAACAGATCGTCACCTACGATCTGCACGCGGCTGCCCAGCTCGCGCGTCAACGTCGCGAACCCTGCCCAGTCACCGTCTGCAAGCGGATCCTCCAGCGACACGAGCGGATACCGGTTCACCCAGTCCGCCCAGAATGCAATCATCTCGTCGGTGGTCAAGGTTTTGCTGTCACGAACAAGGCAATAGCGACCGTCCTCGTAGAACGAATTTGCAGCGGGGTCAATGCCAATGGCGATATCCTCGCCGGGCCGGTAGCCCGCCCGCTCTATCGCGCGCAGAATGAGTTCCAGCGCCGCTTCGTTCGAAGGCAATTGAGGTACATAGCCGCCTTCATCGCCAACGTTCGTGGACAAGCCGGCATCGACCAGCACGGCGCCGAGCGCGTGATATGTCTCCGCCCCATAGCGCAGCGCCTCGCGAAACGTCGGGGCACCAAGCGGAACCAGCTTGAACTCCTGGACGTCGGGACCGCCCTGGCCATGTTTGCCGCCATTGAGGACATTGAACATGGGCACCGGCAAAACGTGAGCGTTTGCACCGCCGAGATACCGGAACAGTGGCAGTCCGCTTTCGGCTGCCCCGGCCTTTGCACATGCAAGCGATGCACCGAGTATCGCGTTAGCGCCAAGAACTTTCTTTGATTCTGAGCCGTCCGTCTCAATCAGCTTCTCATCGATCAGTCGCTGGTCGTCCACCCGCATCCCGGTCAGCGCCCAGGCGACTTCTTCATTGACGTGCTTCACGGCACACAGCACCCCCTTGCCACCGTAGCGTTTCGGATCCCTGTCGCGAAGTTCAACGGCTTCGAATTCGCCTGTTGATGCGCCTGAGGGCACAGAAGCGTTGACTGTCACGCCGCTGGACAACGTAACGCTCACTTCAACCGTCGGGTTGCCTCGCGAGTCAAGGATTTCGTCGGCCGATATTTCTTCGATTACCGCACGGCTACTCATCGCAACTCCCAGCTAACGATGCAATTAATGGACGGAAGCTAACGCGTTATCCCTTTGGCCAGCCACCGTGAAATCGAGAGATTCGCTTCATGGATGTGCGTCGCGGAATGCCGCAACTGCGATGCGAATGGCCTGCCAGGCCGCATCGATATCTGCCCACCCCTCGAACTGCACCCACTTCCCTGGCTCGAGTTTTTTATAGTTTTCGAAAAAGAACTGGATCTGATTGAGCGTGTACTCCCCAACGTGTTCGAGTTCAGTGATGCTCCTGGTTGACGGGCAAACGCTGTCGACTGGCACGGCAATGACTTTTTCATCAGGACCAGCCTGGTCGTTCATGTTCAGCAGGCCAACAGGACGACAGGGTATCAACGACAGACGTTCGAGCGGAAAAGGCGCAATCACGATGATGTCCAGCGGATCACCGTCCCTCGCAAGCGTTCTCGGGATAAATCCGTAGTTCGCCGGATAGCGCATGCCAGCGCTCATGATCCGGTCAACTCTAAGCAGTCCGAGAGTTTTGTCCGCCTCATATTTCACCGGTTCGCTCTGAGCAGGAATTTCGATGATGGCGTTGATTTCCATCGGCACGTTATCTCCGGTGGGAATGGCGTTGAAATCCATCATTGGCCTCCGTCGGCACCCAAGGCACCATATTCGATCGGCGCGCGCGTATAAAAGAGCCGCATGCCGCCCTCGCGCAGGTTCGCAAGCAGCACATCGATCTTTGCGTCGTCGGCAATTAACGTCACTGCGACGGGTTGATCAACGATTTCGAAAAAACGTGCTGCATGATATTTGCCTTTGGCGTCGACGCCTTCCGAAATCTCGACAACCGTTGCACCAACAATACCCGCCTGCTTTGCCTCATCAAGCAACCATTCGACGACCGTCATATGCTTGATACGATGACTTTGGTTTGCCGCATACAACGTAAGCTGGCTTCCCTTCATGGATACCTCCGGATTGGAGAGCGAACGGCCTATCCGGAATAGACAGGCGCGCGCACCCGACACACCCATAATGGTGCGAAAGAAACTAATCGTATGAAAACCCGATTCGCAGGTTAAACAAATCTGGGCAGCAGGACGCTATGGCAATGCCTACGACATCCTGGACCCAGGAACCGTAGGCATCATTAGCCGGGCACAAGCCGGCGGTTTGGTCTAGGAGGAATGCCATCTCCCGGTTTCGAGTGTAGCACGCACAATTTGCGCCCGCCACTGGCGGCCCGATATACGAACCGCAGCAATAACATACCCGCTTCGGCGCTGAGCCTATAGTCCACAAGCCCGATTGCGCACCATCCTGGCATCCGTTAGAGTGCGTGGATAGCTACGGAGATGGCATTCTCCGCCAACCGCCGGCCCCATCCGGCTAATGATGCCTACGGTTCCTGGTCGGGAGCTGTCGGGTCATTGCAATGCTCCTGTCCAGGTCTTGTTTTATCCTTCTACCGGACAGCGTACCGTGCCCTCCTCCGCTGCAGATTCACGTCCCCCGCCCGCTTTGGCCTTGTCCGATGGCGAAATCGATTTTCTCTGGTGGTTTATCCAGGGCAGCATCATGGACGCTGGAGTTCGCATACGTCTTTACGCGCATTGGGGTATGTGTGCACGACATGCCCTAGGCTTCTTTTGTGTTGAAGCCGCGTTCCGACCTCATCTCATTCATGGCAGCACAATTCTGTATAACGAATTGATGCGACGTGCCTCGCATCTGCTTGAAGGTCATGGAGTTTGCAGTCTTGCACCAACCGGGGTAACAAGACACCGGTTGCGTTCGTCCGGTCCCTGCCACATGTGCAACCTTGGCTACGGTCCTGCGTCATCGGGAAACGCGCCGCCAGAGCGAATCGCGCAAGGCCGCGACCTCGCAAACGCCCGAGCATTCGCAAGGGCAAATCGTGACGGATGGCTGCCCCACGTATGTGGGCAGTGCGCCGGGACCGGCAGCGACACACTCTGCCGCCGCCATCTGATTGAGTCGCCGGATCGCGATGGAGCGCTGGCGTTGCGGCTTCATGGCGCGGCCGCAACCAGGATCGCGGAACATCTCGCGCGCTTCGAACATTCGTTCCGTTGGGATAGCCGCGGGACCGATTCCGCGGAAGATCGCGGTGCACTTATCGCGGCTATCGGGTGGTGCAGCGGCTGGGGCGAGATCCTGCAGGCATTGGGTGGCGATTGAGTCATGATTGCGCCGTTGCTAAACGCGTGAGTTGACTACAGTTTGCCAACGTCCTGACTGCGCGACGATATTGCGCGTCTACGCTGGGGTGAAACGAGTGATTCGTGGGGAAGCGAAGCATCTCAGTGAGCCTGAACCCGCGCTTATCGATTCGGCGCTCAGGGCGAGCGCAACGCAAGTTCAGAACACAACTGCTATATCTCGGCATTGTTTAGCAGCGTTGGCTCTCATCGCAAAGCCTGGCTTTCGTCGATTTTGGACAATCCTCCTTTCTCGCTGACTGTCTGCTCTTCGCCATTTTTCTCATCACCAAATATCTGCCGGTACAAGTCCTGTCCAAAGCTTGTCTGCAGAGGCTCAGCTTCGATAAGCCGGAACGTCCTCACGCCGTCATCGCGGCGTTCTGCACGCAGGAACATGCTTTGACTGGAGGTCGCGTCCCGCAGGCCGCTCGCAAGAGTGAAAAGATGGGTCACGAGGACGATCTTTACATGGTGATCAAGCAACGCATCTACGATCTGACCTCCGATCTCCGACCCCTCCCGCTCATTCGTTGAGGCAAATGACTCGTTCGACAGGAACAACCCGTTCGCGGCCATGTGATCGACGACCTCGCTCATGCGCTTTAGCTCTTCGTCGAACTTTCCGCTGTGCATGCTGGCGTCTTCTTCGCGCTTGTAGTGCGTAAAGATCGCCGTTGCGAGATTCGCTTCGAACTCGTTGGCACCGACGAACATCCCCGCCTGAAGAAGCATCTGTGCGATACCGACACCTCGAAGAAATGTCGACTTACCTCCCTGATTCGCACCGGTTACAACAAGAAGGTCCTTGCCGTTAGCGTCCGCGTCATTCGCAACGGGTTCCTGATCAGTACGCAACGCCAGGCTGATGTCGTATAGCTGACGATAGCGGAGCTTGCGCTCGCCGGACGGATGCGGCGCAGGGAAACAGACAGGCATGCCGCGTCGCAAAAGTTCGTTGCGCAGATTCAGGCAGCCCAGATAAAACCCCAACTCCGCCCGAAGCATGAAAAAGAAGCTCTTGATATGGTCTGCCGACTGCGCAAGTGCATTGGCTACACGGTTGATGCCGCGTGCCTCAAGCTCACCAATAGCGCGCGCTCCGTTCTCGTCCCGATCGGGAATGTGAAACGTGCGGGACGGCGGACCTTTTGCAAATAGCCGCCTGAAAAAATTCGGATCCTTCTCGTGTGGCTTGCGCAGAATGTAGTGTTCGCCCTTGTTCCCCCGTCCGAGGCGCGCACTGATCAAGACGCCATCGTTGAACTTGAGCGCTTTCAGACATCGCGTGATGGTCACAAAATAGTCGTCGGTCAGCTCCTCCCTTACCATGCCGTAGAACCGCCGAAACCCTGCGGACTCGAACTGGCCGAGATTCTCGTCCGCCACCTGGCGCAGCTTCCCAAGCACGCCGAGAAGTGCCTGAACCAGATCTCGTGCGCCGTGCAGCACGCTGGCCGGCGAGGCCGTGAGCGCCCAGTAGAAGGTCTTTCGCTCAACCTCAAGCGCCTCCACAGCGATCTGGTAAAGCTGCCTTACGACTGCTTCATGTTCGATACAGTCCTTGAGCACCGCCTGGCGATAAAGTATGTCGTCAACATCGCTCAGGCTCAGAGGAACGACCTTCTTCACCGTGTCGTACAGATATTCATCACCAGCGCTCATTGCCCGATAAAGTGCGTTGAGATCGAGATCCTGGTTCAATGCCTGTTCGTTCCAGAATTCATCGCGACGCCAGGGAAAATCACTCGCGTCATGAAGAAGATAGGCTTTCATGAGGCGAGGCGCTCCTTGATGCGTTCGTAGGTCAGGCCGTATTGTTCGGCAACGGAAAGCGCATAGGCGTGCCCGTCTGCGGGACGCCTTCGAACCCGAAACGTACGAACCGAAAGGTCGTCGGGGTTGACTTCGCTCACCATGCTCACGATTTGCGGACCCAGTCGGGCAAGCTCCTCGATGAACGTTACACACACGCACAGTGCGTCACGTTTAATGATTTCGCCGATAATCCTGCGGCAAAGAAACAGCGCGTCTGCCAGCGTCGTCGAACTGAAGATCTCGTTCATCAGGATGATGCTGCGGGAAGTCGACGCCTCCAGGACTTCGTGCATGCGTATCAGGTCATCTTGAAGCTTGCCACGCAAGTCCTGGGTATTCTCCTCGCGTTCAAAGTGCGCAAACAGATGATCGTAAAGAAAAAGATGCGCATTTCGCCCTGGGACTGCGCATCCCAGCCGACCAAGAAAATGAATCTGCCCGAAGGTTCTGGCAAACGTAGTCTTGCCGCCGTTGTTAGGTCCTGATACTACGAAGATCCGCTCGGGGCCTTCGAGAGATAAATCATTGCAGACGACCATGACCTTGGTGGTGCAAAGCTTGTGGGCCAGTACGAGATCAAATGTGGCTTCACAACTCACAGCCTTTGTGGCGCCTGAGACAACGGGATAACTGAAATGGAGCCCGGCTTCGCGACATGGCTGAATGTAGTTGCGATAGGCAATGTAGAACTGCACTTCACGGTCGAACGCTGCAATCGTGAAGTCCACAAAATCGGCGTGGATAGTACAAAAGGTCTCCAGGAGCATGAACGGCTGCGGATCAAGCTCTGCGACACAATCGAGTACCTGCGCCTCGACATGATTCATTTCTGGCCAGTCTTTCTGTTCAACGCTGTGATCCTTTACGTCTCCTTGTTTGAAACGCTCAAAAATACCCAGCACATAGGTTCCATAGTCATCCTCACCATCGTAGTTCAGGACCGTTACTGCATTACCATCAAGGTGAATGCAATATCGCACGCGAGCCAGCGCGACTCGCACTTGTCCTATGTCACTGGTCAGCTTCGCAAACGCTTCAGACTGCAGGTACGTCGTCAGCCACGAAGCGAACGCCTGGAATCCCCGGGACCTGGGGCCAGCCGCACGTAACGCATCACCGAATGAGCGCAAGGCGCTGCAATAGCGTGACGTCGCCTCCAGAAACCACCACTGCTTCTGCCGTTTGAAATGGAGCTTCCTGGCTTCACCAAGACATGCCCGCATCTTTCGCATCGCAAGAGCAAGCTCCTGAACACCGAGCAGCAGCCCTTGGTCGTCGAGATCCTGCATGACCTCGTGCCGAAAGGTGACCGCACTCTCTCGACTCAACTCCATACGAAAAAATGGAACGAGATTGTATTCGTCGAAACCTCGCGTGGCCTCGTTCACGAACTGATCGAGATTGAGGTCGCCAAAGAATTCAGGTTCCTTAACGTCTCCGGTCGGTGGGCCGTCTTCGATGGTCTCAAAGAGGATGCTATGGAATTCCATCTTGTTCCCCTGCTCACTGCGCATGGACGTGGCTAACGCGCGCATGTTCGCTTCCGGTCAACTTGAGTGACGGAGCTGGGTTGCAGGACAATCGGGATGCGCCGCTTTACGGCACAAGCACAGAGGGGTAGCGCGCTTAACGCGCATGCCTACAGCGCCGCTTCCCGGGCCTGTAGGCATCATTAGCCCCGAAGGGCGGTTGTCAGGAGGAATGCCATCTCCCGAGGTCAGTTTACGCTGCGCAGATCTAGCTTACAAGGGGCTGCGGGGCCAACCGGGCTTGCGCGCCGGCCGCGATGTCATCACGCTGCCGTTCGGTGATGAGCCGCAACTTTCGGGCCCACCAGGTCCGGTTTTCGTCGGCAAACGAAAACGTCGCCCGGTGAGGCCATCCCGCGCGCGCCAAGCTGTTGAGTCAATGCGAACCTACTAGCCATGCCCTGGAAAATCCGGCATAGCCGGGCAAGTCGCCGGATCGAGATACAGGCCAATATTTCCAGAATGATCGAGGAGGAAATGGCGCGTACAGCCGATCAATGCGGTCAGCTAAACACACTCACGGCCTCTACCAGCCTGGTCGCCTGCTGCCGGAGGCTGTCCGATGCGGCCGTGCTTTGCTCCACCAAAGCAGCGTTCTGCTGGGTGATGTTGTCAAGATCGCTCACGGCCTGGTCGATCTGGGTCACTCCGCTACTTTGCTCTTCCGTGGCCGACCGTATTTCCGCGATCAGGTCGGTTACGCGCCGCACCTGAGCCACGATATCGTCCATGGTTTTGCCGGCCTCATCGACAAGACTCGAACCCGTCTCGACTTTCTCGACGCTGGTGGAGATCAGTTGCTTGATCTCCTTGGCCGCGTTGGCGCTGCGCTGGGCCAGTGCGCGAACCTCCCCTGCCACCACCGCGAAGCCCCTACCCTGATCCCCCGCCCGGGCCGCCTCGACGGCGGCATTCAGGGCGAGGATGTTGGTCTGGAATGCAATGCCGTCGATCACGCCAATGATGTCCGAAATCTTGTGCGAGCTCGCGGTGATTTCGTTCATCGTGCTGACGACTTCCGATACGGCCTGCCCACCCTTCGCTGCCGCGTTTCTCGCCGAACCCGCCAGCGTGTTCGCCTGCAGCGCGATTTCGGCGTTGCTCTTCACCGTCGCAGTCATCTGCGTCATTGACGACGCGGTCTGCTGGACGTTCGAGGCCGCCTGCTCCGTTCGTTGGCTGAGGTCGTTATTGCCCTGCGCAATCTCATTGATGGCGCGCTGAACCGTGATGACCTGCTCGCTCACGTCGTCGATAAGCCATCGGAACATCAAGCCCAACTGGCTGATCGTACGCAGAGTCATGCCGATCTCGTCGACCCGGTCGATATGCACCGCTTTCTGGCTCTCGCCCGACGCTACGCGCAAAGCCTGAGCCAGCACCTGTTCGAGCGGCCTGGAAATCTGCCCCTCCAGCCACAACGAAACGAGAAAAAGGCAGAACGAGGCGCCCCCTGCAAATGCCATCAGCCGCACGTCCGTCACCCCGCAGAGCCATGCCGCCACGACGATGAACGGCACCGCCGCAAGCAACGCGGACCGGAGGCGCCAGCGCACCGGCATGGTCTTGAGCATTGAAGCCCAACCGAGGAGGCCGGTGCGAACGATTAACCCCTTGTGAAAACGCCGCTTGCCCGCCTTGTGCTCGCGGAACTGGCGGTAAAGCTTCTCCGCGGCTTCAATTTCGTCGCGCGAGGGCTTGGTCCGTACGGACATGTAGCCGGACGTCTGACCGTTTCGAACCACGGGAGTGGCATTTGCCCGGACCCAGTAATGGTCACCGTTCTTGCGGCGGTTCTTGACGAGCGCGGTCCACGGCTCGCCGCCCCTGAGCGTGGCCCACATGTCGGCGAATGCCTCCTGCGGCATGTCCGGATGCCGGACGATGTTGTGAGGCTGGCCCTGAATTTCGTCCTGGGAGAAGCCGCTTGCATGAATGAAAGCGGCATTGGCGTAGTTGATGTGGCTCTGGGTATCCGTCGTCGACATCAATGTCGCATTGTCCGGAATCTCGAACTCGTGCTGCGTGACTGGCTGATTATTGCGCATGACCTTTCTCCCCGAAAAGATAGATGCGTAAGGCATTGGTGATCGGTGTTGAAAGTCTTGAAAGGCGTGGACAACGTCCCTCTGCGATCCAGTTGCGTGTATATCGTCCTTAATTGAGCGTTCTTTAGCGCGATGGGGGTTACTCCTTATCCAAAGCTCCGCAAAAAATAAGGATGCCGAATTATATTGATCGCCGCAGGTTTTCCGGGGAGGCTGACTGACTCAGTCAGCAATCAGGCCGAACGACACATGCCAGTGCTCCAGGCACAGTGACTGCGATTGTCAGAACATGATAATGCAATGATGTGACAGTGTGAATGACAAAATATCTTGCTGAGCGTCACGACCTTGCCAGGCGATAGGCTAACCGCATCGATCCTCAGAAGGCGACAGACAACTCGGGACTGGACGCAGCCCGGTCTAGGTCGGTGAACTCATTTGGCGTGCGAGAAGCCGGAAAAGGCGAGTCGCTCCCTGCTCCTCGCTGTATTGATAATCGACGCGGCCACGGCTCTCATGCAGCCGACTTCCCCACGGCCGCCTCGACTGGAATGGCCGATGAGCCATTCCGATGAAGTCGATTTGACCTACTCGACCTGTTTCCTGCTCTTCAGGAATACCCGCCCGGCGGCCGTAATCGAAACACTCGATCGCGCACCGGATGGGTAGCCAACGTAGCCGGCACTGATCAACTCCCGGGTGATCGACCAGCCGAGCGCCGGCGCGTCTCTCCCGTAGCGAACTTCTGCGAGGCGTTCCAGCGCCCAGATTGCGGACGTGGAAATGGTTTGCTCATTTGGCGTATCGTTGTCGCTCATTGTTTCTCCAGGGAATTCACGGGAACTCGTTGTGGATTGTGAAACTCCGCATAGTCAACCGGGATGCTAAGCACCCTGATGCATCCAGTCGCAGTTCGAACCGATCTCCATGCGCACGGCTGCCTGCACGAGATCAACGTCATGTTGAGCGGCATGTTGAACCGCCTGCTTCGTCAGCGTCTCGAGTGACGGTAATGGAGCGCCGTTCTTCCATGCGAAAGCAATGATGTTTCCGGCACTGTCCTCGGCCGGGGCAAGCGCGACGGAGGAATCGAATACCCCACGAATCCTGGCGATGTTTTCCCCCAGTTGTGGGCTGTCATCCTCTCCCAGCAGGTTGGCGACCAGCACACCATGTGCGCTCAACCGCGAATGGCACGCTTCGTAAAAGGCCGCGTCGGACAGTTCGGGAGGTACGCCGTCTGCGTTGAAACCGTCGAGCAACAGCGCGTCGAAGGTTTGCGCGGTCGTCGATAGATACTGCGCTGCGTCCGCGCAAACGACCGACAGGCGTTCATCGTCGGGTGGGATGCAAAAGCGCTCGCGGAGCGCAATCACCTCCGGATTGATTTCGACTACGGTAATGCTTGCCTCTGGCAGATGCCGATAGCAGTACTTCGTCAGCGATCCTCCGCCGAGTCCGATCATGCAGATGCGTTCGGGAGCCGGCTGCAGCAGCAGAAATCCCATCATCGTGCGTGTATACCCCAGTACGAGCGCGTCTGGAGCGGCACGCGACATGATGCTTTGCACGCTGCGGCCGTCAAAATGCAGCGAAATGAGATGCTCGGATTCCATGACGTCCGGCATATCCGGCGCAGCGCCGGAGCGAAAGGCCCGCAAACCCGGAAGCGGCCAGTTGAACGAAGGCATGCGGCTCACCCTTCCTGTAGCCGCGGCAAGATCGCGCTGTCGCTTTCGAAGCGGCCCGCCGCTTCGGCGAATACATTCGGGGCGGCATACGCCCCATTCCGGTTCCGCCCGGCCCCGGCCTGAAAATCCGCAACGATTGCCATGTATTTTCCCAAAACCTCAGTACGGCCCCCTGGATTCAGTGCGAAGCATCGATCTGGCAGTCCGCGAGAAATGCTCTGAGTTCGCCTTCCCACGTCGGCTCTTCCAGGTTGATGTTGACATCAGCCAGTCGCTTCATTTCGAGATTCAGGTGCGCCGCTTCGAGCGATCGGGGCCACACCGCCTGCGCAAAACACCTGTGGTCGATGTCCAGGACGAGCCACGGATGGCGCCGGAACCTCGTGCTGGCGACCGAAATCGCATCCAGCACGTGCCGGGCCGATTCCCGTGGATAGACGAAGGCCAGGTGGATACCGGCCGCCGCGAGTTGCTCGCCGACGTCATGGAACCGGTGAACCATCTGGAAGCCGCGTTCGCCGCCGCGTCCAACGCCCACCAGGACCATCCCCCGGCTTCCGGCTATTTCCCGCAGACGCACCAGGCGCCGGTCAGCCAACAGCAATGCTGCATCCAGATCGAACATGACGACATCCTCAGCGAATCCGCCCGCAAGTTCGCTGAAGGGCGGCGAAACGAATTATAATACGGCAACAATTTCATGTGCCTTACATTATAATGCAATGTGTGCCATCGAAGGATCGCCTCCGGCGAGGTACAGCCGATTTTTCTGACTACCCTGAAACCGTTTCAATGGAAGCCGCAATGAACGCCGCCCCCGCATGCCCGCAATGCTCAATGGAGAACACGTACCCGGACGGAGCACTGTATGTGTGCGCGGACTGTGGTCACGAATGGTCAAAGGCCGTGGGCATCGACACTGCGAGCGATCCAGAAAGCAGCGTTGTCCGGGATGCAAACGGCAACGTGCTTTCAGACGGTGATTCGGTCGTGCTCGCCAAGGATCTGCGTGTGAAGGGCTCGTCGATCACGCTGAAGATGGGCACCAGGGTGAAAAATATCCGGATAGTTGGCGGCGATCACGAGATCGATTGCAAGACCGATGCCGGCAGCTTCATGCTCAAGGCCTGCTTTCTGAAGAAAGCCTGACCTGCAGCACCGCACCCGCGCGAAACGCGGCAGCGCTTCACGCACTCGTTTGACTACCTGGATAGATCGAGAATGGACGGCGACCCGACATCCTGTGACGCATTCGTCAAGTTCCTCTCAACGCCATTGAATGACAGGCGACCATTCGTGCTGGAAACGCAGCATGCAGTGTCCCTGCACTTCGATCACTTTGCCACCCAGAGCTGCATGTCGCTTCGTGCGCCGGACAGGCTCGCGCTCGGCTATACGCGCACGATGATGGGATTCCTGCTGCTGCAGCCGGCTCCCAGGCACATCTGCATGATCGGGCTAGGTGGGGGTTCACTGGCAAAGTACTGCTATCGGCATTTGCCTGACGTGGAGATCACCGCGGTCGAGATCGACCCTGAAGTGATTGCGCTGCGTGATGTGTTCAGGATTCCTGCAGACGACGCACGCTTCAAGGTGCTGTGCGCCGATGGTGCAGACTACATCCGGAGCGAGGACGTAACCGCAGATGTCATACTGGTCGACGCCTATGGGTCGGGCGGCATCGCAAACCAGTGCACGGATCTCGCATTCTTCACCGCATGCCGCGAACGGTTGACGAAGACAGGCGTTCTCGCGATCAATTTCACCGATGACGAACCGGCGCTGGACCTCTACGTCGAACGGCTGCAATCCGTGTTCGGGTCCTCATACACGGTGGTCCGATGCGCGGACGACAGCAATTTCATCGCTTTCGCCTGGAAAGGCAAAGGCCGCCTGCCGTCTTCGCGCATCCTGCTGGATCGCGCCTTCTCGCATGCGTGGGCGGACGACCTGAGGCTGCCCTCGACGGCCAGGCGCCTGAAGGGCGGCGAGAGTCTCGACCCGAAGCGGTTGATCTGGCGCGAAAACGGCCACGCGCACTGGGAGCATGGCGCCTGAACCTGCCTGCTGGCTTGGTCAGCGGTTTCGCTCAGCGGGTTCAGTCCGCGTTACGTCCGACCCGCTTTCCGAGCGTGCTCTTCGTCTTGTAGGTCACGCCATGACGTTCGAGATATTCGCGGATCAACTGCCGGACAACCTGCGATGACGTCAGATCCTGCGCGGCACAGAGCTTCTCGAATGCCTCCTTCTTGGCGGGATCGATGAGAATGGTCAGTCGCGCGGTTTTCGTTTCCATTGGGGCGGGAAAGGCAAATATGATAACCGGATTATAATACACCCGGGTTCAACGCCAAGGGCCGCGCTTCACGATGCGCAGCAACCCTTCGGAACCGTAGCCGCCTCATTCAGAATATCCATCAAGCCAAGCGTAATGCGATCGATAGGCGTATCGGGGCCGAACAGCTTGAGCACGCCGCAGGCGAACAACGAGTCGCGATGCGCCTCGGGCACGATGCCGCCAAGCACGACCGGCGCATTGCAACCGCGCTCTCGCAGTGCGCCGATCAGCGCGGGCACGAGCGCCGCGTGCGCACCCGCCAGCGTCGAGATCCCGACGATATCGGGCTCGTACACACAGGCCCAGTCCGCCGCCTCGCGTGGCGTCGCAAAGAGCGGCCCCAGGCGGACATCGAAACCTGCATCGCCAAGCGCGGCCGCCACCACGCGCGCGCCGCGATCGTGGCCATCCTGACCCACCTTCACCAGCGCCATGCGCGGCTTGCGGCCATGCACCGCGCGCCATCGCGAGACCGCGTCACGGGCGGCTTGCCACACCGCGTCGCACTCGCGCGCGCCTGCATACACGTGCGCCGCGCTCGTGAGCGCGCTGAGTCCGGCGTGCCAGCGCGGCCACACGCGCTCCAGCGCAGCAGTACATTCCCCGATCGAGGCGCGCGCGCGAATCGCCTCGATCGTCGCCGCCAGCAAGTTACCCTCACCCGTGCGCGCACATTGCGTCAGTGCGTCGAGCGCGATATGAACGCGTTGAGCATCGCGCGTCGATTTCAATTGCCGCAAATGTTCGATCTGCTTCGCGCGGACCCTGTGGGCATCGATCTCGGGCCGCGCGTGCTGTGCCGTGTGGGCCTCGCGATAACGATTCACGCCCACCACCACGCGCTCGCCCGTGTCGATCTGCGCCTGCGTTTTGACCGCGCCGCGATGCAGCCGCGCCTGCACCCAACCCGCTTCGATGGCGGCGATCACGCCCCCTTGCGCCTCGATTTCCGCGAGCGTGGCCTTCACCGCATTCACCATGCGAGCCGTCAGCGACTCGATCAAATACGAGCCGCCCCAAGGATCGACCACATCGCACAGGCCCATCTCGTGCTGCAAGATCAACTGGGTATCGCGTGCGAGCGTGGCGGCGGCCTCACCGGGCAGTGAGAGCGCTTCATCCCAGGCATTCGTGTGCAGCGACTGCGTGCCGCCGAAAACCGCCGCCATCGCCTCTACCGTCGTGCGCACGACGTTGTTGTGTGCGCTCTCCGCGTGCAGGCTCGATCCCGCCGTCTGGCAATGCATGCGCAGTTGCATCGCGCGCGCCGATCCAACGCCAGCCGACCGCATCGATTCGGCCCACAGCACGCGCGCGGCGCGCAGTTTGGCGATCTCGCCGAAGAAGTCCGGCCCCACGGCGAAAAAGAAGCTCAATTGCTCGCACACGCGCTCGACATCGGCGCCCTCTTCGACCAGCCGCTGCACATAGGCGCGCGCATTGGCCAACGTGAGCGCCAGTTCGAGCACGCCATCGGCGCCCGCTTCATGCAGGTGATAACCCGAAATCGACATGGCGTTAAAGCGCGGCATATTCGCGAGCAGGTAATGCACCACGTCGGTCGCGATACGCATTGAAGGCTCGGGCGCGAAGATATAGGCGTTGCGCGCCATGAACTCCTTGAGGATGTCGTTCTGGATCGTGCCGCGCAACTGCGCGGCGTCGTAGCCCGCTTCCTGCGCGGCGACGATGAACGCGGCAAGCACGGGTAACACCGCGCCGCTCATCGTCATCGATACCGATACGTCGTTGAGCGGCACGCCGTCGAGCAGCCGCTTCATATCCTCGACCGAATCGATCGCCACGCCCGCCATGCCGACATCGGCCCCCGCGCATACGTGATCCGAATCGTAGCCGCGATGCGTGGGCAGATCGAACGCGACGGACAAGCCCTTCGCGCCGCGTTCGAGCGCGCGCCGATACGCGAGATTCGACGCAGCAGCATCGGCATAGCCCGCATATTGGCGAATGGTCCATGGACGCTGCGCGTACATCGTCGCGTGGATGCCGCGCAGGAACGGGTAGTCGCCGGGACGCGCATCGAGCCACGGCACGTCGGCCAGATCGGCTTGCGTATAGATCGGCTTGCGCGGCACACCCCGGGCTTCATTCATGCGACCACCGTTTGTGTGTGACGATATCGGCTATGCGCGCGCCGTCCGCGGCGCGGGTAATGGCGCACCCGTGCGAAAGCCCGTCATGCCCGGCATAACGCGCGTAAAACGACAGCGTGAGCCGGTCGCCGACATTCGCATTGCCATAAAACGCCATGTCGCGCTCGACGAGCGTGGGCGGCGCGGAATGCGGCGCGGAGCGCCAATGCCACTCGGCCCGCTCGACCATCGACTGGAAACTCGCGAAATACAGCAGATGCGCGCCGTTGAAATCGAGCGACGGACACGGCAGGTAATCGACCACATGCTCGGTGGCATGCGCGGCCCGATCGAGCCGCCCGTGCCGCGTCCAGTCGCCCGAACGCAATTGCTTCGCCAGCGCGATCAACTCCTGCGCGGCGGCGGGCGTCGCCGGCGCGGGCGTGCCCGCGAACATCGCCTTGCAGACGGAGCGGTTGTCGCCCGCCTGCTCGCGGCGCACGAACGTGGACATCATGTCGACTTTCGCCACCGCGCCTTCGGTCGTAAACACGCGGAACTGGCCAAAATGGCGCGCGCCGGCGACCCGCTTCACGTCCGCCTCGATCGCAAAGCGCTGGTTCTCGCTCACGTCTTCGAGCCGCGCCTCGCGCACGCGAATCGCCGTGAAGGCGGCATACGATTTGCGGCCTTCGTCGTCGTAGAAGTCCGGCGTGCCGAGTTGCGCCTGCGCGGCCAAGGCGTTCCAGTGCAACTGTCCGCAGGTGCGCAATAGCCACTGCTCGGACAGCCCCGCGAACGCAAGCTCCGGCATCCCGGCCACGTAGTGCGTGCGCGTTTGCGCGGGCACACGCTCGCTGTCACGCCGCGCGCGCATCGAACCTCGCGGGCGCTGCAATGCGCTCGGCCAGATACGCGGCGTCGCGCGCGACGCCCGAAAAACGCCCCGAGCCCCACGTATGCAGCCACGGCAGGCCCAGAAAATACAGCCCTTCCTGCGCCGTTACGCCCCGCGTGTGCCCCGGATAGCCCCGCCCGTTGAAGATGGGCAGATCGATCCAGCTAAAGTCGGGCCGAAAGCCGATGCACCAGACAATGCTGCCGATGCCGCTCGCGTCGAGGTCGAGCGCGGTGCGTTCCTGCTGCGGCGTCCACACGGCGCGATACGGTTCGCCCGACGGTGCGTCGATGCCATTCTGCGCGATGAAGCGATCGATCGAGGCGTTGATGCGGTTATACGTGTCGTCCGCGCTATCCAGATTCGCGCCCAGATTGGGTTTGAAGCGCAGCGCGCCATCGGCGAAATCTTCAAGCGCGCCGTACAGTTGCATGCCTTCGCTCGCGAATTTGCGCAGGTCGATATCGCGTCCGCCGTCGCGTCCCGTGACGTAGTGATTCGTGTTGTCGCGCACGCCCTCGCGCAGCGGATGTTCTTCGACGGGCATGTCGTAGTACTTCATGTCCGCGAGCCAATCGACCACATCGCGGCCACGGTAGAAGCGCGCGCAGCGCGGCGCTTCACCGACCGCGAGCACGACGTCGCGTCCGGACAGATGCAGGTCTTCGGCGATCTGCGCGCCCGACTGTCCCGAGCCGACCACCAGCACCGCACCCTTCGGCAGGGCGGCTGCATTGCGATATTCGGACGACTGGATCTGCACGATCGAGGCGGGCAGACGCTCGGCCATGCGCGGCACGATCGGCGTGTGATAGCCGCCCGACGCGATTACGACCTGATCGGCGCTCAGGGAACCCGCAAGCTGACCCGTACTGGTCTGCACGAGAAATCCGCCCTTGGGGCGCGGGGCGACGCGCGTGACGCTCACGCCTTCGCGCACGGGCGCATCGACATGACGCACGAAGCCATCGAGCCACGCGACGATCTCTTCCTTCTTCATGAAGCCATGCGGATCGTCGCCGCGATACGGATAACCCGGCAGCGCGCATTGCCAGTTCGGCGTGACGAGCGAGAACGCGTCCCAGCGCTGCTCGCGCCACGTATGCGTCACGCTGCGCTTTTCCAGCACGACATGATCGATGCCGCGCTGCTTGAGGTAATAACTCATCGACAGGCCGGCCTGGCCGCCGCCGATGACCGCCACACTGAAATGCTCTTCGGGAAACGGCGGATTGGCCGTGGGCGTCTGGGTGGACATGCGCTTCTCCTGGTTGACTTCAATCCTGATTGGGTTCAATCGACGCTCACGACGGTCACTTCGGCCGCCGGTTGCGATCGGTATGGCTGGGCGGCAAGCTCGATCGACGCCCACTGGTCGAGCGCCGATGAACAGGCGTAGCCGAATTTCTCGCGCACGCGCCCGGATGCGGCATCAAGCGCCGCGTGCGCGTTGGCGAGAAAAAGGTCGAGCGGATAGACGCCTGGGCGCAGATACTCGCGCACGACCGTGGAAGGGGAATAGCAGCGCTCTTCATGGCCGTCGGGCCAACGCACCACGAAATGGGTAACAGGCATGGTTTTGCTCCGGGCGTGGCGCTCAGTGTGTCGATTGAGCCAGTGGTGTTGGTTCGAACGCGCGCGTCGCGCGCCGGTCGGCCGGCACGATGAACGGCTGCGCGTCGAGACGCCAGGCGCAGCGCATCTGGCCGTCCAGTTGCAGGTCGATGGTGGGCTCGGCGTGAATCTCGCCGATGACGTCGCAGGCGATCCCGCGTGCTTCGAAACGCGCGATCACCGCATCGACGTGCTCGTCGCGCACGCTCAGCAGATAACCGTAGCTCGGAAAGATTTCGAGCCAGCGTGCGAGCGGCACGTCAGCAGGCTTGGGCAAACGATCGAGATCGATACGCACGCCCACGCTCGAGCATTCGGCCAGCATCATCGCGGTACCGGCGATACCGGCCATGCTGATGTCCTTCGCCGCGGCGCACAAACCGCTTTCGGCAAGCTCGGCGAGCAAGGCCAGATCGCCGCGCAGGCGGTGGGCGGGCGCTTCGGTCGCGGCGTTCCAGTAGGGATACGGCTCCACGAACGCGCCGCGCAAGTCCACGGCCATGAGCAGCTTTTCGCCGGGCCGGGCCGCGAAGCTCGAAAGCAATCGCTTCGCACGACCCACTATGGCGACCGCGAGTTGCGTGTGGTCGCTGTGCGCATTGCTATGGCCGCCCACGATCGGCACGCCCAACTGCCGCGATGCCGCCGCCATGCCTTCGAGCACCGGCGCGGCAGGCTCGATCCCATCGCTCCAGATCACGTCGACCACGGCGATCGGGCGGCCGCCCATCGCGCACACGTCGCTCACATTCACAAGCACCGAGCAGTAACCCGCGAACCACGGCATCGCGTCGATTAGATCGCTCACCATGCCTTCTGCGGCGAACAGCAGATAACCGTCGCCATCGGGGATGGCCGCGCAGTCGTCGCCCGCCGCCATCAGCGCGCTATCCGTGCTATCCGTGCAATCCGCGCCGCCTGCGTCCAGCGCCGCGAGCATCGGTGCGATGTCGGACTTGTGCGCGACGCCACGGCTTGCCCGCAGCTTCGCGACGATTTCATCGAGCGTCATGCCGCCCTCCGTTGCTCGACGAGGAATCCGTCGAAAGGCGTCGCGCACGGCGGATAGTGCGCGAGGTCGGCTTCCATGACGTGATGGGCGCGGCCAAAAAAGATCGCCTCCTCGATCGTGCGCCAATGCAGACGGCGAAACAGCGGCGCGTTCTGCGCCTGCACATGCGCGAGGAACGTGCCGCAACCAAACGCATGCGCGCTGCTCACCGCCAGCCGGATCAGGCTCGCGCCAATCTGCCCATGACGCCGATACGGCGCGCTCACCGCAAGACGCGAGCCGTACCACGTCGCCTCGGTCGAGTGCTCGCGATGGATGCGCACGGTGCCGACGACCTCTCGCGCGTCGCTGTGCGGATTGAGCACGGCCACGAGCAATTGCGCGTGCTGGTCGATGGCGTCGCGATCGTCTTGTTCGAATACGCCCTGTTCTTCGCAGAACACCGCGCGGCGAATCGCAAAAGCCGCCTCGCGCTCCCAGTCGTGGCGCGCCCAACGCACCACGATGGCATCGGAAACAGGGACGATCGCAGTCATGCCGCCACCTTTTCGAATGAAGATAACGAGGAGCACGCCCCGCATTTGCCGCAACCCGCCTTGATATCGGCAGCGCGCAAACCGGCCTCGCGCACCATCGCACCGAGCGGCGCGAGAATCGATCGCATGAATTCCGGCGTGGGCGGTGCGTGATCTTCGAGCGGCGTGCCAGAGATGGGCACGAACGGCACGACGAAGGGATAGACGCCCAGCGCCAGCAGTTGCTGGGCGATATCGAGCACGCGCTGCGGCGGGTCGCCGAGACCCGCGAGGATATACGTGCTGACCTGGCCGCGCCCGAACACCTCGACCGCAGCCTTAAATGCGCTCATATACCGGCTTACCGGCACGGTCGCCTTGCCCGGCATGATGCGCGCGCGTTCGGCTTCGCCCAGCACTTCCAGATGCATGCCGAGCGTGTCGATACCGGCGTCGCGCATACGCGCGAACCACGCGTCGTCGTCCGGCGGCTCGCACTGCGCCTGAATCGGCAGATCGACGGCGCGCCTGATCGCCCGTGCGCTGTCGCAAAGAATGGCCGCGCCGCGGTCGGGCGTGGGCGGCGTGCCGGTCGTCAGCACCATATGCTTCACGCCGTCTAGCAGCACGGCCGCGCGCGCCACTTCGGCCAGTTGCTCCGGCGTCTTGTGCGCGACGGTGCGCCCTGCCGCGAGCGACTGCCCAATTGCGCAGAACTTGCAGGCCTTCTTGCGGCTTTCGTAGCGGATGCAGGTTTGCAGCACCGTGGTGGCGAGCACGTCGGTGCCGTGCAGCGTGGCGATGTGCGAATACGGCACGCCATCGAGTGTCTGCAGCTTGTAAAAGCGCGGAGTCTTCGCGAAAGCGATGGGCGCAACCGGAATACTGCCGCGCATGAGCACGCTCACGCCATTCGCATCGGGTGCGTTCGCAACGAACCCGGACGCGCGCGCGCCGTGCGTATGCACCGGCACCATCAGCGTGACGCCGTCGATCACGACAGCCTTGTGATCGGACGGCCCCGCGCCGCCGCGCCGCGACAGCCCTTCGGCATCGGGCGTGGCAAGACGCAGACCGCTCGACTGCAACTCAGTCAAGAGTTGCAGGCTCGATTCCGGCAGATTGACGCTGGCATTCATCGTGAAAGCTCCATGAAGCATTGACGGGCGTATCGTCGAAAGAGAAAACCGGCGTGGCCGGCCGCTCGTTGATCGCGAGACTCAGCAATTCGGGCCGCGCGTAGTGGCCGACCGAATCCATCATCCGTTTGCGCTTGGTGATGAGCGCCATGTCGAGATCGGCGATCACCATGCCCTCGCCCTCGCGCAGCGGCGCAGCCAGATGCTGCCCTTCGGGCGAGACGATCGCTGCGTTGCAGCCGCCGCGCAGCGCCTTCTGCAATTTGGGGTCGCTGGTGACGGATTCGATCTGCGCATCGGTCAGCCAGCCCGTTGCGTTCACAACGAAACAGCCTGACTCCAGCGCGTGATGACGGATCGTGACTTCGATCTGCTCGGCGAAGATCGGCCCGACGAGCGAGCCCGGAAACTGGCTGCAATGAATCTCTTCGTGCTGCGTCATCAGGGCGTAGCGCGCGAGCGGGTTGTAGTGCTCCCAGCAGGCAAGCGCCCCCACGCGGCCCACGGCCGTGTCGGCGACCTTCAGCCCGGCCGCGTCGCCCTGCCCCCAGATCATGCGTTCATGAAACGTGGGCGTGAGCTTGCGGCGCTTGACCTTGATCTGACCGTCCGCGTCGAAGATCAACTGGGTGTTGTAGAGGCTGCCGTGATCGCGCTCGTTCACGCCGAGCACGATCACCATGCCGTGCTCGCGCGCGAGCGCCGCAACGGTTTGCGTGACGGGGCCGGGTATCGTCACGGCTTCTTCATACAGGCGCAGATGCTCCGCGCCAGACTGCACGGGCGGCAGCACGAACGAAAAGTACGGGTAGTACGGCAGGAACGTTTCGGGAAACACAGCCAGTTGCACGCCTTCGCGCGCGGCACTGACGATGGCATCACAAACGCGCGCGAGCGTGCCCGCGCATGACGTGAGATCCGGGGCGATCTGCACGGCGGCCGCGCGAACGATGCGCTTCGTGGATGGAGTCGACATGGCGATACCCGTGTGCAATCAAACGGTCCAGGTGTCGATCACGAGCGCGTTCGCCTTGCGATGCAGCAGTTTCAGGTCGAGCACGTCGAGCGGATTGATCGCGCGCACGCCCTCGATCAGCGCGGCTTCGGTCTGGCCGTAAAGCGCCTGCAGCGCGAAGCGGCAGGCGTAGACCTTGCCGCCTTCGGCCATGAATTTCATCAGTTGATTGTTGAAATTCAGATGACCCGGAAATGCTTCGGCGCCCAGCGTCGGAAAGCCGCGCTGAACGCCCAGCATCACGCCTGGGCCATAGAGCAGGATCGAGGTTTCGAAGCCCTTGCGCTGAAGACGCGTGGCCTGAAGCATGTTGACGAAGCCTATGGACCCTTCGAAAGCGACCGTATGGAACGTGACGAGCGCTTTCTCGCCGGGTTCGGCCTTGACGTCCTCGAACACCTTTTCTTCGTAATCGACAAGGAAGTCGCCGGTCTTGTGGAGGGGTGTGGTGATGGCGGGCATTGCGTGACTCCGTTCATGGATTGAGGACTCTGACCGACCGGTGGCCGGCGTCTCTCTTTTCGCAATGGCCATACCATCAAGCGGCACGCGTCATGCAATCAATCCGCAATCAATGCGGCGTGTGGCGAATGATCGCGATGATTATTTTTCGTGCGGCACGGGACCAGCGGGCATACGCACGGTCCCTTGCGATTTGCGCGCCGACGCCCGCGCCCCGGCGCTGGGCAAGATGCATTCAATCAAGGTGCACGCATGCATCATTTCGGATCATTCAATGCGATCTCATGCGATCAATTGATTTATTTTTCGGCGCGGATTCTCACTAGAATGAATGCGTCCATTCTGAAACCGCTCGCGCGCACGCCCCATGTCGAACGTCTCCGCTCACTGGCTCAAACGGCTCGCCGAAAGCGATAAACCCGTTTATCAGACCATTCCCGATCTCATCGAAGAAGACGTGGCGAGCGGCCGTCTGCGTCCGCGCGACCGCCTGCCCGCGCTGCGCGATCTGTCCGACGCCCTCAAGATCAACTACACGACGCTCGCGCGCGGTTACGCCGAAGCCCGCAAGCGGGGCTTGATCGATTCGCGCGCGGGCAGCGGCTCATATGTGCGCGGACGGCCGCCTGCGGTGCCGTTGCGCGCCGGCACGGCGCTCGAAATGACCATGAACATGCCGCCCGAGCCGCCGGACATGACGGCGCTGCTCGCGGAATCGGCGGCGCGGATCATCGGCGACGCCGATCCGTGGTCGATGCTGCGCTATCAGGATTTCGGCGGCTCGCAGTTCGAGCGCAGCATGGCGAGCCAGTGGCTGCGCCGCACGCTGCCGTCGCATCGCGCGGACGCGCTGCTGGTCTGCCCCGGCATTCATAACGCGCTTGTCGCCTTGCTGCTGCGGCTGGTGAAGCCCGGCGAAGCCATCTGCACCGATTGCCTCGCGTATCCGGGTTTAAAAGTGATCGCCAATCAACTGGGCATGCCGCTCGCGCCGTTGCCGCGCGATGACGAAGGCCTGAGCGCCACGGCATTCGAAGCGCTCTGCAAGACCCGCAAGCCCGGCGTGCTCTATTGCAACCCCACGCTGCAGAATCCGACCACGCGCACGCTCTCGCAAAATCGCCGCGAGCATATTGCCGATATCGCGCTGCGCTACAGCGTGCCGATCATCGAAGACGACGCTTACGGCATGTTGTGCGACACGCCGCCCGTCGCGCTCGCCACGCTCGCGCCCGAACTCACCTACTATGTGACGGGCATGTCCAAGTGCTTCGGCGCGGGCTTGCGCGTGGCCTTCGTCGTTGCGCCCGGCGCCCGTCACGCCGAGCGGCTGTCCGGCGCGCTGCGCGCGACCACGGTGATGGCGAGTCCGTACATGTCCCATCTCGCGGCGCGCTGGATCGAAAACGGTGTCGCGCAGCGCATGCTCGAAGCCATCCGCAACGAGTGCGCGGTACGTCAGCACATCGCGGCGCAGGTGTTTGCTTCGCGCGAAATCGAAACATCGAAGGAGTGCTTTCATCTGTGGCTCACGGTGCCCGCGGAAACCGGCTGGAGCGCATCGGAGCTGGCTTCGCATCTGCGCACCAAGCAGATCGGCGTGGTGTCCGGCGCGGCTTTCAGCACCGATGGCAATCCGCCCAACGCTGTGCGCATCTGTCTGGGCGGCCCGGGTGACGCCATCGAGATGGAGGAGTCGCTTCACCTCGTGGCCGACATGCTCGATCATCCGGATCATCTGCATTCACCGATGCTGTGAACGTCAGGGTCCGTGGCCTGAAGCGGGCCGGTTAATCAGGGCTATACCCTGGGGTATACCGGCGAAGAACCGGCGCAGGCCGCGCTGGATGAAGGAATCGAGCTTGAGGTAATCAAGCTGCCAGGCCGGCCTGCACTTTGTGCTATTCACCGTGCTTATGCTGGTCCACTTCACAGACCTCAGCAAAGTGTCTGGCACGCTCTATCAATAGCGATGTCCCGGTGGATAGCGCGGAAACCTCAAATCGGTTTATCGCGCTTCGCCGCCATATAAGCTTCCAACGATTCGTCGTTTCCCCGGTCAAAACTCCCTCCCTATACTCACTTGATTACTCAAGTCGAGTCGCCTCACCGTGCGCGAGGAACACCCGCGCACGGTACGTATCTCGCTGCCCTCTTTCGCTCGGTCCTTGAACATGAGGCTTTCCTCTTTCCGTTCCATTGGCGTGCGCCTGTCGTCGATTGCCGTGACGCTCTGGCTGCTCAGCGTGGTCGCGTTCGCATGTGGTCATCTGCTGCCCGGCAACGTCGGGCGCGCGGTGCTGGGTCCGCTCGCGGACGCGCAGGCAGTCGCCGAACTCAATCATCAACTCGGCACCGATCAGCCATTGCTCGTGCAATATGGCGCATGGTTCGGCCGCCTGCTGCACGGCGATCTCGGCGCGTCGCTGGTGTTGAACGAACCGGTTGGCGCGCTGCTGTTCACCGCGCTGGGGCATTCGCTCGCGCTTGCCGGCCTCGCGCTACTCATGCTTCTGCCGATCAGCATCGCGACCGGCGTGCTCGCGGCGACCTGGGCCGGGAGCGCCTTCGACACGCTCGCCAACGTGTGGGGTCTGACGTCATCGGTGATTCCGGAGTTCGTCTGGTGCATCGTGCTGATGCTGACCTTCGGCATTGGCTTGCGCTGGCTGCCGCTCTTCGCGACGAGTTCGCCCGACGCGGGCCCGCTCGACATCCTGCGCCATCTGCTGCTGCCCGCCGCCGCGCTCGGCATGGGCCTGTTCGGTTATCTCCTGCGCATGGTGCGTGCGAGCACACTGCACGAGTTGCACGCGCAGTACACGCGCACGGCCGTGCTCAAGGGGCTGCCGTTTCACACGGTCGTGCTACGTCATGTACTGCGTAATGCGTTGCAGCCGACCATCGCTGTGATCGGCACGCAGCTCGGCTATCTGGTCGGCGGACTCGTGGCCGTCGAGGCGCTGTTTCGTTATCCGGGCATCGGCAGCCTGCTGCTGCACGCCGCGAAAACGCGTGATTTTCCGCTTCTGCAAGGCGGCATGCTGCTGGTTGGCGCAGTGTATGCCGTAGGCACGACAGCGGCCGATCTGCTTGCAGCCATACTCGTCCCCCAACGCGTGAGCGCCTGATGTCCACACTCTCCATCGACTCCGCACGGCCACGCCTACGCGCGCGGTTGCGTCCGTTCACGCGCCCTGCTTTCATCGCCGGCTGCATCGTGATCGGCTTCTGGGCCTTCTGTGCGCTTTTCGCGCAGCATGTCGTGCCCTATTCTCCATTCGCCGACGACGTCACCAACAGCCTCGCGCCGCCTTCGTCGCAACACTGGTTCGGCACCGACCAGTTGGGCCGCGACATGTTCTCGCGCGTGCTCGCGGGCGCACACGACATCCTGATCGTCGCGCCGCTCGTCACGGTCTGCGCGACGCTCTGCGGGTCGGCGCTCGGCATTGCTGCCGGTTATTTCGGCGGCTGGGTCGATCTCGTTCTGAGCCGCCTGTTCGAAGTCGTGATGGCCGTGCCGCTCGTGATTCTCGCGCTCGTCGCGCTGACCGCGCTCGGCAGCAGCCGCGCCGCCGTGGTCGCCATCGTCGCGCTCGGCTTTACGCCGATGATCGCGCGCAGCGTGCGCGGCGCCGCGCGCCGGGAAGCGGCGCTCGATTACGTGGCCGCCGCGCAAATGCGCGGCGATTCCGTGTGGCGTATCATGTTCGTTGAACTCCTGCCGAACGTGGCGCCCGTGATACTCGTCGAGGCCACGCTGCGGCTCGGCTACGCGGTCTTCTCGACGGCGACGCTGAGCTTTCTCGGCTTCGGCATCCAGCCACCTTCGCCCGATTGGGGCCTGGCGATCGCGGAGAACTATCCGCTGCTGGTCGGCGGCATGTGGTGGACCGTGCTGTTCGACGCGCTCGCCACGGCTTCGCTGGTGATCGGCACGCATCTCTTCGCCGAAAGCCTGCAGCGGGAGTTCATGCAGTGAGCGCACTCGCAGCCGAAGCGCTGCCCGACATCGGCCTCGCAATCGACGGACTCGACGTGCGTTATCGCGTGCGCGGTGTCGAGCATCGCGTGATCCACGCGCTGAGCCTGCAGATCGGGCGTGGCGAAATCTATGGACTGGTCGGCGAATCGGGCAGCGGCAAATCCACCGTCGCGCTCGCGATTCAACGCTATCTGCCCGCCAACGGCCGCATCGCGAGCGGCACGATCCGGCTTGCCGGCCGCGATCTGTTGCAGGCCTCGCGCCGCGAACTGCGCGCATTGCGCGCACGCGACCTTGCGATGGTCTATCAGGATCCCGGCCAGTCGCTCAATCGTTCGCTGACGATCGGACGCCAGCTCACCGAAGCCTTCGAGGCTGCGGGGACACCCGGGCACGAAGCGTACGCGGCCGCGCGCGCGATGCTCGCACGCGTGCGCATCGCCGACCCCGAACGCACATTGCGCAGCTATCCGCAGCAGATCTCGGGCGGCATGCAGCAGCGCGTGATGATCGCCATGGCGCTTGCGGGCACACCATCGCTGCTAATCCTCGATGAGCCGACTACGGGCCTCGACGCTGCCGTGGAAGCCGAAGTGCTCGCGCTGATTCGCGCTTTGCGCGACGAGCTTGGTTTCTCCGTGTTGTTCATCAGCCATAACATCGATGCGATTCGCCGTTTGTGCGATCGCGTCGGCGTGATGTATGCGGGGCGTCTCGTCGAGGAAGCACCGACCGAGGCATTGCTGCGCGCGCCGCGTCATCCCTACACGACCGCGCTGCTGCGCTGTTTGCCGCACGCGGGCGCACATCGCAGGCGCGCGCCGCTCGCAACATTAAGCGGCGCGCCGCCAAGCCTCGGCGAACACATCGAAGGATGCGCCTTCGCGCCGCGCTGCGCCTTCGCCGACGCTCGCTGCCGCGAAACGCCGCCGCTCCAGCAGCACGGCGCGCATCGTTCGTGGTGCCAGCACACCCATGTGCCATCGGCGATGCCGTCCGCGAACGCGCAGGCGCGCATCGCGCCCGCAGACATCTCCCATGCGGGCGCTGCGCCCGTGCTGCGGATCGAGCACATTTCCAAGACGTTCGCGCAGGGCGACACACGTACCGAAGCGCTGCGCGACGTGTCGTTCGCGGTGTACGGCGCGGAAACACTCGGCCTCGTCGGCGAGTCGGGCAGCGGCAAATCCACGCTCGCGCGCATTCTGAGCGGCCTGGAAACCGCTGACGCGGGCGGCACGCTGGAGCTTCACGGCGAACCGCTGCACGCAGGCACTCGCCGCCGCACAGCCCGGCAGCGCAAGGCGCTGCAGATGGTGTTCCAGGATCCGGGTACCGCGATGAATCCCGCCCACCGGATCGGCAGCGTGATCGCGCGGCTGCTCGCGGGCCGCGCATGGCCGTCCACGCGCAGCGTGCGCGAGCGCGTGGAGGCCTTTGCGGCGCGCTTTCAGCTCACGCCCGCGCATCTCGCCGCGCGGCCCGGCCAGTTGTCCGGCGGCCAGCGCCAGCGCGCCGCGATCGCGCGCGCCTTCGCGGGCGCGCCCGATCTGCTCATCTGCGACGAGCCCACTTCCGCGCTCGACGCCTCGGTGCAGGCCGCGATCCTCAATCTGCTGGTCGAACGCCAGAGCGCGAGCGGCACAAGCTACCTGTTCATCTCGCACGATCTCGACGTCATGCGCTATCTCGCCGATCGCATCGTCGTGCTGTATCGCGGCACGGTGGTGCAGACCGGCACGACCGAACAAGTCGTGCATGGCCCGCAGCATCCGTACACGCGCGCGCTGTTCCGGTCGCATACACAGGCCATCGCGCATCCGCTCGCGCCCGATGCGCCGCTCGACGCTTCGCGCGGCTGCCGTTTTCAGGCGCAGTGCCCCGAGCGCATCGCGCGTTGCGCGAACGAACCCCCCGCACTCCATACGCTCGCACACGGGCAGACGATTCGCTGCCATCACTTCGCACCTTGAGGAACACTCCGATGAAATCAGAGTCCGCACACGCCGTGCCGGAAACCATCCCCGTGCTCGTCGTCGGCGGCGGCCCGATCGGGTCTGCGCTGTCGATCGAACTGCGTCTGCACGGCATCGACGTGCTGGTCGTCGAACGCGACGCCGAAATCCGGCTCGGCCACCCGAAAGCGCGCTCGAACAACATGCGCTCGCTCGAACACTACCGGCGCTGGGGCATCAGCGACGCGTTGCGCGCCCATGCGTGGACGACGCGCGATCCGCAGCAGCGTCTCGTGATCGCCGAAACATTGCTCGCCGAACCGCTCGGCGCTTACACGCTGCGCTACGGCCGGCACGCCGAGGAGGCCCGCGACCTGGCTGCGGAACCGAGCCTCAGTGTGCCGCAGCCGGTGACCATGCGCATTCTGCGCGAACGCTCGATCGAGTTGGGCGCACAGTGGCGGCTCGGCTGGGAAGCCGTCGAGATTGTTCAGGACGATCGTAGCGCGGTCGTCCAGTTGCGTGCGCCCGACGGCCACCTGCATACCGTGCGTGCCGCTTATGTGGTGGGCTGCGATGGACCCGGCAGTCTCGTGCGGCGCGCGGCGGGCATCGAGCGCAACGGCGATGCGCCGCTGCACCGCCAGATGAGCTACGTGGTGCGCAGCGAAGGTCATAAAATCGCCGATCTGACCGCGGGTCCCGGCTACGACGCGTTAGGTATGCTCGCGATCTTCAACACCAGCGCGTCCAGCATCATCAGCATTCCTGATGATGAGCTTTGGGGATTCGGCATCTCCGTACAAGACGAACGCGAGCCCACGCGGGCCGAGATCGCGCGCTATGGCCAGCAACTGCTTGGCGCCGAAGCCCGCATCGAAGTCGTCAGCGAATCGTCCTATCAGGTGCTCACGCGCGTGGCGACGCGCTATCGGACGGGCCGCCTGTTCCTCGCCGGCGACGCCGCGCATGTGTGCCCGCCGACCGGCGGCCACAATATGAACGTGGGAATCGGCGACGCGGCCGATCTGGGCTGGAAGCTCGCGGCAGTGCTGCACGGTCTGGGCGGCGAGGCGCTGCTCGACAGCTATGACGCAGAGCGGCGGCCCGTCGGCGAACGCGTGTCGCGCTCGGCGCTCGACAATAGCCGTGCGCTGACTGCCGCTGCGCAGTCCGTCGCGGCAAGCCGCCCGCCTGCAACCGTCGATACGCCGCGCTCGCGCGCGCAACGCGGCGAAGCGCTGTACCGGCTTACCTACGCGGAGTGGAACACGCACGGCGTGGTGCTCGATCAGCGCTATGACACGTCGGCGTGGGTCGTGCCCGACGCGACTAGCGCGCCGGACTGGAGCGAAACCGAATACTGGCCGCACGCGCGTCCGGGCCATCGTGCGCCGCATATTCTGCTCGATGGTGACACGCCGCTCTATGATCGTCTGGGTCCGTGGTTCACCTTGCTCGATAGCGGCGCCGCGCCCGAAGAAACCACGCGCTTTCTCGAAACGGCGCAGCGCATGGGCATGCCCGTCACGCATCTCGCCGTGCCGCAAGAACGCACGCAAGCCCACTACAGCGCGCCGCTGACGCTGATCCGTCCCGACCAGCACGTCGCCTGGCAAGGTCACGCAAGCGACGACGCGCAGGCCGTCATCCGTCGCGTGCTGAGCCTCTCGACGCAACACGCGCAATTGCCCGCATAAAACAGCGCGGCCGGCGCAAAGGCCGGCCGCGCATACTGCGAAACACGTAATTAACGCAGACTGTAGAACGTGCCGTGATTGAAGAAGTCGAGCACCGAGCGATGCCACGGCTCATCGCTCACGGCCACGCCATCGACTTCGAAACGCGTGACCCGCTCCTGATAGAACGCGAGCAAACCGGCAATTTTCGGGATCTCGGGAATCGGCGTCGGGTAGTACCAGACCACGTCCTTGTGCAGCGTGTCGCCCGCTTGCACCGACCAGTAGTGCGCCTGGCCTTTGTATGGGCACGAGGTAAGCGTCGTGCTCGGCCTCAGCCATTTCGCCGCGACATCCTGAAGCGGAAAATAATAGCGCGTCGGCAAGCCGGTTTCGAATACCGCGACCGTATTGCGGCTCTCGGCCACAACCTGATCGCCGATCAACACGCGTACGTGGCGACTGCTGTTGATCGCATCGACGCGCTTGTACGGATCGCGCGCGTGCGGATGCAGGAACAGTGGCTCTTCCTCCTCGTACCATGCGTCCACGGCTTTCCATTCGAAGGCATAGTAATGTTCAAGCGCGCGGCCAGCGTCGGTCGTGGGTTCCGAGTAACGCCACACCGCGTTCTCCACGCGACGGTCGCCGACGACGAGATGCCAGTAGCTCGCCACGCCTTTACGTGCGCATTCGCTCTTGTGCGTAGACGGTTCGAGCCAGCTCGACTCGACGCTTTCCAGCGGGAAATAATAAACTGGCAGCCGTTCGCGCTCGTGGACCAGCAGCGCGGAGCGTGTCGTGGCGATGAACGTTTCGCCGACGCGCACGCGCACCTGGCGCGGACTCGGCTCGATATACAGGTCGAAAGATTGCAACGGGGACGTCATTGTGCTTCTCCTCGTAGCGCCGCTGTATCACGCGGCAGAATGGATCGATCAGGAAAACCAGGCATTGGCGAGCTGGAGCTGCGGAATCGCCGCAGCTTGCACGCCGGAGAGATTCGCGGCGCAGGCCGTGATCGCATCGCGATACGCGGAAATGATGAGCGGCGTTTCGTCGAGTAACAACTGCTCGATCTTGCCTGCCGTGGTGCGTTGCGCGTTGAGGTCCACGGTCGAAACGTATTGCTTCACCAGCGCATCGTAGGCCGGATTGCGGAAATGCGCGGCATTCCACGCGCCGCCAGATAGCAGCGGCGCGCTAAGCACCAGATTCGGCGTGCCGCGATGGCCGTAATCGGTGATGCCGAGCGTCGAATCGAGCCAGTCGGAATGGCCGAATTGTGCGTCGCCGTAATAGAGCGACTGGTCTTCCACTTTCAACCGAATATCGATGCCGACCGCGCGCGCCGCATTCTGCAGCACCACCGCGAATTGCGGGATATCGCCGAGCTTTTCGGTCACGAGCGTGGTGCTGAAACCATTCGCAAAACCCGCTTGCGCGAGCAGCGCACGCGCCGTCTTCAGATCCTGCGTGCGCTGCGCGACCGCACGATCGGCGGAGGGATAAACAGCGGCGAACGGATGATCGTTACCGACCTGCCCGTAGCCGTGCAGCAAGCCTTCGACGAGTTTGGGCCGGTCGAGTGTCAGCGCGAGCGCTTGGCGCACGCGCTTGTCCTTGAACGGTCCCTGATCGGTGCGCATATGCACCTGGTCATGCTGCGTGGACGGCAAACGCGTGATCGTAATCGCGGGATTCGAGGCGAGCAAACGGCTCTGCTGCGCACTGATGCCGACGACCAGATCGGTCTGCTGGCCAAGCAAGGCGAGACCAATCGCGGCTTCGTCGGCGAAGAACGAAAATTCGACACGCTCCGGTAGCGCCTGCGGACCCCAGTACGCAGTATTGCGCACGAAACGCGCGCCGCCGCTCGTGTATTGATCGAGTCGAAACGGTCCGGTGCCGATAAACGTCTTTTCGTAGTGTCCGCTGTAATTCGCGGGCAGGATCACGCCGTTATAGGTATCGGAAGAAACGTAATAGGGGAAATTGCCGTTGGGCGCATCGAGACGGAATTGCACCGTATGATCGTCGAGTGCCTTGATGTTGCCTTTCGAGAGCACGCCTCTGAACGCCGAGAGCGCCGCCGAAGCCGAAGCCGGGTCCACGAGACGCTCGAACGTCGCGACCACGTCTCGCGCGCCCAGTATCTGCCCGTCGTGGAATTTGACGTTGCGACGAATCGTGAATTCCCAGACGCTTGCGTCAGCATTGTGCCGCCACGATTCGGCAAGTACCGGCACGAGTCCACGGTGGGGATCGTCGTTGAGCAGATATTCGCCCGTCTGATTCACGAGCAAAATGCTCGCGGAATCGGTGAGCCGAACCGGATCGACAGCAGCCGCGGGAACGAGCGAAGCGACTCGAATATGAGCGCCGGGCTTCGGCGTTGTCGCTGCGCGCGCGGCCGTCGAAAGCATCAGCCCCGCCCCGCCGCTCAACATGCCGGTGGCAGCCGCCGCGCCGAGCCGCAGCAGAGTGCGCCGCGTCATTCGGCGCTCGTCCGGTTGCGCCTGTGTCGGTACGCGCGACGACGCGCGAGACTGCGAATCGAAATATTTCTTCACGTCAGACTCTTCCAGTAGATGAGTAACCGGGCATCGCTAGAACACTGCGAAGACACGCTCAAAATTCCACGGTCGCCGATACGCGCACGGTGCGCGGCGAACTCAAATAGACATCGCCGCCACCGCTATACACGCCGGCCCAATAATTGCGATTGAAGAGGTTGTCGACGCTCGCCCGCACCGTGACCGCGCGATGGGCAATCGTCGTGCGATAACGGGCGCCAAGATCGAAAATGGTCGAGCTGGCGAGCTTTTGTGTATTCGCGGAATCGACGTACTGCGGCCCTGTGAAAATGGCGCGCCCGGTGAGCGTTACGCCCGGCAGCCACGGCAAATCCCACTCCGCGCCCAGATTGGCAAGAAAGCGCGGCACGCCCGGCGCTTCGTTGCCTTCGTTGACGCCGCCCGCCGTGCTTGTCAAGATGCCCTGCGTATACGAGGCGCCGCCCAGCACGCGCACGCCGTGCGCGACTTCGCCGAAGGCGCTCCATTCGACGCCGCGATGGCGTTCGTCGCCTGCGATGCTGTAGACGTCCGTGGCCGGATCCAGCGTGCCGCCTGGCTCCGTGATCTGGTAGAGCGCAAGCGTGGTCGTGAAGCGGCCGAGATCCCACTTCGCGCCCACTTCGTATTGACGCGCCTTGGCCGGCCCGAACGCCTGGCCTGCGTTGGCGCTGCCATCCGGGGCGACCGTGCCGAGATTGAGACCCTCGACGTAGTTCGCATAGACCGACAACGCGGGCGTGAGCTTGTAAAGCACCGCGGCCATCGGCGTGAGTGCGCCTTCGTTAGTATTGCTTGCGGTATTGCCCGTGGACGCGTTGTCGTAATTGGTGACGCCGACGCGCTGATAACGCGCGCCGACAGTCACGAGCAGGCGTTTTTCAAACAGGCCGAGCGTGTCGGCTGCACCAACGCTCTCCAGCGTTATCCTCGACAACAACCCGGGATCGCCAACCTGCGTCGCCGGATACGGCGGCGAAACGACGTCGTAGAGATTCGAGGTCACCGAATCGCCGCTCGACACGCCGAGCCAATCCTTCTCGCGGAACGCCGAGGCCGTGACCGCGAGATTGTGATTGACGGGGCCGGTGTCGAATGTGGAGCGCACGCCAACTTCTGCGGTGTCCACCGATGTCGACGCCTTGCGATAGTAGTACGACGACGTGTAATCACCGTTTGGTGTCGCGCCGTACGGATCGGCGACGAGTTCGTCGCCCGAACGTCGCTGGCCACCTACGCTCGCATAGACCGTGGTGTGATCGGCGATGTCGTATTCGATGTGGCCGAGCAGCGAGCTGTCGCGTTCGAGCGCATAGCCGTCGGGGGAAAAGTTGGTCTTGCCAGATGGCGCGGAGGGAATCACGGACGTCGCAAACTCCATCCAGCGATTCGGCGCGCGCAGATCGTCGACCTGGCGAATGTAGTCGATCGACGCGCGCAGCTTGCTGCCTCGATAGTCAAGCGCGAGCGAGCCCGCGCCCAGTCGATCTGACTGACTGTTCACCGCGGTCTTGCCGTCGCTGTACAGACCGTTCACGCGGATCCCGAACTGATCGTTGTCGCCAAAACGGCGACCGATATCGACATGCGTTTCAAACTGCGTATCCGACTGGTAACTCTCGGTGATGCTCGTGATCGGCGTATCGGTTGCGCGCTTCGTCACCACGTTGATTCCGCCGCCTACGCTTCCGTTCGGCGATGCGCCCGTGAGCATCGCGGTCGGCCCCGTGATGACTTCGACCCGTTCGAGGATTTCCGCAGGCACGCGCCACTTGGGAACGATCCCGTACACACCGTTGAGCGCGACGTCGTTGCTCGGCACGATGAAACCGCGAATCGTGAAATCGTCAGAAATACTGCCGGCCGGATCGTCCATGCGGACCGAAGGATTGTTCTGCACGACGTCCGCGAGCGAGTGCGCCTGCTGATCCTGCAAGGTCTTCGAGGTGTAGCTCGTGACATTGAACGGAATATCGTGGATATCGGTTTCGCCGAACAAGCCCAGGCGTGCGCCCTTCGCCACCTGACCGCCCGCGTAGGCCGGCGGCAGATCGCCGGGCTGCGTTTTCGCGGTTACGTTGACGACGGGAAGCTGCACCAGCGTCTTTTGACCTTGATCTGTGCCTTGCTCGTTGCTGTTGTCGCTCGCCGGGGTAGCCCCGGTTTGCGCCGTCGCCGCTGCATCCGGGCCGGCATTAGCAGCGGAAGCCTGTGCATGAGCCTGCATCGACGAAAGCGTTGCCAGCGCCGCCATCACCCCGAGCGTGAGCGGTTTGAGTTTGCCTGCCGTTATCCGCACGATTTTCCTCTTTTCGTTATACTAAATAGTCAGCTCCGTGCGAATCGCACGGCCCGTAGCGCAATGGTCTATGTAATCGATCGAAATTGAAGCGGCCGCGTTATTTGAAAACGGCGGCGTGGCGAAAATGCGCGCTTATCGCGGCCCCGCGTAGAAATTTCCCTTCGCGAGAAAATCCAGCACGGAGAGATTCCATTCCTCCTCGCCCAGCGCGTTGCCATCCACTTCAAAACGATCGACGCGCTCCGGATAGAAAGCGAGCATTCCCGCCACCTTCCCCATCTCGCTAAACGGCGCGGAATACGACCACACGGCGTCCACGTAACTGCGCCCGCCGGCTTGAATCGTCCAGTAACGCGCGGTGCCTTTGTACGGGCAATTCGACACGGTAGCGGTGGGTTCCAGCAGATCGGTGCGCACGTCCTGCAGCGGCAGGTAATAGAGAACCGGCACGCCGGTTTCGAATGCTGCAACTGCGTGACGGCTATCGGCGACCACTTCGCTGCCCGCAATCACACGTATGTGACGGCTGGTCGGCAGAATGTCGATCCGCTTGAACGGATCGCGCACGTGCGAGTGCGCGTAGAGTTCTTCCTGCTCTTCGTACCAGACATCGACGGCACGCCAGTCGAACGCGTAGTAATGTCGAATACGCTGACCGAGCGGCGTGTCCGATTCCCCATAGCGCCAGACGGCGTTTTCGGACCAGTATTCGCCAAAGCGCAAATCCCAATAGCGTGCCTGCCCTTTTCCTGCCGAATGCGTGGTGAGATCCGAAGCATGAAGCAGGTCTTCGCGCACGTCCTGGACGGGAATGTAGTAAACCGGCACGTGTCCGCGCTCATGAAAGCGCAACGCAGCGCGGGTATCGGCGACGATTTGACCGGCAAACCGCACGCGCACGCGGCGCGCGGAAGGCTCGATAAACACGTCGAATGACTGCAAAGGGTGGCTCATGATGGACACGCGATGAGGATCAGGACGTCGGGTTGACGTGGTACAGTGGGGCATGACTGACTTGATTAATCATGCTCGATCATAGCAATGCCCCGGTCTGGCAAAAATCAACTTTTTCTACTAACCTTTCTTGCGGCGACGCATTGAGTTTTGCGTAATCGAAGGCGCCGGGCGCATTTCCGGCGATTTAAGCCCATTCGATTTCGCACCGATCGCTCACTTAAGGAACAGCATCCACTCCATGGTCACCCGAATGAAGGAATCCCGGCAGCCGGCCGCATCGGCGCAAGGCGAAGAAGCCGAAGCAAAAAACGGCGCCGTGCCGATTCACGAACAACTCAAGGCCTATGTCCGCCAGTGCATCAAAACGGGCGAGTGGAAGCCCGGTGACCTGATCTCGTCGGAGCATGCACTGGCCCGGCAGTTCGGCGTCGCGCGCATGACGGTGGCGCGTGCGTTTCGCGATCTCGCGAATGCGGGCGTTCTCACGCGCGTGCAAGGCACCGGGACATTCGTTTCGACGCCGCGTCACGAATCGACGATCGCCGAAATCCGCAGCATCGACGAAGACGTCACGCAACGCGGCCGACGTTACACGGCCAAGGTGCTGAGTCTCGACTCGTCCACGGATCAGTCCGCCTTGACCGCGCTGCAGCGCGCGTCCGGTTTCGTCTATCATTCGCGCATCGTGCATTGCGAGGACGACGTACCGATTCAATACGAGGATCGATACGTCAATCCGCAGCACTTTCCTCAGTACCTCTCGCAGAATTTCACGCAACAAACGCCAGGCAGCTATATGCTGCATATCGCGCCTTTTCAACAAATCGAATACCGCATTTCCGCGCAATTGCCCAATGCGCCCATGCGCCGCCGGTTGATGATGGAACCCGGCGAGCCCTGCCTCGTGCACTGGCAACGCGCATGGATCGACGGGCAGATCGCCTCGGTCGTTCATTTCTGGCATCCGGCTGCGCGCTTCGAATTTTCCGGTCGAGCCGCTTATCGCTGAGCCACGCGTCAGGCGTGCTCGTCGAATGGATGGACAGGAGCATCGGTGCGTGTGAACGCGTAGCGGCGCAGCAATTCGAAATAACCGCCAGCGATACGAAAGCCGCCGCATTTCTCGCGATATTGCTCAAGGCGCTCCCGATAGACGGCGGGCAGCAAATACCACGGCAGCGCGGGGATATCGTGGTGCACCAGATGGTAGTTGTTGTTCAGAAACAGCAGTCGCATGAACCAGCCTGCTTCGTTTAGCGTGATGCGCGCCTTTGCCGAAGGCACCGCGCGATGCTCGTAAAACGATCGGATCATTGCAATGGACAGCGCAGGCCAACCCACCACGAACAGGTAATACCAGGCCGGCACGCCCGCCCAGCGATGCAACCAGAACAGCATGGCCGCTAACACGGCGAGATGCGTGCCCCACATGCGCAGATAGCGCCAGTCGCCGCGCCGCCAGTCGCGCGCCGTGTCCAGCACGACAGCCGCGACGGCCATCGGCGGTCCGATCACCAAGCGGCCAGAAAACGTTTTGCGCAGGTTCCAGAGCAGACGAACCGCGGGCGACATCGACGCCCACGCCTCGGCGCGCACGTAGTTGCTCTCCGGGTCGACGCCGGGCATCGTAAGCTCTTCGTCGCGATGGTGTGTGAGGTGACTATCGCGATACAGCGTGTACGGATACCAGACGGCAATCGGCGCGTAACCAAGCAGCTTGTTCAGCCATACGTGGCGCGTCGGATGCCCGTGCAGCAGTTCGTGCTGAAGCGACATGTACCACGCACCGCAAAGAATCAACAACGGCGCCGCCGCGACCAGGCCAATCGTCTTGCAGTGCAACAGTCCGAGTGTGCCAAACCAGGCGCTGTAGATCACGGCAATCAGCAGCCATGTCGGCCACTCGGATCGAGCCGTGAAACTGGAGCGCAAATCGATCACCCATCGCCGATGATCGTCGTCGAAATATTCCGCCATAAAGATAATCGCCCATGTGAGCTTTCGCGGGATTTTTGCAAGCCCGGCGAATTCCGATGTTCAACTTGATTAATCAAGTCTAAAGGCGATGAACGGACGAATCCAAGCGACGAAAAATCCGAAGCTTATGCGCGAATCGGTAATAGGGGCATGCATGGGCGGGAACGCAGCAGACGCTGCGGCGAAGGCATCGCTATATCGAACAACATCGCTATCAAAGCAGCGATTCATGCTTCGCAGCAATCGCACACTGTTCGATGGCGGCAATTTCATCGTATGCGCAGCGCCGCAATCTTTCGACGCAACGCAGGCGCCGCGCGCCATCGCGAGTATCAACCAATGCACACAAAAGGTCGCGGAACCTGAGCTATACTCGTCGCCCATGAGATTCATCCGGACTCTGCTCGTTTTGCTGCTGTGCGCGATGCTGCCCCTCTCCGGGCTGGCAGCCAGCGGGTTGGCCGGGCCGTGTCCGATGCAGACCGCGATCGCCACGTCCGCCGATACCAGTATGCAAGCCATGCCGGGCTGCGAGGGGATGAAATCCCCGGCAGCCGGTCACGGCAAACCCGGCGGCACGCTCTGCAAGATGACGGCCCAATGCATGTCGGGCAGCCTCTACCACCCTGTTTCCCTCCCCGTTCTCTCGCGTCCCGCCGGACGCGTCAGCGCATTGCGCTTCCACTACGCGCAGGCTTGCCCCGCCCGCAGCCCCGACGGGTTGTGGCGGCCGCCGCGCGCGCTCTGACTCCGCCCATCCGGTACACCGCGACTTCGCGGTGATGTCGCCCCTTCGCGGGGCGTGAGCCCGCTTGCCGGTTCATTTGCTTCCATTGGCCACATCGGCCACATGGCGGCAGGCACGGGCTCGACCTAACGGAGTTCAACATGCATCCAGTCAGTGCCGCGCCGACCTGTCGGCGAGGCGGGCTGCGGCTGCGCGCGCTCGTGCTCGCGCTGTCGCTTGCGCATGGCCTGGCCGCCCATGCGCAGACCTCTAGCTACGCCGTCTATACGCTGGAGGCCGCGCTAGAGAGCGCCGCCACGCGCAACACCGCCATCCAGGCCGCCCAGGCGTCCGTCGATGCCAGTTCGCAGTCCGTCGTCGGCGCGGGCCAGTTGCCCAACCCGAAGCTGAGGGCAGGCATTGATACGCTGCCCATCAACGGCGACCAGGCCTATACGATTGGCCAGAACATCCTGACGATGCGCCGTATCGGCGTCGAACAGGAATGGGTGTCCTCGCACAAGCGCGCGCTCCAAAGCGAACTTGCCGGCAGGATGGTCGAGCGCGAGCAGTCCGGCTATCTTGCCCAGCTTGCCGAAGTGCGCGAGCGCACGGCCATCGCGTGGCTCGACGCCTTGTACGCGAAGCAGGCCGTCGCGCTGCGCGAGGCGCTGGTCGACCATATGACTCACGAACTGTCGGCCACCGAAGCCTCTTACCGCGGCGCAAAAGCGACGGCGGCCGACGTCACGCAGGCGCGGCTGATGCGCGCCCAGGCCGTCGACGATCGGCTCAAGGCGCGGCAGGTCTTTCAGACCGCGCTTATCGGACTGTCGCGCTGGACGGCCGCGCCCGTGGCCGATGTCACGGGCGAACCGCCGGTCCCTGAATCGGCCGTCCCGACGCTGCCCGCCGACCAGTTGCGCAGCGTCGAACCAGCGCTGATCGCTGCGAGCGCCAACATTCACGTCGCAGATGCGGATGCGGCCGTCGCCGAAAGCCGCCGCAGCCCCAACTGGACCTGGAACGTCTCGTATCTGCAAGGCGGTGGCAACTCGCGCTTCGTTTCCGTGGGCGTGAGCATTCCGTTGCCGATCCACCGTTCGAGTGTCGAGGACCGCGACGTATCGGGAAAGGCCGATCTCGCCACGAAAGCGCGTCTTGCCTACGAGGACACGCAGCGCCAGGTCGAAGCCGATATCCAGACCCTCTCCGCCACGCTGGCCAGCGGCCGCGAACGCCTTGCGGGACTGCAGACCGCGTTGCTTCCCGCCGCCGATGCTCGCGTGAACCTCGCCGTTGCCGCGTATCGCGCGGGAACGGGATCGCTTGCCGACACGTTCGCCGCCAGGCGGGCGCAACTCGAAGCTCAGCTTCAGATCCTCGACCTGCAACGCGAGGTTGCGCTCACCTGGGCGCAGCTCGAGTACCAGGTCGTGCCGCCCGCGCTCGCCGCCAATCAATGAGAAAAGCCATGAACCATCAACCACTCGTTCGCGCCGTGTCGGCGCTTGCAGCCGGCGTGGCGCTACTCGGCGCCGGCTACCTGGCGGGCACCCATCATGCGTCGTCCGCACAACCGGCCACTCCCGATCGCAGCGATACGAACACTGGCCGCAAGGTGCTGTACTGGCACGACCCGATGGTGCCGAACCAGCACTTCGACAAGCCCGGCAAGTCGCCCTTCATGGACATGCAGCTTCAGCCCGTCTACGCCGACGAAGGCGGCTCAAACGGAGTCAAGGTCGATCCGGCGCTCCAGCAGAATCTCGGCATCCGCTATGCAACCGTGCGGCGCGTGAACGCGCCCGACGGCTTCGACGCAATCGGCACGACGCAATTCGACGAATCGACCGCCGATGTCGTGCAGTCGCGCGTGACCGGTTATATCGACCGCCTGTACGCAAGCGCGCCGATGCAGCGCATTGAGAAAGGCGCGCCGATCGCGTCGCTCTATGTCCCCGACTGGCTCGCGCCACAGGAGGAATATCTCGCGCTGCGGCGCTCCGGTATGGACGGCTCGCTGCTCGCGGCGGCGCGTGCGCGCATGAAGGCGTTCTCGATTCCCGATGGTTTCGCCGCCGCACTCGACCGCACTGGCCAGGCTCAGACCCATCTCACGCTCACCGCCGCCGAGACCGGCGTGGTGAGCGAACTGAACGCACGCGAGGGCGCGATGGTGACGCCCGGCCAGACGATCGCGAAGATCACGGGCCTGGCGAAACTCTGGCTGATCGTCGAGATTCCCGAATCGCTGGCCCTGCAGGCAAAGCCCGGCATGAACGTCGATGCGAGCGTCGCCGCAGATGCCACGCAGCATTTCAGTGGCCGCATCCGCGAGATTCTGCCTGGCATCAGCACGGATAGCCGCACGCTGCAGGCGCGACTGGAGATCGACAACACGCAGGGCAAGCTCACGCCAGGCATGTTGATGCGCGTGCGCGTGAGTTCGGCGGCGCCTTCGCAGCAACTGGTCGTGCCATCGGAAGCCGTCATCACAACGGGTAAGCGCTCGCTCGTCATCGTGCGCAATGACGATGGAGAGATGCAGCCCGTCGAGGTGACTATCGGACACGACATCGGCAGCGACACGGTAATCACGCAGGGACTCGCCGAAGGCCAGCAGGTCGTCGCGTCGGGGCAATTCCTGATCGATTCGGAAGCGAGCCTGAAGTCGGCTCTGCCGCGCCTGGACGGCAACGATAGCGCCGCCATGGCTGCGCCCGCCTCCGCGACTGCCGCACCCGCTTACGAGACGACCGGCAAGGTCGAAAAAGTCACCGACTCCAGCATCACGCTCTCGCATCAGCCGGTGCCCGCCCTCCACTGGGGACCGATGACCATGGCATTCGGCAAGGCCGCCCCGGATGCGTTCGCCGATATTCATGCGGGGGAGACGGTGCGCTTCGCGTTCCAGCAAACCGACCACGGCTACCAGCTCACGAAGGTCGAACCGGTGGGAGGCCAGCCATGATCGCGCGTCTCATCCGATGGTCGATCCACAACCGCTTTCTCGTGCTGCTTGCAACCGTGCTGCTCGCGGCATGGGGGGTATATTCGGTCACGCAGACGCCGCTCGACGCACTGCCCGATCTTTCGGATACCCAGGTAATCGTCAAGGCCTCGTATCCGGGCAAGGCGCCGCAGGTCGTCGAGGATCAGGTCACGTACCCGCTCACCACGACACTGCTCAGCGTGCCAGGCGCCACTACCATCCGCGCGTACTCTTCGTTCGGCGACGCATTCGTCTACGTGCTCTTCGACGACCGGACGGATCAATACTGGGCGCGCTCGCGCGTGCTCGAATACCTGAATCAGGTGCAGAGCCGCCTGCCGCCAGGCGCAACCGTGTCGCTGGGTCCAGACGCGACCGGCGTGGGCTGGGTCTATGAATACGCACTCGTCGACAGGACCGGGCAACACGATCTCGGGCAACTGCGTGCGCTCAACGACTGGTTCCTGAAGTTCGAGCTAAAGGCCGTCCCCAACGTGTCCGAAGTCGCCAGCATCGGCGGCATGGTGCGGCAATACCAGGTCGTGCTCGATCCGGACCGGCTGCGTGCGTACGGCATCACGCCGGATGCCGTATCGCAGGCCATCAGGAATGCGAATCAGGAGTCAGGCGGCTCCGTGGTCGAAATGGCCGAATCGGAATACATGGTGCGCTCGTCCGGCTATCTGAAAACGCTCGACGACTTCCGCCACATCGTTTTGCGCACGAACGCGGCGGGCACCCCGGTCTTGCTCGGCGATGTCGCGCGCATCCAGATCGGCCCGCAAATGCGTCGCGGCATCGCCGAACTGAACGGCCAGGGCGAAGTCGCCGGCGGCGTGATCGTGATGCGCTCCGGCAAGAACGCGCTGGCGACAATCGATGCGGTCAAGGCGAAACTCGCGGATCTGAAGCGCTCGCTGCCGCCGGGCGTCGAGATCGTCACGACCTACGACCGCTCGCAACTGATCGATCGCGCCGTCGGCAATCTCAAGGACAAGCTGATCGAGGAATTCATCGTCGTCGGGATCGTCTGCGCGGTGTTCCTGTTTCATCTGCGCAGCGCGTTCGTCGCGATCCTGTCGCTGCCGCTCGGCGTGCTCGCGGCCTTCATCGTGATGCGCTATCAGGGCGTGAATGCGAACCTGATGTCGCTCGGCGGCATTGCCATCGCCATAGGCGCGATGATCGACGCGGCCATCGTCATGATCGAGAACGCGCACAAGCATCTGGAGGCGTTCGAGCACGCCCATCCCGGCACGCCGATCACCCCGGCGCAGCGCTGGGAACTGATCGCCCAGTCCGCTGCGGAGGTCGGCCCGGCCCTGTTCTTTTCGCTGCTGATCATCACGCTCTCGTTCATTCCGGTGTTCTCGCTCGAAGGGCAGGAAGGCAAGCTGTTCTCGCCGCTTGCGTTCACGAAGACCTATACCATCGCCGCAGCAGCAGGGCTTTCAGTGACGCTGGTGCCGGTCCTGATGGGTTATCTGATTCGCGGGCGCATCCCGCACGAAGCGTCCAATCCGATCAACCGGGTGCTCGTGCGCGCGTACCGCCCGCTGCTCGAAGCGACGTTGCGGCGGCCCTGGTTTGTGATTGGCCTCGCCGCCGTCGCGCTGGCGCTCACGGCGTTTCCCCTATCGCGGCTCGGCGAGGAGTTCATGCCGGCGATCGACGAAGGCGACCTGCTGTACATGCCGACGGCGCTGCCCGGCATTTCCGCCGCGAAAGCGTCCGAACTCCTGCAGCAGACCGACCGGCTGATCAAGACCGTCCCGGAGGTGGCAACGGTATTCGGTAAGTCAGGCCGCGCGGACAGCGCCACTGACCCCGCGCCGCTCGAAATGTTCGAGACCACGATCCAGTTCAAGCCGCGCAGCCAGTGGCGTCCCGGCATGACGCCGGAAAAGCTGATCGACGAACTTGACGCGCGCGTGAAGATCCCCGGTCTTTCGAACGTCTGGGTGCCGCCGATCCGCAACCGGCTCGACATGCTGTCGACGGGCATCAAGACGCCGGTGGGCGTGAAGATCTCCGGCCCGGATCTCGACGGCATCGACCGCATTGCGACCCAGGTGGAGGCCGCGGTCAAGAGCGTGCCAGGCGTCACCTCGGCGCTGGCCGAGCGGCTGAACGGCGGCCACTACATCGACGTGGACATCGACCGGCTCGCGGCGGCGCGCTATGGGCTGTCCATCGCGGATATCCAGTCGGTCGTGTCGTCGGCGATTGGCGGCGACGATGTTGGCGAAGTCATTGCGGGCCGGGAGCGGTTTCCGATCAACGTGCGCTATCCGCGCGAGATTCGCGACTCGGTGGACAACATCCGCCGCTTGCCGATCGTGACCGACCGTGGCGCGCAGATCGTCTTGGGCGACGTCGCGCGCATCCAGATCGACGACGGGCCGCCGATGATCCGCAGCGAGAACGCGCGCCTGTCCGGTTACGTGTACGTCGATATCCGCGACGTGGATCTGGAGTCGGCCGTCAAGGCGATGCAACGCGTGGTCGCGCAGAAGGTGGCGCTGCCGCCCGGCTATTCGATTGCGTGGTCCGGGCAGTTCGAATACCTGGAACGCGCCGCCGCGAAGCTGCGCATGGTGATTCCGGTCACGCTCGTGGTGATCTTCGTGCTGCTTTTCCTGACCTTCGATTCGGCGGCCGACGCAGCCTTGCTGATGTCGACGGTGCCGTTCGCGCTGGTCGGCGGATTTTGGCTGATCTGGGCGCTCGGTCACGCGGTTTCGGTTGCGACTTCGGTGGGTTTCATCGCGCTCGCGGGCGTGGCCGCCGAATTCGGCGTGGTCATGCTGCTGTACCTGAAAGGCGCGCTCGAACGTCGCCTGGCTGAAGGCGCACCACTCGATGAGACAACGCTCGTCGAGGCGATCCGCGAGGGCGCCGTGCTGCGCGTGCGGCCCAAGGCCATGACCGTTGCGGTCGTGCTGGCCGGCCTCATTCCCATCATGATCGGCCACGGCTCGGGATCGGAGGTCATGCAGCGCATCGCCGCGCCGATGGTCGGCGGCATGGTGACCGCGCCCCTGCTTTCCATGTTCGTCATTCCCGCCGCCTGGTACCTGCTGCAGCGCCGCCGCGCGCGAAAGCTCGCCCAGGCACGCCCATCCCATGCAGTCCCATCCGGCACGAACGTGCCTTCGATCACCCCAGGAGAAACACAATGAAACGCTTCCTCATGCTCGCAGCGCTTTCCTGCGCAACCGGCGCCTATGCTTCCTATGCCCTCGCGGGCGACAGCATGTCCACCATGAGCATGGCGATGAATCCGCCGCCGTCGTCAAAGACGGGATCGGACGCGGCACTGACCCGCGCGGAGGTCGTAGACGTCGACGCCGCAACGGGCATGGTCACGCTCAAACACGGGGAACTCGCGAACATCGGTATGCCGGCGATGACGATGGCGTACCGCACAAAGGACACAATGCTGGCAAAGCGCGTTCACGCAGGCGAAAAAGTCCGCGTGCGCGTCGAGAACATCAAGGGAACGCCAACCATCGTGGCCATGGTTAAGGCTGCGTCCTGACAAGGCCCGGGTCGTGTTCAGGATTGCCACACAAAGGCAGACCGGGCACGACCAGGTCAGATATGGGTCAGATGCGGGTCTGGTTCACGCGCTTCATCAGTTCCTCGGCGCTTTCCTTGCGCTCGCTGTAGCGATCGACCAGGTACGGACCGATATCGCGTGTCAGCAAGGTGAACTTCACCAGTTCTTCCATCACGTCCACGACGCGATCGAAGTAGGCCGAAGGCTTCATGCGACCGGTTTCGTCGAATTCCATGAACGCCTTGGCCACCGACGACTGGTTCGGGATGGTCAGCATGCGCATCCAGCGTCCCAGCACACGCATCTGGTTGACCGCGTTGAACGACTGCGAGCCGCCACTGACCTGCATTACCGCGAGCGTCTTGCCCTGCGTCGGCCGCACCGCCCCGACCGACAGCGGAATCCAGTCGATCTGCGCCTTCATGATGCCGGTCATCGCGCCGTGACGTTCCGGCGAGCACCAGACCATGCCTTCGGACCACAACACCAGATCGCGCAACTCGGCCACCTTGGGGTGCGTGTCCGGCGCGTCATCCGGCAGCGGCAAGCCGCTTGGGTTGAACGTGCGAACCTCGGCGCCCATCGCCGTGAGCAGGCGCGCTGCCTCTTCGCTCAGCAAGCGGCTGAACGAGCGCTCGCGCAGCGATCCGTAGAGCAACAGGATGCGCGGCGGGTGCGACGAGGCTTTGCTGGCCTGAAGGCGGTCGATATCGGGAACATGGAACAGCACCGGATCAACCTGCGGCAGCTCAGTCGTGAGGTCAGTTACCGGATCGGACATGCTTGCCCTCCGCATCGATGACTACTTCGCCGTCCTCCTTCGTGAATGCGCCGCGTTGCGGTTCGGGCAGGATCTCAAGCACCACTTCCGACGGGCGGCAAAGGCGTACACCCCTCGACGTCACCACGAAGGGCCGGTTGATGAGAACCGGATGCGCCATCATCGCGTCGAGCAACTGATCGTCGGTCAGTGCCGGTTTGTCCAGCCGCAGTTCGGCGTAGGGCGTCCCCTTCTGGCGCAGCACGCCGCGCACGGTCAGTCCCGCTCGAGCGATAAGCTCGACCAGTCTGTCGCGTGACGGCGGGGCCTTCAGGTATTCGATGACGATCGGTTCGATGCCTGCGTTGCGGATCATCGCGAGGGTGTTGCGCGATGTTCCGCAGTCCGGGTTGTGATAGATGGTGACTTCGCTCATTGCCTTGTTTCCGTAACGTTCAGGCGCACTCGTACCAGTTCTTCGAACTGTTGACGATACGCACCACGAGCAGCATGACCGGCACCTCGATCAGCACACCTACGACCGTCGCGAGCGCCGCGCCGGAGTTGAAACCGAACAGGCCGATTGCCGTGGCGACGGCCAGCTCGAAGAAGTTAGACGCGCCGATCAGAGCCGACGGACACGCGATATTGTGCTTCTCGCCGACTGCGCGATTGAGCCAGTACGCCAGCGCCGAGTTGAAGAACACCTGGATCAGGATCGGCACGGCGAGCAGCGCGATCACGAGCGGCTGCTTGAGGATGGCCTCGCCCTGGAAGGCGAACAGCAGCACCAGCGTGGCGAGCAGCGCCGCGATCGACCAGGGGCCGATCTTCGCCATTGCCACTTCGAATGCCGGCTCGCCACGTGAGCGCAGCATCTTGCGAAGAATCTGCGCGAGGATCACCGGAATCACGATGTAGAGCACGACCGACGTGAGTAACGTCGCCCACGGCACCGTGATTGCCGAGATGCCAAGCAGCAGACCGACAAGCGGTGCGAACGCGACCACCATGATGCTGTCGTTGAGCGCGACCTGCGAGAGCGTAAAGAGCGGATCGCCTCCCGTCAGGCGGCTCCAGACGAACACCATCGCCGTGCAAGGCGCGGCAGCCAGCAGGATCAGCCCGGCCACATAGCTGTCGAGCTGCGCGGCGGGCAGCATCGGCGCAAACAGGTGCTTGACGAAGAGCCACGCGAGCAACGCCATCGTGAAAGGCTTGACCAACCAGTTGACCACGAGCGTGACGCCGATGCCCTTGATGTGCTGACGCACTTCATGCAACGCCCGGAAATCGACCTTCACGAGCATCGGGATAATCATTACCCAAATGAGCAGGCCAACCGGAAGATTGACCTGGGCGTACTCCATGCGCCCGATCGCCTGAAAGACGCCGGGCAGCGCCTGGCCGAGCACGATGCCGACGACAATGCACAGCGCGACCCAGACGCTCAGATATCGCTCGAAGAAGCTGATGGCCGGTTTGGATGCGCTCTTGTGCGTGGCGGCGATGTGCGGAATGTTCATGAAGTCGTTCAGCTTTGCTGGATCTCGTCGATCTTCGTCAGCATTGGCAGGAATCCGCCCGCGGTGTGAGGCACGATTGCCCCTGGCAGCAGTTCTCGGTCAGAAAGCCGATGACGGCATTCATCTGCTCGTAGGCGGCTCGATAGATCAGGCTGCGCCCGTCGCGTTCCTGCGTGACAAGCCCGGCGTGCATCAACTCCTTCAGGTGAAAAGAGAGCGTTGCATTGGGCAGATCCAGCTGCGTGGCGATGGCGCCGGGCGTCAGTCCGGCTGGCCCGGCGACGACGAACATGCGAAACACGCGCAGGCGCACTTCGTGGGCAAGCGCCGCAAGGGCGCGAATGACGTCTTTCTCTTCCATATTTCCAATATATTCGAAATATTGGCTGGCAGCAAGAGAAACCCCGCTGCTTCTCGATGGCGATCGCGATCACGGCATCGTGAAGGCTTCAGGGCTGGAGGTGGGAATCTAGTCAGCGGAGCGGCCAAACAAGCATTTCCACGATGCCTGGCAGGTCTATCGACCTGCCTTTTCCAGCAGGCACATCATCGCGTGACCACGAGCGGCAACGCCGGATCGGCGGCCCATTCCTGCAAGGAACCGTCGTAGATCGACACCGCATCGCGCCCCGTCAGCGTGAGCGCGAGCGCGTCCGCCGCAGCGGAGATGCCGCCGCCGCAGTAGACGCAGAGCGGCCCGCCCGACGCCAGCGAATCGAGCGCTTCCCGCAGCGCGGGCGTCGGCGCATAGCGCCCGGTCGCGTCGAACAGATTGCGCGCAGGCACGTTCAGACTGCCGGGAATATGCCCACGCCGGGCGTAGCGGCTTGCCGCCTTGCCCGTGAACATATCCGCCGAGAGCGCGCAAACGAGCGTGGCGCGCGTATTACCCGCGACGATCGCTTCGACGTCGGCGCGATCGGCCCACATGCCGGGGCGCTCGCGCACCTCGATGCCCTCGCCCTTCTCCTCGCGTCCTTGGCTCATGGCGCGTGGAGGCCCGCTCTCGACAGGCAGACCGGCCTCGCGCCACACGCGCCAGCCGCCGTCGAGCACCCTGGCCTCGATGCCGATCCAGCGCAGCATCCACCAGAGCCGCGCGGCCCAGAAACCATCGGAACGGTCGTAAATCACCACGCGCGAAGCCGGACCGACGCCAAGCGCCGCGAGTCCGCGCGCGAGCCGCTCCGGCGCAGGCCGCACAAATGAGAGCGCCTCGTGCGGCGCGCTCAGCGCGGCGCTCAGATCGGCATGACGCGCGCCCGGCACACGCTGCGCGAGCCAGCCGTCGTAGCCGCTCGCGACCCGATAATCGCCGTCGAATCTAGGCGAAGGCAGTTCCACCTGGGCATCCAGCACGACGAGTTCCGGCTCGCCAAGGCGCGCGGCAAGCTCGGCCGCCTCGATCAGGATGCGGGCGCGGCGCGCCGCATCGTCGTCATGTTCGTCGCTCATGTCTTGCCCTCTTTGCGGCGGCGCGCGCGCAACCATTCGAGCAGCCGTTGCCCGTCGTCCTGCGCGAACCAGCGGGCATGTCCCAGAAGATAGCCGTCGTAGGCGGCCGCGACGCCCGCCTCGTCGCCAAGAATGTCGTCGAAGTACTCGACTTCGAGCAGCGCGAATTCCGTATGCACGATCGGCAGCAGTGCGATCAGCGCTTCGTGTTCGGCGTCGTTCAAGGGTGCGAGCGATTCGTAACCGTCGAGCAGCGCGGCGATATGCTCGTACTGCACCGTGCAGGCCGCCGGGGCGGCCAGCCAGTCGATGGCATTGCGCTCGATGGCGAGTGCGACGTCGTAGACCGCGCAGGTACGATCGGCCAGGCCGAAATCGAGCACGGCGCGCACCTGGGCGCCCGGCGTCGCGTCGGTCCACAGCAGGTTCGAGGCGTGCCAGTCGCCATGCGTCCAGAGCGGACGCAGTTCGGGCAACAAGGGCACGAGGCGCGCGTGAGCGGGCGCGATGACCTCGGCGATATCGGCGCGCCAGTCGTGCGGCGCCAGCGAGCGGGCAAGACCCGGCTGCGCCTGCACCCACTGCTCGAGCGCGGGTTCGAGCGACGGCGAATTGAGCACGCGAAAGCTCGACAGGAGCGGCTGCAACGCGCGCGCGGGCGCGTCGTAATCCGCCGCCGCCAGATGCAGGCGCGCCAGCGTGCGGCCCGCCGACCACGCGTGGCTCGCGTGAAAGAACGGCTTCCACGACATCACGCCGCGATAGGCATCCATGCCCGGCGCCGCCGCGTGAACTTCCCAGGTCCAGTCGTCGCGCGTGATCGCGGTGCGGCCCGCGCGATCCGCCAGCACGTCGGCGACCGGCAAGCCGCGGCTGCGCAAATGGGCGATGAACGCATGTTCCTCGCCCAGTCCGGCTGCGCTGCGCAGGCGGGCGTGATGGCGCTTCACGAACCACGCGCGCCCGTCGAGCGTATGCGCGAGCACCGCCGACGAAAACGGCCGCGGGCTGTGCCACGCGATTTTCGCGAGCGGCGCGAGGCCCGCGTAGTCCGCCAGCAGGCGCTCGACTTCCTCGCGCGTGATGAGCGGCCAGTCGCGTTCGGCTTTCTCGCCGTCGACCGTGAATTGCGGCGCGGCGTGTGGCGTATCGTGGTTCATCAGACGCGGCTCTCGGAGGCAGCATGAGGCGCATCCACGCGGGATGCACGCAGCGCGTTCGACCAGTCGCGCCAGCCGAGCGCCGCGAGCACCAGAAACAGCGCGTACAGCCCAGATGTGAGGTACAGCCCCTTGAAGACGAACATGCCGACGTAGATCACATCGACGACGATCCAGAGCGCCCACGACGCGATATAGCGCCGCCCGGTCCAGTATTGCGCGACGAGGCTGAAGGCGGTCAGCGAAGCATCCACCCACGGCAGCGCGGCGTCGGTGAAATGGGCCATCGCCGCGCCGAGCAGCACGCTCACGACCACGGCGGCGAGCAGGTCCGGAACGAGCCGCGCGAACGGCACGCCGCCCACCGGCACGACGGGCCGCGCGTCCTCGCGCTGCTGCCCCGCAACGTGGCGCTGCGCGTACCAGCGCTGCCAGCCGTAGAGCTGGAGCACGGCGAAGGCACCCTGCAGGAGCGCGTCGGAATACAGCCTGGCGTCGAAGAAGATCCAGCCATAGAGCGCGACCGAGGCCAGCCCGATCGGCCAGCACAGCATCTTGCGACGCGCCGTGAGCCAGATCGCAAGTGCGCTGACGATAACGCCGACGATTTCGAGTGGAGACATGATGGGTAAAAGATTTCCTTGTTGCCTTGTTGTTTTGAGGCTGCCACCGGGTCGCGCGATTTATCGGCCCGAATCGTCGGGCAAAAACGCATTGGTGAACGCGTGTGCGCTCTGCGCTGCGTCGCGCAGCACGCCATGATCCTTGAGCCATTGCGCGTACGGATGCAGGAGCGCTTCGCGCTGCACGCCCCATTCCCCCGCGTGCGTCCATGTCGTGGCGATGAGCGGCAATGAGCGCGCCAGCAGCGCACGCGGAAAATAGGGAATCACACGTTCGAGCGACGGCAAGGCGCACGCAGGCTCCTGCACAACCGCGAGATAACCGCGTCGCGCCGCCGCCAGAAAACCGCGCACGATTTCGCCGCGCGTCTCCAGCGTGTCCTCGTGCGCGCCGAGCAGGTAACTATGATAGGCGGGCGCGCCGATTTCATCGACCGGCCAGATACGGCGCTGCGCATCGGGCACACCCGTTTGCAGCAGTGTGTCCCACGCCCAGTAACTGCCGAACGAAGCATCGGCCTCGCCATCGACAAAGCTCTCCGGCGGCAGTTCGCGCACGCCGCTATCGACGATCGTGACGGCGTCCGGGTCGCCGCCGTCATGCGCTACCAGGTGACGCACCATCGCGAGACCACGCGGCGTCGGGTTCAGCGCGAGGCGGCGGCCCGCCAGGTCGCGCGGACGCTCGATACCCGTTGCGGCCACGGTCTGGATCGTCTCCAGCGCGCGGTGGTTGACCGCCGCAATGCCGACGAGCGGCCGGCCAGCCTCGCGCTGTACGAACAGGCGATTGCTGGGAAACACGCCAAAGTCCACCTCGTGCCGGGCGAGATGCGCGAGCGCGTCGCCGCGCGCCGGATCGGGCACGACGATCTCCACGTCGAGCCCCGCTTGCGCAAACCAGCCTTCGTCGCGCGCGACGTAGAAGCCCGCGGCATTGGTCCACGGATGAAAGTATTCGAGCATCAGGGTGATTCGGGTCATGCAGTTTCTCTCCACGGTCAGGCGCCGCCGCGCTCAGAAGTCGTAAGTCACGGACAGGCGCGCCGTGCGCGGCGCCCCAAGGAACAGATAGGCGTCGCCCTGCTGCTCGCCCGCATCGCGCCAGTAGTAGCGGTTAAAGAGGTTGTCGACCCACAGCCGCACGACGGTGCGGTGGCCGCCGATCTTCGTCGTATAGCGCGCGCCCGCGTTGACCACGATCCAGCCCGGCACGCGCGCGGTGCCCTCCTCGTTGGCGTTGCGGCTCGAACTGTATTCAAGGCCGCCCAGCAGATCGAAACCCGCCAGTCCCGGCACCGACCAGTCCGCGTTGAGCGCCGCATGCAGCGCCGGCACGTTGATGACCTGATGGCCTTCGTAAGCGGGCGTGCCCGAATCGTAGGCGCGCGCGCGGATGGCGGCGACGCTGGCCGTCACCGAAACGCGTTCGCTCACGCGCCCCGATGCCGACAGCTCGACGCCGTCGTGACGCTCCGTGCCGTGTTGCACGAAGGTATAGCCCGACTCCGACGCATCCGGCTGCGCATATTCGAACGGCTTGGTGATCGAGAACACGGCCGCCGTGAGGCTCAGCCGGTTGGCCCAGTCGTACTTCGCGCCGATTTCGTACTGATGCGACTCGACGGGCGGCAGGAACGAATAGGCATTGCTCGCCCGCACCGGAGCCTGATCGCCCAGCGAAAGATCCTTGCTGTACGAGGCATAGAGCGACAACGGCGCGACCGGCTTGTAGACGAGCGCGATCTGCGGCAGCAGCGCCGATTTGTCGGTGCCGCTTTCGGGACCCTCCTGGCTCGTCCACGACTTCTGGCGCAGGAACACCGCACGGCCACCCGCCAGCACCTCCCAGTGCTCGCCCAGACTCACGCGGTCGGTAGCGAACAGCGAATACTGCCAGGCGTCGAGCTGCGGATACGACACGCTCGGCGAATTGGGCGACGGCGAGAATTCGAGGTCGGGGCCATAGATGTTTTCGCTGCCCACGTAGTCGTAGACGGCATCGGACAGATGCACCACGCGATGCAGCGCGCTCGTGCCGAACAGCACGTCATGACGCAGCGCGCCGGTCGTGAACTTGCCGTCGACGGCGGCGCGCATCTCGTCGTTGCGGCGGTATTCGCCGGGGCTGCGATAGTCGTAGACGTCGTAGTCGCCATTCGCGCCGAAGAAGTACGGCGAGGTATTGCCCGCGCTGCAGCTTGCCGCGTAATAGCAGCCGTACACGAAGGCGACGTTATCGTCGATCATCGTGCGGCTGCGCCCGGCCGCTACATACGCGCGCCAGTTATCGTTGAACGCGTAGTCGAAGCGGCCGTTGATGTTGAGCGCTTCCGTGGTCACGGGCTTGGCCCACGATTGCGCGCCCAGCAGCTTCGACGACGACACCGCCGCAGGCACCACGGTGCCCCCCAGCAATTGATAGCCCGACGCCGAACGCTGGATCCACTGCTGGAATTCCGCGTTCAGTTGCAGACTCGCGCGCGGATCGATATTCCAGTCCGCCGCAATCGAGCCGAAACTGCGGCGGCCGTTGGTGCCGTCGATATACGAGTGCATGTTTTCTTTCGCGGCATTCACGCGCAGCCCGAACTGGTCGTCGGGACCGAAGCGCCGCCCCAGATCGACCGCCGCCGATGTCGAGCCGCGGCTATCGACGCCCGCCGTGACGCTCGCCACGTTCTCGGGCCGCTTGCTCACGTAATTGACCACGCCGCCCGGCGCGATCACGCCGCTATCGATACCCGCGAGACCCTTGAGAATCTCCACGCGCTCCTTGTTTTCCAGCGCGACGTTCTGCTCGCCCGTGAGGGTGAGACCGTCGAGGCGATAAGCGCTGGCCGGATCGAGCGCGAACCCGCGAATCGAAAAACCTTCGTAGTAGCCGACCGGCGCGTAGTCGTTGTTCACCGATGCGTCGTTGCGCACCACGTCGCTCAGGCGTTTGGCCTGCTGGTCGTCGAGCTGCGCGCGCGTAACGACGGTGATCGAAGCGGGCGTATCGTGCAGCGAAGCGTTGTCGTAACCGGCGACCGAGGCCGTGCGCGCACGCCATCCGTTGCCGTTGGTGCCGTTGACCGTGACGGTTGGCAACACCTGGGCGTCGCTCGCCGCCGTTGAAGATGCGGCCTGTTCCTGCGCCATCGCAAGCGAATGAACCGCCATGAAGCTCAAACCCAGACCCAGACCTACACCCAGTCCCACCGGACGCGCGAGTGTGCGCGCCATGACACGCGGTGCAAAAGCGCCGCGCGTTCCCCCCGACAATCTTTTCATGTATTACCTGCAAGTCAATCCGCCCTTGAACGAGCGACGGTACCGTTGCGTTGACACGTATTTAAATGCGTCCGCATACGGCTATTCGAATAACGAAATCACGTCATTCCATATATGAATTACATGGCACTCCGACGTAAAGCGCCCGCTATACTGCGCGAACCCGAATTCCAACATAGCCGCGCCGCGCGGTCCAATGACATGTTTTCCAGGCGGTGATAACTCGCGGATATGAACTTCCATTTACTCAAGTCATTTGTCACGCTGGCGGACTCGCTGCACTTCGGCTTCGCCTCGCAGACGCTCAATCTCTCCCAACCCGCGCTGACCAAGCAGATCAAGCGGCTCGAAGACGATCTCGGTGCCCCGCTCTTTCGACGCGACCGCCATGGCACGGAATTGACCGAACTGGGCCGCTATTTTCTGGACGAAGCGAGGCCGCTCGTCGAACAGGCTGAGCGCGTTTTCTCGCAGGGAAAACGGGCCGCGCGCGGCGAAGTCGGGCGGCTGGCGATCGGCTATAGCTTTTCGACGGTGGAGACGGTGTCGCGCGTGCTGCCGCGCTTTCGCGAGCGCTTTCCCGAAGTCGAGGTCGCGCTGCATGATCTGTCGTCGGCGGAACAGATGGAGCGGCTGCTCGAAGGCAGCCTTCAGGCGGGATTCGTGCGCCTGCCGGTGCAGGCGGGGCTGGCGCACCGGCGTATCCTGTCGGACCGGCTCGCGCTCGTCATGCCGCGCGCACTCGCGGACACGATCGAGGGCTTCAATACAGAAGCGCTAGCCACGTTGCAAACGCTGCCGTTTCTGATGCTGCAACGCGCGCGTGCACCGGGCCTGCACGATCACATCGTGCGTTTCTGCGCGTCGCGCCGTTTCGAGCCGCGTTTCGTCCAACATGCGAACGAGTCGCTCACCATCCTCTCGCTGGTTGGCGCGGGGCTGGGGGTGTCGATCATGCATGAATCGGCGTTGCGTTCGCCGGGCGACAAGGTGGTGTGCTTGCCGATCCACGATGCCGACGCAAGCTGGGACGTCGGCCTCACCTGGCGCGCCAGGGACAACAGTGCAGGCAACAGCGCGGGCAACAGTGCAGGCAACGATACGGGCGTCGATTCGATCGTGGCGAATTTCGTGGCCTTGCTGCCGCACGCCGATGCGAAGAATGAAGCGAAGGCCGAAGCGCTCAGTCCAGCCCCGTAGCATTGCCCAGAACGCCGACGCGCACGGCGCGCATACGACGCCTGCGCATCCAGTCCCCCAGCGCGGCAGCCAGCGCGCCGCCCAGCAGCCCCAGTATCAGGATCAGCGCCTCGCCGAAGGCCTGACGCCACGCGAGCAGCCCGCCATTCGCCTTCGCTCCGTTCAGGAACAGTCCGATCCCCCACGACATGCCCACTGACGAAGCCAGCCGTTGCGACAACTGGAAGAAGCCCGCAGCGGTCCCGCGCCCCTCGCCCGCGCCGACTTCCGCGAGCGCCATCGCCTGATTCGGCGCGTGGATCAGGCCGCCGAACGCCCCCAGCAGCAGGCCGAGCAGCGGATACAGCAGCAGAATCCCGATTCCCGGCAAGAGCATCACGCCCGCGCCGAGCAACACGAGCGCCGCTATATACGCGGCGATAGCCGCGACCACGCCCATGCGGCCATAGCGTGCGGCAAAGCGCCAGCTGCGCGCTGAGGAAACCATCATCCCCAGGGCGGGTGCGATCGACAACAAGGCGTACAAAAGCGGCCCGGTCTTCAGACCGTCGAGAAAGAACAGCGTCGTGACCATGCCGAAAGTGGTGCCGCCCGCGAACTGAAACATCGCGACGAGCGTGCCCAGCACATAGCCCGGCGAGCCGGTCAAACCCGCGCCCAGGATCGGCGAGCCGCCCCGGCGCTGATAGCGCCGCTCCCACAGCACGAACAGCACAGCCCCGCCGATTGCACCCACCAGACAGGTTCGCGCGGATAGCAGCGCGTTGGCGTTCTGCAGCGTGGCGAGCATCGAGAACAGCGTCACGGCGCTCAGCAACAGCAGCCCCACGCCATCGATGGAGAATCGCGTACCGGATGACTCGCTGTGCGGCAAATGCCGTAAAGCCAGATAGAAAATGACGACGCCGAACGGCACGTTGACGAGAAACATCAAGCGCCAGCCGACTTCAGCCGGTGTCAGCGCGAGGATCAGGCCGCCCAGCACGGGACCGGCCAGCCCCGCCAGACCGCCGGCGGACGCATAACGCCCGAGCGCCCGCGCCTGACTGTCGCCGCGAAACAGATCCTGGATCAAGCCCAGCACCTGCGTGTTGATCATGCCCGCGCCCACGCCCTGCAACAGGCGCGCGGCGATGACCACCTGCGCGCTGCCCGCCAGGCCGCCGACCAGGCTGAAGCCGCTGAACATCGACAGGCCGATGAGAAACAACAGCCGCCGCCCGATGAGATCGCCTAGCCGCCCCGCCGGCACGAGCGCGATACCGAACGCAATCGAGTAGACGGAAACGATCAGTTGAAGCTCATCGGGCGACGCATGAAGGCTGTCGCGCAAGCGCGGCAGCGCAAGGCCAAAAATCGTCTGGTCGAGCAAGGTCGTAAAGCCCATCGCCACGCAGATGCCCAGCACGGGCCGCGCATGATGGCTGTCGAATTCGGCCGAAGTCACGTAACGGCGCGCTCCACATCATCATGCGCGTGCGTGTCCTCGTCGTCGATATCGTGCTCGGTCGGCTCGTACTTCACGAGCGCGAGAAAACCGATGGGAATGATCGCCGCCAGCGCCACGACCCAGAACATATCGGTGCCAAGCCGCGCGTTGAGGATCGGCAGCACGAACAGCGCGACCGCGCTGCCGATGCCCGTGAGCGCGCGCCCAAAGCCGAGTCCCGTGCCGCGAATCGAGGTCGGGTACGAGAGCGCCGGGTAAATCATCATCTGCGCGCCCGGACCAAAGCCTTCCGCGAACAGCCACGCGCCGAGACCGGCGAGCGCGATGCCGATTCCCAGCGCCGTCTGCGGGTGGCCCAGCAGCGCCAGCGCGACCAGCGCCACGAATTGCAGCGCAAAGCCTGCCAGCGCGACATGGCGCGAAGGCCGCGTGTGCGCGAGCCTCATGCCGAGCAAGCCGCCCGTCAATGCAAACAGAAGGTTGAGCGCGAGCGAAGCTGAAATCGTTTCGAACACGCCTGCGCCCAGGAACTGCGAAAGAATCGACGGCAGGAAGAACGCGATGGCCGTGTATTCGAATGGGATGCACAGATTCATCACGCTCGCGACGATCGTGCGGGCAAGATAAGGACGCTGGAACAGCACGCGAAAACTCACGGGCGGCTGGCCGGGCGCACTTGCCGCATGGTTCGATGCGGGCGCAACTTCAGCCTTGTGAGCGTGTATCCCGTACGACTCGCGCAGGATGCGCACGGCGTCGTCGAGCTTGCCTTGATTCGCGGCCCACAACGGCGACTCGTTCATGAAGCGGCTGCGCACCGCGATGATGATGAGCGCGGGCACCGCGCCGAAAATCAGCGAAGCGCGCCACAACCAGCCCGCGTGTTCCTGCGGCAGCAGGAAATACAGCCCGAACACGATCAGAAAGCAGACCGACGACGCGGCGTACCACATCGGGCACCACGCGGCCAGGCGCGACGCCTTGTTGCCGCTGCCCTGAAACTTCGAGAACTCGGAGAGAAACGCCATCGCCACCGGCAAATCGATGCCGACACCAAGTCCCATGACAAAGCGCGCGGCAATCAGCACCCACACGTTGGGCGCGAGACCAGCGGCGATTGCCGCGACCACGAAGAACAGCATGTCGGCCATGAAGACCTGATAGCGGCCGATACGATCGGTAAACCAGCCGCCGACGAGGCTGCCCAGAATCGTCCCGATCATGATCGAAGACGTGACGATGCCGGTGAGTGTGGGCGTGAGGTTGAACTCGCGCACGACGTCCTGGATGCCATAGGAAAGCGTCGTCAGATCGTAGGCATCGAGAAACACGCCGCCGAGCGCGAGCAGCACGATCACGCGCGCGTGGCTCGCGCGCGCGGTGCTGGCGTTGATTAATCGCGAAACGTCACTGGCCGAGCGGATCGGCGCCGAACCCGGCGCTGAAATAGACGCTGAAGCAGCCGAATCGATATCGAGAGTGCTCAAGATAATCCCCTGAATAACCGCAAGAACAGCGTGCAGTTATACGAGGCGGTTTCATTGGGCACAACGAACGAGTTCTAGAATCCTTATCGATAAGGCGGGAATGTTGCGCGCGACTCTCGCTCAGGCGGCTTTCAGCGCGTCATCGCACAACCCTCACTGCTGCACACCCCAACGCCTCACGGTGAAGCGTTCGAGCGTGTCGAAGACCAGGTGCTCGACCAGCAACCCGATGATGATCACAGCGGCAAGCCCCGCAAAAACACGATCGGTATAAAGCTCGTTGCGGTTCTGGAAGATGTACCAGCCGAGTCCGCCTTGTCCCGCACTCGCCCCGAACACGAGTTCCGCCGCGATCAGCGTGCGCCACGCAAACGCCCAGCCCACACGCAGCCCTGCGATGATCGACGGCAGCGCCGCCGGCACCAGAATGAGCGCGACGTGGCGCAGGCCGGTCAGCCCGTAGTTGCGCCCCGCCATCCGCAGCGTGGCCGGCACGCCGAGAAACCCGGTGTACATGTTCAGCGCGAGCGGCCACAGCACGGCATGCACGAGCACGAACAGGAGACTGCCGGTGCCTAGCCCGAACCACAGCAACGCGATCGGCAACAACGCAATCGACGGCAACGGGTTGAACATCGCGGTCAGCATGGACAGCAGATCGCGGCCCACGCGCGTGGACACCGCCAGCGCAGTGAGCGCGAAAGCCAGCACCACGCCGATCGCATAGCCGCGCAGCAGCACGGACAGGGAAATCGCGGTCTTTTCGAGTAGCTCTCCGCTCAGGATGCCCTGCACGAAGGCTTCGAGCGTCGCGCCGAACGTGGGCACGAGCAGATCGTTGTTGACGATACGGGCGGTGATTTCCCACGCCCCGATCAACAGCAGCGCGATCAGCGTGCGCCGCACCCAGCTTGCGTCCGCAAGACGGCGCACCAGCGGCAGCGGCACGGAATCGCCGCCAGGCGGCACCGGTTGCAGCACGCGCTCGTACTCGGCGCGCACGGGAGGCAGCGTGCGTTCTGGCGTAATCGCGGATGTATTCAGGGGCGTGCTCATGCGCGTGCCTCCACGTCCGTGCCGGTCTCGAACAAGAGGTGGTGAATGCGGGCGGCGCTCGCGCGGAAGGCGTCGTCGTCGGTGCTCGCGTGCGACCAGGCGTGGCTGTTGAGTTCCGCGCGCACGCGCCCCGGATGCGGCGAGAGCAGCAGAATACGATTGCCCACCACGAGCGCCTCTTCGATCGAATGGGTGACGAACAGCAGCGTGAAGCGCTCGTCGTCCCACAGCCGCAGCAGCTCCTCCTGCATCTTGCGCCGTGTCAGCGCATCGAGCGCGGCGAAGGGTTCGTCCATCAGCAGCACGCGCGGCTGCATGGCGAGCGCGCGCGCAATCGCCACACGCTGTTTCATGCCGCCCGAAAGCGTATGCGGGTAGGCATCGGCAAAGGCCGCCAGGCCAACCTTGTCGAGGTAGTGCAACGCCCGCGCCTTCGCCTCGCTGCGCGAAAGCTTGCGCGCGACGCGCAAGGGAAACGCGATGTTCTCAACGACCGTCTTCCAGGGCGGCAACTGGTCGAACTCCTGGAACACGACCACACGATCGGGACCGGGGCCGCGCACCGTCTGGCCGTCCAGCGTGATCGTCCCGGCGACCGGCTCGATAAAACCCGCAATCGCCTTGAGCAAGGTGGATTTGCCGCAGCCCGAAGGCCCCAGCAGCACGAAGCGGTCGCCGCCGTAGACGTCGAAGCTCACCTCGTGCGTCGCCCGCACGATGCGTTCGCGATTGCGGTATTCGAGGCTCACGCCGTCGATGGCAAGCAGACGGCCATCAGGCGCCGCTTCGTCGCGCAGCGTGGCGTCTGCCGGATGTGCGAAGCGCGCCTGGGCATCGCCTGGCGCCTGCGTTGCGGCAGCAAGGCCACGGCGCGTCAGCGGCGCGTGGGCGCCAAGTCGGGACGGTTGGGCATTCACGATCGAAAATCCAGCAGAGAAAACGTCAACATACGGGCGGCCCTCGCGCATCCCAACCAATGAATCGCCATATTCATTTGACGGCGGCGTATAAACAGCATTTACGCCGCTCCAACAGCGCGAGCACGCGAAATCAGCTACCGCCCGCAGTCGCGGGATCGTCGAAGAAATAATCGCGCCAGGACTTAGGCTCGTTGCGGATCGCGCCCGTGCGGTACATGGACTGTGCGAGTCCCAGCGTGTTCTGCGGCGCCGTCTTGAACTGCACCTGCGGGTCGCGCAGGATCTTCAGCAGCAGGTTGCGGTCGATCTTCGAATCATTCACGCGAATATAGATATCGGCCGCTTTTTCCGGGTCGGTGGAAATCAGATGCGCGGCATCAGCCAGCGCGGCAACGAAGGCGCGATACGTCTTCGGGTTGTCGTCGCGGAACTTCTGCGTCGCGTAGAGCACGGTCGCGGAACTCGGGCCGCCCAGCACGTCGTAGGAGTTAAGGACGATGTGAGCCTTCGGGTTGGCGGCCAGTTCCTGCTGCTGGAACGGCGGATTGCCGAAATGCGCCGTGATCACGCTGCTGTTCGCAATCAGCGCCGCCGCCGCGTCGGGGTGCGGAATGGCCTGGGTGAATTTGTCGAGGCGATCGAACTGCTTGTCGCCCCACTGCTTCGCCGCTGCGTATTGCAGCACGCGCGACTGCACCGACACCCCCACCGCCGGCACCGCGATGCGGTCCTTTGCCGTGAAGTCCGCGATCGTCTTCACGTTCGGATCGGTGCTCACGAGGTAATACGGCAGGTTGCCGAGCGAGGCGACGCCTCTCACGTTCTGACGCCCGTGTGTGCGGTCCCAGACGGTCAGCAGCGGCCCGACGCCCGCGCCCGCGATATCCACCGCGCCCGACAGCAGCGCATCGTTGACGGCCGCGCCACCCGATAGCCGGATCCAGTCCACCTTGATGTCGAGCCCGGCCTTGCGGCCCTCCTGCTCGATGTAGTGTTGATCGCGCGCCACGTTGAGCATCAGATACACCACGCCGAACTGCTCGGCGATACGGATGGTGCCTTCGGCGCGCGCCGGCTGCGTGGTCGCCAGCGCCGTCACGGCCAGCACGGCGCAAAGTGCGGGCGCAGCGGCGCGGCGCAAGGTGTGCGCGCCGCGCGTGAACGCGGTGCGAAGCAGGAACGGCATGGAAATACCCCGTGATTGTCGTATTGGAAATGCGTAATTCAATGCGGCGCCGCGCGACTCAAAACGGCGCGTCGCCTTCGATCGTCGTGCGATAGAGCCTGCGGCGCAGATGGTCGGGCGTGCCCGCCGCGAGATGCATCAGCGAGCGGTTGTCCCAGAACACCATGTCGTGTTCGCGCCAGACATGCCGATACAAAAACTCATCGCGTACGCTGTGCGCAAAGAGTTCGTCCAGCAGCGCGCGGCTTTCGTCGTCGGGTAGATCGACGATGCGCGTCGTGAAGTGCTCGCTGACGAAGAGCGCCTTGCGCCCCGTCTCGGGATGCGTGCGGACCACCGGATGCACGACCGGTTTCACCTGCGCGATCTGCTCGGCGGAAAGATTCGGCCGCCACGGGCTGCGCTCCTGGAGTTCGGCGTAGCGCGCGAGATAGGTATGCTCGGCGCGCCGGCCCTCGACCGCGCGGCGCAGACGCTCGGGCAACGTGTCCCACGCGAGATGCATGTTGGCGAACAGCGTATCGCCGCCCTCCGAGGGCAATTCCTGCGCGTGCAACATCGATCCGAGGCTGGGCTTTTCCTTGTACGAAAGGTCCGAGTGCCAGAAGTGGCCGGCATCGCCGAGCCCCACCGGTTTGCCGTTCTCGACGATATTCGAAACGATCAGCACTTCCGGGTGATCGGGCAGCGCGAACTGATGCAGCACGTGAATCTGCAGCGGCCCGAAGCGCCGCGAAAAAGCGATCTGCTGTTCGGGCGTGATGTGCTGGTCGCGAAAGACCAGCACATGATGATCGAGGTGAGCGCGATGCAGGCGCGCGAAATCCTGTGCGCCAAGCGGCTTCGCGAGGTCGAGGCCGATGACCTCGGCGCCCAGCGGCGCATCGAGCGCACGGATGTCGAAATGCTGTTGCGCGTCTTGAGCGATATGCGCGGGCAAAGAAGCGGTCGTAGTCACGCGGGATGCCTTATCGGTGCCAAAAGGCTCAATCTACGTGCGCTTACAAAGGCTGACAACGAAGCAAATCCGATACGTTTATCCAATCGAGTCATAAAGCCGCTGCTAACGCATACAGGGCCGCCTCGCGTAATCGCGTTTGCGTATATGCATAGCTCAAATCGGCATTAAGCGCTCCGATCGATCATTCGTGGCGCGCATCTTTTCCGCATTTAATCATGCGATATGCGCATGACGCAAGCATTAACTCCAGCGCAGCAATCCGGAAAAGCAAAGCACAAAAAACCGTTTGTCACCGCAGCGCCATACCGTCTTTAATAACCAGCTTCTTGCCGCGCAAACGCGGATTTTTTCAATGAAGCGCCCGCACCGCGCACTGCGAGCCAGGCCACGCAGCCAACCGCATGGAAGGCTTTTACCCACGGTTGTCTCTGTTCATCGCAATCCCGGAACCGACATGGCTGACGTCACCTCTTCTTCAAATCACTACATCCCGTCGTCACGAGGCGGCTTGCGGCTTTCGAAAGACCGCGTTTACTACTGGCTTTCATGGGCCATCCCCGTGTTGATCGTCGTGATCTGGGAACTCGCCGCGCGCGTGGGCTGGATCGAGCCGCAAGTGCTGCCGGCGCCCAGCAGCGTCGCCGTCACGGCATGGAATCTGGCCCGCAACGGCGACCTGTTCGTTCACCTTGGCGTGTCGCTGCTGCGTGCGGCATGCGGTTTTCTGATCGGCGGCGCAATCGGGCTTGCGCTCGGCGTTCTCGTCGGCTTCTCGCAGCTCGCGCAGGCACTGATCGACCGGTCGATCCAGATGGTGCGCGCCATCCCTTTTCTCGCGATGCTGCCGCTCGTCATCGTGTGGTTCGGCGTGGGTGAAGGCGCGAAGATTTTTCTGGTTGCGCTCGCCGTGCTGTTTCCGGTTTACATCAACACCATGCTCGGCATCCGTCAGATCGATCCGAAGCTGATGGAACTCGCCAAGGTGATCGGGATGAAATGGCCGGCCGTGGTGCGGCGGATCATTCTGCCCGGCGCGATGCCCGCCATCCTCACCGGCGTGCGCTATGCACTGGCGCACGCATGGCTCGCGCTCGTGATCGCCGAAACGCTTGCGACGACAAAAGGCATCGGCTTCCTGGCGATGGACGCACGCGAATTCCTGCAGACCAACGTGATTCTGTTGACCATGATTATTTACGCGATCATCGGCGTCATCGCCGACGCCCTGGTTCGCTCGCTCGAAGCGCGCTTCCTGTCGTGGCACGCGAATTACACGAAGGGAGAGAAATAATGAGCGCCACTGCCACGCTCTCGCCCCGCGCGAACGCCATGCCTCGCCGCGAAGCCGAAAACGAAGCCGAAATCACTGCGTCGGCGCTGGCCGTATCGGTACGCGGACTTCAACGCCGATATGGCACACGCGTCGTGATCGATGCACTCGACCTCGATATCCGCCAAGGCGAATTCGTCGCGCTGCTGGGCGAAAGCGGCTGCGGCAAGACCACGCTGCTGCGCTCGCTCGCGGGTCTGGACAAGCCGGATGCCGGGCAGATTCGCGCGCCCGATCGGCCGTCCGTGGTGTTTCAGGAGCATCGCCTGCTGCCGTGGGCGACGTTGTGGGAGAACGTCGCGCTCGGCCACGAATCGAGCATCGGCCGCGCGGGCGCATCCCGCGCGCTGGCCGAAGTGGGCCTGGCGGGCCGCGAGCAGGACTGGCCGCGCAATCTTTCCGGCGGTCAGGCACAACGCGTCGCTCTGGCGCGCGCGCTCGTGCGCGACCCCGCGCTGTTGTTGCTCGACGAGCCGTTTGCCGCGCTTGACGCGCTCACGCGCATCAAGATGCACGGACTCGTCAAGGAGCTGGTCGCCCGTCACTCGCCGGGTGTGCTCATCGTGACGCATGACGTCGATGAGGCGCTGGCGCTCGCCGACCGGATTCTCGTCATGCGCGCGGGGCGCATCGCCGCTTCGTTCGAACCCAAAGACCACACGCCGCAGGCCTTGCGGCTCACGCTACTCCAGGAACTCGGCGTTCAGTCCCACTGAGCCGCCTCCCCTGAAAACAAGAAAGGACAACGAATGAATGACGCGTCACTGACTCGCCGCCGGCTTCTGCGCGCGGCGGGTGGACTGCTGGCCGGCGCGGCCGCCGCACGCCTCCTGCCCGCACAGGCAGCACAAGCGGCACAATCTGCGCAACCGCTCAAACTCACCCGCAACACCGACACGGTCCGCATCGGCTGGGGCTATGGCGCGCTGCCCGACATTGCCAAACAACGCGGGGTGTTCGAGAAAACGCTCGCGGCGAAAAACATCAAGGTCGAATGGATCGGCCCGTTTCCGAACCATGCTCCCTCGATTCAGGCCGTTGTGGGCGGCAGCGCGGATTTCGGCTTCTGGGGATCGACGACACCCGCGCTCGCCGCCATGCTGGCCGGCTCTCCCATCGTCTTCACCGGCTTCGACGTGTATTCGCCGCGCTCCACCGCCATCATCGTGAAGAAGACAAGCGGTATCAATTCGGTGGCCGATCTTGCGGGCCGCAAGGTCGCGGTGAACCGCTCGGGGCTGGGCGAATTCCTGCTCATCGCGGCGCTGGAGAAGCATCATGTCGATCGCAGCAAGGTCGAGTTCGTCTATCTGAATCCGCCCGATGCCGCGCCGGCCTTTGCGCAAGGCCGGGTTGACGCGTGGTCGATGTGGTCGCCCGCCGTCGATATCGCGCGCTATTCGAACGACGCGAAGGACATTTTCAACGAAGGCCGCGATCTCGACTTCCTGATCGACTACAGCTCGCTCGTGACGCGTCGCAAGTTCACGGAAGAAAACTCCGAGCTGGTGCGCGCCGTGCTCGACGCGTATTACGTGGAAGGCGCCTGGCAGTCGCAGCATCCGGCCGAATCGGAACTACTCGTGCAGCGAGAGGCGAAATATCCGGATCAGGTGCGCGACTATCTCGCAAGCCTCAAGCGCGTAAATCAGTTCCACGAGCCGGACGACGCCGCCTTCATGGCGCAGTTCCAGCGCGCGGCGGATTGGCTCGCGCAACGCAAGATCATTAACGCGCCCATCAAGGTCGCCGATTACAGCGTCAAGGTGTGACGCGCGCGAACGGGAATATGTATGTCTGAAATCCCCACGCAATCACTGGGCGCGGGCGCGCCCGCGCTCGTCTCGCCGTTAGCGGCGTCGCTCGGGTTCGCCGAAGCCTTCGGCGAGATCGCCGCGACGGCAGCCCGGCGCGAGCGCGAGCAGCGCCTGCCGCATGCCGAGATCGCGACGCTCAAATCACTCGGCTTTGGCGCATTGCGTCTGAGCGCCGACGATGGTGGCCACGGCGTGTCGTTGAGCGAGCTTTTCGCGCTCGCGCGCGACCTCGCCGCGGCCGATTCGAACATCGCCCACGCCTTTCGCAATCACTTCTGGCAAGTGGAAGCCGCCCTGCAACGCCGCGACCATCCTTTCCACGCTCACGTGCTCGATCTCGCGCGCCGGCGCAAGAGCGTCGGGCTCAGCTTCGCCGACAGCGACGCGACGGCGGCGGGCGCGCGCTCGAGCCGCGTGCTGAGCCGGCTGGAATGGGACGCGCGCAGGCAGGTCTACGTGGGCTCGGGCGACAAGGTCTATGCGACCGGCAATCTCTACAACGACGCCTTCGTCGGGGTGGCAGTCGAAAGCCGCGCGAACGACACCGTGCAATACGTGCTGGAGCGCGGCGAAGGCGTCGCCACGGAAGACGACTGGCAAGGCTTCGGCCAGCGCCTCACCGGCTCGGGCACAGCGCGGTTTCGCGACGTCGTGGTGCAAGCCGCGCATGTCTATGCGTGCGACCCGCCGAAAGCGCCTGAGGCCGCACCATGGGGCTTCACTTTTCATCAGGTCTATCTCACCAACTGCATCGCCGGCATCGTGCGGCGCGTGGTGCTGGACGCGGTGGCGGTGCTGCGCACGCGGCAGCGCAACTTCTATCACGGCGAAGCCGCGCAGCCCGCCGACGAACCGGCCTTGCAGGCGTTGCTCGGACGCATACGCGCCTACGCCACGAGCATCGAAGCGACTGCGCAGCGCGCCGTGCAGGCGCTGGAACATGCCGCGCAAAAGAACGGCACGAGCGACGAATATGCGAGCACCCTCGCCGCGACGCTGGCCGCCTCGGAAGCCAAGGTCGTGATCGACGATCTTGCGCCGCAAGTCGCCAGTTGGCTGATCGACCTCGGCTCCGGCTCGGCCGTGTCGAGCGTCGCCGCGCTGGACCGGCACTGGCGCAATATCAAGGTGATCGCCTCGCACAATCCGCGTCTCTATAAAGAGCGGCTGCTCGGCCAGAACCTGCTGACCGGGCAGCTACCGCCTACGGGCGCGTTCTTCTGATTCAGGCCGCCAGTTCGCGGCGCACGCGCGGCACGATCTCCTGCGCGAAGCGTCGCATGTCATCCTCGAAAGGCTGGAACTGGAGCATGAAGAGTTCGACTCCCGCGCGGTAAAAATCGGCGATGCGCCGCGCGACCGAATCGTAATCGCCCACGAGTCCCGCCGCCGTCCCTCCATTGGAGCCGACGCGCGCGGAACGGGCAAAGGTCTTGAACATCTCGACGTTCGGGTCGATGTTGACCTGCTGCCGCTCGCGCAGCGGCTTGTCCAGCTCCGCCAGCGCGAACAGATGATCGAGATGCGCCTCGGCCTGCGCCTGGGTCTCGCGTGCAATCACGAACGCCGATAGACCAAAGCGCAAGGCGTCCTGCCCCGCGGGCCGCGCGCGCGCCGACACGTCGGCGATCAGGCCCGCGACATCGTCGAGCGGCTGGCCGTTGATGAACCAGACGTCGCCGTGCCCGGCCACCAGCGCGCGCGCCGGCTCCGACTCGCCGCCCACATAGATGCGCGGGCGGGCGCGGAACGGATCGGCGGGCAGCAACTGATAGTCATCGATATGAAAGCGCTCGCCGTGATGGCTGACGCGCTGACCGCGCAGCAACGCATCGACGACCGTGATCCATTCGCGACCGTAGGCGTAGCGATCGTCGTGCTCGGCAAACGGAATACCGGCGCGCTCCAGCTCCGCGCGATTCCAGGCATTCACGAGGTTGATCGCGAAGCGTCCGCCGCTGATGTGCTCGATCTGCTGCGCCATCTTCGCGAGCACGACCGGATGATAGAGAAACGGCTTGATGGCGGCGATGATTTCGATGCGCGAGGTGAGCGCCGCCAATGCCGCCGAGGCGGTCCACGCTTCCAGCTGATCGAGCGTGGGATCGTGCGGATTGACCGTATGCTGCGCGACGAGCACCGAATCGAAACCCAGACGCTCGGCTTCGAGCACGAGCGCCTTGTTGCGCGCCCACGATGCATCGTAGGGTTCGGCGGGATCCTGCAGCGCCGCGCGGCTGCCGTGCACGAGCGCCCAGATGCCAAAACGGGGAAAAGAACGAGACATTGCGTGAAGGCGTGGAAAGGCGAAGTTAACGGGGCATCCATGCTAACGCCGCGCGTCACGCGGTCCTTCCAATATCTCCTGATATCCAAGCCACGAAAACGTATTAGCGCCCCTTCATCGGTACCATCGGCGGCACCGTCGACGGCGTGCCGGGCACGAGCCCACATGATGCCAATGTGGAATATTTATACGCATTCAATATTTAAACTTCGCATGACTCGATGCTAGTCTTCCTGAAACCGCAAACCAGGGAGGCAGCATGAGTGTTGAATTCATCGGCATGATCCAGCAGCGCAAGGTGTCGGAAACGCACCAGGCCAGCGGCCCCGCCATCGACGTCGATTACGTCCGCGACTTTGCCCAGGCGCACGAGCGCGCCGGCTTCGACCGCATTCTCGTGCCGCATAGCTCGACCAGCCCCGATGCCACGCTGACCATCGCCTATGCCGCGAGCGTCACCTCGCGCGTGCACTTCATGCTCGCGCATCGTCCCGGCTTCGTCGCGCCCACGCTGGCCGCGCGCCAGATCGCCACGCTCGATCACTTTTCGGGCGGCCGTCTCGCCGTGCACTTCATCTCGGGCGGCAGCGACACCGACCAGCGCCGCGACGGCGATTTCCTGAGCCACGACGAACGCTACGCGCGCACCGACGAATATCTCCAGGTGCTCAAGCGCGTCTGGACCGAGGACAAGCCATTCGATCACACGGGCCGCTATTACCGCTTCGAACAGGCGTTTTCCGAGGTCAAGCCGCGCCAGCAGCCACACGTGCCGATCTACTTCGGCGGCGCATCGGAGGCGGCGCTGACCGTTGCGGGCAAGCACGCCGACGTCTACGCCTTGTGGGGCGAATCGAAACAGGGCGTCGCCGACCTGATCGCCCGCGTGCGCGCCGAAGCCGCGAAGCATGGCCGCAACGTGCGCTTTTCCGTGTCGTTCCGGCCGATCCTCGCCGATACGGAAAAAGCCGCGTGGGAACGCGCAGAACATATCCTCGACGAGACGCGGCGCCTGCGCGCCGCCCAGGGTCTGGACAAGGGCGGCCCGCTCGAAAGCGAAGGCGCGCGGCGGCTGCTGGGCGCGGCCGGTGACGGCGTGCGCGCCGACGATCGCCTGTGGACGGCCGTTGCGAAGGAAATCGGCGGGCGTTCGAATTCCACGGCGCTGGTGGGCACGCCCGAGCAGGTCGCGCAGACGCTCGCGGAGTACCACGAGATCGGCGTTTCGACCTTCCTGATTCGCGGCTTCGACCCGCTTGAAGACGCCGCGGACTATGGCCGCGTGCTGATTCCGGCCACGCGGGAACTGACCAGCCGCGTGCGCGCCGCCGCCTGAACCCGCCAACGCCCACGAAACGTCCACGAAACGTCCACGAAAACAAGGAGCGACATGAGCGCGATCCTCACTGATAACCCGCGCGATACCCCGCATACCGACTTCCGGCACGCCCCCCTGCGCAAGTTCTGGTTCGACGACGAAAGCGCACCCGCGCGCACCGTGGCCGAGGAACGGCGTCATCGCCAGGCGCGCCTCGCCGGTGCGTTCCGGCTGTTTGCGCGCTATGGCTTCGATCAGGGCCTCGCCGGTCACATAACGGCGCGCGACCCCGAATGGTACGATCACTTCTGGGTCAATCCGCTGGGCCTGCATTTCGGGCGCATTCGCGTGTCCGATCTGCTGCTGGTGAACCGGCACGGCGAAATCGTCGTCGGCGACGGCCCCGTGAATCAGGCTGCTTTCGCGATCCACGCGGCGATTCACGAAGCGCACCCCGAGATCATCGCCGCCGCGCATACGCACTCGCTTTACGGCAAGGCGTGGTCCACGCTGGGCCGCACGCTCGACCCGCTTACGCAGGATTCGTGCGCGTTCTACGAAGACCATGCGCTCTTCGACGACTTTCGCGGCGTGGTGCTCGACACCGACGAAGGCGCGCGCATCGCGCAGGCGCTCGGCAAGCGCAAGGCCGTGATCCTGAAGAATCACGGCATCCTCACGGCTGGGCCGAGCGTCGAAGCCGCGGCGTGGTGGTACATCGCGCTCGACAACGCGTGCCACGCCCAGTTGCTGGCCGAAGCCGCAGGCCAGCCGCAGCCCATTGCCCACGATATCGCCACGCTCACGCATGGCCAGGTGGGCCGCCCCGCAGGTGCGCGCCACGCGTTCGAAAGCCTCTATGCGGGGCTGGTCGAACGCGAGCCGGAGCTGCTCGACTGATGGCGATCCACAAATTACGCCGCTTTGTCGGTTCGATCGCGGATCTGGCCGATCGTCATGCGCAAGGGATTTCGCAGGAATCCGAACTGATCGATCAAGGTCTGGATGCGCTGCGCGAACTCGTGAGCGAAGACGACTGGCTACCCGACGCTTACGCCGTGCCCTCGCCCGAGCGCTATCAGCAATATCTGTTGCACGCCGACGCGCGCCAGCGCTTTAGCGTCGTCAGCTTCGTCTGGGGGCCGGGACAGCAGACGCCGGTACACGATCACACGGTCTGGGGCCTCATCGGCGTGCTGCGCGGTGCGGAATACGCGCAGCCGTACGCGCGCCATGCCGATGGCACGCTGCGCGCGCACGGCCCCGAAACGCGCCTCGAACGCGGCGCGGTGGAAGCGGTGTCGCCCACGCTCGGCGACATTCATCGCGTGCGCAACGCCTACGACGACCGCGTGTCGATCAGCATCCACGTGTATGGCGGCAACATCGGCGCGATCCGGCGCTCGACCTATCCCGCCGATGGCGCGCCAAAGCCCTTTATTTCCGGCTATTCGAACGATGTCCTCCCGAACCTCTGGGATCTCAGCAAGGAATCCATCGCCTCATGAAGTCATTCCCCACGCGCTCGTATCAGGACGTGCGCGACGCCCTGCTCGCCCGCCGCGAAATCGCGCTGCTCGATGTGCGCGAAGAAGATCCGCACGCGCAAAGCCATCCGCTGTTCGCCGCCAATCTGCCGCTCGCGAAACTCGAACTCGATGCGTGGACGAAGCTGCCTCGCCGTGACGTGCCCATCGTGCTGCTCGACGACGGCGAGGGCTTTGCCGCGCGCGCGGCGGCCACGCTCGACGCGCTGGGCTATACCGATGTCGCGCTGCTCGAAGGCGGCCTGGCAGGCTGGATTCTCGCGGGCGGCGAGGTGTTTCGCGACGTCAACGTGCCGAGCAAGGCCTTCGGCGAATTCGTCGAGGCCGAGCGGCACACGCCTTCGCTCACCGCCGAAGAGGTCGAGGCGCTGCTCGCGGGAAATTCTGGCGGTGCGGGCGTCGTCGTGCTCGACGCGCGCCGCTTCGACGAGTATCAGACCATGAACATTCCCGGCAGCATCAGCGTGCCGGGCGCGGAGCTGGCATTGCGTGCCCGCGCGCTTGCGCCGGACCCGGCCACGCGCGTGATCGTCAATTGCGCCGGCCGCACGCGCAGCATCATCGGCACGCAGTCGCTCGTCAATGCGGGGCTGCCGAACCCGGTCGCCGCGCTACGCAACGGCACGATCGGCTGGACGCTCGCGGGGCAGACACTGGAGCATGGCGCGGCGCGCCAGTTCGACGCCGAGGCCGGACGCGATCCGGCCACGCTCGCGCAGTCGCGCGAGGCGGCGCGCGCGCTGGCCGATCGCGCGGGCGTGCGCCGCACGACGCTCGACGAAGCCGCGCGCTGGGCCGCCGATCCCGCACGGACGACCTATCGTTTCGACGTGCGCACGCCCGCCGAATACGAACGCGCGCATGCGCCGGGTTTCCAGGGGGCGCCTGGCGGCCAGCTCGTGCAGGAAACGGAGATGTTCGCGCCGGTGCGCGGCGCGCGCGTGGTGCTGTTCGACGATGACGGCGTGCGCGCCAACATGACGGCTTCGTGGCTCGCGCAGATGAATGTCGAGGTTTATGTCGTGGAGGAAGCGAGCGCGGACGCGCTAAGCGAAACCGGCCCGTGGCGCGCGCCCAAACCCGCGCCTGAAACCAACGCGGCGATCACGCCCGAAGCGCTCGCCGCACGCCTCGCGCAACCCGACCACGGCACGGTCATACTCGATTTCACGTCGAGCGCGAATCACGTCAAGGCCCATATCCCCGGCGCGTGGTGGACTTTGCGCTCGCACCTGGCGCCAGGTTTCGACGATCTTCGCGCCCTGCCCGACGCGAAGCGCTACGTGGCGGTCTGCATGACGAACGCACTCGCGCCGTTCGCCGCACCCGAGATCGCGGCGCTCACCGGCAAGCCGGTGGAAGTGCTCGAAGGCGGCACGGCGGCGTGGCAGCGCGCGGGCTTGCCCGTCGAGAGCGGCGACGCGCGACTCGCCTCGCCGCGCATCGACCGCTACCGCCGTCCCTACGAGGGCACCGACAACGCACGCGAAGCGATGAATGCCTACCTCGAATGGGAATATGGCCTCGTCGAGCAACTCGGCCGCGACGGCACGCACGGCTTCTTCACGGTCTGAACGCCACGGCGTCGGGCGCGCGGTACATCGGCCAACATCGGTTCGCTTAAGCCGCGCGCGCGACACGCACCGCCTTGAAGCTGCTCGCCACGCTCTGCGCGAGCACGGCGAGCGCCGATTCCATCTTGCCGATCGCGCGCGAGCGCACGACCCACACGGCGATTTCCGGCTTGAAATCGCTCACCTGCACGATATCGAGCGCGTCGGCCCAGGCGCTCGCCGCCACCAGCGGCTGCGGCACGAGACCCAGCCCCACGCCATCGGCGACCAGCCCCAGTTGCAGTTCGGTGCCCAGCGTTTCGAGGTTGAGCTTGAGCGAATGTCCCTGCGCGGCGAGCGCGTGCTGAAGCCCCGCACGAAAACCGCAGCCATCGGGATTGAGCACCCAGCCGTGCGCCTGGCATTCCGCCAGCGTATGCGCGCGCCGCTTGAGCAGCCCCTTCTTCGCCACGATAGCCAGCTTGAGCGAGCCGAGCGATTCGCCCGCCAGCGCCTCCGGCAGCGTGCGATTGGCGGGCAGCAGCGCAACGGCGGCGTCGAGTTCGCCGTCTTCCACCTTCTGCAGCAGCGGCGCGCCCCAGCCCGTCGTCACGCGCGCCTGGAGTTCCGGATGCGCCTGGCGCAGCATCTGGAGCGCGTCGAGCATGGCGATATCGGCGACCGTCTGCGCGACGCCCAGGCGCAGCACGCCCGCCAGCGGCGCGCCGTCGTTGACGAGCTGGCGCAGCGCCTCCATTTCGGAGAGGATCGCGCGGCACTGGTCGTATACGGCGCGGCCCATCGGCGTGGTGCGCAGGGGCTTGGTGTTGCGGTCGAGCAATTCGACGCCCAGCGCTTCCTCGAAGTTCTGGATGCGCCGCGTGACGGCGGGCTGCGTGAGGTCGAGCCCCGCAGCCGCCTGGCTCAGCGACGCGCTGCGCACGACCGCGACAAAGGCTTCGATTTCGTCGAGTTTCATGAGTTTTTCTGGCTACAAACCGGGATGGATTCGATCGTCGCGACATGCCGTGCACCGCGAACGGTCGCCCAGCTTAGCGCCATTACGGTCCTGCGTTCAAGCCTTGCTATTTCACATTTGCATATTTGCATGGAAGAACAATGCGTTTGCCTTATGGTGACGCGCTCCGTATCGTGTGCATTTGCCTTCGATTGAGGATCTTTCAATGCGTCGTCCCGCCGCCCGCACTGCTTCACGTCCGACCAGGCCGCAACCCAGGCTGCAATCTCTGTCGCGCGCGCTGCTCGCGTTTGCCGCCGCGCTGCCGCTGTGCGTGAGCGCGGCCACGCTCAAGGTCGGCGATCAGCAATTGCAGACGCGCGGCATTCTCGAAGCGTCAGGGCAGCTCAAGGACGTGCCCTACGAGATCCAGTGGTTCAACTTCCCGGCGGCGCAGCCGCTGGGCGAAGCGCTCAATGCGGGCGCCATCGACGTAGGCGGTCTGGGCGACGCGCCGCTCATCTTCGCCTACGCGGCGGGCGCGAAAATCCGCGCGGTGTCGGCGGTGCGATACACGCCAGTCGATCTCGCCATCGTCGTGCCGGGCAACTCGCCGATCCACAACGCCGCCGATCTCAAGGGCCGCCGCATCGCCACGACGCGCGGCTCGATCGGCCATTACCTCGCGGTCGCCACGCTGGAACGCGCGAACCTCAAGCTCACCGACGTGACCTGGTCCTTCATGCAGCCCGCCGATGCCCGCGCCGCGCTCGCCTCGGGCAGCGTCGACGCGTGGGCCACCTGGGACCCCTACGTTGCGCTCGCCGAGGCGCGCGACCATACGCGCAGCATCGCCAACGGCGTGGGCCTGTCGTCGGGGCTGAGCTTCGAGGCGGCCACCGATACCGCGATCCGCGACAAGCACGCCGAACTGGCCGACTTCCTGCGCCGCGTCGCGGCCGCACAGCGTTGGGCGCTCTCCCATCCGGCCGAAGTCGCGGCGATCCAGTCGAAGGTCACGGGCCTGCCCGCCGACGTGCTCACCACCGTTTATCAACGCGGGCAGTGGCATCCGGTGCCGATCGACGACGGCGTGATCGCCGAGCAGCAGCGCACCGCCGATCTCTATCACCGCGCGGAGGTGATCCGCACCCGTCTGGACGTCGCGCCGAGCTTCGACAAACAGTTCTCAAGCGCCGCGCCGTAAAGGTTTCCGTCTCTTTCCGAATCGCTCCGAACGACGCCCATGACACACCGACTGCCCGATAACGTCCTCGCCGACGCACAAACCGATGCGCAGCGCGATACCGAAGCCTTAAACGCACTCGCCGATCTCGACTCGCCCGCGGCTCACGCATGGCTAGCACAATTGAGCGCCGATTTCGCGCGCGGCGCCGCCGCACTCGACGCGGGCCCGCATTTTCCGCACGACAATCTCGCGCGTTTGCGCCGCGCGGGGCTGCTCGCGCTGACGGTGCCGCGCGCACTCGGCGGCCACGAAGCCACGCTCGCGCAAACGCTGCGCGTGGTGCGAGCCATTGCACGCGGCGAGCCGTCCACGGCGCTCATCTTCGTCATGCAGTGCCTCTACCATCTGCGCCTGCAGGCCAATCCGCACTGGAGCGCCGCGCTCAAGGAGCGCGTGGCGCGCGACGCCGTCGAACATGGCGCGCTCATCAACTCCCTGCGCGTCGAGCCGGAACTCGGCTCGCCCTCGCGCGGCGGACTGCCGGCGACGGTGGGCCGCCAGGACGGCGCGCGCTGGATCCTCAACGGCCGCAAGCTCTATTCGACCGGCAGTCCCGGACTCACCTGGTTCGCGGTCTGGGGCCGCACCGATGAAGCCGAGCCGCGCGTCGGCACCTGGCTCGTGCATCGCGACTCGCCCGGCATCCGCTTCGGCAAGCCCTGGAATCATCTGGGCATGCGCGCGACGGGCAGCCATGAGGTGATCTTCGAGAACGTCGAAGTTCCCTTCGAACAGGCCGTCGATCTGCAGGCGCCCGGCCCCGCCAACGGCATGGACCCGGAAACCGCCGTCTGGATGAACGTGCTGCTGCCCGCCATCTACGACGGCGTGGCGCGCGCCGCGCGCGACTGGTTCGTGCAATGGGCCGCGAACCGCGTGCCCTCGGGCCTGAACGCGCCGCTTGCCAGCCTCGACAGCTTTCAGCAGACCGTGGGCCGCATTGACGCGCTGCTGCTCGCCAATCGCGTGCTGCTCGACGCGGGCGCAAGCGGCAGCGTCGCGGCCGGCGAGGCGCAGACGCTCAAGTATCTGGTCAGCCGTCACGCGATCGACGCGGTCGAAATCGCGCTTGAAGCCAGCAGCAATCCCGGCCTGAGCCGCGACAACGCACTGGAGCGGCACTACCGCGACGTGCTGTGCGCGCGCATCCATACGCCGCAGAACGACATCGTGCTCGGCAACCTGGGGCGCGCGGCCTTTGCGTCGTTCGTCACCGCCAGCGACAACCCTTCCCGCGATCGATAAAGGAGTCTCGCCATGAGCGTCGAATTCATCGGCTACGTCAGTCATCAGGAGTCCAGTGAAATCCATCTGCCCGAAGGCGCGGCGGTCAATCCGCCGTGGATCGCCGCCGTCGCGCAGGCGCACGAATACGGCGGCTTCGACCGTGTCCTGATCGCCCATTCGAGCGCCTCGCCCGACGGCCTGCAGATCGCCTCGTTCGTCGCGCAGCAGACGCGCAATCTGGGCATCCTGCTCGCGCACCGGCCCGGCTTCACCGCGCCGACACTGGCCGCACGTCAACTGGCGACGCTCGATCATTTCAGCGCGGGCCGCGCGGCCGTGCACATCATTTCCGGCGGCGACGATATCGAGCAGCAGCGCGACGGCGACTGGCTCAGCCACGACGAACGCTATCGCCGCACCGATGAATACCTCGACATTGTCAAGCGTGCCTGGACCAGCGATACGCCGTTCGATCACGAAGGCGCGTTCTATTGCGTCGCCGGTCATCGCTCGCAGGTCAGGCCGTTGCAGCAGCCGCATCTGCCGGTGTATTTCGGCGGCTCGTCGGAGGCGGCCATCGCCGTGGCGGCCAAGCACGCCGATGTGTTCGCGCTGTGGGGCGAGTCGCTTGACGCCGTGCGCGAGACCATCGCGCGCGTGCGTGCCGCCGCGGCCCTGCATGGACGCGCGGAACACATCCGCTTCAGCCTGTCGCTGCGGCCGATTCTCGCCGCCAGCGAAGATGCCGCGTGGGCGCGCGCCGAGTCCATTCTCGCCAAAGCGCAGGATGTGGTTGCGCGCTCGCCCAATTTCACGCGCCGCCCGAAGGAGCCGCAGAACATCGGCTCGCAGCGCCTGCTGGCGGAGGCCGCCAAAGGCAATGTCGTCGATACGCGGCTGTGGACCGGCATCACGGCGCTCACGCGGGCGGCTGGCAATTCCACGGCACTCGTCGGCACGCCGCAACAAGTGGCCGATGCGCTGCTCGAATATCGCAAGCTTGGCGTCTCGACGTTCCTGATTCGCGGCTTCGATCCGCTGGAAGATGCGCTCGCCTATGGCCGCGATCTGCTGCCGCTCGTGCGCGCCGCCGTCGCAAAAGAAGAGGCCGCGCGGCGGGCCGCTTGAGGTTGCGCCCGAGGTTTCAGGCGTGACGCGCACTGCCGCGCCCGTGAAGGCGCGGCAGCATCTCAGGCCAGCACGTCGGCGAACACGCGCGACGCAAAGCGATTCGAGTCGGTGCTTGCGTTGACCACGCCGACCGTCTTGAGATCGTCGGCGTACAGGGCGATCTCCTTGCGGAACGCATCGCCCACCGGATGATGGCGATCCGTGTGGCTCTTGAGCATCGCCGTGAGCTGGCCCACGTCCGCGTTCGGGGCATAGGCCGAGAAAATCCTGGCGGCGGCGTCCGGATGGTCGGCGGTCCATTCGGTCGCTTCGAGCAGCGCGGCCGTGAGCGCCTGCGCCGTCGCGCGATCCTTGCGCACCAGCGTGCCGCGCACGCCCAGCACGCAGCACACGCGGTTCGCGTAATCGCCGCACAGATTGTTCGACACCTCGTAGAGATGGTCCGATTCGCGCAGCGTCCAGATGGTCGGGTCGCCGTCCGCAATCGCCTGCACTTCGCCTTTCTTGAGCGCCTCGCCTAGCAGATTGGCCGGATATTGCCGCCAACGCACGTCCGCATCCGGATCGATGCCGAGCTTTTTGAGTGTGATCGCGAAGAAGTTCTTCGCCGGGCTGGCCATATCGCTCACGCCCACCGTGCGGCCCTTGAGTCCCGCCAGATCGACGATGCCCGAGCTTTTCGTGGCCAGCAGGCGCATGCAGCCGCCGTGGATGCCCGCCGTGAGCTTGACGTCGAAACCCTGCTCCAGCGGCTTGATCCAGCGCAGCGCCATGCCGACGCCCGCATCCGATTTGCCGGTGGCGATGGCCTCCAGCAGCTGATCGGTCGAGCCTGCGAAGTTGACGAGTTCGACGTCCAGCCCACGCTTGCGAAAGAAGCCCTGGGTGAGCGCGACCGGAACCGGGGCCGTGCAGATCGCCCCCGCATTCCATGAGAGTTTGAGCGCTTTGGCGCCTTCGTCGGCCAGGGCGCGGGTCGCCGGCAGGCCGAAGGAAAGGCCGCCGAATGCGGCGGCGCCCGTGGCGAGCGCGGCTTTGCGCAACCAGTCGCGGCGTTGCGGGGAAGATGGCGCGGCCGGTACGTTAGCGTCGAATGCAGTCATCGGTGTGGCGGTTCCGTTGGAGAAGAAAGGGGGCGTGTCTAGGCTTCGAGTCCGAGCTGCGCGAGCACCGCTTTGCGCGACTCGACCAGGGCGGGATCGTCGCGATGGCGCGGATACGGCGCGTCGTTGCGGACCTCGCTGACGATGCGCGCGGGCCGTGCGCTGAACACCACGACGCGGTTGGCCATCACGAGCGCCTCCTCGACGTCGTGCGTGACGAACAGCACGGAGAAGCGCTCGCGTTGCCAGAGCGCCACGAGTTCGGCCTGCATACGCATACGGGTAAGCGAATCGAGCTTGCCGAACGGCTCGTCGAGCGCCAGCAGCGCGGGATCGTTGACGAGGCCGCGCGCGAGCGCCGCGCGTTGCGCCATGCCGCCGGACAATTGATGCGGCCACGCCTGAGCGAACTGCGTAAGGCCGACGCGTTCGAGCGCAGCATCGATGCGCGCCTCGACGTCGGCTGCACGCGCGCCGCGCCGCGCACCTTGCGCTTGCGGTCCGAGCGCGACGTTCTCGCGCACCGTGCGCCAGGGGAACAACGTCGGGTCCTGGAACACCAGCACGCGCGACGGATCGGGCGCCGCGACCGGCTTGCCGTCGGCTTCGACACTGCCCGTGCGCGGCGTTTCCAGCCCGGCCACGAGCCGCAGCAAGGTGGATTTGCCGCAGCCGCTTGGCCCCAGCAGCGCGACGAATTCGCCGGGCTGCACGGTGAGGCTCACGTCCTCCAGCACGGGCAGCGTGGCGCCACGCAGCGCAAAGCCGTGGCTCACGTGGCGGATATCGACGCGCGCGCCGGTGCGTGGCGCGGCTTTCGAGACTTGATTCGGCGCTTTATTCAGCGTTGCCTGTGCGATCACCATTTGAGCAGCCCCTTTTGCCAGCCGAGCACGCGATCGCGCACGCGGAACAGCAACGTAATCAGCCCCGAGCACATCAGCGCCATCACCAGCAGGCCCGCGTACATGTTCGAATAGGCGGCCCAGCCCTGGGCCCATTGCAGATACCAGCCGAGGCCCGCTTTCACGCCCATCATCTCGGCGACGATGAGCACGGAGAACGACGCGCCCAGCCCCATGAACAGCCCGACGAAGACCGAAGGCAGCGCGGCCGGAATCGCCACGCGCAGGATCAGGAAGCCGGGACGCGCGCCCAGCGTGCGCGCGACGTCGTAGAACGCCGGATTCACGCCCGCGACGCCCGACCACGTGAGCACCGCCACCGGAAACGCCGACGCCAGCGCGATCAGAAAGACGCTCGCACTGAAGCTCGACGGGAAAAAGAAGAACGCCAGCGGCAGCCACGCGGTAGCGGGCAGCGGGCCGACGAGACGCAGCAACGGATGCAGCCAGTAGCCGATCGCGCGCGACCAGCCGATGCTCACGCCCACCACGAAGCCCGTCGCCGCGCCAATCGCATAGCCATAGGCCAGCAGGCCGAACGAATGGGCGACGCTGGAGGCCAGGCGCGCGTAATCGTCGAAGAACACCGCGATCAGCGCCTCAGGCGGCGCGAAAAACGGGCGCGGCAGCCATTCGAGCTTGGCGGTGGCGATCTCCCACGCGCTCACGCCCAACGCGAGCGCGAGCAGCCACGGTCCCGCCGCGCGCCAGCCGCGTGGAGTTCCGGATTGCGCGCCCTCTTCCGCCGCTACAGGCCGCTTCACGCGCAACGCAAGCGCGATGAAAAACGCCAGGGCCGCGAGCAGGAGTTCGAGCGCGAACAACGCATCGGCATGCGGCCAGTCATCGAGACTCGGCCAGCCGCGCGTGAGCGCCGCTGCACCCAGCCAGGCGAGCGCGGCCAGCCCGCTCACCAGACCGCGCGCGACGTCGCCACTGGGCGGCGCTTGCCGCTCGACGTTTGGCAGCGCCTGGGCAGACGCTTCTGCTTGAATTGACATGAATACGGACTCCGAATGATCGATCAGGCGACGCCGATGTGCGTATCGGCCAGCGCCGCCACGTCGAGCGCGCGTGGCAGGATGCCGTCTCGCACGGCGGCATCGGCGACTTTTTGCAGCGTGGCGATATCCGCCGCCGTGACGAAGCGTTGCCGGAGCGCCGAACGCTGCGTGATGGTCAGCGCCGCGTCGGGCGTGGTACGCGTGAGCTTGCCGTAGACCTGGGCGTAAGCCTGCGGATGGGCCAGTGCCCAGTCGCCCGCGCGTTGCAGGCGCAGCAGCACGTCGGCGATGGCCGCGCGCTTGAGCGTATTGGCGTGGGCCGCGCCCGACGCGGTAATGAAACCGAGTCCGCTATTGATGCCCGTGCCATCGCGCAACACGCGCGCACCGCGCGAAATCGCGATGCCGTAGTAGGGATCGAACGTGGCCCACGCTTCGATGGAACCCGACGCAAAGGCGGCGAACGCGTCAACCGGCAGGATGTAGCGGATCTGGATATCGGAGCGTGCGATGCCCGCTTCGGCGAGCGCGCCATCGAGTTGGTACTCCGAAATACTCCCGCGCGCCGACGACACGAATACCGTACGTCCCTTGAGCTTCGCGACGCTGTCGATAGTCGAGTGTTGAGGCACGAGTATGCCTAGCTGGGCTGGCGAACCGACCCGCGTGGCGACGATGCGCAGCGACGGATCGCCCGTGGCCGCGGCGAGCACGGGCAGGTCGCCCGCGGGCGCGATATCGACGGCGTTGGCGCGTTGCGCCTCGAACAGCGGCGCAGCGCCCTGGAAGTTGGCCCAGCGGTACGCGTAGGGCGCGCCTTCCAGCACGCGCGACGCTTCGGCGAGCGCGCGCAGACCGCCCGCCTGGTCGCCCAGCACGAGCGTGACGCCGGAAAGATCGGGCGAGCCGGCCGCAAACGCCACGCCCGGCAAGCCAAACACAGCGGCAGGCGCTGCGGCCAACGCACCGAGCAGACGCCTGCGCAGATGAAACGATGTGATATTGGAGCCTGCCATAAGTCCTCGCGAGCGGTATGGAGGCAAGACTAGCGGCGAACTCCGGCACTGTGAATTATTCTATTTTTATATGTTTATCTCACAGAATCATTTATCGCTTGCATCTTTTGCCGGGTCGTAAAGCGTGCGGGCTTGTCCGATACCGTCTGGCCGCGCGAAGCCATCACGCGCGCGTTGTCACCGGCCTGCAATCTGGCCTCGATACGCTAGCGACTCTTCGCTCTTGCGACCCCACGAATATTCGTTGCGCGTGCACACTATGAAAACGCTCAAAAGAGCGTCCCTCGTCACCCTGCTCATCAATCTCGTGCTGATGATTTTCCAGGTGTGGGCCGGCTGGACATCGGGATCCAACGCGATGGTGGCGGACGGGGCGCACAGCCTGATGGATGTCGTCACCGACGGACTGGTGGCGGCAGCGATTTTCTGGGTGCACAACAATCCCGACGGCCACAGGAAACACCTGCTTCCCGTCGTTGCCGCCTTTGCCAGCCTCATGGTGATGGCCATTGGCGCCGAGTTTCTTCTAATCAGTTTTTTTGCCCCGGCCACTCAAGGCGACGATGCCTATCGTCACGTCACGCTGTACTCGCTCGCGATCGCTCTGGCGAGTTTCCTCGTCAAGGCATGTCTGTACGGCTATCTGAAGTGGGCAGCCGCGCAGGCCGAAAAGCACGGCCACGCGAGCTATGCAGGCGTCCTGCGCGCGAGCGCACGGCATACCTGTGCGGATTCGATTTCATCGTGCATTGCCGCAATCGGCGTGACGGGTATGCTGGCCGGCGCGCCCTTGTTCGACAAAGGCGCGACCGCGCTGATCGGCTGCCTGATCTTTCTCTTCGGCTTCATGCAGAAGGAAAATCCTGTCTGGTTGCTCGCGAGCCGATTTATCCGCTCGATTCGCTCCGGCAAATTTGCCTGAATTTGCCCGACGCGATATTCGCCAATCAGGCGATATCGAAGGCGAGACAGCCGAGATAGCCGTCGATGTCTTCTATCCATCGATAGTTCATCGCGCGCGCGCCGTCGAACGCGTACGCGCCGTCTGCCACTTGCGGCGGCGCTTCTGTGCGCGGGTCCACGCGCAGCGCCAGCAATCCATCCGTGATGCCCAAGCCCAGCGCCTTCAGCAACGCCTCTTTGGCCGTCCAGCAGCGGAAGAATTGCGCAGCCTGAAGCTGCGGTGGCGCGGTTTCGATAGCCTGCTTTTCGACCGGCGTGCAAACGAGCCTGGCGAGTCCGCGCCAGTCGATCGTCGTATCGATACGCTCGATATCGATACCCACGGCATGTCGCCGCGAAATGGCGATCAACGCGTGATCGCCCGAATGCGACACGTTGAACGACAACGCAACGTCGAGCGAATCGGCCAGCATCGGCTTGCCGCGACTGGCGACGACCAGCGGGACATCGGCCGGATTCATTTTCAAATAATGGCCCAGCAGTTCACGTAACACCGAACGCGTCGCTGCAGAACGAATCTGATCCGGCAACTGGAGAAATCGCGCGGCCTTTGCTCGCTCGGCGGCGCTGAGGAACGGCACTTCCCCGGGCTGCGCGCCCGCGAAATCAAAGCGCAAATGCCAAACGTCGATCTCTTGCGGCCAGCGTCCGCGCGCCATCAACGGCACCGCGCGCGATGCGTCGATGCCCCGCTCTCGCGCTGCGTCGCTGAATGGATCTGCCATCGCGCCAGCATAAATCAATCCTATGCAAAATGCAATTGAATGAGAATCATTTGCAAATACGTTGATTTTTGATCATCATAAGATTCGTTTCTTCAACCGGATCAAGCTATGGATATGCCCGTTACCCCAGCGACGGAAAATCATGCCGCGAACCTCGCATCGCCCGCTCGTGAGGCCTTTTTCGACACGTTGCTTGCGAGACAGTCGTCCTGGCCACTCGTCGAACCGGGTCCGGGCGACGCCGAACTCGAACTGATTTTCGACGCGGCGCTACGCGCGCCCGACCACGGACGCCTGCGTCCCTGGCGATTTGCCTTCATTCGCGGCGAGGCGCGCGCGGAACTTGGCGAGATTCTCGTCGATATCGCCGCCGCCCGCGAACCGGGCACGCCGCGCGCCTCGCACGAACATCGGCGCGAGAAAGCCTTCGCCGCACCGGTCATCGTGGCTCTCGGCGCTTCGATCGCCCCCAGCGGCCCGATTCCCGAACTCGAGCAAATGCTCAGCGTGGGCGCGGCCACGATGAACATGCTCAATGCGATTCACGCGCTGGGTTACGGCGGCTTCTGGGCCACCGGCATCGACACCTATGACGAAAAACTCAAAACCGCGCTGGACTTCGAACCCGGCGACAAATTGCTCGGCTTCCTGTTCATCGGCACGCCGAAATCCCGGGAACGCACGGCGTTTCGCCCGCCGCGCGCGAATCATGTCCGCGAATGGCTGGGCAGTTCTTCCATTTAATTCGAACGCCGCGCGCCGCGGCGCGCTCTTCCACTCTCGTTCATTGACCGGCAAACGTTGTCGCGGCAATCAGCACAATCTGGTAAGGAATGCAAATGAGGACGCATTCCGATCTAACCATCAAGAGACGCCATGGCGCAATCCGATATTTACGCTGTGCATCACACTCCCGATTTGCGTTTCATCCCCTGGAAGTTCGACGACACCGAATTCCGTCATCAGTGCCTGCCCACGCCCAACGAGCTAACGCTTTGGCGATTCCGCGCGGAGTGGGGTTCGGCCACCCGGGCGTCGTTTCCCTTCCATATCTCGCGGGATGAACAGAATCGCGCCGCACGCAGCCCCAGTTCGGCCATCGCGAAGCGCTACCTCGTTTCCCGCGCGGTGCTGCGCAATATCCTGTCGGTCATGCTCGATTGCCCACCCGCGCAAATCGCCCTCGACGACGACGCGCACGCGCAACCGCAACTCATTGCCCCTGCGCCGCATCAGAAATTGTGCATCAGGATGGCCTACGCCGGCATCTGGGTTTTGCTCGGCATGAGCGGCCAGGATTTTGGCATGAGTGTCGCGCTGCCTGGTGTGCGCCCGACCGATTCGGATAACGAATCAATGCAGAGCAGGACGCGCGAGCAATCGCGTCGGGACAGCATGATGTCGCTCACGGGCGCGGACGCCTTCACGTCGTCGGCAATCGATTTCAAGCTGATGGGCAATACCGCGCTGCTGGCCGAGGCCGGTTGCGACGCAAGCCGCGCCCACATCGTCGAAGTCCCGATGCCGGGGCAGATCTGCGCGGCCATTGCCACCCATGAACCGCTGCGCGCAATCGATGCGGTCGGGTGGCGCAGTTACGAGCAGATCCTGTAGTGGGCCGCCCGCGGCTTGCGCGCGGGCACACACCTCAATGGCCGCTATCGAGCACTTCGGTATGACTTCCCTGCGCCGCTTCGGCCGCCGCCTGATCGAACAAAAACCGCGTCCACATCTTATGCGCGTAACGCGCCGTCCCTTCGGCGTAATGAGGCGAGGCCGGGTCATCGGCTTCGGACGGCGCGAGCATCGTATCCGCCTGCGGACCATGCTCGTCGAAAGTAACGACCTGAACATAGCTGTTGCCATGCAAGTCGCCGTCGGGCGCGGCCGCACTGCGCGCGATCATGCCGTCGAGGCAGGCGGATGTGAAGTAGCCCGCGAAATCGCAGCCCCCATATAGCGGATAGCGCACGTCGCCGCGTTGCGAGTAAAGCTGCTGCGAGCGCGTGGAATCGAGCGCGAGCCCGGCCTTCGACATCGCCACGACCGCTTTTGCGAGCGCCTGCGCCAACGCCGGATCGTCGGCCTTGAGTCCGGCGGGCGTATCGAGCGGTCGAACGGGATCGAACGGCGTCGCGTACAACTGTTGCGCCGGAATCTTGCTTGCCTCGCGCCAGAACGCGTCCCACAGATTCGCACCGCGTGAGTCGGCACTGCCGCTGCCGTCCCAGGCGCGCAGCACCTGGCAGGCCTCGGTGAGGTTGACGACGTTCGCCTTCTTATCCGGCGTATCCGTCGGTGACATCAGCGGCACCAGCGGCGCACGCTGCTGCGTCGCGCACAAGGCGTCTAGCACGGGCTTGCGCATCAGTGTGGCGGACATCGACTCGCTGTCGAGCACGCGGCGCTCCAGCGCATCACGCGTCACGCCGCCGGGCTGCGCGAGCAGTTGCGCGGCAATCGTATGGCCCAGCCGCGTGCGCAGCGATTGCGGCGTGCCGGTTTCGCCCATGATGCGCGCGTAGCCCGTCAGTGGCGCGGCCGGATTGCTGAGCCAGAAGCTGCCGTTGAAATTGCCCACATAATCGTCGCGCAGCAGACCCGGCATCGCCTGCACCGGGAGCCGTTCGGACGAAGCGCCGTTGGCGCCGCTCCATGCACAGGCCGGATCGCTGCCGTCGAAGAACGGCACGCCCGGCACTTTCGCGTCGAACGCATGGCCCAGCGCCGTCGTGCAGCGCGCGGCCAGCGTGTCGGGTACGTTGGGCACCGCGCCGATATCGGCATACCAGACGCGCGGATCGTTACGGCCGATCGCCACGGTATTGACCCACGGCATCGCCGCAAAGCGCTTTTGCGTCGCGATGAACGTGTCGAGCGAATCGGCACGGCCCCACTCCAGGAAGTTTTCGAACGCTTCGGTGTTATCGGCGTTCACATCCCGCAGCGCGAACGCGCGCGCGTCGCTCCATTGCAGCGGCCTCGCCATCGACGACAGATCGACCAGCGGACCAAAGCGCGAGCGATACAGCGTGCGCGTCACCGGCGCAAGCGTGCCGTCCGCGTTGCGCACCTGCACCGTGACGGGCACGGCGTCGAGTTTCTGCACGCGGCCGTCGTAGAGATATTCGGTCGGGTGGCCCGGCACGAGTTTCAATTCGAAGATGCCGAAGCGTCGCGCCGTGGACACCGTATGCGTCCACGCGACATTGCGATTGAAACCGATCACGATCACCGGCACGCCGAGAAACGACACGCCCGCCACATCGAGCTGACCCGGAATCGTCAGTTGTGCCTGGTAGAACCGATCGGGTCCGCGCCAGAACCAGTGCGGGTTGCCGAACAGGAGACTGTGACCGTCTTGCGCCCTGCCCGCGCCGAACGCCAGCGCGTTGCTGCCGATGCCATGACCGCCGCCGACTTCGAATTGCGAGGACGATTGCGATTGCGATTGCGCGGCGATGGTCGTATCGTCACGGCGCGGCGTATCGGCTGCCGCTGCGGGCGGAACCGTGTCCTCGGGCGGATGCGCCCGCACGATAGCGTCGATAAAGCGCGTGGCGCCGCCCGCGAGCATCGCCGCCATCAGCCGCCGATACACATCGTCGGCTGAAATCGGCGTAACCCAGGGCTTGCCACGGCATTGCGCCTGCGCGAGCGCATGCTCGCCGTGCGCCAGCTCGCCGACATAGCGGTCGTAGCCTTCGGCGAATCCGCTCACGAGCTTCTGCATATGCGCGGGCTGCGCCGCGCGATAGCGTGCCACCGCCGCGTCGTCCAGCATGAAGCGAAAGAAGAAGTCGGCGTCGAGATTGCGCGGCATGCCGAACGACGAGGTGGCATCCGCGCGGCCTTCCGCGCCAAAATACCTGGAGCGCTCGCCACGGTAGGTAACGAATGCCTCGCCCATCGTGCACAGCTCGTCCTGGGCCTGCACATAGCCGTAGCCGAAGCCCAGATCCTGCCAGTTCGACGCGCGGATATGCGGCGTGCCTTCCGCGGTGCGAACGATCTGCACGCGATGATCCTGCGCGCCGGCCCCCTCGTCCTCCGCGCCGGCGATCTGTTGAGTTGCGCAAGCGGCCAACAGCAGCGCGCTTGCCGGGATCAGCATGGCGAATCGGAGGGTTCGGGTCATCGGTTCCTGTTCTGGAGACTGGGTAAGAATGAAGATCGAAAGACGCTCGCTTAACGGCGCAGCAGCCACAACAGATACGGGCCGCCAATCAGCATCGCCAGAATTCCGGCGGGCATCTGCTGCGGAAAGATCAGGTTGCGGCCGAACCAGTCGGCGATCACCATCACCAGCGCGCCAATCAGCGCCGCGACGATCATCTGCGCACGGGCGCGCGGAAAGCCGAGCAGGCGCGCGAGATGCGGCGCCATCAAGCCAACGAACGAAAGCGGCCCGATCACGACAGTCGCGCCCGCAGTCAGCAGGGCCGAAAGCAGCAGCACCACGAGCCGCGCACGCCGGCTATCGACGCCAAGCGCATCGGTCACCGCGCCGCCAAGCGGCAGGATATCGAGCCAGCGTCCGCAGAGCGACGCGGCGGCGTAACCGGCCACGGCCCAGAGCGCGGCCGTCAACGCGATCGAAGGCGTCATCAGATAAGTCGAGCCCATCGTCACGCTGCGCAGCAGGAACGAATACGCACCGCCGCTCGCGGTCGCGAGCGCCACCACCGACTGCGAAAAGCCGCTGATCGCGACACCCACGAGCAGCAGATAGCCGGGGGCGAAGCCGCGTTTGCGACTGAGCACGAGCATCAGCGCGAGCGCCGCCAGTGCGCCAAGCCCCGAAGCGCCCAGCAGTTGCGCGGTCGTAGGCGCAGCCGCAAACAGCGCCACGCCCATCACGCCGAGCATCGCCCCGCCGCTTACGCCGAGCAGTTCCGGACTCGCCATCGGATTGCCGCTGGTGCGCTGCAAAAGCACGCCCGCGAGCGCGAGCATCACGCCCGCCGCGCCGGACGCGAGCATACGCGCCCAACGCCAGCCAACCAGTTCGCTCCATTGTGCGCCCGTATTCCAGGTCCAGCCCTGCACGCTCTGCGACAGATGTAGTGAAACGAACACCGCCAGCACGAGCGCGACGAACAACGCCACGGCCACGCGGCGCGCATCGCGGCGCGGCACGAGCGCGGCATCGTCGCGCGCGGACAGCGTGCCGTCCGTCGGCATCTTGCGCAGCAGAAACAGCAGCAGCGGGCCGCCGAGCAGCGCCGTGGCCGCGCCCGTCGGCAGCAGATCACCGGCGACGCCTGGCAGGCATTGCACAAGCTGATCGGTCAACGCGAGCAACAGTGCACCGGTCAACGGCCCTGCTATCAGTTGCGAGCGCAACGTTCGCGCGCCCGCGAGGCGCACCAGCGCGGGACCGGCCAGCCCCACGAAGCCGATCACGCCAACCGAACTCACGACGAACGCGCTGAGCAGCACCGCGGCGCCCAAGGCCGCACCGCGCGTCCACGCGAGCGGCAGGCCGAGCTGACTCGCGCCTTCGTCGCCGAGCGAGAGCAGCGTCAGCGGGCGCACCAGCAACGCCGACACAAGCACCGCGCCGACGACGCGCGGCAGCAGCCACACGAAGCTGCCCCAGCCGTTCTGGCTCAGCGACCCGCCGCCCCAGATGAAGACCGAAATCAGTTGGCGCTCATAGGCGACCGTCAGGATCACGCCCACGGCGCCACAATACAGGTTCACGACCATCCCGGCGAGAATCACGGCCACGGGCGCGAAACGCTTTTTGCGCGTGAGCGCGAGCGTCACCAGCATCGCCCCGACCGCGCCGCACAGTGTCACCGTGAAGCGCATGCCCGCGAGCCACGCGGGCACCCAGATCGCCGCTGCCGTCAACGCGAGGTGACCGCCTGCAGCGACGCCTAGCGTCAGCGGCTCGGCAAGCGGATTGCGCAGCACCTGCTGGAACAGCACGCCCGCGTAGGCGAGCGCCGCGCCCGCGAGCAGGGACACCGCAAACCGCGGCAGCCACGCGTACCAGACGACCAGCCGCTTGAGCTGGAATGTCGTATCGGCGTGAGAGGAAAGCGAAGCAGCAAACCATTCGCCCGGCGGCAGCCAGGCCGATAGCGTGTGCACGGCGAGGAGCGCGGTCAGCACGGCAAGCGTAAACGGCAGCCAGCCGGCGTGGCGCGCCCGCCGGGCCGCCGCCTGCGCCGGCATATCGAAACGCGGTTCGGACACGCGAGTCACGATTGCGCCTCCATCAGAACATCGGTCAACGCATCGGCAAAGCGCATCGCGGACATGGGGCCGCCTGTCGGCGCGATCGCCGTGGTCGTTGCGAGCTTCCCTCCGGCGACGAACGGCAAGCCGCGCCATAGCGGACTGTCCGCGAGATCGCCCGCGACACCGGGCAGCGGCGCGCCATTGAGAATCGCGCGCGCGTCCGGCGCGCTCGCGAGTTCGGCGAGATCGGTTTGCGCCATGCCCTGGATATCGGTGCTGCCCCGCCACGCATTGCGCAAGCCGAGCTTGCCCGCGACGCTGCCGAACAGGCTGCGCGCCCCGTACACGGTGACGTGGCGGCCATCGAGCGGCCGCAGCAGAAAAACCGGCGCGCGGCGTGTTGCGGGTGCATTGGCCAGCCGCCGCGCGCAATGCGCGAGCGTGCCGTCCAGACGCGCGAGCAGCGCGTCGGCCTGAGCCTTCCGGCCGAGCGCCACGCCAAGGCGCAGCGTCTGTTCGCGCACACTCGTGAACACATCCACGCCGGACTGGTAAAGGGTCACGCTGAGCGTCGGCGCGATTTTTTCCAGTTGCGGGCGCAACATTTCGTGCCAGTTGGTGACGATGATGAGGTCCGGTCGCAGCGCGTGCAGGACTTCGAAATTGGGTTGAAACAGCAGCCCCGTGTCCACGACCTGTGCGGGCAGCGGCGGCACGCTGTTGAGCTTCCTGTACCACAGCGGCCGCGCAACGCCCACCGGCACGAGGCCAAGCGACAGCACGATTTCCGTGAGGTCCCAGTCGAGTACGACGACACGGCGCGCGGCACCAAAAGTTGCGCGCGCAACGTCGTCGGCGAACGCCGCACGCGACGGCGGCAACAGGCAAGCGGGCGCCGCCACGCACGCGGCCAGTCTGGCCAGTGCACGGCGGCGCCCGCTATCGCAGGCGCGCCCGATGTCGTCGGAGCGCGCCTGCATTGCCTCAACAAGCGTATCGGCGATCTTTACCACTGACTACGCTCACCAGGTATAACGTGCCGAACCCACGATGGAACGCGTCGCGCCCCAATAGCAGAGGAACGTGTTCGTGCAGTAGGAGATGTATTCGTGGTTGAACAGGTTGTTGATGTTCAGGCCCAGTCTCCAGTTCTGCCAGTCGTAGTGGAACGCGAGGTCCACCAGCGTGCGAGCGGGCACCTGGAAGGTGTTCGGGCTATTGCCTTCCGAACTGCTCATGTAACGCAGACCGCCACCGACGCCGAAGTTACGCAGCGGACCGCGATGGAACGTATAGTCGGCCCACAACGCCGCATTGTGACGCGGCGAGATGGTCGGACGCTTGCCCTCGAAGCTCGTGTCCTCGGTCACGATCTGGTTCAGGTACGTGTACGAGGCGATCAGCTTGAGATCTTCGGTGACGTTCACGTGAGCTTCGGTTTCGATGCCGCGCGAACGGATCTGGCCGGTCTGCACCTGGTAGTTTGCATTGTCCGGATTGGTCGTCGCCACGTTGCTCTGGCGCAGATCGTAAGCCGACACGCGGAAGTAGCCCGCATAGCCCTTGGGCTGATAACGCACGCCCACTTCGACCTGCTTGCCGGTTGTCGGCACGAACGGCGAGCCGCTTTCCGTCGAACCGAGCACCGGCTCGAACGAACGGGCATAGCTGACGTAAGGCACGATGCCGTTGTCAAACTCATAGGCCAGACCTGCTCGCCAGGTGAAGGCGTGGTCGTTGGCGTGGCTGACCGCCGCATCGTCCTGCTGGTTCGTGCTGGCATAGTCCTCGCGCACGCCGACCGTGAAGACCCAGCGCTTGTAGCGCATCTCGTCCTGCGCATAGACGCCGATCTGGCTCAGCGAATAATCGACGCGGTCGGTCGGCAGGATCGTCGTGAGCGACGAATAGTCCGGGTTGTACAGATTGAGCGTGCCCGCGAGGCCGTTGCCCATGTCGTCGCCGCCCAGCACACGGCGATAATCGACGCCGAACAGCACGGTATGGTCGACCGGACCAGTCGCGAATTTGGCCTGCGCGTGCGTATCGACCTGGAACTGGCTCCAGTGCTCGTTATCGACATTGCCCCACATGTAGGCCGTGTCGTTATTGGTGAGATTGCTCGTCACCGAAGTCTGGTAATAGCGTTCGTCGATATGCAGGTAACGCAGGTTCTGCGACACGCTCCACGTATCGTTGAACGCGTGCTGGAACTGGTAGCCGAACCAGTACTGCGTGCGGTGCATGCCATCGGTGTTCGGATCGCCGAAGTACTTGTCCGGACCGAGTTCGCCGTTCGGATTGCTCCAGATCGTGCCGCTCGCGGTGATCGGATTGAACAGGCCGCCGTTCGGGTCGCGCTGATAGCCGGCTTGCAGCGTCAGGCTGGTATTGTGATCGGGCTTGATCGTGATCGACGGCGCAATCGCAATGCGTTGATCCTTGATGTCGCTGACCTGGGTTTGCGCGTCGCGGCCGATGCCGGTGATGCGATACAGCACCGTGCCGTCCTTGTCGAGCGGGCCGCTGAAGTCAAAGCCAAGCTGGTAGTTGTCGTGGTTGCCGATGAGCGCTTCGATCTCGTGGTACGGCGTTTCGGTCGGCAGCTTGCTCACATAGTTGACCATGCCGCCGGGACTGCCCTGGCCGTATAGCACCGAGGACGGCCCGAACAGCACGTCGATGCGGTCCATCAGGTACGTATCGATACGCGGCGTCGCGAAGCGCGGCGACTGGAACAGCGCGAGGCCGTCCATATAGGAGTCCATATCGAAACCGCGCGCGCGCAACTGGTCGAAGCGCACGTCGGTGCCGTCCTGGGTGTAGACGCCCGTGGTGTAGCGCAGCGCCTGGTCGACGGTCTGGACGCCCTGATCGTCCATCTGCTGACGGGTCACGGTCGAAATGGACTGGGGATTGTCGATCACCGCCGAATCGGTCTTCGAGCCCGTCTTCGAACGCGTCGCGACATAACCCACGCCCGGACCTTGCGGATCCTGAATCGCGGCGCCCTTGACCTGGACGGCGGGCAGCGTGCTGCCGTCCTTCGTCTGCGCGGTCGCATCCGAGGTTTGCGCCGTCTGCTGCGCATGCGCGATTGTCCCCATCACGCCCATCATGATCATCACGTAACCCTGACGGAAACGCGGCGCCCCTGCTCGCCCGCGCGCCACTGCCCGCTTCCCGTAGCCTTTTACCTTCATTTATTCAACTCTCCAGAATGTCCAACTGCCAAACTTTGCTTTTTGTATATGCCTTCGCAGTGCAGCAAATGATACTCTAAATGGTAATGACTCGCATTTCTATTCAAAGAGAATTTTCTGTTGTAGGGAGCATGAAAGTTCCATGGCTCCGGTGCTGTCACCTTCATGAAAAGCATTGCGCGAGCGCTTTCTGCAACGACGGGTGATGAACGATCCCCGCATGGGTCGCGTCGATGGCGTACTCGTGCACGTCGGCGCTCGTGTGACGCGCCCACTCCATGCGGCGAAGCGGGTCCGCATCGTTACGCGTGGCGCGCCAGACATGGAGCGGCGTGTCCAGCACCGGTATCGTGTGTTGCGCCATCCAGGCCGTATGCAGCGTGTCCGCGCGCAATGCGGCGCGGATCAGCAGCGCTTGCGCGGAGTCTGCGGGCAAGGCGTCGAATGGCACGTCCGCCACCTCGTTCGCCTCCTCCCGCGCGCCGTTGGCTTCGTCGGCAAGCCAGTGCGTGGCCGTATCGACCACGCCGATGAAGTCGCAGCGTTCGCCAGCCTGCGCAAGCACGTGCGCCACCGCCGCCGCGACACGGCCGCCAAACGACCAGCCCAATAGCGAATACGGTCCGTGCGGCTGAATCGATTTAATGCAACTTGCATATTTCAGTGCCATCGATTCGATTGAATCGGCGTTCCAGTCGGCATCAACTCCCGCGCGCTGAATGAATGGCGACTGAATCGCAATGAGCGAAGCCGTGCCATTGAGCGATTGCGCGAGCGTCCGATAATCGCCGATCATCCCGTGTCCCGGATGAAAGCAGAACACGGTGCGCGGCGCGCCGAGCGCATTGAGCGGCAGCGCGGCAAAGCGAATCTCGTCCTCGCTCTCGGGCGCGGCAGCGGGCAATCGCGCAGCCGAGACAACGGCCAATTCGAGCGTCGCGCGTTCGCGCCACGTATCCACCACACCGGCGTCGCTCTGCACAGCGGCGGTCTCACGGATCGGCGCGATGTCGCGTGCGCCGTCCTCGTGAGCGTCATCGCGCTGCGCATTGACCAGATGGTCGATCAGCGCCGCCATCGTCTGGTCGAAGGCATCGACCAGTTGGCTCGCGATGGCGCTGTCGAGCTGGCGCTCGCTCCATGTCCATGTGAGCGTCAGCCGGTCGCCCGCGATCAGGCCGTTGATGTCGAGGATGCGATCCGGATCGCTGTCGCTCGCCCGCGTCGAGCGGCCCGCCGATTCCTTCGCGAAGCCAAAACGGCTGTGCGCGCCGAAGGTCTGATCGAAGCGGCCAAGATAGTTGAAGCTGATTTCGGGCTGCGGCAGTGCGGCGAGCGCGGCGCGGCTCGCCTCATCCGCGTTGCGCGACAGGAGGCCGAAGTGCAGCCCTTTCGCCGGGACTGCGCGCAACCGCTCGCGCACCGCTCGCAGCGCCTGCGCCGGATCATCGATTGCGGGCAGCACGACCGGATACTGCGTCGTGAACCAGCCGAGCGTCGCGCTCAGATCCACGCCGTCGATCACGTCCTCGCGGCCGTGACCTTCGAGTTCGACGAGCATCTCGCGCGCCTTCGTCAGGCGCCCGTGCGCCGAAGACAGCGCGCTGAGCAGCACCTCGTCAACACGCATACGCCAGGCGCGCGGCGCGTGTTCGAGCAGCGCCGCCGTGCGCGCGGCGTCCAGCGTCCAGACGCGCTTGCCGCGCGACGTGGTTTCCGTGGGCTCGGCGCGCAGGTTGCGAAGCGGCGTTGCGGCGCGCACGTCAAGCGCGGTTTGCCACCAGGACAACTCGGCCAGCCGCTCGGGCCGGCTCGCATACTCGTCGAGTCTGGCCGCCCACGCGCTCCACGGCGTCGAGCGCACCGCCAGCGCGGGTGTCTCGCCCCTTTCGGCCTGCTCGTAGGCGAGCTGGAGATCGGCCAGCAGCACGCGCCACGACACGCCATCGACCGCGAGATGGTGAATCACGATGAGCACGCGCCGCGCCTCCCCTGCCTCGATCACGCCGACGCGCCAGAGCGGCCCCGCCTGCAAGTCGAGACTCGCCTGCAAGGCGTCGCACGCCGCTTCCATGTCGTCGAGCGACTTGACCGCTATGCGTTGCAGCACCGGCTCGCCGGCCGTTTCATTCATCGCCGCTACGTGCTGCGTCCAGCCCCGCGCCGAGCGCGTGAAGCGCAGTCGCAGCGCGTCGTGGCGCACGGCCAGCGCCCGCACCGCGCGTTCGAGCGCGGCCACATCGAGTGCGCCCTCGACCGTCAGCAAAACCGACTGGTTCCAGTGCGATTCGCCGTGCGGATAGCGCTCGAAGAACCAGCGCTGGATCGGCGTGAGCGGCAGCGGGCCATTTCGTTCGCCTGTATCGGCGGCGTCATCCGCGGTCGTCGCGCAGGCGGCGAGGCGCGCCACCGTCGGATGCTCGAACACCTGACGCGGCGTGAGCACAAGGCCCGTTTCACGCGCGCGCGCGATGATCTGCAAGCTCTGGATCGAATCGCCGCCCACTTCGAAGAAGTTGTCCGTGACGCCAATGTCGTCGCGGCCCAGCACCGTTTGCCAGATCGACAGCAGCGTGGCTTCGGTTGCGTTCGTCGCCGCGATGCGCTCGCCCGTCGGCTCTTGCGGCTGCGGCAATGCCTTGCGGTCGAGCTTGCCGTTCGGCATCACCGGCAGTTTGTCGAGCACCGTCAGGCTCGACGGCACCATGTAGCCGGGCAGGCGGCTTTCGAGTTCGCGTTGCAGCGTCGCGATATCGACTTCGCCCGCGACATAACCCGCCAGGCGCTGCTTTTCGCCCGCGCCGTGTACGATCACCGCCGCTTCGCGCACGCCCGCGCAGTGACGCAGCACCGCCTCGATTTCACCCAGTTCGATGCGCTGGCCGCGCAGTTTCACCTGCTGGTCGAGACGGCCCAGGAATTCCACCGTGCCGTCCGCGCGCATACGGCACAGATCGCCGCTGCGATATTGACGCGATCCCGGCACGCCGGACGGATCGGGCACGAAGCGCTCGGCGGTCAGCGCCGCGCGGCCCAGATACCCGCGCGAGACCGTCGGGCCGCCGATGCACAACTCGCCGAGACCGCCTGCGGGCGCTTCATCGCCGAATGCGTCGATCACGCGCGCACTGCGCCCCGGATACGGCTTGCCGATGGGCACCGTGACCGGCTTCGTGTCATCGACGGTCGTTTCGCGGTACAGCGCCGCGACTGTGGTTTCGGTCGGGCCGTAGAGGTTGTCCAGACGGATATCCGCGAGCGCACTTTCCTTCCAGTGCCGCAGGGCATCGCCCGGCAGCGCCTCGCCGCCGACCGTCACCTGACGCAGAGAAAGCGACTCGCGCGCCGGTGCATGGCGTTGCCACTGCTGCCAGAGCGCAGTCGGAATACGCGCGAAGGTCACGCGACGTTCGCTCACACGCTCGCTCAGGCTTTGCAGATCCCACGGCTGGATGCCGCGCATTTCGACCGTCGCGCCGACGCGCAGCGCGGGCAGGATTTCGTGCAACGCGACATCAAAGTTGATCGTCGACGAATGCAGCACCGTGTCCTGCGCGCTGATCTGGTAAGTGCTCTGGAAGTCTTCCAGGTGCGTCCACAACGAATCGTGGCTCACGGCGACGCCCTTCGGTCGGCCCGTGGAACCGGACGTGTAGAGCACGTAGGCAAGCTGTTCGGGATGGAACGTCACGGTAGGCGCATCACCGGAAACATCGCGCGCCGCGTCCACATCCACGACTTCGCAACCGTGCAGCACGTCAGCCAGACGCGCGGCGCTGCGAGCATCGGCGACCACGCGCGTGATGCCCGCGTCTTCGATCATCTGCTCCAGCCGTGCCTGCGGATACTCCGGGTCAAGCGGCACAAACGCGCCACCCGAGCGGATCACGCCGATCAGCGCCGCGATCATCCCGACGCCACGCTCGACACACAACCCAACGCGTGTTTCCGCGCGCACGCCACGCGCGACAAGTTGAGCGGCGAGCGCCCCAGACCAACGTTCAAGCTCCGCATACGTCAGCGATTGCTGCTCGCACCGCAGCGCCACCGCATCGGGCGAACGCCGCGCCTGCGCCACCAGCGAATCCGCGAGCGAAGCAAACCCATAAACCCGCGCCTCCTGCACCCGCGCCGCTTCCGGCAGCGTCAGCTCGCCCACCCGCCGCGTCTCATCGTCCGCAAGCTGCGCGAGGATCGCCTCATACTGCGCGGCGACCCTCGCAACTGTCGCCTCATCGAACACATCCGCCGCGAAATTGAACGACAGCTTGAGCGCGCGCCCTTCATCGACAACGTTGAGCACGAGGTCAAAACGCGCCGTCTCCGTGCTGCCCGTCTCCGGTTCCACGACGAGTCCCGGCAGCGCCACCGCCGTTTCGCCGCTGCCCTGCTCCAGATTGAACATCACCTGAAACAGCGGCGAGCGCCCCAGATCGCGCTCGATCTTCAGCGCGTCGAGAATCTTGCCGAACGGCACGTCCCGATGCGCCTGCGCCTCCAGCACGCGCACGTGCAGCGCCGCGAGCAGCCGGTCGAACGGCATCGCGCCGTCCACTTCCGCTTCGATCACGAGCGTGTTGACGAAGTAGCCGACGAGCGCCTCCGTCTCGCGCCGCCCGCGCCCCGCCGACGGCACGCCGATGCGGATCGCCGTCTGCCCGCCGTAGCGATGGAGCAGCGCCGCCCACGCGCCCAGCAGCACCGTGAACAGCGTCGTGCGGCGCGCGCGCGCGAGTTGGCGCAGCCGCGCGGCCAGCGCTTCGCCGATCTCGACGCGGCGGCGTCCGCCCTCGATGCTGCGCGCGGGCGTGCGCGGACGGTCGAGCGGCAATTCGAGTTCCGGCTGCGCGGTGCCGAGCCGGTCGAGCCAGAACGCGAGATCGGCAGCCTGCGTCGCGTCCTGCCATTCGGCCTGCCACGCGCTCACATCGCCGAAATGGAGCGCGAGCGGCGGCAACGCGCGCGCGGTTTCACCGCCATCGAGCGCCGCGCGATACAGCGCAACGAGTTCGCGCACGATCAGCGCCTGCGACCAGCCGTCGGAGACGATGTGATGCGTCGAGATCAACAGCGTCCAGCGGTCGGCGGCCAGGCGCACGAGGTCCGCGCGCAGCAGCGGTCCGGCGCCCAGATCGAACGGCTCGCGCGCGGCGCGGCGCAGCAGTTCCGGCAGCGCGGCAGGATCGTCGAGTGTGTGCTCGCGCCAGCCGTAGCCGTCGTCCAGGCCATGCGGAACAGCGTGCGCGATCCGCTGCACGGCCACGCCGCGTTCCTCGACAAAGCGCGCGCGCAGCGCACCGTGCCGCGCGATCAAGGCGGCGAATGCCGCGCGCAACGCGCTCACGTCGAGTTGGCCCGTCAAGCGCACGGCGCGCGCAAGGTTGTACGCCGGATTGAGCGGATCGAGTTTCCAGAGAAACCACAGGCGCGCCTGCGCCGCCGAAAGCGGATAGCGGTCGGCGTGTTCCTGCGCTTCAGGCGTGAGCGGCACGATCGGCAAGCGCGTGGGGTCGATGCCCTGCTCGCGCACCTTCGCACGCAACACGCTGCGGCGCTCGGGCGGCAAAGCCGCGTATTTGAGCGCCATCGCGCGCGCCGCATCGACGCCGCTCTGCTGCGCCGTGGCGGGGATGGGGCGATCTTCAGTCGTATTCAGCATATTTCGTTCGAAACCAGATTCGGCCTATCGCGTGAAAACGGCCGTCCGGAGCACAAGGCATCCGGACGGCCGCGCTTCAGTCAAGCGCGTTGAAAAGATCGTCAAGTGCCTGCAGATCGCTGTCGGTTGCGCTCGCTGCGGTCACGTCATTGCGCGTGGGCGCGTCGAGCGCCGCCGCGAGTGCCGAGGGCGTCGCATACTCGAACAACAGCGCGAGTTCGAGCTTGCGGCCAAGCTGCTGCGCCAGACGCGTGTTGACGCGCACCGCCACCAGCGAGTGACCGCCCAGCGCGAAGAAGTCGTCGTGCGCGCCGACGCGCTCCACGCCCAGCACCTCGCCGAACACCTGCGCGATCGTCGCTTCGAGTCCCGCAGCCGGCTCGGTCCACGCGCTCTCCCGTGCCTGTCCGACCTCGATCTGCGCCAGCTTCTGACGGTCGAGCTTGCCGTTCGCGGTGCGCGGCAGCGCTTCCACGCCATGCAGCGACGCCGGGATCATGTACGCGGGCAGCCGCGCGCCCAGCGCCTGACGCCAGCCCGGCGGCATCTCGCCGACCACATAGCCCACGAGCCGCGCATCGGCGCTGCCCGGTGCGCCGGGCAGCAGCGCGACCGCCGCGTCGAGCACGCCTTCGCAGGCACGCAGCGCTTCCTCGATCTCGCCCAGCTCGATCCGGTAGCCGCGCAGTTTCACCTGCTGGTCGATCCGGCCCAGGCACTCGAACGCGCCATCGGCCCGTTCGCGCGCGAGGTCGCCGGTTCGGTACATGCGGGCGCCCGGCGCGCCGTCGGGATCGGGCACGAAGCGCTCGGCGCTCAGACCCGGCCGGCCCAGATAACCGCGCGCGAGATTGTCCCCGCCGATGCACAGCTCGCCGATGCCGCCCGTCGGCGTCCATTGCCCGCTCGCATCGATCACGCGCAGCGCGTTCGCATGAAGCGCGTGGCCGATGGTGAGCGCGCCCTGCGCCGTCATATGGGCGCGGCTCGACCAGATCGTCGTTTCGGTCGGGCCGTAGAGATTCCACAGATCGACGCCCAAGCCCAGCAGTTGCGCGCACAGATCCGGCGGCAGCGCCTCGCCGCCCGCGATGCCGGTGAGTCGGCGTCCCGCAGCGACACCGCGCCAGCCCGCTTCGAGCAGCAAACGCCAGCCGCTGGGCGTGGCCTGCAGCAGCGTCGCGCCGCTCGTGTCGATCAGATGCGCGAGCGCCTCGCCATCGGCGGCGACGCGCGCATCGGCAAGCTCGAGCGTCGCGCCCGTCATCAGCGGCAGGCAAAACTCCAGCAGCGAGATATCGAACGATGCCGTCGTGACCGACAGCAGCACGTCGTCGGCGCCGATGCCGGGGGCCTCGCGCACGCTGCACAGGAAGCGGTCGAGCGCGCCGTGCGAAACGGCCACGCCCTTCGGCCGCCCGGTCGAACCGGACGTGTAGATCACGTAGGCGAGCTGCACGTCATGGACGGCCCGCGCTTCGGGAAGCGGTTCTACAAGCGCCGGGGCGGCGCGCACGTCGTCGGGCGAACCCGCGTCGATCACCGTGCGCGCGTCGAGGCCCCCGCCCAGCCGGGCGATGCCCTGCGCGTCGGTGACGATGCGCGTGATGCCCGCGTCGTCGAGCATGTAGCGCAGACGCTCGACCGGGAACTCGGGATCGAGCGGCACATAGGCCGCGCCGCTGCGCATCACGCCGAGCATGCTGGCGATCAGCGCGGGCGCACGCGTGAGGCACACGGCGACGCGCTCCTCGCGCGCCACGCCGCTCGCGCGCAATCTGGCGTCGATGGCGGCGCTCCAGCGCGCAAGCGTCGCGAAATCGATCGACGTGCCGTTGTGGCGCAGCGCGACGCGCGCCGGGGTGCGCGCGGCCTGCTGCTCGAAGCGCGCGTACAAGGGCTGGAAGCCGGCGTCATGCGACGGTCCCGGCAGCGGCGCAGCCGTGCGCACGCTCAATTCGCCAACGTAGCGCGCCGTCTGCGCGGTATCGGCGAGTTGTTCGAGCACCGTGCGGTACTGCGCATGCAGCGCCTGCACCTGCGCGCGTTCGAGACGGCGGCTGTCCCAGCCCCATTGCAGCTCGATCTGCTTCGTCGGCAACACGGTCAGCGTGAGCGGATAGTGCGTACGCTCGACCGTTTCGATGCGCTCGACGCGCAGCGCCGCCGGTTCGCGGCCCGAACCCGACGCCAGCGGATAGTTCTCGAACACGATCAGGCTGTCGAACAGCGCGTCGCCGCTGCGGCCCGACCATTGCTGCAGCGACGTGAGCGGCGTGTGCTCGACGTCGCGCAGCGCGACGTTGTAAGCCTGCAAGCCGCCGAGCCAGTCGTCCACGCGCGCCGCGCCCGGCACGCCGGTCACGACCGGCAGGCTGTTGATGAACAGGCCGATCATGTTGTCCGCGCCCGGCAGCGAGGCCGGACGCCCCGACACCGTCACGCCGAACGCGACCGAGCGCTTGCCGCTCAGGCGCGCGAGCACGACGGCCCACGCCCCCTGCATCAGCGTATTGAGCGTCACGCGGTAGTGCTGCGCGGCGCGGCGCAGGCGCGCATCGAGCGCAACGTCCAGTGTGTACGCGATCTTTTGCGGCACGAGCGCCCCCGCCTCGCGCGGCGCGGCCAGGCTGCCGGTGAGCGTGCCCGCGTCGGCGCCTTCGGCCAGACGTTCGAGCCACCAGTCGCGCGCATCGGGCTGCTTCGCAAGCCATTCGATATAGCGTCGATACGGTTGCGCCGGCGCCCTGACCTCGACATCGGCGCGCGCGTAGTCGTCGAACACTTCGGACAACAGACGAGCGCCGCTCCAGCCGTCGGTGAGCACGTGATGATGCGTGCGCACCAGATCGAACGCGCCGTCCGGACGGCGGAATACGTTCACGCGCATGAGCGGCGCACGCGACGGATCGACACCCTCGGCAAGATCGGCGGCGCGCCAGGTCGCGAGGCGCGCGTCGTAATCGACGACATCGCGCCAGTCGTGGACCGCGAACGGCAGCACCGCATCGCGCTCGACGATTTGCAGCGCCGTGCCGCCATGACGCCACTCGAAGCGCGTGCGCAGCACGTCGTGACGCGCGAGCGCCGCCTGCCAGACCGCGCGCAGCCTGTCCGCATCCAGCTCGCCGCGCAACGTGAGCTGCAACTGGTTCACATACACGCCCTGGCCCTGCTGACGCTCGCTGTGATAGAGCAAGCCTTGCTGCAATGGCGTCGCCGGATAAATATCGGCGACATTGCCGAGCTTGAGATCGAGCGCACTCAACTGCGCCTGGTTCAGCCCCGAGAGCGGGAAATCGGCGGCCGTCGCGCCCGGCGGCGCCGCGACGCAATGCGCGAGCAGCGCATGCACATGACGCTCGAAAGCCTCGATCAGCCGATCGACCGTGGCGCGATCGAGGCGCGCGGGATCGAAACGCCAGCGCAGCACGAGGCTCTCCCCGGCGATCAGGCCGTTCAGATCGAGCGCGTAATCGACGCGCGCGTCGTCGCTGAGATTGCGCCCCGCGCTTTGCGTACTGAAGCCAAAGCGCGAATCGGCGTCGATCGCCTGATCGAAGCGGCCCAGATAGTTGAAGCTCACGGCCGGGCGGCGGCGCGTGCGCTCCGCTTCCAGCAGCCCCCAGTGGAAGCCCTTGTGCGGCACCGCGCGCATGCGCTCCTTGACGCCGATGAGCGCGTCGGCCGGCATGGCCGCGTGCGCGGGCAGCACCACCGGGAAGCGCGTCGTGAACCAGCCCACCGTGCGGCTCAGATCGATGCCGTCGATCAGGTCCTCGCGGCCGTGACCTTCGAGTTCCACCGCGAGCGTGCGTGCGCCGCTCCACTCGCCGACCGCCTGGGCGAGCGCGGCGAGCAGCAATTCATCGACGCGCGTGCGCCAGGCGCGCGGCGCAAGCTGGATGAGTTCGCGCGTGCGCTGCGGGTCCAGCTTCCATTCGACGACGACGCTGTCGGCCATGCGCGTGCCCGACGGGACGCCGAACGCGGCCTCTTCGGGCGTTGCGGCGTCCGGGCCTTCGGGCGCGCCGAGCGCGTCACGCCACCACGCCGCTTCGGCCTGGATGGCGGGCGCGGCGCCGTATCGATGCAGCGCGTGCGCCCACGCGCCCCACGCGGTCGAAGATGCACCGAGCGCGATCGTCTCGCCGCGTTCGGCCTGCTCATAGGCGCTTTGCAGTTCTTCGAGCAGGATGCGCCACGAAACGCCATCGACCGCGAGGTGATGGATCGCGATCAGGAGCCAGCTTTGTTCGCCTGCCTCGAAACAACCGACGCGCCAGATCGGGCCGCGCGTAAGGTCGAGGCTCGCCTGGAGCGCGTCGCCTGCGGCGCTCAGCGCGTCGGGCGACGCCAGGGTCTGCTGGTGGATCAGGCCGGTTTCCTGCGCGCGGGCATCGGCGGCGCTCAGCGTGCGTTGGCGCCAGTGGCCGCCTTCCTGCGAGAAGCGCAGCCGCAGCGCGTCATGACGCTCGCGCAGCGCGGCGACGGCCTGCTCAAGCGCGGCCACGCTCAGACGGCCATGCACGTCGAGCAGCACCGACTGGTTCCAGTGCGCTTCGCCGTGCGGATAGTGCTCGAAGAAGCGCCGCTGGATCGGCGTGAGGTCGAATGATTCGGCGTGATCGACCGTTGCCGTTTGTTCGTCGCCGACGCGCTGGGCGCGTTGGGCAAGCGCCGATACCGTCGGATGCTCGAACACCTGGCGCGGCGTGAGCACGAGGCCCGCTTCACGCGCGCGCGCGATGATCTGCAAGCTCTGGATCGAATCCCCGCCCACTTCGAAGAAGTTGTCCGTGACGCCAATGTCGTCGCGGCCCAGCACCATTTGCCAGATCGACAGCAGCGCCGCTTCGGTGGCGTTCGTCGCCGCGATGCGCTCGCCCGTCGGCTCCTGCGGCTGCGGCAGCGCCTTGCGGTCGAGCTTGCCGTTCGGCATCACCGGCAGTTTGTCGAGCACCGTCAGGCTCGACGGCACCATGTAACCCGGCAGGCGGCTTTCGAGTTCGCGTTGCAGCGTCGCGATATCGACCTTGCCCGCCACGTAACCCGCCAGGCGCTGCTTTTCGCCCGCGCCATGGACGATGACCGCCGCTTCGCGCACGCCCGCGCAGTGACGCAGCACCGCCTCGATTTCGCCGAGTTCGATGCGCTGGCCGCGCAGCTTCACCTGCTGGTCGAGACGGCCCAGGAATTCCACCGTGCCGTCCGCGCGCATACGGCACAGATCGCCGCTGCGATATTGACGCGATCCCGGCACGCCGGACGGATCGGGCACGAAGCGCTCGGCGGTCAGCGCCGCGCGACCCAGATAGCCGCGCGAGACCGTCGGCCCGCCAATGCACAATTCGCCGAGACCGCCTGCGGGCGCTTCATCGCCGAATGCGTCGATCACGCGCGCGCTGCGCCCCGGATACGGCTTGCCGATAGGCACGGTGACCTGCTTCGTGTCGTCGATGGTCGTTTCGCGGTACAGCGCCGCAACTGTGGTTTCGGTCGGGCCGTAGAGGTTGTCCAGGCGGATATCCGCGAGCGCACTTTCCTTCCAGTGCCGCAGGGCATCGCCCGGCAGCGCCTCGCCGCCGACCGTCACCTGACGCAGCGAAAGCGACCCGCGCGCCGGTGCGTGGCGTTGCCACTGCTGCCACAGCGCAGTCGGAATACGCGCGAAGGTCACGCGGCGCTCGCTCAGACGCTCGCTCAGGCTTTGCAGATCCCACGGCTGGATGCCGCGCATTTCGACCGTCGCGCCGACGCGCAGCGCGGGCAGGATTTCGTGCAACGCAACGTCGAAATTGATCGTCGACGAATGCAGCACCGTGTCCTGCGCGCTGATCTGGTAAGTGCTCTGGAAATCTTCCAGGTGCGTCCACAACGAATCGTGGCTCACGGCGACGCCCTTCGGGCGGCCCGTCGAACCGGAGGTGTAGAGCACATAGGCAAGCTGTTCGGGATGGAACGTCACAGCAGGCGCATCACCGGAAACATCGCGCGCAGCATCCACATCCACCACTTCGCAACCGTGCAGCACGTCAGCCAGACGCGCGGCGCTGCGCGCATCGGCGACCACGCGCGTGATGCCCGCGTCTTCGATCATCTGCTCCAGCCGTGCCTGCGGATACTCCGGGTCAAGCGGCACAAACGCGCCGCCCGAACGGATCACGCCGATTAGCGCTGCGATCATCCCGACGCCACGCTCGACACACAGCCCAACGCGTGTTTCCGCGCGCACGCCACGCGCAACAAGCAGGGAAGCCAGCGCCCCAGACCAGCGCTCCAGTTCCGCGTACGTCAGCGATTGCTGCTCGCACCGCAGCGCCACCGCATCGGGTGAACGCCGCGCCTGCGCCACCAGCGAATCCGCCAGCGAAGCAAACCCATAAACCCGCGCCTCCTGCACCCGTGCCGCTTCCGGCAGCGTCAACTCACCCACCCGCTGCGCGCCATCCTCGATGATGCGAGCCAGCAACGCCTCGTACTGCGCAGCAAGCCGATCGACCGTCGCCCGGTCGATGCGCGCGCCATCCCACGCCCATTCGACCGCCAGCCGCCCGCGCGGAATCACCGAAACCGCCAGCGGATAGTGCGTCGGGTCGACCGAATCGGCGCGCTCGATCGTGAGCGCCGCCGCTCCGGCCGCGTCGTCGCGGCCAATCTCATCGACGGGATAGTTTTCGAACACGAACAGGCTGTCGAACAGCGCATCGGCGCTGCGTCCCGTCCACTGCTGCACGCGCGCAAGCGGCGTGTGCTCGTGCTCACGCAATTCGCCGAACTGGCGCTGCAGGTCACCGAGCCAGTCGGCGACACGCGCCTGCGGCGCCACCTCGACCCACACGGGCAGGCTGTTGACGAACAGCCCCAGCATGTCCGCGACGCCCGGCAGTTGCGCGGGCCGCCCGCCCAGCGTGGTGCCGAACGCAACGCTGCGATGGTTCACATGGCGCGCGATCAACAGCGCCCACGCGCCCTGCATCAGCGTGTTGAGCGTGACGCCGTGCGCGCGCGCGGCGTCGCTCAGCCGCGCGCCCAGATCGCCGCTCAGTTCAACGCGGCGAACGTGCGTGCCCGGCTCGCCGCCCACGCACGGCGGCAGCGCCGCGAGCAGCGTCGCGGGTTCGCCCGCGGCCTGCGCGCGGGCGCGCCACCATGCTTCGCCCTGATCGGCGCTGGCATGACGCTCCAGCCATTCCACGTAGCGCCGGTACGGTTGCGCGGGCGCGAGCGTCGCCGTCGCACCGTCCTTGCGCGCGCGATAGTCGCGCAGGATCTCGTCGAGCAGGCGCACCGTGCTCCAGCCGTCGAGCAGCAGATGGTGGTACGTCCACACGAGATCGGCCACACCGTCTTCGCGCGCGACCAGCGCGACGCGCATCAGCGGCGCGGCATCGGGCGCGCAGCCTGCCGCTAGATCGCGCTCGCGCCACGCCGCCAGCGCGGCTTCGTAATCGCCTTCATGCGAAAAGTCGAGTTCGACATACGGCAGTTCGACGCGGCGCTGGACGATCTGCATCACCGTGCCGCCCTGTCGCCACTCGAAGCGCGTGCGCAGCACGGCATGACGCGCGAGCGCGGCCTGCCACGCCGCCGCCAGCGCCGCACGGTCGAGTGGACCGCGCAACGTCAGACGTAGCTGATTGAGATACGCGTGCCGCTCCGGTTCCGCCAGCACGTGATACAGCAGGCCCGTCTGCAAAGGCGTCGCCGCATAGACGTCCTCGACATGCTCGGGCGTGAGGCCGAGCGAGCGCCACAGCGACATGGAATCGGCCTCGACCGGCCCCGCAGCATCCCGCGCCGCCGACGGCGCGACCTCAAGCGCCACCGCGACGCGGGCCAGACGCTCGACGCTCGGCGCTTCGAAGAGTTGGCGCGGCGTGATGCGCAACCCGGCCTCGGCCGCCTTCGCGACGATCTGCAGGCTGAGGATCGAGTCGCCGCCCGCCACGAAGAAGTTGTCCGTCACGCCAATCGCGTCGCTGCGCAGCACCGTGCGCCAGATCGCGAGCAACGCCGCTTCGGCGGGCGTCTGCGGTTCGCGATGCGTGTGCGCCGCCGCGCCCGCCGTCGGCGCGGGCAGCGCGCGGCGGTCGATCTTGCCCGACGGCGTGAGCGGCAGCGCGTCCAGCACGACCAGCGCGGCGGGCACCATGTATTCGGGCAGTTGGCTGAGCAGATACGCGTTGATCTGCGCGCAATCGAGTCCAGCCTCGCCCGTCACATAACCGACAAGACGGGCCGCGCCGCCATCCGCATTCAGCACCACGACGGCGTCGCGCACGCCCGCGCAGCGGCGCAGCACGGCTTCGATTTCGCCGGGCTCGATGCGATGGCCGCGCAGCTTGATCTGCTGGTCGAGCCGGCCCAGATAGCTCAATCGTGCGTCGCTGCCGACACGGCACAAATCGCCCGTGCGATACATGCGCGCGCCCACGCCGGTCGGGTCCGGCACGAAGCGCTCGGCGGTCTGCGCCGCGCGGCCCAGATAGCCGCGCGCGAGATTCGCCCCGCCGATGCACAGCTCGCCCACACCGCCAGCCGGAACCGGCTCGCCCGCGCGGCCGACGACGCGCAGCGCGTTGTCGGCGAGCGCGTGGCCAAGCGCCACGGGCGCGGCGCGCGTGACGGTATCGGCGGCGGACCAGATGGTCGTTTCGGTCGGGCCGTACATGTTGCGCAGATCCACGCCCGCGTCGAGCAGCGTCGCCGCCAGATCGGGCGGCAGCGCCTCGCCGCCGCACAGGCCCTTGAGCGCGCGGCCACGCCAGCCGCCCGCGAGCAGCAGCTTCCAGCCCGACGGCGTCGCTTGGAACACGGTCGCGCCGCTCTGATCGAGCAAGGCGGCAAGGCGCACGCCGTCGCGCTGGGTTTCGCGGCTCGCCAGTTCGACGCGCGCGCCGACGGTCAGCGGCAGATACAGTTCGAGCAGGGAAATATCGAACGATGCCGAAGTCGCCGCGAGCCAGACGTCATCGCCACGCAGCCCGACGAAGTCGCCGACGCCCGCGAGTAGGCGGTCGAACGCGCCGTGCGTAATCGCCACGCCCTTCGGCTTGCCGGTCGAGCCGGACGTGTAGATCACATAGGCGAGGCGCGTTTCCTCAATCGTGTCGAGGGACTCGATGGCGTCGTCGGCGCCTGCGCGCAGCGCGTTCGCGTCCAGCACCGTGCGCTGCGCGAGCGCGCCGCCGAGTGTCGCGCGGCCGTCATCATCGGCGATCACGTAGTCGATCTTCGCGTCGTCGAGCATCGCCACGAGGCGTTCGGCCGGATAGTCGGGATCGAGCGGCACGAACGCCGCCCCCGAACGCAACACGCCAAGGCAGGCTGCGAGCAAGGCGGGCGAGCGGCCCACGCACACGCCCACGCGGGCTTCGGCGCCCACCCCGGCGCGTCGCAGCGACGTGCCGATGCGCGCGGCCCACGCCGCGAGTTCGCCGTAGCGCACCGCGTCGCCGTCGCAGACGAGCGCGAGCGCGCCGGGCTGCTGCCGCGCGACGCGCGCAAAGCGCGCATGCACCGCTTCATAGCGATGCGCGGGCAGCGGCCCCGCCACCGACGCGCTGTCGTCGAACACGAACGACGCGACACGCGTGTCCTCGGCCCGGCTCCATTGTTCGAGCAGTGCGGCAAGCTGCTGCGTCATGCGCCCGGCCGTCGCCGCGTCGAACACATCGCGCGCGTAGGTGAGCGTCATGCGCAGCGCCCCATCGGCCTGCTCGACCAGGTTCAGCACCAGATCGAACTGCGCTTCCGCGCCCTCTTCGCCACGCGCGCGCAGTTGCAGATCGGGGCCGAGATCGGCGTCGAAGACATGCGATTGCTGCTGGTTGACCATGACCTGGAACAGCGGCGTCTGCGAGAGATCGCGCTCGGGCTGCAAGGCATCGACGACATTGGCGAACGCAACATCCTGATGCGCGTACGCTTCGAGCAGGCGTTCGCGCACCTGCTCGACGAGTTCCGCCGCGCGCGTCATGCCGCTGACCTGGGTGCGCAGCACGACCGTATTGACGAAGAAGCCGACGAGACGCATCGCACCCGGCAGATCGCGATGCGCGACCGGCACGCCGATGCGGATATCGGCCTCGCCCGTGTGGCGATGCAGCAGCGCATTGAAGGCCGCGATCGCGGTCATGAAGAGTGTCGCGCGGCGCGCCTGCGCCTGGGTTTTCAGCGCGCCGACCACCGGTGCCGCCAACGTCACGCTCACGCGCGCGCCCGCACTGTTGCGCGCTCCCGTGCGCACGCGGTCCACCGGCAGCGCGAGCGGCGCGCTCGCGCCCGCGAGGCGCGTCTTCCAGTAGTCGAGCTGGCGCTGCGCGCCGCCGTTCGCGAGCTTGTCGGCCTGCGCGCGCACGACTGCGTGCCAGGCCGCGTCGTTGCTGTCGGCCAGCGCGGTGGTTGGCGCCTCGGCGTGCGCGCGATAGGCGCTGACGAAATCGGCGAGCAGCACGCCGATCGACCAGTCATCGGCGATCAGGTGGTGCATCACGAACTGCAGGACGTGCAGGTCCGCCCGCACGCGGATCAGCGCGACGCGCAGCGGCGCGGCGTTCAGCAGATCGAACGGTTGCGCAAGCAACTTGTCGAGCAGCGCGTCGAGCGGACCGTCGTGCGCGGCGGCGTCCACGTCATGCAGATCGCAGCGCGCCGCGCTTTGGATCGTGAGATGCGGCACGCCGCCCGTTTCGGCGAAGCGCATACGCAGCGCGGCATGACGCGCCACCAGCGCGTCGAGCGCCGCCTGCAGCGCCGCGCGGTCCAGCGTGCCCTCCAGATCGAGCGCGCCGTTGACGTGATACGCCGCGCTTTGCGGGTCGAGCTTCCAGAGGAACCACAGACGCTGCTGACCCGCGCTGAGCGGGAGCGTGTCTGCTTCGCTCCCGTCCTGGAGATCGGCAATATCGGTCACATCGGCAATATCGGCCACATTCGCAGCCTTCACCGCTGCGGCGAAATCGCCGAGCACCGGGTAATCGAACAACGCGCGCAGATCGGGCGCCGCGCCGAATTTCGCGCGCACGGCCGCGAGCACGCGCACCGCGAGCAGCGAATGTCCGCCGAGCGCAAAGAAGTCATCGTCCGCGCCCACGCGCGGCACTTCCAGCACCTGCTGCCAGATGGCCGCGAGCGTGCGCTCGACGGCGTCACGCGGTTCGACGAAAGCGCTTTGCGCGGCGTCGGCTTCGGTGGGCGCAGTCGGAGCAGGCAATGCGCGGCGATCGAGCTTGCCGTTGGTCGTCATCGGCAGGCTGTCGAGCACCAGCAGGCGCGACGGCACCATATGTGCAGGCAGCGCAGCACGCGCATACGCGCGCACCGCTTCGACGGTAAGCGGCGCGCCCGCCGCCGCCACGACCCACGCGACCAGTTGCTGATCGCGCACCTCCACCACCGCCGCGCGCACGCCGGCCTGCGCGCGCAGCGCCGCCTCGACTTCGCCCGCTTCGATGCGGAAGCCGCGCACCTTCAACTGGCTGTCGTTGCGGCCCAGATAGTCGATGTCGCCGTCGGCCAGACGCCGTGCGACGTCGCCCGAGCGATAGCGGCGCGCGCCCGGCTCGCCATAGGGATCGGGCACGAAGCGCTCGGCGGTCAGCGCCGGGCGGCCCAGATAGCCGCGCGCCAGGCCCGCTCCGCCCACATAGAGTTCACCGACCGCACCCGCAGGCACCGGCCGCCCCGCGCCGTCGAGCACCTGCAGCGAGAGATCGGCGAGCGGCGCGCCGATCACGCTCGGCGCCGCGCCCGCGAAGATGTCCTCGCGCCGCAGCTTGCGCAGCGTCACGTGGACCGTGGTTTCGGTGATGCCGTACATGTTGACGAGCGCGGGCGCGTCCAGCGACTGCGCCTCGCGTGCCGAAAGCCAGCGCGCCAGCGCCGACGGTTCGAGCTTTTCGCCGCCGAAGATCACGTAGCGCAGCGAATCGAGCGCATCGAGCGCGCGGCCGCCGGCGATTTGCGTCGCGTCGTAGTCGCTCAGCGCGTCGAACGCCGACGGCGTCTGGTTCAGCACCGTCACGCGCGTGTCGCGCATCAGGCGATGCAGCCGCGCGGGGTCGCGCGCCACGTCCTGCGGCACGATCACGAGCCTGCCGCCGTGCACCAGCGCGCCAAACAACTCCCATACCGAAAAGTCGAACGCGTAGGAATGGAACAGCGTCCAGACGTCCTGCGCGGAGAAAGCAAAATCCGGTGCCGTCGCGTCGAACAGGCGCGCCAGATTCTCCTGCGTGACGCCGACACCCTTCGGCTGTCCGGTCGAGCCGGACGTGTAGATCACGTAGGCGAGTTGCCGGGGATCGACGGCAGGAGAATCGAACGAAGCGTCGGCGGCGTCGAACGTTTCATCGACGCACGGCACGGCCAGATGCCTGACATTGGGCAACATCGTCGAGAACCGCGCGGTTTGTGCGGCGTCGCAGAGCACGAGCGAGATGCCCGCATCGTCGGCGATGTAACGCAGGCGTTCGTCGGGATAGGCGGGATCGAGCGGCACGTAGGCCGCACCCGCGCGCAGCACGCCGAGCAACGTCGCCACCAGCGCGGGCGAGCGCCCCATCGCCACGCCGATGCGCGCTTCGCGCGTGCGGCCCGCGCAGGAGCGCACGCACAGGTTGGCGATCCGCGCGGACCAGGCATCGAGCGCTGCGTAGCTGAGCGCCGTCATGTCGCCGTTATCGGCGGGGTACAGCAGCGCGATCGCGTCAGGCTGCGCGCGCGTGATGGCGGCCAGGCGCGCGCTCACCGGCTCGAATGCGTAGGCCGTGTGTGGCGGCGTGGGCGGCGTGTCCGTGCGCAGCGCGATATCGGCGAGACGCAATGGCTGGGGCTGCGGTTGCGCCTGTGTTGCGCCAACGCCATCGGCGAGCTGTTCGAGCATCGCGTGGAACTGGCGCGCGAGCCGTTCGACCGTTGCGCGCGACATGCGCCGCGCGTCGTGACGCCATTTGAGCGCCAGGCCATCGCCAGCGGCGCGGCCCGGCGTCACGATCAGCGTCAGCGGGTAATGCGTGCTGTCCACGGTCTCGACCGCGCGCACGTCGAAGGCGCTCTGACCGGCTTGCAGCGCGTCGTCGAGCGGATAGTTCTCGAACACGATCAGGCTGTCGAACAGCCCTTCGCCCGCGACGCCCGCCCATTGCTGGAGTTTCGCAAGCGGCGTGTGCGCGGCGTCCTGCAGCGCCACGGTCTGCGCGTGGATCGTGCGTAGCCAGGCGGCGGGCGCGGCACCGGGTTCGACATCGACCCACAGCGGCAGGCTGTTGATGAAAAGGCCGACGATCGATTCGGCATCGGCGAGATCGGCGGGACGGCCCGATACCGTTGCGCCGAACACCACCTGCGTACGTCCCGCGAAGCGCGCGAGCACCATTGCCCATGCGGCTTGCACCACCGTGTTGAGCGTCACGCGCGCGTCCTGCGCGGCGCGTGCGAGGTGCGCCTGGAGTGCGGGCGCGAGCGATTCGATCAGCATCGGCCCGGCGCTCGGGACCGACGACGCATCGGCTGCGCGCAGATCCGGACCGAGCGCATCGGCCAGACGCGCGGGATCGTCGCGCGTGGCGAGCCGCTGGGTCCAGAACGCCTGCGTGTCTCGCTGACCGGCCAGCCATTGCACATAGCGCGAGTACGGCGCGGCGGCGGTCTGCGCGGGCGTCTCGCCGCGCGAGAGCGCTTCATAGGCGCGCGCGACTTCGGCCAGCACCTGCGCGCTCGACCAGCCGTCGGTGAGCGCGTGGTGATGCGTCCAGACCAGCTCGTGCGCGCCATCGGGACGCGCGAACAGATCGACGCGCATGAGCGGCGCGCGCGCGGCGTCGAAGCCGGTTTCGACGAACGTGCGGCACGCGGCGTTGACGCTATCGGCATTCGCCGCATCCAGTGTGTGAACCGCAAACGGCACATCCGCCGTGCGTTCGACGATTTGCAGCGGCTCGCCCTCGGCGGGCCAGACGAAGCGCGTGCGCAGCACGGCATGACGCGCGGCCACGTGCTGCCACGCGGCGCGCATCGCCGCGACATCGAGCGTGCCGGGCGCGCGCGCGACGAGCGTGAGACGCATCTGCCCGACGTAAAGGCCCGGCTGGCCTTCCAGCATGCCGTGGAACAGCAGGCCTTGCTGCATCGGCGTGGCCGGGTAGATGGCCTCCACCGTCCGCGCCGCGTCGGCGGCAAGACCGGCGCGCGCGAGCAGCGAGGCATCGGGCGTGGCCGTCTCGTTCGTTGTGTTCGCCGCAGCCGTCTCAACCGTCGCCACGGCGGCCGCAGCGCGCGGCGCAGCGGGGGCCGCGCTCTGCGCCACGCGCGCCGCGCCTTCCACGGTCGGGTTGTCGAACATCTGGCGTGGCGTCAGGCGCAGACCGGCACGGCGGGCCTTCGCGATCACCTGGAGGCTCAGGATCGAGTCCCCGCCGACTTCGAAGAAGTTATCCGTCACGCCGATCGTCTCGCGCTTCAACACCTCGCGCCACACCGCGAGCAGCGTGCGCTCGTTGTCGTTGCGCGCTTGCACGATGGCAGGCGCCGCCGCGCGGCCCGTGTCTTCGGCACGTTCGAGCGGCCAGGGCAGCGCCGCGCGATCGACCTTGCCGTTCGCGGTGAGCGGCAGCGCGGCCAGCACGCCGATGGCCGTCGGCACCATGTAGTCGGGCAATTCGGCGGCGAGCTGGGCGCGCAGCGCCTCGCTGTCGAGCGGCGTTTGCGCGGTCACATAGCCGATCAGACGCAGCGCGCCCGCTTCTTCGTTTTGATCGTCGCCTCGATCCTCACCGTCCCGGCGCGCGACCACGACCGCGTCGCGCACGCCGTCGAGCAGGCGCAGGCGCGCGGCCACTTCCTCCGGTTCGACGCGGTAGCCGCGAATCTTCACCTGATCGTCGAGTCGGCCAAGAAACGCGAATTCGCCGCCTGGCAATTGCTTGACCTTGTCGCCCGTGCGGTAGAGGCGTGCGCCGCCGCCGCGCGGATCGGGCACGAAGCGTTCGGCGGTGAGCGCGGCGCGGTTCAGATAGCCGCTCGCGAGACTGTCGCCGCCGATGCACAGTTCGCCCGCGACGCCGCGCGGCACCGGATTGCCGTCCTTGTTGAGCACCGCTGCGCGCACATGCGCGAGCGGCGTGCCAAGCGGCAGCGTCGCGCTCCGGCTCTCGCCGCCATGGCGCGTCAGCACGCCGACGGTCGTTTCGGTCGGGCCGTAGTGATTCATCACGACGCATTCGGGGCGCAGCGCGGCAATGCGCGCGGCGAGCCGCGTCGCCGCAGGCTCGCCGCCCACGACGACGCAGCGGCGCGGCAGCACGGCCTCGGGGCGCGCGGCCTGCATCAGCGCGTCCAGGTGGCTCGGCACGATCTTGAGCAGATCGACCTGACGCGTTTCCATGAAGGCGGCGAAGGCGTCGGGGTCGGCGGCGATCTGCGCATCGACGAGGTGCAGCGTCCAGCCGTTCCACAGCGCGCCGAACAGCGCGGTGTGGCCGAGGTCGGCCGCGGGCGTCGACAGATACGCCGCGCTGCGCACGTCGGCGGGCACGCGCGCGCTCACGCTGCCCAGGTACGCGCTGAGCGCGGCGTGGCCGATTTCCACGCCCTTCGGACGCCCCGTGGAGCCGGACGTGTAGATCACATACGCGGGCCATTGAACGAGATTCTCAGCATCGGCCAGGGCTTCGTCGCTCTGCGCGCCTTCGCGCCACGCTTGCGGCGCGAGCGTGCGCACGCCGTCGGGCAGCCAGGCGGGCGGCGTATCGGCCAGCAACACGCGCGCGCCGCAGTCTTCGGCCTGCCAGCGCAGGCGCGCGGCGGGCAAAGCGGGATCGAGCGGCACGTAGCACGCGCGCAAACGCCAGATGGCGAGAATGCCCGCGACCAGCGCGGTCTCGCGCGGCAGCGCCAGCGCCACCCGAGTGCCCGCGCCCACGCCCTCTTCGCGCAGCGCCGAGGCGAGACGCCCCGACCACGCCCACAGCGTGGCCCAGTCGAGCGTTTCGTGCGCATCGGCCACGGCGCTTGCCTGCGGCGTCGCGCGGACCGCTTCCTGAACGCGAATGAGAAGAGCTTCGGTTTTCAGCTTGTTCGATTCCATGTTGCCTCGTCCGGTTCACTACTGCCGATGTCGCTCCGACATCGGCGCGGAAAAATTCAAACGATGCCCAGCCGTGCGGGCACCGGTACGTTGCGGGCGCGGATGTCTGCGCCCTGGCGGTTTCAGGTCTCGGTGGCGATTTCGGTTGCGTCGAAGCCGGACTCGTCGTCGGACTCATCGCCGGGTTCGAAACTGCCGATCGCGCGCGTCGGCTCGCTCACCATGCGTCGCAGCAGCGACACGTAATGGCGCGCCAGTTGTTCGACGAATTCCGCGTCGTAGACGTCGAGCGCATACGCAAACACGCACTCCAGCCCGCGCGCATCGCGCAGCACATCGAGCGCCAGCTCGAAGCGCACGACGCCGGGATCCGCATCGAGCAGTTCGCAGCGCACGCCGTCCAGATCCTGCTCGGCGGCGAAGGCATCCTGATAGAGGAACTTCACCTGCGTGAGCGGATTGCCCGCCGTGTGGCGCTGCGGCTGCAGTTCGGCGACCAGGCGGTCGAACGGCACGTCGCTGTTCGCCTGCGCGCCGATGCTGTCGGCGCGCACCTGATGCAGCAGATCGACGAACGAGTCCGCGCCCGAGATGCGCGCACGCATCACCAGCGTGTTGACGAAGAAGCCGATCAATCCTTCGGTCTCCACACGATTGCGACCGGCCACCGGAATCGCGACCGGCACGTCAGCGGCGCCGCTGTACTGATAGAGCAGCACGTCGAACGCGGCCAGCAGCACCATGAAGAGCGTGGCGCCTTCGTCGAGCGCGAGCGCTTCGGCCTGCGCGCACACGCGCTGCGGCACGCGGATCAGATGGCGCGCCCCGTCGGGCCGGAACGCCTGGCTGCGGTCGTGCAGGCCCGGCAGGTCCATGAGCGTGCGCAGGCCCGCGAGCCGCTCGCGCCAGTAGCCCATCTGCCGTTCGAGCACGGCGGCTCCGCCCTGCTCGACCCAGTCGCGCTGCCAGCTTGCATAGTCGAGATACTGGACCGGCAGCGCGGGCAGATCCGCCTGCGTGCCCGCACGCGCCGCGCGATAGAGCGCCGCGAATTCGCGCAGCAGCACCTCGATCGACCAGCCGTCCGAGACGATGTGATGGAGCACGAGATGCAGCACATGACGCTGGGGCGCCAGGCGCGCGAGCGTGACGCGCAGCAGCGGTCCGTTTTCGAGATCGAACGGCGCGCGGGCATTGCGGATCAGTTGCGCGCGCAACGCATCGGCATCGAGCGCCGATGCGTCGAGCGTGTCCCATTGCCAGGCGGCATGCGCCTCGGCTGCGGGCAGCGCGTGCTGACGCGGCGTGTCCTCGCGGCCCGAAAAGCGCGTGCGCAGCACCGCATGGCGCGCGACCAGCGCGTCAAACGCCGCGCGCACGGCTTGCGCGTCCAGCGCACCTTCGCATTGCAGCGCGCCCGAGACGTTGTAGGCGGCGCTATCGGGATCGAGTTGCCAGAGGAACCACAGGCGCTCCTGCGCGAGCGAAAGCGGTGCGGATTGCACCGATTGCGCCGATTGCACCGATCGCGCCACCAGCGTGGGTGACGCGTCATCGCGCGCGCCGCCGTCTTGCCAATGCGCGTCGAGCGCGGCGGCCAGATCGGCCAGCACCGGATGGCTGAACAGCAGTTCGAGCGGCACCTCGCGGCCAAACGCGTCGCGCAGGCGCGACATCGTGCGCAACGCCAGCAGCGAATGGCCGCCGAGCGCGAAAAAGTCGCCGCCGACGCCCGGCGCGTCGATGCGCAGCACGTCCGCCCAGACGGTCGAGATCGTTCGCTCGGTGTCGCTGCGCGGCGCCGCGCCCGTGGTCTGCGCCGCCTCCACCGATTCGGGCGGGGGCAGCGCGCGGCGATCGAGCTTGCCGTTGACCGTGAGCGGCAGGACGTCGAGCAGGACAAACGCCGACGGCACCATGTACGCGGGCATGCGCGCCGCGACCCAGTCGCGCAGCGCGGTGCTCAGTGCGGTGGTTTGAACTTCGGCATCGGCGGGCACGACCCACGCGACGAGGCGCAGGCCCACGCCCGCGTTGTCCGGCACCGCGAGCACGGCCGCCTCGCGCACCGCCGGATGGCCATACAGCACGGCCTGGACTTCGCCGGGCTCGATCCGATAACCGCGAATCTTCACCTGGAAGTCGCTGCGGCCGATGTATTCGGGCTCGCCCGTCGGCAGGCCGCGCGCCAGATCGCCCGACGCGTAGAGACGGCTGCCGGGCGCGCCGTGCGGGTCCGGCACGAAGCGCTCGGCGGTGAGACCGGGCCGCCCGAGATAGCCGCGCGCGACGCCCGGCCCGCCCACGTACAGCGAGCCCACGCCGCCCAGCGGCGCGGCGTTGACGTCGCGGTCGAGCAGGCGCAACTGGAGGTCGCGCATCGGCTCGCCGATCAGGCTGCGCGGCACCTCGGCGGTGATTTCCGCTTCGCCCAGCACGCGGTAGGTCACGTGCACCGTGGTTTCGGTGATGCCGTACATATTGACGATGCGCGGCTGCGGCAGACCGGCGCGCGCGCGGCCCACGTACCAGCGCGCAAGCGCGCCCGGTTCGAGCTTCTCGCCCGCGAACACGATGGCGCGCACGCGGGTGAACGGCGTGCTGGCGTCGGCATCGACCTGCATCAGCGGCATGAACGCCGACGGCGTCTGGTTCAGCACCGTCACGCCCTCGCGGCACAGGAGCGCGTGGAATGCGGCAGCGTCGCGCGCCACCTGCGCGGGCACGACCACGAGCCGCCCGCCGTGCGTGAGCGCGCCGAACAGCTCCCATACCGACACGTCGAACGCATAGGCGTGGAACAGCGGCCAGACGTCGTGCTCGTCGAAGGCGTACCAGTGGCGCGTGGCGTCGAACAGGCGCGCGACGTTGCGATGCGTGACCGCCACGCCCTTCGGCCGCCCCGTCGAGCCGGACGTGTAGATCACGTAGGCGAGCTGTTCGGGATGGACGGGCGGCGCGGCGAACGGCGCTTGCGCATCGCCGGGATCGGCGCGCTGCGGATCGCAGGCGTCGGCCATCACGCACGCGCGGCCCTCGAACACGGCGGGCAGTTGCGCGCGGCTGGCGTCGTCGCCGACCAGCGCGGCGAGGCGCGCATCGGCGGCCACATCGAGCAGGCGCTCCTGCGGGTACGCCGGGTCGAGCGGCACGTAGGCCGCGCCCGCCTTGAGCACGCCAAGCAAAGCCGCGACGAGTCCGACCGAGCGCTCCATGCACACGCCCACACGATCCTCGCGGCCAATGCCGAGCGCCGCCAGCCGCGCCGCGATACGGTCGGACCAGGCCGCGAGCGTGCGGTAGTCGATGCGGCGCTGCGCGTCGGCGACGGCTTCGGCGTGCGGGCGGCGCTGCGCCTGCGCGGCGATGCGCTGCGTGACGGATTCGAACGGCGTCGCCGGGACGACGGGTGCGGCCAGTTCATGCGCCTGCGGCGAGGCGTCGGCCACGAGTTGCGCGAGCGGCTCGTCGCGCGCCTGCGCCAGACGCGCGGTGAGCGCCGCGAAATCGCCGATCAGACGCTCGACCGTCACGCGGTCGAACAGGCGTTCGTCCCATGTGCACTGGATCTCGATGGCCGCGCCCATGACGAAGCTCACGGTCAACGGGAAATGCGGGCGCTCGCGCACGTCCACCCCGGCGACCCACGGGGCCGCTGCATGGGCGTCGCGCAACGCGGCATCGACGGGATAGTTTTCGACGGCGAGCAGCGTGTCGAACAGCGCCTCGTTGCCCTGCGCCGCCCAGCGCTGCACCTGCGCAAGCGACGTCGTTTCGTGCTCGCGCAGCTCGGCGACCTGTTGCTGGAGCGCCTGGAGCCACTGCGCGGCGCGCATGCGGCCCGGCACGTCGATCCACAGCGGCAGACTGTTGATGAAGAGGCCGACGGCCTGCTGCGCACCGCGCAGCGTCGCCGGACGCCCCGCCACCGCCGTGCCGAACACGGCCTGGCGACGGTAGCCCGCGCGCGCCAGCACGCACGCCCACGCCGCATGAGCGAGCGTGCCCGGCGTCACGCGCTGGCGCTGCGCGCCTTCCAGAACCCGCGTGTGCGTAGCGGCGTCGAGCGAAAGCGTGTGACGGCCAATGCCGTCGCACGGCGCGAGCGGCGCGCCCAGGCTTTCGACCAGACGCGCGGGTTCGTCGGCGCGCGCCAGTTGGGTGCGCCACCAGGTCTCGGCGTGCTGTTGCGAGGAAGGTTGCGCGCCGCGACGGCGCAGCCACGCGATATAGCCGCGCCAGGCCGTGTCGGGCGCGCTTTCGTTGACCGTTTGGGCACGGCACGCCTGCAGCACTTCGGCAAGCAGCGTCGAGGCGCTCCAGCCGTCGAGAATCGCGTGATGATGCGTCCACACGAGGTCATGGCGGCCATCGGGCCGCGCGAACAGCGCGACGCGCATCAGCGGCGCCTGCGCCATGTCGAAGGGCGTGCGCTCGTCGGCGTCGCGCCATGCGGCGAGGCGGGCCTCGTAGGCATCGGCGTCGAGCGCGGACCAGTCGTGCGCCTGCCACGGCAGCGCCGCCGCGCGGGCCACGACCTGCAACGCGGCATGGGTGCCGAGCCAGCGGAAACCCGTGCGCAGCACCGGATGACGCGCGACGGCCGCCAGCCACGCGTCGCGCAGCGTTTGCTGCGCGACGCCGCCCGCCAGCGTGAGACGCATCTGGTTCACATAGAGGCTTTCGTCGCGACGCGACAGCGAGTGGATCAACAAGCCTTGCTGAAGCTCCGTCGCGGCGTACACGTCCTCGGTCGCCGCCGGATCGAGCGCGAGTTGCGCAAGCTGGGCGGCGTCGAGATCGGCATCGGGGAAATCGGCGGGCGTGAATGCGCATTCGGCATCGAGCGCTTGCGCGCCTTCGCAGCGCCGCACCAGCGCGTCGAGTTGCGCGCCGAACCTGTCGAGCAAGGCCGCCGCCGTCGCGTCCGGCACGCGCGCGGGATCGTAGTCCCACGTCAGCGACAGCACGCCGTTGACGATCATCGCGTTGACGTCGAGCGCGTAGTGCGCGGGCGCAGCCGCGCGCATCGCGCCGGGCGTTTCGCTGGTGAAGGCGAGGCGGTGCGCGGGATCGGCAGCGCTTTCGCGCTCGAAGCGGCCCAGGTAGTTGAACGCGACGGCGGGATGGGGCGGGCGTCGATCGCCGCTGGCTTGCGCGCGCCGCAACATGCCGTAGTGCAGACCGCCTTCGTGGACCGCGCGCAGGCTCGACTTCACGGCGCGCAGCGTGGCGAGCGCATCCTCGTGCGCGCTCAGCACGACGGGATAGCGCGTCGTGAACCAGCCCACGGTCTCGCTCGTATCGAGATCGGCGTCGAGCGGCGCGCGGCCATGGCCTTCGAGTTCGATCGCGTGACGCGGCGCGCCGCTCCAGCCGTGCAGCGTGCGCACGAGCGCCGCGAGCAGGACTTCGTCGGCGCGCAACCGCAGCGCGCGCGGCGCGGCGTCGATCAGGCGCTGCGTCGAGTGCGCATCCCACGACCAGGCGAGCGTGCGCGGCGCTTCATTCGCACCCTGCGGCTGGGCGAGCGGCAGCACCGGAGCGTCGGCGAGCGCGCTTGCCACGTCCTGCCACAGCGTCGCTTCGTGCGCGAGGTCGAGCGCATCGGCGTAGCGCTGCTGCGCCTGGACCCACGCGCTCCACGGCAGTTGAACCGCGTGCGCGGCAGCGTCCGCATCGGATGCGCACAGCCGTTCCAGATCGGCGGCGATCACGCGCCACGACACGCCATCGACAGCGAGGTGATGCGCGGCGAGCAGCAGCCGACGCCGCCCGCCCTGCGGCTCTTCGACGAGCGCGGCGGCGAACAGCCGTGCGCTGCCGAGGTCGAAGCCGCGCTGCACGGCGTCGCAGACTTCGGCAAGACGCGCGTCCCATTCGTGCGCGTGCGCGACCTGCACATGCGTCAGCACGGCATGCGCATCGAGATCGGCGGCCGGCACGACTTGCTGCTGCCATGCGCCGTCCGCCTGGCGGGTAAAGCGCAGGCGCAGCGCTTCGTGCCGCGCGCGCAGCGCTCGCAACGCGGTGTCGAGGCGCGCGGCTGTCAGCGCGCGGCCCGGTTCGAGCAGCACGGCCTGATTCCAGTGCGGCTCGCCGTGCGGGAAGGTTTCGAAGAAGGCGTGCTGGATCGGCGTGAGCGGCAACGCGCCGCCCACCGCACCCGCGCCCGGCATGGCGGCGGCCGCGCTCGCGACGGCGGCGAGCGTGGCCGGCGTCGGGTGCTCGAAGACCTGGCGCGGCGTCACGCGCAAACCGGCTTCGCGCGCACGCGACACGATCTGCAAGGTGAGGATCGAGTCGCCGCCGAGCTGGAAAAAGTCGTCCGTCGGCGACACCGACGCGCGGCCCAGCACACTCGCCCAAATGTCGAGCAGCCGCGCCAGCGCCGAGCCAGGCACGATATCGGCACACGCAGCATGATCGCCCCCTGCGGCAGCGTGTGTCTGGGTGTCGGGCGCGGGCAGCGCGCGGCGGTCGATCTTGCCCGAAGGCGTGAGCGGCAGCGCCGGCAGCACGACCAGCGCGGCGGGCACCATGTACGCGGGCAGGCGGCGCTGGAGTTCGGCGTTCAGGTCCGAAGCATCGATTTCGGCGTCCCCGGCGACATAGCCGACGAGCCGCGCGGGCGCACCGTCTTCGCGCAGCACCACGACGGCGTCGCGCACGCCCGCGCAGCGGCGCAGCACCGTTTCGATTTCCGCGGGTTCGATCCGGTGGCCGCGCAGCTTGATCTGCTGGTCGAGCCGGCCCAGATAGGCAATGCGTCCGTCGCTGTGCACGCGGCACAGGTCGCCGGTGCGATAGAGGCGCGCGCCGTGGCCGGCGGGATCGGGCACGAAGCGCTCCGCCGTCTGCGCGGCGCGTCCCAGGTAGCCGCGCGCGAGATTGTCCCCGCCGATGCACAGCTCGCCGATGCCGCCCGCCGCCACCGCCTCGCCCGTGCGGCCGAGCACGCGCAGCCGGTTGCGCGGCAAGCCCCGGCCAATCGTCACGGGCCGATCTGCCGCCACGCGCGCGCCGAGCGAATAGATCGTCGTTTCGGTCGGGCCGTAGAGATTCCAGAGGTCGACGCCGCGCTCGATCAGCGCGCCCGCGAGATCGGGCGCCAGCGCCTCGCCGCCGCTCAATCCTTGCAGGCATGCGCCCGGCCTGACGCCCTGCCAGCCACCCGCGAGCAGCAGTTTCCAGCCCGACGGCGTCGCCTGGAACACCGTCGCGCCGCTCGCATCGAGCAACGCCGCGAGGCGTTCGCCGTCGCGCTGCGTCTCGCGACTGGCGAGTTCGATGCACGCGCCCACCGTCAGCGGCAAGAACAGTTCGAGCAACGAAATATCGAACGACGCCGAGGTGGCCGCGAGCCAGACATCGGCGGGCGTGAGGCCGAGCGCCTCGCGCATCGCCTGCATCAGGCCGTCAAACGCGCCGTGCGGCAGCGCGACACCCTTGGGCGTGCCCGTCGAGCCGGACGTGTAGATCACATAGGCCGTGTGCGCCGGGTCGATGGCGTCATGTTCGAACGGATCGCTATCGTTATCGTTGCCGGCTTCGGCACGCAGCGCGGCAGCGTCGAGCAGATGCAGATCCGCGCCGATTTCGCGCAGCCGCGCAGCGCCCTCGGCATCGACGATGCAGTGGCGCACGCGCGCATCGCGCAACATCGCGCCGATGCGCTGCGCCGGATAGTCGGGGTCGAGCGGCAGATACGCGGCGCCCGCCGCGAACACGCCGACGCCCGAGGCGATCAGCGCAGCCGAGCGGCCCACGCACACGCCCACGCATTCGTCGGCGCGCACGCCGCCGCGTTGCAGGCCGCGCGCGATGCGGCGCGACCAGCGCGCAAGTTCGGCGTAGCTCAGCGCGTCGCCGTCACAGGTCACGGCGCGCGCGTCGGGCGTTTGCCGCGCCATGCGCGCGAAGCGTCGATGCATCGGCTCGAAGCGCGGCTCGCGCAATGCGGCGTCGGAGTTCGTGTGCGCGCCATCGTCAGGTAACAGATCGGCGAGCGTGAGCGTGGCGGACCCATGCGTCGCGGCGATGGCTTCGAGCACCGTGACATATTGATCGAGCAGGCGCTGCGCGGCGGGCGCAGTGAGACGCTGCGCGCGATAGTCGAGGACCACGCGCACCGACTCGCCGCTGCGCACCACGTTGAGCGTCAAGTCGAACTGCGCGCTGCCCCACGGCTCCTCGACGGTCTCGACCGCCAGCGTCCCCGCCCGCCACACGCCTGCGGGCACGATCTGCTCGTTGAACATGACGTTGAAAAGCGGCGTCGCGGCGGGATCACGCGCGGGCGCGAGCAGATCGACGACTTCGGCGAACGGCAGTTCGCGATGGCCGAGCGCCTCGATCACGCGCGCGCCGACCTGCGCGAGCAGCGCATCGACGCTCATGCGCGGTTCGGCCTCCACGCGCACCACGGCGCTGTTGACGAGATAGCCGACGCGCCGTTCGGTGGCCGCATCGCGCAGGCTCACCGGCATGCCGATACGCAGGTCCGCCTGCTCGTTCAGGCGGTACAGCAGCGCCGCGAACCCGGTGAGAAGGCCCGCGAAGGCGCTCGCGCCTTGCGCGCGCGACCAGGCCGCGAGTTGCGCGGTCAGCGCGGCGCTCAGGCTGCGGGCGACACGCGCGCCGTGGCCGTGGGCGGCGGGTGCTGCGGGTGACGCCGCCGGTTGCTTTTGCGGCAGCGGCGCGTCGCCCGCTTCTTCGGGCAACACCGTGCGCGGATGCGCGGTGCCGAGCCGTTCGCGCCAGTACGCGCGTTGTGCGTCGAGATCGACGCGCGCCGCCGAAGCCGCACAATCCGCAGCGAATTCAATGGGCGCGTCGAGCGCGGCGGCGTCCGCGCACGCGGCGTCATAGGCCGCGACCAGATCGCGGCACACGACATGCCACGAGGCCGCGTCGCAAACGATGTGATGCGTGACCAGCCCGAGCCGATGTCGCTGCGCATCGATGCGCGCCAGCGTGGCGCGCAGCAGTGGGCCGTGCGTGAGGTCGAAGGGGCGCGCGGCGGCTTCCGCGAGCGTGTTGCTTACGTCCGTAGCATCGGCGCTATCGACGTTATCGAATGCTTGCCACTCGAACGAGGCGTCCTCGACAACGCTGCGCACCGGCACGCCATCGCGCTCGTCGAAGCGCGCGCGCAGTTCCGGGTGGCGCGCGAGCGTCACCGCGAGCGCATGGCGCAGCGCGTCGATGCGCAGTGCGCCGCTCAGTTCGAGCGTCGCGCTCACGTGATACGCGGGATCGCGCGGATCGACGCGCCACAGAAACCACAAGGCGCGCTGGCCCGCCGAGATGCGCGCGTCGGCGGGCTGCGGCGCCTCATCGGCAATGACAGGCCTGGCGCCGCTCACGCCCAGCACCCCGAACTCGTCCACAAGCATCGCTGCCTGCGCGCGCACGGTGCGCCGCACGAACAACGCGCCGACCGGAACCGTCACGCCGAACGCCGCGCCCAGCGCCGCCGCCAGCCGCACCGCCGCAATCGACTGACCGCCCGCCGCGAAGAAGTCCGTATCGGCGTCGAAGTGAATTTCGGCGTCGTCCATGGCGGGCAGCGCGTCACGCCAGCATTGCGCGACACGCGCCTGAATCTCGACATTTTGTTCGGATGCCTGATCGCTTGACGGCTCGCCAGAATTGGTCGAACGCGCATCCAGAACGGCAAACGGCGTCAGCGTGCCCGCGTTCCACATCGGCAGACAGGCGCTGCGCTGCAGCTTGCCGCTCGACGTGCGCGGCAATTCGCCCGGTTCGAGCAGCAGCGCAAGCGCCACGTCCTGCTGGAAACACTCACCGACAGCCCGCTGAAGCTGCGCGAACAGCGCCTGTTCTCCGGCTTCGCGGCGCTTGCCGCGCGCGACTTCGGCGGCCAGACCGATGCCTTCGCCGCCGTCGGGACGCACCACCGGAAACGCGCTCACGCGGCCGCGCCGCACCCAGTCGAGCGCATCGCCAACCGCCGCCTCGATATCCTGCGGATAGAGATTCTGCCCGTGAATGACGATCAGATCCTTCGCGCGCCCGCACACATGCAAACGTCCCTCGACCAGAAAGCCGAGATCGCCCGTGCGCAGCCAGCGCCCGCCCGCGAGCGGATGCGCGACGAAGGCCGCGTCGGTCGCTTCCGGATTACGCCAGTAGCCTTGCGCGATGCTCGGGCCTTGCACCCAGATTTCGCCGATTTCGCCGTCTGTGCGCAGTTCGAGCGTGCGCGGATCGACAATCGCCAGCGCGTGTTGCGACGCGGTCACGCCGCAGTCGACGATTGCCTGGTGGTCCGCGTCATCGTGGTCGCGCTCGCGGTCGTGCTCGACCGCGCGTGCCTGACCTTCCGCCAGCGCAGCCGCGAGAAAGCGGCGCGGCGGCGCACCGCCGCCCGCGCGCACGCCCGTCACGAGCAGCGTCGCTTCGGCCAGGCCGTAGCACGGATAGAGCGCGGCGGCGTCGAAGCCGCATGGCGCGAAACGCGCGGCGAAGCCGTCGAGCGTCGCCTGGCGGATCGGCTCCGCGCCGCAGAACGCGACGCGCCAGCTACGCAGATCGAGCGCGCCGAGTTGCGCGTCGCGCACGCGGTCGAGGCACAGCCGGTACGCGAAATCGGGGCCGCCGCTCACGCTCGCGCGTTCGCGCGCGATCGCCGCGAGCCAGCGCGCGGGGCGTTCGAGGAAATGCTGCGGCGTCATCAGCGTGACCGGGAAGCCGCATACGAGCGGCGACAGCAAGCCGCCGATCAAACCCATGTCGTGATAGAGCGGCAGCCAGCTCAGCATGCGGTCGGCGGCGGTATAGGCCATCGACCCGGCAATCGCGTCGATGTTCGCGCACAGATTGCCGTGCGAGACCATGACGCCCTTGGGCGCGGACGTCGAACCCGAGGTGTATTGCAGGAAAGCAAGCGCCTGTGGATCGCCTTTCTCGACACAAAAGGCGCCTTCATGAAGCGCGCGCGGATCCACCAGACGCGTACTGGCGAGCGCGTCGCGCAAGCCCGCCGCGTCGATCAGCGCGCGGCCCGCTTCCTCCACGATGGCGATGGCGGGGTTGCAGTCGGCGGCCATCGCGCGCAGACGCGCCACATGCGCGCCCTGTCCCGCCTCGGGCGGATAGGCGGGCACGGCGATCTGCCCGGCGTACTGGCAGGCGAGAAAAGCGATCACGTAGTCAAGGCTCGTCGGCAGCAGGATCAGCACGCGCTCGCCGGCGGGCGCGGCGGCGCGCAGCGTCTGCGCGAGCGAGCGGGCCCGGGCGTCCAGTTGCACGTAACTGAGTTCGTGAACGGTGCTCTCGCCATCGGCCAGAAAACGCACGGCGGTCTGTTGCGGGCGTTGCGCGAGATGCACCTGCAGCGCGGTCACCAGATCGCGCGCGGGGGCACAAACGGCATCGGCGCTCGCGTCGGCGCGGCTGCCAAAATGGTTACTCAAAGGCATCTTGCTCTCCTGATATCCGCCGTTTCACGTTGACGGGCGCGCGCGCAGGCAGCGGCCCGGAAACGATCCGTGAGTCCCCATGCGCCGCATCGCGGGCACGGGTCATAGAAGTCACTGCGGGGGAAAGCCCGGCGCACTCGTGGGAGCGCCGTGTGCGGGTCGATGAGGACCGTCGCCGGATACCCTGCCCGCCGCGCGCGTCCTGCAGGCGGCACGGTCGGTCAGGGTCTCCGGGGATACTGCGTCAGTGCGGGAAGCAGATCGGCAAGCCGCCGTGCGGATGCGCGATCGTGCCCATCCGCACGCCATAAATCTCGCCGAGCTTGTCGGCCTGCACGATCTCGTCCACCGGCCCGCTCGCGAGCAGACGGCCGCCCTTGAGCGCAATGAGGTCGTCGCAAAAGCGCGCGGCCATGTTGATGTCGTGCAGCACGACGACCACGCCAAGCCCGCGCTCGCGGCTCAGCGAGCGCACGAGTTCGAGCACTTCGAGCTGATGCGCGATGTCGAGCGCCGAGATCGGCTCGTCGAGCAGCAGACATTCGCTGTCCTGCGCGACCAGCATGGCGAGCCAGGCACGCTGGCGCTCGCCGCCCGAAAGGTTGTCCACGGCACGATCCGCGAAGGCGGTGAGATCGGTGAGGCGGATCGCTTCGTCGACTTTCTCGTGATCGGCGTCGGTAAAGCGGCCGAGCGCGCCGTGCCACGGATAGCGGCCCAACGCGACGAGTTCGCGCACCGTCATGGCGTCCGCGGCGGGCGGCTGCTGCGGCAGGTAGGCGACCTTGCGCGCGAATTCGCGGCTGCGCCACTGCGGCAACGCGCGGCCGCCGAAGCGCACCGCACCCGCCGTCGCCGCCATCTGCCGCGCCAGCAGCTTGAGCAGCGTGGACTTGCCCGAGCCGTTGTGGCCGATCAGGCCCGACACGCGTTCGGCCCGCAAATTCAGCGTCAGGGGCGCGAGCAAGGTGCGCTCGCCCACGACGAACGACGCGCCGTCCAGTTCGTACATCGGCGTGGCGCAGCCGTGCGCCCCAGGATTGCCGCCCGAATGGCGCTCCAGCGCCGCTACGTCGTCGCCCGGCGTCATGCCGGATGCCGCTGCCCGATCATTCATGCTTGAAACCCTTAAAACCTTTGCCTGCTGGTTGTTCACTATGCCGCGCCGTCATGCCGACATCTGCGGGCGGGCGTTTTCCTGATGCGTGTCCGCCACCAGATCGCTGCCCTTGCCCGTCGCCACGACCTGGCCGTAATCGAGCTTGATATAGCGGTCGGCGAGATGGAAGAAGCGGTCGTCGTGCGTGATGACGAACACGGTCTTGCCCTTCGCCTTGAGTTGCGGGAGCAGATGCTTGTAGAAAACGTCCTTGAATACGGGGTCCTGGTCGGCGGCCCATTCATCGAACAGATAGAACGGCCGGTCCTCCAGATAGGCCACCAGCAGCGCAAGCCGCTTGCGCTGGCCCTGCGAAAGCTGGGTGGTGGAGAACGTGCCGTCGCTGATGTTGACCTTGTGATCGAGCTGAAGCTCTTCGAGCAGCGTGCGCGCCTTCGCATCCAGCCCGTTCACACGCATACCGAGCAGACTGTCGAACAGGAAGAAATCGCTGAACACCACCGAAAAATGCTGGCGATAGATCTCGCGATGCGCCTCGTCGACCGGCGCGCCGTTGAGCAGGATGCGGCCGCTTTCGGGCGGATACAGCCCGACCAGCATCTTCGCGAGCGTGGTCTTGCCGCTGCCGTTGCCGCCGATCAGATATACAAGCTCGCCCGGCTTGAACGTCAGGTTGATCGGCCCAAGCGTGAATACTTCGTTCTCCTTTTCGCGGAAATAACGATGCGTCGCGCCTTCGAGCGCGATGGTGTCGAACCCGCTCGCGTGCGTGGCGGGATGCATCTTTTCCTCGGGGAGATCGGCGTTGACCTGCTCGATGCGTTCGAGCGCGACGCGCGCCATGCTCACCGTCGGGATCGCCGAAAGCAGCCCTTCGATCGGCATGATCATGTAGAGGAAGGTCATCGCGTAACCCGACATCACCGCCGGCGACACCGGGAACAGCCGCGCGAGAATGAACAGCGTGCAGCCGATGAACACGAACAGGATCATGTTGCCCCAGCTAGCGGCCGCCGAATTCAGCACGTAGCCGCGGCTGCGCTGCACCCGCACCGCCTCCACGTTCGGCGCGATGATGTCGTCGATGAAGGCCTGCTTGCGCGCCTTGTGCAGCTTCAACTCCTTCGCGCCGTCGAACAGCGCGCGGAAATCCTTGACCAGTTCGTCTTCGCGCTTGCGCGAGCTGCGCAGATGAAACAGCGCCTTCGCGCTGATGAGGTGCGAGCCCGCGATGCCCAGTGCGATTGTCGCGATCGCGCACAGCAAAATGGGCCACGACAGATAGCCGAGATAGGCGAGACAGCCGACGATCACCGCGCCTTGCGTCGCGAGCACCGGCAGATTGACGAAGAACACGACGACGCTGTCCAGATCCTGCGTCAGCACGCCGAGCGGGCGCGCCGAGCCCTGTTTTTCCAGATCCGCAAATGACGCCTCGCCGATGCGGCGAATCGTGCGCATACGCAGCGTGGCCTTCGCGCGCTGGCCGAGTTGCATGAACATCGTCTGCGAAAGCGTGCGCGTGACGAGCACGACCAGGCAGATCGCGAGAAATTCGACGCCCAGACGCGCGAGCCCGTCTCTCGACGCGCTCAGCGCCTGGTTGATCAACGCGACCAGCGCCGCGTTGCCAAGCCCACCCACGATGCTCATGACGAGGGCGATGAGGAGCGTCCCTCGCGAGTTGCGGATGAGGTACAAAAGTAGCGACATGATTTTCTTGTAGTCCTTTTAAGTCTTCCGGGTCCTGTATGCAACAACGTGCTCACGGCGTCACGCCATGGCTACCAGCACGCGGCGCGCACCGGAAAATGGCGCGCGGCCGTGCGACATCAGCAGATTATCGAGCATCATGAGATCGCCTGCGCGCCAGTCGAACGCAAGCATCGTGCGCTCGTAGACATCGCGGATTTCGGCGAGCATCGCGTCGTCGATCGGCGTGCCGTCGCCAAAGAACGCGTGGCGCGGCAATTCCTCCTCCGGGAAGGCGTCGAGCAACGATTCGCGCAGATCGTCAGGCAGGCTCGACACATGGAACAGATGCGCCTGGTTGAACCACACCCTCTCGCCGGTCTGCGGATGCTGGAGTTCGGCCTGGCACACCTGCTTCGTGCGCAGCGCTTCGCCGTCGTCGCCCCATTCGTACTGAATCTGGTTATCGGCGCAAAATGCCTCGACGACCTCGCGCCGGTCGGTATTGAAGACCTTCTGCCACGGCAGATCGAGACCGGTGCCGTAATTGCGCACATACATCACGCGCTTGTCGGCAAACAGCCTGCGCAGCGCGGGGTCGATGCGCTTCCACACTTCACGGCTGTCCGCGACCGGCGTGGCGCCGCCCTGCTGCGCGGCGATGTCGCAATAGAACCAGATCCAGCTCGGCCACTTGAGCGTATACGACTGCTCGTTATGCTGGTCGATCCATTGCGACGCCGGATATTCGGTCGATGAATAAACGCCTTTTTCGACCTGCGAACGCGGCGTCGATCCAAACTCGTAGGACAACAAAGGCTTGCCGAAGCGCGCCGCGTGCGCGTTGAAACCCGCCGCGCCCACCGGCAGCGCGCCGCGAATCAGCACGCCGCCGAACTGGCTCAGCTCGCGCAGCAGCGCGGCGCGAACCTGCGGATCGTCAACGAGTGCATGGGCGTCCAGCCCGTCGCATTCCACGCTCAATACGCGCGTGCCGTGCATTTCGATCACGCGTTCGCGAAAGCCCTCGGGCAGCAACAAGGTAGGTTCGGCAATCGACATGAGCTGGTTTCCTTCGGGTTCCTGAATGGGCGTTGGCTTTGCACTTACTTTCCGACCGAATATTCGATGTCCGCTTCTTCTGCGTTCCCGGCTTCGGCAGGTTGCGTCTTTACGTTCTTGCGTTTGCGGCTCAGGAACGGGCAGCGATCCTGCGCGCGCGCGCTGTCGTCGGCCAGGAAATACTGCTTCCATTCGAGGTTGCCAGGATCGCCATAAAAGCCGAGATCCGGATGCGGCTCGACCTCGTCCCACGTGCGCAAGCGTTCGCGGACCTGATTGCGCGCCTCGCGTCCAATCACTTTGTTGGTGATGGTGTCGACGAACACGGCACGCGGCTGGAACAGCAGCACCATGCCAGGCCCGAGATTGCGGCTATGGCGTTTCGTGAACGACGGACATGCGCACACGACAAACATCTGCACGCCGCCAAACGAGAACTCCCACGCCTCATCGGACGGATCGGGCTGGAAATCCGCGCCGGGAGCCTGGTCCACGTTATGCAGATGCTGGAGCACGCCCCAGAAGTGATCGTGATATTCCTTGTGCGAAAGCGGCGCTTCGTCTGGCTCGAAAAAGATCGCGATGTTATAGCGACGAAATTCGACCTGATCCGCCAGACGCGCGAACGTCGCCATCGTCGCGGGCAGCGTGCTGAGATCCCTGCCGTTGACATACGAATAGAACATCTCGCCGCGCCGCTCGGCGATGGTGCCGAAGAAACACGGGTAGCCATCCGCGAGCACCTGCGAGCGCAGCGTTTCATAGGAGCTGTCGAGCCAGTGAGGCACCGCCGTCAAACCCACCTCGTCTTCGAGGATGACGCGCGCTCGCCAGTCGCTCACCTCGCGTTTGCGGCTCTGCAGCGCATCCGCGCTTTTATTTTCAGCCTGCATGACCCTCTCCATCTAAACGGTTTCTGTCCGGGTTAGCTGTCTGCGCGGCCAATGGCTCGCGCAGCCGAAGACAACCACTCCCGCGGTTCGCGCATGGCGAGCCGACGGGTCAATCAGTCATCCGGATCGTTCGTCGAAAGAACGGAGCTGGGAAAATACTTGCCTGGCAAAAAAACATCCGGACGCGGCCTGGTTAGCTGCCGCGCTTCATAACGTGCTTCATAGCGTGCTTCGCGTCGTTTTTTACATCGAGATTCAGGCGGCCACCGCCGTTGCTGTGGGAGATGCATCAGACGCGGGCGCACCGTCGAGCAGTTCGGCGATCCACTCCTCCGGAATGATCGGCTGATCGTAGGTGCATTCCGGACACACCACGGTCGAGCCGTGCAGGCGGCCATCGGGGATCAGCACCTTGTCGCCTTCGCCCATTTCCAGGCGCATGCCGAGATTGCCCCAGAACAGCATCTGCGTGCCCACGCCGCCGCTGCGGATCACCACGAGGCGGTGATCGTTGTGGACATGCGTTGTCGAGCACAGATCGCGCGGTTCGATGAAGGTTTCGCGATCGATCTCCGGACATTCCGCTTCGATGCGCGTGGCGATCTTCGCGGCCCACTCGATGTAGTCGTCGATTGCCGAGAGCCATTTGAGCTGCTCGCCCAGATCCCAGCGGCCGCGCTCCGCGAGCTTTTCGCCCGCGCCGAAACCCTGGCCCACGCGATACAGGCCTTCCGCGCCGTAAGCGCCCTCCACTTGCGCGAGCGCCCGCGAGAACCGAGCGACGAGATCGTCGGTGGCGTGCGCGGCATCGACGCCCGCGCTTCCCGAACCATCGGGTTGCACGAGATGCGGGCAGGCCTTCGCGAGCGCGGCCGAGAACGCCAGCGCTTCCGCTTCGGCCGCGAAGGTCGCGCCGAGCAGCGGGAACGCGCGGTCCGGACGCGTGCCGAGCGCATAGAGCAGATTGGCCTTCGCCATGCTCGTCGGCAGATAGAACTGCCAGTACGAGTGTTCGCGCTGCGTCGCGCCGACGAATCCGGCGACGCGCGCCAGCATCGGATCCGTCGCGGGCGTGCTCGTTTCCGGGCGATCAACGCTCGCGACAAAATCGAAATAGCCCGCTGCCACCGCACGCTCGACCGCCGTGCGGCGCGAGGGCGCCAGGCTGTAGCGCTGGATCATGATGAAGCGCAGGCCTTCGACCAGATAGTCGTTGCGCACGAGCAGCGCAAACATGTCGGCCCAGAATGCCTGTTCGGCCGCCAGAACGGCGCGCAGGCGCTCCGCGTAGCGCGCGGCGGTTTCGCCGCGTTGCCCCTCGCTGCCGAGGAACGTGAAGCCGTAGTGCTCCAGGAACGGACGGATACGCGCGCCGAGCACCTGATTGCGCTCGCCGTAGAACGCGTCGAAACGCGCGAATTCGCCGATGGCAACGTTTGCATCGGCGGCATTCGGTTTCGGCGGGCGCGCGATGCCCACTTCGTTCAACGACATCAGCAAACGCTGCGTCGCCAGCGAAGGCAGACGGCTCACACGATCGGCCGGCACCGGCTTCTTGAATTGCAGGAATTCGAGGTCTTCCGGGCGCAGTGGGCGACGAAAGTAATCCTCATCGAGTTCAAGCTCTTCGACCGCGGCGCTGCGAAACGCGTGATGCGATGCAAAGTCGCGAATCAACGGGAGGATTTCCTCGCGCTGGGCGACATAAGGCGAAAAATCGAAGAGCGCAGACGAGTTGTCCGCCATACAGACCTCCACGTGAGATGCGGGATATCAGACGCGCGAACACGCAAGCGCGTTGCCCGACTGTCCGCTGAATTGAAACGCCCTCGCGAGGCTGCTGATGACCAGCCCGATGACCGCATCGCGATGGGTATTGATGAAAAAATGATCCGCGTCGATGGCATGTTGCTCAAACGCACCACGCGTTTCCCGCGACCACGCCGCGAGATTGTCGGGTTCACGCGCGATTTCCCGGTCCTGCGTGCCGCCCAGCACCAGCATCGGACAATCGAGCGGCGGGCGTTGCCGATACGCATAGCTGCCGCATAGATGAAAATCGGCTCGCAGGAACGGCAGCACGAGATCCATGAATTCGCGGTTCGCGAGCAGTTCCTCCGGCATGCCGTTGAGCGAGCGCACTTCGTCGAGAAACTCGCTTTCCGGGCAGTTCAGCCAGTGCAGCTCGCGCTGGCGACGGCCTGGCGCCTTGCATGCCGACACGCCGAGCCACGCGGGATCGACGCCATGACGCTCGCGGATGGCGTGCGCGAACTCGAAGCCGATCAACGCCCCCATGCTGTGCCCGAAAATCGCAAACGGCCCGCCGAGATACGGTGCGGCGTCGGCGAGCAGCAGATCCAGCAACGCGGGCCACGCATGGAGCGCACGCATCGCATGGCGCACGCCGCGTCCAGGCATATGCAGCGGCACGAGCTTGATCCATGCGGGCAAGCGCTGCTGCCACTCGCGATACACCGCGGCGCTGCCGCCCGCGTACGGCAAACAGAACAGCGTCAACTCATTTGCCGACGCCGCACTGCGCGGCGCGCAATACGCCATCAGGCCGGCGCGGCGGCGCCATTCGCCGCGGCTTCTGCGTCCATCGCCTTGCGCAGGCTCGCGGGGCGCATGTCGGTCCAGTGCTCCTCGATATACGCGAGCACGTCCGCCTTCGGCCCCTTCTTGCCCACGGCGTGCCAGCCCGCGGGAATGGGCTTGTAGCTCGGCCAGATCGAGTACTGCTCTTCCTGATTGATCACAACCTCGAACTCGGCGTTCTCGTCATCCCAGCTCACGTTTTCCGTCCTCCACCCGTTTCCGATCGACAAATCTGCATGTTCGACGACGTTGATCGCGTCGCGACTGGCGCCGGATTGGCGTCGTTGAGGATGACCTCACATGCACTTTGAATGAGAATGCTTCTCAATCATTCAATAAAATTAATTCGTCTGATGGTGAATGTCAAGGGGATTCGGCTAAGCCCATACCGGTGCTAATGACGTTCTCGTCGATGTCATTCGGGTGCAGCAGGCGTGGGGGCGCTTGAGTGGGATGTGGATTTGCTTTCGAATTGATTTCGAAAGGTGGAGGCCGCGCGGAGCGGCGTGGCAGGCAATCTGGAGGGGGAATCAGGGAGGGCGACGATTGATTGCCGATGCTCAGCGCGGCGCGTCATAGACCGCTCGTCCCCGCTCGATGCGGCCTGGCCCGGCGTCTCAGCCATGAGCCTGTTCGCGCATCCAGCGCGTGGCGATCCACTTTTCACCCTGGCGCACCGGCGCGCCGCCGTGCAGGGTCAGCGCATCGAGCTGGCGCTGGCCGTTCATGTAGCGGAAGTACACCGCCGAGCCGCGCCTGCCGGTTATCGCGATGCCCGCGTCCGGAAACACGGTCTCGCCGCCATCGGCCACGTCGTTCAGATAGACGATGAGGGTCGCGACGCGCTGTCCGCCGCGCGCGGTATGCACGGCGCTGCCGGCCTGCTCCGGCGGGAAATAGTCGAAGTGCGGGCGATACTCGGCGCCGGAGCCGTAGTGCAGCACCTGCAATGCCTCGCCGTTTTCCACCGGCCAGTTCATCAGGCTGGCGAAACGCCGGTCGATGCGTTCGATGAAGGCGTCCTCGCCGCGCGGGTACCAGGCGCCCTGGCTGCTGCGGTTCTGGATCACATCCTCGCGGCCCGTTTGCGGATTGACCGTCGTGCTGCGCCTGAGACGAGGCATCGAGCGTGCGATCAATTCCTCGCATTCCGCCGCCGTCAGCACGTCGTCGAACACGACGATCTGCGGCCGCTCGCAGCGCATCGTGACCTTCACGTCGCGGTCGAATGCGCGGATCACGTTGCCCTGCGCGACCGGGCAGCGGTCGTACTGGTACGCGCCGGGCGCGGCGCGCGCCGGACTCGCCTTCGTGCCGGCTTCGGCGCGAGTGACGTTGCTGACGGCGGCGCCGGCCTCGGCACGATCGAAGCCCGCTTCCACCATGACGTCGATCATGGACTGCGCGCTGCAGCCACGCTCCACGTTAGTGGCCAGCCAGGCCTCCCAGGCGGCGTCGATGAACATCGCTCTGTTTTCCTTGAAATAAGTTCACTGGCCGAGGTACAGGGCCAACGCTCGCGGCCCGCCTCGCCCGGCTTGTCAAGCGTCGATTCGGGCAGTAACAACGCCATCGTCCCGGCCACGCAGTCGGCCAGCAGGCGAATGCCCGTGTCCAGCCGCAGCACGGGATTCAGCTGCGCGTCGTAAGGGTCGCTGATGCCGGTGAAATGCGCGATCTCCCCGGCACGGTCTCGACTTTAAAGGCCCTCCGATTTCACCCATGCGTTTCGCCGCAGCTTCGGCATATCACCGCAGGAATTCTGGGGCATGCTCAACGCTCCCTGCGTCGCTCCGGAAAGAACAGCAGCGCGCAAAAACTGACGAGGCATGCCGGTGCGGCGTACCAGGCGGCCGCCATGGGATTGCCGCTCCATTGAATCAGCGAAGTGACGATCGGTTGCGCCGTCGCGCCGAACAGCGCCACACCCAGCGCAAACGAAAACGCCAGGCCACGGGCGCGCACTTCGGCCGGCAATGCCTCCAGCACCAGCACGGTGCCCACGCTGCTGCAGGGTGCCACGAACGCGCTGATCAGCGCCACGCCCGCCAGCACCGTGGCCGTGTCGGGAGTCCGGGTAATGAAGTGGAACACAGGGTAGATCAGCAGGGTCGTGACGCCGGACGCCACCAGCAACAGCGGCTTGCGCCGTTGCAGACGATCGGCCAGAAGACCGGATAAGGGCGCGGCCAGCATCAGCACGATGGCGGACACCGCCGATGCAAGAAATCCAACCATCGCCGGCAGATGCATTACATGCGTCAGGTAGGTCGGCATGAAATAGCTGACGGTATAGGCCGGCACCGCGCGGCCCGCCACCGTGAGCGTCGCCAAAGCGAGCAGCTTGCCGTGACTCCTGAAAAGCTCGACGAGCGCAACGCGCCCCCCGCTCCTCGCCGCAGGGTGAACGGGGTCCTCGGGCAACCGCTGCCGGACGTACCAGCCGAGCGGCAGAATCAACAAGCCGATCAGGAAGGGAATGCGCCAGCCCCACGCGGCCAGGCTTGCGGCGGACAAGCGGCTCGACAGGAGCAAGCCCAGCAATGCCCCCATCAGCGGCGACGCGGCGGCCCCGACCAGTTGCCAGCTCACCACGTAGCCGCGCCGCGCATGGGGCGCGGCTTCCATGACATAAGCCGCGGCGGCGCCGATCTCGCCGCCCGCGGCCAGGCCTTGCAACAGCCGGCCGACGAGGATCGCAATCGGCGCGGCAATGCCCGCCACGCGATAAGGCGGACAAGCGGCGATCATCACCATGCCGGCCGCCATCAGCCAGATGGAAAGCGTCATGGCCGCCCGGCGTCCGACGCGGTCGGCGTACGTGCCAATAACAATCGCACCGAGCGGGCGGAACAAAAAGCCCACCCCAAAGGTGCCGACGGCCATCAAAAGCGACGTCATCGGCTGCGCCGCCGGGAAGAATTGACCGCCGATCCATCCAGCGAAAAGCGCGAAAACGGAGAAGTCGAAAATTTCCAGGCAGCTGACGAGGGATGCCGCGAAGACGATTGGGCGTAGCCGCCTCACGGGTGAGACGGTTGTGTCGATCCTCGCCGGATCGACGCCCTCTTTTGTCGTTCTTCTATCCACTGATACCGCCTTTCAATCCTCTTTAAACCATCGCGCAGCCCCTGTGCCGGAAAATTTTAATGGGATTCGCCCTGCCGCAATTTAAAAAGTTTCCCCAATGCCTTGAATGTCCCTCATCCGCAACATTACGCCACGCGCCTCATGGGTTTCCAGGCTGCAATCCTCACGGAGAGCGTTTCTATATTTCCCTTGGCGGCCCCTAATCTCTATCGTGCGATCTCATCGAGCATACGGCCGCGCGTTTCCAGCGCGAACGCGCCGATCACGACCGCGCCCAGCAGCGAGACGATCGCGAAGTACGCGAATACGGCCTCCACGCGCCACCACGTCAGCAACGCGCCGATCACAACCGGCCCGACCACGGAGGCCAGTCGCGTGATCGCGGAGGCCGCGCCCGCGCCGGTCGCGCGAATGCGCGTGGGATAGACCTCGGGCGCATAGACGTAGATGCCGCACTGGACGATCGCGATCATCGCCACGCTGATCGACGCGAGCACCAGCACGTGTTCCGCGCTCACGCGCGTGCCGCTTGCGGCCAGCCAGAGCATCGGCAGCGCCGCGCCGAGAAAGGCGAGCGTAAAGGTCTTGCGGCGGCCAAGCCAGTCGATCGCGAAGGTTCCCGCGAAAGTGCCCATGAGCGTCGCGATCATGCTCACGGTGCCGTAGCGCAGCGCCGTTTCGAGCGGCAGATGGTAGACCGTGCGATAAAGCGACGGCAGCCACACGAGAATGCCGTAGGTCGTGAGACTGCCGCACGCGGCCATCACCCAGACAACCAGCGTGCGCAGCGCGAAACCGCGTGCAAACAGTGCGCGAAACGATTCCTTGCGTGTCTCGTGCGCAGCCTCAGCGGCGAGTTCCGGCGCCTTCGCCTCGCCCGCCTGCGACGCGCCTGCACTGCGCTCCATCGTCTCGACGATCGCGTGGGCTTCGTCGGCACGGCCGTTGATCGCGAGCCAGCGCGGCGATTCGGGCGCGGCATGGGGCAGGAGCGCCGCCAGCACGATCGGCAGGCCGCCGAGCAGAAACATGGCCTGCCAGCCAAAGCGCGGAATCAGCCACATCGCAGCGACGGCCGCCACCAGATTGCCGAGCGCGAACGTCGATTGCAGCACGAAGATCACGCGCCCGCGGATGCGCGCGGGGCACACTTCGTTCATGTAAGTGGCCGACACCGGCGACTCGCCGCCCAGGCCGATGCCTTGCAGGAAGCGCAGCGCGATGAACACCGCGTACCCGCTCGCATACGCCGACGCCACGCTGCCTGCGGCGAGCACCACGAGCAGCCAGCGCAACACGCGCAGCCTGCCAAAGCGCTCGGCGGCCGCGCTGAACAGCAATGCGCCGAGCGTCTGCCCCACGTAGCCGCCCGAGACCAGCAGCCCCGCTTCGGTCGGCGTGAGATGCCAGAGACCGATCAGCACCGGCATCACGAAGGCGATCGTGAGCGCGTCGAAGGCATCGGTCATGTGCACGAAGCCGACGATGCCGAGCACGCGCGCGTGCCAGCGCGTAAACGGCAGTCGTTCGATACGCGCCGAAATCCGTGCGGCTTCCTGCAGGTCGGCGGCGCGAGCAGCGCCGCTCGCCTCGTAGTCTTGCGCCAGGCGGGTTAGTTCCATGGTGTCCTCGAAAGACAGGCTGTGGGGTAAGGCGTGGGTTTCGCCCGAATTACTTCGTTATGCTTATTTATACTGCGCGACGCGTTGCCGAACCGCGCGCGCTCGCGCTATCGCGCGGACGGATCAGGCAAGATCGAGCACCAGCGTGCCGCTCTTCGCACCCGACACGCAGATCATCATCGCGTTGTTGGCATCGCGCTCCGACTGCGTGAGCACGGCGTCGCGATGCTCCACGCAACCGCCCAGCACGCGTGTCTGGCACGCGCCGCACAAGCCTTCGCGACAGCTATATTCGACCTCCACGTCCGCTTCGATGAGCGCGTCGAGCAATGCCTTGCCGGCCGGCACGAACAGCAAGCGGCCGCTGCGCGCAAGCTCCACGGTGTAGCCCGCATGTTCGAGCGGCGCGACGGGTGCGGCTGGCGCGAAGCGCTCGATATGCACGTTACGCACGCCCGCGTGCGCACACGCCGACTCGAACGCCGCCAGCATCGCGCCCGGCCCGCAACAGTACGCGTGCACATCATGCGATTGACGCGCAAGACAGGCCGCGAGATCGAAGGGCCGCCCGCCATGTTCATCATCGAAATGCAACACGACATAGCCGCCCAGCGCCTTCAGCTCGTCGAGAAACGCGGCCTGCTCGCGGCTGCGCGCGCAGTACACGAACTGCACAGCGCGTCCGCGCTCACGCAGGCGGCGATACATGCACAGCATCGGCGTCACGCCAATGCCGCCCGCCACCAGCAGCGTGGTCGCCGCCGTCTCGTCGAGCGCGAAATTGTTGCGCGGCGCGCCGATCGTCAGCGTAGCGCCGCAGCGCAACTGCTCGTGCAGCCAGCGCGAGCCGCCTCGGCTATGGGCATCGTGCAGCACGCCGATCACATAGCGAGCGCCGTCCTCGGGCGCATTGACGAGCGAATAGCTGCGCACGAGGCCGTTGGGCAGATGCACGTCGAGATGCGCGCCCGGCGTGAACGCCGGAAACGACGCACCGTCCAGCGGCACAAGCTCGATACTCGCGATGCGCTGCGCCTCGTGACGCAGCGTGCGCACGCGCGCCTGCAAGCCGGGTTTCAAGCCCCCGCCGCCCGCTTCCTTGATCGACTCGTTCATATGCGCCTCACGCCGCTTCGTCGCCGGCATCGCCCGTGGGACGCCCGCCGTGCACCGAGAAAAAGCGCGCGCCCTCGGTCTTCTGCCCGATCGCCGCCTCGTACGCTTCGCGCACGGCGTCGGGCTGCCCGTATTGGCCAAAGAAGTCGCGCAGATACGCGCCGAGCAGCGGATGCGCCGCCAGCGCATCGCGCGTGAGGCCGTGCATCATCTCGTCGCGGCACGCCGACGGCAGGAATACGTTGCGATTGGCCTCGGCATCGGTGATGAGGCCCTTCGGCGTCTTGCCGGCGGCCACCGCTTCGAGTTCCTCGAAAAAGCGCCGGCGCATCATGACGATGCCGCGATCGCTTGCGCCCAGCGTCTCCTTCGTGCGGTCGGTGATGGCGCCCTGCCCCACCCATGCGGCGAAGTCCTGGTTGGCCACGTGGGTTGTGATCCAGTTGCCCTGCTCGTCGCGCAGCGGCCCATACCACGCCGGAATATGCTCCTGCACATAAGGCTCGCGCTCCTTCGGCACCTTGTTCAGGACCCACAGGATGCTCAGCGTGTTGTGATCGTCGATAGGCACGCGCCATTCGAAGTGATGGCCCAGATAGAAGCCGTTCGGCCAAAGCGTCACGCGGCCCGTGGTCCACATCGGATTCGCTTCGCTTTCGTGCGCGCGCAGGCGCTTGTAGACGAAGCCGTATTCGAACTCCTCGTAGAGCGTGCGCAGATGCGTGGGCACGTGTTCCGCGTGGCTGTCCTGCTGGCGCCCGGTCCAGTTGTTGTGGGTCCATTCGAAGTGGATCGGATCGATCGAGTTCTCCTGGCACTGGAACCAGTTGCAGGGAATCTCGGCCATCACCACCTGCGCAAAACCGTTCGTATAACTGAACGGTTCCCAGTCGGGCAATTCCGGCGCGGGGGCGGGTCCCATGTAGGCCCACAACATGCCGGCCTTCGCGCGCACCGGATAGGCCGTGATCTTCGTCTTCTGGCGCAGTCGCGCCTCGACATCGACGATCTCTTCAAAGGGCTGATGCGTGCATTGGCCGCTCTGGTCGAATTGCCAGCCGTGATACGCGCAGCGCAGGCCGCATTGCTCGACGAAACCGAACGCGAGATCGGCGTTGCGATGCGGGCAACGGCGCTGCACGAGACCGAAGTTGCCGCTCAAATCCTTGTACAGCACGAGATCCTCGCCGAACAGGCGGATCGGCCGCACCGCCTTATTGTCGAATTCGGCGACACCCGCGACCGGGTGCCAGTAGCGGCGCAGATAGTCGCCCATCGGGGTGCCGGGGCCAACTTCGGTCAGCAGCCGGTTTTTTTCTTCGCTCAGCATGTTGTGTGTCCTCGCAGTCTGGAAACGCGACGGTGTGCGCAGGCTGCGGCACGGCCCGTCGATGAGACACATTCTTGGCGACGGCGGGCAGCCCGCACAACCGCCTCAAAATCCAAAGAAGTCGCCGATCGTCCCAGCTTCGTCGGCCTGCTCACACCGTTCGCGCATCGGCTATGCGGGTTTCAACCGATGCGGATCGGGTCGCTTGGGCCTTGCCGTCAAAATAAACCGGCCTCAGAATCACGGTTCATTTTCGTTCTATATGTTCATATTTGAACATATAGAACGAACCGGCGATGCAACTTTGGCGAAGAGAGGCGAGACAGCGATGCTGAAAATTGGTGTGATCGGTGGAGGGATTGGCGGGCTGGCGGCGGCGATCGCGCTGCGCCGCGTGGGCCACGAAGTGACGGTGTTCGAGCAGGCGGAGCGGTTCGGACGCGTAGGCGCCGACATCAACCTCACGCCCAACGCGGTGCGCGCGCTCGACGGGCTGGGCATCGGCGCGCAGCTGCGCGAGACGGCGGCGCGCCCGAGCGCACGCGTGAGCCGCATGTGGGACACCGGCGAGGAAACGTCGCGGCTCGCGATGTCCGACGAGGCCGAGCGCCAATACGGCGCGCCGCAACTGACGATGCATCGCGCCGACGTCATGAGCGCGCTCGAAGCCGCCCTGGAGCCGGGCGTGCTGCAACTGGGCAAGCGCACCGAATCGTTCGCCCAGGACGCGCAGGCCGCCACCGTCACGCTCGCGGACGGCAGCACGCACGCGTTCGATCTGCTGATCGGCGCGGACGGCATTCATTCGGGCGTGCGGCGTCATCTGTTCGGCGCGGAGCATCCGCAGTTCACGGGCATCGTCTCGTACCGCGCGGTGGTGCCGGTCGAGCGCGTGCGCGGCGGCGACACCGGCGCGTTCGTCAAATGGTGGGGACCGAGCGACGATCTGCAGATCGTCACCTTCCCGCTCAATCGCGGCCGCGACGTGTTCGTCTTCGCGACCACGGCGCAAGGCGACTGGACCCACGAGTCCTGGACAATGCCCGGCGACCCCGACGCGCTGCGCCGCGCCTACGCCGGATTCCACCCCGAAGCGCGCGCGCTGCTCGACGCTTGCGACACGGTGCTGGCCTCGGCGTTGTATATTCGCGATCCGCTGCCGCAATGGAGCGGCGCGCGCATGACGCTGCTCGGCGACGCCTGCCACCCGATGATGCCGTTCATGGCGCAGGGCGCGGGCATGGCGATCGAGGATGCGGTCGTGCTCGCCCGCGCGCTCGCCGACGTGGGCGCCGACGCGCCGGACGCCGCCGCGCCCGAGGCGCTGCACGCTGCGCTCGCGCGCTACGCGCGGGCGCGTCAGGAGCGCACGGCGCGCATCCAGATCGGCTCGCGCGGCAACAACTGGCTCAAGAGCGGCGGCAACGCCGACTGGGTCTATGGCTACGATGCGTGGACCGTGCCGCTCGCCTGAAGCGGGCGCGGCCCGAAAACGAGAACCGATGATCGACGACCTTCCGAACCCCGCGCCCGCCGCGCAATCTGCTCAAGCAGCAACGAAAGCCTCCGACGCCACCTCGCCTGTCGAGCGCGCGTTCCGGCTGCTGCGTTACGTGGCCGAAGGCGGCTCGACCGCCAACCTCAGCGACGTCGCGCGCCAGATCGGCGTGAACCGCGTGACGTTGATGCGCCTGCTGGATTCGCTCGAAGCCGCGCAGTTAATCGAGCCGCAACCCGGCGGCGGCGCGCATCGGCTCGCGTTGCCGTTCCTCACGCTCGCGGCGAGCGCGCTCGGCGCTTCGGATCTCACGGCGCGCGCGCGCCAGGTTCTGCCGGAGCTGGTCGCGCAAACCGGGCTTTCGGCGTTTCTCGCGGTGCTCGAAGGGGCGGAAATCGTCTATCTGCTCTGCGAGACGCCCGACACGCCGCTCGTCACACGTATCCGCACGGGCAGCCGCCTGCCCGCGCATCGCGCGACGCCGGGCCTCGCGATGCTCGCGCATCTGCCCGACGACGCGCTGCACGCACGCTACGCGCAGCAGCCTGCAAGCGAGCGCCCCTCCGACTGGGCGGCGCTGGCCGCCACGCTCGAAGCCGTGCGCGCGGAGGGTTGTGCGTGGAGCTTTTCCGGTCTAGAAGCGGGCATCGATTCCTGCGCGGCGGCCGTGTGCGACGCGCGCGGCGAGGTGCTCACGGCGCTCAGCGTCGCCGGCCCGAATAGCGCTTTTTCCGCCGACGAAAGCCTGCGCGCGCGCGTGCAAGCCAGCGTGAAGCACGCCGCCGATACCCTTTCACGCGCCAGCTTTTAGGTCAGTCGTAGTCGTCCAATCCAGTGAAACGATGCGCGCCCCGCTGCTCACAGCCGGATCGCCGAACGCAACTGCATGCCGAAAGCGCCATTGAGACTTTCGTCGGCGAGACGATCGAGTTCGTCGCGCATCAGCTTCATGCTGGCGGGGGAAAACTCGCGCAACGCGTCGAGGTTTTCGAGCAGCAAGTGTCGCACTTCACGGTCGAATCCGCCGCCCAATGCCATCGTGCGCGCGTGACGTGCATCCTCGTCCAGCAGCAGGTCCGTCGCGGCGATCAGGCGAATGTCCTCATGGACCTTACGTGACGATCCCGCGTAGATCAATCGGTGTCCATAGCGTTTTGCGAGCTGCCTGAACCAGGGGCTGCGCAAGGTCCAGACACTGCCGTGCAGGACGAAATGCACGAACGGTATCTGGGCAAGCCGCTCCACGTCCGCAAGCCGCCACGGCCCGTCATCGTCCAGCAGCCGATCCAGGTTCGCCATGACGAGCACCGCATGGGGAGCGAGGCCGATGGCCCCGCGCACGCGCTGGCGCTGCAGTCGCGAAAAGTGCCCGTGCCACGGATCGGGCAAGCCCTTCGCGGTACGCGCAACAAGCGTTCGACCGTGTAACGTTTCATCGAATGCGAGTAGCGTCGCGCCGCGTGTCGTGATCGATTCGAGCGTTCCTTGCGCCGTTGCGTGAACGCCGAACGGCTGCCCGACACGATCTTCCGCGTTGTAGAGAAACACGAACGGGCACGCCGAGCCCAACCGATTGCGATAGACCGGCAATCGTGTCGCCAGCGCGTCGAGGTAGTCGTCGGCGCCCAGAAATACGAGGTCGGCGCGTGCGGACCGCGCGACCACGTCCGCAACGGCATCGAGCAGGGCATCGACCGCCTCGCGATCGAGCACGCCCGAATGCCTGCGATCCGGGTCCATGGGCGAGGCCACGAAATGAACGTCGGTCCAGGTCGAAGCGACGTGCCTCGCCAGTTCGCCGCAGGCGTAATCCGCACGCGTCGCAACGAACACCGGGCGGCACGACGCCCCGCGAATGGCGGAGATCGACCTCGCCATGACCTCCAGGCGAAAGCCGCGCGCAACGGGTTCGACGAAAACAATGGGCGATGTTTCAGTCATGAAGGCACCTTGCATGCGCGTCGCGGCCCGCTCGATCAGGCTCGGAGCGCAGCGCCAAATCAGAAGATATGATTCGCAATACCAATTATTTTCAGAATCAATTCCCGCTCGTCGGTATCGAGCGCGTCCTGCTCGCAATCCGCGAGTTGCTCCAGCGAAGACGAAAGGCTATGGATATTCGGTGCGGCCCGCGAAACGATCGGCCAGTGGCGCATCAGGCAGCCAAGCGCCACGACGCTGCGCCGGGCGCACCACCGCTCAAAGAGCGCGCCGCACAATTGCTCGACTTCGGCAGCGAGCTGCATATGCTCTATCTGCTGCACTTGCCGCGTCATGCACTCGTCCATGAACGGCTCCTGAAGAGACCCTGCGTTCAAGCTGCCGCCACGCTCAGTTTCGGCGCATCGCGCGCTCAGCGCATGAACAGATTCAGATCGAACACGTAATCAGGCAGCGCCGAGATCTGCGGATTGCTCAGATTCAGGTAGGTGATATCGCTGTTCATGAGCGTGCTGTGAAACGTGATGCGCGAAATGAACGGGCGCACCTGGCCATCCACGCGAATCTGATTACCGTAATCCATCGTCGATGACTTGAACTTCTTGCCCGATACCGTGTAGTACTCGGCCATGACGCCCAGCAGGCGCTTCTTCGATACCCAGTACTTGATGCGGTCGTACGTTGTCTTGTCGCTTTTCGCCTTGAGGTCGAAGACATAGCAATCGTCGCCGTCCACGGTCTCGTCGGGAAGCTGATTCGCTTCGTAGTCCTCGGCATAGTTCGTCGAGGCGATGTCGCCATATGCGGCGTCGCCCAGCAGCTTCTGGCGCTGCGAGATCGGCACCGGCTTCGACAGGCCAGGCTTGTAGAACCACATGCTGGAGCTGAGCATGAGGAGCTTCTGGCCGCGAGACTTGGGCGGCGCGAGCGAAAGCCCCGACACGTCGAAACCGCGCGCCTTGATCTCGTACGACATATCGTCGAGGACTTCATTGTTTTCCGTGGACTGGACGCTCACCTGCCAGGACACACCCGCCACGTTCCCGCGCGCCTCGTCGGCGGCCTTGAGGATTTCGTGCGGCGTGAGCGACGCGTGCGCCGCGGCCACCATCGCGAGACTGGCCAGCAGCCCGGCGAAACCGAAGATGCGCTTTATAGCCAGCTTCATAGTCCGCTTCATGATTCACCTCCTCATCGAAAATCAAGCGGGTTTCGCGGCGCTCAGGCGTAGCCGAGCGCATTCACGATCACCATGCGCGCCGCCTTGCGTGCCGGCATCAGCGAAGCCACCAGTGACAGGCACAGAAGCGCGAGGATGCTGTAGATCCAGTACTCCGGCACGAAGTAAATCTGCAGCGGCACCTCGCGGCTAATCTGCGGCGGCACCCAGGTGGGCTGAAACCATGCGACGGCCCACAGCACGCCGAGGTTGAGCACCGCCCCGAGCAACGCGCCGAAAACCCCGAGCATCAGGCTCTCCAGCGCGAATAGTCCGACGATGCCGCGCCGACGCACGCCCAGCGCGCGCAGCGTGCCGATCTCGCGCGTGCGCTCCATGATCGCCATCGTCACCGTATTGACGATGCTCATGACGACGATCGTGAAAACGATCAGGAAGGTGATAAGGAAGATCACGTCGAACATCTTCTTCACCTTCGTATAGAACGGCGAAAGCTCGTTCCAGGTCTTCACATCCACGGCAAGGCCGGCAGCGCCAAACTCGCGTTCGAGTTCGTCCCGCACGGCGAGCGTGCGCGTGTCGTCGCGCAGGAGAATCGTGAGGCGATCCACGTCGGTGGTGTCGTAGAGACTCTGCGCGAACTTGAGCGGCACCGTGGCGAAGGAGTTCTCCAGCGCCTCGTCGGGCGCGTCGATAAGCTGCACGATCTGCGCATCGAGCGCATTGATCTGGCCGGAAATCGTCGGCGACATCGCCACCGCGCCCGTGCCCAGTTTCAGGTTCAGTTGTTGCGAAAGCCCGTGAGTGATGCCGATGCCATAGTCCAGGCCGTCTGACAACGGCTTGCCGTCATAGAGCCTGGCGCGCCCCATCACGCCGACCGCGTGGCTGGCGATGGCCTGGATATCGCCCGGCACGCGGCCCGGCGCAAAGAAGATCGTGGAGACTTTTCCATTGCTCAGCAGTCCGGATATTTGCAGTTGCGGCGTCACGACAAGCACCTCCGGATGGCGTGCCAGAATCGCCCGCATCTTCTTCACGTCGCTTTCGGACAGCAGATATCGCGTCGGCTCCAGCTTGCCGTGCAACAGAAAGCCCTGCTTGAATACCGTGAGATGGCCGTTGGACTCCGCGTAGATATAACTGTCCTTGAGACTCTGGAAGATGTACTGCGTGAAGCCGCCGAGCGTGTTGACGGCAAGAAATCCCATGCCGATCGCGAGTATCGTGAAGAGCGATCGACGCCCGTTGCGCCACAGATTCCTGAGCGCGAGCTTGAACCAGGTCATCATCAGTATCTCCCCATGGCGTAGTTGACCACCGGCCTGTGAACGCGGTCTTCGATCAGCGCGCCGTCGCGCATCATGATGCGGCGATCGACACGCTCCAGCAGGCGTTCGTCGTGCGTGGAGAACACGAAAGTCGTGCCCTCGCGCTCGCTGATATCGCGCATCAGGTCGATGATGCGACGCGCGTTGTCCGAGTCGAGATTGGCCGTCGGCTCGTCGGCGACCACGAGGCGCGGATTGGCGATCAGCGCGCGCGCGATCGCCACGCGCTGCTGCTGGCCGCCCGAGAGCTTCGACGGGCGATGCGTGGCGAAGCCCGACAGCCCCACGTCGGCAAGACGCCGTTCGGCCGCATCGATGCAGGCGCGCGAAGCGCGCCGGCCGACCTGCAGCGGCAACATCACGTTTTCGAGCGCGGAGAGTACCGGCAGCAGGTTGAAGCCCTGAAAGACGAAGCCGATCTTGCGATTGCGCGCGCGGCTGCGCGCGTCGTCGCTGAGCGTGGCCGCATCGATCCCTTCGAAGAGCACCGTGCCCGATGTGGGCGCGTCGAGCAACCCGATCAGATTGCACAGCGTGGACTTGCCCGAGCCAGACGGTCCCCACGCCGCGACGAACTCGCCCGCCTGGATCGAGACATCCACGTTCCTGAGCGCCGTGATCTGCGACTCGCCAAGCTGGTATCGCTTGACGACCTGGCGCATCTCCACGAGCGGTTCGCTAGCCTGAGTCATGGCGAGTAGGGTCATGTGAGGCTCCTCGATCAATACGTCGATGGGCTGCTGTTTTCACGTCCGGAGGGTTCCGGTTCGCATCCACGGCACACGGCGACGATCATCGCGCCGTCCTGCAAGGTGCTCACCTGAGCTTCGCGCCCGCTGCCCCGATGGCGCATATGCAGATGCCCCCCTGCGTCGAGCGCCGTCGCCTCGAAGTGATGCGGAGCGCCCTCCACGCCGGTGCCGAGCCATTTGCCCAGCGCCTCCTTCGCACACCACAGCCGCGTGATCCACGCATCGCGCTGCTCCTTCGTCCATGCTTCGTCATGCGAAAGATTGTCGAGCAAGGCGTGCTCGGCGTCGCTCGATATCGCGCGAACAAAGGCGTCGTCGCGGCTCGCGATCCGTTCGATATCGACGCCCACGCTCGCGTGCTGCGCGATCGCCACGGCTTCGTCGCCGCTATGCGCGATGGTCAGCTCAGGCGCACCAGGCTCGGGCCAACCCGTCACGACCGGCTTGCCGCGCGCGTCGTTCGCGACGCCGAACGACGCCGGATGCAACGCCGTCTCGGGGCCACGCTCGCGTGCGTACCAGGCACGCAACGCGTCCTTCGCCGCGATACGGCCGAGCAGCCAGGCCCGCTGCCGCCCCGCCGGGCCCGCCGGTCCCGCCTGGCCCGAACGTTGCGCGTGACGCGCGAACACGGCCATTTCGTCCACATTCAGATAGTGACGCGCGAGCAATTCCGGATCGAAGCCCGTCAGGCACGCTTTCGTCACACGCCGCCCCACCCCGTCCGCATCGAGCGCGCCAGGCGGCAATGCGAGTTCGTCACTCAGCAGATGCCGCTCGGGTTGACGGCGGAACGCCACAAGCTTGCGATCCCACTGGAAACGCCACGAACGCCAGTCCTTCACGCGCAGCCACACACCGCCCTGGCCGTCCTGGATCTCGACATCGGCGGCGAGCGTCTTGCCGGCGCCACTCGTGATCTCCACGCGCATCGGCACGCGGGTGCCAGGCGCAGGTGTCGCGCGATACAGCTCCAGCTTGCCGAGACCAATCGGAAACACAATGCCGCCCTGCTGCAAGGTCCACACCGCCATCGCCTGCCCCACGGCGTCGAGCAGCGCCGGATCGGTCAGCAGTTGCGGCTGCGCGGTCGAGCGCAACAGGTTGGCCGGCGAACTCACGCGCAGATCGGCCTGCACGCCGCGCTCGCCCACCAGCATGTCGCCGGTCAGACACTGAAAGCGCGGCCCGTGAAAAAGCTGGCGCTCCTCGTAGACGTGCCCCGCCGACAGGGATTTGGGTGTGTTCAGGACACCGAATCCCAGATTGAGATCGAGCTGATAGTGCGAGCTGAACAGCACCGTCGCACTGATCGACGGCCGGGTTTCGCCCTGCACATAAATCTGCGCCTCGATGCGGCAGATTTCGCGCACCGTATCGAGGCTGCGCACGCGTCCCTCGACGCGCAGCGCGAGCGAGTCGGTATCGGCCAGCGCAATCCAGCGCGCGGCACTCACCTGCTCGAAGCCGACCAGTCCGAAACCTGGCGCAAGACAGGCCGCCGCCTCGGCCATGATCTCCAGGCTCACGGTCATGGGCACCACCGGAAAGCACGCCGAAAGCGGTTTGACCCCATCCGCCTGAACGAAGTGATGATCCGCGAGGTACAGATCCTCGTCGAGCGAGAGCCGCCGCTCGATCGTCACCGCCACGCCCGGTTCGTAATGCACCACGTCGCCGACGAACGGCAACACGCGCTCCGGTTCGGCAATCGGTTCATGTGTGCTCGCGCCCGCTTCCCGCGCCGCGAGTCCTTCATCGGCCGCGAGTCCGGCCGCCGCGCGAACTTCATGCAGTCGCGCGACGATGGGCATGCCGTGGTCGTGGTGATTGAGCATCACACTTTCTCCATCACGAGGCCGGTCACCGTCATGCCTGGCCCGAATCCCAGCGAGACGACGCGGGTGCCCGGCGCAATGGCCTTTTCTTCGACGATGCGCTTGAGGATGTACGGAATCGTCGCCGAGGTCATGTTGCCGTTGTCGCGGAACACTTCCTTGCTGATGCCGACGTAATCGTCACGCAGTCCCAGTTCGTCCTGCACGTGCTCGACGATGCGCGGACCGCCCGGATGGATCGCGAAGACGATGCTGTGTTTCTCGCGCTCGAAGTCGATGCCCGCGCTCTGCAGCAGCGAGGTCACGAAGCGCCGCACATGCTGTTTGATGACGATAGGCACGCGGATCGTGAGCGTCATCTGGAACTGGTGCGGCGCGGGCACCTCGGTCATCTCGTCGGCGGAATCGGGCAGCAGATGTTCGTCGAACGCGAGCACGCGCAAGCCGCGCAGGCCGTGCGAGCGCACGTACTCGTCCGAGCACACCGAATACTTGATGAAGCCGTCGCCGAAGAGCGTCATCGCCACGATGTTCTGCGCGCTGCCGTCCTCCAGATTGTGGTGCGCCGAGAGCAGTTCCGTATGCACGACATCGACACGTTGCTTGGGCGGCGTGACGCCGAAGTGCGACGACGAAAGAAAGCCGTGCGCCATGCGGATCGCCGGAAACGCGCCGTAGCAGCCCATGTGATAGCTGTGCGTGACGGTCGTGTCGAACCATTCCTTGTGCGCCACCATCCGCTCCACGGGACTCGGCGAGAGATAGCCGGTGCTGGTCACGTGGATCATGTCATCGGGCGCATCGGCGATGCCGTCGTACATTTCGGCGAGACAGTCGCCCACGACCTTCGCATAGCTTTCGTGACGCTCGCGAATGTTCGCGCCTTTCGGGTCCTTCAGATCGGGCGAATGCAAACGCAGGTGCCGATGTTCAGGCGCGGGATCGGCCAGCACGAGTTCGCCGTCGACAAAACGGATATCGCGCAGGCGTGGGAAAAACACCAGTTGACGGCGGCGGATCTGGTCGGGCGTCACCGCGTAGCGCGAGAATTTATCCCTGAAATCGCGCACGGTTTGCCGGATGCCGTCGCGCGTCTGGATGTCGTGCGTGCGGCAAAAGCCCATGGCGAGGGCGTACGAACTCACCTCCAGCGTGATGCGCTGCGCCACGGGCTTGGCAACCTGGGCGGGCCAGAAATTGGTGAGGACGGGCTTGGCGAAAGTATTCATTTGAGCGTGCTCCCCTGGTTAGCCTTGCGTGCGTCCGGGCCGAGCCGTAGCGCGGCAATCTGCTGGAGACTCGACGAGATCACGAGTTCGGGCGTGCCGCTCGCCCCTCGCTCCAGTTCCGTGATGAAATGCCGCCGCCCGAGTTCGACGGGAATCGGGCGAATCGAGCGCATTGCGTAAAGGCGGCGCAATTCGTTGCTCACCATACCGGCGTCCCACGGCCCCCAGTTGATCGAGAGCGCGTGCACGTGCGGCCACGTGTGGCACATGCGGTCGGCGAGCTTGTTGAGCACTTCGTTGGCCGCGCTGTAGTCGGACTGGCCCACGTTGCCGAAGCGCCCCGTCACGGACGAGAAGAACACGATGAACTTCAGTTGCTCCGGGCGTAGCCGCCGTTCGAGCACCAGCGCGGGCGTCACCTTGGTGTCGAACACGGCGTCGAAGGCGTCGAGCGGCTTGTCGGCGATCAGCTTGTCGCTGATCACGCCCGCCCCATGCAACACGCCGTCGATGCGGCCATACCGTTCATAAATATCATCGATCAGTTGTTCGAACGATTTTTCGTCACGCACGTCCAGGCTGCGATATTCGATCGTGGCGCCGGTCGCGCGCATCGCCGCGAGATTCGCGCGGATCTCGCGGTCGCGCAGAATGCGCGTATAAATGCGGTCGATTTCCGCAGGCGTGACCTTGCCCCCTTGCGCGCGCCGCTCGCGAATCAGAATCTGCTTGAGCGCGGCGGGATCGTCGACTTCGGCGGTCGATTCGTCCTCGTCGCCTGGCAAGGGGCTGCGGCCCACGAGGATGAGCTTCGGTCGATAGCGTTCGGCGAGCGTGCGGGTCACGTCCGCCGTGATGCCGCACGCGCCGCCGGTGACGAGCACGACGGCGTCGGGGTCGAGCGTAAGCCGCGAGAGATCCTGACGCACGACGCCGTTGTGGCGCAGATCGAGCCGCCAGCGGCCTTCGGCCGTGTAGCCCACTTCAACGCCAGGCTGGCCGCTGCGAATCTCGCCGATCACACGGGCCGCCTGGATAGCCGGCGCGAGCGCGGGATCGACGTCCACGCACTTGACCTTCACCCCCGGCCACTCGCGCGCCGCCGACTTGGCCACGCCCAGCACGCCCGCGCACTCGACTTCGAACGCGCGCGAGCGGCTCAGGCCGAATTGCCCATCGAAGGCCGTCACGTTGACGATCCATGCGCCATCCTGCGCGCCGGCCTTGAGATCCGCCTCGAAGGCCTTGAGCAGCAGGAACAGCGCTCGCGCATCGTGGCGATGGGTGTGCGCCACGTCAGCGCCCGCGCCCATTACGTTGATGAGCGCGACAGGCCGCGCAGCAGACGCAGCAACGACGAGCTCGCGCAGTTGCCGCACCGGCTCGAGCGATGAAAGATCCGCTTCGTACTGCTGAGCGTCGATGGCGCGCGTGGGTGCGCCTGGCACCCCCGGCACGATCCGGCACACGTCGGCGCCCTGCCCCGCGAGCGCGGCGGCGAAAGCGTCGGCAAGCGGACCGGCGCCCACCAATAGCACGCCCGCATGTGCGAACAGGTCGCCGGGCTCGCCCGCTTCCTCCAGTCCCGCGGCGACCGCCTCCAGTGCATAGCACTGCACCGGATCGCCGTGCGCGACATCGTCATCGGACTCCACCGCTTCATTGGACGAAGTCGGTGGAGCCGAGGCTTTTTTTGGCGCATGCCCTCCAGCGGCGATGTTCGCTTCGCCCGTCGCCGCTGCGGTCATGTCGGCGTACCACGCGACGATCTCGTTGAGCGTCTTCAGCCCCGAGAGCGCCTCGATGACCGCCTCCTCGTCGCGCTCGCCGAGCAGGTTGAACTTCGTCGTCAGGTTGCTGAAGATCTCGACGCGCTTGATCGAGTCGATGCCGAGATCGGCCTCCATGTGGGCATCGGGATCGAGCATTTCGACGGGATAGCCGGTGCGCTCCGACACGGCCTGCATCAGATGGGTCTTGAATGCGTCGATCGAGGCAGCGCCCGCGCCGTTGGCCGGACCGGGAGGCACGGCAATCACGCGCGGGGCTTCGATCGGCTCGCTGGATGCCGAGGGCGCGACGCGCTGGGGCGCCGGGGCGGGCGTAGTCGGCGCAATCGCCGCAGCCGCCGTGATCTGGCGCGGCAGGACGGGCGTGGGCGGCACGGCGTCTAGCGTCGTCGCCAGCACCACGGGCTGCGCTTGCGGCGCGGGCACCGCTGGCTGATGTTCGGCAACAGGCTGCGGAGCCGACGCGGCCAGCGGCACCGCGCCCAGAATCGCATAGGGCGACGGTTGCTGCAGCGGATCGGCGGCGCCCGTGCGTTGACGCGGCAGGGCGACGAGCTGCGCCTGGAATTCGAGGAAATGCCTCAAGCTGCGTTGCTGCTCGAACTGCAGCTCCAGCAGACGGCTCACGCCGAACTGGATCTGGGCAAACTCGGTCTCCGAGCAACGCTCTGTGGGCGGCGCGCCACGCGCAATCGCGCCTGGCCCTTCGCCGGGTAGGTTTTCCATTTTCATCGTGGTTCTCCTGTCGCTGAGGATGGAAGGCGTAAGCGGTAGCGCCGGCGCAAAGGCAGGCACTGCTGCGGCGATGGCCGGCGCCGGATCGGCAACGGCAGGCGCGCTGGACGCGGCGGCGGGAAAAGCCGCGACGGGTGCGGGGATGGGCGCGGCTGGGCGCGCTGCGGGAGACGGACTCGACGGTTCGGGCGGCATGGCTAAGCCCTGAGGCGGGACCGCCTGCCGCCGCGCGGCGGCGCGCGGCTGCGGCGCATGCCAAGGTTTTGCCCGCGCGGCGTTCACGCGCCACACGAGCGGACCGGGCGCGTCGCGCGTCGCGGCATCGGCGAAAACCTCTTCGACGCTCCAGTCCTTGAGCCCGCGATGAGCGAACCAGGCATCGAGCCGCACCAGCAGGCCGATGACCTGTGCCTGCGCCAGCAGTTGCGCGAGTTGCAGGCCGCCAGGGCGGCCTGGCGCGTCGAGACCGAGCGTGGCATGCGGGCGGCTGCCGAGTATGCGACCGACCAGGCCGCCCAGCACGAGGCCCGGCCCGCACTCGATGAACACGCGCGCCCCCGCGCCATAGAGCGCTTCGATCTCGTCCGCGAAACGCACCGGCTCCGCGATATGGCGCGCCAGCAGCGCGCACACCGCCTCGCCCGATGGCGGATACGGCTCGCCCGTCGTGTTGCTGTACACCGGCACGCGCGGCGCGCTGAACTCGACGCCCGCCAGTTCCGCAGCCAGTGCGTCGCGTGGACCGGCCATGATGTCGCAATGGAACGCGGCGCTCACGGGCAGCTTCTTCACGCGCAGGCCCGCATCGGCGAACACGGGCAACGCGGCGTCGATCGCCTCGACCGTGCCGGACACGATGGTCTGATCCGGTCCATTAAGATTCGCAATACTAATGTTCAGACCGTGGCTGGCGATCGTTTCGGCCACGCGCGCGCCGTCGGCTTCGAGTGCGGCCATCGCACCGAGAGGCGCCGCCGCCGACAGCTTGCCGCGCGCCTTCGAAAGGCGGATCAGCGCGTCGAACGAGAGCGCGCCGGCCGCGCACAGCGCCACGTACTCGCCATAGCTGTGTCCCGCGACAAAGTCGGCATGCAGGCCGAAACGCGTGAGCGCCTCGAACGCCGCCATGCCGGTCATGCCCAGGGCGGGCTGCGCGACGGCCGTATCGTTGAGCGCCGCCTGCTGCGCGTCGCGCGCGGCGTCGTCGAACACGGGCACCGGATAGATGCGCGAAGCAACGCGCGGTGCGACCGTCCCCTCACCGTCGGGTGTTGCTTCCTCGAAGAAACGCTGCAGATCCGGCATCGTCGCGACGAGATCGCGCAGCATGTTCACGCGCTGCGAACCCTGCCCTGGGAACAGGAAGCACACGCCGCCCGCCGCCTCCTTGCGCTCGCCGTAGAAGAGCGACGGGGGCGCCGTGATTTCCGCGTGATCCGGCAGCAGGTCGAGCACGCGCGCGAGCTTGTGCCGAAGATCCGCGACGGACGTGGCCAGCACAACGAGACGGCAGGCATGCGAGCCGTTTACGCGCTTGACGGCGGACTGCTCGCGGCAAAGCGACCACGCCAGTTGCGCGAGATCGACCGCCTGGGTGCGCTCCAGCGACTGCTGCATCTGACGCACCGCTGCCTCGATCGCCGCGCGGGTCGGGCCGGCGAAGGCGAAGATTTCAGCGTCGCGCGGGTTGAGGTCGAGCGTGTCCGAATCGCGAAAACTGCCCGTGTACTCGGCCAGCACCGTATGGAAATTGGTGCCGCCAAAGCCGAAAGCGCTCACGCCGCAGTAACGCGGTTGCGCCTGCGCACCGCGCAGCCAGGGGCGCGTCTGCGTGTTCACGTAGAACGGCGAAGTCTCGAAGTCGATGCCGCTCGCGGGCTTGTCCACCCCGATGGTCGGCGGCAGCACGCGATGGCGCAGCGCGAGCGCCGCCTTGATGAGCCCCGCCATGCCGGCGGCGACCTTCGTGTGCCCGATCATCGATTTGACCGAACCGACCGCGCACACCTGCTTGCCCATGTGGGCCTCGCCGAACGCGAGATTGAGCGCGGTGATCTCCGACTTGTCGCCCAGCGCCGTGCCGGTGCCGTGCGCTTCGATCAGCGTCACGGCCGCGGGATCGACGCCCGCTTCCGCGTAGGCGCGCTTGAGCGCCTGCACCTGGGCCGGCGGATGAGGCGCGGTCAGGCTGCGGTTGCGCCCGTCGCTCGAACTGCCGATGCCCTTGATGACCGCGTAGACGCGGTCGCCGTCGCGCTCGGCGTCGGCCAGGCGCTTGAGCACGACGGCGCCCACACCCTCGCTGATGGCGATGCCGTCGGCGCTGTCGTCGAACGGACGCGAGCGCCCGCGCGGCGAGAGCGCGTAGGTTTGCGCAAAGCACATGAAGCCGAGCGGCCCGTTCGTGCCGTCCACGCCGCCCACCAGCGCGACATCGGCATCGTGGCTGCGCAACTGGCGCATGCCCGCGTCGAGCGCGGCCAGCGACGACGCGCAGGCCGCATCGACCGTGAAGTTCGCGCCGCCCAGATCGAACCGGTTCGCCACGCGCCCGGCGATCACGTTGCCGAGAATGCCGGGGAAGGTGTCCTCGGTCCATTTGGGCAACACGTCGTCGTAGATCGAGGCGAGCAGTTGCTCGCGCGCCGCGTCCGACAGGCCGGGCACGTTGCGCAGATAGTGCGGCAGCAGCGCGCGGAAATTGAAGATCGTGCCGAGATCGTTCATGCCGCCCACGGCGAAGATCGTCGCGGTGCGCTCGCGCGCGAAGCCGCGCCGGTCGAACCCCGCGTCTTCCAGCGCGAGCCGCGCGACTTCGAGCGACAGCAGTTGCACCGGCTCGATCGACGCAAGGCTTGCGGGCGCGATGCCGTAACGCTGCGGATCGAAGGCGATGTCGTCAAGAAAGCCCCCCCACTTCGAATAGATCTTGTCCGGCGTGCCGCGCTTCGGATCGAACAGATCGGCCACGCGCCAGCGATCGTCGCTGACTTCGCGAATCGCATCCACGCCGCGCAGAATGTTTTGCCAGTATTCGCGCACGCTCTGCGCGCCCGGAAAGAGGCACGCCATGCCGACGATCGCAATGTCCTCGCGCCGCGTGCGCGCCGGGAACGACACGGGCCGCGCACGGCGGCGCAGGAGCGCTTCGCTGCCGGCCGAGACGTTCTCGTGCAATTCGGCGACGCTGCAGGTGGCCGTGCGCAGTCTCGCGACCTCGCCGAGCATGTAGATGCCCTCGTTGCGCTGGGTGGCCTCGTCGACTTCGACATAGCCGTCGTCGCCGCGCGCGAGTTCCGCGTCGCTGCGGTGCGCGATGCCTTTCGCCGCGATGCGCAGCCGCCCGATGTTCATCATCTCCAGCTTCATCAGCGTGTCTTCGTCAGAGCTTGCGGAGAGCACGAGATCGCGGCGTACCTTTTCGAACTCGTCGCAAAACGGCGTTTGCGCGCAGCGCGTGTACACGCCCACACCAGATTGCAACAGCGCGGTTTTCTCGCAGGCGACGGCTTCGCGCTGGAACGCCTCGACAATCGCCCCCTGCGAGACGATCTCGTGCGTGAAGAGATACGCGGTGCCCATGAGCACGCCGATCTTCATGCCGCGCGCGACGAGCGGTGCCGCGACGGCGCTGACCATCGCCGCCGAGAGCGCGTCGTGCACCCCGCCCGCGAACAGCACCTGAACCGATTCGGGATCCTTAATGTCGGCTCTGGCGAGCAGCCCGATCGCCGATTCCCACAGGATGAAGCTCGTGCGCGGTCCCGTGTGGCCGCCGCACTCGCTGCCTTCGAACACGAAACGCCGCGCGCCGTCCGCGAGAAATCCCCGCAGCAGCCCCGGCGACGGCACATGCAGATATGTCACGGTGCCCGCCTCGTCCAGTTCGCGCGCCTGGCTGGGCCGGCCGCCCGCGATGATCGCGAACGGTGGCTTGAAATCGCGCACGACTTCGAGCTGGGCCTGACGCAACTCCAACGGCAGGAAACCGAGAATGCCGACGCCCCACGGGCGCGCGCCGATCCGTTCCACCGTGCTTTCCAGCACCTCGCGCACCTGCTTGCCGCGCAGGACGGCCAGGGCCAGGAACGGCAGCGCGCCGCCTTCGGCCACCGCCGTCGCGAAGGCGCCGACGTCGCTCACGCGCGTCATCGGGCCTTGCGCGATCGGGTAACGCGTGCCGTGCTGCTGCGCGAGCGCCGCGTGCGGCGCGAGCGGCGTCTGCATGGCCGCCTGCTCGAGCGCGGCCGCCGCGTGCTCGCGCAGCGCGGTAATCATGCGACCGACCGTGCCGTAGCGCTCGGCGAGGAACGGCGCGAACGCGATGTCCTGGCCAAGCGGGATCAGGCCGCTATCGGCCGGCATGCCCTGCGCGCCTTCCATGCGCGGCGCGAGCATGGCTTGCCACGCTTCGCCTTTCGCGAGCGCGACGTCAAGCTCGCGCAGATGCGTGCGCCCCGCGCGGTTGAAGAAGCGATAGAGCGTATCGCCCGTGCCGATTACGACCGTCTCACTGCCGTCGAGCTTCGACCACTGCATGCGTTGCGCGGGCGTCGAGAACGGGCCTTCTTCGGCAAGCCAAAGCGGCTCGCCCAGCACCACGCCGGCCGCGCCGGCCAGCATCGCGGCGGCCGCCGTATGCAGGCCAATGCCGCCCTGGATCCACCAGGGAATGTCGAGTTGCCCGCCGAACTCCTGAAGCAGGATGAACGAGGCGTGCGGACCCACCCGACCGCCGGCTTCGTGGCCCTTCACGATCACGCCGTCGAAACCGGCATCCTGCGCCGCCTTCGCGCCGCGCAGATCCTGGACTTCCAGCATGACCGTGCCGGCGAGCGAGCGAGCCGCTGCGGCAAGCCGCGCGGCGTCGTCGGCGCTCAATCCGGCCAGCACGAGCAGCGGCACCGGCAGCGCATCGCCGAGCAAGGCGGACAACATCCCCAAACCACCCGCTGCGTTCATGCCTGCGTCCCAGCGCACGCCCCACGAGGCCGACTCGGAGACACCGTTTCTGAGCTGCGAGAGCGCCGCTTCGACCGCCGCAGGCGGATTGCCGATACCGAGATCGAGCACACCTGTCGCGCCCGCGCGGCAGGCTGCGATGGCGATTGCCGGGGTGAGCCAGCAGGACGGCGTGAGCGCCATCACCGCGAGCGACTTTTGTCGGACTGTTCTCATCGAAGCCCCCTATCCACGGAAGTTGACGTGCATGACCGTGATGTGCTCCTGCTCGATGAGCTGGCGCACGCTTTCGAGATTCATCTTTTCGCGCTGCGGGAGGATCACCAGCCGCGCGCCCTGTGTGAGCGGCCATAAGGACTGCCAAACGGCCTCGTCTAAGGCGTGCTCCGCGCCCTGTAGAAGCGAGTCGCCCTGTCCGATCGGCGCCATCGCCTGCAGCGATTCCAGCCGGTCCAGCACGTCGACGTGCTGCTGGAACACGACCGTCGGCGCGTCGCCTTCCGCTTCGCGGCACACCGCGCAGGCCGGCGAAACGCCATCGGCCGTGCAATCGTCCGGCCAGTTGGCGTGGCACCCGCCGGTATCGTCATCGCAGCACACCACGTTCGCGTCGATGCCCGCGCAGCACGGCAGTTCCGCGCGCTGCACGATCACCGTTCTCGCTCCCGCGGCCTGGAGCGCGGCAGCCAGACGCGCGCCCTCGCTGACGGGGTCGAGCATCAGGCACACGCCGCCCGCTTTAAGCACGGCGAGAATCGCGCGCACCATCGCGAGCGACGCGGGCATGAGCACCGCGCACACCTCGCGCGGTGCCAGCCCTTGTTCCTGGAGGATCGCGGCCAGGCTGTCGGCCTGACTGTCCAGCTCGCCGTAGGTCAGTTCGTCATCGCCGCATTTCACGGCGCGCGCCCCCGGGTTGAGTTGCGCGCGCACTTCGAAGCGACGCTGGATCGGTTCCGGCACGAGATGGGCAAGTGTGAAGGCGTGAGCGGGTGCGGCTTCCCGAGGCGGTCTGCCCATCGACTCGCCACTCGATAAGGGATGCTGAATGATCTCCTCCAGCATCGTCCAGTCGAGCGCGGTATGCGGCACCCGGCACAGCAGTGCATCGCCATCCATCACGGCGCGGTGGTCCGTGAACCACTTGCCAACGTCTGGTCTCACATTCATGGCGTTCCCCTTACCCCTTGCGTGCGGCGGTTCGGCACGACTGCCCTGCCTCCTGCCCTACGTTCTGCCATTCCCGACCGTCCTTCAGATGGCGTCGGCCTGGCCCACCGGCCCGACGCTCCCCTCCAGTTCCGGCGCGCTCGTCCTGGCCACGCGGCGCCGGTACGCGTTCTTGTGCTTGCGCATGTTGTCGGTCAGCTCCGAGATGACCTCGGTAGCCGCATAGACGATCTGGTTGAAGCTGAAACCCGCGCTGATCATTTCGCGGTAGAACGACTTCGCGAGAATGCGGGCCATCTGGTTCGGCGACTGCGCCGATTCGGCGACGATTTCTCCGATCGTCTTTTCCGTGCTGCGCGTGAGCGCCAGTTGCGCGAAGCGCGACTTGAGGATGTGCTGCATATGGATGACCTGGATCGAGCGCGTGATGACGAGCGCGAGCAGGCCAAAGAGCTGCAGATCGTCGGCATCGAAGCAGCGCGCCGGCTGCCGCTGATGCGCACGGATCACGCCGATCACCTTGCCTTGCATTTCGATCGCGGAGAACATGCGCATACTCTCCAGCGAAGGCGAGGCGAGCGCAGCGGGCGGCAGCACATCGCCGAACCCCGTGCCGGGCCGCAGCCCCATCTCTTCGACCTGGGACTCGCTCAGCATGACGATCGCGCACGCGGCATCGAGCACATCCCCCGCTTTCTGCGCCAGCTCACTCAGGCAATCTTCGATACTGCCTGCGTATTCGATCTGGCTAAACGTGTCGCGCATCTTCGTAATGACAATCTGGCTCTCGTTCATTGCTCAGCCATCCTTATTAATATGCGGTCATCCTCGATACCTGCATCGACCTTTTGCGGCAGCGCGGTTCGTCTGATTTCCCCGCACCTCGCAAGGCCACCCCTCCTGCCCCTTCCTGCCCGCATCGTCATTTCGATGCGCCTCCCCGGCGTTCTCCCTGTTCGTCTGTTTTTGTTACTGCTTGTAAGTGCCGAGCCGGTTAAATGGATGTTATTGGATAAATTCCGTTGTATCCGCCATATTCCCTAAAGTTTCAGACACGATTTCCGCATTGCACACCGAGCATTCCAAACGTCCGTTCGCAACCAAGGCGCCATCATGAGCTTCGCGCGAGTCGCGCGCTATCGCGCGAATGCTCCATGAAATAAGGACCGCGCGAGGCGTTCCGATCCACGATGCCCGATTCCGCCAAAAAAACCTTCCATTCCGACGAAATGCACCCCCTCAAAAACGTGGCCAGTATGATGCAACGCAGCGGATAACTAGATTTGCACGCTTGAACGGGAGACCGCGATGAGCCTGAGAGACTGCGATAAAACGGGGAACCACGCGCCACGGGACACGGGCGCCGCGCCCGCCGCCTACACAACGAGCCGCATCGCGATACTCATTCTCGAGGCGTGTCAGCTCAGTGAAGCGGCCTCGGTGGCGGAAACGTGGCAGTTGGTCAACGACGCGCTGTCCTGGTCGGACGAAGCCACGCATCGCTACGACGTCTTCGTGCTGTCGACGGAAAAAGGCAACGTCGCCTGTGCCTCGTCGATCCGGCTGTTCGCCGAGAACATCGACGAATACGACCCGCGCCTGTTCAAGGCGATCTTCGTTGGCGGCGGCCATAGGACGTTCGCGCCGCACGTCGTCGACTGGCTGATTCAGGCAGGCCCCGAAGTCGAACTGATCGCCATTTCGAGCGACGTCGAGGCGTTGCTCACCCAGCTGCGCCCATCGCCCGAGGACGCCTCAAGCCGCGGCTCGGCAAGGACGGCGCGCAGCGTGGCGGCAGTGGAACGCGTACTTGCCATGGCGGAACGCGACTTCGGCACGCTAGTGCGCATTCGCAGCGAGATGCTGCGCGCGAAGCTGCCGTCAACCCGCAGCGGCGGCAGAATCACGAGCATGATCGGCACTTTCGCGCTGAGCGAACGCATCGAAGCCTCGCTGCTATGGATCAAAAGCAATCACGCGGGATCGGTGTCGATCTCCGAACTGGCGCGGCGCGCGTCCATGAGCGAGCGCAATTTCCTGCGACGTTTCAAGGCTGAGGTCGGACAGACCCCGCGTGAATATCTCGCGCGCGTGCGACTGGAAAATGCGCAGATTCTGCTCGTGCAGACCGACTTGCCGGTCGACAAGATCGCACGCCGCTGCGGGCTCTTCAACGGCGATCATCTGCGCCGCTATTTTCTCAAGTACCTCTCCGTTTCGCCGCTGGAATACCGTTCGCTGGCGCGCGAGCGCCCTGTGACGGGTGCCGCGATCGAGACGCTCAACACGGGCATTTGAACCGCGTGACAAGTCGATAATACAGCAACCAGACCATACGGGACCAACAATGAGCATTACTAACCAAATGGAATCGCGGGATCGTATCTCCTCTCCCCGCCATGAAGCACCGGTCGCGAGCGCCCCGCCTGCGCTCAAGGCGCCGTTCCCGGCTCCCGCGCCGTTGCCGACGCAGCAGGCCGCCGAAGGCATCCGCTTCGACTTCAACCTGGGCTGCCGTGTCGCGCTCCCTGCGGGCGACTGGCGCGTTCGACTGACCGATCTCGACACCGGCAACGTGCTCTACGAGACGACGATCGGCGCGGGCACGGTCAGCAGCGCGAAAAAATACTTCGTGCGCTTCGGCATCGAGATTCATGACCGCACGCGCCCCAATCGCCCTGCGGTCGTGAGTCATGCCTACGACGCCGCAAGCCAGCCGGTGCTGATCCAGTTCCCGGTTGGCACGCTCGGCGATATCGTCGGCTGGTTTCCGTACGCGGTGAAATTCCAGCGGCAGCATCATTGCCGTCTCACCTGCGCGATGTCGGCCCAGTTGATTCCGCTTTTCGAGGAAGCCTATCCCGAGATTGAGTTCATCGAGCCGGACGCGGTTCGGCCCGAGCGCTACTACGCAACCTACAACATCGGCCTGTTTTTCGACGACAGCGCCGGCGACTGGCAGCCGTGCGACTTCCGTCAAACGGGCCTGCATCGCACCGCCGGCTACATCCTCGGCGTCGATCCCTTCGAGACGCCGCCCCTGCTCGCACTGGACGACGAGCGCCGCCCCATCGAGGAGCGCTACGTCTGCATCGCGACGCAGAGCACCACGCAATGCAAGTACTGGAACAACCCGGAGGGCTGGCGCGAGATCGTCGCCTTTCTGAAGGACCAGGGCTATCGCGTGATCTGCATCGACCAGAAGCCGGTGCATGGTCATGGGATCGTCTGGAATCACATTCCGCATGGCGCAGAGGATCAGACCGGTGAACGTCCGATCACCGAGCGCGCGAGATGGCTCAAGCACGCGGATTTTTTTGTTGGACTGTCGAGCGGATTGTCCTGGCTCGCCTGGGCGGCACGCACGCCGGTCGTGCTGATCAGCGGCTTTTCGAGCGCGAGCAATGAGTTTTCGACGCCGGGGCGGGTGATCAACTATCACGCCTGCAACAGCTGCTGGAACGATCCGCGCGTGCGCTTCGATCACAGCGATTTCCTCTGGTGTCCGCGGCACGCCGGCACGCCGCGTCAATTCGAATGCACGCGGCTCATCACGGCCGCGCAGGTGAAGGCGGCCATTCAGCGCCTGCCGGCGTTCGCCGCCACGGTGGGCACGCCCGGCGAAAACTAGTCAGGAAACACGACAGGAGAGCCACGACCGCAACATCGCCTCGCGGTAACCGTTCTCATAGCCATTAATTCGGTATGCGAATCAATTTGTTGGCAGAGGGAAAGCTGTACCTGAAAGCGCCGCTGGGGCGCGGCAGATAGCGACAAGACAACCCGGCGACATCACTCCGTTGAACACGCATCTGAGTTGGATCACACAGGGGGACCAGAATGAAACCGATCACCTATCGCCGCAGATTCTGCGTACACATGTTTGGCCGGCGCTCGCAGCGGATCTCCCGCCTGACGGCGCTGCTCCTGTCGGGCGTCATGGCCCATGGCTGGTCGACGAACGCTGGCGCGCAATACGTAGTCAGCGCCGGACAGACCACGTCGGGCGTCGTCGTGCCCAACGGCTCCGATCAGACCCAATGGGTGCTGAGCGGCGGCACGGCCATCGCCACCGTGGTCAACAGCGGGGGCACCCAGCAGGTAACGGGCGGTGCCGCCGACGGAACGACGGTCAACAACGCAGGCGCGCAGTTTGTCGTCGATAGCGCAACGGCAAGCGGCACGACGGTCTATACGGGACTTCAGTACATCGCCGACGGCGGCAGCGCGACCGACACCGTCGTCAATGGCATCGGCGCCATACCCGTCGCCGCCCAGATCGCCGAAATCACGCTCGCCGCCGCGCTCGGCTCGGGCAGTTTCCGCATTGCGGCGGTCCCGTCCGCGCCCGATGGCGTCACGATCGTCGTCAGCTCGGGCGGCACGGTGCAAAGCGCAACGCTCGACGCCGCGCTGCAGTTCGTCGATAGCGGCGGCACGGCGACCAGCAACACCATCATTGCGGGCGTCCAGCTCGTCAACAGCGGCGGCACGACGCTCGACAACGATGTGATCGGCGGCATACAGGTCGTCAACGGCAGCGGCAGCACGGCGACCAGCAACTCGCTCACGGGCAGCGTGCAGGTCGTCAACGGCAGCGGCAGCACGGCGACCAGCAACTCGCTCACGGGCAGCGTGCAGGTCGTCGGCAACGGCGGCACCACCAGCGGCAACTCGCTTGTCGGCGGCGTCCAGTACCTCGACCTCGGCGGCACGGCCACGAGCAATTCGCTCACGGCCAGCTACCAGTTCGTCGGCTACGACAGCATCGCGACCAGCAACACGCTGGAACTCAGCGCGCAGGACATCGGCTACGGCGGCAACGCCAACGACACGACGCTCGATCGCAGCGTCCAGACCATCGGGTCGGGCGGCACGGCGACCAGCACCTCCGTCAATTCCGCCAGCACGCAGTATGTTCTGGGCGGCAACGCGCTCATCACCGACATCAACAACGGCGGCACGCAGACCATTGCGAGCGGGGGTATCGCCACCAGCAATAGCGTCAATAGCGGCGGCGCGCAGTACGTTGCGAGCGCGGGCAGCGCCGTCGTCACGGTAGTCAGCGGCGGCGGCAATCAATATGTGGTCGGCGGCGCGGCCACGAGCAATGTCATCGATGGCGGCACCCAGACCATCGCCAGCGGTGGCGTCGCCACCAGCAATACCGTGCTCGCGCAAGGCGCGCAGTACGTCGCGGCGTCGGGGACGGCAGATCTCACCTGGGTCGAAAGCGGCGGCAATCAATACGTGGTGGGCGGAGCCGCGAACAGCAACACCATCGACAGCGGCGGCGTGCAGACGGTGGCCAGCGGCGGCATCGCGAGCATCAACACCATCAACAGCGGCGGCGCGCAGTACGTGGCGAGCGCGGGCAGCGCGTTTGAAACCGTGGTCTCCAGCGGCGGCAATCAATATGTCGTCGGCGGCACGGCGAGCGGCAACACCATCGACAACGGCGGCGTGCAGACGGCGGCCAGCGGCGGCCTCGCCATCGGCAACAGCATCGAGAGCGGTGGCGTGCAATACGTCGTAAGCGCGGGAACCGTCGTCTCGACAACCATTAACAGCGGCGGCAATCAGTACGTAGTCGGCGGTGCCGCGAACAGCAACAGCGTCGAAAACGGCGGCGTCCAGACCATCGCCAGCGGCGGCATCGCCACCGGCAACAGCATCGACAACGGCGGCGCGCAATACGTCGCGAGCGCTGGAACCGCCGTCTCAACGACCATTAACAGCGGCGGCAATCAGTACGTAGTCGGCGGCGCCGCGAACAGCAACAGCGTCGAAAACGGCGGCGTCCAGACCATCGCCAGCGGCGGCATCGCCACCGGCAACAGCATCGACAACGGCGGCGCGCAATACGTCGCGGGCGCGGGAACCGCCGTCTCGACGACCATTAACAGCGGCGGCAATCAGTACGTAGTCGGCGGCGCCGCGAACGGCAACAGCGTCGAAAACGGCGGCATCCAGACCATCGCCAGCGGCATCGCTACCGGCAACAGCATCGACAACGGCGGCGCGCAATACGTCGTGGGCGCGGGAACCGCCATCTCGACGACCGTCAACAGCGGCGGCAACCAGTATGTCTTCGGCGGCCTCGCGACCAGCAACACGCTGCTCTCCGGCGGCACGCAGTACGTGGCGAGCGGCGGCACGGCCAGCGTCACACTCGTCGGCAACGGCGCAACGCAGTACGTGGCCGTCTCGGGGACGGCCAGTGCCTCGACCCTCTCGGGAGGCGGCACGCAGATCGTGGGAGCCGGCGGCCTCGCGACCAGCACGAGCGTCAACAGCGGCGGCCTGCAATACGTCGCGTCCGCAGGCGTGACCAGCGTCACGGCGATCAACAACGGCGGCGTGCAGAACGTCGTCAGCGGCGGCACGGCCATCGGCACGACCGTCAACTCGGGCGGCGTTCAATATCTGACGAACGGGTCCGTCGTGACCGATACGACGCTCAACGGCGGCATGCAGAGCGTCAACGCGGGCAGCCTCGCCAATCTCACGACGGTCAACACCGCAGGCTTCCAGGCCGTCAACAGCGGCGCGCTCACGAGCGGCACCGTGATCAACGGCAGCGGCACCCAGGTCGTCATGAGCGGCGGCGTGACCAGCCATTCCGTTGTCAACAGCGGTGGCATGCAGAACGTGCTGGGCACCGTTGTGAGCGCAACGGTCAACGGCGGCGGCACGCTCATGCTCGGTCAAGGCGGAGCCTCGGGCGCGCTCGTCGGCGACACGCACAACGACGGCACGCTCGTCTTCGACCTCGCCGGCACCTACGCCTATGGCGGCGCGTTCACAGGCAGCGGCACGCTCGTGGATACGCACAGCGGCACGGTCATCCTGAACGGCGCGAGCACGGCCTACAGCGGCACGACGCAGGTGCTCGCGGGCACGCTGGAAGTGGGTGACAGTGCGCATACGTCGGCGACGCTCGGCGGCAATGTCGTCGTCGGCGAGGCGGGCACGTTGCGCGGGCACGGCACGATCGGCGGCAACGTCGTCAACGACGGCACCGTCAGCCCCGGCGGCTCGATCGGCACGACCACGATCGTCGGCAATTACCAGCAGGCCGCCGCCGCCACGCTGCAAGTGGAAATCAGCCCGACCTCGGCCTCGCAACTCGACGTGATGGGCAACGCCACGCTCGCCGGCACGCTGGCGATCGTCTACGACGCCGGCAGCAGCGCCGCGGCGAGCGCCTATGGACCGGGAACGGTCAAGCTGCTCACGGCGTCGTCGATCAGCGGCGCGTTCTCGGGCGCGCCGGTTGCGATCGTCGAAAGCGGCGCGAATTTGAGCTATGTGACGCCGAGCGTCACCTATAAGGCGAACGAGGTCGATCTCGTCCTCGCGCCGATCGACACGAGCATTTTCACGGCGATGGGTTCGGCGATTTCGCAAGTCGCCCAGGCCACGAACGCGGCGATTCTCGACCGCGTCAGCCGTCTGTGCCGCAGCACCAACACACGCGACTGTATCGCCGGCACCGACCACGTGTGGATCAAGGCCGTCGGCGATTACGCGCGCACCGACGACAACGGCGGCATCTCCGGTTACTCGGCGCGCCAGTATGGCTTCATCGCGGGCTACGACCACCGCATCGGCAGCTATGACGTGGGCGGCACACTGGCCTACAGCCATGTCGACGTGAGCGAAGCGCAAACGCCCGACACCGGCACGGCCGACAGCCTGCGATGGTCCGCCTACGGCGCGACGTGGACGGGGCCGGTCAACCTGGCCGCCACCGTTGGCCTTGGCTACGACTTCATCGACCAGAAGCGGCCGTTCGATACGGCAATCGGCAATACGTCGGGCAGCCACAACGGCCTCGAAGTCACCGCTGCCGCGCAAGCCAGCATGCCGCTGCCCTCGCTGGGCGGCTTCGTGCTGATTCCGCGCGCGGGACTGCGCTTCGCGTACTTCCACGGCCAGGCCTTCAGCGAGTCGGGCGCGGGCAACCAGGATCTGTTGGTCGGCACCGACAACATCCAGAGCGTGCAGCCGTATGCCCAAATGGCGCTGCGTTATGCGTTCGGCAGCACGTCGATGCCTTCGCACCTGGAAGCCTATGTGGGCTACGCGCGCGAGGTCGGCACCACCAATCGCGCCGTGTCGGTGAGCGCGCAGGACGGCACGCAATTTACGGCGGCCGGCGTGCCGCTGCCGCGCAACCTCGTCACGGCGGGCGTCTCGCTGAACATGCGGGTGACGCGCTCGCTGTGGGTGTCCGCCGCCTTCGACACCCTGCTGCATACCTCGAACGCGTCAGTGAAGGCCGGCAGCATCAAGGTGGATTACCGGTTCTGAGACGCGGCTGAGTTGGCTGGGAAGCCGTTTTAAAGCGGCTTGTGAACCGGATTGGGAGACCGTTATGACCGTACCGTTTTTTATCGTCTCGGGACTTGCGATCGGCGTGACGCTGGCCGTGCCAGGCGCCGCGCTCGCCGATCCCGCCGACTCCGTCGATCCGCCGTCCATCCCGGTGGCGGCCGACGCGCTAGCGCACGCGCCGCCTGGCATCGACGCGCCGCTCGCGCAGGCTACCGAAAACGACGAAGGCCTCGATTCCGACGCGCCCGCGAGGGTGTCGGAACACGTCGATACATCGCCGGGCAGCAGCGCGAAAAAAACTCCAGACGCCGACAATGCAGATGATATGGAGACCTCACGAGTTCCGTCGAAACTCGCCGACGACCACAGCGAGGTGCCCCCTATCGACGGCAAGTCGATTGCGCTGACCCTCTCGCCCTTGCCGGAAGACGCGGTGGCAGCGGACGCCGCTAACGCGGCAGCCGCCAGTACAGCGCCGGTTGTGTCGGCGTCGGCTGCATCGTCGAGGGCGGTCACGCTCGCCAGCGGCCCGGTGGAACCGCCAGCCATCTCGGCGGCCTCCTCCACGGGCGCACCGGCGGCAATCACGTCGGCCGCTACCGAAGAAGGTCTCGACGAACCCGCGCTGGACTCGCCGCTCGCCCAGGAGTTGATCGCGGGCTTCTATTCGCGCATCAACGTGCTGGGCTACGGCGTTCTCCAAGACCCGGTGAACTCGACGCTGAATCCGAACAATGCGCTTGGTATCCAGCACTACCAGACGCAGCTTGCCCTGCGCCCGGACTTCAGCCTGAACTTCCGCCAACTCGAACTCGGCATCAAGCCGCGCTTCGAGGCCGACTGGGATCGTGTGCAGAATGGCGTCCAGGGCGGCACGGATCTGACGACCGCGACGGCCTACATCAACGAGTGGATTGCCCGCTACCGTGTCACGGACAAGCTGCTGGTGAGCTATGGCCGCGAGAATCTGCAATGGGGGCCTTCGCAATTGCTCTCACCGTCCAATCCGTTCAACCAGAACAACGGCAAGAACAACCCGGCGATCGAACAGCCGGGGCTGGATTACGCGCGCGTCGTCGCGATCCCGAACTCGTCGTTCACGGGCTCGTTCATCGCCAACACCGGCGCGGGCCGGCTCAATGACAGCACCGAGGCCAGCGGCCCGTTTCACAAGGCCTACGCGTCCAAGTTCGACTACACCGGCGAGAAAACCTACTTCTCGCTGGTCGTCTCCAAACGCGATACGACGCCCTGGCGCATGGGCTATTTCGGCGGCTGGAACGTCTCCGATGCCTGGCTGCTCTACAGCGAAGGCAGCGCGGCGCTTTCCACGGCCACGAATCCAGCGCTCCCGCACCCGGACTACGATCTGCTCGCCGGTGCGACCTACACGCTCATGAACGGCGCGATGATCACGGGCGAGTACTTTCACCATAATGCGGGCTGCACGACGCAGGACATCGCGCATTGTGCTTCGTCGCTCACGCTCGATCCGACCAACCCCTATCCGCGCCGCGACTATCTGCTGCTCCAGTACGTCGACGCGAAGCTCGTGCGCAATGTCAGCCTCACCGTGCGCGTGATCCAGGACCTCAACGATCACTCGACGCAGTTGCTCTCGGACGTCGAATATGAAGTCGGGAAAAACTGGCTGCTCTACTTCGTCCCGTCGGTGACGCTCGGACCGAGCCGCAGCGAATTCGGCAGCCTCGTGCGCTACTCCATCTTCGCGGGCGCTTCGTTCACGTTCTAGATCGGCGGACGGGCGTGAGGCGCCCGTCCGTTTCTTCGCGACTTCGCGCGTCAGGTCGTCGGCTCCAGCCCGGATGAAGGGACGGCGACCGATGCGCGCGCCGCTGCCTGCACCGTCTGCTTAACCGTCTGTGAAGCCGGCAGCGCGAGCGTCGTCGCCTCCTGCGCCGGGAACGGCAGCGGCGCATCGGCCATGCGCCGCGCGTCGGCGCGATAGGCGGTCGCCGTGGTGGCGAGATGTTTGCGCAAGAGCTTCGAAAGCCGCCCGCCACAACCAATGCCGCAGCGCTCCGCGATCTTGTCGACGGACAGGTTCGTTTCGACCAGCAGCCGGCAGCACATGTCGAGTCGCGCGTACATCAGATACTCGGAAGGCGTCACGCCGATCTCGATCTTGAAGCGCCTCAGGAAATTACGCTCGCTCATCGCGGCCACGCGAGCCGCCTCGCGCATGACGACCGGGCTGGCTGCATGCGCCAGTAACCAGCGCGCCGACGCCTGAATGCGATCGCTCACGAAGTGCTCGGCGTTCTTGCGCACGATGGCCGTGAACTGCGTCTCGGACGGCGGCGCGACGGCCACGGCGATCTGGTTGACGATGTCAGCGCCCAGATCCGTCTGGATCACATCGAGCGCCATGCGCAGCGGTCCCACGAAGTTTGCATACGCGCACGCTTCGGTCGACCGTGGCGTCACGTTGCCTGCGCCGTTGCCGGATGGCCGGGCGTGACGCACGGCCACGCTGGCGGCCGCGTCGAGCAAAAGCCTGCCCTCCGCGATCGGCAGCGTCAGCCGGCAGCACGGCACGGCCTGTCGCAACCAGCCGACAAGCCGTTCATCGCAGAGCGCGTGGTGCGCGCCTGCGCCGCCCATGATGAACAGCACGTCGAAACCTTCGCCGTGATGGCAGGCCTCGATGCTCTCCGTCCAGACGACCATGGTGGACGAACTCGCAATCATGCCGCCGGTCGCCGAAAGCAGGCGCACGTTGTAAATCGGGCTGTCGCTGCGCCAGGATCGCGACAGGACGTTGGCGGACTGGAAGGCCCGCGCGACGGTGATGGCCTCCTGTTGCGAGAAACCATTGAATAGCGTGATTGCGATCTGTCTGACCGTGCGGGTGCTGCGCGGCCCGCCGGCCCGATTGGACACGACGCCAAATACATTCGGAAGGCGCTCCATCTTGTTTTCCCCTGTTGTGCGGGTGAGCTGCTGCTTGCGCTGCGCCGCCCCAACCCCGCGACGGCACGCGACGCACAGCCAACCTGAAGTGCAACCTGCATTCTTTGCCACTGCTGCCAGCCGGCGGCCATCGGTGACGATCGGTGACCATCGGCGGCGAGAAGGACTCAGTTCTGTTGCGGCCGCTCGGCGTTCGCGATCGCGTCTTCGATCAGACGACAATCGTCGTCGCCCAGCATTTCTCCGTGCGCACGAACAAGATCGTCGAGCGAGCGAGAAAGCCGTCTCATATAAAGAGGCGACGGCGTGGCAAGCGGCCAGACCGACATCAGGTACGCGAGGGGAATCACGAGCCTGCCCTCGCACCACCGCTCGAACAAGGTGACGCAACATGCCTCGATCCGCGCGGCCGCATCAGGCTGCACATTGCTTTTGCTGATCATGACAGGTCCCCTCATATCTCACTCCGCTTCAAGGATTGGCGAGCGGCGTTCGGCCCACGGTCCGTTCATGGCGGACGCGTTGTTGCACAAAAGCACTCAACCAGCACTGCACGAGGAACTTGAAAAAACCGCTTCCGATTTCCCCCGCCTCCCTTAGGCGCAAGCTTTTTTGACCCGTCTTTTTGTCTGATGATTGTGATATTGTTAAGTGGTACGAATATTTATTTTTATTGGCGTTGTCGACCGCATTGACGACGATTTTTTTATTCGATATGCATATGCAACATCCGGAGCATCGAGAATGCGCTGCGCAGCAGGAAGGCAATGCAGCGGCGTGAATTCGCCGGACCTCCCCAGGCCTTACCAGGCCGGGCTGACGCAGCGGGCCGCACCAGAAAACGTCATCGCGAGCCCGAATCACAAACACTATTTTATGCACTGCTGCGGCGCAGCATAGTGAAAATTGGCGTCACTCGCGTGAGTATTGTCGGAAAAATATGTATTGTTGGCGGAAGGAGACCAGGCCAATCTTACCGGTCGATTACCGGTCGATTTTATGCCTCTATTTGGGGCAAATTCGCGCACGAATCGCGGGCATTTTTTTGAAGAGTTTGAGCGCGCGTGAAAGACGAAATTGCGACGAAGCGGCCGCTATAGCTCCAGCGGCCGACGGACCCGGCCTATACGAATCGCAACTCAACCGCACCACAAGACCGCCTTTACAAGGTGAGGAGCACGACAGTCATGCGGCGCGGGGAGCGGCATATCCGGCTTCCACACCCCCATCCGTCGCTGGATGTTGGGCATTTCCGCATCGATCACAGCCAGCGGATTGCCGTCGCCATAGACCGTCGCGCTGCGATAGCGCACAACCTCCTTATAACTGCCTTGCGCCGCCAGGCTGTTCACGGATACCCAATAACCGAAGGGAGCGTCCCGCGTCGGGTCGACCGAAATGATGTCGCCTTGCAGCGGGCCATCGGCAATAAAGCGAACTTCCTGGTTGTTGTTACGTCCGGTCCGATGCGCGTAGACCAATGCGAAACGGTCCTTGCCCTGATCGTACGCATAGATCTGGGTGCCTTGAACCTGATCGCCGTCGTCCGCCTGGATACTCCCGAGCTTCAGCAGAAGTAACGCGCGGTTTGAAGCGTGTACGATCCCGGCGTCGAGAAGAAAATGAGGCGCAGAAAAGCCGTCCGCGTCCTTTGCCAGGCGCAACGCGGTGTCGGTATCTGGCAGACACGTCCTGGCATTGTCGGGCGTAATGCAGGGATAAATCACGCCCGGCCCGGAATCCCCTGCGCCACTGCGGTCCGGCTCGCCGGGTCCCTGCGATGCGATGAACCGCCACGCCGAACGCGTTCCGAACGGCTTTGACAGATCGATCGACGAAACGACATGCATCGCCGGCTTCGCCGCCGTCTGCGCAAAACAGGCGACCGGCACGGCTGACGAAATGAAGCCAAGGACCGCAGCAACTGCGATTTTTCTCATGAATGATTTATTGAGGATGACAAATGATTAACTGGCCGATGGTCGCTCGTTACAACACCAGCTCAAACGACTTGACAAGCGCCCCTGGCAATTGCATCCCGCCGCTCGCGCGCTGTCCCCACGTCGAATCGGAGAGCAACAGTTCGGGCTGTGCGCCGAGCGCCTCCAGCCGTTCGCCGAGCAGGCCATAGAGATTGTCGTCGAAACGCATGGCGTCCACGGGCGCGACGATCTCGCCGTCTTCCACCCAGAAGGTCGCAAAGCGCGTCATGCCGGTCAGCCGGCAATTCATGCGGTCCGAGAAGTTCACGTACCACAGGTTGCCGATATAAAGCCCGGTGCCCAGGCGCGCGAGCACATCGGCCTGCGCCAGATCGCCGCCCGCCATGGCAAGCGTTGTCGGCATTTCCTGCGGCTGCGCGCCGTTGGGCTCCAGCCCATACTCGCGCGCCGAGCGCGCGCTCGTCAGCTGGCCTACGCTACGCCCCGCGTCGATCAGCGGCACGCTCGCACGCAGATAGCCGTCGTCGTTGAACGCAGGCGCGATGCCGAGTTCTAGCGATTCCGCCAGCGACACACGCGCGTCAAACGCGGCCGCGCCGGTATTGAGCTTATAAAGCGGGCTTGTCGACGACGCCTGGGCGCGCGCCGAAAAGCCATTCCACGCCGCCGATTCCACCAGTTCGGCCAGCGCCGCGGGCGCAAGCCAGGCGCGATAGCCGCCCGGTGTCAGGACGCGCGGTGCGCGAAGCAGAACCGGCAGACGTGCGGCGGCCTCTCGCACCTTGTCGGCGAAGACGGCATCATCCCAGGCTTCGCCCGCGTAGCTGGTCTTGATCGCCCGCCCGTTGGGCTGATAGAGCGACCAGCTGAAATTGAAATTCTCCACCTCGTACCAGCCGCGGCTGCCCGTGGTCGACGCGAAGCCGCGCGCAAGCGTCCCGCCAGCATAAAAGCCCACGAAATCCAGCCCTAGCGCCGCGCGCGCAACAAGTTCGACCAGCGCCTGCGGTTCGGGCAAGCGACCGCTGCGGCGCGTGCTGTGCGTCCACGAACGCGTGTCGAACAACACGTGCGGATCGTCGGGCGCATCGAGCAGGCTTTCGCGCAGCGCCGCGAGCGCGTCGGACACGTCGCTTGCATCGGCCTGCGCATCGCCGCCTAGATCAAAGGTGGAGTACGCCTGACGCGCCCCATGGACCAGCCGCAAGGTCAGACGCCCCTGCTCCACCTGGCCGCTCTGGCGCACCTTGCCCGCGTTGAAGCGAATGAAATCGGACTGCTCGCCTGCGAATGCGCTCAGCACCGTTTCGCCGGGACGGCACAGGCGCTCGATCGCCTGCGCGAGCATGGTGAAGTGCGCATGCCAGTCGATCGCTTCGACGCCGCGCGTAAAAAGAATCCCGGCCATCATGCCCCTCCGAATACTTCGACACCGGAAAACACGCAAGCGGGCGACGCGTGGCCCACGCGGATCACCTGAGCGGGTTCGCCCTTGCCGCACATCGGCGTGCCGAAAACCCCGCGCGTGGAAGCGTCGCCGACCGCCGAGAGGCCGCGCCAGAAACTCGCGGAAATCCCGCGATAGCCGGGCCGCTTGACGACCTGCGTGAGCTTGCCCTGCTCGATCAATTGGCCGAACTCGCAGCCGAACTGGAACTTGTTGCGATGGTCGTCGATCGACCATGAGGTATTCGTTTTCATCAGAATGCCGTGCTCGATGCCCGCGATCATCGCGTCGAGCGACTGGTCGCCCGGTTCGATGTTGAGGTTGGCCATGCGATCGATGGGCGGCCGATTCCAGTTGGCCGCACGCGAGTTCGCGACGCCCGGCAGGCCCGCGCGCTGCTGCGAGAGCGCACCGCCCAGTGGCCGCTCCAGCACGCCCGCGCGAATCAGGTATTGCTTGCTGGCCGCGCTGCCGTCGTCGTCGAACGCGTAGGCTGCCGCCTCTTCGCGCAGGTCCGGATCGAAGGTGACGTTGAGCAAGGCCGAGCCGTACTGGTAGTGGCCGAACATCTCGGGCTTCACGAAACTCCAGCCCGCGAAGTTGCGCTCGTCGCCCAGAATGCGGTCGAGTTCGAGCGGATGGCCAATCGACTCGTGGATCTGCAGCATCATCTGATCGGGCATCAGCAGCAGGTCGCGCCGCCCGCTCGGGCAATTGGGCGCGGCGAGCAGCTGCAGCGCTTCGTCGGCGACGCGCGTGCCCGCGCCGTCGAAACCATAGCGCGCCAGAATTTCCATGCCGCCTTGCGCGAGCGTGCCGTAGTGGCCGTTAAGCGTGCGCTCCTGGGTGTCGCCGTCATCGTGCGCGACGGCGCACAGGCTCGGCATCAGGAAACGGAACTGCTGGTCGATGCGCACGCCGTCGCTGGTCAGGTAAAGCTGGTCGCTTTGCGTGACGTGCATGCCCGCGACGCGCTCGACGATACGTGCATCGACCTTGGCCGCCGCGCATTCGTGCGCAAGGCGCTCGATCCATTCGCGCCGCGACGGCAGGGCCGCGTGCGCGTTCGGCGAAACGTAGCTGCCGCTTTGCGTGGGCCGCGCGATCTCGCGATGGTCGATCAGCGCGCGCGCCGCGCCCGCCTGGGCGCGCGCCGTGGCGATCTCAAGCGCCCGCTGCAAGCCGCCCGCCGAGAGATCGGCCGTGGCCGCGTAGCCCGCGCCCGCACCGGCCCAGGCCGTGACCATCGCGCCGCGCTCGCGCACCTGACGCGAGGGCAGCGCCACGTCGTTGCGCACGGTATGGTCGTCGGTACGTTCGTCCACGAAACGCACCGACCAGAAGTCGGCCGCGCTGCGCAATCCGCGCGCGGCCAGTGTCCAGCGTTCTTCGATCATGCAAAGTCCTCCATATGCGCGCCAGCGCCACTGCAATCGCAAGCGCCGTGAACGGCCCGCTTGAACGGCCTGTTAGCGAAAGCGAGTGTCCCGGCGATTCCATGACTCATCCGGAGCGCAACGAAGGGATGCCACCGCGCTCATGGCGCAGTTTAAAGCGTCAGCGATTTTTTCTCCTGGAGTTTCAACGCTTCGAGTGAGCCGCGACATGGATGCTTGATGAAGCCGGGTGCTGAACGCTTTAAAACGGCGCTTTACGTTGGCATCGTATTCAGTTCCGCTTCCAGTTGAGCACGGTGCGCACGTCGCTCGCCGCGATCAGTTCCATCGTGTCCCGCTGGATTCACTGCTTCTTCTTTAGTCATCCCATTCTCTTCGATAGACGGTCGCGATTCGGATGCGACAGCCTGGCGAAGCGCCCGCTTGCATTCAGCCCCCTGTTCGCGGGGCGCTGCTCTCTGGCCCGCTTTCTACTGCTTCACCTCCTCTCGTCGTCCCCATCAAGGAAATATCATCACCGGCGATAGTCCGTTGGCGTCGCACAACCTCGGCAAGCTGGCTGCGGCTGCGTTGCTAAAGGAAGTGGGTCTGTAAAAGCGGCAGGCGAGCGCGCCTGGTTTTATCGCAGGTTCGCTCGTTTTGTGCTTATCATGCGGCGGCGCGCGTCGTCAGCACGATCTTGCCGATGTGCTTGCCGGAATCCATCAGTGTGTGCGCATCGCTTGCGTGCTCCAGCGCGAAGTGACGATAGATCATCGGCTTCACGCTGCCGCCACGAATATGCGGCCAGATGTGCGTTTCGAGTTCCTGAATGATCTCCGCCTTCTCTTCATGCGTGCGCGAGCGCAGCGTCGAGCCGATATGCGTGAGCCGCTTCGTGAGCATCGGGAACAGATCGACCTGAGTGGCCGGCCCCTTGATGACGCCAATCTGCACGATGCGTCCATTCACGGCCGCCGCTGCAAAATTACGCGCGACGTAATCGCCCGCAATGATATCGACGATCACGTCAGCGCCCTTGCCTTCGGTAAAGGCCAGCGTTTGCGCGACAAAATCCTCGTGACGATAATCGATCGCAAGATCGGCGCCCAGTGCGAGGCCGGCCGCGCGCTGCTCGTCCGAGCCGATCGTCGTGATGATGCGGCCCGCGCCCAATGCCTTCGCGAACATCGTCGCCGTCGTGCCGATGCCCGACGCGCCGCCGTGGATCAGCACCGTTTCGCCTTTCGCGAGCTTGCCGCGCTGGAACACGTTGAGCCAGACCGTCATGAAGGTTTCGGGCATTGCAGCGGCTTCGACAAGACTCAAACCGTCAGGAATGAACAGCGTGTTCGACTCGTGGGCCGTCGCGTATTCGGCGTAACCGCCGCCTGGAACCAGCGCGCAGACCCGGTCGCCCGCCACGAAGCGCGTGACGCCCGCTCCAGATGCGACGACTTCACCCGCGACTTCGAGGCCCGGCAGATCGGACGCACCCGGCGGCGGATCGTACAGCCCCTTGCGCTGGAAAACATCGGGGCCATTGACGCCTGCCGCGTGAATGCGGATCAGAACCTCGCCTGGGCCCGGCGCCGGCACGGCGCGCACCGTGGGCACCAGCACTTCCGGGCCGCCCGGCTGGGTAATCTCGACCGCCGACATGGTCGGCGGAATAATGTGTGCTGCATTCGACATCGATTCATCCTCGTAAGCTCGATCGAGACGCGTAGAAACCGGAAGGATTCGTTGGACTGCACGCCTCGGATCTGCAAACGAGTATAGTTTTCTGCGGCTTGCGCGGCACGCAGCAATTTGCTTGCGCGCTGATGCAAAATTGCATCAGCATCCGATGGAGCACTCATGGACTGGAATGACGCCCGCATCTTTCTCGCGATCCATCGCGAGGGCACGCTGCGCGCCGCCGCGCGCACCTTGAATCTCGACCAGGCGACGGTTGGACGACGCCTCGCCGCGCTCGAACATGATCTATCGGCGGCACTGTTCGCGCGCACCTCGAAAGGCTATGTGCTCACGCCAGCGGGCAAGCTCGCCTTGCAGCCCGCGGAATCGATGGAACGCGCGGCCCACGATCTCACGAGGCAAACGCAAGGACTCGACAAAAAGCTCGCTGGCGAAGTCAAGGTGACGACGACCGATGCGATCGCGCTGGAATTCGTCATTCCTTCCATCGAGCGTCTGCACGCGAAACATCCTGAAGTGTGCGTGCGTTTAAACACCACGACGCGGTTGCTTGATCTTGCGACGCGCGAGGCCGATATCGCGGTGAGAACGGTGCGTCCGCGCAATCCCGGCCTTGTGGCGCGACGGTTGGCCAGTTGGGAAGTGGGACTGTTTGCTTCGGAGGACTATTTGAATCGGCATGGGTTGCCCGAGGAAGGTGCAGCCTTCGCGGGGCACGATCTCGTCGTCTATCAACCTTATATCGACGCGGCCCGCGAGCCTGCGCTCGCCGGCGAGCCATTACAGCGCGGGCGCATCGTGGCGCGCTTCGACTCGAACCTGAGCTTGCGCGCGGCTATCAAGGCGGGGATCGGGATCGGCGAGATTCCCGTGAACATGGGCGCACGCGATGGACTCATCCGCGTGTGGCCGTCGCGCAGGCGTGAAGCGCCCTATGAAATATGGCTCGTCACGCACAAGGATCTGCGCCGCACGGCGCGCATTCGCGCCACCATCGACGAGATTGTTCAGAGCATCGAACTGTGATTCGCGCGGCGCATTCCGCGCGGTAACCGCTAGAATTGCGGTTTTAGCCTGGAATACGTCCATGTCTTTTGCCTCGCTTGGCCTGATCGATCCCTTGCTGCGGAATCTGCGGGACCTCAATTACCAGACACCTACGCCGGTGCAGGCCAAGGCGATTCCTGCTGTGCTCAGTGGCAAGGACGTCATGGCTGCGGCGCAAACCGGCACCGGCAAAACGGCGGGTTTTGCGCTGCCGCTGCTGCAGCGGCTGGTGCAACACGGCCCGGCCGTGTCCAGCAACCGCGCGCGCGTTCTGGTGCTGGTGCCCACGCGTGAACTGGCTGAGCAAGTGCTGCAAAGCTTTATCGAATACGGTAAAGGCCTCGATTTGCGATTTCTGGCCGCCTACGGCGGTGTGAGCATCAACCCGCAGATGATGAAGTTGCGCAAAGGCGTGGATGTGCTCGTTGCCACGCCAGGCCGCCTGCTCGACCTCAATCGCCAGAACGCTGTGCAGTTCGATCAAGTGCAGACGCTAGTGCTGGATGAGGCCGACCGCATGCTGGATCTGGGTTTCGCGCGCGAACTCAACGCCGTCTTTGCCGCCTTGCCCGCCCAGCGCCAGACCCTGCTGTTCTCCGCCACGTTTACCGACGATATCCGCGCCATGGCGGCGGGCATTCTGCGCGGCCCGGTCAATATCAGCGTCAGCCCGCCCAATGCCACGGCCAGCAAGATCAAGCAGTGGGTGGTGCCGGTGGATAAAAGGAACAAGCCCGAACTCTTCATGCACCTTGTAGCCGAAAACAAATGGGAGCACGCGCTGGTGTTCGTCAAGACCCGCAACGGCGTGGAGTACCTGGCGACCATGCTGGACGATGCGGGCTACGCGGTCGACACCATCCACGGCGACAAACCCCAACCCGCGCGCCTGCGTGCGCTGGAGCGCTTCAAGACCGGCGAAGTCAATATGCTGGTGGCCACCGATGTGGCCGCGCGCGGGCTGGATATCGACGACCTGCCGCTGGTGATCAACGTTGATCTGCCGATCGTGGCGCAAGACTATGTGCACCGTATTGGCCGTACCGGCCGCGCGGGCGCCAGCGGCGTGGCGGTGTCCCTTGTGTGCGCCGATGAAGCGCCGCAACTGGCCGCGATTGAAGCGCTGATCCGGCAAACGCTGCCCCGTGAAGAGGAGCCGGGTTTCGAAGCCGACCATCGCGTGCCGGAAACCAGCGCGACGGGCCAACTCATCAAGAAACCCAAAAAGCCCAAGAAACCCAAAGCGCCGCAGGCTGCGCCGGGCGCCGTGCAGACACCCGGCAAAAAACCGCGCCCGCAAAGTGGCGCAAAAAACAAAGGCAAGCCTGTGGCGCAGCGCGCTATGGGCGCGGGTAAAGGCACAAGCGGCGAAAGCGGTACTAGCGGCACTGGCTTCTTCGGCGATAACCCGTTCAGCACGCAGAAGCCACGCGGCAAACCCGCTGGTGGCCGCGGCAAACGCTAACCCTGTATGGGGCAACGCTTTGTCGGGGTTGCCGGCCGGCCTCGGTTCGTCGTGCCGCTATTGCGACCGTGCGCCCACGCATTCAAGCTGCCGGAGCAACCGAAGCCCCCTGGATGCCATGCCGCGCAAGCGCCTCGGCGATGAACCCCGACGCCTTTTTCTGCTCGACGAAATCCGCCAGCAAAGCCGCAGCCGCTTGCCCCCGGCTGCATGCAACACCCATCGCCTGGGCGATCACCATGAAGCGCTCGTCCAGCAGCCTGAGCCCGCCAATGCGGCTTGCGTCGGCCTGTAGTTGCTGTTTGACGCCCGCAGCCACTTCAAGCCCCTGTTCGATAAAGGTTTGCACGACCGCTGGCGACGTCGGCGCGCGCACGATCTGCGCCGCTTTCAGTTCGCGCGTGAGAAAGAGGTCGTAGGCGCTGCCCTTGCCGACCGCCACGCGATGATCCGCCGTGTCCACGTCGGCGTTGGTGCGAACATCCGAGTCCTCGCGCACCAGATAGAAGCCTTCGATCAGCACGTACGGCGCCGTGAACGCGATCGTCTCGCCGCGCTTCGGATCGATCGCGAAGAAGCCGAAATCCGCGCGCTCGTCGCTCACGGCCTCGACCGATTTGCCGGCGGCATCGAACACCACGAGTTCGAGCGGCAAGGCCAGATACGCGGCGAAATCACGCGCAAGATCGACCGACACACCAAACGGTTCGCCACTGACCGGATCCTGGTTCGCGAGAATCGGATTGCCGAGATTGATGGAGGCGCGCAGGACGCCTTTGGGAGCCAAAGCTGCAATGACTGCGGGATCGATGCTCATGGAGGATGTGCGCGACGCCGTCATATTGCGCGTCGCTCTGGTTCAAAGACAGGGGAACGTCGAGGATATCACCCGGCCCCGGCGCGCGTCGCGACGGCGAGCCGCGCGTCAGTTCACCCGCTATTTCCAGACCTCGTTGCCCGCAACCGGCAATGCAGCAGCGTCTTCCCCTGACGATGTGAGCGCTTCGAGCGACAAGCCCTTTGTTTCGATGCCTAGCGTCCAGACGGCGAGCGCAGCGACGGCAAACGACAACGCGCCTAACATGAACACACCGCCCTGCCCGAAAAGCGGCAAGACGACGCCAACCGCGTAGGGGCCAATCAGCGAGCCGACACGGCCGATCGCCGAGGCAAACCCCGAACCCGTCGCGCGCGCGCCAGTGCCGTAGAGTTCGGGCGTATAGGTGTAAAGCGCAGCCCACATCGCGAACAGGAAGAATTGCATGACGAGGCCCGTGCCAAGCAGCATCGGAATGCTTGCGCCGTGCAACGCGGTTTGACCGTATGCATAGGCCATCACGCCGCCGCCCAGCAGGGAGACCACGCAAGTCGGCTTGCGGCCCCAGACCTCGACCAGCCACGCCGCGCAGAGAAAGCCGGGGACGCCGCCAAGCGAGATCAGCACGGTGTAAAAAACCGACTGCGTGAGTGCAAATCCCGCCTGCTGCAACAGCGCCCCGAGCCACGAAGTCAGTCCATAGAAGCCGAGCAGCGCGAAGAACCAGAGCGACCACACCATTGCGGTGCGGCGCCGGTACGTCGGACTCCAGATCTCCCGAAGCGCGCTGCGCCCGCGTGGGGGCGTCGGCTCCAGAAGCCGCGCGGGCGGCGGCAGGCTCGACAGTCCGGCGGATCGCATCACGCTGGCCTCGATCTGCGCAACGACGCGGTCCGCTTCGGCCAGTTGTCCGCGATGTTCGAGCCAGCGAGGCGATTCGGGCACGATCCTGCGCACGACCAGCACGAACGCGGCGGGAATGGCGAGCAGCGCGAACACGGTACGCCATCCGAGCGTCGGCAGCACGAAGTAAGCGACGATCCCCGCAGTGATGAAACCGAGCGGCCAGAAGCCGTCCATCAGCGCGACCAGGCGGCCACGCTTCGCGGCGGGGACGAACTCGGAAAGCAGCGCCTGGGCGATCGGAAACTCCATGCCCATGCCGAAACCCAGCAGGATCCGATAGACGATCAGCATATTCACGTCATGCGCCGTCGAGCAGAGGTACGAGGCGATCCCCCATAGCACCATGCTCCACTGGAACACCGGCCGCCGTCCGAAGCGATCCGCGAGCAGTCCCGCCACGGCGGCGCCAAGCGTCATGCCGAAGAAACTGGAGCTGGCGACCAGCCCGGCCTGTGCAGTCGAAAGCGCGAACTCTTTTCTGATCGAGCCAAGCACGAACGTCATCGTGCCCAGGTCGACCGAATCGAAGAAGAACGCGAGCGCGATGATGGTGAAAATCAGCTTGTGATAGCCGGAAAACGGCAGGCGCTCAAGCCGCGCCGCAGCGCTCGCGCGGGGTTCCGTTGCTGGAGTGGCAAAAGCAGTTCGCATGACGTCCTCTGGTTGAGAACGGCAGCGCAGCGGGACGTGGCGCTGCCGTTCGCCTCAGTAGAGGCCGCCATAAAGGGGCGCAATAGAAGAAGAGCGGCATCCAGCAGGGACGCAAACGTCACTGGCGTTTTTAGAAAAGTCGCTGTCGTTTGCGTTATCGGCGATCTGGAACTTCGACATGGGGAGCGATCAGGCTCGCGCCAGCGACGGCGGATCTTTCCGCGCGATGAAAGTATTCCTTCCCGAAATCATGGTTAACCCCAGGCAAGCAAACTCCTAGACTTTCGTCATCGGTTGCGGCGAAACGGCGCACCGAACACCAAAACACTGGAGGTTGTCATCATGAAGTCCCTTATTCAAGCCGTCGCAGTTGCTGTTGCCCTCGTCGTTCCGGTTGTATCGTTCGCCCAGTCGAATGGCCCGGTTACCCGTGCGCAGGTTCGCGCCGAACTGGCGCAGCTCGAAAAGGCCGGCTATAGCCCCGCACGCGGCAATGATCCGCACTACCCCGACGACATCCTCGCCGCCGAGGCCAAGGTCGCAGCACAAAATAGCGCCGTTGGCGGCGTCGCGGACGGCTCCACTGCCTCGGGCGGCCGCGTTGCCCCTGTCGCCGAGCGTCCTGCCTACGACGGCATGAAGCCCGTCTACTTCGGCCAGTAAGCTGCCGGGCCGCGCAACGCACGCTGCGCGGCATTCGCTGCCCTGTATCCGCTGCACGGCCCAACGCGCGAGTTCCAGTCGCGAGTTTCCGTCGATAAGACTATGCCGCTCTGGCCAGTTTGATCGCGCGTTCAGGGCACGCCGTCACGCACAGGCCGCATGACTGGCACGCCTGTGCGTTGGGTGTATAGGCGACTTTCATGCCGTGCACCCGCAGTTTCAGGCGATGCCCCCAACCGAGGCCGCGGTAATCGGCTTCATCGATGCGCCGGACCTCGAACACATTCTCGGGGCAGACCTCAAGGCAATCGCCCTTGCCTTCGCAGCGTTTCAGGTCGACGACTGGCGCAATCACGCCCGGCTTCTGTTTGCAGTGAGTGGTTGATTTCCCGCTCATGCTTCGTCTCCCGTGCGCCGTGCGCGTCCCGCTCTCCATGCCGACTGGAAATGCTCCCGCTCCTCGGGCGTCATCGCTTCCCATTTGCGCCAGTGACGCCGGTAGCGCCCGCCGCCGTGCCCGCGAAATCCGCCAAACAGAATGCGGCTCAACACCAGCAGGCCCAACGCGTGCGCGAAGTCGATCGCGCGGGCGCCAACGAAGAGCGCCGGGACCACCCAGTTCCAGAGCATCATGACCACCCAGCCCAGCACGGCTATGGCAACCAGCACAAGCAGCGCTTTACCCGCGCATCTGATTCGAAACTTCATCCTTCTGCTCCTCTAAATATCCAGTTCGTCATAAATGGGCTGTAGACGTGCGCGCAAATGCAAAACCGCATAGCGTTTGCGCGCAAGCAGCGTATTGAGCGCGACGCCGCTTTGCGCAGCCAGCTCCTTGAAGGAGCGCCCCTCCAGTTCGTGCGCGATAAAGACCTCACGTTGATTCGGCGGTAACTCGTCGAGCGCTTCCTGCAGGGCCTTGAGCAACAGACTGCGAGCGTAGAGCGCCTCAGGGCCGGCATCGTGCGCCGGCAAGGCGAGGTCGAGCCGATATTCACTGTCGGCTTCGTCCTCCGGCTTGGACAGGTCGGCGAGCGGCTGCTCTTTCTTCTTGCGAAAGCGATCGACGATGCGGTTGCGCGCGGCGCGGAACAGCCACGCGCTCGCCTGTTCGATCGGCGCGGGAAGCCGGTAGGCCTGCACGAATTCGTGGAACACATCCTGCAGAATGTCCTCGGCATCGTCCTGATCGCGGATCCGGCGCCGGATGAAATTGACGAGCCTCGTGCGCTCACGCACCACGGTCGCGGTGATTTCGCTGTCTCGGTCGGTCATCGGCTGCGAGGTGGGTGGCGGTTCCATGGACCTGAAGACGTTTCAGGCGCACGGATATTGTGGCGAACGCGAAAAATTCCTGCCGCAGTCCGGTTCAGCGAGCCATTTGGCGCAATGGCGTATCTTTTGCAGCTATCCGTCCGGATAAGGAACGGCAGAACGGCTGATTCCCGCTCGCACGAGGCCCTATGAACACCACTACACCGACGCGCGAACCGGTGCCCGAAAAGCGCGAGCCCGTACTCAATACCGTCGATCGCGTGACCGAATTGTGCTTCGGGCTATTCATGGCGTTGACTTTCGTTGGCGCCATCAAGGCCGTCACCGCGGGAGAAGACACGGGCCGCAAATTGTTCCTGGCGGCGCTCGGCTGCAATCTCGCGTGGGGCCTCGCCGATGCGGTGATGTTTCTCGTGCGCACGCTCGCGGATCGCGGGCAGCGCCTGAGCCTTGCGCTGACCGTGAAGCGCGAACCGGATCGCGCCGCAGCCGTGCGGGCATTGCGCGACGCGTTGCCGAAGGCGCTTGAGCCGCTCGTCGAAGACGATGAACTCGAACTGATTCGCGCGCGCCTGGCCGCAGCCCCTACGCTGCCGCCCCGCGCGCATTTCAGACGGGACGATTTTATTGGCGCAGCCGGCATTTTTCTGCTTGTCGTCGTATCGACATTTCCGGTCGCGCTGCCCCTTCTCCTCGTGAAGGATCACGTCATCGCGCTCATCATTTCACGCGTGCTCACGCTTGCCATGCTGTTCGGCGCGGGCTTTGCGCTCGGACGCTACACGGGTGCCGGCGCAATGAAAGCGGGATTCGCCATGACGTTGCTGGGCGCCGTGTTGACGATGGCGATTATTGCGCTGGGCGGCTAGCGCTCTTCCATCAGGAGCGCTGGTAGTAAAGATTCTGCGGGTGCCGCGCCTCGGCAAAGAAAAACCACCGCTCCGCCACCAGCCCTGCGTACTGGATGAGCGCCGCCGCGCAAAGCAGCACGAACGACAGCCCGACGGATCGCACGCCGCCGCCAATCGCCACGAGGCAGAAAGGCGCGAGAAATGCCGCTAGCAGGAACGTCCATTTGATGCGGGTCAGCGCGCGCGGTGTCTTGCCGTGAAAGAACTCGCGCAGATTGAAAGCGCCGGCGGTAAATCCGCGCGACTTCTGCTCGACATGTTCCGCGCGAATACCCGTCGCGCTTTGCACCGTTGATTTCGGGCGCAGGCGGGCATTGCGGATGAGCGACGCCGTGCGCGATGCACAGCCGGCAAGCGTCAACGCACATGCGCAGATGGCGAGCGGCACGGTCATGACCGGCGCGAATCTCGCGGCGCATGCCGTTGCAAGCGTAAAGCCCGATGCGCAGCCAAGCAGCAGGAAATTGACCAGCGTGAGCGGCGTCGCCCATTCCTGAAGAAAGCGCAGGCACGCGTAAATCATCGCGGTGCAAACGAAAAGCAGCACACTGGTCACGACCGCCACGCCGCCTATTGCGAAGGAAAACGATGCGCCTGTTAAATGCGCGAGGCCATACGCAAAGGTACAGGCCAGAAATACCGGCAGACAAAGGCATTCGCGCGAAAGCCACGAGGTACGCCACATCGCAATGGCCCGCCATGCCCGCTCGGGATGGCCGAGATGAAAAAACGAGGCAACGAGTCCCAACGCGCCCAGCGTGCACGAAAGCCCTGCGCCAACGACATAAAACGCAGCCGGAACCGTAGCCCCATTGCCGAAGCCTAGCCGTAACGCCAGTTCAACGCCGACTAGCGCGATGAGCAACCCCTGACCCGCGCCGCTAAGCGTCGTGAGAAACACCACTGAAAATGCCGGTTTCATACCGCTCTCCACTGTTCGATTCAGGCGTGGTAATCAATCGCACTCAAGCGCGCGTGGCGATCGACGCGAGATTGAGCGTGCCGTGTTCAACCTGCGCTTCGAGTGTCGAAGGCGCTGTTTCACCCGATGTCTTGCACGAACACGCGCCATCACCACACGACGTCACTTTCTGACGCGGCAAATAGTGATTCGACGGACGGGTCTCCCACTCCGGCATCAGTTGATAGCCGCCACGTTCGCGGATCGCCTTCGACACGACCGACTCGGGATCGTGGATGTCGCCGAACAGGCGCGCCGAAGTCGGGCACGCCAGCACACACGCAGGCTTGCGGTCGCGCTCGGGCAGCGCCTCGTTGTAGATGCGATCGGCGCATAGCGTGCATTTGGTCATTTCCTTGCGCGCTTCGTCGATTTCGCGCGCGCCATAGGGGCAGGCCCAGGCGCAGTATTTGCAGCCGATGCAGCGGTCGTAATCGACCAGCACGAGGCCATCTTCCTTGCGCTTGTAGCTTGCCCCGGTCGGACAGACCGGCACGCACGGCGGATCCTCGCAGTGCAGACAGGATTTCGGGAAGTGAATGGTGTCGGCCAATGGAAATTCGCCGGCTTCGAACGTCTGCACACGGTTGAAAAACGTGCCCGACGGATCAGCGTCATACGGGCGAAAATCGGCCAGACCGCCCGCCTCGCCCGAGGTGTTCCATTCCTTGCAACTCGTCACGCACGCGTGGCAACCCACGCAGACGTTCAGATCGATCACGAGCGCCATCTGTGTCATCGCCTGCCCCCCGATTATTTACGCTGTGTGGCCTTCGCAAGACGCGCGGCAAACTCGCCGCGCCCGGCAAAATAGGTCTGTACGACGCGATGAATCAGCCCACCCGTGCCAGTGTCGATTGTGCCGATTGCACCCGGCAATGCGGGCATCGTGGCGAACTGCGGCAGCGTGTGGTCGGCATCCGCTTGCGCCGGATAAATGCGCACGCGCACGTCGTACCACGCCGCCTGCCCCGTAACCGGATCGGAGTTCGACGTGCGCGCATGATCTGCGCGCTTGAGCGGAAGCTCGTCGGCGATCAGGTGGTTCAACAGGAAGCCGCGTTGCGATTCGTTGGCACCGGCTCCAAGCGTCCACGCGCCCGCCGACTTGCCGATGGCGTTCCACGTCCAGACCGTGCCGGGTTCCACCGCCTCGCTATAGCGCGCCATGCAGCGCACTTTGCCCCATTGCGATTCGACGTAAATCCAGCCGCCGTCCGCGATGCCCTGCGCGGCCGCCGTGCGCGGATTCATGTAGAGATAGTTTTCGCCGTGGATTTGGCGCAGCCAGGCGTTCTGCGAATCCCACGAGTGGTACATCGCCATTGGCCGCTGCGTGACGGCCGCGAGCGGAAAACGCGCGTGATCGGTCGTATCGTGTTCGAGTGGCGGATACCAGAATGGCAGCGGATCGAAGTACTTTTCGATGCGCGCGCGCAAGTGCTCGGGCGGCTGGCGCCCCTTCGTCCTGCCCTGCGCGGCGAGCCGGAATTTCTGCATCACATCCGAGTAAATCGCGATGACAATCGGCTCGTTGAATTTGCGAAAGCCCTTTTCAACGGCGAACTGCAGATAAGGCCCGTTGACGTTGCGCATGTATTGCAGCGATTCGGGCAACGAGTAGTGATAGAAACAATGGTGTTTCGCGTAGTGCTCCCACTGCTGCGGATTCGGCTCGCCAACCAGCGCCTTTTCGCCATTCTCGCCGCGCCAGCCCATCAGGAAGCCTATGCCCGATCCTGGCGCCGTCTGGTAATGAACCACGAAGTCTGGATAGTCGCGGTATTTGCGCTTGCCTTCCGGCGTCGTGAAAGCAGGCAGTTTCAGGCGGCCGGCCAGTTCGACGAGCACTTCCTGAAACGGTTTGCACTCGCCCGTTGGCGGCAGGACGGGCACGCGCACGGAGTCGACCGGACCATCGAATTCGGAAATCGGCCGGTCGAGCATCGACATCGCGTCGTGGCGTTCGAGATACGTCGTATCGGGCAGGATCAGATCGGCGAAAGCAGTCATCTCCGACTGGAACGCATCGCACACGACGATGAACGGAATCTTGTACTCGCCGCTCTCGTGTTTGTCCGCGAGCATCTTGCGAACTTCGACGGTATTCATCGACGAATTCCATGCCATATTGGCCATGAAGATCAACAGCGTATCGATCGGATAGGGGTCGCCGCGCCAGGCATTCGTAATCACGCTATGCATCAGACCGTGCACGGCGAGCGGATATTCCCACGAGAATGCCTTGTCGATCCGCACGGGTTGCCCGTTGGCGTCGACAAAAAGATCTTCCGGTGCGGCGGGCCAGCCAAGCGGGCCATTCGCGAGTGGTGTATCCGGCTTTACGTCGTCGGGGCTGTTGGGCGGTTTCGCCGAGGGCGGCACGGCGCGCGGATAAGGCGACTTGTGCCGGAAGCCGCCTGGCCGGTCGATGGTGCCGAGCAACGACATCAACACCGCGAGCGCACGTATCGACTGGAAACCGTTTGAATGAGCGGCAAGCCCGCGCATGGCGTGAAAAGCAATGGGTGCGCCCGTCACGCAATCGTGATGCTCGCCCCAGGCGTCGGTCCACGGAATCGGTAAGGTTACCTTATGATCGCGTGCGACATCGGCCATTTCCCGCGCCAGACGGCGGATCGTGTCTGCTGGAATACCCGTGATATGCGCCGCCCATTCCGGCGTGCAATTGGCGACCTGTTCGCGCAGCAACTCGAATGACGGTGCGACGGGCGTGCCGTCCGCAAGCGTGTAGCGCCCTTCCAGCGCGGGCCGCGCGCCCGGTGTGTGATGCGGGACCTCGCGCTGGCCCGCGACGTCCCACCACATATGATTCTGCGGAAAGAGTGGATTGCGCACTTCAACCGTTCTGTCCTGCACGAAGAGGCCATAGCTATCGCTATCGGGCCGCATATCGATCAGCTCGCCCGCATTGGTATAACGCTCGACGAATTCGCGGTCGTATGCATGGCTTTCGATCAACTCGCGCATGAGCGCCATGAACAGCGCACCGTCGGTGCCGGGACGGATCGGCACCCATTCGTCGGCGATGGCCGCGTAACCGGTGCGGATGGGATTGATCGCGATGAAGCGGCCACCCGCACGCTTGAACTTCGAAATGGCGATTTTCAGCGGATTCGAGTGATGATCTTCTGCCGTGCCGATCATGAAGAAGAGCTTCGCGCGATCGAGGTCCGGGCCACCGAATTCCCAGAACGATCCGCCTATCGTATAGATCATTCCGGCCGCCATATTCGCCGAGCAAAACCCACCATGCGCTGCATAGTTCGGTGTACCAAACTGTTTGGCGAACAGCCCCGTCAGCGCCTGCATCTGGTCGCGGCCCGTGAACAGCGCGAACCGCTTCGGGTCCGTCGCGCGCAAATGGGCGAGGCGCTTTTCCAGCAGGTCGAACGCGGCTTCCCAGGAAATCGGCTCGAATTGCGCGGTACCGCGCAAGGCGTCGGGCTTGCGCAGCAGCGGCTGGGTGAGACGCGCGGGCGAGTATTGCTTCATGATGCCCGACGAGCCTTTGGCGCAAATCACGCCTTGATTCAGCGGATGTTCAGGATTGCCGTCGATATAGCGAACCTCGCCATCGCGCAGGTGAACGCGAATCCCGCAGCGGCAGGCGCACATGTAGCAGGTCGTCGTCTTGACCTCGAGTTTTTCGTCCTGCGTGCGGGGCTTATGTTCCATCGCTCCTCCAGATGTGCGCGCGGCGCAAACGGCAAAAACGCCATGCCGATAAGGGACATCGTATAAATGACCAGCACATAAGAAAACTCGCAATTTGCGATCTCAAACATCGGCTTGCCTGATGGTTCGGGCGACGTGGACCAAACCACCGCGCTCTTACAAATCGTCAGCGAAGCCGTTGCTGAGGTCGCAGGCTTGCCGCCGCAATGCCCGCTGCGGCGAACGCACACGCAGCGGATACGGCCGCGACGGCGCGCATGGCGTCGATAGTGGCGTCGACGTCCACACGGTCCATCGGCGTATGGGCCTCGCCCACTGCGCTCGCGCTCCGGTCGTCCGGCTCCGGCAACTGCCCGGCCGGGCGAACGTCCTGCGGCACGTGCAAGGGGTCGAGGCGGGCCGATAACGCCGCGTGGTGCGACCACACGAACACGATGCCGAGCACGGCGATCGCCAGCAGACCCGCCACACGCGCAACGGCGTTGTTGATGCCGGACGCAACGCCAGTGCGCTCGCTCGACACCGAACTCATGACGACCGTCGTCAGTGGCGCAACCGTGATCGTCATCCCAAGCCCGAGCACGATCAGCGCAGGGAAAAAGCCAGTCCAATAGCCGCCGCGCACGAACGGCAGGGCCAGCAGCGCGAAACCGATGCCGGCGACGCCGGGGCCAGCGCTCAAAAGCGCGCGCGAACCGAAGCGGTTCGTCAAGCCGCCGGTGAAACGCGATAGCAAACCAATCGCTACCGGCACCGGCAGGAGCGCCGCGCCCGCTTCGGTTGCGCTATAGCCGTGCGCGCGGATCAGCGTGAACGGCAGGAAAAAGAATGCACCGCCAAGTCCAAAGTAAAGCAGCAGCGTGACGAGATTGGCGGCGGTGAAATCTCGCGAGCGAAACACGTCGAGCGGCATCATGGGGTTGGCGCTGCGCGATTCGATCATCACGAAAGCGCCGAGCACGAGCACGCCCGAGCCGATCGCGCAGAACACCAATGGATGCGCGAAGCCACGCGCCGACGCTTCGGTCAGGCCGAACGTCAGCGCGGCGAGTCCCGCTGCCGCGCTCAGCGCGCCAGGCCAGTCGAGTTCACGAGGCGCATCGATTTTGTGGCTGTTGGGCACCGACGCCAGCGCCAATCCAATCGTCAGCACGGCAACGGGGACGTTGAGAAAAAAGATCGCACGCCACGAGAACGCGTCGACTAGCCAGCCTCCCGCCACCGGCCCCACCGCCGACGTGATCGCGCCGACGCCTGCCCAGGTGCCGATCGCGCGTCCGCGAGCGGCGGCGTCGAACACTGCGCCGATGATCGAGAGACTGCTGGGCACGAGCAGCGCCGCGCCGACGCCTTGAACCGCGCGAGCCGCGATCAGCGCCGACGCATTCGGCGCCAATCCACAAGCCGCCGACGCCAGCGTGAAGAGCGCGATGCCCGCAACAAACACCGTGCGGCGCCCGAGCGTGTCACCCATCGATCCGCCGACCAGGACGAGCGAGCCGAGAAAAAGCAAATAGGCGTTGACGACCCACTGCATCGCCGCGATGCTCGCGCCCAGTTCGCGTTGAATGGATGGCAGCGCGACGTTGACGGCGGAGCCGTCGATGAAGGCCATGCTCGAACCGAGAATCGTCGCGGCCAGCGCGAGGCGCTTGCGCCGGCACGGGCGGTCGACGGTGGTGGGCTGTGCGTGGATGACGAGCTTGTCGCACGGGCTTGCCTGCGCTGCGATGACGTGCGCGGACTGCGGGTCGAGATCGGGGTTGGCCAAGTCCGCTCCCGTGCTGATCGATGGTGAGCAGAGTCTGTTCGTGCCGACGAAGCAAGTCAACCCGGTGGAGGGACCCTGAATTTGTTGGGCCCGGTACCGATATGTGCTTCTGGACGCACAGCGCGTCGATAAGTCTGATTAATCGATGTACCGGATACCGCTCTCTATGGCGGACCCGCTCGTTGCCAAAGCGGCGGCTCACGCGACCAAGCTGGAAACGAATCGCGCAACGGGGCATGAGGAAAACCAGCGGCGGCCCGGCCTTTCGGCCGTCGATGTGACGGAGACACCGAAATCAGCTTGCGTCGGGAAGATCGGCGTTGTCCGGGATCGGCCATGAGCGGTCACTCCTGCTTCTGAGTAGATTCAAACCTCGTCAGCAGAGCTAATTCAGCCAATTTCCCAGCTCGCCAGGCGGTTCGTGCGTCCCGAAGCAGGTGAGTACGCTCAAGTAGCCCCTCCCGTGAGGGACTAACGCGCTGGAGGGCGAAAAATCCAGGAAACTATACCTCGACAGGCCCGGACGGTTCGTAGCGGCGCTTCCGTCGAGTCTTTTCCTGCGTAATCTGCGACAGGAAACTGCACTGCGCGCACCAGTTCCCGGACCCCACCTGCCTTGGGCGCGCCCACCAGCGATGACCACGCGCGCACTCCCACTCAAGTTTCGTATTGTTGTCGATATACGCGCCGGATAAACAGATGCCGCCACGCTCGTTCGCGATGGTCCGCATCCGTTCGAGGCCTGACCGCTGCCGTTCTTCCATGCGGCAGATGGCACACCAGCCGCCCACGAGAATGTGAAAGCCGTGCATCGACCATTCGTGCCCGTCCTTGCATCGAAACAGATATGTGTTCCGAACACCGGTATATTCCGTCGATAGACACTCGCCGCCGCGGTCTTTAGCCGCCTGCTGAAGTTCGGTCATCCCGTTCTGCCGCCGCATCCGATCGACGAAGCACTCCGAGCACCACGTTCCGCGCATGACCTCCATGCCCGCGATTTCCCATTCGTGCCCGTGACCACATCGGAACCGGTAATTAGCCATCCGTCCGTTGTAGGCCGTCGATAGACACTCGCCACCAAATTCGCGGGCTCGGTCCTGTATCGGTTGCAGCCCACCCTGATAGCGGCGACAATCGGCACGCCTTTCGCTTGAGCAAGTGGCACACCAGCGCCCGTCCAAAACTGACGCTGCCGATGCTTCGAACTTGTGCCCCACCGCGCAGACGAAGGGATACTTCGCGCTCTTGCTCTCGTACTGATTGCTCAAACATCGGCCATCTGCCGCATGAGCAGCGTCATGCAAGCGGGTCATGAGCTGTTCAATCCAGCACTGCTCGCATACCAATGCGCCGCGCACTCCGCGAAGGCGACGTAGAAGACTTGCCCCGAGTTGGGCGGAGACATGGTGGTTCGTGCATCGGAAACGATACTGGCTGAACGTGCCGCACCATTCCTCATCCAGCAGGCTGAATCCATCAGCCGCAAGATAGGCGCGAATCCTTGGAATACGATCATCAACCTTTGTCATAAGGGTTGCGCACGCCCTCAGTTATCGAGCGTCGACCGACATCGACTGTTGCGAAGCCACGAGCTTCGGCGACGGATCGCACTTGCAGGTGCAAAGATCGTCACTTAACGCGGCGTGCCGGCCATCGGGCGCACTCATCACCTGGCGCGGACCGTCGCACTTGATCTTGCCCGTCGTATGGCATGCGGGGCATTGCACGTCATCGCCTTCGTGTGCGACATCGCGGCCCATGAACTGGATCGTCGTCGGTGCGGCGACTACCGTTCCGTTCGCTGTAGTCTTGTCGCCGTTGAGAATCAGGTAACGTTGCAAGGGTTATTGCTCATTCAAAGTGAGTAACGATATGCCGCTCATTGGGCTCAATTGCTGTTTGTCGGCGTTTCTGGCGCGCACCCAGCGATATCGCCCGATATCATCACGTATACTCATTAATCCTGCAGCCATATTTCGACCTCGAATCAGTAATTAACTCAACTTCCATCGAACGTATCCAATTGCGACTTTTCCCCTTGCTTGATTCCGTAGTCGGCGCGGTTACTAATCGATGAAAATCCACCATCAAACTCGCAACTCTTTGTTGTGACTAGTTTTCCATCTCTAAAAATACCAATTTCGGGCGGTTGAACAGCGTTCGAGACCACATAGGTATAGGCGCCATTCTTGAATATCACATGCTTCCCAATTCCATCGCGAAAGTGATTGATGATTTGAATATGGAAAAGATCATTCGGAGGCACCTTGGCATCGGGAAATTTAAATGCCGCGTCGCGATTTCGACCGAAACGATATTGAACATAACCAGAATCCGAAGACATATTGTCTTTTGCGCAGATCGATGCGTAGTTCTGCGAATGCTCAATCTTGCACGAAAAATAGACTGTCTCATTTTCGGCGCAGAGCGAATCATGCTCACCTGCATGCGCTAAAGATATGCCGCCCCTAACGATCAAAATCGCCGCCATGGCTAACAAATTTGCTCGGCTATTCATTAAATCCTCCCCAATTGAAAATTCTCGCGAAATTATCCCTCCGATCCTGGATGATCTCCCTTTTTTTCGCATCCTGATTCTTAAAGAGACCGGGATTAATTGATTTTGATATCGAGTCAACATTGTCCGGAGTCGATCCAGCGTCCGCTTTTTCGTACAGGCCATTGCTTACCCAGAAAAAACACGCCGATCGAACCGCATATCGTATCTCGGCTACGCGATCAGGGTTAGCCTCGAAATCGACATCTGCCTCGGAGGGCCAGTTAGATCGATTGGCTCGGTTCCATGTTGTAAACCGCCGATATCCCCCACGGTGCGTCAACTGAATATATCCGCGACCGCGATAGCTCCACCCGTCCCCGGTCGCGACACCGCCGTTGCTATCGGAATTTGCGTATGCCCGATTTGCGATTGCTGCTTGGTCTGCCGGATGGTCGTGTGTTCGACCGTAAAGAGTCGCTTCGTGAGGATTAGCTACAAAATATCCGAAAAGCGTCAACGCCGATGACGAATAATTCAAGCTTTCAACGGGCACACTGAGCGATGTCCCGACTTCCTCCTGTATCTGTGCAAAAAGGTGGCAACGACGTAGGGGGCGATTGAGTTGGTAAAGATCAATATGGGCATTTAACTCGTCCACGACCGCCTGAATATCCTGATTCGACGCGTCCGGGAACAGGTGTTTCAATTGCTCGATGGTAAATCTGAACCCACTACCCTTAAAATTTCCGGCGATCCCGAGCGGATGAATATGGCAAACAGTGGCCGACGATGGAAACTTGTCGATCGATGCCACACTGGGCCAGAACCGCAGAGCATCGATACGCTTCTTTTCTGCCTGCCAGACGGGCAGCCCCGCGTGCATGTGCGAGTCCAGCGCATCCCATTTGCTCATCTCACCGCCCCACTCACTTTCGTATCGAACGATCAGATGGTCGATGCGGTCCGCGAGCCATGGTTTGCCAAGTGCTAGTTGCAGTTCGTCCGCGGTAATCTTGCCGTCATTTTGCCCCTGACCATCGATAGCATCTTCCAGCCTCGCGATGGTTGCGTCCGAACGTGCGCTCTTGAATGCATTCTCGAAGCGCGTGATCTCGTCCGGTGTGCCGCTATCGGCGATGAACAGGGCGCGTTGAAACATATCCGAGACCGATGCGCCCAGACTCACGATGTCGAATCCCGGCCAGTCCCATGGACTCTTCAGTTCAACAAGCGGATGCCCGTGATCGCACACCCAGCCATCGACCTGCGCGTTGTTCTCGTCTGCAATACTGACCGCATACCATGTCTTGTTTGCCGCCTCAACGAAGTGCTGGGCTGATGCGGTATAGGCTACGCGTGTCCACGCGGCAGCGGACCCACCAGCAGACTGCACGCTCAGCGGGAACTGGCTCCAGCCCTGGCGGGCACCAGTGGATTGCAAGTCAGAACGCGCGATCCAGATCGCCGGGCCAGCAATCGGATGGCCGGACGCATCAACTTTCTGAACCTTGCACCACGGCCCGCTGTTGGGCGAATCTGGCGCCGCCTTGACGGTAGTCCCGCTCGGGATTGATGTATCAGGGGAGGATGGCTGCACCAGTTTGGCGCCCTTCGAAATCAGCAACAGGCTGCGCGATTTCGGATCAAGCTGCTGCGCACGCGTGCGGCTGCGCAAGATGTACGCCTCAAGATCGTCTCCCGTGAATACCTCGACATGCAGCAATGGACGTTCGCCGAGCTTGGGCGGTAACGTATGGTGTGCCCGCGCCTCCACGAGACGCTGGTACTCGCCAATATAGGCTACCGTCTCGCCCGCCGAAATCTTGTAAGGCTTTGGCAGGATGTAGACCTGGTCTACCGCCGACGGTTGCGCTTCCCTTGCCATCTCCCCTAAGAAGACCCAACCAGACGAAGCGTTCGCAGGCACGGAACTGCCTTCCTTGTAAGACTCGACCGTACCCGAAACGAAGCTTGCGATCTTTCCCCATCCACCGTGCTTCTGCCCGACCTTAACTTTCGTACCGGATGCCAGCCAACCCACCACAGCGGCGTGGGCCGAGGACGACGCCCGCACGCGCAATCCGGTAACGTTATTGTCCGGATGTCCATCGGCACTCAGGCGCGGATCGTGTGCTTTGTCGCCGACGCTGTAAATTTCACTGGCGCCATAGTAGGCAGGCAATGTCTTCGCGTGGCCCTGAGCGGGCGTGCTCGCGCTGTAGCCCTCCAGCGGGAGCGTGTGCATATACAAACTGAAAAACGTCAGCACATCCTCCGGGGGCGCAGAAGCAGGGGCATTCTGGGGAGAACCATTCACATTGGCAGTCTGTGAAGGCGGCGTTGGCAAGACGAGCCGATGCCGCACCAGTGTGAATCCCTTCGAATAGCCCGCTTTGCTTCCATCCGGATAGGCCAATTCCTGACCCTGAAGCTTCGAATCAAGACGGAATGCGACGACTTCACCGTCGGCAATACACTTCACTCCGCCATCCTGAGCAAATTTGCCAGCGGTCCCGGCACCGAAGTGGATTCCCCCGTGCCACAGCCCGTTTGCACCGATCGGATAAAAACCATCTTCGGCTGCAGCGAGCGCCGCCAGATACGCCTCAGGTGCAGACGCGCTGTTTGTCGCCTTCAGTGGAAAGGGATATGCCCAGCTTTCAACTTTCGGCGATTGCTCTGGTTGTTGCGCCACACACTTTCCTTATTCAATTCATCATGTTGACAATCATCGACCGCAAACAACGTCAGCCCGAAAAATCCATCGCGCGACCCGTTTCAGTGTTCTGCCACGACGGGAACTTCTCATCGAGCCTTGTGGGGCCGCTAAAGCTGTGCTGCGCGCCCTTAATGTCGATCTTGCCCGGCGCATGAATCTCGATGTTGCCGTCTTTGATCCGGATATAAGCGCCGCCCGACGTCAGCAGGATTTCCTGCTTGGCAATTGCCTCAATATTCTCCGTCGCCGACAGGACCTTTACCGTCTTCTGCGCCGTAAGTTCGATGTTGTCGGAATGTGCCTGTACTTCGACTTTTCCGTTAGCCGTGAAGAGCTTCATCCCGGCGTTCTGCACGAACAGGCTTATCTTCTCCGCCACGCTCGCCACCAGTGACTTGCCGCTCGCGATGAACGTGCTTTGTCCGCTCACGAGATTGGTCTGCTGGTCGCTCGCGATATGTACCGACTGCTGCGTCGAGAGGGCAATGCCCGAAGGGCTTGCGACCAGCATCACGGGTGCCTTGAACGCGTTTGCGCTGCCCGTGCCGCCGCCCGCTGTGTTGCCGCTCGACTGCGAGCCTTGTGCGCTGCTTTGCGTCGCGTCAGTGAACGTCTTCAGCGCGTCGTGACCCGCGCTGAGACTTTCCGCCTGATGCTGCTGGCTTGCCTGCGACAACGCCTCTATCGTACTTTCGGAACTGATGAGCTGCTGCTGGGCTTCGCGCACGTCCATTTGCTGGCTATTCGCCTGCTTCGGATACGTTGTTACGTACAACCCCTGCGCGGCGCTCACCGCACCGTATGAATCCGCCGTCAGGGCAAATCCGGAGCCGAGATACGAGCCACGGGTATTGCCGCTCTGGTCAATCAGGTAACCTAAGTGAAGCTGGCTGTTCGCCGTGCTGCTGAACAATCTCGCCCGATTCTGCCCCGTTGCATCGTCGAGGACCATTTCGTTGTAACCGGAGCCCGAATACTCCTTCGACCGGTAGCCCGACAGGATACCGTTGCTGTGCCACTGCGGTTGCACGCTTCCGTTGTAGACGCGATGCAGGACTATTGGCCTGTCGCAATCCCCGCCGACATAGCCGATTAGCACTTCCTCACCGACCCTTGGGACGTGGACGCTTCCATAGCCGCCGCCTGTGTCCGACTGTGCCACCCGCACCCAGCACGACGCGCCTGCGTCCCCCGGATTCAGGCGGTCCCAGATGAACATCACCTTCACCCGGTTCAGTGCGTCCGTGTAGACCTCTTCGCCGGACGGCCCGACAACGATGGCCGTCTCCAGGTGCATCTCCGGCTTCTTGTGTTCGAACGGGCTGCGGTACGGGACCGTTATGCGCTGTGCTTCGACCTCGACCAGATAAAACCCGGCTGAACCGTCGTCGGCGGCCACGGTTTCTCCGGCGTGCCCGGCCTTGGCCCGAGCCAGTTCGTTTTGCAGGCTATGCGGAAAGCTCGCGTCCTGCGCCGACAGCGGCAGGTTGTTCTCGATGTACCTGCGCACCTTGATCGCCGCGAATTCGCGCTGGCTGGCCTGATCGCGGTCGTGCTCCGGATGGCCACTCAGTTCGAAGCGTCGTCCGGCATCAACCCCACGAACGCCGCCAACAGCGAAGAACCGTTTTGCGCGCGACTCCCACTCTTCCAGATGAATCTTCGACAGATGCTCGCCGCGGTCCTGGGTCAGGTAAGTATACGCGCCGGTATATTCATAAACTTCGGTCTGCTCGGGCAAGTCACCCTGGCCCGCCATCGTCGGTAGTGATGTGCCTTTGGGATTGACGGCTGAGGTGGGGGCCTTGTAGTCGAACGTACGTGTCGTATACGACGTACTCTGAAGCGTCCGGGCACCAGACCATTGCGTAAATGCATCCGTTTCGCTGCCTGTGCCTTCTCGGCAAAACTTCACTGGATTCGGTGACACCTCGTCGAGCGAGTAAATGTCGTCGGTCACGACCAGCGTATGTGATTTACCGTCTTCGGCCTGCCGCCAGAAGCCGAACAGGCCTTCCTCCTCCATCAGCCGATGGACAAAATTCCAGTCCGTCTCGCTCTGGCGACAATACGAGCGTTGGAGCAAGGGCTTCGACAGGGCAAACTGGAATTGCCCGCGGGCCTGCGGGTGCTGGTTGAAGACGTCGGTGATGATCGCGTCCGGGGATTGATCCTGCCAGTACCGCATGTCGCTGCGGAATCGCAGGAAGTGCATCCAAGACGCATAAATTAACTGATAGCTGGACAGGCTGCCATCTCCGCCAAGTCTGCGGGCCGTATGGATGTATCCATTGACTGGGAGGTAAGACTTATCCGCCTGCTGAACCCACAGCGTCATCGGCTGCGCGATGAGCTTCTTGAGTTCAATGTCGCTGGCCGTGGATACCATGTCGAGAGTGACGCGGAAGTCCCGGCCCAGCTCGGAATACGTCACCGCCCGGCGGGGCACAAGAGCATTGTCCGGCAACGCGGGAATATCCGTCTTAATCAGGCGGTCCTGCTGGATCAGGCCGCCGCGGATCGCGTCAGCCAAGTCGGTCATGTCCATGCTTTTCCATCTTCTTCGTTGCACACTTGCGCTTGCAACGGCTTGCGCGCTTATAGGTTCGGCAACACGATTGGGTCGCCGCAACGGCAGCCAGTCGTCGCCTACTGGCTTGTCGAGTTTGGCGAGACGTCAGCTTGCGAGTAGCCGGTGCTCAGCGCCTTGTCCAGTGCCTGGGAAGCCATGCGTTACCCCGATCATGCGTAAATCGCGCTCCCGGTCGCTGCGAACACAAATGGCCGGAACCGCGCGTCTTATTCGTTGAAAAAGGAAAATTTGACCGAAAAATCTGTTCATCGGTAAATAAGGCAAATCAGCGAACAAAATCCTGCCTGATAACGCCGAGATAATATCAAAATCAAAACTGCATGGCTGTGGCGCGATGATGATTTTTAACGATAACGTTGCAGGCACATCCAGTTTATGCGCGACGCATCTAATCTCGGCATGCCGAAAGGGCGAGAATTGGGATACTGAAGTCCCAATGCCGCATCGGGATATCGGGCTCTGGATATTGAACTGCACATAGATGCACGCGGCGTCTTTAACAATTGGGTTCCGGGGCAATCGGTGAATCGTCGCCATCGGTTTGTTACGTACCTGAGGAATCGCTCATGGGCAGCGTCGATGATGTGGGAAGGGACACTTTGGAATTGCTCGTCGCGCAGCAGGAGAACTTTCTGGATCGCCGCCATGTCGCCGGGCACTCCGAACATCGAAGGGGATCAGAGCGTGCATCGACATGGAAGACATCAGTTGCACCCAGAAAACGCTCGACGCGTTCTTGAATCTCGAATCCGACGGGCATCAAATCGGAATCGCAATACAAGCGTATTTGACGCGCACAAACGATGACATAGTTCCATTGCAGGCACGCAAGAGTCGCATGCGTATTTGCAAGGGGATTTACGCGGAGGCGAAGGAGCATCTTGTCCAGGGCGCATCGATGGATCGGGCCGCGATCAACTCACACTTCGTTCGGCACGTTTCGACAGCTATTCAGGCGGGATCATTCGTCGGCATTGCAACGCACGATGCACAATTAATCGATGCACTGACCAACTGGCTGCAACGCGAGCAAATCGACAGGTCGCAATTTGAATTCCAGATGTTACTTGGGGTGTGTTAACCGCTGCGTGACGCTTTGCTTGCGCAAGGATTTAATGTGCGAGTCTATGTGCCATACGGGCATGACTGGTATGGCTACAGCACTCGGCGAATCAAGGAGAGTCCACGAATCGCCGGATATCCTGTCGGCGATGATACGTCGCGATCGGACTCGCTAGCAGTTACAGCACGCACCGAGGATCGGGACCGACCAGACTTTTGGTCCCGGTTCGAACGACTGCTATCGAGGAGACCGGCTGACCGGTGTGGGTCGATATGACCCATTCGAGGGCCTGCCGCCTTTTTACCGGCCAAGCGATCAACGCCCCCTGCACCGCTTCATGGACGGCAAACGGCGGCAACCCGTTCGCCTGTCGAATTTCGACATTACAAACAGTATGAGCATCCTGCCACTGGATCGACAACTGCAATGCCAGCGTCACTCCTCTGTCAACCTGACAGAGCTGTTTTTATGGCTGTACGTTCGGTCGTTCGGATGCGGCCACGGGGGCCTGGGCAACATCAGACGCGCCGGTGGCGACGGGCACAGACTGGGCTTGGACCACCGTGGTCTGAGTCATCAGTTGCTGGGCCGCGAGAGTCTGGATCTCCTGGGAGCAGTCATCCGAGGGGACGACATGGGCTCGAGCCAACAGCGTTTGAAGCCCCCCAATCTTTTGCTGATCTTCAACCAACACAGATTGGCATTGGGCCTGCGCCTGTTCCAACCCCTCGTGATCCAGAATCGATTGGAGATGCTGGGCCATCTGTTCGCGGTCTTCCACATCAGGCGCCTGGAGACCGAGAACGCGCAAACTCTCCAGGACCGCTGGTTGGCACGCGCCGGTGTAGTTCAACACCTGATCACAGACTTGAGGTAGAACCCACGTGGGAGCGTGTCGTGTCTGGGCGGCCCACGGTTCTTGAACGGTCGACGCCCGTTGAACATAGTGGACCTCTCGCTGTGCCCATAGACCGTGGTGCACCGGGTGCTTTTGAATCCGCACACGATGCATATATCTGCGCGCCCCTGGATGGGCCATCACCACTCGCGTGTGTTGCGCACGTTCCTCGTGTTTCGCTCGCCCCACGTGCTGTAAATGCTCAGGCCTCCGGTGTTCGTGTGACCACGCCACGACCATAGGATGAGGGGGTTGATGGACGTGGTGGCTCTTGGCGCTATGGGCTTCAGCGCCGGGATTGACCTTGGTCTCCTTGCTCGCATGGGCTACCTGAGCTACCAACGAGCACCCCATGATCATCACCAATGCGTTAATTCCCGTTCTTTTCCTATTGCAATCCACTCCCCGTCCTCTCATTCCTTGGGCACAGTTATTTGTTAACGGCAATATGCGGGAGGTCTTTAATCTCTATCTTTTCCGTGTAGATCGGAACCCCGCGCGCTTCGATTGCCGACCTGATTGCGACGACGAAGCAAAACCGTCAATAACTCCCCTTGCCGCCACGTTTAAGGAGCCGCCCAAGAGGTCGTGCCCGTGAGAATTGCACGTCAAAGGCCGTTTCGCATCGGCATAGAGGTTGTGGATGGAGACGGACGACCATCTTCCGTCAATGTGCTGAAACGTAACCACAGAAGCCAACCAACTCCTCCAGCGGCTGAACTTCCTTGATCGGGTTTGGATAGCGTGTCCGACTTGGGACTCTTTCGTGAAAGGTTTGGCTGCAGACGATTGTGCGAATCCGGAGCTGTTCGACATTGAACGCCGGGTAGTGTTGCGTGTTTTGAAGTCTACTGTTGGGGCTCAGTTGTCTTTCGAGGGTAGCAGGAGGCATCCCAACGGACTTGTCGGGAAGATGGCCATTCTGGCGCAGCTCCATCGCGACGAGTTCGCCGACTTCAAACGCTGGTGGTAAATGCGTGGATGGTGTTGCACAGCGGCCGGTGCCGGGCACTGGAATCACGCCAGCCAGGACATTCGAGCGTCTGCTTATTCTTCGACTACGGACTTTCTCTCGGCGCTGACGATTACATATCGTTCAGTACCCTTCCAGTCGTCCATTTCCGAAAGTGAGATCTCGCGTCCGCGTTGTGAGAGTGGCAGCCCAGCAAGATCAGCCCTTCGGCGTCTTGCTCCCGTTCTTTCGCGGAGGTTTTGGAAGCGCGCGTCGAGCGAGCAAAGCCGCACCATAGCGATCGGCCCAATCGTGCAGCGAACGGAAAACGGGCAGCAACGCGACGGATGCCTCCGTGATCATCCTGCTTGCCAGCAAGCATACAACACGAAAAACTCACGCCTGCGGTTTCGCGATTCCAGTCGTGTACCGGTCTGTATCCACGAGCGACAGGAGGAAATCAGGATGAGCAGGGTTTTGGTAACCGGGGGCACAGGCTTTGTTGCCAGTCACACAATCGTTCAGCTTCTCAGAGCGGGTCACGACGTTCATACCACAGTTCGCCGGCTAGAGCGAGAGAAGGAAGTCAGGGCAATGCTGGCGACGGGTGGCATTGGCCACGAGATCGGGCAGCTTTCGTTTTTCGCTGCCGATCTCGGCGACGACGCAGGCTGGCCGCAAGCCGTCGCCGGATGCCAGTACGTTCTGCACGTGGCATCCCCTTTCCGTCCGCGCAGCCGAAGGATGCAGACGCCTTAACCGGGCCTGCCCGCGACGGCACGTTGCGCGTTCTTTGCGCTGCCCGCGACGCCGGTGTCGAGCGGGTCGTAATGACGTCCTCGTTCGGCGCGATCGGCTACGGGCATCCAACCCGGTCGGCTCCCTTTACGGAGGCAGACTGGACCGATATGTCCGGTGCGGACGTCCACACCCTACATCAGGTCCAAGACCATCGCAGAAAGAGCCGCATGGGAATTTGTTGCGCAGGACGACACACCCAAGCTCGCCGTCGTAAATCCGGTGGGTATATTCGGCCCGACTCTTGGCCAGGACTATTCGAGCTCGATTGGGCTCATCAAGTCGTTGCTTGATGGTGCGATGCCGGCCACGCCGCGTATGTCCTTCGGTGCAGTTGACGTGCGGGACGTCGCTGGCCTTGTACTTCCGCGCTCGGCCATGAGGGGACATTCGCCGAGCGTTCGGATATGACTGAACCTTGATGCGGAGCGGTCACTAACGTCGTTTGGCCTTGGTACGCAGGGCATCGACCATCATCGTCTGTGCACGCATTGTGGGTTGTAAGCGACCTGTGTGAGGCATACGCGATCGCCGCAAATTGCCAGCGAGGCCCCGGTTTCATCGATAACGGTCACCCGAACAACCTTGCATCGCAGTGCGTAACTCGCCTTGGATTTCCGCCCTCGCTGCAAGCCACTAGCGTACGCCGGAGGCGCACGGGTCATCCTGGAGTGCTCTCATGAGAATAATTCCCGATAAATTGACCGTTGCAATGCGCACCGAAGACGATCTCGCTTGTGCGTAAACACGTTCAAAATGCACCGCAACTATGTTCCGTTGCTCACCACACGCCGAAACTCCACTTTGGGATGTCCATACCGTTCGGTTCGGGAGGCCCTCACACATACCGAATTCTCCGAAGGGAGAGCGGTGTCCATTCAATCCAGGCCAGAACTTGCCGGGCGAAAATCGAGCCGGCGAACATTTTGTTCCAAAGCCAGGATTGACCGCGGGGCCGCATGCGAAAAAAATCGGATTTCGTGTGATCTATAATAGTCACATCCTTAAAATGTGACGTTGCCTGATATCTACTCAGAACGGAGACTTCGATTGCTTAGAGCCACACTTCTTGTAGCAGGTTGCGCGCTTATATCTGGTTGCGTTGTCTCGTCAGATGCGACGGTAGGCTTTCTTGGCGGGCGAGGCTTGCGTGATATTAAACCTGGTTTGCCCGCTCCCGGCGTATGCGACTGGAATCAAAAGACAGGCCGTCACTACACAGCGATCGACGACAAAACCGGAAAGCCAGTCTCGGGTGTGATGTGCACGAACGTATTCGAGGACGATGCGATGAACCACCCCGATAAACGGTAAGTAATCGACTCATCCAGGGTCTAGCCGGATTCGCGCTTTTGACTTCGCGTTCGTGATCCGGTTAAAGACGCTGCAATCCGGGCACCACTTCTCCCTATTTCGGACATTATCGAAATTCGCGGCCCAGACGTGTCTGCGGTGACACTGCCAGGTGAGGTGGGAATTACAGTCTCGCTGTACCGAAGTACTTGCCGGTCGGGCATTCGCCACCATGCCGGGCTGTGCGAGCTTGCAGTTGTTCCAGTCCGTCGCGGAGCAGTGCGCCTGGAATCTGTCGCTCTTCCTGCAAGCACTCGGTCCAGCCCGCACCACTCAAGAGCGACTGGCCGAGGCACGACCGTTGACGCCCCTGCGTGCAGCGGAAGTGGTGCCAAGCGGCCGTTCCACGCCACGGACGATCAAGCCAACAGACGATGCGGCCTCAGCAAGTTCTGCCGCACGCATCGTTGCCTCTTCATTGGCGCAGATTCGGCAGCCCTGCTCTCGTTGGCGAATCAAGTTTCGGGGGGCGATGTTGGTGATGTGACCGTGGCGGCACGAAAAATCCTGCGCGACCCACAGCCCCTCCCACGTCGCACCTGCAGGATTCATCTGGTGTCGCACGAGCGCCTTTTCGAGCGCTTTGCTGAGCAGAGGCGATCGCGCTGGCTGCGATACCTTCTCCTTCGAACATCTACTCCTCCCATCGACCTTAAAGGAGCGGAACAGCGCCGGGCAGGAGTTGGCCTCTGGCCAATTCTGAGCCGTTGTTGGCCGAGACGAGCACCAGTTGCACAAAGCTATGTGCTGGCGCGTAGCGCACGAATACGCTTTCGAGCACACGTGCTAACCCCACGATCGCAGCGTCAACGAAAGCCGTCTCGTCAATAACAAGCCGCACACGCAGTCCACGGGCCATACGGGACTGAGGCTTTTCCACGATCCATTCCATCGCGGTTTCTCGTGATAGGCCGACAATCGCGTTGATCTGCCCGCTTGCACTGTGCGCTCCGGGAGGGATGTGAGCTTCAAGCAGAGCCTTGAGTGAGGGTAGCCCGTTGCGGTCCAGACTGAATGGCCCAGCGGCGAGGCTTCGGATGACGTTCCAGTATTGGCTTTGAGGCACCTCACGTGGCGTGCAGTCGGTTGGCCGACTCAGCAGCGTAATTTTCCCAACGACGCTCCGATCCGGATAAGCGAAGTCACCTTCCGGTGCCCCCCATTGCAGGGAGCCGGGGGCATCTCCGTTACTGCACATCAGCGTGGCATGAATCTGCTCATCACGCGCGGGCTCTGTGGCCTCACCTCCAGCCGTAACGAATGAAAGAACACACGCGCCGCCAGGTGCGAAGGCCATGTGGCCTTTCTGATTGGATTGGGTCCAGTACAGCATCGGGCGACGGCTGCTGGCGGTTTCAAATCTGCGGTAGTGTTCAAGCGAGTAAAGCGGGTTGATATTCCTGGATACGGGGTCGCCGTCATTGTCATACGTCAAACGCACGCTGCTGACCGACCATACATTCGTCTCTTCCGCAGAAACCTTTTGCGGAACCATGGGAAACGTGGGCAGCGTGGCGTCCTTGAGAGCAATGGGCTCGGCCTGGCACTGGAAGAGATTGATGACCGGCGCACATCGGAGCCGGAAATTCGACGCAGTGAGTCCCCGCAGCGAGATCGCAGCGGATGTCTCCGGGTGCAGTCCACAAACCGGCAGATGAATAGTCAGCTGTTTCCTGATCGTGCGACCCCGCACAAGCTTTCCGAAGTGGAAGTCCAGAAAATGGAATTTGGCCGGGTACCCAAAATATTCGAGCAACAGCCGGTATTGGGACTGCGGCTCATCTGGGCGCTCGATGAGGCTTTCGCTCTCATCGAAACCCACCGGCGAGACGGGAACGGAATCAAGCGCAGTCCATTTCCCACTGGAATCGATTTCGATGAACGGGGACTTGCAGCGGTGTAGAAGCGCATCGATAACCGTCGCAGTGGCCAGATCCGGTGCGTCTACGTAGACGCGCACTTTATCCGTCACCGCATCGGCCAGCCGGACAGATTCGGATCGCACAGCAAAACTGATCGACAAGACCCCGCTTGCGCCGTCTGGGAGTTGCACGCCGGACGGAACAGAGGACGCCAGCCGGTATGCGGCGTCCTCGATGAACAGTGGGGAGATCACCGTGTCGTAAATGGTGCGAAATCCAAATTCACCGATACGCGTTTTGAGATGGCTGCCCCGCTTGATAATTGCGGGCTTCGCAATGCGTTCGACGGCCGCACCCGGCTCGAAGCAAGCGATCGAGCAGGCCGGGAACGGCCGCAGAAACTCCGGATAAAGTACTTCGAGCAACGGCACTGTGAAGTCGGGAACGTCGTCCTCCAGCCGCTCCCGGACGCGCGCGTTGAGCAGCGCAGCCGACTGCATCAACCGCTCAACGTGCATGTCTTCGGATTGCTCGCCCTGCACCGACAGCCTGCCGGCCACCCGTGCGTTGCGCGAGCCAAATTCAGACAGCCCCCGGCGCAAATGCAGAAGCTCACGCTCATAGCTGCTTTTCAGATCAGACATCCGTGTCCCTACGCTGCCTAAGTTCTCATTTCCCGGTCTTGTTCCGGCTGCCTTGCCAGTTCAACCACCAGTCGTCGACTGACTGGCAATAAGCCGCGCACCGCACGCGAGAAGATCACCGTCGACCGCTGCTGCCTTGCCATCATACGTGGCGTTGCCGGACGCTTCAGCGATGACCGTCGGACCGTGTATGGCACATACAGCGGCGTCACCGACTCGCGCGATCGCCTTGCCTTCGACTCTCGAGTTGGGAGCCCCTGTGACGACCTGGCCGCCGTGGCTGTGTGCGTCTCCAACAACGATATATTTCTTCCCTGCCATGTCTGTGTCCTGTTATTGCGGCACGCTCCAGCTGAAAACCTGCGGATTCGCCTTGCGCGAGGCTTCATCCGGCGGCGTCAACATCGTAATCGTCGCATGTCCAGCGTCACGCAGGTTCACGAGCGCATTCGTCTTGCCATCGCCGTAACCGATCATGGTTGCAAGGGCGATCTGCACAAATGTCGAACTGACGCCCGTGTCGGCTCCGATGCGATGCTGCATATCGAACGCGTCTGCCGGATCGTCAAGATCGATTTTCTGCTTGTTGTCGTGCAGCGACTGCACAAGCAACGCGAGGTTCGCCGTCGATGCGCCTGTGTCGTAGAACATCCGCTCCGGTTGTGTGCCTTGCGGAAGCGTTGCCAGTGCCTGCTCCCAGCCAATGCGCAGCTTCTCGATCTTGTCGGCCTTTTTCGCCGGAGCGCCGTGCCCATCCAAGAGATCTACCGTCACAGGGCGGTGCAGATAGCCGAGTACCGGCCACTGATCGAATTCCTTGAGTTGCCATGTCGTCCACGGTACGGGCACCCACGGATTGGGTTTGAATCCCTTTGGCAATTTGAGGGGTTCAGTCTTATAAAACTCAGGCAACTTCGACTGCCAATATTCACTGGTTGGGTCGTAGACTCCACGTGAAGGACTCGGATAAGCCCGTGCCTCCTTCCAGTAGAAATTCGACAATTTGACAACGTCATACTGCGTTTTGCTTTTGTCGATGGTGCCCGATGTCTCGGTCGCATATGGCCGGATCATCTGATCGACGCGGTCCTTGCGTGTGACAATCAGACCAACCAGGGCATCAGGTTGCGTGGGTACAAAGTTCCCGTCCTTGTTGAACTCGGGTAACGGACTACCGGGCGTCTTGGAGAACCCTCGGGTGCTTGAACCGTCAAGGGCCAAGACAAACACGGCCGGAAGGTCAGGGTGCTCATCGAAAAGCTTGAAGAGCTTTCCCACCACTTCCGAGCCGTCAGAGGTGTTGAGATCGTTCACCCGAATGTAGAAACTGTTGCCTACGCCGGACCCGTTGTCGGCTTCGCCCAGGAGGGCGCCCAACTGTACCGCGTTGGATCTGGTCACATCGCTTGGCGGTCCTACGAGTACGGTCGGGATCGGCCAATATTGAACCCAATCCAGGACGGTATAGCTAACTATATTGTTGGTGCGGGTGGTGAACTGGTCCCACCGCGTGCTGTAAGACCACTCGTATTCCTTGGGATCCGCCAAGAGCACGGCGCCCTTGGGGCCAACCTCGTCGAGCCGCATGAGCAAAGCCCGTTGCCGGAAGCGGTCTACCGTTACTCCTACCCTGCGAATTTCAAGAGTGAATTGTGGGTTTCCGGCCGACTGAGTCGTAGCGGCCGATAAAGCCGTGTCAGCCGCGGGTACGCCGTTACCCGTATCTTTCTCGGCGGCGTTACTGGACCGCGCGAAGCCAGTGACGGCGAGCGCACCCGCTACGACCAACAAGACCGGAGCAAAAAACAGAAGCAAACGTTGCGGCATGGAGAGGTCGTCCAATGTCAAAAAGTTTTGGGAAGCCATGACCTTGATGATCAACAGCCAGAGCGCGGCGATGATCGCGACCAGGGCGATCAGGCGGGTGCCCGAAGGGCGTGTCAGTGTCGTAGCCATATCGCTATCAGGGGAGCGGGACGGAGTTCATCGGATTCTTTGCCATCGCATCGAGCAACGGCTTGGTACGCTCGGCGCGTTGCTCGTTAACTACTCCGAGGCTTTCGTGCGGCGCTTTAGGAACAAGGTCCTCGTCTGGGAACACACCCGCTACGTTGTATTTGCTGTTGGCCTCAACGTACTGCTTTGTGATCGCATCGAATTGGTCATATGCGCCGTTCCCCACATCAGAAAACTTACTGGACGGAATTCGCCAATCTGCAATTGCACGTAGCGCCAACGCGCGATTGGCATCATCAATCGCCCTCGCCTGTCCAATCGAAACATCGAAGGCGGTCGCACACCGATGGTTCAATTCACCACTCATTACCGCAGAATGGTACGAACTCGGACCGGTATGCTCGTTCATGAAGCGAAGCTTGCCCTCGTTGGGTGTCTCCTGGCGAATGACCATGATCTGCCCCGCAGTTGGCGGCCGGGTGCTAAAAACGTCCAACACCTTTGTCTGGTCGAGTTCACCCTTGCCTTCATTGAGCGCTTCCTGTACCTCCGAAACTGACGGCAAAGCGGCCCCGTTGGGTCCGTACGATGGCCATGCCTGAGTTTCTGGCGCAAGCGTCTGCAGGTCGCTGGCAGCGACTGCGATCGACGCTTCCAGTTCGTCCGTTGACTGGATGTTGGCTGAAATATCGCTGTCGCTGTATCCCCAAATTTTCTTGCCCCCCGTACCTACCACGGTGTTGTCCTCCATCGCGGGCGTAAAGGCGTTGGGTAGTTCAGGCGCATTGATGTGCCGGGTCGTACCGACCTTGACGCTAGCGCGTTTAAGCATTTCGTCGGACATGCTTGTCATGGTGGATGATTCCCCCGGCTCGCGAACCGTGTACTGATGAGGCGCAGTACCGACCTTCTCCGGTTGCCCATTGCGTTTGCGCCGCGTAAATAAACGCTGAAAGAACTGACTGGAGATCAGCTTGATTGTCTCTTTGGCTCCGGCAGCAGGGGTCGCGTCCTGCGACTCCGGCAACCCCAACGTGCCCATACCAGCCACGCCAGTAAGTCCCACGGTCGCGTCTTCAGGGGACCAATATATCGTGACGAATCCGCGATTATCACGCTCGGCAAACTGAAGATTCATTTTCTCCGAATCGGTACCGGTAACCTCTTGCGGCCCGGTCAGACGCACAGCCTTCGCTGGCCCCCACTGGGGACCGGTAATGCCATAGTTATCCTGACCCGGCGTCCACTGAAGATCTCCAAGAGGTGGCGCACTGTGTTTTGCCGCGTTCACCAACCCGACAATATTTCCAAGAGTCTTTGCGCGCGCATAGGTCGTCTGTTGCGTCTCGCCTGTCTGGGTGAGCCGATCCATCAACTCTTCGCGCAGCGAGTAAGGGCTGTCGATCAGGATCAGATTATCAGCGGGCCGATCAGCGGCGCCTTTGCTACCCAATAGGCCTTCTGCGAGAAACGCCTGAGCCAGCAGGGTGATCATGGTCCCCTGACTATGAGCGATGATGTTCACCGTCTCATTCGCGTCAACCAGACGGATCTGACGTACCAGCGCGGCCAGTCGCTTAGCCGCGAGAATCATGTAGTGCCGGTTTGGGCAAGCATAGAGCGGATGCGTAGGGTCACCCTGAAGCTTGTTCAAGGTCCACGTTTTGAAACCGCCCTTGAAGGCCGTGTTGAACATGTCCACAAGATTTGTGGTCGCGTTCGCGAACATACCGCCGTTCTTGCACAATCCAGGGTCCAGTCGGTTACCGTACTTATCGATGTTCTGTCCGTTGCGTTTTTGCTTCGCCGGATCAATTGATAAGTCATCCTTCCCAGCCTTGAAGCCCCAGTAGAAAGGGATCAACGGGCTATACGTATTGTCAGTGGCAAGCCGTCGATACATTTTGTCGTCGAGGTCCTTCATCAGGTCCTTCGACGTGACCGGGCTCGCGTCATTGGCCATGCGTCCATGCGAATATTCCGCGGCGACAAAGTCGCTGCGACCCAAGCGATCGTTCAGGCCTTCACAGAAGCCCTTCTCTACGTGGCCAAAGTCGGTCCCGAGATCATTCACCCCGTGAATCAGGATTGTCGTGCAGGGAAACCGGGACTTCACATCAACCGGAACGCACATGAGGTCATTCCGATTGGGATACAGCGGAGCCGACCCCTCCCCTACAACTGTCTGATTGCTCTGATCGCTCATTTCTATTTCACCGCGTCAAAAACTTTCACACTCGCGATATGCATCGCGTCGTCCGCCGTCAGTTGCGTCAGGCCCTGGCTATCCGAGACACCCTTGATCACCTGCCCGTTGCTCAACGCAATCTCGTAGGGGCGATTAGGAACCGGGTGCGGGTTCTCCGCTGAATCGGTGCCGGGATATCGTAATCGGAACTTCTGATCCGCGCCCTTGGCCCCGAAAGACGGAGGCGTGACCTTGTCAGTTGAGGGACCCACGAAGTCGTGGCCGGCGGTGTGCGCCGTGAAAGCACCGTTGGAACCCACGGTGATGCCGCTGCCGATCTTCATAAAGCTGCCGTCGGCTGCAACGAGACGAATGGTCTTGCCGCTGACCACCACTTCGTCGCCGATCGACATGATCTGGATGCCCTTTTGTGCGGTTGCCGCTATCTCATCCTTCTGCGCCTGAAGCACCAGCTTCCCTTCACCCGCAATGGCACTCACACCCTCACCACGCCCGAACATGTGCATGCCTTTGCCTGCGGTTGCAGTGATACGCTGCCCCGCAGCCATCTGCAAATGTTGGTCGGCGACCTGGTCCACGTTCTGCTTCGCATACACAAGAGCGGTTTTGGGCGTGATGACCATCGAGCCAGCCTCGGCCCCGACAGCCACGATCGCGGGCGCCTGGCTGGCGGAACCAGCGGCCGATCCTGCTGCCGAACTGCCGGTACCGCTGCTTGATTCCCAATCCTTGAACGCGGCGGCCACCGCCTTCTGGCCCGCAGGATCGGAGGCCGTACCACCGTTCTGGCTCACATATTCGCCGAGAGAAGCGAAGAGCGACGTGCACTCGTCGAGCAGCTCCTGCAACTCCTTGCGATCGAGATGGGTGCCTTTAGCCTGCGTACGCGCGTAGGTGGTCAGCAACATGCCGCGTGCTGCTCGCACCGCAGCCGCTGCATCGGTACGGAGTTCCGCACCTTCCCCACGGTCATCTCCTTTGCCATCCGTGCGCGGCTGCGTCAGATACCCTAAATTCAACTGGGAATGTGCGTGCTCGCTTGCAAGTTGAGCACTAATCTGCTCCGGCGTATCGTCGAGTCGCAGCTGATTGGTACGCGAACCGGAGATCTCCTTGCTGACGACTCCAGTCAGGTATCGATTCCCTGGCAATGCCCCAGCCCGACTGAAGGCAGCGGGCATGTTTTGGCCGTTGGCGAACACGCCTGAAACGTACATTCTGTCCGGATCACCATTCATGAAGTCCAGCAGCACCTCCATGCCGCCGCGTGGGAGCACGTGCTGGCCAAAGTTGGCGCCAGCCAGCCCGCCGAGCACGCGCACCGCCGCGCTATCAGCCGGCGTGCCTTGTGTCCCGGCGCCGCCCGCGTGCGCGTGGTCGACTTCGTCGAGGCCTTGAATCTGAACGAAGATCCGCCCGTACTCGTCGCAATGAACCTCCTCGCCGTCCGGCACCGTCACCTTGCCCGTGATCGGGTAGACGCGCGGCAGGTCAACGCGCGGGTCGTAGAGCGGCGTGAGAGGGGTACCACGCGGCACCCCAGTGAATACATTCTCGTATCGGCTCGAATCAGAACCATCAATCGTCGATGGTCGCATGCGCGTGTTTGCCGACGCCGGCGGCGAGTCGAAAAGCCATCGACTCGCTGTGAACAACGACTGGGCGCGCTCAGACAGGTCTTTGGGAAGGTTGTTTTCGCCGCGATGATGGAGCGACGTAATGATCACGCGCCGATCGACTTCGTCGAGCCGATCCAGCTCGGGGTGACCGGTTACGGCAACCCACGTGCCCACCGCAAGGTTGCGGACACCGCTTGCACCGTCCATACGCACAGCCTGCCCGCCTTGCGCTGCGATTCGAGCGAGACCAAGCCGCTGGTTGTCGTCATCCGAATCGGCGATGTGCGGCGAGTCGATGCGGGAGTCAGACAGCAGCTTGCCAAGGTCGTTACCGGCTGAACCCTGGTCGACTCGCGTTGACCCTTGTACCTGGTCCATGCTGCTGGGCTTGTAGTCCCAGCTAACACGCCGTATCGAACCGACCACTAGCTGGCGGCCAGTTGTCAAATGCGTTATGGCGTCATTGGTTCCTATCGTTGCATCGGAGAGGTAAGGCACCGTTCTGGCAGGAGCCTGTTCCAGCTTTACCACGCTATCGAACAACACAAGCGAGTGAAAGGGCTGCTGGCTCAAATCCGCACTGCCTTGGCCACCGCCAGATTTGACAAACCACGCGATGCCTTCACGGCGGCACAACCGCCGGATGAAATCTGCATCGGATTCGTCAAACTGCAAGGTCTGCTCGCGCACCGGATATTTCGATGTGTCGAGGCGCGAGAGATCGATGTCGAAAGTCGCACCGAGCGTCGTGCTTTTCGTGCGCCACTCGCGAACCAGTGTCTGAATGATGTCGATCGTGCTTTTCGTGCGGAATATCCGCGTATTCACCCGGCGCTCAAGGATCGACAGCGCATCGCGCACAACCAGTTGATATGTGGTTAGCGATCCGTCCGCCTCGCCCTCATGGGCATCTGTAACGATCCCGCAGATTGACTGTACGCCCCCAGCATCGGTGACGAGCTGGACCGTGATTGGCTGCCCGAGAAAGTTCTGAAGTGCGACGCCCGCGCTCGTTGAGATGCACGACAGTCGCCCTTCGATACCCCCGCAAAGGTCTTCCCGGATGTCCAGCCGCTGCAAAAACAGCAGATTGGCAAGGTCTGACTGCGAATCACGCCAGTACAGCCGGAATGGGCGCGTGTCCTGCGACGGGAGCGCGCCGATGAATACTCGCTGAATGTTCACATCCTGCTCCCCGGAAGGATTATCGGTGTTATGCGACTTGAATTAGATTCTTTGAATCTATCGCTTGTTGTTACACAGAAAGCTGCGCGAAGGAGTTTTTCGCCGAAAATATCAGGGCTAAAATGGGCTGTCAATTATTGACAGAGTTAAAATGACAAAATATGCATTTCTTTCCGATTAATTTATCGCATTTCAACGAGAGGTAAGAAATTCCGGCCAAGTGGATTTGACAATAATGCGCCTTGAGTCGTCAGGCCGCGCCGGGGATTCGTGGAATGCCCCGCTCACCTCCCTTGCCCCAGCCTGCCGGAACACTAAAGGCGCGGATACGACGCCCATACCGATTGATCACCAGGTCCTCTGTCGCAGCCAATCGTAGCTGGGGTTAGCCGTATCCCTCAGCCATCGAGAGGGGCGGCCTCGCTGCGCCAGCTCTTCACCAGGTATAAAAACTCAGCGCGGAAGACATAATCTAAACCAGAGATTTCCAGGAACAGTAAGAAATCGAAGCCAAAAATTAGTCTTTAAATATGGCGATATTTAAATTGTTATTAAAGCGTTTCTGGAAGATCACGAAACACAGCCCACCCGGTGCAGTCAAAGAACACCCCAAACTCAAAAAATCCAAACATCCCTGGCATTGCCGACCCTCGTCGCCAGCCCCTGCCGGTCTCTACGTCGAGCGTGTCGTCGACCGCACCGTCCGCGTGTGGGCGACTTTCGCCGGCCGGGACGATCAGCAGTGCGTACGCTTCGGAAAATGTGCCAAGTTCGGCTTCCGCGAGCGCTCGGCGATTATTTTCTCGAGCGTGAAATACAGACACAGCCTTGACGGCGTCAATCGCCGCAACGTGTTCGGTCAGGCGGGTTACCAATTTAGCCGTTAACGCCTTGTCCGCTGCCGCCCAGTATTGCAAGAGCCTTCGTTGCTCCCAGACGGCGATGATGGCTCCTGAGGACATCTCCCGCGCCAGCGGCGGCAACATGAGGCTCCCAAACAAATGACGGATTTGCACCGGTGAACGGGCATTCGCGTGAACGATTAAAGGGACTGCTTCGGGTCGATAAGCCCCATTCGTCGCACGCCTGACGTCAATCGCCGTTCACCGACCTGGGGACAGGGATTTGCTATGCTTATACAACTGGTTGCACGAAGGCGCGATCGATAGTAATGCAATCGGTTGCATAGAGAGCCAAGCGGATGCGAGAATTTCGAAAGCCTCCTCTATAACCAGGCTAACTTGTCGGCTCATCGACTGGATGTCACTCCCGCACGCCTTACTCACCGCACCGGTCGAACGTCCTGCTCCGGATCGGAACTTGCCGCCCGCCTTGACCGCTCGATCGGTTACTTCTGGCACGCATCCCATCGACAGATCTATCGCGAACCGGCGCACCCGAAAAGGGGCGGGTCTGACCGGGCCGCCGCAGGAAGAATCCACACGTGGACGCAAACGCACCCAGGATAACTGGCTTGAGCTGCTCAATGAAGCCCGGGCTGCGCTTCAGAAGCCCGTCCGCGCTTCCCGGTCTGGTCGCGCAAAGCCGGGGCCGGTCATCGGCAAGAGAGAACGCAAATAAGCGTTATATTCCACAGGAACAGCCGACAAAACTTTGCGATTGCCGGTTTTGAAGTTTCTGAAGTCCTTGAGTCAAGCAATCATGAATAGCGGTTCGAAAAGCGGCCTAGTCTACTCGACAGACGGTGGCCGGATGTGTCCCGAATGCAGGCGCGTGCTCGCACAATGCGTATGCAAGACCACGGCCAAAGGCCGACCGGCCGGGGACGGAGTCGCGCGGGTCACTCGCGAGACCAAAGGCCGGGGCGGAAAAAGCGTCACTATCGTCAAAGGTTTAGCGCTCGACCCCGTTGCCCTCGCCTTGCTGGGCAAACAGATGCGTACAGCGTGCGGCTCAGGTGGAACGGTCAAGGATGGCATGATTGAAATCCAGGGCGATCATTGCGAGCGCGTCATCGAAGAACTTAAAAAAGCCGGCCATAGCGCGAAGCGGGCCGGAGGCTGACGCATTCGAAACGCGCAGTCATGCTGAAGAGGAACAAATGAAGAAAGGAAAGCCCAAACTTACGCGTCTTGATGCTGAACGACTCTTCGAGGGACTACCCGCTGGGGACGTGAAAGTATCGAGCCGGCCCCAGAACCCGTTCGAAACCGGGGCATTTGATGCGGTGAAGCAGGTCAACCCGGTCAAGCGCGCCGACGACGAATCGCGGCTCTGGAAAGACAACCTGGTCACGCTCCCAGTGGGCATCGAACTGCCCGCTGGCTACGAAACGGTATCCGGCATACGCGAGGCCATGGCGCGGGCATGGCGCATGAAGTGGGTGCGGGAGGGAAACAACGAAGTTGTGGCCGAATTTCCGGAAGGATGGACAGCCGTTCGCCCGCAGAGCGGCCCCATCGAGTTGCGAGACGCCTCCGGCGTGGTCCGCGCGCTGTACGGATGGGCCGAGGATGCCGAAGTCAGGATTTTGCCCAGATATCTGGTCGAATCGCAGTCGAACAGTTCGAATGGGCTGGGCAGCCTGGTGGTTCGCGATCGTGAAAACAACCGGATTCTCGAAAGATCGTCGATCTGGTCCGCTAAAACGGGCACCAACCATCCGGATTGGAGCAGGCTGTCGGTGTGGCTCAACTCAAACTATCCGCAGCATCTGGACCCGCTGCGTTACTGGAAGGATTGCGAAGAAAATCGCCAGGACTAGGCGAACCTCGCGGTTCGACTCTTGCACAGCAAACTCGCGCATTCCGGCTGGACAACACCCGGTTTCCTTATGCGTCTTTCAGCCAGGGCATTTCCACGGGCGACACCACCAGTTGTCGGCCCGCCCGCTCCAATTCGAAAATGAACCCGACCAGGATCATCGAATCGGCGTAGGGGATCGGGAATACATGAGGATTTTCCACGGCCAGCAGCGAGCGCGTGGGCGAGTTTGCCGTTACCGCGGCGTTTTCGCGGACACTCTCCAGTTCGTCAGCCATCGCCTGCCCACTGACTTTGACGACGCGGCTACGAAGGTCGCTGAAGGGTTCGATGCGCGCCCCGTCTTCGTTGTACTCGGCCACTTCATAAATGAACCAGCTCATTTGCCTCTCCCTGGAAAAAGGCAGCCATTCTAACAGTGGGCGGAAATGGCCCTTCCTGCATGGCACGCTCCGGACGTAGCGTGACGTATCGAAGAATGAACGGGGCGTGCGGCCAATGGCCGGATCCGCACGCCGTCGCGATGAATTCGCTACGCACTGCCAACCGCCTTGTAGAAGACTTGCGGACCGGATGCCAACCAAGTCAGCCTGCGCGAATCTTCGCGGGGTTGCTTCGCGCAAGGAACTGGCGTATCTGCGCGAGGTGCCGGTCACCGACAGCCGTGTGAGCCGACTCGCCTGCCATCGCCCGTCGCGGGAACGGTGGCCATGCGCCGAGGTAACGGCACAGCGCGGAAACGAACGGCCGTCTGCCTCCTACGGCCAGACGTTGCACAGCCGCCTCGACGCGCTTCGCGCCCACGTTCGCGAGCAGCCAGTCAATGGTCTGACGATCGTCGTCATTCACGATGCGGATAAGCAATTCCATGTGACCCTCCCTACTGGACGTATACACATACTGTTAATTTATACAGTATTTTGCTCGTCCGCAAGTTCGAGTCGCCTGGGCGCGCTTCCGCCGTCTCAAGCCCCTAGATCGGCAAAATTGACCATCTTTGCCTCACAGGCTCGCGCAAACTTCAAGTCATGGCTCGCAAACAAGACCGTACGGTCGGCGGCCAGGGTCCTAAACAGTTCGACAAGAACGGCACGTCCCGCCGCATCGAGTCCATTAACCGGCTCGTCAGCGATGACGACGGCGGGCGCGCCGATGATCGTCGCCGTCACGAAAAATTTTTTGCGCGTGCCGAGTGACATCTGCTCGAAGCGCTTCTCCAGGTGCGGAGTCAGACCAAAGCGGTCTGCCAGATCGAGCGTGGCGGTATCGACGGCGGTCCCTTTTGCGGATGCCACGAGATCGAGAAATTCCCGCCCGGTCTGGAGCGGATACTCCAGACAGTCGTCGGGTACGTAAGCCAACGCCGATTTCGCCTCGAGCGGCGCTTTACGCAGCGAATGGCCATCGAGCCATACCTCGCCTTCGTCGGCGTCGATGGTGCCGGCCAGGATGCCGAGCAAGGTGGATTTGCCACTGCCGTTCTCATCGCATAGCGCCACGCAACCGGCGTGCGCAGCGTAATGCAGCCCCTTGAAAATAACGTGATCGCCATAGCGTTTGCTGATGTTTTCAAATCGGAGCATGGTGGTGTTGTTCAAGCAAAAAATCACATGATGCCTGACGACATGGCCCGATCCAAAACGCCCCGTTCACGAGCGGTCGAGATGCGGGAGCCGCTGCACCGCAGTCGACGGCTCCCGTTCATCGCTGAAGAATCGCGCACGCCCGGCGTTACGAACTACGCGTGCACAAGCCTTGCACGAAGAAACCCGAGCCGTTGGGCTCGTCGATGAAGTACATCTGCGCGCTGCCCACCGGCAGGAACGACAATCCGGCGACACCAGCCGGCATCGAAATCTGTCCCGCGATCAAGCCGCCGATTCCCGAGGCCACCGACGGATTGGCGCTCGACTTCGACGCCGCCGCATAGTCGAACGCCGCGTTATACGTCAGCGAAAGATAACCGGGCTGGCCGTTGGCCGCACCCGTGCCGCCGCTGATCTGCACGGTCGAGACGGCAATGTCGCCCAGCAGGTGATTCTTGTCGTCGGTATTGGGTTCCGCGCAACTCCACGTTCCATCGAACGCACCCGTGGGAAGCGTCTGCGTCGTCGTCATCACCATCGAGCCCGTGCGCGGCGTGCCTTCAGGCGACTTGCCGAAGCGATCGATGAAAAGCGTCTTGTTTGCCCCCTGCACCGCGACGAACGCGCGCCCGACGGTCTGACCACCGACGATCATGTCGAACGCGCCGGGATAAGTCGTCTGGTCGGGGTCGGGCGTGAAACTGGCCACGTCCGTCACGCGCGCCGTTGCGCCCGGCGTGTCGTCCACGTCCGTGCAACTTGCGGAGTAGGCCTGACCAAAACAGAAGCGCGCCGCCCCCGCCGCGTCGATATTCGCCTGCCCTGCCACGGGATTTTGCGCTCCGGTCGGCACACCATCGACGCTGTAATCGCCCGTGAGCGAAACCAGGCTGTACTGACCGGCAAGGTCGGCAACGCTGGTCACGCCGCTATTCGTCAACGCGAATTGCCCGGCGAGCGTCCCACTGCCCAACAGATTCGGCACCTGGGCAATCGTGCCGCTCAGCATCCCCGGGCCATTGGCGGCCGTGCTCACGACGAGCGAAAGACTCAGCGCGGCGGCCTGCGCCTGGGACAACGTCGCGCCATTAGCCGGCGTGAGGCCCGATACGCTGAGCACACCATTGGCCTGCGTGTAGGCGCCGACCACGTCGCCTGCAAGCCCGAATTGCGAATTCACGAAACTCAGCGTCAACTGTCCCTTCGCGGGGCTGTCCAGCGCGATCTTGACGGTATCGCCGAAGCTGACGGTGCCGACATAGGTGCTCCCGCCGGGCAACGGCTGAAGCGCCGCGGCGGTCTGCTGCGGATTGCCCGTCGAGCCGTCATTGCCAGTACCACCCGAGCCACCCGAGCCGCCACCGCACGCCGTCAACAGGGCGCTAAACGCGAGCGCCGCCCATCCCGCCTTATGTTTCATCTTCGCCATCATCATCGTTATTCCTCTTGTCAATCAGGTCGCAAAGCGAAATGTCGTTTGTCGCGCCTCATGTGAGGCGCTCAATCCGGTATTCGCGCGCCGGCGCTTTTTTGTTCGCCCGAATTCGCGCAAGCGCGTCTCTCGCGCCTATTCTTCGAACGAACCAAGCGCCTGCTGTTGCAACGTGGTGATGTCGTAGCGAACATGCGTGACCTGGACATTGACGCTATTGCCGTTGTCGACGCCGGCAACGAAGAAATAGACCACGCCGCCCAGCGTATTCAGATGGAAGCTTGCGCGCGCCTGCTCGATGGCGCGCGCGGCGTTTTCATCGGCGACACGAATCGCGCAGGTCCCCTGCTTCGTATCGGTGAAACGCAATGTCACGCCTTGCGCGGTGCTATACGGCATGTTCCAGCAGTTGCGCCCCAACACGGCGAACGATTTGCTGTCGAAGTCGTAGCCGCTCGTGAGGCTCTGCGTGATGTCGATGCCGCGCGTCAGATAGTCGTTGAGCTTGAGCGCGTAATAGCGCTGCGCCTTGTAGCGCGCCAGGTTTGCATTGATCTCCGCGAGTTCGGCGCTTGCCATCTGGTGTTTGCGAAACGCGTCGGGCTCGTTGTAATAGCGCGGAGAAAGCAGGTTGAGTTTTTCTTCGTCGCTCAGCGTCTGTCCGCCATGCGCCACGGCGATATAGGTAAGCCAGCGCACGCCCAGCGCATTCTGGTCGATGAGCGTGTAATTGGCGAGCGGCACGTTCGCGTCGGGTTGCTGCGCACCCGCGTTTTGATTGGCGAAGGCCTGGGCCGCCGCGGCGTTCACGCCGGTGGCGGCGGTGGCAGGAGGCTGGGGCGCGGCGGCGGGCGCAGAAGAGGAAGCACTGTTCATGCTTTGCGTATCGTTCTGCTGCGCGGAGCGGGAACACGCGGCCAGCACGGAACACAGGGCGAGCGCGCCACACAACAGGCGAAGACGGAACGGAATCATGGTCGTTATCCTTATCGAATGAGTTCAAGGAAGGCCACGGCGCACACGCGCGTGGCTCGCACGTGCCGCATACGACACGTCCTTGATTGCTCATTCGCAGGAAGGCAACGATTTGTTCGCCTGTATGTCCATGTGCAGGCGTCCAGCGCAGTTCAGTGCAACTCAGTGCGGCATGAACATCCTGGCCATCGACTTCGCCAGATCGCGCACGGCCTCGGGGTCGCCGCGCTGCGCCTGCAACTGGAACAGATCCAGTTGAGCGCGCTGGTGGCCTGCATCGGCGGCCGAGCGAAGCCAGCGTTCGGCCCTGGCGCGGTCCACGGCTGTCGCGGCGTTGCCGCTCAGATACTGCTCGCCAAGCAGCGTGGCCGCGATCGGATAGCCTTGATTCGCGGCGCGCTGGTAGTACTGCATCGCGCGCGCCGGATTGACCCGCACGTAATGCCCCTCTTCGTAGGCCAGTCCGAGCGTGGTGAGCGCCTGCGCGTCACCGCCCGCCGCGCGCCGTTGCAGCGATGCGAACGCAGACGCGTCGAGCGTCGCCGCGTTGTTCGTCACGTTCTGCTCTTCGTTGTCCCATAGCGAGCGCGACGCGTTGGTGTCCACCGCTGCCGCGCCGCGCGTGCCCCCTGCCTGCGCGAAAAGCTGCGGATTGGGTTGCGGGGCCGCTGCCGGTGTTTCGGAAAGCACGAGTTGCCCCACCAGGCCGCTGACATACCAAGGACGCTGTCCCTCGCCCGTTGCGGCCGCAACGGCCACCTGCGTTTTTTGCAGCACGTCGATCAGCGTGGCGCCGGGCGTCGCGAGGTTCTCGCTCAGGTAATAGCTGAATGGACTGTGGTCGATCGGCTTGCCGATATTGCGCATCGTATCCATGGCCTTGCCGCCCGGGCTGGTTGAGAACGCAACGAGCGTCCCGCGCGGTGCGTTCTCGGCGGCGAGTCCTCTTGTGCCCGTCACGCCTCGCCCCGGCTCGTCGCGACAGGCATCGACCATCACCACCATCGCCTGCGGATGCCCGCGCTCGATCGTTGTCATGACGTATTCAAGCGGAATGGCCGCGCCGCGCAACTGCACCGCCGAAAGCGACGCGAGTTTCGCTGGCAGATCCACCGGCATCAGGAAGTTCTTCTGATCCGTTTCGAAGCCGTGACCCGCGTAGTACACGAGCGCAACACGCGCGCCGCTAGCATCCGCGCTAAAACCGTCGAGGTCCTGCAACATCTGGGCGCGCGAGCGATCGGTCAGCACGCGCACCATAAAACCCAGCCGCTGAAGGCTGCCCGCGATCAACTGGGCATCGGCGGCAGGCGTCTGCAACCTGTCGCCGTTGCGATAGGCGCCATTGCCGATCACAAGTGCCATTCTGGGCGCGAGCGCCGCGTGCGCACCCACCGCCATTGCAGACATAAATGTGCAAATTAAAACGTTTGCGAGCGCGCTTTTCAGCGAATTAGCCACCTTTTTACCCAAAGATGGAGTCGAGGTACTCGAATTGATGCGCATCGTATCGGAAGGTTTCAAATGTTCTGACATTCTGCTACGCTTCGCGTCTTTCAGGCGGCTTTTAATCGTCGCGCTGAACAAACCCACGCAATCTTATTCGCCAATTCGATGGATCGTGCTGTTCGTGAATCGATAGAGCGCCTGCGCCGCCAACCGGCGCGATTCCGGTGCTTTTACGACAAGCTGCGCCGCGACTTTCATCGCCTGGCGCGGCGCAGCTATTCATGGGCATACGACGCGGAGATTGACGAATCGCTTAACGACGCTTTTGTTGCCTTATTCAGTCAGAATAAAGGCGACTTTAGCGCCGCATCCCAGATCCTGCGCGATCCGCTTGCGTTCGAAACCGCACTGGCCGCCTATCTGATCGGCGCAGGCCGCTTTAAACTGCTCTCCCGTCTGCGCGAGCGCGCGAAACAGGAAGATCGGGAAGTGCCCCTCGACGACGAAGGCGAGAGCCGGCTCGACCAGCCCGATACGGTGCGCGAAGCCGCGTGGCCCGACACGGACCCGTTCCCGACGCCAGAGGACAGTCACGAGCAGACGCGGCGCGCCCGCATTCTCGCGCGCTGCATGGAAAAGCTCACCGTGCTGGCGCGGCAGACGTTCGCACTCGCCTTGCGCGGCTATACCGATGTCGAAATTCAGGCCCGCGTGGGTTCGTCCTCGACGGTCGCGGTACGCCGGCGCGTGTCGGAAACCAAGACCCTGCTGATCGATTGCGCGCGCCGGGACGCACAGGAAACCTCATGAGCGAGCCCTCCAGCGAAGCCCCAACCGAACTGGCGCTGGCCTGGCTGCGCGGCGAACTCTCGGCCGCCGAACGTCAGGCTTTCGTCGAGCGGCTTGCCCACGACGCGGCGCTGCGCGACGAACTGGATTGGCTGCAGGCGCTCGCCGATGCGCAGCAACAACATTATGTCGACGAGACATCCGAGCGCGCTTTCGCGGCCTTGCAGGATGCGCTCGGCCCCTTGCCGGCGTCCAAACCGGCATCCACTTCGACCTCGTGGCTGGCGCGCGCCGCGCGATGGCTGCGCGAGCATGCCAACGTGCTGCAACCGGCGCTGATCGCGCTCGTATTGGTGCAAACGGGCGTGATCGGCCTGATCTCGACGCATGACAACCCGCAAGATTCAAGCTCGGCGCCCGCCAGTGCATTCCGTGGCGCCGCGCCCTCCTGCCTGACGGTGTGGGTCGATCTGCGCGACACGGCGCGCATGGCCGACCTGCGCCGCTGGATGACGCTGTATGGAGCGAGCTTCGCGGGCGGCCCGGACGCGTCGGGCCGTGTCAATATCGCGTTCGCCGACATGGCGAGCCTGAAGGCCGCATTGAACGATTCGCTGCTGCAACAGATCGCCACGCGCACGGATGCGCCGCCGGGCTGCGCCGCCCAGTAATGTCGCGGCGCGCATTCGGCAACCCAGACACGCGAGCGCGGCTGCGCGACCGAACAAATTCGCGGGTGCCTGCGAATAGCTTCATGACAGACAACCTTAGGGACCTGAGGGACCGCCATGAAGCTCGCCAGACAGACTCTTTTTCGTTGCGCCTCTACCGCACATTTTAATGGCGTCATAGAATCGGTTTCACATTCGGCATTTAAAAAGACAAAACCCGACCGGACATTGCGCATTGGCTGCGCATATGCAAGCAGCATAAAAAGGGGACCAGAAAAATGGGAAAACGGGGTATTCAATACCATTGCGCGACTCAGGCGGTCAGCGCAATGCCATTTCATTACCATTTATTCCGCGTCTGATCGGAAAATTTTGCCGTTTCACGGGACAATCCTTTAGACGCGCATTAAGTTTTTTGCAATACATCCGTAAACACGCTTTGGCGTTCTCGCTTAAAGCGCGCTATTGCTTTAGCTGACGGGTTATCAAGCCTGCTTTTGAATCTGTTTGCCGGGGAAACAATGTCATCTTCCAAAGACGCGATCCGCGGATCGCTCGTCGTCCTTGAAGCCGTGGATGCCGCACGTAATACGCGCGCTTTTCTGCTCTTTATCGCTTGCGCGATCGCCGCGCTCGTCGTAGCAGGCGTCTTTGTCGGCATCGCCGGTACGCTCGCCAGCAACGGCGCATTCGTGATCGGTGGACTGTTTTCCTTTGTCGGTTCACTGGCAGCCGCGATCCTGGTCGCCACCGGTGTATCGGCCGCTGGCAAGACGCTGATGGACCAGATTCAGGGCCGCCCCGCGCTGGGCGCGCGCGACGCCCTGATCGCCGGCCTGTTTACGCTGCCCAAGCTTGCGGCGATCTTCCTGATCGAAATCGCAATCTTCCTCGCGTTCATGATCGTGCTGGCGATCGTGCTGTTCATCTGCAAGATTCCGTTCCTCGGGCCGCTGCTCTACACGGTCGTCTATCCGATCGCCTCCGTGATCGGCGGCATCCTGTGGTTCAGTTTCATGTTCGTCGTGAATCCGCTCGCGGCGCCGGCCTTCTGGGAAGGCTACGGCGTGCGCGCCGCGCTCGGCACACTCGGCATGAATCGCGGCGCGCTCAATATTGGCCGTCTGCTGCCGCCGATCGTCCAGCAGATGGTCCTGCTCTTCGTCGTGGGTGTCGTGGCCTTCATCGCGTCCACCATCGTGTTTGGCGGCTCGGCATTCGTGGCGGCGCTCGCGAGCGGCATCATCGGCTTTGGCGGCAGTCTCCTGTCGCTCTATTCGGGCCTGGGTTTTGGCGGCTTCGGCGGCATGGGAGGCATGGGCGGCGGCATGAGCGGCTATCTGCTCGCGACGCTCGTCGGCGTGGGCATCCTCGGCGCGCTGGCCTACACGTTCCCGCTGCTCGTCTATCTGGCCGGCATCTGCAACATCTTCCTGAACCTTGCCGGTACGCACAGCGCGCCGCCCGCAATCGGCGATGTGCCCACCTCGCCCACGCCGCGCTCGCCGCTCGCACCCGAGACGGTCAGTCCGCGTGATCCGTCGTATGCACCGGCAGCACAGCCTCATGTTGCCGACGCTGCAGCGCCTGCCTGCAAGGCCTGTGGTGCGAGCGCCCAACCGGAAGACGCGTTCTGCGGCGAATGTGGCGCCGACCTGCCGAGAGGTGTGTGATGGCACGCTTTTGCGTCAAGTGCGGCAGCGGGCTCGATCCCGACGCGCGCTTCTGCGATGAATGCGGCGCGCCGGTGCGTGCGCGCCCGGCCGCTCAGGCTACGACCCTTGCTGCGGCTACAACCAGCGCAACGCCGGTCGACATCAACTGGCGCAAGGTGGGCGTGTGGAGCGGTATCGGCGCGGCGGTCCTGCTGGTCGCGGGCGGCGTCGCGGCGTTTCTCGCCATGCCGCCGTCCACGCCGTCCGCGTCCGAGCTGACCGACCTGTTGAATGCCGACAAAACGAAGGTTGCCAATGCAACGTGTCTGAGCGACTTCGCTTACGGGAAGAACCCCGTGGTGGTGGGAGGCTTCGACACGAATACCCTGCAGTGGCTGCAGGTGCTCTCCAAAGCGGGCATCTACGGGCCGCCGCAGCCGGTCGCCAACCCGTTCCTGTTCGGCGGCGGTCAACAGTTTTCGCATACGCCGCTGGGCGAAAAGAAGATCCATGACGGCAAGCTGTGCTTCGCCGATGGACTCACGGTGTCCACCGTCGAGTTCACGAAGCCGGTGAAGATTGGCGAACGCTGGCACACGCAAGGCAGCTATGGCTATACCTACCGCAACGCGGATGCGTGGATCCAGACGCCCGAAGCGCAGCGCGCCGAACCGGATCGCTTCGCCAATCTGCCCAAAACCACCTTCGTATCGCTCGTGAAGGGCGACCACGGCTGGCAGTTCGATAACGGCATGGCCACGAGCGACGATCCCGGTTTGCTCGACGGCATGCAAGGCCGCGTGAACAGCAGCGCAAGCACGGGTGGCGGCTTCTTCAGCAAGATCGCCAACGCGGTGTCCGGCCTGTTTGCCGCGCGACCCGCGTATATCGGCAAATGGCGGGATGACGACAGCAGCGGCACGGTGGTCGAGTTCACGCGCGAAAACGCCATTTTCGACGGTCATTCAACGCCCGTGACCTATGAAGCCGATCATCAGGATAGCAAACGGATTCATCTGATGCGTGGGGGCATTGCCGTCGCCACGATCCGGCTGATCGACAACGATCACATCGAGTTTTCCCTGGGCTTCGGCGGTGCGCGTCTGCATCGCGTCGAATAACAGACACGCCCCACCAAGCCACTACGACCACAGAGACCTAGCATGCGTTGTCAGAAATGCGGCTTTTCGAATAGCCCGACCGCGAAGTTTTGCAAGCAGTGCGGCATGAGCATGCCACGCGCCGCCGCTACCGCAGCCGCCGCGCCCGCAGAACCGTCAGCATTTACCGCGGCCCCGGCTCCGGTTCCGGCGCCTGAAACCAATCGGGACTTGGCGATGCAAGCGGCCCTGGCGAGCGCACCCGCAGCCAGCGCCGCCGAAGACTCCGCGCAGCAGGCCTGCCCGCAATGTGCGACTGTGCGCGTGGCCGGCAAGCGTTTTTGCCGCCAGTGCCGTTTCGATTTCGCGGCGCTCGACAATGCGTCGCCGTCCATCGAGTCGATTGACGCCGCGCCGCTGCAACAAGCCGCGCCCGAGCCGATTGAAGCAGTGCGCGAAATGGTCAGCCCGGTCGTCACGCAGGCAGCGGAACCCGAACTGGCGACGATCGACACGCCCGTGTCCCCGGCAACGCAGCCGCACACGCCGCTCGATGCCGCGCCTGCCGAACAGGCGTTTGCAGCCACCGCCCCTGCAACGCCGCTCGCGAGCGATGCCGAGGCAGTCGAGCACTGCCCGCAATGCGCGAGCGCACGCACGCCGGGCAAGCGCTTTTGCCGCACCTGCCGCTTCGATTTCACCGTGTCGAAGCAGATCGACGAGATTCCCGCGGAGCCGCCCGTCACGGTTGGCGAACCTATCGAAACGTTGGCCGAAGTCGCGACATCGCCCGTTTCCGAAGCACCCCTGAGTACGCCGACGCAGACCGCCGATGTACGTGCCGATGACGCAACGATTGCCGCGCGCTACACGGCATCCACGACGCCCAGCGCGCCCGCTGACACGGCTGCACCGGCGATGCCGGAACAGCCAGCCGAAGCGCCGCGCGAAAACGGCTTCGGCGCGTCCTCTGCCACAGCACAATCGCCGGACGTACCAGCCCCAAAGACGGCGGATACCGATCGTCAGACCACTGCCGCGACTTCGGCAGCCTCCTCCGCGGAAGAAAGCGACGGGAAGAAGAAGTGGATCATCGGCGGCATTGCGGTGGTCGTGGTTGGCGTTGCGGTCGGCGCAGGCCTCATGCTGCGCTCGCATCACGCACCCGCCACGTCCGCCGACACGGTGGCAAGCGCCCCGGTCGCGGCATCCGCGCCGCCGTTCGTCGACGCTGCGTCGCAAGCGCCTGCTGCCACCCCGGCGTCCGTGCCCGCCCCGTCGCTTGCGGCGGCCTTGAACGAGCCGTCGTCCGGCGCACAAGCGGACGCAGCGAGCGAGACGAGCGCCCCGTCCTCGGGCGCCACGATCGTCGATACGGGATCGCAAACTCAGGCACAACCGCAAACACCCGCACAAACGCAGCCGCAAGCCGAACCGCAGGCGTCCGCACCGCAAGCGCAGACGCAACCGCCAGCACCGGCGCAAAACGCCGTGCCTGAACCCGCCGCGCCCGCGCCTCACGTGCGCGAAAAGCCCAAAAAGAGCGCCGCGCCCGCCGACGCGAACGCCAACAGCAGCGAAAACGCCACGATCCGCGCGGCCATCGCCGGCAACCTCGCGGACGGCAATGGTTGCTTCAGCAACAAGAAGTTCGATTGCGCGATCTCGAACGCCGATGCCGTGCTGCGCCTCGACCCGCACAACGCGCAGGCTCTCTCGCTGCGCAAGCGCGCCCGGGCCGCGCAGCAGAGCGCGCTCAACAGCATGTCGATCGAATGATGTCCGGCGGAGCCATCCATGTCGTTTGAATTCAGTTCCGAAGGCGATCGCCTCAACCTGCCCAATCCGTTCCGCGTCGAGAACTGGTTTCGTTTCGCGGCGGCCGCGCTGCTGTTTCTCGGCGGCATCGCGGCGTTGCTGCTGAGCCGTCACAACCTCGCGGCCCATCATGGCCTCTGGGCGTTTCTGCCACTCGCCATGGGCATCTTCCTGCTCGGCAGCGGCATCAACTACGCCCGTATCGGCATGATGCAGTTGCGCTTTTACTTCGGGCGCGGCCAGCCGCTCGGGCTGAGCGACGAAATCCAGGCCAGCAATCAGGACGGCGTCACGAAAGGCGCAGCGGAACTGCAAAACCGCATGCGCTCCGGCGCGCTGTGGTTCGAGGAACCCAAAGGCGCGCTCAACGGCCTGCTTTATTCGCTGATCCCGGCGCTCATCTACGCGCCGATCCCGATCCGGCGGCTCGCGCAGTTGCAATTCCAGTCGGGCCTCGCGCTCGCGGCGACGTTCCTGAGCTTCATCATCGCCGCAGTGGGGTTCGACAATCCGTCCGATCGCGCCTGGGTCGCGCTGCTGTTCTTCGGCTTCGCGTTTTTCCTGCTGCTCAAGCCGATGGAGCAAGGCAACCAGGCCAGCACGTCGCTCAGCCCGGCCGGACTGATTGGCCTGCTGCTGGTGGCAGTGTTCGCGCCGATCGTGGTGCCGCTCGTCTCCACGCATCTGCCGGACCTGAGCTGGCTGCCGTTGACCACGCAAACCTTCGCCCTGCTCATCTGCGCGGGCGTGGCCGTCGTGCTGTTCTTCGTCGCGCTGGTGCATCAAACCGTCGTCACGCCGCGCACGAGCATGGGCAGCGAGATCGCCACGGTGTCGATGAACGGCCAGCCCAAGCAGTTGCTCGACGAGCTGGAGCGCCATCTGCAACGGCGCTGGGTCGAGCAGATTCCGAACCGCCGTTACGCGCGCCACACGCCGTCCGTGAGCGGCCAGTCCGGTCAGTTCACCGGCCAGTTGTTCGAGGAAACCCAGCCGCTGCCGCGCGAGGACATGCGCCGCGTGGATCTCAAGCGCGCCTTTACGGAGCCGCGCTACCGCTGGCTGGTGAGTCTGAACACGTTCGGCGTCGTGCTGATCGCCATCGCCGTGCTGTGCCTGCTGTGGTTCGCCACCGCGTTCGCGGCTTCGCCCGCCGACGTGCAATCGGCCGCACTCGGCTGGGCCACGTTCGGCAGCGCGATGCTCGCGGTCGGCGCCTTCTGTCTGCGCGCCGGACACATGCTATGGGCGCGCTTCGACTTTCTGTCGAAGCTCGTCTGGGTGCAGTTCGACGGCAATTTCCAGCGCTCGCGCATGAATCTGGGTGCGCAGTTCAGCGACCGCGTGCGCACGGAAAGCGACGTGATCGCGGTGCACGACATGTCGGTGCGCGTATGGGTGGCCGAGATCGACTCGGTGACCTTCGGCCGCGACCATCGCCGCATGATCGTCGGTATGCGCGGCCTGCCCGACGAAGCGCGCGAAATCCGCCAGCTCATCGAACAGTGCGCGCAGCAGCAGACCATCGTCGTCGCGCCGACTTCGCAGCGCGATATCGAAAAAATCGCCGTGGCCAACGCGCTCAATCGCGTGGGCGAAGGGGCGACGGAGCATTTGCTGTCGCCGCAGATGCGCGACATCCTCGGCGGCCAGGCCGCCGCACAGCGCGGCGCCAAAGCGTGCAGCGCATGCGGCGAAGCGCTCGAAGCCGATTCGCGTTTCTGCGACAACTGCGGGACCCAGGTTCAGTAGCCGGCGCCCGGCTGCCGACTCCAACCTTTGCCAACCTTTGCCAATCTTTTCCGACCTTTTCCGATTGACCGAAACTCCGAGGAAGCAATGGAAGTGATCCACGTTTCGAAGCGGCTGATCGCGGGCGTCACGCTCGCCGCCGTGCTGGCCGGATGCGCCGACATGAACGACGCGAAAGCGAAATTCGCCAATATCTCGTGCAACCCGTTGATCGCGGGCGTGGGCGGCGCCGCCATCGGCGCGATCGTCGCGGGCGGCAATCGCGTCGCCGGTGCGGCGATCGGCGCGGGCATCGCGGCGCTGGTCTGCGCGGCGGTGGACTATGAAGCGAAGCAGATCAAGACGGCCCAGCAAGCCCAGGCCGACTACCAGGCCGGGCACGGCGGCCGGCTGCCGGAACAGGCGTCGGTGGTCAAGTACAACACGTCGTTTACGCCCGCGTCCATTTCGGCGGGCGAGAAAGCGACGCTGCATTCGTATATCGAAGTCGTCAAGGGCAAGCGCGACGCCGCCGACCCGACGATCGAGGAGGAAGCGACGATCTACAAGCCTGACGGCTCGATCGCCAAATCGGTCCGCAAGCCGGTGACCCAGACGGCCAGCGCGGGCGCGTTCAGCAGCAGCTTCACGATCCCGATGCCGCAAGGCGTGCCGCAGGGCGCCTATCCGGTCAAATCGACGCTGTACGTCAACGGCGTGCAGGTCGCCGAGCGCAAGGTCGATCTGCAGGTCGTCGCGAGCAATCCCGACACCCACACGTACGCGATGCTCTCGACGCACGCGCTCAACTGATCCACTTAAACAAAGGCCATCCATGTACAAGTTCATCACGATCGAAGGTGCCTGCGGCAAGCCGTACGACACCGCCTCCTGCGAGCGCCACGCCAACCGCATGGCAGCCGAAGGCTACTGGCTCGTGCAGGTCTACCAGTCGTCGACGGCCACCTGCGGCGGCTCGAAAAGCGTCCTCGTGATGGTGTTCCGCCGCAATGAGTGAGGCCCGCAACGGCCTGGGCGAGGGCTTCGTTCCGATGCCTTCGCTGGGCGAAATCAAGCGCCTCGCGCCCGGCTCCGGGATGCTGCGCTGGGCGCATCACCCGCATTGCGAGCGCCACGATCATCATCTGGTGCGGCCGTTCGGGCGGCCCCTGTGCCTCGGCTGCACGTGCGTCGCGCTCGGTGCGCCGCTCGGCATTGGCGCGGCCTGCGCGATCGAGTGGCAAATCGGCTGGCAAAGCTGGTCGATGGCGCAGTGGGTCGTGTTTCACCTGCTGCTGCTCGTGCCGACCGCGCTTCAGCCGCTGCTACAGGCAAAGCGCTTCAAGATGATCGCGCGCACCCTGCTGGGATTCGCGAGCGGCAGCTATCTCGTGAGCGGACTGTTCTGCGTGAGCTACTTCGCGCCGGTCTGGCTTTTCAAGGCGGCCGTGGTGTTCGCGTTCGGCGCCATGCTCAAGCTGCTGCTCGCGTGGCGTAACCGTCGCACGGCCGATCCGTGCAGCAATTGTCCGCTCGGCATGTTCCCCACCTGTGAATGGAATCTGCCCCGGCTTCTCGCCGCCAACGCCCATGACGCGGTGCTCGGCCAGATCCCGATCAGCGCCATTCACGGCTCTACGGTCATCGGGGTTCACGCAGCCGATGCCCCGGCAAACCGCCCTACCCCCTGAACCCGCCAGGCCCCCATGCTGACCCGACTGTCCGATTTCCTGAGCCGACGCAGCGCTTTTGTCCTTGTGTTCGTCCTGCTCGAGGCCGGCATGCTGGCGGGCCTCCTCAAGGGCGTCGGGCAGTTGCACGCCTCGACCACCGGCGTCGCCACGACGCGCGGCGTCGGCGGCGCGAGTACGTGCAGCACGCTCGCCCTGACCTTCCGGCGCACGGCCACGGAACGCGATATCACGCTGCTGCTCACGCAGTACGGCGCGACCATCGTGTACGGGCCGGACGAGAACAGTGCGTACCTCGTGCGCCTGCCGGACACCCTGCCGCTCGCCGAGACCGCCGCCGCGCTGCGCGAGTCGGCCGTGATCGACGATGTGCGTCCCCAGAGCGCGTGCAGGACGAACTGAATGAGCACGCCCTTTGCCCCGCCGCGTAGCGCGCCGTCGCTGGCCGCGCGCATCGTGCCCGAACTGCTTGCGGCGATTTTGCTGACGGTCGCGTCGTGCGCCGAATACATCGGACTCGGCACCCAGGCGACTTCGAGCCTGCCGGGCAGCCAGGCCGTCGCGCTCGGCGCGATGATGGGCGTTCTGACCGCCGTGGTGGGCCTGATCGGCATCGCCCTGAGCGGCTCGATCCAGCCGCTGATTTCGGGGCCGCGCGTCGCGGCCACCGTGCTGTTTTCGAATCTGATCGCAACGCTCGCGGCACAGCCCCGGCTGGCCGCGCACGGCTTGCCCGCGCTGCTCGGCTGCGCCGCGCTCGCCGTGGCCGTCGCGGCCGTCACGCAATTGCTGCTGGCCGCGTTCAAGGCCGGCACGCTTGCGCGCATGGTGCCGGCGCCGGTGTTTTCGGGCCTGCTGTTCGGTGCGGCGGCGCTGGCCATCGAAAGCCAGGTGCAGACGATCACGCACTGCTCGCTCGAATGGCCTCCCGCGCTCGTCGTGATCGCAGCGGGACTCGCGGCGCATTTCGGCTGGGTCTATGGCGTCGGGCTCGCGGCACGGCGCGGTTACAGCCTGCCCAAAGGACTGTCGCTGTTCTGGACGCTGCTCGCCGCCAGCGCCGCTTACTACGTCGTACTGAATTTTTCGCCGCCCGCCGCCGATTGCCGCACACTCGGCATCAGCGGTTTCGATCCGGCCGCGCTGGGTGCCGGCGTCGTAGAACGCTGGACGCATACGTTCTCGCTGCTGGACGGCGCGATTCTGGCGCAGATCGCCGTCTATGGCGCGCTGATCGGCGTGCTCGCCTCGCTCGACACGCTCATTGCGATCTCCAACATCGAGTCGGCGACACACGCGCGCAGCCAGCCCAATCGCGATCTGCTCATGCATGGCGCGCTCAATCTCCTTTGCGCGCTTGCCGGCCTGTTGCCGGTCGTCGGTTCGCTCACCCGCTCGAACATGGCGCTTGCAGCCGGCGCACGCACGCGCTGGACGGCCATCCTGCACGCCCTTCTGACGCTCGCGCTGATCCTCTTCGGCAGTCGGCTGCTCTCCTACGTGCCCAAGCTCGCGGCGGCCAGCGTCATGATCGCCATGGCGCTCGACATGCTCGACGACTGGTCGAAGCTCATCACGCGCCTCACGTTCTCCGCCATGGAGCCGCGCCAGGTCGTCGCGGCGGCAATGTGGCTGTTCGTGACGGTTGCGCTCGTCACCATCGTGACCGGCGAGCCTGGCGACGGTTTTGCCGCAGGCTGCGCGCTGGGACTGCTGCCGCTGCTATGGCCGCCGCGCCGGCTCGATGTGCAGCTCAGCGCCCACGCGTCGCGAATCGACGTCGCGCTGCGCGGGGCATTGCTGGGGCATGCCGTCGACCGCAAGATATGCGAGCCCCTGCTCGCTCACGTGGCGGCGCAGCCCGGTTGCAAAGGTATCGAATTCGACCTGCGGGCGTTGCAGCGCATCGATCTTTCCGCCTGCAAGGCGCTGATGCAATTCGAAGCGTTGTCGCGCGCGCGGGGCGTCGCCGTGCTTTACCGGTTGAAACCGGATTCGCCGGTGAGCGCCGCTTTTGCCGCCATCCGCAGCGGCCAGGCGCCGCCCGCATCGTTCCTCGGCGCGAGCGTGGGCAGCGTGGACGAAACGAACAACGTCGTGCAAACAAGCTGATGTCGGCGCGAGCCACCGGCTAGCGCAGTTGAATCATTAAACGGGATGAAGTAGATGAGCACGTTGGACGGTCAGCAAGAGGCCCCTGCGGGGAACGCCGTGGCAATCGAGCCTGCAGATAGGGAATCCGCATTCCAGCAGGACCCGGACGAAGGCGCCACGCTGCAGGGCAAGATTCGCGCGCTCATCAGTTCGCGCACGCGCTTCACTGCGGCGGACGTCGAGTGCGTCGCGGAAAGCGCCGTCGAGCAGGCGATGAGCATCGAGGTCTGTCACACGCTCGACGCGCGGGTGAAGTCGATCGACATTAACGGGCACTTCATCCCCTCGCGAAGCCCCGTCGATCAACGCAGCGATAACCCGTTCAAAGACGCGGCCGCGCAAATCGCCAGTCGTCTGCATCATGCGAAGGAATCGCTGGGCGCAACCCTCAAGCGCCCGGGCACGGCTTATAACTTCGCATCCGAGGGCAGTCTCTATCTCGGCCATGCCGGCCGGTTCTGGAGTCTGGATACCTGTGGCGGCTGCAGCGGGCGCGGCAAGAACCGTTGCTCGCCATGCTACGGCATGGGAAGTACGACGTGCCATAGCTGCTCCGGTTCGCGCGAGACGACCTGCTCCTCGTTCGGATGTCTTTTTGGCAAGAAGTCCTGCGGCAACTGCCACGGAACCGGGTCCGTGACGCGGGAAGTGGGCTACACCACTTACATCACGGTCACGGGATCGGACGGCCTATCCCGCAACGAAAGCCGCTACCAGACGCGCCACGAAACCCATCCCTGTACGGCATACGGCTGCTCTTACGGCAAAGTCACCTGTGGCCAGTGCAACGGCACGGCGCGCGTGCAGTGCGCGACATGCCGCGCGACGGGCAAGCTGACCTGCGACTACTGCCAAGGCAAGGGTAATGTCACCTGCTCGCCTTGCGCGGGCTCCGGAAAAACGGGTAGCTGCGCCTGGACGGACGTGCATGGCACGCCTGCTTACAGGCTGTCATTCGCCGGCGAGGTCGACCCGCGTGCGGCCGACATCGAAGCGAAGCTGGGCCTGCATGGCGTCGCTTCGCAGACGGCGGGACTAACGTTGACGCGCTTGCGCCTCGATCACGAACGCAATCCGCAAGCCATCACGGCGAATTACGGCGCGTCCATGCGCATTGCGCATCTGGACGCGCTCTGCAATCAGCGCGACTATCACCTGGTTGCCTACGGCCCATCGCTCGAATGGCTCGACCTCGACAATATCGTCGAAACCTTGCTGCGTGCCGATCTGGAGTCGCTGCGCAACGCGCTGGTGATTGCGAGCGGCGAAGGCATTTTTGCTACGTCGGTTCAGACGCTGGCCAACCCTCTGCACCAGGTAACCCTATCCGAAATCAACACCGAGATCGTCGAAGCGACGCTGGCAGGCGAGGCGCTGGATAAATTGCATGTTCTGACGTCCGCCGAATACGTCACGCAGGTGCACGATTCCATGCTGGCCGCGCTTCGGCAGATTTACACGCGGGAAGCGAAAAGGCTGGCATGGCGCATTCCGCTTGTCGTGGCGGCGCTAGGGATAGGTGTCGGCGTTCTGGCAGGCGGCCGCTGGGCGGCCTTGGCCAGTCTTGCTTCGATCCCTGTCGCCGGCCTTGTTTTCAAAAGCCGGGTGCGCTCGGTTTTGGCGAAAGCATTGGGCGGCAAACAACAGGGCGAACGCGCATTGAGCCTGATTGTGAAAGGCCGCAAGCATCGCCTCGCACAAAGTCTGATCGGCGCGCCGCTGGCGGCCACCGCCGCACTCCTGCTGCTGTTGCCCTTGCACGGGTTATGGGGATCGCCTGCTGCGGCCGCCGATTCGATCCAGCCCGCCGTTGTCCCCACGCCGGGAGAAAACGCTCAGGTCATGGCGGCGCAGGCATTGCGCCGGCAAGGCCAGTTCACCCAGGCGCGTGCCCTGCTGCGCCAGCAGGCGCAAGCCGGCAATGCACAGGCATTCGGACCCTACGCGGTCTCGTTGATGTACGACGACGACCATCATTCGCTCACTCACGAAACGCCACAGCTTCGTGCGCAAGCCCTGGAGTGGGCGCAGCGCGGCGTGCAGGCCAATCCCGCCGATGCCGTCTCGCTCGAAGCCGCGGGCGAGCTTCTGGTGTCGGACTGGCGCCATAAGCCTGATGTGCGCAATGGCCTGCCGATGCTGAACCGCGCGGCCAGTCTCGGCAATACCGATGCGATGCATCTGCTGGGGATGCTATACGGCAGCGGACGTTTTGTTGCGCAAGACCTGAGCGAAGCGCGCAAGTGGTTCGCGGCGAGCGCGAATGCGGGACAGGCGGTCGATATGTATAACCTCGGCTTGATGGACTGGTACGGCTACGGAATGCCGCAACCGGATCGCCCGGAAGCCATGCGTTTGTGGAAACAGGCAGCGGCGCAGGGCGAGGCGCGAGCCGTTCGTGCAGTGGCCCAGGGGCATCCGCCCGTTTGAGGAAGCGGTAGAACGCCGCCAGAAAATGACGTCTTTTTACTTCGATATGAATACTCCCCTGCGCACTTGCTGTGCTCTGTTATGTGCGGCTGTGTTTTCGTCCGTGCTCTTGACCGGATGCGCGGTCGATTCGCACGGCGCTTACCGGCTCGATGCCGACGAGCTGACGGCCAGCAAGCTGTACCCGTTCCAGACGGCTTTTGGCAATGCCGTTCTGCGCCGCACGCTGGATGGCCGCTACCAGATCAAGCTTTATGATCGTCAGGCCATTTTTGACGTGGCGCGGACAGACGGCGTCGTGGTCGACAGCGTATTGACCGCCAACAACGAAACCTATGTGACCTTGCGCATCCCACGCCCCGCGTGCCCGTTCGTTTATCGCACGCTGCTTGTCAAGCAGAACGAAGTCGATCATTACGACATCCCGGCCGACTGTTCGACACCGGTGAGTTTTGCGCTGGAAGATGGGCACCTGCTGGCCGTCCAGCAAAAAGCCTTCAATGCTCGCTACTGGAAGATGACCGACACAACGGTTGTCAGCGCGATCGTTCCGTCGCCGCTGCCGCTGGTTGATGTGCATCCGTCGCGCGCCGGTAACGCGGGCCGGTCGGAATCGGCATCGGTAAGCCAGCATCGGACGCCGCTCAGACATAAATCGGCCAATAGCGGCACCGTGAGCGCCAACGCCACGGATGCCGGCACCGATCCGACAGGCGGCGCCCGTCATCTGGCTGGCGCGTCTGTCGTCGGCACGCCGCAGAAAATCTCCACGGCCGACAGCAGCAATCGCACACCGGTCCATATCGATCTCGACGACTCACATTGACTTTGATCGTGCGGACGGTGTTTGCCCGCATCCTCCGTAGGGGCAAGAAATGGGTTTTAGCAGCAGGCTGAACCTGCCATCGGTAACGTTGCTTGCCAGAGGCAACGGTGCCGTGAGAAGGGTTTTGCTGGTGGGCCTGCTCGCCGGCGTTATCAGGCGCGGCATGGCGGCTACGCTGCCCGACGTTGCGCCGGCGCCCGTCGCGACCGCTCCCCGCGTGGCGCTGGTGATCGGCAATGCGCTGTACAACGGGGTCGATCGCCTCGGCTCCCCCGTATCGGATGCCAGTCTCGTCGCGCAGACCCTGCGATCGTCCGGTTTCGATGTGGATCTGGAAACCGATCAAACGCGCGCCCAGATGCTCGACGCATTCGATCGCTTCGGCGCGGGTGCGAAGAACGCCTCCGTCGCCTTGATTTACTATGCAGGCCACGGTTTCGAGAGTAGTGGCGAGAACTACCTGATCCCCGTCGATCTGCCCGTGCCGATCGGCAACGTGACAAAAAGCGATCTGGCGCGCTACGGCGTGCCGCTGCGCTACGTCCGCGCCACAGTGAACCGCAGTGCTCCGCGCGCGCTGATCATGTTTCTCGACACGTGCCGCACCGCCACGGTGCGCGGTCCCACGAGGCAATCGTTGAAGCCCGTCGATGCAGGCCGCGGCGAGCTGATTGCCTTTGCGACGCAGCCGGGCGGGTCGGCGCTCGACACATTCTGGCTCGGCGGCACGCATTACGAACACAGTCCCTTCAGCTATTACCTGAGCCAGCAAATGCGCGCGGGCGGCGAACTCATCACCGTTCTGCGTCATACGCAAATCATGGTCTCGGCGGTCACGTCTGACGCCCAGCGCCCGTGGTTCAACGACGGTCTGGTCGGCGAGATTCGACTGGCTGAAGCAGCGCCACAGATTGCCGATAGCGCCCAGCATCCAGTCGCGCTTTCAGGCGTCGTGGCTCGCGGCGCGCAACCCTCGGAACCGGACACCGGCGAGACCGACTGGAGCGTCAGCAAGCGCCCACCGATCGGCGATCGGGCGGCCGAGGGCGCGCGCTGGGATGCCGAACTTGACCGGATGCTGAAGCTGCTGCCTCAAATCTGGGCCGACCCCAAGTTCGCCAACAAGGTTCATGACGACGCCGAAGGCGGCGATCTATTCTCGCAAACGGCGTTAGCCATGGCGCTACGCCTTCGCATACCGAACATGTCAGACGCGCTCTGGTACAGGTCGCACGCCCTCGCCATCCAGTACGCGGTGTATGCGGCAGGACGGCACTATCCGCTTGCGGAAGCGCTATACGGCAATTTCATGCTGGACGAAAGCAACTCGCCTGAACGGCTGTATACGGCCACCCTCTTCCTGAAACGCGCAGTGGACGATGGTTTTGCGGGGGCACTGGACAGGCTGATTCCGCTGCTCGCGCAAATCGACGATCCGGACGCCCTCGCTCGCTATGAGGCGCTATTTCAGCAAGTCCATGGGCGCAAGTTCGAACTGACGGACACGGGACGGCGATGAAACGCGGAGCCAGCGACAGATCGTGACGGTGATGCGATCGGGCCAGCTCATCCTCGCGTGCCGCTCCAAAAGCTGAAAGCGCTTTTCACATCGCGAAATTCTCGCTGAATTTTCGCCGCGGCGCCTTTTCGCCGCTTGAAAACATGTTTTGCATCGCAAAAAACGCCACCTATCTCATTGAAAAATAACAATAAATATTGTCTTATGTCTTATATAAGACTTAGCTGAACAGCGCTACTATTTAGTCATGCAGTTCGCTTCGACAGAACGCAGCGAAACATCCAACTTAGCTAGTCAAACGCGCTTTCCTCTCAGGAGATACTCATGGCCCAATATCAAGACGACATCAAGGCAGTTGCCGGTTTGAAGGAAAAACAAGGCAGCGCCTGGAATGCCATCAACCCCGAATCGGCCGCCCGCATGCGCGCCCAGAACAAGTTCAAAACGGGCCTGGATATCGCGAAGTACACCGCGAAGATCATGCGCGCCGACATGGCCGCCTACGATGCCGACCCGTCGAAGTACACCCAGTCGCTGGGCTGCTGGCACGGCTTCATCGGTCAGCAGAAGATGATTTCCATCAAGAAACACTTCAACAGCACCGAACGCCGCTACCTCTATCTGTCGGGCTGGATGGTCGCCGCGCTGCGCTCGGAGTTCGGTCCGCTGCCGGACCAGTCGATGCACGAAAAAACCTCCGTCAGCGCGCTGATCCGCGAGCTGTACACGTTCCTGCGTCAGGCCGACGCCCGTGAGCTGGGCGGCCTGTTCCGCCAGCTGGACGCAGCGGTCGGGCCGGCCAAGGCCGCCATCCAGGAAAAAATCGACAACCACGTCACGCATGTGGTGCCGATCATCGCCGACATCGACGCGGGTTTCGGCAACGCGGAAGCCACCTACCTGCTGGCCAAGCAGTTCATCGAAGCGGGCGCATGTTGCATTCAGATCGAAAACCAGGTGTCCGACGAGAAGCAGTGCGGCCACCAGGACGGCAAGGTCACCGTGCCGCACGAGGACTTCCTCGCCAAGATCCGCGCGATCCGTTACGCCTTCCTCGAACTGGGCGTGGACGACGGCATCATCGTGGCCCGTACCGACTCGCTGGGCGCCGGCCTGACCAAGCAGATCGCCGTGACCAGCACGCCGGGCGACCTGGGCGACCAATACAACTCGTTCCTCGATTGCGAGGAACTGTCGGCTGACGCACTGGGCAACGGCGACGTCGTCATCAAGCGCGACGGCAAGCTGCTGCGTCCCAAGCGCCTGCCGAGCAACCTGTTCCAGTTCCGCGCCGGCACGGGCGAAGCGCGCTGCGTGCTCGATTGTGTCACCGCGCTGCAAAACGGCGCCGACCTGCTGTGGATCGAAACCGAAAAGCCGCATATCGGCCAGATCGGCGGCATGGTCAGCGAGATCCGCAAGGTCATCCCGAACGCCAAGCTGGTGTACAACAACAGCCCGTCGTTCAACTGGACGCTGAACTTCCGCCAGCAGGCGTATGACGCGATGAAGGCCGCAGGCAAGGATGTGTCGTCCTACGATCGCGCCCAATTGATGAGCGCCGAATACGACCAGACCGAACTGGCGATCGCCGCCGACGAGAAGATCCGCACCTTCCAGGCCGATGCGGCCCGCGAAGCCGGCATCTTCCACCACCTGATTACGCTGCCGACGTATCACACCGCCGCGCTGTCGACCGACAATCTGGCCCGCGAATACTTCGGCGATCAGGGCATGCTCGGTTATGTGGCGGGCGTGCAGCGCAAGGAGATTCGTCAGGGCATCGCCTGCGTCAAGCACCAGAACATGTCCGGCTCGGACATCGGCGACGACCACAAGGAATATTTCAGCGGCGAAGCGGCGCTGAAAGCGGCAGGTAAAGACAACACCATGAACCAGTTCTGATTGCCGCACGACTCTTCGCAAACGCCAACCCATACGGGTTGGCGTTTTTTTTATCCAGCGAGTGCAATCCAGCTTTAATCGAATTTCGACCGTTTTTTGGCCGGTTATGATTCGTCGATTCGCTGCATAGTCGGCTCTGTATCGCTACCCATCGATCGAGCCGCCGCAGCGGGCCACGGTCCGTTCTGCCGGCTATCGCGGGAGATCCCTGCGAGAGACGCATTCCGGACGCTCTCTCAACGCCGGCATTCCTGCTGGCAGACCGGCCTGCAGTCACAAGCTGCATCACCGGCGACCCCGGAGATCATTGAACATGATTGCCGCGTATGGCCGCGTCCGTGAACGGATGCGCGCAAGCGATCCCGAATTCACGCGACTTCATGGCGCGACACGCTCGACACTCGCCTGCGTATTGACGGCGGCCCTTTGCATTTCGTGGCTGGTGGAGCGCCACATGCCCATCACACTCGCGGCGCTGGCCACGCTGTTTGCCATGATCGCGCCGCTTTTCCTGAGAGATCGAAACCGCGCGGATTGGCTCGTCTCGCTGGGCCTGCTCTACTTTTGCACCTGCGCGAGTTTTACCCTCCCGGCGCTCGCCGCCTCGCATCCCTTCGTGCGCGGCGCGCTGTTATTGTCGATCGTGTTCATGGGCATGCTGTGCCATGCGCTTGGACCTCGCGCAGCCGGCTGCGCCCTGCTCGCGCTCGTCGCGTTCTATCTGGGGCTTTACCTCCATCCTTCCCCCCACATGCTCCACGCGATGCTGGCCCTCTCCACGCTCGCGCCGCTCGTGGTGGCGTGGGTCGCTCGCGTGCTGCCGCCGCCAGGAGGCGCGGCTCAAGCGCGGCTCGCGCCCGCTCTGGCCTCTCGCCGCCGCTCGCGCCTGGCGCATGCGCTCAACCGCTGCAAGACGCGGCTGCAACGCGACCTGGATACGCTCGCGCGCCATCGCCATCATCTTGCGTGGCGCCCCGCCGTGCTGGCTACCATAGCCGCGCTGCTCGCCTTGCTGGCCGGCGATGAAATGTCCAGCGAGCGCTCGATGTGGGCGGTCATCAGCACATTCGTCGTCTTCCTCGGCACGCATTCGCGCGAGGGTACGGTGGCGCGCGTCGGCAAGCGGCTTGTGGGCACACTGGCGGGCGCTGCCGCGAGCGTGCTGCTGGTCGCCCTGTTCAAAGGCGAACCCTGGGTGCTCGTGGGGCTGATGGCCTTGTGTGTTTTCGGCTGGGCCTACTTCATCCTGCACGCTTATACGCGCGGCGTATTCTTCATTACGCTGCTGGTTGGGCTGGTGTACGGGGAACTCGGATTCGCCATCGTGGCGCTCGCCGTGCTTCGTGTCGAAGAGGTCGTACTCGGTTGCCTGATTGCCTTTGCGCTATCCGTGTCGCTCATGCCATCCAGCGCCGCTCGCCGGGAGGAGGCCTTGCTCACCTGACGCTCTTCTTGCGCGATTCCGCCAATATCTCTAAAATACTGTACGCATATACAGTATATAGAATCGCTATGGCCCTCCCTCGCGCGGGAAAGTCGACGTGAGCAACCCACCGCCGGTACGTCGCATCGCGCACGTCGACATGGATGCCTTCTACGCTTCCGTGGAACTGCTCCGCTATCCCGAGTTGCGCGGCAAGCCCGTTGTCATTGGCGGCGGGCGCGATGCCACGCCGGAGCTTCAGCCCGACGGCACGCGCCGCTTCGCCAGGCTTCGCGACTACGCCGGGCGAGGCGTCGTCACGACATCGACATACGAGGCGCGGGCGTTCGGCGTGTTCTCCGCGATGGGCATGATGAAAGCCGCGCAACTCGCGCCGGATGCCATTCTTCTACCGACCGATTTCGACTCGTATCGGCGCTACTCGCGTCTGTTCAAGGATGCCGTGCGAACCTTCACGGACCAGATCGAGGACCGGGGGATCGACGAGATTTACGTCGACCTCACGCTCGTGGAAGGTGAATCGCAAGCGCTGGGCGCTCGCATCAAGCATGCGGTTCGCGAAGCCACCGGCCTGACCTGCTCCATTGCGATCGCACCGAATAAACTGCTCGCCAAGATCGGCTCGGAACTGGACAAACCCGACGGGCTCACGATTCTCTCGATGGCGGATCTCGAATCACGCATCTGGCCGCTTGCCGCAAAAAAAGTCAATGGCATCGGGCCGCGTGCCAGCGACCGGCTCGCCAGCATCGGCATCGGCACGATCGGCGAACTGGCCGCAGCGGATCTCGGGTTATTGCAGGAGCACTTCGGCGGCACTTACGCCGCGTGGCTGGCGCGAATCGCGCAAGGACTCGATGAGCGTGCCGTGGTCGTGTCCTCGGAGCCCAAGTCCATGAGTCGCGAAACCACCTTCGAGCGCGATATGCACGTGACCCGGGACCGCGCCACCCTCACGCCGGCGCTGACACGTCTTTGCGAGCGGGTCGCCGACGATCTTCAGCGCAAAGGGTATCGCGGCCGCACGGTAGGCCTGAAGATCAAATTCGCCGACTTCAAGATCGTCACCCGCGACCTCTCGCTACCCGAGCCGGTCGCGGACACCGTGTCGATCCGGCGAGCGGTTGGCGAGTGCCTCAAGCGGGTCGCGCTGGATCGACGAATCCGCCTTATCGGCGTACGCATCGGCTCGCTTGAAGCCGCCACCGGTGAAGCACCGGCAGCGGTGCCGAGGCAGTCCGAATTGCCGTTCGACGGCTAAGGCGCCTCGCGAAGCGTTTTAGCTAAAACTGTCCAGCGCTTTGGCGAACCTGGCGAGCGTACCTTCGACGTCATGCAGCTTGTCCAGGCCGAAGAGGCCGATGCGAAAGGTCTTGAAGTCCGCCGGTTCATCGCATTGCAAGGGCACGCCGGCCGCGATCTGCAAACCCGCATCGGCGAACTTCTTGCCGGATCGAATGCCGTCGTCGTCGGTGTAACTGACCACGACGCCCGGCGCCAGAAAACCTTCGGCCGCCACGCTCCTGAAGCCCTTTTTGGCCAATAGCGAGCGAATGCGCTTGCCGAGTTCGAGCTGCTCCGCTTTCACCTTGTCGAAACCGTAGGCTTCGGTTTCCTTCATCACGTCGCGCAGCGTCGCGAGGCTATCGGTGGGCATCGTCGCGTGATACGCGAAGCCGCCGTTCTCGTAGGCCTCCATGATCTGCAGCCATTTGCGCAGATCGCAGGCGAAGCTGGTGCTGGTAGTGGCATCGATTCGTTCGCGGGCAAGCGGGCTGAACATGACGAGCCCGCAGCACGGCGACGCGCTCCACCCTTTTTGCGGCGCGCTGATCAGGATATCGACGCCCGTCGCTTCCATATCGACCCAGATCGTGCCGGAGGCGATGCAATCGAGCACGAACATGCCGCCGACGGCATGCACGGCGTCAGCCACCGCGCGCAAATAAGCATCGGGCAGCAACATGCCGGATGCGGTTTCGACATGCGGCGCAAACACCAGGTCCGGCTTGTTTTCCTTGATCGCCGCGACCACTTCTTCGATTGGCGGCGGCGCGTACGCGGCCTGCCGGCCCGCTTCGACCGGTCGCGCCTTCAGCACGATCGATTCGGACGGGATGCTGCCCATGTCGAAAATCTGCGTCCAGCGGAAGCTGAACCAGCCGTTGCGAATGACGAGACATTTCTTGTTCGTCGCGAACTGCCGTGCAACGGCCTCCATGCCGAAAGTCCCGCTGCCCGGCACGATAGCGACCGCTTTCGCGTTGTAGACTTTTTTCAGGGAATCGGACAGATCGCGCATGACGCACTGAAAGAGCTGCGACATGTGATTGATCGAGCGGTCGGTGTAAACCACTGAGTATTCGAGGAGTCCCTCGCGATCGACATTGGGGAGTAAACCTGGCACGCTCGCCTCCGATAGGGGATGAACAGTGTGAGCCGCAGCGTCAACACTGCAGATATGCTTTTTTTGCGCCGACGAAAACCGATTCTAGCGAAAGCCGGCGATCAATGGCGATGGTGCGACGCAACAGATTAAAGCGCTGGATATCGGGGCGTTTGCTTCACTTGCGCGCAGGCGGCTGCGGGTTATTGGCGGGATTCGTATCGAAGCGGCTCACGCTTTCGATGCCTGTCTTGCCAATGAGCGCCGAAAGCTGGACATGCAGCCATTCGGCGCTTTCCCTGTCGTAGACTTCCTCGCCGTTCACGTACACGGTAAACGATTTCAGATACTTCGCCTTTTTCTCGGGGTTTTCGATCGTGTCCTTCGTCCACTGGTACAGCGGATATGGGTCCTCACCCACGCGCTGCGCCTCTTCGACATAATCGGCGAATGCGTCGTACTGGCACTTCAGCGAGGCATCGCGCTCACGCAAGACAGCATCCAGCCATTCGAGCGGCTCATGCCGGACGTGCGAGCGCAAGGCGTCAGCCAGTTCGGGCGTGACCGTGATCCGAATCTGGAATTGCCATGTTTCTGCCATCTCACTCTCCTGACGTAATCCGCAGAATAGCCTCTCTTGTGCGCAAACGCGCGAGGGCGATAAAATCCTGTCCGCCGAAAATAGAGTGGCAGGTTGGTATCTCCTGCGCCCAATCATTGGGTTCTTACTACGCCGCGGCGTCAACCTTACTTTGACCAAGTTGAGGGGACGCGCTGTGGACCAGACGCTGCGCGCCCCTCCCTGATGAGGAGTCTGCACAGATGCGCAGCAATATCCAGGGAATCCAGGGAATCCAGGCAATCCAGGCAATCCAGGAAACGGCGGCCGCGGAGGGAGGGCTGTTCAGCGAATTGACCTTCGACCGCGAAGGTCTCGCCCGCCTGCTTCGAGAATGTGGTGACGCACCGACGTTCGAACACTGCGATTTCAGCGGTGAAGATCTATCCAGGCTAGACTTCCGTGGCGCCCGATTCACACGGTGCAGCTTCGAGCAAACCGTCCTTGAACACTGCGAACTCGTGAGAAGCCGCTGGCTGGCGTGCAAAGGCGCGGGCGCCAGGTTTCGATACGCCAATGCGAGTGACGCCCGCTTCTGCCAAAGCGATCTGAACAATACCGACTGGACCGGCTCGAAACTCGCATCGGCGACCTTTACCGGCGTGAAGCTCACGGGCGCCCGCTTCGTCGACGCCCGTACGCTGGGGCTTAACTTTCACGATTCCCTGCTCGTCGGGGCCGATCTGCGCGGACTGTCCTTTCGCAAACAGACGCTCGAAGGATTGAATTTCTCCGATGCCGATCTGTCCGGCTGCGACTTTCGCGATGCGGTATTCGAAGGCGGCAGCCTGAGAAACGCATTGCTGCGCAATAGCCGCTTTGACGGCGCGGATCTACGCTCTGTAGACCTAAGCGGTTTGCGCCTGGCCGACGTGCTGCAGCACCTCAAAGGCACGATACTCTCTGTCGATCAGGCCGTGATGCTGGTCGGCGACTGCGGCGTGCGCGTGATGTGATCGACGGCGGCGACGCCAACCTGTCGAAGCGCGCCGACGTCTACGTGGGACTTTTTCATCGTTCGCAGCATACGTGGCACAGCACATGCGCTAGTGAGCGTGTCCTTCGCCACTTCCATGGGAGAACGTTGATGAAGACGATCAAGCACATTGCCGCCGTCGCGGCACTTTTTGCCGTTCCGCTCGCTGCTCTCGCCCAGGCCCAGACGCCTATCGTGGAGCCCGGTCTCGCTGGCAACGATGCGCTGACGCGCTCGCAGGTCAAGCAGGATCAGGCGCGTCTGGAGCACTCGGGATACGACACTTCGACAGGCGATCAGGCCTCGTATCCGCGCCAGGTCCAGGCCGCCGAAGCACGTGTGGGCAACGAACAGGTGCGTGAAGCCACGAGCGGCGAATACACACCGCAGGCAAGCAGCGGTTATGGCGGCGCCATGCCGGGTTCCGATGCTTCGGGCGGCCCGGCACAACCCGCGCATACCGGCGCACCCGGCATGAAGCCGACCTACTTCGGCAATTGATGCAGCACGATGCGTCATCAATCGCAAACGTAGCAATAAGCGTCAATACGTAAAATGCGGCATCGTTTAACCCGGTGCCGCGTTTTTACACATCAATGTGAAAGTCACCAATGAACACCAGGGCCGGGAAAGAGACAGGCCCTCAATCTGCCAACGCCGCCAGCCGTGAATCGCGCCCCACACTTCAGGGACACGAGGTCCGGCGAAAACCACACGAGGGTGCCGGCCAGAAATGAAAGTTCTGTGAAAGCTTCAATGCAGGCGCAACCATCGCGGTTGACGATTGCCCGCGCACAACCTGTTGCGTCAGCAACGGAATACGCAGCTCATTGGCATTCAATTGCGCGCCACACGAGTGCATGAGCGCACCATATCGATGAATCCGCACACCAGCGCGGTGAATTGAAACCATTTCGCTCAAGCACACAGGCGGTGTTGCCGTTACGCAGTGGTAAGCCGCGTTTTAAAACATGGCGCTGATATTGACCACGCCGGTTTAAAGTTCAGAATGCGGTGTAAACCTTGGTGTCATCTGGCGCATGCGATGAAGCACAATCCGATTATTCGACTGCTTGGGCGTTTGCGCGTGGGCCGCAAGCTGCTTCTGATCTATCTGCTCGATCTGAGCGCGGTTGTCTATATCAGCAGCATCCTGATTCACGAAAAATACATGTCGATCGATTTCTCGCAGAAAGAAATCATCGGCAATACCTATCTGACCACGGTGCGAGAAGCGCTGGTCGATGTCGCCATGCGCGGCGCGGGCGGGCGCTTCGATACCGCGCACATCGCGCAAACCCGCGCCGCGCTCTCCAACGCCGAACAGCAATACGGCGCCAACCTGCAAAGCGATGAGCTGAATGCACGCCTTATCAGCGCACTCGATGCGCTCTCGCATGCGCCACGCGCTGCGGAATCGGGCGCGGTACGCGACGCGCTCGAGGCCTGCCGCGATCTGATCACGCGCGTGGGCAATCAGTCGAATCTCATTCTCGATCCCGACCTCGACAGCTATTACTCGATGTCGCTTTCGATCCTGCGCTATCCCGCATTGCTCGACGCCGTGGACGGTATCGGTCATCGCCTGCACGAAGGCAGCCGCGATGCGCAGACGCAGCGCGAGCTAAGCACGCGTTATCTCGTGCTCGAAGGCCAGCTCGACGCGGTCGCGCAAGGGTTGCGCTCCGACTTCGCCGAGGCGGGCGCAGCCAACGAAGACGTGAAGCTCGCACTGGCCGCGCCGGTCGCGCAGTTGCTCGCGGCGATCGAAACCTATCGCGGGGCTGCGCGCCTGGCGGTCGCCCAGGGCGGCGCCGACGACGCCTCGCGCGCAGCGGCGGACGCGGCCCAGCAAGCGCTGGTCGCTCGCGTGGGCGATGCCTGGCGCGCAACCGGCGCGAAGCTCGGCACGCTGCTGCAGGCGCGCGTGAGCGGCCTCTTTTCGCGCATGTGGCTGCATCTGGGCACCGCATTGTTCCTGCTGTGCGGGATTCTCTCGATGGTCTATCTCGTCGCGCAGCAGATCTCGCGGCCGCTGCGCCACCTCGCGCGCGTGATGGACACCGTGCGGCGCACAGGCGATCACCGCCGGCGCGCGACGTGGCATAGCCAGGACGAGATCGGCCAGCTTGTCACCGGCTTCAACGACATGCTCGCGCAGCTCGACCACGAACGCGACGTGCAAAAGGAACTCGCGGCCACCGCGCGCGCCTCGGAAGCGCAACATGCGATCGTGGAAGCCACGCCGGTGCCGATGATGGTCACGGCCGTGCCGGGTCATGAAGTGCTGCACGCCAATCATCCCGCGCTCTACTGGCTCAACGGCTGCACCTCCGACCCGTGGGCGTACGGACTCGATTCCGCGGTGCGGGCGCGCTTTTTCCAGCAGCTTTCCGATCGCGGCGCCATCGACGAATTCGAAGTGCGCTGGATGGCAAGCGTCGAGCCGACATGGGCCATGCTCTCGGCGCGGCGCCTCACATTCCAGGGTCGCGACGCCGTGCTCACGGCATTCACGCCGATCAACCAGATCAAGCTGATGGAGCAGCGCCTGGAATTGTGGGCGAAAGTATTCGAGGCTTCGTCGGAGGCCATCCTCATTCTCGACAGCGAACGCCGCCTGCTGACCGCGAACGCCTCCTTCTATCGCGCCACGGGTTATCGCGCGGGCAACATCAGCGGCAAGCTGCCGCAATTCATCGTCGCCAGCGGCAACGGCGAACCGTTGATGGCGCAACTGACGGCGCTGGTCGATATCGCCAGCGTCTGGAACGGCGAAGCCGTGGTGCGCAGACGCGGGGGCGGCGACTATCCCGCGTGGCTCATGATCAGCGCCGTGCGCGACAAGCGCGGCGGCGTTTCGCACTATATCTGCACGCTGATCGACATCACCGACCGCAAGAAAAGCGAAGCGCGCATTCAGTTCCTCGCCGAGCACGACGTACTCACGGAGCTGCCCAACCGCGCGCTCTTCACCCGGCGCGTGGGTGCCGCCATCGAGCAGGCGCGGCTCACGCGCGGCCGCGTCGCCGTGCTGTTCATCGATCTCGACCGCTTCAAGGACATCAACGACACCTTCGGCCATCACGCGGGCGACGGCCTGCTGCGCTCGGTCTCGCGGCGCCTGCTGCAGTCGGTGCGCGCGGGCGATACGGTCAGCCGTCTGGGCGGCGACGAATTCACGGTGCTCCTCGGCGACGCGGGCGACGCCACCGACGTGGCGCGCCTCATCGACGAACGGCTCCTGCCGCTCCTGCGCGAGCCGCACATGATCGGCGGCATGACCTTGCAGGTGGCTTGCAGCATCGGCATCGCGCTGTATCCGGACGACGGCGACGATATCGAAGCCTTGATGCAAAACGCCGATGGCGCCATGTACCGCGCCAAATCGGCCGGACGCAATCTCGTCAAATTCTTCTCGCGCGAAATGGCGGAAAACACACGCCACCGCCTGGAGCTGGAAACCCATCTGGGCACGGCGATCGAGCGCGGCGAACTATGGCTTGCGTATCAGCCCTGCGTGCACGCCGCGACGGGCGAGCTGACGAGCGTGGAGGCGCTGCTGCGCTGGCAGCATCCGCATCTCGGGCTGGTGTCGCCGGCGGACTTCATCCCGATCGCGGAAGACACGCGGCTCATTGTGCCGATCGGTGCATGGGTGATCGACGAAGCGTGCCGCCAGATCGCGCGCTGGCGCGCGGCAGGCCTGCCGGAGATACGCGTCTCGATCAATCTGTCGGTGGTGCAACTGCGCGACGACGCGCAACTGGTGAACCGGCTGCGCGAGAGCCTCGCGGCGCAGCAAGTCGAAGCGGGCAGTCTGGAACTCGAAATCACGGAAACCGTGCTGATGGAAAGCGTCGATCGCTATCTGGGCGTGGTCAACGAGATTCGCGCGCTTGGCGTGAAGCTTTCGCTCGACGACTTCGGCACCGGCTATTCGAGCCTGAGCTATCTGCATCGCTTCCCGCTCGACCGGCTCAAGATCGATCGCGCCTTCGTGAACGGCAGGCTGGAAGCGAGCGCCGATCTCGCGGTGATCCGCGCCATCGTCGAGCTTGGCCACGAACTGGGTTTGCGCGTGGTGGCCGAAGGCGTCGAGCAGGCCCACGAGGCGCAGGCGCTGCGGCGCATCGGCTGCGACGAGCTGCAGGGTTTTCTCTACGCGAGGCCGATGCGCGACGAAGCGCTCGCGGACTGGCTGCAAACGCGCGCCGCCGCGTGCGTGGACGAAGCCGTTTGATCGGTGCAAGGCCGCTTGCCGCTCAGTCGTTCGAAGCGCCAAAGCAGCGGCCGCACGAACGCGCCTGCCCCAGGCGCAGGCGACCGGCGCTCACGCTCACTTCCGCGCCGCATTCGCAGCGGCAGACCCACAAACCGTCGCCGGCGTAGCGTTCGGTCGTCAACTGGCCGAAAACCTCGCCGCCCTTGAGCGACGGCGAACCCGGCCGCGAGCGCCAGACCTGGCGTTGCGCCCGGCAGCCGCAATCCCGCGTCTGACCGCTCTCCACCTGGTCCAGCGTGGCGCTCAGATGCGCGCCGCAGCGGCACTTCCAGAGCCACACATTGGCGCCCCGATATTGCAGCGCAACGAGATCGCCGAAAGCGCGACCCGCGACGTCGCGGCTCGGTGGAAATGGCCAGGCAGGGGGCAAAGGGGGACGGATTCGCTGGTTCACGAAAGTTAAATGGGGTTCGGCGTCGTACTCTCAAGCGTAACCCTTCTCCCTCGATTCGTGCAGACGCGGCGACGTCGAGTAGGGACAGAGTCAGGCCGTCAATGATAATTCGTGAACGCCCTCTTCGAACGATCGGCCATATCGTCGCCACGCACTCAGCCATGAACGGCGACAAGCACCGCCGACCACACCAGCAACGCCGCGCCCAGCGGCGCACCGATCCGCCGCCCCCAGGCGAGGTTCTTCTCGATCGCCATCACGCACGCGAGCGCCAGCATCCAGCCAAGACTCCCCGCGCCGACGACGAACATGAGCAGCATCAGCGCCCAGCAACAGCCGACGCAAAAGAGCCCATGGCGCAGGCCCAACGCGAACGCTTCACGCTCCGGCGCGCGGCCGCGCCAATGCCCGATCACAAAGCTCAGTGGCGTGCGGCACTGCTCAAGGCACCGATGCTTGAGCTTGCTGAACTGGAACGCGCCCGCGCAGGCCAGGGTCGCCGCCCCGATCAGCCAGCCATTGCCGATCATCGCCGGCACGCGCGCGACGCCGCTCAACAGCAGCGTGTGCAGCCCGTGCGCTAGCAGGCCGAACGCGCTCCAGATCGCGACATAGCCGAGGTAAAGCAGCGCCAACACGCGCAGCCGGTGAGGCCGCCCCGCGACGATGCGCTCGACCGCGCCGGAGAGGGAAAGCGTGGTCGGCAGCATCATCGCCATGATCATGAGCGTCCACGAGAGCGCGTAGAGGGCGGCCTGCAGGACCGGCGAGCCGCCGGGGATGGCGCGGCACAAACCCGCAGCCGGCCCCGACGACAGCGCATCGCCATGGGCCAGATAGCGCCCGTAAGGACTGCGCGCCCAGAGCCACAAAGTCATCCAGGCAAGCACGACCATGGCGCCGAGCACGGGCAGGAAGATGCGTCGATGACGCGCGGTGCCGGGCATGTTCGACTCGGGCTTCGCGAGCGCCGGGTGTCGCGTCAGGCGTCAGGCCTCAGGCGTCAAACCGGAAGGTGCTTTGCAGCGCGTTGTGATCCTTCAGACTCACGTCGATGCCAAGCGCGGCATTCATCGAACGATATAGCGGCGCCTTGCCGACAAACACCGGCGCGCCGGGAACCGTGGAAAACACGGTGTCCGACAAGGTCGTGGTGACGCCGCCTGGCCCCACGTAAGGCTCCAGATCGGCGTGATAGTCCTGGCCGATCTTGAGCGTCCCCTTCCCGCCCACGACATCGAACTGGATCGGCGCGCGTTCCACCGACACGACATTGCCGATCAGCTTCGCGAGGTCGGCGACCGGCCCGCCCGCCTGCCCCGTGTACACCTTGAGGAGCGCCGCCTCCTGCTCGTCGGTTACCTCGTCGTTGAGGTAGATCGCCACCGACCAGTTACCCTGCAAGACGTTGCCCGGAATGTTGCACACCGCGGCGATCGTGCTGCCTGCGACATCGACGCCGTCGATCGCGCCCTGGTCGAAGTGCCAGGCGACGATGGACTGGCAGGTGCCGAAATCAGGGTCTTCGCCGATCCAGCATGGACACAACACGCGGCAGTTGCAAACCTCAAGCAGACGGCCTTCAAGGTGATAGCTCATCATTGCCTCCGTTGGGCACGGTCGATCACGGCTGGCTACCCGCTGGCTGGTGCCTGGTAGCGCCTGGTAGCGCCTGGTTGCGCCGGATAGAGATGGGATGGCGAGAAGAGAAAGGCGTGCGCAGAACTGCCCGGATGGAATTCGGGAGGTTTTGTCGATGCGGAAAGCAGGCTTCGACTTGTATTGTAGAAAGACGCAAGAGGTATGCAAGGCACAGTCGTGGTGTTTTCGGCCCGGCCTGACCTGACCTATTGGCCCCGCTCGACACGGTTTCCCGCATCGCCGACAATCCCGGGCATCCACGCGCAGATGCGGAAACCATAAAAAATAGAGACGGGTCTATGCCGAAGAAAATATGGGCAATATACAGGGCCATGTGGTCGATCACGGCCCTGCTGCTGATTGTCGACATCATCTGGATGCGCCGCAGCAATGTTCGCATCGAGACGGCGAGCGCCATGCAAGGCGCGCGAATAGTGGCCCTCGTCGCCGCCATCACCGGATTGCTCTGGATCATGTCACGCAGATCGTCCGGAATGCCGGCCAGAAAGACGTTCTATCAAAATGCGGCCAGCCTGTTCATGTGGATTACCCTTCTGGCCGCATTCACACATGTCGGCATCGTATTTCAATATCTTTGCGTATCCGCTGCTTTTCCGCTCGTGAGCAACGTATTGGTATCGGCAGACCACGCGATTGGATTTCACTGGCTGCAAGCCTACCGATGGGTGGCGACGCATCGATGGATTCATGTCCTTCTTGAACTGGCTTATGCTTCTGGCGGCGTTCAACTCTTCGTTATCCCGATCATTCTCGCGGTGACTTCGAACACGAAAGACTACGCAGAATTTGCCGTGCAATTTATCGTATCAGCCACGCTGGTGATTTTGATTGCGCTATTCATTCCGGCCGAAAGCGCATTCATCAGATTCGACATTCACGATCCCGGCACGATTTCCACCGTGTCGGATTTTACTTCTCTGCGCAGCGCAAAGACCCACGCGCTGACTTTCGCGTCTGCCCAGGGGCTCGTTTCCTTTCCGTCGCTCCACGCCATTCTCGCCCTGTGCCTGGCGTACGCCCTACGTCATGTGCGCTTTGTGTTCCCCGTTGGGATTGGACTGAATTCCCTGATGATTCTTTCGACGCCTACGCAGGGGGGACATTATCTGTCCGACGTGCTGGCAGGTCTGGTCGTCGGGCTGGCAGTGATTTATTTCGTCCGCAAGATCTTTGTCGAACCGGCATACGGCGAGACGCCGGTTCGTAGTGTCGATCTGGTTACGCTCACGAAGCCCGATACGGCGGATAGTCCGTAAAGCCACGCCTGAGGCTGTTTAACTCAGCGTGCGCCAATCGGCTCGTGAAGTTCCAGCGCCAACTCAAGGTCGATCTCGTCGCAATTCGGCTGCGCACCGCCGCGATCGATCACGAGGAAATCGCTGACGCGATCGAACGCAAGCAAGGGATGGTGCCAGACGCCCTTCGCATAGTTGACGCCCTGCGTGCCGTCCACCCAGAACGCCCGCAGGCGCGCCGGGTCGAACTCGCCCGCAGGGGCCACCACGACGGCATAGCGCGTGGGACCAAGCGGCACGAAGGCCTGACTACCGTGCGGATGCCGCTCCATCATCGCAATCGGGACGGGCCATGCGCGCGGTTGTGCGCGAAACACGCTGACGAGCGGCCGGCCGCCCGCGTCGCATACGTCGATGGATGCAAGATCGTGAAAGCGCTCCGTCGTGCCGCCGTTGATCGGAAAGTGGCGCGCACCGTCAAGTTCGATCACATCGCCGAACGGCGCGAACGCATCACGCGTGAGGGTTTCCAGCCGCAAGCCAAGCGTAGTTTCCATCGCCATTCTCCGTTCAGGCGAGTTCGCCCCACAGACGCAGACGCGACACGCCGCCGTCCGGATAGATGTTAAAACGCACGTGCGTGACCGGGCCCAGCGCCGCAATGCCGGTCTCGAACAAGTGCTGCTTGTCCATCTCCAGTTTCTGTTCGCCGAGCAACGTCGGCCAGAACATCGCCTGCGTGACAAGCGAATCGTCGGTCCCGCCTGTCACGGTCGCGGCCTGCAGCGAGCAGCGGTCGGGATAATTGCCCTTGAAGTGCGCCGTATCGACCTCGACCCTGTGAATGACGCCCGGCCGCGCGAGCGCCACGATGGCCCAGTCGTTGCCCGGCTCGCGGCGACGGCGCGTTTCCCAGCCGTCACCCATGTTCACCCCACGCCCCGGCATCAGAAGGGTCGACGCCATGCCGAAGTGCTGATTGTTCGCCGCCACGAGATACGCGCCGTTTTCGATCGCGGCGAGATCGATGAGACTGCCCCGCTCCACGCGGCTCCAGTCGCGCCTGGGCTGGCCGTACACGCGCAGGCGCGCAAGACCGCCATCGGGATAAAGGTTCACGCGCAGATGGGTGAATGCGCGCGTATCGCTCACTTCGATGTAGTGGTGCTGGTTGCCTTGCAACGTCGTTGCGGGAACAACGGTTTGCCAGTCGGCGTTTTCGGGCGGCGCGTCGTCGTTGCTGCCGTTTTTACCTTCTGCATAGCACGCCTCGATCGAGGCGGCCGGCGGAAAGTTGCCGGTGAAGTGGCTCGTGTCGAGATCGACGCCGTGAATCACGCCCGGCCGCGCCAGCCGCACGATGCAAAAGTCGTGACCGGTCGTGCGCTTGCGGCGCGTTTCCCAGCCGTCCATCCATTTGCCGTGATCGTCGTATTTCCCGGGAATGAAAACCGCGGCCTGCGGCTCCAGCATGCGTTCCTTGGGCGCGAAGAACTCGTCGCTTGCGACCAGTGCGCGCGCGCCCAGGCGTGCGTCCGCGAGATTCATGTAGCGGCGCGTAAAGGCCGGTGCGTTAGGGTCGAGCGTAGGAATCGCCATGTTTGTCTCCTTTTGAACCAGATATTCAGTTATTCGAATCAATTGCGCGTGGTGCACCGGCGCTCACGCATGCGCGGCGCTCCCGCCGAGCACATCGTCGTGTGCAACTGCCGTTTCGTCGCCGCCAGGCACGTAGAGATAGCCTTCGTCGAAATTCAGTACGCGCCTGGCGCGCGCCTTGTCGATATCGCGCTCCCAAACCGCGACCACCACCGTCGCGACACAGTTGCCGATCAGGTTCGTCACTGCGCGTGCGATGCCGACGAACCAGTCCACCGGCAGGATCAGCACGAGGCCCAGCACGGGAATCGCGGGAATGGCCGAAAGCGTCGCGGCGAGAATCACGATGGCCGAGCCGGGAATGCCATGCGCGCCCTTCGAGGTCACGAGCGAAACCAGCACGACCACGATCAGGTCATGCACCGACAGCGGCGTATTCGTCGCCTGAGCGATGAAGATCACGGCCAGCGTGAGGTAGATCGAAAAACCGTCGAGATTGAACGAGTAGCCGGTCGGAATCACGAGACCCACGGTGGAATCCTTGACGCCCATGAATTCGAGCTTGCGCATGACTTGCGGCAGGACGGCATCCGAAGACGCGGTGCCGAGCACGATCGACAGTTCCTCACGCAGATAGCGGATCAGCTTGAAGATGCTGAAGCCCGCCAGCCGCATCACGACGCCCAGCACGATCGCGACAAACACGATACAGCTCGCGTAGAACACGATCACGAGCAGGCCAAGCTGCTTGAGCGAGGCCACGCCGTACGTGCCCGTCGTGAAGGCGATCGCGCCCAGCACGCCAAACGGCGCGAGCTTGATGATGAATCCCATGACGCGGAAGAACACTTGCGCGAGTTCGTCGACGATCGCATTCACGCGCTGCGCCTTCGGGCCGAGCAGCGAAAGCGCGCTGCCGAACAACACCGAAAACACCAGAATCTGCAGGATGTCGCCTTTCGCGAAGGCGTCGAAGGCAGTATCGGGAATGATCTTCAGCAAAAAGGCGGCGGTGTCCTTAAGGCTCTTGGCATTCTCGGTGTAAGTCGCGAGCGAGGCCGCATCAAGCGAATGCAGGTTCACATTCATGCCCGCGCCGGGACGCGTCACGTAAGCGAGCACCGCGCCGATCACGAGCGCGATCGTCGTCATCGCCTCGAAGTAGATCACGGACTTAAGCCCGACCCGCCCGACTTTCTTGAGGTCGCCCGCGTGGGCCATGCCGCTCACGACCACGCAGAACACAATCGGCCCGATCACCATCTTGATGAGTTTGAGAAAACCGTCGCCAAGCGGCCTGAGCGATTGGGCGAAATGGGGAAATATCGCCCCGACGACAATGCCCACGACGAGCGCAATGACGACCCGGCCAAACAGCGAATTGAAGAACTTCGTCACGACTTTCTCCTTTGTCGATGGGACTGGACGCTTGAGCGCCTGGTCCCGTCCCATGCAAAGCCGGCAGGGGATCGGCTAACCGTTTCAACTGTTCGGACTGGTCTGACCAGTGTTGTTATAACGGATAGTAGGAAGCCGATATAGTCGCGTCAAGCCGTCAAAAAACCGTGTTTACCCTTGCAAGGTCGGCTACGGGCAGGCGTCCGATGCGTGGATTGGCCCGCGCAGGACTACAATACCGGTCAGACCACGCCAGCCCCGCCACCGATGAAGAACGTTCCGCATACCGTCACCGACGCCGCCATCGCCACGATCCGCGCCCGGATCGAGGACGGCCTGTATCCGGTTGGCAGCCTGCTGCCGGCACAACGCCAGCTTTCCGAGGAACTGGAGATCAGCCGCGCGTCGCTGCGCGAGGCCTTGTCGACGCTTGAGGCGCTCGGCATGCTGACGATCCGCGCGGGAAAAGGGGTGTATGTGACGAGCGCCCAGGCGGCGAGCGCGCATCCGTGGCGCTTCGCCGACCAGACGTCGCTGCCCGACACTTACCAGATGCGCTACGCGCTCGAAGGTTTCGCTGCACGCATGGCCGCGCTCGCAATTGGCGACGCCGACGTGGCATGGTTCGAAGCAAATGTGGAAGCGCTGCACGCGGCGCTCAGTCACGACGAAATCGACGAAGCATCACAGCTCGACTTCGAATTCCACATGCGGATCGTGAGTCTCGCGGGCAATGCGGCGATCGAATCGATCCTGCGCAGCAGCGCGGACATCATGAAGGAGAGCCAGCGCATGCCGTTCTACCGGCGCGAACTGGTGCTGTCGACTTACCGCGAACATAGCGCCATCGTAGCGGCGCTCAAGACGCGCGATCCGGCCATCGCGGGGGAGGCGATCGAAGCGCACATCACGGCCGCCGCCCAGCGCGCGGGCGTGCATTTTCCGGTGCCCGGCCGTGCGGCCGTCGATCAGGGGTAGACAAAGGAATAGACGAAGGAATAGCGGCGCGCCGTCACGCGCAAAGCGCGCCGCTCGACCATAGCCGGCCGGTGGCGGGTTCAACGAGGGTGAGTTTGCCGCCTGGACTGCATGCGCCGGTGTCGATGTACATGTGCGCGCCAATCTGGCGGACTTCGCGCATCGTCGTGTGCCCGCAGTAGGTGATCGACAATGCCTGCCGGGCCGGCGCCACGCTGAACGCCAGATCGCGTCCCCACAGCATCCGGCGGCGCACGGCGGCTTCGAAATTGCCGGCGGCCAGTTGCTCGTCGTTGCCACGGAATTCGGCGTGCAGGACATTGAAGCGCGCGGGTCCGACGCCCACGATGCGTGCGAGCGGCAGCAGATTCAGTTTCGCGGCATAGCCCGCGAGTTCGCCATCGGATAGCGATTGCGCCCACTCGCCGCCCACTTCGTACCAGCGATTACGCGGCAACCGTCCATCGGCCACAGCGCACAACGCTTCTTCGTGATTGCCGAGCACCGGATAAAACCAGTCGTTCTCCAGCAAGCTCAACGCACGCTCGCTCTGCTTGCCGCGATCGATCAGGTCACCTACGGAAAACAGCCGGTCGCGCTGGATGTCGAAATCGATTTCAGCCAGCAATTGCTCGAACGCCGTCATGCAGCCGTGAATATCGCCAATTACGAAATCGCGGCCGAGCGCGTTCGCACCGTGTCGCACGACTCCGGATTCGACGGGATCCGGATACGCCGCGTCTGCGCGCGCAGCCCCTTGCTGCAGGGCATGCATACCGCGCAAACCCAGGCGCTTGAGTAGCGGCTGCTGATGACTGTTCGGGCCCATTCTCATCTCTCGTCGACAATCGGCCCATCATATTTCAGGCGGTGCCCGAAAATGAGGACGAACTTGTTATATGTGTAACGAGCGGTAAGGACGTGCAAGCAATCAGCTTACGGGCACCATGCGTCTGCATTTCTATCGGTTGCGCTGCATCGAGGAATGACAATTCGCATCCAGCGATGCAGCGGCGTCACAAACTTATTTCACTACCTTATTTCACTACCTTATTTCGCGCTGATTTCGTGTTCGGCGAGACTCAACTGCTGTTCGCGTTCACGCGAGGGCTGGGCAATCGGCGGCCCCGCGAAGCGATGGCGTACGCCACCCACGTACCAGATCGCGAGGAGCACGACCAGAAGACCGCCGATCAGATACAGGACTTTCTCGTTCGGCGGCTGAATGCCGACATAGGCGAGAATCAGTGCGCCGCCGACGGCCGCAATGGCGAACGGCTTCGAGAGTTTGCCCAGTTGAAACGGTCCCTTCTCCGTCCACGTGCGGCCTTCCGCGAAAATACCCGCTGCGATCGGCATCGCGTACGAGACGAAAAGAAACACTGCACTGCCGGCGCTCAGCACCGTGAAGGCGTCGCCATAGAGCGTCGCTGCGATAGCGAGAACGGCTGACGTCCAGATTGCAGCGCCGGGTGTCCGGTGAGCCGGATTCACCTTGCGAAGCCATTTCGATCCCGGCAGACCGCCGTCACGCGCGAATGCAAACATCATGCGTGACGTCGATGTGACGGCGGCAAGCCCGCACGCGTAGTTGATAAAGAACATCAGCAGTTCAATGACGATGCGCAATGGCGTGGGAATCGGCGCGAGGATCGCCTCGAAAAATCCCGTGCCCTGTTTGACCGCCGCGCCGAGATCCGGCATGACGAGCACGAACGCGCACACCATGACATAACCAAACGTCGTCGACCAGAATACCGACCCGACGATGCCGCGCGGCACATTGCGCGCGGCCTCATGCGTTTCTTCCGAAGTGTGCGCGGAGGCGTCGAAGCCGGTGATCGTGTACGCGGTTAACAGCAGGCCCGAGAGGAACGCCATGGCCATCGTCTGCTTGGGCCATGCGCCGCCGTCCGTGCCGGTAAAGTTCGTGAACGTGTAAAGACGCGAAAGGTCCAGCTTCACCGGCGAATAGGCGAGCAAGGACACGACGAGCACGACCGTGACGACGAAAATCAGGTAGCCGGACAGATCGGTAATCTTGCTGGTGATGCGAATGCCACGATGATTCAGGAATGCCTGGGATGCCGTGATCAGCGTGAGGAAAATCGTCTGATCCAACCAGCCGAGCGAATCAGGTTTGACGCCGAACATCGGTGCAATCAGCGTGCGAAAGAACGGATCGTAGGTGCCGTAATTGATCGCCGCGACGACGAACACCAGACCGAGCAGATTCAGCCAGGCGGTAAGCCACCCCCACGTTTTGCCGCCAAGAATCGAGCCCCAGTGATAGAGGCCGCCGGCAGTCGGATAGGACGACGCGATCTGCGCCATCGCTGCCGCCACCACGAGCGCGAACAGCGAACCGAGCGGCCAGCCCAGCCCGATCGAGGCGCCGCCTGCCGCGGAAAAGCCCATCTGAAACGAAGTAATACCGCCGGACAAAATGCAGATCAGCGAGAAAGAAACAGCGAAATTGGAGAACGCCCCCATGCGGCGCGATAGCTCCTGCGCGTAGCCCATCTTGTGCAGCAACGAGACATCCTGGTCGGCATGTCCGGCTTGCTCAGCCGCTGGTTCGAGTGTATTCGCGTCCATATGACGTTCCTTCAAACGAGGTGATTGAAGCGTCGAACTCGTTATCCTTAATCAGGATTCCGTATCACGCAGCCGTAAAGCAGTTATCGACGAAGAGATGCGCGCCGTTGATAAAACTCGCGTCGTCGCTGGAGAGGAACAAGGCGGCCTGCGCTACTTCTTCTGGTTTGCACAGGCGTCCCTGCTGAAGCGACAATGCCGCTTCGCTGGCATCGAAGCCGTACTTCGCCAGCGCACTGATTTCTCGCTGGCCGTGGGGTGTGTCGATGAAGCCCGGACACACGGCATTGCAACGTATGCCGCGATCGCGGTATTCGACGGCAATCGCACGCGCAAACATCGCGCAGGCGCCCTTGGTCGTGCAATAGAGCACTTCCAGCGGCGTGGCCGCGACGGATGAAATCGATGCCGTACAAACGATCGAACCGCGGCCCGCCGCGAGCATATGAGGCAGGACCGCTCTCGTCATCATGAACATGCTCTTCACGTTGACGTTCATGAGCCAGTCGTATTCTTCGTCGCTGGTGTCCAGAAACGGCTTCACCACGATGCTGCCCGCGTGGTTGAACAAGGTATCGATACGGCCGAAGCGTTCGACGACGCCGGCCACAGCGGCGTCCACCGCCGGGCGTTGCGAGACGTCCGCCACGAACAGTTCGGCCACGCCGCCTTCGGCACGTATACGCGCCACGACCTCCTCGCCCGCGCCGCGATTCACATCGACGACGGCAATCTGCGCGCCTTCACGGGCAAACAGCAGTGACGCCGCGCCGCCCGCTCCTGTCGCCCCGCCCGATACGATCGCGATCTTCCCTTCCAGCTTTCTTGCCCTTTCATTCATGCCTGGCTCCTGGTCGAATCCACCGTATGCACAAATTAGGTGCGCAAAAAAACCGCAACTATCCAAATTTGGCAAAAAAATAAAATTGCCGTAAAAATCAGGGATCACGCAGGTGGAGAGCGGCGTTGTTGCGATGCATGAACGCTTTGTCGAGGAAGACACAATGGAAGCGGGCCACTGGCCAGACGAGGCCGTACAGTTTCGGAGCTGCCGCAGCGTCGACGAACAGGCGGCGCTGCTCGACACATGGAACCAGAGCTATTGCCAGCTTTCGCGAGGTCTTTTCGACGGCTCGGTGACCTGGTTCATGGCGGGCGCCGTGAAGGTGCTGGTCGAGAAGCTGAACCGGACCGTCTATCAGCGCGGACATGTCGACGGGAACAAATTCGCCGTGGGCATTCCGTTTCACCTCGAAGGACACGCGCTCCTGTCGGGGCAAACGAGCCATCTCGACGCGCTACACGTTTTCTCCGGCAAGGACGGATTCGAATTCCTTTCTCCGGATCAGCACGTCTTCGTCAACCTCGAAATCGAGCCTGCCGCCGTCGCGGACCCGGCAACGCGCGCCCAACTGGATTCGATCGTTGCGCGCATCGGCGTAAAAGCGGGCGTCGTGAATATCGCTCCGATGCGGTTGGAGCCGTTTCGCGAAGTGCTGAGAATATTGCTCGACAGCGTAGCGAGCGCCCCGCGCGTGCTCCGGGAGCACGAAAGCGCCGTATCCTTCGAGAAGTCCATCGTGTATGGCCTGAGCGATGCGCTCCACGACTTTCCGGATATCACGCAGCAGGAACGCGGTGAAGCACGCATCGCAAGAAGCTGGCAACTGGTGCGCAGCGTGCGAGATATCGTCGAAGGGGCGCCCGATTGTCCGCTGTCCGTCGCCGAACTTTGCGCACGCATGCATGCGAGCCGCCGCACCTTGCAATACGCTTTCGAAGAGACCACGGGGATCAGCCCATTGGCTTATATGCGCGCGGTGAGGCTGGCGAGAGTTCGCAAGGACCTCGTGCATGCCGCGACGGTCACCGAGGTAGCCACGCGCTGGGGGTTCTGGCATTTCGGCAATTTCGCCAACGAATACCGCGAGCAATACGGCGAATTGCCTAGTGAAACGTGGCGAAGAAATCGTGCTCAGGCAGCAAGCTGATTGCTTTCGCGGCGCTGCGGTCTGTCCTCATTGACTTAATTCGGTAACCTGATCAATAAGCCGCGCATCTCTGCCCCTCGCACGCTCAGGCAATCACGTAGCGTTCGGTGGTATGAGGCGCGCCTTGGTCAGGCTATACGCGATACTCGAAAAAATCTGGTTCAGGCTTTGGGTGCTGCTCGCATTCGTGCAGGTATCCGAGTAGAAGTCGGCCTGACTGGTCGCAATCGACTGCATCGTCCCGCAGGCCGTGAGCGTGTCTGCGCCGTCACCGCATGACGGCGCGCTCGCGCTCTCTCCGCCCAGATACGCCACGGTGTATACCGTCGTGCCACTGCTCTTCGCGGTGCTCGCCACGTTGATCGCCGCCTGGCACTCGCTGCCGTAGACATAACTCGATCCGCCGGATTTCCCGTAGACGTTCCCCAGCTGCGCCGTAGTCGCTGTCGCGATGCCGTCGCTCAACAACACGATGGCGTTCTTTCCTGCTGGATTCTGGCCGCGCGAAAAACTCGTCAGTGCGGCATTGGCCGAAGCGATCGCTTGCGCGTAGAAAGTGCCCAACCCGCCTGGCGCGCTGATGCCGCCGCACTTGCTCGATGCGCCGCCCAGCGCCTGCACGACGCCCGAAGCGGTGCTGAGCTGTCCGCCACTGAGGTATCCGCCGCCCAACGGCGAAATCTGATAAGTGGCGTTCGAACCTGAAGCGCCCACCGCCGAATAGCCGTTCTGTCCCGTCGAAACCACGCCCGGTTCCGTCGACGAGCAAGAGAAGCTGTAACCCGACGAAGAAGGGCTGATCGGCGGAAACACCATCAGGCCGACGTTGTCGCCCGCAAGCGATAGACCGGCCAGCAGTTGCAATGCGCCGGCCTCGGCGCACGCCAGCCGCGTCAGCGTCACGCCGCTCGAATTCTTGCAGTGGCTGTCGGTCGTCGTCGCCATCGACCGCGTGGTGTCCAGCACGATCATGACGTTGTACGGCGCGGCGCCAAAGCCCGCTCCCGCTCTCGAGGTCGCCGAAATCGTCTTGCTATTGATGCCGAAGATCCGTGCAAAGAACAGCGGCACATTCGCCTGCTGCATAACCTGAATGCCGTTGTACGTCGATACAGCCTGTGACGCCGGCAGCGGCACGCTGCTCCCGCTCAACGCGAGCCCCTGAACCGTCGTGCTCGTGACCGTCACGCCGTTCGGCATTGTGTTGTTGCCTTGCCCCGCCGCGTAAGCCCTGGCGTCCGCGAACGCCGTCGCTGACGCGCTCTTCCACAGATCCATCGCACCGGCCATCGCGGCGGCGTCGGTGCCTGCCTGCAGACGCCGCTGGCTGAATGCGATGTACCCGATATCGACCGACAGCGCGGCAAAGCCCAGCAACACGATCAATGACAGCGCAACCATCACGGAAACCGCGCCGCGCTGCGCCTTGCGTCCCGAATGACGGCCCAGGTATCGATTCATGATATTCCCCGAGATAGACGTTTTCTTGTGCTTCACTGCACGCGCGCGACCGCCGTGGTGCTCAGCGTCGATGGCATCGCGGCGATGGCGAAAATCGAGCCGCGCAACAGCGGCGTAAAAGTGTACGCGACCGTGATAGTGGCGGGTTGTCCCGACGCATTGGTCAACGCCGTCGAGCACGACGTATCGCTGCTGCACTGCGTACCATTGACGGACGTGGTGAGCGTCAGATTCTGCGATTTGAGCCATGACGATGACGATGTCATCTGTGTCTGCGTCGAACTGTAGGGCGTGGTCGTGCCGCGCTGGAACGCAAAGTTCTGCGCCGCCGCCGACGCCGCGCTCGCGACCATCACGGAATTCCCAAGCAGCCAGCCGAACTGCGCGATTCCGAGCGCGATGGCAATCAGGATGGGGGCCGCCAAGGCTAATTCGACGGCCACCACACCTTTCTGGCGTTTGCGTTGCACGGCGCCCTCCCTAATGTGATTAGCACAGCGGCTCATTGCACGGCCACCGATGCATTCGCGCTCATGGTCGACGGCATGATCGAGCCGAGGCCGAAAAGCGAACCACCGAAGGGCGCCGCGAATTGGTAACTGATCGACACACTCGCCAGCGTTCCCGCCGCGGGCGGCTGGCTGAGCGTACCCAACGCCGTGGCGCAGGTGGTATCCGCCGTTTTGCCACTGCAAGTCGTGGTGGCACCCGATCCGACGACGGCGATCGTCACGGTCTGGGTGCCGGACAGACTTCCCGTCGCGGACGACACGGCTCCCGCAGTATCCGTATAGGGCGTCAAAAAACCCCGTTCCGATGCCAGCAAACGCGCACCCGCCGACACCGCATTATTCAGGACGACGTAGTTACTCATCCACCACCCTGCCTGGACGATGAAGAACATCATGAATAGCAGCACCGGCAAGCCGAGAGAAAACTCCACTACCGCCGTTCCCCTTTGGGGGCGCCTCAGGCGGCGCATGACCGCAATCGTGTTCACTTTTGCTCTCCCCGGCCTTAACCGCCGCCGCCCGGCAGGCTCGGCAGCAACGTGCGATAAATGTTGATGAACGCCGGCCCGGCAAGCACCACCATCAGTGCCGGGAAAATGCAGAACAGCAACGGCACCAGCAGCTTGAGCGAGATCTTCGCGGCCTGCTCCTCGGCCCGCATGCGCCGCCGCGTGCGCAGCGTATCGGAGAGCACGCGCAATGATGCACCGATGCCGGTGCCAAATCGATCGGCCTGAATCAGCAGCGTGCTGAATGATTCGATATCCTCAACGCCTATACGAAGGGAGAAGTTGCGCAGCGCCGTCGCCTTCGAAAAACCCGAGCGCAATTCCAGCAGCATCAGTTCCAGTTCGCTCGCGACCACCGGGCTGCCAAGCTGGATTTCCTTCGCGACTCTCATCAGCGCGGCGTCAAGACCCAGACCGGCTTCGACACACACCGTCAACAGATCGAGCGCGTCCGGGAAATCCTCGAAAATCGCGCGTTTGCGTGTGCTGACGCGTCGCGACAGCACCAGGTTCGGCAAGTAGAAGCCAAACGATGCGAGCGCAACGAGAATCATCCAGAACAGGGTCGTGCTGGTCTCGACCGAGGTTCCGACCAGCCAGACGAGCGCCGGCAGCGGCAAGAGGAGCGCGAGCATGGTCTTGGCCGCGAAGAAGACCGCGACCGCATTGGGCGTGCGCCAGCCCGCGTTGACGAGCTTCAGACGCGCAACCGAGCCTTCCCAGCCTTCCTTTGGGATCGACAGCTTCGAGATGGGCTGCGAGATTTCGACGATCGTTTCGAGCCATTTGCTGCTTTCCTCGACTTCGGGCTGCCCGGCGTCAGGCGACGTCTTCGACGAATCGAACCGCGTAGCGCCCACCTGTTCGATGCGACGACGCTCCTTCGTTGACAACGCATGCATCGACGCCAGCGCGACAAGAAAGACAACGGCGAATACCCCGGTCAGCATCGCCAGTTGAGTCATGTTCAGCGTTTGCATGTTGTCTCCTCGCCTCTGCGGACTGCTGCACGATATCAGCGCACATTCACTCTCACATTCATACGCGCAACGCCACGACTCGCGACATCCAGATGACGCCGACTGCCATGCTCGACAGCGCCGCCACCATCATCTTCAGGCCCATCGGGTCCTGCCACAGCACCTGCAGGAAGCCGGGGTTCAGGAACATCATCAGCGTGCCGACGATGAACGGCAGCAGGCCGAGTATCCAGGCGGACAGCCTGCCTTCTGCGGAGAGCACACGAACCTTGTCGAACAGTTTGAAACGCTCGCGTATGAGCACGGTAATGCCGTCGAGCACCTCGGCCAGATTGCCGCCGGTCTCGCGCTGGATCAGCACGGCGATCACGAAATAGCGCAGATCGCGAATCGGCACGCGCATCGCCAGATTCGCAAGTGCCTCATTCAGCGAGACGCCGTAGTTGATTTCGTCGAAGGTGGTGCGAAATTCCCCGCCCATCGGTTCGGCGAATTCAGTGCCGACCATGTCGATCGCGAGACTGAATGCGTGTCCCGAGCGCAGTGCGCGTGCCAGCATGTCGCACGCTTCGGGCAACTGCCGCTCCAGTTGACGCAGCCGCCTGGCGCGCCGCCCGCGCACATAGAGAACCGGCAACGACGCCGAGAGAAGCGCGAGCATTGCGATGACCAGCAGCGGCGCCTGCGTGAACAGGGCGAGCGAGAAGACGACCGGCGGAATGACCGCGCACGTCGCCACGAGCCGCGCCACCGACCATTGCATACCGGCCTGCCGCAGGAAATGGTCGATACCCCGCACACGCGGCAGCAGCATCAGCGCACGCTCGAACGGCGTCGAATCGCCGGGCAGGCGCTGCTTCAGAATCGACAGACGCTCGCTGTCGAGCGGCGCGCCTGCGGAAATCGCCCGGATACGCGACTCGACGCGGCGCGCCACCGGGCCGTGACGGCTGTTCCACCAGATATACGCGCCCTCCATCGCCAGTACCACCGCGACGAACAGCAGAACGACAGTCGCATAGAAGATCGGGCTCATGCAGGTCTCCGCTCACAAAGGCGACGCAACGCGATGATTCGGTTCATGCGGCTTCGAAACGCCGCGCCGGGTCGTAGGTCGCGTCCGCCAGGTGGACGCCAAACGCCTCCAGGCGTTCGGAGAACCTGGGCCTTACCCCGGTAGCGTGGAAGGCACCGCGCACGTTGCCATTCGTATCGACACCGCTGCGCCGGAACGTGAAGATCTCCTGCATATTGATCATGTCGCCTTCCATGCCGGTCAGTTCCGAAACGCTAATGATCTTGCGCCGCCCGTCGGTCAGGCGCGCCACCTGCAACACCACCGTAATCGCCGAGGCAATCTGCTGGCGCATCGTCTTTGGCGGCAGCGCAAGACCGCCCATGCCGATCATGTTTTCGAGGCGCGTGAGCGCGTCGCGCGGCGTATTCGCGTGAATCGTGGCCAGCGATCCTTCATGGCCCGTGTTCATCGCATTGAGCATGTCGAGCGCTTCAGCACCGCGCACTTCGCCCAGGATGATGCGATCGGGCCGCATACGCAGCGCGTTCTTCACTAGCGTGCGCTGGGTGATTTCGCCGCGTCCCTCGATATTCTCGGGACGCGTTTCGAGCCGCAGCACGTGCGGCTGGCGCAATTGCAATTCCGCGGCATCTTCGATCGTCACGATGCGTTCGTCCACGGGAATGAAGCCCGACAGCAGATTGAGCAAGGTCGTCTTGCCGCTGCCCGTGCCGCCCGAAACCAGAATGTTCACCTTCGCGCGAGCGAGTCCGTCCAGCACGTCCGCCATCGGCGGCGTGAGCGTCTGAAGCGCGATCAGGTCGCTGACCTGCAAAGGCGTGGCTGAAAATCGCCGGATCGAAATCAACGGCCCATCCACGGCCGCCGGCGGAATGATCGCGTTCAGACGCGAGCCATCGGGCAGACGCGCATCGACCATCGGGCTCGATTCGTCGATACGGCGGCCTACGCGCGACACGATCTTTTCGATCACTTTCATCAGGTGGGCGTCGTCGTAAAACGTCACCTCGCTCAGTTCGAGCCGCCCTTTACGCTCGATGTAAATCTGGCTGCCCGTATTGACGAGAATGTCCGAGATCGTGGGATCGCGCAGCAGCACTTCGAGCGGACCAAAGCCGAACATTTCGTCGTAGACGTCGCTCACCAATTGGCGTCGCTCAAGATCGTTGGCCGGCACCTTTTGGTCTTCGAGTATCCGCGCGATGAGCGTCGCGATTTCCTGGCGAACCTGATCGGATGGCAAGCGCGAGAGACGCTCCAGTTCGACACGATCCAGTACCGCCTGATGAATGTCGCGCTTGAGCTTCTGATAAGCGGCGCGCAGCAGACCGGCCGATCCGTTCTGCGATTCGGCACGTTCGACAAGCGGTGCGCGCTGTGCGCTGATGTGCTCACGAAGCGACATGGCGGGCTCCAGACTGGACGACGTCGCCGCGCAGACGCGCGAACAACGATCTGGTCTTTGGTTTTTCATGCGCCGGCGCGGCGGCATTCCCCGCGATCTGCGCGGCAATGTCCTGGAGGCTGCGCGTGACGCTCCCGCTACCCGCTTTCGCAATCGGCATCCCCTGGTTGACTGCCGCAAGCACGGCGCGCGCGTCTTCGGGAATGACGTGGTTCGGCTTCATTCCAAGCACCTGTTCGAGCGCTGCGCGCGTGCGTTCGTCATGGCGCGTATAGCGGTTCAGCAGCAGACGCAACTGGTTCGGCGCGTAGCCGAGCGAAACCAGAATCTCCAGCAACCGTCGTGCGGCACGCACGCCCGGCATGGTGGCCTGCAGGACGAGGTGAATCTGCGTGCTGCGATCGAGCGCGAGTATCGACAAAGGATTGAGCGTCTGCCCGACATCGACAATCACGAAGTCGTAGCGCGGCACCGCCAGGCCGAGGATCCATTCGAACCGGTCCACCTTGATGTCGGCCGCTTTGACCGGATCGCCCGCGCCTGCGAGGATGTCGAAGCTGTCGCTCACATGCACGACGCTCGCGCCGAAGAACGCGCCGTCCATGCGCTCGACCTGCGCGCACATTTGCGGCAGCGTCGAAGGCGGCGTTTCGTCGGTGACGAGAAACGCGGCATCGCCGAATAGCTGGCAAAGATCGACTAGCAGCACACGCTTGCCGCGCTGGGTCGAAAGCGCATGGGCGACGTTGCTCGCGATGAAACTCGTGCCCACGCCGCCCTTGCAGGAAACAAACGACACCACCTGGGTCTCGCGCGCATTACGCTGACTGTGTTGTGTCTGCGCGCGCAGCAGCGCGTCTTCCAGCGAGTGCCGATCGAGCGGCCAACCCAGCACGTCGCGAAAGCCCGCGCGCATCGCCGCGATCACGGTATCCGGCGACGCGTCGGGCGCGACCAGGATGCAGGTCAGGTGCCTGTGCTCGCGACAAAGGCGCGCCGTGGACGTGAGCGAGACATCGTCCAGCGACGGCGCATCGACGATCAGCATATCGAACAAATCCAGGCTATCTCCTCGTTCCAGCAGCATGGCCGCGTCGCCGACTACGCGGGTCGTCCGATAGTTGCCGCATTCACCGACCAGATTCACGATCTGCGCGAGCCTGGCGGAGTCTGTCGAGAGGGTGAGAATGTCGATCATGGCGTGTACCTTTGTTCAGATGCTTCGTCCGTCATCGGTCCGATCGTAACGATCCGTTCTACTGACCACCTGAGCTTCCCCCGCCACCCATGCCGCTGCTCACGCCGATCGTGTAAGGGTTCGCAGAAACCGGCGGCGCGGAAAACAACTTGTCGTACTGGGTCATCGCCGAAACGGCAGACTGGCCGTCGACGCCCGGCGTCGATGGGTTGTTCTCGCCCGCGTGCGGGTCGATGATCTGGGCCTGCGAACTGGCACGCACGGCCTCGCCGAAGTGTGCGTCCCAGACCGGCGTGCTGGTCATGCAACCGCCGAGCGCAGTACAGACGGCCGCCAATGGCATGAGCAAGCGAGCGATGCGAAGGCATTCGAGTTTCATGAGATTCCCCTTTTTCATCACTGCTTGAGTGCGCCGCCGGCTTGTGCAGCTCCATCAAGCGAGGCGCCCGCGACGTTGGCAGGCGCGCCGATAGCAGCAGCCGGTTGCGTGCCCTGAACTGGCGCGGCAGGCGTGGCTGGCGTGGCGCTTGCCCCGTTCGCACGCGCGGCACCTCGTCCTTCCATGTTGCCGGTCGCGTAGACATCGGCTTCGTTGGGCGTCACGAAGCTATCCGTCGGCAACGGCGGGTTCGACGTCGGCAGCGGCTTGACGAGATGCGGCGTGATGACGAACACGAGTTCGGTGCGGTCCTGCTGGAATGACGTGCTGCGCAGCAACGCACCGAGGACCGGCACCTCGCCGATTCCCGGTAGTGCTTTCAGCGAGCCCGTCACGTTGTTCTTGATGAGGCCGCCGATCGCGAACGATTCGCCATCATTCATCTGCACGGTCGTGGACGCGCGGCGCGTCGTAATCAGCGGCAGAATCGACACGTTGCCCGCGTTGGCCGCGCTCAGGGTGACGCCGGTAGAAGACAGTTCGGAGACTTCCGGCGCGACGCGCAGATTGATCTTGCCGTTGCCGAGCACCGTTGGCGTGAACTTCAGCCCGATGCCGAATTCCTCTTGCTGCAGGATGATGGAGCTGGACGTGCCGCCGACACTCTGCGGCACCGGAATGAACACTTCACCGCCCGCGAGGAACGTGGCCTCCTGGCCGCTGATGGTGACCAGGTTCGGCTCGGCGAGAATCTTGACCAGGCTGTCGGTCTTTTGTGCATCGACGGCAAAGGACAAGGGCTTGTTGTTTGCTTTGCTAAAGCCGATCGCGCTGGACACGCCCGCCAGCAGGTTACTCACGAGTGCGCCGGTCCACGAGCCGAAACCGCCCTGGATGTTGACCGCCGCGCCCAGTTGATCGATCAGCGTTTTGTCGACTTCCGCGACTTTCACTTCGAGCATGACTTGCTGGGGCGAATCGACGCTCAGCATATTGAGCACGCCGCCCCCCTTGCCGTCGCCGCCGGCGGCATGCGTACTGTAAACCTTCGCAATTTCGACGATCTGCTGCGCCGCTTGCGCGGTCGATACGCGGCCGGACAGCACGAGGTTGTCGCCTGCCGTCGATACGCGCACGTCGTGCTCATTCGGCAGCAGTTGCGCGAGCGACGACATCAGGCCGCCGGCATCGACGTTGACGACGACGTCGATGATCTGGCACGAGCCACCGCGTCCCTGCACGATCATATTGGTCGTGCCCACGGACTGGCCCACGAGATAGAGCGTGCGCGGCGAGAGCATGGTTGCCTGCGCAACGGCCGGGTTGCCGAGCGTGCGGTTGAGCACCGGCTCGCCGAGCGGCACCAGCATCGACTTGCCCAGCGGCACGACGACCGTGTTTTCGCCACGGATCGGTCCCGTGCAATTCGGGCCGCGCAGCGGGCCGTTGGACACCGCTGAAGGCGCCGTTGCATTGGCCGGAACCGGCGTCATGCTGATGGTCATCTGCACAGGCCCATGCGCGAGCGCCGTGGGCGCGGTGACCGTCTTCGCAGCTTGCGTATTCTCGTCTCCGTCCGTCGCGCAGGCCGGCTGGGCGATCAGCAGCCCTGCGCTGACCCACGCCGTCACGGCAGCGGCAAGCGGTTTGCGACGCAGGCCAGGGCGCAGCGACGGGTGTTGCAGTGCTGTATTCATGACGGATTGCCCCCGATTCATGTCTGTCTGTTTGTTGTCGAGCTTCTTAAAAGCGCGCCCGGTCGCACGCCAACGTTGCCTCATTCAGCCTCGGTCAGAAGCACTCCTGAGTGCTCGTGACGCCGGAGATGACGCCGATACAGTCGCGCTTCGGCGCGTGGTGCGAGGCATAGCGAACGCGGGTCGACTTCACTGGCTCCGCCGTCGCAGCGGGCGCGGCGACACCCAGCAGCGAGTCCTTGGTCGCGCCGTCCGTGGTCAGCCGCTTCTCGTCCACCTGGTTGCGCAACACGAGTGACAACGTGCCGACGCTGCGCGCAAGGTCGAGTTTCTCGGCCTGTTGCGGCGTCACTTCCAGCGTGACGGCATCGACCACCTTCGGCGCCGTGTCCTCGCGGCTGACCTGCTGCGCGACTGCCAGCACCAGGATCTTCTCAAGCACCGTTTTGGAAATGCTCAGTTGGTCTGTTTTACCAGGCTCCTGGGTGTTGACAATCACGTCCACGTAATTACCAGGCAGTGCGAATCCTGCCACGCCGACTACGTCGTTGACACGCACGGTGATTGCACGTTTGCCATCGGCGATCACGGCCGAGAGTCCGCCCTTGGTGCCCACAGGCGCGAGCTGCCCCTCGATCACCGGCGCCCCCTTGGACACGCTCGAGCGCACGACGCGGCCTTCCAGCAGCTTCGCGTCCTTGAAGACGCCGGCTGGCACGCTACCCGCCGGCCAGTTGATCGTATGGACCATGTTCGCGTCGATCGGCTCGCCGAGGCTGAGGTCCTGCGTGGCGACCGCCACTGACGTGACTCCGTCCGCCGAAGTCTGCACGAGCCAACGAGATGCCGAAAGCGCGGCCGCCAGGCCCGCCACCAGGGCGACGACAAACATGACCACTGCACGACTGTTCTTCATGGCAAAGCTCCTCGTTGATGGCGGCGTAGCGGCCGTATGACCGCGAGGCTGCGGCTAGACCGCGGCGAACAACACCCCGATCGTTGCGCCCGCAATGGCCACGCCATAGGGCAGCGTGCCCAGCGGAGCGGCTTGCGCCTGTGGCGCGACGCCGATCCACACGGCGTTCGGCAGCCAGCGTGCACAGCTTTTGTGGATCAGGCGCATCAAGTCCCTTGACCTGCCCCGCTTCACGATCACGGCGATCGACCACACGCCGCCGATCAAAAGCGTCACAAGTACGATATGCAATGCGAAGGCTGGCCCGACCCAGGCGCCGATCGTCGTCATCAACTTGACGTCGCCGGCGGCCATCCCACGCACCAGATAAAACGGCAATAGCAGCGCGAAGCCGACAAGCGCGCCTTCGATCCAGGCTGCGCCGCCACTTCGCGGGCCGAGCAACCAGACTTGCGTGATCAGGGCGACGATCAGACCGCCCAGCACGATGCGGTTAGGAATGCGCCGCGCGACGAGATCCGTGCTGGCCGTCACGATGGCCAGCACGACCACGCACAGCGGAATGGGTTGCGCTGGAAGGTGTTCGACAAACATCGCGTCCCTCGTCTCGTGTTCGATGCCCGTGCCCAGGAGGAGCGGACGAATCGCGAGCAGCGATTCGTCCGCCGCCTCGCAACTCAGATCGAATCGCCGATCGTGTTGAAAGCGGTCGCGATCTTGGTGCCGAGCGACGTGACAGCCGTGATGATGGCGAGTGCGATCAGCGATCCGAGCAGCGCGTATTCGATAGCGCTGATGCCGTCTTCGTCGCGGATGAATTGGCTTGCCTTGGCGATGATGTTCTTCATGACCAGCTCCATTAGGATGACTACATAAATCCCTTGCCGAAATGGCATGAGGGGTGAACGACTTCGAGTGAGCGCAAAGACCTGGCGAACAGGCTCAACGCGGCATGACGGTCCCACCCGGGCAACCGGACGACTGTGTCGCGGCTACCGGAATGGCGCACATCGCAACAGGAGGCGTCATCTGCAACGCGACGCCGTTGGGTGTGTGAAGGTGTAGAGTCCGCCGTGCGGCCAGCGTCCAGCGTCTGGGCGCGCAGCGGCGAGAAAGGATGAAGCGTGTAATGGCCCCGTAGCCCATTTTTATACCCCGATTTAACTCGCCTTCTATTCGCATCCGGTCTATGCCGGTGCTGAGCCTCAAGCCGGTGGAACCTGTTTCTTCCGCGATACCGCCGACCTGCGTAACCAGTCCAAGGCAAAGTCCGGGCCAACTCCACAACTAGCCCGAAAACACTGGCTCACGGGCGAATCGGCAATATTTTCCTGGTGATGGCCATCAATAGAAAATGTTACTGATCTGATACATCGGCTTTGTGGTGACGCGAACCCGTCGATGCGGCTAGAACCTTTTGCATGAAGGGCTTCAGCCTATCTTCTAAGGACTTTCCCCAGGCTCTAGTCGTACCGGTTTGCACACCCTTCCAGGCCACCCTGGCGGGAAGCCGGTCTAGGTTGATGCAACACTGAAACATCGCGCCGGCTTTGGACCGACACAAAAGGTAGAAACCGGCGAGGGTCCACCCTTGGCCCGAACTGGTGGAATGTGCTGGCTTGTATCGCGCCTCGTTTTCTACACATAATCAATTGAGTGGACGCACAGGCGTATTGGACCAACCCGGGATCAAACCGGGATCAGATCGCCAGACCGTGCGATTGCACGATCAGTAAATTGAAAGACAGCGCTAAATAATTAGCTCGACCGGAGTACAAGCTATTCCGGATCGGCGGTTCTTTCGGGGGCGGGGCAATGGAATTACCACTTCGTTCGGCGCGCAGCGCCGGGAGTCGCGTGCGAGGCTGGCTAACGCATGATCGATTCATTTTGTACAGCGTGGCGTTGTGCATACTCTACGTCGTCTTTCTAGGATTGTGGGCGCGCGTCACGCACGGCTTTCTGGCGGCGGGAACGGCCAGACCGGCAGGCGACTTCGCAGTCTTCTGGAGCGCATCGCACGTCATGCTGCATGGGACGGCGGCGCAGGTCTATAACTTCACATCCTTCTCCGCTGCGGAAGCGGCATTGTTCGGCAGCTTCGGGAAGGACTCGTTCCTGCCGTGGCTTTATCCACCGACCTTCCTCCTTCTCATCACGCCGATAGCGCTTTTGCCCTTTCTGCTCTCGTATCTGCTCTTCGTCGGCGCGAGCCTGCTTGCCTACATAAAAGGCGTGCTCGCGGTCTCGCACCTGGCCCGCTGGAGCGGCAACGCCCGCCTCGCCGTCCTGTTGCTGGTGACCTCGCCTTGCGTGTTCGTCACCACGCTGTTCGGGCAGAATTCGCTGCTCACCGCCTCGCTTGCCGTCTTCGCCGTGCGCTGGGTCGAGCGCTATCCCGTGCGTTCCGGCATCTGTATCGGACTGCTATGCATCAAGCCACAGATGGCAATGATTTTCCCGTTCGTGCTGATCGCCACGCGTGCGTGGCGCGTCTTCGCCAGCGCCGCGGTGACCACCATCGTCTGTGCGGGCCTGAGCGTCGTCGTCTGCGGCGTACCGACAGTCAAGCTCTCGTTTCTCGCGGCGGATCTCGCACGCCATGTCATCCTCGAACATAGCGCTAACTTCTGGCTTGCCTCGCCGACATCGTTCGCCGCGCTGCGGCTGGGCGATGTGCCGCTGCCGATTGCCTGGCTAATCCAGGGCGCCGTGGCCGCGCTGGCAATCGCATCGGCATGCCATATCTGGCGAAAAACGCACGACGCCGGCGCGCGGGCCGGCATCCTCGCGCTGGCCACGCTGATTTCCAACCCGTATGTGTGGCACTACGAACTGGCATGGTTGGGACTCACGCTCGCCTGGCTGCTAGCCACGGGGCTGCGTGCCGGGTGGCTGCGCGGCGAACAAACGGTCATCGTGCTGGCGTGGCTGTTGCCGCTATACGAATTGTTCAATCGCTATACGCTATTGCCGCAAGTCGGCCCCATCGTGCTGCTGCTCGTACTACTGATCGTCCTGCGCCGCACGCGCGAGCCGGAAGTGTCGCTAGCGACCGTCTGATCGAATCAAGAAGTACAGTAATCAGCACCCAAAGACGCAGCCTCGCGCCGCGCAAAGCTGAACCGGGGGAATCATGAGCACACGTACCAGCAGGCCGCTTGTTTCGATGGTGGTGCCGTTCTACAACGAAGGCGAAGCCGTCGAACGCTTTTTCGAGGAAATCGTGCCGGTGCTGGAAAGCATCGCATCGATACGCTTCGAGATCGTCTGCGTCAACGACGGCAGCAGTGACGCCACACTCGACAAACTCGTCGGCGCGAGCGCAAAAGACGCGCGCATACGCGTAATCGACCTCACGCGCAACTTCGGCAAGGAAGCCGCACTGACGGCCGGTATTGACGAGGCGTGCGGCGACGCGGTGATTCCGATCGACGCCGATCTCCAGGATCCGCCCAGCCTCATTCCGGTGATGATCGGGTACTGGCGCGCGGGCGCCGATGTCGTGGCCGCGCGACGCACCAACCGCGCCTGCGATACGTGGACCAAACGCACGGCTGCCGGGCTCTATTACCGCGTGCATAACGCGCTCTCCGATGTGAAGCTGCCCGAGAACGTCGGGGACTTCCGCCTGATGGATCGGGAGGTCGTGAACGCCCTGCGGCGGCTGCCCGAGCGGCGGCGTTTCATGAAGGGCCTGTTCGCCTGGCTGGGCTACCGGACGGTGATCGTCGATTACGAGCGCGAGGCGCGCAGTGCCGGCCATTCGAAATTCTCCGGGTGGCGGCTCTGGAATTTCGCGCTCGAAGGCATTACCAGCTTCAGCACGGTGCCGCTGCGCAGCTGGACCTATATTGGCCTGAGCATCGCGGCCGGGGCCTTTCTTTACGGCGGTTTTATCGTAGGGCGCACGATGCTGTTCGGCAATCCGGTGCCGGGCTACGCATCGTTGCTGACCGTGCTGCTTTTCATGGGTGGCATCGAGCTGGTCGGGATTGGCGTAGTAGGCGAATATGTCGGGCGTATTTACCACGAGACCAAGGGGCGCCCGGTTTATCTGGTTCGGCGGCGATATCAGGCGAGAAACAAAGTGAGCACCCTGCCGATCAGGCGATCCGGCGCGCGCACTGAACAGGTCGTCAAGCTGGACTTTGCGCGGCGGCGCACCACGGCGCGTGCACGCACGGCGGGACGCTAGCGTTGCGTTAAATTTAATGTCATATCAGCAGTACAGGGGCAACAAACCCTACGCTAAAAGTTGATGCGGTTTTGATCTGATTGAAAGTGCCGCGGCCTTGAATTAAGGTAGATCTCAGTGTGGCACTGCACAAAATTCGAGCATCACCGGGTAAACACGGTGGGTTGTCGAGTGAGCAGGCCAAATGGTTCGGGGGGAACATGGATACCTTATCGGCTTCATTGCCGGCGGAGCGCGCGGTCCTGTACGTGTCCAGCAATCCGGACAGCCGTATCGTCGAATTGCTGACGAAGGCCGCATGGCAGGTTGTCCTGGTGCCCACGGACACGGAAACGGCGCGCGTCACGATCGCGAAGGCCGCGCCGCGAGTCGGCCTGATCGAGTTGCCGCATAACGCCACGCCTGAGCAACTGAGCGCACTGCAAAAGTGCCTGCGGCGCGCGAAAATCACGTGGATCGTGCTCGTTCAGCCCGGTCAGTCCGATGCGGCCGCGACCCGTCAGTTCATCCTCGATCACTGCTACGACTTCATCACGTCGCCCTACCCCGAGCCGAGCCTGCTGTTCGCCATCGGCCACGCCTATGGCCTCGCGACGCTGCGCGATGCGTCGAGCGCCGCTCCCGACGAAACGAAGCGCGTGACCAGCCGTCGCGCGCCCGGCCAGTTCGACATGATCGGCGAATGCGAATCCATGCAGGAGCTTTACCGCGGCATTCACCGGTGTGCGCGCACGGCTGCGCCCGTTTTCATTTCCGGCGAGTCCGGAACCGGCAAGGAACTCGCTGCACGCGCGGTTCACAACCGCTCGGCGCGAGGGCGTCAGCCCTATGTCGCCATCAATTGCGCGGCCATTCCCACGACGCTGCTGCAAGCCGAATTATTCGGCCACGAGCGCGGCGCATTCACAGGCGCGTTGCAACAGAAGATCGGCCGCATCGAATCGGCGGCACACGGCACGCTGTTTCTCGACGAGATTGGCGACATGCCTTATTCGTGTCAGGCGGTCTTGCTGCGCTTCCTTCAGGAGGGCACCTTCGAGCGCCTTGGCAGTAATACGCCGATTAAAGTGGACGCCCGCATTATCTCGGCGACCCATGTGGATCTGGAAGCGGCCGTGGCGCAAGGAAAGTTTCGCGCCGACCTCTATCACCGGCTTTGCGTGCTGAAAATCACCAATCCACCACTGCGCGAGCGGGATACGGATATCGAATTGCTCGCGCAACATGCGCTTGCGCTTTACAGGAAGGAAGCACAGCACAAGATACGCGGCTTTTCCGCCGATGCGCTGGTGGCGCTGCGTCAATACGATTGGCCCGGCAATGTGCGTGAGCTATTCAACTGCATCCGTCGCACCGTGGTGATGGCCGAAAGCCCGATTATCACCGCTGCCGACCTCGGCTTGCAGGTGTCGCCCGAATCGCTGAGCGACGCGTTAAATGAAGCGCAAGCGCAGGCACAAGTACCGGCAACGACTTCGAAGGTTACGACGAATAGCGCGAGAAAAACGGCACGTTCCCGTTCTGCCGTGCACGCGTGAGAAAGACCGCATCAAGGCGGGGAGCGCCTGCGCCGTCGCAAAGATCCGGGAGATTTTCTAACGCGGTCTTTAGAGTTTGGGTATTTATCTGCGTCACATCCTGCAGCAATAACTCACGACGCCATCAGGCTGCCTGATATATGCAGTAAAATGCGATCTGATACCTACACATCTAAACCGCCTTTGATCGCCAATGGCCAGAAAATCCACCGTCGCCCCCGCCTCGACCCCAGCGAGTACACCGGCACTGCCAGGCGCCGAAGCTACGCGGCGCGCCATACCACCCATGCGCCTGAGCTATCTGATCGGTCAACTTGACCGCGTCATTTCGCGGCGTCTTGCCGAGGCGCTCGTACTACACGGCCTGACGCTTCCGCAATACACTGCCTTGTCCGTGCTGCGCGCGCGTGGCCGCTCATCGAATGCACAGATCGCCGAGCGCTCGTTCATCACGCCGCAATCCGCCAATGAGGTCGTGAAGACGATGGAGGCCAACGGCTGGGTCGCACGAGAGTCCGATCCGATGAACCGGCGCGTTGTTCTGCTTTCCTTGACCGAGGCGGGAAAGACACTGCTTGATGCCTGCGACCAGGCTGTCGATCAGGTCGAGCGCGCGATGCTAGACGACGTTGCCCCGGCTACTGCGCAAACGCTTCAGTTGTTGCTGCACACCTGCGTGCGCAATCTGCGCGCAGTGTAAAAACTGTCTGCATTGCTAACTTGTTGCGGCGCATCGTGAGCAGCGCATCAATCGCCGCCACCACCGTTGCCGGAATGCTCGCGGCGATCACCGCGGGCGTGCGCCGTACTCGCGTCCACTGCGTCTGCCGCCATACACATACAAACAATCCTCTTCATTGGATCGCCGTAATTTTTATGCAGCACTCCTCTTTTATTACGGTGTATCGATAACCCTCGTTTTTTTCAATGCGCGCGGCACGCGGGATGCGCATATTGGGTTCAGACAGGCAGCAGTCGCCTGCGTCGATATTTCAGTCTATTTATGGAGGAACGGATCATGATGAAGGCAACCAGCACCCTGATCGCAGCGCTTGCCGCACTCGCGCTGTCCGGCGGCACGTTCGCGCAGTCGAGCGGCGGCACTGGCAGCGGCTCGTCGAGTCATGGCGCGACGGCCAACCCGGCGATGAACCAGATGAACGACACGTCGAGCGGCTATGGCATGCCGGGCGCGACTAATTCGGACGCGGGCTCGGGCATGACGTCGCCCAATTCGATGCAGCCGAACGGCATGAACAACAATTCGACGCCAACCCCTGCGCCGAAGACCAATAACACGCTTGCGACCCCATCGGTGGTGTCACCCGTTGGGCATTAATCGCAAACAGGCACGATAGTCGCGAATGCCCACCTGCCCGCCTGCGTCACCCGCCCCGGCATCGTTCAAACTTTGCGCACGCGGCAAATGAAGCGCATCAAGACAAGACGGATTACCCGCCCGCGAGGAGATTCTGAATGGGGAGTGCAACGGGGAACAAGAAGATGGGCAAAACACGTCCAACCGTGACGCTCACGGACGAACGATCCTGCACACAATGCGAGCCATCAAGCCAGATTCGGCTCCCGACTGACATTGTGTGGCAGCAAGCGGATGAACACGGTGCGCGGCGCGCAGCGGCACCTGAGTGGCGCGCTCGAGCGCATCCGTGAACAATCGGCCCGACGCGTTACCGGCGGCGCATGGCGGGGCGAGGTGCTCCGCTGCTCGCATCCTTGTGCCGGAAGTTGATGCGGCCCTTGGTCAGATCGTAGACCGACAACTCGAGCGTAACCCGGTCGCCAGCGATAATACGGATGTGATTCTTACGCATGCGGCCCGATGCGTACGCGTTCACAACAACGCCGTTCTCCAGCGTGACGCGATACTTGCTGTCCGGCAGCACTTCGTCGACGACACCGTCGAGTTCAAGCAGTTCTTCCTTCGCCAAATCCAATCCTCCTGAAATACACAATGCCGCGCTCACGCGCAGCGCAGATAGTGACCCCGAACAAACGCCATCGGCCAGGTCCTGATGCACCACTGGCGACCCTGAAGGCCGGCAACATCCGCAGATACAGTCGGGAACAGGAAACGACGTGGCCCTCGGCGCGCCAGAGTCAGGCGATCCGACACCGCGACAAGCAATGTGCTAATGCACAGGGCAATTCGTGCTCTTGATGAGCCAACCGGGGACACGGATCGTCGGCGTTCGCCTGAGCCAATCCGCAAAGACGAACATCGAGCGCGTATGCCCGCAGGGTGTCCGGTCTGCGAGCGCAGTGGACACCAATGCGGGACACACGAGATACGCGTGGCATACGCCGCCACGGTATGAGACAGGGCATTCGCGCCGCCGATGGGACGAACCCAAGGCGGCTGCGTTGCAAACAGCTTACAGCGGGGTGATGTTCGAAGCCTGGAGGCCCTTCGGACCACGCTTGACTTCGTAGCTGACCTTTTGGCCTTCAGCCAGGGTCTTGAAGCCCGTGCCGCGCACTTCCGAGAAGTGTGCGAACAGGTCGTCGCCGCCCTTGTCCGGAGTGATGAAGCCAAAGCCCTTGCTGTCGTTAAACCATTTGACGGTACCGGTTTCCACTAAAAAATCCTCAAAAAACTGAATAAAAACACACACGCCCCCGAAAGGGCGATACAAAAATCAAGCGGGATAGGTCAACGAATGCCGCGAATCGCAGCAAATGGTGAACAGACACAGCTAGAAAATTAGCAGATTGAACTTACGCGCTATTTGGCATCCCGTCAAGCACTTTCGTTGCCGCTCGCCCTATCCTCGACAAGTCCGGCCCTCAAAGCCGCGCGGCACCCACAAGAAACCAGGCGATCGTTTGCGGCCCCTTACCCGTTGGCGGCGATCGCATCGAGCAGCTTTCAGGCTATTCGGGCCTGAAAGCTGCGGTAAATCGGCTTATGCAACAATACCTGAGGAACGTCCGACGGATGGCATGTAACGCTCTTGCAGGATAAGTGCATGACCGAATCGCCCCCCACATCGCCTGAACGCGTTGAAAGCACCGCAGTGGGCATCGCCATCATCCGGCGCGATGCACACGGCGATTGGGTCGCTAACGTCGCGAATCGGCAATTCTTCAACCTGGCGGCGCAGGCACAACGAACCGACACTCCCGCGCTGCCGGTTTCCGTCAGAACGCTGGTGCCGGCCGCCGCATGGGCGGGGTTCCGCGACGCGCTCCACGCGTGCTTCACCCTTCCACAGGCCAGCACCGCAGAACAGGCTGGCATCGCCCATGACGGCGCGCACTGCTGGCGCTATTCGCTGACACCGCTTGCCCGCGCAAACGACAGCGCAACCCCGCTGGAAATTCTCGCCACCACCGTAGCGATCGCACCGGCGCTCCCGAACAGCGCGCTCGCGCAAACAGCCAGTGCCTCGCGCTATCGCGCGGTGGTCGATTCGGCCTATGACGCGATCGTCACGATCGACCAGTCGCACAACATCACCCTGTTCAATCGCGCGGCGGAGAACCTGTTCGGCTACACGGCCGCCGAAGTGCTCGGTCAGCGCATCGAGACCCTATTGCCCGAAACAGCGCGCCCGCATCACTCACGCAACGTGCGAAAGTTCGCCGAATCGCCGCTCACGGAGCTGCGCCCGATGAACCCGCCGCGCATGGACGCGAGCAACAGCGTGTTCGGGCGGCATCGCGACGGTTCGATCATCCCGGTCGAGATCGCGATTTCCAGAATCGATGTGGACGGCCACACCGAATTCACCGCGGTCGTGCGCGATATTACCGATCGCGCGCAACTCATGGACCGCCTGAAAAAGCAGGCCGTGACCGACGCGTTGACCGGCCTGCCCAATCGCCGCGAGTTCCTGGAGTTCGTCGAGAAAATACAGCGCACTCAGGTTGCGCTCTCGGTGTTCATTCTCGACATCGATCACTTCAAGGAGATCAACGATAACTACGGGCACGACGTCGGCGACGAAGTGCTCTGCGTACTCGCGAATATCGGCGTCGACCAGACCGGCGAACCCGGCGTGTTCGCCCGTTGGGGCGGCGAGGAATTCGTTGCGGCGCTGCCAGGCGCCGATGCCGCGCAGGCGTACAGCATCGCCGAGCGGTTGCGCCTGCGCTTCGAGCGGCAGGATTTCGAGCACGCATGGCGTCTCAAGCCGATTCCTTTCACCGTGAGCATCGGCGTCGTGACGCGCAAGGCCGGTGAGCACAACGTCGAAGCGCTGATGAAACGAGCGGATCGCGCGCTCTACCGCGCGAAAAAGTCGGGCCGCAATCGGGTGGAGATCGGCTGACGGGCACGGGATTCGCGCACGCCACCAGAGTGTGCAGCGAACCGGAGACAGCCATGAAGGCGTTTGATTACCGCGCGGTCCGTGCCGTGATGCGCGTTGCGGCGCTTGCGCTGTCCAGTGCGGCTGCGCTTGCACAGGCGCAGCAGTCACAAGACACGCCGCAAGCCTCGCCGATGGTCAAGCCACCCACAGCGGCTTCGGGCGCCGCAAGCGCGACCAATCCCGACAACATGCCGGTCAAGAAGCCCCAACAACCCACCAACGACCGCATGATCCGCAGCGAACCCGCGAGCGCCGCCAAGGCGAAGTAGCGTGGCGTGCATGACTGGCGCCGCGGGCACGCGCGCTGCGCAGTCATAGTCGTTGTTCACATGGGAGAAAGATCATGCCGCTCAGCAAGGGAAAGTCTCGCGAAGCGATCTCGAAGAACATCAAGACAGAGGTGAAGCAAGGGAAGCCGCAAAAACAGGCCGTCGCGATTGCATTGAACGAGGCGCGCAAGTCCGGCGCAAAGATTCCAAAGAAGCATTCGAAATAGGCTACGCGCCGGTAGTATCCCGAACGGTCCCGGAGGGTCGGCCGCGCTTTTGCGCGGCCGGGTCCGTTTGACTACATCACGCTGGCACCCCTTCGGCGAGCGCCGCGCGCGACCACACGCGATGCTGCCCCGCCGTTTCGATGAACGCTTCGATCACCCGCCTGAGATCGGCCGCATCGCCTTGCGCCACGCCATCCGCGCCATCGGGCAATTGCGCGGCGTTCAGCAGCAAACGCCCGGTATCCACCGCGCCGATTGCCTTCAGATGCTTGAACGCTTCATTCACGAAGTGACGCGCGTCGCCCGACTGCACGAGCGCCTGCGCCGCCTGCTCGCCGCCTGGCACGAAAACGGCATCGAACATCACCGAAGGCATGCCGGCGATGGTCGCGTCGGGCACCAGCTTGCCGATGGGTTCCAGCGTTGGCGCGATCAACAGCGCGGTCGCGCCCTCTTTGGCGAAGGCGTCGCGTAGTTGCTGGATCATGGCGGCGTCGCCCCCAGGCGCGCTCAATAGCGCAATCTTGCGCGTCGCAATGCCCGGCTTTGCGCAGTTGAGCAGACTCAGCGCGGGCGACGATTCCGGCTTCGGCTTACCCAGTTTGCTTCCCGCCTTTGGCTTGGGCAGTCCTAGCGCCTGAGCGACTCGCGCAGCCAGATCCGCATCGATATTCGCGAGGATTGCGTTCACCACGCGCTCGCGTATTGCGGGCTGCTTGACCTTGCCGAGTTCGAACGAATACGCCGCCAGAATGTGCGCTTGCTCCGGCTCCGACATGCTCTGATAAAACATCGTCGCCTGCGAAAAATGGTCAGCGAACGAGTCGCTTCGCACACGGATCTTCGTGCCGTCCATTCGCTCCTGATAGCTCTCGAAGCCGCCGTCCTTGGGCGTGGTCTCTTTTGGCCAGCCCTCGCCCACGGAATTCGGCTCGTAAGACGCCTCGCCGACGTTGATGGTCTGGCGGTGCATCCCATCGCGCTGATTATTCTGGAATGGACACACAGGGCGATTAATCGGAATTTCATGGAAATTGGGTCCGCCGAGCCGGCTGATCTGCGTATCGGTATACGAGAACAAACGCCCCTGCAACAGCGGGTCGTTACTGAAATCCATGCCTGGCACGATATGGCCAGGATGAAACGCCACCTGCTCCGTTTCGGCGAAAAAGTTGTCCGGATTGCGGTTAAGCGTCATTTTGCCGATCAGCTTGACCGGCACCAGTTCTTCCGGAATCAGCTTGGTCGGATCGAGCAGATCGAAACCGAATTGATGCTCGTCGGCCTCCTCGACAATTTGCACCCCCAGTTCGTACTCCGGATAATCCCCGCGCTCGATGGCCTCCCATAGATCGCGCCGATGAAAATCGGGATCCTTGCCCGCGATCTTCTGCGCCTCGTCCCAGACGAGCGAATAGGCACCCAGCACCGGCCGCCAGTGCCACTTCACGAAGCGCGCGCGGCCTTTCGCGTCGATCAGGCGAAACGTGTGCACACCAAAGCCTTGCATGGTGCGCAGGCTCTTCGGAATGGCGCGATCGGACATTGCCCACATCACCATGTGCGCGCTTTCCGGCACCAGCGAGACGAAGTCCCAGAAGGTGTCGTGCGCGGTGCCGCCCGTGGGCATTTCATCGGGCGCCTCGGGCTTCACGGCATGCACGAAGTCGGGGAACTTGATCGCGTCCTGAATGAAGAAGACCGGCATGTTATTGCCGACAAGGTCAAAATTTCCCTCCTCCGTATAGAACTTGGTGGCGAAACCGCGCACGTCGCGCACGGTGTCGGCCGAGCCGCGCGGGCCTTGCACGGTGGAAAACCGTACATAGACGGGCGTGGTTTGCGCGGGATCCTGCAAGAACGCCGCGCGCGTGATCTTCGACTGGGATTCATAGACCTGGAAATAACCGTGCGCCGCCGAACCGCGCGCGTGCACGATGCGTTCGGGAATGCGCTCATGGTCGAAGTGCGTGATTTTCTCGCGCATGATGAAATCTTCGAGCAGGCTTGGGCCGCGTGGGCCCGCACGCAGACTATTCTGGTTGTCGGCGATCTTCACGCCCTGATTCGTGCGCAGCGCTTCACCGTCGGCGCGCACGCGAAACGGTTCGAGACTTTGCGATTTGGCGTCCGGACTGCCGGGATCAGCAGGGGTCTTGTTATGGGGACGGTTTCGATGTGGCATGGCAACTCCTGAGGGTTAGCCAGCCCACAGCGCAATCGATGTGCCGCCCAATGCTCAGCCAGAACCAAAGCGAAAACGCACGCAGACACTTTGCGCGAGCCGTTTCGCGCCTTGGGATACGGTATGGAAATTGCGCCTGAATCACCTGTTTGACCGCCAGCCTCCTGGCTGTCAGCACGTCTGCAAACACGGAACAAGGAAGCCCCATGACCGAGCAAGCGACTCCTGCCCCTTCGCCGACGCACCCCGTACCGGCGCCTCGCGACCCGCATCTGCGCGCGATGGCGAACTGTATTCGCTTCCTGTCGATGGACGCGGTGCAGCAAGCCAACAGCGGCCACCCTGGCGCGCCGATGGGACTGGCCGATGTGGCCACGGTTCTCTTCAAGGATTTCATGCAATTCGACGCGTCCGATCCGCATTGGCTCGACCGCGACCGCTTCGTGCTGTCGAATGGCCATGCTTCGATGCTGCTCTATAGCCTGCTCTATCTGACCGGCTACCAGGACATGACCCTCGACGAGATCAAGCGCTTCAGGCAGGTCGGCAGCAAAACCGCCGGCCACCCGGAATATTCGCATGCCGAAGGAATCGAGCTAACCACCGGACCGTTGGGCCAGGGCATCGCGGAATCGGTCGGCATGGCGCTGGCCGAGCGCATCATGAACGCGCATTTCGGCGACGACCTGGTCAATCACCATACTTACGTCTTTCTCGGCGATGGTTGCCTGATGGAAGGCATCAGCCAGGAAGCCATTTCTCTGGCTGGCCATCTCAAACTGGGACGCCTGATCGCGTTCTGGGACAACAACTCGATTTCCATCGACGGCGCAACGAGTCTCGCCGTTTCCGACAACGAAATCGAACGCTTTCACGCCTCGGGCTGGCATGTGCTCGAAATCGACGGCCACGATACGGACGCCATCCGGCAGGCCATCGAGACTGCGCGTGCGACGCAGGACCGGCCGACCCTGATCGCCTGCAAGACCATCATCGGCTTCGGCTTTCCGACCAGGGCGGGCACGCAGAAGGCGCACAGCGACGCGCCTGGCGAGGCCGAAATCGCGGGCGCGCGCAATATTCTCGACTGGCACTCGCCGCCCTTCGAAATTCCCGACGATCTCTTGAAAGCGTGGCGCGAAGTGGGCGCAAAAGGCCGCGACGCGCGGCTCGCGTGGGCCGATCGCGTCAAAGCCGCGCCGCAGGCATTGCGCAGCGACTTCGAGCGCCGTACAGCAGGCAAGCTGCCGGAGAACTGGAAGAACGCGATCGTAGCGGCACGGCAAGCCTTCATTGCCGACGGCAAGGAGATGGCCACGCGCAAGGCCAGCGGCGATGTGCTCAATCATTTGTTCGACGCGATTCCGGAGTTGCTCGGCGGTTCCGCCGACCTCACCCCGTCGAACAACACAAAGACAAAGCAACAGGTCGAAATCAAACCCGGCCAGTACGCAGGCTCGTATGTCCACTACGGCGTGCGCGAACACGGCATGGCGGCCGCGATGAACGGCATCGCGCTGCATGGCGGCCTGATCCCTTACGGCGGCACATTCCTTTGCTTTTCCGATTATTGCCGCCCGGCGATTCGCTTGAGCGCGATGATGCGGGTGCGAACGATCTACGTGATGACACACGATTCGATCGGCCTTGGCGAAGACGGTCCGACACATCAGCCCGTCGAGCATCTGGCCGCGCTGCGCGCGATTCCGCAGCTTGCGGTTTATCGGCCAGGCGATGCGATCGAAACCGCGGAATGCTGGGAACTGATTCTGGAACAGCCGCGCCGCGCCGCGTTACTCGCGCTCTCGCGCCAGCCCTTGCCGCTGCTGCGCAATGAGGCGGACGGCGAAAACCGCAGCGCGCGCGGCGCGTACATTCTGCACGAAGCCGAAGGCGGCCCGCGTCAGGTTACCTTGCTCGCGACGGGTTCCGAACTTCAGCTCGCCGTGCAGGCGCGTGAGATTTTGCAAAGCGAAGGCGTGCCCACTGCGGTCGTGTCGATGCCGTGCCGTCTGCTGTTCGAAGAACAGGACAAGGCTTACAAACGCGCGGTGCTGGGCCACTCGCCCGCACGCGTGGCGGTGGAGGCCGCGGTCGAGTTGGGCTGGGATCGCTATATCGGTCCGGAGGGTCGATTCATCGGTATGCACAGTTTCGGCGAGTCCGGAAAGATCCAGGACGTATACGACAAATTCGGCATTACGACGGATGCTGTGGTGCGGGCCGCGCGCGAGATTTTGAAGGACATCGCAGTGTGATTCTCGACGGCCACGCGGGCGTGCGAGTCGAGGCAGGCACGCCCGCGTCGCGTTTACCGGAGCCCTTGTCATCATATTGAAACATCCGGCGCGTTTTATTCAGGTCAATAACACAACGCGCGTCGCGGCCGTCGACTGCGCGTATCGGGCGCCAGCCATCGCGCCGTTTCTTCGTCTTTCGTCGCCGCCTATTCGTCGCTCATGAACGCTCTTGCGATTCCGAACCGCCCCAACTCCCCTTCGATCGCCGTGGCCGCACGCACCATCTTCGCGCATGGCAGCCCGCCTTCTCCCATCCCGCCTTGGCATCGCGCATCGATTTAGTGCTTCGCCGGCGTCGAGCGCCGCAGACGCCGTCCGCTTCGATGCCTGACGCATCGTAAAAAGCGCACGCCGAACCCGCGCACGACCGCCTGGACCCGCACTACGGGACTTTGCGCGCATCGGCATGGAAGTTGCATAGCTACTTTTAGCCCGATCACCCAGCGTAGCGATAGCTGCAACGTGCACGACGTGCCAGTCGTGACGCCGTGCACCGATGTTTCGATCAGGCGAATCCGCTGACGAAAGCGCATGACGCGAATCGCCGGGCTTCAGACGTCACCGATCGAGAGCAGCACGCTTGCGCACAACAAGCCAGCGCTGGACAGGGCAAGACCTGCCAGGCATGGCGAACGAGAGCCGCGGACGGAAGAACGGATATGACGCAAACATTCTTCAACGAGATGTTCGAGTACGGGGAATTCGATGTACGGGGCGTGGCCGCGACGGCGTTTGCCGAAACCGGCGAGCCGCGCGTGCACTACCGCGAGTTCCTTGCCTGGATGCAGGCGCAGAGCGAGCAGCAGATGCACAAGAAGCGCGCGGAAGCCGACACGATCTTTCGCCGCGTGGGCATCACCTTCGCCGTCTATGGCGAAAAAGACGTCACCGGCGCGGGCACCGAGCGCACGATTCCCTTCGACGTGATCCCGCGCATCTTCCAGCGCGAGGAATGGACGCGTCTGGAGCGCGGGCTGCGCCAGCGCGTGAACGCGCTCAACCGCTTCATCCACGACATCTATCACGAGCAGGACATCGTGCGCGCGGGCATCGTTCCGGCCGACCAGATCCTGCGCAACGCGCAATATCGCCCTGAAATGCAGGGCGTCAACGTCGCGCGCGACATCTACGCGCATATCGCCGGCATCGACATCGTGCGCGCCGGCGAGGGCGAGTTCTACGTGCTCGAAGACAATCTGCGCGTGCCGTCCGGCGTCTCGTACATGCTGGAAAACCGCAAGATGATGATGCGGCTCTTTCCCGATCTGTTCGTGCGCAACCGCATTGCGCCCGTGGCCCATTATCCTGACCTGCTGCTCGACACCTTGCGCGCCGCCGCGCCCGCCGGCACGGACAATCCCACGGTCGTGCTGCTCACCCCCGGCATGTACAACTCGGCCTATTTCGAGCACGCGTTTCTCGCGCAGCAAATGGGCATCGAGCTGGTCGAAGGTCAGGACCTGTTCGTCGAGAACGATCATCTCTACATGCGCACGACGCAGGGACCGCAGCGCGTGGACGTGATCTATCGCCGCGTCGACGACGATTTTCTCGATCCGCTCGCCTTTCGCGCCGATTCGACGCTCGGCGCGGCGGGTCTGATGAACGTCTACCGCAAGGGCAACGTCACGCTCTGCAACGCGGTGGGCACCGGCGTCGCCGACGACAAGTCGATCTATCCCTACGTGCCCGACATGGTGCGTTTCTATCTGGGCGAAGAGCCGCTCCTGAACAACGTGCCCACCTGGATGTGCCGCAAGCCCGACGATCTGCGCTACGTGCTCGACCATCTGCCCGAACTGGTCGTCAAGGAAACGCACGGCGCGGGCGGCTACGGCATGCTGATCGGCCCGGCTTCGACGCGCGCGGAGATCGAGGACTTTCGCGCGGCGCTCGTCGCGAATCCGGATAAATACATCGCGCAGCCGACGCTCTCGCTGTCCACCTGCCCCACCTGGGTCGAAAGCGGCATCGCGCCGCGCCATATCGATCTGCGTCCCTTCGTGCTGTCGGGCCAGGAAGTGCGCATGGTGCCCGGCGGCCTCACGCGCGTCGCGCTGCGCGAGGGATCGCTGGTCGTCAATTCGTCTCAGGGCGGCGGCACGAAAGACACCTGGGTGCTCGAACGCTAGACGCCGGGAGCCTGAACAATCAGCTATCCGAACCATCCCATCTACCGTACGCACCGCCACGCGCCACACCGGAGGCCTCATGCTGAGCCGCACCGCCGAACATCTGTTCTGGATGACCCGTCACATAGCGCGTGCCGACCATCTCGCGCGACTGCTGGACGCCTGCTATCAGCGCTCGCTGCTGCCCGCGCCCGGCGAGGGCTCGCAGTCCGCCGCCAACGGCTGGCTCACGATACTCTCGACCGTGGGTCTGGCCGATCACTACCGGCTCTCGCACCACGATATCGAGCCGCGGGAGGCGATCGACTTTCTCGCCGTCGACGCGTCGAATCCGTCGTCGATCGTCAGCAGCCTGCGCTTTGCGCGCGAGAATGCGCGCGCGGTACGCGGCTGTCTGAGCGCCGAGTTGTGGGAAACGCTCAACGCCACCTGGCTCGATCTGCAGCGCCTCATCGCGGACGGCCTGCACGAGCACGATCCGTATGCGTTCTTCGAATGGGTCAAGCAGCGCCTCCATCTCACGCGCGGCGTGCAACTGGCCGCGCCGGTGCAGAACGAAACGTCCGGCTTCCTGCACCTTGGCGCCTGCATGGAGCGCGCGGACCATATGGCGCGCACGCTCGAAGCTCACTGCGAAGCCTTGCAGCACACGTTCGACTATCACGGCGCGAATGCGCTGCTGCGCGCCGTATCGGCGCATGACGCCTACCGCGAGGTTTATCGCGACGCCATCGCGCCCGCGCGCATCGCCGCACTGCTGATCCAGTGCCAGGAATGGCCGGGGTCGCTTGCCGCGAGTCTCGAAGAAGTCCGCCGTCTGGCCGTGCGGCTGCGCAACGGGCAATCGGCGCAGACCGAGCGGCTCGCGTCGCAGTTGTGCGAGGAAGTGCGCCAGGCGCCGTTGCAGGAATGGTTTGCCAGCGCGCAGGGCGGCGGCGCACTGCGCGCGTGGCTCGTCGCGCTGATCGCGCGCGTGAACGAACTCGCGCGCCGCGTGGGTCGCGATCTCGTGCGCCCCGCCATTCCCGAGCCCGTCGCGGCCGCCGCCTGACACGCCCGGGACTGGAAAAACCGGAAATCAGGGCTGCGCCGCCGCCGAGATCACGCGATGAACGAAACGCAACTTGTCGATGACGGGCGAAGGCAGCGCGAACGGATAGCCGTCCGGCATGCCGAGGCTGCGGTTCAGGCTGTTGAGCGCATAGGTCAGCGCAAACCAGCGCGCCTTCAGGTTGTCGAAACTGGCTTCGTCAACGGGCGTCTGGTCGTTCAGCACCGGCTCGTCGGGACTGTCGGGCAGCAGCGCGAGACCGCAGGCCGCCGCCGTGTCGAGCGTATCGACGAGATGCAGATAGTGCGCCCAGGTCTCCGCCCAGTCCTCCCACGGATGCACCGACGCATAGGCGCTCACGTGACGCTCGGCCCAGTCGGGCGCGGGGCCGTCGGCATAGTGCGCGGCCAGCGCGGCGGCGTAATCGGCGCGCTCGTCGCCAAAGCGCGCGCGAAACGGTTCGAGCCAGCGCGTGCCGGCCACCAGCCGGTCGAAATAATAATGGCCGACCTCGTGCCGGAAATGCCCCAGCAAGGTGCGATACGGCTCATGCAGCGAAACGCGCGTGCTTTCGCGATGCGCATCGTCGGCTTCGGCGATGTTCATGGTGATGAGACCGTGATCGTGTCCGGTGAGCACCGGCTGGCCGTCGCCCATTGCTTCGAGAAACTCGAATTGCAGGCCGTTTTCGGGATCTTCGGTGCGCGTCTTCAGCGGCAGGCCCAGCGCGTCGAGCGTGTAGAGCAGCCGCCGCTTGGCCACCTCCAGCCGATACCAGTAGAGGCGGTTTTCCGGCCGCGTCAGGTCGGGAATCGTGCGCGTGTACTGGCAGGCGCGGCACAGCGTATCGGCGGCGTGCGCCTCGTCGTCGGGGATCATGCCGTTGCAGACGTTTTCGACCGCATAGTTGTGGCACTGGCGAAACAGCGCGCCCTGCGCGTCGGCGTGCAGACTGCGCCAGCGCCCTTCGCCCGCGTCCTCGAAGGCATGCATCTCCCCGCTTTGCGGCACATAGCCCAGGCGCGAATCGCAGCGCTCGCAGCGGTCGTTTTCGAAGAACACCAGTTGATTGCAGTGGTCGCAGTGAAACGTCTTCATGGCCGCTTTCCTGTTGGTGCCGTTACCGGCGCGTTATCGACGCCCAGGCCGCCTGGGCAAACAGCCGGAGCACGCCGCGTGCCGCGCGGGTTGCGCGGGTCGTATTGCTGCCTTCATCGCCGCATTCATCGCCGCATTCATTGTCATCGGCATCACTCGCGCCCCGCGCATCATGGGCGCGCGTCCTGTCCTTCAATCCATCCCTGTCGAACGAGGAGTCGGGTGTGTCCATCCGTGTCGCGTTAAACCATGTCACGCAGTATCGCTATGACCGGCTCGTGCGTCTCGCGCCCCATGTGGTGCGCCTGCGCCCCGCGCCGCACTGCCGCACGCCCATCCTCTCGTATTCGATGCGCGTGGAGCCCGCCGATCATTTCGTGAACTGGCAGCAGGATCCATTCGCCAACTATCAGGCGAGACTCGCCTTTCCGGAACCGACCCGCGAATTTCGCGTGACGGTCGATCTGGTCGCGGAAATGGCCGTCTACAATCCATTCGACTTTTTCCTCGATCCGAGCGCCGAGCAGTTCCCCTTCGCCTACGCGCCGGAACTGGCCACCGAACTCGCGCCGTATCTGGTGCGCAGCGAGCCGACGCCGCGCTTCGCCGCCTTCGTCGAGAGCATCGACCGGACGCCGCGCGTGACGATCGATTTTCTCGTCGAGTTGAACCAGCGGCTGCAGCGCGAGATCGGCTACCTCATCCGCATGGAGCCGGGCGTGCAGACGCCCGAGGAAACGCTGGTAAAAGGCTCGGGCTCGTGCCGCGACTCCGGCTGGCTGCTGGTGCAGACGCTGCGGCAACTGGGTCTTGCGGCGCGTTTCGTGTCGGGCTATTTGCTCCAGCTCACGCCCGACGTCAAGGCGATCGACGGCCCGCAAGGCGCCGAAGCCGATTTCACCGACCTGCACGCCTGGTGCGAAGTCTATCTGCCGGGCGCGGGCTGGATCGGCCTCGATCCGACTTCGGGCCTGCTGGCAGGCGAAGGCCATATTCCCGTCGCCTGTACGCCGGAGCCGGGCAGCGCCGCGCCCATCTCCGGGTCGCTGGACGACTGCGAGGTCGAGTTCGAGCACTCGATGACCATCACGCGCGTGCAGGAGACGCCGCGCGTGACGCTGCCCTATACCGACGAGCAATGGGCGCAGATGCAGGCGATGGGCGCCCAGGTGGACGCCGCGCTCGACGCCTCGGACGTGCGCCTGACGATGGGCGGCGAGCCGACCTTCGTATCGGCGAACGATCGCGACGCGCCCGAGTGGAACACGGAAGCGCTCGGCCCGACCAAACGCCGCTACGCCATCGCGCTGATGGACAAGCTGCGCCGGCAGTATGGCGCGCTCGGCTTTCTGCATATCGGCCAGGGGAAGTGGTATCCGGGCGAGCAACTGCCGCGCTGGGCGCTCTCGCTTTACTGGCGCACCGACGGCGAGGCGTGCTGGCACGATCCGTCGCTGTTCGCCGACGAGCGCACGAGCACGCATCACACGGCCGCCGACGCGCAGCGCTTCCTTGGCCATCTCGCCGCCAAGCTCGCGGTCGATCCCGGCCACGTGCAGCCGGGCTACGAGGACACCTGGTATTACCTGTGGCGCGAACGCCGCCTGCCCGTGAACGTCGATCCGTTCGACTCGCGTCTGGACGACGAGCTTGAGCGCGCGCGCCTGCGCCGCGTGTTCGACGCCGGCCTCGATACGGTCACCGGCTACGTGCTGCCGCTCGCGCGCGAGCAGGCGTCGCCCGCCTTGCAAGGGCCGCGCTGGGTCAGCGGCCCGTGGTTCTTCCGCGACGAGCGCATGTACCTGATCCCCGGCGATTCGCCGATGGGCTACCGGTTGCCGCTCGACTCGCTGCCGTGGGTCTCGGAAGGCGATTATCCGTGGCAGCTCGCGCACGATCCGTTCGCCGCACCCGCGCCGCTGCGCAGCGCCGCCGCACTGCGCATGCAGTATCGGGGCGAAGGCGCGGCGGCTGACGCGGCCGGGGCGGCGGCATCGGCAGGATCGTCGGCCCCGGACGCAACCGGCTTGCAAGCCGCCGACACCACCCGCGTGCCCGCGCGCGGCGAATCGGCGGCCTGGATTCACCGCACGGCGCTGTGCGTCGAAGTGCGCAACCCTGCCCGCGCCGCCGGCCCGCAAACCGAAACCGCCTCGTTCGGCAGCGGGCAAGGCCAGCTCCATGTCTTCATGCCGCCGCTTGCCGCGCTCGACGATTACCTCGACCTGCTCGCCGCCGTCGAAGCCACGGCCGCCGATCTAGCCCTGCCCGTCGTGATCGAGGGCTATCCGCCGCCGCGCGACCCGCGCCTGAAGATGCTCCAGGTCACGCCCGACCCCGGCGTGATCGAGGTGAACATTCACCCCTCGGCGAACTGGAACGAACTGGTCGAGCGCACCGAATTCCTCTACCAGGCCGCGCACGAAACCGCGCTGTCCACCGAGAAGTTCATGCTCGACGGCCGCCACACCGGCACCGGCGGCGGCAATCATCTGGTGCTGGGGGGCGCCACGCCCGCCGACAGCCCGTTCCTGCGCCGCCCCGATCTGCTCGCGAGCCTGGTGGCCTACTGGCACAACCATCCGTCGCTGTCCTACCTGTTCTCGGGCCTGTTCATCGGCCCGACGAGCCAGGCGCCGCGCGTAGACGAGGCGCGCAACGACCAGGTCTACGAGCTTGACATCGCTTTCGCCGAAATCCAGCGTCAGGTCGATCTGCTGCGCGGTTACAGCGCGCCGGGTGAGGCAGACGGCGCCCGCGTGCCGCCGTGGCTGATCGACCGCACGCTGCGCAACATCCTGATCGACGTAACCGGCAACACGCACCGCGCCGAATTCTGCATCGACAAGCTCTATTCGCCTGACGGCCCCACGGGCCGCCTCGGTCTGCTGGAGCTGCGCGGCTTCGAAATGCCGCCGCACGCGCGCATGAGTCTCGCGCAGCAACTGCTGCTGCGCGCGCTGGTCGCGCGTTTCTGGGCCAAGCCGTACACGCAGGGCCTCACGCGCTGGGGCACGGCGCTGCACGACCGCTTCATGCTCTCGACGTTCGTGCGCATGGATTTCGACGATGTGCTCGCCGAAACCACGGCGGCGGGCTTCGCCCTCGACGCCGCCTGGTTCGCGCCGCACTTCGAATTCCGCTTTCCGCTGGTCGGCGAATTGCACACGAGCGGCATCGCGCTCACGCTGCGCCACGCGCTCGAACCGTGGCACGTGATGGGCGAGGAAGGCGCGGCGGGCACCACGGTACGCTATGTGGATTCGTCGGTGGAGCGGCTGGAGGTGAGCGTGCTGGGCATCAACGAAAGCCGCCATCTCGTCACCGTCAATGGCCGCGCGCTGCCGCTGCAGCCGACCGGCCGCGCGGGCGAAAGCGTGGCGGGCGTGCGCTATCGCGCATGGCAGCAGCCGACCTCGCTGCATCCGACCATCGGCGTGCACGCGCCGCTCACCATCGACATCGTCGATAGCTGGAGTGGCCGCGCGATCGGCGGATGCCAGTATCATGTTGCGCATCCGGGCGGCCGCAGTTACGAGACCTTCCCGGTCAACGCCTACGAGGCGGAAAGCCGGCGGCGCGCGCGCTTCTTCACGAGCGGGCACACGCCGGGACCGATCGACGCCGCGCCGCCCACGCGCAGCCTCGAATTTCCTTTCACGCTGGATTTGCGGCAGCCTTAAAGCGGTTATTCGCCGTTTTTGCCGCTTTTATCACCTGGCCCCACTGCGAACGCGCCCGGAAGACGGGCGCGCCACATCATCTTGCCGACCCAGACCACCCTGCCTTTCGATGCCGCCGCCCACGACGAAGAGGCGCGCGCGCCGCTGCGCACCTTACCGGTGCGCAGCGGGCACTGGGACGAGCTGAGCGCGCCGGAGGGCGGCCTGCGCGAGCCGTGGCAGCAGTTCTTCGGCCTGCTCGACGAGGCGGGCGTGGCGGGCCTGGACAGCGCGGAGGCGTCGGTGGCGCGCCAGGTCCGCGAAAACGATATCACCTATAACGTCTACGCCGACCGGGGCGGCCCGCGTCCGTGGGCGCTCGACGTGCTGCCGCTCATCATCGGCGAGGACGAATGGGCGCTGATCGAGCGTGGCGTGGCGCAGCGCGCACGCCTGCTCAACGAGATCGTCGCCGATGTCTACGGGCCGCAAACGCTGCTCGCACGCGGCCTGCTGCCGCCCGCACTGGTGTTCGGCCATCCGGGCTATCTGCGCGCCGTCAAAGGCTTCGTGCCGCCCGACCGGCAATACCTGCAGATCGTCGCGCTGGATCTCGCGCGCTCGCCCGCCGGGCAGTGGACGGTGGTGTCGCATCGCACGGAAGCGCCTTCGGGCCTCGGTTATCTGCTGGAAAACCGCCTGATCGTGTCCAGCCTGTTCGCCGAGCCGTTTCGCGCGATGCGCGTGCACCGGCTCGCGCCCTCGTACTCGCAACTGGTCGCGACGCTCGCGGCCGCCGCGCGTACGCTGATGGGCCATGGCCCTGACGACGCGCGCGGCGCGAACGCCTCGCCGCATATCGTGCTGCTCACGCCGGGGCCGTTCAGCGAGACCTATTTCGAGCACGTCTTTCTCGCGCGCTACCTCGGCCTCACGCTGGTCGAGGGCAAAGACCTGACCGTGCGCAACGATATGCTCTACCTCAAGACGCTCGGTGGGCTTGAACGCGTGCATGCCGTGCTGCGGCGTCTGGACGACACCTTCTGCGACCCTGTCGAGCTGCGCGCCGATTCGACCATCGGCGTACCCGGCCTGCTCCAGGTGATGCGCGCGGGCAATGTGATGGTGTCGAACGTGCCGGGCGCGGGTTTCGCCGAATCGCCCGCGCTGCATGGGTTCATGCCCGCGATGGCGCAGGCGCTGCTCGGCGAGCCGCTGGCGCTGCCGGGCGTGGCGACCTGGTGGTGCGGCGAGGACGCCGCGTGGCACGACGCCCAGGCGCAATTGAGCGACGCCCTGCTGCTGCCGACCTGGCCGCGCGGCCAGCCGGGTGGACAGCCCGGCACCGCCGGCACGCCGCCGGGCCTGGCCGCCGGACCGCAATCGCTGGCCGGCTGGCGCGAGCGCATCGAGCGAATGCCCGACGCCTTCACGATCCAGCAGCCGCTGCGCTACAGCTACACGCCGCGCTACGAGAGCGGCGCGGGGATGCTCGGCGCGCGCCCCGCCGTGCTGCGCGTCTACGCCATCGCCGACCCGCAATGCGGCTGGCGCGTGCTGCCGGGCGGCTTCACGCGCCTCGCCGCCGAGCACCAGGAATCGGTGTCGATGCAGGCGGGCGGCAGCAGCGTCGACACCTGGGTGCTGTCGAGCCAGCCCGGCACGGCCTTCTCGATGCTGCCGCGGCCGATGCAGCCCGGCGACCTGCGCCGCGAGCAGCGCCGCGTGCCGAGCCGCGCCGCCGAAAACCTGTTCTGGGCCGGCCGCTACGGCGAGCGCGCCGAAAATGGCGTGCGCCTGTGCCGCCTGATCCTCGGCTCGCTCGAAGGCAGCGACGCCGGCGAACTGTCCGGCACCTTCATCGAACTGGCCGCCGCAAGCGGCCTCGTGCCGTCCGCGAGCGGCGACGTGCGGCGTGGACTCGACGCGTTCGAGCGCGTGCTGGTGGCCAATCTGCACGAGAACGCGCGCACCGCCAGCATCGGCCAGACGCTCGCCGGCCAGGCCTATGCGTGCGGGGAAATTCGCGGCCGCCTGTCGAGCGATCACTGGCGCAACGTGCTGGCCTCGCGCAACGACTTCCGCGACGCGCTTCAAGCGCTGTCGCTTGTGCCTGCGTCTGCGTCGTCATCTGCGCGCGACGACGGCGTCACGCCGCTGCGCCGCGCCGCGCCCTACGACCGCGTGGCGCTGATCCGCGCGCTCGACGCGCTGACGACGCAACTGAGCGCCATCAGCGGCTGCCAGGGCGACCGCATGACCCGCGACGAGGCGTGGCGCCTGCTGTTCGCCGGGCGTCACATCGAACGCGTCGCCGCGATGGCCACGATGCTGCGCATCGCCGCGCAGGAGCGCACGCTCACCACGCCCGCCGGCTTCGACGTCATGCTGCAACTGTTCGACAGCACGCTCACCTATCGCTCGCTCTATCCTGGACGCCTCGAAGTGCCCGCCCTGCTCGACCTGATCGTGACCGATCCGACCAATCCTCGCGGCCTCTATGGCGTGTATGGGCGCTTGCGCACGCGCCTCGACGAAATCGCGCAGGCCGCGGGCGGCCCGCGCCGCGAGCCGTTCGCCGCGCAGCTTGCGCCCATCGAGGCACTACCCACGCTCGAAGACCTCTGCGAACCCGGCGACGACGACCGCTATCCCGCGCTCGTCGCGCTGTGCGACAGCCTGGCCGCGCGCATGGCCGCCACGTCGAACGAAATCAGCGCGCGCTGGTTCAGCCACGCCACGCCGCCCGCCGCGCAGGTGTGGTCATGAGCGGCACGCGTTTGACGGTCACGCACCGCACGACGTATCGCTATTCGACGCTCGTCGAAACCGCACAGCATCTCGCGACGATCACACCGCTTGAATTGCCGTGGCAGCGCGTGCTCGCGCATCGATCGGCGATCGAACCGGCGCCGTCGTATCAGACGAGCCGATGCGATGCGTTCGGCAATGAAGTGCTGTATTTTTCGTTCGACGCGCCGCATAGCGATCTGCAGATGACGAGCGAAACGACCGTGCTGCTGGCGCCGCGTTACGAGACGCTCGACGTTGCGGCTGCGCCCGCGTGGGAAAGCGTGGCTCATGCGCTGCGTTATGAAGCGGGCGGCGCATTTCATCCGGAGTCCGAATTTTGTTTCGCGTCACCGAACATTGCCTTGCTGCCCTCGTTGCGCGCGTATGCGCTTGAGAGTTTCGAGCCGGATGCAAGTGTGCTGGATGGCGCGATCGATCTGATGCATCGCATTCACGCGGACTTTGCTTACCGTCCAACGGCGACGGCTTTCGATACGCCCGCCGCGCGCGCATTCGAGCTGCGCCACGGTGTATGCCAGGATTTTGCTCAGGTGATGATTGGCTGTCTGCGCTCGATAGGGCTGGCGGCGCGTTATGTCAGCGGTTATCTGCGCAACGATCCGCCTGCGGGCGCGCCGCCGATGATCGGCGCCGATGCATCGCATGCGTGGGTGTCGCTTTACGTGCCGACGGTGGGCTGGGTCGATCTCGATCCGACCAACCATGTGCTAGCCGATCAAGGGCATGTGACGCTGGCTATCGGCCGTGATTACACGGATGTTTCGTTGTTGCGCGGTGTGATTCTGGGTGGTGGCGCGCATGAGGTTGATGTCGCGGTGCGGGTTAAGGCGGAGTGAGACTGAAAGTTCAGCGAATACAGCCTTATGCAATACTGCCCCACCGACCTGACCGGAGGAGCCCCTATGCAACGCCCCAGCTTCATCAAGCATTGGACCCTGCTGGAGGAACCGGACGCCGGCCACTACGCCAACGACACGGAACGGATGGGCCTGGATGCGCCTCTGTCCCAGAAGCTCGGCTTGACCCGTTTCGGCATTCATCACATACGGTTGCTGCCAGGACGCAGAACGTCCTACCCGCACGCCGAAAGCGCCGAAGAAGAGTTCGTCCATGTAGTCGAGGGCACGCCGGATGTGTGGATCGACGGCCATCTGCACCGCCTTCAGCCCGGCGACTCCGTGGGGTTTCCCGCAGGCACGGGCATCTGCCACAGCTTCCTGAACAACACGCGCGAGGAAGTGCGCCTGATCGTGATCGGCGAAACGCCGAAGCCCGAGAATCGCATTCGCTATCCGCTCAACGCGAGCTACGAATCGACGCGCAAAGACAAATGGACCGACTGGCCGGACAGGCCACTCGGTCCACATGACGGAAAAGCGAAGGTCGAATAGATCGATCAAGTCGATCCGCGACCTTCGCAACCGCTCAGACTCAGGCCAGATCGAAGCGATCGAGGTTCATCACCTTCGTCCAGGCGGCGACGAAGTCCTTGACGAACTTCTCTTTTGCGTCGGCGCTCGCATAGACTTCCGCGAGCGCGCGCAACACGGCGTTCGAACCGAACACCAGATCGGCGCGCGTAGCCGTGTACTTCACTTCGCCGCTCTTGCGCCCACGCCCTTCAAAGCGTTCCGCCGACGCATCGACCGGCTTCCAGGCCGTGCCCATGTCCAGCAGATTGACGAAGAAGTCGTTGCTGAGCACGCCGGGCTTATCGGTCAGCACGCCGTCCTTGCTGCCGTCGGCATTGGCGCCCAGCACGCGCAGGCCGCCAATCAGCACGGTCAGTTCCGGCGCGGTGAGCGTGAGTTGCTGCGCCTTGTCGATCAGCAGCGTTTCGGTCGAGGGGCCGTCCTGCACGCTGCGATAGTTGCGGAATCCATCGGCCTTCGGTTCGAGCACGTTCACCGCTTCCACATCGGTCTGATCCTGGCGCGCATCCACGCGTCCCGCCGCGAAGGGCACGGACACCTTCACGCCCGCCGCTTCAGCGGCCTGTTCGATACCGACCACGCCGGCCAGCACGATCACATCGGCCAGCGACGCCTTGCCCGACGCCTGCTGGATCGCCTGAAGTTTCGGCAGCACGGCAACCGCCGCCTTGTTCACGTCCCAGTCCTTCTGCGGCGCGAGCGCAATGCGCGCGCCGTTGGCGCCGCCGCGCTTGTCGCCGCCACGGAACGTCGATGCCGACGCCCACGCGACAGAAACCAGTTCGCTGACCGACAGGCCCGACGCGGCGATCTTCGCCTTCAGATCGGCGATATCGGCGGCGCTCGGGTGATGCGCCGGTGCCGGCAGCGGATCTTGCCAGAGCAGATCCTGCGCGGGCACTTCCGGGCCGAGGTAGCGTGCCTTCGGGCCCATGTCGCGGTGAGTCAGCTTGAACCATGCACGCGCGAACGCTTCGCTGAACGCCTGCGGATCGTCGAGGAAACGACGCGAAATCTTCTCGAATTCCGGATCGAAACGCAGCGTGAGGTCGGTGACCAGCATGGTCGGCTTGCGCTTCTTCGACGGGTCGAACGGATCGGGGATGATCTCCGGCGCGTCCTTGGCCTCGAACTGGATCGCGCCAGCCGGGCTGCGCGTCTGCACCCATTCGTACTTGAAGAGGTTTTCGAAGAAGTGGTTGCTCCACTGCGTGGGCGTCTGCGTCCAGACCACTTCGAGGCCCGAGGTGATCGCATCCGCGCCCGCGCCCGAGCCATAACCGCTGGCCCACCCGAGGCCCTGCGCTTCGAGCGGCGAGGCTTCCGGGTCCTTGCCCACGTTCTCCGCCGAACCGGCGCCGTGAGTCTTGCCGAGGGTGTGGCCGCCGGCGATCAGCGCGACGATTTCCTCATCGTCCATCGCCATGTTGCCGAACGTCGCGCGAATCGCGGGTGCCGCCGACACCGGATCGCCGCTGGCGTTCGGACCTTCGGGGTTCACGTAGATCAGGCCCATTTCCGTGGCCGAGAGCGGGTTCTTCGCCAGCGTCTCCGGATTGCGGTGCATGAGCCAGGTCTTTTCGGTGCCCCAGTTCACATCCATGTCCGGTTCCCAAACGTCTTCGCGGCCAGCCGCGAAACCGAAGGTGCGGAAGCCCGCGTTTTCCAGCGCGACGTTACCGGCCAGCACGATCAGGTCGGCCCAGGAAATCTTCTGGCCGTACTTCTGCTTGACCGGCCACAGCAGGCGGCGCGCCTTGTCGAGGCTGACGTTATCGGGCCAGGAATTGAGCGGCGCAAAGCGTTGCTGGCCACGGCCCGCACCGCCACGGCCATCGGCCACGCGGTAGGTGCCGGCGCTATGCCAGGCCATGCGGATAAAGAGGCCGGCGTAGCTGCCCCAGTCGGCGGGCCACCACTCCTGCGAGTCGGTCAGCGTCTGGCGCAGATCGGACTTGAGTGCGCTGTAGTCGAGCTTCTTGAACTCCGCGCGATAGTCAAAGCTTTCGCCTAACGGGTTCGAACGGTTGGAATGCTGGTTGAGCAGATCGACGCGCAACTGGTTGGGCCACCAGTCGAGATTCGCAGTGCCGCCGCCGGCAATCGGCTTCGCAGCAGCATGGAACGGGCATTTTGCTTCATCGGGCGTGGGTGTATCGATGGGCGTGCTCATGTGTACTCCATTCGCGTGGGGAAAACGCCCTAATATAGCCGTTACTGAAAACAGACCCCAATTGAACGTCTGTATGTGAGCGATAGGTCCTCAATACACCGAAGCCAGCGAGCGCGTTGCGGGCCTCGCCGCCGTCGTTGATTGCCCGTCTTGCCGTGCGCTTTCCAGACGGTCGAGGCGGCCAAGCAGTTCCTTCGCCTGTTTGTCGATATGCATCGGCAATAGCGGCATGACCTGGATCGCCCTCACCCGCGCGCGCCAATAACCCAGACTGATCACGGCGTTGACCTCGGTCTGGCGCACGAAGTCGGCCGAACGCTCCAGATAGCCGAGAACATTGCGGATGTGCTGCAGATCCCGCTCTGCAAATTCAAAGCTCACGATGGATTCCCCGTTATTGGTATCGGTTTGAACCGTGCGTTGGCGTCAGCCTTTACCGGCGCGAGCGCGACCACTGCAGCCACTCGTGATGGTCTAGATTGCGCAGAAGATCGGCGCGCCGACGTTCGCGGCGATAATGCGCGACGACACCCACTGCAGCGATGAAGAGCACGATGGTGCCCACGCTCATACCCAGCCAGGACTGTTCCACTTCAGCCTCCTCGGGTTATCCGTCGTTTTTCCCGGACTGCGGCCGCGCTTGCATGGACGGCAAGCAGCGCGTTTATGCAGCGCGTGCAAAAGCCCGCAGAACGGCGTCGCCACGCGCGGTCACACGCAGCAACGGCTGCCCGGATTCCGGCGGCTCGATCTCGACCAGGTGCAGATCGCAAAGCGTCCCGAGTTCGAGACAGTCAGGCTCGATGCGCTCGGTTGCAGCCTTGAGCAGCAGTAATGTGGAAAGTTCGTGATGACTCAGCATGGCGTCTCCTGCGCCAGCATCGGACGCGCTGCTGCATCTGCATTCGCGGGCATGGATAGCCATGCATCGTGCGAGGTGGCAAAGTGATTTTTATCAGGATTACTCATGAACAGGCTCCAGGGGAGTCGTCAACAGACCTGGCCGCTGCCACTGCGGCCGATGACCGGTAGGGCGTTCAAACGCCACTTTCGCCGATTTAGAGATTTCATTCTAACTTTGTTAAATCGTGCTTTTTATGACCCACTATCCAGGACATTCCCCAATGTCCTCTCAAGATCTCCTGAGCGTTGCCGTCTTGCGGGCTGATGAATACGTTTTAGCGGATGAAAAAAGAACATCCGGTCGAAAATGCACCGGATGTTTTTTCGAGGGGCTTTCACCCGACACTTATTTGCCCGCGTTCTCCGCGATGATGCGGGCGATTTCCGCATCGGCTTCGTCGCCGTACTTCTCGAACACGTCGGTCTGATAGACCGTGTTCTGCGCGTTGCCGAGCTGGCTGCCCGT
>NZ_PQGA01000007.1 GCF_002917095.1 Paraburkholderia eburnea
ATTCCAACCATCCGGCGGCTTCTGCGTCGCTGCGTCTGCAGCAGAGAAACGAGATTATGAAGGCTCTTTTTCGTTTCGTCAACATCTTTTTTCAGACTACTGCTTGAAAGATGCCACCCGAACGACCCGCCGTTTCTCCCGGCAGGCTTCGCTGTCAGTACCGCGAGCAGCGAAGGGGGCGAATCTTAGCGCTACCCAGAACGCGGCGCAAGGGGGTAGCGGAAATAAGTCCTTGGATGTCCATTTCCAACGCCGCGTGCTGAGACGGCGATGCATCCCGCTTTTAGCTGATCGGCAGCCACTGGCACGAATACCTATCACCCCTATTGCAATCAGTGCCATCACCCATATCGTAAAATTACGATATAAGATTCGGACAGTCACGATGCAGAGCCCATGAACCACCCAGAACCCCAATCCATCGACCTCGACGCAATCTATAAGGCGCTCGCCAATCCCGTGCGCCGCGAGATTCTGGCTTGCCTGCGCGAGCCGCAAGCGCATTTCGCCGATCAGGAGCTTCCGCTCGACCACGGCGTCTGCGCGGGACGGATCGACGCGCACTGCGGACTGTCGCAATCGACGGTTTCCGCGCATCTGGCTGCGCTGCAGAAAGCCGGGCTCGTCACGTCGAAGCGGGTTGGCCAGTGGGTGTTCTTCAAGCGCAACGAGCCGGTCATCGAGGCGTTCCTCGCCCACATGCATCGGCAGTTGTGACGGCGCGCAGCGTCGGCAACCTCTGTTTCATCCCTTTTATGCTTCAAGGCTGCGGGCCGCGCCCGCCACAAGGTAACGACATGGCAACGCTTTTCGACCCCATTCAGATCGGCGATCTCACCCTGCCCAATCGCGTCATCATGGCGCCGCTGACGCGCCAACGCGCCGGCGAGGTCCGCGTGCCCAACGCGCTGATGGCGAAGTACTACGCCGAGCGCGCGAGCGCCGGCCTCATCGTCAGCGAAGCGACGTCGGTGACGCCGCAAGGCGTCGGCTACGCGGAAACGCCGGGCATCTGGTCGCAAGAACAGGTCGAGGGCTGGAAACTCGTCACCGAGGCTGTGCACGCCGCGGGCGGCCGCATCTTCCTGCAACTGTGGCACGTGGGCCGCATTTCGGACCCGATCTTCCTAGACGGCGAGTTGCCCGTCGCGCCCAGCGCGATCGCCGCGCAAGGCTTCGTGAGCCTCGTGCGCCCGCAGCGCCCGTTTGTCACGCCGCGCGCGCTCGAACTCGATGAAATCGCCGGTATCGTCGCCGCATACCGCCAGGGCGCGCTCAACGCGAAGACCGCTGGCTTCGACGGCGTCGAAGTTCATGGCGCGAACGGTTATCTGCTCGATCAATTCCTGCAGGACAGCACCAACCAGCGCACCGACGCCTATGGCGGCCCGATCGAAAACCGCGCCCGCCTGCTGCTCGAAGTGACGGACGCCTGCATCGACGTGTGGGGCGCGGATCGCGTGGGCGTCCATATCGCGCCGCGCGGCGACGCGCACACGATGGGCGATTCGGATCCGGCCGCGACGTTTGGCTACGTCGCGCGCGAGCTCGGCAAACGCAAGATCGCATTCCTCTTCGCACGCGAATCGCTCGGCGACCATCGTTTGGGGCCGCAATTGAAAGCCGAATTCGGCGGCCCGTACATCGCGAACGAGAAGTTCACGCTGGAATCGGCGCAAAAAGTGCTCGCGGATGGCGAAGCCGATGCCGTCGCATGGGGCCAGCTTTTCATCGCCAATCCCGATCTGCCGCGCCGCTTCGAACTGAACGCACCGCTCAACGCACCGAATCCGTCGACTTACTACGCGCGCGGTGAAACGGGCTACACGGATTACCCGTCGCTCGAAAGCGTCGCATAACGCATCGGCGGAATTTGCCCACTAATCTGCCCACTATATAGAAAGGGCAGCAGCGCTCTGACAGCCCCGGCCAAGGCAATCGCCTGCGCCGGGGCTTTGTTTGTCCACGAGCGCATTCGACCGAATCAGGCGCAAGCCTGAATTGCCGCGCTCCGACGCATTCCCGATAGGACGTTTCAATTGGCATCGCGCCCAGCCGTGTCCTTCAATTCGAATCTTGTCTGCCCGCCCACCCCGCTGTCCGGAGGACTGTCATGCCGAAAGTCGACGCCGCGCAAATCGTTCAAAGCATCGCCGAAGAAACTCACACGCCTGAGGAAACGGTCGCCCGCATCTACGCCGATACACTCGATCACTACCGCGCCGACGCGCGCATTCACGACTATCTCCCGCTCTTCGCCGCCCGCAAGGTCCGCGCGACGCTGCGGCAAAACGGCACAGGCAAGCACTGATTTCACGCCGGTTCTGCACTGACCTGGCGCTGAATTAACGCCACACGGTCTCTCCATTTCGATCCATCCGGTTGCAGCGTCCCGCGCGAATTTTTCAATCCGCGCGGGCGTCTCCGCGCGCGAAAGTCCTTGCCGGCAGGCTTTATCTACCTGGTACTCTTAAGGCTCGTTTAATTCTTCGCTGCAACCATACGCTCACCCCTGTTGAGCCGCCGGAACATTGGCGGCGTTTTTTTATGCGGTTAGTCGAGGAGGAGCGAAGCCATGGTTGAAGACAACGACGTGCTGGTGCACCTGCAGTCCCTGCTGCGCGACGGCTCGACTACACGCGTCGCTTCCTGCCGCGTCTCGACGCCGCTGCAGCATCCCTGGGGCCGCGCCTATCGGCTGGTCGAATGGACCACGCCGCTCGACGACGGCGCGCGCCGCCAGGTCGTGCCGGCCGAAAGTTCGGCGTTCGAAATTGCGCGCCTCGTCGCCGAGCACGTTCCTGGGCGCCGGATTCTGCTCAACGGCGAACCGGTGGATGCCGAACGGCCGCGCACCCGACGCCGCGCACGCAGCAGCGCAAACGCAGGCGCAGGCGCCGCTCGTTAAGCGCAGATCGATCGACCATCGGCGATCGAAGCGCGGCGCGCCCCATCATCCGGACGCGCCGCTCGCATATTGGCTTCGGGCTGCTTCAGGCCTGTTCAGGCAACCAGTCTCCCCAGCGTTTCTTCCAGCTCATCGCTCACGCGTGTCATCGGCGCGCGCAGTTCGTTGTGCAGCAATCCTTGTCGCGCGAGCGCGGCCTTCACCGGACCCGGATTCGGCTCGGCGAAGGCGGCGCGCACGAGCGGCACCAGCGTATGCCAGATTGCGCGCGCCTCCTCCAGTCGCCCTTCGCGCAACGCCCGCGCCATCGCCACGAAACGCTGCGGCAACACATGCGCCGATGCCGCAATCGCCCCGCTCGCGCCCGCACACATCATCCCGAACATATCGAGGTCCTCGCCGCACAGCACTTGCAAACGGCCATCGAGGATCAGCGCCAGCGTCTTGTCGAGCGAGCCGCCACAGTCCTTCACCGCGACAATGCGCTCGTGCCCCGCGAGTTCGAGCAGCGTGGGCAGCGCGAGCGTCACGCCGGTGCGCGCGGGAATGTCGTAGAGAATCACCGGCTTGCGGCTCGCGTCGGCGAGCGCGGCGAAGTGGCCGATCACGCCCGCCTGCGACGGCCGGATGTAGTACGGTCCCGCCGCCAGCACGCCCGCAACGGGCGTGTCGTTGAGTGCGGCAATGCGCTCGCACACCGACTGCGTGTGATTGCCGCTGACGCCCGCGACCACCGGCAACGCCCCCGCGCTGGCAAGCACGGTCACGAGCACCGCATCCTGCTCGCGAGCGTCGAGCGCGGCGGGCTCGCCGGTCGTCCCGAGCGCGACGAAACCCGCCACGCCCGCCTGCACGTAATGGCGCACGAGCGCGTCGAGCGCCTCATGATCGACGGCGCCGCCGTTGAACGGCGTGACGAGCGGAATCCAGATACCCGAAAACGAAGACATGACTATCCCTTGAACGCGACCGCATGAAAGGTCCGTCGAGCAGTGCGCGGGAGTCAGCGAGCCAGGGGAAGAGTGAGGCGGGTGCCGGCAGGCCGTTCCATCGCAACATCCGACGGAACAGCAAGCTCCGGTCAGATGAGCGACTGTTTTTTGGCTTTGGCTTTCACGCCGGCCGGGGCTGCCTGCACGCACGTCGTCATCGCGCGCGATGCGGCGACGGCGAAAAAGGCGAGGAGGTTCGGCTGACGTGACATGCCCGGCAGTTTAACCGGAATTCGCCCAATTGCGGGATAAGCCGCCGCGCGCGGTGTCAGTCCAGCGGGTGTACATCGACGATCGAGGTATCGAGCAGCAGGCTCGGCGCATCGGCGGGATCGCGCCGCGTCAGCTTGCCGTCGACGGTCGCGCCGCACGCCATCTGCAATTGCTGATAGTAGATGTTGCCGACCACGTGCGCGTTCGCCTGCAACTCGACGAAATGATCGGCGATGACGTCGCCGACGATGCGCCCGTTGACGACGATGTCGTAGCCGTGCACGTTGCCCTGCACCACGCTGCGCTCGCTCAGGACGAGCAGCGTCTGCGTGCCCGGCTTGCTGCTGACGTTGCCCGTGATCTGGCCGTCGAGGCGCACCCCATCGGCGAATTCGACATTACCCGTGATGCGGAAGTCTTCGGAGATTAGCGTCGCGAGTTTGGTTTGCTGGATGCCCGGCTGGGACTTCTTCTTGTTGAACATGGGAGTGGCCGTTGCGTTTGACGTTGCGTTTGACGTTGCGTTTGACGTTGTGTTGATCGGGATTTCAGGACGATGTTTGTGGAATGCGGGCTTTCAATGTGCGCCTTCATGGCCACCGTGGCCGCGCAGGAACAACACTTCGGTCTGTAGCGCGGCGGCCTGGGCCTGAGCTGCCGACGCCGACTTCTGCAGGGCGTCGTGCGCTGCGCGCTCCTGCTCCAGCGCGAGTTCGGCATGGGTCAGGCGCATCTGCAAGGCGTCGGGCGCGAGGACCGGGCAGCGCCTGGCGTCGTCGACGTGATGAACCCACGCCACCGCGCCCGCGCCGACACTCGCGGCCAGCGCCGTCCAGGCCAGCGCGACGCCCCAGCGCCAGGTGCGCGAGCGCACGGGTTGCAGTTCGAAAGCGCGCTGCGCGTCCATGCGCGCGCGAGCGGTGCGGCGGGCGTCAGCCATTGTGGTAGGCGCCAAACAGCGCGAGATAACCGGCGGGATTGACCTGGGTGCCGTTCACGATCACTTCGAAATGCAGGTGCGGCCCGGTCGAGCGCCCGGTCGAGCCGACATCGGCGATATGGTCGCCCGGCAGTACGATCTGCCCGACCTGCACGTCGATCTTCGAGGCGTGTCCATAGCGCGTCGAGAAGCCGTTGCCATGATCGATATCGACGCAATTGCCGTAACCGGCCTTCGGACCCGCGAAACTCACGCGCCCGCCCGCTGCGGCGTAAATCGGCGTGCCCTTGGGCGCGACGATGTCGAGCCCCGGATGAAAACTCAACCGCTGCGTGAACGGATCGACGCGGTTGCCAAACGGCGAACCCAACCGCCCCGCCTGGGTCGGCCGACGGCCCGGAAACGCCTGCCACGCCGCCTCATGCTGCGCAACGGCTTGCTCTAGCGTGGACAGCGTCGCGGCCATGCAATCAACCGCGCCACCAACCGCGTGCGCGTTGGTGCGCGACGCAGACGCCTCCACGCAAGGGCGCGGCGCGAGCGCGGGGCCGCCTTCTCCGCCCTTTTCAGCCTCGGTGCCCGACGCGCCCTCGTGATCCTCGTCATCGTCATCGCCCGAATGTGTGCTGGGCGCAGCGGGCGCCACCACCGCGCCCCGTTGCGGCTGTGCGCGCAACCGCTGGTCGAACTGGCGCAATTCGGCGATCTGCGCGGAAAGGCGCTCGATGCGCGGATCGAGCAACGAAATGGACGCACTCATGCGACCGATCTCGCCGACAACGTAGTGATGCGTGGCCACGCCCTCGGCACCCGGGCCGGTGGGCACGTCCACGACGCTGCTGTAGCGGCCGATGGCGACGCCGCCCGCGAGCGCGGCGACGCCCACGGCACATGCCGTATAGATGGCCGTGCGGCGCGCCGCGCGATGGGTGACGAAACGGGTCTCGCCGCTCGACAGTTCCTCGACCGAACTGGCCCAGGGCATTTTCATGACCGGCCCCGACGGCATTTCGCGCGCACGAGCGAAGCGCACGACAACAAGGTGCAAAACAGTGCGTACATCAAGCTGTGCCGGCCAGCGCGCCGGCCCGTCCAAAATCAAAACGGCGATTATCGCGGCGTCTGAAAAATCCCCATCCTGATAAAGCACCTCGCCTGAATGGGGGAATCGAGCGTCCGCCGAAGCAGGAAAGCGCGCCCGCAAGCCTGGCCGCGCCGGATTGCCGCACAGCCGTTCCTGTGCGGAACTCGCAAAACCACTTGACTTCTCGCGTCACCGAACTAATATACGCACCGCGTATATCAACAGCTATCACGGGTGCCAGCATGAGCGTTCCGCAACAAGCCTTCCTTCGTGACGCCATGCGGCGTCTGAACATGACCCGCGACGCCTTCGCGAGCCGTATCGGCGTATCGCGCCGGGCGCTCGACACCTGGCTGCTGCCGGAGGAATCGCAGGAATCGCGCGCGATGCCCGAGATCGTCGAGCGTTTCGTCTCCGAGATCGTCGGCAACGTCGAACCGCGTGAAGGCTATACGCAAAGCGTAGATTCGCATTCGCTCCTGAGCCAGATCCAGTTCGAAGGCCGGCCGCAGCTGCTCTCGACCAACCAGTTCTCGCGCGACTCCGTCGAAGCGCTGTTCCGCGTCGCCGACATCATGCAGCCCATCGCGCGCCGCCGGAAAATCTCGCGCGTGCTCGAAGGCGCGGTGCTCGGCAACCTGTTCTTCGAAGCCAGCACGCGTACCCGCGTGAGCTTCGGCGCCGCGTTCTGCCGTCTGGGCGGCTCGGTCTGCGACACGACCGGCTTCACGTTCTCGTCGATGGCCAAGGGCGAATCGATCTACGACACGAGCCGCGTGATGGCCGGGTACGTGGATGCGATGGTGATTCGGCATCCTGAACAAGGCTCGGTGGCCGAATTCGCGCGCGCCGTGAATATCCCCGTCATCAACGGCGGCGACGGTCCCGGCGAGCACCCGAGCCAGGCGCTGCTCGACCTCTACACGATCCAGCGCGAATTTTCGCGTCTGGGCAAGATCGTCGACGGCGCGCACATCGCGCTGGTGGGCGACCTCAAGTACGGCCGCACGGTGCACTCGCTCGTGAAACTGCTCGCGCTCTATCGCGGCATCAAGTTCACGCTCATTTCGCCGCCGATGCTGGAAATGCCGACGTATATCGTCGATCTGATCTCGACCAACGGTCACGTCGTCGAGCAAACGACCGATCTGCGCCAGGGCCTGCGCGGCGCCGACGTGGTCTACGCGACGCGCATCCAGAAAGAGCGCTTCACCGACGAGTCGTTCGAAGGCTACACGCCCGACTTCCAGATCAACCTGGCGCTGCTCGACGAATGCTGCAGCCCCGAAACGCTCGTGATGCACCCGCTGCCGCGCGACAGCCGCCCGGGTGCGAACGATCTGTCGACGGACCTGAACCACGATCCGCGTCTGGCGATCTTCCGCCAGACCGACAACGGCATTCCGGTGCGTATGGCGATCTTCGCGGTGCTGCTGGGTGTGGAAAACCTGGTGCAGCATTCGATGCGCGACGCCGCATGGCGCCCGCCTGCGTACCTCGGCCCGGACGACGCCGTATTCCACGGCATCGATTGATGAAGCCATAAACGTCAAAGGCCGGAAAACACCTGTTTTCCGGCCTTCTTTCTTACCTCATTTATTTCGCCATCCTTATTTTCACCCGAATAGCGTGAACTCGCCGCCGCGCGCCAACGCACGCTGATACGCCGGACGCGCGTGAATACGATCGAGATAGTCGCGAATCGAAGGCTTCGATTCAGCGCCCGCGCGTTTCGCTCCTGCCTCGATCGGAAAGCTCATCTGCACATCGGCGGCCGTGAACGTGTCGCCCGCGAACCAGCCCGTCGCTTCGAGTTCCTTCGCGATATAAGTGAAATGCAGATCGAGCTGCGGACCGACGAAATCGCTTTCGAGCGACCCCGCGATCTTGCGCGTGATCGGCTTTATGAAGAACGGCACTTTCGCGTTGGCGATACGGCTTGCGACCAGCTTGAGCAGCAGCGGCGGCATGGCCGAGCCCTCGGCATAGTGCATCCAGTAGCGATAGCGCAGATAGTCGGGCGTATCGCGCGGCGGCACGAAGCGGCCGTTGCCGTAACGCTCGACCAGATATTCGAGAATCGCCCCCGACTCCGCGAGCGTGAATTCGCCGTCCGTCACGACCGGCGACTTGCCGAGCGGATGCACGGCGCGCAGCGCGGGCGGCGCGAGCATCGTCTCCTTGTTGCGTTTGTATTCCACGATCTCGTAGTCGACGCCCAGCTCTTCGAGCATCCACAGGATGCGCTGGGAGCGCGAGTTGTCGAGGTGATGAACCGTCAGCATGGGGTCTCCTCCCGGTTGTATCGATCATTATCGGTCTGTATCGATCGCAAGCATTGTAGGGTGCACATCTCGTTGAAATGGCACGCCCGAATCGAGCCTCTAATTCGGACCTCTAAATCCGCGTGCTGTGCCCATCATGCCAGCGCCAGAATCTGTCCGCCGCGACAGTTTCGCGACTGCGGCGCGTCAGCCACCCGACAGCCTTGCGCCAGAAGACACGCTGTCACGAAAGTTTCGCCCGCAACGCCCTCCAAACGCTTTACTTTCGCGCATGGCGCGCGCAACGTTCAGTTCTGTCCAGCGCCGCTGACGGCATGAAAGCGCATGAAATCGCACGGCGTCGCGGCATCGGAATTGCTCCAGAGAAGACTGCTGCATATCGAGGTCCGCACGCTACGCTACGCGACGACCGCTCAAACGGCATCGCGTCTTGCGCGTGCGCTTGCGATCCCATCCCTGATGGAGGCTGCGAACGCCATGTCCCCCACTCCCCGCCCTGGGCATCACGACGCACCGCCCGATGCCTCCAGCGAACCCACCGAGCCTGCACGCCGGCGTTTCCTCCAGTCGGCGGCAGCGGCCGCCGCGCTCGGCGCCGCGCCGCATCTGCACGCACAGAACACGCCCGAACCCACTCCCGCCGCCGATACCGGCGCGAATGCGCCGGTCCCCGCCCAACCCGTGCGCCTGAACATCAACGGCCGCGAATACGCGCTGCACATCGAACCGCGCGTCACGCTGCTCGACGCGCTGCGCGACTATGCGCAACTCACCGGCACGAAGAAAGGCTGTGATCGTGGCCAGTGCGGCGCCTGCACGGTGCTCGTCGATGGGCGGCGCATCAATGCCTGCCTCACGCTTGCGGTGATGCACGAAGGCCAGCGCATCACGACCGTCGAAGGACTCGCCGGCGCGACCGCGCCCAGCACGATCCAGCGCGCCTTCGTCGAACGCGATGCCTTGCAGTGTGGCTTCTGCACGCCTGGGCAGTTGTGTTCGGCGACCGCGTGTCTCGCGGAATTCGCGGCGGGCACGGCAAGCGCCGCGACAGCCGACGTGCGCGCGCGTGCGACCGAGTTAAGCGATGCGGAAATCCGCGAGCGCATGAGCGGCAATATCTGCCGCTGCGGCGCCTACGCGAACATCGTGGCCGCCGTGCGCGACGCGCACTCGGCCAGCGCATGAGCGCGGAGGCCACGACATGGACGCACTCGCCTACCAGCGCGCCGCCGATATCGACACCGCCCTTGCCGCCGCCCAGCAGCCCGGCGCGGCCTTCATCGGCGGCGGCACGAACCTGCTCGACCTCATGAAAGGCGGCATCGCGCATCCGCTCAGGCTCATCGACATCACGCGCATCGCGGCGCTCGACGGCGTCGAGACGCTGCCCGACGGCGGCCTGCGCATCGGCGCGCTCGTGCGCAACAGCGATTGCGCCAACCATGCGCTCGTGCGCACGCGCTATCCCCTGCTTTCGCAGGCGCTGCTCGCGGGCGCGTCGCCGCAGTTGCGCAATATGGCGACCGTGGGCGGCAACCTGATGCAGCGCACACGCTGCGGCTACTTCTACGACACGGCATTCACGCAATGCAACAAGCGCGCGCCCGGCAGCGGCTGTGCGGCGCGCGACGGCTTCAACCGCATGCACGCGATCCTCGGCGCGAGCGCGCAATGCGTGGCCGTGAATCCTTCCGATATGAGCGTGGCGCTCGCGGCGCTCGACGCCACGGTGCAGGTGCGCGGCCCGAACGGCGCGCGCGCGATTCCCATCGCGCAGTTTCATCGCCTGCCCGGCGACCGGCCCGATCTGGACACCACGCTCGCGCGCGGCGAACTCATCACCTCGGTCGATCTGCCACCGCCCGCTTTCGCCGATCACGCCCGCTACCTCAAGCTGCGCGACCGAGCGAGCTACGCGTTCGCGCTGGTTTCCGTGGCGGCCGCGCTGCAACTGGACGGCCAGCGCGTGCGGGCCGCGCGCATCGCGCTGGGCGGCGTCGCGCACAAGCCCTGGCGCGCGAGTCTCGCGGAACAGCATCTCGTGGGCCGGACGCTCGACGCCGCCACGCTGCGCGCCGCTGCCGCCGCCGAGCTTGCACACGCCCAGCCGCTGCAGGGCAATGCGTTCAAGGTCGAACTCGCGCAGCGCGCGATCGTGCGCGCCGCGATGCAGGCCGCGGCGTTGCCCCCAGCCGGAAGTAGCCATTTCGCCGGAGACCTCGCATGAGCCAACTGATCGGACAGCCTGTCGATCGCATCGACGGCATCCTCAAGGTGACGGGCAGCGCGAGCTATGCAGCGGATTTCCCCGAAGCGCGGCTCGCGCACGCGGTTCTCGTCACGAGCACGGTGGCGAGCGGCACGATCGCCTCGATCGACACGCACCGCGCGCAAGCGCTGCCTGGCGTCCTGCTGGTGATGACGTGGCAGAACGCCATGCGCCTGCCCAACGGCGGCCACACGCCGCTTGCGCCACCCGCCGGGCGACGCCTCACGCTGCTGCAGGACAACGTCGTGCGCTATAGCAACGAGCCGGTCGCGGTCGTGGTGGCCGATACGCTCGAACACGCGATCGACGCCGCGCAACAGGTGAGCGTGACCTACGCCGCCACACCGTCCGCGCTCGATTTCGCGCAGGCAAAAACGCAGGCGCACAGGCCGCCGAGCCAGCCCGGCCGGCCCGTGGATTCGCAGCGCGGCGATGTCGAAGCGGGCCTGCGCGAAGGCGCGGTGCGACTCGACGCGGTCTACACCACGCCCGTGCAATTCCACAATCCGATGGAGCCGCACGCGAGCCTGGCGCGCTGGGACGGCCCCGAACTGACGCTCTACGACTCGACTCAGGGCGTGTCGGGCGCGCGCACCGCGGTGGCCGCCGTGTTCGACATCCCCGCCGACAACGTGCGCGTGATCTCGCCGTTCATCGGCGGCGGCTTCGGCTGCAAGGGCTCGTCGTGGTCGCACGTGAGCCTGTGCGCGATGGCCGCGAAGCAGACCGGCCGTCCCGTGCGCCTCGCGCTCGCGCGTCCGCAGATGTTCGGCCCGGTCGGCTCGCGCCCGCGCACGGAGCAGCACTTTTCGCTGGCCGCACACCGCGACGGCACGCTCACGGCGATGCGCCACGACACCTTCTCGCACACCTCGACGTTCGAGGACTGGACCGAAACGTCCGGGCTCGTCACGCGCATGATGTACGCCGCGCCGGGCGTGAGCACGAGCCACCGCGTCGTCCCGCTCAACGTCGGCACGCCCACGTTCACGCGCGCGCCCGGCGAGACGACGGGTTCGTTCGCGCTCGAATCGGCGATGGACGAACTCGCGTGGCAGCTCAAGATGGACCCCATCGCGTTGCGTCTGAAGAATTACGCCGAAGCCGAGCCGCAGGAAAACAAGCCATGGTCGTCGAAGGCGCTGCGCGAATGCTACGCGGCGGGTGCCGAGCGCTTCGGCTGGTCGCGGCGCGTGGCCACGCCGCGCGCGATGCGCCAGGGCAACACGCTGATCGGCCTGGGCATGGCGAGCGCGACCTATCCGGCCAACCGCAGCGAAGCCGCCGCCCTCGCACGCATCCTGCCGGACGGCACGGCGATGGTCGCCTCCGGGACCCAGGACATCGGCACCGGCACGTATACGGTGATGACGCAGGTGGCCGCCGACGCGCTCGGCTTTCCGCCCGAACGCATTCACTTCGCGCTCGGCGATTCGAGCCTGCCGCGCGCGCCGGTCTCGGGCGGCTCGCAATCGGCGGCCAGCGTCTCGCCGGCCGTGCAGGCGGCGGCCAGCGCCGCGCGCGACAAGCTGATCGCACTGGCCGCGGCCGACCGCGCCTCGCCCGTCTATGGCGCCGCCCCCGCGGACGTCACGGTCGCCGACGGCTGGGTCGTGCTGCGCGCCGACACCTCGCGGCGCGATCCCGCCGCCGCCATCATCGCGCGCGCGGGCGGCCAGCCCATCGAGGCGCAGGCATCGGCGAAACCCGGCGCCGAAAAGCAGCAATACGCCTTCCACTCGTTCGGCGCGGTGTTCGCGGAAGTGCACGTGGACGCGGAGCTGGGCACGCTGCGCGTGGCGCGCATCGTCGGCGCCTACGACGTGGGACAGGTGCTCAACGCCAAGACCGCGCGCAGCCAGTTGATGGGCGGCATGGTCTGGGGCATCGGCACGGCGCTGCACGAGGAAGGGCTGCTCGACCCGCGCGCGGGGCGCTTCGTGAACGGCAATTTCGCCGAATACCACGTGCCCGTGAATGCCGATATCGGCGATCTCGACGTGCTGTTCGTCGGGCCGCCCGATCTGCACTTCAATGCGCTGGGCGTGCGCGGCATCGGCGAGATCGGCATTACCGGCGTGCCGGCGGCCATCGCCAACGCCGTCTATCACGCGACTGGCGTGCGGGTGCGCGATCTACCGATCACGCTCGACAAGGTGATGACGTAACGCCATGTAAATACGGGGGAAAACGCGCGCGGGCCAGCGGGCAACAGGACTTGCCTCGCGCGCGGTTGCGCCGCACAATCTGCGTTCATCCTCTTGCGCGCGGTACACCCCATGGCCTATGCATCGCTTGCCACCGGCGTACTGCTCGCCGCCGGCACCGGTTCGCGCTTCGATCCCGACGGTCTGCGCAACAAACTCCTGGCACCGCTTCCGAACGGCATCGCCATCGCCCACGAGGCCGCGCACCGGCTTCTGCTGGTCGTGCCAAGGGTCATCGCCGTCGTGCGTCCGGGCTCGGAAGCGCTCGCGCACACGCTCAACGAAGCGGGCTGCGACGTGGTCTTCGCGGCCGGTTCCGTGCGCGGCATGGGCGCGAGTCTTGCCGCCGCCATCGAGGCCGATTCCGAAGGCGAAAGCTGGATCGTCGCGCTCGCGGACATGCCGCGCATCGCGGTGAGCACCATCGAAGCCGTCGCGCGCGAGCTGGATGCGGGCAAGTCGCTCGTCGCGCCGTTTTATGACGGCCAGCGCGGCCATCCGGTGGGCTTCGGTTATGACCACCGCGAGGCTCTGCTCGCGCTGGACGGCGATGCGGGCGCGCGCGCGCTGCTCGCCTCGCAGGCGCTTGCGCGCATCGACGTGAACGATCCCGGCATCCTGCGCGACGTCGATACGCCCGCCGATCTCAACGGCCTCTAAAGCCAGTCGCCGAGCCTGCCCGGGAATCCGCATTGCGGCAGCGGTTGCGGGCCAGAAACTCCGCGCACGCGGTTTTTCATCGCCTACGCTATTAAGACCACCCACACGTCCTGCGCGGCTTGCGCTGCTCACGGCAGCCGCACGAGGTATCCGCGATGATCTGCTCGCATACGAACCCGCTTCCCGATCCGCTCGCCGACCCGACGCGCGATCCCGAACGCGACCCGCTCACGCCACCGCCGCCCGGTCACGTCGAGGAGCCGCAGCGCCCTGACGGGCCGCCGAATAAAGACCCGGTCTAGATCACGGCCACTGCGCGCCCCACGCGCTCCCACCCTTCTCGCGCCTCTCTCACGCCCGCCGCGAATGCCCTTCGCGGCGCGGTCGCCTTCTCACGCGCCTTGCCCTGACCGACAACCTTGATCCACACCCCATTTGGGTGCTTTCGCGAAGCTTGCGCCGGGACCGCTCACTCCGTAAAATGCAAACGATTCGCATTTGCGATCAAGACCTTACCTTCCATCAGCCCGTCGATTCCATCGTGACCGTTCCACCCCACGCGCCTCTTTTCGACCACCGGCTCAAGCGCCGCAACGCCGCATGAGACCTCTGCTGGTACGCCTGCATCGGTGGTTCGGACTCGGCATCGCGGCCTTCCTGTTTCTCGCCGGCCTGACGGGCGCCGTGATCGCGTGGGACCACGAACTCGACGCCGCGCTCAATCCGACGTTCTACAAAGCCGCGACGAGCCATTCGACGCTCGCGCCGCTTGAACTGGTCAAGCGCTTCGAAGCCGCCAATCCCCATGCACTCGTGTCGTTCATGCCGCTAGCCGTGGAGCCGGGGCAGACCTTCATCGTTCGCGCCGCGCCGCGCCTCGACCCGCGGACGCAGCAACCCTACCCGCTCGACTACAACCAGGTCGCGCTCGATCCCGCGACCGGCGACGTGCAGAGCCGCCGCATGTGGGGCGCGCCGTCGCTCGCGCGCCTGAACCTGATCCCGTTCCTCTACCAGTTCCACTACACGCTGTTTCTGCCGACGAAAATGGGCATCGATTTCAGCGTCTGGACCATGGGCGTCGTCGGGATGGTCTGGCTGCTGGACGGATTTATCGCGATCGTGCTCGCGTTTCCGAATTTCAGAAGCTGGCGCAAATCGCTGGCGTTTCGCGTCAAGCGCGGCGGCTATGCGCTCACGTTCGACCTGCACCGCTCGGGCGGCGTCTGGCTGTGGGTCCTGTTGACGGTGGTTGCGCTCACGTCGGTTTCCATGAACCTGGGCAGCCAGATCGTGCGCCCCGTCGTTTCCGTGTTCTCGACGCTCGCGCCGGACCCGTTCCGCAGCGTCGCGCCCGGACCCGCGCTCACGCCCGACGAGGCGCTGCAGGCACGCGAGCGCATCATCGCCGAAGCCGCCGAAGCGGGCCGCCGCGCAGGCATCGCCGCGCCGCCGGGCGGGCTGTTCGCGGTGCCGTCGCTGGGCTACCTCGCCGTGGGCTACTACGAGCCGGGCAAGGATCACGGCGATGCGGGACTCGGCAATCCGTGGCTGTTCATGAGCGGGCGCACCGGTCAGGTCATCGCGAAACAGATTCCCGGCGAGGGCACGGCAGGCGACATCTTCATTCAGGCGCAGTTTCCGCTGCACTCGGGCCGCATCGCCGGCCTGGCGGGACGCATCGCCATCAGCTTCACGGGCGTCATGATCGCCGTCCTCAGCGTGACGGGCGTGCTGATCTGGCTGAAGAAAGCGCGCGCGCGGCGCAAGTCGGCGAAGACAGCCAAACCTTCAAAGCAGGCATCGACGGCGCGAACGCGCGAGCGCCTGACGAGCTGAACGCTCACGCGCAGAAACACGAAGGGCCTCGCAGCGATCACTCGCTGCAAGGCCCTTTTGCATGTTTTGCATGGCTCGAACGAGCCGCTACGACTTACTTCGCGATTTCATCGAACGATGCAAGCAGCCGCTCGACGTCGGCGGTATGAATGTCGCCCATCGTCGAGATACGGAACAGCTCCTTCGACAAACCGCCCTGGCCCGCGTAGATCACGAAGCCGCGCGCCTTGAGCGCGTCGTGCAGCTTCGGGTAATCGATGCCCGCGGGCAGGCGGAACGCGCGCAGCACCACCGACGAGTCTTCCTTCGGCAGCACGCTGTCCATGCCGCGCGCGGCCAGACCCGCGCGCACCTGCTCCGAAAGCGCCGCATAGCGCGCGTGACGCGCCTGCCAGCCGCCTTCGTCGGCGAGTTCGCGCAGCGCTTCGACCAACGCGTAATACGCATGCACCGACGGCGTGAACGGCGTGTTGCGCTGATCCTGCAACGTGGCGAGACGCTTGAGGTCGAGGTAGTACGTGCGGCTCGCAGCCGTCGCGAGCGCCGCGCGGCGCACCACCACGAAGGCCGCGCCGGGCACGCCGTGCAGGCACTTGTTCGCGGTCGCGGCCACGGCGGCAATGCTCGTGTCGTCGAAATCGATCGCTTCCGAACCGAAGCTGCTCACGCCATCGACGAGCATCTGCACGCCGCGCGCGCGGCACGCTGCGCCCAGCGCGCGCAGGTCGTTCAGGCGGCCCGTGGTGGTTTCGTGATGGATGATCGCTACGTGCGTGATCGACTTGTCGGCGTCGAGCGCGGCGGTGATGCGCGCGAGGTCGGGCGCGTCCATCCACTCGTGCTTCACGACTTCGTGCGCGATGCCGTATTGCGTGGCGATCGCGGTGATGCGCTCGCCGTACACGCCGTTTTCGACGATCAGCAGCTTGCCGTTCGCGGGCACGAGCGAGGCGATCATGCTCTCGACCGCCGCCGTGCCGGAGCCGGTCATGAGCACCGCCTGCCACTGCGCGGGGTCCAGTTCGTAGACGCCGACGAGGCGCGTGCGCGCCTCTTCCTGCACGTCGAAAAACTCGCTTTCGCGATGGCAGAGGTCTTCCTGCAACAGGCTGCGGCGCACGCGATCGGTGAGCGTGACCGGGCCGGGATTGAGCAACAGCATTTGCAGTTCCTTAGTTAGCGGCGCCGATGTGGCGCATCAGACGCGTCTTGACGTCCGGCGGCGTGATGGTCGGGCGCGGCAGGCCGTCGGGCGTGCCGCGCTTGATCGTCAGGCGTACGAAACGCGTGCCTTCGACGCCCGAGGCGCCCGTCGCGCGCTCGCGCGCGGCTGCGAGCACGGCGTCGAGCGTGGCGAGATCGTCGCCTTCCACGGCATCGGCGTAACCGCACGCGGCCGCCACGTTCGCGAACGAGACCTGCTGCGAAACGGTGGCCTGGCCGCCCGTCGAATCGTGCGCGCCGTTGTCGAGCAGCACGTGCGTGAGGTTCGACGGACCATACGCGCCGAGCGTCGCGAACGCGCCCATGCGCATGAGCGCCGCGCCGTCGCCGTCGAGCGCGACTACGTTCAGGTCAGGACGCGCAAGCGCGAGACCGAGCGCAAACGGCGTCACGCAGCCCATCGAGCCGACCATGTACAACTGGTTCGCCCGATCGTCGATGGCGTATAGCTCGCGGCCGCAGAAGCCCGTCGAGGCCACCACCACCGTCGACTCGGCCGGCGTCGCCGCGATCACGCGTTCGAGCGCCTGCTGGCGCGTCGGCAGTTCGTCGTAGCTACGGGCCGTGAAGTTCGACTGCGCCGCCGGCAGCGCATGCTTTGCGGGCATCGCGCCGCCACCCTTGAGTTCGTACGACGCGACGCTGCCCTTTTGCATCACGAGCGCATACGGGCGGCCCGTTTCGTCCATGTGCCTGATGGCGCGGTCGAGCGCGGGCGCGATCTGGTCGGCTTCCGTGGGGAACAGTTCCCAGGGAATCTCCATCGTGTCGAGCATCTGCGGCGTGACCGGGCCCATGAGCGCGTGCTGCGGCTCGTCGGCGACGCCAGGCTGGCCGCGCCACGTCACGATCAGCAGTTGCGGCAGACGGAACGTCCACGTCAGCGAGGTGAGCGGGCTCACCGCGTTGCCCAGGCCCGAGTTCTGCATCATCGCGATGCCACGTTTACCCGCGAGCGCGACGCCCGCGACCAGCGCGACCGCATCGCCCTCGTTGGCCGCCGACACGTAATGCAGCGAGTCGTCCTGCAGCACGTAGTTGATGAACGGCGTGAGGTACGAGCACGGCACGCCCGCATACCATTCGAAGCCGCGCTCACGCGCCGCTTCGACGAATTGTGCCGCTTCGATCATGCCTTGGCCTCCGGCTGCGAGGCACCATTGCCAGCGCCCGCATTGCCGCCGATCGGCGTTTGCGCGTGGGCGAAGTCGCCCGCGCGACGGAAATCCTCGAGGTCGTTCACGCCGCGCCAGTGGCCGCGCACGTATTGCACTTCGATCTTCTCGCCGTCTTCGATCAGCGCGTTGAGCAGCGCCGGCATGTCGAGCGTGTCGAAATCGGCGCGCGTCTGCAGTTGCGCGATCTTCGCCTTGAGCTTGTCGCGGCCCGCGCCGCGCACGCTCGTCAGACCGATCCAGCGGCCATTGGGCGCGCTCGCCTGCGAAGCCTGATCCGACGACACGCGTTGCAGATACACCTTATTGCCGAACAGACCGCGATCATCGCCCGCCGAACACCACGCGAAATCGCGCACGCTGGCGTTTTCCAGTTCCGGCGACGAGTCGATCACGACGCTGAATTCCGCATCGCTTTCCACGAGGTCGCGCAGGATGTAGCTGCGGAACAGCAGATCGCCATAGGAAATCACCGTGTCGTTGTCGAGCGCGTTGATGGCGCAGGCGAGCGAGGCGAGTTCGTTGGTCTGCGCGTAGCGCTCGTTACGTGCGAGCTTGATGCCCGCGGTATCGATCGCCTCGGCCTTGTAACCACCGACGACGGTAATGTCGTTGATCGCTTCCTTCTTGAACGCATCGACGAGCCAGCGCAGCAGCGGCTTGCCCGCGACCGGCAGCATGACCTTCGGCTTGTCTTCGGTGACGGCGTCGAGGCCCTTGCCGCGGCTCGCCGCCAGCACGATCGCCGAACCGGCCGAACGCGTGGCCGACAGGTAGCGGTTTTCGGCTTCCGAGTATTCGTCGGCGTCCTGCAGGCGGAAAATTTCGTTCACCGTAGCAATACGGTCTTCGACATCGACGAGCGTTTGCGTCTCGTAGATCGTCCTGGTGACGGACTGCATGGCCGACACGGCCGCGCGGATCTGGTGGTTCGCCCAGATGATGGTGCTGATGCCCGCCTTGCGGAACACGTCGGTCGGCGTGCTGTAGTACTTGGTCGGCACGATCACGAGCGGACCGCGGCCGGCCCATTCGCGCGCGAACGTGAGGATCTCGTCCGCTTTCGAGAGCTTGCTGTGGATCAGGATCGCGTCCGCGCCGGCCTGGCGGTAGGCTTCGGCGCGCTTGAGCGCTTCGTCCATGCCCCAGCCCGCGATCAGCGCTTCGACGCGCGCCACGATCGAGAAATGCTCGTCGGTCTGCGAGTCCTTGCCGGCCTTGATCTTGCCGCAGAATTCATCGATGTCGGCAAGCGGTTGCGCTTCGCCGCCGATGAAGCTGTTGGTCTTCGGGAACACCTTGTCTTCGATACAGACGCCGGCGATGCCGCGCTGTTCGAGCTTGCGCACGAGGCGGCGCACATTGTTGAAGTTGCCGTAGCCGGTGTCGCCGTCGAGCAGGATCGGTAGATCGCTCGCGTCGGCCATGAATTCGAGGTTATCGACCACCTGCGTCCAGCTGGCTTCGTTGTTGTCGCGCACGCCGAACTGCGCGGAAATCGACAGGCCCGAGCCCCAGATCGCCTTGAAGCCCGCTTCGCGCGCGATTCGCGCGGACAGGCCGTTGTGCGCTTCCATCAGGAATTCAAGCTCGTTGCTCACCAGCATCTGGCGCAGACGTGCGCTGCGCGAAGTGGGAAGAGCGGTGGAAACCGTGGCGGGTTCGCGTGCGTTCATTTTTTTACTCCAGTGGACGTCGTCGCGCCGCGCTTACAGAGGCTGCGTCGCGCGCGTCGCATCGTTGGTTAAACCGGTTTCTGGCCCGTGGGTCGCCGAATCGCGAGGTCCGGTTGCGCTCAGCGCCGTGCCGATCGAGTTAAAGGCCGCGTATGAAGCGGCAATCGCCGACGTGATTCGACGACGTAATTCAACGCATTGACTCGATTCAGGGTTCGCAAAAACGAGCCGCAAAACAGCGCTGGCTTTGGGCCGAAGTCGCGACTATAGCGGAAATGATTCGCCTCCGCCGTCGATCCCGGCGAGAAGTGGCAAATCATGGTGTTGCAGTGAAATTTGTGGCTTTTAGGGGCGTTTTTAGCCGCATTTTGCGCACTTTCGCGGCAAACGCGATGCGTTGCCATGGCGCTTTATTTCCTGTGAAGAAACAGGGTTCACCCCAGGTCGCGCGCCGCGCGGCAGCGGCCGTAAACACAGAAAGGTGAAGCCTGCCTTTCGCCCGCCACGAAGCCCCTCTGACCGACCAAGCAGACGATGACTCTCAACACGAAACTCCGCTCGATGATCGCGATCCTCTGGATCGGCCTGCTCCTGATCGTTGTGTTTGGCGCCTGGCAAAGCCGTGACGGCATGATCCGCGAACGGCGCGCGCAACTGACCACGCTCGTGGAAGAAGCGACCAGCATCGCCAATTACTACTACGACCTCTCGCAGCACAACGCGATGCCCGAAGCCGACGCGCAGAAACAGGCGCTCGCCGTGATCGGTTCGATCCGCTACGGCCAGGACGGTTATCTGAGCATCAACAACTCGCAGGCCGTGATGCTGATGCATCCGATCAAGCCCGAACTCAACGGCAAGGCGCTCAGCGATTTCGCCGATCCCGCGGGCAAACACGTCTTCACGGCGCTCTCGGAGGCCGCCAACCAGCCAGGCGGCGGCTTCGTCGATTACCTGTGGGCCAAGCCCGGCCATAGCGAGCCGGTGCCGAAGCTGAGTTTCGGCCATCGTTTCGCGCCGTGGGACTGGGTGATCGTCACCGGCATGTATATGGACGACGTGAGCGCTGCGTTCTACAGCAGCCTGCTGCGCTGGGTGCTCGTGACCTTCGTGCTGGGCGGCGCGGCCACCGTCGTGATGGTGTTCGTGGTGCGCAGCGTGCGCGGCAGCATCGGCGGCGAGCTCGAAACCGCCGTCGATACGGCCAACCGCATCGCCCAGGGCGATCTCACTTCGCGCGTCGAAGTACAAGGTTCCAACGCGCACAGCCTGATGCGCGCGCTCGCCACCATGCAGGGCGCGCTCGTGCAGACGGTCGCGCGCGTGCGCAGCGGCGCGGAAAACATCAACGTGGGCGCCAACGAGATCGCGGCGGGCAACACCGACCTCTCGCAGCGCACCGAGGAACAGGCCGCCGCGCTCGTGCAGACCGCATCGAGCATGGATCAGATGACGGCCAACGTGCGCCAGAACGCGGATAGCGCGCAGCACGCCGCGACGCTCGCGAGCCAGGCCGCCGACGTGGCCACGCGCGGCAGCGTCGTCGTGGACGACGTCGTGCGCACGATGGGCGACATCACGCACAGCTCGCAGCAGATCGGCGACATCATCGGCGTGATCGACGGCATCGCGTTCCAGACCAATATCCTCGCGCTCAATGCGGCGGTGGAAGCGGCGCGCGCGGGCGAACAAGGGCGCGGCTTCGCGGTGGTCGCGGCGGAAGTGCGCAGCCTTGCGCAACGCTCGGCGGCGGCGGCCAAGGAGATCAAGGCGCTGATCGAAAAATCGACGGGCACGGTCACCGAAGGGCAGCAGCTCGTGACCAACGCCGGCACGACGATGAGCGAAATCGTGCAGTCCGTGCGGCGCGTGAACGAGATTCTCGAAGAGATCAGCAACGCTTCGCGCGAACAGAGCGCCGGCATCGAGCAGGTCAATCGCGCGGTGGGCGAGATGGATCAGGTGACGCAGCAGAACGCGGCGCTGGTGGAACAGGCTGCGGCGGCGGCCCATTCGCTCAAGGATCAGGTGTCGGGGCTGCGCGAATCGATCGCGAGCTTCAGGCTGCCGGCGACGGCGTGAGGGGAACACAGCCGGGGGCACGGCAAGTTTGACTGGGGCGAAGGCGGCGTCACCTAAAATTTCAATTTAATTACTATATGTTTACAATGAAATTTTAGTCATCCCTCGCCCCGCCCCCGATGATCCGTTCCAGGAAACCGCCACGCGATCCGCATGCCACTGCGACCCGTCATCCGATGCTGACACCGCAGTTGCCCGCGTGGCGCTCGAAGCTTGTCGTGTTCATCACCTTCGCGGCGTTCGCCGCGCTCGCGGGCCGCGCGCTCTGGGTGCAGGTCGTCAATCACGGTTTCTACGTGAAACAGGGGCAGAAGCGCTATCAGCGCACGCTCGAACTCGACGCCATGCGCGGGCGCATCGTCGATCGTAACGGCGCCCTCCTCGCGGTCAGCCTGGAGACCTTCGAGATCTGGGCCAATCCGAAGCTGCTCGACGAAGCCGCGCACGGGCCGCTCGCCAAGCTGCTCAACATGCCGGTCGCCGAATTGCGCCGCCGTCTGCCGCCCGAGCGCTCGTTCGTGCTGCTCAAGCGCCAGGTGGACGCCGAAACCGCCGCCCATATCGACGAAATGGCCACGGGCGGCATCACGTTGATCGCCGATTCGAAGCGCTTTTATCCCGAGGGTGAATCCGCCGCGCACGTGGTGGGCTTTACCGACGTCGAGGACAAAGGCCAGGAAGGCGTCGAGCTTGCCGCCGACACCCGCCTGCACGGCACGCCCGGCCATCGTGAAGTGATCCGCGATCGGCTGGGCCGCGTGATTTCGGAGCCGAGCGAGCGCATTCAGCCCAGAAACGGCGACACGGTCCAGCTCACCATCGATCGCCGCATTCAGCAGCTCGCCTGGTCGCAGCTCAAGGCCGCCGTCGCGAAACACCATGCGGAAGCCGGCAGCGTCGTGGTGCTCGACGCGCAGAACGGCGAGATCCTCGCCCTCGCGAACTGGCCGTCGTTCGATCCGAACAACCGCTCGCGCCTCACGGGCCGCCAGTTGCGCAATCGCGCCGTGATCGACACGTTCGAGCCAGGCTCGACGATCAAGCCCGTGGTCGCCGCGCTGGCGATGGATCTGCACAAGGTCAACGCGAACACCATCATCGACACCACGCCCGGCACCTTGCGCATCGGCCCCGCCGTGATTCACGACACCTCGAATCATGGCCGCATGACGGTGGCCGAGGCGATCCAGAAGTCGAGCAATATCGCGCTCGCGAAGATGGCGCTCAACCTGCCCGCGCAGACCATCTGGAACAAGTATCAGGACTATGGCCTTGGCCTGCGGCCCGAGGTCACCTTCCCCGGCGCCGCCGCGGGCCGCGTGCGGCCATGGGCGCGCTGGCGTCCGATTGAGCAGGCGACCATGGCCTACGGCTACGGGCTGTCGGCTTCGCTGCTGCAGATCGCGCAGGTCTACACGGCCTATGCCGGCGACGGCACGATGTATCCGGCCAGGCTGCTGTTCGTGCCAGAGGCGGGGTCGTCGGCCACGCAGCCGCGCACGGTCACGACGCCCGCCTCGGCGGCGGCGCTGCGTGGCATGCTGGAATCGGCGACGCGCGAGGGCGGCACGGGCCGCGCGGCAAACGTCGAAGGCTATCGCGTGGGCGGCAAGACCGGCACCGCGCGCAAGCAGGTCGGCGCGGGCTATGCGAAGAACCGCTATCGCGCGCTGTTCGTCGGCATGGCGCCGATGAGCGCGCCGCGCGTGATCGTCGCGGTCATGATCGACGATCCGGCGGGTGGATCGTTCTATGGCGGCACCGTCGCCGGGCCGGTATTTTCAGGCGTCATGCAGGGCACGCTGCAAATGATGGGCGTGCCGCCAGACGCATAAAACGCTTGCGCCGCCCATGAACACACACAGCGGCGCAAGTTAGTCCTGCCGATCAACGATATCGCTCAATGATGCTCGTACGCAGCGGGTTCCGCGCTGCGTACGACGGTCGCCGGGCCGCCCGCTTCACTGGTCTGCGCCGGTTGCGCGCCATAACCCGAGTGCGCCACGTCCTGCTGCGGCTGTGCCTGCTGCTGCGCGAGGCGCGCTTCGCCGGCGCGCTTCGCTTCGAGACGGCGCATGGCGGCCTGCACGTCATCGGGATAATTGACATCGTTGCCCGACGCCGGGCTGTAGCCGACCGATTCGAGGTCGACCAGTTCCTGCACCACCTGCGCGCGCGTCACCGGGCCGTTCTGGATGGATTGTGCAAACGACATCGCCGGAATAACCGCGATCATCGAAACCAGCGCCGTGCGTAGCATTGCGTTCTTCACCGTACTCTCCTGTGGTCTGAACGGACTCGCTGCGCGGGCGATCTGCCGTGCGAGCGGCGAGTCGATGCGACAAGTCTACGCAGCGCCCGCGCGCCTAAAAACCGGGCCGCGAGGGGAGGACTGTTGCAGTCTGAGGAAGATTGGTGAGGACTTCTGCGCAGGGCGCGGCTTCACGCGCGCGATCAGATCTGATCGCGCCCGAATGCCCGCAGCGCGTCGAGATCCGCCACGTCCACGCGGTTATACGAAAGCGTGACGAGACCCTCGCGTTCGAGCATCTGCAAAGCCTGATTGACGCGTTGACGCGACGCGCCCGCCAACATGCCGATCTCCTCCTGCGAAATCTCCAGCGCGTGGCCGGTCTCGGGATAGAGGTCGGGATTGAACATCTGCGCGAGCGCCTGCGCCACGCGCGCATCGACGTCGAGCAGGCGGCTGTTCTGGATCAACCCGATGAACTCGCCCATGCGGTTGTTGAGCTGATGGATCACGAAGCGGTTGAACGGCAGGCTGCTGTCCATGAGCCGATGAAACGTATCGGCGGGCACCGCCATCACGAGCGACGGTTGCAGCGCGATCACGTCGTATTTGCGCGGCTCGCGCTTGATCACGCTGCCCTCGCCGAACCAGCCGCCGTGCGGCACGCCCGAGAACGTGCAGCCGCGCCCCGACGCATTGAAGATCGCAAGCTTGACGAGCCCGCTGCTCACGCCGAGCCAGTGCGCCGACGGCGCCTCGCGCGCAGCCACCGTCGCGCCCGCCGCGTAGGACTGCGCGTGCGAAGTGTCGAGCACCCATGCGCGATGCTCCGGCGCAAGCGCGCGAAACCACGCGCAGCGCTCGAAGAGCGCCGCGAGACGCGCGGCAGCGTCTTTTTCCGGGGGCATAATGGGCTGGTCCTTGGGCTGCATCGGGGCTCACCTCGAAGTGAAAAATCCGGCGCACCGGCTCTGTCGCGCCAGCGACAGACGCGCTCGCGCGGTCCTGCTACGGTAGCGCGAATCATACCGGTACAAGCACGGCACAAAGCCCGGCACATAGCAATAAAACCCGACAGGAGACAGCACCATGCCGCACCCGTTCGAACAGGGACTCGCGCAACGCGAAGCCAATTACGTGCCGCTCACGCCCATCGACTTCATCGCGCGCGCCGCCGAAGTCTATGGCGAGCGCCTCGCGATGGTTCACGGCGACGTGCGCCGCAACTGGCGCGAGACCTACGCGCGCACGCGGCGCCTCGCGAGCGCGCTCGAACGCGCGGGCATCCGGCGCGGCGACACCGTCGCGGTGCTGCTCCCCAACATCCCGGCGATGGTCGAAGCGCACTTCGGCGTGCCGATGCTCGGCGCGGTGCTCAACACGCTCAATACGCGGCTCGACGTGGCGACCATGCTGTTCATGCTGCGCCACGGCGAAGCGAAGGTGCTCATCGTCGATACGGAATACGCCGCGCTCGCGCAACGCGCGGCGCTGGCGTTTCCCGAACTGAAGATCATCACTGTCGCCGATGTCGCTCCCGCCGATGCCGAGCACTTCCCGCGCGCCACCGACTACGAAGCCTTTCTCGAACAAGGCGACCCCGAGTACGCCTGGCAAACGCCCGCGAACGAGTGGGACGCCATCGCGCTCAACTACACGTCGGGCACGACCGGCGATCCGAAAGGCGTGGTCTATCACCATCGCGGCGCGTATCTGAACGCGGTGAGCAATATCCTCGAATGGGATCTGCCCAAGCACGCGGTCTACCTTTGGACGCTGCCGCTCTTTCACTGCAACGGCTGGTGCTTCGCGTGGACCGTGGCGGCGCGCGCGGGCGTGAACGTCTGCCTGCGCAAGTTCGACGCGAAGCTCGTGTTCGAGCTGATTCGCAGCGTTGGGGTCACGCACTATTGCGGCGCACCGATCGTCCAGGGCGCGCTCGCCGATGCGCCCGCCGCGTATCGCGAAGGCATCGCGCATACGGTGCGCACCATGGTCGCGGGCGCGCCGCCCGCGCCGGCCGTAATCGCGAAAATGAAGGCCATCGGCATCGAACTCACGCACGTGTACGGGCTCACCGAAGTCTACGGCCCCGCGTCGGTGTGCGCCGTGCAGGAAAGCTGGAAGACGCTGCCTGACGACGAACAGGCGCGACTCGCCGCGCGTCAGGGCGTGCGCTACCACCTGCAAAGCGGCATCAGCGTGCGCAACCCGACGACCATGGCGCCCGTGCCCAACGACGGCGAAACGCTCGGCGAAATCATGTTTCGCGGCAACATCTGCATGAAGGGCTATTTGAAGAACGAGCGCGCCACCGAAGATGCGTTTCGCGGCGGCTGGTTCCATACCGGCGATCTCGGCGTGATGACGCCCGACGGTTACGTGCGCATCACCGACCGCAGCAAGGACATCATCATCTCGGGCGGCGAAAACATTTCGAGCATCGAGGTCGAGGACGCGCTGTACCGGCATCCCGCAGTGGCGCTCGCCGCCGTCGTGGCGATGCCCGATGCGAAATGGGGCGAAGTGCCTTGCGCGTTCGTCGAACTGCGGCCAGGCGAAAGCACGACGGCAGAGGAAATCATCGCGCACTGCCGGGGGCTGCTCGCGCATTACAAGGTGCCGCGCATCGTGAAGTTCGGCGAGTTGCCGCGCACTGCGACGGGCAAGATCCAGAAATACGAGCTGCGCACGCAGGTAGGATCGCAGAGCGCCATCGACGTCGGCAAGTCGCCCGAGGCCGACAAACCCGTAAAATGAAAGGTTTTTGTATTGCCATCGAAATTATTCTGCAATGTTGCGCGCACAACGATTGCGATGGATGGGGGTCGGACCAGATCGGAATGTAACGCATCTTGACAACCCGACCCTTTGAAACCGAAGGGCAAGGTTCAGAAACACGCTGTAATCCTTTTTGCATCAAGGCTCAAAGGTTAAATCGGATCTTTCGTGTGACCGTAGGCCCGAAATGAAAGCTTACAAGTGCTCACGTATTCGCGGACTTTCGCCCGATAAGCTTTGATCCATGGTCGAACGCAACGCAGCGCACTACGCGCCGCAACAAGCGAACGACGGACTTCGATGAGGAGGAAAGAACATGAATACGAAGAGCTGGAAGACCCCCGCACGCGCTCTCGCAGCCGCGCTGCTGGCAGGCGGCGCGCTGATGGGTGCCTCGAGCGCCTTCGCCCAGTCCGCGCCGTTCGCTATGCGCGCCGACTCGGTGCCGCAATACGGTGAAGCGCACATGATGCCGGTAGGCGTGCAATTGTCGATCGGCTGGCACGACAACCGTTACTGGGACGGCCACCGCTACTGGGAACACGACGAGTGGATGCACCATCATCCGCACGATCCGGGTCCCCCGCACTGGCACGGCGACGACCATCGCCCGCCCCCGCCGCGCTATTGATCGGCTGACCGATCAAGCGTGACACCGCCGAGGCCGGTCGCTCCCGCGAGGGAGTGACCGGCCTCGGCGCATTGCGAAGCCGCAAACACACGGCGTATGCAAACCTGTGATGGGTCTCTCATTTCAGTTACTTACGAGAGGCATCAAACGCTTTGATCGCAACCTCGCTTTATTACTTTGACATCCGAATCAATATCCACGCGCGCAGACTGGAAACAGCGGTGTTTCAGCGTGGCGTAGCGGCCTGGCCGGGCACATGCGCGAGCATCAGCCCGATGCCGAACGCACGCCAGTGGTAATGCCAGGTAATGCGCTCGCGTTGCTTCATTCGCGCGGCGACGGTAACGTTGTCGGGCGTTTCGTTCCCCGGAGCGCACGGTGTATTCTCATTGCCCCGACCAGCATTGGTTGGGGCTTTTTTTTGGTTCATCGAGAATGACCGGGAAACGCGGCCACAAACATCATGGACACAGCCTCTAGTCGATGAGCTTGTTCAGCGTGGCGAATTCGATGAGCGCCGCCAGCGACGACACGCCCAGCTTGTCGAGCACGCGTGTCTTGTAGGTGCTCACGGTCTTGTCCGACAGACCGAGGCGCGCCGCTACGCCCTTGTTGCTCATGCCGCGCGCGAGATATTGAAGCACTTCGACCTCGCGCGGCGACAAGCCGTTGAGCGCCACATCGCGGCCGCCGCCGCAACTGCCGGCCGGAAAACAGTCATAGCCGAGCAGCACCGCCTTCACCACCCCGCACAATTCCTCCACCCCGCGGCTCTTGCTCACATAGCCGTTCGCGCCCGCGATGCGCGTGTGGTTGGCCATGACCTGCTCGGGCTTCGCGGACAGCACCAGAACGCGCGTGCCGGCCTGCTTCGTGCGGATGCCGCGAATGACCGACAGACCGTCGAGCCTGGGCAATTCGAGATCGAGAATCACGAGATCCGGCTGCAAGGCGTGGACAAGACGCAGGCCCTCTTCACCGTCACCGCATTCGCCGACCAGCTCATACTCGGTATTCAGGACGTTGGCGAGCATCTTGAGGACGATCGGGTGATCGTCGATAACCACGATGCGCTTCATTTTTTGTTCCATTTTGTCGGAGGCGTGAATTCGGAGCGCCTTTCGGCGCGAAAACTACAGCCTGAACGACACACTCCTCTTTTTGCATAGGAAAAATCTGAAACGCTGCCAGCCGTTTTGCAGGGGTTAACCCGATTTTCATGCACCCCGCATATCGCGATTGCACCCCGAAGGCGGCAACCGTTGTTTCACGCGGCAACCAGCCGTTTCCTTTCGCTTGCGAGTTTGACGCGCGACAATGAGGCTCCCCCTGTTCCATCCGCAACCATCCGTTCACGAGAGTCACGCATGAATCAGGCATCGCCCGCTTCCGTCCTCACCCCGGCTTCGACTCAGTTCAACGACATCGTTGCAGCCGACGCCCTCGAACTGTCGCAATGGATTCGCCTGCGCAAGGTCTCTTGCCGCGAAGTCATGACCGCCTTCCTCGATCACATCGCGCGCGTGAACACGCCGGCCAACGCGATCGTGTCGCTGCGCGATCGCGCGGCGCTCCTGAACGAAGCCGATGAACGCGACGCGCAACTCGCGCGTGGCGAATATCTGGGCTGGCTGCACGGCATTCCGCAGGCGCCGAAGGACCTCACCGCTACGGCAGGCATCGCCTCCACACAAGGCTCGCCGATCTTTCGCGACGAAGTGCCGAAGGCCGACGCCCTGGTGGCCGCTCGTATGCGCGCGCAGGGCGCGATCTTCATCGGCAAGACCAATTCGCCGGAGTTCGGGCTTGGCTCGAACACCTACAACACGGTTTTCGGCACGACGCTCAACGCTTACGACGCCACGCGCAGCGCGGGCGGCAGCAGCGGCGGGACGGCCGTGGCGCTCGCGCTGCGCATGCTGCCCGTCGCCGACGGCAGCGACATGATGGGATCGCTGCGCAATCCGGCGGGCTGGAACAACGTGTTCGGCCTGCGTCCTTCGCAGGGACGCGTGCCGTCGGCGCCCGCCGTCGATCTGTACTATAGCCAGCTAGGCTGCGCGGGACCGATGGGTCGCAGCGTCACGGATCTCGCCATGCTGCTGGCGACCCAGGCAGGCTACGACGCGCGCGCGCCGCTCTCGATTGCGCAAGACGCAACGCAGTTCGCGCAGCCGCTCGCGCGCGATTTCAGCGGCGCGCGGATCGGCTGGCTGGGCGACTACGGCGGCTATCTGGCGATGGAAGACGGCGTGCTCGCGCTCTGCGAGACGGCGCTCGGGGATTTCGGCTCGATCGGTTGCAGCATCGAGGCCGCGCGCCCCGACTATCCGATGGAAAAACTCTGGGATTGCTGGTGCACGCTGCGCCACTTTTCGGTGGCGGGCTCGCTTGGCGCGCTCTATCGCGATCCGGCGAAGCGCGCGCTGCTCAAGCCCGAAGCGCAGTGGGAAGTGGAAGGCGGCTTCGCGCTGTCGGGCGAGGACGTGTGGAATGCATCGGTGGCGCGCAGCCAGTGGTACAACGCGCTGCTCGCCCTGTTCGAGCACCACGACTATCTGGTGCTGCCGAGCGCGCAACTGTTCCCGTTCGACATCAGCCAGCATTGGCCAAAGTCGATCGCGGGCCGCGAGATGGACACGTATCACCGCTGGATGGAGGTGGTGATCGGCGCGAGTCTCGCCGGTCTGCCCGTGATCAACGTGCCTGCGGGCTTCAGCGCGCAAGGGCTGCCGATGGGCTTGCAGGTAATCGGCAAGCCGCAGGCCGACCTGTCCGTGCTGCAGATCGCGCACGCCTACGATCAGGCGACGCAGTGGGTCAAGCGGCGCGTGCCGTCGCTGCTCGCGGCATAACCGGTATAACGTTGCATCGTCACCGAGGCGCGCAAGTCCGCGCGCCTCGCTCCAACGCGCTCACTTCAAGCCGAAATCCACCCGCGTAGTCGCCCCCTTGTCGTCGATACCCTTGGCGTCGAGCTTGGGCGCCACCACGAATACGCGGCTCGGATCCACCTTGCCCTCGAAGTACTGCTGCACCGCTTGCGCGCGCTGCTGCGCAAGACCGCGCAGCGCGGCGTCGTCCACGGGCGCATGTTCGGCGAGCGCCTGCTTCATGTCGTCCACGGGCAGCGACTTCGTGAAGCCGATCATATTGTGCGGCTTCTTGAAGTCCCCCGCCTTATAGGCCCTGGTCAGATATTTTTCGTATTCCTTCTGATCGACCTGCACCTCGGACGTATCCACGCTCTCGCCGTTGCCCACCGTATCCTTGACCTTCTGTTGACGCACCAGATGGTCCACGTACTGCTCGCGCAGCGCGGGCGTGTCCACCGCCGGATCGACGCGGCCGATCAGATCGATCTTGATCGAAGGCTTGTCGTCGAGCGCCTTGGCAATGGTGTCGAGCTTCTTGTCATCGGCGTCGGTGAGTTTCGCCGATCCCGCCTCGAACTCCACATAACCCAGTTCCTGCCCGCCGCCGCCGAACGCATTCGCCAGCAGCGAGAACGGCGCGGTCACGGCCTTGGCGATCAGGTTGAGCACCGCCTTCCAGATCAGGCCGCCCAGGCTGAACTCGGGATTCGAGAGCGAGCCCGAAACCGGAATATTCACGTCGATTTCGCCGCGCCGGTTCTTGAGCAGCGAAATCGCCAGGCGCACCGGCAGTTTGGTCGCCGTGTCGTTGTCGACGTGATCGCCGAAGGTGAGCTGGTCGATGAAGATATGGTTGTTCGCCGAAAGCTGATCGTTGGCGAGCTGATAGTGCAGATCGACGTTGAGCTTGCCCTTCGTGATCGGATAGCCCGCGTACTTGGTCGAGTACGGCGTGAGATTGGTGAGTTCGATATCGTGCGCGCTCGCCGTGATATCGAGCGAAGGCTTTTCGATCAGCGGATTCACCGAACCTTTAATCGAGATCGGCCCGTTCGCCGCGAGCTTCGCCGACACATCGACGGGCGCGGGCGTGGTCGATTCGGTGCCGAACGCGCCCACCGTGCCCTGGATCTGCACGAGGTCGGCGGTGTAGTTCGGCCTGATGAAGTTGTCGGTGTAGTTGACGCGCCCGCCCTGCAACACCAGTTGACCGAAGTGCAGACGCACCGGTTTCGAAGGCGGCTGCGCGGCGGTCACGGTCGCAGCCGTCGCCCCCGCGCCGGAAGCGGGCACCGGCGCCGAAGCCATCGCGGGCGCGCTTGCGGCCTGCGGCGTGAGCGGCACCGGCTCGCGCCCACGCTGTTGCGCGCTGGTGTCGCGCGTGAGCGATTGCGCTTCGCCGCTTTGATGCGCCACCACGTCCTTGAGGTTGAGCTTGCCTTGCGCGTCGAGCAGCACGCGGCCGTAGAAGCCCGCGAAGGTCACGCGGCTCGCGTCCACGTCGGTGCCGCGCGCGTCGTCGTAGCTGACCTTCATGTTCGACAGCGCGAGCGAGCGCCAGCCCGCGAACGGGTCCGAAGTCGCCTTGTCGAGCATCCGCACATCCACGAGCGCCGCGTCGCCGCGATAGTTCGCCTTGAGCGCCTTGCCCTGCTCCACCGCGAGTTGCCCCTTCATATTGAGCAGCGCGCTCGCGATCACGGCGTTGAGCTGATTGCCGAAGTACGGCTCGAAGGCGGCGGCGTCGAGCCGGTTCGCGTCGATCTTCAGTTGCGCCTTGAGCGGAGTCGGGTTCACGTCGCCATTGAGCGCCAAAGTGCCCTTGCGGTTGACGGTCGCCTTGAGGTCGATGGGCAGCGCGTGGCGCATGTCGTCGCTGATCTGCTGGACCTTGAGGTCGAGCGGCGCGATCGCCAGCTTGACGGGCCGCGGCGTCGTGCTGTCCGTGAAATTGACCGAGCCGCCGCTCACGCTCACGTTATCGATCTTGTAGTGCCACGCCGGGCCTTCCTTGACCGACTTTTGCGCGGCGTGGATCGCCGTGCGCTGCGGCGCGGCTTCGTGGCCGCCCGCCAGCTTCATCAGATCGATTTCGCCGTTCTTCAGGCGTTCGACGTTCACGGCAAGGCCGTTCGCTTCCACCGACGCAACCTGCGCCGTGCGCGCCGCGAGATCGACCTGGCTCACCTGCACCGTGCCCCTGGCGAGCGCCAGCGCGGGCGTCTTCGCGCCGCGCGCGGCAATCTTGAGCGAATCGAGGCCGAGCGTGCTCGCGCCCACCTGCACGGCGGCCGGCGATTTCGACCAGTCCGCCGTTACAGTCGAATCAAGCGTGAGCTTGCCGTCCAGGATCTGCGCGGCGGTTGCGTTGTCGATGTAGGGCTGCAAGCCCGGCAGCGACAGCGCATTCACGGCGATCTTCGCGTCGGCGCGCTTCGCCGCCATGCCGAAGTTGCCCGAGATCTGCGCGCTCGCGCCCTGGCCGTCGGCAAACGCGAACGTATAGGGCGCGAGCGCCTTGGCCGTGGTCGAAAAATTCGTGAGCGTCGCGGCGACGTTGCTCAGTTCGTGATCGACGGGCCGCGATGCGGCTTCGTCATGCACATGCACCACGCCGCCCGTGATCGCGAACTGATGGATCGACAGATCGAACGGCGGCGTTTTTTCGCTGGCTTGAGCGCTCGCGCCCGATGCCGGTGCCGGCGCGCTCGCGGCCTTCGCTTCGCCTGGGGTTGCGCCGCTCGCTTCGGCCTGCGCCGCCGGCGCGCCGACGAGCTTCTCAACGCTCAGCACGCCCGCCTTGTCGCGCGCAAGCCAGACCTGCGGCGCGTCGAGGCGGATCGTGTCGAAGCGATAGACATTGCCGAACGGTTCGAGCGACACCGCCGCCACATGCAGCCCGTGCGCGCCGAAAAGCGGCGCATTGGCGTTGTCGGTGGCATCGATATTATTCAGGTCCGCCGTGCCGGACACGCGCAGCGTGGGCTTCTCGCCCGAGATCACGAAATCGAGCTTGAGATTCGTCGAGAGCAAGCCGCTCTTCACCGTGACGGGCAGCTTCGTGGGCGAGTACGTGAGCAGCTTCGGCACGTCCAGATCGGCCAGACGCAGTTCGACTTCGGACTCGCGCGAGGCCGCGAACGGCTTGGTCTTGCCGTCGATGGCGAGCGTGCTCGCGCCATCGATGCGCGCGCGCAGCAGCGGCTCGACGAAGATATCGGTCTTAGACGCCAGCGTGGCGATAAACGGAATGCCGAGCGTCCAGCGATCGATCACATGCTTCTCGCCAAGCAGGCGATCGTCGAACGTGATCTGGCCGTTTTCGACCCGGATATTCGATACCGAAAACTGCGCCGGCTTGCTGCTGGGCTTTTCCGAAGGCTTCGAGAATTTGTCGATCAGATCCGAGAAGTTGAAGCGCTGCGCGTCGAGCCGCACGATCGTCACGCGCGGCGAGTCGAGCCGCACCTCGTCGACGATGGGCGCGGCACGAAAGATCGACGACCACGACGGCTTCACGACGAGCCGCTCGACATCGACGAAATCGCCCTGGCCGCCGCGCTCGCCGATATGCACGCGATCCGCTTCGAGCCGCAGCGTATAGGGATTGAGCGCAATGCGCGCGATCGTGACGGGGCGATCGAGTTGCTGGCTCAGTTGCTGCTCGGCGATGTGGCGGATGAGCGGCGGCGCGGCGAAGAAACCGAGCAGCCCGAACAGCACGAGGAAGATGACGATACCCGTGAAGACTCGGCGGGTACGCGGCGCGCGCGCGACGGCGCGCACCGATTGCAGGGAGGTAGTCAGCGATGCTTTGTTCAGACTTGCCATGCTTGCTGGCCAGTGACGCGGCTAGAGGCGCGCCGCGGGTGGTGGACGGGCTTGGGCCGTGCCCGGCCGAACAGGCGGCATTCGGCAGACGGATAGGCCCGACAGCCGGAAGTATAGGCCCGATGGCACCTCGCGCGGCTGTAAAACGCCCGGGGTGCGTGGCCGTGATGCAGGAGGCAAACGCACGCCGCAGAACGCGGCGCGCGGAAAAAGAGGCGGCTTGTGCACCGCTTCGTCGCGCTGTCGGAGCGGCGCGCAGACCGCTCCACCCAGGCGTTAACGAGACATCACTGACGCTCGACGGCAGGCGGCTGCCAGCTGCCGTCGGTCGCCTGCGGCTTCGGCGCATACATGCGCAGCACGAGGCGGAAATCGCCCTGCGGCACCGGCACCCAGTTGCCGCCGCCGCGCGGACGATCGGCGCTCACGTGCACGTCGATCGAACCGTCGCGGTTTCGATGCGCGCCGTTGCGGTCGCCGAACGCGATGCGCACAGGCGCGTCGCCATCGAGCGCGCCATTCGTCGTGTAGGCCGTGATCGACCAGAAGCCGCGCACCGGCGGCATCTGCTTCGCGGTGAAATGGATCACGTAGCGGTTCGCGCCATTGAGCGCGTGGCCGTCGGCGTCCTGCGTGACGCGTGCGCGCACTTCGTCGCGGCTCGTCGGCAGACCCGGCGACGTCCACGCCGCATACGCGCGCAGCGCGTAGTCCGGGCCGTAGTTGCCCGCGTCGTCGCCAATCCAGGTCCAGCCGTTGCCGGCCAGCAGATTCGACGGCGGCGTGGCGATGCGCGTGCGCCCATCGGCGAGACCCGCGCTCACCATCGCCGTGTCCTTGCTGCCCGACGGCAGTTGCGCAGCGTCACCGGCATGCACGCCGATGTCGCCGAGGATCTTGAGCGCGTGCTGATCGTCGGGCACCGGCGCGTTATCTTCCATCGCCAGCGCGAGACGGCTGAAGAAGCCATTGGCGTCGAGCGCCGCGACCTGCGAAGCCGGCGTGCCCGTCGCGACCGGATCTCCGCTCAGGCCCGCGCCCGCTGGTGCGTCCGCCTGCGCGGCGCGTTTGCCGTGGGCGTCCCACGCGGACAGGGGCGCCACGCGCAGACCGCGCTGCAGGCGACGCACCGCATTCAGGTCGGCGCCGCCGCGCGTCTGGATACGCGCGAGGAACCATGCATAGCGCGTGCTCACGTCGACGCGCTTCACGCGCGCGGGCAGCGTGCCCTTCCAGCCTGCCGGCACGAATGCAATCGTTTGCGCCTTCAGACCGTTCGCGCGCTCACTGGATTGCGACGCCGTCGACCACACCACGTTGGTCCACATGTCGAGCGCGCGCGCATCCATGTAACGGCCATGCGTGTCGGGCAGCGAAATCAGCACGGGTTCACTACCCAGATCGAGCCAGCCGGACGAGACCAGCGTGTCGAGATTGGGTTCGGGCGGATTCGAAGCGCCGACGGGCGGCAGCGACTGCGCATGACGCAGCGTATTCGGCGCGGCCTGGCCGGGCGCGCTGCCGGTGGCGGCTGCGCGCGATACATCCATCAGCACGAGCGGATAGCCGAACACATAGGAATCGGATACCTCGTCCTTGACCCAGCCGTTGCTTTTGGGCGCGACGCTTTCAGGCGTGGACGCGCATCCGGCGATGAGGGCTACGCCCGCCAAAGCGGAGCAGGCGCGAAAAAGGGCAATACTGCGGCGTTTTGTTGTCATTTGTTGGTTGTGTACGAAGCGGGCGTCCATGAAGTGACGTCGATCGGCCTCCAGCGCGGCGCGCCAGCCCCCCCAAGGGCCGTTGGTCCAGTGCGCGCAGCGGGGCCAACGCCGCCGGATGGTATCGTATCGCCCGCGCCAGCCCAAGAAAAGTGGAATGAGCGCAATTCTGCGTTACGCCGGCGATGCCTGCTTCCCGACGTCGATGAAGCGGACATCAAAAGGACGCTGACATCGAAAGACGCAGTGAAAGGGGCGGAACACGTAGACCTTGACCTTCCCATGATGGGAACGTAGATACTGGTTCACATCGAATCACATCGCGTTTGCGCTGGAGCATCATGAACGAACCCCTCGTCGCCGAAGGCACCGATCTGGCTACGCGCCAGGCCCAGCTCGACATCCGCGGCATGACCTGCGCGTCGTGCGCGATGCGCGTGGAAAAGGCACTGGCGAAGGTGCCCGGCGTCACGCGCGCCACCGTCAATCTCGCCACCGAAAGAGCCACCGTCGAAGCCACGGCCAATCCCCACGACGCCGGCGCGCTCACCCGCCAACTCGTGAGCGCCGTCGAAAAGGCCGGCTACGAAGCCACGCCCATCGCGGCATCCGAAGACACCGCGAGCTTCGCCATCGGCGGCATGACCTGCTCCGCGTGCTCGAACCGCATCGAAAAGGTGCTCGCCCGCGTGCCGGGCGTGACCGGCGCCAGCGTCAACCTCGCGACCGAGGAAGCATCGGTGCGCCTCGACACGCCGCTTGACGACGCCATGCGCGAGCGCCTCGTGGCCGCCGTGCAGAAGGCGGGCTACGAGGCCACGCCGATTAACAAGACTCCGGCAGCGCCCACACCCGAAACCGAAGCCCCGCCTTCGCGCGCCGCCCTCGCCGAAATCGCCGCGCGCCGCGAACTGCGCGCCGTGCTGATCGCCGCCGTACTCACCGTGCCGCTCGTCGTGCCGATGTTCGGCCACTGGCTCGGCCTGCACTGGATGCTGCCCGCCGCCGCGCAGTTCGTGCTCGCGTCGATCGTGCAATTCGGCTTCGGCGCGCGCTTTTATCGCGCCGCCTGGAAAGCCGTGCGCGCCTTCTCCGGCAATATGGATCTGCTGGTCGCGCTCGGCACCTCGGCGGCCTGGGGCGTGAGCGTCTACGCGATGCTCGCCCATCCCGGCGAAACCGCGCATCTGTACTTCGAGGCCTCCGCCGTCGTCATCACGCTGGTGCGCTTCGGCAAATGGCTCGAAGCGCGCGCGAAGCGCCAGACCACCGACGCCATCCGCGCGCTCAACGCGCTGCGCCCCGAACGCGCGCGCATTCGCGAGCACGGCGTGGAACGCGATGTCCCGCTCGCGCAGGTGCGCGTCGGCGCCGTGGTCGTCGTGCGTCCCGGCGAGCGGCTGCCGACCGACGGTGTCGTGCTCGAAGGCCGCAGTCATGTCGACGAATCGCTCATCACCGGCGAAAGCCTGCCCGTGCCGAAGTCGCCCGACGACGCCGTCACCGCCGGCTCGATCAACGGCGAAGGGCTGCTGGCCGTGCGCACGAGCGCCGTCGGCGCGGAAACGACGCTCGCGCGCATCATCCGTCTGGTCGAAAACGCCCAGGCGGAGAAAGCGCCGATCCAGCGTCTCGTCGATCGCGTGAGCGCCGTGTTCGTCCCGGCGATCCTCGTGATCGCGGCGCTCACGCTGGGCGGCTGGCTGCTCGCGGGCGCATCGTTTGAGACCGCGATTCTCAACGCCGTGGCCGTGCTGGTGATCGCCTGTCCGTGCGCGCTTGGCCTCGCCACGCCGGCCGCGATCATGGCGGGCACGGGCGTGGCCGCGCGCCGTGGCGTGCTTATCAAGGATGCCGAAGCACTGGAAACTGCGCACGACATCGGCGTGGTGGCCTTCGACAAGACCGGCACGCTCACGCTCGGCCAACCGACGCTGGCGGCCTTCGAGGCAGCGGACGGCGTCGCGCGCGCCGATGCGCTCGCGCTCGCCGCCGCCGTCCAGCAACACAGCGACCATCCGCTCGCGAAAGCGGTCGTGAACGCGTTTGCCGCGCAGACGCACGGTGTCGCGCTGCCGGCGGCTTCGCAGGCTCGCGCGGTGCCCGGACGCGGCGTGGAGGCCGATGTCGGCGGCCGCCGTCTCGCGATCGGCAGCGCGCGCTGGCTCGCGGAACTCAAGCTCGCCGTGCCGCCCGCCCTCGCCGAACGCGCCCAGGCGCTCGAAGCGCAAGGCAACACCGTGTCGTGGCTGATGGATTTAAATGCAGGCGCTCAGGCCGTCCTCGCGCTGCTCGCTTTCGGCGACACCGTGAAGCCCACCGCGCGCGAGGCCATCGCGCGCCTGAAGGCGATGGGCATTCGCAGCGTGCTCGTGACCGGCGACAACGCAGGCAGCGCGCAGGCCGTGGCGGCGCAGCTCGGCATCGACGAAGTCCACGCGCAGGTGCTGCCCGACGACAAGGCGCGCACGGTGCGCGACCTGAAGATCCGCTCGGGCGCGATCGTCGCGATGGCCGGCGACGGCATCAACGACGCGCCGGCGCTCGCCGCCGCCGATATCGGCATCGCCATGGCCACCGGCACCGACGTCGCCATGCACGCCGCCGGCATCACGCTCATGCGCGGCGATCCGGCGCTGGTGGCCGCCGCCATCGACATCTCGCGGCGCACGTGGCGCAAGATCCAGCAGAACCTGTTCTGGGCCTTCGTCTACAACCTGATCGGCATTCCGCTCGCCGCTTTCGGCCTGCTCAACCCGATGCTCGCGGGCGCCGCGATGGCGTTTTCGAGCGTGAGCGTGGTGACCAACGCGCTGCTGCTGCGCACCTGGCGCGAGCGTCGCTAAGGCTTCTTACAACGGTTTCTCGAAGGCGCGGCGTCATGCACGCCGCGTCGTCTCATTTGCGCGCGCAACAAATCATTATTTCAGCGTGCGAAATATCTCGCGGGTTATAACGCTTTTCCATTCGCGTTCGCGCCCCACATAGAAGCTTTCCTGGATATCGACGCAAACGTTGGCGCTTTTTGCGCGCGCGCCCTCAAGGAACGCTCAAGGTTGGCCGTAATCTGTATGCCAGCGCTTCGAACGCGCCGGTTCCCAGCATCGTTTTAAAGGAACCGCTTCAATGCTTTCATTCGTCCAGCGACGCACCAGCGTGGGTGTCCGCCTCGCACTGCTCTCGTGCGTGATCGTCGCGGCGATCTTCATCGCCTTCACTCTGGCGCTCACGAATAGCGCCGCCACTCAGGTCGGCGAACAGGTGCGCGCGCGCATCGCCGAAAAAGACCAGGCAGTCGCCTCCACGATCGCGCTGATCGACAGCGCGCTCGACGCCGAAGTCGATCGCTCGATGACGCTCTTCGCGAGCTTCCTGCCCGGCGACTTCGCGCTCGATCCTACTCAGACCGTCGATATCGGCGGCAAGGCCACGCCTACTTTCAAAGTGGGCGATCACGTGCTGAACCTCGACTTTTCGATTCCCGATCAGTTCCTCTCGCGCAGCGGCGCCATCGCGACCGTGTTCGCGCGCAGCGGCGACGACTTCGTGCGCGTGACGACTTCCCTCAAGAAGCAGGACGGCTCGCGCGCGATCGGCACGCTGCTCGACCGCAAGGGCCCGGCCTACGAACCCATCCTGGGCGGGCGCAGCTACGCGGGCCTCGCGCAACTGTTCGGCAAGCAATACATCACCGAGTACAAGCCGATTACCGATGCGAGCGGCAAGGTGATCGGCGCGCTCTTCGTGGGCGTCGACGTGGACAGGCAGATCGAGGCGATCAAGACCGGCATCGGCAAGCTCAGGCTTGGCGACACCGGCTATTACTTCGTGATGGACGCCTCCAGCGGCGCGGCGCGCGGCACGTTCCTCGTGCATCCGGCCGCGGCGGGCAAGCATTTCGACGATGCCAACGCGCCCTACACGCGTATGCTCGACGCGCGCGAAGGCACCTTCGATTACACCAGCGCCGACGCCACGCTCGGCGAGCACGACCCGCGCGCGAAGCTCGTCTCGTTCGTGAGCGCGCCGCAATGGCAATGGCTCGTGGGCGGCGTGGTGCCGCGCGACGAAATCATGGCCGAGGTGAACGCCACGCGTAACCGCTTTGCGGCGATCGGCTTCGCGCTCGTCGTGCTGTTCGCGGCGCTGGCGATCTTCGCGGCGCGGCGCATGGTGAGCCAGCCGCTCGACGCCGCCGCGCACGCCGCGGGCCGCCTCGCGGCGGGCGATCTGACGGTGCGGATCGGCGCGGCGCAGAATCCTGCCGCACCGGCCAGCGAAGGCGCCGACGAAATCGGCCGTCTCACCCAGGCCATCGACGGCATCGGCGTGGGTCTCGCGCAGATCGTCGCGCAGGTGCGCGGCGCGAGCGCGCAGATGAGCGACGACACCGGGCGCATCGCGGCCAGCAGCGGCGAGATCGCCGAGCGCATCGCGAGCCAGGCGAGCAGCCTCGAAGAAACCGCCGCGAGCATGGAGGAAATCACCTCGACGGTGCAGCAGAACGCCGATCACGCGCAGCGCGCCAACGCCGTGGTGACGGGCGCAGCCGACGCCGCGCTCGACGGGGGCCGCGCAGTCGAGCGGGTGGTCGCGACGATGCAGGACATCAGCCGCGCCTCGCAGAAAATCACCGACATCACCGGCGTGATCGACGGCATCGCGTTCCAGACCAATATCCTCGCGCTCAACGCGGCCGTGGAAGCGGCGCGCGCGGGCGAGCACGGCAGGGGCTTCGCGGTGGTCGCCAGCGAAGTGCGCGCGCTCGCGCAGCGCAGCGCGGCGGCGGCGCGCGAAATTGCGGCGCTGATTGCGGAGTCGTCGGAAACGGTCGATGCGGGCTACCGCATCGCGGGCGAGGCAAGCACGACGATGCGCGACATCGTCACGCGCGTGGAGGAAGTGCGCGCGATCATCGCCGAGATCAGCGTGGCGTCGCGCGAGCAGTCGGGCGGCATCGAGCAGGTCAACATCGCCGTTTCGCAGATCGGCGAGGCCACGCAGCAGAACGCCGTGCTCGTAGGCGACGCCGAGCGCGCCGCCGCAGCCTTGTCGGAACAGGCCGCCACGCTCGCGCAGCTCGTGAGCGTGTTCAAACTGCGCGGCGAGCGCTGAGCCACGCCGCGCCCGCGCGTTACTGAACGATCGTCGCGCCCTGCACCAGCGACTTGACGAGCTGCGCCGCGCCCGCGTCCATGGCTTCGGCCGTCAGCTCGCGGCGGATTTCGTCCTTCACGTCGCTGTACTTCTGCACCTTCATCGCGCGCTTGTCCTGGAGCTTCACGACGACCCAGGCCTGGCCCGAACGCACCGGCTGCGGGGCCACCGCGCCCACCTTCAACTGCGCGAGCGCACGGGCGAACTCCACCGGCACGCCGTGCGTCTCGCCTTCCCTGACCGGCGTCTTGAAGCTCACCCACGGCATTGCGCCGCCATTCTCCTTCGACGGCACCATGCTGTAGTCGTGCGCGAGCGCATCGAACGGCTGGCCCGCCTTCGCCTTCGCGATCACGTCCTGCGCGAGCTTCTGATCCGCAAGCACGATCACCTGCGGTTTGAACTCGAATTTGCCCAGCTCAATATTGGTGGTGTCGTAGCGCGCGCGGATTTCGCGCTCGGTCGGCTCCGGCACGTGAACGTTGTCCTGCATCCACGCGCGAATTTCGATGTCGGTCCTGGTGGCATCGCTCGCCTGCACGACTTCGGGGCGCTGGTCGTAATGCGCCTTCACCGCTTGCTGGCGCATGACCTCGCGCACGATCAACTGCTCCTTGAGCGCCTTGCGCAACTGCGGCGTGTCCGTGGCGTCCTGGTTGTGGCTCATCACGGTCTGCACCGCGTTATCGAGCGCCGATTGCGGAATCTGCACGCCATTGACCACGGCCATCGCGCCGGCAGGCAAGCCCGGCGTCGCGCCTGAAGAACTGCCGGCGCTGGCCGGGGTGGCAAGCGCCTGCGCGAACGTGGGCAGCGAGGCGGCGAGCACGGCGCACGCGCCGAGCGCACGCAAGAAAGGGGACATACGGAACATCGTGTTTGGACTCCAAGGGTGGGAGGGCCAGCGGCCCGCGCCCGGCATTATCGCCCGCGCAAGGGCGCGCAGACGAAATGCGCGTGGCGCGCTTCCTGCCCTCGACAGAAATAGCGCATCGGATCAATGAGTTAAGCGGGATGCGGACAGGTTTTCCACAAGGCTGTGAACAAAAACTGTGGAGAACTTTGCCCCGAAACGCAGCCCCCCTACAAACATCTGTTTCGTTTAGATTCAACAAGTTAGATGTTTACATGTTGAATTCGGCTCTGGCTGGAATCCGACCGTGGCATCTGTTTCGTGGGGCATCCCGAGGGGGAAAAACGATCGCTAACGGTCAGCGAAGGGACGCTGCTCAAGCTCACCGCCGCCGATCAAAACCGCATCCTCAATGACGGCGCTGGCCTGTCCGGCAAGGTGCACATCTGGACGAAAAGCATCAGCGTCCACTTCCGCTATCTCTACCGGTTCCAGGGCGAGCCGCGTGAAATGGCGCTGGACGTGTGGCCGCGCAGCCCACTCGACACCATCTGCGCGAACTTCGAGGAAACGAAGCTGCGCGTCGGGCGCGGCGGCGACCCGGCAGGCCAGAGGCAGGCCGTCGCGCGGAAGATCAAGGTTGAGCAGGCAGAGAGAGGTTGTGCGCCAGCAGCCAGGAGCAGGCCGGTCAGCAACTGACGGTCGCAGCCATGTTCGAAGCGTGGCATCCCGAGGCGATGGCGGAGAACACATTGCGGCATGCAAAAACTGTACGCCGCACGTTCGAACTGCATCTGCTGCCGCAGGTAGGTGCCGTGCCGGTGCTCGACGTGAAGCCGGAAAATCTCCGCAAGGTTGTGAAGGGGCTTGTCGAGTGCGGGAAGGTGTCAACGGCGATATCCCTTTACATCTCGACCCGGGCGATGTTCACGTGGGCGGGCAAACGCAGGCCATGGCGGCTGCTGTTCGAGGTCAGCCCCGTCGAGGAAGTGGACATTTCCAGACTGTTGCCAGCGGGATACCAGGACTGGAGCGAGCGCGTGCTCAGTGACGGCGAGATCATCGAGCTGCGCAACCGCCTCGAGACAATCCGCAATACTTGGGACCTGCATGAGGGACCACGACGCGGCAGGATCGCGACGCCCATGTCTCGCGAGCATGTCCTGGCCGTGTGGGTGATGCTCGCGACGCTCGCGCGTGTCAATGAAATCTGTGCGGCGCGCTGGGTGCATGTGGACTTCAGCAAGGCTGACCTGGTTCATTCCCCCGAGCAGGCGAAGAACGGCAAGGAGTTCACCATTCACCTGTCGCGCTTCGCACTGCGACTGCTGCGGGAACTGCACGCAGTAACAGGTCACATGCCATTTGTCCTGCCGCATCCCAGGGATGAAACCAGTCCGGTGACGACTTACATGCTCCAGTGTGCAATCAGCGACCGTCAGAGCTGGGGAAAGCGGAAGAAGCAAAAGAGCGGGCTTGCCGAAGCGACAGCGCGCTCCCTGATCCTGCCCGGGGGCGCATGGAGCTGTCATGACCTGCGGCGTACGGGTGCGACGCTCATGCAGGTGTGCGGCTTTGAAGAGCGGATTGTGGACCGGTGCCTGAATCACAGTGTTACAACCCAGGCCCGCAGGCAGGGCATCAATCCGCGCCTGCTTCGCACTTACCAGAAGCACGACTACGAAAACGAGATGCGCGCAGCGTGGGCAGCGCTGGGCGACTACCTGATGAGTCTGGACGGTGCACTCACACAGATTGCCGGACCCGATGCCATCGACGTGGCGAACGACGACACGGCAGAACTGCCGCAGATCGAAGCGGCCTGATGCACCGGACGCGGCCTTGCCGCGTCCGTTTCCAACCTCACGTCTGAAAACATGAACGAACCCATCCTTGTGAATACGCTGGAACTGCTGGGCGTGAGACTGAGTGTGAAGAATATCCGGCAATTAACTTTGGATAACTAAATACTATGGTGTCGCCGATATGGAATCCAGGTGCCTCCAATATAAGCATTTCGATGTTCTTTCAAATCTCTTACTGCATGGGTGGAGATTTGACGTACAACAATTACGTATGAAAATCGTGAGGGTTCACGAAATTTCTGTCGGATTTCAGTTTCTTTTCTACCAAAAAGAAAGTTAGTCTCTCAACTATATTGTCGGTTGGTTAATATCCTGGTAGTCGCGTTGACTTTTGGCGCTTTTCTGATTCTGGAAACTCCATGGTCCCTTTGACTGAATATCGTTTCGCGCGGATCCCTCTCAACGCAACTAGATTAGGATTACATATCAGTGACATACGAAGACCCTGGGCTATCTGCCCTCGTTACTATCGCCCGATTCCATAATATCGCTGCCGACGCGGCCCAACTCAAACATGCAGCTGCGGTGGACGCCGGGTGCTTCAGCGCGAAGGATATCGTGCTTTCGGCGCGCCGCCTCGGTTTAAAGGCCCGCATAGTTGTCCTGCGTGTGGAAAGGCTGGCTGGCGCACCATTGCCCTCGCTCGTTCTCGACGGCCAGGGCCATCACTTCATCCTCGCGAAGACAGACGGAAAGACCGCACTGATTCTCGAGCCCGGTAGCGCGGCACCGACCGTAAAGCCTATAGAGGAGATCGTGGCTCGCAGCACAGGCCAGATGCTGCTATTCGCATCTCGCGCTTCGCTCGCCGGAGAACTCGCGCACTTCGACTTCTCCTGGTTCATCCCTGCGATTGTGCGTTACCGAAAGTTGCTTCTCGAAGTGCTAGGTGTGTCGCTCGTACTGCAACTGTCCGGATTGGTCTCGCCACTGATGTTCCAGGTTGTGATGGACAAGGTGCTTGTGAACCGCACCTACAGCACATTGAACGTCGTCTGCATCACGTTGCTGGTTGCGTCGGTGTTCGAGGTGCTGCTCACGGGCCTGCGCAACTACGTGTTCGCGCACACGACTAACCGCATTGACGTCGAACTCGGCGCACGCCTGTTCCGCCATCTGGTGGCGCTGCCACTCGGGTATTTCGGAGCGCGCCGTGTAGGCGATACGGTCGCCCGCGTGCGCGAACTGGAAAACATCCGCAACTTCCTGACTGGCCAGGCGCTCACGGCCGTCATCGACATAGCGTTTTCGTTCGTTTTCGTCGGCGTGATGTGCATCTACAGCGGCTGGCTCACTATGCTCGTGGTGGCCTCGCTGCCGGTCTACGGTATCGTCTCCGCTCTGCTCGTGCCCGCGTTCCGCGCGCGTCTGAACGAGAAGTTCGCGCGCGGTGCGGACAACCAGTCTTTTCTCGTCGAATCGGTGTCGGGCGTGGAAACGGTCAAGGCGATGGCGGTCGAGCCGCAGTTCATCCGGCGCTGGGAATCGCAGCTCGCGGCCTACGTGAGCGCGGGTTTTCGTGTGAACCAGCTCGGCAACGTTGGCCAGCAGCTTATCCAGCTCGTCGGCAAGCTTGTCATGCTCGGTACGCTCTTCATCGGCGCGCGGCTTGTGATCGACGGACGGCTGAGCGTCGGCGAACTCGTTGCCTTCAACATGATGTCGCAGCGCGTGAGCGCGCCCGTGCTGCGTCTCGCGCAACTGTGGCAGGACTTCCAGCAGACCGGCATCTCGATGCAGCGTCTGGGCGATATCCTCAACACCCGCACCGAGATTCCGCAGACGCGCCAGACGTTGCCGCCAATTCGCGGCGACGTGCAGTTCGATAACATTCGCTTTCGCTATCGCCCCGACAGCCCGACCGTGCTCGATGGCGTGTCGCTGAACATCCGCGCCGGACAGGTGATTGGCATTGTCGGTCGTTCGGGCTCGGGCAAGAGCACGCTCACGAAGCTGTTGCAACGGCTCTACATTCCCGAGCAGGGCACCGTGCGCATCGACGGCCAGGATCTCGCGTTGGTCGACCCAACGTGGCTGCGCAGGCAGATCGGCGTGGTGCTGCAGGAGAATCTGCTGTTCAACCGCTCTGTGCGCGATAACATCGCGCTGACCGATCCCGGCGCGCCGATCGAGGCCGTGATTCAGGCAGCGAAGCTCGCGGGCGCGCACGGCTTCATCTGCGAACTGCCCGAAAGCTACGACACGGTGGTGGGCGAGCAGGGCAGCAATCTCTCGGGCGGACAGCGCCAGCGTCTTGCTATCGCCCGCGCGCTGCTCACGAATCCTCGCATCCTGATTTTCGACGAGGCAACCAGCGCACTCGACTTCGAGACCGAACGCATCATTCGCGAGAACATGAAGTCGATCTGTGCTGGCCGCACGGTCATCATCATCGCGCACCGGCTGAGCGCTGTGCGACACGCGAACCGCATCTTCGCGATGGATCACGGAAAAATCGTCGAACAGGGCGATCATGAGAGCCTGCTCGGTCACGGGGGCTATTATGCGCACCTCGTTTCCATTCAGGATGCCTAAGTGAACATGCAACCGATGAAAATTCAGGCGTTCACCGACCTGTTGCGCCGCTATGCGGCGGTCTGGCGCGAGGTCTGGCAGATCCGCGCGCAGCTCGAGCGTCCCACACGAGATGCCGACCAGCTTGCCTTCCTGCCCGCCGAGCTGGAACTCGTTGAGACGCCTGTGCATCCCGCGCCGCGCTGGACGATGCGAATACTCGTGCTGCTCAGCGTCCTCGCGTTGCTCATCGGTATCGTCGGACGGCTGGATATCGTGGTGACGGCCAGCGGTCAGTTCATCCCGAATGCACGCGTGAAAACCGTCCAGCCGGCGATTACCGGCGTGGTGCGTGAGATTCGCGTGAAGGACGGTCAGCGCGTGGCAGCAGGGGATCTGCTGATGAAACTCGACATCACGCAGGCCGCTGCCGACGCCGACAAGGCGCACATGTCGCGGCTCGATGCGGAACTCGCAGCCGCACGTGTCAATGCGTTGCTTGCCGCGCAGCAGGTCGGCCGCGTGCCGGTCGTGGCACGGGTCGACGACGCGCCCGCCGCGCGCATGCAGGACGCACAGCGTCATGCCGAAGGCGCGTGGTTCGAATACCGCGACCAGTACGAGGGCGGGAAAGCCGAACTGGCGAAGCGGCAGGCGGAACTGGACAGCACCCGCGCGGAGATCGCGAAGCTTGCGCAGACCGCGCCACTCGCGCGCCAGCAGGCAGATGCGTACCGTGCACTCGTCGCGGATAAATACGTGGCGCGCAACGACTATCTCGACAAGGAACAGTCGGCGCTCGATAAAGAACATGAACTCGCCGCGCAGCGTGCCCACGCGAATGAACTCGCGGCGGCGATTGCGGAGCAGCGCGCGCAGGTCGACGCGACGGCGTCGAAGTTCCGTCGCGACCAGCTCGACGAGCTGGAGAAGGCAACGCAGCAGGCGACGCAGAGCCGCGACGACGAAACCAAGGCGACCACGCGCCAGGCGCTCATGAGCCTGACTGCTCCCGTGGCGGGCACGGTGCAGCAGCTCTCGGTGCACACGCTGGGCGGCGTGGTAACGACGGCGCAGGCGCTGATGGAGATCGTGCCCGACGACGCGCTCGAAGTGGAGGCACGGCTCGCCAACCGCGACATCGGCTTCGTGCAGGTGGGCCAGCGCGCGGCGGTGAAGATTGAAGCGTTTCCCTATACGCGTTACGGGTATCTGGACGGGACCATCACTGAGGTTTCGAACGATGCCGTGCAGGACAAAAAGCTCGGACTCACGTTTCCGGTGCGCATCCGCCTCACGACGAACCGCATCCACATCGACAACCGCTGGATCACTCTGACTCCAGGCATGGCGGTGACGGCCGATATCTGCACGGGCAAGCGCAGCGTGATCGGGTACTTCCTTGATCCGTTGATGCGTACGGCACGGGAGGGTATGCGTGAGCGCTAACCGGAAGACGTTGGTGGCGCTCGTTGCGTGTATCGCGACGATGAACACGGCCCATGCAATCGACGTGCTGCGCGCCGAACAAAACATTTCCGCGACTGCGGCCGGTTCGTTCGCACCGGTTTGCGGACTCGGCGCAGCGCCAGGCCGTCCGTTGAAGCTCGACGAAGCCGTCGAGCGCACGCTGTGCAGCAATCCGAAAACACGCGAGGCATGGGCTGCGGTGAAGGCGCAGGCGGCGGGTGTCGGTGCGGCCCGTGCGGCCTATCTGCCGCAGATATCGGCGAACTGGCAGGGCGTGCGCGAAAGCTCAGTGATCGACATCGAAAACCATCCGGCGCTCAGCGAGGACATCAACGCGTTCACGCGTACGGCAGGTGTGAGCCTGAACTGGCTGCTATACGACTTCGGCGGGCGTGAGGCTGCGCTGAAGAACGCGAACGCGCTACTCGATGCGGCGCGCGCCAGCCAGGACGCGACGTTGCAGGCGTTCTTTGCGCAGGCTGCGAAGGATTACTACGCAGCGCAGACCGCCATTGGCGAACTTCAGGCGGCACAGGACGTGGAGGCCATGACGCGCCAGAGCATGCAGGCGGCGCAGGCACGCACGGACAAGGGCGTAGCCCCTGTCACAGACGCGCTTCAAGCGCAGACGCAGCACGAACAGGCTGTGTTCAGCCTGACGAAGGCGCAGAGCGATGCGCAGACGGCGCTGGGCGCGCTCGCATCGGACATGAACCTCGCGCCCGACGTGCCGCTCGATGTTCCAGCTGTGACCGAGGGCGTGCGCACGGACCGCACGTTCAGTGAGTCCGTCGCGGAGATGATCCGTGACGTGCAGGCGACGCATCCCTTGGTGCGTGCCGTGCAGGCTCAGTATGAGGCGGCGGTCGCGAAAATGTCGCAGACGCGCGCGCAGGGGCTGCCGAGTATCAGCCTGGTGGCGAAGTACAGCCGAAACAACCAGCCGCAGAGCATGGGGCTGGGGCTGGCGACGTATTCGTCGACAGGACATGACGCATATGTCGGCGTTCAGATGAGCATTCCACTGTTCGAGGGGTTCGGGCGGCATTACCAGATCGACCAGGCGAGAGCGCAGGCCGAGCATCAGGCGGACGCGATCGACGAAGCGCGGCAGAAAGTGGCGCTGGATGTGTGGGTGAGTTACCAGACGCTCGAAAGCGCAACGAAGAACGCGCAAAACAGCGCGAACCTGCTTGCGATTGCAAGCCGTTCTTGGGAGGCCGCGAAGCATCGTTACGACGCGGGTGTGGGAAGCATTCTCGAACTGATGAACACGCAGGCGGCGCTGGCGAATGCAAAACAGCGCAGGGTCCAGTCGCTTGCAGAATGGGATAACGCAAGGATTGACATGGCGTCGAAACTCGGGACGCTAGGAAAAAAGGATTTGCAATGACGATATTTCATCGTCGTTGTTTTCCGTACGTGGATTCAGTCAATTTTTGATTTTATGGTTTGTGAAGCTGGGTCTTCATGGTCAAGCTTCCAATCAGCCCAGGCTGGGTTATTCTGGTCTGGAAAACTAAAGCTCATATCATGGGAGTACTAATGGGCGCTTCTTACATTTCTGTTACCGACAACGCTGCGTCGTACACGCTCGACAATACTACTTTTGATGTACAAAGTGGGGCGGGGATGACGCTTTATGGCTCATCCGATTTGGTGTTTCTGGAAAGCGGTTCAGGTATCCCCTTCGGGACACAGGGCTACATCCGAATCGTGGGGTCGGGAAACACGGTGCTCGGATCTTCTGCCAATGGTGCGGAAATCGTCGTGTCGGGCTCGGACAACGTCATATCCGCCGGAGCCAACAGCGTCATCATCGACGGGGACGCTGGTGGTGGACATACCCTTTCCGGCAATGGGCAAAACGACACAATCACTGTGGGAGTCAATTCGAACGTAACCGCCGGGGTAAATTCCAGGATTAACATGACGGGTGGCTACGCGTTTGTGGCAACCGACGCGTCTGCCATTGTCTCAGGAAGCAGCGATTCAATCGAAGCTCACGGCGCTGTGTCGGTGGCGGGTAGCAACAACAACATCTATGACCGAGGCATCGGTGTCGGTGCCGTCACGATTTCAGGCACGAGCAATACTGTTTCAGTGGGATCGAACCGGCTAGTTGATGACTCTCAAGGCCGTGGCGACCTGATTACCATTGGTGATGGTAATCAGATTGTCCTCGGATCGGGGGGGACGCTTAACATCAACGGAAGCAACAACAGCGTGTCTTTCAATACTGCCAATGGCGCGGAGACGATTCAGGCGGACGGCGGTTACTTCGTGAAGGAAGACGCAAGTGGCAATATCTCGATGAATGCCTCGTCATTTGCAGTTCAAAACGGCGTAGCTCTAATCGGACTCGGTAACGGAAATGTTGTCACGGTCTCCAACATGAAATCCGGTCTTGGTGCAGACACTACTGCGAATAACCAGGTGAGCCAGCTTGTATCGGCAATGGCCTCGTATTCGGGTGGCGCTGCGGGCATCACATCGACAGTTGCGGCGCAGGCGCCGGTCGAAGCGTCGCTCTTTGCATCCGCGCATCAGTAGGACTTCGCTAATCCGTTCCAATTGTAGAGCGGTTGGTGCCTAAGGGAGGGCTGGACGCGGCCCCCCCTTGGTTGGTGGAGCCAATCGCACGTTCCAGCGTCTATAACGTCGGCCTTCAACGAAAACAACCTTGGATCATGTGTGACGCCGCACTCGCCGCATGGCGCGCAGGTCTTATTTCCGATGCCGAAAAGCATTGCCGAGCGGCAATCGCCACCTCACCAGAAAATGCCAGGGCGCACTATCTAGCGAGCCTGATAGCGTTCTCCGCTGGGCAGACCAGAGCGGCTAAAGCGTCCTTGTGTGACGCGCTCGCATACAGCACGAGTCCTCGCGATGCGATGGAATTCGCTGGTTCGCTACTCAAGCAAGGCCGCATTGATGATGCGCGCATGACCCTTCGCCGTGCACTAGAACTTGATCCGACGCTTGCGGCTGCTCACTTCTATATTTCCAATACGTTTGGTCCCGAAGATTCTGACCAGGCGGAGGCGCATCTTCGGCAGGCAATCGAGCTTGCGCCTTCACTCGTGGAAGCACACAACAACCTCGGAAATCTGCTGCACGCGAGCCGCCCCGAGGAAGCACGAGCGGCATACGAGCGAGCAATTGCATTGCGGCCCAACTTCGCGCGAGCCTGGTTCAACCTCGGCGTTCTGCTCGAGCAATCTGAACCAGAGGTGGCGGAAAAAGCGCTGCGACGCGCAGTCGAGTTGGATCCCAGCTTCGCGCCCGCATGGAATGCATTAGGGCGCCTGTTCTCAAATTCCCGGCGATACGAAGCTAAGGTCGCACTTACGCGAGCTGTGGAGTTAGACCCTGGTTTTGCGGTAGCCTGGTCCAATCTCGCCCATGTGCTTTCAACGACAAATCAGGCCGAAGCCGAGAGTGCTGCGCGCAAGGCCATTGCACTTGATCCGCACATTGCAAGCGCATACTACAACCTTGGCGTCTTGCTTAGCCGCCAGCGCGTGGATGAAGCCGTGGAAATGCTAAAGCGAGCAGTGGCACTGAAGCCCGATCATGCAAACGCATGGTATCAGCTTGGGCATCTACTATCGCATGACGATCCAGCCGAAGCTTTGGGAGCGCTGCGTAGGGCGATCGATCTGAATCCTGAACTTGGGAATGCGCACGCGGTTCTTGGCAATGTCTTCCTCGCCATGGGATGTGCAAAGAGATCGATCCTTGCTTTGCGACATGCGCTTGAGTGTGATCCGGGCAACATCGTTGCTCATGCGAACCTCATCTTCGCGCTTCCTTTTCAGACTGATGACCCCAAGGCAATCCTGAACGAGTGTAGCCGGTTTGTTGCACAACACGAGGCTCCGGTCCTTGCAATCGGGCGTACTCGTGATGAGCCGAACGACCGTAGACCGGGTCGGCGTTTGCGCATCGGCTACGTTTCACCTGATTTCAACTCGCATTGTCAGTCGCTCTTCACGCTACCGCTGTTGTCCCAGCACGATCACGCGAATTTTGAAATCATTTGCTACTCGAGTGTCAGGCAGCCGGATAGTACGACCGCGGCAATCAGGAACCTAGCCGATGTTTGGCGCGACGTTCACGCGCTTGACGATGACGCGCTCGCGCGACAAATTCATGTCGATCGCATCGATATACTCGTTGACTTAACCATGCACATGGAGGGTTGTCGACGCCTTTTATTTGCGCGGCGCCCTGCGCCTGTGCAGGTTGCCTGGCTTGCCTATCCTGGTACAACCGGCAGTCCCGCGATGGATTACCGTCTGTCGGACCCATGGCTGGACCCCGAGGACGAGCCGGGTCGGGACGCATTTTATTCGGAGCGGACAATTCGCTTGCCCCATGCATTCTGGTGCTACGACCCTCAGGTAGAGCACTTGGCTATCAACGATCTGCCTGCTGCAAATGGCGCTCCGTTCACTTTCGGTTGTCTCAATAACCCGGCGAAGTTCAGCGACCACTCTCTGCGCCTTTGGGCTGGTGTCCTTGCCGCTGTACCCGCGTCTCGTTTGCTGGTTTTGGCGCCGCGGGGTGTACATCGCGATCATCTAATCGAGCGATATGGCGCAAACGGCATTGATCCTTCACGTGTGCTGCTTGTCGGTCGACAACCCCGCCGCGCCTATCTGGAAACCTATCATCGCATCGATCTCGCGCTTGACTCCTTTCCGTGCAACGGTCATACGACCAGTTTGGATGCTTTCTGGATGGGTGTCCCTGTCATCACGCTAGCCGGGCGCTCAGCCATAAGTCGAGGCGGCAGGAGTATCGCCGGGAATCTTGGGATGCCCGAACTCGCCGCGGGTTCCGACGACGAATTTGTGCGTGCGGCTTGTGCGCTTGCAGGCAATTTGCCCCGTCTCTCTGCTTTGCGCGGACTGTTAAGAGCCCGTTTGAAAGCATCGGCGCTAATGGATGCGCAACGATTCGCGGCAGACATCGAACAGGCATACCGGGCAATGTGGCAAGAGTACTGCGAAGGTCGGCGCGAAAGGGACGAGTAAAGCTGTACGGATGGGGAGGGCAACCACCGCGAACTGTAGCCCTAACATCGCGCGGCGGGGGGAATGTCCAGGTCATCCCCCATGCCAGATGCAGCGCACCATGCACAACCAGCCTGTCGGCCCTCCCGTCTCACAAGTGACTTGTAGAAATGGCTAATGAGCTGCCGTTAGCTTGTATCTTTTACAAGACACCTGTTTAATATGTCGGACCATTCCCACTGGGGAAACGTGGTGGAATAATGTTTGTGGGAGTGTGGGGAACGCCTGTTTCCCCCGCACATGGCCCGCAAAGGCTTGTGGCGTGGGATTCAGCGCCGTGGGGGACGAGTTATCCACGGACTTTGAACAATCCTTGACCACACCGGACGCCCGATCGTTCCACCGCGCGCCGTCAGCCGCAACATAAGGCAACGTTTTGGCACAGTGGCGCGCCGGTCTGCCAGCGCCCCGGGCCTTTATGCAGCATGGCGCTAGCCGCTTTTTAGCTTGCGCAAGGTCAACGGCCGCCGCACCGTGCTGCAGTCGGCTTACGAGATGCTGCTAACTTTCGCGCTCATTTTCAGCGCGCGCAAACCAGCGCGCCGTGCCCAGGACGTCATGCTTCGACTCACCCGCTTCGCCGCCTCGCCAGCCAAAGGCTCCCTCACGCCTCGCCGCCCCGGCCTGCCCGCCCGCATCGTATGCGCCGAAGGTCTGGCCGCGCAGGCCGTCACGCGTCACGGCGCCTGCGCACTCGATCTCGCGCGCACCGGCCCGCTGGCCACGGGCGCGTGGGTGCTGGCTTCGGACGGCGCGGCGCGCGCGGTCATCGACGCCGGGCACGCGCACGAAATCGACGCCGCGCTCGACCTGCTCGACGCCATCGCGCGCGGAGAACTCGACGCGATCCATGCACACGCTGGGCTGATCCGCTATTTCTCGGTTCTGCACCGCCAGGCCATCGCGAAATGAAACTCACCGACGACATCCGCCACCACGTCTTCGCACGCGGCCTGAACGCCCGCATCCATGCCGCCGCGGAGTTGCGCCGCCGCTATCGCCTGATGAGCTTTTGCCACAGCCACGCGCTGGCGATCGCGCGCCACGGTCTGGTCGCGATGCTGCCGCCGCAGATCGAGCTGATTCACGGGCCGGGCTGCCCCGAATGCGTGCTGCCCGCCAGCCGCATCGACCGCATGATCGATCTCGCGCGCACGCACGACGTCACGCTCTGCGTGAGCGATGCCATGCTGCGCGTGCCCGGCGCGCGCCACGCGAACCTGCTCGAAGCACGGATGGCGGGCGCGGACATCCAGGTGCCGGGCACGATCGGCGATGCGCTCGCGCTCGCATGCGCCCAGCCGCATCGCGAAATCGTCTATGTCGCCGCCGGCTTCGAGACCGCCGCGCCCGCGACAGCCGAAGCGCTGATAGACGCCCGCGCCCTCGGGTGCGCCAATTTCAACGTGCTCAGCGACCACGTGCTGACGCCCGCGGCCATGCGCCATCTGGTCGCCGACGATGGCATCGGCGAGCGTGTGCAGATCAATGGCTTCATCGCGCCTTCACACGTTAGCGAGGTCATCGGCGTGACGCCCTATCGTTCGATTTCGGGCGACTTCGTCAAACCGGTCGTGATCGCGGGCCCGCAGGCGATCGACGTGTTGCAGGCCGTGCTGATGCTCGTCGGGCAGATCAACGAATGCCGCGCCGATACCGAAAATCAGTACACGCGGGCCGTGACCGAAGCCGGCGACACGAACGCACAGAGGCTCATGGAGGAAGTGTTCGAAGTGCGCGAGTCGTTCGTCTGGCGCGGCCTTGGCGCGGTGCCGCGCAGTGCGCTGGCGCTGCGCAGCGCGTTCGCGCAATGGGATGCCGAGCGGCGCTATCCGCTTATGTGGGGTGAGAGCGCGACTGACAGCGCAGCGGCCGATGCACCGGCGCTCGCCGCACACGGGCACGCGAGCGCGATCTGCACGCCGTTCACGCCGCTGGGCGCGCGGCTCGCCGGGAACGTCGACATTCGCGTCAACGGATGCGTCGGGCGCGAGCACTTCGGCGCGCGAGCGTCCTGACGGCCGCTCGCGCGTCGCGTCACGGCGTCAGTTGCCCTGCGGCGGCGTGTACTGGGCCGGCGCACCGCCGCTCGAATCGGCGTCGTCGGGTGTCGGCGTCGGCGCCAGCGACGGCTCCTGTGACGGATACGGCGGCTGTTGCGACGACGGCTGCGCGGGCGCACCCTGTTGCGAGGCGCCCGACGGCCCGAGGATCGGCGGCATGTTCGACCCAGGCGGCGTGACGCCGTTGAGGATCGCCGACGCCGCAGCCGCCTCCGATGCCGCCGCGGGAGCCGTCGCTGGCGCAGCCGCCGCCGACGCCGACGCCGCCTGCACGCCGCTCGACGGTGGCACTTCAGCCGGTTCCGGCGCAGGCGCGCGCTTGATCGGCGTGGACGGGCGCGGCGCTTCGGCCTGCTTCGACGCGAACAGCGAATCCATCCATGTCTTCAGCCGGTCGCGGAACTGCTCGAAGGCGCCCGGCGTGACTTCGGTATCGAAGCGCGCGCGCGGATCGACGATGCGCGTGCGCAGCGCACGCTGGAAGAAGTCGCCGACGATCGGCAGTGCGCTGCGCGCACCCTGCCCCCAGTAATCGCTATTGAGCGTGACGCGGCCATCGTCGAAGCCCACCCACGCGCCCGCCACCAGTTGCGGGTCCATCAGGATGAACCAGCCGTCGGCGTTGTCCTGGGTCGTGCCGGTCTTGCCCGCCACATCGGCGCGAATGCCAAAGCGCGTGCGGATGCTCGAACCCGTTCCGCGATTCACGACGTCGCGCATCGTATCGAGCAGTGTGCGATCGACGTCAGCCGACAGCGCGCGCTCGGGCGAGGCGCTGCCGAATTCCGCGAGCACGTCGCCCTTGCTGTCCTCGATGCGCGTGACCATGCGCGGCTCCAGATAGACGCCGTCGTTGGCGATGGTGCTGTACGCGGAAACCATCTCCTTGAGCGTGACCGGACTCGTGCCGAGCGCGAGCGACGGCACCGCGTTGAGCTGGCTGTCGCGCACGCCCATCGCGCGCGCGAGACGCGCGACCTTGTCCGGGCCAACGGCCTGCATCACCTGCGCGGTGATGCGGTTGCGCGAGAACGCGAGTGCGTCGCGCAGCGTCATCGGCTTGTTGCTGGGCGGCACATCATCGTTGGGACGCCAGATTTCGCCGCCTTCGAGTGGCATTTCCACGGCCTGGTCGATGATCGTATCGGACGGCTTCGCGCCGTTGGCGAACGCCGCGCCATACACAAAGGCCTTGAACGTCGAGCCCGGCTGACGGCGCGCCTGCTGCACGTGATCGAACGGCTCGTCCTGGAAGTCGCGGCTGCCCACCCAGGCCTTGATCTGGCCGTCACGCGGATCGATCGCGATGAAACCCGCCTGCACATCGGTTTTTGCCTTGCACAGCCCGCGCATGAAATCGCGGTCGGCGGCGAGCTTTTTGAGCGCGTCCGCGTCGCTCGCGCCCGCGTCGTGCGCGGCCTTGTAATCGGGCGTCTCGCGCATGAAGCTCTTGAACAGATCGTTATCCGCCGAGCAGCCGTTGCGCCCGCTCCACGCACCGTTCGCGATGCCCTGCAGTTGATTGGCGTGCTGCTTGAGCGCAGCCGTGGCCATCGCCTGCAGACGCGAATCGATGGTTGTGCGCACCACCAGACCATCCGAATAGATGTTGTAGTCGTTGCGGTCGGCCCACGCGATCAGCCATTTGCGCAACTGCTGGGCGAAATGCGGCGCGGGGCCGGGCGGCTCGGTCTGACGCTCGAAGTCCAGACGCAGCGGCTTCTTCGCCAGCGTTGCGTACTGCGCCGGCGTGAGCTTGCCGTACTTCACCATCTGCGAAAGCACGGTATTGCGCCGCGCGAGCGCGCGCTCGGGATTAATCACCGGGTTGTAGTAGGCGTTGCCCTTGAGCATACCGGTGAGCGTCGCGGCCTGCAGCACCGTGAGCTGATCCGCCGACACGCCGAAGTAGGTGCGCGCCGCCATCTCGATGCCGAACGCGTTGTAGAGGAACGGCACCGTGTTCAGATAGGTTTCGAGAATCTGCGGCTTGCTGTACACGGCCTCGATCTTGAAGGCGGTGATCGCCTCCTTGATCTTGCGCGTGAGCGTGGGCGCGCGGCCGATCTCGTCGGGATACAGATTGCGCGCGAGCTGCTGCGTGATGGTCGAACCGCCCTGGCGATCGCCCGAGAACGTATGCAGCGCCGCGCCCGCCGTGCGCTTGAAGTCGATGCCGTGATGCTCGTAGAAGCGGTGATCCTCGGTCGAGATCAGCGCATCGACCATGTGCGGCGAGATCTGGGCGAGCGGCACCCATTCGCGGTTCGAGGGCTTGAATTCGGCAAGCACCTTGCCGTCCGCCGAAAGAATCTGCGCGGGTTGATCGACGCGCGCCTTGCGGATGTCGCCGATGCTGGGCGTAAACGGAATCAGCACCAGCACGTAAAGGACGATGGCCGCGGGCACCGCCGCGACGGCGGTCAGCACGCCGCGCCGGGTCGGATGGCGCAGATGATGGAGGCCCTGCGCGAGCCGCGGGCGCACGAGCGCGCAGACTCGCGACAACAGGGGCTTCAGGCGGGAGGACCACTTCGCGGCTTGGGCGCGGATGAACGACACGGAACGCTTCACGCGGGCAACAGGATGGCTGGCAAAGCGTGCATCGTACCAAAACTACGCGGGCCGACTTTCCGGGCGCCGACGCCGCTAAAGAATCAGCGATAGCGCAATCGACAACCACACTGCGCTCGCGCCCGCGACAAACGCGCGGCGCGCGAGCAGGAAACGCCGCTCGTCGCCAGGCGGCGCGGGCGAGGTGGCCAGCCAGGGCACGCTGCCCAGGCACGCGAAGCCCGCCAGCGCCAGCACCACGATCACGCGGTCGCCGACGCGCCACGGCGCCGGCTCGTGCAGGCCCCAGTAGCCGAGAAAGATCATGCCGATCGAAAACATCGTCGAGGCGGCTGAGCTGAGCGCCACGACCGAGCCGGTCGGAGATTGCATGGACTGTCTCCCCCGCGCGACGCGCGATGTGGGGACATTATCGGCGCGTGCGGCATGGGGGGCAACGCAAGGGCCACCCCGGGCCACCCCGGTTCAGGCGCTGGGGCGCACCATCTGGAACATCTCGCCGATCTGCGCGTAGTCGGCACGATAACCGGCGCGCATGATGGGCTGCGCGGCGTGGGTATCGAAGAGGCCGTCCTTCAGATATTCCTGGCGGATATGCACGCCGACCACCTGGCCAAGCGCAAGCCAGTTGTCCATGGGCGTGCCGTCGAGCGCGTTCAGGCGCACGATCTGCAACAGCTTGCATTCGAGGGCGGCGGGCGCTTCGGCGACGTGCGGGACCGCGACGTTGCGGCCCGGCGCGGGCGTGAGACCGGCGAGCGCGAATTCATCGACATCGGCGGCGACCGGCGCGGAGCTGCGGTTCATCTGCTCGGCGAGCGGGCGCGAGGCGAGATTCCAGACGAACTCGCCGGTGGCTTCGATATTGCTGATGCTGTCCTTGCGGCCTTCGCTGCAAAAGCCGATCACGGCGGGAAACGTGGCGAAGGCGCCGAAGAAGCTGTACGGCGCGAGGTTGAGCACGCCGTCCTGCGAACGGCTGGAGATCCAGCCGATCAGGCGCGGCGCGACGATGGCCTTGAAGGGATCGTGGCGCAGGCCGTGGCCGGCGGCGGGGTCATAGAAGTAGGTGTCGGACATGTCGGCTATGCGGATTTGTCGCTGATTTTATGCGGATTGATTGCAGATTGATTGCGGCTCACACTATGACATGGGGTGTGGAACTCTGCCGGAGCGCGGGTATCCCAGACGGGTCCCGTATCGCGCACGGTATACTTTCGCGTTCTTTCTTGTTCGTTTCAGCTTCAGTCAATACCAAGGATTCCCCCATGAGCACCCTTCCCGCCTGCCCCAAATGCAACTCCGAGTTTACCTACGAGGATGGCAACGCCTATGTCTGTCCAGAATGCGCGCATGAATGGTCGGCTCAGGCGGCCGAGCCGGCAGAAGCCGCGGCGAAGGTTTATCGCGATTCGGCCGGGAACGTCCTGCAGGACGGCGATACGGTGACGGTCATCAAGGACCTGAAGCTCAAAGGCTCGTCCGGCGTGGTCAAGATGGGCACCAAGGTGAAAAACATCCGGCTGGTGGACAGCGACCACGATATCGACTGCAAGATCGATGGCTTTGGCGCGATGAGTTTGAAAACGGAGTTCGTCAGGAAGGTTTGAGGGGCGTTTTTTTGGGCGGCGGTTATCCACAGTTTTTCTGGACAGCCTTGTGGGTAACGCCGGGAAATCTGCGCCAACTCACTGACGCGAAAGAACAAATCCTTAAGATCCGCGCGAAAGGCGCCCGACGGCGGCAAAAACTTTTCCACAGAAATTGTTCACAGCCCTGTTAATAACCGCTGCACGACCCACGCAAGTCCCTGTCCGCAAAGGAAAACCGCGCCCTGCATCGGCGCGGCGCCGCTCGACATAAAACTCAGCGGAAGTAAGCCTTGGTGTTCTCATGCACATCATCGCGCGCAAGCAACTCATCGGGCGCCAGCCACGCGTACTCGCTATGCTGCTCGGGCCGCCCGACACGGCGCGCATACTCCACCGCCATGATGTGCGCCAGCACGACATAGTGCGTCGGCACGCCCACGCAGCCCGCGAAGTTATCCGGGTAATGATGCTCGTAAAGCCCGTAAAACAATGCCTGCTTCCGCGCAATATCCGCCATGCCCAGTTCGGCCTCGACAATCCGCGTGAACGCCATATCGAGCGTCTCGCTCTTGCGAATACGCCCGCCCGGCACGAACCAGCTGCCGCGCGCGGGCCGGTTGCGACGATAGCCCACCAGCACGCGGCCCGCTTCATCGGTGACGATCAGGTCGATCGCCACCAGCGGCGTGAGCCGCACGGCGGACAAAAATTCGCCCTCGTCGAGCGCCGGCGAGCCATCGCTCCCGATCTCGGCACCGGACGCCCGCACCAGCGTGAGCGGCGCGGCGCTCATGCCACTTTCGCCCGCTGTGCGGCCGCCTCCGTCTCAAACGCCAGTTCTTCGAGGTAACGCTCGAAGCCCTCGCCCACTTCGGGATGGCGCAGCGCGAACTCGACGGTCGCCTTCAGATAGCCGATCTTGCTGCCGCAGTCGTAACGCTTGCCGCGAAAGCGATACGCCAGCACCTGTTCGCGCTCGAGCAGCGACAGGATCCCATCGGTGAGCTGGATTTCGCCGCCCGTGCCGGGGCTCAAGCGGTGCAGGTGTTCGAAGATACCCGGCGTGAACACGTAGCGCCCCACCACGCCCAGACGCGAGGGCGCGTCGGCCGGGTCCGGTTTTTCGACGATGCCGTTCATGCGGAAAATGCGGTCGTCCCACGCGCGACCGTCGATCACGCCATACGAGCGGCTTTCGTGCGGCTCGATCTGGTCGACGCCCACCACCGAGCACGCGTAATGGCCGAACACGTCGAGCATCTGCGAAAGCACGGGCGGCTGACCGTCGAGCAGATCGTCGGCGAGGATCACGGCGAACGGCTCCCCATCGACGATCTTTTCCGCGCACATCACCGCATGCCCGAGGCCGAGCGCTTCGGCCTGACGCACGAACAGGCAGGTCACGTGACGCGGCTTGATGCTCTGCACGACGCGCAGCAGTTCGGTTTTGCCGCGGCTCATGAGTTCGGCTTCGATTTCGTAGGACTTGTCGAAATGGTCTTCGATGGCGCGCTTGCTGCGCCCCGTCACGAAGATCATTTCCGTCACGCCCGCCGCCGCGGCTTCTTCCACGGCGTACTGGATCAAGGGCTTGTCCACGATCGGCAGCATTTCCTTCGGACTGGCCTTGGTGGCCGGAAGAAAGCGCGTACCTAGACCCGCGACCGGAAAAACCGCCTTGCGTATTGTGCGCATCGTTATTTCCTCGACGTAGTGGCGGGTGTCCCGTGGTTGCGGGTCGTGCCCCGTGATTCGAGCGTATGGGCACGCGCGCGGGCGCGCACGCCAATGCCTCGCCAGTGACGGCCACTGCATCGAAATCCCGCTTCGATTCATTCGCCAACGTGCGTCAGCGCACGCGCGCGCCACAACCCGCGCACCCATCCGGTGTTGATGTCGCACAACGCAGAGACCCTGGCGTACAACGGCGCATTGGCGCCTGTAGCATCGTTCGAACCATTCAGCCTTCGCGGACGGCCGCTTGCGTTCGCCTCGACATTCGCCACGATGAAGCCAGGGCTTAGCACTTTCCTCGATTTGTCGCGCTGGTTCGCCGCGTTGCTCGTGGTCGTCAATCACGCTCGCGCGCTCGTGCTCGCGGATTTCCCGGCATCGGCATCGGCGTCGTCCGGCGGAATGCCGATGCGCGCGCTGTACTGCTTTACGGGCCTCGGCCACGAAGCCGTAGTGATCTTCTTCGTCATCAGCGGCTTTCTCGTGGGCGGGTCCACGCTGCAACGCTGGCAGCAGCGCGGCCCCGATCTGCGCACCTATGCGTCCGCGCGCGCGAGCCGCATCTATACGACACTGGTGCCCGCGCTGATCGTCGGCATTGCGCTCGATAGCGCGGGCCTGCGCTGGTTCAACGCGAGCGGCATCTATACGACGATGCCCGAGCCGCCCATCGCGACGATCACTTATGTGATCGCCTCCGCGATGAATCTGCCTGCTTTCCTCGGCAATCTCTTCATGATGCAGGGCGTGCTGACGCAGACACTCGGCAGCAATGGCCCGCTCTGGAGTCTCGCCTGCGAATGGTGGTACTACTGCGTATTCGCGCTCGGCGCGTATGCGCTCACGAGCGCGAAAGGCCACCGTCTGGGATGGGCCACGGCGGCTTGCGCGCTGGCCGTGCTGCTGCCGTTCTCCGTCATGCTGTGGGGCGTCGTGTGGTTGATCGGAGTCCTGACGTTTCGATGGGTGCGTTCCGGCGCCTGGCGGCCTCACCCGCTCGTGGGCTTCGCGTTGTTCGCGCTCGCGCTGGCCGCCTCGCGCCTCACGCACGGCATGAGCGCCATCGAATCCCATCTGTTCGCCGCTTTCGCACGCGATTTCGTGCTTGGACTCGCCTACGCGACGGCGCTCGCGAGCGCGAGCCGTCTCGCGCACGGTCTGCCCTTTGCGGCGTGGCACCGGCAACTCGCCGAATTTTCGTACACCACCTATCTGTTCCATTTCCCGGCGCTGCTGCTGATTTGCGCAGCAGCGGCGCAAAGCTTCGGCCTGCATTTCGCGCAGCGGCCCGATGCGCGCGGTGTCGCCTTGTTGTTGGCGGCCATTGCGCTCGTCTATGCCTACTGCTACGCCGCGTCGCTGCTCACCGAGCGGTACACGCCGCGCGTGCGTCAAGCACTCGATGCGCTGTTGCGCACGCGCCCTGCCTTGCAGGTCGAGACATCGCGTTCCCCTGCATCCGAAGCCTGAAACGGCGGGTGGCCGGCGGAGCGCTCCAGGAGGGAAGAATATGTCGCCAGGCGCTTTGCGGTTTTTGCTCGCGACGCTCGTCGTGCTGTTTCACTACACCAGCTTCGGCATCGGCCACATGCCGGTTTATCTGTTCTTTGCGCTAAGCGGCTATTGGGTCTTCACGATGTGGCAGAACAAGTATTCAGCCACCCGAGAGCCTTATGCGACCTTCATCGCTTCACGCGCGTGGCGGCTCGCGCCTGTCTTTCTCCTTTGCAGTTTCGCCGCGCTCGCGGTGTCGTTTGGACTGCCGATTATCATTGCTCCCGCCACGCCGTTCACGCCGCCCGAATCCCTCGCTCTAGTATCGAGCCTCGTGATTCTCGGCTACAACACGGCGGGCGGTGCGCCACTCGTGCCGGCCTGGTCGCTCGATATCGAATTGCAGTTCTATCTGGTCGCGCCATTCGTGATCGCGCTGCTGCAACGGCGCGCGCTGCTTGCCGTCGTACTGTGCGCGGGTGTGAGCTTGGCGTCGTTCGCGCTCTTCTACGATCGTGCCTTTACGTCCTACCTGCCGTGGTTCCTCGCGGGCATGTTGGCCGCGCGCTATCCCGCGTTGCTGCCGCGCCGCCGCATCGCGCTCGCTTCGGGTGCGCTGACGGTTGCCGTGATCTTGCTGTTCGCCTGTGTGCCTGCGTTGCGCCCCGTTCTGTTTGGTGGCGCGCATCGCGGCGCGCTGTATCTCACGTGGAATCCGCTGTTTAATGCAGCGCTCGCGGCGGTGGCGCTGCCTTTCGCACTGGGCACGCTCGGTGTGCGCAGCGGCAAGTTCGATCGCCTGCTATCCGACGCTTCGTACTCGCTCTATCTCGTGCACTGGCTGCCGCTGCTCTACGTCACGCATTACGTTCCGCAGATCGCGGCGCTGCCGCACCTTTCGCGCGCGATTGCGACCCTGCCGCTCGTGCTGCTTTCCTATGCGGCGGCGTTTGCCATCACGATTTATGTGGATCGGCCTTGCAGCCGCGCACGCGAGCGCTTCGTGAAGGCTCGGCGCGCAACGCGCGAGCAGCCTGCCGCTACGACGCTCGCGCCTCGCAGCGCGCGTTGAGTGCTCGATCAACTTGTGCGTCAGGCGGATGTGCAGATCTCCGCGTTATTGACTCGCGGCATCCACGAATCGAAACTTGCCCCACAGGTTCGGCGTGAGTTCTGCCTCGCCGGGCAAATCGCTGACCAATCCCCCCGCCTTATTCGACCAGTAAGCACGTTGCAGCGTCTGAAAGCCGTTGCCGCGCAGCACGCCGATATCGCCGGACAGCGTGCGGCCAGCAGCGGCGTTGAGTCCTAGCACGCTCAACGGCACCGAAACCTTGTAGAGCACATCCTGCTGTCCACTTGCGTTCTGTTGACGCACGATCGACACGTCAACCTTGCCGCTCACCTCATCGACGCGATCGAAATGGATCGTGCGCAGCGGCGAGCCATATGTGACTGGCGCGAGGCCATCGGGGTCAGCAACCGGACGATAGAGCATCGCCTTGGTCATATCGTGTACGCGCGAGATCACGAGACGCTCATCGCCCTGCACGGCGTTGCTGCGATTCGGGTCGGCGTCGGCGTTCGCACCCAGCATGAGATCGATGCCGCCGCCCGTCGCGAAGAGGTTCTGCAGCGCCTCGCCGCTATTGTCGAGCAGCGCGGGCGTATCGGTCGTCACGGCAATATGGAGCCGGTCGCCGAATATCGCCAGCGCGGCCTTTGTTTCGCTATCCTGATGACCCCAATCACCCACCTGGACGGTGCGCGTGTCGATGTTCGCCCATTGTGTGGCCGAATCGGGCCAGTTCTGCGCACTCGCTTCCGTGTGAATCGTCACGTCGAGCACAGTATTGCCCACGCTCGCGCTGGCGACGCGCGCCGCAGACTCGCGGGCTTCGCGCTGCGCATCCACGAGTTGCTGTGCGCTTAACGTGATCTGCTGATCGGGCAAACGCCGCACGCCCTCCAGCCCGACGATCCGCAACAACGGCGCGGTGGATCCGGCCTGCATGTAGACGTTGCCGTCATCGGCGCGCACGATGGTCGGATGGAAGCACTCCGGGCCGAGACTCGTCGTCGCGAGGTCGAGTCCGCGCGTCGCTTCCGTCGGCGGCGGCGCGGTATCGAGGCGCGTGTCCTTGAACAGCGTCGCGACGAACAGGCCATCGGTCGTGAAGAGATAGACGCTGCCCTCGTTGCCGTTGATCGCCCACAATTGCCCCGCGTCAGAAGGTGCGGGCGCGTCGAACGGATTGCCGAGCACGCGCGTCGTGCCGATCAACTCGCCCGGCCTCGCCGGCACGGGCGCCGCGTGCGAGGCATGCAGTCCCGGCCACAAACTCGGATACGACCATGCAGCGCCTCCCGCGTTCATGCCCCTGACGCCTTGCGGCGCGAACGGCGCAGGCGGCGTCGTGAAGAGGGTCCAGCCATCGCGCGCCACAAGCACCTGCCCACCGCCCGTGCTCACGGGCGCCTGCACGTTCGTCGCGAGCGTTTTCACATGCGCGGTGTCATAGACCGGCACGCCGCGCACACCCAGCGATGTCGCGGGCACCACCACCGCCGAACTCCCCGCATAAGCAATCGCGAACGAAAGATCGTCGAGTACCGTGACATTGCCGAGCATGGCTGCATTGCCACGCGCTTCGCCTTGCGGTTGCCAGAACGTGACTTCGTCGGGCGTCATGCGGCCATCGCCGTTCGCGTCGCGCCAGAGGAATAGCAGCGCGCGATGTTGCGGATCGCTGCCGGTCGGCATGCGCGCGCGCATCGCGTCGGTGTTGAACGCGGGCAGCGGTTTGCCCGCACTGTCGAAGGTGCTGCCCGCCGCCGCGACCGGATGCGCGACGCCATCCGTGCCCAGATGCCAGACGATCGCGCTCGGCCTGCCCGTGACCTGGCCACTGTGCGCGTTCGTCAGATAACGCTCGCTGCCGCGATAAAGCGGATAGTCGGGCATACCGCCCGTATCGCTGCCGCTCAGGCCCAGATCGTCACCATCGGCGCGATAGGTGATCGCCGAAGGCACACCCGCGCCGTGCGTCCAGTCGAGCTTGAACTCGATGCCGCCCGCTTCGTCAGCGTAATAAAACCGCGTGCGATCGCGCGCATCGAGCGTGCCGCCGCCGCCGTAACGCGGCGGCCCATAGAAGGCGTTCAAGAGACGACCGCTCGCCGCGTCCCATACGCTCACGCGCTTGGGCGTCTTGTCGTTTTCGGCGACCCAGAGATGCCCGCTGCCATCGAGCGAAATACCGGCCGGATGATTCATGTGCTGCGGATCATAAAGTCCCGCTGCGGGCACACCCGCATGGCCGATTGCGCGCAGCGGCTTGCCTGCCGCATCGAATACCTTGACTTGATGGCTCTTGCCCCAATCGCTCACATAGATCGCACCGCCTGAGTCGATGCAAAGCGCTTGCGGATCTTCAAGTGCCGTCGCGACGACCGTTTGCGGCGACGAAACATGCAATTGCCCGCTGCCGTCGAGATTCGTATCGAGGCGCACCACACGCGTGCCCGAAAGCGCCAGCAAATGCCCCTGCGCATCGAACGCAAGGCCACGCGGGTTAGCGAGCGGCACGCGCTGCACCACGCGATGCCGCCCGACATCGACGAAAAGCAATTGATTCAGCGCGCGCAACGACACGACGACAAGACCATCGTGCGCCGCGAGTCCGGACACCGCCGCGTAACGCTCGGGATAAGGATCGTCGGCGGATGGCTTGACCGTATCGGGCGGCTCGTCGATCCGATACGCGGGCGTGATTACGGGCGTATCCTCGCCCGTTCCCAGGCGCGCATCGGCAGGCGCTTTAAGTTGCGCGCCCGCCGTCATGAGCGCGTTCAGGCGTAGCTCGCTGTAGTGATCGCCGGGCTGATCGCCGCGCCACGACGTAGCCGCATAGGCATAGACGCCCGGCGTGGCATGCGCGCCCGTATCGCGCGCGAGCTGCGTCGCGCCGGTCCACACGCCGCCCATCCACGTCTGGCCCCAGCGCTTTTTGCCCCGCATATCGAGCCACGCAAGACCACTGCCGCCTTCGGTCACATAGCTGCCCACGAGCATCGCGCCATCGGAGCCTGTATGCGCGGAACCAACTGTGCCGCCCGGCACGAACAGGACTGCCGACGGTGCGGCATGATTCGCCAGCCACTCGCTGTCACGCTGCGCCGTCTTCCATGGCGGGCGTCCTGGATCGTAGGGGTTGAATTCGTAAAGCGCCTTCAATGCAGGCCTTACAAGCCCGCGCACGCGATACGTGCCAGGCGCAACGAGGCGCCCCGGAATGCGATATTGGCCGTGCGCGGCGGCATCGGGATCGCGGCCCAGATCGTCTAGGCCATCCCACCAGGCCGTGTTATCGCCCGCAGGAAAGGGCGTTTCGCTGATGAGATTGCGCACGCGGCGGCCATCCGTCGTCTCGATCACAAGCGTCACATAGCCCGGCTGCGCAAGCGAAAAATGAATGCCGATGGGTGGATGATCGCTTGTAGCGGCGGTTGCGACAGCTTTCGGATCGGCATCGCTCGCTACGCTCACCGCACTCGCCGCCTGCACCACAGCCGAGGACCGCATCATATCGAGCGCGACCCACACAGCGTAGCTCAACGCGATCGCTGCGCATACGGCCAGGCTCCAGCGCGCGATCCGTCTGCGCGCCGCCGCTTGTTCGCCATGTCGCGTGCGCCGCCGTTGCTTCATTTGAAGAGCCGCCGATAGCGCGTGCTGCCATCGAGTTGATCGCGACGCCGCCCTATCGCACGCGCGGACACGCCCGCAACGATTGCATACGGTTCGACTGAAGCCGCCACTACTGCGCCCTCGCCCACCGCGAAGACCTGCCACACGAAATGCGAGGGCACGCAGTTCGCGAGAAAGTTATTGATGTAGAGAAGCAGTCCGCCGATGACGGTCTTCATCCTTCCATCCTGGAGAAATGGAGTATGGCCGACGCCAGATAAACCGCGATCGACACCACCGGACTAATCGAAGAAAAGATCACGACACGCGCAATCGAATCGATCGGCATGAACGCGAGCAGCACCGCCTGAAACACCAGCGTCACGACCACCTGAATCCATGAAGACGCGATCCACGCGCGCGACATATTGAGCGAGAAAAGCAGTGCCTCGATCACATAGAGGGCGGCCGAGCCGAGAATCATCAGCAATTCGCCATGCAGCCCCGCATACTGGCCACCGAGCACGGACAGCACCGCGCCAGGAAAAAGCCACACTACGCAGAGAAATGCGGCAATCAGCGCCAAGAACGCCGATACCGCCAGCACATATTTGCGCTGCATGTCGGCCTTGTCTTTCAACACGGCGTAACGCGGCATGATGATGCTGGAGAACACCGACTGCGCGACCATCAACAGCGCGGAAATACGCCCCAGCGCGCCCAGTTGCGCAACCTGCGTGGCGCTTCCGAAATACCCGAGCAACAGCACATTGAGCTGGCCTTGAATGCAAAAATAAATCGACGCCGGCGCCTGACGTCGCGCGACTTTCGAGAACTCCGCGCGAGCTTCGTCGAGTGGGAATTGCGCGTCCTGATCGGTGGTGTCATAGCGGTGGCGAATCGTCCACGCCTGCCAGGCCGTCGCAGCCAGCGCCGCGCACAGCGCCGTGAGTGTGTTGGCAGAAACGAGCAGCGCGCTCAGCAAAACCAGCCGCAATGCGGCACCGGCAATCGTGATTTGCTGGAGCGACTTGAGGTTCTGTTCGAGCTTAGGCAGCACCGAAAGCAGGCTGAAATTCAACTGGAAAAACGTCACTGCCACCACGCAAGCCATGATCGCGGCGGCCCACGCCCATGAGGCCTGCGATTTCATCAGCAGGAAAAATCCTGCGGCGAATACCACCGAGCCGAACAGCGTGAAGAACTTCGCGCGCGCCTCGTAAGCCACCGTGAAGAGCCGGTTGACCTTGGGACGATCGGGCCACAGCCGTCCCGCAAGACTCATGAGCGCCGCGCTCACGCCCATGTCGCTCAGCACGATGCCCGCTCCGAGCATCGTGATGGCGATCGTGTACCACGCGTACTCGTGCACCGTGAGCGCACGCACGACCCAGATACCGCCGATAAAATTGAGGCCCTGCACCACGGCCTCGCGCGAGAGAAACTTCGCGACAAAGACCGGCAATCCGCCGGATTTACGCGGTGCGCGTGGGACGACAGCATCGTCGGACAGGTAGTGCGTGTCGCCAGGCGTCTCGCTGCGTGGAGTGCTCATCGTGACCGTCGTTCCCGGAAAGGGTTTGGTTTGCAGACCGACGCTGCCTATAATCGATGCGGTCGGCTTCGGATTCATTCGATCAACGTCTTGCTTCCATTCATTCGGACTACGATGAAACATTCGATTCCATGGATTGTGTTCTGCACAGGCTGCGCCGTCATGCTGGCCTGCCAGCAGGCTAATGCCACGGCAGGCGACAGTCCGGCTCAAGCCGGCGCCACCGCAGCACCGGCGCTCGCGGCTTCGTCGTCTAGCGATAGCGGGCGCGCAACCGAAGACGCCTCGCGCGCGAACGAGCAACAATTGCTGGGTCTGCCGCGCGTACCGAAAGACACCAATCCGGGCGTTGCGGGAGACGACGGCACGGCATCCACCACGCGCGTCGCGCTGCGCCGCCCGACGTCAACGCGCGTCGTCTCGACCGCGAAGCGTGTCGAAGTCTTCGCCAATCCCTACCCCGCCTCCATCTACCCCGCCGGCGCCGACAACGCGGTGTACAAGAGCCCGTGGTAAGCGGGCTTCCTCACTGAGCCTTCGGCACACGCCGCCGCACGGGTTGGCAGGGATGACCGAAGCACACCATGCCTTCGGGCATGTCCGCGAACACGCTGCTGCGCGCACCCACAATCGCCCCCCGCCCGATCGTCACGCCCGGACCCACGAAGACATCCGAGGCCACCCACGCTTCATCGGCCACGCGAATATCGCGCGCGCGAATCGGAAAGTTTTCGAGCGTGGCGTCGTGGTCGCCCGCGCAGAGATAGCAGCCTTGCGAAACTACCGCGTGATCGCCCACTACGATTTCACCCAGGCTGTAAAGCACGGCATGATCGCCAATCCAGGCGTAATCGCCAATGTTCACTTTCCACGGATAGGTAATCGTCACCGAAGGCCGAATCACCGTATTACGCCCCACGCTCGCGCCAAAGCGGCGCAGCAGCCACGCCCGAAATCCATAAGCGAATTGCGGCGAGGGCTTGAACAACAGTGCCTGAGCGATCCACCAACACTGCACGAACCATTTCGAGCGGCCGCGAAAGCCCGCAGGCACGCTGAATTGCGAGAGATCCTGATACATGGCGCGCTCCAAGGATTTCAGGCGAAGCGCTCGACGGCGTCGATCAGACCATGCGCCATGGCCTTCACCGTGAAGTGCGATTCGTAGAGCGATTGCGCACACACCTTCATGCGCTCCTTGTCGCCCAACTTCAGACGCAGCCAGCGGTCGAGGCTATGCTCAACCCCATCCACGGTGTCGTCGCTCACGAAACCCGCCTGGTTTTCCAGCACTTCGCGCCAGATGTTGACCTTGTTCGTGATGAGCACGGGCAACTGGCACGCCAGCGCTTCAGCGATCACAATGCCGAAATTCTCCTGATGCGAAGGCAGCACGAACACATCGCTCGCATAGAACGCGGCCCATTTGTCGTCGCCTTCGAGCATACCTGTCCACGTGATGCGCTCGCTCAAGCCCAACTCGCTCGCGCGGGCGCGCAAGCGCTCGCCGAGGTTGCCGCTCTCGGGACCGGCCACGACGAGTTGCCAGTCCGGATGCTCCTGCGCGCGACGTGCGAAAGCCTCGATCAGCAGATCGCAGCCCTTCTTCGGATGCACGCGGCTAAGGAACAACATGAGCCGTTTGCCGCGCAATGTCGGATGCCGGGCGAAAAACGCATCGCGCAGCGATTCGCCTTGCGCGGGCGGGCTTGCCGTTCCGCACGGCACGATATGCTCCTTCGCACGGTAGAGCCAGAACGAATCACGGGACAGCAGGCGTTCCTCTTCGCTGGTGAACAGTACGGCGCTGGCATCGCGCAGCAAGCGATATTCGGACCACGGCCAATAGAGCCACTTCTTCAGATGCTTGAGCGGATAGGTACGCTTGAACCACGGATCGAGCATGCCGTGCGTAAACACGAAATACGGCACGCGCGAGCGGCGCAACGCGCGCCACGCGCCAAAGCTGTGGTACTGCCACAGCCCGTTGACGATGACCGCGTCGTAGCGCTGCGCGTTGGCGCGCAGCCACGGCACGAGGCGCGAGTTGTAGCGGTAATGCCCCGCCGAAGGACCAATCGCGTGTACCGGCAGCGAAAACTCAGCAACATGAGCCTCGCCAGGATCGTCGAGCGACAGCACATCGACCGTATGACCCGCCGCACAGAGCCACGCGCCCGACTGGCGCACCGCTTCCACCGTGCCGCCAAGCTCAGGATTCGTCGAAGGCAGGATATGCAATATTTTCATGCGTGAGTCCCTATGGATTCCTCATGAGTGACGACAGGCTTTGCATCCAGGCCCACCGTGGCGATGAGCTTGCGCGTCATCTCGTCGATGCTGAAGCGCGACGCGTTGTCGAGCCCCGCCAGCGTCATGCGCTCGAAGTTCGCGCGGGCCACCAGTTCCGCCGCACGCGCAGAATCCGCTGGATCGAAATAGACCGCCGCCGCGCCCCCCACTTCCGGCAGCGGATCGATGCCGGAGGCAAAGACCGGGCAACCGCATGCCTGCGCCTCGATCACCGGCCAACCAAAGCCCTCGTTCAGCGATGGAAAGATCATCGCCTGCGCGCCCGAGTAAAGCGCGACGAGCAGCGAGTGCGAAGCGTCCTCGACGGTGTGCACGCGTGCTGCGAAGCCGCCCGTCGCGATCACCTCGCGCATCGCCGCATCGGGTGGAGGTCCGACAAAGACCAGTTGCGCAGCGGCGAAACGCGGCATGCGCTGCAAATGCGCAAAGATGCGCGTGACAGCCACGCGGTTTTTGCGCGGATGACCGGAGCCGACGTGCAGAAAATAAGGACGCGTGCCCAGCGCGCCGTAGCCGTTCGCGTCGAGCACGGCGCGCCAGTCGGGATCGGGGTGGAACGCGCTATGCAACGCATTGCGCACAACCGATGTGCGCTGCGCGAGATCCTCACGCAGGTCCAACAGATGCATGCGCGTCAAATCCGACACGCAGACAATGCGCCGGGCGCGCGCCATGCCGTGAAAGTTCAGCGCCTGCAGTACCTTGCCCGTGAAGCCCGTATGCCAGCCATCGACAAGTCCGCGCGCGGCCTGAATCGCGATCACGTCATGACAGGTGATGCTGCTGCGCTCGCGCGGCAACCCAAACAAATACAGACCATTCGAGTGATCGCAGACATGCGTGCGGTCGAAGCGGCGCGCGGCGCGCGCGAGCGAGAGCGGAAAAATCACGAACTTGTCGATATAGCCGATCCACTTCGCCAGCCCCGACACCGATGCATTCGCGCGCAGCAATCGCAACAACACCGGGCGCGGCGCCGTGAGTTCCACCTCCACGCCCGCAGCGCGCAGTCCGCCCAGCAGCATCTGCGCGTAGGCCTGCATGCTCTTCTGGCCATCGGCGGGATAATTGCCTACCAGCAGCACTTTCATGAGCGCGCTCCCCAGTGCAGCATCGGATCGTTGACGGGCGACGTCACAGGCAACGCTCGTGTCGAACACAGCGCGAGACCCAGCGCGATATAGCCGAATGCGTTCGCACTCACCTGCCCGCTCACTGGCCACGACGACATCCCGTAAGCGGTGGTCGCCCACATAAGAAGCGGCAATGTCTCGCTGAAACGCACGAGCCGCACCAGGCTGCGCGATATGCCCACCGCGAAGATCACGCACTTGACGAGCAGCCACGCGAAGCCCACTACGCCCATTTCCAGCAGCACGCGCGCGGGTTCCGACTCCGCAAGCTCGAAGGCGTTCTCGCCCGTCAGCAGCACCGATCCCGCATTGGTGCCCGCGCCCAGGCCGTGGCCGACGAACGTCATCTCCTTGCGCGCGGCCGGCTCGCCGAGCAATTCGGTTTCGATCCGGCCCATCACGTCTTCGTCGGCGGCCGCGGTCTGAAAACGCTCCTGGGTGGCAACGAGCGCGTCGCTGAAAAGCCCGAGCGTGAGCGCAAGCGCAACCACGGCGAGCACCGTGCGCGCAATCGACTGCATCAGCACCTTGCCGGTCTTCGCCGCACCGAATCCCGCGAGCGTCTGCATGGCGAGCAGCGCGCCAAAGAACATGATCGACGCGCGCGAACCGCTCACCAGCGTCGATATCGCCACGGCAATGAACGCCACCACCGCGAGCCACGCATACCGATACAGACGGATGCCATTCCACGCCGTGCTGATCGCAAGCGGCGATACGACGGCGATAAAGCACGCAAAACCCATCGTGAAGGTGAAGGTGCCGCTCACTCGCACGATATCGGCGCTCACGCGAAAAATCGCGTCCTCTTCGGTATCGGGCTGCACATTGAGCGGCGACGACGGCGGCAGGAAATGCTGGAGCATCACGAGCGGCGTCATCACGATGCCCAGCGCGATCATGAGACGCATCACGCGCACGACTTCCAGGCTCGTGAGCGTGCAGGCCATCGCCAGCGCCATCCAGAAGTACAGCAGCCAGAAGCGCAGGCCGAGCAGGAACAGCACGATCGGCCCTTGCAGCACGACGATCTGGAACAGCCCCCAGCCCGCCACCACGAATGTCCAGGCCAGCAGGCATTGGGCGGCGAACGGCATCGCCGCGAAGCGCCCGTGCAACGCCGCACGCATCACCAGCGCGAACGCAGCCGCGTCGCGGCACAGCAGCAGCGGGCTTGTGAGACTGGGCGCCATCCACTTACGCACAGCGCCTTCAAACACCGTCACCAGAATCACGGTCAGCACAAGCAGAAAATCGAAACGCACTGGATCGCGCTCGATGGGTGCTGCGAAAGACGTGGAAAATCGCATCGTCTACTCCAGCGTTTCGGCGATCAGGTCCGCGACGCGTTCGCGGTACGCGCGCCACGTGAAATAGCGCGAAGCCGCAAGCGCGCTTTGCGACGCGTCGCGTATCGAGCGGCGGTCCGCCACTTTCTCGCGCATCGATCGATAGATCGCCTCCTCGGTCGGCTCGATCACCCAGCCGCTATCGGGAAACCGCGTGATGACCTCACGCGCGCCCGTCATCGTCGAAACAATCGCCGGCGTGCCGGTCGCCATCGCCTCCACCACGACCATGCCGAAAGCGTCGAAGCGCGACGGCAGCAGCAAGCAATCGGCATCGGCAAACAAGGCGTAAAGCTCTTTCTGCGGCACGCCCGCGAGGCATCGCACGTGCGGCACCTGGCGCGCGAGCGTGAGCCATTGCGGCTCTTCGCTGCCGCCCACGAGCGTCAGATCGGCACAATGACCGTCGGCGTTCAGGCGCGCGAACGCATCGAGAATCAGATCGATCGACTTGCGCGAAGACAGCGTGCCCGCAAAGATGAACTGCACGGGCCGCGCCGTATCGGGGCGCCGCGCGACACCCGCGGGAAGCTCGGCGCCCAGTAAAACCGAGCGCACCTTGCGTTCGTCCACGCCCGCGCGCAGATATGATTCGCGCGCCATGTCCGAGCAGGTGATGACGAGATCGGCCAGTTGCACCTCTTCATCCTTGCGGCGATTGATCTCGTCGATATAGCCATTCGAGGGCACGTCGATCAGGCGCTTCGCGTCTTCGTGATGCAGCGAAGGCGCGTCGAGAATACAAGTCGCGCCCACTTCGCGCGCAGCCTTGAACGTATGCCACGCCGAGTTCTCGTAACCCACGACGGCGGCGGGCTTCAACGCGCGCACCTGCTGCGCGACCCACCAGTCGAACCAGTGAAACACGCGATGCGTGTAGTCGTGACGCGTGGGCGCGGTGCGCGCAAGCAAGCGCGCGCGCAACAACATCTGCCACCACACGGGATGGCGACGCAACGCCTGCGGAACAGCCGTCCCGCGTATTTTCTTGCGCCATTGCGCGGGCATATAGGCGGGCGCCTTGTCGTCCGCGCATTGCACGGGCACGCCGGACCAGAAGGTCTGCAGCATTCCGCGCTCGTAAAGCCCCCACGCCAGCTGATGCGAATGCTGCAAGCCCGGATGAAAGACCGCGACCGTCTTGCCGCGCTGCTCCGCGCGTATCGCTGCACCGTTCATGACGTGATCTCCACGATCTTTTCGATGAGTTGAGCGCTGCGCGCGTGCTCCGCAAATACGCGTGCGCCGATGGCCGCCGAGGTGGTATCGAGCGCGTCGCCCGCGTCGCGAAACGCGTTGCGGGTGAGGAAATGGCGCTCCGGCAGCGGATAGTGCATGGGCACGGGATAGTTGCCCACGCCGTCGAAAATCGACACGGGCGCGACGCCGTGGCATGCGTACGCCGCATAGACACCGGACTTCGACGCCTGACCCCAGGGCGTGTTGAAAAAGCCCCATTTTGCGCGCATCAAACGTTGCGAGATCGCTTCGGAAGGCAACGGCCCCGTCGCTTCGAAAGGCCAGGGCATGAGCGCCTGCGCGACGGCGTCGAGCCATGCGCCGCCGCTGCCGATGTCGATCACGCGCTCGATATGGCCGCGGCCCAATTGCTCCGCAAGTGCGGGCAATGCTTCGCGATAAATCTCTTCACGCGTGCGCGCGGAGCCGAACACCACCGCCACGTCCTCACGCTCGCGCCATGCGTTCACGGCCTCTGGCTCGCCCACGTTCGAAAACGTGGGCGCGTACATCGCGCGTTCGCCCATGCGCTCGACGCCCCACGTATAGGCCCAATCGGTGTTGAAGAACGCGTAGTCGGCCAGTTCCGCAACGCGCTCGCAGATACGCCGCTGCATCGGCGCAAGCCAGTACGCGCTCGACAGCCCGCGCGCGACCAGTACCCAGAGTTCGTGAAAGTAGACGACCACTTTCACGCCCCGCGCGCGCGCCGCATCGACGAATGCGGGTAGCCAGAGCGGCACGCCCTTGCGACTGAAACCGTAGATCGACAATTGCAGGATCCAGACGTCGCCGGGCACGACGGGTACGCTGCTCACGGCGGCGCGATTGGGCACCGCGTAACGCTGCGCGTCTAGCTTGCGCTCCCGCAATAGCCGCACGAGCACGCCCGAGTGGTCCGACACGCCGCAACCGTGCTCCTTGATCTCGGGTTGAACGATGCGAAAGCTGGTCATAGCGGCACGGTCCTCGCGTTCGACATGCGTGAGATTCAGGCGCTCGCCAGGCCGCGCGCGGGAGCGTCTTCAGCGCGCGCCCCCAGGAAGGCGTTATAGGCACGCGCAAGACCTTCCACGAGGGCGACCCTCGGCTGCCATCCCAGCGCACGCAGGCGAGCGCTGTTCATGAGCTTGCGCGGCGTGCCGTCGGGCATCGACACATCGAACTGGACCTCGCCGTCGTAATCGATCACGCCCGCAATCGTCTGCGCGAGTTCGGCAATCGTCACGTCGCTGCCAAAGCCCACGTTGATGTGGCTTTGCATCGGCGCCGTACATTGCGCGTAAAGCGTGCGATCCATCTCCATCACATAGACGCTTGCCGCCGCCATATCGTCGACATAGAGGAATTCGCGGCGCGGGCGGCCCGATCCCCACACCCGCACCGCGCGATCGCCCTTGTCGCGCGCCTCGTGGAATCGGCGGATCAGCGCTGGGACGACATGACTTGTCTGCATGCTGTAGTTGTCGCCCGGTCCATAGAGATTGGTCGGCATCACGCTGCGATAATCAGTGCCGTGCGAGTCGCCGAACTGGCGGTTATAGCTCTCGCACAGCTTGATTCCAGCGATCTTCGCGATGGCGTACGGCTCGTTGGTGGGTTCGAGCTTGCCGCTCAGCAGCGCGCCTTCGTCGATTGGCTGTTCCGCGAACTTCGGATAGATGCAGCTAGAGCCGAGAAACAGCAGGCGCTGTACGCCCGCGCGCCAGGCCTCGTGGATCACATTCGCCTCGATCATCAGGTTCTCGTAAATGAAGTCGGCGGGATATTGATCGTTCGCGAAGATGCCCCCCACCTTCGCTGCGGCCAGATAGACCTCGTCGATCGATTCGTCGCGAAAGAATGCGCGCACGGCTTGCTGGCTCGTGAGATCGAGTTCGGCATGGGTGCGTGTGACAAGTTCGACATCCGGGCGCAGTGCCAGGATACGCGCGATGGCCGCGCCCACCATGCCGCGATGGCCCGCGACATACACGCGCTTACGTTTGTTCTGCATGATCCGCTCCTTGGCCCTTGCACTCATTCGTGATAGTCGTAGACGACATAACCGTGTTCTTTCACCAGTTCGTCGCGCCCGGCCAGCTCGTAGTCGGACCAGACCATTTCCTTCACCAGTTGCGCGAAGCTCGTGGTCGGCTCCCAGCCCAGCTTCTGCCTGGCCTTGGACGGATCGCCCAGCAGCGTTTCCACTTCGGTGGGCCGGTAATAACGCGGATCGATGCGCACGATCACGTCGCCGGGCTTCACGTGCCGGCCGTCGTGCACGGCCGCGACGGTGCCTGTTTCCTCGACGCCGTCTCCGCTCCAGGCGATCTCTATGCCCAGTTCCGTCGCGGCTGCCTCGACGAAATCGCGCACGCGGTACTGCACGCCGGTAGCGATCACGAAGTCCTCGGGATGGTCCTGTTGCAGCATCAGCCATTGCATCTGCACGTAGTCGCGCGCATGGCCCCAGTCGCGTTTTGCGTCCAGATTGCCCAGATAAAGCGTCTTTTGCAGGCCCAGCTTGATACGCGCGATGGCGCGCGTGATCTTGCGCGTCACAAAGGTCTCACCGCGATTCGGGCTTTCGTGATTGAAGAGAATGCCGTTGCACGCGTACATGCCATACGCTTCGCGGTAATTCACCGTGATCCAGTAGGCGTAGAGCTTGGCCACGGCATACGGGCTGCGCGGATAGAACGGCGTGCGCTCGGTTTGCGGCGTTTCCTGCACAAGCCCGTAGAGTTCGGAAGTGGAGGCCTGATAGAAGCGCGTTTCCTTAGTCATGCCAAGGATGCGGATGGCTTCCAGAATCCGCAGTGTGCCGGTTCCATCGGCATTAGCCGTATATTCCGGCTCCTCGAACGATACCGCCACATGGCTCTGCGCCGCGAGGTTGTAGATTTCCGTGGGCCGCACGGACTGGATGATACGGATGAGATTGGTCGAATCGGTCAGATCGCCGTGATGCAGGACGAAGTTGCGGCCCTTCTGATGCGGGTCCTGGTACAGATGGTCGATGCGGTCGGTATTGAACAGCGACGCGCGGCGCTTAACGCCGTGGACTTCATAACCCTTATCGAGCAGCAGCTCCGCGAGATAGGAGCCGTCCTGCCCCGTGATGCCGGTGACCAGTGCAACCTTGCGTTCCATGATGGCGCTCTCCAGTGTGCGTGTGGTGTGGCTGATTCAGTGCAATTCCACGGCGTCTGCCGTGTAGGTGGGGAACTTCGATCCGTAGCCAAACGGGCCGCGCGGCACGTCGGTGAGCACCACGCCCTTCACGGCGATGCCGCCGTGACGCAGCCGCCGCACGGTTTCGCCGATGCCGGACAGCGCGTCGCGCCCATGCCGGCAAACCAGCAGCGTCGCGCCTGCGCGGCGCGCGATCAGCGCGGCATCGGTCACGGCCAGCACCGGCGGCGTATCGATCAGCACGACGTCGTAGCGCGCGGACAGCTCGTCGAGCAGCGAGCGAAAACGCTCGCTCATCAGCAACTCCGAGGGATTCGGCGGCACCGTGCCTTGCGGCAAGGCGTCGAGTCCGGGTAACACGTCGCGGACCAGCGCGCTATCGAGATCCGCGCCCGCGATCACATCCGAAAGACCGGGACGGCGGCGGATGTTGAGATACTCGTGGATATCGCCGCGCCGCATGTCGCCATCGACGATGATCGTGCGCTTGCCGCCCAGCGCGAGCACGGCGGCAAAGTTCACCGAGACGAACGACTTGCCGACCTTGTTGCGCGGCCCCGTGATCGCGACGACATTGTTGCTGGCCGCAAGGAGTCCGAACTGCATCGCCGTGCGCAGGTTGCGGATACCTTCGATCGCCACGTCGTGCGCGGCGCAGCCGGCCAGCACATGCTGGGCGCGCGTGCCGCGCTTCATCGCCTCGTAGATCTTCAGTTGCGCGGCGCTGCGCGGCACGACCGCATAGACCGGCACGCCGATCACGTGCTCGATTTCCTTCGAATTCTCCACGCCGCCAAACACCATCTTGCGGCACAGCGCGATGCCTATTCCCACCAGCACGCCCAGCAACGCGGAGAACACGAGAATCATCGAGCGGTTCGGGCGCACCGGATATTCGGGTGGCGAAGCGTGATCCACCACGCGTACGCTGCCCACCTGCCCCGCCTTCACCACACGCAATTGCTGCGCGCTGTTGAGCAGGTTCGTGTACAGCTGCGTATCCACGCGCACATCGCGCATCAGGCGCAGCGCGTTCTGCTCGGTACCCGGCATTTTCTCGACGCGCGCGGACAGATCGGCCATCTGCTCACGCAGCGTCCCCATCTGCGCATCGAGCGCGGCAACGGCGGGGTGCTTGGGCGTGAAGCGTTGCAGCATCTCGTCGCGCTGCTGCTGTAAATCGACGAGTTTGGTCTTGTCGTCCACCACTTGCTGCAGCAGCAGACGGCTTTCTTCGCTCAGATCGACCGAGCCATTTTCATTGCGAAAGCGGTTGTACTTCTGTTCGGCGTCGTCCAGTTCCGCGCGCAGTTGCGGCAACTGCTGCTCCAGAAATGCGAGCGTATGCTCGGCTTCGCCGGAACGGCTATCGACGTTCTGCTTCACGTACTGCCCCGTGATCGTGTTGAGGATCAGCGCCGTACGCCCGGCGTCGTTGCCATGCAGGCTCACGCCGATCATGCCTGACTGTTTGGCCTTTTCCGCCACGGTGAGATGGCTCTGCAAGTCACCCGTGGCATGTTCGAGCGACATCTTCGTCACGCCGAACTGCGTGCCCGGCCGCGCCACCAGCGTATCGACACGCATCGTCACAGTATCGCCGCCGACTTGCGCCGTCGCCGTCGTGCCCGCGCGCCCGTTCAGAACCAGTTGGCCGCCCTTTGTCACGAGGCTGTACGCATTGCCGCCCTGCGCGACCAGTACCACGCCTTCGCGCGCGAGACGCGGCGGCAGATCGAGCGCGCTGATCGCTAACTCTTCGCCGCCCCACGCGTATTGAGCAAGGCCGAAGCGCGGCGGCGCAAGCTCGCCGGGCGGCACGCGGCGCGCGAGCGCCGCGCCGATCAGCGGGAAATAATGCGGCTGCACGTCGATATCCAGATGCAGTTGCGACACGGCCTGGCCGACCACGAGGTCCGAGCGCAGCAATTCGATTTCGGCGGCGGCCGTGCCCCCTTTGTCGAAGATCGAAGCCAGTTCGCCCAGCGAATCACGGTCTTTCGACGACAACTCGTTATCGAGAATCTGGATCAGCGACTGCGCTTCATACACCGGCGTGGCGACGAACGCATAGAGGCCGCCGAGCAGCAACGCGAGCACGGTCATTGCAAGAATAAGCCGCCAGCTTTCCGCGATGCGCGAGAACCACATCGACAGCGGCACATCCATTTGCGCGGCGAGCGGTTGCGTCTCCAGCGGCGTCACGGCGCTCAGGTGCTCGGCAGCGGGCTCTCGTACAAGGCGAGGAGTAGGTGCGTTCATTTCGTCAACACCGCTGCGGTAAGGCCCGCGTTAATGGCCGGAAGAAGGAGGTTCAGCACGCGCGAGAGGCGTACGAGCCCGTTGCTGTCGACATAGACGACGTCGTTCGATTGCAGCTGGAACTGGTTGGCGAGAATCATCGACACCGGCGAGCGTGCGTCCAGGTGATAGACCTGCGGCTCGGTGCCTTCCGCGCCGCGAATCACGTAGAGCTGCTGTGGATCGGCGGTATTGGCGTTGACGCTGCCCGCCTGCGATATCGCATCGCTCAGCATGAGCTTGCCGTTGCGCATGGGCACGGCCGTCACCGGCTTCGACACTTCGCCCATCACGTAGACGCCGTTTTCCTCGCGCGCCACCACGCGCAGCAGGTCGCCGTTGCGCAGACGGATGCTCGCCGGGTCTTCGCCGCGCGCGAGCATGGCGGGCAGATCGAGCCGATACGACTTGCCATCGCGCACGAGCACCATCTGGCTCTGGTCGGCGTTCTTCGTGAAGCCGCCTGAGCGCGAGACCGCCTGATAGAGCGTCATCGGCACGTCGTTGATCGCCTGCGCCCCGGGCGACTGCACTTCGCCATCCACGTAGACCTGCTTCGAGCGGTACGACACGATGCGAACCGTCACCTGCGGCTTGTTGTAGACCTCGGAGAGCCGCTCATGCACGAGACGCTGCACGTCCTCGATATGCATACCCGCGACGTGTTCACGGCCCACGTACGGGAACTGTAGATAGCCATCCTGATCAATTACAAAACCCGGCGCGGGGTCGGCGGAGCGCTGCGCGGACACGCTGTTGGCCTGGCCGCCTTGCGCCGCGATCAGTTCCGGGTGATCCCAGACGGTGATGTCGAGCACGTCGCCCGGGCCCAATGTGTAATGCGCGGGCTGGCCAGCCGCCCCGAGCGTGGCCCAGGTATTGTCGGGCGCGGCAGCGGCGCGCAATTGCTGGATCAACCGCAGATTGATTTCCGTGACCGGAATTTCGGCTTGCGCCTGCGCGGAATGGCTATCGGAGCCTTCGCCCGTCGGCAAGGTAGCCGGTTGCGACATGCGCATGCCCGGCGCAGTGGAGCAACCCGTGAGCGTGCTGGCCAGCGCGAGTATGGCGATGAGCGCCGCCAGTGCGCCGCGGTCCAGGCGGCGAGACTGCGTTTCATGACGCGCTTTATGACGCGCCAGGCGACACGTTTGCACGCGCATCGCGCCACGTGCTCTTCGGCACGCGTGCAGGACGGCGGCAACGATGAAACCTTCCAGCATCTGGATGAACACGATCATTCTTCCCCAACGTTGAGAGGAAACCAAGGACAACGATCGAAAACCCCGGAACAGACGCCATGTTCACCACCGCGCCCACCACTCTCCGATCGCCACACCATGAAAGCGCAATCAATACGCGTTGCTGTGCACGATCCCCTTGAGAACGGTGGCCGCCACGATGCGCATGTCGAGCGCAAACGACCAGTGGTGCAGGTAGTAGAGATCGTGCTCGACGCGGCGCTCCATCTTCTCCACGCGATCGGTCTCTCCGCGATAGCCGTTCACCTGCGCCCAGCCCGTGATGCCAGGCTTGATGCGATAACGATGGATATAGCCGTTGACGACCTTGCGATAGAGTTCGTCGTGCTCGATCGCGTGCGGGCGCGGGCCGACCACGGACATTTCACCGCGCAGCACGTTGTAGAACTGCGGCAGCTCGTCCAGGCTCGTGCGGCGCAGAATCCCGCCGACTTTCGTGATGCGCGAATCGTTGCGCGTGGCCTGCATGACCTGGCCCGCGACTTCGGCGTGCTGGCGCATCGTGCGAAACTTGTAGATGCGGAACACGCGGCCATCCGCGCCCATGCGCTTTTGCGTGAAGAACACCGGGCCACGCGAAGAAAGCTTGACGGCAATGCTCACGGCGATGAACACCGGCAGCAAGGCCAACAGCGCCGCAGCCGCAAATACCCGATCGAAAAGCTCTTTCTTCGCAAGCGCGTGAGCCGGCATGGGAGACGCAACGAGATTCATCGCGGGCATGCCGATGAGATCGATCATCGCGCTGCCAAACAACGCCATGCTGCGCACGTCCGGAATGAAGCGCACGTTCACGAGATCGTCGCGAAACGCATTCACGCATTGCAGAATCGTCTGTTCCTCGCACAACGGCAGCGCAAGCCATACTTCCTGGATGCCGTTGCGGCGCACGAAATCGACGAAACTCGCGAAGTGGCCCGCGCCCGAGAAGGCCGGTACGCCGATGATCTGTGCGCCACCCGCCGGCTTCGCATCGAACGCCGCCATCGCGCGAAAGCCGGTAGCGGGCGCGTGCTGGATGCGCTCGACGATATGCTGGCAGTGCTCGCCGCAACCCACGATCGCCACATTGCGCAGATTCATGCCGGCATGGCGCGCGCGCGACAGCGCGGCCCGCACGACCAACCGCACGCCCACCATCGCCGCCGCCGTGTAGCCGATCCACCACGTGAACCACAGACGCGAGACGGCATCGGCGCGATGCACGGCGAACATCATGACCAGCGCGCAGACGGCCACCACCATCCACGCCAGCACGACCTGCGAAACCAGTCGCAAGATCGAGCGGCCACGCCACGATTGATAGACGCCGAACACGGGAAACACCGCCAGCGTGAACGCACAGGCAAACAGGGCGAACGCGCCCTCCACGCCCTGCGAAACGCTATCGGTTACGTGCAGGCTCGTGGCGAGCCGCGCACAGACAACGATCAGCGTGACGTCCAGCACGCGTGCAAGCAAACCTTGCACGCCGCCGAACGAGGCCGGTGACTCCGGCACGAACTCGATGGTACTCATGGCGCGGCTCTCCAGTTGCGAGCGCAACGAATGCGCTCAGTGCGTGCCCTACGAGCGTTCAGGCTCGGCCATACGTATCGTCGAAGCGCACGATATCGTCTTCGCCCAGATACGCACCCGACTGCACCTCGATGATTTCGAGCGGCAATTTGCCGGGGTTTTCCAGACGATGACGCACGCCGATGGGAATGAAGGTCGATTCGTTTTCGCTCAACATGAACTGCTCGTCGCCGCGCGTGACCAGTGCCGTGCCGCTCACCACGACCCAGTGCTCCGCGCGGTGGTGATGCAGTTGCAGCGAGAGCTGCGCGCCGGGTTGCACGACGATGCGCTTGACCTGGAAGCGTGCGCCCTTGTCGATCGAGTCGTAGTAGCCCCAGGGGCGGCGCACCTTGCGGTGCGTGTTGGCTTCGGGCGCATGCAGCGCCTTGATCTTCGCCACCACGCCCTTGACGTCTTTCACGCGCGAACGGTCGGCCACCAGCACGGCGTCGTCGGTCTCCACCACCACCACGTTGCTCACGCCCACGCAGGCGACCAGACGGCCTTCCGAATGCGCGAGGCTCGACGTGGAATTCTCGAACATCACGCGGCCGCGCCCCACATTGCCGTCCACGTCCTTGTCGAGCGCATCCCACACGGCGTCCCACGAACCCAGATCGGACCAGCCAGCGTCGAGCGGCACGACTACGCCGGCCGCAAGCGCCGGGTCGGTGCCCAGACGCTCCATCACCGCATAATCGATCGAGTCGGACGGCGAAGTTTTGAAGTAGTCGCGATGCGGGCGGAAGAACGCGCCGTCGTGCTGCCCCGACACATAAGCCGCCATGCAGGCCTCGTGCATGGCGGGCTGCAAATGCTGGAGCGTATCAAGCCAGACCGATGCGCGCACAACGAAGATGCCGCTGTTCCACCAGTAATCGCCGGTATCGACGTAGTGCGCCGCCAGCTCCGGCGCAGGCTTTTCGACGAAACCGGCGATTGTGCGCGCGCCTTCTTCGAGCGGCGTGCCCAGGCGGATATAGCCGAAGCCCGTATCGGGCCGCGTCGGCGGCACGCCGAGCGTGGCGATGGCGCCCGCCTCCGCATGGCGCGCGGCGCGGCTCACGGCGCGCTGGAAGGCGGCCAGGTCGCCGATCGCGTGATCGGCCGGCATGGCCACGACGATGGCGTCGCCGCCCTGTGCACAGGCGGCGGCACACGCCAGCGTGAGCGCGGGCGCGGTGTCGCGCCGTTCAGGTTCGACGATGATCGAGACCTTCGCGCCACCAGCCCGGGTCTGCTCGGCGGTCAGGAAGCGATGTTCGTCGCCGCACACGACGATCGGCTCGGGCACGATCTCCCAGGGCGTGGGAAAGCCATCCAGCCGGCGCATCGTCGATTGAAGCAGCGTGTCCTGACCGATCACGCCAATCAACTGCTTCGGGAACTGCTCGCGCGACATCGGCCACAGCCGCGTGCCCGCGCCGCCCGCCAACACCACGGGCACGATGCGCAGCGTGGGCACATGCGTCATCGGCGCGCCCGGCGTACTCACATCGAGCACGTCGACAGTCACGAACACCGGCGCCGCCTGAAACCCCGTGCGGGCGGTCTCCATAGGCTTTGCGATTTTTCCGTAATCGATTTCCATCGCTTCGTACTCCTATTATCTATGGCGAATTGAAACCGCCGGGGCAGCGGCGCGCTTACGCGCGGGCGCCTCGCCCGTCGTCGAGGAGGAATGCGTGTGCTGTCTTCGCCTCACGCGGCGTTGCGCCGCGCGCTACGTACCGTTAGCGCCGGATCGCGCTATGAGAAGAGTGCGCCCAGGAAACGCTCATTGGCCGATGGCGTTGTCCACCCGAACGCGGTGGCGGCTGCGATATTCTGTGGGCGAAACGCCCAGCCGGCTGCGGAAGACCTTGGAGAGGCGGTCGCCATCGCGCATACCGCTGCGACGCGCGATCTTGTCCACCGGCAGATCGGTGTTGACGAGCAACTGGCACGTCAGTTCGAGCCGCACCTGCAACAGATAGTCCGAAGGCGTCATGCCGAGCACGTCCTTGAAGCGCCGCAGGAAGTTACGCTCGCTCATCGCGAAGGCCTGCGCCGCGTCCGCCACCGAAATGGCGCGTTCGCAGTTTTCCTGCAGCCAGCGCGCGGACGCCCACACCTTGTCGCCCGACGTGGGGCGCGAGGCATCGGCGAACAACGCGGAAAGCCGCGTGGAAAGGCTCGGCAACGCGCGCTCGCCCACCTTGCGCGCGGCGTCGGCGCCCATGTCACGGCGGATCAGCACGAGCGCTGCACGCAACGCCTCGTGATGATCGTCCGCGCCCGCGTCCTCTTCCGGACCTGCAGGACGCATGCGCTGACCGAACGGCGCGCCGAACTGTTCCAACTCGAGCCCGGCCGCCTTCAACAACTGATGCCCTTCGCCGATTGCACGCACTTCGTCGCTTGCCGGCACCACGCGATGAAGCCATGCCTTCAGGCGTGCATCGCCCAAAGCGTTGGCCACCGCGCGCCCACCGCCGATAAAAAGCGCGTCGAAACCGCGGATGCACGAATCGCCCACTTCGTCGATCGCGGACGTCGCCAACTGAAGCGACGACGAACAGGCCACTGCGCCGCCCTCGGTCGAGAGCAACCAGACGCGATACGGCAATGTCTTGCTGCCTTCCGACATTGCAATATCGTTGGCCAGTTGAAATACCTCCGCCACCATCCCTGCGCCGAGCAGCGAAAAACCTTCGAACAGCACAATCCCGATTTGCCGGGTAACACTTTCCCGGGTGGCTCGCGTCGCGGTGTTTCTGGCAGACAGCGACGCGGCCAAACCTCGATCATCTATAACGACGTATGCCATGACTGATCCCCAATGTGGACGGTCCGCTGGCTCCCTTTTTCGCATTCCGCGATGCGATTTTATTGTTCCGTGTGCAGTGCATCATAGCTTGCCCAAATGCGTTGCGCGTGACCTGACCGATTATGGCGAGGTGTTGGCGGATCAATAAATCGGATAGTTATGTGCGTCTTCGCACATTGATACGACAAGTGCCGCACCCAATCCACGGCTAAATGAATCGAAATTCATTTGATAAAAAAGTGACTACATAGTGGTAACGGTAAGGCTGGCAGGTTGTTTTCATGTGCATGAATGCTGCGTCGCAATATGCCGGGAATTCAGGCGCATCAAGGATTTTTGGCTGATTTAACCTGATTGACGTCCCTTTGAATGAGCACGGTTTATTTGTCTGATTAAAATAAAATTCCTTACACTCACCGCCGGATTGGACTGCAAAGAATCACTAAGCATTAAATGTTCCACCTTGGTACTTTCGAGGTACATCTCATCTGATAAATAGAAGCATCAATCGAAAGACAAAAACGGGTTTTCCCGTACCTTTCTCTATCGACCGAATAGCGTGCGAAAAAAGCAACGGCAAAAATTGCGTTTGTATGGTGCACTGCAAAAAAATTCCGGTTGCATTTACCGCTTGTGAACGCCTGAATGGCCGATTACGGCGAATGCTTGGCGTCGGAGGCCGTCTGGCGCGTAGTAAGGTGGGCCGAATCCTTTGAAGCGGGCCGCGTCTGATTAGAAGCGGCGATTTCCGGCGGCACGCCCGGCGCGTTCTGACAAAAAGGCCACGCAATGAATCAAGGAGTAACGACTGAAAACGGCCTCATCAACGAATTCGTCAGGGAATTCGTCGGGGTGGTGCCGGCCGAACTGCTCGTGAATATCAATGCAAGCATCGCGTCCGCGCGTCACGAATGGCAACCGCCGGATGGCCGTCGCGCATCGGCCAGCGCGCGCCAGTTTGCCGACGCGCTGCGCCAGCACGACGCTTTTAGCGCAATGGAAGCGCAGGTCTGCGCGGCGGCGCGGCTCTGGATCCGCCAGACACTGGGCCGCGAGGCAAACGACGCCCCCGTTCACGTGCTGCGTTGTGTCGGATCACGCATGGCAGCGCAAAGCTATCTGCGTCATTTCGATTCGCACGTCCTCACGGTGCTGATTCCGCTGCAATGCGCACCCGACGGCGACCAGAATGGCGACCTGATCGTGCATATGCGCCGCTGCGAACCGCTCGCGCCGCTCATCCATCTATTCACCAAGGCATGGCTCTTCTTCGAACATGGCCTGCCGTTCGGCCTGCGCCGCGCGCTCGTCAATAGCGGTTTGAGCATGCGTCACTGCCGGCGCATTCGCTGCGTGCCTGGCAATGCCTATGTGTTCAATGGCTTCGTCACGCTCCATCACAATCTGCATGTGGCCAATGGCGAGCGCCGCTCCCTCATCATCCACTATTACGACGCGGGCCTTGAAGCCCGATTGCGCACGATGCTGCGCGCCGTGCGGCACATGCGCGACCGTCTTGCTGGGTACTCCTGATCGATCTTTACCGTTTCTCGCGGCGATTGTCCGATCGCCACGAGACCGTGGCGGCCGCGCGCGCAATTTGCCGCTCCATAATCGGCCACGCATGAGCGATGTTCCGGCAGTCCCCACAGCGCGCACGGAGGCCCAGTGAAGATTCTGATCTACGGCATCAACTACGCACCGGAAATGACCGGGATCGGCAAATACACCGGCGAAATGGCCGCGTGGCTCGCCTCGCGCGGCCATGAGGTGCGCGTGGTGACGGCGCCACCCTATTATCCCGAGTGGCGCGTCGCGCAGCCGTACACGGCAAACCGCTATGCGAGCGAAGCGCGCGATGGCGTGCGCATCTCGCGCGCGCCGCTGTGGGTGCCGTCGAAGCCGCGCGGTAAAGGGCGTCTCGTGCATCTCGCGAGCTTCGCGCTGTCCAGCCTGCCGCTGATGATGCGCCATGCCTTCTGGCGTCCCGACGTGGTGTTTTGCGTGGCGCCCAGTTTGCTCAACGCGCCCATCGGCTGGCTCGCGGCGCGGCTGTGCGGGGCGCACGCATGGCTACATATTCAGGATTTCGAAGTGGATGCTGCGTTCAAGCTCGACATCCTGCGCGGCTCGTGGCTCAAGCGCACGGCGCTCGCGGTCGAACGCGCGCTGCTCACGCGCTTCGACAGCGTCTCGACGATCTCCGGCAAGATGCTCGAACGCGCCGCCGACAAAGGCGTGCGCGCCGCGCAACTCGTGCGCTTTCCCAACTGGGCCAGCACGGATGCCGTGTATCCACTGGAGCGCACGAGCCGTCTGAAGGAAACACTTGGCATCGCGCCCGATCCCGTGGTCGTGCTGTATTCGGGGAACATGGGCATGAAGCAGGGTCTGGACGTCCTGACCGACGCGACGCTCGCGCTCAAGGATCAGCCCGATCTGGCCTTCGTGTTCTGCGGGAGCGGCCCGGCGCGCGCGGCGATCGAAGCGGCTTGCGGCAAGTTGCCGAATTGCCGCGTGATCGACCTGCGGCCCGTCGAAGAACTGAACGAGTTGCTCAATCTCGCCGATATCCACGTATTGCCGCAACGCGCCGATGCCGCCGATCTGGTGATGCCGTCCAAGCTCACCGGCATGTTCGCGAGCGGGCGCGCGGTCATCGCGATGGCAAGTCCCGGCACCGAACTGCATGACGCGGTCGCGCCGCGCGGTCTCGTCGTGCCGCCCGGGGACGCGGGCAGCCTCGCCCAGGCGATCCGCGCGTTGGCCGACGATCCGGCGCGGCGTGCCGAATATGGCCGAGCGGGCCGGGCGTTCGCGGTGGCGTCGCTCTCACGCGACGCGGTGCTGGAGGATTTCGAAACGCGTCTGCGTGCGGTGCGGCCTGCGCGCAAGGACCCCGCCATTGCGCGCGCCGAGGTCGAAAGCACGCCGACTCCGGCGCTGGAGCGGGTACGGGAGGCAAAGCGTCCGGGCTGACGGCGGGGCCCATCGCGCACGTGCGCGCGCTTTTCCGGGCTCCAGACGCAACAAAGCCGGCTCTTTCACAAGAACCGGCTTCGTTCGCTTCGTTTCGATCGACCAGCAGATGGGCGGTGGAACTCCCGAACGGCACATCAGGCGCCTGTTCGATCCGCTCCGATTGCGGTCAGATCTTTCCCAGCGGTGAACAGCTTAGTCGCGCGGCAGACCGAACGGCGTGTAGTGCGAGCGGCGGATGCGTTCGGCTTCGCGGCTACGCGCAGCGTACGAATAATCAGCATCCATCGGCAGGTAGGGCGACGCGAAAAAGTCGTCCACCTTCTGGAGCAGTGCGAGGATAAAGCTCATGATGACTCCTGGTTAGGCGGAAGTTAAGGGTTTTCCCTGACTGAAAGCATTATAGGGTTTTCCCTGAGCCAACACCAGTGCAGTGCAACAAAAAAACCGCGACGCGGCGTCGCAGCCCGTGGACAGGATACCTGTGCGTTGCATTGAAGCAACACATAGGCATCCTGCTTTTTAGGGGTCAAAAGAGATGGCGGCGGCGATCAGTTTTTTGCCGTCTGACGCGTGCCCGATTGCGCGTGCGCTTTGGCGGCATGTGAGGCCGCCTTTTCTTTCTCGGCCTTTTCGGCGGCTTTTACCCTGGCTGCGCGTTCGGCGCGGCGTGCGGAAGCGGAGGCCGATTGCGTGCGCGCTGGGGTCGGCACGACCGGCGCGGCGATCACGGGCGCGGCTGGCGCGCTCGCCTGAACAACCGGCGCATCCAGCCGCGCCGTCAGTTTGTCGAGTGCGGCCTGCTGGTTCTGAAGCAACAACTCGATGCGTTGCTGCTGCGCCTGCGCGTCAGTGGAGAAATTGGCCAACATGGTGGTCTCCACCACCGCAACGCCTGTCGTCACCACGAGCGCAGCCACCGCCGCCGTCAGCATCCACTTTGTTCTGCGCGCCTGCACGGCCAGCTCGGCAGCGACATCGGGCGACGGTGCCTTGTCCGCGTGTGCATGCACGGGGCCATGCACCGCCGCCTCGAAGTCCGAGGCGTGAACCACCGATGTCAAATGCGCCGGACTTCCGCTCGCGCTCGTCGGCGCGTAGGAAAAGCCGCTTGCGGGCGGCGCCGCGACGTCGGGCTGTTCGCCGGCTGTATCTGCTGTATAGGCTGCGTTGGCCGGTTCGGGCAGTTCCGCGACTTCAGGCCCGCCCGGCGCAGGCACGGCATCACCCACCGCATCGGCCGCAGCGGCGGGTTGCGGCGGCGCGCCCTCTTGCGCCGTATCGGCGTGAAAATACGGCTCGGTGGCGTCGGCCGGCGCGTCCTGCGTCAGCGGCGCGGTCTTCTGCCGCGCCGCGCGGCGCGCGGCGGGCGATGCCATTGCACGGCTCACTTTGGGACTGGTGCCCTGCGTCGAGCCTATGAACTCCGGCGCGGGGCCGTCTCCAAACAGGTCGAGGGTGGGTTCGGCGGGCTGGGCGGTATTCGCGGCGGTGTCAGGTGCCGCGGCTCGCCGGGAAGGCGTGCCGCGCGCACTGCGCCCGGCACCCGGCGATTCGTTCTCTGCGTGGTCTGCGTAATCTTCTTGATCGGCCATGGGTCAACGATGAGGCTCGCTTCGGATGAATTCGCGTCGCGCGGCGGTCTAGCCTGGCCGCAGCGCGACAGCCGCGATCGCTCTTCGGACGCGCGTCCGTCGATCGGCCACGCACCCTGGACAGGCATCTTAGCCGCAAACGTTACCGATGTGCGTCCCTAAAATGTGAAGTATCCATGACGCATCGACGCATCAGTTCTGCGGCCCGTCCTCGCGAAACTCCTTGACCGCGTCCAGCTTGCGCAGCGCCGTGCAGATCGCCTCGTATTCCATCGACGACACGCGGGCCAGCACGATCATCACCTCGTCGAGCTCCGGCGAATCGTCGCTTTGCTGCACCACGAACTGCTTGACGCGCGAGCTGGAGGTGCCGAGCGCGTCGTGCAGCGAATGGAAGGTGAGCGCGCCGCGCTGAACCAGCAGCGAGATCTGCCGCCGCTGCCGGAACGTGATGAAGCGGCGCTCCAGCGGCTTGATGCCCGCGAGGATGATGAGGATGATCAAGGTCGCCGCAATCGCCGCCGTATAAAGGCCGCCGCCCACCGCGAGGCCGATGGCCGCCACCGACCAGAGGCTTGCCGCCGTGGTCAGGCCGCGCACGATCTCGCCGCGCAGCAGGATCGAGCCCGCGCCCAGGAAGCCGATGCCCGACACGACCTGCGCCGCGATCCGCGACGGGTCGAGCACGACATGGTCGGTGCCGAGCACATCGGCGAAACCGAACGCCGAGACGATCATGATGAGCGTCGATCCCACGCACACCAGCATGTGCGTGCGCAGCCCGGCGGCCCACGAAAGCCGTTCGCGCTCGAAGCCGATGACGCTGCCCAGCGCCGCCGCGATGACGAGCCGCGCGATGAGTTCCCAGTTGTTGAGCATGGTTGTCGTTCTCCTCATCGTTCTAAACGTTCTAAAAAGCGTGCGAGCCGCGTGCAAGCTTTAGTAAGTCCTCGATTCGAGACGGCTGGCGCCGCGGCGTACAATCGGCGGCACCGTATTCGCTTCGCGCGCACGTACTCCATGAACGCATTCAGCAGCGCAGCCAGTCTGCGCGAACACTACGACCACACCATCTTGCCGCTATGGCGCGGCGCGGGCTTCAATACAGCACTGCGCCTGCCGCACGAGGCGCTCGACGCCACGGGTACAACGCCCCTGCCCGACACGCGCTACCGCGCCATGGCCTGCGCCCGCCAGCTCTTCGTGTTCTCGCAGGCGCACGACGCCGCGCACGCGCATACGCTGTTCGACTCGCTACGCCATACCTTTGCGGACCGCACGCACGGCGGATGGTTCTACAGCGTCGATCCGCAGGGTGCGCCGCTCGACACCACCAAGGACCTCTACACGCACGCGTTCGTGGTGTTCGCGTGCTCGGCCTACGGCCAGCGTTTCGGCGTGAGCGAAGCGCTCGATGCGGCGCGCGAAACTTCTGCGCTGATCCTCGAACGCTTCAAGGCGCCCGGCGGCCTGCTGCACGCGGCGCTCGACGCCTCGTTCGCAAACGTCAACGGCGGCCCGCTGCAAAACCCGCTGATGCATCTGACCGAGGCCTGGCTCGTGGCTCGCGACGCCACCGGCGACACCGCCTTCGACACCGCCATCACCCAGCTTTGCGAAGCGCTCGCGCGCGGCTTCCTGCACGCGCCCACGGGCTGCATCGCCGAATTGCCGCTCGGCGCGGCAGGCAACCGGCTGGAGCCGGGGCATCAATTCGAATGGTTCTGGCTCGCGGCACAGGCGGGCGAAAAGCGGCTGGGCGCGTCGGGTCTGCAGGAAGCGCTCGTGCGCGCCTTCGCGTTTGCGGTGAAGCACGGCGTGGACCCGGTCACGGGCGCCGTGGCGGCGGCTGTCGACGAAACCGGACGCGTGACGGACGCCACGCAGCGCATCTGGGCGCAGACGGAGTATCTGCGCGCGATCGCCACGCACGACGAAACCGTTGTGCGCGCAACCCTGGAAGGCCAGATCGGGAAGTTCTCCGGGCGTTTTCTGACGCCGCAAGGCTGGGTCGAATGCCGCAGCGCGAATGGCGAAGTCGCCCGCGCGGATATGCCCTCGACCACGCCGTATCACCTGCTCACGGCCTATAGCGCGCTGGAAAACGCGGCGCGCAAATGAACAAGGGCGGCACATGCGTCATGTGCCGCCCTTTCAACCTCCTCAAGCATCCTCAAGCGATGCCGGTCTGAAACACTCAGGCCGTCGCGAAAGCGCCGTCCGGCTCCTTGCGCGACGCGCTCATTTCGGCGAGATGGCGTCCTTCGGCCAGCACGGCCGGCGAAATCTCGAATGCCGCGACCGCTTCGGCAAGCTGGCGCGTCTGCTGATGCAGCGAGGCCGCCGCCGCCGCCGCTTCCTCGACCAGCGCCGCGTTCTGCTGCGTCATCTGGTCCATCTGCGACACCGCCGTATTCACCTGATCGATGCCCGCGCTCTGTTCGAGCGAGGACGCGCTGATGCCCGCCATCATCTGCGTGGCGCGCGAAATCGATGTCGACACTTCACGCATCGATTCGCCCGCGCGCTCGACCAGTTCCGAGCCGCCACGGATCTGCGAAACCGACTCGCTGATCAACGTCTTGATCTCCTTGGCCGATTGCGCGCTACGCTGCGCCAGCCCACGCACCTCGCCCGCCACCACGGCGAAGCCGCGCCCCTGCTCGCCCGCGCGCGCCGCTTCCACGGCCGCGTTGAGCGCGAGAATATTGGTCTGGAACGCGATGCCGTCGATCACGCCGATGATCTCGGCGATCTTGTCCGAGCTTTGCGCGATGGCGTGCATACGCTCGACCACCTCGCCCACCACGGCGCCGCCGCGCGAAGTCGCGTCGAGCGCGGCCTCGGCCAGTGCGTTGGCTTCGCGGGCGTTTTCGGCGGTGTTGCGCACCGTGCCGGTCAGTTCTTCCATGCTGGCCGCCGTCTCTTCGAGCGAAGCGGCCTGCGATTCCGTTCGCGCCGACAGATCGGCGTTGCCGGTGGCGATTTCGTCCGCGCCCACGTTGATGCCGCTGGCTGTCTCGCGTACCGTGTGGACCGTGCGCGCGAGGCTCGCCTGCATCATCGAAATGCCGTGGAAGAGGCGTCCGATCTCGTTGTCGCCGCGCGCGCTCACGGTTTCGTCCAGGCGCCCGCGAGCGATCCGCTCGAAGTGGCGGCCCGCTTCTTCGAGCGGCGCGACCACGCCCTTGCGCAGCCCGAGGTGCACGCCGGTGGCGAGCGCGATCAGGCCGAGCAGAATCACGATCCCCACGCTCTGGAACACGGCGAGGCGCGAATCGATCGAATCGAGCGAGCTGCGGCTGGCCGCCGAGCTAAAACGCGCGAATTCCTGCAATTCGGCCAGGTACGCGTCCTGATACGACTGCGTCGGCTGGTCGAGGAAGGCCTGGATGTTGTTCCCGTTGAGGTCGTCCACGAGTTCGGCGAGCGCCTTGTGGTAGACCTGATAACGCTGGCCGAGCGCGGCGACGCGCGCGCGGTCTTCGTCGTTGATCGGCTCGACGGCGTTGAGCGCCTGGAACGACTGGTCGGCTGCGCTCAATTGCTCCTGGGCGTGGCCGATGATGTCGGTCGGCGCCGCGCCGCCGCCACGGATCAGGCGGGTGCCTGCACGCGAGAGGTTGATGCGCGCATCCATCAAATGCTGGGTGGTTTCGTTGGCGGCGCTCGCCTGGCGCAGCGCGACCTTGGAGAGATCCTTGACGTCGTCGTGCGTGCGGGTAAGCGACCAGAAGCCGAGGCCCGCGGTCACGAGCTGAAGCACGCAGAATGCGACTAGAACGCATAGAAGGCCGGATGCGACCTTGATCTTGCTGAACATCTTGAACACCTGGGGTGGCAGTGAGTAGGTAGAGCGCCCGCATGTGATCGCGTGCGCCTGCACTGCGTTTACGGCATCGGCAAACGTTGTATTGAGGCTAAAAGCATGAATTTTCCGCGTCAAAAAGGCGACAGATCGTTTCGGAAACGAACAAAGCATGTTTTCCGCTGATTCCTGCTATTCCCCGCAACAATCTTCGTAGGCACTTGTGGACTTACATTAATTACGTATACCAACTCTTAGTTACGTATACAGCCCGACGAATCAAAGAGTTAGTCGATACCAGCTTCACTCTCACTTTGCAGACAGCCATCGGACTTCGCGGCGTCGAAAAGATACAAAGTTACGTATACGCGCCGGCCTACAACCCGAGAGACCGGAAGAGCTCCTCCTCTTCAGAACTCTCTGTAAAGGGAAGAGACACGGGAACCTCTGGAGCAGGCGGGGCTGAATCATCAGAAGTCAGGCCATATGCCTGCGCTTCGCGCTGCTGGTCGGCCTCATCGCGTTGCTTACGCGCGTTCGCCTTCGCCACGGCCATGGAGTTGCCCTCAAGGCCACCCAAAAGCGCTCGATTCCGTTCTGTCGCGCTAACCGACGCGTCTTGCTCCACTGTTACGCGGTTAGCCAAAGTCGACGACGAGCCAACTGTTGAGCACAATTGCGAAGTCCGTTTGTTTTGAAGCGATTCTGGCCAGCGCGTGCAGGAGGGGCAAAGTCTCAAAGTACTGTTCTGCATGAGAACGACGAATAGAACTGTGTCGGGCAAAGACCACGCCTTCCAGCCCGAGGTACATGGTTAGGCGCACGGTTAGCTCCGTCGGACAAACTTCGACGCCGGCTTAAGCTGGCGCGGAAGTACTGTGTGTCGGCAGCCCCTCTAAGTTTTTTTCTTTTGAAAGGCGCGTGTGTTTTCACACACGAACATTAGTTCATGTCAGCAACTTTGCAAGCAAATTCTGCGAAATCAGATGACAGTCTCGACCCGACATGGTCGAAGCTCGCGTCCCGTGCGATGCGCGTGGTGCTTGCTCGCCGGGATATGAGCTACGCGGAGCTTGCGCGAGCGCTTGGTGACATTGGCGTCACGGAGTCCGCGAGGTCCGTCGAAGGGAAAATCCAGCGTGGAACGTTCCGGTTCAGCTTCTTCCTCCAAGTACTGGCAGCATCACAGGCGGACTGCCCGCCCCCCTGGCAAACGGCGCTGACCTCCAATTCAACGTGGGAAGAGCGCGCCTGCGCCGTTCTGAAAGTAGAACTAGCCCAGTTACCGTGGCTAAGCAGCCAGCAACTCACCTCTCGCCTGGCGGAAATTGGCGTAGCGATGCAGGCTGATTCGCTTGACGACCAGATTTTGGGCGGAACCTTCTCTGCCTCCCTCTTCCTGCAATGTGCGGCTGTCTGTCGGATGTCCGCTGCGCACATGTTTGTAGACGCGTCGTCTCTAAACGACGCGGCGCTCGCTGGCGCCACGCCAGCGCGCTGAACGCGCGCATATCTACTTGCATAAAACGCGAAGCCGTCTATAGTAGTTTTGCGTGCGTTTTCACACGCAGAACTACTGAGACTGCGAGCAAAAAGTCAAACTCCAACGCTCGCGTCATTGCTCCCCCTCGCCATCCGAGAAAGCGTTGCTGCTCCCACAAGCTCTTTGGCTACTCGGCCTTCCTGTCGCGTGTGCGGCCTTCGGGTTTCTGCTCGGCCGCCTCATTCGCGAGAAGCCCACCGAAATTGAGCGCAAAAGACCACGCATCGCTGGCAGCACTGCGCATCTGCGGGACGCCCACAACCGGAGTCTGTCGCCACACTCACGAATCAGATGCGCCTTCGACGCCATCTACCTTTGCTGCGCAGAATTGGCCGAGATGCATGGTCACAAACTCGAGGCGGAGTTCCATCCGACCCGTGAGGTGGTACGGATTGGACTAGCCGCCATCAATGCGACAGAGGAACAACTACGAACCGCGGAGACTCTCGCTGATTGGGTCGTCACTAACAGCCCGCAAATGCCGAGCGTATCCGTCCTTACGGCCTTCGAACTGGCGCGCGGCGTCAGAGAGAGGACCATCGAAACGTTCCGCGCTGCCGACGCTACGCTGCACGGAAGCTGAAGGAGATTCAATCGTGAGAATCCGGGACATGCTGCATTGCCTGCAAAACGCCGACCCGGACGCGGTCATTCTCTACCTCGTATCGTTTCCCGATGTGAGCGATGCCGACGAGCTCAATCACGCATACGTCGTAACTGACGTATGGCTATCGGAGCGCAACAGGTTGGTCGATGGACTCCTTTCGAGCGCCTACCATCCGACCGAACATCGCCACTCAATTGGCTGGAATCCAGAAACTGAAGAGCAGTGGCCGGAACGTGTCGTCATCCTGTCCACCCAGCTACCGCAAGCAACTGACAGCGATAGCACCAGTTGAGGTAATGCGTTCAGCCATCCGACACTCCTGCCACCCGAGCTGATTTTCGACCTGCTCGTGGCACGCAGGTGCTCACTCGACGATAAGTCGCCACTGCAATCGCGACGGCGAGGCGCGCGCTATCGCATTGCGTCTCCCGGCCAGCGTGGCCGATGAGTACCGACGAAGACTCAATCATGGAACACGACGACCTCGCGGCAGTCTCGGTAACCGCAAATGCGGATGACTTCATGCTCGCGCTCGCGGATGAGCGCAGATTTCGAATCCCCTGGAAATGGTATCCCCGCTTACTGGCGGCGACACCAGAGGAGCGAAACGCGGTCCAGGTCTGCGAAGCAGGCGCACGGTTGCATTGGGGCCAGGCAGGCCAAGACATCAATGTGGTTGAGCTGATGCACGATGCCGAGCAGCTCTTGCTTGAGGAGGGACTAAGCGCGCGAATACCGAACGACTTTCCTGCCAACAGTTCGGCCACCTCTTTGGCAGGAGCACAGCCGAAACTTGCAGTGCGGAAAATTGCCGGACGATTTGTCGCCGGCCTGACGGCTCGCGAACGATACGCCCGGTGGGACGTCTGTGAGGACCTCGCGCAGCAGTTGGTAGCGAAAGCCCTGAAGGACGCTGAAAGATTCCCGGAGAATTCGCGTGAGATGACGCTCAGGCGCGTGCGGCAAGCGATTGAAGGTAAGGCGTGGACGAGCGAGTTGGAAACTGATTGGTTGATAGAGCGGCTGCGATTATTGCTTGCGTGGTAGGAGCTCAGCATGTCAGATGCCAAACACTTGCTCGAAATATCGGTGTACGACGGGGAGTTCGCGGGCGACGTGACTTCACTCACGCAATTGTGCGTTATCGAAGGAAGTGTCACGCCGCATGACCGAGAGCCATACTCGCCCCTTGAAGAGACGTGGAGACTGCTGGAACTGGGCTCAGCGAAGTATGTGACGCCCGCTCCGAGCGGTGCATGTTTCACGGTTCTCATTGATAGCAAAGACGTCGAAGACGCAGAAGCCGAGCCGCTGATACGCCTCGATGTGTACGCACACAATGGCGAAGCGCATGCACGCGTCATAAGTCGGCTGCCGCCGTGGGATACCGAGGGCGTTCGATACGACCCCGAAGACAGCGCGGTAACCATCGCGCTCAACGTACTGAGAGGCAATTTGCGCGTGGAATAGCAAAGGTCTTCATATTCAGACGTTCGCGAGGTGTTCAAAAACGAAGAAAGCCAATGCACAATGTCACGGATTATTCGCGGGCCTCTCCGACGCGTTCGATGATGCGCGAGTGGCCTCACCGTTGACGTTTAGAAAGCAAATCGACCAAAACTATGCCAAATATAGTCGAATTTATCGTCCCAGTCGCACCGGCTCTAGCACTCGACTTTTCGAAGAAACCATCGGATTTTCGCCTTCAATTTGCACCAATGGCCCCAGCAAACGCGCCGTTACCCAGTCCGTTGCTCAACCAAGCACAACTCATCGCAGATGCATTGGACTCTGGTTATGGTTCCAACATCGGACCTATGCCGAGCCTTTCGGCAAGTGACAGGGCGGCGCTTCAGGCGCACCTCCGAGCGCAATTGGATTTAACTCTAACTCTCTTAACGCAATCGCCCCCTCCGAATCCGGAGTGGATTCTCCAACCGTTTGCTTCGATAATTGAAAAGACTGCAAAGTCGGCTGACTCTTTCTTGCTGGGGATGCTGTATGCGCGAGTCGCTACTCGTCTCTGGGGCCAAGCACGCGGCCTGGGAAATATTCAAGAATTCTGGCACTACGGCGTCTTGACCAAAGAAGCGTCGCACTTCATGGCTGGAATCGCATACGAAGAAGAAAACCCCGATTTCCTCGTGAAGTTCGATACAGGCGTCTGGGCCTGCGTGGAGGCAAAGGGGTCATTTTCCGACGTAGACAATGGGGACTTAAAGAAGGGCCTCCATCAAGCCGGCAAACTGGCAGCAGTTAGGTGGCTGCACGCAGGCGCATCGAGTCCAACTACGGTCTTCCCGACTGAACAAGCATGCGCGATGACCTATTTCGCTCCTCCAGGCGACACCCTGCAAGTCATGCTGATGGACCCGCCTGCGGCACGTGTCGAAGGCACTCAGAAAGAAATCAAGGTGCCGCTCTTATTCAAAGAGGGGGGCGATTTTGTACGCTGGGCACAAGCTGCAGAGCAATTTGAGGGCATAACAGCCGCGCGGATTGACAACGCACTGCTCATGGAAGGCCCCTTCGAAGGTCGTTATATCTGGGCACGCTTTCCCGGGCAAGAGCACATGTGGGTCGGAATTCCGACCATTCTCTATGAAACCACACCGCAGTTGAATGCGGCGCTAGTGATTCTTGAATGGCTTGTACCTTATTTGACTCGCTGGCGCCAAAGGCCAAGTCAAACCATTCGAGGCGTCAATCGGCGCTTGTTGAACATGGAGCGATACGCCAAAGCACGGGCACGCGATGCAGACGTACAGGCACGAGACGAAGTGGCCGCTGACGTCAACACCAGCGAGCCGCGACTACTCGCCATAATGTGGAAAGGCTTGGAGCGGTTCCTGAGCAAATATCGAAGCGACAACCAGAAAGTTATCGAATGGACAGATGTCCTCCGAGGTATCTGGTCATGCGACCTCTTCGCACACCAATCGAGGGAAGCGCAGGTGCAACGACACCTATCGGGCACCTTTGAGTGGATGTGGGACAACCTGAGTATCAATGAGCTAGTCGAACGCCGATTTTGGCACCACCGCATCAACCTAGGAAATGAAGCTAATTTGGGTGCCTCGTTAGCACGAACAACTCACGGATTGGTAGTCGCGAAAGCGGATAAGGACAGCATCGAAAAGGTGCGAGACGCTGTGCAAACCGCCCAGCGCACGCGCGGTGGTAGGCTCAACGGTATGTCCTAAAGGGCATGTGAGAACAATCAGGCTCGAGACGCCGCTCAATAAGGAATGGAGACGCTTGACGCTAATCGTCGACCACGTTCCGGCAACGAAAGCGCCGACCATAGGCCAGCCACTCGCTGACGAAGTCCACAGACCAACTCTGGTTCGGCCCCGTGGGCACCGGCAGCGGTTTGCGCTCGACAGCAGCAATGCGTTTGCGTCTGCGCTTGCGCACACTCAGCCCCGCCTTGCTGTACAGCCGCCAGATGCGCTTATGGTTTGCCAGCCAGCCCTCGCGTCGTAACAGTACGTGAATCCGGCGATAGCCATAGCGACGTTTTTGCGCTGCGATGACCATCATCCGGCCAGTCAGCTCTTCGTCGGCGACTTTGCGGCGCGATTCATACTGAAACAGCGAGCGAGAAATCCCTACCAGCCCGCAGGCCCGGGTGACACCCATGGCGCGTTCGGTCATCAATATCTGGACCGCCTCGCGTTTGGCCTGCGGGCTTGCTATTTTCGCGACAGCAGGTCCTTCAACGCAGAGTTGTCGAGCATCGATTCGGCCAACAGACGCTTGAGCTTGTTGTTCTCCTGCTCCAGCTCCCTCAGACGCTGTGCGTCGGAAACCGTCATGCCGCCGAATTTCGCTTTCCAGTTGTAGTAGGTCGCCTCCGAAATACCGTGCTTGCGGCACAGTTCCGCTGGCTTCAGGCCTGCCTCGCCTTCCTTCAGCACACCAATAATCTGTTCTTCATTGAATCGCTTCTTCAAGACCGCTCCTTGTTGGAACGGACTCAACACCGTCAGCGTACTAATCTCGGGGAGCAGGTCAGAGAGACGAGAATCTTTGCTGCGCGAAATGCTGGACAAGGAAGATGCTTACAGATTCTTCGCGTTAGGCCGCGGCGCAGCTAACCAAGGGTGGCCGCAGTCACTACGTGCCGGTCTATTGGTCGATGAATTTGTTATGTGCGACGGGCGATTGAAGGTAAGGCTTGAATGACCGCTTTGCAAACGGACTGGAGACGAAGCGACTGCGACTCTTACCAGACTAATAGAGCTAAGAGCGGCTCAGACTTCTTGCCCTTCGTGAAATTGAATAGTCCCTTGCGCGATGGATATCTACGAACCCCGATGCAGAGACAAACTGTGTCCCAAGTCCCAACGGGCAACTAAGTTGAGCGCTGTCAAAGACGTCCTTAATTCTTCGTTGGGTATGACCAACCGCCCTCACGCCGGAGCGGAACTATGTCGTGTCGCGAAGAAGACGGCGAACGTGAGGACGATGAGCAAAATATTGGCTGCGTACACCGCGCGAGATGACAATTCAACGGCAGTCCACTTCCGGGTTCCGGAGTTCAAACGCAACGACAGCGCAGCCTCATCGTCTAGTTCGAACAGAGTCTTCCCGTGTATAAGCTTGACAACGATAAGTAGAAAAACCACGAAAATCGTCGCGTAACCGAGAATCCACCAAAGCCCACCTTGCTTCAGCTCACTAATGACGGAGAAACTCGTCGCAAAACAACTGACAAAGGTTGGAGCCAAACCAGCCAATTCAGCTGCAGCTCTATTCGATTTGGTCATCACTTCCAACAGCTCGCCGCTATTCGCGTGACCAGCTCGAGTTAGGTCCCTCGATACGCTATTTCTAAAGAAACGCTCATTTAGTGGAGACGCAGCCTCTACCAGCAGAGCGAGTCCAGGAGGCGTTATTGCGAGCACTAGACTACCAGGTTCCATCAATATCGCCTCACGGTAATCTATTTCCCAGTTGATGCAATAGCTAGCCCGCTTTCACGAAAATATCGAAGGGAATAGCCCGTGACGCTATCGGCGTCCACACGGCAGCGGCCCCAAGTCGCTCAAGCAGTCTGTTAAGCTGAAACGGAACATTTGCGGCTGACGGGGCACCGTTTCGTCTCACCGGGCAAACGGCCGTTCGCAGTGAGCCACTCGGAATGCACATCACCTGCTCGTCCCACGAATCGATTGGAGGCGTCTTGGCGAACTCCAAGTGACTGGTCCCGCTAGGCAAAGAGCTAAAAACATGAATGTCACGGGGCAGCGTTGAGATGTTCTCGACTGTCACGACGTGTTCAGCATAGGCAGTAGTGCGAGTGATGGTTCCTACTGGCCCGTATTGGTCTCTAACTTCCATGCTGACATAAAATAACCCGGCAACGAAACGGGGTTTCACGGTAGGTCTCCACGCTAGTGTGCTGTGGCTCCGTCGGCAAACATCTCGTCCAATGCCCCCATGACCATCGCCGGCGAGGTGACGCCAACTAAAGGTGTTGTGAGGATAATCCCGTGTACAACGACCGGCCGGAAGTCTGGCCACATCGATGGCGGGATACTGATGCCGATGTTCGGTGATTTGGGCGCTGCATTGATGTCGGAAGTGTTGGCCCAAGCAACGATTGTCCCTGACGGGACGACGAATTCCGCACGAAAAGCCTCGAACTCCGGACGCGCCGCGAAAACAGCGAGACGCGTAGCAAGACTGGCCGTTCGATGAGTTTCCTTCGTTTCACCATATGCAATGAGAACTCGGTCTGGCGCACTTGCACCCAGTGTTCGCTCAGCTTCACTCACAACCTGAATGAACTCAGGCAATGCTAGCTTGGCGGCCCAAAAGATGGTCATTCCCGCCTTTGGTGCATCATATTCACTCACGTAGGCGCCAATCTGCACGCCACCCACGCGAGTGGAAAACCATCTGTCGCTCGCTCCGCCGCCACCATCGTGTCTCGCTTCGTCGACCATGACCAGCTCCTAGATTGCGCCGCCCCACACTATTGTATTTTCGCGGCGCGTCGGCCAAATGTGCACACGCCCACAGACGGGACGAAATCACCTTGCTAGCAGCACAAACCGCGCCAGCCCTTCATCTTGCGACCTGCCGTACAAAGTCACGGTGTGAGAACCGCGCACGGACATGGTAGCGCTCGGTAAATCTTAGACAAAAATAGGGATTGCGCGAGATTTTCTTACGTATACGAAGAGCCGTTGTGACGGCTCCCGAGAGCGGCAACATGCGCTGAGCCAAAGTGAAGCACACGCAGCATAAGTTTGCAGCGAGACTACATTTGCCAGTTCGGCCCGACCTCACTGACTTTGGACGTCGACTACGGGACCCGTAACCGTGTAACCAGCCTTTTTCAGGCGCTCTGGTAGAGACGCCGCTCCAAAGAAGTGTCCGAAGCCGACGGCGACCAAAATCGGACCGCTCGTCCCGGAAAGCCCTGCCTGCGACAGGCCGTGGACGAAGCGGTCGGTCCCATCCCGATAAATGTACCTACTCACATCAAACAATTCCGGAGGTTGACCGGGAATAGGAGAGTCGGCGAGCCGGCCGAGCGTCATCGCGTCTCCGGCTTGCCAAGCGCGCTGCACCTGAAGGAGCCAACCCCGCTCGTCGGTCCGTAGAGTGTCGTTTGCGGAGGAGGCGTCGAGAATCTGGCATGCGTACATCAACATCGAAATTTGATTCTCTTTCGGTATTCCATCCAACTCCATAGCTTGCTCGCCTGGACTCTCCAAGTAGAGAACCGGCTTTTTCTGTGCCTGAGCGATGTTTGCAAGCCGCACGTCAATACCAGCGTACGTGATTGCCCCTCGGGTGGGGAGCGCATAGATGTGGAAGGCATTGAACCATGGTTTCGCGCGAGCGAATTTCTCAAACGGAACACCGGCATCTGCGGCGCATTTCTTAAAGAATGATTCGTCGCCCGGCGCAATGTGTCGCAGCAGAGTGTCATCGTCAACGTAGAGCGCATGCTTCAAGTACATCTCGATATCCTGCTGCGAGCGCGGACGCAACGGAAGCTCCAGCGCTAACGCCGACGCGCGCCCCATGTATGCCTCGAGCGTACGATTAAGCTGCGCGTTGTCCTCAACCAGTGTGTGCATTGTCGGGACAAGAAAAAGTGTTGGCTTGCCCGGCGCCACTGCAGTCCACAGCAGTCCGCCTTGTTCTTGAGCGAACGCCGCGTGTGCGAAAACCAGTAGCAGAACGAGCGCTGTACGGTGTCCGAAGGCAGAAAGCCAAGTGAGCCGCCCGCGGCGGAAGCCTCGCAATAAGTATGGATTTGGCATAAATCGAGCTATCAATTTGATGGACCCAGTAGCGCATTGACGGAGTCCACCTCTGAAACGGTCAGGTCACCGGCGACGTTTTTCAGCCGAAGAATCCAGCTCAGGGTAGTTAGCCGTGCTTCAGAAAGTTGCGTCTCCTGCTGGTAAAGTTTGTCCGCCGCCGCAAGTACGTCCGAGTTCAATCGAACGCCAGCTCGATAGGCTTTCATATTGTAGTTGAGAGACTCACGCGCGGAGCCCTGCGCCGTTCTCAGCGCGCTGATTCGCGATATGCCGCCCTGTACGTTCAGGTATGCCTGCTGCGCGCCAAGGGCGGCCTGCTGTTTGACCGCGTCAAGGTCGAACCGAGCCTTATCCTCCAACGCCTCGTGCTCCATTCGTTGACTTCGGCTGAGCATGCCATCGAATAATGGAATGGTCACCTGTACACCGATTTCAGCTACTGCGGCCGAGTGGCCGCCGGTAATGTAGTTGTTTTGTCCGTTGATGTAATTTGCGTTCCCTCGGCCGTATGACGCGACCGCAGTGACGACGGGCAGGTTTGAGTAGCGTGCCTTCTTTACCTCTGTGTCCGCACGCGCGACTTCCAGCGCTTGAATACGGACCTGGTTGCTCTGCTCCATCGCTATCTGCATCCACTCATCGACCGAATTGTGCTCGGCCAGCAATATCGGTACTGTCGGACTGAGCGGAACGAGAATTTGCGGGCGCCGCCCAACTATGCTCGACAACTGCGCAAGCTTTACCTGCACGTCGTTTTCACGCTCAACCTCATCTGCCCGCGCGGAATCGAGCGTGGCTTCGGCCTCGCGCACGTCCACGACGGTCCCGTTGCCATAGTTGTAATTCTGCTCGACATACTGCTCCTGCGCCACAAGCGCGCTGACATGGCGCTTCGCAGCGGCCAACTCCTCCTGTGCCGACAGAGCATTGAAATAAGCCATTCCTAATCGCAGAATGAGGTCGCTCTGGCTTTCGGCGTAGGCAATCGCGGCCTGCTCGACAAGAATTTCGCTCTCGCTCAGGTCTTGCAACGCTCCCCAGTCGAACACTGTTTGAGTTACACCCAACGTGTAGCCTTTGGTCTCATAGTTGGGCACGACTGAGTCCTCCTGGTCGACGTGACCGTGCATATCGCTCCCTGACAGCTTGACCGCGGGCAGCCATCGCGAACGTGCCTCAGGCTCCTTCATCTCCTGCGCACGCAACTGGGCTTCCGCGCTCTTTACTTGCGGGTCGAAGCCCACGGCCGATTCGTAAAGGTCTCGCAGGTCCTCCGCCCTCGCGACGACCGAACAGCCGCACCCGAGCGCGATGAACTGCAACACGGCGGCCAGCAGCCGTATGGCCCTGATTCGCGAAACTTCTCGTATGCGGCAGGTCCCACAGTCCCCGGATTTGATAGTTTTGTTTGTCATTTTTAGCTATGGGGTGCTATATCGCTTCGTCAGGGAATACAGCGGCTCCATCATCCACTCGTAGATAGGTCGGGTCTCGAGCAACAGGTCCGCCTGCATCTTCATACCGTCCTGAATCGGGATGTGTACCCCGTTCGCAAGGACCGTTGCATCGTCGAGGCGCATCGTAATGCGGTAGAGGGGCTCGTGCGACGGGTTCATTTCACGCAGCTCATTCGGTGAAAGTGCAACGCGCGATATCTCGGACACGTGGCCGCCATACTGCCCGAACTTCTGATAAGGGAAGGCGTCGTACCTGATGGAAACGGGTGTTCCTACCCGCACGAAGCCGATTGCCTTACTTGGCACATACAGGTGAGCGTCCATCCGAGCTCCTGCGGGCAGTACGCTGACCAGGAGTGTGGCGGGTGAGACTGCGTCACCGGCATCAACCAAGGGCGTTGTCGCGGTGCCAGCCACGAGCGCGGTGACCGAGACTTCACGTCTTATGTCATTCGAGATGTCTTGCTCACGCAGCTCGGAAATTTGACGTTCCAGCGCCGATATCGCATTTTTTTCCATAAGCGGCGCATTGCTTAGGTCAGTTTGCGCTGTGCGCAGCTCGTTTCGTGCATCAACGACTTTCTCTTCATCCTCGGCCAGTCGCGCGCGTTGGTCTAGCACTTCGGCCTTTCTGTCCGCAAGCTGGGTCGGGGGGTAAAAGCCAATATCTGTCAGGCCCTTCAGTCGGGCCAGATTTTCTTCGTCCACTTTCACACGACTCATTTGGATTGCAGTGCGGGACTCGTCTGCAGCCAGCGCGTCCGTAAGGTTTTGAACCTTCACGCGCAGAGCGTCCAGCGTTGCATTGAGAATCGTTTGCTGCCGCTGTTTTTCTGCCTGCATTGCCTCGATTCTCACCGCAAGCTGCATTGCGATTGCGCTCTGCGCGCCGTCGCCCGACGTTCGATTCGTTTCAGTCGAAATAACGTACAGCGGCTGCCCTACCTCAACGCGCTGACCTTCCGTTACAAGGCGCTTCACAACCGTCCCCGCAATGGTTCCGTAGACCTTCGCGACGTTCTTGTTCGAGGAAACCTCTCCGTCGACTGTCTCGCGACGCGTGTAGCTCCCGAAGACGGCGAAGCCTATCGTCAGCAGCGCAGCAAACATGGCTAGTGCCACATATGCCCAGCCGGACATCGGCCGCGCGAGCAAGATGGTGCCCTGCAGTCGTTCAACTTGGGAATCGTACACTTCCGTGCGGAATAGCTCCGTACGCTCCCCGTCGGCGCTCATGTCCGATTCGGTCATGACGCCTCCCCGATGCCTACGCCTCGCAGGGGCTGCTCATCAGCGGAGCGCGGGGTGATGTCCGTGAAGATGGTCGAGCCGCCAGCAGTGCGCTCCATCCTCAAGACACGGTCGGCCGCATTGATGGTCTCGGCCCGGTGCGCGATTACGACCCGGGTTATCTTCAGCTTCTTGATAGCGTCTGAGACAATCCGCTCGTTATTCGCATCGAGGTGACTCGTCGCCTCATCGAGAAAAAGGATGCGCGGCTTCTTGTACAGCGCCCGCGCGAGGAGAATTCGCTGCTTCTGCCCTCCAGACAGCGAGGACCCCATGTCCCCCACCAGCGTATGAAATCCCATCGGCATGGAAAGGATGTCCTTCAGCACCGACGCGTTTCTCGCGCAAGCCTTGATTTGCTCCAAATCAGGCCGGTCGTCGAAGAAGGAGATATTCTCGGCAATAGTACCGGCGAAAAGCTGGTCGTCCTGCATGACCGCGCCGAACATGCTCCTGTACTTTTCCAGGCCTACCTGCCGTATCGAAATTCCGCCCACGGTTACAGCACCGGAAGACGGCTTGAGCAGTCCGGTCATGATTTTCAGCAGTGTGGACTTGCCACAGCCACTCAGTCCTGTGATGGCCAAGTGCTCGCCGTCACGAATTGATAGAGACGCCGCGCTGATGACCGGCTTCTCCGTACTGGAATATCGATAGACAACGTTGCGAAGCTCGAGGTGTCCATTTGCGTTCACGACCCCTGGCATCTCGCCCAGCGACTCATCCTCCGGCGTTTCCAGCAGAATGTCTGCCAAGCGCCGCGTCTGGATACCGAGAATCTTCAGTTCATAGGCTTTATCGACGAGGCTCGTGGCGCGTTGCGAGAACTGGTCACGGTAAGCGAGAAACGCGAGGAGCATGCCCAGTGTGACCTGCTTGTCAATGACAGCCACCGCTCCAAACGCAAAAACAAGCAACTTTTCAGCCCTAAAAATCGCCGAATTGCAGGTGTGAAACACAATCATCAGCCGCTGCGTGCGCAACGCGGCATTCTTCTGCCTGACAATAAGGTTGAGCCAGGCCGACAGCCGTGACATACCCTTGTTATAAAGCCGAACACTCTGAATTCCCCTGATGGTCTCGATAAGGTGGCTTTGTTGCTTCGCATCGAAGACGAACTGGCTTTCAGTCGCGAGCTGCAACGCGGTATAGAGGCATATGCGCAGCGCGATGTAGAGCGTGAGGGCGATGACCGTGATACTGGTGAGCCGCGCGTTGAAGAACAGCATCATGGACAAGGTACCGAGCGACATAAGCCCGTCTAGAATCGCCTCAACGAAGCTGGTCGTTAGGGTTGCCTGGATGGTATTCACACTGCTTGCGCGCGTCAGGATGTCCGCAAGATGGCGCCGTTCGAAGAATGAGATGGGCAGCCGCACGAGGTGTGAGAACGTGCGGGCAAGCCATTGCACATTCAAGGATGTGCTCATGTACGTCACGGCCCACGCCCTTGCGAGTTCAACTAAGGTCTGCACCAGCCACAGCAATCCAAACCCGACACTGAGCGTGGTCACGAGCCCGACGTCGCCGCCAACAATTGCGTCGTCGACTATCCACTCGTTGAAGAACGGCGCCATCAGCGAGAACACCTCAATGGCCAAGGCGAGGAGAAATACTTGCGTGAGCGACTGCCGAAGGCCGATGATACGGCCCGTGAGAGTACGCAATTTCAGCGAACGAACTGGGCGTTGTTTTCGGAAATCAAAATCCGGCGTCAGTTCAAGAGCGACCCCGGTAAATGCCTTGGAGAACTCATCGAGGCTTAGCACCCGCCTGCCCATCGCTGGGTCGTAGATTACGACCGACTGATGCGTAACCGCCGAGAGTACGACAAAATGGCTGAGGTCCCAATGCAAAATGCAGGGAAGCTGCAAGCCCTTCAGTTCGTTGACTTCCAGCCGAAGCGGCCGGGAAGACATACCAAGGGCTCTGGCGACCTCCATCAGCTGCCGCAACGTGGTCCCTTTTAATGAAACAGAATGGCGGGTCCGCAGAGAGCGAAGGTCGGTGTGATGGCCATGTGTGGCCGCAACCATGACGAGGCAGGCCAAGCCGCACTCTGCTGCCTCAGTCTGGAGCACAGGCACAAGTTTTCGCTTGAAGCCAAACTGCAGGTTGGCAAACGGGTTCATGAACACCCTGTCATTCTGTGAAAGCAGCCGCCGGCGCACTCCCCCCAACCAGACGGCCGCCTGTTTTAGCCACCCATTCCGTGTCTGCGCTCTTGCGAAGCGCACCGCGGTCAGATACGCAATGCTCAGGCATACGCGACGTCGACGTCGTCCGGCGCGGTGTCGCCGTCGATACCTGCATCGCCATTCATTGCGGTGACGTCATCACCCGAGGCAGGTTCGGTTTGCGAGTCGATAGCATCTTGGTCAGCAAGCTCAGAAGTCGTCGTTTCGGACTCGTTGCCATCCGACGTCGTGTAGCTATCTACGGCAGTATTTTCGCCGTCGTTCGCCGTGCTGGAATCGGTCGGGTCGCTCGAGACCGTCGTAACATCGTTCGTGGTCGTTGTGTCGTCGACGACGTTCGATGTATCGGTATCCGGCTCCGACGTTGAAGTTTCGCTCGATGACGATGTGGTGACTGGCTCCGAACTGGTCGATGTCGCGTCGGACGATGTTGAGGACGAACTCGACGACGATGACGAGGAAGAGGACGAACCAGACGACGGTTCGGATAGCACGGGCGGGTCGCCTAACGGATAGTCGTTAGTCGTGCCGGAACTGCTCGAGCTGTTGCTGTGGACGTAGTTGTCGTAGGCCGTGCCGCCAAGTTCGCCAAGTGCGCCGCCTGCAATCGCGCCCGCCGCCGTGCCCTCAGGGCCAATCATAGAACCGGCCAAGCCGCCGAGCACCGCTCCAACGGCTCCAAAGCCAACCGCGCCGGTCGGTAGATTGGAAAACGGACTGGTACTAGTGGTGCTCGAGCTCGATGAGGTGGTAGTCGGAGCTGTCGAGGTAGTGGGTGACCCAGTGCCAGAGGACAGTGACGAACTTGTGGATGAGCTGGAAATGGTAGATGAACTGGAGCTTGTCGTAGTACTTGAACTGGTACTCGCGCTGGTAGTGGTGCCACCGCTGACTACTTCAACTTCGTCGAGGGACAACTCACGCATGACTGCCTCCGTCGGATTATTAAAGTCATTTCGATAACTACAGGGGAACTACGAAATTAGGATATGCGAGAACTGAAAGAATTCGACGTCTCCTGATTGATGCGCATTAGATTGAAATAATTTTTGCAAAATCACAAAGCTTGCAACGAGAAACTCTCACCGCCTAACTGATGTGAAATGGGTAGTTTTATCTCTACTCTTTCAAAAAATAAACAAAATTATACAAAATATCGCTTTTCAACATCCTTTCCATTTATTTCCAATTATTTACAACAATGACGACCGCGTCAGGCTATAGATAGAATTCTTATGCACGGAAGATATAGTTATGAGTTAAGTTTGCTAGCGCACGGAAATCATTATTAAATATATTGAACTCCCGCCTTATTCACAACACATATATTCAAATTGCATGCGCTTTTACACAATATCGAACTACGCAGAAGGTCATTTCGTCGCAGGTGCTTGCCTTCCCGGAGGGCCTGGTAGATTTCCGGCTTCAGGACCTGCACAGGCGGTCTAGCGTCGCTCCGGTTCGCGGCTACCGTCGCAGCCACGGCACTCACGGTGTCGCTCGCAAATCTGTTCGCGCCACACAATGGCAGCGCCACTCGTAGAATCGCCGAAGCTATTGAAGAGTTGGAATACACGCCATTCGCACCGATTGCTTCTGAAGTCCGTGCCTATTGGGAACAAGAACATTCAAGCGCACGCTACGGAATCGTTACAAATGGTCGCCAATCAACCATCGCAATGATTTATATTGAGATGCACGACGGCTTCTCGCACGAGGGCTGGACCGAAGACCTACTAACAATCTTCAAAAGCGAACTTCCAGACTACGCAGCGATAAATTTGAATTTCGTAACATCTTGGCCAAAAAAAGAGCGCACCACGAAGCCGTCGTTGCACAGACTGCATTTTTCATTTCGCACACCCAGGGCAACCGAAATCGACTCATTCAGCACCGAGCGCCCGTTTGTGACCCCGGTCATGGCACTCCCGGCGCATGTGCCATTCGATACTGTCTTTGTCGACACAACCACGCCGGAAAAGGGTTAAACAACAGTCGCCCGTCGAGTCTCACACTCAGCACTCGCGCGCCCATCTCGTCAATTCCAACGAAATCATCGTCGACAAAACGAAACATTGTCATGCTCGTCGTAGGGTCGAGCGGCGAGGCGATGCTAGCCGTACGTGGGCAGCTCGGCAACCAGCTCTCGCAGTTCGGTGACGAGCGGCATGTCATCCAGAACGGGCGTCTTGCGCCGGTCGACCCACTCAGCAGGACGCTTCGACTTGACCGCGAGATTCGCGCGCGACACACCCAGGACTTCACAGACCGTCTTCAACGGTCGTCCCCCGGCAGCAATGGTGAGCGCGCAATCAATTTTTTTGCTCGACCGTACTCCACTGCTTCCCGGAGAATTTCCACTTCCATCGTTTTTTTGCCCAACAGCCGCTGAAGTTCGCGAATCTGCTTCATCGCTTCGGCAAGGTCCGATGCCGGAACCACCTGTTCGCCAGCACTGACGGCCGACAGGCTTCCATCCTGATAGAGCTTGCGCCAGGCGAAGACCTGGCTGGCATTCACCTGATGGCGACGAGTAACACCGGAAATCATCGCGCCGGTCTCGAACGTCTCGCGCACTATCGCGAGCTTCTCCTCGACAGAACGCCGGCGGCGCTGCTCCGGCTGGGTCAGAACTTCGACCGGTTCTACGTTGTGGTTAGGCTTAAACATAGGCAGAAGACTACCTCATAATTCAAGCGTTACCCCGTGTCCGGTTTTCGTCGGGGCCGGTCCAATGGCATAGCCGAGAGCGACGACAAGGAGAACGAGACCGACGGGGATGCTGCCCAGGAAGATGAGAAGCGATGCCAGTAGGCTGAGGAGAAACTGGGCGATAAAGTTCGGTGGGCTCGGCCATGCCTGGATTGTCCTCGTCAGAGAAACAGCTTCGTCAGCGAGTTGCCCGCTCCCGCCGAGATTGGCCGCACACTTGCGTTCGATTTCATAGACCGCCAGCATCGCCTTTTCTTTCTCTGCAAGCGATATAGACCCGATGTCGACAGCGAGCCTAACGGCTTTGGTGGTTGCCTCAAACTCACGCGTTAGCGTTTCCAGAAATCCTTGATGTTCCTCAAGCGTCACTGCCTCTGCTATGTCATCGCGCCGTACGTACACTCCGTGCGAGAAGAAATATTGCAGCAATGCGTCTGTCGTCCGCGCCTGAACCTGCGCGACAAAATCGCGTGCCGCCTGCTCTCGCTTCGACAGTCTTTCGATGCTCGCCGAATCGATACGGCTACTGCCGGCAACTACAGACCGTACCGGCGTCGACGTACGACGGATGTTGTGCGTATAGCGAATGCTTGCGGTAACGCGCCCACGTGTGTTGTACGTGAACCCTTTGCCGCTAATGGACGTACTAACGCCACTCTTGCTAACGTTCAGGCGAATGCCAGGTGCAATCTTTATACTCTTTCGAAAGCCCCATTCCATTTGCCCCCCGTTCTCTCAGTTCTTAATTTTTCTCGCGATGAGGTGGAACAAGGGACGACGAAAATTTTCGCATCCCCAGTCTCTATCAGCAATGCAGTCTCAGGTATATCTGCGGTAACGCCCAGTAAACTCCTGATAATCTGGAAGCCCTTTCATGTGCCCATGCAAGGGTTCGTCCGCATGGCACTCTATGCACAGGACCGCTAGATTCGCCTCATTGTTATCGTGCTTTTGCCCATTTCGATGATGCACGTGCAAATATTTTGACGCCACTCCCGCAAGCACAATGCTGCACTTCTCGCACCTGTATCCGCGCTGACTACGCGTTCTACTCGATACCTCGGCCCAGTCGTCGGAGTATTTATTAATCGGAGCCGTATCCGACGTGTAAATTGGTTTGACTGCCAGCAAGTCTTTCGGATACTTGTCGAAAAACTCGGACAGGCGAAACTGGCCGACGATTGAAAGGCGGCTCGGACGAGCCATCTGCATGTCAAAGCCCTTCCAGCGAATGTGCGCCAAGCAATTTTGACAGACGTCCAATTGCACCGGTTTGGACTTAATCCCACTGTCCAGCACATTCACATGAAAGAAGCCCGAGTCTGAAATCGCCACGACATATCGCTCGGAACGCTGATTCCTATACATGGTTTCGAGCGTACGGCAATGCGCGAAATGGTACTTCGGCATGCTCCCACGATTGCCGATGGACGGAACGTCCCGGATATAGACCAGGACACGGTATCCCTTGTACGCAAGAGTGCCGTCGTCCAGAATCTGAATCTGCTCAGCCGTTACGTCGATGCCCGCGCCTTGCAGACGGTCAATGACAGGCAAGTCAATCTCGGTGACGATATGCTGCGCGCCGAATCGCTCAATCAATGGCGCGCCCATCTTGTTCCGCAGGCCGTTAAACGTCGACCAGGTCAGGAAATCGGGTAGCTTGAAATTCATTTCTGCAACTTCTGAGCGATGAGGTCCATCTTGTCGCTCGCATTGGTCACAATGCGGAACTCGACGCGCTGATTCGCAAGTTGTGCTGCAGCCGAATGGTCACCCGGTGATATCGGATGCGACGAGGACAAGCCGTTTGCCGTCACGTGCTGAATCAGCCACTTTTCCTTCGGCTGTACCTTCTGAAGCGACAGCAGGTATTCAAGCGTGCTGCGAGTGCGCGCCTGAGACAGCGCCATGTTATTGAAGTACGCGGTACGTTCATCCGTTGTGCCAGTCCACGCAGCACTGGTGTGACCCTCGATGCGAATTTCCTTCACGGCGTCCTTAAACTGCCCGGATGTGAGCAGCGCGACATAGCGCGGGAAGAACTGTCCCAGCACCTCCTTGAAGCGAGGGCGCAGGTCCGACGACCCGGTCGCAAACAATACAGTCGGGTCGTTGAAGCGAATGGTCATATCGCCGAGAATTTCTGCATTCCACTGCTTGAGGTCCTTTTGGAACTCCTTCTGCAGCGCCAACTGCATGTCTTTCTTCGTCGTTTCGTAGTCTTTGACAACAAGCGTGGTGGTCTTTTCAACCCGCAGCATGAACGCTGCGGTCAAAAGCATGAAGACCAGCATGAGACCGGTCATCAGGTCGGCCATCGGAATCCAATGTGCCTGATTGCTGTGTTCCGAATCCATGCCCTACCTCACGCTGCGCTGGCCAAGCGGACGACCTCGCGCAGGCGGTCTGTCAGCGGCGTGTAGTCGGCGACGAACTTCTCCGAGAGCGATGCCAACTGTCGGCCGAGCGACTCAAGACTCTTGTGAAGTTCCTCCTGCAAGCCTTTATCCAGAGTAACGACACTCTGACGTACCGCTTCCATCGAGCTCGTGAGGCCCTCATTCACTTCCATCTGGGACTTGCGCAGCGTGTCGGTCAACAGTTGCTTCATCTCCGACGAAGACGACTGCATTTGGGTACCAAGGTTTTTGACGACATCGGAAACGTCCGCCTGCACCTTGATTACGCCTTGCTTCATCGACTCGGTCATCTCATCGATTTTTCGCGAGAATTGAGGCGTGACGTCTCTCATCTGAGCCAACACATCGGCCATCGAGCGCTGCGACTGGTCAATCATTTGGTGCTGGTGAGCAAGCCCGCGCAGCGTGCCTTCTAACGCGGCTGCAGTGGCAGCAAAGCCCCCGGCTCTCTCGATAAAGACGCCAAGGCCCGCGGAGGCATTACGCAGGTCCTCGGCCGACTCCTTCTGCAACGCTTGAAGCTTATCCAGCTCCTCTTTGTATTGCTGTTGCCAGATAACTAGCTTCTCTACTGCGGCGTTCAGGTGGCGAAAGTTCTCGCCGAACTGCTCAGAAATTTTGGCATTGAAGTCACGGATAACTTCCTTCAGCGCTTCAATCAGCGCTTTCGAGCCGTCTTCTGACATGCGTTGGGCGAAGGTATCGAAGGAGGAGCGAAGCGAGCGCATTTCGTCCACTTGCTCTTGGCGCATCAGCTTCATTTGCGAAAGAAGGCTGCCTTCTTCGGTTCCCGACAGGCTGTGTTGCAGCGCGTTGGTTGCGGCGACAACATCATCGAGCGTCGCCCCCTTTTTTACGCCGTCTTTATTTCCGTCTTCTGCGGTTTTTTCGGATGATTTTCGTTGGTATTGCCGATAGCGAAGAACGAGCGCTCCGCATACGCCACTGGCGGACGCGAGAAACGCCGTCTTCACGCCCTCAAGAAGGTGCGGAACACTCTCGGAAACATCCGCGGAGTCGAAATGCAACAGCGCCCATGCGATGCTGCAAAAGCAGCCCAAGATACCGACCGTCGTCAGAACCTCAGGTCCATAGGACACTGCGAACCGGTCGAACCGGGCGAAGCCGAACCAATAGGTCAATGCAAGGTTCGTCCCCACGAAAGCAAGTGTGAGCTTGTCGTCGAAGATAGTCGTCAGTAGGTCCCCGGCAAAGGCGTACGGGGACAACGTGATGCCCAAGAGGCACAGCGCAATTCTCAGCTTCATTTTCAGATTGGTCTCAGTGTGGTCCTGTCGTATGCAAATCGCATACGCACCAGACGGAGTCTGGTGGCCGCCCGCAAGCTAGCTCTTCGTCTAGCCGGCCAAGCGACATCATTCTTCTCAATTCTTACGGCGAGATTCTCTCAGAACTTGAGTAGACTGACAGCGCGGCCACCATTCAGACATACCATTCGTTGGTTTCGGCCGACAATACTGTCTGCTCTCTCGCCGCTCTCGCGTGAATTGGGGCTGGCTGCGACTTGGCTCGCGCCGACTCAACACCGGAGTTGGGGCCGATGGAACTGGAGCAGTGCCGAACGAGGCGCTCCGCGACGTAGCGAAAATCAACCTCGTTGCCTACGAACACGTCCGACATAATGCACCAGCATGCACGGCGCTCGTCGAGGCTTATGACATCACGGCAGTCACCGACAGTCCGAGGCGTGACGGGTCTACGAAGACTATTCCACCCCTATTATTCGCCCTCGCATGAAGGCATCCAGGCAAAAACGCGCCCATCTGCCTGATGCGCCTTACTGATTCGCAAGGTCGTTATGCGCCCGGTAACGAGGCATACGTGCTCGAGCAGATGGAGACATTTGAAGAGTGGCTCGCCGTAATGGCCGAGCCATAACTGGTGCCCGAAGCTGGTTTCGAACCAGCGGCCCCCGCTGTGTAAAAGCGGTGTTCTCCCCCTGAGCTACCCGGGCATGCCAAATCGTTGTTGCGGTCAGGCGCTGCGCGACACCTTGTCTACTGCGACCGATGCTGCTGCGGTCGCTGCGCCGCCAGTCGCTGCGCCGGCTGCGGTCACGACTGCCGTGCCGCCAGCCATGCCCAATCCGCCGCTCGCAATGCTGCCACCGCCGAGTGCCGCAAGCCCTGCGGAACTCGCTGCGGCGCCGGACAGCGTGCCGCCCGCCGCGCCGATACCCGCGGCGCTCACAGCCGCGCCGATAGCGGGTGCGGCGGCGAGTGCGACGCCACCCGTTGCAACCGCGCCAATGACGACAGCGGCCGTCTTGCCGGGATTTTCCACGACGTAGTCGACCGCGGATTCGGCGGCGTCGACAACCGTATGTGCGACCGACAGCAATGCGTCGCCAATATCATCAAAAAAAGACATTTGTTCTCCTCGCGGCTTATGCCGCTGCGCACGTTTAACACCGTGACCCTTGAGGGCCTCACTGCCTGGCACAACCGCCGGCAGTCAGCAGCTATTATGAGTGTGTATTTTTTTACACAAAGTTTTTTGAATACCCATATTAAATACACGGGTACTCGAACGCGTGTCGCAAACCGACGACTTCGTGAGGAGGAAGATGGCAGAAAGCATCGGCCTCGAACCGAATCAACTCAGACGAGCATCCGCTCATGCAGCGATTTCACAAACCAGACGAAGAGACGCGCTCAGTTGTCATCGTGCGGCCAACGGACTACGAGCGCTGAGGGATGTGCACAGGTTAGAGGATAAGCTTAAGCCGCGGTCCGACCTCGATGAAGCCGTTCGCACGATAGAACGCGACCGTGTGCGTCCACTTAGGCAGCGCTGGAGCGCCAACGTCGATTCGACGCTACCCGCGCTCGCGTCCAACAGCAATCGCATGTTCCAGCAATTGCTTTGCAACCCCATGCGAGCGCTGTGCGGGGCGCACGTACAGTTCAGTGATTTGACCAAACGGTCTGCGCTCGAACATCGCGTAGCCTTCGCTGAGCATGATGACACCGACTGGGCATCCGTCATCAACCGCGAGGAAGCCGCCTACCCGGTCGTCCCGGACAAGGTCACCTGGTGCCCCACCCAACTCGGTCAATAGCGCCGCCACCAACTCGGCGACCGCTGCCGCATCATCCGGCGTGGCTGGGCGAATAACTAGCGCAAACTGTGCGTAATCCAGCTTGTCACTACGTCGGCAATTTGCAAATTATTCCGGTCCTGCATCAGCATGTGCGAATTCCCATACATCCCAAGTCGAGGCGTTTCGACGATTTCCACGTGTCCGCCCGCTGCGTTTACGGACGCAGCGAAAGCTTTGCAAGCCGCGTAATGCGCCGACCATGTTGGTGATTTAGCAATGAAGTCACCGTACAACAGCAAAATCGAAATCCCGACATAAGGCTTAGGGTCGCCATTTTCTCCGGGACACGCGGTTGGCTCAACGGCAACAATGGCTGCTACGCCGCCCGGGTTTGCCGAAACTACCTGGAAAGGGTATATACCTGATTGAGAGTGACTAACAAGCACCATCTTCTTCAGTTTTCTCGCGAGGAACCCAAGCGCCGGAACGGTCGGGTTCGGCGTTGACATTGAGTAAGCCCAATCTGGAACCATCTGCTTCCAGAAATCGTCTTGCGCCTCCAGAGGAAATTGCAGCCCTGCATACGATTCGGGATACCGCGGTCCAAACCTGAAGAGTTGCCACGCAAATTCACGACCGACCTGGAAACCCGCAGGAAGTGCATCGATTTCGGCTTTTCCAGATTTGACGGCACCTATCGACGCGGCATTTGCTGCCGACCGTCCACGGGCGGCCTAGTCAATAACGTAGGCTGGGAATCCCTTTCGAACGAAGTATTCTGCCCAACCTGTCCGTCCATCGGGCGTTGTTTCCCATTCGGCGCCTGTCAGACAGCATCCGTGGATGAAGACAACGGATGCGCTGTTTGCATGCACGGGCACTTGGTACTGGACGTACATCTGCTCGACCGTAACTGTTCCCTTCGGCTCGGCCTGCGGTAGGGTCGATAGCGTATCCGACACGATATCGCGGCCGCCTACAAAAAACTCCCCTGCTTTGCGATGGTCAGCGGCTTGCTCACATCGATGGACTGAGCGATGGCCGGATGTGTGAAAACCGCTACTGCGGCTGTAATGAATGCTAGCTTCGCCATTGCGATGAGCGACATAGGTTTTGTCTCCGAACGCTCTTGTTATCTGCCAAGTCGATTGCGCATCGCCATGGCAATAACGGTCGCACCACATGCCAGAACAAACGCGGCCAAGTAGGAGCCCGCGCTTATTGAGTGGGTATACGCCCAGGTCGTAGACATCCATACCGCACGAGGATACGGGGCTGCTGCCGCTCTACGAGCGATGCCTTGAGCAAGTCCAGTTGCGCGGGGCTACACCCAGCAGTTCGAAGTCGTACCCCTGCCAGCCGTAGAGCTGCTTGTCCGTAGCAAGCGCCCGCTCGGCACCCCGGATAAAGTCCTCCAGTTCGGCATCGTCTGAAAAGGGCCGTTCTTCGGAAGATATCTCGGTCGGCCCCGTTGTCTCGATGATAAGCGCGATTTTTTCGGAAACCCCAGCGCATCCCGCTGGATGAGCGCTGTGAAGTGGTCAAAGAAGATACTCGCTTCGATACGCGCTCGAACTGCTGCTCATCAATTACAGCATTGGCGTCTTCGCCCAGCGTCGCGAAGGGATTGAGGAGGAAGGCCTCTGCTCTGCAGCCTGCGACGAGGCGGCCGGGCAGCCGCCGAATGTTGTCGAGAACTGTACGGACCTCGGGTGTCACGAGTAGGGCCCGGCCTCAAACCAGACCGACGAATAAGTGTAGGAGGTAAACAGCGCTCTTTTCGGCGCTACCTCTTTGAGAATGTCGTAGAGCGTTGTCATCAAAACCCCGTATTTCAATCCCAGCTTCTTGTTATCGGCCAACGCGCATCATATTGACGGTCTCCGCCCCAACATCGACATATAGCGCTACGTGGTAGATGAAAGCTGCAAGGCACGACCAGAAATCGGCAAGTAGAGCCAGTGCTCCTTGACCGGCGTACCCGTACATTGTTCAATGGCCTGAGCATAGGCCGATAGCTGTGGGCCGTGCTCCCGAGCGAGTGCGTCATCATGTCTGGTGCCACCAGGGTTCGACTTGTGGTCCAGGAGAACCCATCCGTCTGGCGTATCCAGCAGCATATCGATACGGCCTCTCAGTCGCGCTCCGTCAGGGCGATTGGCCTCGACAGGCACCTCCACGCGAATCGTGCTCCCCGGCCAGCGCTGTTGCAGCCACTCGAAGAACGTTTGCAGCTGGGCGATGACTGCGGTCTTGTCAACCGCGTGTGCCATTCCCCAGGCGCTGAGGATTCGCTCGACATCAGCGTCTTGCACACTTCCTGTTACACCAGCGCGTGCGATACAGAGGTGCATCGCGTTTCCGAGTACGTTCATTTCGACGCTGGCAGTGATTGCGATGCGTACGCCGACCGGCTCTGATGTCACGACTTGGTATAGACCGCCTTCGGCATCGCTCGGTCGATACCAGAGAGGCGGAGCATCGCTAACGGGCGCCGCCACGTACCAGCTACATGTCGATTCGTGCGGCGCTGGTGGCGCGCCCATTTCGGTGACTTTCCAGACTCCAGCTTTTCGGAGAACAGTTCGCCCGTCTGGCAGCACGACTGGACCTGTATCACCGAACAGAAGGTCGCCTGCCTCGAGTTCATCCACCCAGTCTCTATTGATGCTTCGACTCCGCTGGCAAGTCACAACGACGTTTGCGTCGCGTGCACGTGTCATGCTGACATAGAGCAGCCGCTTGTTCTCGGCGAGAGCATCCGCCGCCATCCTCTGGCCGATAGCGCTTTGCTCAGCATTGGTGGCTGACTGCGGCTGAGTCCGCTTGCCCCATGACCTCGGCCAGAAGTGCACGAAGCGATTTTCAAGTGGGCGCTCGGGATTGAACTCGCCGTCGGTACGCGCACGAACGCCCCACAGCGCACTTCTCGCTGCCGTTCCGAGGGACGTCAGAATGACGACCGGCCACTCAAGCCCCTTTGCTCCATGGTGTGTCATCACGCTGACGGCAGCGTCGGCGGTCGCGGCACGGTCGTCGGCCTGGTCGTCAGCAAGTGTGCCAAGCCAAAGCAGCAGCCCGCTAACGGTTGACGGACGTCTGGCGGCGATGCACTCGTCCTCATAAGCGGCGCCGAGGTCCATCAAGGCTTCCACGTTGGCGATTCGAGTCCTCGCTTGATGGGGAGAACTCGACCATTGGCTTGCAACACGGGCAACGTGTGACTCGGCTTTGGCGAGTCGCAGCGCCTCCCGCGGGGTAAGCGCAGCGAGGCTTGGTCGCAACTTCTCCAGACGGGCAAGTAGCGGATGCGCGTCGTCCCCCTCAGCTTTCCACCGCGAAGGGCTTGCATCTTCCCGGGAGAGGTACTCGAGCCGGTCCGCCAGCCACTCCTGCGCAGGAATGCCATCAGCGAGGGACAAAATAAGCGCGGACGCGACCGTGTCCCTTGGGTCGAGCAAGCGTCGAAGGCACGCAAGAACAAAAATAGCTTCGGGCGTACCAAGAAGTCCGGCTCTCGGGCTCGCGGACGGTACTCCCCATTGCGTCAGTGAAGTTACCGCAAGTTCAACCTGGTCGTTCTTGCGGCAAAGGACCGCTATATCACCCGGTCGAACAGGACGTTCCTGTTGGGTGTGCCGGTCGATGACCTTCAACTCCGATTGAAGCAGTTCGCTGACCGCCTGCCCCAACGCAAGGTAGTCGGACTCGTTGTTTTTGCTTTCGAAGTTCCAGTGGAATAACGCCGGTTGCCCTGCAATGTCATCCCTCGATGGTTGCAGATGCACCTGTTCCGGCTGCAGTTCCGGAAGGAACGCGGAGCCAAATACTGCATTTGTGAGGGAGACCAGCGACGGCGTTGAGCGTCGGGAGGTAGTAAGTGGTGTACCCAGCTTCCCGCCCCAACCCTCAACTGCCGCAAGAATGCCTGCAATGAGCCGGGCATCGGCGCCCCGGAATCCGTAAATGGCCTGCTTCGGGTCTCCAACCCAGACCGAGCGCTTGGCCAGTTTGGCTAGCTCCACGAAAAGCGCGAGCTGCAGCGGGCTGGTGTCCTGGAATTCGTCGACCATCACAAGGTCGAGCTCATCGGCCAACGCCTGGCGGACATCCTCATTCTTGCGGATGACCTCAAGCAACAGAACTTCCTGGTCACCAAAGTCAACTGCACCCATCGCACGCTTGGCTTCGGCATAGGTGTCGAGCGTCATGGCCGTCAGTTCGAACACCAGCTCAAGATAGGAGCGCACATCAGCATGGAATCCAGGATGCGATTCGTGCGCCTGTGCGGCTTCCGAAACAGGGGTGATAGCCGCGCGCACTACGGCACCAGCGTTCAGCGTGCAAGCCGCAATCCAGTCTGGCCAGCTCCAGCGCCCCTCCCCAAAGCACCGCTCGAGGCGCTCCAGTTCCTTGTGACCATTCCGGAGGTTCTGCGCGACATTCCCGCCCGCGGCCTCAGCCGTTGCAATATGCAACGATACGTCCGTCAGTGCCTTCGTCAAGGCAACAACGAGTTCTCCCGTCGGGTCGGTGCCTACCGAGGGAGTGGGCCAGTTCGCCAACATCAGGTCGGCATTCCGATGGCCCATTTTTCGCAACTCGTCCGCCGAAATGTCGTTATTCCGAGCGGCGTTCACCACATCCTCAATCTGTGCCGACCATTCCGCATGGTCGATGCCAAACCTGGTGGTGAGCGTTACCAGCTTTTCTCGCCCGGCTTCGTCGAGCGTCTCCGCAAGTGACGTCGCCAGCAGGCGCTTGGCCTGACCTTCACTCAAGACGGTCTGGTCTGGGGATAGACCTATCTCGAAGCAGAAGCGCTTCAACAACTGGCCGCATACGCTATTAACTGTGCCGAGCTTTGCCTGGCCGATAGCAGTAGCGAGCCCGATTGCGCCTTTGTTCAAGAGCCACGCGCGCGCTCGCTCGCGCAACTCCGTTGCGGCTTTGACCGTGAATGTCGTCGCGAGCACGGCGTACGGCCTTGCTTCGCCCGACTCGAGTGCCTCGGCGAGCGTTTCCGTGAGCTTGTAAGTTTTGCCACTGCCCGCGCCTGCGCTGATGAATTCGATGTTGTTCATTGCTCCCAGCCCCCGAGCAGTACCATATAGTCCTTATCCCACGCATTTGGCCCATTCACCGGAAGTGTGCCCTCGGGTCCGTTGAAATCTTCCCCGCCACCAACGGGAACGACATCGATGTGGCCTTCAGCCCATTGATTGGCGCGCCAGGACCAACTTGCCCTGGCCTGCTCGATGAGACCTGCGGTTGCAGCCGGAGGTGGCGTCCGAACCTGTGCAGTCGGGATGACGTCGGGGGCACTGACGTACATCGCGCCAGTCTCCAGAATGAAATAACCCAGCGCCGCCGGCGCGACGCCTGCTTGCTGCTGGTACAGCGACGAATAGATAGCCAGTTGGAGATGCTGTCCGTCGTGCAGTGCGTCCGCGTAACGCTTGTCGCCGCGCCATTTCATATCGAGTGCTACAGCTTGGCCACCAGCCAGTTCGACCAGGAGGTCGATTTTCCCGATAAGCGACACGTCGCCAAGCTCACCCGCGACAGGCAACTCGGTATGGACACGGATAGCCTTCGCGGCGCGCAGATGGCGCATCATCGAACGGATTGCGTGCTCGCATACGCTCCTGAATCGTTGCAGACTGACCCCGGCACCGTGCATCAGCAAGATGGCACCCTCAGTCCGAAGGAGGAAATCAACGTTGTCTCGGAACCATGCGACTGCGTGCTCGTCGGTCCAGTTCAGACTGTCCGCCTGCTGAAACAGCTTCTCGAAAACACGATGCGCGAGCGTACCCAGGAGATTATTGCCGTCCCGTGCCTCAAGTATCGAGGCCGGACGCATGCGTGCAATGCGCTTGAACGCGTAGAGTGCGGGTGCATTGAATAGCTCCGACATGGACGTGTATGACTGGTCCGTCGTCGGTACTGTAATCGGCTCACCGAGTTCGAGCGACTGAGGCGCTGGAGGCAACGCCGTGCGCGTGACGTTCTCCGCGAGCGTCCCAACAAACCCGTTCGAAACCTGCGCGTCAAGGTTGACGAGCTGCTCCTTCAGGTCTGGCCAAAGTTTCAGCAGCAGTTGGCGAACAGGATGCTCCTCCGCGCCAGGCGGCGGCAAAACCATGATGAACCGGCGCCTCGCGACCAGCAGTGGGCGCAGCCACTGCTGGGACAATAGCTCCAGTTCGTTCTGCGGGTCGCGCACCTCCACGCCGAGGTCCCGGAGTGTAGCGAGTTCCGACTTCGTCCATTCAAGCGGTAGCGGCAACTGCGGCGTCGATGGCATCCACCAGATGACCTCGTCGGCAGAATCAATGCAGGCCGCAGCGTCCGACTCGGCCCGAAGGCAGCCTACCTGCGCCGGCGCAAAAGGGTTTCCGGAACTCATTGGCGTTGCGTGCTCAAGAAGCTGTTCAATCATGCGCGGTGCGATGGCGGGCGCGCCCTGGCTTTTCAATTCAAGCAAACCGTCCCGAACTGCCGAGCACTGCTCTATCGCCGCACCGAGCGTCGCGTTCAACGGGCCATCGTCCACGAGCCTTTTGCGCAGGGCATCGACCAGCTTCTCGACCCGCGTCAGAAGCGCATCGACGGGTGCGCCGGTATCGCGATTCCAGCGCTCGCCCTCGAGCCAGAAAGCGATGTCATCAAGTATGGCTTCGCCGTTTTCGGTGCCGTGGATTTCCTGCTTCGCTGATTCCCAGGCATCGCCTCCGATACCCGGTTGCTCCGCGACAGCCTTCGCGAGACGGACGCGTGCCCTCCGCAGGAAAGGGCCAATGGGATGAGAAAGAAACTCGACGAGGCGTCCGACATCAATCGGGTCCCAGCACATTTCAAGTGCCAGGCCCAGAGCCTGCAAGGCAGGACGCAGGCTGCTGACATGGCGAAAACCGCTGCTGACACCACCCGTCGCCATCATCGTTGCGTCGACCGAGTCACCGTCCGACTCGCACACGAGAAGCCGGTCTGTTGGCATTTGGCGGCAATATGCACTGAGCCAATGCTCAGCAGCCTCGTGGGTCGACGCCTGAACCAGCACGACACTGCCGTCGGCAACCGGGTTCGCCAGTGGACGAAGGTGCCCCGCAACTGCGCCGAGTGCGCTCTTCTGAAGTTCGCTAAGTAGTCCCTCACCTTGAGGCTCGGGTTCCCACGCCGTGACGCCAGGCAGGCGGGCAAGCACCTCGCGCCAGGCACGCGAGAAGCTGTCCAGCGGGTCGACGAGCCGCATCGATTCGATTGGCGTCCGCCCAGTTTCGAGCGCCGCGAGTACCGCGGCGAGGCGCTCAGCTTGCCCGGGTGGGATGTTGCCATTGGCAATCTGCTCGACCTCCGCCATGTCCACTAACATTTGCGGACTGCCTGCTGGTGCGGCGCCATCCCAGCCTCCGAGGCGCCATTCGTCGCGCCAGGAAAGAAGCTTGGCGCTCGTGCCGACGCTATCCGCCTGGAGCGACCGACTGTAGAACCGGCTCGGTGCCGCTTGTGTTCGCAGATGCCCAAGGTAGCTTGTAACGCGCTGCGCCGTGCTCACCTCTGGACGGCTTAGCCCCAGCCAGGTTTCGAGAAGCCCGAGCAAGCCCATGGGGCCGACGACAGGCTGGCCTAGGATGTCCGGACGGGAGGGACCCAGTCGGCCGTCGAGTTTCAGTCCAAGAGTGATGTGCATGAGTGGTCTCGAGTAAAACAGGCCTTAAAGCCAACGCGCGTTATCGCGCTGTCATCAACGCATGGATGCGACGTTCGAGGTTGCGCAGGCCAACGGTTGCGGATTCTGATTCCACGCATCCGAAGAACTCCGCTCGACGCGGTTCCGGGTCCACCAAATAGCTCCGCTCGTGCCGGCGCCATCGCTCGCGTGGCAGCATCGCTTCTGGCGAAACGACCTGAAACGCGGTTCCTATCGCAATGAACAAATCGTCGTCAGTCATTTCATGTTGCATGAGATGCAACTTCATGTATTCCGGTGCCGCTTCGTGGAAAAACACCACGCCTGGCTTGACCGTTTCAACCGCCCCGCATCGCGGGCAAGCCGTGTCGAGGCGATACTCGTCACTGCCTTTAGGGAAGCGGAGGTCGCACGAAGTACAAAGCATTGAATGCATGTCCCCGTGAAGGTGGGTGACATACCGCGCACCTGCCTGCTCGAGCAAATCGTCGATGTTCTGTGTGATAAGTCGGACCCGCTCAGTTCCCCACAGCCCCTGCCAGCCAGCGAGAACCCGATGTGCATCGTTCGGTCGCGCATCTCGCTTCTCGGCGATTCTCTGGTTGTAAAAGCGGAAAACCGCCTCCCGGTTACGGCGCCAGGTCAGGAAGTTGCAAACCTCGTCGATGCTCTCCTGACTCCAGATACCGCCGCCGGTACGGAACGTCGGAACGCCGCTTTCGGCGGACAGCCCTGCTCCCGAAAACACATACAGGCGCGGACCAGTGGAATGCTGCGCAGATGACACCGTTCATCCTCCGACGGGGAATACATCGATTCTTTTTCAAACATAGCGAAGCCAAGCGCCGGCGCCCGTTGCCGAATCTCGACGTCCACGCCCAGATTTCACTTGTGTCCGTTCCAGATTGGGTCCGGGTCGTCATCCCATGACGGAGCGAATTCCACAGCTGTCCATTTCGGGTGGTTTCTATCGAAAGGCGTCCCGGGACCTTCTCGCGGGCGGCCGTGGCGATATATCCATCCTGGCAGCCCGGCGTTCGACATCTCCACGTAGCGAGCAATAAATTCAGCGGTTGACATGCGCGGTGCATAACGCAGGAACTCGCGGCCCTTAAGTTCGCAGTCTGGTGTCCATATCTGCCAGGTGTATTTGTAGAACCTCGGCGGTGTTCTGGGCAGGTACCCCAGGCAGAATGCCAGGGTGTCGGGGCGTTCTCGCGCCCAGCTTTCTCGGGTAGGTAGTCGCATGGCAGTACGGTGGTCTGACTCGGACTTTAGCGCACAAGAGCTTCCAGGCTCAACGAGCCTTAATCGTTATCGCCGCAACGGACCAGAGCCATCAACTGATTGCCGTTTCCGAACACATGTAGTCTGGAATCGAATGTCTTGTCCAGTTGCGGGTTGTAGATTCCAACCATTCTGCCGCCCACGTAGGCGAACTGTTTCCCCTGGCTGCCGGTTTGGATGCGACCAACAATTCTCGACGAACCGTCACGAATATGGATTGTGCTCACAGCACCTCCGCTATGTAGTTTTGCTGATTAGAAGTTGCCAGCCCAGCGGTCCCAGAATCCGGGCTCATCGTGATGGGCGTTCGTCATGGCAACCTGCAGCGTGACGACGTAGAACCGGACGTCGTCGAAGCGCATCGTGCCGTCCGGATGTTCGAGAAACGCCTGAACCTTGCGGTACTGGTCGTCGGTTTCGTCGAACGGCACATCGATGAAAATCTCTCCGGCATACGAACGCACGACTGTCTCGGAGGCAACCTGCCCGCACTCGCGCCACCGGATGCCTTCGCTATCGAGCCATTGCACGATGCGCGAGCGGCTATCCAGAGCCCGGTAGTCCGCGCGGCGAGGACGTTGCGCTTTCATGAATTCGAGATAGAGTACATCCCGCTGAAGTTTTCGGGCGACTGCATCAATATGTTCGATGAGTTGCGGCATGGCATTTCATCCGTGTCGTTTGCAGAAAATTTTGTCACGGCGACGTCATTCGACGACGTATCCCATCGCCGTGGCACAGGTTGGGCAGAGCGTCCTAACCCGGCCATCCTCATGCCCGCGCAGCGTAGCGGGCTGACCACACCGCTCGCAGGTGCGCTGGCTCAACCTCGCAGCTTCGGTAAGCCAGTTATCCACCGCATCTGTTACTTCGCCGCGCAGACGAAAACGCAGACTGCCCAGCGTCTCCCGCACCTCAATCGCGACCAAATGCGACCTCCACGATTCCACCTCGAGCTTGCGCGACAACGCGTCGATGATGCGATACCAGCCATCGTCACACTCGAACAGGCAGCCGCCGGAAAAGCGCGGCTCCAAGGAGCGGTAGATTGCGGGATAGCTTGCCATCAGAGCACTTTCGAATTCCCGGTTCATCGCAGGGACTCGCTCAATGGAGAACTGGCCGGCATTCATTGTTGATGCCATACGGCACGTGCCCGGTCGCTACGAGTTGCGAGGCTGTTTCGCAGTTGCGCACGTGGTCGTCGAAGAAGATGTCGGGCCTGAATTCCGCGAGAAAGGCCGTCTTGTCCTTGCCGCCGAGAAACATGGCCTCGTCGACCGCGACGCTCCACGCCATCAGCGTGCGAATCGCCCGCTCATGCGCCGGCGCACTGCGGGCTGTGACCAGCGCCACGCGCACCTGTACCGCCGACCGGCGCTGGCCTCGAAGTGCGCACACGGCGGCAAGGAATGGCTTCAGAGGGCCGGCAGGCAACGGCGAATGCGCATGACGCACACCAGGGACAAAAAGTGTCCCAGTCGTCTCGTAGAATCACGACTGGACCGAAAGCTGACTCACGCACCATTGAACGACGCCCAGACTGATGACTTCCAGCCTTGATGAAGCGATTCTTCGAATCCTGCCTACGGACAGGGAATCGGACTCGTGGATGCCCACATCACGGGTTATCCAGCTACTGACCGACCGGGGCCACCAGGTCGACTATTCGCGGCAGGTCCGACGCCGCCTTGCCCGGCTTGAGCGGGAAAAGCTTGTGTTGTGCACGATGGACGGGCAGCTGCTTCTATGGCAGCGCAAATCGTGGTTGCAGGGTGCCAACCAGATGGCCGGCCTGATGAGTGCCTCGGAGGCGGTAGCATTCCACGCGCTCCGGCGCTTTGTGGCGGACAAGCTGCCCGCAGCGGTCACCATGGACATCGAGCCACTGTTCAAGGCCGCCGATACCCGGCTTTCGCAAGACGGGGAAGACAGCCGGCTCTATCGAGCGTGGGTACACAAGATTGGTTCAGTGGAGCCGACCTATCTGCTGGGTCGGCCGCCCATCGACCCTGAAGTCTTCCAGACGGTTGTGACTGCGACGTTCTTCGAGCGCGAACTCCTTGTCCGGTATCGGCCGGCCTACAAGGAGATAAGGGATGAAGACATCAAGCCGAAACGGCTCTGGCCGCTCGCACTTGTCGAATCAGCCGGGCTCATGTACGTGGTCGCCCAGAGTCCGGACTACCCGCCGCGCCCCGAGGAAGGGAAGCCAAACTGGCTTCGAATTATGTATCGACTGGACCGTTGTATTTCTGCGGTCGATTCCGGAACAGCGTTTGCGTACCCACGGGATTTCAACCTGAAGGCGACGATTGAAAAGGAGCAGGTGTTCGACTTTCTACCGGAGCCGCCTGTCGTACTGGAGCTCGCGCTAGAGCCGCCCGAGGCGAAGCGACTTGAGGAGCGGCGCATGTCGGAGGACCAGCGGCACACGCCGCTGCCCGACGGCCGGATAAAGGTGACCGGGACGGTGGTTCCGAGCGTCAAGCTGCGATGGTGGCTCCGCTCGCTCGGTGCTGCAGTAGAGATTCTGGCTCCGTCCGCACTTCGGGACGAATTCGCACGCGAGGCGGCTGTACTGGCGAAGCGTTACGGCACCGCCGGTTGAAAGGCTCATCGACAAATTACACAGCGTAATCGGGGTAGTAGGTGGAAAACGAAATTGCAGTCAGACAGGCAGTCGAGTGGATTCGCGATGCGGACGGCCTGCTCATCACCGCGGGCGCCGGCATGGGGGTGGATTCCGGGCTACCTGACTTCCGGGGAAAGGAAGGATTCTGGCGTGCATACCCGGCCCTGCGCCACTATGGGTTTTCGTTCGAGGACATCGCCAACCCTGCGGGCTTTTCGAGCAATCCGCGCTTGAGCTGGGGGTTTTATGGGCACCGGCTCGCGCTCTATCGCGCAACCATGCCTCATGCGGGCTTCGACATTCTGCTCAGGTGGGCGTCGGCAATGAAACACGGCGCTTTCGTCTTCACCAGCAACGTCGACGGTCAGTTCCAGAAGGCTGGATTTGATGCAGAACGCATTGTGGAATGCCATGGAACCATCCACCGGCTTCAATGCGTCGAGGCTTGTACCGATGAGACCTGGCCGGCTGACGATTTCGTGCCCATCGGCAACGAGACGACCTGTCTGCTCGAAAACGAGATGCCGAGGTGTCCGCATTGCAATGCTCTTGCGCGGCCGAACATTCTGATGTTCGGGGACTGGCGATGGGTGGAAAAGCACGTGGAGCAGCAGGAAAGGCAGCTCGCATCCTGGTTCGAACGCGTCCAGCGCCCGGTAGTAGTCGAGGTGGGCGCTGGCCGGGCGATACCGACCGTGAGGCGATTCAGTGAACGGCATGGCCCTCGTGTCATCCGCATCAATCCGCGAGAGTCAGCGATACCGTTTGCAGTCGGGGTAGGAATGGCGTGTGGTGCGCGAGACGCTCTACAACAAATCGACATTGAACTCCATCGACGGTCATGAGCATCTCTCCCTCAAAAAACCGTCGATTTTTCCGTTAACGATAGCGAGCCCTCGTACAAAGGTCAAAACCCTATCGCTAGCCCGACCTATCTTCTACCAAGAGTTGAACCGTCGTGAACCGTACTGACTACCTCGAAGATAAAGACATTCAGGATTTCGTCGCCTTCCTGACTGGCGTCATCCGGGGCAAGGCCCTCAGGCTTTCCATCGGGTTTTCAAGAAACCAACTTTATGATGGCTTTGAAGACAAGTTTCCGGGTGGTTACCAAGACTACCGGAACGGTGGCGGTCCGGTCTACGTGGTGCATGCCGAAAGTCTTGAAAACCTTTTTGACATGTATTGGTGGAACCGAAAGGACTTTGAGGGCAATATGATTGCGCTCAGCGCAGTCAGCGCGAAAATCAAGGAAGCCATTGAGGGCGAGAATAGCTTCCGTGCGTACGAGCTCGCGGAAGCGGCATGTCACGAAGTGATGAAGTGGGGCTTTGGAGAAAGACGTCGCGCGTACGCCGCAAATATGCGTTGGGCAAAGCAACAGGAACAAGCCCTCCCTCATGTCCTGCGTATGGGTCGAGAAGCACTGGCCGGAGACAATCCGGATATTGAGGCTTTCGGCGGAGGAGAGAGCGGCCACACCCTCTCGCCACGAATGAACGCCGGCTGGACGAAATACTACGCGCTGGCACTTCCCAATCACATTATTTACGATGGTCGCGTCGGAGCTGCCCTAGGGTTCCTCGTGCAACGATACCTGGCCTCCCTGCCGCGCTTTGCAGGCGTTCCAGAGAAGCTCCAGTTCCTGTGGGCCAACGGTGATGGCGGCGGCACGCTGCGGGACCCATCAACTGGCGGACAGCAGTTTGGCAAGCTGTATGGCGGACGTTACGGTTCCAGGTCGTGGGCCCGGGTGAATGTCTGGGCCAACTGGATTCTCTCTGCCGCGCGTGACAAAGCTGGTGCGGAATGGTGCGCAGGGCCCGATGGACTTCGCAGGCTTGAGGCGGCGCTTTTCATGCTTGGGTATGATTTCCATCGGGTTCGTGATTCGCATAGCGATAGAGGAGCCGACGCGCTCCACAGGAGAAGGAGAAGTACCAGCGAAAGCCGGATAACAGCTGTCCGGTCAGGCGTACCGCAGGAGAAATCTCAGCTCCACACTGAGACCTCTCAAGGTGGTCGCTCGTCGCCTGCCGCAAGTGCACAGACACGATTGCCCGACGTCACTGCGCCTGACTTCCGGTCGGCGCTGCAAGAAGCTCGACTTGCTGCGGGCCTAACCTACAGCGCACTTGCGCGGTTAGTGGGCATCCATACCGTGATGCCCTCCCGCTATGAGAACGCCACACATAGCAATGCGACGCTTCCGAGCAAGGAAATCTGGCAAAAGCTAAACGCCGTTTTGTTCCCACCCGGCATCAATAGTGCGCGGCTTGACGGACCCAATGCGTCATAAACCACGACTTGAGCGACGTGGAATGACTAATGAAGTCGGGGCTGAGCAAAATTAGCTCGAACGCTTCCCCAACCCTGGCAGCGAGCGCCGGACCACGCCAAGAAGCCCGTGCGTCGCTCGCTAAACCGCGTGCCCGCCACAAACAAGTATTCAGCGGTAAAAGAACCGTTTGCTTCTAAAACGGAATCTCATATACATACGTGCGCTCTGAACGGCGCAAATCGTCGGAGAAGAATTTGATGCCAGAGAACCATTTCCCCACCGGTTCCGAACTCAACCAACCGCAACACCGCCGCCTCACGGTGGAGCTCTATGAGCAAATGCGTAATGCAATCTTTGCCGAATTTCCCGAAGACGTCGAGGAGCTCGAAGTGCGTTGCGAGCGGACCGGCACTGTCGCCACAATCAGCGGCGCGGTCACTGATACCACCGGCCAGCTGAGTGCCGACGATTTCTGGACTCGCATGGGTGACAAGCCGCTCTTCACGAACATGAGCGTTGAAGCGGGACGCCCGGCAGAAGCAGCGTGGGCGCTCGGCCTCTTTCCGGACTGGCGCGAACTTGCATCCAGCGGCTGGAATATCGTCGACCTCGGCGCGGGCAATGCGCGCGCCGACAGCCGCTTTTCCGTGTCAGGAAGTCTTGCGCAAAGCTTCTACGCTCAAAAGCGCGGCTTCAGCGTCCCCCTTACCGATGGCCGCATGTTTCAGATGCCGAAGACTGCCACTTTCCGCCTGTACATGATGCAGCAACTCGCGCGGTGGCTGGCACGGGAAAGCGGTGGCGAACCCAACTATCCAAACGCCAGCAACGTTCTTGAGTGGCTAGTAAACGAACTCGCGCCGTACCAACCCATCGCCAAGGTTCGTGCTGCGGTCGAGAAACTTGCTACCCAGTTCGGTCTCGGCTGGGGCGTTACGACGGTGCTGCACGGCCTCATGGACCTAGGATTTTGGGTCGTGAAACCGGACGTACATCTGGTGCGCTCGGTCGCGCTTCTTGGTTGCCTCAACGATTCGGCGGCGGCACTCTCCAATCCGGAGAAGTACCTCAGTCATCCCGACACGCTCTTCGAAGTCGTCGACGTTTGTCGCAGGTTCGCACCGCTCATCACGCCACTGCCGCAAAGCCAACACAAGTCTATCCGGGAAGTCGACATCGTGCTCATGCGTGCAAGTTATCGCTCCATTGTCGACCGCTATGTCAACGACTCCGGAGAAGGCAAGCCGGACGATGCCGATTGTGAAACAGTCTCCATGGTGTGAACCGGCACCGCTTCTGAACAGAGAGTCCTCCTGCCTGGTGGGTAACGGTTGCTCAATCCGCGTGAGTCCGTCTGCGGGAGGTCACGAGGAATTCGGCACGTGACGTCGTAGACCGACGTCACTCCTCACGGGGCGGGGATGACGACTTGCTCATCCGGGCGGATAACGACTGTCTGAGCCACTCGTTGCTCCTCGCCGAGTTCCAAATCGCACATAGCGCCACTTGCTCATCGCCCACCCTGACCAATTTGTACTCCTTACTTCTGTACGAAGCCTGGAGCAGCCATTGGAACCCATCGCGCTACATAGCATGACGGAAGACGCACGGGACATGGGCCTCGACACTCACATCCGGGAGCAGCCAAGCCAACCATGTCCGTCTCGTTTCCACTTCCCCATGCGAAAGTGTTGCTGGCCAACGCAGAAGCGAACGTCACAAGGGTCCCGCAAGCACATCATCTGACAGGACTCCTACGACGTCTTGCCGATAAGTCAAACCAGCGATACTTCGACGCGATATGCGATGCTGCATTCAGTCTCGACCCTGCTCTGTTGCGACAGCCCTTCGCTCCACCTGCTGGCGACAGTTGGCGTCGTGCCATTAGCGAACGTCGCAAGGAGGGGCTTCGTCCGTTTCTTCAGGATATGCATCACGTGGCGGAATATCAACGCCGGGATTGGAAACTTATATTCCGGATTGTGGGCATGCCTCGACGCTATAAATACAATGCAATGCTTTGCAGCCGACTTGCTCGGGATGCGTTGAATATCGTGGGCGACCCCGAGTTTGGATGCCTGCATGCATTCTTCGAGCGATTCATAGAGCCAGGGGCCGGCTGGGAGCAATCTTCATTACGCAGCGCGCTGCTTGAAGCATTCCCGGGGCTTTATCCAGATTCACTTATTCAGAGTCTTGGTATATCCCATCCCGTCGGACTCGCCGATTTGGTCATCCTGAAGCGGATGGGTATCGTGGTCGATAAGAATTCTCAACTCAAGAATCCCTCCAGGTCCGCATGCCAACAAGCAGTACTGTTCTATCGAGACATTGCTGCCAAGACGGGGCAGACATTCGAATATGTAGCGGCAGTCTTCAGAGCGAGCTTCGCCTGGTCGCGCTTTGACACAAGAAGTTTCAGCATCTATCGTGCGGCGGTTTGCTTCGCATACGGGCCAAGGTGCCAAGCCTGTTCGCATGTATCGTATTGTCAAAAGCGGGACATTGAACCGCTCACCCATGACCGTGCCAATAGATGGCTGAGTCTGTATCCAGAGTTCCAACATCATTTCTGCAACCTGCGCTCAACGCTCGGACAGCTACCACACAGCGCGACCGACGCGGCAGTGTGGTGCCTTCGCTTTGAAACGGCTTTTCATGAGCGACCGGGGTTCAGAATACCGGACCCTGAATGTTTGAAGTCGGTCCGTGCCGCTCTGGTCACTTTACCAGCGACCGCCCTGCAGGAAGCCTGGAGACGATGGGCCGATGAACGATTTCCGCAGGACAGCCCCCTACTTATCCGGCGCGACTATCCGGCTGAATTCTGGCCGGTGGACAGCCTTGCCGACAGCAAGCTCCCGTGCGTACTGGAATTTTCACCTTTCCGGTTTTTCGCTGGCCATGGAGACCTGTTGCTTGCGGAATATATTCGGCGGGGAGAGACCACAATACCTTTGCTCGCGGTTGATTGGGAGCAGGTTGCGGACATTATCGAAGACATGGACTCAGCAACCTTAGCGTGAAGCTGTGTCCGGGATTGCAGGGTCAACTCCACTGGACGCTTAACCGGAAGCCTTGATGGAAAACTCTGCCTCAATCAGCGGTCTGACGCGCTTGCGCTCGGACCTCGACAGATGCCCCCAGACAAGTATCACATTGGCAAGCTCGTCATCGTCGCAATAAAAATACGCTGTGGGTAAGTGCAGTGCCTTGGCGAGCTTGACTGCAATGTCGAACGCAGGCTCATGCGTTCCCGTTTCGTAGCGGCTCATTCTTGCACTGGCCGTGCCTTCGTCCAGCCCAATTTGAACGCCCAAACGGTCCTGCGGAATACCAACCAGCCGCCTTGCATCACGCAAGCGGCGTCCAAAAACAGTGGTTGGTTCCTTCGTGGCCATCCTACGACTATCGTAGAATTTACTTGCCGTTTCTCTACGTAATTCGTAGACTACGTTGCCTGCGAAAGCCGAATCGCACGACGCAAGCCATACGCAATAACCGCTCGACTTGCAGGCGACTAGTTTCACTCGACCGGCCGGGGTACGGAATCTTCCCGTATCCTGCGCACGATAGCCTCGGCATCCCCGTGTCCTTTCGTGTTCGCGCCACTGTTGGACAACACGAGGCCTTTCACGGTTCGTTTGCCCCGCGCGAAAGCTTTGAGCGCAGCCAAGACCGCTAACGGTGTTCCGAGTGAGTGACCGACGAGAATTACGGCTTCATCGTCAGAGATTGCATCTACGATGCGATTTGCGATGGAGTTCAAGTCGAATGGACCGTCGTCCTCCAGCCAAGCCAATGCTTCTGCTTTCAGCCCTGAGGTCACAGCACACTGCTTGTAGACGAATGGACTGCACATCGCGCCTGGCAAGCAAACCAAAGTGGGGAATTTCGAATCACCAGTGGCTAGAGGAACTATGCGCATTACCGAGGCTTGTAGATAGACAGATGCATACGAAAGCGGAGGCGCTCTCCGCTCCACGTCTACAAGCTGGCAAAGCGGGCTCCCGACCCACCTTACCGCAGTTCCACAATGTCCGTCTCGATGCTGGCATGAGATAGCCCTACCGCCGACGGGCCGAATGTCGATGCTTTGTGGGCTCTGGAGGAGCCTATCCAGACCAGAGCCCACCAGCATGACAAGAAGTCACCCCCGACTCTCGTTGTCGAATCGAACGTATCAGCGTCGACGACGACCACCGACTGCCCTGCTTCGGACTGTGTGTGGTCTACGTCGAGACGACATAGTTCCAAACGACGTTCGAGACTCAAAAATCCTGCGCGGTCGGGCGCAGAACAATTTCGTTGATATCCACGTTTGCCGGCTCATCGATGGCGTACGCAATGGCCCGTGCCACGGAATCCGCCGGAATCGCCAGCTTGTAGAACTCTTTGACGAACTGGCTGCTTTCCTCATGGCTGCTGCCCAGTTTCAGTTCTGAGTCGACGGCACCCGGCTCAATGGTCGTCGTGCGAATCGACCCACCAACTTCATGGCGCAAACCCTCCGAAATTGCGCGTACCGCGTACTTTGTTCCGCTGTACACCGTGCCACCAGGACTGAATACCTTGATGGCCGCCACGGAGGCAATGTTGATGAAGTGCCCGCTTGCTTGTTGCTGGAAGACCGGCAGCGCGGCGGCGATGCCGTACAGGACGCCCTTCACGTTGATGTCAATCATGCGGTCCCATTCATCGACTTTGCGTTCGCTCATCGGCGCGATGGCCATCAGGCCAGCATTGTTGACCAGAACGTCCAGGCGACCGAAGACCTTCACTGCGGTGTCGATGAGGTTCTGCACCTGTTCGACTTTAGTCACATCGGTCGCGACCACTTCGACCTTGCCGCCCGCAGCACGAATTTCGTCCGCGAGGGCGTTCATCATTTCGACCCGGCGTGCGCCGAGGACAACCGAGGCACCGCGCGCGGCCAGCAAACGCGCCGTCGCGGCACCCAGACCGCTGCTTGCACCGGTGATAACGACAACCTTTCCTTCGGTATTGTTGCTCATGATTTTCCTCGTCAAGTGAGATGAACAAATCCAACATGAAGAGGAGTCTATGAACGCCGACTACTCCAGTAAATGGAAATGCTAAGATTACTGAATTCCACTTTCTGGAATCAAAACCATGCAGAATCGGCTGGAGATGTTGCGCATCTTCGTGGCTGCGGCAGAGTCAGAAAGCTTCAAAGCAGCGGCGGCGCAGCTTGGCATCTCGCCGCAAGCCGTCACGCGGGCTGTGCAGGACCTTGAGCGGCTGCACGGCGAAGTCCTCTTCCACCGCAGCACGCGCGGCATACAAGTCACCACGTACGGCGAAGCGCTGGCGAACCGCGCGAAGACCAGCGTTCGCGAGTTGGACGAGTTGTTCCTCCAGGCTCCGCAACGGCAAGCGCAAGAACTTGAAGGTATTGTTCGCTTGACGGCACCAGTCGTGCTGGGACGCAGATGGTTGATGCCTGTGCTGGAAAACCTGAGCAACACGCATCCACTCTTGCGGTTCGATTTGCACCTGAGCGACGCTCGCGCCGCGGTCGTGGACGACCGCATCGATATCGGGGTGCGTTACGGACCAGTCCATGACAACCGTTTCGTCGCGCGCCGCGTCGCGGCGCCCGAATTCCGCATCGTCGGCACGCCAGACCTGATTGCACGTCATGGCAAGCCGGTCAACATCGAACAGTTGAATGACCTCCCGACGACTGCTTTGCGCGATATCAGCTCTGGCAAAGCCTGGCCCTGGTACTTTGCCGACGGAGACCAGTTGCTTCCTGCATCGCCGCGCTTCGCCAGCAACGACGGCGAAGCCGAGTGCCAAGCCATTCTGGCCGGAATGGGCTTTGGACAGATTCCGGCTTATCTCGCCGACCAGTACATCGCGGACGGCAGCTTGGTGCCAGTTCTGGAGCGATTCACTCCCGAACCATGGGAAATCTATGTCTATCGCCCGCAGCGCGGCCCCGTTCCGGCGCGGGTCAGACTGGTGTTTGATTCGCTCGTAGCGGCAATCGCGAAATATGCGTGATGCGCACTTCGATTGCGGGCAAACGGCTTTCAGAGTACGGACTGCCCGCTCGCGCCAGACGAAGCGCGCGACAACTGAGAAGCTGAGGTAAGTATCGCCTCGGTGCCTTTCGCTCTAGCAACGCCTCATGCTTATAGCACCACAATGGCTAGACTTTCAGAATAGAAGTCGCTAGCCTGACAGCGAGTCCTGAGCCGTTTAGCCGACGTTAAGGAGCCGCACATGAACGTGAGCACCGAAACACTGGTTGAGATGTTACGAGAGGTAGAAACTGAGGACCCAATCGATTACGCCGATTTGCCGTTCGGGGAGAACGAGCTCAGACACCTGGTGATGAACTCACTCGTCGAAAGGCATCATGTAATTGAACGTGACATGGGGGCCTCGGATTTGCATGCCATGTACCTTCTAAGTACGGCGAAGCTCGTGTTAGAGAATACAGTATTGCATGCCCGACTGCTCATCCTTCAAGGTCGGCAGGTAGATATCAAGTCGCTTCTTGAGCCGTTCATGCTCAGGGGAAACCGGTAGAGCTAGGTGTTGAATCGCTTAGGGCGGCCTTGCACCTTAGCCATCAAAATATAAACCTGCTACCTAGATATGTCTTTAAGACTCTATTCTCTTAAATAGCTACCTTGACATTCAAGTCATATGTAGATGGGAGTCTTTTTTGTATCAGACGAGGCATCTGAATCTTCGAAGATGCCTCGTCCTGACAGTCTACAGGTCATAAAATTTACAACGGTTTCAGGCCTGTGGACGGCTGCCCTCCCATGCGCGTTGGAGCAACTCACGAATCGGCCCAGCTTCGATAGGACGCGGGTTCCAATAAGGGTTAGACATAGCCACGTCGCAGGCATGGTCCAAGTCATCCTCACCCAGTCCAATCTCCTTCAAGCCAGTCGGAACACCTAGCTCAAGATTCAACGCATAGAGTCCGTCTGCGGCGTCCTCAGCGCCGACCGCCCTTGCAATACGCTCCATCGCGTCCGCGGCTTCTGGCGCGTTGTAGGCAAGAGAATGCGGAAGAACAATTGCGTGCGTTTCAGCGTGCGGTAAGTTGAACGTTCCACCGAGCGTATGGCAGAGCTTGTGATGGAGGGCCATCCCAACATTGCCGAGAACCATCCCGCAGAGCCACGCACCGTAGAGACACTCGCTGCGCGCGTCCATGCTCCGATTATTCTTCTTGATGCCACGAAGACCCTTCGCGAGCGAATGAATGCCCTCTTCGGCCATCAATGCCATGACCGGATTGCCGTCTTTTGCATACAAGCCTTCCGCCGCATGAGCAATCGCGTTCAAACCGCTGACAAAGGATAGCTGCGCCGGGAGACCAACCGATAGTTCAGGGTCGTAGAGCACCGTCTTGGGGAGCACCCGCTGGTCGCGCCCCGTACGCTTCAAGCCGTCCTCGGTAATGCCGTAAATCGGCGTCATCTCCGAGCCAGCATACGTCGTAGGGATTGCGATGATTGGAAGCGACGACTCAAGCGCGATGGCCTTGCCGAGCCCAATCGTCGAGCCTCCGCCTATAGCAACCGCGCAGTCCGCTCCGACTTCCTTCGCGTACTCTCGCGCCTTTCGAGCATTCTCGATAGGGACGTGCATCTGTGCGCCATCAAACACGCCGGCACTGGACGGTCCAAGCAGCGAATGGACCACCTCTGCCTGAGTGCGCTGCTCTGGCGTGCAAAGAACAAGTGCACGGCGAGCGCCCAACGTTTCGACCTCTTGCTGGACCAGTTTCATACTGCCCTGGCCGAAAACTACGCGCGAGGAGTGGGTCGTATAAGTGAAGTCATACATGAGCTGATTGTTCCGCTATGTGTCAGACAGGTGCGAGCATCAGACGTAATCGACCTGATGCCGCGCAATCCGGCAGTCTCCAAGAACCTGCTTAACGCGCAGATGCTCTGGATGCGAAGCATAGGCCTCCAGGTCAGCGACAGTCTCGAACTCGGTGTACAGCACAACATCACACGCGTAGTCGACGTTGCTCACATCCATGCCGACTTCGAGTTTCGAGAGCCCTGGAATCTTTCCGGTGAGACTCTCGAAAGCGGTTTTGACAAACTGTGCCGTATCCTTCTTCTGTTCCGGCGTCTCGCCGCGAACGTCCCACATAACGATGTGCTTAATCATGTCGTTTCCGTCATTTGATTGCGGCGTCAGGCTAGCGCCGATATCGCTTCCAGAGACTCAGAGCCGAGGCTCAGAATGCCGCCTATCGCCAATTCTTCCGCGCGAAATTTGCAACCCAGAAGTAATGCTCTCTCAGAGTTCCAACACGTGACGCTGTAATCAGGCTTTGTTCTTGTTGTAGACATCCACGAACACTGCAGCAAGCAGCACGATGCCCTTAATAACCTGTTGATAGTCGACACCGATACCCATGATGGACATGCCGTTGTTCATGACGCCCATGATGAAAGCGCCAACGACCGCCCCAACAACCTTCCCAACGCCACCGGATGCAGAGGCACCGCCGATAAAGCACGCTGCGATGACATCCAGTTCGAAGCCAGTCCCCGCTTTCGGGGTACCACTGTTCAGACGCGCGGCGAAGATAATTCCGGCCAGCGCTGCAAGTACCCCCATGTTCACAAAAGTGAGGAAGCTCACCGCGGGTACGCTGACGCCAGAGAGTCGCGCAGCCTTTGCGTTGCCCCCCACTGCATAGACCCGGCGCCCAATCGTCGTTCGATTCATCACAAACGTGTACAGGCCAATCAGGACGCCCATGATGACGAGCACCGTTGGCAACCCACGATAAGACGCAAGGAGGTAGCAGAAGTAGACGATGAGGCCAGTGAGAACGACGTTCTTCGCGACGAACATCGAAAACGACCCCTTCTCCATTCCATATTTAGTGGCGGCGGCACGATGGCGTAGCTCAATGGCGAAGAATGCAGCACCGACCAACACACCAAGCACGATGGACGTAATATGCAGGTCCTGGCCGCGGAACACATCAGGGATGAAGCCCGAGCTCACCGCCGCAAAGCTGTCGGGGAAAGGACCAATCGATTGCCCCTGAAGAACCAGGTTCGTCAAACCACGGAACACCAACATACCAGCCAGCGTCACGATGAACGACGGCATCCGCCAAAATGCAATCCAATAGCCTTGTATCGCACCGATAAGGGCGCCCGCCACAATACAGATGATGGTGGCCAGCACGTAGTTGACGTTGAACTGCACCATCAAGACCGCAGCAAGCGCACCGACGAGGCCGGCGGTCGAGCCCACTGAAAGGTCAATATGCCCAGCGACAATCACCATCAGCATCCCAAGGGCCATGATGACGATGTAGCTGTTCTGCAAGACAAGGTTGGTAAGGTTCAGCGGCTGCATCAGCACGCCGCCTGTCGCAACCTGGAAGAAAATCATGATGACGATGAGCGAGAATAGCAAACCATATTCGCTGGCGCCGCGCTTAATCACGTCAATGATTTCGCTTTTCTTGACCTCGGCCTCCTGAGGAGCCGTCGGTGAGAGAGCTTTACGCATTTCAGATGCCTCCATTTCTCATAATTGCCCGCATGATTTTTTCCTGCGAGACTTCTTCCGACGTGAACTCACCGACAAATCGGCCTTCGTTCATGACATAGACGCGGTCGCACATGCCCAGAAGCTCAGGCATCTCCGAAGAAATCATGACGACGCACTTACCCGCCGCAACCGCTTGATTGATGATGCTGTAGATTTCGTACTTCGCGCCCACATCGATACCGCGGGTGGGCTCGTCAAGGATGAGGACGTCAGGCTCCGAAAACAGCCACTTGCTCAGGACTACCTTTTGCTGGTTGCCGCCAGACAGATTGCCCACGACGTGAGACACGCCGTGCGCTCGAATGCGAAGCTTCTTGAGGAAGTCTGCTGCGACGTTGACTTCTTCATGCTCGTTCACCACACCATATTTCGACACGCCGGCCAGATTGGCCAGCGAGATGTTTGTCTGGATGTCGTCGTCGAGGAGCAGGCCATTTCCCTTGCGGTCTTCCGTGACATAGGCAAGACCCGCGTTGATTGCCTTTCTCACGGAAGAGACATCTACCGGCTTGCCATGAATGAGCACTGTGCCGCTGATGTCCTGGCCGTATGCGCCACCAAAAACGCTCATGGCAAGCTCAGTTCTCCCTGAGCCCATCAACCCGGCGATACCTACAATTTCACCGGCACGAGCGTTCATATTGACGCCCTTGATGACTGCGCGCTCACGCTGGGTAGGATGCTGGACTCGCCAATCCTTGACCTCAAAAATCACCTCGCCGATGTTCGGCGTCCGCTGTGGATAACGGTCAGACATTTCGCGGCCAACCATGGCCTTGATGATGCGGTCTTCGCTAATGGATTCCGCGTGGCAATCCAGTTCGTCAACCGTCGAACCATCACGGATAACCGTGATGCTGTCAGCCACGCGGGATATCTCGTTGAGCTTGTGCGAAATGATGATTGACGTCACTCCGCGCTCTTTCAGGTCGAGCAAGAGTGTGAGCAACGTGTCACTGTCTTTTTCGTTCAGGCTTGCCGTCGGCTCGTCGAGAATGAGCAAACGAACTTCTTTCGACAAAGCCTTCGCGATTTCTACCAGTTGCTGTTTGCCAATGCCAAGCGTGCCGACCGGCGCATCCGGAGAGTCGCTCAGGCCCACCTTCTTCAGCAGTTCCTTTGCGCGTGCGCGCGAACCTTGCCAGTCGATAACACCCCGCCGCGATTGCTCGTTACCAAGGAAGATGTTCTCCGTGATGGAAAGCATCGGGACCAGCGCGAGCTCCTGGTGGATGATGATGATGCCGACCTCTTCGCTGTCAGTGATATCAGCGAACGCGCGCTCCTCACCGTCGTAGACCACGGAGCCACCATACGAGCCATGTGCGTAGACACCGCTCAGGATTTTCATCAGCGTCGACTTACCGGCGCCGTTCTCGCCGCAGATGGCATGAATCTCGCCTTTTCTGACTCTCAGATTGACGTTATTCAGGGCCTTCACCTGCCCGAACTCCTTCTGGATGCCGTTCATCTCCAGAATCGTGTCCATCTCCGTTTCCTCGTGTCTAGCACTTAATGCCTTGTTGCAGAGCGCCGTTTTGGGTCACACCTTTCGCGGCGCTCTGGACCACGCGCCGTTACTTGATTTGCGCCGCCGTGTAATAACCGCTGTTGACAAGCAACGGCTGGACAGCGTCCTTGTCAACGAGGACCGGCTTCACCAGGTACGTGGGGACAACCTTCGCGCCATTGTTGTAGCTCTTCGTATCGTTGACCGGAACCGTCTTACCCGTGAGCGCATCGTCCACCATGTCGGCCGTCACGCTCGCGAGCTTGCGCGTATCCTTGAACACAGTCGTTGTCTGGTCGCCGCGGACAATCGCTTTAACGTTTTGAATATCAGCGTCCTGTCCGGTCACGACGGGCATAGGCGACTGCGCGGACCCATAACCGACGCCCTTCAGCGACGAAATCACGCCAATAGCGATGGCGTCGTTCGGCGTCCAGACCGCATCCAGACGGTCCTTGCCATAGAACGCGCTCAAAAGGTTGTCCATGCGGGACTGGGCTGTCGCGCCATCCCAGTTACGTGTCGCAACTTTTTCGAATGCGACCTGCTTGCTACGAATCACGAACTTGCCGCTGTCGAGGTAGGGCTTCAGAACCGACATGCCGCCTGCGTAAATCATGTGCGCGTTGTTGTCATCCGAAGAACCACCAAAGACTTCGATGTTGTACGGAGTCTTGCTTCCCTTCTTCTGCCACTCTTGTACGATGCTTTGCGCCTGGAGCACGCCGACCCCGTAGTTGTCGAACGTTGCGTAGTAGTCCACGTCCTTCGTCTGGCTAATGAGCCGGTCGTACGAAATGACCTTGATGTGCTTCTTCTGGGCGTAGGCCAGAGCATCGGAGAAGGTCTTCCCGTCAATAGGCGCGATGACCAACGCCTTGACGCCCTTCGCGAGCATGTTTTCCACCTGGTTCACTTGCGTCGGAACGTCGTAGTTCGCGTACTGCAAGTCTGCGGTGTAGCCCTTTGCCTTCAACGCATCGACCATGCTCTTTCCGTCGGTGAGCCAACGCGATTCGGTCTTGTCGGGCAGCGAGATGCCAATGACGCCCTTGTCTTCGGCGTGCGCCGCAATCGACAGCGCAGACATCCCCACGGTAAGGCTGACAGCAAAAACAACACGCTTGATGACGTTCATTTTCGTCTCCTGATAAGGACTACATATTTATTTGTAAAGACTGACGACAAGAATTTCGGACCCCGCAAAGCACGGGGTCCATCCATGGTTATTCGATAAAGACTTCCGCGCCGGCCTGCTTCGAGGACGCAAACATCGCCTCGATGACCCGGCTGATGTTGTACGCCTGGGTCGCCGGAACGACCGACTGCATGCCGCTGCGGACAGCGTCGAAGAAGGCATTCGATTCGCGGTCGAAATACACCGGGTTGCCGATTTCGGCGATATCCGGCGAGTACTCCGTTTTTTTCGTTGCCCAGATTTCAGGGAAGCTTGTTTCTTGCCACTCGGTCCAGCCTTCGGGGTAGGCACCCTTGCCAGCGTCGTAAATCTTGTAGCTAGCAGGCAGCGAACGCGACGACATGATGCCCTCGGTACCGTAGGCCGTGATGTCCCAGCTCTCCGTCCACGGCAGCACGTCCCACGACATGAAGTCGATGGTCACTATTTTGTCTTCGTAGTTCAGCACCGCGCCGGCGGCGTCTTCACGCGATTCGTCGCCGTGGAAATTCGGGAACTTCGTGATGCGCGCGTTTACCGACCGCGGCGTTCCGAAATGATGAAGGATGCGGTCTACCAGGTGACAACCGATAACGAACACTGCGCCGCCGATGTCACCAGGCTGCGTCATATGTGCAGTACCCGCCTCGTCATGTGAGCAACCACCATGCGCACGGACCTGCACAACCTGGCCCAGGCGACCACTCTTCAGGGCCGCCTGCATCGCGTCTACCGACGGAGCAAAGCGCCAGCAGTAACCAACCTGCACAATGCCGCCAGTACGCTCGACTGCCTGGACAATGCGCTTTGCGTCTTCCGAACTACGGCCGGCAGGCTTCTCGCACAATACTGCCTTCCCCGCTTCAAGCGCTTCGATGGTCAAGTCAGCCATCTTGTCGCTCTTCGAGTGCACGAGGACCACATGTACGTTCTCGTCCGCCAGAATGTCTTCCTTGCTTCGAACTTCGAGACCCAGCGCATCGACAAAGGGCGTCAGAAGCGGACTCGTGTCCCACGCTCCGAGCATTTTCGCGTCCGTGCGTCGCTGAATCGCCTTGACCCGTCCCGAGGTGTGCGGGTGCGTAATCCCCAGGCATGCGACGCCAATCGTTTCCTGAGAGCCAATCTTTCGTGCCATGGCTTGTCTCCTTTCGCTTGATGGTTATACCTTGACTGCCTTGCCGGTCGTCGCGGATTCGAGTGCGCACTCAGCAAGGCGCAGAGCCTTGAGGCCATCATCGACCGACGTCGGCAGCGGTGCGTTGTCGGTCAGCGCATCGACAAACGCCTGCAGTTCACCCTTATAGGCCTCGACATAACGCTCAAGGAAGAAGTTGAGCAGCGGCTCACGCACATCGGTCGCGTCCTTGCTCCAGCGGCGAATGGTCGAGGGCCGCAGATTTTCCTGCAGCAGCATCCCCTTCGAGCCAGAGACCTCCATACGCTGGTCGTAGCCATAGACGGCCTCACGGCAGCAATTGATGTGGCACTGCTTGCCGGATGCGGTACGCAGCTGGACCATGACCGTGTCGAAGTCACCGAGCTCAGCCAGTGACGTATCAACCAGGCGACTTGCCGTCGCCATCACCTCAACAGGCTCCTCGCCGAGCAGCCAGCGAGCCATATCGAGGTCGTGAATCACCATGTCACGGAAGATGCCGCCTGAGTGCTCCACGTAGTCACGCGGCGGCATACCCGGGTCTCGGCTTGAGATGATGACCTGACGTACTTCACCGACATCGCCTGCATCGATTGCCTTGCGGAATGCCTGCGAGGTCGGGTCGAAGCGGCGATTGAAGGCCAGCATCACTCGACCGCGTTGGCGCTCGACTTCACGTGCGGCTGCCAGCGACTTGTCCATATCGAGGTCGATGGGCTTTTCGCAAAGCACCGCTTTACCACGCGCGACAGCTTCCAGCATGAACGTGATGTGCGTGTCCGTCGGCGTGCCGATAACAACCGCGTCGATATCGCTGCGCTGCAGGACCGCCATGCAGTCAGTTGAAGCCTCGCAGCCGAGTCGCTCAGCGAGTGCATTGGCAGCGGACGCAACCGGGTCAGCAACAACGACAAGCTTGGCGTTCGGAATTGCGGCCGCATTGCCTGCATGGATACGGCCAATACGGCCAGCGCCGAGTACAGCGATTCGAATCATGTGTGTCTCCAGGGGTGTTTAGTTCGAGCGACGCGTTCTTACGCGGTAGCGCCAGCCGTCGTAGAAAACTGCGCGATGGTCGTGTCGTACGCGCGCTTCGCCATCTCATCAAGCGGGAGCTTGCGGAACGGCTCTGAAATCAGTTCAACCCCGTAGTACGGCAGGTCACAACCAGCCTGCTCGAGGGCATCAACGAAGGCACGGCAGTCCGCGACACCCTCGCCGCACAGTTGACGATTGAAGGTCGAGTCGTCCAGCAGCGTGCCCTTGACCTCAGTTGCTACATCGTCAAGTTCCACGCCCTTGATAAAGCGCGCCGGAATACTGGCGACCTCGCTGTAGGGGCTCCCGAAGCGGGCGACATGCCAATGGTCAACCATCAATCCGCCATTCGGCTGGTTCGCACCTTCGGCAATCTTCAGGGCGTCGCCAATGTTCCGGATGACCGAAAACGGCATGAACTCGATTGCGACGGTCGCGCCAACCTTCGCTACGTCTTCACAGAGCTTCCCAAACTCGTCCGTCATGCGCGCAAAATTGGCCGGACTCTCGTCGAATGGGCTGGCCCCAATCTTCAGATTGCGCATGCCGAGTTCTGCACCGAGCTCAATGACACGGCGACGGAAGTGGTCCGACTTGGCGCGCGATTCGCCATCGAGATACCAGTCCATGAGAATTTCCAGCTCGAAGTACTTCATTCCCGTGTCAGCGAGAATCTGCTTTACGCCGGACAGCCCGTACTGCTGCACGTTGTATTCCAGGTCGTCAAGAATCAGACCGACGCCCTTCCAGCCTGCTCGCGATGCAGCTTCCGCGCGTTCGCGCAGCGTAAAGGGGCTGATTTCGGTCGGGGCACCCGGATAAACGTCGCCAGCGAGTGTCCAGTAAGCGGCCAGCAGTTCTTTGCTTTTCGTGCTCATTTCACGGTCCAATAGTTCGGAGTATTCGGTATCGACAACCATGGCGGCGTTAAAGCGCCGCTTGATTACAGAGTGGCTCGCGGAGGCTTCGACGACGGTGCGAGAGTGAAATCCCATGTGACCGACCAGAACGGAGCCTCGAGCCCGACCGTTTGTGCGGCGTCCATGTCATTGACTTGTTTGAAATCGGCAATCAGCTCGCGCTTGACACCAAACACCGCGTCCTCGGGGAGATATGGACAATCAGGGGTAAAGATGTGCGTGATGACTGCGTCATAGCCCGGCGCAGTAACGATGAAATGCAAATGTGCGGCTCGGTTCGGATGACGGCCCATAGCACCGAGGAGCTTCCCGACAGGACCGTCCGCAGGGATGGGATAGTGTCGCGGCTTTACCGACTTGAACGAATAGTAGCCTTCTCCATCCGACGTGAATACACCGCGCAGATTCGAGTCGGGCTGGATTCCCTTCTGCTGAACGTCATAGAACCCATCGTCATTGGTCTGCCAAACTTCGAGCTTCGCATTGGGAATCGGCTTACCGGCGATGTCCGTCACGCGACCGCAAACAACAAGCGGTTCCCCTTTGCCGTCGAGGCAGATATTTGCGCCGTTATCGTATTGCGGCGCATCCGCGACATAGAACGGGCCGAGGATAGTATTCGGAGTTGCACCGTTAGGCCGACGGTGATTGATTGCGTCGACCAGCATCGACACACCGAGGATGTCCGATAGAAGAATGTATTCCTGCCGCCACTCGTTGCACATCTGGCCCGTCTCGGTCAGAAACCGAATTGCGGCGAACCATTCATCGTGCGTCGGCTCAATTTCCTTCACTGCTGCGTGGAGGTGTTTCACGAGCACTGACATCACCTGCTTGAGACGCGGGCTAACTGCGTCACCCATGCGAGCATTCACGACGTCAGCTGAACGCTCCTCTTCGAAGTAAGCGGAAGTTGATTGCGAAGTAGAGGATGTTGCTTGTTGCATAGAGCGCCTCCTTCAATGTTTTTGTGCAGCTTTGAAGGAAGTCTATATTCGCTCTTGCAGATAAAACAGAGCCGGAAAGGGAATCTATTTCGCGCTCTGCGGGAAAGTCACTGAGTGGCGCGGCAATATGCTGCTCTGCTGACGTTACTCAGTCCACAGTCTCTCAAAGTCGTTGCTCCGGAAGCGCTCAATGAGCGCATCGATGAAGAGGCGAACTTTTACAGGCATATGTGAGCGTGTCTGGAACGCGATATTCATCGTAAGGCGCGGCAGGTCCCAGTCATCGAGTACAGGTATCAGCCGACCCGCTTTTATATCGTCGTAGATGATGTATTTTGGCTGAACCAGAATGCCCATACCGTCGAGCGCAGCAACGCGCAAAATCTGGCCATCGTTCGACTCAAGCAAAGGCCTCACCTTGACCGCAACAAATTCGCCGTCTCGATGAAATGCGAGGTCACGGGGGTTGTCAGCGAGCCCATAGTTAAGCAACTTGTGCTTGCCGAGTTCCGCTGGAAAGCGAGGAAAGCCGTTGGAAGCAATATAGCTTGGTGCGGCAGCCAGCACTCGCCTCGTCGAGGCGAGGCGACGTACCGTGATGTTGCTATCCGCTTCAAGAACCTTGGTGCGGACAGCAACATCAATTCCATTCTCAATGATGTCGTAGTAGCGATTCGCAGCAACGACATCGACGGTGATATCCGGATAGCGCGCGTTGAACTCCGGCAGCATGGGCGCTATATGCAACATGCAAAACGAAAGGGATGCAGTTACCCTCAGCAGCCCGCTTGGACGTGCTGTCGCATCCTTCACCACTAGCTCAGCTTCGCCGAGGTCCGCGAGGATAGACTTGCAGCGTCGATGAAATTCAGCCCCTGCTTCTGTGAGGGAAAGATTCCGGGTTGTCCGGCGGACAAGTTGCACGCCGAGCCTGCTTTCAAGCGAGATGAGATAACGACTCGCCGCAGAGATGGAAAGGTCTGCGGCTTCCGCCGCTCGGCTGATGCTGCCGGTCTCAGCTACCTCAACAAACAGCTGCACTTCCTTAAACTGGTCCATCGCCTCATACCATCCAAGTCATTCGCGTGTTGCGCGCTGTGTCTCGCGCGCGAAATGCAACCGCTGGACGGGTGCGTCCTGCCCCTCACGAAGTCAGAGAATACGCTAGCGCACACATCAGCATCGCCACGAAATCACATCAGTAATCTATCAACACCAGGGATATCCCGATGTACTTTGCTGCCCGTCACAATTGCTGCGCGGGTTTGCATCAACCGACGAATTGCCGTGCGCGGCACCGCCAATGTCAGCCCCAGCGTCAATATCGCGACCCATCTGTCGTTCCCTCGAAGTGAAAAGTAGAGCTATCATTTACCTATCTACTCACTATCAATCCGGAGACAGGTCTGTGGCACACCGCTTCCTCATCAAGGAAATTGCCCTGCAAGCAGGGGTTGGCGTCGCCACCGTCGACCGCGTCGTCAACAATCGCGGAACCGTGCGAGAACAAACCCGGCGCCGCGTCGAACAGGCTATCAAGGAACTCGAGAGGCAGGAGCAACTCTCCTCGGTCGTCGGGAGAAAGCTCAATGTCGATGTAGTGGTCGAAGCGCCGAACCGGTTTGCAGATGAAATCAAAGACGCATTGGAGGCAGAAATACCTGGCCTCCAACCCGCAATATTCCGACCGCGATATCTCATGCAAGAGACCATGCGGACAGAGGAAGTCGTCGCTGCGCTTCGCGCAATAGCGAATCGTGGAAGCCACGGCGTATTCCTGAAAGCCCGGGATGTTCCCGAGATTGCAGATGCGATTGGCGAACTGAAGCGCGCAGACATTCCGGTCGTTACCACTTTTACTGACATTCCTCTATCCGGCCGTATCGCGTATACAGGTCTCGATAATCGCGTTGCGGGTGCAACCGCAGCGTATCTGCTCATGCAATGGCTTCGAGACCAACCTGGAAAAATTCTGATTACGATGAGCGACGAGCGCTTCCGGGGCGAGGAAGAGCGTGAAATCAGCTTCCGACGTGCCTTGAGAACAAGGCACCCGCACCTCTCGGTGATTGACGCCAGCGGCGGTCACGGTCTTGATGCGCCAACAGAAAAGCTCGTCACTCAGGCCTTGGCGTCTGAGAAGGACGTCGTCGCGGTTTACTCCATGGGCGGCGGAAATCGAGCTATCTTGAGTGCCTTGGACGGCATCGGTCAAAAGCCGCTGTGCTACATCGGGCATGACCTCGACCGGGACAATATCGGTCTTCTTCGAGACGGAAAAATACACGCCATCCTCTATCACGACTTGAGGCAGGACATGCGAGCAGCCTGTCAGCACGTCATGGCCTTCCATAAAATGCTGCCCGCATCGACGGTCTCACACTGCTCTTCTGTCGTTGTCATTACCCCCGAGAACGTGCCCGAATATGTTGCCGCGCGCTTTCGCGCATGACCCGCGAAAGCAGCGCAGCACCAAGAATTGACGTTAATAGACGAGAGCTCCGTCCCCGAGCCGTTACGTTAGAACTGCGTCGCAACGCCGGCAATCATCCCGAACTGGCTTTTGCCGTAGTTTGGATTCGATGTCGATGCGCTTGCACTCGAGGGGTCGAAATTCGTATTCGCCCCGTAGAGGCCGCTATCAAGACCGATATTTGACGTCGCACTATTACGCACGTAGCCGAGTTCGGTGTAAAGCAGCGTTCGCTTGGACAGCGAGTAGTTCACACCGAGGGTGAACAGCGTTGCGTTGCCATTGCCACGGTTTGCGTTTGCGTGATAGACGGCGCCAGTAATGGCCAGAGCCGGCGTGCTCTGCCAGATTGCCCCAATCCACTCATGATTGACGGCGGTTGGCAGCGATGTGCCCGCAGGAAGCGCCGTCGGCGTTGCACTGCCGAAGTAGCCAGCGTTCGAAGCGTTCGGCGCACTCAGATGTTGATAGCCAATGTAGCCTACGACCGGGCCGAACGCGTAGGTTGCGCCAGTGAGAATCGAGCGCGAGGCCAAATAGACGTTGCTAAATTGACCATCTGCATCTCGAACTTCATCGTATGTGGCTTGCCAAAATAGGCCACCCGTCTGATAGGACAGTTTGATACCATCCGAGCGCCCTTGGGCGCTTCCAAGTCCAGACGATGTGCCAAGTTGGCCCGGTGCACTCCCCGGACTCCCCGCATTCCACTTTGTCGAGTTGGTCAGGTCGTACTGACCTTGAACGATGAATCCACCAATCTTCGGTGACAGGTACTCGACGCCATTGCCGGCTTGGGAGAAGATTCGCCCGCGGACGAGCGTTCCGATGGCATATTTCTTAGTTTGTTGCGGGTCAACGTCGCCAGAGTACTGACTGATTTCCGCCGACCCCATGTTACCCAGCTTAAGCTGTCCCCAGGTATCGTTTTGGACGCCGACCGTCGCCTGTCCTTCGAAGAAGCTACCATTTGCGACGCTGCCATTCTGCGTGTTCAGGCGCGACTCGAGCTGGAAAATAGCTTTGGTACCGCCGCCGATGTCCTCGGCGCCCTTCAAACCGAAGCGCGACTGCGCCCAGCCTCCACTTTGGGCGCCGAACACATGCCCCTTCGGACCACCCGTCTCGTATTGAATTCCGTTGTCAACGATACCGTACAGCGTCACGCTGCTTTGGGCGCTCGCTGAGACTGCTGCGGTAGCCGCCACAATTACACACAAAACCTGCTTCATCTATCTCCGCTCCTGTATTTCATAATTCATTATTTGTTTTGGAGCAGACTCGAAATCAGCCCCGTTTCCGCGAATGTAAGCACAAATCAGGTACGCCTTCAAAATCTACATACCTGTTACATAATACTTCGATAAAATAAGTCATACTAATAATTCGACTTCAGAGACGAACGCCTTTACTGGCCATCTCTCAACTCTTCAGTTTTGACTTAGTTTTCGCAGCGACACGAAGGGGGGGATTGGATGCGGTGACCGAGGACGGCCGCACTGGTGCATTGTGTGTCTCCGTTCGTGCTTATGTAAATTGCCTAGTTCTGGCTCGAGTGTATATTCAGCCGACGAGTCAACATAGAGCGGAACGAGGAATCTATTTCCCGTTTCGCGGGAAAATCTCCGCTGCCTATAGCGCAGTCCGATTGCAAGGTTCACTAGTGAAGAAGCCGATTACCGGAGCTGCCACCCGCGATGGCCGGGCGTTCGGCCTGCGACAATGTTCCGCAGTGTCCTTTGATATCCTGCACACTCGAATGCTGAGCTGACTCTTCCCGATGACAGCGCGTAAGAGCGAAGCGCGGCCACGCACCAAACGTATCAATGAAAATAGCTCACGCGCGAAGACAACCGCGACTGCTACGGCATTTAGTCTCGAGGATTGCTCTTCTCCGCGAAATGGCACATAGCGCGCTCGGTCATGAGCGCCTGTGCATTCCTGCTGACTAGGGAAGAGATTTCGCGCTATGCAAGTATCCAGCCTATGCCGACAGCGAAACAGGGAGGCCCCGTCCGCCGGGCTCTGTCGACAGACTAATAGCGTCTGCACCTCCTGCACCATTGGAAGGCTCGCGAGTCTGTCCGACAGTATCAGACACCGCTTTTAAAGAGCGTCGACGGACGCGGGCCACACATCATGACCGCGTCCAAAATGCTCTCCGCACAAGGTCGAGCGGCAAAACAGCAAGGTCGTTGCAACAATGACTTCTTCGGCGCCGAAGAGGTCGCGACAAACCAAGCACGCCACCATGCTTCTGAGCGCGATTCGTCCGGTCGTTGAGCTTTCGGGGTAGGTCGCACTATCGAAGCGCCCTGAACGTTGGGCGCAAACAGCCATGCACCGGAGCGATGTTGAGCTGTCGAGCAACGAGCTCGTCCACGGTGTGCTCTGTTGCGAGACGACGCGCCTCCCGGATTTTTACCGAAAGAATTTGCCGCCAATCCGCTTGGTCGTCCTCTATCTGCTTTGCTATCGCTGGGTGCGCGCGCTTGGGCTCGAACCACGTGGCCACCATTCCGGTAAGACTTATCTCCAACGCAGCGTGAGCGAGGTCGACGTCCGTATCCTTCCGCTATTGCCAACAGACGCATTGAGAAGCTGCTGTGCCAACTGTGCTAGCCAGCGAAACGACGACGTGAGACCAGTTACGACGTAGTTGTGTGTTGCCCCCAACCCATCGGTCAGCATGACCTCATCGCCGATACGCTTTCCCTGCAGAGGCTTGTAGGGCACCGACGAGGTAGCAAAGAAATTATTCGCTTCGGGCACGTTGCCCAAACCCTCTGGGTCTACGACTGCGGTCCTGAAGCCTCCAAACGTATCTTTGAGTGTGACCGCGCAGCCAGAGGTACACGCAACGAGCGTCGGTCCGACGGAGGTCCAGCGTTACGCTTAAGACGATGTGAAGAACTCTGCGTACGTCTGTCGCAAAGCGCAAATCGCCTCGCCTACGGCATCCGCAGATTCCAGATATCGCTCGGAGTGACCGAGATATAAACGGCGACGCTAAGCTTGTGTAGGCATAACGCCGCCGCATTTCAGAAGACACTGCTGCTCAAGCGCAGATACAGAACTCGCAAGACAGGCAGTGCGCCTTGGAGCGTCACGCTACGCTCCGCAGTCAATGACAAAAACAAACATGGAACAACCCATTACCGTTGCTGAGTTCGAGCGCATCTGCGAAGACCTTCGCAAACGCGGCTTTCTCTTTCAGCGTCGCCCCATTGCCGCGTCCGCCAAGAGAGCTGACAGTACGTCATCGCCGACCAACTCCGGAATCCACTCGAAAGGGGAAATGGCGTCCGGAAATCCAGCAATTGGCTCTGCTTCGTTCAGTGGTTTTCCGAAGGCAGCCTTTATCGTTACAGCGCACGCGCATATCTGCGCAGTCATAGATGCATCCACGCCTTTCGCTGACGCGATTAGGAAAGCACCATATTGAACATTCGCGGTTCTGTCCTGGAGCGCAGTCAGCCAGTCAATGCGGACAAAACATACGATGCACGTGCTATCAGAAACGGCCAATTCAAATCGATAGACGATGTCCGCACCGGGCTGCGGAGGTAGAAGAGTTAGTGCGACCTTGCCATCGCACACGCCAATCAAATCCGCTCGAAGCAGTTCAGTGAAGCGCTTTTCGAAATCGCTACGCTCGAATTGCAGCTTTGCGTCAAGCGCTTGCTTGGCAAACTTAGCGGCATTCGGAACCGACTTAAGCAATCGCCCTTTAAGGCGAGACAGTGGGTCATCATGAGCATCTCGCGCGAAGTCGTTCCAGTCAACGATATCCAGCCGCGTATCGATGTCCTTCGTCAGACAGCGGTAAGCTAACGCTTTGAGTGCCGCGAGTCGTCCTACATTGCTGTCGGCAAACGAAGGGGTTTTAGATAGCACTGCTCGTGCAACCAGCCACCGATTGCCCATCTTGACTTCTTCGTCGAAAAGCGGGCGCTTCATAATCAAATCGTGAAGAACTGCCCCGACTTGGTAGAAGTTGAGTCCCCTCCACAGGCGCGCAGTGGGACCGTCGAGGCGAAAGAGGTATTCCGGTGAACTGTACTGCGCTGTGGCAACGAAAGGTCTCGTGTGCCCGGTATCCGTCAGCGTTGCCTCCTCCCCATCAGCGACTTCGAAGGCTCGAGCAACGCCAAGGTCAAGCAGTTTCAACTGCTTGAAGTCAGGCGATACATGTATGTTTTCAGGCTTGATGTCCCGGTGAACGATATCGCGTGTTTCCAGATATCTCACCGCCGCGACAAGTTGAGAGATGAGCGAATGAACGTGCTCATCCGGGACGTCTGCTAGACACTTGCCCAGTTGCGGCCACGCAATGAACTCCATTTCCGTGAAAGCAGTTCCGTGGCTCTCGGCAATGTCATACATCTGCACGAGTTGAGGGCATTCATGGCCAATCAAGCGCCTTTGGACATCTAAGCGCCTTCGCTCTGCCGGGCCAGAGGGTCCATTCAAGAATTTTGGGTCGAATACCTTGATGGCTCGTGTCTCGCCGCCCATTTCAGCGCTGAAAACAGCAGCGGACCCACCAGCATCGAGATACTTCAGCGCACCGTATCCGCCCTTCGTCTCAAGAAAGGCAATAAGTCGCTGTTGCAAGTCATCAATGACTGCTTGTTCTAGTGCGGGCATGATGCCCCTCTCAGGTTTGCTTTTTATGCCGCTTGCGGCACCGTTGGGTGCTCGGTCTTGTCTAAATTCTAACCTAGGCTGCACATCCGTAAATGGGCGCCAGTGGCTTTTGGTTTTCGCAGTGGCAAGCCTATAGATTCAGCGCAAATCGCAAGAAGCAGCAGACCTAGAATCGAAATTATGCGAAATGAATAATCTAGGCGCACTCTATGCATCACGCTTTTGTTTGCTCCCTTTTACTCATATGGCGAGCCTTACATGATTCGTGAGGTGCCACAGTCGGCGGTTCGCGTATGTCCTTGATGACACAAAGGCCTAGCCGAGTCGCCCGCAAACTCGCATGTCACCTTTCCTCGGATGACGCCAAATATAAAAAGGGTTCAAACATGCTACTGCCCACCGCCCAAGGTGACGGCTACTGCCGCTCTGAGAAGTCGGGCTCAAGCTTCACGGCGCTCCCACGCCGACGCTCAGCCCGGCCGTTCCACGTTCCATAGAGGCAAAAACGCGAAAATCATGTGCGATTTCCAAAGAATTGGCCATCAAGATGGTGAAATGGCGCTGGGTCGGTTAGTTCCGTATACGGTGTGTAATCAATCGCTTGCTGAAAGGCATTTCGTGCGTATACGTAACTAAGCCCTCTCGGTATACGCAACTAATGTAATTTGGCACACTTGCGTCGATTCAGCTTGCGCCGCCGCAAGTCGCTTCCTAGAGTGGTTAGGGAACCATGCGGGCGCAGTTCTGCTTCGAAACCCAGGGAATCCTTCCATGACCGATCTGGTGGACCGCGCGCGCGGCGCGCTGATGGCGCAGCCGTTCAGCATGCTGCTGGGCACCGAGTTGATGCACGTCGGCCCCGACGAGCTGACACTGCGCCTGCTGGTACGCGATGACCTCAAGCAGCAGCACGGCTTCGTGCACGGCGGCGTCATCTCCTATCTCGCCGACAATGCGCTGACTTTCGCGGGCGCGCTGGCGCTCGGGCCGCGCGTCGTCACGGGCGAATACAAGATCAACTATCTGCGGCCGGCGCTCTCGGGCACGCTGATGGCGCGGGCGCGCGTCGTCCACGCGGGGCGTCAGCAGGCGACCTGCCAGTGCAGCGTGTTCGTGATGGAAGACGGCGGCGAGCGGCTGGTCGCGCTTGCGCAGGGAACCGTCAGCAGAATGGGCGACGCGAACGGCGAGACCGTGCATTCGCCCGTGTGAGCGCTTTTCACGTTGGCTTTGCACGTTAAATGGAAAACGCCCGCGGATTCACGGTCCGCGGGCGTTTGTTCGTGGGCCTGAAACAGCGGCTTATTCCGCCTGGCGCGTCTTCTGCGTCTGCACGCCCAGGCCTTCGATGCCCAGGCGCACGGTCTGCCCGGCCTTCAGGTACACGGGATTCGGCTTCACGCCCATGCCCACGCCCGGCGGCGTGCCGGTGGAAATCACGTCGCCCGGCTGCAGGCTCATGCACTGCGAAACGTACGACACCAGCTTCGCGACCGTGAAGATCATCGTGCGGGTGTTGCCGTTCTGGTAGCGATGGCCGTCCACTTCGAGCCACAGCGACAGATTCTGCGGATCGGGCACCTCGTCGCGCGTGACGAGCCACGGGCCGGTCGGGCCAAAGGTGTCGAAGCCCTTGCCCTTGTCCCACTGGCCGCCGCGCTCGATCTGCCAGGCGCGCTCGGACACGTCATTGATGATGCAGTAGCCCGCCACGTGATCGAGCGCCTCGGCTTCGCTCACGTTCTTCGTGTGCTTGCCGATCACCACGCCCAGTTCCACTTCCCAGTCGGTCTTGGTCGAGCCACGCGGGATTTCGATGTCGTCGTTCGGGCCGACGATGGCGCTCGTCCATTTGTTGAAGACAACCGGCTCGGCGGGAATCGGCATGTTGGATTCGGCGGCGTGATCGGCATAGTTCAGGCCAATGCACACCATCTTGCCGATATGGCCCACGCAGGCGCCGATGCGCGGATCGCCTTCGACGAGCGGCAGCGTTTCCGGGTCGATCGTGCGCAGTTGCGCGAGGCCCGCGTCGGAGAGCACATCGCCCGCGATATCGGCGACATTGCCCGAGAGCGCGCGGATACGGCCTTCGGCATCGACCAGGCCCGGCTTTTCGTGGCCCTTCGGGCCGTAACGAAGCAATTTCATCGTCTACTTTCCTCTCAACAGTCTTTCTCTACAGTGTTTCCTGGAGGCAGCGGATCAGTTGGACCAGCCGCCGTCGATCACATGCGTCTGGCCGGTCGTAAATGCCGATTCGTCCGACGCGAGATAAAGCGCCAGCGCGGCGATTTCCTCGGTTTTGCCTACGCGCCCCATCGGCTGACGCGCGACGAAGGCGGCGCGTGCGGCTTCCACGCTCGTGCCCTGCGCGGCCGCCTGCGCGACGATGCGCTCCTCCAGCGAGGGCGACGCCACGGTGCCCGGACAGATCGCGTTGCAGCGGATGCCGCGCGTGATGAAATCGGCGGCCACGGCCTTGGTCAACCCTATCACAGCCGCCTTGGACGCGCCGTAGACGAAGCGGTTGGGCACGCCCTTCACGCTCGACGCCGCCGACGACATATTGATGATCGAGCCGCCGCCCGCCTCCAGCATCGCGGGCAGGAAAGCGCGGATGGTGCGGTACATGGCCTTGGCGTTGAGATCGAAGGCGAAGTCCCAGTCGGCCTCGGTCGCCTCCAGAATCGAGCCCGCGTGCACGAAGCCCGCGCAGTTGAACAGCACGTCGATGGCGCCCAGTTCCTGCGCGAACGCCGCGATGGACGCGCTGTCGCGCACGTCGAGCGTGCGCGCTTCGACGGGCAGCTTCGCGAGCGCGTCGATGCGAACGTCGGTCGCGATCACGCGCGCGCCCTGGCGTGCGAACAGTTCGGCGGCAGCGTAGCCGATCCCCTGACCCGCCGCGGTAATCAAGGCCGTCTTGCCGGCCAGTCTTTGTCCCCTTTGTTCCATCTGCGACTCCCGTAGATACGGTGATTGATGCCGTTTTCGGTGATGATCCGGTGATGATTCGATACAGGCCAGCGAACGGCCATTATGGCGAGCCGCGTTGCGGCGCGGGCGTTTCGGCGGGGTTGTCTAACCGGCTGGATACGGCTGGACGATTACGCAACTGCAGCCGATAAAACGCCGCCGCGTTGCCGCCAAGGATCGCCGCACGCTCCTGCGCGTTCAGGTGCGCGAACAGGCGTTGCGCGCTCGCGTGCCAGCGCCCGTAATCGCCGTTGAGATTGAGCACGGGCCAGTCGCTGCCCCACATCAGACGATGCGCGCCAAAGCTCGCCAGCAGATGCGCGATATACGGACGCAACGTGCCGTCGTCCCAGCCGGGCCCGGCTTCGGTCGCAAGCCCCGAGACCTTGCAGTGCGCCTGCCCGAAGCGCGCAATCCGCGTGATGGCGCGCGCCCACGTTTCAAAACCCGGTGCGCCCGCTCGAATCGGCGGCTTTGCGCCGTGATCGATCACCACGCGCAGCGCCGGATAGCGCGTCATAAAGGTTTCGAGCGCGGGGGCGTGACGCGTAAAAATCAGCGCGTCGAAAGCGAGGTCATGCGCGATCAGCGCCTCTACGCCGCGTGCGATATCGGCCTTCGCGATCCAGTCGTCGTCGGCCAGGTCCTGCAGCATCGGACGCACGGCGCGCAGCTTCGGTTCGCGCGCGAGTTCGGCGATGATTTCCGGCGCACGCGGGTCATCCAGCGGCACCCAGCCCACCACGCCCGCGATCGAATCGTCCTGCCGCGCGAGGTCGAGCAGATAGCGTGTTTCTTCGAGCGTCGGCGCGGCCTGCACGAGCACCGTGCGCGCCACGCCGCACGAGGCGCGCAGCGGCGCGAGATCGGCGGGCGCGAAGCGTCGATAAAGTGCGGTGAGTTCAGGCGTGAGCCAGCCGTAATCGCCGCGCGCGGGGTCCCAGTAATGCTGATGCGCGTCGATCATCGCGCGGCGCTTCCAATGCCTGGCAGCGGCGCACGCGCGTCGATAAGCCCTTCATCGCGCAACGCCAGCCAGAATTCGCGCGGCAAAGGCGTGTCGAACGAATCGGCGTTTTCGCGCAACTCCGTCGCACTGCGCGCGCCGGTGAGCACCGTCGCCACCGCCGGATGCGCGTAGGGAAATTGCAGCGCCGCCGCCGCAAGCGGCACGTTGAAGCGCTTGCACAATGCGTCGAGCTGCGCCACGCGCGCCACGACTTGCGGCGGCGCTTCGCCGTAATTGAACTTGCGCTCGCCCGCCAGCCCGCGCGCGAGAATGCCCGAATTGAACGCGCCGCCCAGCAGAATGCTCACACCGCGTTCGACGCAGGCGGGCAGCAGATCGTCGAGCGGCGCCTGTTCGAGCAGCGTGTAGCGGCCCGCGAGCAGCGCGCAATCGATATCGAACTCGCGCATCGCATCGAGTATCGCTTCACGCTCGTTCACGCCAAAGCCGATCGCCTTCACCGCGCCCGCCGCGCGCAACTCGTCGAGCGCGCGAAAACCGCCGCCTTCGGTCAGTTGCCGCCAGTAGTGCGCGTTGCGCTCGCCGTGCGTCAGCGTGCCGATGTCGTGCACCAGCAGCATGTCGATATCGACCAGTCCCAGGCGCTGCTGGCTGTCCTCATACGAGCGCAGAATGCCGTCGCGCGTGTAGTCGTAGATCGCCTCGAACGGCAGCGGGTTCTGCCAGCCTTCGCTGCCGTCGTAAGCATGCGTGCGCGGCACGAAGCGGCGGCCCACCTTGGTCGACAGCACGTATTCATCACGCGGATAGCGCCGCAACGCCGCGCCCAGCCGATGCTCGGCCTTGGTGTGGCCGTAGTGCGGCGCGGTGTCGAAATAGCGCACGCCGGCGGCCCAGGCGGCATCGACACTCGCTTGCGCTTCCTCGTCGCTGAGATCGCGATAGAGGCCGCCCAGCGGCGCCGTGCCGAAACTCAATGCGCTCACCTGCAGCGATGTGCGCCCAATCGCGCGTCGTTCTGCCACCTTGCTCGCCATGCGGGAAGTCTCCACTCAATGCGAGGCAACAACGGGAATCTGCACGCGCGCGCTGGCTGGCAGACAGGCGGGGCCGACCGGCTCGAAGCTCTTGTACGTGAGGATGAATTCCTGATGCCCGAGCGCTTCGGACTTCGAGCGCGCGCCGCGCGCAACCTCCAGCGTGACGTCGAACACCTCGCGGCCCACCTCTTCGAGCGTCGCGCGGCCTTCGAGAATGCGTCCCGCGTCCACATCCATGTCGCCCGCGAGATTGCGATAAGTCAGCGGGTTCGCACACACCTTGATAACGGGCGAGAGCGCCGAACCCACCACCGAACCACGCCCCGTCGTAAAGAGAATCACATGCGCGCCGCACGCGATCAGTTCGGCGATTTCGGCGTTATCGCTAATATTGGGGAATCCGAAACGGGGTTCGCCGTCGGGCACCACATCGAGCAGATAAAGACCGCCGGTTGGCGGCACGTCGCCCGGCTTGACGATGCCGACAATCGGCGACGCGCCGCTCTTCGCATACGCGCCCAGCGACTTTTCTTCCTGCGTGGTGAGACCGCCATCGGCATTGCCCACCGCGAACGAGCCATGGCCCAGGATCGAATAGTAGCGCGCGGCTTTCGCCACGCACGCGACGATTTCCTCGCCCAGTTCGGGGCGCGCCGCACGGCTTTTCATGTGGTATTCGCAGCCCACCAGTTCGCCCGTCTCCTCGAACAGACATGCCGCGCCCGCCTCGATGAACCGGTCGAACGCGCGCCCCACGGCGGGATTCGCCGTGATGCCGCTGGTGCCGTCCGAGCCGCCGCAGATGGTGCCGACCACCAGTTCGTCCAGCCGCATCGGCACTTTCTTCTGCAGCGCGAGCTGCGCGCGCGCCTCGCGCACCCAGTCCATGCCGTGCTGGATCGTGCTGCGCGTGCCGCCCTTTTCCTGGATCGTCAGCACCTCCACGGGCCGGCCGCTCGCGCGCACCTGCTCCACCAGATAGTGCTTGTTCATGCTCTCGCAGCCAAGCGATACGAACAGCACCGCGCCCACGTTCGGATGCGTGGTAAGGCGCGTCATCATCTTTTCCGCGTAACTATTCGGGTAGCAGCCCGGAAAGCCGATCAGATGCACGCTCGCTTCGCGTGGCGCAGCGGGATCGTCGAACGCATCGAAGGGTTCGCGGAACTGCGCGACAATTTCGCGCGCCACGTGATGCGCGCACTCGACCAGGTAGGCCACCGCCACCACGTTGCGGATGCCCTTGCGGCCATCGCCGCGCGGCCAGCCTTCGAGCATCGGCGTGGACGCTTCGGACGGGTTGAAATGCGTTTCGCTCATGGGGTCATTCCTGCGGTCGTTCCTGCGTATGCGCTAGCCGTGCGAGATGAACTCGTGGCCCGCATCGTGCGTATAGGTCGGCAAATAATCGCTTTCGAGGTTGTGCGTGTGCAGATGCTCGCCGCGCGCGACGTCCATCGTCACATGGCCGATGCGCGCGCCGTAACGCAGCACCTTCTCGTCCCTTGCGAGCGCGCGCCGTGCAATCTTGTGGCCCAGATCGATGGTCTTTGCGAGCGTCACGCGTTCGCCCTCGATGTCGAGCGTCTCGCCCGCGGGAAGACGCGCCGCCGCGATCAGGCAGTTATCGTCGGGCGCGAGCAGGATGAGGCGCGCATCGGTGCCGGTGTTGCTGACGCGATCGTTCAAGGCTGGCCTCCGCGCTTCAGTTCTGGGCTTCGCCGCCCGCCAGGCGCGCCACCATCAGCGAGCCGAGGATGATCGCGCCGTAAATCGCCTGCACCCAGAACGACGGCACCTGGGCGAGCGTCAGCAGGTTCTGCACCACGCCCAGCAGCAGCACGCCCAGCAGCGCGCCGAACATCGTGCCCTTGCCGCCGTCCAGCGAAATGCCGCCGATCACCGCCGCCGCGAACACCGTGAAGATCATGCCGTTGCCCTGGTTCGCGTTGATCGCGCCCACGTAGCCCGTCACGATCAGGCCGCCCAGCGCCGCCAGAATGCTGCCGAGCACGAACACGCCCCACGTGATGCGCTCGACGCGAATCCCCGCCGCGCGCGCGGCGTCGGGATTGCCGCCAATCGCATAGAGCGCGCGGCCGATGCGGTGATAGCGCAGCATGAAGGCCGCGAACGCAAACGCCGCCGCCGCCAGCCACACCGAAAGCGGCAAGCCCAGCACGATCGTCGTGGCCAGCGCGAAGAACGACGGCGGCATGTCGAACAGCGTGCCGCCCTTGGTGGCGCCGACCAGCATCCCGCGCAGCACGATCAGCATGGCCAGCGTGACGATGAAGGCGTTCAGGCGCAGCCGCACGACCAGAAAGCCGTTGACGAAGCCGATCAGCGCGCCCACGACGACAATCATCAGGAGTCCGGCAAATGCGGGCCATTGCGTGCCGAAGCCCGCCGACGCCGCCGGCATCACCAGCATCGCCCCCACGGCGGGCGCGATGCCCACCGTCGATTCGAGCGAGAGATCGAACTTGCCGGTCAGCACGATCAGCGATTCGGCCAGCACGACGAGCGCGAGCGCCGCCGAAGCGCCCAGCACGCTGATCAGGTTCGCCTTCGTGAGGAAGCTCGGGCTCACGAAACCGCCGATCGCGATCAGCAGCACGAGCGCGGGCAACAGGGCGAGATCGCGCAGGCGCGCGAATTCGATGCGCGGCTTCGCGCGGCGGCTGCCCAGTTGGGCCGCATCCGCTGGCGTGGCCGCGAAGGCGGACGTTGGAACACTAGGCTTCATGTAGATCGACTCCTTCAACCGATGCAATCAGTTCGTGGTCCTGCCAGCCCGCCGCGAATTCCGCCACCACGTTGCCGCGAAACATCACGAGCACGCGGTCGCAGGTGCGCAGATCGTCGAGTTCGCTCGACACCACGAGCACGGCCTTGCCTTCGTCGCGCACGCGGTCCACGACCGAGAGCAGCGCTTCCTTCGATTTCACGTCCACGCCCGCCGTGGGATCGATCAGCACCAGCACCTCGGGCTGGCTCGCGAGCGCGCGCGCCATCACCACCTTCTGCTGATTGCCGCCCGACAGCCCCGACACCACATGGTCCGGCCCCTGCGCGACGATGCCGAGCGTTTCGATCATGCGTCGGCCCACCAGCCGCTTCTTTGCGGGCGGCGCGAAACCCAGACGCCCCAGCAGGCCCGCGATCGTCATCGAGGCGTTTTCGGCGATCGATTGCGTCAGCACGAGCCCTTCGTGATGACGGTCCTTCGGCACGCAGCCGACGCCATGCGCGAGCGCGTCGGGCACGTCGCCGGGCTTGAGCGCCGCACCGTTCACGCGGATCTCGCCCGCCGCCTGCGCCGCGAGGCCCGCGACGGCCTCGCCCACGCTCGTGCGCCCGCTGCTGGTCGCGCCCGTGAGGCCCACCACTTCGCCGCGCCGCACCTGGAACGAAACCCCGCTGTAATCCGCCCCATCGATACCGCGCACCTCCAGCGCGATGCGCGCGTCGGCAGGCAAGGCCGGGCGCGCCGCGGCATCGGCGACGTTGAGGCCGCCGCGCTCGCCCGTCATCGCCTCGATCAGGCGTTCGCGCGGCAGTTCGGCCACGCTCGCGCTGACGATGTGGCGCGCGTCGCGCAGCACCGTCACCGCCTGGCAAATCTCGTACACCTCCTGCAAATGGTGCGAGATGAACAGAAAGGTCACGCCCTCGCGCTGCAATTCGTCGATACGGCGAAAGAGCCGCTTGATCTCTTCGCCATCGAGTTGCGCCGTGGGTTCGTCGAGAATGATGAAACGCGCGCCGTACGACAGCGCCCGCGCGATTTCCACGAGCTGGCGCGCTTCCACCGTGAGATCGCCGGCGCGCGTATCCTCGCGCACGTCGATGCGCCAGTGATCGAGCAGCGCGCGCGCATCGCGGCGCATGGTCGTCCAGTCGATTACACCGTGCTTTGTGGGCTGCCGATTGATGAAGAGATTTTCGGCGACCGTGAGATCGCGGATGATCGTCGAGTGCTGATAGACGCAGGCCACGCGCTCGCGCCACGCATCGCGGTCGGCAATCGAGGGCGCGGCTTCGCCGTTGAAGCGCACCGTGCCTTCGTCGGGCTTGCGCAGGCCGGTGAGGATCGACACGAGCGTCGATTTGCCCGCGCCGTTGCGCCCCACGAGCGCGTGCGATTCGCCCGGCATCACGCGCAGGCTCACGTTCGAGAGCGCCGCCGTGGAGCCGAAGCGCCGCGTCACGCCGCTCGCTTCCACCACGGGCGGCAGCGCCATCGCCGCTCGCTCGCGCGACATCGCGAGCGGCGTGGCACCGGCCCGATCCATGCTTCGATCGTGCATCTGATCGCTCATTTGACCGTGTTACCCCACAGGTTCTTGTCGTCGACGTTCTGCTTCGTCACGAGCGGCGCCGGCAACTGGTCTTCGAGCACGCCGGGCTGCAACTGGACGATGTTGCTGTCGTGATCGGTCTTGCCCGGCTTGAAGGTTTTGCCCTCCAATGCAGCCTTGACGTAATAGAGGCCGTATTTGGCGTAGAGATCGGCGGGCTGCGAAATCGTGGCGTCGATCTCGCCCTTGCGGATGGCGTCGTATTCCTGCGGAATGCCGTCATTCGAAACGATCACGATATGCTTCGCGTCGCCCGCGGGAAACAGCAGTTGCTTGCGGCGCAGCGTCTGCAGCGTGGGCGAGAGATAGACGCCGCCCGCCTGCATGTAGATCGCCTTCAGATCGGGATTCGCGGTGAGCAGACTGTCCAGCGCGCTCGCGGCCACATCGCCCTTCCAGCCCGCCGGAATCTCCAGCAGCGAAAGATTCGGGTAGCGCTTCAGGCAGGCGCGAAACGCCTCCGAGCGGTCGCGCCCGTTCACGGACGCCAGATCGCCCATGATCTGCACGACCTTGCCCGACTTCACGTGCTCGCCGATGTACTGGCAGGCCTTCTCGCCGTATGCGTGATTGTCGGCGCGCACCACCATCGCCACGGTTCCCTGCGTGGGCGCGACGTCGACGGCCACCACCTTGACGTTCTTCTGCGCCGCGTTATCCAGCGCGCGGCTGATGGCGGCCGAATCGATCGGCCCCACCACGATGCCCTTCGCGCCCAGATTGATCATGTTGTTCATGTCCGTGATCTGCTGCGCGGGGTCGTTGTTCGAGTTCACGGGCGCGAGGATGTCGATGCCCATCTGTTTCGCGTAGACGCTCAGGTAGTTGTTGTACGACTGCCAGAACGGCGAGGTCAGCAGCGGCAGGCCGAGGCCGACCTTGCCCAGGTCGGCCGCGCGGGACGCAGCGGGTGCGGCGAGCGTCGCGACGCAGGCCGCGACGGCGCACAGCGTCTTCGCGAATACGCGCGCCTGGCGCGAGGGAATGGAGCGGCGGGCTTCTTGGTGCCCGGATGCAAACGCCATGACTGTCTCCTGTCGACGTTGATTTCGTCGGTTCTTTCGTTGTGGAACCATCCGTGTGCGCCGCGCCCGCGTAATCAAGCAAAGCGCGCCTGCGACGCTGCAACTGCTCTTTCCCTCTAAGACGACACTGGCGTATGTTCACCAGTGAACCTATTATTCATATACGCACGACACAAGGTCAAGGAATGTGCGCTGCAGCAACCGTGAGTGATTTCCCTGGGGCCGTCGGGGTCTTTGCGGCGAGGGGCACAATGCGCGGCGCGCTCACCTGGAAGAACAGAATGAAAACGAAGAAAGCGCCGGCACCCGACGCCAGGGACGAGAAGGACGAAAAAGACGATGCGGACCGCTACCGCGCGCCCGCGCTCGACAAGGGGCTGGACATCCTGGAACTGCTCGCCGAGCAGCGCGGCGGCCTCACGCGCGCCGAGATCACCAAGGCGCTCGGGCGCAACGCGAGCGAGATCTACCGGATGCTGGAGCGGCTCGTGGCGCGCCAGTACGTGATGCGTTCGGAAGCCGGCGACCGTTACGCGCTGAGCCTGAAGCTCTTCGCGCTCGCGCACCGCCATCCGCCGATGGAGCGCCTGATCGCCGAGGCGCTGCCGCTCATGCAGCGCTTCGCCAACGACGCCGAGCAATCCTGCCATCTGGCCGTCTACGACCGCGGCAATCTGCTCGTGATCGCCCAGGTGGACGGGCCGGGTACGTGGGGCATCGCCGTGCGGCTCGGTTCGCGTGTGGGTCTCGTGGATACGAGTTCGGGCCGCACGATCCTCGCGTATCAGAGCCGCGAGCAGCGCGCGCAGATGCTTGCGGAACACACGAAAGTGAAGGGGGAAGTCACCATCGACCATGCCGCGCTGGAGAGCGCCTGCGAGCACATCCAGGCGACGGGATTTTCGCGCAAGGACAGTCAGCAGATCTTCGGCGTGACCGACTTGACGTTCCCGGTGCTCGGCCCGTCCGGGCAGGCGATCGCGGCGCTGACCTGCCCGTTTCTCAAGCGCATCGACGATTACGTCGCGCCGTCGCTCGACGAGGCAACGCACATGCTTGGGCAAACCGTGCAGGCGCTGTCGATGTTTCGCGAGGCAGAGGCGTAGCCGATCACCGGTCCCGGCGCGTTATTGCACGTTATTCCACGTTATTGCACCGCCACCGGCCCCTGCCCGCCCTCCGCCTCGCGCCTCACGATCGCCATAAAAAGCCGCTCCAGGTCGCATGTGAAGCGCCTCGTATCGAACAACGGCGCCTCGCTTCTCGCCTGGGCGAGACGCTTGCGAATCTGCGCGTGCCAGGCCGGATCACTCGCCAGTGCGAGCGCGATCTGAAAATACCCGTCGAGATCGTGCGCGACCAGTTCGTCCAGCCCCACCGCATGCAGCAGGCTCGCGCCCACGCGCCCCGCGAACAACGCACCGACAGCCGACACCATCGGCACGCCCGCCCACAGCGCGTCGCTGCCCGTGGTGTGCGAGCCGGTCGGCAAGGTATCCAGCGCGAGATCCGCCAGTTGCAGCCGCGCGAGATGCGCCTCTTGCGCCAGGCGCGGCGCGAAGATCACGCGTTCGCGCGCCACACCCTGCGTCTCGAAAAACGCATGGAGACGGGCACGCGCGCGTTCGTTGCCGGGGTCGAGCAGCCAGAGCACGCTCGCTGGCGTGGCACTCAACAGACGCGCCCAGATCGACGCCATCCGCGCGTTGAGCTTGAAGGTCTGATTGAAGCTGCAGAACACGAAGCCGCGCTCGGGCAGGCCCGCCGCGGCGCGCGAGGGGCGTTGCGGATCGCGCTCGCGACGATGATCGTTCGGCTGATAGCAATGCGGCATCAGCGCGAGCGTTTCGCTGTAATGCGATGCGGCGGCGGCCGGCGTCACCACCGCATCGCCGATGATGTAGTCCGCGAGGCGCGGCGCGCCCAGCGAGCCGGGATAGCCCAGCCAGCTCACGATCACCGGCGCGGGCCGCAGCGCCGTGATGCCCAGGCGCATGTCCGTCGTGTACCCCTTCAGATCGACGAGCAGGTGGATGCCGTCGCGCACGATCTGCGCGGCGGCCTGCGCATCGGTGAGACCGCCGATGGCGTGGAAGGTAACGGGCATCGCGGCGAGCCGCGTCCGCCAGAATGCGTCGGGCGCATGAATTCCATAGGAATACAGATGAATGTCGAAGCGCGCGGCGTCGTGCAGTTCCAGCACGCCCGCCAGCAGACGCAGCGTGGCGTGCTCGTGAAAATCGGCGGAAAGATAGCCGATGCGCAAGCGCGCGCCCGCATCGCAGGCCGCCAGGGCTTCCGCCAGCCCCGCGCCGCGCGCCACGAGCGGCTGCGCCGCCAGTTCGCCGCGCCAGCGCGTGTGTGCAAAACGCCGCCCCGCTTCGCGATGCAGCCCCGGCGTGAGCGCCGGAATGCCGAGCAGCCCCCACGGCGTGAGGTTTTCCGCCGCGCCCGAGGCCACCATCTGCAGCGCCGCCTGATCGATGAGATCGAGGTCCGTCCAGTGCGCGACGCGCCGCCGCACGAATTGCACCGATTCCCAGCGCTCGCCCCGGCAATACGCCTCGTCGGCCTCGTCAAGGCGGTTCAGGCGTTCGAGCAGGCCGCCGTAGCACTGCCACAGATGCATCGCTTTCGGGTCGAGTTCCAGCGCCTTTCTCAGGCTCGCCTCGGCGGCCTCGAAGTGGCCCGCGTCCTGTTGCAGCATCGCCAGATTGCCGTGCGCGAGCGCATAGGCGGGGTCGGTTTCGATGGCCGCGCGATAGGCCGCCTCGGCATGCGCGGTGTCGTTGTGCTTTTTGAGGAGATTGCCGAGGTTGTTGAAGACGCGCGCCTCGCGCACGCCCAGATTGATGGCCGAATAGTACGCGGCGACGGCTTCCGTATCACGGCCTTGCCAGAGCAGCGTCCACGCGAGATCGCGCTGCAGTTCGCCGTTCTCGTGCAGGGACAGCGCATGGCGCAGCGCCGCTTCGCCCTGCGCGAACTGCTGCTGGCGAGCGAGCGTCACGCCGAGCTGATGCCAGGCGCCGACGTGCCGGGCATCCTGCGCGAGGATCTCGCGAAAGAGCGCTTCGGCGATGGCGTATTGCTGGGCGTTCAGCCGATCGATGCCGCGCCTGAGCAGATCGGCGCAACGGCTGGAAAGGGTCGGGCTGGAGATTTTCATGTCGCGATAATAGGAAGCCGCTTGGGGCGCGAACATCAGAACGTTCCTGGTTTGGCGCGGCATCGGTCCCACGCGAGCACGGCGCGCAACTGGAAGCGCGCCGCGCAAACCGGTTAAAATGGCGGCCCTCTCAAATTCCGTCCGGCGTGTGGCACAGGCCGGATGTGCACGACTACCCCGCTCGACTACCCGCACAATTACCTCATGGCGAAACTTCTCACCGATCACGAATTCCAGCGCTTTTCCGAGCTTCAGCAGAAACAGGCGAGCTTCACGATTTCGGCCGAGGAAGCCGACGAGCTGCGCGACATCGTCGCGCGCGCGCAGAAGAAGCGCGACGACCGCGCGGACGCGATGAAGACCGTCGAATCCGCCATCGCGCAATTCGAGATCACGCCGGACGAGCTGTTTTCGGCCGAGCAGATCGCCGAAGCCGCACGCAATTTCGGCCTGATCCCGGCCACGCGCAAGGAGCGCGTGCTGCCGCCGTCGCTGACGTTCAACGGCAAGACGCACCAGTGGACCACGCGCGCACTGCCGGAAGAGATCCGCGCGCCGCTGTTCGAGGCGTTCCAGGGCGGCCAGTCGGTGAAGGCCTTCATCGCCACGCCGAAGGACGCCGCGCGCTGCGCCGCGACCATCGCGCGCCTGGAGAAGGAAACCGGCGCGCAGTACGCCGAGGCCTGGCTGGAAGAGTTGTCGGTCACGCGCGCGCAGATCGACGAGGCACTGGCGAAGATCGCCGCTTGAAGCCTCGCCTGAAACTGCACTTGAAACCCCTCGGATCGCCGCTCAGTCGAGCGGCATCCTGAACCCCACCACGCCCGGATCATCCGTCGGCGTCACCGTGAAGCCCATCGCCCGCGCGAGACCGATCATCGGCGCATTCTCGCGCAGCGCCTCGCCAATCAGCCAGTGCGTGCCGCGCGAGCGCGCGTAGGCGATGATGCGATCCATCAGCAAGCGGCCAAGGCCACGCCCCTTCAGCGTGGACAGGATCGCCACGGCGAATTCGGCGGTCTCGTTGTCCGGGTCGGACACCGCGCGCGCGACACCGAGCGTGCGCGGCTTGCCGTCCTCGCCCGCCACGCTCGCGATGAGCGCCATCTCCCGGTCATAGTCGATCTGCGTCATGCGCGCGAGCTGCGAGTGATCGAAGCTGCGCACCGCCGAGAAAAACCGCAAACGCAGGTCATCGGGCGTCATCGATTCGACGAAGGCGCGGTGCATGTCTTCGTCCTCGGGCCGGATCGGCCGGATCGTCAGGCGTTCGCCATGCCAGTCGATGGTTTCCTCCAGGCGGCGCGGGTACGGCATGATCGCGAAGCGGCTGCGCTTTTCGGCGAGGCGGATGCGCGGCGCGGCCAGCACGACGCCCCCCGGCCGCACGCGCAGCGTCAGTTGCAAGCCAACGATCTCGCGCACCTCGCACACCGTCTGGGACAGCTCCGTGAGCGCGCGCAGCGCCGGCTCGGGCGCCACGCGCCGCGCGTAAGGCGACTGCTCGATGATGTCGCGCGAGAGCACCGGATTGAGCGGCGGCAGGCTGTACACGCGCAGCGGCGGCGAAAAACCATCCGGCGACGGCGCGGCGAAGCGAAATACCGGGCCGAAGTTGTCGTCGTCGCGAAATTCCACGCCCACATCCACGATGGTGTCCGGTGGCGCGGGTTCCTCCACCGTCTCCAGCCCGAACGCGGCAAAGAGGCGTGCCGCCTCGTCGCCTTCCAGCATGTCGCGCCCCGCCGCCAGCGCCGCGTGCGCGATGCCCTGGGCGGCCTCGATCGCCGCCGTGCCTTGCGCGGGCAGGCTTTCGGGTGTCTGCATCAGCAACTGGCGCCCCAGCCGGTAATCGACCAGGCGCGCGAACGCCCGCGCGAGACGACGCGGCGTCGTATGCACGGGGATGCCGTGCGCGTGCAGCGCGTCGCGCGTGGCGTCGTCCACGCCGCCGAAAAAGCACGCGAGCATCCCGCGATACGCAAAGCGCTGATGCTCGATCAGGGTGCGCGCCACCGCGTTCACCGGCGCGCTGTGGGTAGGCGCATGCACGACGAACGCCGTGCCGCTCGAACGCTGCGAGGCCAGCGTCTGCAACGCCAGGCCGAAATGCTCCGGCTTCGCCATATCGCCCAGCACGAGCGGATTGCCCGCCTGCGCGTGCGGCAGCGCCGCCTCCACGGCCGCGCGGGTTTCGTCGCTCCATTGCGCGAGCGTGTCGCCGGCCTTGGTGAAGGCGTCGCGCGCGAGCGTCGCCACGCCGTGGTCGCTCGTGATGAGCGTGGCGGTGTCGCTTGCGGCCACACGGCCCACGCCCAGGGTTTCGATTTCGTCGAGCAGATCGTCAAGGGTATCGACGCGTACGAGGCCCGCGCGCCGGAACGCCGCCGTGTACAGCGCGTCGCCCGGCTCGTTGCGCCCGCTGCGCAGCGCGAGCACGGGCTTGTTGCGCGCCGCCGCGCGCGCCGCCGACATGAACTTGCGCGCCGCGCGGATGCTGTCGACTTCGAGCAGGATCGCGCGCGTCGACGGATCGCTCGCGAGATAGTCGAGCACATCGCCCACGTCGATATCGGCCTCGTCGCCCAGCGCAACCGCATGCGAGAAGCCGAGACCGCGCGCATCGGCCCAGCGCAGCACGGCATTGGTGAGCGCGTTCGACTGCGAGACCCACGCCACGCCGCCCTTGCGCGCCACCGTCGCGGCCGCGCCCAGTTGCGCGTTGAGCGCGGGCGTGAGCGCGCCGAGGCTACCCGGACCGAGTATGCGCAACAGATGCGGGCGCGCCGCCGCCAGGGCGTGACGCAGATCGGCGCGGTCTTCCTCGCTGCGCACCTCGCCCACGATGATGGCCGCGCGCGTGCCCATGCCGCCCAGCCGGTGCACGAGCGCGGGCCAGCTCGACGGGCGCGTGCAGATCAGCGCGACGCTGGGCGCCTCGGGCAGATCGCCCGCATCGGCCACCACGGGATGGCCGTCGAAACCGGCGGCCTCGCCAGCATGACGCGGATTAACGGCCCATAGCGGCCCGGCAAATCCGCCTTCGATCAGGCGCTGCCAGACCATCTGGCCGATGCTGCCCTCGCGTTGCGAAGCGCCGATCACGGCCACGGACTTCGGCTGGAATATCGCGTCGAGATTGCGTACGGTCACTGCCCCTCCTCGCTTTTTTGAATGCGCGGGCGCGCTATGGTCGCCGATGACCGCCGCCCGTCGTGACGATGAGGATAGGCGAATCGGCCCGCGAATGCGTGGATATCGCCGCCAGCCGGGCCTCGCGCGACGGCGGCATGGCGTCGCGGTCAAGGACGTGCCGCAGTGCCTCTGTTGCAAATTCGCGGCCTTCCGACACGATCATTATGATTTCAATATTTCATCGTAAAATGCCCCGGCCGCCGCGATATAACGGCGTAGCGCTTATACGCCCGCGATGCACGTCGATCTTCTCACCCTATATTTCCTCGCGATCGGAACCCTTCTCGCCAGCTCCGCGATGACCCTCTGGGAACATCGCACGCACCCGGCGCGCAGCAAGGAACTGAAAATACTCGCAGCCGGTTACGCCACGCTCGCCGTCGGCTGCGCGGCGGTGATCTGGCGTCGGGAGTTGCCCGGCGCATGGGGCTCCGCGCTCAGCAATATGGTCATGCTGTGCGGCTATCTGCTGATCGCCCATGGCCTCGCGGCCATGAACGGGCGGCGCTATCGTCTTGCTTCCGCGCTCATCCTGCTCGTGCAGGCGCTTGCCTGGATCATTTCGGGCGCGCGCTGGCTAGAGATCATGTGGATGTATCTCACCGCGATCCCCATTTCACTGACGGCTGCGATGGCCGCGCGCGAGCTACTGCGCGGCGAGGGCCGTCAATGGGGCCACGCGCGCAATATCGCGGTGCTGGTGACGGGCGCGCACGCGGCGCTCTACGCGTTTCGCGCGGCCGTGCTGCCGTGGCTGGCGGCGCGCTACGGCGACTCCATCCTGCCGATGGTCAGCAAGATCACCCTGTACGAAGGCGTGCTGTATTCCGTCGTCCTGCCGATGACCCTGCTGCGGCTCGTGCGCGAGGAAACCCACAGTCAGCTTTTGCAGGAGTCCCAAACGGACTATCTGACGCGTCTGGGCAACCGCCGCTGGTTCTTCGAAGAAGGCGTGCGCATTCTCGGCCGCGCGGGCAAACATGAGCCGATCTCGCTGCTGGCGTTCGACCTCGACCACTTCAAGGCGATCAACGACCGCTACGGCCATAAGACGGGCGACGAAGTCCTGAAATCGTTTTCGGCGATCGCGCGCGGCGCGCTTGGGCCGCTCGGGCCACGCGCGCTGCTCGCGCGCATCGGCGGCGAGGAATTCGCCGCCTTGCTGCCGGGGCTGGAAAGCGCGCCCGCCCAGGCGGTGGGTGAGCTGATCGTACGGCGTTTCGAGCAGACGGCGGCGCTCGGCATCGACGGTATCGGCATCGGCATGCGCACGACGCTCAGCATTGGCCTCGCGTGCAAGGACGGCGACGCCACGACGCTCACCGATCTGCTCGCCGCCGCCGACAAGGCGCTCTACAGCGCGAAGTCGCTGGGCGGCAACCGGCTGGAGCGCGCCGGCAACGGCGCGCAAACCACGCACGCATAAAAAAGGGCCGCGGGAATCAAACCCGCGGCCCTTTTTACATCCAGCGAATACCCGCGCTTAAATCGACTTGCGGAACGGCGCGCCCGAATGCTCGCGCAGTTCGTTGAAGACGATCTTCGGCCAGGCCTTCTGCGCGACGTCGATTTCGGAGACGTGCGAAGCCAGATAGGTGGGCGCATTCGACGCGTCGTAGGCCATGCGGGCCTCGTACGAATCGGTGAAGCGGCGCAGCTCGACCGGATCGTCGCAGGTCACCCAGCGCGAGAGGCGATAGCGCGCGGGCATCAGGCGCACGGCCACCTTGTATTCGGCCGACAGACGGTGCGACACCACTTCGAACTGAAGCTGGCCGACCGCGCCCAGAATCGTCGCGCCGCCGTGGATCGGGCGGAACACCTGGATCGCGCCTTCCTCGCCGAGTTGCTTGAGCGCTTCGCCCAGTTGCTTCGCGCGCATCGGATCGACCACTTCGACGGTCTGGAAGATTTCCGGCGCGAAGAACGGCAGACCCGTGAATTGCAGGTCTTCGCCTTCGGTGAGCGTGTCGCCCAGACTCAGCGTGCCATGGTTAGGAATACCGATGATGTCGCCAGGATAGGCCTCGGCGACGGTTTCGCGGCGCTGCGACAGGAAGCTCACCACGTTATTGGCGCGGAAGGTCTTGTTGTTGCGCGTGACCTTCAGTTGCATGCCGCGCTCGAAATGGCCCGAGCACACGCGGATGAACGCCACGCGGTCGCGGTGCGCGAGGTCCATGTTGGCCTGCACCTTGAACACGACACCCGTGAATCTGGCTTCGTCGGGCGAGACGGCGCGCTGCACGGCCATGCGCGGCGACGGCGGCGGCGCGAGATCGACCAGCGCGTCCAGAATTTCCTTCACGCCGAAGTTGTTGATTGCCGATCCAAACAGCACCGGCGACTGCTCGCCCGCGAGGAAGGCGTCGCGATCGAAGGTGGGCGTCGCGCCCGTGATCAGCTCGACCTCTTCCTTGGTGCGCTTCCAGTGATAGCCGAAGCGCGCTTCGCCATCGGCGTCGCTGATGTTCTGCAGCGTTTCGACCTCGCCGTCGAGCGAGTGCTGACCCGCGCGGAACACGCGCACCTGATCGCGCTGGATGTCGTAGACGCCCTGGAATTCCTTGCCCATGCCGATCGGCCAGGTGAACGGCACCGCCGCCACGCCCAGATGCTGCTCGATTTCGTCGAGCAGATCGAGCGGCTCGCGCACTTCGCGGTCGAGCTTGTTGATGAACGTAAGAATGGGCGTCTTGCGGCTGCGGCAGACTTCGAGCAGCTTGAGCGTCTGCGCTTCCACGCCGTTCGCGCCGTCGATCACCATCACGGCCGCGTCCACGGCCGTCAGCACCCGATAGGTGTCTTCCGAGAAGTCCTCGTGGCCCGGGGTGTCGAGCAGATTGATGACGGCGTCGCCATACTCGAACTGCATGACCGAGCTGGCGACCGAAATGCCGCGCTGCTTTTCGATCTCCATCCAGTCGGAGGTCGCGAAGCGGCCGCTCTTCTTGCCCTTCACGGTACCGGCGATCTGGATCGCGCCCGAGAACAGCAGCAGCTTTTCGGTGAGCGTGGTCTTACCCGCGTCCGGGTGAGAAATGACCGCGAACGTGCGGCGGCGTCTGAGTTCGGCAACTGACATGGATGGAGCGGGTATCACGGATAAATTCGGGCAACCGGCCGCGCGGCGGGGGTTGCGGATGTGGCCGGCGCATCGGCGGCGGCAGACCGGCTGCGGCGCGGCAGGCGGGCGGCCTGCGCGTCGCGGCCTTCGAGGCGAATAGCACGATCGATCTGAAAAACGCGACCGACGTCCGCGGCAGGAAGGCGCCGGGGACGAATGATACACGGCATTACCGCCCACGACTAAGAGTTCGCTACGCAGGCGCGAGAAGCGGCGCGCGCCGATGGAGCGCTTATGGTGAGCTTTTACGGGAGGCAGGCACTGCAGGGCCGGATGCTGGAAGCTGCAACAGCCGTATGCTGCCTGAATTTTCCACCGCGTGGGTCACGCCGGGATCGCGCAGGACGGCAACGCTCACAAGAAAACGTTTTGCGTCATGGACTTGCGCTCGGCCTGCGAGAGGAATGGCCGCTACCGCGTGAAACAGCCTGGCGCGGCGATAGCGCGGTATCAGGCTGGCGGCGGCGCACCGGAACCGTCGCGCGCCGCTTAAAGGTGAGGACTTACGGGAAGCTGCGCGACGCTCTCATTCCTTGATGAGAAATCGGTCGCGATTCTTCACGCCCGCGAGCCACGCCGGAGCGCGGCCACGGCCGCTCCAGGTTTCGCCGGTCTTGGGATTCACAAAGCGCGCCGGCAGCGGCGTCTTCTTGCGCGCGGACACTGCGGCCGCACTCGTGAAGCCAAGCTCTTCCGCCGTGATTTCGTATTCCGCGATCTTTTCCTTGATGTCGGCGATCGCCTGCGCGACTTCCCTTTCGCGTGCCGCCGCAACTTCCTTGTGCAGCTTTTCGAGTTGTGCGGTCAGTTGCTTGTAGCTCGGCATGAGTAGAGATCTCCAGAAGGGCACAGGTCGCTATTGTGGCTCTTCTCGCGCGCGATAGTGGCAAATTGCGCGTCTTTTTCGCTCATTCCGGTCAAATTATTGCGATTTTTTACACGCGAAATCCAGCGTAACGGGTTCGCTACCGGGTGGTTTCGCGAGCAGGACATCCCTTCACGCGCCGCTCCAGGGCGCATAGCGCTTCCGCGAGGCGCTTGACGCGCTGCAGTTGCGAGGGCACGAGATCGGCGCCCGAAACCGCGGCGACGCGGCCACGCCAGTAAGAAAGGGGAATGCGGTCGGCGCCTGACAGTCTTGCAACGACCTGCTCGAGATGCTCAATATCCTTTTCGAGTTGATGATGATTCATTCCTGTCCCCCGGATTCATCCAGCTTCTGAAAGACGCCATTCAAATGGCGTCGGCGCATTCAATGCCGCATGATGAAAAACGATTAATTCGCGCATTGATCTATTCCGCCGGCTTGCAGACCGGCGCCCGGTTCATTGGCGTAATTTCACCGCCTTTTTTTCTCTGCAAGCTCTCTGACGAGGCGATTTTCCTCACTCGCCTCAATCGAGACTAGAACCAGCGTGACGGACGATCCGTTGTCTACCGCACGGAAAGCAAGCGGCTGCTCGTCCAACCTGACGATAATCAGTCATCAGACAAATCGAAGATTAACGGCCGCTAACATCGCTGTATATTCCACAGTTGTGCAAGGAATATGCGCCACGCATTTTTGATGCGGCCGATGCTTCGCGGTGAGTTGAATAACGGGGCCGGCGTGAAAACGAACGAATCGGAATACGACTGCCTGTTGCACGGCATTTACGCCACGCTCGAACGACCCGCGGCCTGGAAGGATTTTTGCGCCCAATTGCGCGAGGCGCTCGGCGCCGCCTCGATCCAGCTAAGTGCGTTCGACCGCCAGCGCGAACTGTTTTCATGGACCGACGGTTTCACCCTGATGGAAACCGAACCGCTCGAATTCATTCCCGCCCTGTATCGCGACGACGCCCGCCTCGAATGGCTGCGCGCCTGTGCGCCCGGCAAATGGCTCTATTGCTGCAGCGACACGGGGCACAGCCAGGGCCAGGCGGTGTTCGAACCCTATGTGCTCGCGGGCGGCAGCCGCTTCGTCTCGCTCTGCAAGCTACTCGATAGCGGCACGCTCACGGCCATGATCGCGTGCCGCCGCAAGGAAACCGACGGCCCGCTTCCCGAGCCCTTGCGCGCACTGCTCGAACGTCTGACGCCCCACCTCATCCGCGCGATGCGACTGAGCCTGCGCCGCCTGCTGCCCGACGCCGATGCGCTCGCCGGGCAGGCACGCCCGCCCGCGATGCTGGTGAGCGCGATCGGCGAAATCCTGCACAGCAACGAGCCCGCGCAGCGCCTGCTGCGCGCGACCTCGCTCGTGCGCGTGCGCGGCAAGCGCATCGCCCTCGCGGCGCCGCATCAGGCGCGTTTTCTGGAGGATGTGGCGATCAGCGAGGCGCGCCTGAGAAATCGCGTGAACGGCGCGCGGGCCGCGGCGGCGCGTCTGCGGGCGCTGCGCATCGTGAGCGCGGCGGATGGCGCGAGGCGCCAGGAGAGCGCGGGCGACGAATCCGGGGCATCGTTGCCCGCCGCTGCGGAAGTGCTCTACGCGTTCTACAACGTGGTGACGCCGGGCGACGCCTCGACGGCCGATCTGCGCGCCATGGCGGCGCTAACCTTCTACCATCCACGTTCGGCCCCGGCGGTCGACGAGCGGGTGCTGGCGACGGCCTTCGACCTCACGCCCGCCGAATGCCGGATCGTGCATCTGCTGGTGGACGGCTTCACGCCCAAGGAAATTGCCGCGCGCGTGAGCGTTCAGTACGACACGGTGCGCAAGCAACTACAGTCGATCTATCTGAAAACCGCCACGCGACGGCAGCCCGACCTGCTGCGCCTGCTGATGAACCTGCCGGCGCGCGGTCAGCCCGGCACGGACAGTCATTGACGCTCCACCGAAGCAGCGGGCCATCGCGGCGATCGATTTTCGGCCAGATTCGGCCTTATTTCCCCTTGCAGGCGAACACGAGCGTGAAGGTATCGCCGGTCGTCGTCGTGTCGACGGTGTCATAACCCGCCTCCGCGCAGCGCACACGCGCCTGCTGCACGCACGAATCGCGGTCGCCGGCCGCCGGGCACTGCACCTGGATCGTGGGACGGCCATCGGAGAGGAACAGCGGCGGACCGCTGCTGCAAGCGGACAGCGCCGCGAGCAATGCGCAGGCACCCGCCGCGAACGGCAGCCTGCGAAGAGAAGACCAGGAAGACACGGTAGACGGCAGCGAAGCAAAACGAGTCATGGAGTACCCCGGGGGCGTTCTAGTTTTTCGACGTTGCGATTGTGCCACGCCGCGTGACGCCTGAGCGCCATGCGGCCAGCATTGGCGCCCTCTGCAGCCGATGTCTTCAGCGCGACGGCGGCAGCGTTTTGTAAGGCGGCGGCGCGTGCGGGTCGACGCTCACGCGCACGAACACCTGCTCGACATCGGCGATAGCGCTCAGCCGCCGCTCCAGCGCCGCGCGGTCGAATTGCGCGCCAGCACACCCCTCCGCATAAACAAAGCGCCGTTGCACCGTGATCCACAGACTCGTACCGGCGAGACTCGCATCGTCCTTGAACTGCGTGCGGATCGCCTGGGCGATGTCGGCATCGTAGAGATAGGAATTCGGCTTCGAGCACTGGTGCGCGAGCCAGCAGGTCGTGCCGCGCTCGACGCGGTAGTGAGCGTCATCGTCGGCTTCGGCCTTCGTCATGCGCGGGCCGAGCGGTTGCGCACACGCGCCCGGCGCGCTCGACAGCGCGAAAAACGGGTCGTTGTACCAGTTGCGGATTTCGTTCGGGTCGACGGTCGTCGACTGCGCCATCGCCACGGCGGAAAACGTCACAAAAATCGCCACGCCGAGCGTCACGGCACGACACGTCCGCGCCATTCGGCCCCGCACCGCCCTGTGTTTGCGCATGGCAGCCTCCCCGAATGCCGATCCCGTCAAGATAGGACCGCACCGCGCGCGCCGCAATAGCGAGCATTCCTGAACCTTTCGGTACAATCGCTGCGGCGCACCATAGGTCGAACGTGGGCCACGCAGTACAAAAAGAAGGCGCAATTCATAAGTGCATCGACGAAGTGCAACACGCCCCAAGCAGGAGACTCCATGTCGTTCATCATCGTTCTAGCCGCTCTAGCGTTTCTCATGCTTGCCGCCTATCGCGGCTACAGCGTGATTCTGTTCGCTCCCGTGGCGGCGCTCGCCGCCGTCCTGCTCACCGATCCCGCCGCCGTCGCGCCCGTTTTTTCCGGCATTTTCATGGAAAAGATGGTGGGCTTCGTCAAGCTCTACTTCCCCGTGTTCCTGCTCGGCGCCGTGTTTGGCAAGGTCATCGAACTATCGGGCTTCTCTGAAGCGATCGTCGCCGCCGCGATCCGCTATATCGGCAGCTCGCGGGCCAATGCCGTGATCGTGGCCGTGTGTGCGTTGCTGACTTACGGCGGCGTTTCGCTGTTCGTGGTGGTGTTCGCGGTCTATCCGTTCGCCGCCGAACTCTATCGCCAGAGCGACATCCCCAAGCGCCTGATGCCCGGCGCGATCGCGCTCGGCGCGTTCTCGTTCACGATGGATTCGCTGCCCGGCACGCCGCAAATCCAGAACATCATCCCGACGACCTTCTTCAAGACCACCGCCTGGGCCGCGCCCGTGCTCGGCGTGATCGGCTCGCTCTTCATCATCGTCGTGGGCCTCACCTACCTCGAATGGCGCCGCCGCAGCGCGATGGCGAAGGGCGAAGGCTACGGCACCTCGCTCGTGAACGAACCCGAGCACGTCAAGACCGATCATCTGCCCAATCCGCTGCTGGCCATCACGCCGCTCGTGCTGGTGGGCGTGGCGAACTTCTTCCTCACGCGCTGGATTCCGCAGTGGTACGGCGACACCTACACCGTCACGCCCGACGTGCTGCCCGGCATCCACACGCCCGTGACCACCACGGTCAAACAGGTCGTGGCGATCTGGTCGGTCGAGGGCGCGTTGCTGCTCGGCATCGTGTTCGTGGTGATCACTGCGTTCTCGCGTGTGAAGGAGCGCTTCGCCACAGGCACGAAGACCGCTGTCGCGGGCGCGCTGCTGGCATCGCTCAATACGGCTTCGGAATATGGCTTCGGCGGCGTGATCGCGGCGCTGCCCGGTTTTATCGTGGTGAGCAACGCGCTCAAGGCAATTCCGAATCCGCTGGTGAATGCCGCGGTTTCGGTGAGCGCGCTTGCCGGGATTACGGGATCGGCATCGGGCGGCATGAGTATCGCGCTGGCTGCAATGTCCGATACGTTCATCAAGGGCGCGCAAGCCGCGCATATTCCGCTCGACGTGCTGCATCGCGTGGTGGCCATGGCCAGCGGCGGCATGGATACGCTGCCGCATAACGGCGCGGTGATTACGCTGCTGGCTGTGACCGGACTGACGCACCGCGAGTCTTACCGCGACATTTTTGCTGTCACGGTGATCAAGACGTTGGCGGTGTTTTTTGTGATTGCGGTTTTTTATACGACCGGGTTGGTTTGAGGTCGGTGGGTGGGGCCGTGAGCCGTTCTGGAACAACAAAAGTTTGTCATTGTCGGACAAACTATGTTGTCAAATCCGCCCACGAAATGTGACAACACCCGCTACATCGCCAGATTTTCCGGCCAGCCTCGGTTACAACTTTTGCGGGCGTTCGGCGCAACGAGTTTGAATGCGTTGAGCAAGTTGACAGAGTCGAACGACGCCTCAGGTGAATGGCTTCATTCGGCTCTCATCACCGTGGCGGAATCCCTCTCCCGCCACGGTGGCTAGCCGTTTGAAATCTCGATGCCAAGGGCAGCAAGCACGGCGAAACATCGTCTTGCTCGCTGCCACAACGTCGCCATTGTTTAGCGGACGTTGCTTAACTTTTCGCTTCAGGGCATTGACGAATTGTCCGTTTCTTTGCCTGATTTTTCATTAGCTGTGGGAAACCTAAGACGTCAAATTCATGGACTCAAATCGCCTCGTCACACTTTCCGGCTTGCTGGAAAAGCACGCGCAACCAGATCCCGAAGGCGGCATTGAATGTAGTGCCGACGCCTGCCTGCTAAGCCAACAATACGAAGATGCTTTGTCGGGCTACTATGGGCTCGACATGGATGTGCCCCGTATTGCAACGAAGGCGTCATACTGCGAAATGATGCTCGGCCGCGCCGATGATGCAAGAACACGCCTTACTGCACTCATCGAAGACCTTGAGCCGGATGGCATTGGATTATTGTGTCAGATGATCCGCCATGTGTCTGATTATAAGGAGAGGCAGGCGCAGAGAGAGGCCGTTTGGCCGCACCTGCGGTATGCGATTGCGGGCGACAGCGTTCCAATGATTACTGCCACTGCCAGGACGCGAGACTGGTGGCCAGCTGACGCAGACGATACAGACCAACGATATCGTGATATCAAACGGCTCTTCTCGCTTCACCCCGACAGCGACGAATTGCGCCTAGCCCTGCACGTTGAGATTCAACGAAATGGCGGCACACCGGCCGAACAGCTCGCACTTCTTCGAGAGAGCCGACCCGGGGTGCGGATCTCGCGGCATGTATGGCAGCAAGCCATAGTGGCGTACGCGACAAATGAACTCGATGAAGCGCTTTCGCTGTTGGAGGAGGTTCAAAAACGTGAGTTAGGCAGTGAAGAGCCGAATCAACATCTGCTTTTCACGGTCCGGCTTGCGATGTGCGAAATCTCGGCAAACAACAATCATTCGCAAGCGTTTGCCGACTTCGATGCGTTGATCGTTGACACCAAGCTCCACGCAGAAGATCGCGTGACGGCTGTGCGAGTCGCCTTGGCGGTGGCTTGCCGCTTAGCGACAAATCGAGTTCCCAACCTCGCGACAATCTACCTGTCGGCACTTGAGGCATGTGACTCAAAGATTGACTTGGCAAGCGGACAACTTTCGGATGACCCGAATCCTGTATTCGGAGCTGATTGGGATACCTATGGCGACCCTTGGCCGTTCCCGGATCTACAGCCGTGGAAGGAACTGCTGACGAATCACGTTGGCGAACGTGAGGCAGTCTACTTTCGCGCAGCGTTTGTCACCAATGGGATGGACCTTCTTGAAGAAGATCAACCGGCGGCGTGGTGGGAAAGCCTTTCGCATGCGCTCGGGAGCATCGCCGGTTACGAATCGGACTTCAACGGCGCCCTGCTCTCGCTTCATGCCGCGATTGTGTCGCATCGGCAACGCCCCAGTTGGTCAACGGTCGGTCGCGACTGGATGACTTCCGAATGGCTCGTATGTGAGGCTGGTCTTAATTTCAGCCACGGCGGGCTTAAACTGGCTGCTGCCAGTCGGAACAAGACGGCACTTCGCTCCTTTGCGAAGGCAGCCGAGAAGCAGTTGCAAACTTACCTCCCCGCGCCAGAGTTGGCTTACGATCGGACTGAGGAATTGATACAAGCGTTGGCGGATAAAGAATTAGGCGCAGAGATCTACCAATTGTTGAGGACAGCTTCCGAGGGCGACGACCGGCCCAGCGTCCAGTTCCGCTTCGGGTTTTGGGCTCACACGACAAAACATAGCGAACAAGCCAAGACCGCGTACGCCCGCACTTTGAAGAAGGAACCCGAAAATTTTGGGGCGATTTACAACTCCTTGATCTTATGCAAATCGCACGAAGACGCTCTGCGCCTCTTGGAACTGGAGAAATTCGCCATTCAGTACCCTGACACGGACGCGGAGAAGAAGCAACGTCTTCTCGACCAGGTCAGTCAAGCCAAAGAGCGTTGCCGTGACCACGAAGGGGAAAAGCGAGAAATCGTTCGCACCGAACTCGCTAACCAGCCAACGCTCCGAAGCACCCCCGTCAAGTTAGAGGAAGTCTCGCTGCGCGGGGCAATCGCGCTGCTCGCTTTATTCCGTTGTGCGAAAGCAGAACCAGGAGACGACCGGCTGCCGCCGTTCGACAAATCCGATGTCAGTTTTTCACCTGCAAATAGCTGCCGACGTGGCATTTTCGACCTGATTGAAGTCGGCCTTCTCGCTGCTGATCCGAACAGCAGCGTCGACGCTTTCTCAGTTTCCAACGGAAAAATTGACGGCTGGTACCTTGGTAGCATCCACTGGCGCCTATCTCCGGTTGCAGGCGAACTTGTCGAAGAGCTTCGAAATATCAACGGAAAAATCCCCGAGTTCTGGCGGCGCGACGTCGAACCCATCGCGCTTGAGCTTGCGCGTGGGGAGTTAACCGAATATATCTGCCATCTTTCAGATGAGCGCAGTTGGCCCGCGCCAGAAAACACCGAAGAGGTAGCGGACCTCGTACGCATACTTGCGAACGAAGTTCCCATCTCTCAGGCATTTTATCTGACGTACCTCGGCGCGATGTCGGCAAGTGACTACAAAGCCAAGTATCGCGTTGGCGGCCAGCGCGCCGCCGACATGCTTATCAAGCGGACAGGCCAGCGCCTAGAGTGGCTTCGCGAAGGGCGGCTTGCGCCTAGAGTCTACGATCGCCCATGGAGATTGCCTCGCTCGGCGATCAGTTATGCTCTCTGGGGAACGGTCTTAAACAAGGGCGACATGGGCTTTGGTCACCGTATCAGTGACGCGCTTGGAGATCTGGGCCCTGACCATCCCCGCCCGTCGCAGTCGCCAGAAGATGAACACCCATGATCGCCGAGTTTTGCTGCGCTCAGAGCACGCCACCTCGCCAGGCAACTTGGCGAGATAAAGTGAAGACTGAGTGCATGCCAACAGCACCTTGGTCGCTCGTTCGAAGCCACATGCGGGCTTCAGGGGGAGAGCGGTAGGTACGCAGGCGCCTCTTCGGGTGGAACGTCCCTATAGAGCGCCGCCTGACTTCCAAATTCCCGCCAAAGTCAGTGCCCGAAATCGGAAATGCGCCAGACTTCCCGTTGCGCGGATTGGCTCTATGTTAGGAATCGGGGCCCAAAACTTAAGAAAAATGCCAAACATCCCGCCCCGACAATGTCAAACTTAAGTTGTTTCAGCAAGCCGCTACGCTCACGGCTTTCCCGCCACATGCGGCGTAAGCGCCCCCAACCAGCACGCCACCGCCACCGCGCCGCCATCGGGCGCCCCAATCGCGCGCTTGCCCAGATAGCTCGCGCGCCCCGCACGCGGATGCATATGCGCCGTGGCCTGCGCGCCCTGTTCGGCCGCCAAAACGGCGGCACCCCACGCCTGCTGCACCGCCTGCCCCTTCTTCAGCGCATCTTCGAACGCCTCGACCGCCGGTGTCAACGCGTCGAGCATCGTGCGATCGCCAGCCTTCGCGCCGCCCAGTTCGCTGATCGCCTCGATCGCCGCGCGCCATGCGCGCGCCCATTGCTGCGGGGTCGGCTCGGGCGTATCGGCGAGCACCCGCGAAGCGCGCAGTAGCGCCGTGGCGTAGAACGGCCCCGAACTTCCCGCGATGGCGCGACGCAAACTCGCGCCCAATGCGCCCAGCGCTTGCGGCGCAGCGCCAAGCGCGTCCACCGGCAGCGCGGCAGCCGCATCGGCGGCACGATGCATGCTCGCGCCGAGATCGCCGTCGCCCGCCAGCGCATCAAGCTCAGTCAAGCGCGCCTCGTTCTGCACCAACGCCTGCGCAACCGCATCCAAGGCAGCTTTGGCCCGAGCCGCCCACGCGGCGCGCGAAGCATCCAACGGCTTTGCTATGGAATCCTCATGAACAGCATGAGACACCACCTCCAGACGGATGGTCGGATTGATGCGGCCTTTGCCTGGCCATGCGTGGGCTTCGGTCGCCGCGTCGAGCAGCGCGAGCCTGCTGTCGTCGACACGCATCAGCGAAATCGAACAACCCGGCATATTGAGCGCCGATAGCAGCGTCCCCACCCACGCGCGCTCGACACGCACCTCACGACGCCGCAGGCTGGCATAAGCCGCGCGCAGCACGATATCGAGTTCCATCTGCGGCGTTGCGCCCAGACCGTTGACGAGCAGCACCACGCGCTCGCCGCGTTTGATGGCGAGGTCTTCGAGAATATTCACGAGCAGCGCTTCGGTCAGCGCGTCGGCGGGCAGAGGCGCGCTGCGCTCCACGCCTTTTTCACCGTGAATCCCGAGGCCGAGTTCGATCTCGTCGTCGGCGAGCGTGAAGCTCGATTGCGCCACGCCCGGCAGCGTGCAGCCGTCGAGCGCCACGCCCATCGTGCCCAGGTTCGCCGCCGCATCGCGCGCCGTCGCCGCCACCACGTCGAGCGCCGCGCCGCGTGCGGCCGCCGCGCCCGCGGTCTTGTGGATCAGCACGGTCCCCGCGATACCGCGCCGCTGATGCTTTTCGGCGTGAGCGCGTAGCGCGACGTCGTCGGCCACGGTCACGACTTCGACCGGGATGCCTTCGGCGCGCGCGAGTTCAGCGGCAAGACCGAAGTTGAGGCGGTCGCCCGTGTAGTTCTTGACGATCAGGAGCGCGCCCCGGGGTCCCGCCGTCGCGCGGATCGCCGCAAGCACGGCGTCGGTCGGCGGCGAGGTGAATACTTCGCCGCACACGGCCGCGCTCAACATGCCCGCGCCCACGTAGCCGCCGTGCGCCGGTTCGTGGCCACTGCCGCCGCCCGAGATCAGCGCTACCGCACGCGCTTTCGGCTCGGGAATATCGCGGCGCACGAGCACGTTTTCATCGCCCAGGATGACGATATGAGGGGCTTGCAGCGCAATGCCTTCGAGCATTTCGCGCACGACGTCGGACGGTTGATTGACCAGTTTCTTCATGACGTTCCCGATGAATACGGTTGGACATGCCGGCCATCAAGCGCACACATGCGGTGTCATTGCGCGCCAGTGGCTGCGCCCAGTGTACGCCGCTCGCCCCTGGCGGCGCGCGGTGGCGCTCACTTGCTGCTCAGCTACCGCTCACTCACGCGCGCCGTTACGACCTCAAAACCGCCTCAATGACGCAGGAAATCCAGCACCATCCGATTGAACGCATCCGCATGTTCCCACTGCGCCCAGTGGCCGCAACGGTTGAACACGTGCAATTGCGCGTTCTGCATGCCCGCGAGCAGACGCAGACCGATATCCATCGGCACGAAGCGATCGTCGCGCCCCCAGATCACAAGCGCGGGTGCGGCGATCTCGCCAAGGCGCGGACCGTAATCGGTGAATTGCTTCGGATTCGCCGCGAGGCTCTTCACGAAGTTCTCAAGGTGATCGCGACGCGCAAGCATATTGTCGAGCCGCGCCTGCATGAGTTCGTCGGTCAGCGCGCTCGCGTCATAAACGAACACGTTCATCATGCGCTTGAGGTTATCGATGCTGGGCTCGCGGTAAAGCCCTTGTAGCAGCTTGATGCCTTCGGTAGGCATCGGCGCGAAGCTGCTCGGGCCGCCGGTGCCGCCGCCCATCAGCACAAGCTTGCCGACACGCTGCGGATTGGCGAGCGCGAACGCCACCGCGCTATGCCCGCCCATCGAGTTGCCGAGGATATGCACGCGCTCGATGTCGAGCACATCGAGCAGCCCCTTGAGCACACGGCCATTCAATTCGGAACGCGACGTCGTGCAGACGATCGGATCGCTCTTGCTCCAGCCCGGGCAATCCATCAGGATCACGCGATAGCCCGCCGCAACGAGCGGCTCGACATTGCGGTTGAAGTTGGCCCAGCCGCTCGCGCCCGGCCCCGAGCCGTGCAGCATCACGACGGTTTCGCCGTTTGCATGGGCCGCGCCCGCGCCCGTATCGTTGTAGTGAATCTGCAGTTCGAGTTCGCCGTCTTTCACGCGAGCGAACTGGCTCGTGGAGGCTTCCGTGATCGTGTGTGCCGTCGCAGTCATGATGATGTCCTTGCAGTCAATCTGCCAATAAGCCCGCTAATCCTTCATGAAGCAGGCGCTTGCCTGCTCCGCCAAAAAAACCTCAAACGCCTTGTGCGCCGGTTGCGCCACGCCGCGCGAAGCCGCCCACCACCGTCAACGCGGCGAGCGCCGCGATCACGCACAGCGGAATGCTCGACGCGACCAGCATCGAGGGGCTCTGTCCCAGCGCGAACAATTGCCCCGCCACCAGCGGCCCGAGAATCGAGCCGAGCCGCCCCACCGCCACCGCCGCGCCCACGCCGGTGCCGCGCACTTCGGTGGGATAGGCGTGACCCGCGAGCGCGTAGAGCGCCGACTGGCCGCCGACGAGGAAGAGACCGCACAGCAGGCCGCCGCACGCCATCGACACCGCGCCGCCCGCGCTCGCGAGCGCGGCAAGCGCCAGCGCAATGCCCGCGTACATGCCGATCACCGTGCGGCGTCGCCCGAGACGATCCATGATCGTTGCGATCGCAACGGCCCCGATGCCGCCGCCGATGTTGAACATCATCAGCACGATGTTCGACTGCACGCGCGTGAGGCCGCGCGAGAGCACCATCGAAGGCAGCCAGTTCATCAGGAAATACAGCACGATCAGCGTGCCGAGGTAGCTGATCCACAGCGCGAGCGTGGTGCGCGCGCGGCCATGACGCCACAGGGCTTCGCTCACGCCTGGCACGCTTTCACGCGACGCTTGCGCGGCGCGCGCCGCCACGAACTGATGCGACTCGCGCAGAAACACGCCGAGCAGCGGCACCATCACGATTGGCCCGAGGCCGCCGACGTAAAACACATCGCGCCAGCTCGTCGGACTCGCGCCCAGTATGCCGATCAACGCCGCAATGGCCGCGCCGAACGGCATGCCGCAATACATGGCGCCCACCGCCGTGCTGCGCTGCCGCGGGTCCGCGGCTTCCGAGCACAGCGCGATGAGATTGGGCATCGCCGCGCCCAGCCCCAGGCCCGTCAACAGACGCGCGAGCAGCAGGCTTTCGAAGCTCCAGACCAGCGTGGTCGCGAGCGAAAACAGGCCGAACAGCGTGACCGACGCCATCAGCACGCGCTTGCGCCCGAAGCGATCGGCAAGACGCCCGCCCAGCGCCGCGCCCGGCAACAGGCCGATGGCGCCCGCGCTGAACGCCCAACCCATCTGCGCCACGGCGAGCGAAAACTCCTTCGCCATGCGCGGGCCGGCCACGCCCGCCGATTGCAGGTCCAACCCTTCGAGCAACGCAATAGCGAGGCAAAGTCCAATCGTCGCTTTGCTGCTTCCTCCAGCACCGCTGCTTCGTGACGTCATTTAAAAAGTCTCCGATGTAGGTTGTCAGCCGCTCTTGCCGGCGGCTAATCGTCCGTATTGCCCGTACTACGTAGCAACGCCGCGAATCGCTTCGTGCGACGCGCGGCGTGCGTTTTTACTGCGAACCCGCTTCAATGCGCTGCTTCAGATCGAGCGCGACGTCCACAATCATGTCTTCCTGGCCGCCCACCATGCGGCGCTTGCCCAGTTCGACCAGAATATCCACGGTTTTAAGGCCGTATTTCTTTGCGGCGACTTCGGAGTGGCGCAGGAAGCTCGAATAAACACCCGCATAACCGAGCGCCAGCGTTTCGCGATCCACGCGCACCGGTCGATCCTGCAAGGGGCGCACGATATCGTCAGCGGCGTCCATCAGCGTGTAGAGATCGGTGCCGTGATTCCAGCCCAGGCGCTCCGCCGCGGCAATGAACACTTCGAGCGGCGCATTACCCGCACCCGCGCCCATGCCCGCAAGCGACGCATCGATGCGGTCGCAACCTTCTTCCACCGCGACGATCGAATTCGCCACGCCCAGCGAGAGGTTGTGGTGCGCGTGCATGCCGGTTTGCGTTTCCGACTTGAGCACCTGTTTGACGGCGCGAAACCGGTCGCGCACGTCGTTCATCGTCAACGCGCCACCCGAATCGACCACATAAATGCAGGTCGCGCCGTAGTCTTCCATCTTCTTCGCCTGGACCGCCAGATTCTCGGGCGTGGTCATGTGGCTCATCATCAGGAAGCCGACCGTATCCATGCCAAGCTCACGCGCATATTCGATGTGCTGCTTCGAAATATCCGCTTCCGTGCAATGCGTCGCGACGCGCACGACGCGCGCGCCCGCATCGTAAGCGGTCTTGAGATCGTGAATCGTGCCGATGCCGGGCAGCAGCAGCGTCGCGATCTTCGCGTGCTTCACGACGTCCGCGACCGCCTCGATCCATTCAAGATCGGTATGCGCGCCAAAGCCGTAATTGAAGCTCGAACCTTGCAGGCCGTCGCCGTGCGCGACTTCGATCGAATCGACTTTCGCTTGATCCAGCGCACGCGCGATGTCCTGCACGTTCTGAATCGAATATTGATGACGAATCGCGTGGCTGCCGTCGCGCAGCGTGACGTCGGAGATATAGAGTTTTTTGCTCATCGCTTTACGCTCCTTGCACGCTCAAGAGCGTCTGCGCCATGCGCTCGGCGGTGGCGAGCGCGGCGGAAGTCATGATGTCGAGATTGCCTGCATACGCGGGCAGATAATGGGCGGCGCCCTCCACTTCGAGAAACACCGACGTTTTCAGGCCGCTGAATTGGCCAAGTCCCGGAATATGCAAAGGCGCGCTCGCGGGAATTTCATCGAATTGCACTTTTTGCTTGAGGCGATAGCCCGGCACATACGCATTCACTTTCGCCACCGTCTCTTCGATCGAACGCTCCACGGCGTCGCGATCGGCCAGTGCGGAAAGCGTATAAACCGTGTCGCGCATCATCACCGGCGGCTCAGCCGGATTCAGCACGATGATGGCTTTACCCTTCGCCGCGCCGCCCACGGCTTCGATCGCTTTCGAAGTGGTCTCCGTGAATTCGTCGATATTGGCGCGCGTGCCCGGCCCCGCCGATTTACTGCTGATCGACGCGACGATTTCCGCGTAATGCACCTTCGCCACGCGCGACACCGCCGCGACAACAGGAATCGTCGCCTGGCCGCCGCACGTGACCATATTCACGTTGGGCGCGTTGATATGCGCGTCGAGATTCACGACCGGCACGCAATACGGCCCAATCGCGGCAGGCGTCAGATCGATCACACGAATCGACGGCTTCAGCTTGCGCAGCAACGCATCGTTCTTCACATGCGCGCCTGCGGACGTAGCGTCGAACACGAAATCGATCTCATCGAACACGGGCAGGCGCGTGAGCCCTTCCACGCCTTCATGCGTGGTCGCCACGCCCAGACGCGCCGCGCGCGCGAGGCCATCGGAGTTGGGATCGATGCCCACCATCGCCGCCATTTCCAGATGCTGGCTGTGGCGCATGATCTTGATCATCAGGTCCGTGCCGATATTGCCGGAGCCGATGATCGCGGCCTTGAGTTTTTCGGAAGCCATTTGAGTCCCTGTTTCAGGCGGTAAAAGTCGCGCGAACGCTGCCGAGGCCGTCGATCTGCGCGGTATAGGTGCCGGGTGCCTTCACGGCGGCCATGGGTCCGAGCGCGCCCGTGAGTACCACGTCGCCGGCGCGCAGCGGCGTGCTGAGCTGCACCATGCGGTCAGCGAGCCACACGGCCGCGTTGAGCGGATTGCCGAGACACGCGGCGCCATTGCCGCGCGAAAGCACGTTGTTATCACGCGAAAGCGTCATCGCGCAGGCGGCCAAGTCGATCTGCGAAAGCGGCACCGGGCGGCTGCCCACCACGAAACGCGCGCTCGATGCGTTGTCGGCCACCGTATCGACGAAGCGGATATCCCAGTTCTGAATACGGCTATCGACGATTTCGATGGCTGCCAGTGCATACGCACTCGCGCGCAGGATATCGACGAAGGTGTGCTTCTCATGCGTGAGATCGCGTTCGAGCACGAGCGCGATTTCGGCTTCCACTTTCGGCTGGATCAGTTGCGAAAGCGGAATCGGTTCGCCGTCGCCATAGGCCATCGACGCGAACAGCGCGCCGAAATCGGGCTGATCGACGCCCAGTTGCTGCTGGACCGCGAGCGACGTCAAGCCGATCTTGCGGCCCACGATGCGCTCGCCGTTGCGCACGCGCAGATCGACGTTGGCTTGCTGCACGGCATAGGCCGTGGCAATGTCGTCGATGGCGATCTGGCCGCGCACCGGCTCGATCACGGCGCGCGAGGCCTCGGCATCGCGCAGACGCGCGGCCAGTGCCGCGATGAGTTTCGGATCGGTCATAACGTTCTCCTCTTACGACACGAACAGGACAATTCAGGCCGCGTGCGCGGGCGTTGCATGCATGGTGGCGAAGCCGGCGATCCACTCGGGAATCGCGCGGTAATAATCCAGCGACGCGCGATACGGTCCATACGCCGCGAGCGCGCCGAATGCAGCCACCCACGTACGAATTTCATGCGCCGATTTACCGCCGTCGCGCGTGATCGCGGCATTGGTCATGCCATCCACGGCGGTCAATTCGCCCGACGCCAGCCGTTCGAGAAACGCCTGGTCCCATTCGGGATTGAGCGGATGCAGGTGACTGTCCCCCTTCGTGAACGCTTGCGCGGCGGCCACCGTGCGCGCCTGGCGCGCATCGCGCGATTCGGCGGACGGATTGCGGCCCGCGATGAGACGCTCGGCCACCTCGGGCGCGGCGCCGATCAACTCGGGCACCGGCGGTTCGTGCGATATCCCGCCCGAACCCACCACGAGCACACGCTTGCCCGTGCTCGCCATGAAGCGCCCAATGGCATCGCCCAGCAGACGCGCGCGGCGCAGCGTCGCCATCGGCGGCGCCACTGAGTTGATGAACACCGGAATCACCGGATAGCGATCCAGGCCGCCTGTCAGCACTTCGAGCGCCTGCGCGCAGCCGTGATCGACCTGCATGCGATACGACAGCGCCACGTCGATATCGGCGGCGAGCACGCTTTCCGCGAGCGCGTGAGCGAGGTTTTCCGGCACCGGCAGCGTGCCCGCGAGGCTCTTGAAGTCGCCGATCGCCTGCGCCTTCGCGCCGATGCAAAACGGCGGCATCACGTCATAGAAGAAGCCATTGAAATGATCGGGTGCGAACGCAACGATCAGATCGGGCTGGAATGCCTCGACGCGTTCGCGCGCGGCGCGGCCCACACGCTCGACTTCGGCCACTACGTCCGGCTGCGGATCGAAGTAGCCGTGCAGCGGCGTGTGCGAAAGACATTCGAGGTGGATCGGCATACTGGAATTCAAGGTACGGCTCCTGCTTATGCTGATGCTGCGTGCGCGACGGTGACAGCGGCGCTTGCGCGCGTGGGACGCGCTTGCGTGGCCATTTCGCGCACGGCGATATCGGTCATGCCGAGTTTGCCGGCGAGTTCGACGATCGCGCCGGAAACCTGCTGCGGCGTGCATACGCCCGCCACGAAACGGTCCGGGCGCAGCAGCACGACCGATTGCGGCAAGCGGCTGAACCAGTCCTTCAAGCGGCCTTGCACGTCGCCGAGCGCGAGCACGCCTTCGGGCACGTCATCGGCGTAATCGAGCTGCACGTCCGGCTTGGCGACGATAAAGCGCGCGCCCAACTGCTCCCACAGCGCACGCGCCTGGGGCGTCAGGCCAAAAGTCGGGTCCGCGCCCCACGCCAGCACCGCAAAGCCCAGGCCGATTGCATCATCAAGACGCACGACGCGGCCATCGCTCAAGCGCACGCGCGGCTGGATAAACATGCGGCCCACCGGCGACGCCGCCAGCGGATCGCGCCCATAAGCCATGCGCCCGAGCAGCGAATCGCGCTTCTGGCTCATCAGGCCCAACAGGCGGCCCGGCGCGGAAGCGCCCGCGCGTTCGAGCCGGCGCGCGAGCCAGCCGCCCGTCGGCTTGGGTTGCGGCAGCAGCACGACGCCCGCTTCATAACGCGGCATCGGCTTGAAACGCATCTCGACGAAATAGCGCTTCACTGCGGGGAACACGTTCATCGACTTCACGAACGCATCGCGAAAGCGCGCGCCAAACCGCGTGTTGGGCGCGAAAATATCGCCCGCGACTTCGGACAGATGAATCATCGAGCGCGCGTGCGCGCGACGCTCGACGGTATAGGTATCGAGCAGGCAGCCATCGGCGAGGCCCTTCGCGACCATCGCGAGCTTCCAGCCCAGATTGTTGGCGTCGCGAATACCGCTGTTGTAGCCCTGGCCCTGCCACACCGGCATGATGTGCGCGGCGTCGCCCGCCAGCAGCACGCGCTCGACGCGAAACGTTTCGGCCAGCCGCGCGTTGTGCGTATAGACGCGCTTGCGGATGTAATCGACCTTGTCCGGGTCCGCGACCACCTTGCGGATCAGCGCGGCCATGTTTTCGGGTTTCGAAAGCTCTTCCTCGGTCTCGCCGGGCATCACCATGAATTCAAAGCGCCGAATGCCGTGCGGCAGCGCTGCCGATACATACGGGCGCTCGTGATCGCAGTGCATGTAGATATGCGGCGAGCCGATCGGATCGTTGCGCACGTCCACCACGATCCATTGATTCGGCTTGGTGCGGCCTTCGAAAGGCACATTGAGCGCGCGGCGCACGAAACTGTTGCCGCCGTCCGCGCCCACCATGTAAGCCGCGCGTATCGTGCGGCGCTCGCCATCCGGGCCGCTCACATCGATCGACACGCCCTGCGCGTCCTGCGTGAATCCCTCCACGCTCGTGCCCAGCAACACCTCGACGTGCTCGAAGCGCGCAAGCCCTTCATAGAGCACTTGATCGGCTAGCGGCTGGATAAAGGCGTTGCGGCGCGGCCAGCCGAATTCGTCGGTGCGCGGCTCGATGGACGCAAAGCAATGGCCATCCTTCGTAACGAAGCGCATCCAGTGGTCGGGCGTGGTGTGCGGCAACAATGCATCGGCAAGACCGATCGACTGGAACACGCGCAATGCTTCGTCATCCAAACCAATTGCGCGCGGATAGTCGATAATCTGTTCGAGCTTTTCGATGAGCGTGACGCGCACGCCCTGCAAACCGAGGATGTTGGCGATCATCAGGCCGACGGGGCCTGCGCCGATGATGGCGACATCGGTAGCGCGCTGGCGCAAGCGGACCGCGTCCGCTGCTGCGGGAGGGGTGTTCATGGTGTCTCCGTGTCAGTCGCCCTTGGTCGGGGCGATCTCATGCAAGGCATGGAAGCGAGTCTAGAGTCGCCACGACACGCGCTCAACAATTTGAGAGAAATGTGCATAGAATGCACGCAGTTGATTTAAAAGAGATTTTCCATGACAAAGTATGCAAACGTGCGAGGTCTTGCACGCGGTCTGCAAGTGCTGCGGGCGCTCAACGCAATGGAGAACGGACGCGCGACGAGCCAGCAACTCAGCGACGCCACGGGCCTGCATCGCACGACGGTGCGGCGTTTGCTGGAGACGCTGGTGGAAGAAGATCTCGTGCGGCGCAGCGCGTCGGACGACAGCTTTCGCCTGACGCTGAATGTGCGCACGTTGAGCGAAGGCTTCACCGACGACGAACTGATCGCTACGATCGCGCCGCCCGTCATGGGCCAGATGATGCAGCGGGTCGTGTGGCCGTCCGATCTCACCACGCCCGACGGCGAGGCCATGATCATCCGCGAGACCACGCATCGCTTCAGTCCGCTATCGTTTCACCGCGCGATGGTGGGCCGCCGTCTGCCGATGTTGCTCACGGCGGCGGGCCGCGCTTATTTCTCCAATTGCCCCGAGGCGCAGCGCGAAGACATTCTCGACATGCTGCGCGCGGGCGCGGGCGGTGAGCAGCAGCAGAAGCTCGCAGCGGACGCGGCCTTCATTCGCAATCTCGTGCGGCAAACGCTGGCCGATGGCTTCGGCTCGAATCACGGCGACTGGGCCGACCAGCGCAAGATCGGTGCGCTCGCGGTGGCGATCGGCGCGCACTCGCGTGTGATCGCAAGCCTCAACGTGATCTATCTGGAGCAGGCGATCAATCCGGCCGAAGCGGCGCGCCGCTTCGTGCCCGAATTGCAGCGCGCGGCGCAGGAGATGGAAGCGGCGCTAGAAGCGGCGGAAGACGGCACCAGGCGCTAAGCGGCTTTTTTCAACATTTTGCGAAAAACGCTTGCAAGGCTGGGAGAGCCTCTCTATAATTCGCGCTCTCAACAGGCTCGTAGCTCAGTTGGTTAGAGCACCACCTTGACATGGTGGGGGTCGTTGGTTCGAATCCAATCGAGCCTACCAACGAATATGCAGTACCGCGCGGCTCTGTTCGCCGCGCAATGACAATGCCGCACTCCTTCACAGGACTGCGGCATTTTCTTTTGGGTCTTACACAACACGCACTGCGAGCATCAATCGAGCGCCTTGTCGTTCGGATGCGCGAACAGGTCCTTCATCTGCTGCGAAAGCGGATAGTCGAGATTCATGCCGCTCGGCGGAATCGGCTGCGTGAACCACTTGGTATAGAGCTTGGCCATCTCGCCCGAGGTCTGCATCTTCGCGACCGTTTCATCGACGAGCGCCTTGAACTGCGGATCGTCACGCCGCAACATGCAGGCGTAGTTTTCCGAAACCGGCGGCGTGCCCGTCACCACATAGTCCTGCGGATTCTTCGTCTTCGCGCGCTCGCCGTAAAGCAGCGGCTCATCCATGACGAAAGCCACCGCACGCCCCGTCGTCACGTTGAGGAACGATTCAGCGTGGTCCTTTGCGCTGATGATCGTCATGTTCATGTGCTTCTCTTCGTTCATCTTGCGCAGCATGCGTTCATCCGAAGTGCCCGCCGTGGTCGCCACGGTCTTGCCCGCGAGATCGGGGAAATCCTTCACGCCCGAGTCCTTGCGCGTGATGAAGCGGATGCCGTACAGAAAGATGCTGTCCGAAAACGCCGCCTGATTCTGGCGCTCGAACGTATTGGTGGTCGAGCCGCATTCGAAGTCGATGGTGCCGTTCTGCACGAGCGGAATGCGGTTCTGCGAGGTGATCGGAATCGTCTTGATCCTGAGGTTGGGCGTATTGGTCTTCTGCTTGACCGCTTCGACGATCCTGAGCGCGATCTCCTGCGAATAGCCGATCACGTTCTGGTTCTGGTCGTAATAGGAAAAGGGAATCGAGGATTCACGCGTGCCGAGCGAAATCACGCCGCTGTCGTGCACTTTCTTGAGCGTGCCCGTGAGTTCGTCCGCGCGCGCCGCATTCGTCATCGTGGTCATCGTGGCGAAGCCCAGAGCCAGCATCGCGATCGTTTTACCTGTATTCATCGTGCTCTACTCCCAGCGTGTAGTGAGAAACGTCATGAGAAAAATCGACGGACGGCAGGTGAAGCGTGAAAACGTTCAGCGCGCGGGTGCAAACGCGTCGCCATCGACCAGCAGGGCGCGCTGCGCGAGCAGGTCGGCCAGCAGTTGCGCGCTGCCGCAGGCGAGCGTGAAGCCCAGCGCGCCGTGCCCCGTGTTCATCCACAGATTGCGAAAATGCGTCGCGCCGATCAGCGGCTTGCTGTCCGGCGTGGCCGGGCGCATGCCGGTCCACGTCTGCGCCGCGGTGTAATCGCCCGCGTCGGGAAACGTCTCGCGCGCCTGACGCGTAAGCAGCGCGATGCGCGCCTGATCGGCGTGTGCGCTCATGCCCGTGAGATCGACCATGCCCGCAATGCGCAAGCGCTCGCCAAGCGGCGCGTAGACCACCTTGTAATGGGCGTCCGTGACCGAGAGGCGCGGCGCGCCTTGCGCATTCGCGCCGGACAGCGTGAGGCTGTAGCCCTTGAGCGGATACATCGGCACGCGCACGCCGAGCGAATTCAGCAAGGGCTGGCTCTGCATGCCCAGACACACAACGAAGGCGTCGGCCTCGATGGCACCCGCCGACGTCATGGCCGCTTCGACTTGTCGGCCCTTGGTTCGCAGTCCATAGAATTCGGTGGCGACGCGCAGATCCACGCCGTCGCGTTGCGCCGCGCGCGCGAGGCCGCGCGTGAAGCTGTCGCAATCGCCGGCTTCCTCGCCCGGCGTGTGGATGCCGCCCGCGATCTCGCCACCGATGTGGGCAAGCGCAGGTTCGAGCGCGACACACGCGGCGCCATCGAGCGCATACTGCTCGCAGCCCAGTTGAGCCTGATAGTCGGCCTGGCGGCGTGCGCCCTCGAAGCCATCCTGATCGCGGAACACCACGAGCTTGCCGTTGCGCACGTAGTCGAATTCGATGGTTTCGCGCGCAACGATCTCGTGCATGAGGCGTTGACTCAGAAAGCCCAGGCCGAGGAGTTCCGCCGTGGTGGCGCGGCTGCGAGCGCGTGTGCAGGCGAGCAGAAAGGCCGCGCACCAGTGCCATTGTCGCGGGTCCAGGCGCGGCACGAAGCGCAGCGCGGCGTCGCGCGAAAACAGCCATTGCGGCAGCTTCGGCAGCACCGAAGGGTCCGCGAGCGGCGCCACATAGTTGTAGCTGAGCTGGCCGCCGTTGGCGTGGCTGGTCTCCTGCGCCACGTCTGCGTGGCGCTCGATCAGCGTCACCTGATGTCCATCGCGGGCGAGAAAATAGGCGGTCGTGACCCCGATCACTCCGCCGCCCAGCACGCAAATTCGCATATCCCTTCGTCCCGCTTTCTCTGTTCCTTTTTAGACCGCTCCGGCGGACCACAACCTCAGTCTCGCCGGGCAAAAAAAGGAACTCAATTGCGAATCGATCGGGGGATATAACCTGAGGTTAAGGCGAAAGCCGCCGAATTCACGCGAACGCCGCCGCGCGCACGCCCGTTACGGCCTCATAGGCGCCATGGGCCGCCGCACGCGCGGCCGCGCCATCGCCCAGATGGAACACCGAAACCGCCTCGCGCAACGCATCGGCCTGCGACTCCAGCGATTGCGCCGAAGCCGCCGCCTCCTCCACGAGCGCCGCGTTGCGCTGCGTGACCTCGTCGATCTGCGCGACGGCGCGGTTGACCTGCTCGATGCCGTCGCTCTGCTCGTGCGTCGCCGCCGTGATCTCGCCCATGATGTGGCTCACGCGCGCGACGGCGTCGCGCGCCTCGCCCATCGTGTGACGCGCCTCCTCGACAAGCCGCGCGCCCGTGCCGACCGTCGCCACCGAAGCGGCGATCAGTTCCTTGATCTCCTTGGCCGCCGTGCCCGAGCGCTGCGCGAGGCTGCGCACTTCCTGCGCCACCACGGCGAAGCCGCGCCCCTCTTCGCCCGCACGCGCGGCCTCGACGGCTGCGTTGAGCGCGAGGATATTGGTCTGGAACGCGATGCCCTCGATGATGCCGGTGATTTCCTCGACCTTGTGCGACGACGACGAGATTTCGTTCATCGTCTCGTTCACGCGCGCCACCACGTCGGCGCCACGCGAGACTGTGCCGAGCGCCCCCTGCGCGAGGCCGCTCGCCTCCTGCGCGCCCGCCGTGTTCTGGCGCACCGCCGCCGAAAGCTGTTCGAGGCTCGCCGCCGTTTCCTGCAACGCGGCCGCCTGCTGCGACGTGCGGCTCGACAGATCGGCATTGCCCGCAGCAATCTGATTGGCGCCCAGCGTGATTTCCTGGGTGCTGCCGCGCACGCGCGCGACCGTGCCGATCAGCGCTTCGCGCATCTGGGCGAGCGCGCCCAGCAGTTGTCCCATCTCGTTGGTCGAGCGCACGCGCACGTCCACGGTCAGGTCGCCGGCGGCGATGCGCTGGAAATGGCGGATCGCCGTATCGACGGGCTTGACGACGGCCGCCGCCAGCGCACCGCGCGCAACCAGGCCGAGGGCCACGCCCACCGCGCCGATCACGCCAAACACGACGAGCGATAGACTAAAGCGCGTGGCCGCCGTGTCGGCGTTGCGCTGTTCGCGCGCGTCCTGCCAGTCCTCCAGCGCGTCGATGGCCTTCGCGTAGGTGCCGTAATAGCGGTCGGCGGTCTCGCCCTGGATCGTGCGGAAGGTGTTGAAGTCGTTATCGACGAGCGCCTTGTACTCGGGTTCGAGCGCCTGCTCGACGAGCGCCGTGCGGGCCTGCGCGACGGACTGCGCGAGGCGCGCCTCGTCGCTATCGGCGAACGGACCGGCGCTGTAGCGCGCGAAATCCTTGTTCGAATCGGCGAGGATCTTGTGCGCCTGTTCGAGCATGCCCTCGTTGGACTTGCCGACGCTAAAGAGCGTCTCGTAGCCGCCCAGCGCGAGCCGCACCTGCAGGAGCCGCTCCGAACTGGTCTTGAGCGCGGCGAGCGACTGCGCGCTGCGCTGCGTGTCGAGCAGGCTCTCGTTGGTCAGCTTCAGCGCGCCATAGGCCACGCCGATCACGACCAGCAAAAAGGCAACGAAGATGCCGATGACGAGGGTGAGCCCTCCGCGAATCGTGATGTTCCTGAGCATGTAGTCCGGCCTCCTGGCGTATTTGTCCGCGATCGCCGTAATGGGCGTCGCTTATTTGCTTCTTTGCGTCACTTCTTTACGTTGCGCATTCGTGCTCTTCGTTTCGTCCTATCGGCAACGGCGCGGCGAAGGCGCATAGGGGATATCCATGAGAGCGGCACGCGTAGCCCGTCGGGCCGTTATGCGTTTTGTGCTATCGGTTCCCTTTCATTTTTTTAACTTGCGCGGCTTTTCCGGCGCTTTGAGGTTCGCGGGGAATGTGGCCGGAACGCGGCTGAGGTCCGTGTTCGGGCTGGAGGTGGAGCGGGCGAAGAATACGGGATGCCAGGTAATTGCGCTCTAACGATCCAAAATAGAAAGGGCAACGCCGCACCGGCGTTGCCCTTTTTCATTGCGCTCACTACGCCGCGCTAAACCGCGCGGCGCAAGCTCACACGCTAGAACCCCACGCGCCTTAGATCTTCAAACGCGTGACCTTCGTACCCGCGAGCGAGACGTCCGCCATCAGGCCCGCATTGGTCATCACGAAGACTTCGACGGGGTGCGTCGCCGTGTTGGTATCGACGGCGCCGTTCGCGCCGATCGTCACGAGCGCAACCGAGGCGTCGGCGCCCGCGGCCCAGCCATCCGTGCTGCGGAATTTCTCCAGCGAATCCTGGGTCATGAAGCAGAAGATAATGGCCTTCGACTGCGCGCCGGCCTGCAAGCCGACCGAGCCGGACACGGTGCTGTAGTAGCCCGTCGTCGCGCCGCCCACGCGCAGCGAACCTTCGCCGTACTGCGCGCCAACGATAAAACCGGCCTGCAGCACGGACGGGAACACGAGCACGCCGCGCGACTTCGCGACCAGTTCGCGCGAACCCTTGACCGTCGAATACAGCTTCGTCATGGCGTCATCGACGTTGGCGTCGATCGACTGTCGCTTCGACATATCCGTCGCAGCGTTGGAGGAATTGCCCGGGGTAGTGGTGCAGCCTGCGAGCGCCATACCGCCGGAGGCGAGCGCGGCGGCTGCCGAAAGCATGAAGTTGCGTCGTTGCATATCGTTATCTCCGCACAAATAAGAGTTTGCGAGGGGATACAGCAATCGGCGTGCCCGCTATCCCACATGCACAAAACGGGCCTCGCTTTCGCCTTCTCCCCAGCCGCGAGATGGAGGCGGCTGCGCGCCGTCAGCCTCCACTTCGAGCCGATTGTGCCCGATTTATGAGATAAGAGCGTTCAAACGTCCCAAACTGTGTCGCAACGACGGCCAGAAAAAAGAAAGGCGCCCGAAGGCGCCTGGTTGGCATGGCGTGGATTAGCTGCAAGCGCGGCGTGGATTAGCTACACGCCACGCCCAGCGCTAGAGGGCGTTCACGGCGCCGTCGCCTGCCACGACGGATCGGGATCGAAGTTCTTGAGCGCGGCGGCGGCTTTCGCGCCGTTCGGCCCAAGATTCTTCTGATAGAGCTTGCCGTCCTGATTGACGATAAAACTCATCACCCCCGTTTTGCCGTATTGGGCCGGCCAGGCCACGAGCGCGAAGCCGTTGGCAAGCTCGCCGTTCGCGAGGTAGCTGCGCGCGCCGCCATCCGCGTGCGAGCCTTGCGCCGTGAGGATGCGGAAGTGGTAGCCGTGATAGCCCTCTTGCGGCGTCACCTTCGAGTTGTGCGGCATGGCTTCGGCGAGCGGACCCAGCGGGCTTTCTGCCTCGCCGGGCGCAGCCGGCCAGTACAGACCGTCATGCGTACCGGGCGTGCTCACGATGCGCTGCGCGTAATGCTGCGTGAGCTTGCGGTAGTCGTTCTGCGCGTCGACATAGGCCAGCGACGAGAGCATGGCCGCGCGTTCGTTGCGGCCGATGCGCCGCGTCAGCACTTCGATCCCGCCTTCGCGTGGGTCGAAGCGCCAGCCGCTGCCGCTTTGCACTAGCGGAACCGGCAGCGTCCAGCCACTGTCGCCCACGGACAGATGCGCGCTGGCCTTGCCCGCGACAGGTTTGTCGTCCGGCACGATCTGGTGGCCCTTGGCCCACGCGCCGAGGAAATCGTCGATGTCTTCCTGGCCGATGTTCTGCGTGGGGATGAAGCGCTGGAAATCGCTGCCGAGCACGTGCTTCATCGCTTCGTGGTCGTTGCTGGCGAGTGCGTCGGTGAACGCTTGCGCCGCGGCATCGGGCGTGGGGTACACGGCCTGCGCCGAGGCCACGCCCGCACCGGGCACGGCCAGCAACGCGGGCGCGGCGAATAGCGCGAACGCCAGCGCCGCGGTGAGCCGGGCGAGCCCGGCAGGTCGCGCGCCCTGCGACGGGCGGCGGCGTGCGTGAGTACGGATCATCGCGAGACTCCTATAGAGATTCAACGGCGGCCGAAGTGACGTTCGCCGCCACCCCCACCACCCAACCGGCCGCCGCCGCCGCCAAACTGGCCGCCGCCGCCCCGGTTCTGGAAGGCCTCGCGGCTTTGCTGGCCGCGCTGCATGTCGGCGCGTGCGCCACTGCCATCGCCGGCGCCACGCAGCGCGTTATCGCGGTTGGCGTTCTGCGAGCGGTTGCTCAGGTCGTTCTGGCGATTGCCGTTCTGCGCGCGATTGTTGAAGTCGTTTTGCCGGTTGCCGTTCTGCGTGCGATTGTTCAATTCGTTGCCGCGATTGGCGTTCTGCGTGCCGTTCGCGCCGGGACCGCCCGCGCCCGGCCGGTTGCCGCCGCCGTGCTGGATGTCCTGCAGCCGCTGGCTCGCATTGCCGCTCATGTTCTGCCCGGTGCGGTTCTGGAAGGCCTGTGCGGCCTGCTGACGAGATTGATCGTAGCCGCGGTACTGGTTGCGCTGACCGTTCAGGTTCGCGTTGTTCACGTTCTGGTTGAAGTTCTGGCGCCGCTCCACGTTGGTGTTGCGATTCCAGTTGGTGGTCGTGCCATTCGTGTTGATGCGGTTGTTGACGTTGATGTTGTTGTAGCGGTTGACGTTGATGTTCACGTCATGCGAGCCCCAACTGAAGCCGCCCCACAACGAATTGGCCACCGCCACGCCCGCGCCGAACGCAAGTCCGCTCACGAAGCCCGTAGCGATCGCGTAGCCCGGAGGCGGCGGCATGTACACAGGCGGATAAGCGGGATAAGGCCACGCACCGTAGACCACGGTGGGGTTGTAGGTGGGCACGTAGACGACCTGCGGATTGGCCGGCTCGATCACGATGGTCTGCGTGGTGGCCGTATTCGTCGCCGGCTGCACCACGATCTTCTGCTGCTGGTTCGACTTGAGATTGCCGGCCTTCTGCGCCTGCGCGCGCAGACGCTGAACGGAGTCCATCACGTCGTTCGGCTGTGCAAGGAACGCATTGCCGATCTGCGTGACCCAGTCGGGCTTGGACGCCATGGTGGCCAGCACCTGCGGAAACGCAACGAGCGATTGCACGCTCGGGTCCCAGGGCTGCGAGGCGACGGCCTTCACCGCGTCGTCACCCTGCAGCCTGGGATTGGCCTTGGACCATGCCGCAGCCGACTGCACGTCCTGCGGGAACGTGGCGGCCATGAGCACCTGCGCGAGCAGCGCGTCGGGATACAGCGCGATGGGCGCCGTGAGCGAATCGAGTTGCTGGTGAGAGAGATGCGTCGCGCTCTGCGCAAGCGCCGCAGTGGGCCCGGCAGGCCCCACGAACAGCGGTGCGGCCGCGAGCGCGGCGCACATGAGCCAGGCAGCATGCTGGCGTACACCGGACGATTTCACGAATCGGTCCTCCTCGTTGCGGGTGGATCTTTCAGGATGCCGTATGGCGGCATGCCCACTTGCGGCGCTAACGCTTTCTGATGCCGGCACGCCGGGATGCCGCACGGCTTCGTACGCATACCAGGGCCAAAATATAGGGGTGTGAGTCGCGGTGTCAACCGTCTATTCGTTAAAGTTTGTCCGTTTACAAAAGCGCAGCAATTAACCTGATAAAAACGGAGTACGAAACAATCCAAAAGACATTTGATCGATGCTCATACGCCTTTCGAGGCGCACACTTTCCACATCAATGTGTTGCGTTTTCCGGCTGACGGCGCGCGGGCGTCAGATGCATGCGCACAAAGCCGACATGCTCGCGCAGCACATAAAACGCATCGGCATAGGCGAGCGGCATGCGCAATGTATTGAGCGAACGTTCGATCTCGTCGAGCTCGCTGATAAGCGCCACACGCTCGTCCTCGTTCGTGTGTTTGAGCGCGTCGCGCTCGATGGCGATGAGCGCGCCGTAGTAGCGATAGATGCGCGAGCGCACACGCCAGCGATAGAGCGCGGGGATCGCGCGTAACGCGGGAAACACCAGCACGGCAAGCGGCAGCAGCAGGACCAGCAGCCGGTCCGCGACGCTCGCGAGCCAGAACGGCAGCGTGCGATAAAGAAAACTCTTGCCCGATTTGTAGTAGCGCGTGGCGTCCTCGCTGACACGGAAATCGTGCGCATCGGGACTAGGGAACTGGCCCGCGCGCTGCAGCAGGCCCGGCACGCCGTTGACTTCGCTCGCGGCTTCGATGATGAGATCGGAGATCGCCGGATGCAGTGTATTGCGCGCCACGATCTCCACCGTCGGCCCCACGAGATGCACCGTCTGCGGCGGCACGCGGCGGCGCAGATCGAGCACGCCCGGTGGCAGATCGACGTCTTCGAGGTACGGGAAGATGCGTGTATAGGCAGACGCTTCCTCGAAGCTCATCACCGAGATGCCGGGAATGTTGAGTAGCCGCAGCATGAGCGTGCGCGTGGTGGAATCGCCGCTGAGCATGGCGGCGTCGGCGCGATCCGAAACCAGCGCGGTGGCGGCCTCCAGACCGTCGAGCGGGAGGAAGGTGGCATCGCCGCCGGGATCGATGCCGTTCGCGTGCAGGAGGCGCAGCGACAGCTCGCGCGTGCCGCTGCCCACGCGGCCAATCGCAATGCGTTTGCCGTCGAGGTCGGATAGCTGCGTGAGTCCGCTACCGCGATAGAACACGACGATCGGCAGATACGCCACGCTGCCGAGCGACATCAGCGCATCGGTGTTGGTGCCCTGGGCGATGCCGCCTTGAACGAAGGCAAGATCAACATGCGATTTGGGATTGAGCAGGCGCTGGAGATTTTCGACCGAGCCGTCCGATTCGAGGATCTTGAGCTTCACGCCATTGCGCGCGAGGATCGTGCGGTAGGCCTCGGCCATCTGCATGAACGAGCTGTCGCGCGGCCCCGCGCTGATGGTGATGGCACGCGGCGGCGCCGGGTCGACGAGCCAGACGACCAACGCGATCACGGCGATGCAGAACAGCGCGACCGGCAGCGCGGACAACGCAATGTCGCGCCACGCGGGGTGCGAGGGATCGCGCATGAAATGCGGCAAGGGCGGTCGATGTCGTTTCATGAGAACCCGGCGGCGTTGCGTCGAACTCTGGAAACTGCATCATGCCATTTTCGCGCCGGATCGGGACGCTGGGGGTTGTGCGGATGAAGTCGCGTTGAAAGCGATGTAAGCGCGCGATGCCGAAGCCTCAGGCTGCGGCCTGCGTAAGCGCGAAGAGTTCGGCGCGCAAGGCCTTCGCGCGATCGCGCTTCATGTACTGCTCGAATTCCGCCTGGGCGTCCTGCCAGAGCGCATGCGCCTTGTCGAAGCGCCGCAAGCCGCTCGCCGAAAGCCGATAAACGAGGGTGCGCGTATCGTGCTGCGCCGCCGCCGTGAGCACCAGTCCATCGCGCTGCAAGGGTTTAAGCGCGCGCACGAGCGTGGTGCGATCCATCACGAGGTCATCGGACAGCTCGGCGGCGGTGGCGTCGGGACGGCCCGCGAGGCGCGAGAGGATCGTGAATTGCGCCGCCGTCACGCCTGCCTGCGAAAGATGGCGCTCGTAAAGCTGCGTGACGAAGCGCGCGGCCTGCCGCAGCGCAAAACAGTTGCATTCCTCGCGCGTCACTCGCTTCGTCATCGTCATTCACCTTCCGTTTTTTGCTTCGTTTGCTTCATGTGCGTTGGGCGCGCGCACCGCTGCGCGCGCCCGGCCATCATACTTTCTCGAGCGCCAGCGCGATACCCTGCCCGCCGCCGATGCACAAGGTCACCACGCCGCGGCGCACGCCGTCACGCTGCATCGACCATGCAAGACGCGTCGTGAGAATCGCGCCCGTCGCGCCGATCGGATGGCCGTGCGCAATCGCGCCGCCTTCCACGTTGACCACATCGTCGGGAATGCCGAGTTGCTTCATCACCGCGAGCGGCACCGCCGCGAAGGCCTCATTGATCTCGAAGCGATCGACGTCGGCGAGCGACCAGCCCGCACGCTGCAACGCGACCTGCACAGCCGGCACCGGACCGAGGCCGAACATGCCCGGCTCGACGGCGGCCACGCCCCACGCGACGAGACGCACCATCGGCGCCAGGTTATGCGCTTCGGCGAAACCGCGCTCGGCCACCAGCATCGCCGCCGCCGCGCTGTTCAGCCCCGGCGCGTTGCCCGCCGTGATGGTGCCGTCCGGGCGGAACGCGGGCTTGAGCCTCGCGAGCGTGTCGAACGTCGTATCGGGACGCGGCGCCTCGTCGGTGTCGAAGCGCTCCACGCCCTTGCGGCCCTTGATCTCCACCGCGACGATTTCTTCCTTGAAACGTCCCGCCGCCTGCGCCGCCGCGAAGCGCTGCTGCGAACGCGCGGCCCAGCGATCCTGCTCGTCGCGCGTGAGTTCGGCCTTCGTCACGAGGTCTTCGGTATGCCAACCCGAATGCTGGTCCGAAAATGCATCGACAAGCCCGTCGCGCAACATGCTGTCATGCACTTCGGCGTTGCCCATGCGATAGCCCCAGCGCCCACCGTCGAGCAGATAAGGCGCGCGGTCCATGTTCTCCATGCCGCCCGCGAGCGCGACATCGGCGAGACCCAGCAGGATTTCCTGCGCTGCGCTCGCAATCGCCTGCGCGCCCGAGCCGCATACGCGATTCACCGTCAGCGCGGGCACCTGCACCGGCACGCCGCCGCCCAGTTCCGCCTGACGCGCGGGGTTCATCTTGTTGCCGGCCTGAATCACGTTGCCAAGCACCACCGAGCCGAGCAGGGCCGGATCGAGTTTCGCGCGCGCGAGCGTTTCGCGCACCGCAATCGCACCCAGTTCCGTCGCCGGCACACCCTTGAGCGCACCGTTGAATGCCCCGATGGCCGTGCGCACCGGCTGACACAAGACGATTTCCCGCGCTGAATTCATGCTGCTCATCGTGTTTTCTCCATGAGGTTGCAGACGCTCTGCGTTCACTGCTTCAGTTTATGTATGCATATGCACACATTCAAAGGATTTCATCGAGGCGGCATTCGTCACGCGTGGCACGGTTTATGTCGATGACAGGGCGCGGCATCGCACGACACACTTGCGCCCCGCTCTTGTTCACTCAGGCCACAGCTGGAAAATCCAGCGTCGTATCGTTCACGCGATTCACGAGATTCGTGAACGTAATCGATGCGATCGCCAAGGCCGTTTCCACGATCTGACGTTCCGTATAGCCGGCTTCCTTGACGGCGTTCACGTCGGATTGCGGCACCGTGCCGTGCGTGAGCACCAGCGTGCGCACGAAACGCACCAGCGCGTCGCGCTTCCCGTCGCCGGTGGCCTCGCCCGCGCGGACCTGCTTCATCGCTTCCGGCGTCAGGCCCGCGAACTTGCCGGCCAGCGTGTGCGCGGCCACGCAATAGTCACAACCGGCCACTTCGCTGACGGCGAGCTTGATCGTTTCGATATCGGCCTTCGAGAGCGAGCCGCCGGCCAGCACGGCCTCGACGCCCAGCATCGCGCCGAGCGCTTCGGGGCTGTGCGTGCCGATGGTGGCGTAAGCGTTCGGCACCTTGCCAACGGCCTTGCGGATCTTCGCGAACACTTCTGCGGCTGCGCCGGTGGCTTCTTCGGGCTTGATGGCGGTAAGACGGGACATGATCGACTCCTTGTTGACTGGGGTTTGTTGCATCCGGTACGCCATCGTCGATGGCATGAGAGGAGTCTAGGCGCACAGCCTCGCGCTTTTAATGCCAGAATGGCGCGACTTCATGCTCATTCGTCTCACGCCGCCGACCATGGATATCCTCAGCCGCCTTTTGTCGCTCATGCCCGTCGCGGGCCGCCTCGACGTGCGCTGCCATTTCGGCGCGCCGTGGCGCATCGACCAGCCCGACACCGAACCGCGCGAAATGCGCTACCACGTGCTGCTGAGCGGATCGGCGGTCGTCGAGGACGCCCACGGTGCGCCCGCCGCGCTGCAAGCGGGCGATATCGTGCTGTTCCCCTCCGGCGGCGCGCACCGGTTGCACGACGGCAGCGGCGCGCCGCCCGCCGCCGTCGACACGCGCGTGGAGCACGGCCGCACGATCGAGACGAACCACGGCGATGGCGAAGTCGCCGATGTGCTCTGCGGCAGCTTCGTGCTGCCCGCCGTGCCGCAGCGCCTGCTGCGCGAGAATCTGCCCGCGCGCCTCGTGGTGCGCAGCGCGCCCGAGGGCGGCGCGGCGCCCGAGCGCCTCGTGCGCCTGATCGACCTGCTGCGCGACGAGGCGCTCGAAGCGCAACCCGGCAGCGAATCGCTCGTCAACCATCTGTCGGGCGCGCTCTTCGCGCTCACGCTGCGCTACGCGAGCCATACCGACGCGCCGCCGCGCGGCCTGCTCGCGCTCGCGCAACGTCCGCGCCTGCAACCGGCCATCGACGCAATGTTCGACACCCCCGGCAAGCCCTGGACGCTGCCCGAACTCGCCGAGCTTTGCCATATGTCGCGCGCGACCTTCGCGCGCCATTTCGACGAAGCCATCGGCCGTTCGGCTTCCGACGTGCTCACCGATATCCGCATGACGCTCGCGGGACGCCTGCTTGCGCAGGGCAGCCAGCCCGTCGCCGAGATCGGCGAATTCGTCGGCTATCAATCCGATGCCGCATTCCAGCGCGGCTTCAAGCGCCACGTAGGCATGACGCCCGCGCAGTGGCGCACGGCCGCGCGCTCGCACGTGTAACTTCGCCGTTTGATTCGGATGACTGACCATCAGCCGCCTTGCGCGTGATCCGCAGTCTGGGCAATCACGTCGCCGCTCTCGCTCCAGCCGCCGCCCAGCGAGCGATAAAGCGCCACCGCCGCCTGCGCGCGCTCGCGCTGCGCATCGTTGAGCAGATCGGCATCGGCAAGCCAGGTTTGCTGCGCGCTCAGCACGTCGAGAAAATCGGCCGCGCCGCCCTTGTAAAGCTGGTTCGCGAGCTTGAGCGCCTGTGCCGACGACGCCACCGCATCGTGCAACTGCTGCGTCTGCGTGGCCGTGCTCACGAGATCGGTGCGACTGTCCTCCACTTCGCGCAGCGCCTGCAACATCGTCTGTTGCAGATTGAGCTGCGATTCACGCATGCGGCTCTCGCTTTGCTCGATATCGGCGGTAATGCGGCCCGCGTTGAAGATCGGACTGGTCGCGCCTAGCGCCGCACTGAAGAGGTTATCGGTCAGCGTCGGCATGCCCAGATACGACGACGCCAGCACGCCGTCCGTGAGATTGAGCGAGAACTTCGGGTAACGCTCCGCGCGCGCCACGCCTACTTCCGCCGCGCGCTGCTGCACGGTTGCGTAGGCGGCTTGCACGTCGGGGCGTCGCAGCAGCGCCTGCGACGGCAACAGTTGCGGCACGCTCTGCGGCGCGACGGGGATCGGTGCAGGCGTGGCCAGTGCAAGCCGCGAGACGGATTCGGGCGTGCGGCCCGTATAAACCGCGATCAGATTCAACTGATGATCGATACTGGCCTGCGCGCGCGGAATGCGCGCCCGCAATTCGCTCAGTTGCGTCTGCGCGCGCGTCACATCGAGTTGCGTAGAAAGGCCGTACTTCAGGCGATCCTGCGTCAGTTGCAAGGTGCGCTGACGTATCGATACGTTATCCTGAAGGATCTTCAATTCGGCCTGCGCCCAGCGCAGATCGACATAGGCCGACGCCGTATCGGCCGCCAGCGCGAGCCGCACCGCGTCCAGCGCATGTTGCTGGCCAACGAGATTCGCCTGTGCCGCCAGCAGGTCGAGCCGCTCGCCGCCGAACACATCGGGCGACCAACTGAGCGCCACGCCCGCGCCCGCCTGCTTCACATAGCCCAGCGGCGGCGGCGTGTTCTGACGCGCATAGGCGCCCTGCGCCGTGAAATCCAGTTGCGGCAGCAGCACCGCATGTTTTTGCGTGGTGATCGATTGCGCCTGCTTCACGCGCTCGGCGGCGGCCTGCAGATCGAGGTTGCCGGTCAGCACGCTCGCGAGCAGCGTATCGAGCGTGGCATCGTCGAATTGCGCCCACCAGGCGCGTGCATCGACGGCGTCCTGCGGCGCGTCGATGCGCCAGGCGCCAGGCGCCGTCGATTGCACGGCGGCGGGCAGATCGGGATGCTGCGCGGGCTGCACGGCACAGGCGGCCAGTGTCGCAAGCGCGGCGGCGGCGAGCGTCGAAATCACCAGGCGCGCGGGACTGGCGAATGAAAGAATAGACGTGGGCATGTTGGACCTTTAAGGCTCAATGAGCGTCGGGCGGCGGCGCGGCGGTCGTGATGGGCCGCGAGAACAGCGCGCAGACAATCGCAACGACGAAGCACAGCGAAAGCACGAAGAACGTATCGGAGAAAGTCATCACCAGCGCTTCGCGCAGCACGAGCGCATGCAATTGGGCGATGCCCGTTTGCGCCGCGTCGAGCGTATTGCCCGCGACCGACTGCCAGTAAGCCGTGCGTCCCGCCAGCAGCCCCTCGACTTGCGGCACGCCATGCGTGACGCTTTCGTTCAGGCGCAGATAGTGAAAATTGAGGCGATCGTTGAGCATGGTCGCGCTCACGGCAATGCCGATCGCGCCGCCCAGATTACGCATCAGGTTGAAAAGTCCGCTGGCCGACTTGAGGCGCGAAGGCGGCAGCGAACCCAGCGACATCGTCACGATAGGCGGCACCGCGAATTGCTGGCCGATGCCGCGCAGCGCCTGCGGCAGCAGGAATTGCTGCCAGCCCCAGTCGTGCGTGAGCGGCACATACAGATAACAGCCCAGCCCGAAGCAGACGAGCCCGAACATCAGCAGCGCGCGCATACTGAAATAGCGCGTGGCATATGCATAGACGCCGAGCGCGAGCAACTGGAACACGCCCACCGACAACAGCGACAGCCCGATCTGCAAGGAGCTGAAACCGCGCACTTCGGCCAGAAAGAGCGGTGTGAGGAACACCGCGACGAAGATGCCGATGCCCGTCACGAACGAGAGCACGCTGCCGATGCCGAAGTTGCGCACCGTGAGCGCGCGCAGATCGACGACGGGGTCTTTTGCGCTCAGCGCGTGCACGATAAACAGGAAACCGCTGATCGCCGCGATCCACGCGCAGGTCACGATGGCATCGTCGCCGAACCAGTTCTTGCGCGGCCCTTCTTCCAGCACGTATTCGAGGCAGCCGAGAAATCCGCACATCAGCAGGATGCCTAAGTAGTCACCGCGCTTGATGAGCGAGAGATCGGGTTCGTCGATATGCACGTACTTCGGCACCAGCGCGGCCACGGCGATGCCGGGCACGAGGTTCAGATAGAACAGCCAGTGCCACGACCATTGATCGGTGATCCAGCCGCCGATCACGGGGCCGAGCGTGGGCGCCAGCGACGCGAGCGCGCCAATCGTGGTCGACGCCACGATGCGCTGCCTGCCGGGAAACAGCACGAATGCGGTGGTGAACACCGTGGGGATCATCGCCGCGCCCAGTGCGCCTTGCAGCGCGCGAAACACGATCATCGACTGGATGTCCCACGCGAGACCGCACAACATGCTCGTGATCGTGAAACCCACCGCCGACGCCACGAACAGCCAGCGCGTCGAGAGCACTTTCGAGAGCCAACCCGACATCGGAATCACCATGATTTCGGCGATCAGATAGGCGGTCTGCACCCAGGAAAGCTCATCCTGGCTCGCGGACAGCCCGCCGCCGATATCGCGCAGCGACGACGCGACGATCTGGATATCGAGCGTGGCCATGAAGAAGCCGATGCACATCAGCGCGAAGGCAAAGGCGCGCTGGCCGATGGGCTGGAGATGCGGCGCGAGCGGTGCGGGCGGTGTGGGTGGTGCGGCGGCGATTTCAGCGGCGGAGGTCGGGGCGTTCATAGCGTCTCGCCTGCCGTTCAGTTCGAGGCCGCGGTGACGGGCTTGCCGCCATCGCCCTGATCGCCCAGATGCACCTTCACGGTCGCCGACAAGCCGGGCCGCAGCACGCCTTCCATACCTTGCGGCACATCGACGTGAATGCGCACCGGCACGCGCTGCACGATCTTCGTGAAGTTGCCCGTGGCGTTTTCGGGCGGCAGCACGCTGAAGGTTGCGCCGGTTGCGGGCGCGAGGCTTTCCACCGTGCCGTGCAGCGTGCCGCTCGCGGCGTCCAGTTCGACGTCGGCGCGCTCGCCCACACGCATCTTCTTCAACTGGTCTTCCTTGAAGTTGGCGTCCACCCAGAGGTCGCGCGCGGGCACCACCGTCAGCAGGGGCGAGCCGACGTTCGCGAGCATGCCCACGCGCGCCGTGCGATTGCCGATAAAGCCGTCCACGGGCGAGCGGATCGTCGTGTATTCGACGTTGAGCGCGGCGAGGCGCCGGCTCGCTTCGGCCGTGCCCACGCGCGCCTGGGCATCGACGATCTTCGCGGCCAGCACGTCGAGCTGACGCTGCGCGGCCACCACCGACGCGCCGCTCTGCGCAACCGATGCCTGCGCCTTGGCGAAGTCCGCATCGGCGCGCTCGACCAGTTGGTTCGAGACCGCATCGTCCTTCACGAGCGCACGGTAGCGCGTCTGGTCCTGGGCGCTGCGCGTGAGTTCGGCGCTTGATGCGCGCACTTCGGCCTGATGCTGGTTGATGACCGCCGTCTGCAAGGTGCGCTGCGCTTCGAGTTCCGTCACGGCGGCGCGGGCGCTTGCAAGATCGGCATCGGCCTGCGCGAGCTTCGCGTCGTAGTCGCGCGAATCCAGACGCATCAGCAGTTGACCTGCCTTCACGCGCTGGTTGTCCTGTACGTCGATTTCGGAGACGAAGCCGCTCACGCGCGGCGCCATCAGGGTGACGTTGCCGCCGACATAGGCGTCGTCGGTGCTCTGCACGAAGCGCAGCACGAAGAACCAGTAGCCGGCCGCCGCCGCGAGCACGAGCGCCACCGCGCCCAGCGCGAGACGCATCCAGGGCAGACCTGCGCGCTCGCGCGGCGCGGCACCCGTGGCAGGAGTGGAAGGACTCGACATGTCGCTCACCTGTGTATATGCACTATGTAGATTAAAAAATTGCCGCTCTGCGATTGAGGCGGCCCGACTCGAAGACCGATAAACCTACTGGATTCACACCGCGCGCGTGATGCGCAACAACTCGCGCCGCAACCACGCCGCGCGGCGCGGCCCGAAGCGGCGCTCGAATTCGTCCTGCGCGGCGCGCCAATGCACGTTGGCCTCGGTCAGCCGTTCGCGGCCCGCCTGCGTGAGCGCGAGACGCCGGCGGCGGCATTCGCGCGCCTGCGCCATGTCTTCCACCAGCGCGCCACGCAACAGCGGACGCAGCGCGCGCACCAGCGTCGTGCGCTCCATCACCATCGTGCGGGACAGTTGCGCCATCGTCAGCGACGCCTCGCCGCCCGCCACCGCCGCCGCGCCCAGCGCCCCCAGGATGCTGAACTGCGTGGGCGTGAGCCCCGCCGCGCTCAGGTGCCGCTCGTATAGCTGCGACAGATGGCGGGCGGCCTGACGCACCGCGAAACAATCGTCGTGCTCCGGAAACGGCGCTTGCGCCGACATATCGGCGACGGTCTCGACCAACGGGTCGACGAAAGAATCGGCGAAAGGATCGGCATAGATGTGCATACGCACAGATTAGACGGCAGTGGGTTCCGCCACAACTGCCGCGCGCGGCATCACTCTATAACCGCGCGGAGAACAATACCGTATTTGAGCGCCCGCTCACTTTCAATCGACTTTCTGCGCAGGCTGCACCACGCCGCCGAAAAACTCCGTCGCGTGGTCGATGAACGCGCGCACCTTGGCTGGCAGCAGCGTGCGCGAGGTGTAGGCCAGCCGGATTTCGATCTGCATGTCGCTGATGGGAAAGTCGTCGAGCAGCGTGACGAGGCGGCCATCGTCCAGTTCCGCCTGCACCAGTCCTTGCGGCAGGATGCCGATGCCAAAACCCTGCAGAACCATCTCGCGGTTGAACTCGGGATTGTTCGAGGCGATTTCGTACTTGAGCGGCACGGTCACGTCCTGCCCGTCGACGCGAAAGGTCATTGTGGGCTTGCGCAGCGACGGCGGCATCGGCACGAACACATGCGAGGCCAGCTCCGAGGGATGCTTTGGCGTGGACGTCGCGGCCAGATACGCGGGCGTGGTGACGAGCGCGAGCGGAATGCGTTCGAGCAGTTTGGTCACCGTGGTGTCGGTGTTGAGCATGAACGGCAGCACGAGACCGAGATCGTAGCCGTCCGCGACCAGATCGACGGGGCGCTCGGTCATCATCACGTCGAGCGTCACCTTCGGATGCGCGCGCTTGAAGCTGGAAATCAGCGGCACGAGCCGGTTCACCGTCGCCGTGGTGTGCGCGACGATGCGCAGCACGCCGTTGGCCTCGCGGGTCTGCTCGGTGGCGCCCGCCTCCAGCGCGTCCAGGTCGTCCAGCACGCGGCAGCAGCCGTCGTAGAAGCGCTCGGCCGCCTCGGTCAGCGAGACGGCGCGCGTGGTCCGATGAAAGAGCCGGCTGCCCAGGCGCTTTTCGAGCCGCGCGATCGCGCGCGAGACGACGGGCGTGGCGAGGCCGTGCATGTCCGCGGCGCGCGTGAAGCTGCGCGCCTCGACGACGGAACGGAAAATCCGCAGGGTGTCGATATAGTCCATGGCAATGGCGATTGGAGTCGATGGCGTAGCTTAAGGCCACACGCGCAAACGCGCCTGGGCCCGCTGGATCACGGCGCGTCCTGGCCGAAGACTTCGGCGCAGAACGTGCGGCCGTCGTCGGACAGGCTCGCGCGGCCGGTGCCGTCTTCGGCGAGCGTGGTCACCACGAGGCCGCTGTCGACCAGCGCGGTCAGGTGGCGGCGCAGCCCGCTCATCGGCACGCCGGCCTGCTTGGAGAGCTTCGCGAGCGACCATTCGCGATCGGGCGTTTCGCGGTGTGCGCGCCAGAGCTGCTCGAGGATGGCGACCAGCACCGGGTCGATGCCGCCTTCGTCGTTGCCGTCGTCGCTGTTATCTTCGTCGTGCATCGTGGTCTCCTCACGCCATCTTCGCAATCAGCTCGCCGAGCGTCTTCAACGCCGCCTCGGTCTGCGCCGTCCACGGATAGCTATAGTTCAGGCGAATGTAGTGGTGAAAGTCGTTGCGCATCGAAAACATATAGCCCGGCCCAATCGTAATGCCCTGCGCGAGGGCGGCCTGATAAAGCCGCATCGAATCGACGCGCGGCGGCAGTTCCACCCACAGCACATAGCCGCCCTGCGGATCGGACGTGCGCGTGCCAGCCGGAAAGAATCGCTCGATCATCGCACGCATGAGCCGCGCCTGTTGCCGGTAAAAACGCCGCAACCGGCGCAGATGGCGGTCGTAGCCGTCGTGGCGCAGATAATCGGCCAGCGCGACTTGCGGCACCGAAGGCGTCGTCAGCGTATTGAGGAACTTGAGCTTTTCCACCTGCGCGCGATAGCGGCCCGGCAGCGCCCAGCCGATGCGATAGGACGCCGAGAGACTCTTGGAAAACGACGCGCAATGCAGCACCAGCCCGCGCGTGTCGAACTGCTTGAGCGACGAAGGCCGCGTCTGCCCGAAATACAGCTCCTGATAGACATCGTTCTCGATGACCGGCAGATCGTGCGCGCACGCCAGCGCCACGAGCCGCGCCTTGTTCTCGTCGGGCATACGAAAGCCCAGCGGATTCTGGAAGTTCGGCATCACCATGCAGGCCGCCACCTTCTGGCGCGTGAGCACGCGCTCCAGCGCGTCGAGGTCGATGCCGGTGTCCGGATGCGTGCTCACCTCGATCGCGCGCATGCCCAGACGCTCGATGGCGTGCAGCATCGCGTAGTAGGTGGGCGACTCCACGGCGACCGTGTCGCCGGGTTTGGCCACGGCCTGCAGGCTCAGATTGATGGCCTCGGTCGCGCCCACGGTGATGACGATTTCGTCGGGATCGATGGTCGCGCCGTTTTCGGCGTAGCGGCGCGCGATCTGGCGGATCAGCTCGGGGTTGCCCGGCGGCAGATCGTCGATCAGCGTCCAGCTCGCTTGACGCCGCGCGATGGCGTTGGCGTACTGGTTCACGCGCCGCCACGGATAGAGCGCGGGATCGGGATACGGCGAGCCGAGCGGCACGGCGTCCTGTGCGCCGATACTGCGCAGCGTCGAGAGCACGAGGCGGCTCACGTCCACGGGCGCGGCGGCGGTTGCGGGTGCGGCTTTGCCTGCTGCTCTGGCGTCAGCCGGCGTACCGGCGCGGCGCGCCTTCGCCGCGGCCTGGGTGGCGCGCGCGGCGTGCATCCTGGGCCGCGCCTTAACGAAAAAGCCCGACTGCGGCCGCGATTCGATCACCCCCCGGCTCTCCAGCAGCGCATACGCGTGCAGCACCGTCTTGATGCTCACGCCATGCTGCTCGCTCGCGCGCCGCACCGAAGGAATGCGCTCGCCAGGGCCGAACACGCCGCGCTGCACGGCGGCCTCGATATCGTCGGCTAGCTGTTCATAGCGAGGCACGGCAGGCGCGGACAACGGAGCGTTCATGAAAGCTTGGGGCTGGAGAGGCAGGACGATCCCGGGAGTCTATGACAAATCGTCGCAACTGTATCCCTTGCTTTTCCGATTTTCTGTGCCCACCAGGTACACAGGCAAACAGTAGTCTCAGCACATCGGGCAATCCGCCCACACCCTACGAAGCCTGCGCATCATGAAGAAGCCGGAAGCCCGCATCGAGCCGTACCACCATCCCGCCGCCGGTTGGGGCGCCCTGAAACAGGTCGCGATCAACCTCATCAAGGAAAAGGTCTCGGGCGGCAACTACCGCACGCTGCTCAAGCAGAACCAGCCCGACGGCTTCGACTGCCCTGGCTGCGCGTGGCCGGACCGCGAACACGCCTCGACCTTCGAATTCTGCGAAAACGGCGTGAAGGCCGTGGCGGCGGAAGCCACCAGCAAGCGCGTGACGCCGGCGTTCTTCGAGCAATACACGGTCACCGACCTGATGGCGCAATCGGACTACGAGCTGGAGCAGCACGGCCGTCTCACCGATCCGATGGTCTACGACGCAAAACGCGACCGCTACGTGCCGATCGAATGGGACGACGCATTCAAGCTGATCGCGAAGCACCTCAAGGCGCTCGACGATCCGAACCGCGCCGCCTTCTACACCTCGGGCCGCGCCAGCAACGAAGCCGCGTTCCTGTATCAGTTGTTCGTGCGCATGTACGGCACCAACAACTTCCCCGACTGCTCGAACATGTGCCACGAGGCCACCAGCCGCGGCCTGCCGGGCACGGTCGGCATCGGCAAGGGCACGGTCACGCTCGACGATTTCGAGCACGCGGATACCATCCTGATCTTCGGCCAGAACCCCGCGACCAATCACCCGCGTATGCTGGGCGAACTGCGCGACTGCGCGAAGCGCGGCGCAACCATCGTGTCGATCAACCCGCTCAAGGAACGCGGCCTTGAGCGCTTCGCGAGCCCGCAGCACACGCTCGACATGCTCTCGCCCAAGGGCGTGCAGATCAGCTCGGTGTTCATCCGCCCGCGCATCGGCGGCGACTTCGCGCTCATCAAGGGCGTGGCCAAGCGCACGCTCGAACTCGACGATGAGGCCGTAGCGCTTGGCACCGAGCGCATTCTCGACGTCGATTTCATCGCGCAACACACGGTAGACTTCGACGCCTTTGCCGCCGATCTGCGCGCCGAATCGTGGGACACCATCGTCGCCGAAGCGGGCGTGCCGCTCGAAGAAGTGCTCAAGCTCGCCGATATCTACGTGAACGGCAAAGCGGTGATCTCGACGTGGGGCATGGGCATCACGCAGCACAAGAATTCGGTGGCGACGATCCAGTTGCTGTCGAACCTCATGATGATGCGCGGCAATATCGGCCGGCGCGGCGCGGGCCTGTGCCCGGTGCGCGGCCACTCGAACGTGCAGGGCGACCGCACCGTCGGCATCGAGGAAAAGCCCACGCAAGCCTTCCTCGACCGCCTCGGCAAGGCTTACGATTTCGAGCCGCCGCGCGAGCACGGCTACGACGTGGTCGAATCGATTCACGCGATGCTCGAAGGGCACGTGAAGGTGTTCATCGGCCTGGGCGGCAACTTCGCCATCGCCACGCCCGACACGCCGCGCACCTTCGACGCGATGCGTTCGTGCGCGCTGACCGTGCACGTGACGACCAAGCTCAACCGCAGCCATCTGATCCACGGCGAAGACGCGCTGATCCTGCCGACGCTCGGCCGCACCGAAATCGATCTGCAAAACGGCGTGCCGCAAGGCGTGACCGTCGAGGATTCGATGAGCATGGTGCACATCTCGTACGGCATGAACCGGCCGGCGTCGCAGAACCTGCTGTCGGAAATCGCCATCGTCGCGCGCATGGCGCACGCGACGCTCGGCAGCGCGAAGGTCGACTGGCTCGATCTGGCGGCCGATTACGCGAAGATCCGCGACGGCATCGAGCAGGTGCTCGACGGCTTCCAGAACTACAACGAACGCATCAAGCAGCCCGGCGGCTTTCACCTGGGCGTCGCATCGCGCGACCGCGTCTGGAAGACGCCTAGCGGCAAAGCGCAGTTCAAGATTCACGCTATCGCACTCGACACGCCGATCCATCGCGCGCGCGCCGAACACGGCCAGCAGTTGATGACGCTCATGACCACGCGCTCGCACGATCAGTACAACACCACGATCTACGGGCTGGACGACCGCTATCGCGGCGTGTACGGCCAGCGCCGCGTGCTGTTCGCCAATCGCGAGGATCTCGCGATGCTCGGTTTCGCGGCGGGCGAGCACGTGGATATCACGAGCGTCTGGGACGATGGCGTGGAGCGCCATGTGGAAGACTTCCTGCTCGTCGAGTACGACATTCCGCGCGGGTGCCTGGGCGCCTACTACCCGGAAACGAATCCGCTGGTGCCGCTCTCGTCGATCGCCGATGGCGCGGGCACGCCGACTTCGAAATCGATTCCTGTGCTGTTGTCGCGTTCGAAGGCCGCGGCGTTGGCGGCTTGAAGTAACAACGCGAATTCCCGCAGGACGTAAAAAAGCCATTCCGGTTTCGAGCCGGAATGGCTTTTTCTATTCGTGCGCGAAGCAGCGCTGCTTTACGCTTCGCTCTTGGCCTCGGCCAGTGCGCGCGCGCCCGTCTGACCCGTCAGCGGGCTGATTTCCATCTCGTCGTAGCGAATGAAGCGGCTACCCTTGACGATGCGATAACCCAGCCACATCAGCGCGAACAGCGGAATGCCGATATACGTCGCCAGCACGCTCGCCCAGTCGATCTTGTTCGACGTGAACGCCTGATAGTCCTGCCCCAGCATGATGACGAGGCAGACCACGAACGCGAAGATCGGGCCGATGGGAAACCACTTCGAACGATATGGCAGTTGCGCGAACGAAAGACCCTGCGCGACGAAGCCCTTGCGGAAGCGGTAATGACTCACGGCGATGCCGAGCCACGCGATGAAACCGGTCATGCCCGAGGTGTTGAGCAGCCACATGTACACGGTCTTGTCGCCGTACATCGACGACAGGAAGCACAGCGCGCCCACCGCCGTGGTCGCGTAGAGCGCGTTGCGCGGCACGCCGCTCGACGACAGCTTCGCGAAGATCCTGGGCGCGCGGCCCTCGACGGCGAGGTTATAGAGCATGCGCGTGGACGCATACATGCCCGAATTGCCCGCCGACAGCACGGCGGTCAGAATCACGGCGTTCATGACGCCCGCCGACAGCGCAAGACCCGCGCGGCGGAACACGAGCGTAAACGGACTTACGCCGATATCGGTGACATCGGACTTCAGCAGGTTCGGGTCGGTGTGCGGAATCAGCAGGCCGATGACGATGATCGCCAGCACATAGAACAGCAGAATGCGCCAGAACACCTGGCGCACCGCGCGCGGAATCGTCTTGCCGGGGTTTTCGGATTCGCCGGCGGCGACGCCGATCAGCTCGGTGCCCTGGAACGAAAAGCCCGCGATCATGGTGACGCCCAGCAACGCGGGCAGACCGCCCACGAACGGGCCGCCTTCCGAGGTGAACGTGCCCCAGACGTGATCCGCGCCGCCCTTCATCACGCCGACGATCATGAACAGACCCACGCCGATGAACGCCACGACGGTCACGACCTTGATCAGCGAGAACCAGTATTCGGCCTCGCCGAAACCGCGCACGGACAACGCATTGAGCAGGAACATGATGGCGAGAAAACCCGCGCTCCACCAGACACCGGGCACGTGCGGGAACCAGTAGCCCATCACGAGTTGCGAGGCCACCAGTTCGACCGCAATCGTCACGGCCCAGTTGTACCAGTAGTTCCAGCCGAGCGCGAAGCCGAAGCCCTCGTCGACGAACTTCGCGCCGTAGGTCGCGAACGAGCCGGAGACGGGCATGAAAGCCGCCATCTCGCCGAGACTCGTCATCAGGAAGTAGACCATCAGGCCGATCACCAGATAGGCGGCGAGCGCGCCGCCAGGACCGGCCTGCGAGATCGACGCGCCCGAGGCGACGAACAGCCCCGTGCCGATCGAGCCGCCGATCGCGATCATGGTGAGGTGGCGGGCTTTGAGACTGCGATGCAAGGAGGGCGGCTCGTCTCCCGAGCGGGATGTGCCCCCTGAAACGCGATGCGGATCCGAATCCATATAACTCTGTTTCTTTATGACTAGTGTGACTGGGTATGACGGCCCAAGGCGTGGCCATTCCGCCAGGCGGATGCCCGACCATTCTTTACGGATAGCTGACAAAACCGGTGGCGATATCGCCGCAGACAGCGGGACTCGACCCCACAATTTGACGCGACGCCCGACGGGCGTGCCCGGGTGTTACCTGGTGATCGACCGAATGGATTGCTCGCACTGGAAGGCGCAACCCGTTATTTTATCGTAGTGGGGGGTGATACGGTGAGGGACAGATCGGGGTACTTTAGCCAGCGCAAAGGAACCCCTCGAGCAAAAAGACCTGTCGAAGCAGGGTCAAAGGTGCTCAACGGCCCCGCCTATTGGATTGCGCGGCTGTTCGGTGTCACACGTGGATCGTTACAGAGCCTCTCGCAACCACCTTTACACAAGGGAACGAGTTCAACATAGATCTGATGAAGATTTAACGAACCGTCTTCGTTCTTCACCATCTGATCGGTTAGCGTCTTGGGCTCGATCAAGACATGTTGCGGCTTGATACCCAACTGAACCAGATAGGCGCTGACAATTGCGCCCCGCTCGCTTTTCAGCTTCTCGACGTTCCTTTCTCCAACATACGCCCCCGCGATAACTACGGCCTGAATATCAACGTCGGGCCACTTTTTCGCTTCGAGGACAATATTCGCGATCGCTAACCGGTCGTCGTTCGTCAGGTAGGTGGAATTGAGAGGAAGGCGCGTCTCCATTGACTCGCTGATGGTGCAAGCAATTGACGATGTGCAGATCGACAATGCTGCAAAGGCGAACGCGAGCGATATCGATGAACGGAACATTATTCTCATCTAGCGACAGTTTTATCGAAGGTTGCAATATATCCGGCAATACTATCGGCATTACGGATTGCCTTGTCTGCATTGTTAATCGCAAACGCATACATGCCGCTCTCGGTGTTGCCATACATAATATCGTCCGAGTTGAATGTATCCGCGTAGTGGGTGCACTCATGAACGATCGTTTTCACCTTCGCTCCGTGCCACAACTCGCCGTTCGAGTCGGAGCAAAAAGCGCTATAAATGGCGATTATCCGCTTTTCGGAATCGGGCTTACATACGCCAGCGCGGTTCTGACCGTTGTCGGGCACAACGGAACAGGTCAAGTTCCGGTTCATCGAGTCGTCCCAACGAACGATCTTTTCGGGCACAAGCTCCTGAAGCGCGGCGAGCAACCGCGGCAAGCCGGCCGCAAGTGTGCTTCTGATTTCCTCATCGGCCCGTCCAAAATAAATTGTCGCGCGATTCCGCTCCTGAATATCCCATCTTGCAACCGCCGCGATTCGCTCTTTGACCAGCACAACGGCGGCGTCTCGTACTTTCATTATGGTTTGTCGAAATTCCTGGTTCGTCATATTCGGACATATCGGCACCGTGTTGATAGTCACTCGAACTAGAGAATCAGGATTCATATTCGTCACGGCTGCAGCGTGAACCGTTACCCAATCGGAACGATCTGTCATTCTTCAGTCTCCACGTACATTTAAAATTTCAATGCCGAGAGTCGGCTGGACGAGATTCCTCATGGCTAACGACTGATTTCGAGCCGTAGGCCTTGCGCATCGCTGGTCTTGATTCGCTGCGTGCGGCCTTGCATATCTGTTGTTCCGCTCGCCAGAATCTGCGATCCCGCGAGAATGCGATAGTGAATGCCGCGCGTGGCCTCGCCGTCCTGATCCAGAAGCGCGAATTGCTCGTCATATAGCCCGCGCGCGAATTCACTTCCAGGCGCCTTGCCATTCGAAGAAGCGGCGGCGAGTTCACCCGCTTCGAAACTATGCCAGGCGAAATTCTGCGAAGCGATGCAAATCGGCGGCGGGCTGCATTTGCATACACATTCGTCGCCGTCTAGCGCCTGCTGCTTGCCGTTCATGGTTGCTTTTCGGTGCGGCCCCACCCAGGCAACGAAACCTTCCGAGTTGCACACCGGGCACCAGATTCGCGCACCAATAAACGCCACGGACTTACCGCCAACCGTGCAATTCTCTGCGCCTTCCATCACGGTCCCGCCCGCTGTGGTTTTATCTCCACTTCTCAATAGCGCTCGCCTCATTTCGGAAGCTCGCAGCGATACCCCTTGTTTTCCAGCATTATTTTTCTCCGTTCAATTGTCCAATAAACCGGACCAGCGCTGGACCGGCAACCAAGGAAAATGAAAACCGCCTTAGCCGGAAATTAGCAACGGATCGAAACCAAGGAATATCAGTAAGATCCTAAAAATCAGAATCGCAATGGTTATTTCTTCCGAAAAATCAACTAGACGCTCCACCAAGACACGCCGATGCTGGAAATAAAAAAGGCCAACCCGAAGCCATCGGATCAGTCTTTTCTTCCCGTCCACCTCAGCGCCCGGCCAGCCGGCCCGGACGCCCAAACAGACTCAACCCGCCAGCTTGCGGAACGTCTCCAGCACCGCCTCGCCCTTGAACGGCTTGACGATCCAGCCGCGCACGCCTGCCGCCTTGCCGCGTTCCTTCATCGCCGGGCTGCTTTCCGTCGTCAGCATGACGACGTTCACGGCCGTGTTCGCCAGCTCGCTGCGAATCTTTTCGACCATCGTGAGGCCGTCCATGTTCGGCATGTTCACGTCGCTCACCACGAGCTTCACGCCCGGGTTCGCGCGCAGCTTCGCGAGGCCGTCCTTGCCGTCCACCGCCGTGTCCACGTCCAGACCGTTCTTGCGCAGAAAGCCCGCCACTTCGTCGCGCACCGTGCTCGAATCGTCCACTACCAGAATCTTTGCCATGTTGTCTCTTTCCTTCGCGCCATGACCGGCGCGCCTGTCAAAATCGGTTCGTCAAAACAGTTCGAGTTCGCCGCTCGCCTGCTCCACTTCTGCGGCTGCCGCTGCTTGTGCCGCCGTCTCGTCGAAACCCTCGCGCGACCAGCCCAAGCTGAATACGAAGCGTTGGTCGATGACCACCTCGCGGCCCGTCGCGGGACACGTGAGGCGATATTTGATGCATAGCTGCGGGTTGTCCGAGCCAAACGACAGGTAGCGCCGCCGATGATTGATGAGCAGCGGCACCTGCACCTGCGCGCGGCCGACGTCGCTGCCGTCCGCGTTGCTCGCGTTGCCCAGATAGCGGTTGCGGAACGCGCCCCACACGAGATTCGTTAGTTCGCCCAGCACGCCGTTGACGTCGCGGAAGTCGCTCGCCTCATCGCGGCCCGCGCGCGGCGGCAGCAGTTCGATCAGCGGCATCTCCTCGGTCTGCATGAGGAGCCAGCCGCGGCACCACGCCGTTTCGATCGGAATCAGCGTAAGCACTTCGCCGAAGATGATGCGGTCGCGCACGACGCTCGGCGTATCCCAGTTCACTTCGAGATCCGGAAACAGGCCGCGCAGACGCCCAAACGTCATGTCGGTAATGCCATCCACCAGCGGGTCCGGATATTCCTGCGAGAACACATGCACGTCGAGCGCCGCGAGCAACGTCTCGGGTTCACCTTCGTACCAGCTTGCGCGCGGCACGCGAAGCAGCGCTTCGGGCAGCGTGTCGTTCGTCGCTTCGCGCGATGCGCGGCGCAGCACGATCGGCAGTTCGGGGCGCTCCACTTCCAGCGCGACGGCCACCGCCGCCGCGGCTTCGCGCGAACCGCCGAAATCCTCGCCGAGCAGCACCCCGCCCAGGTCGTAATGCGTCTGCAGCGCCGCTGCCAGCGCGTCGCGCCGCACGGGCACGCACACGAGCTGATGCGCGGCGCCGAAGGCTTCAAGCGCGTCTGCGCGGGTACTATCGTTTTCCAGCAGCAGAATCTTGCTGACCGGCTGGTTCGTGTTCATGCGTTGGCTTTCCTGCGCGGGCTTTTCACGTACTTGCTACTTCTGGATTCGTTCAGAACAGTTCGAGTTCGCCAGCGCTTTCGTGCTCGCCGACCCGTTCCGCCGCGATGAAATCGAGCGGCGCATGCGTGCAGATGCACAGCGTCGCGCCCAGCCGAACTCGTCCATCGAGCGTGAGCGCATACGATTTCACGCTATCCGGCTTCAGCTCGCGCAGATACGGCAGGCATTGGCTACCGAGCGAATACGGCGTGGACATGCCAAGATCGGGAAAATGCTCGACCAGTTGCTGATTCATCGATCCGCAACACAGGTTGGCGAATTCCATGAACGTGTCCAGCACCGCGCGGCTGCCATCGCCCGTGTAGTAATCGCGAGTTGCTTCGTCATCCTTTACATGCAGCAACAGCAGCAAGCGAAACTGCATCGACGAAATCGTCAGCACGACCACATGCTCGCCCTGCGCGACATCGTTCGAAGCGGACGTAATCTCACAGGCGTGCTGCGGATCGGTGACGAGGCGCGTGCGCGCCGCGCCAAAGAAAATCCGCTCGAAGCTGTCCTGCGCGTGCGTGCCGATCATGCGTGCGCCTCGGCGCGCGCATCGTCCAGCTCCGCGCGCAACTGCTGCGAAAGCGATTCGACGCTCGCAAGCGAAGCCGCGATCATCTTGCCGCCCGCCTGAATATCCTGGAACGTGGCCGTCGTAATGAGGTCGTTGCGATGCAGGCTGTCGCGATAGCTCTTCGACAATTCCTGCGAGCGCGTCGCCAGCGTGCGGACTTCGCCCGCCACGATCGAAAAGCCGCGCCCGGCCGCGCCCGCGCGCGCCGCTTCGATCGACGCGTTGAGCGACACGATCAGCACGTGGCTCACGATCGACGACAGCTCCTGGTTCTTCTGATGCATGTCGTGGTTCTGCGACATCAGCGAGATCATCTGCTCATGCCAGCGCTCGAAGGTCACGGACATCTGCTTCAGACGGGTGGCCTCGGCCGCGATGCGCTCGATGCGATGCAATGCGTCCGTGCTGCGCGCGCGCTCGGCGGCCAGCGACGCTTCCATCGCGTCCGCCACCACGCGGCGCTGCGCGAGGTCCGCGCGCAGCGAATCGATCTGCATTTGCAGATCCTCGTGCTCGTGCGCCGCGCTGCTTTGCGCATCCTGCAAACGCGCCTCGGCCTGCGCAAGCGCTGCGTCATGTGCATCCTGCAACGTCTGCGACGCCTCGAATGCCAGGCTGCGCGCGCGCAGCCGCAGCACGACGGCGCACAACGCCGCCACCGCGAAACCCGCCACCGCGCCGATCAAATACGGAAACACCACTTCATCCCCCGCTGCGCGCTATGCCAGCGCTTCCTCTTGCACCGCCGCGCGTGCAGGCGCTGCCGCGACTGCGCAGTTCTGCGGCAGATAGACGATCGTTTCGAAGTGCCGATAATCGGCGCCTTCCAGGCTATCGGTGAAGCGCAGTTCGATACGGCCGCCCTCGCGTTCGAGGAAGTCGCGCACCGCGTCCATGCCCACGCCACGGCCCGACACTTCGGTCACGCTATGCGCCGTGGAGAAACCCGCGCGGAAGATGAACGCCGCCACCGCGTCGTCGCTGATCGATTCGCCTTCGCCCAGCCAGCCGCGCTCCGCCGCGATGCCGCGAATGCGCGCGAGCGCAAGGCCTCGGCCATCGTCGGCAAGCGCGATACGCAGCGCACCTTCGGTCATTGACAGCTTGATGTCGATACGGCCCGCTTCGCTCTTACCCTGCGCGCGGCGCTGCTCGGGCATTTCGATGCCGTGATCGAGCGAGTTGCGCAGCAGATGCGTGAAGACATCGCTAACCGTTCCCGCCGCCTCGCCGCGCAGACGGTAGCCGCCGTCGTCGATACGCACGACCGGCTCCGCCTTGTCGAGTTCGCGCGCCAGCGACGGCAGCGAATCGATCACACCCGCGAGCGCGCTTTCGACGGTTTCGGTGCCAATGCCGCTCAAGACGTTGCGTAGCTCCTCGCGCATCGCACGCAGCGAGCCGAGATCGTCGTTGTTTGCGCCGTCCAGCAGCGCCAAGCTCGCGTCGATCTGCTCGCGGCCGATGGCGATGCGCTCGTCCTTCGTGCGCGTGCCGCGACCGAGGCTGACTTCGTTGAGCGTCGCGTAGTGATCGACGGCTTCGCGCACGCGATGCAGATCGTCGATGAGCGCCTGCTGGTCCCACGCGTGGCTCGTGTCTTCGCGGCGCAGCGCGTCGTAGCGCTGCTCGACTTCGTGCACGACGCCCGTGAGATGCTGAAGGCTGTAGGTGCGCGCGTTGCCCTTAATGGTGTGCATGTTGCGGAACAGCGCGTCGATCGCGCCCATGTCCGCGCAATCGTGCTGGCGAATGATGCGTTCGTTCTCGTGGATGAAACCCGTTGCACCCTCAACGAAGTGGTGGAACTTCTCTTCGCTAACCGCAAGGATTTCGCCGATCATCTGCAGGCGGCGCTTTTGCTCGCCCGCTTCCGCCGCAAGCTCGCGCAATTCGGTCACGTCGCGCACGCAGAGCATCAGACGCACGACCACGTCATTTTCGTCGGTGATGGCCGACCAGCTCAGGTCGAGCACCTTCTTGCGGCCATCGGGCATGGTGCGCGTGACTTCGTTCACCAGCAGATGCTGGTTGAACGCGAAGTTCACGTCGTCTTCGCCCAGGCACGCCTGCACGGCGGCGTCGATCTGCGAGAGCGTGTCGGCATCCAGTTCCGTGTCCGCGAACACGAGGTCCATCAGCGAGCGGCCCGCGATCTCGCGGGTTTCGAAAATCGCTTCCAGATAGGCCGAATACTCGTTGTGAATGGTTGCGCCTTCAACGACAGTCAGAATGCCCTGCTGCATATTCTGCAACATCGCCTGAATGTCGGCCGTCTTGCGCTTGAGTTGCGCGGAGCTATGCTGGATCTTCTCGATCATGCCGTTGAACGCGACGATCGAATGGCCGATCTCGTCCATGCGGCCCACCGGCACGCGGCGCGTGAAATCCTGGTTCGACGCGATCTCGCTCATTTCTCCCTGCATACGCGAGAGCGGGCGGGTGATCTGGCGGTACAGCAGCAGGCCGATCGCCGTGAGCAGCACCACGGCGCCGCCCGTCACGCCTGCGATCGCGCTCGTCGTGGTGTCGAGCATACCGTTGAGCGCGTTGATGGCGTCGTCTTTCTGGCGGTTCTTCTCGACGCGCATCGTCGTAACGATGCCTTCGAGTTCGTCGCGATACTGCGCAACATTGGCGAACAGATAGGCCTGCGCCAGTTCGTTCTTGCCGGCCGCCTTCATCTTCGCGGTGTCGTCGATCGCGCTGAAATAATTCGTGATGCTTTCCTGCGCCTGCGCAACGAGGCCGTCCTGCGCGTGACTCGCGGCCGCCTGTTTCTGCACGTCGAGCGCCGCGCGCAATGCGGTTTCCTTCTTCTTGAGATCGTCCTGCGCGAGTTGCGCGGTGGTCGCGTCGGGCGCGTAGACCAGCGTCATCGTCGCGAGCTGCACGTCCTTGACGAGCGAGACGAGATCGGACGACGCCAGCGCGCTGGGCACGACGCCCTGCGTAACCTGGTGAACATCGGTGGCGCTGCGGCGCGTCTGATAGACCGCGTAGCCGCCGATGGCGGACAGCGCGACGAACATCAGAACGATGAGTAGCGTGATGCGGTGACGAATGGTCATGTCGAAATCCCCGGGCCTTCAGGGTGCCGGACGCGCTATCGCTTGCGCGCCTCGTGACACTAAGGCCAATTTATTCGGAGTGGATTATCGACGCTGCTGTATGACGAAATGATGAATGTACTTAATTAGTGCACTAACGCACAGAACATTTTCTGCCATTGTGTGCCACTCAATCGAGCATCAGCACCATAAGTTCTTCATCGAAATATTCGCCGTCGATCAGCATGCCACGCGGCTCGCGACCATAAACAACGAAGCCTAACGACAAGTACAACGTTTGCGCGCGCGGATTCCGTGCACCAACGGTCAATTGCACTTGCTGAACGCCACTTGCTTTTGCGCGCCCGATTGCGCTTTCCATCAAGCGCCGCGCGATGCCCGTGCGCCGATAAGACGGATCGACAAAGACGCCCCAAATGAGGGACTTATGCGCAAACTTCACGCGTTGCTCACGCCGCCAGCCGGTGATGCCGATTAGCGTTTCTCCATCGAACGCGCCAAATACCGCCTGCTGATCCGTTTCGCGTACGCGCGCGATATTTTCTTCGCGGGTCCAGCGCGCTTCTTCTTCGCGCGTGGGGACGATGGCGAACGGCGTGTCGACAGCGGCGTGCAGGCGCATGGCGCGAAAAGCATCGACGTCGCTTTCGGTCAGCGGGCGGATCGTTAGCGTGGCGGCATTCATAGGCAGATCGTGTCGTATTCAAGGTTGATCGAACGAAGAAACTATCACGACTGCCCGATGCGTTAAGATCAAATTTCCATGCCGCTTTGATTCGATTGCGCTTCCATTGCGCTTCATCAGGCATTGCTTTCGAGGTACGCCATGCCCCAATCGACCGACGCCACGCCCAGTTTCTGGCGCGACGACGCCCTGCCCTTCATCGAAGTGCGCGCCATCGCCGATGGCCGCAAGGTTCGCTATGGCCGCCACGCGCACAGCACCTTTTCGATCGGCGCGATTCTGGGCGGGCGCAGCACCTATCTGAATGGCGATACGCTGGAGCCTGTTCACGCGGGGGCGGTCGTCGTCATCAATGCGCAGGTGGTGCACGCCTGCAATCCCGCCGAAGACGAAGCGTGGGCCTATCGCATGTTCCATATCGACGTGGACTGGCTCGCGCGTTTGCAACAGTCGCTGGGCTTTGGCGCGCAGGAGGGCTTTCGGCCATTCGCACAAACGCTCACCTGGGACGCGAATCTGTTCGCCGGACTGAATGCGCTTTACGACCTGCTGGTCGATCCGCATGTGGACGCGTTGCGCAAGGAAAGCGCGGCCACGCAGTACTTCACGCGGCTCCAGCAGACGCTCAATCCCGCGCCCGATCACGATGCATCACGCGCGCCGGACCGCCGCATCGCGCGGGCCGCCGAATTCATCGAAGGCAACTACACGCGCGCGCTCAAGCTCGAAGAGATCTGCGCGGCGGCAGAACTTTCGCCGTCGTATCTGATCCGCGCGTTTCGCGAGCAATACGGCCTCACGCCGCACGCCTATGTGGTGAACCGGCGCATCGAATTCAGTCGCGCGCAATTGCGTCGCGGCCACGCCATCGCGGATGTGGCCGCCGAAGCCGGTTTCGCCGATCAAGCCCATTTGCAGCGCGCGTTTCGTCAGTTCGTGGCGGCCACACCGGGGCAATATCGCGGTTAAAGCCCGAGTTTTAATCGCGCCTTAATCCCAATTTAATTCCGCTTTAATCGAACAATAGCCATAGCGCGCTCGCCGCCAGCAGCGCCGCCATCGCCCGGTTCACGAAGCGCACCCGCGCCGGCTCGCGCAACGCCTGGCGCAGCGATGCGCCCGCCCACGCCCAACACGCAATCGACGCGTAACAGACCACGAAGTAGATCGCCGCGAACTGCCACACGAGCGCTTTTTCGCCCGAGGCAGCATATACGCCCATGCCCGCGACCGACGCCAGCCAGGCCTTGGGATTGAGCCATTGCATCGCCGCGCCCGTGAGCAGCGTGGGGCCGCGTGCGGTGCCGGCCGTGTCGATACGGCCATCGTCGGTCGCGAGTTTCCACGCAACGTAAAGCAGAAACGCCACGCCCGCCCACTCGATCGCGCGCGTAAGCATCGGCCATTGCGCGAGCAGTTCGTGCAGGCCCAGCCCGATCAGCAGCAACAGCAGCGCGAAGCCGACGGTCGCGCCCGTGACATGGCGCAGGCTCGCGCGCAGGCCATAGCGCGCGCCCGCGCCGAGCGCGACGATATTGACGGGACCTGGGGTGATGGATGTGGCCAGCGCGAAGGCGGCCATGGAAAGTGCCGTGCTCACAATTCTCCTCGATACGCCCGACGGCGATGATTCACCGTCGAGCGTACGCAAGGCGACAGCACGCGTATTGAAGAAAATTACTCCGAGCGTATTAAAACCTTAAGCCGCGGCAGGCACCACCGTATCGTTCGCGTTTGCGGCATAGCGCTCCCGCAGCACGCGCGCCGCGCTCACCATATTGCGCAGCGCCGCTTCGGTTTCGGCCCATGCGCGCGTCTTGAGGCCGCAGTCCGGATTCACCCACAACCGCGCGGCGGGAATCGTCTCGCAGGCGCGCTCGATCAGGCGCACCATGTCATCGGTCTGCGGCACGCGCGGCGAATGAATGTCGTACACGCCCGGCCCGATCGCGTTCGGATACTCGAAGTCGCCGAACGCGTCGAGCAGTTCCATCACCGAACGCGAGGTCTCGATCGTGATGACGTCCGCGTCCAGCGCCGCGATGGACGGCAGCACCGCGTTGAACTCCGAATAACACATATGCGTGTGAATCTGCGTGACGTCCGACACGCCCGACGACGCCACGCGGAACGCCCGCACCGCCCACTCGAAATACGCCGCGCTGCCGTCGCGGCGCAGCGGCACGCCTTCACGGAACGCCGGTTCGTCGATCTGCACGATGCCGATGCCCGCCTTCTCCAGATCGAGCGTTTCGTCGCGAATCGCAAGCGCGAGTTGCAGCGCCGTCGTCGCGCGCGGCTGGTCGTCGCGCACGAACGACCATTGCAGCAGCGTCACCGGGCCGGTCAGCATGCCCTTGAGCGGGCGCGTCGTGAGCGACTGCGCGTAGCGGATCGCTTCGACGGTGATCGGCTCCGGCCGGTACACGTCGCCATAGATGAGCGGCGGCTTCACGCAGCGCGAACCATAGCTCTGCACCCAGCCGTTTTCCGTGACCGCGAAACCCCACAATTGCTCGGCGAAATATTCGACCATATCGTTGCGTTCGGCTTCGCCATGCACGAGCACATCGAGTCCCAGCGCTTCCTGCTGGCGCACCGAACGCGCCGTTTCCTCGCGCATACGCTCCAGATAGTCGAGCGCGCGCAAATCGCCGCGACGGTACGCGGCGCGCGCCTCGCGGATCGAAACGGTCTGCGGAAACGAGCCAATCGTCGTGGTCGGCATGAGCGGCAGGCGCAGCGCGTCGCGCTGCACGCGCTCGCGCACGGCAAACGGACTCTTGCGCTGCGCCATCGCGGCATCGACTGCGGCCGTGCGCTTTTGCACCAGCGTGTTGACCACCGCCGCCGATGTCGCGCGAGCCGCCAGCGCAGCGCTCGCGGCATCGAGTTGCGGCTGGGCGGCCGCGCGGTCTTCGAGCGCCAGCGCGACGGCGCTCACTTCGGCGAGCTTTTCCGTGGCGAACGCAAGCCACGATTTGATCTGCGCGCTCAGCTTGCGCTCGCCCGCCAGCGACACCGGCACATGCGCGAGCGAGCACGACGGCGCAATCCACAGGCGCTCGCCGAATTGCGCGTGCGTGTCCTGCAGCGTGTCGGCGATGGCGGCGAGATCGGCACGCCAGACGTTGCGGCCGTCGATCACGCCCGCGGAAAGCATCTGATCGTCGCGCAGCGCCGCGCGCCACACGTCAAGTTGTTCCGGCGCGCGCACCAGATCGATATGAACGCCCTGCACCGGCAGCGCGGCCACGAGCGCCGCGCGCTGCGCCGCCGAACCGAAGTACGTGCCGACGAGCAGTTTCACGCCGCACTCGCCCAGCGCTTCATAAGCCGCGCTGAACGCGGCGGCCCAGTCTTCTTCGAGATCGCAGCACAGCGCCGGCTCGTCCAGTTGCACCCAGTCGATGCCGCGCGCCTTGAGCGTCTCCAGAATGCGCGCGTAGCGCACCAGCAGGCGCGGCAGCAGGAACAGGCGGTCGAAGCCCGGCGTGCGGCTCCTGGCGAGCCACAGCCACGTAATCGGCCCGATCAGCACCGGCTTGACGGGACGACCGAGCGCCTGCGCCTCGCCGATCTCCTCGTAAAACCATTCGACGCCGCCGTCAAAGCGCGTATCCGGGCCGATCTCCGGCACGATGTAGTGATAGTTCGTATCGAACCACTTGGTCATTTCCAGCGCGGGCTGCGAGGCGTTGCCGCGCGCCAGCTCGAAGTACTGCGCGAGCGTGAGCGTGCGCGCGTCGAAACCAAAGCGCTCCGGCAGCGCGCCCAGCAGTGCGCTCATGCTCAGCATCGGGTCATACCAGGCGAAGTCGCCCGCGCAGACGAAGTCCAGCCCCGCCTCGCGCTGCATCAATCCGTGACGCGCACGCAGGCCCGCGCCGACATCGTGCAGGCGGGCTTCGTCGATTTCGCCACGCCAGAACGCCTCCTGTGCGAACTTCAGTTCGCGCTGCGCGCCGATGCGGGGAAAGCCGGAAATATGAGTGCGTGCCATGATCGATCTGTCTGCAAGTGTCCTGTTTAGCGGGCCATTGTCGAAGTCGCGCTATCATTCTTCAAGCGACATGTTTTCATCGTTGTATGAACCATATTCATATCCAGATTTTTCAACCTTCCTGCCGGGTGCGCGAGGCTGCATGATCGAACTTCGCCATCTACGTTCGCTCGTCGCCATCGCGGATTCCGGCAAGCTCGTGGCCGCCGCCGCGCGCGTGCATTTGAGCCAGTCGGCGCTTTCGCACCAGATTCGCGACATCGAAGCGCATTACGGCGTTTCGCTGTTCGAGCGCACGCGCCAGGGGCTGCGTTTCACCGCGGCGGGCGAACGGCTGCTCGCGCTCGCGCGCGAGACGCTGGCCGCCGTGGCCGCCGCCGAGCGCGACCTCGTGCGCCTCAAGGGCGACGCGCGCGGCGAACTGCGCATCGTGCTCGAATGCCATACCTGCTTTGACTGGCTCATGCCGGTGATGGACGAGTTCCGCCGCCGCTGGCCCGAGGTCGAGGTCGATCTGGTGGCGGGCTTCCATGCCGATCCCATGCGCCTGATCGCCGAGGGCAAGGCCGACGTGGTGATCGGCTCGAAGCCGCGTGCGCGCCGCGCGCTCACGGTGGCGCCGCTGTTCCGCTTCGAAATCCTCGTGGTGATGGCCAACGAGCACCGTCTGCGCAGCCGCCGCCGTCTGAGCGCGCAAGACCTGCGCGACGAAACGCTCATCACCTACCCCGTGCCGGAATCGCGCATCGACTTGATCCGCGAAGTGCTCGAACCCGCCGGCGTCAAGCTGGAGCGGCGCACGGCGGAACTGACCATCGCCATCATGCAACTGGTGGCCAGCCGGCGCGGCGTCGCGGCGCTGCCCAACTGGGGCGTGAAAAGCTACGTCGATCACGACTACGTGCTCGCCAAACGCGTGGGCGCGAAGGGCCTCTGGAGCGAGCTTTACGCGCTCGCGCCCAAGGCGCTCGCCGCGCGTCCTTATTTCGCCGACTTCGTGACCATCGTGCGCGACATCTGCGCCGCGCAGCTCGACGGCATCGAACTGCTCTGCGACGACGCACTCACCGGAACTTCGACGTGAAAAAAATCCTGATTATCGGCATTGGCGCGGGCAACCCGAATTACCTGACCGTGCAGGCCATCGAGGCGCTCAACGCCGCCAATGTATTCTTCGTGATGGATAAAGGTCCCGCGAAGGACAAGCTCGTCGCGCTGCGCAAGGAGATCTGCGCGCGTTTCATCCGGAATCCTGATTATCGGATCGTGGAAGCGGCGAGTCCCGAGCGGCGGCGCGATGGCGTCGAGTACAAGGCAGCCGTGGACGAACTCAATCGCGACAAGCAGCGCGTATTCGAAGGGCTGATCGAGAGCGAACTCGCCGATGGGCAATGCGGCGCGTTCCTGGTGTGGGGCGATCCGTCGCTCTACGACAGCACGATCCGCATTCTGGATGCGATTCAGGGCGATGGTCGCATTGCGTTCGAATTCGAGGTGATTCCGGGTATTAGCAGCGTGCAGGCGCTCGCGGCGAAGCATCGCGTGCCGTTGAACTTCATCGGCAAGCCGGTGAGCATCACGACCGGCCGGCGTCTCGCGGAAAACGGCTTTCCGGACGATGCGGACAGCGCCGTGGTCATGCTCGACGCGCAAAACGCCTATATGCAGATGGCGGGCGAGGATCTCGACATTTACTGGGGCGCTTATGTGGGCACGCCCGACGAAATCCTCGTGGCGGGGCCGCTCGACGAGGTGAAGGATGAGATCGTGCGCGTGCGCGCTCAAGCGCGCGAGGCGCACGGCTGGATCATGGATACGTATCTGCTGCGCAAGCGCGGCGTGAAGGACTGAAGGGCGCGCGCTTCCATTGCACCGTCGCCAGCAGCGAGGCCGCGACGATGAGCGCGCCGCCTGTCCATGCGGCCGCGGTGAGTTTCTCGCCCAGCCACAGGCACGCGAACAGCGCGCCGAACGCAGGTTCGCTGCCCATCAGCAAGGCCACGCGCGTCGGGCTGCTGCGGCGCACGGCGTAGTTCTGGACGAAGAAGGCGAAGAGCGTGCAGGCCAGCACGAGCCACGCCACGCTTGCCCAGAACACGCCATGACCAGACCATGCCGGCAACGCCTGCCACTGCTGCGGCGCGAACACCAGCGCAAGTACCGCGCTGCCGAACGTCACACAGCCCGCCTGCACCGCAGTCACCGCGAGCGGCGCCAGCGACGCATCGCGCATCACGCGCTTCGTCACGCACACGGAAATCGCCCGCAGGAGAGCCGCCAGCAGGATGAGCGCGTCGCCCGCATTCGGCACATAAGCGCCGCCCGTCAAAAGCCATGCGCCCGCCAGCGACGCCGCCACGGCCAGCCACTCCGCGCGCGCGGGACGCCGCCGCAACATCGCCCACTCCACGAGCGGCGTGAGCACGACGCACAAGCTGATCAGGAACGCCGCGTTCGACGCGCGAGTGAGCATCACGCCGAAGGTCTCGCACAGAAAAATGCCAAGCAGCAGCGCGCCCGCCAGCAGCGCACCGGCCAACGCGCGCCGCGACGCCCGACGCAAGGTGCGCAACGCGGGCGCAAGCAGCACGAATGTGATGCCGAAGCGCAGCGCCAGCAACCCCAACACCGGATAGAACGCCAGCGCGTGCTTGACCACGCCGTAACTCGTGCCCCAGACGAACGCGACGGCGAGCAGCAGCCAGTCGGCGAGGTGCATCAGACGGGTGAAGCGCATGGGACTGATCTCTTGAGTAGCGGGAGCGGCCATTGTCCTGCTTTGCGTTCATGGCGATAATTGGGCGCACACGCACAGCTTTTATGTCACCCACGCACAGATGACCACGAGCGTCCGCCAATGAACCCGACCGAACTCTTCGCCCTGCTGCCCGATCTCGCGACTTTCGCGCGCGTGGTCGAGGCCGGCAATTTCTCGGTGGCCGCGCGCCAGTTGGGCAGCACGCCATCGACGGTCAGCCGGCAGATCAAACGTCTGGAGGAGGCGCTGGGCGCGCGCTTGCTGGAGCGCTCGACGCGCCAGATCCGCGTGACCGAATCGGGCGCGCAGGTATATCGGCATTGCCGCGATATGGTCGGCGCGGCGGCGGGCGCGATCGACGCCGCGGGCCAACTGGCCGCCAGTCCGCAGGGCCGCGTGAGCGTGGCCGCGCCCACGGCCTATGCGAAAACCGTGATTCATCCGCTCATTCCAGGCTTTTTGCGTGAATTCGCGGAAGTGGACGTGCAACTCGTGTTTGCCGATCACGATCTCGATCCGCTGCGCGACGGCCTCGATCTGGTGATCCGCCCGACGCGCACGCCGCCGCCGGGACTGGCCGCGCGTCAACTCGGTGCGGTGCGCTGGCTGCTGTGCGCATCGCCCGCGTATCTGGCCGCGCGCGGCACGCCCGCCGCGCCGCGCGAACTCGCACAACACGATTGCCTTTGGCTCGGAGAAACCGCCGACGATCATCGCTGGCGTCTGCGCCAGGGCACGCAAACGCAAACCGTCGAGGTGAAAGGCCGCTATATCGCGAACCACGCAGGCGCGCGTCTGGAAGCGGCGCTGGAGAATTGGGGCGTCGCCTGCCTGCCCGAATTCACGGCGGCCGAAGCGTTGCGCGACGGCCGGCTCGTGCAGGTGCTGCCGGAATGGATTTTCGAGGCGCGCGCCTATAGCGGCCCGGTGTGGCTGCTCTATCCGCCCAACCGCTTTTTGCCGCCGAAGGTGCGCGCGTTCATCGACTATCTGGCGCGAAACCTTGGCGGCGCGGATCAGTCCGACTGAGCCAAGGCTAAACCTCAGGCAAGCCCGACACACACCGCCACGACGATCGAGCCGATCACCAGCACGGCGCCCACCGTCTTGCGCTTGTTCAGCTCGGTCCACAGCAGCACGCCCGTGAGCGACAGCAGAATCAGCGCACCCGCGAAGGTGTCGATGAACAGCACCCAGCCGACGCTCATGCCCACGCCCTTGTGCAGGTTCGTGATGGTCGCCAGCAGCGAATTGTCGGAGCGCTTGAGCGTGACGGCGTCGTCGCCGACCCAGTACTCCGCCGTGACGCTCTCATGCGGCGCGGTGAACGTCAGTTGCCAGTGCTCGGGCTGCACCGTCGTGCGGTCGCCCCAGGCCACCTTGTGCTCCGGCTCCTTCTGCACGCGGCCCATGCGCGGCGGCAGTTTCAGATCGGGCTGCGACTTGAGCCATTTGGCCAGCTCGCGCGGCGTCTCGGGGGCGGGATCGGGCACGTCCAGTTGCATCGACGAAACCTGCGGCGCGCCCGGCGAAATACGCAACGGCTCCGCGCGATGGTTAAGCACGAAGCCCGTCACGCCGAACAACAGCCCAAGCGCCGCGCCCCACAAACCCACCCAGCCATGCACCTTGCGCAGCCACTTGATGAAGGTGGCGCGGCGCGAACGCTTCGCGCGCTCGCTGCGTTGCTGATCGTCGATAAAAATAGTGCTGTCAGTAGAGCTCACGTCTCACTCCAGATACGCAAAAGATTGTGATAACAGCCCACCAGGCTGCGGCGCGCCGGCGCGTCCGCGTCGCTCGCATTCAGGCGTTGAATGGCGGTGTCCATGTCGAAGAGCAGCGCGCGTTTGGTGTCGTCGCGCACGAGGCTTTGCACCCAGAAGAAACTGCCCACGCGCGCGCCGCGCGTGACCGGCTTCACCTGATGCAGACTCGTGGCCGGATAAACGATCATGTCGCCCGCCGGTAGCTTCACTTCCTGCACGCCGTAGGTGTCCTCGACCACGAGTTCGCCGCCGTCGTATTCGTCGGGCGCGGAAAGAAACAACGTCGCCGAGACATCGGTGCGCAGCTTCAGCCCGTTGGGCAGCACGCGCACCGCGCCATCGACGTGCGAGCCGAACGTCATGCCGCCTTCGTAGCGATTGAAAAGCGGCGGATAAACCTGATTGGGCAGCGCCGCGCTGATGAAGAGCGGATTGCGCTCGATGGCGGCCAGCACCACGTCGCCCAGTTCGCGCGCGAGCGGCGTGTGCTCGGCAATCTGCCGATTGCGCTTCACGGGCGCGCCCTGCCAGCCGGCCGTCGCGCGGCCGTCCACCCAGGCGTCGCCTGCGTTGTCGAGACGCGCGCGCATGGCCTGCACCTGTTCGGGTGTCAAGACGTTAGGGATATGGATCAGCATCGTCGTTTTCCTTCGCTTTTTGCGCTACCTATTGCGCGGCATTACAGGGGGCACGGACGCGCAAAAGCCCGCAATGATGCGGGCTTTGCGTGACAACGGCATGGATGCTCCGTTGCAGGCGACTACGAATCGGACACCTTATAGGCGGTAATCGAACGTTGCAAGGAACGTGCGGCCGACACCCGGCACCGAACGTCCGCCATCCGACTGGATGAGCGCGTCATAGTAGAACTTGTTGGTCAGGTTCAGCACATTGAGGCGCACGTCCCACTTTTTCGCGTGATACTCGGCCATCGCATCCCAACGCGTGTAGCCGCCCACTTCGACGTAATTCGTGTTCGCCGCGTAGCGCGACGACATATAGGTCGGGCCGCCACCCACTTCCCAATGCGGCGTGAACGCGTACGTGGTCCACATCGTGAAGGTATTGCGCGGCGTATTGGCCGGCGTCTTGCCCTGGGTGCCGTCGGCGGCCTTGAGCACGAGGCCGTCCATATAGGTGTAGCCCGCGAACACTTGCCACTTGTTGGTGATGTGACCCGTCGCGCCGGCCTGGAAGCCACGCACGCGAATATCGCCGTCGAGCGTGTATTCGCCGCTCGAAGTCTGCGTGCGCGCGTTGTCCATTTCCTGCTGGAAGAGCGCCGACGTCACCGAGAGATTGCCGCCCAGCAGATCCCACTTGCCGCCCACTTCATACGACTTGGTGTGCTCGGGCGCGAGGCTCTGCGTGGTGTTCGTGACGGTCAGCGCTTCGAGTGACGGATCGAACGACGTGCCGTACGAGAAGTAGTACGACTGCCAGTCGGTCGGCTGATAGATCGCACCCGCGCGCACGCTCGTGAACGTGTTGGTCTGCGAGGCATAGTTCGGAGCACTGACCGAGTTCGCAATATGCGCCTGGAAGCGATCCCAGCGCACGCCGCCGATCAGTTTCCAGTGCTCGCCGAGCGACATCGTTTCGTTGAAGTACGCCGCCAGCGTGGTCGCGCCCGATTCCGCATGATTGCCGACCGTCTGCGTGACGTTCGAGGGCGTCGGGATATAGACCGGATCGAGCAGCGACACGATCGGCAGATTGTTGCGCGTGTAGGCCTGATTCGTGTAGCTGTCGTGGCCCACTTCGACGCCCGCGATCATCTCGTGCTTCACGAAGCCCGTGTCGAACTTGTACTGCGCCATCGTATCGTTATAGATCGAGTGATTCTCGATCACGCGATCGTGGCTGGCGAGCTTCACGTACAGATCGGAAAGCGGCAGCGTCGTGTAGTTGCCGTTCTTGAGCGCCGTGCTGCTCGAAAGCGGCCCCGTGAGCACCGAGCCGGGCGCCGTCTCGCGCGCATCGGTAAGCGAGTGCGAGAACTGCGTCTGGTTGCTGATCTTGAACTGATCGTTGAACTTGTGATCGACGCGCGCCGAAATGTTCTGCACGTCCTGGATCGTGCGGTCGTCGGTCAGGCCGTAATACGTGCCCTTCGACGGCGAGAACGGATGGCCGTTGATCGACTGAACGCCGTAATCGGGCTGATCGTAGTTGTGCTGGATCAGCGCGGAAATCGTGACTTCGGTAGGCGTGCCGATGCCGAAGCGCAGTTCGGGCGCGAAACCGTAGTCCTTGTTCATCATCTCGTCACGCGTGGAGCCGAGCGACTGGCCGAACGCGTTCAGACGGAACGCCGCGTGGTCGCCCAGCGGTCGATCGACGTCGAGCGTCGCGCGATAGCGGTCGTTGGTGCCGATGGTGGACGAGACCTCGGTGAGCGGCTTGAGCGTGGCCTGCTTGGAGACCTGGTTGATCACGCCGCCCGTCGAGCCGCGGCCAAACAGCATCGACGACGGGCCGTAAAGCACTTCGATCGATTCCAGATCGAAGGTGTCGCGGTAGTACTGGTTGCGATCGCGAAAGCCGTCGAGATAGATGTCGTTCTGGGCCGTGAAACCGCGCAGGTTGATGTTGTTGCCGATCTGGCCGCCTTCCGCGCCGCCGATGGTGATGCCGGGCGCGTTGCGCAGCGCGTCCTGGAACGAGGTCGCGCCTTGCGACTGGATCAGCGCCTTGTTGATGACCGTGACCGTCTGCGGAATGTCGCGCAGCGCCGTGGGCGTCTTCGCGCCGACGGTCGATTTTTCGGCCTGAAAGTCCTGCGGCGCGGCTTGCCCGGACACCGCGACGGCGGGCAGCGTGCCGTTGTCGTCGGCCTTGGCCCTGACGTTCGGCTGCGCGGCTGCCTGGCTCGAAGCGGCGGGCGGGGCGACTGCGCCCGGTGCAGCAACGGCAGGCGCGCTCTGGGCGAGCGCGGAAGAAGCAAACGGCAAGGCAAAAGCTAGCGCGAGGGCACTCGCGAGCGGCGTCCTGTTCAACATGGGTTCCCTGTGCGACGAAAGAAAAATCCGGCCGGTGGAGCGCGCGATGGAGGCGCGTTCGGCCTGGATAGCAGTGGCTGGCTTGCGGCCCCCAATGGCGCACAGGGATCGACGAGGCTGGCTATTTTTGGATTAAAGCCCGGACGGCCATCGTGGGGCCGCCGAGAGAATGAGAATCGGTATCATTACAGAAGTTACCGAGTCTTTCAATTGATTGATGCATTTCAGCTACATCACGTAGGGATTTCGAGGATAGGGCTTGCTTAATGAAAATGTAATTTAATTGGTTGTTAAATGTAATTATTGGCGGTTCATTTGTCTGATTAAACTGCGTTTAAAGCGATCAATGGGAGTCGGGAGAACAACGATTTGAGCCGCCGTCGTCGAGTCATTCGATCGTCGTCAACACTCTGCATTCCTGATTAACTGATGAATCGACAAAGAAATAGTTTGTATTCCTTTGTAATCATCGAAGACGGGAATATTCGACCAGCACACGCGTGGTTTTAATGCGTCGAAAACGCAATCCGGCCTCGATCAGGGCGCGCTCACCCCACCCCAAAAGCCACCCACAAAAATCCAGACCAATCCCGCTCACATCCCCCGCACAGACCACCCAGATCTTTGACCGCGCAACCATTTCCCTCATCGCCCAGCAAGACGATGCGCCATGACTCAACCTCGTCATCGGACAAAAACCCTAAAGATCAGAAGGAAATTGCCGTTAATTCCGACATGTTGTCGGGCCGTGACCGGCCGATCTGCAAGGAATCCCATGCGCAACAACCAACCCGTTACCCAGCAGGAATTCGATTACCCTGCTTCGCAAATGCTCGTCTCGGCCACTGATCTCAAGGGCCGTATTCAGTATTGCAATCCCGCGTTCGTCGCCGTTTCCGGTTTCTCCAAAGATGAGCTGATCGGCCGTGCGCACAACATCATCCGCCATCCCGACATGCCGGCCGAAGCCTTCGCCGACATGTGGGAGACGATCGGTTCGGGCCGCCCCTGGACCGCGCTCGTGAAGAATCGCCGCAAGTCCGGCGATCACTACTGGGTGCGCGCGAACGTCACGCCCGTGTCCGAACAGGGCACCGTCGTCGGCTATCTGAGCGTGCGCGTGAAGCCGAGCCGCGAGGAAGTGCGCGAAGCCGAGCAGCTCTACGCGCAGATGCGCGAGGGCCGTTTGCGCGGCCTGCGCCTGCATCAAGGCGATCTCACGCGCACCGGCGTCATCGGCGCGGCGAAGTCGCTCCTGCGTCTGCCGATCGCCACGCGGATCGGCATCGGCTATGCGCTCGTGCCCGCCGCGCTCGCGGCCGCCGGCTTCGGTGCGTGGCAGGGTCTGCCGCCCACGCCGTTCTGGTGCGCGTTCGGCGCCGCCGCCGTGTGCAGCGTGGCGGCCTGGCGTCTGTCCACCCGTCATCTCGGTGCGCCGCTCGAACAGATGTCGGCGGCCTCCACGCGCATGGCCGCAGGCGATCTGACCGCGACGCTGGCGATCGCCTCGAAGGACGATCTCGGCGATGTGCTGCAGGCACTCAATCAGTTGCAGGCCAATCTCACGGCCATCGTCTACGACGTGCGCTCGCAGATCGACGGCATGCTCGACGCCGCCCACGAAATCTCGACGGGCAATCTCGATCTCTCGCGCCGCACCGAGTTGCAGGCCGCCTCGCTCGAAGAAACCGCGGCGACGATGGATCAGCTCACCACCACCGTGCAGGCCAACGCCGAAGCCAGCACGCGCGCGCTCGATCTCGCCCGCGAGGCGCAGGACGCCGCGGCCCAGGGCGGCTCGCTTGCGGGGCGCATGGAGCGCACGATGGCGGGCATCACCGACGCCTCGAAGCGCATCGCGGACATCACCGGCGTGATCGACGGCATTGCTTTCCAGACCAATATCCTCGCGCTCAACGCGGCCGTCGAAGCCGCGCGCGCGGGCGAAGCGGGCCGCTCGTTCGCGGTGGTCGCAAGCGAGGTGCGCATGCTTGCGCAGCGCTGCGCGGCATCGTCGAAGGAAATCAAGCAGGTGGTCGATGCGAGCGTGCACGAGATCGCTCAGGGCACGGAACTGGTCGGCCACACGACCGCGCAGATGCGTGCCATCGACGAGGCCGTGAGCCGCGTCTCGTCGATCATCGTCGAAGTCGCCAATGCGAGCGGCGAGCAGGCCGAGGGGATTCGCCAGGTGAATCAGGCGGTCGCCCATCTGGACAGCGCGACACAGCAGAATGCGGCGCTGGTCGAGCAGGCCGCCGCCACGGCGCAGCGCCTGGCCGACCAGGCCGATGTGCTGGACGAGGCCGTGCGCCTCTTCACGGTCGCGGGCACGCAGCAGAACGAGCGCCGTACTCCGGCGCGTCGCCCGGCCAAACCGGCGCGCAGCCCCCACGCCCACGAGGAGGCCGTCGAGGCCTGAGCAGGCGAAAGCCTGCCGTAAAGCAATTGCGTGCTCCGATTAAGCAGACAGATCGGCATTTGTCCCATCTCGACAGCAGGCGATCCACCCCGCAATATCCAACCGTTAGCGCCCACCATGTGGGTTGCTGATCCGAGTAACAACGGCGTTTCGACGGCTCACCTGGCCTCTACCGGGTGAGCCGTTTTTTCTTGGCGCCGCCGCCACTCGAAGGTGAGGACTTGCGGGAGGTGAATATCGGCGGGGCAAGGCATGGCTGTATCCGCGATGCGCGCCGGAACATCATTAAGGATCCTTTGCGTCATGCCCATGACAATGTCTCAGTCAGCGAAACAAGTTCCCCGCACCGTTGCAGGACACGCAAAAATGCTCGTGTAAACGCGGAGTCGCGTTAAACTGGCTGGCCGGGTCAGGCGGCGGCGCGCTATGTGCGCCCGCGCTCACAGGACTGAGACGCCGCGCGGCTGACCCCGTACAATTGGCTCGACCACCTACGAGGACAACATCAATGCGCACGACCGGGTCTTCCGGAAACATGACCCTGCTCACCGAGCATGACGAAGCCACCGGCCGCGAAACGCGTTCGCTGCGCCTCGAATCTTCGGCCGACGGCAAGAGCCTGTTGCTGATTGAAGTCGACGAGCGCAAGCCGGGCATCCACCGCGAAGTGCGTTATGAAATCACGCCTGCGGAACTGATCGCGGCCATCCGCGCCCAGGGTGCCGAGCTACCCGGCGAATCGCACACGCGGTAAATCCCGGTCGCCCCAACCACGCGCCTGCCAGCCGTGCGGGCCGCTTGCGCGAAGGCACCCTCACGGTGTCTTCGCGCGTTCACACGTCTTACTTGCTGCACTGCGTTGTTCAGCATTTCCCTGGTAGTTTCCTGGTACTTCCTGGCAATGGGCATTTGATGCGCGCCGGCGCTCGCGCGCGTCGATTCCGCATTGGGCGTATGCTCCCCAACTCACGTCCCCCGGCGCTTGCAGGCTCGCTTGCACGCCTTCGAAATGCGTCCATAATCGTTACGTTACTCTTCCAATTTTTTGCGCCGCCCGTGCGGCGCCTCTGGCAGGAAGTAAGCCGATGCTACATGACCTCATCGCGCAGTACGGCCCTGCGCTCGTGTTCCTCAACGTACTAGCCGGCGCACTGGGCCTACCCGTGCCAGCGATGCCCGCGCTCGTGCTGTTCGGTGCCATGGCCGCCATGCACCCGGGTTCGATCGGGCAGCAGGTCGCGCCGGTACTTGGCCTGTCCGTCGTCGCCATGCTGATCGGTGACAGCGTCTGGTTTCTCGCCGGCCGTCTCTATGGCGGCAACACGCTCAAGACGCTCTGCAAGCTCTCGCTCTCGCGCGATACCTGCGTGAAAAAGACCGAGCGCTTTTTCGGCCGCTGGGGCGTGCGCGTCCTCGCCATCGCCAAGTTCGTGCCGGGTCTCTCGCTTGTCTCCGTGCCGCTGGCGGGCGCGATGGGCACGCCTTATCGCCTCTTCGTGGGCTTCGACGGCATTGGCGCCGCGCTCTGGTCAGGCACCGGTTTGCTGATCGGCGTGCTGTTCGCGCCGCAGATCGACATGATGCTGGCGGGCGCGAGCCGCCTCGGCCGCTTCGCGGCGGTCGTGGTCGCGGTTTTGCTGCTGCTCTACGCGGCCTACCGCTGGCAGCGCCGCCGCCAGCTCATCAAGAAGCTCGCGAACGCGCGCATCACCGTGGACGATCTCTACCGCGCGATGGCCAACAAGCCGCCGCCCGTGGTGTTCGATATCCGCTCGGAAGAAAAGCGCAAGCTCGATCCGTACATCATTCCGGGCGCGCTCTTTGCCGACGAGCGCAAGCTCGACGAGATCCTCTCGAAGTATCCGCTCGAACAAAAGCTCGTGATCTACTGCTCGTGCCCCAATGAAATTTCCGCGGCCTGGATGGCGAAGAAGCTTGCCGAGGCCGGATTCATCGACGTGGTGCCGCTGCTCGGCGGCCTGGACGCCTGGCGCGATTCCGGGCGCGCGCTCGAATCGCTGGTGCTGACACAGCATCCCGAAGTGTCCGTCAACATCACGCCGAAAGCTGTCTGATTCCGCGCGGCAGCCGGGCCGCATTCCGGCTGCCGCGCGCATGAGGAGAATCGCCTGATGGGCTCCATTGCTACTGAGCCGCCTCGCTACGAGGCCTCGCAGTCCACGTCTTCCGCGTCTTTTTCCGATACACAGCCGCAGCCCGCCGAAGCGCCGTTTTCGACGCTTTCCACGCGGCGGCACCAGATGTTCCCCGAACTCACCGATGACGAGATCGCGCGGCTCGCGCGTTTCGGCGAGCGGCGGCATTGGGAGCCGGGCGAACTGCTGTTCCACACCGGCGACACCGGCCCCGGCATGTTCGTGCTGCTCGCGGGCTCCGTGAAGGTGTTCCAGCGCGACGGCCTGGGCCGCGAGCGCCTGATCGTCGAGCATGGGCGCGGTCATTTCCTCGCCGAAGTCGGCCAGCTTTCGGGCGGCCCGGCGCTGGTCGACGGCCTCGCGCTCGAACCCGTCGACGCCATTCTGATTCCGCCTGAAAAGCTGCGCGCGGCCATCGTCGCCGAAGCGGAACTCGGCGAGCGCATCGTGCGCGCGCTGATCCTGCGCCGCGTCTCGCTGATCGAAAAAGGCGCGGGCGGCCCGATCCTCGTCGGCAAGCACAACGATCCCGCGCTGCTCTCGCTGCAAGGCTTTCTCACACGCAACGGCCATCCGTATTCGGTGCTCGACGAGCGCGATGCAAGCTGCATGGTCAGCGTGGTCGAGCGCTTCGCGGCGCGCTGCGAAGACCTGCCGCTCGTGATCTGCCCCGACGGCACCGTGCTGCGCCATCCGTCGGCGCCGGAACTCGCCACATGCCTGGGTCTGCTGCCCGAACTCAACGGCGAGCGCGTCTATGACGTGGCGGTCGTGGGCGCGGGTCCGGCGGGACTCGCAACCGCCGTCTATGCGGCCTCGGAAGGCTTGTCGGTGATCGTGCTCGACTCGCGCGCGCCGGGTGGCCAGGCGGGCGCCAGCTCGCGCATCGAAAACTATCTGGGCTTTCCGACCGGCATCTCCGGCCAGGCGCTCGCGGGCCGCGCCTTCGTGCAGGCGCAGAAGTTCGGCGCGCATGTGGCGATTCCGGTCGCGGTGAAAAAACTCCATTGCAACGAGCATCCACGCCGCCTCGAAACCTGTAGCGGCGACGTGCGCGCACACACCGTCGTGATCGCGAGCGGCGCGATCTATCGGCGCCCCAGCATCGCCGGGCTCGATCGCTATACGGGACGCGGCGTCTATTACTGGGCCTCGCCGGTCGAGGCGAAGCTCTGCAAGCACGAAAACGTGGTGCTGGTGGGCGGCGGCAATTCGGCGGGCCAGGCGATCGTCTATCTGTCGACCCAGGCGCGCCAGATCGACGTGCTGATCCGCAAGGCCGGTTTCGAATCGACGATGTCGCGTTATCTGATCGACCGCATTGCCTCGCTGCCGAATGTGAACGTGCATCCGCGCAGCGAAATCCTCGGCCTCGACGAGGACGAAACCGGGCTGGCCGCGATCCGGCTGAAAGCGCCGTGCCCCGAAGGCGTCGATCATTTCGACGCGCGCCATCTGTTCCTCTTCACGGGCGCGGACCCCAACACGGGCTGGCTGCGCGAATGCGGCGTGGCGCTCGATGCGAACGGCTTCGTGCTCACGGGCGCCAACGATGCGTCGTGCAGCCTCGCCACGTCGGTCGAAGGCGTCTATGCGATCGGCGATGCGCGCGCGGGTTCGACCAAGCGCGTCGCGGCGGCGGTGGGCGAAGGTGCGGCCGTGGTCGCGCAAATCCATCAATTGCTGGGCGCAATGCCCTCTGCCGCCGCGCAGGCCGTGACGCCAGTGGCCGCGATGGCGGGCCTGCATGCGTGACGACGCGGCGTTCGAAGCTGACGCCGAGCCGGCTTCACCCGGCGACGCCGCACGCCTGACGCTGCCGCTCGCGGCGGCGCGCACGCTGCATCTGGCCGCACAAGGCCTGCTCGCGCCGCCGCGCCGCAAGGCCACACCCGACGACGTGCTGGCCGCGATCCGCCGCATGGCGCAACTGCAGATCGACACCATCCATGTGGTCGCGCGCAGTCCTTATTTCGTGCTGTTCAGCCGCGTGGGCGCGTACGACATGCGCTGGCTCGACGCGCATCTCGCCGCTGGGCGTCTGTTCGAATACTGGTCGCATGAAGCCTGTTTCGTGCCGATCGAGGACTATGGGCTGTTGCGCCATCGCATGTTGGACCCGTCGGGCATGGGCTGGAAATACGCCGCCGACTGGCACGCGAAGCATCGCCGCGAAATCGACGCGCTACTCGAACGCATCCGTGCGAGCGGCCCGGTGCGCTCCGCCGATTTCGCGCGCGCCGAAGGCGACAAGGGCAGCGGCTGGTGGGACTGGAAGCCGGAGAAGCGTCACCTCGAAGTGCTGTTCGCGACCGGCGCGCTGATGGTCGCGGAACGGCGCAATTTCCAGCGCGTCTACGACGTGGCCGAGCGCGTGCTGCCTCACTGGCGCGATGCGCGCGATCTGCCCTCGCGCGCCGACGCCGAACGCGCGCTGCTGCTGCGCACCGCCCAGGCATTGGGCGTGCTGCGCGCCGATTGGGCCGCCGACTACTACCGCCTGCCGCGCCGCCCGTATGTCGAAGCGCTGCACGCCCTCGCCGATGCGGGCGAGCTCGTGCCCGTGCGCGTGGAGGGCTGGAAACCCGATGCGTTCGTGCATCGCGATCACGCGCCGCTCATCGACGCCGCCGCGAACGGCACGCTGTCATCGACCGTCACGACACTGCTCTCGCCGTTTGATCCGGTCGTGTGGGACCGCAAGCGTGCGGTGGCGCTGTTCGGTTTCGACTATGCGATCGAATGCTACGTGCCCGCGCACAAGCGCAAATACGGTTACTTCGTACTGCCGATATTGAGCCGCGGGAAATTGATCGGGCGCGCCGACGCGAAAGCGCATCGCGCCCAGCAGGTATTCGAAGTGAAGTCGCTCCATCTGGAGCCGGGTGTGCGCGTGAGCGGGCGGCTCGTCAGCGATCTGCGGCGCGCACTGCAACGTTGCGCCGACTGGCATGGAACGCCGGAATTGCGCATCGGCGCGGCGCCGGACGGACTGGCCGAAGCCTTGCTCGCGCAGGCGCCAGGCGATGCCTGAGACGCATCGCCTGCGCACACGCGCCTTCGTGAGGTTAGCGTTCCAGCTTCACGCGCAGTTCGCGCGCCGCTTCGAGCAGACCTTCATAGCCGGAGCGTGCGTGTTCGGGCAGGTCGGGGTCGCCCACCAGCGCACCCAGCGTTTCGATCAGGCTGAAGACGAGGCCCCTGGCCGCGCCCGCCGCGATGCTGCCGCTTTTCACGCCTTCGTCCACGTGCGAGAACGCGGCGTTCAGATTGTCCAGATCGGTTTGAGGCGCATTGGCGCCCGGCGCTTGAGCGTCATGCTTTGGCGTGTCGTCGCTCGTCATGATGAATCGTTTCCCCTTGCAATGGCTTCGTAGAAAGAATCCCGCAGTACTGTTATATACCCATCGCAGGCAGCCGTGCAATGGCGCCCGCCACTCCCGAATCTTCTCACCTTTGCGCGTGAAGCGTCGGCTTGCCCGCTACGACCGCTTGATTCCGTTGATGCCGACGAAGAATAAAAAGCCTGAAAAACAGGTGCTTTTATCGGTTTACGCAAATGACACCGGCATGACAGGGAGGTTGCCGAACTGGTTTCGCGACACATTTCCAGCGCTCCCGCAAATACTCACCATTGAGCCGTGAACGCACGTTTGCACGCGCATACGGCAAACGCCACGCCTCCGGGAAGAACACCTACGGATTCACTTTAGTGCTTGTTTTACGGTGCATTTCTTCATTTCAGGCTCACCGCCGCGTCCGCGTAAAAACCTGAAGGTGCGCGCTTTTCGCCAGTACGCCTCACTCCCGAAAACACTCACCTTTGTCCTTCTTGACGCCGCCGCGCCGCATCTCCAGACTGTGCGAGTTCCCTTTTTCGCCCAACGCCCCACACGCGCCATGAGCCAGATCACGCCTTTCGTCGCCGACCGTTTCCACCACGCCGCGCCCCATTACCTCATCGGCCGCCCCGCCTACTCGCCCGCGCTGATTCGCCGCGTCGCGCAGCGCGTGGGTCTGGACGGGACGCAACGCCTGCTCGACCTAGGCTGCGGTCCGGGCCAGCTTTCCCTTGCATTCGCAAGCTGGGTGGCCGGCGCCACGGCCATCGACCCCGAACCCGCCATGCTCGAAGTCGCCGCGCAGCTGGGCGCGGGCATCGCGCCCAATATCGAGTATCGCCAGGGAAGTTCGTACGACCTCTCACCCGATCTGGGCACGTTTCATCTCGCCGTCATTGGCCGCGCGTTTCACTGGATGGACCGCGTGGATACGCTCGCGCGGCTCGATACGATCCTCGCCCAGCGCGGCGCCGTCGCCCTTTTCAACACCGAGCAGCTCGACGATCCGCAGCGCCCCTGGGCCGCGCAATATCGCAACCTGCTCGATAGCTACGCCAACACCGATGCCACGCGCGCGCTGCGCCGCTCCGCGCAATGGGAAAGCCATACCGACGTGCTGGCGCGCTCGTCGTTCAGCGCCATCGAGCGCATTTCGGTGATCGAATACCGGCGCGTGAGCGCGGAGCAACTCAAGGCGCGTCCGCTGTCGATGTCGAGTCTCGCGCGCGCGCGGCTGGGCGATCGGCTCGATACGCTGCTCGCGGAAATTGACGCGATCGTCGCCGCTCACGGCAACGACGGCTGGCTCGTCGAGCGCATCGAATCGACCGTGACACTGGGCTTGCGCGAGGCGCGCTGAAGCCACGTCAAGCGCGTTCGGGCCGCCTGGGTTATCGTATGACGATGCCCTGACACGAAAGGAATCGCGATGAGCTATGCCACCCGAGCCCCGGCCCGCAAGGAGATCGACGCGCTGCAAGGCCATGCCGTGCTGGAATTCGGCACCGACTGGTGCGGCTACTGCCAGGGCGCGCAGCCGCTGATCGGCGACGCGTTCGCCAGGCATCCCGACGTGCGCCGCATTCAGGTGGAAGACGGCCCAGGCCGCGCGCTCGGCCGCTCGTTTCGCGTGAAGCTTTGGCCCACGCTTATTTTTCTGCGCAACGGCGCGGAAGTCGCGCGTATCGTACGGCCCACCTCGGCCAGCGAATTCGACAGCGCCTTCAACGCTCTCGCCTGAACGCGGGCACGCTCCCGTAAATCCTCACCTTTCGCCGGTTCAGGCCGCCGCCTCGCGCGGCGTGCGCTCATGTGCGCTCATGCGCATTCACTCCAGCCCGGCAAGCAGATCGTCGATGGCGCGATAGACGCGCTCCACGACGTCCGGTCCCACCTCTTCCTCCAGCGCCTTGTAGCGCGCCTCCAGTTCCTTCGTGATCGCCTTCACGAGCTGATGGCTCTTCTTCGTGAGCGTCACGAGCACGCGCCGCTGGTCGTCCGCGAAACGCTCCTTGGTCACGAGGCCCAGCGCCTCCATGCGCGCCAGCACGCCCGCCATGCTCGGGCTGGAAATCGTGCATAGATCGGAAATCTGGCGCGGTTCCAGCGGCCCGCTTTCGTTGAGCGCGCGAATCACGCGCCATTGCTGCTCCGTAAGGCCGTGCGCGGTGATGAGCGGGCGAAAGCGCTCCATCATCTTTTCGCGCGCCCGCAGGAGCAGCATGGGCAGATTGCGGTGCGCGACGTGCGTGGAAGTGCGTGAGGAATCGGACATGATGGCTTCGTTCAGGACGCAGCCGCGAATCCCCTAAAGACCAGGGGAAACCCGCGAAAACGGCGTCGATGGTTGACGCTGGATGATAGCAAGCGCAGAATCACTCACATATTAGTGTTTTCCGGGAAAGCGACCCACGCCATGTTTTCCGTAGACGATCATCTGTTGCATCTGGAAGGCGACGCCCTGCCGCGCGACGTCAGCGCCGCTGTAGCCCGCGCCCTGCTCGCGGACGGCGCACGCTGCCGCGCGCCGGTGGCGGGCGCCGTGTACGGCACGCTGCTCAACGACCGCCACGCGCTCGAAGCGCTCGGCAACGCCGTCAACGCGGCGCCTTACAAGGCTCCGCCGCGCGCACCCGTTCTCTATCTGAAGCCGCGCAACACGCTCGCGGGCCACGGCGCGCGCGTCGTCGTGCCCGGCGGACAAGACGGACCCGGCGTGCAGGTGGGCGCATCGCTGGGCATCGTGATCGGGCGCACCGCCACGCGCATCGCCGCGTTTAACGCGCTCGACTACATCGCGGGCTACACGCTGGTCGCGGACCTGAGCGTGCCGCACGCAAGCGTCTATCGCCCGTCCGTGCGCTTTCGGGCGCGCGACAACTTCTGCGTGATCGGCCCGGCCGTGCTCGCCCGCAAGCACGTGGCCGATCCGGACAATCTCGCGATCAGCGTCGCTATCGAAGGGACGCCGCGCTTCACCGCGAATACGGCCACCAGCGTGCGCAAGGTGGCGCAACTGCTCGCCGATGTGACCGACTTCATGACGCTCGCGCCCGGCGACATCATCACGCTCGGCGTGCCGCACGGTTCGCCCGTCGCGCATGAAGGTGCGCGCGCAACGATATCGATTGAAGGCTGGCCGTCGCTCGCCGTCGAATTCATGGGAGCCACAGCATGATGCGAGGACGCGTCGCCTACGCAGGCGCCATTCACGAAGCGTATCCACACGCAGGCCAGCGCGTGCGCCTGGCCGACGGCCGCGTGCGCGAGGAACACGAAGTCGTCTGGCTCGCGCCATTCGAACCCGGCACGATCTTCGCGCTCGGCCTGAACTACGCCGAACACGCGAAGGAACTGCAATTCAGCAAGCAGGAAGAGCCGCTCGTGTTCCTCAAGGGGCCGGGCAGCGTGATCGGCCATCGCGGCTCCACGCGCCGTCCCGCCGACGTCACCTTCATGCACTACGAGTGCGAGCTGGCCGTCGTGATCGGCCGCACGGCCCAGAATGTGAAGCGCGAGGACGCCATGCAGTACGTGGCGGGCTACACGATCGCGAACGATTACGCGATCCGCGACTATCTGGAGAACTACTATCGGCCGAACCTGCGCGTGAAGAACCGCGACGGCGGCACGGTGCTCGGCCCCTGGTTCGTCGATGCCGCCGATATCGCCGACGTCAACGCGCTCGACCTGCGCACGTATGTCAACGGCGAGCTGAAACAGCACGGCAACACGCGCGATCTGGTCACCGGTATCGCCGAACTGATCGAATATCTGAGCGGCTTCATGACGCTCGCGCCAGGCGACGTGATCCTCACCGGCACGCCCGAAGGCGTCGTCAACGTGAACGCCGGCGACGAAGTGATTTGCGAAATCGACGGCCTCGGCCGCCTTGTCAACACAATCGCGTCCGATGCCGATTTCGGCCGCGCCACCACGACGGAATGAACACGCCATGCCCACAGGTCGCATTGAACACCTGATCGACGGCCGCGCCCACGCAGGGCGCGACTACTTCGAAACCGTGAATCCCGCGAATCAGGAAGTGCTTGCGGAAGTAGCGCGCGGCGGCGCGGAGGAAGTCAATCTCGCCGTGAGCGCGGCGAAGAACGCCTTCCCCGCGTGGGCCGCGAAGCCCGCGGCTGAGCGCGCCAAACTCGTGCGCAAGCTCGGCGAGCTGATCGCGAAGAACGTGCCCGAGATCGCGCAAACCGAAACGAAGGACACCGGCCAGACGATCTCGCAGACAGGCAAGCAACTGGTGCCGCGCGCCGCCGACAACTTCACTTATTTCGCCGAGATGTGCACGGCGGTGGACGGCCACACCTACCCCACCAGCACGCATCTGAACTACACGCTGTTCCATCCGACGGGCGTGTGCGCGCTGATTTCGCCGTGGAACGTGCCGTTCATGACGGCGACGTGGAAGGTCGCGCCGTGCCTGGCGTTCGGCAACACGGCCGTGCTCAAGATGAGCGAGCTGTCGCCGCTCACGGCCTCTATGCTCGGCCAGCTTGCACTGGAAGCGGGCATTCCCGCAGGTGTCCTGAACGTCGTGCATGGCTTCGGGCAGGAAACGGGCGAGCCGCTGGTCGCGCATCCGGACGTGCGCGCCGTGTCGTTCACGGGGTCGACGGCCACGGGCAATCGCATCGTGCAGAGCGCTGGCCTCAAGAAGTTCTCGATGGAACTGGGCGGCAAGTCGCCGTTCGTGATCTTCGACGACGCCGATTTCGAACGCGCGCTCGACGCCGCGGTGTTCATGATCTTCTCGAACAATGGCGAGCGCTGCACGGCAGGTTCGCGCATTCTCGTGCAACGTTCGATCTACGCGAAGTTCGCGGAACGTTTTGTCGAGCGGGCGAAGCGCATCAGCGTGGGCGATCCGCTCGACGAAAAAACGGTCGTTGGCCCGATGATCAGCCAGGGTCATCTGGCAAAGGTGCGCAGCTATATCGAGCTGGGCCCGAAGGAAGGCGCGACGCTCGCATGTGGCGGTCTGGACCTGCCGGAGCTGCCGGACGCCTTGAAAAAGGGCAATTTCGTGCAACCGACGGTGTTCGTCGATGTCGACAATCGCATGCGCATCGCGCAGGAAGAGATTTTCGGGCCGGTCGCGTGCCTGATCCCCTTCGAGGACGAAGCGGACGCCATCCGCATTTCGAACGACATCGCTTACGGTCTGTCGAGCTACGTGTGGACCGAGAACACGGGCCGCGCGCTGCGCGTGGCCGCCGCCGTGGAAGCGGGCATGTGCTTCGTGAACAGCCAGAATGTGCGCGATCTGCGCCAGCCATTTGGCGGCACCAAGGCATCGGGCGTGGGCCGCGAAGGCGGCACGTGGAGCTACGAAGTGTTCCTCGAACCGAAGAACGTGTGCGTATCGCTCGGCTCGCATCACATCCCGCGCTGGGGCGTTTGAGCCCTACACGCGGCAAGGAAAAGACAGGAGACCGCGATGGGCAAACTCGCGCTGGCAGCAAAAATCACCCACGTACCGTCGATGTACCTCTCGGAACTCGACGGGCCGCACAAGGGCTGCCGTCAGGCCGCCATCGACGGTCACAAGGAAATCGCCCGGTGCTGCCGCGAACTCGGCGTGGACACGATTGTCGTATTCGACGTGCACTGGCTCGTGAACAGCGAATATCACATCAATTGCGCGCCTCATTTTGCGGGTAATTACACGAGCAACGAGTTGCCGCACTTCATCAAAAATATGGAGTACGAATATCCTGGCAACGCACAGCTCGGTCACCTGATCGCCGATGTCGCGAACGAAATGGGCGTGAAGAGCCGCGCGCACAGCGAAACCACGCTGGAGCTGGAATACGGCACGCTGGTGCCGATGCGCTACATGAATGCGGATCAGCACTTCAAAACCGTGTCGGTCGCGGGCTGGTGCATGTGGCATGACCTGGCGACAAGCGCACGCTTTGGCCTCGCGGTGCGCCGTGCCATCGAGGAGCGTTACGACGGCACGGTGGCGATTCTCGCGAGCGGCTCGCTCAGCCATCACTTCGCGAACAACGGCACCGCCGAGCAGTTCATGCACAAGGTCTGGGACCCGTTTCTGGAACAGACCGACCGCAACGTGGTCTCGCTCTGGGAGCGCGGCGACTGGAAGACCTTCTGCGCCATGCTGCCGCTCTACAACGAAAAGTGCTGGGGCGAAGGCGGCATGCACGACACCGCGATGCTGCTGGGCGCGCTCGGCTGGGACCGGTACGAAGGCCGCGCGGAAGTCATCACGCCGTATTTCGGCAGTTCGGGCACCGGGCAGATCAACGCCGTGCTGCCCGTTTTGCCGCTTACGTCGCTTACGCCGCTGCCGCGCTGAACGGCGAAGGAGCTTCGAATGCCCCATCTCACCCTCGAATACAGCGCCAATCTCGCCGACGCGGCGAGCATCGGCAAGCTCTGCGAAACGCTCGCGCATGTGCTCGACGCGCAACGCGATGCCGACGGCGCACGCGTCTATCCGCGCGGCGGCATCCGCACGCGCGCGCTGCGTTGCGAACAGTACTTCATCGCCGACGGCGATCCGCACAACGCCTTTCTGCACGGCTGCCTGAAGATCGGCGCGGGCCGTACCGCCGAAGTGCGCCGCGCCACCGGCGAAGCGCTGTTCGACGCGATCAAGCAACACTTCGCCGAGGCGTTCGCCGCGCATGGACTCGCGCTCTCGCTGGAGATCGTCGAATTCAGCGAGGAAGGCGCGTGGAAGCACAACAATCTGCACGCACGGCTAAGGAAATAATCATGCTGGAACCGCAAGTGATCCGCGAGCTGGCCGCGCAGCTCGACGAAGCCGAACGCACGCGCACGCAACTGCGCCATTTCTCGCGCGCCCACCCGTCGATGACCATCGACGATGGTTATGCAATCCAGCGCGAGTGGGTCAAGCTCAAGCTCGCCGCGGGCCACACGATCAAGGGGCGCAAGATCGGCCTCACGTCGCGCGCGATGCAGCGCGCCTCGCAGATCGACGAACCCGACTACGCGCCGCTGCTCGACAGCATGTTCATCGAGGCCGGCAGTGCGATCCGCGCGGATCGCTTCATCGCGCCGCGCGTGGAGGTCGAACTGGCGTTCGTGCTGCAAAAGCCGCTGCAAGGCCCCGATGTTTCGCTCTTCGACGTGCTCGACGCGACAGCTTATGTCACACCCGCGATCGAGATCATCGACGCGCGCATCGAGCAGTTCGACCGCGAAACCAAAGCGCCGCGCAAGGTGTTCGACACGATTTCGGACTTCGCCGCCAATGCGGGCGTGGTGCTGGGCGGGCGTCCCGTCAAGCCGCTCGACGTGGATCTGCGCTGGGTGGGCGCGCTGCTCTACAAGAACGGCGGCGTGGAGGAAAGCGGGCTGGCTGCCGCCGTGCTCAATCATCCGGCTACCGGCGTGGCCTGGCTCGCGAACAAGATCGCGCGGCACGACGAGCGCCTCGAAGCGGGGGACGTGATTCTCAGCGGCTCGTTTACCGCGCCCATTGCCGCGCGCACGGGCGATACGTTCCATGCCGATTACGGCCCGCTTGGGGGCATCGGTTTCAGCTTCGTTTGATGTTCAATTCATAGTGCTAACGAAAACCATGCCCGTACCTGTCAATACGTTCAAGCACGCGCTCGCGAACAAGCCGCAAATCGGCCTGTGGGCAGCGCTCGCCGATTCCTACGTCACCGAACTCCTCGCGACCACGGGCTTCGACTGGCTGCTGATCGACGGCGAGCATGCGCCCAACGATCTGCGCAGCACGCTCGCGCAGTTGCAGGCCGTGGCGCCCCATCCCACGCATCCGATCGTGCGGCCCGTGCGCAACGACGCCGCGCTCATCAAGCAGTTGCTCGATATCGGCACGCAAACGCTGCTGGTGCCCATGATCGAAAGCGCCAACGATGCGCGCGACGCCGTGGCGGCCACACGCTATCCGCCGCTGGGCATACGCGGCGTGGGCAGCGCGCTTGCGCGCGCGTCGCGCTGGAACGGCTCGCCCGATTATCTGCACGGCGCCGCCGACGAAATTTGCGTGCTGGTGCAGGTGGAAACGGCAAACGCACTCGCGCAATTGCAGGCGATTGCCGCCGTGGAAGGCGTGGACGGCGTGTTCTTCGGCCCTGCGGACTTGAGCGCGTCCATGGGCCTGCTCGGTCAGCCCGGCGCGCCGGCGGTACGTGAAGCGATCGTCGCGGGCATCCGCGCCGTGCGCGCGCTCGGCAAGGCCGCAGGCGTGCTGGCCGCCGACCGGGCGATCGCGCACGAGTATCTGGAGGCGGGCGCGAATTTCGTCGCGGTGGGCAGCGATGTTTCGTTGCTCGCGCGCAGCGCAAGCGAACTTGCCGCTGCGTTTCGCCCGTCTACTGCCTGAATTACGCTTCCTCGCCGCCTTGCGCCACGAGCTTCGCGAGCGCGCCCTGCAGCACCTCGCGCTCGTGCGCGCTCAGCACGGCAAGAATCGCCTCGTTTTGCGCCGTCGAAATCGCCGACGCGCGCCGGTAAGTATTGCGCCCCTGTGCGCTAAGCTTCACGAGCACGCCACGCGCATCCGCCGCGTTCGACGCTTTTTCCAGCAGCCCTTTGCGCTCCAGCGCGTCGGTCGCGCGGCTCGCCTGGCTGCGGTCGAGATTCGACGCGCGCCCGAGATCCGATACCGAAATCGGCCCGAACGCCCCCACGCTCAGCAAAATGCGCGCCTCCGTGAGCGAAAGCGATAGCGCCGAGGAAAACGCCTCGTTCATCGTGCGATCGGTCTGCTTCTTGAGCAAGTGGAGCCGGTAGGTGAACAGATCTTCGATCGGATATTTCGCCGTTGTCATGGTTCGTTTCGCCCGCTTGTCGTGCGATATCTGGCAGAGTCGCCAGCATAACATCTCTGCAACGCCTTAAAACAAAGGCTATCCGCCATATTTTGATGCTTGCGCACGCATTTATTTGCGCGTAGCATCGGCTCTGCCGAGTAGAGAAAGGCGCCCCGCGAGGGAATACCCATGAGGAGACACCCATGAGCGCAACTGCCGAAACCACACGGCCCGACTGGTGCGAACCGCAGGAATGGGCTGCCCGCGTGCAGCTCGCGGCCACGTACCGCGTGTTTCATCAGCTCGGCTGGACCGAGCTGATTTTCAATCACATCACGCTGCGCGTGCCGGGTCCGCACAAGCACTTCCTGATCAATCCGTTTGGTCTGACCTATGACGAAATCAAGGCGTCGAATCTCGTCAAGATCGATCTGGACGGCAAGATCCTCAGCCCCGGCGATTACCCGATCAACCCCGCGGGTTTCGTGATCCACAGCGCCATTCACGCGAACGTGGAAGACGCGCATTGCGTCATGCACACGCACACCACGGCGGGCCTCGCCGTCGCGTGCATGGAGGACGGCCTCGCCTCGACGAACTTCTATTCGGCGCAATTGCACGGCCTGGTCGCGTATCACGACTTCGAAGGCATCACCGTGCACGACGACGAGAAGCCACGCCTGCTCAAATCGATGGGCGACAAGCGCCTGCTCATCCTGCGCAATCACGGGCTGCTCGCGCATGGCGTGAGCCTCGCGCACGCGTTTGCGCTACTGTGGACGCTCAATCGCGCGTGCGAAATCCAGGTGGTCACCGATTCTATGCGCGGCCACGCCCTGTCCATCGATCCGGCCATCACCGCACGCGCCACGCGCGATGCGCTACAGTTCTCGCCCGCGCACGGCGCCGGCGACAATATCCTCGCGGCGCTGATCCGACGCGTGGATCGCCAGGACCCCTCGTACAAGGAGTAAGCAGTGAACGCCTCGCAGCGCAGTATTACCGTGGTGGGCGCCGGCGCGATCGGCGGTCTGATTGCCGCGCGGCTTGCACGTCTCTCACGTCTCGCCCACAGCGGCTTGCAGGTCAGCGTGCTCGCACGCGGCGCGCAACTCGACGCGATCCGCCGTGACGGCCTCACCGTCATCGAAGACGCCGACGAACGCTACACGGCGCGCGTCAACGCCACCGACGACCCCGCCACGCTCGGCGCACAGGACATCGTGTTCGTCTGCCTCAAGGGTCAGGCGCTCGCACAATCGGCGGCTTCGCTCGCGCCGCTCGTCGGGCCGAACACGCATATCGTGTCGGCGATGAATGGCGTGCCGTGGTGGTTTCTCAGCGAGTTCGGCAACGCGCAGGCGAACGGCCGGCTCGAATCCGTCGATCCGGGCGGCGCGGTGTCGGCGGCGCTGCCGCCCGCGCAGGCGTCGGGCTGCGTCGTGCATCTGTCTTCGTCGATCGCCGCGCCCGGCGTGATCCGCAAGGGCCGAGGCAATCTGCTGATCGTGGGCGCCGCGACCGCGCACATGGCCGCGCGCGCCGAAGAAGCCCGCGCCCTGCTCGCCGACGCCGGTTTCGACGTGCAGTCGCCGCCATCCATCCAGCACGAAATCTGGGCCAAGCTCTGGGGCAACATGACGATGAACCCCATCAGCGCGCTCACGCGCTCCACGGCGGACGTGATCCTCGACGATCCGCTCATGGCGCAACTGGTCGCAGCGGTCATGGCGGAAGCGCGCGCGATCGGCGAGGCGCTGGGCATCGGCCTCGCCATGACGATCGAGGAGCGCAATGCGATCACGCGCAAGCTCGGCGCGTTCAAGACGTCGATGTTGCAGGACGTCGAAGCGGGCCGCACGCTCGAAGTCGAGGCGCTGCTGGGCGCGCCTTATGAGCTTGCACAACGCGCGGGCATCGTGGCGCCGTCGCTCGGTATGCTCTATGGGCTTGCGCGCCAGCTCGACGCGAATCTCGAAGCGGCGCGTCGCGCACGCTAAAAAACGCAAGCACTACGTAAGCATCAGGCAAGCACCATCGCGCGCCCTTCGTTCCGGGCGCGCGTTGTTTGATCGAGATACCAGGCGCCTGCACGCGGCGATGCGGACTCGACGCCGGTTGGCCGCCATTGGGCGCATACTCTGACTCTTCAAAACGCTCGCGCGTCTGCCGGGCGCACGGTCTGACACCGTTTCGCACTTCCCTTCGTCCGCCCGATCCAGGGGCACAAAAATTGCGGCAGTGCGTCGAATGTTCAGCCGGACAGCATGAAGCCATGCCCGTGCAATCGCCCCTCGCCATTGCCGCGTCCGGCAGTCCGCCAGCCATCGAGATCGACTCCGTTTTCTTCCCATGCCAAGGATGCCCATCTTCTCTCGCCCAGTTGCCCGCCTTTTAACCGGTTTACGCGTGCGGCGTCTTGATCCGCTGATCGCCCTGCTCGCCTGCGTGCTGATGTTCGCCGCAGTGCCCAGCCGCGCCGCCGCCGCCGGGCCGGCGAGTTCCGCCAATCCCGCCGCGCCCGTCGTGCTGACGCCTGCGCAGGCACACGCGGCGTTACAGGTCCTCGACGATCCGGTGCAGCGCGCGCACGTCGCGGACACACTGCGGGCGATTGCCGCCGCGGGCGCGCTTGCCACGCCTGCCGCTGCGGCTTCGGGCAGCGCCGCCGCCAGCGGCGCGACCGGCGCAAGCGCCCCCGCCGCCGCGTCGGCGGCCAGCGCCTCGTCCGCCTCCGATGCGCTGTCGAACGCGCTGCGCTCGAACGGTCTCGTGCTGCAGATCGCCGATGGCGCCGCGCACGGCGCGCACGTCATCAGCAGGCAACTGCTGCGCGCACGCGGCGCGCTCTTCAATGTGCATTCGGCGCACGACTGGTGGAGCGTGCGCCTGGCCACGCCCGAAGGCCACGCAATGCTGATCGGCCTGCTGCGCGTGCTATTGCTCACGCTCGTGCCGGCCGTCGCGCTGGAATGGCTGATGCGGCGCGCGATCATCCGGCCGCATCGCGCGATCGTCGCGCACGCGCATCGCGACGACGACGCAGAGCGTGCCACGCCGCCCGCCGCTGCCGCGCGCGAGGCCGCCCAGCAGCAAACGCCCGAAGCGAGCGGCACGGTCGCCGTGCGAAAGGCCGCTACGCAGAAAAACACCCAGAAGGATGCCGAAAAGGACGCGCTGCGCGCCGCCGCCGGCATGGGCACGCAGGATCCGGAGGAGCACCAGGGCGTCGACGCCAATGCCATCGCCGCCGACGCTTCCGAAGTCCCCGCCGCCAGCGACACGTCCTACGTGCGCAACGCCGCGGCGCTCGCACGCGAGGCGCTTCACCGCAGCCGTGGCGCACACCACTGGGGTCTGCTCAAGCGCCTGCCGCTCGCCTTGGTCCTTACGCTGCTCGACCTCGTGCCGGTGATCGCGTTCGGTCTGTGCGCCGCGGGCGTGCTCTCGCTGTCGGGCCCCGAAGATGCCGCGCCCGCCGCCGCCGTCGGCCATGTCGTCGATACGTGGGTGATCTGCCGCATCATCATCGCGGTCGGCAAGCTGCTGTTCGCGCCCGATTCGGACGATCTTCGCCTCATGCCCATGACGGCCCCATGGGCCGCGTTCTCGCAACGCTGGCTCGCACGCATCGTCGTGATCGGCGGCGTGTGCGGGGTGCTCGCGGGCGCGGTGCCGCTCGGCATGACCGAGGACGCGCACCTCGCGCTCGTCAAGCTCGTGATCCTCGTCGCGCACGTCGCGCTCGCGATCATGATCCTGCAATGCCGCCATGCCGTCGCCGACCGTATCCGCCATTCGCCCGCCGCGCGCGGCTCGTTTGCCTGGCTCGTGCACTGGTTCGCCGACATCTGGGCGATCGTCGCGGTGTTCGTCGTCATGGCGCTGTGGTTCGTCTGGGCGCTCGATCTGCGCGGCGGCTACCAGGAACTGATCCGCGCGGGCGGCATTTCGCTCGGCGTGCTGCTGGTCGCGCGCATGATCGCGATCGTCGCGCTTGGCGCGCTCGGACGTGTCTTCGATCCGTACGGCAAGGGCGATAACCTCTCGATCACGCAGCGCCGCGCCTATCGCTATTACCCCGCGCTGCGGCGCGTCGTGATGGGCGCGCTCTGGATCATCATGCTCGACGTGCTGCTGCACGTCTGGGGTCTGCATCCGGGGCGCTTCCTGATCAACGCGCCGATCGGCCATCTGCTCGGCTCCGCGCTGCTGACGATCGCCGTCGCCATCGTGGTCGCGATCGTGATCTGGGAGGCCGCCAACGGCGTCGCCGAACGGCGCCTGAACGCCTGGACCGACGCGGGCGACTACGTGCGCGCCGCGCGCCTGCGCACGCTGTTACCCATGTTCCGCACCACGTTGTTCGTCGCGATCTTCGTGGTGGTGGGTCTCACGGCGCTTTCGCAGCTCGGCATCAACACCGCGCCGCTCATCGCGGGCGCGAGTATCTTCGGCGTGGCGCTCGGCTTCGGCTCGCAAAAGCTCGTGCAGGACTTCATCACCGGCATCTTTCTGCTCACCGAAAACGCCATGCAGGTGGGCGACTGGGTGACGGTCGCGGGCGTCTCCGGCACGGTGGAGTTCCTGTCGATCCGCACGGTGCGTCTGCGCGGCGGCGACGGCTCGCTCTACACGGTGCCGTTCAGTTCGGTGACGACGGTGAACAACACGAATCGCGGCATCGGCAATGCGGCGGTGAAGGTGATGATCGCCAATGGCAAGGATCTCGAACGCGCCGTCGCCACGCTTGAGGAGATCGGCGCGGCGATTCGCGCGGACGACGCGTTCAAAAGCGGCATCCTCAGCGACTTCGCTTACTGGGGCGTGGATTCGGTGGACGGCGCGAGCGTCACGCTGGTCGGCCAGATCCAGTGCAAGGACTCGTCGCGCTGGAGCGTGCAGCGCGAGTTCAACCGGCGCGTGCTGACGACGTTCACGGAACGCGGCATCGAGCTTGCCAATCCTCAGCGCAACTTCCTCGTTAATATGTCGAACGAGCACGACGTCGAAGACCGCACGCTCGACGATGACGAGCGCGACGATCGCGACGACGCCAAGGACACGCGTGGCCGTCCGGCATCCGCTTCAGGCAGCAGCGCCAAAACGCGCAACGGCCAGAACACGCCGCGCGGCAAGCCGAATTGACGTTGTCATGGCCGGTGCGTGTCCCGCGCGCATCGGCCTCACCCCCGCCCCTTCCCGAAAAGCCTCACCTTTAGCGATGTCATGCGCCCTTTTCCACCCGCACGCACGACGTTGAATCCCTTGAAACAAGGGCTTCGCGCGATGTTTGCCGATACAACGATCGCGCATTGACCTTGGCTCCCGAACAAGCTCACCTTCAGGTACGCCGCGCACGAAAAAAACCGGAGCGCCTGGCTCCGGTTTCTCTATTGCATCGCGCCTGGCTGTCGCTCGGCGCATCAAGCCTCGACGTCTTCCAGACTGAAGATTTCCGACTGGTCGTTGTACGAGAAGATCTCGCCATAACGGCCCCAGTCGATCACGGTATCAAGCGTCTGTTCCGCCGCGACATCGGAGAGGATGTCTTCCAGCTCCTGTTCGAAGCGCACACGCGGCGCACGGTGGCCCGGACGTTCGTTGAGCACCTTCTTGATTCGCGCCGCGAGCGGCACGTTGCGCAGCAGGTGATCGGCGAACATCAGCTTGCGCGCCTGCGTGCCCATTTCCGCGAACACGCGCGCGGGCGGCGTGAGCAGCAGATCGCCGTCGCGCACATCGGCGAAACCGAGCTGCTGCAGCATTTCCGCGATCGGGAACAGATCGTCCACTTCCAGATGCAGCGAGCGCGCGATTTCCGGCATGTCGGCGCGGCCATGATAGGGCGCGGCCGCCAGCGTTTCGATCAGACCGGCCATCAGGTTGGTCGACACGTCCGGCAGACGGCTACCCACTTCGAGACGGCGCGACGACGTTTCCGCCGCATCGCGCGCGGTCATCTTCGCGTAGATCTCGTCCACGAGCTTGCGGAACGCCGGGTCCAGGCGGTTGCGCGGGTGCTTGAACGGCACCTTGATTTCGGCGACCACGCGGCCAGGATTGGACGACAGCACCAGGATGCGGTCGCACATGAACACCGCTTCCTCGATGTTGTGCGTGACGATCAGCATCGACTTGATCGGCATGCGGCCTTGCGTCCACAGGTCGAGCAGGTCGGTACGCAGCGTTTCGGCGGTCAGCACGTCGAGCGCCGAGAACGGTTCGTCCATCAGCATGAGCATCGGATCGACCACCAGCGCGCGCGCGAAACCCACGCGCTGGCGCATGCCGCCCGACAGTTCGCGCGGATAGGCGTTTTCGAAGCCGTCGAGGCCGATCAGATCGATCGCGGCCAGCGCGCGCTCGCGGCGCGCGCGCGCGGGCACGCCCTGCGCTTCGAGACCCGCTTCCACGTTCTGCAGCACGGTGAGCCACGGGAACAGCGCGAAGGTCTGGAACACCATCGACACGCCTTCAGCCGGCCCTTCGAGCGGCTTGCCGCGCCAGTTCACTTCGCCGGCGGTCGGCTCGATGAGGCCGGAGATGATGCGCAACAGCGTGGACTTGCCCGAGCCGGAACGGCCCAGCAGCCCGACGATTTCACCCTCGCGCAGCGACAGATTGACGTCGTCGAGCACAAGGCGCTCGTCGTCTTTCTTCGCGAAGCCGCGCGACATGTGCTTGACCGAGAGCACTTCTTCACCGAGCGTCGGACGCATCGGCAGCAAGTCGGATGAGACGATTTTCGGATTCAGCATGATGATTTACTCCATCTCAATCGAGCCGCAGCCGGGATTCGGCATAGGTGTAAAGCGGACGCCAGAGCACGCGGTTAAACAGCGTGACGAACAGGGACATCATCGCGATGCCCAGAATGATCTTCGGGAAGTCGCCGGCGGCGGTCATCTGCGCGATGTAGGCGCCCAGACCATGCGCCTGGAGCCGCGTATCGCCCCACTGCACGAATTCGGCGACGATGCTCGCGTTCCACGCGCCGCCCGAGGCCGTGATCGCGCCCGTGACGTAATACGGGAAGATGCCCGGCAGCATCGCCTGACGCCACCATTGCCAGCCGCGAATGTGGAAATTCTTCGCGGCTTCCTTGTAGTCGTTCGGATAGGCGCTCGCGCCCGCGATCACGTTGAACAGGATGTACCACTGCGTCCCGAGGACGATCAGCGGCGAGAGCCAGATATCCGGGTTCAGGTGAAAGCGCACGATGACGATCACGAACACCGGGAACAGCAGGTTGGCCGGGAACGCGGCGAGGAACTGCGCGAGCGGCTGGAATTTTTCGGCGAGCGCGGGACGCAGGCCGATCAGCACGCCCAGCGGCACCCAGATCACCGACGCAATCGCGATCAGCAGCACCACGCGCAACAGCGTGATGAGGCCGAGCACGAACACGTGCCAGACTTCGTCGAGCGTCACGCCCGTGCGCACGTAAGCGACCGCGCGCCAGACCACGAACACCGTGAGCGCGATCACGCAGACCGACCAGACGATGTCGCCCACGCGCGAGCGCTTGCTGCGCGTGGTGCTGATCGCGGGCATGGCCTTCGGCAGTTGCGCGCGCACCGGAATGCGCGCGAGCGTCGCGAGCAAAAAGCCCATCGGCACGAGCAGGCGGTGGATCAGACGCGTGCGGCGGATCAGGTCGAGCAGCCACGATTCGGGCGCATCGCCGGAACTCGTGTTTTCCATGCGGAACTTGTCGGCCCAGGCGACGAGCGGACGGAACAGCAACTGGTCGTAGGCGAGAATCACGACCGTCATCGCCAGAATCACCCAGCCGACCGCGTGCAGATTCTTTTCAGTGATCGCCTGCGCCAGATACGCGCCGATGCCCGGCAGCGTGATCGTGTTGTTGCCCACCGTGATCGCTTCGGAGGCCACCACGAAGAACCAGCCGCCCGACATCGACATCATCATGTTCCAGATGAGGCCCGGCATCGAGAACGGCACGTCGAGCTTCCAGAAACGCTGCCAGGCCGTCAGGTGGAAGCCCTTCGACACTTCGTCCAGATCACGCGGCACGGTGCGCAGCGACTGGTAGAAGCTGAAGGTCATGTTCCAGGCCTGGCTCGTGAAGATCGCGAAGATCGCCGCGAGTTCGGCGCCCAGCACGCGCGAAGGAAACAGCGCGAGGAAGAACGTGACCGTAAAGGAGATGTAGCCCAGCACCGGCACCGACTGAAGAATGTCGAGGATCGGCACCAGCACCTGGCCCGCGCGCCGGCTCTTGGCCGCGAGCGTGCCGTAGACCAGCGTGAAGACCAGCGAGGCCACCATCGCCGCCAGCATCCGCAACGTGGTGCGCAGGGCGTATTCGGGCAGGTTCGCGGGGTCGAGCGAGATCGCCTGGGTCTTGAGCGTCGAGATGGGCGCCATGGTTTCGTGGAAACCAACGGCCGCCATCGCGATCAGGCAGATGATGAGCGGAAACGCGACGAAGTCCCAGCGATTGGGCAGCACGCGCCACGCCGAGGCGTTGGCCGTCCGGTTCAGGTTGAATCTGAACTCCATTAGCGGCCTCCGAGGGCAAAAATGCGCGCGACGCCACCTGCGCAGGGTGCGCGGCGGATCGTTCGCAGTGAGCGGTTGAACTGATTCATGTCTTGAAGCACCAGCGTTCTGGGTGATGCGCGGCCCTCGCGCCTGGCTTTCCTCGCCTCACTGACTTCGTGGGCGACGGTGCCGGCGCGGGACCGTTCTCGCGTCTGACTCTTGAAAATCCCGTCAGCCCCGTGCGCCAGGGAACACCCGTGCGCGCAAATCACGCCAGCGCGCGGCGAGTCTCGAAGTACGGCAGGGCGGCGTGGCCGGCGCGCGCTGGCGGGCGCCGATCACATCGGGATGCAGGGTGTGCTGCGTTTGCGGCAGGTGCGGCAGAAGAAGGCCGAAGTTCATGCTGAATCTCCTCGCGTCTCACCCATCGGTGGACGCCTTGGCGAGGAAAGTCAGCAGACCCGGCGGCGCGCGCGATGCAATCGGGCAATTCGGCGCGCAACGACGGCTTACGTCCGCCGGCTTTCCTCAAGAAATATCGAAAGGAAGCGGCATAACGGATAACTGTCACTGTCGGACATCGGAACTCCTTATCGTCACGGCGGCGTGCGAGGCGAGCCGGAGGGCCTGGCCTGAAGCGCGACGCGAGTGGCGGTCCGCGCATCGGCTTCGGTCGGCTAGCGCATGGCCAGGCGACACCTGGGATGCGAAAAACAAGCGGCGAACGAAGCCATGAGCGGGCCGTGCCGGGAGCGCGAACGCTCACGGCGCGATATCGGTCCTGCGCTGCGCGAAGTGCGGCGGCGCGGGATCGACGCTAATTAGCGTGCACGAGGATTTACTGCTGGACGCGCACCATCTGCCTGGCTGGCAAGACGGCGGCTGAAAGAAAGGGAGCGCGGACGTCCTGCCGGTCAGGCAGCGAAACTATTCGAAGATCGACAACTGCTACTGTCCAAGGCGTCAGCCCCTTTTGTTAAGACGGGCGAATTTTAGTCACGCACCCTGCCTGAAGTCAACACGATTCGCGCCGTTCGTCAAATCCCGTGCCAATGCCGCCACAGCGCCGCCGGACGGCCTGTCACGCGGATTCGGGACGGATCCGGGCAAGCGCTGCGAAACCGTTCCCATAAACGGCTGCGAGGCTCGGGAACCGATCAGCAAAAGGCATTCGCGTTATTGCGCAAATCGTGTGCCCGAAAGTCTGCAAAGCGGGCTGCAAAGGGTCTGCGAAGGGTCTGCAAAGCGGCCCGCCGCTCAGGCGCGCTTGCGGGCCTGTTGGCGTGTATCGCCCGCGCGCATGCGCTCCAGCCGCTCGCTCGCTTCGGTCAGCACCCACAGCGGCGCGCTCTGCAATTGCTGGTCGTACACGGCGATCACGGCCTTGATGGCGTCGAACTGCGCGTCGTCGATCAGCCATTCGCCCTGCGTGCCGCCGCGCGAGAAGCACGCGAGGATCGCTTCGTCGGCGGGGCCGATCTGCTCCGGCGTGAGCGTGCCGTAACCGGCTTCGGCGCTCGCCTGGGCCAGCCAGTGAGCGTGCAGGATGGCCTGCGCATCATGCTGGGAACCGCCCGCGTGTAACGCGGCCAGCGCCAGATGCACCTGCAGGGCGAGTTCGTCCGCGCTCGCGCGCGGCATCGGCAGCAAATCACCCTTGGCCCGATGCCGGCGGACGCGGGCGGCTTGAACATGTTGCGGGAAAGGAATCGTTCTGGCCATGTCGCACAAAGGAAATCAGTTCAGGTGCAATAACGGCACCTCCCGCTCAAGGTTGAGCACTGATTGACTACGCCAATGTAACGATTGGTGACAACCGGTAAGGAGTGCGCCCGGCGAAAGCTGCCGGGCGGGCGTTTGCGGACGTTTGGCCGGTCTTTATCGCGCGTCGTCGGTGGCGCGCCGCGCGGCCATGAAGGCTTCGACGTGACGAATCGCCGCTTCGCATTGATCGAGGGTCAGATGGTGGATCGAGGGATTCGGCAGGTCGAAGCCCAGTTCTTCGGCGATCCAGCGCAGCGCCCGGCCGCGCGCCTCGAACACGTTGACCTTGTCGCGCCGCACCTTCGCGGCGACCAGCGGTTCGAGCGCATCGTGCAGGCGGCTCTTGGCCTCGCGCAGCGCCGCGTTGGCGAGCCGCCCCAGCGGCACATTGCGCGTGCTGCGCGCGGGCACGCCGATCCACGCCTCGCAGGGCGTGCAGACCCACAGCGGGCCGTGATCGTCGCGGTACGGATAGGCTTCGTCGCCGAAGCGGGCGAGCAGCGCCTTCGCGCCGCAATAGTCGCAAAGCGGCTGCGGCAGCGCCTTGACCGGGCGTCCTACACGCATGAGTGGCTCCTTCGGGTTACACGGGAGGGAGTCGTCGATTGCATCGTTACCTTTCAGTTTCCAGTTCCATCCGCAAAAGCATAGCGGCAAACGGCGTGCTTTCGTCTCGCCGGACGGCTTAAGCCGCCTGGCCAGGGTGGCGCATCAGTTCGCGGCCGCCGTGGCGGGTTCCGGCTCGCGTTCGAGCGATCGGGTGTCGCGCAGCGCGGGAAAGAGCCTCATCCAGACGAGCGCCACGCAGATCGTCGCGACGCCGCCCACCAGCACCGCCGGCTGCGCGCCCCACCATCCGGCCGTCAGCCCGGATTCGAATTCGCCCAGTTGATTGGACGTGCCGATGAAGAGCGAATTGACCGCGCTCACGCGGCCAAGCGTTTCATTGGGCGTGCGCAATTGCACGAGCGAGCTGCGCACGACCACGCTCACCACGTCCGATGCGCCGAGCACCGCGAGCGCGATCAGCGAAACCACGATGTTGTGCGACAGCCCGAACGCGATGGTCGCGAAACCGAACACGATCACGCCGCCGAACATCGCAAGGCCTGGCCGCCGCCGCAGCGGGAAATGCGCGAGCCAGATCGTGCCCGTCAGCGCGCCCACGGCCGACGCGGAGCGCAGCAGGCCGAGTTCGAGCGGCCCCGCGTGGAGAATGTCGCGCGCGAAAATCGGCAGAAGCGCGGTCGCGCCGCCGAACAGCACGGCGAACAGATCGAGCGAAAGCGCCCCCAGAATCACCGGCTGGGAGCGGATGAAGGCGATGCCCGAGAACACCGATTCGAGCGTGACAGGTGCGCGCGACGCAGGCTTCGTGTGCAGACGGATATTGGAGGACAGAACCGCCGCGAGCGCGAAGGAGATCGTGCAGGCCAGATACGCCGCCCCTGCACCGACGCCATACAGCAGACCGCCCAGCGCCGGCCCGAGGATCTGTGCGGTCTGGGTCGCCGAGGTGGACCAGGCCGTCGCGTTGGGCAGCTTCGCACGCGGCACCACGCCGGGCAGCAGCGACGAGATGGCCGGCGACTCGAAGGCGCGCGCCGCGCCCACGCAGGCCGCCAGCGCATAAATGATCGGCGCGCTCAGCCAGCCGCCGAAGGTGCCGCACGCGAAGGTCAGTGCGGCGGCGCATTCGATGCTCTGGCAGACGGCGGCGATCCGTCGCCGGTCATAGCGATCGGCGACGTGACCCACCACGAGCGTGAGCAAAAACATCGGCAGGAATTGCGCGAGGCCAACGAGGCCAAGCGCAAACGCGCTCTTTGTCAGTGCGTAGATATGCCAGCCCATCGCGACGGCAAGCATCTGAAAAGACAGGGAAGCGAGCACGCGTGCGCCCCAGAAACGCTGGAAACCGGGATGACGCGCAAGACTGCCGGACGCGGAGCCGGAGTCGGATAAGGGTGTATTCATTGGATGGCGAATAAAGCCGGAAACAAAGCCGAAAGCAAAGCCAAAAACGCGCGGGGCGGCAGACGCGGCAGCGCGTGGAGCGGATCGGAAAGCCGACAATTCTAGAACAACGGACGCGCAGGCACCGGAAGGGCCTGTTGCGCCGGACATAGCGGTCACGAATACCGGCTATGGATACCGGCCATGAAGCGGCGAGCGATCCGCCTATCGATATATCCATTAGAATACATCGAGTCCGGCGCGCGTTCCGTGCGCCGTTTGTGCGTCGTTTGTATGCGCAGGTCCGCGAAAGGTGGGTAAGTGAGCAGTCGGCCCTTGATGATGAATTCCGCCGTCACGGCGATTTCGGTAACGCCGGCGCGCGCGAGCGCCCCTGCCGGCGCCCCAGCCAGCGGCCTGCCGGCGACGATCACGACGCTGCGGCCCGCCAGCGGCCATGACCGCGCGGAACGCATTCGCGACGTCGTCGACGCATTCCGGCGGCTGCGCGAAAGCCTCGCGCGTTTCAACCGCCTGCTAGCGGCGCGCGCAGGCGAGGAACCCGCGCGCGGCGCGGCGGACAGCGCGCTCCAGCCGCTTTTGAGCGCGCTCGCTCGTCACGTCGATCCCGCCACCTTCGCGCGGTATCGCGAACTCAAGCGCGCCATCCGCGATGCGCGCCGCCTCGACAAGACCCGCGAAACGCTCTTTTCCGACGCCTTCTGCCTCGATATCGAGGCCATGCGAAGGACCGCCGCGGAACTCGAACGGCTAGATACGGCCTTTGTCGGCCTATGCGTCGAGCATGTTCTGGCGCAGCACGAGCAACGCTCGCAAGTCCCGGGCGACACGCACACAGCCTGATCTGGCCGCTTGGGACGCCAGCCGAACATCGCTATATTCCATGATATATTGCGCTATCGGTATGCGGCCCGCCTATATCGCCGGCCCGCGCTTCCAACCGGACAGAGGTCACCATGCACGCACCGCCGTTTCGCCTCGCTCGCGCTTCAGGCGCCGCGACGCCGGACGAGGCGCCGCATCTGCGCGCCTTCGCTCCCGCCGCCGACTGCTGCGGCCCCTCGCAGGCCGAACTCGACCGTTCGCGCCGGCGCACGCGCCTGGCCGACCTGGACGCGCATCTGCACTGTTCGATCATCGGCACCTGCCTGTCCACCCATGAGTTGCGCAAGCTCGTGCCGAAATACGCGCCGCTCGACGGCCAGCGCGCGAGCGACCTCGACATCCATCACACCGCTGTCGAACTGGCGATTCAGGGCGGCGCGGGCGGCAAGGCGCTGCAAAAGGCGCTCGACACGCGCTATGCGGGCGCGCTGCGGCGCTTCTCCAGCGCGCGCGACGCCGACGCCGTGCTGGCGCTGTGGAACGAAGCGCGCGCGAGCGGCGACATTCCACCCGCCTACTGGGCGCTGATGTCCCACCCGGAAACGACGATGGAAGTGCGTCAGGCCGCGTTCGGCGACCTGCACATGCTTTCGCACCTCGTCGGCGCGGCGAACCGTGCGGACCTGCGCCGCCTCGTCGTGCTTGAAGAAGAGAACGCGGCTTTACAAGCCAAAATCGAGCGCCAGCAGGCGCGCCTGCACGAGATGAGCCGCGAGCGCGACGCAGCCCGCGCGGCGCTCGACGAACACACCACGCGCGCCGTGGCGCAACGCGAAGTGCGGGACGAGTCGGCGCTACACGCGCAGATCGCGACGCTGCGCGAGGCGCTGGCGGCCCGCGACGCGCGGCTCGCGCTTGAAACCAGCCGCCGCGAAGCCGCCGAGCAGCGCGCCACCGCCGACGAACACGCGCTGCGCACCGTGCGCATGCAACTGGACGAAGCGCGCACGCTGATCGACGCGTTGCGCGCGGAGGCATACGCGATGGAAAGCGCCATCCATGCCGACGGCGACGCCGATGCCGAGGGCAGCACCGCACGCGCCCTGCCGCGCGAGGCGCTCAAGGGTCGACGTATCGTTTATGTGGGCGGACGGCCCGGTTCGAATCACGCGCTGCGGCGCTGGGTATCGGCGGCGGGCGGCGAGCTGACGGTGCACGACGGCGGCATCGAGGACCGCAAGGGCCTGCTGGCGGCGGCGCTCGCGGGCGCCGACATGGCCGTGTTCCCGGTCGATTGCATCGACCACGATTCGATGAACATGCTCAAGCGCGTCTGCGAGCGGCATCAGGTGAGCTATCACCCGCTGCGCACCGCGAGCCTCGCGAGCTTTGTCGAGTTGATGGTGCGGCTGCACGCGGGTTCCACGCCGGCGCTCACCGCCGTGCCGGTGTCGCGCTTTTGCCTGCGCCACGGTTAAGGCGAAGCGCGCTCAGCCCTTCACGAGCTTGATCAGCGCGGCGATTTCGGGCGCGCAGGCCGCGGCCGCGCGCGCTTCGATGCCGCGATAGAGCCGGATGATTTCCTCGCCGACCGGCGTGAGCGTGCTGCCTCCGCCGCTCTGCCCGCCATGCTCGGACACCGTGGCCGGCGATTCGAGCGCGCGGTTCAGTTCATCCATCAACAGCCACGCACGCCGATACGACATATTGAGGCTGCGCGCCGCCGCCGAGATCGAGCCGTGATCGCGCACCGCCTCCAGCAGTGAAACCTTGCCAGGCCCGAGCGCGACCGTTTCGCCCTGGATGACGCGCATGCGAAAACGCACGTCGGGCTCACGACGCGCCGACGGGCTGGCGGCATCGCTCGTTCCGGATGCTGGCGGAGCCGTTCGCGCGGTCGAGTCGGGATTCGAAGCGGGATTCGAATCAGGATTCACGGCGGGCTTCGAAGCAGCGGTTTTGCGCTCCCTGGCGGGCGCCGGCGGGCGGTCTATGGCGGATGTGGTCATGGCCGCAAGCATACACGATGGATTTCGCGCATCCCATGCCCGACGGGGCACCAAGGGCGCTAGGAACCTTGAACGGCGGCCTTGCCGCCCGGAAAGCAAAAACCAAAATCCTCGCAGCCGGGACAGCCTGGCGCCGGTCCCGGCACGCCGCCAACAGACAACGCCAGTTCGCGCGCGAGCAGCTTTTTCCAGCGCAGGTTGTCCGTGTTGCGCACAACCAGTTCGGGAAAGAAACGCGTGAGCATCTGCGTGACGTCATCGCGGCCGGACAGGCCGAGATCGCGCCACAGATGGTCGGGCCGCAGGCACGCGTGCGCGAGGATCGTGGCGAGACAGCGCGCGTCATCGGCATCGACTTCGGGGGCGGCCAGGCCGACCAGGAAATCGCGCATTGCCGCCACGAAAGCCGCGTGCGCCTCATCGAGCACCAGGAGCGCTTCATGCTGCGGTGCCGCGAGCGCGCCGCCCGACGCCGCGAAATGCCGTGCGGCCAACGCCCCCAGCGTGGCCGCCGACAATCCGAGCAAAGCCCGTTCGCCGCGCACTTCGCGGGCCGCCACGAGGCGCGCGAACAGCCACGCATCGGGCGAACGGGCGCCACCGGGCACGCCGGTCAGGCTATCGCGGCACTGCGCCGCGAGGTGTTCGAAATCGGACAGCGAGCCGGTCATATCAGACACCTTGCGCGCGACGTCATCGACAACAGGCAGGCAAGCGCCTCAAGCGTCGACGCCGATGATGACGCTCGACGCCTTGAACAGCGCCGATGCCGGCTTGCCGGCCGCAAGACCGAGGCGGTCCACGCTCTCGTTCGTGATGATGGCCGCGATCTGCGCGCCGCCTGGCGCGGCGATCACGACTTCGGCGTTCACCGCGCCCTTCGTGAGCGATGTCACGCTGCCCGTGACGACGTTGCGCGTGGACACCTTGGTCGTCTCGCCGTCGACCATCAGGATCACCGACGACGCCTTCACGAGCGCAAATGCGGGCTTGCCGGCCGCGAGACCGAGCGAAGCCGCGCTGCCGTGGGTGATGATGGCGACGATTTCCAGGCCGCCGTCGGCGCGCAGCGTGACTTCGTCGTTGACGGCACCGTGCTTGACCGAGGTGATCTGGCCGGTGAAATGATTGCGGGCGCTGGTACGCATGATGGTCTCCTCAAGATTCAGGCGCCCAGTGTAGTCGCGCTAGTCCGGCACGCACAGGTGTTATCGCGAAGATTGGCCATTCGGATAAGCACAACGTTGCGCCAGGACGTCGTAATATAAGCACCTTTATAACGGTACGGGGTAGAACAGATGATCCGCAAGATGATCGCATCGGTCGTGGTGATGTCGGGCGTGCTGGCCGCGAGTTCGAGTGCATTCGCAGCAGATGACAGCGATGTGAACGTGCTCTACGCAGGCTCGCTCGTGAACCTGATGGAAAAGAGCGTCGGCCCCGCGTTCGAAAAGGAAACGGGCCTGCATTTCAAGGGCTATGCGGCCGGCTCGAACAAGATCGCCAATGAAATAAAGGGCAAGCTGCGCCGCGGCGACGTGTTCATCAGCGCAAGCCCCAAGGTCAATTCCAGCCTGATGGGCGAAGCCAACGGCAATCATGTTTCGTGGTACGTGAATTTCGCCGAATCGCCGCTGTTGATCGGCTATAGCGCGAAGAGCCGTTTCGCGAACGACTTCAAGACGAAGAAGTGGGATCAGGTGCTGCAGGAACAGGGCATCCGCATCGGCCGCACGGACCCCAAGCTCGACCCGAAGGGCGCCTTCACCGTCGAACTCATGACGAAGGCCGCTCAGGCTTATAACCAGGCGGATCTCGTCGAAAAGACGCTGGGCGCGCCGGACAATCCCGAACAGGTGCTGCCGGAAGAAACGCTCGTGGGCCGTCTGCAATCGGGTCAGCTCGACGCGGGCTTCTTCTACTCGACCGAGACCTCGGACCTGAAGATTCCGTCGATCCACCCGGCGCCCGAACTGAAGATCAAGGCGAACTACACGCTGACGATCCTCAACGACGCCCCGAATAGCGCGGGCGCTGCGCGCTTCGTCAACTTCCTGCTCTCGGCGGAGGGCCGCAAGCTGCTCGCCGAGCATGGCGTCGATGTGACGAAGCCCGCCGTCAACGGTAACGGCCAGGCGATCCCGCCCTCGGTGCAAGCCGTGATCGACGCCGCGCAGCAGTGAGCCCGATGCAGTCATGACGCAACCCGTGCAGCGCGCCGCAAGGCCGCTCTGGTGGCTGGGCGCGCTGCTCGCGGTCTATCTGTGCGCGCCCTTTCTCGCCAGCATTCCGCAGATCGGCCAGGCGGACTGGGCCAACGTCGACTGGCACGCCACCTGGTCGGCGGTCGGCGTGTCGGCGGGCAGTGCGAGCGTGGCGGCGCTCCTGATTCTGGTGAGCGGCGTGCCGCTCGGTTACTGGCTCGCGCGTTCGAGCGCGCGCGGCGTCGCCCTGCTGGGCTTCGTGGTGCAGTTGCCGCTCGCGCTGCCGCCGCTCACGAGCGGCATCCTGCTGCTGTTCCTGCTCGGACCGTATAGTCCGCTCGGGCTGCTGTTCAACGGCGCGCTCACCGATTCCTTCACCGGCATCGTGCTCGCCGAAACCTTCGTGGCCGCGCCGTTTCTGATCGTCGCGGCGCGCTCGGCCTTCACCGCCGTCGATCCCGTCTACGACGACGTCGCCGCCACGCTCGGCCATCACGCCGCCAGCCGTTTCTTTCGCGTCACCCTGCCGATCGCGTGGCCCGCCATTCGCGCCGGACTCGCGCTCGCGTGGCTGCGCGCCTTCGGCGAGTTCGGCGCAACGGTGATGGTCGCGTATCACCCGTACTCACTGCCGGTCTACACCTACGTGGTGTTCGGCGGCCAGGGGCTGCCTGCGATGATGCCGCTGCTGTTGCCGACGCTCGGCATTGCGATCGTCTGCGCGGTGCTCTCGGTGTACACGCGCGGCGCGCGCGCGACGCTGGCGGTGAGCGTCGATAACGGCGACGAGCTCACCGCCATCACGCCCGCCGCCACTGCAAGCGAAGCCGCCGACCTGCGGCTGTCGTTCGCGGCGAAGCGGCACCTGGGCGCATTCACGCTCGACGTCGCCTGGCAGCCGCGCACGCGGCGGCTGGCGATCATCGGGCCGTCGGGCTCGGGCAAGTCGCTCGCGCTGCGCATCATCGCGGGGCTGGAGGCAAACGAAATCGGCACAAGTTCGGGCGCGGTGATGCTCGGCACGACCGATCTCGGCGTGCTACCGCCCGAGCGCCGCCAGATCGGCTATATGCCGCAGGATTACGGTCTTTTTCCACACATGACGGTGGCGCAGCAACTGGCGTTTCCCGTCGACGCCGATACCGCCAGCGCGCGCTACTGGCTCGCGCATCTGGGCCTCGACGCGCTCACGCAGCGCCTGCCCCGCCAGCTCTCGTTCGGCCAGCGCCAGCGCGTCGCGCTCGCGCGCGCGCTCACGCGGCACAGCCAGTTGCTGCTGTTCGACGAGCCGTTCGCGGCACTCGACACGCCGCGCCGCCGGCGTCTGCAGCAGTCGCTGCGCGCGCTCCAGCGCGAGATCGCGGCGGTGACGGTAATCGTCACGCACGATCCCGACGAAGCGGCCCTGCTCGCCGACGAAGTGCTCGTGATCGAACAAGGCCGCACGTTGCAGGCCGGTCCCATCGACGCGGTGTTCGCGCGGCCCGCCTCGACGCGCGTGGCGGAACTGCTCGGTCTGCATAACATCGGCGAAGGTGTCGTGCGTGGAGCGGGCGAGATCGAGACGGCAAGCGGCCTGCGGCTGCCTTGCGCCGATGTACGTGGCGACGCGACGACCATGCCAGGTTCGCGCGTGATGTGGCGGGTTGCGCCGCGCGCGCTGCGCGCCGCGCCCGACGGCCGCTGGGAAGGCTGCATCGCCGGGACGTCGCTGCGCCACGGCGACCGTTATGTGACGATCGAACTGGAAGGAGAACTGTTCGACATTCCCGCCGACGATTGGGCCGACTCGCAGGACGGCCCGCGCGCGCTGCGCTTCGAGATCGATGCGGGCGGCGTGACGGTGTGGACGGCAGGCTCCTCCTGAAAAAGCTCACCTTTGGATTGGAAGCGGCGACGCGAAGGCGTCGTCGTTTTGCGGGCGAGGGCTTGTTTCAAGGCGTTTTTGCCCTTGCATATCGATCGGCAAGCGATCAGACCGCCCTCCAGAACAACGCTCCCGAATATCCTCACCTCAGGCATTTCCGGGCGCATCAGGGCGCAAATCCGAAAAGCGATTCGCACCGATTAACCTGGGACTACCAGGAAAATTCTCCAGCAAACAGGCCTCAATCCAGCGTTTTTTGCGCCGATACCGATTGGCTGCGCGCACGAGTGCGGTGAATCGCCGACGTTCCGGATCCCTCACCACACGGCGACTTCACGCTTCGGACTGCCACCTCCCGAAAACCCTCACCATAGGCATTGCACGTCATCGCCCCACGGGCGTTTGCAATCGCCACGCGTGACCTGGGACTCCCAGGAAATTTTTAAGCATGATTCACGGAGAAATCGCGTGATTTCTTGCGCGAACCCTATCCCTGCAGTGAGACAAACAGGGTTAGCCAAAATCACCTCACGCTTCGCAGAGCCGACTAACCACAGGCGCACCAGGCTCCCGAATACCCTCACCTATCGGCCTTCAGATCACAAACCGGCTGTCCACGTCCAGCACCTTCGGCAACGGGATGAGGTCCGCGCGAGCGAAGCGCACCAGCGAAAACGCACGCACGCCGTCCGGGCTCGCCGGAATATGCGCGAGCGGAAAGACGATCTGCGCGCCGCCATCGGCCTGTTCCATCACGACGTTCATCGGGCTGAGCGTCACCTGCCGCATTACCACGTTGGCGTGCTGCGCAGGATGCCCGAGCACGTCGCAGATGACGTCCAGTTCGTGCTCGATCGCATCCGTCTTGAGCCCGAGCGCGCCCAGCGCCTGCTCGTTGGCCGCGATTTCCGCCTCCAGCCGCATGAGTTCCGCCGCGTCCGCCTGCACGCGCTGACCCACCATGCGCTGCGTGCCCGCGCCCTGACGGGTGAGCAACTGGCGGCGCGTGCGCAGCAACGCGCGCTCCTCTTCGAGCGCGTCGCGGCGCGACTCGTCCGCACCGATCTGCGCGAGACCCTCCAGCGCGATCTGCTCGACCACGCGCTGCACGATCTGCGCGCGCAGATCCGCTTCGGATTCGCCGCACACGCGCACCTGATGATCGTCGAAACTCAGCGTGGTCTGGGCGACGTCGGTATGCACCTGATCGCCCTGCTGCCTGACGCCAAAGCCTCGGCGCTCGTTCATCGCCATGCCCAGCACCGCCCAGGTCTCGCGCGCGAGCAGATGGCCATCGAACCAGGCGTGCAGTTCGGGCGAGCGGCTCAGGACGTGCGCGATTTCATCGGGTGCGGCGAAGAAGGCGTGGATATAGGGATCGGCGAGCCAGTTCGCGGCGCTCGCTTCGCGCGCGGGCGGCAGGCGCTCGACCAGTTCGCCGATGTAGGCCTGCGATATGGCGAGCGCGGGCACGAGGCGCTCGCGATACGCGCGCGCCAGCTTGAGCGAGGGGCTGAGCACCGTCAGCCGTTCGACGAGCGCGCGGGTCTGCGCCGTTTCCTGGAGCGGCTGCGCGCGTTTGCGTGGCCACAAGCGGTCGAATAGTCCCATCGGGCAACTCCGGAGTGCGGTGCGGGCGCTGATGGCCCGCGCGGATCAGTATTTATACCGTTTGTCATTATCCGGCCGATGATGGGAGGCCATTTATCCCCTCCTGAAAATACTCACCTTTAAATCCGCCGCCAGTCACTTTGATTTAGAAAATCTGCAAAGCGACTTGAGTTGATTCAAAAAAAGGCACTTTTCTGCCTTTTGAAGTCGATATCTGCTCCCGCAGATACTCACCTTTGCCCTCTAAAGCGCGGATTGTGACTTCACGGCGGGAATTCGAGCCTCACTGGAACAAGACCCGTCACGCTCCCGAAAAGTCTCACCCTTACACCGTGACACGACCAGCGCCCACTCCCGAATTCCCTCACCGTCGTCACATAAACGCGAGGCAAAACACTTCGCACAACCGCCAAATGGCTTTATCTGGATGTCGAATTAAATCGGCATCAATAAGAGCAGCGTAATTCTTCCTCCGCGCCTGGCTTGGTACGCCGTTGCGCGAAACGATTCGTACGCAACAAGCATAGCTTTCGCCGGGAACGTCGATTGCTCAGCCGCCCCGCCATGCGGGCCGCATGCGTAACGGACGCATCAGGACAAACCCCTGTTGCCGCAGTCCCAAACCGTGACAGCGCAAGCGATGCGGCCCGCTGGCGCGGTTTTAGAGTGATTCGTTCAATTGACAGCGCGCAATGTCATGATCCAATCTTCAGCGCATAAATTATTACGAGACAGGGAGGGCAGACATATGTTGGAGAGCATTGTCCGCTGCGTCGCGCTGGCCGCAGCCGCAACGCCGCTTCTGGTCGCATGCGGTGGAGGCAAGGCGAGCGATCCGTCGGCCATCAATCCGGCGCAATGCTCGGGATCGACCTGCACGGGCCAGGGCGCACCGGCCAGCGCGACCGCTGCGACGGCGCTCTGCCCGGCCGACGCCGACATCGCCAAAAACACGTATCTAGGCGGCGCCGGCAGCGGCGAAGTGGTGAGCCTGAGCATCGATCCGACGAAGATGACCTACTCGCTGACCTTCCTCGCGTCGCCGATTCCGGCGCAGGCTAGCTCGGTGCAGAACACGCGTGCGGGTCTCACGATCACCGGCGCGGTCCAGCATCCGCCGAGCGGCGCACTGCCCACGGCCGCGCAGATCGCCTGTGCGTTCCAGCTTCAACAAGGCAGCGGCACGCTCAACGGCAGCACCTACACCACGGCCTATAACGCCAACAATCCGCCCACGATTTATGTGGGCTTCGGCGTGGCGGGCGGCGGCATTCCGGGCGCGACGGTCAACATCACGGGCGACAGCACGGCCGCGCTGCTCTTCAGCAACGTGAAGTCGCGCACCTTCGACTTCTATCCGTTCCTCGCTTTCTCGTCGGTCAGCACGAGCATCGCGGATCTGCAAGGCAACTGGAACGCGCTGCTTTACCACATCGTACCGACGCAGAACTTCGCCTCGGCGGCCACCACGGCGCAGGAAACCTACGACGCGAGCGGCAATTGCAGCGTGACGAGCGGCGCGACCAACACGCAATGCGACACGGCCTCATCGCAATGGGCCGCGGATTCCGCCGGCAGCTATTTCACGAGCAGCAACGCCCCGCAGATCCAGTCGCCGACCGTTTCGTTGCTCGCGCACGGTGGGTCGAGCCATCTGATCCTCGGCAAGCTCAACGGCAAGATCGTGCCGGTCGTCGTGCGCACCGGCTACGTGAACGAGGGCCTCACTTCGCTCGCCGTGGATGACGAATCGGGCATCGCGATGATGGCGCCGGCCACCAATCTCACGTCGGGCTCGTTCGACGGCAGCTTTATCGGCGCCGACTCGAACTTCGCCTACACGGCCACGCTCATCAACGGCCAGACGGGCGGCTTCCTCAAGCCCTCGACGATGACGACGCAAAGCACGTTCGCGCTCGATTACACGCAGACGCATCCGGGTCTGATCGTAGCGACCGACAACAACGGCAAGACCGGCAACGTAATCGCCGTGGGCGGGCTGTACGGCATCTTCCTGAACGGCGAGGAAAACGGCGGCGTCACCTCGACGTCGGCGAATAGCGAAACGTCCAACTCGCCGTACTTCGGCGTGGGTGCGCTGATCCAGCCGCAATAGTTGAAACATCTGCATCGTCAATTGATTTGGATTGCAGATTAATAATAAGCAGCACGCAGCAAGCCAGAACGGGGCGCCACGACAGGGAGCCGGCGCCCCGCCTACAAGAATGAATCTGGAGACGCGGTATGCAATCAAAGCCCTTCGCGAAGCGCCTCGCCATGGTTGGCGTCGGCGCACCGCTGATGCTCACGCTGGGCGCCTGCGGCGGCGGCGGTAACAGCAGCCCGCCGCTGGTCGAAACGGCGCTCTGCCCGACCACGCTCGATTACAGCACGGTCTATACGGGCGGCGGCGGTGACGGCGAACTCGTCAAACTGCAGCTCGACACCACGAAAAAGACCTGGCAGATCACCTACGTGGAATCGCCGATTCCCGCGACCACCGGCACCGTCACGCCCACGCGCAAGGGCCAGGTGGTCTCGGGCACGATCACGCAGGAAACCGGCCTGCCCACGGCCAAGCTCAACCAGTGCGCGTTCCAGTTGAACGGCGCGAGCCTCGATCCGAGCCGCCCGGCGCGCGTGTTCATCGGCATGGGCGTGGCGGGCGGCACGATTCCGGGCGCGCAGATTCAATTCGCCGGTTCGGGCGGCATCGGCGTGGTGCCGGACACCACGTTCCCGTATTACCCGTTCATCGCGTTTTCGTCGATCGAAACGAATATCGCCAACGTGGCCGGCACGTATAACCAGTTGGGCTATCACCAGGTACCGTCGCAGAACTTTCTGCCCGCCGCCGTGGACGCGAAGATCACCATCAACGCCGACGGCACATGGCAGGAGTGCGACAACACCGGCGTGAACGCGGGCAAGTGCCAGCAGCCCGGCACCAATCTCACGCAGTCGGGCGACGGCAGCGGCGCGTTCGAAACCGATAACTTCCAGGGGCAGGTCAAGCCCACGCTCGTCACCGGCAAGAACGCGGCGAAGGGCTTCATGATCGTCGGCAAGCTGCGCAACCAGCTCGTGCCCGTACTGGTGCGCACGGGCGTGGCATATCCGACGATCGGCACCGATCCGCAGAGCGGCGCAACCGGCCCGGTCGCCGACGACGAATCGGGCATCTCGGTGCTCGCGCCGCAAACGGCCATCACGCAGGGTTCGCAGGACGGCGAGTACATCAGCGTCGATAGCCAGTTCGACTATCGCACGCTTGCCCTCAGCGGCACCCAGGGCACGCTGCTCGATCCATTCAATGCTTCGCAGGCCTCGCTTGCGACGGCGCTCAACCTGGACTTCACGCAGAGCGTGCCAGGCGTCGCCACGACCACGCACGTGGGCGCATCGACCGGCTCGACGCCGACCGGCAAGATGACCTTCACGGGCGGCGTGTTCAGCTTCCTCGATTTGACGAATGCGTCCGCGCCGTACTTCACGGCTGGCGCCTTCGTGCAGTGACACATGCCTGTGCGCATGCACGTCCGCTTTTACGTAACGATGCAACGATGCAGCGATCAACGAGGGACCCGCTGCCCATGAGGTGACCGCTCCACGCCGCGCGCGCGATGCCACGCTTGTCATCGTGCGCGCAGGCGAGCCGCAAGGCGCGCGCAGGACCGGCCGTTCACGAGACGGCTGCCGCACGCGGGCAGGCCACCCGAACCTGAGAGAAACAGGGAGGAATGATGAGACGTACTGCGAAGGCGGCAGCAGCGGCCGCCGTGGCAACGTGCGCCGCCGGTATTTCCACGGCGGCGCATGCCCAGCATGCGGGCGACAACGTGGCCGTGCTCGGCTGGTTTCACGTCGCGCCCCAGCAATCGAGCACGCCGCTCACCACGACCGTTGCGCCCACACCGATCAACACGCCGTTGCGGCTGCCGGGTTCGTTCACGTCGGCGGGAACCGGTCTGTCGACCAGCAAAGCGGATACGGTCGGGCTGGTGTTCACGCACTTTCTGACCGATCACATCGCGATATCGTCGGTGGCGGGCGTGCCGCCCGCGTTCAAACTCTACGGCCACGGCACCATCAAGCCGCCGGGACCGGCCGGCGCGCTCGGCAGCCAGAATCTGAGCAATCCGGCCACCAACCCGATTGTGACGAGCGTGCGTCAATGGAGCCCGGCGTTGATCTTTCAGTACTACTTCCGGGATGCGGATGCGAAGTTCAGGCCGTTCGTGGGCGTAGGCGTGTCATATAACTGGTTCTCGTCGATCCAGCTCAATCCGAACTTCGTGAAGGCCACGCAGGACGATCTGGGCGCCGTGCTCGCCGCGGGCGCGGGCAAGCCCGGGCAGACGCAGGTGAGCGCGAAGGCGTCGTCGTCATGGCAGCCGGTGTTCAACGTCGGTGCGGAATACAACATCACGGCACACCTGGGACTCGTGGCGTCGCTCACCTACATTCCGCTGAAGACGACATCTTCCGTGATCGTGAAGGCCGCGGACGGCAGCGAGCTGGCCGTGAGCCGCGCCGAACTGAAGGCCGATCCGCTCATTTCCTTTCTCGCGGTCTCGTACAAGTTTTGAGTCACGGGGCAGGGGCCATCGTAAGCGTCGTGCGCGCAAGCGCACGATAGTCGAACGATTGGATGGCGCACCGTCTCGCGCTCGCACGACGGCTCGCGCTAAAATCGGCGCATGCCGAAATCGTCCACGCCCCCCGAGACCGAACTCGCGCCCGAGCGCGCCACCGACAGCGAATACACCGTCGATGAACTCGCGCGCGTGGCGAATACGACCGTGCGCAACGTGCGCGCGTATCAGGACCGCGACCTGCTCATGCCGCCCGACAAACGTGGCCGCGTGGGCATCTATAACGACTCGCACGTCGCGCGCCTCAAACTCATCAACCATCTGCTCGCGCGCGGCTATACGCTCTCGAACATCCAGGATCTCATCAAGGCCATCGACGATGGCGGCGATCTGCGCTCTATCCTGGGCCTGGAGAACGCCATCGGCGGGCCGTGGTCGCATGCGCGTCCCAAAACCTATTCGCTGCCCGAACTGATCAAGCTGTTCGGCCCGCAGGCGCCCAGCAACCTGACGCGCCTCGCGGAACTGGGCCTGCTCGAACGCAAGGGCCTCTCGTTCGTCGCGCGCAATCCGGCCATGCTCGATGCCGCTGCGGCCACGGTGCGCGAAGGCATCCCGGCGCGCGAGCTGCTCGACGTGCTCGAAGAAGCGCGCCCGCATTTCGACGCCATCGCGCGCGTGCTCGTGGAAATGGTCGTGCGCCATCTCGACCGCTACGATCAGGGCGCGCTGCCGCCCGCCACCGACATGCCCGCGCTCGTCGACGCCATCTGGCGGCTGCGCCCGCTCTCCACGGTGTTCGTGGAGAACGAAATCCTGCGCGCGCTCGAAGAACAGTCGAGCGACTATCTGGGCGGGCGCGTCGCCACCATCCTCGACCAGAAGCTGGGCCGCCGGGGCACGCCCGAGCCACAATCGGCCAGCGCGCAGGCCGACGAAACCGCCGAAAAAGCGCCCCGCGCAGCCAAAAAGGCCGCCCGCAAGAAGCGCTGATCGTGCGCCGCACCATGCCCTGAACGCGGCGTAACGCCGCGTTTTTCTATTGCGGCCCCGTTTTTTCTTCCCCCTTTCGCGCATCTGCGAAATCCCGAAAAGCCAGGCCAGGCGGGCGTTTCCACGCGTTCTCGCCGCCCGCGCGCAATTCCTGGAATGCTTCCTCTAGCCTCTTGCGCGCGGCCGTCTCGCGCACTATGTTTACATCATTCAATGTAACAGTTAATAATGAACCATAGGGAGACGCTCCGGATGAACGCACCCACCCGGTTTTTCGATGGGGCCGGCGACGGCCGCTTTGGCGAGACAGTCGGCGTCGCCATCATCGGCACCGGCTTCGCCGGGCTTGGCATGGCGATCCGCCTGCTGCAGCGCGGCCACACCGACTTCGCCGTGTTCGAGAAGGCCGGCTCCGTGGGCGGCACCTGGCGCGACAACCACTACCCCGGCTGCGCGTGCGACGTGCAATCGCACGTCTATTCGTTCTCCTTCGCGCCCAATCCGCGCTGGACGCGCATGTTCGCGCCCCAGCCGGAAATCCGCGCCTATCTGAACCGTTGCGTGGACAAGTTCCGCCTGTCGCCGTGGCTCAACTTCGATCACGAGCTGGCGAGCGCGCAGTGGGACGAGGCCGCGCACTGCTGGCGCCTGGCCTTCGCCAACGGACGGCGTCTCTCGGCGCGCGTGCTGATCTCGGCGATGGGCGGCCTTTCGCGCGCCGCGCTGCCTGCCATTCCCGGCGTGGAGACGTTCAAGGGCAAGGCCTTCCACTCGCAGCACTGGGACCACGGCTACGCACTCGAAGGCAAGCGCGTAGCCGTGATCGGCACGGGCGCGAGCGCGATCCAGTTCGTACCGAAGATCGCGCCGCAGGTCGCAAAGCTCGCGCTGTTCCAACGCACGCCGCCGTGGATCATGCCCAAACCCGACCGCGCGCTCTCGAAGTTCGAGCAATGGATGTTCCGCTCGCTGCCGTTCACGCAGAAGGTCGCCCGCGCGGGTCTCTACTGGATGCTGGAATCGCGCGTGCTGGGTTTCGCGATCCATCCTTCGCTGATGAAAAACGTGCAGAAGCTCGCGCTGCGCCATATCCACCATCAGGTGAAAGATCCCGCGCTGCGCGAAGCCGTCACGCCCGATTACACGATCGGCTGCAAGCGCGTGCTGATTTCGAACGACTACTATCCCGCGCTCACGCGCGCCAACGTGAGCGTGGTGACCCACGCGATCGAGCGCATCGATGCAACGGGCGTCGTCACCGCCGACGGCCGCCATCATGAAGTCGATTGCCTGATCTACGGCACGGGCTTCCAGGTGGCCGATCCGTTTGCGCGGGGCACGATTCTCGGGCGCGGCGGCGTGGATATCGTCGATACATGGCGTAACGGCGCACATGCGTACCTGGGCACCAGCCTGCCTGGTTATCCGAACTTTTTCATGATCGTCGGCCCGAATACGGGGCTTGGCCACAACTCGATGGTCTTCATGATCGAGTCGCAGATCGAATACATCCTGGGCGCGCTCGATGCGATGAAGAAAGATCGCGCCGATTCAATCGAGGTGCGTGCGCAGGTGGAAGCGCGCTACAACGAGCGCATCCAGTTGAAGCTCGATCGTGCGATCTGGTCGGTGGGCGGTTGCAAGAGCTGGTATCTCGATCCGCGCAACGGCAAGAACACCACGCTCTGGCCGGGCTTTACGTGGCGCTTCCGGCAGGCCACGGCGCATTTTTCCATCGCCGAGTATCAGGTGTTTCGTGTGCCACGTCATGAGGAATCCGAATCGACGCTTGCGGTAACCGCACAAACGACAGAAGCGGCTTGATCGCCAGAGGGAGAGAAGCCAACATGAAGCACTTCGACAACAAAGTCGCCGCAATTACGGGTGCCGGCTCCGGCATGGGCCGCTCGCTCGCCGTGCAGCTTGCCGGCGCGGGCTGCCATCTCGCGCTGGCCGACAGGAACGCCATCGGCCTCGCCGAGACCGAGCGCATCGTGCGTGCGCTGGCGCCCAATGTCCGCGTGACGACGCGCGAACTCGACGTGAGCGATCGCGACGCGATGTTCGCATGGGCCGATGAGGCCGCCGCTGCGCATGGCCGCGTGAATCTCATCTTCAACAACGCGGGCGTGGCGCTGTCCAGCACCATCGACGGCATGTCGTACAGCGATCTCGAATGGATCGTGAACATCAACTTCTGGGGCGTCGTGCACGGCACCAAGGCCTTTCTGCCGCATCTGAAGGCGTCGGGCGACGGCCACATCGTCAACACGTCGAGCGTGTTCGGTCTGTTCGCCCAACCCGGCATGAGCGGCTATAACGCGACGAAATTCGCGGTGCGCGGCTTCACGGAATCGCTGCGCCAGGAACTCGACATGATGCGTTGCGGCGTCTCCGCGACCTGCGTACATCCGGGCGGCATTCGCACCAACATCGCCCAGGCGAGCCGCGTGGCGTCGAACATGGTCGGCTTCATGGTCGCGAGCGAACAGCAGGGCAAGGACGAATTCGAGAAGTTCTTCATCACCACCGCCGACGACGCCGCTCGCACGATTCTCACCGGCGTGCGCCGCAACGCGCGGCGCGTGCTGATCGGGCGCGATGCGCGGGCCGCCGACTGGCTCGCACGCTCGCTACCCGCCGCCTACCAGGCGCTCGTCGTGATGAGCGCGCGGCGCGAGGCCGCGAAGGCGCGCAAGCGCGCGCGGCGTGCCGAACGAGAGGCCACGCTGAACGGCACGGGCCGCACCATGAACAACAACGCAGGCAAAAATCAGGGAGAAACAGCATGATCATGCCGGTACGACGCGACGTTCGTTTCGCGTTACCGCCCGAAAGGGCTTGCGACTGGCACGTCGAAGGCGTGCCGGTGACGCACTTCTTCAACGCGCTTTCGCTGCTCTTTCCGGCTGGTGAGCGCTTCTTTATGGATGCGGTTCGCCACTACCGCGACCGCATCGAAGACCCGGAGCTGAAGAAACAGGTGATGGGCTTCATCGGCCAGGAAGCGATGCACACGCGCGAGCACGTCGAATACAACGACCTGCTCCAGGCCGCCGGTCTGCCCGCGCACAAGCTCGACAAGCGGCTGTGGGCAATCCTCAACTTCGCGCGCAAGGTGCTGCCGCCGTCGCTGCAACTCGCGCAAACGGTGGCGCTCGAGCACTACACCGCGATGCTCGCCGATCTGCTGCTCGCCGACACCGGCACGCGCATCGAGGGCTCGGTCGAGGGCTACAAGCAGATGTGGCTCTGGCACGCACTGGAGGAAACCGAGCACAAGGCGGTCTCTTACGATGTCTGGAATCGGGTCATCAAGCCGGGACCCAAACGCTATCTGATGCGCACGGGCATGATGCTGGCCACGACGCTGCTGTTCTGGCTGATCGTGTTCGACTATCACCTTGCACTGATGCGCCGGCACAAGCGCCGCATCGGAAAATTCAGCGGATACTGGCGGCTTTTCAAGTTCCTTTATGGGCCGCGTCATGGCGTGTTTCCCGGCATCGCGATGGAATGGCTGCGCTTTTTCAAGCCCAGCTTCCATCCGTGGGATCACAACAATCGTAAGCACCTCGAACGGATAAGCAGCCTCATCGAGCAGATCGACGACACCAACGCGCAGTACGCCGCGCAGGCCGCGCCGCGCCGTGTGCCCCTGCATGCGGCCGGCACGCCGCGCGCGGCCTGAGCGGTCATGCGTACGCAATGCGATGCGCCGCGCGGCGGCGGGCGCGACTATGAAATGCCCGCCGTGGCTGCGCTGTCTCGCGAGACCGAGCGGCTCGACGTCGTCTCGGACGGCGTGCGGCTCGCCGTCTATGTCAGCGGGCCGCGCGACGCGCCGCCCATGATCCTCGTGCATGGCTATCCGGATTCGGCGCGCGTCTGGGAGGGCATGCGCCGCGAACTGGAAACGCGCTATCGCGTGATCGCCTACGACGTGCGCGGTGCGGGCGCATCGGCGGCGCCGCGCGCTCGTGCGGACTACAAACTGGCGCAGCTCGCGCGCGATCTGATTGCAGTGGCCGACGCGACCTGCGGCACACAGCCGTTTCATCTGGTCGCGCACGACTGGGGTTCGATCCAGTGCTGGGAAGCCGTCGCCGATGCGGCCAACGCTGCGCGTATCGCCTCCTATACGTCGATCTCCGGGCCTTGCCTCGATCACGTATTCCGCGCGCGGCTGAGCGTGGCGCAGTCGCTGCGGTCCTGGTACATCGCGTTCTTTCATTTGCCGCTTGTGCCGCAACTGGTCTGGCGTCTCGGCGGCGCGGCGCTGTGGCCGTGGTGGCTGCATCGCACCGAGGGTGTTCGCGCGCAGCGCGATCCTGCTCAATTGCGCAACTGTATCAACGGTTTGCAGCTCTATCGCGCGAACTTCATCGCATGCGCGCGTGCGCCGCGAGAGCGTCGCACTCAGGTACCCGTGCAGCTCATCGTGCCGCGCTTCGACCGCTACGTGACGCCCGCGTTGGTTGAATGCGCGACGCAATGGCTCGGCCGCCATCGACGCGAGATCATCGACGCGCCGCACTGGACCGTAGTGCGCGACGCGCCGCTCATCGCCGCGCGTGTGCAGCGCTTTATCGCGTGGACAAAGCGCGAGGAAGCCCGCGCGGTCTCTCTCGATCTATAACCATTCTGTTTGTGGAGAATCGCGTGAACGCCATCGCCCTGCCCTCGTTGACGGGAACTATCGTGATCGCCGCCATCGCCTCGATTGCCGTCGCACTCGTGTTGCTGATGCTTTTCACGCGGCGCGCGACGCGACGCATCGAGCAGGACGTGCCGATGGACGGCCGTGTTGTCGACGTCGATGGCGAGCGTCTGCATTACGTCGAATTCGGCAGCCCCGACAAGCCGCCGGTCGTATTCGTCCATGGCCTGTGCGGGCAGATGCGCAATTTCGCTTATTTGCCGCTCGAAGCGCTGGCGCGCGAGCATCGCGTGATCCTCGTCGATCGGCCCGGTTCGGGTTATTCCACGCGCAGCGCCCGGGCGAGCGCGAGCATTCGCGCCCAGGGCGACACGATCGCGCGCTTCATGAAGAAGCTCGATTTGCAGGCGCCGGTGCTGGTGGGGCATTCGCTCGGCGGGGCAATCGCCCTCGCGGTCGCGCTCGATCATCCTGAAACCGTCGCGCGTATCGCGCTGATCGCGCCGCTCACGCATGTACAGACCGAGGTGCCGAAGGCGTTCCGCGCGCTCGTCGTGCGCTCGGGCGCCGTGCGCCGCTTTATCGCGCGCACCCTGGCGACGCCCTTCGGCCTTGCCACCAGTACGCCCACGCTTAAACAGGTCTTCGCGCCGGAGGTCGTGCCCGTGGATTTCCGCACCCGCGGCGGCGCGCTGCTGAGCCTGCGGCCCACCGGCTTCATCAACGCGTCGCTCGATCTCGTCGCCATCGAGGATGCCGACGATCTCGCGCAGATGGAGCAACGCTACGCACAACTCACCATGCCCGTCGATGTGCTGTTCGGGCGAGGCGACATCGTGCTGAACTGGAAGCGCCACGGCGACGCGCTGCGCCGCCGCTCGAAGCGCGTGACGCTCAAGGTCGTGGACGGCGGACACATGCTGCCCGTCACCGCGCCATCGACGACATTCGAATGGCTGCGCGCCGCCATCGCCGGCACGACGCAAGCCCAGGGCGAGCGCACCATCGCGATCGATCAGCACGACGGCGCCGAGGCATCGCCGTCGCCCGCCGTGCTGCAACGCCGCGCCGCGATTCAGGCGTTGCGATAGAGCGACTGCTCGGTACTAAAGCGTGCGAAGCGGGAGGTGAGCTTGTTATCGTGAATGGCGGCGGCGCGTGGCGGGATGCCCCTACACGCGCGCCATGCCGCGATTCACGACAAAAACAGATTGGAGACGACCATGGCAGCCCAACTGCAAGCGCAGACAGCGCAGGCGGATGGCGCGCGGCACGCCGCGCCCGATACCGACGGCATCTGGTACGCGTCTTACCCCGTCGGCGTTCCGCCGGAGATCGATGCTTCAGAGTACGAAACGATTACGCATTACTTCGACGAATGCGTCGCGCAGTTCCGCGATCGCGTCGCCTATGTGAGCGTGGGTTCATCGCTGACCTATGGTGCGCTCGCACGCAAGGCCGTGGCGTTCGCGGCGTGGTTGCAAGGCGTGGGCATCGCGCCCGGCGAGCGCGTGGCAATCATGCTGCCGAACACGTTCCAGTATCCCGTCGCCCTATTCGGCGCACTCAAGGCGGGCGCCGTGGTCGTCAACGTCAATCCGCTCTATACGCCGCGCGAACTCGCGCATCAGTTGAAGGACAGCGGCGCACGCGCCATCGTCGTATTCGAGAACTTCGCGAAGACACTCGAAGAGGCGCTGCCAGGCACGCGCATAGAGCATATCGCCGTGACGGGACTGGGCGATTTGCTCGCGGATGGCCTCAATTTCAAGGGCCGACTGCTCAACTTCGTGCTGCGACGCGTAAAGAAGATGGTGCCGAAGTACCGGCTTCCCCAGGCCGTGCGTCTGCGCGATGCGCTGCAAGCCGGTTCGCGCCGTACGCTGGCTCCCGCATTACGCACGAGCGGCGATCTCGCTTTTCTTCAGTACACCGGAGGAACAACCGGTGTCGCGAAAGGCGCGATGCTCACGCACGGAAATATCATCGCCAATGTGTTGCAGGCGAAGGCATGGTCGGCCTCGCAGCTCACCGGCGAGATCGAAACCGTGCTCACGCCGCTGCCGCTTTATCACATTTACTCGCTCACGGTGAATGCACTCATCTTTCTCGGGCTGGGTGGACGCAACATCCTGATCGCGAATCCGCGCGACACGAAGCGCATGATGATGATGCTGCGCCGCGAGACCTTCACCGGCATCACGGCCATCAATACGCTCTACAACGCCCTGCTCGACGACACCGACTTCTGCAAGCGCGATTTCTCCGCGCTCAAGCTCGCCATGGCGGGCGGCATGGCCACGCAGAAAGCCGTGGCCGAGCGCTTTAAGGCCGTGACGGGCCAGCCTATCGTCGAGGGCTACGGCCTCACGGAATGCTCGCCCATTGTCACAACCAATCCCGTCGAGCTGGGCAATATGCGCGATTTCGCCGGCTCGATCGGCTTGCCTGTACCGTCCACGCAGGTGCGTTTTCGTCGCGAGGACGGGACGTGGGCCAACGTGGGTGAGGCCGGCGAGCTGTGCGTGAAGGGGCCGCAAGTGATGCTCGGCTACTGGAACCGGCCCGACGATACGGCCCAGGTGCTCGACGCCGATGGCTGGCTCGCGACCGGCGACATCGGCGTGATGGACGCACAGGGCTTCATCCGTCTTATCGACCGCAAGAAGGACATGATCATCGTGTCGGGCTTCAACGTGTATCCGAACGAGATCGAAGAGGTGATCGCGATGCATCCCGATGTGCGCGAAGTGGCCGCCATCGGCGTGCCCGATCCCGTGCAGGGCGAGCGCGTTAAAGTGTTCGTGGTCGCGCGCGATCCTTCGCTCACGGCTGACGCGCTGATCGCGCATTGCCGCCTGCAGCTCACGGGTTACAAGGTGCCGCGCGCGGTGGAGTTCCGCGACGCGCTGCCGCAAACCAACGTCGGCAAGATCCTGCGGCGCGCGCTGCGCGACGAGGAAATGGCGAAGCAGCGCGTGAATTAAGCGTCGCCGTGAGTTCCGTCTTTGCCGTTCTGCTTTTTCGCTTCATTCAAACAAGCACTGATACAGGGAGACAAACCATGAAAACGATGAATTCACAGACAGTTGCACGCGCAACGACACGGCGCACGTTGCGCGTTGCCGCGCTGGCGCTCGCGCTAAGCTGCGCCACGGCGTTCGCACAGGACGATGCGAGTACCGATGCCGGCGCGCCGCAGGCCAGCGCGGCCAGCCCGTCGGGCAACGCCGCTGCGCAAGTGAGCAAGCTTTCGGTCGATGAACAGGTGAAATGGCTGCAGCACGCGCAAAAGAGCGGCGCGCTCGTGAAAATGGATGACGCGCAACTCACCGCGCTTTTCCAGGCGTTCGACCCGCTCGTGGTGCCGACCGTCATCAAGCTCGGGCCGTCGGGTTATCCGTCCTATGAATTCACGCTGTCGCGCTGGGAGCGCCTGAACGGCAAATGGCCGGGCAAGCCCGCGCATATGCTCGTGAAGCTCGAACACGATCCCCTGCGTATCTACGCGAAGTGGCTGCCCGATGGCGAGCATTCGGGCGAGGAAGTGATCTACGACGCCTCGAAGAAGCCCGACGAAATGTACGGCCATCTGGGCGGCCTGCTCGGCGTCATGCCGATGTGGACGGCGCTTGACGGCACGCTCGCGCGTGCGCAGTCGAACCACAAGATCACGGATCTGGGCACGGAATTCATCGTGAGCCAGTTCATGACGGACGCGAAGAAGTACGTGGAAGTGGGCGCGTCGTATAAGCCCGATGTCGAGGTGAAGACGGTCAACGGCGTGCGCGTGGTCGCGCTCACCTATGTGTCGCCGAGCGGCAAGCCGCAGTTCTATGCGAAGAAGCAGACGCTTGGGCTCGATCTGCGTCATCCCTACTTCCGGACCGTCGAAGCCTACGGCGACGATGGCCAGATGTTCGAGAAGATTGTGATCGACGGCATCACGCCGAAGAGTTTCGACGCTGATGCCTTCGACCCCAAGAACCCTGACTACAAGTTCTGACGTGCGCGCAAGGTGAGCATTTTCGGGAGCACAACGACGGTGATGAGGGCGGCCTGTGTCGCCTTCACCGCTTTAAATTGCGGCCGGATTGCGTGGGTTGCGTAGGTTGCACATCGTTAGTTTCACAAACTGTAGGGCGGGCGGGCATTCGGTGAGCGCGCGACTCGACTGCCCGCTCACCTCGCTTGTCTTCGCACTCCGACTCCTGGAATTCCTCACCATTGCCGGATTGCGGTGACCTCGCTGTACGTCGATGCGCTCACCCTGCGGGCACTTCTCCTGGAACGGCTCACCATACTGGGACTCAAGCCGGCGGCTTAGCGATACTTCTGCAATTCCGGGGCCGTGACCGGCTGCGCCGGCAGGTTAAGGATGCCCGGCAGCATGCCGAGCTTGGGCAGGCCATCGAGATCGGCCCAGCGGCCGCCCGAGCCCTGATAAATGATCGTGGGCGTGCCTTCGAAACCAAGGTCCTGGAACAGTTGCATATTGCGGTCAATCTGCGTCTGCGCGCTCGCCGGAACAGGCGCGAGCGGTGCGATGCCGCCCGATTCGTCCTTCTCGGAGTAGTGCGTTTCCAGTTCCTTCAGGAGTGCGGCACGGTTCTTCGACTGCAGCAGCGCCGCAGCCTTGCCCGCCGAATCGGGCTTCAGGAAGCCCATCGGAATCCAGTGGACTTGCAAACCCGCGGCTTCATACGGTTGGAGCGCCTTCCATACCAGGTGACAGAAAATACAGTTGGGGTCCATGAAGACGTATAGCGTGGATTTCACGTTCGCTCCGCTCGCGCCTTCGACGATGGCGCTCGCCTCCTGCAGACGAGGGGCGGCGCTCGCGGGCAACCATGCCGGCTCGTCGGCGGCCATCACCGGTGCGCTACCCCACGCGCTCAGCGCGCTGGCCGCGATCAAGCTGTAAATCCACTTCTTCATTCATCACCTCGGTAGTGCTGCGCGCGGGCCCACAACAGGCGCAAGCCCCGACGCGAAGCCCCGTATCTTATGGCGCGGCGGTGGCATGCCCCTGACACCAATATGGCGTACGTGTCAGGGACGCGTGGAATGGGTGAGGGTTTGCGGGAGCCGATGAAACACGGCGAACGCTTCGCGATAGGCAAGTGCATCAGAATTTTTTCTGACGGTGAGCGAACTAAAACGCGTGGTTGCGCACGAACGTGGCCACGCCGCGATGCCGTTATGTTGAACAGCCCACATACCAGCGCGGATTGCGGTGGCATCTGCCGCCGGCCATGCGCTATAAGATTACCAACTACTTTCATTTTGCTATCAACAAAAACATCGGCATAAGTCGTTGTTTCGCTGCACCGCGCAGACCGGCACGTCGCAGACAACGGACAACGAAGAGGGGGTTAGGGCAGTGAAGGCACTCACCATTGTCATCTGTAGCTACAACTACGAGCGGTTCCTGCGCGAGGCCATCGATTCGGCGCTGGCGCAGGAACCGCAACTCACGCAGGTCATCGTGATCGACGACGGCTCGACCGACGGATCGCACGCAATCATCGCAAGCTACGGCGATCGCATCATCCCCGTGCTCAAGGCCAATGGCGGGCAGGCCAGTTCGTACAATCTCGGCCTCGAGATGGTCGACACGGAATACATCCTCTATCTCGACTCCGACGACGTGCTCTATGACGGAGCAATCGCCCAGGTCGTCGAGGCCTTCGAGCACGGCAATTACGGTAAGGTGCAGTTCACGCTGAGCGTGATCGACGGGCAGAGCCGCCCCACCGGCGCGCGCGTGCCCCATTCGCAACCGCCCGCCGAATGCGGTGCGTTGCTGCGCAATGGCTGGCTCTATCCGTCGCCGCCCGCATCGGGCAACGCGTACCGCGTGAGCGCGCTCAGACGCATCCTGCCGTTGCCGCAGGCGACGCGACGCGGCATCGCGGCCGACTTCTTCGCGATCTATGGTGTGGTGCTGGTCGGCAAGGTCGGTGTGATCGACCGTCCACTTGGCGGCTATCGCGTGCACGGCGCAGCAGATCAACCCGGGGCAAAGCCCACCGCACACGCGTCGCTATCGATCGCGAACTCTCAGGATGTCGCCGAAGTCGTGCGGGCATTTCCGCAGCGCTGGCAAGCCCTGCGCGAACTGGTGAACGAACGCCTGGGCGAGCAGCTGCCCGAACAGGCGATGGACTTCTCGTACGAGAAGGCGCACCTGTGCATGCAGGTCTACGAGGCGCAGTGGTCGCGCCGCTGGCACTGGATCGTGTTTGGATCGCGCCGCTACTTCCGCTCGATCCTCTCCAATCCGTTCTGGACGCTACGCAAGAAGTTCTCGGCCATCGCGCTGACGCTCCTGTGCCTGTTGCCGCTGCGCAGCGTGAGCGATCACGCCATACGCTATATCGCCAACCCGCTCGCGCGCGGCACCCAGGATCATCGGTCCTGAGGTGTCGGTTCCGATTATTTCGCTAGTGCAAATTAATCTATTCGGTATCCTTAGTAAAAAGATCCGGATTCGGTCAATCCCGCGCCTGGAGGGCCAGCCATCATGATGAACGACACGAAAGCCGCCGTTGTACCCGTTACCCAGCCCTTTTTGCCGCCGCTCGAGGAGTTCATGCCCTGGCTGGAACAGATCTGGAAGAATCGCTGGGTCACGAACGATGGTCCGCTTCATCATCAGCTGGAGCAGGCACTGTGCGAGCATCTGGGCGTCGAGTACATCAGCCTGTTTTCGAACGGCACGCTCGCGCTGATCGCGGCGCTGCAGGCGCTCGACATCACGGGCGAGGTCATTACCACGCCGTTTTCGTTCGTCGCGACCACGCACGCAATCCACTGGAACGGTATCAAGCCCGTATTTGCCGATATCGATCCGGTCAGCCTCAATCTCGATCCTGCGCGCATCGAGGCAGCGATCACGCCCGCCACGCGCGCCATCATGCCGGTGCATGTCTATGGCAATCCGTGCGATGTCGAGGCCATCGAGCGAATCGCGCAGCGCCATGATCTGAAGGTGATCTATGACGCCGCACATGCATTTGGCGTGCGCTTTCGCGAGCGCTCGATCCTGAGCTTCGGCGATATGTCCGTGCTGAGCTTTCATGGCACCAAGATCTTTCACACCTTCGAGGGCGGTGCGATCGTCTGTCGCGACGCACAGATGAAGCGACGCATTGACCAGCTGAAAAACTTTGGCATTCAGGACGAGGTGACGGTCATCGGTCACGGCATCAACGGCAAGATGAACGAAGTCCAGGCGGCGTTCGGACTCGTCCAGCTTCAGCATGTGGACGCGACGCATGCAGCGCGTGCACGGATCGACCAGCATTATCGCGAGCGTCTGGCCGGCGTGAAGGGGCTGCATCTGCATCGCATGCTTGCGGATAGCAGTGCTAATTACGCGTATTTTCCGGTGCTCGTCACGCCCGAATTTCCGCTGAGCCGCGACGAGCTCTATGCGGAATTGCGCGCGCGGCAGATTGCGGTGCGTCGTTACTTTTATCCGCTAATTAGCGCATTTCCCGCCTATTGCGATCTGGCGTCAGCGGTGCGCGAAAATCTGCCGGTGGCCGAACAGATTTCGCAGCAGGTTCTATGTCTGCCGATCTTCCCGATGCTTGAACGCGAGGTGCAGGATCGCATCATCGATATCGTTCTGGCCACGGCGGTTGCCCGGGCGGCATGATGATGCGCCGCCTCGCCCCAGGCGCGCCGCGCGCGCTGCTATCGCCGTTCACCAACACGACGAACCCGTATATCGATCTGCAAAAACAGTTGCTGCGCGATATCGGCTATGACGTCAGGCCGCTTTCGATGCGCTATCTGCTGGGCGGCGGCATCGTCGATCTATTCAGGCGTTCGAACCTGCTCATGCTGCACTGGATCGAGCTGCGTGCGTTTATCGACAATGGCCAGCGCGTCGTACCGCGGCTGCGAGGGCTGCCGGTGGTGCTGCTGTATTGCGCGCTGATGGCGTTGAGCCGTGCGAAGGTGGTGTACGTCGTGCACGATCACGCGGTTCACAATGCGCGTGGCGTTGTGCGGGCATTCTCGGTTGCGCTGATGTCGCTCGTGCGCAGTCTCGCCGACGTGCGTATCGTGCACGATGAGCATTACGTCGCACGGTTTCGCGCGCAGTATCTGCCGCATCCGCTGTATTGGGATGTGCCGGGGCGCGCGGCACGCGCATTGCGTGGCGCTTCACCCGCCCCCGCGTTCGCGATTCTCGGCACGATCGAACCGTATAAGGGCATCGCGGAATTACTGGCGGCCTGGCCTCGTGGTCATGCACTCACCATCGCCGGGCGTGGTCAGGCTGCCTATGTGGCTGCGTTGCATGACATTGCGCGGAAGCGAGATCTGGTCGGGTATGTAACGCTCGATGCGCGCTTTTTGAGCGATACGGAGTTCGATACGCAGCTCGACGCTACCGATGTGTTGATCCTCCCGCACGTGGCAGGGTCGATGCTGGTGAGTGGCGCGTTCTTCGAAGCGATTGGGCGGGTGCCTGTCGTGATCGCACGCGCCATTCCGTTCATGCGCGACATGGCGGCTCAATTCAGTAATGTGCTGCTGTTCGAACGGGAAGACGAGTTGCCTGGACTCGTGCGTTACGTGACGGCAAATTGGCCGCGTTTGGCTGCGCCGGAAGCGACGGCGGAGAGCCGTCAGCAGGCGATCGGTACATTCGGCTGGGAAATTTGCCGGCAGCGTTACGCGCAGAGTTTTGATACGTCGATTGGCGACGAGGATGTGCCGCTAACGCGTCGTGAAGCTTCGGCTTCAACTCGCGATTAGGTTTTTCACGCGCGCAAACGCCAGAACCCCGGCTCTCACTGTGGAGAGGCCGGGGTTCTGGACGGACTGCATAAGAAGCCTGACGATTACCTACTTTCACACGGGCAATCCGCACTATCATCGGCGTGGAGTTGTTTCACGGTCCTGTTCGGGATGGGAAGGGGTGGGACC
>NZ_PQGA01000008.1 GCF_002917095.1 Paraburkholderia eburnea
GCGATGCTGGGATTGCCTTCGAGCGCTTCGTCGATCAGCTTCGGCAGTTGCGGGTCGCCAAACTGCTGCGCCCAGTCGAGCGTGGGCCACTGGCCACCCTGCGCGGGAATGCTCTGCGAGGTTTCGAACTGTTGCGGCTGGGCGAGGGTCTGGTCGCTTTTGATGCCCGCGTAATTCGCACAGCCAGCCATCAACGCGACCGTTGCGCCAGCAACTAAAACGGCCAACGCGCGAGGCGTCGCACGCGGGCGAAGGATTGAAACGCTAGTCATGTTTTCCTGATGATCCTGATGATGCTGGGGCGTGGTCGATCAATGCGCGGCCGAATCGGCGGCGCCACCCTCTGACTTGCCCGCTCGGGTGATCCAGATAAGCGGAATGATTGCGATGAAAATCACCGCCGAAATCCAGAACACGTCGTTCAGCCCCAGCATCGCCGCCTGGGTATCGACGAGTTGCCCAAACACCGTACGAGACGCCGACGTATCGAGATGCGCCGCTTTCGCAAGAAAGTCGAGAAATTGCGTGAAAGCGGGGTTCCCGGGCGTGGCCTGCTCGGTGAGTCGCGCGTGATGCACGACGGTGCGGTCATACCATTCGTTCGCGCCCAGCGATGTCCCCACCGCTCCGCAGAACACCCGTACGAAGTTCGAAAGGCCCGCCGCTGCCGGAATCCGTTGCGGCGGCTGCCCCGCGAGAATGATCGCAGTGAGCGGCACGAAGAACATCGCCATCGGGATGCCTTGCAGCAGGGTCGGCACGACGAGGTGATACGTGTCGATATCGACGATGTAATTCGAGCGCATCCAGAACACCAGCGCAAAGCCGATAAACGCCAGCGTCGCGATCAGGCGCGCATCCGAACGCGGCAGCACCTTCGCAATCACGGGGGAAAGCAGCACCGTGAAAATCCCGATCGGCGCGATAACGAGGCCGGCATCCACGGCGCGATAGCCCAGATACTCCTGCATCCATTGCGGCAGCAGCACGAGGTTGCCGAAGAACACGCCATAGGCAATCGAAATCGCAATCGTGCCGCCCAGAAAATTGCGCTGGCCAAAGAGCCGCAGATCGACGATTGGATGCTCCTCGGTCAGCTCCCAGATCACGAAGGCCGTGAAGCTGACCGCCGCGGCGATCGTCAGCCCAACGATCACGGGCGAATGGAACCAGTCGAGATCCTTGCCCTTGTCGAGCATGACCTGCAAGGTCCCCACCCAGGCGACGAGCAAGCCCAGCCCGACCAGATCGATTGGCGGCTTGCGCGTAGGCGTTTCGCGCGAACGGTAGATCATCCACGTCGCCACGGCCGCGAAAATACCCACGGGAATGTTGATATAGAAGATCCACGTCCAGCTATAGCTGTCGGTAATCCAGCCGCCGAGCGATGGCCCCGCGATCGGGCCGACGGTGGCGGTCATCGCCCAGAGCGCCAGTGCCGTCGACGACTTCTGCTTCGGCCAGGAGCTGAGCAGGATCGCCTGCGACATCGGAATGAGCGGCCCCGCCGTCAAGCCCTGAAACACGCGCGCCGCCAGCAGCACCGGCAGATTCGGCGCCATGCCGCACAGCCAGGAGGCAATGGTGAACAACACGATCGCGCCGACAAACAGGCGAATCTGGCCGAGCCGCTGCGTGAGCCAGCCGGTCAGCGGAATCGACACGGCGTTGGCCGCGGCGAAGACCGTAATCACCCACGTGCCCTCGTCCACCGACACGCCCAGGCTGCCCGACAAGGTGGGAATGGCGACGTTCGCAATCGACGAATCGAGCACGTTCATGAAAGTCGCGAGCGCGACGGCAAGCGTGCCGAGCGCGAGCTTGCCACCGGTAAGCGGCGGAGCATTGGCCGCGGACGGCAGGCTCATCGTCTACCCCGGAAGAGGATCGTTCGCTGGTCCATAGTCATTTTGCAATCCTGATTAACTTGATGTACGTATTCACGTGACACGGCCCTTGCGCCCGGCCACGGACGGGCGCAAGGGCGGGCCGCATGTACTCGCATAGCGGCGTCCTGCCAATAAGGGGAAGATCAAACCGGATGGAAAGTACCGATCGGTACCGGATAATATAAGCGTATTTCTGCCGAGTCAACCGAAATCAAACCGATCGGTACTGACGCACGTAGCTGCGTGTAAGTCAAGCAAACGCCCCGTCGCGCTGTGTTACGATCCCGCGACACCGTTATTGCAATCCAATAGAAAGACATGGCGACGCTCAAGGAATCCGGCGCACCGGCGCGCCGCGCTCGCGACATCGCTCGTGACGGCGAACCCCACCCCGCCCCAACCCGCGCGGACACCATTCTGAACGCGGCCCGCTCGGTATTTCTGGCGCACGGCTTCAGCGCCGCCACGACGGACATGATCCAGCGTGAGGCGCGTGTGTCCAAGTCCACCGTCTACGCCACGTGGCCGACGAAAGAAGCGCTGTTCGCCGCCGTGATCCAGCGCGAATGCGGCCAGTTCGCGAATTCGCTGCGCCACATGGAGTTCGAGTCCGAGGACATCACGCCCTCGCTCATCAGGCTGGCGCGCGCGTATCTGGGCCTCGTGGTTTCGCCGACGGGGCTCGCGCTCTATCGCGTGATCGTCGCGGAAGCCCCGCGTTTTCCCGAGCTGGGACGCACTTTCTTTGCAGCCGGGCCCGAGGTCGTGGCGAGCATCGTCGGCCAATTTCTCGAACGCGCCGCCGCGCGCGGCCAGATCGACGTACAGGCCGTGGGTTACACGACCGCGGCCAATCTCTTCATCAGCATCGTGCGTGGCGAAGCGCAACTGGAATGCCTCACGCATCCGAACGCTCGCCCCTCGGATGCGCAGATCGACCGCTGGGTGGAAGCGGCCGTGCATACGTTCGTGAACGCTTTCGTCAAACGTCCTGACGCGCCTTGAAGCGGCCGCAAAGCGCGCAGTAGCCCGGCAAGGGCGGCCCGTTCACGTGAAGTCACAGCCCACACGTTTTCGAGATCTGTCACGAAGGCATCTATCAGCATGTCGCGGTCCATCATTACGTTGCTTTCATCGAAAATACGTAGAACGGCGCCCTTCGCGGTGGCGCCGTTTTCGCCGTTATATTCCACCGGGGTATATCTATAGCGAATCATCGCTTTTGTGCATGGACGCGCGGTCAGTAGAATCTGTCGACTCGTTAGACGAGCCCAACATTAATGACCACCCACTCGCGAGTTTCGACCATGAAAGCCATTCGCTCAGTACTGCTCGCCGCCCTCCTGTCGGCGGTTGCCGCCGCGCCCGCATTCGCCGCCGACGAACTCGCGCAGATCAAGTCCTCCGGCGTGTTCCGTGTCGGCACAGAAGGCACTTACGCACCGTTCACCTATCACGACGAGACGGGCAAGCTCACCGGTTTCGACGTCGATATTGCGTCCGCCATCGCGCAACGCCTGGGTGTCAAGCCGCAATTCGTCGAAGGCAAGTGGGACGGCCTGATCGCGGGTCTCGACGTGAACCGCTACGACGCCGTCATCAACGAAGTCTCGATCACGGATGCCCGCAAGGCCAAATACGATTTCTCGACGCCGTATATCGCCACGCACGCAGTCTTGATCGTGCGCTCGGACAACACGACGATTCATTCCTTCGACGACCTGAAAGGCAAGAAATCGGCGAATACGCTGACCAGCAATTTCGGCAAGCTCGCCGCTTCGCACGGCGCCGATGTCGTGCCGGTGCAAGGCTTCAACGAGTCGATCGACCTGCTGACCTCGGGCCGCGTCGACGCCACGGTGAACGACTCGCTCTCGTTCCTCGACTTCCAGAAACACAAGCCCGACGCGAAGCTGAAGATCGCCGCCAGCGACACCAGCACCGCCGACGACCAGTCCGGCGTCCTGATCCGCAAGGGCAGCCCGGCGCTGCGCGAGGCCATCGACAAGGCGCTCGCTGACATCAAGGCCGACGGCACCTATGCGCGCATTTCGCAGAAGTATTTTGGCAAAGACGTTTCCCAATAAGGCGGGTTGAACGATGCCGGCATGGCTGCATCTGATGGGGCAATCGCTTTGGCCCCTGCTCTACGCGGGACTCGTCTTCACCGTCCCGCTCACACTGGCATCGTTCGCGCTCGGCATCGTGCTGGCGTTCTGCGCGGCACTCGTGCGGCTGTTCGGGCCACGCTGGGCCGTGGCGGCCGTGCGTTTCTACATCTGGCTGTTTCGCGGCTCGCCGCTGCTCGTGCAGCTATTCGTCATATTCTACGGACTGCCGAACGTCGGCATCGTGCTCGATCCGCTTACCGCCGCCATCATCGGTTTTTCGCTCAATGTCGGTGCGTATAACGCCGAGGTGATCCGGGGCGTGATCGAATCGATACCGCGCGGGCAATGGGAAGCCGCTTATTCGATGAACATGACGCGCGCGCAAGCCCTGCGCCGCGTCATTCTTCCGCAGGCGACGCGCGTTGCGCTGCCTGCGCTCTCGAACTCGTTTATCTCGCTCGTGAAGGACACGTCGCTTGCGGCGGTGCTCACGGTACCCGAGATTTTTCAGGCCGCGCAGCGCATTGCGGCGGTCACCTACGAGCCGCTGATTCTTTATTCCGAGGCCGCCTTGATCTACCTGGCTTTCAGTTCCGTGCTCTCGCATGCGCAAGGGCGGCTCGAAGCGCGGTTTGGCCGTCATGCATTGTTTTCCGCGGGGCGCTGATGATCCGGCTCGAACATCTCGGCAAGTCGTTCGGCGACCATCGTGTGCTGAACGCCATCGACCTTACGCTCGCGGCCGGCAGCGTAACGGCGTTGATCGGACCTTCCGGCAGCGGCAAAAGCACGCTGCTACGCTGTGTCAATCTGCTGGAAATACCGGACGAAGGCTCGCTGCGCATTGGCGACGCGGGTATCGACTTCGCGCCGGGCCACCGTGTGACACAAGCTGAGATCACCGCCGTGCGTCGCCATACGGGCATGGTGTTTCAGAATTTTCAGCTCTTTGCGCACCTCACCGTCATCGAAAACGTGATGGAGGGGCTGGTCACCGTGCTCAAGTGGGACCGGGCGCGCGCACGAGAACGCGCGGCGGCACTGCTGGACAAGGTTGGCATTGCCCATAAGGCCGATGCATGGCCATCGACACTCTCGGGCGGTCAGCAGCAGCGCGTGGCGATCGCGCGCGCGCTTGCACCCTCGCCTCAGGTGTTGTTGTGCGATGAGCCGACTTCGGCGCTCGACCCCGAACTGTCCGCGGAAGTGGTCGATGTGCTGCGGCAACTGGCGCAGGAAGGCACGACGATGCTGATGGCAACGCACGATCTGCGCCTCGCGGCATCGATTGCGCACGATGCCGTGTTTCTTAAAGATGGCGTGATCGTGGAGGCCGGCCCGTCGAGTGCGTTGTTTTCCCATCCGCGCGATGAGCGTACTGCGCGCTTTGTTTCCACGCTTACGCAGACGATTACGACTCACCAGGCGACTACGCGCAACGAATCGGCGTCCTAATCATCTTCCGCCTCCGCCTCTCCCAGCCCATGCATCGGGTCCTTCTCAAAGATCGCGCCTTGCGGCTCGCCGCAATCCGCGATTGGCGCGAAAGCCAGCGCATGCGCTTGGTCCTCGTTCACGCCAAAGCCCAGCAATAGCGTGAACATCACTTCTTCGGTGTAACCCGCAGGCGCTTCACCCGAAAGCAAAGTCTCGATCCCGTACATGATGGCGCCCAGAGAAATATCGCGCGCCACGCTCACATGGCTGACGCGAAACGTCCCCGCGTCGATCGCCAACTGCAGATCGCGCGTCAGATATTCGTCGAGCAAACGGCCGCGCGATCCGCGCCGCGTCCCCACCCGCGTGATGAACGCGCCCCACAGCGGATAACGCGCCGCCATCGTCATATAAAGCCGCGAGCCCACCACCAGGCGCCGCACGGGATCGGCCTCGGCCAGCACGAGCGGATCGATCATGCCCAGCACCTGATCGCTGCTCTCGCCCGCCACCGCCACCAGCAGTTCACCCGTCGTGCGGAAGTAGTTGTAAAACGTCCCGCGCGCGACCCCGGCAGCAGCGATGAAGTCGTCGATGACCGGCAGGTCCGGCCCCTTCTCGGCGAATACGCCCAGCGCCGTCTCGATCAGACGATTGCGCGTTTTCTCCCGGCGGGCGGCGCCCACGCGGCTCTGATAGTTCTCTTCCGAAGCATCCATTGGCGTCCAGTTCACGGCGGTTTGCAGGCCGATCAGGGGTTGATTGTCTCCCGCCATTCTAGGGTTTGTCCTGAATCGAATCTAGTTGACGATTTTGTCACAACGTCTAGTATACAAAATGACACAATCGTCAATTCAACGGAAATCGGATTCCAACCGAACTCCAATCGACCCCTAGCAACGTCTGGAGACACACATGCGACTGGTAACTTTTGAGCGAAATGGCAAGGCGACACTCGGTATTCGCGAGGCCGATCACATCACGATCATCGGCGAGCAAACGCTGGAGTCGGTACTCGCGCGCGGCGTGGATCTGGTCGAGTACGCCCGCCAGCACGCCACGGACGAACGTGTCGCCATCGCCGACGTCAAGCTGCTTCCCCCGCTTTCGCGCCCGCCCAAGATCATTTGCGTCGGCCTGAATTTTTCCGATCACACGTCCGAGAGCAATTACGCGCAGCCGGATTACCCCACGCTGTTTTTCCGCGTCGCGACGAGCCTGATCGCCCACGACCAGCCGATGATCCGCCCGCGCGTGACGGATTCGGCGGGCCTCGATTACGAGGGCGAAATCGCCGTGGTGATCGGCAAGGGCGGCCGTCATATCGAGCGCAGCGCCGCCCTCTCGCACGTCGCGGGCTATTCGCTCTTCAACGATGGATCGGTGCGTGAATATCAGTTCAAGACGCCGCAATGGACGGTCGGCAAGAACTTCGACGGCACCGGCGCGTTCGGGCCCGATCTCGTCACCGCCGACGAATTGCCGCCGGGCGCAAAAGGCCTGCGCCTCGAAACGCGCCTCAACGGCCAGGTGGTGCAATCGGCGAGCACCGACGAGATGGTCTTCGATGTCGAAAGCCTCATCAGCATCATCAGCGAAGCCATCACGCTCGAAGCTGGTGACGTGATCGTGTCGGGCACGCCTTCGGGCATTGGCTGGGCGCGCGAACCGAAGCTCTTGATGAAGGCCGGCGACGTCTGCGAAGTCAGCGTCGAAAAGATCGGCACGCTGCGCAACGTCATCGCGGACGAATCGGTTAACTAAGTTTTAAAGCGGTTTTAACGTGGTTTCAAAGCCAAACCGCAAACAGGTCAAGAGATAGCCCGCCGTCCGTGCGGGCCACCTCCAGGAGACAGTCATGCCTGAAAGCAACGCGCATCGCGGCCACGCGAGCATTCATTCCATCGATCATTTCGCGCTCAACGTGCCCTCTCTTGACGAGGCCGCGCGCTTCTTCGACAGCTTCGGCTTGCGGGTCGAACGCGAAAGCGGCCCCTCGCCGGAACTCGCGCTGTACGCGGCAGACGGGCATCGCTGGGCGCGCATCCTGGCCTGCGATCACAAGTCGCTCGCGTATCTCGCCTTCAACTGCTACGCGGCCGATCTCGATGCGCTGCGCGCCCAGGTCGCCGCAACCGGCTGTACGGTGCGGGACGATCGCGGCAGCGAAGGTTTCTGGTTTGACGATCCGGACGGCAATCTCGTGCAGGTAAAGGTCGGCCGCAAGACCAGTCCGTCGGTCAAGACGCCGTTCCACCTCGACGGCAGCGCGGCCGATACGCGCGGCTCGCATACGCGCTCGCAGGCGCTGACCGTGCATCCGCGCCGCCTCTCGCACGTGTTGCTTTTCACGCCCGATGTGCTGCGCGCGCTCGGCTTCTATCACGCCGCGCTCGGGCTGCGCCTCTCGGACAAGTCACGCAACCTCATCGCTTTCACGCACGCGCCGCATGGCAGCGACCATCATCTCGTCGCGTTCGCAAAGAGCGAGGCGCGCGGCTGGCATCACGCCGCATGGGACGTAGATAACGTCAACATGGTCGGCGAAGGCGCTTCGCAGATGGCGGCTGCCGGTTATACGAAGGGCTGGGGCACCGGCCGTCACGTGCTCGGCTCGAATTACTTCCACTACATCGAAGATCCGTGGGGCTCGTTCTGCGAGTATTCCGCCGATATCGACTTCGTTTCGGCGGGCTCGCAGTGGCCGGCAGGCGACTACGATCCCGAAGATTCGCTCTATCTCTGGGGACCGGCTGTCCCCGAGAACTTCATCCGCAACACCGAAGCGACCGCATAGCGGCTCGTAGCAAACCCATAAGACACAGTTTCATGGCTACCGGCCCCGCCGGCGGCCAGGGCATCACTCGCTCGTTTGAAGGTGAATAACATGGCTTCCCAGAATATTCTCGATGTCGTTGTCGTCGGTTACGGACCCGTTGGGCAGACACTGTCCATTCTGCTCGGGCAGCGGGGCTATCAGGTCGCGGTCTACGACCGCTGGCCGTCGCTTTATCCGCTGCCGCGCGCGGTCTTTCACGATCACGAAATCCGTCGCGTGTTTCATGCGATGGGAATTGGTCAGGATGTCGAATCAATTTCCCAGCCTTCGGCAACCTATCAATGGTTCAATGCCGACTGGAAAACGCTGGTCGAGATCGACTGGTCTTCGGAGTCAATCAGCGATGGCCCGGTCGGCTATCTGTTCAATCAACCTTCGCTGGAGGCGCTGCTCGACCGCAAGGCAAAGTCGTTGCCGTGCGTCGCCGTTCACCAAGGCTGGGAAGCGATCGAACTGCATGAGCGCGCCGACCATTGCGAACTGAAGCTCGAACGCGTGACGATGCAGGACGGCAAGGTCACACGCAGCGGCGAAACGCAGACGGTCAAGGCGAAATATGTGATTGGCGCGGACGGCGCGAACAGCTTCGTGCGCAAGTCCTGCGGCATGGCGTTCGAGGATCTGGGCTTCCAGGAGGACTGGCTCGTCATCGACCTGAAGCCGCACGAGGGCGTGAAGCTCGACGTGCCCGACATCGGCCAGTGGTGCAATCCCGAGCGCCCGACCACCATGGTGCCGGGCGGCCCTGGTTATCGGCGCTGGGAATTCATGCGTCTGCCGCACGAAACGCGCGAGGACATGCAGCGGCCCGAGAAAGTCTGGGAGTTGCTCTCGCCGTGGGTCGACCCCGAACAGGCAACGCTCGTGCGTTACGCGCTCTACACCTTCCGCTCGCTGATCGCGGACAACTGGCGCAAAGGGCGCGTGCTGATCGCGGGCGACGCGGCGCATCAGATGCCGCCGTTCATGGGCCAGGGCATGTGCTCCGGCCTGCGCGATGCCTGGAACCTCGCGTGGCGCTTCGATCTCGTGCTGCGCGATGTCGCCCCGCCCGCGCTGCTCGACGGCTACACGCCGGAGCGTCGCCCGCAGGTGCGCGCCGTGATCGATGCGTCGATCGCGATGGGTCAGGTCGTCTGCACATCGGACCCGCTCAAGGCTGCAGAGCGCGACGCCGCCTATCTCGCCGGCGACGTGCCGCCGCTGCCGCCCTTCCCCGGACTAACCGACGGCCTCATCGTCCGCACGCAGAATAGTGCCGACGGCGGCATCGCCGGACAATTGAGCGTGCATGGCCAAGTGCAAAATCATGGCCGCACGATGCGCTACGACGAGGCGGTGCCGACGGGCTTCCAGGTGATCGGACTCGACGTCGATCCGCAAGCGTGCCTGAGCGATGCGGCACTCGCCGCGCTCGACCAGCTTGGCGCGTACACGATCGGCGTGACGCACGATGCGTCGAAGGTGGTGGCGAACCGCGTGCTCTACGACGTCAGCGGCAAGTATCAGCAGTTCTTCGCGCAGCACGACGCGAAGATCGTGATCGTACGGCCGGACTACTACGTGTTCGGCGCCGCGCGCAGCGCCGCAGAAGCGAACGATCTGGTGGGCATGCTCATCGCGGAGATCGGCCTCGATCAGGCCAGCGCCGCCAGCAAATCACACGCGAGCGCCGTTGCATAACCGCTGAAACGGGCGGCGCCACGCGCCGCCCGCTGCTTCACGCTGCGGCCACACCGAGGCGCTGATCGCGGGAAAACCCAACGCTCCCACGAAATACGCGGTGACGAACCACGTCAATGCCGCGCGCCGATGCTCGGCGATCGAATCGTTGACGGCCTGCAACGGGACGCTCGGATACGTCAACCCGTAACCCATGCCGGGCAACACCGCCGACACCGCCTGAAATTTTGGTTGCGAGGACAACGAGCGGATAAAGCCCCCTGCCGATAGCGGATCAGCAGGTTCTTGCAGATCGCGCCAGCGAGGCCCGACTCCAGCACATGGAATTTGTCGACGCTGACCACAGCGCGATGCGCGCGCACGTCGACAGGGCCACCGCAAGGATTGAGCAGATCGGGCAGATTCGCGGTGTTCGACATCGATGAAATGGCTGCGGGGCTCGATGGCCGCATCTGCGGTAACCTTGAAAGCGCGCGCAGATTCAGCCACTTGAATCTTGCAATTCTTATACCATCGTTGCGTAATCGGACTGACCCGCCGGCCCCACCCGTCGGCTTCGAAACGCCGGATTTCACGCCCGCTCCCGCATGCCGCTGCCTCCGCCGCCCGCCTTACTCGCACAAACGCTGCGCCGCGTCGAGCGGCGCTATCGCCTGCCGCCGCTTGTCACGCCCGCGTCCCTGACCGATGCCCACAGCCCGGCAACCGTGCTTGCGGTCGCGATCGAAGCGGCCCGCAAGGCCGTCGCCAGCGCTCACGTGCCCGACGCGGCGCTGGAGCGCCTGTTCGTCGACGCGCTCGCGCAGATGATTCGCCACGCGATGCGCGAAGAAGGCGGCGACGCCATGCTGCAGGCCACCGTGCTGCGTCATCGCGAGGCACAGGTCCGCGAATACGCCGAACTCGCCGCAAGCGCCGACCAGGATCGGCGCGCGATACACGCGGCGGTCAACGCGATCGCCCATCCCGCGAAGCTGGAACGTCAGCCGCCAGGCGCGCAACGCGATGCGCTCGCCCACTTGCAGGCCGCTGCGTCATCGGCGTCATGGGCGGATCTCGTGCAGATATTGACCAGGCTGCAGGAAAGCCCTGAAATCGCCGCTTCGCCCGCGCTCGCGCGCGATATCGCGAAGCTCGCCTCCCAGAACGCGCTCGCGCACCTGCTTCGCATCGACGCCCTCGCAGCGGACGAGCGCGTACGCCAGTACCGCGCCTTGCTTGAGCGAAACGGCCCCCGGCCTGGCAGCGCGCAAGCAATCGCGCAAGGCACGCGTTCGCAGCAGCGCGGCGCGGCGGTCGAAATGCTCGCCATGCAGGCGCTCGACGCGCTCGCCCAGCGGCTCAACGATGCGGACCCGGCAGGCCCGCCATACCGCGTCGTGACGTCGATGCGCGTGCCTTCCGCGATTCCCGGCAGCCACGAACGCGCGAAAACCGAGTGGGATGCCGTGCTGCTCGAACGCGTGCAAGGCAATGATGGCGACGACGTCTGGAACGTGCGCCTGCTGGTGGAGGCCAAGGCGTCCGTTGATGCGGCGACGACCGATCTGCCCCGGCTGCTGCGCGGTCTGCGCCTGCTCGCGCACGCCGATGTGGACCGGGTCTATGGATTCGAAACGCAGCAGGGCCACGTGAAGCTCAACGGTGCGTCGCTGCACGCGCTATCGACAGACGACGCCGCGTTGCGCAATGCCGTGCTCTATTGCTGCGATGCGCCCGCCGAAATGCCGCCGCGCCTGTTGGGCGCCGCCAGCCGCATGCAGCTTTTATCGGCCCATCCCAGCGTCGGGTTCGCGAATGCACTGGCTGAGCATCGCGCCGCTAACCCGCACGCGCTCGTGCCGATCTGGCAGGCGTTGCTGGAATCGCCGCATTGGCACTCCGTGCTGCATCAGTACCCAATGCTGGGCCAGGTCCGCGATCTGATGGTGCATACCGACGACCTCATGGCAGCGATTCGATCGCTGCCATAAACGCGTCGCCCGATTTCAATCAGGCTTTATTTATATTGAAGCGCAATCGCTTCGCCGGCCTTCTTCGCCTGCCTGGCCCGGCGATTAGTTACAACCCATCGCCGTGCAATAGTGCGTATAAACCAGGCCATTCCCATCCATACCCGAAATCGTGCGTGTGCCGTTGCCGTAATCGGTCACGCTCTCATTCCATGAGGCGCCGTCCGCTGCCATGCCGCTAACGAATGACGTACTGCCAGCGGTGGTCGGAATCCGGTCTGAAGGGCCGCCTGTCATCGGCGGTTTCTCGTTGATCGGCGTTGTATTGCCGAAGTGCTGCACCGTGTAATTATTGGCGGATGCGTCGATGCAATCTGGAAACGCGAGACTGCCCGAACAACCAGCGGCAGTCCCGAGTGCAGCCGCGTCCGCCGATGACGCGCAAGCCATGGCGGCCACGCAGAGGCTCAGTGCAATGCACTTCAATTATGGCTCCGTCAAAACTGCGGCAGCATGGTTGCGCCGCGGGGTTCGTGAGGTGGTTGATCGCGCGAATAGCGGCGCGCTGCATTGTACCTTGAGCCCCGACCGGCGCACGCGCCGAGTGCACCTGAAATCCGGCACGAAATTCATTCGTCGGAATAAAGCGCTTCCGGTTGAATAAAAACGTTTGCGCATGCTCGAATGGCTAAATAGCGCATCCATAACAGCCTTAACATTGCCCTTAACATTTTCAAAAAATGGCACGCGCGGATATCGATTTCCATACACTGAAAAACAGCTTCAGTGACGAAATGACCACACATGCGGGACTTTTTATCGCAGCCCCCCATTGACCTACGCAAAATACATAAGTCGCTGGTAAGATGGGCGCGAATATCGGATGGCAGCGTGCTGCTCCGGAATAACGGCCCGAATCCAGACCATTCGTGCCGCCGGATCGAACAACATGCGCCATCGGCCATCGGGGAACGGCCATCCGCCCGCATGCACGGACATAAGGCGCACCAGCGAAAAGAGTGCGCCCCTTCGCTGTATGCAATCGATCGCCAGTCGTTCAGGCGCGGGCTTCGTCTTGCTGGCGAAACGCCCTGCCCAATTTGCGACTGCTTCGCGCAGACACACTCCCCATGCACCACCCGAGCCCCGGCCGCTTTCGCGTTGCCGGGCCTGATGAACGCTGTCGAGTCGTTAGCTGCACGAACCAGCCGAAGCTGCCATGTCGACCCAGTCTAGCCACCATCACCGCCTTTTCATGGCGTTGGCCGGCGGCCTCAGCGCGACCCTGAACGCGGGCGCCTTTCTCGCACTGCTGCCGCCACACGTTTCGGGCGTCGAGCTGTTCTATCTGCGCGCGCTCGCTGGACTGCTCGCCGTCACCGCTTTCATCCTGTTCGCGCGCTTTCATCTGCTGTCCAGCGCGCGCGATCTGTGGTGGATGCTTGGGCGCGGCGCGCGGCGCTGGGCGCGCCTTTTCATCGCCGTGGCGTTGCTGACGCTCGTCGCGCGCATGGGCGGCGAGAACGGCCTTGCGCTGCTCGCCAAATGGGCCGTGATTGCGTTGCCGTTGCAGCTCGTCGGTCTCGCGGTACTGCGCGGCGTGGCGCACAGCATCAACAATGCGCCCGGCAATCAGCGCGACGCCGTGTTCTTCGGCATGGGCAGCGAAGCGCGCAAGCTGAATCTGCGTCTGCGCCGCTCGCCGATTCTCGGTGTACGCGTGATTGGCTATTACAACGATGCCCCCGTCATGCCGCGCGCCGGCGAAACGCTGCCGCCCTATCTCGGCCGCTTTGCCGACGCCACGGCCCGCATCCAGGCCAATGATTTCGAAGTCGTGTTCATCGCCGCCGGCCAGCTCGACGGCGAGAGCATGACCAGCGAGATCGTGCAGCATCTTTACGATTCGACGGCTGCCATCTATTTCGTGCCCGAATCGCGCTTCGTCGAAGACCTCGCGACTCACAGCACCGATCTCGCGGGCGTGCCGCTGCTCGCCCTGCACGACATGCCGATCCTCGGCTTGTCGCGCGCGCTCAAGCGCACCGTCGACATCGTCGGTGCGAGTGTGATGCTGGTGTTGCTTTCGCCGATCATGATTACCATCGCGGTCGTGATCCGGCTCGATTCGCCGGGCCCGATCCTGTTCCGCCAACTGCGCTATGGCGAGCGCGGCGAGCCGATCGTCGTGCACAAGTTCCGCTCGATGCGCGTCGTCACGCGCGAAGAAGAAGCCGCCAACAAGGGCACCGTGCGTCAGGCGGTCGCCGGCGACGACCGCATCACGTCGATCGGCAGGTTTCTGCGCCGTAGCTCGCTCGACGAACTGCCGCAGTTCCTCAATGTACTGGGCGGTTCGATGAGTCTCGTCGGCCCGCGCCCACATGCAGCCGAACACAACGAACTCTATCGACGCCTGATTCCAGGCTATATGCTGCGCCATAGCGTGAAGCCCGGCATCACCGGCTGGGCGCAGATCAACGGCCTGCGCGGCATCACCGACACGCCCGACAAGATGCAGCGGCGCGTCGAATACGACCGCTATTACATTACGCACTGGTCGCTGTGGCTCGATCTGCAGATTCTGATGCGCACGATCCCCGAAATCATCGCCGGACGCAACGCCATCTAAAGCCCTCCAATGAAGCCTCAAATGCAAAACGCCGGCACCTGAAAAGGCACCGGCGTTTTTTATCGCGGGGTCTTGCCGCTCGAATTCGTTACATGCGGCGAAGACGCCATTGACGCCAGCAGATGCGGATAAAGCGGCGATCGTCGACCAGATAGCGACGCCACAAACGCGCCGGGTCCTGCATGATGCGCCAGCACCATTCGACGCCCGAACGCTGCATCCAGACCGGCGCGCGCTTTTGCAGACCGGCGGCGAATTCAATCGCCGCGCCCGCGCACAACATCAGGCCGCCCGGCATCGACCCCGCGTGACGCAATGCCCAGCGCTCCTGCTTCGGCATGCCGACACACACGAACACGATATCGGGCGCGGCGGCACGCACGCGCTCCGCGATTGCGTCACCTTCGGCGCCGGTCGGATCGAAGCCCATGGACGGCGCGATCACTTCCATGTCGAGCCCAGGATAATGCGCGGCGATGCCGTCGATCAGCGCCTGCTCGTGACCGGGCTGGCCGCCTACAACGATGACTTTCCAGCCGTTTACGCGCGCGCGCTCGCACAGTCCGGGCAACAGGTCCGCACCCGTCACGCGGCCCGGCAAAGGCATGCCGAACAGACGGCTCGCCCACACGACGGGCATGCCGTCGGCGAACAGAAAATCCGCGGTGCGATAAAGCGTTGTAAGGTCGGGCTGCCGGTCGAGCCGTACAAGGTGATCGACGTTCGGCGTGACCGCCACGCGAGCCCGGCCGTCGCGTTTGAGCGCAGCTTCGCAGAGCACGTCTAGCGCGGTATCAAACGGCACGGCGGCAATATCGAGTCCGAACAACGCAATACTGGGCAGAGAATCCGCCCGTGCGGCCGCCTTTGGCGCCGCCGTCTGATAGAGCGCAGAGCTCATTGTTTTTGTAACCCCGACTTCCCGCCCGGATGCGACTCACCCATGCGCCCGCAATACGGGCGCGCGTGACTCGTCCAACGTGATGTTGTTTGGTCTCCTGGCAATGCCAAGATGCGTATGGTTTTATTCGCAAAAAAATCTGCAATCGAATAGTACCAGCGCATCTCAAAATGCGGGGACGTCGCCGTGCTTTTTCAGCGACAAACTCGAAAAGAAACTATTTGGCACATGGGGTGGAGCATATTTCAATTCTTCGGATGAAATAGAGGCATTGCGATGAGAGGCCGCGTAACAGCGCCCCAGCGCGCGAAAAACGTCGTATTCGCAGTGCAAATCGGCTACCATCGCAGCGATCGCGGGCCACGGAGTTTTTATAGGGTGTCGGCAACTCTCGGACAATTGACAGAATTTAAAGCGCAACAGCAGCAGCGAATGAATTCGGTAATATCTCCCGCTCGCAGGCAAAATACGGTACCCGACGAACTCGCTAACGTTTGCGCGCAATATAATGCGCCGCTTTTTCTTCAACGGGCGCTTCACCCGCGGCCCATCACCGCCTGAATATGATTCTCGACGCCCGTGAGATTCCTGCCGGCACGCTGCTGCATACGGACCTGTGCATCGTGGGCGCCGGCGCTGCCGGCATCACGCTTGCACTCGCGCTCGAAGACAGCGGGCTCGACGTGATCGTGCTGGAAAGCGGCGGCGACGACGCCGAGCCTCAGACGCAGCAACTCTACGCGGGCACCGTCGCCGATACGCGCCTGCATCCGCCCGCGGACAATTACCGCGTGCGCCGCTTCGGCGGCTCCACCACGCTCTGGGGCGGCCGCTGCATGCCGCTCGATGCGCTCGACTTCAAGGCGCGCGAGCATATCGCCCATAGCGGTTGGCCGATCACGCTTGACGATCTTCTGCCGTTCTATCCGCAGGCCAATGCGTTGTGCGAGGCAGGCGACTTCACGTACACCACGCGCGAATTCGCGCAAACGCTGCCGCCGATGATTGGCGGCCTCGCACACGAGCGCTTTACGACCGATACGCTCGAGCGCTTCAGTTGTCCGACCGATTTCGGCAGCCGCTATCGTGCGCGCCTCACGAATGGCCGCGTGCGCGTGCTGCAGCACGCGAATCTTGGCACGCTGCCGATGCAGGACGGCTGCACGCGACGCGTGGGCAACGCCGTGGTGCGCGTGCTGGGCGGTGCGACGTTTGGCGTGGCCGCACGCGCCTATGTGCTCGCGACGGGCGGCCTCGAAGTTCCACGCCTGCTGCTCAACAGTCCCGGCCCCAGCGGGCGAGGACTGGGTAATGCGCACGACGTGGTCGGCCGCTATTACATGAGCCATCTCGCAGGCACGATCGGCACAATCGATCTCGCGGCCGCATCTTCGGTCTGGCACGGCTATGACGTATCGGAAGAAGGCATTTATTGCCGCCGTCGCCTTGCGCTGCGCGAGCAGGCGCAACGCGCGCTGGGTGCGGGCAACTTCATCGCGCGGCTGCATCACCCGCGCATTCCCGATGCCGGTCACGGCAACGGTATTTTGTCCGCGCTTTATCTCGCGCGCTTCATCGTGCCCTACGAATACGCGAAGCGCCTTTACGACGGCACGCCCGATGGTTACGCCGGCTCCACGCTCGCGCATTTAAAGAACGTAATTTCGGATGCGCCGGGCACCGCGCAATTCCTCTGGCACTGGCTGCGCAAACGCACGCTGGCGGATCGCAAGTTTCCTTCGGTCATCGTGCGGCCCGCGAATCTGCGTTTCAGCCTTGATTTTCACGCGGAGCAGGAGCCGAATCCGGCGAGTCGCGTGACGCTCGGCAATGACACCGACGCGCTCGGGCAGAGACGCATCCATATTGACTGGCGCTATACGCAGCAGGACGTCGCAACCGTGAGCCGCGCGCTTGAAGCGCTCGCTCAGGAAATCGGGCGCAGCGGCGTGGGCCGCTTTATCTACGACCCCAATGAAGTCGAAGCCGAAATGACGCGTTACGGCGCGTATGGCGGCCATCACATCGGCACCGCGCGCATGGGCGCCGATCCGCGCACGAGCGTGGTCGATGCGAATTGCCGTCTGCACGAAGTCGATAACGTCTACATTGCCAGCGCCGCCGTGTTCCCCACTTCGGGCCAGGCCAATCCCACCTTGAGCATCGTCGCGCTTGCGCTGCGTCTCGCCGCGCATCTGCGCGGCGCGGCAAATCCCGGCGTGCAAACTGGCACGCGATTCGCCGCGCCGACTGCTTGCCCTGCAACGTCCCTGTCTGAATCCGTGTGATGAAAACCCGCATTCTCGTACTCGGCGCCAACGGCTATGTCGGCCGCCGCGTGATTCAGGCGCTCGCCGCCACCGACTGGGCCGAACCGATCGCCGCCGGCCGCCGTGCCACCGCAGGCGTGCGCGCCGTCGATGCCACGGACGCCGCTTCGCTGGGCGCGGCGCTTGCCGATGTCGATGGCCTCGTGAACTGCGTCGCAGGCGCACCCGCCACCATCGTCGCCAATGCCCGCGCGCTGCGTGCGGCACTCGATGCACGTAACGCGGCCATACCGGTCGTCTATTTCAGCTCAATGGCCGTTTATGGCGGGGCCGTCGGACACATCGACGAAGAGGCCGCGCTCAACGGCGAAAGCGCCTACGGCATCGCGAAGACGGAAGCGGAGCAAATACTGGCGTCGTGCCCTTCGGTCACTGTGCTGCGCCCCGGCTGCATTTATGGCGGCGGCAGTCCGCAATGGTCCGTGCGAATCGCGCAATTGCTGCACGCGCGCCGCCTGGGTGATCTTGGCGCGGCCGGCGACGCCTGTAGCAATCTCGTGCATATCGATGATGTCGTGCGCGTCGTGCTTGCCGCGCTGCGCACGCCTTCGGCGGCGGGCCGCGCCTACAATCTCGCAATGAGCGATGCGCCGCGCTGGAACGAATATTTCATCGCCTATGCACGCGCGCTGGGCGCAACGCCGGTCGGGCGCATTGGTGCGCGGCGGCTCAAGTTCGAAACCAGGGTGCTGGCGCCTGCGCTGAAAATCGCCGAAATCGCAGGCCGCAAAGTGGGCGTGCGCCGTCTTCCGCCGCCCGTGCCGCCTTCGCTCGCGCGTCTTTGGCAACAGGACATCCGGCTCGACGCGCGCCGTGCCGAACAGGCATTCGGTCTCGCCTGGACGCCGTGGCAAGCCACGTTGCAGGCCGAAGCACAGGGCCAGTCGGTCACTGATTCGGCATCCTGATCAACCACGCACACCACGCCTGACACCCGCGGTCAGCCCGCTCCACAACGCCGCAAGCGGCGCCACGCCCAGCAGCCGATGTGCGGCCCACGCCGCGATCGCGCCATTGACCACTATCGCGAACGATGCGGCAGCCGCCGCGCCGACGCTTCCGCACAGCGGAGCCAGCACGGCAAGACCGATCAGCAGCCCGGTCACCGAATAGAAGTTGATGCGGTAAAGCACCGACGTATGCGCCGTCATACCGAGCAATTCGGGCATCGCGGTAAAACAGGCCGCTGCGAGTTGACCGAGCGCGAGCACGCGCAGCGCGCTGGCGCCCGCGCCATAACCTGCGCCGAACAATGCGAGCAGCCGTTCCGGGAACAGCAGCATGCAGGCCGTGAAAGGCAGAGCGAGACACAAGACGATGCCGACCGCTTGAGCCGCGCTGCGTTGCAGGCCTTCCCTATCGTGGCGTGCGTAGAGACTCGCGAAACGCGGCGCGGCCATACCCGTCACGCCGCTGATCAACAGGTTGACGACCAGCGCGAGCCGCCACGCCAGCGCGAACAATCCTGTTTCGCGCGAAGTCGCGACGATCCCCAGCACGATCGCGGGCGCCGAGGTAATCAGCAGCTTCGTGAATTCCAGTGCGAACAGCGACAAGCCGGGTTTGAGCAGGCGCAGTGCTTCCGTTGCCGTGGCTGACGTCGCGCCCTCGGGCATGGCGTCGAGCGCACGCCTGAGCAAAATCGCACCTGCCAGCGCGGTCAGCGCATAACTTGCGGCAATCAATATCAGTGCGCGCACAACGGTCATGCCGCCCGCGAGTTCAAGCGGAATCGCCGCAATACAAAAGATGGCGGGCCACAGCCACGAATAGATCATCTGGCTCAAGCCCACACGCTGCAACCCCGCCAGCGCGCCCGCAAACGCGGCACAAACGTTTTGCGGCACGAATGCGAGTGCTCCCAGCACCAGCGGCCACGCCAGTTCAGGCTTGTGCAGCACATGCCGCGCGAGCATGACGGCGCTCGCTGCAAGCAGAACCGACACCGTCACGGACGCCAGCGAGACCAGCGCCAGCGCACGCCGGATCGTCGGACGCACGGCGCTGGAGCGGCCCGAAGCCACGTCCATGGCAAGCTGCCGCGTGAGAGCCTGATCGATGCCCAGCCGTCCGAAACCCGCGAGCGCCGCCATCGTGCTGAACACGATATAAAAGTTGCCCGTCTGGACCACGCCCAACGCAGCTGCGATCAGCAGATGGAAACCGTAGCGACTAGGCAGATCGAGCAGGCGCACGCCGAGGCTGATCAGCGAGCCGCGGACGATCGAAGCGCCGCTCGATGCGGGCGCGATGGGGGAGTCGCTCACGTGCGTTTTTCCGGTGGCAAGGATCGAAGCAAGAGATCAGGACGCCGGGCCGCGCAGCACGAACAGCGTCACGCTTTGCGGCGGCAGCGTCGCGCGCAGCACGCCGTTCGTGTAATGCACGTCCTGCGCGCGCGCGAGCTGGTTATTCGCGAGCTGCCAGGTCTGCGCCACGCCATGTGCCGCGAAGTTCGCGATCGAAACAGCGGTTTCGGCCGAGCGGTCCAGCTGCTTGTTGATGACGACGAGCGTGAGCGCGTGATCGCTGTCGCGCAGCGCGGCGAATGCGGCGACCGTATCCGGATCAGGCACGTTCGCCGCCACGCTGGTCGTGCCGAACGCGCCGCCGTTACCGTCGTAGTTGCGATAGAGCTTGATCGCCTTGTAGACAGGCATCGACGGATCGATCGTGCCCCAGCGCGTGGCGATATCGAGTCCCTCGCGCCCGAAGATGCCAAGCAGGTCCGCCTGGGCGGTCGCGCCGTTCATCAGCGTTTCGCCGCCCCAGTTGTATTCGGTCAGCGCGATAGGCGTGCCCGGATAGTAGTACGTATCGGCCCAACGGCGCATCAGCGGAATCAGCGCCACGACGCTGTTGATCCACGTGGGGTCCGTGTAGTGCGGGTCCCAGAGATCGCGCGTGGAGCGGTTGCGCTTGAGCGCGATGTCGGGTGTATCGGCTGCGCCGCTTTCCGCGTATTCGCCGCCCTGAGGGTAGAAGTGCAGGCTGAACACATCGACGGGATGTCCCGCCGCCTTCCATTGCGATAGCAGCCACGGCACATAGTCCATGCCCTGGGTTTCGTTTTCGCGGTCGGGCGCGTGGTCGTAACCGTGCGCAACGGCGTTCTGCTGGTCGAAGCCGCTGTGGAAATAGCCGGCCCAGCCCCACTCTTCCGGCGCGATCACCTTCGCCTGTGGATCCGCCGTCTTGACGGCTCGCGAGTACGCGATCGTCTTATCAGCGATTTCGCGCGCATGAGCACCCGTGGGATGCACGTCGCGATGGATCAATTGCCACAGACTGGGTTCGTTATCCATAGCGTAATACCGCACGCCGCCTGCATTCGCGCCGCCAAACTGCGTGACCAGTGCAACGACACGGGCCTGCTCGTTCTGCGGATCGTCGGGCACGCTCGCGTCGTTCGGATCGTTTCCCGTGATCGACGCGCCGCCCATTGCCACGCCATTTCCCGCGTCGCGTGTGCCATCGACATCGAAATTGGGCTGCGGGCCGTATTTGGCGATCGAAAAGCTCGCCAGCGTTTGCCGCTGCGGCCCCACCTTCGCTACGCGGCCCAGCATCGGAATGGTCAGGATGGGCGTCGCGCCCGCGGCTTGCGTCAGCGTCACGAAACGATCGCCGAACTGGTCGTTGATATCGGCCGGATTGACGGCGATGCTTTCGAAATACCAGTCCTTGCCCGCATTGCGTGCGTCGAGCCGCCAGTTATAGGCCGACGCGCTATTGCCGCCCGAGCGGTTGATCGGCACGCGCAGATCGCGCAGCGTCGCCGTCGTGCCAAAGTTGACGCCGTAAATCAGTGGGCTGATCGGGCGACGGTTGGCCGCGGCATCGACGCTAATGGCCACCGGCGCGGACGTGCTGGACGTCGCCTCGGTGCAGGACGCCGTGCCCGAAAGCAGCAACGCCGCCGCGAGCGGCGCGATGAATGTTCTAGGACGTCGCGTGCGCGGCATTATCGCTCCGTGAATCGGGGTCGTCATCCAGACCGCCCGCTCGCCAGACATAGACGAAGATCGCAAGGATTACCGCAGTCTCGCCAGGCGTAAGCGTGGGTGGGTAGAAAAACGAAATCAGCAGGATATAGATGAGGTAATCGAACAGCGCGCCGAGGAAATCGTCGTCCACCTTCGCGCGCAGGCGCCGGTAGATGAACATTCCACGCAACTGGAAAAACAACAGGATCGTCGCGCCGACCAGGCCGTACTCGAACACGATGCCCAGCCAGGTAATATCGGCGAGAAAAAAGAAATGGTGGAACCAGGCGATCAGGCTGTTATGGCTCGTCGGGCTGATCGTGCCCACACCGAACAGCCAGCGCATCGGCTCGCTGCCCAGGAAACGCGTGGCGATTTCGATCGAAATGCGGCGCGTGTCGAAGCCGCTTTCCGCACCCGTGCTGAAGGTCGTCGCCAGATAGCCCGCCGAGAACATCGCCATTAGCGCGAACGGCGCGCATAGCAGCAAGACGATGCGCGCGAGCGGCCGCGCCCACAAAATCGTATTGATGACCAGCACGCCCGTGATGCCGATGATCATCGCCCGCGTCTTGACGATCAGCAATGTCACGGCGAACGCGACGATCGCGCCGAACAGATAACCCGCGTGACGCTCGAAGACGGCGCGACGATAACAGAAGAACAGCAGGATGATGGGAAAGTACATCGACATGCGGATACGGTGGCCGCGACTGTCGTTCGTGAAAAACGGCGCCTGCCCCACCACATATTCGTTCTTGTACCAGCCTGCGGGCACGACGGCCCACATCACGATCAGCGCGACGATCACGATCATGCCCGCGACGATGAAACTGCGCTCAAGCTCGTGCAGCGTCGGCTCTAGCGCCAGCAGTAAGGCGAGGAAAGAAAAAAAATAGAGTAAAGGCAGTAATTTCACCTGGGCGGTAATACTGGTGAAAAAGCCTTCGTGGAAATAAAACATCGCCGCGAAGCTCGGAAACAACACGAGCCACGCGAAGCTGATGAGAATTTGCCGGGTGACCGGAAAGCGCGGCTGGCCCGCGAGACGCAACACCGCTGGCAGGGAAAGAACCGGAAACGCCTTCGACAGCGCCCACAGCGGCGCAAGCGCGCTGATGTAGTGAAAGGTCTGGCCAAACAGCGGCAGCAGCGCGAGCAGCCAAAGCACGACGCGCACGCGCGCCGGTTCGGCTGAAAAGACAGGGGCAAGCGCGGCCGTCGGTGAGGCTGTTTCCATCTCGTACAAAATGTTCTGCCTGAAAATGCAGCCTGAAAGTGCTGCGCGAGTTCGCGCCCTGCGCCACACCTTTAGTACACAACGGAACTGTTCGTGATGGTGTAGTCGAGACCCCGATTGAACGGCAGCACCTTGTCGATGTACTGCTCGACCCACTGATCGACTTCGGCAATCGACGATTTCGGCACGAAGATCGTGTCCGAGGACTGCAGCACGACGTCCTGGTTCGAATCGCCCTGATGCGTGAGCGAATCGAGATTGATCGTGTGCAGCATCGGGCGGCCATCCGGGCTGCGGCGAATCAGCACAACTTCGTTGGTGCGCGCCGTGTCGAGCAGACCTTGCGCGGCGATGATGGCCTGCAGCACGCTCATGCCCGGACGCAACGCGACTTCGCCGGGCTTGCCCACCTGGCCGCCCACATAGACTTGCGATGACGTCTGCGCAATCGCCACCGCCGCGTGCGCATTACCCGTGACACCGTTGGCCGCGAGCGCCTTATTGATGCTCTCGCCCAACTGCGCGACCGACAGCCCCGCCGCCGGCAGCGTGCCTGCGAACGGCATCGTCAGCGTGCCGTCCGGTGCAACCGGGCCGCGATAGTTGAGTTCGCCATTGAAAGGCAGCACGACGGAGAGTTCGTCGCCGGCCTGAATGCGATAGACGGAAGGGGTCGAATCGACCCATGTGGCGAAGCTGGCCGGTCGCTGGTATTGCGGCGCCACCCAGGTGCGGGTACAGGCGGTCAGCATCATCAGCACCAGGACAAAAGCCGGGCGAATTGTCTTCATCGAGCGTGTAGTGCGTGTAATTGATGGCGCTGACTGCCCGTTCCCGGGGCGCAAACGATAAAGTCTGCAAAGTGTCATCAGGGAACGACAGGGCCCGCGCGAATTTTATAGAAATACCGGCTGAAGCATGTTTTCTTACGTATTATATGCGCCTTCGGTATCTAACCTGTGGGCCGGGAACCACAACCTTATGGTTATTACAACTAGGACCAGGCCTGAGCGCAGAGCAGCAGTTGTCGATTTGACGATCCGGGATTATCTCAACACGTTTTTTTATTACCGCAAGATTGCAGCAGCGGTATTTCTTGCCATTGTTACAGTCGGCGTTGTCATCGCGCTGGCGGTACCGATGCCCTATCGTGCTCAAGCGACGCTGCTCGTGCTGTTCGCGGGTTACTACGACCAGTCCAACAGTACCAATGGTTCCGCCGGCCTGCAGCCCGCCGCTGGCCAACTCGATAGCGTCGAGGCACAGATCCTCAGCAGCCCTGAACTCCATCGAGACGTCATCATTTCGAAATTGGGGCCGAGCGCAAGCGAGCGCCAGATCAACGCCCAACTGGCGGATTTCGAGCATCGTCTGCATATCGAACAAAACGATCTCGCCAACACGATCCTGCTGAACTACTCCGACGCCGACCCGAAGGTTGCCGCCGACGCGCTCGCGCGCCTGCTCGATAAATATTTTCGCCGCCGCGCGACGATCTTCACGTCGGGCCGCGTCGATTTCCTGAGCGGCGAGCGCGACGCGGTGAAAACGCAGCTCGACCGCGCCAACGCCGATCTGCTTACGTTCCAGAAGATGCACGGCATCGTCGATGTGGACGACCAGATCTCGCGCGCCGTGCTGCTCGAAAGCCAGCTCGTGCAGCACAAGCTGGAGAACGACACCCGACTCGCGCAGGACAGGGGCGAACTGAAATCGATGCAGGCGTCGTCGAAGGGCGTGCACGCGACCATTCCGATCTATACCGACGATTCGGAATCGGCTCACGCGCTGGACACGATGCAGCTTTCGCTGATGCAACTGGAGACGCGACGTGCCGATTTCGCCGCGCGCTATCTGCCGAACTCGCCGTTCGTGCAGCAGCTCGACCAGCAGGTCAACGACATGCGCGCCAATATCGCGCGCCAGAAACAGGAAATGACCACGGCCACGCGTCAGGGCCACAACGACTATTACGACGTGGTGCAGGGCAAGCTGTCCACGCTGAATGCGAGCATCGCCGGCGAACTGGCGCTGCAGCATGCGCTCGACGAGCAGATCAAGGACGCACGCACGCGCCTGAAAAACCTGAGTGACATTTCGAGCCAGATGCGTCAGTTGCTGTCCAATCGCGACATCCTCGCCGACAGCTTCAAGGACCGCTCGCGCCAGGTCGAGCAGGCAAAGATCCAGCAAGGCCAGGTCAGCCAAGTCAACAGCACCAATGTGCGTGTGATCCAGGCACCGTTTCCGCCTTCGGAGCGAAGCATACCGGGCAGCCTGATCGTCTCGGCTGCGGTGGCTGCGGGTCTGGTGATTGCCGCGCTCGTGGTCCTCGTGCTCGCCAGCATGCGCGAAACCTTCCTGAGCCCGGAGCAGGCCGAGCGCTCGCTGCTGCTGCCGGTGCTGGCCGCGCCCCTGATGCAGGGCGTCGCGAGCGTCGAAGCGCCCGCCGCCAGCCGCCCTGCGCGTCTGGCCTATGGACGCATGATCGCCGCGATCAACGCCAGCACCGAAGCCCATTCGAAGGTGGTGATGGCGCTGTCCTTCGGCAAGAACGATGGCTTGCAGGCCGTGATTCGCGGGCTGGCCGTCGAACTGGAGCACCGTTCGGCGAAACCCGTGCTCGTGCTCGACATGGCGTCGGCTCCGGATGCGCCACCGCTTTATGGCCAGCCCGACGCGCAAGGCCTGCTGCCCTGGCCGGGCCATGCCGCCGCGCGCGAGCACGCCGCGAGCGCGTCCACGGATGCGGGCGCCGACGCCTTGAGCGCGGACGGTCTTATCTACGGGCGCGTCGACGGCCACAACATCGTGGTCGCGCGCACGCGCAACGGCATGTTCCCCTCGTCGTGGCAGCAAACCCGCCAGCTCTTCGACGCCCTGCGTGAAGCGCACGACTACATCGTGCTGCACGCGCCGCCCGCGAGCCAGTCGTTCGCCGGTATCGAAAACGCGGCGCTGGCCGACGCGACGATTCTGGCCGTGCGCGCCGAATCCACGCGCAAGCCCGTGGCGCTGGGCCTGAAAACGCAGGTGCAGGACGCGGGCGGCCACCTGGTCGGCCTCGTGCTCACCCATCGTCGCGGCTATATTCCCGACTTCATCTACCGCTTCTTCTAATTACCGGCGACAGACCGGAATACCATGGCCCAAATCAGCGCGATTTTGCCGATCAAAACCCGGGGACGGCACTACGCCGATAACATCGGCCGCTGCGACATCCTGTTTTCGTCGCTGCGCCACTTCACGACGCCCGAGACCTTTCACCGCATCGTGCTGGTGGTGCCGCACGAAGAAGTCGACGAGGTCAAAGGCTACGCGAAGGCATGGTCCGATTTCCCGATCGAGGTGATCGACGAATCGCTGTACATGGGCATCTTCGCGGAGTTTTCGCAGCGCCATCAGATCCGCAACTGGCACCGCCAGCAAATCATCAAGCTGAATGCGCCGGAATGGATCGAAACCGAGTATTTCCTCGTGTTCGATCCGGACTGCTTCGCCACGCACCCCTTCACGGCGGACACGCTGATCCTCGGTGGCCGTGCGCTCACGCATCTGCAGCCGCGCAATGTCGAGCCGTATTACTGGAAGGCCTCCGCAAAGCTGCTCGACGTGGATCCGGGGCTGGATCGCGACGGCGTCTGGTGGACGCCGACGGTCCTCTCGCGCACGCTTTGCGTGAATCTGCAGCGAAGCCTCGAAGCCCTACACGGCACCGACTGGCGCCGCGTGCTGCTTGCGAATTACGCGCTCGACTGGACCGAATACACGCTGTACTGGCTTAACGCCGAGCGCGAAGGTTTGCTCGATCAGTATCACGTGGGACCGCAGCCAGGCCAGCGCGCACTGCACGCCAGCGAAAGCGTGTGGTTCGCCGACAAGATGGAAGAATGGAGCGCCGCGCAGCATTTCGCCAAGGACAGCGACGGCCTGTTCGCCGTGGTCCAGAGCAACACGCACATTCCGCTCGATGAAGTCGTGAAGAAGCTTTCGCCGTATTTCCCGATCAAGGTTCAGCCCTACGAACGCCATTTCGACGCGGCGCTCAAGGGCGCCGAGCTCTACTCCGCCATTGCGCGCCGCGGGCTCAAACTGCTCAACAAATTGCGCGGAATTGTGGCGGCTTGAACGTCGCCGGAGCGTACGTCCGCACCCATCGTCCTGTAAGAGCCGGCTTTATCAACCGGCTCTTGCCGTTTTCCGGCACCCATTTAGCTTCCGATTAAATCGATTTAACCGGAATGGCGTATGAAATAATTCACGCAAACGTTAGTGCGCGGACAAATTGATTAAATCAGCCGTCGAAAACGCGAAATTCGATACTGGCTGCCAGGTATTCCTCGCCCGAATCCAGTTCCCATGGCTAAGCGAGCAACGCCCCCGCGTAGCGCCGATACAACCATGCGGAGCACGTCGCGCTGACGCACAGCAGGACCAACCCTGCGAGGCCGCCCGCTGCGGCCTCGACACCTACGAAGCCATGCTGCCGCGCAGGCGTGGCGGCATTGTTGACGATCCACAGAATGATCGACGCCGGGAATATCGCAACCTGCTGCGTCAACAGAATGCTCCAGCAATGCCCTCGCGTGTCGGCCCATGCGGCGCGGAACTGCATCTACCGCCCGATCGCAACGTGAGTAGAAGATCTGGCCGCCGCCACGCCCGACGACATCGCCCAGGCCGTCGCAATGCTGGTGTCGTCGGACTATCTGACCGGCGAAATCCTGCTCACCGATGGTGGTCCGAACCTCACCTGAGGCCCGAATTCAAGGCCGCCCCGATCCATACTTTTTTCGTATCAAATACAAAATTTATCGGGATCGATTAAAATAAATCATGTACGAGACCGTGCCTCTGGCCAGCCGGTCCGCCAGAAATCCCTTATCGAGCCTATGGCCAGCAAGACACTTTTACGCCTCATGGAAGGCGTCCCGCGCGGGCAACCGCTCGACCCGCAGATGCTGCGCGATTGCGGCGTCAGCGCCCAACAGACCACCTACTTCGTCAGCGCCGGCTGGCTGCAACGCCTGTCCAAAGGCGCGTATCTGCTTGCGGGCGACGCGCCAACGCGCGCCGGCGTACTTGCGTATCTGGGCCGCCATGTCAGCGGCCTGCATATCGGCGGCAAGACGGCGCTCGACTGGCAAGGCGGACGGCTGAGCATCGACGCGCACACGCGTTTCGCGCTCTGGGCCCAGCGCCCCTATGTCATGCCCGATTGGGCAGACGCGCACCTGCCCCACACGCTGCAAACCACGCGTCTTTTCGACGACGCCTTACCGCCCGAGCTCGCCGTCGCGCCGCTGCCGAATCTCGATCCGTCGATTCTCGTTTCGCGGCCCGAGCGCGCCCTGCTCGAACTCGCAAGCGATATCGGCAAGCGGGGCGGCAAGGGCCAGGCACTCGACGAAGCCCTGGCGATCACGGCCACGCTGCACGATCTGCGGCCGAAGGTGCTCGACCGCCTGCTGTCCCACTGCACGCGCGTGAAGGTCGTCAAGCTCGTGCGTGACCTGGGCGCGGCAAGCGGCCATGCGTGGGGCCAGGATCTACAGCGTCACGTCGACCGGCTCGGGCCGGGCAAACGCTGGACGAGCAGCCGCAAGGGCGCGCCAGCCCTGAACCTCAAGGCCTGATCCCTAGCATCCCTAACAATAGGCGCCGGGCCCGCGTGTCTGGTCAGCCATTGCCGCCATGAAACAGCGTCAACCGGTTCGTAACCGAAGTCACGCCCTGGACCGAACGCGCCACGTCCTCGGCCTGACGGATCTGATCGCCGCTGCGCACGGTGCCGCTCAAGGTTACGGCGCCGCCGCGCGCGCGCACGAACACGCCCGATACGTCGAATCCCTGAGTCTTGTCCAGCGCGCGCCGTACCGCTTTGCCCAGCGCACGATCGGCTTTCGTCGCGTGGCCGTTGTGCGCGGGGGCCATGGCGGCGCCCGACGCCATCGGCATGCTGGCGGCCATGTCGTCGGACTGGGCATAGGCTGCTCCAGCCGCGAACAATCCAAGGGTCAGAGCGGTTACGAAACGCAAAGGTGCCGTTTTCATGTATGTCTCCAAGGGATCGACGTGGGGACGCGCGTGCCGCTCCCGCCAGCGCGCGCAGGTCGAAATACGTACCCTACGCCGAAACGGGCGCACGCTCCGCGTGGATGGCCAGGCGCCTTGTGCAGCGCAAAATCAAAACTTCGGACTTCAGGCACCGACCGGCGTAGTATTCCTTGCGATACATCGCAGTAGCCGACTTCCCTGCCTGTCTTTCCACCCGCGTCCATCAACGTCCAACCGCGACGATCAGAGACGATTTGCGAGGAGCACGTCCATGAACCACGCAGAGCTGCAGTACCTCACCACGGACTATCCGTACCGCAAGCAGTACGACAACTTCATCGGTGGACAGTGGGTCAAGCCAGCGGGCAACGAGTACTTCGACAATATCTCGCCGATCACGGGCGAACCGTTCACGGCGATTGCGCGCTCGCGCGAAGCCGATATCGAACTCGCGCTCGACGCCGCGCACAAGGCCAAGGACGCATGGGGCAAGACCTCGCCCACCGACCGCGCCAACGTGCTGAGCAAGATCGCCGATCGCATGGAAGCCAATCTCATGCGCCTCGCGGTGGCCGAAACGATCGACAACGGCAAGCCGTTGCGCGAAAGTTGCGCCGCCGACATTCCGCTCGCGATCGATCATTTCCGCTATTTCGCCAGTGCAATCCGCGCACAGGAAGGCTCGATTTCGCAGATCGACAACGACACCGTGGCCTACCATTTTCACGAGCCGCTAGGCGTGGTCGGCCAGATCATTCCGTGGAATTTCCCGATCCTGATGGCCACCTGGAAGCTCGCACCCGCGCTGGCAGCCGGCAATTGCGTGGTGCTCAAACCCGCTGAGCAAACGCCCGCCTCCATCCTCGTGCTGATGGAGCTGATCCAGGACCTGCTGCCGGCGGGCGTGGTCAATGTCGTGAACGGTTTTGGGCTGGAAGCGGGCAAACCGCTCGCCTCGAACAAGCGCGTCGCCAAGATTGCTTTCACCGGCGAAACCACGACAGGTCGGCTCATCATGCAGTACGCGAGCCAGAATCTCATTCCCGTCACGCTCGAACTGGGCGGCAAGAGCCCGAATATCTTCTTCGCCGATGTCATGGATCACGATGACAGCTTCGTCGACAAGGCGCTGGAAGGCTTTACGATGTTCGCGCTCAACCAGGGCGAGGTCTGTACCTGTCCGTCGCGTGCGCTCATCGACGAAAAGATCTACGACCGCTTCATGGAACGCGCGCTCAAACGCGTCGAAGCCATCACTCAGGGCCATCCGCTCGATACGAGGACGATGATCGGCGCGCAGGCCTCGCAGGAGCAACTGGAAAAGATCCTTTCGTATCTTGACCTCGGCAAACAGGAAGGCGCGCAGTGTCTCACAGGCGGCGCGCGCAACGCGCTAGATGGCGAACTCAAGAACGGTTACTACGTACAGCCAACTGTTTTCCGTGGTCACAACAAGATGCGCGTGTTCCAGGAAGAGATCTTCGGCCCGGTGGTATCGGTGACGACTTTCAAGGACGAAGAAGAGGCATTGCAGATCGCCAACGACACGCTCTACGGGCTGGGTGCGGGTATCTGGACGCGCGACGGCACGCGTGCCTATCGCTTTGGCCGCGCGATCCAGGCCGGGCGTGTGTGGACCAATTGCTATCACGCCTATCCGGCACATGCGGCGTTCGGTGGTTACAAGCAGTCGGGCATCGGGCGCGAGACGCACAAGATGATGCTCGATCATTATCAGCAAACCAAGAATATGCTCGTGAGCTATAGCGACAAGCCGCTCGGTTTCTTCTGACGGGTACACAACAAGCCGACACGGCACGCGCCTCGCCGCCCGGCGAGGCGCATTCGTTTCAGCAGGCGAATCAGGGGCGATTCGAATAAAATAAGGAGTTCATATCATGTCCGACGAAGTGCTGCGCGTGGTCGCGACTCCCGCGGCGCTCGCGCTGATCGACAAGCTCGTGGCCGAACATGGCGCGGTGCTGTTCCATCAATCGGGAGGATGTTGCGACGGCAGTGCGCCGATGTGCTTTCCCGCCGGCGAATTCATGGTGGGCGGCGTCGATGTGAAACTCGGCGAGATCGGCGGCGTGCCGTTCTATATGAGCGAATCGCAATTCGAATACTGGCAGCACACCCAGCTCATCATCGACGCGGTGCCTGGCAACGGCGGCATGTTTTCGCTCGAACGTCCGAGCGGGCTGCGCTTTCTCACCCGCTCGCGCCTCTACGACGACGCCGAAGTGGCGTGGCTCGGCCAGCATCCCGTCGAGCGCGCGGCAAGCTGATCGCGCATGCCCACAGCGCCACTCTGCAGATCCCTGACATCCGGTCCGATTGAGGCAGGATGGAGTCCCTGGCGAAGCGGCGCTTATTGATCGACTTGTTCGCCGCTGTGCTCCACCCGGTTGCGCCCGCTGCGCTTGGCCTTGTAGAGCGCGGCATCCGCAAGCCCGTAGGCCATGTCGAAACTCGTGCCGACCTCATTCGCGCTCACGCCGAAGCTGCTCGTGATGCGCCGGTTCACCGGCGCGCCGAATACATGGCTTTCGATGCTGGAACGCATGGTTTCCGCCAGTATCAGTGCATCGGCCAGCCCGTAGCCGGGCAGCACCACCGTGAACTCCTCGCCGCCCACGCGCCCGATAATGCCCTTGCTGCCCACGATGCGGCGCAGGCAATCGACGATGCCCAGAATTACCCTATCCCCGGCGGGATGGCCGTAGTCGTCGTTGACCTTCTTGAACTCGTCGATGTCGAGCAGCACCATGACCGCGCAATCGGTGCGCAGCGCCTTGGTTGCGCGTTCGATCACGGCGCTGCGATTGAACACATCGGTCAGGGCGTCGTGGGTCGCACGATATTGCAGTTGCTGCGTGAGCGCGTGCATCTCGCGCTCGGCGCGATCGCTGCGCCCGATCAGACGGCGCGTCTCGCGCATCAAGCGCTCGTAGTGGCCGATCAGTTCGCCCAGCGCGTGGCGGTAACACTGCGCATCCGCATTGGCATCGGCACGGATCGCGCGCGCCCTTTCCAGCGCCTCGCTCTCGCTCTGAAACAGGTCCGGCGCGTCAGGCGCCGATGCGTCCGCGGAGGAAGTCGTCACCACCATCGCTATCCTTAGATCGCCACCGGGCAATCGGTGAAATTGATCGCCGTAAAGTCGGTTTGCAATTCCTCGCCGAATTCCTGGATCGTTTCGTCCTCCTCATCGCGATACCAGTTCACTTGCACGCGGTTACCGGCAGCAGCCGCACGATCGAGGGCGTCGAAAATACTGAACAGCATCTTCGTGCTGGAGCTGTTGAAATACGTGAGCGTCACGTCCACCGTGATGGCGACATCGTCGCATTGCGCGAGCCACGCGCCCAGCCGTTCGATGACGGGTGCGTAGAATGCGGCGGCGTTTTCCGGGTAGGACTCGCCGCGCAGCGAAAGTACGTTCTGATCGAACTGGAAGTCGATTTCCGGCGAAGTCGCCGTGGCGGCAATATGTAGGTTTTCCATGGCAGTCACGGCAATCAGATGATGGTCTTCAGGCAAAAAAGCGTGGTCGCGGGATCGTCATCACGCGGATGAAAGGCGAATTCGAGCGGCGCGCTGGCGTCGCGCGCCATCGTGAGGAACCCCATGCCCGCACCCTTGCTTTCGGCGGGCGTTTCGGCACGCAACGAATTCTTGTAGGCCTGCTTGATCTCATCGACCGACATGCTGCGCAGCGGTTCGAGTTTCTCGCGCAGTTCGTCCACGGCGTTCGTGGCGATCGGATTGATGCACACCAACAGATGGCGTTCGCCATCACTTGTGATACACATTGCGCCTTCGCGAATACCGCCTTGCGTCTGGTCCGCCGGCAGCGTTTCGGACGAGTAATGCACGATATTCTGCGAAAGCTCGATAAACGACGAAAAGAGCTTGCGCCGCGTGGACCCGTTGACGCCCGCGACTTCGAGCTGAAGCTTCACGACTTCGCTCATCGCCGCGACGATGCTTTGGGAGAAGTAGCCTTTGTGCCAGAAAATCAGATTGCGCTGTTGCGCAAGCTCTAGAAAGGCGCTGTTCTGCTCCAGGAGTTCAGACATAAGTTTGATCAGCAATCTTAAACACGTGCAAAAAATAAGGTGACGTCGTCGCGGCGCGATTGGGCGCCTTGCCATTCGGTCAGTGCCTCCACGAGGCGCGCGCATATGGCGGAAGGCGTCTGCGCGCGATTCGCAAGAATCAGGTCGAGCGAGCGGCGCTTGCCAAAGGCAATCTTGCGCGCGCCGCCGATCTGGTCGGTCAGCCCGTCCGTCGAAACGAACAGGAGGCTGTCTTCGGGCAGCTCCACGGCATGGAGCGGCCACGCATAATCCGCGAGACTGTCGACGTAGCCCACGCCCACGCGCTCGCCAGCGATGGATTCGAACTGCTGGGCGTCGGGGCGCAGCACGTGCAGCGCGACGCGCGCGCCGGCAAACAGCAGTTGTTGCCGCGCGGCGTCGTACCAGAAGAACGCGGCGTCCAGCCCGTCGTTCGACTGCGGCGCATCGCCCGCGCCCTTGACCTGCCCGAGCAGGCCTTTGACGTTGCGATTGACCGCCGCCAGCAGCGTGGACGGATCACGCGGGCCGAGGCGTTCGAGCGCCTGCGAAAGCGAGGCGGAGGCCAGCAGCGTCATGAACGCGCCGGGCACGCCGTGGCCCGTGCAGTCCGCCACGGCGCCGAACCAGCCGTCCGCGAACGCCGCGAAGTGATAGAAGTCCCCGCCCACCACGTCGCGCGGTTCCCACACGAGCGCCGCGTCGGGCAGCATGGTCGAAAGCGCCTCGCGCGAGGCGCGCAGCATGGCCTGCTGGATCACGCTCGCATATTCGATGCTCTGCATGATCTGGCGATTCCTTTCCGCCTGCGTTTCTGCCACCGCGCCCAGCAGTTGCAGCCCGTTGCCAACGCCGGAAAAGCGGCCTTCGCGCGTCACAATGAAACCGTCAACCAAAGCCTTTTCGCCGACTTCGACGGTCTTGAAGGTGAGCGCTTCGATGCTCATGTCTGCATCGACGATCAGCGGTTCCTTGTCCATGAACGCGATACAGCTTTTCTTGTCGTAAAGCTCGCGATGGAATGGCTTGCTCATCTGCGACAGGAAAATATCGCGATTGATGAGGCCGATGGGACGATCGCCTTCGATGACAGCGAGACTAATCAGATCGCGGCGCGAATAGAACACCTCCATCACGCGCGAATTGGAATCCGAGGCGTCGATGGCAGGCGCCGACTGACACAGATCACCGGCGCAACGTGGACCTCCGGTCGGACCGGAACGGTGAAATTGCGCAAGCGCTGGATGCATGGCGAGCTGATTCGTCGGACAGGAAAATCAGCACGCTAAAGACTCTTTATGTCATTTTCGTTACATTCGCATAATGATTTTCGAACGTGAATGCTTTGATTCAGTCTGGTGTCAGATGGTTGCGGCGACAACGTTTGCGGGCCGGGCTTTATTGCAAGCTGTGTGGTAATGCCGCGCAATAAAGGTGGCGGGCCTGCTCAATCCCGTTCGCGCCAGCGTGCCTGAACCAGTCGTTCATGAGCAACGATCCGACCCGGCGCCACCAGTCGCCAATCGCCAATCGCCAATCGAAACGCATCACAGGGTCGCACCGTCTGGCGCACCGATGCCGGAATGATCTCCGCTTATTTGCGGCCCTGACAGAACTTGTCGAAGATCAAGCGATAGTGAAATCGTCACCGTTTAACGCACCGCCACCCCGGCGAACGCTGAAATTCGGATTATTCGCGTATTTACAAAGCGATATTTAGCCCAATCTAGCGAAACCGGCGACGCCGCACTTCAGGCAACGTGAGCGCCTTGAGTGTGAATCGCTGCTGCAAATCCCTTGCATGAGACCACGACGGTGATCGATCAGTCGAAAGACATCGAAGCCTCGCCTCACTTCATTCATAAGGATGACAAACTAAATGTCCATCTTTCCCTTGCTCAACGACCCGGCGCCTCGTACCGCATCCAAAACTCCCACGCCCCAGACGCCTTCACACCGCCGCGCGGCGATCGAAGAATCCCGATCCACAGCGCGCCACGTCCACCGTCGCGACGGCCGGGGACGCCCACCGCGCTATCAGTGGCCGCCCGAAATCGTCGCGCTCTTCGGCACCATGACCGACGCGCGCGTCGCGCAGATCACGGGCGCCTCGCTGCCCACGGTCAGCGCCAAACGGCGCCAGCTCGGCATCGAATCGGCGCGCGAGCGCGGCATCGTCGGCCATCACTGGACGCCCGAAAAACTCGCGCTGCTCGGCAAGCTCCCCGATACGGAAGCGGCGCGGCGCTTCGGCGTCGTGCCGCAAACGGTCGGCGCCATGCGGCAGAAGCTCGGGATCGCCCCCATGGCGCGCGCTATCGTCTTGAGTCCGGAAACGCTCGCCCTGCTCGGCAGGCAAAGCGATGCTTCGCTGGCGAAACAGACTGGCGTAAGCACGGGCGTAATCCAGCGCGCGCGTCTCGCGCGCGGCATTCCCTGCTGCAAATCCGTTCACTGCTGGACCGACGACCAGATCGCCCTGCTCGGCACGATGTCCGACGCCAAGGTCGCGCGGCTTCTCGATCTGTCCGAGACGGTCGTGAACAAGAAACGCCGGCGGCTTGGGATCAGTCGTGCGCAGCATCAGTGGAGCGCCGAGGAGCTGCAGCTTCTCGGCACGCTGCCGGATGCGAAGGTCGCACGCCTCATCGGCGTGTCCACGGTGTCGGTGCGCCTGCAGCGCCGCAAGCTGGGTTTCGCCGCGGTGGCCGACCGTGAACGCAAGCGGCAATGCAACTGGACCACGCCGGCGGCAGCGCAGACTCCTTTCAGGCATGGGGGCGAGCCGCCGGGCAACTGGCAGGAGGAAGGCCTCGCGCTGCTCGGCGTCGTGCCCGATCTGGAGCTGGCCTGGCGCTTCGGCAAGAACTACAACACCGTGCGTTATGAGCGCGTGAAACGCGGCCTTCCGCCCGTACGCGCGCGCCGCCAATGGACTGACGAGCAGATTGCGATGCTCGGCACGGTGAGCGATTCGGTGGTCGCGGAGCACATGGGCTGCAGTAACACCACCGTGTATAAAAAGCGCACGGAATTGGGCATTGCGCCGGCCAGGCATAGATGGACGCTGGAGGAGATTGGCCTGTTCGGCAAGATTTCTGATTTCGAATTGGCTAAACGCATCGGCTTATCGGCGAAAACGGTCAATCTGAAGCGACGCGCGCTAGGGATTGCGCCGTTGCGTAGTCAGGGTAGCCGCGTCGCCAAGGTAGCCATTACCGCGATGCCCGCTGCCTCACCCACGCTGCCTGATCGAGACGCACTTGAATATGCGCCTTGATAGGTGCGTTGAACAGCTAGAATCGCGCCGTTCCTGACTATTGCGCCCGCGAGCCGCACGTTCGACCACATCAGGCCGCATATGGCGCGCCTGTTCGCGCGCACGGAGTTGAGTTACTGCAACGGTAACGCGGCGCGCGTTTAGTCCTAAGCCATTTTTTGCGTCGTCTTGACGCGTGCGTGGGCGCGTCGATGATCTGCGATCAGCAAGCGCTTTCCCCGCCTTTTATCAGGAAAGCGCTGCGGAACGTTTATATACATGACCGATGAATCTGAATTTATTTAAAGACTCAGAAGTCCACGGTGGTAAATCGTGAAAAAAATTCCGCAACCTAATGCGTATGGCATATAAAGGGATTTTTTACCGAAGCCTGCGCTCGACAGCGCTAAAACACTGCGCCGGATCGGCCTGACAACGCATCGCCTTGCCGCGTCATCAACTAAAATCCATTCCCCATATTATTCGCCTCGCCATCTATCATCATTCGCCGGATTTAAATTAAAATACCGCACCGCTCGCAATATCACCGCGAGAAAAGAAAAACATCAGCATAAAATACCTGCCAGCGGCAAACCGGAAAAAATGACGAAACCGAAGTTTGCAATGAGTTGACAGTTGAATGGCCGGCATGGATTAAAAACCATCATAACCGGGGAATATCACTGACAAGAAAAACGATCGCCGTCGAATGACGACAAAACGACGAAACAAGCGGCGAATATCACGCATAGACCAGACCAATCATGCAGTGCCCAACCAAGCCTTTGCTACGCCCAGTCCACTCCGTCCCGCCTCGGTTCGTCGCGCTCGCCGCGCTGCTGACCGCCGTGCCCGGCCTCGCCCTCGCCGATTGCATCGACGACGCGGCTGCGTTCCAGCACGTCAACGTGAGCCTCATGCGCGCCATTGCGCAGGTGGAATCCGGCACCCAGACCAACGTCGTCAACCGCAACAGCAATGGCACGGTCGATATCGGCCTCATGCAGATCAACAGTTCATGGCTGCCGCGCCTCGCGCAGGCGGGCATCACCGAGCAGAGCCTCTACGATCCCTGCACCAATGCTTACGTCGCGGCCTGGATTCTCGCGGAGAACATCCGCCAGTTCGGCCCGACATGGAATGCGATCGGAGCGTATAACGCCGCGTCGCCCGACAAGCGGCTCGCCTATGCGCAGAAGGTCTACGCCACCGCGCAATCCATCACCCGTTCGCCGGACTCGCCCATGCCCATCCTCCCGCCCTCCTATACGCCGCCCGCGGGCGGCTACAACCCGTTTTCGAATCTCGAAGTCACGCAGGTCCGCATGAACGCGCCGCGCACCGCTCAAGCAGCGCCGGCCGCCCTGCCAGCTTCGCCGGCGATCGCGCAGGGCGCGGCGCCCGGCGCTTACAGCTTCGGCTGGACCGTGACCGGCTCGGACGACGTGAAGCCCGTACAGGTGTTCGACGACGGCGCGAAAATCTACGTCCAGTTCAGCGACATGAAGCGCCCGCCCGCGATTTTCGCGGACACGCCGCGCGGCCGCGTGCTGTTGCGCTGGGAAGCGCAGCCGCCCTACGCCGTGATTGCGTCGCTGGAGCAGACGCTGATTTTCCAGATCGGCACGATGGAGGCGCGCGCGCAAAAGACCGGCAATGGCGATACAAGGCGTCCTCTGCCGGTTGGCGCGCAAAACGCTGCTGCGCCGGATAGCACTGCGGCAAATGCGAAGGAAAAAGCCACTGGCACGCGCGGTGCATCTGCGCCATCGACAGACGCGCTCTGGTATCTCTCGGTGCCGCGTCAGGGTGCGCAGGTGCAGGCTCAGGTACAAGCGCAAACCCAGCCGCCAACGCCCGCCGCCGATAAAGCCACGCAATCCTCGGCGCAGCCCGCCACGTGGCCCGTTGCGCAAACGCCCTCCGCGAAGCCCCCGGCAGCACTCCAACCTCCGGCGACGGGCAATACGGGGACCGGCGCCCTGTGGTACGTCACGAAGTGACATCGACCGAACGGCACCATGCACGGCAAGAAACCCCTCAGTAAGTCGATGTTGTTGCCCGGGTCGCCCGCATCGGTCCAGGATCGTGTGCTGCGCATTCACCTCGCGCTCGCGGCGCTGCTGGCCGGCAAGGGCAACGGCCACCAACTGGCTGTGCTGATCGAGACCGCCTATCTCACGTGGTTCCTATGCGATGCAGGCGTTTGTCACGCGGATCACGCCGATTTTAAGGATGTCGAACGAATGATCGGCAACACGACGCACGATACCGATCTCGATCTCTACGCGCTGCGCGAAGATGACAAGGCGCTCGCGACCTGGCTGCTCGATCTGCACGAGCGTCAATTGCGGCGCGCGCCGGTTTTCACGGTGCGCAAGGCGCAGGAGCGCCTTGCCCATTTCGCGCGCAGCGAACGCGCCGCGCCGTGGCAGCGCGTGGCCGGTTAAACCTCGGCCGCGTGGCAGACGGCCTCGACGCGATTGCCCGCCGGGTCCACCAGAAAAGCCGCGTAGTAGTCGCGGTGATAATGCGCCCGCAAACCCGGTTCGCCATCGGAGCGGCCACCCGCCGCAAGCCCGGCCTCGAAGAACGCATCGACGTGGGCGCGTGTCGATGCCTTGAAGCACCAATGACGTTTGTTTTCGACAATCGCGCTCGCGTCCAGATACACGGCAAGACACGTCGATACCGTGTCGGCCGCATTGCAGCGCTCCCCATAGCCGAGCGCCGTGGGGCGGTCGTAGACCTTGCGCGCGCCCAGCGCGCTCATGATCGCATCATAAAACGGCCGTGCCGCGTCGAGATCGGACACGCCGATCGATACATGGTCGAGTAATTGCATCGTATGGCTCTGGTTGAGTTCGAGCCCATTCTATATGGACCTTCCCCCGATTCCGGCCCGCGCTCCCGCACACGGCGCCACGTCTTTTGGCGCGCATATCCGTAAAGCATTCTCGACGGCTATACTGGGCATCTCCTTTTCGTCCGACAAATCGCCGGAGTGCGAGTCATGCGGCCATCCGTATTCCCTTCACCGGCCAACGCGGCCGAACGAAATCGATTCCACGCGCGCTCGCTTCAGCATCAGCGCCCGCTTTCGTTCGTCACGATGGCGCTGTCGATCGGCGCGTATGCGTTGTTCGTGGCGGCGCGTGCGCTGCTTGTCGACGCACCCTTTCCGCTCTGGATTGCCACGCTCGCGGGCCTCGGCCTCGTGCTACTGGTGCTCGCCATTCCGCGCACGCGCTCCACAGCGGAATTCGGCCTGATCGGCGTGGCCTATGTGGTCATCATGCAGCTCGCCGCCAACGCACTGGCGCGCGGCACCGACGATCCGCTCGTCTGGATGACGCCCGTCGTCGTGGCGATCACGCTCTGCGCCGCGCCGCTGTGGCTCACGCCGCGCCACTTCGCGCTGGGCAGCGTTTGCTACTACGCATCGACGCTGCCGTTCGTGCTGGGCCTGCCGCACGACGTCGCGCGGCTTGCGATCTTCGGCGTTTGGCTGGTCATCGCGCTCATGACGGCCATCGTGTTTCACTTCGGCTTCTATCATTTCCGCTACCGTCATTTCCAGCTTGAAGAAGCGCTCACGACGCGCGCCGCTACCGACGCGTTGACCGGCGTGATGAACCGCCGTGCCTTTCTCGATGAAGCCGAGCGCTTCATCGCCGCGCGCCGCAAAGCGAGCCGCCCCGTCGCCCTGCTGTTCGTCGACATCGACCGGTTCAAGTCGATCAACGAGCAGTTCGGCCATGGCGCGGGTGACAAGGCGTTGCAGAACGTCGCCGATACGATCGTGCAGCACGCGCCCGAAGGCGCGCTGATCGCCCGCATGGGCGGCGAGGAATTCGTCGTGCTGGTCGAAGAGCGGCCGCCCGCGCCCATCGCGGGTCTCGCGCAGTCGCTGCGCCACGCGATCTCGCAGATCGCGCGGCCCGACGGTTTCGTGACCGTGAGCATCGGCGTGGCCCGCATGCAAGGCGAGGACAGCGAGGACGATCTCGCGGCGCTGCTCGAACGCGCGGACGAGGCGCTGTTCCGCGCCAGGCAGGCCGGGCGCAATCAGGTGGCCTTCGAACGCGGCGCGTCGCTGGTGGCCGTGCGCAACACGGCCGCACATGACGCCAACGACGCCAATAACGCCGTCCAGCAGATCAGCACGCCCGTCCAGATGCCGCGCATGCGCTGGCGCAACGTCACGCTGGTGTCGCATTTCCAGCCGCTCTGGAGTCTGCCGCGCGAAAAACTCATCGGCGTCGAAGCCCTGCTGCGCGGCGAGGACGACCAGGGCGGCCTGGTGCCGCCCGTCGTGCTGTTCGGCGGCCTGTCGGCTGACGAGTTGCGCGAGCTGGACGTGCTCGCGCATCGCTGCCATCTGCACAGCGCCGCGGGGCGCTTGCCCGACGGCGCGCGCCTGTTCCTCAACATCCTGCCGTCCACCTTCATCTGTCCCGGCTACGAGGCCGAACTCGCCGGCATGGTCGACGCGGCGGGCCTCGCGCCCGGCGACATCGTGCTGGAACTGCTCGAATCCGACGATGCGGGCCCGGATGCGCTGTCGCTGGCGGCCAACCGCTATCGCGACTGCGGCTTCCTGATCGCCGTCGACGACTTCGGCGCGCGCTATTCGAATCTCGACCGCCTGCTGCGCATTCAGCCCGATCTCGTGAAGCTCGACGGCGAACTGATCCGCGCACGCAATCGCCGCTCGGGGCGCCCCTTGCTGCGCGATCTGGTCACGCTGCTGCATCAGTCGGATATCGTCGTCGTGGTCGAGGGCGTCGAGACGACCGAGGAACTGGTACTGGCCGTCGAAGCCAAGGTCGACATCGCCCAGGGCTTCCTGCTTGGGCGCCCCAACGCGTCGCTCGCGCCCGCCAACACCACGCCCACGCGCATCGACCACGCCTTCGACCTCGCCGCCGAAGCCCGCGCGGCGCGTATGAGCCGCTTCGATTGCGCGATCCGTCCGTGGCTCGCCGGTCTCGCCGAAGCCAGCCGCCAGGTGCAAGCGGGCGTGCCGTACGGCGAATCGCTCGCGAGGCTGATGGCCGGGCCGCAATGCGTGCGCGCCTTCGCGCTCGGCCCCACCGGGCGGCCGACGCTGTTCGAGGCGCGCGGCGCGGCGCGCACCGAGCCGCCCTTGAGCCTGCACAACGGCAGCGACGCGGCCGGCGGACGCTGGGATCATCGCGCGTTCTTCTGGAGGGCGGCGCGCAACAACGGCCAGGCGGTCTACTCCGGCCCGATGCTCTCGCCGCTGACGAGTTGCCTGTGCGTGATTGCGTCGATTGCGATCGAGGTGGACAACCAGCAAGTGCTGCTGGCAGTCGAGCTGGACTGGGCCTCGCCCGACCTGCCGTGGCCGGAAGCGGCCTGAAGTTTCGGCGAAGGATCTTGCCGGTGCGCTACGAATGTTGTTTTCGACGCACGAAGGCACTAGCACGATCGTGCACAGCGCCGTCTGACAAGGCTCGAACAACACGGCTCCCGATGCGCGTCATTTTGTCGCCTATATAACCCTTCTCAGTAAGGGGACAATAATCCGGAACCGATCAGAGGAGTGTTTCGATGCTGTCCCCTACCGCGGTATCCCCAGTCGTCGTGCGCCACGTCAACCCGGCCAGCCTCGCACCAGCGCCGGCCCGGCAGACGGCGGCACGCTGCTCCGCCTGCGCCATGCGCCATCTCTGCATGCCGCAAGGACTCGCCTCCGACGATGTGCCCAAGCTCGAAGCCCTGATCTGCAGCGTGCGCAAGGTGCGCCGCGGCGAAGCGCTCTATCGCGCGGGCGACCACTTCGACAACCTCTACGCCGTGCGCTCCGGTTCGCTCAAGACGCTGATCGTGCATCGCGATGGCCGCGAACAGATCACCGGGCTGCAACTGGCGGGCGAGGCGCTCGGCCTCGACGGCATCGCCACCGATATCCACGCGTTCAGCGCCGTCGCACTGGAGGACAGCTCGATCTGCACGCTGCCCTACACCGCGCTCAAGAACCTGTGCCGCGAGACCGTGACGATGCAGGATCGCCTGCACCGCCTGATGGGCGACCAGCTCAACCGCGAAGCCTCGCAGATGATGGTGCTGGGTTCGCTGTCCGCCGAGGAGCGTGTGGCGAACTTCCTGCTCGACGTGTCGGAGCGCAACTGGCAGCGCGGCTACTCGCACGCCGAATTCCATCTGCGCATGTCGCGAGAAGATATGGGCAGCTATCTGGGCATCACGCTCGAAACCGTGAGCCGCATTCTGTCGCGTTTCCAGAAGCGCAATCTGATCGACGCACAGGGCAAGCTGATCCGCATCGTCGATATCGAAGGGCTGCGCGCGCTGTAAATCCCGCGCGCGGCAAGCGCAGGGCCACGCGGTTATAGTGGCCCTGTTGCTTCCGCCCACGTCCTGCGCGCCATGCCCGGTCAATTCCCCGCCCCCGTTTCCCCGCCGAATTTCGCCGATATCGACGACAGGCGTCTTGCCTGGTGGTCGTCGGGCAGCGGCTCGCCCACCGTCGTGCTCGAAACGGGGCTGGGCGCCGAAAGCGCCGACTGGCAGCCCGTGCAGGCCGCCATCGATGCGCGGTTTCGCGTGTTTCGCTACGACCGCGCAGGACGCGGCGCAAGCGAACCCGCCAGCGGACCACGCGACGCCGCCGCGATGGTCGACGATCTCGCCAAACTGTTGAACGCCGCGCGGATGCCCGCGCCCTGGCTGCTGGTCGGCCATTCGTATGGCGGCCTGCTCATGCGGCTGTTCGCCCGGCGTTTTCGCACGCAGACCTGCGGCCTCGTGCTCGTCGAAGCCATGCATGACGAGCAGTTCGATGCGTTCGGCCAGGCATTCGTCGAGCCCGCGCCCGACGATTCCCATGCGCTCACGTCGATGCGCGCGCTCTGGCGTGAAGGCTGGCGCGATGCGCGCACCACGCCCGAAGGCATCGACTTTCCCGCGAGTTTTCGCGCAGCGCGAGCTATCGGCACGCCCGGCACGCTCGGCGATCTGCCCATGGCCGTGCTCGCGGCGGACTCGTTCGGCCACTCGCCTTTCTTCGCCGCACACCGACGCGGCGACCTGCAACGTCAATGGGAAAACATGCAGGCGAGCTTCCTCGCCTTGTCGTCGCGCGCCGAACTCATCCACGTGCCGCAGAGCGAACACTTCATGCAGCGCGACGCGCCGCAGGCCATCGTCGATGCAATCGACCGCGTGGCGCGGCACGCCCTGTAAGCACCCTGTTCCCAACGTCTCTCCAGCGACTTCGCTTAATCAGCATTCCTTATCAACGACCTCTTCGTCGAAAACGAGCGGCGCGATATCGACATTGGGCAACTGCCCCAGCAGCGCGGGCGCCAGCAACAGCTTGGCGGCCCGCACACCGGCACCCATCACGATGCGCTCGCGCGTCATCACAGCGGCATCGACCAGCACGACCCAGTCATCGGGCACGCCGAACGCCGTGATGCCGCCGAACTCCATGCCCGTGAGTTCGACTGCCTGCTCGCGCTTCGCGAACGACAGACGTTGCGCGCCCAGCCGCGCTTTCACCGCGCCGTTGACGTCGAGGCGCCGCGAGCCGAGTGTCACCACGGCGGCATGATGCTCCGCGCCGTCGCGTTTATAGCGCAGCACCAGCGTATTCGCACAGTCTTCGAGACCGAAGCCATAGCGCTCGCTGAACTGGGCGGTATCGGATGCGTCGTCGTCCACCGTGAAGACCGACACGCCCTGCGCGGGCAAACGGGCCATGACGTTGCCCGGAACATGATGTTCGCGTTGCGCGTCGGGGACGATGTCGAGTCGATGATGCGGAGCTTCCATGAGGGTTGCGTCTCCATTGTTTGCGGATTCTCAAGCGGTATTTTATCGGTTGCCGTCCCGTCGGCGCTCGCAAACAACGGCCCCTATAATGACGATCGATTCCGCGCTTCACGCTTCCTCTCGTCTCCCCTCGCCCCTTCAAGCACCATGACCACCGATCCCCAATTCTCCGAGCGCCTTTTTTCCTATGGCACCCTGCAGCTCGAACAGGTGCAGATCGCCACCTTCGGCCGCAAGCTCGACGCTCAGACCGACGACATGCCCGGCTTCTCCCTCACGATGCTGAAGATCGAGGACCCGCAGGTCGTCGCGACGAGCGGCAAGACTCATCACCCTGTCGTCGCGTGGACGGGCAATCCCGCCGATCGTGTCAGTGGCGCGGTGTTTGCGATCACGCCGGAAGAACTCGCGCAGGCCGACGCATATGAAGTCGCGGCTTACCGGCGCGATCGCGTCACGCTCGCTTCGGGCGTGTCGGCGTGGGTGTACGTGGATGCCAATTCGCCGCGGCCGGACTAATTTCCCGACAGCGTCGCCGACGGCGGCGCAAACTCGCCCGGAACCGTCCGACGTGATGAGCAACCGTGCGCGCGGGCGGCGGCAAGACCGCGTGGAACCAGTCCATCCTCAGCCTTGCGGCGCGGCAGGCGTCCGCGCCACGCACCACGGTACCGATAGCGCCGATGAACCATAAAAAAGCGAGCCGCAGGAATCTCTCCCACGGCTCGCCTTTGCTACCTTCACACGCCGGGCGCGCCCCAATCAGGGGCAAACCGGAGCGTCAATCGAATCAGCCCGCCAGGTCAGCCGGCAGCTTGCCGCCGTTCGCGGCCAGCGCTGCCATCACCTGTTTGTGCAGCCAGATGTTCATGCTTGCGGAGTCGTTCACGTCGCCCGAGTACTTGAGTTCCTGCGCGAGTTGCTTGCGGTGATCGAGGCTGCTGTCCACGCCGAGCGCCTTCATCGTATCGACGATCGACACGCGCCAGTTCAGGGTCTGGCCGCTTTCGGACACGAGCTGGTCCATCACGGCGGCAACATCGACGTCGGTCAGCGGCGCGGGAGCCGGCGCAGCGTCGGGCGCAGCGGCCTGGGCGGCAGCGGGGTCCGGCGTCGGCTCGACGGCCGGCGGCGTCTGGTCAGGTTTGGCCTTGTGAAACAGCTTGTTGACGATATCGCCAAAGATACTCATTTGCGTGACTCCTATGGGGGTTGCTGGTTGCCGAGGCGGCGACGCTGCGCCGTCTTTGCCTCGTCAGGCGAAGTATGCCCGAGCATGAAAAAATACCATCCTGAAATGCCCTGAAACATGCCTGTCACATGAGCGACGGGACGATGTTTGCGATCCATTCAGCAAGGACACCGCAGCGCTCACGCCTGCATTCACCGCACATCGCAGATCAGTTGCAGCACGGCCTTGGCGCGTTCGAGCGGTAGTTCGCTGATCGACAGATGCACGGTACCGGGCTGCTCGCTGTTGACTTTCACTTCGATCTGCGGCCCGCCCGTCACGAGGCGCGGCAGCACCACCCAGCGATGCCCCTCCCATTCCGGGCTGTGCAGGCCGATGCTCGCAAGCAGCGTGGGCATGGTGAAGCCGTGCGCGGGCTGGGCGATGTCGTAGCCACCGACGCCGCCCTGGGCATATGCCCCACGCGACGGATAAGCCGACCCCTGGTGTCCACGCTGGGCGCGAATCCGTTCGAGCACGTCGACGTAGCCCGGCATCAGGCGCCCCTTGATTTCCTCCGCAAGACGACTCGCCTTCTTTGACAGCGACAGCGAAATCGAGCGCCGGTAACGGCACGCGCGCAGGGTATCGACGCTGAGGTAGTCTGAAACCCGCACCGGCGCGCCATTGAGCGCAAGCACGCTCTCCACCACGATCCTCCCCGCCGCCTCGGGCGGCGAAAAGCGCAACAGCAGCGTCGCGTCCGGATCGACGTTGGGCAGATGCACGACCCAGGTTTGCGCCTTCGGCATGGAAGCCGCGTGATCGATTTGCGCGCACAGCGCGTGGGCGAGCACCTCGGCGTCGCTAACGTAGTTGCGCTCCACGGCCGGCGCGCTCATTGTCCGGCCGACTGGCATTCGCCGCGCAGCAAGGCCCACTCTTCGCATTGCCGGCCGTTCGGCAGTTTGCAGAGACCCGACTGCCCTTCGGCCGTCTGGACGATCTGCAGGGTGCCGCCGTTGCGGATGCAGTTGACCGATGCGGGGTTGGCCAACGCGGCCTGCTGCTGCGCCGGGCTTTGCGCGCTGGTCGGCAACGGTTGCGCGCTGGCGACAGTGACGCAAAAGGCGGCGATGAGCGCGGGAAAAGAGTGGATTGTTTTCATATTGGCCACCGTGTTGGCGAGCGTTTCGATCCGCCGCTGGGGAACGCACGCTGCGAGCGCTTGCGAACCCTGGCGGCGAGCACGACGGGTTTCTTCCTGATCGCCGATCAAGGAGACCGGCGATCGAAACCCGTGTGTCCTTGACGGTACAACATGCTTCACGCGGTTGCGCGCACGGTGTCACGAATTCGGAATTTACTGACCCTCCACGGCCGCACGTGGACGCAGCTACTTCCTGATGGCCGCCGTCACCACGATGTATTCGCCGGGATGACGCTGCTTGAGAAGAACCCAGGCCTGATCGATGGCGGCGTCGCCCGAAACGGCGTCGACCCGGATCGCGGAACCGATGTCGGTCGCGGTGTTCACGTGGCGATGGGTGTATTTAACGATGAAAGCCGGCATATTTTCCTCGAATGGCTGTTGCGGCATACGCGAGCTAGACCTGACGGGCAGTAGCTGGCCGACAGGTTTTCGCGAGTGTATCGCTGCGACCCTGAATTCGATACGGCGGCCCACATTTTTTGACACTGCCGTCGGCCACGCGCGCCTGCCTGCGTCACGTTGCTGCACGGCGCGACTCCAAAAAATGTTGCCGATCGTTGAAGCGCCAAGCATCGCTGGTTCCATCGAATGCCGCCAAATGCCGTTGAGTGTTACAGAATCCAACGGATGCAATTGCCATGCCGTAAACGCCGCGCGGCCCGTCATCGACGGGCCGCGCATCACAACACAGAGCGACAAGCGCGTGCTACAGCCTCGAATTGCCGAGCCGCGCGTAAGCGACGGGATCGCGCTGTTTCAGTCGGCGCGCAAGATAGACGCCGATCACGGCGAACACCGGCAGCAGCGCGGTCAACGCATAGGAGAGCGTCGCGCCCGCACCCGTGAGCAGCGGAAAGTTGGCGATCGCCAGCATGAGCACCACGGCCAGCGCGACACCCGAAATCACCGGGAACCACACGACGCGCAGCGAGCCTTCCTCCCGCACGCGCTGACGCCGGAAGAACACGAACACCGCCGCCGACGCCAGCGTCATCAACGCGATGATGCACAGCGTCGCGACATTGGTGAGCCACGAGAACAGCGTCAGCACCGGATCGGCATGAGCGACGATAAACACCAGCACCACCACGGCTGCGATCGCCGATTGCCACAACGATCCGCGATGCGGGCTGCAATGCACAGCATGTGTGTGGCCGAGCGACTTCGGCAGCAATCCTTCACGGCCGCTCGCGAAGAAATAACGCGCCGCCGAATTGTGGAACGCGAGCAGACCGGCGTAGACGCTCGTGATGAACAGCACGCTCATTGCCGCGGTGAGCGTACTGTTCGCGTAGTGATCGGAAAGCGTGTAGAGGAAAGTGGTCGGATCCTGCAACGCATTAAGCGTTTTGACGATATCGTCCGCGCCCGCACCAATCACCATGCACCAGACCGAAAACGCGTAGAACCCACCAATCAGCAGTACTGAGATATACGTCGCGAGCGGCACCGTGCGCTGCGGGTCTTTGGCTTCCTCGCTGTAGATCGTCGTCGCCTCGAAGCCGATGAAGCTCGCGAAGCAGAACAGGAAACCGAGCGCGGGCGTGCCGCCCATAAACACGCGCGGCGTGAACGACACGGCGTTCACGCCATGCGCGCCGCCGCTCCTGAGAATCGCGAGATCGAGGATCAGCACGACCACGTACTCGCCCAGCACGAGCAGCGAAAGCACCTTGGCAGACAGGTCGATCTGCCGGTAGCCAAGCACGGCGATACTCGCCATCGCGGCGAGCGAGCACCCCCACCACGGCGCGTTCAGGCCGAAGTGAGTCTGCAGAAAGCCCGAGGACACCGCGCCGAACATGCCATACAGGCCGATCTGCATCGTGTTGTAGCCCAGCAGCGCGAGCAGTGCAGCCGCGCCGCCGGCCGTGCCGCCCAGCCCGCGCGCCGTGAACGCGTAGAAGCCGCCGGCATTGGTGACGTGGCGCGACATCGCGGTATAGCCCGCCGCGAACAGTAGCAGGATCAGGACGGTGGCGACGAGCAGCGCCGGCGTGCCCGCGCCGTTGCCGAGCATGATGCCGATGGGAAAGCCGCCCGCGATGGCCACGAGCGGCCCGGCGGCGGAAATGACGAAAAAGACGATGAAGCCCAAACCAAGGGCGCCTTTGCGTAGTTCGGTCGAGGGCGTGGGTTCTGCCGCGACGTTCATGTATCTCGCTCCGATGAGTAGTAATCGTGCCACGGCGCGCATGACGCGCCGGGTGACGGGAACCACTGTAGAGAGCCAAAATTGCCGACCGGCAGCACAAATCGGCAAGCCGCGCGGCGCGGGGCCGGAACCAGGGTTAGTCGGGAGAAGAATCGTGCGCGCAACCGGCGCCGATGTAAGCGGAACGAAAAACCGCCGAGAAAAGAATCAGCCCTTGCGCACCGTCTGCGAAGGCAATTCGCCGAACAGATCGCGATACTCGCGCGCGAAATAGCTCAGGTGCGTGAAGCCCCAGCGCGCGGCGGCGTCGCCGATCAGCAGTTCATCCGCACTGGTCGAGCGCAGCAGGCGATGCACGGCGTTCAGACGGATCGAGCGCAGATACTCCACCGGCGTGACGTTCGCCACGCGCTGGAAGCTCGTCTGTAGCGTGCGGCGGCTGCAACGCAACATACGGCACAAATCGAGCACGGTGAGCGATTCCTGGGTGTTGTCTTCGGTGATACGTTCGCAACGCTTGACGATGTCGCTATAGGTGGCGTGCGTGACGTCGCGCGAGGGCAGGCCCGTCGCGCTTTCGAGCAGGCCGAGCAGCACGCTCAGCACTTCGTCCTGGAAGCGTTTGACGGAAGCGGCATTCGAGCCTGAATTCGAGGCGCAATCCGCAAACGCGGCGCGCTCGCTGGCGTCGAGAAAAGGGGCAAGGCGCAGACGCAGTACCTGCGCAGCGTCGCCCGGAAACTGCACCACGTTGCGGCGTAACTGGAGCGCGGCCTCTTCGCCGATGGTCACGGCGACGAGTTCGAACATCGTCTCGGCGGGCAGGCTCACGCCCACGTAGTGCATGGCCTCGGGCGTATAGAAACGGAATTCCTCGCCTGGGCCAAGTTGCATGAGCGCGTAGCCATCGACCTTCTGGCCCTGGAAAGTGCCCACGACAGGCGCGTAGAGCGGCACGGCGAGCGAGGCAAAGCCCGCAGGCGAGACGCCCGCCTGTACGACACGGCGGTTGGTCTGCTCGCGGAAAAAATGAAATTCGCTCGACGTGGCCTGTACGACGCGGCTCTCAAAGCGGCCCGGCGTCATCTGACGATAGACCTGCTCCCAGCCGTTCACGGCGAGCGAATGATCATGCACGTCGGCAAGCGCGCTGACCCTGAAATCCATCTGCTGTCTCCTGCATGAATCAACAGCATCTTAATCGATGAATTTAAATCGACGAATTAAATCGACTCGGGGGCGGCTTTACCTGAAGCAGATGCCGGAATCAGGCCCGCTCGAAGCCCGCCGCCAGCGCCTGAACGATAGCGTCGATCTGCGCGGTCTCGATCACGAGCGGCGGCGAGAGGATGATCTTCGTGCCGACTGGCCGCACCAGCGCGCCATGCTCGCGGGCGACTTCAGCCACGCGATTGGCGTAGCCGTCGGTGGGATCGATCGGCTCGCGCGTGGCCTTGTCTTTCACCAGATCGAGCGCGACCATCAAGCCCTTGCCGCGCACGTCGCCCACCGCGGCATAACGCTTCGCGAACGGTTGCAGCGCTTCGAGCAGATGCTTGCCCTGGGCCGCTGCATTGGCCGGCAGGTTTTCATCGGCGACGATCTTGAGGTTGGCAAGCGCGGCCGCGCACGCCACGGGATGGCCCGCGTAGGTATAGCCGTGCATCAGCGCGCCCGTGAAATCGGCGTTCTTCATGAAAGCCTGCTCGATGCGCGCGTTGAAGGCCGTTGCGCCCAGCGGAATATAGCCCGACGAAATGCCCTTCGCAAAGCACATGATGTCCGGCTTCACGCCCCAGCCGCGACTGCCGAACATGCTGCCCGTGCGGCCAAACCCGGTCACGATCTCGTCTGCAATCAGCAGGACTCCATATTTATCGCAGACTTCGCGGATCAGCGGCCAGTAGTTCTCCGGCGGCACGATCACGCCGCCCGCGCCCTGCACCGGCTCGGCGATGAAAGCGGCCACGGTGTCGGGACTCTGGAACAGGATCTCGCGTTCGAGCATTTCAGCGCAGATACGGCCCAGTTCCTGCGGGTCCTGCGTGAACGGATTGCGATAGAGCCACGGCGTTTCCACATGGAAGCAACCCGGCAGATTCGGCTCGTAGTTGCGACGGAACACGGTGTTGCCGTTGACCGACGCGCCGCCGAAATGCGTGCCGTGATAGCCCTGTTTGAGCGAGATGAACTTGGTGCGATCGGCCTGACCTTCGACCTTCCAGTATTGGCGCGCGAGCTTGAGCGCCGACTCGACGGCGTCCGAGCCGCCCGAGCTATACATCACGCGCGTCATGCCTTCCGGTTCGAGCATCTCGATCAGGAGGCGCGAAAGCTCTTCGGCGCGCGGGTGCGAAATGCCGTCGAACAACTGGAAGTATTCAAGCTCGTCGAGTTGCGCCGTGATGGCCTCTTTGACCTCGCGGCGGTTGTGGCCGATGTTGACGTTCCAAAGTCCCGCCACGCCGTCGACAAGCTGCTTGCCGTGCTCGTCGAACACGAAGCAGCCGTCGCCGCGCACGATGCGGATCGGCGTGCGCTGCTGCATCTCGGCGGGGTGGATCATCGGATGCCAGAAAGCGGAAGTGGGCTTGTTCATGATGTCTTCCTCGATTTGCACACTATATCTGCACACTTAGTGCGCGATGCAGATGGATTTGGTTTCGGTGAAACCTTCGACCGCGTACTTGCCGAACTCGCGGCCGATGCCCGATTGCTTGTAGCCGCCGAACGGCATTGACGGATCGAGCGGCACGTGGCAGTTGACCCAGACCGTGCCCGCCTCGATGCGCGGCACGAGGTTCATGACCGCGCGCAGGTCATTGCTCCACAGACTCGCGGCAAGACCGTAGGGCGAATCGTTGGCCTGGCGCAGCGCCTCGGCGGGATCATCGAAGGGGATCAGCGCGAGCACCGGGCCGAATACCTCGTCGCGCACGAGCGCGGCGTCGTGCGGCACGTTGTCGATCACAGCGGGATTGACGTAGTAGCCCGGTCGATCGACGCGCGTGCCGCCGGCGAGAAAACGCAGGCCGTCGGCATGCGCGCGCGCAATGTGCTGCTCCACGCGCTCGCGATGCTGTGCGGACACCAGCGGGTTGATCTGCGCGTTGGGGTCGAGTCCGGCGCCGAGCGTCATCGAGCGCGCGACATCGGCGAGACCGTCGGCGATCTGCCGATACTTGCTGCGATGGATATAGATGCGCGAAGCGGCCGCGCACACCTGCCCCTGATTCAGGAAGCCGCCTGCCAGCGCGCCCTGCACGGCCTGATCGACATCGACATCCGCCAGCATCACGGCCGGATTCTTGCCGCCCAGTTCGAGCGAGAAGCGCGTCATGTTCTGCACCGCTGCCGTGCCGATCAGCTTGCCGGTAGGCGTCGAGCCCGTGAACGAAATCTTCGCGATGCGCGGATGCGAGGCCAATGCCGCGCCGCATTCGCGCCCGCCCGTGACGACGTTGAATACGCCCGGCGGGATGCCCGCCTCCACGGCGATTTCCGCCAGGCGCAGCGCCGTGAGTGGCGTTTCGGGTGACGGCTTGATGACGATCGTGCAGCCTGCCGCGAGCGCCGGAATCAGCTTCCACACGGCGATCATGAGCGGGAAATTCCACGGCACGATGCCCGCGACCACGCCCACCGGCTCCTTGCGCGTGTATGCCGTGTAACGCGCGCCCGGCGGGAACGGAATCGACACGTCGAGCGTCTCGCCCGTAATCTTGGTGGCCCAGCCGGCCATATAGCGCACATATTCGAGCGTCGCGCCCACTTCGATCGCGCGCGAAATGTTGATCGACTTGCCCTGCTCCAGCGTTTCGAGCTGCGCGAGATCCTCGGCGTTGGCTTCGATCAGGTCGGCGAGATGCAGCAGGATGCGCTCGCGCTCGGCGGGACGCAGGCCGCTCCAGACACGCGCGTCGAACGCCTCGCGCGCGTTGGTGACCGCGCGCTCGACATCGGCGGCGTCGGCGTCGGGGACGGTGGCGATCACCTCGCCCGTGGACGGATCGAACACGTCGAGACGCTTCGCGCCCTGCGCGGGCTGCGGGCCGCCGTTGATGAAGAGGCCATGTTCGCGCGCGATGAACGCGCGCACGCTGTCGTTGATCCTGACCTTCGCATCGCTACTCATATTTCAATCTCTCGCTTGTCACACAGTGGGCAATCAACCCGCACAGAGCCGCAACGGCACAGGCGGGCGCGGGCATCTGATGCCGACTTTAGGGGCGCGCGCGAGCAGGCGTTAGCGCAAATTGGCAGATCGCCATGGCTTGCGGGTAAACGTTCACTGCACATTTACCGCAAATTCATGGCGCTATTTCTATGGCCACACGCAGCGCTCGAAACCATCGCGCTCGCGAAACGGGCGCTCGGCCATCAGCACGGCTTCGGCGGCGTTGACCTGCATCAGCAGCACATGGCGCTGGCCGTCGTCGTGCGCGACGATGGCGAAGGCCGTGTCATCGGCGCCGTGCCTGAAACGCGGATCGACGGCGACGATGTCGGGGTCGTCGTGCAGACCGCGACAGCGCGCGGCGTCGGCGATGTTCCAGCAGTCGGGCAGGCGCAGGAGCACGTCGGGCACGTCCTCCTCGCGTGAGATCACGGCCGCGCCCGTGTGCGCGCAGCGGCGAAACCAGCCCTGTTCGTTATCGGCTTCGACGGCTACCGCTGCTACCGCGTAGAGCAGCAGGCCACTTTCTTCATACGTAGCGGGGATATCGTCGTCCAGCAGGGGCGCGCGGGCGTTCATCGTGCAGTCCTCGTTCGATGGCATGTCAAAGGAACAGCGCGCCGATCAGCTCCGTGCGGCTCGACACGCCCAGCTTGCGGAACATACGCAGCAGATGCGTCTTGACGGTGGGCTGCGAAAGCGCCAGATCGCGCGCAATGGCCTTGTTCGAGAGCCCGTCGCGCACGAGACGCGCGATCTGTTCCTCCCGGTGCGTAAGGCGCGGCGCGCAGGCGTCACCCGTCGCGGTGACGTGCATGACGCTTTCGCTGCGCAGCACCGGTGCGAGCGCGAGTTCGAGCAAAGGCTGCAACGCACCGGCGTGGTCGATTTCGTGCTGCGCGAACGGCGCATCGGGCGCGAAGCGCAATAGCGAAAACGCCGCAACGGCACGGCCTTCTTCGCGCAGCAGCACCTCCATGACGTCGACCACGCGATGCGGCTCCAGGAAGCGCCTCCAGTACACCGACTCGCCACGCAGCGGCTCGGGCAACTCGCCCGTGAGCGTGAGGACATTGCGATGCTGGCGCAGGTAGCGCGACGGGTGCATGGGGTCCAGCACGAGATAGCGCTGCAGCCAGGTGCGATGCATAGTCTGCGCGAGGCCGAAAAGCTCGAAGCCCGAAGGTTGATGATTGGCGCCGATCCGGTAGAACACGGTCGCACCGGGGCGCACCAGCTTCGCGAGCGTGGCGACGGCTGTTTGCAGCGCGGCGGCGCGGCAGTCATCCCTGGGCATGAGCGGTCTCCGTGGTTCATTTCGGACGGTGTGTATCGACGATGCTAGACAGGCTGTGTGGCGGGGTGTGAGCGCTAATTGGCAAATGTGCAGCGTGGCCATTCACGCCTTGTCATCCTTTTGCCCGATAGGCCGCCTGATGCCATGCCGCCTAGACTCCCCGCACACCTATGTGGTGCAACCATTTCAGGAGCCATCGACATGACATTTCCCTTCCCGCCCGCTCAGGGCTGCGTCGTCATTACCGGTGCGGGTACCGGCATCGGCGAGGCTTGCGCCAGGCACTTCGCCGCGCAAGGCGCACGCGTCGCGCTGATCGGACGCCGACGCGCGTCGCTCGAACGCGTTGCGGCGCAAACAGGCGGCATCGTGCTGGAAGGCGATGCGGCCAGCGCGGCTGACTGGGAGCGGTTTATTGCGGCGCTGGAGGCTGAAGGTGGCGTCGCCAGTCTGATCGCCTGCGCGGGTGGACTGGGTGCGGGCAGCGCGCTGCAAACCGGCGATGATGCATGGGCTGCTGCGATGCGCGCGAATGTGGATACGGCTTTCGTGAGCGCGCGCGCGTGCTTGCCGCAATTGATCGAGCGGCGCGGCTCGATTGTGCTCGTCGCGTCGATAGCGTCGCTCGCCGCTGGGCCTGAGGTTTGTGGGTACACCACGGCCAAGCATGCGTTGATAGGGCTTATGCGTTCGCTTGCGCGTGATTATGGGCCGCAGGGCGTGCGGGTGAATGCGGTTTGTCCTGGCTGGGTTCGTACGCCGATGGCCGATGAGGAGATGCTGCCGCTCATTGCTCGCCATGGCGATACGCTCGATGAGGCCTATGCGCGTGTTTGCGCTGATGTGCCTTTGAGGCGGGCTGCGAGTGCTGATGAGATCGCTCAGGTTTGTGGGTTTCTTGCTTCGCCTGCCGCGAGTATCGTGACGGGGGCGGCGATTGTGGCCGATGGTGGGTCTTCTGTTGTTGATGTGCCTACTTTGGCTTTTGAACGCGTTTAAACGCGTGATTTGCTGCTTTGGCGTTTCCTTGTGATCGTGTCGGTATGCCAGTGTTGCCCCTGTGCGGGGCGGCACCTACTTTCTTTGCGGCGGCAAAGAAAGTAGGCAAAGAAAGCCGCTCACACCGCCAATGTGACGCAGTCCACCACTAACCTTCTTGCGGAGTGGTGACTGGGCATTGCTCGCATCCCGCACCACCCAACGAAGTGACAAAGGACTCATTCATCCCGCTGCTCGCTTCGCGCGCAGCGGTCGGGTCTGCATGGGAAACCAACAGTACTTCTAACCTTTCAGAGAATGCGAACACCCGCAAACCACGGTTTTTTTGTTATGCCCCACGGGGCGCGCAGCGCCCCCGGATGGGCGGGCGTCTCCACTCTGTTGTACGGCGCGTGATGCGGGCGCTGCCCAGTCACCACTCCGCTATAAGGCGAGTGGTGTACCGCGAAGCACTGGCGGTTTGAGCGGCTTTCTTTGCCTACTTTCTTTGCCGCCGCAAAGAAAGTAGGTGCCGCCCCGCACAGGGGCAACGCTTGCATACCGACACGAAAACAAGGAAACGCAAAACCACCCTAAATCAAACCAAAAAAGCTGCCGAAGCCTCAGGCAAAGTAGCCCCACCATCGACGACAATAGTTTGCCCGGTAACATAACCCGCCCCCGCCGAAGCAAGATAAAGCATAGCAGCAGCGATATCATCAGGCTCCCCCAACCTTCCAAGCGGCACCGCATCAGCAATCCGCGCATTCAGCGCTGCGTCCCCAAGATTATCCATAGCGGGCGTCCTGATCATCCCCGGCTCCACGCCATTAACGGTAATGCGATGAGGCGCAAGTTCCAGCGCAGCAGCACGAATAAACCCGTTAACACCGGCCTTCGAAGCCGCATAATGCGCAAGCCCTGGATAAGCCACACGCGGCCCCGTCACCGACGACGTCACCAGCAACCGCCCGCCCCTCTGCCTCACGAACGCAGGCGTAGCAGCCTGAGCAAGCCAGAACAGCGCGCCCAGATTCACGGCAAGCGTGCGCTCCAGCACCTCTGGCGTAATCGCAGCAAACGGCGTAAGCGGAAAATACGCGGCGTTATGCACAAGCACATCGAGCCGTCCAAAATCGGCCTCCACCTGCGCGACTAGCGCATTAATCTGCCCGCATTCAGCAAGATCGACGTCATAAGCGCGATGCGCTCGCCGCGAACCGCCCTCAATCTCACCCAGCCACTCCCGAGCCAAATCAGCCTGCAAATCAGCAACAGCAACACTCGCCCCCGCACGCGCGAACGCCTCAACAATTCCGCGCCCGATGCCCTGGGCACCGCCCGTCACCAGCACGGTGCGTCCTTCGAATTCGCGCGTCATGCTGGATACCGCGTGACGTTAAGCACCTGCGCGTGCGCGCCCACCGGAAAATTCGACAACGCATCAAAACGGCTGCCCTGATAACCGAAGATCTTGCCGTCGGTCTTCATACGGTCGAGGTCGATCATGATGACGCCAAGCGTCGGCACGATCTTCTCGCGCCACACGAAGAGATAAAGCTTTTCGTCGATAGCGATCATATGACAGCGATCCACGTCCGCAAGACCCGCTTCCACACCGGACAGACACTGCCACGCATAGAAGTTCTCGTTCAGATAGACGTGCTCGTAGCGCTCCGTCGCGCTATACGTGTAGAGATTGCGCATGCCGATCAACTCGCGCGTGGGAGCGTGCAGCGCCGCCTGCGTCGGCTCCACGCCCTCGCCCGCCACGATACGGCCGTGGTGCAATTGCGCCTGCACGCCAGTCAGTTCCATACCGCGTTCGACGCGCGTGAAAGCGTCGATGTGGGTTTCCGCCTCGCTCGGCAGCGCGCCCACGACCAGCGTACACAAAGCGCGCCGCAAATCGAGTACATAGCTCGTGGAAACGTTGCGCGCACGGCCTTCGCCATCGACTAGCGCTTCATCGGCGCCCACATAATCGACGAAATAGATACCATCGCGTACCGAACTCACACGGCATTCATGACGCGCACGATGCCGCTGTGCGCCGACGCTACGCTCGACTTCCACGCTCTGTGCGCCCACGAAATGCAACAATGCAGCGCTTCCATCCGCGAATTCGAGCGCAAACCGGCGGCCTTCGAGATCGCCCGTAGGCGCCAGGCTATGGCTATCGGGCGCAAAACCTTCGGCGAGTGCGCCGACCTGGATAAAGACGGGTTGTGACGACATGATAAGGATGACTCCATAAATTGATTTCGACGGCCGCTCAATTCGTTCCAGAAAGCGGCGGCGCGACTCACACTTTACGGAGCCGCCCCACCGCGCGGCATCAACCAGAAGGATGACAACGCGCCCGCGCCATCAGCGTGCGAACGTCTCAGCCATTTCATTGATCAACTGGCGCTGGAACGCCGCGAAACGCGCGCTCGGCTGCTGCAGGATGGCCAGTTCGAGCATCGGGTCTTCCACCTGGGTACGCACGTCCGCGAGCGTTTCCACGATCGCATGGCCGCAGAACGGTACATAGGCCTCCGAATAGCCGCCCTCGTGCACGACAACGAGGCGCCCGCTGCAATGGCGCTCGGCGGCGTCGCGCACGAGCTGTGTCATCGCGCGGTAGCTCTCGCTATGCAGCAGCATGCGCGCAAGCGGATCGACCGCGCTCGCATCCAGACCGCTCGCCACCACGATCAGATCGGGCTTGAAGCGATCGAGCGCGGGCAGCACGATGCGCTCGAATGCGTAGAGATACGCGTCGTGCCCGCCGCCCGGCAGCAGCGGAATATTGATGTTCGCGCCCTCGCCGCGCCCCGCGCCGCGTTCTTCCGCACCGCTGTAGCCGGGCGGAAAACAGCCTTCCTGATGCAGCGAGATCGTCAGCGTGTTGGCATCCTCGTAATAGATCGATTGCGTGCCGTTGCCGTGATGCACGTCCCAGTCGATCACGGCAACGCGCTCGATACCGTGCTTCGCGCGCGCCGCTTCGATCGCAATCGGGATGTTGGCGAGCAGGCAAAAACCCATCGGCTTGTCGCGCAGGCAGTGATGGCCGGGCGGGCGCGAAAGCGAGAACGCATTCGCCGCGCGTCCCGCGAGCACCGTATCGACGGCGCTCATGGCAAGGCCCGCCGACAGCGCCGCGATCTCGTAGCTGCCCTTGCCGAACGGCGCGAGATCGCCCAGATCGCCGCCGTTAGCGTCGCTCGCCGCCTTGAAGCGTGCGAGGTAATCGCGCGGATGGATACGCAGCAGGTCTGCGTCGCTAGCCGCGCTCGCGCTGCCCATGTCGAGCGACGCCGCAAGCCCCGACGCCTGGATCAGCGCCAGCAGGCGGCGCTTCGATTCGGGCGATTCCGCGTAGCCGCTCGCGGCAGGCGGCTGCACCCAGCCGCCGACGGGAAAGAACAGCGCGTGCGTGCCGCCCGTGTGCCAGAAGGTGCGTTCGTCAGTGAAGAAGGCAGTTTTGCTCATGAGATTCTCTTGCTGGTGGTGGTTCTAGGTCCGAAAATCGGCGATGGAAATCACGCGCGTTCGACGCGCAGCAGGCAAAGACACGAGACGACGCAAATAGCCGCCGCGCCCGCGAACAGCGCTGCCAGTGAAGCGCCCGCGTCGAGCAGCACACCCGCGATCAGCGGTCCCGCCGCAAGGCCCGCGCCGATCACGAAGTTCAGCGACGCGACCAGCCGTCCCGAGCGGTCGTGCTTCGCGGCGGCGGCGAGGATGAAGGGGAGCACGAAGGTCCAGGCGAACTTGAAGGCGAACACGGCGGCCACATAACCCGTGGTCCCCGGCTGCGTGGCGAGTCCCGCCAGCGACACGGCAAGGATCGCGTAGCCCGCCAGCAGCATCGCGAGCCGCGCCAGCCGCCCGCCGATGAGCGACGCGCAGCCCGCGCCGACGATGCCCATCACGCTCGCGGCGGCAAGCACTTCGCCCGTATGCGCGGCATCGAAACCCGCGAGCGCGGCGGCTTTGCTCGCGAAGGTCCAGACGCCGCCGATCGCCACATAAAACGCCAGCACGCCGCCGATCACGAGCGCGGCGTTCAGCGCCGCGCGTGCCGCGTTCGGAGCCTTTGCAGCGGCAACCGCGCCGCCCGCGTGCTTCGCGCGGCCCAACGCCGGATCGAAGCCGCGCACGAGCGGCGCGGCGCACAAACCCAGCACGCCGAGCACGACATAAAGCGCACGCAGTCCGTAACCCGCGAACACATGCGGCAGCAAGAACAGCCCCACCGCGCCCGCGACGAGCTGACCGACGACCCAGAGGCCATAGACGCGGTCGCGGTTCGTGCTGGTCGCGGCGCTCGTCATGCACAACACCATCAACGTGCCGCCGCCGAGCGCCGTGAACGTGCGCAACACGAGCAGGCCCGCGAAGCCCGGCATCGCCAGTGCCGTCGCGAAGTTGCCCACGCAGAACACCGCCGTGGCGACGGCCGCGACGCGGCGCGCGTCAACGCGTCCGAGCCACAGCAGCGAAGGCAGCGTCGCGCAACTGAACGCGCCCAGTTCAACGAAAAAGTACGTGCCGATCTGCGACGCGGACAAGCCGAGTTGCACGGCAAGCTGCGCCGCGACGGCGGGCGCAACCAGCAACAGCAGCGGCGTGATGGCCGCGAACACGACGAGCGAGCGCAGCGTCGAGTTGGCGAAACCGCGCGGCGCCGCATCGGCCGAATCAACCGACGTGGCCGCAGCGAAGGATGGAGAAGGATTTTTCATGGCGTCGTGGTTCCGTTAAAGTTCGCGAATGAGGAGCCGCTGGATCAGAACGTGTGGGACATGCCCGCCATCGCGCCGAACTGCGAGACCCCGGCGACAGGCAGCGAGTCGTATTCGTAGACCGGCTGCGTGCTGCCGCTCGTGTTGTGCGAGTAGCCGAGGTTCACGTAGGCGAAGGTGCGCTTCGAGAGCGCGTAGGTACCGCTCGCGATGTAGAGCGTCGGATGCCCGACGCTCGGCGTGTTCGAAAACGTGTGATAAATACCCGCAGCGAAGCCGATCGCCGGATCGAGCCGGTAGCGCGCGCCACCCCAGGCGACTGTCCTGGCCGGGTCGAGCGAGCCGGTCAGACGTTCCCCGCCGCCGTAGAGCGACAGCTTGTCGATGTCCCAGTGCGCGGCCAGCACACCGACGACGCGCTGCTCGGACGACGTGTCCGCGCCCGGCGACACCGTGCCGTACGACTGATGGATCACCGCGCTCACACCAAAGCCGTTGCCCGCGTATTGCGCGCCCGCCTCCAGCACGCGGCCCGAACGCGAGTTGCCGGCAACGCCGCCCGTCGCGGCCAGCGCTTCGCCGCTAAAGCCCGCGATATCGGGACTCTGATATTTGACGGCGTTATCGATGAAATTCTCTGCCCGCGGCACGAGCACGCCCTGACCGCTGTACGCTGCATAAAGCAGCGGATCGTAGAAGAGCGTGCGATCGAACAGCACACTGAACTGACGCCCCAGCGTGAGCGTGCCGAAGCCGCCCTTGAGCCCCACCCAGGCGCCACGGAAGAACGCGATGCCCGGCACCGTGGCGGTGCCGTCGTTTAGATTCAGCCCCTGTTCGAGGCGAAAGATCGCCTGCAGACCGCCACCCAGATCCTCGGTGCCGGTAATGCCGATCTGCGAAGGCAGCACGCCGTAGTTCTGCAGATTCACGGCGCTGTGTTCGCCGTCCGCGTGCGTGCGGTACTGAATGCCCGCATCGAGAATGCCGTACAGCGTCACGCTCGACTGCGCATGTGCCGTGGCGCCGATGCCGAGCGTTATCGCCGTGGCCAATGCTCTCGCGCGCACTCGCCGAAATCCATCCCATTGTTTCATCGACCGCCTCTCCAAACCGTACGACGTTGTTGTGATGAACAGCTTTCGTCCGATAGCCGCCGTGTCGGCGTATCCGGATCTGCGTGCAGTGTCGGTAGCAGGAAAAATCGTGAATAGACGTTCAAGTGAACGCTGTGGAAAACCCTGATGTGGGCGGGCCGCCCCATAAAGACGGGCTTGCGGCGGCTTGCGTGCGATCGCGGCATGCACCGCATCGCGCACCGCCCCGTTCAAATGCAGGGGGCAATGGCGCCATCCGCAACGCTATTCGCCGAAAATCGGCGGCACGTATAATCGTTCGGGAATCAGGAAATCGGTGCGCCAAGAGACGCAACGCGAGACACGATAAAAGCATCGCAGAGGAGAAGCGCTTGATACGCAACGCAGACCGGCCGATGCCCTTCGACAGCGCCCCGGACATGCCCGCCGCGATCGCCATCGACACCTACGCAACGGGCGCGCCGTCCACACGCAGCGCCGATTTCGAAGGCCCGTTCTGCAGCGACGGCAGCGCTGTGCGCGATCTGAGCGTGCTGCTGCTGGACCTCTATGCGCTCGCCAACCAGACCGGCATCGGCGAATTCGAAAACGGTTTTTTCCGCCTGCTGGGCGCGCTGCTCGATTTCGACGCGGGCTGGACCGGCGTGACCACGCACACGCCCGGCGGCCCCATCATGCACAACAGCTTCACGTGGGGCTTGCCCGATTCGTTCTTTCCGGACTGGATCAAGGTGCGCGACTGCGACCCGCTCGCGATCGGCACGCTCGGCGTCTATGGACGCGCAATGGCGATCTCCGTCGTCGATCCCAAGGTGCCCCCGCGATTTCGCAATTGGGCCGTCAAACATGGGCTCGCGCAATTGATGGTGGTGACGGCGCATGACCACCGTTTCGGACTCACGACTTTTCTTTCGGTGTACCGGCGCGCACTGGACAAGCCGTTCAGCGCCGATGACGCGCACAAGGTATCGAACGTGATCGCGCATCTTGCTGCCGCGCTGACGATCAATCGCTCGTTCCAGCTCACGCGCGAACGGGGCGCGACGCCTGGCGCCTCGCCCGCACGCGCGATCTGCGATTCTTTCGGCGCGGTGCATCAGGCCGACAAGGCATTCGAAACCACCTTGCGCCAGGACTGGCCGCTCTACGCGAACCAGACTTTGCCGCAGCCGCTGATCGACTGGCTGCACGGCGGCGGAGCGCAGCCTTATACGGGCGAGCGCGTCACCGTCCATTGCGTGCCCACGGCGGGCCTCTTTCAACTGGAGGCCCGCACGCGCTCCGCGCTCGATCGCCTGAGTCCGCGAGAACTCGTCGCGATCCAGCACTACGGCGACGGGCTATCGCACAAGGAAGTCGCCCAGCGCATGGGCATTTCGCCGACCACCGTGCGGCACTATCTGCGCTGCGCGTATCGCAAGCTGGGCATGCACGACAAGAGCGAGATCCCGCGCCTGCTCGCGGCGCCTGGCCGGCAGGACAGCGCCACTGCAACGAAGGTCGATGCGTGAGCTCGGCAAGACCGTTCAGTCAGACAATAACGTGCGCTGCGCGCCTGGGTATTATGCGAACGTATCCAACACGCTTGCGCATACGCGGTTGCGCCCACTCGCCTTTGCAATGAGCAATTGCGCATCGGCGGCCTCCAGCAGCTTTTCCACGGCGTGCTCGACGCCTGCCGTAGCCGTGACAGTCGTGCAACCCACGCTGACCGTCACCGCCCCTGCGTCGCTTTTTGCGTGTTCGATACGCAACTCCTCTACCGCATGACGCACGCGCTCCGCCATGCGTGCGGCTTCCGGCGCGTCGGTATCGGGCAGTACGACCGCGAATTCCTCGCCACCGTAGCGCGCGGCCATGTCCTGCGCGCGCCGCGCCTGCGCACCGATGGCCTGCGCCACGCTGCGCAGCACTTCGTCCCCCACGGCGTGGCCGTATTCGTCGTTGAAGAGCTTGAAGCGATCGATGTCAATGAATAATATGGATAGCTTACGATTATTCCGGCTTGCACGATGCCATTCTTCGTCGAGTCGGCTATCCAGCGCGCGACGGTTGCTCAGGCCCGTCAGCGCGTCAGTGAGCGATATCTTGCGCAGCTCCGCCAGTGCCTCGTAACGCGAGCGCATTACGCTTTCCAGCGCCATCGAGCCGAGCACCAGCGTCGTTGCGAATGCCGCCGCCAACGCGCCCTGCCAGATCGCCTGACTCCTCCATCGACCCAGCGTCAGCTCCGTCGATGGCGTCGCGATCACGGCGAGCGGTGCCCCGCTGACATGCGCTACGCAGCATTTCACGCGGGCAAGATCAATACGCTCGATTGCCCCGTCCGCTACCTCCTTTGTAGCCAGAGACGGTGCATTGTCCGGATGTACCGCACTTCCCAGCACGACGCCATCCAGACGCACGACGCGCACCGCAACGACATCGCGCGATTCGAAGCTGCTGATGAAGCGCTGGAAATTGTCGAGCCCCACAGCCAGCACCGCGACGCCCTCGAAAGCATGGTCCGGCGCTTCGATGCGGCGCGCGAGCGCGATCGAACGCCTGCCGTCGCGGATCCGCGAAACGAGCGGTTCCGAAACATAGAGGTCGTGCGAATCGCCACGCGCAAACGCCTTGAAGTAGTCGCGGTCGCGCAGATCGACGCTCGGTGCCGACGGGTTGTCGAGGGGGGCTTCGAGCATACCGTTCGCACCAACGATGAAGGCATCGTCGAGCAGTTCGTGCGAGATTGCCTGACCGAAACGGATACGTTCGCGAACGTTGTCTGCCAGGGGCGCTTCCGGGTCGCGCGTGGCCGCCATGTCGTCGAGCAGCGCATCGTAGATGTGCATGTTGGCGCTCAGGCCGCCCGCAACAAGCAAAGCGACGCTCTGCGCACGCCCGTGGGCACGCTCGATACGGTCCGTATGATCGGCGATGAGCCACGCGATCATGCTGGCGAGCACCACGATGGCGCACAACACGCCCGCGACACAGATCAGACCCGGACGCGCGTCGAGTATGGCCAGCAGGCCACGCGACCAGCGGCGCAGAACGCGGCCCGCGTAGGCAAATGGCGCAGTGACACTTCGGAGGGGCACAATTTTTCTCCTCGCGCTAAAGGCATACATGCGAGCGAAGTGGTTTGAATACAGCCGCGTGGCCGCTAACCCGGAATCCATCCCTATTATGAACAGATACGTGGCCGCACATGTCGTAAATGCACCTACCCCAGCGGCACGCCCCCACCTCCGGCTTCGCGCGCTGCAATAACTCCACCAGCCGCTGCGCCGCCGATTCCTCCGCGATGCTGGACTTCGAACAGATAGTCCGGATCGCGTGTCTCCATGCCATTGCTGTCGGTTATGGGTTTATAGCCACCGCCTCATTGCAATAATGGCCGACCTCTTACGCACTGGGCCGTCACTCAGGATAGCGAACACGCCCGTCGCGCAGTTCGCGCCGCAGAATCTTGCCGATGTTGCTCTTCGGCAGTCCATCGCGGAACTCGACCAGCTTGGGCCGCTTATAGCCCGTCAAGCGCTCCTTGCACCAGGTGAAGATTTCCGCGTCGGTGAGAGCCGGGTCCCTTCGCACCACGAAGAGTTTCACCGCCTCGCCCGAATGGCGATCAGGCACGCCGACGGCCGCCACTTCGAACACGCCCGGGTGCTGCGCCACCACGTCTTCGATCTCGTTCGGATAGACGTTGAATCCCGATACCAGAATCATGTCCTTCTTTCGGTCCACGATTTTCACGAGACCGCTTTCATCCATCACCGCGATATCGCCTGATTTGAAGAAGCCGTCGGGCGTCATCACCTTCGCGGTTTCGTCAGGGCGCTGCCAGTAGCCGGCCATCACCTGCGGCCCGCGAATGCACAACTCGCCCGCCACGCCGACGCCCAGCGCGTTGTTATCGTCGTCGCGAATCGACACTTCCACCGAAGGCAGCGGCAGGCCGATCGTCCCGCTCCAGGTCACGGAAACCGCCGGATTGCAGGTCACGCATGCCGAAGTCTCGGTCAGGCCGTAGCCTTCCACGACGGGCACACCGGTCTTCTCGAACCAGCGTTTCGCGACGGCCTCCTGCACGGCCATGCCACCGCCCACGACCGCGAAAAGCTGCGAGAAGTCGAGCTTGTCGAAGTCGGGATGATCGAGCATCGCGTTATAGAGCGTGTTTACGGCGGGGAACATGGTGATGCGGTAGCTGCGCAGCGTCTCGATCATACCGGCCATATCGCGCGGATTGGGAATCAGCACCGAAAGACCGCCCGTATGAATGCTCAACAAGCCGCACACCGTCAATGCAAAGACGTGATAGAGCGGCAGCGCGGCAACGGTCACGTTCTGCATGACGTCAGGACGCTTTGCGCGCGCCGGCGCGAGCCACGCCTGTGTCTGCAGCAGGTTGGCGATGAGATTGCGATGCAGCAGTGTCGCGCCCTTCGACACACCCGTCGTGCCGCCCGTATATTGGAGAAATGCGATATCGTCCAGGCCCTGCTGCACGGGCTGAAACGACTGACGCGCCCCCTCGCCGATCGCCGCGTTGAAGCTCGTATAGCCCGGCAAGCTCCATGCGGGCACCATCTTCTTCACTCGCCGCACCATGAAATTCACGAGCCAGCCCTTCATGCCGAGCAGATCACCCATCGTTGCAACCACAACATGTTTGATCGACGTGTGCTGCACGACCGCTTGCAGCGTGGTGGCGAAATTTTCCAGCAGCACGATGGCTTCCGCGCCGCTGTCCTTGAGTTGATGCTCGAGTTCGCGCGGCGTGTAGAGTGGATTCACATTCACGACTACATAGCCCGCGCGCAGGATCGCGGCCAGCGCGACCGGATATTGCAGAACGTTGGGCATCATGATCGCAACACGCGCGCCACGTGCGAGGCCCCTCGACTGCAGCCACGCAGCCAGCCTGCGCGAAAGCGCATCGAGTTGCGCATAGCTGATCGACTTGCCCATGCATGCGAACGCAGGCCGTTCGCCATACTGCCGGAAGCTCTCCTCGAAAAGCGCCGTGATGGAACCGTAGCGGGACAGGTCGATTTCAGGCGGCACGCCCGACGGGTAGGAATTCAGCCAGGGTTTGTTCATGATGGGGTCGAGGAAACTAAATGAGTTTGCTGAATACGTGTGTCGTGCATTTTTCAGGGCTGCGCGCCGCGCAGCGTCTGCACGATTTCCTGCAGCCGTTGCGGCGAGGCATCGGCTGGCGCAAGCGGCTCGCCCACGGCCAGCGTGAGACGGCTCATTCCCCCGAGGCGCAGCGGGCGCGGCATGCGGGCCTGCTCGTCGCGCGAGAACACGCTGCCCCACAGCCCTTGCAGCGCCATTGGCACGACCGGCGCGGGCACGCGGCGCAGGATCTCCGTGACACCATGGCGGAATGTATTCATCTCACCCGTTCGTGTGAGCTTGCCTTCCGGAAAAATGCAGACCAGTTCGCCTTCCGAAAGCGCTTGCGCGCAGCGCGAATAAGCCTGATCGAGGAGCGCGGCATCTTCGTGCGCGGGGGCAATCGGAATCGCCTTCACATGGCGGAACAACCAGCCGGCCAGGCGCGAGCGGAATATGCGGTGATCCATCACGAAGCGGATCGGACGCGGGCTTTCGGCCATGATCACGATGGCGTCGACAAAACTCACGTGATTGCAGACGAGCACCGCAGCGCCTTCGTGCGGAATACGTTGCGTATCGATGGGACTGACGCGATAAAACGTGCGCACCAGTACCCATGCAATAAAACGCAGCATGAATTCAGGCACGAGCGAGTAAATGTACACGGCGATCACGATATTCAACAGCCCCGTGACGAGGAAAAGACCCGGAATACCCACGCCCGCCGCGCCAAGCGCCACACCCATCAGCGCCGACCCAATCATGAATAGCGCATTGAGAATATTGTTCGCCGCGATGATGCGGGCACGATGCGTCGCCTTGCTGCGGCTCTGGATCAACGCATAAAGCGGCACGCTATAAAAACCGCCGAACATCGCGAGCAAAAACAGATCGGCGAGCACACGCCAGTGAGCGGCAGCACTCACGAATTCGCTGACCGATTGCAGATGCGCATGCACCGGCAGCGCGTGACTCGCAAAAAACAGGTCGATGGCGAACACGCTCATGCCGATCGAGCCAAGCGGCACGAGGCCGATTTCAATGCGTCCACGCGAAAGACGCTCGCACAGCAGCGAACCGATGCCGATGCCCGCCGAAAATGTCGCCAGCAGCACGGTCACCACGTCGGGATTCGCGCTGAGCACGTCCTTCGCGAAACCGAAGAATAACGAAAGAAACGTCGCACCCACGAACCAGAGCCACGAAATCCCGAGCAGACCGAGAAACACGGTGCGATCTTCGCGGGCGATCTTGAGATTGCACCACGTCTCGCCGATCGGGTTCCAGTTGATGCGCAGATCGGGCTGTGGCGCGGGCGACTGCGGCACGCGCGCCGACACGATGCGTCCCACGATCGCCAGCGCCACGCACAGGCCGGCCAGCAGCGTCACGCCATGTACACCCTCAGCGGCGGCCGCACCACCCGCCACCGTGCCGACGAGGATCGCAACGAAAGTGCCCATTTCTACGAGGCCGTTGCCGCCCACGAGCTCCGCATCGGTGAGATGCTGCGGCAGATACGCATATTTCACGGGTCCGAATAGCGTCGAATGCACGCCCATCAGAAACGTGCAGAGATAAAGCAGCGCGGCTCCATGCAGCATGAAACCCGCACCGCCGGTCAGCATCGCGACGATCTCGAAGTTCTTCACGAAGCGCGTAAGCGTGGCCTTGTCGAAGCGGTCGGCGATCTGGCCCGAGGTCGCCGAAAACAGCACGAAGGGCAGCACGAACAGCGCGGGAATGACGAACGCCGCCGTCTTCGCATCGACGCCCGCGAAGCTCGACGCCTCGTAGGTCACGAGCGACGTGAAGCCGATCTTGAAGGCGTTGTCGTTGAGCGCGCCGAGAAACTGCGTCCAGAAGAACGGCGCGAAGCGGCGCTCGCGCAACAGGGCGAACTGCGAGGGTTCATCACGGCGTTCGCGGCTTGCGGTAGAGGTCATGGGAGGCTCGTGAGCTTGCAGAATGATCGGTCAAAGGGAGCGCGTTACAGCTTGCCATCGGCGACGCACGCGTGGTCAGAAGTTGTAAGGCAGTATGCCGACGAGGATCAAATAAGTCGCAAATTCATGCTAGAGTGACCTCGGTTGCCACCTTACGTATCATTTTTTAATACTTTCGATGAGCCAAACCACCCAACTGGTCGAAACGCTGAAGCGACAACTACGCGCACGGCGTCTGACCTATCGCGACGTCGCGCAGGCGCTGCGCGTTTCCGAACCCAGCGTCAAGCGGCTCTTTTCGAAGGGGCGATTCACGCTCGATCGGCTCGAAGAAATAGGCGCACTGCTGGGCTTCACGCTCGCCGAACTGGTGCAGGAAGCCGCGGCGACGGTACCGCAACTGCGCATCCTCACCCAGGCGCAGGAAGCACAACTCGTTTCGAACGAACGGCTGCTGCTGGTGAGCGTCTGCGCGCTCAACCACTGGTCGCTCGACGATATCGTCGCGACCTACACCGTCACGCGCGCGGAATGCCTCAAGCTGCTGCTCTCGCTCGATCGTATGGGCCTGATTGCGCTGCTGCCCGGCGATCGCATTCGCCTGCTGGTGGCGCGCGATTTCGACTGGATTCCCGGTGGGCCGATACGGCAATACTTCAAGGCACGCGGGCTGGGGGATTTTCTCGAAGACAGCTTCGGTGGCGTAAGCGAATCGCTCGAATTCACGCAAGGCATGCTGACCGAGGCGGCGCGCGCGGAACTATCGGTGGAATTGCGGCGGCTGCGCAGCAAATTCGCGGCCTTGCATGACGAGTCGGCGTCGGCGCCGCTCACGCATCGGCGCGGCACGGGCTTGCTCATCGGCACGCGGGAATGGGAGCCGCGTATGTTTGCCGAATTGCGCCGCGAATTTGCGGATTAGAAGGCTTCGATGCGGTCATACAGACCGCACGAAATAAGGCCGGCAATATGAGCCGCTATATCGGCTGAAGTGTAGCGGGAGTGTGGGAAGCGCGGAGAATCGAACACAGCGCGCGAAAGCAAATGGCCGCTCCGGCCGATCTGTCGATACTCAGCCGTCGACGGGATTCACCGGCGTATCGAGCAGCAATTGATAAAACGCCAGATCGAGCCAGCGGCCAAACTTGAAGCCCACTTCCGGCAGCGTGCCGACATGCCTGAAACCCAGCCGCTCGTGCAGCGCGACACTGCCCGCATTCGTCGCGTCGATGGCACCCATCAGGGCATGCACATCGTTCTCGCGCGCAGCGGCGATCACCGCATCCATGATCACGCGGCCAAGCCCACGACCGCGATGATCCTTGTGCACATACACGGAATGCTCGACCGTGTATTTGAACGCCGGAAATGCGCGGAACGGGCCGTAGCTGCCAAAGGCCAGCAGCGTGCCGTGTTCGTCTTCCACGCCAATCACCGGGAAATTTCCCGCTCGCTTGGCGTCGAACCAGGCGGCCATCTTCTGCGCGTCGCGTGGCTTGTACTCGTAAAGCGCGGTCGAGTTGACGATCGCGTCGTTGAAGATCTCCAGGATCGCATCGGCATGACGCTCATGGGTGCATTGCACGATGATGTGATCGCTCATTTCGTTGTCCTTTGAGTCGTGGATACTGTCGTCAACGCCAGCGCGTAACGCGCGGGTTTGCGGCCCGGGTTGTGAAAAACAATCTGCTGGTCGAGCACCATCGCCAGGCAATCGCCGGCTTTCAGATGCCATGCCGTCTCGCCGATGCTGATGGACATTTCGCCTTCCAGCACCCAGACCTGCTGATGCGTCACGGCAAGGCGCGTCACGTTATCGAACGTGACGCTCTCACCCGCCGGGAAACTCACTTCGACCAGTTCGAGCGGCGAAGCAAAACTCACCGGCGACACATGGCGGCGCAGATAGCCCGTGGCGGGGTCTTGCCAGGTTTGCTGATCCGCACGGCGCGCAAGCGGCTCCTGCGCCACGCCATTGGCATCGTCGGCGAAGAGCGCAGCCATCGTCACGCCCAGCGCATCGGCCAGCTTGTTGAGCACGACGGCGGTGGGACTGATCTCCTGACGCTCGATCAGCGAGATCGTCGAACGGCTCACACCGCTGGCTTCGGCCAGATCGTCCAGCGTGTGGCCGTGCGCTTTGCGCAGGTCGCGAACACGTTTGGCAAGCAGGGCTTCGACATTCATCAATCCAGTATAATGGATTTTAATTCCAGTGCAATGGAAATCGTGTGCGGAGCCCGTTGTCGAAATTCGCTTAAATCAGGCCACTCTCATCGGCGACCGGGATGAACTTGCCCGGAGGAACCGTATGGCCCGGAGTTGGGCATAATGCCGTTAAAGAAAACCAGAAAGATGAGCCGCCCGACGTTCCGCCTTGATGACTCGACGGCATCAAGGCCTGCCGTTAGCTGACCCCCATCCGTCGAACAGGTGACACCATGCTCAGCGTGAGAAAAGCTGTGTTTCCGGTCGCCGGCTTCGGCAGGCGATTTCTTCCCGCGACCAAAGCTAGTCCCAAGGAGATGCTACCCGTCGTCGACAAGCCGCTGGTTCAGTATGCGGTCGAAGAGGCCGTCGCCGCGGGCATCACGCAATTGATCTTCGTGACCGGTCGCGGCAAGCGGGTCATCGAGGATCATTTCGACAAGTCATACGAAATCGAGCAGGTGCTCAAATTACAGGGCCAGCAGGCTTTGCTCGATCTCGTGCAGAACATCAAGCCGAGCCACGTCGAGTGCGTCTATGTGCGGCAACCGGAGCCGCTTGGGCTCGGGCACGCGCTCCTATGCGCCGGAAAACTGGTGGGAAAGGAGCCGTTTGCGGTTGTGCTGGCCGACGATCTGCTCGTCGGCGAACCACCTGTCCTTGCACAAATGGTGCGGGTGTTCAGTCACTACGACTGTTCGGTTGTGGCCGTCAAGGAGTTCGAACCCGAGGAGTCTTCGGCCTATGGCGTCGTGAGTGGCCGCTACTGGGACGAACGGGTGATGAGTATCGGCAAGATAGTCGAAAAGCCTGCGCCGGACGCGGCGCCATCGAACATCGGGGTGGCCGGCCGCTACGTGCTGATGCCCAGTATTTTCCGGCATTTGCGCGCACAACTACCGGGCGTGAACGGCAAGCTCGAATTGAGCGACGGCATCCAGTCCATGCTCAAGGATGAGCAGGTGCTCGCCTATAACTTCGACGGTACCCACTACAATTGCGGCACCAAGCTCGGCTACCTCAAAGCGACCGTGGATTTTGCCCTGTGCCACCCGGAACTGAGGGGATCTTTCGATGCATGGCTCCGGGAGCGCATATGCGACGGGAATGCTGCACGGTGAAAAGAAGCGGTGCAAGGTGCGCCCGGGCGTGTTGTCAAACGCGCTTCTCGCCAGTGATCGCGTCGACAACCCGTGGTTCGGCAAAGGGTTGTCGTTCTTCCAGCGCATCTGCTACAGCAACGCGATGCTCCACTTCTTCTACGGCATTCCGCGGCTTGTGTTCCTGCTGATGCCGGGCGCGTACCTGTTCTTCGGTCTGCACATGATCAATACGCGGGCCACGATCATCCTTGCGTACGTGCTGCCGTACCTCGTCACATCGAATCTCGCGAACTCGCGCATTCAAGGTCAGTATCGTCACTCGTTCTGGGCCGAGGTCTATGAGTCGGTGCTCGCCTGGTACATCATCCTGCCAACCACGATGGCGCTCATCAACCCGAAGCTGGGCAAATTCAACGTCACCGCGAAGGGCGGCCAGATCGACGAGGGATACCTCGACTGGACGATCTCGAAGCCGTATCTGGTGCTGCTCGGCATCAACGTCGCCGCGATGCTCGCGGGCGTGTTCCGGATCGTGTTCCTGCACAGTTCCGAGCCGGAAACCGTGCTGATGAACATGGCGTGGGGCGCCATCAACATGATCGTGCTCGGCGCGGCGGTCGGCGTCGCGCAGGAAGCGCGCCAGGTGCGCGTGTCGCACCGCATCCCCCTGCACGTGCCGGCCACGCTCCTCCTGCCCGATGGCCGCACGCTCGCCTGCACCACGTCGAACTACTCGGTCGGCGGCCTCGACCAGTTCGACATCATCGTCATTCACATATGCTCGCTGTCGTGGGACGATCTCGACGTCGTGAACGCACGCAACAGCCCACTGTTCTCGCGCTTCGACTATGTGTTCCAGAACTTCAGCGGCGCCGCAAGCTACAGCGGACCCGCCGCGCTGCGTGTGCTGCGCGCCGCCTGCGGGCAGGAAGCCCACCGCGACCTCTACGGCCCGGCGCCGGCGCAGTGCCACCTGTTCGCGGACCTCGCGCAGCTCGGCTTCACGCCGCAGGCATTGCTGAACCACAACGGCCAGTTCGACGACTTCAAGGGCATCGTGGAGCGTGAAACCGGCGTGAAGTTGCTCCCCAACGACGGCTTGCCTGTCGTGATGCGCGAGTTCGACAACTCGCCGCTCGTGGGCGACTACGCCGTGCTGTCTCGCTGGTATCAGCAGCGCCTCGCCGCCGGCGGTGGCCCGGTCGCGCTCTACTACAACACGGTCACGCTGCACGACGGCAACCGCATTCCCGGCAACAACATGAACAGCCTGCAGTCGTACCCGCTGCGCCTGAAGATGCTGCTCGACGACATCGACAAGCTGATCGACCTCGTGCAGCAATCGGGCCGCAAGGCCGTGCTCGTTTTCGTCCCTGAACACGGTGCCGCGCTGCGCGGCGACGCCAACCAGATCGCCGGCATGCGCGAGATTCCTACGCCGCGGATCATTCACCTGCCGGTCGGGGTGACGCTGATCGGCCTGCCCAAGCCGAACGGCGTGACCGGCGCCGCCAGCGCGCCCGACGCACCGCACACGGCAATCAGCATCGACACGCCGACCAGCTTCCTTGCGCTCGCGCAATTGCTGGCTAACCTCGTTGCGCAAAACCCGTTCGCCCCACAGGCGCCACCTCTCGCGCAGTACGCACAGAACCTGCCGCAAACGCGCATGGTGGGCGAAAATGAAGCGACGATCACACTGACGACGCCGACCGGCTATGTGATCCGTACCTCGGACAACGTCTGGATGGAGGGCAAGTGATGCCACACCGAAAGTCCGCACCGGATCTGACCGGCCCCAACGATATCGTCCATCTCGCAGGCCATCTCGACGGTTTCGACCCGGCGCGCTATTTCGACCGGCAGACCGAGGACGCCTGGCGCCACGCGGCCCGTCGCTGGCCGAAGCTCGCGGCGATACTGGGGCTGGACGCCGGGCGCGGCCGCCGTTCGTCGCCGGATTAACGTACCGATCAAGGGATAGTTCACGTGCCCAACCTGCTCGCCCTCTACTTCGCCCTGCCTGGACTGCGCCTGTGCATGCCTCTTGGTCATGTGACCAAGGTGCTGGCCCTGATGGCGCTGCAGGAGGTGCCTTCGGCGCCACAGCACTTCGTCGGGCTGCTCAACCTCGGTGGCGAGGCCGTGCCCGTCATCGACCTCGGCCGGCATCTGCAGCGACCGGCTTTCGCCTGGCATACCGATACGCCGGTCGTGCTGTGCGAGACGAACGGGCGACGCTGTGGCCTCGTCGTCGAAAGCGTGGACGGCGTGAGGCTCGTCAGTGGGCGCCGGCGGCGCGTCGACGAAGTCGTGCGCGACACGCAGGCGCCGTTCGTCACCGTGTTCGACAACGGCGACGGCCTCGTCTTCATGCTCGATACCGAAGCCGTCCTGGCGGATTTGCTTCCAGCCTGAGCCCATCATGTCAAACGTTACCCTCGACGCAGACAAAGCAGGCTGGATGCACGACCTGCGCTCGCTGATCGAGCGCCGCGTCGGATTGCGTGTCGCCGATCACCAGCGAGAGCAACTGGCCCGGATTGCGGCGGAGGCTTGCGGGCGCTTCGGCTACGCGGATCCGCCTGAGTTGCTGCGAGCGCTGTCCACGGCACCGGACGACGCGCCCGTCGTCGAACATCTCATCGCGAACGTCACGATCGGCGAAAGCCATTTCTTCCGCGACCGCGCGCAAATGGCCTTTCTCGAACAGGAGTTCTTGCCCGACCTGATTGCGCGGCGGCAGAGCAGCAGCCGCACGCTGCGCATCTGGAGCGCCGCCGCGTCGGAGGGCCAGGAGCTGTACTCGGTCGCCATCATGCTCGACGAGCTGATCGACCGTCCCGACGACTGGAACCTGCATCTGCTCGGCACCGACCTGAACGTGGAGGCACTGCGCAGGGCCACCGAGGGCGTCTATTCGAACTGGAGCCTGCGCGGCCTCAGTAACATCCGAAGGCTGCATTACTTCGACTCCACCGGCAAACACGACACCCGGCAAGTGAAGGCCTGGATGCGCACCCGAGCGCGCTTCATCTACCAGAATCTCGCGGCGGACACGTTCCCCTCGATGCTGAATGACCTGCACGCGATGGACCTGGTCCTGTGCCGCAACGTCTTTATCTATTTCGATGCCGTGCGGGTTCGCGAGATCCTGCAGCGCATCGTCGCGACGCTGGCGCCGGGCGGGGTGCTGCTGCTCGGCGCGTCGGATCTCGTCAATCCGCAGATCCCGGGCCTCGACATCGAGATGCGCCCCGGAATGTGCTTCTACCGCAAGCCGCTGCAGCACGCGTCGCCGCAAACGCCCACGCCGAAGCGACCCAACAAGCCAGCCGTGCCAGGCTCGCTGGGCGGCGCGCGCCACGCAGCGGGTTTGCCGTCGGGTAGCCGTCCTGTGGCGAAGGCGTCGCGCCCGGCGGTTGCCGACCGTCACGCCGACTTCCTCGCTACCTTGCAGGAACAGGTAGCCGCGCAACGCTGGCAGGAGATCGCCGAATTCGCCGAACGGGAGGCAGACCGCTTCGCGACGAGCAGCGAAGCCTCGCTCGCGGTGGCCCGGGCGCTCGGCAACCTGGGACAGCAGGACGCGGCGCTGCGCTGGTGCGAACGCGCGCTGCCCCTTGCGGCGACCGACCCGGATGCGCATTTCCTCCACGCGTTGCTGTTGCAGGAGGCCAGTCGCGTCGAGGAGGCATTGAAGGCCTTTCGGCGCGCCATTTTCCTGCAGCCGGACTTCGTGCTGGCGCATTACCAATACGCACTGCTACAGTTGGGCGCGGGGCGCCGCGAAGGCGGCCTGCGCAGCCTGTACAACGTGCGCAACCTCCTGGCCGCGGCCCCAGCGGACCGCGCGCTGCAGGGCGCGGAACACATGAGCTGCGGGCGTCTTGCCCAAATTATCGACAACGAACTGTCACTCCATCATGAGTCCCGCCCCGGATAAGCCGCCGCTCTCCCCCCTCGCCGCGCTGCTGGCCATCCCCGAAAGCGCGAAGCTGCTGCAGCGTCGCGCGCGCGAACTCGCACAACCGCCCGAGCCCGTGGCGCCGCAGCGGCTCGAACCTTACGTGCGTTTCTGGCTTGGCCGCCAGGAGGAGTACGGCGTGCCGTACTGCATCGTGGACGAAGTGCTCATGGTCGAGCACGTGGCGCGCGTGCCCTGCGCGCCTCCGGCCTTCTCCGGCGTCATCAACCGACGCGGGCAAATGCTGCCCGTGCTCGCGCTGGCGCGCCTGTTCGGCCTCGAACCCGGCCCCGCTCCCGATGCCGGGACCGCCACCGGCGCCTCCAAAATCGGCATCGTGGTCGTCAGCGCGGCCGGACTCACTATCGGCCTGCACGTCGACGAGCCGATCGACATCGACACCTATCCGCTCGACACGCTTGGGCCGCCGCCGCCCACCCACGGCAAGCTGCCACCCGCCTACGTGACCGGCCTGCTGAAGAGGCGGATCACGCTGCTCGACATGGATCGGATCCTTTCCGACCTTAGCCCCGAGGAACGCCACGAATGAATGCTGAATCCCACGACAGCCGCCAGTTCCACGTTTCCGCCGCCGAACGTGAGCTGCGCCTGCGTTTCATCGGCTTCACCGAGACCGACGCCCAGTTGCTGCACGAGCTGGAACCCGTGGTGAAGCCACACGCGGAGCGTATCGTCGACGCCTTCTATGCGAACGTCGCCCTGCATCCCGTCCTGCTCGACATCATCGAGCGCGCCGGCTCCACCGTCGAGCGGCTCAAGGCCAAGCAGCGCACCTACCTGCTGGAGATGTTCGGCGGTGACTACGGCGAATCCTATTTCGCGCGGCGACTCGGCATCGGCGTCGTGCACAATCGAATCGGACTCGGGCCGCAGTGGTTTCTCGGCAGCTATGCAGGCTACACCCGTATGATCGTGCCGCTGATCTCGCGCCGCTACCGCTGGCGGCCGTTCAAGGCCGAACGAGCGATCGAGGCATTCAACAAGATCATCAGCCTCGACTCCCAGCTCGTCATCGACACATACGTGCACGGCGTCACCTCCGAGCTGAGCGGCGCGCTGTCCGACTACACGGCGTTCGTGGAGCGCGTCGCCGCTGGACAGCTGGACAGCCGGGTCGCGCTGCCCGCCAACAAAGAGCTGGCCCGCCTCGGCCTGCGCCTGAACGAGATGACCACGAGCCTCTCGGAGATGGCCTCGCGCACCGGCAACGCCAGCCACCGGCTGACCAGTATGGTGACCGGGCTTCTGGACGCCGTCGGCGTGCAGTCGTCGGGCGCGAGCCAGCAGGCCGCAGCCATCAACGAGACCACCAGCACCCTTGAGGAAATCCGCGCAATCTCGCGCCAGACCCAGGAAAAGGCCGAAACACTGGGCGTGACGGCCGAGCGCACGCGTGCCGAGGGCGAACGCGGCGCCGAAATCGTCGACAAGACGGTGCATGACATGGAGCTGGTGCGCGCCCAGGTGGGCGACATCGCCGAGAAGATCCTCGCGCTGAGCGAGCAGACCCACCAGATCGGAGAAATCACCGGCACCGTCAACAGCCTCGCGCAACAGCTCAAGATGTTGTCGCTGAACGCGTCGATCGAAGCCGCCAAGGCCGGCGAGGCCGGCAAAGGCTTTGCTGTAGTGGCGGCCGAAGTGAAGGAGCTGGCCGAGCAGTCGCAGCAAGCCACGATCCAGGTCAACGCGATCCTTCAGGACATCCGGCGCGCCACCGACAAGGCGGTCATGGCGACCGAGGAGGGCAGCAAGGGCGTCGATCGCGGCACGCAGATGGTGCAGATGGTCGGCGACGCCATGCAGAGCCTGATGGAAGCGATCCGCGAAGCCGCGCTGTCGAGCCAGCAAATCGTCGCGGCCGTGCGCCAGGAGGGCATCGGCATCGACCAGATCGCCACGGCCATGCGCGAGATCAACAACGCGACACGCCAGGCCGTGGACTCGACCCAGCAGACGAAACAGTCGGCCGAGCAACTGGGCGCGTTGTCGAGTGAGATGCTCGACAGCGTGCGCATCTACCGGCTCGAGTCCTGATCCCACCGCGAGGCGATGTCCCCCATGAGCTTCGATCCCGAGTTCATGCAGTTGCTGCGGGAAACCTTCCGGGCAGAACTGGCCGACCAACTGCAACAGATCGCCGACGGGCTGCTCCGCCTTGAGAAAGGCGTTGCGGGTGACGCTCGGCAGGACGTCCTGAACAGCGTGTTCCGTTGCGCCCACAACATCAAAGGCGCGGCGCGCGGCATCGACGCCACGCACATCGCGGATCTGGCTCACCAGATCGAATCGCTGTTCAGTGCGTTCCGCTCGGGCCGCCCCGTCGAGCCCGCCCTGATCGACCTGAGCCTGCAGGCCGTGGATGCACTGCGCGAAATAGCCCGCACGGATGCCCCCGATCCTCCCGTCGAACTGATGGCTCGCTTGCGCGAGGCCTCGTCCGAACCCGGGGTGCCCCCCGCTGCGAGTTCCGTCCCGGCGTCGGCCGACACCGAGGCACGGTTCCGGGCCGCCGCAGTGGCCAATACGCCACCTGCGGCCGCTACGCCGCAGGCCGGGCAGGCAACCCCGCCTTCCGCACGGGTGCCCCCGGAAACGCCAATGGCCAGGCCGGAGAGACGCGCGCGCCCGCGGGGCGAGGATGCCGATCAGGAAGCCTTGCGGATCGCCCCGGGCCGGCTGCAGCGCATCGCGGCACTGGCCGAGGATCTGCAGATGGCAAAGATCGCCATGAGCGAGCACTTCCAGGACGTGCAGTCACTCGAACGGCAGTTGAGCAAGCTCGAAACGCTGCTGCAGCCCTGGCGCAATGTCGTTCGGGGGCTGCGTACGCAGGACGCCGCCGCATCCGGGCTCAGCCAGGCGGCCAGGGACGCACTACCTGCGCTGATCCAGTTGCGCCGCCACGCGGCCGCGCTGGGCAAGGGCATGCGCGCCACGCTGAACCGCACGAGTCACTTGAGCGCAGCCCTGCAGGGCGATATCCGGCTGCTACAACTGGTACCCGTCGCCAACCGGCTGCGGCCCATGGCCCGTGTGGTACGCGACATTGGCCGCGAGCTCGGCAAGACCGTCGAACTTCATATCAGTGGCGACCAGATCGAAGTGGACCGGGCCGTGCTGGACGGGCTGCGCGATCCGCTGATGCACTTGCTGCGCAACGCCGTCGATCACGGGCTCGAAACGCCGGACGAACGCCGCGCTGCGGGCAAGGACGAGACCGCCAACATCTGGCTCGATGTCGCCCGCGTGGGTGGCCAGGTCCTGCTGACGGTCCGCGACGACGGCCGCGGCATAGACGCGGTCAAAATTGGCGAAGTCGCGTTGCGCAAGCAGTTGATCCAGGCGGACGAACTCGCGCAAATGGACGAACAGGCGATGCTGGCCCTGATCTTCCGGCCCGGGTTTTCGAGCCGGGAGGCCGTCACCGAGCTGTCGGGCCGCGGCGTCGGTCTGGACGTAGTTATGGCCAATCTGCGCAAGCTCAAGGGATTGATACGGCTCGACACCGTGCCGGGCCGCGGCACGACATTCACGCTCGAACTGCCCCTGACCCTCTCCACCGAGCGCGGACTGCACGTACGTGCCGGCCGCGAGAATCTGCTGATTCCGAGCACTTCCGTTGACCGCGTGGTCGAGGTCGCGCGCCGCGAGATTCTCGAAGTTGCCGGCAGCCAGGCACTGCTGCTGGCAGGACAGCCGGTGCCGCTGCGCGACCTCGCCAACACGCTCGAACTGCCCGCACGGGAAGATGCCGAGCCGGACGCCGCATTGCAGGTGGTCGTGGTCTCACGGGGGTGGTCGCAGGTCGCCTTCCTCGTGGACGAGGTCGTGGGCGAGCGCGAGATCGTGATCAAGCAGCTGCCACCCCCGCTGCATTCCGTTCCCAACATCAGCGGCGCAACGCTTACCGGCAGCTGCGAGATCGTCATGGTCCTGCACATCGACGATCTCGCTGAACGGGCGCTGCGCGACGAGGCCCGGACCGTCCTGCCGCCCCTGCACGACGTACAGGCCGAGAGCACGGCCTACGCCCCCCATATCCTCGTCTGCGACGACTCAATCACCACGCGCACGCTGCAAAAGAACCTGCTCGAGTCGAAAGGCTATCGCGTAACCCTGGCCACAGACGGCCAGATGGGCTGGGAGCTGCTTCAGGGCGGCAGCTTCGACGTCGTGGTCACGGATGTAGAGATGCCCCGGCTGAACGGCTTCGAGCTGACCGAGCGCATCCGCCACAGCCAGGACCATACGGACCTACCGGTCATCATCGTCAGCTCGCTCGCGAGCGAGGAAGACCGCTTGCGAGGCGTCAACGTCGGCGCCAACGCCTACATCGTGAAGAGTGAATTCGAATCCCAGGCGATGCTAGACGCCCTGCGCCAATTAATCTGACGGAGCATCAATGGTTAGTGTTCTCATCGTCGAGGATTCGCCCAGCATGGCTTTGCTGCTGCAGGAGATCTTCCGGCAGGCTGGACTGTACGTGGCCGGCACTGCACACGACGGCAAAGAGGCCGTTGCACTGACCGAGCGGCTCCACCCGGACGTAATCACGATGGACGTACGGATGCCGGGGATGGACGGAATCGAGGCCACGCGCCTCATCATGGAGCGCGCGCCCACCCCGATCGTCGTGGTCAGCGCTGCGCTCGACGACCCGGAGCTGCATATCAGCTTTCGCGCCTTCGCCTACGGCGCCGTCGCCGTCGTCGAAAAGCCGCCCTCGCCGAATCATGCGGGCTTCGCCGCGGCTTCGCGGCAACTGATCGAGACCGTACGGGCCATGGCGGGCGTTCGTGTGATCCGCCGGAGGCAGAACGGCTCGCCGCCGGCGACGCCGCCCGCCGCCGAGGCGCCCGCTCCCGCAGTGCCGCAGGCACCGCCCGCTTCGCCTTTATCGGCCGCACCGCCCGCGCGCAAACCGGGGCCAGCTCCGAAGCTGCTGGCCATTGCCGCATCGACCGGAGGCCCGCAGGCACTGGCCGTCCTGCTGGGCGGCCTGCCGGATACTTTCCGCCTGCCGATCGTGGTGGTCCAGCACATCTCGCCCGGCTTCGTCGGCGGGCTGACCGAGTGGCTCACCGGCTGTTGCAGGCTGCGCTGCAGCGTGGCGCGTGACGGCCAGCCCCTGCTTCCGGGACACGTGATGTTCGCACCCGACAACGTGCATCTGGAGGTCGACACCGAGGGACCGCTCCTCGTCGCGACGCTGTCCAGCAGACCTCCGGTCGTGCGCCACCGGCCCTCCGCCACCCCGCTGTTCGATTCGGTGGCGCGAACTTGCGGCGCCCGGGCAATCGGCCTCGTCATGACCGGCATGGGCTGCGACGGCACCGACGGATTACGCCACATGCACGAGCGCGGCGCGCTGACGCTCGCGCAAAGTCCAGGCGACTGCGTCGTGCCGAACATGCCGCAGGCTGCCGTCGATGCGGGCGTGGTGGACGAAGTCCTTCCCCTCGCCCAATTGCCTGGTCGACTCGTCGCCGCCCAGGCAGCGCTTCAGGAGTCCTGACATGCACGCGTTGATCATCGAGGACTCGCCCGTCTTCGTGAAAATCATCGAGCACACGCTGCAGGCGCTGGGCTTTCAGACGACAACCGTCGGCACGGCCGCCGAAGCGACGGCGACCCTCGACAGGCAAACCTTCAACGTTGTGATTCTCGACCTGAATCTGCCCGATCAAAGCGGCCTCGACTTCTGCCGCACCCTGCGGACCAACGCGGCCCACCGCTTGCTGCCCGTGCTGATGCTCACGTCGGACGAGAGCGAGCTGCTGCTGCAGCGCGCGCTCGAAGCCGGCGTGACCGAGCTGTTCCATAAAACCCGGCTTGCCGAAATCCAGGTTTCGCTGCGCGACTATATCGAACGCATGCAGCGCCAGTACAAGGGCCGCGTGCTGCTGGTGGAAGACAGCCCGACCACGGCCGCCCTGCTCAAGCACATGCTGACCCGGATGTCGCTGACCGTCGATCAGTTCGATACGGCCGAAGCCGCACTCGACGCGATTCCGGACGGACAGTACGACCTGATCGTCAGCGACATCATGCTAGCCGGGCAGATCTCGGGGCTCGGCCTCGTGCGGTCGGTCCGCGCGATGGAGAGCGAGGTTGCGCGCACGCCGATTCTCGGTTTGTCGGCCACTGAAGATGCCGCCCGCAAGATCGAGATGCTCAAGCTAGGCGCGAACGATTACGTGTCCAAACCGGTGATCGAGGAGGAGTTCATCGCGAGGGTCGGCAACCTCGTGTCCGCCAAGCAACTGCTCGATGAGGTGCTCGCGCAGCGCCGGGAGTTGCGCGAGCACAGCATCCGCGATCCGCTCACGGGCGTGTACAACCGGCGCTACCTCGCCGAGAGGTCGCCCCAACTGTGTGTGCAGGCTGAGCGCGATCAGCAGCCGCTCAGCCTGCTGATCGTCGATCTGGATCACTTCAAGGCCATCAACGACACGTACGGCCACGACCGCGGCGACCGCGTGCTGGCCGGCCTCGGCAAACTCCTCGGGGAACGCTGCGGTGAGGAGGACTTTGCCGCGCGCTTCGGCGGCGAAGAGTTCATCGTACTGCTGCCCCATTGCGGCAAGACTCAGGCGCTGGCCTATGCCGAGCGGCTGCTAGAAGCGCTGCGATCGCTGCGGCCGGGCGACCTCGACATCACGGCTAGCATCGGTGTAAGCACAATCACCCCACCGCAGCCGTGCGACTTCGACAAACTGTTCAAGATCGCCGACGAGGCGGTTTATCGGGCCAAGGACGGTGGAAGGAATCGTGTCGTGCAGGGACACGAGGGATAGGTCGGCACCGGCGAGTTCGGTCAGGAAGAATCGACGTAAAGGCTGCAGGTCCAGTCGCGCCCGAACTTGGAGAATGAAAGAGACTTCCCCGTCCCGAGGCTGCGGCGGAAGCCGTAAGTCGGCCTCACTGTGCCAGGATAAAGTTGCGAACGTTCAGCGGCACAGTGATCCGTGGCTACTATGCTGAAGGCGAATCCAATGGCCGGTTGAATCCGCACCCAATTCCGGTCATGCGGTCAGTGAGCCAAGATCGTCGCCAACCGGGCCCGGAGCGTACCCCGGATTTTCGTATTCCACGTGATTGCCACGCTTGAAACGAACCTGCGCGAAGCCAAACTGAAGGCTGACAATGAACTCCGAAGTGCGCCACGTTAAAAGAACCCGCAACGCACGCCCCGGTCCAACTGATCAGATTGGCTTGATCGCCACCTTTAGCACGCCATCGCGCTGATTGGCAAAGAGATCATACGCCTCAACGATGTCGTCGAGCTTGTAGTGATGCGTCACCAGTTCCCCCAGATCGAGTCGCCCCGATGCGACCACGTTCATCAAGCGGCGCATCCGCTCCTTCCCGCCCGGACACAGTGCGGTGTTGATCTTATGATCGCCCAGCCCCGCCGCGAATGCCGACAGCGGAATCGTCAGGTCCGATGAGTACACCCCCAGGCTCGACAGCGTACCGCCGGGCTTCAGTATCCGCAGGCACGAGGCAAAGGTACCCTGTGTGCCGAGCGCTTCGATCGACGAATCGACGCCACGTCCCCCGGTCAATTTCATGATCTCATCGACCACGTCGCACTTCTTGAAATTGAGCGTGACATCGGCGCCCATCTTTTTGGCGACTGCCAGTCGCGCATCGTTGCCGTCCACCGCGATGATGGTGGTCGCGCCGAGCAGGCGCGCACCCGCTGTGGCGCACAAGCCGATCGGCCCCTGCGCGAACACGGCCACCGTGTCGCCGATCTTTATGTTGGCATTCTCCGCGCCCTTGAAGCCGGTCGACATGATGTCCGGACACATCAACACCTGCTCGTCGGTCAGGCCGTCCGGAATCGGCGCGAGGTTCGCCTGAGCGTCGGGCACGAGCACATACTCCGCCTGGGTGCCATCGATCAGGTTTCCGAAACGCCAGCCCGCCGTTGCCTTGTAGCCGTGACAACCGCATTGACCTTTTGCGATCAGGTAACTGCCGTCCTGCGAGGGATAGCCGTCCATCGCAGCATAAGAATTGAAGTTCGGGCAAATCGCACCGGCAATCACGCGCTGGCCCTCTTCATAACCGACCACGGCGCTCCCCAGTTTTTCGACAATGCCAACGGGTTCGTGACCGACCGTTAGGCCCTTGGCGACCGGATATTCGCCCTTCAGTATGTGGACATCGGTACCGCAAATCGTGGTGGTGGTGATGCGAATCAATGCGTCATTGGCACCGATATCGGGAATCGGCTTGTCGGCAAGTTCGATGCGACCGGGTTCGACGAACACGGCTGCTTTCATCATAGCGGGCATTTCGTTATCTCCAGGATTGATTGTTTGCGTGCATATAGCAGGAGTGGTGACATTGCAAACACCCCTTCGAGACGACACCCTGCCTTGCAGTCGCACGGTCGGTTGTAAAGCTGCGCTTAGGTGTACCTTCGATCATCATACGCGCCTGTACTCTTCAGGCGTTGATAGCGGACGAAGGCTATAAGTCGCAGCGTCTTCACCGTGTCAATAAAAGTCCACGGTTATGTCTAGCCCACAAACGCAGCAGCAGCAATCCAACAGAGAACAGCGCTTGAAGACGTGTTCCAGCGCGGTCTAATCGGGGCATCGCGTCGTTCGCTCAACGAAATTTTTAGCGGGCGAGACCCCTTCGAACTATCGAAACTCCGACGCTTCGTTGAGGAATAGCTCGTGGTTTCATGAACCTCGAACGCCTCCGCGTCGCTGAAAGCGCCCTCACGACCGACAAGAATCGAACGTCGGCACCAGGTTGACGATTTATGCCTTTCGCATAACTATCGCGTTCACCGGACCATTGACCATCGCTGCGATTACTCTGGTGAACTGGTTGCATGCAAACGGTTGCAGACCGTCAGGCGATCATCATCTCTTTGCAGCCACATTCGTCCTCCCCTGGTTGACCGCAGGCATCGTCTCGCTTGTGGCGTTACGGGAACCTTGCGAACCAGGCAATCGGTCAGCAACTGTCAGTGGAACGGGCGCGGATGCCCTGCTCGTTCATGATCCGATCTTCGACACTGCATGAGCTGCAACCCGTAAAAGACAAAACCTGAACCCTGCAAAAGTCCGCTTCGCGTTCATCGTAAGCTTGCCGCTCGCTAGAGATCCAGCTTCGGGCGCTTCGATGGCAGCCGCAACAGAACGGATAACAATGACAATGCGCGAACTGGACAGACTCAAGCTTATTCAGGATGTGATGGACGGCAGGCTCAAACCGTGGCGCGCAGCGCAGCGTCAGGCGCTGACGACACGGCAGATTCGCCGGCTCGTAGCGCGGCTGCGCGAACATGGACCCGCGGCCTCGTGTCACGCAAACGCTCAAGGCCAGGCAACAACCGGCTGGATGCGAGGACGGCCGATCGAGCGCTTTCTATCGTCCGTGAGCGCTACGCGGATTTTGGGCCCACGCTGGCGGGCGAGAAGCTGCGGGAATGCCACGTGAAGGAACTGCGGCTGCGCGGCATCAACACGCTTGCCGAAGCCAATGCCAGGGCACCCTCCTTCATGGCGGCGTATAACGCGCGCTTTACAAAGCCGCCGAAAAGCGATTTCGATGCCCACCGGCGGCTGCGCGCCGGTGAGAATCTGGACCTGCTGATGACCTGGCGCGAGGCGCGGTACTCCGAAATGCTGCCGCGCACCGATGAAATAACTACGGTACGGCCCTTGATCTGTGCGACGCTGTTGATGCCGGAGCGCTGCGGCACGAGGATGCCTGGCATCGCTTGCATATTTTCATGTTTAAAAACACGTAGCGGTTCACGCACCAAAGTCGAGCAGCACCTTGCAGGTGTCCTTCGGACTGTGCTCGGCCAGATCGAAGGCGCGATCGACCTCGCGGAAATCCACCTTGTGCGTGACGATCGACTCGGGCGTCACGAGGCCGCGTTCGAGCCAGTCGATCACCGTCGGGAACATCGCGCAGTTCAGGCGCGACGCGCAAAGCGTCAGCTCCTTCTTCGTCAGTTCTTGCTGCGGGATTGCCGAAGGCGTCGATGAAAAACCCAGCAGGCCGATTCGCCCGGCCGGTGCGGCGAGCCGCACGGCTTCCTCAAGGATCGAAGGATGGCCGACCGCATCGAAGATCAGCGTCGGGCCACCATCGACACCGCGCTTTTGCAGCGCCTCGGGCAATGACTCCCGAAGCGTGTTGATCGTCTCGCCTTCGGCCGCACCGCAGCGGCGCGCCAGTTCGAGCCGTTCGTCGAGCTGGTCGGTAATGAACGCGCGCACACCGTACACGCGCTTGAGCACCTGCAGGATCGTGAGGCCCACGGTGCCCGCACCGTAGATCAGTGCAACGTCGTCCGGCAATACTCCGGTGCGCTCGGTCACGTTTGCGGCTACGGCAAACGGTTCGACGATGGCCGCACCGCTATCGGCGATTCCGTCAGGAATACGAAATGAGTTCTTCGACGGCGCACAGACGTACTGGCTGAAGCCGCCGTCGCGATGCACGCCCAGCACCACGAGATTGCGGCACACGTTCTGCCGCCCGATACGACAGGCATGGCACTGCCCGCAACTGATCACGGGGTCCACGGCGACCAGTTCTCCGACGCGGGCAGCATCCACGCCCGCCCCTACCGACTCGATACGGCCCACGAACTCATGGCCGATAATGCGCGGGTAGGATACAAACGGATTGTGTCCGCGATAGATATGCAGGTCCGAGCCGCAGATGCCCGCATAACGCACGCGCACGCGGACCTCGCCCTCGGCGGGCTGGGGAAGCGGCATCTCTCGCACGGCAAGGCTGTTCGGACGATCGACAACGACGCTCAACATATTCAGGTCCCTTCCTTCCGGTTTCATTCGATATCCTTACCAGTTCCACATCGACCCGTCGCGCAGGCGCGCAACGGGCAGGTAGGCGCGCTCATACGGATACCTGGCCGCCAGCGTTTCGTCGATGTCGACGCCCAGGCCCGGCGCGTCGTCCATCACGAGGAAGCCCTTTTCGAAGCGGTATCGATGCGGAAACACCTCGTCCGTCAGCGCGTTGTGCGGCATCAGTTCCTGGACACCGAAGTTCGGCGCCCACAGCCCGAAGTTCACCGCTGCGGCCATGCACACCGGCGACAGGTCGGTCGCGCCGTGAAAGCCTGTGCGCACCTGATACATCGCCGCGTAGTCGGCGATGCGCCGCATATGCGTGATGCCGCCCGCGTGCACGATGGTGGCCCGGATATAGTCGATCAACTGCTCGCGGATCAGATCCTTGCAGTCCCAGATCGAGTTGAATATCTCGCCCACCGCAAGCGGTGTCGTGGTGTGGCTGCGGATCAGGCGGAAGCTCTCCTGGTTCTCGGCAGGCGTCGCGTCCTCCAGCCAGAACAGGCGGTACGGCTCGAGATCGCGGCCCAGGCGCGCGGCCTCGATCGGCGTGAGGCGGTGATGCGCATCGTGCAGCAGATGCGGCTCGAAGCCCACGGCCTCGCGCACCTTGCGGAAAAGTTCCGGCGTATGACGCAGATAAAGCGCCGTGTCCCACGGCTCCTCGGGCGGCAGCCCCTTCTGCGCAGGCTCGTATTCGCCCTTGACCTTGCCCACGCCATAAACCTTGTCGAGCCCGGGCACGCCGGATTGCACGCGGATAGCCTGATAACCTTCCTCGACGTGCTTGCGCACTTCGTCAATGGCTTCCTCGTGATCGCGGCCGTTCGCATGGCCATAGACCATCAGCCCGTCACGGCTCTTGCCGCCGAGCAACTGATAGACCGGCATACCCGCCAGCTTGCCCTTGATGTCCCACAGCGCCATGTCTATCGCCGCGATCGCGGTCATCGTCACGGGGCCACGCCGCCAGTACGCGCCGCGATACAGGTATTGCCAGATATCCTCGATGTTGCGCGGATCGCGGCCCACGAGGCACGGAAACACGTGCTCCTCCAGATACGCGTGCACCGCAAGCTCGCGCCCGTTGAGCGTGGCGTCGCCCAGGCCGTACACACCCTCGTCCGTGACGATCTTCACCGTCACGAAGTTTCTGCCGGGGCAGGTCACGATAGTCTGCAACCGTTCAATCTTCAATTGTCCTCTCCATTCCCATGCGGCTCTTGAGCCGGCGATTCAAGCGACGATTCAGGCGGTGATTCAAGCGGTGATTCAATCGACGAAATAATCGGGCACACGTCCGCGCACTTCGGGCAGATGCGAACCGACCCGATCGATATGGCTCGCCACCGTCGCACCGAGCTGCGCGATATTGCGCGAGGCCACGTGCGCGAGGATCAGTTCATGCTCGCGCAGCGCGCGTTCCGCATGATCGACCACTCGATCGAGCAGCAGCCAGCGCACCCGGTCGAACTGACGCTTCATCGGCTGCAGCATCTCCCAGACATGCGCGCGGCCCGCGAACTCGAACAGCCTCCGGTGCATCAACTCGTCGAGACTGAAAAAGTGATCGACGTCGCCGGCCGCAACCGCCTCGCGCTGGTGCTCGACGATCTGGCCGAACTCGGTGAGCTGCTGCGGCGTGATGGTCTGGGCCAGCTGGACGTGGTTCGCGCATTCGAGCGTGCTGCGTGCAAAACGCCCTTCTTCCAGCTGCGACACCGAAATCGGCGCGACGATCGTGCCGACCTTGCGGTAGATGTTCACCAGATGCTCGTCGGCAAGCTGGGCGAGCGCTTCGCGCACAGGCGTGCGGCTCACCTCCAGCGCATCCGAGATCGCGGCTTCGGAGAGGCTGGTGTGAGGCGGCAACACGCCGCGCACGATCGTATCGCGCAGGAACTGATGGACCTGCGGGCGGTAGGACTGCTCGGGATTCGCCTTGAACCCGCTTAATGCCGCGAGGACGGCGTCTTCCTGCGATACGGGGGTTGTCGTAGTCATGTTCTGAGACGCTGCCAGTTGTTTGTACCATGGTAGCACCGGGACGGCGCGGTGCGATTGTAGCGTTTACACCGATAAAATCGTTTCTTCGCAGCGCATAAGCTTCGCTCATCTCAAATCGTACCATGGTAGATATTGGATAGATGATGGCGACACTTTTGAGCAACCAGACGCTACCGGCGCTTCCTGCCGGCATGGCGCGCCCGACATACGACCGCCGGGGCGTGCGCCCGGGAATCATTCATCTGGGGCTCGGCGCGTTTCACCGGGCCCATCAGGCACTGTATACAGAGCCGTTACTCGAACGCGGCGACACGCGCTGGGGCATCCTCGGCGTCCATTTGCGCGAGCGCCGCATGGCCGACGTCCTCGCCGCTCAGGACTATCTCTATTCGGTCACCGAGCGCGACGGCGAGATCTCGCGAAGCCGCGTGGTCGGCGCCCTGTGCGGCGCGCTCTATGCGCCCGCGGCGCTGTCCCGCGTGCTCGACGCCATCGCCGATCCCGGCGTGCGGATCGTCAGCCTCACCGTCACCGAGAAGGGTTACAACATCGCGCCCGCGGGCGCCGAACTCGACGTCGCCGACCCCGGCATCCGCCACGACATCGTGACCCCCGATGCGCCGCAGACCACGCTCGGCGTGCTCGCCGCCGGTATCCGCAGACGTCCGGTCGATGCGCCGCTCACCGTCGTCTGCTGCGACAACATACTGGCGAATGGGGACACGCTGCGCCGTCTACTCGTCCAGTACGCCGGGCTGTTCGACCCGTCGCTGGCGCGCCGCCTCGACGAGACGATCGCGTTTCCCAACACCATGGTCGACCGCATCGTGCCGGCCTCGACAGCCGCCACGCTCGACGAGGCGGGCCGCCGCCTTGGCCTGCGCGACGAGGCCGCGATCGTCTGCGAGCCGTTCACGCAATGGGTCATCGAGGACCGCTTCAGCGGCCCGCGGCCCGCGTGGGAGGACACGGGCGCGCTGTTGACGTCCGACGTGCACCCGTACGAAGCGATGAAGCTGCGGCTGCTCAACGGCTCGCATTCGGCCATCGCCTATGTCGGCCAACTGCGCGGCCTCGCCACCGTGTCGGATGCGATGGCCGACGCCGCGACGGCCGCGTTCGTGCGCCGCGTGATGACCGAGGACCTGCGTGCCACCGTGATGGCGCCGCCGGGCTTCGACGTCGAGGCCTATTGCCGGGATCTGCTCGCCCGCTTCGGCAACCCGACGCTCGCGCATCAGACGCGCCAGATCGCCATGGACGGCACGCAGAAGGTGCCGGTGCGCTGGCTGCCGGCGCTGCGCGAAAGCCTCGCGGCCGGTATCGAGCGGCCCTGGCTCGAACGCGCGCTGGCCGCGTGGCTGCATTACCTCGAGACCGCACGCAACGATGCGGGCGAGCCGCTCGTCATCAGCGATCCGGGTGCCGAGGCGCTTGCGTCGCGGCTGCGCGCGGCCAGCACATCGCTCGATGCCGTCGAAGCCGCGCTCGCGCACACGAGCGTATTCGGCGCCGCCACGTGGCCGCAGAGCTTTGTCGAACGCCTGGCGGGCCATCTGACGACCCTGCGCAAACATGGCACCGACGCCTTGATCGCCGATCGGGGCTGAAACCGCGCCGAAGCGGTCGGGTCGGGACCGCGAGCGCAGCCGGCTCCATCGCCGGCGATGAAACCAAACTCAATAACGTGATTTCAGGAGACGCAGCATGAAGCAACGCACCATGAGCTGGATAACGGTGTTCCTGTTATTCCTCGTCTACGGCATCAACTATCTGGACCGCGTGGCGCTCTCGCTCACGGCGCCGCTGATCCAGAAAGACCTCGGTATCGATGCAGCGCAGATGGGGATCGTATTCAGCAGCTTTTTCGTCGGTTACGCGCTTTTTAACTTCGTCGGCGGCCTCGCGAGCGATCGGCTCGGGCCCAAGCTCGTCTACGTTTTCGCGGTCGGCCTCTGGTCGTTGTTCTGCGGGCTCACGGCCGTGACGGTTGGCTTCGCGAGCCTGCTCGTGGTGCGCGTGCTGTTCGGCATGGCCGAAGGGCCGCTCTGCGCCGGGGCGAACAAGATGGTCAACAACTGGATGCCGCACCGCCTGGCCGCGACCGCCATGGGCTTTTTGAGCGCCGGCTCGCCGCTCGGCGGCGCCATCGCCGGACCGGTCATCGGACTGCTCGCGATCAGCTTCGGCTGGCGGCCGGCCTTCTGGATCATCTGCGCGATCGGTCTGGTCTGGGTGGTCGTATGGATCGCCGTCACCGCCGACAACCCCGGCCGCAGCCGCCTCGTCACCTCGCTGGACGCCGCACCGACGGCGAGCCGCCAGTCGGGCACGCCGAACGCCGCCGCCGGTCTCGCCGACTCCGCCAGCGCCAACCTGCCGCTCATCGCCTGGCTGCGCCAGCCGCTCATCATCGCCGCCGCCGTCGCGTTCTTCAGCTACAACTACGTGCTGTTCTTCTTCCTGAGCTGGTTCCCGAGCTACCTCGTCGAAGCCCACCATCTGAACATCAAGCAGATGAGCTTTGCGACGATCGTGCCCTGGCTCGTGGGCACGGTCGGCCTCGCCGCCGGCGGCATGATCTCGGATGCGATCTTCCGCTGGACCGGCAAGCTCATGCTCTCGCGCAAGATCGTGCTCGTGGTCTGCCTTGTCGCGGCCGGGATATGCGTGGCCGTCGCGGGCTCGGTGCATACCGCCGTCAATGCCATCGCGCTGATGTCCGTCGCCCTGTTCCTGCTCTACGTCACGGGCGCGCTGTACTGGGCCATCGTCCAGGACGTCGTGCACCCCGCGAAAGTCGGCAGCGTGAGCGGCTGCATGCATTGCGTCGGCAGCCTTTCCGGCGTGATCGGGCCGGCGGTCACCGGCCTGCTCGTCCAGCGCAGCGGCTCGTTCGCAACCGCATTCGTGCTTGCCGGCGCCGTCGCCCTCATAGGCGCCGTGCTCTCCGGCATCTTCATCCGTGACCCCCGTCCGGCCACCGACGTTCGCAGAAACGCTTTCTCCTGAGTTCCCCCAGGCCATTTTTCATGGCTGTTTTAGCTCATTTATTTAGTCATACTAATAATGTAAAAAAGGATGATCGTCGATGAAAAAGACTATTCTTGTCACGGCCTCGTTTGCCGCGTGCGGTCTCGCTCACGCGCAAAACAGCGTCACGTTATATGGCGTGGTTGACGCCGGGTTCACCTACACGTCGAACTCGAAAGGCAGCAGCCAGATCGCGCTGACGGGCGGCAACGAGTCTGCGTCGCGATGGGGGCTGCGCGGCAGCGAGGATCTGGGCAACGGCCTGAGCGCGATCTTCACGCTCGAAGCCGGCTTCAATCCGGCCAATGGCACGATGGGGCAGAACGGCACCGAGTTCGGGCGGCAAGCATTCGTGGGGCTGTCGAGCCAGACCTATGGCACGGCAACGCTGGGGCGGCAGTATTCGTCGCAGGCCGATTATGTCTATCCGCTCGTCGCCGGTTCGACGTGGGCCGCGTCCGGCGCCGGTTACGGTACCCACCCTGCCGACCTCGACAACCTGAACAACTCGAACCGCATCAACAATGCCGTCAAATATCAGAGCCCGACGTGGAACGGTCTGAGCTTTGGCGCGTTTTACAGCTTCGGCGGCCAGCCAGGCAGCGTCTCGCGCAACCAGATCTGGTCGGTAGGCGGCGGATACGCGAATGGCCCCCTCACGCTTGCTGCGGGCTATCTGTACGTGAACCGGCCGAACTTTTCGTTCTGGGGCGACAAAGCCAACGACAGCACCACCGCGAGCAACATCGCCAATCCGATCATCAGCGGCTATGCGTCGGCTGGCTCCGAGCACATCGTAGCCGCGGGCGCCCAGTATGTGCTGGGCAACGCGACCGTCTCCACCGTTTATTCCAACACGCGGTTCGCGAACCTCGGCTCGGTAACGGTTGCGGGGCTTAGCCCGAACGAAGGCGCCTATACGGGCCATGCCGCGTTCAACAGCGCCGAATTGAACGTCCGCTATCAGGTGACGCCCGCGCTAATGCTCGCTGTTTCGTACGACTACACGAACGGCACGGGTGTGGGTAACGGCAGCGCGATCTATCACACGGTCGATCTCGGCGCCACCTACGCGCTCTCCAAACGCACGGACCTCTATTTGATCGGCGTTTATCAGCACGCGGCAGGGACCGACTCCACCGGCCGCCCGGCCGTGGCGGCGATCATCGGCTCGACGCCTTCGACGGGCTCCGTGCAGACGGTCGTGACCGCCGGCATCCGCCAGCGATTCTGATCGTGGTCGCCCGCTCCCTGACGCATCTGGGCGATCGGCAATCGCACGGGTTGTGCCCAGGGCACGGGCGCCCTGCCTGCGGACCGGGGCGCAGGCGCGCGCACGCACCGGACGCACCGGACGCCACCGCGAAAGCAACGTGTGCGGCCCGGCAACGCCCCTTGCACGCCGGATTAGCGGCTGCCCCGCTTGCTGAGGCCAATGTTCATCAACACCGCAACCACGATGATGAACCCGCGCACGACCTGCTGGAAGAACGGATTCACGCCCATCAGCACGAGCCCGTTGCCGATCAGCGTGATCACGAGCACACCGAGCAGGGTTCCCGTCATCGATCCGCGGCCGCCCGAGAGCGACGTGCCGCCCACCACGACAGCGGCGATCACGTCGAATTCCAGACCGGAGGCCGCGCCCGCGTTGCCCGAGCCGAGCCGCGCGGTCAACAGGATGCCCGAGATGCCGGCAAGAATGCCCGCGACTGCGAAGAGGGCCATGCGGATGCGCTTCACGTCGATGCCGCATAGAGCGGCGGCATGGGCGTTGCCGCCGATCGCAAAAGTCGAGCGCCCATAGGCCGTTTTGCGGCTCACGAACAGGAATACGAAGAACAGCACCAGCATCACGAGCGCCGAGCAAGGCACACCAAGCACGTTGTCGCCGAGCCGGTCGAGAAAATCGCTTTCGTCGAAAGTGATGGGCAGCGCATTGCTCATGAAGAGCGCGAGCCCGCGCAACGCGCTCCACAGCCCCAGCGTGGCAATGAACGAAGGCACGTTAAAAAGCGCGCGCAGCGCGCCTGCAACCGCACCGAGCGCCGCGCCGAGAATCAGCGCGAGGCCGGTCGCCGCCGCGAGCGGCACATGAAAGCGCAGCAGATACGCGAAAATCACGGAAATGAACGCGACCATCGGCCCCACGCTGACATCGATCTCGCCGGCAATGATGATCATCGTCGCACCCCAGGCGGCAATGCCGATGGTGGAGGCATCCCGCAGGATGTTCATCTGGTTTTCAAATGAGAAAAAGCCGTTCGCCATCACGCCGAAAACGATATAGAGCAGCACGATCACGCCGAGCAGGCCGATCTCGTTCAAATGCTGGTTGAAACGAAAATTCGGGCGCGCTTGCGTGGCGCTCACAGCTGACAGGTTCATCGTCAATCTCCTGTTGATGTTTCGAACAGGCAGGCGGACATCAGCGCCTGCGTGGTGATGGCGGGAGCGGCAAGCTCCTCGGCGATGCGTCCGTCCCGGATGACGGCCACGCGGTCGCACACGAGCGGTAGCTCTTCAAGCTCGCTCGATACGAAAATCACGCTGTTACCTTCGGCCGCGAGCGCCCGCATGATCGCGTAGATCTGCTGCTTCGCATCGACATCCACGCCGCGTGTGGGTTCGTCCAGCAAGAGGATCTGTGCCTGCGCGTGAACCCAGCGGCCAATCACCGCCTTTTGCTGATTGCCGCCGGAAAGCGTGCTGATCGGTATTGCGGGCGTGCTGGCCTTGATGCCCATGCGGCGGATCACGGCCGCGGCCGCATCGTGGGCGTGCGCGGCCGATAACATGCGGCCGCGCGAGACCTTGCGCAACGCCGTCAGCACGATGTTCTCGTCAACGCCCAGTTGAGCGAAGATGCCCTGTTCCTTGCGGCTTTCCGGCGTAAAGCCCAGGCCGCGCGCGAGCAGTTGACGGTAGTTCCAGCGCGTGTAGCGCTCGCCGCGGAAAACGAGTTCGCCGCTGCTCACCGGATCGAGTCCCGCGATCGCGCGCACGAGTTCGCTTCGTCCCGAGCCAAGTAGTCCCGCCAGGCCGAGCACTTCACCGCGCTTGAGCGTCAGTTCGACACCGGCGAGTTTTGGCGGCGCGCACAGGCCGCTGACGGACAGCGCGATCTCGTCGAGCACATGCGAGCGCAGCGTTTCCTGCACGATCGCCTGCCCGTGGCCGAGCATCAGTTCGACAATATCGGCGTCGCTCATGTCGGCCAGGCGGTGCGTGGGCGAGGCGCGTCCGTCGCGCATGACTGTTGCGGTCTGCGCGATTTCGCGGATCTCTTTCATCCGGTGGCTCACGTAGATCACAGCGATGCCGTTTGCGCTCATCTTCCTGACTGCGTCGAGCACGCGGCGCGCCTCGCGGTCGGTAAGCGAACTCGTGGGTTCATCGAGAATGACGAGGCGCGGCTGCCCCATCAGCGCGCGCGCGATTTCGACCAGCTGGCGCTCGGCTGCGGTCAGACTGGCTACCGTTTGGCGCGGATCGAGGTTATCAAGGCCGAGATGTGCAAGAGCGGCCCTCGCGCCTGCACGCATGGCCTGATAGTCAAGCGCCAGACTTTTTCGCGGCCATGCGCCGAGGTAAAGGTTCTCCTCGATGCTCATGTCGGGCACGAGGCTCAACTCCTGATAGACGACTCGCACGCCGACGCCGGCGGCGTGTCGCGCACGCGTATCGGGGTTGTCCGGCACGCGGTTGCCGCACAGGAGAACCTCGCCGGCATCGGGGCATTCCGCGCCGGTCAGCAGACGGATCAGCGTTGATTTGCCGGCGCCGTTCTTGCCGAGCAGCGCGCGGACTTCGCCGGCCTGAATCGAAAAATCGACGTGGTCCAGCGCCAGCACGCCGCCATATCGCTTTACGGCGTTGCGAATTTCCGCAACTGCGTCGACAGCCGCCTCGGCAGCGGCGCCGGAATCGGATGATACTGTGTTCACGAAAACGTCTCCGGTCTCGAACGAAACGATGGGTACCGCATCGCGAAATCAGGGCAGGCCGTCGGCGTGCGCCTTGCGCCATGCGTTCGCGGCGGAGGGACTCGTGTAGGCGGTGATCGTGGCCGGCACGATCTTCGACGTGAGCTTCTTGCCCTGCGCCGCGTCCATCGCCTGTGCGAAGGCGAGCTTGCCGACCTCGACGCCGGACACGTCGACAATGCCCTTGAGCACCGTGCCTGACGCCAGTTCGTTCGCAATGTCCGCCGTCATGTCACAACCGAACACGACCACCGAACCGGCGCGCCCGGACTTCTCGACGGCCTTGGTGGCGCCAAGCGTCGCGCCGCCGGATTCGCCGACCAGCACGTTGATGCCGGGTTGCGCCGCCAACATGGCTTGCGCGGTGGAAATTGCCTTGTCGAGAATGGTCCCTTCCTGGTTGGCGACGATCTGTGCATCCGGGATGCGGCGCTTGAGCGCCTCTTCGAAGCCCTTGCGCCGCTGCGTGCAAACCTCAAGGAACTCGCAGTTCAGGATGCCAATGCGCGGATGCGTCACGCCGGCCTTGAGCAGGTAGTCAGCGGCGGACTCGCCGAGCTTCTGGCCGAACGCGTAGGCATCGCCCACGACGTACGCATACACGTATTGATCGACACCGCGCTGGTTGATGCAGGTGTTGTAGCAAACGACGGGAATCCCCGCGCGCGACGCCGCCCGGATCGCGCGCACGGAGCCATCGACCGAAGTGGCGGAAACGACGATGGCCGAGACCTTGCTCGCGATCATCGAGTCGATGAACGAGCTTTCCCTCGAAAGGTCGCCGCCCGAGTTGCTGTCGAGCACTCGTGCGCTCACACCGCTCTGGGCGGCCGCCTGCTGGATGCCGCTGCGCACGCCGGCGTAATAGCCTTGCGAGTCGAGATAAAGCACGCCGACCGAAACGTCCTTTGCTTCGGCATACGAAATACTATTCAGAATGCCGAGCAGCGCGATGCAGGCCGCAGCGCCCGCGCGTCCGATCCGGGTCAGGTTTCGCCAGGTTAATACGCTCACTTTCGTCTCCTTTGAATTGCAGTCCTTATTAATTTTAAAGGAGCGGAATCGACTGGATGCCGCTCGCTTGCGCAACGGATTTCGCTGCGCGGGTGCCGCGAATCAGGAAGGCGTGGATGCCTCGTGACGTAGCTGCTGCGTGCCGCCGGTTGCGCCGAAACGCATGTCGATGTGTTCCCGGAAAAGATCGAGGTGCTCGTTCATGGCTTCCCGGGCCGCCTTCGGATCGCGCTGCTCGATGGCGCGCAGAATCCTGGCGTGTCCTTCCAGCGATCGCGCGGGCGCGCCCACCAGCTCGGTCGTCAGCATGTAGCCGTCGCGCACGACCCGGTGAATCGGCGCGAGCATATTGCGCAACAGATCGTTGGAGGCCGCCTGGGCAATCGCTTCATGGAATTCGAGGTCGAGCGCGGTGTAGCGCGCGTGGTTCCCGATATGCGTTTGCATTTGCTCGACGAGTTCCGTCATGCGCGCAAGACTCGCCTCGGTGCGCCGTTGCGCCGCGAGCGCGGCCAGTTCGGCTTCCGCGAAGTGCTGCACCTCCAGAATCTCGTTGAGCATTTTCTGGCTACGCGGCGAATTCACGTGGGCGAACAGCACGAGCGGATCGAGGTACTGCCAGTTTTCCGGCGGCTGAACCGTCATGCCCGAGCCGTGACGCACCTTGACGAGCCCGCAGTTCGCGAGCAGCTTGACCGCATCGCGAATCGTGACCCGGCTCACGTCGAACTGTTTTTCGAGCATGGGCTCGGTAGGCAGCAAGCTGCCCGGCGCATGTACGCCGTCAACGATCAACTGACCGAGCTTCGCAGCGACACGCTCGCTAAGCGTCGTGCGCGGCATGGCGCTGTCGCGTGCGGGCGGTGCCGCGTTGGTGTCTGTACTCATCTGCACGCTCCGGCTAGATTCGATACCGTAAGACGCATCGTCAACGCCATGTCCGCGCCGGTGGCCAGCGTGACGAGGCCGCGCGGGTCGGGCGATGCATGGCTGTCCGCCGCGTGCGTCATCGGTTCGAAGCAGAAATAGTCGTGATGATAGTGCGGATCGAACCCGGTGTCGCTCACGAACACGAAGTAGTAACCGGCGCCCGGCGCTTCGATTGAGAGCGCGAGATCGCGGCCCGGCCAAACGATGCGCGCCGCGCCGTCCCAGCCGGCGAAGCCATTGTTCACCCAGCGGCGCGGCAAGGGCGCCCCCGCGCGGAAGTCGAGCGCCTCGGGTACGGGCGCTTCGTCTCCGGGCAGATAGTGCTCGCGTTCGGTCCAGTACGATGTGGCAGGCGCCTGCAGGCGCGTGTCCGGCTCAAGCACGAAATAAGGATGCCAACCCAGGCCGAACGGCAACGGTGCACCGAGATTCGTGACCGCGAGCGTCATCGTCATCGTGTCGCCGCTCAGCGCGAAGTGCTGCGTGGCGCGGTACGCGTACGGCGTCGCCGCGTCGGCGGGGTGTTCGTAGACGAGCGTGGCCGATCTGGCATCGCTTTGCGCGAGACTCCAGCGACCGAGCCAGCCGTCGCCGTGCAGGTAATGCTCGTCCCAAAGCTGGTTGGGCTCGAGTGCGTACGGGCGCCCTTCGCAGGCGAAGCGATTGCCGCGCACGCGGTTGCCGAACGGCACGAGCGGAAAACAGGCCGAGCGCAGCGCCGGTATCGTCGCGTCAAGCGGCGCGGGCCGCAGCAGCGGCAGGCGTTCCCCGCCACGACGGGCATCAAGGCGCAGCAGGGTGCCGCCGAGCGTCGATACCGTGGCGTCCAGGTGCTCTGTGTGAAGGTCGATCAGCGCCATGGGTTTTGTGCTCGCAATAGACTCGCTGACGGTCATACGTCGAATGTGATGACGACCTTGCCGCAGCGCCCGCTGGCCATCAGCGCGTAGGCCTCGTCCGCGCGTTCTAGCGGGAAACGGTGCGAGATCATCGTATGCGGCTTCAGTTTCCAGTCCTCGAGATCGTGGCAGCACTTTTCCATGTTCGCGAGGCTGGTGACCCACGAGCCGAAAATACGGCGTTGACGGTGCATCAGATCGGCGCTGACCTCGAACTGGACATGCCCGGTTTCGCCTAGATAGACAACACGGCCCCAGTCGCCCGAGCCTTGCAGCGCCAGCAAGCGGCCCGCGGCGTTGCCCGAGCAGTCGAGCGCCACATCGGCGCCGCCGCGGGTGAGTTCGCGGATTTGCTCCAGCGCGTCGGGACTTGCCGGGATCAGATAGTCGGCCAGCCCCAGCGCCCGCATGGCGTCGAGCCGTGCGGGCTGCGTATCCACGCCGATGATGCGCTTCGCGCCGCGCCCCTTTGCGATCATGGCCGCTGCCATCCCGATCGGCCCCAGGCCCACTACCAGTACCGAATCGCTGCCCGATACGTCCGCGCGGGTGACGCCCTCGTAGGCCGTGCCGATGCCGCAGGAGATGAATGCGCCGTCCTCGTAAGTGAGGCTGTCGGGCAGCGCGATCAGGTCGCGTTCTTCCGCCACCAGAAACTCGGCGTGGCCGCCGTCGCGCTGCCAGCCGTAGGCGGCCTTCTGCCGCCCCGTGCACGAGATCTGATAGCCGCGGCGGCAGTTCGCGCAGAAGCCGCAGCCTGAAATGTGATACACGAGCACGCGATCGTCCGGCCGGAAATGGCGGCATCCGTCGCCGACGGCGACGATCTGCCCGCACGGCTCATGACCATTGACCACGCCCTGATAGAGCGGTTCGGGGTGCGAAGCCGTGCCCCGATGCCCGTGGTAGATGTAATGAACATCGCTGCCGCAAATGCCCGACGCCCGCATCCTGATCAGGACCTGCCCGATGCCTGGCGTCGGTACCGGAACCTGGCGCATTTCAACCGTATCGTTTCCGGGCAGATAAGCGGCCAACATCGTATGCATTCGCGTCGTCTCCTGTCTCGTTTCGATGATGCGGTGGCGAGGCACTACACCTGTGCCGGCGGCCGCAACTGACTTCTCATTGGGAGCCAGTCTAATTCATAAAGTCAGAAAGTCATATGATGTCTTGTTCGTGGTTTACCCGCTCGGGATAGCATTAGCTGGAGGAAATTAGCGGGAGGAAGTGGGACAGGCTGGCAGTGGATGCCGGCTTCGCGAGTGCATGGGAACGCCGACGCGCCCATCACAGCGTCACGGCGGCTTCGAGCCGATTCGTCGTTGAGGCATGAGGCAGCGTATTGGCTGGCGACGCAAGTGCCGCCGCGCCCTATCGCTTACCTGACAAGCCATGCTTCTCATGGCATGGCTATAAGTCTACAAAGTCTTTTTCGGGCGCTAAACGGCGCCCAGAGCACGGCAATGACCGACTGCCGGTAGCGCGGCACGTGGTCTGCGAACCTGGAGACCAGCACATGGGCCGGCTCGGCGCAGGTGCGTTGCGGCCCGATTTTTCGGCGTTTCTGTCGTCAAAGTAGTCCCCACTACTCGATGTGGTGGGGACTACTCCGGCAACTTCTGGTCAGACCGTCGAGACGGTACGGTGGACGCGCTTACGTTGCGTTAGCGGAATTGACGGACACGATTAGCGCTGGAAGGGACGTCATTAGCAGCAACTACGAACTTCAACAGCTGTTTCGCTCAGAAGCGCGTCTGCACTCCGACACGCGCGATCAACTGGTTCGGGCCGCCTGACGTTCCATTGGGATCGAGCACACCGCTGATGAGCGCCTGCGCGCCCGCGTTCGTACGCTGATAAACGGTTTCCGCATAGACGACGGTTCGCTTGGACAGGAAGTGATCGACGATCGCCGTCATCTGGTGAGCATGATTGTTGCCGAGGTAGCCGTTGCCCTTCATGTACATATAGTCGGCGGCAATCGCCCAGTCCGGTGCCAGCAGCCAGTTCGCGCCCACCTCGCCCTGCGCGATCGCACCGCCGTTCGAGGTGTTGCGCACGGTCGTGACCAACAGCGTCGCCATGACCTTGCCGAAGTCGTAGTGCGCCCCCACGCCCCAGTTGCGGATATTGACGTCGGGTTCGCCGTCCTCGACATATTTGACTTCCGTATACGCTGCCCCCATGCCAAACGGCCCGTTGGCGTAATTCGCGCCGGCGCTCACGGTGTTGCCGCGTCCGAATGCGCCGGGAATGCCGCCAAAGCCGTACAGGCCGCCAAAGCTGAAGCCTCCCATCGAGGGCGACTGATATTTGACCGAGTTCTCGACCGTCGCGCCGGCCATACGGTCCCAGTCGAATTGCTGCGCGAACGGCGGATTGCCCGGGATCCCGATCTTCGCGAATGGCCCCGCACGGAAGTCATAGAGACCGCCGACTTCCATCGCCGCATCGTCGTGGCCGAAGAACAGCGAATCGGTCATGAAGTCGTACTGGTTGCCCATCGTCAGCTTGCCGTACTGGTCGCTGGCAAGTCCGACGTAGGCATTGCGGCCAAAGATCCCTTGTCCCGACACGATCGCGCCGGTCGCCATCGAGAACTGGTCGACCAGGTCGAACACGGCACGCAGCCCCCCGCCCAGGTCTTCGCTGCCGCGAATGCCGAGCAGGTTGGGGGTAAAAATGCCGTCGTCGAACTTGAGGTTCGAGTGACCGCCTTCGTTGCTGACCCACGACACGCCCGCGTCGACCATGCCGTACAGCGTCACGCTGTCACCCGCCGGGCCGCCTTCCGCGTGCGCCTGCACGCAAGCCATTGTCGATATCACCGTGCACCACAGTGCGAGGCTTTTCATATTGACGTCTCCTTTACCTTTATCGCCATCCGATTACTACGGATACCTTATTAATTGAAATAACTTCAACGCTTCCCGGCGGTGTGACGGCGTCAGAACGCGCCGTCGCGGCAATGTTTCAGTCCGATTGCAGTGCGCCCACCGCCGAGCGCCGCGCCACCACGCGCGGTGCGGTTTCAATGAGGAACATCGAAACGAAGATGCCGCAGATCAGGCCGCCGAGCGCGAACTGCAGCGTGAACTGAATGCCGTTGTGCTGTGCGATATATCCCGCGATGGCCGGCGCCACGCCGCCGCCGAAAATCTCACCCGCACCGGACGTGATGCCGATGGCCGAGGCGACCAGACCCGCCGGCGCCGCTTCGGTTGCGATTGGCCCGGTGAGGACGCCCAGCATGCCCAGCGCAAAGAACGACACGACGAACAACACGATGAAGAGCGTCCACGGGTTCGCGCCGATACGGGCGAAGACATAGAGCGAAAGTGCGGCGCCCGTGAATGCGAGAACCGAAGTCAGACGCCGCCCCGCATAGTCGGAAAGACTGGCAAGGCCGAACTCGCCGAGAAAGCCGCCGAAGCCGATCGCCGACACGACAAAGCCCATTTGCGAAGTGTCGAGGTGAAGGTAGTCGACCAGATAATTCGGCACCATCGCGCCGATCACGAAGATGCCGGCCATGGCGCAGAATGTCGCCAGCATGGCCAGCAGGACATTACGGCTGCCGAAAAGCTCGCTCCAGCGCGGGCTGGCCGAAGCCTGCGCACCGGCCGCCGGCGCGGCTCGCGGTGCGTCGCGCAGCAAGGTGGCAATCAGCAGCGCCACGATCAGACCGGGAACCGCCGAAACCGCGAATACCCAGTGCCACGAGGGCACGACGCGCAGCAGTTGCGTCGCGATGATGGGCGCAAGGCCGAGGCCCATCAGCGCAAACATGCTGAGCTGCAAACCCTGATTGCGGCCACGGCGCGACGGGTGCGAAGCCTCGCCCACCGCGGCAACGCTCGTCGGCGTGAATGCGCCCTCCGCAATGCCCATCAGCGCCCGGATCAGCAGCAGGCTCGCGAAACCGGTGGCGAAACCCGAGAAGCTGGAGAGCAGCGAGAACATCACCATTGCCGCAATCATGATCTTGCGCCGGCCAATGCGGTCGGACAGACGCCCCATCACGATCGAGAACACGCCCCAGGCGATGCTGAGAATGCCGATCAGCGAGCCAAGCTGCTGATAGCCAAGGCCCAGGTCCTTCATCATGTGGGGAAAAAGCGGCGCGATCATCCACCGGTCGAGTCCGACCAGACCAAAGCCGATGGCGAGCAGGACCAGCGTCCTGCGTTCGTTTTTCAGATCGTGCGTGGGGGTAGGCCTCGACACGGTAGTCTCCTTGATTGTTATGTGTTCGCATTGCGAACGCTGTTTCGTTTATCGAACTTCGAGTGAGATCGTAAAAACGCCCATCATTGATGTCAATCAAAAAAACACCCAGGTTGTACACAATTTATCTTTACTTACGCCTTACTTTTCCACGTTTACCCGTAAATCATCGAGCTATCGGTTGAAAATCCGAAGCTCATGTATACAATCAGTACACAACAAAGCCTGATGCGCAGGGATGCTCCCCGCACTCGCCCCACTTACGTTTTCTACGGTTCCCTTAGGCATGAACGGCATCGACGACACCCCCGCCAGCACACGCGCCGGCTCCGCCGCCTCGCAGACCGTCAAGGCACAACTCGGACTGCGCGAACTCATACTCGGCGGCGACATCTCTCCCGGCGAACGCATTTCCGAACTCGGCGTGGTCGAACGCCTCGGCGTCTCGCGCACACCGGTACGCGCGGCGCTCATTCGCCTGCAGGAAGAAGGACTGCTGGAACCCATCCCGAGCGGTGGCTATGCCGTGCGCTCGTTTTCGGAAAGCGAAATACGCGACTCGATCGAACTGCGCGGCACGCTCGAAGGATTGGCTGCGCGCCTCGCGGCCGAGCGCGGCATCACCCATTCGATGTTCCGTGACCTGCACGACTGCATCGACGAGATCGATGAACTGCTCGTGGGCGAGTTGACCGAGGAAACGTTCTCGCGCTATGTCGAGGCGAATGGGCGCTTTCATCGCCTGATGGCCATCGCTTCGGATAGCGAAATAGTTGCGCGTCAGATCGAAAAAGTCGCCACGCTGCCGTTCGCCTCGGCCAGCGCATTCGTGGTCGTGCAATCGCTCGACCCGCGCGCGCGCGAAACGCTGATCGTCGCGCAGGCCCAGCACCGCGCCGTGCTCGAAGCCATCGAAAGCCGCGAAGGCGCGCGTGCGGAAGCGCTGATGCGCGAGCATTCGCACATCGCGCACCAGAACCTGCGCCGTGTGCTCGACAACCAGCGCGCCATGACGAAGCTGCTTGGCGCCAACCTGATCCGCCGCAATCCGCGCTGAAGGCGCGAACCCCGGCTTGAAACCACCGGCGGCACGCTTGCCGCCCCCCACTGATACTGAAACCAAAGGCGTGGCTACACGCCATGGAGGAGACGCATGTTCCTGAAAAACGCATGGTATGTCGCGTGCACCCCCGATGAAATCGAGGGCAAGCCGCTCGGGCGGCAGATTTGTGGCGAGCGCATGGTGTTCTGGCGCACGGCCGAAGGCAACGTCGCCGCGCTCGAAGACTTCTGCCCGCACCGTGGCGCGCCGCTCTCGCTCGGCAGCGTGCGCGAAGGCCATCTGGTGTGCGGCTATCACGGCCTCACGGTGGGCGCGAACGGCAAATGCGTGAGCATGCCGTGCCAGCGCGTGGGCGGTATTCCGTCCGTGCGCAGCTACCCTGCCGTGGAGCGCTACGGCTTCATCTGGGTGTGGCCTGGCGATGCCGCGCAGGCGGATCCCTCGAAAATCCACCACCTCGAATGGGCCGAAAATCCCGCGTGGGCTTACGGCGGCGGCCTTTATCACATTCAGTGCGACTACCGCCTGATGGTCGATAACCTCATGGATCTCACGCACGAAACCTACGTGCACGCATCGAGCATCGGCCAACCTGAAATCGAGGAAGCCCCGCCCAAGACCACGGTCAACGGCGATGTGGTCACGACCAGCCGCTTCATGCACAACATCATGCCGCCGCCGTTCTGGGCGGCGGCGCTGCGCGGCAACGGCCTCGCCGACGATGTGCCTTGCGACCGCTGGCAGATCTGCCACTTCTCGCCGCCCAGCCACGTGATGATCGAAGTGGGCGTCGCGCACGCGGGTAAAGGCGGCTACGACGCCGCCCCTGGCGACAAGGCCGCGAGCATCGTGGTGGACTTCATCACGCCCGAAACCGAAACGTCGATCTGGTACTTCTGGGGCATGGCGCGCAGCTTCGCCGTGCACGACGAAGCGCTCACCGAAACGATCCGCACGGGCCAGGGCAAGATATTCTCCGAGGATCTCGACATGCTCGAATCGCAGCAGCGCAACCTGCTCACATGGCCCGAGCGGCCCATTCTGAAACTCAACATCGATGCGGGCGGCGTGCAGTCGCGCCGCGTGCTCGACCGGCTGATCGCCGAAGAGCACCGCGCCACGACCGAGGCCGTCTGATAGCCGGGCCGCGCGCGAGTGCGCGGCCTTCTTCCTTCTCCTGACCGCACGCATCATGAAAGTCACCCTCACCCGTAAGCTTGCCGTTGCCACCGACATCTGCGTATTCGAACTCGCCAACGGCGACGGCTCGCCGTTGCCCGCGTTCGCGGCGGGCGCGCATATCGACGTCCACGTCGGCGGCTTCGTGCGCCAGTATTCGCTTTGCAACCGGCCGTCCGACGGCGCTGCTTACCGCATCGGCGTATTGCGCGATCCGGCGTCGCGCGGCGGCTCGACCGCAATGCACGCGCTTTCCGCCGGCACGAGCCTGGAAATCAGTACACCGAAAAATCATTTTCCGCTTGACGAAGATGCGCAGCACACCATCCTGCTCGCCGGCGGCATCGGCATCACACCGCTCATGGCGATGGCCGAACAGTTAAACGAAGCCGGCCGCCCGTTCGAGCTGCACTACTGCGCGCGGGAACCCGAGCGCGCCGCCTTCCGCGAGCGCCTTGCCGAGCCGGGCTTTGCGGAGCGCACGCATTTCTACTTCGACAGCGAAGGTCCCGCGGCGCGCATCGACCTGGAGCGCGTGCTCGCGCAGCCGCGCGACGGCGCCCACGTCTACGTATGCGGCCCGGCGGGCTTCATCGACGCGGTCCTCGCCGCCGCGGCGCGTACCGGCTGGCCCGCGCAGAACGTGCATCGCGAGTACTTCAGCGCTGCGCAGCCGCCAGCGAACGCGGATGCGAATACGGCTGCGAATACGGCTGCAAACGGCGCCTTCCAGGTCACGCTCGCCAGTTGCCAGCGCGTGATCGACGTCCCCGCAGGCACGACGATCGTCGAGGCGCTCCGTGCGGGCGGCATCGAGGTGCCCGTATCGTGCGAGCAAGGCGTGTGCGGCACCTGCCTGACGCGTGTGCTGGCCGGCGAACCCGACCATCGCGACCTCTACCTGACCGACGAGGAACGCGCCGCCAACGACCAGTTGCTGCCGTGCTGCTCGCGCGCGCGCACGCCGATGCTCGTGCTCGACCTCTGATACGACGCGTCAGGACGCCTGCTCGCGGCGCACCGCCAGCAGCGCCGCGAGCGCCGCCACCAGCGTCACCGGCACGCTCGCGCCAATGACGGTCGTCGCACTAGCGCCGCCTGCCAGCAACTGCCCGGCGGCCAGCGGACCGACGATCGAGCCGACGCGGCCCGCCGCGACCGCCGCGCCCACGCCGGTACCGCGCATGACGGTGGCGTAGCTCGCGGCCGAAAGCGCATAGAGCATGGACTGAGCGCCCACCACGCCCATGCCCGCCAGCAGCACCGAAACGGAGATCCAGAACAGGTTCCCCGCGCCGGCCAGCATGAAGAGCGAAACCGCAATGCCCGCATAGACCGCCGCGACGACGCGCACAGGGCGCAGGCGATCCATCAGCATGCCGATGGCGAGCACGCCGATCACGCTGCCCACGTTGAAGAAGATTTGCGTAATGCCGGCCTGGCTGCGCGTGAGGCCACGGCTCACGATCAGCGAAGGCAGCCAGTTGAGCAGGAAATACAGCACGATCAGCGTGCAGAAGAAGCTGATCCAGATTTGCGCCGTCACGGCCGCGCGCCCGTCGCCGAACAGCACGCGCAAGGTGGGCGGCGGTCCGCCCTGGGTGGACTGCGCCCGGCTGGCCGCTGCCTCGTACGCGGCGGATTCCGGCAGGCAGGCAAGGATCAGCGGCGCGACGACGAGCGGCCCCACGCCGCCCGCATAAAAGATATGACGCCATTCGGTATCGCCCGCGTTGAGCACGCCGATCAGCGCCGCCAGCGCACCACCCAGCGGCATGCCGCAATACATGATGCTGACCGCCGTATTGCGCAGCCTGGGCGCCACAGCCTCGGCGGAAAGCGCGATCACGTTGGGCATGGCGCCGCCGAGGCCGAGCCCCGTCAGGAACCGCGCCACCAGCAACGTGGAGAAACTCCACACATGCGCGGTCAGCAGCGAAAACACGCCGAACGCCACCATGGAAAGCAGCAGCACGCGCTTGCGGCCCATGCGGTCGGCGAGACGGCCGCCGAGCATCGCGCCGGGCAACAGCCCGAGCATGCCCGCGCTGAACGCAAGCCCCATCTGGCTCACCGAAAGGCCAAACTCGCGCGCCATGCGCGGCGCGGCCACCCCCGTCGATTGCAGATCGATCCCCTCCAGCACCGCCACGATCAGGCATAACCCCAATACCCATGCGGTGCCCGCCGCCGTGCGCGTGCTCACTTGCGTAGTCGATGACGACACGTTGTCTCCTGGTTTTGTAATGGCTTGGCGCAGCCTTTCACCGCTCTGTAACTAGTTTGGATAACTAATCACTGAAGGCGTGTTGCGCATGAGGCAGCGGCGCGCGACAGCCCGCTTCGATCAGGCTCAGCCGATGATCGAATGCCGCAAGCGGGTAAGCGAAGAAATACTGCGCCGTGCTACGCTTTTCGGCGTAAAACGGATCGTTGGCGGCTGCGTCGAGCACGATGCGCAACGTGCGCGCCCACGCGAAAGCCAGCAGAAGCCAGCCCAGCAGCGCGAGATAGTCGTCGGCCACGCGATAAGGCAGTTCACGATCGCCCATGCTGCCGCGCTCGATTTCACCCGTGACGCGCTGCACCTCGGCGACCAGCGCCTGGAGACGCGCGCCCACGTCGTGCAGCACCGCGTCGCCAGAAGCCGCGCAGCACGTGGCCTCGCCATTCACATGCGCGAGCAACCCACGCAGCGCCTCGCCGCCGTCGCCGAGCACCTTGCGCACGAGCAGGTCGATGCCCTGGATTTCATTCGTGCCTTCGTAGAGCATCGCCACGCGGCTGTCACGCACGGTCTGCTCGACACCGTATTCGTGGATGTAGCCGTATCCGCCGAACACCTGCAATGCATTCGAGGCCGCCGTGAAGCCATTGGCGGTGAAGAACGCCTTGGCGATCGGCGTGAGCAGCGAGGCGAGCTGCCCCGCCGCCTGGCGCTCCTGTGCCTCGGGGTGCCGCGCGGCCACGTCGAGCCAATAGCCGATCCAGTAGCCGATGGCCCGCTCACCCTCCACCGTCGCGCGCAGATCGAGCAGGATGCGCCGCATGGCCGGATGGAACGCAATCGGGGCGGCCTGCCCCGGCTCGCCCTCGTAGTTCGCGGGCGCGCTCACGGCGCGCATTTGCGCGCGTTCATGAGCGTAAGCGTGAGCGCGCTGCCAGGCCACTTGCGCGTGGCCTACACCCTGCATCGCCACCTGCAGGCGCGCTGCGTTCATCATCACGAACATCGAAGCGAGCCCGCGATGCGGTTCGCCCACCAGCCAGCCCAGCGCGTTTTCGAAATGCATGGAGCAGGTCGGGCTTGCCTTGAGGCCCATCTTCTTCTCGATGCCCTCGCAGTGCACGCCGTTGCGCACGCGCTCGCCGTTGGCGCCGGCGATCCACTTCGGCACCACGAAGAGCGACAAACCCCTGGTGCCCGCCGGTGAATGGGGTAGCCGCGCGAGCACGAGATGGACGATGTTGTCGGTCAGGTCGTGATCGCCGCCGCTGATGAAAATCTTGCTACCTTGAATTCGCCAGGCGTCGCGCTCCGGCTCGGGCATCGCGCGGGCGCGCAGCAGCGAGAGGTCGCTGCCCGCCTGCGGCTCGCTCAGGCACATCGTCGTGAGCCATTCGCCGCTCGCCACTTTCGGCAACCAGTCGCGCTGGAGTGCGTCCGAGCCGTGCGCCATCAGACACGCCGTCGCGCCGTGGGTGAGGCCGGGCGACATCAGCCAGGCGTGATTGGCCGCCGCGAGCATCTCCTGAAGCGCGACTTCGAGCAGTTGCGGCAAGCCCTGGCCGCCCGCGTCGGTGTCGAGCGCGAGCGTGGGCCAACCCGCCGCCACGAAGTCCGCGTAGGCCTCGCGAAAACCGGCCGGCATCGTGACCTCGCCGCCCTCGAAACGGCACCCTTCCAGATCGCCGGCCGCATTCAGCGGCGCGATCCGTTCCACGACGAAACGCGCCGCTTCTTCCAGCACCTGCTGCGCCATGGCGCTGTCCAGGTCCTCCCAGACCGGGACGCTGCGCCACCAGGCGGGCGCGCCAATCCATTCGTCGATCACGAAGCGCATGTCGCGCAGCGGGACCCGATAATCGAGACTCATCGTAACCGCCCCTCAAGCCCGTTGCAGATACTGCGCGAGGATCACGCGCGGATTGGCAAGCTGTGCGTCGTATAGCGCTTCGACCAGCGCGGCACGCTGCCCCAGCACGACACGCTGGTTGATCGACCCTTTGTCCGTGATCTCGCCTAGATCGAGCGAAGGCGGCACGTCCATCACATACAGGCGCGTGATCGATGTCGCACTGCCGGTCGCCTCGCGATTGAGGCGTTCCATCAACGCGGCGAAAAAGGCGCGCACGGCGGGCGCATCCACCACATCGCGAGCGCTGACGCCGGCATCGAGCCCGGCAAGCCGGCGGCATTCATCGAGCCGCGGAAAGATCAGCACGCCGATGTCGTCGCGGTCGATGCCTGCAATCACGGCGTCCTGCACATATGGCGCGCCGTCCGAAACGATGCGCGTCCGCATCGGCCCCACGCTCACGAACGTTCCCGAGCTGAGCTTGAAGTCCTCCGCGATGCGTCCGTCGAATAGCAGGCCCAGTTCGGGGCGCTGCGGATCGACGAACCGCACGGCGTCGCCGGTGCGGTAATAGCCTTCCTCGTCGAAAACGTCGTGACTGTCGGTTGCGCTCGCGCGCCAGTAGCCGCTCATCACGTTGGGTCCGCGAAAGCGCGCCTCGAGCTTGCCGTCCACGGGCACGAGCCGCGTCTCGCAACCCGGCGCGGGCAGTCCGATATAGCCCGAGCCCATCACCGGCCCGGTGGTGAAGAGGCAGGACGGCGCCGTCTCGGTCATGCCAAGGCCGGCCATGATGCGAATGCGCTCGCCGCAGTGCGCCTCGGTCACGCGTTCGAGCCGGTCCCACGCTGCTTGCGAGAGACCCGCACCCGCGAAGAAGTACATCTTCACGCGCGAGAAAAACCGCTCGCGCAGCACCGCATCGGTTTCGAGCGCGGCCGTGAGTTCTTCCCAGCCCTTGGGTACATTGAAATAGAGCGTCGGCGCGATTTCGCGCAGATTGCGCAGCGTCTCTTCGAAGCGACCCGCAACAGGCTTGCCGTCGTCGATATAGAGCGTACCGCCGTTGTAGAGCGCGATGCCCACGTTATGGCTGCCGCCGAAGGTGTGATTCCAGGGCAACCAGTCCACCAGCACCGGCGGCTCGATGCCGAACTGCGGGAAGGTTTGCAGCAGCATCTGCTGATTGCTGCACAGCATGCGGTGTGTCGTCGGCACGGCCTTGGGCAGGCGCGTCGAGCCCGATGTGAACAGGAACTTCGCGATCGTGTCGCCATTCACGCGCGCCTGCGCGGCTTCGATGCTGCCCGCCTGCGTTTCGAGCAGCGCCGAAAACGCGGTTTCGCGCCGCGCGCTGCCGGACGGCGTCACGACCACGCGCTCGACATGATCGGGCACGGCGGCATCGAGCGCCGCCGCAAAAGCCGGCCCTTCGGCGGCGAACACCAGTCCCGGATCGAGCACGCTCAGCGTGTGCCGCAGCTTGCTGTAGTCGCTCGACACGAGCGAATAGGCGGGCGAAATGGGCGCATAGGGCACACCGGCCCAGAGCGCGCCGAGGGCCATTTGCAGATGTTCGAGGCCGTTGCCCGAAAGCAGCGCAACGGGGCGCTGCGCCGATAAGCCACGCTCGATCAGGGCCTGCCCGATCGAGCGCGCGCATTCGAGCATCTGCGCGTAGCTGATGCCCTGCCATTGCCCGTCGGCGTCGCGGCGCGCCACGAGCCAGCGATCCGGGTGAGCGCGCGCACCGCTCACGAGCCGGTCGGTGATGCGCTCGGGAAAAGCACCGAGCGGCTCGCTGGAGCGCAGATACCAGCAGTCGCCACGCCGTTCGATGTGCGGCGCGGCCGAGCCGATGGCGACAGTGCGATAACCGGCGAAGGCCGGCGGCACGCCGGCGCGGGCATGCGTTGGGGTCGGCTCCGAATCCAAAGCCTGTCTCCTGTGATGACCGGTGCCGGGCTTGGGTTGCCTCAGCCGGCCCGATGGTTCATGTTGTGATGGGCGCGCGCGCTCAGATCGGATAATGACGCGGGCCGGTCTGCACGGTGATCCAGCGCAGGTCGGTGAATTCGGCAATCGACGCCTTGCTGCCGAAGCGACCGTAACCGCTTGCCTTCACGCCGCCGAACGGCATTTGCGCCTCGTCATGCACGGTCGGCCCGTTGATGTGGCAGATGCCCGACTCGATGCGCTTCGCCACGTTCATCGCGCGCGCGATATCGCGGCTGAACACGGCCGCCGAAAGGCCGTACTCACTATCGTTGGCAATGCTTATCGCTTCTTCGTCGCAATCCACGCGCTGCACCGTCACGACCGGGCCGAACGATTCGTCGGCATAGAGCTTCATTTCGCGCGTGACGTTTTCCACGATCACGGGCTGCATGATCGCGCCATTCACCTCGCAGCCTAGCGGCAGCTTCGCGTCTTTCTCCCGCGCATCCTCCACGAGCGCGCGAACGCGCCGCGCGGCGGCTTCGCTCTCCAGCGTGCCCAGCACCGAACCCGGCTGCGTGGGGTCGCCGGCCTTGAGGGTGCGCGCCTTTGCAACGAGCTTGTCGACGAATGCATCGGCAATCTTTCGATCGACGATCACGCGCTCCGTCGACATGCAGATCTGCCCTTGATTGAAGAACGCGCCGAACGCGATGCCCTCCACCGCCGCGTCGAGATCGGCATCGTCGAGCACGAGTACCGGTGCCTTGCCGCCCAGTTCGAGCAGCGCGGGCTTCAGATGCCGCGCGGAAAGCTCGGCGACGATGCGGCCCACGCGCGTCGAGCCCGTGAAGTTCACGCGCTTGACAGCCGGATTCGCGATCAGGCGCTCGACGATGGCGGGCGCGTCTTCGGGTGCGTGCGTGAGCACGTTGACGACGCCCCCGCCCAGGCCCGCCTCGCTGAGTACTTCGCCGATCAGCGCATGCACGCCCGGACAACCTTCCGATGCCTTGAGCACCACCGTATTGCCGCAAGCGAGCGGCATGGCGAGCGCACGCATCGCGAGAATCACGGGCGCGTTCCAGGGCGCCATGCCGACTACGACACCGCAAGGCTGGCGCACGGCCATCGCAAGACTGCCCGGGATATCCGAAGGAATCACCGCGCCGTCGATCTGCGTGGTCATCGCCGCCGCCTCGCGCAGCATGTTGGCCGCGAGCATGACGTTGAAGCCGTACCAGTTGGCCATCGCGCCCGTTTCGGCGGCGCCGATCGCGATAAAGTCCGGCGTGCGCGCATCCATGCGGTCGGCCGCGGCCAGCAGGCGCTTGCGGCGCTCCGTGGGCGTCAGCGCGGCCCATGCGGGAAACGCGCGGGCTGCGGCGGCGACGGCCGCATCGGCATCGTCCAGCGAGGCGGCGGCGGCGCGCGTGGCGACCTCGCCCGTGGCCGGATCGATGCGCTCGAAGGTCTTGCCGGTCGACGCGGCTCGCGCCGCGCTGCCGATCAGGAGGCGGGTTTCATGCATGTCGTTGTCTCCTCTGTACGCTCACTCAGCGCTTGTATGCCTGCAGGCCCGGCTTGATGCTCTTGTCGTCGAGGAACTGCTTGAGACCCTTTTCGCGGCCGCCTTCAGGATCGCGATGATTGGCCTGATCGAGCTTGGCGTAAAGATAGTCCTCGTTCTGCTCCCACGTGAGTTCCCGCGAACGCTTGAAGCCATGCTTGGCGTTGCGCAGTACGACCGGGTTCTTGTTGAGCAACCTGGCAGCCAGCGCCAGCGTTTCCTCACGCAACTGCGCAAGCGGCACACTCTTGTTGACGAGGCCCATCTTCGCGGCCTGCGGGCCCGTGAACGTGTCGCCAGTCATGATGTAGTAGAGCGCCTCGCGATGGCCGACCGTGTCCGCCATCGCCTTGCTTACGAGGTTGCCCGGCGGAATACCCCAGTTGATTTCCGAAAGGCCGAACGTCGCTTCGTCGGCGCAAATCGCGAGATCGCATGCCACCAGCGGCGAGAAACCGCCGCCGAAGCACCAGCCGTTGACCATCGCGATGGTCGGCTTCGAATACATGCGCAGCAGTTGCCATTGCCAGCGGCTGGCATCGCGGCGAATGCGCTCCTGAAGCACGTCGGGGCCAGCGTCGACTTCGCGGAAATATTCCTTCAGGTCCATGCCGGCCGTCCAGGCCGAACCTTCGCCGGTCAGCACGAGCACCTGGGCCTCGGCATCGAGCTCCAGGGTTTCGAGCACGTCGATCATCTCCTTGTTGAGCGTCGGGCTCATGGCATTGCGCTTTTCCGGGCGGTTGAGCGTCACCCAGGCAATGCCGCCTTCCACCGCAACCTTGACCGTTTTCCAGCGACCTTCATAACTCATTGTCTATCTCCGTGAACGTTGCCGCACTCGCGGCCTTAAATCAATTTACTATCAGGCAACCTGATATGTAAAGTAGAATATGATCTCGTCGGTACAAACCCCGAATTCACGTAAGACGCCTCGAACACGATGACACAGAAAACCTCCACCTCGGCGCCGCGCGAGGACTGTGCGCCAATCCGCCGAAGCCAGCCCGCATACCGTGCCGCCCACGCGCCTGAGCTATCTGATCGGCCAGCTCGACCGCGCCGTCTCTCGGCGCCTTTCCGAAACGCTCGCGCGGCACGGCCTCACGCTGCCGCAATACACCGCGCTTTCTATATTGCGGGCGCGCGGACGCTCGTCGAATGCGCAGATTGCCGAGCGTTCATTCATCACGCCCCAGGCAGCCAACGAAGTCGTGAAAACGATGGAAACGAACGGCTGGGTCATGCGCGAGGCATAGCCAACGCGCGCCGCCGCGCATCAAGGATAAAGGGGAGACAGCCTTGAATATCGAACAACTCGTCGCCATCGACACGCACGTTCACGCGGAAGTGTCGTGCTGCCAGCCGCCCGACCTCTTCGCGAAGGAGTTCGACGATGCCGCCGACAAATACTTCGGCACCGTCCTTAAACAGGGACGCCGCCCGACGATTCCTGAAACGATCGAGCACTACCGGGAACGCAGGATCGGCTTCGTGATGTTCACGGTCGACTGCGAGGCGAACATCGGCCGGCGGCGCATCGCCAACGAAGAGATCGCAGACTTCGCACAGCAGAACGCGGACATCATGATCGCCTTTGCCAGCATCGACCCGCACAAGGGCAAGCTCGGCGTACGCGAGGCACGGCGGCTGATCGAGGAGCATGGCGTGCGCGGCTTCAAGTTCCACCCCACGATGCAGGGATTTTTCGCCAACGACCGGCTGGCGTATCCCCTATACGAAGTCATCGCCGAATATGGCTTGCCTGCGGTGTTTCATAGCGGCCATTCTGGCATGGGCTCGGGTATGCGCGGCGGCGGCGGTTTACGCCTGAAATATTCGGAGCCTATTTATCTTGACGACGTAGCCGCCGATTTCCCCGACATGAAGATTGTGATCGCGCATCCGTCGTGGCCCTGGCAGGAGCAGGCGCTTTCGATCGCGACGCACAAGCCGAACGTCTACATCGACCTCTCGGGCTGGTCGCCCAAATACTTCTCGCCGGAGCTCGTGAAGTATGCGAACACGCTGCTGCGCGAGCGCGTGTTGTTCGCTTCGGACTTCCCCTTGATACGTCCAGATCGCTGGCTGGCAGACTTCGATACGCTCGATATCAAGCCCGAAGTGCGGCCGCTGATACTCAAGGAAAACGCCACCAGGTTATTGGGGCTGCGCACTTCGTAAAGCGCTCACTACGAACTGCTTACGTCCGCAAGCACAATTTCGAGTCGACGCCGGAACCGGCTGCGCCGAAAAGAACAGCACGCCGGAAAAAGGGCGCCCTGTCGTTTGTGATCCAGAAGCATTGGGCCAGCCGCCTGCATTACGATTTCCGGCTCGAAGCCGCTGGCGTCCTGCTGTCGTGGTCGGTATACCCGAAAAACGGGGGATTCTGAGTTTTGACACACTCAATCGGGTCGACTTTACTGAAAGTTCAAAATTTAACGAATCCAAACCCGGAAAGTTCAAAGTTAAACGAACCACGGGTTCAAAGTTGTCTGAGCAGACTCCCCGGAAAACCCTGTCGCGCCGTGACGGCCGGTTCCAAGTTAAGTGAATCTCGACAATCGCAGCGGACTCGCCCAATCGGCCATGCCAGCCCATCTTTCCGCGCTGGTGAAGGCCGGTTTGCTCGTCATCACGCACGTGGGCAATGGACTTTCCTCGCGCGCAACGAAGCACCGATACGCGCTTTCGCCGAGCCGATCTTCGTCCATCGTCAGGTCCGCGATCTGCGCTTGATGCGTGCCGTCTTTCTGGCGACACCTCCTTTATTTGCGTCGGCGTGCTCACGGATCGTCTCGATCAATGCGCGCAATCCCGCCGGTACGTGGCGGCGCCCCGGGTAGTACAGACATAAGCCGTCCAGCGCGGGCGTCCAGCCCTCCAGCACACGCACGAGCGTCCCGGCTTCCAGATCGGCGTTGACGTTCCACTCGGTCAGATACGCAAGGCCCAGGCTCGCGCGCGCCGCCGCGAGCATCAGGTTGGGCTCGTCCAGCGTGAGCGCGCCTTCGCCGTCCACGCGCACGACTTCGCCGCGCCTTTCGAATTCCCACTGATAGATCACTCCGCTCGGCATGCGGCTTCGAATGCAGCGATGTCTGGCAAGATCCGCTGGCGTGCGCGGCGGCTTATGCCTCGAAAAATACTCTGGACTCCCTACCAAAGCAAAACGCTGGCTTTCGCCGAACGGCACGGCAATCATGTCCTGCGGCACGGTGTCGATCAGCCGGATGCCCGCGTCGAACCCTTCGACGACGATATCGACCAGCCGTCCTTCGGTGACGATGTCGAGCTTCATCTCGGGATAGCGCTGCAGAAAAGCAATAAATACCGACATCACCTGCCGCGCCGCCCCTGCCGATGTATTGATGCGCAACGTGCCGGAAGGCGTGTCGCGAAAGCTGCCCGCCTGATCGAGCGCGGTCTGGATGGTCGCGAGCGCCGGCGCCACGGTCTGCACGAACTGCGCCCCCGCCTCCGAAAGCGACACGCTGCGCGTGGTGCGATTGAACAGCCGCACACCGATGCGCGCTTCGAGCGCCGCGACGGCGTGGCTGAGCGCCGAGGTCGAGACGCTCAGTTCGTCGGCGGCAGCGCGAAAGCTGCGTCGGCGGGCCACCGCGAGCACGGCTTCCAGTTCGGTCAGTCCGGAGGTTTTCATTATCCTGGATCGCTCAATAGGTTATCCCGGATTGTACGGCTAGTCAGGTCAATAGCATCGGTCTATCTTGCGATCTGGACAACGCACTGGCAGACAGAATATGCAGAACATCGAGCACATCTATATCGACGGCGCCTTCGTCGTGCCGCATGGGAACGAATACTTCGACCTATTCAACCCGTCGACGGAACAGGTGATCGGCCGGGTGCGTCTGGCCGACGCCGAAGACGCGCGCGACGCCATCGCCGCCGCGAAGCGAGCCTTCCCCGCGTTTTCGCGCACGGACAAGGCCGAGCGCGTGGCGATGCTCCGGCGCATGCACGCAGCCGTGGTGGCGAAAGAAGACGCGCTGTTCGAAGCAATCGTCGAGGAATACGGCGCACCGGTTTCGCGCGGCCGCTGGATGGCACGCCACGCGAGCGACGTGCTCAAGCAGGCCGCCGATACGCTCGAAGCCTATTCGTTCGTGAGCCGCGCCGGAACGGCGGAAGTCGTCATGCAGCCGCTGGGCGTCGCGGGATTGATCACGCCCTGGAACAGCGATGCGGGCTTTATCTGCGGCAAGCTGGCTGCCGCGCTCGCGGCGGGCTGCACGGCCGTCGTCAAACCGAGCGAAATGAGCGCGATGCAGACGCGCGTCGTCACCGAAGCGCTGCACGAAGCAGGCCTGCCCAAGGGCGTTTTCAACATCGTGACGGGACGCGGCGAAACGGTGGGCGCGGAAATCAGCACGCATCCCGATGTCGCCAAGCTCTCGTTTACGGGGTCGACTGCGGTGGGCAAATCGATTCTGCGCGCCGGCGCGCAAACGCTCAAACGCGTCACGCTGGAACTGGGCGGCAAATCCCCCTTTATCGTGCTCGACGACGCGGACTTCGACGAGGTGGTTCCGCTCGCGCTGCAGGCGGGATTCATGAATAGCGGCCAGGCCTGCATCGCCGGAACGCGCATTCTGGTGCCGCAAGCACGGCTTGCGGAATTCGAGCAAAAGATCGTCGCTGCAGTTGCGGAGTTTCAATCGGGCGATCCGCGCGATCCGCGCACGAGCGTCGGTCCGATGGTGAGCCAGAAGCAATGGGAGCGGGTGCAGCGTTATATCCGCATCGGCATCGACGAAGGCGCGCGTCTAATCGCGGGCGGCGAGGGTCGGCCGCAAGGCGTGGAGTCGGGCTGGTTCGTGCGCCCGACGCTCTTTAGCGACGTGCGCAACGACATGACCATCGCCCGCGAGGAAATCTTTGGGCCGGTGCTTTCCATCATCGCGTATCACGATGCCGAGGATGCCATCGCGATCGCGAACGATACGCCCTATGGACTGCAGGCCTATGTCTGCTCGCGCGATGCAGCGCACGCTCGCGCCGTGGCCGCGCGCATCGACGCGGGCCGCGTGCTGGTCAACACGCTCGCGCACGAACCGGCGGCCCCGTTCGGCGGCTTCAAGCAATCGGGAATCGGGCGCGAATATGGCAAATATGGCCTTGAGGCGTTTCTCGAACCGAAGGCGGTGTTGACGGCTTAAATACCCGTCATCGATTTCACGATACGCGCCGTGCGGCGCGTTGCGGAATCAGCGCGATACAGGCAACGATAAAGACCAGCAGAATGCCCGAGGCGTACAGTCGGCTCACTTCCAGGCCGCCCTGCGCGAGCGGCTTGTCGAGCAGGTCGCCCAACGTGGCGCCAAGCGGCCGCGTCAGCACGAAAGCGGCCCAGAACAAGAAAGTGCGCGAGACGCGCGTGCCCAGCCACAAAAGCCCAACGACGACGATGCCCAGGCCGAAGATGGCCGCGCCCATTTCGAATCCCAGGCCAAGGCCACCACGGTCGTCACCGGCGACCCAATCGCCGAGCGCGGTGCCGAGCGTTTGCGAAAAGAGAATCGTGATCCAGTAAAACCACTCCACGCGCGGCGTCGCGACGCTCTCCACCGCGACCGTGCCTTCCGTGCGATACCAGATCGCCAGACTCGCTGCGAGTAAAACGACGATGACGGTAACGCCACCGGGATAGCCGATGCCCAGCGAACGATCGAAAAAGTCGGCGAGCGTGGTGCCGAGCGTAGTCGTCGCAATGATCGTCGCCCAGTAAAGCCACGCGTTGAAGCGCTCCGCGCGAACCTGGGCGAATACCAGCGCGATAAATGCCATAAGGAAAATCAGCGTGCCGACAAGATAGCCCAGATTCAGCGACATGGTGACCCAGTCGCCGCCGGTTTCTCCGAGCGTGGTGGCGGCGATCTTGATGATCCAGAAGCCGAGAGTGAGCGCAGGCACCTTGCTGAGCGCCTGCTCGGGCGTGAAAGTGACGTTGACAGTGGAATTCATGGGCGCAATCTCCAACCAGGCGATGGTGAGAATGGAAACTATCGACTGTATTCAACAGCGCCTTAACGCGGCCTTAAATCAACCTTTATTCAACCTTGAATCACGCCAGTGTCATTGTTCCATATCGCCGAACAGATCCGGACCCGATTGCGCGCCGGCCGGCTCGGGGACTGTTCCAGCCCGCACCTGGGCGAGCACGTCCGCAGGCAGCCATGCCTCTTCCAGCGCACCCAGGCCACCCTCGATCAGCTGCTGCAGGAAATACGACGGCTTGCGGCCGCTGATCTCAGCAAGGAGCCGCAATCTGCGCTCGATGGCCGGATCGACGCGCACGGCGACGACCTTCAACTTCTCCGCACTCTTTTTCCTGCCCAACGTGTACTCCGTGCTTTGTGCCTGTATGCAAATGCGCGATGCCATCGCCCATGAAAAAACCCGCGAGAGCATTGCGCTTTCGCGGGTTTCTTTTGATCCTGGTGCCTAAGTCGGGACTCGAACCCGAACGCCTCGCGGCGCTACCCCCTCAAGATAGTGCGTCTACCAATTTCGCCACCTAGGCAAGGGATCGGCATTGTATCGACTCTTTTTGGATTTTTGAAGACCCGCGCCCAAAAAATCCGGGAATTTTTTGCAGCCATGTGAAAGGGACGAAAAAGCCGATTCGCAGCCGCGCCGATCAATCGTCGAGCGTCTGCAGGAATTCCGCCACCATCGCCGCTACCTGCGCTTCCTGCTCGCGATGCGGGACGTGACGCACGCCTTCCATGATCGCCGCGCGCCCAGGTCCGCTCACGCGCGCCGCAATGCGCTCGGGATGCGCGCGCGTTCCGTATTCGTCGAGGCTGCCGTGTATCGCCAGCGTCGGGCACGATACGCGCGGCAGCACCGCATTGAGCGACCAGTCGGCGAACTCCGGCGACAGCCACGTTTCGATCCACGCATCGAGCACCCACTGCGTCTTGTCACCGTGATAGCGCGCGAGACGCGCGAACTGCGCGGGATCGCGAAACTGCTCGCGTGCAGCACGAATACCGGCCAGCGTGCGGTCTTCCACGAAGGTTTGCGCGGCCTCGGTCACGAGCGCATCGCACTGCCCTGCATGCTGCGCCGCGCATTCGACCGCCATGCCGCCGCCAACGCTATGACCGAAGGCGATGAAGCGTTCGACACCCAACTGCTCGCATAGCGCCGGGAAAAAGCGCTCGGCCTCGTCGCGCACGAATCCTGCGCCCAGCCGGTCCGTACGCGCATCCGATGCACCAAAACCCGCGCGATCGTAAGCGATCACGCGCCGTTTGGTTGCGTGCGCAAGCGTCTGCGCAAACGTGCCCCACAGCGCGACGCAGCCCAGCGAGTCGTGCAGCAGCACGATTGGCGCGCGCCGTACGGGCGCTCCGTGCTGCCAGCTACGCGCGAACAGCTTGCCCATGGGACCCGCGATCCAATGGTCCTGCGTCAACGCCTGAGTCCCGGTCATATCGGTCATTGTCATGCGGTGTTCGTGGTCGATTGAATTCGGCCACGCCTGTCAGCCGAACAGATGCCTCAGTATGCCTGTCGCCGCCACGCCGATCACTACCGTAGGCAGTAACGAGAGCCGCGTCGCGGCGAACAGCGTAATCGCGAGCGCCGCGAGATCGGCGGGATTGCGCGACACGAATGCCGGTGCGATCACGGAAATCAGCACGCAGCCCGGCACATTCTCCATCACCGCGCGCATGCGCGGACTGAGCGTGCGATCGCGCAGCGCCACGTAGCCGATGATGCGCGTGAGGTATGTCGTCACGGCCATCAGCAAGATGGTGGCGAGCGTCGCGAGCGTTGACCCTTCAAGCATGGCTCGGCTCCCGCAGCACCGCCGTCACGAGGCCCGCGCACGCGCCCACCGCCACATACCAGGCGCCCGGCACATAAAGATAGGTCACGCCTGCCGCCGCGAGGCTCACGAGCCACGGCAGGCTCGCCCGCGCACCCTTCCACATGCCCTTGAGCAGAACCAGAAAAACCGCGGTGAAGGCCATGTCGAAACCATAGCGCTGCACATCGCCCAGCACGGGGCCGAGCACCGCGCCCAACGCCGTGAACGACACCCACGTAAGCCACAGATTGATCGCGACGCCCATGTAGTAGGCCACGCTCACGCGCCCGTGGCCGCTTGCTTTCGCGTCGGCCATCGCCATCGCCCAGCTTTCGTCGCACATGAGGAACAGCGCGGGCAGCGCGCGGCGCAGCGGCACGTGGCGGATGTATTGCGCGAACGCCGCGCCCATCAGAATATGGCGCGCATTGACGAGAAACGACATCGCCACGATCAGCGCGATATGCGGCGGCGAGGTCCACAGGCGGACCGCGGTGAATTCGGAGCCACCCGCGAAATTCACGCCGGTCATCAGTGGAACTTCAATATTGCTCAGGCCCTTTTGCGCCGCCTGGGCGCCCAGCACCAATGCAAACGGGATGAAACCCATCATGATGGGCAGCGCCGCGCGCATGCCGCGCGCGACTTCGGAAGTATCGATGGAACGCCGCGCGGAGGCGGCAGAGGTAGGCACACTGCTCATGACAATTACAATTCCTGCAAAGGCGATATTTTCTGCCGAATGCGTTCGAATCGGGTTGCGTTGTGGCCATGCAGGCGGGACAATTTGGCACCCAATGCCACGAATCCGCAAAATATCGATATGGAAAGCCATCTCAAGCTTGACGCCATCGACCGCCGCATCCTCAACGCCCTGCAACGTGACGGCCGTTTGCAGAATGTCGACCTCGCCCAGCAGGTTGGGCTGTCGCCGTCGCCGTGTCTGCGGCGCGTGCGCCTGCTGGAGGAAGCCGGTGTGATCGAAAAGTACGTGGCCGTACTCGATCCGGCCAAGGTCGGCAAGGCGCTGACCGTGTTCGCGCGCGTGTGGCTCAAGGGGCAGGACGCGCACACGGTGGACAGTTTCGCCGAGGCGGTACGCCATTTTCCCGACGTGGTGGAATGTCATTTGATGGCGGGCGACTGCGATTTTCTGCTGCGCATCGTGGCCGCCGATCTCGATGAATATCGCCGCTTTTTGATGGATTATCTGACGCGTATTCCCGGCGTGCAAAGTGTTAAAACCGATATTCCGATGCAAAAAATCAAACTCACATCCGAGATTCCAATGTAAGGATATGCACTGTCACAGGCATATCGATGCATGACCGTTCGTGTTTGACAATGCCTGACAGTCCCGTGTGCAAGCCTCGCTGATAATGCAATAAAACATCCGGTGGTTTGCTTATTCAAGCCAGCTTAATCCGCCTGCTTATTGAGTTTTTCATTAGACGGCAAAATCAGGCGGCAAAGCAGTCCAACCGGTCACGACAGGCATTGACAGCCACACGATGAGACCTCATGCGCAACACGAACGCCTTCAGGAAGCGCGCAAGCTACGCCGCGCGCGCACGTCCCCATCCCCCGCCGGCGCAATGGCGCGCGCACCGTGCGCGCGCCACACCTTTTGCGCCTGCATCGATACTCCCCACGCGCTTGCGCAGTGAGCGCCAGCGTCTGATCCGGTACATCCGGGAACTGGAAGCCGAGAATGCGACACTCGCCGAACTCTCGGTCACCGATGCGCTCACGGGCGTTTATAACCGGCGTTATCTGGAAGTCGTGCTGGCGCATGACGCGCGACTGCGCGAACGCACGCATACCGCTGCGCTGTGCGTATTCGATATCGACAATTTCAAGCTCATCAACGACGCGTTTGGCCACAACGCCGGCGACCGTGTGCTGCGCGCCGTCGCGCGTGCCGTGACGGGCGGATTGCGCACCGGCGACGACTATCTGTTCAGGCTGGGCGGCGATGAATTCTGCGTGCTGCTGTTCGCGGAGTCCGCGCGCGAGACGTTACGGGTGGCGCAGTGCCTGCAACAGGCGGTGAGAACGCTGGAGCCGCCGCAACGCGAGTTGCAAGGGCATGCGCTCACGATCAGCATGGGCGTCGCGTGGCGCGCGCACAAGCACACCCATGAGCACGGGACGTCGGCCACGCCGTGGGACATGTATCAGCGCGCGGACCAGATGCTCTACGCGGCCAAGCGCGCCGGGCGAGACCGGATCGAGTTCACCGCGGTCTGAGCCTGCGCTTCAGGCCGAATCAAGCTGCTTGCGCATCGTCGTAGCCCTCCCATGGAGCGGCACGACGACGTGCAGCCTCTTACCGCTGCTCGTCTTGCACCAGGCGCACCGTACGCCTCAGACGCGCCGCAGACGCGCTCCATTTATACGCTTCGACAGATACGGGTGTGTTGGCCAAACTACGATTCCAGACCAATGAGAACGTCGATCGCCGCCTGCCCCGCAATTTCCCCGACGAGGTAGGCCCAGCGTTCACTGAACGGACCATGACGAACAGGCACGATCGCACCATCAACGCTGAGACGCTCGACATTGTGGCCCGTTATCTGGAAGGTCACGTTATACATGTCGGGAGCAACCTGATTCAGATTGAGGTGGATTTCGAAACCGCGATAGGGGATCGATCGATTCATAAACAGCACCCTTTCGCCGGATAAACAAGTTTGGCCATCGAAAATTCTTTGTATGCAAAGGGCGGCACCATGTAGTAGCGCGATTTGCGTGACTCTGGCCTGCTTTCGACGGATGCTCTCGTTTGCCACCCATTGAAGGTGTCAACACTCACTTCCATCAATCCTCCCGTCGAGAACTGGGAAGACCATCGCAGATCGAAAGTACGATTCCCAAACCCATGGTGCGCCTTGTCCCGGCCGGTCACAAGGCATATAGGCAGCGTGACTGCATCACCCGGGGTGACTGGCCGTCAGCGTCATCAGGACGTCAGCGTACCACGCGTTGTTGAGACCCAGGCTTTCATCGACGTCCCTATCGCGTGCTCCCATGTCAACTGTCGACGAATGAATACCCAGCAGTGTCCATGGAAGCGATGACCCTGCGCCGTCCGCTTGCATCGATGCTGCGCTCGTCACCACAGGCGCACCGCTCGTGCCGCGGTGCGTTCGCGCATCGGTGAGAAAACAGCCCCTGCCTTCAAACCGAAGTCCGAATGCGGACGCAATGATGCCTTGCCTGACGACAGGCAGGTGATGCAGCGAGTCATGAAAGCCCAGTGGAAAACCAACGATAAGTATGGAAGCACCAGCTGGCATCGCGCGGCCTGGCGTGGGGAGGTTTTCGGGGCCAAAGGCGGAGAAGACAGCCCCTGGCGGCAACCGGTTCTTGCAGATTTCCAGCACCGCGACGTCGACATCCCCGCCGTCGTCCGAGGCCTGACGCCAAAGCGCCGTACCCGCCGAATACAGGGGCAGCGAGAACCACGTCGAAGCGCCGAGGTTCTCGCGATCGATGTGGAGCTCGACCTCGATACGATCCGGAAAATGCAGGCTGGGCGAGTCGATCAGAACGTGACGGCTCGTGACGAGAAAAAGACGATCGTTGCGGATGAAAAAGAACCCACTCGCGTTGGTCAGATGACGCTGTTGCGCAAACGTACGTACGCGGGCTGCACTCAGCAGCAGAGCTTCAGCGGCGGGCTGTGGGACCTGGGGGATCTGTGAAACGATAGCCGCAACGTTTGTGGGCGATAGTGACGGCACGGTATCGTACCGGGCGTCGCAGGATTCAGCCCCAGCGAGAAACTCCCGCAACGATTCGTATTGCGGCCCACTTTGCCCCGCTCTTCCCGCTGCCAGAAACGCTTCAACGGGTACCTCCGTGACGATTCCACCCGACGCGGCATTTGGCACATGCCGAATGACCGCGACCTCATTTGCGCCGTCGCAAAGCAACCATCTGTCACCGTTCGGACTGCAATAGATCTCGATTATGTCCATTGCCATTTCCGCTGTGAGTTTCGGCGTGCGCCGCGAAAGCTGAATCGAATTACAAGGTATCCCGCCATCAGCGGGCCACTACATTCGCGACTTTCAACTCGATTGGATCAAGGCGATTTGCGTCGCGTGGACACAAGCACCATGCCGCCGCCATCGATGCCGCTTCCTTGACGCCAAACCTCCTTGCCTCGCTCCGTCAACTCGCCGCAACTGTGTTGCGCGTCCGCTTCGGTTCCTTCTATCGCCATATTGCCGCCTGGCGGCTCGTGCGCCCGCTGTAGGCGTCCGGCTCGAGCGGCCACTTCATCATCGTGCGACTTTCCCGCATAGTATTGCGTCATCTTTGCGAACTCCTGCGTGATACCCACAAGTGATCGTTGGTCTTCCTCGCGCTTATGTGCTGATGTCTGTCGATGGTGATTCCACTACCGGTCAATTCGTACGGTCATCGCTTGCCATCGTCCTGTCTTTCTCCTCCGTGAAGCCCCATCTCCTGCGCTCTTTGCCCAAGTCGCTTCCAGGACAGGTCAACGCATCATGCGACCAGTCAGGTCACACGTCTGTACGCTACCGGACTTTTGCCGTGTCCGCCCAGCCTCATCTAATGCCACCGGTCACGAAATTCAATGCATTTTCGTCGTTTCATCCCGCCAAAGCGTGCCACCCACGTGGACAAGCGCCTCCCAGTCTTCTGCATTCATCGTTGCGTGCTCGCGCGCCAGGAACTCTGCTAGCCACTGCACGCAATCAGCAGGGGCAGGCCGGCCGGAGGACTCCTCGGCACATTCCTCGGCACTTAAGCGAAACTGTTCGAGAATCGCCTCCACGCTGAGCCAAGGCCTATTCATAGCGATCTCCTTCCGAGGGCGCGACGTGCGGCGCAATTCATCGCAAGCCCCTTTTCCGCCGATGACGTTAAGGGACTAGTGTTTGCGATGCATCCACCTCATAAGATGTGAGTCCATCCATTGGAACCTTCCCTCGCCTGGATGCTCGACTCTGTACCGACGGACCAATGCAACCACGACAACGGCAAAGACAACCAGACCCACTACAACACCAATCATTGACTGTGACATGAAGCTCTCCTACCAGATTGCACGATGGCCATCCGTATCTGAATTGTAGGTGTCGCTGCAGGCATATGCACGGTCGCCCTTCTCTGAACAGGCCAGCGGAAATTCGCAGCGTCGGCGACAGTTTCCGAAGACTGGCGATGCCCGCTATGCGGATAAGCGAATTGCCCTATCGCCTCGGCATACTGACTCTCGATGCGACCGAGATGGCGCGATCTCACTTGCATCCCCGTCGTGAAAAGCGCATGCTGAATATGGGCAATGTGCTGCCGCCTACAGTTCGCTATCGACGCCCCAGATTGCTTCAGCCCTCACCGCGAGATGCGCTCGCGTGACTGCCACGAATCCATCCCGGAGAGTAGTTTGAAAAAAGGCGGCATGATGATCAACTTTCCCAATCCCAGTCGGATCTACGATGCTTCCAGACGCTGTGTGTGCTTCTGGGGCTACGACAAAGCTCGCGAGATTGCTTTTCTGGTCGACAACGCGATGCTGCTGAAACTCAATCCCGAGATGATTTCTGACGAGTCCTCGTTGCTCGCAACCTTCGACCGCAACCGCGACCGCATTCTGGAACTCGCACGAACCCTCTATACCAGCGGCCCCCAGAACAGATACACCATTTCGTGAGCCGTTCGGACAAGTGAGGCGTGTCGAAGCGAAGCTGGAAGCCTGGCCGCATCGCTCGCTCGCGCGAGAGCTGATCGTCCGCGCAATGGCATTCCTGCAGCCGCGAAAGGCGGAGTTAAAGCGTCATCGAGCCATTGAAGGTGTCAAGGCGCGTTTCCATCATCTATCCCCAGCGCGCCGGGAAAACCATCGCGAATTCGACAGTGCTATTCCCAAGTCATGTTGCGCCCAATTCCAACCCTGCGCACGACAGGACAGGAAGAGCATGGAAAAACATCGTTCTGGATTGTGCTTCCCTCCAACCACGCCTGCATCAGACGGCGCGCGTTGTCCTTTAACGCGAACCGCGTGACCAGAGACGGGCTGGCGCGCACCGGAAAAGACGCTCTGCGCGCTCGCCAGATTTTTCGCGTGTTGCGCCAGACGTGCCTCGCCGAATTGCTCCTCGCGCACGGGCTCCCTGCTGTTCCAGGGCGAAGTCGAATCAAGGTAGCGGGAAACCCGCCACTTGGTCGGCTGGTCCAGACTCCTCATGCCGGTCTCAAACCAGTAGTTGTACGAATAATTTGTACGGCATCGCGCCGCGCGAAGTTGTCCATGTTGGCAATGACATTGATAACGACATTGACAACGGGCGTGTTCATGCACCCCGGTCAAGGACGCGGCCGTGCGTCCGCCCAATGACCGCGCCGATACCATGCAAAGCCGAACATCCATGCCATTCCGGCTGCGATTCCCCATACTGCGATTGTCATGTCATGCCTCCGTCAATCAACATCCATGGAGGGATGTTGGGCGTCAGCACTCAGCGAGCGCCGTTGGGTCTTTGTGCCGCTGGCAGTGTCCGACACAGCGGATTTCATCATGGGATACCGTTGCCGGCTCCAGTACCGCACGGCCAGATAGACCGCGACGAATAGCACCGCCGCGATGCCCGCCGTGAAGCCGGTAAGTGTCTGGCTCATCTTGTCCTCCCTTCAGGTCAGAAACGCAGCAGCGCCCGGTCATCCCCCTCAAGCGCCAATTCATGAACACAGGCCTGTGCGATATAAGCCGACCTGCCCATATGTTGCCGTCGCGCCGCCTGGCCGATTGCCTCCAGCAAGCTCTTGCCGAGGCTGAGTTGAATGAACACGGAGTGCGACTGGACGGCCGCCAGGTCGATATCGACGAACATCCACAAACCGTCTCCATCGTCCATCTCCAGCGCTTGCAGTTTCGACGTGTCGTAGGTGGGCGCAGGGATAATGCATTCGCTTCGGTGATACAGCCGTTGCACGAAACGCTCTGCATCCAGTGCCAGACTGTCGAGTGTGTCCCCTTCCATTTCGAGCCATGGAAAATCCGCGAAGGTGCCGCGATAGCCGCTGCCATCACGCCGTTGGACATAAAGGGGATAGTGCACAGACGCCTCCTGACTAACACGAGAGCGATCCCTCGCGTGAAGCCCGATCATGTGCCCCACGCCGCTGCCTGTCTGTACGGTGCAGGACTTTCCTGCGGTTTTCGAGGCGAATCCAGGTGAATCGTCACGCGCCGGCAGGGCACAACGAATACAGCGGATAGCGAGTTTGTACGGTGTCGTACCGCGTCGAGAGGAGATTCGGCGTAGCGTCGGAGATATCAAGGTTACGCGGCTCAATTCACGCTAATCGATGCCGTGCCCGGCGCTTCGAATGCCATCGACGCACCGTTTCCGACATCATGGAGACGTCATGTTGCGAAGCATAAAAGATCTGCACGGATGCGGCATCCGTGCTTCGGACGGCGAAATCGGCAGCATCAATCAGGTCTATTTCGACGACGAGGCATGGGGCGTTCGCTACCTTGTGGTCGATACCGGAAACTGGCTCCACGATAGACAGGTGCTCATTTCTCCCTACTCGCTCAAGCACGTGGACTGGTCATCGAACACAGTCCATGTCAATCTGACACGGCAACAGGTGCGTGAAAGCCCGACACTCGACACGCACCAGCCGGTCTCGCGCCAGCATGAAATCGAGTACCTGCGTTACTACAACTATCCGACGTATTGGGGTGGACCGAACCTATGGGGAATGGGTGCCTGGCCCGCATTCGATCCCGTCGCGGCTGATCCCACGCCCTCGGAGGCTGCCGTGCCCGTGCGCCCCACCCTGCATACCAACCGGGCGTTGCCCGACGTCCATTTGCGCAGCACGGACGAAGTCAGGGGCTATCAGATCGAAACGATAGACGGCACCATCGGCCATGTTTCGGACTTCATCTTTGACGATAGGGCGTGGGTCCTGCGCTATCTGAAGGTCGATACGCACAACTGGTGGCCGGGAGGAAAGGAAGTCCTGATCGCCACGCGCTGGATCGAACTCGTCGATTGGTTCGCCGCAACCGTGTCTACCCCGCTCACACGCGATATGATCCGGCGCAGCCCGGCTTACGACGACTCGATACCCGTTCATCGAAGCTACGAGGTGGCCCTGCATGAGTTCTACAACCGAGAAGGATATTGGTCGGAACCTGAACCGTTGCCTCAGACGCCGCGCCAGCTACGTGACGAATAAGCGCACTGATTTGTCACGGACACGCTTCATGAAAAAGCCGGCGTTTCGCCGGCTTTCCCTTTTCCGTCTTTCAGGACGGACAGCCGGTCCTGAGTGAGTCCGGCATTTCATGCGTCTGTCCTTGCTCGATCATTTCGACAATCAGACGCCGCATCTGTACGGCATTGGACAATGGGGGTATTTCGATGCGAACCGACATGCCCGTGGTCACTAAAACCATTCGCGCGGCGCTCCCGGCCCCTCACAGTGCTTTCAGATCGGGCAGCAAGCGGTCGAATTCACGCTTCACCACCCTGTAGCACTCGCACACACGTTTTTCGAGCCCCGGCCGATCCAGCACCGCAATGTGGCCGTAGCTATAGCGGATCAATCCGGCTTCCTGCAGCTTCATCGCCGCTTCTGTGACACCCGACCTGCGTACGCCCAGCATGTTGGCAATCAGCTCCTGGGTCATTTTCAGTTCGTTGGAGGAAAGGCGGTCGAGGCTCAACAGCAGCCAGCGGCACAGCTGTTGATCGATCGAATGATGGCGGTTGCACACGGCGGTCTGCGCCATTTGCGTGATCAGCGCCTGGGTATAGCGTAGAAGCAGCCGTTGCATCGGACCACCACGATTAAACTCCTCCTTGAGCAAACGGGTGTCGAGACGGTGCGCCTTGCCCGCACTCTGGACGACCGCGCGGCTAGGCGTCGTTTCGCCACCCATGAAAATGGCAATGCCGACAATCCCCTCATTGCCCACGATGGCAATTTCCCCGGATGCGCCATTTTCCATGACGTACAGCAGTGAGATGATCGAAGTCGTTGGAAAATAAACGTGGCTGAGCTGGTCGCCCGATTCGTATACGACCTGCCCCAGCGGCATGTCCACCTGAACCAGATGCGAAGTGAGACGCGCCCACTCGGCCGCCGGCAGGACCGAGAGCAAGTGGTTGCCGCTCAACCGCTGTTCATCCATCATGTCTTGCTCCAGGGAATCCGTACCAGGACCCGCGCTGTCCGATGCCGTACCGACTGCCGCGCAGGTTCCTCATTCTAAACCTGCCGGACGGGTCAAACTCGTAGGACCAGCAAGCAGCGCAATGCCGCGATGGAGACCGGGCACATGAAAGACGCTGGGTCGCCAGAATCCGGTTCCTGCGAACATTTCCAGCATCAGATAACCGGAGCGTCAAGGCATAAGCGCTGGGTTTCGCGGATTATTTCTCCAGGTGTCTGCCAGGCGATCGCGGTGAAAGTTTGCAATTACGCTTGCATTGCGGGTCCAAAGAGCGCATTCTCATCGGACTCGGCACGCGGTCGTCGGCTCTGAAACGACGCCGCACAATTTTTCTACCGCTTCTATCAATATGGTGTCCTGAAAAGGAAACACCATAACGATCACGGCGAGAGACATCGCGACGACATCTTTCGCGCATTTCGCGCATTTCGCGCGTCGTGCCCTCTACATTCGCCCCGTCTTGTTCGACGGCCTTTCTCAGCCGATCGAGAATTTCCTGCACGAATCGCTCAAATCGAACGATTTGATGACCCGGCTGGGGCTATAACGCGCACTGATCGCAAGGGCACAAGCTCGAGTGGCATTTAAAGCGACTGCCTGGGTTTCGAACCGAAGGTGAATGCCGAAATCAGTTCGCCGCCGAAGCCCTTCCGAATTCCTTATGGAGCCAGTATGCCCAAACGAACCAACCAGTATTCACCGTCACCCGTCAGGCAAAGTGACTTCGCTATCACACAGAAAGCGCGCGCTGCTGCGCTGGAGAAAGCGGAAGGCGAGCGCGCCCAGAAGCGGCTCGAAAATGATGCCCTCCTGGATGTCAACGCCAACAAGTGGCGATATGACAGCCAGCGGTAACGAAATGGGAAAAGGTCATGCGGTGCTCAACTTCCCGAATCCCAGCCGTATCCACGACGCGTCCAGACATTGTGTGTGCTTCTGGGGTTACGACAACGCTCGCGAGATTGCCTTTCTGGTCGACGACGCCATGCTGACAAAGCTGAATCCAGACACGGGTTCGGACGAGTCTGCGTTGCTCGCGGTATTCGACCGCAACCGCGACCGAATCCTGGGAATGGCCAGAAACCTGTATAAAGGCGGCCCGCAAAACAGATATTCGATCTCGATTGACTGAGGATTTCTCTAGCCATATGAGGTCTGCATAAGCACCTCCAGGCAGGGATAATTGCAGTTGCTTCCGCAACTGAGAACACAGGAGAAATAGAATGGCAAAAGGTCAACTGCGCGGTAACCGCGAGCCGAAAAAGCCCAAGCAGCCCAAGAAGTTGCTGTCACCTGCTGTGGAGGGCGCATGGCCGGCAACGTCGAAAACCCCCGTTCCGATCAAACCAGCAAAGAAAAAATAGTCGGTGCCGGATTGCGTGAAGTCTGTATCAAGACAAAGGCCTGGGCCGCGCTCACGTCGCGCTTCACCCGGAGAATGAAGTCCACTATCGGGTCACCCCGAGCTACCGCCCGGTAAAGATAGACCCGCTTGCCACGAATCTTCAGACAAGTCTCGTCAACACGCCATAACCGGCCTATGGATATGCCAATCCGGTTCCCGCGCTTGACGAGCTCCGGCTTAAGGCGCTTTACCCGACGCAGGATCGTGGTATGTGCCAGCGGCAACCGATCCATGAGTCTTCGAGCGCGGCGTAGCCAAACGATTGCCGTCTGAGCAATCGATGGCACGTATTCACACTCCTGATGTTATGGGCATTTCATTTCGCTAACGCGCACTCAACAATTTCATTTATATCGATAAAACGATGTAAATATCAAAAATAAAACCAACTAAATAAGACCGCATTTTTGATGGCAATCATATTGCCCTCATCAATCGCACCGTTTCACCAATAAATTCGGAGAATTCATTCATCGAAAAACGGACACCATTGGCATTTCAAAATGAAGAGCACAATCCGGATACCAGTCGTGCTCGCCGTCGCGAGCATTTGCGCATTGCCGTTGTCGTTGTCTGCGCAACAAACGGCCACAATACCTGCCAACACCTGCCAGCTACACGCCGACGCCACCCTTCCCCTCACCGAAAGCGATGGCCATTATCTCGTCGACGTGGAGGTCAACGGCGTTGCACAAACCCTGGCGGTCGACACGAGCGCGGCCAAAACCACGCTGACGCCCGAAGCCGCCGATGCGCTCAACCTGCCTGTCGACACGTCGAAAGCCGAAACCCTCGCAGGCGTCGGACCACGAGCGGATCCGGAATACCCGCGCATCGTCGCTTCCCTGAAACTCGGTCCGGCTCAATGGAGCGACCTGCGCGTGCCGACTTTCGGCGCGCATGCCTTCACGGCCTATAACGGCGTCGTCCCTGCCGGCGTGCTGGGCGCTAACGTCCTGTCGCGCTATGACGTCGAACTCGATTTCCCGCACCATACGATGACGCTCTATACGGCGCAGAACTGCCTCGGCCGCTTCGCCCCATGGCAAGGCGATTATCAGAGCTATTCGCCGATCTATACGAGTCAGCATCGCTTCATCATGCAGATGGCGCTCAACCACCATCCGATACTGGCGACACTGGATACCGGCGCGATGCCGTCCCTCGTCGGCCATTACGGCGCGCAGCGCGTGGGCCTTTACGCAGACACACTGCAACTGGATCCGCAGAAAACCGGCCATGGCCTTAACGGCGCGGCGATTTCGCTCGCAATCCACCGCTTCGACACGGTTCAAATCGGCGCGCGTGAGTTTCAGAACGTCAAGCTGGAGGTCAGCGATGCGACGTTCCCCGCGGATATGCTGCTCGGCATGGACTTTCTGAAGTGGCGCCGTGTGTGGCTGTCCTATTCGACGGGATGGGTGTTCATGCAACTCGACGCAGGCGTGACTCCCCATGGTCCCGCCACGGCTGGATGGTTCGATTGGGCCAACACGCCCGGAACGGAACAGACGGCCGCCATCATCAATCAGGGCGGCGCGACACGGCCCATGCCTATCGCGCAGTTCTCGACTCATTCGCATATGACTTACAGCAGCGTTCCGCACATCGTGCAGCAATCGCGCCTTCAGCCGCCGCCCGCCGGCATGGTGCCGCTTAACGCCCTGCCTTCGTTCATGGGACGGTAGTAAGAAATAAGGGCGGCATTCAGCACAACGCATTCGGGCGCCTGAATGCACAAAGCGCCCGTCGCCATCGCTCCCGCCGGCATATACCCGCTATACGCGCTACCCCATGAAGTTCCACCGCCAAACGACCGATAACGTCTGCACGGGTCCCGGTTCCTTAGCTGACGAAAAACTTTCATGTCCATCTGGCGCAAACTTTCCATCCAGAACAAGCTGGTCCTGAGCATGACCACTTGCCTGCTGATTTTCATCGGCATTTCGAGCGGGCTGAGCATCTGGCTGATCGGCGATACGGTGCGCGAGCGCGTCGTGCAGGATGAACTGCCCACGGCCGTCAACGGCATCCGCGCCGAAGTGCAGCGCCAACTCGCGGGCCCGATCACCGCCGCGCGCGCCATTGCGCTCGATCCCTTCCTTCAGCAATGGGAAGCCGATGGCGAACCCGACGCCGGCGCGGCCAACTGGACGCGCCTCGCCGCCAGCATCAAGGCCGAGGAAAAAGCCGCCAGCGTGCAGTGGGTTTCGGCGAAAACCGGCAATTACTACACCGAAGCCGGCCTGCAACGCAAAATCGGCGACCAGGACGGCTGGCTCAAGGCTTTTCTCGCCACGGGCAAACCGTATGAAGTGAATATGGACCGGGATGTCGCCGTCGGCGGCTACATGATGTTCATCAACGCGCGCGTACAGGGTGCGGGCGACGCCGCCAGCGTCGCGGGCATGGCGCTTTCCGTGGATGCGCTCGCAGCTGGCATCGCCAGCTACAAGATCGGCCAGACGGGTTTCGCGTATCTCGTCCACCCGGACGGCGCGATCATGATCCATCGCGATACCTCCCTCGTGGACGGCAAGCACTTCCTCAAGGACATGCCGGGCATGCCCGCCGATACCGCCGCCGCGCTGCTGGGCGGCAAGCCCTATGCGGCGCTGACCTATCCCGCGCCCGGCGGCACGCGCTATGTCGCGACATCGTTCGTTCCGGAGCTGGACGCTTACGTCGTGGTCGAGGTGCCGCAGGCGGAACTGCTCGGCCCATTCGAGCGCACGATCCGCACGGCCACGCTGATCGCCGCCGTGGTGGGACTGGCTGCCGCGCTCGGCGTGATCCTGCTGGTCGGGCGCGCGATTGCCGCGCCCGTGCGCCGCGCCGCCATGCTGCTCGCGGAAATCGCCGACGGCCAGGGCGATCTCACGCGCCAGATGGCGGTCGAGACCGGCGATGAACTCGGGCAACTGGCCGATGCCTTCAACCGCTTCGTGGCGACGATGGGCACGCTCGTGCGCCGCGTGCGCGCGTCGTCGACGTCGATCGCCATTGGCTCGACGCAAATCGCCATGGGCAACGCCGACCTGAGCCAGCGCACCGAGGAACAAGCCAGCAATCTCGAACGCACCGCGGCCTCGATGGAGGAAATCACCGCCGCCGTGAAGAACAACACCGACACCGCGCGCACCGCCGCGCAGATGGCCAGCACCGCGTCCACCGCCGCCTCGCAGGGCGGCGAGGTGGTCGGCCAGGTGGTCAGCACGATGGAGCAGATCAGCGAGGCCTCGCGCAAGATCTCCGAGATCATCGTCGTAATCGACAGTATTGCGTTCCAGACCAACATTCTCGCGCTCAATGCGGCGGTCGAGGCCGCCCGCGCGGGCGAGCAGGGCCGCGGCTTCGCCGTGGTGGCCTCGGAGGTGCGCAATCTCGCGCAGCGCAGCGCACAGGCCGCCAAGGAGATCAAGGCGCTGATCGAACACAGCGCGGGGACCGTCGATACGGGTTCGCGCCTCGTCGCCGATGCGGGCCGCGTGATGGGCGACGTGGTCGCGCAGGTGCAGGGCGTAAGCACGATGATGAGCGAGATCACATCGGCGAGCGTCGAGCAGAGCGCGGGCATCGGCCAGATCGGCGATGCGGTGCAGCAACTCGATCAGGTCACGCAGCAGAACGCGGCGCTCGTCGAGGAAAGCGCGGCGGCCGCCGAAAGCCTCAAGCAGCAGGCCGCCGAACTCGACCGGCTGGTGGCGGTGTTCAAGGTCGGTGAGGAAGGGGCGCTGGCGTAAGGGTTCGCAGGACCACCAGGCGCCTCGGCGAAACGTGCGCAAAGCGCCTAAGCTTTGAATATCGGGCCACCCCACTGCCCGTCCGGACGTTCCGATGCGCGCTCATCGCCCCACCCGGGCGGCGGAGCACGACACGCTGCCGCCTCATCCCCGCCGTGCGCACCCGCTGCTATCGGCGCGGGGAATGCGTGTCGCGCTGTTCGTGGCGCTCGTGGCCGTCGGCGCGCTGGCCGCACGCATGAGCGCCTGGGCCGCGGCGCCGGCCGAGGTCGTGGTCATGACCGTCGATGGCGCGATCGGCCCCGCCAGCGCGGATTTCATCGTCCGCACACTGGGCCGCGCGGCCCGGGAGCATGCGGCACTCGCGATTCTCCAGCTCGATACGCCAGGCGGTCTCGACACCGCGATGCGCGAGATCGTCAAAACCATTCTCGCCTCGCCCGTGCCGGTCGCCGCGTTCGTCGCGCCGGGCGGCGCGCGCGCCGCGAGTGCGGGCACCTACATCGTCTATGCGAGCCACGTCGCGGCGATGGCGCCGGGGACGAATCTCGGTGCGGCGTCGCCGGTTCAGATCGGCATGGGCGCGCCCTCCTCTCCTCCCTCACCTCCCTCACCTGGCGCGCCAGGCATACCCGGACCGTCCGCCGCGTCGGGCGCTTCAGCGCCGCTGCCCGGCGACACCGCCTCCACCGAAACCCGCAAGATGACCCACGACGCGGCCGCCTACATTCGCGGCCTCGCGCAGCTGCGCGGGCGCAATGCCGTGTGGGCCGAACGCGCCGTGCGCGAGGCGCTCAGCCTGTCCGCCAACGAGGCGCTCGACCAGCACGTCATCGACCTGATCGCGCAGGACCCCGCCGATCTCGCGCGCAAGCTCGATGGCCGCGTGGTCGCCACCTCGGCGGGCAATGTGCGGCTGGCGACGGCGCACGCCGCGCTCGTCTTCGTCGCGCCCGACTGGCGCAGCCGCTTTCTCGCGATCATCGCCGACCCGAACGTCGCGCTGATTCTGTTAACGATCGGCGTCTACGGCCTGTTCTTCGAATTCGCCAATCCGGGCTTCGTGCTGCCCGGCGTCGCGGGCGGCATCTGCCTGCTGGTCGGCCTTTTCGCCATGCAACTGCTGCCCGTGAACTATGCGGGCCTCGGGCTGGTGCTGCTGGGTCTGGGCTGCCTCGTCGCCGAGGCGTTCCTGCCGACCTTCGGCGTGCTCGGCTTCGGCGGCATCGTTGCGTTCGCGGTTGGCGCGCTGATGCTGATGGATACCGATGTGCCCGGTTATGGCGTTCCGCTGCCGCTGATCGCGGGACTCGCGCTGGGCGGCGCGGTGTTCGTCGCGTGCGTTTCCACCGTCGCGCTGCGCGCGCGGCGCAGACCCGTGGTGACTGGTTCGGAAGCCATGATCGGCAGCGTGGGCGAAATCATCGATGCAGGCTTGCAGATCGAAAGCGGCGGCGGTTTCGGCGACAAGCACGGCAACAAGCACGGCGGCGCAAACCCGGCGACCGGCTGGGCGCGCGTGCACGGCGAGCGCTGGCGCGTGGCGTGTGCGGCCCCGCTCGCGGCGGGCGCGAGCGTGCGCGTGACGGCGCGCAACGGCCTCATGCTCACGGTCGCGCCGCTCAGCGACGCGGCCGCGCCAAAACAACCGCATAACGAACCCCATCCGGGAGGAGCATCGCCATGATCGGTTTCACCTTCGGCTTTTCGAGTCTGCTGATATTGCTTGCGGTGGGGCTCGCCGTCTCCGCCATCCGCATCTTCCGCGAGTACGAGCGCGGCGTCGTCTTCATGCTGGGCCGCTTCTGGAAGGTCAAGGGGCCGGGCCTCGTGTTCATCCTGCCGGTCGTGCAGCAGGCCGTGCGCATCGACTTGCGCACCATCGTGTTCGACGTGCCGCCGCAGGACGTCATCACGCGCGACAACGTCTCGGTGAAAGTCAACGCCGTGGTCTATTTCCGCGTGGTCGATCCGGAAAAGGCCGTGATCCAGGTAGCGCGCTATTTCGAGGCCACCAGCCAGCTCTCGCAGACCACGCTGCGCGCGGTGCTCGGCAAGCACGAACTCGACGCGCTGCTGGCCGAGCGCGAGCAGTTGAACGCCGATATCCAGAAGACGCTCGATGCGCAGACGGACGCCTGGGGCATCAAGGTCTCGAACGTCGAGATCAAGCACGTGGACCTGAACGAAACGATGATCCGCGCGATTGCGCGCCAGGCCGAAGCCGAACGCGAGCGTCGCGCCAAGGTGATCCACGCCGAAGGCGAATTGCAGGCGTCCGAACACTTGCTGCAGGCCGCGCAACGGCTCGCGTTACAGCCGCAGGCGATGCAGCTGCGCTATCTGCAAACGCTTACGACGATCGCCGCCGACAAGAATTCGACCATCGTGTTTCCGTTGCCGATCGATCTGCTTACGGTCCTCATCGATCGCCTGGGTAGTCACCCAGGCAAAGCGGAAACCCCCTTGAAATATTGCGCCGCAGCGAAAGCGCGGGCACAGACCCACGCCAAGCGAAGTTAGTTGGCAGTACGGTGGATTTTCGCCAATAATGCCCGAACATCCACTTCTGGACGATGGCGACCATGGATTACAGTCCCGAAGCCATCCGCACAGTCGCGCTGGTCGGTCATGCCGGCTGCGGAAAGACCTCGCTCGCCGAGGCCCTGCTCCATCAGAGCGGCGCGCTGCACGCGCAGGGCAGCGTGAACCGCGGCACCGCGCTGTGCGATTTCGATCCGCTCGAGCGCAAATATCACCACTCGCTCAATTCCGCGCTCGCGCATCTCGACTATCGCGACACGCGCATCTATCTGCTCGACACGCCCGGTTATCCCGACTTCGCGGGCCTGTCCATCGGCGCGTTGCCGGCCGTGGAAACAGCGGCGGTCGTGATCGACGCGCGCACCGGCATCGAAATGACCACGAGCCGCATGATGGCCGCCGCCGAGGCGCGCAAGCTCTGCCGCCTGATCATCGTGAACGGCATCGACGCCGAAAAGGTCGATCTCCCTGCCCTGCTTGCGCAGATTCAGGAAACCTTCGGCAAGCAGTGCCTGCCCATCAACCTGCCTGCAAAAGGCGCGACCGATGTGGTCGACTGCTTCTTCAATCCGTCCGGCGAGGCGGATTTTTATTCGGTGGAAGCGGCGCACAATGCGCTCGTCGATCAAGTGATCGAACTCGACGCCGAATTGATGGAGCTTTACCTCGAACAGGGCGAAGCGATTCGTCCGGAACAACTGCATGAGCCATTCGAGCGTGCGCTGCGCGAAGGTCATCTGGTGCCCGTGTGCTTTACTTCCGCGGCAACGGGCGCGGGGATCGCTCAATTGCTCGACGTGTTCGTGCGCCTGCTGCCCAACGTGACCGAAGGCAATCCGCCGCTGTTCTACCGTGAAATCGCCGATAAAACCGAGCCGGTGCGCGCCGAACCGCGCGCGGACAAACACGTACTCGCCCACGTCTTCAAGGTCGTGGTGGACCCGTATATCGGCCGGATGGCGCTGTTCCGCATTCATCAGGGTACGGTGACGCGCGACAGCCAGCTCTATATCGGCAATGGCCGCCAGCCTTTCAAGGTCGCGCATCTGCTGATGCTGCAGGGCAAGGACCACACCGAGATCGCGCGTGCCGGCCCCGGCCACATCTGCGCGGTGGCGAAAGCCGAGGACATCGCGTTTGGCGACGTGCTGCACGACGCGCCCGAGGACGGCAACATCCATCTCACGCCGCCCGATTTTCCGAATCCGATTTACGGCCTGGCGATCGAGCCGTCGCGGCGCGGCAACGAGCAACGCCTCTGGGACGTGCTGCAAAAGCTCGCCGCCGAAGACCCCTGCCTCGTCATCAGCCATCCGGCCGGCACCAACGAGACCGTCGTGCGCGGCCTGGGCGAACTGCATCTGCGTTATTTGCTGGAGCGCCTCACCGACCAGCACAAGCTCGAAGTGCTGACGCGCCCGCCGACCATCGCGTGGCGCGAGACCATTGGCGGGCGCGCCGAAGGCCATTGCCGCCACAAGAAACAAACCGGCGGCGCGGGCCAGTTCGGCGAAGTCATGCTGCGCGTGGAGCCATTGCCGCGTGGCGCGGGCTTCGAATTCGTCGATGCCGTCAAGGGCGGCGCGATCCCCACGCAGTTCATTCCCGCCGTCGAAAAAGGCATCCAGCAGGTCATCGACAGCGGCCCGCTCGCGGGCTTTCCGATGCAGGACGTGCGCGTGACGGTGTTCGACGGCAAGAGCCATCCGGTCGATTCGAAGGAAGTCGCCTTCGTCACGGCGGGGCGCAAGGCGTTTATCGACGCCGTGCTCAAGGCGCAGCCCGTGGTGCTCGAACCCATTGTCGATATCGAGGTCATGACGCCCGAAGCGGCCATGGGCGACGTGATCGGCGATTTATCGGCGCGGCGTGGCCAGGTGCACGGCACGCGCACCGTGAACGGCAACGCGATGGTGATCGCGGGCAAGGTGCCGCTCGCGGAGCTTAACGACTATCAATCGCGGCTGAACGCGATGGCGGGCGGCAATGGCAATTACAGCATTCAGTTGAGCCACTACGATCCCGTGCCCCCTTCGCAGCAGGACAAGCTTGCGGCGCAGCACAAGGCGCATGGCGGCGAGATGGAGTGAATCCACGCAACGCGGTGGAACTCGCGGCATAATCCCGGCTCCGCATGGCGCTTCAGGGTACGGGAGAGGTTCGCGCTTCATGGCCGATTTGTTCGCATCGCAGGCGCAGCCGCTCCAGCCACGTGTGCCGCTCGCGGAATCCCTGCGCCCCGCGACTTTCGCCGATGTCATCGGGCAAGCGCATCTGCTCGGCGCGGGCAAACCACTGCAACGCGCGTTCGCGGCGGGCGAGGCGCATTCGATGATTCTGTGGGGGCCGCCAGGCGTCGGCAAGACCACGCTCGGGCGTCTCGCCGCACAGGCGTTCGACGGCGAATTCGTCGCGCTTTCAGCCGTGCTCGATGGCATCAAGGCGATCCGCGCCACGCTTGATGGCGTGCAGGAACGTCTCGCGCGCACGGGCCGCCGCACCATTCTGTTCATCGACGAAATCCATCGCCTCAACGCCAGCCAGCAGGACGCCCTGCTGCCCTTCGTGCGCGCGGAACAGGTGATCCTGATCGGCGCGACCACGGAAAACCCGAGCTTCGAAGTGAGCCGCGCCCTGCTCGCGCGCGTGCGCGTGCATGTGCTCCATCCGCTCGATGCGCGCGAATTGCGCCAGTTATTCGAACGCGCGCGCGAGCGGGCGCTGGTGGATCTAGACTTCGACGCGGGCGCGGTGAACGCGCTGCTGGATTACGCCGATGGCGACGCGCGCCGGCTGCTCAACCTGCTCGAACAGATCCGCACACTGGCGACGGCGACGGGCACGCGCAGTATCGACGAAGCCTTCGTCTCAGGCCTGCTCACGCGCGGCGCACGGCGTTTCGACAAGGGCGGCGAGCAGTTCTACGACCAGATCTCGGCGCTGCACAAATCCGTGCGCGGTTCGAACCCCGATGCCGCGCTCTATTGGCTCACGCGCATGCTGGACGGCGGCGTGAAGCGCAGCTATCTCGCGCGGCGCATCATCGCGATCGGTTGGGACGATATCGGCCTCGCCGATCCGCGCGCGCTGCGCTACGCGAGCGATGCCGTGAAGGCAAGCGAGATGCTCGGCGGCGAGGAAGGCGATCTGGCGCTCGCACAAGCCGTGCTGTTGCTGGCCTGCGCGGCGAAGAGCAATGCGGGCGGGGTCGCGCTCATGCACGCGCGTGGATTTGTCGCGCAAGACGGGGCGCGGCCGGTGCCGGCGCATTTGAGCGTGGCGGCGCAGGCTTTGGCGCTCGCGGGCGGGCAAGGCGCCGGGTATCGAAATCCCCATGACGAACCGCACGGGCTTGCGGCCGGACAGCGCTATTTTCCCGATGGCGTGACGCAGCCGCATTGGTATCAGCCCGTGCCGCGCGGCATGGAAGCGCGACTTGCTGAAAGGCTGGACGGGTTGCGGGGGCTGGACGACGAGGCGTGGGAGGAAGATTGAGCGTTCCGACCCCACCCCTCAAATAACCGCATCGACATAACGCCCATGCAGCACGGCGCATTGAAGAATCGTTCGCGCCGTGCGTAATATACATGCGATCATAACGCTCCGTTTCTCGATCCACTGACTGGCCGCTACGGCCCCGAGACCCGACGATGGATATCGCGCAGACCACCGCTCCTGAGATCGCCCCGACCGGGCAGGCAACCGCGCTGCTGCTGACGGGCCGCCTGCTGCGTCCGCAGTCGCTCACGCTTGACGCGCTGCGCGCTTTCCCCTCGGTGACCTGCGCGCCCTTCGACTTGCGCTGCTACACGACGCAGCGTTTCATCCGCTCCGTCGAGCCGTATCGCGGCGTCCGGCTCACCGATCTGATCGAACATGCCGGGCTGCGTTGCGAGGTTCACGGCGAATTCAAACGGATGATCTTTCTCGCGATCGGCCATGACGGCTACGCGGTGCCCTTCACGTGGCACGAGTTGTTCAACACGTCCGTCGGCGCGCAGGCGATTGTCGTCTACGAATGTGGCGGCAAGCCGCTGACCGAAGCCGACGGCGCACCCGTGCTGTTTTCGGGCGCGGACCTCGTGCCCGCACCGCGCCACGTCAAGCGGCTTGCGCGCATCGACGTGCGCGCAATGACGATCTAAAGCGCGCCTCAGTCGCCCAGATCGACCGTCAGCGTGCGCCAGCCGCCGTCGCGCGTATCTGCGACGATGCGGCCCGCGCCCAGCACGATCGGACGCGATTCGTGAGCCGGGAGATGCAGTTCGATCGTGGTGGCCAGGAACGTCTTGTCGCCGTCCCGATCGACCGTCATCGAAAGCGATTCCAGGCCGCCCTGCACGGCAATGCGCCATGTGCCGCAAGCCCCTTCGCGCCACGCGAGGGTCTCACCATCGTCCTCGACGTACTGCGCGCTCACGCTGCCTTCACCCGCCATCGGCGCGACGATGAACGCGCGGCGATCGGCGCGCTGGCCGAAATGCTGCTGCGCGACGTTGAGCGCGATCACGCCGCCTTCGCGGATCAGCATGACCGGCGCGTCCCACGGTGCGGGCAGCGTCACGGTCTGGCCGCCGTCGAAGGCCTCGCCGCTCCAGTAGTCGAACCAGCGCGCACCCGCCGGCAGATACACCTGCCGATCGCGCCGGCCCGGCTCCACGACCGGCGCGACCAGCAGCGACGCGCCCAGCATCATGTCGTCGCATTCGGCATAGCACTGCGGGTCCGCCGGAAACTCCGCGAAAGCAGGACGCAGCACCGGCTCATAACGCGCGCTGGAATCGTGCAGCAACTGATAGAGGTACGGCATCAGCCGATAGCGCAGCTTCACCAGGCGCGCGATGCGCGGCGTGAGTTCGGGGTACATCCATGGCTCGTTGACCGTGCCGTCGTCATTCCACGAATGAATGCTGAAACGCGGCATGAACACGCCGAACTGCACCCAGCGGATAAACAGTTCCGGCTCCGGCGCGGGCCCCGCGAAGCCGCCGATATCGTGGCCGATGTTCGAGACGCCTGAGAGCGCCAGCCCCAGCCCCATCTTGAGGTTGTAGCGCAATGTCTCCCACGAGGTGGCGTTGTCGCCCGACCACGTCTGCACGTAGCGATGCATGCCGACACAGCCCGAGCGCGACACCAGGAAGGGCCGCTTGTCGGGCGCATAGGCGCGTTGCGCATCGCGCGAGGCACGCATCATCAGCAAGGTCTGGAGCACCTTCGCCTCGCGCGCCGGAAACGCTTTGCCGAAGCCGTGCGCGAACGCGTCCGGCGTCCAGATTTCGAATTCGTTGTTGTCGTTCCAGGTCGAGGCGATCCCGTAGCGCAGCAGCGCATCAGTCACGCGCGCCTTCCACCACGTCACCGTCGCGGGATTGGTGAAGTCCAGGTACGCGCCTACTTCGTCCCAGAACTGCACCCAGGCAGGCTCGCCATCGGCGGCGCGAATCAGCAGACCTTCGCGCTGCGCGTGCTCGAACTCGGGATGATCACGCAGCAGACACGGCTTGATGTTGGCGCACAGCTTGACACCGTGCTCCAGATAGCGATTGACGAAGCCTTCGACGTCGGGAAACTTCTCGCGATTCCAGTTGAACACATAACGCTTTGCGTCGATCGACGTGTAGCCCGACGAGAGATGAAACGAATCGCACAGGATGTCGTGTTCGGCGCAGCGATCCGTGAACTCGTTCATGCGCGCCTGGGCGTTGGGCGCGTCGGTGTACGTCATCGTCGAGCCGGAATAGCCGAGGCCCCATTTCGGCATCAGCGCGGGGCGTCCCGTCATCCACGTGAATCGGCGCACCGCATCGAGCGGCGTGCCCGCCGACGCGATGAAGTAATAGTCGAGATCGCCGTGATCGGCCACGAAATGACGATAGTGGCCGTGATAGTTGTCCAGTTCGCGGCCCATGTCGAAGGTGCAGTCGGCGAGCGTGTCGTAGAAGAGGCCAAAACCCGTTTGCGTCTGTGCGCGCCACGTCAGGTAGAACGGAATGTGTTTGTACAGCGGGTCCGTGCTTTTGGCGCTATAGCCCATCGCGTCGACATTGGTCATGCGAAACGACTGATTGGCGCGATCGAGCGCGCCCGCGCGCTCGCCCAGCCCAAGGTACATCTCGCCAGGCAGGCGGCGCACGTAGTGATAGACGCGCTCGTCCCACCAGCCGAAGTTATAGGCCTGCGTGGGACGATCCTCCATCGCCACATACCATTCTCCATCCTGATTGATTTCCCACGAACAGAAACCGCCGTCAAGCCTGACCGTCAAGCGGATTTTAGATGTGCTCACGCGCATGCAGTCGGGCGTAATCTCACTGACGTAGCGCGGCCGCGCAAAGCCCGAAAGATCGAGCCGGTCGCGGCCTTCGAGCGGCACATCGTCCATGCCGGGCGCAATCGCCCAGGTGCGCGGGCCGTGCGGCTTGCCGTCGGGCAGCACGCGCACCCGCACGATGTCCTCTTCCAGCACGAAGACTTCGAGAGTCGCGCCTTGCGCGCTTTGCAGCATCAGGCGGTTGCGCGCTTCGTCAACCGGCCGGAAAAATGGGCGATTCAGTAGCGATGCCATCTGGCGATTCCTTGGGATTGCTTGATAGTTTTTCAGAATACCGTCGCGATGCCGAGCATCCCGACGAATTGCGAGCGCGTGGACGAAGGCGACGAATTCTGCGAATCCCCTACGTCCGGCACGGCATCGACGATGGCGCCGTTCGAGCCGAGCGTCTGCCCGCTCGCGTGCTGCCATGCCTGCAAAGCGTAAAGCGTCGTACGCTTGGACAGGTGATATGCCTGCTTGAGCGAGACCTGCTGATAGCGAGCGGCGCTCGCGACGCCGTTGGCCCTGGAGGCGAGCGTCCACGCGTAGCCAGCGGCCACATCGAACGCGGGCGTGAAACGCCAGGACGCGAGCGCCGCGTAAGTGTTGAACACTGCGGTATCGCGGAACGCCGAATAGCTGCCGGACAGATATTCGACGTTGGTATAGGTGAGGCCGAGCGTCAGGGCGCCCGTTGTCCACGTCCCGGCGACCGCCGCGTTCTGCACCGCGCGCGCCGACAGATAGCCCGCATTAAGCGCCGATGTCGCGAACGACCCGGTCGCGCCCGCATCGAAACCGGCAGTGCGACCGGTGTTGTTCATCCGCAGAAAGCCCGCAGCGAGATTGACGCCGCCGATCGCGTAACGCACCGCCCCACTCCAGGTCTGCCCCGCACCGACGCTGCCCGGAATGCCGCTCAGGCCATAAAGCGCGCTCGCGCTAAAACCCTGCCAGGTGGGCGACGTCCACGTGACCGAATTGTTGATGCGCACTGTCGTATCCAGACTGTCGATATCGCCAGGATGAGCGCCCGTTGCGCCGGTCAGATACGTGCTGGAAGCGAGCGGCCCGACCAGCAGGAAGTACGGCGTGTACTGTCGGCCCATCGTGAGCGTGCCCCATCGCCTGTTTTGCAAACCTACGTAAGCCTGACGATTGAACAGCAGCCCCGCCGACGACGCCGTGCCATTGTTCGGATCGAAGCCTGCCTGCAGGTCGAAAATCGCGCTCGTGCCGCCGCCCAGATCCTCCGCACCCTTGAAGCCGAATTTGGACGCGTACAGATTCCCCTGGCGCAGATATACGTTGGAATGGCCCTTCTGGTTGTTGACGTAGGCGATCGAATCATCGAGCACGCCGTAGAGCGTGACGCTCGATTGCGCGTGCGCGCCGAATGCGCCTATGGATGCACCTGCAACGAGCAACGTTTTGAGGGCCTTGCCGCGGTACGTACGATACGAGAAGTGTGAATTTTTCATCTTTAGTGGATCGCCTTTATTTTATGGAGTCCGATGCATATCGGGCAGCATGGCTCGAAACCGGCAACGCACCGCGCGCCTCTCTTGTCTGTCCGCGTATGAGCAGAATCAGCAAGCCAGCGCCGATCAGATCGAATGCGCCCAGGCACGCAAACAGCGGCCCGAAGCCCACTTTGTCGGCCAGCGCGCCCACCACCAGCGAAAAGCTCAAGCCCCCGATCCACGCCGCCATGCCGCCAAAGCCGCTGGCCGTGGCGACTTCGTCGGGATCGAAAACATCGGCGGAGAGCGTGTTGACGAGCGTGGACAACATCTGATGCGCAAAGCCGCCGAGGCAAAACAGCGCGATCGCCGTATACGGCGACGCAACGAGGCCGATACACGCGGGACCGATCATCATGAACGCGCCGAGCACCACCCCCGCGACGCGCGACCACAGCAAGGGCATGCGGAAATAGCGCATGAGGAAGGGGGAGAGATAGCCGCCGAGAATGCCGCCCATGTCCGCCGCGAGGAACGGCAGCCACGCGAATAGCGCGATCTGCTTGAGATCCATGTGACGCTCGGTGGCGAGATACAGCGGAATCCAGAAACTGAAGGTCTGCCAGGCGGGTTCCGCGAAAAAGCGCGGCAGTGCAATCGCCCAGAAACGCCGCGAGCCGAGAATATCGAGCACCGGGCGGCGGCTCACCGGCGCGACACGCGCCTGACCGCTTTCGATCAGATTCAATTCCTGCGCTGAAATGCGCGGATGCTGCGCCGGCGAGCGATAGAGCACGTACCAGACGGCGGCCCAGACGAAACCGAGTGCGCCCGTCGCCACAAACGCAGACTGCCAGCCATAGCGCAGCGAGAGAAATACCACCAGCGGCGGCGCGAGCAAGGCGCCCAGCGAGGTGCCCGCATTGAAATAGCCCACGGCGACGGACTTCTGGCGGTCGGGAAACCATTCGGCCACCGCCTTCATGCCCGACGGAATAGCCGCCGCCTCGAACACCCCGAGCAGCCCGCGCATCATGCCAAGCGAGGTCCAGCCCGTGGCGAATCCGTGCAGCACGCCGGTCGCGGACCAGAGCACCGCGAACAGCGCAAAACCGAGCCGCAGCCCGATCAGATCGACGATGATGCCGCACACCGGCTGCATGATCGTATAGCCCACCTGGAACGCGCCCACCACGTACGAATACTGCTGCGTGGACATGTTGAGTTCGCCCTTGAGCGCGGGCGCGAGCACGCCAAGCGAGTTGCGCGTGAGGTAATTCATGATCGTGCCGATGCAGACCAGCGCGATGATCCACCAGCGCAATCCTTTGATGCCTTGCGAGACTGCCTCCATACCGCTTGTCTCCTTCTTTGTTTTGATCTGTTACGTTGTCGTATAACTTACTTGGGAGAAGCAACGACTTCTTTCGCGTGAATGCGCTAAGCATCGCTTGGCGCATTCGACGCGAAACCGATGCTATGTTCGCTTTCGAACGCAGTCAATAGGAAATAGAGCACAAAACGAACAGAAGCGAAAACAGCTAAGCGTCGAGATAAGTACGACGTCAGACATCTTTAGAAAATGCAAATATCTCGACTTCCCGTCCGGGATGCCCGTGAGCAACAGGGTGCGCCGTGGAACGGCGTTCAATGAGATCGACCGGGATTGGCGGTTAGTTGCAGATGTGGCGCCAAGAAAACGGCGCCCGTTGCCAGGCGCCGCTCATGCATGAGAGAAAAACGCGCGCCGTGTTTCGATATCGCGGCCATGCAGGCGAATGCGCCCGCTGGCAGCCATTTATATTTCTGCGGGCCGCGTGGGTTCATGCGCGGAGGTGCTGACCTCCGGCGCGCAAGGTGTGTGCGGCACCTGTCTCATGCGCGTGATCGAGGGTCAATCCGATCATCGCGACACTTATCTAACCGATGAAAAAAAGCAGCCGGCAATCCATTCCTGCCCTGCTGCTCGTGCTCGATCTTTAACCCGGGATCGCCAGACTGCTAGCCAGCATCGCGTGCAGCAGCACGTTCGCGCCTGCTTCGGCCCATTCGGGCGTGATCGCTTCGCCTTCGTTGTGGCTGAGTCCATCGACGCAGGGAACGAAGATCATGCCGGTGGGCGCAACGCGCGCGAGATAACAGGCATCGTGACCCGCGCCCGAGACGATTTCGGCATGGGACAAGCCAAGTTCGTTCGCGGCGCGACGCACCGCCTCAATGCATTCGGGCGCGAACGGCACGGGCGCATAATTGAAAATCTGCTCGATCTTGTGGGCGAGTTGCGCTTCCTGCGCCACGCGCGCCAGCTCGGCACGAAGCTGCGCATCCATCTGCGCCAATACTTCGGACTCCGGATGACGAAATTCCACCGTGAAAAAGCAGTGGCCCGGCACGGTATTCCGCGAATTCGGCTTCGCTTCGATCATGCCGACCGTCGCGCGCCCATGCGGTGCATGACTGCGTCCCAGCGCCTCCACGAACACAATCATGCGCGCCGCGCCTGCCAGCGCGTCGCGGCGCAGGTCCATCGGCGTCGTGCCCGCGTGCGCATCCACGCCTTCGAGTTCGATTTCGTACCAGCGCTGCCCCTGTCCCGCCGTGACGATGCCGATCGTCTTGCCGCTGCGCTCCAGAATCGCGCCCTGCTCGATATGCAGTTCGTAGGCCGCGTGGACCGGCGTGCCGCCCACCGGCTCGTCGCCTGCATAGCCGATGTGGGCGAGCGCCTCGCCGATCGTCGTGCCCGATGCGTCGGAGCGCGACAGCCCGTATTCGAGTGGATACACGCCCGCGTAGACGCCCGAGGCGATCATCGCCGGCGCGAAGCGCGAGCCTTCCTCGTTGGTCCAGATCACCACTTCGAGCGGGCGCTCGGTCTCAATGCCCGCGTCGTTGAGCGCGCGCACGACTTCGAGACCGCCCAGCACGCCATAGATGCCGTCGTAGCGCCCACCCGTGGGTTGCGTATCGGCATGCGAGCCGGTCAAGACCGGCGCGGCGTCCGGATTGCGGCCCGCACGCCGCGCAAAAATGTTGCCCATGCGATCGACGCGGATCGTGCAACCCGCTTCGCGCGCCCATTGCACGAACAGATCGCGCCCTTCGCGATCGAGGTCGGTTAGCGCGAGACGGCAGACACCGCCTTTTTCCGTCGCGCCGATCTGTGCCATGCGTTCGAGCGAATCCCACAGGCGCGTGCCATTCACGCGCAACGCCGCGATATTCGTGAGGTTGTGTTCAGCCATGCGCTTTCCCCGCGCGATCTTCGACGGTTTGCGCATCGCGCATCCGATAGCGGAAATCGCAGCGCTTGCCGCCCTGCATGATCGTGCTGGTACGCGTGAGTTCGATGCGCGGATCGTAGCCCGCGATGAATTCGCTGTCGCGCGCACAGCTCAGCAGATGGCCGATTTCCCCCAGCCCCATCGCGTGATACATCTCGGAGTAACTGCAGCGATGGACGTTGTAGTCGTAAGCATCGGCGTCGGCGCGCAGCGTCTCGACGTCGAGCGCATCGTCCTTTTCCCAAAGCACCTGGAGCGCCACGAACGAGGCGATGCTCGTGCCATTGGGCTCGCGGGCCGCAAACTCGCGGCCCGCATCGACGGCCGCGCCGCGCACGGCCTCGGCGATCACGGCCTGGGCGCGATCCGCGCCGAAGTCGCGCTTGAGAATTTCGTAGATCGGCTTGATGATTTCGGCCTCGATGCGGCGGCGCTCCAGAATGCCAAGCGTCACGCCATTCACGCCTTCATTTTGTTCGGGATGCTGATCGTCTTGCTGTGTCATGGTCGACTCCTCGATCTTCAGTGCGCCGCGGCTTTCGCACCGCCGCCCAGCACGTCCACCACGGCCCACGTTCCGCCTCGAACCTGATAGATCGTGTACGCGGGGTCCTTGAGGTTGCCCTGCGCATCGAACGCGATAGTGCCCGTCACGCCGTCGCGGCGGATCGCGTGCAGCGTTGCGACGATCTTTTTCGGATCGGTCGAATTGGCCTGCTGCGTGGCGGCAATGATGGTTGCAGCCGCATCGTAGGCAAACGGCGCATGCAGTTCGATGGGCGCGTGCCAGCGCGCGCGGTACTGGGCGTCGAACGCGGGGCCGCCCGGCATGCGCTGGAGCGGACGGCCCGGTTCGAGCGCCGTCACGCTCTCACCTGCAGGCCCGGCGAGCTTGAGGAAAGTCTGGCTGACGAAACCGCCCGCGCCCAGCAGGGGCGCCTGGATGTGCAACTGGCGCATGCGGCGCACGAGCGGCGCAGCCTCCACATCGATGCCGCCGAGGAAAACCAGATCGGGCCGCTTGCTCTTGATTTCGGTGAGCACGCCGCTGAAATCGATCGTCTTGTCGGTCACGTATTGATGATCGATCACCGTGCCGCCATTGGCCTGCACGCCCTTGATGAACTGGTTCGCCAGTCCCGCGCCAAACGCGGTCTGATCGTCGATCACCACGATGCGCTGCGCCTTGAGCGTCTTCACGGCATAGGCGCCCGTGTAAGCGCCGCCGTCATCGTCGTGACCCATGATGCGAAACGATGTGTCGAAGCCTTGCAGCGTGTATTGATGCCCCGTCGAGGCCGGCGCGATCTGCGCAATGCCCGCGTCGTGATAGACGCGCGCGGCCGGCACGCTGCAACCGGTATTCCAGTGCCCCACCACGCCGATCACATGACGATCGACGAGTTGCTGCGCGACCGTCACTGCGGTGCGCGGGTCCGATTGATCGTCGGCGCTCGCCAGCTTGTAGAGCACGGGCTTGCCGGCGATGACCGGATGTTTTGCGTTGGCATCGTCGATGGCGAGCTGCGCGCCATTCTCCAGATCCTTGCCGATGCGCGCGGAACCGCCGGTGAGCGGCGCGGCCAGGCCAATCAGGACGACCTGTTCATCCTGAGCTTGGGCGACGCCCGCGAAGAGGGTGGCGAAAAGGGTCGCAGACAGCGCGGCGATCGGCAAAAGCAGGGTTGTCTTTTTCATGTGTGAGTACGCGTGCGATGGGGGACCGGGAAGGCGCGTGGCGCGCCGCCCTTGAATAATGAAAAAGATTACGGTTTGATGCCAAACCGCCTAAATTATCTTTAGTTCGATCATTATTCCCATGTGCCACGATAGTCGATAAATAATTGATTTATCGACTTAAATAGCATTTTCATCCGACCGCGCGCCGTTCGATATAATTCGATACATGAATAAAATTCAGCATATCGCCGACGATCCGCCCTTGCGCGCGGTGCGCGCCTTCGAGGCCTTCGCGCGGCATGGCTCGGTAGTCGCGGCCGCGCGCGAGCTGGAAATCACGCCCTCGGCGGTGAGCCATCAATTGCAATTGCTCGAATCGTTCGTGCAAACGCCGCTGACCGTTCGCAACGGCCGCTCGCTGGTGCTCACCGACGAGGGGCGCGATTACTACCGCTCGATCAGCGCGGCGTTTTCGGTGCTACGCAGCGCGACGGGCTTCGTGCGCGAGCGCTCCTCTCGCCGCCAGATCACGGTCAGTCTGATTCCGCTGTTCGGCATCGGCTGGTTCATTCCGCGCCTGCACGACTTTCTTGCGACCAACGACGACGTGGACGTAACGGTGCTCTACGCGAATCACCGCAATTACCGCAGCGACGCCGCCGATCTTTCGATCCGCTTCGGCACCGGCGACTGGGTCGGCTACACGAGCACGCCGCTGCTTTCGGGCGCGATGGTGCCCGTGTGCACGCCGCGCTTCGAGCGCCGCTACGGTCCGCTGCGCAAGCCCGCCGATCTCGCGGGCGTGCCGCTCGTGCATGACGAGGACCGCAGCACCTGGGCGAACTGGCTGCAAAGCGCGGGCGTGCGTCACGTCACGCGCACCGAAGGCCCGCTTTTCGAGGACGGCCAGTTGACCTTGAGCGCCGCCATGGCCGATCTGGGCGCGGCCTTGCTGCGCGCGCCGTTGATCTCACGCGAACTGGCCTCGGGGGCGTTGCGCAAGCTGTTCGATCACGAACTGGACGACGGGCGCCACTACTACCTGTGCTGGCGCGCCGACGCGGAAATGCCGGACGGCGCGCAGCGGCTCGCGCAATGGCTGCTGGAGTCGGCGAAAGGCGCCTGAGAAAACGCGTCAATCAGAAGCGATGCCGCATGCCCAGCGCCACCACCACCTGATTGCTGTTCGACGACGGCGTGAGCGTGTAGACGGACGCGTCGAATGCGGCGACATTGCGCCCGCCGCTCACGCTCTGATACACGCCTTCCAGATAGAGGTCCGTGCGCGGCGTGACCTGCTTGTCGACCTGCGCGACGACCTGGTTCCACTTGGGCCGCGCGGAACCCGCGCCCGCATCGAAGCGCGCCTGCGTATAGGTATAGGCCGCCGACACATACAGCGACGGCGTGACGGCGTAGCGGCCATCGATCGAGTAATTATCGAAGATCAGCGTATTGCCCTTGAGCGACGCGATCTTGCCGCCCTGATACACGCCTGTGACATCATCCGTGGCCGAATGGGTCCAGCTCACGCCCACCGAATGCGGGCCAAACGCATAGCGCGCGCCCACGGCCACAATCAGTTGATCGCCGCCAGTGATGGTCGCGGAGCCATCGGTCGTGCTCACCGCGCCGTCCGGATTGGCGACGTGGCCATCGCGATTGATCTTGAGGAAGGCGGCGCCGGCCTTGAGCGGGCCGTTCGCGTACGAGAGGCCCGCGCTGTACGCAGCGTTATTGCCGAAGCTGCCTGGCGTGTTCGAGAAACCATACATCGCGCCCGCCGTGAAGCCGCGATACGTTTCGCTCGTGTAGCGCACGGCGTTGTTGATGCGGATGTTCTGGATCGAATCGTCGTTGTCGTAGGGATGCATCGCCAGATTGCCGCCCCAGCCCGAACCCGCCGCGCCCAGCGGCGTGACGAAGGTGAGGATGAAATCGTACTGGCGGCCCATCGTGAACGTGCCGTAGCCGTTCGCGCGCAAGCCCACGTAGGCTTGACGGCCAAACAGATTGCCGCCGTTGCTGGTCTTGCCGTTGACCGACGAGAAACCGTTTTCGAGCATGAAAATAGCCGACGCGCCGCCGCCCAGATCCTCGCTGCCGCGCAGCCCCCAGCGCGACGCGCTGAGATTGCCGCTAGTCATCGACACATTGCCGCTGCCGGACGAACCGGCGTCATTGGTGCGCTGGTTGCTTACATAGGATATCGAAGTATCGATAAGACCATAGAGGGTGACGCTGCTCTGAGCGTGAGCGACACCCGCGCTCAGACCGCAGAGGCCCGCGGCGCAGGTGGAGAGGACTTTCCTGTTCATCATGTGCTGGTCTTGCAGGCGTTCGGGCGGCGCGCAGACACCACGCGATGCACCGCATACCCGTTTTGTTGTTGGTAAAGGCGGGGCGCGCACGGCCGTGCGCACGCAAGATCGCGATTGTCAGCGCAGGCGGCAAGAGAATTAAGACGACGCGCGCGAAAGTACCTTTCCTGAAACAGAGCTAATCGCGCGGGAAGGGAAAGGCCCGGCGCGGCCGGGCCTGGTCTTTTAAAACGTCGTGATGGGAAATCGGATCAACCCGAATGCCGCTCCCGCAACGCCGCCAGCAGTGCGATAAGCCGCTCCACATGCGTTTCTTGCGTGCGCCACGACGAAACACTGATGCGAAAGGCGGGCCGCCCCTGCCAGAGCGTTGCACCGAACCACACCTCGCCGGAGGCCTGCGCCGCTTCACGAATCGCGACGGTTTGCGCATCGCTCTGCGCACGCACAAGCACCTGATTGAGCACGACACGGTTGAGCACTTCGTAGCCCGCCTCCCGTAGCCCTTCGCCGATACGCGCCGCCAGCGCACAATGCCGTTCCACCATCGCGGCCACGCCGGTGCGGCCCAGGCTGCGCAACGCAGCCCAAACAGGCAGGCCGCGCGGGCGTCGCGAAAACTCCAGGTTCAGATTCTTCTGCGCATCGAGCGACGCCATCGAATACACGGCATCGGCGTTCATCGCTGCAGCCAGCGCAGCGGCGTCGCGACAGATCGTCATCGCGCCGTCATAGGGGGTGTTGAGCCACTTGTGCGCGTCGGCGGTCCAACTGTCCGCCTGTTCAACGCCATCGGTCAAGGCCGATTTCGCCGATGCGCGCGCCCACAGGCCGAATGCGCCATCCACGTGAACCCACGCACCCGCCGCCTTCGCGCGCGGAATCAGCGCGGCGAACGGATCGAATTCACCGGTATTCACTTCGCCCGCCTGCACGCAAAGAATCGTCATGTCGTCGAGCGCGGGCAAACGTGCCAGATCGATGCGCCCACAACTATCTACCGGCGCGACAATCAAACGTTTCAGGCCGAAGCCGAGCACGCGCAGCGCCTTTTTGACCGTGATATGCGCGAGTTCGGAGATCACGACCTTGACTTCTGGCGCACCGGTCAATCCGTCGCTGTCGAAGTCCCAGCCCTTGCGCGCGAGCAGCGCGCGACGCGCGGCGGCAATCGCCACGAGCGTGCAGGCCGTCGCGCTGGTGCCGAAGCCCACGGCGCTCTCGCGCGGCAAGTCCAGCGCCTCGACCACCCAGCGACCGGCGATGCGCTCGATGGTCGCGGCGGCCGGCGAATTATCGAAAGTGGAAGCGCACTGGTCCCACGCCAGCATCAGACGTTCGGCGGCGGCCGCAGCCGGCAGCGCGGCGCCGATGACGAAGCCGTAGTAGTTCGGGCCATTTGAAACAGCGGTGGCGGGCGAGCCGGCTTCGTCCAGCAGGCGCAGCGTGTCGGACGGCGCCGCGCCCTCGTCGGGCAGCGGTTCGTCGAACGCCGCGAGACCGGCCAGCGCGCCGGCGTCGGGAAACACGCGGCGCTGGGCAACCGTGGCCAGATAACGATGGGCGCGCTGATCGGCGTCCCCGAGTAATGCGAGTTCATCCATGCTGGACCTTTTGCGTTGGCTCAGAGTTGTGAAAGTTCGCGGCTGAGTTTTTTTAGCTCCGCGTCGATACGTTTGTAGTAAGTGAACTTGCCGACCCGCGTGGCGCGCACGAGACCCGCATCGGCGAGGATGCGCATGTGGCGCGTGGTCGTCGCGGGTGCAATGCCGAGCTTGTCCGTGATGAAGGTGCAGCACACGCCCAGTTCGTCGATGTCGCCGTGCGGCTGCACCGGGAAATGGCGGCGCGGCGCCTTCAGCCAGCGCATGATGGCAAGGCGGCTTTCATTGGCGAGCGCGCTGATGCGGCTGATGTCATCCATCGATACGATCTCCTGTGTCATTTTGAATTTTAGCTAAATGACGAAATGTGTGCATGACGCGACGCAACGCTTGCGCGGATCGACGCCCGAAGCGCGCGTGGCATAATCGCGGCGTCTCTACCGCCGTTTTCGCTACGCCATGCGCCGTTTTCATCTCAGGCTGGTCAGTCTATTGGGGACGCTTGCGATCCTCATGACGACGCTCGCCCCGATGATTTCGCATCTGCTCGCGGCGCAGCCGTCCATGATGTCAGCGCATTGCGACATGCCGTCGATGCGTCATACGCAAGGCATAAGCGGAAATAGCGGCACACATAACCACGCGCAAGCGCCCAACGCCGACCTCCAGGATTGCGGCTACTGCAACCTGCTCGCCCACCTGCCGGCGATGCCCGGCGTGCCCGTGCCGCTGGCGCTGGCCATGCGCCTCGAACATGCGCGTGTTGCCGTGCGCTTCGAGCGCCTCGCGCGCGTCGAACCGCTGACTTTTGCGCTCGCGCGCGCCCCGCCCCTGGTTTGACCTGATCGTGCCCAACCTTGCGGCGATACGAATACGCGTGTCGCCGCGTGTCTGCACGCGCGGCATGTCGTCATGCACGACGCGCACACCTTCATAGCACCAGGACCATCATGTCTGATCTTTTCCCGCGCACGGCTATCACGCTCGCCTGCGCGATTCTCGGCTCGCTCATCGGCGCGCCGCAGGCGGCGAACGCCCACGCGATCGCGGGCGACCGCGTCTTTCCGGCGACGATGGCCGTGGACGATCCCGGCGTCGGCGACGAAGCCGATCTCCAGTTCGGCCACGTGCGCGTGCCCGGTGATTCGGGCGACCAGAGCATCAACTCGTTCGACTTCGAATATGACAAGCTGCTCACGCCGCGCCTCGCGCTGTCCGTGGACGGCGGCTACGTCATGCAGAACAACCCGACGGCGCGCGGCTTCGACAACTTCGGCGTCGGCCTCAAATACCAGCTCTACGTGAACGATGCCCACGAGTTCATGACCTCGGTGGGCGTGGACGCCGAACTGGGCGGCACCGGCAGCCGCGCCATCGGCGACAACTTCTCGACCATTTCGCCCACGCTCTACGCGGGCAAAGGCATGGGCGACCTGCCCGACACGCTCGCGTGGCTGCGCCCGATCGCCATCACCGGCGAGCTGGGTCCGTCGCTCACCACCGGCGCGGGCCAGCCCAACGCCTTCAACTACGGTTTCACGTTCCAGTACAGCTTGCCGTACCTGCAACAGCACGTGCACGACCTCGGCCTGCCGCAGCCGTTCTCGAACCTCATCCCGCTCGTGGAAGTACCGCTCTCGCGCAGTCAGGGGCAAACGACCGGCACGATCAATCCGGGCTTCATCTGGATCAACCGTTACGGCCAGCTCGGCATCGAGGCGCAGATTCCGGTCAATCGCGCGAGCGGTTCACATGTGGGCATCCTCGTGCAGACGCACATCTTCTTCGACGACGTGGCGCCGAACTCGGTCGGCAAGCCGCTGTTCCAGTAATCGCTCTTTTGGAGAATCCGCCATGAAATTTGCCGCTTTCCGCCTTGCTGCCGCCGCGCTCGCGCTCGGCGCCGCGCAACTCGCCTGGGCGCACGCCTATCCGACGCATCAGGAGCCGCCCGCAGGCTCGACCGTGACGGCTGCGCAAAACGCCGTGACGATCGACTTCGACGACGCGCTCGAACCCGCCTTCAGCTCGATCCAGGTCGCCGATGCGGCGGGCAAGTCGGTGATCCGCGACAAGGCCGCCGTCGATGCCTCCAACAAGAAGCGCATGTCGGTGCCGCTCAATGCGCTGAGCGCGGGCAAGTACACGGTCACCTGGATTGCCGTCGCGGCAGACGGCCACCGCACCACGGGTCACTACAGCTTCACGGTGCACTGAGCAGGCGATACACTCGCGGCGGCGCTACCCGGGTTTGCCGCCACTCGGGACTCGCTGCTGCTCACCATGGCCGTCAAGCGCCTGCTGCGCGGGTCGCCGCAACAGCCGCGGCTTTTGTCCTTGCCGAACCGCTGTCCGCCGTAGTGCCGATGCTCGGGTACGTTGAGTACGCTAAAACGGGTTGTATCGTGTAGTTTTTACACGCATGGAGACACCATGACGCCATCCGAACAGATCGACGCCCTGATCGCGAGCATCCCCGACTGGCGCGGCGAAACGTTTGCCAGCTTGCGCGAAACGATCCTCGCAGCGGACAAGAACATCGTCGAAGAATGGAAGTGGATGGGCAGCCCGGTCTGGGAACGCGACGGCATCATCGCGGTAGCGAACGCGCACAAGGGCAAGGTGAAGCTGACCTTCCAGTACGGCGCAAGCCTGCCCGACCCGGACGGCCTCTTCAACGCGGGGCTGGAAGGCAACGCGCGACGCGCGATCGACTTCTTCGAAGGCGACAGGATCAAGGCGCGGGCGCTCAAGGCGCTGATCCGCGCAGCCATCGAATTCAATCAGCTCAAGAAAGCGGCAAAGGCAAAGAAGGCGCCCGCCAGGGCCACGGCAACAACAAGGCCGACGAAGAAAGCGGACGCCTGAGCCGCATCACACCAGATCCGTCACGTCGCGGATCGGAATAACCGCGCGTGCGCCGCAACTGCGCAGCAGATCCCGCAACTCGTTGATGACGGGGAAGACTTCGTGGTTCCAGTCGGCGCCCTGCATGTCGTGCGCGGCCTGCTCCAGTTCGACGATGGTGCGGTCTTCCGCGAAGATGCGCTCGGTGAACCACACCAGCAGCGGCCAGCCCAGGTCGAGCAGGAACGGCACGGAGGGCCGGCGGATCGACAGCATGCCGAACGTGCGGTTCGTGCGTTGCTGCGCGTCGAGCGGCACATAGTTGATCCAGAGGTCCATGACCAGCGTGCCGTCGCTCGAATGGATCTGCAGCGTCTGAAACGGGTATTGCGTGCGGATGGTCATGACGCTTTGATCGCTCTGATCCTCGCGCTTCTTGCTGCCGCCGAAGACCAGTGCCTCGCCCGCGGGCTGCTTGCCCTCCATGCGCACGAAAGTGTAGTCCACCTCGATCCAGCCTTCGCCGCGCCGGCGGCCCAGCGAGCGCGCGCGCATCTGGCCCATCTGACGGCGGTGCAGGAACTGATGGTTCATGTCCATCAGATTCTCGTGCATGAACGAGTAGTGACACTTGACCGGGCGGCCGAAGCGGCGCGTCTTGTACGCCTTGTCTTGCGCCGAGGCGAGCGTCGGCACCGGACGCACGTCGGCCAGCGTGGCGTCGCCCGGAAACACGAAGATCATGCCGTGCGCCTCGCGGCACGGGTAGGCGCGCACGCCGTTGGGCAAGCGCTCGCGCCCGAGGTACGGCACGTCCACGCACTGGCCCGAGCAATCGTAGGTCCAGCCGTGGTAGCCGCAGCGCAGCGACTCGCCGTCGACCACGCCCTTGTGCAGCGGCACCTGGCGGTGCGCGCAACGGTCCTCCAGCGCGAACACCTTGCCGGACTCCGTGCGGAACAGCACGATCGGGTCGCCCGCGAAATGCACGCCCAGCGCCTTGCCCGCCTTGACTTCCCGCGACCAGGCGAGCGGATACCAGTAATCGGGATGAATGGGCACGCGGCGAAGATCGCGTACCGGTGCTTCACTTGTGGAGCCGTCTAGATAAGGCATTGCACGCATGCGTGATGTCTCCTTGCAGAACCGGGCACCAGCCGCCGTCGAGCGCGCCGGCCTTGCGGGCCAATCGGCGTGGCTCCTGCCATGGTACTGGAATGCCATGGCCTTCGCTGGCGGTTCTGGGTACCGCAAATCCTTTTGAGTAGCAAAATGAGTGCCCGCACACAGTTCGTACGGGCGATGGTATTTTTTTCAATGCCGCGCCGGCTATCGTAGCGCGTTGCCCAGCGGCTTCGTGATCCGCCCGGGTTGGGACATACCCGTACCGGCAACAGGTCGGAATCGGTAGACTTTGTCCTCCGCTCGCACGCCATGGCCAAGACGATCGCTAAGTCTTACTGCGTCAGAAAGTCTATTTTCTCTGTAGTAATACCTGGCAGTATTGAATAAGTGTGAAGCGCCAGTTGCTCCACCACTTTGTGGCCAAGGCAGACGGCGGATTCAATCAGTCGTTGCAACATCTCCATATGGGAGGTGTTAAATGGGACGACCATTGGGATGGGGCTCGGAACAAACGGGAAGACCAGTAATGCGATCGCGCGCAGGCCATCCAGACTATGTGAAAAGGTGTGGGTTGCCTAAATTGAATTAATGCGCGGAGATCTGGGTGACTCATGAGGCGACTCGTTGAAGGCGATGACCGAAAACAGGTCGCACGACTTATCGAATGTGTCCATGACTACATCGGCGGAGTTCCAGCAACACGGTCGGGACAATGGGTTACGGCCGTCACCCAACCCATTGTCCGGTTACTGTCCTCGTTCCCGCCGCCAGAAATACGCGAGCACATCGTCAGCTACAGGGACAACCGCCAGGGTAACGAGTACTGCAGCGAGCGGGACGGTCGACACATAACCCACGCTCCTGAACCCGACTGCGCCTGTCAGGCCGCCAACGAAGAACGAAGCCAGCATCGTCCCATGGGTCCTCAACTTCGCACGGTTTGCGATGACCGCGTGCGTATCTGAATCGACTGCCGACCCGTTCCAGTAAAAGAGCTTGCCCAACTCTATCCCGAGGTCCGTCACGATGCCGGTCATGTGCGTCGTGCGGATCTCCGCGCCCGACAGCTTCGCGATCATCGCATTCTGCAACCCCATCATGAAGCACAGCAGAATGACGGTCACAGGCACGAAGAACGCCTCCCATAACGCGAGATGGCTGCCGAGCAGGCCAAACAGAAGAAGCAGCGCGGCCTCCACCAGCAACGGCAGGACGTACTGGCTTTGGAGGCTGCGCCGTCGCCCCCAGTTGACGAGCACGGCCGAGCACCCCGCGCCGACAAGAAACGACACGAGTGAACCGATACCGGCCAGCACAAGCCGAGCATCGCCGAGCGCAGTCTGGTCGGCAATTTCCGACACGATACCGCTCATGTGCGATGTGTATTGCCCGACCGCAAGGTAGCCGCCGGCATTGGCTGCGCCGGCGACAAAAGCAAGCGACACCCCGAGTTGACGGTTCGCGCTTGCACTGCGGCTTGTTCCCGTGAGACTTCGAAAATACCGTGCTGGCATAGGATCTTCAGACGATCGCCCGGATCAGGGACACGTATCCGGCATAGGGGGCTTTGAAGCACTGCGCCGGACGCAGCCTGTCCACCGGACGCGCCCGATTTTCGGCATCATGTGGCTCATATGATAACGCTATTATCATATCCTGCTAGCCATATGAAACTTTCGATGTAATATTATGGCCATGGTCGGGCCGTCGCGTCGTGCCCGGTCCTGGCTCATCGTTCAATCCGAGCGCACTGGAGACATTCCGGATGGCACCCGTACCGGTCATCCATTTCGTCCTGCTGGCCGTGGCTGCCTGGCTCGCAATCGGCGCGCTGGGCCTTGGGGTTCTGCATCGCACGCGGCTCGTCGCGCACGGCCTGTTTCCGCTCGGCGCGCTGGCTGGCTTGCTGCTGGGCGCGGCAGGCGTTGCCGGTGTCTTCGCCGAACCGTCCACCCTGGTGCTGCCAGTCGGTCTGCCCGGCCTTCCGTTCCATCTGCGCCTCGACCGGCTGTCAGGCTATTTCCTGTTCGTGCTCGGCGTCGTCAGCGCGGGGATCGGCGCCTTTTCCGCCGGCTATTTCCGCAAAGGCGAAGGGACCGCGCCTGGCCTCATCTGTTTTGAATATCACCTGTGCGTCGCGAGCATCGCGCTCGTGCTCGTCGCGGATGACGCCTACGTGTTCATGGTTGCCTGGGAAACGCTGACGCTGTCCGCCACGTTCCTCGTGATGACCAATCACCGTATCGGCGAGATCCGCCGCGCCGCCTATCTGTATTTCCTGATTTCGCATGTCGGCGCGCTGGCGCTGCTCCTGTGCTTCGGCATTCTCCAGGCACGCACCGGCGACTACACCTTCGCCAACATGCGCGCGCAGTCGCCCGACGCATTCTGGGCATCGCTCGCGTTCCTGCTCGCGCTGATCGGATTCGGCGCCAAGGCCGGCGTGTTCCCGCTGCATGTCTGGCTGCCGGAGGCGCATCCGGCGGCGCCGTCGCCCGTGTCGGCACTCCTGAGCGGATTCGTGCTGAAAGTCGGCCTCTACGGCATGCTGCGCACCGTATTCGACCTGCTGCACGTGCAGATCGCGTGGTGGGGCGCGCTGCTGCTCGTGCTCGGCGTCGGCACCACGCTGCTCGGCGTGGTCTTCAGCACGATCCAGGTCGACATGAAGCGCCTGCTCGCGTATTCGTCGATCGACAACGTTGGCCTGATGATCGCCGCGCTCGGACTCGCGGTGCTGTTTCGTGCCTACGGCATGCCGCTTCTGTCGGCCCTGGCGCTGACCGCGATGCTCTACCAGATCGCCGCGCACGCATCGTTCAAGAGTCTGCTGTTCCTGGGTACGGGCGCTGTGCTGCACGCCACCGGGGAGCGCAATCTCGGCAAGCTGGGCGGCCTGATCCGCTTCATGCCGTGGACCGCGTGGGCCGTGCTCGCCGGCGTCGCGGCCAGCGCAGGCCTGCCGCCATTGAGCGGTTTCGTCGCGGAGTGGCTCCTGCTGCAGAGCTTCCTGTCCGCGTCGGGCTGGCCCAATTCCGTGCTCGCCATGACGGTGCCGATCGTGGCCGCGCTGGTCGCGATGTCGGCGGCGCTGGCCGGCTACACGATGGTCAAGTTCTTTGGCATCGTGTTCCTCGGGCAGCCGAGGGAAGCGAAACTGGCCCGCGCACGCGACGCGAATACGTGGGAGCGGCTGGCGTTCTGCTGGTTCGCGGCGGTCGGCGTGCTGCTCGGGCTGATGCCCGTTCAATTCGTCAAGATACTGGACCCCGTCACGCGTGCGCTGGTTGGGAGCGGCGTCGCTGCGAACAACCAGGGTTGGCTGATGTTCGCGCCGGTGTCGACTGCGCGGGCGAGTTACATGCCCGCCGTGTTCATGCTTTTCTTCATTGCCTGTTGCACGCTCGCCTGGGTCCTGGTGCGGCGCTTCTATCACGGCCGGCTGCGGCGCGCGGCGCCCTGGAGTTGCGGCTTTCCGTTCACAACGGCACGCATGCAGGACACGGCCGAAGGCTTCGGGCAACCGATCCGGGAGATCTTCGCGCCGCTGCTGCGCGTCGAGCGGCAATTGCCGTCGCCTTACGACACGCAGCCGGTCTACCGCGTATCGGTCACCGACCGCACGTGGTCCCTGCTCTACGACCGTATCGCGGCACTCACGCTACGCGCGGCGCAATGGGCTGGCCGGTTGCAGACGGGCAAGATCGCGGTGTACCTGACCTACAGTTTTGCTGTGCTGATCCTGCTCCTGATGCTGGTGAAACGATGGTGAGCCTGTCCGGCGTGATCTCGCAGGCTCTCGATATTGTCGTGGCGCTTGCGGCCGCACCACTGCTCACGGGCTGGATCAACCAGTGCCGCGCATGGTTGCAGAACCGGCGTGCGCCATCCATCTGGCAGCCGTACCGGATGCTCCACAAGCTGTTCAACAAGGAATCAGTCGTCGCACACACCGCAAGTCCGGTGTTCCGTGGCGCACCCTACGTCGTCTGGGCCGCGATGACGCTTGCGTGTGCGATCGTGCCCACGCTCTCGACTGAACTGCCGTTGTCGCCCGCTGCGGACGCGATCGCGCTCGTCGGCCTGTTTGCGCTCGCACGCGTTGCCCTGTCGCTCGCCGCGATGGACGTCGGCACCGCGTTCGGCACGCTCGGCGCCCGCCGCGAGATGCTGATCGGCTTCCTCGCAGAACCCGCGCTGCTGATGGTGCTGTTTTCCGCCTCGCTGATCACGCAGTCGACGCTGCTCACGAGCATCGTCGCGACACTTGGCCGGGGTGAGCTAGCGATCTATCCGAGCCTGGCCTTTGCGGGTATTGCGTTCACGCTGGTGTCGCTCGCCGAGAACGCGCGGCTACCCGTCGACAATCCGGCCACCCACCTCGAACTGACGATGATCCACGAGGCGCTGATCCTCGAATATTCTGGGCGACATCTCGCGCTGATGGAGTGGGCAGCGAGCCTCAAGCTGTTCGCCTACTCGTGCATCGGCCTGGCTCTGTTCGTACCGTGGGGCATCGCAGGCGCGGGCAACCCGCTTGCACTGCTGCTTGCGCTGCCCGTGCTCTTCATCAAGCTGATGGTGGGCGGCGCGGCGCTTGCCGTGGTCGAAACCGTCAACGCGAAGATGCGGATCTTCCGGGTTCCCGAGTTTCTCGCCACCGCTTTCCTGCTCGCGGTCATCGGTATGCTCGTGCATATTCTGCTGGGGGCATGAATGCACGGTTACGCGACGCAACTCATCAACTTCCTCGCAGCGATTCTGCTCGCGTTGTCGTTCGCGATGCTGAGCCAGCGCCGCATCCTCTCGCTGATTCACCTCTACACGCTGCAGGGTATCGCACTCGTGCTGGCAAACCTGATCCTCGGATTCGTGACGGGCGATGCGCACCTGTACGTGTCCGCCAGCCTGACGCTCGCGCTGAAGGTCGGCGTGATTCCGTGGATCCTGTACCGGCTTGTGCGCAGGCTGGACGTCCGGGCCGATGTCGAGCCGCTCATCAACATTCCGACGACGATGCTGATTGGCATCGTGCTGGTCATCATTGCGTTCAACGTCGCCTCGCCAATCAGCCGGCTCGCGACCTCGGTTGCGCACGGAACACTCGGGATCGCGCTCGCGTGCGTGTTGCTGTCGCTCATGGCGATGATCACGCGCGCGAAAGCGATTCCGCAGGTGATCGGCTTCCTGTCGATGGAGAACGGGCTGTTCTTCGCGGCGACGGCTGCGACCAATGGTATGCCGATGATCGTGGAGCTCGGCATCGGGCTGGACGTGCTGGTTGGGCTCCTGATTCTGGGCGTGTTCATGTTCCAGATCCGGGAGCAGTTCGACAGCCTCGACATCCATCACATCGAGAAACTCAAGGATGAGTGACGCTCAGGTCGTGCTCGCCGTGCTCGGCATTCCGCTCGTGGCCGCCGCCTGCCTGGCGGCCACACGACCCAGCCATGTCGCGCGTCACCTGAACGTCGCCTTCAGCTTTGCGACATTCGCGGCGACGCTCGTGCTCGCCGCGCGCACCGTCGAACACGGGCCGTCGTTTGCGTTCGGACGGGCATTTTTCGTCGATCCGCTCAACGTGTACCTCGTCGCGCTGACCGCGTTCGTCGGCTGGACGACGTCACTGTTCTCGCGACCGTACATGCAGGTCGAAGAGGCGCGCGGCCGGATGACGGCAACGCGCATGCGCCTCTATCACAGCATGTACCAGCTCTTCGTGTTCACGATGCTGCTTGTGCTGCTGACCAACAATCTCGGTGTGCTGTGGGTTGCGATGGAGGCCGCCACGCTCGCGACCGTGCTGCTCGTCAGCGTCTACCGGACAGCCGCGAGCCTCGAAGCCGCCTGGAAGTACTTCATCCTGTGCGGCGTCGGCATCGCGCAGGCATTGTTCGGCACGATCCTGCTTTACCTCGCTGCGAGCCAGCAGTTGATCGGCAATGATGCACTGCTCTGGACAAGCCTGGCCGCGGCGAGGACGCACCTCGACCCGAACATCGTATCGATCGCCTTCGTGTTTCTGCTCGTGGGCTACGGCACCAAGGTGGGACTGGTGCCGATGCATAGCTGGTTGCCGGACGCCCACGCCGAAGGCCCGACGCCGATTTCGGCCGTGCTGTCGGGTCTGCTGCTGAACGTCGCGCTGTACGCGGTACTGCGCTGCAAGGTGCTCGCCGACGGCGCACTGGGCAATGGTCTGCCCGGGCGCCTGCTGGTCGGGTTCGGGCTCGTGTCAGTGCTGATTGCCTCGTTCTCGCTGTTCCGCCAGAGGGACGTCAAGCGGTTGTTCTCATATTCGTCGATCGAACATATGGGGATGATGACCTTCGCGTTCGGACTGGGCGGCCCGATCGCGACGTTCGCCGGGCTGCTCCACATGACCGTCCATTCGCTCGTCAAGTCGGCGATCTTCTTCACGGTGGGGCACGCGGTACAGAAGACAGGCACGCAGGCGATCGAAGGGATTCGCGGGCTGCTGCAGGTCAGCCCGACCGTCGGCTGGGGGATGATGCTCGGTGCGCTTGCGATTCTCGGCCTGCCGCCGTTCGGGGTGTTTGCGAGCGAGTTCCTGATCCTGACGACCGCCATGAATACGATACCCTGGACGGCCCCTCTGCTCCTGCTCGGCCTTGCCGTCGCGTTTGCGGCAATCTTCGCGCGCGTGCAGCAAATGGTGTTCGGCGGAACGACAACGGCAAAACCGCTCGAACATAGCCCCGCACTGCTGCCGGTATTCGTGCATCTGGGCCTCGGGCTGATGCTCGGTCTCTATGTGCCACCTTACCTGGCAACATGGTATCGCCAGGCCGCAACGATACTGGGGGGCTGAAGCATGCGACTCGAATCGCTACCGATCGGCGCAGCGACTCGCCTCACGCGCAGTCCCGGTCAGGTTCCGGCAACGATTGCGGACGTCGACGAATCGGGCTGGCTCGAGGTCGCGCGCACCGCGCAATCCGATCGGAGCCGGCTCATTGCGATGTGGGGCAACGAAGCGCCCGACGGGATTTTTTCGGCGAACGCCGCGTACGAATGCGAAGACGGGATACTGTGGGCGCGCCTCGTGACCGGGCGTAGCCCGCATCCCGGCGGGAGCTTCCCCGATCTTGCGGTCATTTTTCCGTGCGCGTCGCGCATGCAGCGGGCCATCTTCGACCTCACCGGTTTGCGGGCCCGCGACGCCCAGGACAACCGCCCGTGGCTCAATCACGGAAACTGGCCCAGTGACTATTTCCCGTTGCAAAAGCAGGCAACCGGCGTCGAAAGGTTCGAGTCGAGCGAGGCGGACTACCCATTCGTGCAGGTCGCGGGCGATGGCGTTCACGAAATCGCGGTCGGGCCGGTCCACGCAGGCATCATCGAGCCGGGACATTTCCGGTTCTCGGTCGTCGGGGAGAAGGTGCTGCGCCTTGAAGAACGTCTCGGTTACGTGCACCGAGGCGTCGAGCGGCTGTTCGAACGAACCCCGGCGTCAGGTGGCCACCGGGTCGCGGGCCGGATCGCGGGCGACTCGACCGTCGCGTTTTCATGGGCATACTGCATGGCGCTCGAGCAGGCGTGCGGTACCGCGATATCGAGCCGCGCGCTGTATATGCGCGCCCTCCTGCTGGAACGGGAACGTGTCGCCAATCATCTGGGCGACCTCGGCGCGCTAGGCAACGATGCCGGGTTTGCCTTCGGACTCGCCCAGTTCTCGCGGCTCAAGGAGGACTGGATCCGGATGAACGCACACGCCTTCGAGCATCGTTATCTGATGGACCGGGTCGTGCCGGGGGGCGTGGCAGTCGATATTCGCCCCGAGACGGGAACGGCGCTGGCCAGGCAGTGCGACCATATCGAGCGCGAAGTCCACGCCTTGCGCAGGATCTACGAAGACCAGTCGGGATTGCAGGACCGCTTCGCCGGGACGGGCCGGTTGACTGCCGAGGTTGCCGGGCATTTCGGCGTGCGCGGCATGGTGGCCCGCGCCAGCGGCCACCCATTTGACGTGCGCGCGGCCTTGCAACCGGCCCCGTATGACGAAGTGGCCGTCAAGGCGGCAAGCGACCCGCGGGGCGACGTCGCCGCGCGCGTTGCCGTGCGTTTCGCTGAAATCGACGAGTCACTGCGCCTGATACGTGCGCTGCTGGCCGGCCTTCCGGCCGGACCGGTTGCCGTCGACATGAAACCCTGCACGACACCTTCGCGCGGGACAGGCTGGGTGGAAGGATGGCGCGGCGACGTGTTCGTCGCGATCGAGGTGGACGCGGGCGACGTGGTTTCGCGCTGCCATTGCCACGATCCGTCATGGCAGGCCTGGCCCGCGCTTGAGCACGCGATCATCGGCAACATCGTTGCTGATTTTCCGCTGATCAACAAGTCGTTCAACCTGAACTACGCGGGGCACGATCTCTGATGTGGCAGCTTATCCGGCAATTCGCGCGCACCGGCCTTCCGGACGAACCGGCGCCGACGGCAGAAGAGGCATGGCGACATGAAGAACAGGAGATTCGTCGCGAAATACTCGATCTCCTCGGGCGAGCGCTGTGCATCCGGCAAATTGATGCGGGCTCCTGTAATGGCTGTGAACTGGAGATCCACGCGCTAAACAATCCTTACTACAACATCGAGGGTCTGGGCATCAGGTTCGTCGCGAGCCCGCGTCATGCTGACCTGCTGCTCATCACCGGGCCCGTGACGCTTAACATGAGAGCGGCCGTGCTGTCCGCATATGACGCGACACCCGCCCCGAAGCTCGTTGTTGCTGCGGGCGAATGCGCATGTACGGGCGGTGTTTTTGCCGGCAGCTTTGCCGTGTGCGGACCGGTTTCGTCGATCCTGCCGGTCGATGTGTCGATCCCGGGATGTCCGCCGCCCCCTGTCGATCTGCTGAGAGGCATCCTGGCGGCCTGCCGGGGACGTTAGCGGCGGGACCGCAGATGATGCGACCGTGCGCGCGTATGGGGCGTTAGTCGGACGGTCAGGCGTCGGCTTCGCGCCGTAACCCGCCATCCACTCGTCAAAGACGAACGATCCTTCATCGGCCTTTGCCGACATTGAGGCGGGCTGGGTTGTACGCCAGCAATACGCCGGATGGGTCGTCGATTGAAGTCGGATCGAAATCACCGTCAACACATGCTGGCCTGCGTTGCGCGTTGTAACGGTGCGCTTGCAACGAACAGCGCCACCACCCCCTCCTGATCGACGGAGACCTTGGCGAAATGAAGACTGAGTGCGGCACGCAACGATTCCAGCGTGTCGTGCCGGTTGTCGAAGATGCCCTTGCGGTTGTAGATACGCTGAAGCGCGCGCCCGAACAGGTTATGGCCTGCTTCGTCGCCGAGCACCGTCGCTCCGAACAGCACGCCATCCGGCGCGAGATGCGCCTTCAATTGTGCGAACACACACGCTTTCTCGCTCATGGTGCCCGGCAAACAATGCAGCAGGTAAAACAGCGCGATCGAGTCGAAGCGGCACCCATCAAGCATCGTCAGCGGTTTCATAATGTCGCCCACCAGTTGCGTGGTCTGGGTATGGCCGAGTCGGCATGCCGCCGTCGCGAGAGTGTGCTCGTTGAGGTCGAGCAAGGTAGCCTGATGTTCGGCGCGGAAGTCTGCATGGGCCGGGTAGAAACCCGACCCAACCCCGACCTCCAGATGGTGTTCGCCCACATGGTGCCGGTAAAACGGTAGCAGCACCCGTTTGGTACTGCACCGCCAGGCCAATCGGTTGGACATTCCCAGCACCCATGCGTCGTAGAGCTTCAGGACGAGAGAACCATACACCGCGCTTCCGGGCCACGTGTCAAGCTGTTGCGCGGAATCGAAAGTCTGTTCCATGTTCCAGCTCCTTTTCACGGGACAAGCGACAGATCGGTCATGCTGCGATGCGGCTGAATTCGGTTGCTGACACCAAGACTAGCAGTAGAAACGCATTCCGAAACGACAGGCTCACAGCACAAACGGACAAATCACGCAAAGCGTTGTGCGCCTCGCACTTCCCACGAGACAAATTGCCAATTTGAATGGCGCCGGCTCCGAAAGCTTGAGGATACAGGCGCAAGGACGACCGCTTCGCCCCGGGATCGGCCGTTGAATCGCCGCAGAGTCAGAAGATCGGAACGGATCGGCGCTGGTCCCTCGTCGTTGGGTCGCGTGCGGCCATGAAGGGTCATTCGGGACACAACCTGGCTTCATTGAGTCGCCGTAACGGTAGCCGGTCTCGAACGTTTACTCTGACACTGCTGCGCCCTTGGGGCGGCGACCATTTACGCGCAGGTGGAGGAAAACCAGGATCAAATTTTCTCTGTTGCCAACCTAAATCCTAGTCCAACAAACAGAGCCCCCATAGCCTTGGTCAACCACGACGATATAGCTCGGTTACGGCGAAGTGCGCTTGTCATCTGAGCGGCGAGAAACACATAGATGATGCTCGTTGCAATTCCGACCATGTTGCCCGTTACGCCCAACGCGATGAGATGCTTCACAGGGCTTGGGTCATGCGCATTCATGAACTGGGGAAGCAATGCGATGTAAAACAGCGCGACTTTCGGGTTCAAAACATCACTCAGGAATCCTTGCCAGAAAATTAGCCGCAATGCTTTCTTCCGAGTGTCTCCGACGGGAAAGGCAATGCTTCCCTTCGACCGCAACGCTCCCAATCCAAGATAGAGCAGGTATGCAGCTCCCACCCACTTCACGGCGGTGAACGCCGTCGCTGATGCTAAAACGAGCGCAGATAGACCGGTGACCGCAGCAAGCAAGTGCATGTAAGCGCCTAGATTGATCCCGAGCGCGGCGCATAGACCCGCCGTACGTCCCTGTGCCACCGTCCGCCCCAGCAAAAACAGCATATCGGGGCCCGGCACAAGGCACAAAACAAAGCTCGCACCGACAAAAAGCATGTACGTGTGAAGACTCATGGTTTCTTCTGTCCGATCCTGGATGAGATTCAGCGAATATAGCCCGTCCAAAAAAACAAGCCTGGCGCTGCTGCCATGAATATCCGTTGCGGAGAATTCTGGATGACCGGCAGGGGTCGAGTTGCGCCGGTCAGCTAAACCACTCGCGTGCGCATCGATGCAAACCGCATGCTTCCGTGCCCGGCCAGTTTCGGTCGCTCGACGTCTGCCACCAGATCGTTGACAATGTGGCTGCAAACATCACAAGATTCTGCTGAAAATCACCCACCCAACAAGCGCCGAAAAGCGCGCGAGAGTGAAGCATCATACGCCCATGGGAACGCCGTCTCCGCGATCTCGCCCAGTTGTTGCGCAACTGCGGTGAGACTTATTTTTCACCGGATCTCTTTCGACTGAATACCAATCAGTTTCTCCAAACATCACGCACAGTTACCTTCATCATCCAGAAAAACAAAGCGACGATTCCAGAATTTGATACCTGGTACAAGGCAAATGTGCTTCAGTCTTGGGCAGACGATCATGTGATGTCGTGGGCCAAGGACGCAAGAAACGTCATCGAGAAGGAAGGCGACCTAGAAATGCAGAGCACACTGCGAGCAACTGTGCTCTTCTCTCATGTGTCCGATGAGGATATGGTTCTTGAGACTAGTCGAAAAGAATTGCTGAAGGCGGACATCGAGCAGTTGCTTCTGGCGGCGCTCCGCAAACTTCCGCCCGGAATTGTCGATGCAGCTGTACTCAAGATCCAGCGGTTGTGGGTAGCGAACTCATTGCCTGCGTATGAGCTTATCTACGCACTCACGTACGCATACTCTCAACTCCATCGGGTCTGTAGCGATCTGGCTGCGCACCTGGATTCGGTGCTAGATGCTTCCATTCCACACCCGACGGACATCGATCCTTCGTCGACCGATGTTGCGAAGGTCCGCTTCATGAAATTTGGCAAGCCCGGCATGGGAAAGCATACCACTGTCCGGGTGGACGCAGACCCGAGTTACAAGCCACCGCCGGCATTACTACAGCTAAAGGAAGATTTGACAGCGGCTCCGAAGCCCTCATCGCTTGCCGAAATTGTGGCGGTACAAGCCAAGATGGCTCAGTTCACATTCGAGCATCATGGAAATCACATGCCAATGCTTGTTCTTTATGACAAGGATTGGAAGCAAATTGACTTCATGTCGACAGCCTTTGCCGACCAAGCTGACAAGTTCCTCTTTTGGCGAAATGTTGCCGACCGTGCGTTCTATCTCAAGGCTTATGCAATGATCTGGACAAGCGAAACTTGGTTGCGTGATCTCAGAGAACATAACGATCGCCCGATTCGAGCCCTGCCGATTATAGGAGAACAACTACATGTGGTTGGGGCAGATGCTTCAGGTGCAACCGAGGTCGTAACATGGAACATCTCTAGGCCGAATGGAGATGTCGCACCGGTACTTACCCAATTGATGGCCGGGGATGTTCAGGGCCAGCCCGGTCGCATGTTCTTCATCGAACCAGTAATTGCAGCGATGAAAATGGTCCGCGCGAATAATTAGAGGTAAGATTTCTGCTTGATTTTGAACGGCCACGTACGGAAACCGCGAACGTCCGTTGTGGGTCGTGTGCAGTCGACCGCGACCTAATGCTGTCGAAGCCGCGAATGCCGATCTCGTGAGACAGATCCCGGCCAAAGACGGTCAATTGTCGCGGGAAGTTGTTCGGCCGCTACCATTAGCTGAGCAGTCATTGCCGCGCCTGCCTCGAAGCACCGAGACATATAAAGTAGAAGCCCCGGCATGCTGGGGCTCTTCCTCACGGTCGCGGAAACTCGCTCCGGGCTGACGGCGCACGACCCAATTCCAGCTATCCGCCGGGCCGCCCTAAGTCCCCGGACAATCAACACGCTTACGGCGACGTCGGACGCAGTGATACATAGTGCCACGCCACGGGGCATCCAGTCACGTCGCCCCGGCCTGCGCCGACATCGCGTGCACCCGCCGCGCGGTTGTGTCTTCGATCGCACACTCCCGGCAACCTGCCAGCCGTTGCCGGATCAGATTACGTGGCGCTATCACCGTTTTATGCCGGCGGGTGCAAACGAACGGCTGCGCCGGCCACATGCCTTCCCATGAGTCGCCAGCAAACACCTGCGCGTAACGCTGCATGGATCGCACCAGCGCCGAGCCTGGCATCCGCACTGGAGGTCAGCGGGGCGGCAGAGCCACGGATGGCGTGCGCTTCATTGCTCTGTCGAGTCTTATAGAACCGGAACAGCGCCCGCTACGAGCTGCCCGCGCGCCAACTCCGCTCCATTCGACGCCGAAACGATCACGATCTGCACGAAGCTGTGCGCAGGGGCGTAGCGCACAAAGATGCTCTCGAGAACCCGCGCGAAAATGGTGAGCGGCACCCCGGCCAGCCCTTGCTCATCGACGCTCAGCCGCACACGCAGCCCGCGCACCATCCGTGACTGGGGTTTCTCGACGATCCACTCCATCGCAGTCTCCCGCGACAGCCCGACTATGGCATCGATTTGGTCCTCGTTCGTCTGGCCACGGTTTGGTGCGTGCGCTTCGAGCAACGACTTCAGAGCCGGCAAACCGCTCTGATCGAGGCTGAACGGCCCGGCGGACAGACTCCGGACGACGCACCAATACTGACTTTTGGGCACCGGGCGCGCGGTGACGTCAGTCGGCCGCCGCAGCAGGCTCACCCGGGCAACGACGCTTCGGTCAGCAAGGGTGAAGTCGCCGCCCCGTTGTCCCCACTGCATCGAACTGGGCCCGGCGCCGTTGGTGCAAAGCAGAGTCGCATCAATCTGCTCGTCCCGCAGCGGTTCTCCTGACTCCCCGAGTGCGGTGACAAATTCCAGCATGCAGCCCCCGCCCGCAACGGCCGTCTCATGGCCTCCCGGGCGCGACGCAACCCAGTAGAGCAACGGCCGCCGATCCGTGGAACTCGCGAATCCAACACTGTGGTCGAGCGAGTGGAACGGCTTCACTCCTCTCGTGTTCGCCGCGCCGTCGCCATCCCGGGTGAGCCGTACGCTTTGCACCGCCCAGACCTCAGCGCCTTGTGGGTTCACCGTTTGCGCCACCATCGGGTACGCAGAAAGCATCGCGTCTTTGAGGGCAATCGGCTCGGCTGCACACGGGAACAGATTCACAACAGGCGTGCATCGTAACCGGAAATTAGACGCCGACAACGTCGCCAGTGCGAGAGCCGGCGGCGAATCAGGGTGAAGGCCGGAAACCGGCACGTGAAGGGACAGGCGCCGCTTCACGCCGTGTCCCGCATGAATCTGGCCGAGCCTGAAGTCCAGAAAGTGAAACTTCTCGGGATACGAAAAATATTCCAGCAGAAGGCGGTAGGAGGACTCTCCGCCCGCGTCAATGATTGCCTCGCGCTCGTCGAAACCAACAGGCGAAATCGGAACGGCATCAAGCGCACTCCAGCGCCCGCTGGAATCGACTTCCAGAAATGCGTGCTTGCCGCGATGGACAAGGGCGTCGATCAGCGCCGCAACCGCGCTTTCCTTCGCGTCCAGAAAGACACGGACAGCGCCTCCGACCGCAGTACCGAAATCCACAGACCCGGACTGCACCACGAAGCTGATCGAGAAAACACCGCTTGTGCCCTCAGGCACGCGCACATTACCTGGCACTGCAGAGGGCATCTGATACGCAGCGTCGTCGATAGAAAGCGCCGAAACGGTCGTGTCATAGACCGTTCTGAAGCCGTACTCACCGGCGCGCGTCGCGAGATGTGTGCCCCTTGGGACTACCGCCGGCGACGCGAGCCGTTCAACTGCCACACTGGGTTCGAAACATGCGATCGAACACGAAGGAAACGACCGAAGGAATTCCGGGTAAAGGACCTCAAGCAACGGAACCGTGAACTCGGGTATATCGTCTTCCAGACGCTCGCGCACTCGTGCATTGAGTAACGCAGCAGACTGGATCATCCTCTCGACATGCATATCCTCCGAATGCTCGCCCTGCATCGAGAGGCGCCCGGCCACACGTGAATTACGTGCAGTGAATTCAGCCATGCCGCGCCGCAAAATTTGAAGCTCGCGCTCGTAGCTCGTTTTGAGATCTGCCATCAGCCGCTCCAACTGCGTGGTTCACCAGAGCGCTGCATCGGCACACAGGCCCTCAGCGTGCTTTACGCACCTGAAACACACGCCGCGCTGAACGTGGTCTATCAGCCCAGTCCCGAGGTTGGTACCGACGAGATCAGCGTGGCACCACATGAAATTTTGTGGCCGTCAAAGGCTACCGCACGGCCATTTACGAGGACCGACTGATCGCCCTCGATGATCACGCAGTCATTGTGGCCAGACTTCGGACATGTGCATCGGTCGCCAACGCATGCCACCGCGCGGCCCATCACCGTCGAGCCGTCCTGGCCGGTCACAACCTTGCCGCCGTGACTCGTCGAGTCACCAATGCGAATAACGCCGCGCAATGCAGCCTCCCAAGTTCTGGTTGTCTCTGTTCCGCGCTGCTCTACATGAGAGCGCATCGCCCGTGCTCGAAGCCATTCACTAACGCTGTCACTATCCAGCCCGCGGTGCCGCTGACTACAACGGCCACGATCAGGACACGAAGACTCGGCCTTACGGGCGACCATTTCGCGATCGCAAGCACAGCTGCAACGCACGCCACAACAGCCAGCGCGAACTCGCCGGGCGCACTATATGCGGCCTGGCCTCCAATGACGAATGCCAGAATACCTGCCCATAGCAGCGCGAGGCCAACACCGCCGTCGCAATAGGCGAGAGGGCCGCCCAATAGCGCTGCCAACGCCATGGCGATAAGTATCGCGGCCACGGCGAGGACTCTTGATAGGCCTCCCTGGCGTGGGTCGCCTGCTGTTACCCGCGGCTCAGGCCGCTCTGCGTTTTCGATCGATTCGTTCATCTGTAGAGGAAAGGGTTATCGCCCCGCGTTTTGTGGTTCTGCTTGATCTGAGCCTCACTCGGTGGCGTGACTCGAACGATTTCAGCCTGTCCGCCGGAGCGATCGACAATCGCGCTGACTTTGCCGTCCTGATACCCGGCTATGAGCGCTAGCGCGATTTGCACCGCGCCAGAGCTGATCCCGGTGTTCCCAATCCGGTATCCTACGTCAACCCCCTCCGCGACGCTGCTGGTCGAGGGCGCATCCTCCTCCGCGCCCAACGCTTGAGTCAACGGAATCACCCACTCTCGATCACCCGTCGTATCGAAGAAGATCCGCCGTGGCACAGTCGCTGCGTGGCCTGGGCTCACAACACGCGACCATCCATCCCTTAGCGCACTAGCCTGATCCTTTTCGCGCAGTGCATGGCCATGTTCGTCCGTGAGACGGACACTGACGGGACGATCGATGTAGCCGAGCACGGGCGACTCGTCGAATTGCCTGACTTGCCAGTCCGTCCAGCGCACGGGCGTCCACGGATTGGGCGCAAACTCGCCGGGCCCCTTGTTCTCGGTGTGTTTCAACAGATCAGGGACCCGCGAGCGCCACCATGTCGTACTCATCGTGTGAGGAGCGACCCCTTCTTGCCCCCGCGCGGCCAATTCGGTCTGGTAATGCGCGTCGAATGCGTCCGTCTCATCCCAGTAGAAGTTCCAGAGTTTCACCAGGTCGTATTGGGTCTGCCTGGTGTCTACATCCTCCGGCTTCGTGACAATCGATGGCCTGAGCCTGTCGATTGCATGCGGCCGCGATACCAGCAACGCGACATTGCTGTTAAAGACAGCAGGCACCGCCGCCCCGTCAGGTATCAGGCCAGAGCCGGGCTTCTCAAGCAGCTTTCGTGTGACCATGCCGTCCGTGCAGAAAATCAGCGCGAATGGCACATCTGGATTGGCATCGAAGAACTTGAATACATCCTCGAGTGAGGGGCCAGTGCCATTGATCGCCTTCTCGGTAACGAAAAGGTCGAACGGCAGGCTACCCTCCTGTCGTGCGTAATTCACTGAAAACGCGGCGCCCATCAGGTTGTCCGGATGTTGGGGCGGGCCATATACGAAGACTGGCAGCGGTGTGTACTCCACCGCCTCTCCGGCGCCAAGCTTGAGCGCGAGTCCGCGGACCAATTTCGACATATCGGACCTGCCGGTCCAGGACGCGGGATAGTCCGAAGGAGAGCGCGAAAGAAACGACTCGTGCGTAGCGTTCTTCTTTACGATGTGACTCCAGATTTCCGTCTGAGCCCACTGATCAATTGTGATCCCCAGCCCACGCACTTCCAGCCTGTCGAGCGGAGTATCCGGCGCGTTACCCGCGCCCGTGCCAGGTTGCCCCGCCTGCGTCGCGGAAGTAGCAGCCGCGGCCGCCGCTTTTTGCCCACCAAAAGGCCAAACCATAAGCGCCACCATCAAAATGAAAAACGACAAAGCAGGTCGGCGGCCGAATGCACGTCCACCATATGCGGCAAGCAGCATCATCGTGCTAGTCCGCTGAAATCCATATTGAACGGAGGCGTTACCGGCTTTTCAGGATTCGCATTCTGGTCCATGGACTGACTAACCACGAGTGTCGGCATGCCCGAAGACACAACTGACTGAGGAAACGCACCCGAGTTGTAGTACTCGCAGGCCTGTTGTACGAGCTTGCGGCCCTCGGCGGACAACCTGGGGTACTTGGGGAGCGAGGAAACGGTCGTGAAGTCGGTCTTCCAGTCCGCCATCGCAAGCCACAGGGCCAGCCAGTCCTTGTTGTCCATCGTCTTGGCCTGGCCAATCGCCATGTCCATCGCTGTGCCGAACCGTTGATTCCACGGATCGCGCAAAATGGCGGAGTGATACGAATTGCCTGTCAGGACGCCTGACGGATCGTTCTTCGTCAACGCCGCTGGATCCTGGGACATCCGCGCACGCGCCTCGTTCGGCGTTTCCTCGCGCCACGCGCTAATGCCCGCGAATGCTCCGCCAAACCCGCTTCCATTGGAGCGGAACTCAACACTTCGTGTCTGATCGTCGAGTGCCTTATCGGGGTCCGCGGCAATCTGATCTTGAGCCCGATTTGCCTGGCCCTTCTTCTTTGCCGCCATGGCTTCCTGATACCGCGCACCATATTCGCCCTTGCACATGTCAGGCCGATTGAGGCGCTCATTGAGCCCCTGACAAATGCCCTCCTCGACCGTCTCATAGTTGGCGCCTGGGTCGTTCACGCCGTGCGAGAAAATTAGAATGCCCGGCAGGTCGTTCGGACGGGCAACAGGCCGATCGCTCGCGCGATTGGACGTGGTGACGCCTGCCCCTGACCCGATGACATTATTGTTCGATGTAGCGTTGCTCATGGCTGTCTCGATCAAAGATCCGGTTGCAGGATGTCGATCTTCAGGAATTTCATCGCGTCGTCTTTAACGATATCCGTCAAGCCGTTTGCGTCGGTCTTCCCTTCGATAATCTGTCCGTCGCTGGTTGTAATCCGGTAGGCCTGGTTCGCTGCCGGCATGGGCGCGTCGGCCGTATCGCCAACATGATGCAATCGGAAACGCTGGTCGGTTGGCTGATTGTTGAAAGCGGTCTTGGGAGCGCTTTCGGTTGCAGGGCCGCCCCACTGATGCGATGCGGATTGCAACTTGATGTCGCCGTTCGTTCCCAGCGTCACACCACCGCCGATCCTGATGAAGCTTCCGTCTTCCGCGACCAGACGCACAGTCGGCGCGGATAAGGTAGCGGTTACCCGGAAGCGCACCCGTGCGGCTAAAGGTAGCCGGCATGTTCTGGCCGTTGGGAAAAACACCCGCCACATACATCCGGTCGGGATCGCCATTCAGGAACTCGAGCAGGACCTCCATACCTCCTCGTGGCAGCGCGCTCTGACCAAAGTTTGCGCCCGACCAGTTGCCAAGGACGCGCACGGCCGCGCTGTCCACCGGCGTGTCTTGAGTACCGGCGCCTGCGGCATGGACATGATCCGCCTCGTCGAGCCCCTGAATCTGCACAAAAATCCGACCGTACTCGTCGGTGTGAACTTGTTCCCCGTCCGGCACGACCACGACGCCGGTAATCGGATAGACGCGCGGAAGATCAACGCGTGGATCGTAGACAGGCGTAAGGGGCGTGCCACGCGGCACCCCCGTGAATGTGTTCTCGTAGCGACTGGACTCCGAGTCGCCGTCCTGGGCGCCTCGCATCCGGGTCGCTACAGACGCTGGCGGCGTATCAGACAACCAGCGGCTGGCCGTGAACAGCGATTGCGCACGCGCGGAGAGTTCCTTTGGCAGGTTGTTCTCTCCACGGTGGTGCAGTGATGTAAAGATCACGCGGCGATCGCCTTCTTCGGCCTGATCCAGTTCGGGGTGCCCCGAGACCGTAACCCACGTGCCGACTTCGAGATTTCGAACCCCGCTCGCACCGTCGATCCTCACGGCTTGCCCACCGTGCGCCATAATCCGCGCCCTGCCCAAGCGCTGGTTGTCATTCGCAGAATCGGCAATATGAGGCGCGTCAATGCGTGAGTCGGATAGCAGGCGCCCGAGGTCATTTCCCGCAGCGCCCTGATCCACGCGTGTCGGCGCCTGCAACTTGTCCATCTGGCTGGGCTTGTAATCCCAGCTCACCCGGCGCACGGACCCCGCTACCAGCTGTCGCCCCATCGATAGAAGCGTGATGGAGTCTGACGTGCCGACGCTGGCGTCTGAATGGTAAGGAACCGTTCCTGCCGGGCCTTGCGCCAACTTGATCACACTGTCAAGGAGCACCAACGAGTGAAACGGCTGCTCAGTGAGGTCAGAACTGCCCTGCCCCCGGCCTTGATGAACCATGAGATGCCTTCCCGGCGGCAAAGTCGGCGGATAAAGTCGGCATCCGACTCATCAAATTGCAGCGTCTGCTCGCGGGTCGGATATTTCGAGGCGTCGATGTTCGACACGTCGATGTCGAACGTGGCGGCCAGGGTAGAGCTTTTTGTTCGCCATTCGCGAACAAGCGTCTGGATAATGTCCAGCGTGCTCTTCGTCCGGAATATCCGCGTGTTGATGCGACGCTCAAGGACCGATAGCGCGTCGCGCACGACCAATTGATACGTGGCAAGTGAACCGTCCGATTCTCCCTCGTGGGCGTCCGTCACGATCCCGCATATTGACTGAAGCGCGCCGGTATCCGTGACCATTTGCACAGTCACCGGTTGACCGAGAAAATTCTGAAGCGAAACGCCCGTGCTGGTCGAAATGCACGACAGGCGCCCCTCGATCCCGCCGCAAAGATCTTCGCGAATATCAAGCCTCTGCAGAAACAGCAAGCCCGCGAGATCTGACTGGGAATTGCGCCAGTAGAGGCGAAAGGCACGCGTATCCTGCGACGGAAGCGCACCGATGAATACTCGCTGTAAGTTCACGCCCTTCTCCACGGAGGAATCTCGTTTATGCGATTTGAATTAACCTGATATTCGTTACCGATAATCGTGCCGCATAAAACACGAGAGGCCCAAGAATTCGGGGCGAAAATAGCAGGCGTTTAAGTCGCTGTCAAATTCTGTAAGAATTGCCTTTAATAATCAGCATTAGTTACCGAATTATCTGGCCTTTCTTTTAATAGGAAAAATATTCCGACCACCTGAATCGAAGTATGCGACCGCCCGGCAGCACCTGTGCAACCGCCTGTCGGCCGGTCTGCGCGGGCCCCGGTGATCAATGCCTGATCCGCGCTCCGGCTGCCCGGGGGAGTCGGGCATCGTGCAATTTCTTATTTTTATTCCCTGAGCGCCGTCGATTCCGATCTTCCTGCATCGGCCATGCCGTTCTCCAAGGGCGAGGTCGAGCACTCCGGATATCCGTTTCGCTTAGCTAATGGCCGCTCACATACTGGTAACGTACGCGGCATCATGCGCGGTTGACTTCCACTGGTCATCCGCTACGGCCGATACGATTACTTGCTCAACGAACGACGAGGCGTTCTACCACATTGCGCCTTTCGGTGCTGCTTCGTAATAGCTGCGCGATCCGAAATTTAATATCGACGATAGTGTCGCCAGCCCGAGCAATCGCGGCCGCGACGTTCATTAAAGATACCTATTAATTCGGCCCGGTAGAAGAGCGGTATCTGATCGACGCTATGGTAGGGATTTTTTCCACAGGAATACGTCATTTGCTGGCCCGTTGGCCTTAACTCCTGCGGTCCGGTTTCAACTTATTAGCGGACGTTGGATCTCGAAGCGAGGTTGTCCGTTTTGGGTCGCATCGGGCCAGCCGTCCGCAACTACTCGCGGACGTGCTGATGCAACACGCGTGAGGCCGTATGCGGCCACTTTCGGCCATTCGACGCTGCACCACGAATCGTTGACAATAGCGGAAAATCAGACGGCGGGTGAAATCAACTCGATGATTTCCTGCACCCGATCTTCGATGGCCTGATCTTGCTCGAATCGCAAGACACGGCACCGACGACTTTTCAGCCACGCTTCGTGCCGCGCCCGGCTACGGCCCGGTAATTGTCCCTGTTCATACTGAGCGGACCAAGCCATGAATGCTGGATCGGCGCAGCCGAACAAGGATATCTCCCGCGCCTCTATCCTCTGGAGTCGCAGATCTGTTGGCAGTGAGAGGAAGATAACCAGATCGAAAGCATCCTCCAGTTCGCTGCCCCAGCCGCACACTGAGCCAGAGACTATGGATGCATGCGATGAGGTGAGTTCGGCGAGAAGCATCTTCAGCCGCACCTCGGGATCGTATTTCTCTTTGAACGGTGGAGCGGTCAGCTTCCAATAAAAGCTGTCAGCATCCGCAAAGCCGAAGCCAAGCTGGACCGATAGCGCACGACCCAGTGTCGTGGACCCTGATCCAGGAGCACCGACGACGTTGATACGACGATATGGGGCGGTGTTCATGAATTGAGCCAAGTTTAAATCGGAAGTATCGCACAGGCGATTTGAATGACCGCTTCCCGCTGCGGTCACCGTCCCTTGTGGGTCGGCTGCTGCCGAACGGCAACGGAGCGACGGCTAACCACGCCGCCGACTCGTTTTCCGACCGGGCTTCGCCAAAAAGCGACACGTCGGTACAGTTGTCGAATGGCAGTTCGTGTGCCTTTTGCAGCCAATATGCGCGAGATAGTGGCTGCGGAATGAACGTCCATCTCTTCGATGCCGATGCGTTGCCTGCGCCGTCACTAACATTGGCTGTACGGCTGGTCGATGAGGGCGAAAATGAATTTCCCCTCACTTTAGTCCGTAGGGCGCTATTCGAGGGTTTTCTGTAAAATACGCCGTTCCATGGTCTTCGGCTCAGTACTTCGTCATGCATCGAATTGGATTTTTCGTTTGCCGCGGCCACGACGCCCTTGATCTTGGCGGACCACTTTCGGCTTTCAATCAGGTGGCCACTGCCGCTGGCCATACCCCGTATGATCTTCATGTAATCTCGCAGTCCGGAGGCTTGGTTCCTGGTAATTCGGGTCTTTCGATTGAGACCGAGCCGATCGGAAGGCGTGCGTTTGACACTGTCGTTTTCATCGGCGGAGATATAGAGCCGATGCAGACATCGGAGAACATCGCCGCTGCCAGAAAATTGGGCGCCAGGGCCTCGCGGGTAGCAAGCGTGTGCACGGGAGCGTTTCTGCTTGCGGAAACCGGCTTGCTGGACGGCCTGAAAGCAACGACGCACTGGCGATACGCTGCTCTATTGCAGTCTCGCTTCCCTCGCACACGGGTCGAGAGCGATAGCATCTATGTCGTGGACGGCCACATCTGGACGTCGGCGGGCATTGCCTCCGGAGTCGACCTGGCGCTCGGCTTGATTGAAAGAGATATGGGTGCGGAAGTTGCGCGCGCTGTTTCCAGGCTTCTGGTTGTTCCGTATCGTCGACCGGGCGGGCAGTCCCAATTTTCCGCCATGTCGCAAATGGAGCCGGAATCGGATCGTATCCGCATCGCCCTGAACTTCGCGAGAGAACATTTGGCTGAAGCGCTACCTGTGGAACGACTCGCCGATGCCGCAAGATTAAGTCCGCGGCAGTTCGGACGGGCATTTCGCCGGGAAACCGGCGAAACACCTGCCAAGGCGGTCGAACGTTTGCGCGTCGAAGCGGCGAGGCTGCGCCTGCAGGATGGCAGCGAACCGATCGAACAGATCGCTCTGGCCGTGGGATTCACTGATCCGGAACGGATGCGGAGGGCCTTCATCAAACTGCATGGCCACCCTCCGCAGGCGATCCGGCGCGAGAGCAGAAGGAACAGTGCGCGCTGATCGTGCGCCGCCGTATCGGCACTCGCCGTACGCGACTACCTACATCACCAGGCGCTCAACGGCCATCGGATTTCTGGGCAGCGTAATCATTCCAGATGTCGCGATGCAATTTCCACGCGCCACCCTCGTTCAGAAAGAGGAGGATCTGCTTGCCGCGGTATTTGAGGTTTCCAGCATGGTCACGGATTTCCGCATCCGAGACTTCCGTCACGGTCCGGTCGTTACCGTAGAACTCGTAATTGCTAAACGATACGGTGTCGGGTTTTACCCCGGCATACCCCTTGGTGAAGTACGCGGCAATCGCGCTGCCCCCTCTCACCCGGCCGCCGCCGGGCGGCAGGAGTGCGCCCTCGTTGGTATACAGACGGCCTATCGCCTCATAGTCCCCTCGCGCAAAGGCATCCGCCCATCGCGCGTTCTCTGCTTTGATGGCCGCTTCGGTTTGAGGCTGCGGACCGCCAGCAATGGCTGGCACGGCAAACACAAAAAAGGAAAAGCAGGCTGCAAGGGCTCCTGCAAAACGACGAATCTGTTGCATTTAAGGATTTCCTATCAGTTTAAATTGAAGGGGCTGTGCCCGATTGGGCAGGAGAGGCAAGCAATGTCGGCTGCAGCTTCATCGAAACCAGTGAAAGTCCTCGCAGACATTGCCCGCGGGCATCTCAGCGTACGCCTGGAATTCGTGCGAGCCCCCTGGATGCACCGGGCAGTTCTTTGTCGACCATCGCGATGACTTCTGGCCGTGCATCTCTGGGATGACCGGAATGGAACGGCGGAGCGGGATCGTATTCAATCACGAGTTGCGTGAATTCGGCGGCCTGTTGGCCGCGCAGTTTCGCGGCGACGCGAAGTGCGAAATCGATACCCGCCGTCACGCCGCCGCCGCTCATGAAGCGGCCGTGGTCGTCTTCCACGAATCGATCCGGTACGGGAATCGCGCCATATTCGGACAGCTTGTTGACGAAGGCCCAATGGCAGGCGCTTCGCTTACCCTTGAGAATGCCCGTCGCAGCGAGCACCAGCGATCCATTGCAAACCGACGTCACATATTTGGCGCTCTCCGCCAGACGCCGGATCTGCGCTTGATACTCGGGCCGCATCGGTGCCGTCAAATCGGACCCACCGGGCACCAGAATCAGGTCTGTATTATCGATATCGGCCAGGCGTTCAGTCTTTCCATACACGACTCCGAATTCGAGGGTCACGTTGCCCCCATTGAGGCTCGCATAGCGAACGTTGGTATTTGGTAACCGGTGGAAAATCTCGCTGGGGCCGGCGAAGTCGAGAAGCGTCCCGCCGTCGTAATTGACGATCAAAATGTTGAGTGGGTCGTTCGGAGCAAGCTCTGGCTTGCTTGCTGCCTGCGCAAGAGCAGGCGTGGTGTGGCCAAGCAGGGCTCCGCCACCCAGCACGGCGCCTAGTGTGGCGATGCTTCCGAACTTGAGAATATCGCGGCGCGAGCGACCTGCTCCGGTGAGTGGCTTTCCGGAGGCGTTGTTTTCGCGGCTGTCGGTCAAAATCATTTCTCCTTGCGCTTCGGCCCCTCCGCGTGCGCAACCAGATTGGGCCGGATTGAAAACCACCACGACAGGAAAGCGTGGTGGACATGGGATCACGGTGTAGATGAGCCGGAAGGACTTATAGCGTTCGTGAATCGGAAAGCGCAGGCTTAGAGCTGCGAGGCGCCGCCGTCGACAATCAGTTCCGTGCCGACGACGTAGGAAGATTCGTCGCTGGCGAGATAGAGCGCCGCGTAGGCAATGTCCTCTGCCTTTCCCAGATGGCCAACCGGGATGGTCTTCGCGAACTCGCTTTTGAAGTTGTGGACATCCTCGTCCGACATCCCCCACTTGCTGAGCAGGGGCGTTTCCATGCCGCCTGGCGCGATCGCGTTGAAGCGGATCTTGCGATCGAGGAACTCGTAGGACCAACTGCGGGCAAGCGATCGCACGGCGGCCTTCGCCGCTGCAGTCAACGAGATGCCATGCTTGCCGGTCTGGGCGACGAACGACGTATTCAGGATGACTGATGAGTGATCCTGCAAGACCGGCAGCGCCGCTTGAACCGTGAACACCACGCCTTTGACGTTGATGTCCATGATCTCGCTGTAGAGGTCGTCGTCGATGTCGTTGAGTGCGGAAGGAAATGCCCAGCCCGCGTTGGCGAACACGACATCCAGGCCGCCGAACTTCTCTTTTATCTCAGCTGCAATCGCCCGCATGTCCTCGATCGATCGCACATCGCCCTTGAGAACTAACGCATTCTCGCCAAGCTCGGCCTTCACACGCTCAAAAGCGGCCTCGTCGCGGCCGGTAACCGCTACCCGGGCGCCTTCTGAAATGAAAAGCTTAGCTGTCGCGAGACCGATGCCGCTAGTCCCGCCAGTAATCAAAGCCGACTTGCTTTTAAGCCTCATATTCGGTTCCTTTTCTTTGCTCGAGATTGATCGAACCGGAAGTACAAGGCGCAATCGCGTCTGTGCTCGTGTTCCGACCTGATTCCTGCGCAAATTATGGAACCTTGATTGAAAGGCTAAAAGGACTTATAACCCTCAAAACGCGCCATCCAATTTAATCCGATGACGAACACACCTTTTGGGGTTTACTGGTGCTCGCGCGCGAAAATGCGGGAGTAGCGGCTGGCCCGGAAACCGAGCGAAGCCTCACTTTCTATTAACTTCGACGCGTTCGTGTCGGGCATGCAGCTTCCGAAAAGCAGCAGACGCCACGTGTCAAGAAGGCACAGCGGTGCACGGAATCGCACCACCGCGCCGCCCGGCTGCCCCGGCAGGCAGGAAATGCGCACGCAAGGGCCCGGGACCGTCAGACGTCCGATAGAGATTTGTGGATTTTTCAGGCTGATCAGGTAGCGTGCTGGTGCTAGTGACTGCAGTGCAGCGTACGAATGTCTCATGTCGATGAGACAACAGACCACCGCACATACTGACTGAGTGACTCAAACGGGTCGGCTATGGGAATTCGGCCTAGGTCGGCGCCCCCGCGCTGCAACTCTGGCCTTGTACTTCCGGGCCCAACCAGGAGGTGCAGTTCATCAACGGCGCTCACATCCGATTGTCTCCTCTGTTACCGATAGGAGTCGTTCAAAGCGCGGAAACACCGAGCGCCGAACTCCCTTTGGCACGGCACTCGACAGACAAGAAGGCACACCAACCGCGAGATCTCCGTGCGGACGCCGGCCAATACCGACGCCGGAACCAGGCGCCGCAAGCAGCGCCTCGCCGCCATGGGAGAAAGTGCCGTTCTTAAATGACGAAGTCCTTATCACCGCCCGGCGCGAGTAACATATCTGGAGTTCGAAACTTGATGAAGTGCGTTTGGTCGCCGGTCTTCCCAGCTAGCACAGCCGGTTCCCCAACCAGTCATCCTTCTAGTCCATGAAGGACACCGGACGCCAGCGACCGGACGCGACACATTGCGCTCCGCTTGCCTGCTTCGGAAAAAGCAAGGCCTCCCGAAGCAGACCTGCAATGTCATAAAGCCGCCGAATCGACTTCTAGCTTATGGCTTGCAACCTCCTTACATCGAAGCAGCTCGTCGCCGTATGCCGTCATCGCTGGTCCCCACGCCACATCACGGTGAGAGGCCATAACCTGTACGTCGCGCCATTGACGCTGGACGACGCTATCTGCTGTAAAAGACGACGCACTCCGTGCCAGCCCGAACTACTGTATGGCAAATCGTATAGCCGAAGCCATCGCGCTCAGTCAAAAGTCGATGACTTGTTCCTGCGCCCCACTCAACAAAACACTCGGTTTTTTCGACGTCCGACAGACTTCGCAAAAACATGATTACTCCGGTTGCGAGATGAAAGATAGCGGCTACACGCACGATGGGCAGGCTAGCTAGATTTATGTAGATTTTCTACATTTCAAGGATAGGTGCACCGAAAACACGTCGACCAATTAATAATATAATTGTCTAATAATTTATAGAATAGCAGCTTTACCCTGGTAACTATCGAAAGTTGGACGACCGCTCGGGGCCGCACCGGGACGGTCGCTACTCAGCGACTGACGACGGGGCTCATGCGAAAAGCATGAGACAGCAGTCGGCCAGAAGCGGTCGTTTAGTTTCCGTTTTCGCGTGACCGATGTTGAGACCAGATCGGACATTCGCGATTTGCGTCGTGGCCTGTGTATCGCCGTCGCGAGTCTCCGGTTCGTCCGTCGCGGCACCGATGCCGAGGACGTTGTGAGACATGGAGCCGGGTTTGGCTAGGCCGTTACCTGAGCATTCCAGATCCGGTCGCACGTCTGGGTGATCAGTGCTCTCATCCACCGATGCGCGGGATCGCGATCATTCCGGGTGTGCCAGGCCATCTGACATTCGAAGGGCGGAAGCTCAATGGGCACTTCGCACGAATGGATTTGCTTCCCGAGCGCATGCGTGCGTACGACGCCCGCGGGCAACACACTGATCAGGTCGGACGCAAGCAGGAGCGCCGGTACGCCGGAGAAATTATTCAACGTCATTGCGACCCGACGACGTTTGCCGAGGCGTTCGAGCGCGGTGTCAGCAAAACCTACCGGACTTCCTGAGAGTGAGACGAGCAGATGATCGGCATTGAGAAAGTCCTCCTCGGTAAGGCCAGCATTCGCAAGCGGATGTTTTGAGCGCATGGCGCAGATCCAGTTTTCGATGAAGAGCCGCTGAAGCCGGATATCCCCGCCCATGGGCTGGAGTCCGCCCATGCAGATGTCGGCGTCGTTATTGCGAAGCTGCCTGCCCGTTTCCTGGCTCGTATAAGGCACTGCGAGAATTCGAACCCCGGGTGCATATTTCTCAACGTGTCCGCGCAGCAAGGGCCAAAGAGCGCCCGACAGGTAGTCGGTCACCGCCACCCTGAAGGCGCGTGTCGATGTCGCCGGATCGAACTTCACGGGCGAGACAGCCGTGCGGATCTGCACGAGCGGATCCTGAATCTCGCGCCAGAGCGCCTGTGCCTTCGCCGAGGGCTTGATGCCGCGCCCAGACCTTGTGAATAGCGGGTCTTCCCAGACAACGCGCATTCGAGCGATGGCATTGCTGACAGCCGACTGCGTCATCGCCAAACGTTCAGCGGCCTTTGTCACCGACCCCTCGGTCATGACGGCATCGAAGATCGAAATCAAATGGAGGTCAACGTCTTTCATCGCAGGGAATGAGCCACACATCATTTCCGGTGATATTACTCCCATGAAGCATTGATTGGACGCTCAAGTACGCGCGCCGTAATCTGCACCCAGATCGCGGTGGAGCAAGTCTCGACCCGACAAAATCAGCGAACCGTATGCCCCACCCGCTCGAGGCGCCACAGGCGCCCGGAAAACCAACGGCAGCCCCAATAGCAACCGTGCTGGCGCGGGTTAGTCGTGATGCGGAACATGCATACGCAATCATTTTGGATGGAGTCAACATGTCACAAACTCTCGCAGGAAAAATCGCCCTTGTAACGGGTGGCTCACGCGGCATTGGCGCCGCAACCGCTCTCCAGCTTTCCTCCGAGGGCGCAATTGTCGTGATCAGCTATTCAAACAGTGAGGGCCGGGCGAAAGAGGTCATCGGGAAGATCGAGGCATCCGGTGGAAAGGCCATCGCACTGAAGGCCGATCAGGCGAACCCGGTTGAGGTCAAGGGGCTGGTCGGGGAAGTCGTCAAGCGCTTCGGCAAGCTCGACATTCTGGTCAATAACGCCGGTGTCTTCGAAACGGGCAGCGTCGCCGAAACCATCGACACATCGGGCTTCGAACGCCAACAACGTATCAATTACGAAGCGGTGGTGACCGCAATTCGCGAAGCCGCCAAGGTCATGGGCGACGGTGGCCGGATTATCTCTGTCTCCTCGGCCCTTGCACTTCGTTCGACCTGGCCCGGACTGGCTGACTATAGTGCGACAAAGCGTGCCGTCGAAGGCTATACGAAGGGTGCGGCCCGCGATCTGGGTCCCAGGGGCATTACGGTTAATGCCATCGCTGCCGGCTCGACCAATACGGAAATGAATCCGGATAGCAGCCCGTTTGCCGAGGCACAAGCCGCAGCAACAGCACTCGGTCGTTTTGGGCGCGCCGAGGAAATCGCGTCGGTGGTCGCATTTATCGCGAGCCCTGCCGCGAGCTTTGTCACGGGTTCAATCATCCCTGTTGACGGCGGCTATAGCGCCTGATGCATAACCCACTGGGCGGCTCGTTCTGAGGCGCCGGATGAAGTCGCACGATTCGCATGTGTCCGGGTCGTGCGGCATTGATTTTCGAAGGAGTAGAGAGAACGGATAGTTCTCCTGTCGTACTCGTCACCGGAGCGCTTTCCTGGATCGGCCGCGCAACGGCCCTTGCCTTCGCCAGGGAGCAGGCAACGGTCGCTCGCGGGGCTGCATGCATCTCGTGAGACAGATCCCGGGCAGGAACGGCCAGTCGACCTGGTCATCCAGATCGTCGACAATCATCCGTCTGTCCAGGAACCGCCCGGAGATGTATATGTGTCGTGGATCAGGATAAACGGAACTGAGTTGGATACGGCCTGGTCTCCCGTCGTACTCGCTTAACACAGCACCAACAACGAAACTTCGGCATGTCAACGACGTACCTGCGCCAGTATTACCAGAACATTGAACAATGGTTGGCGCGACCATACGGAGCCGAAAGCTTTGCGATGACGCTTGGGGCGAGATTCGCTATCATTTCCATCGCTATATGCCTTTCAATATCCGCCCAGATCGCCATCAGCGCGGCCTTGTTCGCATTTACTGGGAAAAGGTCACTCGCGCCTCAAGCTCTGGCTGGATATTCCAACATGATGCAGCTATTTGGCGACTCGCTCTTAGCACCTTTGCTAGAAACACTGCTCGTTCAAGTCTCCGGGATTTTCATATTCCGTAGATTGCTGCGTGCGAACTGGACAGTATCGTGCGTCGCAGTGGGGTGTATTTTTGGTGCGCTGCACGGGTATGGGGGTGCGGCGTTGCTGAAGCTATCGCTAACCGGAATCCTGCTTACAGCGGTGTATGTGATCGAAAAGAGAAAAAGCGGCAAGCCGATACTAATGACGTTTGTCACGCACAGCATCTACAACACGATTTTGTGGATGGGCCGGAATTAGGGCCGGTGTTCGCGCGGCTGAGCGACGCGGACGGCGCCGCGCGGCCACAACCCGCCGTTCTACAAGCGGACGAACCTGTCATTGGAGCGACTGCATCGATATGGCGGAGCAAACCGACGTGTTAATCAGGAGAGCCGGACGGCGTTCGGACGCTGTCCGGCCACAACGAGCCATTCGACACGCCTGCAGCAGTCGTCAACAATCTGGCCTCGAAGCTTCCCACTCGTCACGGCCAGCCCGCTGCCCAATCTCAAAGTGCGAGGCCGTAATGGACGAAAGTGACTCGTCGCTCGATAGCCGACTTCAACGCTTCCTGGCAGACCGGGCTGTAACCGGCGCTTCCGTGGCATACGTGCGCGAAGACGCGATCGACGCTGCCGCGACTGGCCTGAAAGACGAAGCCACGGCTGATGTCATTACAGTCGACACCGTGTTTCCAGTGGCGTCGCTAACGAAGCCAATCGTATCGTACGCTGTGCTCCAGCTTGTGGATGCTGGCGTGCTGGATCTCGACGAACCGCTCTCTCGTTCGATTGCGCCAGTCGTACCTGACGATCCGTTGTCTGCTCTCATTACCCTGCGCCATGTCCTGACACACACGTGTGGTCTAACAGCAATCGCGGGTTGCGACTGATGGAAGACGTTACCCGCGACATATTGCCAGGAAACCATGCTGCGATTCGTTGGCTGGCAGAGAACGTCGGCGAATAAGCTTGCAACAGGAACATTGCTCCCGCATTGGCGCAACTCAGGTCCTGTGAGTCGGTCGTTCTGCATCCGTTTGTCGCCCGCCTGCGAGCTAAAGGCATTGTTCGACAAGCTCAGGCCAAAGTCCGCTTGCCAGGCCAGCACGACTGTCGCGCCAGGGCGGACAAAGCGTCTCCCATCGGGATGTTTATCCGGTCAGCCGTAGCAGCCATACTGTCGCTCATTCACAGGGAAAGGCCGTGGTCTCGACGCACAGCTCCCTGCCACGAGGCTCACTCACGACGCGACGGACATGCTTACCAAAGACGCAATCGACTCAGGCAGCTACCTCCAGCATTTCGAATCGATAGCCGGGCTGTGGACACTGGAGCAGATTGACGCGTCGCTTCGACACACCCTGCGTGCGAAGCCATCTCCCGTAGAACACGTGTGGATATTCGCCTACGGATCGCTGATGTGGAATCCGATGATCGAATTCGAAGCATGCCGGGTCGCGACGCTCGCCGGATGGCAGCGCAGCTTTTGTCTCAACATGACGATCGGCCGCGCGACTAGCGCGGAACCCGGTCGGATGCTCGCGCTGTGCCCCGAAGGCACAACGCACGGCCTCGCGTTTCAACTACAGACAGCCACGCTCAACGAGGAATTGCGGCGCGTCTGGATTCGCGAAATGGCGCTGGGATCATACCGGCCGATATGGGCGCCGGTGCAACTCGAGAATGGCGCTGCGACGCCGGCAATCGTGTTCGTCGCGGACGAGTCAAGCGCGCAGTTCCGCACGGACGCGACCGTCGACACCGTGGCGCCCCTCATCGGCAGCGCCTCGGGGAAATTCGGCACAAATACCGAATATCTCTTCAAACTCCATGCCACGCTCACGACGTGGCGGCTCACCGATGCATATATCGAGTCGATCGTCGCTGCGATGCCGGACGATGTTCAACGTACGATTGAAATGCCCGCCTCACGCCTGGTTTGTTTGAACGAAAAGTAAGCCGCTTTTCGAGGCATGACGATAAACCATGGACAAATTTCAGGCGATGCGCGTCTTCACTCGCGTAGTGGAGTGCAACAGCTTTTCCGCCGCGGCCGATTCGCTACAGATGCCGCGCTCCTCCGTCACCACCTGTATTCAGCAGCTTGAGTCCTGGCTGAAAGTCCGCCTGCTCAATCGCACCACCCGGCGCGTTCGCGCGACGCCCGATGGCACGGCCTACTATGAACGCTGCGTGCGGATTCTCGCGGAAGTCGAAGACTCGGAGGCCTCCTTTTCCACGCTGGTTTCGCCGCGCGGCAAGCTCAAGGTCGACCTTCCTGGCTCGCTCAGCCGCCTAGTCGTCGTTCCGGCGCTCCACGAATTTCACGCGCGGTATCCCGACATTGACCTGATGCTCGGCGTGAGCGACAAACCCGCCGATCTCGTGCAGGAAGGCGTGGATTGCGCGATCCGTATGGGTCACTTGCCCGATTCGGCGCTCGTTGCGAAACGCATTGGTGCGTCCGAATTCGTGACCGTCGCAAGCCCCGGCTATCTTGCGCGATACGGCAAGCCGGACACATTGGGTGATCTGCAGTCGCACGTCGCCGTCAATTACTTTTCGAGCCGGACCGGGCGCATCGTCGAAATGGATTTCGTGCAGCAAAGCAAACCTGTACGCGTCCCCTTGCATTCGAAGCTCGCCGTCAATGATGCAGACGCCTATCTCCAATGCGGATTGCAGGGGCTGGGACTGATCCAGATTCCGCGCTTCCTCGCTTCCGGGCATTTGCGTGCCGGCGATCTCGTCGAAGTGCTGGGCCGCTGGCGCCCTCTGCCCTTGCCGATCTGGGCGGTTTATCCGCAGAGCCGCCATCTCTCACCGCAGGTGCGCGTCTTCGTCGAGTGGATAGAACAGCAATTCGACGCCTGTTACCTGCTTCGCAAACAGGCAACGCGGTCGCCGATTGCGGCGCCCATGACCGCTTCCAGCGCGTACGAAGGCGCCGCCGCCCACAGCCAGGCGGTCATGACGAACTGATAATCGGCACATAGCGATTGTCGCTTCGAGAGATACAAAGCGACCACGTTTCCCTACTTTATTCCCCGAAACGCGACGCCCATACTCCCGTCAACGCTCGCCGCCCAGCGTTGAGCTTCGAAGATCGTCGGGCATGAACCAGATCCCCAACTCAAAGATTTCGCTCACAGTAATTTCTTATTAATTAGGAATTCAAATTATGTACGCGCATCGCAAGCGGCTCGGCGCCGCGCTAGGTTCTCTGGCCGTCATAGGCGCCGTCGCCGGTTTTGGCTACTTCCGCGGCGATCTGGCAAGCCCCGTTGTTACAGCCCACGCTGCCGACACTCAGCCAACCGCCACCGAAGTCGACGTCGCGACCGTGCTGTCGCAAACCATCACCGACTGGCAAAGCTATTCGGGGCGGCTCGAAGCCATTGACCGGGTGGACGTCAAGCCGCTCGTGTCGGGCGCGATCGTCGCCGTACACGTCAAGGACGGCGCGCTCGTGAAGCAGGGCGACCCGCTCTTCACGATCGACCCGCGCCCCTACCAGGCCGAAGTCGACCGCGCGGCCGCGCAACTCGCCGCCGCTCAGGCGCGTGCAACGTACACCGCAACCGATGCAGCGCGCGCCAATCGTCTGCTCGCCGATGACGCCGTCGCGAAGCGCGACTACGACGAGAAACAGAACGCAATGCGCGAAGCCGCCGCCGCCGTCAAAGCCGCCCAGGCCGCGCTCGAAGCCGCACAGGTGAACCTCGGCTATACGAACGTGGCCGCGCCTGTGAGCGGCCGCGCATCGCGCGCGGAGCTCACCGTGGGCAACGTGGTGACGGCGGCCGCCAACGCGCCCGTACTGACCACGCTCGTTTCGGTTTCCCCGATCTACGCGTCGTTCGACGTCGACGAGCAAACGTATCTCCAGTACCTCGGCCGCGATCGCAATGCGAAGGTGCCGGTCGCAGTCGGCCTCGCGAACGAAGACGGCTATTCGCGCAAGGGCGTCATCACGTCGGTCGACAACCGGCTGGATACGACGTCGGCGACGATTCGCGTCCGCGCGACGCTAGAAAACAGCGACGGCGCGCTCGTGCCCGGTCTCTATGCGCGCGTTCGCGTGGGCGGTGGCGCGCCCCATCCCGCGATCCTCATCGACGACGCCGCCGTGGGCACCGATCAGGCACGCAAGTACGTGCTCGTCGTCGACGCCTCGAACAAGGTCCAGTACCGCGAAGTCAAGCTCGGTGCAATGCATGACAACCTGCGCGTGATCAGCGCGGGCCTGAAGCCAGGCGAGCGCATCGTCGTCAACGGCCTCATGCGCGCGCGTCCCAACGACACCGTCGCCCCGCACATGGTTGACATGACGGGCGCAGCGAAAACGGCCAGCTAACCCTGCCGGGAGTCCATCATGAACATCTCGAAGTTCTTCATCGACCGGCCTATTTTCGCGGCCGTGTTGTCGGTGGTGATTCTCCTCGCGGGCATCATCGCCTTGACGCAATTACCGACCGCCGAATATCCGGAAGTCGTGCCGCCTTCGGTCGTCGTTCGCGCGCAGTATCCTGGCGCCAACCCGAAAGTGATCGCGGAGACCGTTGCCGCGCCCATCGAGGAACAGATCAACGGCGTCGAAAACATGCTCTACATGCAGTCGCAGGCCAACAGCGACGGCAACATGACGACGACCGTGACCTTCAAGCTCGGCACCGACCCGGACAAGGCCCAGCAGCTCGTGCAGAACCGCGTGTCGCAAGCCATGCCGCGGCTTCCCGAGGACGTGCAGCGCCTTGGCGTCACGACCGTCAAGTCATCGCCAACGCTCACCATGGGCGTGAATCTCGTTTCGCCGAACGACCGCTACGACCTCACGTATCTGCGCAACTATGCGCTCATCAACATCAAGGACCGCTTCGCGCAGGTTCCGGGCGTGGGCGAGGTGGTGCTGTGGGGTTCAGGCGATTATTCGATGCGCGTGTGGCTCGATCCCACCAAGGTTGCGCGCCAGAACCTCACCGCCGCCGACGTCGTGAAGGCGATTCGCGAGCAGAACGTGCAGGTGGCGGCCGGTATCGTCGGCGGCGCGCCGATGAGCACGAATATTCCGCTGCAATTGAGCGTGAATGCGCAAGGCCGCCTCAAAAGCGAAGACGAGTTCCGCAACATCGTCCTCAAGACTTCCGCCGATGGCGCGATCACGCATCTGGGCGATGTCGCGCGCGTGGAAATGGGGGCATCGGATTACGCGCTGCGCGCGGGCATCGACGGCAAGAAGGCTGTGCAAATCATCATCTTTCAGCAGCCCAACGCGAATTCGCTGCAGATTTCCGATGACATCCGCAAGCTCACGGCCGAAATGCAAAAGGACATGCCCGAAGGCGTGAAAGCCGAGATCGTCTACGACCCGACGCAGTTCGTGCGCGAGAGCATCGACGCCGTGGTGCACACGCTGTTCGAGGCCATCGTGCTGGTCGTCATCGTCGTGATCGTGTTCCTGCAAACCTGGCGCGCCTCGCTGATCCCGCTGCTTGCCGTGCCGGTATCGATCGTGGGCACGTTCTCGCTGATGCTGGCGTTCGGCTTCACCATCAACGCGCTTTCGCTGTTCGGCATGGTGCTCGCGATCGGCATTGTCGTCGACGACGCGATCGTGGTGGTCGAAAACGTCGAGCGCAATATCGCGGCGGGGTTGAGTCCGCTCGAAGCGTCATACGAGGCGATGCGCGAAGTGAGCGGCCCGATCATCGCCATCGCGCTCACGCTCGTGGCGGTGTTCGTGCCGCTCGCGTTCATGTCGGGCCTGACGGGCCAGTTCTACAAGCAGTTCGCGATGACCATCGCCATCTCGACGGTGATCTCCGCGTTCAACTCGCTCACGCTTTCGCCCGCGCTTTCCGCGCTGCTCCTCAAGGACCATCGCGCGCCGAAAGACGGTCTGACGCGTGCCATGGACCACGTTTTCGGGCCTTTCTTCAACCTCTTCAACAAGGTATTCCAGCGCGGCTCCGAAGCTTATGGCAAGGGTGTGAGCGGTATCGTCAACCGCAAGCTCGCGATGATGGTCGTCTATGGCGTGCTGCTCGGCGGCACGCTGCTGCTCGGCAAGAACGTGCCCGGCGGCTTCGTGCCGGCGCAGGACAAGGACTACTTCGTCAGCATCCTGCAGTTGCCCGCCGGCGCGTCGCTCGATCGCACCGAGAAAGTCGTCGACGAAATGGGCGAGATCGCGCGCCGCCAGCCCGGCGTGAAGCACACCACCGAGTTCCCGGGCCTGTCCGTGACGGGCCTCATGAACTCGTCGAGCAGCGGCCTCGTGTTCTCGGTCACCAATCCCTCGAAAGAGCGCGGCAAGGGCGAAAAGGCGGCCGATATCGTCGGCGGGCTGAACGCGCAATACGCGCGCATCAAGGACGCCGCGATCGCGACGTTTCCGCCTCCGCCGGTTCAGGGGCTTGGCACGATCGGCGGCTTCAAGCTGCAGATCGAGGACCGCGGCGCGCTGGGTTACGAAGCGCTGAACCAGGCCACCCAGGCGTTCCTCGCGGCGGCCGCGAAAGCGCCCGAACTCGGACCCGCGTTTTCGAGCTATCAAATCAATGTGCCGCAACTGAACGTGCAACTGGACCGCGAGAAGGCGAAGCAACTGGGTATCTCGGTGACGGACGTTTTCGACACGATGCAGATCTATCTCGGTTCGCTCTACGTGAACGACTTCAACAAGTTCGGCCGCGTCTACCAGGTGCGCGCGCAGGCCGACGCGCCGTTTCGGGCGACAGCGCAAAGCATCCTCGATTTGAAGACGCGCAACGACAAGGGCGAGATGGTGCCGCTCTCCTCGGTCGTGAAGGTCACGCCGACGTATGGCCCAGAAATGGTGGTGCGCTACAACGGCTACCTCGCCGCCGACATCAATGGCGGACCGGCGCCCGGCTATTCGTCGGGTCAGGCGATGGCGGCGGTCGAGCGCATTGCCGCGCAGACCTTGCCGCGCGGCATCAAGTTCGAATGGACCGATCTCACGTACCAGCAGATCCTCACGGGTAACGCCGCGTTGTGGGTGTTTCCCATCAGCGTGCTGCTCGTGTTCCTCGTGCTCGCGGCCATGTACGAAAGCCTCACGCTGCCGCTCGCCATCCTGCTGATCGTGCCGATGAGCATTCTTTCGGCCCTGTTTGGCGTCTGGCTCACGCGCGGCGACAACAACATCTTCACGCAGATCGGGCTGATGGTGCTCGTCGGTCTCTCCGCGAAGAACGCCATCCTGATCGTGGAATTCGCGCGCGAACTGGAGATGCAAGGGCGCTCGATCGTGCGCGCCGCGATCGAAGCGAGCCGCCTGCGCCTGCGTCCGATCCTCATGACGTCGATCGCTTTCATCATGGGTGTCATTCCGCTCGTGATCTCGACCGGAGCCGGCTCGGAAATGCGTCGCGCCATGGGCATCGCCGTGTTCTTCGGCATGTTGGGCGTGACGCTCTTCGGCCTGCTGCTCACGCCGGTGTTCTACGTGATGCTGCGCAAGCTCGCAGGCGGTAAGCCGCTCAAGGACAAGCACGGCCGTCACCCACACATTCACGGCCCCGACGGGCACGAGGCCGGCCCCGACAACGAACGCGCCGCGTCCGCAGCGACCCGCGCCATTCGCGAATCCGCGACTCACGAATAAGGAGCATCATCATGCGCAACCGATTCTGGAAATCCGGCTTCAGCGGCTCGCTTTTGCTGAGCGCGCTGCTCGCTCTCGCGGGCTGCTCGCTGGCTCCGCACTACGACGTGCCCGCGGCACCCGGTGTTGCCGGGACGTTCAAGGAAGCGCCGCAACCGGCGCTCGCCACCGAAACGGTGGGCACATGGAAGACGGCGCAACCCTCGGAAGACCTCGCGCGCGGCGAATGGTGGAAAGTCTTCGACGACGCCACACTCGATGCGCTCGAACAGCAAGCGCTCGACGCGAACCAGAACCTGAAAGCAGCAGCGGCGCGCGTGAGGGAAGCGCGCGCCCTGAACCAGACCGCGCGCGCCGGCCTGTTCCCCACGCTCGATGCGGGCTTCGGCCCGACGCGCGAGCGGGTGTCGGCGGCATCGTTGTTCGAGCCCGACGGCAGCAACGTGCCGCAACAAACCTTCTGGCGCGCGCAGGCAAGCGCGTCCTACGAGGTGGATCTGTTCGGTCGTGTAGCATCGACCGTCGACGCCGCCCACGCCGACACGCAGCAAAGCGAAGCGCTCTATCGCTCAGTTCTGCTGACGTTACAGGCAGACGTGGCACAAAACTACTTTGCGCTGCGCGAACTCGACGCCGAAGCGGCGGTGTACGCGCAGGGCGTGGCCTTGCGCGAGCACGCCTTGCAACTCGTGCAACGTCGCTATGCCGAAGGCGATATCGCCGAACTCGATCTGCAACTCGCCCAGGCCGAACTCGCCGCGGCGAAGTCCGATGCGATGACCGTGCAGCGCTTGCGCGCGGCGTCGGAACACGGCCTCGCCGTTCTGCTCGGCAAGGCGCCCGCTGATTTCTCGGTTGCCGCGAATCCGCTTGTGCCTGTCGATCTGCGCATTCCGCCGGGCCTGCCCTCGTCGCTGCTCGAACGGCGTCCCGACATCGCCGCCGCCGAACGCTCGATGGCTGCCGCCAACGCGCGCATCGGCGTGGCGAAGGCGGCGTTTTTCCCGTCGCTCACGTTGACGGGAACGGGCGGCTTCGAATCGGCTACGCTCGGCGACCTCTTCAAATGGAGCAGCCGCGCGTTCCTGCTCGGCCCGCTGGCGGGAACCGCGCTCACGGTTCCGCTATTCGACGGCGGCCGTCGCAAGGGCAATCTCGCGAATGCGCGCGCCGTCTACGACGAGGATGTCGCGAAGTATCGTCAGCAGGTGCTCGTCGCGTTCCGGGAAGTCGAGGACAATCTCTCCGACATGCGGATTCTGGAAACGCAAACGCGCACGCAGGACGACGCGGTGAAGGCCTCGCAGCGCGCGGCGGATCTCGCGCGCAAGCAATACACGGAAGGCGCGGTGAGCTATCTCGACGTGATCGACGCGCAGCGCGCCGTGTTGCAGGCAAGGCGCTCAGCGGTTCAGCTTCAGGGCGTGCAGGCCGCGGCCACCGTCAACCTGATACGCGCGCTGGGGGGCGGCTGGGGAGAAACGTCGCAGTCTTCGATGTCCGCGCCCACGCTCGGCTCGACAACGCCCGAGATGCCGACGCGAACCGAGGTCGCGCAACGCTAACGGAGAAAGCGCGACACCAGACGAAAAACCCGTCCAGAGCATCGGACGGGTTTTTGCGCTACACAGTGCACGGAATGTTAACGGCCATGCACGCGGCTATCAATCGACGCTACGCTGCAAGGTCTCGGCAAGGTGATTGACGACCGCTCGCGTTTTGGCTGCCATCTTCTGACCTAAAGAAATAATGGCGTGCACGGGCGGGCCGTCCACATCGGCGGCGGCCAGAAGATGAACCAGACGGCCGGCCTTGACATAGGGAAGCGCGACCCTGTCGAGGATCTGCGCGACGCCGAATCCGGCCACCGTCGCCTCGACGAGTGCCTGCCCGTCGGCGAGCACAAGCACCGGTTGCGGCGCGTAATCGCGCTGCACGCCGCCATCCTGCAGCGTCCACGGACGCAGACGCCCGCTCGGCCCGCGAAACACGATCGCATCGTGCATGGCGAGATCGCCAATGTCGCTCACGTCACCGCGCTGCGCGAGATACTCGGGCGATGCGTAAAGGCCAAGCCGCAGATCGCACAGCTTGCGCACCGTGAGTTCGCTATCTTCGGGCAGCGCGCCGATGCGCACCACCACGTCCCAGCCCTCGCCGATCGGATCGGACATGCGGTCCGTGAGCGCCACTTCGAGCGTGACTTTTGGGTACGTCTCGCGCAGTGCACGAAAGCTGGGGAGCAGCAGGCGTCCAAACCCTGCGGGCAAGTCGATCTTCACGCGGCCCGCCGGCTCCGAACGACGCGAGGCAAGCTGCTGTTCGGCTTCGCGCAAGCCGTCGAGCGCCAGTTGCGCGGCCTGCAGATAGGTTTCGCCGTCCTCGGTCAGCCGCACCGCACGCGTCGTGCGTTGGAAGAGCTTCGTGCCGAGGCGCGCCTCCAGCCGTTGCACGGCCTTGCCGACGTTCGACTTGCTGCTGCCGATGTCCTCAGCCGCACGCGTGAAACTGCCGCTCTGCGCAACCGCCACAAACACAGCAATTTCGTTGATGGGTGCATCCTGGCGCTCGCTCATATGACGACCGTTTCGACCAGAGTCCGTGAATTCGCGCACTTTATCAGTTCCTTCAGGCGTTCGCCGATTCGTTCAGACGCTTTTCGGGCGATGCATTTTCCACTGCGTTATCCTCGGGGCCGCCGCCTTGATCCGGCATGCGACCGAGGAATGCAAACGTTGCGACCGCCGCCAACAAGGTGATGACGATCAGGACGTGCAGGAGGCTCGTAAAGGCGTCCGCGTAGCTCAGCGCAAGCGCGCGGCGGCTGACTTCAGGCAGGATCGCGGCGGCGTGCGCCATGTCTCCCGCCGTAATGCGATGCGCCGCCTCGGCCACGCGCGCCGCGCCTTGCGCGCCCGCATCCGCTACGACGTGCGCGAGGCTCGTATGGACCAGCGCGGCCAGCACCGCCGTGGCGATCGCCAGCGCAATGCCCTCGCCTGCCACGCGCGTCGTACTGAAGATGCCTGCCGCCATGCCCGCGCGCTCCTTCGGCACGACGCTCACGGACAGGCCGTCCATCAAGCCCCACGGCATGCCCGCGCCCGTGCCGATCACGATCATCGGTGCGATCAACGCTGTGCCCGACGTGCCGAAATCGACAAGACTGAGCCAGTAGAGTCCCGCCGCCGCCACCAGGAAACCAATTCCCGACAACACGCCCGCAGAAACCCAGCGAGTGAACGACGCGACCAGCACCGGCACCACGAGCATCGGTGCCGAAAGCGCAATCATCAGCAAACCCGCGTCGATCTCGCTGAGACCTTGCGCGCCGATGAACCGCAACGGCAGTATCACGATCAGCACGATGTAGCAATAGCACGTGCCCACGGGCAGCATCTGCACGCCGACGAAGCGTGCGTAGCGAAAGAGACTCAGTTCCAGCATCGGCCGCGCAACGCGGCTCTCCACGATGACGAAGGCCACGAGCAATATCGCCGAAGCGATCAGCAACCCGACGACAAGCGGACTGCTCCAACCGCTTTCCGGAGCCTGAATCACGCCGAACGTGAACAGCGCGAGCGTGGCCGTGAACGTAATCGTGCCGGGGTAATCGAGTCCCGTCGCGCCCGGGTCGCGCGTTTCCCGCATGCGCGGCACGCCAAACACGAACGCCGCCACGCCGATCGCCGCGATGACCGCGAAAATCGAGCGCCAGCCGAACCAGTCGATCAGCACGCCCGCCATCAGTGGACCGAACGCGAGGCCAATGCCGAAACTCGTGCCGAGCATACTGAACGCGCGCGTGCGCGCGTGCCCTTCGAACTCCTGCGCGAGCGAGGCTGCGCCGCTAGACAGCGAGGCGGCAGCAAACACGCCCTGTGCGGCCCGCAGCAGATCGAGACACACGACCGAGGGCGCGAAGCTCATCGCCGCCGACGTGAGAATGAACCCGCCCAGACCGATGACGAAGAGTTTCTTGCGCCCGAACTGGTCGGCCAGCGCGCCGGCCGCCATCAGCAGGCTACCGAAGGTCAGCATGAATGCGTTGGTGATCCACGTGAGCGACGTGGCGTCGCCGCCGAGATCGCGGCCAATGGCCGGTGTCGCCACCGCGCCACCCGAGAACGAAAGCGGCAGCACGAGAGCGGCAAGGCACACGGCGGCGAGGACAGGCAGCGTGTTGCGCCCCGCCATGTTTGACGAAGAAACAGACATGATCGAGAGGTATCCGGTGAAGGCGGAATCGGCGCAAACGCAGCCGCGCGTTGCGCACGCCGCCGTGATGTGGGCTCACCATTTTCCGGAATGCGCGCAAGCCGATAAACCACGCGGCAGTGTTCACTGCGTCTCCCGGGTCGCGACAATGCCGCGCTCGAAATGGGTTGCGGATTGTCGCCGCCGCAGCGACGGACTGGCGCTTCGTGCGTCGTTTATCGCGCCGGCGAAACCACCCATACTTCGCTTCAACGGTGCCGGCAACGACGCCACGACTCCTCCATAGATTCCCCGATACCCTCGCTCAAGGACCGCAATCATGAAGCTCTATATCGCCAAGGCAACCTGCTCGCTCGCCGTGCAAACCATCGCGAACGAACTCGGTCTCGCCCCCGAACTCGTGCACTTCGACGTGTTCGGCAAGTCCACCTCGAACGGCTCGGCGTTCGCTGACGTCAACCCTTTGCTGTACGTCCCGGCACTGGCGCTCGAAAATGACAACGACGATGTCCTCACGGAAACGGTCTCGATTGTGTCGTATCTCGCCGACCAGCATCCGGCTTCCGGTCTGATTCCGCGACACGGCACAATGGAGCGCGTCTACATGGACCAGTTGCTGACGTTTCTCGCCACCGAGATCGCGCAAAAGCACATCCCGCTGATGCGCAAGCTGATGACGCCCGAAGGCATCGCCTTCCACACGAACAAGCTCCAGAGCGCGTATGGCGTGCTGAACCAGCGCCTGGCTGACGGCCGTGCGTATTTGACCGGCGAACAGTTCACCGTTGCCGACGCCTATGTCTGGGCCACGATGTGGCACGAGCGCTCCGGCGTGAAGCTCGACCATCTGGAACATTTGATGGCCTACGTGGCGCGTGTAGAAGCGCGTGAGTCTGCGCAAAAAGCGCTCAGAGACGAAGCCGAAATTGTTGCGCGTCACGAAGCGTCACTGGAGTCCTAAGCAAAACGAAGGAGTCGATATCGGTACACCCACCCTCGGAACGACACATCGCCATGCAAAACACCCATGACACACCGGCTTCTACCGGCCCCGTCGAGGCGATACCCGCTTCGCACACGGCGAAGCTCTTCGAGCCCGTGCAGGCTGGATCGCTGCGACTCGGAAATCGCATCGTCATGTCGCCGATGACGCGTACGATGGCCCCAGATGGCGTGCCCGGCGAAGCGAACGCCGCGTACTATCGCAAGCGAGCGGCGGGCGGCGCGGGACTCATCATCACCGAAGGCACGTGGATTCCGCATGATGCCGCAGCCAATGAAGCAGACGTACCGAAGATGTACGGCGTGCCGGCGCTGGCCGGCTGGAAGAAGGTGGTCGATGCCGTACACGCCGAAGCCACGCCCATCATTGCGCAGCTGTGGCATGTCGGGCAGATGAAGCAGCATACCGTCGACGGGCTATACGCCGGGAAGGGCGCCGGTTATCGTCCGCCGCGTCGCGTGGGACCCTCGGGCCTCTTCGGCGGCATCGGCAAGCCGACCACCCTCGATGGCGAACCCGCCGTCACAGCCGATCTGGAGGCCATCGTCGAAGCCTATGGCAAGGCGGCCATCAACGCGAAGATGACCGGCTTCGACGGCATCGAGCTTCACGCGGCACACGGCTATCTGCTCGACCAGTTCCTTTGGCCGGGAACCAACCGTCGTACCGACGAATGGGGTGGATCGCTCGCCAATCGCGCCCGGCTCGTGGCCAACGCAGTTGCCGAAATCCGCCGCATGACGGGGCCCGATTTTGCGATCTCTTTGCGCATCTCGCAGTGGAAGGTGCAGGATTTCAAGGCGCGGAACTTCGAGACGCCCGAGGCGCTCGAGGCGTTCGCTCGCCTCATGGTGGACGCCGGTGTCGATGTGTTCCACTGCTCGACGCGCCGCTTCTGGGACACCGAGTTCGGCTCCGATCGCAACCTCGCAGCGTGGACAAAGCAAGTCTCCGGCAAACCGACCATTACTGTGGGTTCGGTCGGCATGACGGGCGAACATATCGATACGCTGATGGGCGAAGGCAGCAGCGTCGCAGCACTGGATTATCTGCTCGCCCTTGTCGATCGCGGCGATTTCGATCTGGTGGCCGTGGGTCGAGGCATGCTGGTCGATCCAGACTGGGCCAACAAGGTTCGTGACGGACGCATCGATCAGTTGAGGGACTGGGATCCGGAAGTGCTCAAGGATCTCGTGTAGCGCAAGGCGAGTGGGTGGATCAGATCTCGGTTTTGCGTTGGCATTAACGAATGCGAACGCCCTGCGGTCCGCACATCTGGATTGATCAGCGGTCGGTAGAGGAACGGACACAACCAGCCTGAAAGCGGACATCCGTGTTAGTGCGTTGACTGGTTGCTCAGGGTCGTGTGCTGCCGATCGCGGCCGTGTGCGCTTCGGGCAGCCCATGCCAGTGGTCGGCCATAGCAGTCGGTCGGGACAGGTGCGCAAAGCGTCGCCAATCGGTGGACAAACTGCGGGAATACGCCCCACACGTCCCATCTGCTAGGCAGCCCAAGAGCCCCGGGCAACCGGCATCAGCGGAGTTATGGAGCCGTTGCCGACGCCGCCGCAGGTCTAAGCGGATCCACAAGGCTGTAGTTGTAGAGCTCCCAGTTAAGGTCATCGGCGCTCGCGCCGTAATAATAATTTGTGCTCACGTGCTTGATGACGCGTTTGACGGACGGCGCATACCAGTAGGTTTCCGTGAATGTGCTCTCGCGGTGGTACGCGCCTTTGAAGATGCGGTCAACCTCGCCGCGTGCCACGAGTCTGAAAGCAAAAAAATCGCCGGCAACCACGTGAACTATCTCCGCAGCCTCCACTGTAACGTGATGCGCAACCCAGCTTGTCTGCCGCCCGATGGCCGTGACGGTATAGTGTTCGTCCCAACTTGCCCCTACTGAGAGCGGGAAATGTACATAGCCGCGCCCAGGATCATATTGCGTCGGACCGGCTACAGTCACGGCGCCCGCGCTATTGAGGTCGATTTCGTACGTCATTCCGCTGGTCGTTTTCACCGCTATCCGGGTCTGCTGAGGGGTCACCTCGATTACTGTCTGACGCGGAGGGTGCTGCGAGTTCGGGTCCCCCCGGGTTGGCCCAATGGCCCAGGTATCGCCCACCCTAAAGACAGGCGTATCGGCTTGCGAAACCGGCTGGATCGTCGATTGCTCGCCAGCCGCGAATGTCAGAAACACGGGTGACAGGATCGCAAATAGTGCAACTCTCGCTGCCGGTCGGTGGCCACAAGGCGCGCAGCACTTCTCGAAAAGAGATCTTTTCATAGTGTTGCTCCCTCCTTGCGAGAGCAGGGAAGCGTCGACCTGGCGCTAGTCATCGTAAGCTATGGAGAAACTACCGAAACCTTCCCGGGCAGTTGCGGCGCGGAATTACATCAGAAATATGTCGCTTGAAAGCGCTTCCGCGATGTGCGGTATCGCGCACATGGTGGCGTCGGCACAACGACACCGGTCTTAGCCCGACGTCGCTACGAACGCGAGCCGTGATCGCAGCGGTCGATGGTCGCCGTAACTGGTCAGCGCGGCATCCGATGCCACGGCTTTTGGGCGATATGCGACCGTAGACCCGCTGTTCCTGCAGGCGGCTGGACATCAGAACGGGAAGGTCCCAGCCCGGCCAGCAGCGAACATCTGGAGCGGACACATAATCGCCCGCGTCCATGCGGCTAGCGGCCTTTCCCTCGTACCTCTCGTACCCCACGTCAGCCGAAGACTGCGGTTCGGAGCCCTCCTCTACCGCAAAGCGACGCACAAGCGCTTCTACGCGCATGCACTCAATGCGGCCGCGAAGCGCTTGTCCGCGAGATAGGCCACATTGAAACGGCAGTAACCCGACACATGATCGGCCTTGGGAGAAAATACAGCCCCCGGTGCGAGAATCACCCCTTGCTTGATAAGCGCTTCGGCAAGTTTCATCTGCTGCACGGCCGAATCGTCAAATCCGAATATCGCGGCCGTGCGACGCACGGGCAAACTCGAAATTTTCGAGGTGCAAGTTCCAGGACTCTACGCCGCCGAGCGAACCAGCGTCCGCGTATAGACGTGCTGCGGCTGCGCCAGCACAGCCTCGGTTTCTCCGCTCTCGACAATTTGTCCGCCGTGCATCACGACAAGTCGATGCGAGACCGCGCGCAGCACGTCGATGTCGTGGCTGATGAACACATAACTCAGCCGATGCCGCATTTGCAGGGTCGTCAGCAGTTCAAGAATCTGCTTCTGGATCGACACGTCGAGTGCGCTCGTCGGCTCGTCGAGCACGAGAATGCGCGGATCGACGGCGAGCGCGCGCGCAATCGCAACACGCTGCCGCTGGCCGCCCGAAAACGCCGCCGGATACCGCGTAGCGGCGTCGGCGGGCAAGCCGGTTTCCGCAAGCAGCGCCGCCACGCGCGCACGCCGCGCCTCGCGCGTCATGCGCGGATGGTGCAGCGCCAGTCCTTCCTCGACGATCTCCCCCACGCTCATGCGCGGCGCCAACGAAGCAAACGGGTCCTGAAACACCATCTGCACGTGGGCGGCGCGTTCGAGACGCGTTGCCGGTTGATCCGCGCTTTCGAGCGCCGCGTAGCGGATCGCGCCGGCCGTCGGTGTCACAAGGCCAACCAGCGATGCCGCCAGCGTCGACTTCCCGCAGCCCGATTCGCCGAGCACGCCGAGCGTCTCGCCTTCGCGCAGTTGCAGATCGATACCTTGCAGCACCGCGGGCGTCTCGCTGCGAAAGAGGCCGCGCCAGCCGCGCGCGCGCGTGCGATAGCCGGCGCGCAGCGCGCTCACTTCGAGCACGCCCGGTGCATCGGCGGCCACCGGCGTTAGCGTGCGGCGCGGCGCGCTGTCGAACAGTTTGCGCGTGTACGGGTGCCGCTGCGCCGCGAACAGCGCTTCGGTCGCGCCCTGCTCCACGATCTCGCCGTGCTGCATGACCGCCACGCGATGCGCGAAACGGCGCACCAGATGCAGGTCGTGGGTGATGAGCAGAATGGCGAGGCCGCGCCCGTCGGCGTCCGCTTCCTGAAGCCCGATGAGCAGATCGACGATCTGCCTGCGCACCGTCACGTCGAGCGCCGTGGTCGGCTCGTCGGCGATCAGCAAACGCGGGTTGCACGCGAGCGCCATCGCAATCATCGCGCGTTGCCGCTGGCCGCCCGAAAGCTGATGCGGGTAGGCATCGACCTTGCGCTCCGGCTCGATGATGCCCGTGCGCCGCAGCAGCGCGATCGCCCGCTCGCGCGCCGCTGCCCCGCGCAGCCCCCCATGCAGCCGCAGACTTTCGGCGATCTGCCGCCCAACAGTCTTGAGCGGATTGAGCGCGGTCATGGGCTCCTGGAACACCATCGCGACATCACGGCCGCGCGTCGCGCGCCATTGCGCGTCGCTGCGGCCCAGCAGTTCCTGGCCCGCGAGCCGCACGCTGCCGCTCACGCGCGCGGCGTCGGCCAGCCCAAGCAGCGCGAGCGCGGTCAGGCTCTTGCCCGAGCCCGATTCGCCCACCAGCGCGACCCGCTCGCCGCGCGCGATCGTCAAGTCGATTCCATGCACGATGGGCCGCGCGCCGATGCGGATATTCAGGTTTTCGACTTCGAGTACGGCTGGCGTGTGAGTCGTCATCGTGCGGCCCCAGCGACGTTCGAATGGGTATGCGGATCCGGTTCATCGGCGGCTCGCTGACGATCGGTCGCGAGCGATTCGCGCAAGGCGTCGCCGATGAAAGTCAGCAGCAATAGCGTGACCACCAGCGCCGCAATCGCAGTCGCCGAAATCCACCACGCGGTCAGATGATCCTTGCCTTCAGCGAGCAATTCGCCGAGGCTCGGTGCAGGCGGCGGTACGCCAAGGCCGAGAAAATCGAGGCTCGCCAGCGAAACGATTGCGGCGCTCATGCGAAACGGCAGCCATGTGATAACAGGCGTGAGACTGTTCGGCAGAATATGCCGCCACATGATCTGGCGATCGGACAGTCCGAGCGTACGCGCCGCGCGCACGTATTCGAGCGCGCGCTTTTGCAGGAATTCTCCACGTACATAATCGGACAGCGTGATCCAGCCGAATGCCGCAAGCAGTACGAACAGCAGCCCAAGACTCGGCTCGAAAATCGACGACAGGATGATGAGCAGATAAAGATCGGGCAGCGCATTCCAGACCTCGATAAAGCGCTGACCGAGCAGATCGGCGAGGCCTGCGTAATAACCTTGAAGTGCGCCAGCCAGCACGCCGATGAGCGCGCTGGATAGCGTCAGCGCAAGCGCGAACCACACCGAACTGCGAAACCCGTAAAGCACGCGCGCGAGCACATCGCGGCCATAGGCATCGGTGCCCAGCCAGTTCTGCGCCGAAGGCGGCGCTGGAAACGGCTGCGCGGCGTGGTAGTTCACGGTGTCGTAGCGGTACGGAATGGGCGCGTAAAGCGCGAAATTGCCGTCGCGCAGGAATTGTCTGCGGATGAACGGATCGAGATAGTCGGCCTCGGTGGGCAGCGCGCCGCCGAAGTCGCTATCGGCGTAGGTGCGCAACGCCGGGAAGAGCCAGTGTCCGTGATAGCGCGCGACCAGTGGGCGATCGTTGGCGATCGCGCCCGCCAGCAGGCTCGCGACGAACAGCACGGCGAAGATGACGAGGCTCGCGAAACCGATGCGCTGGCGACGCAGCCGCCGCCACCATGCCGCTGCGCGGGTCACGACCTGTGTATCTTGATGGGATGCGATAGTGGGCGCCGGCGGCGCGAAAGCGACGTCCGGCGCAACCTCGGCCAGTTGTGCCGCTTCGTCGCGCGATGAGGTGGTGACTTCCATGAAGATCCCCGGATTCAGCGGCCATTGCCGCCGAAGTGAATGCGCGGATCGATCAGCGCATAAGCGAGATCGCCCGCGAGCTTCGCGAACAGACTCACGACAGTAAAGACGAACAGCACGCCCAGCACGACCGGATAATCGCGACCGACGATCGCGTCGTAAGACAGACGCCCCACGCCGTCGAGCGAAAAAAGCGTCTCAATCAGCAGACTGCCGCTCACATAGGCGGAAACAAACGCTGCGGGCAAACCCGTTGCAATGGGAATCAGCGCGTTGCGCAAGATGTGCCGCCAGACCACTGCGCCGCGCGATACGCCCTTGGCGCGCGCGGTCAGCACGTACTGGCGCGAGAGTTCGTCGATGAACGCATTGCGCGTCAGGAATGAAACGACCGCAAGGCTGCTGGTAACCGACGCCGTGACCGGCAACACCAGATGCCACAGGCGATCCAGCACGCGTTGCGCGAGCGGCAAGGTGTCGTGACTCTCCACACCGAAGCCGCCCAGCGGAAAGACATGCAAAAAGAGATCGCCGCTCAACAGCATCATCAGCAGCACGCCCAGCACGAAGCCAGGAATCGCATACGCCGCGAGCAGCGCGGCGCTGGTCGCAAAATCGAATGCCGTGCCGCGGCGCAGCGCCTTCGCAATGCCCAGCGGCACCGCGATCAGATATGTGAGCAACAGCGTGCAGGTGCCAAGCGTAACCGTCACCGGCAGCTTGCTGACGATCAGCGCCCAGACGGAGCGATGCTGAAAGAACGACTGGCCGAGATCGAAGCGCGCGTAGTGCGTGAGCATGCGCACATAGCGCGTGAGCGGCGGCACGTCGAAACCAAATTCATGGCGAATCGCCTCGATCTGGGCCGGATCGACACCTTCGTTGCCGTGATAGCCGCCCGCACTATCGGCGCCTTCGCCATGTATCGACGTTCCTTGCAGACGCGCCATCACCTGCTCCACCGGCCCACCCGGCACGAACTGCATGATGATGAAAGTCACCGTCAGCACGCCCAGCAGCGTGGGAATCATGAGCAGCAATCTGCGCCCGATATACGCGAACATGCGGGTTACTCCTGTTGCGCCGCGTGCGGCGCGGCGTGTGCGTCGGGTCTGTCCGGCGCGGCGTGCCACCAGCCGACAACCCAGTCGATCCAGCCGTATTGCTGCGGCACGCGCTCGGGCGGCGCGATGCCCCTGTTCCATGCGATCCGCGCATGGGTGATATGCCACTCCGGCACCATGATGCGCTCGCACAGCAGCACGCGGTCGAGCGCACGCGCGGCGGCGATTACCTCGCGCTCGCTGTGCGCGCGCTGCACGTCGGCAATAAGCGCATCGACGGCGGGCGACGCAATGCCCGTGTAGTTCTCCGAACCCGGCGTACTCGCGGCGCGGCTGCCGAAGCGGCGTTCGAGTTCGGCGCCGGGAATGCTGGCAGCGCGATAGCCCATCGTCGTCATGTCGAAATCGAAATGCTTCAGGCGTTCGTTGATGACTGTCTGATCCATGATGCGCAGGCGCGCGTCGATGCCAAGCAGCTTCAGATTGCGCACGACGATCATCAGGATGCGCTGCATGCCCGTGCCGTCGTCGAGCAGTTCGACCGTAAGCGGCGCGCCGGCCGCATTGCGCAACACGCCATCGCGGTAATGCCAGCCGGCACTCGCGAGCAGTGCTTCAGCGCGTGCGAGATTGCGGCGCAGGCCGTCTTGCCCGGACGTTTCCGGCTGCGGCGATAGCGAGCCGAACACATCGGCCGGCACGCTTGCGCGCAGTGGGTCGAGCAGCGCCAGTTCGTCCGCGCCCGGTGTGCCGCTCGCGGCGAATACGCTGTCGTCGAAGAAACTGCGGCTGCGCGCGTACTGGCCGAAAAACATGTTGCGGTTGATCCATTCATAATCGAGCGCAAGGCCGATCGCCTCGCGCACGCGAATGTCCTGGAACTTGGGCCGACGCAGATTGAAAAACAATCCCTGCGCATCGCTGATGCCATGCTCGGCAAATTCCTGCTTGCGCAGCGTACCGCTTGCAAAGCCGGGGCCGCTGTAATTGCGCGACCATTGCTCGGCACTCCCCTCGAACATGGCGTCGATGTCGCCCGCGCGAAACGCCTGCAGCGGCGCGGATGGGTCGCTATATAAGCGAAAGCTCACGTTGGCGAAATTGAACATGCCGCGTCGCACGGGCAGATCCGCGCCCCAATACTGCGGATTGCGGCGGTACACGATCTCCCGATTGCTTGCGCGCGCACCGATCAGATACGGACCGCTCGCGACGGGCGGCACCGTGGCAAGCTGATCGAAGCCCAGCGTGCCGCCAGGCGGCGTTCGCGCCCAGTCGCGCGAAAACACGTAGAGATCGCCCGCTTCGAGTACGGCACGGCGCTGCGCCGCACGAAAGTCAAAGCGCACCGTCTGCGCATCGATCACCTCCACCGCGCGAATCAACGCGTAACGGCTGCTGTAGAGCGGTGACGTAGACGAACCCGTCAACTGCTCGAACGAGTAGCGCACGTCCTCAGCCGTCACCGGCGCTCCGTTCGAAAAGCGCGCGGCCGGGTTCAGATGAAACGTTGCGGAAAGTCCGTCCGGCGCGGTCGCAACGCGATCGGCAAGCAGCGGATATTGCGTGCCCACTTCGTCCAGGCTGCGCTGCATCAGCGTCTCGAACATCAGATTCACTTCGTCCGGCGCCGCGTTGCCGCGCAGCAGAAACGGATTGAGCGAGTCGTAGGTCGAGACTTCGTTGTAGTTCGACAGACGTAGTGTGCCGGCGCGCGGCGGCGCGCTGTCGGCCCACCTGAAACGCTGCATCGAGACATCGGGACGCGCGTCGTCGAACAGCGTGAGCGTGCTTTGCCATGACGGTGCCGGCGAGGCATGCGCAAGCGTAACGACGCTCAGGACGCACACGCATCGCACCACGCGTGCCATGCGTATGAAGGTGGACTTCACCGCGCGATTGCCGGCATCCAGCGAAGCCATCCTCACAGATCGAACCTCGCGTTAATCGCAAGCGTACGCGGCGCACCGATGAAGATGTAATCCGACTGCAGGAAGCCCCAGTAATGTCGATTGAAGATGTTGTCGACTTCGGCGCGCAGCGTCACGCCATGACCGCCGATCATCGTGCGATAGCTCAGGCCCGCGTTGAACAAGGTAAAACTCGGCAGCACATATTGATTGTTGGCGTCGGCCATCATGCTGCCGTAGTAATGCGCCTCGGCGTTTGCGGTCACACCGTTCAGCCCTGGAATGCGGTCGCTCACCTGCAAGGTGGCCTGCCAGCGCGGAATGCCCTCGATGCGGTTGCCGACCAGATCCGCTTCGGTCTCGCTGTATTTGCCCGCTTCCCATGCTGTGCTCGCGGCGACGCGGAAACCCGCCGGCAGATTGACGTGACCATCGAGTTCGAGACCGTCGATACGCTCCTTGCCGTTCGACACATACACGTTCTGCGCATTGCCGTACTCCGCGCCGCGCTCGATGCGGAACAGCGCCGCCGACGCGCCAACCGTGCGACCGTCGTACTTCACACCCACTTCGTATTGCTTGCTCTTGAGCGGGTCGAGCACCTGATTGGCGTTTGCATAGCCTTCCGCAGCCGTGCCGCCGTCTTCCAGCGCCTCCACATAACTCGCGTAAAACAGCAGGTCGCTGCGAGGACGGAACATGAGCGCGAGCGTCGGCGTAACCGGCGTCTGCGTGTACGAGGTGCCCGCGGTGCCGGGCGCGTTCCACGAGGTCTGGTGATAGCTCGTGTAGCGAATGCCGGCGAGAATCGACCAGTATTTCAGGAAGCTCAGCGTGTCGCTGGCGAATAGCGACTTCTGCTGCGAATTGAAGTTGTTGTATTGCTGGCTATAGTCGTACGTGCCGTTCCAGGTCAGCTCCGTGATGGGATCATAAAGATTGTTCGAGCCGATATCCGTGTACAGCGACGACGGCACGGTCTTTTTGGTGAGCCACTGCTCTGACGCGCCGAGCACGACCTGATGATCGATCGGCCCGGTCGAGAATTTGCCTTCCAGCGTAGCCTGCACGACGTCGTAGATCGACGAACCGCGCGAGCGATTCAGATCTGTGTCGAAATCGCCTTGCGGGTTGAGCAGATCGAGCCACTGCCCCGAATAGTTTCGTTCGTCCTTGCTGTGGCTGTAGTCGATGCTGGCCTTCCAGACCGGATCGATCTGCCAGTGCAGGCCGCTGCTCACGAAATACACGTTCGAGTTGAAGAACGTATCGCCGTAAGCGGACAGATTGGTGCGCCCGCTCGGCGCGCGCGGCACGCTCGTCCCCGTGTAGTCGCTGAGCGTGACGTCCTGAATGCCGCCGTCCACCTTGCGCGATTGATAGAGTCCGTCGAAGGTCCAGGTGAGCGAGTTTGTCAGGCGCGCATCCAGCGACAGCGATTCCGAATTGCGCAGCACATGCGAGCCGTTATAGGTATCGCCCTGCTCGTGCGTGATATTGAAGCGATAGCCGAACATGCTCTGCGGGCCGAAGCGCCCACCCGTGTCGATATGTTCGCTGAACACGCCATCGGAGCTATAGCCCACGTCCGCCCCGAACGTAAAGGTATCGGTCGGCTTTTTCGTCACGAAATTGATGATCCCGCCCGGTGCGCCGAAACCGTACATGAATCCGGACGCGCCCTTGAGCAACTGGATCGATTCGAACGATTCGACGGGCAACTCGACCGTCGTCATGTAAAACGGCAGACCGTTGATCTTGTAGCCGTTGTAGTCGTCGAGCGGAATACCGCGCACATTGATCGAATACGCGTTGAACGAGTACGTATCGCCAAGCGACATCACCGCGGCGTCTTCGGCGAATACCTTGCCGAGTGACTTGACCTGACGGTCTTCGAGTTCCTGCTGCGCAACCACACGCGTCGAAAACGGCGTTTCCAGATCCGACCGGGTGCCGAGCGCACCGCTCGATACCTTTGGCGCCTGCTGGCGCGTACCCTGCACCGTCACCGTGGCGAGGCTGTGTACGACTTCGCCTGATTTGGCAGTTGGCGCACTGGTATCGGGATTTGCCGGATTGCCGTTATTCGCGCTGCTATTTGTCCCGTTATCGGCGGCGTAGGCATGGCCAGCCGTCAGCACGCCGGCACCGATCAGCAGCGCAGGAAGCACACGCAAACGGAAAAAGCATATTCTCATTCTTAGTAGTCCGATATTATTGGTATCGTCCAAAGTGCGGCCGGAGCAACACGAGGGCACGAGGGTTTCCGCTATCAGGTTTGCAGAGCGAGCGGCTGCTCGATATACGCGCTCAACATCGCGGTGAAATGCTCGAAGGCCTGGTCGGGGATCGACGGGTCTCGAACGAAAAGTTCCTGCAGGCACAGACCGCGCATGAAGCACGCGATCACATAGCGCGTAAGCGAGGGCTCGGGCGATGCGTCAATGCGGGTATGCGCCGGAAGCCGGGTCATATCCGCGCCGATCGTGTGTGAGAGCAGCGCGGCGTTAAAGCGCTCGCGCAGGTCTGCGTCGTTGCGCAGCGCCCAGTAGAATTCCTGCGACATCGGAAAATTCTCGCGCGTCTGTGCGCGCCAGGCCCTGACTTCGTCTTGCACGCTCGCACCGGCTTCGATGCGTTGTTCAAGCGTGTTGAGCTTCGAATCGATCCACGTGACGTAGGACGCCACCAGCAGTTCGTTCTTGTGCGGAAAGTGATGGAGCAGCGCGCCGCGCGACAACCCCGCGCGCTGGCATATTTCGCTGATGGACGTTCTGGCTAGACCGATGTCCCTGAGACATTCGAGCGTCGCATTGACCAGTGCGTAACGTGCAGCAGAACTACGCGCATGTTGCGGGCGTCGCACGGGTTTCGCGGTGTCGGAAGTCGTATTCGTCATGATGATGCCGGGCGCGCCCGCCTCGCATCGTGTGCGATCGGACTGTGCCTCGTTAGGCTGCTCGCTGGAGCTTTGCTGCGTTGCCGCTACAAAACAGTACGATCGGTATGTTATTAAGCGCGTGTTGACGTGTCCAAGAAAATTCCCTCACATGCTTATCTCGGGAATCAGTACGTGCGTACGGTAGGTAATGGAGCGCTGTTGCGATCTACGGTAGAGCACCGCGATCATGTGACAAACCCGCTATTTGCGCGTGAAAAGCGCTTATAAAACAGATGACCCATCTGTCTTTACGACGCTGCCGGATTCACAGGCCGGAACGCCTGCAATACGCGCCATGTGAAAAATGTCGTGTAGCGCGCCGTTGCGGAGCGCGGCGGCGCGGACGCGCGCTTCGATTTCGAAACCCCAGCGGCGATATATTGTGATACCAGGTCTGGCCGTAAGTGCCTAACACCCGCCAGGGAGAAAAGCGCCTCGATCGATACAACAATGTCGGCACATTGATCAAATATTTTTATTTTCCCCACGATTCATGACCCCATCGATGCGTCGCGCAAGCACCAGGGGATTACCGTCTCGCAGTTCTTGCGGTAGCAGTTCGTCAGGCAGATCCTGATACGAAACGGGCCGCAGGAAGCGTTCGATGGCACGGCTGCCGACCGAGGTCGTGCGCGTGTCCGACGTGGCGGGGAACGGGCCGCCGTGCACCATCGCATGACCGACTTCCACGCCGGTGCCAAAACCGTTCGCAAGAATCCGGCCGGCCTTGCGTTCGAGCGTCGGCAATAGCGCGCGGCAGGCGGCGCGATCGTCGTGGTCCAGATGCACGGCCACCGTCAATTGCCCTTCGAGCGACTTCAGCATGCCATGTAACTCGTCGAGATCGCGGCAACGCACGATCAGCGACGCGGGACCAAACACTTCCTCGCGCAACGCCGAATCCGCGCTGAATGCCTGCGCCGTGGTCGCGAAAAGCGCCGCCTGCGCGTCGAACGGACCGCCCGCCTGACCGCGCGCGAGTTGCTCGACATCGGCATGTTCCGCGAGGCGCTCGACGCCTTTGACATAGTTCGCGTGGATGCCGGGTGTGAGCATCGTCGACGCGCCGGCACTCGCGAGCGCAACGCCCGCAGCGCGCTCGAATGCGCGCAGCGATTCGTCGTCCACGGCAAGCACGAGGCCAGGATTCGTGCAGAACTGGCCCGCGCCCAGCGTGAGCGAGGCCGCGAACTGCTGCGCGATCGCAGTGCCACGCGCACCGAGCGCGCCAGGCAGCAATACGACGGGATTAATCGAACTCATCTCCGCATACACGGGCACGGGCTCCTCGCGCGCGTTGGCGATTTTCATGAGCGCCACCCCGCCCGCGCGCGAACCCGTGAAGCCCACCGCCTTGATGCGCGCGTCGGCCACCAGTGCCTGGCCAATAGAAAGCCCGCTATCGAACAGCAGGGAAAAAACGCCTTCCGGCAGCGCGCATTGCCGCACCGCTTGCTGTATCGCGCGGCCCACGAGTTCGGACGTCCCCGGATGCGCGCCGTGCGCCTTCACGATCACCGGACAACCCGCAGCGAGCGCCGAGGCCGTATCCCCCCCCGCCACCGAAAACGCCAGCGGAAAGTTCGACGCGCCGAACACGGCCACCGGTCCGATCGCCACGTTGCGCAGGCGCAAATCCACGCGCGGCATCGGCTTGCGATCCGGTTGCGCGGGATCGATGCGCGCATCGACGAAATCGCCATTGCGCAGCACGCCGGCGAACAGTCGCAATTGACCGACCGTGCGCGCACGCTCGCCTTCAAGGCGCGCACGCGGCAATCCTGTCTCGGCCATGCAGCGCTCGATCAGTGCGTCGCCAATCGACATGATCTGCTCGCCGATCGTCTCCAGAAACACTGCGCGGGTTTCGGGCGGCGTTTCGCGGAAAGTATCAAAGGCTGCTTCCGCGAGCGCGGATGCGCGTTCCAGATCGCTTTGCGTTGCGCCGCCGAAAGCGGGTTCGAGCGTTTCGCCCGTGCGTGCATTGATGCCGTGAAAAGCGCCGTGCGTGCCTCGCACGCTCATTGCGCCGATAAGCGATTGACCGGTAATCGTCATTGTTACCCCTGCAAAAAACAACCGGGCCGGAAAGGCCCGGTTTTAAATCGATGAAAAAGACGTGAATCGCTTAACGTTTAATTCGCGTTTATTTTATTTGCCGATGTTTTCATTGATCGTCGGCGTCGAGTTGCATCTTGTGGCCCGGCACGCCCGTATTGGCGCCCCAGTAGTAGATCCCGAGGCTCGCCAGTGCGACCACGACAGTGTCGTACGGATGCGCGAGCGCACCGCTGCCGCCAAAGCTTCCCTGCCACGACAGCACGATCATCACGGCGTAGAACGCAATCAACCAAAGCGACGAGCGCACCTGCTGAGCGAGACTGAGTTGGCGCGTCGGCACGAAACGTCCCGCCGCCAGGTAAATCACGAACATGACGATCTGCAGTCCCAGCAGCCAGGAAACCGTGCTCCAGCCCGACCAATAAACGATCAGCGCAGCGATGACGAACGACACCGGCCCGACGATGCCGAAACATCCCACGCGAAACGGCCGCGGCATTTCGGGCGCGTTGCGGCGCAGCGCGGCAACCGAAATCGGCGCGACTGCGTAGCTCAGCACGAGCGCCGCCGACACCACATTGATGAGCGTTTCCCACGAGGGAAACGGCAGCGTCCAGAACACCGCCAGCACGAACGTAAGCCACATGGCCGGACGCGGAATCCCCGAAGCCGCATCCACGCGCGTGAATACGCGGAAGAACGTGCCCGTCTTCGCCCATGCGTAGACCACGCGCGGCGTTGCGTTCATGTAGATATTGCCGCAGCCGCTCGGCGAAATGGCCGCGTCCGCCACCACCATATACGCGAGCCAGCCGACGCCCAGGGCAAGCGCAATATCGCGGTAGGGCAGTGAGAACGCCTTGCTCACGCCGTCCCAGCCGCTCTTGAGCGTATCGGTCGGAATACTGCCGATAAACGCCAGTTGCAGCAGCACGTAAATCAGCGTCGACAGCAGCACCGAGAGAATCAACGCAACAGGAATCGTGCGCTGCGGATTGCGCACTTCGCTCGCGACCGAAATGATCGGCGTGAGGCCCAGATAAGCGAAGATAATGCCGCCCGCGGAAACCGCCATTTCAATACCGGAAAGACCGTACGGCGCGAAACCGTGCACGGTGAGATTGACAGGTTTGAAAAACGTGAACAGCACGCCGATCACCGAAAGCGGCACGATGAACTTGAAGATGCTGATGAGGTTATTGGCGCGCGCGAAGGTCTTCACGCTCGAATAGTTCAGGCGGAAAAACAGGCACAGCAGCGCGAACTGAACGAACCAGCCCATCGTGGTGGGATTGCCGGAACCCGGTTGACTCAGCATGGGAAACCACGCGGCCGCATACTGGCGCGCGGCGACGACTTCAATGGCGATCAGGCTGGAAAACGCGATCAGCGTGACAAAGCCCATCAGATACCCGAGCAACGGGCCGTGCGAAAAGACGGGGTAGCGCACCACGCCGCCCGCCCGCGGCAACGCCGCGCCCAGTTCGCAATAGACGATGCCGAGCAACAGCACCGCGAAGCCGCCAATCAGCCAGGAGACGATGCCGGCAGGTCCGGCGATTGCCGAAACATGGCTCGCAGCAAACAGCCAGCCTGAACCGAAAATGGCGCCCAGGCCGATGAACGTGAGGTCAGTAAGCGACAGTTGTTTCTTGAAGCGGCCTTCGCCTGTCTGTTCGCGGGCGGCGGCGTGCGTGCCTTCGCCTGCAGGCAGTGAGCGATGTAAATTGCCTTGACTGGACATCGTCGATGTCTCCTGATTTAGGAATGAGCGCTTGAGCGGTCTGCTGCCGCATTGAGGTGCAGGAGCGAAACGTGAATGGGGATGCGCGTGATGCGTGCTGTAGATAAGATGCGCGGCGCGGGCTAGTGGCCCATGTCCGGCAGTTCGGTGCGGGTGCCTCGCCTACGTCGCGGTGACGTAGTGCCTGCGGATCGCGCGAATTGGCTCAGCGGGGTCCACTGCGCCCGATTGGATAACGTTACGGCTCACAGTGCCGATCTCCTTCATTGAATGCATCGCGCCGGATCAGCAGCGATGCGAAGAAGTATCGCTATCCATTAGCTTGAAGGCTTGAGGGCTTTCGCGACTCGGCATGACGAAATCGGCATAATTGCCGTCACGCGAACGCGCATACAGATGCCATGTGCAAGCGCTATCGGGGACAACACTTAGCCATGCACGCGCGAATTTTGCGAGGCGCTCGTGTGCCGTGAATTCGCTTTATTGATCGGATGGCGCCGCTTGCGGATGCAGCAGCGCGCGATATTGACTCGGCGTGATGCCCACGGTCGCCTTGAATTGACGCGTAAATGCGCTGTGATCGTTGTAGCCGCAGCGTGTGGCAATGTCCGTGATGCTCGAATCGCCGGCAAGCAGTTCGGATGCCGCATCAAGCCGCGTTTTAAGCAGCATCTGGCGTGGCGTGAGATGAAAAACCTTGTGAAAATAACGCTCGACCTGCGCCACCGACATATCGATTAGCACGGCCAGATTGGATAGTTTCAGCGGCTGCGCGTAATTTTCCTGAATATATTTCGCCGCGATGGCAACACGCTGATACGCCGGGTGCGTGCCCTCCGCCGCCCGCAGGTCTCGCGAAATACCGGCGACGCCCAGCACGCGCCCTTGCGCGTCTTGCAGAGGGACTTTGGAGGTCAGGCACCAGCCGGGCTCGCGTCCAGGATAAAGATGCAATTCGAGCTGATCGATCAGGCGGCTGTTATCGCGCACGACCGCTTCGTCCTGCTCCATGTAAATACGGCCGAAACGCGAGGGAAAAACTTCCGCCGCCGTCTTGCCAAGCAGTGCGCGACGATCCTTGCGGCCGCAGCGCGCCACGAGCGTCGCATTGACGATCACGTAGCGTGCCTCGTGGTCCTTCACGAAGAAGACCACGTCGGGCATCGCATCGAAGAGCGGTTCGAGCAGGGAGAAGTGCGCCACCATCTGCGGGAGCGTCGTGTCCGTGCTGACAGTGGGCAGAAGCAGATCGTGCATGGCAAAGCGTCGCGAGTCGGAATCCAGTCGATTATGCCTTTGCCGCCGCCGCTTGCACACCTGCAAAGAAAACCGGGCAACGCTGTTGCATTGCCCGGCTGGACCACTTCAGGGCTGCGTCTGCGCCTCCATCAGCGTGCCGATGCGTGCGGGCGAAAACGGCGCACGCAGCCCGTTGCGCTCCCAGCCCAGGCAAAACGCTGCCGCTTCGCCGCAGATTTTTCCCTGGCACGGCCCCATGCCACAGCGCGTATGCAGTTTCGCGTCGCGCCAGCTGCCATGCTGCGCGGCATCGGCAAAGCGGACGTCTTCGCAACGGCATAGCACGGTATCCGGCGCAGCCAGCCCGCGTAAAAGCGGGTCGAGCGCGAACGCCGCGTGCATCCGGGCAGCAAAGCGGCGATAACGCTCGCGCTCAGCAAACAGGGAACGCGCTTGCGCTATTTCGCCGACTGCCGCGTGCGCCGCAATGCGCCCTTCGAGTGCGGACAACTCCATGCCGCCCACGCCGGTGCATTCTCCTGCCGCGTAAATATCGGGCTGCGTGGTCAATTGCAGATCGTCGACGACGATGGCGGGCACGCCCTGGGTTTCATCGATACGACAGCCCAGCGCCGTGCCCAGCGTCGAATTAGGCACCAGACCAAAAGCGCACGCCAGCCGGTCGCAGTCGATACGCGTCTGCTTCTCGCCCTGCTTCACCATCACATGCGCAAGCTGACCGTCGCCCAACGCGGCGCTCACATGCGCGCCACACAGATAAGGGGTCGCGCGCAGATCGAAGCGCATACGGGCCGCCTGCGTGAGCTTCGCGGGTGTGTGAATGAGCGACGCCGCGAACTGCCGCACGGCTTGCGGCGCTGCCTGCTCGACGATGGCCACCACGCGTGCGCCCTGCTCGCGCGCGGTCACAGCCGCCGCCCACAAAAGCGGCCCGGTGCCCGCGATGACGATGCGCTCGCCGCGCACCGGCATACCGCCCTTCACGAGCGCCTGCAAACCACCCGCGCCCGTCACGCCCGGCAGCGTCCAGCCCGGATACGGCAGAAAACGCTCTCTGGCGCCCGTTGCGACGATGAGCTTGCCGTAGCCGATCGTATAGCCTCGCGAAGCGTCCTCCACGAGCAATTGACGCACACCGCACGCCTGCACCACGCGCGTACCGCCCAGATACGTGATGTTCGGGAACCGTTGCATCGCATCGATGGCCTCGCGCGCGCGGCCTTCGGCCCGATGTTGCGGACCTTGACGCCAGATCTGGCCGCCCGGCAGCGCGTTGTCGTCGACAATGCCGACTTCCGCGCCCGCCTGCGCAGCGACACTCGCGGCATTCAACCCGGCCGGTCCAGTACCAATAATCAGGATATCGAAATTCATGATGCGGACCTTGCCGTTTTGATGCTCATGCCTTGTGCGCAGAGCGTCTGGCACGCAAGTCGATGCTGCACGCCGTCTATCGTCACGCGGCATTCCTGGCACACGCCCATGCCACACAACGGCCCGCGTTGCGTGCCGCTCACGGATTCGCGCGTGACCACGCCTGCTACGCCCTGCGCGAGCGCAATAGCAGTCACGACCGAACTGCCGCGCGCGACCTGCACGCTGCGTCCATCCACGTTAAGGGTCAACATGTCAGGCATGCGCGACTCCTGCCTTTTCGAAACGCGCAGGCCGGTAAGGCACGGGATCGATCGGCAAGACATCGCCCAGACCGAGCATCTGTGCGGCGATCAGCTTGCCCGTGGCAAGCGCCGTCGTCACGCCCAGCCCCTCGTGCCCGGTCGCGAGCCACGTCGAACGGTGGCAGCCTGTATGCGCAAATGGCCCAGCCGGACCGATCAAGGGCAAACCATCGCTCGTCGCGGGCCGGAAGCCCGTCCATGCACGGATGGCGTTGAGCTGCGGTAATCCGGGCAGATATTCAGCGGCGCGGCGCAGCATGCGCGCGAGAATTTCAGGTTCGATGGCGGGATCGACGCTGTCGAACTGACGCGACGAGCCGATCAGGATCTGGCCCGTCGGGCGCGGCTGCACATTGAATGCCACGGACGTGCCGCTCGCGTTGTGTGCGCTCTTGATATAGCCGAGTTCGAGGATCTGATGCCGGATCGTGCCGGGATAGCGATCGGTGATAATCAAATGTCCTTTTTTTGCCTGCATCGGCAGGCCAGGCAGCAGGTCCGACGCCTGGAGACCGTTCGCCAGCAACACGGCGCCTGCCGCGAGCGTTTCGCCATTGGCGAGTACGACGCCCTGGCGGTCCAGGCGCGCGACCTGCGTATCGAGCCTGCAAGTCACGCGTCCCTTCACCGGTTGCGCCAGTAGCCACGCGGCGGCGGCGGGCGCGTAGACCACGGCGTCGTCAGGCATCACCATGCCGCCGCGCAGGCCTTCACGTAGCGCGGGTTCGGCTTCGCGCACCTGTTTGGCATCCAGCAGCGTACAGGCCACGTCGGCCCGCGCCAGCGCCTCCTGACGCGTTTGCGCCAGCGCGTATTCCTCGTCGTCCACGGCGACCCAAAGCGTGCCACAGCGCACGAACGCTTCGCGCTCGCTCAGACGCGGCGCGAGTTCGAGCCACAGATCGCGCGACCAGGCAGACAGGGCAAACTCGGCGGGGCTATCGTCCATCAGCACGAGATGGCCCATGCCCGCCGCCGTCACGCCGGCGCCCACGCCTGCGCGATCGAGGACGAGCACGTTGGCGCCCTGCTGCGCCAGCTCGCGTGCGCACGCTGCGCCGACAATGCCCGCGCCCACCACGATCACGTCGGGACTCGAATGAAGCGGCCGACTCACGCGCGAATGCCCCAGGCGAAGGGATCGTCGGCGGCGAAAATCAGCTTCGATTCGGCGCTCACATGCGCCGTGCCGCGAATACTCGGGCGCACATAGCGTTGGCCGTCGCTTTGGCCCGGCTTGCTCGCGTCGTCGAGAGGCTCATAGCTCGCCTCGAACACGCTACCGATGATGCTTTCCTGCTGCCAGGCGGCGCCCGGCGCCAGCACGCCGTCCGCGGCGAGGCAGGCGATTTTCGCGCTGGTGCCCGTGCCGCAAGGCGAGCGGTCGTAGGCCTTGCCAGGGCACAGCACGAAGTTACGGCTGTCGATGCCGGACACCGTGGAGTCCGCGAACAGTTCGATATGGTCGATGTGCGCGCCGCCTTCGCCGGTGATGCCGTTGGCTTCGAGCGCGGCGCGGATCGTCCAGGCGACGTTGGTGAGCGACTCGACGTGCGCGAATTCGAGCGACTGTCCGTGATCGGAAACCAGGAAGAACCAGTTGCCGCCCCAGGCGATATCGCCATGCACGCGGCCAAGGCCCGGCACGTCGAGCGCCACGTTCTCGCGATAACGGTAAGCCGGCACGTTGCGAACGGTCACGCTACGGTCGGCGTGCAATTCGGCCTCGACGACGCCCACGGGCGTTTCGACGCGATGCACACCCGGCGCGAGGCGCCCCATGTGCGCGAGCGACACGATCAGCCCGATCGTGCCGTGCCCGCACATGCCGAGAAAACCGACGTTATTGAAGAAAATCACGCCCGCTGAACAGGTGGCGTCGTGCGGCTCGCAGAGCAGCGCGCCGACCATCACGTCCGAGCCGCGCGGCTCGTTGACCACGCCCGCACGCACGTGATCGAAGTCGCGGCGAAAAATGTCGAGCCGCTCGGCGAGCGGGCCACGGCCCAGATCGGGGCCGCCTTCAACGACGAGCCGCGTGGGCTCGCCGCCGGTATGGGAGTCGATGACGGTTATGGTGTTCATGTCGACAATCGTAGGCATCGGCCGCCGGGCCGTCTTGCTCGAACGCCCCGTGCGCGATGACGATTTCTGCATAGCGGGTGAAGCGCCCGGCGAGCGTGAATGAAGAGAAAAATTCACGGCGCACGCCGGGCGAGAGGGAGAACGGCAGGGTCTTGCCGCTGCCTTACTTCGTCCCCACCGTTTGCAACGGCTTCCATGCGCCGTTGACGACCTTGTACACCGTCACGCCGCCATACTTCAGGTCGCCATACTGATCATAGGCAAGCTCGCTGGTCGTGACGCCCTTCATGTTCGTCGCCTTGAGCGCGGCGAGGAAGACATGGGGATCGGTCGAATCGGCTTTCTTCATCGCGTTGAACACCGCCATCGTGCCGTCGTAAGCATAAGGGGCATACAGTTCGACCGGTTGATTGAAGCGCTTTGCGTAATGCTCGCCAAATGCCTTGCCGCCGGGCATTTGCGCAAGCGGGCTGCCTTCGGATGCGGCCAGCGTGCCCTCCGACGCCTCGCCCGCCACCTTGATGAGGTTGTCGGACTGCAGCATGTCGGGGCCGATCAGCACCGACTTGATCGCCAGCGTGCGCATCTGTTTGAGCATCGGCGCGGCCTGTGTGTCGGCGCCCCCGTAGAACACTGCATCGGGATTGACGGCCTTGATCCTGGTGAGAATCGCGCGGAAGTCCACGGCCTTGTCGCTCGTGTATTCCTCATCGACCACCGTTGCGCCCGCCGCTTTGGCCGCCTTGGCGAATTCTTCCGCCACGCCCTGGCCATAGGCCGTCCGATCGTCGATGATCGCAATGCGTTTGAACTTGAGGCCCTTGACGGCGTAGTCGCCAAGCACGCCGCCTAGCTGCGTATCCGAAGTCAGGAGGCGGAACGTCGTGGGAAGGCCCAGGCGCGTATATGTCGGCGATGTCGCCATCGCGATTTCAGGCGTGCCTGCCTTCGCGTAGATCGGCGCGGCGGGAATACTCGTGCCCGAGTTGTAGTGGCCGAGCACCGCGACCACGCCATCGTCCACCAGTTTTTGCGCGACGGTCGTGCCGGTGCGGGGATCGGCCTGGTCGTCCTGGGCGTCGAGGACGAAGTGCACGGGCTTGCCGCCGATGACCGGGTTCGTGCCGTTCATGTCCTCGATCGCGAGCTGCACGCCGCTGCGGAAATCCGCGCCATAGTGCGCCTGGCCGCCGGTGAGGGGCGCGGCGAAGCCGATCTTGATCTCGACCGGCGACGCGGCATAGGAGCATGGTGCACCAGCCATGGCAACGCCCAAAGCTAATGCGGTGGAGATGGCCGTCCTCTGAAATTGCATTATTCGTGCTCCTTGATAGTTGATTACCCCGTTGCCCGCATCCTCACGGATCATTCGGGCATTCGCCTCTCGCTTATCCGGTGTGGCCGGTGGTGGGCTGGGAGCAATATAAGATTTCAAAAATCGTGGAGTCTTGCGGAAAATCGACAGCTCAGATGCAGAAATCAGCATAGTCATCACGCGCCGTGCGATGCGGTTTGCGGGTATACGCGTAACAACCGACGCAACAAGCAACATAGCAAGCGCAAGTCAACGTCCTTTTAAGCGTCTCCATATGAAAAAAGCGCCCAATGGGCGCTTTCTCATGCTGCAACGCTGCCGGTGGTCAAGCCTCAGGCATTCACTTCCTTCGACCAGTTGGCGTACCAGCTACGGAACAACTCGTATTGTGTTTGCGCGTAACGACGCTGCGCTTCGCTCAGCGCATCGGTCTCATTGAAATGCAGCGTGTATTCCTTATCGCCGTTGAGCACCATCAGGTACTTGTAGTACAGCACGAGGTCGGTGCCTTCGTCGAACGACGACAGCACGGCAAGCGCCGATTCCAGCTCCCGCGCCTGACGACGCGCCGTTACATCGCCCGCAGCGGCCTTGCGGCACAGGTCCACCAGATGAAGCACTTCGCGCGGCAATGCATTGCCGATGCCGGTGATCGCCCCCGTGGCGCCGCAGTTGACGAAGCCGTGGAACACCTGCGTGTCGACGCCGGCCATCAACGTGACGCTGTCGTCCTGGCTGGTGATGTGCTCGGCGGCATAGCGCATATCCGCAGCCCCGCCAAACTCCTTGAAGCCGATCAGATTGGGATACTTCGCGCGCAATTCGAAGAACAGATCGGCGCGCGTGGCAAATCCATAGTACGGGCTGTTGTAGATCACGGCCGGGAGCGCCGGCGCCGCTTCGAGAATCGCGGAGAAATGCGCCTTCTGTGCCGCCGGCGACGCGCCGCGGGACAGCACGCGCGGAATCACCATCAAGCCGCTCGCCCCTACCTTTGCCGCATGCGCCGCATGGGAAACCGCTTCCTTCGAGTTGATCGCGCCGGTACCGACGATCGTCGGGATGCCTGCGGCAACGAGCCGTGCCACACCTTCCTGACGTTGTGCTTCGGTCAGAAGCGGCCAATCGCCCATCGAACCGCAGTAGACGACCGCCGACATGCCGAGGCCGACCAGTTCTCGCCCCTTGGCGACGAGTGCGTCGTAATCGGGCGTACGCGCCGCCGTGCACGGTGTCATGAGGGCCGGAATCGTACCCGTGAAGATGTTGTTGCTCATGAAGTTTCCTTTGGACCCTGAAAGATTGGGAAGCTGCGTTTCGAACTAATCTTGCGCAGAACACGTCGCGCCGGCGAGCGAGGCCCGCTATGGAGTCGATTTCCGTGACCGTGTTCGTGCCGATAATCGTAGGCAACACGCGCCGGGCCGTCTTGCTCCCGTGGCCCGGCTACGATGACGATTTCCGCATAGTGGTTTTTCGTAACTGTCGGCGCTGGCTAGTGGATGGCATGCATCCGGTATCGGCCACAATCAGCTGCCGGGGCGTTGCCAGTGAGCGTCCGGTGCACAGTCGCTACCGGACGCCTGAGCGCGAACACATAAGAACCACTCCGATCGCCCTTGGTGAGTACCTATGATAATATTCGCGCGCGAACTATTGATCTATAGGCGATTTATAGGCGTTCCGTTTTCGGAACGCGGTACGAGGTGTCGAAAATGAATCATCGGCTTGTCTATCTGCTGAATGTGGGCCAGCGACGCCTACATCGTTGGTCGCAGGCGCGAACAGCCGTCGGTGGGGTGACAGCGGCGCAGGCTGGCCTGCTGTTTTTTCTGGCGACGAACGACGGCGCCCTGACGAATGAAGCAGCGGCAGCGCTTGACCTCAAGGCGCCGGGAATGAGTGGATTGGTCGATCGAGCCGAACGGGCTGGTCTCATCGAACGCCATGCGGATGAATCCGATCGGCGCGCGTCGCGGCTGTGGCTGACGGCAGAAGGACGAGTTGCACTCAAGCGTTCGAAGGCAGGCCTCGCTGACCTGAATGCCCGGTTGACTGAGGGCTTTACCGCATCCGAGATCGACGTCGTGGCGCGATGGCTGACAAGTTTGCAGGAGAAGTTTCCGGCCAGTAACGAGGAACCGGAATAACAACTCAAGGGCACCGGTGGTGCCCCGTAATGCGTGCCGCTCCTATTGTCGAGCGAGCTTCGTAAAGTCCGGTTGGCGCTTTTGGGCAAATGCCATGAAGGCTTCCTTCGCCTCGGCGCTTGCGAGTCGCTCCACGAAGGTGGCGCTTTCGCAATCCATCTGAGCGACCAGTTTCTCCGCGTCGCGCATCAGTCGTTTCATTGCAGTTAGCGATCCGATGGGTTTGGCGGCAATTTTCCCGGCGATGCGGTGTGCCTCTGCACGCAGGTCCGCAGCAGAAGTCGTTTTGTTTGCGATACCCCAGGCAACGGCAACATCCGCTGGCACTGCGTCCCCCAGGGCGAACATTTCGAATGCCTTGGCGTGTCCAATCCGCAAGGGAAGGAGATAGCTTGAGGCAGCCTCGGGAACCAAGGCCAGATTCACGAAGGGGGTGATCAATTGCGCCTCGTCGGAAAGAAGCACGTAGTCGCAGTGGAGCAACATCGTTGTCCCCACTCCGACTGCCTTGCCCTGAACCGCTGCGATGATCGGTACCGTAGCATTCGCCAGACCTTGCAGAAAGCGAACGACGTTACGTTCTTTCGGGCCGTTGCCCGTCGCCTGGGCGGCGAATTCGGAAACGTCGTTACCGGACGTGAATGTGTCTCCATCGGCTTGAATCAACAACACCCGAACCTCGTCGTCGTCATTCGCCCGCGCAATGGCATCTGCAAGTGCGCCATACATGTCGTTAGTGAGCGCGTTTTTCTTGTCTGATCGTGAAATCGTGGCGGTCAGTACACCACTTGAAAGCGCTACGTGAATTTCTGGGATCATCGCCTTGCCTCCGAAAATGCGGGGCGCCCTGATACCGCTCCTCCGGAACGCCACCGTACTAGAATATTCGCATACGAAGCATATATTAATTCGCACGCGAAGTAAACTTGGGGGGTGCAAGGAGGCGATTGAACGTGTCCTGGCCGTTTACGGCCCTAAATACTGGGACGAAATCTGGCCGAAAAGGTTGCGCCGGCGAATTCCACCAAATAGACCGCCCCGCAACGTCCATCGTTCGGTAAGTCTGGTCTGTAATCACTCAAGCTATCGCTCCCAGGGGCGCTCGAGCGTAGTCAAGCTGACGGAACCGAGTGCCAATCGAGTGGCGTTAGGTACAGGCCGGATTGGAGGCAGCTGACATTCGCTGCGCCCACGCTCATAGACGAATCTAGAGCGGAGGCTGCGGACGGCGCCAGATCGTCAGGCCTTTGGTATTTGCTCACCATCAAGCTTTCGGCCGTTCGCCGCCCGCACCCGCACCCGCACCCGCACCCGCACCCGCACCAAGTCTACGCTCGTCGTCGCGCCATCCGGAAACGACCATTCGACCGATTTGCTTTGAGGCGAGCGTTAGTCGCCCAATGATCTCGGTTTTTCTGCGTAATATTGGCTTTTCTATCAAGTGCCACGAGAGCGCCGCATACGCTATACCCAGGCAGAGGCTGAATCCTATGGAGAGCCACCACACACGATGGTGCGGGAACAGTAGCGAATAGGTTTGTTGAATCGGAAAAGCGAACAAATAAAGGCCGTACGAGTAATCCCCGCGCATCAAGAACGTATATTTCGGCGGGTTTAGCAGACCTAGATAGACGGTAACGTAAATGGTCGGAATTATCGCAACCCAAGCCGTGACCACGTTACGGGTCAGGATAAGCTGCAACAGCAATGCGACGACAAAAAGGAAGCCGTTGTAGGGTATCTTGTCTTTATAAAAATAAGCTACGACGCCACCAAGGAAGCTTGCTACCAGTAGCCGGCCGTCCGGTCGGGAGAACTGAGCTCCGACTCCGAGACGAGCGAACATCGATGTCTTCACGATAATTATGAGGAGCAGTCCGGCTAACAGCAGCACTCTTCTGCGGTGCAGTCCGAATACCGCGATCAAGGCCAGACAGATGTAGCACTCCAGTTCGTAAGGAATCGTCCAAAGCGAAATGTTGGTAATGTTCGCGACTGGATTTTCATTGAAGAGCCCAGGAAGCGGATAGGTGATGTACCCGATGATGTTATGAAAATAGGCCCAGAATTCGCTGCTCGAAAAATACTCCGATAGCGGGACCGTGGTGAGCAGTGGGCCCAACAACAAAGCCGAAAGGAGCACTTCCACCGCGAGGGCCGGGTACAGCCGGATCGCTCGCAGAGAAAAGAACTTACCCACGCTCCCGGTTCTGGCGAGACTGCCGGACACGAGAAATCCGCTCAATACGAAGAACATCGGCAGTAATCCGCCAACTACCATACGACATTTGTCCCAATACGGTCGCTCGAACCCGACACCGTGAAGGGTGGAGATGGTGTGCCAGCAGAGTATGCTGATGGCAAGCCCGATCCTCATATAGTCAAACCCGCTCGACGCAGCGCCAACTTCCTCCATGCGTTGTGAGAGCGTGAATGTTCGACGCGGGAAGAGCATAAAGACCTCGATGATATGTGAGCGACGGTCAACGCCAGCAGTACTGCTTTCGGTGCTTTCGGTGCTTTCCAGGCGGGGTGCCGCCGGTCAGCCTTCCTCCATTCTGCGTAGACGTTAGTATTCGGAGCGAACAAGGCTGTGTATGTTCGACAGCGAACCATATGGAAATGGCTGCAGTAACACAGGTGGGGTAGTCGGACGGGATCCGCCCATCGGCTCCGGTTCACTGGCCAATAGCACGAAGCGCAGATAAAAGTCGAAACGACTCGTTGACCCTTATTGAAAGCGGCCGCACGAGGCCGACGACACGTTTGGCGATTCGAACGGCTGATTAGGCCGAGTGCTCGCTGCCATGCATTGATGAACGAACGGCCGTTGTACCTTGGAGGCCACCGTTAAGGTCGCACCGGATCGAAGGGCCGAAGCGGGTCAAGTTGAACCGGTCAGCCGGATCACTCTCCGCTGTATGCCGGCGCGCGTGGAATGAGTGGCACACAGACTACCTTGCTGCTGTCATGACTCGGCCTGGGCGGGATGGCATTGCAACTTCCAGTCGGCCGGATGGCTGACCGCGCTGGTTTGGGATTAACGGTGATCGCGTGTGCGATGGTGAGCACGCTCGCCCTTCTCGCTTTCGCGCTCGCCACGCCCATGACCTGGCTGTTTCTGGCAAACGCGCTCATCGTAGGGGACATGAATAGCGCATTCATCACACTGGGCATGTGCGCCGCTGCATGCAGCGGGAAAGCCACACTGATACGAAACTTGCGACTCGTGTCGCTGGCGTTCACGGCTAGCTCGATTCTCGGTCCGCTTATGGCAGGTTCAGCGATGAAGGTATTCGGAGACAGCGTTCTGCTATGGCCGCTCGCGATCGCTAGCTGCACGCTTACCGTCTTTACACTTGGCATCTGCGAAGGAAAACGTCAGAGCAGTCAGCCCTCGCCTGCAAACTGAATTGCCTCGGACCATCTCACATGGGACGCCTTTATGCTCGGCTTCGATGATTTCAATGACGGCATTTTCCTGCATGGCGATCGGCCATGTGGCGAAATCCCGATGCGGCATGGGCATTTTCCAGGGCCGCTCTATATTTTTATTTGGATTCCTATCCAACCATTGCTTCTAGCAGCGTCACCTTGGGGCAGCGCGTGTGAAATGCGCAGCCCCGAGGCGGATTGAGCGGTAACGGCATATCGCCGGAAAGCAGCAGAGCGCATCGCGAGGAGCACCTGCGACAGGAATGACGCGACTCGTCACAGACGGCTTCGCCCGCCACTCCATCACGCGACGGAGATACATCACCATCACGCTTAGCCATCCTTACAATTTCACACAAGAAAGCACCGGATATGTCGACCTTCCCGGTACCTCCTCGATTAAAACAGGCGCGGTGTCCCTACCCACACGACAACCGCTTCCTTGCTTCCGTTGTTGCTCCAGCTATGCGGCACCGTGGATTGATAATGTGCCGAGTCTCCTGCCTGAAGCACGAACTCCTTGCCTTCCAGCTCCAACGATAATTCACCGTCGATCACGTAGACGAATTCCTCTCCCGCGTGCGTGGTGACTTCCGAGCGGTTCTTGCCGGTGGGCAGACGCACGAGGATCGATTCGAGCTGGCGTCCTCCTGCCGTATTGGTGAGCCGGGCGAACAGATTCGCCGAATCCGCGAAGCCGAAAAACTCCAGCTGATCGCCGCGCTTGACCGAACGTTCCTCCGATGGCGTTTCGACGAAGTACTGCATCGTCACGCCCAACGCCCGCGCAATGCCCGAGAGCGAAGTGAGCGACGGCGAAGCCAGACCGCGCTCCACCTGGGACAGAAACGGCTTGGAAATACCGGCCGCCGTCGCCGTCTGGTCAAGCGTCTGATTCAGCCGCTGGCGCATTGCGCGGATCTTTTCGCCGAGCGCCAATGCAGCCAGGTCCCGCTTTCCACTTGTAGAAACCATATCAGGAACGTAAATTATCGTCAAAAAATGTTTGATGTAAGTAAATCTCGTTTGATACCCTTGCGTCTTGCCGGAATTTCACTTATATGAACCGGCACCCAAACAGTGCGTAAGCGAGATCCGCGCCAACACTGTGATGGACATTCAGACAAAAATGAAATTGTAAGCCTGGTGCCTGCGCGATCCGCAGTTCAACCAAGGAGGAGATATGAAATCAACTGGCGCCATAAGCGCCGTCCTTGCCAGCGGCACCACTCCCGGCGTGAGTGTGAGCCCGCTTCGCACGCGATCCGCGTGTCTTCGCCACTATCGCATCAGCTTCGGCAGCAAATATGCAGCAAATTGAGGTCACAATGAATTCATCGGTTTCACGGACGAGGTCGTTCTCGACGGTTTTCCTCATCGAGATGTGGGAACGCTTCGGCTATTACGGCATGGCGGCGCTACTCGTTCTTTTCATGGTCGAGCGGCTGGGTTTCAACGAGGAGCATGCCACCCTCACCTGGGGCGCGTTCGCGGCGCTCGTGTATGCATCGCCCTCGATTGGGGGCTGGATCGGCGACCGCGTGCTCGGTTCGCGCCGCTCGATGGTGCTGGGCGCCGCCATCCTGTTCGCGGGCTATTTCATGCTCGCCATGCCCAACGATCATCTGGTCCATATGTATGCGTCGCTCGGCGTGATCGTGGTCGGCAACGGTCTGTTCAAGTCGAACGCCGCCAACCTCGTGCGCCGCATTTATGAAGGGGACGAATCGCGCATCGACGCGGCGTTTACGATCTATTACATGGCGGTCAACATCGGCTCGACGGTGTCGATGCTGCTCACGCCCTGGATCAAGGACCACTGGGGCTGGCACGCCGCCTTCGCGGTCTGCTGCGGCGGCATGCTGCTGGGTATCGCCAACTTCTTCCTGATGCATCGCACGCTCGCGCAGATCGGCTCGATGCCGGATGCGGAGCCGATCCAGTGGCGTCGTCTGGCGTGGGTGATCGCGGGCGGCGTCGTACTGGGCGTGGCGACCATCTTCGTGCTGCAGGACAAGAAGCTTGCCGTAACGTGCGTCTACACGGCGGGCGTGGCGATCCTCGCGATCTTCGGCTGGATGCTGATGACCTGCGAGCGCCAGGAGCGCGCGGGTCTCGTGGCCGCGCTGATCCTCGTGCTGCAGGTGATCCTGTTCTTCGTGTTCTACCAGCAGATGTCCACCTCGCTCACGCTGTTCGCGGTGCATAACGTCGATCCGGCCTTCCGCCTGTTCGGCACGACGCTGTTCAGCTGGAGCGCGGCGCAATTCCAGGCGCTCAATCCCATCTGGATCATGATCATGAGTCCGGTGCTCGCGACGCTCTACTCGCGCCTCGCCAGCCGTGGCGGCGACGTGCCCGTCGCGGCCAAGTACGCGCTGGGCTTCGTCGTGGTGTCCGCGGGCTTCTTCGTCTATGCGCTGAGCGGCCGCTACGCCGTCGATGGCCGCGTGTCGTCGTGGTTCATGGTGGCGGGCTACGGCCTCTACTCGCTGGGCGAACTGCTCGTGAGCGGTCTGGGCCTCGCGATGATCGCGCGCTATGTGCCGGCCCGCATGAGCGGCTTCATGATGGGTGCGTACTTCGTGGCCACGGGCGTGTCGCAATACCTGGGCAGCGTGGTCGCCACGTTCGCGAAGATGCCGCAAGGCAACCTCTCGCCGCTCGAATCGCTGCCGCTTTACACGAAGCTGTTCGATGGCCTTGGCTGGCTCGCGGCTGCGGGCGCCCTGCTCGCGATCCTGCTGCTGCCGCTGATGGGCCGCCTCTCGCGCGCGCACCAGCAGCAAGGCGAGCAAACCGCCTCGAACGCCGAAGGCGAACTCGCGACGAAGTAACACTGTCGTAAGGCCACGCGATACACCTCTCGCCGGCCTCGTTTCTTGAGCGGGATCGTTGCCAACGCATCGATCCCGTTCTCTTTTGTGCGACTGGCAAGCCTAGAATCGTCGAAGGCAAGATCGCGAAAGCCTGGTTCAGGATGGGCGCACCGCGTCTGCACAGCAACGGTGCATGAACGCAGAAAGGTTGCGCGCGCAATGACGGGTGACCCGATCGCTCAACCGATCACGGCGTTGTCGCTTGCCAGCAACGCCGGCAGATGTTCTCCCACGAACTCGACCCACGTGCGGACCTTCGCATCCAGATACTTGCGCGAAGGATAGATCGCGTAGATGTTGCGCACATCGAGCCGGTAATCGGGCAGCACGCGTGCAAGACGTCCTTGCGCATGTTCGCGTGCGAACGTCGAGGCCGGCAACACGCCCACGCCCATGCCCGATGCGAGCGCTTCCGCCAGCGCCTCGGGCAGATTCACCGAGAACGGCAGCTTGCGCGGTGCGAAAATCTCTTCGCCCGCGTCGCTATCGAACACCCATGATTCCGATTCGCCAGAGGGCATGACGAGCTTCAGGCAGGCATGTTGATCGAGATCGGCGAGCGTCTGCGGCGTGCCATGCCGTTCGAGATAATCGGGCGACGCGCATATCACGCTATGGAAACGGCCGAGCGAACGGGAAATATAGTTCGACTCCTTCAGCGATTGCGCGAGCACGATGGAGATGTCGAGTCCTTCTTCGAGCAGATCGGGGATGCGCTGATGCAGCGTGAGATCCACTTCGACGAGCGGCTGCTGCTCCATATAGCGCGACACGAGCGGCACCACATAACGCGTGCCGAAGCCGCTCATCGAATGAATGCGCAGTCGTCCCGAGGGCACCACGGTTGCGTTGCGCGCCTCGGATTCGGCCTGCTCGAGATCGTCGAGGATAGGCCGGCTGCGCGCGAGAAAGCGCTCGCCCGCTTCGGTCAGGGTGATCTTGCGCGTCGTGCGGTTGAACAGACGCGTTTGCAGATGCGCTTCGAGATCGGACACCGCACGCGAGGTATAGGCCGTGGTCGTGTTGAGCGCGTTGGCTGCCGCCGTGAAGTTGCCCGCGTCCACGACACGTATGAAGACCCGCATGCTTTGGACGAGGTCCATGGATCACCGCCGGAATTATCGTTGCTTCGTATGAAGGGTGGGCAAGCGCGGCTAACGCGTGCGCTTGCCGGTGTCAAATGACGAAGCGAAGTATATCCGGCGACCATGCGCCTTTTAGACGATTAGAAGCCTTCGAGCACGATCTTGCCGCGCGCGCGATTGGTCTCGATCAGTTCGTGAGCGCGACGCAGATTCGCGGCATTGATGCTGCCGAAGCGTTCGTTGAGCGTCGTGCGCAGCACGCCTTCGTCGATCAGGCGCGCGACGCGGTCGAGCAGTTCATGCTGGCGAATCTGGTCCGCCGTCCCGAACATCGAACGCGTGAACATGAACTCCCAATGCAGCGACACAGCCTTCGTCTTGAGCTTGCGGAAGTCGATGATCTCGGGGTCGTCGATCAGACCCACGCGGCCTTGCGGCTTGATCGACGCCACGATCTCGTCGAAGTGACGATCGGTCTGGTTCAGGCTCGCGATGTATTCCACGCCGTCGAAGCCAATGCGCTTGAGTTCCTGCGAAAGCGGTCGGGTATGGTCGATCACGTGATGCGCGCCCAGTTCCGTGACCCATTGCGCCGTCTCGGGACGCGAGGCCGTGCCGATCACCGTGAGGCCCGTCAACTGCCGCGCAAGCTGCACGAGAATCGAGCCGACACCGCCCGCCGCGCCGATCACGAGCAAGGCCTGGCCATTGGCCTCGCGGCCTTCCGGCACACCGAGCCGGTCGAACAGCAACTCCCACGCCGTGATGGCCGTGAGGGGCAGCGCCGCCGCCTGCGCGAAGTCCAGCGTCGCGGGCATGTGGCCAACGATGCGCTCGTCCACCACATGAAGTTCGCTATTGGTGCCGGGCCGCACGAGCGAGCCTGCATACCAGACCTTATCGCCCGGCTTGAAGAGCGTCACATCCTTGCCGACCGCGCGCACCACGCCGCTCGCGTCCCAACCCAGCACCTTCGGCTGACCGTCTTCGGGCGCCATGCGCGCCCGCACCTTCGCATCCACGGGATTGACCGACACGGCATGTACTTCGACCAGCAGATCGTGCGCGCCCGGCGTCGGATCGGGCAGTTCGAGATCGATCAACGATTCGGGGTCGGTAATCGGCAGGCTGCGGTGGTAGCCAATCGCTTTCATCATGCTTCTCCGGTTGAAAACACTTGAATTGATTTGATTCGAAGGAAAAACAGCGAAACCTCAACGGACGTGCAGCGGCTCGAAATGAATCAGTTCGGGGTCCGCCGCGAAATACGGCCAGAGCATATGCAGAAACGGCGCGAAATCGGCGTGCGCCATAAAAGCGCTCTGGGCATCGAGACTATCCCATTCGATTTCCAGCACGTAGCAGCCCGCGTCTTCGCATTGTGGACCAAGCCGATGGCCGCGATAGCCCTCCTTGTTCGCCAGCAAACCGCTTGCCGTCTGCCACACTGCTTCGAACGCCGATGCCTTCTCGGGCCGCAAATGAAAACGCGCGATTGCGATCAGCACGGTGCGCCTCCCATTGCGTTTGCTGTTCGTCATGGGATGGAATGATGGACGAAGTGGCGCGCCCGGCCCAGAGGCCAGGCGCGCAAGCAGTTTCAAAGCACGATTGAAAATGCGCCTGCGCGAGCAGGCACAAGGAGGCACAAGCAGCGGCTCAGCCGAGATAGGCGGCGAAGCGCTGCTGGAGAAAGTCGCGCAACGCGCTAACCGTGGGCGAAAGCATCGCGCGGTGTGCGCAGACGAGATTGAGCGGCGCATGCTCCGTGCCAAAGTGCGCCATGGCCGGCTCCAGCAAACCAGCCTTGAGATCGGCGTGTACGTCCAGGCGCGACTTGTAGGCCAGCCCCATTCCCGCCAGTGCCCATTTGCGCACGAGTTCGCCGTCGTCGCTGCTGCGGTTGCCGTGCACGCTCACGACGACGGGTTCGTCGTCGCTAAAGAAGGTCCAGCGGTCGTGCAACGTGTCGCTCAAGGCGAAACGCAGGCAGTTGTGACGCGCCAGATCGGCGGGCGTCGCGGGTTTGCCGTGACGCGCGAAGTAATCGGGCGTGGCGCACAGCACGCGGCGATTGTCGGGCACGAGCGGCAGCGCCACGAGGCTCGAATCCTCGGGGACGCCGTAGCGGATCGCGAGGCCAATCGGCGCGCGGAACATATCCGCGATCTGGTCGCCAATGCGCACCTGCAGCGAAACCGCCGGATATTGGGCCTGAAAATCGTCGAGCCAGCCGATCAGCAGGTTGCGCCCCAGATCCGAGGGCATCGACAGCGACACCGTGCCGCCGATCATCTTGCGTCCATGTGCGACGGCGTTCTGCCCCGCCTCCAGCTGCTCGATGGCGTTGCGCGCGAACGCCAGGTAGCGCTCGCCATCGGCGGTCAGCCTCAGGCTGCGGGTCGAGCGCGCGAAGAGCCGCGCGCCGAGTTCCGCCTCCAGCCGCTTGAGGCCCGCGCTCGCCACGGCGGGCGTGAGATCGAGCTGGCGCGCAGCGGCCGAAAGGCTGCCGTTAGCCGCCGCGGAGACAAAAATCACGAGGTCTTCGAGTCGGATCATGAGTTTGCGTGGACGGTCCTGTTACGCCAGATAAGGTTTAAATACTTCGGATACCGTAGTGAATTTCTATTCAAGGAAATCGAGCAGCGTGCTTGCCCGACGAACGGCCGATGTCGCTTGACGACTCAGCGTCCTTCCATCGCTTCCACAGCAACGATTTTTGTTCGGCGGATAACCCGCATCGCGTCTTTCTTCTTGTTCAGCTACCTTACCTTCTGGGGCAGCATTAGACCAGAAGTCGGCGTTGTGCGAGATCTTCAGGGTAAGCGTCAACGGCTATCGTGCGTGGAAGCGCGGCGGTACGCCCGAGAAACGGTCACTCGATTCGGTCGCCCGAATCGGCGACAATCAAGGGCACATGGTTGACAAAGTAGCCTTCGAAGAAGGGCCAGACCATTGCCCGTACAGTGCTTTTGTTCATATCCGAGGATGGGCAAACGCCCTGCCAGGAGCAGATCATGGAAGACGTGGACGTACTCATCGTGGGCGCGGGCCCGGTCGGATTGCTGCTGGGCGCCGAGTTGCGACGCGACCACGTCGCGGTGAAAGTGATCGACAGCATGGCGGGAAGAGGGTTTTTCTGCAAAGCGCTCGGCGTGACGCCTCGCACGCTTGAGATTTTCGATGATCTAGGAATCGCCGATCGCGCAATCGCTGCCGGCGTATGGCTCACCGGCGTTGAAACGTGGGTCGACGGGGCAATGGTGCCTAAGCGAAGCATGCAGGTGCCAGAAGAAGGCTTGCCCTATGGGTCCCTTTCGCTTGCGCAATACGAGACGGAACGGCTGCTCGAAGCGACGTACGCGGAACACGGCGGTCAGGTGAATTACGGCTGCACGCTAGATAGTTTCATCGATCACGGCGACGCAGTCGAGGCCCATTTGACCGGACCGCAGGGTCAAGCGCTCACTGTTCATTGCAAATGGCTGGTCGGGTGCGATGGCGCGCACAGCAAGGTCCGGTCAGGGCTGGGACTAACCTTCGAAGGCGAGCGATACCCGCAAACTTTTGCACTGGCCGATCTCGACGTGGACTGGCCGTATCCGCGCGGGCCCATGTATCGATTCGAGTGGACCGATGCAGCGCGCGCGAAAACCAGCCTCGCGGCTGTCCCCATTCGAGGCTCCGCGCAGCGCTATCGGCTCTCGATGATCGTGCCCGAAGAACGTGCCGCTTCACTCGCGGGCACTGACGCTCCCGACTTCGAAACGATGTGCAGCCTCATGCTGCCCTCCCTGCCGGAAGGCACACGACTATCGTCGATGCGATGGTCGTCGGTCTATCGGGTCAGCCATCGTATCGCATCCGCTTATGGGCGAGGCCGGGTGTTCATTGCCGGCGACGCCGCGCACATTCATCCGCCCGTCGGTGGACAGGGCATGAACACGGGCCTCCAGGACGCGCACAATCTCGCGTGGAAACTTGCGCATGTCGCGAAGGGACTGGCGGGTCCGGCATTGCTCGACAGCTATGCCGCAGAGCGGCGTCCCGTGGGCATCGATGTCGTCAAGTCGACGAGTGCGGCGCTTAATGCAGTCCTCACGCGCCAGGCCGCCAACCCGGCGATGCGTGAGACCCAACTGCTGGTCACCTATCGCGGGAGCCCCATTGTTACTGACCTTTGTGCTCACGCAGATGATGAATCGCCCGCCCCCGGTGACCGCCTGCCTGATGCGCAGGGCTTGGCCGAGCGCTTCGTCGGCCATGCAAGGCGATTGCATGACTATGTCGGCGCGGGGCGACATTGGCTCATCGGCTATGTTGACGCGGACGGGCCGCAATATCACGCCTTCATCGAGGGATGTCGCGCGCTTGCCGAGTCGCTACCCGGCGCCGCATCGGCCGTGCTCGTCACGCCTGCGGATTGCGAACTGCCCGTGTCCGAACTCATGACGATAGTGACGGACGCCACGGGTGACTTTGCGAGGACGTTCCATGCGAAGGGCGGTGAAGTATGGATCGCCAGACCAGACGGTCATATTGGCTGGAGAAGTGACGACTGTTCGGGCGCTGCAATCAGGTGCTGGCTGGATGGCTTGAGCCCGCAATGAAGCCATACAGGCGGGGACGGCATGGTACGCGCCGTCGATGCGTAAGCGAGCGCTTCGCGGTGTGCCGGCTCGCGGCTCGCAGTGCGGCCATCGGCGATCAACCGGCGGTAGGGCGTCCCGGACGTTTGGACGTCCACTTCGCGCCAATACCGGCCCTCGCCTGACTCCGCGCGCCCAAGATGATTCCCTCCGCCCGGTATGTCCTGGCATTCGTTGTCAACGTGGCCTTGCCCGCAGTGACTTACCGGATGACACTTCCCGACTGGGGGCTGTCGGGCGCGCTGATGGCGTCGAGCCTACCGTTGCTCGGCTGGATGACGTTCGATTTCGCTCGTTTCAGGCATTTTGATGCGTTGAGCGCAATCGTGCTTGCAAGCCTCGCCATGTCGCTGCTTTTGCTCATGTCGCCTGCCGGTCGATGGCTGCGCGAATCAGGTGAACCACTGGTGAGCGGCTTTATTGGCGTGCTCTTCCTCGTCTCTTTATTGGTTAGTCGCCCACTCGTGTTCTATCTTGGGAGATCGACGTTGGCGCGCGAGCACCAGGGGCGTGAGCAGGAATTCGACGAGATGTGGATGTCCCGCCCGGGACTCAGAAAATCCATCCGGGTAATGACGGCCGTCTGGGGAGTCGGCCTTGTTGGTGAATGCGTGATCCGTGTCGCTATCGTGAGGCACGTCGGCGATCACGATGTCGATCGACTTTCCACTTTGGTCAGATATGGAACTTATGCCGGGCTGACAGCGTGGTCGATTCTGTACCGACACGCGTATTTAAAGAGGGCATAACCACCCGTTTAAAGACTGCAACTGACACCGGATTGGGTGTTAGCGAACGTGCACAACGAGTCGGCGGCGCACCAATGCGCCAGACCGCATAAGTATCGAACGATAACTTGGTTGGGCCTGCGGCCAAAAAGCATTACGGTGAGATACTGTGCGCGACGTCCGCGCGCGTTTTGTCGCGTCCCGATTCCATGCCGCCCAACGTCGATGCGTTTTCCGCCTGGCTGATCGAAGGCCTCGAAGTCACCAGCACGCTGTTTCACGTCGGTCAGTATTGCGGCGCCTGGCAAGCCTCCACGAGTGGCCATCGCCGCGCCAGTTTTCACCTCGTCCTGCACGGGCGCTGCTGGCTGCATCTCCCGGCGCGGCCCGGCCGCCCGGCGCACAGCGTCCCGCTCGCGGCCGGTGACGCCGTATTCCTGCTCGACGACGTGACGCACTGTCTGTCGCCCCAGGCGCGGCCTCCGCAGGCTGGCCACGAAAGCGCGCGCCACGGTGCGATGACGCCGCTCGGCACGACCAACGAACCCGAACCGGGCAGTCTCGGGCTTGCCTGCGGTTTCTTCGAATTCAAGTCCGGTCTCGATGGCTTGATGCTGGATCTGTTGCCCGATTATGTGATCGCGCGGCACGATCAACCCGCGCTGCACGGCGCTCGCCAGATCTTCGAGCTGATCCGCGCCGAGGCGCATCTCGATCCGCACACGCCCTCGCCGCTGATCGCGCGTCTGACAAGCCTGCTGTTTCTCTACACGCTGCGCGCGCTCGACTCGAACGTCGAACTGACGCCGTGTTTCTGGGCGCTGCTGCGTCGCCCGGCGTTCGTGCCGCTCGTCGCGGCCATCGTCGCCGAGCCGGGCAAGCGCTGGACCACCGCGAACATGGCCGACTTCGTTCACATGTCACGCGCGCGTTTCTGCAAACAGTTCGCCGAACTGTGCGGTCAGCCGCCCGCGCAATTCCTCACGCTCGTGCGCATGAAGCTCGCCGCGTCGATGCTGAGCACCGGCAAGAGCCTGCTCGATGCCGCCGGGCAAGTGGGCTATCAGTCCGAATCGGCGTTCGCGCAGGCGTTCAAACGCGTGACCGGCGTTCAGCCCGGCGCATGGCGGCGCGCGGCCGCGGGCGACGCAGCGCTTGCCGCGCTACACTAAGCCACGCCGTTCCGGACGCAACCGGGCTTCCCGCCGAGCAAGACAATCCCGCATGAATCGCGGACAGCGGCGCATTCTCCGCGCACGTCGGCGCGCGGAGAATCGGTGCATTGATCTGCCTACCCGCGAGGACTACTCATGAGCCGTTTGCCGCTGCATACCGTCGAAAGCGCCCCCGAGGCGAGCCGCCCGTTCCTTGAGCGCTCTCTGGCCGCGAATGGCTTTTTGCCCAACCTGGTGGCGTCGCTCGCGAATGCGCCCGTCGCGCTCGAAACCTATCTGAGCGTCGGCGAGATCAATGGCCGCAGCGGCCTCACGCTCGCCGAACGCGAAGCCGTGCAGATCACCGCCGCCGCGATTCACGGCTGCGGATTCTGCGTCGCGGGCCACACGGCCGTGGCATTGAAGAAGGCGCAACTGGCCGCCCCCGTGGTCGATTCGCTACGCACGGGCCGCGAGAGCGGCGACGCGCGCCTTGACGCGGTGGCCGCGTTCACGCGCGCCGTGATCGCCACGCGCGGCGCCGTGGCGGACGACGCGCGCGCTGCATTCGCCGCCGCCGGTTTCAGCGACGCCAACGCGCTCGAAGTGATCCTGGGCGTGAGTCTCGCCACGCTCTGCAATTTCGCCAACAACTTCGCGCAGAACGATCTGAATCCGCAACTCGCGAACTATCGCTGGAACCCGGACGACTACACGAACCGCGCCGTGGAACAGACGTCATGACGCGCCCCGCCGAGCACGCGCTGCCCGCCGATCTCGCAGGCTGGCTCGATGCGCACGCCGAATCGCTCGACACGGACGCCACGCACGCGGCCGATGTCGTGCCGCGTCTGGGCCGCTCCGGCCTTTTCCGCGTGGGCGTGCCCGAGGCGCACGGCGGCGCGGGCGGCACCACCGGCGACGCGATCGAGGCCATTGCCGCCGTTGCCCGCCGCTCGCTCGCGAGCGCGTTCGTGTTCTGGGGCCAGCGCACCTTCATCGAATATCTGCTGCAAAGCTCAAATGCGGACCTGCGTGCGCGCTGGCTGCCCGCGCTGCTCGCGGGCGACCATGCAGGCGCCACCGGCCTCTCGAACGCCATGAAATACCTCAGCGCAATCGAGCCGTTGCAGATGCACGCGAGGCCGCTCGATACCGCCGGCACGCGCTTCGCGCTCGACGGCGCGCTGCCGTGGATCACCAACTTGCGCCGCGAGGGCTTTGTCGTCGCGGCGGCCTTCGATCGTCACGATGGCGCGCCGCCCGCGATTTTCGCGGTGCCGCATGACGCGCCCGGCATGACGCGCAGCGACGACCTCGACCTGATCGCGTTACGCGGCAGCAATACCGCCGCGCTCACGCTTGAGGGCGCCGAACTCGACGCCGGATGGCTGATCGACGCCGATGCGCGCGCCTTTCTCGGCCGTGCGCGCCCCGCCTTTCTGGGCCTGCAATGCGGGATGTCGATCGGCCTCGCGCGTCGCGCGCTCGACGCCGTGGACGCGAGCAGCCCGGCCGTGCGTGCCGCGCTCATCGACGACGCCCACGCCTTGCGTCATGAACTCGACACCCTCGCCGTGCGCCTCCATGAAGGTGTGGCGAGCGGCGCATTCGTCGCCGCGCCCGCCGCGCAGTTCGAGTTGCGCATCGCGCTGGCCGCCGTGGTGGACGCGGCAACGCGCCTCGACGTCCAGGCCGCGGGCGGACGCGGCTATCTGCGCGCGCACGCTTCGCATCCCGGCCCGAACGACACCGCACGGCGCAGCCGCGAAGCCGCCTTCGTGCCGATCGTCACGCCGAGCCTCGTGCAACTGAAATCGCAACTCGCGCAGCAACGGCGCAGCGAGGCCGCATGAACGGCTTCGTCGACACGTCGGGCGGCGCGCCGCGTCTGCAACTGCGCGGCATCGGCTTGCGCCGTCAGCAGCGCAGCGTGCTTGCGAACGTCGATCTCGACGTTGCGCCCGGCGAACTCGTCTCGATCATCGGCGCGAGCGGCGCGGGCAAGTCCACGCTGCTGCGCGTCGCGGCGGGCCTGATCGCGCCGCATGCGGGCGCCGTGCGCGTGGATGGCGCGCCGCTCGACGGGCCGCGCCCGGACGTCGCGCTCGCCTTTCAGGACGCGTGCCTGCTGCCGTGGCTGTCGGTCGAGCGCAATGTGGCGTTCGGCCTCGGCTTTCGCAAGCAGCCGAAGCTGTCGCGCCGCGAACGTGACGCGCGCGTGCACGCCGCGCTGCACGCCGTGGGTCTCGCGCACGCCGCGCATTTCTCCCCGCGCGAGTTGTCCGGCGGCATGGCGCAGCGCGCGGCGCTAGCGCGTGCCCTGGCGCGTGCGCCGCGCACGCTGCTGCTGGACGAACCGTTCGGCGCGCTCGACGAACTCACGCGCGGCGACATGCAACGCCTGCTCGTACGCGTCGTGCGCGAAAGCGGCGCGGCGACGCTGCTCGTCACGCACGACATCGACGAAGCGCTGCTGGTATCCGACCGCGTCGCCGTGCTGGGCCCGGACGGCATCGCGCTCGATCTCGCCGTGGGACTGCCCGAGCCGCGCGATGCGCATGTCGAAGCGCTCGGCGCGCTACGCGTGCGGCTGGTGAGCGCGCTGCACGCGACGATGGCGCGCGCGCCGCATCCCGCCTGAAACACAGACCGATACACAGTCCGATACACAGACCGATATCCACAAGAGGAAGGCCCGCCCATGTGCCAGCTCCCCATGACCCGCCGCGAATGGCTCAAGCTCGCGTCGATGTTCACCGTCGCGGGCGCCGCGCCGCTGCTTGGCGCTGCCAGCGCGCGCGCGGCCACCGAAGCCGACGCGCCGCTGCGCATCGGCTATCTGCCGATCACCGACGCCGCGCCGTTGCTCGTCGCGCACAACAACGGCTATTTCGAGCAAGCGGGCCTGAACGTCGAAAAGCCCACGCTCCTGCGTAGCTGGGCGCAACTGGTGGAGGCCTTTCTGTCCGGTCAGATCAATGTCGTTCACCTGCTCGCGCCGATGACGATCTGGGCACGCTACGGCAGCCATGCGAGCGCGAAAGTCGTCGCGTGGAACCACGTGAACGGATCCGCGCTCACGGTCGCCCCCGAGATCGACAAGCTGACGGACCTCGGCGGCAAGACCGTGGCCGTGCCGTTCTGGTATTCGATTCACAACGTCGTGCTTCAGGACATGCTGCGCACGCAGGGCCTCGCGCCGGTGCTCAGCCAGGACGGCGCGCTCAAGCCGAACGAAGTCAGACTCGTCGTCATGGCGCCTTCGGACATGCCGCCCGCGCTGGCGGCGAAGCAGATCGCGGGCTTCATCGTCGCCGAGCCGTTCAACGCCGCCGCGGAAGCGCTCAAGGTCGGCAAGGTGCTGCGTTTCACCGGCGACGTATGGCGCGACCACGCGTGCTGCGTGGTCTTCATGCACGAGCGCGACCTGAACGGGCGACCCGCGTGGTCGCAGAAAGTCGTCGACGGGATCGTCAAGGCGCAGGCGTGGACGCGCGCGCATCCTCAGGAAGCGGCGCAACTGCTCTCGAAGAGCGGCCCGAACCGCTATACGCCGCACCCGGCCGGCATTCTGCAAAACGTGCTCGCGCCCTCGCCCGCCGACGAAGGCCGCTATCTGGCCGACCGCGCCATTGTGCACGCCGACTGGCACGAGAAGCGCATCGACTTCCAGCCGTACCCGTACCCCGCCTATACCGAGGAACTCGTGCGGCGGCTCAAGACGACGCAGTTGCAGGGCAACGGGCAGTTCCTCGCGGCGCTCGACCCGGCCTTCGTCGCGCGCGATCTCGTCGACGACCGTTTCGTGAAGAAGAGCATCGAGGCCGTCGGCGGCATGAAGACTTTCGGGCTGCCGGACACCTACGCGCGCACGGAGACCATCGTTGTCTAGCCTCAGCGAACACTCGGGCGCGCCAGACGGCGTAAGCGGCGGCCAGGTCGTCGATGCACTCGCCGACGCCGGGCGCGCGCGGCGGCGCGCGACACGCTGGCTGCTCGGCATGGCCGGACTCGCGGCGATCGTGCTCGCGTGGTGGATCGGCGTGGCGCTGGCGTCGCGTCATAGCGCACTGGCGGCGCAGTTCGGGCCGTTGGCGGCGTGGCGCACGTTTCCCGAACTCGTCTCCGAGGACCGGCTGTTCACGCATATCGGCGCGAGTCTGCGCAGGATCGGCGTGGGCCTCGCGTGGGCGATGCTGTTCGGCGTGCCGCTCGGCTTTCTGATCGGCCGCTTCAAGACGCTCGAAACCGCGCTGTCGCCCGCGCTCCAATTGCTGCGCATGATTTCGCCGCTCGCGTGGATGCCGATCGCCGTGATGTCGCTTGGCGTCGGCGACCCGCCGGTGTATTTCCTGCTGACCTTCGCGGCCGTGTGGCCCATCGTCATCAGCACGGCGGCCGGCGTGCAGCAGATCGACGCGCGCTGGGTCCAGCTTGGCGAAAGTCTCGCCGCAACGCGCGCCGAAATGCTCTGGCACATCTACGTGCCCGGCATCGCGGCGCACGTGCTGACCGGCGTGCGCCTCGCCATTGGCATTCTGTGGATCGTGCTGGTGCCCGCGGAAATGCTCGGTGTGAATTCCGGGCTGGGTTTTCTGATTCTCGATTGCCGCGACCGGCTCGCGTACGCTGAGCTGATGGCGGTCGTGCTGGTGATCGGCGCGCTGGGTTTTCTGCTTGATACGGCCGCGCGCGTCGTCTATCAGCGATTTGGGACGGTGCGCGAGCGCGAGTGAACACGGCGGCGAGCGCGTTCTTCGCTCAGGCCGCCCACGCACGCTTCGTCTGCGTGGCGCAGGAAGCGCCTTCGCCGGGCGCGCGGGCCATCGTCGTCAAGCGTGCGCGCGCTGCATGGCTTCTCGCCCTGATCCGACCCGCTGGCCTCACCGCCCCATCGCGCCGCGCGCCCTATTCCCGTCAGCGTGAATTGCGAAGCAGAAATACTTTTAAGCCGGCCGTTGACCATTGCGAGCACGGGCCACCATCATCACTGGATGGTGCACACAGCACAGCACGTGCGCACGCCCCGCATAGGCCACACGATGACTCGCAACCGGCAACTCCACCTCGGCGCGTTCATGCGCCCCGTCAGCCTCCACACCGGCGCATGGCGCTTCCCCGGCGCGTGGCCCGACGCCAATTTCAACTTCGCGCATCTGAAGCATTGCGTTCAACTGCTGGAGAAAGCGCGCTTCGACGCGTTTTTCATGGCGGATCACCTCGCCGTGCTGAACATGCCGATCGACGCGCTCAAGCGCAGTCACACGGCCACCTCGTTCGAGCCGTTCACGCTGCTCTCGGCGCTGGCTGCCGTCACCGAGCGCATCGGCCTGGTGGCGACCGCCTCGACCACCTTCGAAGAGCCGTGGCACATCGCGCGCCGCTTTGCCTCGCTCGACCATCTCAGCAACGGCCGCGCAGGCTGGAATCTGGTCACCACGTCGAATCCCGAGGCCGCGCGCAATTTCGGCCGCGACACCCACATGGAACACGACGAGCGTTACCGGCGCGCGCTCGAATTCCACGCGGTCGTCACCGGCCTATGGGATAGCTGGGCCGATGACGCCTTCGTGCGCGAAGTCGACACGGGTTTGTACTTCGACCCCGCGAAGCTGCATGTTCTCGATCATCGCGGCGACTATTTTTCCGTGCGCGGGCCGCTCAACATCGCGCGTCCCGTGCAGGGCTGGCCCGTGGTCGTACAAGCCGGCTCTTCCGAGGCCGGGATGCAGGTGGCTGCGCAGACCGCCGATGCGGTGTTTACCGCGCAGCCCACGCTCGCCGCCGGTCAGCGCTTTTATGCGAATCTTAAAAGCCGGCTCGAACACTTTGGCCGCACGCGCGACGATCTGAAGATCCTGCCCGGCGTCTTCGTGGTCGTGGGCGAGACGCGCGAAGAAGCTGCGGCGCAACGCGCGCGGCTCGATACGTTCGTGCACTACGACAGCGGCATTGCCTCGCTGTCGATCGCGCTCGGTCATGACGTCTCTGGCTACGATCCCGACGGCCCCCTGCCCGAGATTCCCGAATCCAATGCGAGCCGCAGCGCGCGCCAGCGCGTCGTTGACTGGGCACGCGAGGAAAAGCTCACGATCCGCGAACTGGCGCAGCGGGTGGGTGGCTACTCAGGGCTGGAGATGGTGGGCACGGCGCGAGATATCGCGGACCAGATGGAACAATGGCTCGTCGAAGAAGGCAGCGACGGCTTCAATATCATGTTCCCCTGGCTGCCCGCGGGCGTGGAGGATTTTGTCGGCAAGGTGGTGCCGGAGTTGCAGCGACGCGGTATTTTCCGGCGTGAATATACGGGGACGACGCTGCGCGACCATCTGGGCCTGCGGCGGCCGCTCAACCGCTTCTTCGTTTGATTGCCGGATGGTCGGCCCGGCGCGGGAAGGCCGGGCGCGCGGCTCGCAAGAGTTAAGCGTCGGACCTATTCGAGCGGGATTTCCGGCACAAAGGGAAAAAGAAGCGGCGTGAAGCTGGAGTGAAAGTAGCCGTGGCTCGCATAGAGCGCGGCGCGCTCGGCCTGCTCGTGGGCATCGGGACGCTCTGACTCGATTTCGACACGATCGCGGGTAAAGAAACGGCGCAGGCGGGGGAAGATGAGATTCGACATGAAAAAGTCCTCGCGTAAGGCATACGATCAAATCTAGTTAGCGTTTCCCGATCGGCCAAACAAGCATTTCTACGATGCTTCTTCGTATTCGACATAGAAGCCGCTTTTGCCGCCTGTCCAGCGTATTGCCGCGTTATCACGTCTTCATATATACGTAGTCCGAATCGCTATTAGGCAACGCACACGCCCCTTCCTATACTGCCCGCTTCGCCAGATACGGACCCTGCGGGCGGCACGGCCCCGAGACACGAAACATGCGTTTTATTCCCGATCGCAAGCCTTCGCTCCCAGCCGATGGCGCGCCGACATCTTCGCGCCGTCGACGGCTGCTCGGGAGCGCCGCGCTCTCTGCACTTGCCGCCTCGCACGCGCGCGCCGCGACCGCCACGCCAGCGCAACTGCTCGATCCGCTCGCCGTGCCGCCGTGGACCCGCACGCCGGGCGCGCCGATTCTCGAACACCCTTATGGGCTTCCCTCCTCGTTCGAGTCGCATGTCGTGCGCCGCGCCGCGCGCCAGTGGCCCATGCCAGGCGCCGCTTCGTCGCTCACGCCGCTCGCCGACCTGCACGGGACGCTGACGCCGAATGGACTCGTCTACGAGCGCCACCATGGCGGGGTGCCCGACATCGATCCCGACGTGCATCGCCTCGCGGTTCACGGCCTCGTGGCCGAGCCGAAACTCTTCACAATGGACGATCTGCTGCGCCTGCCCTCGGAATCGCGGGTTCATTTCATGGAATGCTCGGGCAACACCGCCAGCGAATGGAAGGGCTCGAGCGGGCTGCCGCTGCAACTTACGCACGGTTTGCTGTCATGTTGCGAATGGACCGGTGTACGGCTTTCGACACTTCTCGAAGCGGTCGGCGGCAGCACGCGGCCCGCATCGGGCGCGCCGCCGCGCTGGATACTCGCCGAAGGGGCCGATGCCGCCGCGATGACCCGCTCGCTGCCGCTCGATGCGATTCTCGACCGGGCGCTGGTGGTGTACGCGCAGAACGGCGAGCGGCTGCGACCTGAGAACGGCTACCCGCTGCGGCTCATCGTGCCCGGCTATGAAGGCAACACGCACGTGAAATGGCTGCGACGCCTCAAGGTGGTCGATGGTCCGCTCGAAACCCGCGAGGAGACGTCGAAATACACGGGGCTGCTGCCCGATGGCCGCGCCCGTCAGTTCGCGTTCGAAATGGATGCGAAGTCGGTCATCACCCGCCCGTCGCCGGGCCAACGGCTGACGCGGCCCGGCTACTATCCGATCGTCGGCCTGGCGTGGTCCGGACGCGGTTCGATCCGCACCGTCGAGATCTCGACTGATGGCGGCGCGAACTGGCAGACCGCGCGACTTGAAGCCCCCATACGGGACCGGGCGCTGACGCGCTTCACCTTCGACTGGGCATGGCAAGGCAAGCCGGCTACGCTGCTTTCGCGCGCCACCGACTCCACAGGCTACGTCCAGCCCACGCGCGAAGCGCTCGTGGCCGCACGCGGTCTGAATTCCTACTACCACTACAACGGGATTCAATCGTGGCGGATCGGCACGGACGGGAGCGTGAGCAATGCGTAAGGCGCGCGGCCTCGTTGTCCTCACAACCACCTTGCTCGCCTGCGCCTGCACGCCTGGCGTCACGACGCAAACAGCCGCTGTGTCGCGCATGGCGAGCGAGGTCGGCACGCCGCTGGGCGCATCGGCCATCGCGCCCTGGGACATCGACGTGGCTCCGGACGGACGCGGCCTGCCGCCCGGTAGTGGCGACGTCAAGACGGGCGCCCTGGTCTTCGCGCAAAAGTGCGCAGCCTGCCATGGCGCCCAGGGCCAGGGGTTGATCGGCGATCCGCTGGTGGGCGGAAGCGGCACGCTCCAGAGCGCCGCGCCCAGGCGCACGGTCGGCAGCTATTGGCCTTTTGCGACCACGCTGTTCGACTACATCCGCCGCGCGATGCCCTACAACGCGCCGCAGTCGTTGAGCGCCGACGAGGTGTACGCCGTGAGCGCCTGGATCCTTAACCGGAATGGGATCGTGCCGGACGATGCGCGGCTCGATGCGCGTACGCTCGCCGCCATCCGCATGCCGAATCGCGATGGGTTCGTGCCCGATCCACGGCCCGGCAAACTGTAGACTGTGCCGTTGGAGACCTTTGCCGCGTACGCCGGGCGTTCGCACACGCAAGCCTGCTGGTGGCGGGGTCTATTGCTGTCGGCCGCCGGCGTGGCGCTGCCAGCACGAACGATTATTCAAACCCTGAAGGTATGCCTATGCAGTCGTTGTCGTCGGCGCCAGCTCACGAATTTTCCGGCGTTCAGTTCGTTCTGACCGACATGGACGAGACGTTGACCTATCGGGGCCGTCTCGCGGCGGCCACCTATGACGCTCTTGAGCGGTTGCAGGCGGCCGGTATTCGCGTCATCCCCGTCACCGCGGCTCCCGCCGGATGGTGTGACCAGATGGCCCGTATGTGGCCGGTGGACGGCGTCATCGCCGAAAATGGCGGCATCTTCATGCGGCGCGAGGCCGGCGGCCATGGCGTCGAGCGGTCATGGTGGGTTGGAGCGGAAGGCGTGACGTCGATGCAATCGCAACTCGCGTCGATCGCGAAGCGTGTCGAGGCCGCCGTGCCCGAAGCCCATGCCGCGGACGACCAGGCGTTCCGCCTTTCCAGCCTCGCGTGGCAACGCACCGGTACCGCGCGCGACGAGCAGATCGTCGCGGCGCTAAGAGCCGCCGGTGCCGACGCAACCGTCAACAACCTATGGGTGCTGGGCTGGCTCGGCGGCTACGACAAGTTGTCGATGTCGCTGCGGGTGCTTTCCGGAACGTTCGGCGTCACGCCGGGGACGGCAACGGAGGTGGTCGCCTATTCTGGCGACTCGACCAACGATGCGCCGATGTTCAGCTATTTCAGGCACACGGTTGGGGTCAGCACGGTCGTCGATTATCTGCCGCAACTCCCCGTCGCGCCCCGGTGGATTACCAAAGGTCCGGGCGGTGCGGGTTTTGTCGAGTTCGCCAATGCGATCCTGCGCGCACGAAGCCCATGATTTGAACGAGGCGTCAGCCGGCCGAGCGCCTCGACCGCATCCGGTTGTCCGCCAGGAGTGGCTGCTGTGCTCATCGATTGAAGTCGCAAGCGGCATTCGCATCTAGCCAGCACTTGCATTTTTTCGCTCGGGCAAGCAAATTGCTGTTGCAGAGCGCGGCCACGCAATTCCCCATTCCGGCCGCCTCAACACAGGGAGAATCCGTAATGAAAAAGCTGCTTCTGATCGCCGCTACGACACTTGTTTCGCTCGCCGCCATTCAACCGGCTTTCGCCTACGATCATCACAACTGCCATAAGGTGAAGGTGCACCATCATTGGGAGACGCGCTGCCATCACTGACGCGCGAGCGGCGGGGTTCTGAGCGCAGGCCGGGCGTTTTTGCCCGCTTTTGCTATATGATCCCGGTTTGATTTTTCGGAAGATTGCCCCGTGCAGATCCTCGTCGACGCCGACGCTTGTCCGTCCGTCATCAAAGACATGTTGTTTCGGGCCGCGCGTCGCGTCGAGATCTGCGTCACGCTGGTTGCCAATCAATATCTGCGCACCCCGCCGTCGCCGTTCATCAAGGCCATCCAGGTTCCGGCGGGCTTCGACGTCGCCGACAACCGCATTGTCGAGATGGCCGAATCCGGCGATCTCGTCATCACCGCGGATATCCCGCTTGCCTCAGCCGTGCTGGACAAGGGCGCGCATGCGCTCGATCCGCGCGGCAACTGGTTCACGCCGGACACCATCAAGGAGCGCCTGACGATGCGCGACGTGATGGATCAATTGCGCAGCACCGGCATTGAAACAGGCGGTCCCGCGCCTTTTTCCACACGCGACAGTAATACCTTTGCCAGCCAGCTCGATCGATTCCTGGCTCGCCACGGCAATTCGCCTCGCAAAACGCCGTAGTTTTTCGAATTACTTTTCGAATTACACCTCGCCGAGTTCCGCCGCGACCGGCACGTTGCCCGATACGCTCATCGCGCGGGGCTGGAGCATCAGCGCCACCAGCGCCGTCCAGCCCGTCTGATGCGAAGCGCCGATGCCTCGCCCGTTATCGCCATGAAAATACTCGTGAAATAGCACGAGATCGCGGCAACGCGGGTCGGCCTGCAATTGCGGGTACGCACCCATCACCGGGCGCTCGTTCTTGCCGTCCAGCAAAAATAGCGTCGTCACGCGCCGCGCGAGTTCATCGGCGATCTGCGCGAGCGACAGCTTTTTGCCCGAGCCCGTCGGATATTCAACGAGAAAATCGTCGCCATAATAGCGGTGGAATTCGTATAACGATTCGATCAGCAGATAATTGACCGGCATCCAGATCGGCCCGCGCCAGTTCGAATTGCCGCCGAACACGCGCGAATCCGATTCCCCTGGCAGATATTGCACGCCGAATTTGCAGCCGTTGTGGCGATACACGAACGGCTCGTCCAGATGCGAGCGTGACAGCGCGCGCACGCCATGGGCGGACAGGAATTCGCTTTCATCCAGCACGCGCTTGAGGAGCGCCTTCATGCGATGCCCGCGCAACAGCGACAGCAGCAGCGAATTGCCCTTGCCTGGCTGATTCCAGCGCGACACCAGCCGCGCCAGATCGGGCCGGTGTTCAAGAAACCAGACCAGCCGATCACGCAATCCGGGCAGGCCGCCATGCACCTGCTCTTCCAGCACGCGCACCGCAAAGAACGGGATCAGGCCGACGATCGAGCGCATGCGCAGCGGCTCGCTGGTGCCGTCGGGCAGCCGCAGTTTGTCGTAGAAGAACTCGTCGATGCTATCCCACAGGCCCGTATCGCAGCCATCGTCGCAACTCACCGCGCCCGCGATGTACAGGAAGTGCTCGAAGAACTTCACGCCGATATCGACGAAGACATGATTGTCGAACGCGAGTTCGAGCGCGATACGCATCAGATCCAGCGCATACGCGGCCATCCATGCAGTGCCGTCGGCCTGATCGAGACGCCCGCCCGTCGGCAGCGGCGACGACCGGTCGAAGATGCCCACGTTATCGAGGCCGAGAAAACCGCCCTGAAAAATATTGTGGCCGTCCGCGTCCTTGCGGTTGACCCACCAGGAAAAATTCAGCAGCAGCTTGTGGAAGACGCGCTCAAGAAACTCGCGGTCGCCGTGACCGGTAATCGCGCGGTCGATCTCATAGACGCGCCATGCGGCCCACGCATGCACCGGCGGATTCGCATCGCCAAATGCCCATTCGTAGGCGGGAAGCTGGCCGTTCGGGTGCTGGTAGCGGTCCTTGACGAGCAGCAGCATCTGCTTCTTCGCGAACATCGGGTCGATCAGCGCAAACGCGACCGCCTGGAACGCGAGGTCCCAGGAGGCGTACCACGGGTATTCCCATTTGTCCGGCATCGACAGAATGTCCGCGTTGCACAGATGCTGCCAGTCCGCATTGCGCCCGCGCCGGCGGCTTGCGGGCGGCGTGGGCTGCAACGGATCGCCTTCCAGCCAGCGATGCACGTCGTACTCGTAGTACTGCTTCGACCACAGCAGGCCCGCAAGCGCCTGACGCTGCACGAGGCGCGCGTCGGCGCTTTCGGTATCGCGCTGAAGCGCGTCATAGAATGCGTCGGTTTCGGCGATGCGGTGCGCGAAGAGCGCGTCGATATCGAGCGGCACATCCTCTTTCGGCGCGGACACGGGCCGCCAGCGAAACGTAACGACCGCGCGTGCGTGCGCCGCGAGTTCGAAATGCACGCGCGCGGCCGCCTTCGTGCCGGCGTCGCGGCGGATCGCCGCTTCGTTGCCGTGCACGATGTACTCGTTGAAGCCGTCCTTGAACGGTCCCGCGCCGTCCATGCCGAACAGGCGCTGCACGTTGGTATCGTTCTCGCAGAACAGCCACTCGACGCTCATCGCATCCTTCGATGCGGCCGTCACGATCAGCGGCTCGTGCCGGTCGCCGCGCGCGAACACATGATCGCCTTCTGCCGATGAAGCGAGCGTGAGCGACGGCTTGCCGCCTGTCGGCTTCCAGGACCACGTATTACGGGCCCAGATCTGCGGCAGCACGTCGATCGACGCATGCCGTCCCGCGCGGTTTTCCACCGTGACGCGCATCACGACGTCTTCGGGCGTGTGCTTCGCATATTCGATATGGATATCGAAATAATTTTCGTCGTCGAATACACCGGTGTCGAGAATCTCGTATTCGGGCACGGATGTACCGCGCCGCGCGTTCTCGTCGATCAGATCCTGATACGGAAACGCCGCTTGCGGATACTTGTAGAGCATGCGCATGTACGAATGCGTGGGCGTGCCGTCGAGGTAGAAGTACAGCTCCTTCACGTCCTCGCCGTGATTGCCCTGCTCGTTCGTGAGGCCGAACAGACGCTCCTTCAGGATCGGATCGCGGCCGTTCCACAACGCCAGCGCGACACACCAGCCAAGCCGCTCGTCGGCGAAACCAGCCAGGCCGTCCTCGCCCCAGCGATAGGCGCGCATGCGCGCGTGATCGTGCGGAAAGTAGTCCCATGCGGTGCCGTGCTCGCTGTAATCCTCGCGCACCGTCCCCCACTGGCGCTCGCTCAGGTACGGTCCCCAGCGCTGCCAGCGGGCATAGTCGCTCGAATAGAGGCGTTGGCCCTCGGCAGTGAGGTCGAGACCGGCGGCGCGCTGCAGCATGGGCATCCCCTTCTCATGGGTCGGCGCGAGAGGCGCGCCGGGATGCTCATGCTAGCGCGGTTTGCTGATCGCCGGGCTAGCCCGGCTCGCCGAGCCGCTTGAGGATGCGCAGCAATTCGCCGAGCGACCACGCCTGGAATGGCGTGCCGCCCGGATGGTGCGGCGCGTCGCCATCGGCGACTTCGCTGAGGTGATCGAGTCCGGCACGATCGAGATGCGCGAGCAGCGGCGCGACGAAGCGCCTGTGCGCGCTCGCACGCTGCGCCGCGTCATCGCCATGCACACGCAACCAGGCGTCCACGAAGGGGCCGAGCAGCCACGGCCAGACGGTGCCCTGGTGATACGCGCCATCGCGCTCCAGCACGCCGCCGGCATAGCGCCCGCGATAGCCGGGGTCGGAGGGCGCGAGCGTGCGCAAACCCATCGGCGTGAGCAGATGCGTTTCGACCTGCGCGACGACTGCGCGCGCCGTGTCGCCTTCGAGCAGCGCAAACGGCAAACCGCCGACCGCGAAAATCTGATTGGGCCGGATCGAGCGATCGAGCTTGCCGTCGATATGATCGGCGTCGATGACATCGAACAGCGCACCCGTCGCGGGATCGACGAAACGCTGCGCAAATGCCGCGCTCGCGCGCGCCTCCAGTTCGCGCCAGCGCGTGTCCCATGCGCCTGCAATGCGCAACGCGTTGATCCACAGCGCCTGAATTTCCACCGGCTTGCCGATGCGCGGCGTGACGACCCAGTCGCCCGCCTTCGCGTCCATCCACGTGAGTTGCACGCCGGGCACGCCCGCGCGCAGCAGTCCATCGCGCTCATCGGCGGCGATACGATAGCGCGTGCCGCGCGCGTAGCCGTCGAGAATCGCGTCCACCGCGCCTTGCAACACAAACCGCGTTTGCGCAGGCACATTCGCCGCCGCGAAAAAATCGTGCACCGCCACGACGAACCATAGCGACGCATCGACCGAGTTGTATTCGGGCACGCCGCCCGCATCGGGGAAGCGATTCGGCAGCATGCCTTCGGAGACCGTGGCGGCCCATTCGAGCAGGATTGCGCCCGCATCCTCGCGATCCTGCGTTTCTTTACCGGGCAGCAGGCCGCGCATGGCGATGAAGGTGTCGCGCCCCCAATCGGTGAACCACGGGTAGCCCGCGACGATCGTGCGGCCATCGCCGCGCGCCGCCACGTAGGCGTCGGCCGAGCCTCGCAGCCGCGTGCCGCGCGAGGCACGGCGCAAGGCCTCCAGACCCGCCAGGCGCCGCGCGCGGTCCGCCGCGCTTTCGGCAGGATCAGCCGCACGAGGGCCGGTCTGCGCTCGCAGCAGCAGCACGGCGTCGCCTTTGTCGAGGTCGAACGAGAATACACCGGGCGTCGCGAGATCCTCGATGCAGTCGAGACCCCGTTCCTCTTCGCGCGAATAGTAAAAGTGGCGATACCAGTCCGGCGCGTGCGTATAGCCGCCGTTGGATTGCGCGACGATCGCGGGCAGATCGCCGTAGGGTTGCCAGCGCACCCGCTCGCCGTCGGTTTGCGCGCCGAAGGCGAAGGCCGGGTTCTCGTGATGGAGCGCGTGATAGTCGCGGCCCGATAGCAGCGGGCGGACTTTGAGCGTGAATGTTGTGGCTTCGGAGCGGGCTTCAGAGGGTGCTTCAAGACGCCAGCGCAGCACGGTTTCGCGGCTCGCTTTGGCAACGAACACCTCGGCGACGAGCGCCGCGCCATCGTTCAGCGCGTAGCGCCAGGTCGGCCACGGCGATGTGTCGAAACTCGCGATGCGATTCGACGTATCGGGAGAAAGCAGATCGGGCGCATAGCGCTGCATGGTGAGCGCTATCTTGCCGCCACCGTGTTCAAGCCACGCTTCGATGCCATTGACCAGCACCACGCGGCCCGTGGGCGGTCGGGTCGCCGCCAGCAGCAGCGCGTGATAGCGGCGCGTGCGCGCGGTGCCGACGGTGCCTGAGGCGAATCCGCCCTCGCCATCGGCTTCGAGCCATTCGGCGTCCAGGCGCTCTGCATCGAAGGGAGGGACAAGACGCGTCATCGGGTGGCCTCGCGGCGGAGGTTGGCGGATGACGCCGAGTGTAATGGAAGCCACCCTGGAAGCGCTCGCGCGGCGGGCGCGTCCTGGGCTTCTCTACTTCTGAAACGAATTACTGGCCGATGCCGAGCAATTCGATTTCGAACGTGAGCACGCTGTTGGGCGGAATCGGGCCAACCGCGCGGTCGCCGTAAGCGGTGTCCGCCGGGCAGGTCAGCTTCGCCTTGCCGCCGACCTTCATTTTCTGCACGCCTTGCGTCCAGCACGGGATCACGCGGTTGAGCGGGAAGCTCGCCGGGCCGCCATGTTTGGCCGAGGCATCGAATTCCGTGCCGTCCGCCAGCGTGCCGCGATAGTTCACGCGCACGACGTCTTGTGCCGCCGGCGACGGGCCGGTGCCTTGCTTGAGCGTTTCGACGACGACGCCCGAGGGCAGCTTCTCGACGGGATTGGCGGCGAAGGCGCTCGATGCGACAGTCGCAGCGGCGATCAAGGCAATCAGGGATTTCATGCGAGGTCCTCGTTGAATAGAGCGCCGATTATATCGGGAGCCTCCTCTGGCCCCGCAACTGCGTGGCGGCGAACCGTCAGCACTTCGATCCGGCGCGATTCGACGCATTCGACGCGATTCGACGTTTCGCGCAGGATTGGCGACAATGCTCCCCGCCCACGTCTGTCAAACGCCTGAACCCTGGAAAGCACGATGAAACGACTCTTACACCGCCTCCTGATCGCGGGATTTTCGGCCTGCGCATTCGCGACGCTCGCTCATGCGCAGCTCAGCGCGCCCGGCCCGTTCAACACGCCCGCAGGCACCCTGCAGTTCGTGCGAGACGACCACGATTTCGTGGCCATGCTCGACCGCGACGTCATCGATCGTTTCGACGCGAAAACGCTCACGCATTTCGACGAAACCGGCGCCCAGGGCGACACGGTCTCGCGCGTGCTGGTGCAAAGCGCTTACGGCCCGGTGCTGTACGACCTGCGCCGCCAGCCGCCGCTCGTGCAACACGTGCGCACCGCCATGACCGTCAAGCGCGTGTTCTGGCAACCCGACGAAGTCGTGATGCAAGGCCCCGAGGGCTGGTTCCGCTTCAGGAACGGCACGCTCACCAAACTGACGTCGTCGAAGATGACGTATCACTAAAGCTTCACGTCGAGGCGGGCGGTGCGCCGCTCGCCTGTAGCAACGCTTCGCTTACCTCCTCCGAAAACCGCATCGGCCGCCCTTCGATCAGCACGCGCTCAGGATGCGCGGGGTCGCATTCGATCGTCGGCAAGCCGTGGGCCACCAGCGCACGTGCGCACGCGGGCCAGTCGGGCTGCGCGAACCCCGCCGGCTCGTTGACGCTCGCCCATGACAGCGTGCCGAGCGCGTCACTGCCGTAGCCGTGCGGCTCGCGCCAGTTCGCGCCGTGTTCGAGCAGGAAGGCCGTCAAGGCGGCGTCGCCGCGAAATACGGCGTGGTTGAGCGCCGAGGCGTCCCAGTCGCCGCCGCGCGCATCGATGGGCCAGCCCAGTTCGACCATGAGCCGGACCGCATCGTCCGATCCCCAGGCAGCGGCATCGGGCAAAAGACGTAGGGGGTCGCCCGTAAGCGTGCGCGGCAATTCCGGACGCCGCGCCTGGACGCGCCGGGCTTCGCGGGCGTCGGCGCGGGCGCACGCGGCCACGAAGCGGTCCTCATCACTCAAGGCGTCGTGCGCTCCGGCGGCGCGCAGGCGTTCGGCCACATCGACCAGACCGGTGCGCATCGCGAGCCGCCAGGCGCTCACGCCCGTTGCGGTCTGCGCGTGGGGATCGGCGCCCGCTTTCAGCAAGGCATCGATATGGCGAACGGAGCGGCGCACCGCGATCGCTCGCAACAGCGGCGCGCCCCATGTTTTCGTCGGCCCGTCGCCCGCGGGCTCGTTCGGATCGCCGCCGTGCGCGAGCAGCAATTCAAGCGCCGTCGAGTCCGGCATATCGAGCGCACGGCGCAGCGCATTCGTGCCGCTCACGCGCGCGCCGTGATCGAGCAGCAGGCGCGTGCAGGCCGGGTTCTCCAGCGAGTGATACAGCGATTCGCCATCGTTAGGATTCGCGCCCGCCGCCAGCAGCATCGCCGTGAGCGCCGGATCGCGATTGACGCCCGCCGCGCCATACAAGGCGCTGAGCGGCCCGTTTTCGTCGGGCGCGGCGAGCGAGGCAGGCGGATAACGGTTGCCGATGTGCTGATCCGGATCGGCGCCTGCATCGAGCAGCCATCTCGCGCAATCGCGCAAGCGTCCGGCGTACTCCGGTATCTGCCCCAGGCGCGAATGCGTGACGGCGACGAGCGGCACGAGCGCAAGCGGACCGTCCACGCGGTTGACCCAGGCGGAATCGGCGTCGATAGCCCGCTGCACGGCTTCGAGATGCCCCGCCGCGCAAGCCACCCAGACATCGGCGAAAACCAGTTCCGGATGCGCTAGCAGAAGCTGGGCCGCGACCCGCGGACGCGCCGCGTCGTAGTTGCCGGTCACGTCGCCGCCATAGGCCAGATCGAGCCAGCGGCGCACGAGCGTGGACTGCGCTTGCCGGGCCACGGCGTCCGCCTCCACGAAGGCGTTGAGATCCGCCCACGAACTGAAGCCATATTCGCGCGCGATGCAGGACTGTGCATCGTGCAGGCGCAGTTGCAGCGCGATCACCTCGGCAGCGGTGCGATGGGCGGCGGCGGGAAGCGACTGGATCAAGCGCGCGAGCGCCTGCGGGTCGCCGTCGCGATACAGGCGCAAGAGTTCCTTGGCCTGCTTTTTCAGATGATCGGGATGAGCCCTGGGAGGCAAGGTTTGCATGACATCCTCGTGCAGTCGTGCCGAAGGTCCGCAATACCGGCAGCACAAAGGATGGAGAAATCCGGGCCTGATGGCGACAGGTGGGTTCAACCCTTTCCGCGGACCCGGAAGCGGCCTGCACCGCTCTGAGGCAGATCGTATGGGACGGCCGGCGACGCCGTCAAGCTTGCCTGAAGCCGGGAGCGGACATAAATCCGGCGCATAAACCGTATATACTGTTTCATTGTTTTACATTCGAGAATCCAGTATGACCACCGAAATCGCCCGCAAGCCCACGAAGAAAGCGTTTTACTTCCCGACGTCGGGGGATGTGAAAAGAGCGCAGCGTAAGGCCGCGGCGAAAGCCGAAGCCGCAGAAGCCGCCAACGTCGCGATCGAGCCCGACGCGCAGGCAGACGACGTTGCATCGACGAAAACCGCGAAAGCCGTGAAGGCCGTGAAGGCGACGAAAAAGGCAGCAAAGTCGACGAAAGCAACGCGCGCGCAGCAAACCGCCGTTAAGGCGAAAGCCAAAAACGCGAAGAAAGAGAAGGTCATTCGCGACAGCTTCACGATGCCGAAGGCCGATCATGAGCGCATCGCCGTGCTCAAGCGCAAGTGCCTCGACGCGGGCATCACCGTCAAGAAGAGCGAGCTGCTGCGCGCCGGCATCCAGTTGCTGGACGCGGCTTCGTCGAAGCGCCTGCTGGCTGCCATCTCGGCGCTCGAAACCGTCAAGACCGGACGTCCGGCCAAGGGCGAATAAGGCTCTGGGTCATTGCCGCGCGCGGCCGCAATGACCCGAACGCTGCGCAATCGCCAGCGTCACATGGTGCTAAACGAACTGCACCAACCGCCTGCGGCCACCCGCTTGCCGCTGAACAGCAAACAATCGCCCCATTTGTCGTCCGTGCCCGCCTGAAACAGCGAGCAGCTGCGGCAATCCTGGCCCGGCTTGTAGGTGGGGAATTGCTTCGGGTCCACGGTCGTGGCGACCGCCTTGTAACCCACGCGGCGTGCCTGCTCGTCGGATTCGGCAAGTGTTGGCTCATCGGCCAGGACTTCGGGGGCGAGCGCCAGCGAAGTGGCGGAACACAGGCTCAAAACCAGAAACTTTCGACGCGAAGTATTCATCGTGGAGGAGACACTTTTTGTATGAGTGGGGTTCCGGTGCGATTCGCTCAAATGAACGGCCACACCGCCCCGTAGTGTCTCAGGCTGCTTGATTTCATGCAGCGTGGCGAACTAGCCCGTCGCGCCCGCTCCGTACAGATCGCTGTCGTCGCCTCGGGCGGCTTCCCGGGCGTAAAGCGTCAGCACGCGGCCGACATCGCGCACGAACTCTTCCATCGCCGCGATGCATTCGGGGTCGTCCGGGGCGTAGTCCTCGGGGTTCCTTTTGCCCTGGGCGCGCCGGATCGCACGGATGCTGGCCTCAAGAGCACGTGCCTCGGCCCAGACCGGGTCGTTATCGGGAAGTTTGGGTTGTTCGTGCGTCATGCCTGGATTTTCGGCAGACGGCGAACAAACTTTAGGAAGGTGGCCTCGGGTTCCCGGCGACGTCTGCGACCCTCATTTCGGGCCGGAACGAAACCGGCTACGCATCGGCATTCAGGCCCAGCCGCACGCGGGACAGCCCTTGAGCGCATCCATGCCACGGCGTTGCGCGCCGTCGTCAGCGCGTTATACGTCCGCGCCCCCCATAGCGCTCATCCTTGCGCCACCGCCAGGCGTATCGTTTTCTCGCCTCCCGCCATGCGCTCGACGTGCTCGCCGAGCTTCCGCGCATACCAGTTCGTGAAATTGGTCAGCATGAATTCCGAGGGCGCGTAGGGTCCCGGCGTATAGGCTTTCGAACTCACGCCGCGCTGGTTATGCGCCACGAGCGTCGCGTCCTGCGCGTTGGTGGCGCGCCAGACATCGATGAGCGTATCGATGTGGTAATCAACGCCTTCCACCGCGTCTTCATGCACGAGCCAGGTGGTCTTCAGCGCAGTCTGCGTCGCCGATATCGGCAGCACGCGAAAGTGAATGATGTGGTCCGACAGGAAGTGATTCCAGTTGTTCGGAACCCTGAACATTCTCACCGATCCCAGATCGCGCTCGGTGAAGTCGCCGAGCAGCTTGTTGCACGCGGGCCGCCCGTCCGAGGTGAACGACACCGCGCCGCGATGGAACGGCAAGCGGATACAGCGGAATTCCGTGCCGCCGTCGGCCGGCTGATGCGGCAGGCCAAGGCTATCCCACAGCGCCGTCTTTTCCTGCATCAGCAACTGGAAATCGCGGTTCGCGCGTGGATCGTCGGGCAACGCGAATTCGATCAGCGTGGCCAGCAGCTCCGGATGACTGCCGATGCAGTGATAGCACTCGCGATTGTTTTCGATCACGAGCTTCCAGTTGGCGTCTTCAATAATCGTCATCGAAAACGCCACCCTGGTGCGCTCCGGATGATGCGGCGCGATGTACGGCGTCACCGCCGCCTTGAAGCGCGCGATATCGGGCGGCGTATCGGCGATGCAGATATAGACCATGCCGCAGATCACTTCGACGTGCACGGGGCGCAGGCCGTGCTCGCCGCGATCGAAATCCGCGGGCATCTGACGCGCGCTCTTGAGCGAACCGTCGAGTTCATAGACCCACTGGTGATACGGACACACGAGCCGCTTCGCGTGCCCCGACTCTTCGGTACAAATCACGGAACCGCGATGACGGCAGGTGTTGAAGAACGCGCCGACTTCACCATGCTTGCCGCGCAGCACGACCACCGGAGTTTCGCCGATCGCAAACGTGATGTAATCGCCTTCGCGCGGAATCTCCGCCACATTGCAGGCGAACAGCCATTCGTTCGAGAACACCGCGTCGATATCGAGTTCGTGAAACGCGGCGTCGGTGTAAAAGGGGCGTTCGAGGCTGTAGCCTTCGCGGCGCGCGGCAAGCAGGCTGCGCAGATGGGCGGGATCGATCACGTTTCGGTTCCTTTTTCCGTTTCCTTGTTATTCGGATTCAAACAAGGGTTCAGGCGCGCGAGTGTCGCCGGGCGCGAATGAGCCAATCGCCGCAGCCTCGCCGAGTCCGGCCAACGCGAAAGCTTCCGCGAGAAATTCCACGCACGCCTTGACCTTCGCCGATTGCGCGAGCCGTTCGGGAAACACGGCCCAGACATTGGCGGGCTGCGTGACGTCGGGCAGCACGCGCACGAGCCGCCCGTCGTCCAGTAACGGCTGCACGTCCCAGATCGAGCGCAGCACGATGCCGCGCCCGGCCAGCGCCCATTGCACGGCGGCCTCGCCGTGATTGGTCGAGAGCGGTCCCGTCACCTTCACGCAGACCGGTTCGCCGCCCGCATCGAGACGCCACACGCCGAACGGGTGATCGCGCTCCTTGATCGCGAGACAGGCGTGCGATTCGAGATCGGCAATCGTGCGCGGCGCGCCATGCAGCGCGAGATAGGCGGGCGAGGCGCATAGCACGCGATAGTTGGCGGCAAGACGTTTCGCGATCAGATGACCCGCGATCTCGTCGCCGATACGCACGTCAAGATCGAAGCCCTCGCCCGCCACGTCCACCACGCGATCGAACAGATCGAGCCGCACGTTCAGTTGCGGATAGCGCTCCGACATCGTTGCCAGTGCGGGCGCGACGAACTTGCGCCCGAAGCCGAAGCTGCTCGACACGCGCAGCGTGCCGCGCGCAATGCGCTGCGTGCTCGACACGTCTTCGACCAGTTGGTCCACGTCGTCGAGGATCTTCTCGGCCCATGTCAGCACGCGCTCGCCCGCCGCCGTGATCGCCACGCGGCGCGTCGAGCGATGCAGCAAGCGCGTGCCGAGGCATGCCTCTAGCACGCCCACGCGCTTGCTCACATAAGCCGCCGACGCGCCCAGCGCTTCTGCCGCGCCGCTGAAGCTCGACTTGCGCGCGACCGTGCAGAACACGCGCAAGTCGTCCAGTTCTGGAGTGCCAGGCAGATTGAGCATCAGAACGAATGGCGCATGCCGATACGCACATCGGCCTGGGTCGTGGTGGTCGACGGCGTGAAGCTATAGCCGATCACCGCATCGACGCCTTGCGACGCCTTGAGCCAGTCGCCGGAGAGGTACACGTCCGTGCGCTTCGAGAGCAGATAGTGCACGCCCGCCGACAACTGGTTCCAGTGATGCGCATCGAAGTGCGTGTACTGGTAGCCGCCCACGAGACTCAAAGCGGGCGTGACCTGCCAGTTCGCGCCGCCTTCGCCTACCTGCATGTGCTGGCTTTCGCCCAACGCCTTGATCTGCGTATAGGTGAAGTCGCCCATCAGCGTGACGTTGCCGATCGCGTAACTCGCGCCCACGCCGAACGCGCCCTGTTTGTCCACGGGGAACGGCGTATTCGCGTAGAGATCGTTGATGGCGCCCGTGCCAGGATCGACGCTCACGGTCGGCTGCCCGAAGAACGAGTGCACGCCGATCATCGCGTAAGGATCGAACGCGTAAATGCCCGACGGGTTGTTCAACTGCGTATAAGCCGTGCCCATCGAAAACGCGCCGCGCTGATACTGCGCGCCCACGCTCCACGCGCTGCCGTTGTGGAAGCTGCCCGGCGTATTGCTGAACGAATACATGCCGCCGAACTGAAATCCGCCGAACGTGTTCGACATGAACTTCACCGCATTGGGCAGATGGTCGCCGTTCATGCGGTCGAAGTCGCCCTGGTTGATGGCGTAGCCGCTCGCCCACGCAGAGACGTTGTACAGATAGACCATCTCCTCGGTCATGTCGATCTGGTTGCCCAAGGTCAGCGTGCCCCAGTCGTTCTTCAGGCCCACGAAGGCGGCGCGGCCAAACAGCGAGCCGCCGTTCGAGATCTGGCCGTTGCCCACGTGAAAGCCGCTCTCCAGCTCGAACACGGCCTTCAGGCCGCCGCCCAGGTCTTCGGTGCCCTTGATGCCCCAGCGGTTCGCATACGAAATGCCGTCGTCGAACTTCACCTGATGCGCGCCGCCCGCATTGCTCACATAGGTGACGCCCGCATCGAGCACGCCGTAGAACGTCACGCTGCTTTGCGCGCTCGCCGCAACGGGTAGTGCAGCAAGCGTCAGCACGGCCGCATACAGTGCGCTCATGCGCAGAGTCTTCATCGAATTCATGTCGCGATGTTTGTCAGTGTTGTCGTTGTTATCGTGCTGGATCAGTTCAGGCCGCGATCGGCTTCGCGCACGAGCCGGCGTTCCTGTTCGATGTCGAGCGAGCGGCAGGTCCACAGATAGACCAACGCGGCCACGGGCAGACCCACGAGCATCGCCACGTCGGTGCCGCCCAACATGCGGGCGACCGGGCCGGTGTATATATCCGTCTTGAAGAACGGGATCATCGCGGCGAAACCCACCGCATAGGCCGTCAGGCCACGCCAGTTCCAGCGTCCGTAAATGCCGCGCGGGTTGAAGATCTCGCGTACCGAGTAGTGCGAATGGCGCACCACGAAGAAGTCGATCAGGTTGATGGCGGTCCACGGCGTGAACAGATAGCCCAGAATGCCGAGGAAGTCGCCGAACTTGCCCATGAAGTTATCCGACGCCGAGAACGCCAGCGACGTCGCCACCAGCGCCACGACAATCAGGCTCGCGATGCGCTTGCTCGCGTTCGACTTGAGCGGCTTGAACGAATCCGTGATGCTCAGGAGCGTGAGCGAAGCGCCGTAGAAGTTCAGTCCGGTGATTGCGAGCAGACCCAGCAACGCGAGCAGCAGCGTGACCGTGCCGAAGCCCGGGAAAATCAGGTCGCCGGCGCGCTGGACCGCATCCGAAATCTCGATCTGCGCATTGAGCGCGGCAGCGGCGGTGCCCACCAGCATCATCCACACGCCGCCGATCAGCGCGCCCAGGAACGTCCACCAGAACGTTGCGCGTACACCTGTATTGGGCGGCAGGTATCGAGAGTAGTCCGAAACGTAGATCGACCAGGAAAGCTGGTAAGCCGCCGCCGAAAAAAGCTGCACGAGAAACGGCGTGGCCTTGAAGCCCGCGAAGCTCAGTTGCGCGGCCGGGAACGGCATCTTCACGCACATGCCCACGCTGAAGATCGTCAGTGCGATGAGCAGCGCGAAGGCGAGCCAGCGCTGCGCCTTGTGAATCAGGTCATAGCCGAACACCGCGAGCCCCACCGCCAGCACGGTGAAGACGATATAGCTCAGATGCGGCTCGGTGCCCAGCAGATGATGCGCGGTCTGTCCCGCCATCAGCTGATTGAACGAGTTGTAGCCGATATACGTGACCAGCGCGACCACCCACACGAGCAGCGCACCCATATAGCCGAACTGCGGGCGCGACTGGATCATCTGCGGCAGGCCCAGTTGCGGCCCCTGGCTCGAATGGAACGCCATGAAGAAGGTGCCCAGCACATTGCCGAGCACGATGGCGATCGCGCTCCACAACAGATTGCCGCCCATGCTGATGCCGATCGCACCCGCCGCGATGGTCGCCAGATTCGCGTCGCCCGTGAACCAGACCGGCCACAGGTGCCACGCCTTGCCTTTGCGTTCGGCGAGCGGGACGTAATCGATCGAGCGCGATTCGATCCGTGATTTGGCGCGCGACGGCTCGCCGGCCAGCGCTTCGGCCATTGCCTCTTGTGTCATGTCTCCTCCAGTTGTGGGGTGGCGCGGTCGGCTCCGCGTCAAGCGAAGCCGTCCCGCGCGCCGCGCGAGGCTGCGGAAAGCTTTTCCGGTTCCGGCCACGTCGCGGTTATCCTATGGTTAACTACAAACCATTGGTTAACAATAGTACGCATCCTGGAGGAAGGAGACGCACTATCGCATCCTCCTATTGACGACCTTCACGAAATCGATTTGCTTTGCGGCTACTCAAACGCTACGGATATTTAACAGTAAGAATACGCGGTACGCATAGAGACGGAACAGGTTTCACGGCCTTTCATGGCCTTTTCGCGAGGCTCGCCGGATCGGAGAGGGATAACCCTGATCCCCCTGCGATGGAATATCTCTTATCCTTTAGTTAACCTATAGTTTTGTTGTAACCATCAGTTAATTTCCTAGCACGCTCTCTCACTGCGGCGGACCCCATGACCTATCTCCCGATCGAATTCCACAAGCAACCCGACCTGCCGAAGCTGCCGGCTGACTTCTGCGCCAATCCTGACCTCGCCTGGACCATCCCGGCGAGCTACTACACCGCCGAGTCGGTCTACAAGGCGGAAGAAAAGCGCATCTTCGAGGACACCTGGATCTGCGTCGCGCACCGCAGCGAACTGGCGGAAGCCAACGCTTACGTGACGCGGGAAATCGTCGGCGAGAGCATCCTGCTCGTGCGCGGCAAGGACAAGGTGCTGCGCGCGTTCTATAACGTCTGCCCGCACCGTGGCCATCAACTGCTCGAAGGCAGCGGCAAGGCCAAGAACGTCATCACCTGCCCGTACCACGCGTGGGCGTTCAAGCTCGACGGCGCGCTCGCGCACGCCAATAACTGCGACCACGTCCAGTCGTTCGACAAGGACAACTCGACGCTCGTGCCGGTGCGCGTGGAGGAATACGCGGGCTTCGTGTTCATCAACCTGAACCCGAATGCGGACAACGTGGAAGCCCAATTGCCCGGCCTCGAAGCGAGCCTGCGCAACGCCTGCCCCGTGATCGACGACCTCAAGCTGGCCGCGCGTTTCGTGACCGAGACGCCCGCCAACTGGAAGTCGATCGTCGATAACTACCTCGAGTGCTATCACTGTGGCCCGGCGCACCCCGGCTTCTCGGATTCGGTCAAGGTCGATCAGTACACGCATACGCTGCACGGCAAATGGACGCTGCAATTCGGGCACGCACAATCGTCGGAGCGCTCGTTCAAGCTCGATCCGTCGATCACGGACCCGAGCTTCCACGGCTACTGGGCCTGGCCGTGCACGATGTTCAACGTGCCGCCGGGCAGCAACTTCATGACGGTCATCTACGAATTCCCGATGAGCGCCGAAGTCACGCTCCAGCACTACGACATCTACTTCCTCAACGACGAGCCGACCGAAGAGCAGCAAAAGCTGATCGAGTGGTATCGCACCGTGTTCCGCCCCGAAGACCTGCGCCTCGTGGAGAGCGTGCAGAAGGGCCTGAAGTCGCGCGGCTATCGCGGCCAGGGCCGCATCATGGTCGATGAAAAGCGCAGCGGCATCAGCGAACACGGCATCGCCCACTTCCACAACCTGCTCGCGCAGCATTACCAGGACTGAGAGCCGAGGACTGACCATGACTTCGCTGCAACATCCCGGCCTGTTCCGCCAGCAGGCCTATGTCGACGGCCAGTGGCGCGACGCGGACGACGGCGCCACGCTCGCCGTGAACAATCCCTCGACGCTCGAATGCATCGCGAACGTGCCGAACATGGGCGCGAGCGAAACGCGCGCGGCGATCGACGCCGCACAACGCGCCCTGCCCGGCTGGCGCGCCACGACCGCGAAGGAGCGCGCGCGCCTCTTGCGCAACTGGTTCGAGCTTGTCATGGCGAATCAGGAAACGCTCGCTGAGCTGATGACGCGCGAGCAAGGCAAACCGCTCGCGGAAGCGCGCGGCGAAATCGCCTACGCGGCCTCGTTCATCGAATGGTTCGCGGAGCAGGCCAAGCGCATCGACGGCGACGTGATCCCGAGCCCGAACCCGGACCAGCGCCTCGTCGTGACGAAGGAGCCGATCGGCGTGTGCGCCGCCATCACGCCGTGGAATTTCCCGGCCGCGATGATCACGCGCAAGGCCGCGCCGGCGCTTGCCGCCGGCTGCACGATGGTCGTCAAGCCCGCCAACGAAACGCCGCTGTCGGCGTTCGCGCTCGCGGCGCTCGCCGAACAGGCGGGCATTCCGGCCGGCGTGCTCAACATCGTCACCGGCAAGTCGCGCGAAATCGGCCTGGAGATGACGTCCAGCCCGCTCGTGAAAAAGCTCAGCTTCACGGGCTCGACCGAAGTGGGCCGCCTGCTCATGCGCCAATGCTCGGACACGGTCAAGAAGGTCTCGCTCGAACTGGGCGGCAACGCGCCCTTCATCGTGTTCGACGATGCGGATCTGGACGCCGCCGTGGAAGGCGCGCTGCTCTCGAAGTATCGCAACGCGGGGCAAACCTGCGTCTGCGCGAACCGCTTCTATGTGCACGACTCGCTTTACGACGCATTCTGCGAGCGCTTCGCGGCGCGCGTGGCGGCGTTCAAGGTGGACGACGGCTTCGCGGACGGCGTGAACATCGGCCCGCTCATCACGGCAGCGGCGCGCGACAAGGTCGAAGGACTCGTGCGCGACGCCGTGGCGCAAGGCGCGCGCGTGGTGACCGGCGGCGCGCCGCACGCGCGCGGCGGCAACTTCTACGCGCCCACCGTGCTCGCCGACGCGAAACCCGGCATGGCCGTGCTCAGCGAAGAAATCTTCGGACCGGTCGCGCCGATCGTGCGATTTTCGAGCGACGCCGAAGTCGTGCAACTTGCCAACGACTCGATCTATGGACTTGCGGCGTACTTCTACAGCCGCGACATCGGCCGCATCTGGCGCGTGGCCGAGCAGCTGGAGTACGGCATCGTCGGCATCAACACGGGGCTGATCTCCAACGAAGTCGCGCCGTTCGGCGGCGTCAAGCAGTCGGGCATCGGTCGCGAAGGCTCGAAGTACGGCATCGAAGACTATCTGTCGATCAAGTATCTCTGCATGGGTGGCGTGACCCGCTAAGGCTCGCGGCATCCCCGACGCGGATGCGGCGCCCACCGCATCCGCTATTTATCCGAATTCCGAATCCAGAAACACCATGAACGCCCGCGAATCGATCACTGTCGACGTTGTCGCCGTCGAGCAACTCACTCCGCTCATCAAGCGCTTTACGCTCGCGCTGCCCGACGGCGCGCCGCTGCCTGCCTTCAGCGGGGGCGCCCACGTGCTGGTCTCGATGCAGGATGGCGACCAGTGGTATCACAATGCGTACTCGCTGCTTGGTTCGCCGCACGATACGCGGCAGTATCAGATCGCCGTGCGACGCGAAGAGGCCTCGCGTGGCGGCTCAGCCTTCATGCACGAGCGCGTGCAGGCGGGTACGCGGCTCGCTATCGGGACACCTGCGAATCTCTTTGAACTCGCGCGGGGCGCGAAGAAGCATGTGTTCATTGCGGGCGGGATCGGTATTACGCCGTTTCTTGCGCAATTGAATGAGCATACGGGCGGTGAGCTTGATCTCGAATTGCACTATGCGTTTCGTAGCCCCGAGCATGGCGCGTTTGTCGATGAGCTGAAGGCCGGGCCGCACGCGGGCAACGTGCATTGCTATGTCGATAGCGAAGGGCAACGGCTCGATCTGCTGAAGCTTTTCAAGCAGTTGGACGCCGATGCGCATGTTTACGTGTGCGGGCCGCAAGGTCTGAATGACGCCGTTTATGCCAACGCCGCGCTGCTCGGCTGGCCCAAGGCGCAGTTGCATTCGGAGCAGTTTGCCGCCACTGACACGGGGGGCAAGGCTTTTACCGTGGTGCTTGCGAAATCGGGCATTGAGCTTGAGGTCGGCGAGGATGAAACCATCCTCAAAGCCATCGAGCGCGCCGGTGTGACCGTCGAGTCGCTGTGCCGTGAAGGCGTGTGCGGGACGTGCGAAGTGGCGATTCTTGAAGGCGAGGCTGACCATCGCGATCAGTATCTCGACGATGATGAGAAGGCCGCGCAGAAGACCATTCTTTTGTGTGTGTCGCGGGCAAGAACAGCCAGGCTGGTGATCGATCTTTGAGGTGTGGTTCTTGGGGGGTTGGCATTTCCTTGTTTTCGTGTCGGTATGCCAGCGTTGCCCCTGTGCGGGGCGGCACTTACTTTCTTTGCGGCGGCAAAGAAAGTAAGCAAAGAAAGCCGCTCACACCGCCAATGTGACGCCGTTCACCACTAACCTTGCAGCGGAGTGGTGACTGGGCATTGCTCGCTTGTCGCGCCTTAAATCGGAGTGACAAAGGACTCATTCATCCCGCTGCTCGCTACGCGCGCAGCGGTCGGGTCTGCCTGGGACACCCACGGTGAAACACCCGACGGTTTGCTGGTTATGCCCCACGGGGCGCGCAGCGCCCCCGGATGGGCGGGCGTCTCCACTCTGTTATACGGCGCGTGGTGCGAGCGCTGCCCAGTCACCACTCCGATGGTGGGCGAGTGGTGAACGGCGTCACACTGGCGGTTTGAGCGGCTTTCTTTTGCCTACTTTTCTTTGCCGCGGCAAAGAAAAGTAGGTGCCGCCCCGCACAGGGGCAACGCTGGCATACCGACAAGAAAACAAGGAAACGCCAAAACCCAAAAAAACCAAAAAAACACAAAACCCACCCCCACCCTGCGACACCACAGCGCCCCCCCAAAACGACACAGCCCCCGATCCGCTAAACTAACGCCTCCAACGAGGAGCAACGGGCGAGCCTCAAGCCGCGCGCACAATCCTGAAACAGCGGCGCCCAGCCGCCAAATCGCGATACGTCATAGAGGGAAATGGATGTCCGAGGATACGTTCGCGTTCCGTCTCAAGGTGCTGCTCGAGCACAAGAAGCTGAGCCTTCAGCAAGTCGCCGACGCCGTCGGCATATCACGCCCGGCCGTGCACAAATGGACGCGCGGCGGTGAGATCGACTATTCGAACCTGCGCCGCCTCGCGGCCTTCCTCGACGTGAACTGGGTCTGGCTGCGCTACGGCGACGAAGCCGTGCGGGACCTCGGACTAGCAGGCACGACCGAGCTGCCCATGACCGACCTGCGCCGGCGCTATACCGCCGAGATCATGTCGAACGAAGCGCGCATGAAGCACGCCCAGGAAGCGGCCGGCATCGTGACGTGGGAATGGAATCTGGTCACCGACGAACTGATCTATTCGAGCAACTGCGAAAAGCTCTACGGCCGCGAAATCCATAGCAATGAAGAATTCTGGGAAATCCTGCATCCCGAGGACTCGATCTGGCTCAACGCCGATGCGTTGAAGGACATGGTCGCGAGCAAGGCGCCGCGCGTCTGGGACTTCCGCATCATCCTGCCCGACGGCGAGATCCGCTGGATCGAATCGCGCGTGGCGACGCTGCTCGACGATGCCAGCCGGCCAGTGCGCGTGGTGGGCACGACCATCGACATCAGCGCGCGCAAGGAGGCCGAATCCGCGCTGCTGCGCCGCCTGCAACTGCTCAACGACGCCGCGCGCATCGCGGGCGTGGGCGCCTGGCGCTGGCTGCGCGCGCAAGACGAGCTGATCGTGTCGGACGAATGGTGCCGGCTATTCGGCGTCGATCCCGCGAAGGCGCCGCGTCACTACATCGAACTCTCGCAGCATATTCATCCCGATGATCGCGCCGCCCGCGAGGCCGCGGTGAATGACGCGCTGGCGCGGCGCGCCGATTATCGGGTGCTGTATCGCGCGTCGCTGCCCGACGACACGTGGCGGCTCGTGGTGGAGCAAGGCCACGCGCGCGTGGCGCCGCATGGCGAAGACGTGTGGCTCACCGCGCTGTGCCGCGCGGCGCAGCCTGCCGACATGCAAGCCGGCGCGCAACCGGCGCAGGACGGCGCGGCCTGAAGACCACCTGGCCGACTGCTCCAGCAAGCCGCAACGATTATTCGAAGAAATAGGCGAAAACCGGCTGCCAGAAATTTCAATTGGCGTAAATGAAATATCCGAGGAATGACATACATCGTTTCATTCTTCGCCCGGATTAACTCGAACCATGGCGTCGACAGCCGCTGCCACAACCGGGTCCAGTTGCGGCCAGCGATCGGGCGGCGCCGCGGCGGCCTCGCGCGCTCGCGGTTGACGTACCGCCGCGGCGCCTGCCGCCTCGGCCGTCGCTTCGCCATAGCGATAGACCAGCGTACGGCGCGGCGCGACCACCTCGGACACATGAACGATGCCCGCATCCAGCCACATCCGCAGGATCGCGCGCACGCTGCGCACGTCGACCTGCGCACGCAGCGCCAGTTCCGAAGTCGTGCCGCTCACACCATCGCGCATCGCCTCGATCAGGCGCTGCGCCAACTCCCCTTTCTCACGCATCTCCCACTCCGCGGTCATGCCTGCAAAGGGTCAACGCTAACCCGAGTGGGCGCAGGGTCATCCTGAAAAAGGGGCGGCTTCATCCCTCACCGTTGCTGACAAGGGACACACATACGACTACGGCGGGAAACGCGGCTACCAGGCCGCGTTTCCCGCCGTTCAGAAGTTCGTCAAATGATTGACGAGCGTGATCCCGCGCTTAAAGCTGCGCCGCCACCGCCTGCCCCACGTCCCCCGTCTTCGCCGTGCCGCCCATATCCGGCGTGCGCGGGCCTTCCACGAGCACCTTTTCGATGGCCTGCATGATCGCGTCGTGCGCCGCCTTGAACTGCGCGTCGCCGTTGCCGAGGAAGTCGAGCATCATCGCGCCCGACCAGATCATCGCGATCGGGTTGGCAATCGCCTTGCCGAAGATATCGGGCGCCGATCCATGCACCGGCTCGAACAGCGACGGGAAATTGCGCTCCGGGTTCAGATTCGCCGATGCCGCCAGACCGATCGTGCCCGTGCACGCCGGGCCGAGGTCGGAAAGAATATCGCCGAAGAGGTTCGACGCCACCACGACGTCGAAGCGATCCGGCTGCAGCACGAAGCGCGCGCACAGGATATCGATGTGCTGCTTGTCCCACTTCACGTCCGGGTACGCTTGCGCCATCGCGGCCACGCGTTCGTCCCAATACGGCATGCTGATGGAAATGCCGTTCGACTTGGTCGCCGCCGTGAGTTTTTTGCGGCCGCGCTGGTTCGCGAGTTCGAACGCGTACTTGAGAATGCGGTCCACGCCCTGGCGCGTGAACACCGATTCCTGCAGCACGAATTCGCGATCCGTGCCCTCGAACATCTTGCCGCCCACCGAACTGTATTCGCCTTCGGTATTCTCGCGCACCACGAAGAAGTCGATGTCGCCGGGTTTGCGGTTGGCGAGCGGGCACGGCACGCCGGGCAAGAGACGCACCGGGCGCAGATTCACGTACTGGTCGAATTCGCGGCGGAACTTGAGCAGCGACCCCCACAGCGAAATATGATCGGGCACCTTGTCGGGCCAGCCGACCGCGCCGAAGTAGATCGCGTCGAAGCCCTTGAGCGTGGCGAACCAGTCGTCGGGCATCATCTTGCCGTGCTCGAGGTAGTAATCGCAGCTTGCCCAGTCGAAATGCGTGAATTCGATCGACAGGCCGAATTTCGCGGCCGCCGCCTCCACGACGCGCACGCCCTCGGGCATCACTTCCTGGCCGATGCCGTCGCCTGCGATCGCCGCGATGCGGTAGGTCTTGCTCATGTCTCGTTCTCCGTTGCTCGTTGCGGCGCGCCCCGATTGGCGCGCTTCGATAACTGCAAGCATGCCTCAGGTGGCGCTGGAACATTAGCCCGCGAGGCGTGGAGACATTAAACACGATTCGTGAACAAAGCGGCGCAGCCGATTGGCGAAGACGCGCCAAAGGTGCGCCCAATCCGCTCAGCGTCCACTTCAGTAGCGCCCGCGTGGCCGCCATGCCATGGCACATTTTCACAACGCTACGCGCGGCTCGCAGTTGACGCTAAGCGTGAGCGGCCCTACCCTTGCGCGCTGATGGTTCCCCGGGAGGGGATCAGAAAATCCCTGCAACTCATATCCACCATGGAAGCCCCCCATTTGGCGTATTGGGCTTACGCCACTCAGCCCGGCGTCAAACAGCCACGCGACCTCCACTCTGCGCCCACTTCAAGGCGAACCATTGAAATTTTCGTTTGCGCCCAAAATGGCCGCCACAGCACCACAGCACTAATCCCGGTGTCCCAAGCACGGATCAACGAAGGAAGGTGAGCAATCAGGAAAACGCGAAAGCGCCGACGAACCGATCTATAATGCGACCGTTGCGGATTGCCCCTACCAAGACTCCGCAATGCTTGCACGGCTAGAATAATTCACAAACAGACGTAAAGCGTAATGTCGAGGAACAGCATGCCCAGTAAAAACTGGAGACGGCAAATCAGTGCGGTGCGCGCAGTGCTGGTGACCATGTTAGTCGCATCCCCCTGTGCTTCGTTCGGCAGTATCGTTGAACAAAACCTGCAATACAGCATGCGCGACGCGACCGGCAATCGTCCTGGTAACGACTGCGAACGCTTGACCGCTTCGGCCGTTGAGTGGGGCAAGGAAGGGCTGTCGATCAACGCTACAAAGCTGGCGCTGTCTTTGGTCGCAGACACCGCAGCAAGTCATTTCACTCCTCGTCAAATTGGTGTACGCGCTAATCCTTGCCGGCTAGAGAGCGGTCCGACAGCCAATTGAGAGTCCCGGGTGGCCACTATCAAGTGGCCTCTGAACGCATGGCCGCCATGCGAATCGAGATCGCTGACTTGATGCCAACAACGGTAGCCTGCGTCGCTGTATATCCATCATCGAACAGCCGTTGCCGGGCCTAGTGTGGCACGTTCCGTTCGAACGAACTGGCGTAGCCGGCCGCATCGAGCAGTAGTCGTGAACCGCCCCGGAAATCGTGGAGGCTGGTTGGTTTAAGTTGATGCGGGTTCAAGTTGCCGATAGCAGTTTGGCCTCAGCTTCGGCGGACGGGAGATAGCCGAGGGATTCCATCAACCGATGATGACCGAACCAGGCCACCCACTCCAGCGTTGCCAGTTCAATGTACTCCCCCACTTTCTGTATGCCGCCATGCCCCCGCCTTGGCGTAAAGCATCGCTGAATTCCAGGTGATTTTGGACAACTTTGGCGCCAATTGAGAGTGTACCGACCCTGCTGAAAGGCCCGTCGATATTGGCTTTGGTGGAATAGGGTTGAGTTTGATATCATCCCGCCCTGTTGAGATGGTTCCCCGGGAGGGGATCAAAAGGGAACGCAGGCAAGGCGCACGCGCCTTCAATCTGCGGCTGCCCCCGCAACTGTGAACGGCGAGTCCGCGCCACACGCGCCACTGGGAACCTGCACGGGTCACCGGGAAGGCCGGCACGGACGACGACCCGCGAGCCAGGAGACCTGCCATCGACCGAGGTCCAAGCAGCCGCAACGGGCGGGGTGTCCCGATGCGCCAGGCGCCGCCCGTGCGCGGCCGCCCGTTGCAAGGACAGCCCGACCTCAGGAACCGTTTCATGTCCACCGAGTTTCCCTTAGCCGCCACGCGAAGCGGCCTGCGCCATCGCGCCGCCAGCACGTATCTGGCTTTCGTCGTCTCTGGCATTGCAGCCTGTGCCTGGCAAAGCGCGCACGCCGACGACACCACGCTGCCCAACATCCTCGTGACCGGCGACACGCAGCATCTGCCGCAGTCGTTCGACGGCCGTTACGCGAGCACCCAGGTGCTCACGCGCACGGACCTCGACCGCCTCTCGCCCGCCGACCCGAGCATCACCCAGGCGCTCGCGACGCTGCCGGGCGTGACGGTCGTGCAAAACGGCGGCCCCGGCTCGCTCGCGACGGTGAGCATTCGCGGCTCGTCGGCCAGCCAGGTGGCCGTGTTCATCGACGGCATCCGTATCGGCTCCGCGACGACTGGCACCGCTGAATGGGCCGACCTGCCGACCTCGGCATTCGATCGCGTCGAAGTGATCTCGGGGCCAGCCGCGGCGTCGTTCGGCGCCGATGCAATGGGCGGCGTGATCCAGCTCTTCACGCGCCACGCCTCGAACCTGCCGAACCAGACCACGGTGTCGTTCGGCGGCGGCTCGAACAAGACCTTCGACACGCAGTTGCGCACCTCGGGCACCGTGCCCTCGACGGGGCCGCTCGCGGCGCTGGGCGGCCTGACCTACTCGCTGGGCCTGCACGACTACAACACGGCGGGCATCGACGCCACGCAGCCCGGCGCCTATGGCCACGAGGACGGCCGCAATCCGTATCACGCGCAGGATCTGGATGCGCGCCTGGGTTACGCGCGCGACAACTGGTCGATTTCGACCTTCATGCTCTACCACCGTTCCGACCTGTCCTATGACAACCTGGGCGGCGCGGACCGCCAACTCGACCATCAACTCACGACAGGCCTCGCGTTCCACCTCGATATCACGCCGGACACGCAGTTCGATCAATCGATAGGCTACGCGAACGATCGCCAGTTTATCTACGCGAACGATCCTGCTGTCGCGACCGATCAAATCGATTCGACGCGGCTGAGTACGTCGACATCGATCACGCATCAAGAAGCAGGGCATACGTTATTTGGCCTGCCTCTTTCCGGCGAAACAAAGCTGGCTTATGACTTCACGCGCGAGCAGGCGTATTTGCCTGTCGATATCCCGAGCGGCCTGCCGGCGCGCTACGACTCCGCCGCGTCGCTGCACCAGGCGGCGACGCTTGGAGACGTGACGCTATTTCTCGCGGGGCGTCATGAAGTCGTGCAGGGGAAGTCTGTGAATACCGGCAACGCGGCGCTCTCGTGGGCGATTACGCCGGTGTACACGGCGCGTGTGTCGTATGGCAATGCGTTCCGTCTGCCGACGTTTAACGACCTCTATTATCCTGGCTATTCGAATCCGGATCTATTGCCGGAGCGTAGCGATACGGTCGAGGCTGCGCTCGATGCCAATACCGTTTTGGGTACTTTCACGGCGGCTGTTTACGACACGCGTGTGCACGATCTGATCACTTATGATTCGCAGACTTTTTTGCCCGTGAACGTGGTGCGCGCGCATATTCAGGGCATCGATCTTTCGTATAAGGGGATGCTTGGGAAGGCTACGCCTGTGAGTCTCGCGGTGGGATTTTTGAATCCGCAGGACGAGACGGATCAGACGTGGTTGAATCGCCGCCCACGACAAACCGCGAGTCTGAGCATCGATCACACTTGGGATGAGTTTCATCTGCATGCGTTGAGTACGGGTGCTTCGCTGTTATATAACGGCTCGACGTTTGATGATCAGCTCAATTCGGTTTATTTGCCTTCGTTCCTTACGGTGAGTCTGCGTGCGTCGTATCAGGTTAATGCTCATCTGGTGCTTTCTGCTTCGATTGCCAATCTTTTCAATCGGCAGTATGTGACGGCTTATGGGTATAACTCGCTCGGGCGGACTGCGTTTGGGAAGGTGAGTTATACGTTCTGATCTGGTGCTTGTGGTTTTTTGTCGTTGTTCTTGGGGGTTGGCATTTCCTTGTGATCGTGTCGGTATGCCAGTGTTGCCCCTGTGCGGGGCGGCACTTACTTTCTTTGCGGCGGCAAAGAAAGTAAGCAAAGAAAGCCGCTCACACCGCCAATGTGACGCAGTTCACCACTCGCCCACCAGCGGAGTGGTGACTGGGCATTGCTCGCTTGTCGCGCCTTAAATCGGAGTGACAAAGGACTCATTCATCCCGCTGCTCGCTACGCGCGCAGCGG
>NZ_PQGA01000009.1 GCF_002917095.1 Paraburkholderia eburnea
TTGTAGGCGCCGCGCAGCTTGAACGAGAACACGGGCTGGTTGTCCTCGCGCTTGAGCAGGACCGTGTTGCGCAGGCGGGCGGAGAGATTCGGTGCGCGCTCGAGTTCGGTCTCGCGGGCGGCGTCGTAGACGCGGGCGGTGAGAGTCAGGCGGAGATAGTCGGTCTGCTGCGCTTTTTTTGTTTCAGCGCGCGTTTCGGCTCCTGCGGTACGGCTCGTTTGGACCTGCATGACGGCTCCTGTGCTGTCTCTTTTTTGAGCCCAGGAAGCGGAGACAAAAAACCCGCCTCGTGGGGCGGGTTGTTGTCGTTTCTACCAGACGTACGCTAACCCACCATTCGATGAATGGTGATAATAATCAGCGTAATCGGGCAGTAACGGGTGTTCATTCCTACAAGGATGGCGTAGCTGACGGGAATTGTCAATTCGCTGTATTTCAACCTAATTGTTCTTATAACTACAAATTACATTTTGAATAGTACGATTTTGGTGGCTTTAGTGATCACTGCGTCGCACACTCGCCTGAACACCGTGGAAACCTGCTCGCAAACGAGTGCATGCGTGAAACATTCTAGGTTAGAGCACTCAAACCATTGATTAATATAGATTTTTGCTGAATACCTTTCAGATTATCTATGTTTCACGGTTTCGACCCCAGCGCCCCCTCTGCACACTGTTTCGCGCAGTTTGACACCAAAAACTAAGGGCAGGCGCTCCTAAAAGCCCTGCCCTCTTCGCTTCTAAAAACTGTCCTGCGCTTTAGTTGGCCACCGTCGTTTCCATTTCGGCCGCCCACTCGTCGATCACGGCTTTCATTCGCTCGGCCAGACGCTGCTGATCCGCCGCCGCAATGCCCTTGAGGTTCAATTCGGCACGGCCATCACCGAATAGCTTGAGTTCACCCAGTGCAATGCCATCCGGACGATTGAACTGCACGCGCGACTGATAGTGCGTGCGGCGCGGGCCGATACGACGGGCACCCGCCTCAGCCGACGCAGCGGCCTCGAGCTTGCGCACGCTCGCCTTCCCTTCGATCACCTGTTCGAGCCAATGCTCGGCGACGGTCGCGCCAGCTCGATCGAAGATCAGCTTGATGTTATAGGCGTGACCGAGACCGACTTCCTTGCGATTCTGCGCCATGCGCTGCAAAAGATAGGGCGGCAGCGACGTCAGAGAAATCACCTTGCTGATGTGCTTCGGATCTTCGCTGACTGCCACGCCCAACTCGACCTGATCGACGTACACGCCATCGTCCAGGAGCTTCTTCCACGCGAGCGCGTCATCGAAAACGGTCTGCTCCTCGCGTTCCTTGTTCGCGTGATACGCGCGCAGATAGAGGTTCTGATTATCGAGACCGTCGCGGACATCGGCGTCAATGTATTTGTCGCCGCGCGAGCGCGCCGCACGAATACGGCGCTCGCCGTCGACAATCACCAGTTTGCCGGGAAACTCCGCAAGCCGCGTCACGAGAATCGGCGTGATCTGGCCTTGTTTGTCGAAGCTGTCGGCGAGTTCGTCGATCGTTTCCGCGCTGTAGAACGCGCGCGGGTTGTACGGATTCGAGACAACGTCTTCAACGGGAATCCGCGCGACGGTATGCGTCGTTGCGTTGACCGGCGCATCGGACGCGATTGCAGCGGCGGCCGTCTGGGCTATTGATGCAACTGGCGCAACGTCAGCAAGCGTCACCACCGCTGCATCGCGCTGCGCGATGCCGACAATATCGCCATCGGCCAGACGCTCCTCTGCCGACGCGCGTTCGACGGCCATCCCCGCGCGAACCTTGCTGGTGAAATTCAGCTTAGTTGCCATCAACGACCTCTTCTTCCTGAACGAGCGCAATGATTTCGTTATAAACCGCGGCGATTTCGTCCTTGGCCACCTTCACGCCACGCACACCTTTCACGTCGAAAACAGTCCGGCCAAGCGCCGCTGCCTGACGATAAAGCTCGCGTTGCTTGACCGTTGACGCGAGCACGCGGACATTGCTTTCCGCCAGGATCGCACTCATTTGCGAGTGCAGGAGCGTCTTCGAATTCGATTTATTCAGCAAAATTGCGAATTTACCGGCAGGATTCGCGACACGCGTACGCTCGACTAACTCCATCATCCCTTCGCTACTCCAGATATCGATGGGCGAAGCGTCGGTTGGGATGACGGTTGCATCGGCAACGGCGAGAACGCGAGCAGTCGTCAGGTCATTGATGTTCGGCGGGCAATCAACGATCACGACGTCGTAGTCGTTCGCCAATGCGGCAATTTCAGGGCCGATCATTTTTTCGAGCTTGTTGATGCTGCCTACGCGAAACGGAAGGGGGGTTTCCGGCCCAGCCGCCGCACACCAGCTCATGCACGATTGCTGGCCGTCCGCATCAGCAACATAGACTTTGTAGCCTTCAGACTGAAACGCACCAGCCAGATTCATGCTGGTGGTCGTCTTGCCTACCCCGCCCTTTTGGTTCGCTACCGCGATGACCAGTCCCATTCGTTTCTCCATGCAATATTCAACGGTGGAGACATCTTCACGCGCACTCTCCACGTGGAGACTCTCCAATGAGTCAACTGGCAGTCTAGCGACAACTTAAAGTAAATTCTAGCTTTAGCTCTGAAATCGTTGCTGGTTGACCACCAAATAGCCATCTGGACGAGGCGGGGCTATGGCGTGAAGGTCACGAAACCGATGTTTTTGCGAGCTACGCGGACTCTTCACGTGGAAAGTTGGTTCACGTCCTTGCTAGCTAGACCTGCGCGTCATTCCCCACTCGATGATACCGATCGCATCAATGAAGATCGTGGTGGTGAAAATTTCGCTTTAGATGCGAATACCTGCTGCTTCAGCCATCTCTGATGACGGTAGAAGCTCACACTCAGCACTTCCAGTCTCCACGTGGAGAAAGCGTCATGTGGCAGCGCATCGTGACTTATGGTCGTTGGTGGTCACTGTCCAGTGGCAGGCAAGAAATATTTCAGCAAAAAAATCGACGGAGAATGTGGGTCAACCATTCTCCACGTGGAGACTGCGAGACATTAATTGCGCGGGGCAGCGTGGCTAAACGGCAGGGCAACGAAACTCGAACTACCGCTCAAAGATCATGCAGCGCAGGACAATTGACGAAACCCTACGCGAGATGCCGCGCCTGATCCTCAACTGCCCAAACACTGGCCGCAAAGCACACATCCAATTAGCTCAAAGCCAGACCCTGCCAATCTCCACGTGGAGATCCGCATCTGGCATCAAAAAACAAGAGGGAAACCCTAGCGCCGTGACTCACATTCAGTCGAGCCAGGAAATCGAAATCGGGAATGCTGCCAGATCTCACCAGTCTGGCAGTATCCCGAAGTATGCAGAAGATATATGACGCGAAATTTACCTATGTTTTTATAATCGGCAAATTTCAACAGAAGGGCGACTCGCGCGTTATTCCTCGCGAGACTTGAACGCCAGTTCGACGTCGCCGCCGACTCCGAGCGCATCGCCTGCCGGCGCCTGTTGACCGCTCAGCAGGAATTCGAGCAGATCGGCGGCCGTCGGCTGACCCCAGGTGTCCAGTACGACCCAACGGAAAAAGTTCGTCGAGGCCATCTTGCTCGGCACCTTCGAGGTCGACACCTTGAGCTTGTCCATCCCGACCGTCTCGTTGTAACGCTTGATAAGCGCCGTCTGGTCGTCGTATTCGAGTTCGTTGAAGTACGAACGCGCCTCGGCGATCTTTGCCGCAATGTAGCGGTCCTGCACCTGGTCCTGACTTTCGCGCGCCTTGCCCGCGTCGGCGTTCGCACTGGCCGCCGCATTGGCGCCGGGGAGTTGATAGCCCTGCATGAGTGCCTTGCGGAAATACGCGGCCACGTTGGCTAGCGGCGCGGCATTCTTCTGCGCGACGCGCGCGGCTGTGTAGGCCACCGCCGTGCGGATTTTCTCGTCCCCGTATTGCTTGAGCAGACGGCGTGCTTCCGACACCGGAATGCTGAACTTCGCCATCTCGCCGATCAACAGGGTGTCATTGGCGCGCAGTTCCTGCGACGGGTCGGTCTCCGGCTTGCGTGTCACGCGAAACTGCAGCGCGACCACCGAGCGGCCGACCTTGTGCTCGATGAGTTCGAAGTTGTGATCCGAGATCTCGTTGACTTCCTTGATGCACGGCACGAGCACGCGACTCTTGAATTGCTTGTACAGCTTGTACGATTGCGCCGAAGTGTCCTGACCCAGAATCAGATCGCGCAGCGTCGCCAGCGGGAAGCGCGCCGTCACGCCCACCGCTTCGTAGCGCACGACGTTCTCCCATAGCGCGAGCGAGTGCGCCTTGCGGAATTGACGCGTGATCCGCATGTCGATCATCGCGTAGATTTCCGGATTCAGAAGCTCGCCGCGAATCTGTTCGGAGAACGTATAACGCAGCACGGATCGTTCGAGCTCCGCCCCCGCGAGCAGACCCGAGGCCTTCCAGATGCTGCGCTTATCCTGCGTGAGATAGTCCCAGTTGACGACCGTGCTGATGAGCGAGTTGATCGTTTCCTTGACGTATTCAGTGTTGTTGCTGTTCAGATCGACGTCCTGCGAAAGGGCGGAGATCGTGATCTCGAACGACGAGCGGCCCTGCTCGAGGGAATCCTGGCGGATTGCGTTCTTGATCAGCGAACTGAACATCTTGCGCTGCTGAAGGCTGATCGATCCGGATTTCGGCGCGATGTGAATCGCGGGAACCGCCTTTCGGAATAGATCGGGGGGCTGGCCTTGCTGAAATACGAGTGCACCTTGCTTGTCGGCGTCGCCGGCGTCGGCCTTTTTTCTTGCCATATGACCCACGTAAAAGGGAACCTGGTCGGTTGGTAACTGTATACCAAGCGAACAGGTGACTCAAGCGCGCCGAGATGTCAGTGCGCAGGCACGACACCAACAGCGGGAAAAGTTGACAGTCGGAGGCCTCGCAGCGCGTGTGAGCCACCGAAGCAGGGCGCTCATGTTTCAGCGAGGCGCTTCCACGCCAGCCCATAACCCGTGACCTTTACTCGAATCAGCTGAAAAAATCTCCCATATTGAGTGACCTTTTGGCAAAAATGTGAGCACTCACTCTCATCTTAGTTACCCACAGGTACCCAGTGATGGGATTTATCGCCAATAGGAGCGTGTGGCGAGCACGAGGGCCAATCACCCCGAAAACATCCCATGGGCAGTGACCTTCATCTGATCCCATAAGCGGGAACCTCCGAACACCTTGATTCCAAGGGTCTTTAGCGAGCGCGCCAAAAAAATCCACCATAAAGCGTGACCTTTCTGGTCCCCCATAACTCGTTACCCTGCCAACAGCGGATGTCCGTCCGATAAGTCTTTGCTTGAAGTCTCTGTGCCCAGGCTGCGCGGTTACCTCCCGAACGTATCAAGCGGATGCACCACAACCGGTTACCCACGCTATCTCCCATAAGCGGAGACCTCAAGAAGAAGAAATCGTCTCGTTTGAGCAGCAGAGAGCCCTCCAGCAACCCATATTCGGGTACCTACAAAGTTTCCCATAGACGGGAACCTCAGCCCCTTTCGGCAATTTTTCCCATACCGGGCGACCTTTTTCCCATATCCACAGTCCTGAATCCCCATCCTCGGATACCGAAATCCCATATCCACAACCCCGCGCTCCCATACCCGGTACCCAAGGCCCCATAACATGCCACCAAATCGACCGCAAACCCTTGTCCAGCAAGGCTTCCAGCCGGCTAAAGGTTTACTAAAGGTTCTAAAGCGTATTTGGTAAACACTCAAACTACGTGTCCGATGAGAGAGACCGCTCCCAAAACCGGGACCCTTTGCGTATGTAAGTGGTCACCAACATTCATGATCCCACTTCTGGTGACCTATCCGAGCTTGCTTATCCCGAAGGTTCCCACTAACGGAGACCTATCCCGAGATATTTGATAAGCCACATCAAGATTAAGCACTAACTGTATGATTTTTATAGTGTACGTGCTAGTAGGTGACGAAATATGGGACAAAGTCATGTGACTCAGGTACCCGTTTATGGGACAGCTTTCCTTGATGCGAAACCTGCTGGACGTTTCAGATACCTGGCGCCAGGTAACCTCAATTCCGTCTGAACAGCATCTATGAATGCCGGGCAGAGGGTTGTAGGTCCGTTTCCGGGTAAGCCCAGGATAGGTCACCGGCTCCCATAACGCGTTACCCAAGAAAGGTCACCGGAAATGGGAAGCCGTCACATCGCGCTTCACAAGGTACACCGCAAAGGCCCAATACGGTGACCTTGCATGGCTTCGAACCCTGGCTTCAGTTCGCCTGAACCTGAACCTGAGCCTGTACGCCGGGCTGCGCCGTCGCCGTTTGATGCGCCAGGCAATCATGCTGATAGAGCGCACCTAAACGCTGCTGGGCGGCTTCCAGGTCGGACGGATAATCGTTGTCCACCTCGTGCTCCCGGTAGCCCACCAGCGAGAGATCCTTGAGTTCCTGCATAAGCTCGCCATGCGTGACCTCATGGGCGGGCCTGACAAACGGATAGCGATGACATGCGCGCTGCGACAGATGAGGCGCAGCAAATGCGCTGATGCTCACGGCGCCGAGAAGAGGAATCAATGCGAACCTGGCCCAACGCTTCATGGTGACCTCCGATTTGTTCTGGACCGACCGGATCGGCCCGTGGATGAAATGCCGGCGTGGTTGCCGACGGAGATCGAGAATAAGCAGCCGGTCGATGCGCGAAACGCTCACCAGCATGAAAGAACTGTCATCGACGATGCCGATCGTTGCGCCCGCACTCATCTGCGCCCATCGCCTCCCCTCGCTTCGCATCAACCCAAATTGACAAACTGTCAGCGTGGCGTCAACGGACGGTAAGAACATGACCCCCTCTTCATCGCCGTGATGCCGTTTGGGCAAGTGCCGCGCTCTATCATGGCCAGGCACGCGCGCAATCATGGCGCGCCTGCGCCCAACGAGGAAAGGTCACCGAGGAAGGTCATGTCAGTCAGCGAAATCCCGACGCAACTGCGCGAGCATCCGGCGCGAGGCACGCCATGAACCTGCCCGGTTGGGTCGCGGGGCGTCTCGGGGCCTTCGTGCCGGAGGCGGCAGAGGTGGCCGAGCCACCCGCGTCGCGGGACACTGATGCGGCACGCGCGACAGCGGCCGGGCTTGGCCACGAGCGCTGGAAGACCACGACCTTCCGCTGGTTCGCGGCCTACGCGGCGGTGTTCTCGGTGTCCTTCATGGTGCTGCTCGGCTTTATCGAATATTCGGTGACCCACGCGATGCTGCGCGAGACCGACAGCGGCCTGCGCTGGCAACTGCGCTATTTCGATTCACGCGATGACGCGACGCTGGGCGCCGCCATTGCCGCACGCCTGCACCGGGAAAACCGTCAGCAGAACTTCTACGGCCTGTTCAGCGCCGATGGCCGCTGGCTGGCCGGCGACATCCACGCCTTGCCCGCGCGCCTCGCCCTGGACCCCTGGGGCCGCTCGCACAAGCACGCGAGCGGTCAAACCCTGATGCTCGACACCATCGCCGTACCCGCGCCCCGGACGGCGCTGCGCGCGATGGGCGAAATCCGCGCCGACGGCTCGCGCCTCGTCGTCGCGCGCACGCTTTCCGACGTGCGCCATGTCCACGGCGAACTGCTCAAGGCGCTGTTCGGCGGCGGTCTGCTGTGCCTGTGCGGCAGTCTCTGCGCCGGGCTGCTGCTGAGCATGCGACAGATCCGGCGCGTCGCCCAGATTCGCCGCGTAACCGCACGCATCGCCGACGGCGAACTCGGCGAACGGCTGCCCGTGGTGGGCCGCGACGAACTCGACATGCTGGCCGATCTCGTGAACCGCATGCTCGATGAAGTCGAGCACCTGATCGGCGAAGTCAAGAGCGCCTGCGACGGCATCGCGCACGATCTGCGCACACCGCTCACGCGGCTGCGCTTGCGCCTCTCGCACGCCGCCGACACCCTGCAGCGCCGCGGCGAGCCCGCCGTAGCCGGCCTGATCGAGAGCGCGCGCGATGAAGCCGACACGGTCCTCGAACGCTTTGCGGCGCTGCTGCGTATTTCGGAGATCGGCGCGATCAAGCGGCGCAGCGCGTTTGCGCAGGTGGTGCTGCCCGAAGTCGTGACCGAGCTTTGCGACCTCTACGCGCCGCTGGCGGAGGACAAGGCGATCGAGTTGCGAGTCGACCACAGCGCCGATTCAACCGGATGCCCGCCGATCCACGCCGACCGCGCGTTGCTTTTTGAAGCCTTCAGCAATCTGCTCGACAACGCCATCAAGTTCGCGCCGCCCGGCGGCGTGGTGCGCGTCGCGCTCCACGCGACACCCGCGGGCGCGCGGTTCAGCGTTACGGACAACGGCCCCGGCATCGCGCCCGCCGAGCGCCGCGCCGTGCTGGGCCGCTATTACCGCAGCGACGCGGCGCGGCACGTCCCGGGCACGGGCCTGGGGCTTGGCATCGTCGCGGCGGTGCTGCGACTGCACGACTTTCGCCTCGCAATCGGCGACGCCGCCGATATCGACAAGACCGGGGACGAAACCGGCGACGAAAGCACCAAAAAAACAATCACCACGGGCACCACCGTCACCATCGACTGCTGGCCTTCACACGCCCGGCCTACCACGCGCTATCAATGAGAGTTCTGCTGTGCTCCTCCTCCGACGCGGAGCGGAGCTATCTATACAAGGCGCTGAGCGAGAGCCTCAACAGCGTCGAGGTTGTCGACAACCTCTCCTATGCGGTCTATCTCGCCTCGCATGAGCCGTTCGACACGGTGATCCTGTGCGCAGGCGGCGCGCACGCGCACGACGGTCTCGCCGAGGCGCTCGCCTCGTTCACGCGCCTGCCCGACGCCCCCGCCGTGGTGATCGCGCTCACGCGCGCCACGCCCGCCGACTGCGCGCGCCTGCTGCGTGCGGGTGCCGATGCCTGCTTCGTGCAGCCCTGGTCGGTGCTCGAAATCCAGGAGCGCATGCTCGCGCTGCGCCGCACCGCGCTTGCCCAGGCGCGGCCCGCACTCGCACGGCTCGACCCGCTCACGCGCGACCTCGTCGAGCAGGACCGCCGCATCTCGTTGACCACACGCGAATATCTGCTGGTCGAATGTCTGCTGCGTCACGCCAATGCGCCCGTCGCGCGCGAGCAGTTGATCCGCTACGCGTGGCCCGAGAAAGGCGATGTCGAACCGTCGAGCGTCAACCTCGTGGTCTCGCGCCTGCGCCGCAAGTTCATCACGCACGGCGCGCGCACCCGGATCGAGACGATCAACCGCTATGGCTACCAGCTCGATTTGCGCGCCGACCCATCAGGACCGCTTCCGTAAGCCCTTTGCAAGTGTGTGAAGCATTTGTAAACCTAAATTTAATTTCATGACAGCTAGAGCGGCACAGCGGCCTTACGACGGTAAACTTGCTTTCCTGGTGAGGCGGCGCAAGTGACGCGCGGCGGAGTGCGAGGAAATGAGTCAGGTGCGCGTATTGACGGTGGAAGACGATGCCGTCACAGCCAATGAAATTGTCAATGAATTAACGCAGCGCGGTTTCGTCGTCGACTGGGTCGACAACGGCCGCGACGGCATGGCGCGCGCGATGAGCGACGAGTACGACGCCATCACGCTCGACCGTATGCTGCCGGGCGTCGACGGTTTGTCGATCCTGACCGCCATGCGCACGGTCGGCATCCAGACGCCGGTGCTGATGCTAAGCGCACTGGGCGACGTCGACGAGCGCGTGCGCGGCCTGCGCGCGGGCGGCGACGACTATCTCACCAAGCCCTTCGATCCGGAGGAACTGACCGCGCGCCTCGAAGTGCTGCTGCGCCGCCGTCAGGCCGCCACGGTGGCGCGCGAAACGGCGCTGCGCGTGGGGCCGCTCGAACTCGACCTCATCTCGCGCAAGGTGCGCCGCGACGGCGAGGAAGTGGCGCTCCTGCCCACCGAATACCGCGTGCTCGAATTCATGATGCGCCACGCGGGCAAGACCATCACGCGCACCATGCTGTTCGAAGCCGTGTGGGGCTACCACTTCGATCCGGGCACCAACCTGATCGACGTGCATATGGGCCGCCTGCGCAAGAAGATCGATCCGCCGGGCGTGCCGCCGCTGATCCAGACGGTGCGCGGCTCCGGCTACATTCTCGGATAAACCGCGTGTCGAGCCGTCCGCATCCGCCTTCCGCGCCCTCCGCATCCAGCGCGCCCGCGCTGCCGCGCCGCCGCTGGCACACCACCACGTTCCGCTGGCTGTGCGCCTACACCGCGCTGTTCGGCGTGGTCCTCACCCTGCTCGTGGGCTTCATCGCCTGGAGCGCCACCCGTTCGATCGAGCGCGACACCGATACGATCATGGGCTGGCAGCTCATCTACTTCGATTCGATTCCCGATGCGCAACTGCCCGACGCGATCTATCAGCGCCTCGAGCACGAACGCATGCACGTGAACTACTACGGTGTCTTTACGGCCGATGGCCGCTACGTGGCCGGCGACCTGCTCGAAGCCCCGTCGAGCATCACCTACGACCGCGTGGGCTGCACGCTCGAACACACGCTCACGCTGCGCGACCGTGTGCAGTCGCCGATCGTGCGCGCGATGGGCGAAGTGCGGCCCAATGGTATGCATCTCGTGGTCGCGCGCGACATGACCAACGTGCTGCAGATCCGCGAGTTCATGGTCCGCACGCTCGTGGTCGGCGCGGTGCTCGCCCTGCTGGCGGCGGCAGGCGGCGGTCTCGCGCTCGGCTTGCGGCAGATTCGCCGTGTGCGCGAATTCCGCCGCGTGACCCAATGCATCGCACGCGGCGACCTCGACCAGCGCCTGCCCGTGGGCGGCGACGACGAACTCGACATGCTTGCGCATCTCGTGAACCACATGCTCGACGAAGTCGAGCGCCTGATGGGCGAGGTCAAGGGCGCCTGCGACGGCATCGCGCATGACCTGCGCACGCCGCTCGTGCATCTGCACACGCTGCTCGCGCGCATCGCCGAGCGCGAGAGCCTGCGCGCCGACGCCGAAGGCGCGGACATGATGGAGCGCGCGCGCACCGAAACCGGCCAGTTGCTCGAACGCTTTCGCGCGATGCTGCGCATCTCCGAGATCGGCACCTTGCATCGGCGCGGCGGCTTCGCGACGGTCGATCTGCGCGAACTGGTCGATGAACTGGCCGAGCTTTACGAACCGCTCGCGGAAAGCCGCGAAATCGACTGGCGCGTGAAAACCGAAGCCGTGAGCGAAATTCACGGTGATCGCGCGCTGCTCTTCGAAGCCTTCAGCAACCTCATCGACAACGCGATCAAATTCGCGCCGCACGGCGGCATCGTCAGCGTGACCTTGAGCGCGACGCCGCTCGGGCCTTTGCTCGCGGTCGCCGATAACGGCCTGGGCATCGCGCCCGCCGAGCGCGCCGCCGTGCTCCAGCGCTTCTATCGCGGCGACGCCGTGCGCCATATCGTTGGCTCGGGCCTGGGATTGAGCGTCGTCGCGGCGGTGATGCGCGTGCATGACTTCACGCTGCGGATCGACGATGCCGTCGATCTCGCCTCTACCCATGCTGCAAATGCAGGCCCCGGCGCGCGCATGAGCGTGCAATGCTGGCCGCGCGCGCTCACCTGAAACAGACAAGTCACTTCATGGCGGGCACGTCGCCACACAAGAATACCGATCCCATGCGCATTCTCCTCATCTCGCCCTGCCACGCCGAAGGCGCCTGGCTGCAAAAGGCCCTGCAGGAAAGCGCCCACAGCCTGCAACGCGCGGAAGAACTGCGCGACGGCCTGTATATCGCGGGCGAAGAGTCGTTCGATGCAGTGATTGCCGTGGCGCTCGACGGCGCCATGCTGCCCGAACTGCTCACGCTCCTGCCCCGCTTCGCTCAGGCGACCAACGGTGCGACCATCATCGCGGTACTCGGCATCGAAGCGAGCGCCCAGGCGCGCTCGCAACTGCTGCGCGCTGGCGCCGACGCGTGTTTCCGCTACCCGTTCTCGTTCATCGAAATGCACGAGCGCATGCTCGCGCTGCTACGCACCGGCCCCACACCGCTCACGCTGGCGGCGCTGACTGCATCGGGTGCGCAAGGCGATGCGTGCGCGCCGCTGCTGGACGCCAGCACGCGCGAGATCGTCGAAGGCGCGCGCCGCGCGGAACTCACGCGCCGCGAATATCTACTGGTCGAATGCCTGCTGCGTCAGCCGAACATGCCCGTGCCGCGCGATCAGATGATCCGCTACGCGTGGCCCGAAAAAGACGATATCGATCCTTCGACCGTGAACCTCGTGGTGTCGCGCCTGCGCCGCAAGCTCGAACGCGAGGCGATCGAAATGCGTATCGAAACCATCAGCCGCTACGGCTATCAACTCACGCTGCCGAAGCACGCGTAACAACCTCAAACGCATCGTCCCCGCATCACCTGAACCAAAGGTAACCGCTTATGGGATTTCAGGTCACATGCGTTTCACGCTTCGTGTACCTGTCGCGAAAAAAAAGCGGCACGCATCGAGCGTGCCGCTTTCGCATGGACCACAACCGTGCGGCTTGCGCCGCGCAAGCGGCGCGACGAGCCTGCAAAACAAGGCCTTAATGCGCGTACAGCGTGGAATTCAGGTACGCGAGCTGGCCATCCTGTTCCGCCTGCACGAGTTCGTGATAGACCTCGGCACGCGTCTTTTGATGCACCGGTTGACCATAAGGCGCTACCCAATTGCCGTTGTCGAACGAGGTGGCCGTATTGTTCATGGCGACCTGGGTGGTGGTGGCCGGCAGGTTGTTCTGCGACGGCGCCGTGTTGGCGTTCTGGGCGAAAGCGGACGTGGTGACAATGGCACCTGCGAAAGCAGCGACGAGCATGAGCGACTTCATGGGAACTATCCTCCAGAGAACGTAATCGTTGGCCGCGTAGGCCAGTTGGCGAATGCGACAGATCGCATCCCGGTATTGAGAGAATAGTTAGGTCAGCCTATCGAACCCGATGCAGGACCATGAAGAAATGTTTAGACAAACGCGAGGAATCGTTGAACAAGCGCTCGCGCCAGGCTGCGCTCCGCTTAGTCCTCACGCTGATTTGAATCGGAAAACTCCATGGTTCGGCTTTGGCGGCGCGCTTCGTAGAATCGGTCGAACCCGATACCTGATACCCGATACCGATTAAAGAACCGATCCCATGAGCACACGCCGCGACTTCCTCAAACTCTCGCTGGGCGCTGCTGCCGCGGCGCTCCCCGCTCTACGTGTTTCCGGCGCGCTGGCGGCCCCCGCGCCGCGTGTGCTGCGCATCGGCAACCAGAAGGGCGCGCTGAGCCTGCTGAAGGGCCGTGGATCGCTCGAAAAGCGCCTGGCGCCGCTAGGTGTCGGCGTCACCTGGACCGAGTTCAACGCGGGCCCCGTGCAACTGGAAGCGCTCAACGTCGGCTCGATCGATTTCGGCGACGTGGGCGACGCGCCGCCCATCTTCGCACAGGCCGCCGGCGCGCCGCTCGCTTACGTGGCGGCGACGCTGCCGCGTCCGCAATCGGAAGCCGTGATCGTGCCGCGCAATTCTGCCTTGCGCGATGTGGCGGATCTCAAGGGCAAACGCGTCGCTTTCAATAAGGGCAGCAACGTGCACTTCTTTCTTGTGCAATTGCTGCGCAAACATGGTCTCGACTACGGCGATATCCATCCCGTGTTCCTGGCCCCGGCCGATGCGCGCGCGGCCTTCGAAAACGGTTCGATCGACGCGTGGGTGATCTGGGACCCGTTCTTTGCGGCGGCGCAGGCGACCCTGGGCGCGCGCGTGCTCGCCGACGCGAGCGGCGTGGACGGCAACCGTGGGTTCTACTTTTCGTCGCAGAACTACGTGCGCCAGAATCCGGATGTGATCCGCATAGTCATCGACGAAATCGTGAAGACCGATGCATGGGGCAAGGCCCATCGCGCGGACTATGCCGCAGAACTTGCGAAGCTCTGGGGCTTGCCCGCGCCGATCGTGCAGCGGGCGGTCGATCGCAACGAGTTCGGCACCGTGACGGTCACGAAGCCGATCCTCGGCGAACAGCAGAAGATCGCCGATACCTTCCTCGAACTGGGTCTCGTGCCCAAACGCGTGGACGTTCTGCAAGCGGCGGCGCCCGGTCTGGCCTGAGCGCCCCTGAGCGTTAGCCGCGCGACTTCGTCAGCGTCACCGTTTCGAAAAGCTCGTAGTTCGGCGTGGGCGTCTGGTCGGCGCCCGGCGCGTGATAGTAGTTCATCGTGATGGTGGTCTTGCCACCGTGCTCGCCCGGGTCCACGTCGAACACGGCAATCCCATAACCGGTACCCGTATCGCGCTGCGCGGACCAGATCGCATCCTCCAGCGCATCCGCGCCGGGCCGCACATAGGACCCCGCTGCAGCGTTGGGCGCCGTGTTCGGAACCGGCCGGTTGGGCTTCGTGAAGATCTGCGCCTGCGGATTGCCGTTGCCGGTATCCACGCCATAGACGTCCAGCGGCGCGCTGGTGCCTCCGCCGCCAAGAATCAGGTGGATGGTGCCGTGGCTCGTGTCGAAGGTGTTGGCGCCCGCCTGGGCGTGCGGCACGGGCTTCGGCTGCAGCGTATCGACCGGCTCGCCCGTTTTCGCATCCACGCCCGCATGATGATTGCAGCCGCGCACCGGATAGCTGCGCTCGTAATCGTGATCGTGGCCGCACACCACCAGATCCACGCCATAGCGGTCGAAGAGCGGCAGCCATGCCTCGCGGATGCCCTTGTCCGAGCCGTTGCCCGTCTTCGATGAACTGAGCGCGTCCTGATGCATCTGCACGACGATCCAGTCGATGTCGTCGTCATGCGACGCATGGTGGAGCGTCTTTTCGAGCCAGCGCGTCTGTTCGCCGTTGCTGTAGCCGCGCACGTAGAACGACGAGCCGGCAGCGACCGGCGCGTTGCCGGTGCTCGCGGCGGGCACGAGCGGCGCGGGGCCGGCGACGAAGGCGGCGGCGTCCTGATAGACCACATCGTCGGCGTCGAGCGAGACAAACAGCACATTGCTCACGCGGAAGCTGTACCAGCGGCCCGCGTAGGGCGTGCCGTTGTCGGGCAGCGTATAGCGCGCGAGATACGAGTTGAGCCCCTGCGGGCCGTTATCGAACTCGATCTCATGATTGCCGGGGCACGGCATCCACGGACGGTTCGACGCCGAGGTCTGGCTGTTGTTCGCGAAGTCGCGCCACACCTCGGTCTGATGCGCGGGGTTCAGGTTCGCGTAGCAGAGGTCGCCGTTGAGCAGGTGAAAAAGCGGCTGGAACCGCTCGACGGCTTCCACGGCGAAGCGGCTTTGCGGCGACGACAGCACCCATCCCGTGTTAGGCGTCGCGAGGTCGCCGTAGCTCGTGAAGCGGAACGCCTTGCGTGAGCGCGGCGCGGTCCTGAAGCCCGCGCTGAACGGGTTGCCAGCGTGGCTGTCGTTGTCGGCGGTGACTTCGTAGCGATAGGACGTGTCCGCGTGCAGGCCGGTGAGGCGCGCGTGATAGGTGAACACGACCACGCCCGTGAGGCCGTCCGTATAGGTGCGCTGGATCGCGTCGACGCGCTCGCGGCGGCCACGTTCCGGGCTGTAGGTCACGCGCGGATGCGTGGCGGCGGCGAGCGACGCCCACGAGACCACGACTTCGCTCGTCGGGTCCGCGCCCCAGGTGAGGTGGATCTGCTCGGGCGTGCCGTCGGGCGTCGCCGTGTCGGCTCTCGCGACGCCGCTGAGGGCCGCGGCGGCGCCTGCCGCACCCGCGAAGCCGGACGCGCCCGCGAGCTTCAGAAAGCCACGGCGGGAAACGCCGCTGGCGGTGCCGGCAAACGGTGCCTCGGGAATATTCTTCTTCGTCATGTCGAATCGCCTCGTGACTGGACAGCGCGATCGCGTGTAGGTGTGAATACGTGCCGCGCTGCAAGTATTGCAGGGTGAGTGTCGGCGAAACGATGGCTTTCCTGCATGACCTCGCGATGACATCGCGTAGTGGCCCATGCGTGTCACGGACACCAGACACGACAAGTCGTCTAGTTAACTCAAGACGATTTCGGGCGTCTGAATAGCGTTCGAATGCAGTCAATTCGAAGAAATGATTCCTTAGTCGTCGATGGAATGCACCGCGGCGGCGCATCCCTCTGATATTCCCAGGGCATTCCCTGGATCGCCCCGTTTTTATTGAAAAGCGCTTGCGTCCTGCATTTTGTTCCCGCAATCTTGTCTAGACAACACGGACGGGCCACACGGTACGCCCGCCTCATCACGGTTAGCTCGACTACAAGGAGTGGCGACATGCAGGTGAAGTGCACCAGACTGGTCAAGGCTTTGATCGGAGCCGCCTTCGGCGCGGCGCTGCTGGCGGGCGGCAACGCCAGCGCGAAGGAATGGAAAACGGTGACGATCGCGCTCGACGGCAGCTACGCGCCGTGGAACCTGACCTTGCCGGGCGGCAAGCTCGGCGGTTTCGAGCCGGAACTCGTCGCCAATCTCTGCGCCCGCGCGCAGCTCCAGTGCAATCTGGTCACGCAGGACTGGGACGGCATGATTCCGGGCCTTCAGGCCGGTAAGTTCGATGTCCTGATGGATGCGATCTCGATCACGCCCGATCGCGAGAAAATCCTCTCGTTCTCGAAGCCCTACGCGGCCACGCCCGCCACCTTCGCCGTGGCCGACACCAAAGTCCTGCCGAAGACCGCGCCGGGCGCCAGCCAGGTGAAGCTCGACAACGACGCGCGCAGCAACCTGCCCGCCATCGACGGCCTGCGCAAGGCGCTCAAGGGCAAGACCATCGGCCTGCAATCGGGCACGATCTATACGCGTTTCGTGAACGACAACTTCAAGGATGTCGCGTCGATCCGCGTCTACAAGACTTCGCCCGAGCGCGATCTCGATCTGGCCAATGGCCGCATCGACGCCTCGTTCGACGATGTCACCTACTACGCCGCCAACGCCGGCAAGCCCGATTCGAGCAGCATCGTCATGGCCGGCCCGCAGATCGCCGGTCCGGTCTGGGGCCCGGGTGAAGGCCTCGCCTTCCGCAAGCAGGACACCGACCTCAAGGCGAAGTTCGACACCGCCATCGCCGCCGCGCAGGCGGACGGCACGGTCAAGAAGCTCGCGCTCAAGTGGTTCAAGACCGACGTCACGCCTTGATGGCCGTGCATGGGAGGCCCACGCGGCTTCCCATGCAATCACGCCTTAATTCGCCTGTTTGCTTGAGGTAGTCATCATGTCAGTGATCGAAATGCTCGGCTTCGGCGCCGAGGGCTGGGGCGGCGTGCTGCTGCTCGGCGCACTCATGACGGTCGTGCTCACCATCGCGGCGCTCGCGCTGGGCGCTGTGTTCGGCGGCCTCGTCGCGGCGGCCAAGCTTTCGCGCTTTCGCGTGCTGCGCGTGCTCGGCGACTGCTACACCACGGTGTTTCGTGGCGTGCCCGAGCTGCTCGTCATCTATCTGTTCTACTTCGGCGGGTCGGCGCTCGTGACCAGCATCGGCCAGTGGTTCGGCGCGGACGGCTTCGTCGGCGTGCCGCCGTTCGCGATCGGCGCGGTCGCGGTGGGCATGATCTCCGGCGCCTATCAGGCCGAGGTCTATCGCGCGGCGGTGCTGGCCGTCTCGCGCGGCGAACTCGAAGCCGCGCGCGCGATCGGCATGCCGACGCTCACGATGGCGCGGCGCATCCTGATTCCACAGGTGCTCCGCTTCGCGTTGCCCGGCATCGGCAACGTGTGGCAGCTCAGTCTTAAGGACTCCGCACTGATTTCCGTGACGGGTCTCGCCGAGTTGCTGCGCGCAAGCCAGGTGGCTGCCGGTTCCACACATCAATATTTCCTGTTCTTCGTCGCGGGCGGTGCGCTGTATCTGGCGATGACGGGTGTGTCGAACCGCATCTTCGGCCGCGCGGAAGCGTATGTGGGCCGGTCCTTCAAGCGCAATTTCGCGCGCAATTGATTCAACCCCTACGCGAATACGCACCTAAGCGGCGGACTCCGACATGCATATCGATATCGACTTCCTGCTCGACACGCTGCGCCAGTTGATCGCAGCCGTGCCGACCACGCTCGAACTGTTCTTCGCCTCGCTCGTACTGGGCGGCCTGCTCTCGCTCGTGATCGTGGCCATGCGCGTCTCGCCGCGCTGGCTGCCCAATCGCTTCGCGCGCGCCTATATCCTGGTGTTTCGCGGCTCGCCGCTGCTGATCCAGATGTTTCTCGTCTATTACGGCCTGGGCCAGTTCGGCGTGATCCGCGAGAGCTTTTTGTGGCCCGTGCTGCGCGAACCCTACGTGTGCGCCGTGCTTTCGCTGGCGCTGTGCACGGCTGGCTACACGGCGGAAATCATTCGCGGCGGCCTGATGGCGGTGCCGGTGGGCCAGATCGAGGCAGGCTATTCGATCGGTCTTTCGGGATTTTCGCTGCTGCGTCGCGTGATCGGCCCGATTGCGCTGCGCCAATGCCTGCCCGCCTATTCGACCGAAGCCGTTTTGCTCGTGAAGTCCACGGCGCTCGCGAGTCTCGTGACGGTTTGGGAAGTCACGGGCGTGGCCCAGCAGATCATTCAGCAGACCTATCGCACTACTGAGGTTTTTGCCTGCGCCGCGCTGATCTATCTTGCGCTCAACTTCTTCATCGTTCGACTGATCGGCCTGCTGGAAAAGCGTCTGTCGCGCCACCTGGGCGCAGCGCCCAGCGCACCCGCGCGCAAGCTGACGTCGCTCGAAACCCCTCGCGCCGCATCCTGACCGGCTGTACTGATCGTCTATTTACGGAGTCACTCATGAACGCAGCCGCACCGGTCGCCTTGTCCGTCAAGAATATTCACAAGTCCTTCGGCGAGCATCACGTCCTGAAGGGCATTTCGCTCGACGCTCACAAGGGCGACGTTATTTCGATTCTCGGCGCGAGCGGCTCGGGCAAGAGCACGTTCCTGCGCTGTCTGAACCTGCTGGAAATGCCGGACGACGGCACTGTTGCGCTCGAAGGCGAAGCGCTGAAAATGAAGCGCCGCCGCGACGGCAAGCTGCAGCCCGAAGACCGCCGCCAGGTGGACCGCGTGCGCTCGCAGCTTGGCATGGTGTTTCAGAACTTCAATCTCTGGTCGCACATGACCGTGATGGAAAACCTCATCGAAGGGCCGATGCGCGTGCTCAAGCGCAGCCGCGCCGAAGCGCTGGAAGAGGGCGAAGCGCTGCTCGCCAAAGTGGGTCTCGCCGACAAGCGCGGCCACTATCCCGCGCATCTCTCGGGCGGCCAGCAGCAGCGTGTGGCGATCGCCCGCGCACTGGCGATGCATCCGAAAGTCATGCTGTTCGACGAGCCGACTTCCGCGCTCGATCCCGAACTTGTGGGCGAAGTGCTGCGCGTGATGCGCGCGCTCGCGGAAGAGGGCCGCACGATGCTGGTGGTCACGCATGAAATGGGTTTTGCGAAGCATGTATCGAATCGCGTGATGTTCCTGCATCAGGGGCTTGTCGACGCGGACGGCACGCCGCAGGAGGTGTTCGGCGAACTGAAGTCGGAGCGCTTCCGCCAGTTCGTGTCGAGCCACCAGGATCGCAACGCGCACTGAGTGAATTTCGAACGGGTCGATGAGGCCCTTCATAAAATAATCAGGTATCCAGATCATGCCCGTCATCCGTTCCGAACGCCCGCTCGCATGGCGCGATATCGCCGCCGTCGCCGCAGGCGAGCCGTTGCAACTCGCCGATGAAGCCCGCGCGCGCATCCGCGCCGCGCGCGAACTGGTTGATCAGATCGTCGTGCGCGGCATTCGCGCGTATGGCGTGAACACGGGCGTGGGCGCGCTTTGCGACGTGGTGGTTTCGCCGGCCGAACAACACGACCTCTCGCACAACATCCTCATGAGCCACGCCGTGGGCGTGGGCACGCCGCTGGGTGCGCAGGAGACGCGCGCGATCATGGCCGCCGCGATCAACAACTACGCGCACGGTCATTCTGGCGTGCGGGTGGAACTCGTCGAGCAACTGGAAGCCCTGCTCGCAGCCGATTGCCTGCCCGAAGTGCCGGCGTTCGGTTCGGTGGGCTATCTGAGCCATATGGCGCATATCGCGCTGGTCTGCGTGGGCGCGGGGCAGGTGCGCTGGCAGGGCGAACACCTGAGCGGCGCAGAAGCGCTCGAACGCCTCGGCCTGCAGCCGCTCGCGCTCCAGGCGAAGGAAGGCTTGAGCCTCGTGAACGGCACGCCCTGCGTGACAGGGCTGGCGGCGCTGGCGCTGGAGCGCGCGCAGCGTCTGCTCGACTGGGCCGACGCCGTCGCGGCGATGAGCTTCGAAAACCTCGGCGGTCAGATGGCCGCGTTCGACGCGCAATCGCTCGCGTATCGCGTCTCGCCAGGCCTCGCGCAGGTTGGGGAGCGCATGCGCGCGGCGCTCGCCGAAAGCGGGCTGCTGGCCGCCGCGCTCGGCCGCCGCACGCAGGACCCGTTGAGCATGCGCACGATCCCGCACGTGCATGGCGCGGCGCGCGACGTGCTCGCGGCTACTGCCGAAGTCGTGAACCGCGAGCTAGCCTCGGTCACTGATAACCCCATCGTCGACGGCACGCCCGACGCGCCGCAGGTGTTCTCGCAGGCGCACGCGGTGGGCGCGTCCATCGCGCTCGCCATGGACAGCCTCGCCGCCGCCGTCGCCCAGGTCGCGGCGATGGCCGAGCGCCGGCTCGACCGCCTCGTCAACCCGCTCGTGAGCGGCCTGCCTGCCTTCCTCGCGCACGCGAGCGGCACGCGCTCGGGCTTCATGATCGCGCAGTACACGGCGGCCTCGCTGGTCGCGCAGAACCGCCGCGACGCCGCGCCCGCGAGCCTCGATGGCGGCGTGACCTCGGGCCTGCAGGAAGATCACCTGTGCCACGCCACGCCCGCTGCGCTCAAGGCGCTGGCCGTGATCGAGAACAGCAGCCGCATCCTGGGCATCGAATTGCTGGCCGCCGCGCAGGCTTACGACCTGCAACCCGTCGATGCCGCGCGCGCGCCTTATACGGAGGCGCTCTATGGCCGCATCCGCGCGGTCTTGCCGACCTATCGCGATGACCGGCCGCTGGCGGGCGACATGTCGGTGGCGTTCCGCATGATCGCCGATGGCGGGCCGCCGCCGCTGCCCGGCGAACAGGCGGCGCACTCGTCCGCGGAGCGCCTTGCGTGCATGCCGCAGCCAGCGTTGCACGAGGTCGCGCCAGGCGCGGCGACTTCGGCGAACGATGCCCTGGCCGACGCGATCGGCCACTGATCCGCGCCGATCTGTTCGAAGAAGGAGCCGCAACGACGATGAACTTCGATGCTTTCACGCTTGCAACCGACGATACGCGGCAAGTGCTGGACAAACGTGCCCAGCCGCGCCGCACGGCACCGCCTTACGAGCAGATCAAACGCTACGTGCTAGCGCGTGTCGAGAACGGTACCTGGAAGCCGGGCGATGCGATTCCGTCCGAGACGGTGCTGGTGAAAGAGTTTGGCGTAGCGCGCATGACGGTGTCGCGCGCGCTGCGCGAACTCACGAACGAGGGTGTGCTTACGCGCGTGCAGGGTTCGGGCACTTTCGTCGCGCCGCGCGACTATGAATCGACCGTGCTGGAGATCCGCAATATCGCCGATGAAATCGCGGCGCGCGGCCATCGGCACACGGCGCGCGTGCTGGCGCTGCAAACGAGCGACGACGCGGCAGCGCTCGCATCGCTGGGTGTTGCCCACGGGCCGGTGTTCCACTCGCGCATCGTGCATTGCGAAGAGGGTGAGGCGATTCAGTTTGAGGACCGCTTCGTCAATCCCGCGCTGTTTCCACTTTATTTGCAGCAGGATTTCACGGTCGAGACGCCCAATCACTATATGGTGCGGCTCGCGCCGATCCAGCGCGCGGAGTTTCGCATCTACGCGCGTAAGCCCGACGCCTATGTGCGTCATCACCTGGATATCGAAATCGGCGAGCCGTGTTTGATGGTCGAGCGCCGCACGTGGGTGGGTGAAGCGGTGGCGACGTCGGTGCAGCTATGGCACGCGGCGTCGCGGTTTCATCTGGCGGGGAAGGTTTGATGTTGACCTGGTCGCTACGGCTCGAGGGCGTATGACAACAAAAAGAATGCAGACGTAGAGCCAAATAACGCTAACAATAAAATGACCGTTTTAACCCAAGGCGTGCCAGCACGGCCGACGTGCCATCCAGCAAGGGCGAAGGCGATTGATGGGCCGAGCAAATATGCGAGCAGGCCAGCGATAGCCCACCAAGGGGCAGCACAGTGGTCGATTTCATGGCAACCGGTTCTGGCAGCGAATCTCTCGCTTATGTGCAATCTAAACGTCATATGACTGCCCATCCAGCACGACGCCCACGTTGTGAATATTCCACAAAGAAAGAAGAAAAATGCGGATGCGATGCGCCTCACTTAATCTCCCAAAAGAGGATTTCCCTGGCTTTGCCTAAATTGGAATATCCCCATGCTGTTCCGGGGACATGGGCGCTTCGAACTCGGATAGCCCGACCAATGACTCCGATTAAGCCTCTGCCGCTGGAAACGGTCAGCCGGCTACCATTCCACAGATCAATGTGGCCTCCTGTTGGATTTTTCTCTGCCAGGCTTCGTGCCCAATAGTCTCTAAACATGATGATGCCCGTTCGCCCTTTGACCCTCGATTCCCAGTCCTCTCCGGTAACGTTCTGAGGCTTTGGCAGACCAGCGATTGGCCGCAGTTGCAACCACTCGCCAAATTCGTCTGCTCGTGTCGCGGTTGGCAAGCCATCGAGGTAAATCCGGCCGATACTCTTTTGACCTGCGAGAGGGTGTACCAGTTTTTCAGAGAAGGATTGCATTTTGACGCCGAGGCGGTGAAGCATTACGCTCATGCGAATCGCGCACTGATCCTCATACTCGGGATTGTCATAGGGGTTGCCAGTTGGGTAGGCATCCCATAGCTCCTGAAATGTGAGAACCTTTAGCGATACGTCCTTTACCGAATCTTTGGTTGTGTTTGTTTGAACGAATATTTTCTTGTTCGGCATTATGGCCACTCCCCGTGCGCCAAGGCTTCGTCACCCCAATAAATTGTGTAAGTTTCGGCAGTTTCGGTATGAATTCTCGGCAACTGGCCAGAAATATCTACGCGCCCGCTATATGCGTCGCTTGACGCTGCTTTGATGTGATAGGGATACCCTTCGAGCGAAGCCCAACTTGTTACGGCCCGCACCTGCTCGTCATAGGCACGATGTCCGTTTACCAGTTCTCGTCCGAACGCGTCGTAACCCATTGCGGCGAGTTCGTGAGTACCGAATTCGTGCCAGGCACTGTCCTGTGACGCACGCAATACCGGCGATGGAGCGCATTTACAGATGCAGATATCGCCGTCCAACGCTTGTTGTTTGCCCATCATAGTTGCAATTCGATGCGGTCCCTTAGAGCCGATTACGCCTTCGGACTTGCACCCGTTGCACCATACCTTCGCGCCGATGAACGTCATCGGCGTTCCGTGGTGCGTACAATTTTCGACACCTTCGATAACGACGCCACCGTTCGTGGATTTGTCTCCAACTTTGAGAATCGCGCGCCTCATGCAATTTCTCCTGTATCGGAATTTCGCTTTCCAGACATTTCACTATCTTTATGAATCGCTGAAAAAAAACCGGCTTGGCAATGCAACCGGTGACGTGCGGCGAAAATGTACCGCTAGCCTCTCAGTAAACTTTTCCTGGAACGAAGGTGGTATCAGATTTGTCTGAATTTCAGTATTCGATAAAATAGAAGTCAGAATTATTTTGAATAATAAGTTTTGAGTTATTTTATTTAAGAAGATAAACGGTATTTTTATTTATAAAAAAGAACCGGAAAAAATGGACGTTTACGTCGCCCGGGTGAACAAATGACATCACATGCCTAATGTGAAGCGACCCGGTCGCTCACGCGACCGGGTCGTCAAATCACGCCATGCCTGTTATGCCGTTCGCCACCTTCGAAAAGGGTCCTGACTGAACGGCAACAAGGCATCATGCCCGCGTTGCCTCATCAAGACGCCGTCTTCGCGTCCGGTTTTACATCGGCTTTTTCAGCAGCTTTCGCGTCGGCGTTCTCATCGAGCTGCTTCGTGCTCCAGCCTCCGCCAATCGCCTGAATCAACCCGACCGTCGCATCCAGACGTCGCGTATCCAGTTCGAGCGAAGTGATCTGCGTGGATAGTTCCGTCGTCTGCGCCGTCACCACATCCAGATAGCTCACCACGCCGTCACGGTAACGCGACATCGACAACGTCAGCGTGCGCTGAGCCGCGGTGAGCGCCTCGTCTTCACGCTGAGCCTCATCGCCCAGATGATGCAGCAGCGCCAGATTGTCCTCGACCTGTTGGAACGCGTTGAGCACGGTGGCCTTGTAATCGGCGCCGTTCTCGGCGAGCTTCGCGCGCGCGCCGTGCACCAGTGCCTCGCGGCGGCCACCGTCGAAGATCGTTTCCACGAGCGTCGGGCCGATCGACCACATTTCGTTGGGCGCGGCCAGCCACGGGCCGAACGTGTCGCTCTGGTAGCCGCCGTCGAGGCTCAGCGACAGATCCGGATAGAACGCGGCCTTCGCCACGCCGATTTCCGCGTTGGCGGCCGCGACGCGCCGCTCGGCGGCGGCGATGTCGGGACGCCGTTGCAGCAGTGTCGAAGGCAGCCCGGCGGGCAGGTTCGGCAGATGCGGGCGCAGCGTGTCGGGCGCGACGTTGAAGTCGGACGCCGGCACGCCGATCAAGGTGGCGATCGCGTGCTCGTAGAGGGCACGGCGGCCGCTCACGTCGTCGGCAGCGGCCTGCGCGGCGGCGAGCTGGTTCTGCGCGCGCGACACATCCAGATCGGAGGCGATGCCGCCGCGATGGCGGCTCTCGGTCAGCTCCAGCGCGTGACGGTAGGCTGCGATCGTATCGCCAAGCAGTTTGGACTGCTGATCGAGGCCGAGCAGGTTGAACCAGGTCGTCGCCAGCTTCGCTTGCAGGCTCAATTGCAGCGTGGCGAGATCGGCGTCGCTGGCCTCGCTCGTCGCCTGGCCGGCTTTCACCTCGTTGCGCACCTTGCCCCACAAATCGAGGTCGTAGCCGACACTCAAATCCAGCGTGTTCGAGTTGTACACGTTGGGTTGGCCCGAGCCACGCAGCGGACGCAGTGCCGATTGCCGGTCGCGCTGGACCTGCGCACCCACACCGATGGTCGGCATCAGCGCCGATTTCGCCTGCGCGGTCAGCGCGTCGGCTTCGTCGTGGCGCGCGAGTGCGGCCGCGATGTTGGGGTTGGCCTGCTGGACCTTCGGCTCAAGCTGGTCGAGCATCGGATCGTTGAAGACCTTCCACCAGCCGTCGCGCGGCAACTGGTCGGCGGGCTGTGCCATTTGCCAGCCGCCGGTCTCCTTGAAGTGCGTCGGCATGGCCGTGGCGGGCGCGTGGTAGACGGGTGCGAACGAGCACGCGCCAAGCAGCGCAGTGGTTGCGAGCGCAATCAAACGCAGACGCAAGCGCCCACATGCTAAGGAGGACAGAGGAAACCGCTTAACCATGCGCGTGCTCCGCATCGTGCGACGCGGTGGCGGCGCTGGCGGTGTTGGTCGCCTCGGTGGCCGCGAGGCGCACCACGTCGCCGTTTGCAAGCGAATCGGGCGGATTGTCGATCACGCGTTCGCCGGCTTGCAGGCCCTGGATGATCTGCACGCGCGTGCCAAGGTCGGTGCCGATCGTCACGTCACGCAGTTGTACCTTGTGATCGGCACCGGCCACCGCCACCTGCATGCCATGTGCGCGGAAGATCAGCGCGCTCGCGGGCACGAAGAGCGCGTGCGCGTCGCCGGGAATCGCGAGATGGACCTCGGTGTACTCGCCCGGGAACAGCGTGCCCTGCTTGTTGTCGACGGCGAGCTGCACCAGCATCGTGCCCGAATCGGCCGAGATCGACTGATCGGTATCGACGAGCTTCGCATCGAACGTCATGCCGGGGCGCTCCGGTACCGTGAGCGTGGCGTGCATGCCGGGCTTGATCGAGGCCGCGTCGCTCTGCGGCACGCTCACGTAGACGCGCAACTGGCTCGCGTCGGATACCGTGAAAAGCTCGGGGCCGCTGCCACTGCCCGCGTTGATGAGCGCGCCCACGTCGGTTTTGCGCGCCGTCACCACGCCGTCGAACGGCGCGGTCAGACGCTTGAACGATTCGAGCGCTTCGAGGCGGCGCACGTTCGCCCGATTCGCTTCCACCGTGGCCTGCTTGGCGATCAGGTCCGAGGTTTTTTCATCGGCGTCCTGCTGCGAGACCGAATCCTGCTTGAGCATTTCGGTCCAGCGCTTCGCCGTGGTGGCTGCGAGCTTTTCGTTGGCGACCGAGTTCTGCAAATCGGCGTTGGCCTGCTGCAATTGCTGATCGAGATCCGGCGTATCGATCAGGCCAAGCAACTGGCCGGCCTTCACATGCGTGCCGATATCGGCGTACCAGGCGTGCAGATAACCGGAAACGCGCGCATAGATCGGCGCGTCGATGTACGCGGCGAGATGGCCCGGCAGCACGAGGGTCTGCGAAGCCGGGCCCGGTTGAGGCAGCACGGTCGCGACGGTGGGCACGGCCTGGGCGTCGGTCCAGGATGTGAGTTGCTGATGCGCATGCACGCGGCTGAACAGCCCGCCGGAGACGATCCCGGCGGCGACCATCAACGCCACGGCGGCGACGGACTTCAGGTGGCGCAGCGATTGCGGCGGGGCGATGTCGACTTCAGTGGACATGGGATTCTCCCTCGAGGGCGGGTTGTTCCAGAGTGGGGATGGCGCGCGGGTCGTCATTGCCTTCGTCGTCATCGCCGTCATTGCGGTGGACGAGGCTGAACACCACGGGCACGAACAGCAGCGTCGCGAAGGTCGCGCAGATCAGGCCGCCGATCACGGCGCGGCCGAGCGGGGCGTTCTGTTCGCCGCCATCGCCCATGCCGAGCGCCATCGGCGCCATGCCGATAATCATTGCGAGTGCGGTCATGAGCACCGGACGGAAGCGCGTGAAGCCCGCTTCGAGCGCGGCGCGCAGCGCGTCGCCGGTGACGGCCAGACGCTCGCGGGCGAACGACACGACCAGAATCGCGTTGGCGGTCGCCACGCCCATGCAGAGAATCGCGCCGGTGAGCGCCGGCACGGACAGCGGCGTGTGCGTGGTGAACAGCATCCAGACGATGCCCGCGAGTGCGGCCGGCAACGCGCAGACGATCACGAAGGCGTCCGCCCACGAATGAAAGTTCACGACGATCAGCAGATAGATCAACAGCACCGCGCCTGCGAGACCGAGCAGCAGCCCCGTGAATGCGCTGTTCATGGTCTGTACCTGGCCGCGCATCGTGACGGTCGAGCCCTTCGGCACGTCCCTGGCGGTGGCGTGGATCGCCTGCTGGATCTGCGAGGCCACGGTGCCCAGATCGGCGCCTTGCGTGGTCGCGTAGATGTCGAACAGCGGCATGATGTTGTAGTGCGAGACCACGGCGTCAGCGGTGCCGCGCGTGATCGTGGCGATGCCGCCGAGAATCTGCGAGCCACCCGTCTTGCTCGTGACCGGCAGGTTCTGCAGATCGGAGAGCGTGGTCATGCGGTACTGCGGCGTCTGCGCGACGATCGGATACGACACGCCGTTCTTCGGATTGAGCCAGTAAGTGGGCGACACCTGGCTCGTGCCCGAAAGGCTCGCCACCACGGAGTTGGTCACGTCCTGTTCGGTTATGCCGAGTTCGTCCGCGCGCGAACGGTCCACGGCCACGGTCAACTGCGGATACGTCGAGGCCTGCTGGATACGCGGATCGGCTACGCCCGGCACCTTGGCGACTAGACGCAGCAGTTCGTTGGCGTACTGCTTGTTCGCTTCCATGTTCGGGCCGCTGACCTGCACGTCGATCGGCGCGGGCGCACCGAAGTTCAGGATCTGGCTGACGATGTCGGCGGGCAGGAACGAGAACGTCGTGCCGGGGAACAGACGCGGAAGTTGCGTGCGCAACTGTTTGACGTAGTCGGCGGTGGGCGCATGATTGTCGCCGAGCGAAATCATGATGTCGCCATCCTGCGGTCCGATCGTGCCGCTATTGTTGTACGTCAGGTTGATACCGCTGTTCGGCAGGCCGATGTTATCGATGATGCTCGTGAGCTGATCGGCGGGAATCGCGTGGCGCACCGTATCCTCGATATGGTCGAAGAGGTCGGCGGTTTCTTCCACACGCGTGCCGATAGGCGCGCGCACGTGAATTTCGATTTCGCCCGAATCGATGTTCGGGAAGAAGTTGCGGCCGAGGAACGGCACCAGCGCGAACGACAGCATCACGATGGCGAGAAAGCCCACGATAAAGCCCTTGCGATGCGTGAGCGCGAGGCCTAGCACGCCGCGATAGCCCGCACGGATGCGCTCGAAACGACGCTCGAAACCGCGCTGAAAGAGCACCAGCGGATTGCGCACGGGCGCGACGTGATCGTGCGCGCCGTGCGGCGCCATGACCGCGGCGAGTTCGCCCGACGCATGGCCTTGCGAAGCGTGCGGCTTGAGCAGATAGCGCGCCATCATCGGCACGAAGGTGCGCGAGAGAATGAACGAGGCGATCATCGCGAAGATCACCGATTCCGCCATCGGCACGAACAGATAGCGCGCGATGCCGTCGAGCAGCAGCATCGGCACGAACACGATACAGATACAGAGCAGCGATACCAGCGCGGGCATGACGATCTGCGCGGCGCCGTCGAGGATCGCGCTTCTCACGTCCTTGCCCTGTTCCAGATGCCAGTTGATGTTCTCGATCGTCACGGTGGCATCGTCGACGAGAATACCCACTGCCAGCGCGAGTCCCCCTAATGTCATCACGTTGAGCGTTTCGCCGCAGGCCGCGAGACCCGCGATGGCTGCGAGCACGGCGAGCGGAATCGACGCCGCAATGATGAGCGTCGAGCGCCAGCTACCGAGGAACAGCAGGATCATGGCGGAGGTCAGCGCCGCCGCGATGATGCCTTCGCGCGCCACGCCGCTCACGGCGCCCTTCACGAACACCGATTGATCGGACAGCGGCACGAGCTTGAGGCTTGGCGGCAACGATTGTTCGATCAGCGGCAGCTTGGCCTTCACGCCCGCAATGATGTCGAGCGTGGACGCCGAGCCGTTCTTGAGGATCGACATCAGCACCGCGCGGTGGCCGTCCACGCGCACGATATTGCCCTGCGGCGGATAACCGTCGCGCACGTGCGCGACGTCGCGCATGTAGATCACCGTGCCGTCCACCGTCTTGATCGGCAGATTGTTGAGCGCGTCGATCGTGAGCGGGCTGTTGTTCAGGCGCACGTTGTATTCGAATTCGCCGATCTTTTGTGTGCCTGCCGGAATGATCTGGTTCTGCTGCGCGAGCGCATCCGCCACGTCCTGCGCGGACAGCTTGCGCGCCTGCAATGCCTGCGGATTCAGGTCGATCTGCACTTCGCGGGTCTTGCCGCCGTACGGCGTGGGAATCGCCACGCCTGGCACCGACAGCAATTGCGGCCGGATGAAATTGGTTGCGTAGTCACCGAGTTTCTGCTCGTCGAGCTTGTCGCTCGTGAGCGCGAGCTGCAGCACCGGCACCGTGGATGCGTTGTAGTTGAGGATCTGCGGCGGCGTGGTGCCAGGCGGCATCTGCTTGAGCACGGTCTGCGAAACCGAGGTCACCTGCGCCGTAGCCGTGCGCACATCCACGGTCGGCTGGAAGAAGATCTTCACGATGCCGTAGCCGCGGAACGACTGCGATTCGATGTGCGCCACGTCGTTGACGGTCGTGCCGAGCGTGCGCTCGTAATAGGTGACGATACGGCCCGACATGTCGTCGGGTTGCAGACCGGCGTAATTCCACACCACGCTGATCACGGGAATGCGGATATCCGGAAAGATATCGGTTGGCGTACGTAACGCAGCGAGCGGGCCAGCGATCAGGATCAAGAGGGCCAGCACGATGAACGTGTACGGTCGGTTCAAGGCCAGCCGGACGATTTTCAGCATCAGAAGGGGCTCCGTTCAGAACATCGGCGCCGGTTCCCGTCACGTACTGGTGCGCCAAAACGGCGCGAATAAAGCGAGGAAAGTACGGGAAACTACGGAGGAACCGACGCCGGTATTGTGGCGGGCGGGGTGTAACGGCCAGCAACCAGACAGATGAAAGAAGTTTTATTTATCGACTGGTTTTTTTAACAAAAAGGACAACGAAACGCTAAATTAAAACTTTTATTCGCTATTACATTCCATTATTCAACCAAGCAGATAGCCGGAGCCGCGTATCGTGCGGATCAGTGACGGCTCGCCAGGCGTATCCACGCGATTGCGCAGCCGGCCAACATGCACGTCTACCAGGTTAGTGCCGGGATCGAATCGGCCACCCCATACACCTTCGAAAATCATCGTGCGGGTGAGCACCTGGCCCGCGTGGCGCATCATGAATTCGAGCACGCGCAATTCGGTAGGACGCAGGCGTAGCAGTTTGTCGCGGCAGGTGAGCTTGCGCTTGACCAGATCGAGTTCGATTGGGCCGACACGCAGCACCGTTTCTGCCGCAACCGGACGCGTGCGGCGGCGCACGAGCGCTTCCACGCGCGCGGACATTTCATCGATCGAGAAGGGCCGCGTGAGGTAATCGTCGCAACCGGCGCGCAGGCCTTGAATGCGTTCTTCGACGCCCGTGGTGGAACTCATGACGATCACGGGCGTTTCGATGCCCACGCCGCGCATGGTGGTGACGATGGTGAGGCCGTCGAGATCGGGCAGGCGGCGCTCAAGTGCGACCACGTCGTAGTCGCCCGCCATTACCATGGCGATGCCTTCGCGGCCGGAGCGTGCGACATCGACAGTAAAACCCGTCGAGGCGAGCATGGGGACGACGCTTTGCTCGGTTACGGCGTCGTCTTCGATGGTCAATATTCTGGGCATGGCTTTCCAGGTATCGTGACTAGATGATCACACGGCCAATCAGGCGGCAAACTGCGCTACCGCGCGTAGCGTGTGCGGCATGGCGTGCGCAGCAGGAATAGGGTGACTCTGCGAGGGATGCGAGCGGAACTGTTCGACCGCGAAGTCGATAAAGCTGCGCACTTTCATCGTGAGGTAGTTGCGGCCCGAGTACACGATCGAAACATGCTGCATGCCGCCGTTCACGTCATACGCGTTGAGCACGGGCAATAGCACGCCGCGCGCGATATCGTCGGCGACGAGCGGCAAGGGCAGCAGTGCGATGCCCATATCCGCAAGCGCCGCCGCGCGCACGGTGGCGCAGCTGCTTGCCGTGAGCGGGCCGTTGACGTTCACGCGCTGCACGCCTTCGGCATGGGCGAATTCCCAGCTGCGCGGCGCATCCGATACGGCGAGCAGATCGTGCTGGGCGAGGTCGGCGGGTGTGCGCGGCATGCCCTTGCGCGAGAGATAGGCGGGCGTGGCGACGACCAGTTCTTTCACTGACGTGAGCTTGCGGCTCACGAGCGAGGCGTTGACCTGCTGACGGTCGGTGGCGAAGCACACGTCGAAGCCGCCTTCGATCATGTCGATGTGGCTGTCGTAAGCGGTCACGTCGAAATCCACGCGCGGATTCACGCCGCGATAGGCGCCCAGCAGCGTGCTCAGCGCGCCGCTTGCAAACACCGAAGGCGCGGCGATGCGCAGCACGCCGCTCGGGTCGCGCGTGGCGCGGACGAGTTCGGACTCCACTTCGTCGAGCTTGTCGATCACGGCGCGGCAGCCGTCCAGATAGAGACGGCCCGCTTCGGTCAGTGACAGACTGCGCGTGGAGCGATTCAACAGGCGCATGTTCAGATGCGCTTCGAGCATGCCGACGCTGCGCGTGACCGCCGCAGCGGACATGCCGAGTTGCTTGCCCGCGAGGCTGAAACTGCTCAGATCGACAACGCGCGTGAAAACGCGCATGGCTTGTAGCTGGTTCATGTGGCGAGTCCGTGCCGGTAAAGGCGAGAATGCTCAGGGCGGCGCGCAGCATGCCCTGAATGGAAGGGACGAACGGGTTCAGCGCACGCGTGATAGATCACGCATGACGGCGCTTGCCCGCTCGTGCTGCGCGCGGGTCCGAATTCACGAGTTGAACAGTTGGCGCGGCGGATTATTCCGCTGCGCCGCGCGATGCCTAGTTCGGCAATGCGTGCATGGGAATGCGCGCCTCGCGCTGCGCGGCGGCTTCGTGCGCGCTCAGTGCGTCTTTCAGGCGCTGCATGCTTTCGGTGGGAATGGCGAAGCCGGCCCAGCCCAGGCCGGTATGGCGCAGAAACACCACGGCGCCGTCAAACAGCGGATTGCGTTCGGTGTACCAGCACGGATCGATTTCGAGCACGTATTGATGCGAGCGCAAAGGCTGCTCGGGCACGGCGGGGCGCATCTGCGCGCGCAGTTTGCTCAACTCTTCGATGAGGCCGTCCACGTTGGCCGTATCGAGCAGCGCGGCGTGGCCGTCGATTTTCACGCTGACCGCGTGTTCGCCATATTCATTGATGAGTTCGACCGACATCGGCTTTTGCATGGTGCATTCCTCGCAGTCCAGAAACTGGAAGGAATTATCGGTTCCGGCCCGGCGTCGGTGTTTTAAGTTGCCGCTCACTCAACATGAAAACTAATTTAAAAAACGGCGAGCGGCGGAGAGATTTTCGCCTGTGCAGAAGGTGGGATGGCGCGGTGCGCAGGCCTTAACAGCGGGGATATTCGCGCGTTAAATGACAGCCGTGTCATGTAACGCGCGGGCATGAAAATAATCCGCAATGGACTATTGCATTTACCAGCGATAATTCAACCCTGCGAATACCTGACGGCCGTAACCATACGCACAGTAATTACCGTAATAACACGACGCCACGTAAGTCTTGTTCAACAGATTCTGCGCGTTGACATAAACCTCGGCGCCTTTCAGACGCGGAATGGCGTAACCCAGGTCGTAGCGCAGCGCCGCATCGACCAGAAAGAAACTGCGCACCTGGAAGCTGTTGTCGGTGCTATAGGTCGCGCCCGTATAGCGTCCGCCGCCGCCGAACGACAGTCCCGCGAGCGGGCCGCCATGAATCGTGTAATACGCCCAGAGCGACGCCTGGTTCGACGGAATCGCGGCAAGGTGCTTGCCTTGCAGGCCGCTGTTGTCCTTCGTGTAAATCGTGTCGAGGTACGTATAGCTGGCGGAAACGTCGAGCGAACGGGTGAGACTCACCTTCGCTTCGAGTTCGACGCCGCGCGAGCGCGCTTCGCCGGCTTGCGACTGATAGTTCGGATTGTTGGCGTCGGTGGTCAGCAGGTTCTTGCGCGTGAGATCGAAGATCGCCGCTGTGAACAGTGCGTTGTAATGCTTCGGCTGATACTTGATGCCCAGTTCGTACTGGCGACCGCGCTCGGGGTCGAAGGCCTTGCCGTTGATGTCGGTGCCCGACTGCGGAACAAAGGACTCCGAATAACTGAAATACGGCACGATGCCGTTATCGAACAGATAGCTGATGCCGCCGCGCCACGTGAAGGCGTGATCGTTCTGCCATTGACGCGTGTTGTCGGTGATGCCGTTGGTGACCGTGTTGGCCCAGTCCTGGCGCACGCCCAGCGTCACGAGCATCTTCTTGTAGCGCAACTGGTCCTGCGCGTAGACGCCGTATTGATTACTGCTCGACTGGGTTCTCGTGAGCGCGGGCGCATCGACGCTCGCGCCGTACACGGGGTCGAACACGTCGATCGAGGGCGCGCTGCCGTAACCCAGCGCGTAGTGGGTGGCCATGTGCTGGTAATCGAAACCGGCGAGCACCGTATGATCGACGGGGCCGGTGGAGAAGTTGCCTTCCACCTGATTGTCGATGGCGAACGAATTCGTCTGGTCGTTCGAGACGATCGAGGCGCGGTCCAGCGTGCGGTCATCGTCTTCGAGACCGCTGCCGTAGACGCTCGCGTAGTCCTGGCTGATGTGATAGTAGCGGGCGTTCGAACGCACCTTCCACGTATTGTCCAGCGCGTGCTCGAACTGATAACCCACCGCTTCCTGGGTGCGGCTGAAGCGCTCGAAGCTGGCCTCGCCGTCGTAGAAGCTGCGGCCAATCGTGCCGAGCGGGTTAAACAGCACGCTGCCGACCGCGGGCACGCTGCCATAGGACGTGCTGGCCGGATCACGCTGATAGAGCGCGTAGAGCGTGAGCGTGGTCTTGTCGTCGGGGCGCCACGTGAACGAGGGCGCCACGGCGACGCGCTCGTTGCGCGTGCTCTCGACCTGGCCGTCTTCCTGTCGGCCGATCGCCGTGAAGCGATAGAGATAGTGCTGGTCGCCGGCGATCGGGCCGGAGAAGTCCATCGTCGCCTGTTGATGGCGATCGTTGCCGAACTCGACGCCCACTTCGTGATACGGCTGCACGGTCGGCAGCTTGCTTTCCTGATTGATGAGGCCGCCCGCGTTAGCCTGACCGTAGAGTACGGAAACCGGGCCGCGCAGCACGTCGATGCGGTCCATCAGATATGGATCGACCTGCGGCACCGAATACATGCCGTTCTGGATCTGCTTGAGGCCGTTCCAGTAGGTGTCGGCGCTGAAGCCGCGAATGTTGAGCATGTCGTAACGCGTGGCGATGCCGCCGCGCGTTTCGGTGGTGACGCCCGCTTCGTAGCGCACGGCCGCGTTGAGCGTTTGCGCGTTCTGCTCGTTCATCTGGTCGCGCGTGACCACGGAGATCGACTGCTGCGCCTCGACGATGGGCGTGCCGGTCTTGGTCCCCGTCGAGCTCCATTTGGCGACCACGCCTTCGGTCGGGCCATAAGGGCTGTCGTTCTGCGCGGCGACTTTCACGGTGGGCAGCGTGGCATCGGCGGCGGGAGTGGGGGTATCGGCAACGGCGGCGCGCGGGCGCACGAGCCAGATGCCGGTGCTGCTTTGCGCGATTTCCAGCTTCGTGCCGGCGAGCAGTTTGCCGAAGCCGTCGGCCACCGAATAGCTGCCTTGCAGACCCGCGCTCCGGAGTCCATCGACGAGGCGCGCATCGAGCTGCACCGTCACGCCGGCCTGCACCGCGAAGTCGGAGAGCGCGGTGCCGAGCGGCCCGGCTGCCACGTTATATGGCTGGCTTGCCGCGGCGGTGGCGGCGGAAGCCGATGCCTGGGCGGCAAACGCGACCGGAGCGGCGCAAAGCCCGCCTAGCGCGAGGCTGGCCGGAATGGCGCGCAACGCCAGCGCGACGGCGGCGCTGCGCGTCGTAAGCATGACAAAGCGCTGGCGGCGCTGGCGGGCGGCGGGGCGCGCAACGGGCTGAATGGCGCGGCGGGGCCGGCGTGCAGACATGGAAACTCCTGATCAGGCGGTGTGTGTTGAATCGGTTGATACGTGCTTGACACGCGAAATCAGGAAAGGGGACACGGGCGCGCGAATTTTTTTAAGTCGCGCCGTGGAGAGGGGAAATTCAGGCTGCGCTGCCCGGTTGTTCCGGTTGCGGACCCGGCACGACCGTCACCCAGTAGCGTGTGCGCCAGATCACCTGCACGGGCAGCGTCTCGGGCAGCGCGGCGAGGATGTTGTCGGTATCGGCGAGCTGGAAGGCGCCGGAGATCGGCAGATTCGCCACTGCCGGGTCGCAGCGCACGAGGCCTGGCCGGTAGCGGCTCAATTCGTCGAGGAAATCGGCCAGCCGCACGCGCTGCGCGAACAGCACGCCATGCGTCCAGTCCGCGCCGTGCGGATCGGCGCTCGCGAGCGGCGCAATGCTGTTGGCCGTGAAGCGCGTCTGCTCGCCGGCGCTGACGATGCGCGCGAGATGCGGCGCGTCGGCGGGCGTGACTTCCACCGCGCCGTGGAACACGGCCACATGCGTGCCGTTGTCATCGCCCGCGTCATGCACGTCACGCACCACGAAGCGCGTGCCGAGCGCGCGGATGCGCCCGTCGCCAGTCTGCACGATGAAGGGCCGCGCGCTCGCTTGCGGGTCGGGCGCGGTTTCCACGAGGATCTCGCCCGCGTCCAGGCGCACGCGCCGCTCGTGCGCGTCGAACGCCACATCGATCGCGCTGGCCGTGTTCAGCTCCACGCGCGTGCCATCGGCGAGGACCAGCGTGCGGCGCTCGCCTGTGCCCGTGCGCGCGTCGGCGCACCAGATGCGCCAAGGCGTCGTGCGCCACGCGAGCCAGCCGGTCGGCCCCGCGACCAGCAGCAGGCTCAGGGTCTTGAGCGCGGCGCGTCGGCGCGCCTGATCGACTGCCGCACGCGGTTTGCCGCGCTCGGCGCGCGCGAGCGCGGACATGCCCACCTTCGCGGGCAATAAGTCGAACTTCGCATTGAGCCGTTCGGCGCGCCGCCACGCGCGCGCGTGTTCCGGATTCGCCGCGCGCCAGCGCGTGCAGGCGTCGATGTCCTCGGGCGTGGGATTGTCGGCGAGCCGCACGAGCCACTCGGCCGCCGCGCGCGCCACGGCGCGCTCCAGCGGACGCGGATCGTCGTCGGCGTCCCCGGCGGGGCTATCGAGGCGCGCGTTCACAGCGCCATCATCAGGCAGGCTTCGAACGCGTCCGCCATATAGCGTTTGACCGTGCGCACGCTCACCTGGAGCCGCTCGGCGATCTCCGCATAGGTCAGGCCTTCGAGCTGCGCGAGCAGGAAGGCCGTGCGCGCCTTCGGTGCGAGGCTGTCTAGCATGGCATCGACTTCATGGAGCGTTTCGAGGATCACGAGGCGCTCCTCGGTGGACGGCGTCTGCGGTTCGGGCAGTTGCGCGAGCGCGGCCAGAAAGGCTTGTTCCAGCGACAGACGCCGGTAGTGATTGAGCAGCACGCTGCGCGCGACCGTCGTGAGATACGCGCGCGGCTCACGCAGCTCGGGCGCGCCCAGGCGTTCGTGCGCGCTCAGGATGCGCAGGAAGGTGTCGTGGGCGAGATCGGCGGCCTCGAAGGCATCGCCGAGCTTGCGGCGCAGCCAGCCATGCAGCCAGCCGTGATGGTCGCGATAGAGCGCGTGCACCTGCTGTTGCGCGTCGATCAGGACGGCGGACATCGAGCAAACCCCTTTTTTCCCCACGCCGCTGACCGTTGAAGTCGATCGATCTATGCGACATAAATAAGAATGATTTGCATTTATATCGCGATGTTACGGTTTGTGCAACAAAAACCGTGAAGGATTCTGTTTTGCGGTGCGCCGCGTCCACAAACAGCTGTTCTGTTTGGATTCAATGACTTACCTGCACGTCGAGCGCGCTGGCGACGCGGTTGGCCAGCGGCAAACAGAGCTGGCAGCCCGTCAGCAGGAGCAGGCGGGGCAGTGGGTGGCACTACGGGATAAGAGGGCAGACTCCATCGCCCCATGCCTCCAGCGTTCTTTACACCGCTTTTCCCTGCGGGCCGTGCGCTGGTTATCGGCGGGCCTGTTCCCGAGGGTGCGGAGTTACCGGCGACATTGACAGTAGAGGCCGTGCCCGCATTGCCGCAGAAACTAAAAAACCCAGCCGATAAAGGCTGGGCCAATGACGAAATTCAAAGCAGCAACAAACAGAATCAGAAGTCCGTCGTCATCGAGAACAGCACCGTGCGCGGTGCGCCCATCGTCAGATAGCCGCCGATCGCCGAACTCCAGTAAGCCTTGTTGGTCAGGTTCAACACGTCGGCGCGGAACGTCGTGTCGCGGCCAAGGATATTCGTCTTGTACCGCGCGCCCAGATCGACCGTGTCCCAGGCCTTGATCGACAGCGTGTTGGCCGCGTCCAGGTACTGCGGCCCGGTGTGCGTGTAGCGCGCCGAGAACGTCAGACCCTGGACCCACGGCAGGTCGTATTCGGCGCCGAGGTTGAACATGAAGCTCGGCACGCCGATCGGATGATTGCCGTCCGTCGAGCCGGTATCCAGTTGCACCGCGTTGATGTAGGTCGCGCCCGCGATCAGGCGCACGCCCTTGTACACCTCGCCGAACACCGATGCTTCCACGCCGCGATGGCGCTCGTTGCCGTCCGCCACGAAGTAACCCGCGCTATTGGTGTAGCTCTGCGGCTTTTCGAGCTGATACAGCGCCAGTTGCGCGCCGTACTTGCCGGTGTCGTACTTCGCGCCTACTTCGTACTGTTTGGTGCGCTCGGGCGCGAGCAGCGCGCCATAGTTCTTCGCGCTCGTCGGCGCCTGGTCGCCTGCCGAGAGCGATTCGCTGCGGTTCGCGTAGAACGACAGGTTCTCGGTCGGCTTGAAGACGAGGCCGAATAGCGGCGTCGTGATCGAATCGTTGTACGCCTCGGTCTGCTGGAGCGTCGACGACGAATACGCGTTCGACAGGATTTCCTGGTGACGCACGCCGACGGTGAACAGCACGCGGTCATGGAAGAAGCCCAGCGTGTCCGACGCCGCCACGCTGCGCATCAGGTTCAGCGCCGTGATGGGAGGATTGCCATCGAGTCCCTGCGAGTAGTACGCCGAAGCCGGCGAGGCCACTTGCGGCGTGTTGTAGAGATCGGTGTTGAAGCTGCCCGACATGTTCCACGCCGACTGCGTGTTGACGCGCACGATCGATGCGCCCGCCGTCACGAAGTGGCTGACGGGGCCGGTGTTGAAGTGGCCGCGCACGCCCACTTCCGCCGAGGTCGCGTCTTCCTTGCGCGGCACGTACATGCGCGTGGCCGTGGAGAGATCGGGGTTCGTGTAGTACGGCGACGAGTACTGGCCGGACTCGTTGCTGTGCCGCACGCCGCCTGCCACATAGGCCGTCCAGCCCGGCTGGAAGTCGTATTCGGCGCGCAGGATGCCGACCGTGTCCTCGGTCTGGCTGGACGACCAGGTCTGGCCGTAGTTGTAAGTGGCCGACGGCACCGTGGGGATTTCCGTGCCCGAAACGTACACCACGGGTCGGCCGTCGCCGACGTGCTGACGTTGATAGAGCAAATCGCCTTCGAGGCGCAGCTTGTCGCCGCGCCAGTCGAGCGCCACGGCGGTCTGGTTGTTGCGGCGGTGCTCGCCGTCGATGCTCGTTTCGCCGTCGCGGTTCGCCTGGTTCACGCGAATGCCGAACTGGTCCTGGTCGCCGAAACGGCGGCCCACGTCGATATGCGTGCCGAACTCGCCCGAGCCGCTGCCTTCGAGGGTGACTTCGGTGAGCGGCTTGTCGTCGGCGCGTTTGAGCTGCAGATTCACGCTGCCGCCGATCGAACTGCCGCCCGGCGCCGCGCCGTTCAGAAATGCGCTCGCGCCCTTGAACACGTCCACGCGCTCGATAGCGGGCGTTTCCACCATCTGGCGCGGCGTGATGCCGTAAAGACCGTTGAGGGAGACGTCGTCGCTGTCGAGCTGGAAGCCGCGGATGACGTACACCTCCTGGAAGTTGCCGTAGCCGTAGGCGGTGCGCACCGCGGGGTCGTTCTGCAGCACGTCGGCGATCGTGCGGGCCTGCTTGTCCGCGATGGCTTTCGCGGTGTAGGTCGTCATCGAGAACGGCACATCGATGTTCTTCTGCTGGCCGAGCATGCCGAAGTTGCCGCCGCGCGCCACCTGGCCGCCGCCGAAGGTCGGCGCGAGGTCGCCGGGCAGCACGTCTTTCGCGGCCTGCACCTTCACGGTGGGCAGCGTGGCGTTGGTGCCGGTCGCGGCCTCCGTCGCGCCGCTTGCCTGCGCGAAGGCGGCGGCGGGCAGCGCGAACGCTACGGCGACCGCGGCGAGCATCGCGCGGCGGCTGGCGGGCAGAACGGGGTGGGCGGGGTGAGCGGTTCGGGCGGAAAAAGCAGACAGCGCGGCCGCATCGAGGCGCGGCGCAGGACGGCGGGTTACGGACATAAATAAGTTCGAAGCTTAGGGTCATGCAGCCGCCTCGCGAGACCAGCGGTTCGTGGGCGGACGTATCGTTTTGGGTTGCTCGGGCATCTTGTCGATGCACGGCAGGCGTATTCTCAAAAGTATGCGGATTGTATCTATGAATGAGAACGATTGTCATTCGCAAAAATGCTGTCAATAGATCTATTCGGTGTTTACGCAACACTTTCAGGACCGCACGGGCCGATGCGCGCCTTCTCCATAGTGCGACGACGTCCTCTTCGTTCGTTGCATCAGCAACGTTCCGGCATCGAAAACGCGTGCCAGAGCAACGTTCGGAGGCCGGTTTGGACGGGCCGGAACAACCTGCGGCAAACCCCGGCGATAAACAGTTTCGATGGCTTTGAGCGGCAGTTTCGGTACACCGCCCGCGAGGCCCAAACCTACAATGGGGCATCGTGACGATGACGCTGGGTGAACCGGAAATGACTGAAAAATCGATGCTCGTGGTGAGCGCGCATAGCGCGGATTTCGTATGGCGTGCGGGTGGCGCAATTGCGCTGCACAAGAAGAACGGCTATCGCGTGAAGGTGGTGTGCCTTTCGTTTGGCGAGCGCGGTGAATCCGCGAAACTGTGGCGCAAGGGCGGCGAGATGACGCTCGATAAGGTGAAGGCCGCGCGTCGCGAAGAGGCGCTGGCCGCAGCCGAAATCCTCGGCGCGGAAGTGGACTTCTTCGATCTGGGCGACTATCCGCTGCGCGTGTCCGACGAAGCGCTGCTGCGTCTCGTGGACGTCTATCGCGATGTGCAGCCCGCTTTCGTGTTGAGCCATTCGCAGAAAGACCCGTACAACTTCGATCACCCGCTCGCGATGCACGTGGCGCAGGAAGCGCGCATCATCGCCCAGGCCGAAGGCCACAATCCGGGCCAGAAGATCGTCGGCGCGCCGCCCGTCTATGCGTTCGAGCCGCACCAGACCGAGCAGTGCGAATGGGTGCCGAACACCTTTCTCGACATCACCGAAGTGTGGGACGTCAAGCGCCGCGCGATCGAATGTATGGCCGGTCAGGAACATCTTTGGGAGTACTACACGCGCGTCGCGCTGCAACGCGGCGTGCAGGCCAAGCGCAATATCGGCATCACGGCAAAGCGCGACATTCAATACGGCGAAGGCTATATGCGCCTGACGCCCGCTGTCGTGGGAGATCTGGCATGAAGCGCGGCGTCGTCGTAACCGATATCCCGCGCGCGGACGCGCGCGACCTGGCGATCCTGCAGGCCGCAGGATCGGCTACTGTGCACGAGGCCCAGGCGCGTCTGGGCCTGCTGGCCACGTATATGCGGCCGATCTGGTCCGGCGCGGCGATTGCCGGTTCGGCGGTGACGGTGCTGATGCCGCCGTCCGACAACTGGATGCTGCACGTGGCCGTCGAGCAATGCCGCCCCGGCGATGTGGTCGTGGCCGCGCCCACCTCGCCCTGCGAGGATGGTTACTTCGGCGACCTGCTGGCGACCTCGATGAAGGCGCGCGGCGTGCTCGGCCTCGTCATCGACGCGGGTGTGCGCGACGTGCGCACGCTCAAGGAAATGAACTTCCCGGTATGGTCGAAGGCGGTTTCGGCACAAGGCACCGTCAAGGAGACGCTCGGCTCGGTCAATGTGCCGGTGGTGTGCGCGCAGCAGATCGTGTATCCGGGCGATGCGATCGTCGCCGACGATGACGGCGTGGTGGTCGTGCCGCTCGCAAGCGTGCCGAAGGTGGTGGAAGCCACGCAGGCGCGCATCGCCAGGGAAGAGAAGACGCGCGCCGTGCTGGCGGGCGGCACGCTCGGCCTCGACTACTACGCGATGCGCGAGCGTCTGGCCGAAAAGGGCCTGCGTTATGTGCAGTCCGCAGCGGATCTCTGATCGGGAGGGCCGGCCGGTGGTATCGACACAAACAGCGACACAAACCCCGCCTCGAAGCCAAACGCGTATCCGCTGCATGCTGATGCGCGGCGGCACGTCCAAAGGCGCGTATTTTCTGGCCTCAGATTTGCCGGCCGATCCGGTCCTGCGCGACCGCGTGCTGCTCGCGGTGATGGGCTCGCCCGATCCGCGCCAGATCGACGGCATCGGCGGCGCGGACCCGCTCACGAGCAAGGTGGCGATCGTCGCGCCCTCGACGCGTGCAGACGCCGAAATCGACTATCTGTTCGCGCAGGTCGTGGTGAACGAGGCGCGCGTGGATTACGGCCAGAATTGCGGCAATCTGCTGGCCGGCGTGGGCCCGTTCGCCATCGAGCGCGGTCTGGTCGATGCGCGCGATGGCGTCACGCCTGTGGCGATCCACATGGTCAACACCGGACAGATCGCGGTAGCCAAGGTGCCGACGCCGGGGCGCGTCGTGCAGTACGAAGGCGACGCACGTATCGATGGCGTGCCGGGCACGGCGGCGGCGATTGCGCTGGCGTTTCGCGATACCGCCGGCTCGACTTGCGGCGCGCTGCTGCCGACCGGCAATCTGAAGGACACGGTGGAAGGCATCGACGTCACCTGCATCGACAACGGCATGCCGCTCGTGCTGATGCGCGCCCAGGATCTTGGCCGCACGGGCTACGAGACACGCGAGCAACTGGACGCCGATGAAGACCTGAAGGCGCGTATCGAGGCGATTCGTCTGGCCATCGGTCCGCGCATGAATCTGGGCGACGTGCGCGAGCGCACCGTGCCGAAGATGTGTCTGGTGGCGGCGCCGCGCGACGGTGGCACGATCAGCACGCGCAGCTTTATTCCGCACCGCTGTCATGCGTCGATTGGCGTGTTGGGCGCAGTGAGCGTGGCGAGTGCGGCGGCCTTGCCGGGCACGGTCTGCGATGGCCTGGCTGTGCTCGAAGAGGGCGCGGAGAGTCGCGAAACCGGGCGTGTCGTCGTCGAGCACCCGACCGGTGAATTCACCGTGGAGCTGACGCTCGCGCGCCGCGATGGGAATGTCGAGATCACTGGCGCGGCGCTGTTGCGCACCGCGCGCTGGTTGTTCGACGGCGTGGTGGCGATCCCGCAGTCAGTTTGGACTCCATAGCGTATTTATCGCCTGAAAACCGTCGCGCCGATTGTCGATTCGATCAGCGCGCCAATCATCCGTTCAGCCGCCCAGGCGGCCTTCCACCACCCGCACCGCAGGCGCGACTTCCGCGACCGCAAGCCGTATCGCGTCGATCAACGCGCGTGCGCCCGGCGAAGGTACGCTATCGGCGCGCATCGTCAGCCCGATCTCGCGCCGCGTGTTGTGCAACGGCACATCGAGCACCACCAGATCCCCTGCCGCGATTTCATAGTGCAATTGCTGCGCCGACAGCGCGGCGATCATGTCCGTGCCCATCAGCAGGCCGCGTATCACCGCGAGATCGGCGGTCTCGACGGTCGGCATCGGCGGCTTGAGTTTCAGGCGCTTGAATTGCGCCTCGAACAGCCCGCGCGCGGGCGAATACAGCCGCGAGACGATCCATTGCGCGTTGCGCAGATCGCCCACGCTGAGGCCGGTCTTTTGCGCGAGCGGATGGCCGCGCCGCGCGAGCACGACCATGTCTTCGGCCATCAGGCGCTCGTTGGCGAGGCCGCTGGCCGCATCGTTTTCGCGCAGCGCGCCCAGCACGAAATCGACATCGCCCGCCCGCAAGCCCGCTACCAGCAATTCATAGGCGCTTTCGTCCGTGACCACGCGCACGCCGGGATGCTGCGCGCTCAGGCGCGCGATGGCGGCGGGCAGGATCAGCGTGCGGCCAAGCGGCAGCGCGCCGACCGTCACGGCGCCCTGGATATTGCCGTGCAGCGCGGCGATGTCGTCGGGCACGTGGCGCAGTTCGTTGAGCGCGCGCCGCACGTGCAGCAGGAAGGTCTCGCCTTCGGCGCTCAATTGCACGCCGCGCGGGCTGCGGTGGAACAGCGTGACGCCCGAGCCGCTTTCGAGCACGCGCATCGCGCTGCTCACGGCGGGCTGACTGATGCCGAACGCGCTCGCGGTGCTGGGCATATGCCGATGGCGCGCCAGCGCGACAAACAACTGAAGCCGCCGTGTGTTGAGCATCCACGCGGGCAGCGCGCCCTCGGCAAGCGCGCGGCGGCGGGTCTGACGCGCCGCGCACCATTGCGCGAGTACTTCGAGTTCGCCAAAGATGCGCGCGCAACGATCCAGCACGACGCGGCCCACGGCGGTTGGCAGCATCCCCGACGGTTTGCGCTCGAAGAGCGGCTCGCCCAGCGCGGTTTCGAGTTCCTGCACCGAGCGCGTGACGGCCGATTGCGCGCGATAGAGCGCGGCGGCAGCGCGCGTGGCGCTGCCCGTATCGGCGACGAGGCGAAACGCGCGCAAATGCGCGAGATTGAGCAGATCGGCGGGATTCACGCGGCCCCCGCGATCAGATGCAGATGCTCGACCGAGAGATTCAGACTCTCCTTCGAGATGTGCGTGTGCTCCTTCATGAGCGCCTCCACGCGCGCGCCTTCGCCCTTGAGTAGCGCGCCGACGATGGCATGGTGCTGGCGGTGCGCGTAGGCGAGCATCATGTATTGCTGCTGGCGCGCCGCATCGTCGAACACGACCGTGGCCGGCGACACGAAGGGAATCTTGTCGTTGAGTCCCAGCGCGGCGCTGACCGCATGATTCTGCGCGGCTTCGACGATCAGCGCGTGAAAGCGGCCGTTCATGTCGGCGTAGCGTGCTTCCGCGTCGCCGCCGAGTGCGCCCGCGCCCGCCTGGAAAATCGCGTCGCCTTCGCGCAGACAGTCCTGTAAAGCACGCGCGAGCGTGGGGCTTGCGCCGCGTTCGGCCACGCTGCGCGCGGCAAGGCCCTCGAGCACGCCGCGCACGTCGATGGCATTGAGCACGTCGGTCACGCTGAAACGGCGCACGATATAACCGCGCGCGCCGGAGCGTTCGACCAGCCCTTCGGTCGCCAGTACGCTCAGGGCATAACGCAGCGGCGTGCGCGAGATGCCAAGGCTCCCGGCGAGATGGGCTTCGACGAGCCGCTGGCCCGGCGCGAGTTCGCCCGAAAGGATGCGCGTGCGCAGTGCCTGGACGATGGTTTGCTGAGTGGTCTCGTTCATGTCGATGTCCCGCCAGGCGGTGCGTGGGCAGCCTTGCGAGTTCGTTCTTTTGCTATCTGTTCCGTTTATGAGGCGGTTGCGGCGCACTTATGGGATAGATGGCGCGCGACCCGATTCAGGATACCAAAAACCGTTGCGGCGCGCGGGTTTCGCGGCGGACCGGAAGACCTGAAGCGTCGGATGGGCCGCTTATTGCGGGCTAAAGCGCGAAATCCAGTGGTTAACCCTTACTTCCGGCGTAAACCGCCATTCTGTAACTTCGTATCCCAAGAGGTCGGCTGGCGTTATAGCGCGGTGCGACCCCAAAGTAATCGGACGAGGGCAACAAGCATGGCAAGGATTGTGGGCGGCATCGGTACTTCGCACGTACCGACGATCGGCATGGCGTACGACAAGGGCAAGCAAAACGAACCCGCATGGGCGCCGCTTTTTCAAGGGTACGAACCGGTGGTGAAGTGGCTTGCCGAACGCAAGCCGGACGTGCTCGTGATGTTCTACAACGACCACGCCAACAGTTTCTTTTTCGACTGCTATCCGACGTTCGCGCTGGGCGTCTCGCCGCAGCACGAATTCGCCGATGAAGGCGCGGGCAAGCGTCCGCTGCCTGATATCGCCGGTCATCCCGAACTCGCGATCCATATCGCCGAACAACTCGTCAATGACGAGTTCGATCTGACGATCTTTCAGGACAAGCCGCTCGATCACGGTTGCAACTCGCCGCTTTCGCTGATGCTGCCGCATGACGGAGGCTGGCCCACGGCGCTCGTGCCGTTCGAGGTCAACGTGCTGCAATATCCGCTGCCCACCGCCAACCGCTGCTACCGGCTAGGTCAGGCGCTGCGCCGCGCGATCGAATCGTTCGAGGAGGATCTGGACGTGGTCGTGGTAGGCACGGGCGGCCTATCGCATCAGGTGCACGGCGAGCGCAGCGGCTTTAACAACACCGACTGGGACATGGCGTTCCTCGACCTCATCGTGAACGACCCCGAGCGGCTCGCGAAGATGAAGCACGTGGACTACGTGCGCCTGGGCGGCGCGGAAAGCGTGGAAACGATCATGTGGCTCGCGATGCGCGGCGCGCTGGCGCCGAAGATCAAAGAGGTGCATCGCAATTACTACCTCGCGACCAGCACGGCGATGGCCGTGACGATCTACGAAAACGATATGGCTACCGGGGAGGGCGCGTGATGAATCCGCAACTGGAAGGCATTGAAGCGCTCACGGGCACCTATCCGTTCGACATCCGCCAGAGCATCAAGGCGATGCGCCTGAACCGCTTCTTCTGGATGATGCGCACGCCCGCCGCGCGCGAATTGTGGTTGAACGACCGTCAAGCCGCTTACGACGCCGCTGCGCTCACCGCAGGGGAACGTGCGCTCGTGGACAACACCGACTGGCTCGGTCTCGTGCAGTACGGCGTGTGCTTCTTCGTGCTGGAGAAGTTCGCGCGCGTCGTGAAGATCACCAATCTGGGCATGTACGCCTGCATGCGCGGCGAAACGCTCGAAGCGTTCCTGAAGACGCGCCAGGTGCCCGACGCGGTTTGATGGCCGTTTCAATCGACTGAGTCGCAGCGGGCGCGAGCAATCCCGGCGCACAGCGCCCGCCATTTCACACGCAGTCTGTAACACAACACTCCTGAGCCGACGAAGCACAGGAGCGGGGAAAAACTAACTTCGGAGACACGCATGAACTCTGCTGATGCAGTGGATATCAAGGGCTTTATCGACGCCCGAAAAATGTCGGGCTTCCAGTGGCTCGTCCTCGCCCTCTGTTTTCTGATCGTGACGCTCGACGGCCTCGACACGGCCGTGATGGGCTTTGTCGCGCCCGTCGTCATGAAGGAGTGGGGCATCGCGCGCGCCGCGTTCGGCCCGGTGATGAGTGCGGCGATGGTGGGTCTCGCGATAGGCGCGCTGGTCGCGGGACCGTCGGCGGACCGCATCGGCCGCAAGAAAGTGCTGCTCGGCTCGGTCGCGTGCTTTGGCGTCTTCAGTCTGCTGTGCGCGTTCGCGAACACCCCGGGTCAACTGGTCGCGTTGCGCTTTCTCACCGGTCTCGGCCTGGGCGCGGCAATGCCCAACTCGACGACGCTGCTCTCCGAATACGTGCCGTCGAAGAGCCGTTCGCTGCTGCTCACCATCATGTTCACGGGCTTTAACTTCGGCTCGGGCGCGGGCGGCTTTGTCGCGGCGGTGCTGATTCCGCACTTCGGCTGGCGCGGCGTGTTCGTCTGCGGCGGCGTACTGCCGATCCTGTTCGTGCCCGTGCTGCTGGGTCTGCTGCCGGAATCCGCGCGCTTCCTGCTGGTGCGCCGCTTCTCCGCCGAACGCATCGCCGCCACGCTCTCGCGCGTGAGTGGCCATCGCTTCGCCGCGGACACGCGATTCACTTCGCCGGAACCCGCCGTCGCGGCCAAGGCGCCCGTACGGATGCTGTTCGCGGACGGTTATGCCATGAGCACGTTGATGCTGTGGGTCACCTACTTCATGGGACTCCTGATTATCTATCTGCTCACCGGCTGGCTGCCGACACTCATCAAGGACGCTGGCCTGCCCGTCGAACGCGCGGCGGCGATCACCGGCATGTTCCAGCTGGGCGGCACGGTGGGTGCGATTGTCGTGGGCTTCGCGATGGACCGGCTCGACCGTAACGCCGTGATCGGCGCGGCTTATCTGCTGGGCGGCGTGTTCATCTTCGCGCTGGGCATGGGCACGCTCAAATCCGGCATGCTGACCGTGCTGGTGGCTTGCGCAGGCTTCTTCATGAGCGGCGCGCAAACAGGCCTCAACGCACTGGCGCCGACCTGCTACCCGACCCGCGCCCGCGCGACCGGCGTGAGCTGGATGCTGGGCTTCGGCCGGCTTGGCGGCATTCTCGGCTCGTTTGTGGGTGGCGTGCTGCTGTCGTTGGGCTTCAGCTTTTCGACGGTGTTCTCCGTGCTGGCCGTGCCTGCTCTTGTGGCTGCTGCGGCGATCCTGCTCAACCGTCTCGCGCTGCGCTTCATTACCGTGCCGGTCGCGGACGCCTGAAGCGCGTCGCCGCCACACAATCGGCCAATACCAACAAATACCAACGATACGATTGCTATCCAAGACAGGAGACCTGGACCGTGACGAAAAATAAGCAGTACATAAAGAATATGGCCGTGCTGGCGGGGATGATCTGCGCAGGCCCGGTGTTCGCGCAGAGCAGCGTGACGCTTTTCGGGATGATGGACACGGGCATTACGTACGTGAGCAATCAGGGCGGCCACAGCAATGTGAAGATGGACGATGGCGTGAACGGCCCGAACCTCTGGGGCTTGACCGGCACGGAAGATCTGGGCGGCGGCAGCAAGGCATTCTTCCAACTCGTCAACCAGTTTCAGATCGACAACGGCAGCTTCATGCCGAACAAGAGCCTCTTTAGCCGCACGTCGATCGTCGGTCTGAGCAACCCTGTGTACGGCAAGCTGTCGCTGGGTAACCAGTACGACTTCATGACGGACTCGCTCTACTTCGCGGGCGACGATCCGGCCGAACTCTCCGGCCACTTCTACGACTTCCGCGCGGGTCCGTTCGACAAGCTCGCGCTGCCCAGCAACGCCACGGGCGCGTTCGACTGGGACCGCATGGCGGGCGAGACCGTCAACAACGCGGTGAAGTATGTGTCGCCGACCTTCGGCGGCTTCAGCGCGGGGGCGATGTATAGCTTCGGCAACGTGGCGGGATCGATCGGCACGGGTAACGGATCGAGCTTCGCGTTGAACTACGCGCATGAGAATTTCAGCGTGAATGCGGCGTACACGAACCTTAAGTACGTGGTGACCGGCGAAGGCGACGTGAGCGTGCGCAACTGGGGCATCGGCGCGCATTATCGCTTTGGCGGCTGGACGACCAACGCGCTCTTCACCACCGTGCATAACTCGTATAACGGCGGCTCCGTGTACGAAGGATCGGTGGGCGCGCACTATTACTTCACCCCGGCCCTGAGCGCAGGCGCGTCGTATATGTACATGAAGGGCAACGACGTGGTCGATAATAATCACGCGCATCAAGTCGCGGCTATCGTCGATTACGCGCTGTCCAGGCGCACCAGTGTCTATGTGCTCGGCGTGTACCAGCGTGCGAGTGCGGGTGGCTATGCGCAGATTAACGGCATGAACAGTTCGGATGGCGCATCGAGCGGGCAGACCCAGACCGTCGCGCGCGTGGGCCTGCATACGAAGTTCTGATTGTTCTCTCCCGGATGGCGGCGCGGGCGGGCGCTCGCCTGCGTCGCCACAAGCAATCGGAAAGGCGGGCAGACGCCGATGCGTGATAACGTGGCGTGCGCGTCAGCTTTCGGCGAAGGCGCACTATTCCGACGAATCAACGAGAAAGCAAGGAGCAGAACGTGGTCTACGAAATGGCACATATCACGGTGTTGGCGGGCAAGAACGCCGAATTCGAAGCGGGCGTGACGCAGGCGCTGCCGCTTTTCCACCGCGCGCGCGGCTGCCGCGGCGTCGAACTGCAACGCGGCGTGGAAGAGCCGAACCAGTACGTGCTGGTCGTGCAGTGGGAGACCATCGAGGACCATATGGTCCACTTCCGCGAATCCGACGACTTCCAGGAATGGCGTCGCCTCGTCGGCCCGTATTTTGAAAAGCCGCCGGTGGTGGGGCACACGGAAGTGGTGGTGAAGTAAGCGGCGCGGGCGGCGTTGGGGTTCAAGCCTTGAGCGGAAACCCTTCGACATACGCCGCCGCGTTTTCTCCATCCCAAGCCCGTCCGTCGATAAAAACCGGCTTCGGCGAAACCATCGGCACCTTTACCCCGATCGCCGCAGCGGCCTGCCGATAAAGCGTCGTCTGATTCAACGCTTGCGCAATCGCCTGGTAGTCTTCGCGCCGCGCCATCATCCCCCAGCGCTCGAACTGCGTGAGAAACCAGATTCCTTCGGACTCCAACGGATAATTCACCGCGCCGTCCTCGAAAAACTTCATATCGGGCGTGCCCAAACCCGTTTCCCCTTCGAGCACGGAAGCGATCAAATCCGCATCCGCACCCAGCATTTCAGGGCGCGCCAGCCATTGGGCGATCTCGGCGCGATGCCCTGCGCCGTCGAGCCAGCGGCACGCTTCCAGCATGGTCTGGACCAGCGCGCGCGCCGTGTTCGGATAGCGTTCGACGAAATCGCGACGGCAGGCCAGCACTTTCTCGGGATGATCCGGCCAGATCTCGCCGCTGCGCACCACGGTGCGCCCCATGCCGCGCCGCTGCGCGAGCGTGGGCCAGGGTTCGCCCACGCACAGGCCGTCAAGGCGCTCTTCGGCGAGCGCGGCCACCATCTGCGGAGGCGGAATCACCACGCTCTCGATATCGCGCAGCGGATGCACGCCCTGCGCGGCGAGCCAGTAATACAGCCACATCGCATGTGTGCCGGTCGGGAAAGTCTGCGCGAATACAGGTTTGCGCCCGAGCGCGCGCGGCAGCGTGCCGTGCTGCGCGAGCGCATCGGCGAGCCGGTTGGACAGCGAGATCGCCTGGCCGTTGCGGTTGAGCACCATCAGCACGGCCATGTCCGTCTGGGGGCCGCCGATGCCGAGCTGCACGCCGTACACCAGCCCGTAGAGCGAATGCGCGGCGTCCAGTTCGCCGGCCAGCAGCTTGTCGCGCAGCGCCGCCCACGAGGGCTGGCGCGAGAGTTCGAGCGTGAGGCCGTGCGCGTGGCCGAACTCCAGCAGCTTCGCGGCGACGACAGGCGCGGCGTCGGCGAGCGGCACGAAGCCGATCTTCAGATGGGTCTTTTCGGGCGGCGCGGCCGCGTGCCTGGATTCGTTCATGAGAGTCAACGCTTCAATTCGGGGCAAGCCTGGTCAATGTTCGGACTGCGCCGCCGCGACGATCTGGCGGGCGGCTTCGGCAAGCTTGAGGCTCTGGTTCATCGCGCGCTTGCGCAGCATCGCGTAGGCAGCGGGCTCGGTCATCTTCTGCTGGTCCATCAGGATGCGCTTGGCGCGATCGATCAGTTTGCGCTCGGCGAGTTCGTTTTCGGCTTGCGTGAGGCGTTCGCGCAACTGCGCTTCCTGGGCGAAACGCGCGAGCGCGACTTCGAGGATGGGCGCGATGCGCTCGCCCGCCAGTCCTTCGACCAGATAGGCGGTCACGCCCGCGTTCACGGCCGAGCGGATCAACTGCTGGTTGGCGTCGTTGCTGAACATCAGCACGGGGCGCGGCGCGGTGGCGTTCATCACGGCGAGCTGTTCGAGCGTGTCGCGCGAGGGCGATTCGGTGTCGATGATGATGACGTCGGGCCGCTCGCGCTCGACGACGCGGTGCAGCGCCTGCGGCGTCGCGGGCTCGGCGAGCATGTCGTAGCCGAGCCGCGCGAGCGCGTCGCGCAGATCGCCGATGGGCTTGTCGGTGTCGGTTACGAGCAGGACGCGCAGCATGGTGTTTCGTGGGTCGATGGCATCTGGGGTTCGACGTGGCGGAGCGTGCGTCGCGTGTCGAACTGCATTGCCCGACGGAATGGGATTTCGGCGCGTTTGGAGCGTCGTACTGGACGCGCCGCGTCTTTGCGGCGCACAGCATTCGTCAGCAAGGTGCGTGCCAGTTTGTGCGGCGCACGAGATGAGGGCGCAAGAGGTGCAATCGAGAGGCGCGGCCTGGCGCTGCGTCAGATGTGGCGCACCGCAGCAGTGCGTGCGGCGCGGTCCGGCACTCAAGTGGCGCAGATTACGTCGCTATTATCGCAACTAACAGCCAAATCCGCGCGGCGCAGTCAGACAGAAAAGTGGGATGGTTGAAATGCCCATTGCGAGCAGACAGGTCGGCAATCAGCGAGTCGAGGATGTTCAGGCCCGCCGATCCGATACATGCGCAATCCAGCGACGCTCCAGAAGACGCCCGCTCAACCCGCCCGACGTACCGGCGGATATCGCCGCTTCGCATTGCCGCCGATACCAATGCGCCGGAAGCGTTCGCGCTTGGTCTCTTCCTCGAAGTGCGCGAGCGACAGCTTCACCAGATCGCTGCGCGAGACGATCCCCACGAGCCGCATCGTCTCGCGGCTGTTCACCACCGGCAGCCGTTCGAGTCCATGCACGGCGAGACGCGCGGCGATCTGGCGGCAGGTTTCCTCGGGCAAGGCCACATCGGCGGAACGACCCGCGAACAGCGCGCCGATCGGCTGATCGAGCGCATCGTCCGCGCGCACCGCTTCGAGCATCGCGCGATCCGCCACGCCCAGCACTCGCCCGTCGCGCACCACCGGCCACGCGCGGCGCTGCTGCGACGCGCCGAAGTAACGCGCCCTCGCTTCGCGCACGCTCACGCCGGCATCGATCGTATCGACCTGGCGCGTCATCACTTCATCGACGTAATGGCGCTCCAGCGGATCGACGCCGTATTCGCGGTAAATGTGATAACCGCGCCGCGCGATCTTTTCGGTCATGATCGAGCGCTTCATGACGACCGTGGCGAAACCATGCGCGACCAGCGTTGCCGCGAGCAGCGGCAACAGCGCGTTGCTGTCGTGCGTGAGGCCGAAGGCGAACACAATGGCCGTGAGCGGCGCGCCCAGCGTGGCGCCGAGCGTCGCGGCCATGCACACGAGCGGCCACAGCGCGGGATCGCCGCCGGGCAGCACGTGGCCGAGCACGCTGCCCAGACCCGCGCCCAGCATCAGCAACGGCGCGAGCACGCCGCCCGAGGTGCCCGAACCCAGCGCGATCACCCAGATCACGGATTTCACGGCGAGAATCGCAATGGCGGCTTGCAGCAGGATATGTTGATGCAGCAGATCGCCGATCACGTCGTAACCGACGCCTAGCGCGCGCGGTTCGATGAAGCCGCCGATGCCCACGGCCAGACCGCCGATCGCGGGCCACCAGGACCAGTGCAGCGGCAGGCGCTTGAACAGATCTTCGACCTTGTAGAGCGAGGCAGACAGCCCCGACGCCAGCGCACCCGACAGCAGCCCCGCGATCACGCACGAACCCAGCGCAAGCGCATGGGGCGGCGGCGTCTGCATCGCGAAGAGCGGGTCGGTGCCGAACACAAGTGCGCGCGCGAAGCCCGCCACCGCGCAGGCGAGCGCGACCGGCAGGAAGCTGCGCGGACGCCACTCGAACAGCAGCAGTTCGACCGCGAGCAGCACGGCGGCGACCGGCGTGCCGAACACCGCGGTCATGCCCGCGGCGGCGCCCGCCACCAGCAGCGTCTTGCGCTCGGCGGCGGTGAGGCGCACGCATTGCGCGAGCAGCGAGCCTAACGCGCCGCCCGTCATGATGATCGGGCCTTCCGCGCCGAACGGGCCGCCGCTGCCGATCACGATGCCCGACGACAGCGGCTTGAGCACGGCCACCTTCGGCGACATGCGGCTCTTGCCGAACAGGATCGCTTCGATTGCTTCAGGAATGCCGTGGCCGCGAATCTTTTCCGAACCGTAGCGCGCCATCATGCCGACGATCAGCCCGCCCGCCACGGGCACGACGATCACCCAGGCGCCCAGCGTGTTGAGCGCGGGCGAATGGTCGGCGAACGAGAAACGGCCATAGAAAAACAGGTTCGTGAACCAATGGATCAGGTTCAGGAGCACGTACGCGGCGAGCGTCGCCAGGCCGCCAATCACGGCGGCGAGCGCGCCGATGCCGGGCAGGCGCGCGTTGGCCGAAAAGTCGCGCTTGTGGGAATCGTCGGAATGCATGGTCGTCAGAGGTCGATGTGCGGAATGGTGAAGGCGCCTTCGAGCGAGCGCAGCTCCGCGCGATGCAGTTCGGCAAGGCGCGCGAGCAGTTTTTCGCCGGCGGCGAGCAGATGCACTTCCACCTGGCGGCGGTCGCGCTCGCTCACGCGCCGCGCCACGAGTTCGAGCGCCTCGCAGCGCGAAACCAGCGCGACCACGCCGTGATGCTGCGCCTGCAGACGCTCGGCCAGCTCGCCGATGGTCGCCCACTCGCGGCCCGGATAGCCCTTCACGTGCAGTAGCAGCAGATATTGCAACGGCGTGATGCCTTCGTTCTGGGCCGCCTGCTCCGAGAAGCGCTCGAAGCGGCGCATCTGATAGCGGAATTCGGACAGTTGCTCGAAATCGGCCTTTTTCAGGCCGCCTGGCGTTTGCTTCATCGGGGATCCATGGTGGAACGATTCGATCTGCGAATATATCACGACATGATATTTATAGTCGCAATGGCTCGTTGTACAGGGCGCGTCGTGTACGTCAGGCGCGCTGTTTCTGCAGCGGCTGCGTCTGCCGATAAAGTCCCGAAATCAGATCGGCCTGCGTGACGATGCCGGCGAGGCGCCGCTCGCTATCCACCACCGGGACGTGATGGTGGCCCCGGCCCGCGAAGAGCGCGAGCAATTCGACGATGGGCGTCGCGGCGGCGATGGTGCGCACGTGCGTGCTCATGAGCGTGCTCACGCGCGCGCTGTCGCCTGCGCTCGCTCGGGCACCGAAGCCCAGCGAACCCAGCAGCGCGCGCAGCGGATGGGGGTTTGCGCCGTCGTCGGCGAGGTCGGCGCGCGTGACGATGCCCTTCACGTACCGCTGCGCGTCCACTACCGGCAGCGCCTTTACGTCATGCTGCCGCAGCAGCGCGCGTGCTTCGCCCACCGTGGTCGCGGGCGAGATGCTCACCACGTTGCGCGACATGACATCGGCGCAATTGAGCACGCCAAAGCTGCGCGCATAGGCGTGGATTTCGGTTTCGCGCAGCAGCGCTTCGAGATCGTCGGGATCGACGTCGAGCAGTTCGTCGCGCTCGCGCAAGGCGGCTTCGAGATCCGCGCGCGCGAAGCCGCTCGCGGCGGGCGCGGGCGATGCATGCGTCGCCGTGTGTGCGGTATGCGGATAGCGATGGCCCGTCGCCTTGTGGTAGACGAGCGCGCTGGCGAACAGCACGAACGATTGCAGCAGCACCGGTTCCAGCACGAACTCATAGCCGAGCGCGCGTACGGCGGGGCCGCCCAGCACGGCGGTCAGGGCGACCGCGCCCGAAGGCGGGTGCACGCAGCGCAGCGTGAACATCGCGCAGATCGCCAGACCTACGGCGACGGCGGCGGCCACGACCGGATCGTCGATGAAAAGCGCGCAGGTCACGCCCACGATAGCCGACACCAGATTGCCGCCGATGAGCGACCACGGCTGCGCCAGCGGGCTGGCGGGCACGCCGAACAGCAGCACGGCGGAAGCGCCCATCGGTGCGATCAGCCAGGGAATCGTCGAGGCATTGCCGAGCAGACTGTGCGAGACGGCGCCCGTAAGCGCGATGCCCAGCAAGGCGCCGACGCCCGAGCGCAGCCGTTCGCGCCAGCGCAGGGCAACGGGCGGCGGCGCAAAGCGCGCGAGCCAATGGAAGAGGGTGTGGCGTGACACGGTGGAAATAGCGACAAAAGAAGCCGGGCCGGGGTCGGCTCGAATGTCGCGAATTATATCGTAACGTGATATAAAAGGTTGCGTGCCGCCCTATTGCCCATATTAGGGGTGGGCATTCGACTGTGCGATGAGCGTCGTAATGAATGATCAGGATGTCGAATCAATTGGCGTAAAAAACCGCCAGGGCGCAGCGCGCACGGCGGTTTTTGAATCACCTTACGGCGAGCGCTTACACCGTATGACGCGGCACGCCGGCCATTGGACGGGCATCGCCGGGATGCGCATTCGGCAGGCGGCGGCCATGGTCGGCGGCGTTGTGAGTGGGGGCGGCCATCTGATGCTGCGCCTGGCGCGGCTCGGGATGCGGATGAGGGCGGTCGCCCGGGTGCGCCATCGAATGCGGTATGCCACTGGGGCGCGCGACCATCTCCACGTGCACGCGCGAGTGAGGCGTCGCGGCACGCATCGACGGCGGCGCGACGTAGGCGCTCTGCATCGGCAGGTGGCCTTCGTGGTGTGCCATCACGTTGTGCAATTCGGCGCGGCGGTGAAACACCTCGGCACGAAGATCGCCGCGACCGTAATAGTGCCGATGACGCTGACCGTCCGGTCCGACAAACCAGATGTACGTCATGCCGCCGATCACGACCACGTCGCGATCGAGCGCGACAGAAACGTAGGCATCATGCGGCTCGGGCACGTAAGCCGGCGCGGCCATCACGACAGGCGGCGGTGCGGCCACGACCACGGGGCGCGCGGGCGTGGCGACTACTCGCGTATGGGTCACGCAGCCCGACAGCAACAGGGCGAACGAAAGAGGGACGACGGCCGCGAGCGCGGCGAAGGCGCCGGTTTTGGGTCTGGAAATAATAGCGCGCGTGTTCCCGTTCAAGCGTGGCTCCGTGAGAAGGTTGAAAGCTCAACCCGTTAACGGCACGGATGAACGGCGGCTTGAGAAAAAGGGTGGGCTTACAGCGTCTTGGCCATTTCGGTCGTCGCGCCCCAACCCAGTTGGCGATAGAGATCGCGGCCCTGCTCGGTCGCATGCAGGATCGCATGGCGGATGCCGCGCCGCGCGAATTCCTCGTCGGCGAGTTGCATGAGCTGGCGGGCGAGGCCTCGCCGCCGCGCGTGCGGCTCGACGTAGACGTTGAGCACATAGCCGCGCCGGTCCTGCGCGGGGTGGGCAGGATGGGGCGGCCAGTCGATTTCCATCAGGCCGATGCCGGCGATGGGCGCACCGTCCTTGACATCGACATTGACATCGTTGAGCGCGAAGCCGAAGTAGCGCCCGTCGGCGAGACGTGGCGCCAGCCAGACACGAAAGTGCTCCGTCATCGTTGCGAGCGTGGCGGCGTCGCGGCCCGCTTCGCTGAACATCGCCTCGCGATGGCGGCAGACGAGTTCGAGATCGCCAATGCCGATGGCGCGTACTTTTACCTTCATCCGCAATCCCCTTTTTACCGACGAAAGCCAACGCGTGCCGTTAGTCCGCCTTGGTTCCTTCGATTTCGCGCAGGATTTCGTCGAACGGCGCGGGCTTCACGAGATGCCGGTCAAAGCCGGCTTCGGCGGTGGCCTGGCGGTCGCGCTCCTGACCATAGCCGGTGAGGGCGATCAACTGCGTGCGGGCCGTGGCGGGCCGCGCCCGCAGGGCCTTGGCGAGCGCATGGCCATCCATGCCGGGCAGGCCGATATCGAGAATCGCCACATGCGGCTCGAAGCTCTGGGCGAGCGCGAGCGCGCTGGGGCCGTCATGGGCCACGCGTACCTCGTGGCCTTCGAGTTCGAGCAGCATCCGGAGCGAGGTCGCCGAATCCACGTTGTCGTCGGCGATCAGGACGCGGCGTTTGCGCGGGATTGTTTCGTTATCCATATTGTTGTTGTTTGTGGGTGCGTCGTCGGCTTGCGGCGCGCGTGCGATGGGCAGACGCACGACGAATTCCGAACCTTTGCCGAGCCCTTCCGAATAAGCGTTTACCGAGCCGCCGTGCAGTTCCGCGAGTTCTCGCACCAGCGCGAGGCCGATGCCAAGGCCCCCATCGGCACGCTTGACCGCGTCGCGCGACTGCATGAAAAGCTCGAAGACGTAGGGCAGCTCGTCGGGCGCGATGCCGATGCCATTGTCGCGCACGCCGATCGCCACTTCATCGCTGTCGGCTTCGAGGCGCAGCGTCACCGCGCCGCCGGCAGCCGTGTATTTTGCCGAATTCGACAGCAGATTGCTGATGATCTGCGCGACGCGGATGCCGTCGCCGACGATGTGGCAAGGCCCCGGCGTGTTGCTCACGGTGAGTTGCTGCTGCTTGGCGTCGAGTACCGGACGGCTCGTTTCCACGGCCATTTCGACAATCTGCCGCAAGTCGAGCGTCGTCATCTGCAAGGCGATCTTGCCGTGCGAGATGCGCGAAACGTCGAGTAAATCGTCGACGAGGCGGCCGAGATGTTCGACCTGGCGGCTCGCGATCTGCCGCGCGTCGGCGCGTCCGGCATCGCTCGCGCCGTGGCGCGGATCGAGCAGTTCGATGGCGTTGCGGATCGGCGCGAGCGGGTTGCGCAACTCGTGCGCGAGCGTCGCCAGAAAGCGGTCCTTGCGGCGGTCGGCGTCGCGCAGCGCTTTTTCGGCGGCGTACAGGCGCAGCAGCGCGCGCACGTTCGCCACCAGTTCGGCGGGATCGACCGGCTCGGTCAGATAGCTGTCCGCGCCGCCGTCGAGCGCGCGAATCTTGTCGCGCGCCTGCACGGCGGCGGCCGAGGTCTGCAGCACCAGCGTGGAGCTGGTCTGCGGATTCTGCTTGATGAGGCGGCACACCTCGATGCCGCTGATGTCGGGCAGCTTCACGTCGAGCAGCACGAGCGCCGGCGACTGCTCGCTCACGGCGTCGAGCGCGCCCTGGCCCGTGGCGGCTTCGATGACCGCGAAGCCCGCGTGGCGCAACACGCGCGACTTCACGTAGCGCGCGCCTTCGTTGTCGTCGACATTGAGAATGACGGTGGCGTAGGTCACGATGCGGCGCCTCGCGAACGGGCTTGTTCGCTTGCCTCATCGTCGGCGCGATCGGTGACATCGGCGTCCTCGTCGCTGGCAAGGCGCACGGGCAGATCGACGTAAAAGGTCGAGCCCACGCCCAGTTCGCTTTCGACGCCGACTTCCCCGCCCAGCAGCGCGGCCAGCTTGCGGCACAGCGGCAGGCCGAGGCCGGTGCCTTTCACGCGCTGCTGCAAACGGTTCTGCACCTGACCGAATTCCTCGAAAATAATGGGGTGATGTTCAGGAGCAATTCCGATGCCCGTATCCGCGACAAAAAACACCACGCGCTCGCCGGACGCTTCGAGCCGCGCGCCCACGCGAATCTGCCCGCGTTCCGTGTACTTGAGCGCGTTCGAGACGAAATTGCGCAGGATCTGCGTGAGTTTCGGCTCGTCGGTATAAAGGCGCGGCAGGCCCGCCGTCGCGGCAAATTCGAGCGAGACGCGCGGCGTGGCGAGCAGCGGCGTGAGCATCGTGCGCAGCGCGGCGAACAGATCGGCGGGATCGAACCACGCGGGCGACACCTCGGTCTTGCCGGCCTCGATCTTGGCGAGATCGAGCAGATCGTCCACGGTTTCACCGAGCGTTTGCGCCGACGCGAGAATCAGCTTCACCTGATGCTCCTGTTCCGTCGTCAGGTCGCCGTCCAGGCGATTGAGCAGCAGATTGGCGAGCGCGCTGATCGACGAAAGCGGCGTGCGCAATTCGTGGCTCATGTTGGAGAGGAAGCGCGTCTTCATCAGATCGGCGCGGCGCAGTTCTTCGGCGCGCTCGTCGAGTTCGGCATATAGCGCGACCACGCCGCGATTGGTCGCCTCCAGTTCCTGGGTCAGGCGCGCGAGTTCTTCCTGGCGCGCGCGCAGTTCGTCGAGCGTCGCCATCAGTTCGCGGTTCTGCTGCTGCACTTCGGCGAGCGAATCGGCCTGCGGCGCGAGCGCGGTCACGCTGTTGACGACGCGTTCCAGCGCGCGGCCGCGCGGCGCGGCGCGCTCGTTGGGCAGATGGCGCGCCATCGCGACGGTGGTGCCTTGTGGTGTCGATTCGATGTCGAAGCGGTCCATCAGGCGGCGGCTGCCCATGATCCCCAGGCCCATGCCGCCCGGCGAGCGGTACGTGCCGTCGAGCACCGCTTCGAGCTCGCGCAGACCCTGGCCGCGGTCGCGCACGATGATTTCGAAGGCTTGCGGCGTGCGCGTGGCGTCGAAGGCGAAGCTCACCTCGCCGCCGCCCGCGTATTCGAAGGCATTGCGCGCGATTTCCGACACGGCGCTGGCGATGCGCGTCTGGTCGAGCGCGGAAAAGCCCAGGCCCGCCGCGAGATCGCGCGAGCGGCGGCGCGCCACGACGACGTCCTGGGCGGTCTCAATGCGGATGCGCAGCAGCGGCGTTTTCATGGGTCAACTGTACTCCCGGCTGCGCCTTGACGACGACCACGGTGGCGTCGTCGTTGCGGCGCGCGAAGTCGCGGTAGAGGACGGCGGCGATCATCACGGCGCTCTGGCGGGCAAGCCCCGGCCACGCGTCCAGGTCCCAGCGCGTGCCCACGCCATCGGAATGCAGGATCAGGACGCTGTTCGCGCGCCAGGCGAACTCGTACTCCTGGGCGCCGCGCATCGTATGGCCGACGATGCCGTTGCGCGAGACGAGCTGGTAGCTCGCGCGCGCGTCGTCGGGCGCATCGGCCGGGGCGCTGGCGCCGGTCCTGGCGCGCTGGCCCGCGCCGCCAGGTCGCGGATCGCCGGGGCCCGGTTTGCCAGTCGCATAGGCAACCGCCGAGATGTTGCCGGTGCCGCAGAAACTCACGCTCGAGCGCGCGAGGTCGAAGCGCGCCAGCGCGAGCGCCGCGCCGCGCGTCGGCTGCAGCGCCGCGTGCGAAAGCTCCATCAACGCGCCGGGCATCAGGCCCGCGCGCCGGCGCAGCACTTCGAGCGCGGCGGTCGCGGCGATGTGCGCCTGGGCGCCGTGGCCGAGACCGTCGGCGACGGCCAGCGTGAAGCCGCTCTGATCGGCCTGGGCCTGCCAGCCGTCGCCGCTGACTTCCTCGCCGCGATACGGCACGCAAACGCCGCCGATTTCGGGAGCCGCCTGCGCCGGGCCCGGCGTGCCGGGCTGCTGAACCAGCACGCGCAGCGCCGTGCCGTGCCCCGGCTGGGACCACAGCGCAAGCTGATCGGAGAGCCGCCGGATCGCGCCGAGTCCCGTGCCGGGCGTGCCTGCCGTCGAGTGGCCGTCGGACAGCGCGGCGCGCACATCGGCCATGCCGGGGCCGCGGTCGAGCGCGATCAGTTCCACGCCGCGCCCGCACGCGCGCACCAGCAGTTCGCCATGGCCCGCGTGCTTGAGGATATTGGTGGCGGCTTCGGTGATCACGATCGCCAGCCGGCCGGCGTCGGTCTCATTGAGACCGGCCAGAAGGGCGGCCTGCGCGGCGCCGCGCCGCGCGAACGCCACGCTGCTCGCATCGCCGATCTCGAAGGCGCGATGGGTGCCGCCGGCCAGGCCGGAAGCGCCGTCTAGCGAACTTTCCATTTGATGATGGTGACCGTAGTGCCGTTGCCGGGCGTGGAGTCGATCGAAAAGGCGTCGCACAGGCGCCGCGAGCCGCCCAGCCCAAGCCCCAGGCCGTTGCCGCTGGTAAAGCCGTCCTGCAACGCGCGTTCGATGTCGGGAATGCCCGGTCCCTGATCGACGAAGGTGATCTTCAGCCCCACGCGCACGCCGTTGCTGAGCGCTTCGAGCCGCGCATCGCCGCCGCCGCCGTGCTGCAGCGTGTTGCGCGCGAGTTCGCTGGCCGCCGTGACGAACTTGGTCTGCTCGATCAGCGAAAAGCCCCGGGCAATCGTCTGGTCGCGCACGATCTGCCGCAGCCGGACGATTTCCTCGTCCGAGCGCAGGCTCACTTGCGCGATCAGCCGGTCGGGCGCGTCGTTGCTGTTCATCATGGCGAAAGCAATCGGCATGCTAGGCGTGCCGCTGTTTTAGCAGCGCCATACCTTTTTCGATGTCGAGCGCGGTGCGCACGCCGGTGAGCGTCAGGCCCAGCTCGACCAGCGTGATCGCCACCGAAGGCCGCATCCCGACCACGACGGTCTGCGCATCGAGCACCATTGCCATCGCCGCCGTGTTCGAGATCATGCGGCCGATGAACGAATCGACCACGTCGAGCGCCGAAATGTCGATCAGCACGCCCTTGGCCGACTCCTTGACGATGCGCGCCGTGAGGTCGTCCTGCAGCGCCATCGCGAGGCGGTCGTGCATGTCCACCTGGATCGAGACGATCAGGTAGTCGCCCAGACGCAAAATCGGTATGCGTTCCATCGCTCGGCTCCGGTGCTCAGGCCGTGGCCGTCGGCTTGATGATCTGCGAGCCGGTGCGCTGCAGGGCGATCACGAAGGCGTCGGCGAGCGTGGACTTGGTGGTGACATTGGTGAGATCGACGCCCAGATGCACGATGGTCTGGGCAATCTGCGGACGGATGCCGCTGATGATGCAGTCCGCGCCCATCAGGCGCGCGGCGGCCACGGTCTTGAGCAGATGCTGGGCGACGAGGGTGTCGACGGTCGGCACGCCGGTAATGTCGATGATCGCGAGGCCCGCGCCCGTATCGACGATCTTCTGCAGCAGGCTCTCCATCACGACCTGGGTGCGCGCCGAATCGAGCGTGCCGATCAGCGGCAGTGCGAGCACGCCTTCCCACAATTGCACGACGGGCGTGGACAGCTCCAGCAGTTCCTCCTGCTGGCGCGCGATGATCGCCTCGCGGCTGTTCTGGAAGACCTCGGTGGTGTAGAGGCCCAGCTCGTCGATCAGCAGATTGATCGCCCAGCTCACGTCCGCGAGTTCGGCGGGATTCGTGAAGCTTTCGCGCAGGCGCGTGTAGAGCGGCTGTTTGAGCGAGAACACGAAGGTGGCCGTTTCCGCCGGCGTGTAGCCCTGGCGTGCGCGGTGAGCCGACATATCGGCGAGAAAGGCGCGTAACGGTTCCCATTCGGGGCGGCTTGCGTCGAGCGTTTCCGACTTCGCGAGCGTGTCGAGGAACACCGTGAGGAACGTCGAGAACTGCTCGCGGACTTCGGCTTCCATGGCGAGGCCGCGGCGCAGCGCGATCGGCAGATGCAGGCGGATCCAGTCGGTGAGCAGCGCGTCGCGATGCGGGTTCAGGACATCCGCGAGACGGGTCCGTTCGGGTGAGTTCATGCGATCTCCTCTGCGGGCTGGCGTTCTGCTTTTGCGGTCTCGATTTTCGAGACGGAACCGCTGCACCTTACACCATTGTCGTGATTGAAGGTATTACGCGTGTACAAAAAGATCAGGAACGCACGAGACTTTTCGGGAAGCTCCGGCGACGCGTGGCGATCCGGGGAATCCCCTTGTCATGCGGGGATTCACGCTTTTGCAGGGTGGTCTTGTAATTTTTACAGTGTGAGTGCCTGGGGCGGCTGTGGCGGGGTTATCGGAATGGGTGCGCCAGCGCACGCTGACGGCGGAAATCGCTCGCGCGAAGGGATTTCTTGTGATCGGTATGACTGGTACGGAGTTTGCTCAATATAGCCCTGCCACACACAAAAACGAGGAAAGGGGTGCCACATGAAGTTCGATCCGGTTTCACGGGAATCGACGCCGGCAAGTTTCGCCACGGGAACGGCAGGGGTCACGTTCGCTACACCGCAAACGCTGGAGGACGAGGTCGCTGAAGACGAGAAAGGCCTGCGATTGCTGTCGAGGTTGTCGTACTGCGTGGCCTGGCTGTTCGGGCTGGAGGCGTTCTTTATGGAGCCTCAGGCTGCGGCCGGTGCGCAGGCGGTTCAAGGTTTTGAAGGGAGGAGGCGCGATTGATGCGCCGGGACGGCCGGCTGGCTGTTTGCTGTCGCCGGCTGGCCGTCACCTGAACGTTCTTTCCCTGCGTCGGTCCCCGTTTTGCCCGGTGTTATGTCGGGTGCCTGTAACAAACTCCCAGCATGTGTAACGTAACGTAACGGCCTTCCCGGGCCGTCGCGAGGCGTAACGCTTTTCGCTGTTCCCGTACTTGAGCGGATCGGAAAGATCGGCAAAGCGCTGAAATGCGCGCCGCGCCTGAATGCTTTATAAAAGGGGCAAACGTCTGTCGTCAGCCATGGAAACCGACCGAGCCTCCGCATGAAAAACATTCTGATTGTCGCCACGCTTTTTACGGCCCTGACGGGCTTTGTGTCCCCGAGCGCCAGTGCCGCGCCCCAGCCCGTCGACCAGACCGACCCGCAGGCCTTGATCAAGACCGCCACCCAGCAAGTGCTGGACGAGGTCCGCACCCAGTCGATCGCCCCTGATGACATCCCGCGCATTCGCGGCATCGTCGATCGCGACATCCTTCCTTACGTCGATTTCCGCCGTACGACGCAACTGTCGATGGGGCCGCACTGGCGCACGGCCACGCCTGCACAGCAGCAACAGGTCATGGAGCAGTTCCAGCTGCTGCTGATCCACCTCTACGCAGGCGCGCTCGCCCAGTTGCGGCCCGATCAGCAGATCGAATACGCGCCCATGCGCAACGCCCCGAGCGACACGGACGTGGTCGTGCGCACCCAGGCGCAGACGAGCGGCAAGCCTGTCGAGATCGACTATCGCCTCTACAAGACGCCGCAGGGCTGGCGGCTCTATGACCTGAACGTGCTCGGCGCGTGGCTGATCCAGACCTACCGCGCACAGTTCAACGAGAAAATCCAGGAAGGCGGCGTGGACGGCCTGATCCAGTTTCTGACGGCGCGCAATCAGGAACTGGAAACGGCCAAGCCCTGACATGCCCTGACGCGCGGGCAGCGCGCTTTCCCCGGCGGCGCGTCTGCCGTCTGCGTTATGCTGCGCCCCGGCATGCCGCTTGCCCTCCACGCTGGCGCCTCGCTTCACGAGACAGGCGGCAGCCGTCGAGCAAGGCCAGATGTCAGTACATCAATGGTCAGTACCCCAATGATTTCGCTCGCTGCCGCCCATCGCGCGCAGCGCGCACTACTCTGAATGCAGGTGCGCCCCGATGCGCGAGCCCTATCCTCCCCACGAATCCGATGACCGCCCGGGTCACGCTGGCCGCGACCGCTTCGCCATGAATGTCCCGCTTCCACCCGACCGGCCTCACACAGGTCATGCGCACGGCGCCGCAGGCAGCCGCCGCAACCGCGTGTTCCCGCCGAGCACGCCCACGGTCCATACGCTCGCCTCGGTCATCACGGGCGTGGTGGTCGTGTGCGGCCTCTACTTCGGGAGCGCGGTGCTGATTCCGATCACGCTCTCGGTGCTGCTGAGTTTTTTGCTCGCGCCGCTCGTCAACGCGCTGCGCCGTCTGCGCCTGCCGCAATTCCTGTCGATCCTGATCGCGGTGCTCGCCACGGTGCTCGCATTGGCCGGCGTGAGCGCGCTGATCTTCGCGCAGGTCGTGCAACTCGCCGCCGATCTGCCGCAGTACCAGGAGGAGATCGAGCAAAAGATCGAGACGGTGCAGCAAAAAACCGTGGGCCGCGCCGATTCCCTGATGACGCGCGCCGCCGCCGCCTTGCAGCGCGTGACGCCCACGCCGCCGCCGGCGCCACCGGCGCCGCGCGGACGCGCCGCGCGCAACCAGCCGCAGCAGCCGATGCCCGTCGAGGTCCACACGCCCTCACCCACGCCGATGCAACTCGCGCAGCGGGCTTTCTCGCCGGTGATCGCGCCGCTGGAGACCGGCTTCATCGTGCTCGTGGTGACGATCTTTATCCTGCTGCAGCGCGAGGACTTGCGCGACCGTCTGATCAGCGTGTTCGGCTCCGACGATCTGCACCGCACGACCACCGCCATCAACGATGCCTCCGAGCGTCTGTCCCGTTACTTCGTCGCGCAGCTTGGGGTGAACGTGTCGGTGGGGGCGGTGCTCGCGGTGGGGCTGGCGGGGATCGGCGTGCCGGGCGCGCTGCTGTTCGGCGCCGTGGCGGCGCTGCTGCGCTTCGTGCCGTACATCGGTATCTGGATCGCAGCCGTGATGGCGACGCTGCTGGCCGCCGCGATTCAGCCGCAATGGACCATGGCGGTGTGGACGCTGATCTTCTTCATCGTCGTCGATGTGGTGGCGGGCCAGTTCGCCGAGCCGATGCTCTATGGCCGCCGCTCGGGGCTGTCTCCGCTCGCGGTGGTGGTCGCGGCGATCTTCTGGAGCTGGCTCTGGGGGCCGATCGGCCTCGTGCTATCGACGCCGCTCACGCTTTGTATCGTCACGCTCGGCCGTTACGTGGATCGGTTGAATTTTTTGACCATCCTGCTCGGCGACCAGCCCGCGCTCACGCCCGCGCAAACCTGCTATCAACGCCTGCTCGCCGACGATCCGCATGAAGCGCTCTTGCAGGCCGACCGCCTGCTCGTCGAGATGCCGCTCATCGACTATTACGAGCAGGTGGTGTTCGAGGGCCTGCGCTTCGCGCGCAACGACGTGCTGCGCGGCGTGCTGCCCGCCGAGCAACTGGCGCGCATCAATCAGGCGCTGCTCGACATCGTCGAGGATCTCGAATCCGTGGACGATTCGCGCCACGCCGCGCTGGAGGACGCCAACGCGCGCCGCAACGGCGAAGCGGTCGAAGCGCCGCTGGAGGTGCCGCACGACGGCCGCCTCGTGCTGTGCGTACCGGGGCGCGGCGCGTTCGACGAGGTGGTGGTGGCGATCGTCTGCCAGTTGCTCCTGCGCGCGCGCATTCCCTGCACGGCGACCACTTACGCCGACGTGCGCAACACCAAGGCGGGCATGGCGGATGCGCTCGACATCCACGCGATTTGCGTGGTGTCGCTCGACGCCCCGGAGTCGCCGCCGTACCTTCGCAACCTGGTGCGGCGCGTGCGCGAGCGGGCGGCCGACATGCCGATCGTCGTCGGGGTGCGGGCTACGCGTCGCGACGAAGGCATGGGGATCGCCGCCAACGACACCGGCACGCACCTCGCCGCCACGCTGCGCGACCTCGTGGAGGAGTGCGGCACGGCGCTGGCGCGTCAGCCGGAGGCCGTCGCGCGACAGCAAATCTGATACGCCGAATGTGACATTGATTGTGACAGTCACGCCGACGTCACATTCAGGCCTGATGATATGCGCCCCTGTGCCCCTGGTTGCGGCATTGCTAGGAGACATGAATTGCTGAGTCCGCACGAGTTTGCCACCCTGATGTTGATCCGCCACGCGCCGGAGCAGATCGACATGAATCGCCACGAACTCGATACCCTGCTTGAACGCCAGCTCGTCGCGCTCGAAACGCGCACCGAAGGCCACCGCCTGCCGTCGCTCACGACGGCGGGTCATTCGCTGCTCCAGGCGCTCGGGCGCGTCGATCCCGTGCGCGTCGTGCACGATGATATGAGCTTCGATACGCATTGAGGGCGGTTCGTCCGTCCTGCGCCGCCCCGGCTGTCACTTCCCCCCGCCATGGGCGACAGCATTCTGTCGAGGGTCGTGCCTGAAAAACCGATGCGCGCGCACCCATTTCGCGCGCGCAAAAAAATCGCCGGCGGATGGCCGCCGGCGTTCAAGACTTCGACTCTGCATGGTCCCTGAATGAACGGGGACAGGGTATGGTGCGCGGTGCGCGAACCGGCAAGTCAGTCGGTCCGCTGCCGCGCTCCATAGCCCGATTAACGGTCATCGCGCCGAAAGGTTGAATGCGGAAAAACCCGCTTGCTCGTCAACCCTGGCCGGAGTCGAATCGGTAAAAAGACCTTCCAGCAAGGCGCGAAATGCCTCCGCGCCTCGTGCCGCCATCGCCACCATGTTTTAGCGCCGATCCACCCAGACCGTCTGGATGTTGCAGAACTCGTGCAGCCCGAAGCTGGACAGTTCGCGACCAAAGCCGCTCTTCTTCACGCCGCCCACGGTCACGCGCGGGTCGGTCGCCACGTCGCCGTTGATGAAGACCGCGCCGGTGTCGATCTGCGCGGCCAGTACGTTGGCGCGTTCGACATCGCGCGACCAGATCGTGCCGCCCAGACCGAATTCGCTATCGTTCGCGAGATCCACGGCGTGCTGCGCATCGCGCGCCACCACGATCGCCGCGACCGGCCCGAACAGTTCTTCCTTGAACGCGGTCATGCCCGGACGCACATCGGCGAGCACCGTCGGCGCGTAGTAATTGCCCGCGCCTTCGATCTTGCTGCCGCCCAGCACGAGGCGCGCGCCTTCGGCGATCGAGCGCTCGACCTGGTTGTGCAGTTCGTCGCGCAAATCGTAGCGCGCCATCGGGCCGATGAAGGTGCTGTCCTCGCGCGGCGCGCCGATGCGCAGCGCCTTCACGGCTTCGACGAAGCGTGCTTCGAAGTCGGCGGCGATGCTTTGCTCGACGATCAGGCGCTTGGCGGCAAGGCAGACCTGGCCGGTATTGCCATAGCGGCCCAGCACGGCGGAGCGCACGGCCTGGTCGAGATCGGCGTCGGCGAGCACGATGAACGCGTCCGAGCCGCCCAGTTCCAGCACGCACTTCTTGAGCGCCGCGCCCGCCTGCTGCGCGATGGCCGCGCCCGCCCGCACGCTGCCCGTGACCGCGATGGCGGCGATGCGCGCATCGGCGATCACCGGCGCGACGCGCTCGGGCGGCAGGTTGAGCACTTCGAAGGCGCCTGCGGGCAGATCGGTGGCCGCGAGCGCATCGCGCAGCAGGTACGCGCTGCCCATCACGTTGGGCGCGTGCTTGAGCACGTAGGTATTGCCCGCGAGCAGCATGCTCACCGCGCCGCGCAGCACCTGCCAGATCGGGAAGTTCCACGGCATGACCGCGAGAATCGGGCCGAGCGGGCGGAATTCCTGGCGCGCGGTGCCGTTCGGCACCGGCACATTCAGCGGCGCGAGCATGGCCGGGCCGTTTTCGGCATACCACTCGGCGAGCGCGGCGCACTTTTCGACTTCGCCGCGTGCCTGCGCGATCGGCTTGCCCATTTCGTCGGCGATCATCGTCGCGAACGCCTGCTTGCGCTCGCGCAGGACGTGCGCGAGTTGCACCAGCACGGCGGCGCGCTGGGCGACGGGCGTGTCGCGCCAGATGCGTGCGGCGCTGGCGGTGCGAACGAGCGCAGCTTCCACGGCGGTTTCGCCGTCGAACGCGTAGGTCGCGAGGATTTCGCCGTTGACGGGGTTGCGCGAGACGGCGCCGGCGGTGTCGGGTGTAGCGGTCATGTTGTGCTCCTCTCTGTCGGAACTGCAATGATTACGGCATCGAATGAGCGACAGCATACGATCTGGCAATACTCAGCAAAAGTGAATAATATTGAATAAATTGTTCTCTAGGAGTGAGGGTGTGGAGCTGGCTCAACTGCTGATCTTTCGCGAAATCGCCGATGCGGGCAGCGTGCAGGCCGCCGCGCAGCGGCTGCACCGCGTCCCGTCCAATCTCACGACGCGCCTGCGGCAACTGGAGGAGGAACTGGGCGCGGAGCTGTTTATTCGCGAAAAGATGCGTCTGCGCCTGTCCGCGACGGGCGCGGCGTTCCTCGACTACACGCGCCGCATTCTCGATCTCGTTGAGGAAGCGAAACTCTCCGTGGCCGGCGACGAGCCGCGCGGCGCGCTGCCGCTGGGTTCGCTGGAAAGCACGGCGGCCGTGCGCATTCCAGCGGTGCTGGCGGCGTTTCATCGGCGCTATCCGGACGTGGCGCTCGATCTTTCGACGGGGCCGTCGGGAGAACTGATCGATCGCGTGCTGGAAGGTGAGCTGGCTGCGGCGTTTGTCGATGGACCGGTCTCGCATCCCGCGCTCACGGGCGTGCCCGTGTTCGGCGAGGAACTGGTGCTGATCTCGGCGGCCAACCGCAAGCCGATCAAGCGCGCGAAGGACGTGAACGGCGCGAACATCTATGCGTTCCGCTCGAACTGCTCGTATCGGCGTACTTTCGAGCGCTGGTTCGAGGAGGATTGCGCGGCGCCGGGACGCGTGTTCGAGCTGGAGTCGTATCACGGCATGCTGGCGTGTGTGTCGGCGGGTGCGGGTCTCGCGCTGCTGCCGGCGAGCTTGCTGGAGAGCATGCCCAGTCGTGGCGAGGTGATGGCGCATAAGCTGCCGGCTTCGGTGCGCGCCGTGACGATTTTTCTCGTCTGGCGGCGCGATCTGCGCGCGCCGGCGGCGCTGCGGCGGCTGATTGAAATGCTGGAGGCAAAAACGGGCGCAGAGGACGGAGAAGATCGCTCAAGGACGCCCGGATGAAAAGCGCTCCGGCGTGCTATCTGCAATCCAGCGCGCCGGAGCGAACCCCAGTCCAGACCGGCTCAGCGAGCGAATCGGCGAGCGGCCCAGGCAGTCTCGGAGAAGACTGGCCGCATCGTAGCAAGCGTGTTGGCGCGCGTGAACGAAGCCTTTGGCATAACGTAATGAGGGCGCGGGTTCGATGGTGTTCACGCGCGCTCAATCATGCGCATGCAAGCGCCGGTGCAGCGGCCCGAGCGCCATCGACAACAGCACGCATACGCCCAGAATCGCCACCAGCGAGAACATCGATACCTTGAAGCCCGCCGCGTAATCGAGCGCGCCAGGATGCGCACCCAGACGCGCGAAGAACATCCCGCCGAGCGTCGCCGCGCCCACGGCAGCACCGATCTGCAGCATCGCCGTGACCATGCCTGACGCCACGCCCGCGCGTGCCGGCTCGACTTCGGCGAGCACGATGCGCACCACGGACGGCAGCACGAGACCCTGGCCGATGCCCATCGCCGCGAGTCCGACGTAGAAGCCCGCGCCCGGCGCCGTAGCCCCCGCGAGCGCCGCCGCCGTGGCGAGACCCAGCGCGATCAGCACATAACCGAGCGTGAGCACGCGATAGCCGCCGAAGCGCGCGACCAGACGCTGCATCAAGAGCGGACTCGTCAGAAAGCCGACGCCGAATGGCAGGATCGCGAAGCCCGAGGCCAGCGGCGACCAGTGCAGCCCGCCCTGCAGATAAATGCCGTAGCTCAGAAAGAACGCGCTCATCAGATAGAACAGGAACGCGAGCGTCAGGCCCAGCGCGACGACGGGATTGCGCAGCAGCCGCACGTCGAGCAGCGGATCCTTGCCCGCCGCGAGCGTGCGCGACTCCACGCGCAGCAGCAGGCCGAGCACGGGCACCGACGCCGCGAGGCAGAACAGCATCCACGCGGGCCAGCCTTCCTCGCGTCCGCGCGTGAGCGGATAGACCAGCATCAGCAGGAAGAGCGACAGCAGCAGCGTGCCGGGCACGTCGATGCGCGCGCCGCGCGGCGGACGGCTTTCCGGAATGAAGCGCCAGCTGCCGAGCAGCGCGAAGACGCCGATCGGCAGATTGACGAGAAAGATCGCGCGCCAGCCAAGGCCGAACGGATGCAGGCTGATGAGCGCGCCGCCGCCCAGCTGGCCGATCACCGCCGCGACGCCGAACACGAAACCATAGAGGCCCATCACGCGCACCTGCTCGTGCGGCGCGTAGACGCTGCGGATCGTCGCCAGCACCTGCGGCGCGAGCACAGCGGCGAAGAGGCCCTGCAGGATGCGTCCCAACACGAGCACCGTACCGTCCGAGGCCAGGCCGCAAAGCGTCGAGGCGAGCACGAAGCCCGCCATGCCGATCATGAACATGCGCTTGCGGCCGTACAGATCGCCCAGTCGCCCGCCCGTGATCTGCGCGACCGCATTGGCGCAGGCGTAGGCCGACACCACCAGTTGCAACTGCGAGGCGCTGGCCGCGAGTCCGTCATGGATCGCGGGCATCGCGAGATTGACGATGAAGTAATCGACCGGCGGCAGGATCGCGCCGATCAGCAGGACGAAGAGCGCCCAGCCGGAATGACCGCGTGCGGCGGCGGGCGGGGAAGACGCCGCGGCCACGGTCGGCGCGGCGGTGAGGGTGTCGTCAGTCATGGCGGAACTGTCCAAAAAGAGGGGCGCAGCCAGGTGCAGGGAGGGATTGCGCATTGCACCATTCGGTACGACATTGTGCTACAACACGCATCCAGCGGAAAAGCGGGAATAGGTGCTACTATCCATCGACTTACTCGATGGATGGCGAAAGCCGGGGAGCACCATGCGCGGTTTCGAATTCGACCAGTTACGCACCTTTACGGTAGTGGCGGACGCGGGCAGTCTTACGGCCGCCGCGCCTTCGCTGCATCTGTCGCAGTCCACGGTCAGCGAGCAGATGCGCAAGCTCGAGGCGCGCGCCGGCGTGCCGCTGTTCGTGCGCAGCAAGCGCGGCGTCGAGACCACGCCTGCCGGTGCCCGACTGCTCACCCACGCGCGGCGTATCGTGGCGCTCAACGAAGCCGCCTTCGACGACGTGCGCGGCCAGGCGATCAAGGGCGAACTGCGCGTCGCCATCACCGATTACTACCGCACTCACGAAGTGGCCGGTATGCTCGCGCGGCTGCGCGAGTGCTATCCGCAACTGAGCCTGCACGTGAGCACGATGAAAAGCGCGGAGATCGAGCAGGCGCACGCGCGCGGCCAGATCGATCTGGGCGTGGTGATGAACATGTCGGCGGGTGCGGTTCGGCCCGCGCAGGGCGACGCGCGCTGGGTGCTGCGCCGCGAGCCGCTGCATTGGGTGGCCTCGCCCGCGCTGGCGGAAGCGCTGCCCGATCCGCTGCCGCTTGTGCTGCTGCCGCACGATTGCATGCTGCATCAGATCGCGGTCCATTCGCTCGAGGAGCAGGGCCGCGCGTTTGTGATGGGGCATAGCGCATCGGGCGTCGCGGGTTTGCAGTCGATGCTGGCTGCCGGGCTGGGAGTGGGTTGCCTGTGTGCGTCGGCGGTGCCGGACGGCCTCGTGCGGTTAGGCCTGCGACATCGTCTGCCCGCGCTGCCCGAGGCGGTCTTCTCGCTCACGCCGCCGCTGCCCGGCGAGCGCGAAACGGTGACACAGGCGCGCGAGGTGTTGGCGCGGCAGTTGCTGGTTTGAGCCTGCGTCTGGGCGGATAACGCTCGCTTACCAGCCGATCCGATGTTTCTCGTCGGTTTCCCGATGGCGCACGTCGTCGTCGCTATGCAGATAAAGGCTCGTCGTGCTGAGCGACGCATGCCCGAGGTTATCGCGCACAAGTCGCAGATCGACGTCGCCATCGGCCATATGCGAGCCCGCGCTGTGGCGTAGCCAGTGCGCCGACGCCGCCTCTAGCCGCGCTGCGCGCGCCTCGGCTTGCGCGGAACCGGCGGCTCCGTCCATCTCGTGCAGCCTTTGCGCCGCCCCCGCGAAAATCGCCTTGACGATCGTATGCAGCGCCGTGCGCGTGAGCGGTTTGGTCGATTTGCCGATGGGCAGCACGAGCGGCGTCGTCTCGTGCGGCGAGGGCAGCGCGGCAAGACCGCGCGCGTTGCGATAGCGCGCCAGCTCCGCCATCATCTCGGCGGTCGCGGGCACGAGGCGGCGGCGCTCGCCTTTACCGAGCACATCGAGCCACCAGCGCTCCACGCCCGCTCCATCGCGCCGCGTGAAGAAGTCGCCCATCGTGTTGGCGCCGACCTCGGAAATGCGCAGTCCGCCCAGATAAAGCAGCGTGAGCAGCCAGCGCGTTCGGCTGTGATGCTCGCGCTCGCGTGCGGTTTCGCGCGGCAGGCCGTCGACATAGGCCTTCACCTCGTCCCACAGTTCGCGTTCGAGATAGCGCGTGATGCGCGGCGCTGCCCGGCGTGCGCGCTGACGCGACAGCGAAAGCGGATTGCCCGCCAGATAACCCGCGCTCACGAGCCATGCAAAGAGCGTGTTGAGAATCACCATCGCCTGACGCTGACTGGCGGCGGATAGCGACCCATAGAACGGACGCCAGCGCGCATCGTCGCGCGCATGTTTGCGCCCGCCGCCCGCGACCCAGCGCGCGGCGGGCTGCGGATCGGCGAGAAAGTGCTGATACGCGAGCAGATCCTCGTGGGTGAGCGACGACAGCGGCTTGCCCAGTTGCACGATCGCCCACAGCAGCAGACGCTCGCTTTCCTTGCGATAGGTCTCGAAGGTGGCCTTCGAATCGGCGACGCGCGCGAGCCACGCGCGAATCGCTTCGAGGTCGTTGGCCGCCGCGATCTGCATGCGGCCGTGCGCGCGATTCACGCCGTCGCGGCCGTCGAGATCGGCAGGCAGTTCGAGGGCGTCGAGCGGACGGGGAGCGAGCAGGGCGGTGTGCATGGGCAAAGCGAGGGCGCCGCAATCAAGCGGCAAGTCGAAACGTGGGTGAGACCACGCGGACTATAACGCGGATCGCCCGATGCCCGAAGCAGATGCCCGTTGAATGTGACGTCGAATGTGGCGTCGAACGTGAAGCCGGCCGCGCAGACGCTGGTGGCCTGCGCGGCTCGGCGCGGTGGTGGCTTAGCTCGCCGCGCCCGTGTCCTGCAGACGCGGGCCGTAATGCGCGCCCAGCGCCGGATCGACACCGTTCACGCCGTTCGCCACACCCGGCGCGCCAACCGCTCCCGCTGCATTTGCCACTGCCGCCGCGCTCGCCGCGCCCGGCACCATCGACGACAAGGACGTGCCGTTCAGGCCGATTTCCTTGAGCAGCGAATCGACGAGCGGCGCATGCGCGCGGTAGGCCAGCGCCGCCGACATCGCCTGCTCGGCCAGATTGCCGCCGTTGATGCCGGCCGCGCCCGCGCCGTCGGCCGCCGCGCCGCCCTGGCGGTTCAGGCCATCGACCTGGATGATCTTGATGCCGTCGATCGACTTCATCGGCTCGACGGTTTGCTGGATGATCGAAGGCAGCGCCTGCAGCAGGGCCAGCTTGAATTTCAGGCTGGTCTGGTCCGACGACAGGGTATTGATGGCGTCGTTCAAGGCGCGCTGCGCCTCGGCTTCGGCGATGCCCTTCTTGCGTGCGGCCTCGGCCAGTTCGACGATCGCCGTGGCCTGCATCTGCGCGGCTTCGCGCTCCGCGCGCGCCTTGGTCGTGACGTGCACCGCGCTGGTTTCGGCTTCCTGTGCGGCTTCGATCAGCGCGACCTGCTTGGCGCGATCGGCTTCGGCGGTGCGGCGCGTGGTTTCCACGAGCTGCTCGGCCTTCACCGCTTCGGCGAGCGACTCGTTCGCGCGTGCCTGCGCCTGCGATTGCGCCTCGGACTTCTGCGCGATGATGATCGCCCGTTCCTGCTCGGCGATCTGCGTGACCTTGGCCTGCTCGATTTCCTTCACGCGGATTTCGCGGTCGGCTTCCACCTTGCGCGAGCGCACGGCCTGTTCGCGCTCGATTTCCGATTCCTGCACCTGACGCTCCGCGCCGATGCGGCTCTGCTCGGCCTCCTGATGACGCTGCGCCTCGAACGCGGTGATGCGCGCGTTCTGCTCCGCCGTGCGCGTCTTCACCTGTTGCTCCTGTTCGAGCTTCATGAACGATTCCTGCTGATCGATTTCCAGCCGCTTCGAGAGCGCGTCACGGTTCTTTTCGCGCACGGCGACTTCGGTATCCTGCTCGACTTCGTTGCGCTCCTTGCGGCGGCGCTCCGTTTCCTGCGTGAGCTTCGTGAGACCTTCGGCGTCGAATGCGTTGTTCGGATCGAAGTATTCCTTCGAGGTCTGGTTGAAGTTGGTCAGCGACACGCTTTCCAGCTCCAGACCGTTCTTGGTCAGATCTTCCGCGACCGTGTTCTGCACGCCTTGCACGAATTTTTCGCGCGCGTCCTGCAGGTCCTGCATCGTCATTTGCGCCGCCGTCGAGCGCAGCGCGTCGACGAACTTGTCGTCCACGAGCGCGCGCAGATTCTCGGGCGCGAGCGTGCGTTGGCCGAGGGTTTGCGCGGCGGTCGATACGCCTTCCGCCGTGGGCGCGACGCGCACGAAGAAGGCCACCACGACATCCACGCGCATGCGATCCTTCGTGATCAGGCTGTCGCGCGATGCGCGGCTGACTTCCAGCTTCAGCGTGTTCATGTTGATCGGGATGACTTCATGGAACACCGGCAGCACGACCGCGCCGCCGCTCATGATGACGCGCTGGCCGCCGAGCCCTGTGCGCACGAACGCACGTTCCGCCGAAGCCCGCACATAAAGCCGCGCGAAGATCAGGCCGATCAGGCCCAAGCCCACGATGACCGCGAGAGCGACGGCTCCCCAGAATATGATCGTATCCATTGCGATGATTGACTCTCGATGTAGTTAGAAACAAATTCCCATCCCCTCTCCCCAACCCTCTCCCTCAGGGAGAGGGCCAAACAAACTCCCCTCTCCCGCGGGAGAGGGGCCGGGGGAGAGGGGGAGAGGAGGAGGGGGCTAAGGCTCGTGGCGCGGACTCTTGATCGCCCGATACAGCGAAGCCGAAACGCGCGCTGTGATCAACACCGTCTGCCCGCGCAAGAACACCACTCCGGCATCCTCCGGCTCGATGCGGACGTAATGCGCCTGGCCGAATTCGTCGACGAAACGGGCTTCGGCGGGATTGCCCTGGGTGGCCTCGCCAGTGACGATGCGCACGGCGCGGCCGATAAAATCGGTTTCCGATAGCGCGCTCGATTCTTCCTGCGGCACGAGGCGGCCAATCGGCTTACCCGTTTTGCGAACGAACAGCAGCGTAAGCGGCAGCGCGATGCACGCGGCCAGCGCGGGCGGCAACATGAAATGAAACAACGCATGCAGCACCCATTGCAGCAACAGCCCTGAAATGGCGAAACCGGTGAGAAACAGCGCGAGTAAAACAAGAAATGGCACGCGGCCCACATGCAGCCAGCCGAGCAATTGACCGATAAAACCGGTTTCCGCGCCGCTTGCCGCGTGATCGATATCGAATTGATGGGCAATCAGATTGCCCGCATGCGTGGTGACGCTAAAACCGAACAATAGCGTCACGCTTTCCAGTACGGCAATCACGATCATGATGCCGATCGCCACGATGAATGGCGCGTATCCCGGCTGCAGCAAGGAGGTCATTGAGTTTTTCTTTTCTCCGTTATCCCGCCGTAAGTCTATATCGGATTGAGGCAACGTACTCAATGCATCATGGATAAAGGCACGAATAAATCAATGCGGGTTGCATTAATCTAGTCCTTCGTGCATAAAAATACCGTAAAAATCATTCTCCCCATGACGGGAGAATGACTGTGGCGGAAGTTTAAATAAAATTGCGATTAAACCGTCGCAATCAAAAACGATTCGCCTTTTGCGGGTTTCAACGCGTCGCTGCGCCCGCTGAAATAGCGCGCGACGATATCGCCGGTGCCGATGTGTTCCGCTTGAGAGAAACCCACTTCGCGAGCGAGATCGAGCATCTCGTCGGGGCGGAAGAAGCTCACGAACGGTGTGCCCGCCGCCCGCGCGTGCTCGTAGACGGCTGCGTGCCGCGAGCGTTCCGGCTCGTCGATCATGTCGAGCGGCAACGTGAAGGTCATCGCGAGCGTGGAGCCGGGCGCGAGTTGCGCGACCTCGCGCAGCGTGGCGAGATTGGCTTCGCGCGTGAGATACATCGAGACGCCCGTGGACGCCACCACGGCGCGCTGCGTGGCATCGAAGCCCGATTTCGCGAGCCGCGCGCGCCACGATTCGCCCGCCTCGAAATCGACGGCCACGAAGCGCAGCCCGTCCTGCCCGCGAAAGCCCAGATCCGCGAGGCGCTGGCGCTTCCACGTCTGCGTGTCAGGGTGATCGATTTCATAGACATGGATGCGCGAGGCAATCTCGGGGCGCCGCTGCGCGAACGTGTCCAGGCCCGCGCCCAGCAACACGTATTGCGCAACGCCCTGCGCCACCTGCGCGGCGACCAGGTCTTCGATCAGACGCGCACGGCCCACGATGGACGCGCGATAGCCGCGCGTGCCTTCGGGGTCCATGTCGGGGCGCTCGCGCCAGTGCGCGTCGGGCGCGGCGAGCTGCATGCCCAGCTCGTCTTCGAGCACATGCGGCTCGGCATCGACCTGCACATGCAGCGCGCGCCAGAGCGCGGTGCGGATGGCGGTGGAATCGGGGATGGCGGCGGGCATCTGGGTCTCCTCTGGACGCGGATCTTGCCGATATCGAACGCGTCAGCCTGAAGAATACGTCGGCGTATCGTGCGGCGTCGTCCCATAGACCTCGGCGCTGACCGCGCGCAGCGCCTCGATCATCACTTCCGCGGCGGGCGACAGCAGCCGGTCGGCGCGCGTGATGATGCCGAAGTCGTCCATCTGGCAGTCCATCGGCAGCGGCAGGATCGCGACCATGCCGTGCGCCGCGTAGTAGCGCGCCACGTCGCCGGTGAGCACGGCGATCATGTCGCTTTGCTCCAGCACGCGGGTGATGAAGAGCAGCGCGGACGTTTCCACTATGTTCGAAGGGGACGCGAGGCTCGCGCGCTGGAACATCAGCTCGAAACGATGGCGCAGCACGCTCGCCACGGGCGGCACGATCCAGGTGGCGCGCGCCACGTCGGCGAGCCTGAGGGGTGTGTCGGGCGCGTCCGCGAGCAGCGGATGCCCAGGCCGCACCACGGCGCACACCGGCTCGCCCGTGAGCGGCTCGTAACGCAGCGCGAGCTTGTCGTGTTCGTCGGACAGCCGACCGAGCACGACATCCAGCTTGTCCTGCGCAAGATGTTCGAGCAGCACATTGCTCGCGTCGATCTCCACCGACACGCGCATGTTCGCGTGCGTGCGCTTGACCGCCGCCACGGCGGACGGCAGCACGCGCACGCCCGGCGACGTGATGGCGCCCACCGCGACGTGGCCCAGGCGGCCGGCCTTGAGCGCGATCAGCTCCTCCTGCGCCTGATCGAGACTGCCAAGCACGGTGCGCGCGTGGCGGATCAGCGCGTCGCCGTAGAGCGTGGGCTTCATGCCGCGCGGCATGCGCTCGAACAACAGCGCGTCGAGCATCTCCTCCAGCTCGCGCAGAAGCTTGGACGCGGCGGGCTGCGTCATGTGGAGCGCCGCCGCCGCGCGGTGAATATTGCCTTCTTCCGCGAGCGCAACCACGAGCAGCAACTGCCGCGTCTTGAGCCGCGTGCGCACGTACCAGGGGCTTGTCTCCAGCATCACGGTCTGATTTCCTGGATAGTTCTAAGCGTTTATACGAATGCTGATTTCGATATCGGAACCGTCTTTTATTTCATTAGAAGGTTATCAGAGTTCTCCTTAGACTTAGCGGAACCTTCAGCCCCACTCATTCAGGCGATGTCGGCGATGAAACCCAAACTGCGCTCCCAACAGTGGTTCGGCACCACGGACAAGAACGGCTTCATGTACCGAAGCTGGATGAAGAATCAAGGCATCCCCGATCACGAGTTCGATGGCCGCCCGGTCATCGGCATCTGCAATACGTGGTCGGAACTCACGCCCTGCAACGCCCATTTCCGCAAGCTCGCGGAGCACGTGAAGCGCGGCGTCTACGAGGCGGGCGGCTTTCCGGTCGAGTTTCCGGTGTTCTCGAACGGCGAATCGAATCTGCGCCCTTCGGCGATGCTCACGCGCAATCTCGCGTCGATGGACGTGGAAGAGGCGATTCGCGGCAATCCCATCGACGCCGTCGTGCTGCTGTGCGGATGCGACAAGACTACGCCCGCGCTGCTGATGGGCGCGGCGAGCGTCGACGTGCCCGCCATCGTCGTGACGGGCGGCCCGATGCTCAACGGCAAGCTCGAAGGCAAGGATATTGGCTCGGGCACGGCGGTGTGGCGTCTGCACGAATCGCTCAAGGCCGGCGAGATCGACCTCCATCATTTCCTCGCGGCCGAAGCGGGTATGTCGCGCTCGGCGGGCACCTGCAACACCATGGGCACGGCATCGACGATGGCCTGCATGGCCGAATCGCTCGGCGTCTCGCTGCCGCACAACGCGGCGATTCCCGCCGTGGACGCGCGCCGCTACGTGCTTGCGCACCTGTCGGGTATGCGCATCGTGCAGATGGCGCTCGAAGACCTGAAGCTCTCGAAGATTCTCACGCGCGAAGCGTTCGAGAACGCGATCCGCACCAATGCGGCCATTGGCGGCTCGACCAATGCCGTGATCCACCTGAAGGCGATCGCGGGGCGCGTCGGCGTGCCGCTCGAACTGGAAGACTGGCAGCGCATCGGCCGCGGCACGCCCACCATCGTCGATCTGCAGCCGTCGGGCCGCTTCCTGATGGAAGAGTTCTACTACGCGGGCGGCCTGCCCGCCGTGCTGCGCCGTCTGGGCGAAGCGCACCTGCTGCCGCATCCGGACGCGCTCACGGTCAACGGCAAGTCGATCTGGGACAACGTGCGTGAAGCGCCGAACTACAACGACGAGGTGATCCGCCCGATCGACAACCCGCTCATTGCGGACGGCGGCATCTGCATCCTGCGCGGCAATCTCGCGCCGCGCGGCGCGGTGCTCAAGCCCTCGGCGGCCACGCCCGAACTGCTCAAGCATCGCGGCCGCGCCGTGGTGTTCGAGAACTTCGATCACTACAAGGCGACTATCGACGACGAGTCGCTCGAGGTGGACAAGGACTCGATCCTCGTGATGAAGCATTGCGGCCCGCGCGGTTATCCGGGCATGGCCGAAGTCGGCAACATGGGGCTGCCGCCCAAGCTGCTGCGCCGGGGCGTGAAGGACATGGTGCGGATTTCGGACGCGCGCATGAGTGGCACCGCCTACGGCACCGTGGTGCTGCACGTCGCACCGGAAGCGGCGGCGGGCGGGCCGCTGGCCGCCGTGCGCAACGGCGACTGGATCGAGCTGGATTGCGCGTCGGGCCGCCTGCATCTGGACATCGGCGACGAGGAACTGCAACGCCGTCTGAGCGCTGTTGATCCCGCCGCCGCGCCGGGCGTGGCGGAGCAGATGGGCAAGGGCGGCTACGCGCGCCTCTACGTCGATCACGTTTTGCAGGCCGATGAAGGCTGCGATCTGGACTTCCTGGTCGGCACGCGTGGGGCCGCTGTGCCGCGCCATTCGCATTGACGCGCGGGGGGCACCATGACGATTGCACTGACTGGAATGGCCGATCGGCGCGCATCGAACCCGCCTTGTCCGCGATTGCGTGCAGGCTCGATCCACTCGTGCTGCGCTGGGGAAAATGAAGTCATTCGGTATCCAGAATAAAATTATCGCTTTGGAAAAAGGATCGGAGATCGCCATGAATGCGTCGTACACCCTGGCTATCGTCGGCGTGGGCAAGATCGCGCGCGACCAGCACCTGCCCGCTATCGCGGGCAATCCCGGCTTCGAACTGGTGGCCGCCGCAAGCCGCAACGCCCAGGTCGACAACGTGCGCAACTACAGCGATATCGGCGAACTGCTGGGCGCCGAGCGCGAACTCGATGCCGTGTCGTTGTGCGCGCCGCCGCAGGTACGTTACGCGCAGGCGCGCGCCGCGCTCGAGGCGGGCAGGCACGTGATGCTCGAAAAGCCGCCGGGCGCGAGCGTGAGCGAAGTCGAAGCGCTGCGCGAACTCGCGAAGCAACACCAGCGCACGCTATTCGCCACCTGGCATTCGCGCTGTGCGAGCGCGGTCGAACCGGCGCGCGCGTGGCTCGCCACCCGTACGCTGTGTGCCGTGCATGTGCGCTGGAAAGAGGATGTGCGCCGCTGGCATCCAGGCCAGCAATGGATCTGGGAGCCGGGCGGTCTGGGCGTCTTCGATCCGGGCATCAATGCGCTGTCGATCGTCACGCATATCCTGCCGCGCGAAGTGCTGCTGCGCGGCGCGACGCTGCACGTGCCCAGCGACTGCGCCACGCCGATTGCCGCCGAACTCGATTGCATCGACACGGACGGCGTGCCCGTGCGCGCCGAATTCGACTGGCGCCACGGCCCGGTCGAGCAGTGGGAAATCGACGTGGAAACCACCGATGGTCTGCTGTCGATTTCGGAGGGCGGCAAGCGTCTTTCGATCAACGGCGACGCGGTCGAACTCGATGCCGAACGCGAATACGCGGCGCTTTACGAGCGTTTCCACTGGCTCATCGCGCACGGCACCGATGACGTGGACGTGCGCCCGCTGCGCCTTGTCGCGGACGCGTTCCTGCTCGGCAGGCATGTCGAAGTCGAGGCCTTCGGACACTGAGCGCCCGCACGCGTTTTCTCCTGATTCACGTCTCCAGCGCCGCGCCGCCCAGAATCGACCTGGCATCGGCGTGTGCATTGTCGAGCTGCACGACGCTTGCCTGGCGTGCCGCGAGCGCATCGCCATGTTCGATCGCCGTGAGGATCGCCTTGTGACGCGGCAGCGACAGCGCGTGCGTGTTCGGATGGCGGCTCGTGAGCTTGATCGACTCGCCGAGCGCGAGCGACAGCATATTGCCGATATAGCCGAGCATGTCGTTATGCGTGGCGGCCATGATCGCGCGATGGAACTCCAGATCGGGTTCGAGCAGATCGTCGGCGGTTTGGGCCTTTTCCATGCGTGCGTAGGCGGCGGCGATGCGCGCGCGGTCCTCGTCGGTGGCGCAAATCGCCGCGAGTGCGGCAGCCGCCGGCTCGATGATCTGCCGCACGGTCAGGAGCGAGCGGAAGAATTCGCCTTCGGGCAGGCTGTTGACGGTCCAGAACAGCACGTCGGGGTCGAGCATGTGCCATTCTTCGCGTGGGCGCACCACGCTGCCCACGCGCGGCTTCGACACCACGAGACCCTTGGCCACCAGCACGCGCGTCGCCTCGCGCAACACCGGGCGGCTTACGCCATAGGTTTCGCACAACGTGGGTTCGGCAGGCAGACGCTGACCGGGCGGGAGCGTGCCGCCGACGATCTGCATGCCGAGCTCCTGCACGATGCGCGCGTGCATGCTCTTGCGTTTCTCCAGATTGCGGTAATCCATAGATGATCCGACCGGGCGTGCCGGTCGGACATGCCCCCTGTATGCGGCTACTGCGCGCTGGTGGCGCGCATCGCCCGGTATTCCCGCCGCACGATGTCCATGAGCTCCGCCACCGAAGTGAGCGCGCTCTTTTGTTCATATGTCACGCGGCCCCGCTGCATCAACATGATGCGATCCGCGATGTCGAGCGTCTGCGCATAGTTGTGCATGATCATGATAATGGATAGCCCGCCCTTTTCCTTGAGACGCGTGACGAGGTCGATAATCAAGCCCGCCTCGCGTGCGCCCATGGCGGCGAGCGGCTCGTCGAGCAGCAGGATCTTCGCGTTCGAATACACGGCGCGCGCCACCGCGATTGCCTGGCGCTGACCGCCCGAAAGCCGCTCCACCGGCAGATCCACGGACGGCACATGTACGCCGATATCATCCAGACATTGCGCCGCGCGCTCGCGCATCTGCTTGTGATCGAGCAGCTTGAACGGCCCGCGCCGCACGATCTCGCGGTTCAGGAACATGTTGTGATAGATCGACAGCGAGTTCGCGAGCGCGAGATCCTGATAAACGCATTCGATACCTAGCGAGCGGGCGTGATCGACGGAACGCAGCAGCGTTTGCTGACCGTCGATATAAAGCGTGCCGTCGGTCTGCTGATGAAAGCCCGTGAGGATTTTCACGAGCGTCGATTTGCCCGCGCCGTTGTCGCCCAGAATGCCGAGGATTTCCCCCTTGCCGAGCGTGAGCGACACGCCGTCGAGCGCCGTGACCGCGCCGAAGCGTTTGACGAGCTGGTCGCCGCGCAGCGCGAGCGGCGCGGCGGGATTCGTGCTCCCCGGAGCGGAGAAAGCCTGTGATTCGTCCATCAGCGGCCTCGCTTGCGGCGGATGCGGCCGACGTGAATATTGAAGATCATCGCGGCGAGAATCGCGGCGCCCAGGATGATGTTGAACGTGAAGGCGTTGATGCCGATGAGTGTGAAGCCGTCGTTGAGGATGCCCAGCACCGCCGCGCCGATCAGCCCGCCCACGATCGTGCCCGAGCCGCCCGTAAGCGGCGTGCCGCCGATCACGGCGGCAGCCACGGCGAGAAACATGATCTGGTTGCCGCCGGCCTGCGGATCGATCGAGGTGATACGAAAGCCTTCCAGAATACCGGTCAGGCCCGCGAGCACGGCGGCCAGAACGAAGTTGCCCAGGCGCAGCCGGTTCACCTGAATGCCCGCTTCGCTCGCGCCCAGCGGGTTCGCGCCCGCGGCCTGCGTATGCAGACCCCAGCGCGTATGGCGCAACAGCGTGTGCATGACCACGGCGAGGGCCACGGTCCAGATAATCTCGCTATAGCCCCACGCGCCCATGAAGCCCGCGAACGTTGGCGACCCGGGCGTGGGCGCGGGCGTGCCGCGCGAGACGGTCAGCGTGATGCCGTTGATCAGAAACAGCGTGCCGAGCGTGGTGACGAAGGAGGGCAGCCGCAGCCATACGGTCACGGCGCCGTTCACGAAACCGATGATCGCCGCCGCCACCAGCCCCGCGACCACGGCGAGCCACATCGGCGCGCCCGCGTCGTTGGCGAACACCATCATGAACGGCGCGAACGCGAACACCATGCCCGCCGAAAGATCGATATCGCCGCCGATCATCAGCATGATTTCGCCGAACGCGATGATCGCGACCGGCGCGATGAACTGCGAGAGATTGACGAGGCTGGCGTCGGTGAGCAGAAAATCGTGATTCGCGAATTCGAAGTACGCGGCCAGCAGCACGGCTACCAGCAGGATGCGCAGTTCGGCCGCCCAGTGGGCGGTCCACGACACACCCGCGCGCCGGGGCGCGCGGGCTTCGACCTTGCCGGGTTCGTTCACTGTGTCCATCACGACTTGATTGCACCGCTCATCGGCACGATTTGCGGCTTGGTGGTCTTGCCTTCATAACGCGTCGAGGTGTTCAGATACGGCTCGACCGTCGACTTCGTCACGAACTTCAGACCCGTGTTGATGTTGGCCGGCCCCACCAGGCCGCCCGAGGCGAGGAACACGAACGCCTCCATCACCGTATAGAAGCCCTGCACATAGGGCTGCTGGTCGATGGTGAAATCGAGGAAGCCTTCGTGAATGAGCTGGATCGTGGTGGGCAGCAGATCGAAACCGCCGCCGTGCACGCCCTTCGACGGCAGGTTCGATTCCTTCATCACCTGCGCCACGCCCTGCGTGCTGCCCGCATCGACGGCGAACATGCCCTTGAGATCCTGGTGGCCCAGATAGAACGACTTGATCTTCGAGAGTTCCTCGTTGACGGTCGCGCCCGTGGCCACGGTCTGAATGTCGATCTTCTTGCCCGACTTCTTGATGGCGTCGCTCGCGCCGTCTAGGCGCGGCTGGATGTTCAACTGGCCAGGCGTGGCGATGAACAGCGCCACCATGCCGCTATCGATGAGGCTCGCGATGCGCTCGCCCATCTGATAGCCCGAGAGATACAGATCCTGGCCGATATAGGCGAGACGCGGATTGCTCTTGCCGCGCGGCGCGTCGGCGTTATACGCGAACACGGGAATGCCCGCGTCGAGGGCGGCCTGAATGGGCTTGTCGAAGGCGCTCGGGTCGACGATCGGCACGGCGATGGCGTCGGCCTTGGCGGCGATGGCGGAGTTGACCGCCCGCACCATTTCGCCAGCGTCCGAGGTGGCCGAGCCGGTCCACTGATAGTCCATGCCGAGCATCGAGCAGGCATCCTGAATACCATACTGCGTCGGCACGAAGAACGGGTTCGTGGTCACGTGATTGACGAACACGATCCTCCATTTCTTGTGCGACGGGAAGGCCGTTTCGGCGGCCTGCGCCGAGGAAACCAAACCTCCTGCACCACCACCAAGCGCCCCCATGAGCGAGAGCGCTGCGCCCAAACCCGCGCCTTGCATGAGGCCGCGCCGCGCGGCGTTCAGACCGGTGTTGCCCGCTTCCTTTGTGTCCTTGTCGTCATCCCGTTGCTGCGCCATGTCTTCCTCCGATTCTCGTTGTCGTGGGTCGATGTGCTCGACGTTGCGTCGCTTTCGTCGATTGCATGCAGATGCTGGGCGGCACCGGGAGTGCGTGGTTCGGAAACGCGGCAGCGTGGGAGACACGTGCCGTTCGGTACCGCAAAAAGCTTAGTGCAGCGCATTGCGGCTCCTAATCCATGTATACCCCTAACTAGTCGGACTATTCTCTACGCTGCTTCGTCACGCCTCGCGCGTGGCGCGCTGCAGCAGACAAAACGCGCAGAACGGGGCGTCGATCACGGGGCGCGCGACCGGCAGACCCATCCGCAGCGCGGATGATCGCAAACGTCATGCCGATCGCAACGATCAGCAGGAACGCGTTATCGAAGAGGAATCCCAACAATGCTTGCAGCGAGAAAGAGACGTGGCGCGCGCAGCAGCAGCCTCTTTCGGTGGACGGTAGAGGCTATCGCAGCTCTAGCCGAAGAATGCGAGCGGCCCATGCCGCTGCCGATTGGCGCGACGTTGACAGCCGCGCCGATTCGTTGCCCGCGCAACGAGCGTGGCCCGTTGCGCGAAAACACGACTAAAGCGTGATTACTTCTCGATGATGCCCGGAATCGCGACGTTCGGATTGACGTCGGCGGTGTAGTCCACGCCTTCGATGCCGAAGCCGAACAGGCGCAGGAACTCCGTCTTGTAGCCGGCGAAATCGGTCATTGCGTAGATGTTGTCGTCCGCGACTTCGTCCCACCAGGCCTTGACCTGCGCCTGGATGGCGGGATCGAGTTCCTTGTAGTCGGCGCGCAGGCGGCCTTCGTCGTCGAGGATCGGCGTGGCGCTGTAGAGCGAGTCCTTGTAGAGACCGTAGACCTGCTCGATGCAGCCTTCGTGCGTGCCGTTGGCCTTCATCGCGCGGAACAGCAGCGAGAGGTACAGCGGCATGATCGGGATCGCCGAGCTGGCCTGCGTCACCACCGCCTTGAGCACCGCGACGCGCGCGTCGCCGCCCGTGGCTGCGAGCTTCGCGCGAATGTCCAGCACCTTCTGGTCCAGATCCTTCTTGGCCTGGCCAATCGAGCCGTTCCAGTAGATGTCGTGCGTGACTTCCGCGCCGAGGTAGGTGAAGGCCGTGGTCTTCGCGCCATCGGCCAGCGCGCCGGCGGCTGCCAGCGCGTCGATCCACATCTGCCAGTCTTCACCGCCCATCACGGCCACCGTACCGTCGATTTCGGCCTGGCTGGCCGCTTCGAGCACGGTTTCCTTGACGACTTCCTTGTCGGTGTCGATGCCGCGCATGCGCAGCGTCTTGCCAACCGGCTTGAGCGTCGAGTTGTGCACTTCGCCCGTGACCGGGTGCGTGCGGCGCGGGGCGGCGAGGCTGTAGACCACGAGGTCGACCTGGCCGAGATCGCGCTTGATCGTCTCGATGGTTTCCTGCTTGATGGCGTTCGAGAACGCGTCGCCGTTGATGGTTTTCGCGTAGAGACCCTTCTGGGTCGCGAACTTCTCGAAGGCCGCCGTGTTGTACCAGCCAGCCGTGGCCGGGCGCGTGTCGGTGCCGGCGCGCTCGAAGCAGACGCCGAGCGTGGCCGCATCCGAGCCGAAGGCCGCCGAGATGCGGGCGGCCAGGCCGTAGCCCGTCGAGGAACCGAGCACGAGCACGCGCTTCGGGCCGTTGGCCACGGGGCCGTTTTGGGTAACGTATTCGATTTGCTGAGCGACGTTGGCTTCGCATCCCGCCGGATGGGCCGTCACGCAAATGAAGCCGCGGACGCGCGGTTCGATAATCATCAGACTTCTCCGTAAGTCGCATGGTGCATGCAGGAACGGGGCGCATTTTAGCGCGAGCCTGCGTTGCGGGCCATCGATGGCGGTTTTTGCGAGGCTTTTGGGGGCCGGGTCGAGGCGTTCCAGGCCGCGTTTGAGCCGGTTTTGACCGCTGCTTCGGAGTCGTCCAGGGGCGGGATCAGTGCACGGCGGCCACCTGGTTTTGGGCTGCCGGCAGGCAGCCCAGGCCCAGCAGCGTGGCTTCCACGGCGGCGTCGAGCGGCGTATGCGGTTCGCGGCCGAGTGTCGCGACGAGGCGTGTGTTGTCCAGTTCGAGCGTCTCGCGCCAGAGATAACGCATCTCCAGCATTTCTCGCGGCGTGGTCGCAAAGAGCGCCGCGATGTAGATCAGCGGCCAAGGGAATGCGCCGCACCTGACCGTGAGGCCGTGCCGCGCGGCCACGCGGCAGAGCGCGGCGGGCATCTGCGTGCCGTCGGCGTCCCAGTGACCGGCCATGTGAAAGCGCGCGAAGGGCGCGAGTGCGGCGCGCTGCTCGATCAGTTCGAGCATGGTGCGCGCGACATCGGGCACATAGCCCCAACTGTGGCCCGCGCCGGGCGTGCCCGGCTCGCGCACCGTGCGCAGCGGTCGGCCCGGCGTCAGGAAGCCCTGCGCAAGCCAGCTATTGCCCACGCGCGGCCCGAAGAAGTCGCCCGTGCGGACCACGATGGCGCGCACGTCGCGCGCGGTGGCGGCCTCGATGCGCCGCTCCAGCTCCACACGGATCGCGCCCTTGCGGGTGCGCGGCTGTTGCGGCGCGTCCTCCGCGACGAGGGGCAGCGCGTCCGGGCCGTAGTTGTAGACCGTGCCGGGCAGAACCACGGTGGCGCGCGCGGCCTGCGCGGCGGCGAGCGTGTTGTCGATCATCGGCAGCACGAGATCGGCCCAGCGCCGATAGCCCGGCGGATTCACCGCATGCACGATGACCTCGCAGCCCTGCGCGGCGCGCATGACGGCTGCGCGGTCCATTACGTCGCCTTGCACGGTTTCGATTCCGCCGGCGTTGGCGTTGCTTCCCACGTTGCGCTGCAGCGCCCGCACGCGCCAGCCTGCGCCGGTCAACTGCCGCGCGACCTCGCCGCCGATGCCGCCGCTCACGCCCAGCACGAGCGCCGTGCGGGCCGTTCCGTTGAGGTCTGCCGCCATGTTCGTTCTCGCTTGAAAGAAGTGTCGATGGCTGTATTCTGCGCGCCTCGTCGCTCATAAAAAATTGCCTGGAATTGCGTAGCCGCTATACATTTATGCATGGATTCGAATCTCAATCGGGAACTATCCGTACCCATTAGTTGAGAGGCCAGGGGCACGCGAGCATGGCCGTCTAATATCGGACATACCGATCTGGTCGATTCGCGGGTGCGCCGACCGCCTATAAGAGAAGTTCAACCCGATCTACTTGTGTATAAAAAGTGCAAGCCATGGCTGAAAGCGAACCAAACTGGGACTGGTACCGGAGCTTCCTGCAGGTCCTCGAGACAGGCTCACTATCAGCGGCGGGACGCAGGCTAGGCCTGGCGCAGCCGACAGTCGGCCGACATATCGACGGTCTTGAGGCTGCGTTGGGACTCAAGCTCTTTACTCGCTCGTCCGATGGTTTTTCGCCAACGGATGCCGCTTGTGAACTGCGGTCGTTCGCGGCTCATCTTGCGGCGACCGAAGCTGCGCTGCGGCGAGTCGCTAGCGGTCACGGATCAGGTGTCCGTGGGACGGTGCGCGTAACGGCGAGCGAGGTAGTCGGTGTCGAGGTTTTGCCTCCGATACTCGCTGCTCTGCACGAGAAGCATCCGGAACTGACCATCGAACTGGTGCTATCGAACGAAGCAGACGATCTTCTGCGTCGCGAATCGGACATTGCGGTACGCATGTTCCGTCCAGTTCAGGAGGTACTCGTCGCCAAACGCATTGGAGGGATTGAAGTCGGTCTGCATGCCCACGAACGCTATCTAGCGCGATATGGTGTGCCGACTTCGATGGATGAGTTGTCTCGCCACTCGATTATTGGATTTGATCAGGAAAACGCATTTGTTCGCTCGATACAGGAAAAATGCCGCGCCCTCACAAGAAATTATTTTGCATTTCGGGCCGATAGCCACCTGGCGCAACTGAGTGCGATACGCGCTGGATTGGGTATTGGCTTTTGCCAGACACAGTTGGCGGCGAGAGATCAAAGTCTGGTCCGGGTTCTTCAGCACGAGTTTTCGTTGACGATGGACACGTGGATAGTCATGCACGAAGACCTGCGGAGCAGCGCTCGCTATGCCGTGACATTTGAAGCGCTTGCTGCGGGCCTGAAGGCATATATACAAGGCGAAAGCAGTTTTCCTTTGCAGGACTGAACGTTTAGCCGACTCAGCGCCTTCGGCGTGTGTATCCGTCGCGCAATCATCGTGTTCAGTATTCGCGCACGTGGGCCTCGTCAATCTGTGTGAACTCAATCGATGCAGTGCCGGGGCGCGCAGCGTCTCGCACAGCGGCAGGTAATAGCCGTAATCGTGCGATTACGCAGTGCGCCCCGTGATCGTTACTGCCCTTGCGCCTTGATAGTGAGGCTGTTCTGTACGGCGCTTACGCCTTGCACGCTCTGCGCTGCCGAAACAACAAGGCCGATCTGATCAGCTTCGGGCACGGAACCGCCAAGCAGGATATGGCCACTCTTCGCGACCACGATGACGTTGCTTGAGTCGAGCCCCTTGACCTTGACCAGCGCACGACGCACCGCCTTGGCGAGTTGCCGGTTGGCCTTGCGCATCTCCTTCGGCGTGAGCGGTGCGGCAGCCGACACCGAAGCCGGTACCGACGCAGCCTCGCTGCCCTGGGCGTGAGCGCTACCCATGCCGAACGCGATCAGGGCGCACGCGGTCAATGGGATCCAGCGGATATTTTTCATGATCTACTTTCCTCAACGGATGACACTGGAACGATGAAGGTTGACGGGCTGCAAGCCACGGACTTCATCAGAAGATATGACGAATGCCCAGGTCCGCGCCGACCGTGGTACCCGCTACGCCGTTGAATGCACCGTTCACCGAGAGGCCCGTATTCATCGCGCCGTGGTTGTTCACAATACCGATCTGCGCGTACAGGGTCGTGGCGCGCGAGAGGTAATAGTCTGTGCCGAGGCCGCCCAAAATGGAGTGATTACGGGTATTGTCGCGGTCGCTGGTGTACCACACGCCACCGTTGATATCCAGTTGGGGCAGCACGAGATAGTCGAGGCCGCCACCATAGACATTGTTGTTGAACGAACCCGCCACCTTGTAGTTGGTGAAAGAGGCCTTGGCAGTCAGCTTGCCGAACTTGTACGAAGCGCCGATCATGCGCCCCTCGAATCCGACGGTGGTGGGTAATGGCGTGGCGACCGTGCCGCCGCTGTTACCGTCGAAAAACGCGGCGTTGACCATGAGGCTGCCGTTGTCGTACTTGAGATTCGCCGAGTACTGGCGGCCCGCCTGGAAGTTGCCCGCTTCGCCGCCCAACGCGAGCATCACGCTGCCCTGAAGGCCCGCAATCGTCGGGCTCGTGTACGAAAGCGCATTCGCGGTGAAGATGCCGGTGCCCACGACATTGTTCAGATAGCTGATGAGGCTACTGGCGAACTGGGAAGCGCCGCGTGGATCGAGTTCGTAAAGCGACAGGAAGAACGGGGAAAACTGCAGACCGGCCTTCACTTCACCGTAGTTGCTGTTCAAGCCCACCCAAGCCTGACGGCCGAAGAAGTTTCCGTTCGAATCGCCGAATCCGCCATTCGACACGCTGATGCCGCTTTCGAGCTTGAACTCCGCCTTCAGGCCGCCGCCCAGATCTTCGTTGCCCATCAAGCCGAACTGCGAGGGCGAGGTGCCGCTGTCGATCATCGAGAACTGTTTGCCCGCATTCTGCCCTGTCGTCGTGTTGAGGGTCTTGCTCGTGTAGAGCAGGCCGCCATCGACAAGGCCATACAACGTGACACTACTCTGCGCGTACGCCGCGCTTCCAGCCAACATGCCCGCTACTGCGGCGATGAGCTTCAAGGCAACGGTTCTTTGCTTATACATCGATTGTCTCCTGCTAGACGGCTCTGTTGCCGTCGATTGGTCATGCCGTCTTCCAAACCTTCCAGATTTATTGGTTATTCCATACAATCAGGCTTCGAAATTATTCGTAAATGTGAACTCCTCCGGTAACAACGCGACACTCGCCAATGCATGCCCGCATCGCGTAACGATTAACGAAATCAGTGGACGAACGGCCTGGGTGAATAGGGGCGTACCCGTGCGCGTAAGCGAACCTTGAAAAGCGAGCCGCTCATGGGCGCATGCAGTTTTTTGCGCGGGTAATGAAATGAAGCGTGTCTCCTTTCCTCTTTGGTTTTATTCAGGCCCGGTTGAGTCTAAGCGGCAGTTTTTAGTACTCGCAAGTTAATTCAAGAAATGTGCAAAGAATGCACGTCATTGAAACGTAACGACTTTTTTAGACAAAAACTCCCATTTTGCGTGTCAAGACAGGGCAAGTCCTGGAAGTGTTTCCTTCTGTTTGAACGCGATCGATGAGGGTCGTCACCAGGCATCGAATGACGCCTTGGAGCAGTAATTGCGCTTCAGTTGCGCGCACAACTAACTGTCCGCAGCGTGATATGGGGTTTAAACCGGTGGGTTTGCGGTCACGGTAGCCGTCACGTGCAGCGGCTCGGGCGTGGGCGCGATACGCTGCCGCATATTGCCGACTCACCCGGGGTCCAGGCGAAGCCCCCGGAGCCTTTTAGGCGGAGGTGTCGAACGCCCTCCCCAAAAAAACAGGCCCGTTCTCTCGTATGAGATACGGGCCTGTTTTGTCGGACGAGCCGGCTTAGTACTTACTTGCCAGCCTGCGAGGTGCCGTTGGTGGCGCCGCCGTAAGTGGCGGCATTACTGTTCTGCTGCGCGACGATCACTTCAGCGCGTTGCAGACTGGTCGGGTAGTTCATCCAGTCATTCGGGTTGTAACCGGCCTTTTCAAGCTGGGCGAGTTGTGCGCGAACCTCGGCACGGGTAACCGGCTCGTTCGATTGCGCGAACGACAGCGCTGGAGCAGCGAGTGCCGCGACGACAATAGCGAATTTGATAAACGTCTTCATGGCAAACTACCTCCGATATTTTTTCAGTTGTGCTGCGAATCTTTTGTTTCCGCAGTTGATGGAGGGAGTATGCGGGGCGGGTGTATTGGGGTAAATGCCGGTATTTTAGATACATCGTTGCGCAACTCGATATAGTCGACGCAGCCAGGATCTCAACGCGTAATCGCAGTGCTACGCACGAGTTCAAGCAGATTCTCCAGAGAAGCAGAACGATTGTCGGCGCGATACACCATCAGCAGATCGATAGATGGTGGCTCGCAATCCAGCGGCCGGCAACAGATCGCCTCACCCGCCAATGAGGACACATAGGCGGGCAGCAACGCATACCCGAGTCCCATTCCCACCAGATTCAGATTGAGCAGAATATTCGTTGCGACCTGCACCACGCTGCGGCGCAGTCCGTGCGTCGCAAAGTAGTCCTCCACCACGTTATAGAGCTTCCCCGAAAATTGCGGATCGCTACTGATGAACGCTTCGCCGTCGAGCTTTTCCAGCGGGATGCGCTCCAGTTTCGCCAACGGATGAGCGGCTGGCAGAAGCACCACCAGTTCCTCCGTTAGTACAACCTCGCTGTCAAGCTCGGCGGAATGGACCGGTTCGCGCATGAACGCCACATCAATATCGTCCCTGAGCAATGCGTCTTCCTGCTCCAGTGTCGGCAGGCTGCGCAGTTCGACATTCAATTGAGGAAAGCGCATACGCAACTTGGGAAGGATGGAGGGGAAAACCCTCGCTTCGGCGGCCGGCACAAAGCCGATCGTCACCGTCCTGTCCCCTTGCTGGACAACATGGCGCGCGCGTGCGACGGCCCTGTCCGCTTGCGCCAGCGTCAGACGCGCCTCGGACAGAAACACTTTTCCCGCCTCGGTGAGCTCGACCTTCCGGTTCGAACGCTCGAGTAACTGCACACCGACTTCGCTCTCCAGATCACGAATCTGCTGACTAAGCGAAGGCTGCGCCGTATGAAGTAGTGTCGCCGCACGAGTGAAGTTCAACTCGTCGGCAACCGTGACGAAGTAACGCAGATGTCGAAGTTCCATGCGCGCCTGGTATTGTTGAAACGTCTCACATGAGACGAACTAGATATTTTACAGGCTGAGCGGCTGGCCCGATCATTCGTCCACCGCATCCCGGATAGCGTGGATGCTCTGGAGGAGATGAGACAAATGACCGCCAAAGTGGACATCGATACATTGGTCGACGCGCAAAACGGCCGCGTCACCCCGCTGATTTATACCGACCCCGCCATCTACGAGCTTGAGCTCGAACGGATCTTCGGCCGCTGCTGGCTGTTCCTCGCGCACGTGAGCCAGATTCCGAAGGCCGGCGACTTCTTCAACACCTATATGGGCGAAGACCCGATCGTCGTGGTGCGTCAGAAGGACGGCTCGGTGAAGGCTTTTCTCAATCAGTGCCGCCATCGCTCGATGCGCGTGAGCTTCGCCGATTCGGGCAATACCCGCGCTTTCACCTGCCCGTACCACGGCTGGTCCTATGGCGTCGACGGCACGCTGGTCGAGGTGCCGCTCGAACAGCGTGCCTATCCGCATGGCCTGTGCAAGGAGAAGCTGAGTCTGCAGGAAGTGTCTCGCGTGGCTATCTACAAGGGCTTGATCTTCGGTAACTGGGATGCCGCCGCTCCAAGCCTGGAAGAGTACATGGGCGATATCGCCTGGTACCTGGATGGCGTGCTCGATCGCCGTGAGGGCGGCACCGAGATCGTCGGCGGCGTGCACAAGTGGGTGATCGACTGCAACTGGAAGTTCCCCGCCGAACAGTTCACGAGTGACCAGTATCACGCGCTGTTCACCCACGCCTCCGCAGTCCAGGTGCTCGGTGCGCAGCCAGACAGCGCCGACAAGGCCCTGGGCGCTGGACAGACGGCGCGGCCCGTCTGGGAAACCGCGAAGGATGCCATCCAGTACGGTCAGGATGGCCACGGCAGCGGCTTTTTCTTTACCGAACAGCCCGATGCCAACGTCTGGGTCGACGGTGAAGTGTCGCAATACTTTCGCGATACCTACCCGGAAGTCGAGCAACGCCTGGGCAAGGTCCGCGCGCTGCGCCTGGCGGGACACAACAACATGTTCCCGACACTGTCCTGGCTGAACGGTACCGCGACCCTGCGCGTATGGCACCCGCGCGGTCCGAACCAGGTGGAGGTCTGGGCGTTCTGCATTGCCGACAAGGATGCGTCGGACGAGGTCAAGGCGGCGTTCGAACGCAGCGCAACCCGCGCGTTCGGTCCGGCGGGTTTCCTCGAACAGGATGATTCGGAGAACTGGGTAGAGATCCAGAAGGTCCTGCGCGGTCAGCGCGCCAGGAAGACTGCGCTATGCGTGGAAATGGGGCTGAACAACGAACGCGTGCGCGACGACGGCATTCCTGGCATTACCAACTACATCTTTTCCGAAACCGCGGCGCGCGGCATGTATCGGCGCTGGGCCGACCTGTTGATTTCGGATACGTGGGATGAAGTCCATCAGCGTACGCAACAGTTTCAGCAGGAGCTGATGAAATGAACCTCGAAGTCGATACTCCTCGCGCCTGCGTGCCGCTCGCACTGCATCACGAAATCTCCCAGTTTCTGTACCGGGAAGCCGCGCTGCTTGACGACTGGAACTTCCGGAACTGGTTGGATCTGATGTCGCAAGACATCAGCTACACCATGCGCACGGTTGTGAACGCCCAGACGCGGGACCGCCGCCGAAGCGTTCAACCGCCAACGACGTGGATCTTCAACGACACCTGGTATCAACTCGAACGCCGCGTCGCCCGTCTCGAAACCGGCATGGCGTGGGCCGAAGAACCGCCCTCGCGCACCCGCCACCTGGTGACCAATATTCAGGTAATGCCCGGCGAGCTTGATGGCGAGTTCGACGTGCGCCTGAACTACATCCTGTACCGCGCCCAAAAGGAGCGTGACGAGACCTTCTACGCCGGCGTGCGCCATGATCGTGTGCGCAGGACCGACAGCGCAGACGGCTGGCAGGTGTGCCGCCGCGAGATCGTGCTCGACCAGGTGGTGTTGACTTCCCATAATCTCAGTGTGCTTTTCTAATCATGGCCCGTATTTTTGTTTGTCAGAACGACTCGCTGGGCGAAGGCGAAGCTATCAAGCTGGAGCGCTTGTCGCTCGCCATTGCCGTGGTGAATTCCGGCGGTAGCTTCTATGCCATCAGCGATCGTTGCAGCCATGGCAATGCGTCGATGTCGGAAGGCTATATCGAAGACGACGGCACGGTTGAATGTCCGCTGCATTCAGCGCGCTTTTGCCTGAAGACCGGCAAGGCCCTATGCCAGCCGGCAACCGAACCGCTCTCGACCTTTCCCGTCGTGGTGGTTGACGATGCCATCTATGTCGACCTTCCGGAGGCACCGCAATGAACTGGCTCAAGGATGAAGCGGTACTGGTGACGGGCGGGGGCTCCGGCCTTGGTTTGGCGCTGGTCGAGCGCTTTCTGCAAGAAGGCGCGCACATTGGCGTGCTTGAGCGATCCGCGGAAAAGGTCGATGCATTGCGCTCGCGCTTTGGCGATGCGATTGTCGTTGTCCAGGGCGATGTTTGCCGTTATGAAGACAATGCGCGGGCCGTCGCCGATGTGGTTGGCAAGTTTGGCAAGCTCGACTGTTTCATCGGCAACGCCGCGGTCTGGGACCATGGCGCGAGTCTGATGAACCTGACGCCCGAGCAACTGGACCAGGGCTTCGACGAGCTGTTCTCGATCAACGTCAAGGGCTATCTGCTGGGCGCGAAAGCCGCCGCCGAAGCGCTGATCGCGTCGCAGGGGAGCATTATTTTCACGCTCTCCAATTCGTCCTTCTATCCGGGCGGCGGCGGACCGCTCTATACGGCCAGCAAGCATGCCGCGACCGGCCTGATCCGTGAACTGGCTTACGAACTGGCGCCCAGGGTACGCGTCAACGGGGTTGGGCCGTGCGGCATGGCCAGCGATCTGCGCGGGCCGGCATCGCTCGGCCAGGAGGGGATGCGCATTATGGATTCGCGCACACCGGAAGCCATCGCCAGCATCCTGCCACTGCAGTTCTTCCCGCAGACAACCGACTTCACCGGACCCTTCGTGCTGCTCGCCTCGCGGGCGAACAACCGCACGCTAAGCGGCGTCATGATCAACGCCGATGCAGGTCTCGGCATCCGTGGCATCCGGCACACCGCTGGCGGCCTGCACCTGTAATTTTCATTGGTCTTCCGGAAAAGGGCTGGCCGCGCGCCGTACGGTGCGCGGCAGCGTTCGGGATAGGCATTGATCAACGAATGGATCGCGGGGACGGGTTTGACACCCAGTCGCCTGGCAATCCTAAATGGAATTCCACAATGAAAAAGCCGATATTCGTGATTGTGGGTGCCGGCCAGGCTGGTGCGACGGCTGCCGCTGAACTGCGCCAGAACGGCTTTGAAGGCCGGATCGTGCTGATTGGTGACGAGCCGCACGCCCCCTACGAACGGCCGCCGCTTTCAAAGGATGTCTTGTTGCAGCCGGAGAGTACCCGCTGCCAGCTCTTTGCCGACGGGTTTTACGATGAGCAGGACATCGAGATCAAACTGGGCACGCCGGTCAGCGCTATTGATCCCGATGCGCGCACGGTCGTGTTGTCCAGCGGAGAAACCCTCTCATTCGACAAGCTGTTGCTGGCGACCGGCGCGCAGGTTCGGCGCCTGCCGCTGCTGGATCAACTGGGCGGCGACGTCTATACCTTGCGTACATTGGACGACGCCCGCAAGCTGCAGTCGGTCCTTCAGCCCGAGCGGCGCATCGTGCTGGTCGGCGGTGGCGTCATCGGCCTGGAGCTGGCTTCCAGCGCCGTCGATCTCGGCGCCCACGTTACGGTGATCGAACAAGCCCCGATGGCGATGGGACGCTGTTCGCCCCGCATCCTGACCGAGTTTCTGTGCGATGTGCATCGCAAGCGTGGCGTCGTCTTGCACCTGGGGACGCCGTTGGCCCAGGCCGTGCGCGAAAACGGCGAAATTGTCGTGACGCTACAGGACGGCACCCGGGTGGTGGGCGATGCGGTCATTTACGGTATCGGCGTCGACCCTGACACCCGTTTGGCCAGCGCAGCCGGCCTGAACGTGGATGGCGGGATCCTGATCGATGAAGACTGCGCTACCTCACATCCTGGCATCTATGCGGCGGGCGACGCAGCGCGCCAATGGGACGCGGCCAATCGTCAGTATCATCGTCGCGAAACCTGGGAGAATGCAAAAAACCAGGCGATTACCGCGGCGAGAGCCATGATGGAAGTCGAACCTACCAAAACCGATGTCCCCTGGTTCTGGACTGATCAGTGCGGAGCAAATATCCAGTTCGCCGGCGACATGCTCGCCGAAGAGTGGATCGTGCGCGGCCAGATGGATGAATCGCGTTTCATGCTGTTCGGTTTGAATGCTGGCGAACTGGTGGGCGCGATTACCGTGAATCAGGGGCGCGACATGCGCAGCGCACGGATGCTTATCGCGAAGCGGGCACGTTTCGCGCCGGATGTCTGGCAGGACCCGCAGAATAGCCTGCGATCGCTGGTGAACGTTGCTTGAATCCGGAGCCCCGGCACAATAGTGCTGGCTCAGGTTCTCGTGTGAGGTTCTGTAGCGGTAAGCCGGTTCGATTGGCTAAGAACTGGAAACCGAGGCTGTAGTGGTCAACTGGCCATCAAGTAGTCGCTGATGTCGCGATGTGCCTCTGCAGCCGCCATATATCTGGTGCTCGGCACCCATTCCGTTTTCAGGCTGTGGAACAGACGTTCCATCGAGCTGTTGTCCCCGCAATTTTCCCTTCGGCCCATGTTGTGTTGATTCGATAACAACTGTTGTCGCTCATCGAACCACTTCTGCCCGTGCGGTCACCACTCAATCGCTAGTATGCGGGCCGTAAGCCGGCACCGGTCGATGCCGTTCCATCCGTCCGGGGTGAGCGGAGACGCCCGCTGCAAAAGCCGAATCCTGTCAGCATCCGTTTGCGTGCGGCTTCACTGTCGATGTTAGCGTCTGCTTACCGCGCACCACGGGCAGGCCGACGCGACAGCGGCATTCGAGGCGACTTCAATTTGCTGTCGTTTGTTTTTCAATTTTCTATCGTTGTGCTAACGCCGCCCTCGAAACACTCGGTACACGCTCGAACGGGTGTTGTGGAAATGCAATAGGTGCCAAAAAGCATTGCCGATTTCCCCAGCTTATTCGCAATAATGGGTGGTGGTAAGAAGTATGGCGATATCGTTCAGTCACAATCGCGCGAGGGTGACATGGCTCTGCAAATGCGACCGTTGAGGTGAAAACTAGTCCGAAAATTTGCAATGCCTTTGCATATTTACTGCGCGATCTGTTCGTAGTTCATTTGCATGAGCGCCGCCATCGTCGTCCACTAATTTCACCGTTCCATCAGACGAAAGCGACTTCACCCCCGCCGCATATCAGAAGGGTAATGCACCCCAATCGCTAAATCTGCTGACCAGGCCGATCGCAATGCGGCAACTCAGTCGTGCGCTCAACTTCGACATTCCACTCCTGGGCTATTCGTCAGGATTCGAAACTGAAGCAGACAATCGCCACAGGCCGACAATGACACGACGTATCGGGCCGCTGGAGCAGCGGCCACCCGGTACCTGTCAAACAGCATGCCAAACAATCAAAAGAAAGGGGAAATTGGAATGGATCTGTCGGCAGAGCGTTACGAAAAGATCATTCATCTGCTATACGAAGCGGTTGCAGAACCGTCTGAATGGCCGGCTTTCTTCACGTCTCTTGGTCAGGCTATTGAAGCAAACGTCATTCACATGCTCGCCATCGACAAAAAGCACGGGTCGCTTTCTTACAGCGACGGATTCAATCTCCCCGTCGAAGGCGAACTTGCCTACATCCAGAAATACGGCAGCATCGATCCTCGATTCGCTTTACTACGGCAAAAGGATCCGGGGGATTGGCTTCATTGCCACGAAGTGTTTAATGAGGATTTCGTCGCTCGTGATCCGTTCTACCAGGATTTCTTGATTCCGATCGGAAAACGTTATGTTTCGGGATGCAAACTGGTAGACGACGCGAACGTCTGCGTCGTATTTTCGGCACTTCGTAACGTTGGCGAGAATCCGTTTGGATCGGCGGAAATACGCTTTCTTGACAAGCTCGTCCCGCATCTGATGCGCGCTGTCCGGATGCAACGCCAGAACTACACGTTCTCGACCAAGGCGCTGGTAGGACATGCACTCGTCAACAAGCTAAGGCAGCCTGTGATGCTTCTGACAACTGACGGTGGCGTTGTCCTTGTCAACGAAGCAGCGACGCGGTTGCTCTCTTCGACTTCACTTGTCAGTGTCATCGATGGATCGGTCCACCTACCGACCCGATACCAGGCTCAGTTTCGGGGAGAGTGCGCGCGACTGGAAGGACTCGCACGGGCTGAAAACACGGTCTCCGACGAAATTTCGACCTATCACTCAATGACCGTCACTTCCCGGGACATAGGCAGTCAGACGGACGAGACGCTCTACACGTTCTTCACGCTGTTGGCGCCGCCTAAAGTGAGTGGAGCATTCGGTCTACGTCCCCTTGTTTTATTGCTGTTCTACCATCCCGAGTCGGCCCCTGCCGTCGATTCAGATCTGCTTGGTGCAGCATTTAATCTGACGCCGATAGAGGGGCGAGTCTCTCGTCTGCTTGCGGAGGGACTGTCACCCAAAGAGGTCGCTTCGCGACTCGGTATCCAATATGACACCGTGCGCAAACACCTTCAGTCCATCTACCGGAAAACCTCGATCAATCGTCAATCCGAGCTAATGAAGCTCCTGCTTCATCTGCCGTTGAACGCTTTTGACTGACGAATGGAATCCAGCAGAACCTTAAAGCCATTTCCTGATCTGCCCCGCCCGGATATGCCTGAATGACCCCGATCCTCCCCAAATGGGGAATGGTTCGTCGCGGCTGCCAAGGTTAGATTCGCACAAAGGAAACATCTAAAGATAATCTAACAGTGCGTAAGGGGGGGTATATGAAGTCTGTTATTAGAACGTCCAATCAGTGGCGTCTCACGGTGTTGGCGTCGGCAGCGCTGATGCTAACGGCCTGTGGCGGCGGAGGGGACTCGTCGACCGCTGCGTCCTCAACACCGTCCAGCATTGGCGGCACCGTCGCCGTCGGCAATGCGCTCGTGGGCGCGAACGTTACGCTGATCGACGCGACCGGCAAGTCCACCACGGCGACCAGTGATTCAAATGGCAATTACTCGATTGCGCTCGCTGGTCTGACCGCACCGTTCCTGCTCGTCGCCACCGATCCGAGCGGTAACAACGCACCGTTGTACTCCGTCACCGCCAGCGTACCGACGAATTCGAGCGCACCCGTCGTGGCCAACGTGACGCCACTAACCACCGCCGTCACAGCCGAACTGACCAGCGACGGCAACCCGCTCGACCTGACCAGCTCGGCAACGCTGACGAAACTGGTCACGCCAGCTGCCGTCAACACAGCCGTATCCACGCTGAACACAATATTGACGCCGATTCTGTCGGCCGACATTGGGTCGACTGCTGCTTCATCGTTCAACCCAATCAACCAGTCCTTCACGCCGAATCAGACCGGTGCCGACGCCGTGATCGACTCCGTGATCCTGACGCCTGCCCCATCGGGTGGCCTGCAACTCGCGAGCATTGCCGCACCTGGCACCGCGATTGCGCTGAATTCCAGTACATCGACAAGCACTCAGCTTGCAGCACCAGCACAACCGGCCAACTATCTGGCGACGCTGCTGTCGCAACTAGGCCAATGTATTGGCGGGATGTCATCGGCCTGCTCGTCGGCCATCGATGCGAGCTACCTGGAGAATGGCTACAACAGTTCGAATGGTGGATTCCAGACATTCCATTCGGGCATCAGCGCGTCGGGCTCAACGATTACCGGTGTGAAGACCGTGGCGTCCTGGGCGGCTGGCCTGAGTCCGTTTGGCATCAGCAATCCGACCGCGCTAGTGCGTATCTTCTATACGAACGCGGCGGGACAGCAGAGCTTCGCGCTGACGGTCGTGCAGCAGACGCAAGCGGCGACTACAACGACACCCGCAGTCTGGGACATTATCGGTAACCGGCAGGCGTACGACGTGACGATCAACTCGTTCGTCACGCAACGCCAGTTCCTCGATTCTGCCGACGACACGGGCAGCCGCGACGAAAGTGGGCTGAATATCAGCATTCCCGTAAACAGCGCCTCGTCGGTGAATCCCTCGAATGTCGGCTCCGTGAAAGTCACCGGGCCGGGCCTGCCAACTGGGGGCGTGTGGTTGGAGCCGCGCAGCGCGACGGGTAACAACACACTCGCGCTGACCAGCAGGGCCGTTACCACTGCGCCGACTACGGCAACGACGAGCAGTTCCAACACGTCGCTCTACCGCTGGTCGTGGCAAGCGCTGTCGTCCGATGCCAGCACGTTTGCGTTCACGGTGACCACGGGCGATGCGGGGTATTACGCACCGACTGCGCTGACGGCGCAGACGTTACCGGCAGCACTCGCGTCGTACTCGGTGACGTTTTACGATACGACGGGCGCGGCGATCAATAGTTCGCCAGTCACGGTCGTCAACTCGAGCACGCCACTCCTGGCGAATGCGAGTTCCGGGGTGGCATGGCAGACGCTGGGCAGTGACGTCATCAGCAACTTCCTGAATCCATCGGGCTCGCTCGCGGCGGCGCAGACATCGGTAGCCGTCGATTGGTCTGGTCTCGTTAATGGAGCGAACATTGCGCCACCGCTGACGGGCATTCAAATTCAGGCCGCCAGCACACAAGCGGAGGTCGATGGCTGGTGGGAAGGTTCGCCTACCGCCGGACAGAACGGCCAGTTCACGGAAACGGTCACGGCTGGAGTCGCACAGAACGGTGCGCAGACATGCACGACGGCATGCCAGTTCCCCGCACTCGGAACGGGGGGATCGCGTCTCGTCCAGTTGGCCTGGAGCGCAGAGGGCGTAAATTACTACAACATCTGGAAATACAATGACTGATCTGTGAGGAGATCCGTCACTGACCGCAGGCAGCGCGCCGCTTGCTCCCTCTCGGGGGCGGCGGCGCTAGCTTTTTCTCAGCAAGAGCTAACGGAGGGAGGCCAATCAATATGCGAAGTACTGCTTATGTAGTCAGATGCCCGCAGGGTGGGGCGGATCGCGCAACGGTAGTCTCCCCGTGAATTAACGGGTGTCTCACTGCGGCGCATATCGGATCGGCACGGCGTATCGCGGTGGCGGTGGTCACGGACCGGGCGGCATAAATGCCCGTTCTATTGCATTCACATCCAATACGTTTTTCTTTACGACATTTTTGCTTGTAACCCCCGGCGCGCAAATCCAGACTTGGCTGCATGTAAACGACAGGAGAGGCCATGTCGACGCAGCGCGCACCGCAACGCCAGCACGATCGGATCATCTGCAATCAGCCAGGCGTGGGCCGCCTGGTGCTACGACGCTTCGATCCGCAGCGCGACTCGTGGGAGTTCCTCACGCAACTGCTGCACCGCGCGTTCGCGCGTCTCGCGTCGCTCGGATTGCATTGCGCCTGTGTGGATCAGGCGGCCGCCGCCACGCGTCAGCGCGCGCTGGCGGGCGACTGTTTCGTGGCGGTTTGCAACGGCCGCATCGTCGGCACGATGACGCTCGAAGGCCGCGATGGCGACTCGCCTTGCGAGCACTATCGCCAGCGCGGCGTGGCGTCGCTGCATCAGTTCGGCGTCGATCCGGCGTGGCAGGGTCGTGGCATCGGCCGCGCGCTGCTTGGTTTTGCGAGCCAGTGGGCTGCCGCGCGCGGCTTCACGCAAGTCGCGCTCGACACGCCGCTTCCTGCTGCGCAACTGGTGGCGTTTTACCGGGCGCAGGGTTTCTGTCTGGTCGACGTGGTGCGATTCGCGGGACGCGGCTACGACAGCGCGATCCTGAGCAAGACCTCAAGCATCGGCCATGCTTTCGCACAGCTACCGCCCGCGCACGCGTCTGCGCGCGTGACAGACCGCAGACGCTAGAGATCGATTTTTACGCTGTTTTTACGGTGTTTTCCTCGATCCAGCGGACGAACTCCGTCGCCGGCATGGCCTTCGCGTAGAGCCAGCCCTGCGCGAACTCAACGCCGTGCTCGCGCAGATACACGGCCTGCGCCTCGCTTTCCACGCCTTCCGCGACCATCGCCAGCTTCAGTTCATGCGCGATGCCGATGATGTGCGGCACGATCGCATTGACCTCCGAACCCGATGTCAGCGCATTGACGAAGGACTGGTCGATCTTGATGCCGTCCACCGGCAACGCATGCAGATAGGCGAGGCTCGAATAACCCGTGCCGAAATCGTCGATGAAAACCTTGTGGCCCGCGTCGCGATAGCTCTGCAAAACCGGCCCTAAAAGCTGTGCGTCGATAAACGCGCGCTCGATGCACTCGAACCAGATCTGATCCGCCCGCACGTCGAACCTGGCGGAGCACGCCTTGAGCGTGTGCAGGAAGCGCGAGGAAACCAGGTCGTCGCGCGTGACGTTGATCGAGATGTGCAGATCGCGGCGGCGCGCGAGCAACGGGCCTGCGCCCGAGAACACGGACTGGATCACGAGATCGGTAATCGGCTGGATCAGGCCCAGGGACTCCGCCATCGAAATGAACGTGTCGGGCGCGACGACGGTGCCGTCGGCGAGCGTCCAGCGCACCAGCGCTTCCGCGCCGACGCAGCGGCCTGTGCGCAAATCGACGAGCGGCTGGAACCACGCCGCGAACTGGCGTTGACGTATGCCTTCCAGCAGCGCGTGGCGCGGCGTGCGCAGCTTGCGGCGCCAGCGCCGCACGAGCCAGGCGGCGAGTGCACTCGCCAGCAGCGCGGGCACGAGCAGGAGCTTGATCTGTGCGGCAAGATCGGGGCGCACGCGGTCCGCGGGTTCGTAGGCGACCACGGCGAGCGGATAGCGCTGCGAGCGATCGACCACGTAGTAGCGCTGATCGAAAAAGCTCGTGGCCGGCGCGCGAAACAGCGCGGCCCGCATGAGCGCCGCGTCCGCGTGCGACCAACGTGTGACGATCGCGCCATCGAGCGATTCCAGCAGCGCCAGCTCGATGGTGTCGTTGAGCGGCACGATGTCGAGATAAAAGCGCGGATCGACCACGACGATATGGTTGCCGTAGCGGATATTGAGCATGCGCATTTCGTTGCCGCGCTTGCCGACCTCCGTGGACCACGCGCTGAAGCCGTCGTTATAGGTCCATTGCGCAGCCGGCAGCGCACTCCCGGCGAGATCGCGCGACGACGAGCATTGGATCCTTTCGCCGTCGGCCCACGCGACGTTGCGGATATAGCGGTATTGCTCTTCGACGCGCCGCATCGCCAGCAGATGCCCGGGCGTGCAGGGCGTGCTTGCGTCAGACGCGAGCGTGCGCAGGGCCGCTTCGGCTTCGGCGGTCACGAGTTCGGCGCGCACGAGCGCGCGGCGCGAGTATTCGTCCACCTGCGCGCGCTGATGCTGCTCGACCACGGTGTCGGCGACCCAGACGATCGCCGTGAGCGTCACGCACGCGCCGAGCGCGATGAGGCCGAACGTGGCCAGCGCGGACAAGCTGCTTTTCATGCCGGATGAGCGCGTGCGCAGGTGAAGGGCACACCGATGTTAACGTCTTTCGCGGTGCGTCGAGTCGGGGGTGCGCAGTCTGCATCGTTGCGTCATCTGTTACGCATGAAACCAGCCGGCAGGAGTGCCCAGAGGCTTCAATGTGTTTGCAGATCGGCATCCACGACGCGATTGCGCCCGCCTTCCTTCGCAAGGTAAAGCCGCCGGTCGGCGACCTGCATGAGCGTTTCGTAATGGGCGGCGCCGTACTCGGGGCTGGCGGCCACGCCGATCGACACCGTGAACGCAATCTCATCGGCATCGGTCACGGGGCTGTTGAACACGCGCCGCGCGGCAGCGAACGTGAGCGCCGTGTTGTCGGTGGGCGCCATCAGCATCCAGCGATCGACCGATGTTTGTGCGATCCGCAGCAGGTCGGGCCTGAAGCCTGCGGGACGCTGCTCGGTGAGCGCGTCATTGCGGAAATAGACGACGTTACCATTACTGTTTAGCAAACCGAAATAGATGGCGTTTTCATCGTCGTCGGTATTGCCTGAGGAAAGCTGCAGCGACAGCAGACGCGATTGCGTCAGATCCATCACCACCGCGCCGCGAAATTGATTGCCCGCATAGACGGGCGCGCTAAGCGTCGATGTTCGGCAGGCGAGGGCTGCTCCAGGGCGCCTGGTTGGTGCTTGGCGAAATTACGCAGAAACATCAGACGGCGGCGCTCGGCCTCGATCAGCGCATCCACGCCCACGGCGCGCACTTCCAGATCGCGCTGACGGATGAGCAGATCGTTGCGCGTCATGTTGTACAACTGGCGCAGGCCGACGATGCTCAGCAGCAGCATTGCGCCGATAAAGCATAGCGTCACCACGAGTCGCGGCCGCTGCACGGTGTCGCCGACCCCTTGAAGTTGTGCCGCGGCGCGGCGTCCGGGTATCGGCGAAGAATAGCATCACGCCATGATGCGAGCGCGTTGTCGGCCCTGCTTTGAGTCCTGATCCAGGCGCGCGCTCACGCACGCCCGGAACGTTCAGCCAGATCGACAATCCAGTCCCTCAACCGCGCCACGGCGAATGGCGAATCACGCTGCAAAAATTGCCAGCGTGAAAATGCGGATCCTTATCGGCGAGCACATCGGCCTTCACATTGCCGAACGTCGTCGCGGGCTTATGGTGGATGCCATCGTAAAACGCCTGGAGGATGTCCTCCTTGAAATGCTCCGTGCGCGGATGCGCGTGCACGACGGCCTCGCGTTGCGCGTCGCTGTATTCGTGATACGTGAGGCCCAGAACGTCCATCTCCACGCCGGCCGTCACGAGGGCGATGACGGGATGCATATGCTGAGGAATCCCTGGCGTGGTGTGAAGCGCGATTGCGGTCCAGACCAGATCGAGATCGTGTTGCGCGATGCCGCGTGCGCGCAGGAAATCGCGCGCCGCGTTGGCACCGTCCACTTCGAAGCGCTCGTGCTCGCTGCTGTGCGAATGCATGAGACCCACGTCATGGAACATCGCGCCCGCGTAGAGCAGTTCGGGATCGAACTTCAGGCCGCGATGCTGGCCGGCCATCGCGCCGAAGTAATAGACGCGGCTCGAATGATGGAAAAGCAGCGGTGATTCGGTGTCGCGCACGAATTCGGTGATTTCGCGCGCGAGCTGGCTGTCGGGGATACGGGGAAGGCCGGTACCGGAAAGATCGAGGTTCATGGAATGACTCCGTGGGGGAACGGGATCTATTCTGGCCTGTGCTAGCATTGTCCAATATCGACTGAAAACGTCTATTTCTGCCATTTCGCGCGTGATCCGGACGCCTGCTCCCGAGCGTGTCTGGACCGATAGCCGGAGCCTGACCCCATGCCGAAAATCGTCGCCATCCTCGCGCTGCCGGGCGTCCAGTTGCTCGATGTGAGCGGCCCGCTCGACGTGTTCGCGCAGGCCAATATCGAAGCCGGGCGCAGCGTCTACGATCTGCGCGTGATCGCCTGCCGCGCGGGGCCGATCCGCAGTTCGTCCGGCGTGCGCCTGCTGCCGGACGCAGTGGCGGGCAAAGAGCCTGCCGGGCGCGTCCAGGAACGGATCGATACGCTGCTGGTGGCCGGCGCCCCCGACGCCGCCACGACCCAACTCGCCCCGCGCGTGCTCGACTGGCTGCGCACCACGGCGGCGCGTGCGCAGCGCTTCGGCTCGGTGTGCACGGGCGCGTTCGCGCTGGCTGCGAGTGGCCTGCTGGAGCGGCGCAGGCTGACGACGCACTGGGCGTCGGTGGAGACGCTTGCGCGGGTCTGTCCCACGGTCTCGATCGAAGCCGATTCGCTCTATGTACGCGACGGCAAGCTGCGCACGGCGGCGGGTGTGACGGCGGGGCTCGACCTGGCGCTGGCGCTCGTGGAGGAAGACCTGGGCCGCGAGATCGCCATGCAGGTCGCCAGTCAGCTCGTGATGTTCTTCAAGCGCCCCGGCGGCCAGATGCAATTTAGCCGCAAGGGCGAGACGCGTCCGGCGGGGCGCTCGGCGCTGCAGGAGGTGCAGCGCTGGGTGGCCGCGAATCCGGCGCTTGCGCATCGTGTCCCCGATCTGGCTCAGCGCGTGGGCCTGAGTCCGCGCCATTTCGCGCGTCTGTTCCAGGCCGAGGTCGGTCTCACGCCCGCCGCGTGGGTGGAAGCCGTGCGCGTGGACGCGGCGCGTGCGATCCTGGAGGCCGAAGCCGAGGCGCCCAAACGCGTGGCTGCGCGTTGCGGCTTCGCGAATGCCGATACCTTGCGGCGCGCATTCATCAAGCACGTGGGTGTCTCGCCAGCCGAGTATCGGCGGCGCTTTGGCGGCGCGGCTCAAACGCCGGCCTAGCCCGATATGCGGATTGCGTCAAGTTGCCAATTCGCTGCGCATGAAAGCGCGGATAGAGGGCATTTTTTCGAGCGGGTGGCGTCGATCCCGGCGATAATCGCGGCTCATGGATTAGCCGTCCGTGCAAGCGATGCAGACGGAATGCGCAGTCCATCGGCTAGCCGCAGCAAAAAAAACACGAAACGAAGCAAAGGCCGCATGGGGACGCCCTGATTTGGGGCATGCGGGATGACTTTGCAGCTTGCGCCGCGCCCCGGCCCGCGCGTGATCCGACGGTCGCTCCGGCCGCACGGGCGCCGCGGACCAGCGGGGTGTGCCGACGCGCCGCGCCGTGAAAACAAGAATCCACGCGACAAACTATGTATTCGATCTTGCCCGCGTTCGTATCCGCCTTATTTCTGGGATTTGGCGTGTACGTGCTCCTGACGGAAGGCGTGTCGCGCCTTTCGGTGCCGTTTGCATTGATGTGCGCGACCACCTTCGTCTGGCAGGGCACCTGGGCGTTCCTGTTCCAGACCGCCGACACCGAACTGGCCGATATCCTCGTCAAGTTCGGCTATCTGTTCATCCTGTTCCTGCCCACGACCTACTACCACTTCAATATCGAAGTCTCCGCGCGGCGCGGCGAACGGCCCTTTCTGCTGGCCTCCTATGGTTTGAGCGTGGTGCTCGCCATGTTGCTGATCGTGAGCGACGAGGTGGTGGCCGGTTACGGCACGTTCTTCTTCGGCAAATATCCGCATGCGGGCCTGCTGCATCCCGTGCACGTCGCGCAGACCGTGCTGCTCGCCCTGCGCAGCGGCTGGCTGCTGTTCGTCGCGCGCGGCCAGACCCAGGCGCACGACCGCCGCCGGCTGCTCGATCTGTGCCTGCTGAGTCTCGCGATTTACGGCGTGGCCGCGAGCGACTACGCGGTGAACTATGGCGTCGCGTTCTATCCCGTGGGCGCCGTGTTCATCGCCGTGAGTCTGGGGATTCTCGCCGTCACCATCGTGCGTTATGGCCTGATGCGCCCGTATCTGATCGCGGCGACCGTCGCGCACGAAGTCGCCACGCCGCTCGCCGCCATCGGCATGCACGCCGAGGAAATCGGCAATGTGCTGCCCGAACTCATGCGCGGCTATCAGCTTGCGGTCCAGCATCAGCTTTGCGTGGACGGTCTGTATCCGGGCCAGTCGGAGCGCCTGTCGTCGCTGGCCACGTCGATCCGCCGTCAGGTCGACAGCACCAGTACCGTGGTCGAGATGTCGCTCGCGTCGTTTACGCTCGACCGGCTCGACCGGCGCAGCTTCGAGGCTTATCCGATCCGCTCCTGCGTGAACGCGGCGCTGGAGCGCTTTCCGTTTCGCGCCGGCGAACGCGAACTCGTGCGCGTGCAGCCGATCGACCCGCAACGGTGTTTTTCGGGTTCGGATTCGCTGGTGGTCTTCGTGCTCTTCAACCTGCTCAAGAACGCGCTGTATGCGATCCACGCGGGCGGCGGGGGGCGGGTGGAAATCGATACGGCGAGCGAGGGCGGCTATTGCGTGCTGCGTTTCACCGACACGGGGCCGGGCATCTCCGCCGAGGTGCTGCCGCGTATCTTCGAGCCGTTCTATTCGACCAAATCGCACGGCAAGGGCTCGGGCATGGGGCTGGCGTTCTGCCGCCGCGTGGCCGATGCGCTCGGTGGCGCGATTGACTGCGAGTCGGTCCCGGACGTGGCCACGACTTTCACGCTTTATTTGCCGGAACCGGGTTCCGCGGCGGATCGCGCGTTGCATGATGGGCCGGGCAAGCCCCGCCGGTGGACGGCGGGGCAGGATTACGCGGGTTGAAGCGGTATGGTGTTGGGCGCGACGAGCCGGGCGGGCGGTGCGGTTGACCGGTGCGGCGGAATCGGGAAACCGCAGCGCGCCCACCCGGGCTTCGGCCCTCGGTTAATCGCTATTGGCAACCCGAATCACGAGCCGCAGTTACGCACCGTCGGCGTTGAACAGGCGCCGGGGTTCGTCCCCAAGGTTCGCGTTTCGATCGACGTCCACGCCTGGTCGCTTTAGACCGCGGCGGAAGTGGGCAGCACGATTTCGTATTCCTTGACGCGCTCGATGATTCCCGGCGGGAAACGGCGAATCCGCTTATCGGTTCCGGCAAAGAGAATCTGCTGGTAGCCGAGCGAAACGGGCCGCCCGTCCACGCAAAAACGGAACACGAGATAAGCGGAGCACTGCCGCACCTGGAAGGTGTTCATGTAGCAATCGACGCGCTGGAACGGAAACGTCTCTTGCACATACTCCTGGTGCGCGCGCTTCGTGACGAAGACGCCGCCCGCCGCGAGCAGATTGTTGTGGATGCATTCGTGGAACCAGCGCTCGCGGCAAATGCCCTGCCACTCGAAATAGCGGGCGAAGTAGGTGTTCATGAAGGCATTCGAGTCCTTGAGGTAAATGTCGATGACATGGTGGAAGGTTTTGGCGGGCGTGGCTGCCATGATTTCGTCGGAAAAGCCGTTGGCGCCACGGGAGAGCACTGCGGGGATGGATTCACGTGCGTTCATTGAATGAACTCCAGATGAAAATGGCCGCCTGCGGGGCCGCGCATGTCTTCGTGGGTGAAGACATGCCCCTAATTCTGGGCGCGTTACCGGGCCGCCAATACCGTGCTTTCTCACACAGCAGCCCGCCGCGTGTCCGCAAACGGTTTCGTATGTGCGGAGCATAAAATCCGCGCGGATCCCGCACAGATTTCGGCCGAAACCCGTCCGGATTTCACCCGTTTGCGCGCCGTACGCCGGAGCTGTCGCCGCATACAACAGCCATGGCGCAACGGTTGCCGAGCCTGGCACGAGGCCGCATAATCTCGCAGCGATGGCGTTGCGATGCGGTTTGTGTGAACCCTTGCTGGAACCCGCCAATCAGGTCATTCGGGCCATTCGGGTCAATCGTTTTGCAGGCAGTCGCCAGCACCGAGGCATATACATGAGTTCGATCGTCAGGCAGCCGGTTTTCTACCCCGTATCCGTGGTCTTTCTCGACGACAGTGCGGATTTTCTCCACGCACTGCGCGGCCTTTTCCCGCGTGCGCCCACGCATCACTTCTTCACTTCGCAGGACGAGGCGCGCGCGTTTGTCGAAGCCGCGAGCGAGCGAGGCCCGCGCCATAGCCCCATGTCGGGCGCGGCGTGGTCGGAGTTCGAAAAGAAGGGCGGCAATGCGCTCGGCCAAGACGCGCTGGCCAACGCCGCGCGCTTCGAGGACGTGGCGGCCATCGTGGTGGACTACGACATGCCCGGCCAGGACGGGCTGGAGTTCCTGGCCTCCGTGAAGGATGCCAACTGCACGCGCATCCTGCTCACCGGCACCGCCGACGAATCCCACGCAGTGGACGCGTTCAACGCGGGGCTGATCCACTTCTATGTCAAGAAGTCGGACCCGGCGATGACGCGCAAGCTGGCGCAGGCGCTGGCCAACGCGCAGCAGAAGTTCTGCGCGCAGCATGGCCATATCGGCGTGCATGGGGTGGGCGCGGTCTATGCGGACCGGCGCGTCAACGAGGTGCTGCAGACGCTGGCGCAGCGCGAGCGCATCGTCGAATATTATTGGCGACCCGAACAGAATGCGGTGCTGACCTTCGACGCGCTCGGTCACGCGGGCGTGTTCCTCGCGTGGGATGCGCACGACTGGGATGCGCAATGCGACGTGGTGACCGACGAGGGCGGTCCCGCTGCCTTGCGCGATGAAATGGAAGGGCGCCGCATCATGCCGGTGTTCTGGCCCAACGAGGCGTACCGGCCGGGCATGGAGCGCGTGGAGTTCGCCGTGCCGCAGGAGGTGCCGGGCTCGCAGGATATCTACACGAGCTGGACACGCATCGAAGGCGTCCAGCTGGAGCCGGATTGCGTGACCTACGCGCAGTGGTTGCGCTCGCAACGAACTGCGTGACGTTGCTGCGAGTTTCCGCGAAGACAAGAAAAAGGGCACTTGGCGTGCCCTTTTTTCATTGGAACATTAGAACGTTTCCCAGTCCTGATCGCTGCCAGCTGCCGCGAGTGCTGGCGAAGGCGCCTGCACAGGTGCCTTCGGCGCAGGCGTGAGAGCGGGCTGGGATGCGAGCTTGCGTGCCGGCGTAGCGCGCTTCTCCGGCCTGAGAGCCGCCGGCCTCGCTGCTTTTGTCGTCCTCACCGCTTGAGTGGGGCGCGCCGCAGCTTGCACGGGCGCGAGCGCGGCCGGCTGCGAGCCGATCCGGAATACCGACGCCGCATCGCGCAGGCTGCCCGACTGGGTGGCCATCGACTGCGCCGCCGCCGACGCCTCTTCCACCAGCGCCGCATTCTGCTGCGTCACTTCATCCATTTGCGCGACGGCACGATTGACCTGTTCGATGCCGGTGTGCTGCTCCTCGGACGCCGCCGCGATCTCGCCCATCAGATCGGCCACGCGCCGCGCGGATTGCACGACTTCATCGATGGTCGCGCCCGCTTCGTCGACGAGCTTCGAGCCTTGCGCCACCTGCTCCACCGACTGCCCGATCAGATCCTTGATCTCCTTGGCGGCGCTCGCGCTGCGCTGCGCGAGCGTGCGCACTTCGCCCGCCACCACCGCGAAGCCGCGACCCTGCTCGCCCGCGCGCGCCGCTTCGACAGCGGCATTGAGCGCGAGAATATTGGTCTGAAAAGCGATCCCGTCGATCACCCCGATGATCTGCTCCACGCGCTCCGAAGTCTGGGCGATCCCATGCATGGTCGTCACCACACGGCGCACCACTTCGCCGCCGCGCGCGGCCACATCGGACGCATTGACGGCGAGCGTATTGCCCTGGCGCGCGTTGTCGGTGTTGTGCTTCACGGCGGCCGTGAACTGCTCCATGCTGGCGGCCGTTTCTTCTAGCGAGGCGGCTTGTTCTTCCGTGCGCGAGGACAGATCGCGATTGCCCGCCGCAATCTGATGCGCGCCCGTCGTGATCGATTCCGCCGAAGTCTGGATGCTCTGGACCGTGTCGACAAGCTGGAGCTGCATCCGGCTCATGGCGTGCAACAGGCTGCGGTCGTCGCCGGGCGCGACGCGCACCTGCGCCGTGAGGTCGCCGGAAGCGATGCGCTCGCAGATATCGGCGGCATAGTCGGGCTCGCCGCCCAGGCTCGTGCGGATGCTGCGGATCAGCCAGAACATCCCGAGCGTGAGCGCCACGCCAACCAGCGCGACCAGCGCCAGATTGCGGATCAACGCGCTGTAGAAGGCATCGTCGATATCGTCCACGTAGACGCCGGTGAAGATATGCCAGTCCCAGTCGGGCACGACATCGGCGTAGCTGATCTTCCCGACCGGGCTGTTATGACCCGGCTTCGGCCACACATAGGTGCTGACGTGATTGCCGCCGGGCGACGAGCTTTTCACGATCTCCAGCGCGATATGCGTGCCGTTCGAGTCGACCATGTCCGCCTGGCTCTTGCCTTCGAGTTCGGGCTTGGGCGGCACCAGCAGTGCGGTGGCGGAACTGTCGTAAATACCGAAATAGCCGCTCTGGTCCGCGCCGTAGCGCAGGCCGCGCAGCGTGGCAATGGCTTGACGCTTCGCGTCGTCGGTCGCGAGGTGACCTTGCGAGGCCTCCTTCTGATAAAACCCGATCACGCCGAGCGCGGTTTGCGTTTCCTGCGCGAGGGCGCTTTTGCGATCCTCAAGCATGCTTGTGCGCGTCATGACCGCATTGGCCACGACCAGCACCACGAGGGCGATCCACAGCAGCGCGACGATGCTCCACGCCTTTTGATTCAACGACAGTCGCTTCACGTTCTTCGTTTCCTTCGAGCCTGGCTGCCGCGCGCGGCAAGCCACGTTTGATGGCGCAAGGCGGTACAGCGCCGCCCTTCCAGCCCTGTTTACGGCGCGCGACGCGCAGAACTGAAGGTGTGGCGGCGTGATTGGCAGGGTTTTGTTGCTGCGGGCACGAACTATTCGTCAGATGATTATCCGTCGCTCGTGTCGTGACAGTTGCGTGCGCAACGGATTGCCATACTCGCCGCCGTCATGGAACGGGCGATGGTACGGAGGTTTTGATGGCGCTCGCGCGCGTCGGGCTTAACGATGAATTTCCAGAAGCGGTCGCCTTCGATGCAGGTAGCTGGCTCGGGTAGTAGGGGAATCGGTGCTGTCTCGACGGCCGTTTTGCTGCTGCCTGGCGGCTCGCCAGGCACGACGATCTGGCCGCTCTGACATCGCCGACCGTTCTGACCCGGTCGGCCCCTGGGTGAGCCGCGTGCCGGTCGAAGCGCAGACTTCACGATGTAACGGTCGGTGTGATAGTTTGTCTGACGCAAGTGCGGTGCGCATGGCGCAGCGATGCCTGATCGACGCCTGTGCCGCCGCCAGGAGACACACGCATGCAGACCACCAGACTCACCGACTGGAACCAGTTCATGGACCTGACGACTCAGCTCGATGGCTGGGCGTTTCGAGGGCAGCAGAATGCCCAATGGCGGCTGGAAAGCTCGCTCTCGCGCTACATGCGCGACTACGTCGACGATCACAGCCAATGGCGCGCGCGCGAGGAGCGGGCGATCCGCGTGTTCCGCCGCAAGGCGCACAACTTTCTTGCCCATCCCGACATTCTCGCCGACGACCTGCGCTGCCTCGCGCTGATGCAGCACCACGGCGCACCCACGCGTCTGCTCGATTTCACCAAAAGTCCCTTTGTGGCGGCGTTTTTCGCGCTCGAACGCGCGACGGGCGACGCCGCGGTCTATGCGCTCAACACACCCGCGCTATGGAACAATCGCGCGCGCCCCAAAGCTGATCCCACGCTTACGCGCGACGTGATCGACCCGCGCGCGCCCGGTCAATTCGAACATTACTTCTTCTGCAATACGAACGAAATTCTCTGGTCGGGCGAGCCGTCCGAAATGGACGACCGGCTGGTGGCGCAATCGGGCACCTTCGTCGTGCCGGGCGTGATCGACAAGCCCTTGCAGGCGATCCTGGACGGCTACGATACCAACGAGGAACTACTGCACCAGATCGTGCTGCCCGCGAGTATCCGCATGGACGCGATGAAATGGCTGTACCGGATGAACATCACCAATGCGTCGCTGTTTCCGGGGCTGGACGGCCTCGCGCGCTCGATTGCCGTGGAACTGGAAATCGTCTGGTCAGGGATGATGCAGTCGCAGTGACGGGGCGCAATTGTGTGTCGCCGGACCTTGATCCGGCACGGCGTGCGCTCAGGCCTCGCAGGTCCGGTCTGTCAGCAGACACGGCACCGGCGCGATCAGCGTGCGTAAGGTCTGCAGCGAAACCGGCCTCGAAAACCAGAACCCTCGTGCCTCGTCGCAGCCCAGTTCGCGCAGGCGCTGGGCCTGCGCGGCAGTCTCGATGCCCTCGGCCGTCACCTTCAGTTCCAGCGCATGCGCCATCGAAATGATCGCGCCCACCAGCGCTTCGCTGCGCGGGTCCGTCGCCATCTTCGCCACGAAGGAACGGTCGATCTTGAGTCGGCTCAGCGGCAGGCTCGCGAGCCACGCCAGATTCGAATAACCCGTGCCGAAATCGTCCACCGCCACCTCGATACCGAGCGCGCGTAGCGCGTGCAGCGTATGCACGGTGCGGCCCGCATCGGCGAACAGCATGCTTTCGGTGATTTCGATTTCAAGCTGATCGGGCGCGAGCGCGGCGCGCTCCAGAGCCACCTCGACCTGCGCGGCGAACTGCGGGTTGACGAACTGCTGCGGCGAGACGTTCACGGCCACCTTCGGCAGCGTGCGCGCGAGGCGCTGCAATTGCCCGGTCTCCCGGCACGCGGTCGCCATGACCCATGCGCCGATGGTATCGATCAGCGCGGCTTCTTCCGCAATCGGGATGAATTCGCCGGGACTCACCAGCCCATGCACGGGATGACGCCAGCGCAGCAGGGCTTCGGACTGGTTGATCGCGCCGGTCTGCAAAGACACGCGCGGCTGATAAACCAGAAACAGCTCGCGCGCGTCGATCGCATGACGCAGCGCGTTTTCCAGCATCAGATGCCGGGTGGCGCGTTGCTCCTGCGCGCGCACGAAACGGCACACCTGGCCGCGTCCGGCGCGGCGCGCCTCGGATACGGCCACGCCCGCGCGGCGCACGAGTATGGCGGCGTCGTCGCCATCGTCGGGATAGCGCGCGGTGCCGATGTTCAGACCGACCTTCGCGCCGCGATTTCCATGCGCGCTCGCGTCGCGCGGTGCCGGAGTCTGCGCCAGCGCGCGTTCGTCGCCTTGGGCGAAGGTTTCGATTAGCGCCTCGGCCACTTCCGTGGCGTCGTCGCCGCGGCCCGGCAACGCCAGCACGAACTGGTCGCCGCCGATGAAACCCATCGGCACGTCGCCGCATTGCGCATGCGCCAGCCGGCGCAGCCGCGCGCCGGCATATTCGAGCGCGAGATCCGCGCCTTCGGGGCCGAGCGCTTCGCGCGTTTTCTGCAGATCGTCGAGTTCGATCACGAGCACGGTGAGCGGCTCGCCGCTGCGGCGGCTGCGCGCGAGCGAGAGGTCGAGCCGTTCGAGGAACAACTCGCGATTGGGCAGACGCGTCGCGCTGTCGTGATGGGAGACGTACCAGAGCCGCGCCTCGGCGTGCGCGTGGCGCGTGGTGTCGACGGCAATGCCGACATAGTGCCCCGCGTAGTGCGCCTCCAGCATGCCCGTGAGCGGCGCCATGGCGAGCGAGACCGGCACGCGCGTGCCGTTGCGCCGCACATAGGCCCACTCGCCGCGAAACTGCGCGAGAGCGCAGGCGCTGGTGGGCGGCAGCGGCCCGACGCGCCGTACCAGTTCGGCGGGATCGTGCAGCGCGAGGAATGTGCGCTGGCCGATCAGGTCCTGCTCGCAGTAGCCCGTCAACTGTTCATAGGCCGCATTGACGCGCGCGAAGACGCCGTCGGGACGGCACAGGAAGGCGCCAAACGGCGCGGCGAGAAAGGCCGATTCATAGACGCTGGGCGTGTTCATCGAAGTCCTGTGCGCGTGGCATGGCGAAGCCGCGCGCCGCCGGGCGTAACGGCGCGTCCCGCCTTGTCGTTATACGCAGCGACGAAGCAGGAGCCATGCCATATCCGATGCGCACGCAACGGACCTGCAAGCCGACGTAAGCCGGCGTGGGTTACGTAACGTGCGCCATGCTCGACGCACGCGCGTTACGTTACGCGCCGGAGCGCCTTTCCTGCTGGGCTTACCGTGCCTCGGGACGCGGCAGATTGAGATCTGGCGCGAGACGCGTGGCCTTGAATTCCGTGATGGTGTAGGCGGCGAGTCCCTGGCGTGCGAACGGGTCGCTCGCGAGGATCGCATCGAGGCGCGCGCGCTCCATGTTCGACGCGACGATGACGCCGCCATTGCGCGGGACCATCGGCCCCGCCGCGACGAAATGGCCGCAGGCGAACTGCGCATCGAGAAAGTCGCGATGCGCGGGCAAGGCGTCGTCGATATGTTCGAGCGAGGCGGTATAGGTCAGCGAAACGATATACATGCGAATTCCATCAGCAAAAGGTGGCGTCGAGGTGGCGTCGATTGTAGCGTCACGCGCTCAACGCGCGACGCCTGCGGCCATCGCCTGCAACGCCGCGTGCTGCAACAACATGATGGTCTTGCCATCGACGATCTCGCCGCGTTCGATCGCCGCCAGTGCTTCGCTCAGGGGCATTTCGATCACTTCGAGGTCCTCACCTTCCTCCGCGATGCCGCCGCCATGGCCGATGCGCGTGGAGGCGTCGTACTCGCCCAGATAAAAGTAGAGCTTTTCTGTCACCGAGCCGGGACTCATGAATGCCTCGAACACCTTGCGCAGATTGCGCACGCGGTAGCCGGTCTCTTCCTCGACTTCAGCGCGGATGCGCTTTTCGGGCGAGGCGTGGTCGAGCAGACCGGCTGCCGCTTCGATCAGCATGCCGTCGTGGCCATTAACGAAGGCGGGCATGCGGAACTGGCGCGTGAGCACGACGTTGCCAGTGGCCGGATTGTGCAAAAGGATGGTCGCGCCGTTGCCGCGATCGTAGGTTTCGCGGCTCTGCCGCTGCCAACTGCCGTCGCGGCGGAGGTAATCGAAGGTGACTTTGCGCAGGATGTACCAGTTGTCCGAAAGAACGGTGGTATCGACAATGCGGACGCGGTCCTGGGTGGCAATCACGGGCGGCTCCAGAGTGGAACGGTGAGGGTGACGAAGCGTTTTGTCGACACGCGTGGTCGACATCGCGACCGGCTCATGATAGCGTGCAGACTCGTGCAGTTTCAAGAAAATTCGTGTAATCGATTAGACCATGCTCACCAGCCAACGAAAAAGAGCGATTCTCGACGCCCTCGAACGCGACGGTCAGGTGCTGGCCGCCGATTTGAGCGCGGCCTTCGGTGTGTCCGAGGACACGGTCCGGCGCGATCTGCGCGAACTGGCGGCGCAAGGTCACCTGCAGCGCGTGCATGGCGGCGCGTTGCCCGCGTCGGCCGCCGTCGCGCCGCTCGCCGCGCGTGAGGACATGGATGTGGCCGCCAAGCAGCGCGTCGCGCGCAAGGCGGCGGCCATGATCGAGCCGGGGCAGGTCGTGATCGTCGATGGCGGGACGACCAGCGCGTTACTGGTGCAAAGCCTGCCGCCCGATCTGGCGGCCACGATCGTGACGCACAGCGCGAGCATTGCTGTGGCGCTGGCTGCGCATCCTCGGGTCGAAGTCGTGTTGATCGGCGGGCGTCTTTACAAGCACTCGGTCGTGAGTGTCGGCGCTGCCGCCGTTGAGGCGATGTCGCACATTCACGCTGATCTGTACTTCATGGGCGTGACCGGCGTGCACGCGAAGGCGGGCTTGAGCACGGGCGATTATGAGGAAGCCTATGTAAAGCGCGCACTCGCGGCGCGCGCGGCGGAAACCGTGGTGCTCGCGTGCGCGTCGAAGCTCAATACGGCTTCGCCGTTCTGCATCGGCGGCGTGGATCTCGCGCAGACGCTGATCGTCGATGCCGGTGCATCCGCGAAACTGACTCGGCCGCTCGAAGAAGCCGGGTTGACGGTCGTTAAAGCCTGATCGGTTGCGCGAATACGCGTTTTCTCTCCAGCCGCTTCATTCCTTGCTCAAAACTCCCTGGCGCTTGTGCGGCGCGGGCAGTCCTCACCCCACCAGGGTTTTTGACAGGATTGCAACACTTGATGCGAAGAAGTAGATTATCGCAACAATTGGTTTGCTATCGGAATGTAGGGCCGCATGAGTCCGCCCAGGAGAAAAGACGCTATGAAACGTTTGAAGCTGACGACCTGGATCGTCATTGGCATGGTGCTGGGCATCGCCACGGGCTACGCCTGCCATCGCGCGATCGGCGATGCGCAGACGCTGACTTCCGTGGCTGACGCCTTCGGTCTGGTCACCGATCTGTTCCTGCGGCTCATCAAGATGATCGTCGCGCCGCTCGTGTTCACGACGCTCGTGGTGGGCGTGGGCAAGATGGGCGACGCAAAGGCGGTGGGGCGCATCGGCGTGCGCACGATCGCGTGGTTCCTGGGCGCGACCTTCGTGTCGCTGCTGCTCGGCGCGCTGGTGGCGAACTGGCTCCAGCCGGGCGCGAGCCTGCATCTGCCCTTACCCGATGCACACGCGGCCACCGGCATTCAGGCTGGTTCGATCTCGCTCAAAGAGTTCATCACGCATCTTGTGCCTAAGAGCGTCGTGCAGGCGATGGCCGAAAACGAGATCCTGCAGATCGTTGTGTTCGCAGCGTTCTTCAGCCTCGGCATCATTGCGATCGGCGAGCCCGCCAAGGGCATCGTTACGCTGCTCGAACAGATTTCGGCGGTGATGTTCAAGGTCACGGGCTACGTGATGGCGTTCGCGCCGGTGGCCGTCTTCGCGGCGCTCTCGCACGTGGTCGCCGTTCAGGGGCTGGGCGTGCTGCTGAGCTACGGCACCTTCATGGGCGTGTTTATCGGCGCGCTGGTGCTGTTGTGGTGCGCAATCGTCGGCGCGGGCGGGCTGGTGCTGGGTTCACGCGTGTTTGGCCTCGTGCGCGCCGTGCGTTTGCCGATGCTGCTGGCGTTCAGCACGGCGAGCAGCGAATCGGCCTATCCGAAGCTGCTTGAACAACTCGAACGCAGCGGTGTGCCGCGCCGTATTTCGAGCTTCGTGCTGCCGCTGGGTTATTCGTTCAACCTCGATGGCTCGATGATCTACTGCACGTTTGCTACGTTGTTCATCGCGCAGGCCTACGGCATTCACCTGTCCTTCATGCAGCAGGCGACCATGCTGGCGATCCTGATGCTCACGAGCAAAGGCATGGCGGCGGTGCCGAAGGCTTCGCTCGTGGTGATCGCGGCGACGCTCGGCCAGTTCAACATTCCCGAAGCGGGCCTGCTGCTGATCATGGGCGTGGATACGTTTTTGGACATGGGGCGCACGGCGACCAATGTGCTCGGCAACAGCGTGGCCGCTGCGGTTGTGACGAAGTGGGAGGGCCAGCTTGGCGCGGTGATGAGCGACGATGAATACGAGGCGCTCGTCAGCGAACGCGAGCGGACCCGCGAGGCGAGCGGGCAGGGCGCGCTGGCTTGAGCGCAAGAAAACGTCGTGCACTCAGGGTTTGCGCCCGAAGGCCGCGCGCCGGCTGGCTTTGGCCTTCTCCAGCGTTTTCAGGCGCGCCTTCGGCAGGTTGTGGCCGGCGCGATTGAGGTAGAAGTCGAGCATCGACGTCGCGGATTGACAGGGCGTGCCCTTGCGCCGTCGGCTGCGCAGCGCGGAAGCCTTGAGCAGGCGATCTCGTCCGGGTCGCCACGGTTTCGTTCTCCCGATCAACACCAGACGACACGGTCGTACGCCACGGTACGCCGGTACACGTTCTTGCCGCGCCAGCTCGAAAACTCCATGTAGGCACATTCGAGCACCAGAATCCAGTTCGTTACGCGCATTGCCATCCCCATCATTGGTTTGAATGCAGAACCAGTCTAGGGCCGTGTCATTCGAGGCGAATCCTCGAGCAGGCGCGGATTGACCGCTCAGTTCAGGCATTCGTACCGGTGGCTCTACCGCCCCGGTGAAGTTCTTACCATGTTGCACCGCAAATCCGGTGCCTGGCTGCGCCTCTGCATTGAGCCCCTTTGTCACAATGGCGCGTCGTGGCGGTGAAACGCGGGCGCTTCGGATCGCTGCGCCCATCATCCGTCCGCGCGCGCGATGGCTTCGTGCGCTTGCGGACGTTGCTGCGCAACAAACCCGTTTTCTCGCTCCGTGCGCACCCGCTGTGACGTCCATGGCCGGCGCGCATGGCGTCCAGACGCGAATTCCGCAGCGTAAAAATGTGGGTCATCGTGCCCTTATCCGTCAAGATCGCCGCGTTTTCGGCCAGGCGCGTCGTGCGGAGAAAACCAGCCGCTATGCTTCCCTACGTTGCCTCACACGCTCCCCGCGCCGACGCTCTTTTGTGTCGCGTCACGTGATGTTTTTCGGCGCATTTTCCTTTCGTCTCCTTATCGGCAAACGCACAAGCAACGCTGTTTATTCCGCATTCAGCCGATGCGCGCGCCGCCCGCGCGCTCGCGCGTGGTCCCGAGATGGCCTCCCCCGCCGTCTCGCTCTTCGCCTGCCGTGTCCGAAAGGGACGGCAGGTTTTTTTCTGGTGCGCGACATTGGCGGACCGTGCGCCATGCTCGAACTTGCGCCCGGCAATAGAAGGTGATTGCCTGTCCGGCGCGCCGCGAGGTGGGGCCCTGGGCGCGGGATGCATGTCGATTCCCTGCTTCGCCATGGAAAGTTTTACCTGGGCGAAGGAAAAGAAAATCGTGATACACGATGGGGGCGCTTTTTGCCTGGCCAGGGGGCCGCAGGACTTGGCGAAAAGCGCTTGTGGTTTTACTCATCAATCACGCTTTTCACGGGATATACATGCTTATCAAGAACATCGCCGTTAGTCTGCCTTCGAAGCTTGTCACGAACGAAGAGGTCATTGAAATGATCCGCTCGCATTCGGTGGGATTCGATGGCGAGATCGATCGCAGTCTGCGGACCATAAAAACCTTGCTGGACCGCAGCGGCCTCGTCACCCGCCGCTGGTGCGGCAGCCATGAGTCGCCTATCGACCATGTGGCCATGGCAACGCGAAAGGCGCTTTCGGAAAGCTATCTCCGGCCCGAACATATCGAGCTGCTTATTTTCGTTGGCATCGGGCGCGGCTTTCTGGAACCGGGCAACAGCCACATGATGGCAAGCGCGCTGGGCTTCGTGAACGCCGAATGTTTCGACGTCGTGGACGCATGCATGAGCTGGACCCGCGCGATGTCGCTGGCCGACAGCCTCTTCAAGTCCGGCCAGTATCGCAATGCGCTGATCGTGAACGCCGAATTCAACATGCTCGCGGGCGGCCCGCTGTATCCGGCGAATTTCGCGTTGAAGAACCACGCGCAGATCGAATACACGCTACCATCCTTCACGATTGGGGAAGCGGCGACCGCCACGCTGGTTGTCCCGAACGAGCCCGACAATTTCGAGTTCGTGTTTCGCGGCAAGCCCGCAGCCGCCGATTTTTGCACCATTCCCATCCACGGCTACGAGGGCTATTGCCATCCGACCGAACGGGTCGGCCGCAATGGCGACATGCGCTTTACATCGTACGGCCACGAACTGCACAAGAACTCGGAAGAGATTACGGAAATATTCGGCAAGCTCTCGGTGCCGAAGTCGGAGATCGACGTGGTTTTCACGCACGCGTCATCGAAGGCCGCATGGCATGGCTATGGTGTGAAAGCCGGGGTCGAGGACAAGATGTTTCACATCTACCCGGAGACCGGTAATCTTGTATCCGCATCGATTCCCGCTGCGCTGGCGATGGCCAGGGACAGCGGCAGGCTCAAGCGCGGCGACCGGGCCGCGTGCTGGGTCGGTAGCGCCGGCATGTCGTTCAACGTGAGCAGCTTCCGGTTTTGAGGCCGTAAGCAAAAAGAGAGTGAGATGAAAGCCATCGCAGGGGGCGTCCGATTGGCCCGATTGATCAGGCAGCGCGTGCGCGATGCCTATCACGTCTCGGACTACAGCGTGCTTGCAGTCGGCGTGATTGGGACTTTCGGCCATCCGCTTTACTGGGTCTGGTGGACGTTCATCGATTCGCAGCCGAACGAGAGCGCCCTGATGCGCCTTATCGGCTCGCTTGCGTGCCTGCTGTTGCTGTTGCGGCGCTTCTGGCCCGCTTCCCTCAAGCGCTTTCTGCCGTGGTATTACTTTGGAACGGTGGCTTACACGCTGCCGTTCTTTTTCACCTATTACCTGCTTTCCGGTCATTATTCGATGCTCTGGTCGATGGCCGAACTGGGCATGGTTTTTTTCCTGATTGCGATATTCCCGTCGTATATCGCGTTGTCGGTCAATCTGGCCGTTGGGATCGGGCTTGCAATCGTTTGTGTTGCGCTGGTCGATCCTTCTGCATTGCAGGTCGATTCGCATCTGCTGCTATATGTGTATCTGCCGGTGTTTGCCTTTGGCATCTGCGCGGGCACCACGTTCAGCCATAGCAACATGAAGGGCATTACGGCCCAGGCGAAAAGCGAGGCATTGCGCGCGCTCGCGGGTACGATCGCGCACGAGATGCGCAACCCGCTGAGCCAGTTGCGCTACGTGCTCGATCGCATCGACGACGGGCTGGGCGGGATGGACGCGGCGCGCGACACGCCGGCGCAGATTTCCGGCCATATGGCGTCGCTTTCGCAACATCTTGCGCATGGGCAGATCGCCATCGACCGCGGGCTGCGCATCATCGCCATGACGCTCGATGAAGTCAGTGCCAAGCCGCTGCGCGCCGACAAGGTGAGCTATCTGAGCGCCGCCGCTACCACGCGCAAGGCGCTCGACGAGTACGGTTTCAACGACGCGAAGGAGCGCAACCGCGTCTCGCTGGTCGTGATCGAAGACTTTATTTTTGGCGTGGATGAAACGGTTTATCTGTTCACGCTGTTCAACCTGATTCGCAACGCGCTGCATCACATGGGCGCGCGCCCGTCGGCCAGGCTGACGATCACGGTCGATCTGCACGCCGTCACCGTGCACGACACGGGGCCGGGCATCGCGCCCGAGACCATGGCGCATCTTTTCGCGCCGTTTCGCAGCCACGGCAACGCGGCGGGCACGGGGCTGGGACTCGCGTATTGCCAGCGCGCGATGCGCTCGTTCGGCGGCGCCATTACGTGCCAGTCGGAAGTCGATAAATTCACGCAGTTCACGCTGTCGTTTCCGCCGGTCTCCGAAAGCAAGGTCGCGGATCAGCGTCGGCAGGTGCTCGCCCGCGCGGCGGAGTTCTTCGCGGGCAAACGCGTTCTGATCGTCGATGACGACGCGAGCCAGCGCGCCCGAGCCGCACTGGCGTTCACGGGCGTGCATGCGCTCGTGAGCGAAGCCGACAGCGGCGAGGCCGCGATCGCCATGTTGCAGGAAAGCCCGGCGATCGACCTCGTGCTCATGGATATCAATATGCCTGGCATCGATGGTTACACGGCCACGGAAGCGATCCGCGCGGGCGGCCACGAGACGAACGCGAACGTGCCCATCGTCGCCTGGTCCGTCGAGCCGCCCGGTGTCGCGGCCATGCTGGCGCGCAACGCGGGCATGGACGAGATGATCAGCAAGTCCAGCAGCGCGATTGAATTCCTCACGTCGCTGCAGACGATCATGGAGAGCGGCGCGCGCAATAGCAAACGCGCGCGTTTCGACGGTTTCGCGGGGCGCCTGATCGTGCTCGCCGACGACGACACCTATAGCCGCCTGATCGCCAAGAGCTATCTGGAGCGCTGCGGCGCGGAAGTCCTCGAAGCCGAAAACGGTCAACAGGTGCTCGATCTGTTGAAGGACGGCAGACGAGTGGATGCGGTCGTGGTCGACCTGAACATGCCGGGCATGGGCGGCCTTGAGACAGCGCGTCTGATCCGCGCGATGGACGGCCCCCATGCGAAGCTGCCCATTGTCGCCTTGACGGGGCAGTCCGACGTCGATGCGCTGCGCGCCAGTCTCGCCGCGGGCATGAACGAAGTGATGGTCAAGCCGGTGCGAGTCGGTGCGCTTTATGCAAGCCTGTCGCGTCAATTCGCGCACGTTCGCGGGCCCGGCGAGCGCACGAGCGCCAATCCGGCGCCGCAGGCCCGGATGCAGCCTCAGGCGTCGAATGTGGCGGACACGCCGGTTGTGCCAGCCGCCAAAGTCGCCGACGAAGATCTGCTCGACGCGATGCAACTCGACGAACTGGCCTCGCTTGGTTTGCTCGATCCGAGCTTCCTGAAGGGCATTGCGCAGATCCGCGCGCTGATCGACGAAATTGGCGTGCACGCGCGGGCGCAGGATGGCCGGGCGCTGCATCATGCGATGCATATCCTGCTGGGCGTGAGCGGGAATATCGGCGCGAAGGCCTTGCATGCCTTCGCGCGCCGCCTCTATCCCGAGTTGCAGGGTGGCGGCTTGCCCACCGGGACAGGCTGGCTGGAGGCGCTAACCGAGCTGGGAATCCGCTCGGCGGATGCGCTGCAAAGCTACTTTGTCGTGGTGACGGGATTCGGCGACTCGCGGCGCACGTTCGTGGACGATTGAAGCGGTTCGGGCTGGGCCGCATCGACAGCAGGCACAGCAGACACAGCAGGATTGGCGACGCGTACTTCGTGCTCGCCAAAACACATCGACACCGTGGTGCCCTGGCCCCATGTGGACTCGATCTTCAGACTGCCTCGCAAAGAGCGCATGACCCGGTTGCAGAAAATCATCCCCATGCCATGCCCGCCGTCCTGTGCATGGGTGGTCACGGGGTCGCGCAGCAGGCGCGCCTGAATCTCGGGCGGGATGCCCGTGCCGTTGTCGTGCACACGGATCTGGGGCGCGGCGCCGCCGGCGATCTCAATGCGCAATACCGGTTCGTCGGTCTTCGCGAGCGCGCGTAATGCATTGGCCAGCAGCGAGGACAGCACCAGCACCACGCAGTTGGGCATCGAGCGCACGACGAAGTCCGACTGAAGATCCACGCTGACCCAATCGCGTTGCGGTCCCGAAAACGGCCAGCTGTCGAGCACGGCGGCGACCAGTTTCGCGGCGCTCGTGTCGCGCCCGGCGTCCGGTGCGAGCGCCGACGTGGCCGCGCTCTTGTTCAGTGTGTCCCAGAACGAGGAGATGAGCGCCATGCAATATTGGGCGTTGTTCAGCATCAACGTGGCTGCTTGCGCGATATCGCTCTGGCTGGACGGCGCGCTCAAATCGGCGGCGTTGTTCTGGACGTTGCCCGCGAACAGCGCAATGGTGGCGAGCGGCGTATTCAGTTCGTGGGCAAGAAACGCCAGTGTCTCGTTCATCGCGAGCAAGCGCTGCTGATGCGCCTCGCGTTCGCCGTGTCGCGACAGCGCTTCGCGCACGACGCCGCGAATCGCGCTCACGCGCAGCGGCTTTTCCAGCACACGGAACACATTCCCGGAATTCACGGTTTGCAGCAGCATGTCCTTGTCCGCATAGGCGGTGACAAGAATGCCGACAATATGCGGATAACGCCGCGCCGCTTCACCGAGCAGGCTCGCACCATCGTCGGTGGGCATACGGAAGTCGGTGACCAGCACGGCGATTTCAGCGTGATGGCGCGCGAGGATCGACAACGCCTCGTCTGCGTTGCGCGCGAGGTGGACGGGCCACGTGCCATCGATGGCACGTTCGAAATGCACGCGCGACAGCTCGTCGTCGTCGACGAAAAGAATGGAAAGCGGCGCCGCGGAAGGCTGGGTCATCGTGGTCCCGTCGATGAGCGTGTGTCAGTGGCGGCTCGCCGAATGCCTGCATAGGGCAGTCTCGACGGTATTTCTATGCGTGCCGAATCGCAAGGGCGGACGAGCCAGAGAGCGTCTGGAATGATAGCCTGGCGAGCGCCAGACACCGCGAGTCACGATCGTGCCGCCCTATTTGGGGGCGGCACGACAGACCACGAACACGTCGGGGCTCATCGGGACTTAATGGCGGCCCGGATCGTCATGCGGCGGAACCACGGGATCGACGCTTTCCCAATACGGCTCTCTGCCGTAATACGCGTGGACCGTGCTGCCCCAACCGGTGTCGGCCATCGACGGCCATTGATCCTTGTCGAAACCCGGGGCGCTGCGCACGCGTTCCGACGATACATTGAGCAGGAAGCACTTGCGGCTCGTGTCGAGCGTGAGCGCGTTCCAGGGAATCGCCAGCAACTTGTCGCCGATACCGAGAAAGCCGCCGCTCGACATCACCGCATAGGCGATACGGCCGCTTTGCACGTCCAGCATGATGTCCTTGATCTTGCCGACTTCTTCGCCATCCGAACTAAGGATCTTGTCGCCGTCGAGCGTGCTGGCGGCCATGACATCGGGGCCGGGACCGGCGGCGGTGGATGCGCCCTTGCCGACGATGCGCGCGCCATTGCTGGTGGGCATGGGGTTGGGGGTAAAGGTAGGCATGTCCGTCTCCTTGCGTAAGGCACTGCGTTGAGTTCGGCCGAACCGTCGTGGTCTGGCCGCGGTGACTTCTCTAGCGCAATGTGCGTGCCGCAAGGAATCGGTCATGGGTACCGGTCAGCCCACCGGCGTTTCGCCTTCGCCGGACTGCTTGCCCGGACGGTCGGCGGGCGACTGCTTGCGTCCCTCGTCGTGGCGCTCCGGCATTTTGCTGCGCTCGTCGTCGTTGTGTTGCGCAGGTTTGGGATGACGCAGCGCTTCTTCGTGCGCTTCGTTCTGTTCGCCTTCCGGCTTTTTCTGCTCCGCGTTTGCGTTCATGGCATCGCTCCTTTGAAGTCCACCGGATCTGTCCGGTCGATGCCATCACGCCCGCAAGGACTGCGCCCGGTCTGTGACGCTGCTTTGCTCTTCGCGTTGGGCCTTGTGCGCCCGCTGAAGCCGTTCATATAGCAGGGTGATTTTTTTGCGGGGATCGATCAGGAATTTTTTGCCTATTAATTCGATATGCGAATTAATAACCGTGGGTGCTGCCAGCGTGAAAGAGCCTGCTATCAAGGTTCCAGACGCTTACGTTTCGAGCGGATGAATTCGCGCATCTCAGCTAGCAAGCGCACGCTCGTGCGCTTATTAAAACGTTTGCGCGTGCTCCGGTAGTTTTCCGCTAAGTGCGATGCCTGGGGTAAAAAATGCCGGATTGCTGCCGTAAACAAGAGCAAGGCGAGGAGCACGACACACAGCGCCTCATGACTAAAGAGCGCATTGCATCGTGCGCCGAATACACCGACGCTGGACCACTGCATGATTACCGCACCGCTTCCGCTCGACGAAGACCTGCGCCTGCAGGCGCTCAGACGTCTGGATATTCTCGACTCCGAACCGGAAGAAGCGTTCGACCGCATCTCGCGGCTGGCCGCACGGGCGTTCGGCGTGCCGATCGTGCTGGTGTCGCTGGTCGACGAGGACCGGCAGTGGTTCAAGTCGCATCACGGTCTCGCGGCCTGCGAGACGCCGCGCAGCATGTCGTTCTGCGCGCACGCCGTCCTCAGCAAACGCATGCTCGTGGTGGAGGACACCTTCGACGACGAGCGCTTTCTCGACAATCCGCTCGTGCTGGGCGCGCCGTATATCCGCTTCTACGCGGGCGCGCCACTGCGCCTCGCGGACGGCCAGGTGATCGGCACGCTTTGTTTGATCGACACGCGCGCGCGCAGTTTCGAGTCGGACGACGCCCAGGCGCTCGCCGAATACGCACAACTGATCGAGCGCGAAATCGAGGTGCGCCACCAGTTGATCCGCTCGCGCACGGCGCACGAGCGCGACCGCCGCTCGCTGGCGATCAGCGAGGCGCGCTTCACGACCGTATTCAAGGAATCGCCGATCGGCAACGCGCTGGTCGCGCTCGACGGGCGTTTTCTGGAAGTCAACCCCACGTTCACCGAAATCACCGGCTACGACGAGGCGACGCTGCGCAAGCTGACCTTCGCCGAAGTCACGCATCCCGCCGATGTCGCTTCCGATGTCGCGCTCGCGGCGGAACTGGTGGCCGGCAAACAGACCACCTACGCGACCGAAAAGCGCTACGTGCGCCCTGACGGCACGGCGATCTGGGTCAATCTTGCCGTGACGTTGCTGCGTGACGCCGCGGGCATGCCGCTGCATTTCATCGCCGCCGTGCAGGACATCGACGGCCGCAAGAAAAGCGAAGACGCGCTGCGCAACTATCACGCGGAACTGGAGGACCGTGTGCGCGAGCGTACCGCCGAGCTGCGCCGCAGCCGCGACGCCCGGCAGACCATTACGGACAATTTGCCCGTGCTGATCGCCGCCGTGGATCGCGATCTGCGCTACCAGTTCAACAACGAGACCTTCAAGCGCGTGCTGGCCAAACCTTCGGCCGCGCTGCGCGGGGTGAGCATTCGCGACATGCTGCGCCCCGAACTGTTCGAGCAGTTGCAGCCGTTCTTCACGCGCGCGCTGGCGGGCGAGCGCGTGACCTGCGACGAAGTGCGCTATCGCGCGGACGAGGAGCGCGTCTGGTGCACGACCTATATTCCCGCCGAGCGCGAGGGCAAGGTGACGGGGTTCTACGTCGTATCGCACGACGTCACTCAGCAGCGCCGCACCGAGCGCGAATTGCGCGAGCGCGCGCTGATCGACCCGCTCACGGGGCTGGCGAACCGGCGCGCGCTCGAAGAAGAACTGCGCACGACCCTGGGCGAGGCGAGCGCTTTTGCGTTGTCCTTTATCGATCTCGACGGCTTCAAGGGCATCAACGATCGCCACGGCCACGATACCGGCGATGCGCTGCTGCGCGAAGTGGCGCAGCGGCTCACGGCGACGGTGCGCACGGGCGACTTCGTGAGCCGGCTGGGCGGCGACGAATTCGTGGTAGTGAGCCGTGGCGTCACCGAGGCGGCGAGCGCCGGGCGCATCGCCCAGGCGGTCTGCCAGTCGCTTGCGAGGCCCCTGCTGGCGGGCGGCCAGGCAATCGAATGCAGCGCGAGCGTGGGCGTGGCGCTGCACCGCGCTCAGGACGGCGGAGCGCCGCCCGACGAGCCGCTCTGTCTCGCCGACGCCGCGATGTACGAGGCCAAGCGGGCGGGCCGCAATACGTGGCGGCTGGCGCGGCCAGCGTCGCGCGCGGCCCGCGCGCCGTCGGCGGCGCAATAGGGAACTGCAAGGGACACGCAAGGTTTTGAGAATCACGCCCGGATGCAAGGTCCGGGAACGGAATCTGCTGATACTCGCCAGCAATGGGCTGGTAGCCGCTTTGCAGCGTTTCGTAGCGGATCGATCTGACGTGCCGGCGCGGACTTCTCGCTCCGCCGTGCGCAAATCCGACCGAGACACGATCAAGCCCTGATTCCGCGAGCGGACGCTCCGTCAGGGCGCGCGCCGTGCGGATCGATCTGCATCGACGACTACCGGGACCAGACAAGCGCGTTGCACGGTTTGACGCGCGCCGCCCGTTTTTTCGTACGTTTGCACAATTGCTTACCCGCACCCATCCCGTGACCGCCCTTCGATCCACAGCCGAATCGTCGTTCGTCGACGTCCTCGGCGCTCTGCGCCTTGCTACCGCGTCGCGCCAGGAAAGCGCCGAGCGCGCCATGCCGCTCGCCGTCCCCACGCCCACGCTGGCCGATTACCAGCAACATCTGCGGATCTTGCACGCCTGGCTCGCGCCGCTCGAAGCCTGGTTGCGGCGCTTCGCCGATGGCCCGCAAGATCCCGGCTTGCTGCCGCCGCGTGCGCGCCTCGCGCTGATCGAGCGCGATCTCGCGCATCCGGTCTTGCGGGGCATGGAAGACGCGCCGCCGCCGCCGGATGCCTCCTCATCGCTCGCGCCGCTCGAAGCGAACGCGGCCTGGCGCTGGGGCGCCTGTTATGTCATCGAGGGCTTGCAACTGGGCAGCGCCGTGCTGGTGCGTCGTCATGCGGGCACGTTCGCGCCTCATGCACTCGACTATCCGGGCGGCGACGGCAACGCTTCCGGCCCGCGCTGGCATGCCTTCGTCGCGGCCATGCGCCGCGCCGTGCATACGCCGCGCGATGTCGATCTCGCTTGTGCCGGGGCGCGCGCCGCGTTCGACCGCCTCATCGCGCTGCTTCCTGTGACGGCTTGAGCGTTCGCCATGGCGACATCACTGTCGGCTTCCGACGCTGCTGCTTTTGGTGCGACGTTTCGCGTGAGTTTGCCGCGCTATCGCTGTCGCCAGTGCCGGTGCCGGTGAGAGGCATGCCCAGGCGGGCGGTACAATCCGGGCTTTGCGTCCCAACGTCCGTTGCCATGACCGATTCCCCGCAAACCACGCCGCTCGACGCGCTGATGCAGCAGGTGCTCGCGTTTCGCGAAGCGCGCGACTGGCAGCAGTTTCACACGCTGCGCAACCTGATCGTCTCGACCAGCATCGAGGCGGGCGAGCTGCTCGAAACGATTCAATGGAAGGACGATGCGCAGATAGCCGCGATGCTCGCCGATCAGCAGGGCCGCGCGCACCTCGAACAGGAATGCGCCGACGTGTTCATCTATCTGCTGCTGGTGGCGCATACGGCGGGTTTCGATCTCGTGAAGGCGGCGGCCGACAAGGTACGCGTAAACGAGACGCGCTATCCGGTCGACAAGGCCCGCGGCAACGCGAAGAAACATAGCGAGCTTTGACGCGCATGGGCGCGGGCCGGTGCTATGGCGCCTGCAATTCGCGGCCGGAGAATCCTTCACGACGAGGGCGCCCGATCGCCTCGCGCTGCGCGCACTGCTTGCGCGACCCCATGTCGAGTCGAACGTGCGCGTGGATGGCGCGGGGCTTTATTTGACGAAGTGAGCCGCGAAGTTTGCGGTTTTATCGGCTCGCGGTTATCGACGGCGGCTCGTGCCGGTAGCGCACCGATGGTGCGTGGGAGGGCAAATTGCGTGCCGCCATTTCAGAATGGCGCGCACGGCCTCAACCCGTGAGGTTCCCCTCCAGACGCTCGAACACACGCTGCGTCGCGCCGCGCGCATGCAGCGCGAACAGCAGCAGCGAGCGTCCCGTTGCCTGATAAACGTCGCCCGCTTCGAACTCCGGCAGTTCGTCGCGCACCGGCCTGTTCGTGTCGATCAGACAGCTCCATTGATCGTTGCCCGGCACGGAGGGCAGCGTGAAATCCACCACGTCGTGATATGCGTTGAGCACGATCAGCAGCGTCGCGTCGGAGGCCAGGCGCATGATGCCGCTGGTCTGCGACCGACCATCGATCAGCATACCGAAACATCGCATCTGTGCATCGCCCCATTGATCGCCGTGCAGCGGCACGCCCGCAGGCGAGAACCATTCGACATCCGTGACGTCGAGCGTCGCGTTGTGTTCGCCAGTGAGAAAACGGTTGCGGCGCAGCACCGGCAGCGCATGGCGCAGCGCCGTGAGCTTGCGCACGAAATCGGCGAGCGCACGGCCATCGTCGTTGATACCGTCCCAATCCACCCAACTGATGTCGTTGTCCTGGCAATAGGCGTTGTTGTTGCCGCGCTGCGTGCGCCCGAATTCGTCGCCCGCGAGCAGCATCGGCGTGCCCTGCGAAAGCAGCAGCGTGGCAAGAAAGTTGCGCTTCTGGCGCTCGCGCAATGCGCGGATATCGGCGTCGTCGGTCGGGCCTTCGGCGCCGCAGTTCCACGAGAGATTGTCCGCGTGGCCGTCGCGGTTCTCCTCGCCATTGGCTTCGTTGTGGCGCTCGTTGTACGAGACGAGGTCGTGCAGCGTGAAGCCGTCGTGCGCGGTGACGAAGTTCACGCTCGACCACGGACGGCGCCCGCGCCGGTTGAACTGCTCGCCCGAAGCGGCCAGCCGCGTGGCGAGATCGGCCGCCTTGCCTTCGTCGCCTTTCCACCAGCTACGCACGGTGTCGCGAAAGCGGTCGTTCCATTCGGCCCAGCCCGGTGGAAAGCCGCCGACCTGATAGCCGCCGGGGCCGCAGTCCCACGGCTCGGCGATCAGCTTCACGCTGGAGAGAATCGGGTCCTGGCGGCAACTGTCGAGAAAGCCGCCGCCTTCGTCGAAGCCATAAGGCTCGCGCCCGAGAATCGTCGCCAGATCGAAGCGGAACCCGTCGACGCCCATTTCGAGCACCCAGTAGCGCAGGCTGTCCGTCACCATCTGCAGCACGCGCGGATGCGAGAGATTGAGCGTATTGCCCGTGCCCGTGTCGTTGATGTGATAGCGCGGATTATCGGCGACGAGCCGGTAATACGAAGCGTTGTCGATGCCGCGAAACGACAGCGTCGGCCCCAGTTCGCTGCCTTCTGCGGTGTGGTTGTAGACCACGTCGAGGATCACTTCGAGACTCGCCTGATGCAGGCGGTCCACCATGTTCTTGAATTCGTCGATCGAGCCGTGCTCGCCGACCGAATAGCGCGGATCGGGCGCAAAGAAGCCGATGGTGTTGTAGCCCCAGTAGTTCGTGAGGCCACGCTCCAGCAGATACGAATCGTTCACGAAGGTATGGATCGGCATCAACTCGAGCGAGGTCACGCCAAGGCCGCGTATGTAGTCGAGCACCTTCGAATTCGCCATGCCCGCGAAGGTGCCACGCTCTTCTTCGGGCACGTCGGGGTGGCGGATCGTGTAGCCGCGCACATGCGTCTCGTAGACGATCGCGCGTTCGCGCGGCACGCGCTCACGCAATGGGTGGTGCCAGCTAAAGGTCTGGTCGACCACGCGACAGCGCGGCACGTAGCGCGCGCTGTCGCGGGTGTCGAAGGAGAGATCGGCGTCGGGGCTGTCGAGCGTGTAGCCGAACACCGCGGGGTGCCACTTGAGCGTGCCGACGTGCGCTTTCGCATAAGGGTCGAGCAGCAGCTTGTTGGGATTGAAGCGATGGCCGGCGTCCGGCTCGTAAGGGCCGTGCACGCGGTAGCCGTAGATCGCGCCCGGTTCGAGATCGGGCAGGAAGACATGAAAAATCTCGTCGGTGTATTCGGGCAGCTCGATGCGCTCGAGTTCGCGCTGGCCGGTCTTGTCGAACAGGCACAGCTCGACTTTTTGCGCATTCGCCGAGAACAGCGCGAAATTCACGCCGCGCCCGGTCCAGGTGGCGCCATGCGGGAACGGCTGGCCTTCGGCGATGCGGGTAGCGGTCTTTTTGCTCATGGGGTCTCGCAGTGGCTGGATCGGGGGACGCGTCGCGCGATCGAGGCGCTGCGTCAGGCACTACGCCGCACTTCGGCGAGTGCGCGACGGCGACCATCAAAACGTTGGGAGCGTTGACGACAAGGTGACTCCCCCGATGAGTGCAAGTGAACAGTGCTCGATGCGGGTGCGAGACGGCGCGCACAAGGCGAAGCGGCCGGTTGCGGCACGCTTCGACCTCTTTAGCTGGTTAGCAAGGTCCGGGCCAATGCGAGGGAATTCCCGCGCGGCAATGTTGCGGCACGGCGAGATGCCGGTGGCGCAAGGCGTTAGCGCAGAATCCGAGGGCGGGGGGAAGGACGCGCGCGGCAGTGGAACAGGGCCGCGCGGTGTGTAGTTTTGGCGTGACGCGCGTGCAGTTTTCACTATTGCGGTGAGGGCGGCGCGCGCCTGAATGCTTACTTGACGGTCTGCACGACCTCGAAGCCTTCGAATTCCGGATGGCTCAGATAGAGCGGGCGGCTTTGCCCGGCGTTGCCGGCGTTTCGATGAGCGCCGCGGAAGGCGTCGGAGCGCGTCCAGGCCTCGAAGGCGGCGTGGTTCGCCCAGATCGTGTGGCTCGCGTAGAGCACGTGATCCTCGCGTTGCGGACCTTTGAGCAGATGAAATTCGATGAAGCCGGGCACTTCCTTGAGGTGCGTGTCGCGGCTCGCCCAGACTTCCTCGAATGCGGCTTCCGAACCGAGGGCGACCTTGAAGCGATTCATGGCGATGTACATGCGTGATCCTGTGCGGTGATCCTGTTGAGGGCTATCCGATGGCGGGAGGCCGCGCGTCTGGACGTTACCGCTGAAAGCGGCCGGCGCGCGACGCTTCCCGATTATAGGATCGCGACGGCTCACTCCACCGGCAACGCGGCAGGCATGCGCATGCGATAGAACGAGAGCGCCTGGATCAAGAGCGTACAGAAAATCGCGCTGCTATAAGCGACCACCCCATGCGTGCGCGTGAGCAGGAGACTCAGCACGAAGAAGAACGCCGCGAAGCCTAGCAGGCCCGTTGCCATACCACGCATTATCTGCTGCGCGGCGGCCGCGCCGCTCGAACGATGCGCGAACACCGCCAGGATGATGGCCATGAACGGAAACGACGCGATCACACCGGCCGCGCTTGCGCCCACATACGGCGCGATCAGCGTCACGCTTACGATCAGGCCGGCGATCAACACCATGCGCAACGGCAGATCCCACCAGGGCGCGTCGATCTTCGCGCTCGCCGCCGCTGTGATCGGCATGAAGTTCAATGCGAGGGTGATGACGATTATCGCAAGCAGGAACAGCAGGATTTCGGGCAGCGCGTTCCATTGCAGCAGCGCGGCCACGACCACGAACGCACCCGCCGCGCCCGTCAACGCGAGACGCCATCCCGACGCGGCCAGCCGGCAATAGACGAAGCAGAAGGCGGCTTGCGCAACGGTCGCGACGAGCGAACCGGCGGTAGCCTGCGTAGCGAATACGGGGCCGTGCTCCAGCGCGAGAAACACGGAAACAGGCCCCGAAGTGAGCGGCATCCCAACGAGCAATCCGCCGAGCGCTTCACCCCAGCGGCGAACGGCAAGCGAAGCGAGCAGCAGCAACACGGGCGTGACGAAGAGCTTGAAAAGCAGGAGATCCATGATGGGCAAATGGTGTTCGATTGAGACCGTACGGCTCATATTGAGCGCCGCCACCCAGGCTGACAAATCATTTATCGTCATATAATGCGTGAGCTAAACTCACACATGATCCGACCGTGTTCGACCGGCTTCCCCCTCTGCAAACGCTGCGCGCCTTCGAGGCCACCGGACGGCATCTGAGCATGACGCTGGCGGCACAGGAACTGCACGTCACCCACGGCGCGGTGAGCCGGCACATCAAGACGCTCGAAGAACATCTGGGCGTCGCGCTGTTTCAACGGTTCACGCGCCGCATCGTGCTAACCGAAGCGGGCGCGGAATTTCTGCTGGCGGTCACGCGTCTGCTCGGCGAACTCACGAAAGAAGCCGATCGCGTGCGCGGCCATGACGGCGTCGAGCGCTTCAAGATCAACGCGAGCGTGTCGTTCGCGAACAAATGGCTCGCGCCGCGTCTGCATCGCTTCAAGACGCGTTATCCGGATCTCGACGTTCACCTGGACGTCACCGATAAATTCATCGACCTGAACGAAGGCGAAGCCGATGTCGCGATCCGTTACGGCAGCGGCCGCTACTCGCGCCTGCTGGCCGAGCGCATCCTGGAGGAGACGGTGACGCCGGTGTGCAGCCCGGCTTATCGGGAGAAGATGCGTGGGTTGTGCGCGGTGGCGAATCTCGCAGGCTGCACGCTGTTGCACGAAGGCGGCATGCTGGCCAACTGGGAGCAGTGGTTCGCGCTGGCGGGTGTGGAGCGCGTGCGCAGCGATCGCGGACCGGCCTATAGCCATGGGAGCCTGGCGATCGAAGCGGCGATTCGCGGTGAAGGCGTGGCGCTCGGGCGTAGCGTGATTGTCGCGGACGATATTGCGGCGGGCAGGCTGGTGGCGCCGTTTCCGCAGATCCGGCTGGAGTCCGAGCGCGGACACGATCTGGTGTATCGCATCGGCAGTCGGGACGACCCCAAGGTGCGTGCGCTGCGGACGTGGCTGGGGGATGAGATCAAGTCGTTTCTTGCTGGGGAAGGGTGATTTGGGATGCGAAATAAAATATCGGATCGCGTAAAAAATACGGTTAATTGCATACGTGCCTGATACATTATTTTAAATAAAGGTTGCCCGACTGGATCATATTTATTGCAACTCTTATCTCGATCGTCCGTGCCTCCGTGGTAGTAAGGAGAAACTTTACGATCAGGAGCGTAGCCGTATGAGCGCACAAGAGTTGTCAATCTATACGCCGAACAACGGGGAATGGCGCAAGCAGTCGGGAAATGTCGCGCCCGTCAGCAGTGAGGCTGGAAACCATCCCGGGGTCGAGCGCGACGCGCGATATCTTGCGACCGCTGAGAAATTCGAGATCACTGAGATTCCCGCAGCAATGTCGAAAATGGGCTGGCACAAGTCGGCGGCGCTGCTCAGGAAGTGGTTTGCCTACGCGCTTTCGTCGCTGGCAGGACACGCACAACGCGGGTGGAGATTTGATTTTGTTCTCTGATTGCCGGGTCGTAAATATCAACCCGATCAGACTTAGGGTGAAGCGGTGACGGTGCGCGTTCGGCTACGTCTCGTGGTTTTTGCCGTTGTCGCAGTCGCCGCATTCAGCATTTTTCAGCATATTCTGGATGCACGAGCGCGAGCTAACGCAAAAGAGTGTTTAACCGTGGCTTCACAGAGCGGTCTGTATCGCGCCGAATCTTGCGTGACAGGCATGAACGGCAACGTTGTCTACTATGTCGGGCGGCTCTACGATGCTCATCGCGGCGTGCTACTCGCGCGAACGGACTTTGATTCCATGGACGGTGGCTTGCCTGAGTTTATGCCCGACGAAAGCGCCGTTATTTTCAGACGAGGGGAGGGCAACGGGTCGGGCACTGGATTTATCGACATCCCACCCAATTGGCTCGAACGTCTGCACGCGAAAATTCCCTGATGAGTTTGCACGACGAAGTAGGAATGGCTGATGCCACCACCTCGACACTCAATGCTTACCGCTTCACCTTTGAGATTGTCGCGTTGTGAAGCATTCACCCTCCGTCAAATTTCGGATAAAGAAATGAAGGCTCGTTCTCCAAGACGCGCCGTATTCGTCGTCGCTGTTATCGTTGCCGGATTCAGCGTCTTTCAATACATTCAGGGCGCGCGGGCGCGCGCCAAGGCACATGAGTGCGTCGCCGTGACGTCGCAAAGCGGCCGCTACCGTGCGCAATCGTGCGTGACCGGCATGGACGGCAATGTTTTCTTCTACGTTGGAAGACTTTACGACGCTTATAGCGGCGAAATGCTCGCGCGCACCGACTTCGATTCGATGGACGGTGGCGACCCGGAATTCATGCCCGACGAAAGCGCGATACTGTTTCGAGGTTCAGGCGATTCTGGCGAAATCCACATCCCACCCAATTGGCTCGAACGTCTGCACGCGAAAATTCCCTGACGAGTTTGCACGACGAGGAGGGAACGGCTGACGCCAACCGTTCCCTCCATCCAACGCCTACCGCTTCGCCTCAATCCCCAACTGTGCGCGCACGCGCTTCACATCGGCGGCGGACACAGCGCCCGCATCATTGCCCCACGCCGAACGCACGAAGGTCGCCAGTTGCGCGATCTCGTCATCGTCGTAGCGCCACGCGAACGGCGGCATCGCCAGCGGCGCGGGCGCCGAAGCCGTCGAAGGCAAGCGCGAGCCCGCCAGAATCACCGCAATCAGCGAATCCGGATGCGCCGCGAGCACCGACGGGTTGTTCGCCAGCGACGGAAACACGCGCGCAGCCCCTTCGCCGTTCTGTCGATGGCAGGCCGCGCAGCTATCGATATAGATGCGCGCGCCGATATCGTTGGCGTGGCCCGTCATGATCGACGTGAGCGTGCCGTCGTCGGCCTTGTAGGCGGGCGCGGCGGCGTCGTCCGAGAGCGGTGTCAGGCTCTTGAGGTAGACGGCGATCGCGTGCAGGTCGGCATCGCCCAGATACTGCGTGCTGTGCTCGACCACTTCGCCCATCGGCCCGGTGACCGCCGAATGCGCCGTGCGGCCCGTCTTGAGCAGCGCGATGATATCGGCCTCGTTCCATTCGCCCAGCCCCGTGCCCTTGTCGCCGCGCAGATTAACCGGCGAGCTGCCGTCGATGCGAGCGCCCGAAAGATAACGCGCGCTCGTGCCGTCCAGATCGACTTCCTGGAAGCCCACGCCGCGCGGCGTGTGGCATGTGCCGCAGTGCGCGAGACCTTGCACCAGATACGCGCCGCGATTCCATTCCACGCTATGTGCGTCGTCGGGCTTAAAGCGCGAGTCGTCGTGGAACAGGCGGTTCCAGTACGCAAGCGGCCAGCGCGCGTTGAGCGGCCACGGGATGTCCGCCGGCTCGTTCGCCACGGGCGCGGCGTTCACGCGCGTCGTGAAGTACGCGTAGAGATCGCGCAGGTCGCCGTCGCTGACCTTGGCATAGGCCGTGTAGGGCATCGCCGGATAGAGGCGGCGCCCGTCGGGCGTGACGCCTTCGCGCATGGCCAGCGCGAAGTCCTCGAAGCTCCAGTTGCCGATGCCGTGCGATTTGTCCGGCGTGATATTGGTCGAATAGACTGCGCCCAATGGCGTGGCAAGCGGCACGCCGCCCGCGAACGGCGCGCCGCCCTTCGCGGTGTGGCAGGCCATGCAGTCACCCGCGCGCGCGAGATATTCGCCGTGCGCGGCGTTACCCGGCGCAGTCATCGCCTGGGCGTCGATCGTCAGGGCGGGCTTCGTCATGCTGCCGGCCCACAGGCCGCCCACGACTACGACAGCTGCGGCGATTGCTACGGAAAGTTTGCGCATGTCGTGTGGCTCCTCAAACCTGGACCATCGGGCCGGGGTTCTTCAAGTAATGCTCGCGGATATTCGCGGCGGCCCAATAGGCGAGACCGCCGACAAGACCGGTCGGGTTGTAGCCGATGCCGTGCGCGAACACGCTTGCGCCCAGCACGAACACGTTCGGCACATCCCAGCTTTGCAGGTACTTGTTGACCACGGAGGTCTTCGGATCGGCGCCCATCGACGTGCCGCCGTTCACGTGCGTGCTCTGGTACGCGCGCGTGTCCCAGTGCGTGCCACGCTTGAGAATGCGGCCGGAAATACTCTTGGGGTTCATCTGCTTGCCGATCTCCATCATCTTCCCGGCGATGTATTCCGACGCGCGCAGATCGTTGTCCTGCCAGTCGAGCGTGATGCGCAAGAGCGGCTCGCCGTAGGCATCCTTGTAGGTCGGATCAAGATCGGCGAAGCAGCCCCGATACGCCATGTTGCTGATCTGCGATTCGATACGGCCCGTGTGCAGGAAGTTATCGGCCACGGCCTGCTTCCATTCGCTGCCCCACTTGGGCGTGCCTTTCGGTAGCGGAATGCCGCGCACCGGACCGTTGCCGGTCTGACGGCCCCAGATGATGCCGCCGCCGATGAAGCCGAGCGGGCCGTGATCGAAGTTGTCCGCGTTGAACTCTTCGATCGCCTGGCCGCCGCCGCCCGCGCCCATGAACTGGTTGATATAGACGTCCTTGTCCCAGAACATGTTGACGCTGTTGAGCACCTGGTAGCAGAAGTTGCGGCCCACGGTGCCTTCGCCGGTATCGGCGTTGTACGGCTTGCCGATCTTCGACGACAGCATCAGGCGAATGTTGTGCAACTGGAATGCGCCGAGCACGACCATGTTCGCGGGCTGGAATACTTCGTTACCCTGAGCATCGATATAGGTCACGCCGGTGGCCTGCTTGCCGTCCTTGTCCAGTTCGACGCGCAGCACGTGCGAATTCACGCGCAGTTCGAAATTGGGCTTGCGCAGCAGCGCCGGAATGATGGCCGTTTGCGGGGACGCCTTCGAGTAGTTCAGGCAGCCATAGTCGCTGCAGAAGCCGCAGAAGTTGCACGGGCCCAACTGGCAGCCGTACTCGTTCTGATACGGGCCGGACGCATTGCCCGCGGGCAGCGCGAACGGCTTGTAACCGAGTTCGCGCGCGGCCTTGGCGAAAAGGCGTCCGGTCGGGTGATCGGGCAGTGCCGGCAGCGGGAATTCGCGCGAGCGATAGGCTTCGAACGGATTGCCGCCTTCCTGCGGCTTGCCCTTGATGTTGCCCGCACGACCCGAGGTGCCGCACACATATTCCCAGCGGTCGAAGTGCGGTTCGAGTTCGTCATAGCTCACGCCCCAGTCCTGCAGTTGCATTCCCGCAGGGATGAACTTCTCGCCATAGCGCTCTTTCACGCGGCTAAAGAGGCGCAGTTCGTCGGGCATCACGCGCGACTGCACGCCCGACCAATGCGTGCCCGCGCCGCCCACGCCTTCGCCCGGTTTGAACGAGCCGATCTGGCGATAAGGCAGGGCTGTATCGTCCTTCGTGTGACGCGTGGTGACGGTGGTTTTCGATAGATTCTGCAGTAGCGCGTTGCGCGCCGAATATTTCACTTCGTCAACGATCTGCGGATAGGCGAAATCCGGAATCGTGTCGCGGCCGTCGCCGCGTTCAAGCGCAACCACGTCGAGGCCTGCGCTGCACAGTTCCATTGCCATGATCGAACCGGTCCAGCCGAAGCCGACGATCACCGCATCGACAGGTTTCTTCTTGATTGTTGCCATGCTGCTTAACCCCGCTTGCCGTACTGGCTGACCGGACCGTACGGATACGGCTTCGATTCGCTCACCCACTCGACGTAGTCCGCGCGTGCGCCCGGATAGCCGATCATCTTCCACGAACCCATGTCCTTGTTGCCGCCGTACATCGGATCGGCGAAATAGCCTTCCATGGTGTTTTTCAGCAGGAAGCCGCTGAAGAACGATTTCATGTTGAAGTCGTCCTGGATCTTGCCGCCTTCGACATCCTTAAGGAATGCGATCTGTTTCGCCTTCTCCAGTTGCGCGAAGGTCTTGCCGCCGAGATGCGCCTTGCAGTAAGCGTCGATGGCGCGAATGCCCAGGCGGTATTGTTCCTTCGGCGTGAGTTTCGATTGATAGCCGAACTCGGGCGCGCCCTTCTGGAATGGGCCGTGCATGTACCAGCGCGAAGCGTCACCGTAGCCGGTCTGCAATTGACGGTCGATGTACTGCGGCACGCCCAGTTCGACGGCACCGGGGCCGACGTGGTCTTTCGGGATCAGGCAGTCGCACGCGGCGTTCACGAAAGCCCATTCGTCGGGTGTGAAATAGCCCGGCTGATAGTGCTCCTGGGCGGGCGTGTCGGGCGGCGGCGCGGAACGGCGGATTTCGTCCACGGTGGGGCGCAGCACGGCGGACGCCGTGCCGACGGCTGCAACAGGCACGATCGCGATCGTTCCTTTGAGGAACGAGCGACGGCCCGCCTTGTCTGGCGATGTCATGAGAAAGGGGACTCCAGCGAGTGGCGCTGATGCGCTCGTGATACGTTGGGCGCGCCGCCACCTTCGCCATGAGACGAGGGCGTGCGCGCCTGGCAAATGGGGACGCTGAAACGCTTTGGAGGCGTCAGGCCACCCGGAAAACCTGCACGGTGCTGCTGAGCTTGCTCGACTGCGTGTCGAGCGCTTGCGCGGCGGCCGTGACCTGCTCGACGAGCGCGGCGTTCTGCTGCGTGACCTCGTCCATCTGCGTGACGGCGGTGTCGACCTGCTCGATGCCGCTTTGCTGTTGTTCGGATGCCGAAGCAATTTCATTCATGATCGCCGTGACCCGCTCGACTGCGGTGTGCAGTTCGGCCATTGTCGCGCCCGCCGACGACACGAGTTCCGTGCCGTGCGAAACGGTCTCGACCGAGTTCGCGATCAGATCCTTGATTTCCTTGGCCGCCGATGCCGAGCGCTGCGCAAGCGAGCGCACTTCGCTCGCCACCACGGCAAACCCGCGCCCCTGTTCGCCCGCCCGTGCGGCTTCCACCGCCGCGTTGAGCGCGAGGATATTGGTCTGGAAGGCAATGCCTTCTATTAGCGCGGTTATGTCGGAAATCTTGCGCGAGCTGCCTTCGATCTCGCTCATCGTATCGACGACGCGCTGGACCATTTCGGTGCCGCGCGTGGCAACGTTTGCGGCGGTGTACGCAAGATCGCTGCCGGTGCGTGCATTGTCCGTGTTCTGCTTCACGGCGGACGTCAGCTCGTTCATGCTGGCGGCCGTTTCCTGCAACGACGCGGCCTGTTCCTCGGTGCGTGCCGACAGGTCGATCATGCCCGCCGCGATCTCGCGCGTGGCGACCGACACCGATTCGCTGCCCGAGCGCACGGAACCCGTGACGTTGCCGAGTTCCTTGCGGGTCTTTTCGATGCTTTCCAGCAGCAGACCCATTTCATCGTTTCGTTGCGCGCGCACCGCTTTGCTCAAGTTGCCCGAGGAGATTTCCTGGAGGCTTTCGAGTGCGTAGTTGAGCGGGCTCATGATCGCGCGGCGCAGCATGACCCAGCCGAGACCGGCGGCCACGAGACCGAGCACGACCATCACGCCGCTCACAGTCGAGAACAGATAGAAGTTCGATTCGGCTTCGTCGTAGCGCGTCCTGGCGTTTTCGTAGAGGTGCTTTTTGACCTCGTTGTTGGCGTCGCTCATCTTGCTGTAGAGATCGGAGAGCTGCGTCATCGCGATGTTGTCGGCGGTCTCCTTGTCGCCGGCCTGCAGTGCCTTGGTAAAGGCCGACACGGCGTCGCGCATGGCGGTGCGGCGCTCGGTGGTCCTGGCGATCAGCGGTAATTCGTCCGGCTCGTGCGGCATTTGCTGGAACTTCGTCCACCACTCGTCGGAGTTCTTGAAGAAGCCGGAGGCGCGGTCGAGCTGATCGGGCACGGTGGAGGCTTCCGGATGCAGCGCCACGCGGTCGAGCACGAGGCGCGTGCGCGCGATGTAGATCTCCGCATTGTCGATCGCCGTCGATTCGGCGAGCTTGTTGCGATAGGTGTCGCGGTTGGCGCTATTGGCCTTTTCCGTGCTAATGAAGCCCAGCACGCCGGACACGGTGAGCAGGGCGGCGAGAAGAGCGAAGGTGAGTGCGATACGCGCTCGAATAGTGAGTGTCATGCGTCTGTACCGATTTGACCAAGGGTGACGCAGCGCAGTTAGCGGCCGCTTGCGGCGCTGGTTGGCTGCCACGTGGCTGCGGGCGTTCCCCCTTCATAACGTCATTCGTCTGACTATATTTAGGGTGCATGGCAAAATTTTTAAGAAACTACTGAAAATGTTCTTTACAATCAATCCCATAGGGATGCAGAAAAATTTTGAGGTGGGAAAACGTTTGCGTATGCAGAAGGCGATCTTCCTGTGTGAATTGAAGATCCTTCAATCTTGAGACCGATGCTCAAGCGCGACGGCAGGTCGCGGAATGCGCCCACCTGTCCGCAATCCAACCCATAGCCCTGAAGGAATCTCCGTCAACGGACTGATCGTGGACAAGAACTTGCCTGCGCAACAGGTTCAACAGCAGATTCGCGCAGCGTGTCTTCACGACACGGCATCTGGAAGAAAATCTGTTTTTTTATGGTAACTCGGTGTGGTTTCTAAATGATCTTTAAATCGTTGCGAAGCGTTATTTAAATCGTATTTAAAGTAGCGAATTGCCTTGGTGGGCGTTATTCAGCCGCTTGTAACGGGCAAATATCTCTTTCAGGTGCCTGCAGGCAAATTATGCGATCTCCGCAAATCCACTGGCCTTCGGGACCAACGGCCTGCCGGGCGCCACCATCAATCAGCGGACCACCTTCAGCGTTACCTGCACGAACCACGCCCGCTGGCTTCCAGCTCGATTCCTGAATGGGGGCGTTAGCCGTTTGGCGTTAAAAATGGAAACTCACCATTGCGAAGAATGCGCTTAATTATTGGCGACTGATTTTCTAAACTTGATATGAAATGGCGTGGATTCGATCGTCATCGAGAAATATGAAAGGATCATTGAGGTCCAGATTCCATTCGAACCAAGGAGGAGCACATGATGATGAAGAAGACAACCAGCACGCTCATCGCGGCGGTTGCTGCACTAACGTTGTCGGGCGTGGCTTATGCGCAGAACAACACGCTGGCAACGCCGTCCGTCAAGTCGCCGGTTAGTGATACGAGCACGAATAGCGGTTATGGCACGACAGGCGCCGCGAATTCGGAAAGTGGCATGAGCGCGGGAGCGATGAACTCGAGCATGTCCAATGGCGCGAACACGGGGGCAACGGCCGATACAACCGCATACGGCGCGAACAACACCTTGGCCAGGCCATCCGTGAAGTCGCCGGCTGGGCAGTAAGCAACGCGATCAAGCGTTTGAATCGGGTGCGACAGAGTTCAAATCCCGACGTGTTCCCTGTATAAAGACCGCTGTTACTCACGTACAGCGGTCTTTTTTGTCGTGCTCTTTCTTCGCGATGCCAGGCCGGAAGTCTGGACGTTGACCGCACAATTTCACCTCAACGCCCGAGTGCGAATGAAAACCCATCGTCTACTTTGTTTCGGCCGCAACGACGAAAGCGGCAACGCAGCGATCGTTGTTGAGGGATCGGCTTCAAATGAAGCGCAACGGCTGGCGTTCGCCCAAACGCAGGACGCCAATGCGACGGTATTCGTGGACGAGGATGCCGCGGGTGACAAGCAACTCGACTTCTACTACCCGCATAGGCGCAGCCCGCTTTGTCTGCACGCGACGCTCGCCGCAAGCGCGGTGTTTTTCAACCGCAACCCGGATAGCGAACGAATTCGCTTCGTTACCAGCATGCATCGCCAGGTGCTGGAAATCGAGCGGATCGACGAGGCGATCTTCATCAGTCTGCAGGCGCAGCGTTGTCCGGATTGGGTCAGCAACGTCGAGGAAGTGGCGCGTTTGCTTCGAGTGAACTCCGCCGAACTGGTCGGCACACCACGACTGGCTTCGGTTGGCAGCCCGAAGCTGCTGGTGGAAGTGGCGGATCAATCCGCGCTGGCTGCACTGCAACCCGATCTTGAAGGCATCGCCAACTGGAGCCGCCAACACGGTGTTTCAGGCCTGTACGTGTATTGCCAACCTGGCGACGGTGTCTACGCAGGTCGGAATTTCAACCATCTCGATGCGCGTTTCGAAGATCCCGCGACGGGAGTGGCGGCGGGTGCGCTGGCCTTGTCGCTGGAGCGAAACATTACGCTGTTGCAGGGCGACGCGCTCGATCGGCCTTGCACGCTTCGGGCTCGATATAGGGACGGCGTGGTGCAAGTTGGCGGACGGGCGTTTGACTCGGAACGTCACCGTCCATAGCGCATTGCCGGCACGTTGCGCGCCAAACTGCGTGGCAGGGCGAATCCGCATCGGTGAAGCATCGGCGTGCGAGACGAGATAGGGCTCGCCGTGCAGGCAACTGACGGCGGGTGCAATTCGGTCGTCGACTGCGTTCACGAAACAACTTTGCTGGACGACAAGACCCGCGGCCATGGAGGTCGGGGTGGACGACGAAAGTCGCGATTGCGCCAATGTCTGGGTGGCGTCAACATGCGCGCCCGCGCCCCTTGTTGCAAGACTCCCGAAAGTACCCCGCCTCCGCCTGCAACCCTTGCCAGGCGCGTCATCCAGCGTTTTTCACCCATGCCTGCGCGGCAAGCCAACTGAAATTTATCTTCACAATTGGTAATGTTATAACGTAACATTTGTGTCGGCTGTTGCGGCAGCAACGTAAAGCTCATCCCGCGCAGCGCGCATGGGCCAGGGGAATCGCCCGTGCGCCGCGCCTTATTCCAACGACGCAAATCAAGACTCAAATAACGACCATCGTGGCGACTTCAACCCAGCCTGAACTTTCATCGATGCGGCGCGCCGGACGTCCGCGACGCGCCTTTTCATCCCGCTCGACGCTGCTGCGTCTCACGCCGGTTTCGCTTGCGCTCGTGAGCGTGCTCGTCCATGCGCAATCCGTGAATGGTGGCACCAGCAGCGGCGCAAGCCGCACCGGCAGCACCACGCCCGAAGCCACGCTCGCGCCCGTCTTTGTCACCGCGAATCCGCTCGGCGACGCCGATCTCATTGCGCCCGCAACGGCGCTCGACGGCAATGCGCTGACGCTGCGCGCGGCCAATTCGATCGGCGAAACCCTCAACGGCCTGCCCGGCGTGTCGACGACGACCTACGGCCCGATGGTCGGCCGCCCGATCATCCGCGGCATGGACGGCGACCGCATCCGCATGTTGCAGAACGGCGTCGCGGCCTGGGACGCTTCGTCGCTTTCGTACGACCATGCCGTGCCGCAGGACCCGCTCACGGTCGAGCGCGTCGAAATCGTGCGCGGTCCGGCGGCGCTGCTTTACGGCGGCAATGCGATTGGCGGTGTCGTCAACACGATCGACAACCGTATCCCGCGCGAGCCGATCCAGGGCGTGACGGGCGCCGTCGACGCCAGCTACGGCGGCGCCAACGACGCGCGCGCGGGCGCCGCGCAGGTGGAGGGCGGCAACGGCCAGTTCGCCTTCCACGTAGATGCCTTCGACCGCGACACCAGCAACGAGCGCATCCCCGGTTTCGCGCACTCGGCGGCCCAGCGCGCCCTCGACGGCGCCGATGCGAGCGAGCCCTACGGCAGCATTCCGAACAGCGATGGCCGCTGGCACGGCGGCGCGGTCGGCACGTCGTACACCTGGGCTGACGGCTACGCGGGCGTCTCGTACAACGGTTTCCAGAGCGACTATGGATCGGTGGCAGAGGACGACGTGCGTTTGCGCATGCATCAGGATCACGTGGCCGTGGCCTCGGAAGTGCGTAATCTGAGCGGCCCGTTCAGCCAGCTCAAGTTCGACTTCGGCTACACCGACTATGAGCACCGCGAGATCGACGACGGCACCGTGGGCACGACGTTCCGCAATCACGGCTACGAAGCGCGGCTGGAAGCGCGTCACCAGAAAATCGGCCCCTTCGAGGGCGCGATTGGCGTACAGGTGAGCCAGAATACGTTCTCCGCGCTCGGCGACGAAGCGCTCGTGCCCACCACGCAGACCACCAACGTGGCGCTGTTCGGGCTCGAAGAATGGAACGTCACGCCCGCGCTCAAGCTGAGCGTTGGCGCACGCTACGAGCACGTGAAGCTCGATCCGACGCCGAACGGCAACGACAAATTCGCCTCGGCGCAAGGTCGCGATTTCAATGCGGGCAGCGTCTCTGCGGGTGCGCTCTACAAGTTGGCGCCGGCCTGGTCGGTGGTGGGCAATGTGGCGTATACGGAACGCGCGCCCACGTTTTACGAGCTATACGCAAACGGCCCGCACGACGCGACGGGGCAGTATTTGATCGGCAATCCGGATGCGCAGAAAGAGAAGGCGGTTTCGACCGATCTTTCGCTGCGCTTCGAGCGCGGCCCGAACAAGGCGAGCGCGGGCGTGTTCTACAGCCGTTTCAGCAACTATCTGACCGAGTACAACACGGGCCGCCTCGTGAACGACGATGACGAGGTCGTGCCCCCCGGCACCGACGACGCGCTCAACGAAGCGGTCTATCGCGGCGTACGCGCGGAATTCTACGGCGTGGAAATCGACGGCAAATGGCGCGTGTTCGAGAAGGGCGCGCATCGTGTCGATGTGTCGCTGACCGCCGACTACACGCACGCGCGCGACGTCGATACGGGCGCACCGCTGCCGCGCATCGCGCCGCTGCGCGCGACGCTGGCGGGCGATTACGGTTATGGGCCGTTCGGCGCGCGCGCGGAACTCGTGCACGCGTGGGCGCAGCATCGCGTGCCCGAGGACGATCTGCCGACCGATGGCTATACCACGGTCGCGCTGATCTTGACCTACAAGTTCCATGTGGGATCGACGAACTGGCTCGCCTATGTGCGCGGCGACAATCTCACGAATCAGGACGTGCGTTACGCGAGTTCCGTGGTGCGCGACATCGCGCCCGAGGGAGGACGCAGTGTGATGGTCGGCTTGAGGACGACGTTCTAAAGACGAGGCGCATTTCAGCTCAGTCGATGACGACAGCTTGAATAGCATTCCTTAGTGAATGAACGAGGGCAGCAGAACAGCGCCGCCCTCGTTCACACCTGCGCCTTCGCCTCCGTTTCTTCCTGCGCCACCAGCCCGCTTACCGAAGCGGTCAGCCCCTTGCCGCCAGGATTATTGCGCAGGACCAGCTTCAGACCGTGCCGCTGCGCGATACGCATCGCGATCGACAGCCCCAGGCCGCTGCCGGTGCCCGGCACATGATTGGCCCTGTAAAAGCGATCCAGCACGCGTTCCAGATGCTCTTCGGGAATGCCCGGTCCATTGTCCACCACGTCGAAGCCCACGCGATTGTTCGCGCGCGTGAGCACGAGATCGATCTTGCCGCCGGGCGGCGTATAGCGGATCGCGTTGTCGAGCAGATTGCTGAGGAGCGTGGCGAGACCGTGTGGGTCGGCGGCCACGTTGCAGGCGTCGTCGCCGCGCACGGGCGGGCGCAGTTCCAGCCCGAGATCGATGGATTTGTCCTCGGCGAGCAGCGAGAGATCACCGATTGCCTGTTCGCCGAGACGGCGCAGGCTCACGTCGGCCACGGGCAGTTCCGCCTGGGCGTCTTCGCGCGCGAGCGTGAGCAATTGCTGCACCAGCCGGATCAAGCGGTTCAGACGCGTTTCGATGCGCTCGGTCGTTTGCGGTTCGCCGCTGAGCGTCCCGTCGCGGAAGGCGGCCTGCAATTGCAGCTTGAGCGCGGCAAGCGGCGAGCGAAGTTCGTGCGCGGCATCGGCGATGAAGGTGCGCTGCGCCTGCGAAGCCGTGTTCAGGCGCGCGAGCAGATCGTTGAGCGCGACGACGAGCGGGCGCAGTTCGATCGGCACGGAACCGTCGAGCCTGAGCGGCCCGAGCGTGTTGTGCGAGCGCGCGGACAGCAGCGCCGAGAGCGCCCCCACGGGCGCCAGCCCGCGCGCCACTACCAGCAGCACGAGCACGATGGCCACCGGCACGAACAGCGCGAGCGGCCAGACCGTGTGCAGCGCGAGCCGCAGCGCCAGCGCCTCGCGCACGGAGATTGGCTGCGCGACCTGCACGAAGCGATTGGCCTGCTGCACGCCAAAAGTGCGCCAATTCGATTCCTCATACTCGAAGGTATGGAAGCCCGAGGGATTGCGCGGCAGCGGCGCGTCCTGCGTCGAGTGATAGATCGCCGTGCCGTCGCGGTCCCAGATTTCGATGAGGATGCGATCGTCGGCGATGCCCTGCATGTCGGGCTCGTGCTGCTCGCCGCCGTGGCCCGCATGCAGATTCAAGGGCAGCGAGAGCGCTACCGCGCGCAGTTCGTAGTCGAACAGTTCGCTCGCCTCGTTGCGCGCCGTGTGGAAGATGCCGAAGCCCGCCATCGCCGATCCGATCGCGAAGCCGCAGATCAGCCAGCCCAGCAGGCGCCGCTTGATCGATCTCATTGCGCCCTCTTGAGCCGATAGCCCACGCCGCGCACCGTCACGATCTGTTCCGCGCCGATCTTGCGGCGCAGACTGTGCACATGCACTTCGATGGTGTTGCTGCCCACTTCCTCGCCCCAGCCGTAGAGCCGCTCTTCGAGCTCCGCCTTGGTGAGGACGCGCGCCGGTTCCTCGATCAGCACGTGCAGCAGCGCGAATTCGCGCGGCACGAGCGCGACGGGCGCGCCGTCCATCGTGACTTCGTGCGCGGCCGGGTCGAGCGTGAGATTGCCATGCGCGTAGACCGGCTGTTTGCGGCCCGTGCGCCGGCGCAGCAGCGCGCGGGCGCGCGCGGCCAGTTCGTCGAGATCGAAAGGTTTGACGAGATAGTCGTCGGCGCCCGCGTCGAGTCCGCTCACGCGGTCGGTCACGCTGTCACGCGCGGTGAGGATGAGGATCGGCGCTTCGCCGCCGCGCCGCCGGTAGGCGGACAGCACTGTCACGCCGTCCTTCTTCGGCAGGCCCAGATCGAGCAGGACGAGGTCATACACGTCGTTGGCGAGCGAGAGTTCGGCCTCGCGTCCGTCCTTCGCCCAGTCGACGGCGTAGCCTTCGCGGCGCATGCCGTCGAGCACCGGCTCGGCGATCATCTCGTCGTCTTCCACCAGCAGGAGGCGCATTGTGGTGCTCCAGTTCGCTTCGTTGGGGGATTGTCGCTCATTCGCGGCCATGGCCAGGCCTTTGCATCCCGGCATTCGTTCCCCAAGGCAGGCGCAGCAAGGCAGGCAGGACAACGGATGTTCCTCGATGAATGCGGGCGCTGCGAGGGTTGGACGGCAGCATGGCGAAGCATTCTGCGGGGTATACGCTTAGGTGCCCCTTAAGAGATCGAACGGCAAGCGCCCAGAAATTGTATGGATAGTGTAAGAATCGTGGATTGCCGATTTTCGATAACACGTCGATTAATGACTCTCTAGCATGGTTCCATTCATCGAGGAGAAAACACCATGCACGCAGAGTCGAAAGGCCATAAGGGGGGCAGCGGCCCCAGCGCCGCGCCCGCGCTTCAGCAGACGCTCGGCACGTGGCAACTGTGGGGCATTGCCGTCGGGCTCGTGATTTCCGGCGAATATTTCGGCTGGAGCTACGGCTGGGCGAGCGCGGGCACGCTGGGCTTCGTCGTCACGGCGCTGTTCGTGGCGGCCATGTACACCACCTTCATTTTCAGCTTCACCGAACTCACCACGTCGATTCCCCATGCGGGCGGCCCGTTCGCCTACGCGCGCCGCGCGTTTGGTCCCGCAGGCGGCTATCTCGCGGGCGCGGCCACGCTGGTCGAATTCGTGTTCGCGCCGCCGGCGATTGCACTCGCCATCGGCGCGTATCTGCACGTGCAGTTCCCGGGCCTCGAACCGAAACATGCCGCGATGGGCGCTTACCTCGTATTCATGGCGCTCAACATCGTGGGCGTGCAGATTGCCGCCACGTTCGAGCTGGTGGTCACGGTGCTGGCGATCTTCGAACTTCTCGTATTCATGGGCGTGGTGTCGCCGGGCTTCACGTGGGACCACTTCATGAAGGGAGGCTGGTCGGGTAGCGATCACTTCTCGCTGGGCGCGTTCCACGGCATGTTCGCGGCCATCCCGTTCGCGATCTGGTTCTTCCTCGCCATCGAAGGCGTGGCCATGGCCGCCGAAGAAGCGAAGAACCCCAGGCGCTCCATTCCGATTGCCTACGTCGCCGGCATCCTGACGCTGGTGGCGCTTGCCGTGGGCGTGATGGTGTTTGCGGGCGGCGCGGGCGACTGGACCCAACTCGCCAACATCAACGACCCGCTGCCGCAAGCGATGAAATACATCGTCGGCGAGCACAGCGGCTGGATGCATATGCTCGTGTGGCTCGGCCTGTTCGGTCTGGTCGCGTCGTTCCACGGCATCATTCTTGGTTATTCGCGGCAGATTTTCGCGCTCGCTCGCGAAGGCTATCTGCCCGCGTGGCTCGCCAAGGTGCACCCGCGCTTCAAGACGCCTTATCGCGCGATCATCGCGGGTGGCGTGATCGGCATCGCGGCCATCTATAGCGACGAGCTGATCCAGTTCGGCGGCCAGACGCTTACCGCGAATATCGTCACGATGTCGGTGTTCGGCGCGATCGTCATGTATATCGTCAGCATGGCCGCGCTCTTCAAGCTGCGCCGCGCGCAACCGCGCCTGGCCCGGCCGTTCCGCGCGCCGCTCTATCCGTTCTTTCCGGCCTTCGCGCTGCTCGCCGCACTGGTTTGCCTCGGCACGATGGTGTATTTCAATGCGCTCGTCGCCGTGATATTCGTGGGCTTCCTGGCGCTGGGCTATGCTTATTTTCTGGCGACCCGCGCGCAACGCGAGGCCGCCACGCAAGCGGCGCAATCGGCACAATCGGCACAATCGGCACAATCGGCACAATCGGCACAATCGGCACAATCGGCACAATCGGCACAATCGGCACAATCGGCACAATCGGCGCAAGCGCTGGAAACGTCCGGCGCGCTGCTGGAGGAATGAGCGCACAATGAATGTCTGCACGATGCCAGAGCGCAGGAGTTGAACCGAATGGCCTATACGGAGACGATCGGTCCGCGTACCTACCGTTTCGCGGACCTCAAGACCCTGCTGGCGAAGGCGAGTCCGCTGCGCAGCGGCGACCAGCTCGCGGGCGTGGCGGCGGCGAGTGAGGAAGAGCGCGTCGCCGCGAAGATGGCTCTGGCCGACGTGCCGCTCAAGACCTTCCTGAACGAGGCGCTGATTCCCTACGAGAGCGACGAAGTCACGCGCCTGATCGTCGATAGTCACGACGCACAGGCGTTCGCGATGGTTTCGCATCTCACCGTAGGCGACTTCCGCAACTGGCTGCTGTCGCCCGAAGCGGATAGCGCGGCGCTCGAACGCGTCGGGCCGGGCCTCACGCCCGAGATGGTGGCGGCGGTCTCGAAGATCATGCGCAACCAGGACCTGATCGCGGTGGCGCGCAAGCGCCCCGTGATTACGCGCTTTCGCAATACGGTGGGGCTGCCGGGGCGCATGTCGGTGCGCCTGCAGCCCAACCATCCCACCGACGACGTGAAGGGCATTGCCGCGTCCATGCTCGACGGCCTCATGTACGGCTGTGGCGACGCGATGATCGGCATCAATCCGGCGACGGACAGCCTTGCGGCCATCGTCAAGCTGCTCACGATGATCGATGGCTTTCGCGAGCGCTATCGCGTGCCCACGCAATCGTGCGTGCTCACGCACGTCACCAATACGATCGCGGCCATCGAAAAAGGCGCGCCCGTCGATCTGGTGTTCCAGTCGATCGCTGGCACCGAAAAAGCCAACGCCAGTTTTGGCATCTCGCTCGCGCTGCTGGGCGAGGCGCGCGAAGCGGCGCTCTCGCTCAAGCGCGGCACGGTCGGCGATAACCTCATGTACTTCGAGACGGGACAGGGCAGCGCGCTGTCCGCGAACGCGCATTTCGGCGTCGATCAGCAGACCTGCGAAGTGCGCGCCTATGCGGTCGCGCGCCACTACGATCCGTTCCTCGTCAATACGGTGGTGGGATTCATCGGTCCGGAATATCTCTACGACGGCAAGCAGATCATCCGCGCCGGACTGGAAGACCATTTCTGCGGCAAGTTGTTAGGGGTGCCGATGGGTTGCGATATCTGCTACACCAATCATGCCGAAGCCGATTCGGACGATATGGATACGCTGCTCACGCTGCTGGGCACGGCGGGCATCAACTTCATCATGGGCATTCCCGGCGCCGACGACGTGATGCTCAATTACCAGAGCACCTCGTTTCATGACGCGCTGTATGTGCGCGAGGTGCTCGGCCTGCGCCGCGCGCCCGAGTTCGAGGAATGGCTGGAGACGATGGAGATCGCCGATGCGAAGGGCGAGCTGCTGCCGGCTTCGGCGCGCGTGCCGCTGCTGGCGGGCGCGACCGAATGGATGGGCCTATGAGCGATGCCGTCGAAAAGAACCCCTGGGCGGGGCTCAAGGCGTTCACGAACGCGCGCATCGCGCTGGGCCGCGCGGGCAACGGCCTGCCGACCGCGCCGCTGCTCGCGTTCAATCTCTCGCACGCGCAGGCGCGCGACGCGGTGCATCAGCCGCTCGACGCGGACACGTTGCGCGCGCAACTGGAAGCGCAGGGCTTTTCGACACTTGGCGCGCAGAGCGCGGCTGCTGACCGGCAGCACTATCTGCGTCGGCCCGATCTGGGCAGACGGCTGGGCGACGAGAGCCGCGAGGCGCTCGCGAACGCTTCGCAGGAAGCCCCCGACGTGGTGTTTGTGGTCGGCGACGGGCTGTCGGCCTTCGCGGCCGCGAAGCAGGCCGTGCCGCTGTTGCAGGCGGTGCGCAGGCGTCTCGAAGACGATGCCGACACGGCGCCATGGCGTATCGGCCCGGTGGTGGTGGCGCGTCAGGCGCGCGTCGCGCTGGGCGACGAGATCGGCGAATTGCTCGGTGCGAAACTGGTCGCCGTGCTGATCGGCGAGCGGCCGGGTTTGAGTTCGCCCGATAGCCTGGGCGTGTATCTCACGTGGGCGCCGAAGGTGGGTTGCCACGACGCGTTGCGCAACTGCATTTCGAACGTGCGGCCCGAGGGGCTGCCTTACGAGGCGGCGGCGCACAAGCTGCACTATCTGCTTACGCACGCGCGGCGGCTCCAGTTGACCGGCGTGGGCCTGAAGGACGATAGCGATGCGACGTTGCCGCAGCAGCAGGCTGCGGGACGGGTCGAGGCCGCCTGGTTGAATCCCGCCTGACATGCACGCTTTTAGGGCGAGGGGCGCGGCGTATCTCGCGCGGATGCGCCGATATTGAACATCGATAAATCGCGCCACGCGCGCCTGGGTGTGCCGCAACGGCACATGACCGACACAAAAGTGACATGCGCACGCACTTCGTTCCCGCCGCACAAGCCCCGCACAGCCCTGGCGCGGATTTTGCGTCGAAAGCAGATCGTTTTCGACCCAACCCATGCGCAAGGAGTCACCCATGAATCAAGCGGCCACGCGCATCGAACAGACTGCGGCGGACACCCGCCTGAATGCCCAGGGCGCGCAGGTGCCTGCCGGCCGCGCGGTCGTGAGCGTCGCGCATGACGCCGACGAACAGGCGCGCAATCTGGTCGGCTGGCGGCAGACCTACGATCAGCTCGCGGCGGGCCGCTTCGTCGGCACGCTCACGGAAATCCCGCTCGACACCATGAAGATTTTCTGCGAAACCACGAGCCAAACGCTGCGTCAGGCGTGCGAGGTGCGGGGCGACGCGTACTGGTTCGGCATTCCCGCGGCGCTCGACGGCCAGGCGCGCATCGATTCGCAGCCGTTCGGCGAACACGCGATTGCCGTGCGGCCCGGCAACGTCGAATTCGAGTTGCTCACGCCCGCGCAGTTTTCGATCTACGGCGTGGTCGTGCGCGGCGACGTGCTGCGCCATTACGCCGAAACCGTCGAACGCGTGCCGCTCGACGCGCGCCTGCCGTCCGCGCCGACGGTGCGAGCGGGCGCGGCGCGTCTCGCGCAGCTTTGCGCCCTGCTCGCGCAACGGCTGGGAGACACGGATGCGGACGACGACATGCTCTCCGACGTGGAGCGCGACGACGCGCAGGCGGAATTGCTGGCGGCGCTCTTCGACGCCTGCACGGCGCGCGATGACGAGGCAGGCAATACGGATGGGCTGGCCGATCCGCCTTCGCGTCGCCGCTGGATCGTCGCGCAGGCGCGCGATTACGTGCTCGCGCATCGCTCGCGTCCGGTCGGCGTGCCCGAACTCTGCGAGCAACTGCATGTGAGCCGGCGCACCTTGCAATACTGCTTCCAGGACGTGCTGGGCATGGCCCCAGCGACTTATCTGCGCGCGCTGCGCCTGAACGGCGCGCGGCGCGATCTATGCGGCCGCGCGGCCGGTTCCGTGCAGGACGTGGCGGCGGCGTGGGGCTTCTGGCATCTGAGCCAGTTCGCAACCGACTATCGCCGTATGTTCGGCATGCGTCCTTCCGAAGCGTTGCGCGCGGCCTGACACGCTGGCCGCTTCAAAGATTATCCGGACACCTGATGATTGGCGGGCCGCGCGATGAACTTGCCGGGACTCGTGCCCGTGAGACGCCGAAACATCGCGATGAACGCCGACGAAGTCGCATAGCCCAGATCGAGCGCCACCGATTCGACGCTGCGCCCCGCCTGCAGCAGCGGCAGCGCGCGCACCAGGCGCAGGCGTGCGCGCCATTCGGTCAGTGACATCCCCAGTTCGCGCTGCGCGTGGCGCATGAGCGTGCGCTCGCTCATATGGAACGCGGCGGCGAGATCGGCGAGCGGCCGGTTATCGGCGGGATTGTCGTGAAAGACCTTGAGCACGGCGTCCAGTTCCGGGTCGTCCGGATGTGGCAGATAACTGCCGGTCGTCGCGCAAGTGCCGAGTTGATCGACGAGCACGCGCAGCAAGCGCGCACGCGTGGGCGATTCGACACCGTCGTGGCCCTGCGGCGGCAGCGCGCGCAGATGTTCGAGCATCGCGCGCACGAGCGGCGACACCATCACCGCGCAGGTCTGCGCGGGCAGCGCGGCGCACAACTCGCGCTTGATATAGACCGAGCAATGGACCGTCTCGGCGTGATTGAAGCCGACGTGCTCGGTGCCGGGGGCGATCCACAAGGCCATATGAGGCGGGGCGAGAAAGTAGTCCTCGCGCGTCGTGACTTCGGTGATGCCGCTGAACGAATAGACGAACTCGCCCCACGGATGGCACATCGACGGATAGGTGGCGTGCGACGGCATGTGCTCGGTGCGGAAGTACACGGGGACCGGCAGCGTATCGATGAAGGGCGGCTGGCGCAGGTGCTGCGAGTGGGGCTTCGAATGGGATTTCGGCATGGCGCGGCTTTACGTGGATGGCGCTCGTTGGGCAATTTCATGCGCGAATTCGACGAAGCGCAGCGCACAACGCGATGCGTCGTTCGCACGCCAGAGCAGCGTCTGTGCGAGCGGCGCTTCGCCCGCAAGCGGCACGTAGCGCACGCCCGGCATCTGCAACGCCGCCACGGAAGCGGGCACGATCGCCACGCCGCGTTCGGCGGCGACGAGAGCCACGAGCGTCGCGACCTGCGTGGCGGTCGGCCCCAGGCGCGGCGCGAGACCGGCTTTCGCGCATAGGCGGTTGAGTGCCGCATTGAGCGCGGAACCTTGTCCCGGCGGATAGGTGATGAAGGCCTCGGCAGCGAGCGCGGCGAAGTCGATCACGTCGCACGCGGCATGCGCGCTGCCGGACGGCACCGCGGCAACCAGCGGCTCGCTTGCCACGATTCGCTGCGCGATCTCCGGCGGCGCGGGTTCCGTCGCGGCCCAGCCGAACACGATGTCGAGCACGCCCGCCGCGATCTGCCGATGGTGATCGACGCTCGCCACTTCGCGAAAGCTCAATTCCACTTCAGGTGCCGCGCGGCCGAAGGCGCGCACGATCTCGCTGAACACGCGCGACATCGGAATGGAACTGGTGTAGCCGATTGCGAGGCGTCCGGTCGCGCCGCTTGCGAGCCGCTGTGCCGAGGTCTGGGCGCTGGCGGCCGCATCGAGTACCCGGCGCGCATGGTCGAGAAATTGCGCGCCTTCGGGCGTGAGCATGACGGCGCGCGTCGAGCGCTCGAAGAGGCGAATCCCCAGTTCTGTTTCGAGCGCGGCGATCTGGCGCGTGAGTGGCGGCTGGGCGATGTGCAGGCGTTCGGCGGCGCGGCCGAAGTGCAGTTCGTCGGCGACGGTCACAAAGTAGCGCAGGCGGCGCAGGTCGAGCATGTGAGGCTTCCGGTATGAATCAGCACAAAATCGGTATTGGCCGAGGGCGCGCGCGCCCGGCAGACTGAATGGACAGCTATCGTCACGGAAACCATTCATGTCAGGCAAGCCCTTGCGCGCGGCGTTCTTTCTTTGCGGCTGCGCGGCCTTTCTCAATCTCTACGCCACGCAGGGCATTCTGCGCGAACTCGCGGCGGCCTTTGGCGTCAGCGCCGAACATGCGGGGCAGGGTGTGAGCGCGACCACGCTGGCCGTCGCCATTATCGCGCCATTCGTCGGCACAATCGCCGCGCCGTACGCGCGCCGCACGGTGATCGCGGGCGCGGCGATGGTGTCGGCGCTGCCCGCGCTGTGGGCCGCGCATGCGGGCGGCTTTGCCTCATTTCTCGCTGCACGTTTCGCTGTCGGCATGTTGATGCCGTTTGTTTTCGCGATTTCGGTGTCGTTTATCGGCGAGTGCTTTTCGCGCGAAGAAGCCGCGGAAGTGAGCGCGCTGTTCGTCGCGGGGACCACGCTCGGCGGCTTCGCGGGGCGCTTCGTGACCAATGCGTGCGTGGCCGGGCTGGGCTGGCGGCACGCGCTAGATGTGGTGGCGGCGTTGAGCCTGGCGGCGGGCGCGGCGATATACGCGTGGCTGCCGCGTCAGGCGCCGATGCAAGCCGAAGCTCGCGCGAGGGATCACGTAATGCCGTCGCGTCTGCAGCTATTCACACGGCCATCGCTGCTGGCGGCTTTTGGCTTCGGCGCCTGCGTGCTCGCCTCGCAGGTGGCGACCTTTACTTTTGCAGGGCTGCGGCTCGCGCAGCCGCCTTATCGCTTTGGCACCGCGCAGATCGGCGCGATCTACGCCGTGTTCCTGCTCGCGATGGTGGTGACGCCGCTCGCGGGGCGCATCGCGCGCCATCGCTCGCCGCGCGATCTGGCCGTGTGGGCGGCGTGGCTCGCGCTGGCGGGCGCGCTGCTCACGCTCGCGCACGGTCTCGTGCCGATCCTGCTGGGGCTCGCGCTCGGCTCGACCGCTGTTTTCGTCGAGCAGGCGGCGGCTAATGCGTTCATCTCGCAGACCACGGACGCGGCGCGGCCCACGGCCATCGGCCTCTATCTCTCCTTTTATTACCTGGGCGGCAGTCTCGGGTCGGTGCTGCCCGTGGCCGCGTGGCGGCTATGGGGCTGGAGCGGTTGCGTGGCGTTCGTGATCGGCGCACAGGCGCTGGCGGGTCTGCTGGCGTGGCGGTTCTGGCGCGAGGACGCGCGACAACCCGCGTCGTTGCTTCGGGCGCGGGCGTTGATGCGCTAGCTTGTTCAGGCGTAGCGCGCGAGAAACATATCGGCGGCGGACTCGGCGATGCGCGCCTGGCCCGCGGCATCCAGCGGCGGTTGGCCCATCGTCACCTGCGGCCAGAACGCGAACGCCTTCACCATTCCCTGCAGTTCCTGCGCCGCAAAGAGCGGGTCGTCGATCCGCAGACGCCCATCGGCGGTGGCGGCGCGAATCCATACGGTCACGTCCTCCTCGCGCTCGCCGATGCGCGCGACCATGTCGCGTGCGCGCTCGGGCGAGTGGATGCCCGCCGCGATCGCCACGCGCGCGAGCGCCAGAAATGACTCGTCGGCCATCAGGCGCAGCTTGCGCGCGAGCAGCGCAAGCAGTTGCGGGCGCAACGGTTCGGCCGCGCGATAGGCAGGCGGCGCGCCGCTCTCGCTCGCATCCCAAAGCCGCATCAGGATCGCCGCGAACAGCGCTTCCTTGCTCGGAAAGTGGTTGTAGACCGTGCGCTTGGAGACGCTCGCGCGTGCGGCGATGCGGTCCATGCTGGTCGCGTCGTAACCGGCGCCGAGAAATTCCTCGATGGCCGCTTCCAGAATGGCGGCGCGTTTGCGGTCGGTCAGGCGTTGCGGGGTGGCGGTCGGATCCATGGCGCGATTTTACTGGTTCGCTCCGTCGCCGGGCGGGCTCCGCGGCGCGTGTTTGCACTCGCGACCGGACATTTCTGCCGATTTACGCCGATTCGCTCCCATTTTTTGCAGATAACCATGACGCATATAAGGGCTTCCCGCTGTATGCGTGGGGGAAACATACATACGCGGCTGTTTCTATGTGGCCAGGAGGATCAGCACTAACTGGCTGATAAACCAACGCTTTTTACTCGCGCTATGTGAGCGCGAATCGATTCTTCATCCTATCCCATCCACTCGAACTTCCCCGTATTTTTAAAAAGTAAATGAGAATTGTTTGCATCCAGGATAAGATCGAGTTCGCTTTCGGTTCGTAAGAAACCGGGGCGCCTGGATTCTGACTACGGGGTAGATTCGATGCATTTCAATCAAAGACTGGTGCGGCGCGTGCTGCCGGCGCTGATTGCCGAAGCCTGCGCGCTTTATGCCAGCCAGACGCTGGCTGCTGAACCGGCTCAAGCGGCTCAAGCGGCCGCCAACGCGACACTCGCACAAAGCGCCACGACCGGCGACGCCGCCAAGCCCATACGCGCCGACGCCATGCGCCGCGAGCAGGCGCTCAAGGCCGTCACGGTCACGGCGACGCGCGGCGGCAACACGGACCCGAACCGCACGGCGGCCACGGTCTCGGTCATCACGAGCGACGATATCGACGAGAACAACGCCAAGGACGTCAAGGACGCGCTCAAGTACGAGCCGGGCGTCGAAGTGCGCCACTCGGCCTATCGTCCGGCGGGTATCACGGGCGCGTCGGGTCGCGCGGGGAATGAAGGCATCAATATCCGCGGCCTCGAAGGCAACCAGGTGTTGCTGCTCGAAGACGGCGTGCCGCTGCCGCAGTCTTATGCGTTCGGTTCGGGGTCGGCTGGCCGCGCCGATTATCTGAACACGGATCTCTATCAGCGCATCGAAGTGCTGCGCGGGCCGACCTCGGCACTGTACGGCAGCGATGGCCTGACGGGCGCGGTCAACTTCGTGACCAAGGACCCGGGCGATCTGCTGTCGATCTACAACAAGCCGACCTATTTCTCGCTGAAGGCGGGCTACGACTCGACCGACCGTAGCTGGGGATCGACGGCGACGGCCGCCTTCGGCGGCGACGTGGTGCAGGGCATGATCGCGCTGTCCGGCCGCCACGGTCATGAGACCGACAACAAGGGCGATAGCAACACGCTGGGCGCGACGCGCTCGGAAGCGGACCCGCTGACATACAACAATCGTAGCGCGCTCGGCAAGCTGGTTTTTAAATTGACGCCGCGCGACACGCTGAAAATCACTGCCGAAACGCTTAGTAATGCGAATTCAAGCGACGGACTTTCGCAGCTCGGCGGCGCGTATACATGGAGTGGCTACACGGCCAATCGCTACGTGACCGGCAACGAGGTGAACAGCAATCGCGTTCAGCTCGACTACGATCATCGCGACGCCACGAACCCGTATTTCCAGCAATTGCATGCGGCGCTCTATTACCGCAACGCCTCCACGCGGCAGACGCTGGATATCGGCGGCGCCAATTCCAGGGGCGCGACGACGTCGCGCTCGCGCACCAACGACTATGGCGACAACATTCTCGGCGGCAGCGTGGTGGCCGATAGCGCGTTCGAGACCGGCCCGTTCCAGCACAAGCTGACCTACGGCTTCGACGCGAGCGTTTCGCACTACAGCACCGCAAGCTCGGCGGGATCGGAGTGGGTGATCAGCGCGGACGGCTATCCGGAAGCATTCCCGAAGACCACGCAAACGAATTTCGGCGCCTTCGTGCAGGACGAAATCCGCTGGAACAGGCTGAGCGTGGTGCCGGGCGTGCGCTTCGACTGGTACGACATGACGCCGCATCCGGATGCGACCTACGAGTCCATGTCGGCCGCGTCGACCAAACCGACCACGACGTCCACGGGCAACGCGATCTCGCCGCGCCTCGCGGTGCTTTACGAAGTCTCGCCCGCGTTCGTGCCTTATGTGCAGTACGCGCATGGCTTTCGCGCGCCGTCGGCCTACCAGGTCAATAGTTTCTATAACCCGGCGGGTTCGTACGGACTTTACTATCAACAGGTTGGCAATCCTGACCTGAAGCCAGAAACCAGCAACTCGATCGAACTGGGCCTGCGCGGCAAGCTTGGCGTCGGGCACGGTCAGGTGAACTACAGCGCCGCTGCGTTCGCAGGCCGATATAGCAACTTCATCGATACGAAGGTGATCGGCGGCAGCGTTACCTCCGCGACCAATCCGTACACGGTGCAGTACGTGAATTATTCGAAGGCCTCGATTCAAGGTCTTGAAGGCAAGGCCGACTGGTACGTGAACGACAGCCTCGAAGTGAAGGGCGGTTTCGCGTGGATTCACGGTACCGAAACCAAAGACGGTGTGACTTCGGGCCTGGACACGGTGCCGCCGCTCGCGGTCGTGCTCGGCGTGAAATACGCGCCCACCGAGCGCTGGTTCGCCAGCGCCGACCTGACCTACAACTCGCGCAAGAGCAAATCGACGATGTCCACCTCGTCGTATTTCTCGACGCCGTCGTACACGATTCTCGACCTGCACGCGGGCTACAACATCACGCGCCACGTGAGCGTGACGGCGGGTATCGACAACGTATTCGACCGCAAATACTGGATCTGGAACGACGTGCGAGGCCTCTCGGACAGCGACAGCGCAGCGAAGATCAACGCGTACACCGCGCCGGGCCGCAACTTCAACGTGGCGATGAAGATCGACTTCTGACGCGACGTATTCAACCGTTCAATGCAATCAGGCAGGACCATCATGACGCAAACCTCTCTTCAAGTCCCCGCGAATGCGGCCACGCTCGCGCTGCTGCGCGAAGCCTTTACCGAACTGCGCACGACGCGCAAACTGCGCCATCGCGAAGCGGCGGCGGAACTGGGCGTGAGCGAAGGCGAGGCGCTGGCGGCCTTTGTGGGCGAGCATGTCGTGCGGCTCGATACTCACAGCGTCGATCAATTCGCCGCGCTTTTCGAGGCGATGCCGTTGCTCGGCGAGGTCATGGTGCTCACGCGCAACGATGCCGTCGTGCACGAGAAAATCGGCACATTCGGCAAGATGAGCCGCAACGGTCCGGTGGGCCTGACGGTGGGCCGTGCGATCGATCTACGCATCTTCTATGCGAAGTGGGCGTCGGCGTTTGCGGTGCGTGAAACCTGCGACGATGGCGTGCGCGAAAGCCTGCAGTTCTTCGACGCGCAGGGCGTGGCCATCACCAAGATCTATCTGCGCGATGCAAGCGATCACGTGGCGTTTGACGCGCTGGTCGAACTTCACGCAATGCCGGTGCAGAAGGCGGGCCTGGCGGTAGCGCCAGCGCAGCCGCGCGCGACGCAGCGCGACGATGCCCAGATCGACGTGGCGGGTTTTCGCGCGGCGTGGGCCGCGATGACGGACACGCATGAATTCTTCGATATCCTGCGTAAATTCGATGTAACCCGTCTGCAGGCACTACACCTGGCCGATGCCGCGTATGCGGAGCCGATCACGCCCGACGCCATCGAAGCGCTGCTGAACCACGCCGCCGGCACGCAGTTGCCGATCATGGTGTTCGTCGGCAATCCGGGCATGATCCAGATTCATACCGGCCCGGTGCAGACGATTCGCACGATGGGTCCGTGGCTCAACGTGCTCGACGCGGATTTCAATCTGCATCTGCGCACGAATCTCGTTGCGCACGCATGGATCGTGCGCAAGCCGACGAGCGATGGGATCGTCACCTCGGTCGAACTCTTCGATGCGGCAGGCGAGAACATCGCCATGCTGTTCGGCGCGCGCAAGCCCGGCCAGGCGGAACGCGAAGACTGGCGCGCAGCCGTGCAGCGGCTTGCGCGCATTGAACGTGTCGTTGAGGGAGTGACCGCATGAGCGACGATCGTTTCGATTTCAGACGGCGACGCCTGCTGATCGGCACGGGCGGGCTACTACTGGCGGCGAGGGGAACGGGCTTTGCCAGGCTGGCGAGCGCGGCCCCGACGCCGGCAAAGGCCGACGCGCCGCGCGTCGTGGTGATCGGCGGCGCGCTTGCCGAGATCGTCTATGCGCTCGGTCGTGCCGACACGCTCGTGGGCGCCGATACGACCTGCACCTATCCGCCGCAGGCTCAAGCGCTGCCCAAGGTCGGGTATCAGCGCGCGCTGTCCGCTGAAGGCCTGCTGTCGTTGCAGCCGACGCTGATCCTCGCCTCCGCCGAGGCGGGACCGCCATCGGTGCTGCAACGCGTTGCCGATGCGGGCGTGAAGCTCGCAACCTTCGGCGAAGGTCACGATGTGGCCTCGGTGCGCGAGAAGATCGTCGGCGTGGCGCGCGCGCTGGACGCTGAAAACGCGGGTCAAACGCTGCTGGCGCGCTTCGATCGCGCGTGGACCGAGGCGTCGGCGCAGGTGGCCCAGTCACCCAGGCCCGCGACCCAGCCGCGCGTGCTGTTTCTCATGAGCCCGGCAGGTAACCAGCCGATGGTGGCGGGCCAGCATACCGCCGCCGACGCCATGCTTGCCTATGCAGGCGCACGCAATGCGATGCAGGGTTTCCCGGGCTATCGCGCACTTACGCCCGAGGCGCTCGTGGCGGCGCAGCCCGACATCGTGCTGACGACAGACGACGCGCTCAAGGCCGCAGGCAGCAAGCGGCATCTGCTCGATTCGGCGGGCTTCGTGCTGACGCCTGCGGGGCGCTCGACGCGGGTGGTCGCGCTCGATGCGCTGTTCCTGCTTGGCTTCGGCCCGCGCTTGCCCGAGGCTGTGAGCGCACTCAATCGCAGTCTGGCGAAAGCGTGATGACCAGGCAGACTCTTCGACTCGCGCAGCCTTCGCTAGCTGAGCCTGCTTCCGTGTGCACGTCGCGTTCGCGCGTGCCGCTGGTGTTTGCCGCGCTGGGCGTATTGCTCGCGCTGGCCGTGCTCGCGGCCGTGTGCATGGGCGCTTATCCGGTGTCGCCCACCGCACTTTGGCAGACGCTTGTGGCGGGTGATCTGCATTCAGGCGCGCAAGCCGATCGCTCCGCGCTCGTGCTGCTTGAACTGCGCGTGCCGCGCGTCGCGCTTGCACTGCTCGTGGGCGCGGGATTCGGTGCGGCGGGTAGCGCCTTGCAGGCGCTGTTGCGCAACCCGCTCGCGGACCCCGGTTTGATCGGCGTATCGAGTGGCGCGGCGCTGGGCGCTTCGCTGCTGATCGTGTTCGGTGCGGTGCTGTTGCCGCATCTGGCCGGCTGGTGGCCCGCTGCATTCGAGGGCGGCTTCGCGCCGGGTTCGGGCCAACTCACGGCGATTGCGGCATTCGTGGGGGCGCTAGGCGTGACGCTGGGTGTCTACCGGATTTCGTCGTCGAATGGCCGTGTGGTGCTGCCGATCCTGCTGCTTGCCGGCGTGGCCGCCAACGCGCTTGCGGGCGCGGTGATCGGCACGCTCTCTTACGTGGCCACCGATGCGCAATTGCGCTCGCTGACGTTCTGGAGCCTGGGCAGTCTCGCCGATGCGAAGTGGTCCACGCTCGGCGCCATCGCGCCGTTCGTGATCGCCGGCATCGTGACGATTGCCGCGCACACGCGCGCGCTCAATGCGATGCAACTCGGTGAACTGGAGGCGCATTATCTTGGCGTTCCCGTGCGACGTGTCAAGCACTCCATACTATTGGCGGTTGCGCTGGCGATTGGCGCACTGGTGTCGAGCACAGGGCAGATCGGCTTTATCGGGCTGGTTGCGCCGCACTGCATCCGGCTGTCATGCGGGCCCGATCAGCGCGTGGTGCTGCCGGGATCGATGCTGCTGGGCGCGTTGCTGACCGTGGGCGCCGATCTTGCCGCGCGCACGCTTGTTGCTCCCGCCGAGATTCCGCTCGGTGTACTCACCGCCTTGCTGGGTGCACCGTTCTTTATCGTGCTGATTTTGCGCAGCCGACGGCAGTTCGGCGGATAAACGCGTCGGCAAAAAACTGAAAAGAATACCCATGCTTTCGATTGAAAAACTGCGTATCGGCTACCGGGGAAGTTTGCTGTTCGATGATTTCTCGCTGAGCGTTGCACCTGGCGAATTCGTCGTCGTGCTTGGCCAGAATGGTGTCGGCAAGAGCACGCTGCTCAAGGCGCTGGCGGGCGATTTCACGCTGCACGGCTTTCCCGATCGCGCGAGTAGTGGCACGCTCACGCTCAATGGCGAAGATGTGCGCCGTATCGCGCCGCAGCGCCTGGCGCAACTGCGGGCAGTGCTCGCGCAAAGCGTGCCCAATACGTTCGCGGTGACCGTGAACGAAGTGGTGCAACTGGGCCGCTACGCGCATCTGGACGGCGCGGCATTGCCGTTTTCCGTCGATGTGCTGGTGCAGGACATGCTCGCACTGGCGGGCGTGGCACCGCTCGCGCATCGCGATATCACTACGCTTTCGGGCGGCGAATTCGCGCGCGTGCAGTTCGCGCGTGCGCTCGCGCAATTGTGGACGCTCGACGCCCATCAGATGCCGCCGCGCTATCTGCTGATGGACGAGCCCACGGCGGCGCTCGATCTCGTTCAGCAACACCGGCTCTTCGCCACGGCACGCAGGCTCACGCGCGCGTGGAATATCGGCGCGCTCGCGATTGCACACGACTGCAATCTCGCTGCGCGGCACGCGGATCGACTCGTGTTGATCGCCAATGGCCGCGCTATCGCCGACGGCCCGCCGCGCGATATCATGCGTACCGATCTGCTCGAACGCTGCTACGGTGCGCCGATGCAGATTGCCGGTCAAGATCAGGACGCTGTCGCCAGCATTTTTCCGGCCTGAATTCGAAATAAAAGCATTTGCGCGATGCCGCGCCTGCATCGGCGATGTGTGGCTGGAAGCGACAATCGTTGCTGGCGCTCAACTGGGCTTGAACACCATCAGGAAGTAGACCAGCAACATTGCCACGAACGCCGGGTAGCCCAGCCATTCCCACCACTTCGCGTATTGCCAGTAGCGTGCGGGCAGCGTCGTCGCGTGCGATGCGTGCGCGGTCCGGGCCAGATGGGCGAGCTGCAACTGCAGCCATACCACCGGCAACCAGCAGGCACCCGCGAGTCCATAGAGCGCGAGCGTCGCGACGATCCACGGGCTCCGCCAGGGCCAACCCGCCGCGTGGGCGAGCCAAAGACCGCTGGCGGGCTGGAACAGCACGGCGGGCGTGGTGAACCACCAGTCGGCGCGCACGACCAGACGCGCCACGGCGGCGATCACGGGCACCGATCGCGTGCGATTGGCGAAGTAGAGATAGAACGCAGTCCCGAACCCCGTGCCCACGAGCAGCACGGACGAGAGGATATGCAGGGTCTTGACGACGAGATAGACGTTCATGGGCGGACTTCCTCGCTCAGGAGTACCAGGAGCAGAGTAAGAATCGGCAGGTTCTTGAGGATCGAGCCGAATGGGTCGGTGAGGAGGTCGGGCAGCGCGATCGCGATAATCGCGGTGTATGCGACGATGAGGGCGATCTGCGCGCACCACAGACGCCTTCCGGGCCAGAAGATTGTGGCAAGACCAAACGTGAAATCGAGCGCGGAGGCCGCGTAAAGCGCAGTCAGCGCCGCGCTTGCGTGCAGGCCGACGCGCGCCAGCAGCGCGAGGCTTTGCGCTTGCGGATGAAGCCATGCGCTGACGATTGCGCTCCAGATCCACATGACGGCCAGCGCGAAACGCAATGCGTAGGACCGCCAGGCTTCGAGCGCTTCGCGCCGCAACGATGCGGCTTCGTCCTGCGCGATGAAGTCGCGAATACCCATCGGCGCGCGTTCGAGCAGCGCCGTCGTCGCGGCGACATCGGCGGTGCTGCCGGACTGGAGCATGCGCCAGGTATCGCGCGTGAGCATCGTGCCAGGCACGTGCTCGAACAGCGCGGCCGTGCCGCCAACCAGCACGGCAGGCATACCCATGCTCGGCGCAGGCGCGAATCCGAGTGCCCGGCGAAAGACGGCCAGCATCTCGCGATACTCGACCTCTTCACCGCCGACGATATCGAGCGTCTGTCTCGCAGGCGTACGAGCATCGATCAGGCGCGCGACGGCCTCGGCCAGATCGTCCGCGTGGACGTGCCGCAGTCGTTGGTGTCCGCCTGCCGGAAGCACATGAAGCGGTATGCTGGCGAGCGCGCGAAAGAAACGCGCCGACGTGCCGTGTGTGCCATAGACCAGCGCGGGTCGCACGATCTGCCAGTCGATCGGCAAGCTCTGCAAATGGCGGTCCGCCGCCAGTTTGCTCGTGAAATAAGGCGCCGCTCCCGTCTCCACACCGAGCGCCGATATTTGCACGACGCGCTTCACGCCCGCCTGCTGGCACGCATCGAAAAGCGCAATCGGGCCACGTACATGAACGGCGTCGAAGGTTTGCTCGCCATGCTCCAGAAGAATGCCCACCGCGTTGACGACAGCATCGAAGCCATCAAGTTGCGCGCGCAACGTTAAAGAATCGGGAGGCGCTGCAAAGTCGATCTGGATTTCATCGGCGTGCGTGGCATGGCGCACGCCTTTCACGACGCGATGGCCGCGACGTTCGAGCGATGCGCACAAGGCGCTGCCGATAAATCCGTGTGCACCGCAAACAAGGATATTCATGCGTGAGCCTCCCTGGCGACTGATATTGCTAAAATTACTGTTATTTCTGTATTAAAAGAAATAACGAGCCAAAAAAAACAGGCTCCCGATTTCCAGAGCCTGCCTTTGCGACCTCAAGATTTGCGTCTGACCACCTTGCTGATCTTCGCGCCCATGCCTAGCGTCTTCATGAGCGTTTCCGGCTTCAACCGCAGCATCTCGTCGGACCAGGTCGTCAGGGTTTCGAGAAACTGCAGCGTGTCGCGAATGCGCTGCTCGGTTTCGCGGCTTTCCCTGGCGATCTCCGGGCCGTCGAGCGTGTCGCGCAGCATCGTGAGCGTGGGGTCGATTTCGCGCTGGCGGCGGCCTTCGACAATCAGTTTGAACAGCTCCCAGACATCGGTGGAGGTTTCGAAGTGATCGCGCCGGTCGCCCATCACATGCACGACTTTGGCAAGCCGCCACGATTGCAGCTCCTTCAGGCTCGTGCTGACGTTCGAGCGCGCGACGCCCAGCGCCTCGGCGATTTCGTCGGCGGCGACGGGGCGGCCCAGCAGATAGAGCAGGGCGTGAATCTGCGCCACGGTGCGGTTGACGCCCCAGCGCGAGCCCATCTCGCCCCAATGCAGGATGAACTTTTCGGCGGTCGGTGTGAGTTCCATGGGCTCGACTGTATGGACTTCAGTTATTTCTGTCAAGACAGAAATAACTGAAGTGAGCGCGTAAGGCTATCAGGCCGTTTCGTCAACGCCCAGCGAGCGGGTTTGCGTTGGCGGGAAGAAGTTCGGGATGGCGCGGCTGTCCGTGCCGAAGATGTCCATCCGCAGCACGCCGTACGACGTATGCCCCGACGACGAGGTGAAAGTGGCCGTGCCGTTTTTCGCGGCCTGGACGCTCTTCATGAAGTTCAGAAAGCCCGTCGCGCTGCCGGGATCCTGTGCCAGGTTCAACGTGTTGCTGCTGCTCGTGTCGCTGCCGATGTGATACGTACCGCCTTTCATGAGCGTCGATTGCGCTTCCGTACCGAGCTTCGAGAACAGCGACATGAAGCTGGTGAGTTTGTCGGCCTGTTGGCTCACCGCCTGGGTTTGCGATGCCGTTAGCGGATTGCCGTCCGCATCGGCCCATGTCGAATAGCCTGCGACAGCGTCGTCGTGGAACGACCGCACGGCTTGCACGAGCGATGCGCTGTTGTTGAGCTTGTCCTGGAGCCAACTCTTATCGGCGGCGCTCATCGTCTTCGACGTGACGGCGATGCTGCCGTTGTCCGAGGAAAAATCGAAGTCGGCGTTGGCCAGATCCGGGCGCTCCTTGATCAGCGACTGCATGACCGGAATGAGCGCGTTGGCGATGTTGGCGGCGTCGGCGCCCATCTTCAGCGGTGCACCGAGTGCGCTCAGATATTTGTTCAGGCGTGTCTGATCGAGCGGATCGACGGCGGTGAGGGTGACCGGCGTGGACGAGTCCGGCGTAACCGAAGCGGCTCCGGTCTGCGCAGCAAGCCGGATACTGGCGCTGGCGCCGGAATCCGCGCCGATCAGGCCGATGGTATTCGCAGTGTCGATCGTTAGACTCATCCGCTACTCCCGTCTGGTTTTCAATCTGTTTACGGCAAGCGGCACGGATATCTTTAGAGTCGCCTGAACGGTGACGCGATGTCGCCGTTGCTCGACGGCTGGTCGGTGCTCAAGCGGCGGTTCGCGGGCCTCAGGCTTTTTGTATCGCCGTGTATCTGGCGCAGTCACAGACACGCGGGCTTGCACGAAGGCCGGTGAGTGGACACAAGCGGGATACGTGGGGGCGTTCAAATACACCCATGCCAGTCAGCCACGTCGCAAAGGCGATAAACCGGCTGACCGGATCGGATTCTTCCTTAACCCGCTGGAGAAAAGCCATGAAACTCGTTCAATCGCTGCTCGTCGCTGTCGTCGTCGCTGTTCCCGCTGTGTCGTTCGCTCAGTCGAATGAGCCGGTGACCCGCGCCCAGGTTCGCGCCGAACTGGTGCAACTGGAGAAGGCGGGCTACAACCCGGCCGCAGACTACACGCAATACCCGCAGAATCTGCAGGCCGCGCAAGCACGTATCGATGCGCAGAATCAGGGTGCGGCATCGGCTTATGGCTCGGGGGCGAGTGGAAGCTCGGCGGCGGGTGTTCGCACGGTTCATGGCGCGGCTGATAGCGCGCAGAACGATGTAGTGGGCCTTGGACCGATCTACGCGCACTCCTAAGCATTGGATTGTCCCGGCTCAATCACCCTGCCAGGCGGCCCCACCGTCCGGCGGGGCGCCGCCGATTTCACCGGTGGCGAGCGCAAGCGACGCGGCGGCGGACAGCGCGGCGCTATAGCTGTCCGCGTAGGCGTTCTGCGCGGCGAGCAACTGATTCTGCGCGAGGAGCGCATCGGTAATCGAGCCGACGCCGTGCCGATAAGCCGCGAACGCTGCGTCATAAGTCGTCTGCGTGGCGTCGAGCAGCGCCTTCGCCGCGTTGTTTGAAGCGAGGCTCGTGGCCAGCGCGTTCTGCGCGGCGACGATCTGGCGAACGGCTTCGTCGCGCGTATGCGTCGATTTCGCGCTGGCGCTGTCCGCGTCGTTGCGCGCCTGCATCAGCACGGCGGAGCGCAGGCCGCCGTCGTAGAGCGGAATCGTCACGCCCAGAAAAATGCTGCCGCTGCGGCGGCTCCCATTCAGGTTTACCGTGGCCGCCTGATCGCCGACCGGCGGAATCGCCGTGATCGCCGTGGTGCCCGTGCCATAGGCCGCCGACGCGGAGAGAAACACCTTCGGCATGAACGCTGCTTCGGCCGAGCGGATCTTCGCCTGGTTGGCCTGTTCGAGCGCGTAGGCGCTCTGCACATCGGGGCGGCGCGCGATCGCGTCCGTGACGATCTCATCGACCGGGCGATGCAGCGATGGCGAGAGCGCGCGCGGCGGCAAGGCGGCGATCGCCGGTTTCGACAACGGCGAAATGCCGAGCGCCGCCACGAGGCTCAGATAGCTGTCGCTGACCATGCCATCGGCCTGCACCTGGGCGAGATTGGCCTGGGCGCGGTTTTGCGTGGCCTGGGCGAGTTCGACCACGGTGCCCACGCCCTGCTTGAGCCGGGCGCGCGCGGCGGCGAGGATGCCGTCGGCGTTGTCGAGCGCCTGCTGCGTGGTGCGCGCGCGTGCAAACGCGGCCTCGTAGGTGTAGTACGCGACGCTGACGTCGTGGATCACCTGCTGATGGACGGCGGTGAACGCGATATTCGCGGCCAGCGAGAGCTGGTTGGCGGCATCCACGCGCGCGCGGCGACCGCCGAAGTCGAACAGCAGCCATTGCAGCGCGAGCACCGAAACCGTGCCGTGAATCTCGGCACTCGTCGATGAGGTGCCGAGCAGTGTGGTCGTCCCTCCACTTGCTGCCTGGTAGCCGCCGATCGCGGTCGCGGTGAGCTGCGGCAGGTACGCGGTCTTCGCGATGCCCGCGGCGAGCGCCGCGTTGCGCGCGTCGTTCCAGGCGACACGCGTGAGCGGATTGGCCGATTCCGCGATGTCGATCAGTTCGGGCAACGTGTACGCGTGGTTCGCGTCGAGCGCGGCGGCGGGTTCGATGCTCGACAGCGCAGCACTGCGGGGCAAGGTGTAGCCATCTTGCTTTGCCCTGGCATCGGTGATGTGCAGCGCCGGGCCGGGCACGATATTGCCCGTCGTGTCGGTCTGCGGCTGCCACGGACGGTCGGCGGCGGGGGGCGCGAGATCCAGCGAGGACGTCGCGCATCCGGCAAGTCCGGTCATCGAGAATGCAAGGGCCGATCCAGCGGCCAGTGCGATCGAACGCGGCGTCGGTTTAGGGGCGCGCATGGGTCGGCGTTTCACTGGGCGTGGCGATAGCGGGGATGCGTTCATAGCGTTGCGCGATGAGGTTGAGCAGCGCGTTGACGCCGGGATCTGTGATGGCTTCGGCAGGAGGGGGAGAAGGGCTCTCATGAGCGTCGGTGCCGGGCGCGAGTTGCCGCGCGAGCGCGTCGAGGCGCGCCTCGCCTGTGGCGCCCGCTTGGCCCGCGGCGAGAAAGAGCGGCGCTTCCAGCGCGCCCAGTTCGGCGAGCGCGCGTCGCCGGCTGGCGATCCATGCGGGCGCAGGGCGAACCCACGACGGCTCGTAATGAATCAGCCCCAGGTCCTGGCGCAGGCCGCCGTAGTCGGCCAGTGCGCCGGCGACGAGCGCGCGGCGCGTGGCGGCGTCGGTGGCGTGCGCGATGCGGGTCCATTGCGCGATCAGCTTCGTGAACGCTGCATCGATATGACCGGCGATGCTGACGGGCCAGACGCGCGTGAAGACCAGATAGACCGCGACATTGCCGATCAGAATGCCGATTGCGCGGTCGCGCGCGATTGTCAGGTCGAACGCGGGCGCCGCGCCCTGGATCACGCACAGAAAGAACGCGAACGCGATCTGCATACCCGCATAGGCGATGCGCGGCGACCCCATCGCGACCCATCCGGCCAGCCACGCACCCACGAAAACGAGCGCCATCAACTCGAAGCCGGTGGTCAGGATGGGCGTGACGAACACGATCGCCGCCGTGCCGAGCAACGCGCCAATCAGGCAACCCGTGATGCGCAGTGTGAGTTTTTCGACGGTTTCGGCGGTCGTGCTGAGCGACACCATGTAGCAGGTGATGAAGCAGGTATGGATGCCCTGCCAGTCGAGCTGCTGATAGAGCAGATAGCAGAACATCGCTGCCGCCGTGGTTTTGAGCGCATAGCGGATGTGATCGGGATTGGTGAACGCGTCCTCGTCGAAAAAGCCGCGACGGGCGGGGGCTTCTTGCGCAGGGGCAGGCGCTTGCGGTGGCGTCGCGAAATGCTCCAGCGCCGCGCGCAGGTCCGCGAGTACGACGGCGGCGAGCGGCGTGAGCTTCCTGTCATCGCAAACGGGCGTGGCGATGTCCACCGGATAGCCGCCCGCGTCGAGTATCGCGGCCATCTGCGTCAGCGTGTCGGCGAATTGTGCGGCGCTTTCGGCGGGCAGCCGGGCGGCAGGCTCGCTCGCGGCAAGGTCCGTCGCGACCAGGATCGCCGTCGTGGATGCAGCCGCCTGGCGCAGTGCGGTTGCGTCGGCGGGTTTCAGGCTGCCTTCGAGTGTCGCGAGCTTCAGCCACGTCATGATCTGATGATCGCCTTCGCGCAGGCAGGCCGCGAACGCGGCGCGCCCGGCGGCGTTCGCGGGGTCGGTCAAACACAGGGCCGCGAGTTTTAGGCGCTGCGCAAGCTTCACGCTCGCCAGCCGTCGCGGCGAAGGTCCGATCAGCAGATTGACGACAATCGCCAGGCCAATCGGAATCGCGACGAACAACCATGCGTACAACAGCCCGCGCGTGGCCGCTTCGCCGACGGGGGCAAGACCCAGTTCATCGAGCCCGAAGCCGACGATCATCGCCACGATCGCGCCGACCGGGCGCAACTTGCTCGCCGAGGTAACGAATAGTAATCCGAACGAAAGCAGCGCCATGCAGCCGACCCGCAGCGCGGGCACGTCGATGGAAAAGATCGCGAAGACCATTACGGTGCCGATGATCGCGGTGACGAGCAGCAGCAACGCGCAGGACATGAGGACGCTCGTGACGCGGTCCGGCCGGTTCAGGAAGAACACGATATAAGCCGATGTCGCGGCCTCGGGCGTGCCGTATGCGCTGGCCACGAGCACCGTGAGCGCGCAGATCAGCGCGATGCGCGTGACGATCGACGCGCGCCCCGGAAACGGTGCGAGCAGTTTCATGATCTCGCGCGGACGCGGCGCGCTGACGTCGCCAGCAAGGTCGCCGGCAACGTCGATTCGAGCGTCAGCGGCAGGACTGGCCATGGCGGACCTCGACGATCGCGCTTGCGCCGATACGCACCAGCTTCGCGGGCGGCGTCTCTATGCGCACACGTACAGGAAAGCGCTGCGAGACCCGCACCCAGTTCACCGACTGCTGCACATAGGGCAGGCTGTGCGGAATATTGACGCGGTCGGTGTCAGCGATGCCCGCGCCGATGCCGATGACCTTGCCGCTCATCGCCTGTTTTCGGTCGATCATCGAATACACGGTGGCGCAGTCGCCCACATCGATCGCGCCCAGCGCCGTCTCGCGGAAATTCGCCACGGCGAACCATTCGCCCGTGTGGATCAAGGTGAAGATGGACTGATTCGGCGCGACGGTTTCGCCCGCGAGAATCGACAGCCCCGTGACATAGCCTTCGAACGGCGCGCGCACGATCGTATCGTCCAGCGCGTGCTGGGCGAGCGCCAGCGCTGCTTCACGCGCGTGCAGGGAGGCGATCGCGTCGGCATCGTCGCCGATGGTCTGCGCCGAAGACCGCTGCTGCACTTTGGCCTGCTCGACCGATACGCTTGCGTCGCGCTGCGCGACGACCGCCTGATCGAACTGCTGGGCCGACACGTAGCCCTGCGCCGCGAGCGGGCGCAGCCGCTCGACGCTGCGTGTCGCGAGATCGTAGTTGTGCGTGGCGCGGCGGGTCTGGTCGGCAGCGAGCGTCGCGTTCGATGTTTCGCCGATCACCGAGCGCCGGCGCGTGGCCAGCGCCGCGCGCGCCACCTCGACTTCGGCCTGCGCCTGCTGGACCGCGAGCCGGTAAGGCACGGGATCGATTTCGAACAGCACGTCGCCCTTCGCGACATGCGCGTTCTCTTCGACCGGCACCCGCACGATGCGGCCGCCAACGGGCGAGGCGACATGCACGACATCGGCGTCGATGCTGGCATCGTCAGTCGAGGGATAGCGCGTCGAGCGATCATAGGCATACCAGAGCGCCGCCGCGCCAAGCAAGACAATCACGGCCGCGATCGCGCGGCCCTTCCAGGCGGGGGAGGTGGGTGAAGAGGGAGCGCCGGCCATTTTCATCTCAGAGCGCCCCCGTTCCCAACAGCCAGACGAGCACCCCGACGACGACGCCGATCGCCGTGCAGACGGACAACTGATAGGGCACCTCGCGGGCCCAGCCGGTCTTGACGAAGACGCGATGCGCCACCACCGCGCCCACGACGCCGGCCACGCCGCTGGTCAGCCAGAAGGGAAAGTACGCGCCGAATAGCGCAAAGGACGGCGCGCCGCGCGCAGCGCAGCCCGCAAGCGGCGCGGATGCCAGCAGTGAACAGGCGGTAGCGGTTCTGGGCCATGTACGTTGTTTCATCGCTTTCGTGACTGGAACAAGAACTGGATTCCCACTCGTCTGCCTTTGCCTGCAATTGGCCGGCAAGCCCAATGCGCGGGCTGGCGGCTTACAGGTCGCTTCGGCATGCTGTCTTGAGCGGCGAGGCGCTTCATCATAGCGCGGATTGCCGTGTGGCCTGGCTGGGGTGGTGCGCTTAAGGGGTAGCGGGTTGGGTTTGGCGCAGACCTGACTAGTTATTGAGCCGACAACGAATTCTGCGCCATCCAGCGCCGATATTCGCGCGTGCGCGCCGCCTCGCCAAGCTGTTGCAGAATCAGCGCACGCAACGGCGAAACTTTCGGATCGGTTGTTTTCCCGAGGCTCAATCTGCGCAACTGGAACTTCACGGCGGCCATATTGGCGAGAGACGCCAGCGGCTTGTTCTTCCATGTGATCGGCGACAGCGCCGGCGCGTTGTCCTTGCCGGCACGCCAGTCGCGCGGCAGATACGGATCGATGGCGAGCGCCGTGCCAATACCGACCATGTCCACCCCGCTCGCAACAACCTGATCGGCGACGGCCTGGCGGCGGATGCCGCCGGTGACCATCACAGGCATCGCTGCAATCGTACGGATATCGCGCGCGAATTCCGCAAAATAAGCTTCGCGGGCGAGGGTGCGGCCATCGCGGGCGTCGCCTTGCATCGCCGGGGCTTCGTAGCTTCCGCCGGACAATTCGACCAGATCGACAGCCAGTTCGTTGAGCAGTTTGACGACCTGACGGGCGTCATCCGCACTGAAGCCGCCACGCTGGAAATCGGCGGAATTCAGCTTGACCGCAACGGCAAATGTGGGAGAGACCACGGCACGCACCGCCTTGACGATTTCCAGCAGCAGGCGTGAGCGATTCTCAAGCGAGCCGCCCCATTCGTCCGTTCGCTGATTGGTGAGCGGCGAGAGAAACTGGCTGAGCAGATAGCCATGAGCCGCGTGAATCTCGACGCCCGTAAAGCCAGCCATTTCGCCCAGCCGCGCCGTTCGCGCGAAGCGTTGGATCACGTCTTCGATGACTTCGCGCGTCATCGCCTGGGGTGTGTTGAAATGCTTCGACATCTTGCCGAGCGCCAACGGAACCGCCGAAGGCGCCCATGTCGGCTGCCCGAGATTCGCGCGCATCTGGCGGCCCGGATGATTGATCTGCAGCCAGAATTGCGCGCCTTTCGCGCGGCCGATGCGCGCCCACTTCCTGAATGATTCGATATGCTGATCATTTTCTAGCACCACGCCGCCCGGTCCCGTCATGGCGCGGCTGTCGACCATCACGTTGCCGGTAATGAGCAGGCCGGAACCGCCTTCCGCCCACGCCTGATAAAGACGCATCAGTTGCGCCGAAGGGGCGTGGTTGGCGTCGGCCATGTTTTCTTCCATGGCGGCTTTGGCAATGCGGTTCTGAATGATCGAACCGTTGGGTAACGCGAGCTTGTCGAACACGTTCATGAGTTCACCTCGTTTGATCGTGTTCCGACTTTAAGGTTAAAGGTAACTTTAATGTCAATACCTTTTGTTTGTTCCTCGCCGGTCTTCATTTGAGCGCTTGACCTTAAAGTTGACTTTAAGCTTAGAGTGGCGTTCACATAGAGACAGGGGGGCAGCGAACATGGACAGGCTGTTTACGCAGGTCGAATTTGGGCCACACAAAGTCGAAGTGCCAGCAGGCGGTTACTACGATCGTTTCCGGATGAACCCAAACCTGGACGAGGTGGCGCGCGACCCGGCGGCGGGAAATATCGACTGGTTCCGCAGGATTCCGAAGCAGATGCTGGCGTCGAGAATCGGGCCGACCTGGGCGCCGAACTTTTACTATCGCACGAGCCAGGTTCAGCTACTTTTTCTTGCGCCGATGTCGCGACTGCGGGCAATGTTGCCGATGCCGCTCGAACCGCTGCGCGCGTTTCCCGGCTATGGACTGGTGGCGCTAACGTTCTTTTCATACGCCGTATGCGATAACGATCCCTATGACGAAGTCTCCATTGCTGTAGTGATCCGTCGGCCTGGCGCGCGCGGGTCACATACGCTGGAATTGCGCAATGCCATGCGCCGTCGGCATTTCTACGCGCATGTGCTAGCGCTGCCGGTCAGCACGGAAATCGCGCGCGTGCGCGGCGTGTATGGCTATCAGTTGCCCAAGTGGCTTGCGGCCATCGACGTAAGCATCGGAGCCGATGTGAACGCGCGTATTGCGGGTCCGAACGGCGTACCGGATTTAACCTTGAGCGCGCCGCTGCCGTCGCTGCGCGAAGTCTTGCCTCAATCGCAGATGGGCACGACCACGATGATCAATAGGGTCGATGGACAATGGCATCAGGCGGCGGTGCAGACCAATACGTTATCGTTCGCTCAACGCCTTTTTCCGCGTAACGTGACGCTGCTGCGTAACGGTGGTCCACTGAGCCAGTTACTCGACGGGCTGGGCGCGAAGACGGTTGTCCGTCTGGACGTGGTCAAGGACGCGCAGGTGGTGCTGAATTTGCCCACGCCGCTTCGGGGCTTTATTTAAGCATTGGATATGCCATCATCATCGTCTGACGATCGGCTTGTGGCAGGAGGTATCCGGAACATGAAAATTGGGGAATTGGCGCAGCGCACGGGTCTGGCTGCCTCGCGGATTCGCTTCTACGAAGATATCGGCTTGCTGAAAGCCGAACGCGAGCCGAACGGATATCGCAGCTATTCACCCGAGGCGGTGCTGGTGCTCGAGCTGATTGCCGCGGCACAGCAGGCCGGTTTCAGCCTCGACGAGATTCGCATACTGATGCCGCTCGATATGGAGCAATGGCAACACGGCACGTTGATCGAAACGCTGCGCGCCAAGGTGCAGGAAATCGAGGCGATGCAAACGCGGCTTGCGCAAAGCAAGGCTCATCTCGTCGCATTGCTGGCGGAGATCGACGCGAAACCCGCCGACATGGACTGCAGCGCCAATGCGAAGCGCGTGATGTCGCGCATACGGGCGGGGCAAGTGAAGGCGCCGACGCTCGTGCCAGCCGATGTCACGACACTGCGCAAAGCGAAGCGTCGTGCGGTCAAGCACGGCTAGTCGAAAGCGTTCGCTAAAACCAGGCTGCACATCGCGGCCCGGTTTGCGAACATCGACGGATTCGACGCGCTACAGCCAACCGTCCAGCGGGACGACGCAGGGCTTAGTGCCCGTGCGCCTCACGCAGCCCGGCATCGTGTTCGGGGCGTTGATCGCGCGTGCGGACGTGAAATGCCGCCGATACGATGTACAGGACGCCAGCGAATGGCCAGGAATAAGTCGCGAGGACGAAGGAGAGGAGGAAGGCGTTCTGGGCTGAGTATGCGTTGAGCGCCCAACAGAGGCACGCAACCGGTAACAGCAGCAGACACAACGCCGACCGATTCAGGAAAACGGCGACCTTTGCATTCTTGAGCTTTTCTGATTGCATGCCTGTCTCCATAGGGAATGGCACTGAGACATAGAGTCGCACACCCGGAATGGCGCGAATACTCAGTGAATTCCCTGACGGATGCCTAACTAAATGTGCGGCGATGCAGCAAGTCGAGGGTGAATGACGCGGTGCAAAATCAAATTGCCAGGTCCGTCCCTTCTTTGCTGATGATAAGGTTTCCGAATTAATAATTTGCTGCTTAATGCAGGGTTAATTGCTACCGCGCCGTGCCTAATGGTCATGTGTACCGGTATGGCATCAAGTTTGCCGAAATCTGATTATTCGGATTGCGAAGTATTTATCGGAGGTTTGCTTTCGCGTGCGACTTCGCGCTGCACCGCGATGCAGGAAACTTGACCGATACGACGACACTGAATATTTGTACGGGAGCAGACACTTCGCCTGGCGAATACATTATTTACACCCGGCAGTTTACTTTTCCATGGAATAAACTACACTCATCAGTCTACTTTTCCGCTGGAAGGCGCTTATGTCATCGATCCCTGATTTGCTCGGCCGCACTTTCGGTTTTACCGCCGCGCGTCGCTCGCGCGCCCTGTCGGGCGCCTCGCCGCAACACGACGGCGAGCGCTTTCGCAACGTGCAGCCGCGGCCGCAGGAAGGTCTGGTGAAGAGCCTCGGCATCATCTGGAGCGTGTTGTTCCGCAAGCCGCGGGGCACCGTGCCCGCCAGCGCGCTGCCCATTGCCGCGCTGAGCCGCGCGGACCTGGATGCCGCGCCCGATCGCAGCCTTTACCGTCTCGGCCACTCCACGCTGCTGTTCAAGCTGCGCGGCGAATACTGGCTTACCGATCCGGTGTTCGCCGAGCGCGCCTCGCCGTTCAAGCTGCTCGGCCCCAAGCGCTTTCACGCGCCGCCGATCGCCCTCGCGGACCTGCCGTCGCTGCGCGGCGTGATCCTTTCGCACGATCACTACGACCATCTGGATCGCGAAACGGTGCTCGCGCTTGCGGCGACGACGGGCGTATTTCTCACGCCGCTTGGCGTGGGCGACCGCTTGATCGAATGGGGTATCGACGCGAGCAAGGTGCGCCAGCTTGACTGGTGGCAGAGCGCCCAGATCGACGGCATCACGTTGACGGCGGCCCCTGCGCAGCACTTTTCGGGGCGCAGCCTGTTCGACGGTAACAGCACGCTTTGGGCATCGTGGGCGATCGCCGATGACGATCTGCGCATCTTCTTCAGCGGCGATACCGGTTATTCGGAACATTTCCGCATGATTGGCGAGCGCCTTGGGCCGTTCGATGTGACGTTGATGGAGACGGGCGCCTATGACCCGCAGTGGCCCTACGTGCACATGCAGCCCGAAGAGACGGTGCAGGCGCATCTCGATGTGCGTGGCCGCTGGATGGTGCCGATCCATAACGGTACCTTCGATCTCGCGTTGCATCGCTGGCAGGAGCCGTTCGAGCGCGTGATGGGGCTGGCGGCGGCGCACGGCGTGGCACTGGCGACGCCGCGCATGGGCGAACGATTCGATCTGGCCGCGCCACAGCGCGGCGAGCGCTGGTGGCGCGAAGCCGGGGAGACGCAGGTGACGCAAGTGGAAAAAGGGGGCCGTCGGCGGGGAGGATGGTGCCGGCAAGCAGACAGCGCGAGGTCCTGAAACCGCGTGTCGCGCGCGGGCGATGCGCGAGGATCGCCCAAAATCAAAGGGACACTCCCGCGCGCGCGACCACTCCACACCCGATCTGCGCATGGCAACCCAGGCGCGGTGCAAGGGACACGCATGCGCCGGTCGGAACGACTCGTCGAAACGCGCTGTAAGCGCAGAATCGCGAGCCTGCCGCCGGCTATGGCCCTCGGTGGAATTGTAGTGATGCGTATCCGCTACACCGGCGCAGGTTTTCGCGGCAGCCCGCCGGTGCGTGCCGCGCGGCCCCCCTGTGAGCCTGCGCAGCCTGCCGCACCTGGCGGGCCGCTCGCGCGTGGCTGACCGCGCGCGCCGGAGCGTCCCTCGTCTTTCCGCCCGGTATCGTTCGAATGCCGGGCGCCCGCCAACATAGCGGGTTTTTCCGCTGACGATTGACCGTGCGTCTCAAAACTCGTCGGGCCAGCCAGAAATATCCGCGCTCCGTCCGCGTCCAGACACGCATCACGGCGTATGCGTGTCATCCATGCAACACCCTGACAGCAGGCAACATAAAGCTTTCAAAAGCCAGATGGCTTTGCTACCATGCCGGCCTTATGTAATGAGAATACTTCTCATTAATATTCTGGAGCTGGAGACGCTCCATCCCTGGCCGAAATGAATCCTTCACAATCCGTACGCCGCACCGAGCGCTCGCGCCCCCGTCCCTTGCAGATTGCCGCCTGGCTCGCGTTCGCGGCTGCTGCGCAATCCGCTTTCGCCCAGTCCGCAACGACCGGCACCGCTGCCGCTTCGTCCTCCGCGAGCGGTACGGAGCAGTCGCTGCCCGCCGTCAAAGTCAGCGCGACGTCCTCCGACGATACGCCGCTGCATCTGACCACGCCGGTTTCGAGCGGCGCGCTCGGCACGCGTTCGCAGCTCGAAACGCCATTCTCGACGACCGTGGTGACGGGCGAGGATCTCGCCAATCGTCAGGCCAACAAGCTCGGCGACGTGTTCGCGGGCGACGCCTCGGTGACGGACAACAGCAATGCGTACAGCGCCTGGGCGACCTACATCACGATCCGCGGCCTGCCGATCGACTGGCAGAACGGCTTCAAGATCGACGGTAATCCGTTCATTTCATATGGCATCACGATGCCTTATGAAAACCTCGAACGTGTGGAACTGCTCAAGGGCGCGGGCGGCTTCATGTACGGCTTCGCGCAGCCCGGCGGCGTGGTCAACTACGTGACGAAGAAGCCGGGCAAGGACCCGGTGACGAGTTTCGATATCGGCTATCGCATGGATGGCGTGCTCAGCCAGCACGCCGATCTGAGCCGCCGCTTCGGCCCGGACGGCATGTTCGGCGCGCGCATCAACTACTCGCACGAAGCGGGCAAGACCTATAACGCGGGCGATATCAACCGCAATTCGGTGGCGCTCGCGCTCGACGGTCAACTCACGCGCGATCTCGACGTCTATTTCAACGCGATCTATCAGACCAGCCGTTCGAGCGGTCAGACGCCTGCCATCTATGTGTCCCCGACGTATGTCGGCACGAGCCTGCCCGCGACGATCAGCGGCGGTTCGAACCTGCTGAACAGCGCCGGGCAGCATCTGAACACCAATCTGCAGTTGTACACGGCGGGCGTGAAATACCAGATCGCGCCGGACTGGACGTTCAATACGTCGGCGAGTTATAGCAAGTCCGCGCGCGACCGCAACGAAAGCACGCTGACGCTGGCCAACCAGGCCGGCGACTACACCGATTCGCGCTGGAACGGCGACGAAGGCCATCAGGACATCTACTGGCAGGGCACCTTCGAAGGCAAGGTCAAGACCGGGCCGTTCACGCATCAACTCGTGTTCGGCGCATCGGTCCAGCATCAGACCAACGACTACAGCACGGCAGCGGGCACTGCGGGCGGCACGCTCGGCGCGGGCAATCTCTACGTGCAGAATCCGTACTTCTTCTACTCGGGCAGCGGCCTCGACAAGTACCGCGCGAGCGAGATCAACCAGAAGGCGCTGTTCCTGAGCGACACGATGCAGATCACGAGCCGCTGGTCGCTGCTGGCGGGCCTGCGTTACACGAACTACGATCAGGAAAGCTTCGCGGAGTCGGGCGCGACCACGGCGGCATACGGCAAGAACGGCGTCGTCACGCCGACCTTCGCGCTCATGTACAAGCTCGATCCGCTCACCACGGTCTACGCGAGCTATGTGGAATCGCTGGAGGCAGGGCAGGTCGTTTCGGATATCTACGCGAACGGCGGATCGGTACTGAACCCGCTGCGCTCGCGCCAGTACGAAGTGGGCATCAAGAGCGAGCACGAGCGCTGGAGCGCGAACGCCGCGCTGTTCCGTATCGAGCGCGGTGCGTCGTATGCGAACAGCCAGAACGTGCTGTTGCAGGATGGCGATTCGATCTACGAAGGCGTCGAGGCGGGCGGCAGCGTGCGTCTGGGCCGTAGCTGGCAGGTCGGGGGCGACATCATGCTGCTCGATACGTGGTACGCGAAGGGTCAGACCTATAACGGCAAGCGCGTGGCCGGTGCGCCGCAGTTCACGGCCGCCGCGCGCGTGAGCTACGACGTGCCGTTCGTGCCGGGCCTGCAGTTGGGCGCCGATGCGAAGTACACGGGCAACACGGCAGTGCGTCCGGCAGGGGATCTGGAGGCGGGCGGCTACATGCTCGTGAACCTGGGCGCGAACTATATGACGCGCATCGGCGGCCACGACGTCACGCTGCGCGCGGCCATCGACAACCTCACGAATCGTCGCTACTGGATGTTCCAGTACGACAGCTATATCGCGCCGGGCGATCCGCGCACGGTCAGCCTGAACGCGAAGATCGACTTCTGATCCGCACGGTGAGGCAGGAATAAACGGGCCGCCAGTGGTGCGCCCCGACCAATACACGGGGATGCGCGGCTGGCGGTCCGTCGCTATCGGTTGTCAGTTTTGCGCTATATGACTGGAATCCGCCGAACCCATACTACGGCGGTCAGAAAATAATATCGGCGAGACGGGCGATGAGAAAGCATGTAGACGGCGCGGCGGTCGCCATCATGGTGACGCTGTGTTTGATGTGGGCCACGCAGCAGGTGGCGATCAAGGCCGTGGCCGGCGACGTCACGCCGATGCTGCAGGTCGCGCTGCGCTCGGGCGGCGCGGCGGCGCTGGTCTGGCTGGTCAACCGCTTTGTGTTGCGCGAGCGCTGGCTGCCCGGCATCGCGTTGCGTTCAGGACTCGTGGTGGGCGCGCTGTTCGCGCTGGAATTCCTGTTCGTCGCCGAAGGGCTGCGCTGGACCAGCGCTTCGCATATCGCCGTGCTGCTCTATACGGCGCCGATGTTCGCCGCCATCGGCCTGCATCTGAAACTGCCCGATGAACGTCTGGGCGGCATCCAGTGGGGCGGCATCGGCCTGGCGTTCGTGGGCATCGCGATCGCGTTTCTCGGCCCGGCGCTCATGGGCGGCAGCGCGGTGCCCGGCCCGGACTGGATGCTCGGCGATTTCATGGGCCTGTGCGGCGGCGCCGCGTGGGGCATGACCACCGTGGCCGTGCGGACCACGCGGCTGAGCGATGCGCCTGCCACGCAGACGCTCTTCTGCCAGCTTGCGTGTGCTTTTGTGCTGCTGTTGCCGGTGGCTTTCCTCACCGGGCAGACGACTTTTCGCCTCACATCGTTTGCGCTTGCGAGTCTGGGTTTTCAGACGGTCGTGGTCACGTTCGCGAGTTATCTGGTCTGGTTCTGGATGCTGCGCCGCTACTATGCCGCGCGTCTGGGCGTGCTGTCGTTCATGACGCCGCTGTTCGGCGTGGCGCTGGGTGTGGCGCTGCTGCATGAGCATGTCGACGCGGCGTTCCTGGCCGGCTCGGCGCTCGTGCTGGCGGGCTTGTTGATCGTCAACGGCCAGGCCGTGATGCGGCAGGTTTTCATGCGCGGTGGACGCGCGCAAGGCGGCGCGCGCGTCTGAGCGCCGTGCACCCCAGCATTCGCAGCGCAGCGAGCGCAATGGCGTGAAGATTCACGGTGCGCTTTATCGCGAAGTTATGAAACTGCTCGATTTGTCTGAACTATATTCGGATGCCGAAGTATACGAAATGTAATCGGGTGGTTGCGCGTCGAGGTTACGTTCTATCGCATCAAAAAACGTAACGTCCGTTGCGTAACGCGCATTGGCTGGACGCGCCGACTCGGCACTTCGGTTCTTTGCATTCCGTTCGAATCGCCATAGCCAGCAAGGCGCATAGCGCTTTCTTTCATAGCTTTCCATGAGACTAAAAAGCGCGAATCGAATTTCGATTCGCGCTTTTTTACTGGCGCAGAACTTGCAAATCTGGTCCGACCGATCCAGCCATATACGGGCACGGCGCTACCGCGTCCCGCCCGGAAAAAAGACCAAGGCGACGCGAGACCACGCGGTATCGGCTATCCAGCAACCGTATAAAGCAAGGCCAATCAGCGGTTTCCCGGGGGCACTGATTACACCTTTGACCAATCAGGTCGCGATTTCATCGCGAAAGGACTAATCATGGCTCCCTTCAAACACACTCTTGTTGCATCGGCGAGCGCTCTTCTTTGGTGGTTGCTTGCTGCTTCGGCGCAAGCCGGAGACGCTACATCGACGGCACCGACGAGTTCCACGATTCAGAGCGGCGGCTGGCCGATCGCGGGCGGCTCCGGGCCGGGCTATGCCTGGGCGGAAGGCACGATCCCAGGCAGTACCAACGGATGGGGATACGCGGGTGGATCGGGCGCGAGTTCGGGGTCGCCGGGTTCGGGCGGCTTCGGGGATGGTGGTTATGGCGGTTATGGAGGTGGCTCCGGCGGTTGGGGGAATGGCGCAGGCGATGGCGGGCAGGGAGGATCGGGCGGCAGCGGAGGCTCGGGCGATGGTGGCCACGGTGGCTGGAGCGGTGGAGGCTCAGGTGACGGTGGCCATGGTGGTTCGGGTGGCACAGGCGGCTCGGGTGGCTCAGGCGGCTCGGGTGGTTCTGGCGATGGTGGCCACGGTGGCTGGAGCGATGGTGGCTCAGGTGACGGCGGCCATGGTGGTTCGGGCGGCGCAGGCGGTTCGGGCGGCACAGGCGGTTCGGGCGGCACAGGTGGCTCGGGTGGTTCAGGCGGTAGCGGAGGCTCGGGCGATGGTGGTCACGGCGGCTGGAGCGGTGGAGGCTCCGGTGACGGTGGCCATGGTGGTTCGGGCGGGTCGGGCGGCTCGGGTGGTTCAGGCGGTAGCGGAGGCTCGGGTGATGGTGGTCACGGCGGCTGGAGCGGTGGCGGCTCCGGTGACGGTGGCCATGGTGGCTCCGGTGGTTCAGGCGGCAGCGGCGGGTCGGGCGATGGTGGCCACGGCGGTTGGTCCGGCGGTGGCACAGGCGAAGGTGGTCATGGCGGAACCGGAAGCTCGGGCGGCACCGGCGGCCACCCAGGCGGCAGCGCGGGCAACCCCGGCAGCACAACAGGCGTCGGCGGCTCCGGCAATGGCAATCAGAGCAGCAGCGGCCTGCTGAGTCCGATCGCGAACCTCATCGTCAATGTCGGCGCCGTGAGCGTACCGATCGTGCCGATTACGATCGGCAACAACAGCGGCAGCGGCAATGGCAACGGTGTCGCGAATGGCTCGTCGGCGGGATCGAAAACCGGTTCGGGCGGCGCCAGCGGTTCGGGCGGCCACACCCCGGGCGGCTTGCTCGCGCCGGTGACGGCCTTGCTCGGCGGCGCGTCGGTGGTGCCGGTGAGCAGCGGTGGCTCGTCGGGTGGCGGCAGCGCCAGCCCGTCGCCGACCAACCTGCTCAGCGGCTTGACTGGCGCGTCGGGCGGCGGATCGTCCGGCGGATCAACCGGGAAGGGCGGCGGCAACAAGAGCGGCGGCTCCTCGACCTCGACGTCCAGCCCGGCCGCGCCGCTGACGAACATCGTCAGCACCTTGACAGGCGCCCTGGGCGGCGCAACGAGTGGAGGCAGCGGCGGTAACAGCAACAGCAGCAGCGGCGCCGCCTCACTGCTCTCGCCGGTGACGAACCTGCTCGGCGGCCTGACAGGCGGGCTGGGCGGCGGCACATCCTCGTCCACGCCCGGCTCGCACAAGCACTAACTCGCCTCCGGGCATCTTCTGGCGGTGAATGACGCCAAGCCGGACCCGAAGCGCATACGCCTTCTGGTCCGGCGTTTCCATTCGCGTCGCCAATCCCCACAACCTTGATCTAGATCATGTAATCCCCGCCGTCCGCCTGCTAAGTTCACCGCATCTCAAAAAGACAACACAAGCGGTACGGGGCGCACCATGCAACACCACACGCTGGACGTCGAAATCGGGCGCCTTCTATCCGGGCCACTGCTCGCCTGCGGTCCCGACGTGACGATCCGCGAAGCCGCACGACTGATGGCCGAGCATCGCTACAGCGCGATCGTCGTCACCGAGGCCGCACGGCCCGTCGGCATCTGGACCGAGCGCGACGCGCTCGCACTGGGCACTGAAGCCGCAGCCGCCACCCGGCCGATCGCCACAGCGATGAGCCAGCCGGTGCGCGCGCTGCCTGCGCACACGCCCGCACGCGAAGCCGCCGCGCTGTTCGCGCGCGAAGGCATCCGGCATTGCCTCGCCGTCGATGACGCGGGCCGTCCGCTCGGCCTCGTCACGCAGACCGATCTCGTCATGAGCCAGGGACCCGAGTGCTTCCTGCGCCTGCGCACGCTCGCCTGCGCGAAGCCGCCGCGTCCCCACTGCGTCGATGCCGATACGCCATTCGCCGCAGCGCTCGCCCAAATGCGCGAGCGCCGCCTGAGCGCGATCGTCGTGCGCGATGCGGACGGCGGCCTCGGCATCCTGACCGAACGCGACGTGGTACGAGCGGTCGCGCAGGGCGCGCTCGACCGGGTCAGCGCGGAAGTGGGCCGCTATGCGAGCCGCCCGCTGCGCTCGCTTGCGCACTCGCGCAGCCTTTACTCGGCGCGCCAGTATCTGATCGAGCATCGCATGCGCCACGTCGGCGTCCTGAGCGAGACGGGCGAACTTACCGGCCTGCTGGGTTTCGCCGATATCCTGCGCGATCTCGAACACGAATACGTACGCGAGCTGCAGGACGCGCTTCGCGAGCGCGACGATGCATTGCTTGCTTCCCGCGCGAGTCTGCGCCTCGCGGATCAGGTCGTGGAATCGACGCTCGACGGCGTGATGATCACCGATCTGTGCGGCAACATCGAGCGCATCAATCCGGCCTTCACACGCCTCACGGGCTATGCGGAGCATGAAGCGGTGGGACGCAATGCGAGCCTGCTGAACTCGGGCCGGCAGGGGGCGGCTTTCTACGCCATGCTGTGGCAAAGCATCGAAGCCACGGGCCATTGGAAAGGCGAGATCTGGAACCGCCGCAAGGACGGCACGATTTTCCTGGAATTCCTCACGATTTCCAGTATCCGCGACGCGCACGGCCGCTGCACGCACTACGCCGCGATCTTCTCGGACATCACGCAGCGCCGCGAAACCGAGGAGCGCCTGAGCTATCTCGCCACCCACGATGCGCTCACGGGCCTCGCCAATCGCACCTTGTTTACCGAGCGCATCGCACTGTCGCTCGCGCGCGCCCGCCGCTCCGGCAAGCGCGTGGCCGTGATGTTTCTCGACCTCGACCGCTTCAAGCTGATCAACGACACGATGGGCCACAGCGTCGGCGACGAGGCGCTCACGGTGATCGCGCGTCGCTTGCGCGATGCGGTGCGAGAGACCGATACGGTCGCACGCCTCGGTGGCGACGAATTCACGCTGCTGATCGAGGATATCGACGACATCCGCCATGTCGGCCGCACTGCGGAGATGCTGTTGGCGACCGTGGCCGCGCCGATCCGCGCCGCCGAGCAGACGCTCTTCGTCACGCCGAGCATCGGCATCAGCATGTTCCCTGATGACGCACAAAGCGCGAAGCAGCTGCTGATGCAGGCCGATCGTGCGATGTACGAGGCCAAGGACGCGGGCAAGAACAACTTCCAGTTTTTCGCCGCACCGATGACTTCGTGCGCGATGGAGCGTATCCAGCTCGAAACGCAATTGCATCGCGCGATCGCCGCGAATGAATTACTGCTGCATTACCAGCCCGAATTCGACGTGAAAACAGGCCGGTTTTCGAACGTGGAGGCGCTGGTGCGCTGGCAGCATCCCCAGCGCGGACTCGTGCCGCCCGATCAATTCATTCCGATTGCGGAGGAGTCCGCATTGATTGTGCCGATCGGCGCCTGGGTGCTGCGCGAGGCGTGCCGCCAGGCGCGTGTGTGGCTTGACGAGGGTTTCGATTTCGGGCGCATCTGCGTGAACCTGTCCGCACGTCAGTGCCTGCACGACGGCTTTTTGCCGCAACTGGCCACCATTCTTGCCGAAACCGGCCTGCCCGCAAGCCGCTTGCAACTCGAACTGGTCGAGAGCATGGCGATGACGTCGACCAACGGCGGCATCGAGGCGCTGTTGCTTGAACTGGCGGCGCGCGGCATCAGCCTCGCGATCGACGATTTCGGCACCGGCTATTCGTCGTTCCGCTATTTGCAGAAGCTGCCGGTGGATACGCTCAAGGTCGATCGCTCTTTTCTTGCGCAGATCGGCGACCCCGCGAGCGGCGATGGCTCCATCGTGCGCGCGATCGTGGCGATGGCGAAGTCGCTGGGCGTGTCGGTGGTGGCGGAAGGCGTGGAAACGCCGCGGCAATTCCAGTTTCTGCGCGAGATCGGCTGCGACCGCGCGCAAGGGTTTTTGCTCGCGCGGCCCGCGCCTTCCGCGAAAATGCCGCGCACGCTGCCCGTGTTCGAGAACGCCTGCGATTCGCATGCAATGACGAATGTTTCGTAATCCTGTTTATCTGGAGAGTGACGTGAACACTCACGATGAGATGCTGCTGCGATCGATGACGGCGCTCGTCAGTTCGCACGGCAAGGCCATTTCGCGTTTCGGCGCGAGCGTGGTCGTGATGAGCAAATTCGCCGAGGCCGTACTGCCGCAACTGTCGGCCGCGCAGATCGAATGCACCATCGAGGCGTTTCGCGTGCTGATGGACGATGCGCTCGACGTTGCGGACGACACCGACAAGACCGTGCTGCCGGGCGACTACCGCGCCACGCTGGTCGAACAGAGCAATATGTTGCTGAACCGGCTCGGCGGCAATGCTGCTGCGCCGCGTTGAAAGTGGAGACGTGATGCGCAATCTGACGATTCGAAACGGGCTGCTGGCGGTGCTTTGCACCTTCGCGGCAATGCTCGTGGTGGGCGCCGCGGTGGGCGTGCTGATGATCGGACGCGCCGACGACGCGGCCCATCGTGTGCACGAAGCCGCGCGCGCGTCCGCGCTCGCCGACGCCTTGGGTCGCGACGCGGCACAGGCGCAAGCGGCGCTCGCGCGTGCCTACGCCGCGCTCAAGGAGCAAGGCGATACGGCGGCGCGCGACGGCGCGCTGACCGAGGCGCGCAATCTGATCGCGCAGGCCTCGCATGAAGGCGACGCACTGCGCGCAGCCAGCAAGGCGCAGACCCACGCGCACAATGCGGCCGTGATCGAAACGCAGTCGACCCTCGCCGCGAGCCTGCAAAGCGCCGCCGAAGCGCTCGAACGGGGCGACACGGCAGCCTATGCGACGCTCGCGGGCGGCGACATCGCGCGTGCGGGCACACAACTGAACGCCGATATCGCCGCATTCCATACCGATGCGGACGCAACGGTTGACGCCACGCTCGCGCAAGGCGCGCGCGAGCACGATTGGGTCATGGCGATGGTGGCGATCGGCCTCGCCGGTGCGCTTGCGCTCGTCGTCGTGACGCATCTCGCGCTGCGCCGCCTCGTGACCGCGCCGCTCGCCGTCGCGGTCGAAGCGCTCAACCAGATCGCCGCCAACGATCTCGCGGTGCCCATCGCGCCGGGCGGGCGCAACGAAATCGGCCAGTTGCTCGACGCCATGCGCCGCATGCAGGACGGTCTGACGCAGACGGTGCGCAACGTGCGCACGTGCTGCGATGCGATCAACACGGGCGCGCGCGAAATCGCGGCGGGCAATCTCGATCTGTCGAGCCGCACCGAGCAGCAGTCCGCCTCGCTCGAACAGACGGCGGCGAGCACCGAGCAACTGACCGCCACGGTGCGCCAGAACGCCGACCACGCCAATCAGGCGAGCGCGCTGGCAGCGGGCGCCGCCGACGTCGCGCAGCGCGGCGGGCGCGTGGTGGAAGAGGCGGTGGAGACGATGGAGGCCATCACGCGCAGCTCGGACAAGATCGCCGATATCACCGGCATCATCGACGGCATCGCATTTCAGACCAATATCCTTGCGCTCAATGCCTCGGTCGAGGCGGCGCGCGCGGGCGAGCAGGGGCGCGGCTTCGCGGTCGTGGCGGGCGAGGTGCGGATGCTCGCGCAACGCAGCGCGGCGGCGGCGCGCGAGATCAAGTCGCTGATCGACGCATCGGTGAAGGATGTGCACGGCGGCCGGGCGCGCGTGAGCGAAGCGGGCGAGACGATGGCCGAAATCGTTCAGTCGATCGAGAAGGTCTCGGGCTTGATGAAAGAGATTGCGTCCGCAACGGTCGAGCAGAGCGCCGGCATCGAACAGGTCGAGCAGGCGGTGAGCCAGATGGATCAGGTCACGCAGCAGAATGCGGCGCTCGTGGAACAGGCCGCTGCTGCGGCTGGCTCGCTCGAACAGCAGGCGAGCCTGATGGCGGAGGCCGTTGCGACTTTCCGGCTGCGGCCGCCGGGCACGGTCGAGAAGATTCGCGAGACCTTGGGCGGCGAGGGCGCTGCGCTTAATGGATTTGTGCCCGGCGCGGCGGCTTTATAGCGCGATATCGACATAGCGCGGCGGTCGCTCCAGCGCCAGCCAGCGCTGTACCGTGGGGCGCTGCCACTGATGACGCGCGTAGTCGGCGAGCAGGGGCGGCACCGCATCGCCGTTTAGCACGAGGCGGTTGAGCATCAACGCGAGATCGACATCGGCGATACACCACGCGCCGAACAGATTCGGCTGGCCGTGGGACAAAAGCGCCTCGGATGCCGCAAAGAGTTTGCGCGCGGCGTCCTGCGCGGCGGGGGAAAGCGGCGCATCGACGGGGCCGTAGAACACCACCTCGGTCGAGCGCTCAACGCGGATCGGCACCAGATCGCTGCGCAGCCATGCCTGCACCTGGCGCGAACGCGCGCGCTTGCGCCGGTCTTCCGGGTAGAGCGCGGGCTCGGGAAAGGCCTCGTCGAGATACTCCGTGATCGCCGACGATTCGGACAGCGCGAAGCCGTCGTGAATCAGCGTGGGCACGCGTTGCGTGAGCGACGTCGCCGCGAAATCCGGCGCTCGGTTGGCCTGTTTGTCCAGATCGACGGTGTGCAGGGTGAAGGGCAGCGACTTCTCGTGCAGCGCGACGAACACGGACATCGCGTAAGGGCTGGCGTATTGCGCGTCGGCGTAGAGTTCGAGTTTCGGCTGGGACAAAACGGTCTCCGTTGGGCGTGGCGCGATCGGCCACGGCCGTTCATATTACGCCACGCTCTTCGACGGCGAGGAATCGTCTGCTGCCTGCACTTCCTGTGCACACTCTTCCATCACTTGCGCAAAAACGCGCTTGGCCGGGGTATCGAGATCGCGCCACGCGAGCCCGATGCCGGTGCGATGATCGCGCAGATCCAGCGGTCGCGCGACCACCTTGGGCGGCAGCGCCATGGCCGCATGTTGCGGAATCACGCCGATGCCAAGACCCGCCGAAATCAGCGCGAGCATGGTCGTGTACTCGCCCAGTTCCGCCGCGATTTCCAGCGAGACGCGTTGCTGGCGAAACGCCACCAGCATCTCGTCATACAGGCCCGGCGCGTAGCGGCGCGCCAGCACAAAGGCCGGATGGCCGCGCAGATCGGCGGGGCGGATCTGGGCCTTGCGCGCGAGCGTGTGATGCTCAGGCACGGCCACCACGAAGCGCTCTTCCATGACGACACGAATCTCCACGCCCGCGCCACTCACCGGCAGACGGATCAGGCCGAAATCGAGCTTGCCGTCGTGCAGCGCCGCGATCTGCACGGGTGTGGGCATGTCCTTGAGTTCGAGCGCGATCATCGGGTAGCGAGCGTGCATGCGCCGCATCAATTCGGGCAGCAGACGCGGCAACACCGACGAGACGAAGGCCACGCGCAGCGTGCCGATCTCACCGCGCGCCGAAAGACGCGCCGTCTGCTCTGCGCGCGCGGCCTGATGGAGCGTCGCGCGCGCCTCGGGCAGAAAGACCGCGCCGGTGTCGCTCAACGCCACGCGATGACGGTCGCGCTCGAACAGGCGCACGCCCAGGTCTGCTTCGAGCGCCTTGATCTGCATGCTCAGGGCGGGCTGCACGATGCACAGACGCTCGGCGGCGCGCCCGAAATGCAGTTCTTCCGCTAGCGCCACGAAGGCGCGCAAGTGTTTGAGTTCCATGGTGACGGTCGTGAATTTCGGCTCGGTTATCACGCTTCATGATAACAAGGTCACGAAAGACTATTGGCGCAAGCGCCCAGAATACGGTCAACTGCCGAGGAATACACCGAAGCCACGCGCAACGCGAGGCTGGCGGTAACGGGCTGTAGTCTGAAGCCGCCCGCCCGGCAGCCGCGCGACGCACACGACAATGACGAACGAGACACTCCGCCTGTTCGGCCTGCACGGCCGCCGCGCTCTGGTAACAGGCTCCGGGCGAGGCATTGGCCTTGCACTCGCCGGCGGCCTCGCGCGTGCCGGCGCCGCCCTGGTTATCAACGGACGCAATGAAGCGCAGGCCGCCGAAGTGGCCGCTCGTTTGCGCGACGAAGGTTTCGACGCCGATATCGCCGTGTTTGACGTTGCCGACGCCGACGCAGTCACGCGCTCCATTGATGCCGTCGAGGCGAACCTCGGCCCCATCGACATTCTTGTGAACAACGCCGGCATCCAGCGCCGCGCGCCACTCGACCAGTTCGCCGCGAGTGACTGGAACGCATTGATGCGCGTGAATCTGGATGGCGTTTTCCATGTTTCGCAGGCCGTCGCGCGCCATATGCTTGCGCGCAAACGCGGCAAGATCGTCAATATCAGTTCGGTGCAGAGCGCGCTGGCGCGGCCCACCATCGCGCCTTACGCCGCCTCGAAGGGCGCGCTGCGGATGCTCACACAAGGCATGTGCGCCGATTGGGCGCGCCACGGCATTCAGATCAATGCGCTGGCGCCGGGTTACTTCGCGACCGACCTCAACCGCGCGCTAGTGGACGATCCCGAGTTCAGCGAGTGGCTATGCAAGCGCACGCCCGCAGGCCGCTGGGGCCGCGTCGAAGAGTTGTGCGGGGCGGCCGTGTTTCTGGCTTCCGACGCGTCGAACTTCGTGAACGGGCAGACGCTTTTCGTGGACGGTGGACTCACGAGCGTGGTGTGACGCGACCCCGTAAATCAAGGATCAAATAATGAAGTCAACCTCAGGCACTCCTTCTACATCGCTGCGCGTGCTCGCGGGCCTCACGCTTGCGACGGCGTTCGGCGCGGCGGTCCATGCCGCGCAAGCGGCCGACTGGATCGTCTCCGGCAATGACGGCAAATATCAGCGCGTGGAAGGACGCGACACGTACCTGACGAATCCGCCGCCCGACACGCTCACGCTGCTCGACGCGAGCTATTTCCCGCCGCAGGTCAAGGCGACGGTGGAAGTCGAAAACGGCATTCAAGGGCCGCCGCAGGCCGTGGCCGTGACGCCGGACGGCGCGCTCGCTTTGGTGGCCGCGCCCACGCGTTACGACGAAGCGGCGAAGAAACTCGTCATGGACCCTTTCCTGCAAGTGGTCGATCTGCACGCCACGCCGCCTGCTGTCACGCGTGTCGATCTGGGTATGCATCCTCAAGGCATCGCGATCGATCGCAGCGGGCATCTGGCGCTCGTGACCGGCGTGGATGGCCGCGTGGCGGTGGTGCAGATCGATGGTAATAGCGCCAGGATCGTCGACTGGCTCAAGCTCGGCGAAAAGCGTCTTGCGGGCGTGAGCTTCACGCACGATGGCCGGCATGCGCTGGTGTCGCTGCGCGACGAGCAGGGCGTGGCCGTGCTGGACGTGAACGATGGTCACGTGAGCGACACGGGCGTGCGCCTTTCGTCGGGCGTGGCGCCGTACACCATCGACGTATCGAGCGACGGCAAATGGGCCGTGGTGAGCGACGTGGGCCTGGCGGGCCTGCCCAACTATGCCGGCAAACTGGCGGGCGACGCGGACGCCATCACGCTTATCGACGTCTCGCACGAGCCGTTCCGCGCGGTGCAGCATCTCACGGTGCCGTCGCTGCCCGAGGGCGTGGCCATTTCACCCGATGGCCGCTGGATCGGCGTGCAGGCGATGGACGGTTCGAACCTCACCCCGGACAACCCGGGCCGCCATGCGCGCGGCAAGGTCGTGCTGTTCGAGATCCGCAACGGCGTGGCGCATCAGGTTTCTGAAGCGCCGGGAGGCGAGGCCGCGCAAGGCATCGTCTTCACGGCGGACAGCAAATATCTGATCGTGCAGTTCAACGTCGAGCATCAGTTGGCGCTCTACGCGGTCAACGGCGGTCACTTGCGCGACACCGGCAGGCGTATCGAGATCAAGGGCGGCCCGTCCTCGTTGCGCACGACGCCGCGATAAATAAGCAAAAAAATAACAATCAAGATAACTAACTTCTAGCCATTCCGATTCTCATACTGTCGATCATGCCTCATTCGATACCTACGCTTTGCGGCTCGCTCGCGGGCCAGCCGTTCACCTTCAACGTCAAGGTGCACAACGCCGCCTATCGCGAACTGGGCCTCGACTACACCTTCGTGAGCTTTGGCGTCGAGGACGCGCCGCTGGCGGTCCAGGCCATCCGCACGCTCGGCATTCGCGGCATGAACGTGACGATGCCGCACAAGCAGGCCGTGATTCCCTATCTGGACGCGCTTGACGAGACGGCACGCGAGATCGGTGCGGTGAATACCATCGATAATCGATCGGGACAACTGACTGGTTACAACACCGATTGCGTGGGCGCGGTGCGCGCGCTCGAAGAAGTCACCACCTTGCCCGGCAAACGTATCGCCCTGCTGGGCGCGGGCGGCGCGGCACGCGCGATCGCGTGGGGCGCACGCCGGGCCGGTGCGAGCGTGACCGTGTTCAATCGCACGGCCGAACGCGGCCGCGCGTTGGCCGAGGATTTCGGGCTGCGCTTTGGCGGGGCGCTGGCGGACTTCGATCCGCACGCGTTCGACGGGGTGGTCAACGCAACGGCCGCGGGTTTTCGCGCGCCCGATGCGAGCCCGTTGACGCCGCATCAGCTCGCATCGCATCTCTTCGTGATGGACGCGGCGTTTTTGCCGGTGCGCACGCGCCTGATTCGCGACGCCGACGAAGCGGGCTGCGCGAGCGTCGACGGCACGCGCATGCTGCTGCATCAATTCTGCGGGCAGATCGAGCTTTATACCGATCAACCCGCACCGTTCGAAGCCATGCGTACGGCGCTGCTCGACGAGATCGAGCGCGTGACACGCAACGCCGCGTAGCCGGTTCACGTGTCCGGTAGCCCGCGTCAGACGGGCGCTGGAGGGGCAAGCCAATAACGGCGCCGCCTGCATGCACAGGAGTTGAAATGGAAGGAGACGACATGAAGCAGCAATCGATTGCCATTAGCGCCGCCGCGCCGCGTGCAGATGAACGCACCCGCGAACATACCGGCGCCGATGCCGCGCAGGCGAAGGTGACCTCGGCGGACCTCTACCGCGCAGCCTGGGCCGCCTCGATCGGCAGCGCGCTGGAGTACTACGACTTCGCGCTCTACAACCTGGCTTCCGCGCTGATCTTCGGCCCGTTGTTCTTTCCGTCGAGTGATCCCGCGCTGGGGCTGATCGCGAGCTTCGGCGCGTATTTCATCGGCTTCGCGATCCGGCCCGTGGGCGGCATCCTGTTCGGCGCGCTGGGCGATCGCTATGGGCGCAAGTTCGTGCTGATGGCCACCATCCTGCTGATGGGCGTGGCGAGCACGCTGATCGGCGTGCTGCCGACCTACGCGAGCGTGGGCATCTGGGCGCCGATCCTGCTGGTCGGCTGCCGCCTGCTGCAAGGCCTGGGCGCCGGCGCGGAGCAGGCTGGCGCCGCCGTGCTGATGGCCGAATTCGCGCCGCCCCGACGGCGCGGTTATTTCGCGGCGCTGCCGTTCATGGGCGTGCTGCTGGGCACCGTAATGGCTGCGGCCATCTACTTCGCCCTCGTGCGCGTCGAGGATCTCTCGCAGACGCAGCTCTGGCGCGTGCCTTTCCTGCTGAGCGCCGTCATCATCGCGGTGGCCGTATGGATCCGGCTGCGTCTGCGCGAATCGCCGTCATTCGCGCGGCTTGAGGCGCGCAAACAGATCAAGGAAAGCCCGCTGCGTCATCTGCTGCGCAGCTCGAAACCGACCGTGCTGAAGGTGATCGGCCTGCGTATGGCCGAGAACGGCGGATCGTCGATCTATCAGTCGCTTGCGATCAGCTATATCGCCACGGCGACGGGGCTAAAAGGGCAGATCGGGCCGCTCGCGCTGCTGTTCGCGGGGGCCTCCGGTGCGATCGTGATTCCACTGGCAGGACTGCTTAGCGATCGTATCGGGCGGGTGCATACGTACCGTATTTTCGCGGTCTATCAGCTGCTTCTGGCGTTTCCTACGTGGTGGGTGCTCAGTCTCGGCAACGCCACGGCCAGCATCGTCATGCTGTGCGTGACGCTCGCCGGTGTCTGGGGCATGTTCGCTACGCAAGGCGCGCTGCTGCCGGAACTGTTCGGCGCGCAGCATCGCTATGCAGGCGTGGCGGTGGGGCGGGAGTTGTCGGCGGTGGTGGCGGGCGGCATCGCTCCGCTCGTGGGGGCGTCGATCATCGCCTGGGCGACGACGCACTGGGGTGCGGGGCACGGCACCGTTCTCGCGTGGATTCCGCTCGCAAGTTATGTGGCAGTGCTAAGTCTGGTCGGCGTGGTGACGACATTCCATATCCCCGAAACACGCGGACGCAATCTCGACGATCTTAACGACGCCTGAAATTCGCGCTGGCGTTCCCATTACGTCGTACGACGGCGGCCATCGAGGCCGCCGTTTTTCATTTCTCACGTGCGCTCGCGCGTGTTCGATTCCCTTTCCATTCCGTCGAATCTGTCCCCTTAAAATTCTTCACGTGGAGATTTATTGCAAATTCTGCAATTCTGCTGTGCTTGACGATTCAATGGAACCGGTTCCATAATTCGCGCCACGTCGGGTCGTCGCACGTCCTCGGCCGTGAACGGCCCGGTCGGAGCGGATTCGCGCTCGATCGGGGTCTTGCTGGAGTAGCGCCACATGGCGTCGGGCCATGCGCGCAGAGCCGCGTAATCATTCAGAAAAATGCAAAAGATCAACCCGCAACACGCTGGCGATGCTGCCCGCGGCGCGCAGGAAGCACCTTCCAGCGTCAGGCGTCGCACCGTGCTCAAAACGCTAGTGGCAGCCCTCACGCACGCCGGCTTTCTCGCTGTGGCGCCACGCGCCTTCGCGGGCGCGCCGTTCACCGCCCAGGATTTCGTCGCGGTTTCTCAGGCACTCACCGGGCACCGGAATCTGGACGCGGGCATCGGCGCGCGGCTCTTCAGCGCGCTCAGCGGCGCCGACCGTGGCTTCGCGGCACGCGGCGCCGAACTGGCGAAGCGCATCCGGCCAGGCCAGACGCCGCAGCAACTGCTCGCGGCCGCCGACGAAGCGAATCTGCGCGACACCGCGCTCGCCATCGTCACGGCCTGGTACACGGGCACCGTGGGCCACGGCACGAAAGCCGTGATGGTGACCTACGCGAACGCGCTTATGTACGGCACGGTCGGCGACGGCATGAGTCCGCCCACCTACTGCGCGAACGGACCACTCTGGTGGATTGCGGAACCGCCGCCCGCCGACGTCACCTCGCCCGCCGTTGCCGCAGCCGCACGCCGCGCAAAAGCGCCAACACAAGCGCCAAAACAAGCGGCAACGCAAGCCGCAACACCCGCCCACCGATCCGCCTGAGAGTCCGCGCAGGGACTCGCCCCCACACATGAAAACACCCGTATTTGAAGCAAATGGCGATGTCACGGCCGATGTCGTGATCGTCGGTTCCGGCGTGGTCGGCGCGTTGATTGCCGATCAACTCGTGAGCGAAGGCCATTCCGTGCTGATGCTCGAAGCCGGCCTGCGCATCGAGCGCGCCCAGGCCGTCGAGAACTGGCGCAACATGCCGTTCGACAACCGCGTCGGCTCCGATTTTCAGGGCCTCTATCCGCAGGCCGAGCACGCGCCCGCGCCGCTGTACTTCCCGAAGAACGACTACGTGGGCCTGAGCGGGCCGGACGGCAACAGCTTCCAGCAGGGCTATCTGCGCACGGTGGGCGGCACGACCTGGCACTGGGCCGCCTCGTGCTGGCGTCATCTGCCGGTGGACTTCCGCATGCAATCGACTTATGGCGTAGGCCGCGACTGGCCGATCGCCTACGCGGAACTCGAGCCGTACTACTGCCGCGCCGAGGAAGAACTGGGTGTGGCCGGCCCGAACGATCCGTCGATGCAGTCGCCAACCGAGCGCAGCCGCCCCTATCCGATGGACATGGTCCCGTGGGGCCACGGCGACAAGCGTTTCGCCGAAATCGTCAATGCTCACGGCTATCACTCGATTCCGATTCCGCAGGCACGCAGCACGCGTCCGTGGAACGGCCGCCCGACTTGTTGCGGCAACAACAATTGCCAGCCGATCTGCCCGATCGGCGCGATGTACAACGGCATCCATCATGTCCAGCGCGCGGAGCACAAGGGCGCGCATGTGCTTGCGGAATCGGTGGTCTATCGCATCGACACCGATGCGAATAACCGCATCACGGCGGTGCACTGGTACGACAAGGCGCACAAGTCGCACAAGGCCAGCGGCAAGCGCTTCGTGCTGGCCTGTAACGGCATCGAAACGCCTCGCCTGCTGCTGCTCGCCGCCAACGAACGCAATCCCAACGGCATGGCGAACTCGTCGGATCAGGTGGGCCGCAACATGATGGACCACTCGGGCTTTCACTGCACCTTCCTCGCCAACGAACCAATGTGGCTGGGCCGTGGCCCTGCGCAAAGCAGCTGTATCGTCGGCCCGCGCGACGGCGACTTCCGTGGCCAGTACTCGGCGAACAAGATGATTCTCAACAACATCTCGCGCGTCGGACCGGCTACGCAGCAGGCGCTCAAGCTGGGACTCATTGGGCGCGAACTCGATGACGAAATCCGCCGCCGCGCGATCTATGGCGTCGATCTCTCGATCAGCCTGGAGCCGCTGCCCGATCCCAACAACCGGCTCACGCTGAGCAAGACGCGCATGGACCCGCATGGCCTTGCGTGTCCGGATATCCACTATGACGTGGGCGATTACGTGCGCAAGGGCGCCGAGGCGGCGCACAAGCAACTCGAACACATCGGCAGCCTGTTCAATGCGGTGGAATTCAACATCACGACCTCGCTCAACGCGAACAACCACATCATGGGCGGCACCATCATGGGTGCGAGCGCGAAGGACTCGGTCGTCGACGGCGACTGCCGCGCGCACGATCACGACAACCTCTGGCTGCCGGGCGGCGGCGCGATGCCATCGGCTTCGGTCGTGAACACGACGCTGTCGATGGCGGCGCTCGCCCTCAAGGCAGCCGATTCGATCTCGGCCAGCATGAAGGGATGAGTCATGAGGATTGCTGACCGAATTGCAGATCGCACGAAATCTGGATTTGCGGCGTTGCTGATGATGGGCGCGGCGCAGTTCGCATTCGCTCAGGTGCCGCGGACTATCGACGCCGATCCGGCGCTTGTCGCCAGGGGCCACCAGCTTGCCGTCGCGGCGGACTGCATGGCCTGCCACACCGCCGTCAACGGCGGCAAGCCATTCGCGGGCGGTTACGGCATCGCCTCGCCGATGGGCACGATCTATTCGAGCAACATCACGCCTTCAAAGAAGGCGGGCATTGGCAGCTATACGGAGGCGCAGTTCGCGCGCGCGTTGCGCGAGGGCGTGCGCGCGGACGGCGCGCATCTCTATCCGGCCATGCCCTATACCTCGTACACGGGCTTGAGCGACGACGACGTTCACGCGCTCTACGCCTACTTCATGCACGGCGTCGCTCCCGTGGACGAATCCGCCCCGCAAACGAAGCTGCCGTTTCCGTTCGGCGTGCGTGCGTCGATGGCGCTCTGGAACACGCTCTATCTGCGCGAGCGCCGCTTCGAACCCGATCCGAACCATGACGCGCAATGGAACCACGGCGCGTATCTGGCGAACGTGCTCGCGCACTGCAGCGCCTGCCATACGCCGCGCAACTTCATGATGGCCGAAGACGCGAAGCAGGATCTGGGCGGCGCGCAACTGGGACCGTGGTACGCGCCGAACATCACCTCGGATGCGGTGAGCGGGATCGGTGCGTGGAGCGACGCGGAACTCGTGAGCTACCTGAAAACGGGCCGCGCGCCCGGCAAGAATCAGGCAGCGGGACCGATGGCCGAAGCTGTGCAGAACAGCCTGCAATATCTCTCCGACGACGATCTCGCGGCGATCGTCGTGTATCTGCGCGGCACCAAGCCGATCCGCGATGCGCGCGAGACGAAGCCAGCGTTCGCGCACGGCGCATCGGCGAGCGTCGAGACTGGCCTGCGCGGCATGCAGCCGTCGAACGCCAACGGCACGCTGAGCACCGGCGCTGCGCTCTTCAGTGGCTATTGCGCCAGTTGCCATCGCGTGGACGGAACGGGCAGCCCGAGCCAGGCTTATCCATCGCTTTCGGCCAATACGGCGACCGGCTCGCTCAATCCGTCGAATCTCATCGCGGCGATGCTCTACGGCGTGGATCGTGAAGCGGGCGGTCAGCATGTGCTGATGCCGAATTTTGGCGAGGACTCCTACGTTCAGCCGCTTGGCGACGATCAGATCGCGTCGATTGCGAATTACGTGCTCGCGCAATACGGCAATGCCGATGTCCATGTCTCGGTTGAAGATGTCGTCGAAGCGCGCAATGGCGGTCCGCGTCCGCTGCTCGCGCGTCTTCAGCCGGTGATGGTGCCCGGCATCATCGTCGCGGCGTTGCTCGTCATCGGTCTGGTGGTCGCTTTCGTGCGACGTGCCCGCCGCCGTGCGCTGGCATCTGTTGCGACGATCAAGACCGAAAAAGTATGACCGCCTTTGAAACCGGCACGCGCAGACTCGCCACGCTTGCGGTATTCGGCGGCGCGGTCGCCTTTTCAGGGGCCGCCGCCGCGCAAGGCAGCATCACGCTGTCGGGCATCGTCGATGGTGGCTTCGGCTATAGCAGTAATGTGCGCGTCGCGCAGTCGGCGGGCGCGGCGGGAGCGCCCGCCGACTACGTGGGCCGCCCGAGCTATGGTTTCCAGAGCGGCACCTGGAATGGCGACCGCTGGCGCCTGATCGGCGCCGAGGACCTGGGCGCGGGCCGCAAGGCGCTGTTTTACTTTGAAAACGGCTTCAATCTGGGTACGGGCGCGGCGGGGCAGAGCGCTCGTCTGTTCGGTCGGCAATCGTGGATGGGCATCGCCGATGAACGACTCGGTACGCTTACGCTGGGACGCCAGTACGACGCCATTGTCGATATGGTCGGCGCGATCGGTCCCACCAGTTTCCTCACGGGCATGGCCGCGCATCCGGGCGATATCGACAACGTCGATAACAATGCGCGCATCAACAGCTCGATCAAGTACGCCAGTCCACGTCGTTATGGTCTGCAATTCGAGGCAGTTTATGGCTTTGGCGGTGAGGCGGGCAGCGTCGCGGCGCGCAACGCGTGGAGCGTCGGGCTGGCGTATCGCGAAGGCCCGCTCAATCTTGCCGCCGCATATTTGCATGCCAATAGCGATTCGGCGCAGGGCGCGTGGAACGGGATTTACGACGGCTACTATTCGTCGTCGATCAACGAAGGCTTTGCGTCTGCCGCGCGGCTCGATGTGTTCGCTGCTGCGATGACGTATCGCTATCGTGCGCTGACGGCCGGGCTCAACTGGAGTCACGCGCGCTACGACGCGGGCGCGGGGTCGTTGTTCGCGGGCAGCGCGATCTTCGATACGGTGCAGGCGACGTTGAGCTGGCAGGCAACGGCTGCGCTGCGCCTGGCGGGCGGTTACGGCTACACGCACCGCAGTTCGGTAAGCGATGCCGATAGCGCGCAGTATCACGAGTTCAATCTGTCCGTGTTCTACGCGCTGAGCAAACGCACGTGGCTCTATGGGCTCGTGGGCTATCAGCAGGCCAGTGGGGCCACGCTCGATGCCTGGGGCAATCCCGTGGCGGCGACCGCGTCACTGGGCGATGTATCGAACGGCGCGTCGTCGGCGAACGGGCGGCAGGTCGTGGCGCGGCTGGGTTTGAGGCAGTTGTTCTGAGTACGCCTTGCTGAACGCCTTGCCAAAGTTAGGGTCCCCCACCCATTGACGCCGCCTGGCGATTTTGCGATACAGAATATAATTCCGCCGACCAACCGCCCGCGGTGAACCGCGCATCCTATTCCTACTATCGCAATGTCTGATACTGCGCAGAAGCCGGCCCGAGCAAGCGCCCACAAGGAAGATCGCCATTTCGTCACCGCGCTTGCGCGCGGGCTAGACGTCCTCGCGTGCTTTCGCGGCGGCGACACGACCCTGACCAATCAGGAAATCGCCCAGCGCTGCAAGCTGCCGAGATCGACGGTTTCGCGGCTGACGATGACGCTGACCAGGCTGGGCTACCTCATCCATCTGGAAGACACCGGACGCTATCGCCTGGGCACGGCCTGTCTCGCGCTGGGCAGTTCGATGCTCGCCAGGCTCGACGTGCGCAAGCTCGCGCGGCCCATGATGCAGGAGCTTTCCGAGTTTTCAGGCGGCACGGTGTCGCTCGGCGTGCGCGACCGCCTGTCGATGTTGTATATCGAAAGCTGCCGCAGCACGGCGGCGTTGGCGCTCACGCTCGATGTGGGTTCGCGCATTCCGCTCGCCACTTCCGCGATCGGGCGTGCGTGGCTCGCCGCTGTGCCCGAGCGCGAGCGGGAGGACGTGATGGAACAGATTCGCGAACTCGACGACGTGGCGTGGCCCGGCGTTCGGCGCGGCATCGAGCAGGGCGTGAGCGATCATGCGGAACTGGGCGTGACCTGCTCGTTTGGCGAATGGCAGAAGGACGTGAACGGCATCGCACGCGCGTTCGAACCGGGCGGCGGCTTGCCCGTCATGGCGATCAATATAGGTGGACCTTCCTTTTCGCTTACACAGAAGTTTCTGCTCGACGAAGTGAAACCACGGTTGTTGCAGATGATCGCTCAACTCGAAGCGGCGATCGCGGGTCAATAAAGACGAAGGCGCGGCAGCTTGCTCGCGCCTTTTCATTTGCGAAAAATATTTCGGCATCCAAATTGAAATGGGTGGGATTCCCCTTTTTGAGCGGGGAATTCCGCGCGCCATATCATGCCGCGCGAATCGCGCCGGAAGAATCCTGGCGTTCAAGCCCCACCACTGGCCAGTGGGGTTTTTCCTGATCTGTTGAACCGAATCGGCGCTTTACACCGCCGCAGACTCCGCGTTAGCATTTCTGCAGTGCAGAATTCATGATTGCTTTGCAGAATGATCCGGAGGCATGTCGATTCCATGAGCATCGATCTCCAGTCGAGCTTCAGCGGGACGCGACCCGTCGCGCCCGCACACGCATTCGACGTCGCGCGCCTGCGCGCATGGATGCGCGAGCACGTTGACGGATTGACAGGCGAGTTGCGCGTCGAGCAATTCAAGGGTGGCCAGTCGAATCCCACCTTCCTGCTTGAGGCCGCCGGTGCGCGCTACGTGCTGCGCCGCAAGCCGCCGGGCGCGCTGCTGCCTTCGGCGCACGCGGTGGAGCGCGAATATCGCGTGATCCGCGCGCTCGCACAGACCGACGTGCCGGTTGCGAAAGCCTATGCGCTTTGCGAGGACGCCGATGTGATCGGCTCGCCGTTCTACCTCATGGAGTACGTGGAGGGCCGCATCTTTTGGGACGCCGCGCTGCCGGACATGACGCGCGAGGCGCGCGGCGCGATCTACGGCGAGATGAATCGCGTGATCGCCGCGCTGCATTCCGTCGATCCCGATGCCATTGGCCTGAGCGATTATGGGCGCGCGGGCAACTATATCGAGCGTCAGGTCACGCGCTGGACGCGCCAGTATCGCGCTGCGGAAACCGAACGTATCGAAGCCGCCGACCAGTTGATCGACTGGCTGCCGAAGCACATACCGCAAGGCGACGAGCGCCGCATCGTGCATGGCGATTATCGGCTGGATAACGTCATCTTCGATTCGCACGAGCCGCGCATTCTCGCCGTGCTCGACTGGGAGCTTTCGACGCTTGGCCATCCGCTTGTTGACTTCGCGTATCACTGCATGATCTGGCATATGCAGGCGGGCGCGCGGCGCGGGCTGATGGGCCTCGATATCGCGGCGCTCGGCATCCCCGACGAAAAGACCTATCTGCAGCGCTATCTGGAAACGGTTGCGCGGGCATCCAACTCGCCAGTCGCACAAGCGGACTGGGGGTACTACCTCGTTTTCAATATGTTCCGGCTGGTAGGCATCCTGCAAGGCGTGATGGCGCGCGCGTTGCAGGGCAACGCTTCCAACGCGCTCGCGCTCGAAACCGGGCGGCGCACGCGGCCGCTGGCGGAGCAGGCCTGGGCGCTCGCGCGCCAGGTCGACGCCATGCGCTAGCGCTGCGCGCACACCGGAAAGCACCTCAATTCAGGCTGATAATTCACGCGGACAAGGCTATGAACTTCGAACACTCGGGCAAGGTGAAGGAACTGCAGGCGCGTCTCACGGCGTTCATGGAACAGCATGTGTATCCGGCGGAGAAACAGTTCGCCGCGGAGATGGATGAGGCGCGGCGCGCTGGCAATCCGTGGCAGCCCGCGCCGGTGATGGAGCAACTCAAGGACAAGGCGCGCGCGGCCGATCTTTGGAATCTGTTCCTGCCCGCGCACGAGGGCCACGGCGGCCTCACGAACCTGGAATACGCGCCGCTGTGCGAAATCATGGGACGTTCCGCGATCGGCGCGGAGCCGTTCAATTGCTCGGCGCCCGACACGGGCAATATGGAAACCCTGCTGCGCTATGGCAGCGAAGCGCAAAAACGCGAGTGGCTCACGCCGCTGCTGGACGGCAAGATCCGCTCGGCCTTCGCGATGACGGAGCCTGCAGTGGCGTCCTCGGATGCGACCAATATCGAGGCGCGCATCGACCGCGACGGCGATCACTACGTCATCAATGCACGCAAATGGTGGACCTCGGGCGCAAATGATCCGCGCTGCAAGATCCTTGTTTTCATGGGTAAAACCGATCCCAATGGCGAGAACCGTCATCAGCGCCAGTCGATGGTGCTGGTGCCGCTCGACACGCCTGGCGTGACGGTGCTACGCCATCTGCCCGTGTTCGGTTACGACGATGCGCCGCATGGTCACGCCGAAGTGCTGTTCGAAAACGTGCGTGTGCCCGTGACGAATGTGCTGCTCGGCGAGGGGCGCGGCTTCGAGATCGCGCAGGGACGACTCGGGCCGGGCCGCATTCACCATTGTATGCGCCTGATCGGCCGGGCCGAACGCGCGCTCGAAGCGATGTGTCAACGCACGACGCAGCGCAGCGCCTTTGGCCGCAAGATTGCCGATCAGGGCGTGACGCGCGAACGCATCGCCAATGCGCGCATCCTGATCGATCAGGCGCGCTTTCTGGTGCTGCATGCCGCGTGGAAAATGGACGAGGTCGGCAACAAGGCGGCGCGCAAGGAAATCGCCATGATCAAGGTCGCGGCGCCCGCGATGGCGTGCCAGGTGATCGACTGGGCGATTCAGGCTCACGGCGGCGGCGGGGTGAGCGATGACTTCGGCCTCGCGCGGGCCTATGCGAGCGCACGCACGATCCGGCTCGCGGACGGCCCGGACGAGGTGCATCGCAACGCCATCGCCAAGATGGAACTCGCGGCCTACCTTTAAGCGGGAGTGCGAAACCATGAACGCTATTTCGAATCCCGCCGCGCCGTCGCAAGATGCCCCCTTCGCGAGCATCGGCGACCAGATCCGCAATTGGGCCGTTGAGCAGGGCGACCATCCCGCATTGATCTGTGAGGGCAAGAGTTACAGCTACGCCGATCTCGACGCGATGATCGACCAATGCGTGAGCGCGCTGCAACGCGACGGCCTCGTGCCTGAGGACGTCGTCGCGATCTGCGCGAACGCATCGCCCTGGTATGCGGCGGTGTTTCTGGGCGCGCTGCGTGCGGGCGCCGCGGTCGCGCCGCTTGCGCCGTCCGCGCATCCGGACAGCCTCGCGGGCATGATCGCGAATTCCGGCGCGCGCGTGCTGTTCCTCGATGCCGCTGTACGCGACGCGTTGCAAAGTGCGGACAGGCCGCCCACGGTACGTAGCGTGCGGCTGGACACGCAAGGCGACGCCGGAGACACCGGCGGTATCGACGCCTGGCTTGCTCCGCGTGGCACGGCGCCACGTCATGTCGAGATTCAGCCGCAATGGGCCTTCAACATCATTTATTCGTCGGGGACGACCGGCTTGCCCAAGGGCATCGTGCAGTCGCACGCCATGCGCTTCGCCTACGCGCAGCGCAGCGTCGAGCGCGGCTATGGGCCTGAGGCGGTCACGCTGATTTCGACGCCGCTCTATTCGAATACGACGCTCGTGAGCTTTTTCCCCACGCTTGCGCTGGGTGGCACCGTCGTGCTGATGCCGAAGTTCGAAACGAAGCGTTATCTGGAACTGGCGCAACAGCATCGGGCCACGCACACGATGCTCGTGCCGGTGCAGTATCAGCGCCTCATGGCCGAGCCGGATTTCGGCCGCTACGATCTATCGAGCTTTATTTCGAAGTCCTGTACGAGTGCGCCGTTCAGCGCGCGCGTGAAAGCGGACGTGGTGCGCCGCTGGCCCGGTAGTCTCACCGAGTTTTACGGCATGACCGAAGGCGGCGCGTCGTGCGAGCTTTGCGCCAACGACCACCCGGACAAACTCCATACCGTGGGCCGCGTGATGGCGGGCCACGAGATGCGCCTGATCGACGCTGCGGGCAATGAACTGCCGCCTGGGAGCATCGGCGAAATCGTGGGCCGTTCGCCGACGATGATGACGGGCTACTATCGTCAGCCCGACAAGACGGCAGAGGCCGAATGGCACGACCGCGACGGCCAGCGTTTCATTCGCACCGGCGATATTGGCCGCTTCGACGAAGACGGTTTTCTCGTGCTGATGGACCGCAAGAAGGACATGATCATCTCGGGCGGCTTCAACGTGTATCCGAGCGATCTCGAACAGGTGCTGCTTCAACATGCGGATATCGCGGAAGCGGCGGTCGTGGGCATCGCGTCGGAGCGTTGGGGCGAAACGCCGGTGGCTTTCGTGACGCTGCGCAGCGGCGCGGTCGTGGATGCCCATGCGCTCGTAAGCTGGGCCAACGAGCGGCTTGGCAAGATGCAGCGGCTTGCCGAAGTGGTGATCGCCGACGCGCTGCCGCGCAGTGCGATCGGCAAGGTTCTCAAGCGCGAGTTGCGCGAGGGCTTCAAGCCGTCTCGCGCGTATTGACGCGAGGCGCGCCGTCTGGCGCGCCTGTTCGATCGACGCTCAAGGCAGACCGGCGCGGGGTACATCCACCCGCGCGGTGCGGATGCGGCCTTCACGGCGCGCGCCGTTCTCCGGTCCGGTGCCGGGGGCCGTGCAGAGGAACAGCGTACGGCCATCGTCGCCGCCGAGCATACATGCATAGCACTGCTGATCGGTGATCGAAATCATCTCGACAATGCCGCGACCCTCCATCACGCGCAACACGCGATTGCCGCGTGCGTCCGCGACCCAGATCGCGCCTTCGGCGTCGAGGCAGATTCCGTCGGGATAGCTGCCCGCCAGATCGGCAAAGACGCGGCGGTGCGCGAGCGTGCCGTCGGGCGCGACATCGAAAGCGCTCAGGCGTTGGCCGAATGTTTCGGCCACGATCAAGGTGCGGCCATCGGGCGTGAGCGCCATGCCGTTGGGAAACTGCAACTCGCGCGCAGCCACGCGCACCGTGCCGTCGGGCGACACGCAGAGCAGGTCGGTCGCGCGCGGTGTTTCTCCCGCATACAGATCGAAGCCGAAATTGCCGATATACGCGCGCCCCATGGCATCGACGAGCATGTCGTTGCAGGGGCCGGGAACATGGCCGGACAGCGTCGCCAGTGTGGACGTCTCGCCGTCGCTGACGTGCAACAAGCGGCAATCGTGCATCGATACGGCCAGCATCGCGCCATCGGGGCGCCAGCCCAGACCGCTCGGGCACGCGTCCACGCGCGCGATAAGGTCGATGTGACCTTGCGCGTCCGCGCGCAGGATTTCATGGCGATAAAAGTCGGAGAACCAGAGCTGGCCCGCGTGCCAGCGCGGTGCCTCAGGAAAGCAAAGCCCGACGACGAAGTCGTCGAGCGTGGCGGTGAGTGTCGTCATGGAGCCTCGCGAATGAAATACGGGCCGCGCCTGCTACCCGGTTGCGGCCCGTTGCATCACATCAAAGGTCACTTCGCTGCGGCAATCGCCGTATCGGGCAGCGTTTTGATGCTGCCGCCCTCCACCACGGCGACGACGGCGTGCCCCATGGTGATGCCGCCGCGCGCATCGACACCGGAAAGCCCGTGCGGATTGTTCTGCGCCGAGAGCGATTTGAGCGCTTGATCGTAGGCCTTTCGGATCGCGGTCGCGTCGCTGGTTGTGCCCGCCACTTTCATCGCCTGCACGGTCGCCCAGACCGCCGTGTAATTGAGCGAGGCTTCCTGGCTCGGCAGGCGGCCGCCGTGCGTCTTCGAGAAGCGCGCGACGAAGGACTTCGCGTCGGGCGAAGGATCGTCGCCGATCGGCATCACGCCAATCGAGCCATCGAGCGCGCCATAGCCGCCCGCGATCTTCGCGACTTCGTCGAGCTTGGCCTGATCCATCACCACGAAGCCGCCCTTGAAGCCCAGCTCGCGCGCCTGGCGGATGATGAGGCCGGTCGGCTCCGAAGGACCGCCCACGAAGATGACCTTCGGCTTCGAAGCCAGCACGCGGCTTACGCCGCTGTAGAAGTCGGTGGAGCGGTTATACGACATCGGATTGTCCGCGACGATGGTGCCGCCCGCCGCCTGCCAGGCGGGTTTGAAAGAAGCGGTCCAGGCCTTGCCATAGTCGGTGTCGGTGTTCGCGATGGCGGCGTCCTTACCGAACTTGTCCATCTCGTACTTCACGAATGCAGGCGTATACGAGGTGAATTCAGGCGGAATGCGGATCGTGAGCGGATTGCCGCGCGCGGCTAGTTGCGGCACGCTGGTGTAGGCGAGCAGCAGCAGCTTTAGCTGCTGATTGATGGTCTGGACTGCGTAGCATCCACCCGAGTGCGGGACCAGTACGACGCTGGCGTTGTATTCCTGCGAAAGGCGGCGCGCGTTGATGGCGGTTTCGCTCGGGTTGTACTGGTCGTCCAGCGCCACGATATCGACCTTGATCTTCTTGCCGCCCACTACAAGGCCAGTCTGATTGATTTCGGCAACGGCCATCTGCATGCCTTCGAGCACTTCCTGGCCGTATTTCGCGGCGCCGCCGCTGAGCGGCCCGGAATAGCCGATGTGAACGGCGGCTTCCTGTGCCATCGCCGGAGCGGCCAGGGTCAGCGAGACAGCGAAGGTAGCGGCAAGCGCGAGAGACAGCTTCCTGACGATCATGAACGTATCCTCGAAGGAGTGGCGATGAAGTGAAGTACCGCTGGATCGAAACGTGGCAAAACGGGGCGAAAGGCGGCGTCAGCCGCCCACATAGGCGCGCCGCACGGCTTCGTTGCCGGCAAGGGTCTCGTAGGTGCCTTCGAGCACGATGCGGCCCGATTCCACGACATAGGCGCGATGCGCGATCTTGAGCGCGGCGTGCGCGTTCTGTTCGGCAAGCAGGACGGTGGTGCCCGCGCGATTGATGCGCTGGATCACCTCGAAGGTCTGCTTGACGACGAGGGGAGCCAGGCCAAGCGACGGCTCGTCGAGCAGCAGCACGCGCGGGCGGCTCATGAGCGCGCGGCCGATCGCGACCATCTGCTGCTGTCCGCCGCTCAGCGATCCGGCGGGATCGTCCTTGCGTCCAACCAGATCGGGAAAGAGCGCAAGCACCTCGTCCAGACGCTGGCGATTGCCTGCGCGGTCGCGCCGGTGCGCATACGCGCCGAGCATCAGGTTCTTGAGGACCGACATCGCCGGGAACAGCTTGCGCCCTTCGGGGCAATGGATCACGCCTGCGCGCACGACATCGGCGGGGCGCTTGCCGACCAGGTCGACGTTCTTCAGGCGGATTTGTCCTGCGCTCGCCCGCGTGAGCGCGCTGGCCGCGCGAAAGATCGAGCTCTTGCCCGCGCCGTTCGCACCCAGCAGCACGACCAGTTCGCCTTCGTCGGCGCGCAGCGTGATGCCGTGCAGCGCGCGGAAGCTGCCGTAATCGAGGCTTACGTCATTGAACGTCAGCATGTTCGCTCCCGAGATAGGCGTCGATCACCGCCTGGTTTCTGCGGATTTCAGCGGGCGTGCCCTCGGCGATTTTCTCGCCGTGATCCAGCACCATGATCTTGTCCGCGAGATTCATGATCATGCTCATCTTGTGTTCGACCAGACAGACCGTCATGCCGCGCCGGGCGATCTTGCGGATCAAGGTGGCGAGTCCATCGGTTTCTTCGGGGTTCACGCCGCCCGCGGGTTCGTCGAGCAGCAGCAGCGCGGGATCGGTTGCAAGCGCCAGGGCGATCGCCACGCGCTTGCGCTCTTCCTGCGTGATGCCGCCCGCAGGCCGCGCTTCCAGATGCGCGAGGCCCACGAAATCGAGCGCTTCGCGCGCCTTGTCCCGGCAGGTGCGTTCTTCGGCCTTGCAGCGCGAGGTGCGCAGCAAGGCGTCCCAGAGATTCGAGCGCGTGCGCAGCCGGTGGCCGACGATCAGGTTTTCCAGCACCGAGGCCGTTTCGAACAGCGCCGTGGACTGGAACGTGCGCGCCACGCCCAGCCGCGCCATCTGATCCGCCCTGAGGCCCGTCACGTCCTGGCCGCGCAGGCGGATCGTGCCCTCGCTCGGCCGATACATGCCGCTGATGAGGTTGAAGAAAGTGGTCTTGCCCGCGCCATTGGGACCGATGATGGCGTTCACGCGTCCTTCGTCGATCTGCGTGCTGACGTTCGTGACGGCCTTCAGGCCTCCGAACTGTCTGGAAAGCGAGATGATTTCAAGCATGTCCGTCTCCGCTCGAAGTGGCGCGGCGCGCGGCCGGTGCGGACACTGCGCGCAGTGCAATGCGGCTGTGCACGCTCTGGTAAAGCCCCACGAGGCCGCGCGGCAGGAAGATCAGCAGCGCGATCAGCAAGGGGCCGAACACCAGAAAGCGATAGTCCTGCATGAACTGCAACGACTGCGTGAGCCACGGCAACGCGATCGCGCCGAGCAGCGGCCCGACCAGCGTGCCGATGCCGCCCACCACCGCATACATGGTCATGTCGAAGGTGTGGCTGATGTTGGCGAGATCGGGGCCGAGAAAACGGACGAACCCTGCGTAGAGACCGCCCGCGATGCCCGCGTAGAACGTCGAGATCAAGAACGCCAGCATCTTGTTGCGCATGAGATCGATGCCCAGCGCCTGGGCGAGATGCTCGCTGTTGCGGATCGCCACGAAGGTGTGGCCCACGAGCGAATGCACGATGCGATGCATGAGCCACATGCCCGCCGCAAGAAAGGCGAAGGTGAGGTAGTAGAGCGCGCGCGGGCTTTCGAACGAGATCGGGCCGATATCGGGCGGCGCAGCGATGCCGATGATACCCACCACGCCGTGGGTGACGCTATCCCACTTCTCGATCACGAGAAAGATGATGTAGCCCACGCAGAGCGTGAAGATCGCGAAGTAGTTGCCCTTCAGGCGCAGCGACACGATGCCGACGAAGAAGCCCAGCACGACACTGAGCACGCCCGCGAGCGCAAAAGCCACCCAGAACGGCACCTGATAGTCGACGGTGAGGATCCCCACCGTATAGGCGCCGACCGCCATGAAGCCGCCGTGCGCGAGATTGAACTGGCCGGTGTAGCCGGTCAGCAGGTTCAGGCCGACCGTCGCGAGCGCGAAGATATAAGCCGTGGACATCACCGTCAGCGAATAGTCGTTGCGCACGAGAAACGGCAGGACGAGTCCGGCGGCAAACAGCGCGATCCAGCCGAGATGACGCGTCACAGGGGTATTCGAAGAATTCGTCATGATGCGCGCATCTCCCGCGAAAAGAGCCCCTGCGGGCGCAGCGACAGGATCGCCACGAGCAGCACGAAGGCGATCAGATCCTGATAGTCGGGCGAGACATAGAAGGCGCCGAAACTTTCCGCGAGGCCGATGATGAGACCGCCCACCACGGCGCCCGGCACACTGCCCATGCCGCCGAGAATAATGATGACGAATGCCTTGAGGATCACTAACTGACCCATCGCCGGATAGACCAGATTGATGGGCGCATAGAGCGCGGCGGCCACGGCGGCCAGCACGCCCGAGAGTGCGAAGGTCGCCATGCCCACCCGGCGCGGATCGATGCCCATGAGCGCCGCGCCTTCGCGGTTCTGCGCGACGGCGAGGATGGTCGAACCCGTTACCGTGTGATGCAGGAACAGTTGCAGCGCGAGCACAAGGCCGAACGCGGCGGCGATGATGAGCAGGCGCTGGATGGGCGCGATCACGCCGTTCCATTCGAGCACACCCGACCACGGCGGCGACATGCGATGGAAGTCAGTGCCCCAGAGCGCCTGCGCGGCGGCTTCGAGGAACAGCATGAGGCCGATGGCGGCGATCATCGGCGCGAGTTCGGGCGCGTTGCGCAGCGGATGAAAGACGAGGCGTTCGGCGAGCACGGCGAGCACGGCCACGCAAACGGCTGCGGCTGCCATCGCGCTCCAGTAGCCGAGGCCAAAGCGCGAGGTGAGATAGAACGCGGCGAAGGCGCCGACCATGTAGAACGCGCCGTGCGCGAAATTGGGCACGGCCATGATCCCATACACCAGCGTAAGGCCGAGCGCGACGAGGCTGTAAATGCCTCCGAGCGTCAAACCGTTGAGCACCTGCTGCAAAAACAGATCCACCGTGACCTCCCGAACGGGCCTTTCGCGTCGATCGCCGCGTTGCGGCGTGAAAGCGAAGGCCGGAGATTGAACTGCCGCGCGCCGGGGTTCCGGCGTAGTGGCAGGCGTTTCGATCATGCGGTTGCTGCGAGGACTGGCCGTGGGCATCAAAGTCTGGCCAGGGTCAATTTGGCAATGAATTCTGCAGTGCAGTCACCCTGGGGAAAATACCGGACGATCGTTCGCAAATTTGCGCAGCCGGGATTTTTTGCTGTTTTTCGGGGTTTTTGCAGTGCAGCGATCCAGTTTTCCGGGTGATTGACTGCCTTGACGTGGCTGCTTCATGTCGATAAGTTCTGCAATGCAGTCGTTAATTCCGCTAAACAGAATTGACTTTTCCATCCTCAACTCGAACGGAGGGCAGGGACGATGCGTTTCACTAACAAGGTCGCCATCGTGACCGGGGCGGCCAGCGGGATCGGCCGCGCGACGGCACAGCGGCTCTACGACGAGGGTGCGTCGGTCGCGCTCGTGGACCGGCAGGCGGGCGCGCTCGCGGACGTCGCGGCGGGTTTTGACGATGCCGCGCGTGTCTGGCACGGCGTCGTCGACGTAGCGCGCGAGGACGACGTGGCGAGCTGCGTCGCCGAGGTGCGCGCGCGCTTTGGCGAAATCGACGTGCTCTGCAACGTCGCGGGCATTGCCGGCGGCGATTATTCGATCGTCGCGGAAACGGACACGGCGGTCTGGCAGCAGATCCTCTCCGTCAATCTGATGGGCGTCGTGCACTTCAGCAAATGGGCCGCGCAGGCGATGATCACGCGTGGCCAGGGGGCGATCGTCAATGTGGCCTCCGTGGCGGGCGTGCGTTCGGGCGCGGGCGGAAATGCGTACAGTGCATCCAAGGCCGCCGTCATCAACCTCACGATGACGAGCGCCTGCGACCTCGCGCCTTCGCAGATCCGCGTGAACGCGGTGTGTCCCGGCCTCATCGAAACCGGCATGACAGCGCCGGTATTCGAACGCGCACGCGAGTTGAACAAGACCGACCGGCTAGGCTACCGCTGCGAGTTGCGCCGTCCGGGGCGCCCGCAGGAGGTGGCCGCGGTCATCGCCTTTCTCGCCAGCGACGACGCCAGCTACGTCACGGGCCAGGCGTTGCCGGTGGACGGCGGCAATACCGCCTCGTTGAATCTGCCCGGCATGAAGGTCTGAACGCATCGCTCACGCGGCCCGCTTGCAAGCGGGCCGCACGTCACTCGTGACCAGAACTCGTGATCAGAACATATGGCGGATGCCGAGGCTCGCGCCCACCGTCGAGCCGTTCACCTCGTAGAGCGCGTTGTTGATCGACAGACCCGTATCCATGCGGCCGTGGTTGTTCACGTAGCCCACCTGGCCGTAGATCGTCGTGCGCTTCGAAAGGAAGAACTGCACGCCGCCCGAGGTCATGAGCGAGTGGTTCGCGCCGTCGTTGCCGTCGCGCGTGTACCAGACGCCCGCGTTCACGTCGAGGTAGGGCGTGACGAAGTAGCTGAAGCCGCCCGAATAGACGCTGTTGTCGAACGAGCCAGCGACCTTGTAAAGCGCGTAGGAGGCCGAAATGGTCAGGCTGTTCTCGAAGCGATAGGTCGCGCCGAGCGTGCGGCCCACGAATTCGACGGTGCTCGGAATCGGCGTGGTGGCGGCGCTGCCGCCTGAATTGCCGTTGTAGAGCGCGCCGGTGAGCGTGAGGCCGCCCAGGTGGTAACGCAGGCTGGCGGAGTATTGTCGGCCAGCCTGGAAGTCGCCCGCCGAACCGCCCAGCGCAATCATGCCCGCTGCCTGAATGCCGGCGATTTCCGGCGAGGTATAGGTCAGCGAATTGCTGTTGAAGAGGCCGGTGACGTAGACGTTGTTCACATAGCTCACGAGACCGCTGCCGAAGTACGACATGCCGCGCGGGTCGGTGTCGTAGAGCGACAGGAAGAACGGCGAATACTGCAGACCCGCTTTCATCGAGCCGTAGGGGCTGTCGATTCCCACCCACGCCTGGCGGCCGAACATATTGCCGTTCGAATTGTTGAACGCGCCGTTGGCCACGCTGATCCCGCTTTCCAGCGTGAAGACCGCGCGCAGGCCGCCGCCCAGATCCTCGGCGCCGCGCATACCGAAACTCGAACCGGTCATGCCGCTGTCCGTGAACGAGAACTGATGACCCGCGTTCTGGCCCGTCGCCATATTCATCGTGTGGCTGGTGTAGAGCATCGAGGCATCGACGATGCCGTACAGCGTCACGCTGCTTTGTGCGTGCGCGGCGCTTGCCATACCCATCAGCCCCGTCGCTGCGACCCCGGTGGCAAGCAGTTTTTTGCGTAGCGTATTGCGTTTTGACATTTTGGAATCCTGATCGACTGGAATGGCTTGAAATGGGTTGGATCAGTGCACTTCTTGTCGCGGCGCGTCAGGGTGCGCGGACGCGGCGCATAAGCGTCATCCGTGCGGGTTGCCGGCCTTCAAACAGCGCCAGGCCGGCTTCGACGCGTCACGCGGACGTCGTTACGGGGATTGCTGCGGTAATACGGGAAGGACGTCTTGCCGGCGAGGCCAGTCAGGCGCGCAAGGGAAGTAGCGGCGCGCCGCATGTCGGATTCGGATCGCAAGTTCAGGCTGTTGCTCGTTCACCGATGACCTCTCCACATACCAGGTAGGGCTTGCAAGATTGTCCGAATTGTCTGCCAGACGGTGATTATTTTTGTACGGTCGTACGGAAACGTCACCCTGGGGGAAACGTGGGGGCGACACTCTAATTTTTATCGGGCGTATGGACAGGTGCTCGAATTGTCGTATGGGCGACAATCTTCGAGGGATGGGTAGGAAAGCGCGTCGTTTTGTGCTTTATGCGGCGGTCAATAAATGATTCGGAGTCCGTTTTAAATGAGGATCGGTCAGGACTTGAATGTGTTGCCCACCACCTCGGCAACGAAATCGATTACGGCGCGAATCGGCGGAGAGTGGCGCAGGTCGTCGTGCACGACGAGCCAGATGTCGCGCGAGAAAGCCTCGCCTGACCAGGGCAGCCGCTGGAGTGCCGGATCGGCGTCGCCCATGAACACGGGCAGGCCCGCCACGCCGATGCCCGTGCGCGCGACCGCCAGTTGCGTGGTGATGTCGCTCACTTCGCAAACAACAGGCCGCTCGCCCGCCGCCGCGCGTAGCCATTGCTCGTGAGGCATGCCCGCAAGACGCGCCTCATAGGCGATGAAGGCCCACTCGGCGGGCTGTGCCGCCTGCGCGTAGTCGCGGCTCGCGTAGAGCGCGAAAGGCATCGTGCCCAGCTTGCGCGTGGCGTTGCGCGGCTCGTCGGGGCGCGCGAGCCGCACGGCGAGGTCCGCTTCGCGCCGGCCGAGCGACACGCGCTGGGCTTCGCTCGCGATCGCCAGTTGGATGCCCGGATGCCGTTGCGAGAATGCGCGCAGCGTGCTCGCGAAGAAGTTGCTCGCGAGCACCGGCGGAACGCTGATCGTCACCTTGCCGCTCATCGGCGCCTGGACTGCGCGCGCGAGGCGCTCGACCGCGAAGGCCTCGGCCTCCATGCGCTGCGCCAGATCGGCGATCTGGCGGCCCGCCGCGGTCAACTGGCACGCGCGCGGCAGCCTGTCGACGAGGCGTAGCTTGAGCTCCGCTTCCAGCGCGCTCAGGCGGCGGCCCACCGTCGCATGATCGACCTTGAGCTGCCGCGCCGCGGCCGAAAGGCTGCCCGTTTGCGCCACGGCCACAAAGAAGCGCAGGTTTTCCCAGTCGAACATCGGTGCATTTTCTCCCATGATATGTGCGCAATTAGGGAATATTCGCACAGAACGAGACAGCTTACGCTGACGTTTTCCGATTCGAAGGCATCACGATGCAAACACCGTCTTCAATATCGAGGCCCGCGCGCGCCGGATTCGTGCAGGTGGCGGCGTGTCTGGGCTTCGTCGTGGTCTCGATCGACGTGAGTGTGGTCAACGTCGCGCTCGATGCGCTGCGCGGCGCCTTTCACGCCGACATCACCGGTCTGCAGTGGGTCGTCAACGCCTACGCGCTGGTGTTCGCCTCGGCGCTGTTGCTGGCGGGGGCGCTGGGCGACCGTTTCGGCGCGAAGCGCGTGTTCGTCGCGGGCTATGCGCTCTTCACGTGTGCGTCGGTTGGCTGCGGGCTGGCGCCGTCGCTGGCGGGGCTGATCGGCTGGCGCATCGCGCAAGGCGTGGGCGCCGCGCTGCTGGTGCCGAACTCGCTTTCGGTATTGCGCGAGGCTTTTCACGAGGCGGGTGCGCGCAGCCGCGCGGTCGGCTGGTGGGCAGCGGGCGGCGGCATCGCACTCGCCGCTGGGCCGGTGATCGGCGGTCTGCTGATTGCCGCGTTGGGCTGGCGCAGCATTTTTCTCATCAACGTGCCGGTCGGCGCGATCGGTCTCTGGATGACGATGCGCCATGCGCCGCCGTCGCCTGGCCACGCGGGGCGCAGCCTCGATCCGCTCGGCCAGGTGAGCGGCGCGCTGACGCTGGCCGCGCTCGCGTTCGCGTTGACCGAGGCGAGCAGCCTGTCGTGGCAAAGCCCGCTGATCTGGGGGGCGTTGTCGTTGAGCGTCGCGTCAGGCGCAGTCTTCGTGTGGCTGCAGGCGCGCAACCCCGCCGCGATGCTGCCGCTCGCGCTGTTTGCGAACCGCACGGTCAGCGGCACGACATTCATCGGCCTGATCGCGAACCTCGTCTTTTACGGCATCGTCTTCACGTTCAGCCTGTTGTTCCAGACGGTCTGGCATTTCACGCCCGAGCGCACCGGGCTGGCCTTTCTGCCGATGATGGCGGTGCTCGTGGTCATGAACATTGCAGCAGGGCGGCTGGTGAACCGCGTGGGCGCGCGCACGCTCACGATGGTGGGACTCGCGATCGCCATCGCGGGCTATCTGTCGATGCTGCCCGCGCTCGCCACGCACACGTATGGGTGGCTGATCGTGCCGATGCTGCTCGCGGGCGGCGGCATCGCGCTCGCGGTGCCGACCCTGACCAACGCGCTGCTGGCGGCGGTCAAGCGCGAGCAATCGGGCATTGCGTCGGGGCTGCTGAATGCCGCGCGCCAGGTGGGCGGAGTGATGGGCGTGGCGCTGTTCGGCTTCTTCGTGCGCCACACGCAAACCGCGTTGTTCATGCATGGGATGGTGCAGGCGCTGGTTGTGTCGGCAACGTTATTGGCCGTGGCGTCGGGCGTCGCATGGCGCACACTGGAGACACGCGCGCGTCAGCCGGCCGCTCATCACTGCATTGACCGGCGGCTCACACCGTAACGCTCAATTTGCCGCCCAGATCGCGCGTATGTAGCGAGCGGTCGGCGTGCGGTCTTGCCAGAAGGGAGAGTCGGCGGCCCGGCAAACATGCCTGCGCGCGCATAGACTACATGGACGCGCGGGTATGGGTTGAGCGCGCCGATCTGGCTATCTTTGTCTCCACGCAGCGACCTTCGCGCAGCAAGTGCGGAGACGCTACGACGATACCCACGATCCAGGAGACAAGAACATGACGCAAGCCCAGCTTGCCGCGCTCACGCGGCCACGTCAGCCCGCCATTCCCCGCCACTGCACCTTCGATCCCCGTGACTGGGAAATCCTGAGCCGCTATTGGCATCCCGTGGCGTTCGCGGCGGACGTGCAGGACAAGCCGCTCTCCGTCACGCTGCTCGACGAAGCGCTGGTTGTGTACCGCACGCAGGGCCGCATCGTCGCCGCGCGCGATGTCTGCCCGCATCGCGGCGCGCCGCTGAGCCAGGGCTGGGTCGAAAACGGTAATCTGGTATGTCCGTATCATGGGCTGGCGTACGAGGCGAGCGGCAAGTGCGTGCATATTCCTTCGCAGCCCGAAGGACCGATTCCTGAGCGCCTGTGCCTCACGACCTACGCCGCGCAGGAAGCGTATGGACTCGTGTGGGTGTCGCTGGGCGGCGGCGACGTGTCATTGCCGGACTTCCCGGCCTGGAACACCGAAGGCTATCAGCAGATCCTGCCGCCTTCGATCGATATCCGCGCCTCGGCGGGACGGCAGACCGAAGGCTTCATCGACGTGGCGCACTTTGCGTGGATTCATCACGACAGCTTCACCGATCGCCACAATCCCGTGGTGCCGCAATATTCCGTCGAACGCCGCCCGAACGGCCTGCGCGCCGAATACGTGAGCACGGTGAGCAATTTCCCGAAATCGATGCAGCATCGCGCGCCGGATGGCTTCGTATGGCGCCGCGTGTTCGAAGTCGATGTGCCGTTCTTCGCGCGCCTCACGGTGCATTTCCCGGAGAACGGGCGCCTTGCGATCCTCAACGCGGCGAGCCCCGTTTCGGCACGGCATACGCGCCTGTTCGTGCCGATCGCACGCAATTTCGATCAGGACCTGCCGCTCGACGATGTCTATGCGTTCAATCGCCAGGTGTTCGAAGAAGATCGCGCGATCGTCGAACTGCAATGTCCCGAGGATCTGCCGATCGACCGCTCGCAGGAAGCACCGATTCTCGCGGATCGTTCTTCAGGCGCGTATCGCCGCGCTCTGGGCGAGATCGGCCTGGGCCAGACCTACGTGCGTTGAGGTGAAGGGGAGCGCCAACATGAAAATCTGGGAATGCGTGATTTGCGGCTTTCGCTACGACGAAGCCGAAGGAATCCCCGAAGCGGGCATTGCGCCCGGCACGCGCTGGGAAGACGTGCCCGACGACTGGATGTGCCCCGACTGCGCGACGGGCAAGCATGACTTCGAAATGCAGGTGGTGGCATGAGCGCGACGACGCAAGTGAATGATAGTCAGGATCCCATCGTAATTGTCGGAACCGGGCTGGCGGGCTATACGCTCGCGCGCGAACTGCGCAAGCTCGATGGAGAGACGCCCATGCTGATCGTGAGCCGCGACGATGGCCGCTTTTATTCGAAGCCCGCGCTCTCGAACGCGCTGGCGACGCGCACCGAGCCACATGCACTCGCGCGTTTCGACGCCCAGGCCATGGCGCAGCAGTTGAGCGCACGCGTCTGGACGCATCGGCAAGTCGAGCGCATCGTGCCGCATGAACGCGCGATCGTCGTCGATGGGCAGCGCGTGCGTTATCGCGCGCTGGTGCTGGCGACCGGCGCGGACCCGCGCCGCGTGCAGGTCGAGGGCGATGGCGCAGCCGATGTGCTGTCGGTCAACGATCTCGGCGATTACGCGCATTTTCGCGAGCGTCTGGCCGCGTGCCGTTCGGTCGCGTTGCTGGGCGCGGGTTTGATCGGCTGCGAGTTCGCAAACGATCTGCTGGGAGCGGGCTATGCGGTGACGCTGATCGACCCCGCGCCCGCGCCGCTCGCGCGCCTGTTGCCCGTCGAGGCGGGTGAGGTTTTCGCGCGTGCCCTCGCGGCGGCGGGCGTGGATTTGCGCCTGGCGCGCGGCGTGCAGTCGATCGTCAGGCGCGAGCCGGGTTATCGGCTGGGCTTGAGCGATGGTGCGACGATCGATGCGGATCTGGTCGTCTCGGCTGTCGGTCTCGTGCCGCGCACGTCGCTGGCGGGCGCGGCCGGCTTGCGGATCGAAGGCGGCATCGCCACCGATGCGTGGTGCCGCACGAGCGCGCCCGACGTCTATGCGCTCGGCGATTGCGCGGCCATCGAAGGCCGCGTGCAACCCTACGTGCTGCCGATCATGCACGCGGCGCGCGCGCTTGCGCAGACACTCGCGGGCACACTCACGCGCGTGGCGTTTCCCGTGATGCCCATCGTCGTCAAGACGCCGGCAGTGCCCGCCGTGGTCGTGACGCCCGATGGCCCGCAAGGCCGCTGGACGGTCGAGGCGGGCACGCACGACAGCGCCCACGCGCTGCGCGCAATCTGCGCGGACGACGCGACGCAGCGCATGAGCGGCTTCGCGCTGCTTGGTGCGGCGATCGCCGACAAGGCCGCGTTGCTGAAGACGATGTCAACGGGCGCATGATTTAAATTAGTAAAGCTAATAATTTGTACGTATAGACCCTCTTCGGCAGGCAGCTTCGGCTGACCGACCCCTGTCGCGCTCGCGTGGCGACGCCCGCTCAACCCTGTCTGCGGGCCGTCGATACGAGGCGTTTCGCACCGCGAGCCACGCTTGCGATGCTTTTTTCGTTGGCGTGCCGTTTGCCTCAGCGAATCAATCCCTTCGCGACACCGGCCACGAGATGACGCAGCCACACCGCCGCCGTGCTGCGATGCGTGCGGTCGTGCCAGAGCTGGTAATAGGTGAGTGCGCGCGGCTCGCCGGGCAACGGCTCGATGCGCAGCGGCAGCAGGTTGCAGTAATGCGTCGCGAGCGCGCGCGTGGTCGTGAACAGCAGATTCGATCGCATCAGCACATAAGGGGCCATGCCGAAGTAGGGCAGCGTCGTCGTGACGTTGCGCGAGAGGCCGTTGCGCGCGAGTTCGGCGTCGATCGTGCCCAGCCCCGTGGCGTTGTGCGTCGTCACGGCCAGATGCTCGGCTTCTTCATAGATGGGCTGGCTTAGCGTGCCCGGCTTGACCGGATGCTGCGCGCGCATCAGGCACACCAGGTCGTCCTTGCAAAGCGGCTGCAGATGCAGATGTTCGGGTGGCGTGCGCCAGTTGCCGATCACGAGATCAAGCGTGCCGCTTTCCAGCCCATGTCCATAGCCGCCGTCGACCATCATCAGATGCTGAAATTCGATGCGCGCGCGTGGTGCCTGCGTATGAAACGCATCGACAATGGCGGGGAGAAAAAACACGTCGAGATAATCGGGCGAGCCGATCAAAAACGTGCGCCGCGTGGTGGCGGGATCGAACGCGGTAGTCGGATTGAGGATCGCGGCGATGCCCGCAAGCGCCTGCGCGGCCGGTTCGATCAGCGTGAGCGCGTGGCTGGTCGGCACCATGCGGCTGCCGCTGCGCACGAGCAGCGGATCGCCCGTCATCGCGCGCAAACGGCGCAGCGCGACGCTTACCGTGGGTTGCGACTGGCCGAGCAGTGCAGCGGTGCGCGAAACGCTGGCCTCGGTGACGAGCGTGTGGAGAACCTTGAGCAGATAGGAGTCGATGACTTCCCGGGACATGCGAACCGCCGATGTTGGAGACACTTGTTCTTGTTGTATACGTGTCGATATATCGGTTCGTCAAATCAGGGAAATCGCCTGGGAGGCGTGCGAAGCCCGGCTGCGCGGGCTTCATGAGGCGGCGGGCATGGTGGTTATGTTGCGCGACATATCATGTCGCGCCTGGTCTATCAAACCAGCAGGTCTTCATAAAACGCACCAAAGGCACGGGTCGGATGCGCGATCTGGATTTCGAGGATCCACAGCCCTGCCGAAGGCGCCGTATCCAGACTGCCGAGATCGCCGGCCTTGTAGATCGCGTGCGGGAAGTCGCTCACGCGATGGCCCTTGATGTCCACGTTCAGCCGCCAGCCGTGCGCCTGCGCGCGCGTGGCCGCGTACTCGTAAAGTGCCGCGCCGCTGCAGCCGGTGCTGCGCCAGTGCGCGGCCACCTCGTCGTAGACGAGCTTCGACGCGTCGGCGCAGGCCTGCATTTCGACATCGTCACCGGTCACGAAGGTCGCGCCCGCGTCGCCTTCGTGGCGGTCCCAGACCACGCCCAGATCGACGAAGAAGATGTCGTTCTCGCCCAGCGCGGGATCGCTCTGCGAGCGCTCCTTGAAGGTGCGCAGCGTGTTTTCGCCAAAGCGGATCAATACCGGATGCCAGATGCGGTCCATGCCCATCTGCTGGAGAATGGCCTTGCCTTGCGCGTTGGCCTCGGATTCGAACATGCCGGGCTTAATGGCCGCCGCGATGTTCTCGACCGCCTCCCAGGTCTTCACGCGCGCATGTTCCATCGCTGCGGCTGAAAACGGTGCGCCTACGGCTTCTCGGGTATCGCTGTTCACGTGTGGGACTCCATCGCGGGGTTATCGGTGTCAATATATTTTCGCGTATATAGCGAAACTTTGACAACGCCTTTGCAACGATGGACCTGGTTTTCAAGGCTGGCGGGTCTCGCGTATCGAAAGCGGATGCCACAGGCGCGCACCGCCTTCGATGCCGCGATCGTTTGGCACGGTCGCGACGTTGGGCGGCAGATCAAAGGTAAGCCGTTCTGCATTGCCGCCGCCGATCCAGAGCTTGTCGTAATGCACGAGCGATTCGAGAATGCCGATCACTTTTTGCACGCGCTGGTTCCAGCGTTTGTTGCCCGCCTTGCGGCGCGCGGCGTCACCGATATATTCGTCGTACGCGTGCTTCTTGCTGACCGGATGATGCGCGAGTTCCAGATGCGGCATCAGCTCGCCGTCGCGAAAGAGCGCCGTGCCCGCGCCCGTGCCGAGCGTCAGCACGAACTCCAGCCCGTGGCCCTCGATGGCGGCGAAGCCCTGCATCTCCGCGTCGTTGATCATGCGCACCAGGCCGATGCCCAGACGTTCGCCCAGCATCTGCGCGAGCGGCACATCGTTCCAGTCTTCCAGGCCGAGATGAGGCGCCGTTAGCACATGGTTGTTGCGCACGAAGCCGGGAAAGCCGATCGATACGCGGGTGGGCGAATATTGCTCGACCAGCGGGGCGACCAGCGTGTGCAGCGTGTCGACCAGCAGTGCGGGCGGGCAGGGATGCGGCGTTGCAACGCGAACGCGTTCGGTGCGCATCTGGCCTTGCGCATCGACGATCGCAGCTTTCAGACCTGTGCCGCCGATGTCGATGGCGAGAATGTTTTCGATCTTCGGCGCGGTGGCTTTTTTCGCGCTGCGCGTCGTGTTGCTCCGCGCGTTGCTCCGCGCATGGCTTTCCGTGCGGCTGGTGGTTTTCGTGCTTTTTTTAGCGCTCTTTTTCGTGATCACACGCTCCTCCGGGAGGGTCTTACTGCTTTTTGGGTTCCGCTGGCGTTAGCGTACGCCATGCACGGCCGTCCTGCGCGAGCAGTGCATCGGCTTGCACCGGTCCCGCGCTGCCCGACGCGTAACCATGCACCGGGACCGTCTCGCCGTCCTTCGGATGCAGCACCCCGTCCACGGCGGCCCACGTCGCTTCGATGCTGTCGGCGCGCTGGAACAGCGTCGCGTCGCCGAGCATGCAGTCGTACAGCAGCGTTTCGTAGCCGACATTGGCGTGCTGGGCGAAGAAGTCGTCGTAATCGAACGACGAACGCACCGCGCCGATTTCCATGACTGGCCCCGGCGTTTTCACATTGAAATCGAAGCTCGTGCCGTGCGAGGGATCGATGCGCAACGTCAGCACGTTGGGCGTCAGGGCATCGACGGGTGTGTCGCGAAAGAGGCGAAACGGCACGCTTTTGAGTTGCACGGAAATTTCCGTGCACCGCGCCGCGAGACGTTTGCCGGTGCGCAAATAGAACGGCACGCCCGCCCAGCGCCAGTTGTCGATGTACACGCGCGCGGCCGCATAGGTCTCGGTCTGGCTGTCTTTCGCGACATGCGGTTCATCGCGATATGCCGCGCCTTGCGGGCCCTTCCCATACTGGCCGAACACCACGTCTTGCGGCGTGAGCGGCTTGAGCGCGTCGAAGATTTCGGCTTTCTTGTCGCGGACCGCTTCGGCGTCGAACGAATTGGGCGGCTCCATCGCAATCATGCCGAGCAACTGGAACAGATGGTTCGGCAGCATGTCGCGGAATGCACCGGTTTGCTCGTAGAAACCGCCGCGCCCCTCCACGCCGATCACCTCCGCTGCCGTGATCTGCACGCTGTCGATATACTCGCGCCGCCAGATCGGCTCGAACAGCGCATTGGCGAAACGCACGGCCAGAATGCTCTGCACCGTGTCCTTGCCGAGAAAGTGGTCGATGCGATAGATCTGCGACTCCTGCGCGAAATCGAGCAGATCCCGGTTCAGATCGCGCGCGGACGCGAGGTCGGCGCCGAAGGGTTTTTCGATCACGATACGGCGAAAGGCAGCATCGTCGCCTTCGTCTTCTTCCAGCAGGCCTGCCTTGCCGAGTCCTTCGATGATCGGCTTGAAAAAGCGCGCGCCCACGGCCAGGTAGAAGACGACGTTAGCTTGCTTGCCTGCCCCATCGGTCAGTTCTTTGGCGAGTTGCTGATACAAGGCATCGTCTTCGAATTCGGCCGCCCGATAATCGAGGCGCTGGGCGACCCAGTTCCACGCGTTGTCGTCGAGTTTGCCCGCGTGGAAAGTGCTGGCCTTGTCGGCGGCGAACTGTTCGAGCGCGCTATGCAGATCGTCGCGCCATTGCTGTGTTTCGCGCTGGCCGTGATTGACGCCGACGATCCTCATGCCGTCGTCGAGCAGGCCATCGACGGCGAGGTTGTAGAGCGCGGGCATCAGGAGGCGTTTGGTGAGGTCGCCGCCCGCGCCGAAGATGACGAGCGTGCAGGCTGGCGCGCGATGCTTGCCAGCGGGCGCGGCGAAGGGCGCGGAGGCGTTGTGAGGATGGACGGGCACCTTGGCGCTCGCGCGCGCGGCGGGGGAAGCATCGGTCGGCGGGGTGATCGGCATGATTTCGCTGCGGCTATCCGGTTCGGGTGAAGGGTTGACCTGCGTTCTTCTATTGAGGTCAGCAAAATCGATACCTTGAATGACAACGCGAAGCGCCTCGGGGTTCCACGCGCGTGGGACGCATTCGTGTAGGCATTTTGTAAATGCGCGTAAGCCCAGATGCGTAAAACGCCTCGCAATGGTGCGCCGCAGTATGGTCCAGGCATCTGTTGACCAGGTTCACGGAGTTGTATCGCAAGCTGAGGTAGCCTGCGCTGAGCGCCCGCTTTTTTTGCGCCTCTTTTGCGCCTCTTTGGGGCCGAATCCAGTGGTAAGCAACGCAGTACAGCGACTGTTACCTTGAACCTTGACCAGATGGAGTGAACTACGATGGCAACGAAGCAAGCAACGCTCTATGTCCTGCAGGCCCGTCCTCCCGCGATTATCGCGCTGTGGCCGGACGGCTCGCACGAAGTAGTGCTGGCGAACCTCACGCGCACGCCCGACGGCATCAAGGTCGATGCCGAAAGCGAGGCGGTGTACTGGACCAACATGGGCACCGGCATTCACCTGATCGACGACGATCCGGCCTCGGGCGCGGTGCCGCCGAACGACGGCACGATCGAGCGCGCGAATCTCGACGGCAGCGGCCATGAGGTGCTGGTGGCATCGGGCCTTGCGGGCACGCCCAAGGAGCTCGTGCTCGACAAGGAAAGCGGCCACCTCTACTGGTGCGATCGCGAAGGTATGCGCGTGATGCGCGCGCGCCTGGACGGCAGCGAAGTGACGGAACTGGTGCGCACCGGCAATTTCCCCGCCGATACCGAAGACGCGACGCGCCATTGCGTGGGCATTGCGCTCGACAAGGCCAACGGCCACGTCTACTGGACCCAGAAGGGGCCGCCCGACGCCGGCGAGGGCCGTATCTTCCGCGCGGGCATCGACCTGCCCGCAGGCGCGCATCCCGCGCAACGGCCCGATATCGAATGCCTGCTGGCGGATCTGCCCGAGCCGATCGACCTCGATATCGACCATGCCAACGGCGTGCTCTACTGGACCGACCGCGGCGACGACGCACACGACGGCAATACGCTCAACCGCGCGCGCATCACGGCCGAGGGCCTGGTCGGGCGCGAGGTGCTGGCGCGCGAATTGAAGGAGGGCATTGGCGTGTCGCTGGACGCGCACGGACGCCGCGCGTTCGTGACCGATCTGGGCGGCAACGTGCGCGAGCTGAACATCGATACGAAGGAAGCGTCGCACTTCACGACGGTCGCGCATCTGGGCCCGCTCACGGGGATCGATTACATCGATAGCTGAGTGTTGCCGATCATCGCCGATGAGACTGCCCGGCGGCCGTATCGCGCCGGGACGCTCGCCCAGACGTTCGAGCGCCGGTATGGACAGCAAGGCGGAGAACGCGCGATTGCTCAGCGCGAAGGCGTTCCCGCTAGAATGACGAGGACGGACGGCGCAACGCCTATGGATATGACGCGCCGCTCCGCATTTCCTCACATGTCAGACTCATTCCCAGCGTGACGACCGCCACTCTCGACCAACTGCGCGCCGGGCAACTCGCCGGTGCGCGTCAGCTCAAACTTGCCTGCGGCTTGACCGAATTCCCGCGCGAGATTTTCGACCTTGCCGACACGCTGGAGGTGCTGGACCTGTCCGGCAACGCGCTGACCTCGCTGCCCGACGATCTGCCGCGCCTTGAACGTCTGCGCATTCTGTTCGCCTCGCAGAATCCCTTCACCGAATTGCCGCCGATGCTGGGCGAGTGCGCTTCGCTGAACATGGTCGGCTTTAAATCGAACCGTATCCGTCATGTCCCGGCGAGCGCGTTGCCGCCGCTGCTGCGCTGGCTGATTCTCACTGATAACGATGTCGATACGCTGCCGCCGGAACTCGGTGCGCGGCCGCATCTGCAGAAGCTGATGCTGGCGGGCAACCGTCTGCGCGCATTGCCCGAGACGATGGCCGCGTGCCACAAGCTCGAATTGCTGCGTATTTCTGCGAATCAATTCGACGCGTTGCCTGGCTGGCTGCTGGAATTGCCGCGGCTCTCGTGGCTGGCCTACGCGGGCAATCCGTTCAATGCGGCGCGCGAGCAGGCGGCCACGATGCCGCCGACTGTGCCCGATATCGACTGGCATACGCTCGCGCTCGGGCAGACCCTGGGCGAGGGCGCGTCGGGCGTGATCCATCGCGCGACGCGCCTGCTGAAGGACGGCCATCCCGCCGAGGCGCTCGCCGTCAAGCTGTTCAAGGGTGCGGTGACGAGCGACGGCCTGCCGGACCTCGAAATGGCTGCCTGCCTGCAGGCCGGGCTGCATCCCAATCTGATTCCCGTGCTCGGGCGGATCGCGGGGCATCCGCTGGGCGAGCATGGTCTCGCGATGGCGCTGATCGATCCCGCGTTCGGCAATCTGGCGGGTCCGCCGAGCCTCGATTCGTGTACGCGCGATGTCTATGCGGACGACGTGCGTTTCGACTGGCCGGTCGCGCTGGGCGTCGCGCGTGGTATTGCGTCAGCGGCGCAGCATCTGCATCGGCGCGGCATCATGCACGGCGATCTCTACGCGCACAACATTCTGCATGACGGGGCGGGACACGCGTTGCTGGGCGATTTTGGGGCGGCGTCGTTTCATGATGTCGACGATCGCGCGGCGGCAGCGGCATACGAGCGGATCGAGGTGCGGGCGTTTGGGTGTCTGCTGGAGGAACTCTCGCAGCGTGCGATTGTGGCTTCGGATGCTCGCCGCGCCGCACTCGCGATGCTGGTACACGATTGTCTTGGCGAACGCGTCGAAGCGCGTCCGTCTTTCGACGAGATTATCGGGCGGCTCGATGCGCTGATTTAAAGCGGGTTTGGGGCGGCGCGCGGCGAAATTCCGGCATCGTCGGCTGCGCCCCGTGCGCTTGCATCAATCTCTTGCCCGCCGAACCCCCGCCGCCCGCAAAGCTGCAATATCCGCGAATCCGTCAACCGCCATCAACAGATCGGCTTCGGCGAGAATCGACCGTTTGCCGCGCGCGCAGGATGTCATTGCGGGCAGTGCGGCGCTCGTGCTGCAATTTCCGGAAACCGCGTTGCGCAGTTTGCTGAAGGAAGCACCGCATTATTGGCACGATTTCGCGCTGTTGATGGCGCAACGTTTGCGCGTCACCTATAAAAGCACGGAAGCGTTAAGCGCGCCTTCGGCGGCGCAACGTCTGGCGGGGCGTCTGCTGATGATGGCCGATGGCAATGGCGGCCTCAATGATCGGCAGAGTACGATCCTGGTTTCGCAAAGTCACCTCGCCGCGATGGTGTCGCTGTCGCGCCAGACGACCAATCAATTGCTGAAGGATCTGGAGCGCCAGCAGATGGTGCGCCTGCAATTCGGCAAGGTGACGATACTCGATGTGGCGAGGCTGCAGGCCGTCGCGCGAACGACGGCCATCTGAGACACAAAGCCGGTGCGTTATGGCTTGATGAATTTCAGCGTCATGCGATCCGATTCGCCGATCGCCGCAAAGCGTGCGCGATCGACATCGCCGCCCTGGTAGGTCGGAGGCAGCGACCAGACGCCGTGCGGATAATCTTTGGTGTCCTTCGGATTGGCGTTGATTTCGCTGCGCGCGGCGAGCACGAAACCCGCTGCCTGCGCGTGCTCGATGACGTATTCCTCGGTCACATAGCCGCTATCGATCATCTGCTGCACGGTGGCGCCGCGCCGCGCGCGATGTTCTTCGACACCGAGCACGCCGCCGGGTTTCAACGCGAGCCAAAAGGCACGCAGATTGTCATCGATCTGGCCATCCTTCATCCAGTTATGGATATTGCGGAACGTGAGCACGCGATCGAATTTTTCATGCGCGTCGAAGCCCTTGAACTGTCCTGCTTGCAAGGTGCCAACCACGACGTTGCCATAGACTGCGGGCGTGGCGGCGAGCTTGCGCAGGAAGGCCGCGTCGGAGCCGCGATCTTCGGCGGCCAGATCCGCTGACGTACTGACATATTGGGCCTCGACAAGATGGCCATGGTCGTGCAGCCACGGTGCCAGAATATCCGTGTACCAGCCGCCGCCCGGCGCGATTTCGAGTACCGTTTGCGTCGGCTCCACGCCGAAGAATTGCAGGGTTTCCTTCGGGTGCCGATAAATGTCGCGCGCCTTGGCGCGATCATTTCGCTGGGGGCCGTTGATCGCCGCATCGAGTGAAGCGGCATTCGCGGCTGGCGTTTGCGTGGGATGTCCGGCCTGTTGCGTGGGCGTTGCACACCCCGCGGCGAAGAGCGCGAAAGACGCCGTGGCAACGGCGGCAGCGCGCTTCAATGCATGACGTGAGGGGACTCGATAATGCGAAATCGGGTTCATGGGCGAAAGCGCTGGTTTTGAATAGTCCACACGATACCCGGTTATCCGGAAGTCTGCGCAGATGGGCATTGCACCGCCCAGATCACGATTGTCGAGGGTTTGCCGGTCTGAACGGTGGTCAGTCCTCCGTGATATCCATCGGATGAATGATATATCGAATATATGATTGATTTGACAGATGGTAGAGCGATCGTTAATTTGTCATCCCGAGACCTTATGCATTTCCATCGACCGTTTCCCTTCACGATGGAAGCGATTTAATTTGCAATCCAAATGAATACAGCAAAAATCGAACGCATCGAAACCCGCCTCGTCGATCTGCCGACGATTCGCCCCCACAAGCTGTCGGTGGCGACGATGTACGGCCAGACCCTGATGCTGGTCAAGGTTGTCTGCAGCGATGGCGTGGTCGGCATTGGCGAGGGCACCACGATCGCGGGCATGGCTTACGGCCCCGAAAGCCCGGAGGCGATGAAGGTCG
>NZ_PQGA01000010.1 GCF_002917095.1 Paraburkholderia eburnea
TTGCGTTGTTCGATGACGGACGGCTACGACTGCTACCAGAACGCACTGGCCGAGCGGGTCAACGGCATTCTCAAAGGCGAATTCCTGCTACAGCGGCCCGCCGACCTGCAGCAGGCGGCGAAGATGGTTGAGCAATCGGTACGTATCTACAACCAGGAACGGCCACACACCGCCCTTCAATACAAAACGCCCGATGCGGTGCATCGGGCGTTCAGGGACGCAAAATAGTGTCAACCTATTCCAGGACTTGACACTTTGCGGATTGCGTCGCGCTCGGGCGATACTGGCCCGAGTCCGGTATCTAGGTCTTCTCGGGGCCGCCGTAAAACTGCGTAACCAGCTCTTCCACGAGATAACGGTGATGCGCGCTCAACGACTCGATCTTCGAAGCGAGTTCGAGCGTTTCCTCGGAAAGCGGGTATTTGTCGTCGTGCTTGCGCGGTCTGGGTACAGCGGGCGAAGTCTTGCCCGGCGACGGACCGTAGTGGAGCCAATGCACATCCACGTCGAACCACTCGGCGAGCGTTTCCAGCTTGTCGCTCGTGGGAATGGTGCGACCGCTCAGCCATTTGTGAGCGGTTTGTGGCGAGACGGGTTGGTCGCCGTGATGGCGCAGATTGAACCGGTTCGCGAGATCGGTGCTGCCGCGCAGTTTTTCGGGCGCGCGCTTCATGGCGAACTTAAGACGTTCGGCGAAGGCGGCTTTTTCTTCAGGGGTTGGCATGACACTGATTGTGCAATCGGCTTTCGTCGAAGTTGACAACCAGTTGAGCTACATATAGCTCACAAAAGCTACAAATCGCCTGAAAACGCAACTACCTCAACAATTTGTCGTATGAGTGAAGAGACAGGCTGACCGCTTATTTTTCGCTCCTATGCCGTCTTTTGTCCTGGACTCGACCGCGAATCTTAAGACAACGCTTATCTAATTCGAGATAAATTCGGATAATTCTCGATCCTGCTTGGGACCGAGGCTCGGAAAGGCCACGCGTTACAATTCACGCAGCTTTGCGCGTCCACGCCAGAACGCATGAGCGCACCGCACCGTCTCCATCCCGATCTCACCGATTCACCTCGATTCCACCCGCCATGCTCGCCACCGATACCGATCCCATCGTCGCCATTGCCACTGCGCCCGGTCGCGGCGGAATCGGGGTCGTGCGAGTGTCGGCCGGCCGCGCGGGCGCTGCGGCCGCCGATGCGCTCATGCAGGCGCTGACCGGCCAGACGCTGGCCGCGCGCCATGCGAGCTACGTGCCGTTCCTCGACGGCGCGGGCACCGTGCTCGACCGCGGCATCGCGCTGTATTTTCCTGCGCCGCATTCGTACACGGGCGAGCACGTCCTCGAACTGCAGGGCCACGGCGGCCCGATCGTGCTGCAACTGGTCCTGCAACGCTGCATCGAAGCGGGCCGCGCATTCGGTCTGCGTCTGGCCGAGCCGGGTGAGTTCACGCGCCGCGCGTTCCTCAACGACAAGCTCGACCTCGCCCAGGCCGAAGCCGTCGCCGACCTGATCGAAGCCAGCACGGAGGCCGCCGCGCGTTCGGCGGGCCGCTCGCTCGACGGCGCGTTCTCGCGCGACATTCATGCGTTGGTGGACAACGTCGTGACGCTGCGCATGCTCGTGGAAGCGACGCTCGATTTCCCCGAAGAAGAGATCGACTTCCTCGAAGCCGCCGATGCGCGCGGCAAGCTCGGCGCGATTCGCGCACAGCTCGACCATGTGCTGTCCGAAGCGCGTCAGGGTGCGCTGCTGCGCGAAGGGTTAGCGGTCGTGCTCGCGGGGCAGCCCAACGTCGGCAAGTCGTCGCTGCTCAACGCGCTTGCGGGCGCGGAGCTCGCGATCGTCACGCCGGTGGCGGGCACCACGCGCGACAAGATCTCGCAGACGATCCAGATCGAAGGCATCCCGCTGCACATCATCGACACGGCGGGCCTGCGCGAGACCGAAGATGAAGTCGAGAAGATCGGCATCGAGCGCACGTGGAGCGAAATTGGCCGCGCCGACGTGGTGCTGCATCTGCTCGACGCCCGTGTGGGCATGACGGCGGAGGACGATACGATCGCCGCACGTTTTCCGGCGGGCGTGCCGGTCGTGCGTGTGCTGAACAAAACCGATCTGACCGACGTGGCGCCCGAAGTGGCAAAGCGCACGATGGATCATGGCGCCGAGCTATGCGAAGTGCGCCTTTCGGCTAAACAGGGTGACGGCGTCGCGCTCCTGCGCGCGGAACTGCTGCGTATCGCCGGTTGGCAGGCGGACGCCCAGAGCGTCTATCTCGCCCGCGAGCGCCATCTGATCGCGCTGCGCGCGGCGCGCGAGCACCTCGCTCAGGCAACGGCCCATGCGGAGCAGAACGCGCAATCGCTCGATCTCTTCGCGGAAGAACTGCGGCTCGCGCAGGAGTCGCTGAATTCGATCACGGGTGAGTTCACGTCAGACGATCTGCTCGGCGTGATTTTTAGTCGGTTCTGCATCGGGAAGTAAGCAATTGCCCGGGTACACCGGGAAGCTGCGGTTGCGATCCTAATGCTGTTGACTACGGCATGACAATGGTCACGGAGCGTTGCTCTGGGGGAAACAGCGCCGACTAGTGTCGCTGTTAGAATGCTTTCATGGATCTGACCGGAATTGGCCTATACACGCTGAAGGAAGCTGAGAGGCTCACTGGCGCCGACGCGCGCGAAGTGAGCCGGTGGCTGTTCGGCTATACATCCAAGGAAGGCGCCAAGCCACCACTCTGGACGACACAACTGGCAGAACTCGACCAGAAGGTTATCGGCTTTCGCGACTTGCTCGAACTGAGAGTCGTGAAAGCGTTTCGCAACCATAATGTCTCGCTACGCGTAATTCGGGCAGCGATAGAGAACGCAAAAGCGATCTTTGGATCCGATTACCCGTTCACTGCCAACCGGTTCCTGACTGACGGAAAGTCCGTATTCTATGAAGCATTGCGCGATCATGGAGAACTCGAACTTACCGATCTTGTGAGGCGTCAGCTTGTATTCGAGCACATCGTCCGGCCCGAGCTTTATGCGGGAATCGAGTTCACCGCTGAGGGGCATGCGAAGCGATGGTTTCCGCTAAAGCAAAGTCATGCGGTAGTGCTAGATCCGGAGGTCTCGTTCGGAAAGCCGGTTCTCTCTGAATATGGAATAAGAACCGATCTCATCGTTGAGACATACAAAGCGGAAAAGAGTAAAAAAATGGCCGCCTCGCTGTACAGCATTCCTCTTTCTGCTGTCGACGCGGCTATCCGCTATGAGCGGCTGGTCGCATGAGATATTTCTTCGACAACAATCTTTCGATGCATCTCGCGCATGCAGTGCGCGAGCTTTGCAAGGTTGAAGACTCGGTCGAAGACGTTATCCATCTGCGAGACAAATTTGCGCCGACTACCAAAGATCATGATTGGATCTCATTTCTCGGTAGCGAGGGGCGTTGGGTCGTTTTGTCTCAAGATGGCTTGCGAAAAAACGACCTCGAGCGCAGTGCACTTCGCCAATCAGGTCTGATTGTGTTTGTGCTTCACCGTCAATGGGCAGAACGGCGTCATTGGGACAAGGCACACAATCTGGTTAAGTGGTGGCCGGCCGTGATGGAGCAGAGTCGGCGCATTAAAGGCGGCGCATCGTTTCGAATACCCTGGCGATTCGGCGCCGGACAGTTCGAACAAATCAAGCTGTAGCACACTTACAGGTCGCGCCGTCAGCCATTGGTAAGGGTTGTGAATTGATCACATCCGGTTACACCGGGCCTGCGTGCCACGGCCTTCGATCTTTACCGCCGTAACCAGCGGTCACACATCGTTTCGTTTTCAAACCTCGCTTTTGCCGACAATAAAGGCATACGGGAGAACACCATGAAAACGATTCGACTCTTTTGCGCCTTGATTGCCGCCGTCGGTGCTGCGACGCTCGCGGGCTGTGTTGTGGCCCCGCCTTACGCTTATGCGCCGGCCCCCGCGTATGGTTACGGTTACGCGCCAGGTTATTACGCGGCGCCTGCAGTCGATATTGGGGTCGGCGTCGGCGGTTATTACGGTCACGGCTGGCGACATTAAGGACAACGTTGCAACACCAGGAAATCTCCTGGCTCAAGCTTGTCAACCAATCGACGAAGGCGCTGAAAGCGCCTTCTGGCGGGCTTCCGACGTGTCACCCGAACGTACTTCCCAGCGCCCTATCTGTTGTGATAGCTAGTCACCGGCTACCGGCAAACTAGAGTGACAACACAGATTCAAAAATGAGATCTGAAGCACACCGGGGAGCTAACAAAATGATGTTCATCGACCAGGAAATTGCGCACATCATGCGCGTCATGGTGCCGTCACTCTTGACCGACGGCACGGTCCCGATTCTTTCCGTCGAGTACTGGCACCGCCGCCTGTCGAACCTCCTCGACTCGGCCCAGCTCTCGCAAACCCAGTTTCGTACGATCGATTCGCTGATGACGCAACTCGAACGTCTTCAGCTTGAGCCGCGCCTCGCAGCCTGATTAGCCGGCCAGCGCGCAACGCGCCAGGAAAGGGCGCCGCACTATCGATTTGATTAACCTCGCCATGTAACCCGAGCATGGATTAGCCCGCCAAAGTGCGGGCTTTTTTCTTTTGAGTCGCGGGTATGGCCGATTATCACTTCTGGCGCGACGGCAGCAAAAAAATAGCCGCGGCAGGGGCCGCGGCGAAAGAGCTTGCCAACTACTGACTACACGGCGCGAGGGGACGTCGCCGCGAAACCATTGTCGTAGCTCGCACGTAGCGCTTCAATCTCCGCGTGTTTGATTTAACAATCGTTGACCTTCCTTACCCCGAGTCAATCTGCCCCCTTACAGAGGCATTTCCACGTCGCGTACGGGATTGGCGCACGCCTCTTGAAATCAACCTGCAACCCCTGCATGTACGGCGCACTTTCATCGGAGAATTCTGATCGTGGGAAGCCGTCCATCCTTCATCGACGATCTCGCGCGCGACCTGTCAGCCAATAGGGCCGATAGCGTGAGCACTCGTTCTCACGGCGACGATGCCTTGCTCGACGCCTATTCGCAAACCGTCGTCGGCGCGCTTGAGCGCGTGCATCACGCCGTCGCCCACATTGCCGTCGAGCGCCGCGCGACTTCCGGGAGCCCGGGCGCGGCGCGCGGCGGCAGCGGCTCGGGGTTTCTGTTCACGCCCGATGGCTATCTGCTCACCAACAGCCACGTCGTGCATGGCGCCAATGCGCTGCGCGTGACGCTCGCCGACGGCTCGACCTATGACGCCGATCTGGTCGGCGACGATCCGAGCACCGATCTCGCCGTCCTGCGCATCGGCGCTTCCGAAGTCCTGCCGCACGCCGATCTTGGCGAATCGGCGAAGCTGCGCGTCGGCCAGATCGCGATCGCCGTGGGCAGTCCGCTCGGCCTGACGCAGACGGTGACGACGGGCGTGGTTTCGGCACTGGGCAGATCGTTGCGCTCGAACTCGGGGCGGATGATTTACGACGTGATCCAGACCGACGCCGCGCTCAACCCGGGCAACTCGGGCGGCCCGCTTGTCAATTCGGCGGGACAGGTGATTGGCGTGAATACGGCGATCATTCCGGGCGCGCAGGCGATCTGCTTTGCCACGGCCATCGACTCGGCGAAATGGGTCATCACGCAACTGTTCGCGCATGGACGCGTGCGACGTGCGCATGTGGGTATCGCGGGTACGACCGTGCCGATCGCTCGCAAGGTCCAGCGCTTTTTCGAGCTGGGCGCAACGAGCGGCGTGCGCGTGATGGAGTTGGTGAAGGGCGGTCCCGCCGCGCTGGGCGGGTTGCGCGTGGACGATACGATCGTCGCGATCGACGGCGTGGCTGTCGATGGAATCGATGCGCTTCAGCGTCTGCTCGATGCTTCGCGTATCGGCCGCGCGGTCGAATTCACCATCGTGCGGCTCACGCAGAAACTGAACCTGCAGATCACGCCGGTCGAGCAGGCAGTGCTGGCCTGAACCTGAGCACGCAGGGACAAGCCAGCTTCGCCTCGATCGGAAATTACCAGCCGGGCTGTCCGTAGCCGTCGCCATAGCCGTTCGGCGGAGGCGGCGGGGCCGGTTGCTGGGGTGCGCACGGCACGTAACGTCCCGAATACCGGTCGTAGCAACCGGACGGCGCGGGAGCCGCGGCGTACACAGGAGCGGGTTCGGCATACACCGGCACGGGCGCCGGGGCCGGCTCGGCATAGACGGGCGGTGCCTGGTAGGCCACGGCCGGGCCGCTGTTGATCGCGGCGCCCACTACCGCGCCAATCAGCGCGCCGCCGACGAGCGCGCCCACCACATCGCCGCCGCGATCGTGCGCACTGGCCGGACCGGCCGCCATCACACATCCCGCCACCACCAGTACGGCTGCCATCTTACGCATGTTGTTCTCCTCGAGAACCTTTGAAAACATGCGAGCGATTGTCGCCGCGAAGCCCGGATACAGGTGCTGCAAGTCGTAACGACGAATTACGCAGCCGATGAATTACGGTGCGCGCGGCGGCGAGGTGGATTCAGGCGTGTCAGATTTCGCGTCGGGTTCAGACGCAGGAGGCGCTGCATCGCGACGCCTGCCAGCGCCGGGACACAGCAGTGACAGGGCGATGGCGCAAACCATCAGCGCGAACAGGGCGACGAAATACGTCATCCAGGAGAACTCGAATTCCACGAGTCCCTCCGACGATCAAACGCGCCCTCCGCGCGGCGCATGGACGGCAGCCCGGCGAGAAACCGGACTGCCATTCATGCAGCGAATCAGTGGTGCAGGATGCTACGCAGCGGATGACGCCAGTCGATATGGGGTGCACCCGCTTCCACGCGCTGCCGATGCTCCTCCAGGATTTCGTCCGAGAACAGAAAAACGACAATGACGAGGGGGATGACCAGAAACGCGCCCAGTATTACGTGCTCGATCACGATAACCTCCTGGTTGTCAAGCGGTTGCGAGTTCATTGTAGCCGGAAAGCTACAACTTGTACTGCGGGCGATGACTGATTCATCGGAACAGGGTGCGCCGCCGCACGCAATCGCTCTAGCAGGCGACGTGCCCGGCGATTGCCGCGTTGGCGAAAGCACCAGCGCACGCGCGTCAGGCCGCCGACTTCTTCCAGACGGCCGCAAACAGTCCCGCGCCGATCAGCAACGATCCGCCCGTGCGATTGACCACGCGCTGCACGCGCGGGCTGCGCACCGCGCGGCGTGCGGCCGCCGCGAGCAACGCGTAGCCAAAGGCGTTGAGCGTGGCGAACGCGAGGAAGGTGGCCTCGAAGATGACGATTTGCGGCAGCGCGGCGGCGTGCGGGTCGATGAACTGCGGCACGAAGGCGACGAAGAAAATCAGGCTCTTCGGATTGAGCGCGGTGACCGCGTAGGCGTGCGCGAAGATGCGGCCCGCGCGCGTTTCGGAAGTGTCGGCTGATTCGGCGGTCATGACGGGCGCGCGCCAGAGCTTGATGCCCAGGTAGATCAGGTAGGCGGCGCCGACCCACTTGAGCATCGAGAAAAGCGTGGCGGAAGCGGCGAGGATGACGCCCAGGCCAAGCATCGAAGCCGTCATCGCAGTGAAGTCGCCGAGCGCGACGCCGGCCGTGGTCGCGAGCGCGTAGCGGCGGCCGTGGCCGAGCGCATAGGAGACGACGAGCAGCACCGTCGGCCCCGGAATGGCGACGAGAATGGCGGATGCGATCGCAAACGGCAGCCAGTGGGCAAGGGTCATGTCGGTCTCCGCGTTCTGTGTTTCTGTGTCATAGGGAGATCCGATTTATCCACGAAGTTTCCGGCAGCGCAAGAGGGCGCCTGGCATCGATTTTCTTCTGTATCCGCCGGCTAATTGGACCGGCTCTGGCACATCCGGACAAGCAAGCTATGTGCACCGCGTCAGCCACAGCCGATAAGGCCGCCAGTCCGCAAGACGCGCCACCCCGTTGCGCCCGCACACAAGAAATCCTTGCACTTCGCCCACCGTCTTATAGATTCAGAAAGTCGGCTCGGGAACAGAAGTTAAATACATAGCTAACCTGAACAAGCATTCCCGACGCTCTCCACCAGAGTCGGGAGCGAGGAGGCAATCATGAAAACGCTTTCCACGATGGCCGTGCTCATCGCCGGACTTCTGTGCGCTTTTTCCTCCCAGGCGCAGGACGTCACGGTCAAACCGCAGCAGACCGTGCGCTTTAAGCCCGGCTCGTACGGCTGCCTTTCGAAGGACAAGCTCGATGCCGTGTCCCTGCATGAGCAGGCCGGCGAGCATCAGCAGATGCAGGAATATTTCGCCGATTTCCGTTGCCTCTCGACGCCGGAAAACCAGACGTTCCGCGTCGTGCGCGTCGATGGCCACGACGTCGAATTCGTGAATGCCGCGAACGCCGACGATCAAGGCCTCTGGACCAGCGATCGCTTCATCAAGCAGTAGCACCCACGCGAGCAGAAACACCGGATTCGCTGTTCAGGCGTCACGGCGCCGTCATTTTCGTGTCAGACCATGCCAGATGACCCGGCACGGCGCTGTCTGACGATTGCGGCACAGTTCGTGCTGGAACTCGCTATCATGTGCGGCTTTTGCGCGGCGCGGGATTCGGTATGGCACTTAAATCGACCATCTTCAAGGCAGAACTGCAGATTGCGGACATGGACCGGCATTACTACGCCGACCATGCGCTGACGATCGCCTGCCACCCCTCCGAAACCGACGATCGCATGATGGTCCGTATCGCCGCCTTCGCGCTGTTCGCGGGCGAGCGGCTGGAGTTCTGCAAGGGCCTGTCGGACATCGACGAGCCGGATCTCTGGAGCAAGGACTACACGGGCGCGATCCAGACCTGGATCGAAGTCGGTCAGCCGGACGAGCGCCGCATCGCCAAGGCAAGCGGGCGCTCGGAAGAAGTGATCGTGATCGCCTATGGTGGCCGCACCTCGGACATCTGGTGGCAAGGCGTGCGCAGCAAGGTCGAGCGGCTGCGCAACGTCACGGTCTGGTCGCTGGGCGAGGGCGTAGCGGCTTCCCTCGGCAAGCTCGCGGAGCGCACCATGCGGCTGCAGTGCACCGTCCAGGACGGCGCTGCGTGGATCGGCAGCGAGAAGAGCGAGCCGGTAGCGGTCGAGTGGACCGTGTACAAGGCGCCCGAGAACGTTTAAGGCAAGAGGCGGTCGCGGCGCTGTTGCAGGTCAGGCAGCGGGCGGCCCTTTGAGTTCGATCATGTTGCCTTCCGGATCGAACAGATACAGCGACGGCCCGAAACCCTCGGCGCCATAGCGCTCGACCACCTCGCCGGGACGCGCGCCGGATTGCGTGAGCCAGGCCTTCAGCGCCTCGCCGTCGAACGGCTCCACGCGCAGACAGAGGTGATCCATGTTGCGGCCCGCGCCGCCTTGCGCGTTGCGGTCCAGCGGCCCGCCCGCCGTGATGAGATCGACCAGCGAGCGCCCCGCGCGCAATTGCAGTAGCCCCAGTTCGCGTTCCTCACGTTCGACGCGACAGCCCAGCACCTCGCAGTAAAAGCGCGTCATGGACGCCGGGTCCGCCGCGCGGATCACCACATGGTCAATTTCGCGAATCCGGATCTGCATGGTGTCCACCGTTGCGGTGCGCGTGAGTGCGTCCAGGCAGTGTAGAAGGAAATCGGCAGGGGAAGGGAGGTGCGGCGCGTGCAAAAACGCTGGACGAAAAAAAGCCCGCTGCTGTGAGCGGGCTTAATCCATATCAGGAGGAGACATGGAGGAGACAAGAACCACTATACACAGCGGTCTGACGCGTTGCAACAAGTTTTTAAGGGAAAACCCGCAATGGTGCCAAATTGTCGCAGCGCCCTGCTTGCGTGCAGACGCCGCCTCTGAACGGGGCAGAGTCGTCGAGTAACCGGCATGGCCCAAAGAGGCAAAATAGCGGCTGAATGCGCGCCGAACGACAGCGCAAGATCCGGCGCGCCCGCGCCTGTGCGAGCGTCTACAGTGGGACCATCGAATCTGCTCTCACCAGGAGTCATGACATGAACGCTGTCCCGTCCACCGCTCCAGCCCGCCTCGACACCTCCGGCGATACCGCGCGCTGGGACGCCGTCGCCGCACGCGATGCCCGCGCCGACGGCCAGTTCTTCTACGGCGTGCGCACGACCGGCGTGTTCTGCCGCCCTTCCTGCGCATCGCGTCTGCCGCGTCCCGAAAACGTCGAATTCTTCCCCGATGCCGATAGCGCGCGCGCCGCTGGCTACCGCGACTGCAAGCGCTGCCAGCCAGGCGGCTTGCCGCGCGAACTGGAAATCGTGCAGCGCGCGTGCGCAGCGCTCGACGCCGATCCCCAGGAACGCCTCACGCTTGCGAGACTCGGCGAGGCGGTGCATCTGAGCCCGTTCCACCTGCAGCGTCTTTTCAAGCGCGTGCTGGGCGTCTCGCCGCGTCAATATCAGGCCGCCCGGCGCGGCGCGGTCCTGCGCGACGCGCTCGCCCAGGGCGCCGACGTCACGCGCGCGAGCGCCGATGCGGGCTTCAACTCGTCGTCGCGGCTCTATGAGAGCGTGGCGGGCGAGCTGGGCATGGCGCCCTCGGCATTCCGGCGCAAGGGCGCGGGCCTCACGATCCGCTATGCGGACGCGGCCACGCCGCTTGGGCATGTGATCGTCGCCGCGACCGACAAGGGGATCTGCCGGATCGCTTTCGGCGACAGCGCGAGAGCCTTGAGCGAAAGCCTGCACGCCGATTTCGAGAACGCCCGATGCGTCGAGGATGCCGCAGGCCTCGCGCCCTTCGTCGCGCAGATCGACGCTTATCTGCACGGCCGCAGCGAGCGCATCGAGTTGCCGCTCGACCTTTCCGCGACGGCGTTCCAGCAACGCGTCTGGGACGCGCTCCAGCGGATTCCCTACGGCGAGACGCGCAGCTACACCGAGATCGCCGAAACCGTGGGCTCGCCGCGCGCGGTGCGCGCCGTGGCGAGCGCGTGTGCGTCGAACCCGGTGGCGCTGGCGATTCCGTGCCATCGCGTCGTGCAAAAGGGCGGCTCGCTCGCGGGCTATCGTTGGGGACTTGAGCGCAAGGCCGCGCTGATCGACGCCGAAGCGCGCGCGGGCGAGGTCCATGTGCTGCAGGAAGCTGTGCAGCCCACTACCAGACTCAAACGGCGCGAGCGCGCCGACAACCCGCCGGAGACTGCTGCTTGAGCGCCGTCCAGCAATCCGTCGAACCCTTCGAAGCCGCGGACGCCACGCTCGAACTACCGTTTCGCGCGCCCTACGACTGGCCGCGCATGCTGCGCTTCCTCGCGGGCCGCGCGACGCCAGGCGTCGAAGCGGTGGAGGACGGCGCGTGGCTGCGCGCGATCGACTTCGACGGCGCGAGCGGCACGCTTGCCGTGCGCCGCCATGCGCGCAAGCGTTGCCTCGTCGCACGGATCGACGGGCCAGTAAGCGTGCATGCGGCCGCGCTCGCCGCGCCGCTTGCACGCGTGTTCGACATTCACGCGGATCCTGCCGCGATCGGCGCGGGTCTGGGCGGCGATCCGTGGCTCGGACCGCTCGTCGCCGCCGCTCCTGGGCTGCGTATGCCGGGCGCGTGGTCGGGCTTCGAGCTGGTGGTGCGCGCAATCGTCGGCCAGCAGGTCAGCGTGAAGGCCGCGACGACGATCGTCGGCCGCCTCGTCGAGCGGGTCGGCAAGCCGATCGCCGGTCACCCTCATGCGCGCACGGCCTGGCGCTTTCCCACGCCTGCGGCGCTCGCCGCGGCGGATCTCACCGGCATCGGTATGCCGGGCAAGCGCATCGCGGCGCTACAGGGCTTCGCGGCCGCCGTGGCGAGCGGCGCGGTCGCCGTCGAACGATCGCCTGCGTCCGGTCAAGACGGCAAAACCACTGCGGCTGAACGCGCCACGCTCGACGCCATGCGCGCGGCGCTGCTCGCGTTGCCGGGCATCGGCCCGTGGACGGTCGAATACGTGGCGATGCGCGCCTGGCGCGATGCCGACGCGTGGCCCGCCACCGACCTCGTGCTGATGCAGACCATCGCGGCACGCGACCCCGCGCTCGTGCGCGCGACGCAACAGCGCGCACGCACCGACGCCTGGCGTCCCTGGCGCGCCTACGCGGCCATGCATCTCTGGAACGAAATCGCCGATCGCGCCGGCGCGGCGCGCGGCGGCTGACGCGCGGCAATCCACGCCATAGCGCCGGGTTCGGCAACGCAGCACCCGTCGTCGCCCGGGTACTGCGCAAGCCGCTTAAAACCTTGCCAGCACTGGCTTCCAGCCATGTCAAATCGGCCGCAAAGGCAGGCCCGAGGTGGCCTCAAGCAGGTCTTTCGGCGAGATGTTAAAGTGCCCGCTACCGAAAAATTCCCTGCCAGCGAAGCGTGCCTATGTGCAATAACGTGCAATAGCGCCGTTGCCGCCGGCCAGTGCCCGACCAGCCCTCAATGCCAGACACGACCTCTACACGCACGAACGACGTTCTCACGCAGCGCCTTTCCGTGCTGAGCGCCGGGCCGCATCGCGACGCGCTCACGCGCGGTCTGCGCGGCATCGAAAAGGAAAGCCTGCGGGTCACGCGCGACGGCCATCTCGCCATGACGCCGCATTCCGCGGCGTTGGGTTCGGCGCTCACGCATCCGTCGATCACCACCGATTATTCGGAAGCGTTGATCGAGATCATCACGCCCGCCGAACAGGACGCGTCGATCACGCTCGACAAGCTCGACGAGCTGCATCGCTACGTCTACAGCGTGCTCGCGCGCGACGGCGAAATGCTCTGGAACGAATCGATGCCGGGCCTTTTGCCCGCGAGCGACGACGGTATTCCCATCGCGCGCTACGGCAGCTCGAACATCGGCAAGCTGAAATACGTCTACCGCATGGGTCTCGCGCTGCGCTATGGCCGCACCATGCAGTGCATCGCGGGCATCCACTACAACTATTCGCTCAACGAAGAAGTGTGGCGCGTGCTGCATGCGCACGATCAATCGACGGCCACGCAGACGGACTATCAGTCGGAGCGCTACCTCGCGCTGATCCGCAATTTCCGCCGCACGAGCTGGCTGCTGATGTATCTGTTCGGCGCCTCGCCCGCGCTCGACGCCCGCTTTCTGCGCGGGCGCGAAAACACGCTACAAAGCCTCGACGCCGACACGCTCTATCTGCCGTACGCGACGAGCCTGCGCATGAGCGATCTCGGCTATTCGAACACGACGGGCCAGTCCGCGCTGCGCGCCGACTACGACACCCTGCCCGGTTATCTCGACGCGCTCGCGCAGGCCGTGAGCCAGCCGTATCCGCCTTACGAGGCGATCGGCACGCATCGCGACGGCGAGTGGGTGCAGATCAACACCAACATCCTGCAGATCGAAAACGAGTTCTATTCGACGATCCGCCCGAAGCGCGTGACCTGGCCCGGCGAGCGGCCGCTGCATGCGCTCGCCGCGCGCGGCGTGCAGTACGTCGAAGTGCGCTGCATGGACATCGACCCGTTCGAACCCACCGGCATTTCGCTCGAAGCGGCGCGTTTTCTCGACGCCTATCTGCTCGCCTGCGCGCTCGACGACAGCCCGCTCTTGCCCGAGGCCGATTACGCGGAAGCCAACGAGAACTTCAGCCTCGTCACCAAGGAAGGGCGCAAGCCGGGCCTCGCGCTCGCGCGCGATGGCCAGCCGGTAGCGATGCAGGACTGGGCGACGGAGCTGTTCGCGAAGATCGAGCGCACGGCGGCGGCGCTCGACGCGCTGCACGGCGGCGACGCCCATGCGCGCGCGCTCGCGGCCCAGCGCGCGAAGCTCGCCGATGCGTCGCTCACGCCTTCGGCGCGCGTGCTTGAGACGATGCGCGACCAGCAGCAGACCTTCCTGCAATTTGCGCTCGCGCAAAGCGAGCGTCATGCGGCGGATTTCCTCGCCCGTCCGCTCGATGCGCAGACGACGGCTCACTTCGACCAGCTTGCCCGCGAATCGCTCGACGCGCAGGCCAAGCTCGAGCGCGAGGAAGTCGGTTCGTTCGATGCCTTCGTGGCTGCTTATCGCGCCTACACGCTCAATCGCTTCAGCGTCTGAAAGCGGGTTTTTCCGGCAGCAGGTTCGCGGCGGCGGGCATCGCACTTGCGGCAAATGCCAAGGGCTGCGCCCGCCGCGCTTCCATCCCTGCCTCCATCCCTTATAGTCACGCAGGGACTCCGACGAGTCACGCTAACGACACATGGAGGGGCCGCGCAGCGCGCGCCCCTAAAGGGAGGAACCCACGCGATGAAACGAACCCTGCCGATCCTGCTCTGCGCGGCGCTGGCGGCCTGCGCGCCGCGCGGCCAGGTCAACCCCGACGTCATGCAGATCGCCACCGCACCGCTGACCTGCAGCGACAAGCCGCAGTGCGATATCTGGTGGCAACGCGCCCAGGATTGGGTGCGCGGCCATTCGATGTACGAAGTGCAAACCGTGACCGACTCGCTGATCCAGACCGCCGGCCCCGGCGGCGGCAAGCGCGCGCTCGCCTACGAGATCACGAAGACTTCCAACGGTGACGGCACCACGACCATCGGCTTCGCGGCCCATTGCGACAGTTCGATCGGTTGCAAGCCCGATCCATGGGCGGCGGGCGCCGCGTTCAAGCAGTACGTGCGCACCGGCATCGAACAATCGATCCCCGGTTCCCATGACAACAGCGATACGGGCGACACCGGCACGGCGCCGCTGCCTGCATCGGCGGCCGCACCGGCTGCGTCGGCTTCCGCGCCTTGAGTCCGGTCCGCCCACGCTGATTCTTCTGCAAGCTCCGGTTCAGTCCGGAGTTTGCCAGCGTGTTTTTGCGAATTATCTTAAGCATAACTTGACGCAATAAGACGGACTCCGAATCGAATCATTTCGATTGCGGGTTTAAGCATTTTCTGATTGAGCGGGTATTTGAGGAAACGTATTGTGGGCCAGATTCGGCATCTGCCGGACGGTTTCACTCCTCTTCAATTATTCGAATCCAAAAATGAAAATGCGACTTCTGCCAGTCAGTGTGCTGGCCTTCCTGATCGTCGTCGCCGCCGGCTGCACCACCGCATCGGGGCCCATGCACAACCTCGACGTCGTGACGCTTGCCAACGGCACCCAGGCCTATCGCGTGCAATGTCTCGGGCTGCTCGAAAGCTCGAAGGAATGCATGAAGAAGGTCAACGAAATCTGCGGCGACAAGCAGCCGTTGCGCGTTTCGTCGGTCGATCGCGCGGCTTCGGGCTTCAAGCCGGAAAACGATCCGCGTGAAATCCTCTTCGTCTGCCAGGCACCGCAGCCGGCCGTCCAGGAAGCCCCTCCGCCCCCGCCCCCGCCGCCGGTGGTCATCCAGAAAGCGCCGCGCTCGATCACGCTCAACGCGGACGCCAACTTCGCGATCAACAAGTACGATCTGCTGCCGGCAGGCAAGCAGGCGCTCGACAAGTTCATCGCAGATAGCGACGGTGTGAATATCGGCACCGTCACCGTCGACGGTCATACCGACTCGACTGGCTCGAAGGCGTTGAACGACCGGCTCTCGCAGCGCCGCGCGCAAACCGTGCGCAACTATCTGCAATCGCACGGCCTGCATGCCACCCAGTACGAAGTGCACGGCTACGGCGCGTCGAAACCCATCGCGTCGAACGCCACCGTGGAAGGCCGCGCACAGAATCGCCGCGTCGAAATCCAGACTGACGGCGTAACGGCCCGCTAAGGCCGTACCGCCCGCGCGGCGCTGTCCGGGACCGTCCTTGAGCCTTTAGTGGCCCATCGACGGTCCCGCGCCTTTTCTGGGCTTCGTAATCCACACCAGCACGGCCAGCACCAGAAACACCACGCAGGAAATGCGGAAGAAGTCGTTGGTCGCCATCATGTAGCCTTGCGACGTGACCACGTCGTTGATCTTCGCGGTCATGCTTTGGCCCGCGTAGCCGATACCCGCCAGCGCGTCCTGATACGCGGTGGTGTTCGGCGAATAGATATTCACCGACTCCGCCAGCACCGCATGGTGATAGATCGCGTCGTCTTCCCAGAACGTCGTGCTAACCGCCGTGCCAATCGCGCCGGACAGCGTGCGCAGGAAGTTCGACAAGCCCGAAGCGCTTGCCAGGCGTTCGTCGGAAATACTCGATAGCGTGATGGTCGTCATCGGCACGAAGAAGCCCGCCACGCCGATCCCCTGCACGAGACGCGGCAAGATCACATGACTGAACGGCACGTCGAGCGTGAAGGTGGAATTCCAGATCGACACGAACGCGAATACAAGGAACGCGATACTGGCCACCAGGCGTAGATCGAGCTTGTGCATATTGCGGCCGATCAAGGGCGACAGCACGAGCGCGAGCAAGCCAACCGGCGCGGTTGCCAGGCCCGCGATCCCCGCCGTGTAGCCCATCACCGTTTGCAGCCACAGCGGGAAGATCACCACCGAGCCGAAAAACGCCATGAAACCAAACGAGATAATCAGCGCGCCGAGCGCGAAGTTGCGGTCGCGAAAGAGCGAGAGATCGACAACGGGCTCTTTTTCGGTGGCTTCCCACGCGAGCATGAAGGCAAGCGATACCGCCGCAATGACCGCGAGCGCGACGATGAACTTCGAACTGAACCAGTCACGGTCCTTGCCGAGGTCCAGCATCATTTGCAGGCACGAGACGCCGATCACGAGCAGCGCGAGGCCGACGGCGTCGATGCGCTGCCTGGTGATCTTCGTTTCACGACCGCGCAGCAGCAGGTAAGCGCACACGCCGGAGAACAGGCCGATCGGCACGTTGATGTAGAAGATCCACGGCCAGGTGTAGTTGTCGGTGATATAGCCGCCCATCACGGGGCCGAAAATCGGCGCGACGATCACCGTCATCGCCCAGAGGCCGAGTGCGAGCCCGCGCTTTTCAGGCGGATAAGAGCGCATGAGGATGGTCTGCGAAAGCGGCACCATCGGACCGGACACCAGACCCTGCACGAGGCGAAAGGCGATCAGCGTCTCGAAGTTCGAGGCGAAGCCACAGGCGGCCGACGCGAACGTGAACAGGATCACCGAGAGCGTGAAGAGCCGCACTTCGCCCACGCGGCGCGCGAGCCAGCCCGTGAGCGGCACGGCGATCGCCGAGGCCACGGAGTACGACGAAATCACCCAGGTGCCTTCGCTGTTGGCCACGCCCAGATTGCCCGAGATGGTCGGGACGGCGACGTTGGCGATCGAGGTGTCGAGCACCTCCATGAACGTGCCGAGCGCCAGGCCCACGGTCAGCAACGCGAGGGTGCCGCCTGACAGGGGCTTGGGTTCGGCGCTGGCCGGGGTAGAGGCGGGCGCGGTGGTTGAGGCGTCCATCTTCGGGTCCTTGTTCAGGATCGTTGGTCGGGTGCTGCTGCTGATTTGGGTCTACTTCGCTCGGCCTGCGTGCAGACCGTTGCCGCTGCAATGAACCATGTGCGAACGGTCGCGCGCATTTATATGCCGGAGCATTGTCTGCCCAGACAGCTATTCGGTTGCACTGTGGCCCTCTTGTCGAGGCCGGTTTGCCCCAGGCGCAAGACGGCGAAACAGCGGACCGCGAAACTAGTCAGGCGTATCGGTCAGCGCGCTCGCCTTGCTTTCGACGTGACCGCATACCGATTGCGTCTGCGCGTCGTTGGCGATGAAACGTTGAAGCAGGCCGATGAGCGTCGTGACTTCGTCGGCGCTGAAGCCCTGCAACTGCTCGTTCATCACCGAAGCGATCACATCGGGCAATTGCTGCGCCGCGTCCCGGCCGAGCGACGTGAGTTCCAGTTCCACGACACGACGATCGACATGGCTGCGCTGGCGCTCGATGAAACCCTTCTTCTCCAGGCGGTCGAGCATACGCGTCATCGAGCCGGTGTCGTAGGACAGCACCCGCGACATCTCGTTGGGCGTGCGGGCACGCTCGAACCAGAGCAGCATGATCACGCCGATCTGCGACGAAGTCAGACCGAGCGGCGCCACCGCGCGATCCATGCGCGAGGCCAGCACGTTGCGGGCGGTCGAAAGGAAATAACCGAGGCTCGGCACGACACCGACCTCTCCCGGCACATCCTGCGCGTAGGGGCCGTCGCTCATGGGAAAGACGTTCTCATCCATTACGGAAACATGCGCATTCTAGCCGGTTATTTTTCTGCCTGGGCAGCGAAAAAATATTCCGGATCGGCGGCTTGGATGACGACTTTAGTTAGATTGCCTTCGTCGCCCCGGTCATCGATCTGTCGCTATCGCGGCGTAAAAACAACACTGGAAATGATGCAGCGCAAACTATGTTGCGATTTGATTGCATAGTCAATATTATTGCAGGCAAGCATCTACACTCATCGGTTTCCCGAATTTCTTCTTTGGTCGCGCCATGCTGTACCTCAAAAACGCGCTCGGCGGCATTGGCCGCTCGGTCACCTGCACAGCACGACATGCCTTTGCGCATGCTGGCGGGGCTGCGCGTTGGCGCAAGGCAGCACTCTACGCGGCCATGTTCGTCCTGCCCGGCGGCTCGATCGCCGTCGTGCTGATGATGTGGGCCGACCGTCGCCGCTCGCAGCGCGGCGGCCAGAGCGCGAACAGTTCGACCAGCATGGTCAGCCCCCCTGCGGCTGCGATCGATCCCACGGCAGCGGCAAAAGCCACCTGCACAAACGTGGCGCATAGCGCGCGGGTGCGCGCTCACGGCGCCCTCCATGCACTGCGCCGCTGGCGCGGTAACGGCGCGTAAACTACCCCTTACGCGCCGTAACACATCCGTCCCCGTTCCCGGCTTAACCTTGCGGATTGCGCGCGCGACGCTACGCGCGTGCGCTACCATTGCCGCGGCCCGGCCTCGCTCCGCGCGCCGCATCGTGTAACGTCCGCATCACATTCGCCAGCCGCATCGACAGGAATTTCCCGCATGTCCCGCCGTCTCGTTATAACTGGTCGCTTTTCCGCTGCGCTGCGCCGTCGCGCGCCCACGTTCGCACTGATCGGCGCGGCGGCCGCGCTTGCGTTCCAGCTTGGCGGTTGCGCGGTTGGCCCCGACTATCATCGGCCCGATACGGCGGTGCCGGCGGCCTATAAAGAGGCACCGGAGGGTTTCAAGGTCGCACAACCGGCCGATATGGCGGATCGCGGTACCTGGTGGCTCATCTACGACGACGCGCAGCTCAACGGGCTGATGGATCAGCTCAACGCCAACAACCAGACGGTCGCGCAGTACGCCGCCGCTTATCGCCAGGCGCGCGCGCTGGTCGGCGAGGCGCGCGCCGCGTATTTCCCGGTTGTGAGCGCGTCGTTCTCGGGCACGCGTTCGCGCACGCCCACGCGCGTGTCGAACGCAAGCGGCAGTTTCCCGAGCGGCAATATCACCAACAACGTCAATCTCGGTCTCGACGCCACCTGGGAACCCGATCTCTGGGGCAAGGTGAGCCGCACCGTGAGCGCCGAGGAAGCGGGCCAGCAGGGCGCCGCCGCCGATCTGGCCAATGCGCGCCTGTCCGCGCAGGCCACGCTCGCGCAGACGTATTTCACGCTGCGCGCGCTCGACGCGCAGCAAAAGCTGCTCGACGACACCGTCGCCGCCTATCAGAAGTCGCTGACGCTCACGCAGAACCAATACGCCCAGGGCGTGGCGGGCCGCGCGGACGTGATCCAGGCGCAGACGCAACTGCAATCCGCGCAAGCCGCCGCGATCGACAACGGCGTGGCGCGCGCCCAGGACGAGCACGCGATCGCCGTGCTGGTCGGCCAGCCGGCCTCGTCGTTCTCGATTGCGGCGTCGCCGCTCACGGCCACGCCGCCGACCGTGCCGCTGACCATGCCTTCGGCGCTGCTCGAACGGCGGCCCGACATTGCCTCGGCGGAGCGCAAGGCAGCCGCCGCCAACGAGCAGATCGGCGTGGCGATTTCGGCGTTCTTCCCGACGCTCACGCTGTCCGCGAGCGGCGGCTTCGAAAGCTCGGTGTTCTCGCAATTGCTGCAGATGCCATCGCGCTTCTGGACGCTCGGGCCGTCGCTCGCCGCCACGATCTTCGATGCGGGTCTGCGCAGCGCGCAGACGCAAGCCGCGCGCGCGGCCTATGACCAGCAGGTCGCGGCCTACCGCCAGACGGTGCTGGCCGCATTCCAGGATGTCGAGGACAACCTCGCCTCGCAGCGCATCCTCGCGCAGGAGGTCGTGGTGCAGCAGCAGGCGGTGGAATCGGCGCAGCACGCGCTCTCGATCGTCACGAACGAGTACAAGGCCGGCACGACCGATTACCAGAACGTGCTGTCCGCGCAGACCACGGCGTTCACGGCGCAGCAGAAGCTCGCCAGCATCGCGGGCGAGCGCATGGTGTCGTCGGTGGGGCTGGTGAAGGCGCTCGGCGGCGGCTGGGATGCCGCGCAGATGGATCGCGAGAGCGGCGGCGTTGCAGCTCCCGCGCCTGCATCGGCGGCATCAGCATCGGGCGCGGCGGCCAGCACGACCGCCGCCGATACACAGCGCGCGCTGAACGTGCAGCCGCAATAAGTTTCGGCACGCGCATCGGCACAAGCGCGCGCACGACGGCGCGCGCCGTCAGTGCATGAAGGTCAGCGCGACCTGTCCCGGGCCGATCGGCCGTCCCAGCAGGTTCAAAAGCCCCGCGAGATTGTCGCGCTGATCGGGCGTGGCGCTCGCGGTGCCGTTGAACATCGCCGAATTGCGCGAAAACGTGCCGTGGCCGTCCAGCATCAGCGGGCCTTTTTGCGTGCTCAGATCGAGCGTCGACGACGCGCCCTGCGCCTGCAACACCGCTTCGTAAGTCCCCAGCGGCTTCACCAGCGAAACGCGTGAACTCATATCGCCGAGCGTGACCGTGAGGCGTCCGAACGCGTCGGTGCCGAACACGCGCCACGGGCTCCACGCGAGCCGCACATTGCCGTCCATATCGAGCGTATTGAACGGCGCGCCCAGACCGGCAAGCAGCGAGGCGGGCACGGCGATCGCGCCTGCCGTGACGGTGGCGCCGCGCGGCGTGGCCTCGACGTCGATGGGATCGGGCATCGCCTCGGTCTGGCGCATCTGCAGGCGCACGCGGCCCGTGAAGAGCGCCCAGAACGAAGCGCGCCATTCGATGCGTCCCGGCAGCAGCGTCGCGCCCTGAACGTCGTGGCCGGCCGCGAGCATGAGGGTGGCCGAGCCATGCCAGAGCGAACCCTGCGGATCGACGAGATTGACGTGCCCCTGGGTCGCGCGCGCGAACTGCGGCGCGATCCAGGCAGCGGGCAGACGCACGAGCAGCACCGCGCCCACCGAGAGCACGGCGACAAACAGCCAGGGCAGCACGGCGCGCACGCGCCGCATCCAGTAAGACATGCGATCGACCTCTGGCTGGTTTTAGCGCGCGTTCGCGGACTGCAGCGACGCGCTCAGGTCCACCTGGCCGTCGGCCTTGAGCGCCGTGATGTGCGCTTCGACCACCTGCACCTTGAACTGCTTGCGCACATCGTCGAGCCAGCCCGTCCAGAGCGGGAACGACGCATTCTTCAACTGCACCTGCGCACTCGTGCCGATCAGCTGAACCTGCGCGCCCGGCATCCCGTGATCGGCCAGCGAGGCCGTGAGCGCATCCTTGAGCGCCTGGCCGCCCGGCGCGACGCTCGCCGCGGCGCCCGCAAGTGCGCGTGCCTCGTCGGCCTGCGCCGTCATGAGCGCAAGCTCGCGCTGCAGGGCGGGCAGGCTTTCACGCAACTTCGCGCGGCCGTCCGCCGCAGGCTGCCAGAGCACCGAATAGCCGATCGCGATAGCCAGTACCGCGCCGCCCCACGTCAACAGGGTCTTTTCGCGCGTCGTGCGCGCTTCCCAGAAATGGGTCCACTGTTCCTGCAACGCCTCGGCGAACGCGCCGCCCGATGTCGATGTCTTCATGACCCGCTCCTGATGATCCATTTGCCGCTGCTGCTGTCCTGAGCGCCCGTGAGGCCGTTGCGCGCGAGGCGCTGGGCGAGGCCGCCATCCACGTTCACGCCGGGCTTGAAGGTCACGTCCAGGCGGCGGTCGTGATAATCGAGCGCCGCGATCGCATTCGCCGGCACGGGGCCAAGCGAGCGCGCGACGCCGTCGGCGAGCGCGAGGAAATCGTCTGGCGACGGCTCGCCGGCGGCCACGCGCAACTGCGAGAGCTGGCGCGCCATCTGGCCCGCCGGGTCGAGCACCACCGTGGTCCTGGGGAAGGCGTTGAGCAACAGCTCGGTCATCTGCGCGTTCATGGCGTCGCGCTGACGCGCGAGCATCAGCCATTGCACATTGGCGCCGATGATCGCCACCAGCAGCGAGGCGACGACCAGCACGATCGGCACGCGCAGGCGGCGCAGCGTCGCGCGGTCGAGGCGCCACGGCTGGGCGGCGAACTCGAACTGGCAGAGATCGAACTTGCAGGCGAGCGCGCGCTGCGCGAGCGTTTCGAAGGAGAGCGGCTGCGCGCCGGGCAGGGCGGCGGCGAGCGCGGCCTTGTCGGCGGCGCTGGTCGGCTCGCCGGGCAGGCCGGTGAGGACGTAGCGCGCAACATCGGCGTCGCCCGCCAGGGCCGCGACCGTTGCGGCCACGCTCGCGGCCGGCACGGCGAAGCCTTCGGCCGCCGCGCCGCGCACGATCGCGAGTTCAAGCAGCGCAGCAGGCGTCGTGTGGGTCGCCGCAAGATCGGGCAGCAGCGTGGGGGCCGTCGCCATGACATGGCCGAGCACGCAGGCCGTCACGGCTTCGCCATGGGCGGCTTCAACGGGCGCAATCGCATCGACATGCCCGCCTGCGGCAACGGGTTCGGCGGATTCGGCAATAACCGGCGCGGCTACGCTTTGCGCGGCAGGCAGGCAGCGCGCCACCGGCACCGCGCGCAGGTTGCGGTGCCCCGCGCCCCTGAAGCCCTCGACGATGAAGCGGAACCAGCCGCGATCGACCGCCGCAACCGTCTGCCGGCCGTCGGGCAGACGCGCGGGATCGAGCGCCAGGTGGCAGGTCTGCGGGTCCTGGATCAGGTGATCCTCGACCACGTTGGGCAGCGCCTGGCGCAGCCGCGGCCCCTTGAGCGGCGGCACGGCCGTCGCGACCATCAGCAGGTCGCGCGCGGCGATCAGCAGCACGGTGGCCGACGCTTTCGGCAGCAGGCCCAGCGCCGCGCGGCCCGCGCGCTGCGTGCGGCCCGTCTTGTCGAGCAGCACGAAAGGCAGTTCCGGCAACTGCCATTCCTGCGAGTGGACCGCCGGGTCGCGCGGCGGCATCAGGACGATCAGCGTGCTCACACGCACCTCTTTTCGATGTTGGACTGGTACGGCTTCATGATTCGCTTCAGGATTCGTCCCAGACGTGCACGATGCGCGTCGTATGGGTGAGTGAGTCGCGCCACACGAGCGTGGTGCGGTCTACGACGGCGCGCTCGTGCTGCACGCGCCCATGCACCAGAAAATAGCTCGTATTGACGTCGCAGAGCGTGGAATCGATGTTCGCCTGCGCGGTGCCCGCGCCGGTCAGCGCCAGTTGCACGTCACCCAGATTGCGGAAAAACACGGTCTGGCGTCGCGACACGAAAGCCTGCGCGCTCGACAGGCTCATGCCCTGCACGATCGAGGCGATCACTTCGGCCGGCGCGGTGTTCATGTTCACGGGCGTCGTGGTCGGCAGGACCGTCACGAAGGGCCGCAGCCGCGCGACGATGTCGGGCGTGAAGCCGGGCACGTCGAGCAGGGCGTCCACGCTCGTCATGAGGATCGGCGCGTTGCCGCGGTCGCCTTCGCTATCGCCGATGCCCGGGTTATCGGTGAAATTCGCGCCGCCACCCATGCCGCCCGCGACCGGTGCGGCAGCAGCAGGGGTGCCGCTGGCCGTCACGCCCGCCGAGGCGGTCTGAAAACGCGTGACCGAGTACGTCAGGCTCGAGCGCAGATAAACGGCCGCGTTCTTCGCGAGCTGGCCATCGACGCCAATCAGTTGCAGCAGGCGGGCGAACGCCTGGATCTGCGTGAGATTGAGCTGCAGCGCGCCGGGCGCCGATGCCGACACCAGATTGCGCAGATTGAAGCGCGCCTGGGCGTCCTCGATCGAGCCGGACAGCCAGGTGTCGGCGCCCTGTTCGGCGCGCGCCTCGCCGATCTGGCCAAGGAAGTCGGACAGCCGCGTGCGCGCCACCGGCATGCCCCACGCGCCGCCCAGATAGGTCACGCCCGCCGAGGTATCGGCTTCCGAGCGCAGGATCAGGCGGGTCCAGTCGAGCGACGCGCGCGAGATCCACTGCGCCTGGGCGAGCAGGCGCTGATTTTCGATGCGGCGCAGTTGCACCTGCTGGCGCCAGAGCATGCCGGACACGAGAATCGCCGACAGCGCGACCACCATCAGCGCCGTGATGATCGCGGCGCCGCGTTGTTTCGCGGTAGTGCGCCGCGAGCGCGGGGAAAATGCCAGGCGACGCATCATTGCCCCACCAGGAAAACGCGCGTCACGGGCCGCGCGAGCGCATGCGCACCGACGCTCACTTCAAGGCCGGTGACGGCGCGCGGCACCGGCGCGTTGCCGAGCTGCGGCACCTTCACGCTGTTGTTGTTGGCGTTGAGCTGCGAGCGCACGTCGCCCATATCCGAAGTCCAGCCGACCTTCGGCACGAACAGGCGCGCGTTGATCGAGGCCACGCCCTGCATCATCGGCAAGGCGCTCCACGCGCCGGTTTCGCCGCCGCGCAGCGCGCGCCGCAGATCGCCGATATGGGCGAGCGGCGGCGAGGCATAGCGCACCACCTGGCCGTCGGCCACGCGATAGCGCACCACCTGCAGGCGCGGCGGCGCGCCCGGCGGCACCGGGAACGCACGCACGATCTGCAGCGCGCCGCCGTCGATGGCGATGGCGGGCGCGCCCGCTTCGTCGTCGCTCGCGGCCTGGCGGGTGTCGATGCGCATCTGGTCGAACATCTGCGCGAACACGCGCTCCTCGGCCATCGACTGCGTGATGACGTTGCGCCCGCGGATGATCTGGTCGAGGCCGCGCCACGACAGCAGCGCCACCACGGCAAGAATCGCAATCGCGACCAGCAGCTCGATCAGCGTGAAACCGGCCGCCCGGGTCAGGGCCACCCGGGTCAGGGCCGCCTGGCGCGCGCGTCTGCCATGCGGTCTTATGCGCATCGAATAATCACAATGACCGGTTCGTTTCATTGCCGAGCACCGTGACGAGTTGCGCGAGATTGCCGTCGCGGCCCGGCGTCGTCACCGACACCTCCACGCGGCGAAACAGCGGATTGGGCGTGGCCGCGACGCGCTGCGTGCAGGTCAGACGCAGATTGCCCTGTGAGCAGTCGAAGCTGCGCTCGCCGAGATCGGGCCACGCATGAGTCAGGCTCAACTGGGCGAGCGCGTTGTCAGCGCTCCAGCCCGCGAGCAGGCGATCGTGGAGTTCGGCCTCGCTCGTGGCGAGGCTGCCCACGGCGCGCAGCGAAGCCGCAAGCGCGATCGCAACGATGGCGAGCGCGACCAGCACCTCGATCATGGTGAAGCCGCGTGCGGCACGGCGCGAGGATCGGCGCTCAATGGTGCGGACGCGCATCTCAGCGGACCTCATAGCGGCCCGTGCCGGTGCCGACGATGGTGGCGCGGCCCGCCGCCGAAAAGAGCGTGATCTCGACCGGCTGCTCGACCGCCTCGGTACCGAAGACGAGCCGGTTCGCGTGGAAATCGTCGTCGCCGCCGGGGTAGGTGATCGACACGCCCGTCACGCCGCCTTCCCATTGGCGCGGGCCGAGCAGGTCGTCGCGCAGCGGGCGCCAGCCGTCCTCGGTGCGCACATCGAAGCGAAAACCGCCCTCGACAGGCTGCCAGGCGATCGGTCGCGCGCGCACCTGCGCCTCGTCGCCGGCCGATTCGAACAGCAGCGCGAGACGCTGTGCTTCCTCGTTGAGATCGGTGCGCGGATTGCGCGTGAGCGAAAGCGACGCGAGCGACACCAGAATCCCCGCGATCAGCAGCACCACGAGCATCTCCAGCAGCGTGAAGCCCGCCGAACGCGCAGGCGTCAGCGCGCGGTCACGACGGCGCGGGATGCGGACAGGGCGGCAACGCATGGGCGGAAAAGGCGTGGTGCGGGCGAGGAGAGTGAAATACGGGCGAGACGCAACATCGCGGCGCGGCGGTCGAAACGACTGAGGCGCCGCGCCACGAATGTCATCGCGAAGGAACGACTTCTACTGCCAGGAGCCGACATCGGCGTCGTTGCCCTCGCCGCCGGGTTTGCCGTCGGCGCCGTAGCTGAAGACGTCGATATCGCTATGTACGCCAGGATTCAGGTACTGGTACGGATTGCCCCACGGATCGTTGGGCAGGCGCTCCAGGTAGCCGCCGTCCTTCCAGTTGTTCGGCACCGGGTCGGTGGTCGGCTTCTGGACCAGCGCCTGGAGGCCCTGATCCTGGGACGGATAGCGGCCGTTATCGAGGCGATAGAGCTTCATTGCCTGCATGATCGTGCCGATGTCCTGCTTGGCGGCCACGCGGCGTGCTTCGTCGGGACGGCTCATGATCTTCGGCACGATCAGCGCGGCGAGAATGCCGAGGATCGCGATCACGACCATGATTTCGATCAGCGTGAAGCCGCGTTGACGGCGCGTGCGCCCCTCGATGACGTCGCGGCTGATTTGCCCACGGTATTTGGCCCACATGGACATGACGGACTTCCCTCCTGATGATGATCGTTGCTGCGTATATGACGGGTCATTGTAATGTCACACGATGACGCCTTTGCGACCCTCTTTAGGGTCCATGTTCGATACGGACTTCTACCAGCGCTTTTGAAGCCTTTCCTGCCATCAAAACGTACCCATAACTCCGTACAATGGGGCGCATGAACCCACTGCAAATCCGTCTTCTGTCACTCGCTGCCTTCGCCGCGTTCTGCGCGACGGCAGCGTGGTGGACGCTCGAAATCGCCACCACGCGCGCGGCGCCCGTGCAGGCCGCCGCCGCGCAGGCGCCCGTCTCGCTCGACCAGGCCGGCACGCTGTTCGGCGGCAAGCTCGAACACAACGTCGCGCAGGACATCCATCTGTTCGGCATCCTCGCGCTCTCGCGAGGCGCGGCGGCCATCGTCAGCGTCGGCGGCGAGCCGGCCCGGGCGATTTCGCTCGGCGGCCCGATCGGCCAGGACTCGAAGCTGGCCGAAGTGCGCGCCCGCTCGATCGTGATCGACCGTCATGGCGTGCACTCCGAAATCTTCCTGCCCGCCAACGCCAGCGGTCCCACCATCTACGTGCGCTAACGCAGCACCGCCAAAAACCCAACCTCGGGCGTAGCAGTCGCTTACTGCACGAGGTTGTTCAGTTCGATGATCGGCAGCATCACCGCGAGCACGATCACCAGCACCACGCCCCCCATCGCCAGAATCAGCAACGGCTCGAGCAGGCTCGTCAGGAACATCGTGCGCCGCTCCAGCTCGCGCGCCTCGCCTTCGGCGGCGCGGTCGAGCATGGTGGTCACGTCGCCGGTCGCCTCGCCCGAGCGGATCAGGTGCACCAGCACGGGCGGAAACGTCTTCGTATTGCCGAGCGCGCGCGACAGCGACGTACCTTCGCGCACCCGCACGATGGCGTCGTCGATGTTGGTGCGCATCGCGCGGTTCGAGAGCGTTTCACCGGCCGCCTGCAACGCGCGCAGGATCGGCACGCCCGCGGCGCTCAGAATCCCCAGCGTGCTCGCGAAACGCACCGTGTTGTAGCCGCGCACGAGCTTGCCCGCGAGCGGCGCGGTGAGGATCCAGCGATCGAACGAGAGGCGCGGCCCAGGCCGCCGCAAGGTCGCGCGCACCACCCACGCGACGAACGCCACGGCGATCAGCACCGCCCACCACCATTGCCGCACGAACGACGAGAGCGCCATCATCACGATGGTCAGAAACGGCAGTTGCTGTTTGGTGCTCGCGAACACGTTCACGACCTGCGGCACCACATAGCTCAACAGAAACGTGACGATGCCGAACGCGATGATCGTCACGATCGTCGGGTACGTAAAAGCCAGCACGATCTTCTGCTTGAGCGCGTTGCGCTGCTCGATGTAATCGGCCAGACGCGAGAGCACGATGCCGAGCTTGCCGGTGTGCTCGCCCGCCGCGACCAGCGCGCGGTAGATATCCGGAAAATCGCGCGGATGCTGCGTGAGCGCGTTGGCGAGCGAATGGCCGCCGAGCACTTCGGCGCGGATCGCGGCCATGAGTTCGCGGATGTAGTCGCGTTCGGCCTGCTCGGTGAGCACGGCGAGCGCCTCGCCGAGCGGCAGCCCCGCAATCAGCAGACTGGCGAGCTGGCGCGTGAGAATCGCCTGCTCGCGCTGCGACAGTTTGCGCCCGAGCGCGAGACGTTGCTGGCGCGCGCCGCGCGTGCGGGTCGCGGCCGGTTCGACGACCAGCGGCGTCAGTCCCTGGCCGCGCAGTTGTTGACGCGCGCCGCGCGCGCTGTCGGCGTCGAGCACGCCTTTTTGCGCTTTGCCCGCGGCGTCGATGGCTTCGAAACGGAATGCCGGCATGGTGCTGGATTGCCTCCCGTTGTGCGCTTACGCGCCGCCCGTCACGCGCAGCACTTCTTCGAGCGAGGTCGTGCCCGCGTCGAGCCAGCGCTCGCCATCGTCGCGCAGCGTGCGCATGCCCTGCGCGCGGCCAGCGGCGAAGATTTCGGCGTCGGCGGCGTTGCGGTGGATCAGCGCGCGGATCGGCTCGTCGATCGTCAGCAGTTCGTACACGCCGCGACGGCCCGAATAACCCGAATTGCCGCAGCGATCGCACCCGACCGGGTGATAGCGCGTGCGGCCGTCTTCCTCCACGCGCGCTTCCTTGCAGTGCGGGCAAAGCTGGCGCACGAGACGCTGCGCGAGCACGCCAAGCAGCGAAGACGCGAGCAGATACGGCTCCACGCCCATGTCGGTCAGACGCGTGACGGCCGAAGCCGCGTCGTTGGTGTGGAGCGTAGCCAGCACGAGATGGCCCGTGAGCGACGCCTGCACGGCGATCTGCGCGGTCTCCAGATCGCGGATTTCGCCGATCATGATGATGTCCGGATCCTGGCGCAGGATCGAGCGCAGCGCCCGCGCGAAGGTCATACCGATGCGCTCGTTCACCTGGGTCTGGCCGATGCCCGAGAGGTCGTACTCGATCGGGTCTTCCACGGTCATGATGTTGGTCGTGGCGGTTTCGAGCCGCGACATCGACGCATAAAGCGTGGTGGTCTTGCCCGAGCCGGTCGGACCGGTCACGAGCACGATGCCGTGGGGCTTGCCGATCAACTGGTCGAATTTGCCCAGCGTGTCCGACGCCATGCCGAGCGCTTCAAGGTTCAAACGCTGCGCGTCTTTTTCGAGCAGACGCAGCACGGCGCGCTCGCCGTGGCCCGTCGGCAGGGTCGAAACGCGCACATCGACGGGACGCCCGCCCACGCGCAAGGTGATGCGGCCGTCCTGCGGCAGCCGTTTTTCGGCAATGTCGAGCTGCGCCATGATCTTGATACGCGAGATCAGCGCGCCATGCAGCGCCTTCTTCGGGCGCACCACGTCGCGCAGCGTGCCGTCGACGCGAAACCGCACCACCGATGCATTCTCGAACGGCTCGATGTGAATGTCCGAGGCCTGCTCGCGCGCCGCCTGGGTGAGCAGCGCGTTGATCATGCGGATGATCGGGGCGTCGTCTTCGGACTCCAGCAGGTCTTCCACTTCGGGAATGTCCTGCATGAGACGCGAGAGATCGACTTCGCCTTCCACTTCGCCGACCACCTGCGCCGCGCTGCCGTCCTGGCGCGCGTACGCCTGATTGATCGCCTGGGCGAGTTCGTCGGCAGGCACGCGCACCAGCGTGAGCGCGCCGAAATTGCGCGCGACTTCGGCGATCGCCGCGCCCGAGGTGCGATCGCTGATCCACACTTCGAGCCCTTCGGGCTGCTGCTGCGCGACGAGAATCTGGCCGCCGCGCGCAAAGCCGTACGGCACGAGCCGCGCGGCCAGCGGGGACGGTGTCGCGCGCGGCGTTTCTGCGATGCTCAAGGCTGCACCCTCGGCGTGGCCGTCAGCGGCTGCTGTTGCTGATCCGCGGGCGCGACCTGCAACGGCGCGCCCTGGACGGGCATGGGCGAGCTTTGAACCGGCGCGGTCTGTACGGGCGCCGTCTGAACGGGCTGCATCTGCGCGGCATTCGCGGGCGAAGCCGGCAACGTGCGCACCGCCTGCTCGCGCCGCATGCGGTCGAGATCGAACAGGTTCAGCGCCGATCCACCCTCGGCCGGGCCGACCGGCATCGGCGGCACGACCGGGTCGTCCTTGTCCCTCATCAGGTTGTTGTCGGACTTGTACGCGCCCGTCACGCCCTGGATGTAGTCGTAGCGGTTCGACGTGACCGCCTGCGCCGTATCGCGGTCGCCGATGATCACGGGGCGCAGGAACACCATCAGGTTGGTCTTCGCGCGCGTCTTGTTTTCCGAGCGGAACAGCTGGCCGATCCACGGAATGTCGCCGAGCAGCGGCACCTTGCTATTGCTGACCTGATAGTTGTCCTGCATCAAGCCGCCGAGGACGATGATCTCGCCATTGTCGGCGAGGACGGTGGACTGGATCGAACGCTTGGTGAAATCCGGGCCGGCCGGATTGGTCGTCGCGTTGGTCGTGCCGTTCACGATCGCCGAATCTTCGGTGTAGAGCTGCAGCTTGAGGATGCCGCCTTCGGTGATCTGCGGCTTGATATGCAGCGTCAGGCCAACGTCCACGCGATCATAGGTGTTGAACGCCGAACTCGTGGATCCGCTCGTGAGGTTCGAATACGAGCCCGTCTGGATCGGCACGTTGGTGCCGACGACGATCTTCGCTTCCTGATTGTCGAGCGTGATGAGGTTAGGCGTGGACAGCACGTTGGCGTCGTTGGTCTGCGACAGCGCCTGCAACAACGCGCCCAGCCCCTGCACGCCGAACAGGTTGTGCACCCAGCCCACGTTCAGGCCCTGCTGGAGATTGCCGAGCGAACTCACGAGACCGCCGCCCGTCACGGCGCCCGCCGTCAGATTGATGATGCTGTTGCTGTTGCCGCTGGTCAGATTGGTGCCGGCCAGCACGTTGCCGCTGCCGATCTGCCACTGGATGCCCAGGTTGGCATTCGTGTTCGAGTTCAGCTCGACGATCAGCGCTTCGATGTAGACCTGGGCGCGGCGCGCGTCGAGCTGGTCGATCACGGTGCGCAGGTTGCGATAGAGCGCGTCCGGCGCCGTGATGATCAGCGAATTGGTGGCGGCGTCCGCCTGGATCATGCCGCCGCCCGACGCGTTATCGTCGCCTTTGTCCTTGCTGTTGTCGCCGAGAAAATCGCCGTTGTTGCCGGAAGACGCGCCGCCCGACATCGGATTGTTCGATGAACCGCTGCCGCCGAACGAACTGGGCAAGGGCGGCGTGCCCGACAGACCGGTGGAGCTGCTGCCGCCGCCCGCGCCGCCGCTGTTGCCGTTCTGGTTGAACGAATTCGCGCTGCCGCCGGACGACGACGAATCGTTGCCGCCCTTGCCCATCATGCCGCGCAGGGTCTTGGCCAGTTGCACGGCGTCGGCGTTGCGCAGCGAGACGACGTGCATGTTGCCGGGCATACTCGTGGGCGCGTCGAGTTGCCTCGCGAGTTCCCTTGCAGCCGCAAGGCGCTGCGGGTTCGACGCGCGCAGCATGATCGAGTTGGTGCGCGAATCGGCGAGCACCGTGACCTTGAGCGTGGGATCGGAGCCGCCGATCGCGCCCGGATCGAGCATCTTCTGCAGCGTGGGCGCAATGTCGAGCGCGTTGGCGTTGCGCAGCGGCACCACCTGCACCTGCTGGCCGGCGGCCGTATCGACGCCCGCGATGATCGCCGCGATGCGCCGCACGTTGTCGGCGTAGTCGGTCACGACGAGCGCGTTGTTGCCCGGATAGGCCGCGATGGTGTTGTTCGGCGAGATCAGCGGGCGCAGCACCGGCAGCAGGTTGTTGGCCGACTCGTTGCGCAGCTGGAAGACCTGGGTGATGACCTGGTCGCCGCGTGCGGCCGGCGCGTTGCCCACGTAGGTCGGCACGCCCTGGAGCTTGGCGTCGGCCTCGGGCACCACCTTGAGTACGCCGTGGTCCTGGACCAGCGAGAAACCCTGCATGCGCAGCGCCGATTGCAGCGTCTTGAGCGCCTGGTCCTCCGGTACGGGATTCTCGGAAACGAGATTGAGCTGCCCCTTCACGCGCGGATCGACAATGATCGTTTTGCCGGTGGCCGCGCCAATGGCTCTCGCTACCTGATCGATATCAGCATTGACAAAGTTGAGGGTGACCTGGGCATGCGCGAGTTGCGCCGTAATCAGTCCGCTCACGAGCAGCGCCGTGGCGACGCGACGCAAAGCCATACGATTTCTTCTCATGGGTGTCATATCGAAGCCGGCAGCGGACACCGCCGGCTAGTCGTACTTATCGTGCTCAATGCACATCGTATCCGTGCGAATGGACCGCGGGATGGATGCGACACACCCGCCTGGCTCCCACCGCCGCAGACTGCCGACGCTCCTCCCCGGCAACCGATGCTCACCAAAAAGAGCAACAGTAGCAGCTTTTCGTGTCGAATTTGTCACAAAGACAAAACGTCTGGGGATTTCCTCTAAAGCCCGCGATGCCGAAAGAAGGCATTTGTAAGGATTGGCTAGCATCAAGCCTCGTTTGCCCGCCTGCCGACATTGGCGCATCGACCGTTCGGGCAGTTTGACGCGTCATGGACTGCCGGTATCATACGGGCGGCCCGGCGCCTGCGCACCCACGGGTTGCGCCCGCAAGACGCGGGTTTTCCCGATATCGGCCGTTGCGGCGCGGTTCTTTCGTACTCCAGCACTCCACTCGACGTTGCAATGAAAAAGGTTGCGTCCGCCACGATCTCCGTTCTTGTCGCGCTAGCCGCTACGGCGAGTGCGCCGGCGCGCGCCGACTGCTTCGACGAGGCGGCCCGCTACCAGAAGGTCAATCCGCTGATCCTGCGTGCAATCGCCTGGCAGGAATCGCACAACACGCCTGACGCACTGCACAGGAATGCGAACGGTTCCATCGATTACGGCGTGATGCAGATCAACTCGATTCATCTGCCCGTGCTCGCGCAGTACGGTATCTCGCAAAGCACGCTGATGGAGCCGTGCAAGAACGTCTACATTGCGGCGTGGCATTTGCGCCAGAAGATGAACAAATACGGCAATACCTGGGCGGCGGTGGGCGCCTACCATTCCGAAACGCCGACGCTGCGCGACCAGTACGCCCAGCAGATCGCCGCGATCCTGCGCAAATGGAAGCTGATGCCCTGATCGGGCCGCGTTGACCTCGCCCGTTCGGCCAACGCGGCCGGCGCCGTCAGCGCACGGAGTCCGCATGGTGCAAAATGCAGGTTTGCGCCGCCGGCCCGCCCGCGCGGCCCGATTTTCCTTCCTTACTGCACACTGCGATGAACCCGACGCCACTGCCCGTCACCGTGCTCTCCGGCTTTCTGGGCGCGGGGAAGACCACATTGCTCAGCCACGTCCTCGCCAACCGCGCCGGTCTGCGCGTGGCCGTGATCGTCAACGACCTGGCCGCCGTCAATATCGACGCGGCGCTCGTGCGTGACGCCTCCGCGCTCGCGCGCGTCGAGGAGCGTCTCGTCGAGCTTTCCAACGGCTGCATCTGCTGCACGCTGCGCGACGATCTGCTCACCGAAGTCCGCCGTCTGGCCGATCCGGCCCAGGCCGGACAGCGTTTCGACGCCATCCTGATCGAATCGACCGGCGTTGCCGAGCCGATGCCGGTGGCCGAAACCTTCACGTTCACCGACGAAGACGGCGGCTCGCTCGCCGATATCGCGCGGCTGGACACGATGGTCACTGTGGTGGACGCCTTCAATTTCCTGCGCGATTACGCCAGCGCCGATCCGCTCGCCGAGCGCGGCGTGACGGTGGGCGAGGGCGACGACCGCACCATCGTCGAATTGCTGATCGAGCAGGTGGAATTCTGCGACGTGCTGGTGCTCAACAAGGCCGATCTCGTGAGCGCCGACGATCTCGCGCGCCTGCAGCACATCCTCGCGCGGATCAACCCGCGCGCGGTGCAGGTGGTGAGCCGTTTCGGCGACGTGCCGCTCGACGCGGTGCTCAACACGGGGCGCTTCGATTTCGACGCGGCCGCGAGCGCGCCGGGCTGGCTCGCGTCGCTGCACGACGACGCTCACTCGCACGATCACGCACACGATCATGAGCATGATCACGGCCACGGCGATTGCGGCGCGCATTGCGGCCATCCGGATCACCAGCATCGCAGCGAAGCGGATACGTACGGCATCGGCAACTTCGTCTATCGCGCGCGCAAGCCGTTCCATCCCGAGCGTCTGTGGGCGCTGCTCAACCAGGAGTGGACCGGCGTGCTGCGCTCCAAGGGTTTCTTCTGGCTTGCCACGCGCAATGACGTGGCCGGCCAGCTTTCGCAGGCGGGCGGCGTGTGCCGTCATGGCCCGGCGGGAACCTGGTGGGCCGCGCAGCCGCGCGATGAATGGCCGCAGGATGCCGAACTGGCACAGGAGATCGCGCGCGACTGGTTCGGCGATGCGAGCGACACGCGCATCGGCGACCGTCGCCAGGAACTGGTGATGATCGGCGTGAATCTGGACCATGCGGCATGGCGCGCAAAGCTCGACGCGTGCCTCGTCACGGATGCCGAATTTGCTGCGGGCCCCGACGCCTGGCAGGCCTACGCCGACCCGTTCCCGCAGTGGGATTTCGACGACGAAGACGATCATGACCACGACCACGATGGCGAAATCGTCCATCGCCACGATTGATCCGGCCTCGGATTCAACCCTGATCGCCCATGAAAAAACCGCCTGAAAAGGCGGCTCGAAAACCACAACGGCGCCGTGCAATGCGGCGCCGTCGGGCGAAAAAACCCGCCAGGGGCGGGTGTCAACTTAAAGCGGTATTGTCTTAACGCTTGTTGACGGCGTCCTTGAACGCCTTGCCAGCCGTGAACTTGACGGTCTTGGCTGCCGGAATCTTGATGGTTTCGCCGGTCTTCGGGTTACGGCCCGTACGTGCCGCACGCTTGCCCGAGCCGAAGCTGCCGAAGCCGATCAGCTGGACAGCGTCGCCTTTCGACACGGCCTTCTTGACCACTTCGAGGAGCGTATCCAGCGTTTCACCGGTTTGAGCCTTGCTAGCGCCCGTCTGTGCTGCGACGGCGTCGATCAGTTCCTGTTTATTCATTGAGATATTCCTTTCTGTGTTTAGGTTGACACGAACAGCGCGAACGCGCCGATTATACGGACGCGTGCCGCGCCGTCGAGCAGCCCGGACCCGGAGCACCCCGGGGCTTTACGTCGCGGCTTGAGGCGCCTGCAAGTGCCCGCGCTTTCCCGCGACGTCCGTGCTGCCGCTTCCCTGGGCGGCGCTTGCTATGATAGCGCAGCGCAAACCCAATAACGACAAGGGTTTCGAAGATTTCGAGGGGTGCGCGCCGGTTTTTCCGCGCGTCCGTGCGTTTTCGATCCGCATCACGCGCCAAACGCAGCCGGCACGCATCGAATCTCACGCTCGCGCGTTGCGCTGCGCCAACGCTTTGCCGCCGCGAACCCAGACCCCACGGGCATTTCCCACTTTCCGCGCCCTCCCGTTAGTCATGACCGCCACCCTGATTCCCGCCACGCTCGCCTTTCGCGAGGACGGCACGCCGTTTTCGCCCCGCTTCGGCGACGTCTATCACAGCCCTTCCGGCGCCTTCGCGCAGGCCGATTTCGTCTTCCTGAAGGGCAACAGCCTGCCCGGACGCTGGCAAAACCGGCGCATTTTCACCGTGCTGGAGACGGGTTTCGGCATGGGCGTGAGCTTTCTCACGACCTGGGCGGCGTGGCGCGACGACCCCGCTCGTTGCGAGCGCCTGCATTTTGTCTCGGTGGAAAAGCATCCGTTTGGGCGTGACGATCTGCGCGCCGTGCTCGATAGCGTCACCGCTCACGCGCCGAATGCCGACCTCGCCATACTCGCGCGCGAGCTGATCGAAGCATGGCCGATGCTCGTGCCCGGCACGCATCGGCTCGAATTCGAGGGTGGGCGCGTGACGCTCACGCTCGTGTTCGGCGACGCTGTCGAGGCGCTTCCCAAAATGTGGTTACGCGCCGACGCGATCTATCTCGACGGTTTTGCGCCCGCGAAAAATCCCGAACTCTGGTCGCCGGCGATCTTCAAGGCGCTCGCGCGCGTCGCGGGCGACGAGGCCACCTTCGCCACCTGGAGCAGCGCCGGCGACGTCAAACGCGCGCTCGAACAGAACGGTTTCGAGTTTCGCAAGACGCCCGGTTTCGGCGGCAAGTGGGCGATGCTGAGCGGGTGCTTCGCGCCGCGCTGGCGCGTGCGCCGCTACGAACCACCCTTGCCCATGACGCTGGCCGAACGGTACGCCGTGGTGATCGGCGCGGGTCTCGCGGGCAGTGCGATCGTGGAGCGGCTCGCCGCGCGCGGCTGGCGCGTCACGCTGCTGGAGCGCCACCCGGCGCCCGCGTGCGAGGCCTCGGGCAATCCGGCGGGCGTGTTCCATCCGCTGATTTCGCGCGACGACAGCAACGCGTCGCGCATCACGCGCGCGGGTTTTCTCTACGCGCTGCGCCGTTGGAACGCGCTCGATGCGCTGGGCCATGCGCCCACGCGCACTCATGCAGGACTCCTGCATCTGGCCACCGACGATGAATCGCGCGCCGTAGCGCAGGCGCTCGCATCGTTTGGTTATCCCGATGAATTCGTGCATGGCGTCAATCGCGATGAGGCCCAGAAAATCGCCGGCGTGGCGCTTGCGCAGGGCGGCTGGTTTTATCCGCGCGGCGGCGCGATCGATCCGGCTTCGCTGTGCCGTGCGCAGATCGCCGCGGCCAGCACGTTGAGCGGCGCGCAGGTGGAGGTGCGCTACGGCGTGCAGGTTGGCCGCATCGCCCGCGCGGGCGAGTCGTGGCAGGTATTCGACGATGCTGGAACCTTGATCGCGCAGGCCGGCGCGGTGATCTTCGCCAACGCGCACGATACCGCGCGGGCGTCGGCGCTCGACTTCGCGCCGACGCGCAGCGTGCGCGGCCAGCTCACGCTGATCGACGACAGCCCGCTCGCGGCGCTGCGCGTGCCGGTGATCGGCGATGGCTATGCGGTGCCGCTCGACGGCGGCGTGACGCTCGCGGGCGCGACCTACGAGGTGGACGATACGAGCCTCGATCTACGCGCGCCTGGCCACGTGGAAAACCTCGAACGCGTCGCACTGATGTTGCCGGAGCTATCCCTTGCCGGCGAACCGCCAACCGGCTGGCGCGGCCGCGTGGCGCTGCGCTGCGTGACGAGCGACCGCATGCCGATGCTCGGCCAGCTCGGCGACGAAGAGGCCGCACGCCGCGACGCCCAGCGCCTCTCGGGCGCCTGGCCGCTCGATCTGCCGCGTGCGCCGGGGCTGTTCGGCGCATTTGCGTTCGGCTCGCGCGGACTGGTCTGGGCGTCTCTGGGCGCTGAACTGATCGCCTCGCAGCTCGAAGGCGAACCGTGGCCGATGGAGCGCGAACTCGCCGAACAGATCGATCCCGCGCGCTTTCTTCAACGCGCCTTGCGTCAGCGCAGTCTCTAGCCGCCTGAACCTTACAACGCACCTTACAGCGCCACCAATACAGTTATCCCGGCAGACATGTGGATAACTGCGCGAGTTGTGGACAAGTTTCGTGTGGGCGCGTTGTGGGCGTAAACGGGATAACTCGCGACCCGCTTTGCGCCCTCAAAAAGTTATTCTTGATTGCCAGGCAACATGCCACACACTATGCGACCGGTTGTGCGAACGCCAAGCCGATGATTCACATAGGTATACAGGGGTTATCCACAGGAAAGTGCCACCCTTGTTAACTTCTACTACGTATACATACGGTAAACCGTAAACCTGAAGCTGGCGCCACCGGTATCGGGAGGAGAAACGCCGTAAGGCGCTGCCGCGCCAGATGACCGGACCGTTCGGGGTGTCGCTATGGCGACGGTCATTTTTTCCGCATCGTCAGCGAAAACGGACGCAATTACCGGCAACGCCTGGCTACATCAGTGCAAGCGGGACAATTGCAAAAAAGCTATGGCACAATCGCCGTTCTTTTCCGCGTCATCCGCCAGACAAGCCGCACAAATTGCGCGCAAATGGCCGACGCGTCCACGGAACGGATGCCGCCTGAACTGACTCTCAGGTCTCAGGACAGCCGGCAGCGTTCGTTCACCCAACCCGGGCGCTGACATTTCATAAGAACGCGCCTGGACCGGCTGTTCGCCGCGCAAGCGGCACCGGTGCGAGGTCTCCCGCTGTCGTTCGCCGCAATCCTGGCGCTGCCGTTCCCGGCTGCGGGCTTGCGCGTCGCCGGCGGATACGGCTGACATCCTCGCGCCCGCCTCGCCGCGTATTCGCCACGCATGTGTTATGTCTGCGAGGCACGCGGCTTGCCCATGAGCCGGGCCGTAGCGGTACTCGTACGTCGGACAGCTGGACTTGTCTTCCATGCCGGCCGGAGCGGGCCTTCGAGGCCTCATCCGGTCCCCTGCATGAAGGTGTTGCCAAGGAGAAGCCTTCACGATGAAGTCGGCGTTTTCGTTCTTTCCCGCGTGGCCGCTGCAGCCAGACGGCATTTTCTGGGCCGGGCTGGCGCTGCTGGCCGCCGGTCTGTGCGGCGAGCTTTGTTATCGCGCCTGGCGCCTGCCACGCATTTCCGGCTACGCGATCATCGGCCTGATCGCCGGTTCGGCGGGCTTTGGCGTGATCGACATCGATACTGCCAATGCCGCGCGGCCCGTGCTCGATGTCGCGCTCGGCCTGCTGCTGTTCGAACTGGGCAGCCGGCTCGATCTGCGCTGGATCCGCCGCAATCCATGGCTGATCCTGTCGAGTCTCGCGGAGGCCTCGCTCACGTTCGTGCTCGTACTCGGCGTCCTGCTGTTCCTGTCCGTGCCGGCGATGGTCGCCACCGTTGTCGCGTCGATCGCAATGGCCACATCGCCCGCGATGGTGATCCAGCTCAAGACCGAGTTGCGCGCCGAAGGCCAGGTCACGCAGCGTCTGCTGACGCTTTCGGCGCTCAACAGCATGTACGCCGTCGTGGTCGAAAAGCTCGCATCGAGCTGGCTGCATCAGGAGATCTACGGCAACGTGTTCGCCACCATCCTGCAGCCGCTGTATCTGCTGGTCGGCTCGATCGTGGTGGCGTACGTGCTCGCGCGCGCCTGCACCTTGTTCTACCGCCGTCTGAGCCCGCAGGACGAGCATTCGTTCGTCGCGCTGTTCGGGCTCGTGCTGCTGGCGATCGCCGTGGCGCATCTGCTCAAGCTCTCGACGATCCTGAGCCTGCTGGCCGCGGGCATCATCGTGAAGAATCTGGAAGTGCGCCCGCAGCTCTGGCCGCAGCACTTCGGCACGGCGGGGTGGCTGCTCACCGTGATTCTGTTCGTGCTGACCATGACCACTTTCGAGTGGCATTACATCCTCGTCGGCGGGCTGGCCGCGGCGGGGCTGATCGTCGCGCGTCTGGTCGCGAAGCTCGTCGGCGTGCTGATTTTCGCGAAGCCGAGCGGACTCGAATGGAAGCAGGGCATCGCGCTCGGGGTGGCGCTCACGCCGATGTCGGCGCTCGCGCTGCTGCTCATGGAGGACACCTACGATCTGTATCCGAACTTCGATCCCAGCCTGCGCGCGATCATGATGTGCGCGATCGTCGTGTTGCAGCTGATCGGGCCGTGGCTCGTGTATCGCGCGCTGGCGCTGGTCGGCGAACGCGGCGAAAAATGAACGCGGCGGCCGTGTGCCGTCGGCAATACCGCCAGAAACACCACCCGCCGCGCGTGCCGCCGCTTCTGCAAGCGGGCGGCGGCGCGTGGCGCGGCCGAATGAGGGGACGTCATGTCACTGGAAACTTTTATCGATTCGAAGCCGTTCACCTTCGGCATCGAACTCGAAATGCAGATCGTCAACACGCACGATTACGATCTGACGAAGGCGGGCAGCGATCTCATGCGCCTCATCAAGGATCAGGAGATTCCCGGCAATATCACGCCTGAAATCACCGAAAGCATGATCGAACTGTCCACCGGCATTTGCACGCATCACGAGCAGGCCGTGGCCGATCTGCGCAAGATCCGCGACGTGCTGGTGACGGCGGCCGACCGTCTGAACGTCGGCCTGTGCGGCGGCGGCACGCATGCGTTCCAGCAGTGGAGCGACCGGCGCATCGTCGATACACCGCGCTTTCAGTACCTTTCCGAGTTGTACGGCTATCTCGCGAAGCAGTTCACGGTGTTCGGCCAGCACGTCCATATCGGCTGCCCGGATGCGGATAGCGCGCTCTTTTTGCTGCATTCGCTGTCGCGCTTCATTCCTCATTTCATTGCGCTGTCCGCGTCGTCGCCCTATGTGCAGGGCGTGGACACCGGATTTCATTCGGCACGACTGAATTCCGTGTTCGCGTTCCCGCTGTCGGGCCGTGCGCCCTTCGTGCTGAGCTGGGAGGCGTTCAAGGAATACTTCTCGAAGATGGTCCACACGGGCGTCGTCAACAGCATGAAAGACTTTTACTGGGACATTCGCCCGAAGCCCGGTTTCGGCACGATCGAAGTGCGTGTAATGGACACGCCGCTGTCCGTCGAGCGCGCGGCGGCGATCGCCTGCTATATCCAGACGCTCGCGCGCCATCTGCTCATCGACCGGCCGATCCAGCCGCTCGAAGACGACTACCTCGTCTACACGTTCAACCGCTTCCAGGCGTGCCGGTTCGGGCTCGCGGGCACGGTTGTCGATCCGCAGACGGGCGAGCGCCGCACCATCTCCGAGGACATTCTTGCGACGCTTGAAAAGATCGCGCCGCATGGCGAAGCGCTTGGCGCGACGCGCGCGCTCAGCGAAATCGGCACGATCGCGCGTTCGCAGAACAATGACGCGAGCTGGCTGCGCAGCGTGGTCGCCGACGAAAAATCGCTGCACGAAGCGGTGCGGCAGCAGTGTCTGCGTTGGCGCGCATGACGGGTAACGCGTCGCAAGGGTGTTAAAAATCAGCAGTGTGAGAGGGCAGCCAGAGGCTGCCCTTGTTGTTTGTGACGCGCTGTCGCGTGGCTCGCAGACCCCGCTCGTTGCCCGCAATGCAGTTTTGCGCGGGTCACTCGAAGATTTTTTTGTCCCAGGCAAGATACCAGGGGGTTCTTATTTTTTTTGATCTTTGCGCCGTTATGGGCAATAGTGTGCGGCAGGGCCTGCGCGCGCCTGTGGGTAACCGCTGAAATGCCTGCAAACTCAAGGGCCTGCGGTGTGCGTGGAGAGGTCGATCGTGCCTGCCCGGCAGGCACGGATGCGCGATAAGCCGCACGTCGATCCCGCGCGGATGGTGCATCGTCGAGAAGCTATCCACACATCGTTAGCCTGCTTACTAACGGGTTATCCACAATTACCGTTTGATAAGTTAGCTGTGCGATTTGCTACTCTCGCATAGAATGTCGGTTTGCTGCGCAGGCACGGGGTTACGAAGGAAGCACCGGGTCTGCCAGGCGAGAAGAAATGACTGTTCGCAGTCCGCGTTTGTGGCGGTTTTCGGCGCGAGCGAAGCAGGAATTTTTTGAGATGGTGTGGGCGATTCACTAAATCGTCCGCGAGGTTTCCCACAAAGCCGTCGGCAGATGCGGCGGCGGACGATGCAGCGCAAGCTGCCAAATAACCAGCGAAAGACTATGAGCGAAGGCGTATACGGAGAGCAGGCAGCCGGGCGGGTGACCCATAGCCTGCTGCGACTTAGCACGGCAATGCGGAGCCAGGCGTGGGACTGGGCCGAAGGGGCAGGCCTCACGCCGACCCAGGGCGAAATTCTCGTGCTGCTGATGCAGCGCAAGGGGCCGATGCGCCTCGGCGAGATCGCCCGCGAGACGGCACTGACTGCCGCCACGACCAGCGATGCAGTGAGCACGCTCGAAACCAAGGGTCTCGTCGAAAAGCGCCGTGCGCTCGACGATGGCCGCGCGCTCGCGGTGCGTCTGACCGCGCGTGGCCGCACGGCTGCGAAGAAGGCGGCGCAATGGCCTGACTTCCTCTCGAAGGCGGTCGGCACGCTGCGCGCAGACGAGCAATCGGCGTTCTATCGCACGCTGCTCAAGACGGTCTATGTGCTCGAGTCGCAGGAAGCCATGCCGCAGCACCGCATGTGCCTCTCGTGCTCGCACTTCGAGCCGAGCAAGACCCCGAAGAAGACGCCGCACAAGTGCGCGCTGCTCGGCATCCAGATGGCCGACACCGATCTGCGTCTCGATTGCTCGGTGTACGAACAGGCTGACGCGACGACCCAGAAGAAAAACTGGAAGATCTTCGCAGCCTGATTTCACCCGGCGTCACGCGCAGCGCCCACCAGGCCTGCCGCTCACACGCAGCGCCGCGTCGTCCCCCCGTGGACGGCCGCGTGCGCGCGGTGTGGCGGTCATCAGCGGTTTGGCGGGACGGGCACGGGCAGGTGAAGCGTCCATGCGGCGCATCGCGCCCGCGCCAATCTGTCACAGACGTGTCGCAAGAGTGTCGAAAGCGCTTGTCATAAGTACTCGACGTGCGTGCGGCATGACGCCAGCGCCGCGCGTCGAATTGTGTAGCTGACCCAGGGATTTGCCGATGAATCGCGAAGTATTGGCCGTTCGCCACGTATATTTCGAGGACCTCGGCAGTTTCGAGCGCGTGCTCGGCGATCGCGGGCGGCCGGTTCGCTATGTCGATGTCGGCTTCGCGCGCGTCGGCGCGCTCAATCCCACCTCCGCGTCGTTGATGGTGATCCTGGGCGGTCCCATCAATGCCTGCGACGATGCACGTTATCCCACACTCGCACCCATCGCCGCGCTGATCGAAAAGCGCATTGCGGCGGGATTGCCCACGCTCGGCATTTGCCTCGGCGCGCAGCTGATTGCGCGCGTGCTCGGTGCGCGCGTCCATGCGGCTGCCCACAAGGAAATCGGCTGGACGCCGCTCACGCTGACCGATGCGGGCCGCGCTTCGCCGCTGCGCCATGTCGATGGCGCGTCGACCTCGATGCTGCATTGGCACGGCGATACCTTCGACCTGCCGCCGGGCGCCACGCGTCTCGCCTCGACACCGCTGTGCGAGAACCAGGCTTACTCCTGGGGCAATCACGTGCTCGGGCTGCAATGCCATCCCGAAGTGCGCGCCGACCGTTTCGAGCCCTGGTTGATCGGCAATGCGGGGGAACTCGACGCCGCCGGCATCGATATCAACGCACTACGGGCGGCGACGGCCCAGTATGCGCCGCGCCTGGAAACCCAGGCGAGCCTGATGTTCCACGAATGGCTCGACGCGCTCGACAATCAGGCCGCCGGCGCGGCCATCAAGCAGCCCTGAAGCAGCCTTCACGTTGTTGTTTGGGTGAGCGCGCGATGGGCCTTTGATCGGCAGATCAGGCCCGCAGGCCTTGAAAGCGCCTGTCAAAAACGCGTGCTATTCTCGGACGCTCCCCACCACCGTCCGCATTCTCTCCCCATGAGCAAGCTCTTCACACCGCTCGCCCTGCGTGGCGTGACGCTCGCCAATCGCATTGTCGTCTCGCCGATGTGCCAATACTCGGCCGAGCGCGGCGAAGCCAACGACTGGCACATGATCCACCTCGGCCATCTCGCGCTGTCGGGCGCCGCGATGCTGTGCATCGAGGCCACGGCCGTCGAGCCCGATGGCCGCATCACGCCCGGCGACCTCGGCCTTTGGGACGACGCCACCGAGGCCGCACTCGAACCGGTGATCGCCGCCATCCGCCGTCATTCGCCGATCCGCATCGCCATGCAGATTTCGCACGCGGGCCGCAAGGCTTCGAGCCACGTGCCCTGGGAAGGCGGTCAGCTCATCAGCGTCGCCGATGGCGGATGGCTGCCGCATGCGCCTTCGGCACTGCCGCACAAGGACGACGAAACGCCGCCGCTCGCGCTCGACACCGCCGGCCTGAACCGCGTGCGCAATGCGTTCGCGGCGACGGCACGGCGCGCGGCTCGCCTGGGTATCGACGCGCTCGAAATCCACTGCGCGCACGGCTATCTGCTGCATCAGTTCCTTTCGCCGATCGCGAACCAGCGCACCGACGAATACGGCGGCTCGCTCGAAAATCGCATGCGCTTTCCGCTTGAGATTTACGACATCGTGCGCGCGCAGTTTCCCGATGACCGGCCCGTTGGCGTGCGGGTGTCGGCGACCGATTGGGTGGACGGCGGCTGGACGCCCGATGACACCGTGGTCTTTGCACAAGCGCTCAAAGCGCGCGGCGCGGACTGGATCGACGTGTCGTCCGGCGGTGTCTCGCCGCTGCAGAAGATTCCCGCCGAGCCTGGTTATCAGGTGCCGTTCGCGCGCAAGGTGAAGCAGGAAACCGGCATGACCACGATCGCCGTGGGCCTCATCACCGATGCGTTGCAGGCCAACCAGATCGTCGAGGACGGCGAGGCCGACATGATCGCGATGGCGCGCGCGATGCTCTACGATCCGCGCTGGCCGTGGCATGCCGCCGCGCAACTCGGCGCGACCGTGAGCGCGCCGCCGCAATATTGGCGTTCGCAGCCGCGCGAACTGAAGAAGCTGTTCGGCGATACCTCGCTCGGGCAACGTTGAGCGCGAGCTTTGCATGAAGTCGGCGCATCGCGTGTGCGCAGTGCATACGCGATGCAGGCCCGGTGTTGTGCGTTGCACGCGGCAGGTTGAACGAAAGACGCGCGAGCGTGTACGATGCCGGATGTGGCCAGATGTGGCGCGCCTCGCACTTCTCACGCAATTCATGCACGCTCACGAATGCGGCGCCGACACGGCGCAGCGCTTGCGTGAAGGGCGGAAGGGCGGCTTTTTCGGCACGGCGCGACGCAACGTGCGGAACATACCGCGGCACGCGTGAGCCGCGAGCGGGAACGTCTCCCCAGTCCCAGTACTTCACAAGGATTCCATCAATGAGTGTACGCAGGATCGTCGTGCGCCAGTCGGGCGTACACGGCAAGGGCGTATTTGCGGCGGATGCGATCGAGGCCGGCGAACGGCTGATCGAATACAAGGGCGAGCGCATCTCGTGGAAGGAAGCGCTGCGGCGTCACCCGCACAATCCCGACGAACCGAATCACACTTTCTATTTCGCGCTCGACGACGGCGATGTGATCGACGGCAAGGTCAAGGGCAATAGCGCGCGCTGGATCAACCACTCGTGCGCGCCGAACTGCGAAGCCGAAGAAATCGAAGGGCACGTCTACATCCACGCGCTGCGCGACATCGCGGAAGGTGAGGAACTGTTCTACGACTATGGCCTCGTGATCGACGCGAAGCAGACCAGGAAGCTCAAGCGCGAATACGAATGCCGTTGCGGCGCACGCAAGTGCCGCGGCACGATGCTCGCGCCGCCTGCGAAGAGTGAAGGCAAGGACAAGGCCGCGAAGTCGAAGGGCAAGAAGAAGAAATGACGGGCTGACATCGACGCTTGCGCGTCGGGTCGTCGAAAAGCACATGGGCCGCAATTGCGGCCCATGTTTTTTGGTCGATCCGGTTTTGATCCTCGCGATCAGAGATCGATCGGCGCCTGATGCGAAGGTTGCTTCGTTGTTGTTGTCATTGTCGCCGACGCCTGTTGAGGCGCCTCGCGATCATCGGCATGCACGCTGTCCGAGGCGATGCTCTTGCGCGTCACGGGGTCGCCCGGACGCCGCGTATTGAGCGGCACGCGCACGATGAAACGCGCGCCGCCCTCGGGCGCGTCTTCGTAATGCACACTGCCACGGTGCAGCGTCATGATGTCGTGCACGATCGCAAGGCCCAGACCCGCGCCGCTGTCGACGCCGCTTTCGCTCTGGCCGTCGCCGCGGAAAAAGCGCTTGAAGAGGTCCGCCTGCTGGCCGTGCGGCACACCGCGGCCGTTGTCCTCGACGATGATTTCGGCCATCGGCACGCCTTCGGTGATCGTCTGCGAGACGGTCACCGTGATGCGTCCGCCATCGGCGCGCGCGGGCGGCAGATATTTGAGCGCGTTGTCGAGCAGGTTCGCGATTACCTCGTGCAGCAGCACGGGATTGCCGCGCACCATCAGCGGCGTGTCGTTCTCGGGATCGTCGAGGCGCTGGAAGCCCAGGTCGACGTGCCACGCAAGCGCGCGCGGCACCCATTCCGCGCCGGTCTCGAAGGCGAGCGTGGCCATGTCGATATCCACGAAGCGCGCCGCCTGTTCGCCCGGCTCGGCGCGCGCGAGCGACAGCAACTGGTTCGACAGACGCACCGCACGGTCGGCGGCGGCGCGCAGTTCGCGCACGGCGTCGCTGACCTTCTGCGGCTCGCGTGCGTTGACGGCTTGTTCGGCGTGCAGCTTCACGGCGGTGAGCGGCGTGCGCAACTGATGCGCGGCATCGGCGATGAATTTGCGCTGGCCTTCGAGCGCGGTCTTCAGGCGCCCGAGCAGGGCGTTGAGCGCGCCCGTGAGCGGACGGATCTCGACGGGCACGTAGGTTTCGTCCACCGGCTCAAGCGACGTGTGGGTCTGGCGATTGAGCGAGTCGGCAAGATCGGTCAGCGGGTTGAGCTGCTGGTTCACGACGCGCCACACGATCACCCAGCCCGCGAGCAGCAGCAGCAGCAGCGGCATCATGATCGCCACGAGGAATTCGGCGGCGATGCGAAAGCGGTGATGCACGGGCTGGCCCACTTCGACGACGATCGGATTGCCTTGCGGCTGCGGCACGCGCACCTGGGCGACCCGCACGCTCACGCCCTGATAAATGGTCTCGAACACGTACGCGTAGTGCATGCGGCGCACGTTGGTGCCTTGCAGCGGCAGGTCGTGATCGCCGGCGATTTCGGTGTCGCCGTTGCTGATGCGGTAGACCAGATGCTCGACGGGGTCGGAGAACATCGCCTGGGCGAGCGGCGGCACGGTCACCGGCGCGTCGGGGCCTGCGATCTGGATCTGTTTCGAGATCGCCGTGGCGAGGTCGGCGAGCGAGCGATCGACCACGTGCTGCGTGTATTGCCACGCGAGCCAATAGGCGATCAGGCCGCTCATCAGCGCGAGCAGCGAAAGTGGAGCGGCGAGGCGGCGCAGCAGCGTACGGCGCAGGCTCGTTGCGGCCGGGAGGGACATGATCGGTTCAGGCTTAGGGTAGACGTGGGCGCGGGGCCGGGAGGCGGTCCACGCGGGCCTGGATCATTTTACGCGGGTGGACGCCCGCGCGGCACAGACGAAGGTGTCAGGGCGCGGGGCAGCGTAGAAGAGGCGGGAGAAAGTCAGGCGCCTCGCGGCAATGCGAGACGCCCTGGCGTGCCGACCGAGGCCGGCACCGGGGCTTTAAGCCGCCTGGCGGATTTCCTGCAGCAGGTAGCCGAAGCCGCGCACCGTGACGATTTCGACACGGCAGTTTTCGAGCTTCTTGCGTACGCGGTGCACATAGACTTCGATCGCAGTGTCGCCGAGATCGCCGCCGAAGTGCGTGAGGTGGTCCTGCAGTTGCGCCTTGCTCACGACGCGGCCATGACGCAGCAGCAGCATTTCGAGCACCGCGAATTCGCGCGGCGAGAGTTCGAGCGGCTTGTCGTCGTTGAAGATGCGGCGATCGACGCCCGACAGGCGCACGCCGCCAAGCGACACTTCAGGACGCGGCACGTCGCCATGCGGGCCGCTGCGGCGCATCACGGCGCGAATGCGCGCTTCGAGCTCGGCCGGTTCGAACGGCTTGAGCATGTAGTCGTCGGCGCCCGAATTGAGGCCTTGCACGCGGTCATTGAGTTCGTCACGCGCGGTCAGCACGATCACGGGCGTATGACGGTTGCTTTGACGGAAGCGCGACAGCAGCGTCATGCCGTCGATGCCCGGCAGGCCGAGGTCGAGGATCACGAGCTCGTGACGGTTCTGCGTGAGGGCCTGTTCGGCGAAGATGCCGTCGTGGACCATGTCGACCGTGAAGCCGGCTTGTTCGAGGCTGGACTGGATGCCGCGTGCGATGGGGCGGTCGTCTTCGATCAGAAGGAGTCGCATGGAATTCGCTCAAGTACAATGGGTTTAGCGTTCAGGCACGCCGTTCGCGGGCGCCGCGGATGAAGCGGCGGCGCAGACCGGGTGGCGCCGCGTGCAACAGTTGCACGATCACGACCAGCATGTCCGATATTTCGATCACCGAACTCGAAGCCGCGATCAACTTCTGGCGCGACCGCTCGCCTTCGAGCGGCGACGAACTCGCGTTGTGCCAGGAGGCAAGTGCGCTCTCAAGGCCATATGCGCTGCTGATTGTACAGCGTCGGAACGTCTTCTCACCGGAACGTTTGGACCCTGAAGCACGCATTGCCTGGGAGTCTTACGTGTCCCTCAAGAATGGCCTTCAAAGCTGAAGGTTTCGACGTCCGATACCCTGCATTATGCTTTCATCGCAGCGCATCTGCTCGCGGCGCGCCGTGCGCTTCGTTGTCTGACGCACGACGCACGCATTGCGCTGACTCGCGCTGACTCGCGTTTCCCCGGCATCTGCCGATGAGCGTCGTTCCATGCGGCTGCTCAGGTCGCGAGCGGTCCCGGCGCGATCGAATCGATGAAGCTTGCCAGTTCCACATCGCGCGTCGTGAGGCCGTCGGCCTCGTGCGTAGAGAGCGTAATTTCCACGCGGTTATAGACGTTGAACCACTCGGGATGGTGATTCATTTCCTGCGCCTTGATCGCCACGCGCGTCATGAAGCCAAAGGCTTCGTTGAAATCGGCGAAACGGAAATGGCGCTGGATGGCGTCGCGGCCCGCGACGGATTGCCAGCCATGCAGGCCGGCGAGCTGCGAGGCGCGTTCTTCGGAAGTGAGTCGGTTGATCATGGTGGCACCTGTATGCGTTATACGTTTCGCGCCCGGCAACAGGCCGGGCCGATGATTGATTCTTCCACGGATGTCCCGGGCGTGCGAGCGCGCGCCGGGCGTACTGCGGCAATCGGCGCAGTACGCCCGGCCGAGGCCTTGCGTTGGCGTAAGCGCGACGCGCGCTAAACGTCGCCGTCGGCGAGCCAGCCTTCGCGCGTGCCGCGCGTGTAGACCGTGTCGCTCGCCAGCACGTCGCCGGCGCCATGAGGCTCCACGGCGATGAGCGGCTCAGGGTCCGCCAGGCGTGCCGCAATGCCCGCGCCCAGCGCGTCGAAGAGTTGCGCGAACGAGTCGATCACAAAATAGGTCTTCTGGAACGTGTCGATGCGATAGCGCGTGCGCAGCACGCGGTCGAGATCGAAGGCAAGCCGGTTGGGCGCGGCGCTTTCCACGCTGTAGAGCGATTCGCCCTTGCTCGACACGATGCCCGCGCCGTAGATCTTCACGCCCTGCGCGGCGCCGGGTTTTGCGTCGGCATCGCGCATCAAGCCGAATTCCACCGTGTACCAGTAGAGCCGCGCGAGCAGCGGCAGGGCGCGGTCTTCGACGGCGAGCGCCGCGCGTCCGTAGGCGTGGATCGCATCGGCGAAAACCGGGTCCGCGAGCAGCGGCACGTGGCCGAACAAATCGTGGAAGCAGTCCGGCTCCTGCAGGTAGTCGAGCTGGTCGGGGCGGCGCATCCACCAGGTCACCGGAAAGCGGCGGTTGGCCAGATGCTCGAAGAAGATGCGATCGGGCACGAGGCCCGGCACGGCGACGATACGCCAGCCCGTGGCGGCCATCAGGCGCTCGCTCACGGCGTCGAAGTCGGGTACGTGCGCGACGTTCAGGCCGATGCGCTGCGCGCCCTCGATGAAGGCCTCGCAGGCGCGGCCGTCGAGCAGCGCCATTTGCCGCCGGTAGAGCTGATCCCAGACCGCGTGATCGACCGCGCCATAGCGTTCGCGCGGCTGGTCGATGGTGAAATCCGCGCGGGTTTCGAGGCCCGCGTCGAACTGTTCCTGCAGTTTGGCGGTGGCGGCGATGGCCATGTTCGTAACGCTCCACTAAAAGCACTTGCTGAAAGGCAAGTTTAGAGCGGAGTGCGTGCGGGAGGTGCGCGTTTCGGGTGGTGTATCGCCGTCACATGCGATAATCGTGCGTCACTTGGCTATTCAATGCAGGATATTTTCATGCTCGAACTCGATCACTTCGATCTTGCGCTGCTCGACGTTTTGCAGCGCTTTGGCCGCGCCACGCATCAGCAGCTTGGCGAACAGGTGCCGCTCTCGCCTTCGCAGATTGGCAGGCGCTTGCAGCGGCTGGAGGCGTCGGGGGTGATCGACGGCTATCGCGTCGTGTTGCGGCCCGAAAAGCTCGGGCTGGGCGTGACGGCGTTCACGAGCCTGAAGTTGAAGCACCACGGCGATTCGATCATCGAGCAATTCCAGCAGCAGATCGACGTGCTGCCGGAAGTGCTCGAATGTCATGCCGTGGTGGGCGACGCCGATTATCTGCTGCGCATCGTGGCGCCGGATCTGAACGCGCTGTCGTCGTTCGTGATGAAGAAGCTGATGCGGGTGCCCGGCGTGGACAGCGTGCGCTCGAACATCGTGCTGACGACCTTCAAGCGCAACGGCCCGCTGCCGCTGGGGCATCTGGAGCCGGGCGCGGCGCCGCTCTGAGGCGTGCCGCGCTTCAATCACTTCAGGGCGGGTTACGCGGCCTGTGCCGGCGCGTTGAGCAGATCGACGTAAGACAGCGCCACGAGATCGCTCTCGTCCACGCCGAGCTTCTTGAATACGGCTGCCGCTTCCGCTTCGCCGCCTTGCTCGTCGTCGTCGGGGGCGAGCACCACTTCCAGTTCGACGAAATCGCCCAGGCCGTCCACACGGTCCAGGTGGATGCGCGTGCGGCCCACCAGGTACACCTGGCGCTCCTTCGAGACGATGCCGCGCGTGGTGAGCGCGGTGGCCAGCAGCGAATGCATCGCTTCGGCGTTGGTGACGGGGCTGCGCGTGTAGTACGAGGCCTTGGGGCCGTCGCGGTCGTCGCGCTGGTAGAAGATCAGCTCGGGCGGCGTGCCGTCGTCGAATTGACGCAGCTTCAGGCGGCCGCGCGGCACATCGTAGAAGAAGTCCTGCTGGCGAAAGATCAGCGGCGCATCGGATGCGAGCTGGGCGGCGCGCTCGCGCAGGGCGTCGAAGTGACGGGCGCGGGCTTTGATTTCGATGTTGCGGGCCATGCAAGCTCCTGTTGGTACGAGGAAACAATCGGCGAGGCTCGAAACGCACCGCTGCGAAAAACGCGGCGCGAATTCCGAATCTAGCAAAACTTGCGTGACCGCGCTGTTACACCGATGACAGTTTTTCCGGTTTTCGATGTCAGGCGAGTAAGGTTAGACGTAACCCCGTCGCGCCGCATGTTCATGAGCGCGGCTCATATCGCCCACTGGGTTTCGATGGCCTTGAGCGCCGCTGCGATGGCGGGCTCGTCGCGCCGTGCCGCGAGCGTGATGAAGGTGAGTTCGGTGGGCACCGTCACGCCTTCGACGATGGTGAGCGCGTGCGCATGCGCCTCCGCTATGGCCGTGGCGTCGCGCGCGAGCGTGAGTCCCACGCCCGATTTCACGAGATCGAGCATCGACGGCTCCTGATCCACTTCCGCCACCTTGTTGGGCCTCGCCCCGGCGGCTTCGAACAGACCGGACAGCAGCCGGTTATGGGCAGACGCCGGCGGCGTCCAGATCCACGGCAACGCAGCGAGCGCACGCCAGTCGCGCGCGCCTTTCACCCGGTCTTTCCAGCCTGCGGGCGCGAGCACGCGGTACTGGAAGCGCGTCAGCGTGAGGGTGTGGAAGGTATCGGGATCCGGGCCGGGCTGGCCGATGTAGTAGCCCACGTCGAGTTCGCTTGCGCGCACCTGATCGAGCACCCAGCCCGACATGCCGTGGCGCAGCGCGGTTTCGATCTGCGGCCAGGTCTCGACCAGCTGGCGCAGAAAGCCGCCCAGGCGCAAAAACGCCGGATCGAGGATGGTGCCGATGCGCAGCTTGCCGCGCACCTCATGCCGCAGCGCAGCAGCGGCGCGCTGCACGTCGGCGGCGGCGCTGAGCGCGCGCTCAGCATGGGGCAGCAGCGCCTGGCCGTCGCGCGTGAGCGTGAGGCCGTGCGAGGTGCGCGTGAAGAGCGTGACGCCCAGCGTTTCCTGCAGATGCTTGATCTGCAGGCTCACGGCGGGCTGCGTGAGATGCAGATGCGTGGCCGCGCGCGTGAGATTGCCCTCGCGCGCGACCGTCGCGAACGCCCGCAACAAGGTCAGGTCCATGCGCTGATATTAACGCGCCTTATATCGCATTTGAGGATTAATCATTGGATCGGCGCGGCGTCGTGCGATTACGCTAAGGGCCGATCTGCACATCGCGTGCGGACCCGGACGATAAACCTCCATCGAAGAGGGACACATGAGCGAGACACATCGTAGCGAGGCGAGCGAGCGCGCCGTCGCGCAGCTTCCGCATTTCATCAACGGCCAGGCGCTGGACGCCACCAGCGGCCGTTATGCCGACGTTTTCAATCCCGCCACCGGCGCAGTGAGCGCACGCGTACCGCTCGCGAGCGTGGCCGAGGTCGATGCGGCCGTCGCCGCCGCGCAGGCCGCTTTCCCGGCCTGGAGCGAGACGCCGCCAATCAAGCGCGCACGCGTCCTCTTCAAGTTCAAGGAACTGCTCGACCGCCATCACGACGAACTGGCCGCGCTCGTCACGCGCGAGCACGGCAAGGTCTTCTCCGACGCAAAAGGCGAGGTGATGCGCGGCATCGAGATCGTCGAATTCGCGTGCGGCATTCCCAATCTGCTCAAGACCGATTTCACCGATCAGATCGGCGGCGGCATCGACAACTGGAATCTGCGGCAGCCGCTTGGCGTCGTCGCGGGCGTGACGCCGTTCAACTTTCCGATGATGGTGCCGTGCTGGATGTTCCCGGTCGCGCTCGCGTGCGGCAACACCTTCGTGTTGAAGCCATCCGAGCGCGATCCGTCGGCCTCGCTGCGGCTCGCGGAACTGCTCAAGGAAGCCGGTTTGCCCGATGGCGTGTTCAACGTCGTGCACGGCGACAAGGTGGCGGTGGACGCGCTGCTCGCGCATCCGGACATCGCCGCGCTGTCGTTCGTCGGCTCCACGCCGATCGCGGAATACATCTACACGGAAGGTACGAAACGCGGCAAGCGCGTGCAGGCGCTCGGCGGCGCGAAGAATCATCTCGTCGTGATGCCCGACGCCGATCTCGACCAGGCCGTCGATGCGCTGATTGGCGCGGCGTATGGATCGGCGGGCGAGCGCTGCATGGCGATCTCGGTGGCGGTGGCCGTGGGCCATATCGCCGACGAACTGATCCAGCGCCTCACGCCGCGCGTGAAAGCGCTCAATATCGGCGACGGCATGAACGAGGCCTCGGAGATGGGGCCGCTCGTGACGGCGGCGCATCGCGCGAAGGTGCAAGGCTATATCGACGCGGGCGTGAGCGCCGGGGCGAAACTCGTGGTGGACGGGCGCGGCCACACGGTCGCGGGGCGGGAAAACGGCTTCTTCCTCGGCGGCACGCTGTTCGACGACGTGAAGACCGATATGTCGATCTATCGCGAGGAGATTTTCGGGCCGGTGCTGTCGGTGGTGCGCGTGCCGGATTTCGCGAGCGCGGTCGATCTCATCAACGCGCACGAGTTCGCCAATGGCGTGTCGTGTTTCACGTCCGATGGCGGCGTGGCGCGCGCGTTTTCCCGGCAGATCAAGGTGGGCATGGTCGGCATCAACGTGCCGATTCCGGTGCCGATGGCGTGGCATTCGTTCGGCGGCTGGAAGCGCTCGCTGTTCGGCGATCATCACGCTTATGGCGAAGAGGGCGTGCGCTTCTACACGCGCTACAAGAGCATCATGCAGCGCTGGCCGGACAGCATCGCCAAGGGCGCCGAATTCACCATGCCGGTGGCGAAGTAAGCGAGGCGATCGATCATGTCTGCAACTTCTGGCGCTGAAGCCGGCCGCCGCATTGAGGGCGAATTCGATTATGTGATCGTCGGCGCGGGCACGGCGGGCTGCGTGCTCGCCAACCGCCTCACGCAGGACCCGGACGTCACCGTGTTGCTCATCGAGGCGGGCGGCAAGGACGACTATCACTGGATTCACATTCCGGTCGGCTATCTCCACTGCATCGGCAACCCGCGCACGGACTGGCTCTACAAGACCGCCGCCGAAAAAGGCCTCAACGGGCGCTCGCTGGCGTATCCGCGCGGGCGCGTGCTCGGCGGATCGTCGTCGATCAACGGCATGATCTATATGCGCGGCCAGCGCGAGGACTACGACAACTGGGCGCGCGTCACTGGGGATTCGGGCTGGTCGTGGGATTCGGTGCTGCCGGTCTTCAAACGCAGCGAGGACCACCACGGCGGCGCGAACGAATTTCACGGCGCAGGCGGCGAATGGCGCGTGGAGAAGCAGCGCCTCAAATGGACGATTCTGGAAACGTTCGCGCAGGCGGCGCAGGAGCAGGGCATTCCCGCGACCAGTGACTTCAATCGCGGCAATAACGAAGGCGTGGGTTACTTCGACGTGAACCAGAAGCGCGGCGTGCGCTGGAATGCGTCGAAGGCGTTCCTGCGCGCGGCGATGAAGCGGCCCAATCTCACCGTCGTCACCGGCGCGCTCACCGAGCGCGTGATCTTCGAGGGCAAGCGCTGCGTGGGCGTGGATTATCGTGGCGACGTTCCCTATCGTGCCCGCGCGCGTTGCGAGGTGATCCTGAGCGCGGGCGCGGTGAACTCGCCGCAACTGCTGGAGCGCTCGGGCATTGGCGATGCTGCGCGGCTGGCGCGGATCGGCGTGGATGTCGTGCAGGATCTGCGCGGCGTGGGCGAGAACCTGCAGGACCATCTGCAACTGCGCATGGCGTTTCGCGTGAACGGCGTGCGCACGCTCAACACGGCGTCGGCGCACTGGTGGGGCAAGCTGTTGATCGGCATGGAATATGCGCTGATGCAAAGCGGGCCGATGTCGATGGCGCCCTCGCAACTCGGTGCGTTCGCGAAGTCGGATGCGAGCGATCCGGACCTCACGCGTCCCGATTTGCAGTACCACGTTCAGCCGCTTTCTCTCGATCGCTTCGGCGAACCGCTGCATCGCTTCAATGCGTTCACGGCGTCGGTGTGCAATCTGCGGCCGACTTCGCGCGGCAGCATTCACGCGGTCTCCGCGCGCGCCGAGGACGCACCTGCGATCGCGCCGAACTATCTCTCGACTGAACACGATCTGCGCGTGGCCGCCAACGCGCTGCGTCTGACGCGCCGCATTGCGGCGTCGGCGGCGCTTGCGCGCTATCAGCCGCACGAGATCCTGCCGGGGCTGGCGTTCCAGAGCGAGAGCGAGTTGCGCGAGGCGGCGGGCAATATCGGCACGACGATCTTTCATCCGGTGGGCACCTGCCGCATGGGCCGCGCCGACGACGCCGATGCCGTGGTCGATGCGCGCCTGCGCGTGCGCGGCGTCGAGGGGCTGCGCGTGGTGGATGCGTCGGTGATGCCGTTCATCACGTCGGGCAATACGAATTCGCCGACGTTGATGATCGCCGAACGCGCCGCGCAGATGATGCGCGAGGATCGGCGCGCGGGGACGGCCACGTCGGTGCGTGCAGAGGCGGTGGCGCCAGCACCCGTGGGGTGAAGCGACTGCTTAACTGCGCGCGGCAGGATCTGTAAAGGTAATCGGCGCGCAGCAAAGCCGGTGTTTCGGACCACTATCCAGGACACGCGCCGTGCCAGCGGCGCGTGTGATTTTGCACGTCGATGGTGCAGATGCAATGTATTTAACTTGCACCTATCTTGCTGCTATCGCGCGCCTATCGTCGCTTAAATTAGCGTGCCGAATTCCATGCTCTCTGCCGCTCACCCGTAAGTGCAAATCCCAATGATTGCGCTGCATCAATGGGGAGACAATGGCGCGGAATGACAAAAGCGGGGGAGGCATGCGCCGGAACATGGCGTGTCATGCATCGTCGTGCGTATTCCTGCACGAACCCATCGAAGCCAGTCGAAGCATCAGCCTTTACTTCGCGTGGAAGGGAACATGATTCTCGGCGACACGATTCTGGAGACACGCGGCCTCACGAAACAGTTCAAGGGCTTCACGGCCGTGAACGGCGTGAACCTGCGCGTGTGCCGCGGTTCGATCCACGCGCTCATCGGACCGAATGGCGCGGGCAAGACCACTTGCTTCAACCTCCTGACTAAATTCCTCGTGCCGAGCGCGGGGCGCATCGTCTTCAACGGTATCGACATCACCAGCGAGCGGCCCGCGCAGATCGCGCGGCGCGGCATCATCCGCTCGTTCCAGATTTCCGCCGTGTTTCCGCATCTCACTGCGTTGCAGAACGTACGCATCGGTCTGCAACGGCAACTGGGCACGGCGTATCACTTCTGGAAAAGCGAGCGCACGCTGGCCGAACTCAACGACCGCGCGATGGATCTGCTCACGCAAGTGGGCCTCACGGATTTCGCCGATGTGCCCACCGTCGAGCTGGCCTACGGACGCAAGCGCGCGCTCGAAATCGCCACCACGCTCGCGATGGAGCCGGAGCTGATGCTGCTCGACGAACCGACCCAGGGCATGGGCCACGAGGACGTTGACCGCGTGACGGCGCTCATCAAGAAAGTGTCGAGCGGACGCACGATCCTGATGGTCGAGCACAACATGAACGTGATCGCGGGCATCTCCGACACCATCACGGTCCTGCAACGCGGCGAGGTGCTGGCCGAAGGCAGTTACGCCGAAGTCTCGAAGAATCCGCTCGTCGCCGAAGCCTATATGGGCAGCGCCGATGCGGCGCTCGCGGGGGCGCACGCATGAGCACGGTGGCCGAACAACATGGCGAACAGCGCGGCGAGCACGACGCCGCAGCCGGGGAGGGCGAAAGCGCGCTGGAGATCGCGGGCCTGCAGGCGTGGTACGGCGAATCGCACATCCTGCACGGCGTCGATTTGACCGTTAAGCGCGGCGAGGTCGTCACGCTACTCGGGCGCAACGGCGCGGGCCGCACGACCACGCTGCGCGCGATCATGGGCCTCACGGGCCGGCGCACCGGGTCGATCCGCATCGGTGCGCGCGAAACGATCCACATGCCGACCTATCGCATCGCGCATTGCGGCGTGGGCTATTGCCCGGAGGAGCGCGGCATTTTCGCGAGCCTGTCGTGCGAAGAGAATCTGCTGCTGCCGCCTGAGATAGGGACAAAAAGCGGCGCGAAGGGCATGTCGCTCGACGAGATCTATTCGATGTTCCCCAATCTTACCGAGCGGCGTCACAGCCAGGGCACGCGTCTGTCCGGCGGCGAACAGCAGATGCTGGCTGTCGCGCGCATCCTGCGCACGGGCGCGAATCTGCTGCTGCTCGACGAGATTTCCGAGGGCCTGGCGCCCGTCATCGTGCAGACGCTCGCGCGCATGATCGTCACGCTCAAGTCGCGCGGCTACACGATCGTGATGGTCGAGCAGAACTTCCGTTTCGCGGCGCCGCTCGCCGACCGTTTTTATGTGATGGAGCACGGACGCATCGTCGAGCGCTTCGGCATCGCCGAACTCGAAGGGAAGATGCCGGTGCTGCACGATTTGCTGGGGGTCTAGTTTCCGTATCCGCATCACGCGTGCGCGGCGTAGCCCTGCGCGCTGATCTGTTTTGCCTCGCCTGAATAACAACGCTGCATAACAACGTAACCAGTGAAGGAGACAGCAATGAAGAAAACCACGTTCGCGCGGCTCGCGGCTTATGTTGCCGCCACGGCGGCAGCTACGGCGCTTTGCGCGGGGAATGCGCAGGCCGCGAACGACGCGGTGAAGATCGGCTTCATCACGGATATGTCGGGGCTTTACGCGGACGATGATGGCCAGGGCGGTCTCACGGCGATCAAGATGGCGATCGCGGACTTCGGCGGCAAGGTGCTCGGCAAGCCGATCGAGATCATGTACGCCGATCACCAGAACAAGGCCGATATCGCCGCGTCGAAGGCGCGCGAATGGATGGACCGCGACGGCCTCGACATGCTGCTCGGCGGCACGAATTCGGCGACGGCGCTGTCGATGAATCAGGTCGCGCTGGAGAAAAAGCGCGTCTATTTCAACACGGGCGCGGGCAGCGATGCACTGACCAACGAGCAGTGCACGCCGTACACGGTCCACTACGGCTACGACACGGTCGCGCTCGCCAAGGGCACGGGCCTCGCCGTGCTCAAGCAGGGCGGCAAGACGTGGTTCTTCCTGACCGCCGACTACGCGTTCGGCAAGTCGCTCGAAAAGAACACGGCGGACGTGGTGAAGGCCAACGGCGGCCAGGTGCTCGGCGAAGTGCGCCATCCGCTCTCGGCATCGGACTTCTCGTCGTTCCTGTTGCAGGCGCAGGCCTCGAAGGCGCAGATCCTGGGCCTCGCGAACGCGGGCGGCGACACCGTCAACGCGATCAAGGCCGCCAAGGAATTCGGCATCAACAAGACGATGAAGACCGCGGCGCTGCTGATGTTCCTGCCCGACGTGAACAGCCTCGGGCTGGAGACGACCCAGGGCCTCGTGCTGACGACCGGCTGGTACTGGGATCAGAACGACGCCACGCGCAAGTGGGCGCAGCGCTATTACGACCAGACGAAGAAGATGCCGTCCGAACTCCAGGCGGCCGATTATTCGGCGGTGACCAATTACCTGAAGGCGGTGCAGGCGGCCGGCACGACCGACGCCGACAAGGTCATGGCGCAGCTCAAGAAGACCAAGATCGACGACTTCTACACGAAGGGCGGCTATATCCGCCAGGACGGCGTGCTGATCCACGACATGTATCTGGTCGAAGTGAAGAAGCCCTCGGAGTCGAAGCGCCAGTGGGACTACTACAAGGTGGTGCAGACGATTCCCGGCGAGCAGGCCTACACGACGAAGGCGGACTCGAAATGCGCGCTGTGGAAGTAAGCGCAACGCTGGCCTGGTGAGAACGCGCGCGGCGCCTGGGTGCGCCGCGTGGCGTTGTGAACGCGTACAGGTTGTATTCCGCTAATCGTGCCGTTATAGGCGGCTTTCATGATGATTTTTGGCATTCCGCTGCCGGCCTTGCTCAGCCAGTTGCTGCTCGGGCTCGTGAACGGTTCGTTCTACGCGATCCTGAGCCTGGGGCTTGCGGTGATCTTCGGTATGCTCAACGTGATCAACTTCGCGCACGGCGCGTTGTTCATGCTGGGCGCGATGCTCACCTGGATGGGTCTCGCGTATTTCAACCTGCCGTACTGGGCGATGATCGTCATCGCGCCGGTCGTGGTGGGGCTGTTCGGCATGTTGATCGAGCGGTCGATGCTGCGCTGGCTGTATCGGCTCGATCATTTGTACGGACTCCTGCTGACTTTCGGCTTGACGCTCGTGGTGGAAGGGGTATTCCGCTCGATCTACGGCGCGTCGGGGCAGCCCTATGACGTGCCCGATGCGCTTGCGGGCGCAACCAACCTGGGCTTCATGTATCTGCCCAACTATCGCGCGTGGGTCGTGGTGGCGTCGCTGGCTGTGTGCTTCGCGACATGGTTCGTGATCGAGAAAACGCGGCTGGGCGCGTATCTGCGCGCGGGCACCGAAAACCCCAAGCTCGTCGAGGCGTTCGGCATCAACGTGCCGCTCATGGTCACGCTGACCTATGGCTTCGGCGTGGCGCTCGCGGCGTTTGCGGGCGTGCTGGCCGCGCCCGTGATCCAGGTTTCGCCGCTGATGGGCCAGCCGATGATCATCACGGTGTTCGCCGTGGTCGTGATCGGCGGCATGGGCTCGATCATGGGTTCGATCCTCACGGGGCTGCTGCTCGGCGTGATCGAGGGCTTCACGCGCGTGTTCTGGCCGGAGGCGTCGGCGACCGTGGTGTTCGTCATCATGGCGATCGTGCTGCTGATTCGCCCCGCTGGCCTCTTCGGCAAGGAACGATGATGCAAAGAAAAGTGCTTTATGCGCTGCTGCTGGTCGCGCTGATCGTGGCGCCTTATGCGGGCGGCTATCCGCTCTTCGTGATGAAGGCGCTGTGCTTCGCGCTGTTTGCCGCCGCGTTCAATCTGCTGATCGGTTATACGGGGCTGCTGTCGTTCGGTCACGCGATGTTCCTCGCGAGCGCGGGCTACACCACCGGCTACGCGATCCAGTCGCTCGGTTTCACGCCCGAACTGGGCGTGCTGGCCGGCACGGTGGTGGCGACGCTGCTTGGCGTGGTCGTGGGCATTTTCGCGATCCGGCGTCAGGGCATTTACTTCGCGATGGTCACGCTCGCGCTTGCGCAGATGGTGTACTTCGTTTTCCTGCAGGCGCCGTTCACGCACGGCGAGGACGGTCTGCAAGCCGTGCCGCGAGGCAAGCTGTTCGGCTTTTTCTCGCTCGATCCGGATCTGTCGCTCTACTACGTCGTGCTGGTGGTGATGGTGCTGGCGTTCGCGCTGATCGTGCGCATCGTGCATTCGCCGTTCGGCCAGGTGCTGGTGGCGATCAAGGAGAACGAGCCGCGCGCGATTTCTCTTGGCTACGACACCGACCGCTTCAAGCTGCTCGCCTTCGTGCTTTCGGCTGGGCTTGCGGGGCTGGCCGGGTCGCTCAAGGTGCTGGTGCTGGGCTTCGAGACGCTCGGCGACGCCTACTGGACCATGTCCGGCCTCGTGATCCTGATGACGCTCGTGGGCGGCATGGGCACGCTGTTCGGGCCGCTGCTGGGCGCGGCGCTGATCGTCGCGCTAGAGGACCGGCTGGGCGATATCGGCAGCGCGCTTGCGTCGGTAACGGGGGTGGAGTGGTTCCGCTCGTTGGGTGAGTCCGCAACCATCGTCACGGGGCTGATTTTTATCGCCTGCGTGCTGGCGTTCCGGCGCGGCATCGTCGGCGAGATCGTGGCGCGAGTACGGCCTCTCCGTGCCTGATCTGTGCCTGATTTGGGTCTGATTCGAGCTTTGATTCTGGCTTGCTTCACGTGGAAATTCGCGTGAGAATAAGCGCCTTCGTGTGCGACCCACACGTTGCCCGGATGCGCAGGCGGAATGCGTCAAATCCGTGTCAGTGCGCCCCATTTCGGTGCCGCCCTGCACCACTAGGGTAAATGCTAGTTGCCCGCCAGGGGTGTGAAAGTTAAAGTTTCACCTAGTTCTGATGCACCAAATTTGCAGGTGGAGAACGAGGAGACAACTGAGGCACAAAGTGCCCGGACAAGGAAGCGCAGTTGGATGAGAATCCAACTGCGCTTTTAATATTGTGCTTTGGCCAATGTCGCTAAAACACGCCTCGTTTTCCATTCTCGTCTTTCCCTCCTCCGCTTTCCCCCTTTCGTTGTTCTGCTGGCATTCGCCAATCATCGTTATCCATCGGTATTCCCGCGTCTTTCGCTCGACGGATATTGCGTCGCGGCGCGTGAATTACCCACCTCGCCGGCCTTGAGCCAACCCCGTATTTACCCGCCGTTGCATCCACGCTGTAAGCCGCTGGAAAGCGCTTGCCGCGCGAAACATCGCTCCGTTACACTCGCCATTCGCCGACCAGGCGGTCAGCATTATCGACCTGCGCTGATTGGCGCATCGGTGCGCGAACCCTGCCTGATTCGAACCCGGAAAGCGCTGCGTTTTCCGGCGCCATAAAGAAAACGATGATCGAAGGAGTGGAGATGCAGTCGGTTTGGCGTTGGATGAGCGCGGCCTGTGCCGCGACGGGGATGCTTGCCGCAACGGCAGGCGTGGCGCACGCAGACGTGAAGATTGGCGTGACGCTGTCCGCCACTGGCCCCGCGGCTTCGCTGGGCATTCCGGAAAAGAACACGGTCGCGCTGCTGCCGAAGGAAATTGCGGGGCAGAAGGTCGATTACCTCGTCCTCGACGACGCCACCGATTCCACCCAGGCCGTGAAGAACGCGCGCAAGCTCACGAGCGAAGATCACGTGGACGCGCTGTTGGGCTCGACCGTCGTGCCGAATTCGCTGGCGATGATCGACGTCGCCGCAGAAACCTCCACGCCGATGATTTCGATGGCCGCCGCCGCCTCGATCGTCGAGCCGATGGATGCAAAGCGCGCATGGGTCTTCAAGACGCCGCAGAACGATCAGTTGATGGCGGGCGCGATCGCGCGGCACATGGCCGCGCATGGCGTGAAGACGGTGGCCTTCATCGGTTTCGCGGATGCCTACGGCGAGAGCTGGTACAAGGCGTTCAGCGCGGCCGCGGCGAACCAGGGCATCAAGGTCGTCGCCAACGAGCGCTTCGCGCGTAACGACGCGTCGGTCACGGGCCAGGTGCTCAAGATGATCTCGCAGCATCCGGACGCCGTGTTGATCGCGGGCGCCGGCACGCCCGCCGCGCTGCCTCAAAAGACGCTCAAGGAGCGCGGCTACGCCGGCAAGTACTATCAGACCCACGGCGTCGCCAACAACGATTTCCTGCGCGTGTGCGGCAAGGATTGCGAGGGCACGTATCTGCCCGCCGGGCCGCTGCTCGTCGCCGATCAATTGCCCGACTCGAATCCCGTGAAGCAATCGGCGCTTGCCTACAAGGCCACCTATGAGAAGGCGTATGGCGCCGGCTCCATCTCCACCTTTGGCGGCCATGCGTGGGATGCGGGCCTGTTGCTCCAGCATGCGATTCCCGTTGCGCTCAAGGCCGGGCAACCGGGCACCCAGGCATTTCGCGAGGCGCTGCGCAAGGCGCTCGAAGCCACGCATGATGTGGCCGGCGCGCACGGCATCTTCAATATGAGCGCGACCGATCATGCGGGCCTCGATCAGCGGGCGCGCGTGATGGTGCAGATCGTCGGCGGCAAGTGGAAGCTGGCTGGCGATTGAGTTTCACGAGGAACGCACACGCATCGCACTCGACATACAAAGGCACGCTCCCTGGGACGTGCCTTTTTTGTTGCTGTCGCAACGATGCATCGAGCGGCGCGCCAGGCAGAGCAGGGCAGTAGGGCAGCAGTCGAAGCAGTCGGGCAGCAGCATCGCGAGCGGATCGCGCGGCGGCTTGTGCGGTGCCGCAGGCAGGGAAAACCATGCATCACACGCGCGTTTCCCGTTACTACACTCAAAGGCCGACGCGGCGGCGAGCACGTTGCGACACATCGCGGCACGACGTCGGCACAACAAATCGGCACGCAGACGAAGCGTTTGGAGACGCGCAATGAAAACGAAGTTGGCGATGAAGAAGTGGTCGAAGCAGTTGTCCCTGAGCGTGCTCAATGCCTCGCTCGCAGCGGCATTGATGAGCGTGGCAGGCGTGGCTGCGGCGCAGGTGAAGATCGGCGTGACGCTTTCGGCGACGGGGCCGGCGGCGTCGCTCGGCATTCCGGAGAAGAACACGATCGCGCTGCTGCCCAAGGAGATCGGCGGCAAGAGCGTGCAGTACATCGTGCTCGACGACGCGTCGGACACCAGCAAGGCCGTGCAGAACACCCACAAGCTGATCGACGAGGATCACGTCGATGCGATCATCGGGTCGTCGGTCACGCCGAACTCGCTGGCGATGCTCGATGTCGTCGCGCAGGGCAAGACGCCGATGATCTCGCTCGCCGCGTCGGCCGCGATCGTGCAGCCGGTGGACGACAAGCGTAAATGGGCGTTCAAGCCGCCGCAGAACGACAGCCTGATGGCTGACGCCATCGCGGGCTACATGGAGAAGCACGGCGTGAAGACCGTGGGCTTCATCGGTTTCACGGATGCCTATGGCGATAGCTGGCTCAGGGAATTCACCGCAGCGGCGACGAAGCACAATCTGAAGATCGTCGCGAACGAGCGCTATAACCGCACGGATTCGTCGGTGACGGGGCAGGCGCTCAAGCTGATGTCGGCGAACCCGGACGCGGTGCTGATCGCCGGTTCCGGCACGCCTTCGGCGCTGCCCGCGACCACGCTCAAGGATCGCGGCTACAAGGGCAAGATCTATCAGACGCACGGCGTCGCCAACAACGATTTCCTGCGGGTGTGCGGCAAGGACTGCGAGGGCGAACTGCTGCCCGCCGGCCCGATTCTCGTCGCCGACCAACTGCCCGATTCGAACCCGGTGAAGAAGTCGGCGCTCGCCTATAAGGCGGCCTACGAGAAGGCCTATGGCGCGGGCACGGTCGCGACCTTCGGCGGCCACGCCTGGGACGCGGGCCAGATGCTCCAGCGTGCGATTCCCGCCGCGCTCAAGACGGCGCAACCGGGCACCGAAGCGTTCCGTGTGGCGCTGCGCGACGCGCTCGAAAGCATCAAGGATCTGCCGGTCTCGCACGGCATCATGAACACCACGCCGACCGATCACAACGGCCTCGACGACCGCGCGCGCGTGATCGTGGAAGTCGTGGGCGGCAAGTGGAAACTGCAGGGCGATTAAGCCGCGCTGCGCAATCCCCCGTTGTCATATCGCTGAAGCGGCGCAGCCCGGTTGGCTGCGCCGCGCGCATTCCCGCCGTGCTGCAACTTCCCGCATCGCTCCCAACGTCGTCCTGACGTTGCCGGTTTCACGTGTTTCAGGAAAGAGGGGTTATGGATTTATCGATCGCCGCGATCCTCGCGCAGGACGGCATCACCACCGGAGCAATCTACGCGCTGCTCGCGCTCGCCCTGGTGCTGGTGTTCTCGGTCACGCGCGTGATCTTCATTCCGCAGGGCGAATTTGTTTCGTATGGCGCTTTGACGCTCGCCGCGCTGCAATCGCAGAAGTTTCCCGCCACCTGCTGGCTGCTCGTCGCGCTGGGTGCTGCGTGCTTCGTCGTCGAGACGGCCGCTCTCGTGCGTCATGCCGAGCGGCGCCGCCATGCTGCGCGCACGCTGGTGTCGCTCGCGGGCAAGTATCTGCTCTTTCCCATCGCGCTCTACGCGCTCACGCGCGGCGTGGCCGGGCAGCCATTGCCGATGCTCGCGCAGATCGCGCTCACGCTCGCCATCGTCGTGCCGATGGGGCCGTTCATCTACCGGCTCGCCTATGAGCCGATCGCCGAGGCAACCACGCTGCTGCTGCTGATCGTGGCGGTGGCGGTGCATTTCGCGATGGTCGGTCTCGGGCTTGTGATGTTTGGCGCGGAAGGTTCACGCACGACCGCGTTCTCGGACGCCAGCTTCAACATCGGCGCGCTGTCGATCTCGGGGCAGAGTCTCTGGGTCATCGGTACGGCGATCGTGTTGATCGTTGCGCTGTACGTCTATTTCGACCGCACGATTTCGGGCAAGGCGCTGCGCGCGACTTCGGTGAACCGGCTGGGCGCGCGGCTCGTCGGCATCGGCACGACGCAGGCCGGGCGGCTCGCGTTCACGCTCGCGGCGGGGCTGGGCGCGCTGTGCGGCGTGCTGGTCGCGCCGCTTACGACGATCTATTACGACTCGGGTTTCCTGATCGGCTTGAAGGGTTTTGTGGGTGCGATCATCGGCGGGCTAGTGAGTTATCCGCTGGCCGCAGCCGGATCCGTGCTCGTGGGCCTGCTGGAGTCGTACTCGTCGTTCTGGGCCAGTTCGTACAAGGAAGTGATCGTGTTCACGCTGATTATCCCGGTGCTGCTGTGGCGCAGTCTCTCCACGCCGCACGCCGAAGAGGAAGAGGAGTGACGCGATGAAACGACTTGTTCTGCATAACCGCGTCTTCTGGCTGTTCCTCGTGGTGATGTTCGCGCTGCCGGTGCTGCCCGGCTTCGTGCGCGTGCCGGAGTACTGGATCACGCTGCTCAACTACATCGGGCTTTATTCGATCGTCGCCATTGGACTGGTGCTGCTTACCGGCATCGGCGGGATGACGAGCTTCGGGCAGGCCGCGTTTGTCGGTCTGGGCGCGTATGCGACGGCCTACCTGACGACGCAGTACGGCGTTTCGCCGTGGCTCGCGTTGATCGTCGGCGTGGTGATTACGGCGCTCGTCGCGCTCGTGCTGGGGCTTGTGACGATGCGGCTCTCGGGCCACTTCCTGCCGCTCGGGACGATCGCGTGGGGGCTTGCGCTGTTCTTTCTGTTCGGCAACCTGGACATGCTCGGCAAGTACGACGGCATTAACGGCATTCCGGTGCTCAACGTGTTCGGCATCGAACTGGAGTCGGGGCGGCACATCTATTACCTGATTTGGGTCGTGGTGCTGGCGTCGGTGATCTCCGTCCAGAATCTGCTCAATAGCCGCACGGGCCGCGCGATTCGCGCGCTGCGTGGCGGTGGGCTGATGGCCGAGGCGATGGGCGTCAATACGGCCTGGATGCGCGTGGTGATCTTCGTTTATGCGGCGGTTCTCGCAGCGGTCTCGGGCTTCCTGTACGCGCATCTCCAGCGCGCCGTGAACCCGACGCCGTTCGGCTTGAATCACGGCATCGAGTATCTGTTCATGGCTGTGGTGGGCGGTGTGGCTCACGTCTGGGGCGCGGTGCTGGGCGCGGCCATCCTCACCGTGCTGCAGGACTGGCTGCAGACCTTGCTGCCCAAACTGCTTGGCGAGAACGGCAACTTCGAGATTATCGTCTTCGGCATCTTGATGGTCTTGCTGCTCCAGTACGCGCGGCGCGGCGTCTGGCCGTTCGTCGCGCGCTTTTTCCCGCGCGGACCGCAGGCGCATGTGCCCGAGCACACCGAACCGTTGCCGCAGCGCAGCAAGCCCGCGACGGGTGAGTTGCTGCTGAGCGTCGACAAGGCGCGCAAGCAGTTCGGCGGCCTGGTCGCCGTGAACGACGTGAGCTTCGAGGTGAAGGCCGGGCAGATCATCGGCCTGATCGGACCTAATGGTGCGGGTAAATCGACCACGTTCAACCTGGTTACGGGTGTGCTCCAGCCGACCAGCGGCTCGATCACCTTTCGCGGCGAGCGCATCGACAAGCTGACTTCACGTGAAATCGTCGCGCGCGGGATCGGTCGTACCTTCCAGCACGTCAAACTGTTGCCGACGATGACGGTGCTGGAGAACGTGGCGATTGGCGCGCATCTGCGTGGCCATTCGGGTGTTCTGCGCAGCGTCGTCAAGCTCAACGCGGCGGAGGAGGGAAGGCTTATGGGCGAGGCGGCGCGGCAACTGAGGCGCGTCGGGCTTGAGAGGCACATGTATGAAGAGGCGGGCAGCCTGGCGCTCGGCCAGCAGCGGATTCTGGAAATTGCCCGCGCGCTTTGCTGCGATCCGACCCTGCTGCTGCTCGACGAACCGGCTGCGGGCCTGCGTTATCAGGAGAAGCAGCAGTTGGCCGCCTTGTTGCGCAAGCTGAGAGAGGAGGGGATGAGCGTGCTGCTGGTCGAACACGATATGGACTTCGTGATGAATCTCACCGATCGCCTGGTCGTGATGGAGTTCGGCACGCGCATCGCCGAAGGATTGCCGCAAGAGGTGCAGCAGGACCCGGCGGTGCTGGAGGCTTATCTGGGCGGGGTGGAGTGATGACGACACCCATTCTTGAGGTTTCGGGGCTTGCAGTTCGGTACGGCAAGATCGAGGCGCTGCATAAGGCGTCGATCAAGGTCGGCGCCGGGCAGATCGTCTCCGTGATCGGGCCGAACGGCGCAGGCAAGTCCACGCTGCTCAATGCCATCATGGGCGCGCTACCCGTGACGGGCCACGCGAGCGGGCGCATCGCTTATCTCGGTGACGAAGTCGGCGGTTTGCCGATCGAGCGCCGGGTGGCGCGCGGCATGTGCCTCGTGCCGGAGAAGCGCGAGCTGTTCGCGTCGATGACGGTCGAAGACAATCTCGTACTGGGCGCATACCGGCGTAAGCGGGCAGGGGAGCGCAACTTTCTCGATCAACTCGACCATGTGTTCGCGCTTTTCCCGCGCCTGAAGGAGCGGCGTGCGCAGGCTGCGGGCACGCTCTCCGGCGGTGAACGCCAGATGCTCGCAGTCGGACGGGCGCTGATGGGTAAGCCTGATTTGCTTATGCTGGACGAACCGAGTCTCGGGTTAGCGCCGCTGATTGTGAAAGAGATCTTCCACATCATTAGTGCGCTGCGGCAGACGGGCGTGGCAACGTTGCTCATTGAGCAAAACGCGCGCGCAGCGCTGCAGATTTCCGACTACGGCTATGTGCTGGAGACAGGCGATCTGGCGCTGGAAGGTCCGGCGAGCGAATTGGCGCAGAACCCGCGCGTGATCGAGACTTACCTCGGCTTGGCAAAGAGGCCTGTGTAGCGGTCTGGTTCTCGTCAGGCTCTGCAGAAATCGGCGGCGTGTTTCACGTGAAACACGCCGCTTTTTTCTTTTGGCGGACTAAACCTAATTCGGGTGTGAACGGTCCAAATCCTGAACCCGTTATAATCCGCGCATACCACTTTTTCTGAGAAGGCTCACGCGGTCCGTTCGTGTCCGTGCGTGAGGTCCCCGCCATGCTTTTTCCCACAGAGTTAGACGTAATCGTCGTCGGCGGCGGTCACGCCGGCACCGAGGCCGCGCTTGCCGCAGCCCGTATGGGCGTGAAGACGCTCCTGCTCACGCACAACATCGAAACGCTCGGTCAGATGAGCTGCAATCCGTCGATTGGCGGTATTGGCAAAGGCCATCTGGTCAAGGAAGTTGATGCACTTGGCGGCGCGATGGCCGCAGCGACGGACGAGGGCGGCATCCAGTTCCGTATCCTCAATTCGTCCAAGGGGCCGGCTGTGCGCGCGACGCGTGCTCAGGCTGACCGCATTCTCTACAAGGCTGCGATTCGTCGTCGTCTGGAAAATCAGCCGAATCTCTGGTTATTCCAGCAGGCGGTCGAAGACCTGATGGTCGAGGGCGACCGTGTGGTTGGCGCCGTGACGCAGATCGGTCTGCGCTTCCGCGCGCGCGCCGTGGTGCTGACGGCGGGGACTTTCCTCGACGGCAAGATCCACGTGGGCTTGAACAATTACACGGGCGGTCGCGCTGGCGATCCGGCTGCGGTGACGCTTTCGGCGCGCTTGAAGGAACTGAAGCTGCCGCAAGGCCGCCTCAAGACCGGCACGCCGCCCCGTATCGACGGCCGCACGATCGACTTCTCGGTGCTCGAAGAGCAACCTGGCGATCTCGATCCGGTGCCGGTCTTCTCGTTCCTTGGTCGTGCGGAGCAGCACCCGCAGCAGATTCCGTGCTGGGTCACGCACACCAACGAGCGCACGCACGACATCATCCGTGGCGGTCTGGATCGCTCGCCAATGTATACGGGCGTGATCGAAGGGGTAGGGCCGCGCTACTGCCCGTCGATCGAAGACAAGATCCATCGCTTCGCCTCGAAGGAATCGCATCAGATTTATCTGGAGCCGGAAGGGCTGACGACCAACGAGTTTTACCCGAACGGGATCTCGACGAGCCTGCCGTTCGACGTGCAACTGGAACTGGTGCACTCGATGCGCGGACTGGAGCACGCGCACATCCTGCGTCCTGGTTATGCGATCGAGTACGACTACTTCGATCCGCGTGGCCTGAAGGCGTCTCTGGAAACGAAGGTGATTGGCGGTCTATTTTTTGCGGGCCAGATCAACGGCACGACCGGCTATGAAGAAGCGGCAGCGCAAGGCTTGCTCGCAGGTATCAACGCCGGTCTGCAAGTGCAGGGCAAAGACGCATGGTGTCCGCGCCGCGACCAGGCCTACCTTGGCGTGCTGGTTGACGATCTCGTAACGCGTGGCGTCTCCGAGCCGTATCGTATGTTCACGAGCCGCGCCGAATATCGCTTGAGCCTGCGCGAAGACAATGCCGATATGCGTCTGACGGAAATCGGCCGTGAACTCGGCGTCGTTGACGACGAGCGCTGGGATGCTTTCAGCCGCAAGCGCGACGCTGTTTCACGTGAAACCGAACGCTTGAAGTCGACCTGGGTGAACCCGAAGACGCTGGGCGCCGAAGAAGCAACGGCGCTGCTCGGTAAGCCAATCGATCATGAATACAACCTCGCCGATCTGCTGCGCCGCCCAGGTGTGAGCTACGACGGTGTCGTCGGCCTGCAGGGAGGCGCATGCGCGCCCGAAGCTCCGCTCGCGGAGGACGCGATCCTGCTCGAACAGATCAAGGAGCAGATCGAGATCGGCATCAAATATCAGGGCTATATCGACCGTCAGGCCGACGAAATCGAACGCAACGGTGCGCACGAAAACACGCGTCTGCCGGAAGGTATCGACTACACAGAAGTACGTGGCCTCTCGTTCGAAGCTTGCCAGAAGCTCAATCAGTTCCGTCCGGAAACGATCGGGCAGGCATCGCGTATCTCCGGCATCACGCCCGCTGCGATCTCGCTGCTGATGGTGCACCTCAAGCGCGGACTCGGCCGTCGTCGTCAGAACCCGGCCGACGCTGCTGCTGCCGCTGCTACCGTCGATAACAAGCCGGTGGCTCAATGACGGGGCGCGCACGGCAACCCGGTATCGCCGACCGCGACGGTCTCGCCCGCATGTTGAAGGAGGGCGCTGATGCGCTTTCCCTCGACCTGAACGAGCGTCAACACGAACAACTGCTGGACTACGTCGCGCTGCTCGCGAAGTGGAACGCCGTCTACAACCTGACGGCGATCCGCGACCCGCGCCAGATGATGATCCAGCACATCCTCGATTCGCTTTCGATCCTGCCGCATCTGCCTTCACGTGAAAACGCGACGGTGCTCGACGTCGGTTCGGGCGGCGGTTTGCCCGGCATCGTGCTGGCAATTGCGCGCCCTGACTGGCGCGTGACGCTGAACGACATCGTGCAGAAAAAGTCGGCATTCCAGTCGCAGGCCAAGGCTGAACTGGGTCTTGCGAATCTGGCCGTGGTGACGGGACGGGTGGAATCGCTGCGCCCCGGCGTCGAAGTGCCGAAAAAATTCGACTTGATCGTCTCGCGGGCATTCGCGGAGCTGTCCGATTTCGTTACACTGGCCCGTCATCTCGTTGCGGACGGCGGCGCGATCTGGGCCATGAAGGGTGTTCGCCCGGATGGCGAGATCGAGCGCTTGCCCGAAGGCGCGCGCGCGGTGAAGACGATCCGTCTCGTGGTGCCGATGCTCGATGCGGAGCGTCATCTCAGCGAGGTACTGGTCGAACCGTTGCCGCAGGTCTGATCGCGGCAAGCATCAAACATTGGCCGAAAGGCCGAATAGCGCGGCCGTTCTGGCTGCGCTAACGTAAGCAAACTCTTAAGGCAGTAAAGGGACTCACACAAGATGGCAAAAATCTTCTGCGTTGCGAACCAGAAGGGCGGCGTCGGCAAGACGACGACAACGGTCAATCTCGCCGCGAGCCTCGCATCGCAGGGACAGCGTGTCCTTCTCATCGATCTCGACCCGCAGGGCAATGCCACGATGGGCAGTGGCATCGACAAGGCCGCCTGCGAGTACACCGTTTATGAAGTGCTCGTCGATGGCATCTCGGTGTCCGACGCGCGTACGAGTCCGGACCATGTTGGCTACGACGTGCTGCCCGCCAACCGCGAACTGGCCGGGGCAGAAGTGGAACTGGTGTCGGTCGATCAGCGCGAACGGCGCTTGAAGAACGCGCTGGCCCAGGTGGACGACCAGTACGACTTCGTCCTGATCGATTGTCCGCCCGCGCTGTCGCTGCTCACGCTCAACGGCCTGTGCGCAGCGCACGGCGTCGTGATCCCGATGCAGTGCGAGTACTTCGCGCTCGAAGGTCTGTCGGATCTCGTCAACACGATCAAGCAGGTGCACGCGAACATGAATCGCGACCTGAAGGTCATCGGCCTGCTGCGCGTGATGTTCGATCCGCGTATCACGCTGCAGCAACAGGTGTCGGAGCAACTCAAGGAGCACTTTGGCGACAAGGTGTTCGACGCGGTAATCCCGCGCAATGTGCGTCTCGCGGAGGCACCCAGCTACGGCTTGCCGGGCGTGGTGTTCGATCGCGCATCGCGCGGTGCGCAAGCCTACGTGCAGTTCGGCGCGGAAATGATCGAGCGCGTGCGCGCGCTCTGACGCAGACTGGGGAAGCACGATGAACGCAGTAGCACGTAAAAAAGGATTGGGCCGGGGACTCGAAGCACTGCTCGGCGGCAGCGCGGACATCACCGAAGCGGTGAAGATCGAAGGCGCACCCAACACGCTCCCGCTCACGCAGATGCAGGCTGGCAAGTACCAGCCGCGTACGCGCATGGACGAAGGCGCACTCCAGGAACTTGCGGCGAGCATTCGCGCGCAGGGACTGATGCAGCCGATTCTCGTGCGTCCGATCGGCGCGGGGCGCTATGAGATCATCGCCGGCGAACGGCGTTTCCGTGCGGCGAACATCGCGGGCCTGACGGAAGTGCCGGTGCTCGTGAAGGATGTGCCCGACCAGGCCGCCGCCGCGATGGCGCTGATCGAGAACATTCAGCGCGAAGACCTGAATCCGCTCGAAGAGGCGCAGGGTATCCAGCGTCTGCTCGACGAATTCAATTTCACGCACGAGCAGGCGGCCGAGTCTGTCGGGCGCTCGCGCAGCGCGGTGTCGAATCTGCTGCGGCTGCTGAACCTGGCGGCAGCGGTGCAAACGATGCTGCTCGCCGGCGACCTCGACATGGGTCATGCGCGCGCGCTGCTTGCCGTTGATGCCGCCACGCAGATCCAGCTCGCGCATCAGGTGGTCAATCGCCGCCTGTCGGTGCGTGAAACGGAAAAGCTCGTCGCGGCCACCACCAAAGCCGTGCCGACGGTCAAGGCGAAGGTCGCGCAGGACGGCGGCCGCGATACGCGCCGTCTCGAGGAAGAACTGTCCGATCTGCTGGCCGCGACGGTCAAGATCAAGGTTGGCCGCCGTGGTCGCGGACAGCTGACGGTCGATTTCGGCGACCTCGATTCGCTTGAGGGCATTCTGCTGCGCCTGCGCGGCGAAACCGCAGTCTGACGCGCCACGCGCGCCCGATGCGGGAACCCGATGCCGCCAAGCGCGGCCCCATGAAGGCAACGCCGAACCTGCTCCAGCGGGTCGGCGCATTCTTGCGCAGCGAGCCGGTGCTGACGATTCTCGTCGTCGCGCTGGTCTTGCTGCAGGTCTTTGCCCCGCAGCCGCTCTCGAAGCTGCCTGCGCTGGTTGACTGGCAAACGGTGATGACACTCGCCGGTTTGCTGATCCTCACCAAGGCGCTCGAATATTCAGGATTCCTCACCTGGACCGCGCATCGTCTGGTTCATCGCATCCGCTCGGAGCGCGCGCTGGCGTTCCTGCTGATTGCACTCGCGGCGGCGCTCTCGACGGTGGTGACCAACGACGTTGCGCTTTTCGTCGTGGTACCGCTCGTGCTCTCGCTGCATAAGCTCACGCCGTTGCCGCTCAAACGGCTCATCATCATGATCGCGCTGGCTGTGAACGCCGGCTCGGTACTCACGCCGCTCGGCAATCCGCAGAACCTGTTTCTCTGGCAAGTGAGCGGCGTGTCGTTTGGCCGTTTCGTGGCGGCGCTTGCGCCGCTTTGCGCGTTGCTGATGGTGCTGCTGTTCGCGCTCGCCGCGTTTCTCTTCAAGCCGCAGCAACTCGACCTCACGAAAGACGTGGATGAACATCGCGTCGATCGCGCATTGGCCGGTGTCGCCGCCGTGCTGTTCGTCGCCTTCGTGTTGCTCGCGGATGCGCATCGCGCCGGCATTGCGCTGGCCGGAGTCGGTGGGGGCTTTTTGCTGTGGCGCGCGCGCATCGTTTTGAAGATCGACTGGCTGCTTTTGTTGATCTTCGTGTTGATGTTCGTCGTTCTGCGCAGCGCCGCCGCACTGCCGTGGATCCATCACGCACTCGCCGATCTGGCGCTGCAGACCCCACTGCGCGCTTATGCCGCAGGGGCCGTTTTGTCGCAAGCCATCAGTAATGTTCCCGCCGCGATTGTGCTCGCGGGCTTCACGCACGACTGGCGCGCGCTCGCCTTCGGGGTGAGTGTCGGGGGCTTTGGCGTGGCGATCGGGTCGCTGGCGAACCTGATTGCCGTGCGTCTGTCGGGCGAACGCTCGGTATGGCTTTCATTTCACCTCATCTCCATGCCGTTCTGGTTAATTGCGGTATTGGGCGGTGGACTCTTGTTAAATTTTTTCTGACGGAAATGCGACAAGTCGGGGCGACACAAGCGCCGTTCCACGGTAAAATCGCGCCCCGTTTTGCCTGGCTCTCCTGAGTGCAGACTGCGTGCAGGACGCTGCCTTACAGTTTCCGTTACCTCCGGAGTAATGGCGCGTTTTCCGCATCATGAAGTAGCATTTCACGGGTGTTATTGAGCGGGCTAAAGTCTTGAATTGGCTGCAACTATCGCTTACAATCGCCCGGATTTATTTGGTTGGCGATGCTGTAAGCACGTTGCAAGAAAGTGCGTGCAAGGCAAATATCCGGAATCAAACGATGGTGGGTCAGAGGCCAGACGAAGCGCCGCAGGCGCATGAAGGGCCCGAAGGTCCGCAGCGCATGAACGAAGCATCCCGCCGGGGGCAGGGTGCGAAACCGGATGCGGCTCAAGCCGTTGTGCACGCAGGCAGTGACCACAACGCAGAGTGGGACGCCGACCAGCAGGATAACAACGACATCGTTCCGCTCACCCGGGCCGAAGCCGAGCAGATCTTCGGCGCACAGGTGAGTCGCCCCTCCCGCGTCACACCTTTTCGTGTCGTGGCGGCGCAAGTAGTTTTGTCCCTGGTTGCTACGCTGGTCTGGTGGCTGTTTTATAAGCCGCCGGGCGTCGATGCGCCAAACGCCGTGGCGTTGTCGGCGTTCCTCGGCGGAGCGATCTGCTGGATCCCCGGTGCGCTGTTCGCGGCGCGCCTCAAGCAGTTGAGCCGTGCAGCCACCGTGTTCAACTGGGTGCTCGGTGAAGCATTCAAGATGGGGGCGACGATAGCGATGTTCGTCGCCATCGCGTTCTGGTACCGCGACGTGCAGTGGATTCCCTTGCTCGTGACGTACCTGATCGCACTAAAGACATACTGGATCGCGCTCGCGTTGCGCTGACCCACTGCCGACATCGCGCCGCCTGCTACGTAGCCAACGTAGAGGGCGTCGAGGCGATCGGAGCGGTGCACGGTTGGATTACGCGTAGGCGACATATGCGGAGATAAGACTCACTCCGCAGCGGCGTGTTCCCGCAATACAGCATTGCGCGGGGGCGGCCGGAACCGATTTTCGACAATTTGGGTGGCTTTTAACGATATGGCAGCTAGCGAAGGCACGCGCGCTCTGGATCCTTCAGAGTACATTGCGCACCACTTGCAGAATTTTTCCACCTCGCATCAGACGTCGATCGTCGATTTTCACGTCTGGAATATCGACACGCTGTTCTGGTCGATTCTCTGCGGCCTCGTGACCATTTTTCTGCTGCGTCTCGCAGCGCGCAACGCGACGCCGGGCGTTCCGGGCCGTTTCCAGTGCGCGATCGAGATGCTGGTCGAAATGGTCGAAGACCAGTCGAAGTCCATCATCCATGGCAATCGTAAATTCATCGCGCCGCTGGCCCTGACGGTGTTCGTCTGGGTCGCGCTGATGAACTGTCTCGACTTCATCCCCGTCGACCTGCCGGGCCGCGTGATCGGCTGGCTGGGTCTGTCCGAGGCACTGCCGCACCAGCGCATCGTCCCGACCGCTGACCTTAACGGCACGTTCGGCATCGCGCTCGGCGTGTTCGTGCTGATGATCTATTACAACCTCAAGATCAAGGGTCCTGGCGGCTTCGCGCACGAACTGCTGTCGGCGCCTTTCGGCTCGCATCCGCTGCTGTGGATCCCGAACCTTGCACTCAACATCATCGAGTTCGTCGCCAAGACGGTTTCGCTCGCTCTGCGGTTGTTCGGCAACATGTATGCAGGCGAACTGCTGTTCCTGCTGATCGCCCTGCTGGGCAGTCTCTGGACCTTCGGTGCGGACACGACGGTGCTTGGCTTCATCGGCCACGTGATTGCGGGCAGCGTGTGGGCGATCTTCCACATCCTGATCGTTCTGCTGCAGGCGTTCATTTTCATGATGCTGACGCTGGTGTACATCGGCCAGGCACACGACAGCCACTAAGTACAAAACCAGGCGGCGGTCGTACCCAGAATTGCAGTTTTAAGTTTCAAATCCCCAGTTCCAGAAAATCTCACAAAGGAGTGATCATGCAAGCTTTCATCGCCAACATCCAGGGTTTCACGGCCATCGGTATCGGCATCATCATCGGCCTGGGTGCAATCGGCGCCTGTATCGGTATCGGCCTGATGGGCGGCAAGTACATCGAAGCCTGCGCACGTCAGCCTGAACTGATGAACCCGCTGCAGACGAAGATGTTCCTGCTGGCTGGTCTGATCGATGCAGCGTTCCTGATCGGTGTTGGTGTTGCAATGCTGTTCGCGTTCGCGAACCCGCTGCTGTCGAAGCTCGCCGCGGTCGCGGGCTAAGTTCCCTGGAAGGTTGCGCCTGATCTATAACGGAATGGGCGCAGAGCGGAACGGGTGACGAGGCGCTGATCGAGTTTCACAACCGATGAGCGCCTTGCCGTTTCAATTCCCCGGAATAGCTGATTAAGGAAACACCGTGAATCTCAACGCAACCCTGTTTGCGCAAATGGTCGTGTTCCTGATCCTCGCGTGGTTCACGATGAAGTTCGTGTGGCCGCCGTTGATCAACGCCCTCGACGAGCGCTCGAAGAAGATCGCTGACGGCCTCGCGGCTGCTGAAAAGGGCAAGGCGGAACTCGAAGCGGCGCACAAGCGCGTGGGCGAAGAACTCGCCACGGCCCGCAACGAAGGCCAGAACCGCATCGCCGACGCTGAAAAGCGCGCGCTGGCAGTCGCAGAAGAAATCAAGGCCCAGGCACAGGCTGAAGCCGCCCGCATCATCGCGGCGGCCAAGGCGGATGCCGATCAGCAGGTGGTCAAGGCTCGCGAAGCACTGCGCGCCGAAGTCGCCGCCCTCGCTGTGCAAGGCGCTGAACAGATCCTGAAGCGCGAAGTCGATCAGTCGGCCCATGCCGAACTGCTGAATCAACTGAAAGCCGAGCTCTGATCATGGCCGAACTTGCAACCATCGCCCGCCCGTACGCAGAAGCCCTGTTTGGCGTGGCCGAAGCTGGTGACCTCGCCGCCTGGTCCACGCTCGTGACGGAGCTGGCACAGGTTGCGGCCGTGCCCGAGGTACTGTCGGTCGCGTCGAGCCCGAAAGTGAGTCGGCCCCAAGTCGTCGAGCTGCTGTTCGCGGCGGTGAAGTCCCCGCTCAAGGATTCGGCCGAGGCCAAGAACCTCGTTCAGATGCTGGTCGCGAATCACCGCCTGGAACTGCTGCCGGAAATCCACGCGCAGTTCGAAGCGCTCAAGAACGCCAAGGCCGGCGCAGCAGACGCGCTGATCGTTAGCGCGTTCCCGCTCGAAGGCACGCAACTGGACGAACTCGTCGCCAGCCTCGAACGCAAGTTCAAATGCAAGCTGAAGCCGACCGTCGAGATCGACAAGTCGCTCATCGGCGGCGTGCGCGTCACGGTCGGCGACGAAGTGCTCGATACCTCGGTCCGCGCGCGGCTCGCCAGCATGCAGGCGGCTCTGACCGCCTGAGTGCCTCGGTCCAAGGGACCAGGCGCGGCGGCTGGCACGCAACAGAATTGAACATCAGGAGCGAATATGCAACTCAATCCCTCTGAGATCAGCGAGCTGATCAAGAGCCGGATCCAGGGCCTTGAAGCGAGCGCAGACGTTCGCAACCAGGGCACCGTGATCTCCGTGACCGACGGCATCGTGCGTATCCACGGCCTGTCGGACGTGATGCAGGGCGAAATGCTCGAATTCCCGGGCAACACCTTCGGTCTCGCGCTGAACCTCGAGCGTGACTCGGTCGGTGCCGTGATTCTCGGTGAATACGAACACATTTCGGAAGGCGACATCGTCAAGACGACGGGCCGCATTCTGGAAGTCCCGGTGGGTCCGGAACTGATCGGCCGCGTGGTCGATCCGCTCGGCAACCCGATCGACGGCAAGGGCCCGATCAACGCCAAGCTGACCGACGCGATCGAAAAGATCGCTCCGGGCGTGATCTGGCGTGAAGGCGTGTCGCAGCCGGTGCAAACCGGTCTGAAGTCGATCGACGCAATGGTGCCGATCGGCCGTGGCCAGCGTGAGCTGATCATCGGCGACCGTCAGTGCGGCAAGACCGCAGTGGCCGTCGACACGATCATCAACCAGAAGGGCAAGGATCTCATCTGTATCTACGTCGCCATCGGCCAGAAGGCGTCGTCGATCCAGAACGTGCTGCGCAAGCTCGAAGAAACCGGCGCGATCGAGTACACGATCGTCGTCGCGGCTTCGGCTTCGGAATCGGCTGCGCTGCAGTATCTCGCACCGTACGCCGGCTGCTCGATGGGCGAATACTTCCGCGATCGCGGTCAAGACGCCCTGATCATTTATGACGATCTGACCAAGCAAGCCTGGGCATACCGTCAAATCTCGCTGCTGCTGCGCCGCCCGCCGGGCCGCGAAGCTTACCCCGGCGACGTGTTCTATCTCCACTCGCGTCTGCTCGAGCGCGCCGCGCGCGTGTCGGCCGACTACGTCGAGAAGTTCACGAACGGCGAAGTGAAGGGCAAGACGGGTTCGCTGACGGCACTGCCGATCATCGAAACGCAGGCAGGCGACGTCACGGCATTCGTTCCGACGAACGTGATCTCGATTACCGACGGCCAGATCTTCCTGGAAACCGATCTGTTCAACGCAGGCATCCGCCCGGCAATCAACGCCGGCGTGTCGGTGTCGCGTGTTGGCGGTGCGGCTCAGACCAAGGTTGTGAAGAAGCTGTCGGGCGGTATCCGTACCGACCTCGCGCAGTACCGTGAACTGGCGGCATTCGCCCAGTTCGCATCGGACCTCGACGAAGCGACCCGCAAGCAGCTTGAGCGCGGCCGCCGTGTGACGGAACTGCTCAAGCAGCCCCAGTACCAGCCGCTGCAAGTCTGGGAACTGGCTGTGGCGCTGTTCTCGGCGAACAACGGCTACCTCGACGACATCGACGTTGCTGAAGTCCTGCCGTTCGAAAAGGGCCTGCGCGAATACCTGAAGTCGAAGCACGCCGACCTCGTCGCGCGCATCGAGGACAAGAAGGACCTTTCGAAGGACGACGAGAACGCGCTCCACGCGGCTCTCAAGGACTTCAAGAAGTCCGGCGCATACTGATCCGTCCGGGAATCAATCTAGATAAACGGACTGGGACCCGGGTGAGCGCTCAAGCGCTGATCCGGGTCGACAAAGGAGCAAGCAATGGCTGGAATGAAGGAAATTCGCGGCAAGATCAAGAGCGTGCAAAACACGCGCAAGATCACCAAGGCGATGGAAATGGTCGCGGCATCGAAGATGCGCCGCGCCCAGGAGCGCATGCGCGCTGCTCGCCCGTATGCCGACAAGGTCCGCGACATCGCTGCGCACATGAGCCGTGCGAACCCCGAGTATCGCCACCCGTTCATGGTGGAAAACAACGATGCGAAGGCCGCAGGCGTCATTCTCGTCACGACCGATAAGGGTCTGTGCGGCGGGATGAACACCAACGTGCTGCGCGCGACGCTGCAGAAGTTCAAGGATCTGGAAGCGTCCGGCAAGTCGATCGAGGCAACTGCGATCGGCACCAAGGGCCTCGGTTTCCTGAACCGTCTGCGCGCGAAGGTCGTCTCGAACGTCGTGCAGCTCGGCGACACGCCTCACCTCGAAAAGCTGATCGGCGCCATCAAGGTGCAACTCGACCAGTACTCGGAAGGCAAGATCTCGGCGGTCTACCTGGCGTACACCCGCTTCGTCAACACGATGAAGCAGGAGCCGGTGATCGAGCAGCTGCTGCCGCTGTCGACCGAGCGCCTGAACGGTGGCGAGGACGACGGTGCGACGCCGAAGTCGCAATGGGACTACATCTACGAGCCGGACGCGCAAACCGTCGTGGACGAACTGCTGGTCCGCTATGTCGAAGCACTGGTCTATCAGGCCGTGGCGGAAAACATGGCGTCGGAGCAGTCCGCACGTATGGTCGCGATGAAGGCGGCGTCGGACAACGCGAAGACGGTCATTAACGAACTGCAGCTCTCGTACAACAAGAGCCGCCAGGCCGCGATTACGAAGGAACTTTCGGAAATCGTCGGCGGCGCAGCAGCCGTCTGACCTTCGGGAAACGCGAACCGAACGCGCAACCGCGCCGGTGCAATCCGGCAGGCGAGTAAGAATTCAGGTATCTAAAGGAAAATCGATGAGTACAACTGCTTTGGTAGAAGGCAAGATCGTACAGTGCATCGGCGCGGTGATCGACGTGGAATTCCCGCGTACGAACATGCCGAAGATCTACGACGCGCTGATCCTCGAAGGGTCAGATCTGACCCTCGAAGTGCAGCAGCAGCTCGGCGACGGCGTTGTGCGCACCATCTGTCTGGGTGCGTCGGACGGCCTGCGCCGCGGCACCGTGGTGAAGAACACGGGCAAGCCCATCAGCGTGCCGGTCGGCAAGCCGACGCTCGGCCGTATCATGGACGTGCTCGGTCGCCCGATCGACGAAGCGGGCCCGATCGTCAGCGAGACGACGCGCGCGATTCACCAGAAGGCACCGGCGTTCGAAGACCTGTCGCCTTCGGCGGAACTGCTCGAAACCGGCATCAAGGTCATCGACCTGGTCTGCCCGTTCGCAAAGGGCGGCAAGGTCGGTCTGTTCGGCGGTGCAGGCGTGGGCAAGACCGTCAACATGATGGAGCTCATCAACAACATCGCGAAGGAACACGGTGGTTTCTCCGTGTTCGCCGGCGTGGGCGAGCGTACCCGTGAGGGCAACGACTTCTACCACGAAATGAAGGACTCGAACGTTCTGGACAAGGTCGCGCTGGTCTACGGCCAGATGAACGAGCCGCCGGGCAACCGTCTGCGCGTCGCGCTGACGGGTCTGACGATGGCCGAGCACTTCCGCGACGAAGGCCTCGACGTTCTGTTCTTCGTCGACAACATCTACCGTTTCACGCTGGCTGGCACGGAAGTGTCGGCACTGCTCGGCCGTATGCCGTCGGCAGTGGGCTATCAGCCGACGCTGGCAGAAGAGATGGGCAAGCTGCAAGAGCGCATCACGTCCACGAAGAAGGGTTCGATTACGTCGGTTCAGGCCGTGTACGTTCCTGCGGACGACTTGACCGACCCGTCGCCGGCTACGACCTTCGGCCATCTGGACGCAACCGTCGTGCTGTCGCGTGACATCGCTTCGCTGGGTATCTACCCGGCAGTCGATCCGCTCGACTCGACCTCGCGCCAGATCGACCCGAACGTGATCGGCGAAGAGCACTACTCGATCACGCGCCGCGTGCAGCAGACGCTCCAGCGCTATAAGGAACTGCGCGACATTATCGCGATTCTGGGCATGGACGAACTGTCGCCGGAAGACAAGCTGTCGGTCGCCCGCGCACGTAAGATCCAGCGTTTCCTGTCGCAGCCGTTCCACGTCGCGGAAGTCTTCACGGGCTCGCCGGGCAAGTACGTGCCGCTGAAGGAAACCATCCGCGGCTTCAAGATGATCGTTGACGGCGAATGCGATCACCTGCCGGAGCAGGCGTTCTACATGGTCGGCACGATCGACGAAGCCTTCGAAAAGGCCAAGAAGATCCAGTAAGGGTTGAGTTGCAGGCAATGAGGCGAGATTCGTCACGCAGGCATCAGTCAGCGGTGACTGATCTCGCCGCCGCAATCCCTTGACCCCAGGAGTCGAACATATGGCAGCAACCATCAAGGTAGACGTCGTCAGCGCCGAAGAGAGCATCTTCGACGGCCAGGCGAAGTTCATCGCGCTTCCGGGTGAAGCGGGCGAACTGGGCATTCTGCCGGGCCACACGCCGCTGATCACGCGTATTCGTCCGGGCGCTGTGCGCATCGTGGCGGAAGACGACAAGGAAGAGTTCGTGTTCGTCGCAGGCGGCATTCTCGAAGTGCAGCCGGGTGCCGTGACGGTCCTCGCCGATACCGCGATCCGTGGTAAGGATCTCGACGAAGCGAAGGCTGGTGAAGCACGCAAGCGCGCCGAAGAGGCGCTGCAGAACGCCGGTTCGAACCTCGAGTACGCAACCGCACAGGCTGAACTGGCCTATGCCGTGGCGCAACTCGCGGCGATCCAGCGCCTGCGCAAGATGAATCAGCACTGATTCCGGACCGCGCCCGCTTGCGCGTGTGGTATCGGAAAGCTAAAGGGCTCCCTGATCAGGGAGCCCTTTTTCATTGGCGCCCGCGAGCGGGTTAGCCGCGACCGCTGTCGTTCAGCACTTCGACGCGCATGACGCCCTGGCGCTCGGCGAAATAGTGCGTGTTGGAGAACAGGTAGTCGCCCACTTGAACGTGCTTGAGGATCAGTGCGCGGCCCGCAGGCGTGAGCTTGGGTTCGGCGAGCAGGGCGTCGAGATCGGCTTCGGTGATGCGGTGCTGGTTCTCGTCATCGCGCCAGTCTTCGCCCTGACGCAGCGCGCCCTGAAGCTTGAACTCCGACGTGAACATGGGCGCCCCGTTGAGTCCGTAGACGCTCATGCTGACCGGCATGATGCCTGCATCATAGATGTCCTGGGGCACGATCTCGTGAATGAACACGTTGTTGCCCGAGGTGAAGCCGTCGAGCCGCACGCCCCCGCCAGGGCCCGTTACGCCGAGCCGCACGATCGCCCGGTCGTTGCTGGAGCCGATGCCGTTGTCCGCGAGCGGCAGCACGCCGAGATACGAACTCGTGGCGATAAACAGGATGCCTTCCTTCTCCTTGTCCTGCGCGCCGGGTGTGAAGCGTTTGTCGATCTGCACGCTCACCGACTTGTTGACGCCCGCGATCTCGACCAGCGAAGTCCGTGCGCTGATCTCGAAGAACACTGCACCGTCGATATCGTCGACGGGCGCGTGCCGCTCGCCGTCGACCAAGGCCGTGAAATCCCAGCCGGTACGCTGGAAGAAACGCAGCGAGACGCCGTCCGCGGCGCGCGCGATGACGAATTCGTAGAGCCAGTATCTGCCGGGTTCGAGTTGCAGCTCGACCTCGTTCGCGCCGACCACCATCAGCACGCCGCCGATGAGTTTGCTCGTATCGACGGAACCGTCGGCCAGCGCGATTTCACCGTAATGCGTGCCTTCGGGCACGACGCCAAACGCGTACTGGATCGTATTGGCCGGATCGGAGTAGCCGTTGGCATCGGAGCCTGGTACGCTGGCCCAGATCTTCTTCGAAAGACGCAGCTTGCCTTTGGATTTGTTGTTATTGGTCACCTCGACGCGCATCACGCCCTGGCGCTGATAGAAGTAATTCTGGTTCGTGAAGAGCCAGTCGCCGACATGGATGTTGGCCCGAATCAGCTCGCGTGCTGCAGCGGTGAACTTGGGGTTCTGGAGAAGCGCGTCGAGTTCGTCCTGTGTGACTTCGTGCGCGTCGGGGAACCCGGCATTGAACCAGAGCGAGCCGTCGAACTGGTAGACGTCCATGGCTTCGGGGCGCACGCCGGCGTCGTAGTCCGCCTTGCGCACGACTTCGTGAATGAACACGTTGTTGCCCGACTGGAAGCCGTCGAGGCGCAATTTACCATCGGCGCCGGTGACGCCCAGCCGAACCACCGCGGTGCCGTCGAAGTTCTCGGACCCGATCTGCGTGAGGCCGAGATAGGAACTCGTGCCGAAGAACAGAATGCCTGCTTTACGGCCCCGGCCGCCGCTTACGCATTTGTCGATTTCCACGCAGAGCGATTTGTTGATGCCGACGATCGGCAGGTCAGCCGCACCGGCTGCTATTTCGAAGCGGACCGCGCCGTCGTCATTTTCGGGCCCGCGGAGTTCGCCTCCGATGAGCGCCGTGAGGTCCCACCCTGTGCGCTGATAGAACTTGAACGACACGCCGTCAGGATCGCGGCCGATGACAAATTCGTAGAGCCAGTATTTGCCCGGCGCGAGTGGTAGCCGGACATTGTTCGCTCCGACGACCAAAAGCGCACCGCCGATCAGCCTGTTCGTGTTGACCGAGCCATCTGGATTGGCGATGTCTCCATATTGGGTGCCTTCGGGTACGACGCCAAACGCGTACTGGATCGTATCGGCCGGATCGGAATATCCATTGGCATCGGAGCCGGGGACACCGGCACTGATCTTCTTGGACAGAAGGATGAAACTGGGGGCAAAACGGGCGCTCATCACTGCTCCTAAAAAGACGGCATCTACATGGGAGTTAGATCAGTAATCCGAATAAAAATAAGAAGGCAAAAACACGGTTAAACGTTCGCAACAGGCGCATTCCATTACGTATTGAAAGAAAAGTCCATCAGATACAGGTGAAGCGCGACGCGATGGCACGGCGTGCCGGCGCTGGAAGCGCAATTGCTTGCGCTGGGACAAATCGGTGGCGGCGTCGGTCCGAGCCTGATATGCCGCCCGATCCCCAGGAGGCCCTCAGCGAACGAGAAAAACTACTTGACGTTTACGGAAAGGTAATGCGAAATCATGCCTTCGTGCTTTCCGGCGGTACGATCGGCGAGCGTGTTCGCGGCCCATGCGCTGCGGGTAAAACTTGATGCTGCTGGCCTCAAGGGCGGTGGCACAATCGATTTCAAATCCATTTCAAACGGGACGCAGACTCCCGGGGAGACAGCCACCATGGCAATCGACGCAGCCGCAGCTAGCGCCCCGCGCGAAGCGCTCATCGCGCCGAAAGACGGGCTTTCCTATGTGCGCGGCAGCGCCACCACGCCCTTGAGCGACGCGACCATCGGCGCGTTTGTGCTCGACACCGCGCAGCGCTTTCCAGAGCGGCCCGCGGTGGTGTTCCGCGAACAGGGCATCCGCTGGAACTGGCGCGAGTTCGCCGACGAAGTGGATGTGCTGGCCGCGGGCTTTCTCGCGCTGGGCATCGAGCCGGGCGACCGCGTAGGGATCTGGTCGCCCAATCGCGTGGAGTGGCTGCTCACGCAGTTCGCGACGGCGCGCATTGGCGCCGTGCTGGTCAACATCAATCCCGCGTATCGCCTGGCCGAACTCGAATACGCGCTGAACAAGGTGGGCTGCAAGGCCATCGTCGCGGCGGAAAGCTTCAAGACCTCGAAGTATCTGGAGATGCTTCAAACGCTGGCACCGGAACTCGCGCATTCGACGCCAGGTGACTTGCACGCTGCGAAGCTGCCGGAATTGCGCGCGGTGATCCGCATGTGCGACACCGACACGCCCGGCATGCTCAATTTCAGCGACGTGATCGAGCAGGGCCGCGTGCGCCTGGCGCAAACCGGCAAGAGCGAACTGGAGGCCATCGGTTCGACGCTAAGCGCCGACGATCCCATCAACATCCAGTTCACGAGCGGCACGACGGGCAACCCGAAGGGCGCGACGCTCACGCACCGCAACGTGCTCAATAACGGGCGCTTCATCGCCATGGCGATGCGTCTGTCCGAAGAGGATTCGCTCTGCATTCCGGTGCCGCTCTATCACTGCTTCGGCATGGTGCTCGCCGTGCTGGCCTGCGTCTCCGTGGGCGCGAACATGGTATTCCCCGGCGAGGCGTTCGACCCGCGCGCGACGCTGCAGGCCGTTTCGGACGAGCGCTGCACGGCGCTACATGGCGTGCCGACGATGTTTATCGCCGAACTCGATCATCCCGATTTCGCGAGCTTCGATCTATCGCGCCTGCGCACGGGCATCATGGCCGGCTCGCCGTGCCCGATCGAAACGATGAAGCGCGTGGTCTCGAAGATGCACCTCGCGGAAATCACCATCGCCTACGGCATGACGGAGACGAGTCCCGTCTCGTTCCAGAGCGCGACGACTGATCCGCTCGACAAGCGCACGACCACGGTGGGCCGTATCCAGCCACATCTGGAAGTGAAGATCGTCGATGCGCTGGGCAATATCGTGCCGGTGGGCGAGACCGGCGAGCTTTGCACGAAGGGCTATTCGGTGATGCGCGGCTATTGGGGCGATGAAGCCAAAACGGCCGAATCGATCGTCGATGGCTGGATGCACACGGGTGATCTCGCGACGCTCGACGCCGAGGGTTACTGCAATATCGTCGGGCGCCTCAAGGACATGCTGATTCGTGGCGGCGAGAACATTTATCCGCGCGAAATCGAGGAGTTTCTGTTCCGCCATCCGAAGGTGCAGTCGGTGCAGGTGTTCGGCGTGCCCGATGCGAAGTACGGCGAGGAAGTGTGCGCGTGGATCGTGCTGCGTCCTGGCGAGGGCGCGACCGCCGAAGAGATCCAGGCGTTCTGCCAGGGGCAGATTGCGCACTACAAGATCCCGAAGTACATCCGGTTCGTCGATGAGTTGCCGATGACGGTGACGGGCAAGGTGCAGAAGTTCGTCATGCGCGCACGCATGATCGATGAGCTGAAGATCACCGAGCAGAAGACGGCCTGAGCGAAGCGTCGGCGCGTTTGAAATTAGTCTGGATAACGAAGGAATGGGCTGGCGATCGAGTCAGTCCATTCAAGCCGAAGCGAGCGTGCAGGGTCTTGCCAGTGCAGCAAAATGCATCGGCGAATAGCGCTTAAAAGAAGAGATTGGGAAACTGAAGGGAAACCGCGGGAAACTGCGGACGAAAAAAAAGCGGGCCTGGAGCCCGCTAAAAACCACACGCTACGGGGTTAGCGCGAGGAGACCAAAGGAGGAGTCGGCTGGAACGTATGAAACGCCGGTCACGGCTCCAGCAAGGATGCCCCTAAGCAAGGGCTTCGGCTAATGCCGACCGGCCGGTGATCGTGTCCGCTCACACTTCGCACCGAGCCACATCCGTGTTGAAACCGTTGAAGGCATTGTGGGCGAATTAATGAACCTTCGCGGTAACAAAGTGTTTCAGGTTGTAACGCCCGTCAAATAAGGCTTCGCGGGATTTTTTGCCATCCTGATCGTTTTGCGAAAGTCATTTTTACCTGCATTTTAGTGCGTAGTCAGGCCGCAAATGTGCCGCATTGCAATGCGGTATTCCACGTGCATGACGAAAGCTACGCTGTATAGGCGAAACACGCTATCCGTCACACGAAAACGCAAATTTGCCTCGCACATGCAACGGGCATTCACGTTCGCATTCATGTATGACATGCAATGATGGGTCATATCCGATTGCAACGAGTGGTTGCAACTCGTCATACGGATTAACGAACGTTGTCGCGCCGCGAGACGCGGCGCCAGGACTCATCGATGCATTATCGATAGCAACGCATGGAGCGCGCACGTCGCAACAATCACTTCAGCCATTTGTCCGAGATCGCCTGGTACTCGCCGCTTGCGCGCAGCAGATGCAGCCACTGATCGACGTATTGCTGGAAGACCACATCGCCGCGCGGCACCATCCATGCTTTCTCGCCGTACTGGAACGGCTTGTCGGGATGCACTGAGCAAAGCCCCGGATTGAGCTTCTGTTGCAGGAGCGTTTCGGAAGCGTCGGTCACCATCACGTCGGCTTTGCCCGCGAGGATCTGCTTGAAGATCGTCACGTTGTCGGGATAGACGGTGAGATTCGCGTGCGGGAAAAACTGCCTTGCGAAGCGCTCATTCGTGCCGCCCGGATTCACGATCACGCGAGTGGTTGGCTGATCGATCTGCGCGACGCTCTGGTACTTGTTCACGTCGTCGCAACGCACGATGGGCGTCTTGCCATCGATCTGATACGGCTCGGTGAAGAAGGCGCGCTTCTGGCGATCGAGCGAAGTGGACACGCCGCCCACCGCAACATCGCACTTCGCGAGGAAATCGTTCATGAGATTCGACCAGCTGGTCTTCACGAACTCGGCCTTCACGCCCAGCGACTTCGCGAGCGATTCGGTCATGTCGATGTCGATGCCCTCGAACGTGCCGTCCGGCTTATAGAACGAATAGGGCTTGTAGTCGCCGGTCGTGCACGCGCGCAGCGTGCCGCGCGCGATCACCTCGTCGAGCCGCGAAGGCGCCCCCGCGCTCTCGGCGAACGCAGCCGGCGTGATGGCCAGCGCGGCGACGCATGCGCAAAGCAGCGCGCACGCCGCCGCGATCCTGTTTTTGTTCATCTGGGTTGTCTCCTCGCGCGCGGGTTGATGTCGATGTTCTCGGGCGCACTGGTTTGCGATCATAGTCCGCGGCCGCCTGCGCGATAACCATGGACTCTCCCGATTGGCTTGATTGGCTCGCGTGCCGCGCGTACCCTTATCCCGGCCATCAGCGCCATGCGGCAGCGGTAGCTCCGGTAAAATAGCTGCCCGCTTCCGAATCTCGCGCGCAAGCGCCTCCGCACGTGGCCCACACCCTTCTGAACGACACCTTCCTGCGCGCCTTGCTGCGCCAGCCGACCGAGTACACGCCGATCTGGCTGATGCGTCAGGCGGGCCGCTATCTGCCGGAGTACAACGCCACGCGCAGCCGCGCGGGCAGTTTCCTCGGCCTGGCGAAGAATCCCGATTACGCGACCGAAGTGACGCTGCAACCGCTGGAGCGCTATCCGCTCGACGCGGCGATCCTGTTCTCGGACATCCTGACGATTCCCGATGCGATGGGTCTCGGCCTGTCGTTCCAGGCGGGCGAGGGTCCGAAGTTCGCGCATCCCGTGCGCACCGAGGAAGACGTCGCGAAGCTCGCGGTGCCCGACATCGGCGCGACGCTCGGTTATGTGACCGACGCCGTGCGCGAGATCCGCCGCGCGCTCACTGACGGCCAGGGGCGCCAGCGCGTGCCGCTGATCGGCTTTTCGGGCAGCCCATGGACGCTCGCGTGCTACATGGTCGAAGGCGGCGGCTCGGACGATTTCCGCACCGTGAAGTCGATGCTTTACGCGCGCCCGGACCTGATGACGCGCATCCTCGAAGTTAACGCGCAGGCCGTGGCCGCCTATCTGAACGCGCAGATCGAGGCGGGCGCGCAGGCCGTCATGATTTTCGATACGTGGGGCGGGGCGCTTGCCGACGGCATCTATCAGCGCTTCTCGCTCGAATACATTCGTCGCGTGGTCGCGCAACTCAAGCGCGAGCACGACGGCGAGCGCGTGCCTGTCATCACCTTCACGAAGGGCGGCGGCCTGTGGCTCGACGAGATCGCCGAAACCGGTGTCGATGCGGTCGGGCTCGACTGGACCGTGAACCTCGGCCGCGCGCGTGAGCGTGTGGGCGATCGCGTGGCGCTCCAGGGCAACCTCGATCCGAGCGTGCTGTTCGCGTCGCCGGCGGCGATCCGCGAACAGGCGTGCGCGGTGCTCGACAGCTTCGGCGCGCATCCGGGCCACGTCTTCAATCTGGGTCACGGCATCTCGCAATTCACGCCGCCGGAAAGCGTCGCCGAGCTGGTTGACGAGGTCCATCGCCATAGCCGCGCACTGCACGCCGCCGTGTGAATTTTATGTTGCGCCGCAGCGTGCTGGGCTCTCGGCATCAGGGCCGCGCGCGGCGCAACAGGCCATCCAGACGCCATCGCGCCGCTGTCAAGACTTGACTTATACACACTTGTCTCGTTGCGGCGCGCAAGACGGAAAAATTGCCGCAGGGCGATATCCTGGGCAGTGAACAATCAATCAGACCCTTGACAGACAAGGCTTTCGCCGCTCCACGGCCATTTGTGCGGTGTTCCACATAATGACCGCGCCAGCCGGCCGGCCGGGCGCTCGGGCCGAGTTCTTAACAAAGTTATCCACAGGCGCGGCGACGCGGAGCGTGATTGTTCAGCGGAATCCAAAACTTAGCGCAAAAAGTGACGATTCACTTTAAGGTCGGGCGTCTGTTCGCCAGCGCACCGTACGCGCGTCGTCCGAAATGGGGTGGGCCATGACGCCGCGCTTCGTGCGCGTGGCGCTCGACCATCCGCTGACCGCGCTTTACGACTACCGCTATCCGCCCGACGCGCCCGCGCCGCAACCCGGCATACTGGTGCGCGTGCCGTTCGGCCGACGCGAAGCGGTGGGGCTGATCTTCGAAGTGAGCGCTCACAGCGAGGTGCCCGCGAACAAGCTGCGCGACGTTAGCGCCGTGTGCGCGTCGTGTCCGCCGCTGTCGGGGCAGTGGCTCGATCTGGTGGGTTTCGCCGCCGATTACTATCAGCGCGGTCTGGGCGAGGTCGCGTTGCCGGCGCTGCCGCAGGCGCTGCGCGATCCGGCGCGCTGGGAGCGGCTGCTCGCGCCCGAGGAGCGTTATCGCGTGCTGCCCGCTGGACGCGATGCGTTGCCCGATGCGCTGCCCGCGCGCGCGCAGGTCTTGCGGCGGCTGGCGCAGGCGCTGCTGGAGGCCACCGAGCTGGACCTTGCCGACGCTCGCGCGCTGCATCCCAAGGCCGCCGCCACGCTCGAATCGTGGCGCGAGGCGGGGTGGGTCGAGTACGAGCGCGTCGAGTTCGGCGCGGCGCGATCTGCCGCAAGCGCAGTCGCCAACGCTGCCGAAGCGTCCGCGCGATCCGCCTTGCATCAGCTAAGCGACGAACAGGCCGAAGCCGTAGAGGCAATCCTCGAATCGCGCGGCTTCGCGCCGTTTCTGCTGCATGGCGTGACCGGCAGCGGCAAGACCGAGGTGTATCTGCGCGCGCTCGCGGGCCTGCTCGAACGCGCGCCCGACGCCCAGGCACTCGTCCTCGTCCCCGAAATCAACCTCACGCCGCAGTTCGAGGCCGCCTTCCGCACGCGCTTCGCGGGCGTGCTGCCCGACGACGCCATCGTCACGCTGCATAGCGGTCTTGCCGAAGGCGAGCGCGCGCGCCACTGGCTCGCGGCGCACACGGAACGCGCGCGCATCGTGCTGGGCACGCGGCTGGCCGTGATGGCATCGCTGCCGCGCCTGGCGATGCTGGTGGTCGACGAGGAACACGATCCCGCCTACAAGCAGCAGGAAGGGCTGCGCTACTCGGCGCGCGACCTGGCCGTCTGGCGCGCCAAGCAGCTCGAGGTGCCGGTCGTATTGGGTTCGGCTACGCCCTCGCTGGAAAGCTGGTGGCAAGCCGAACAGGGCCGCTACACGCGCCTCACGCTGTCGCGCCGCGCCGTCGCCGAAGCCGTGCTGCCGAGCATCAGACTGATCGATCTGGAAGAGGAGCGCCGGCGCGGACGCGCGTCGTTCGAAGGGCTGTCCGGCCCGCTGATCGCGGCGATGAAGGCGCGGCTCGAACGTGGCGAACAGAGCCTCATCTTCCTGAACCGGCGCGGCTATGCGCCGGTGCTGTCCTGCGACGCCTGCGGCTGGGTGGCGGGCTGCCCGCGCTGCAGCGCCTACGTGGTCCTGCACAAGCCCGAGCGGGCGCTGCGCTGCCACCACTGTGGCTGGGAATCGCGTATTCCGCACTCGTGCCCGGATTGCGGCAACGTCGATATCGCGCCGATGGGGCGCGGTACGCAGCGCATCGAGGAAGCGCTCGCGAGCGCGGTGCCGGGCGCGCGGGTGCTGCGCATCGACGCCGATAGCACGCGCCGCAAGGGCAGCGCCCAGGCGCTCTTTTCGGACGTGCATGCGGGCGAAGTCGACATCCTCGTCGGCACGCAGATGGTCGCCAAGGGACACGACTTCCAGCGCGTCTCGCTGGTGGGCGTCATGAATGCCGATAACGCGCTGTTCTCGCACGACTTCCGCGCAAGCGAGCGCCTGTTCGCGCAACTGATGCAGGTGAGCGGCCGCGCGGGCCGCGCCGGGTTGCCCGGCGAGGTGATGGTGCAGACGCGCTATCCGCGCCACGCGATCTATCACGCGCTCGCGCGCCACGATTACGTGGGTTTCGCGAATTCGCAGATCGCGGAGCGTCGGGACGCACACCTGCCCCCCTTCGTTTATCAGGCGCTGCTGCGCGCCGAGGGACGCACGCTGGAGGCGGCGCTGGCGTTTCTCGCCGAAGCCGCCAAGGCGCTCGCGGCGATGCCCACCGCTTCGCGCGTGATGGCCTATGACGCGGTGCCGCTCACGATCGTCAAGGTGATGAATGTCCACCGCGCCCAACTGCTCGTGGAAAGCAGTTCGCGCGCCGCGCTACAGGCCACGCTGCGAGCGTGGCTGCCGACCCTGCGCGGGTTGCGCGGCGTGCTGCGCTGGAATCTGGAAGTCGATCCGCTCGATATTTGAGCGTTGACCTGAGCGCTGCCAGGCCACGAATACGAAGGCGCGCAATGCGCCGCTCAAGACGGGCTTGCGGCGCGATGGCCGCGCATGTTGGTCGATGCGCTAGCCGATGCGCCGGGCAAAACCATTCTTGCGGCTTGTCGTCACGATGCGGTCCCGCGCAAAGCGGGCCGCTCGCGACGCCTCAGCGTTGGGCCGCGTGAGCCGCTTCGCCGCTCTCAGGTTGCGCCGCACGCAAGCGCCGGGACGTCGTTGCCGTCGCGCCCCGGATAAACAGCACGGCGCACAGCGCGCACATGCTCCACACACCTGCCATCACCATCCACTTTTCCATTTTCTGGTCCTCGCGCCGGACTGGCCGGCTCCCCGTCATGCCTGTATATCGGCAAACGATGCGGTTTGAACAGGGCGACAAAAAAGAATCACGCCCAGGGAAAATACCGAGCGCAACCGGCCGTCGCCCGGATGCCGCCACCAGCCGCAAACCCAGGCTGCGTGGGGTTTTCGGCGGGGTGCAACCAATCCGAGAAATTGGTTGCACCTTTTTTTTGGGAGGGGTACGATTCGCCAACTTTTTAGTCTTTGGCCGGTGCGGGTCAGCCGGCATACGAAGGAAACATGGCTAGCACCACCCTTGGCGTCAAGGTCGATGACCTCCTCCGCTCGCGGCTCAAAGATGCCGCTACGCGCCTCGAGCGCACCCCGCACTGGCTCATCAAGCAGGCCATCTTCGCGTACCTCGAAAAGATCGAGAACGGGCAACTGCCGCCCGAGCTGAACGGCCATGTGAGCGCCGCCGATCTCACCGAGGGCGCAACCGGCGACGGCCCCGACGAATACGCGTCGCACCCCTTCCTCGAATTCGCCCAGAACGTGCAACCGCAGTCGGTGCTGCGCGCGGCCATTACCGCCGCGTACCGCCGCCCGGAACCGGAATGCGTGCCGTTCCTGATCGGCGAGGCGCGTCTGCCGGCCAACCTCACCGGCGACGTCACGAAGCTGGCCACGAAGCTGGTCGAAACGCTGCGCGCCAAGCGCACCGGTGGTGGCGTCGAAGGCCTGATCCACGAGTTCTCGCTGTCGAGCCAGGAAGGCGTGGCGCTGATGTGTCTGGCCGAGGCGCTCCTGCGCATTCCCGACCGCGCGACGCGCGACGCGCTGATCCGCGACAAGATCAGCAAGGGCGACTGGAAATCGCACGTCGGCCACGCGCCGTCGCTGTTCGTGAACGCCGCCACGTGGGGCCTCATGATCACCGGCAAGCTGGTGACGACGAATAGCGAAACGGGTCTGTCGTCGGCGCTCACACGCATGATCGGCAAGGGCGGCGAGCCGCTGATCCGCAAGGGCGTCGATATGGCGATGCGCCTGATGGGCGAGCAGTTCGTCACCGGCGAAAACATCTCCGAAGCGCTGGCGAACAGCCGCAAGTTCGAAGCACGGGGCTTTCGCTATTCGTACGACATGCTCGGCGAAGCCGCCACGACCGAAGCCGATGCGCAGCGCTACTACGCCTCTTACGAGCAGGCGATCCACGCGATCGGCAAGGCGGCGGGCGGGCGCGGCATCTACGAAGGCCCGGGCATTTCGATCAAGCTCTCCGCGCTGCATCCACGCTATTCGCGCGCGCAGCAGGAGCGCACGATGAGCGAGCTGCTGCCGCGCGTGCGCGCGCTTGCCGTGCTCGCGCGCCGCTATGACATCGGCCTGAACATCGACGCCGAAGAAGCCGACCGGCTCGAACTCTCGCTCGATCTGCTCGAAGCGCTCTGTTTCGACCAGGAACTGGCGGGCTGGAACGGCATTGGCTTCGTGGTGCAGGCGTACCAGAAGCGCTGCCCGTTCGTGATCGACTACATCGTCGATCTCGCGCGCCGCAGCCGTCACCGCATCATGGTGCGCCTCGTGAAGGGCGCGTACTGGGATACCGAAATCAAGCGCGCGCAGGTCGATGGCCTCGAAGGCTATCCGGTCTACACGCGCAAGATCTACACCGACGTGTCGTACCTCGCGTGCGCGAAGAAGCTGCTGGGCGCGCCCGATGCGGTGTATCCGCAGTTCGCCACGCACAACGCGTACACGCTGTCGGCGATCTATCACCTCGCGGGCAACAACTACTACCCCGGCCAGTACGAATTCCAGTGCCTGCACGGCATGGGCGAGCCGCTCTACGAAGAAGTCACCGGCCCGCTCGCGCAGGGCAAGCTCAACCGTCCGTGCCGCGTCTACGCGCCGGTCGGCACCCACGAAACGCTGCTTGCGTACCTCGTGCGCCGTCTGCTTGAAAACGGCGCGAACACCTCGTTCGTGAACCGCATCGCCGATGAAACCGTGCCGGTCAGCGAACTCGTCACGGACCCGGTCGATGACGCCACGAAGGTCGTGCCGCTGGGCGCACCGCACACGAAGATCCCGCTGCCGCGCGAACTCTATGGCAGCGAGCGTCTGAATTCGATGGGCCTCGACCTTTCGAACGAACATCGCCTGGCGTCGCTCTCGTCGGCGCTGCTGGCAAGCGCCCATCATCCGTGGCGCGCCGCGCCGATGCTCGCGGATATCGACCTTGCGGAAGGCGGTTCCGCAACGAGCGCGCGCGACGTGCGCAATCCGTCCGATCACCGCGACCTCGTGGGCACGGTGGTGGAAGCCACCAGCGAGCACGTGAGCGCCGCGCTCTCGCACGCCGTGGCCACCGCGCCGATCTGGCAGGCCACGCCGGTCGAAGCGCGCGCCGATTGCCTCGCGCGCGCCGCCGATCTGCTCGAAGCCCAGATGCACACGCTGATGGGCCTGATCGTGCGCGAAGCCGGCAAATCGCTGCCGAACGCCATCGCGGAGATCCGCGAAGCGATCGACTTCCTGCGCTATTACTCGACGCAGATCCGCGAGGAATTCTCGAACGACACACATCGCCCGCTCGGTCCGGTCGTGTGTATCAGCCCGTGGAATTTCCCGCTGGCGATCTTCATGGGCCAGGTGGCCGCCGCGCTCGCCGCAGGCAACACCGTGCTCGCGAAGCCCGCCGAACAGACGCCGCTGATCGCCGCGCAAGCCGTGCGCATCCTGCGCGAGGCGGGCGTGCCCGCCGGCGCCGTGCAACTGCTGCCGGGCGACGGCGAAACCGTGGGCGCGGCGCTGGTCGCCGACGCCCGCACGCGCGCCGTCATGTTCACCGGCTCGACCGAAGTGGCGCGCCTCATCAACAAGACGCTGTCGCAGCGTCTGGATTCGGATGGCCGTCCGATCCCGCTGATCGCCGAAACGGGCGGCCAGAACGCGATGATTGTCGATTCGTCGGCGCTCGCGGAACAGGTCGTCGCCGACGTGCTGCAAAGCGCGTTCGACTCGGCGGGCCAGCGTTGCTCGGCGCTGCGCGTGCTGTGCCTGCAGGACGACGTGGCGGATCGCACGCTCGAAATGCTCACGGGCGCGATGCAGGAACTGGCGGTCGGCAACCCGGACCGTCTGTCGGCCGACGTCGGCCCGGTGATCGACGTGGAAGCGAAGCGCGGCATCGACGCGCACGTGGCCGCGATGCGCGAGAAGGGCCGCAAGGTCCAGCAGATGCCGATGGGCGACGACTGTGCGAAGGGCACCTTCGTGCCGCCGACGCTGATCGAAATCGACAGCCTCGACGAACTCAAGCGCGAAGTGTTCGGCCCCGTGCTGCACGTGATCCGTTATCGCCGCAGCCAGCTCGACAAACTGCTCGAACAGATCCGCGCGACGGGCTACGGCCTGACGCTGGGCATCCACACGCGTATCGACGAAACCATCGCGCATGTGATCGGCCGCGCGCATGTGGGCAATATCTACGTGAACCGCAACGTGATTGGCGCGGTGGTGGGCGTGCAGCCGTTCGGCGGCGAAGGGCTGTCGGGCACGGGTCCGAAGGCGGGCGGCGCGCTGTATCTGTCGCGTCTGCTGGCCAAGCGTCCGGCCGGTCTGCCGAAGTCGCTCTCGAATGCGCTGATCGTCGATCAGCCGCAAGGCGAAGGCGCCGGGAATTCCGCGCACGCGAATCTCGCGACGCTGCGCGACTGGCTCATCGCCGAGCGCGAACCCGCACTCGCGGCGCGCTGCGACGGCTATCTGCAATACGTGCTCGCGGGCGCGACGGCCGTGCTGTCCGGCCCGACGGGCGAGCGCAACACCTATACGCTGTCGGCGCGCGGCACGGTGCTGTGTGTGGCCTCGACGCCGACCGGCGCGCGCGCGCAACTCGCCGTCGTGCTGGCAACGGGCAACCGCGCGCTGTTCCAGGGCGCGGCCGGTGACGCGCTCGTCAACGCGCTGCCGGCATCGCTGAAGGCTCACGTCGCGATCAAGAAAACCGCCGATGCCGACTTCGACGCCGTGCTGTTCGAAGGCGATAGCGACGAGCTGCTCGGGCTCGTGAAGGAAGTGGCCAAACGCGCCGGCCCGATCGTGTCGGTGCAGGGCGTGGCGGCGCACGCGCTCGCCAACGGCGACGAAGATTACGCGCTCGAACGTCTGCTCACGGAGCGCTCGGTGAGCGTGAATACCGCCGCGGCTGGCGGCAATGCAAATCTGATGACGATCGGTTAAGCACAGTCCATACTGTCGGTCGTCTCAAGACAAGGAAGCGGCAAAGCTACGAGCCGAAGCCGCTCATCTGATACCTGGTACCAAGGAGAAGCTATGCAACACACGATGAAGCAGCTGGCAGGCGCAACGCTGGTTGCGGCCCTGTCGCTGGCGGGGACCGCAAACGCGCAGCAGGTCGAGGACGTCAAGGTCGGTTTCGCAGGCCCGATGACGGGTGCGCAGGCGCACTACGGCAAGGACTTCCAGAACGGCATCACGCTCGCGGTCGAAGACATGAACGCGACCAAGCCGGTGATCGGCGGCAAGCCGGTGCGTTTCGTGCTGGATTCGGCGGACGATCAGGCTGACCCGCGCACGGGCACGACGGTCGCGCAGAAGCTCGTCGACGACGGTATCAAGGGCATGCTCGGCCACTTCAACTCGGGCACGACGATCCCGGCTTCGCGCATCTACGCGAACGCAGGCATCCCCGAAATCGCCATGGCCACGGCGCCGGAATACACGCAGCAAGGCTTCAAGACGACGTTCCGCATGATGACGTCGGACACGCAGCAAGGTTCGGTCGCGGGCACGTTCGCGGTGAAGAGCCTCGGCATGAAGAAGATCGTCGTGGTCGACGACCGCACGGCTTACGGCCAGGGTCTCGCCGACGAATTCGCCAAGGCCGCGAAGGCTGCGGGCGGCAACATCATCGACCGCGAATACACCAATGACAAGGCCGTCGACTTCAAGTCGATCCTGACCAAGGTGAAGGCGCAGAACCCCGACCTGATCTATTACGGCGGCGCCGATTCGCAGGCCGCGCCGATGGTCAAGCAGATGAAGTCGCTGGGCATCAAGGCGCCGCTGATGGGCGGCGAAATGGTTCACACGCCGACCTTCCTGCAGATCGCGGGTGACGCGGCGAACGGCACGGTGGCATCGCTCGCGGGCCTGCCGCTGGAAGAAATGCCGGGCGGCAAGGACTACGTTGCGAAGTACAAGAAGCGCTTCGGTGAAGACGTGCAGACGTACTCGCCGTACGCTTACGACGGCGCGATGGCGATGTTCGACGCCATGAAGAAGGCCAACTCGACGGACCCGGCCAAGTACCTGCCGTTCCTCGCGAAGACCAGCATGACGGCCGTCACGGCGAAGGATCTCGCCTATGACTCGAAGGGCGACCTGAAGAACGGCGGCATCACGCTGTACAAGGTTGTCGACGGCAAGTGGACGACGCTGCAAAGCGTGGGCGGCAAGTAAGCGCCTGATCTAGCTGCAGAGAAGTAAAAAACCCCCGCAGGATCGCAAGATCCGCGGGGGTTTTGTTTTGTGCGCTCGCCTTCGATTACAGCAAAGGTGAGCTTATTCAGGATTCCTTTTGAATCAGGAATGGCGCAGCTTGCGGCCTTGCTCGCGAACCTGTTCGAGCGTGGCGGCGGGCGTGCTGGCTTCCTTCGTGACGCGGATTTCGATGAGCGCGGGCTTGCCGGCAGTGAGCGCGCGTTCGAGCGCGGGGGCGAACTGCGCCGTGCTCGTGACGACTTCGCCATGCGCGCCGAACGACTGCGCAAAGGCTGCGAAATCGGGGTTCGTGAGTTGCGTGCCATGCACGCGGCCCGGATAGTGGCGCTCCTGGTGCATGCGGATCGTGCCGTAGTGGCTGTTGTTCACGACGATGAACACCACGTTCAGACCGTACTGCATCGCCGTCGCCAGCTCCGACGAAGCCATCATGAAGCAGCCGTCGCCCGCGAGCGCCACCACGGCGCGTTCCGGATACAGCGACTTCGCGGCGATCGCGGCGGGCACGCCGTAGCCCATCGCACCGCTGGTCGGTGCGAGCTGCGAGCGGAAATGCCGGTACGCAAAGTGCCGATGCAGCCACGTCGCGTAATTGCCCGCGCCGTTCGTGACGATCGCATCGTCGGGCAGACGCGCGCGCAGTTGCTGCATCACTTCGCCCAGTTGCACGTCGCCGGGCATCGGGCGCGGCGCGCGCCACGCCAGATACGCCTCGTGCGCCTCTGTCGCCGCGCCGGTCCACGCGGGCATGTCGGGCGCGGGCAGCGCCGCGAGCAAGGCCGCGATTTCGGCGAGACCCGAGACGATCGGCAGATCGGCTGCATAGACGCGCCCGAGTTCTTCCGCGCCCTGATGGACGTGAATGAGCGTCTGCGTCGTTTTGGGGATGTCGAAGAGCGTGTAGCCGCCCGTCGTGGATTCGCCCAGACGCGGGCCGAGCGCGAGCAGCACGTCGGCGTCGCGGATACGTGCCGCCAGCGCCGGATTGATGCCGAGACCCACATCGCCCGCGTAGTTCGGATGATCGTTGCTCAGCGTGTCCTGGAAGCGGAACGCGAGGCCAATGGGCAACTGCCAGTTTTCGATAAAGCGTTGCAGGTCGGCGCACGCTTCGGGCGTCCAGCCGTGGCCACCCGCGATCACAAAGGGTTTTTTCGCACCGCTGAGTAATTCGCTCAGGCGCTTCATTTGCGCCGCCGAGGGCGACGCCTGCACGCGCTGCGCGGCCGGCGGCGTGCGTTGCGCCTCGGAAGCGGGGATCGCGCCGCTCAGCATGTCCTCGGGCAGCGCGAGCACGACGGGGCCAGGGCGGCCCGACGTCGCGATATGGAAGGCGTGGCTCAGGTATTCGGGCACGCGGCGCGCGTCGTCGATCTGCGCGACCCATTTCGCCATCTGCCCGAACATGCGCCGGTAATCGATCTCCTGGAACGCCTCGCGATCCATCTGCTCGCGCGCGACCTGGCCGATCAGCAGGATCATCGGCGTGGAGTCCTGGAAGGCCGTATGCACGCCGATGGAGGCGTGCGTGGCGCCCGGCCCGCGCGTGACGAGCGCCACGCCCGGCTTGCCGGTGAGCTTGCCGATCGCTTCCGCCATGTTGGCCGCGGCCGCTTCGTGGCGGCACACGATGGTCTCGATCTGCGCGGTCTCGTCGGACAGCGAATCGAGCACAGCGAGATAGCTCTCCCCGGGCACGCAGAACACGCGCCCGACGCCATTGGCGACGAGCGCATCGACAACGAGGCGCGCGCCGGTGACGGTCTGTGATGCGGTCTGTGAAGCGGTTTCGTTCGACTGCTGCTGCATGGCGTTGCTGTCTCCTCTCAGTCTTGAATCGGGTTTTGCGATCCTGCTTCGATATGTTCTTGCCGCGCTTGCTTCAGCCCGCGATCAGCACTCGACGATATTCACCGCGAGGCCGCCGCGCGACGTCTCCTTGTACTTCGTCTTCATGTCGGCGCCGGTTTCGCGCATGGTCTTGATGACGGAATCGAGCGAGACGTAATGCGCGCCGTCGCCGCGCAGCGCCATGCGCGCGGCGTTGACGGCCTTCACCGACGCCATCGCGTTGCGCTCGATGCAGGGAATCTGCACCATGCCGCCGACCGGATCGCAGGTGAGGCCCAGGTTGTGCTCCATGCCGATTTCGGCGGCGTTTTCGACCTGCAGCGGCGTGCCGCCCATCACGGCCGCAAGCGCCCCCGCCGCCATCGAGCAGGCCACGCCCACTTCGCCCTGGCAGCCCACTTCGGCGCCCGAGATCGACGCGTTGAGCTTGTAGAGAATGCCGATGGCGGCGGCCGTGAGCAGGAAGTCGATCACGCCTTGCTCGTTCGCGCCGGGCGTAAAGCGCACGTAGTAGTGCAGCACGGCGGGGATGATGCCGGCCGCGCCGTTGGTCGGCGCGGTGACGACCCGGCCGCCGGCGGCGTTTTCTTCGTTGACGGCGATCGCGTAGAGGTTGATCCAGTCGATCATCGACAGCGGGTCTTGCAGCGCGCGTTCGGGATGCGCGGTGAGCGCGCGATAGAGCTGCGGCGCGCGGCGCTTGACCTGGAACGGGCCGGGCAGCGTGCCTTCGGCGTCAGGGTTGCCGATGCCGCAGCCGCGCGTGACGCAGGACTGCATCACGTCCCAGATGCGCAACAGGCCGGTGCGGATTGCCTCGTCGCTATGCCAGACGCGCTCGTTGTCGAGCATCAACTGCGCGATGCTCTTGCCCGTCGAGGCGCACAGCGCGAGGAGTTCGGCGCCGCTGCGAAACGGATGCGGCATCTGCTGGGCGGCGGCCAGCACCTTGGTATTGGGCGCGCCCGCCGTGACGACGAAGCCGCCGCCCACGGACAGATAGGTGCTCTCGCGCAGGGTCTCGCCGTTTGCGTCGAGCGCGCGCAGCTTCATGCCGTTCGGATGCTCGGGCAGCGCCTGGCGATAGAAGGCGATGTGCTCCTTCATCACGAAGGGAATCGTGTGATGGCCGAGCAGCGCCAGCAGGCGCGAGTTGCGCACGGCTTCGAGGCGCTCGGAGATGGTGTCGGGATTGACGGTGTCGGGCGCGTCGCCCATCAGGCCGAGCATGACGCCGCGGTCGGTGCCATGGCCCTTGCCGGTCGCGCCGAGCGAGCCGTACAGCTCGACTTTCACCGACGCGGTGGGCGCGAGCAGACCGTCGCGATCCAGCCCTTCGGCGAACATCAGGGCGGCGCGCATCGGGCCGACGGTGTGCGAGCTCGACGGCCCGATACCGATCTTGAAGAGATCGAAAACGCTTACTGCCATGGGTGCTGCTCCTGCTTGATCGTGTCGGTTTTCAGGGGATGCCGCACGGTGCGGTGCGCGGCATCGAATTCAATGCGCCACCGCTGCAACCCCTTGCGCGCTGGTTAGCGCGCCGGCAACGGCAGGCAAACGGCGAGCCACGCGGGTGGCGTGGGCGCCAGCTTGAGCGCGATCGGCGTGTAACGGCCGTCCAGACGCGCGGCAAGGTGATACAGCTCGGCGGCGTTCTTCGTGTCCCAGGCGCCGGTGTAGCCGGGCAGCCCGGCTTCGCGGCGTTTGGCGTCGAACGGCACGCTCGAATGCACGAATTCCTCGTGCGTTTTGTCGCCCGTGGCATAGGGCGTCAGCCAGTCCAGCGCGCCCGCCAGCGTCGCGCCGTTGGCGGCGCGCTCCGGCAGCCAGTTGCGGTTGTGGCGGCGCGCGGCGAGCGCGGCCGTCACGAGCGGCTGCAGATCGTAGGTCACGTAATGCAGCGCGTCGCGCTCGGTGAAGTCGAGCGTCGAGCCATCGGGCGCGACGTTGTCGCCGATATGCTCGATAAAGAGGCGCTGCGCCGCCGCAATCATCTTGCGGTTGTCGAGCGTGAACGCGATCATCGAAATCAGCTTGACGCGATGGCTCTGCCAGTTGTTCGCGAAGGTGCCCTTGAGCGGGCGCGGCTGCGCGTCCACCTGCTGGATGTAGCCGTTGGCGAACTTGTTCAGGAACACCATCGTGGCGTTGCGCGTCTTCACGGGCAGCGCACTGGCGGTCATGTCGTAGGCGAGGATCAGGCCTTCGAAATGGGTTTCGTCGATGGGGTTGAAACTCGGCTGATAGGTCGTGACCCACGCGAACAGGAAGCGGTCGACCAGCTTCAGATAGCGGTCGTCGCTGGTCGCACGCCAGGCCAGCGCCGCATTGCGCATCAGGTCGAGTTCCTTTTCGGCCTCCACGCTCTGGTCGTAGATGCCCTCGTGCGGCAGCGTGCCTTCCGTATGCAGTTTGGCGAGCGGATGCGGCGTGTCGTTCACGTGCGACTGCACGTCGGCCACGAGCGCTTTCACGCCCGGATCGGCATTGGTGCGCTCGCTCGTCTGCAGCGCGGGCGCCGCGCAGAAGTTCATCGCCGCGCGCGCCGGTTGCGCCGCGCCCAGGGCCGCAAGACCCATGCTCACGAAGCAGGCCGCGACACGTGTGCGTGCCCGAACTGCCCGCTTCAGTGACTGAACTCGTGACCGAGCGAGTAACTGGGCATGCCCGGCAAAGGCCGTTTCCACCTTCCGCGCCATGCGCGACTCCCTGATTCAAGGCTGACAGGTGTGTGATGTTAACGGTTTGGCAGGCGTTTGCGGCGGCAAATGTGCGTTGCGCAAAAGCCGCCGCGGCCCCAAAAGGGGCGCGCGGCGGCTCGAACGCCTTGCAGCGGGGCCGGCTGGCGGGCGCGCGGGGACGCGACGAGGGACGCGTGTTATTCGCCCGCGCCCTGACCGGCCGCTTCGTCGGCATAGTCGCCGACGGGCACGCACGAGCAGAACAGATTGCGGTCGCCATACGCGTTGTCGGCGCGCCCGACTGGCGGCCAGTACTTGCGCGCGGCGAGCGACGCGACCGGATAAGCGGCCTGCTCGCGCGAGTAGGCATGTTTCCAGTCGTTCGCGATCACTACGGCGGCCGTGTGCGGCGCGTGACGCAGCGGGTTGTCTTCCTTGTCCGCGCGGCCTTCCTCGACGGCGCGAATTTCCTCACGGATTGCAACCATCGCGTCGATGAAGCGGTCGAGTTCCTCCTTCGACTCCGATTCGGTCGGCTCGACCATCAGCGTGCCCGGCACCGGGAAGCTCATGGTCGGCGCGTGGAAGCCGTAGTCCATCAGACGCTTGGCGACGTCGTCCACGGTGATGCCGCTTGCATCCTTGATGGGACGCAGATCGAGAATGCACTCGTGCGCGACCAGCCCGCCGGGGCCGCTGTAGAGCACCGGATAGTGCGGCGCGAGCTTGTTGGCGACGTAGTTGGCGTTGAGGATTGCGGTTTCGGTGGCGGCGCTCAGGTTGGCCGCACCCATCATGGCGATGTACATCCACGAAATCGGCAGGATCGACGCCGAGCCGTAAGGCGCCGCGCTCACCGCGCCGATGCCGTGCTCGTCGCGCTTGTAGCCCGACGAAAGCTGGTTCGGCAGGAACTGCGCGAGGTGCGCGCCGACCGCGACCGGACCGACACCGGGGCCGCCGCCGCCGTGCGGAATGCAGAAGGTCTTGTGCAGGTTCAGGTGCGAGACGTCGCCGCCGAACTGGCCCGGCGCGGCAAGACCCACCATCGCGTTCATGTTCGCGCCATCGACGTACACCTGGCCGCCGTGCGCGTGCACGATGTCGCAGACTTCGCGCACGTTCTGCTCGAACACGCCATGCGTCGACGGGTAGGTGATCATGATGGCCGCGAGCTTCGCGGCGTGCTGATCGGCCTTGGCCTTGAGGTCGGCGAGATCGACGTTGCCCTGTGTATCGCACGCGACCACGACGACCTGCATGCCGGCCATCTGCGCCGAAGCCGGGTTCGTGCCGTGCGCCGAAGCGGGAATCAGGCAGACGTTGCGATCGGCCTGGCCACGCGAGGCGTGGTACGCCTTGATGATGAGCAGACCGGCGTATTCGCCTTGCGAGCCGGCGTTGGGCTGCAGCGAGACGGCGGCGTAGCCGGTGGCGGCCACGAGCATCTGTTCGAGCTGATCGACCATCTCGCGATAGCCGACGGTTTGCTCGGCGGGCGCGAACGGGTGGATGCGGCCGAATTCGGGCCACGTGACCGGCAGCATTTCCGAGGTCGCGTTGAGCTTCATCGTGCACGAGCCGAGCGGAATCATCGAGCGGTCGAGCGCGAGATCCTTGTCCGACAGGCTGCGCAGATAGCGCAGCATTTCCGTTTCCGAATGATGACGGTTGAAGACCGGGTGCGTGAGGTAGGCGCTTTCGCGGGCAAGCGTTGCCGGGAACGTCGCGGCGCTCGCGGCAGCCAGTTCGGCGTCGAGCGCATCGACCGACGGCGTTTCGCCCGCAAACGCGGCTTGTGCGAATACGGCCAGCAGATCGGCCAGATCGGCGCGCGTCGTGGTTTCATCGACGGACACGCCCACGCGCGTTTCGCTCACGCGGCGCAGGTTCATGCCGCGCGCAAGCGCCGCATCGTGCAGCGCCTGGGCGCGTGCGCCGGCTTCGAAAGTGAGCGTGTCGAAGAACGATTCGTTGACGAGCGTATAGCCGAGCTTGTGCGCGCCCGCCGCGAGGATCGCGGCGACGCGGTTCACGCGCAGCGCGATGCGCTTGAGACCCTGCGGGCCGTGATAGACCGCGTACATGCTGGCCATGATCGCGAGCAGCGCTTGCGCCGTGCAGACGTTCGAGGTGGCCTTCTCGCGGCGGATATGCTGCTCGCGCGTTTGCAGCGCGAGGCGCAGCGCCGGGTTGCCGTTCGCATCGACGGTCACGCCCACGAGGCGGCCCGGCATCTGGCGCTTGAATTCGTCCTTCACCGCGAGGTAGGCGGCGTGCGGGCCGCCGAAACCCATCGGCACGCCGAAGCGCTGCGAGTTGCCCACGGCCACGTCCGCGCCCCATTCGCCCGGCGGCGTGAGCACGGTGAGCGCGAGCAGATCGGCTGCGGCGATCACCGCGCCGCCCGCCGCGTGGACGGCCTGGGCGAGTTCGCGATAGTCGCGCACATCGCCGTTGGCGCCCGGATATTGCAGCAGCACGCCGAAGGCGCCAGCCTGGGCCGCTTCAGCCGCCGGGCCGACCTTCACTTCGATGCCGATCGGCTTCGCGCGCGTCTTCACGACTTCGATGGTTTGCGGCAGCACGTCGTCGGCGACGAAGAACACGTTCGACTTCGACTTGCCCACGCGCTGCACGAGCGTCATGGCTTCGGCGGCGGCGGTGGCTTCGTCGAGCAGCGAAGCGTTGGAGATCGCGAGACCCGTGAGGTCCACGATCATCTGCTGATAGTTCAGCAGGGCTTCGAGACGGCCCTGCGAGATTTCCGGCTGATACGGCGTGTAGGCCGTGTACCACGCCGGGTTTTCGAGCACGTTGCGCAGGATGACGGCCGGCGTGTGCGTGTCGTAGTAGCCCTGCCCGATGTACGAGCGGAACACCTGGTTCTTGTCCGCGAGCGCGCGCAGGGCGGCGATCGCTTCGGCTTCCGTGCGCGGCTGCGCGAAGGGGCCGAGCGGCAGCGCTTCCTTGCGGCGGATCTGCGCGGGAATCACCGCATCCATCAGCGCGGCGCGCGAGGCGAAGCCGAGCGCATCGAGCATCGCCTGCTGGTCGGCCGTGTCCGGGCCGATATGACGGGCGGCGAAGGCGTCGTGGGCTTCGAGCGCCGCGAGCGAGAGAGCCGAGAGCGAGGTGTTCATCAGACGATCCGGGTGTTCGAGCTTCATGAAGTTTCCTGCCGGCGCGGGCGGTGCAAGGCCATGAAAGGCACTGTGCCGCCGCGTCGCGCCGTGACGGTTGCTGGGGTTAAGCGCCGATGGCCTTTTCGTAGGCGGCGGCGTCGATCAGGCCGTCGAGCGTGGCGTCTGCGGCGGGCTTGATCTTGAAGAGCCACGATTCATACGGCTCGGTGTTGACCTGGTCGGGCGTGTCGGCGAGTTCCGCGTTCGAGGCGATGATCTCGCCCGAAACCGGCGCGTAGATGTCCGACGCGGCCTTGACCGATTCGATCACGGCGACTGCATCGCCGGCGGTGACCTGGCGGCCGGCTTCGGGCAGTTCCAGGAAGACGATGTCGCCCAGCGCCTGCTGTGCGTGGTCGGTGATGCCGACGGTCAGGGTGCCGTCGGCTTCGGTGCGAACCCACTCGTGCGATTCGGTGTATTTCAGATCGGCCGGGATGCTCATGGTTGCTCCAGTGCGTGGTTGCGAAGTTGCGTTCGCTTATGGCTTGAAAAGAGGGAGGCGTGCGCGGCGTGCGAGGACTGCAACCCGCTGCAAACGCTTGCAGGATCAGGCGGCCAGCACCTTGCCATTGCGCACGAACGGCAGTTTTACCACGCTTGCGGGAAGGGCCTTGTCACGGATTTGCACCTGCACGAGGTCGCCCGGCTGCACGCCCACGGGCACGCGCGCGAAGGCGATGGATTCCTGCATCGTCGGCGAGAAAGTGCCGCTCGTGATCTCGCCCTCGCCATGCGGCGTGAGGACTTTTTGATGCGCGCGCAGCACGCCGCCCGCCTTGCCGTTTTCCTTCTGCAGGATCAGGCCGACGAAGGTCGAGCGCGCGCCATTGGCTTCCAGCGCCGGGCGGCCGACGAAGTCGCGCGGCTCCTTCATGTCGACGGTCCAGGCGAGGCCCGCGTCGAGCGGCGAGACGCCTTCATCCATGTCCTGGCCGTAGAGGTTCATGCCGGCTTCGAGGCGCAGCGTGTCGCGCGCGCCGAGGCCGCAAGGCGTCACGCCCTGGCGCTTGAGCGCATCCCAGAGTTCGCAGACAGCGGCGGTGGGCACGACGATTTCGAAACCGTCCTCGCCGGTATAGCCGGTGCGCGCGATCATCAGCTCGCCGAACGGCGTCGCTTCGATCTTCGCGGCATTGAAGGGCTTGAGGATTTCGGTGGCGCTGCGCGAGGAGGGCGCGACCTGCCAGACCTTTTCGCGGGCGTTCGGGCCTTGCACGGCGACGATGGCCAGATCGCGGCGCGGCGTGATGGTCAGGCCGAAGCCGCCTTCGGCGTTGAGCTTCTCGAACCAGGCGATGTCTTTTTCGGCCGTGCCCGCGTTGACGACGGTGCGAAACGCGTCGTCGGCGAAGTAATAGACGATCAGGTCGTCGATCACGCCGCCTTCGGGGTTGAGCATGCAGGAGTAGAGCGCCTTGCCCGGCGTCGTCAGCTTGGCGACGTTGTTGGCGAGCGCGCGCGCGAAGAATTCGCGTGCCTTCGCGCCCGCGAAGTCCACCACGCACATGTGCGAGACGTCGAACATGCCCGCGTCGGTGCGCACGGCGCGATGCTCGTCGATCTGCGAGCCGTAGTTGACGGGCATGTCCCAGCCGCCGAAGTCGACCATACGGGCATTGAGCGCGCGGTGCGTGTCGTTCAGCGGGGTGCGTTTGAGTTCGGTCATGGGGCCTCAGGCGGTCGCGAGCGTTCTTGCGCAATGTCGCGCGAAAACGAAAAAGGCCATGCAGGAAACGCCGCCGGCACAATGCCCGTGGTCATTTCGTGCATGGCCCCTCTGTCCTCGATACCTGAGAGATTGCGTCTTGACGACGCGCGCCCCTTCGGTGGGCAGCCTGAACGCGGGGATGATCCGCCGTCCTACTGCCGCTCTCCAGAGTTGCGAACCTGAGTGCCGATCCGGTTGCCGCGTGCATGAGCACGAGGCAGGCGATTCAGCGGTCCGGCGCGCACGGTCCTTTTGCCTGAGAGTTTGTGGGTTGCCCCTTCGGCGGCGCCGTCTTTTGTCCTGGCGATACGCTGGACATGGACGGCGCGCTCTCCCGGCGCGCGCAGCGATTGTGCGCGACGCCGCAGGGCTATGTCAATGCGGAAAAAAACGGGCGCCACTGGCATCGGCAGGGGCGAAACGGGCCACTGGCGGGGCTTGCAGGGCGCATAGCCGGTTCGCGCAGACAGGCGAAATTGGACTTGGGATCGGACCCGTTTTGGGTGCGTGCAGGCTTGAAATGAAAACGGGCCGCGCAAGGCGGCCCGTCGATGTATCGCGCAGCGCGCTTATTCACCGATGGCGCGTGCAGCCGTGTCGAGTTCCTGATTCAGCACGTGCTGTTCGTCGCCGGAAATGCCGCCGCCGTGCTGGGCGGCCATGTCGTGCGCTTCGCCGCGGATCACGTCGAGGCGGTGATGCAGCGCGCCGCCTTGGGGCGGCGGGTAGTAGCCCTGATTCACGTGAGCGTCGATGCGGCGGCTCAGGTTGTCGATGCGGGCGTCGATCTGATGCAGGCGGTCCACCGCCGCTTCATGCGGATTCGGGCCGGGGCGCGGCGCCGGCTGATTGACGACGCAAGCGGCGAGCGTCGAGACGAGCGCGCCGGCGGCGGCAATACGGGAGGCACGGTTCAAACGGGTATTCCAGCGGGTATTCAAGCGGGTCATTCGCGACTCTCCGGTTGGTCGTTATCGCTCTTTGCGGCGTTGTATGTCGGCAAACGTCTGGCGCGCGCGCAGCGATGACCGCGCGGCGCCCCGCAGATGTAACCGTTTGTATGGACCTTTCAGCCGCGTCGGGCGAATGCAAGGGCGCGCCCGGCCGCAGTCGTGGCACTCGTGGCCTAGGCCGCCCGCGAGAACGCGATGGTGCGGCCTTCCCCGGCGCTGCGCATCGCCAGCTCGACGATCGTCATCACGTCGATGGCGTCCTGCGGGCTCACCGGGAACGGCTGGCCTTCGCGGATCGCCGCCGCAAGCGCCCGGTACAGATCGGCGTAATTGCCCGCCGCATTGGGGATTTCGCGCTCGGCTTCCTGGCCGTCGTCGCTCACGGCGTGCAGGCGGCCTGCCTCGTTGCCGTCGCCAAAACCGGGCTGACCGGGGCGCAGGCCCGCCTTCAACTGGTCTTCCTGCGTATCGAGGCCGTTCTTCAGGTAGCTGCCGCGCGTGCCGTGAATCGCGAAACGCGGCGCATAGGCGGCCAGAGCGCTCGCGTGCAGGACGGCGTCGAGGCCGTCGTAGCGCAGCACGATATGCGCGTAGTCGGGCGCGCTCGCGTTGTCGCGGCGCGTGTGGACGAAGGCCGTCACCGATTGCGGCGTGCCGAACAGCGCAAGCGCCTGGTCGATCAGATGCGGCCCGAGATCGTAGAGCAGGCCGCCGCCGCGCGTGGCGTCCTCGCGCCAGCGCTGGCGCACCAGCGGACGAAAGCGGTCGAAATGCGATTCGTAGTGCGTGACGCGGCCAAGCTCGCCATCGGCGATCAACTGCTTGACGGTGAGGAAGTCGCCGTCCCAGCGGCGGTTATGAAACGGCGCGAACACCAGGCCGCGCTGCTTCGCGATGGCCGCGAGCGTGCGCGCTTCTTCGGCGGTGAGCGTGACCGGCTTGTCGACGAGCACGTGCTTGCCGCGCTCAAGCGTGCGGCGCGCGAGTTCGTAGTGCGTGTCGTTGGGCGTGGCGATCACGACGCATTCGATGGCGTCCAGCGCGAGCAGCGCGTCGATATCGGGGACGATTGCGGCGTTGGGATAATCGGCCTGCGCGCGCTCGGCCTGGCTCGTGGCGATGGCGGCGAGCGTGGCCGCGCCGCTATGGGCGATCACGGGGGCGTGGAAGGTCTGGCCGGCGAAGCCGTAGCCCATCAGGCCGATTTGCAGCGGTGCAGTCATGTAGCGCGTCCTCTTTCCAGCAGGTTATGCAGCAGATCAAGCCGCGTGTCGCACGGCGGTGCGAGTAGCGATGCCGCAGGTGGAGGGAACTGGCTATTTTGGCACGCACGGCGCCGCGCGTGGCAAGGCGCGAGGGACAGATGCAAGCGGCGCCTTCGGCGTCATTTGCGGTTAGCGGGGCGACATCGGCCAGTTGGCTGACCGTGTTAACATCGCACCTCTCGTGCGAGAGGCCCCGCTGCGCCATGCAGGCTGCGGCCGCGTTGCTGCTTTGACGCGGCTTCGCCTCTCGCCCGCGCGGCTCGCCGCGCTTCGCCGTCGAGCGGCGGGAGCGTGTGTCGCGAAAGCCCGCGCCTCCCGGCCGTACCACCCGTTTTTCCAAATCCAGGCAACGATGTCCGCAGGTCTGAATCCCGCCCAAAACGAAGCGGTGCGCTATCTCGACGGTCCCTGTCTCGTGCTCGCGGGCGCGGGCAGCGGCAAGACGCGCGTCATCACGCAGAAGATCGCGCACCTGATCGAAGCGAAAGGCTTCGAGCCGCGCCATATCGCGGCCGTCACCTTCACCAACAAGGCCGCCGCCGAAATGCGCGAGCGCGTGGGCAAGCTGCTCGAAGGCAAGACGCTCACCACGCCCGGCAAGGAAGGCCGCAAGGTGCCGACCAACCAGCTTACGGTGTGTACGTTCCACTCGCTGGGCGTGCAGATCCTGCGCCAGGAAGCCGAGCATCTGGGCCTGAAGCCCCAGTTCTCGATCATGGATTCGGACGACTGCTTCTCGATGATCCAGGAGCAGGTCGGCTCGACGGACAAGGGCTTCATCCGCAAGATCCAGTCGATCATCTCGCTGTGGAAGAACGGCCTCGTGATGCCGGAAGAAGCGCTCGCGACCGCGTCGAACGAGGACGAGCACCAGGCCGCCATCGTCTACCGCAACTACGTGGCGACGCTGCACGCGTACCAGGCCGTTGACTTCGACGACCTGATCCGCCTGCCGACCGAACTCTTCGCGAAGAACGAACCCGTGCGCGAGCGCTGGCAGAACAAGCTGCGCTATCTGCTGATCGACGAGTACCAGGACACCAACACCTGCCAGTACGAATTGCTCAAGCTGCTGGCGGGCCCGCGCGCGGCCTTCACGGCCGTGGGCGACGACGACCAGGCGATCTACGGCTGGCGGGGCGCGACGATCGAAAATCTCGCGCAGCTCGGCAAGGATTACCCGAAGCTGCACGTCGTCAAGCTGGAGCAGAACTATCGCTCGACGGTGCGCATTCTCACGGCGGCGAACAACGTCATCGCCAACAACCCGAAGCTGTTCGAGAAGAAACTCTGGTCCGAGCACGGCATGGGCGACACCATCACCGTCACGCCCTGCAACGACGAAGAGCACGAAGCCGAATCGGTCGTGTTTCGTCTGTCGGCGCACAAGTTCGAGCGCCGCGCGCAGTTCCGCGATTACGCGATTCTTTATCGCGGCAACTTCCAGGCGCGCATCTTCGAACAGGTGCTGCGCCGCGAGCGCATTCCCTACGTGCTCTCAGGCGGCCAGTCGTTCTTCGACAAGGCCGAAATCAAGGACATCTGCGCATATCTGCGCCTGATCGCTAATCACGACGACGATCCCGCGTTCATCCGCGCGATCACCACGCCGCGCCGGGGCGTGGGCAATACGACGCTCGAAGCGCTTGGCTCGTTCGCGGGCCAGGCGAAGGTGTCGCTGTTCGAGGCGGTGTACATGGGCGGCATCGAGGCGCGGCTGTCGGCGCGTCAGGTCGAGCCGATGCGCGTGTTCTGCGACTTCATGCAGCGACTCGCCGAGCGTGCGCTGAAGGAACCGGCGACCGTCGTGCTCGACGACCTGATGGACGCGATCCACTACGAGGCGTATCTCTATGACGCCTTCGACGAGCGCCAGGCGCAGTCGAAGTGGCAGAACGTGCTCGAATTCCTGGAGTGGCTCAAGCGCAAGGGCACCAAGCCGGAACAGGAAATCGGCGAGGATAGCGAGGCCACGGGCTACGACAACACCGATGGTCTCGCCGATACCGGCAAGAACCTGATGGGCCTGATCCAGACCGTGGCGCTGATGTCGATGCTCGAAGGCAAGGAGGAAGACCCGGATGCGGTGCGCCTGTCGACCGTGCACGCGTCGAAGGGGCTGGAGTATCCGCACGTATTCCTCGTGGGCGTCGAGGAGGGCATCATGCCGCACCGTGGCGGCTCGGAAGACGACATCGTTGACGATGCGCGCATCGAGGAAGAACGCCGCCTGATGTACGTGGCGATCACGCGCGCGCAGCGCAGCCTGCATCTGAACTGGTGCAAGAAGCGCAAGCGGGCGCGCGAGACGGTGGTGTGCGAGGCATCGCGTTTTATCCCCGAGATGGGGCTGGACGAGGCGCCGCCGCCTACAGCCGAGGAAGCGCCGATGTCGCCCAAGGATCGGCTCGCCAGCCTCAAGGCGCTGTTGCAGAAGGGCTGATTTTTTGGGCGTTTAGGCATCGCTGAAATGAAAAGGGCCGCATCGGTTGACGATGCGGCCCTTTGTTTTTGCTGAGAGCGGCGGCGGCGGTTACTTTGCCGCGCTGACCATGTAATCGACGGCGGCTTTCACGTCGGCGTCGGAGGCGGTCGAACCGCCTTTGGGAGGCATCTGGCCCTTGCCGTGCAGCGCGTAGTTGTAGACCGTGTCCATCGGGTCCTTGAGGCGCGGCGCCCAGTCGGCCTTGTTGCCGAACTTCGGTGCGCCGAGCACGCCCGCCGCGTGACACGCCTGGCAAACCTGCGTGTAGAGCGCCTTGCCGGCCTGCGAGGCGTCGGCGCTGGCTGCGCCGCCCGCCGGCGCGGAACCGGTCTGCGGGATCGCGGCGATGGCGGCTGCCGCTGCCGAGGCCTGGGCCGCGTTGGCGTCCGCTGCGCCTGACGCACCCGAAGCAGTCGCAGCACCCGACGCGGCGTTGGCCGCACCCGGCGCCGGTTTGGGCGGATCCTGGAAGTTCGCGCCGCCGTGGTTCGCCATATAGGCGACGGCGAGGCCGATTTCGTAATCGGAGTAATCGTCGGGACTCGTGCCGCCGCGCGCGGGCATGGCGCCCTTGCCGGTCAGCGCCGTGTGCCAAAGCGTGTCATAGCCCTGGGCGATGCGCGGCGCCCAGTCGCCCGAATTGCCGAACTTCGGCGCACCCGCCGCGCCGCTCGCGTGACACGCCGAGCAGACGGCCTGATAGACCTGCTCGCCGGTCTTGTAGACGCGCGGCGCGTTGGCGTCGCGAATCGACACCTGCGCGATCGGCGCGATGCGGTCGGTGACCTGCTGGACGGAAAGCTCGTCGGTGCCCGCGCCCGTGCGCGTCGTGTTGTCGACGTAGTAGGCGAGCAGAATGATGATGACGATGGGGACGGCAAACCCGGCAACGACAGCGGCGATCAGCTGGCCGGGGGTTTTGATCGGGGCTCCGTGGGGTGCTTCGCTCATGCTTGTCTCGTCTCCCGTTGGTTTTTTGGTGAGCGGTACAGCAGGACGGCATTAGCCTTGCGATTGAGCAAACAGGGTCGATTATAGACGCAAGGTTTCGCTGTCGGTTGCGGTGTGGGTGAGGTGTTCAGCGGGCGTTTACCCGGATTTTCGGGTTGTCGTGGCGTGGGTTGGGCCGGGCTGGCCCTGGCTGGGCACGTCGTCGCGCCGCCCGCCCCGCGCGGTGGACGGGCCGACCGAAACCGGGTATTCTCTCGGTCTCTTCGACGCTGCTGTCCTACGTGTTCTTCGGACCGATCGCAGCGCTCAAATGACAACGCGCCCGTAGCTCAATGGATAGAGTACTGCCCTCCGAAGGCAGGGGTTGCTGGTTCGATCCCAGCCGGGCGCGCCAAAATCCTAACGAAATCAATAGGTTAGGTTGTCTGTCTAAGCAGGCATTCTCGGTCGTTTCAGACAAAATCCCTGTTTTTCGCCAAAAATTTGCCAAACGGATCTCGTGCGCCTGCGTTAGGATAAGGCAGTATTCTGACAAAAGGGGTTGCCGTGAGTGCTGACGCAGAACAAGTGCCCAAAGGCATTGAGGTCATCAAGTGGACCAATGGAGATAAGTCGAAGTCAATTCGCTACCGCGTGCGTGTCAAACGGCTCAAGAAAGGCATTGACTACAACGAGACCTTTGAGTCCTTGCCTAATGCTATTGAAGCCCGGAAAGCAGTCCTGAACGGTGATACACCGGAAAAACGCCCGGTGGCCAAGAATCTTACTCAGCATGAGTTGGGTCAACTCATGCTGAGTAAGTATGGCGATGACCAGGGTGTCAAATTGCTAACCGATACCCCGTTTTCCTTCTATGCGAAAAAATATTTTGAAGGAAAGATTGAGGGTAAGGACTTGGATAAGCCCACTGGCAAATTCAATGAGGATTCCACAAAATATCGGTTGAAGTCCATTCTGGATACACCCATTGAATACAAGAGGAATGCCGATAGCAAGGTAGATGGTATTTGGGAAACCCTGCTGGTTTCTACAAAGACCACCCTGGGGAATATTCCTGCAAAATTCCTCGATCACGTTGCCATTAATTCATATATCCAAACGGCACTAAAGAAAAAGGCCAAATCCACGGTAAAACGGGAATTAGGTGTTATTAGTGCCATTGTGAATTACACCATGCACGTAGCTCCTGATTTTTATAAAAAGCACTGGCTGATTAACCCGGTCAAGCTGGCTGATAAAAGCCGACTGACGGGTCACAATGCTCCACTTGATAGGAGAATATCTCCTGAGCAAGAGGAGGCTGTTATAAATGCGTTGGCAAATTATTCTAACCAAGAAGTCAATCAGATATTCATTCTGTCGTTGCTCACCGGTGCACGCCGAAGTGAAATTCTGTTTTTGGAATGGAGTCAGATTAAGGACTCGCATATTTATTTAGGTGTCACTAAATCAGGTAAGCCGAGAAAATTGCTGTTGAGGGATGAGGCAAAAGAGGCTCTTGCCCTGATCCAAAAAAGGGAAAATTCTCCGAGATTGTTCACGTATTCGCTTTCAGGTTTTGCCGGGATCTGGCAGAAATTGAAAAAAGAATATGGGTTCACTGAAGTAAAATTTCACGATTGCCGACGTGAATTTATTGCGCGCTTTCTCGAACTGATGGGAAATAAAAGCGTCATTGCAATCGCAAATATGACCGGACAAACTGATCTCCGTCACCTCGAAAAAACTATTGAAGCTCTGGAGCAACCGGATCTCTCCACGGAGAAAGGGCTCCAAAAACACGTGGGGCATAGCTCATTAAATATGCTTCGCCATTATGCAAGTGGATTGCTCAATCAGAAAAAATAAACTCAAATTGCGCCCGGTTGAAATAGAAAATCCTGCCAGCAAGCAGGATTTTTTATTTCTGCCGGAAGGGATTGTAAGGGCTGGCCCTTACGACCGGATTTTGATTTTTGCTTTTGGGGAATCCAAAGGGGCGAAGCCCTTTTGGCGAACGGAAACCCCAAAGGGGTTTCTATAGTGAGTGATAGCAACCCGAAGGTTGCTATCTTGACGTGCTCTCAAAAACTGTTAAGTTAGTATAAGGCAATACGGAAAAGCGACCAAGCAAAAACCGTAGAAGTAACGGTGCCTACAACAACAAAAATAAAAGAGGAGACCACATGAATAATAATATATTAAGAGCCGAGAAAGTCAAGACGAGGACTCAAATCACCCAGGCAGCCGAGCATAATTTCCGATTGCGTTTGCAAAATAATATCGATGCCGGGCGCTCCCATTTGAATCAAATTCTGGTGAACACGCTGGGTGCGGACATAAAAAAATCGAGCGACCTTCAGGAAAAACTGACTGCTTTTTATCAGGGGCTTGGGGTCAAGGAGAAGAAAGATAACGTGCTCATGATGGAGTTCATCGTGTCTGCATCGCCAGAATTTTTTGAGAACAAAAGTAAGGAATACGTACAAAAATGGGCGGATGATCAGGTTGAGTTTATGAGAAAAGAATTTGGCGATCAGCTAAAAATTGCTGTCCTTCATCTGGATGAAAAAACGCCACACATTCATTTCATGATTAGCACTGAAATAAAATCAGTTAAGAAATACAAAAACCAGAAGGGCGAATTTTTCAAAGAGACTTGGTCATTGAAGGCCGACCGTTATAACCCTGAATTTCTTGTTGGTTTACACGACCGGCACGCAGAGTGGAATAAAAAATATGGATTAACCAGAGGAGTGAAAGGAAGCATGAGAAAACATACAACATTAAAAGAGTTCTACGATCGCGTAGAAAAGGCACTCAATACGGATTATGATAAGCGGATTGAGAAGGTCATCGATACTTTGGAGACCGGATTAATTATGAAAAAAGTATCAGTGGATGAAGTGCGGGAAAAATTCAAGCCGATGATTAACAAATTGTTAAAGCAGAATAAGGCATTACGTGAAAAATTCAATCTTGACCTAAAACAAATGCTGGCAGATTTTTCCGTTGAGAAGGCAAAGCTGGAACAGGAAAAGGTTGAGCTTGAACGTCGTCAGATTGAAGTTGATGCCCGCCGAGATGAGTATCGGGAGGCCATCAATAAGGATGTGGCTCAAGCCAAGCAGATTGAAAAACTTAATGCCTACGTTGAAAGTCTACAGAAAGAGAACTCAAGATTGAAAGATAAATATGAGTCAACCAACCCAGACTTAACTCAATCAAAAATGAAAAAGGATAATAAAAATGGAATTCATATATAATAGAGATAAAATCCGGACTACTGATGATATAACTATTTCCGTAGCTGATTTGCGTGATTTGATTCAAGCCTGCACACTTCAGGAATCAGATGCTGAGGGCGAGTATCAAATTATTCTGGATTCAATAGCCCACAAAAATCATTTGGATTCCGGAGTATTTGTGGCTCAAGCGGAATCAACAGACAACACCTTGGGGCAAGCCCCAAACCCCATTCCCGTTGGGAAGTAGCTGCGGTCGTAGCCGCTCGCCTTCCGGCGCTGGTGCTGACGCCCGGGCATTTGGCAAAAATTCGGTGGGCTTCTGGAAAAAAGTGAAAATTTGTCAGAAATTTGCCAAAAATAGGTTTTCCTGAAAAATTAAGTTATTGATTTTATTATAGGAAAGCTCATAAAAAATCTGTTCTCCGAAGGCAGGGGTTGCTGGTTCGATCCCAGCCGGGCGCGCCAAGTCTCCAGCTAGCCTGGTGCCGACATTATCTTTATCGGTGCCTGGCGAGCCTCTGAACAAACTCCGCATCCCGTACGTACGCAAGCACCATAGCCGCCCATCCAGGCGATCGGCCGCGATCCAGCGTGCATCGTTCATCCGATCCGGCCCCGGCGCATCATCACGATGCGCCGGCCGTACTCATTCGACCGATTCCGGGCACAAGACAACGCAAGTCGCGGCGATCAGGCAGCCTCGGCGCGGCGCGGCAGCGCGGCGACCAGTTCCTTGAACTTCTGCTCGAGCGTACGCGCGAAGCGCGGCGTGTCGAACAGCACACCCTCGGCCTTGACTCTCGCGAGGGCTTCACGCAGGCGCAGGCGTTCCTGCGGAGCCTCGGCAAGCGCCACTGCCTTGTCCTCGTAATCCTGCACGTTATCGGTGATCAACTCGGGCAGGCCCGCGGCCGTCAGTAGCGCGCCGGCCATGCGCGAGGCGAAGGCGCGGCCCACACGCGTGAGCACCGGCAGACCGGCCCACAGCGCGTCATTGGCGGTCGTGCCGGCGTTAAACGGGAAGGTGTCCAGGAACACGTCGGCGATCGCCATGCGCGCGAGGAAGTCCGATGATGACGCGCGCGTCGCAAACACCAGCCGTTCGGGCTCGATGCCCCGCGCGAGCGCCTCGCTGCGCAGATTCGCTTCGGCCCACTGGTTATCGGAGAGCAGCCAGAGCACGCTGCCCGGCACGCGCCGCAGGATGTTCGACCAGACGTCGAACATTTCGGGCGTGATCTTGTAGTTGTTGTTGAACGAGCAGAACACCGTGCCCGTTTCGGGCAAGCCGCAACTTGCACGCGACGGCAGCGGCGCAATCACGCGCTGGCGGTCACTGACCTGGTAGACGTCGGGCATGTACAGCATCTTTTCGCTGTAATGCGGCGCGAGTACCGGCGGAATCAGATATTCGTCGGCGATCACATAATCGATGAACGGGAATCCGGTGGTAGCCGGCAGTCCGAGGTAAGTGATCTGCAGCGGCGCGGGGCGGGCGGCCAGAATATGCGCGCGAGCGCCCGCCGTCTGGCCTTGCAGATCGATCAGGATGTCGATTTCGTGTTCACGGATCAGGCGGGCCGCCTCGGCGTCGCTGAGCTTGTCGATGCGGAAATAATGATCGAACGAGCGGATGACGCGCTGGCGCAGCGCGGAGCCGTCTTCGGGCGACCAGCAATAGCCATAGACCTCGAAATCGTTGCGGTTGTGCAGTTCGAACAACTCGACCATCAGCATCGAAACCGGGTGCAGCGAGTAATCCGACGACAGATAGCCGATGCGCAGCTTGCGGTGGCCATACTGCAGGCCGTCTGCGAGCGCAGGCAGGGTCGTGTCGACCTTTTCCTCGACGTAGCGGCGCGCCGCCGCCAGTTGCTCGGCCGGATCGTCGGTTTGCGAGATCTTTGCCAGCGCCGAGGTCGAAGCCCGCATCATCGACACGTCCACGTCGTGCCACGGCGCGTAGACCGGCCACGAGCAGGTGCGCGCGCGCAGGTAAGCCCAGTGCTGCAGCACGTCCGTCTGGGCGGGACGTAGCGCCAGACTCTGGCCGAGCCAATCCTTTGCGTCGGCGAATTTGCGCTGCGCCTCGGACAGGCGGCCGAGATTGTTCAGTGTTAGCAGGCGCAGCGGTCCGTTAATCGGGTCGTGATCCGATGTCGTGCGCGCGACCCAGGTCCATTCGGCCAGCGCGGCATCGGGCTGGCCCATGCGCTCGTACAGCGTGCCGAGGCTTACACGCGGCTGGACGAAAGCCGGTGCAAGTTCGATCGACTGCTTATAGGCCTGCTTTGCATCGTCCAGACGGCCCATCTCGTTATAGGTTGCGCCGAGATTGAACCAGACGAGGTGTTTGTGAGGCGAATCGGTATGTTCGAGCCATGCCCGGTAAAGCACCACGGCAAGGTCGTTGAGTCCTGCTGAGCCAATCCGGTTTGCGTACTCGACGAGATCGGTCAGGGCCAGTTGGCCGCGGCAGGCGAGCAGAACTTTGAGAGCGTATTCGTTTTCCACGGCGATTTGCGTCGATCGTTTCAGGTGCAGATGCCGTAACGCAGCAGGTCTGGCCGGTTCGGGATAAAACACGTGCCCGCCGTGAGGTGAGGCTGGACGGCGGGCACGTCATGCTTATTGCTCAGGGGACCGCCCCCGACGAACAGGGGCGGTGCAGACCCGGGCGCGATGCCCGGATCCGCGGGTATTACAGAAGCGCGGTGCCCAGTGCCTGGACCACGTCCGTCGTCAGCGCCTGAATTTGCGTGGCCGAGAGCTTTTGCAGATCAGACGTCGACAGCAGCGACGTTGCCGTCGAATTGATCTGAGCCGTCGTCAGGCTATGCAACTGAGCCGTCGTCAGACCGGAGATCTGTGCGGTCGTGAGTGCACCGCCCGTGATGCTGCCGAGCGCGACCAGACCATTCGTCGACATTGCGCCGATCTGGGCAGCCGACAGCTTGGCGACGTCATTCGACGACAGCAGGCTGCTCAAGGTGCTGGAGCTCAGCGTCGACAGTTCAGCCGTCGTCAAACCGGAGACTTGTGCCGTCGTCAGCTGACCGATGCCAGCGGTAGCCGCAGCCAGAGCCGTCAGACCTGCCGAGCCGAGCTGACCGATCTGTGCGGCCGACAGGCCGGCGAGCACCTGCGACGCGTTGCTGGTTGCCAGGTTCGTGTTGGCGACGAGGCCGGCGAGTTGCGACGTCGTCAGCTTGGAGGCTTCCGACGAGGTCAACGAGCTGAGCAGCGCCGTGCTCAGGTTCGCCACCTGGCTCGACGTCAGACCGGAGATCTGGCCCGACGCGAGCGAGCTCAGTGCGTTCACGCCAGCCGTGCCGAGGGCGGTGACCTGTGCGGCCGACAGCTTGCCTTGATCCGTGCCGCTGAGCAGGCTCGTGAGCGTAGCCGTGCTGATGGTCGAGAGTTCCGCCGTCGTGAGGCCGGCAACTTGCGCCGTCGTCAGCTGACCGAGGCCAGCGGTAGCTGCAGCCAGAGCAGTCAGGCCTGCCGAGCCGAGCTGACCGATTTGCGCGGCCGACAGGCCGGCGAGCACCTGCGAGGCGTGGCTGGTTGCGAGACCGGTGTTCGCCACGAGGCCGGCGAGTTGCGACGTCGTCAGCTTGGAGGCTTCCGACGAAGTCAGCGAGCTGAGGAGCGCCGTGCTCAGGTTCGCCACCTGGCTCGACGTCAGACCGGAGATCTGGCCCGACGCGAGCGAGCTCAGTGCGTTCACGCCTGCCGAGCCGAGCGCGGTGACCTGCGCGGCCGATAGCTTGCCTTGATCCGTGCCGCTGAGCAGGCTCGTGAGCGCACTTGTGCTGAGGCTGGACAGTTCAGCCGTCGTCAGACCGGAGACCTGTGCCGTCGTCAGCTGACCGACGGTGGCAGTCACCAGAGCCAGAGCGGCCAGACCCACGGTGCCGATCTGGCCGATCTGCGCGGCGCTCAGAGATTGCAGCGCAGCTGAGGCCATTTGAGCAATGCCGTTCGCACCGGCCTGGGCCAGCGCGTTGAGCTGAGACGTGGTCAGCGACTTGACTTGGCTTGTCGTCAGCACGCCAATGTCGTTCGTGCCGATGTTCACGATGCCAGCGGATCCGAGCGTAGCGATCTGGGCGGGCGAAAGCGCAACGATATCGGCCGTGTTCAAGCCTGCTGCCAGCGAGGCGTTCGAAGCAATCACCCCGAGCGCCGCGTTGCTGATTTTCACGATCGATGAAGCCTGAATGGCGTTGATCTGGGCACTGCTCAGATTCGCGACATCCGCCGTGGTCAAGGCTGCGACATCCGCCGTCGACATGGCCTTGAACTGATCTGTCGTGAGGTTCTGCACCTGGGCGGCGCTCAGCGACGAAATGATTGATGTCATTTTGGTCGTCCTATTACCTTCTTGGAATTCCTATATTGCCCACCCGCTACAGCGCTGGGGCAGACGCCACGAACACTCACTTCCTGCTCTTGCATCGCGCCACATGCCACGGCGCTGCCTCGCCTTGGTCGGGGGATCCAGCCGTAAGTGCCGTCGTCTGGATATCGGAAGTAATGGATGGAAACTTTAAGAAAGATGACGTAAGTGATCAGTTAAGGATCAGGTCGCCCACGTGCGGGAGATGTAATTCTTTTAGGTACAAACGACAAACATCGAAAATTGAGATGTGTGCCGCCAGTTTTCGGGAAAAAATTCGATATTTTCCGTGAATCATGGAATAAATATCCACTTAATTATTTCCCGCTCGCCCACCCGAAAATTTCTTTCAATTTGTTTTCATTTCGCGACCGTGGTGCCCGCCTGGAAGGGCGCACAGGCCTGGCCTGGGGCCGTCGTACTCGCGTGGCGGATCGAATTGGTGCCCATTTACCCCGCTCTTTGGCTGATGGTGGGATCGGCCCTGTCCTTATGATTTGCGCTGAAAAGTGGAGGGCGTTCGCACGGGTAGGTGTGCATCCCGGTGCACTTTCACGAACGATTGACATGGCAAATCGATTATTGCGCTTCGGTCCCGGTGGCCCGAACTGAATATTCGCCTTATCTGGAAGCACAAGGAATATCTGTATGCGGGTTTTAATCGTTGGGTCGGGACTATACGGCGCGGTTTGCGCCCACGAATTGCGCCGGGCAGGCCACGACTGTCATGTGATCGAAAAGCGCAATCATATCGGCGGGAATGTCTTCACGCGTCATGTACCCGAAGCGGGCTGCCATGAGCACGTCTACGGCGCCCATATATTTCACACGAATTCGAAGCGAATCTGGGATTATATGGGTCAGTTCGCGGAATTCAATCATTATGTGAATCGGGTAAAGGTCGCGCACGAGGACAGTATTTATAGCTTTCCGATCAATCTCTTCACGCTGTATCAGGTATTCGGTGTGAGAACGCCGGACGAGGCCAAAGCCTGTCTCGCGAAAGATATCATCGCGAATGACAACCCCGGGAACATGGAAGAATATTGTCATTCGGTTATCGGTCCGACGCTTTATAAACTGTTTATCGAGGGTTATACGCAGAAGCAATGGGGAAAACATCCCCGCGAGCTTCCTGCGGATGCCGTCAAGCGTCTGCCCGTAAGGTTGACGTTCGACGACAACTATTTCAATGATCGCTATCAGGGAATTCCGGTGGGTGGTTATACGGCCATCATCGAAAAAATGCTCGAAGGCGTACGCGTGGAAACAGGCATCGATTTTCACCTGAATCGGGAAATGTGGATTCGTGAATACGATTACGTGATCTATACGGGCCCCATCGACGCCTTCTTCGATTATCGGCACGGTGTACTTGAATATCGCTCGCTGCGATTCGAAAGGCTTCTGATCGACAGCCACGATTTCCAGGGCAATGCGGTGGTCAATTACACCGAAGCGTCGGTGCCCTGGACGCGGATTCTCGAACACAAGCACTTCGACATGAACCAGAAAGAGCCCATGACGCTGGTGACACGCGAGTATCCGCAAGCCTGGGTGAAGGGCGATATCGAATACTACCCGGAGCGTAATGCCCAAAGCGAGGCGCTGTTCGAGCAGTATCGCGAAGAGGCAGACAAGATCTCCGCGAAGATCCACTTTGGCGGCCGACTCGGTGAATATCGCTATTACGATATGCATCAGGTGGTCGCATCGGCGCTCGCATTCTGCGAAAAGCAATTCGTATAAAAGCAGGAGGATTTGTTTTGCAGGCGAACGAAAATATCGCGCATAGATTGAAGATCTATCAGACCTTTCACAAGGAATTTCATCGCAACGAAGATTGCGACTGGATCGTGCCGATTGGTGTGAACGGATACCAGGCGCCGGGCGTGCAACCCGATAGCGAAGGGGCGAATATTGCGGCGCTGAATCCCTGGTATAACGAGCTGACGGCTTTCTATTGGGTGTGGAAGAATTCAGACGCCGACATCGTCGGCTTTTATCACTATCGTCGTTACCTGAACTATGTGATCGACGAAACCTGGAATCAAAGAGCGACGGTCGGTCTGCCGACCGAGGCGCATATCGTGGAATATCTGACGCACCCGACCCAATACGCCCAGCTTCGTCGGATGCTCAACGTCAGCGATATCGTGCTGCCTAAAACCGTGCCGTCGCTCCGATCGGTCGAGGATCACTATCTTCATTTTCACGAGCGCGAACCATGGGAAGCCTTTATGGCGGAACTCGAAGTCCGTTATCCCGATCACCATTCGCAATTCGACATTTTCAGGGTGACGGGACTGACGCCGATCTGCAATATCTTTGCGATGCGCCGCGCCTTGTTCAATGAATATTGCGAGGAATTGTTTCCGGTAATCGATTCGGTATTCAAAAAAATCGGTCCGCGCTACGACAGCTACAACAACCGCTATCCGGGATTTCTCGCGGAGCGATTCCTGGGATTCTGGCTGCACATCCGCGGTCTGCGCAGCATCGAAGTTCCGCTGATTCAGCTGATGTGAATGAAGGTCGCGTCTGCCCGCGTCAAATTTTACGTATTCGAAATTATTTTATGAAAAAAATTGCTTTCACGTTTGCCGGCAGAGAAAACATGATGTCCAGGCAGGCCGTCTTCATGCGCCAGGCAGTCGATCTGGGGTATGTGGATGAATGGCACATCTGGAATTTCGCGCGCAAGGATTCCGACCGCGCGTGGCTTGAGCGAGAGTTCGGCGACGCTCGGTTCGTGCTGACCGAAAACGACTCGCTGGACTATGTGCGCTTTTCCGCCTTCGAATTGGCCCGCCGGGAGATCGGAGTTGTCGCGCAGAACGACGCGCATCTGCTGTTCCAGATGACGAACGGCGAATGCATCGAAATCGTATTCGGCGCGTTTTCCAATACCCGCACCCTGCTGCGGAAATTCGACCATGTCGGCAGTTACGGCTTGCACGCCGAGCCGGTTGAGGTTTCGAATCTCGCCTTGAGACCTGGCGTGGAAAATGTCGTTGTCCTGGAACAGGAGGGCGACACGGTAAGCATTCACCTGAACGGCGAGCCGCTCTTTGTCGTGCCCGGCTTCGCACGCTCGGACAGCGACATTCTGGTTCACACGGGATACGGTTCGCAGGGCATCTGGCGGGACGCGTCAGTGCAACAAAAAATCAGACTAGTCGAATGCGGCAAGGAGGGATTCGACGGATTCAGCCTGGCTTACGCGCATTACGCGTCGAACCTCTACGCCGACAATCTGTTCCTTAAGCTCGACGACGATATCGTGTATTGCGATATCGAAATGCTCGACGATTTCTTCGCTGAAATTGCCCGCACGCGCGGTGGCAATATCGTCAGCGCCAACGTCATCAATAACGGGGTTTGCGCGCATTACCAGGCAAAGCATGGGTATTTCCCGGGCTTGCCGCTGGAATTCGAATACCCGTTGCAGGGGATCTGCGGGAGCCTGTGGGAGAGCGCGCCAATGTGCGCCACGCTGCACGACTACTTCGTAGACCATCTGCCCCAGATAAAGGATAAGGCGCTGTCGGGTCCGAAACTCTTCGAGTTGCCGCCGCTCGACCGGTTCTCGATTAACTTCGTCGGTTTCAAGCATGTGCTCTTTGCGTACATGCAGGCGGCCTACTTCGCGGCTCAGCCGAGCATGGACGACGAACACCTGATGACGCGTGTCGTGCCCAAGCTGTTCAACGTCGAGAAATCCATTTTTGCGCCGCTGCTGGTTTCTCACCTTTCGTTCTGGAAACAGCACGAGACGCTGGATGTCGAAAAAGTGCTCGCGCGATATTGAGTGCGTTTGACGGGGAATGTGTGACATGGCGCGGTTCGCGCCACCCGTCAGATATTCGACACAGGATTCAGGTCATCCACTGTCCCTGAATCTTGAAGATCCCCGCGGGGTCCAGTTCCTTGCGCAATTCGGAAAATCGGTTCCACTCGGGGAAGGCCTGCGCCACGTATCGTTCGTCGTGGATGGTGTGATGCTTGCCCCAGTGCGGCCGTCCGTGAAAACGATGCGCGAACTGCTCGAATGAATCGAATGCGGTCGTGCGCCGGCTACGGTCGATCTCCGCCCAGGCGAGATTGATGGCCACATTGCGCTCGTCGATATTCGGGCCGAGCATCGACTTGCCTTCGCCACGCAGATATTTGAATTCGAGAATGCGCCCCTCGTTCTCGCCGAAAAACGGCGAATCGTGGAGTTGCGTCATCAGTTCCGGCAGTTGTGAACCGGCAAAAGCATATTGCGCACTCATGGAGCGCACTTGAGCGTCGCGTTCGAATAGCGGCACGCGCGTGGCGGAAGGCGGGTCGGGCAGGAGTCCATACCAGTACGGTTGCTCCATGCCGCGGGCAATGAACGGGAAGCCTTGCCCTTCGGCAGAGGCGCGTTTGCCGTACACGATATGCAGATTGTCCGAGCCGATGGGCCACTTGCACCACGCGTAGTCGAAGCCGGCCCACAACTCGTCCTGCACGGCCAGGAACGTCTGCGCGTCGAGCGTGGACTGGAAGAATTCGAAGTGCTCGATATCCACGGCCTGCAGCTCGACTTCCGCGATGACGCCGAGCATGCCGACCGAGACACGCGCGGCGCGCAGCAATTCCGGATGATGCGACTCGCTGAGCTTCAGCAATTCGCCGGACGCGAGCACCAGCGTCAGTTCGGTCACGCGGTCGGACAAGGTTCCATGACGCAAGCTCGTGCCGTGACTTCCCGTCGAGATGACGCCGCCGATCGTGCTTTGCGGGCTGCACGTCAAGGACGGCAGACACAAGTTGTGGCTCGCAAGGGCCCGGTTCATGTCGCCGATCTGCACGCCCGCCGACGCCTTGATGCGCTTGCTCCGCATATCGATGCTGATGCGAGGTTCGAGCTTTTCGGTGTTGATCAGCAAGTCGTCCGTGACGACAGGCGAGGCCCACGAGCGGCCGGCGCCCATGACGCGCACGGCTCGCTGGCTTCTGCCGGCCTGCGCGACCACGTTCTGCAATTCGGCCAGCGTCGCACACCACTCGATCTGCTTCGGCCGGAACGACACGGAGCGCTCGAACGTATGGACTTCGGGCCGGGCGGGCGAGACCGTTCGGGGAATCGCATCGGCGGGACGCGCGGCAACGCCCGTCTTGCCCGATCGCACCATGGCGTCGATGACCGCCATGTCCATCAGTGCCTCCATAGGCGTGCACGCCAGCGCGTGCTCGCCGCGCAGTGCGCCGATGCTGTGTTTGAGCGTCTCATAGACACCACCGGTTTCCCAGCCGTCGAAGGAGAGGTCGAACGTCTGTCGCCCCGACGGCGTGACCAACTCCAGCGCGCCAAGCCGGAAATTCACGCTCAGCAGGCCGTGCGAGCCGCTGATCTTCAGATCGGGGCTGTGCACATCCGTCGCGTGCGAGGCGAAGGCAATCTTGAAGGTGCCGGGTATGCCGCGCTCGAACGTCATCAGCGAGGCGAGCGTGTCGCCGCCAGGCGAGAACGGGCGCATCGTCGCGGTTCGCGCGTAGACCTCGCTCACTTCGCCAAACCAGGCACGCAGGGCGGCGATGTAATGCACGCCGAAGTCCATGGCGTATCCGCCCGAAAACGAGGCCGTCTGGCGCCAGCCTTCGGGTTCCGGTCCCAACGGAAAAGTGAAGTCGAAGCTGATGTCGTAGATCTGGCCGATCACGCCGTCACGCAACAGTTCCGAGACCTTTGCGACGAGCGGCTTGCACCGGTAGTTCTCGTTCACGGACCAGAAAGGCCGCTCCTTGAGCGTGGCATGAAAGTCGAGTAGCGAAATGGCCTCTTGAACGCTTGCTGCACAAGGCTTTTCGCTGATTACGGCTTTGCCGCTGCCGAGCGCGGCGCGAATGGCCGCCGCCGCGGCCGGAATGGGCAGGGCGATCACGATGAGGTCGATGTCGCGGTCGGCCAGCAATTCGTGCGGCTGCGTGTATGCCCGCAGATCCGGTCGGCCGAGAATCGCACGCGCACGCGCGAGCGACGCCTCGGAGCGGGCACAGACCGCGTCGAGGCAGACCAGGTTTTCCTGTTCGAGCCTTAGCAACGCCGGGAAGTGCGCCTTGAGGGCAAACGAACCGCATCCCCACACCGCAACCCGAATCGCGCTCGGGCTCTTTTCTATAGTCATCGTCAGTCCACTAACAACACCGTCTGCATTCGCGCCGGAAGCCCGATCCGCCAGAATTAGTCTTTGTATTTGCGCAGATAAAGATCGTAGCTTTCACGCCAGACACGCGACCCGAATGCGCCGACACTTTCATGCACCACGCTCAGCGGCCACGTGCCGATGCGCAAGCCCTTGAGTTCGGCCTGGCGGCAGAGGTCCATGTCGTAGAAGTGGAACTTGAACTGCTCGTCGAAACGCAGCTCGTGGCGTGCGAACATTTCGCTGTCGGCAATCAGCAAAAGACCGTCGAGAAGCTTGCACTCCTGTTGGGAGGGACCAAACATCAGGACGTTCTTGCTCGGGAAGCCCTTGCCGTGACCGACGGTGCCGCTCAGATATCGAGCCTCGTCCCAGCGCATGTCCGCCGTGGCGAAGCACCATGCCGGTTGACGCGGCAGGCGGCGGCGGTTGCCGGCAATCCCCGCCATATCGAAATGCGCGAGCGACTCGCGAATGCGCTCGTCCCAGAAGTAGTCGGTGAGCCAGACATCGTCGTGAACGAATACGAGAATGGCCGGATTCTCCACCGCGTAATCGATCGCCGAGTTGTAGATGGTGGACAGTCCGCGCGAGTTGTTGTCGAAGAGCTGCAACTGCAGGCCCGGCCGCTTTTCGTAAAGCTTCAGCGAGCGTCCAAGCGCGGTTTCCTCGAAGAACTTCTCGCGATCGCAGCGTGTGCCGCAGACGAAGCGGATCGGCTTGATGCCTGCGGGAAGGCCGCCGTTGTTGATCAATAGCGTGGGCCGGTCGGCGGATTGCGCATCGAGTGCCGAGGCGGCCAGTACGTCGTCCGTGTGTACTTCGAAATGCTCGGGCGCGATCCCGTCGCACCAGCGTTGCCACATGATGCGAAACGCGCGCGACGCGGCAGCCGAGATGGCTTGCGCGTCGATCAGGACGGACTGCCGGCAGTATTCGCGAAGCTCCTGCCGCACGACTGCGAGCGCTTCGGGGTCGGCGGCCAGCGCGGCGCACTTGCGCACGAAATCGTCCTTGTCCTGCGCGACGAAGGCCGCTTCGAGACCGAGGTGCGAAAGCCAGCCCGTGCTGCTGCGGCTCGCCATCGAATCGCCGGGCAGCGTCATGGTGGGCACGCCCATCCACAGCGCCTGCATGGTCGTGGTCGAATTGCCGAACGGGAAGGTGTCGAGGCAGACGTCGATCAGATTGTGCTGCTGCAGATAGGTCGTGACATTCGCGCGGCCCAGAAAGCTGATGCGACTGGCCTCGATGCCCTCTTTCCCGAACATCTCGATGAGTCTGATCATCTGATCCTTGGCCGCAATCGCGCCGATCAGCAGGCGCGAATCAGGCACTTCGCGCAGCACGCGCGCCCAGAGCGCCACGACTTCCTTGCCGATCTTGACGATCCGGCTGAAGCTGCCGAAGGTGATGAAGCCGTTTTTAAGCGCGGGCAGCGCGTTGACGTCCGGCGATTTCGGGTGCGGCTTGAAGGGTGCGAGCGCCGGCAGGAACACGAGTTTTTCCGAGAAGCGGCTCTCGAACTCCTTGAGCGGCGTGACGAATCGGTCCGACATGTAATAGTCGACGGCATCCAGACCCGTCGTGGCCGGATTGCCGATCCAGCTCACCTGGACCGGCGCCGCTTTTTGCGCGAAGACCACGAGGCGGTTGCGCCCGGTATGGCCGGACAGGTCGACGAGAATGTCGATGCCGTCGTCGCGGATCTTTTGCGTCACGACTTCGTTAGACATGCCGAAGATTTCGGTCCATGTCTGCGCATGCTGGCGAATCTCGGCGGTGAAGCCGTCGGTCACCACGTAATTCGAGTAGATGTGCACCGACAGGCTGGTGTCTTTTACCAGCTGCTCCAGCACGGAGAGGAAAAAGTAGGCAACCGGGTGATTGATCAGGTCACCCGAAACGAAGCCGATTTTCAGGCGCCGAGCCGGATTGCGATCATTGGTGTGCGCGGGCGTGCGCCCGCGCAGCGGCGCTTCGTGGCGTGCCGAATATTCGCGGAATTCCGCAAATGCGCTGGCCGCATCGAGGTCCGGTTTGTGCATCACGTAAAACAGCAGGTTGCTGTGGGTCGATGCCTGCATCGGTGCCAGTTCGAGCGCGCGGCGAAACGCGGCTTCGGCCTCTTCGAACAGTCCATGTCTGCCCAGCGCGGTTGCCAGCGAGTCGAACTCGATGGCGTTCGGCGTCAGTTCGATGGCGCGGCGCATATGGGCGAAGCCCTCGTCGGGCTCGCCCGTTTCAAGCAGTGCGCAACCCAGGTTGCGATGCAACGCGGCGCTTTCGGGGAAGCGCTTGAGGGTCTCAAGGCAATGCGCCTTGGCCCGATGGTACTGACGGGTGATGACGAGCCGGTCGGCCAGCAGCGTCTGGGCGACCATGTGATTGGGCAGCAGGCGCGCGGCGTGTTCGCCGGCCTCGACAGCCTCCGAATAGTTGCCGGTGGATTGCAGGACGCGTCCGAGTTCGATCCAGCATTCGCCGTGCGAAGGATATTGCTGCGTCAGACGGCGCGCGACCTTCAGCGCCGCATCGAGTTTCCCGCTATTCAGGAGTTGCTGGAGCTGATACTGGTCCTTGGCGCTTGCCCGGCGCGTGTCGAGTTTCACGGGCGCGTCAGCCGTGGTCTCAGCCGCCGCGGGGGCCTCGTCGCCACCTGCGGGCGCCTGGGAAGCTGGCTCGGCTTCAGCTTCGGTTCTGGCTGCAGCCTCGGGCTGCGGCGCGGCCGGCACAGGCTCTTCTTCGCCATTTACGCGTGCAAGCAGCGTGCGAACCGCCTCTTCGGGCAGGCCTTGTTGCTGCGCGATGGTCAGCGCGGCCCGCGCTGCGTCGGGCTGGCCGCTTACGGTCAGGGCAGTGATGTAGTAGATCCAGATCTGCCCATTCTGGGGGGTGTGCCCGAGCACGACCTCGAAATGCGGTGCCGCCTCGGCGGGTTCGTCCGCCTGGAGGCGCAGCACGCCGAGGTGATAGTGGGCATCGACATGTTCGCTGTCCACGGCCAGCACGGAGGCATAAAGCTTCGCTGCCTCGGCATATTCCTGCTTGCGATGGTGCGCGATCGCGATCTGCATCACGCGGTCGATGTCCTGTTCCTGTTGCGCTTGCGGGGGAAGCGTGGTCGTGTCGGTCAAAGCGGGAAAAGCAGTCATGACGAAGGCGCGCGTGGGCGTCCAGGGGGCGGGAATTGAAGGAATTATGAGGGGGACGCGAAGGCAGCGATGCGCCGAGGTGGGGCCAAAATATCCGCCAATTTGATGGGTAAATGACCGTTGGCCAGTCGCACAAAAAACAAAAGGCCCGCTTCAAGCGGGCCTGGGCAGGGCAAGGGCGAAGGACTGGAAAGCGCGTCGTTGTTCCGGGGTCAGAACTGCGCGACGCGCTGATACTGGCTGACGTTACGAGTCGCGCGCATGCTCGCCTGATACTCCGCGCCGAGCGCCCGCTGAGCCACTTGCGCCGCTTCGGCGACCCGGCCGTTGATCGCTAGGATTTCCTTGATCCGTGCGAGCACGGCGGGCGGCTGCTGCGCACCGAGCGACATCAGCAGCGGCGAGCGGGCATCCACAAGTTGTGCCGCCTGCTCCCATTCGCCCACGGCTGCTGCCTGCTCGATGGCCTTGGTGAATTGCCAGATGCGTTCGATGCCGGTCTGTGCGTCCATGGCTTGCGCCCCCTGGTCGGTTATCTCGCGTTAGCTCTTGTCGGTGGCCAGCGCGCCTGCGCTATTGGTGCCGCCGAACAGCTGCGTCAGGTACTGCTGGTTGTTGTTCATCGTCGCCATCAGCGTGTTGAGCGCCGTGAACTGCGCAGTGTACATGCTGGTCAACTGGGTCTGGTAATCCGTGAGATTCGTCTGCTGCGTCGTCAGATTCGTCAGATCGGTGTTGAGCGCATTCGTGCGCGTCGCGATTGCGCCCGTGGTCGACAGATAATTCGTGATGTTCGTGTTCAACTGCTCGGCGACGCCGTTGGTCGAGTTGAACAGCGTGGCGATCGTCGACTGGTTGTTCTGCAGCGCGCTGTTGAGCGTGTCGCTGTCGATCGAGAGCGTGCCGTCGGCGCCCAGCGTGACGCCAATCGACGCCAGGCTGGTCGTCGTATTGCCGTTCTTCACGCCGGTCGCCACGATCGTGGCCAACTGGTTCTGGATCATGTTCAGCGTCGAGTCGCCGAGCAGCACGCCCTGCGATGTCGAGGTCGCGCTGAACGACGTCAGCGTGCCCATCGCCGTGACGAGCGTGTTGTACAGCGTGACGAAGTTGTTGATCGCGCTCGATTGCGCGCTCGTGTTTTGCGCAACCGTCAGCGTCTGGGGCGATGTGCCAGTCGTATCGATGGACGCCGCCGACAGGCTCAATGTCACACCCGACAACGCGGACGTCACGGTGTTGCTGGAGCTGGTCACGCCGGTGCCGTCGATCGTGAAATAGGCGTCTTGCGCCGGGGTCGACTGCTTCCAGTACGTCTGGTTGTTGGTCGTCGACTGGTTGTTCGCGAGGTCCGTGGACGATGCGCTGGCGTTGCCGGTCAGCGACGTGCCCGGGTTTGTCGTCACCGCCAGATTGTTCAGCGCGTCGCCCGTATTTGCGTCGCTAATGCCCACGGTAATGCCGCCCGCGGAACCCGTGGTGGTCGCGTGCAGCACGAGGTGAGCGCCATCCGCGCCATTGACGACCGAGGCCGTGACGCCGGGATTGTTGCTCGCGCTATTGATGGCGGCGGCGATGCCGGAAACCGTGCTGTTCGAGCTGTTCAGCGCAATCGTCGTGCTGGCGCCGTTGACGGTGAGCGTCATCGTCGCCGACCCGCTGACTAGCGGGGTCGTCGCGCCATAGGCCGTGGAGGTGAGCACCTGTGCCTGCGCGATCTGGGCGACATCGAGCGAGTACGTGCCCGCGACCGCGCCGCTGGCCGCCGTGGCCGTAATGCCGGAGCCGCTGGTGGTCGCCGAAAAGGCATTGACGGTCGTGCCGTCGGAGAGCGTGCCGAGGCTCGCCTGAAGCGCCGAAAGCGCTGCCGAGAGCGTGCCGTAGGCGGAAATCTGGGTATTGTCGGTCGACTGCGAAGTCGCGATCGTAGCGGCCTGGCCGGCGATCTTCGCATTCACGAGTGCCGAAACGAGCGAGCTCACATCCATCGACGAGTTGCCGGTCGAGCCGCTGATGATCGACTGGGCGGCTTCCTGCAGAGCGGCATTCGATGACGCGGTAGTAGCGGCAACAGTGCTCGCAATCGTGCTGGCGGCCGTATTAACGGTGGACATGGACAGGCTCCCTGCTTGGGCGGTGTCGTGTGAATCGGTTCAAACCGGGGAAATGCCAATCGGGAGGCGAGCCTCCCGACTGGTGTGTGCCGCACGTACCGGGATGGCAGCGGTACATGCGACGCTTCTTGCTACGGAGCTCGTTACTGCAGGAGCTTCAGGATCTGCTGCGGTTGCGAGTTCGCTTGCGCCAGAACCGAGATACCTGCTTGTTGCAGCACTTGAGCCTTCGACAGGTTAGCCGTTTCTTGCGCGAAGTCAGCGTCCTGGATCGACGATTGTGCCGTCGAGAGGTCGGTCGACTGAGCTTGCTGCGTCGTGCCGATTGCCGTGAAACGGTTCTGTGCCGCGCCGAGCGTTGCCTGCAGGTTGTTCAGCGTGTTCAGCGCGTTGTCGATCGATTCCATCGCCATCGAAGCGCCGCTTGCCGAGCTGATGTCGATGTTCGCGACCGTCGACACCGTGTTGAGCGCGTCGATCTGCGAGCCGATCGCATCTTCCGAAGCCGAGCTGTAGCCCAGGTTCGCCGACGAGCTTGCGCCCGACATCGTTGCGTCGAGGTCCGATGCAAATGCTGCGCCGACGGCCGAAGCATCGCTTGCGGCGATGACTGCGTTGCCGTTTGCGTCCGAGCCGATCGTCACGCCCGTGAATGCGCTCGAGATGTCCGCAGCGCTCAGTGCCTGGTTGTTCTGGTCCGTCAGGGTGTAGCCGCCGCTGCCGTCGGAGATCACGTTGATCTGCGTGATTGCAGCCGAGCCGCCCGTGCCGCCTGCGTCCGAGCTGAGTGCGCCAGCCGAGTCGAGCGACAGGTTGGTGAACGAGCCGAGCGTGTTGCCAGCTTGCGGCACGCCGCTGCCGATTGCTGCTGCCGACATGTTTTGCGACAGGTTCAGCGTGATCGTCTGGCCGACGTTCGCGCCAACCTGGAACGACACCGAACCCAGCGAGCCGTTCAGGACGTTCATGCCGTTGTACGTCGTTTGCGACGCGATACGGTTGATTTCCGAAACCTGTTGCGAGACTTCCTGTTGCAGTGCTGCGCGGTCGTCATCGGTCATCGAGCCGTTGCTTGCCTGCGTGGCCAGCTGGCGGATACGTTGCAGGCTGCTCGTCAGCGACGACAGGCCGCTCGACGCGGTTTGCACCATCGACACGCCGTCGTTCGAGTTCGACACACCTTGATTCAGACCGTTGATCTGGGTCTGCATGATGTTCGAGATTGCGAGACCTGCTGCATCGTCAGCTGCGCTGTTGATGCGCTTACCCGACGACAGGCGGGTGATAGCTTGCGACAGTGCGCTGCCCGAGCTGGTCAGGTTTTGCTGTGCAACCAGCGAGTTGATGTTGCTGTTAATTCCGAGCATGGAAATTCTCCTAGTCGGGCGATTAGCCCGTTACAAGCCATAATGACTGCGGCGGAAGCCTGGGTTCATTGCTGGCCGCCTCAGTAAAGGTTGACGGCGTGGGTGCAAAAAACTTGAGGGAGACGAGCAAACTATCGAGACCTCTTTTGCAACACGCAAAAAAACCTGCTGCGCACCGCTGGTTTTCTGCATGCAGCCGGGTTGCCGGGCACGTTCTCCCTCTTGCCAGTTTGTTTACGGCAGGACCGGCGCATGGTTTAGCGCAATTTCCTCAGGTCGCTGCAGCCATGCACAAGCCGGCGTATCCTCGATGGTTCCGCTCTCGCCCTACTTTGGAGACATCATGGAACAACGCAGGATCGGCACTTCTTCCTTGCAGGTCGCACCGCTCATGTTCGGCGGCAACGTGTTCGGCTGGACCGCCGACGAGGCCACCTCGTTCTCGATCCTCGACGCCTTCGTCGACGAGGGCCTGAATTTCATCGATACGGCGGACGTGTATTCCGCATGGGTGCCGGGCAACCAGGGCGGCGAATCGGAAACCATCATCGGCAAGTGGCTCGCGAAGACCGGCAAGCGCGACAAGGTGGTGATCGCAACCAAAGTCGCCAAGAGCGCGCATCGGCCCGGACTGTCGGCGGCCAATATCGCCGCGGCGGTGGAAGATTCGCTGCGCCGCCTGCAGACCGATTACCTCGACGTCTATTTCTCGCACGAAGACGATCAAAAGGTGCCGCTCGAAGAAACGCTCGGCGCGTACCAGAAGCTGATCGAGGCGGGCAAGGTGCGCGTGGCGGGCGCGTCGAACTACACGGGCGCGCGCATCGAAGAGGCGCTGGCGCTTGCCCACAAGAGCGGCCTGCCCGCGTATCAGATCGTGCAGCCCGAATACAACCTCTATGACCGTGCCGCCTACGAGGCCGATATCGAGCCGGTGGCGCTCGCGCAGAAGATCGCGGTCGTGCCCTATTACAGCCTGGCGAGCGGCTTCCTGTCGGGCAAATACCGCTCGCGCGAGGATCTGGCCAAGAGCGCGCGCGGTTCGCGCGTGGAGAAATATCTGGACCATCGCGGCATCCGCATCCTTGCGGCGCTCGATTTCGTGGCGCAGCGCCACGGCAGCACGCTCGCGGCGGTGGCGCTCGCATGGCTGATCGCCCGGCCCAGCATCACGGCGCCGATCGCCAGCGCAACATCGCTCGAACAACTCGACAGCCTGGCGGCTGCGGTGCATCTGAAGCTCGATCCCGCCGATATTCAGGCGCTCAACGACGCCAGTGCATGACGGGGACCGATCAGTTCGGGATGGGTTTAGCGCGGGCAGGACGGCGCTAACCCAGGACTCCTGAAGGTGCGTGGCGCGCGCTCAGGCCGCGAGCGCCACGCAAGTGTCTGAAGCGACACGAGAAACCCCTGGTCGCCAGGATTTTTTCCTGATATCATTGAGAGTGAATTGAGATCTTTGCCTGTTTTGTTGCCGTGTTCGTTACTGTTGGCGGCCGCAAACCGGCGGTCAGGCGTGTTGCTGCAAGGTCAACCTGGCCGCGTTCCGCTGTGAACCCCCTACTTCTCTTTTCCGGCCTCCGTGGCCGCCTTGCCTCTCGTTACACCCCCACGTTGGTGAACGACCGGAGGGCCGGTGCGTGAACGCCTTTGTGTTTACGCCTTTGTACCGTATCAAGTGATTGAGTTAGGACATACATGACGACGATTCTCCTGAAGGAAAACGAGCCGTTCGAAGTGGCAATCCGCCGCTTCCGCCGCGCAATTGAAAAGAACGGCCTGATCGCAGAACTGCGTGAGCGCCAATCGTACGAAAAGCCGACGGCTGTTCGTAAGCGTAAGAAGGCAGCTGCAGTCAAGCGTCTGCACAAGCGTCTGCGTAGCCAGATGCTGCCGAAGAAGCTCCACTAAGAGCCGCTTCAGCTTCCGCCAGACGGCGGCGCATGCTTCGAAAGAAGCTGCGCCGCCGTTTGCATTTCTGCGGTGGTTTTCGCGAGCATGGCTGGGCTCAGGCGGCGTCCAGAAGGCGTTGCGGCGAGAGCCTGAATTGCGCGGCGATGGAAAGTAGACGCTCGCGCCATTCCCATACGCCGAATACGTCGTGGACGTTCTGCAGGCAACTCAGCAGATTGACGGTGTGGGGATCGTAGATGTTGACATGGGCGCGAAGCAGCGCCTTTCTGAGCGCGGCGACGCCCACGTCCATGTACGCGGGCACGTCGCTCGCATCGCGCGCGATGTAGCGCACGGGAATGCCTTCCATCGCGCTCGTGTAGTCGCGCGGGCGGATTAAATTGCCGACCGGGCAGCCGCCGTAGTTATGCAGACCGCCGCCGCTATAACCGCCTCGATAGGCACCGCCGCCGCGCGGCAGCAACGCCGCGCTACCCTGTCCGAACAGATGCGCCACGGCGCGGTCGAAGATTTCCTGATGGGTCAGGAAGTGTACGTTTTTCATGTTGGCCCCCTGCGCATGGCACAGCGGTTAGGTCTCCCCGGACACGCCGCACGCCTTCCGGCGCGCTCCCCGTTCCGCGTCCTGTCGCGGCCGTCCTGCTGCGTTGACCCCGGACGCATCCGTTATCAGTTATATCGGCGCGCCATGGGAAAACCGTTGGGCCGCGCACCCAGCCAGCGAGAAACCGACGCGAACTGATTCACGCGCGATCGGGCAGCCAACGCGCCGCGCCTTGATGCGCAAGGGTGGGCGACGCGCGAACCGTCTCGCCTGGGACTTTCCCGGACCGTACGCTGCTTCAGGCGCCTTGCGTCGCGCGAGGCTTGCTTTTGCCTTTCGCTTTCGCCTTGCCGAGCGCTGCGCATGTCTTGCGGCAGGAGCAGTCGCGCTGGTGGTCGTTGACCATGCCCACGGCCTGCATGAACGCATAGCAGATCGTGGTGCCGACAAATTTGCAGCCATACTTCTTGAGCGCTTTGCTCAGCGCGTCCGACACCTCGGTGGATGCGGGCGCGTTGAGGTACGACTCCAGATCGCTTTGCAGCGGTGTGTCGTTGACGAACGACCAGACAAACGCCGCAAGCGAGCCATGCTCCGCCTGGATCTGCTGGACGGCGCGCGCGTTGAGAATCGTGGATTCGATCTTGCCGCGGTGGCGCACGATCGACGCGTCCTCCACGAGTTTTTCGACCTGTTTCGGCGTGAACCGCGCGACCTTGTCGATATCGAAATTGGCGAAGGCACGCCGGTAGCCTTCGCGCTTGTTGAGGATGGTCGACCACGACAGCCCGGCCTGCGCGCCTTCCAGCACGAGCATTTCGAAGAGGTGCCGGTCGTCGCGCGACGGCACGCCCCACTCCTCGTCGTGGTATTGCGCGAGGGCTTCGCTTGTGGCCCAGCTACAGCGTTGTGTCACGTTGATTCTCCTGGCGGTATCGCAATCGAGCCTCGCAAGAATAGCGGATCGTCGGCGCGCCGCCACCTGGCCATCCGGCCAATTGTGCGAATGGCGCCGAGCCGTTAGTCTCTGCGGCACGGTTCGGTCTTCAACCGCTTTTTCAACCGCGTTTTCAACGTTGCTTACAGTCCCTCACATCATGCAGACATATTCCTGGTTGATCGGCGTCGACGGCGGCGGCACGGGCACGCGCGTCGCGCTCGGCGACGCGCAGGGCAAGGAACTCGCGCGCGCCGCCGCTGGCCCGTCGGGGCTGGGGCTCGGCATCGAACGCGCCTGGCAGTCGATCGAGGAAGGCGCACGCGCCGCGTTCGAGCGGGCCGGCGTCGCGTTCGACTGGTCGCAATGCGTGCTCGGCTGCGGCCTCGCGGGCGTGAACAATCCCGACTGGCTCGCGGCATTTCGCGCCGCTGCGCCCCCCGTGGCGGGGCTCGCGGTCGAAAGCGACGCCTATACGACACTGCTCGGCGCGCACGGTGGCGACCCCGGCGTGGTCGTGGCGCTCGGCACGGGCAGCATCGCGGCGGCGCTCGATGCGTCGGGGGCATGTCATATCGCGGGCGGCTTTGGTTTTCCTTCCGGCGATGAAGCGAGCGGCGCATGGTTCGGCCTGCGCGCGATCGTCTGGGCGCAGCAGTCGCTCGATGGGCGCGTCGCGCCCGATGCGCTTTCGCAGGCCTTGCTCGCACACACGGGCGCGAGCGATCGCGACAGCCTGATCGTCTGGCTGTGCGCGGCCAATCAGACCGCCTATGCGAGCCTCGCGCCTGTGGTGCTCGCGCATCGCGACCATCCGTTTGTCGCGAAGTTGCTTGCGGAAGCTGGCGAGGCGGTCGCGCGCATGATTTCGGCGCTCGATCCTGCTGCCGCGCTGCCGGTGGCGCTAGCTGGCGGTCTGGGTCAACCGCTGCGCGAGTGGGTGCCGCAGGCCGTGCGCGAGCGCTTGCGCGCGCCGCTCGCGGACTCGGCAAGCGGCGCCTTGCGGCTGGCGCGGCGCGCCGCCCAACGAAAGCGCGAGGGCATCGATGGCGCGTGACGCATGGGCGACGGGTCGGCCGGCAATCCCGACAACACGGCTGAAGTCGCCGGATGCTAGCATTGACGGTTTCCCGCTAGCCGCCTGAACTGCCATGTACAAGGTCATTGCCACCGATCTCGACGGAACGTTGCTCAACGCCGACCATCAACTGGACCCGTTCACGGTTGCCACGCTCACTAAGCTCGATGCGCAGGGCCTGAAGTTCATCATCGCCACGGGCCGCCATTACAGCGACGTGGCCGGCATTCGCGACATCCTCGGCATTCCCGCGTATCTCATTACATCGAACGGCGCGCGCGTGCACGGTCCCGACGACGCGCTGATTCACGCGAGCAATCTTCCCGAGCCGATGGTGCGCCGCCTCGTCGCGCCGGACACGGTGGGCGAACATGGCCGCGTGATTGTGAGTCTCTACACCGACACGGAATGGTTCATCGACCGCGACGCGCCCGAACTGCTCGCGTTCCATCAGGATTCGGGCTTCACGTACCGCGTGACCGGGGATCTGGGCGCGCTGGGCGGCGCGGGCATCGCCAAGGCGCTTTACATTGGCGAGCCGGCCGATCTCGCGCATGTCGAGGGGAGCCTCACGCGTGAATTCGGCGATGCGCTCTATATCACTTACTCGCTGCCCGATTGTCTGGAAGTGATGGTCGCGGGCGTGTCGAAGGGCCGCGCGCTGCGCGTCGTGCTCGATCGCCTCAATCTGGACGCCGCACGTTGCGTGGCGTTCGGCGACAACATGAACGACATCGACCTGCTGGAAACGGCGGGCCATCCGTTCATGATGAACAATGCGAATCCGCTGCTGATCGAGCGCCTGCCCAGGGTGCCGCGCATCGGCAACAACTTCGAGGCGGGCGTCGCGCATCACCTGCGCAAGCTGTTTGCGATCGACGACGAGATCGCCGGTTGAGTGGGGAATGAGCGCCGATCGGGCGCTGCGTAATTACTGCGCGGGCGGCTTCGGCGCCGGCAATCCCGCGCACGGGCACTCGTCGCTCACGCTGTCCAGGTCTTCGCGATCGTGACTGAAGCGCACGCGGGGCGTGCCGCTGCTCCAGTCGACGCGCACGACGTAGATGCTGTCGAAATCCGCGCTCTTCCATTTGGGCACGTCGGACGCCGACCCGCCGTGCTCCGCGACGATCTTGCGCACCATCGCCTCGATCTCGCGATGTTCCCAGCCGATCAGCACGATACGGTTGCGCCAGGACGGATCGAGCAGCGTCTTCTCCAGCGCGTCGGTGTGGGAGTGGCCGTAGGGCGTCTGGATTGGCAGTCCGAACTGGATCGCCGTGGGCTCGACGGTCGCGAGCGGACGCACGTAGTAATAAGCGTGGCCGCGATCGTCTTTCTGCTCGCCGGGGTCTGGCGCGTAGACCGCGTCGGGTTTGCCGTATTTCGCGGCGATCACGGCGGGCAACGCCAGCGCCCGGTTCAAGCCCTTGCAGTCGAGCTGGCCGAGTCCTGCGTCGGGCTTTTCGCCGTGGCGCACAAAGATCAGCGTTGCGAGATCCGACGTGTCCGAAGCGGTGGCGGCGTGGACCCCGCTCGCGCCTGCGAGGAACCCGCCCGTCGCGGCGAACAGTTGCGCTGCGAGCGTCACGGTGAAGCGGCCCAGCCTGTGTCGTGAATGCTTCATGCCGTGCGCCTTGCCTGAAAGTTGGAGGGTGCGCCGATTCTAGCAGCGGCGCCGATCTCGCCGACGCGACGCCCGCACGCTGGCGGGCCTGCCCGTGCGTACCGCGAGCGCCAATAGAAACGGGCGCCGAAGCGCCCGTATCCCTTACTCGACACCGCGCGAATTACGCCTTTACGCGCGCCGCCAGTTCGGCCACGGCTTCGCGGCGGCCGGCGATCAGCGGGTACACCACGCCCGCGATCACGGCACCGATGATCGGCGCGACCCAGAACAGCCAGAGCTGCGAGATGGCCTCGCCGCCGACGAACAGCGCCGGGCCCGTCGAACGCGCCGGGTTGACCGAGGTGTTGGTGACCGGGATCGAGATCAGGTGAATGAGCGTGAGGCACAGGCCGATGGCGATCGGCGCGAAGCCGGCCGGCGCGCGCACGTCGGTCGCGCCCAGAATCACGAAGAGGAAGAACGCCGTCATCACGACTTCGCAGACGAATGCCGCCGCGAGCGTGTAGTGGCCCGGCGAGTGGTCGCCGTAGCCGTTGGTGGCGAAGCCGCTCGCCACGAGGTCGAAGCCCGGCTTGCCGGTGGCGATGCACGCGAGCACGGCCGCGCCGATCACCGCGCCAATCACCTGCGCGACGATGTACGGCAGCAGATCGCGCGCCGGGAAGCGGCCCGCGACGGTCAGGCCGACGCTCACCGCCGGATTCAGGTGGCAGCCCGAGATGTGGCCGATGGCGAACGCCATGGTGAGCACGGTCAGGCCGAAGGCGAGCGCTACGCCGACGAAGCCGATGCCGAGCCCATGAACGGGGCCGGCAAAGCTGGCGGCGAGTACCGCGCTGCCGCAGCCGCCGAGAACCAGCCAGAAGGTGCCGAACATTTCGGCCAGAAGTCGTTTGGATAAGTGCATGGTTAGACGCCTCGAAAAGTCATTTGACGGGGAGCCGAATAGAGCACCGGCACCGTGAAATGCCAGATTCTAGGGAGTCGCGAAAAGCATGGGTGTCAAGGATTGTTAATTCTGATGTAATTGTGCTCATTATTGCACCGGATGAGATCCGAATTCCTTAAGCCGGCATTGCGTCCTTAATCGAGGAAATATCGCGATAAAGCAGTATTAGCAGTGGTTGCTAATTCTGTTATTTACGTCTAATCTGCGATCGAGTCAGTTTGATCGACAATGAAGGCGGGGAGGGAAAAATGTCACAATATTCAGAACTCAAGGCGCAAATCGCCCGGCTGCAGGCCCAGGCCGATGAAGCCCGGCGCACCGAAGTCGCCGATGTCATCACCATGATCCGCGAGAAGATCGCCGAATACGGGCTGTCCGCCCAGGATCTCGGTTTTGCCGTCGCGGTTGCCGCCCGGCGCGGGCGACCGCCCAAGAAGGCGCCGCTGCCGCCGCGCTATCAGGATCCGAAGACCGGCGCGACCTGGAGTGGACGCGGCAAGCCGCCCAAATGGATTGCGGGCAAGAATCGCGAGCGTTATCTGATCGTTTGACGAATGGGCCGCGCAAGCGGCCGCCCGACAGCACGTTGCCGCGCGTATCTATATAAAAAGAGCCGCATGACGTAGCGGCTCTTTTATAAGCAATGGGTAATCGAGCTATATCAGCGTACGCAAACGATTCACGCTGCCCGTTTGTGGTGCTTTTATCTCAAGAATGCCGAATTGATTGCATCGGGCATGCGCAACCTCATTGGACTCAAGCACCTGCTGCCACACGGCGCAGCACGGGACGCTGAGAGGCTTCGATCAATGCCGAATAGCTTTCGACATAATTGCTGGCCATCGTGTGCGAAGTAAAGCGACGCTCGAATTGCGCGCGAATCGCTTCACGCGAAAGCGAATCGATATTCTGTAACGCCGCCACGGCGCCCTGGACATCCTCGCAAATGAAACCGGTCACGCCCGGATCGATCACTTCAGGCACCGATCCACGGTTGAACGCGACTACGGGCGTGCCGCAAGCCATCGCCTCGATCATCACCAGGCCAAACGGCTCGGACCAGTCGATCGGGAACAGCAGCGCCTTCGCGCCGGAGAGGAACTCGGGCTTCTGCGCCTCGTTGATCTCGCCGATAAATTCGACGTGCGCCATCGACAGCAGCGGCTCGATTTCGTTCTTGAAGTAATCCTGGTCGACCTTGTCCACCTTGGCGGCGATCTTCAGCGGCAGGCCCGACAGCGCGGCGATCTTGATCGCGGTATCCACGCGCTTTTCCGGGCAAATGCGGCCGAGGAACGCCAGATATTCGGGCTTTTTGTCCGTGCGCGGCGTGAGCAGATCCTTCGGCAGGCCGTGATAGATCGTGTTGAGCCAGTTGGCCTGGCCGAGCGGCTGGCGCTGCGAGTCCGAAATCGAAATCACGGGCGCCTGCGGGAACGAGTCGAACACCGGTTGCAGCTCGGGCAGATCCAGACGGCCATGCAGCGTCGTCACGAATGGCGTGTCGAGTGTCGAGAACAGCGGAAACGGCAGGTAATCGAGATGAAAGTGCAGCACGTCGAACTCGTGGGCCATGCGGCGCACGCGTTCGAGCAGGACGATGTGCGGCGCGAGCGCGTCGCGGATCGTCGGGTCGAGGCGCAGTGCGCGCGGCCATGCGGCCTCCAGCTTTGCCGAAGTGACCGAATCGCCGCTGGCGAACAGCGTCACTTCGTGTCCTTGATCGACCAGCGCTTCGGTCAGATAGGACACGACCCGCTCGGTGCCGCCGTACAGCTTCGGCGGGACGGCTTCGTAAAGTGGCGCAATTTGTGCGATTCGCATCGGCTTGATCTCCTTGGCAAAAACCGCGTGTGTCGGCAACGACAATCCAACGGAAAAATGTGGGCACTGCGGTATCGGGTTATCCCTGATTCCAATTATGGACGTCTGAAAGTGTGTGACGAGCTGTTTTGCAAACGCTTAAAGTTGTTACAGCGGGATACACCCGTTGATAAGCGGCCGTTGCAAGACGTGATGCCTCCTGGCGGGGGCTGAGCGCAATTCATGTGCCCGGACGCGCCGAAATGTTTCGACCCCGTAAGTAAATGTGCTTTGACCTGCTTTACAGCCGGTTACACGCAAGTGAAAAGCCTTTTATAATCCGCAGAGGAATAGCCTGATATGCCAGCGGCATTAGTTGTTCGGCTTCCATCCTTCTTTCTCTACCGATTGTCAGAAAAATTCCTACACAAAAAGGGAAGTTTTTCTGGCATCGCGTCGCGGCATCCTTCCGATTTTCTTTTGCGAGTGCCCTCGCCACAATGCAGGGACGACCACTAAGCGGGCCGTTTGCTTTGCTGTGCGCCTGTCGCGCACTCAGTTTGACGGGCAAACGTTTCCGTATCAGGCCTGACCAGCCGCTACGTTTCGAATTCGGGGGAATCCATGAGCGCGACGACGCCAAGCGACATGCTCAGCGAGATCAAGGAAGTCAATCTGTCCTATTTGTTGCTCGCGCAACGACTGCTGCGCGAGGACCGTCCGACAGGCATGTTCCGGATGGGCATTTCGGCCCAGCTGGCCGATGTGCTGGCCAATCTCACCTTCGCGCAAACCGCGCGTCTTGCTGCATCCAACCAGCTGCTTTGCCGCTTCCGCTTCGACGATCACGCCATCCTGGGCGCGCTCGCCGACAAGGGCAAATCCGCGCAGACCCATTCCGCCATCCTGATGGCCGGCCAAAGCGTCGAGCGGGTCGGCTGAGCGCCGCTCGGGCGCGGCGCCCGCTTCAGGCGAGCCGCGCGCGCCTTTACCAGAGTCCGCGTGCGGACCGATTAGCGGGGCGATGCGGGAGCCTGATGGCGACAAAAAGTGTGGTGCTTGAGGTCAAGGAGATCGCGCTCGCGATCGAGCTGATCGAACTGGGTGCACGGCTGCAACTGCTCGAAGCGGAACTCTCGCTGTCGCGCGATCGCCTCATCCGGCTCTACAAGGAAGTGAAGGGCGAATCGCCGCCCAAGGGCATGCTGCCGTTCTCGACCGACTGGTTCATGACGTGGCAGCCCAACGTACATTCCTCGCTGTTCTACAACACGTACCTGTTCATGAGCGGCCAGGGCCGCTGCGACTCCGTGCGTGCAATCGTGAAGAGCTACCGGCTCTATCTCGAACATGTGCGCATCCAGGAGGACGAGCCCGCCCTGAGCCTCACGCGCGCCTGGACGCTGGTGCGCTACTTTGCCTCGGGACTCTTGCAGATGACGCGCTGCACGCGTTGCGGCGGGCGCTTCGTTGCGCACGCACACGAGCCGCAGCGCTACTACGTGTGCGGCCTGTGCCAGCCGCCCTCGCGCGCCGGGCGCACGCGGCGCAACGCCGTTGCCGCTTCCCCGCCGCCCGCGCTGCCGTAGTCCGGCAGCGGCGCCCCTTGAGGCAGGGCTGCGCCAGCGCGGGAAAATGGCGACAGATTGTCGCCGCATTCCGCCGACAAATTGGCCCGCGCCACACCGCTTGCCGCCTTGACGGCACGACCGCGCGGCGCGGCTGATGAACCCGGCCCCAATTCGCTTTGCGCGAGCGGGCCGCCTGTCCATCCAATCCCAAAGTTTTTCCGGCCCGTGCCGTAAACCCAACTAAGGGAGCGGGCCAATCGCGGTTCGCAGCGCAATATTCTCCAGTGAGGACCCGTCTGTGCTGATTATCGTTGGAACACTCGTGACGCTCGTTTGCGTCTTCGGCGGCTATGTCATGGAGGGCGGCCACCTTGCCGCCCTTCTGCAGCCGGTCGAAGTGCTGATGATCGCCGGGGCGGGCCTCGGCGCGTTCATCCTCGGCAATGGCATCAAGACGATCAAGGCCACGCTTCGCGTGCTGCCGGCGCTCTTCAAGGGCTCGAAGTACAGCAAGGACGTGTACATGGAGCTGCTCGCGCTGCTCTACGTCCTGCTCGCGAAGGCGCGCAAGGAAGGCACGCTCACGCTGGAAGCCGATATCGACGATCCGCAAAAAAGCCCGATCTTCACGCAATATCCGAAGATCCTCGCCGACCATCACATCGTCGAATTCCTGACCGACTACCTGCGTCTGATGGTGGGCGGCAACATGAACGCGTTCGAGATCGAAAGCCTCATGGACGAGGAAATCGAAACCCACCACGCCGAAGGCGAAGCGCCCGCGCATGCGCTTGCGAAGGTGGGCGACGCGATGCCGGCGTTCGGTATCGTCGCGGCGGTGATGGGCGTGGTGCACACGATGGCGTCGGCCGACAAGCCGCCCGCCGTGCTCGGCGAGATGATCGCCCAGGCGCTCGTCGGCACCTTCCTCGGGATTCTGCTTTCGTACGGCCTGATCGGCCCGCTGGCCTCGCTCGCCGAGCAGCGCGTGACCGAGTCCACCAAGATGTTCCAGTGCATCAAGGTGACGATTCTCGCGAGCCTGAATGGCTACGCGCCCGCCATTGCCGTCGAGTTCGGCCGCAAGGTGCTGTTCTCGACCGAGCGTCCGTCGTTCTCGGAACTCGAAGAGCACGTGCGCCGCGTGAAGGCGAAGTAAAAGCGACAAAAGCGACGTAAAGGCCAGGCGAGTAAGAGGAAGCCGAGATGAGCAACAACAAGGACCGCGCGATCGTCGTCAGGCGTGCCGCCCCGAAAAAGGGCGGTCACCACGGCGGCGCATGGAAGCTCGCTTATGCGGACTTCATGACCGCGATGATGGCGTTCTTCCTGCTGATGTGGCTGCTCAGCTCGGCATCGACGGTGCAGTTGAAGGGCATCGCCGACTACTTCAACCAGCCGCTGAAGGTCACGCTCTGGGGCGGCGATCGCAGCGCCGAAGATTCGTCGATCGTGAAGGGCGGCGGGCGCGATATCTCCTCGCAGCAGGACGGCGTCACGCGCCGCAGCGACGGCACGATGTCGCGCACGGACCGCAGCAGCGTCAAGCACAACGACGACGACGCCACGAAGCAGCTGGAAGGCTCGCTCGAACGCAAGGAAGAAGTGCGTCTGCACGACCTGCAGGTCAAGCTGATGGCCGCGATCGAGGCGAACCCGGTGCTGCGCCAGTTCAAGCAGCAGATCCGCGTCGATTCGACCTTGCAGGGCCTGCGCATCGAAATCGTCGATTCGCAGAAGCGGCCGATGTTCGCGACGGCGCGCGATGTGGTCGAGCCGTACATGCGCGACATCCTGCGGGCGATCGGCAAGACGCTCAACGACGTGCCCAACCGCATCGTCGTGCAGGGCCATACCGACGCCGTGCCGTACGCAGGCGGCGAAAGCGGCTACAGCAACTGGGAGTTGTCCGCCGACCGCGCGAACGCCTCGCGCCGCGAGCTGATCGCGGGCGGCATGGACGAATCGAAGGTGCTGCGCGTGCTGGGACTGGCCTCCACGCAGAACCTGAACAAGGCCGATCCGCTCGATCCGGAAAACCGCCGCATCAGCATCATCGTGCTCAACAAGAAGTCGGAAGACGCCCTGGAGCGCGACGACTCCACGGCCACCACGCTCTCGGACGATGCCGCGGGTTCGGGCAAGTCGCTGCTGCCCGCGATCTCGCAGGGCGCGACTGCGGCAACGCCGGCGGGGCCGAACGTGACGAAGGCGCCGCCGGGCGTGGCGCCGGTGGCTCCCGCGAGCGTGAAGCTCGCGCCGGCGGCCGCGGGCATCGCGCCTGTCATGCCGGGCAAGCCCACGCCGTAAGGCTGGCGCGAACAGACGAACAGCGACGAACAGCGACGAACAGCGGACGAACAGCGCGAACGAGGAACGGATGATCAGAAATATTCTGGCGATCGACGATTCGGCATCCATGCGGGAAATCCTGTGTGCGGCGCTCGGTTCGGCGGGTTACGAAGTGACGACGGCGAACGACGGCGAAGAGGGGCTTGAGCATGCGCTCGCGCAGCGCTTCGACCTCGTGCTCACCGATCTGTACATGCCGCGCATGGGCGGGCTGGACCTGATCAAGCGGCTGCGCGAGAACCCGTCGTACCAGGAAACGCCGATCCTCGTGCTGACCACGGAATCGGACGAAGGCTTCAAGGCCGCCGTGCGCGAAGCGGGCGCGACTGGCTGGATCGAAAAACCGGTGGACCCCGAGCTGCTCGTCGATCTGGCGAGCGCGCTGGGCGAAACGCAACCTTGACATCAGGCGCGCTGCGATAGACCGCACGCAGATCCTGCCCCTGCACTGACGGCAGTGCATGGACCAGGACCCGGAAGCGGAATCCACGGCACGCCCCCCACGCATCACTTGCGGTGAAAGAGCAATGACTCTCGACATCACTCAGTTCTACCAGACGTTTTTCGACGAGGCGGACGAGCTGCTCGCACAGATGGAGCAGCTTCTCCTGAACCTGAACGTCGGCCAGCCCGACCCCGAGGATCTGGCGGCGATCTTCCGCGCGGCGCACTCGATCAAGGGCGGCGCGGCGACGTTCGGCTTCACGGCGCTCACCGAGACGACCCACGTTCTCGAATCGCTGCTCGACCGCGCGCGCAACAACGAAATCGTGCTGCGCACGGACATGGTCGACGTGTTCCTCGAAACCAAGGACGTGCTGTCCGACCAGCTCGCGGCCTACCGCGCGAGCGCCGAGCCCGACGCGGCGACGGCCGCCGCCATGCGCGCCAGGCTCGAGCGCCTGAACGCGGAAAGCAGCGGCATCGCCGTGCCGGACGTCGCGCCGCCGCCGTCGCCCATCGTGCCGATTCCGGCTCCCGTGATGTCCGCGCCCGCGCCCGTCGTGGATGCGGAAGACGACCTCGAAGCCGCGTTCGAGGCGCACCGTCCGGCCTCCTTCGCGATCACGAACAGCGGCGGCGCGAGCGTGCCCGATCACGTCGTCGACGAAGCGCTCGCCGCCGCGCCCGCGACACCCGCGGCGGGCGGCGCCGCAGCCGAAGGCCCGCATCTGCGCATCACGCTGCGCCGCGTGGGCGCGAAGGATCAGGAACTGCTCGCCGAAGAACTCGGCAACCTGGGCCGCATCCTCGGCCAGGTGAAGACGGGCGACGACCTGACGCTGTGGCTCGAAACCGACGTGACCTCGGACGACATCATCGCCGTGTGCTGCTTCGTGATCGACGAAAGCCAGATTTCGATCGGCCGTGGCGCCGCGCCGCAAGGCGATGCCGAACCTGCAGCCGAAGCGCCTGCGCCGCTCGCCATGGCGGCGCCGGCGCCGGTTGCCGTGCCGCCCGCGCCGGATGCGGCTATCGTACCGGCCGCACCCGCAGCGTCTGTCGCCCCGACTGCTGCGCCGGTCGCCGCGCCCGCGCCTGTCGCAGCCGCACCGGCCGCCGCGGCGTCGGCCACCGAACATGAACGCAAGCCGCGCGCGGCTGCCGCCGCCTCGGCGGAAGGCAGCTCGATTCGCGTCGGCGTGGAGAAGGTCGACCAGCTCATCAATCTCGTGGGCGAACTCGTCATCACGCAGGCGATGCTGGCGGAAACCACCAGCACCTTCGATCCGGCGCTGCACGACCGCCTTTTCAACGGCATGGCGCAGCTTGAGCGCAATGCGCGCGATCTGCAGGAAGCGGTGATGTCGATCCGCATGATGCCGATGGATTACGTGTTCAGCCGCTTCCCGCGTCTGGTGCGCGACCTTGCCTCGAAGCTCGGCAAGGAAGTGGAACTCGTCACGTTCGGTCAGGCGACCGAACTCGACAAGAGCCTGATCGAGCGCATCATCGACCCGCTCACCCACCTCGTGCGCAACTCGCTCGACCACGGCATCGAAACCGTGGAAGCGCGCCGCGCCGCGGGCAAGGACGGCACCGGCCAGCTCGTGCTGTCCGCCGCGCACCACGGCGGCAACATCGTGATCGAGGTGAGCGACGACGGCGCGGGCCTGCGCCGCGACAAGATTCTCGCCAAGGCGGCCAAGCAGGGCATGCAGGTCAGCGACACGATGTCGGACGACGAGGTCTGGAACCTCATCTTCCTGCCGGGTTTCTCGACCGCCGAACAGGTGACCGACGTGTCGGGCCGCGGTGTCGGCATGGACGTCGTCAAGCGCAACATCCAGTCGATGGGCGGCCACGTCGAGATCACCTCGCACGCGGGCAAGGGCAGCACCACGCGCATCGTGCTGCCGCTCACGCTGGCGATTCTCGACGGCATGTCGGTGAAGGTCGGCAACGAAATCTTCATCCTGCCGCTGAACTTCGTGATGGAGTCGCTGCAGCCGCGCCACGAGGACATCTACACGGTCACCAACGGCGACCGCGTGGTGCGCGTGCGCGGCGAATACCTGCCGCTCGTCGCGCTGCATGGCGTCTTCAATGTCGAAGGCGCGCGCACGGACCCGACGCAGGGCATCGTCACCATCATGGAGACCGAGGGCCGCCGCTTCGCGATGCTGATCGACGAACTGGTCGGCCAGCAGCAGGTCGTGGTGAAGAACCTCGAAACGAATTACCGCAAGGTGCACGGCATTTCGGCGGCGACGATTCTCGGCGACGGCAGCGTCGCGTTGATTGTCGACGTAGCCGCGCTCAATCGCGAAACGCGCGCGTCGCACGGCGTGGCCGTCGGCTCGCACGGCGGAGCGAACTCCGGCTCGTTCGCCGAATTCGCGTGAAGAGGCGCACCGGCATGAGCACGCATCAACCAACCATTTCCCAACCGTTCAGGGGCTAACGTGGCAGAAGTCCATTCCATCCAGGGCGGCGGCGCACAGGGCGCAGTCGCTGGCGCGCACCGCCGCGACGCGCAACAGGCCGACGCAGGCGGTCAGGAATTCCTCGTCTTTACGCTGGGCGCGGAAGAGTACGGCATCGACATTCTCAAGGTCCAGGAAATCCGCGGCTACGAGAGCGTGACGCGCATCGCCAACGCGCCCGAGTTCATCAAGGGCGTCATCAATCTGCGCGGCATCATCGTGCCGATCGTGGACATGCGCATCAAGTTCCACCTCGGCCGCGTGGAGTACGACCACCAGACCGTGGTCATCATCCTGAACGTCGCGCATCGCGTGGTGGGCATGGTGGTGGACGGCGTGTCGGACGTGCTCACGCTGCAGACGGACCAGATCATGCCGGCGCCGGAATTCGGCGCCACGCTCACGACCGAGTACCTCACGGGCCTCGGCACGGTGGACGGCCGCATGCTGATCCTGATGGACATCGAGAAGCTCATGACGAGCCGCGAGATGGCGCTGATCGAAGCGCTGGGCGTCTAAGGCGCGCGAGCGTAGAAGACAGGGCACATCGACATCAGGGACGGAGCAAGGTTGTTGCAACGGGGGTGAGGCCGCAAGGCCCGCGCTAGAGGAAGAGCGGACAAGCCGCCGCTTAAGAGCGGCAAAACCGCCAACGCCGTATCGCTTTCCTCCAGCGCTTTCCGCGATCAACTTGCTATCGACCGGCGATCAATCCGCGATTAATCCGATTACGCCGCACAGGACAGGAGCAAACGAGATGCTGCAAAGATGGTCGATCCGCACGACGCTTACGGGCTTCGGGGTCATTCTCCTGGCGCTGACCGGTCTGGTCGGCGCGCTCGGGCTTATCGCGCTCGGCAACGCGAGCGATTCGCTCGCGACCATCGCTCGCGGCGACCTCGTCGCGATGCATTCGCTCAACGACGCATCGTCGTATCTGCTGCGCTCGCGCGTTTCGCTCGATCGCGTCAACGCGCTCTACGCAGCCGGCCAGAACGACGAAGCCAAAAAGGTCATCGACCGCGCCGATTTTCTGCTCGGCAAGTCGAATGATGCGTGGAAGACCTTCGTTTCCGCGCCCAAGGCCGGCATCGACGCCGCCACGCTCGACGCGCTCAACGCGAAGCGCGCGGCGCTGCTGCAGGACGGCGTGCAGCCTGAATTCGCCGCGCTGCGCGCGAACGACCAGGCCGCTTATCACGCGATCTCGGACGCGAAGATCAGCCCGATGTTCGTCGATTACGACAACGCGGCGGCGCCGATCGCCCAGCAATTGCAGGACGGCGCGCAGGCGCGCGAAGAAAGCGCGCGCTCGCAGATCACGCTGATGCGCTCGCTGATCGGCGGCGCGATCGTGGTGGCGCTGGTGCTGCTGGTGACGATCCGCTTTGCGCTGCGCGGCCTGATCGTGCAGCCGCTCGAAGCCGCGGTGCAGTCGTTCGAGCGCATCGCGCACGGCGATCTGACCGAGCGCATCGATGTCTATAGCAACAACGAAATCGGGCGTCTGTTCGCGGGCATCAAGCGCATGCAGGACAGCCTGGTGACGCTCGTGTCCGCCGTGCATACCGGCGCGGGCTCGATCGACGTCGGCGCGCGCGAAATCGCCATGGGCAACACCGATCTGTCGCAGCGCACCGAACAGCAGGCCGCGTCGCTGCAGGAAACGGCGTCGAGCATGGAGCAGCTCACGGGCACCGTGAAGCAGAACGCCGACAACGCGCGCCAGGCGAGCCAGCTCGCCGTGAACGCCTCGGACATCGCGACGCGCGGCGGCGCGGTGGTGGGCGAAGTGGTGTCGACGATGCAGGACATCGCCGCCAGTTCGGCGAAGGTCGTGGACATCATCAGCGTGATCGAAGGCATCGCGTTCCAGACCAACATTCTGGCGCTCAACGCCGCCGTCGAAGCGGCGCGTGCGGGCGAGCAGGGCCGCGGCTTCGCGGTGGTCGCGGGCGAAGTGCGCAGCCTCGCGCAGCGCAGCGCGAGCGCGGCCAAGGAAATCAAGGAACTCATCAACGATTCCGCCGAGAAAGTGCAGAGCGGATCGCAACTGGTGGGCCGCGCGGGCACGACGATGGACGACATCCTTCAGGCCGTGCGTCGCGTGACCGACATCATGGGCGAGATCAGCGCGGCATCGGAAGAGCAGTCGGGCGGCATCGAGCAGGTCAACCGCGCGGTCACGCAGATGGACACCGTCACGCAGCAGAACGCGGCGCTGGTGGAAGAAGCGGCGGCAGCGGCGGCTTCGCTCGAAGAGCAGACGCGCAACCTGCAGAGCGTGCTGGCGACGTGGCGCACGAATGGCCACAGCGCGGGTCACGGTGCGGGCCACAGCGCGGGTCACGGCACGAGTCACAGCGCGAGTCACAGCGGCGAGACGCGCGCAGTGCGTGCGGCAGCGCCTGCAACACCGGTAGCGCCCGCCGCATCGGCTGCTCCCGCCGTCAAGGCGGCAGCGCCCAAGCCCGCCGCAGCGAAGCGCGCATCGCAGGCCAAACCGGCGGCTGAAGTGAGCGCGGCAAAGCCGTTGCTCAAGCCGGCAGCGGCTGCACGCAGCGAACCGCAGATCGCCAGCACGACGCCGTCCGCGGCGGACGACTCCGACTGGGAAACGTTCTGAGCCTCCGCGTCGGGCGGAACCCTTGAATCACGCATATCGCGACGAGCACAGCAATGCAAATGAGCGCACAAGGATGGCCGGAAATGCCCCGCGCCGCTGCCCGCAGGGCGGCGGAAGCGGCGCGCGCCGCGCATGCGCCGCACGCATTGCAGGCGAGCGGCCAGGCGGCAACGGCCATGGAAGATTCGATGAACGCAGCAGACATGCGCGCGCGGCGCGCAGGAGCGGCATCATGAACGCGCTGCGTTTTTCCCGTCGCGATCGTAAGGATCGCACCGATCGCCCCGAACGTCAGGCCGACGCCCCGCGCGCGGGCGCGCCCGGCATCGGCGGCGAGGGCGCCGCGCGCGACTTCGAATTCACCTCGGCGGACTTCGAGCGCATCCGCGCGCTGATCCACCGCCGCGCCGGCATTTCGCTGTCGGACCACAAGCGCGACATGGCCTACAGCCGTCTTGCGCGACGTCTGCGCGCGCTTGGCCTCGACAGCTTCCGCGACTATCTCGACGAACTCGAAAAGCGCAACGACGCGAACGAGTGGGAAGCCTTCACCAACGCGCTCACGACCAACCTCACGGCGTTCTTTCGCGAGGCGCATCACTTTCCGATCCTCGCCGATTTCGTCAAGCGGCGGGGTTCGCAGCCGGTGTCGGTGTGGTGCTCGGCGGCCTCGACGGGCGAAGAGCCGTACTCGATCGCGATGACGCTGATCGAAGCGCTCGGCGAGCGCGCCGCGCGTGAAGCGCGCGTGCTCGCGACCGACCTCGATACCCAGGTGCTCGCCAAGGCCGACGCGGGCGTCTATGCCTACGATCAGGTCAAGCACCTCACGCCCGAGCGCCTCAAGCGTTTCTTCCTCAAGGGCACGGGCGCGCACGCGGGACTCGTGAAGGTGCGCCCGGAGCTGCGCCAGATGATCAAGTTCGAGCAGCTCAACCTGACCGATGCCGATTACGGCCTGCGCACGACCTTCGACGCGATCTTCTGCCGCAACGTGATGATCTACTTCGACAAACCGACCCAGGCGCAGGTGCTCACGCGCTTCGAGCCGCTGATGAAGCCGGACGGCCTGCTGTTCGCGGGTCATTCGGAGAACTTCACGTATGTGACGCAGGCGTTCCGTCTGCGCGGCCAGACCGTCTACGAACTGACGCGCGGCCGCGGCGCGGGCGCAACGAATGCCACCGCGAAGACCGAACCGTTGGGAGCGACCGCATGAGCGCCCGCCTGCCGATCGCGACCAACCGCTACTTCGACGCGCACTTCAAGCGCCCCGGCGTGAAACTGCTGCCGAACGAATTCTTCACCACGAACGAGGACATGGTGCTCGTCACCGTGCTCGGTTCGTGCGTGGCCGCCTGTATTCAGGACCGCACCGCCGGGATCGGCGGCATGAATCACTTCATGCTGCCCGACGACGGCGCCGACGCCGCCCACACGCCGACGGCGGCCTCCGACGCCATGCGTTACGGCGCCTACGCGATGGAAGTGCTCATCAACGAGCTGATCAAGGCCGGCGGGCGCCGCGAGCGCTTCGAGGCCAAGGTGTTCGGCGGCGCCGCCGTGCTGGCGGGCATGACCACCATGAACATCGGCGATCGCAACTCGGCCTTCGTGCGCCGCTATCTGGCGACCGAAAGCATCCGCATCGTCGCCGAGGATCTGCAAGGCTCGCATCCGCGCAAGGTCGCATTCCTGCCGCGCACGGGCCAGGTGATGGTCAAGAAGCTGCGCCTGTCGCAGGAAACGAGCGTCGCCGAGCGCGAGCAGCAGCTTGCCCAGCAAAGCGCCGAAGCACGCGCCGAGCGCCTCGCGCGGGCGCGTGCGCGCGTCGAGCTGTTCGGGCTCAACGGCGCGAATGGTTCGGCCGGCAGCGCAGGCGGCAACCCCTTTCCAACATCCGCGCCGCAGCCGGCGCGCCCGCGCATCGAGCTGTTCGGTGCGGGCGCCGCGCAGGCCACGCGGCCATCCAGTCAGGGTCCGGGTTTCGGACATGACAACGCCAGGACAGTAGAGGAGGCGTGAACGCTGTGCAAAAAATCAAGGTTCTCTGCGTCGATGATTCGGCGCTGATCCGCAGCCTGATGACGGAGATCATCAACAGCCAGCCGGACATGACCGTCGTGGCCACCGCGCCCGACCCGCTCGTGGCGCGCGAGCTGATCAAGCAGCACAACCCCGACGTGCTCACGCTCGACGTGGAAATGCCGCGCATGGACGGTCTCGATTTCCTCGAGAAGCTCATGCGCCTGCGTCCGATGCCGGTCGTGATGGTGTCGTCGCTGACCGAGCGCGGCAACGAAATCACGCTGCGCGCGCTGGAACTGGGCGCCGTCGATTTCGTGACCAAGCCCAAGGTCGGCATTCGCGACGGCATGCTCGATTACGCCGAAAAGCTCGCCGACAAGGTGCGCGCCGCGTCGCGTGCCCGCGTGCGCCCGGCCGCACCCGTGCGTGCGCCCGCCGCGCCGGGCGCCGGCGCCGCGCCGCACGCGGGCGCACATGCCGCACACGCGCATGCGCCGGCTGCCGCCGCGCCGATGATCAACAATCCGCTCGTTTCGACCGAAAAGCTCATCATCGTCGGCGCATCGACGGGCGGCACCGAGGCGATCCGCGAAGTGCTGCAGCCGCTGCCGCCCGACGCGCCCGCCGTGCTGATCGCGCAGCACATGCCGCCCGGTTTCACGAAGTCGTTCGCGCAGCGCCTGAACGGGCTGTGCCGCATCACCGTGAAGGAAGCGGAACACGGCGAACGCGTGCTGCCCGGCCATGCCTACATCGCGCCGGGCCACGCCCACCTGTTGCTCGCGCGCAGCGGCGCGAACTACATCGCTCATCTGTCCGACGACCCGCCGGTGAACCGGCATCGTCCGTCGGTGGACGTGCTGTTCCGCTCGGCGGCGCAGCACGCGGGCAAGAACGCCATCGGCGTGATTCTGACGGGCATGGGCCGTGACGGCGCGGCGGGCCTGCTGGAGATGCGCAAGGCGGGGGCGTTCACGCTTGCGCAGGACGAGGCGAGCTGTATCGTGTTCGGCATGCCGCGCGAAGCGATTGCGCTCGGCGCCGCCGACGAGATCGCCTCGCTGTCGGAGATGAGCCGTCGCGTGATGACGCGTCTCGCCTCGATGGGCGACCGCGTCCAGCGCGTCTGACGCACGCGGCGCAGTATTTGCGCGCCAATATTTCGAGAAATCGCACGACTCTGTAAGGACTGTGCGATCGATCACGATTAATTTATCTGGATAGGCACCGCGCTTGTCTGGATAATTGCCCGGGTTTTAGCCTGGAGAATGGAACCGAGATGGATAAGGGAATGAAGATTCTGGTGGTGGACGATTTTCCGACGATGCGCCGGATTGTCCGCAACCTGCTCAAGGAACTGGGCTACGCGAACGTGGATGAAGCCGAAGACGGCGCAGCGGGCCTCGCGCGCCTGCGCGGCGGCAGCTACGACTTCGTGATTTCCGACTGGAACATGCCGAACCTCGACGGTCTCGCCATGCTCAAGGAAATCCGCGCCGACGCGACGCTCACGCATCTGCCGGTGCTGATGGTGACCGCCGAGTCGAAGAAGGAAAACATCATCGCCGCCGCCCAGGCAGGCGCGAGCGGTTACGTCGTGAAGCCGTTCACGGCGGCGACGCTCGACGAGAAGCTCAACAAGATCCTCGAAAAGATGGCGAAGACCGGGAGCTGAGCGTGAACGAGCCCATTGATGCGTCCGCGGCGCTGCCCGCCGGGCAGCACGACGACGCCGGCGCCGATTCGGGCGAGTTCGCGACGGACCGCATCCTCGCGCGCATCGGCCAGCTGACGCGCACGCTGCGCGACTCGATGCGCGAGCTTGGCCTCGACAAGCACGTGGAGCGCGCCGCCGAGGCGGTGCCCGACGCGCGCGACCGGCTGCGCTACGTCGTCAACATGACGGAGCAGGCCGCCGAGCGCGCGCTGTCCGCGATCGAGCTGGCCAAGCCGATGCAGGAGAAGCTCGAAGCCGACGCGAAGGTGCTGTCGGCGCGCTGGGCGACCTGGTACGGCGCACCGATCGGACGCGAGGAAGTGCGCGCGCTGATGGACGACACGCGCAAGTTCCTCGACGTGGTGCCGCAGACGACCACGGCCACGAACCAGCAGTTGCTCGAAATCATGCTCGCGCAGGATTTCCAGGATCTGACCGGGCAGGTGATCAAGAAGATCATGGACGTGGTCTATCTGATCGAGCAGCAACTGCTGACCGTGCTGGTCGAAAACATCGCGCCCGAGCGGCGCGAGCAGTTCGCGGCCACGGCGGCGGCGCTGGCCGAGGTGCAGGCGAGCACGGGCAGCCCGGAAGGCCTGCTCAACGGCCCGCAGATCAATCCGGAAGGCAAGGCCGACGTCATGCAGGATCAGGCGCAGGTGGACGACCTGCTGGCTAGCCTCGGTTTCTGACGTAGCGATGGGGTTGGGCGGGGTTGGGCGCCGCGCGATCCGGCGTTGCGCGCGGATGATGCGTGGCGCTTAACAACCTTGCCGCCGGGTGCATTCTGGCCCTTCGGCCAACTGTTGCATGTCATGTGGGGCAGGCATACTAGAGGACGTTCGCTCGTCGCGACCGCAAGCGCGCATCCGCGTATCCACGGATGCCGCAGCGGTGCGACGAAGCAAAGCCAGCCGTTCCCCGTCTAGCCGCCGTCCGCCTTCTGCTGTCGCCCGCTGTCGTGATTCGGGCCGGTGGGCGTCACGCGCCGCGCGGAGGAACGCGCCACCGAGAGAGGGAGGGCCGCCTTGAATCCGCAAGCATCGACCAAAGTGTCCGCTGCGTCCCGCAGCGCCGGTTCGCCCGGCGTATCGGGACCGGCCGCCGGCACGTCTCGTTCATCCACTTCGATTTTTGATAGTGCGGCATCGCGCCTCGGCGTCGCGCTTTTATGCGCAATGGGCGTGCTGGGCGGCGCGCAAACGGCCAGCGCCGCGCTCGGCGGCGCACCCATGAGCACGCCGTCCGGGGCGAGCGTCAACACGACGTCCGGGCCAGGCGCGGCTTCCTCGGTGGCGCGTCAGGCAACCCAGAGCACCCCGTCCGGCATCTCGTCTGCCTCCTCTGCCGGCACGTCCACCGCTTACACCGTGCGCGAAACCACGCTCGCCAACGGCACCGCCGTGCGCGAATACCTCACGACGGCGGGCACGGTGTTCGCGGTCGCATGGAGCGGGCCGCAGATGCCGGATCTTTCCGCGCTGCTCGGCAGCTACTTTCCGCAGTACGTCGCGGGCGTGCAGGCGAGTCGCGCCAAGGGCGTGCGCGGGCCAGGCGCCGTCGAGAACAGCGGCCTCGTCGTGCATTCGGGCGGCCACATGGGCGCGTTCTCGGGTCAGGCGTGGCTGCCGCAGGCGTTGCCGGCGGGTTTCAGCACGTCCGACATTCAATGACGAACGGGAGGCGACGCGTGTTCAACTACGGAATCCTCAACGCCCTCGCTCGCTCCTTGCGCGAGCCGCGTAGCTTCTTCCTCGCCACGGTATTCGCGCTCGCGACGGGGCTTGCCGCCTGCGGCGGCGGTGGCGGTGGCGGCTCCGGTTCGAGCAGCTCGGGCAATTCGGGCAGCGGCAACGACACCTCGTCGCTGCCCGCCGGTCCCACCCAGCAGCCGATCGCCGCGAATGCCGCGAATACCGTTGCCGTGACGGTCAACAGCGGCGTCACCAACTCGATGCCGAATATCCCCACCGTCAGCGTGACGGTCTGCGTGGCCAGCAGCAACACCTGCCAGACCGTGCCCAACGTCCAGGTCGATACCGGCTCCTACGGTCTGCGCCTGCTCAATACGGCGCTGAACAGCACGATGCAGGGCGCGCTGCCGAACGCCTCGTCGGGCGCCAGCACGCTGGCCGAATGCACGGCGTTCGCGGACGGCTACACCTGGGGCACGGTGCGCACCGCCGACGTCAAGATCGGCGGCGAAACGGCCAGCGCGATTCCGATCCAGGTGATCGGCGATCTCCCCACGTCGTCGGTGCCGCAGGTCTGCGCGAACATCGGCGCGGCGCAGAACACGACCTCGGCGCTGGGCGCGAACGGCATTCTGGGCATCGGCGTCGCGCCGTGGGATTGCGGCAAGAACTGCGTGACGGCTTCGGGCAGCAACTACTTCGCGTGTGCGAACGGCACGAGCTGCGCCCAGACGGCCGTGGCGCTTGCGCAGCAGGTGGCCAACCCGGTCGCGCACTTCGCCACGGACAACAACGGCGTGATCCTGCAAATGCCGCCCGTCGCCAATAGCGGACAGGCTTCGGCCACGGGCACGCTGGTGTTCGGCATCGGCACCCAGTCGAACAACGCCCTGGCGGCCTCGCAGCGCTTCGCGACCAGCGCATGGGGCGACCTTTCGACGACTTTCAACGGCCGCTCGCTGAACGCCTTCCTCGATTCGGGCTCGAACGGCATTTTCTTCGCCGATAGCGCCATCGCCCAGTGCGGCGGCGATCTCGGCTCGTTCTATTGCCCGACGCCGCCGCTCACGTTTACCACCACGCTGGTCGATCAGAACAACGACTCGGGCAACGTCAGCTTCAACGTGGCGAGCGCGTCGGCGCTGCTGGGCAACAGCAGCTTCTTCGCGTTCAACGACCTCGGAGGGCAGTTTGGTTCCAATTCGAGTCTCGACCTGGGCCTGCCGTTCTTCTATGGCCGCTACGTGTATTACGGGATCGATCAGACCGGCACCGGCGGCACGCAGACGCCGTACGTCGCGTTCTGATCCCGCCCCGCAGGCTTGAAGCGCGGCGTCCGGCGCCGCGCTTCAAGCGCTGATCTCGCCCCATCGCGCTTCAATCACGCTTCAATCGCGCTCCCATCCGGCGAAATACCCCGGTTTCCCGGTCCTGATCCTTCGATCGTCGCTTGCCTCCCAGGGCAATAATCGCTCTCACTGAAAAAGGGCGTGCGCCGTCACCACATGGGTGTCGGGCGGCGTGCGCCGCCGACCGGAGCATCTGTGGCAGAGGACAGCGACCTCGAAAAAACCGAATCAGCCACTCCCAAGCGCCTCGAAAAGGCGCGCGAGGAGGGGCAGATTGCGCGTTCGCGGGAGCTTTCCACGTTTGCGCTGCTATCGGCGGGCTGCTTCGGGGCATGGCTGCTCTCGGACACCATCGGCGGGCATCTGCAGACCATGCTGCGCGGCGCGCTGACGTTCGACCACGCGGGCGCCTTCGAGACCAAACGCATGCTCACGGGCGCCGGCGTCGCCGCGCGCGAAGGCATGTTCGCGGTGCTGCCCGTCCTTGCGCTGACGGGCGCAGCCGCGCTGCTCGCGCCGATGGCGCTGGGCGGCTGGCTGTTCTCGACCCAGTCGATCGGCGTGAAGTTCGATCGCCTCAATCCGATGACGGGTCTCGGTCGCATCTTTTCCCTGAACGGCCCGGTGCAGCTCGGCATGTCGATGATCAAGACGCTGCTGGTGGGCGCGATCGGCGGCTCGGCGCTCTGGAACCATCGCGAGGAGATTCTGGGGCTGGGCATGCAGCCCGCGCCGCGCGCTTTCGCCGACGCCTTCCACCTGATCGTGGTGTGCTGCGGCATGACGGTCGCGGGCATGTTCCTGCTGGCGGCCATCGACGTGCCGTACCAGATCTGGTCGTATCACCGCAAGCTGCGCATGACCAAGGAAGAGGTGAAGCGCGAGCACCGCGAGAGCGAAGGCGATCCGCACGTGAAGGGCCGGATTCGCCAGCAGCAGCGCGCCATGGCGCGCCGCCGCATGATGGCGCAGGTGCCCAAGGCCGACGTGGTGGTGACCAACCCGACGCACTTCGCCGTCGCGCTGCAGTACACCGACGGCGACATGCGCGCGCCGCGCGTGGTCGCGAAGGGCGTGAACCTCGTGGCGGCGCGCATCCGCGAGCTGGCCACCGAAAACAACATCCCGCTGCTCGAAGCGCCGCCGCTCGCCCGCGCGCTCTATCACAACGTCGATCTGAACAAAGAGATTCCCGGCCCGCTCTACGGCGCGGTCGCCCAGGTGCTCGCGTGGGTCTATCAGCTCAAGCGCTTTCGCGAACATGGCGGCGACGTGCCGATGGAGCCGACCGATCTCGACGTGCCGCCGGAACTCGACAAGGGTGGCGTGAGCGACGAGGACGCCGCCGAAGAAGCCGGCGAAACGCTCTCGCCCGACGACGACGCGGCAAAACGCAACGCGAAAAACACCGCTGCAGGCGCAGCACCGGATCAAGCAAGCACCGCAGGTCGCGCCGACACCGCGCGCGACGGCAATGAAGGAGCAACGTAATGAACGCCCGCACCGGTTTCCTCGCGCGGCGCCCAGAGATGCTGCAAAGCACGAATCTGCGCGCACTCGCCGGGCCGATCCTGATCTGCATGATCCTCGGCATGATGATCCTGCCGTTGCCGCCGTTCCTGCTGGATCTGCTGTTCACCTTCAACATCGCGCTGTCGGTGATGGTGCTGCTCGTCAGCATGTACACCATGAAGCCGCTCGATTTCGCGGCGTTCCCGAGCGTGCTGCTGTTCTCCACGCTGCTGCGCCTGTCGCTGAACGTGGCGTCCACGCGTATCGTGCTGCTCGAAGGCCACACCGGCCCCGACGCCGCGGGCAAGGTGATCGAATCGTTCGGCCACTTCCTCGTGGGCGGCAACTTCGCCGTGGGTATCGTGGTGTTCGTGATCCTGATGGTCATCAACTTCATGGTCATCACCAAGGGCGCGGGGCGGATCGCGGAAGTGTCCGCGCGCTTCACGCTCGATGCGATGCCCGGCAAGCAGATGGCGATCGACGCCGACCTCAACGCGGGCCTCATCAACGAAGACGCCGCGCGCAAGCGCCGCACCGAAATCGCCCAGGAAGCCGAGTTTTACGGCTCGATGGACGGCGCGAGCAAGTTCGTGCGCGGCGACGCGATCGCTGGTCTCCTGATCATGGCGATCAACATCATCGGCGGGCTGATCGTCGGCGTGGTGCAGCACGGTATGCCGTTCGCGGCGGCCGGCGAAACCTATACGCTGCTGACCATCGGTGACGGCCTCGTCGCGCAGATTCCGTCGCTGGTGATTTCGACGGCGGCGGGTGTGATCGTCTCGCGCGTGGCGACCAACGAAGACATCGGCACGCAGCTGACCGGCCAGCTCTTCACGAACCCGCGCGTGCTGGTGATCACCGGCTCGATCATCCTGATGATGGGCCTGATCCCGGGCATGCCGCACTTCGCGTTTTTACTGCTGGGCGGCGGCGCGATCCAGCTTGGCCGCGTGATGAAGAAGAACGCCGAGGCGAAGAAGGCGAGCGCCGTGCTGGGGGACGTACTGCCGGCCGCCGCCACCCCGGTCGAGAACGCCGAGGCGTCGTGGGACGACGTGGCGCTGATCGACACGCTCGGTCTCGAAGTGGGCTATCGCATCATTCCGCTCGTCGACAAGAACACCGACGGCGAACTGCTCAAGCGCATCAAGAGCATCCGCAAGAAGTTCGCGCAGGAAATCGGCTTTTTGCCGCCGGTCATTCACATTCGCGACAACCTGGAACTGCGCCCGAACGCGTACCGCATCACGCTCAAGGGCGTCGAAGTGGGCGCGGGCGAGGCCTATCCGGGGCAGTGGCTGGCGATCAACCCGGGCCAGGTGAGCGCGGTGCTGCCGGGCACGCCGACCACCGATCCCGCGTTCGGCCTGCCGGCGATCTGGATCGATTCGAACATGCGCGAACAGGCGCAGGTGTTCGGCTACACGGTGGTCGATTCGAGCACCGTGGTGGCGACGCACCTGAATCACCTCGTCGTGACGCACGCCGCCGAACTGCTCGGCCGCCGCGAAGTGCAGGCGCTGCTGGAGCGCGTGCAGAAGGACACGCCGTCGCTGGTCGACGACCTCGTGCCGAAGATCATGCAGGTCACGACGCTGCAGAAGGTGCTGCAGAATCTGCTGGAAGAAGGCGTGCCGATCCGCGACATGCGCACCATCATGGAGTCGCTCGCCGAACACGCGCCGCGCATGGCCGACGCGCACGATCTCACGGCGGCGGTGCGCATTTCGCTGGGACGTGCGATCACGCAGCAGTGGTTCCCGGGCAGCGGCGACATGCAGGTGATGGGGCTCGACGCGAATCTGGAGCGCGTGCTGTCGCAGACGCTCACCTCCGGGCCGAATCCGGGGCTGGAGCCGGGCCTCGCGCACACGCTGCTCACGCAGACGGAAATGGCGATGGGCCGTCAGCAGGTGCAGGGTCTGGCGCCGGTGCTGCTGGTGCAGCATGCGCTGCGGCCGATGCTCTCGCGCTTCCTGCGCCGCAGCCTGCCGCAGCTCAAGGTGCTGTCGTATGCCGAGGTGCCGGATACGCGCAATGTGAAGGTGGTGAATGTGGTGGGGGCGGGTTAAGCGACCGGCGCAACGGGTTGAGGCTCTCCTGGAAGCATTGCAGTGAAAAGCCACAAGAGTGCCCGCAATTTGCGGGCACTTTCATTTGAGGCGGATATGGGCCTTCCGATATGCCGCGTCCGCCTCGCGCTTGCCAATCGCGATCACAAGCACGACAAGCTCGCCGTCGATGACCTGGTAGATCAGCCGATAGCCGGAGGCGACGAGTTTGATCTTGTAGCAGCCCGGCATATCGCTCAATCGGGCTGACTCCACACGCGGTTCGACGAGCCGCTCCATGAGCTTTCGGGACAATTGCCTTCGCACCGTGGCGTCGAGGCGATTCCATTCCTTCAGCGCATTCTTGCGGAATTTCAGCTCATAGGTCTTCAAGCTTGACGCTCACGATCTCGTCGTTCATGCGGGACCGCGCGATCTCTGCAAGCTCGATGTCTTCAAGCCGGTCACAGATCGCCTCCCATTCGCTGGCGGGAATCAGGTAAGCAACCGGCTTGTTCCGGTTGAGGATTGCGACGGGACCGTCAGCTTGTTCGATCGCTGCCATGGGGTTCATTTTCAACTCGCTAATACCAATCGAGGCTCTTGCCAGGATGCTTTCCATTTTGCGTATTTCCCAAGTGAAGCGAACCAGTCCCGATGTCGCCGTGGTGATCTCGATCAATAGACCAAATTATAGGTCAAATAGTTAGTCGCTTAATTGGTCATCAATGCCGGAAACCCCGATTGGGTGGTCGAGTCGCCGGGTTCTAGCCGGGTGCCCGCTTCCCCCCGTCATCTCATTTGCCGAATTACCCACATTTCCCCGTCCTGATCCACCGATCGTGACCTGCTCACCTTCGAAATAATTCCAACATCGGAAAAGGGTTCGCGCGCTGCGTGTTCCCGCAGTGATCCAGACGCAATTCATCGGCATACGACAGGCGGCGCGGGCCGCTTACCTCATCAGGGGCATAGCTTGAACATTCGCAAATTCATCGGTGGCAATAGCCGCGACGCTCTGCGCCTCGTGCGCGAAGCGCTGGGTGCGGACGCCGTCGTCCTGTCGAACCGCACGCTCGATGACGGTAGCGTCGAGATCGTCGCGCTCGCGGACAGCGACCTCGCGGCAATCGCCCCGGCCGATGCAGCGCGCCTCGGTGCCGCCCAGCCGCAGTCGCCGCAGCCCCAATCCCTCGCGTCGCGCATACAGCGTGCGGTCGCGGCGGCCCTGCCCGGCGCCGGCACGTCGGCGAACGCCCCGGCGCCCGTCGCCAGTGCCGCCGCCGCGAGCTTCGGCAACCCCTATGCGAGCGGCGGTATGCCCGACGTGTTCTCGTCGGTGTTTGGCGCGAGCCCGGAAGTGGGCGCGGAGCCGGGCGCCACGGGCGCCGACGGCCAGCATGACGACGATGCCGATCACGCCGACGCCGATGACATCTCCGTTTCGCTCGCGCAAACGATCCCGCCGAAGCCGACGAAAGCCGCGGCCAGCGCGCTGGAAGCCGCGCTCGGCCCGCAGGGCGCGCAGCAACCGACGATGCCGCCGACGGCCCAGCCGATGGCCGCGCAGCCCTTCAGCACGTTCCCGTCGAACGGCATGAATGGCGCAAGCGCCGCGAACCGTGCCACCTCGAATCAAGCCGCCGCGCGCGAAGCCGCCGCATTGCTGGAGCAGGCCGTCGCCAGGCCGTTCGGCGAAGCCGCGAGCGCGCCGCGCACGATGGCCGAAACGAATCCCTGGCTGATCGATCACGCACGCCGCATCGCCAGCCAGCAGGGTCAACAGGACAGCGCCAGGGCGCCCGGCATGTCGCCGTCCGCCGCGATGGCCAAGGGCCTCGGCATGACCGCCGACCCGATGCATTCCGCCGATGTCGAAGCGAGCCAGCCGCAATGGGCGCTCGAAGCGGCCCACGCCGCCGCCCGCCGCGCCGCGCGCAGCATCGGCCAGAGCGCCGACGCCGCCGGCCCGGCCCCGGGCGCCGAAGCCAATGCGGCCACGGCGGGTGCGTCGAACACCGCGCAAACGGTGAGCGAGGCGATCCGCACGCGCATCGAGCAGGTCGTCAACGAGACCGTGATGAACGAGCTGGCTTCCATGCGCGGCATGATGGAAGAGCAGTTCGCCGGTCTCCTGTGGGGCGAGCGTCAGCGCCGCAATCCGGTGCAGGGCGCGCTCACCAAGCAGCTTTTTGCGGCCGGTTTCTCGGCGCAGCTCGTCAAGATGATGATCGAGCGTCTGCCCGACGTGGAAACCGAGGAAGCCGGCATGGAGTGGCTCCAGTCGGTGCTCGAATCGAATCTGCCGGTGCTCGAAGACGAAGAAGCGCTCATGGAGCGCGGCGGCGTGTTCGCGCTGATGGGCCCGACGGGCGTGGGCAAGACCACGACCACGGCGAAGCTCGCCGCGCGCTGCGTGATGCGTTTCGGCGCCAGCAAGGTCGCGCTGCTCACGACCGACAGCTACCGTATCGGCGGCCACGAGCAACTGCGCATCTTCGGCAAGATCCTCGGCGTGTCGGTGCATGCGGTGCGCGACGGCGCGGACTTGCAGCTCGCGCTCACCGAACTCAAGAACAAGCACATCGTACTGATCGACACGATCGGCATGAGCCAGCGCGACCGCGCCGTGGCCGACCAGATCGCCATGCTGTGCGGCACGGGCCGCCCGGTGCAGCGCCTCTTGCTGCTCTCGGCGACCAACCACGGCGACACGCTCAACGAAGTCGTGCAGGCCTACCAGAGCGGCCCGGATGAATCGCCGCTGACCGGCTGCATTCTGACCAAGCTCGACGAGGCGACGAATCTGGGCAGCACGCTCGACACGGTCCTGCGCTACAAGCTGCCGGTGCACTACGTCTCGACCGGCCAGAAGGTGCCCGAGAACCTGTACGTGGCCACGCGCCGCTTCCTGATTCGCAGCGCCTTCTGCGTGCCGCGCGACCGCTCGCCGTTCGTGCCGCACGAGGACGACATTCCCGCGCTGCTGTCCGCGCTGTCGAACCGCTCGAATTCGCAAGCTCCCGAGGTCCGGTTTGGATAAGTTCGTGATCGATCAGGCAGAAGGCCTGCGGCGTTTGCTGGCACGCGAAGGTTCGCGGGTGATCGCGGTGACGGGCGGCCCCGGCGCCCCCGGACGCACGACCACCGTGATCAACCTCGCCGCCGCGCTGACCGCCCAGGGCAAGGACGTACTCGTCATCGACGAATGCCTCGGCCCGCGCTCGGTGAGCGGCTTGCTCGGCGGCGTGCGCGGCGCGGGCAACTTCGCGGCGGTGATGCGCGGCGAGATGGCGCTCGACGAGGCGGTAGGGCGTCATGCGCTCGGCTTCGGCGTGCTGGCCGCCTCGCGCGAGCACCGCGCGCAGTACACCAGCGCGCAGTTGAACCAGGTGCTGACCGGTCCCGCCGATTTCGTGCTGATCGACGCGCAGCTCGACGCCGAAGGCGCGCTGTCGTCGCTCGCGATGCACGCGCATGACCTGCTGATCGTGATGCGGGTTTCCGCGCAGGCGATCACCGATGCCTACGCCTGCATGAAACGGCTGCACTTCGCACATGCGATCGGCCAGTTCCGCGTGCTGGCGAATCACATCGAGCAGGGTCCCGAGGCGCAGGCCGCATTCGAGAACCTCGCCGGCGTGGCGAGCCGCTACCTCGCGGTGTCGCTCGAAAACGCGGGCTGCGTGGCCGCCGATCCGCACATGCCGCGCGCGGTGCAACTGTCGCGCTGCATCGTCGATGCGTTCCCGTCGACGGCCGCCGCGCGCGACTTCCGCCACGTGGCCGCCGAACTGCCGCACTGGCCGATGCGCCCCGCGCTGTCGGCCCGTTCGACGGGCGCGGAGCGCTCGACGAGTTTTGCCGAAGCCGTTGCTGCCGATAGCTGCAAGGCGTCGGCGGTCGAAACCGCGCCCGTGGGCGTGGCGGCCGCCGCGGTATCGGCGTTTGCGAGCGCACAGTCCACGCACGCCGGTTCGGCGGAATCATTTGTTTCGACCGTCACTGGCGTTCCATCCGCGCCTGCGTCGGCCCATGCAGGATGGCGGGCGGACCCGCCCGTGCCGCGCCCGACGCCCCAGCACGCTTGACGTGGGGTTTCGAGAGCCGCAGCAAGGGAAACAAGCGATTAATTTGCATGGGACCGCAGCGGGCCTGACAGCCCGGTCTGCGGTCGAGAGGAGAGCACGATGTATAACGCTCAAGGAAAGATTTCGCAGGCCGCTGTCCTTGCGAAATACGCGCCGCTCGTGCGGCGCCTGGGTCTGCAACTCGTGGCGAAGATGCCCGCGAGCGTGGATCTGGATGACTTGATCCAGGCCGGCATGATCGGTCTGATGGATGCCGCCAACCGCTACAAGGAAGACCAGGGCGCGCAGTTCGAAACCTACGCGAGCCAGCGCATTCGCGGCGCGATGCTCGACGAGCTGCGCAGCAACGACTGGCTACCGCGCAGCCTGCGCCGCACCTCGCGCGAGGTGGAGAGCGCGGTGCACAAGGTCGAACAGCGTCTGGGCCGCTCGGCGAGCGAAACCGAAATCGCCGACCACCTGCAAATGCCGCTCGACGAGTACCAGTCGATGCTGCAGGACCTGCATGGCAGCCAGCTGATCTACTACGAAGACTTCGATCGTTCCGCCGACGACGAGCCGTTCCTCGACCGCTACTGCGTCGATCACTCGGACCCGCTCTCGGCGCTGCTGGACGACAGCCTGCGCGGCGCGCTGGTCGAGGCGATCGAGCGCCTGCCCGAGCGCGAGAAGCTGCTCATGTCGCTCTACTACGAGCGCGGCATGAACCTGCGCGAAATCGGCGCGGTGATGGAAGTCAGCGAATCGCGCGTGTGCCAGCTGCACAGCCAGGCGGTGGCGCGTCTGCGCACGCGTCTGCGCGAAATGGCGTGGGCGGGTACGGAGAACTGAACAACTACGGCGCCGCAAAGCCGGCGCTAGCAGGGAGGGGAAAGCCGGAGCGCGCGAGCGCTTCGGCTTTTTTTATGGGCGGGCGCGAGGCGATGGGATACGCCGATGCGGCAAAGACCGGCGCAAGCAGGTCAGGTGCTACGCGAATTCCGGCCCCTCAAAAACGCAAAAAGCCGAAGCACCCTGGCTTCGGCTTTCTCGATCTCTCACGCGGCTTTGTCCAGCCGCGCCCATCACATTAACGCACGGCTCACAGCCCGAATTGCGGCAACCGCCCGTCCGGCCCGTACAGCATCGACGTTCCGCTATTCGTTTCCCCGCGCAGGATCGCCAGCGCGCGGCGGTTGTGCTCCATGCGCGTGCGAACCATCATGCCGATGGTCAGATTCTGCCGGCGCGCGCGCTCGGTCGAACCCTTGAGCAGCGCCCATTGACCCGTGAGACGCGCATCGCCGTCGCAGGCCATCTCGATGCCCTTGCGCCCGCCCGGCAGGCCCAGGCCCTTGAGCTGCGCGTCGCGAACCTTTTCGAGACCCGCCATGCGCTGCGTGAGCGTGGTCTTCTGCTCGACGATCTGCGGCAGCGAATCCATGCCGTCCGCCGTCGTCAGCGCCTTCTCCTCGAAGGCGAGCAGCGAGGCGAACGCCTCCACCGCGGCGTGTTCGTCGATCAATGTGGCGAGAAGAGCGTCTTTCATCGGGTACCACCGTTAAAGCGGGTTATGCGGGCGGCCCGCCGCGTGGCGCTCTAGCTGCCCGAGGCCGGCTTAAGCAGGCCGCGCGCGGTTTCCAGAATGCCATCGGCGATCTTGCCGGTGTCGATCTGCAGCGTGCCGTTCTTGATGGCGTCCTTGATCGACTGGACGTGGTTCATGTCGATGTCGGCCGAGCCGCTCGCCGCGAGCGAGCGCAGCGAGGAAGAAAGGTTGGAAAGGCTCACGTTGGCGTCTCCGCCAGTGCTCGCGGTGCTCGTGGCCGGGGCGCTGGACGCCGTGCCGCCGGCCGTCGCGGTATTTGCGGTTTCGCCTTGCTGCGCGCGCGCGAGGCCATCCTGCAGCGGCAGCGCGTCATTGCGGGTGGAGGTGTCGATTTTCACGATGGGGCTTCCTGATCCGTATGGCCTTGATAACGGCAAGGGGGCGCGCGAACTTTAGCGCGAAACACCCGCCGTTACACGATGTTACGTGTCCTGCCGCACATAGCCATCCTGAGCATTTTCGGGCCCGATCGCGATGCATCGGGCATCAAAGCGCTGCCGAATCGTCCCTAAATCTGCACCTGCACCGTCGCGGCGTCTTTCACCACGCCGCTAATAATCTGTCCGTTTGGCGTGCGCACCCGCACCAGCTGGCCGGGCGCGGCATTGTTGAGCACGTTGCCTTCGGAGGAAATCGTGAAATTGTCGCCGACCGCGATCACCTTGACCGTCTGGCCGATCACCACGGACGCCGCGCTGCGCAGCATGTCGGAGCGCAGCGGCAACCCCGAGGTGATGCGCATGAGCGCGATGGCGCCGTTGGCCTGGTTCGGATCGGTGATTACCGTCTGCGGGAGCGTCGAGAGGTCGCCGTCGCGCGGCACGTAGTCGACCGCCGACAGCGCCTCGCCCGGATTGATCTGGCGCGACGCCACGTAATAGGTGATCTGCACGGCCACGCGGCCCTGGACGTAGAGCGTCCACGGCTTCGCGCCCACGCAGCGCACGCCGACCATCGTGTGGCCGAAGCTGCGCGCGCCGGGCGGCATGAAAGGTTCGAGCGAGGCGCAGGCCGCCAGGCCGCGCGGGAATACCGCCGATACGCTGACTTCCACCTTGCCCGGCAGGCCGGCCGACTGTTGCTGCAGGAAGGCGAGGGCGGCGGCGCGGATGCGTTCGCCGTCTTCCTGGCCCGGCGGCACTGCCTGGACGGCTTGTGCGGCTTGAGCGGCCTGACCATAAGCCGCCGCGCTTTGCACGACGACCGGCGTTACCGCGCGCGCCGGGGCGGCCACGCTCACGCGCTGGAAGCCGCCTGCGTTTGCGCTTGAGTTCGTGTTTGCGTTTGCGTTCGCATAGGCCGAGGCCGGCGGCACGCGCATCGGCTGCACGGCGCGCGCGGTCGCGGGGCGCTGCACAGCCGCCGTGACGGGCGGGGCGGGGGAGCCAGGCGGCGCAATCGTGACGATCTGGGGCGTGTCGTTGGCGGCTGCACTGCGGGCGGCGGCCGTGCCGCGCTCGCCGGGACCGGGAATCGAGATCGTGCCGCTGCGGGCTTCGGGCGCCTGGCCTTGCTGCTCTGCCTGGACGTTCGCGCGGTACGCGAGCGATCTGGCGATTTCCGCGTAGGCATTCGCATTGGCGGCGGCCTTGCTCTTCGAGGAATCGGCGAGCATCGCGCTCATGCGCTGCGCGTCTTCACCCGCCCGGTCGCCGGGGCCGGCGATATAGATCTGCTGGTTCGCTGCATCGCTTTGCGCGCGGGCGACGCCGCTGCCCAGCGCGCCTGTCGCGGCAACCAGGGCGGCCAGCGCCGCGCGCAACGCCGTCTTGCGGACCCCAACCCGGACCGAACGGCCGAGCGCGAGCCTGGGCGCTGCCGCGCGGCGCGCGCGGAGGTGGGCTGTCTGCGGCATGGTCGTTCTCCCTCGATTGCATTGACACGCTTCGCATTCTAGGTGGCGCGTCCGGCTTCCTGGCGTCGAATAGAGGGGCGAGTTACCGGCTATTCGTCCGATTGGTTCTTGCGTCGCGCGCCTAACATTCCTCTCCATGCGAAAAGGCCTGCGCGTTCGACCCAAGGAACGGATGCGCGATGAATGCGCCAACGCAGCCTTTCATTTCGTGTAACGGAGAACGCCCGATGCTGGACAAACTCGACGCCGAATTCGCCTTTGGCCGCGAAGCGCTGGATGTGCGCGCGACGCGCCAGGCGCTGCTGTCCTCGAACATCGCGAACGCCGACACGCCGGGTTACCAGGCGCGCGACGTCGACTTTTCGTCCTCGCTCGCGGGCGCGCTCAAGCAGGCGGGCGCCACGACGCCTCGTGGCCTCGCGCAGCCCACCGGCGGCAACTTCCAGCCGCTCGCGCTGGCGCAGCCGGCGGGCGTGACAAGCGGCATGTCGATGGCGGCCACCGAAGCCGGGCATCTGGCGGGCAACACGAAGCTGATCCCGACCGGCGGCCCGGCGGACACGTATTCGAGCCCGGTGATGTACCGCATCCCGACGCAGCCCGCCCTCGACGGCAACACGGTCGATCTCGACACCGAGCGCGTGCAGTTCGCGGATAACGCGCTGCACTTCGAATCGGGCATGACCGTGGTGTCGAGCCAGATCAAGACGATGCTCGCGGCGATCCAGTCGGGTTCGAGCTAAGCCGCGATCGAGCCCACGATCGGACCCACGATCAAGCGCGCATCGCACAGCAAACGTTATAGGCCAGCCGCAAGACGCATCGACCAGAGGTCAACGAAACCATGCCATCCCTCATGAATATCTTCAGCGTTGCCGGTTCCGCCATGTCGGCGGAGTCGCAGCGCCTGAACGTGACGGCGTCCAATCTCGCCAACGCCGACAGCACCACCGGCCCGGACGGCCAGCCCTACAAGGCCAAGCAGGTCGTGTTCGCGGTCAACCCGCTCGGCGGCGCGCGCAGCGCGTCCGGCCAGCAGGTGGGCGGCGTGAAGGTGACGGGCGTGATCGACGACCCGACGCCGATGAAAGAGACCTACGACCCGGCCAATCCCGCCGCCAACGCGGACGGCTACGTGAGCATGCCGAACGTCGACCCGGTCCAGGAAATGGTGAACATGATTTCGGCGTCGCGCTCGTATCAGGCCAACATCGAGACGCTGAACACCGCCAAGACCTTGATGCTCAAGACCCTGACGATCGGCACCTGAGCCACCCAAAGCCGGCGCAGGAACGGGAACCACACCCCACGCTACCCAGCAACAGACCAGCGTATCCGAGGAGAACGCGTTGACCTCCAGCACTACTATCGGCGGCAGTTCCGCCACCGTATCGCAGACCCTGCTCGACACCATGAACGGTACGAGCTCGTCGTCGTCGGCCTCGTCGACTGCGACCAGCGGCACGAGCGGCAGCGATCTGCAACAGACCTTCCTGCAACTGCTCGTCGCGCAGTTGCAGAACCAGGATCCGACCGATCCGATGGACAGCTCGCAGATGACCTCGCAGCTCGCCCAGATCAACACGGTGTCGGGCATCGCCAATCTCAACACGTCGCTCTCGTCGCTCTCGACGCAGCTTTCCGCGGGCCAGAACGCCCAGTCGGCGCTGCTGATCGGCTCGACGGTGCTGGCGGCCGGCAGCACGGCCGCGGTGTCGAGCGGCTCGGCGCCGCAACTCGGCGTGCAGCTCGCGTCGGCGGCTTCGGACGTCAAGATCACGATCACCAACTCGGCGGGCAAGGTCGTCAACACGCTCGACCTGGGCGCGCAGTCGGCAGGCACCGTGCCCGTCACCTGGAACGGCACCGATTCGACGGGCGCGACGGTTCCCGACGGCAATTACACGATCAGCGCGAGCGCGACGGTCAACGGTCAGGCCACCTCCGCGACGGCGCTGGTCGCGAGCAAGGTCGACGCCGTGATCCAGCAATCCGACGGCACGGCGGGCCTTTCGCTCGCCAACGGCAACACGGTCCCGCTTTCGAGCGTGGCCGGTATTCTCTGAACCCGATAAACGACAGCGCGGAGTAAACACTCATGGGCTACCAGCAAGGATTGAGCGGCCTGGCCGCTTCGTCGAACGACCTCGACGTGATTGGCAACAACATCGCCAACGCGAACACGGTCGGCTTCAAGCAAAGCTCGGCGCAGTTCGCCGACATCTATGCGAACACCGTGGCGACCTCGGTCAACACGCAGATCGGTCTGGGCACGTCGCTCTCGGAAGTGCAGCAGAACTTTTCGCAAGGTACGATCACCACGACCGGCCAGGCGCTCGACGTCGCCATCAACGGCAGCGGCTTTTTCCAGATGTCGAACAACGGCACGCTGACGTATTCGCGTAACGGCGTGTTCCAGCTCGACAAGAACGGTTTCATCACCGACGCCGCGGGCAACGACCTGATGGGCTACGCGGCGGGTACGAGCGGCGTCGTGAACTCGGCGCAAACCGTGCCGCTGCAGGTGCCGACGACCAATATCGCACCGGTCGCGACCTCGAACATCACGGCGCAGGTGAACCTGAACGCGCAGGCCACGGCTCCGACCTCGACGACCTTCGATCCGACCGATTCGAACTCGTACAACTACTCGACGTCGATCACGGCTTACGACTCGCTCGGCGGCACGCAGCAGGTCAACATGTACTTCGTGCAGAACGCCACGGGTTCGGCGGAAGTCTATGCCGGCGTCGCGGGCGGCGCGATGACCGACATGGGCACGATGACCTTCAATTCGTCGGGCGCCCTGACCTCGGTGACGCCCGCGACCGGGGCCAATGCCGGCACGCCGCAGACCAACGGCCAGTTCTCGCTGGACATCACGCCGACCGACGGCGCCGCGGCGCAGACGATCACGCTGAACCTCACCGGCACGACGCAGTACGGCGGCACGTCGGGCGTGAACAACCTCGCGCAGGACGGCTACGCCAGCGGCACGCTGTCGAACTTCACGGTCGGCTCGGACGGCACCATCACGGGCAACTACTCGAACGGCCAGACCAAGACGCTCGGCCAGGTCGTGCTCGCCAACTTCAACAACCCGAACGGCCTGCAGAACCTGGGCGGCAACCAGTTCCAGGAAACGGCGGCTTCGGGCGTGGCGCAGGTCTCCACGCCGGGCAGCACGAACCACGGCACGCTCACGGGCGGCGCGGTGGAATCGTCGAACGTCGACCTGACCAACCAGCTCGTCGATCTGATCACGGCGCAGCGCAACTATCAGGCCAACGCGCAGACCATCAAGACGCAGCAGACCGTCGACCAGACGCTGCTGCAGATGTAAGCACAGTTGTTGACTAACGCACCGGGCACATCATGGACCGACTGATCTATACCGCGATGACGGGCACGAGCCAGGCGCTCGAGCAGCAGGCCGTCGTCGCGAACAACCTGGCCAACGTCTCGACCACGGGTTTTCGCGCGCAACTGGCGAATTTCCGCTCCGTGCCGATGTCGTTCGGCGACGGCTCGACCGTCAACGACTCGACCACGCGCACCTTCGTGCTCTCGGCGACGCCAGGCTCCGACATGACGCCCGGTGCGATCTCGAAGACCGGCAACCCGCTCGACATCGCGATCCAGGGCAACGGCTTCATGGCCGTGCAGACCGCCGACGGCAACGAGGCGTACACACGCGCGGGCAACCTGCACGTGGACGAAAACGGCCAGCTCGTGACGGCCAGCAACCAGCAGGTGATCGGCGGCGGCGGCCCGATCGCCGTGCCGCCGGGTTCGGCGGTGACGATCGGCTCGGACGGCACGGTTTCGGCGATTGCGCCGGGCAGCCCTGCCAGCGCCATCGCCATGATCGACCAGATCAAGTTCGTGAATCCGCCCGCCGGGTCGCTGCAGCGCGGCGACGACGGACTGTTCCGCACCGCCGACGGCAATCCGGCCGACGCGGACCAGACGGTCCAGATCGCCACGGAATCGCTCGAAGGCAGCAACGTGAACCCGGTCGCCGCGATGGTCTCGATGATCACCAACGCGCGCCAGTTCCAGATGCAGACCAAGCTGCTGCAGACCGCCGACCAGAACGAACAGAGCGCCAACCAGCTGCTCAACTTCAGCTAAGCATTTTTAAGGCCGCCGGTCTCGCAGACACGATTTGCGGACTACGCGCCGGGAGAAAGACACCGTGAACCGATCGCTCTACATCGCCGCCACCGGCATGAACGCCCAGCAGGCGCAGATGGACGTGATCTCGAACAACCTCGCGAACGTGAGCACCAACGGCTTCAAGGGTTCGCGCGCCGTGTTCGAGGACCTCATGTACCAGACGCTGCGTCAGCCGGGCGCGAACTCCACGCAGACCACCGAGATGGCCTCCGGCAGCCAGGTCGGCACCGGCGTGCAGCAGGTCGCGACCGAGCGCCTCTACACGCAGGGCAACCTGCAGCAGACCGGCAACTCGAAGGACGTGGCGATCAACGGCGCGGGCTTCTTCCAGGTGCAGATGCCCGACGGCACGACGCAGTACACGCGCGACGGCTCGTTCCAGACCAACTCGCAGGGCCAGCTCGTGACGTCGAGCGGCTATCCGGTGATGCCCGCCATCACGGTGCCTGCCAACGCCACCTCGCTGACCATCGGCAGCGACGGCGTGGTGACGGTGACGACGCCGGGCTCCACCGGCAACACGACGATCGGCTCGCTGCAGGTCGCCATGTTCATCAACCCGGCCGGCCTGCAGAGCAACGGCGAGAACCTGGTGTCGGAGACGGCTTCGTCGGGTGCGCCCACGGTGACGACGCCGGGGCTGAACGGCTCGGGCACGCTCAACCAGGGCTATGTCGAGTCGTCGAACGTGAACGTGGTGCAGGAACTCGTGAACATGATCGAGACGCAGCGCGCTTACGAAATCAACAGCAAGGCGCTGACGACGTCCGACCAGATGCTCCAGACCTTGAGCCAGATGCAGGTCTAAGTCCGGGTCTAAGTTCAAGTCGCGGAGACACTTCCGGCGCCGCCGGGAACCTGAAGCAACAGTAATAGCAGCACGCAATAGAAGTGGTGAGGAACATGGGCCAGTCCGTTCAATTCAACTCTCGCTCGCGGCAGCAGCCAGTGCGCCGGACGATGCCGCGCGCCGCGATGGCGACGGTGTCGCTCGCGCTCGCCGCGCTGGCGGGCTGCGCCTATGTGCCGAACCGGCAGCCGATCGTGCAGCAGCCGATGACGGCCGTGCCGCCGCCGCCGCCCGTCAACAGCTCGCCGGGTTCGATCTACAACCCCGGCTACGTGGGGCGGCCGCTCTTCGAGGACCAGCGCCCGCGCAATACCGGCGACATCCTCACCATCGTCATCTCGGAAAACATCAACGCGACCAAGTCCTCGGGCGCGAACACCAAGCGCGGCAGCACCACGAGCTTTTCGGGCACCGCGAACTTCCTGCCGGGCGTCTTCAACCGCGCGAACCTGAATTCCCAGGGCGCGAACCAGTTCGACGCGACGGGCGGCGCGAACGCGTCGAACACCTTCACGGGCGTCATCACCGTGACGGTCACGAACGTGCTGCCCAACGGCAACCTGGTGGTGTCGGGCGAAAAGCAGATGCTCATCAACCAGGGCAATGAGTACGTGCGCTTTTCCGGCGTCGTGAATCCGAACACTGTTGCCGGAGACAACTCCGTGCTCTCGACCGACGTTGCCGACGCGAAGATCGAATACTCCGCGAAAGGCGTAATCGACGAAGCCGAGACCATGGGCTGGCTGCAACGCTTTTTCCTGAATGTCGCACCATGGTAAAGATCCGTTTCCAGCGCACGCGCCGCTCGCGCGCGAAAGACCTGCTGGCCGCCTTCGGCGTGGTGGCGGGCTTCGTGGTCGCGTGTTCGGCGCTGCTGACTTACGCGACGCCCGCGCGCGCCGAGCGCGTGAAAGACCTCGTCACCTTCGCGGGCGTGCGCGACAACCCGCTGATCGGCTATGGCCTCGTGGTGGGTCTGGACGGCACGGGCGACCAGACGACCCAGGCGCCGTTCACGACGCAGACGCTCGCGAACATGCTCGCGAACCTCGGCATCTCGATCAACAACACGTCGAGCTCGACGGGTTCCTCGCAGACGCTCAACAACATGCAGCTGAAGAACGTCGCGGCCGTGATCGTGACGGCGACGCTGCCGCCGTTCGCGCGTCCGGGCGAGCAGATCGACGTGACGGTGTCGTCGCTGGCGAACGCCAAGAGCATTCGCGGCGGCACGCTGCTGCTCACGCCGCTCAAGGGCGCGGACGGCCAGGTCTACGCGCTGGCCCAGGGCAACGTGGCGGTGGGCGGCGCGGGCGCGTCGGCCAACGGCAGCAGGGTGCAGGTGAACCAGCTCGCGGCGGGCCGCATCTCGTCGGGCGCGACGGTCGAGCGCGCGGTGCCTTCGCCGGTTTCGCAGCCCGGCGGCCTGCTGCAGATGGAAGTCAACGACATGGATTACGACACGACGCAGCGCATCGTGGCGGCGGTCAACAATGAGTTCGGCGCGGGCACGGCGGCGGCGGTCGACGGCCGCACGATCCAGGTGCGCGGTCCCGGCGATCCGGCCTCGCAGGTGGGCTTCATCGCGCAGATCCAGAATCTCGACGTGCGCCCGGCGCAGCCGGCGGCAAAGGTGATCCTCAACGCGCGCACCGGCTCGATCGTCATGAACCAGATGGTTACGCTGGAATCGTGCGCGGTGGCGCACGGCAATCTTTCGGTGGTCGTGAACACGCAGACGGCGGTAAGCCAGCCGGGCGCGTTCTCCAACGGGCAAACGGTCGCGGCACGCCAGTCGCAGATCCAGCTCAAGCAGGACAACGGCGCGCTCAAGCTCGTGACGGCGGGCGCCAATCTCGCGGAAGTCGTGAAGGCGCTCAACGCGCTCGGCGCGACACCGGCGGATCTGATGTCGATCCTGCAGGCGATGAAGGCGGCGGGCGCTTTGCGTGCCGACCTCGAAATTATCTAAGGACGTGAAAAATGGATAACTCGAATATCGGCAACGGCAATCTCGACCTCACGAACCGCTTCGCGCTGGACGTGCAGGGCTTCGACGCGATGCGCGCGGCGGCCAACGCTTCGCCGCAGCAGGGCGTCAAGGCGGCCGCCAAGCAGTTCGACGCCGTGTTCACGCAGATGATGCTCAAGAGTATGCGCGATGCGACGCCCTCGGACGGCCCGCTCGACTCCAACGACGGCGCGCAGTTCCAGTCGATGATGGATCAGCAGCTCGCGCAGCAGATGTCGAACAAGGGCATCGGCGTGGCCAATGCCATGATCAAACAGCTCATGCGCAGCATGGGCGGCGATTCCAGCGGCGCCGGTGGTGCAGGCGGCGCGGGCGGCATCGCCGGCGCGATGCAGGGCCTGTCGGGTTCGGCCGGCAGCGGCAACGAAGGCAACATGGCGATGCTCAGCGCGCTTGGCCGCGCCTACGGCAACGCCTCGGCGAACGGCGCGCTCGGCAAGGGCGCGGGCTGGGACGCCAACAGCGCGCTCACGCCGGCCGTGCGCAGCAGCGGCGACGACAAGGTCGACGCCTTCGTCAACAAGCTCGCCAACGCCGCGCAGCAGGCCAGCGCGTCCACCGGCATTCCGGCGCGCTTCATCGTCGGCCAGGCCGCGCTCGAATCGGGCTGGGGCAAGCGCGAGATCATGAAGGCGGACGGCTCGACCAGCCACAACGTATTCGGCATCAAGGCGGGCAAGGACTGGACCGGCAAGACCGTCTCGACCATGACCACCGAGTACGTGGATGGCACGCCGCATCGCGTGGTGGAGAAGTTCCGCGCCTACGACTCGTACGAAGACGCGATGAGCGACTACGCCAACGTGCTCAAGAGCAATCCGCGCTACGCCTCGGTCATCAACGGCTCGCGCAGCGCCGAGAGCTTCGCGCAGGGCATGCAGCGCGCCGGTTACGCGACCGACCCGCACTACGCGAAAAAGCTCATGTCGATCATGCAGCGCATGGCCTGATCCGCCGATCATTTCCTGATGCACCGCGCATAATATGTCGCGTGCCCTGTTCCGTGGCAGCAAACGTTGCCTTGGCGACGTTATGTCCGATTTGGCGAGCGATCGCGGCGCGATCGCGAAGGAAAGACGTCCGGCGCCTGCCGGACCGATTCGCGGATCGCAGAATTTTTCCGCGGAGCCCCTAAATTTCCGCGTCGTCCTGCCGCTAATGCAGGCGAGATCCAAAAGAATCAGGGGCGGCGAAGACCGCCCGGACGGCGCGCGACGAGACCTTTCGTGGCGCGCCGGCATGTCCACGAAATTCCGGCAAGCCGATGAATACCGCTCAGTCGAATCAACAGGAAGAAGTCGATGGCGAAAGCCCCGACTATGGCCGTCGCAACCCGCTCGAAGTCGGGGTGCAGTTGCGCAATCTCGCCAATCGCGGCGACTTCCTGACCTTGCAATACCGCGCAGGCCAACTGGTCACGCGCATCCTCGACGTCAATACGCGCGAGCGCACGTTCACGTTCGACTGGGGCGGCGTGTCCGAGCAGAACCGCGAGGTGCTTGCGCAGCAGACGTGCCAGTTCCATGCCTCGCCGGACGGCGTGCGCGTGGAATTCACCACCGGCACGCCGCGCGAAACGGTGTACGAAGGGCGTCCCGCCTTCGAGGCCACGTTCCCCGAAGTGCTCTACTACGTGCAGCGCCGCGAATATTTCCGCGTCGATACGCCGGTGATGGAGCCGTGCATCGTGCGCGGCGCGCTGCCGATGGACGGCCAGCGCTTCCAGTTCGAGGTGCACGACATCTCGTTGGGCGGTCTGGGCCTGCGCACCACGGACGAACGCGCGGCAGCGCTCGACATGGGCCTGAAGCTCGTGGACGTGGAGCTGGATCTGGGCGGTCACGGCACCTTGCGCGTCGATCTCGCGCTCATGGTGCTGCGCTTCATCGACCTGCCCAACGGCGATCGCCGCTATCACCTCGGCCTGCGTTTCGATACGCTGCCGGGCGCGGCGGAAAACAGCCTGCAACGCTATATCACGCAGCTCGAAATGAAGCGGCGCGCGTTCCAGCGCGCTTAAACACTCGCCGCGGCGGCATCGCTGCGGCGGCGGCCATCGTGGCTGCTGCCGCGCCTGCGGCAACGCTCGGGGCGCTCCACGCCCGCAGACTTCGCGGCGCGCCGTTCGCGTGTGCCGCACGCATTTCCGATGCGCCGCCCATGCGCGCACGGCGGGATGCAACACGCCCCTCGCGCCAAACGTTTCCCCCGCGAAATTCTCCCTTACCGCAGCTTAATTTCGGCGCTGCGCTGCCGTTATCACATAAGTTCACCCACGCGGCCCCTCCGACCGAGACGTCGGGCAGGCCGTCCACGAGGATCATGCATGTCCAACATTTTCTCGATCGGTCTCTCCGGGTTGCAGGCGGCCCAGATCGGCATCGCCACAGCCGGCGAGAACATCAGCAATTCGTCGACCGCGGGCTACAACGTGGAAAGCGCGGTGTACAGCGAGGCGAACGGCCAGGCGACCAGCTCGGGTTATATCGGCGGCGGCGTCAACACGGCGACCGTGCAGCGCGCCTATAGCCAGTACATCACGACCGCGCTCAACAACGCGCAGTCGACCAACGGCTCGCTTACCGCGTCGTACACGCTGGCGACCCAGCTCTCGAATCTCGTCGGCAGCCCGACGTCGGGCATCGCGTCGTCGATCACGTCGTTTTTCTCGGGCCTGCAGGACGTGTCGAATTCGCCGGACAGCAGCTCGGTGCGCCAGACCGCGCTGTCCGATGCGCAGACGCTCGCCGACCAGATCAACTCGGCCGGCGCGCAATACGACTCGCTGCGCCAGAGCGTGAACACGCAGCTCACCAACGCCGTCTCGCAGATCAACACCTACTCGCAGCAGATCGCGCAGCTCAACACGCAGATCGCCACCGCGAGCGCGGGGGGACAGCAGCCGAACCAGCTGCTCGACCAGCGCGACCAGGCTGTCTCGAACCTGTCGCAACTGGTGGGCGTGCAGGTCGTGCAGAACAGTAGCGGCTATAGCGTGTTCCTCGGCAACGGCCAGCCGCTGGTGGTGAGCGGCCAGAACTACAACCTCACGACCCAGGCGTCGAGCAGCAACCCGTCGGAGCTGACCGTGGCGTGGCAGGGCCTGCCCGGCTCGACCACCGCGGCGCAGTCGCTCTCCAGCGCCGCGCTCACGGGCGGCACGGTGGGCGGCCTCGTGTCGTTCGTGCAGAACACGCTCGACCCGGCCGAATCGCAGCTTGGCGCGATCGCCACCAGCTTCGCCGCGCAGGTGAACTCGCAGAACTCGCTGGGCCTCACGCTGAGCGGCTCGGCGGGCAGCAACCTCTTCACGGTGGGCGCGCCGGTCGTCACGGGCAATCGCAACAATACGGGCACCGCGACGGTTGCCGCGACGCTCACCAACGCCGTCAGCCCGCCGACCGACAACTACACGCTCTCGTATTCGAGCGCCTCGGGCGGCACCTGGACGCTGACCGATTCGACCACCAATACCGTGGTCGGCACGACGAACACGCAGCCGAGCGCAACCAGTCCGTTCGCGGCGGCCGGCCTCTCGATCACCTCGTCGGGCACGATGAACGACGGCGACTCGTACGCGATCCAGCCGACCGCGGGCGCGCTCGACAGCTTCGCGGTGGCCACGAGCGATCCTTCGGCGATTGCGGCATCCGCGCCGGTGCTGGTGTCGGCCGCGACCGCCAACGCCGGCACGGCGAGCGTCACGCAAGGCACGGTGAGCGCGGGCTACACGGTGTCCTCGACGCCCACGACGCTGACCTACACGGCGGCCACTTCCGGCACGGGCGGCACGCTTTCCGGCTTCCCGCCGAATTCGACCGTATCGGTGACGGTGCCGGGCTCCAGTTCGCCGCAGAGCTACACGATCGACGCGGCCGGCGACACGCCGGTGGACTACGACCCGAGCACGGGCGCGACCTTCACGATCACGTCGAGCACGACCGGCGACACCAACAACGTGAGCTTCACGATGACGGGCACGCCCTCGACGGGCGACACCTTCACCATCGGCAAGAACACGAGCGGCACGCAGGACGGCCGCAACGCGCTGGCGCTCGCGAACCTGACTTCGGGCACCTCGTTTACGGACTCGCAGACGCTCACCAACGCGTACTCGAACTACGTGAACGCGATCGGCAATACGGCGAGCCAGTTGCAGGCGTCGAGCACTTCGCAGACCTCGCTCGTCACGCAGCTGACCTCGCAGCAGCAGTCGGTGCAGGGCGTGAACCTCGACGAAGAAGCGGCAAACCTGCTGCAGTACCAGCAGCTTTATCAGGCCAACAGCAAGGTGATCCAGACGGCGGCGTCGCTGTTCCAGACCTTGATCGGCATTTTCCAGTGAGGCGCTGACCAACCATGCGTATCGCGACTTCCCAGATTTACTCGTCGAGCCTTTCGACGATGGAAAACCAGCAGTCCCAGCTTCTGGCTGTGCAGCAACAGATCTCGACGGGCATCGCCATCTCGAATCCGGCGGACAACCCGCTCGGCGCGGCGCAGGCCGTGCAGCTTTCGGCCACGAGCGCCAGTCTCACGCAGTACGCGAGCAACCAGAACACCGCGCTTTCGTCGCTGCAACTGGAAGACTCGACGCTCTCCAGCGTGACGACCACGCTGCAGGCGATGAGCCAGCAGATCCAGTCGGCCATCAACGGCTCGCTCAACGACTCCGACCGCCAGGCGCTGGCCAAGCAGTTGCAAGGCGAACGCAGCCAGTTGCTCACGCTCGCCAATACCACGGATGGCGCGGGCAACTACCTGTTCTCGGGCTTCCAGAGCACGTCGGCGGTGTTCACCAACCAGTCCGGCGGCGGCGTGACGTACAACGGCGACCTGGGCCAGCGCACGGTGCAGGTGGCGGGCTCGCGCTCGATCGCCATCAGCGACACGGGTGCGGCGGTGTTCCAGAGCGTGTCGTCGGTGGGCACCTCGGCGGTGGCGTCCGGCAGTCTGGGCAACCAGGGCACGGGCACGATCAGCGGCGTCACGGTGACGGACCCGACTCAGGCGACCAATGGGCACAACATGTCGATCGTCTTCGGCGGCACGAGCGGCGCGCTCACCTACACGGTGACCGACAACACGACCCAACCCGCCACGGTGCTGGCGCAGGACCAACCGTACACGGACGGCTCGACGATCGATCTCGGTACGGGCATGAACGTGACGATCTCGGGCACGCCGGTGGCGGGCGACAATTTTTCGGTGACGCCGGCGACGGCGCCGCAGAACAGCAGCGTGTTTTCGAGTATCGATAGCGTGATCGCCGCGCTGCAAACCTCCGCGACGGGCAACCCGACCGCGACGGCGACGCTGCAAAACTCGCTGCAGGCGGGCCTCACGCAGATCGGCAATTCGACCTCGAACGTGATTACGCTGCAGGCTTCGGTGGGCGGTCGCGAGCAGGAAGTGAAGGCGCTGCAGACCGTCACGTCGACGAACTCGCTGCAGATCACGTCGAATCTCGACGATCTGGTGAGCACGGACACGGTGGCGGCGATTACGCAGTACGAGCAGATCTCGAACGCGCTGTCGGCGTCGCAGAAGAGCTTCGCGGCCACGCAGCAGCTTTCGCTGTTCCAGTACATCAATCCTTGATGGCCTGAGGTAGCGGGTTGGCGTTGGAAAAAACGGCGGCAGGCCTTGGGGCCTGCCGCCGTTTGTGTTTTTGGGGCTGATTGCCTGGAACCCTACTTCAAACCCTACAGGGAACTCTACATAGATTTCGATGTAGAATGTGAAAAACTAATAATATTCAACGATATAGGTGATTAATTTTCGCCCTCTGAACCCTACTTGAAACTCTACTCGTAACCCTCTCGGACAAATGACTTCCGTTGCCACCTTCGAGCCATTGTTCCCCGAAGATCGCGTGCTGGATCCACTCGTCGAGCGCGCGGCCGGGCTTGCCGATTCGTCGCAGAAGCTGATCACCGTGCGCCAGACGCCGCTTGCGGCAGCGCTGGTGCCACAGCTGCGTGCGATGAATTCGTACTACACGAACAAGATCGAAGGGCAACACACGACGCCGGCCAGAATCGAGTCCGCGCTCAAGCGCGACTATTCCGCCGATGCTGCCGAGCGCAAGAAGCAGCGCCTCGCCATCGCACATATCGAGACCGAAACCGCATTCGAGCGGGAATGGAGTGGACTGCCGGTGTCGGCGCTATTCGAGCCTGCACGTATTCCGGCATTGCATGAGCGGTTTTTTTCCGGGCTGGCCGGCGAGGAGCGATTCACCGATAACGGCGATCCGCTTGTCCCTGGCGAGATTCGCCGGGTGGACGTTACCGTCGGGCGTCATCTCGCGCCGGAGCCTGAAGTGATTGAGCCGTTGCTTGGTGCATGGGCGACCCGCTATGCCCGTATTCGGGCGAGGGAGTATCAACTCATCGGCATTGCCTGCTCGCATCACCGTCTGACCTGGATTCACCCCTTTGTCGATGGCAACGGACGGGTGGCCCGCCTTCACTCGCATCTGGCATTGAGTGCCGCAGGTCTCACGCAAGGCTTGTGGTCACCGCTGCGGGGCCTCGCGCGTGCGCACGAGGACTACTATCTGCGGTTGAGCGATGCCGACCAGACGCGCCGCAACGACCTGGACGGGCGCGGCAATCTGAGTCAGGAGGGGCTGGTGCGGTTCGCGCAGTTTTTTCTCGACTCATGCACGGACCAGGTCGACTTTATGGTCCATATGACGGGATTCGACGGCATCACTGACCGCCTGCGCGATCTGCTGGCGTATCTGGAATCCAGTCCCTGGCAGATCGGCTCGGAAAAGTCGCTGGTCAAACCCGAGGCTTCGGCGCTTGCCATGGAGTTTGTGATGCTTCGACGCAGCGTGTCTCGCGCGGAGTTCTCGCAGATGCTCGGCGTCACGGATGTCATGGCGCGCAGAATCACGCGCTCGTTGATCGACTATGGTCTGCTGACTTCGCCTTCCCATCGCGGCGAATTGTCGTTTGCCTTGCCGCTGAAAAGCCTGCGATTCCTGTTTCCGCGCCTCTGGCCGGAGGTCGATCAGGAGTGAGGCCTGTCCTCACCCTCACCCCGGCGGCTTGAGCGCCGCCGCAACGCGGCCCATCTGCTCGATACCGCTATCGAACAGCCTGGCGAAATAGGGAATCAGACTGGGCATCATCAACTGGATCAGCAGCAGGCCCACGAGCATCGTGACCGCGAAGCCGATCTGGAACACGCCGATCTGCGGCGCCGCGCGGTTGAGAATACCCAGCGAGATATTGGTGATGAGCAGCGCCACCACCACGGGCAGCGCCAGCAGCAGCCCGGAATTGAACACCGTCGCGCCCCAGCCCACCAGCAGGCGGTAGCCATTCGCGCCGAGCACGTTGGCCGACACCGGCACGCTCGTGAAGGTCTCGACGATGGCGGCGATCATCTGCAGATGCCCGTCGAAGGCGAGAAAGGCCAGCATCGCCATCATGTTGAACCACGACGACAGCGCGGGCGTGGTCGTGTTGGCCTGCGGATCGAAGAACGACGCGAAGCTCAGGCCCATGCCGGCGCCCATCAGGTCGGCGGCCGCCGTCACCACGGCGAACACCAGCTGCATCGTGAAGCCGAGCGCCACGCCGATCAGAAACTGGTTCACGAGTATCCACACGCCCTCGGCCGAGAACACAGTGACCTGCGGCATGGCCCCAAGCGTCGGCGCCACGATCAGCGTGATGAACGCCGCAAGGCCAATCTTCACGCGCGTGGCGATCGAGCGGTTGCCGACCACGGGCGCGGTCGCGATCAGCGCGAGGATGCGCGTGAACGGCCACAGGAACGCGGTGAGCCAGAGATTGAGCTGCGCGTAGGTGACGGTGAACATCGCGAGGTGAAAAGGGCGGCGCGCCCGCTTTAGACAGCGAGCAGCACAATCAGGCCGCGAGGGCGGGGATGCTCGTGAACATGCGATGCATGTAATCGAGCATGGTGGTGAGCATCCACGGTCCGGCGATCACGAGCGTGAGCGCAATCGCGACCAGCTTGGGAATGAACGAAAGCGTGCTTTCGTTGATCTGGGTGGCGGCCTGGAAGAGGCTCACCACCAGACCGACGACCAGCGACACGAGCAGAAGCGGCGCGGCCAGCAGCAGCGCCACGTACATCGCTTCGTGCGAGAGGGTCATGACCATTTCGGGCGTCATCGCGTCTGTCCCTAGCTGAAGCTCTGCGCAAGCGAGCCGATAAGCAATTGCCAGCCGTCCACCAGCACGAACAGCATCAGCTTGAACGGCAGCGAGATTGTCGCGGGCGACACCATCATCATACCCATCGACATCAGCACGCTCGCCACCACCATGTCGATGATGAGAAACGGGATGAAGATCGTGAAGCCGATCTGGAAGCCCGTCTTCAGCTCGCTCGTCACGAACGAGGGCACCAGCAGCGTGAGCGGCACGTCTTCGGGGCCCTGCATGGGCGGTGCGTGCGAGATGCGCGCGAACAGCGCGAGATCGGACTCGCGGGTCTGGCGCAGCATGAAGGTCTTGAAGGGCGCGACGCCGCGCGCGACGGCTTCGTCCATCGGCAGGGTGCCGGCCGCGAACGGCTTGTAGCCGTCGTTATAGGCCTTGTCGAGCACCGGCGACATGATGAACAGCGTCAGAAACAGCGCGAGGCCGACGATCACCTGGTTGGGCGGCGTCGTCGTCGTGCCGAGCGCCTGGCGCAGCAGCGACATCACGATGATGATGCGCGTGAAGCTCGTCATCATCAGCACCATCGCGGGCAGGAACGACAGCATCGTGAGCAGCAGCATCGTCTGCACGCTCAGCGAATAGGTCGTACCGCCGCCGGGGCCGGGGCTCGTGTTGAAGGCGGGCAGGCCCTGCGGCTGCACGCTCTGGGCGTGCGCGAGATGCGGCAGCATCAGCGCGACGGCGGCCAGCGCGAACAGCAGCGCAAGCGGCAAAGCCGCATGGGCAAGGCGCGCCTTGAAGCGGGAAAAGAAGCCGTTATGGCCGGAAGGTGACGTCACGATCGAAGAAGAGTGCGCGCGGGCGGGTGGGGGTGTAACCATCGGTGTAGCCATCGCCGCCACCGCGTCGGAAAGGGAACTGCCTTGCATTTACTGCGCTCCGCCGTCGTGACGCCTGAAACGTTTGCCCGCTTCGTGTTTTAGCGCGTCACGAAAGCGCTGTCCGAAGCTGCCCTGAAGGGCCGGATCGCCGGTGGACGCCGCCTTTGCCGCAGCCTGTGCCGGGTTCGGCAATTCGCCCGCGGGCATTGTGTGCAGCAGACGCACGCTGCCGGGCGCCGCGCCCAGCACGAGCCAGGTATCGCCGATCTCGACCACGGCCACGCGTTCCTTGCCGCCCAGCGATGCGCCGCCCACCGTCTTGACGAGGGCGTTCTTCGGGCCGTGCTGCAGCCCGAGACGCCGCGCCAGCCAGCCGCAGCCGAACACCACCGCGATCACCAGCACGAGGCCGAACACGGTTTGCAGCACCGCGCCAAAGCCGAGCGACGGCACCGCGCTGCCCGTGATCACCGCCGAAGCGCCCGAAGCCGAGCGCGCCGCCTGGTTCACCGCCTGCAGATCGGCGGCGCGAGCCGCGACGCTTGCGAGTGCGAGCACCGCGGCGAGCACCGCGAAAGCGAACGAAGCGCGCACGGCCCGGGATGTCATCGGTTCAGCTTCCGGATCCGTTCGGAGGGCGTGATGATGTCCGTCAGGCGGATACCGAACTTGTCGTTCACGACCACCACTTCGCCCTGGGCGATCAGGCAGCCGTTCACGAGCACGTCCATCGGCTCGCCCGCGAGGCCGTCCAGTTCCACCACCGAACCCTGCGCCAGTTGCAGCAGGTTGCGGATGGCGATCTTGGTGCGGCCGAGTTCGACGGTCATCTGGACGGGAATGTCCAGAATCATGTCGATGTCGTTGCGCGTCGAGTTCTGGTCAACCTTCGAAAGCGGCTGGAACACGGCCGCAGGCGCGGCTGCGGGTGCGTCGTTGCTGTTCTGCTCGGCCAGTGCGGCGGCCCAATCGTCCATCGCCATTTCGTCTTCCGTGCTCGTTGCACTCGTGGTATTTGCTGCGCTTGCCTGGGCCGCGGCCTCCGGGCCGTCGGGATCGAGCACCGGTTCGTCGGCGCTCGTGCCGTTGATGTCACTCATATCCACCTTCCTTCATCGTGTCGGCTGCGCTGATCATCTTCTGGACCCGCAACGCGTATTGACCATTGAAAATTCCGTAGCCGCATTCCATCACCGGCACGCCGTCCACCCTGGCGACGATGTGCTCGGGCACGTTCATCGGCAGCACATCGCCCTTCTTCATGTTCAGGATCTGCTCGAAGGTGATGGGCACCTGCGCCAGATCGGCGGTGAGTTCCACCTCGGCGGCCTGCACCTGCTGCGAGAGCACGCGCACCCAGCGGCGGTCCACGTCGAGCACTTCGCCCTGCAGGGGCGAAGCCAGCACGTCGCGGATCGGCTCGATCATCGAATACGGCATGCAGATGTGCAGCGTGCCGCCGGTCGGGCCGAACTCGATCGAAAACTGCGTGACGATCACGATTTCGTTGGGCGTCGCCACGTTCGCGAACTGCGTGTGCATTTCCGAGCGCACATATTCGAAGTTCAGCGGGCGCACGCTCTTCCACGCGTTCGTGTAATGCTCGAACACCAGATTGAGCAGCTTGCTGATGATGCGCTGCTCGGTCTGCGTGAAGTCGCGCCCTTCGACACGCGTATGGAAACGCCCGTCGCCGCCGAACAGGTTGTCCACCACGAAGAACACCAGATTCGGATCGAACACGAACAGCGACGTGCCGCGCAGCGGCTTGACGTGCACGAGGTTCAGGTTGGTCGGAATCGGCAGGTTGCGCGTGAACTCGCTGTACTTCTGCACGCGCACCGGCCCGACCGAAATTTCGGCGGTACGGCGCATGAAGTTGAAGATGCCCACGCGCATCAGACGCGCGAAACGCTCGTTGATGATTTCGAGACCGGGCATCCGGCCGCGCACGATGCGTTCCTGGGTCGCGATGTTGTACGGCCGCACGCCCTGCTTTTCAGCCTGGCTCGATTCCGTATCGACTTCGCCGGTGACGCCCTTGAGAAGGGCATCGACCTCCTCCTGCGACATGAATTCGTCGTGACCCATGCTCATGATGCGAAGCCCTCGAATGTCTGCGCGCTATGCATGGCTCTTACTGGACGACGAATTCGGTGAAGAGAACGTCCTGAACCTTGGCCGGTTCGGCGCGCGGGTCGGACGGCTGGGCAATCAGCTTCGCCAGTTCGGCCGCCAGATTGCGCTTGCCGTCGAGCGGCGCGAGATCGGTCGGGTTCTTGTTCGACAGCGCCAGCAGCACGCGGCTGCGGATCTCGGGCATACGCGCGACCAGCGCGTCCTGGGTCGCCTGGCTGTCGAGCTTGAGCGTGAGGCCGATGCGCAGGTAATGGGTTTCGCCGTCGTCGGACTGCAGGTTCACCGTCATCGGCTCCAGCGCGTAGTAGACGGGCACGGCGGGCAGCGCCGGGGCGCTCGCCACCGGGGCGCTCGCGGCATGGCGCGACATGAAGAACCACACGCCCGCGCCGGCTGCACTGGCGGCGACGATTGCGATGATCGCAATAAGAAGGATGCGCTTCAGCGGTCCGGGTTTTGCGCCTTGCGGGGCGGCTTGCTGGTTTGCGGTCGTGGTCGCCATGTCGGTGTGCGGATCGGGTGCGTTCGGTGACTTCTGGGGTTCGGATCGCGGGTGACGCCTTATCGGCGTGACACGCGCATTCATTCCGGCAGCCTGCATTGTTCCGGCTTTTGCCTTACAGCGATGGGAGGAATAGACGGGGGATTTCCGGCTATCTCGTGGCTTTGTGCCGGGTGTCCGGCGAACGATGCAGGGGGAATGGGGGAAGGAGCGTAGCAGGAAGGCCGGCTCGCGGGCGAGTCCCCGCGAGCCGGCGCGTGCGCGGCGCACGGCGCGGGGAGCGCCGGGCCGCGTGCTCAGGCTTTAAGCGAAGGTGTCGATCAGGCCGACAGTGCGTACCGTACCGGAGGCGGCCGTGCTGGCGGCGCTGTCCGCCGCGTCGTCCACGCCGCCCGTCGAGGCGATGCCCGCCGTCCCCGGGCGCGCCGAACGCGAGCCGCCGTCCTGTTGTTGTTGCTGCGCCTGCTGGTTCATCTGGCGCGCGAAGCCGTCGGTCACGCTCGCGCTGCCCAGACCGATGCCGTTTTCCTGCATCTGCTCGCGCAGCTTCGGCAGGGCCGCTTCGACGGCTTCGCGCACCTGCTGGTGCTGCGAGACGAAGAGGGCGTGCGCGTGGTTGTCCGCGACCTGCAGCACGACCTGGAGCGGACCCAGATCCTTCGGGTTGAGCGTGAGTTCCGCCGACGACTGATGCGCGTTCGAGAGGAACACGACCTTCTGGCTGAGCGCGTCCTCCCAGTCCGAGGTGCCCACTTGCGGCGACAGCGTGGTCGATGCCGCCGCGGCGGCGGCCGTCGGGTTGGTCGCCGCGGCGGCGGCCTGGGTCGCCTGCGCCTGCGCTGCCGCGGCCTGAGAGGCGGCCAGTGCGTCGGTGACCGTGTTCGTGGCGCTCGACGTGTCGGTCGTGGTGGCTTGCGCCGCCGCTGCGAGCGCCGCGTCGGCGGTCTGCGCGGTCGCGTCGGTGGTGGCGCCCGCCACGGTTTTGGCCGCGCCGGCGGTGGCGCTCTTGTCGTCGATGACGGTGCCGAGCGTCTTCGACTTCGCCTGCGCGCCCAGATGGGTCGCGAAGCTGCTGGCGATGCCCGCGCCGCCCGAGGCCGCACTGGCGTCCGTCGCCGTCGATGCCGCGCCGCGCGTGCTCAGCGTGGCCGCGCCGCTGCGCAGCGTGTTGAGCGCGGCGGTGAGGGCGTCGTTGGCCGATTTCGAGGTGGCGGCCGTCGTGCCGTCCGCAGCCGTGCCCGTGGCGTCCGCGCCTGCCGATGCGGCCGCCGCCGCGACGCCGGCGAGCGTGGCGTCGCCGCCGTCGGCGCTCGAATCCTGGTCCTGGCCTTGCGCGGCCTGCTGGGCCTGTTGCGCTTGCTGGGCCTGTTGCGCCTGCGCGGCGGCCGCCTGGCCTGCCGCATCGGCTTGCTGTTGCTGCGTGCTCGCGTCGCTGGCGCGATGGCCGGTCTTCGACGCGTGCTTCGTGCCTTGCGTCGACGAACTGCTGCCCGACGATTGGCTGGACTGGCTGGATTGATTCGACTGCGCGGATTGACTCGACTGAGCAGATTGCGAGTTCTGCGACGCCTGCGCGCTTTGCTGCGCGGCATTGGCGTTCCAGCCCTGCGAGGCTTGCGCGCTTTGCTGCTGAATAACCTGCTGGCTATTGTTCTGGGCCTGGCTGGCCTGCGCGGCGATGCTCTGCTGCAGCGTCTGCGCAAAGCCCTGGCTTGCCTGGTCCGCCTGGCTGGCGCTGGCGTTGCCGCCGGTGGCGGCGTTCACGGACCCAAAGAGCGAACTGACTGCGGAAAGAAGCGACATGAGGTCTGCTCCGGATAACTTGATCGATTAAATCGCCTGCAAATCGCCTGCAAATCGCCTGCAAACAGCGCCGCCTTATAGCGGCGACGTGCGCATACGCAGCGCGCGGGCGGCGAACTCGTCGGAGTCGCGCTGATCGCGCCTGGCTTCCTTGCGCGCCTGCACGGCGTCCTGGCGTGTCTGCAACACTTCGTACGAGCCGAGTTTCTGCTTGCTGCGCGCCCATTCCGGCTTGGCCGCTTCCACGCGCTGGGTCGCCTGGTCGAGCATGCGGCGCTGCTGCTCGATGGCGGCGTCGAGCGTGTCGATGAACGCCTGGAAGTTGCGCACGTTGCCCGCGGCCATGCCGGCGCGCGCGGATTCGGTGAAGCGCACGTGGTACTCCTCGCGGTAGTCGATCAGCGCCTTGAGCTGCTTTTCGACTTCGCCGCGCTCGCGCTGCACGCGCCCGAGGCGCTGCGTCGCGGCGTCCACGTCGTCCTGCGCGAGACCGATGAGGGTTTGCAACGCGGTCTGTTTCGTCATGTCGAAAATTCCTCGCTCAGTGGGCGGGTGCGTCAGGCGCGGCCCGCTCCGACATTGCCAAGCAGTGCGCCGAGCATGCCGACGCTCTGGTCATAATCCGCCGTTTCGCGGAAACCTTGCTGCAAAAACGCCTCGATGCGCGGGTACAGCTGGATCGCGCGGTCGAGCACGGCGTCGCGCCCGCTCACATAAGCGCCCACATTGATGAGGTCGCGGTTGCGCTGGTAGCGCGACAGCATCTGCTTGAACGCACGCGTCTGGTTCAGATGCTGGTCGTCGATCAGCGCGGTCATGGCCCGGCTGATGGAAGCTTCGATATCGATGGCCGGATAGTGCCCCGCTTCCGCGAGCGTGCGTGACAGCACGATATGGCCGTCCAGGATCGCGCGCGCCGAGTCGGCGATCGGGTCCTGCTGGTCGTCGCCTTCGGTGAGCACGGTGTAGAACGCCGTGATCGAGCCGCCGCCCGCCGGGCCGTTGCCGGTACGCTCGACGAGCGCGGGCAGCTTGGCGAACACCGAAGGCGGATAACCCTTGGTCGCGGGCGGCTCGCCGATCGCCAGCGCGATTTCGCGCTGCGCCATCGCGTAACGCGTGAGCGAATCCATCAGCAGCAGCACATGCTTGCCCTGATCGCGGAAATATTCGGCGAGCGACGTCGTGTACGAGGCCGCCTGCATGCGCAGCAACGGCGAGACATCGGCGGGCGCGGCCACCACGACCGAGCGCGCGAGGCCTTCTTCGCCCAGAATCTGCTCGATGAATTCCTTCACTTCGCGGCCCCGCTCGCCGATCAGGCCGATCACGATGACTTCGGCGCTGGTCGCGCGCGCCATCGTGCCGAGCAGCACCGATTTACCGACGCCCGAGCCCGCGAACAGCCCCATGCGCTGACCGCGCCCGACCGTGAGCAGCGCGTTGATCGCGCGCACGCCCACGTCGAGTACCTTGTGGATCGGCTCGCGGTTCAGCGGGTTGATGACGGGCGAGGTGAGCGGTGCGTCGGCTTCCGTGTTGAGCGGGCCGAGGCCGTCGAGCGGCTTGCCCGAGGCGTCGACCACGCGGCCGAGCATGCCCCAGCCGACCGGCAGACGCTTGGCGCCCGCCATCGGATCGGCGATCGGCGCGCTTTCCAGCGGCCACACCCGCGCGCCCGGCAAGAGGCCCGCGACTTCGGTGGTCGGCATCAGGAACAGCTTGTCGGCGGCGAAGCCGACCACTTCGGCTTCGGCCATCGGCAGCGAACTGCCGGGCGGCAATTCGATCATCACTTCCGAACCCACGGCCAGGCGCAGGCCCACGGCTTCCAGCACGAGGCCCGCCGCGCGCGTGAGGCGCCCGCAGCCGCGCAGCGGCAGCGCGAGGGCGTTGCGCTCGCGCACACGGTTCAGATGCGCGTTCCAGACGCCCAGATGCGGGTTGTTCGGGTCGTAGTTGGCGGGCGGCACGTAGGGCGGGATTTCCGCCGGGGCGACGCTTAGGCCCGCGCCGTCGTCTTCATCGGCGGCCGCAGCGGTTTTGTCCGCCTTGGGTTCGTCGTCCACCAGCACGGCAGCCGTCTGCGCCGGGTCATGCGCGCCGGGGCCGAACGAGGCCAGCGCCAGTTCCTGTTCGAGCGGCGTGAGGCCGCCCGTGTGGATGGCCTGCTGCACGGTCTGATGGAGCGCCGTATTTACCATGGCCGCGCCTTGCCGAGCGCCGCCGTGACGCGCTCCCAGCGCGTGGCGATGCCCGCATCGGTTTCGCCGGTCGCGGCCTGCGCGCGGCAGCCGCCGCGCTCCAGCGCGGGGTCGGTGCGCACGGTCCAGCCGCGCGCCTGCAAGTCTTCCATCAGATACGCCTCCACCACCGGCAGATCGGCGGGACTCACCACGAGTTGCGGCGAGCCGATCAACTGCGGCTCGCGTGCCAGCACTTCGCGCGCGGCGGCCAGCAGCGCCGTGGGGTCGTGCTGCACATGCTGACGCACCACCTGCTGCGCGATATCGAGGGCCAGTTCGACGAGCGTTTCGGCCACACCGGCCTCGACGGTCTGAAGCGCGTCCGAAAAACGCTGCGCGAGCTGCGCCAGCTGGTTCGCCTGGCCACGAGCGAGTTCGAGACCGTGCTCGAAACCCTGCTTCTGGCCCTGCTCGTAGCCCGCCTGGTAGCCGAGCGCCTGGCCCGCCACGTGGCCTGACGCGAGGCCTTGCTGATGGGCGTCGTCGCGCAGGCTTTGCAGCTGGGCCGCGAAGGCGGCTTGCTCGTCGGGCGTGGGCGGCGGCGGGGGCGGAGGAGGCGGGTCGAAGGACGCCATCTCCCAGCGTTGATACGCCGAGTGCGCGCGCCGCCGCGCGGCCTCTTGCGTGGCGTCGTCAGACATAAGCGTCTTCTGCCTTGCCGCCTAGAACGATCTGGCCGCTCTCGGCGAGGTTGCGCACGATTTGCAGGATACGCCGCTGCTGCGCCTCGACTTCCGAAACGCGCACGGGGCCGCGCGCGTCCAGGTCTTCGGCGAGCAGTTCCGCGGCACGCTGCGACATGTTCGCGAGGAACTTCTGGCGCAGCGCCGGCGGGGCGCCCTTGAGCGAAATGATGAGCGATTCCGACTCCACTTCCTTGAGCAGGAGCTGGATCGCGCGATCCTCGAGGTCGAGCAGGTTTTCGAACACGAACATCTGGTCGATGATCTTCTGGGCGAGTTCGGCGTCGTACTGCTTGACGTTCTCGATCACGCCTTCTTCGTGCTGGCTCGTCATGAAGTTGAGGATTTCGGCGGCCGTGCGGATGCCGCCCATCGGGCTGCGCTTGAGGTTGTCGCTGCCCGAAAGCAGGCCCGTGAGCACATCGTCGAGTTCGCGCAGCGCCTGCGGCTGGATGCCGTCGAGCGTCGCGATACGCAGCAGCACGTCGTTACGCAGCCGCTCGGTGAAGCACGAAGCGATCTCCGAAGCCTGGTCGCGGTCCAGGTGAACGAGAATCGTCGCGATGATCTGCGGGTGCTCGTTCTTGATGAGTTCCGCGACCGAACCCGAGTCCATCCACTTCAGGCCTTCGATACCGCTCGTGTCGCCGCCCTGCAGGATGCGGTCGATCACCGCGCCGGCCTTGTCCTCGCCGAGCGCCTTGGTCAGCACGTTGCGGATGTAGTCGTTCGAGTCGAGCGAGAGCGCCGTGTGCTGCTCCGCTTCCTTGACGAACTCCTGCAGCACGACGTCGATTTCCTCGCGCTTGACGTTCTTCAGCGCGGCCATGGCGGCGCCGATCTTCTGCACTTCGCGCGGCCCGAGGAACCTGAAGACCTGAGAGGCCTCTTCCTCGCCGATCGACATGAGCAGCAACGCGCTCTTGACGGCTCCTTCAGCGCTCATCGTTCACCCAGCTCTTGACAACGGTTGCAACAATTTTCGGATCCTGGCGCGCGATGTTGCGGGCGAATTCCAGGTTGCGTTCAAACTTGTGTTTCTCGTTTTCGAGCGCGAGAAGGGCCGGATCGCCTTCGATCTCGCCGCCCGTGCCTTCGATCTTCTCGACCTGCGGCAGGCCGTCGAGCAGCAGCGGTTCGCTGTCGCTGCCCAGCGCGGCGGCTGCCGCCGGCTGCGGCGGCGGGAAGGCGCGGCGCAGCGCCGGCTTCACCATCACGAAGTAGAGGAACAGGGCCACCACGCCGATGCCCACCCACGTCGCGATCTGTTTGGCGAGCGCGAGGATGTCCGGCTGGCGCCACCACGGCAGGCTGGCGTTCGGATCGACGTCCTGCTGGAAGGCGGCGTTGACGACGTTGACCGAGTCGCCGCGCTTCTCGTCGTAGCCCATCGCGTCCTTCACGAGCTGTTCGACCTGGGCGAGCTTTTGCGCGTCGAGCGGCTGCATCGTCGCGTGGCCCTTGGCGTCCACCTTCGGCTGATAGTTCACGATCACGGCCACCGACAGGCGCTTGATGTCGCCCGCGGCCTGCTGGTAGTGCCGCACGGTCTTGTCCAGCTCGTAGTTCGTGGTGGTGTCGCGGTGATCCGAGATCGGCGTCGAGGTGGCCGCGCCGCTTGCGCCCGCCGGGGCGACGATCGGCGCCGAGGCCGGCTGCGGCGGCTGGTTCGACAGCGCGCCCGGCACGCCGCCGGCGCTGGTCTGCGCGGAGTCCGTGGCGATGCTCTGCTGCTGGCTGCGCACCGAGGCCTGCTGCGGGTTGCCGTTCGGGCCGTAGTTTTCGGAGGTCTGCTCCAGATTCGAGAAGTCGAGGTCGGCGCTCACCTGCGAGCGCGCGTTGCCCGAGCCGAACAAGGGGGCCAGGATCTGGTCGATGCGCGATTGCGTGTCGTGCTCGACCTGACGCACGTACTTGAGCTGCGAGGCGTCCAGACCCGCGCTGGTGGTGCTTTGCGTGAGCAGGTTGCCGTCCTGGTCGACCACGGTGACGTTGCGCACCGGCAGATCGGGCACGGCGGAGGCGACCATGTGCGTGATCGCGGCCACCTGGCCGTCGTCGAGCACACGGCCCGGGTACATGTTGACGAGCACCGACGCCGACGGCGCTTCGCGCTCGCGCACGAACACCGAAGGCTTCGGAATGGCCAGATGCACGCGCGAGGACTTCACGCTCTGGATCGACTGAATCGTTTGCTCAAGCTCGCCTTCGAGGGCGCGCTGGTAGTTCACCTGCTCGGCGAACTGGCTGATGCCGAACTTCTGGTTGTCCATCAGCTCGAAGCCGACCGAGCCGTTCTTGGGCAACCCTTGCTGGGCAAGGCGCAGACGCATTTCGCCGACCTGCTCGGACGGCACGAGAATGGCGCTGCCGTTGTCCGACAGCTTGTAGGGCACATTGGCGGCCTGCAGCGCGGTGATGATCGAGCCGCCGTCGCGATCCGACAGATTGCTGTAGAGCACCTTGTAGTCGGGCGCGCGCGACCAGAGGATCAGACCGGCGATCACGGCGATGAGCACCGCCACGGCGATGATGAGCGGCGCGCGCGGATTGCCGCGCACGCTGCGCAGCGACGACAGCGAACCCAGGCGCTGCGCGAAGCCGCCGCCGAGGTCCTCCGCGCCGCCTGGCATGGCGCCGCCGGCGGCCGCGCCCGTGGCGGCGCCGCTGGTGGCGAGGCCCATGCGGGCGTCGGGGTTGATCAAAGAGTTGGCAGACGAATCCATGCGACGGGTATCTCCGGGAGACTTGCATGTCCCGCCGCGGCCCGGAAATCGGGGCGTGCGACGGAGACTTTCACGACAGCGATTATCCGGAGCCGGTGACAACCCGATTGCGCGAATAGAGCCGGGTTTTCCCCCTAGTTTCGGGGCTTTCGGAAATAGCCCGCTGCTATGCTCTCGACCAGACTCGGAAATGTGTATGCAGACCGGGTTCTGGCGGGCGAGATCAGCTCACCGCGCGGGCCGGACCGGGGCCGCGCGAACAGGTGCGAACGACACCGGGCGCCGCCGCCAGCACACTCTCTTAATCGTGGAGCAAACATGACTGTGCCAGTCAACCCACTCACGTCGGCCCTCGCGCAGATGCAGGCCATGGCCACGCAGGCGGCCGGCGCGACGGCTGCGGCCGATGGCGCCTCGGGGGCGGCGAACGCGGGCGAATTCGCCTCGGCGCTCAAGGCATCCATCGACAAGATCAGCGGCGACCAGCAAAAGGCCGTCGGCGAGTCGCAGGCGTTCGAGCTGGGGGCCAGCAACGTGTCGCTCAACGACGTGATGGTCGACATGCAAAAGGCCAATATCGGCTTCCAGTTCGGGCTGCAGGTCCGCAACAAGCTGGTCTCCGCCTACACCGACATCATGCAGATCCAGGTGTAGGAAGGAGTCGTAAAGCGCTCCCCATGCGCTCGCGTTGTCATGTTCATTAAAGCTTCTCGCTTCTCCTTCCGATAACCCTGCTAGAACCGGTTCGCGCCCCCAGGGCAAAGGGCCGGATGCACCGTATCCACAGCCGCACGTTTGAAGGAGAAGCGCCGATGTTTTCCCCTGCCCAGTCTGGAGCCAACGCCTATGCACGCGTCGGTGTCGAAACGGGGGTGATGAGCGCGAGTCCGCACAAGCTGATCGCGCTCCTTTACGAAGGCGCGCGCAAGGCGATTGCACAGGCCCGCATGCATCTGCAGATGGGCAACGTGGGGCCGCGTGGCGAGGCGATCGGAAAGGCGATCCGGATCGTCGAAAGCGGGCTACAGCTGGCGTTGAACGTCGAGGCGGGCGGCGAAATCGCCCAGCGCCTGAACTCACTTTACAGTTACATGACGCGACGTTTGCTGGAAGCCAATATTCAACAGAGCGAGTCCATGCTGGTCGAAGTCGATGGCCTGCTGGCAACGCTCGAAGAAGCCTGGCTGGGGATTGCGCCGGAAGTGGCAAGGATGGCCGCGCAGGCCTCCGGACCATCGTCCGGCTCATTGACGAGATGAGTTCGAAAGCAGACTACTTCGCCCACTATGAAGCGATCGCGACGGTTTCGGGGCAGATGCTCAGCGCCGCGCGCGACGCGCACTGGAACGACCTGATTGGCCTCCAGGAGGAATACCGGCACCTCGTAGATGCGCTCAAGGACGCCGATTTCGGCGTGCGGCTGACCATCGCCGAGCGAACGCGCAAATTCGAGTTGATCCGGCAGATTCTTGCCGACGACGCCGCGATCCGCGACCTTGCCAGCCCGTGCATGGCGCGCCTGTCGGCGCTCTTTCACGGCACCGCGCATCCCGCACGGGTGCTGCAGGAGATGTACGGGGCGCGCTGATTTTGCGCGGACCGTGCGTCTTCGGTACGTGAGGCCTGAAGGCTCGATCACTGCCTGGCTCACCGCCGGGCGAACACAATAAAGCCGCGACGCCGCCCGCATTGACGGGCGCGCGCGGCGTAACACCAGGCCCACGCTCCGCATGAACGGAATCGACACCAGCGCCGCGTCGCTGCTCGCGAGCCGCATTGGCGCGCTGGGCCCAGGCGCCCAAGGCAGCGCCGGCACCGCGCAGACGGGCGTGTCCGCGCTCGCGGGCGGCGCCGTCGCGCTGCCCGACGCGCAAAGCGCCGACACGCCGCAGGCGTCGGCGCAGACCGTGCTGTCGGCGGTCGCGCTGGCGCTCGACGCGATCATCCGCTCGGGCGGCGAGGCCACGCCCGCCGTGGTCGGCCGCGCACCGGTCTGGGCCGATCCCGACGCCGCCGATGGCGGCGACGCGCAGTCGCTGCCGCTGCCGGGACTGTCGAATCCGGCCAATCCGGCGAGCGCCGCCGCGCAGGCGCTCGAAGCGGCCCTGCTCGCGGAACTCGAAACGCAGGCCGGGCTGGCGGCCGGTGCGCAGGACGCTGAAGGCACCGACGGCACCAACGCGAACGCCTCGAATACGACTAACGGTTCCGCCGCGCAAACCGCCGAGGGCGCGCAGAACGCCAGTGGCGTCGCGCTCGCTGCTCAATCGGGGCCGGTTGCCGCGCTTGCCGCGTCGCTCGCGCAGACCGTCGCGACCAGCGGTCTGTTCTACGAATCGCATCTGGCTCAATGGCTGCGCGGCCAGCGCACGCTGGGCGAACTCGCCGACGAAGCGCAGAACCGCCTGACCGGCGGCGCGCAATTGCCGCTCGACTGGAGCGAGGCCGCCGACGATATCGACGACGTCTTCTGGACCGACTTGCCGAATGCGGGTCAGCAGAACGCGCGCGCGGCGGCCAATGCCGCGCAGGGCGCGCAACAGCCGCCGTCCGCGGCCTTCGCACGCAACGCCGAAGCCAACGCCGCCGCGTTCGCGCAGGACAACGCGCGCGGCAACGCGGCCGCGTCGTTCGGCGACACGCTGTTGCCCGCCGTGCATGTGCCGGGCGGCGCGGGTGCGGGCGTCGGCGTGCATGAAGCGCTCTTGCCGCTCGTGCGCCAGCAGCTCGACCTGCTGGCGACCGGCGAATTCCGCTGGACCGGCGAGGCGTGGCCCGGCGTGCGGCTCGACTGGACCATTCAGCCGGAAGACTACGACGCGCGCAATGGGCACGATCAGCATTCCGGCCGGGGCATGGACGAGGATACGACGCCTTGGCATACGCGGCTCACGCTGTCGCTGCCGTCGCTGGGCACCGTCGATGCGGAACTGACGCTCACGGGGGCGACGCTCGCCGTGCGCGTGCAGGCCAGTCCTGGCGGCGCGCAACGCCTGACCGACAACAGCGAGGCGCTGCGCGGGCGGCTGGAAGCACTCGGGCTGTCGCTTGCCGGACTGTCGATCCGCGAGATCGGCGGGGTGGCGCCGCACGCGGGTTCGGCGGACGCGGCGCGCGCCGCCGATGCCTACGCGCGCAACGCCGCTACCCAGACGCAAACTCCGGCACAAGAAGCGCAGGCCGCCGAAGCCGCCGCCGATTCAGCCGATCCGAACCATTGGGAGCGCGGATGAGCCACACCAGCCGCAAGAGCGCCGCGGCGCTCGCCTACGACGATCCGGTTTCGCGCGACGGCGCGCCGCGCGTGGTGGCGAAGGGCTATGGCCTCGTCGCCGAGATGATCGTGCAGCGCGCCAAGGAAGCCGGCCTCTACGTGCACGAGGCGCCCGAGATGGTGTCGCTGCTCATGCAGGTCGATCTGGATTCGCAGATTCCGCCCCAGCTCTATCAGGCCGTGGCGGAACTGCTCGCGTGGCTGCACGGACTCGAAGCCGTGGACAGCAACGAGAAAGCCGCCGCAAAACAGGCGTCGGCCAATCCGGCCAGGCAGGCCGGCACGCCCGACGCCAAGGCGCTCACGATCAATCCGTTCCGTTTTCCGGCGCTGACGCGTTGATCGCGCACGTCGCGCACATTGCACACATCGCGCGCTAGAACTTCAGCATCACGCGAATCAGCGTATTGAACAGCTTGCCGTAGGGCGGCGCGATCAGATGCCGCCCGTTCAGGCGCGCCTGCGTGAACACGGGCTTCATCTTCGAGAACGTGCAGAAGCCCTCGTAGCCGTGGTACGAACCCATGCCGCTTGCCCCGACGCCGCCAAACGGCAGCCCTTCGGCGGCGATATGCATGAGCGTCTCGTTCACCGACATGCCGCCCGCAATGGTTTCGCGCGTCACGCGATCGACGGTGCGCGCGTCGTCGGCGTAGAGGTAGAGCGCCAGCGGCCGGGCGCGCGCGTTCACGTAGCGCAGGGCCTCGTCCAGCGAGTCGTACGGCACGATCGGCAAAAGCGGCCCGAAAATCTCCTCCTGCATCAATGGGGTATGCGCGCTCGCGCCCGTCACCAGCACCGGCGCGAATTGACGCGTGGCCGCGTTGCGCGGACCGAGTGCGTGTAACTGTGCGCCTTCGGCCTGTGCTTCGTCGGCGAGCCGTTCCAGCCGTTCGTAATGCCGCGTCGAGATGATCGAGGTGTAGTCGCGGTTGTTCGCGAAGTCCGGATACAGCTCGTTAAAGCGCACGCGCGCGCGGGCGATGAAGGCGTCCTCCTTGCCGCGCGGCAGCAACACGTAATCGGGCGCGATGCAGGTTTGCCCCGCGTTGAGCGTCTTGCCGAGCAGCAGGCTGTCCACGGCGTAGTCGAAGCGCGCGTGCTCGCCGATCAGCGCGGGCGATTTGCCGCCCAGCTCCAGCGTGACCGGCGTGAGGTTCGCGGCGGCCGCGCGCATGACCTCGTGGCCGATGCGGGTCGAACCGGTGAACAGCAGATGATCGAACGGCAGCGCCGTGAACGCCGCGCCCACGGCGGCGTCGCCGTTGACGACCGTGACGTGGTCGGGCGCGAAGGTCTGCGCGATCAGATCGGCGAACAGCGCCGAGGTGCGCGGCGTCAGCTCCGACATCTTGATCATCGCGCGGCAGCCCGCCGCGAGCGCGCAGACGAGCGGTCCCGCGGCGAGCTGCAGCGGATAGTTCCACGGCACGACGATGCCCGCCACGCCGATCGGCTGCGGCACCACGCGCGCGCGGCCCGGCATCAGCCATTTGCCGGCGCGGCGGCGCTGCACGCGCATCCAGCGCTCGCCATGCCTGAGCGCCGAATCGATCTCCTGCTTGAGCACCAGGAATTCCGCGAGCGCGACTTCGGCTCTGGAACGCTGGCCGAAGTCGGCGTTCATTGCGTCGGCCAGTGCGTCCTGATTGGCGAAGAGGATGTCGCGCAGCGCGCGCAGGTGGCGTGCGCGTTCGCTCCATGCCGGAAACGGCGCGCGCAGATACGCTTCGCGCTGCGCCGCGAGCAGGGCGCTGAGGTTCGATACGCTCGCGTCGGCTTGAGCCTGGCTGTCGGCGCGCGCGACGGCTTCGGGCAGATCCTGCTTCATGGTCGGTCCTTGTTTGTCTCGTATCTCAGAAGCCGCTAGCGGGAGCGGTGACGGGAAACGCGCGCTCGATCAGCGCCGCGTGGTCGAAGCGCGCGGGCAGAGTACCGAACACGCGGCCGCAATCGCCGTCATGCTCGTCCAGACGCGTGGCGATGAAGGCGTCGGCGACTTCGGGCGGTCCCGCGCGCAGCAGCATGGCCTGAGCGATCAGCACGATCTGCTGGGCGATGCGCCGCGCGCTGGCCTCGCGCGTGCCGGGTGCGCCGTTGAGGAGCGCGGACAGGCGGTCGAGCGCCGCGCCCAGCGCCGGATGTCCCGCCGCCTCGCGCCGCCACGCCAGAAAGAGCGCCTGCGCGGCGTCGGCCTCGCGCTCAAGCGCCCGCAGCACGTCCAGGCACATCACGTTGCCCGAACCTTCCCAGATCGAGTTGACGGGCGCTTCGCGGTAGAAGCGCGCCATCGGCCCTTCCTCGACGTAGCCGTTGCCGCCCCAGACCTCCATCGCCTCGCCGGTGAAGGCGAGCGCGCGCTTGCAGACCCAGAACTTCGCGGCGGGCGTGACGATGCGCCGCCAGGCGCGGGCCACGCGGGCGAGGTCGCTTTCCTCGGCTTGAGTCGCTTGAGCGGCGCTTTGCTCGAAGGCGTGAGCGAGGCGCATGAACAGCACGGTCGCGGCTTCGGATTCCAGCGCCAGATCGGCGAGCACGTTCTGCATGAGCGGTTGTTCGGCGAGCGGGCGGCCAAAGGCGCTGCGGTGGCGCGCGTGATGGATCGCCTGCACGAGCGCCGCGCGCATGAGCGCCGCGCTGCCGATCACGCAGTCGAGCCGCGTGTAGTTGGCCATCTCGATGATGGTGGGCACGCCGCGCCCTTCGTCGCCGATCATCACGCCGTAAGCGTCGAAGAATTCCACCTCGCTGCTGGCGTTCGAGCGGTTGCCGAGCTTGTCCTTCAGGCGTTGCACGTTGACGGCGTTTTTCGTGCCGTCGGGCCGAAAGCGCGGCACGTAGAAGCAGGACAGCCCGGCGTGGTCGGCGGTGCGCGCCAGCACCAGATGCGCGTCGCATTGCGGTGCGGAAAAGAACCACTTGTGGCCGGTGAGGAGATAGTCGGCGCCGCGCCCGCTCGCGACGCCGGCCGGCCGCGCTTCGGTGCGGTTGCTGCGCACGTCCGAGCCGCCTTGCTTCTCGGTCATGCCCATGCCGATCATCATGGAGCGCTTGTGCGCGAGCGGCACGTCGCGAGCGTCGTGCTCGCGCGTGTAGAGCTTGTCGCGCAAGGTGTCGAACAGCGCCGGCTCGTTTTGCAGCACGGGAATGCTCGCGAACGTCATGGTCAGCGGGCACAGCGACCCCGATTCGAGCTGCGCGTGCAGGAAATAGCCTGCGCAGCGCGCGGCCATCGCGCCGGGGCGCGGCTCGGAGAACGGCAGCGCGTGCAGGCCCTCGGCGCGCAGCAGGGCGAGCAGGTCGTGCCAGGCCGGATGGAATTCGAGGGCGTCGATGCGCTCGCCGCGCGGCGTGTGCGTGTGCAGCTCGGGCGCGTGGCGGTTGGCGAGATCGGCGAGTTCCAGCGTGGCCGCGAGGCCCAGCTTCGCGCCGTGCTGCGTCAGCGCTTCGCGGTGCCAGTCGGCGCCCGCGCGCGTGAGCGCTTCGCCCAGCGCGGCATCGCAGGCAAAAAGGTTGTAATCGGCGAGCGGCGGCGCCTGATTCGTGACTTCGTGCGTCGTGCCGGGACGGTGCGCGCCGGTCTGCGTCGCGTTTTGCGTCAATTCGAGCGGTTCCATCGTGACCTGTCTCCATCGGCGGCGCGCTGGTGGGCTGGTGAACCCGTGAGCGCGGCCGGTCGTGTTGTCTTGATGTTCTCGATGCGTTGTTGCGGGAGGCGGCTGCGGGTGCGCTCGATCAGCGCCCGAGGTGTGACGTACCGCGGTCGATGCGGTACGAGAGGCTCCGGCGCTCCCTGTGATGCTTGCCGGAATCTTTCAGCTCTGTCGGCTGAACCGTCCTTCATGGTAGCCGCCCCGCGCCCCTCATACGCTCGTCAGAATTAGAGGATGCGCTCTGACATAAATGCTGACCCGGGCTTCGGACGCTTCCTACAATGCGCGATACAACGAAATCGAACGAGCGTGCATCTAGCGTGCCTCATCCCGACGCCGGCTGCAACGCAATCCAGAGAGACGCGTGCGCCGCTGGGACCGGAGTAAGCCGCCAAAACGGCAACTCTGGCCGACAGCTCCGCATGGACAGGGAGGAGGCATGGAGCAATACGACTACATCATCGTAGGCGGCGGCTCGGGCGGCGCATCGCTCGCCGGACGCCTGGCGCAGCGCTGTCCTGAAGCCAGCATCGCGCTGGTCGAGGCCGGGCCGCACACCGATCGCAATCTCTTCGTCAACATGCCGATGGGCGTGGCGGCGCTCGTGCCGTTTCGCACCCAAAACAACTACGCCTATCAGACCGAACCGCAGCCGGGCCTCGCCGGGCGGCGTGGCTACCAGCCGCGCGGACGCGGCTTCGGCGGATCGAGCGCCATCAACGCGATGATCTATACGCGCGGCCATCGGCTCGATTACGACGAGTGGGCGCAACTGGGCTGCGAGGGCTGGGCGTGGGACGACGTGCTGCCGTACTTCCGGCGCGCCGAGGACAATTCGCGCGGCGCCGATGCGTGGCACGGCGCGGGCGGGCCACTGGCCGTCTCCGATCTGTGCGAGCGCAATCCGGTGGCGCAGCGTTTCGTCGCCGCCGCGCGCGAGGCGGGCTTTCCGGCCAATGACGATTTCAACGGCGCGCAACAGGAAGGCGTCGGCTTCTATCAGGTCACGCAGCGCGGCGGCGAGCGCTGCACCGTGGCGCGCGCCTATCTCTACGGCTCGCCGCGCGCGAATCTGCATCTGATCGCCGACGCCACCGTGTTGCGCGTGGTCTTCGACGGCACGCGCGCAAGCGGCGTCGAGATCGCGCGGGGCGGCCGCACGGACACCCTGTACGCGCGCGCCGAGGTGATCCTCGCGGCGGGCGCGTTCAATTCGCCGCAACTGCTGATGTGCTCGGGCATCGGTCCCGCCGATCAACTGCGCGAGCACGGTATCGCCGTGCTGCACGATGCGCCCGAGGTCGGCCGCAACCTGATCGACCATATCGACTTCACCTATAACAAGCGCGTGCATTCGAGCGAGACCGTGGGCTACTCGCTGCGCGGCGCGGCGAAGATGGTGCCGGGCCTCGTGCGTTACCTGAGCCGGCGGCGCGGCATGTTCACCACCAACGTCGCCGAGGCGGGCGGCTTTCTCAAGAGCCGCCGGGAACTCGATCGGCCCGATCTGCAACTGCACTTCTGCACCGCGCTCGTTGACGACCATAGCCGCCGCCTGCACTGGGGCCACGGTTACTCGCTGCATGTGTGCGTGCTGCGCCCCGCGAGCCGTGGCACGGTCGCGCTCGCAAGCGCCGATGCGCGCGTCGCGCCCGTGATCGACCCGTGCTTTTTCTCCGATCCGCGCGATCTCGACCTGCTGGTGGAGGGCACGCGGATCGCGCGGCGCATTCTCGACGCCGCGCCGCTCGCGCAACTGGGCGGGCGCGAGATCTACACGCACGCGGGCCAGAGCGACGCCGAACTACGCGCGACCATCGCCGCGCACGCCGATACGATCTATCACCCCGTCGCCACCTGCCGCATGGGCGGCGACGCGCGCTCGGTCGTCGATGTGCAACTGCGCGTGCGCGGCGTCACGCATCTGCGCATCGCGGATGCATCCGTGATGCCGACGTTGATCGGCGGCAACACCAACGCGCCGACGGTCATGATCGGCGAGCGCGCAGCGGATTTCATCGCCGAAGGCCGCCGCACAGACACCGCCACGCACGCGGCGAACGTCGTCGCCTGATAGGCGATTTCTACTTTTCTCAACGCTTCGTTCGCTTCTTCCTTCAAAGCGCAGACACGACGCAAAAGCGAGGCGCCCTCTGCCTCGCTTTTGACGTTGCATGACGAAACCGGGCTTTTTCATGGGGTTTTCGTCAAAGAGTGTGCGGCATAAACGCTTCCCGCATTTTCGAGATTTCGGACTCCCTATAATCGCGCGGCACCTTGGGCGTGTCAGTTGGCGCGTCCGCGAACTGGAGGAACCGCCTCGATGAGCATCAATGTCTTTCAACTGCTGGACGCCGTCATGAACGATGACGTGGTCCGCACCCTGGCCGGGCGCTTCGGCCTGACACCGGATCTCGCCCGCAAAGTCACCGGCGCCGCCGCACCCGCGATCGTCGCCGCCATCATGCATCGCGGCAGCACGGCGGAAGGCGCGCGCGGCCTGTTCTCCACCATCATGTCGCCGGACGTGAACGCGCTGATCGGCAGGCAACTGCCCGATCTGCTCACGACCACGACGGGCCTGAACCAGCTCGAAACCTCGGGCCGCGAACTGATCCAGCGCGCCGCCGGCGTGAACGTGGGCGCGCTGTCCGACGCCGTCGCGGCGCAAACCGGCGCGGCGCAATCGACGGTCTTTTCGCTCACCGGCGTGGTTGGCGCGGTGCTGATGGGCATTCTTAAGCAGCACTTCGCGTCTTCCCAGGGCGTTGTAGGTCATCTGCCTACGCTGCTCGGCCATCAACTTTCGTCGGTCAACGCGAGTCTGTCGGATCGTCTCGCCCATGCCGTGGGACTGGGCACCGCGGCTGCATTCGCCGGCTCGATCCTCACGCGCCTGAAGGACGTGTCGGCGCATCTGGAGCATCCGCAGCCGGTCGCGCGTCCGGTTCCTGCTGCCGCGCCGCCGCAGACCGTCGGCACATCGACACCGCCGATCGAGCCGCATAAGCGCAAGCACTCGTGGCTCTGGTGGCTGCTGGCCGCCATCGCGCTGATTCTCGCGTTTTTCGCGCTGCGCTCGTGCCAGAAGGATGAGGCCACGCAGGACACCGCAGCCGCGACGACTGCCTCGGCTGTTGAGGTTGCTTCGGCGGCGAGCGCGCCTGCCGTCGTCGCGGCTTCCGACGCCAGCGAGAGCGTCGCGGCTTCGGCTGCGGATGCCAGCGCACCCGTCGTCGCTTCGGCTTCGGCTGCGGCTTCGGACGCTTCCGCGGTGAGCGCAGCTTCTTCCGCAAGCGACGCCGCACCGGCGCCGACGCAGGATTCGCATCTGTCGTTCACGGTCGACAAGGCCGGTGCGCCGACGATCAACGCGACGGTCGGTTCGGACGCCGAAAAGGCTCAACTGATGGACGCGCTCACGAAAAAGTTTGGCGAAGGCAAGTTCACCGCCAACGTGACGGTCGATCCGAAGACGAAACCCGCCGACTGGCTCTCGCACCTCGACGGTCTGCTGCCGCTGATGGCGCTGCCCGGCTCGGAAGTGAAGATCGACGGCTCGCATGTCGAACTGAGCGGCACGGCGGCCGACGCGAAGCTCGGCTGGCTCGACAGGCTCAAGGCGCTGTTCGGCTCGGGCTTCGATATCGGCGTGTTCAATGTGCAGAAGGCCGTGGCCGACGCGACGCAGTCGTTCCAGGACGCCGTGAAGGGCCTGTTCGGCGCCGACGCTTCGTGCGCGGGCGCCGATGTGGCGAAGGTGCTGAACCTGCAAGTCGTGAACTTCGGCACGGGCAGCGTGACGATCCCGGCGTCGGCGGGCGACGATCTGCGCAAGTCGGCCAAGGTGCTCAAGTCCTGCGCGCAACAGGGCAAGCCGGTGCATCTGGAAGTGGCGGGCTATTCCGATAACGTGGGCGACAAGAGCGCCAACCTCGCGCTCTCGAAGCGGCGCGCCCAGGCCGTGCTGACATATCTGGTCACGCAAGGCGTCAGCGCCTCGACGCTTACCGCCGCCGGTTATGGCGACGTCGATCCGGTCGACAGCAACGATACGGAAGGCGGCCGCTTCCACAATCGCCGCATTGCCTTCACCGCGAAGCAGTAAGCAGGGCAGTCCTCAAAACGAAAAGCCGTCCGGCGCGAGCCGGGCGGCTTTTTTATCGCGCTTCGTCGGCGGGTTTTTCAAGACCTGGCGGGCGCACGAAATCGTCGAGAAACGTCGACGGCTTGCCGTATTCCTCGCGCGCCACCGCAAGCCACGCGCGCGCCGCATGGGAGAGATAGCCGTTGCGCTTCCAGCCGATCGCCATGTCCCAGGTGATCTGCGGATCGGCGACGGGCAGGCAGGTGAAGCGCGCCGCGTCGAGCCGCCGCACATAAGGCGCGGGTAACAGCGCGATGCCCACGCCCGCGAGCACGAGCGCGGCCATCAGATCCCAGTGGCCGCTACGGCCGACGATCTGCGGCGTGAAACCGGCGGCGCGGCAGGCGTTGAGCACGACATCGTTGAGCGCCAGGCTTTCGCCGTAGAACACGAACGGCTCCGCCGCGAGATCGGCGAGCGGCACGTTTTGCGCGCCGTCCCAGCGCGAGCCGCGCGGCGCGACCAGCCACAGGAGTTCGTGCGAGATCGGCAGCACGTCGATCTGCTCCGGGTCGATCGGCAGCAGCACGCCGCCCAGTTCGAGTTCGCCGGAAATCAACGCGGCCTCGATCGCGCGCGAGCCTTGCTCGAAGAGCTTGAGTTCGATCCTCGGATAGCGCTGGCGGAAGGCGGCGATCGCGGGCGTGAAGAGCGAGCCGCCCATCGGCGGAATGCCGATGGTGACTTCGCCGCGCCCGAGCGTGCCGAGGTCGGCGAGTTCGGCCTGCAACTGCGCATGCGCGGCGAGCACGTCCTGGCCGCGCTGATAGACGATGCGCCCGGCGTCTGTGAGCACCATCTGGCGCGCGTCGCGCAGCAACAGCGGCGTGCCGGTTTCGTCTTCCAGCGCCTTCACCATCTTGCTGATGGTGGGCTGGGTGACGTGCAGCGCTTCGGCGGCGGCGGTGAAGCTCTGCTGCCGCACCACCTCGATGAAATAGCGTAGCGCGCGCAATTCCACGGTCGTGCCTCCTGTTTTTACTCGCGGGCCGCGACGGTTCGCGGCCTTCGCGCATTCCATTATGGAATGAAGTTGATGATTACAAGTCATTATATTTATGCTGCGACGCACCCTATACTCGGTTTCATTCCACTGTCACTTAGGGTTTGCCATGACTGCTCCGAACACCTCCGCACCTGTCCCGCAAAAGGGCCTGATGTCGCGTGCTGGCCGGATCGCGGCGCAGTCGGCCTTGCTCGCCGGTGTCTGGTATGTGGCCGACGCGCTCACGCGTACCGCGCATCTGCCGGTACCGGGCGGCGTGGTGGGCCTCGTGCTGCTGCTCGCCCTGCTGTTCTGCGGCGGCGTGACGCCGCGCTGGGTCAAGGCGGGCGCGGACTGGCTGCTCTCGGACATGCTGCTGTTCTTCATCCCGGCCGCCGTGGCGGCGGTGCAGTACGGCGGCCTGTTCCGCGCCGACGGCTGGCGCCTCGCGCTGGTGGTGGTCGGCGGCACGCTGATGGTGATGTTCGCCGTGGCTTTTGCGGTGGAGCAGGCCGCGCGGCTCGAACGCCGCCTCGCGCTGCGCCGCGTGCAAAACGTGCGTCACGCCCGCCATCTGGCGCGCGCCTGATTTGACGCGGACTTTACGCACACCCTTTACGCACACCCTTTACGCACACCCAAAGGATGATCCCGTCATGAACGCGTTTTATGCATCCCTGTTCGCCGACGACGCCTCGCGGCTGATCGCCGCCGGCTGCTTCATCCTGACGGTCGTGCTCTATTTCGCGTCGAAGTCGCTCTATGCGCGCTTTCGCTCGCCGTGGCTCACGCCGCTCGTGGCCGTGCCCGCCGTGCTGGCCGCGCTCGTGCTGTTGCTGCACATTCCCTATCCGGTCTACTTTCAGGACACGCGCTGGCTGATGTGGCTGCTCGGCCCGGCGACCGTCGCCTTCGCCGTGCCGATCTACGAATACCGCGATCTGCTCAAGCGTCACTGGATCTCGCTGACCGTGGGCGTGACGGTGGGCATCATCGTGGCGGTCGGTGGCTCGCTGGTGCTCGCGAAGCTGCTGCATCTGTCGCCGGACCTGCAGCGCAGCCTGATGACGCGCTCGATCTCGACGCCGTTCGCGCTCGCCGTCTGCGACAAGATCCACGCGCCGCGCGACCTCACCGCGCTGTTCGTGATCGCCACGGGCGTGTGCGGCATGCTGTTCGGCGAGCTGGTGCTGGGGCTCGTGCCGCTGCGCACGCGCCTGGCGCGCGGCGCGCTGTTCGGCGCGGCGGCGCATGGCGTGGGCACCGCGAAGGCGCGCGAACTGGGGCGCGAAGAGGGCGTGGTGGCCAGCCTCACGATGATGATCGCGGGCGTGGTGATGGTGCTGCTTGCTCCGGCGCTGGGTTTTCTGCCGGTTTGATCGGCGGGTTTGATCGCCTTTTAAGCGCTTAACGCGCTTAACGTGTTTAACGCGCGATCGAACAAATACGACGGGTGGACCCGGACCGTTGCCACGCGGTCCAAAACACGCCGGCATTTCGCGACGCAACTATGATCCACGCTCCGGCGGCGAGCCCTGAGGCTCGATCGGCCGGTTCGGTCCACTCGTGTTGCGTTTCATGTCCCCCATTTCGATCATCATCCCGTGTTTCAACGGCGCCGCGACGATTGCGCGCGCGCTGCAAAGCTGCCGTGCGCAACCCGAAATCGCGCAGATTTTCGTCGTCGATGACGGCTCGACCGATGCCTCGGCGTCGATCGTGCGCACCTACGCCATGCACGACGACCGTATCCGGCTTTTGCAGACCGGGCGCCATGGCGGCGCGGCCCGCGCGCGCAACTGGGCGGCGCTGCACGCAAACACGCCGTTGATCGCCTTTCTCGACGCCGCCGACGAGTACCTTCCCGACGCCCTGGCTCCGGCACTGGCGCATCTGGAGCGGCATCCCCATGCCGCTGCCGTTCGCCTGGACGTCGAATTCGCCGGCTTTCCTTTGCGGATCACCGGGCATCCCGATTTCGAGCGTCATGCGGCGGTGCTCAGCAATACCGTGCCGGGCAGCCTCGTGATTCGCCGCAGCGTGTTTCTCTCGCTGGGCGGCTTTCCGATGGACGAGGTGTTTCGCCGTCATGGCGGCGAGGATGGCGCGCTGTCCTGGGTGCTCAGCGAAATCTTCGAGCAGTGCCGCCTCACGGATGCGAAGCGCGTGCGCGTGCATTATCACGGCAGGATTCACGCGGAAGCCTTCCTGAACATCCAGATGGGTTTCACGCAAGCGGACCCGCTGGTGGCCGGCGAAACGCTGCGCGCATCGCGGGCGTTCCTCGATGCCGCCTGCGCGAATCTGCGCCAGTTGCGTGCGGTCGAGCCGGTCTGCTGAAGCTCGACGCATTCATGCGGCGGCCTGGCGAGTCCGCCGCGCGGCTGTCATCGCGTTTTGCTACAATCACGCCTCGTCTTCGAGGAGCGTTGCGACGGGTTTCTCCAATCCGCCAGGCTCGAAGGTGCTCAATACGATTGACTTCCTTGAAGCAATCGCACTGAAAAACGGCGCTCACGTCTTTAATTTCTAGTCACTTTTAGAAAGGAGGGCGTGATGAACGCCGCAATTCCGCAAGATCAAGCCAACGATTTCGTCGTCGCCGATATGTCGCTTGCCGCCTGGGGCCGCAAGGAACTCGATATCGCCGAAACCGAAATGCCCGGCCTCGTGCAAACCCGCGAAGAATACAAGGCGCAGCAGCCGCTCAAGGGCGCGCGCATCGCAGGTTCGCTGCACATGACGATCCAGACGGGCGTGCTGATCGAAACGCTGACGGCACTGGGCGCCGACGTGCGCTGGGCCTCGTGCAACATCTTCTCGACGCAGGATCACGCTGCCGCCGCCATCGCGCAGGGCGGCACGCCGGTGTTCGCGTTCAAGGGCGAATCGCTCGACGAATACTGGGAATTCTCGCACCGCATCTTCGAATGGCCGAACGGCGAATTCGCCAACATGATCCTTGACGACGGCGGCGACGCAACGCTGCTGCTGATCCTCGGCGCCAAGGCTGAAAAGGACCGCTCGGTCATCGCCAAGCCGACGAACGAAGAAGAAGTCGCGCTGTACAAGTCGATCGAAAAGCACCTCGCGATCGACCCGGCGTGGTACTCGACGCGCCTGTCGCACATCAAGGGCGTGACCGAAGAAACCACCACGGGCGTGCACCGCCTGTACCAGATGGAAAAGGAAGGCCGTCTGCCGTTCCCGGCCATCAACGTCAACGACTCGGTCACGAAGTCGAAGTTCGACAACCTGTACGGCTGCCGCGAATCGCTCGTGGACGGCATCAAGCGCGCGACCGACGTGATGATCGCGGGCAAGATCGCCGTGGTCGCCGGCTACGGCGACGTGGGCAAGGGCTGCGCGCAATCGCTGCGCGGTCTGGGCGCGACCGTGTGGGTCACGGAAATCGATCCGATCTGCGCGCTGCAAGCCGCGATGGAAGGCTACCGCGTCGTGACGATGGAATACGCCGCCGACAAGGCCGACATCTTCGTGACGGCGACGGGCAACTTCCACGTCATCAACCACGACCACATGAAGGCGATGCGCCACAACGCGATCGTCTGCAACATCGGTCACTTCGACTCGGAAATCGACGTCGCTTCCACGCGCCAGTACCAGTGGGACAACATCAAGCCGCAGGTCGACCACATCATCTTCCCGGACGGCAAGCGCGTGATCCTGCTGGCCGAAGGCCGCCTCGTGAACCTGGGCTGCGCCACGGGCCACCCGTCGTTCGTGATGTCGAACTCGTTCACGAACCAGACGCTCGCGCAGATCGAACTGTTCACGCAAGGGCAGAAGTACGAGAACAAGGTCTACGTGCTGCCCAAGCACCTCGACGAAAAGGTCGCGCGCCTGCACCTGGCACGCATCGGCGCGAATCTGTCCGTGCTGTCCGACGAGCAGGCTTCGTACATCGGCGTCGAGAAGAACGGCCCGTTCAAGCCGAACCACTACCGCTATTAAGCGAACCAAGCCAACCAAGCCAACCAAGCCATTACCCGGCGCATCGTTACGGCTGGATACAAAAGCGCGATGAGACGTCCCTTATTTTTAAGACGTCTTTAAGCCACCAGCCCGAAGCTATGCACACGCCCGCGCGCTATTTTTAACGTGCGCGGGCGCACCGCATAACCACGACGCAAGAGGAAAGAGGACCTATCCATGACCGTGCTGCTCACCTGGCTTGTCAATGCGCTCGCGCTGCTGATCATCACGTGGCTCGTACCGTCGATCCACGTGCGCAGCTTCGGCACCGCGCTCATCGTCGCGCTCGTGCTCGGCCTTATCAACGCCGTGCTGCGCCCGGTGCTCATCGTGCTGACGCTGCCCGTGACCATCCTCACGCTCGGCGTGTTCATCCTCGTGGTGAACGCACTGTGCTTCTGGCTGGCCGCGTCGCTGCTCAAGGGCTTCGAGGTGTCGGGATTCTGGTCGGCGTTCTTTGGCTCGATCCTCTACAGCATCGTCTCGTGGCTGCTGTCGGCGCTGATCTTCGGCAACCGCAGCCTCGGCTGACGCTCGCATGGCCGGGGCTTCGCGCTTCGGCCTGCTCATCAATACAGCGATCATGAAACCGATCGAACTCTCATTCGAATTCTTCCCGCCGAAGACCGCGGAAGGCGTCGAGAAGCTGCGCGCCACGCGTGCGCAACTGCTCATGCACAAGCCGCGCTTCGTGTCGGTGACCTTCGGCGCGGGCGGCTCGACGCAGCAGGGCACGCTCGACACCGTGGCCGAGATCGCGAAGGAAGGCGTCGATGCGGCGCCGCATCTTTCGTGCATCGGCGCGACCCGCGACAGCCTGCGCGACATCCTGAGCCAGTACCGCTCGCACGGCATCCGTCACATCGTCGCGCTGCGCGGCGACCTGCCTTCGGGCATGGGCGAGATGGGCGAGCTGCGCTACGCGTCGGATCTCGTCGCCTTTATCCGCGAGGAAACCGGCGACGCGTTCCATATCGAAGTGGCCGGCTATCCCGAATACCACCCGCAGGCGCGCTCCCCGCGTCACGATCTGGAAGCGTTCGCGCAGAAGGTGAAAGCGGGCGCGGACTCGGCGATCACGCAGTACTTCTTCAACGCGGATGCGTATTTCCGCTTCGTCGAAGACGCGAAAAAGCTCGGCGTCGATATCCCGATCGTGCCCGGCATCATGCCGATCACGAATTACTCGCAGCTCATGCGCTTCTCGGAAATGTGCGGCGCGGAAGTGCCGCGCTGGGTCGCGAAGCGCCTGGAAAGCTTCGGCGACGATCGCGAATCGATCCGCGCGTTCGGCCTCGACGTGGTGACGGACCTGTGCCGCCGCCTGGTCGATGCGGGCGCGCCCGGTCTGCACTTCTACACGCTCAATACGGCGGGTGCGACCAAGGCGATCTGCGAGCGGCTTGCGCTCTGATTGCATACGTCTGCTGCACAGACGAACCGCGCGGTTCCGGACTTCCGGGCCGCGCGGTTTTTTTATGGACAGCGCGCAGTGGCTTGATGAATATCAAGATTAAACTTTCGAGACAGTGCCGATAATCGAAGGTTATCTTTTCCCGATAGCCTGCGCGCCACGGCTTTCCCATGCGATGCGGGCCGCTCTCATGACGTCTCCTTCCGCACACGACCCCGCCGCGTCCGTCCCGCCCCCCGCATTGACCTTCGCCGATGCGCTTGCCGCGTGGCGCGCCGGCGCGCATGACGAGGCTCGCCGGTATTGCGCGCAATTGATCGAGATCGATCCGCGCAACGCCGACGCCCTGCATCTGGCCGGCGTCCTCGACATCGGCCGGGACCGGCTGGCGGCGCGTGCGCTGATCGAACGGGCGCTCGCGCTGCGCGAAGATCCGCACTTCCTCGTCAACTTCGCGCTCACCTGCGAGCGCGGCGCCGAAAGTGGTCTGGCCATCGCCGCGCTCACGCGCGCGCTCGAACTGAAGCCCGATTTCACGCACGCGCTCAACAATCTGGCCAATCTGTATGACGCCGGGGGCGAGCGCGAACGCTGCGCTGCGCTGCTGGAGCGCGTGGTGGCGCTGGAGCCGGACTATGGCCTCGCGCATTACAACCTGGGCAGCGTGTTGTTCGCGCAGGGCGATCTGACGCGCGCCGAAGCCGAACTGCGCCGCGCGGTCGATCTCGACCCGGCTCACGTCAGCGCATGGAACAACCTCGCCAACGTGCTGATCGCGGGCAATCGCCGCTCCGAGGCGCAGGCGCTGCTGGAACATGCGCTCACGCTCGCACCTGATTCCACCGATGTCCTGACGAACCTGGGCATCCTGCTGCGCCACGTCGGCTGCATCGACGAGGCGCGCGCCATGCTGGAACGCGCGCTCGCGCTGGCGCCCGGCAATGCGCCCGCCTGGAACAACTACGGCAACATCTTCATCGAACTGGGCGACCCCGACGAGGCGCAGCGCGCCTTCGAGCGCGCCATCCAGCTGCGCCCCGATTTTGCCGATGCCTGGAGCAACTACGGCAACGCGCTCAAGGCATCGGGCCGCATCCATGGCGCGCTGGAAGCCTACCGGCGCGCGCTGGCCTGCGATGCGGGCAACGAAGGCGCGCACTGCAATCTCGTCTACGCGACGATGTTCGCCACCGAGGACAGCATGGCGATCCGCGCCGAAGCCGAGCGCTACGCGGCCCGCTACGATACGCCGCATCTGGCCGCGCCCGCGCCGCAGTATGCGAACGTGCCCGATCCGGCGCGGCGGTTGCGCATCGGCTATGTCTCGCCGGATTTTCGCAATCACTGCCAGTCGCTCTTCACGCTGCCCGTGTTCGCGCATCACGACCACGCGGCCTGCGAGATCGTCTGCTATTCCAGCGCGCAGCCCGACGAGATCACGGCGCGGCTCGCGTCGATGTCGGATCTCTGGCGCGACGTGCGCGACTTCGACGATGCGCGCCTCGCGCAGCAGATCCGCGACGACCGTATCGATGTCCTCGTCGACCTCACCATGCATATGGCCGACTCGCGGCGCGCGGTGTTCGCGCGGCGTCCCGCGCCGGTGCAGGTCGCGTGGCTCGCGTATCCGGGCACCACGGGCAGCCCGGCGATCGGCTGGCGGCTCACCGATCCGTGGCTCGATCCTCCCGGCGTGCCCGGCATCGACGCGCAATACACCGAACGGTCGCTGCGTCTGCCCAATGCATTCTGGTGTTACGCGCCGCTCGAAGCGCCGCAAGACGTGAATGCACTGCCCGCGCTCACGGCGGGTCATGTCACCTTCGGCTGTCTGAACAACCCCTGCAAGCTCACCGACGCCACCCTTGCGTTGTGGTCCGGGGTATTCGCGGCGCTGCCTGACGCACGGCTCGTGCTGATGGCTCAACCGGGCAGCGCGCGCGAGCGCCTGTTGACGCGGCTGGCCGCTCACGGCCTCGATCCGGCCCGCGTGCGCTTCGTGGGCTTTCAGGCGCGGGGGGACTATCTGCGCACCTGGGCGCAGATCGACATCGCGCTCGACACTTTCCCGTACAACGGCCACACCACGAGCCTCGATGCATTCTGGATGGGCGTGCCGGTGCCCACCCGCGTGGGCCGTTCGGCGGCGAGCCGCGCGGGGCTGTCACTGCTCGCCAATCTGGGGCTGACCGAACTGGTGGCGCACGATGACGCGGGCTATGCGCAAACCGTCGTCGCGCTCGCTCGCGACCTGCCGCGTCTCGCCGCGCTGCGTGCCAGTTTGCGCGCGCGGATGAATGGCTCGCCGCTGATGGACGCGGCGCGCTTCGCCCGCAACATGGAAGCGGCATACCGGCTGATGTGGCGCGACTGGTGCGAGCGCGGCGAGTCTGGCTGCACGTGAATTAACGGTGCGCCAAGGTCGGTATCCGACTATTCGGGCACGCGCGACCACGCCGGCGCAGCGCTTGTGCGTCGCCACGCGCCGCGTCTGGGGGCGGTCTCGACGCCAATAACCCTGTAGCAGCGGCAAAAATTCCCACCCAGCAGCGAAACGCGCGATACGGCCGGATCAAACTCGCGCCAGAGCAGCACAAGCGCCGCCAAAAGGAGGAGACAGCCGCAAGGAACATCGGCGACTAAACACCAAAGGCGGGCCTAAGCAAGCCTGTCAACCAGGCGTTTTCCACGAGAGACGGGCCTTTTTGGCTAGCTTGTGAGCGCAGCCCCCGCTCTTGTAAGATCGCGCTACGCTGGCTCCGGCCGGCACCGAACTGGAGGAAACATGAAACAAAACAAACTGTTGCGTGCTGCACGAATGACGTCTTTCGTGG
>NZ_PQGA01000011.1 GCF_002917095.1 Paraburkholderia eburnea
GCGATGCTGGGATTGCCTTCGAGCGCTTCGTCGATCAGCTTCGGCAGTTGCGGGTCGCCAAACTGCTGCGCCCAGTCGAGCGTGGGCCACTGGCCGCCCTGCGCGGGAATGCTCTGCGAGGTTTCGAACTGTTGCGGCTGGGCGAGGGTCTGGTCGCTTTTGATGCCGAAGTAGTTTGCGCAGCCCGAAAGCGCGAGCGCCGCGACCGCGGTAGCGACCGCTACTCGACAGGTGTGCGCTGGCGCAAACTGGGTTAGGGATGTCATTGCTCGTCTCGTTGCGTGAGAAGGTGTTGTGATACTGGACGATGCAGCCATTTTTCCGTATGACGCTTTCAAATTTGCCTGCCTCGTCATCTATCTTCGGTGTCGGTCTCGTCTGGATTGATGCCGGTCGGCGCATTAATCGGCGCATTAATCAGCGCATCAATCGCCTGGCGACGGCTGGCCCGGTGCTGCACTGGCGGCGTTCGCGTTCTGATTGGCTTCGCAGCTATTGATCAGAATCCGCCGCAACATGCTCTTCAGGAAGCCCACTTCCTCGGGCGTGAAGCCTTTGGAAAGCTCTTCCATCACGCTCGTGAAGATCGCCGGCATGCGCGCCGCGATGGCCTCGCCCTCGGGCGTGAGCGCGAGGCGCACGGCGCGGCGGTCTTCGGAGCTGCGCACGCGACGCAGGAGGCCGCGCTTTTCGAGCCGGTCGACCAGGCGCGTCACGGCGCTCGCGTCGATGCCGTACTCGCGCGCGAGCTCGGCCGCGAGCACGCACTTGCCGCTCGCCACCATGAACAGGACGCTGGCCTGCTGGCTGGTGACGCCGAGTTCCGCCACGGTGCGTTGCGTGACCAGGTTCGACATGGACGAGCGCACGCGGGAAAGCAAATAGCCAACGCTTTCGCCGAGGTCGTAATCGCGGACTTCGGGTGGCGGCGTGGGAGTCGGATCCGTCATGGTTCTGCTGCAACTGCAATGGTTGACCAGGCAGGCATTATAGGGTCCGTTAGTTGACGCGGCAAGGTTTATTGTCGCAGCGCCGAGAAACCTTTGCTAAGTAGGGTCTTAATGCGCAGGGCATGGACATGAGAAAATCGGGTGGGCAGGGTGTCGCCGCGTTGTCCTGAAGCCGCAAACGTACGGTCTGGATCGTGTATGTGTCCGATGAAGTCATCAGCACGTGCTATAATTTCAGGTTCCCAAAAGTGCGTCATGGCAGCCCTGACGAACCGACCCGCAACCCGACCCGCCGCAAGCGTTTTCGAACGCCTCCGGCAGCAGGGCTGGGCGGCGTCCGAGCCCTACTGTGTGCGGCCCGCCGTCGAGCCCGCATGACGCACTCAACTGTACCCAGGTTCCTATGTCCCGCGCCCTTCGCAACATCGCCATCATTGCCCACGTCGACCACGGCAAGACCACGCTCGTCGACCAGCTCCTCCGCCAGACCGCCACGTTCCGTGACAACCAGCAGGTCGCCGAGCGCGTGATGGACTCGAACGACATCGAAAAAGAGCGTGGCATCACGATTCTTTCGAAGAACTGCGCGGTCGAGTACGAAGGCACCCACATCAATATCGTCGACACCCCGGGTCACGCCGACTTCGGCGGTGAAGTGGAGCGCGTGCTGTCGATGGTCGACTCGGTGCTGCTGCTCGTCGACGCCGTCGAAGGCCCGATGCCGCAAACGCGCTTCGTGACCAAGAAGGCGCTGGCGCTCGGCCTCAAGCCGATCGTCGTCGTCAACAAGATCGACCGTCCGGGCGCGCGTATCGACTGGGTCATCAACCAGACGTTCGACCTGTTCGACAAGCTCGGCGCGACCGAAGAGCAGCTCGACTTCCCGGTGGTGTATGCGTCGGGCCTGAACGGCTACGCTTCGCTGTCGCCGGACGCGCGCGAAGGCGACATGCGTCCGCTGTTCGACGCCGTGCTCGAACACGTGCCGGTTCGCGATGCCGATCCGGAAGGCTCGCTGCAGCTCCAGATCACCTCGCTCGATTACTCGGCGTATGTCGGCCGTATCGGCGTGGGCCGTATCAAGCGCGGCCGCATCAAGCCGGGTCAGCCGGTTGCGCTGCGCTTCGGTCCGGAAGGCCAGGTGATGAACCGCAAGATCAACCAGGTGCTGGCGTTCAGCGGCCTGGAGCGCGTGCAGGTCGATTCGGCTGAAGCCGGCGACATCGTGCTGATCAACGGTATCGAAGACATCGGTATCGGCGCGACCATCTGCGCGGTGGACAACCCCGAAGCGCTGCCAATGATCACGGTGGACGAACCCACTCTGACGATGAACTTCCTCGTGAACTCGTCGCCGCTCGCCGGCAAGGAAGGCAAGTTCGTGACGAGCCGCCAGATCCGCGACCGTCTGACGAAGGAACTGAACCACAACGTCGCGCTGCGCGTGAAGGACACCGGCGACGAAACCACGTTCGAAGTCTCGGGCCGTGGCGAACTGCACCTGACGATCCTGATCGAAAACATGCGCCGCGAAGGCTACGAGCTGGCCGTGTCGCGTCCGCGCGTGGTGCTGCACGAAGTCGACGGCGTGAAGCAGGAGCCGTACGAAATGCTGACCGTGGACGTCGAAGACGCTCACCAGGGCGGCGTGATGGAAGAACTGGGCCGCCGTAAGGGCGAAATGCTCGACATGGCGTCGGACGGTCGTGGCCGCACGCGTCTCGAATACCGTATTCCGGCGCGTGGCCTGATCGGCTTCCAGGGCGAATTCATGACGCTCACGCGCGGCACGGGCCTGATGAGCCACGTGTTCGACGCTTACGGTCCGGTCAAGGAAGGCACGCTCGGCGAGCGTCGCAACGGCGTGCTGATCTCGCAGGACGACGGCGCCGCTGTCGCTTACGCGCTGTGGAAGCTGCAGGATCGCGGCCGCATGTTCGTGAAGCCGGGCGACGCGCTGTACGAAGGCATGATCATCGGTATCCATAGCCGCGACAACGACCTCGTCGTGAACCCGATCAAGGGCAAGCAGCTCACCAACGTGCGCGCCTCGGGCACCGACGAAGCCGTGCGCCTGGTTCCGCCGATCCAGATGTCGCTCGAATACGCAGTCGAATTCATCGACGACGACGAACTCGTGGAAGTCACGCCGCAGTCGATCCGCCTGCGCAAGCGTCATCTGAAAGAGCACGAGCGTCGCCGCGCAAGCCGCGAAGCCGGTGCCGAGTAAAAGTTTGCCGTTGAAACTTTTTCACGCACTGCACTGCATGTAAGAAAACAAGAAAGCCGCCGCTGTCTGGGCGGCTTTTTTGCATTCGTTTTTGAACCTGGCGGGGGATTGCCCTGCGGTGCGGGAAGAGACTGTTGTTGAAGTTGCAAAGCGTCGCAAAGGCCCGTGGTGTAAGGGTTTGCGTGCGATGATGTGTCGCATTGCATCTTATGGGGACTATCACTTATGTGCTATGCTCCGCGGATGCATGATTTAGGTCCTTCCAAGCAGACTTGATTCGCAATCCGCTAAACGGTCAGGCCGTGGCGCGGAAGGTTGAGTAACCCGCTATTTCTCGAGAAACTCGAAGAAAGGTGAGCGTAAATGTCGGAAACGATGAAGCAATTCCAGCTGAACTCCTATCTGTTCGGCGGCAATGCTCCGTATGTCGAAGAGCAATACGAAGCATATCTTGACAACCCTGCGTCCGTTCCGGACCAATGGCGCGAGTACTTTGACGCACTGCAAAACGTGCCGTCGTCGAGTGGCTCCACTGACAGCGACGTGGCCCATGGCCCGATCGTCGAGTCGTTTGCGCAGCGCGCAAAAGCCAATGCCTTCGTCCCGAAGGGTGGCGGCGAAGACCTCGCCACGGCTCGCAAGCAGGTCTACGTTCAGTCCCTGATCGGCGCCTATCGCTTCCTGGGCTCGCAATGGGCCAACCTGGACCCGCTCAAGCGTCGCGAGCGCCCGCCTATCCCCGAACTCGAACCTGCGTTCTACGACTTCACCGAAGCCGATATGGACCAGACGTTCAGCGCCACGAACCTGTATTTCGGTTTCGAGCGCGCATCGCTGCGTGAGATCGTCAAGGCCCTGCGCGACACGTACTGCGGCACGCTCGGCGCCGAGTACATGTACATCAGCGATCCGGAGCAGAAGCGCTGGTGGAAGGAACGCCTCGAGTCGATCCGCTCGACGCCGAACTTCTCGAACGACAAGAAGAAGCACATCCTGCAGCGCCTGACGGCCGCCGAAGGCCTTGAGCGCTTCCTGCACACCAAGTACGTCGGCCAGAAGCGTTTCTCGCTCGAAGGCGGCGAATCCTTCATCGCCGCGATGGACGAAGTCGTCCGTCACGCAGGCGCGAAGGGCGTGCAGGAAATCGTCATCGGCATGGCTCACCGTGGCCGCCTGAACGTGCTGGTCAATACGCTCGGCAAGATGCCGGCTGACCTGTTCGCCGAATTCGAAGGCAAGCACGTCGACGACCTGCCGGCCGGCGACGTGAAGTACCACAAGGGCTTCTCGTCGGACGTCGCAACCGAAGGCGGCCCGGTCCACCTGTCGCTCGCGTTCAACCCGTCGCACCTCGAAATCGTCAACCCGGTGGTCGAGGGTTCGGCGAAGGCCCGTATGGATCGCCGCGGCGATGCGGAAGGCCTGCAGGTGCTGCCGGTGCAGATCCACGGCGACGCGGCCTTCGCGGGCCAGGGCGTCGTGATGGAAACGCTGAACCTCGCGCAAACGCGCGGTTACGGCACGCACGGCACGCTGCACATCGTCATCAACAACCAGATCGGCTTCACGACCTCGGACCCGCGCGACGCGCGTTCGACGCTGTACTGTACCGACGTGGTCAAGATGATCGAAGCGCCGGTGCTGCACGTGAACGGCGACGATCCGGAAGCGGTCGTGCTGGCGATCCAGCTCGCGGTCGATTTCCGCACGCAGTTCCACAAGGATGTCGTCGTCGACATCATCTGCTTCCGCAAGCTCGGCCACAACGAGCAGGACACCCCGGCGGTCACGCAGCCGCTGATGTACAAGACGATCGCGAAGCACCCGGGCACCCGTGCGCTTTACGCCGAAAAGCTCGTGCAGCAGGGCGTCATCACGGCGGAAGACGGCGACAACTACGTCAAGGCGTACCGCGCCGCGATGGACGAAGGCCACCACACGGTCGACCCGGTGCTCTCGAACTACAAGAGCAAGTACGCGGTGGACTGGGTGCCGTTCCTGAACCGCAAGTGGACCGACGCAGCCGACACGGCCGTGCCGCTCGCGGAACTCAAGCGCCTCGCGGAACGCATCACGACGATCCCCGAGAACTTCAAGGTTCACCCGCTGGTCGAGCGCGTCATCAATGACCGCCGCGCGATGGGCAAGGGCGAAGCGAAGCTCGACTGGGGCATGGGCGAGCACCTCGCGTTCGCGTCGCTGGTCGCATCGGGCTACTCGGTCCGTCTGACCGGTCAGGACTCGGGCCGCGGCACGTTCACGCACCGCCACGCCGTTCTGCACGACCAGAACCGCGAGCGCTGGAACGACGGCACGTACATTCCGCTGCAGAACATCGGCGAGAACCAGGCGCAGTTCACGGTGATCGACTCGGTGCTGTCGGAAGAAGCCGTGCTGGGCTTCGAATACGGTTACTCGACCGCCGAGCCGAACACGCTCGTCGCGTGGGAAGGCCAGTTCGGCGACTTCGTCAACGGTGCGCAGGTCGTGATCGACCAGTTCATCTCGTCGGGCGAAGTGAAGTGGGGCCGCGTTTCGGGTCTCACGATGCTGCTGCCGCACGGCTACGAAGGCCAGGGTCCGGAGCACTCGTCGGCGCGTATCGAGCGTTTCCTGCAGCTGTGCGCCGAGCACAACATGCAGGTCGTTCAGCCGACCACGCCGGCCCAGATCTTCCACGTGCTGCGCCGTCAGATGATCCGCCTGTTCCGCAAGCCGCTGATCATCTTCACGCCGAAGTCGCTGCTGCGTCACAAGGAAGCCGTGTCGGATCTGTCCGAACTCGCGAAGGGCTCGTTCCAGCCGGTCATCGGCGAAGTGGACGACACCATCGACGCGAAGAAGGTCAAGCGCGTGGTGGCCTGCTCGGGCCGCGTGTACTTCGACCTCGTCGCGCATCGCCGCGAAGCGAAGGCCAACGACGTCGCGATCATCCGTATCGAGCAGCTCTATCCGTTCGCTCACAAGCAGTTCGAAGCGGAGCTGAAGAAGTACGACAACGCGACCGAAGTGGTGTGGGTGCAGGACGAGCCGCAGAATCAAGGCCCGTGGTTCTACATCGAGCACCATCTGCGCGAAGGCATGAAGGAAGGCATGAAGCTCGCATACAGCGGCCGTCCTGCTTCCGCCTCGCCGGCCGTCGGCTACTACGCGAAGCACTACGAGCAGCAGAAGGCGCTGATCGAAGGCGCATTCGGCCGCCTGAAGGGCGCGCAGGTCGCGAAGTAACACATTGAGTTAATCGAACCGGGAAGGCGTGCGAACACACTGCGCGCTTTCCCGCGCTCATGTGCGCGACCCGGTTCGTACCCACGGGTAGATCCCGATACGTATTCAGGAACATCAAATGGCTATTGTTGAAGTCAAGGTCCCCCAGCTTTCGGAGTCGGTTTCGGAAGCAACGATGCTGCAGTGGAAGAAGAAGCCGGGCGAAGCAATCGCCCAGGACGAAATCCTCATCGAGCTGGAAACGGATAAGGTCGTTCTCGAAGTCCCCGCGCCGGCTGCCGGCGTGCTGGCCGAGATCGTGGCAAATGACGGCGATACCGTGGTCGCGGATCAAGTGATCGCGCGCATCGACACGGAAGCCAAAGCTGGCGCCGCTGCGGCCCCCGCAGCTGCCGCCGCACCCGCTGCTGCGCCCGCAGCAGCACCGGCTGCCGCTCCGGCCGCCGCCGCTGCATCGACGTCGAGCAGCAACATTGCCTCGCCGGCGGCGACCAAGCTGATGGCGGAAAAGGGCCTGGCCGGCGGCGACGTCGCGGGCACGGGCCGCGACGGTCGCATCACGAAGCAGGACGTGCTGGGCGCAGGCGCACCGAAGGCTGCTCCGGCTGCCGCACCGGCATCGAAGCCGGCTGCCGCCAAGCCGTCGCTGCCGCAGGTCAACGCACCGGCATCGGCTGCGAACTGGCTCAACGACCGTCCGGAACAGCGCGTGCCGATGTCGCGTCTGCGTGCGCGTATCGCCGAGCGTCTGCTCGAGTCGCAGCAAACCAACGCCATCCTCACGACGTTCAACGAAGTGAACATGGCGCCGGTCATGGACCTGCGTAACAAGTACAAGGACAAGTTCGAGAAGGAACATGGCGTGAAGCTCGGCTTCATGTCGTTCTTCGTGAAGGCGGCTGTCCATGCGCTGAAGAAGTTCCCGCTCGTCAACGCGTCGATCGACGGCAACGACATCGTCTATCACGGCTACTTCGACATCGGTATCGCTGTCGGCTCGCCGCGCGGTCTGGTGGTGCCCATCCTGCGCAACGCAGACCAGATGAGCCTCGCCGACATCGAGAAGAAGATCGCCGAATTCGGCCAGAAGGCCAAGGACGGCAAGCTGTCGATCGAAGAAATGACGGGCGGCACATTCTCGATCTCGAACGGCGGCGTGTTCGGCTCGATGCTCTCGACCCCGATCATCAACCCGCCGCAATCGGCGATCCTGGGCGTGCACGCGACCAAGGAACGCGCTGTGGTGGAGAACGGCCAGATCGTGATTCGTCCGATGAACTACCTCGCGATGTCGTACGACCACCGCATCATCGACGGCCGCGAAGCCGTTCTGTCGCTGGTCGCGATGAAGGACGCGCTGGAAGATCCGGCTCGCCTGCTGCTCGACCTGTAAAACGCGCGAAACGTGTTTAAGCGCGAGCCGGGGTTTACGTCCCCCCTCGCGCATCCAGTCTCACACTGAGCGACGCTTGCGCGGATTCCGGAAGCCGGAGTCCGCGCGCCGCGCTCACGTCTCGAAAGGATGACCATGTCCAAAGAATTTGACGTCGTCGTGATCGGCGCCGGCCCCGGCGGCTATATCGCGGCGATCCGCGCCGCGCAGCTCGGCAAGTCGGTTGCCTGTATCGAAAAGTGGAAGAACCCGGCCGGCGCGCTGAAGCTCGGCGGCACCTGCCTGAACGTCGGCTGCATCCCGTCGAAGGCGCTGCTCGCCTCGTCGGAAGAGTTCGAGAACGCGCAGCACCACCTGGCCGACCACGGCATCAACGTGGGCGACGTGAGCATCGACGTGACGAAGATGCTTGGCCGCAAGGAAGCCATCGTCGAGAAGATGACGAAGGGCATCGAGTTCCTGTTCCGCAAGAACAAGATCACCTGGCTCAAGGGCCACGGCAAGTTCACCGGCAAGAACGACGCCGGCGTGCAGATCGAAGTCTCGGGCGAAGGCGAAACCGAAGTCGTGACGGCGAAGAACGTCATCATCGCGACGGGTTCGAAGGCGCGCCATCTGCCGGGTATGCCGGTCGACAACAAGATCATCGCCGACAACGAAGGCGCGCTCTCGTTCGACACCGTGCCGAAGAAGCTGGCCGTGATCGGCGCAGGCGTGATCGGTCTGGAGCTGGGCTCGGTGTGGCGCCGTCTGGGCGCGGAAGTCACCGTGCTCGAAGCGCTGCCGGAATTCCTCGGCGCCGCTGACCAGGCGCTCTCGAAGGAAGCCGCCAAGCTCTTCAAGAAGCAGGGTCTCGACATTCACGTCGGCGTGAAGGTGGGCGAAGTCAAGGCCACCGACGACAACGTCACGATCAACTACACGGACAAGGACGGCAACGCGCAAGTGCTCGAAGCCGACCGCCTGATCGTGTCGGTTGGCCGCGTGCCGAACACCGACAACCTGAACCTCGAAGCGATCGGCCTGAAGACCAGCGAGCGTGGTTTCATCGACGTGGACGATCATTGCGCGACGAGCGTGCCGAACGTGTACGCGATCGGCGACGTGGTGCGTGGCCCGATGCTCGCCCACAAGGCCGAAGACGAAGGCGTGCTGGTCGCCGAAGTCATCGACGGCCAGAAGCCGCACATCGACTACAACTGCATTCCGTGGGTGATCTACACCGAACCGGAAATCGCGTGGGTCGGCAAGACGGAGCAGCAGCTCAAGGCCGAAGGCCGCGAGATCAAGACGGGCCAGTTCCCGTTCATGGCGAACGGCCGCGCGCTCGGCATCAACAAGGCCGACGGCTTTGTGAAGATGATCGCCGACGCGAAGACCGACGAGCTGCTCGGCGTGCACATCATCTCGGCGAACGCATCGGACCTGATCGCGGAAGCCGTGGTGGCGATGGAATTCAAGGCTGCCGCCGAAGACATCGGCCGCATCTGCCATCCGCACCCGTCGCTGTCCGAAGTCATGCGCGAAGCCGCACTCGCAGTCGACAAGCGCGCGCTCAATATGTAATGCAACGGGGCAGGGCGGCGGCGTAGTGTTGGCCCCGCCAGGCCCAGGTACCTTGCGGTAACCTGCATCACGTACAGAGGCGGACGGGTTTGAACCCGCTCCGCCTTTACTCATTTGTGGCCCACGAAATGAACGTCACCGAATACTACGAATCAGAACTGCAGAAACGGGGATATAAGCCTGATGCGGCGCAACGCGTCGCCATCGATCGACTGCAGCGGTGCTATGACGAGTGGGTCGAATACAAGTCGCGTCGCTCCAACGCGTTCTGGAAGCTGATTAACCGTCCCGACCTGCCGCGCGGCGTCTACATGTGGGGCGGCGTGGGGCGCGGCAAGAGCTTCCTGATGGACAGTTTCTTCGCGGTCGTGCCGGTGCAGCGCAAGACGCGCCTGCATTTCCACGAGTTCATGCGCGAAGTGCACCGCGAACTCGAAGAACTCAAAGGCCAGGCCGATCCGCTCGACGAACTCGCGCGCCGGATCGCGAAGCGCTATCGCCTGATCTGCTTCGACGAATTTCACGTCTCCGACATCGCGGACGCGATGATTCTCTATCGTCTGCTCGACCGCCTGTTCTCGAATGGCGTGCAGTTCGTGATGACCTCCAACTACGATCCGGATCTGCTCTATCCCGATGGCCTGCATCGCGACCGTATGCTGCCCGCGATCGCGCTCATCAAGGAAAAGTTGGACGTCCTGAACGTCGATGCCGGCATCGACTATCGGCAGCGCACGCTCGCGCAGGTCGAGGTCTATCACACGCCGCTGGGCGCGGCGGCGGACAAGGCGTTGCGCCGCTCGTTTTCGCAACTTGCCGCGGTGCCCGATGAAAGCCCGTTGCTGCATATCGAGAAGCGTGAGCTCAAGGCGCTGCGTAAGGCGGACGGCGTGGTGTGGTTCGACTTTGCTACGCTGTGCGGCGGCCCGCGCTCGCAGAACGACTATCTCGAACTGGCGAGCCGTTTTCACGCGGTAATCCTGTCCGACGTGCCGCAGATGACGCCGCGCATGGCCTCCGAGGCGCGCCGCTTCACCTGGCTCATCGACGTGTTTTACGACCACAAGGTCAAGCTGCTGATGTCGGCGGCGGTGCCGCCCGAGGATCTCTATCCCGAAGGACCGATGGCCAACGAATTCACGCGCACGGTCTCGCGGATCGTCGAGATGCAATCGAAGGAGTATCTGGAAACGCCGCGCCGCATCGTCAATACGGCATTGACCTGAGTGCGCAGGCGGGGCCGCGGCCCGAAATTATCGGAAAATAGACTCCGAATCGTTTTTTCAAGATTCGGACTCGTCTGATATGGGCCGCCGGGTCAAGTCGATATCTTTTGTCAGGACTGGTTCTGACAAAGGAGTAGACCATGACCCCCCATCGCGATATTACCGAGGAAGAATGGCAGCGCGTCTTGCCGCTGCTGCCCGAATTGCGCCCGCGTTCGGAAATGCGCGGCCGGCCGCTCGCCAATACCCGTTCGGTGCTCAACGGCGTCCTGTGGGTCATGTATAGCGGCGCCACCTGGTCGGCCATGCCGCGCCGCTATCCCTCGTATCAGACCTGCCATCGCCGCTTCAAGGCGTGGCACGACGATGGCGTGCTCAAGCCTGTGATGGCCGAGCTGTTCGGCGAAGAGGGCGTTGCGCTGTGCGACACCATCGAGGCGCGCATGCGCAAGCATCTGAGCCGCGCGGAAAAAGCCGCCGCTCGCATTCAGGAAGGGCTGCAGGCCGCACCGCGCAATTCGCCGTTCAGTCCTGCGGTTGCGCAGGGCGTGCCGCCTTCGCTGGGCTATCGGTCGGTGTATCGGCATACGGCTTGACGCCGGGCATTACGCTGCGCTCAATATGAAACGAGGCCGCCTTGTTTTAAGGCGGCCTCGTTTGCTTTACGCGATATGTACCGCAGTGCGAAACATTATTGCTGGCGCACCCAGGTCTGCGAGCGGCCCAGCAGCGAGATGCCCATATAGCCGCGCACGACCAGCTTCTGGCCGCCGTCTTCGGTGTGCATCTTGCAGCGATAGATCTTGCCGTTCTCCGGGTCGAGGATGTTGCCGCCATCCCATTCGTCGCCGGCCTTCTTCATGCTGTCGATGATCGTCATGCCGAGGATCAACTGATCCTTGCGTGCGTCCGTGCAGGCGGTGCAGCGGCGATCGGGCTGATCGTTCGCGCCGAGTCCCTTGATGACCTTGCCGGAGAGCGCGCCGCTGCCGTCGTCGCTGATCTGCACGAGCGCCTTGGGCTGGCCCGTGTGGTCGTCGATGGTCTGCCATACGCCGACGGGCGAATTCGTTTGTGCCTGGGCGGCCACGACAGCGCCGAGCAGCGCGCCGGCCAACGCGACCTGACGTGCCGCGCGCACGGCGAACGAGGCGGAACGGTTGAATGTTTTCATGTGTCTTCCTCCACTGATGTTTATCTATGCGTGATGAACGGCATCGCGTCGGGCCGCGTAGGTCGGGCCGCGTAGGCGTGACGGTCAGGGCAGGATACGCGAAAGCGCGGCGTGCGTTTGCGAGGAGAAACTCTAGTCGGCGGGCACGGTGCGCCTATCGCGCGATACATTGCACGGCGCGTGCCCGCTGATCCGGTTCATTCGACCGTGCGATCAATTGAGTTGATACGAGAACGTCGCATTGAAGCGTGGACTGCGCGACGCGCTTTCGACGGGCGCATCGGCCAGCGCCTTCGCCACCGATAGATCCAGGCTGTAATAGCGTCCATCGGAGAGACGGAAGCCGATCGACGCCGACGACAGCCGCGACGGCGAGGGCGTGCCCGCATGCAGATAAACGCGCGCCATATCGAACGACACATAGGGCGTGAGCGTCTGCAGCCAAACCTTGCCGACCTTGAGCGGCCGGTTGAGTTCGAGCGAGTAAGCCCAACCCGAATCGCCCGATGCCTCGCCCGGCTCATAGCCCGCCGCGAAACGCTGCGCGCCGAACGAAATCTGCTCGGACGTCGGCAGCGAGACCGGGCTGTACTGCCCGATCACCGCGACGGCGGTGCCGAAGCCCATCGGCCAGTCGTTGGTCTGCGAGAACGACGCATTGGTGCGCACGAAATTCAGCGACGCGGGGTTCTGCAACGTGAGGCCGGCGATATTGGTATCCGCCGATTTCGACGCGCCGAGCACGTTGAACGCCTTCGCCACCGCGATGCTCGCCTTGCGCACCTGGCCGGTTTGCACGTCGGTGTAATCGGCCTGCAACTGAACCACGCGCACCTGCGATTTCAGTCCGTATTGCAGCCCGTTGATGGTGTTGTGATAGCGGTCCTCATCATGCGCCGCATAGGCGCTGAGCGTGCCCACCACGCTGCGCGTATTGCTCAGCAGCAACGGATACGACAGCGCGCCGGTAATCTTGTCGCTGATGACGGTGCGCTCGACGTAGCTGGGCAGGCCCGGATTATCGGTCGGGTTGCCGCGGTAATGCGAGGCATCGATTTTTGCCATGAGGCCGTCGCTTGCGATCGGCACTGCCGCGTGCGCGGCGAGATACGTGACGTTGTCGCGTCCCTTGGGCAACAGCGCCGACACGCTCAACTGCTCGCCGAACGGCGTGAGCCCGTTCTCGGTGAGCGTCAGCAGGCCCTGCACGCCGGGGTGATTGAAGTCGATCCCGGTGCTGACGTCGTAGGGCTTTTGCGTGGCGTCGAGTTCGAGCGTGGTCGCGCCGTCCGTGTTGGTGGGCGGCGGCACGTTGGCTTTCACCTTGAGGCCCGGCAGCAGCCCGAGCACGTTGATATAGCGCTGGAACGTGGCGGTGCGCAGCGGCCGGTCCTCGACGATATGCGCCGCGATCGCACGCATCTTGTCTTCGAGCTTGCCCGGCTTGCCCGTGATCTTCACGTCGTTCACATAGCCTTCGACGACGGTGATGCGCACGGCGCCGCCCGCGAAATCCTGCGCGGGCACGAACGCGAACGAGAGCGCGTAGCCGCGCTCCTGATAGAGCTTCGTCACCTCGTTGGCCGTCTCGATGAGCTGGCCAATCGTGATGTCGTGGTTCGCGAGGGGCGCGAATCGCTTCACGACCTCGTCGAACGGAATCGATTTCACGCCCTCGACCTTGAAGGTGGTCGGCGTGATGTGCGTGGCGAGCAACTGCTGCAATTGCGGCGTCTGCTGCTCCACCTGCACCGTTACGTTAGGCGCCTTCTGCGGCGCGTTGATCTGAGGCAGTGCGTCGAGCGGGTTCCCTGCTGCTGGATTGCCGCTCGACGCCGGCCTGCTTTGTTGCGCTACTGCCACCCCCGTCAAGCCGCTGCCCGCCATCACCCCCAACGCGGCGAGCACGGCCCATTCTGCGACTGCGCCTTTCATCGAACTGCCCTCGGACTTGTCGGACGGCGCGCAACGGTTCCCTGAAACATCCGCTGCGCGCCGCCTCTTTATGTCGCCTTTGCGGCGATCTGTGGCTCCCTGATTGCCTGTGTTTATTGTTTCTGCGTACTACGTACTACCTGTCCCGGTGATGCCTGGGCCAGTCGAGGCCTGGCGTCCCTCTCCAGATGCCAGACCACGCAGCGCCATGTTGCCCGATGATTGTTGCGCGCGCTACGGCAGCTTATGGAGCAAGCCGCTCAGTAATCCCCCCGATGTACTCGTGCTGCCAGAACTGCTTGAAGACGTCGCGCTGCCCGTGGTCGCGCCGAGCGCACCCGTGAGCGTGCCGACGAGCGTGGTGACCGGTTGAAGCAGCGCCCCCGCGTTGCTTGCCGTCGTCGTCGTGCCCGACGTGCCCGATGTGCCACCCGTGACCGAGGTGGCCGTACCCGCGGCCGACGTTGCCGTCGAGACCACGCCCGAGAGCAGGCCGCCGACCACCGGCACACCGGACAGGCCGCCCGTGATGGCGCTCGCGCCGCCGCTGGTGCCGGTCAGGCTCGTGATCGAGCCGAGCGGCGAGCTGCCGAGACCCAGACTCGCGATCACCGCATTGAGCGGACCGAGCGGGCCGCTGGCCGCGGCGCCGGTCGGCGGCCCGTTGGCGACGAGCGCCGTGCTGCCGCCGACGAGGCTCGTGATCAGGCCGGGAATCGGCGCGGCGCCGTTCGCGCCGTTCGGATTCACGAGACCGCCTGCGTTGGTGACGGTGTTGCCAAGCGCGCTCACCAGCGTGCCGACGTCCGCGCCGACCGGCGAGAGCGGCCCGAGCGCGCCGCCCGCCGTCGATCCGCCCGCCGTTGACGAAACCTTCGCGCCCGCCGTTTGCAGCGCGCCGCCCACTTGCGCGAGCAGGCCCGAGACCGGCGCGCCGAGACCCGTCGATGTGCCGACCTGCTGCGTGATGAGGCCCGCGGTGGTGACGATCGGCGTGATCGCCGTGCTGAGCGGCTGCGTGATCTGTTGCACGGGCGCCGACGACAGCGCGTTGCCGAGCATCTTGCCCGCGGCGTTGACCGTGTTGGCCGTCGTGTCGAGTGCCGAGGCGAGCGGCGTCGTGACCGGCGCCAGCGGCGCGAGCGGGCCGCTGCCGAGGCCGCCCACCGTGGTGGCGACGCCCTGGACCACGCCGCTCGTGGCGCTCACGACGTTGCCGAGACCGGCGACGGTCGTGCCGACCGGATTGGCCGTCGAGCCAGTCTGGCCGAGGCCGTTCGAGACGGCGTCGGCGAGCGCGCCGGCCACGGTCCCCGTGCTCGACACGGTCTGGCCGAGGCCCGAGGTGACCTGCGAGCTGACGCCGCCGGGCAGGGCGGTCGAGCCAATCGCGTTGCCCAGGTCGCTGGTGGTCTTGGCGACCGAGGTGACCACGCCGGATGTGCCCGTCGTCGCGCCGGTGCCGCCGCCCGAGGTCGAACCCCCCGAGGTCGAGCCGCTGGTGCCGGTGCCGCCGCTGGTGGAGCCGGTCGTGCTGGTGCCCGTGCTGCCGTCCGGACCCGTGGACGCCGAGGGCGGGGTGTAGCTGCTGCCGCCGCAGGCGGCGAGGCTGCACGCAATGGCGGCGGCTGCGGCCAGCGCGCTCAGGCGCAGGGTGCGCGCGAAAGCGCTGCCCGGCTCGCTGGCGCGGGGCGCTGCATGAATCGCGTGGTTGATCGCGTGGTTGATCGTATTGAAGCGGCTGGACATGACGCTGTCTCCTGATCGAATGGGGACGCTTGAACGGTGTGGGTGGCCGATGGCGCGGTTACGCGTGGTTACTCGCGGTTATTTTTTGGCGCCGAGCAGGCCGCCCACGAGCGAGGTGAGCCCGCCGAGCGGGCCGCTCGTGCCGCTGCCCGAGGTGCCGCCCGTCAAGGAAGAGAGCGAAAGCGCCGGCGTCGTGCTCGTGCTGCTCGACGAGTTGGACGTGCTGGTGGGTTTGGTGCCCGCAGTGACGCCGGCACCCGCGACGATCGAGCCGCCCGCCGCGCCCACGCTGTTTACCGTGGTCGTGACCGCGCCGACGACGCCATTGACGAGGCCCGTGACCGGTGCGAGCGCGCCGGTGCTGCCGCCCGTGGCGGAAGTCAGCGCGCTGGTTGCCGTGGTCAGCGCGCCCGTAACCGGGGCGAGCGGGTTGCTGCCGCTCGAACTCGTGGTGACCCCGACGCCTGCGCCGATGCCGATCGCGGCGCCCCCGCCGGTCAAGCTGGCGGAGCCGCCCGTGAGGCCGCCCGTCAAGGTGCCCAGCAGGCCGGTGACCGGGTTGCTGCCGCTCGAACTGCCGCCTGTCAGGAGACCGCCGGCGGTGGCGACCGTCTTGCCCGTATTGGCGACGAGGTTGCCCACGCCCGTCGTGACGGGGTTCGAACCGCCGGTTTGCGAGACGAGCGCGCCGCCCTTTTGCAGGCCGCTGCCGAGCGTCTGCAGCAGACCCGCGACCGGTGCGCCAAGGCCCGTTGCCGTGCCGACCGTCTGCGTGGTGGAGGCGACGACCGAGGTGATCGGCGTGATCGCCGAGCTGAGCGTTTGCGTGATCTGTTGCACCGGGCCGGTCGAGAGCGCGGTCGTGAGCGTGCTGCCGGCGTTCGTGACGGCGTTGCCCAGCGTGCCGACGGCGGTGCCCAGCGGTGTCGTGACGGCGGCGAGCGGGGCAAGCGGCCCGCTGCCGAGACTCGTGACGAGCGCACCCGCGCTGGCGACGGCCTTGCCCGCGTCGCTCACGACACCGCCCGTGCTGGAGAGCGTGGTGCCGACCGGATTGCTGGTGGCGCCAAGCTGGCCGAGACCGCTTGCGAGACCGTTGCCGAGCGTCGACACGGCGCCGCCGACGTTCTGCACGACGCCGCCCGCGGCCGTCGTCGTAGCCGGGCTAACGCCTGGCAGCGATTGCGAAGCGATCGCGCTGCCGAGACCCGACACCGTTGAACCCGCAGCGCTGACGATGTTGCTGGCGGAATTGACGACCGCGCCGACGGCGTTTGCTGCGGTGGCCGAACCGGAGCCGGAGCCATTCCCGCTTCCATTTCCGTTTCCGTTGCCGCTGCCATTTCCGCTGCCGCCGCTGCCATTGTCGCTGGTGGACGAGCCGCCGCCGCTACCGTTGCCGCTGCTGCTCGAGTTGCCGTTGCCCGAGCCACTGCCCGAGCCATTGCCGGCGGTCGTGTTACCGGAGCCGCTGCCGTTATCGCCGGTAGTCGTGCCGCCGCCCGTGCCGCTGCCGTTGCTGCCCGAACTGCCGCTCGTGCCGCCACTCGTTTGCAGCGAGCCGTTGCCGCTGCTGCCGGTGCCGCTGCTGAGCGATCCCGATCCGCCGCAGGCACTCAGGGAAAGCACGGTGGCGATCGCGGCTGCGATGGCCGTCAAGTGCGCTGCCTTTGCGATGTTGTGATTGTTCATGGTGTGCCCTCGGTCTCGTATGGTGTGTTCTCTATGTGTTGTGTGCTCGGTTTGTCAGACCTGCGTCACCTACACTGCAACAGCTGTGCCAATTCGAAAGCGCGCGCGGAAAATAACGGTGTTTGCGCGTCGAGGGTTTCGTCTAATCAAGGCGTGATAAGCCTTTCAGGGATCGTTTCGTCAAACGAATAAGGCGGGGTAATACGAGGGGTAACAGCGTGACGGGCGTTACGTCACGTAACGTGGCACGTGCGGTGTTACGCGTGACGGGGGTAACGATGAGAACGCGTATGCGCATTGGGAAATTGCGCGCGCAGCGAATCGCGCCGAAGCGCGGTATGGCTTGCTCACCCGTTTTTATGCACGAAAACGTTTGGCGTAAAAATGGTTTGCGACTCCTGAATAATTGTGTAATGGTTTGTCCCAAGTTAGCGATAAAACGCATATGCCGATAATGACGTTACGATCTGTCCGCTGCGTAACGAACGATTGCGTAACGAATACGGTTACGCTATAAAAAACGCACTGGCACAAAACAACACAAAAAAGAGCTGCACGTTGGCAATTCCGAGGGGAATGCTTACGATTCAGCCATCGTTGTTGGCGGACTGTTATGAGTCCGTGGACCGGATGTATCGACGCAATTCAAATAGCCTACGCAGACGTCGATGCAGATCAGCGTGAGAGCGCTAAAAAAGAGAGAGAGGGCCGAAATGAACAAGCTGGTGAAAAAATTCTGGAAGTCGGAAGACGGGGTTACGGCACTGGAGTATGGGCTCATCGCGGGGCTCATCGCAGTCGTCATCGCTGTGAGCGTGGGTCATTTGGGAACCGAGTTAGATGCGGTATTCACCAATATCACGTCGCAGATCACATCGGCGGTCTGACAGGGCGAATGACGCGCGGCGCGGTCGCCGTTGACGATCGCGCCAATTCATTTCGTTAAACGTAGCAGTTGCACTTCACGTGTGCCGTCGATTCGGTATGCGTGGTGTCGCTGCACGCCTATCAGCGATGACCACATTGATCTCCAGCCTCGCGTTAGCCGCGTGGGCGGTGGCAATTGCTGTCTGCGATTGCCGCTCGCGCCGCGTGCCGAATACGCTCGTGGGCGCAGGCTTGTGCGCTGCGCTCGTTGCATCGCTCATGCATGCGGGCCCCGCGCATCTCGGCATTGTTCAGGCGCTGGCCGCCGCCGCCGTCGGACTGGCCGCGCTCATGCCGTTTTTCGTACTCGGCGTGATGGGCGCGGGCGATGTCAAGGTCTTCGCCGTGCTCGGCGCATGGTGCGGCATGCAGCCGTTGCTCGATCTGTGGATCGTCGCGAGTATTGCCGCGCTGCTTCATTCTCTGGTCGGGCTGATCGCAATACGGATCCGCTCGCATGAATGGGTAGGACGACGTACTAATAGCGGCGGCATCGTGACGGGTGGCCGGAGCGGCACGCCTTACGCTGCCTGCCTCACGATGCCCGCGCTCGTATGGCTCGCGTTCCAGATGATGCCCGGAGGCCCGCAATGAAGACGCGCGCGTTCAAGCGACATGCACGCAAGGCAAATGGCGCACGCCGCAGTCGCCAGCGCGGCGTGGCAGCTATCGAATTCGCGCTCGCGTTTCCGCTTTTCTTCGCGGTCCTCTACGGAATCGTGATGTACAGCATGATCTTTCTCGTGCAGCACAGCCTGACTTCAGCGGCAGCTGAAGGCGCGCGCGCGGCGCTCGTCTACCAGAATGCGACGAGTACCTCGCTGGCGCTGACCGGTCGCGCCGAGGCTGCCTGCACGCGCGCGCTGGCTGTCGTCAGCTGGCTTGCGCAAGCGCCGCAATGCGAGAAAGTCATCAGCACTGCGCCGGCGGGCTGCTCCAGCAACGCCGCGATGGATTGCGTGCAGATCACGCTGACCTATCCATGGAGCAGCAAGCCGCTTATACCGCCTTTGCCGCTGATGGGATTGATCTCGCCGACTTCGCTCGCCGGGCAGGCCACCGTGCAGCTCGACCCGGTGAACATTCTGTGACGACCGCTCCCGACATCGCCGTTCGTTCGTCGCGCCCGTTGTGTGGCGCACATCCCGTACGCATCCGGACTTATCGTTGATGGCCAATCTGACCAAAATTGCCGCAGGATTCCTGATTGCCGCCGCACTCGTGCTCGGGCTGTTCGCGATCATGCTCGCGCGCCGCGCACCCGCGCCGCAACCCGTCGTGCAGGCGGCGACCACCACCCAGGCACTCACGCCGGTCGTGGTGGCGACGCGAACACTGCCCGCCGGCCAGCCGATTCCCGCCGACGCGCTGCGTGTGCAGCCGCTGCCGATTCATCCGATCGGCTCGGTCGGCGACAGCGCACTGGTGGCGGGCCGGGTGCCGCTCATCGATATCGCCGCCGACACGCCGGTGCTCGATCAACAGCTCTCATCGAGCCTCGCTGCGAGTCTCTCGGCGGGCGAGCGCGCGGTAGCCGTGCGCGTCGACGAAACCAATGCGGTCGGCAATCAACTGCACGCGGGCAACTACGTGGACGTGTTTTTCACGCTGCGCCGCGACGGCGGCGCGGGCGCGGGCGAAGTCGGGCGCACCCAGGCGCGCCTGCTGATCTCGAAGGCGCGCGTGCTCGTGTTCGGCGCGCCCGGCGACAACGCGGCGAGCGCTCAGCGCACCAGCAACTTCGGCATGCAAAACGCGGTGCCGCGCACTGCGGTGCTCGCGGTGCCGGTGACGCAGGTCGACCAGCTTTCGCTCGCCCAAAGCCAGGGACAACTGATTCTCGCGCTGCGCAATCCGACCGACGACGACCAGGTCGATCCGGACGCATTCGGCCCGCAGCCCGGCGTGCTCAAGGTGGTGTCGAAGGCGGCGCCCGATGGCGCCACGCGTGCCGCGGCGGGGATTGCGCTCGACCAGTTGGCAGGCGGCAACGCACCGAAGCCGGTGGTCCAGGGGGCGCCGCATCAGGCGCGCACAACCGCGCGCGGCGGACTTGAAGTGATACGGGGTGGGCGAGCCGAAACGCTTGCCTGGTAAGTGAAATAAGAGCGCCGGGCACGACACGGCCGCCTACGAGAGAAGCAGGAACACGATGACGATAACGAGGAAACTCGCCGTGGCCGTTGCCGCGTCCGCTTGCGCCAGCGGTCTCGCACTCGCCACTTTGCCCGCAGGGGCGGCGCCGCCTGCGCGAGCCGGTGCAGGCGCTGCGCTGGAGCCGCTGCCGTCGAGCTTTGATATCGCGGTGGGCGAGCAGCGCACCTTGCCCGTGACGGGGGCGCTGACGCGCGTCGCCGTGGGCGATCCGTCGGTGGCCGACGTGCTGGTCATACACGGCGACCGGCGCGGCGGACTGCTGCTCGTCGGAAAAGGTGCGGGCACAACCAATGTGATGGTGTGGGAGGGCGGCGTGCAGCGTACTTTCACTGTCAACGTGACGACCCATGCCGCGCGCGCGCTGCTGGGTCCGGGCACGCCCGACGTGAAGGTGCTGGGAGGCACCGCGATCATCACCGGCAGCGCGGCGACCATGGAGCAGCATCAGCGCGCCGTGGCAGCGGCGCAAGGGTCGGTCGCCACGAGCGGGAAAGCCGGCAAGGACGCCAAGGGCGATAGCGGAGGTGGCGACGCTGGCGGCGGCGACGGGACCGTGCTCGACAACTCGACGATCGACACGCGCTCGGTTGTGCAGGTGGACGTGAGGGTGGTGGAGTTCAGTCGTACCGTGCTCAAGGAGATCGGCTTTAACTTTTTCCGCCAGAACAGCGGCTTCTCGTTTGGCTCGTTCACGCCGTCGTCGCTCACTTCATCGAACACCAGTTCGACCGGTTCGTCCGTGACGGCGACCACGCCGATCTCCACGGCGTTCAACCTCGTGTTTTCGTCGGCGACGCACGGTCTCGCCGCCGATCTGAGCCTGATGGAGTCGAACAACCTTGCACGCGTGCTGGCGGAGCCGACGCTGGTTGCGCTGTCGGGCCAGAGTGCGAGCTTCCTGGCGGGCGGCGAGATTCCGGTGCCGGTGCCGCAGGCGCTCGGCGCCACGGCGATCGAATACAAGTCCTACGGGATCGGTTTGTCGCTCACGCCGACGGTGCTTTCGCCGCAGCGCATCGCGCTGAAGGTGGCGCCCGAGGCGAGCCAGCTCGACTTCTCGAACGCGGTGACGATCAGCGGCGTGTCTGTGCCCGCGATCACGACGCGTCGCACCGAAACGACGGTTGAGCTGGGCGATGGCGAAAGCTTCGTGATCGGCGGGCTGATCGATCGCGAGACGGCGTCGAACGTGAACAAGGTGCCGCTGCTGGGCGACCTGCCGGTGATCGGCGCGTTTTTCAAGCAATTGAACTATCAGCAAAACGAAAAAGAACTGGTGATCGTGGTGACGCCGCATCTGGTGTCGCCGATCGCGAAGGGGGCGAAGCTGCCCGCGACGCCGGGCGAGCTGGCCGAACAGCGCGATGCGCCCGTGTGGCGAGCGTTGCTGGGCGGCGCGGCGGCGCGTGAGCCGGTGCCGGGCTTTTCGCCCTGAAATGAAGCATGGGATCGGGATGGGCGCGGAATTGCCCACTCCGATCGACAGGAGGCTGTGATGAACGCGAGAGCGCACTTGATGACTCAACCGACCGTGGCGGATTCGTTCGTCTTCGCTTCGGCGAATGACGCGCACGCGCGCTGGCTGGCGCAGACGCTTTTCCCGGCGGGCAAGGTGGAGTCCGTCGCGCTCGACCCCGCGCTGGTCGCCCAGCGCATTTCCCAGCATATGCCTTCGCTGCTGCTGGTCGATTTTTCGCAGGGGCGCGGTGCGGTCGCGAGCGCCGTAGCCGCCGCCGCGCACGCTGCGTTTCCGGGCCTTCAGGTGGTCGCGCTCGGCACGCTCGCCGAGCCGGAAAGCGCGCTGTCCGCACTGCGCGCCGGCGTGCGCGATTTCGTCGATGTGGCGGGAGACGGTGAGGATGCCTTAAGAATCGTCAGGCAGGTGCTCGATAACCGCGTGGAATCCGTGAGCCGCCATGGCCGCCTGACGGTATTGCTGGGCGCGCGGGCGGGCATCGGCGTGACGACGCTGGCGGCGAGCCTCGGCGCGCTGCTCGCGCGCAAGGGCGCACCGACCAACCGCCACGCCGCCTTGCTCGACCTGGGCTTGCCGGCCGGCGACGGTGCGCTGCTGCTCAATGCGGGCAACGGCTTCAATTTTGTCGATGCCGTGCGCAATCTGAACCGCTTCGATCAGACCTTCGTGCACACGGCGCTCGCGCGCCACGAAAGCGGCCTCGCGCTCACCACGCTGCCCGCCGATCTCAGTGCGTTCCGCGAGGTGTCGTTTCAATCGGCGGTGGCGCTGCTCACGCGGCTGCGCGCGTTCTTCGACCAGCAGCTTGTCGATCTGGGCGGCTTCAGCAATACCGAATTCGTTTCCGAAGTGGCGCATGTCGCCGACCAGGTCTGGCTCGTCTGCGATCAGAGTGTGGCGTCGATCGTCGCGGCTTCGCGCCAGCTCGAAATGCTGCGCGAGGCCGGAGTGGAGAACGACCATTTGCGCCTCGTGCTCAACCAGTACGAAGCGGAAATCGACCTGAGCGCGGCGCAGATCGCCGAGCGCCTGGGCATCGATCTCGCCGGTGCGCTGCCCGCGCGCCGCGTGGCGCTCTGCCAGGCCGCCAATCGCGGGCAACTGCTCGCCGATAGCGCGCCGCGCGACCCTTACGTGCGTGCGCTCGAAGCGCTGGCAGTCCAACTCGACGGCATGCGCGCGCGCGTGCCTAAAAAACTGGACGCGTTGCGGCGCCCGTTGCGCGGTCTTTTCCCTCACTCATCGAAGCGTTCGTAGACCATGGCGGATAACATCGAGTTTGCCGACGACGCGCCGCTGTTCGCGCACAGCCAGCAGTTCCAGGACATCAAGAACGCGGCGCACGAGCATCTGCTCACGCGGATCGAGGAGCTGGGCGCCGAATTCGGCCGCTGGTCGCGTCACGCGATCAACCAGTTCGTCGATCTGGAAATTGACAGCTTCGTGCGGCTGCGCCATATCCCGATCAACGAAAGCGAGGTGCGCGCGATTGCCGAGGCGCTGACCAAGGAACTGGCGGGCTTCGGGCCGATCGAGGATCTGCTGGGCGACCCAGCCGTCGAGGACATCCTCATCAACGGCTACAACGATGTCTATGTGTCGCGGCACGGCATTCTCGCCAAGATCCCGGTGCGCTTCTCCGACAACGCCCACTTGCTGCGTATCGTGCGGCGCATTCTCGCGCCGATCGGCCGGCGTCTGGACGAATCGAATCCGATGGTCGATGCGCGTCTGCCCGACGGCGGACGCATCAACGTCGTGATCGAACCGCTGTCGCTCGCGGGCCCGATCGTCTCCATCCGCAAGTTCCGCAAGGACCCGCTGCGTCCCGACGATCTGGTGAGCAACGGCACGTTCGGCACCGAGATCGGCGCGCTCTTCGAAGCGGCCGTGCAGGCGCGCTGCAATATTCTGGTGTCGGGCGGCACGAGCTCGGGCAAGACGTCGCTGCTCAACGCGCTCGCGTTCTACATTCCCGAGGTCGAGCGCGTGGTGACGATCGAGGATACCGCCGAACTCTCGCTCAATCACCCGCATGTGGTGAGGCTCGAAACCCGTCCGGGCGGCTTCGACGGCGTGGGCGTGGTGACGATCCGCGACCTCCTGCGCAACACGCTGCGTATGCGCCCGGACCGCATCATCGTGGGCGAAGTGCGTGGCGGTGAAGTGCTGGAAATGCTGCAGGCGATGAACACGGGCCACGACGGCTCGATGGCGACGGTGCACGCGTCGTCGCCGCGCGAATGTCTCTATCGCCTCGAAATGCTCGCGGGCTTCGCGGGCTTTCAGGGCACCGAAAGCAGTTTGCGTCGCCAGATCGCCAATGCGATCGACTTCATCGTGCAGATCGGGCGTCTTTCCAATGGGCGTCGCCGGATTCTTTCGGTAACCGAAGTAACGGGCCTGGCCGACAACATCATCGCGACTCAGGAACTGTATCGCTACGAGCCGGTCACGACGCCCGACGGCGAAGAGCTCGACCGCTGGGATTCGCTTGGCATCCATCCGCATTCGCCGAAGCTCGCGCGCTTCCGCCAGGCGCTGTCGGCGTCGTCGAATTTCGGCTTCGGCGGCGGGCGTGATGGAGGATTCAATGTCTAGCGTGCTCGCGCTCGCCGTGGGGCTCGCGCTGCTGTGCGCGGGCGCCGGGCTGATGCTCTGGCAGCGCGCGCAGCAGCGCACGTCGCGCGAGCGGGTGACGCGCTTCGTCGACAGCCGCGTGGCGGCCGCGAGTCAGGGCGCGAGCCTCGGTGCGACGGCGGGCGGGCCTGGCGCGGGTGGATTCGGCGGGGCGGCCGCGCCAGGCGTAAAAGGCGGACAGGGCGGACAGGGCGCACAGGGTTCGAAAAGCGCCGCTTCGAAGAACGACGGGATGCGTGCGGCGTACGTGGGCGGCAACGCGATGACGCGTGGCGGCGCGGTGTCGGCAGGTGGGGCCGCGTCGGCTGCGAACGCCGTCCCGGCGTCGTTCGTGCAGCGCTGGCGCGTGTGGCTGTCGCTCGCGTTCCAGCATACCTTGAGCCGTGCGGGCATCGTCGACGCGCGCAAGCCGCTGGTCTTCATCGGCTTCGTCGCGTTCGCGCTTACGCTTTGGGCGTTCACGCTCGGCGGTGGGCTGGCGGCCATCGCGATGCTGGCGGCAGTGATGGCGTTCGTCGCCTTTGCGCTGTCGATGCGCATGCAGCGCCGCCGCGCGCGGCTCGTGATGCAACTGCCGTCGTTTCTGGACGGCATCGTGCGCCTGATCGTGCTCGGCAACAGCGTGCCCGCCGCGTTCCAGGCGGCGCTCGTAACGACCGAAGCGCCGCTGCGCGAATGTCTCGATCACGTCTCGCGTATGTTGCGTTCCGGCGTCGAAATCGATCGCGCACTGCATCAGGTTTCGCAGGTCTATCGCGCCAGGGAACTCGAACTCGTGGGCGCGGTGCTGCGGCTGTCCGTGCGCTACGGCGGCCGCGCCGACGTGATGCTCGAACGCATGGCGACCTTCATGCGCGACCTGGAACAGGCCCAGCGCGAGCTGACCGCGATGTCGGCGGAAACGCGGCTTTCGGCCTGGGTGCTCGCCTTGTTGCCGATCGGCATCGCCGCCTTTCTCATTCTGACGAACCCCGTGTATTTCGGGGCGATGTGGCATGACGACGGCGGGCGCAAGCTGGTTTATCTGGCGGTGGGCCTGCAGGTGTGCGGCGCGTTCTTGCTGCATCGCCTCACGCGGCTCAAGGCGGCGCTATGAATCCTGACGTCCTCGGAGTATTCGCCCTGTTGCTCGCCGCATTCGGCGTCGCGCTGCTGGCGGCACTGGCCTGTCAGCGCATCCTCGCTTCACGCAAGAGTACGCGCACGCTCGACCAGGCGATGGCCCGCTCGGTCAGCCAGGTATCCGCCGTATCGACGGTATCGACGGCATCGGCGGGCGCAACGAACGGCCCGGCGAATGCGGGCCGGTCTGCGCAGGGCGGCGGCACCACGTCGTCCGCGAACCCCAACGCCGACGCTCCGGCTGGCCCGCGCAAGCGATCAGGATTGCCAGGCATGATCGACTTGCTCGGCGCGCGAGGCGTGCGTTGGCTCGATACGCCGCTCGGCAAGCTGATCGTCGCCGATGAAGACCGCCGCCTGATCGAGCAATGCGGTTATGTCGACCCGCGCGCGCGTGGGCTGTATTGCATCATCCGCCTCGCCTGTGCATTCATCGTCGCTTGCCTCGGCGTGTGGTACGCCTTTGCGAGCGGCTCGAAGCCGCTGGTCTTCGGCTGCGTTGGTTTGCTGGCGGGCTTTTTCGTGCCGAAGCTCTTCGTGCAGCGGCGTGCGCATACGCGTCTGGAGTCCGTCGCCGACGAACTGCCGATGCTCGTCGATCTCTTGCGTCTGCTGCAAGGCGTCGGGCTGTCGCTCGATCAGAGTCTGCAAGTGTTGATCAACGAATTCCGTCTCGTGTTGCCGGTGCTGGCGGGCGAAATGGAGATCGCGCAGCGCCAGTTCGTGACGGGCCGCACGCGCGAGCAGTCGTTGCATCGCATGTCGTCGATTTACGAAAACGAGGATCTGCGCGCGGTCATTCGCCTGCTCGTGCAGGTCGATAAACACGGTGGCGCCGTGCAGGAACCGCTCAAGCAGTTCGGCGACCGCTTGCGCGACGTGCGCCGCGCCACGCTGCGCGAGCGCATAGGCAAGCTCACGGTGCGCATGACCGGCGTGATGGTATTGACGCTGCTGCCCGCGCTGCTGATCGTCACCGCGGGGCCCGGGATGATCGCCGTCCTGCACTCGCTTTCGCAGATTCATCGTTGAGGTCCAACGTCGGAACGCCATGAATACGGCCGGAATCATCATGAAGAATTTCACTGTCCTCACGCGCCGCACGCTCGCCGTCGCGGGCTGCGTGGGTCTCGCCGCCGCACTGGCCGCATGCGGTACGCAGCAAGGCTATGGAGTCGGCGCTCAGGCGCAGGCCGAAATGCAGATGCGCGCGGCCACCAGCAAGGACGCGGCGCCGGATACGCCAGGCATGTATCTCGGGCTGATCTCGCGTATGCAGGCCGAAGGGCTTTACTACGCGTCGCTTGCGCACATCGACGCGTTCGAGCGCCAGTACGGCAAGACGCCCGATTCGATCGTGCTGCGCGCGGACGCGTTGCGCTTGACCGGCCAGGCGAGCGCGAGCGCGCAGTCCTACACGCAATTGCTCGACACGCCGCTTGCGGCGCGCGGGCATCGCGGGTTGGGGCTGCTCGCGGGCGCTGCGGGCGACTTTCACAAGGCCGCGCAGGAGTTGAACGCGGCTTCGGTGCTCGACCCGACCGACGCGACCATGCTGTCCGATCTCGGCTATGCGCTGCTGCGCGACGGCGACGTGGCACATGCGGGCGTGCCCTTGCTCAAGGCGCTCGAACTGGATTCGCACAACGCGAAGATCGTCGCCAACGTGGCGCTGCTGCTGGAGGCGAGCGGCAGCGACGCCGACGCGCAGTCGATGATGGCGCAGCAAGGTTTGCCCGCCGCCGCGCGTGCGGCGGTCATGAGCGACGCGCAGAAAGTGCGCGATGTGCAGCGCGCGCGCGAAGTCGCCCAGCACCGCGAAACGATGGAACAGGAAGCGCAGCGCGTCGCGAAGATCGCGGCCATGCCGGCGCCGCGCGCGCTGGCGAGTTCCCAGGGAGGCTGGCCGGGTAGCGATGTGCAGCCGCGTCTGGTGGACCGCTTCGCGCAATGATCGCGCAATGATCGCGCAATGACGACGGGCGCGCGGCGACACGCCCGCGCCACACGGGGAGAAACGATGAAAAAAAACCACATCGGGAAGACGTTGTTCACGGCACGTTCAGGCAAGGCGACGTTCGCGGCGGCGGTACTGGCGGGCGCGCTCGCCATGGCTCCGGCGGCGCACGCGCAGAGCGCCGACGTGCCGAACACCGAAGTCGGCCATTCGGCCCAGGCGTGGCTCGAACTCCAGCGCAGCAACGCCCAGGCCGCGCCCGCGCTGCCGATGCTCGGCGCCGAGGCGGGCTACGCCTGGCAGCGCTACATGAAGTCGTTCGACACGGCCATTCCGGCCAGCTTCGGATCGACGGTGTTGACTGGCGGGTCCCAGGGGACAGGCGGCCTGGGGTCGTCTAGTGGTGTCTCGAACTGAGATGGCCGGGCATCCACGCCGGCCGGTTGCGCCTGACCTGCCCGACGCCGACGCCACAGCCGCGCGCAAGCGCCCGGGATGGCGCCGGCGCGCGTCTTCGCACGCTCGCGCGCGGCGCCAGCGCGGCTCCTTTGCGGCGGTCGCGGCGCTCGGCCTCGTGATCGCCGTGGCGGCACTGGGCGTGCTCGACATGGCGAATCTCTATCTGGCCAAACGCTCCTTGCAGAACGTCGCGGACCTCGCGGCACTGGCGGCCGTGCAGCAGATGGACGATCAGTGCGTCCAGCCGAAAGCGACCGCTCTCGCGAACGCGGCCAGCAATGGCTTTAGCGTAAGCGGCACGACGAATACACTCGCCGTGCAGTGCGGTCGCTGGGATTCGAGCAGCAGCGGCGCCATGAGTTTCGTGACCACCAATCCCACGCCGCCGCTCAACGGCGCGCAGGTGACGATCACGAAAGACGTGCCGTACTTCTTCCTCGGTCCGAAGCGCACGCTCACGGCTAGCGCGACGGGCAAGGCGTCGGTGATCGGCAGCATCCAGGTGGGCACCTCGCTTGCCCAGATCAATTTGCTCAACGGCTTGCTGGGTTCGCTGCTGGGCGGCACGTCGGTCAGCCTCGACGCGGTGTCCTGGAACGGTCTGGCCAATGCCAACGTGAAGGTTTCGGATCTCGCCGCGGTAGCGACCGAGGCCGGAACGTACGACGGATTGCTGGCGGCGCAGACGTCGCTGACGGCAGGGCCCTACAGCCTCGCCAACGTGCTGCTCAGCGCGGTGACCAAAGATAGCGCGTTGACGGCGAATGTTTCGGCGGCGCAGAACGCGCTCTCGGCTATCGCGAACCTCGTGCCGCAGGGGGCGCAGAACCAGATCAAACTCGCGTCGATCGACGGTACGCAGGCGCTGTTGCAACTGGGCGTCGCTAATGCACAGTACGCCGCCGACGCGACGGTCAACGTCCTGCAAATGCTGATGGTGGGCGCGGAGATCGCGGCGGCGGGGCAGCCGGCGGTCGCGCTCAATGTCGATCTGAGCAATATGAGCGGTCTGGGCAGCAGTCTGCCGGTGAGCGCCGCGCTGACCCTGCAGATCATCTCGCCGCCGACCATCGCGATGGGCGAGCCCGGTTATATCGCGGGGACGACGAAGTGGCGCACTCAGGCGCAGACCGCGCAGATCCTGCTGGGGTTGAACGCGGGTATTTCGACGAGCGCTGTGCCTATCGTGGGCAGTATTCTGAACCTGACGGTGCAGGTGCCGCTGTATGTGCTTGTCGGGCAGGGGCAGGCGTGGCTGGAGTCCGCGCAATGCGCCGCGACCCGGGCGGCGAGCACGCAGACAATCGGGGTCCAGACCGGGCTGGCCAATATCTGCATTGGCACACCGGTTGCCTCAGGCGCTACGGCCAATAGCGTCAACGGTTTTTCCTGCTCGACGGGGAAGTGGACAGTCGCCGATGTGGAGTTGGGGACCTTGACAGGACCTGTGCCGATCGCGTCGGTGCGCGCGCCCAACCTGCAGGTGCCGGTGGTCAACCCGGCCTCATCGTCGCTCGCATTCGATGGCAGCGGCAATCCGCTGACCGGCAATACGGTGAACACGAACCAGATCGGCGCGGTGCTCAACAATACGTTGCAGTCCACGGTGACGCAACTCACCCAGTTGACCTCGGCGAACGGGCTGCAAATCAAGATATTGCCGGACACGGTGGTCGGGTCGTTGGTGGCCGTTGTGCTGGACGTTTTGCGCCCGTTGCTGAGCGGAGCCATCCTGCCGCTAGTGGCCGACGTGCTCAGCAGCACGCTCGCCCCCGTATTGAACGGCCTCGACACCGTGCTGCTCGGTCCCTTGCTGCAATTGCTCGGCGTCCAGATCGGCGTCGCCACCGTGACCCCCGCGCCGCTTGCCTGCGGCGTCGCAACACTCGTCAAATAAGAAGACACGATGCGTACCACCACTGCCATCGAGGAACTCGACCTCTACGTCTGGGAAGGCAAAGCCGATATTGTCGAGCGCGTCGCGCGCTGCATGGCGAGCCTCGACGTCGAGGTGATCCGCGCCGACGACACCGCGATCTCGCCGCAGCGCATCGCCGCGCGTGCGTCGATCGCCGTCGTCAGCGTGAGCGTGATCGATACGGGCGCGCTCGTGCTGCGCGACTGGCAGGCCACGCACGGCATGCCCGTGATCTGGGTGGGCGCCGCGCCGCGCGACAACGATCCGTCCTCGTATCCCGCCGAGTATTCGCACATCCTGCCGCTCGACTTCACCTGCGCCGAATTGCGCGGGCTCGTCTCCAAGCTCGTGATCCAGTTGCGCGCGCACTCCGCGCAGACCGCCGGCGCCGATGTGCTGGTCGCCGAATCCGAAACCATGCGCGCGCTGCTGAAGGAAGTGGATACCTTCGCCGACTGCGAGACCACCGTGCTCGTGCATGGCGAGACCGGCACCGGCAAGGAGCGTGTCGCCGAGTTGTTGCATCGCAAGAACAGCCGCTATGGCATGGGTCCCTTCGTCGCGGTCAATTGCGGCGCGATTCCGGACGGCCTGTTCGAGTCGCTGTTCTTCGGTCACGCGAAAGGCTCGTTCACGGGCGCGGCGGTCGCGCACAAGGGCTATTTCGAGCAGGCCGACGGCGGCACGCTGTTCCTCGACGAAATCGGCGACCTGCCGCTGTATCAACAGGTCAAGTTGTTGCGCGTGCTGGAGGACGGCACGGTCACGCGCATCGGCTCGTCCACGCCGCTCAAGGTGGACTTCCGGCTGGTCGCGGCGTCCAACCGCCATCTGCCGCAGTACGTCAAGGAGGGCAACTTCCGCGCCGATCTTTACTATCGGCTTGCGGTGATCGAGTTGAGCGTGCCGTCGCTGGAGGAGCGCGGCGCGGTGGACAAGATCGCGCTCTTCAAAGCCTTCGTGACGACGGTGGTGGGCGAGGAGCGCCTGGCTGCGCTGCCCGAGCTGCCGTACTGGCTGGCCGACTCAGTGGCGGCGATGCGCTTTCCTGGCAACGTGCGCGAACTGCGCAACCTGGCCGAACGGGTGGGGGTGACGGTGCGCCAGATGGGCAGTTGGGACGCCACGCGGCTGCGGCGTCTGCTGGCCGGTGCGGGGGGCGCGCAACCGGCCCCGGCGGAGCCTGCGGCACCCATCGTGGACCGCAGCAAATGGGATATGGCCGAACGTGGCCGTTTGCTCACGGCGCTCGACGCAAACGGTTGGCGTCGCAAAGATACGGCCCAATTCCTCGGAATTAGTCGAAAAGTGTTGTGGGAAAAGATACGGAAGTACCAAATTTTCGACGAGGAACCCGCAACCGGCGAAAGTGAGTAATAATTGTGCCGATTTGTAAAATCGTAAAAATAGAACTGTTCAAAACAGGTACTTCATGGACTACAAGTGGAGAGTTCGACAAGTCGCGCTGGCCGCGCTTTTGTTGATCGGGGGTGTCGAAACGGGTTGCGCTCAACCGCTGCCGGATAGCGCAGCGGCGAACGCAGCGGCCCAGGCGGGCTCGGTTGCCGCGCAGGATCCGGGGGCAGCCGTTCAGCAGGCCCAGTCGGTGCAAGCGGTGCAGCCTTTGCCGGGCACGCCCACGGCGCTGACGCCGGATGAAGCACAGCAAAGCGCCGCCGGCAATGTGGCGGAGTTGCAGCAGATGATTCGCGGCTCGGACCTCAACGAGTTGCGCACGACTTACAACGGCACCTATGGCGCGAGCCTGCTGTTTTACGGCAAGGAGATGACGTATTACGTGGCGTTGTTCCAGAACAAGACGTTCTGGCGCGTCATCAAGACGAGCGACGAAACGCGCGCCGAGCTGATCTACCGCGACTTCGTGCAGAAGACGCTGCAGCTCTCGGACGTCGAAATTCGCCGCACGCGTCTCGATGCGCAGAAGGCGTTCACGAATCGCATGATCGCGCTCACGCAGGATCACGCGAACCGGCTGCAGGCCGACCTCCAGGTCGCGCAACAGCAGCAGGCAATCGTCGCGGACCAACAGAAACAAACGCGCGATCAGGCTAACGCGCTGCAAGCCGAGAAGGCGGCGGCGCAGGACCAGTTGCGCGCGGTGCAGCGCCAGGTGCGTGATTTGCAGCGTCAGGTGGAAGGCGGTCTGCCGGTTCATTGAGACCCGGCCCAAACCGGCCGTGCGGGCGCGAGCCGGCATGACAAGGTGGAGGACAACGAAGGCGGGCGTCGAAAGGCGCGCCGCCTTTTGTCATTTCTCACGGCTCAATGCTTGCCGTGACGATGGTGGGTGTCGTGCCCCTTCTTCTTGCCGTCGTCGTGTTTGGGTTGGGCAGGCGAGGGCGACGGATCGATGGAGATCGGATCGCTGGCCGGGAAGGTTTCCTCGAGCGCTTCGTCGAGCTGATCTTCCTGCGAGGGCGGGGGCGATTTCGGCTTGGATGCGCTCATGGCGTTCTCCGGGGGCGAGCAAGGTCGCATTCAGGATAACGCAAAGGCTGAATCCATGGCGCGAGGCGGATTTCACGCCGGTGCGAGACAAAGATGAGACGGGAGACGAAGCAGGGGAGGCAAGGCAGAAGCGATGCGCGCGGACGGCGCGCATCGTTTTGGTGGGCGGGTCGCGACAGCCTGCCGCAACCGCAAACAGCTTAGCTGTTGTTCGAGCCGTCCTGACCGTTGCCGCCGTTGTTCACGGCACCATAGAGACGGCGGCGGCGCGTGACGACAACCGGGCCGTCCTGCGACGGGCGCTCGGACGAAGCCGGCGACGAAGGCGATCCCGACCACGACTCGCGAGGCTCACGGGGTTCGCGCGGCTCGCGGGGTTCACGCGGGCCGTGGCCGCCGTGGTTGCCGTGCGGGCCGCGGCTCGTGTGCTCGCCGTGCGCCGGGCGCGGCGCGCGCGGACCCGGACGCGTTCCGGTGTCGAGCTGGATGGTGGAGATGGCGCGTTTGTAGATGCCTTGCAGGCCGACGGGCGTGCGCAGCATCACCAGGTACTGATCGAACGACTCAATGCATCCGGTCAGGCGAATGCCATTGACCAGATAAATTTCAACGCGCTTGCGCTCTTTACGCGCGGCGTTCATGAAGTCGTTTTGCGGGTGCGATTCTGCGGAAGGCATGGACGAATTCTGGCCGGGCGGCTCAATGCCGCAATTCAATTGGAAACGTTTGCTCGCCGGAATTCTACCTTGTGCCGGCGAAGCGCGCGTGCGTGGACAACCTTTACTGCAGAACTATACCGGCTCCGGGCCGGCCCGGCAGTTTGCCGGCAGGAAAGCATTGTTACGTTCCCGTGCATGACCAACGGTGGGAAGCACTGCGTTTCGTGCCTCGAATCGGCGTCGCTGCGCGCATGGCGCAATCTGGCGCGGTTCCGGAACAATACACGAAAGCGGGGCACTATCTGTGGCAGTTGGACGCAGATGCGGCACATACGTTCAACAGCGTAGTGCATGACGCGCACGAGTGCGCGATGAATTCCCGCCAATTTATACGTCATTCGCAGCGCTTTTTCAGTTTTTGCGCCGTGCGCGGCGTGTTGCAGTTTGTTACGCAGTTCCGCCTGGCTTCATTCCGATGGTGCCGCTTTGCATTCGCGCGAACCGTACGGCGGCGCACGCGCGCGTTGTGCACACACACGTGCCCACGCGTGCCCTTGCGTGCCGATACCGAAAAATAATCACGCCGATCACGCGAAGGCCGGAATAAGCGGGCGGCTTCTGCCGTTTAACACCATGTCGATGCGCGTTATCGGTGCCTTGGGGTTCACTTCGTGGCTCTGTCGCGGCGCATCGGCCTGGTTGGTCCCACCGGCCCGACCGGCCATTCCGTTTTCCCAGGCATTCGCGCCGATATGGCGTCGCCTGGCCAGGAGAAACGACATGAAGCGTGTTCGCAGTGTGCTTGCCTGTGCCATTTGTGTTGCATTGACCGTGGTTTCAGGTGCGGGTCTCGCCGCTTGCGGCGACATGAGTTCGGGAAACGGTGCATCCAGCAGTTCAGGCGGTTCCTCGGGTGGCGGCTACTGAGCGGCGCGTATCGTGTTTGGCCGTCCTTCGCCGGAATTCGAGGCGCAAGTGGTCGCGCAACTGGCGCGTATGCGCCGCTATGCGCGCACGCTCACCGGCGACGCCGCCTGGGCCGACGATCTCGTGCAGGACGCCGCCGAGCGCGCCTTGTCCCGCGCGTCCTCGTTCAAGCCCGACAGCAATCTGCGCGCATGGCTCCTGACGATCCTGCGCAACATCTACATCGATCAGTTGCGCGGACGCCGCGAATTCGCCGTCGACGATGAAAGCGCGCCCTGGCGCACGCTGGAGGCGCCGCACGGCGAGGTGGACGGTCTCGTGCTGCGCGACCTGCAGCGCGCGCTGTATCAACTGCCGGCCGCGCAGCGGGAAGTGCTGCTGCTGGTCTGCGTGGAGGAACTGAGTTATCAGGAGGCCTCGGTGGTGCTCGGCGTGCCGGCGGGCACCGTGATGTCGAGGCTGTCGCGCGCGCGCGAGCATCTGCGCGCGCTGCTCGATAGCGAGCCGGCGCAAGACGCGGCCCAGGACCCGGCGCGACATGCCGCGCCCTTGCGGGTCGTAGGCAAGGCAATGGGGACGACGCGATGAACGACGACGATCTCGAACGCGAGCGCAGCGCGCCAACGGCCGTGCCGCAGGAGGATCTGGCCGACCTCGCGGCGCTCGGCGCCTTCGTGGACGGCGAATTGGCCTCCGACACGCACGCCGGCATGGAGGCGCGTCTGCTCGGCGATCCGTCCGCCGCGCAGCGCGTCGGCACGTACCGTGCGCAGAAGGCCGCGCTCCAGGCGCTGAGCCGCGCGGGCGACGAGGCCGCCGCGCCCGCCTGGGTCGTGCTGCGCCGACGCGATCCATGGTGGCATCGCGCGGGCCTCGCGGCGGCGTGGGCCGTGGCGGGCGCGGGTTTCACGGTGGCGGCGGCCTCGATGTTGCCGCACTGGCTGCCGCAGAGTGACGGCCAGGACAGCGCGCTGGTCGCGAGGAGCGACGCGGAAAACTTCGCGCATCGCGCCGATGTCGCCTACGCCGTGTACTCGCCCGAAGTGCGCCATCCAGTCGAAGTCGGCGCCGCCGACGAAGCGCACCTCGTCGCGTGGCTCTCGAAGCGCCTGGACAGGCCGCTGTCGATTCCGCCGCTCGGCGAATATGGCTACACGCTGGTGGGCGGACGGCTGTTGCCGGGCGCAGCCGGCCCGGCGGCGCAGTTCATGTATCAGAACGACGCCGGCGAGCGCCTGACGCTCTACGTGAGCGAGTCGGGGCGCGAGCGCGACGCCGTGCATCTGTTGCGCGACGGCAGCCGCCGCACCTTCTACTGGAGCACGAACCGCATGGGCTACGCGCTCTCCGGCCCGGAATCCGAAGGGCGTCTGCGCAAAATTGCGTATGAGGTTTGCAGTGCGCTCGGCGGTACGTCGGCGCAATGGTAAGCGGCCGCAACCTGGGCGCGATGCCACCATGAACGCCGATGCCGTTTTGCCGCCCGGCATGAGCGCAGCGCGATTTTCGCGCGTGCTCGCCGCTTTCGAGTCCATCGTCGGCGCGCCCAATGTGCGCCGTGGGGGCGCCGCGCTCGTGCCATACTTCGATCCCTTCGCCCCGCTTGCCGATGCGCGCGCGTTCGCCCCTTCGGCGGCGCTGCTGCCCGCCGATATCGACGAAATCCGCGCAATCCTGCGTGTCGCCAACGCGGCGCGCGTGCCGCTCTGGACCGTGTCGACGGGCCGCAACTTTGCCTATGGCGGCGCGGCGCCGCGTCTGGCCGGCTCGGTCGTGCTCGACCTCCAGCGTTTGAATCGCGTGCTCGACGTCGATGAGCGGCTCGCCTGGGCGCTCGTCGAACCGGGCGTGAGCTATTTCGATCTGTACGGCTATCTGCGCGAGCGCGGCCTGAAGCTCTGGGTCGATCCACCCGCAGCAGGCTGGGGCAGCGTGATCGGCAATACGCTGGAGCGCGGCTTTGGCTACACCGCCTATGGCGATCATGCGGCGGCTCAATGCGGCATGGAAGTCGTGCTCGCGAATGGCGACGTGGTGCGCACCGGCATGGGCGGACTCGATGCCGGCACGGACGCAGGCTCGTCATGGCCGCTCTACAAGCCCGGCTATGGACCTTCGTTTGACGCGCTGTTCACGCAGTCGAACTACGGCATCGTCACGAAGATGGGGCTCTGGCTGATGCCCGCGCCTGCCGCCTTTCTGATCGGAGAGATTCAGTTTGCGCGCGAGGACGATCTGGGCGTGATTGTCGATACGCTGCGCACGCTGCAACTGCAAGGCACGATCGTGCAGCATGCCGTGATCGAAGGCGCGATCCGGCGCGCGGCCAGCATCGGGCCGCGCGAGCGCTGGTATGCGGGTGACGGGCCGATGCCGGAGACGGCCATCGCGGCGATGCAGCGCGACCTGGGGATCGGGCGCTGGAACCTGCACTACGCGCTCTATGGCGAGCCGGAAGTGATCGAAGCACAGCAACGCATTGTCGAGCGGGCGTTCGCGCCGGTCGCGGATGCGCGCGTCATGTCGAAACGCTATGCGGGCGGCGAGGAACCGCAGGGGGGCGCCGATCGCAACATGGCGGGGATTCCGACGATGAGCGCGTTTCGTATGCTCGACTGGCGCGGCGGCGAAGGCGCGCATGTGGACTTCTCGCCGCTATGTCCCGCCGATGGCCGCGACGCCTTGCGTCAGTACAGTCTCGTGAAGACGCGGGCGGCGGAATATGGCTTCGATTATTACGGCGGCTTCACGGCGGCGGGGCGCTATCTGCATCATGTTTTCGCGGCGATTTTCGTGCGCACCGACGCCCGGCAGGCGACGCGCGCCGGTGACCTGCTGCGTGCGTTGATGAGCGATGCGCGAGCGGCCGGTTATGGCGTTTATCGTTCGCATCTGCTTTATATGGACTACGCGGCGGCGCAGTACAGCTTCAACGACGGCGCGCTGCTGCGCCTCGCGCAAACCGTCAAGGACGCGCTCGATCCGCAGGGCGTGCTGGCGCCGGGCAAGCAGGGTGTGTGGCCTGCCGCATGGCGCGAGATGCGCGGCTACACATGACTCTGGCACTTCAAGGAGCAGCGCGATGAAACGGCGGACCTTTCTGGTGGCGATGGGCTCTTCGCCGATTCTGCCGATTCTGCCGATGGTGTCGATCGCGCCGATCGCGCAGGCACTAGCCGCGCCAGGACTGGTTGCGCTATACGAACCGGCGCTGGCGCAAGGCCGTGCGCTCGCGCAATATGCGGCGCGTGTTGGCATGACATCGTTGGCGCTACAAGACGATATCGGCACGCTCTGGCATACCCAGCGCGCGCGGGTTGGGCGGCGCGGCGGTTCACAGACGATCGTCCTGTGCGCGTTGCGCGACTCGGACCGCTTCGTGCTCGAACGTCTCGCCGTGCTGTCCGGCACGATGGTGTTCGACGTTGGAAACCGTCAGAAACATTAGTGATCCTGATCGGTGGATGCCTTCTCCATTTTCCTGATTTCCTCGTCGCGCAACTCGCGGCGCAAAATCTTGCCGATATTGCTCTGCGGGAGCGCATCGCGAAACTCCACGAGGCGCGGCACCTTGTAGCCCGTGAGCTGCTGGCGGCAGAACTGGATCAGCGCGTCTTCGCCAAGCGCCGGGTCGCGGCGCACGACGAACACCTTCACGCGCTCGCCCTGCACCGCGTCTGGCACGCCGATCGCCGCCACCTCGCGCACACCCGGATGTTGCGAGATCACGTCCTCGATCTCGTTCGGATACACGTTGAAGCCCGAGACGAGAATCATGTCCTTCTTGCGGTCGATAAGGCGGATATAGCCGCGCGCATCCATCACGCCGATGTCGCCGGTCGCGAGCCACCCATCGTTGACGAAAACGCGTGCGGTTTCATCGGGGCGATTCCAGTAGCCGCGCATCACCTGCGGGCCTTTCACGCACAACTCGCCCGGCTCGCCGAGATTCGCCCACGTGCCGTCGTCGCGGCGCAGGCGCACTTGGGTCGAAGGCGCGGGCAGACCGATCGAGCCTTCGAAGTCGGCGAGATGGCCGATGTCGACCGGGTTCAGCGTCACGATCGGCGAGCATTCGGTGAGGCCGTAACCTTCGACGATCGGCTTGCCGGTGACCGCCTTGAAACGCTCGGCGATGGCTTTGTGCGTGGCCATGCCGCCCGCCATCGCAAGCTTGAGGCCGGAGAAGTCGCGCTGGCGGAATTCCTCGTTGTCGAGGAACGCGTTGTAGAGCGTGTTGACCGCGCTGATGCAGGTGAAGGTCTCGTGGCGCAGGATTTTCATCACGCGCTTCGTGTCGCGCGGATTCGCGATCAGGATGTTGCGCCCGCCGAGCGCCATGAAGATCAGTGCGTTGATGGTGAGCGAATAGATGTGATAGAGCGGCAACGGGGTGAGCACGGTTTCGCCGCCGTCGCTGTCGAGTTGCCCCGCGAGCCATGCCTTCGCTTGCAGCACGTTCGCGAGGATGCTGCCGTGCGTGAGCATCGCGCCCTTGGCCACGCCGGTCGTGCCGCCCGTGTATTGCAGGAAGGCGAGATCGTCGAGCCGCGCGGTCGCGGGGGCACGCGGCGCGCGCGCGCCTTGCTGCAGCACGTCGAGCAGACGCTGCGCCTGAGGCAGGCGGTAGGGCGGCACCATTTTCTTCACATGGCGCAGCATGAAGTTGATGAAGCGGCCCTTGAGATTGAGACCGTCACCGAGCAAATCGCCCAGTTGCGTGATGACGATGCGCTCGATCGCCGTGCCGGGCAGCGCATCTTCTAGCGTCTTCGCGAAGCTCTCGAACACGACGATGGTTTGCGCCCCGCTGTCCTTGAGCTGATGCGCAAGCTCGCGCACCGTATAGAGCGGATTGACGTTGACGACGATGGCGCCTGCTTTGAGCGCGCCGAATAGCGCCACCGGGTACTGGAGCGTGTTGGGCAACATGATGGCGACGCGCTCGCCTGGCTGCACGCCCGCACCCTGCAGCCACGAGGAGAACGCCGTGGCCTTGCGCGCGAGCGCGCCGTAAGTCATCGGCGAGCCGGCGCTCACATAGGCGACGCGTTCGCGAAAGCGCGCGGTGCTGTCGTCGAAAAACTGCACGAGCGAGGCGTACTGCGTCACATCCACCTCGTGCGGCACGCCGTCCGGGTAGGAGGCGTACCAGACGCCGTCGGTGTTCGGTGCTGCCGTGGCCGCCGTGTCGGCGGCGGGGCGCAGGTCGGGCCGGTGCGTTTGCGGCGATTCGCTCATTATGGTTCTCCGGGCAGGCGTGGTCCTTGGCCGTGGCGGGCGACAGTTTTGGCAGGCATTCGAAAACGTCACGACGCGCGCGGCGCATTCATGATGCACCGGGCTGCGCGGCCTGGGCAGGCGGAGTTTCCCTGCCGAAGGTTTGCGCCACGGCCTTGCGCTGAAAGGCAAAGGGCCGTGCGGGAGTCTCCCGGCACGGCCCTTGTTACCCCCGATCACCAGGGGATCGCTATCCGTTCATGGGTTCGTTGCCACATGCTTCGCGGTCTGCGTCATGTCGATCCCGCGACGCTCGCGGCTGAACAGAATCAGCACCGCAATCACGACGGCCACCGTGCCCGCGACGATGGCCATCGCCATGCCGTAGTTCTGATCGTGCGTTTCGGCGAGCGAGGCCTGCAGCGTCGCATTCACCGAGGCGAACAGATTGCCGAGCTGATAGACGAGACCTGGGAAAGTCGCACGCACTTCGTCAGGCGAGATTTCGTTGAGGTGCACGGGAATCACGCCCCACGCGCCCTGCACCGAAATCTGCATGAGGAACGCGCCGAGCGCGAGCATGACCGGCGTGGCCGAGAAGGCCCACAGCGGCAGCACCGGCAGCGCGATCAGCGCAGCGATGCAGATGGCCTTGCGGCGGCCGATCCTTTCGGATATCGAACCAAAGAACAGGCCGCCCACGATCGCGCCGATATTGAGCACGATGGTGATGAGCGAAACCGTATGCGGATCGAAGTGATGCTGTTCGCGCAGGAAGGTCGGATACAGATCCTGGGTGCCATGCGAGAAGAAGTTGAACGCCGTCATCAGCACGATCGCGTAGATCGACAGACTGAGGTTGTGCCTGAGCGTCGTCAGCAGGCTCGGGCGAGTGCGCTTTTCCATCTCCTTCCAGGCCGGCGATTCGGGCACGTGCGAGCGCACATAGAGCACGAGCAGCGCCGGCAGCACGCCGATGAAGAACATGCCGCGCCAGCCGATATGCTGGTAGAGCACGCCGAACACCACGGAAGCGAGCAGATAGCCGCTCGGATAACCCGCCTGCAGCAGGCCCGAAACGATGCCGCGCGCCTTCGGCGGAATGGTTTCCATCGTCAGCGCGGAGCCCACGCCCCATTCGCCGCCCATCGCGACGCCGAACAGCGCGCGCAATACGATGAAGGTGGTGAGGTTGGGGGAGAAACCGGTCAGCAGTTCGAGCAGCGAGTAGCACGCGATGTTGACCATCAGCGTGGGGCGGCGGCCATAACGGTCGGCGAGGCGGCCGAAGATCAGTGCGCCGAGTGGGCGCATGGCCAGTGTCAGCGTAATCGCAAAGGCGACGGCGGGAATTTTTGTATTGAATTCAGTGGCGATATCTTTCAGAACGAAAACCATTAGAAAGAAATCGAAGGCGTCGAGCGTCCACCCCAAATACGCTGCGATCGTCACGTTTTTCTGCTCTCGCGTCCAGCTCATGTCTTTTTTCTCCTGGAAAAACCCGCGCCTTGCCGTCTCCTGACATGGCGTGGGTGGCTCGCTACGCCCCGCGCTGCGAGCTTCGTACGAGTGTACGCCCGGCATTAAACATTTGCATGAATGTCGGGCGCAACCGGACTAAACCCTAAGAAGGGGTTTTATCGGGGCCTATCACGCGAAAGCTAATTGTCTTTTATGTAATTTAAATGTAATTAAAATGGAGTCGAATATTAATGCCGTGTGAATCGCACAGCGGCATATTGATTCGCGATCCTGATGGCTTCGTCGTGTTGCTGCCGATCAACGCTGGGTGAGCCAGTGAGCGGCAAGGTCCATCACGCCGTTCCAGTCGCCCATGGTCGATTGCCGGAGCACATGTGCCGAAGCCATCCAGGGCGAGCGCGTGCTGTCCCGGCCCCAGCGCCATTCGCCCGTGGGGTTGACGAGCACGGCGGTCGGCTTGCCGGTCATGGCCGCCAGATTGGCGACACCTGAATCCACGCTCAGCACCGCGTCGAGTTGCTCGATGCAGGCTGCGGTATCCGCGAAGCTCGCGATGCCCGGCGCGTAATGCGCAACGTTGCCACGCGGCGAGCCGCTCTTCATCTCTGCGATGGGGTGGTGCAGGCTCACGAACCGAATGCGGTTTTCGAGTCCGGAGTCGAGCGTCAGGCGTTCGAGCACTTCGACCGGCAGGCTGCGCAGTCCGGCCCAGCTCCGCTCCTTGCTGCGCATCGCCGATTCATGACGTTGCGCGCAATCCCAGAACAGACCTATCAGCATCTTGCCGGGATGCTGTGCGCGCAACGTTTGAGCCCACGCCGCGGCGCGCTCGCGCTCGGCCGCCGGCGCACGCAGAAATGCGGGGAAATAGGGCGCTGGCCGTGGTGCGTCGTGCATCGCGAGCATCGGCAGGTGCAGCAGGGTGGCCTGCATGGTGGGCGCGAACGCGCGAATCTCAGGCAGCAGATCGTCGCCGCAGGGCGCGAAGATCTGGAGCGGGCGGTCGCACGCCACCACGCGGCAATCGGGCAAGGACGCGTCGATCAGGGCGTGGATCGCCGCATCGCAGGTGACCATGATCTCCGCGCCGGCTGCCCGCCAGTGGCGCAGGCTGCCGAACAGCATGAACTGGTCGCCAAAGCCCATCTGATGAGTCACGAGCACGCGCTCGCCGCGCAGATCGCGCTGGCCGTTCCACATCGGCACGTCGCTGTGGCGGAAGCTGCCGCTGTCGCCGCAGTTGCGCCAGAGCCAGTGCGTGAAGCCGCTTGCGTCGCCGGTGCTGAGCAGCGCTTCGGCCAGCCATTTGCGGGCGCGCAGTTTGTCGGGATGGGTATCGGCTTCCGGTTGTTGCAGGGCCTGGTGCAGCACGCTGATGGCGAGATCGACGTTGCCGCCCAGATACAGATCGCGGCCGAGGCGCCCGAGGTAGAACAGCGGCGCCCAGTCCAGCGCGGCGTAGTCGATCCAGGTTTGCGCCGCCTGCGCATGATGGCCGAGCAGGCGCAAGGCGCGGGCGCGCGCGTGCACGAAAGTGCGGCTGCGCGGCTCAATCGCGAGGCCCTTTTCGGCCCAGGGGAGCATTTGCTCGTCGCGCCGTACGCCAACCAGCGCCTCGCAAATCTGCTCGAGCGGTTGCACCAGCGCCGGTTGGCGCGTATGGGCGACGAAGGATTGAAGCAGGCGTTCTTCGGAATTGGGGCGCATGATCGGATGGCTGGGCAAGATAAGTCACTGTTTATGTGTGAGAAAAATCTTATCGAGACGTCAGCCGGGCCGATATCGGAGCCGTCCTAAATCGTCTTGAAATGGTCGCCGACCTTTGCTTCGCCTTGCTGCGCCGCTCATGCCCAATTCACTGCACGACTCGCACACTTTCCCTGATAATGAACGACCGTGCTTTTCCTGATTCACCTCGCCTGTCGGAGTGACTAGAATCGGATTCGATCCCGTGGGTTTCGCTATGCGGAACAGATGACGGGCGTGCATGGACAGACAGAGAGTCAGCAACATCAGGAGGCGGCCCGCGACGCGGGCCACGGCAGGACATCCAGCAGACATCCAGGAGACACAAGCATGCAGGTCAGGGAATTGTTCGAACTGAAGGGACAGGTCGCGCTCATCACGGGCGGCTCGCGCGGACTCGGGCTGCAGATGGCCGAGGCGCTCGGGGAAATGGGGGCGCGCGTCGTCATCTCCGCGCGCAAGGCGGACGAACTTGCCGAGGCGCAGAAACATCTGCAGGCGCTCGGAATCGAAGCCATGACGATCGTGAGCGATCTGCAGCGCCCGGACGCGGCGGTGAAGCTGGTCGACGAAACGCTGGCGGCGTGCGGCCAGATCGACATTCTCGTGAACAACGCGGGCGCCACGTGGGGCGCACCGGCCGAGGACTATCCCGACGAGGCGTGGCACAAGGTCATGAACCTCAACGTCAACGCGCCGTTCTTTCTCGCGCGCGAAGTGGGCAAGCGCTCCATGATCGCCCGCAAGCGCGGCAAGATCATCAATATCGCTTCGATCGCGGGCCTCAAGGGCTCGCTTGGGCCGATGCAGACCATCGCCTACAACACCTCGAAAGCCGCGGCGATCAATTTCACGCGCGCACTCGCCGCGGAGTGGGGCAAGTACGGCATCAACGTCAACGCGATCTGCCCGGGCTTTTTCCCCACGAAGATGGCCGCGGGGCTGCTCGACAAGCTCGGCCAGAGCGTGATCGACCACACGCCGCTACAGCGTCTGGGCGACGAGAGCGATCTGAAGGGCGCCGTGGTGTTCCTCGCGAGCGGTGCGTCGCGCCATATCACGGGCCAGTACCTGGCGATCGACGGCGGCGCGAGCATCGTCTGAGCCAGATTTGAATCGCACACCGAAGCATCAGGGATGGCTCGCGGCGCAGCCCTGCGCCGTGTAGCCGATTGCACGACCCGCGCGCCGCTTGTGGCGGCGCGCCATCCACGAGACGGAACCCCGCCATGCCCACGTCTGCCGTCACTGTATTGTCCGACAGTTCGCGCAAGAGTTCGCCCAAAAGCGCACCCAAAAGCTCGCCATTCTGGCCCGCGCAACTCTCGCCGAATCTGAGCATCCCGGCCACGAACCTGTTCTATAACGCCGAAGTTTCCGCCGCGCGTTATCCCGACAAGCCCTTCATCATTTTCTACGACACGCCCGTCACGTTCGCGCAGTTCAAGGACGAAGCCGAGCGTGTCGCCGGTTATCTGCAAACGGAATGCGGCGTGAAGGCCGGCGACCGCGTGCTGCTCTATATGCAGAACAGCCCGCAATGGGTGATCGCCTATTACGGCATCCTGCGCGCCAATGCCGTGGTCGTGCCCGTCAATCCGATGAACCTCACGGATGAGCTTGTCCATTACGTGGAGGACAGCGGCGCGACAACGGTTTTCGTCTCGCAGGAGCTTTACCCGCGTATTGCTCCGCTGGTCGGCGAGGGTGAGGGCGCGGGGCTGCGTCATCTGCTGGTGGCCACATACAGCGACTACCTGAAACGCGAGCCGTTTGCGACGCCGCCGGAATTCGTGAGCGCGCCGCGCCATGTCGAAGGCCCCGGCGTCGCGCATTGGACCGACGTGCTGGAGGCGAATATCGCGCCGGGCCCGCTGACGGCGGGCGCCGACGATCTTTGCGTGATGCCCTATACCTCGGGCACGACCGGCAAACCCAAGGGCTGCATGCATACGCATCGCAGTGTGATGTGCACGGCCGTGGGCGGCTGCAACTGGTTCGGCAGTAATCAGGATGCCGTACAGTTGTCGGTGCTCCCGCTCTTTCACGTGACGGGTATGCAGGGCGGCATGAACAGCCCGCTCTACAACGGTTCGACGGTGGTGATCCTGCCGCGCTGGGATCGCGATGTCGCGGCGCGCGCGATCGGGCACTATCGCATCAACGGCTGGCAGGCGATTTCGACGATGGTGGTCGATTTCATTTCGAATCCGCGCATCGGCGAATACGATCTGTCGAGCCTCGCCTGGATGCGCGGCGGCGGCGCGACGATGCCGGATGCCGTGGTCAAAAAGCTGCGCGATCTCACGGGCCTCGAATTCGTGGAGGGCTACGGGATGTCCGAAACCATGGCCGCCACGCACATCAATCCTCCCCAGAATCCGAAGGCGCAATGTCTCGGCATTCCCGTGTTCGACGTCGATGCGCGCATCGTCGACCCGATCACGCTGGAAGAGGTCGCAGAAGGCGAGGCGGGCGAACTCATCATGAGCGCGCCGCAGGTGATGCAGGGTTACTGGGGCAATGCCAAGGCGACGAAAGAAGCCTTCATCGAGCGTGACGGCAAGCGTTTCCTGCGTACCGGCGACCTCGTGCGGCGCGATGCGGATGGTTACTACTTCATGACCGACCGCCTCAAGCGCATGATCAACGCGTCGGGTTACAAGGTGTGGCCCGCCGAGGTGGAGGCGCTGATGTATCGCCATCCGGCGATCAAGGAAGTCTGCGTGATCGGCACACAGGACGCGAAGCGCGGCGAGACCGTGAAAGCCGTGGTCGTGCTCGACCCGCAAAAACTGGGCAGCGTCAACGAGGACGACATCATTGCGTGGGCGCACGAAAACATGGCGGCCTACAAGGCGCCGCGCATCGTGCAGTTCGTCGATACCCTGCCCAAGTCGGGCAGCGGCAAGATATTGTGGCGCAAGCTTCAGGAAGACGAGGCCTCAGCAAGCTAGGTCTTGTCGTCAAGACGGCGGCCTCGTCTGGCGAGCGCCGCCGATCAAGACGTTTTTCGTCTGCATCAGGTCTGATTCTTTGCGGGTATCAGGCGCCGGCCAACGCCGGCAGGCCGGGCTCGCTCCAATCCCACCCCTCCTGTTCCCGTCCTGGCGACGCCTGCTTGACCGCGACGTGATGCGCGGTCTGCGTCGGCGTCCATTCTCCCGGTGCCTGGGCGTTCTTGCGCCCGAGTATCGCCTCGCACAAAAAGTCGATGCTATAGGCGTTCAGCAGATGAGCGTGATGGGTCTCGATGTAAGCGGCCAGGCGTGCCGCTTCGCCGTCGATCGACGCCAGCGCGTGCAGCGTGGCCGTATCCCAGCGAAACCGCAATCCGAGTTCGGCGAAGGCCGAATTGAACGCGCTCAACTGCGCATGAAGGTGCGTCTCGTGATCGGCGGCGTGGCGGGCGGGGAGCGATGGATTCATGACGTTTCTCCTGGTGCTGATGAAGAGTGGCGTGAACCCAGCGTAGAAGTGACGATGAATAAGCGATAGTTAAAGTTTTTTTCGATATTCATAAACCATCATCTATGTGACAACTTCTGCGTGTAAACCCGCTTTGTGCTGTTCGGATCACTGATATATTGTATTTAACATATCGAATTCACCTGTAGCGCCGGCCAAACACGTTGGAGACCCGTCACCGATGTCCGCCGAAACCCAAGACGAAACCGGAGCGTCGCCGTTGTTCATGGCGCTCGAACCCATTCACGCCACGGTTTCGCTGCGCGATCAGGCTTACGCGAGATTGAAGCAGGCGATCGCCGAGACCGACATTTACCGCTCACGAGACGAAATTCGTCTTGATGAGAAGGAGCTCACGGAAAAGCTGGGCGTGAGCCGCACGCCGGTGCGAGAGGCGATGACGTTGCTGGAGCAGGAAGGCTTTCTGCGCACGGTGCCACGACGCGGCGTCTACATCCTGCGCAAGACGCGCAAGGAAATCGTCGAGATGATCTATATGTGGGCGGCGCTGGAAAGCATCGCGGCACGGCTTGCGACCCAGCGCGCCTCGGACGAGGATATCGCGCGCTTGCGCCGGATGTTCGCGGACTTTGGCGAGCACGCGCCCGCCGAGCATATCGAGGAGTACTCCGAAGCAAACATCATGTTCCACCAGGCGCTGGTCGAGTTGTCCCAGTCGCCGATCATCATCGACACCATCAAGAACATTTTCATGCATGTGCGCGCGATCCGCAGGATGACGATCGCACAGAGCGATCGTGCGTCGCGCTCCATCGTGGATCACATGCGCATTATCGAAGCACTCGAGGCGCGCGATACCGAGCGCGTCGAACGTCTCGTGCGCCAGCATTCGATCGACCTGGCGCTGTTCGTTGAAGCGCGTTGCGATTTTCTGGATTGATTTTTTCGCATCAACTGAAGTGTCGTTGCTAGCGATGTTGTTCGGACTGCGTAGCAAATGTGCGGCCGCCGTAGCATGCAACGAAGAGGTAGAGAAACGGCTTGACTAATATTGTGTGTGGAATATTGTATATCACGGATTGAGCGTGATCGACGAAGCCACCCACGAGCGATCCACATACGCCCCGCCAAAGAGGAGACGTCATGGCAGAAGCAGGCATCAACGACGCGCGGAACGGCTCTGCGCAGGACGAGCAGGCGACGACGGACGGCTTTCATCTCGTCATCGACGCACTCAAGCTCAACGATATCGACACGATCTTCGGTCTCGTCGGTATTCCGATTACGGACCTCGCAAGACTCGCGCAAGCGCAGGGCATGCGCTTCATCGGCTTTCGCCACGAGCAGAACGCGGGTAACGCCGCTGCCGTGGCCGGCTACATGACAAAGAAGCCCGGCATCTGTCTGACCGTTTCCGCGCCGGGTTTCCTCAACGGGCTGACTGCGCTTGCGAACGCCACGACCAATTGTTTTCCGATGATCCTCATCAGCGGTTCGAGCGAGCGTGAAATCGTCGATCTCCAGCAAGGCGATTACGAGGAAATGGATCAGTTGAACGCAGCCAAACCCTATGCGAAGGCCGCGTACCGCGTGCTGCACGCGGAGGATATCGGCATCGGCGTGGCGCGCGCGATTCGTGCGGCGCTTTCTGGCAGGCCTGGCGGCGTGTATCTGGATCTGCCGGCCAAACTGCTCGCCCAGACAATCGACGCCGCAAAGGGGCGCGAATCGCTCGTCAAGGTGGTGGACGCCGCACCGCGTCAAATACCGGCGCCCGATGCGGTCAAACGCGCGCTCGACGTGATCAGGAATGCGAAGCGTCCGCTGATTCTGCTCGGCAAGGGCGCAGCCTACGCACAGGCCGATGCGCAGATCCGCGAACTGGTGGAAAAAAGCGGTGTCCCCTATTTGCCGATGTCGATGGCCAAAGGCCTGTTGCCCGATACGCACGCACAATCGGCCTCGGCGGCACGTTCCTACGTGCTGGCCGAAGCCGATGCGGTGGTGCTGATCGGCGCGCGGTTGAATTGGCTGCTGGCGCACGGCAAGGGCAAGACCTGGGGCGCGCCGGTATCCAAGCGCTTCGTCCAGATCGACATCGCACCCACGGAAATCGATAGCAATGTCGCGATCGAAGCGCCGTTGATCGGCGATATCGGTTCGTGCGTCGAGGCGCTGGTTGCGGGTCTCGGCGATGAGTTCCCGCAGCCGGACGCCGACTGGCTCGACGCGATCGCCCAGCGCAAGAACGCGAACCTCGCAAAGATGGCCGCGACGCTCGACAAGAACCCTTCGCCGATGAATTTCCATAGCGCCCTGCGTGCGATCCGCGATGTGCTCAAGACGCGCCCGGATATCAACGTCGTGAACGAAGGCGCGAATACGCTCGACTACGCCCGCAGCATCATCGACATGGCGCAGCCGCGCAAGCGCTTCGATTCTGGCACGTGGGGAATCATGGGCATCGGCATGGGCTTCGCAATCGGCGCGGCGGTCACGAGCGGCACGCAGGTCGTGGCGATCGAAGGCGACAGCGCATTCGGCTTTAGCGGCATGGAACTGGAGACCATCTGCCGCTACAACCTGCCGGTCTGCACGATCGTTTTCAACAATAACGGCGTTTATCGCGGCACCGACGTGAACCCGACTGGTGGCGCCGATGTCGCGCCCACGGTGTTCGTGAAGGGCGCACGCTATGACCGCATGATCGAAGCCTTCGGCGGCATTGGCCACCATGTCACCACGCCGGAGGAACTCACGCAGGCGCTGCTCGAAGCGATTGCATCGGGCCAGCCCACGCTCATCAATGCCGTGATCGACGAAACGGCCGGCACCGAAAGCGGCCGTCTCACGAACCTCAATCCGCAAAGCGCGGCGATGAAGAAATAACCCGAACAAACCCGAAGATACGATAGACCAGGAGATAAGGCCATGAGCAAACCCCTCGACGGCATCAAGATCATCGACTTCACGCACGTGCAGGCTGGACCGGCGTGCACGCAACTGCTCGCGTGGTTCGGTGCGGACGTGATCAAGGTGGAGCGCCCCGGCTCCGGCGATGTCACGCGCTCACAACTGCGCGACATTCCCGAAGTGGACGCCCTGTATTTCACGATGCTCAACAGCAACAAGCGTTCGCTCACGCTCGACACCAAGAAGCCGGAGGGCAAGGAGGTGCTGGAGAAGCTGATTCGCGAATCGGATGTGATGGTGGAAAACTTCGGCCCGGGCGCGCTCGATCGCATGGGCTTTACGTGGGAGCGCATCAACGAACTCAATCCGAAGATGATCGTGGCTTCGGTCAAGGGTTTTAGCGAAGGCCATCACTACGACGATCTCAAGGTGTACGAAAATGTCGCGCAATGCGCGGGTGGCGCGGCCTCGACCACGGGCTTCTGGGACGGCCCGCCGACGGTGAGCGCAGCGGCGCTGGGCGACAGCAATACGGGCATGCATCTGGCCATCGGCATCCTGACGGCCTTGATCGGCCGCGATAAAACGGGCAAGGGCCAGAAGGTGGCCGTCTCGATGCAGGACAGCGTCATTAACCTGTGTCGCGTGAAATTGCGCGATCAGCAGCGGCTCGATCGCATCGGCTATCTTGAGGAGTACCCGCAGTATCCGCATGGCAGCTTCAGCGACGTGGTCCCGCGCGGCGGCAATGCGGGCGGCGGCGGTCAGCCTGGCTGGGTGCTCAAGTGCAAGGGCTGGGAGAACGATCCCAACGCGTATATCTATTTCACGGTTCAAGGGCACGCGTGGGAGCCGATTTGCCGCGCGCTCGGCAAGCCGGAGTGGATCGACGATCCTGAATACAACACGGCGCAGGCGCGTCAGCCGCATATCTTCGATATCTTCGCGACCATCGAAGCCTGGCTTGCTGACAAGACCAAATACGAAGCCGTGGATATTCTGCGCAAGTTCGATATTCCGTGTGCGCCCGTGCTCAGCATGAAAGAGCTGGCGAACGATCCTTCGTTGCGCGCGAGCGGCACGATCGTCGAGGTGCCGCACAAAGAGCGTGGTTCGTATCTGACCGTGGGCAGCCCGATCAAATTCTCGGATTTGCGCCCGGAAATCAAGGGCTCGCCGCTGCTGGGCGAACATACCGACGAAGTGCTGGCGGACCTTGGCTATACGCCGCAACAGATCGCGGCCCTGCACGAGGTGCGCGCGGTCTGAAGCGCGGTGAATGTGTTGTGACGCAGTGGCGAATGACACGCGGAGCAGGCGCTTCGCGCGTCATTCGCTTGCCCAAAAAAGCCGGTTCCCCACACGGTCAACGCCATGTCATCCGCCATCGACTTCGCCCAGCTTGCCGACGCCATTGGCGACGCCATCGTCATTTCGGACGCAGCAGGCGACATCACCTACTGGAATCCTGCTGCGACCCGCATGTTCGGTTACACGCGCGACGAGGCGCTGGGCCAGACACTCGACCTCATCATTCCGGAGCGCTTGCGCGGCCGGCACTGGGAGGGTTATCAGAAGACCATGGCGACGGGCCAGACGCGCTATGGCAATGACGTGCTGCGCGTGCCCGCCGTCGACAAGAGCGCGCGCGCATTGTCCATCGCTTTCACTGTCGCGCTGTTGCACGATCCGCAAGGCGCGGTCAGTGGCATCGTTGCCGTGATTCGCGACGAGACCGCGCGCTTTCAGGAAGAGCGCAATCTTCGCAAGCGCGTCACGGAACTCGAAGCGCAAGTTCAACTTCAGGCTCACGCACAGCAGTCCTGATTTTTCGCGGCCACATACGGGCCGCCGACGAATAGAACATAACGATCAGGAGACAGTCGGCATGGCGATGACCATCGCGATACCGCGCGAGATTTTCCCAGACGAACGGCGCGTGGCCGCCACGCCGGAGAGCGTCGCGCATCTGCTCAAGCTGGGCTACGTGGTCGAAGTGGAAGCCGGTGCGGGCGAGCAGGCTTCCTACATGGACGATGCGTATCGGGCCGCCGGGGCCTGCATCGTCGACGATGCGCTCGAACTGTGGAGCAGCGCGGACATTGTGCTCAAGGTGCGTCCGCCTTCGATTGACGAAGCGCAGCACCTGAAACGTGGTGCGACGCTGATCGGCTTTATCTGGCCGGCGCAGCAGGATGCATTGCTCGATACGCTTGCTGCGCGCGGGGCGACGGTGCTCGCGATGGATTGCGTGCCGCGCATCTCGCGCGCGCAGAAGCTGGACGCCTTGAGCTCGATGGCGAACATGGCGGGTTATCGCGCCGTGATCGAGGCGGCACAGTATTTCGGGCGTGTGTTTACCGGGCAAATCACGGCGGCGGGCAAGATGCCGCCCGCGAAGGTGCTCGTGATCGGCGCGGGCGTGGCGGGTCTGGCCGCCATCGGCGCCGCGCGCGGGCTGGGCGCGATCGTGCGTGCGTTCGATACGCGGCCCGAAGTGGGGCAGCAGATCGAGAGCATGGGCGCGGAATTCCTCACCGTGGAAATCGAAGAGGAAGGCGGCGGCGCGGGTGGTTACGCGAAACAGATGAGCGCGAAGTTCATTGAAGCGGAGATGGCCCTGTTCAAGGCTCAGGCGGCCGAGGTCGACATCATCGTGACGACCGCGTTGATACCGGGCCGGCCCGCGCCGCGCCTGCTCGATGCGCAAACCGTCGCGTGCCTGCGTGCCGGAAGCGTGATTGTCGATCTGGCGGCGGAGCAGGGCGGCAACTGCGAACTGACGCGGGCGGGCGAGGTGGTACGCGCGCACGGCGTAGCGATCGTCGGCTATACGGATTTGCCCAGCCGGATGGCGAACCAGTCGAGCCAACTCTATGCGACCAATCTGCGCCATCTGCTTTCCGACCTCACAACCGATAAGGATGGCGAATTAAAAATCGACATGAACGATGTCGTGCAACGCGGCACTACCGTCATGCTGAACGGCGAGTTGTGTTGGCCTGCGCCGCCTGTGCAAACAGCGGCTCCCGCTGCGTCGAAATCCGAAGCGAGGAATTCTGCACCGCCGTTGCCCGCGGGCGGCGCAGCGCATGAAGAGGCCACAGCCGTGCGTCGTCGTGGCGCTGGCGGAGTCCTGGCACTCGTGTTGATCGCGGCGCTATTGCTCGGACTTGGCGCAGTCGCACCGCCGTCGTTCGTCGCGCACTTCACGGTGTTCGTGCTGGCCATATTCGTCGGCTATCAGGTGGTCTGGAACGTCACGCCCGCGCTGCACACGCCGCTTATGAGCGTGACCAACGCGATCAGCGGCATCATCGTGATCGGCGCGTTGCTCCATCCCGCCGGGACGAATGCACTCGTGAGCGTACTTGCGGGCGTGGCGCTGGTCGTCGCGACGATCAATATCGCCGGGGGATTTCTCGTGACCCAGCGCATGCTGAAGATGTTCCAACGGACCTGAGGAGACGTCATGCTGAACGGAGTCGGCAATATGGCGTGGCTGGGCGCGGCGACGCTATTCATCCTCAGTCTGCGCGGACTGAGCCATCCTGCGAGTGCGCGGCGCGGCAATGTCTATGGCGTGTGCGGGATGACGATTGCGGTGCTGGCCACGCTGCTGGTGACGCGCGGCGCAAGCCTGGGGATCGCCGTCGGCGCTGCGCTCGTGGGTGGCGGCATCGGCGCATGGCTCGCGCGGCGTGTGGAGATGACGCAGATGCCGCAACTCGTAGCGGTACTGCATAGCTTTGTCGGTCTGGCCGCGACACTCATTGCGTTCGCCAATGCGCTGTCGCCCGCATCGGCATCGAGCGTGGTCGAACACGCGATTCACGATACGGAGATCTACGTCGGTGCTTTCATCGGCACGATCACGTTCGCGGGCTCGATCGTCGCGTTTCTCAAACTGCAAGGCACCATGGGCGGCAAACCGCTCGTGCTGCCCGCGCGGCATCTCATCAATGCCGTGGCGCTTGCGTTGTGCGTCGTGCTCGGCTACCGCTTCGTGAGCGCGACGGACAGCGCACAGGCGCTTGTGGCGCTCGGCGTCATGTGCGCGATCGCGGGCGTGCTGGGTGTGCATCTCGTGATGGCGATAGGCGGCGCGGACATGCCCGTTGTTGTCTCGATGCTTAACAGCTACTCCGGGTGGGCGGCGGCCGCCACGGGCTTCATGCTCGACAACGATCTGCTGGTGACGACCGGTGCACTGGTGGGTTCGAGTGGCGCGATTCTCAGCTACATCATGTGCCGCGCGATGAATCGCAGCTTTGTTTCGGTGATCCTGGGCGGCTTTGGCGCGGTGGCCGCCACGACCAGCGCCACACCCGAAGGCGAGGTGGTGGCGACCACCGTAGAAGAAGTCGGCACGCTGCTGCGCGACGCCGCCGAGGTTGTGATCGTGCCCGGCTATGGCATGGCGGTGGCGCAGGCGCAGGGCACCATCAGCGAAATCACGCGCCGTTTGCGCGCGCAGGGCGTACGTGTGCGCTTCGGCATTCATCCGGTGGCGGGGCGGTTGCCGGGCCACATGAACGTGCTGCTGGCCGAAGCGAAAGTGCCCTACGATATCGTGCTGGAAATGGACGAGATCAACGAGGACTTCACGAATACCGACGTCGTGCTCGTGATTGGCGCGAACGATATCGTCAATCCGGGCGCGCAGGAGGATGCCGGCAGCCCGATCGCAGGCATGCCGGTGCTCGAAGTGTGGAGGGCGCGCACGGTGGTGGTCTCGAAGCGCAGCATGGCGACGGGTTACGCGGGCGTGGACAATCCACTATTTTATAAGGATAACACACGAATGTTGTTCGGCGACGCAAAAGGCAGCGTCGATGCGCTGCTAAGACAGCTCGAAGCGGCGTGAAGTTTTTCAGGCCGCCCGCGCGTCAACAAATGGAGAGAGACAATCGTGCCACACACCGATCGCATCGACGCCGTCTATACGGCGCGGCGCCATAACCGCTGGGTACAGCTCACTGCGGGCATTGCCTGTATGGGGCTCGTCGCCAATCTGCAGTACGCGTGGACGCTGTTCGTCGTGCCGATGGATGCGCGTCATCACTGGGGGCAGGCCGCGATCCAGCTAGCGTTCTCGCTGTTCATCGTGACGGAAACATGGCTCGTCCCGGTGGAAGGCTGGCTGGTCGACCGCTTTGGTCCGCGTCCGGTCGTGATGGGCGGCGCCTGTTGTGTGGCGCTGGGCTGGTTGCTCGATGCCTGGGCGCCTGTGCTGCCGGTGCTCTACGTGGCGGCTGTGATTTCGGGCATTGGTGCGGGCTGCGTGTATGGCACCTGCGTCGGCACTGCGCTCAAGTGGTTTCCTGACCGGCGCGGCCTTGCGGCTGGGATGACGGCGGCGGGATTCGGCGCGGGCGCGGCGCTCACCGTCATTCCGATTTCGCGCATGATCCAGCATGCGGGCTATGAGGCCGCCTTCATTTTCTTCGGACTCCTGCAGGGCATCTGCATTCTCGCGCTCGCGCTGGTAATGGTTCGCCCGCGGCCCCCTGCCCATGCGGCGCGCGTGAAGCGCGTGGTCGCGACGAAGACGGACTACACCACGCAGCAGATGATTCGCGCGCCGTTGTTCTGGGTGATGTATGCGATGTTCGTCTGCGTGGCGACGGGCGGCATTATCGCCACGGCGCAGATCGGGCCGATCGCGAAATCGTATGGCTTCGCCACGATGCCGGTGGCCTTCATGAGCGTGTCACTGCCGTTGCTGACGATGACGTTGTCGATCAACAATCTCTGCAATGGCTTCACGCGGCCGCTGTGTGGGCTGATTTCGGATCGCATCGGCCGCGAGAACACGATGTTCATCACGTTTCTCGGCGAAGGGCTCGCGTTGCTGGGGTTGCGTTACTTCGGCCACGACCCGTATCTTTTCATGCTGTTTTCAGGGCTCGTGTTCCTGTTTTACGGCGACATCTTTTCGAATTTCCCGGCAACCTGCGCCGATACTTTCGGTGCGCGCTACGCGGCGGGCAATGCGGGCACGCTTTATACGGCGAAGGGCACCGCCGCGCTGCTCGTGCCCGTGGCGACGCTGCTCGCGCTACATGGCGGCTGGAACAGCGTATTCGAATTCGCCGCGTGTATCGCGATGATGGCGGGCGTGTGCGCGAAAGTCGTGTTGCAGCCGATGCGGCGGCGCTGGATTTTCCAGTCGGGCACGCCCGAGGTGCGTCCCGAAGCGGCGTTTAATGCTGCGCCGCTTGGATCACGGGAATAGCCGCGCGGCGTTCAGGTTCAGATCGTGGCTTTGCCACGACGACGCGCGGCCGCGGCGCATGCCTTGCCTGCTTGGGAACGGAGTGCCCGCATGAAGGTCATTGCGGGCGAGCCTGTCCGCACACGCGCGCGGCGAACGCGTCGCGTGTCGGTGCGCGCCTGTTGACGGCGCGGGTCTTCCTCGTCGGGGAACGCGGCTTCGGCAAGCGAGCCGTAGCGGCCTTCGGTCTGCGCGCGTTCGATCCACCCGGCGGGTAGGCGCGTCGCGATCAGCCAGGTTGCCGTAGCGCCGAAGCCAACCGCAACGATCGCGGCGATGACGATGATTTCCATCCTGTCTCCGTTCCTTTGGGTAGCGATTGGCCCATGCCATGCAATGTATCCTGAAGGATATAACGCTTCGAGCAAAACGAGGCAATCGGACAGGATGAAGAAGGGGGCGTTTGCGAAGCAGAAATGAAAAAAGCCAGCATTAAGCTGGCTTTTTTCATGAATCTTGGTGCCCAAGAGAGGACTCGAACCTCCACAGTGTTGCCACCGCCAGGACCTGAACCTGGTGCGTCTACCAATTCCGCCACCTGGGCAAGGTGTCGCTTACTACTTGTTGCTGCGCTGTGTCGTGCAGCAGAGAGCGAGATTCTAGCGTATCTGTAGGATCTGTCAATAGATGTTTTCAAAAAATCTTCACATCACAGAAGATGTGCATCCTCACGCAGGGGAACATGAGAGAGAAGGACTCATGCGCGTCGACAAAAAGCAAAAGCCCGGCAAGCATTGGTGATTTTGCCGGGCCTGGGACTCTCGATGTCGATGCCAGCGAAACAAAGCGTGAGAAATGAAAAAAGCCAGCATTAAGCTGGCTTTTTTCATGAATCTTGGTGCCCAAGAGAGGACTCGAACCTCCACAGTGTTGCCACCGCCAGGACCTGAACCTGGTGCGTCTACCAATTCCGCCACCTGGGCAAGGTGTCGCTTACTACTTGTTGCTGCGCTGTGTCGTGCAGCAGAGAACGAGATTCTAGCGCATCTACGGAGCTTGTCAACAGGTGATTGCAAAATTCTTTTGCGACGATGCCGGCTCGCGCCAACCGCGAACCCCGCGCCGCCAACGCGCGCTCGCCGGCCTGCGCGCTGGATTGTCGGGTGCGGCGCGGGTGTTAGAATGCCTCGCAGCAGTATGGATGGCGCACTACATGTTTGTAGCGCGCGCCTTCTGCGCCAGCCGCATGTTGCAGCATACGAAGACCGGGGCGCGGCGCGTTTGCCACTTGTGCCACGAGCCGCGCGATATCCGACGTCCACGCAACGAGAACCAAAATCGACAAGCCCTTGAGCAAATATCCGTACCCGATTCCCAGCCGCGAAGAAATCCTCGGCGTGCTGCGGACCAGCGAATCGCCCTGCACCGCGAACGATATCGCCGAGGCGCTCGCGATCAAGCGCCAGGAGCGCGAAGGGTTCTTCAGGCGGCTCGCCGCGATGGAGCGCGACGGGCAGATCCGGCTCGACTCGCGCGGCCACTATCAGCTCGCACATCCTTCCAATTTCGTTGCGGGCCGCGTTCAGGGCCATCGCGACGGCTATGGCTTCCTGATCCGCGACGATGGCCAGGACGATCTGTTCCTGCCACAAGGCGAGATGCAGAAAGTCATGCACAACGACCGCGTGCTCGCGCGCATCGTCGGCTATGACCGGCGCGGGCGCCCCGAAGGGCACATCGTCGAAGTCACGGACCGCGCGAACCGCCGCGTGATCGGGCGTCTGTTGAACGAGAACGGCGCGATGATCGTTGCGCCCGAAGACAAGCGCATCGGCCACGACATTCTCGTCACGCAGAACCCCAAGAAGGCCAAGGTCGGCCAGGTCGTGGTGGTCGAGCTGACCGATTTCCCGAGCCGCCATTCGCAGCCGCTGGGCCGCGTGGTGGAAGTGCTGGGCGACATCGACGATCCCGGCATGGAGATCGAAATCGCCGTGCGCAAGTACGGCGTGCCGCATGAGTTCAGCAAGGAAGCGCTCGCCGATGCCGCGAAGCTGCCCGACGCCGTGCGTCCGACCGATATCCGCTACCGCGTCGATCTGCGCGATGTGCCGCTCGTCACGATCGACGGCGAGGACGCGCGCGACTTCGACGATGCCGTCTATTGCGAGCCGATGCAGGTCGGCAAGGGCGAAGGCTTCCGTCTGCTCGTGGCGATCGCCGACGTCTCCCACTACGTGCTGCCGGCTAGCGGTCTGGATGTTGACGCGATCGAGCGCAGCACCTCGGTGTACTTCCCGCGCCGCGTGATCCCGATGCTGCCGGAGAAGCTCTCCAACGGACTGTGCTCGCTCAATCCGCACGTGGATCGCTGCGTGCTGGTCTGCGACATGGTCATCACCGCGCGCGGCGAGATCAAGGCGTACCAGTTCTATCCGGGCGTCATGCACTCGGCGGCGCGTCTGACGTACACCGAAGTCGCGGCGGTCCTCAAGAACACCAAGGGGCCGGAGGCGACGCGCCGCGCCGCGCTGCTGCCGCAACTGCAGAATCTGTATGGCGTCTACAAGGCGCTGTTCGCGGCGCGCCAGAAACGCGGCGCGATCGACTTCGATACGACCGAGACGTATATCGTCTGCAACGCGCAGGGCAAGATCGAGCAGATCGTGCCGCGCCAGCGCAACGACGCGCACAAGTTGATCGAAGAGTGCATGCTGTCGGCCAATGTCTGCGCCGCGGACTTCATGAAGCGCAACAAGCACCCGGGCCTGTACCGCGTGCACGCGGGCCCGAGCGCCGAAAAGCTCGAAAACCTGCGTACCTTCCTGCGCGGCATGGGGCTGAGCCTCGGCGGCGGCGACACGCCGCACGCGAGCGACTACGCGGCGCTGATGGCGCATATCCGCGACCGGCCCGACGCGCAAATGTTGCAGACGATGCTGTTGCGCTCGATGCAGCAGGCCGTCTACAGCCCGGACAATATCGGCCACTTCGGGCTCGCGTATGAGGCTTACGCCCACTTCACGAGCCCGATCCGCCGCTATCCCGACCTGCTCACGCACCGCGCGATCTACGCGATCCTGCAGGGCAAGAAGTATCAGCCGGCCGCGCCCGAAGGCGTTGCGCTCAACACGGCGCTTTCGCCGCGCGCCCGCGCCATGCAGGCCGAGGACGAAGAGAAGCGCGGCTCGCGTCGCAATCGCGGCGGCAACACGGCGATCTGGGAAGAGCTGGGCCTGCATTGCTCGGCCAACGAGCGCCGCGCCGACGAAGCCTCGCGCGACGTCGAAGCCTGGCTCAAGTGCTATTTCATGCGCGACAAGCTCGGCGAGGAATACGGCGGCATGGTCAGCGGCGTGACCTCGTTCGGCATCTTCGTGCAGCTCGATTCGCTCTTTATCGAAGGTCTGGTGCACGTGACGGAACTCGGTTCCGATTACTTCCAGTACGACGAGATCAAGAACGAACTGCGCGGCGAGCGCACCGGTATCCGTTATCGCCTGTCGGATCGCGTGCGCGTGCAGGTGAGCCGCGTCGATCTCGACGCGCGCAAGATCGATTTCCGTCTCGTGCGCGATACGCCGGTCAAGCCCGGCGTGAATCGCGGCCCGCAGGGCGCGCAGCAGGAGCGTGCTGCAACCGATGGCGGCCCGCGCGTACGCGCCATGCCGATGGCTGCCGACGACGTGCGGCGCAAGAAGGCCGCACCGCCGCAGAGCGCGGCGGTGAAGGAGGCGCGCGCGGCGCGCGGCTCGGCCAAGACCGCGAAGAAGCGCGCGCCGTCGAAGCCGACGGCCAAGAAGTCGCCGGTGCGCAACAAGAAGCGCTAAAAGCGCTAAAGCCGTACCCACGGCGCGCGGATCGCTCGCACAAACGAGCGTTCGCGTGTCGTGAACCGGACCGCTGGATCATCTGGCGGCCGGCGCAATATCACTCGTTCGCGGCGCCTTCGATGCGCCGCGAACCGTTTATCAGGGGTTGTTCCAGTCATGTCACGTCTCAAGGTTCTTTACGGGTTTCATGCGGTGACCGCACGTTTGCGGCACGACGCGTCCACGGTCGAGGATGTCTATTACGATCCGACGCGGCGCGACCGCCGCATGCAGGAATTCCTGCACGCCGCGAAGGAAGCCGGCGCGCGCGTCATCGCCGCCGACGAGACGCGTCTGTGGGGCCTCGCGCACACCGAGCGCCATCAGGGCGTGGTGGCGCGCGTGCACGATCTGGCGCTGGCGCAAAACCTGGCCGAACTGCTCGACGGCATCCAGGGCTCGCCCCTGCTGCTGGTGCTCGACGGCGTGACCGATCCCCATAACCTCGGCGCCTGCCTGCGGGTGGCCGACGCCGCTGGCGCCCACGCTGTGATCGCGCCGCGCGACCGCGCCGTGGGCCTGAACGCGACCGCCGCGAAAGTCGCGAGCGGCGCCGCCGACACGGTGCCGTACATCACCGTGACGAACCTCGCGCGCGCGCTGCGGGAGCTCAAGGACGCGGGCGTCTGGGTGGTCGGCACGGCGGGCGACGCACCCGTGGGCCTTTACCAGACCAAGCTCGACGGCCCGGTGGCCCTCGTCATGGGCGCCGAAGGCGAGGGCATGCGCCGCCTCACGCGCGAGACCTGCGACGAAGTCATGCAGATCCCGATGGCCGGCACGGTCGAAAGCCTGAATGTCTCCGTGGCGTCGGGCGTTTGCCTGTTCGAAGCGGTACGTCAGCGCGCCGCGCGCTGATCCTGCGCTACCGATTCTGTTTCACCGAAGCAGCATGACGAACCTGCATGGCGTGGGACGCGCGGCGCTGGCCGCCGTGGGCGCGGCGCTTGCGCTCGCGGCCTGTACGAGCGCCACGATGACCGATCGCGGCGCCTATATCGCGGATTCGCAGTACCACGCGCGCAGTGCGGATACGCGCATCCGCTTCCTGGTGCTGCACTACACGCAAGGCGACGAGCCAACCTCGCTGGAAGAGCTGACGCGCGAAAGCGTCAGCGCCCATTACCTCGTGCCCGAGCATCCGCCGCTGCGCGACGGCAAGCCCGTCGTGCTGCAACTGGTGCCCGAGTCGCAGCGTGCGTGGCACGCGGGCGTGAGCGAGTGGCAGGGCACGACCGAGCTCAATGCGGCGTCGATCGGTATCGAAAACGTGAATTCGGGGCCGCACGACACGCCGCAAGGCCGCGAGTGGGCGCCCTGGCCACCCGATCAGGTGGCGGCGATCATTGCGCTCTCGAAGGACATCGTCACGCGCTACGGCATCTTGCCCACGCGCGTGGTGGGCCATAGCGACATCGCCCCGCAGCGCAAGATCGATCCGGGCGCGGCGTTCCCGTGGAAGCAGCTCTACGACGCGGGTGTGGGCGCCTGGCCCGACGACGCCACGGTCAAGGCCGATCTCGCGGGCCGTGCACCCGATGCGAGCGCCGACGTGCGCGGCCTGCAACTGAAGCTCGCGCGCTACGGCTACGACGTCGCCACCGACGGCGTGCTCGACGATCGCACTCGCCGCGTGTTCGCGGCCTTTCAGATGCATTTCCGCCCGCGCGACTATTCCGGCACCCCGGACGCCGAAACGGACGCCATCGCCCAGGCGTTGCTCGACAAGTACGTCGATCGCAGCGCGCCCGCGCTGCCCGGCGCGACGGAAACGGCGCCCTGATTCAGGCTCCGGCGCGCCGGAAAACCGGAAAACGCAGACTTCACCGGCGGGCGCCGCCCGCAACTCCGGTAAACTATGCGTTTTCCGCGTTTCCTCTCCTCGGGCAGTACCCATCATGACTCAAGACGAACTCAAGAAACTGGTCGGCCAGGCCGCCGCCGACTACGTCAACGCGAATGTGCCGGAAGGCGCCATCATCGGCGTCGGCACAGGCTCGACCGCGAATTGCTTCATCGACGCGCTGGCCGCGAGCAAGAGCCGCTACCGCGGCGCCGTGTCCAGCTCGCTCGCCACCACGGCGCGCCTGGAAGCGCACGGCTTCAAGATCTTCGACCTCAACGAGATCGAATCGCTGCCCGTCTACGTGGACGGCGCCGACGAAATCGACGCTTCGGGCGCGATGATCAAGGGCGGCGGCGGGGCGCTCACGCGCGAGAAGATCGTGGCCTCGGTGTCGGAAGTGTTCGTCTGCATCGCCGACGCGAGCAAGCGCGTCGAGGTGCTCGGCCAGTTTCCGCTGCCGATCGAAGTCGTGCCGATGGCGCGCACGGCCATCGGCCGCCGCGTGACGGCGCTCGGCGGCGTGCCGGTGCTGCGCGTGCAGAAGGACGGCTCGCCGTTCATCACCGACAACGGCAACGAGATTCTCGACGTCAAGGGCCTGCGCATCAGCGATCCGCGTACGCTCGAAGCACACGTCAATGCATGGCCGGGCGTGGTGACCGTGGGCCTGTTCGCGGCGCGTGGCGCGGACTTCTGCCTGCTGGGCGGTGAGAGTGGTGTCGAGCGCGTCGACTACCGCAAGGTTTGATGGTTTGAAGATGCGAGCGGTGGCGTTTGTACGACGCTGCCGTTCGCACTCGTATTGCGGGCGATGCCACGCGCCGATTGATATGGATTCCTGATAATCAAGGGTTCCATGCGCGCGAAATCGAACCACCGGAATCGAAGAAAAGGCAAAGCGCGCCGAAGCCAGAACGCTCTGCAATCAGACACACACACACGAGAAACCGGGCTTGGGGCCACCGCGCGATGGCCTGCGGGCCTTGCTTCTTCGTCTTATTCCACCGTTTCGGCCTGACGCAGGCGCGGCAGCAGCCGGTCGAACTCGCGGCGCACGAGGCCGTAGCACTCGCAGGCGCGGGCTTCGAGGCCCTCGCGGTCGAGCACGCGGATGCGCCCGCGGCTGTGGTGGATCAAACCTTCATCGTGAAGCTTGCCGGCGGCTTCCGTGATGCCTTCGCGACGCACGCCGAGCATATCGGCGATGAGCTGCTGCGTGACCGTGAGGTCGTTCGAGGCCACGCGATCGACTTCGATCAGCAGCCAGCGGCACAGCTGCTTGCTGAGCGAATGATGGCGATTGCAGGCGGCGGTTTGCGCGACCTGGGTGAGCAGCGCGTGCATGTAAAGCAGCATCAGGCGGCGCAGGAAGTCCGAGCGCGCGAACTGCTGCTTAAGGCTTTGTGCGCTCATGCGATAGGCGAAGCCCGCGCACTGCACCTGCACGCGGTTCGGCATGGTTTCGCCGCCCGTCAGGACGGGCACGCCCGTCATGCCTTCGCGGCCCACGGCGGCGATTTCCACGGAGCTGCCGTCTTCCATCGTCGAGAGCATCGAGATGATGGCCGTGGTCGGAAAGTAGACATGGTGAATGCGCTGGCCGGAATCGCAGAGGAGTTGTTCGGTGCGCAGATGGACGAGTTCGAGATGAGGTGCGAGTGCTTGCCATTCATGCGACGGCAGTGCGCCGAGCAAATGGTTGCCGTGCAGATCCGATTGAAGGGTCAACATGATTTGGTCCTCGTGTGAAGGCGCTTGCGCTGCCTTCTGTCTTGTCGTTCCGGTCGCCGAATCGTTTGTTGTTTGCCGCTTCCCGTAGCGGCTGTTCATTCGTCGTGCCGGCCCCATGGTCCCGAGAGCGTTCGCATTGTGTGTTTGCGTTACGCCTGTGTGGCGCTTCTCACTAAGCAGGGTGTGTGCCAGAAGGTCGCAAACCACGCCACAGCTAGGCTTCGCGGGCGTTACGTGCGAAACGCGGCTGGGCAATCCCGCGTTTTTGTTTCACTTCTGCACGATGCGTACGTGGGGGCCACCAATGGACTGAGCAATTTGTATCGATGTAAGTCTTTGATTTATATGGTGGAAATGGTGCGCTGGAACGGTGTCTTGAAAATGACTCCCGCTTGAAACATACCGCGCGGCCGCCCACTGCGGTGGGGTCTGGGCGTGCCGCAGAGCGTTCGGATTTGATTCATCGTTGTTGCGGTGCGGCTGATCGGGCAATAAACGTTCGCCGGTGAAACATAGCCGCGTTACGGCTCGTCACGTTACGTTGTGTGGCCTGGCGCACGGAGTACGGCAGGCTTCTTCGGACGCCCGCGCCGGCAAAGGCTCTCGGGTGCGTTGTTCCGCGGTTCTCTGCGCAGTGTTGTCCGCGGTTGTCCGCGCAACGATCTTCCCGCCCGTCTGTCCATCTTCGGCGTCAGCATAGACAAACGCGCCAGCGCGCCGCCGTGCGGCAGCACTCGGACAGTGTGGGTATGCGTACAGATTGGCCTTGTGGCCTTTGCTCCAATGGAGCCTGACAACGAGGGAGTGCGCACGTGCATGACGAAGCGAGATCCGGCGCAATACGCGCGAAACCCCGCTGAATGCCACCTGCGCCGATCCAATACCAGACATTCCAGCGGGGAGCTTCGCGTATGAACCAGCTCGTCACACCGGCCGGCTTGATTGCCGCGGCCAATGAACCCGAAGTTGCGCTCGTCGTGCAGCCGGTCGTGCTCGCCGGTGGATCGGGCACGCGGCTCTGGCCGCTTTCGCGCGAACACTGTCCGAAACAGCTGATCGACCTGCTCGACGGGGAGTCGCTGCTCGAAGCCACCGTGCGCCGTCTCGACGGTCTCTACGCCAGTCCGGGCGTACAGACCGGTGCGTCCATCCGCAAGGCCGCGCCGCTCGTCGTGAGCAGCGAGGAACTGCGCCACATGACCGCCGACCGGTTAGGCCGCAGCGGCAAGCGGGCGCGCGTCGTGTTCGAACCGCACGCGCGCAACACCGCACCGGCGCTCACCGTGGCGGCGCTCGCCGCGCAGGCTTCGCATGGCGAAGCGTCCACCGAAGCCGCCGCGCCGCTCGACAGCGATCCGATTCTCATCGCCATGCCCGCCGATCATCTGATCGCCGATCGCACGGCGTTTGCCGCCGCGCTCGAAGACGCCGTGAGCTACGCCGCGCGCGGCGCCATCGTCACGCTCGGCGTGCCGCCGCGGCGCGCGGAAACCGGTTACGGCTACATCTGCGCGGGCGCCATGCTCGGCACGAGCGGCGCGCGCACGATCGAGCGCTTCGTGGAAAAGCCCAGCGCCGAAGTCGCCGCCAGCTATGTCGCGTCGGGCGATTACTGGTGGAACAGCGGCATTTTCGTGGTGCGCGCCTCGGTATGGCTCGCGGCCATCGCGCGCGCGCGGCCCGCCATCGCGACGCTGTGCGCCCAGGCGTTCGAGCTGGCGCGTGTCGATGCGGACGGCGCGGTTCACCTCGACGCGGCGATTTTCGAGGGCTGCCCGTCGGACTCGATCGACTACGCGGTGATGGAGTCGATTGGCTCCGATGCGCGTCTTGCTGGCGTGGTCGTGCCGCTCGTCGCGGGCTGGTCGGACGTCGGCGCGTGGGATGCCGTCTGGCAGGTCTCCGATAAGGACGCGAGCGGCAATGTCGCGCGCGGCCGCGTGCTCTTCGAGGACTCGACCGACAGCTTCGCGCATTCGGACGGACGGCTCGTCGCCTGTGTGGGCGTGCATAACGTGGTGGTGGTGGAGACCGCGGACGCCGTGCTGGTCGCCGCGAAGGACCGCGTGCAGGACGTCCGGGCGATCGTCGGCAAGCTCAAGGCGCAGCGCGGCGAAGAGGTGCAGCACCATCGCCGCGTCGAGCGGCCCTGGGGCTGCTACGACTCGGTGGACCGTGGCGAGCGCTTCCAGGTCAAGCGCATCGTCGTGAAGCCGGGCGGCGTGCTTTCGCTGCAAATGCATCATCACCGTGCCGAGCATTGGGTGGTCGTGCGCGGCACCGCGCGCGTCACGCGCGGCGACGAGGTCTTCCTGATCTCGGAAAACGAATCGACTTACATCCCGCTCGGCGTGAAGCATCGGCTCGAAAACCCGGGCAAGACCCCGCTCGAAATCATCGAAGTGCAGTCGGGCGGCTATCTCGGCGAGGACGACATCGTGCGCTTCGAGGACCAATACGGACGCACGGCAGTGTCGCGCTGACCGGATCGGACCGGTCGGCACGCGCCGCTGCATGGGCACATGACTGCATATGCACAGAAAACCAGGACCGCAAATAACGATAAAGAACAAGTAACCGGGAATACAGGCAAAGCTGGATCAGCCCTTGATTCATACAGACTGCTTACTAAAAGACAACGAATAACTTCAAAAAAACGAAATTCGGGAAACCGAAGGGCCGATTCTCGAAGAACTTGTATCGCCCGGGCATTTGTCACGCGAAATTTGCGTCAGGAGATATCCTGGCTTACGTTTTATTCAATTAGCATGGCAACGTACGTTAGAGCTCGACGAAGCACGAGGCCCACGCAGCAACCGGCAAACAGGGCGATTAACGCCATCGGGGGGAGGGGTCATGGAACTGGGGAACAACAAGGAACGCTCACTCGTGAGCAAGGTCATGGATGGCCTGATTTCGGGCATCGTCGAAGAGCGTTATGGCGCGATTCTGCCGCCGCAGGACGTGTTGTCGAAGGAGTTCGATGTGAGTCGCACGGTCATGCGCGAAGCGCTGTCGATGCTGCTCGCGCGCCACATGCTCGACGTGCGGCCCAAGATCGGCACGCGCATCAGGCCGATGCGCGACTGGCGCATGATCGACGAAGACGTCGTGAACTGGCGTTTTCGCGCGAAGCCGGACAAGACCTTTCTGCGCGACGTGATCGAATTTCGCACGCTGATCGAACCGGCCGCCTGCGCGCTGGCGGCCGAGCGCGCGGGCGCGGCGGATATCGCCGGTATCCGCGACGCCTTCGATGCGCTACACCAGACGAGTCCGGGCGATTCGGGCTGCCAGGCGGCCGATTCGCTGCTGCATACGCGTATTCTCGCGGCGAGCGGCAATCAGTTCTATCAGCAGATGGCGGCGATCGTGCGCGGCGCGCTCACCATCGTCAATCCGCTCCTGAACCAGCGCGCGGACGGCTGGAGCAATGTCGTCGCCGCGCACGGGCGCGTGGTCGAGGCGATCGAGCGCCGTTCGCCGGCGGACGCACAGGCGGCCGCGGCGGCGATGATCGCCTATACCGCCGACGAGCTCAATCGGGCGCTCGCGACGGAGTCTGCCGAATGACGTTGAATCACGCCAGGTAACGTGGAGTAACGCGGAGCAACGTCGAGCAACGTCAGCTCCAACCGGAACGCGCGCGCGGACGTCTGCCAACATCCCGCGCCTGTCTCGCCGCTTTTTTCGTAAGCTCGCCGCGCGCGCCTTTGACCGGGCGCGCGCGGCTTCGGCATGGGCGTTTGCCTTCGCGCGCGCGAGCCAGTATCGTGCGTCTCTTCGCAATCCGCACAAAGAGAGACGACAGACATGGGCGATATCGCTGGGACCGGCACGATTCGTTGGGGCATCGTGGGCGCGGGCCGCATCGCGCGGCGTTTCGCGCAGGGCGTGGGACATGTCGACGGCGCGCGCGTGAGTGCGCTCTGGTCGCGCCGCGCCGAAACCACCGGGGCGCTGGCGCAGGAGTTCGGCGCGCTCGCCTGCACGAGCTTCGAGGCGCTGCTCGCAAGCGGCATCGACGCCGTCTACATCGCGACGATGCAGGACAGCCACGCGCACTATGCCACCGCCGCCTTGCAGGCCGGTTTGCCCGTGCTCTGCGAGAAGCCCGCGACGGTCAACGCCGCCCAGCTCGACGGCGTGCTGCAAGCCGCGCGCAGCTCGCAGCGCCTCTTCATGGAGGCGATGAAGCCGCCGTTCTATCCGCTCTATCGCGCCTTGCGCGCGCATCTCGAAGCCGATCCGATCGGCCCCGTCGGTCTCGTGCGCGCGGGTTGTTCGGTCGCCAACGTGCCGGCCGACCATCCCTCGTTTTCGTTCGCGCACGCGGGCGGGGCGCTGCTCGACATCGGTGTCTACGAGATGTTTCTGGCCGTCGACTGGCTGGGCGCGCCGCGCGAGGTGCAGACCTTCGGGCGGCTGGGCGCAACCGGCGTCGATACGTTTGCGAGCCTCCATTGCCAGCACGAGCACGGCATCGCGCAACTCTTTTGCGGGCTGGATCTGCATGGCTTTGGCGATGCGCTGCTGGCGGGGCCGCTCGGCAACGTGACGATCCACGCGAACTGGTGGAACCCGGCGCGCGCGACGATCCGCTATGTCGACGGTCGCACGGTGGAACTCGACGAGCCTTTCGAGGGCGGCGGCCTCAACTACGAGACTGCGCACTTCTGCGAGCTGCTGCGCGCAGGCGCGCTGGAAAGCCCGGTGATGCCGCACGAAACGTCGCGGCGCATGATCGCGATGGCCGATGCCGCGCGCGCGGCGCTCGGTCTGCGTTTCGACTGCGAGTGACGAAGAGGGGCGCGGCGGTGACGGGAACCGCCGCGTTCGAAGCTTGGATCGCCTGGATCGCCTGGATCAGTGGCGCGAAGGCAGCGCGAGGCGCTTCTCGTACCAGTGCTGGACCCATTCGAGAACCTGGCACAGCACCCAGTAGATCGCGGCCGCCGCGAGGTACAGCGGCAGCGGCTGATAGGTCGAGGCGATGATTTCCTGGGCGCTGCGCAGCAGCTCCGTCACCGTGATGACCGACACGAGCGAAGTGTCCTTGATGAGGCTGATGAGGCTGTTCGACAGGCTCGGCACGGCGATGCGCAAGGCCTGCGGCGCGATCACGTAGCGCAGCGTCTGGCGCCGCGAAAGCCCCAGGCTGTACGCCGCGAGCCACTGGCCGCGATGAATGCCGAGAATCGCGCCGCGCATGCTCTCGGACAGATACGCCGCGACGTTGGCCGACAGCGCGATCACGCCGGCGGGCGTGGGATCGAGCGAGATGCCGACGCTCGGCAAGCCGTAGTAGATCACGAAGATCTGCACGAGCAGCGGCGTGCCGCGCATGAGGCTCACATACACACGCGCGATGAACACGGGCGCGCGGTTCGAGCTGATGCCCATGAGGGCGAGCACGGCGCCGCCGATGAGTCCGAAGATCATCGACAGGACAGCGAACTTGACCGTGAGCACCGCGCCCTGCGCGAGGACCGGCAGCGACTGGAGGATGAGCGTGTAGATGGGCATGGGAGACGCGGAAATAAGGGCTTGCGCAGCCTGACCTTGAAAAACCGCGGGGCGGCACCCTGCCTCGATGGCAGGATGCGCGCCCCGCGCCTGTCATGTCACGCGGCAGCGCGAGCGCTGCACGCCGACATCTGTTACTTCGTGACCGGCCTGGTTACGTCGATGCCGAACCACTTGTCCGAGATCTTCGTGAAGGTACCATCGGCTTCGAGCTGCGTCATGGCGTCGTCGATCGCCTTGGCGAACTTCGGATTGCCCTTCCTGAACGGAATGCCCGACGGGTTGCCGTCGCCGACGAGCGCGCCCGCGCGCAGCGGCAACTGCGAATTCTTCATCAGGTAAGCCAGCATCAGGCGGTCGTTGAGCGCCGCGTCCAGACGGCCCGCGGCCAGATCGCGCAGATACTCGGGCGCGCCCGGGTAGGTCTTCACGTCGATGCCGGGCACCGATTTCGCCATGTCCATGTAATTGGTGCCGAGCGCGACGCCGAGCTTCTTGCCCTTGAGGTCGTCGAGCGACTTGAACTGGCGCGTGTCGTCGCGGCGCTCGATGAGCTGCGCGGCCGAGTACGTGTAGGCCGGCGAGAAGTCGAGCACGGCCTTGCGCTGGTCGGTGATGCCCACCTGGTTGGCGATCACGTCGAACTTGCCGGCCTGCAGACCCGCGATGATGCCGCTCCATTCGGTCGTGACGAACTCGGGCTTCACGCCGAGCTTCGCGGCGACCGCGCGGGCGATATCGACATCGAAGCCGACCAGATCGCCGTTGGGCGCCTTCGAGTTGAACGGCGGGAAGGTGCCCTCGAGACCGATGCGCAGCGTGCCGCGCGCCTTGACCTGGTCGAGCAGGTCGTCGGCATGGGCGCTTGCCGCCACGAACGTCGTGCCCGCCAGCGCGAGCGCGAAGAGTTTCTTGAGCAAAGCGAATTTCATTGTTGTCCTCTTGTTTTACTGCTGTCCGTTTGCGGCGCGTGCGCATGCCGCTCAAGGCAAACCCGGCGCGCCGCACATGGCCTGAAACTATAGCCTCAGGCGCGGCCCGAGGCCAGCGCCCGCGCGCACTCGGCGACCAGCGCCGGGCCGCGGTAGATGAAGCCCGTATAGACCTGCACGAGCGCGGCGCCCGCGGCGATCTTCGCGCGCGCATCCTCGCCCGAGAAAATCCCGCCCACGCCGATGATCGGCACCTGCTCGCCCAGTTCGGCGCGCAGCTTGCGGATCACCTCGTTCGACGCGTCGAACACCGGACGGCCCGACAGGCCGCCGGTCTCGCTCGCGTTCGGCAGGCCTTCCACTGCTGCGCGCGAGAGCGTCGTGTTGGTGGCGATCACGCCTTCGATCTTGTGGCGCAGCAGCGTGTCGGCGATTTCCTTGACCTGCTCGTCGTCGAGATCCGGCGCGATCTTGAGCGCGAGCGGCACGAGCTTGCCGTGCATGTCGGCCAGACGCTGCTGCTTGTCCTTGAGCGCCGCGAGCAGGGCGTCGAGCTCGCCGCCGCCTTGCAACTGGCGCAGATTCTTCGTATTGGGCGACGAGATGTTGATCGTCACGTAGCTCGCGAACGGATAGACGCGCTCAAGGCAGAAGAGATAGTCCTCGGCGGCGCGCTCGATCGGCGTATCGGCGTTCTTGCCGATGTTCAGGCCCAGAATGCCGCGATAGCGCGCGGCCTGCACGTTCTTCACGAACTGCTCGACGCCGTGGTTGTTGAAGCCCATCCGGTTGATGATGCCGCCCGCCTGCGGCAGACGGAAAATGCGCGGACGCGGATTGCCCGGCTGCGGACGCGGCGTGACCGTGCCCACCTCGATGAAGCCGAAGCCCAGCGCGGCAAATCCATCGATGGCGGCGCCTTCCTTGTCGAGACCCGCGGCGAGCCCCACCGGATTGCGGAAGGTCAGGCCCATGACGGTGCGCGGCGAATCCGGCACGCGCGAGGCGAGCAGGCCGGCCATGCCGGTACGGCCCGCTGCGCCGATCATGCGCAGGGAGAGATGGTGGGCGTCTTCGGCGTCCATGCGAAAGAGCTGGTCGCGGACGAACGGATAAAGGGTGCTGAACACGGGAGGAAGGCGCGGGCGCCAAAAAATGAGAACCCGCTATTTTAGCGACAAAGGCGCGGGGGCTGGCTGGCGCGCTGGAATCCGCCTGGCCGTGCCGGATCGCATTCAGGGCCTGGCGAGCTTCGGTCGGGGTTCAGTCTGGGCTCAGTTGGGGTTCAGTCGGCCGGATCGAGCGCGCGCCAGACGCCGTCGAACAGGCCTTCGAGCGGCTGGAAGCGCGCCTTGTAGGCCATCTTCGGGCTTTCGCGGATCCAGTAGCCCAGATACACATAGGGCAGTTGCAGGCTGCGCGCCTGTTCGATCTGCCAGAGGATGTTGTAGGTGCCGTAGCTCGCGTGCAGCCTGTCCGGGTCGAAGAAGGTGTAGACCGAGGACAGCCCGTCGCCGAGGATGTCGATCATGCTGACCATGCGCAGGATGCCCGGCGCATCGGGATGCTGCGGATCGGGTTCGCGGAATTCCACGAGGCGCGAGTTGATCCGGCTTTGCAGCAGGAACTGCTCGTACTGGTCGCGGCTGTCGCGGTCCATGCCGCCGCCCGCGTGGCGCGCCGACTGATAGCGCATGTAGAGCGCGTAATGCGCCTCGTCGTAGTGCAGCGGCGCGACCGTTGCGACGAGTGCGCCGTGATGCTTCCAGGTGCGCCGCTGGGTGCGGTTGGGCGTGTAGTGCTCGACCGGCACGCGCACCGGCACGCAGGCACGGCAGCCGTCGCAGTAGGGGCGATAGGTGAAGACGCCCGAGCGGCGAAAGCCCGCTTTCACGAGATCGGTATAGACGTCGGAATTGATGAGGTGGCTGGGCGTGGCCACCTGCGAGCGCGCGATGCGCCCCTCCAGATAACTGCAGGGGTAGGGCGCCGTTGCATAGAATTGCAGCGCGGAAAGCGGTGAAAGCGGCAGCTCGTTTGGATGAGTCACGTTGGCAGCTCTCGAAGCAGATCGGCACGTCGCGTGTCTCGGGGCACCGCCAGGACTGGCGATAAAGGCGACGTGTTCTGACTGCATACTAACATCGACGCCAGGCTTGCATCTATCGAAATACGCGGCCTGGAGCACGCGTGGCCCCTGTTGGCGCGGCTCTCGGTGCGATTTTCCGTAGGTTCAAAGCCGCGCTTCAGAGCGTCGGAACGGCCGGCGTTTCGGTGTGTCCCTGACCGTGGCCGAGCCAGTCGGCCAGCACGCTCTTGTCGAAGCGCCAGGGGATCGCGTGTGCGCAGACGTTCGCCCTCACATGAGCGATAAACGGCTTGCGCCCGATCTCGCGCCCGCCCAGCGACGCAAGGTGGGCGGTGTTCTGCTGGCAGTCGATCAGCGTGACGCCGTTGCGGCGCAGATGCGCGACCAGCGCCGATAGCGCGATTTTCGACGCGTCCGTGACCGAGGCGAACATCGACTCGCCGAAGAACATCGTGCCGAGCGACACGCCATAAAGGCCGCCCACGCGCTGGCCTGCGAACCAGGTTTCGATGCTGTGCGCGTCGCCGATGCGATGCAGGCTCGAATAGGCGTCGATCACGTCGGAGGTGATCCAGGTGCCGCGCTGGCCGCGCCGCGGCGCGTTCGCGCAGGCGCGCATGACAGCGGCGAAATCGTCGTCGACGCGGATTTCCCAGGCGGGATCGCGCAGTACGCGCTTGAGCGTTTTCTTGAGAGAGGGCGAGACCTTGAACTCGTCGGGGCGCAGGATCATGCGCGGATCGGGGCTCCACCAGAGCACGGGCTGGCCGTCCGAATACCACGGAAAAATGCCGTGCCGGTAGGCGTCGATCAGGCGGGAGGGCAGCAGATCGGCGCTGGCGGCAAGCAGCCCAGGTGCGCCGCTCGAGGCGCCCAGGGCGCGCTCAAGCGGCGGGAATGGGTCGTCGGGCGAAAGCCAGGGCACCATCGCCGGAGCGGGTCAGCCGTCGCGCAGCGGGCGCAGGACGTCGCCGGTGTGCAGGCCATAGCTGCCCGACTGGCGATCGGCAAAGAAAAAGCGCAGGGTCTGGCCGACCGTGGGGAACGCGATCTCGTCCCACGGAATTTCGTGTTCCTCGAACAGGCGCACTTCGAGGCTCTCTTCGCCGGCTTCGACGTCGATGTCGAGCAGGCGCGCGAGGTAGAAAAGGTGGACCTGATGCACGCGCGGCACGTTGAGCAGCGAGAAAAGGCTCTGCACTTCGACGCGTGCGCCGGCTTCTTCCAGCGTTTCGCGCGCGGCGGCTTCGGAGGTCGTCTCGCCCATCTCCATGAAACCTGCTGGCAGCGTCCAGTAGCCGTAGCGCGGCTCGATCGCGCGGCGGCACAGCAGCACCTTGTCTTCCCAGACCGGGACGGTGCCGACCACGTTGCGCGGATTCTGATAGTGGATGGTGCCGCAGTGCGCGCAGACATAGCGTTCGCGGTTGTCACCGGGCGGCACGAGCAGGCTGACCGCCTGACCGCAAGTCGAGCAGAATTTCATGAGCACGATAGGGGGATGGGTGATGCGAGTGTATCACCGCAGCGCGTCATGACGGGAGACTGGCCCGGAGCGGGACAATAAGCGCATCGGCATGAAGGTGCATGCTTGTGGTGCGGAAAACAAAAAAGGGTTACACGCTGATGCGTTGTAACCCTTGATTGCTTCTGACAGAACAGCTTTGGTTGCGGGGACAGGATTTGAACCTGTGACCTTCGGGTTATGAGCCCGACGAGCTGCCAGACTGCTCCACCCCGCGTCCGTCAGAGAAAGAGATTATAGGGTGTATCCTAGGTTCGTGCAAGCGCTGTTTGACGAATTCTTTTCGGGCCGCTTGCAAAAGCTTTCCAGGCGCGCTTGTCCGGGCGCCCTCAGCGCATGGCAGGGGCTTTGCGATGCGATTCGGGAACGCCAGGCTAGAATCGGGTCCGAGTCTTTCTTACAGACTTCATACCGCCCGCCTCGCATCTCGCATTCACGTTCCGACGGATATATGGACCTCGCCCACGACCTTCAAACGATAGCCGCGCAAGAGCGTGCGCTCGTGTTTCCCCGTTTCGATTCCGATCGCGCCTGGCAAATCGGCGCCTTCCTGCGCGAGCTGGCCGTCGCGCGCTCGCACGCGGTCGCCATCGACGTGCGCACATTCGGTCTGCCGTTGTTCTTCTGCGCGTTGCCCGGCGCCACGCCCGACAACGTTTCGTGGGTGCAGCGCAAGTCGCGCGTGGTCGAGCACTTCCGCCGCAGCTCCTATGCCATCGGCCTGCGTTTGCAGCAGACGGGCACCACGCTCGCGGACAAGCACGGCTTGCCGGCCACGGAATACGCGACGCACGGCGGCGCGTTTCCGCTCGCCGTTGAGGGCGCGGGCGTGATCGGGTCGGTGACGGTTTCGGGGCTGCCGCAGCGTCTCGATCACGAACTGGTTGTCGAGGCGCTATGCGCGCAACTCGGCGCCGATTACAGCCAGCTTGCGCTCGCGAAGGCCTGATGCGATGCGCACGTCACCCTGGTTGATCCTCGCCATCGCGATCGTCGCCGAAGTCATCGCCACCTCCGCGCTGCGGGCGTCGAATGGTTTCTCGCGGCTCGTGCCGTCGGCGATCGTCGTCGCCGGTTACGGCGTGTCGTTCTATTGCCTCTCGCTCACGCTCAAGACGCTGCCGGTCGGGATCGTCTACGCGGTATGGTCGGGCGTGGGCATCGTGCTCATCACGCTCGTCGCGATGGCGCTCTATAAACAGGTGCCCGATCTGCCCGCGATGCTCGGCCTCGGACTGATCGTGGCCGGCGTGCTCGTGCTCAATCTGTTTTCGAAGATGCAGGCGCATTGAGCACGCATTGAACACGCCAGCGGGCACGTTCAGCGTGTGCCCGCCGTCGGGTTCCCTTTGCGTGCCCCTTAATTCTTCGGCAATACGACGCGCACGCCGCAACCGGCGATGGCCTCGCGGCTGCTCTCGCCCTCGGGCGTGGCCGCGTCTTCCCACAGGCTGATCGCGCGCGAGATGTCGATGTCGTTTTCCCCCGCGTAACGAAACCAGCGGCTGGCGGCCTGCGCCTCGGGGATTTCCTGATCGGCGTCGAAGTAGCGTCCGCTCATGTGCGCGTCCATCGAGAGTGAAAGGGCTTGCAGATGAGTTTCGCACATCCGGGTTTCGCAGATCCGTCGAGGGCGTCGATGCAGAATGCACAGCTTCCCGCCGGGCCGGCCGTGCTGGGCGTACCATCGAGCGCAGCGCGCTCTCTGCTGGCGCGGTCTTTCCTCTGCAGATTTTTCCACGGGGCTGGACATGGATATCCGTTTTCCTTCCGAAGCGCCGTCCTGGCACGACTCCACGCTCACCGTGGTGTTTGCGGCGCTGGTCGACGGCGCGCGCGTGCCGTGCGCGATTTCCGTCGAGGCGCTCGAAGACCATTTCGGTGCGCTGCCCGATGGCCGTGAGGCCTGGATGCGCGCCTTCGACGCTGGACGCCGCCGCATCGAGGCCGTCGCGCGCGCCCATCTCGAACTGAGCAACGGCACGCCCGTGCTGCTCAAGAGCGGCCATTTCCCGCCGGGGCATCTGTTGTCATGATGTGCCCGGTGCGGCCATGAGCACGGTCGAACCCACGCGTGCCGCGGTCTTGCGCGCGCGCATTCTCGATGCCGCGCGGCGCATCGTGATGCGGGAGGGCATCGACGCGCTCTCGATGCGCAAGATCGCCGATGCAATTGGCTATTCGGCTGCCTCGCTCTATCTGCACTTCGAAGGCCGTGACGCGATCGCCCGCGAGCTGGGTCGCGAAGGCTTGGCGCAACTGCTGGTGCGTCTCGAAGCCTGCGCCGAAGTCGAGGCGCCGCGCGCGCGGCTTCATGCGTTCGCGCATGCGTACGTGGCGTTTGGCTGCGCGTATCCCGAGACGTATCGGCTGATGTTTTTGCCGCCGCGTGAACCGCCGCGCGAGCAGGCACAGGAAGAGGGCGATGCGGCCGGTGCGCCGCCCAACGAAGCGCGGTCTGACGCAGAAACCGCAGCGATCACGAGGCTGTTGGCCGATGCGTTCGCGCCCGTGTGCGCCGAGCCCGCGCTGCTCGCGCGCGCGTTATGGGCACTGCTGCATGGCGTCGTGGCGTTCTCGCTGTCCGGCCCCGCCTTCGCGCCCGAGTCATCGCGTCTGGAGGTGGTCGACGCCGCGCTCGATGGCTGGCTGGGTGCTGACTGCAAACCCGACGCAACGCGGAAAACGGGGGAAACGCCGCCCGACGCGACGTGATAGCCTCGCTAGCCTTGAGTTTCAGCGTCTTTCGTGCGCTTTCATCGCGCTTTCATTGCGTTCCCATCGTGGTTTCATTCCGCCGTCCGATCGCCATGTCACAGGAAACCCACCCGCCAATCGCCGATGCCGAACAGCACGTGCTCACGCATGTCGCCAACCGCATCGGCTTCATCGAGCTTGCGCGGCCCCAGGCGCTCAATGCGCTTTCGACCGCGATGGTCCGCGCGATGCAGGCCGCGCTCGACGCCTGGCGCGACGATCCCGACGTGCTCGCCGTGCTGGTGCACACGCGTCATCCGCGCGCCTTTTGCGCCGGCGGCGATATCCGCTTGCTCTACGAGTCGTATCGCGCCGGCGATCTGGCCGCGATCGACACCTTCTTCATCGAGGAATATCGCCTCAATCACGCGATCTTCAGTTATCCGAAGCCTTATATCGCGCTGATGAACGGCGTCGTGATGGGCGGCGGCATGGGTATTTCGCAGGGCGCGCATCGCACGGGCGGCCTGCGTGTCGTCGATGGCACGACCCGCCTGGCGATGCCCGAGACGCGCATCGGCCTTTTTCCCGATGTCGGCATGGGCTGGTTTCTCGCGCGCACGCCGGGCGCGCTCGGGCGCTATCTCGCGGTGACCGGCGAGACGATCGACGCCGCCAGTGCGCTCTATGCGGGACTGGCCGATGTGTATATCGACGGCGATGCGCGGCCCGCGTTGCTGGACGCGCTACAGACGGAGCCGTTCATGTCGGGCGAGGAGGTCGTCGAGCGCATTCGCCGCGCGGCCGAATCCGAAGCCGTGTCGCGCGACTCGGCGCACGTCGCGGGTTGCGCGCTGGCCGTTGCGCGCGCATGGATCGATCGCCATTTTTCACGGCCAACGGTGGCGGAGGTCCTGGCGTCGCTCGAAACCGCGCAGCGCGAGGCGAAGGGCGCCGAAAACGAGTGGGCCGAGCAGATGGCGGGCGTGTTGCGTGAACGCTCGCCGTTGTCGATGGCGGTGTCGCTGGAGGTGGTGTCGCGCGCGGAAGGATCGATGGCCGACGTGCTGCGCCGCGACCTCGATCTGACGCGTTCGAGCTTTGCTCAGGGCGATGTGGTGGAAGGTATCCGCGCGCGCATCATCGACAAGGACAATCATCCGCGCTGGCGCTTCGCGCGCGTCGAGGACGTGCCGCCCGCCGAAGTCGAAGCGATGTTCAAGAGTCCGTGGAGCAGCGCCGGGCATCCGTTGCGGGCGCTGTCGGATTGACGTTTAAAGCGTGGGAGACGGAACAGAAGAGGAACAGCGGGCGGGGAGAAGGGCGAGGGCGCGCGGCAGGCGCCGCGCGCAATACGTCAGTCTTCGTCGGTTTCGCTCATGAAGGCGCGCATGAACACCAGCGCCCCCCAGCCCCAGACCGCATTGGAGGCGAAACCCATGGCGAGGCGCGGCAGCATGTTGCCGCTCGGCCAGATGCCGCGCAGCGGATCGATGACGAACACCATCGCGGCGGTGAGCACGACGCCGCCGAACACGAATGCCTGCACCCAGGGCGCGGGCCGCGAGGGCGACACGCGCAGCAGCCAGGTCATCAGGATGGCCCACAGGGCGCTCCAGATCGCGTTGACCAGAAACTCGGGCAGACCAAGCGGCGCGAAAGGATCGGTGGAAAAACCGGCGGCGTCGATCACCTGCGCGGCGTGCAGCAGCGCAAGCGTCGCCTCGCGAAAGAATAGCGAAGCCAGAAAGCCGGATACGAACGGCAAAATAATTTTTTGCATGAGAACGGGCGAGAGTTGCGCGGCGCGGCACGCATGGCCCATGGAGACTGGGATAAGCGGCGGCCGGATGCTTTGTCGGTTTGAGCGCCATTATATCGACGTGTGCCGGTCGCGCCATGCATCCCCGTATGCTAAAGCGTCGCGTAAAGCACGAAAGTGGAAAACCTAAGCTAAAAAAAATCGTTCAAAAGGCTTAGGGCGATCCCCTAGACTGATTCCCCATGAAGACGGCGCCGCCGTCATGGCCCGTCGCTCCCCGCGTCAGTCAACGATCAGTGCACGTTTCTTCCGGCCGCTCTGGAGCGCCAGGCGCTCGCGGACAAACTCGTCCTGCCTTTCGTGCCAGCCTCGCGCCATTTGCTTATTTCCGCTGAATCTTTCATCGAATCTTTCATTTTTACGTCTCGAACAAAAAGCAGGAGTCACGCATGAATGTGTTCTGGTTCATCCCGACCCACGGCGACAGCCGCTATCTGGGCACCTCCGAAGGCGCGCGCGCCGCTGATCTCGCGTACTTCCAGCAGGTGGCCGTGGCGGCCGACACGCTTGGCTACGAAGGCGTCCTGCTGCCGACGGGCCGTTCGTGCGAAGACGCCTGGGTCGTGGCGTCGAGCCTGATCGCCGCAACGAAGCGCCTGAAGTTCCTCGTCGCGATCCGTCCGGGCCTGTCGTCGCCGGGGCTGGCCGCGCGCATGGCGGCAACCTTCGACCGCCTCTCGAACGGCCGTCTGCTCATCAATGTGGTGACGGGCGGCGACTCCACCGAACTCGAAGGCGACGGCGTGTTCGTCGATCACGATACGCGTTACGAAATCACCGACGAATTCCTGCATATCTGGCGCAAGCTGCTGGCCGCCTCGCACACCAACGACGCGATCGATTTCGAAGGCAAGCATCTGCAGTCGAAGGGCGGCAAGGCGCTCTATCCGCCGGTGCAGCATCCGCATCCGCCGCTGTGGTTCGGCGGCTCGTCGCCGGCCGCGCACGAGATCGCGGGCGAGCATATCGATACGTATCTGACGTGGGGCGAGCCGCCCGAGGCCGTCGCGAAGAAGATCGCCGACATCCGTGCGCGCGCCGAACAGCGCGGCCGCAAGATCCGCTTCGGTATCCGCCTGCATGTGATCGTGCGCGAAACCGAAGAGGAAGCCTGGGCCGCCGCGGACCGTCTCATCAGCCGTCTCGACGACGACACCATCGCGCGCGCTCAAGCCGCGTTCGGCAAGATGGACTCGGAAGGGCAGCGCCGCATGGCCGCCCTGCACGGCGGCAAGCGCGGCACGCGCGAGGAACTGGAGGTGTACCCGAATCTGTGGGCGGGCGTGGGCCTCGTGCGCGGCGGTGCGGGCACGGCGCTCGTGGGCAATCCGGAACAGGTGGCCGCGCTCATGAAGGAGTACGCGTCGCTGGGCATCGAAACCTTCATTCTGTCGGGTTATCCGCATCTTGAGGAATCCTACCGTTTCGCCGAACTGGTGTTCCCGCTGCTGCCGGGCCGCCAGGCGAAGACGGCGGGTGGCCCGCTGTCGGGACCGTTCGGCGAAGTGGTCGGCAATCACTATCTGCCGAAGACCAGCCAGAGCTGATCCGCAATATCGTGACGCTAACGCGACGTGTCGTGCGCTGAATATCGCGCACGTCGCCGTCACGCTGCCAGTGTGCAAGAGGAGGACGAACCGATGACTCAATCCGCTGTGACCGCTTCCGCGACGTCTGCGTCGTCCGCTGCGGGCGCACGTCGCGCGCCGCGCGCAGCACGGCCCTTCGCCGCGCTCGTGCGTTCGGCGCTCAAGCGCCTCGCGCCGTGGCTCGTGCCGCTTGCGGTTCTCGCCGCATGGGAACTGGCCGCACGCACCGGCGCGCTCTCCACGCGCGTGCTGCCCGAACCGCTCGCGGTCGTGAAGGCCGCGTGGTCGCTGATCGAGTCGGGCGAGATGCTGCAGGACGTACGTGTGAGCACGTGGCGCGCGATCTCGGGCTTTGCGATCGGCGGCAGCATCGGGCTTGCGCTGGGTCTCGCGACGGGTCTCTTCAAGCCCGCCGAAACCGCGCTCGATTCGACCATCCAGATGATCCGCAACATCCCGGCGCTGGCGATGATTCCGCTCGTGATCCTCTGGTTCGGCATCGAAGAAGAAGCGAAGGTGTTTCTGGTCGCGCTCGGCGTGTTCTTCCCGGTGTACGTGAACACCTTCCACGGCATCCGTTCGGTGGACGCCAATCTCGTCGAAATGGCGCGCAGCTATGGGCTCAAGGGCTTCGCGCTCTATCGCGAAGTGATCCTGCCGGGCGCGCTGCCGTCGATTCTCGTGGGCGTGCGCTTCGCGCTCGGCCTGATGTGGGTGACGCTGATCGTCGCGGAAACGATCTCGGCGCAGTCGGGCATCGGCTACATGACGATGAACGCACGCGAATTCCTGCAGACCGACGTGGTGGTGGTCGGCATCCTGCTCTACGCCGCGCTCGGCAAACTCGCCGACGTGCTCGCCAAATGGCTCGAGCGCGTCGCGCTGCGCTGGCACCCCGCGTATCAACAAGGAAGCGACGCATGAACGCAAGCACATTGGCAACCCGTTTCGGTGGTGTCGCGGGCAGCGATCCCGAAACCGGGGTCGAGCTGTCGCGCCTTCAGGACCGTCAGGCGCGCGAGGCGCACGAAGCCGGCACCTTCGCACAAGGCGTGAATGTACGCGGCGATGCGCGTGCTCACGACCCGGCCGTCGAATTGCGCGGCGTGGGCAAGCACTATGGCGAGCGCGTCGTGCTCGACGATTTCAATCTGTCGATCGAGCGCGGCAGTTTTGTCGCGATCGTCGGCCGCAGCGGTTGCGGCAAGTCCACGCTGCTGCGCCTCGTCGCGGGGCTGGAGACGCCCGATGCAGGCGAACTCACGCGACGCGGCGAAGCGGGCGCACCGCTCGACACCCGCATCATGTTCCAGGACGCGCGCCTGCTGCCGTGGAAGACCGTGCTGCAGAACGTGATGCTGGGCCTCGGCCGTGGCGCCCGCGACGATGCGCGCGCCGTGCTCGACGAGGTGGGACTGCTCGCGCGCGCCGACGAATGGCCGGCGCGTCTGTCGGGTGGCCAGCGTCAGCGTGTGGCGCTTGCCCGTGCGCTGGTGCATCGCCCGAGTCTGCTGCTGCTCGACGAGCCGCTGGGCGCGCTCGACGCGCTCACGCGCATCGAAATGCACGCGCTGATCGAACGTCTGTGGCGCGAGCATCGCTTCACGGCCTTGCTGGTCACGCACGACGTCCATGAAGCCGTGGCGCTGGGCGACCGCATCCTGCTGGTGGAGCAGGGACGCATCGCACTCGACCAGAACGTGCCGCTCGAACGCCCGCGTGCGCGCGCCGACGCGCGTTTTGCGGCGCTCGAAGAAAGCGTGTTGCAACGCGTGCTGGGCACCGAGACGCCGGCCGCCCACGTGCCGCGCTCGCAAGACGGGAGTTATGACCTGCGGCCCACGGACGTGCGCTGGGCGCTTTGATCCGCTTTCGTCAGCATTGGCCTACCCGATACACAAACTTTTCGTCACTTCCGTTCATCAAAATTTGGAGCCGAATCAATGAGCATTTCCGCCATCAACGTGCGTAACCAGTTCCGCGGCAAGATCAAGGAGATCATCCGTGGATCGGTGGTATCGGAAGTCGACGTCGAAACGCCGTTTGGCGTGGTCACTTCGGTGATCACCACGCGCTCGGTCGACGAACTGGACCTGAAAGTCGGCTCGGAGGTCGTGGCGCTCGTGAAGTCGACCGAGGTATCGATCGCGCGCCTGTGAGCGCGGCTTCTGCTCGATGCGCCCGCAGGGCGTGCCTCGGCGGCGGCCGGTGCCAAAGTGCTACGATGGGCCGGCAAGCCACTGCGGAGGGACGATCATGGAGCCGAAAGGCCTCGACATGGGCGACTACGAAGAGCACTACAAGGACTGCGACATCGAAGTCGCGGTCGAGCAGGTGCTCACGGGCGTGAAGGCGCACTTTCGCGTGACGCGCGCGGGCGCCGTGCTCAAGGACTGGGAACTGGTGCACATCGACCGGTTCTGGCCGACCGAGCACGCCGCCGCCGAAGCGGGCTTTGCGGCTGCCCGTGCCTGGATCGACGGCGGCGCGGCGGGTTGAAGTCGAGCATCCGCTGGTGAAGCGTTTTCATAGACCAGGCGACGAGAGGCGATCAGTGGTGATCGTGCCGCCGGCGGAATATGAAGGCCGGCTTCAAACGCAAAAAGCCCGCAACTGTGTGCGGGCTGAATGTCGAAATTCATGGTTTTGAACCGGGCTCGTCGTCGATTAATTTATCGCGCTAACAAGCTGGCTCTTAAAGGTGAGGCTGACGCCCGGAGCGCGCGTCGCGGGCGTCGATTTCGGCGGTCGACTAATTACGAGCGATCGTACATCGCGTGCCAGTCGGCCTTCGATACGCCGGCGGGCGCAACAACCGCGCGTTGGCCCGAAGCGGCTGAACCTGCTGCGACACCACCGTAGCCACTGACTGCCTGGTTCGCGCCAATCTTGTTCTCAGCAGCCTGGATTGCATCCGGGTAGTGCGCGTTGTCACCGTCGCCCGGGCGATAGCCAGCCTGTTCGAGCTGCACCAGTTCGGCGCGAACCTGTGCACGGGTAACCGGGGCGTTCGACTGTGCGAACGAAGCAACCGGGGCGACAAGGGCAACTGCAACTGCGACGGCTTGGATGAGCGACTTCATGGTAACAACCTCCAGTTATTTATCGGTTCCGAAGCTCTTGTTCGTAACCACAAGCGCAGTCTAGGCTTGTGCCCGCTCTGGATTAAGGGGGCGTGGTGGAGTGGATTGTTGTCGAATCGAGGGTAAACCCGATGGTCGTTCAGTTCCCGTTTTGCCAAGGCTTGGGGGCAGCTGGGGGTTGCACGAGCTTATGCCTGGACGATAGTGCGTGTGTGTTTGGACGGTATGAGTTCACGCACAGCAGGGGAGGCTGCTTATCCCAAACTGAGCGAGGCGTTCGGCGGGGAGTGGTGGGGCACGGCGCTATCTCAATACTGTATAAAACACAGTATTTATATTCATCTGCGCCGCTGGAAGAGAGAGGATTTGATGAGTGAAGATTCCCAAATTGGGAATTTCATGGGAATAGAAAGCAAAAAAGGCACTGGATAAAATCACAGTGCCTTTCTTTCGCTACTTGAACTACCTAGATATTTATTGGGGTGGCTGATGGGACTCGAACCCACGACAACAGGAATCACAATCTCAGTCGCCACGCCTTCAAATCCGCCACTCTAGCCCTAAGAGTGGACTAGGCCTAGAAAGTATAGCGCTCTCGCCCCGGCTTGGGTGCCATGGTGAAAAAAACCGATAACTCTTCCAGAGAGGCGGCTATGTTCCTCACCGTGGTCGCCGGTTATCGGACTTGGCCTACCAGCGATGCCAGATGATCATCGGAAGGAGGCGCAGAAGGCCGCAAAGGATAACAGGGGCGAGCACAACAAAGCTGATCGCCTTGATATATAGCGGCATTGCTCTCTTTCCCTTGCTGAGACGCCTCGCGGACCAGCCTTGGACATAGAAGGTGAGAGGTAGGGTGAGCAGCCCGACGATGCCCAAGGAGATCGGGTGCCGATACATGTCGAGCCTAGTGATGGCATCTACCAACGTCTGGAAAGACGGGAATCCACGAGACGTTACCCATCCGAACAGTTCAAGCAGCAGCGTGTACACGCAGAAGCACGTAACAAGCAGGCTAACTGTTCCGCGAAACCCGAATTTGACCTGGACGCCAGCCCCAAAAGTCTTCGCTGCCCGCATTGCCTTTACGTAGGCAAGGACAGGTAGGGCGAACACCACGATCAACAGGCTCCAAACAAACTCCCCGAACGGCCCTGCGACAAAGATGCAAGCGAACAGCAGTACGATTGCCGCGAGGATAGTGCCGGCCTCAAGGGGATTCTTCCAATCCACATGTGCGAATGCCCCTTCGTAGCCGGAGGCGGACTGCCCGCGGCTCTTCGAGCTAGGCATCATGCCGGCGATAAGCCATTGTTGAAATAGGGCTGGATTCGACGGCGGAACTGGGAAGGTGCGAGGGCTGACCTCTCCTCCCATTAGCTTATGGCCCGTAAGATAGCCGTCGTAAAGGTCGGTCTTATGTTCGTTATTGTCCATTGAAGAACTTGGAACTGTTTGTCGTGAACGTTTTTGTTGAGCGAGCACGTAGCGTTCTGCGCCCGGCCTTTGATAGCTCGAGAACTGGCGCCCCAACACGTGTCCCTGTCATCCGCGTCAGTACGCCGCGCCGGCACAATACCACGGGCGCTTGGCGTCGGCCACATTACTGTAATCGCAAGCACGCTGTTGGCACTTCGGGTGCTATCGGCTTTCTTTTCTCTCTCCTGCGGCGTTCAAGTATCTCGTCAACCATGGCCCACTGATGCTCTGTTGGCGGGTCTGTCAAGCATGGCTCTGCGTCCAGTTCTCGATTGAGGCATTCCCAGACGGGGCCGGGCAGCACGCCGTGGCCGTGCGGTTCCAGGAACCGGCGTACCTGGTTTGCACGGCTGATGGTCGACCGCAGGCGGTGGATCTCCCAGAGCAATTCGAGCACTACGGGGTCAGGATGCTCGTCCCAGATCTGGGCGAGCCGATCGGCGGTGAGTGGTGGGCGGTGCGGCATGGCGCCGAATACTGTATGAATGTACAGTATTCTAGCTCGTCGCCGTCAGAGCGGCGCTGCAAAAGCCGCTTTAAGTCTTCGCCAAGCGACGAAGCACCGAACTGTAATGCTTGAGGAAGTAATCGACTGGGCGCTGGCTCGCATAGAAGTTCGTCGAGTCGACGCCGTGCTCTTCCGTGAGATCGCACTCGCGGCGCAGGTCTCTCAAAATCTGCTTGGGAACCGTTGCACCGTCGCGCGGCCATGGAATTCTTTTAATGCGCCGCTTAACGCTGCGCTCTCGTTTGAAAAGAAGCCAACCCTCAGTGATCGTCTCGTATTTGACCACATCGATTTTGTTACCCGCCAAATTTTCGAGGTAGTATCCGTAACGCCCCAGTATCGATCCCAATTCCCGATAGGTGACAAGACGTTCGTTTCTCTCGACGCGCCGGGTTCTCTTGCGCAACCACGATGCGATCTCATCGACCTCAGCATCTGATTGATCGCGCTCCTTTCGCTTCGGATCGACAAACCCGTGCCCGGCAACCTTTGTCATCAACTCATAAAGATCGTCTTGCGTCACAGACGAATCAAAGGTTCGATCGTTCTTGTCCAAGTGGCTGAGCATCGAGACGAGAGCCGTGCGTTTGTTTCCGTTGTGAAACGGATGGTTGCAGCAAATTCCATAGCAGAGTGTGGCGGCGTTGGATTCGACAGTGTCGTATTTAAATCGATCGCCGAAGCCCGTGGTTTGCCGCCCCACTGCTGAGTGGAGTAGTACTTCGTTTTTCACGCCAGCAGGGCTAATCGCATCACCGCTATCAGCCATATCGATGGCGAGAATGTCGTGAATCGAAAGCACTTCCTCGCTCGTGACGGTGCGGATTGCGCTGGTATGTCTCGGATTGATTTTTTTCATATTTGAACCCCGTACGGACGCAAAAAAGCCCGCATTTAGCGGGCTTTCTTTTGCAGCGCATCTTCCAAAATTTGGAACTTCATATTCCAAAAATCCTGTTTTCTACGCTGCGAGCACTCGTAAGTGCTTGAATCTTTTGGGGTGGCTGATGGGACTCGAACCCACGACAACAGGAATCACAATCCTGGACTCTACCAACTGAGCTACAGCCACCACTGTCCTACTGTTTCTTGTTTTTCGCTGCTTCGTCAGCGGCGTCAATCAAGAAGAAAGATTATATACATGCCACATCGGTCTTGCCTAGCCCTTTATTCAAAAATTCTGAAGAAAGTTCGGTTCATGGATCGATCATGCATCGACGGGTGCGCGAAGATGCGAACGCGCTTCTTCGAAGATGGCGAGATCGGCCTTCGCGAGCTGACGGCTGTCCGATAGCACACGACGCCAGCCGCGCGCGCCCGCCTCGCCGCGATACAGTCCCAGCGCGTGGCGCGTGATCGAGCCGAGGAATGTGCCGCGCGCGATTTCGCTCGCGCAGTATTCGATCAGCTTTGCTTCGACTTCGTCGCGCGTGAGGGCCGGGCCGCTCTCGCCGTAGAAACGCGCGTCCACATCGGCGAGCACGTAGGGGTTGTGATAAGCCTCGCGCCCGAGCATCACGCCATCGACGTGCTCCAGATGCGTCTGAACTTCGTCGAGTGTCTTGATGCCGCCGTTGATGATGATTTCGAGCTGCGGGAAGTCGCGCTTGAGCTGGTACGCGTAGTCATATTTGAGCGGCGGAATCTCGCGGTTCTCCTTCGGGCTCAAGCCCTTCAGGATCGCGTTGCGCGCGTGCACGATAAAGACTTCGCACCCCGCCTCCGCGATCGTGCCGACGAAATCGCGCACGAACGCGTAGTCCTCGACGGCATCCACGCCGATGCGGTGCTTGACCGTCACGGGCACCGATGTCACGTCGCGCATTGCCTTCACGCAGTCGGCCACCAGCTTCGGCTCATTCATGAGACACGCGCCGAACGCGCCACGCTGCACGCGCTCGGACGGACAGCCGCAATTCAGATTGATTTCGTCGTAGCCCCATTGCTCGCCGAGCTTTGCGCAGCGCGCGAGGTCGTCGGGTTCGCTGCCGCCCAGTTGCAAGGCGACCGGCGCTTCTTCCGGCGTGAAGGCCAGATGGCGCGGCACATCGCCGTGGAGCAGGGCGCCCGTCGTCACCATCTCCGTATACAGCCACGTGTGCCGGGAAATGAAGCGGTGCAGCGAGCGGCAGTGGCGATCTGTCCAGTCCATCATGGGCGCGACGGATACGCGGCGGGGGCTGGCGATACGGTTCGAAGACATGGCGATTACGAGCGCAATCAACGCGCGGAAGACGTGGAACAACCTTGTATTTTAACGTATTTCACTCATTTCGCCGGCCACGTTTTTGCACCGCGCCAAACCGCTATTGGCCGTCATTCGATGTTTGCAAACGCACCGAAAAACCCGTCGGAAAGCGCTTCCACCCATCCTTCCAGGACTAAAGACCCTTTCGGCGTTATGTAATCCGCCTGTCTAATGTTGCGGCGCGAAAAATAATTTGGGACGCTTTTTTAGGGTCTGTTCGTCGCTCAGCCAAGCCAGGATTGCGACTCCGGATTGTTTCCGAAGCCGGAATAAACAATTCGGATTATCGGTATTATTTTTCAATAGTAGGTGTATACACTGAGTCTCACTGACGCAGCTCGTGGGCTCTGACCTCCCAGGCGCGGCGCCTTTCCCAACCGCAAGTTGAACCGGATATTGGAGTCCACCATGAAGACCAAACTGATCGCAGCGCTGCTGGTCGCAGCTTCCGCTTCCATCGCCGCTCCGGCTTTCGCCAGCGGCTATGGCCCGGCACCGTTCTACCGTCCGAATGTCGGTGCGCCGGCTTCGCAGCAAGGCCAGAGCGCCCAGACCGTGGCGGCCGAGCGTGCCCAGCAGCAAGGCATCGATTCGTCGTACGGCGGTGTGGCAGGTGCAGCGACGCAATCGGGCGCTCACAACGCACAAACGCAGCACGCGCAGTAAGTGTAGTTCGGCGAATAAGTCGAAGACTTAGTCTCGCTGACCGAAGCGCCGCCCCGCGAGGGGCGGCAAGAACGCCGGGTGTCTTCACGACCCCGGCGTTTTGCATTTCTGCGCCGCCTGACGTGGTCACGCGCGGTTTTGTTCGAGATGCCGCTTATGACGCGGCGCGCACGCGCTGGTCGATGGCTTCGCGGATGCGGTCGAAAGCCGCGTCGAAGGCGTTGTCCTGGGTCGGGAAGCGATCCCCGGCGATGCCGTCGACAGGCACGTCGGCGTGGGTGTCGTCGGTCAGGCTGTGGATTTTCTGGGTCGTGATCGTGAAGCCCGTCTCGTGACTGCCGTCCACGCCGGCGGTCATGTCGTAGCCCATGTATTCGTAGCTGCGCTGGTTTTCCATGCCCTTTCCTCCGCGATGACAGGCCTGCTTCACGGCGATTCTGGCACGTCCGGCGCGCACGCCGACGCTCGTTGTACGGTTGCCGAGCGAACTTTCAGCGGACATTGTGCGGACGCGTTCGCGCCGTGGGTCACGGGCGCTGTACTACCATCGTCTGCGAAGGGTGTGCGCCGCGGCAGAGGCGGCTTGCGCCTGTCACGCCAGGCCGTTGCTGGCTCAACAGGAGGTGAATAATGAAGAAACGCTTCGTGCTTCTCGCTGCGCTGGCGCTTCCGGCCATGCTCGCGCCGGCCGCGGCTTTTGCGCAGCAGCCGCCCCGGCCGGGGCCGAACGAGTATCACGGCGGGCCGCCGCCCAATCGCCCGCCGCCCGATATGCAGCCGCCGCAGTGGCGCAAGGGCGACCGCCTCGGGCCGGAATATCGCGACCGTCAGTACGTGATCGACGACTGGCGCCAGTACCACCTCAAGCCGCCGCCGCGCGGTCATCACTGGGTCGGCGTGAGCGGCCAGTACTATCTGGTGCGCAATTCGAACTGGACCGTCGAGAGCATCGGGCCGTAAGGCGTTCAGTGCGCGGCAGACGAACCTGCCGCCATGCACAAGAGCTGGGTGGATCCCGGCTTTTGTGCGCCCTGAAAAAAATCGTCGAGCGTGATAGGTTCTGCCTTCCCCCAACCCAATGATGGAAAACGCTTCGATGGAATACCGCACACTCGGCGACACGGATGTCAAGGTGAGTCTGATTGGCCTCGGCACGATGACGTGGGGCGAACAGAATACCGAGCGCGACGCGCATGAGCAGATCGACTACGCGCTCGATCAGGGCGTCACGCTGATCGACGCCGCGGAGATGTATCCCGTGCCGCCGCGTCCCGAAACGCAAGGGCAGACCGAGCGCTTTATCGGCACATGGCTCGCGCAGCATCGCGCCGCGCGCGAGCGCGTCGTGCTCGCCACCAAGATCGCCGGCCCGGCGCGCCAGCCGCACAACCCGCGCCATATCCGCGGCGAAGGCAACCAGTTCGATCGCAAGAACCTGACCGAAGCGCTCGACGGTAGCCTCAAGCGCCTGCAGACGGATTACGTCGACCTCTACCAGCTCCACTGGCCCGACCGCAGCACGATGACCTTCGGCCGCCCGGCGTATCCGTGGGTCGACGACGCCTACACGGTGCCGATCGAGGAAACGCTCTCGGTGCTGGCGGATTTCGTGAAGGCGGGCAAGGTGCGCCATATCGGCGTGTCGAACGAGACGCCCTGGGGCGTGGCGCAATTCCTGCGCGCCGCCGAAAAGCTCGGCCTGCCGCGCATCGTCAGCATCCAGAATCCGTACAGCCTCGTGAATCGGACCTTCGAGGCCGGTTTGTCCGAGTACTCGCATCGCGACCATATCGGCCTGCTGGCGTATTCGCCGATGGCGTTCGGCTGGCTTTCGGGCAAATACGAGGGCGGGGCGCGGCCCGACGGCGCGCGCATCACGTTGTTCGAGCGCTTCCAGCGCTACAGCAAGCCGCAGGCGGTCGAGGCGACGTCGCGCTACGTGGCGCTCGCGAAGGAGCTGGGCTATACGCCGGCGCAGTTCGCGCTGGCTTTCGTGAACAGCCGGCCGTTCGTGACGAGCAACCTGATTGGCGCGACGAGCCTCGCGCAACTCAAGGAAAACATCGCCAGCGTCGATGTGAAGCTGTCGGCCGACGTGCTCGCGCGCATCGATGCGCTGCACGAGCTTCAGCCTAATCCTGCGCCGTAAATCGTCTGGCCTGTCGCCGGTGTTCCTCTAACCCGGTGACAGGTTTGCCGCGCTTTATCGCGGCGAGGCACGCGCAACGGTGCCTCGCCAAATTCGTTGGCGATTCGCCAGGCATGCACTACGATCCTGCCAACGCCCGCGTGGAGGTGGATCGCTCCGTCTGAACGATGCGCGCCTTCGCCATCGCACGCTAACCCCCGCGCTGACCCCATTCGGCCCGCCAGGCTCTTATTATTCCAATCGCCCTTTGCGGAGTACCCCACGATGAGCGCACCGAACGCGCAGTTGCCCCAATCGCCACGATCGCCTCAGCCGGTGCAGGCGCCGCCGGGCTACGGCTGGGCCATTTTCGTTTTGCTGGCGGTAGCGGGGCTTTTCTACGTGAAATGGTTTCCGTATTACCACCGGGCGTTTACCGCCGAATCGACGCACTCGATCGGCAAATCGATCCTGATGGGCAGCGCGGCCAGTGCGCCCGCGCCGTCGCTGAACGCGGCGCTCGATTACGCGCTCGCCTACGGCCGTGCGATCTGGCAGGCGATGGTGCTGGGCCTGCTGCTCGGCTCGGGCATCCAGGCGCTGCTGCCGGTGCAGTGGGTGGCGCGCGTGCTGGGGCAGCGCGGTTTCGGCAGTGTGGCGGCGGGCGGCCTGCTTTCGGTGCCGGGCATGATGTGCACCTGCTGCGCGGCGCCCGTCGTGGCGGGGCTGCGTGCGCGCAATGCCTCGACCGGTGGCGCGATCGCCTTCTGGCTCGGCAATTCGGTGCTCAATCCCGCGACGCTCGTGTTCATGGGCTTCGTGCTGGGCTGGCAGTGGAGCGCGCTGCGTCTCGTGCTCGGCGTGCTGCTGGTATTCGGCCTGGGCTGGCTCGCCAACCGGCTCGTGACGCCGCAGGAGGCGAGCGCCGCCGATGACCGTCTCGCGCTGCTCGCGCGCCAGCAGGCCGAAGGCGGTAACGTGTTCGTGCGCTGGGCGCGTATCTTCACGCGCATGGCCGTGCGCCTCGTGCCCGAGTACATCGTGCTGGTGCTGCTGCTCGGCGCGGCGCGCGCGTGGCTGTTCCCGCACATCGGCCCGGACGTCACCAGCAGCATCGGCTGGATCGTCGCCTTCGCGGTGGCGGGCATGCTGTTCGTGATCCCGACGGCCGGCGAGGTGCCGATCATTCAGGCGATGCTCGCGCTCGGCATGGGCGTCGGTCCCGCCGGGGCGCTCCTGATGACGCTGCCGCCCGTGAGCGTGCCGTCGCTCGCGATGCTGGCGGGCTCGTTCAGTCCGCGCGTGCTCGCGCTCGTGGCGGGCGTGGTGGTGCTGTTCGGCATCGTGTCGGGGCTGGCGGCGCTCGCGCTGGGGTTGGGCGCGGCGTGAAATAGCGCAGGGCGCCGCGCTGCGCCAGAGCCGTTTTCGCCGGGGCGAGGGCGGTTTTAGCGCGGCTGCGATGCTACGATCAATCGATAAGGATCACGTATAGACCGTGGAGGGCCGCAAGGGCCGCCACACAGATGAGGGCTCAGGCCCAGGAACCGGCATGGCACAGCAAAAAACCAATCCGAAACTCGAACAGGCGCTCACGCGCGGCGATCTCGCCATTCGCCAGGCCAACTCCGCGCGCGCCACGGCGGTGCTGCGCGCGCTCGGCAAGATGATCGTCGAGGCCTCGGCGACCATCGGCGTGGAGGCGCACGTCTCGATCCCCGACGGCGATCGCATTTACGATCCCGCCGACGGCCTCTGGCCGCAGCAACTGCTGGTGTCGCTCGACGATCCCGTCGATGAGGCGGACCCGGAAGAGATCCGCACGGTGCGCCTGCACGCGCAGACCCAGGCGACGGTGTTTCGCGTGGAATGGCACCGCTCGGACGGCAAGATCGGGCGTCAGGAAGGCGGCCCGTTCGCCACGGTCGCGTTTATCTCGGACGTCGATATTCCCTGGGGCGACGACGAAGACTGATTGCGCGTTTTTTAACGCATCATGCGGCGCCGGAACAGGATCGACGCGATGCTGAACGGCACGATGATGTAGAACGCGAGCACGCCCAGATGCAGCGCGGCGTGCTCGACGGGCCGCCCGAGCATGGCCGGGCGGATCAGATCGACGGCGTGCGCGAGCGGCAGCATCAGCGTGATGTGCTGCGCGGCGGCGGGCAACTGCGTGATCGGGAAGAACACGCCCGAGAGCAGCAGCATCGGCGTGAGCACGAGCGTCTGGTAGAACATGAAGAAGTCGTAGGACGGCGCGAGCGCGGTGACGATCATCGCGCAGCTCGCGAACGCGAGGCCCGCGAGCGCGATCACGGGCAGCGCCAGCAGCATCGACGGGAAGCTCGCATAGCCGAGCGCCCCGGCCACGATCATGATGGCCGCGCCCGATAGCATCGACTTGCTGGCGGCCCACATCACTTCCCCGAGCACCACGTCGCCGAGCGTGAGCGGCGTGTGCATGATCGCCTCCCACGTGCGCTGTACGTGCATGCGCGAAAAGCCCGAGTACATCGACTCGAAGCTCGCCGACATCATCACCGACGACGACACCGTGCCCGCCGCGAGAAACGCGATGTACGAGACGCCCTGCACGTGGCCGACCATCAGCCCGAGTCCGAAACCCAGACCGAACAGATAGATCATCGGATCGGCGAGATTGCCGAACATCGACGCGATCGCGAGCTTGCGCCAGACCAGATAGTTGCGCCGCCAGACGGCGATCCAGTGCGTCGCGTTCGAGGGCAGCGCCGCGCGCGGCTCGCGCAGTGGCGTGCCGGTGGAGCGGGCGGGCGGTGGGGTTTTGGTGCGTGTCTGCATGGAAAGATCGATTTTGTCCCGGCTTGGTTCTCGTTAGATGCCCGCGTCAGGGCAGACCGCGTCAGGCTGACCGCGTCAAGGCAGACCGCGTCAAGCTGCCCGCGTCAATCCTGCATCTCGCGGCCTGTGAGCCGCAGGAAAACGTCTTCGAGATTCGCGGGCCGATGCAGATAGCGCAGGTCCGAGCGATGGCGCAGCCGGGCATGCACGGGCGCCGGATCGTCGACGTAGCAGAATAGCGTCTCGCCGCTGATTTCCGTGCGCTTGGCGAGGGGCGCGAGTTCGTCGCGCAGCGCCGACGGTTCCGGCCCGTAGACCTCGATCACGTCGCAGCCGATCTCGGATTCGATCAGCGCTTTCGGCGCGCCCTCGGCGATCTTGCGGCCTTCCTCGATCACGCAGACGCGGTTGCACAGGCGCTCCGCCTCTTCCATGAAGTGCGTCGTGAGGAGGATCGTCTTGCCGCGCGCGAGCAGCGAGCGCAGCCGCTCCCAGATCAGATGGCGGGCCTGCGGATCGAGCCCGGTGGTGGGTTCGTCCATCACCAGCACGTCGGGATCGTTGACGAGCGCGCGTGCGAGTGTCAGACGCCGGCGCATGCCGCCGGAGAGTTCGCCCACGCGCGCGTCGGCCTTGCTTTCGAGGCGCGCGAATTCGAGCAGCGGCGCGACGAGCGCCTGGGTTTCGCTGGCCGATAGCCCGAAATATCGACCGAACACCAGCAGGTTTTCGCGCACGGTGAAGTCCGGATCGAGATTGTCGAACTGCGGTACGACGCCCACGCGTGCCCGTGCGTGACGCGCGCGCGCGGGGACCGGTTCGCCGCACAGGCTGATGCGGCCCGCGTCGGGCGAAACGATGCCGAGCAGCATGCGCAGCGTGGTGGTCTTGCCCGCGCCGTTGGGGCCCAGCAGCCCGAAGCATTCGCCGGGGACGACGTTGAACGACAGTCCGTTGACGACCGTGCGGTCTCCGTAATGTTTGATCACCTGCTCGAATTCGATGGCGGGCATGTCGTACCGTTTCCCGGTTTTATCTGCGCGATTCGATCGTGTGCGTTGCACACGTTCACACGTTGTAAGGCGGCTTATTCTAGTGCATCGCCACGCGCGAGGTGGAGGGCGAGCGCGAGGCGAGTGCGCTGACGGTGCCCAGTCAATGGCTGTCGCGACAAGCATCCGGAACGCGCGCAAAGTCCATGCCGTGGCGTTTCGAGGGGCTAAAACGGTGCACGCGGATCTGGCGCGCACCTGGCGTTTTCCAGCCCTTGCGTGCGTAATTGCGGCGCACCATCATGCCAGTACGACCTGCGTTTCGAGTGGGTGGGGAGAACGGATCATGGCGAGCTACAAGAAGATTCTGCTGTGTTACGACGGCTCGCGCGAGGGCCGCAAGGCGCTGCGTTGTGGCGCCGATCTGGCGTTGGATCTGCAGGCGGAAACACATCTGCTGTCGGTGGTGGACATGCGTTCGACCATCGCGCAGAGCGCGGGTTTGCTGACCGACGTGGCGTGCGGGCGCTTTGAGGAAACCGCGCGCGAAATCCTGCAGGAAGGCGTGGACTGGCTCACCGAGCGCGGCGTGCGGGCGCAGGGGCATTTCGCGTTCGGCCATCCGATCGACGAGATCGCGAATCTCGCTACCGAACTGCATGTGGATCTGGTGGTGGTGGGACACCGCTGCCGCACGGGCTTGTCGCGCTGGTGGATGGGCGCAGGCAATACGCCGCTGCTCGACCGCGTGTCGTGCAGCATTCTGGTGGCGTGTTCTTCGGCGGCCGAGGACAAGCAGCAACAAGCGGCCGCTTAAACGCGCCGCGCGGGTTGTTCAACACGCGCCTGGTCGCAATGGCCGGGCGCGTGGTCAATCAATGTGTGTCTGCCTTGCGGGTCAATCCGGCGCGTTCGCGCCGTCACTCGCGACCGTTGGGTTCAATTCCACCGCCGCAAGCTTCCACGAAAACAGACCGTGCCGCTGCAGGATGGCGGCATAGCGCTCGCTGGTCGCGCTGCGCCGCCAGGTCACGGCGAACTCGTTGAGGCTGCGATACCCCGCTGTCGTCTGCGCGCGCGGTTGCGGTGCGGCTGTGTCCGCACTTGCGGATGCGGGCGGCGGCGCGGCCGCTGCCGGTTCAGCCGGTGCGGATGAAGCCTGCGGACCGGGCGGCGGTGCAGGTTGCTCACCAGGCTTGCCCGTCGGCGGCATGCCGTTGAGCAGCGCGGCGACGCCTTCGGGCGTGGCGTACGCATCCACGAGCGGCCCGATCAGCGCCGCACCGATCACGGCGCCGAGCATCAGCAGCGGATTGCTGCTGTGCTGCGCCTGAATGCGCCGTTGCAGCATCTCGCCGACCTGCTGCTTGAGGCTCACGCGCAACGCCGGGTAATCGACGTATTCGTTCAACGTCACGGCGTCGCGCGCATCCGCCGCCTGCTTGAGGCGGTTGAGCGCGAGATACGGCGAGGCATAGCCGTAGCCGAGCGCCGTCACCACGACGATCGCCGCAACCGCGATCGCGACAGGCTTCTTCCAGTTCGAGTAGAGGCGTGAGGGCGTGGTCGTATCGGTCATCGGGCAGGGCGGCCCCGCGCTAGCGAGGCAAAGGTTCAATCAGGGTGTTGACCGCCCGCGCGCAAAAACGATCCCTCGATCTTGCCGGCGCCGGTTACTTCGCCAGCGCCACCGGCATATCGCCGTGTTGTTCGGCGATGCAGCGGTCGATGGCGCGGCACACCGCCTCCATCGTGCCGACCATGATGAGCCGCGACTGGCCGTGATAGACGCGCACCGGCGCGCGGCGATCGGGCTGCTCCGTATTCAGCGTGCTGTTGAGGGAGACGCGCGCGAACGCGGGCTGAGCCGACGGCAGTGCCGGCGTGCGCGCCTGATCGATGCTGTCTTCGAAGAGCGAGCCATTGAGCGCAGCCGCCGAGGCGCGCGCTTCGCGCACCGCGCACGACGCAATCCCGCGAAGGTGGCGCAGACGACCGAATTGACGGAAGGGCAACAGACGGGCAAGGCGTTCCATGACTCTCTCTCCAGAAGGTGCGCGGACCAGGCGCTGACGCGGCGCGGTCGGAATTATCAGAATTCGGTGGGACGGATCAGACCGACGGCAATGCCTTCGAGCGCGAAATCAGCGCTGCCGGCGGCGACGAAGATGTTGTCGTAGTCGGGGTTTTCGGCGATCAGCTCGATACCGTTGGGCTGGCGCTTCAGGCGCTTCACGGTGACGTCGTCGCCCAGACGCGCGACGATGATCTGGCCGTCCTTTGCCTCGGCTTTCTTCTGCACGGCGAGCAGGTCGCCGTCGAGGATGCCCGCGTCGCGCATGGACAGCCCGCGCACCTTCAGAAGGTAGTCGGGGCGGCTTGAGAAGAGCGCCGGATCGCAGGCGTAGTTCTGCGCAATATGCTCCTGCGCGAGGATCGGGCTGCCTGCCGCCACACGGCCGACGAGCGGCAGCGAAAGCTGCATGAGGCTGGCGTGCGGCAAGGTGAATTGATGCGGCAGATCGTCCGGGCCCGGCATCAGACGGATGCCTCGCGAGGCGCCCGCAGCCAGTTCGATCACGCCCTTGCGCGCGAGGGCGCGCAGGTGTTCCTCCGCGGAGTTGGCCGAGCTGAAGCCCAGTTCGGCGGCGATCTCTGCGCGGGTGGGCGGAAAGCCGGTGCGCTCGATTGCCCGGCGGACCAGATCGAAAACCTGCTGCTGTCGTGCGGTAAGTTTGGTCATGGCGACACTGTATGTTTGAACAGGTGACTGTATTTTTATACAGTACTCGCCGCTTTTCAAGTGTTACTTGAACTTTGACGTTTGGGTGCCGCTGGAACGGCGTTTTACGGCGGCCTGACGGACGAAAAGATGCTTCAACAGCCGATTCCTCCGCCCTTACCACTTTTGCGTATTAAAAAATGAGAAAACATCATTTTTAATAATGTAAGCCAATCGCTAGACTGGCCTCCATCGATCGCTGCACAGACAAGAACGCAACGACGGATCGCACCCAACGTGCGACCCAACACGCGACTACACGCACGACAACACGGAGAAAGCGGGATGAAACAAGGCACCACGGGGCGTACCTGGTTGAAGACTCTGGCGGCAAAACTGGTCATGGGCGCGGCGCCCCTGCTGGGCATGGCTGCGCTCGCGCCGGCCGCCCATGCGGACACGGCGCTGCTGAACGTCTCCTACGATCCGACGCGTGAGTTGTACCAGGATGTCAACGACGCCTTCATCAAGCAGTGGAAGGCGAAGACCGGCGAAACGCTCACCATCAAGCAGTCGCACGGCGGCTCGGGCGCGCAGGCGCGCTCGGTGCTCGATGGCCTGCAGGCCGATGTCGTGACGCTGGCGCTCGCCTGGGATATCGACGCGCTCGCCAACAAGGGCCTCGTCGCGAAGGACTGGCAAAAGCGCCTGCCCGACAATGCGTCGCCGTACACCTCGACCATCGTGTTTCTCGTGCGCAAAGGCAACCCGAAGCACATCAAGGATTGGGACGATCTGATCAAGCCGGGCGTGTCGATCGTCACGCCGAATCCGAAGACCTCGGGCGGCGCGCGCTGGAACTACCTCGCGGCCTGGGCCTACGCGGAACACCAGCCGGGCGGCAACGACCAGAAGGCCAAGGAATTCGTCTCGAAGCTCTACAAGAACGCCGGCGTGCTCGACTCGGGCGCGCGCGGCGCGACGACGAGCTTCGTGCAGCGCGACATCGGCGACGTGCTGATCGCCTGGGAAAACGAGGCGTTCCTGTCGCTCAAGGAGTTCGGGCCGGAGAAGTTCGAGATCGTGGTGCCGTCGGTGAGCATTCTGGCCGAGCCGCCGGTCGCCGTGGTGGACAAGGTCGTCGAGAAGAAGGGCACGCGCAAGGTCGCCGAAGCCTATCTGCAGTTCCTCTATAGCGAGGAAGGCCAGGAGATCGCCGCGAGGAACTTCTACCGTCCGCGTTCGGACAAGGTGCCGGCGGCGCTCACGTCGAAGTTCCCGAAGCTCAAGCTCTACACGGTGGACGATACGTTCGGCGGCTGGACCAACGCACAGAAGACGCACTTTGCGGATGGCGGCGTGTTCGATTCGATTTATCAGCCGCAATAAGAGCCGCAACCAATAGCGGAAAAGCAGCGGAAAAGCAGCATAAAACAAGGCGCGCCCCACGAGGCGCGCCTTTCGGCGCAGCGTGCCGCGCGTGACCCGCGCAAGATTCGTCTGACGCAACCCATGTGAAGAGATAGAGCATGACGACGTTCCGATTACAGAAGCCAGGCGCCTTGCCCGGGTTCGGCGTGACGCTCGGCATCACGGTGGCGTATCTGAGCCTCGTGGTGCTGATCCCGCTTGCGGCGACTTTTCTCAAGACCGCCACGCTCGACTGGGCGCAGTTCGTACGGGCCGTGTGGTCGCCGCGCGTGATCGCGTCGTACCGTCTGACGTTCTTTTCGGCGCTCGGCGGCGCGCTCATCAACGCCGTGTTCGGCTTCCTGCTCGCGTGGGTGCTGGTGCGCTATACGTTCCCGTTCAAGCGGGTGGTCGACGCGCTCGTCGATCTGCCGTTCGCGCTGCCGACTTCCGTAGCGGGTATCTCGCTTGCCGCCGTCTATGCGGGCAATGGCTGGATCGGCCAATTCCTTCAGCCGCTCGGGCTGAAGGTTGCGTTTACGCCGCTGGGCGTGCTGGTGGCGCTCACCTTCATCGGCTTGCCCTTTGTCGTGCGCACCGTGCAGCCCGTGCTCGAAGAGTTCGAGCGCGAGCAGGAAGAGGCCGCCGCGTGCCTGGGCGCGTCGCGCTGGCTGACGTTTCGCCGCGTCGTGTTCCCGGCCGCGCTGCCCGCGCTGCTCACGGGCTTCGCGCTCGCGTTCGCGCGCGCGCTGGGCGAGTACGGTTCGGTCATCTTCATCGCCGGCAACGTGCCGATGAAGTCGGAAATCACGTCGCTCCTCATCATCACCAAGCTCGAACAATACGACTACGCGGGCGCGACGGCGCTGGCGGTCGTGATGCTGTGCGTGTCGTTCCTGATGCTGCTTTTCATCAATACCTTGCAGTGGTATCTGCAGCGGCGCACGAGCCGGGGCGGCGCGACTGCCGCGCCCGCGAGCGCAACGCCGGCCACGGGAGCCGCGCAATGAGCACGATCAACCGCAAGCCGCAAGCTGGCCGCCCGGACCCCGTCACCGAAGCGCCCTGGGTGCGCTGGCTGCTGACCGGCATCGCGCTGGTGTTTCTCTCGCTGTTCCTCGTGGTGCCGCTCGTCGCCGTGTTCTGGCAGGCGCTCTCGAAGGGCATCGGCTTCTATTTCGAATCGCTCGCCGATCCCGACGCGCTCGCCGCCATCAAGCTCACGCTGATCACGGCCGCGATCGCCGTGCCGCTGAACTGCGCGTTCGGCCTCGCGGCTTCGTGGGCGATCGCCAAGTTCGACTTCCGCGGCAAGGCGCTGCTCACGACGCTGATCGACCTGCCGTTCTCGGTTTCGCCGGTGATCTCGGGTCTCATCTACGTGCTGATGTTCGGCGCGCAGGGGTGGCTCGGGCCGTGGCTCGAAGACCATAACGTGCAGATCATTTTCGCGGTGCCCGGCATCGTGCTGGCGACGATCTTCGTGACGTTTCCGTTCGTCGCGCGCGAACTGATTCCGCTGATGCAGGCACAAGGCAACGACGAGGAAGAAGCCGCGCACGTGCTGGGCGCGTCGGGCTGGCAGATGTTCCGCCGCGTGACGCTGCCGAATATCCGCTGGGGTCTGCTGTACGGCGTGATTCTCTGTAACGCGCGGGCGATGGGCGAGTTCGGTGCGGTGTCGGTGGTGTCGGGCCACATTCGCGGCCAGACCGACACCATGCCGCTGCACGTCGAGATTCTCTACAACGAATACAACTTCGCGGCGGCGTTTGCCGTGGCGTCGCTGCTGGCGCTGCTCGCGCTCGTGACGCTGGGTCTGAAACTGCTCGCGGAGCGCCATATGAACGCCGCGCTGCGCGACGACGACGTGCCGGCCTTCGCCGGACCGGCCGCGCAATCGCCGCAACCGGTACACCAATCGAGACAAGCTGAACAAGCTGAACAATCGCTTCAACCTGGAGAGCTGTAATCATGGGCATCACCGTCAGCAATTTGCAGAAGCGCTTTGGCGACTTCACCGCCCTCGATAACGTCTCGCTCGACTTTCCGCCGGGCGAACTCGTCGCGCTGCTCGGGCCCTCCGGTTGTGGCAAGACCACGCTGCTGCGCGTGATCGCGGGTCTCGAATATGCCGATGCGGGCCAGGTCGTGCTGCAGGGCCAGGACGTCGGCGCGGCCGGCGCGCGCGAGCGTCAGGTCGGCTTCGTGTTCCAGCATTACGCGCTGTTCCGCCACATGAGCGTGTTCGAGAACGTGGCGTTCGGCCTGCGCGTGAAGCCGCGCGGCGAGCGTCCGTCGGAAGCGCAGATCCGCGAAAAGGTGCACGAACTCCTCAAGCTCGTGCAGCTCGACTGGCTGGCGCAACGCTATCCGTCGGAACTCTCGGGCGGCCAGCGTCAGCGGATCGCACTGGCCCGCGCGCTCGCGGTGGAGCCGAAAGTGCTGCTGCTCGACGAGCCGTTCGGCGCGCTCGACGCCAAGGTGCGCAAGGAATTGCGCAGCTGGCTGCGCCGTCTGCACGACGATCTGCATATCTCGACGATCTTCGTCACGCACGACCAGGAAGAAGCGCTCGAAGTGGCCGATCGTATCGTCGTGATGAATCATGGTCATGTGGAGCAGGTCGGCAGCCCGCAAGACGTGTACGATCATCCCCAGACGGCGTTCGTCTACGAGTTCCTGGGCGCGGCGAACCGCTTGCGCGGACGCGTGGCGGCGGGCGGTTTCGTCGCCGACGGCGCGGCGCAGCCGATCGCCGTGCAGGCGCACTTCGAAGGCCCGGCGCTCGCCTATGTGCGTCCGCACGATATCGTGCTGCATCGCGACGCGGCGGATCATCGCGACGGCATCGTGGTCGATGTGCGCCGCGTGGTGACGCTGGGCGGCTCCGTGCGTGTGGAGCTGGAAAGCCGCACGGGCGGCGCGCTCGAAGCGCAGCTCGACCGCGAAGCCTGGCGCTCGCTCAACCTCAACGTGGGTGACGGCGTGACGGCGGTGCCGCGCGGGCTGCGCGTGTTTCCGGCGCAGTGAGCCGGGCGCAAGTGAATCAGCGAATCAACAATAAGAGCAGAAAAAACAGGTTGGCAGTTCCGGAGAGAAGAACATGAATTTTCAGCAGTTGCGTTTTGTGCGCGAAGCCGTACGGCAGAACATGAACCTGACCGAAGTGGCCAACGTGCTCTACACGTCGCAGTCGGGTGTCTCGAAGCAGATCAAGGATCTGGAGGACGAACTCGGCGTCGATATTTTCATTCGCCGCGGCAAGCGCCTCACGGGCCTGACGGAGCCGGGCAAGGCCGTGCATCAGCTGATCGAGCGCATGCTGCTCGACGCCGAGAACCTGCGCCGCGTCGCGCGCCAGTTCGCCGATCAGGACAGCGGCCATCTCGTGGTGGCGACGACGCACACCCAGGCGCGCTACGCGCTGCCCAAGGTCGTGCACCAGTTCCGCGAAGTGTTCCCGAAGGTGCATCTGGCGCTGCGTCAGGGCAACCCGCAGCAGATCGCGCAGATGATCATCAACGGCGAGGCCGACCTCGGCATCTCGACCGAAGCGCTCGACCGTTTCCCCGATATCGTGACGTTCCCGTGCTATTCGTGGCATCACGTCGTGGTCGTGCAGAAGGCGCACCCGCTGGTGGGCCGCGAAAACCTCACGCTCGAAGAGATCGCCGAATATCCGATCATCACCTATGACCAGGACTTCACGGGCCGCTCGCATATCGACCAGGCGTTCGCGAAGGCGGGCGCCGTGCCCGACGTCGTGCTGACCGCCATCGACGCGGACGTGATCAAAACCTACGTCGAACTCGGCATGGGGATCGGCATCGTGGCGGCGATGGCCTACGATCCGAAGCGCGACAGCGAACTCGTCGCGCTCGACACGGAGCATCTGTTCGAGGAGAGCACGACGCGCGTGGGTCTGCGCAAGGGCGCTTTCCTGCGCCAGTACGCGTACCGGCTCATCGAGATGTTCGCGCCGCAGCTCAACGAGCAGCAGATCGCGAGCCAGTTGCGCGAAGCGGTGTGACTTTAAGCGGGCATTGACTGTGCGACGAGCGGCGGCGCGCTTGCGTGCCGCCGTTTTCATGTCTGTACGGACGTTCCCGTGCATCGCGACCGGGCGGGGTTTTCCGCCAGAAACGCGGCGTGCGGTGGATCGCTTAAAATCGCGGCCATGACTACTTCCGCTACCCCCCAAGCCGCGGCGCTGCCGCGCATCGCCGTGCTCGCCACCGGCGGCACCATCGCCGGTTCCGCGCCCGACGCGGCCAATACCGCCGGCTATCAGGCCGGCGTGATCGGCGTCGCGCAACTGCTCGCGGCCGTTCCTGGCCTCGACGCGCACGCGCAAATCCACGCCGAACAGGTCGCGAGCGTCGACAGCAAGGATATGTCGTTCGCGCTCTGGAGCACGCTCGCGCAGCGCGTGAACGAATTGCTCGCAAGCGACGAGATCGACGGCGTCGTCATCACGCACGGCACCGATACGCTCGAAGAAACCGCCTACCTGCTGCATCTCACGGTCAAGAGCGCGAAGCCCGTGATCCTGACGGCGGCGATGCGGCCGGCCTCGGCGCTGTCGGCGGACGGTCCGCTCAATCTGCTCAACGCCGTGACGCTGGCGGCGAGCGGCCAGGCGAGCGGGCAGGGCGTGCTGGTGGCGTTCAACAACCGCATCCACTGCGCGCGCGACGTCGCCAAGATCAGCACCTACGCGGTCGATGCGTTCCAGTCGCCCGAGATCGGCGCGCTGGGCTGGGTGCAGGACGGTCGCGTCGAGTTCCAGCGCCGCGCGCTGCGAGCGCATACGATCGATGCGCCGTTTGTCGCTGACATTGCATGGCCGCATGTGGAGATCGTCACGAGCTACGCGGGCGTTTCGCGCATTGCCGTCGATGCGCTGGTGAGCGCGGGCGTGCGCGGCATCGTCGTGGCGGGCACCGGTAACGGCTCGATCCACGCGACGCTGCAGCAGGCGCTGGCCGATGCGGTGGCCAAAGGCATTGCCGTCGTGCGTGCGTCGCGCGTGGGTTCGGGTCACGTGATGCACAACGGCGCGGCGAAGGACGATGCGCTCGGCTTCGTGTCGGCGGGCACGCTTGGGCCCTTCAAGGCGCGTGTGCTGCTGATGCTCGCGCTGGCGGCAGGCACGAGTGAAAAGGCGGCGCTGCAACGCGTGTTCGACACTTACTGATCAAACGCGCCAGGTACACTCAAACACAAAGGGCCGTGCGGAGCGATTTCCGCACGGCCCTTTGCTTTTCAGCCATTCTCAATTGAATGAGGCATACCGCGATCCGTACGCGGACACCCGGCGACGACGTCTGACCGACCAAGGCTTCCCCGTCGTCGCCGGGTGCCGCTTTCGGACCCCACTGGCCGCTCTCAGCCCAGAGCGGCCCCGATTTGCCTCGCAGCGGTTGCCGCCGCCACGAAGCGCCCCACCTGCGGCCGTCGCGTGCATGTTGCCGCGCCAGCCTGAATGCGTGTCTGTATTTCGAGAGCCGATGCGCGCGGGCCCACGCGCGCATCGCTTCGTAACCCGCTTAAGCCGCCTTGGCCTGCGCTTCAGGTGCTTCGGCGATTTCGAAGTTCGCCATGATTTCGAGCGCGCGAATCATCGCCGAGTGATCCCAGGCCTTGCCGCCGTTCGCCGCGCACACGCTGAACAGTTGCTGGGCGCTGGCCGTGTGGGGCAGGGCGATGCCGAGCTTGCGCGCGCCATCGAGTGCGAGGTTCAGATCCTTCTGGTGCAGCTCGATCCGGAAGCCCGGGTTGAAGGTGCGCTTCGTCATGCGCTCACCGTGCACTTCGAGAATGCGCGACGAAGCGAAGCCGCCCATCAGTGCCTTGCGCACGCGCTCCGGATCGGCGCCCGAGCGTGCGGCGAACAGCAGCGCTTCAGCCACGGCTTCGATGTTCAGCGCGACGATGATCTGGTTCGCGACCTTGGTGGTCTGACCCGCGCCATTGTCGCCGACGAGCGAAATGTTCTTGCCCATTTGCTCGAACAGGGGCTTCGCCAGATCGAAAGCCTTCTGCGGGCCGCCGACCATGATCGACAGCGTGGCTTCGCGTGCACCGACTTCGCCGCCCGAGACCGGCGCGTCGAGATAGTCGCAGCTCAGCGCGTTGATCTGCTTTGCGAACTGTTGCGTTTCCAGCGGCGAGATCGAGCTCATGTCGATCACGAGCTTGCCCGCCGACAGACCCTTGGCGACGCCGTCATCGGCGAACAGCACGTTCTGCACGTCCGGCGTGTCCGGCACCATCACGATGACGATTTCCGACGCCTGCGCAACGGCGGTCGAATCGGCGACCACGGTGGTGGTGGTGCGCAGATCGTCCGGCACCGGATACTTGCCGTTCACGACCAGCGTATGGCCGCCCTTCAGAAGGTTGCGCGCCATGTGCGCGCCCATGATGCCGAGGCCGATAAAACCAATCTTTGCCATCTTGTGTGTCTCCGTTTGAGTCTAATGCGAGTCCAATGCGAGTCGAATGCGGTTCGATGCGTCGATTACGCGTGCCTCAGGCAAGCTCCGCCGCGCGTTGCTGGGCGCCGCGCAGCCAGCCCAGACCTTCGACGGTCGTGGTCTTCGGCTTGTATTCGCAGCCGACATAGCCCGCGTAGCCGAGTGAATCGAGCAGATCGAACAGGAAGGGATAGTTGATCTCGCCCGTGCCCGGCTCGTTGCGGCCCGGGTTGTCGGCGAGCTGGATGTGGGCGATCTTCGCGAACTGCTTCTTGATGGTCGCGGCCAGTTCGCCTTCCATGCGCTGCATGTGATAGATGTCGTACTGCAGGAACAGATTGTCCGAACCGACCTTTTCGATCACGTCGAGCCCTTCGGCGGAACGGTTCAGCGCGAAACCCGGGATGTCGTACGAATTGCACGGCTCGACCAGCAGGCGGATGCCTTCGCGCTTGAGTTCGCCAGCGGCATAGCGCAGGTTCTCGACGATCGTGGCCAGCGCCGTGTCGCGGTCGATGCCCGCCGTCGGAATGCCGACGAGGCAGTTCAGTTGCGGCACCTTGAGCGCCTTCGCGTATTCGATCGCGCGGCCCACGCCCTCCTGGAACTCGCCACGGCGATCCGGCAGGCACGCGATGCCGCGCTCGCCGCCTTCCCAGTTGCCGGCGGGCAGGTTGTGCAGCACGAGCTTGAGGTTGTTCGCTTCCAGCCGCTCGGCCAGTTCGGCGGCCTTGAACGGGTAGGGGAACAGGAATTCGACGGCTTCGAAGCCCGCCTCGGCGGCCGCGGCAAAGCGGTCGAGGAACGGCATTTCGTTGAACAGCATGGTGAGATTCGCTGCGAATTTCGGCATGAGAGGTCTCGCGGGGCGTCAGGGTTGCGTCAGTGAGTGAAAGGCGCTTTTCGCGCGTCAGGGCTGCTGGGCGCGAAAAGCGGATCTTGCGGCTACTTCAATGGTCAGGATTGCAGCGCGATCGCCGTGGGCGCGTGTTCCGGCTTCTCCGCGAGTTCCTCGAACTCGTTGATGGCGTCGATTTCCGTGCCCATCGAGATATTCGTCACGCGTTCGAGGATCACTTCGACCACCACCGGCACGCTGAACTCGGCGGCCATCGACTGCGCCTGCTTGAGCGCCGGGGCGATCTCTTCCGGCTTGAACACGCGCAGCGCCTTGCAGCCCAGACCTTCGACCACGGTTTTGTGATCGACGCCATAACCGTTCAATTCCGGCGCGTTGATGTTCTCGAACGCGAGCTGCACGCAGAAGTCCATGTCGAACTGGCGCTGCGCCTGGCGGATCAGGCCCAGGTACGAGTTGTTCACCAGCACGTGCACGTAGGGCAGCTTGAACTGCGCGCCCACGGCCAGTTCCTCGATCATGAACTGGAAGTCGTAGTCGCCCGACAGCGCCACGATGGGGCGCGACGGATCGGCTGCGCGCACGCCGAGCGCCGCCGGAATCGTCCAGCCGAGCGGGCCCGCCTGGCCGCAGTTGATCCAGTTGCGCGCCTTGTAGACGTGCAGGAACTGCGCGCCCGCGATCTGCGACAGGCCGATCGTGCTCACGTAGCAGGTGTCGCGGTCAAAGGCCTTGTTCATCTCTTCGTAGACGCGTTGCGGCTTGATCGGCGCGTTGTCGAAGTGGGTCTTGCGATGCATCGTGGCCTTGCGCTGCTGACAGTCCGCGACCCATGCGCTGCGGTCCTTGAGCTTGCCCGCGGCCTTCCATTCCTGCGCGACTTCGACGAACAGTTCGAGCGCGGCCTTCGCGTCCGAGACGATGCCCAGATCCGGGCCGAACACGCGGCCGATCTGCGTCGGTTCGATATCGACGTGGACGAACTTGCGGCCCTTGGTGTAGACCTCGACGCTGCCCGTGTGGCGGTTGGCCCAGCGGTTGCCGATGCCGAGCACGAAGTCCGAGGCGAGCATCGTCGCGTTGCCGTAGCGGTGCGACGTTTGCAGGCCGACCATGCCGGCCATCAGCGGATGGTCGTCGGCGATCGCGCCCCACGACATCAGCGTCGGAATCACGGGCACGCCCACGGTTTCCGCGAATTGCACGAGCAGGTCTTCAGCGGCTGCGTTGAGCACACCGCCGCCCGAGACGATCAGCGGCTTGTCGCTGGCGTTGAGCAGTTCGAGCGCGGCTTCGATCTGTTTGCGCGTCGCGCGCGGCTTGTAGACCGGCAGCGGCTCGTAGGTGTCGATGTCGAATTCGATTTCGGCGAGCTGCACGTCGATCGGCATGTCGACCAGCACCGGACCCGGACGGCCCGAGCGCATCAGGTGGAATGCCTGCTGGAACACACGCGGCACCAGCGCCGGCTCGCGCACCGTGACGGCCCACTTGGTCACGGGCTTGGCGATCGATTCGATATCGACGGCCTGGAAGTCTTCCTTGTACAGACGCGCGCGCGGCGCCTGGCCGGTGATCGCGAGGATCGGAATCGAGTCGGCCTGGGCCGAGTAGAGACCCGTGATCATGTCGGTGCCCGCCGGGCCCGAGGTGCCGATGCACACGCCGATGTTGCCCGGCTGGGCGCGCGTGTAGCCCTCGGCCATGTGCGAGGCGCCTTCGACGTGACGCGCGAGCACGTGGGTGATGCTGCCGGCCTTCTTGAGCGCCGAGTAGAACGGATTGATGGCGGCGCCTGGCACGCCGAAGGCGGTATCGATGCCTTCTTTTTCGAGCACCAGCACGGCGGCGTCGACGGCTCTCATCTTGGCCATGATTGTCTCCTGAATGTCGCAAAAACCTGAACGGCGCGCTAGGGAAAAGCGCGCAGGGGATACAGCGCTTGAGGGTCACTGTAGGGGCATACGAAAGGTTTGATAAGATCAGTCCGGGTCGTTTATTTCGAAACAAAAAGTATGGAATGGCCACCGGGCGGGGCGTCGGCCCGGTGCCGGATCGGACAGGAGACAAGACATGGACCGCTTCAAGCAGATCGAAACTTTCGTGCGCGTCGCGGACGCAGGCAGTCTCGCGGCGGCAGCCCTGGAGGAAGGGGTGTCGCCGGTGATCCTCGGGCGGCGCATCGACGCGCTGGAAAAGCGCCTGGGCGTGAAGCTGATGTACCGCTCGACGCGGCGGCTGGTGGTGAGCGAGGAAGGCGGCGCGTTTCTCGAACGCTGCCGCGGCCTGCTGGTGGAGTGGGCGCAGGCCGAAAACGAGCTGTCGGCCGGGCGGCGCGTGGTGAACGGGCATCTGATCGTATCCGCGCCCGCGGCCTTCGGGCGCAAGCACGTCGCGCCGCTCGCGCCCGAATTCCTCGCCGACAAACCCGAGCTACAACTGTCCTTCAACCTGACCGACCGCGTGGTCGATCTGGTGCGGGAGGGCTACGATCTGTCGATTCGCATCGGCGGGGCCGTCGATCCGAACTTCGTCGCCGTGAAGCTCGCGACGAACCGGCGCGTGGTGTGCGGCACGCCCGACTACTTCCGCCGCCACGGCAAGCCGAAGACGCTCGAAGATCTGCCTGGCCACAATTGCCTCGCGTTCAATCTGCAGGGCGGGCAGAACCGCGGCTGGTATTTCCGCCGCAACGGCAAGCTCGCGACGGTGCGCGTGGGCGGCAATCTCGACTGCAACGACGGCGAACTGCTGCATCGCTGGGTGACGGAAGGGCTGGGGCTGGGCTGGCGCTCGACGTGGGAAATCGACGCGCAACTCGCGCGCGGCGAACTGGAGACCGTGCTCGACGAATACGCGCTGCCCGACTACGACATTCTTGCCGTGTATCCGCAGCAACGCTATGTGCCCGCCAAGGTGCGCTATTTCATCGACTATCTGAAAGAGGTGTATGCCCGGCCGGGATACTGGAGCGGCGTGGTCTGACTTTAACTAGCCTACGACGATCACGCCGTTCATCGATTCGTGCCCCGAGCCGCAGAAAATATCGCAGAGAAACGGCACGTTGCCCGCATCGCCCGCCGTCGCGGCGACGCGCACCACGGCGCCTGGCGGCACATCGGCGCGCACGCCGAATTGCGGAATCGAAAAGCCCATCATCGTGTCCTGCGACGTGACTTCGAACACCACGCTCTCGTGCGGCGCGAGCGCGATGTGGTCGGGCGTAAAGACGAAGCGGCGCGCGTGGACCTTGATGACGCGCGGCGCGATCTGCGCGTCCACGCGCATCAGCGCCGCTGCGCTTGCCACACCCGCTGCCGCGAGGGCCAGCCAGCGACGCCGGGCGAAGCGCGGCTCGCGTGCGCGAAGTAAATGAAGCTTGAGCATGTTGGTCTCCTTGCCGATGCTGTTTTTGCGATCGGGCGATTCGGCGATCAAACCGGATTGCGGATCGGCACTTCCGTGAGCGCATAGGCCTGCGGCGTGCCGTCCACCGCGACGTCGCGCCAGCCGAGGCCTTTATAAGGTGCAGCCGCGTCCCACGGCACCGGCGTTCTTTGCGGCTGCGACATCGGCGCGGGCAGTGCGAACATCAGCGAGCGCGCGGCGTGATGCGCGATCGATCCCGTCATTGTGTGGTTCTCCTGATGAATATGGCCGTAGAACACGGTCACGTTCGCGTGCTTCTGCAGCAGCGCGATCGCCGCCGCGCCGTCGCGCGTGGCCCAGTCCCATTGCGGCGCAAGATCGAACAACGGCCGGTGCGTGAAGACGACGATGCGCGCGTCCTCGGGCTGGCGGCTCAGGTCGTCGGCGAGCCACGCAAGCTGCGCATCGCCGATGCGCCCAGCCGGATCGGACACGTTGTCGAGCGTGACGAAATGCACGCCGCGATGATCGAAGGTGTAGTGCGTCGGCCCGAATAGCTCGCGATACGCCTCGCCGTTGTCGAGGCTCGCATCGTGCTCGCCGGGCATCAGATAGAGCGGCTTCACGCGCAGGCCGCCGACGATCTGCTGGAATTCGCGCATGCGGGCGCGGCGCACGGCGGGGTCGTCGGTGGTGTGCGTGAGGTCGCCCGTGAAGATGACGAAATCGGGCGTGGCGGGCAGGGCGTTCACGGCGGCGATGGCTTTCGGCAAGGTGCCTTTGGCGTCGGGATTGATCGCCGGGCCTTCGAAACCCCAGTGGGCGTCGGAGAGTTGCACGAAGAAAAAGTCGGCATGACCGGCCGTCTGACCCGATGCCCAGCCGGGCAGCGCCGAGGCGAATACGGCGCCGCCGCCGAGCGCGGCAAGCCGGAGAAAATCGCGCCGCTTGAGCGGGGCGCCTGCGTGGGACATGGTGGTCTCCTCGATGTGGGGCAAAAGCGGTATCGATCCGATGGTTGGGGACGTTGGCCGATCTCGTCAGGGGCTTTGTTTCGAACCGGCCTGCGTGTCTTACCGGTATTCGCGCGCAAACATTCCCGATTTATTTTTCGCTTTCGCGTGCATCCAGCGGGAATAAACTGGCCGGTGAGCGAGTCATGCAGGCGGTGAGAGAGAGCCACGGCACGAGGGGACGATGTGGACGAAACCGCGAACGGGCAGCACGAAGGCGAGGGTCGTCAGGCGAGCGACGCGCTGGCGCTGGAGGTCGCGGCGCGCAGCCGCCGCTTCCAGGCGCTGACGCTGCCGCATCTGGACGCGGCCTACAACCTCGCGCGCTGGCTCTCGCGCAGTCCCGGCGACGCCGAGGACATCGTGCAGGAAGCGTTTCTGCGCGCGTTTCGCTTCTTCGATACGTTTCGCGGCGACGAGGCGCGGCCCTGGCTGCTCGCGATCGTGCGCCGCGTCTGGTACGACGAATGGCGGCGGCGCGCGGGCGCGCAGGAGGTGGCGCAATTCGACGAGTTGCGCGACGACGTTGCGCCCGAAGGCTGGGACACGGGCGGCGTCGATCCGGAAACGCTCGCGATTCGCGCGGAATCCACGCGGCACGTGCACGAGGCGTTGCAGCGCCTGCCGGTGGAGTATCGCGAAGTGCTGGTGCTGCGCGAACTGGAAGAACTGGAATACCGCGAGATCGCCACGGTGATCGACGTGCCGATGGGCACGGTGATGTCGCGGCTGGCGCGCGCCCGCAAGCGTCTCGCGGCGCTGCTGGCGGCGCAAGGTCATGGCGCGCGCAATGGTGGCAACGAGAAGGGCGATTTAGCAGTCGGGGGAAGTAGCGGTAAAGCCTGGAGACCATCCGGCCGGGGGCCAGACGACCGGTTCCGCGAGGAGCCGGCCGTCGACGGCGGAGCGCACGAGCCGCGTGCGCGGAATCGCCCCGTCGGCCCACGCACCACGGAGGCGCCTGATGAACTGTGACGAAGCGCGCCCGCTGGTCGACGCCAGCGTCGACCGGGAACTGTCCGCCGCCGATGAATGGCGTGTGCGTGAGCATCTGGCCGGCTGCGTGCCGTGCCGCCGCGCGGTGGCGCAGGTCGAAGCGATTTCCCGTATCGCCCATGAGGCGCCGTATCATCGCGCACCGGCGGGTTTGGCCGCGCGCATTGTCACGGCGTTGCCGCCTGCGCTCGCGCCCGATGCCGCAGAAATTCCCCCTGCGCGCACGCCGGAGCGGATCGCGCCCGTGCGTGGCGGCGGCTGGCTCCGCGCTTTGCGTGGATGGCGCGACCGGTTGCGAGCCGGTCCGGCTGTCACAGGGCCGTCAGGCGTGGGCGCAACGGGTTTGGCCTGGGCGGGCAGTGCGGTGCTGCTGCTCTGCGCGCTCGGCGTCGCGCTTACGCTGCATCTGCGCACGCCCGCTGCGGATAGCGCGTTCGTCGACGAACTGGTCGCCAGCCACATCCGTGCGCAGATTTCGGGGCGCGATCTCGATGTGATCTCCACGGACCGCCATACCGTGAAGCCGTGGTTCAACGGCCGTATCGACTATGCGCCGCCGGTCGAGGATTTCACCGCGCAGGGCTTTGCGCTGGTCGGCGGGCGGCTCGATTACGTGGGACGCGAGCGGGTCGCGGTGCTGGTGTATCGCTTCCGCAAACACGTGATCGACCTGTATGTGTTTCCCCCTGATGCGGCGGGCCAGGCGCAGCCGGGCACAACGCCGCGCGCGAGCGACGGCTATGCGCTGCTGCGCTGGCAGGCCGCCGGCATGACGTGGTGGGCTGTCACGGATGCGGGGCCGGATGCGCTGGTGGCCTTGCGCGCGGCGCTCGATGCGCGGCTCGCGGACGGCTCGCCGGGCGTTGAAGCGCGGCCGTAAGCGCGAATTCCGCCCGAAGGCGGCCGACTTCGCCAGTTCGCGCCCCCCCGCGCGGCCGCGCAAGTCCTTGAAAATACGCCTGAAACGACGCGCGAACCGCTGAATCCAGTTGCGCGAGGCGTCTCATCGCGCTATACTCTTCGGCTTCTCACTTGCCGCACCGGTTCCGACGCCCGGGTGGCTTTAATCCACAAGGAGTGAATATGCGTCATTACGAAATCGTATTTATCGTGCACCCCGATCAAAGCGAGCAAGTGCCCGCGATGATCGAGCGTTACAAGAGCACGATCACGTCGCACGGTGGCCAGATCCACCGTATCGAAGACTGGGGCCGTCGCCAACTGGCCTACATGATCGAGAAACTCGCGAAGGCTCACTACGTCTGCATGAACATCGAATGCGACCAGACGACGCTCGACGAACTCGAACACGCGTTCAAGTTCAACGACGCTGTGCTGCGTCACCTCATCGTCAAGATGAAGAAGGCCGAAACCGGCCCGTCGCCGATGATGAAGGAAGTGCAGCGCGAAGAAGCCAAGAAGGCGGCTGCCCAGCCGACCGAAGCGCAGGCTTAAGTTTGTAAGCCATCAGGATTTGCGTAACTCATTGCTTAAGCCCACTGCGTGAACAGGCTGCAACTCACGGCTAGCGTCGTCGAACGCGAACCGGTGCGGTATACCCCCGCCGGCGTTCCGATTGCCAGCGTCACGTTGCAGCACCGCACGGAAGTCGTCGAGGCCGGGATTCCCCGCTTCGTCGAACTGACGATGCCCGCAGTCGCGGCCGGCAAGGCCTGCGGTCTGGTCGAAAGTTGTGCGTTGGGCGTGGAAGCGCTCTTCACCGGCTTTCTGGCGAAAAAGCACCGCAACGCGCGAACCCTGGTGTTTCACATCACCGAAATGCAAGGCACAGGAAAGGACTAATCATGCCCCGCCCGACTGGTAAGAAATTCGACAAGCGTCGTCAGCAACAAAACCCGCTCTTCAAGCGCAAGAAGTTCTGCCGCTTCACGGCTGCAGGCGTCGATCAGATCGACTACAAGGACATCGAAACGCTGAAGGACTTCATCGGCGAAAACGGCAAGATCACGCCGGCACGTCTGACGGGTACGAAGGCCCACTATCAGCGTCAGCTGGACACGGCTATCAAGCGCGCGCGTTTCCTCGCGCTGATGCCGTACACCGACCAGCACAAGGCCTAATAAGACGACGCGATAAGGAGCAATAGAATGCAGATCATTCTTCTGGAAAAAGTCGTCAACCTGGGTAACCTCGGCGACATCGTCAAGGTGAAGGACGGTTACGCACGTAACTTCCTGATCCCGAACAAGAAGGCACGCCGTGCTACGAAGGACGCAATCGCCGAATTCGAAGTCCGCCGCGCAGAACTCGAAAAGGCCGCCGCTGAAAAGCTGGCAGCCGCTCAAGCCGAAGGCGAAAAGCTGAACGGCCTGACCGTCCAGATCGGCCAGAAGGCCGGCGTGGACGGCCGTCTGTTCGGTTCGGTCACGAACGCTGACATCGCTGAAGCACTCGGCAAGGTCGGCTTCGCAGTGGAAAAGGCGCAAGTGCGTCTGCCGGAAGGCCCGCTGAAGATGGTTGGCGATCATCCGGTGCAGGTTTCCCTGCACACCGACGTCCTCGTCGACGTCACGGTGTCGGTGCTGGGCGAACACGCCTAAGCACGTTGCCAGCGGCCCGCAAGGGTCGCTTGCCGTCTTACGACGCATAAAAACAAAAAAGGCAGGAGCCGCAGGGCTTCTGCCTTTTTTGTTGCTCGCTTGTTCCGCGCTTGCCCCATGCTTGTTCCTTGCTTGTTCCGCATTGGCTGCGCACTTGTTGCGTGACTGCCGGACTGCCTTTTTGCGCTTTTTGAAGCTTGTGAGCGCTCGCCCGCTGCCCGATAATTGCCCTCCATGAACGCTCCGAAAGATCCCCAACTCGAATCGCTGAAAGTCCCGCCGCATTCGATCGAGGCCGAACAGTCGGTACTCGGCGGCCTGCTGCTGGATAACGGCGCCTGGGACCGGATTGCCGACTTCCTCTCGCAAAGCGACTTCTACCGCTACGATCACCGCGTCATCTACGAGCATATCGGTCGCCTGATCGCGTCCTCGCGTCCGGCCGACGTGGTGACGGTGTACGAAGCGCTCGGCAACTCGGGCAAGGCCGAGGACGTCGGCGGCCTTGCGTACCTGAACGCGCTCGCGCAGAACACGCCGAGCGCGGCGAACATCCGCCGCTACGCGGAAATCGTGCGCGACCGTGCGGTGCTGCGCCGACTGGTATCGGTGGCCGACGAAATTTCCGCCGACGCGTTCAATCCGCAGGGCAAGGAAGTGCGCCAGTTGCTCGACGAGGCCGAGTCGAAGGTGTTCTCGATCGCCGAAGACGGCGCGCGCGGTACCCAGGGCTTTCTCGAAATCGGGCCGCTGCTCACGCAGGTGGTCGAGCGCATCGACACGCTCTATCACACGGCCAACCCGAGCGACGTGACGGGCACGCCCACGGGTTTCATCGACCTCGACCGCATGACGTCGGGCATGCACGGCGGCGAACTCATCATCGTGGCGGGCCGCCCGTCGATGGGTAAGACGGCGTTTTCGATGAACGTCGGCGAATACGTGGCGGTGGAGTATGGCCTGCCGGTCGCGGTGTTCTCGATGGAAATGCCGGGCACGCAGCTCATCATGCGTATGCTGGGTTCGGTCGGCCGACTGGACCAGCACCGTATGCGAACTGGCCGCCTCACGGACGAAGATTGGCCCAAGCTCACGCACGCCGTGCAGAAAATGAGCGAGGCGCAGATTTTCATCGACGAAACCGGCGGTCTGAACCCGATGGAGCTGCGTTCGCGCGCGCGGCGTCTGTCGCGCCAGTGCGGCAAGCTCGGCCTCATCATCATCGACTACCTGCAGCTGATGAGCGGCTCGGGCAGCGGCGAAAACCGGGCGACCGAAATTTCCGAAATTTCGCGTTCGCTCAAGAGCCTCGCCAAGGAACTCGATGTGCCCGTGATTGCGCTCTCGCAGCTCAATCGTGGACTTGAGCAGCGTCCGAACAAGCGTCCGGTGATGTCCGACCTGCGCGAATCGGGCGCAATTGAACAGGATGCTGACGTCATCCTGTTTATTTACCGCGACGAAGTCTACAACCCCGACAGTCCCGACAAGGGCACCGCCGAGATCATCATCGGCAAACAGCGTAACGGCCCGATCGGGCCCGTTCGCCTCACGTTCCACGGTCAATACACGAAGTTCGATAATTTTGCGGGAGCGCAGAACTTCTACGGCGAGTGACGTCCGGGTGGCGTCCGAAGCACGCCGGAATTTGACGTGGAGTCAAGCCGGAACCCATGCGCGTGCGCCATAGTGGCGCAAATGCCGCTTGGGTAGCCGGCGACAAGTGCGGCCGCCAGTCCGTAACGCTACAATATTGCCGTTTTATGACGGCCATCTTGCCGTTTTGTGACGGCAATTCGAGACCAATTACCGGGATTCCAATGTTCGGTCGCTTCATGCCCACCGAGGGCAAGTTCTTCGAAATCTTCAACGCGCACGCGAAGTGCATCGTTTCCGCAAGCCGTGAGCTCGAGCTCGTGATCGACAATCTGGCTGACGCGGAAGTCCACAAACAGAATGTGCAGGCCGCCGAAAAGGCCGCCGACAAGCTCACGCACGAAGCGATTGACCTGCTGCACAAGACTTTCATCACGCCGCTCGACCGCGACGAGATCCACAAGCTGATCACGACGATGGACGACTGCCTCGACCTCATGGAGGACGTCGCCACGGCCATTTCGCTGTACGACGTCCAGGCGGTCACCGCCGAGGCGAGCCAGCTCGCGCACGTGGTCACGGCCACGGCCGAGCGCGTGCAGGCTGCGGTCGCGCTGCTCTCCGACATGAAGCAGGCGCGGGAGATCCTCAAGGCCTGCGAGGACATCGACCGTCTGGAGTCGGACGCCGACCGCCTGCTGCGCGGCGCGATCTCCAAGCTCTTCCGCGAGGAAGACGATGTCAAGAATCTGATCAAGCTGAAGGCGATCTACGAATTGCTCGAAGCGATCACGGACAAGTGCGAGGATGTCGCGAACATCATCGAAGGCATCGTGCTAGAGAACGCCTGAGCGGGACCACGATGCAATCGATACAACTCGCCCTCTGGGTGGTCGCCTTTCTTGTGGCCATCGCCCTCATTTTCGACTTCATGAACGGCTTTCACGACGCGGCGAACTCCATCGCCACGGTCGTGTCCACGGGCGTCCTCAAACCGCAGCAGGCGGTGGCGTTCGCGGCCATGTTCAATGTGATCGCCTATTTCGTGTTCCACCTCAAGGTGGCGCAGACGGTGGGCAAGGGCACCATCGACCCCGACATTGTCGATCACTACGTGGTGTTCGGCGCGCTTATCGGTGCGATCGGCTGGAACGTGCTGACGTGGTACTACGGCATTCCGTCGAGCTCGTCGCATGCGCTGATCGGCGGTCTGGTGGGCGCGGCGCTGGCCAAGTCGGGCTGGCACTCGCTGAACTTCGACGGCCTGATGAAGACCGTCGCGTTCATCTTCATTTCGCCGCTGCTCGGTTTTATCCTCGGCTCGTTCTTCATGCTGACGGTGTCGTGGCTGTACTTCCGCACGCCACCCAGCAAGGTGGACCGGCGCTTTCGCCGTCTGCAGCTGATTTCGGCCAGCCTCTATAGCCTCGGCCACGGCGGCAACGACGCGCAGAAGACCATCGGCATCATCTGGATGCTGCTGATCGCCACGGGGTATTCGGCGATCGGCTCGGACGCACCGCCCATCTGGGCGATCGGCGGCTGCTATCTGTCGATGGGCATCGGCACCTTGTTCGGCGGCTGGCGCATCGTGCGCACCATGGGCCAGAAGATCACCAAGCTCAAGCCCGTGGGCGGTTTCTGCGCCGAAGCGGGTGGGGCGCTGACGCTCTTCACGGCTTCGTGGCTCGGCATTCCGGTGTCCACGACCCATACCATTACCGGCGCGATTGTCGGCGTGGGCGCGACGCAGAAGCTCAGCGCCGTGCGCTGGGGTGTCGCGGGCAACATCGTCTGGGCCTGGGTGCTGACGATCCCGGCTTCGGCCACGCTCGCTGCGGCGGGCTGGTGGATCGGTCACCGGTTGATGTAACGCCGGTACCGGCTAGCCATGACATGAACGGCGCCCTCGGGCGCCGTTTTCTTTTTGACGCCGATCCTTGAATTCAGATAATCGGCGTCGTGCAGCCATCCATCGGCACGATCGCACCCGTCACATAGCTCGCGCGTCGGCTGGCCAGAAAGAGCACGACATCGGCGATTTCCTCGGGTTTCGCGTAGCGCCCGAGCGGCACCCTGGCCTCGCCGCGCGCGAGCGCCTCTTCGGCACTCACGCCTTCGCGTCCTGCTTCCAGTTGCAGGGCTTCCTGCAGGCGCTCGGTCAGCGTCGCCCCCGGATTGATCGCGTTGATGCGGATGCCGTAGCGCGCGTGATAATGCGCGAGGCCCACCGTCGCGAGCATGAGCGCCGCATTGGCCGCGCCGCCTGCGATATGGATGTCGCTCGCGAATTTGCCGCCCATGCCGATGATGTTGACGATCGTGCCGGGATCGTTGTCTTCGCCCGCGGCCTTTGCTGCTTTGGCGCGTTCCACCATGCGGCGCAGCACTTCCTGCTGCGGGTAGATGTACGGAAAGTACTTTGCTTCCATGGTGGCCTTGAAAGCATCGGCGTCCAGCGTTTCCGGATCGTAGCGGCGCGCGGCGCCCGAACTGTTAATCAGGATGTCGATCGGGCCGACCGCCGTGGAGACTTCTTCGACCACGTCGGCGGCGCTGTGAGGCTCGTGCAGGTCCGCGCGGGTGAGATGGACGTGCAGACCTTCGCTGCCCAACTGTTCGCGTGCGCGCGCCAGATTGGCGGGGTCGCGCGAGACGATCGCGACGCGCGCGCCTTCTTTGGCGAATGCACGGGCGCAGGCAAGCCCGATGCCCTTGCTGCCGCCCGTTACCAATACGACCTTGTTACCGAGTCCGAGATCCATCGCTGCCTCGCTGCGGCTGGGATTGAAAGAGTACCGAAACCATAGCAGACGCGGCCCACGGGCGAAACCGCCGCGGGCGTTCGTTAGCCGTCTGGATAAGGGCCGGGAGCGGCAGCGCGCCTTGTGGCGGCGCTCAGAACGAGCCGTTGGCGAAGCGGGCGATAGGGTCGTCGCCGGACTGCGTGGGGGCGGGCTGGCCGCCCCCCGCCGTCGAGGCGCGCATGATCTGCACGGGCTGGGCTGATTGAGCCGGCGGGATCGGCGTCGAGCCTGCCTGGGCGGCTTGCCGCTGGGCAGCGTTGACGGCTGCTGGTGGCGGCTCGAAGGCATCGGCAGCGGCGTCGATAGCGTCGCGCGGAGCGTCTCCCGAGGCTGCGGGTGTGATTGCACCAGCATCGCGCGCTTGGGTTTGCGCCGCGCTGATGGCTTGCGGGGGCGGTTCAAAAGCGTCGGCCGATGGCGCCGCAGATGCGCTATTCGCATACGCCGTTGGCTGTGTAGTCGTTAAGCGGTTCTGGGCATCGGCGGCCACGGGCGCGGGAACAGCGGCTGGCGCAACCGCAGCCACGACCGGCGCACGCGGTGCAGGCGGTGCTGCGGGCGGCGCGGGCGTTGAGGCATCGAAAGTCGGCGCATCGAACGGCGTTGGCGCACGTTTCGCCGGTGCGAGCCGTCGTATGCCGTCGAAATGCTTCGACCAGTAAGGATTGGTCAGATAGTCGAGCCGCACGGTGCCCCCCGTCGAGGGCGCGTTCACGAAGCGCAGCTTGCCCACGTAAATGCCCACATGCGAGTGGGGCCGTCCCGTGGTGTTGAAGAAAACGAGATCGCCCGCCGCGATCTGGTCGGGTTCGATCGATTCGCCGCGCTGGCTCATGTCGAGGGTCGTGCGCGGCAGATCCTCCGACGCCGCGCGCGCGAACACGTATTTCACGAGACCGCTGCAGTCGAAGCCGCTATCGGGCGTATTGCCGCCCCAACGATAGGGAATGCCGACGAGACCCATCGCCTGGATCGAGATTTCCTCGCGTCCGACGCTGTGATCGACAAAATTGGGGAAGCCGGGTGGCTTGGTGCGCCATGCATACCCAGCGCTGGCGCTGCTGCCGCGCGATACCTTCTGCGGGGCGCTCGAACACGCCGCCAGAAAGACCACGATCAGTAACGCAAGCCAGAGTCGCCGCATGAAAAGCAGGAGGCGAACGCTAGGGCGTGCGCCATTGGGGAAAACCGGTAATTCGCCGATGGTAGCCCGTCAGAGCGGGCTTCGGCAAGAATTCTTCACAACTTACTTGAACTTCGCGTGCCGACCGTTGCTGTCACGGCACGTCGGCAAGGCGTTTGCCCATGAAAAAAGGACCGTATCCGGTTGCCCGGAAACGGTCCTTCGGAGAATGTCCGACGCTGGGAAAAGCGCCGGATTCAGTTCAATACGTCGTCTTACAGAATGTCGGACGCGTAATCGGCCAGACGCGAGCGCTCGCCGCGCGCCAGCGTCACGTGGCCGCTATGCGCCCAGCCCTTGAAGCGGTCCACCACGTAAGTGAGACCCGAACTGCCTTCGGTCAGGTACGGCGTATCGATCTGCGCGATGTTGCCCAGACAGACGATCTTGGTGCCCGGACCCGCGCGCGTGACGAGCGTTTTCATCTGCTTCGGCGTCAGGTTCTGCGCCTCGTCGATGATGAGGTACTTGTCCACGAAGGTGCGCCCGCGCATGAAGTTCATGCTCTTGACCTTCAGGCGCGAGCGGATCAGTTCCTGGGTCGCGGCGCGGCCCCATTCGCCGGCGGCATCGTCCGTTTTCTGGAGCACTTCGAGGTTGTCGTCGAAGGCGCCCATCCACGGCTGCATCTTTTCCTCTTCCGTACCCGGCAGGAAGCCGATGTCCTCGCCGACCGGCACCGTCGCGCGCGTCACGATGATCTCGTTGTAGCGCTTGTCGTCGAGCACCTGTGCGAGACCCGCCGCGAGCGCGACGAGCGTCTTGCCCGTGCCGGCCTGGCCGAGCAGTGTGACGAAGTCGATCTCGGGATTCATCAGCAGGTTCAGCGCGAAATTCTGTTCGCGGTTGCGCGCCGTGATGCCCCACACGTTGTTCTTGTGGTGGCCGTAGTCGCGCAGCGTCTGCAGCAACGCCGTCTTGCCGTTGAGTTCGCGCACGATGGCGTGGAACGCCGGCTCGCCGTTCTGCGGCTCCAGATAGACGAACTCGTTCACGAGCATCGACAGGCATTCCGGACCGGTCACGCGGTAGTACGTGGTGCCGGTCTTGGTGTCCTGCCAGGACTCCATGCCCTTCGCGTGCCTGGCCCAGAAGTCCTGCGACAGCGCACGGATGCCCGAGTACAGCAGGTCCTTGTCTTCGAGAACCTGGTCGTTGAAGTAGTCTTCGGCGGGCAGCCCGAGCGCGTGGGCCTTGATCCGCATGTTGATGTCTTTCGACACCAGCACGACGAGGTGGTCGGGCCGGTCGCGCTGCAGCGCGCGCACCACGCCGAGAATCTGGTTATCGGCCTTGCCCTCGGGCAGACCGTCGACCGGATCGATATGCGTGAGCGTGGTCTGGAAGTACAGACGGCCGAGCGCTTCGCGGCTACCGAGACGGGCGAGCGAAATGCCTTCCGAGATCGGGCCGGCGTTTGCGACCAGTTGATCGAGCGTGCGGCTGACCTGACGCGCATTGCGCGCGACTTCCGACATGCCCTTCTTGTGGTTGTCGAGTTCTTCCAACGTCATCATCGGCAGATAGACGTCGTGTTCCTCGAAACGGAACAGGCAGGTCGGGTCGTGCATCAGCACGTTGGTGTCGAGCACGAAGAGCTTTTGCACTTCGACGCTGTCTTCCGGATGCACGCGTTTTTTCGTGCTGCCGCGCGTGGCCGGTGCGGCAGCGCCGCCTGCGGCTTTCGCGGACGCGGGTTTGTTGCCGCTGCGGGCGACCGGTGCGACCGGGGAAGCCGGCGCCTGGTCGGCGGCGGGCGCTTCGGGCTGCGCTTCGGCGTGGGCCTGAACGGGCGGCAAGGGCTGCAGAAGCGCCGCGGTCTGTTGCTTGCGTTTTCGCGCGGGTGCGGGCGCCACGGGTTCGAGCGCGGCGAGTTCGGCGCTGGCGGACGGCAACGGCACCGTGCGCAGCGTGGTCGCCGCGTTGGCGGCGGGCGTCATGGGTTCGGCGACGCTTTCCGCGCCAAAATCGACATCGGCGGCGTCGTTTTCGCTCGCCGCTTTACGCGTGCTGCGCGTCGTGCGCGCGCGCGTCTTGTATTCCTCGGGCGGCAGCAGGTTGCCGAGCTTGCTGGGGGGAGTAGGCAAAGGCATGGTGTCCCTCGAAAAATTCGGGTCGAGTGGTCCGGGGTTACCCAGTAAGGTGCGCTTTCGGGCGGCGTGGGCGGGCTGCCGGGTAGGCGTGCGCCGTGGCCGCGCAGGGTGCGCGCTCAGGTCTGAAAATGCCGGTTCGCCTGGTCTTCGATCGGCTCCTTGACGTAGACGCGTGCCGGTTTGCCGGGCCGGCGCAGCGTTGTGGGTACGAAATCCGAAAAAACCAACAAAAAAGCCGCCGCCCCGACTGACGAGGCAAGCGGCTTCACTGCTCTGATGGCGCGTTGCCCGAATGCGCTGGAGCGGTCATCCAGTGACCGTTCGACACACCGCGCGGACGTAGCAAAACGCGACAAAATATAGGGTGGACAGGCACTCATTGCAGCCCAATATAACGCGCCTCAAAGCGCTTGTACAGCCTCCAGAACCTCGTCGACATGGCCCGGCACCTTGAGTCCGCGCCACTCCTGGCGCAGTACTCCGTCGGCATCGATGAGGAACGTGGAGCGTTCGATTCCACGTACTTCTTTGCCATACATTTTCTTCATTTTGATGACGTTGAAGAGCGAGCAGAGCGCTTCATCGCCATCCGATACCAAAGTAAACGGCAGTTCGAGCTTGGTCTTGAAGTTTTCATGCGAGCGCACGCTGTCGCGCGAGACGCCCACGATGGTCGCGCCGGCTTTCTTGAACTTCGGATAGAGGTCGCGGAACTCCATGCCTTCGCGCGTGCATCCGGGGGTGTTGTCCTTCGGATAGAAGTACAGCACCACTTTCTTGCCTTTCAGGCTCGACAGCGTGAAGTCGCCGCCAGTGGCGGGGGCGGTAAAGTCGGGAACGGGTTGGTCGACTGCGATGGTCACGTCAGGCACGTGGCACTCCCTTTGTTATTGGCTGGCAGGCTTGGCGAACGTTGACAGGCGGGGCGCAGTCTACAGCATGCTGCGCTGGGGAGGCGTCCCCGCGGGCGTCGCCGCAACGACATGCCGCCCGGCGCAGGCAAACGCAGACGGGCGGCGGTTTTCGATCGGGCTTGGGTTGGGCTCGGGTCGGGTCGAACTGGCTCGGGTCTTCAGTCGGGCTGGAGGATCAGCTCGCCGGAGCGGCCCGCGATCTCGCCCCAGGTGACAGGGTACGATGGCAGCGATTCCGGGTCCAGCGTCGCATGATAATCGCCCATCGTGGCAAACGTATGGCCCTGCGCGCGCCAGCCGGCGAGCAACTGCTCGAACACCGGCGCGAGCTTCTGGCCTTCGAGTTCCGCGTGCAGCGTGAAGACCTGATCGTGCGGATTGTTTTCGGTGCGCTTGAGCATCCAGGCGGCCACCGTATCGATGTCCACGCCATCCACGCCCAGCACTTCGTCGAGCGTGGGCAGCGTGGTGGGCATCTGCACGTGCTTCAGGGTGCGGCCGTTCACGACCGGGCGATAGGGCGAATGCCCGCGCCCGTCCGAGGCGTACTGCATGCCCCACGCGTCGATCTGCGCGAAGGCGGCCTCGTTCATCTGCCAGCCGGCCGCGCCGTGCGTGACGGGCGGCGTGCCGAAGATGCGCGTGAAGCGGTCGTGGCTCTTTTGCATCTGGCGCGCGGTCCACTGCGCGTCGCGCGTACGCACGTTGTCCTGCCAGTACACGTGGTCCCACGTATGGATGCCGCACTCGAAACCGGCTTCGTGGATCGCGCGCATTTCAGCGGCGGCTTCCACGCCGATATCCGGTCCCGGCAGCAGCACGCCGTACATCAGTTGCCGGATGCCGTAGTGCTCGACCACCGATGTGCGCGAGACCTTCTTCAGAAAACCCGGACGGAACACGCGGCGCAGCGCCCAGCCCGTATGGTCCGGGCCAAGGCTGAACAGGAACGTCGCGCGTGCCTTGTAGCGATCGAAGATGCGCGCGAGATTCGGCACGCCTTCACGCGTGCCGCGCAGCGTGTCGACGTCGATTTTCAGGACGATGCGGGCCAAGAGGCGAAGTCCTTCGCGTTACGCTTGCTGCTCGACGAGGGCGCGTGCCTCGGCGACATGGCCGCGGTACGCCTCGAAGATCTTGCGCAGCGCTTCGTCGAAGGTCGACTTCGGTGCCCAGTCGAGTTCCTGCATCGTGTTGTCGATCTTCGGCACGCGGTTTTGCACGTCCTGATAGCCCGCGCCGTAGTATGCCCCCGACGAGGTTTCGACCAGTTGCACCTGCTTGGCCGTTTCCGCGTATTCCGGAAACTCGGCGGCGAGCGCCAGCATCTTGTGCGCGAGTTCGCGCACCGAGAAGTTGTTGGTCGGGTTGCCGATGTTGAAGATCTTGCCCGAGGCGACACCGTCCTTGTTGTCGATGATCTTCATCAGCGCTTCGATGCCGTCGTCGATGTCGGTGAACGCACGCTTTTGCGCGCCGCCGTCCACGAGGCTGATGTTCTCGCCGCGAACGATGTGGCCGAGGAACTGCGTCACGACGCGCGACGAGCCTTCCTTCGGCGTGTAGATCGAATCGAGGCCCGGGCCGATCCAGTTGAACGGACGGAACAGCGTGAAATTCAGGCCTTCCATGCCGTAACCCCAGATCACGCGGTCCATCAGCTGCTTCGAGCACGCGTAGATCCAGCGCGGCTTGTTGATCGGGCCGTAGGTGAGGGCGGACGCGTCCGGGTCGAACTGCTCGTCCGAGCACATGCCGTAGACCTCGGAGGTCGACGGGAAGACCAGGTGCTTGCCGTACTTGACCGCCGAACGCACGATCGGCAGGTTCGCCTCGAAGTCGAGTTCGAACACGCGCAGCGGCTGCTGCACGTAAGTCGCGGGCGTGGCGATGGCGACCAGCGGAAGGATCACGTCGCACTTCTTGACGTGATATTCGACCCATTCCTTGTTGATCGTGATGTCGCCTTCGAAGAAGTGCATACGCTCATGCTTGACCAGATCGCCGAGGCGGTCCGTCTGCATGTCCATGCCGAACACTTCCCAGTTCGTGGTCTCGAGGATGCGTTTGGACAGGTGATGGCCGATAAAGCCATTGACACCCAGGATCAGAACTTTTTTCATGGACGAGGGACAGATGAGATGAGGTCGGAGAACGCGGCGGGAGTGACGACGGTCTCTTGACCGCCTTGTGTCAGGCTCGGCGCATGCCGCAGTTCGTGGATCGCGATGGCGCGGCCGTCGCCGCAGAGGGCGAAAAGCGCATTATCGCTTACGTGGATGCCCGCGGGCAATCCGGCCAGGGCGCGCGCCCGTTCGGCGTCGGGTGTGCCGGGGCGCACCAGACGCGCGCGGGCGATCACGAAGCGATGCTCGCCGATGTCGGTGAACGCGCCCGGATAGGGCGGCGCCACCGCGCGGATCAGGTTGTAGACGTCCTGCGCGCTATGCGAGAAGTCGAGGCGACCGTCTTCGGGCTTGCGCCCGCCGTAGTAGCTGCCGTGCGCGAGATCGTTCGGCAGATGCGGCGCTTCGCCTGCGATCAGCGCGGGCAGCACGCGCCAGAGCGTTTGCTCGGCGGCGACCGTCACCTTGTCGAAGACCATCGCGGCGGTGTCGTCGGGCAGGATCGGCACCGGCGTCTGCGCGATGATCGCGCCCGCGTCGGGCTTGGCGGCCATTTCGTGCAGCGTCGCGCCGGTTTCCGTTTCGCCCTTGATGACGGCCCAGTTGGTGGGCACGCGGCCGCGATACTTCGGCAGCAGCGAGCCGTGCATGTTGTAGGCGCCGCGCGCGGCCAGCGCGAGCAGGTCCACCGGCAGCATATGGCGGTAGTAGAACGAGAAGATGAAGTCGGGCTGCGCGGCGCTGACTGCCGCGCGCAGCTCGGCGCTCTTCGGATCGGCGGGCGTGATGACCTCGATGCCGTGTTCTTCGGCGACCGATTTCACGCTGCCGAACCAGATGTTCTCGCTCGGGCTGTCCTCGTGCGTGACGACGAGCGCCACGTCCACGCCGCGTGCGAGCAGCACCTGCAGGCAGCGCACGCCGACGTTGTGATACGCGAAGACGACTGCGCGCGGTTTCATGATTGTGCTCCGGACTGGCTGCTGCCTTGGTCATTCTGGCCGATCGGATTGCCGATGTTGAGCGACGCCTGCACGCCCTGCACGATGTCCTGACGCGGGACATCGACGACGGGGCGGCCGTTGCGCTCTTCGAGAATCGTCTGGACCAGATAGCGCGGCCGCGCGCGCACCTGTTGATAGATGCGGCCGATGTACTCGCCGAGCAGCCCGAGCGCGAAGATGATCACGCCGAGCATGAAGAACGTAATGGCGAACAGCGTGAACACACCCTGTACTTCGGCGCCCAGAATGAAGCGGCGAATCAGCAGCAGCAGGAACAGGCCGGCCGAACCAAGCGACAGGATCACGCCGATGAACGACAGCCATTGCAGCGGCACGACCGAAAAGCCGGTCACGAGGTCGAAGTTCAGGCGGATGAGGCTATAGAGCGAATACTTCGACTCGCCCGCGAAGCGCTCTTCGTGCGCGACGTCGACTTCGACCGGATTCTGCGCGAACGTGTAGGCCAGCGCCGGAATGAAGGTGTTGATTTCGCCGCAACGGTTGATCGTGTCGATGATGTGGCGGTTGTAGGCGCGCAGCATGCAGCCCTGATCGGTCATCTTGATGCGCGTGATGCGCTCGCGCAGTCGGTTCATGGCCTGCGAGGCCTTGCGACGCCACAGGCTGTCCTGGCGCTGCATGCGGATCGTGCCGACGTAGTCGTAGCCTTCGCGCATCTTCTCGACCAGCTTGCCGATTTCCTCGGGCGGATTCTGCAGGTCGGCGTCGAGCGTGATGACGATCTCGCCGCGCGCCTGCTCGAAGCCCGCGAGGATCGCCATGTGCTGCCCGTAGTTGCCGTTGAGCAGGATCGCGCGCGTGGTGTCGGGGCGCGCGCGGAACTGCTCGGCGAGCATCGCGGCCGAGCGGTCGCGGCTGCCGTCGTTGATGAAGATGACTTCGTACGAGGTGCCGAGCTTGTCGAGCGCCGGGTAGAGGCGCTCGAACAGCGCCTTCAGGCCGGCTTCCTCGTTGTAGACCGGAATGATGACCGAGACTTCCGGCGTTTCCGGGGTCAAGGTGCGTTGTTCCGTTTGACTCATGTGTGCGTCTTTTCCGTTGGGGTAATGCGTGGGGTGATGCTCGGGGTCATGCCTTGAGTGATACGTGCAGCGCGACAGTGTAAGGTCCGCTGGACGGGCGCGATTGACCGAACAGCGCCCGTGCCTTGCAGGTACTTGTTGCGCGTAGTGCCTTCGCGCTTACGTCGTGCTTACTTTGCGTACTGCGTGCAGATCTCGTCGATGGCGCGGCACACGCGTGCCACGTCCGCGACGCTCATCTGCGTGAAGAGCGGCAGCGTGAGCGTGGTTTTGCCGAGCTGTTCCGCGTGCGGGAACATGCCGTCGGTGAAACCGCGTTCGCGGTACAGCGTGAACAGGTGGATCGCCGGGTAGTGCACGCCCGAGCCGATGCCGCGCTGCTTGAGCTGCTCCATGAACTCCGCGCGGGAGATCGTGAGCCTGTCCAGCGGCAGCGTGATCTGGAACATGTGCCAGTTGCTGTTGCTCATGTCCGCCACCGGCAGGCCCACGCCCAGCGTCACGGCGGCGCTGCCTTCGAAGCCCGTGAAATACGCATGCGCGAGCTTGCGGCGTTGCTCCGTGAAGCGCTCGATGTGCTTGAGCTGGCCCAGACCCACGCGTGCGGCCACGTCCGTCAGATTGTACTTGCCGCCGAGCACGTCGCAGTCCATGCCGTCATGGCCGGTGCGGGTGATGCCCTGCAGACGGTACTTGCGGGCCAGTTCGGCTTCGTCCTCGTTATTGAGGACGAGCGCGCCGCCTTCGATCGACGTCAGATTCTTGTTGGCGTGGAAGCTGAACGAGACGATGTCGCCGATCGCGCCGATGCGCTTGCCGTTCCAGCTCGAGCCGAACGCCTGGGCGGCGTCCTCGATCACGCGCAGCTTGTGCTGGCGGGCGATCGTGTAGAGGCGGTCCATGTCCACCGGCAGGCCGGTGAGGAACACGGGGATGATCGCCTTCGTCTTCGGCGTGATGGCGGCTTCGAGCTTGTCGAGGTCGATGTTGCGCGTGACGGGGTCGATGTCGGCGAACACGGGTGTCGCGCCAACCTCGTAGATCACGTTGCTCGTGGATACCCACGAGGCCGGCGTGGTGATGACTTCGTCGCCGGCGCCGACGCCCGCGATGCGCAGGCCGATTTCCAGCGTGGCCGTGCCCGAGTTGAACGTACGGACCGGACGGCCGCCGCAGTATTCGGACAGCGCGGCTTCGAAAGCCTGGTTCTGCGGACCGGTGGTGATCCAGCCCGAGCGCAGCACGTCGACGACGCCAGCGATGGTTTCTTCGTCGATTTCGGGCTTCACGAACGGCAGGAACGATGCGGGTGTCTGGGTCATGAGTGCTTTCTGGTTCAGAACGTCAGGGGTGATTGAATACTGCGCGAAGAGGTGCAAGCGGGTGGTGCAAAGTGTGCCGCGCAGCTTTAGCTGCGCGCGAGCACGACCACGCCGATCAGGATGATGCCGATGCCGACCAGGCGCTGGATGCTCAGCACTTCGCCGAACAGATACCACGCCGCGAATGCGTTGACCACGTAGCCGAGCGAGAGCATCGGATAGGCGATCGAGACGTCCACGCGCGACAGGCCGACGATCCACACGACCACGCTGAACACATAGCAGGTGAGGCCGCCGATGATCGGCAACTGCGTGGCGAGCTTCCAGCCGATGGGCAGGATGTTCGCACGGGTGAATTCGAAGTGTCCAACGCCATTGACACCGGCCTTGAGCAACAGTTGCGCGCAGGCATTCAGGCCGACGCCGGCGAGGATGCAGATCAGGGAAATCGGATTCATCGTGTTGGAGGGTTAATGCAATAACGCTAATTTTGGGGGCAGATTCCTGGCGCCTTGGGGTGCCACCAACGGCGCCACCCACGCCGGCGCCCCGCATTATCGCTCATGTGCGGGGCGCGATCGCCGCACCGCTGGGTAGTGATCCGGCGGTGCGGGGCGTGTGAGGTCAGGGTTGCGGCTTTTCGACGACCACGCGGCGCGTGTCGCGCGCAATGACCTGCATCGGCAAGCCTTGCGCCGCGAGTTCGTCATAGCGTTGCACGGGTATCAGCGCGAGCGCATAGCGCTCGTCCTTCCAGCGCTGCTCCCAGTCGGCGACGGTCGGCACCCATTTTTGCGGCTCCTCGCTGATGCCGAAGGCCAGTTCGTCGGTGACCTGCACCATCGTCATCGAATGGCGCACGTAGAACGGCAAGGTGTGATCGAGCACGCCCACGGAATAGAACGGCGTATCGGCCGGCAGCTTCGCGATGGCCGCCCGCACGGCCGGCGCGAGCGGCGCGCCCGAGCTGAGGGTGCCGAATACGTCGTGACCCGTGCCCGCGACGCTCGCGAGCAGCAGCCAGGCGGTGCCCAGCGCGATAGCCGGCGCCTGCGCGCCCGTTTCCGGCGTACGTTTGGCGCGCGCGAGGCGCAGGCCCACCATGGTCGCGACGAAGGCGAGTGCGGCGGCGGCGAACACCCAGACCTGGAACTCGCGATAAAGCGCATTGGGGTTGCGCGCATCGCCCAGGCGCGTGAGCACGAAGGAGCCTGCCATCAGCGCGACGGCCAGCAGCGCGTAGCCGATCAGGTGACGCGTCCACTGTCTGCGCGTCATGAGCGGCAGATACAGGCCGATCACGAGCGCGAGCGGCGGGGCGATCGGCAGCACGTACGAAATCAGCTTCGAATGCGACGCGCTGAAGAACAGGAAGATGAAGGCGCTCCACACCAGCATCAGCGTGACGGGCGCGAACCCGTTGGGCTGGCGCGGCGTGCGCAGCGCGTGCCGCACGCTCTGGATGCTGACCGACAGCCACGGCAGAAAGCCCACCAGCATGACCGGCACGAAGTAGTAGAACGGGCCGGGACGGTTCTGCGCAGGCGTGAGGTAACGCTGGAACTGCTGGACGATGAAGAAGAAGTTGAAGAACTCGGGATTGCGCTGCTGCACGAGGATGAACCACGGCGACACGATCGCGAAAAACACGATCAGGCCGCTCACGAGGTAGAGCCGCTTCCAGAGCGCCCAGTCGCGCGCGACCAGGGTGTAGAGCACCAGCACGGCGCCCGGCAGGATCAGGCCGACCAGACCCTTGGAGAGCACGGCGAGCGCCATCGCGCCCCAGCAGACCCACATCCACAGGCGCGCGTCGCGCGTGGGCAGGTTCGGGCGCTGCGCCAGCAGCAGCGCGCAGAGCGTGAGTTCCATCCAGAACGACAGGCCCATGTCGAGCGTGTTGAAGTGGCCCATCAGGTTCCAGTACGGCGCGCAGGCGAGCACCAGCGCGGCGAAGAAACCCGTGGCGGCGTTGAACACGCGCGCCCCCGTAAAGCCGACCAGCAGCACGCCCGCAAAGCCCGTGAGGGCGGTGTAAAGGCGCGCCTGCCACTCGCCGATCCCGAACCACGCGAAGGTGAGCGCGTTCATCCAGGTTTGCAGCGGCGGCTTCTCGAAATATTTGTAGCCGTTATAGCGCGGCGTGATCCAGTCGCCGGACGCGAGCATCTCGCGCGCCATTTCGGCGTAGCGGCCTTCGTCGCTGGGCAGCAGATGGCGCCAGCCGAGCGGAAGGAACCAGATTACGGCGAGCGCCACGATCAGCAGCAGGATCGCGCCACGGCTGAGCGGCAGCCTCGAAGGCGTATCGTTCATGGATTGCAGCCTGTTCTTGTCAACGTTGCGGGCTTGCGGGCGGTGCCGCGCCCCGGGATGTTCCTGCCCTGGGCGCACGCGACGCCCGCGCGGCGCGCAAGTGTACTACGGCACGCCAGGCCAACCTGAAGGCGAGCTTAAGCGCTGGCCAGGGCCGAAGCGCGGATCAGGCTTTCACGCGCTTTCCATGCGCGGCGAGCGCCGCCGGATCAGGTTCTAATTACGCTTCGATCAACAGCGCGGCCGCCACGCGCCGGCCTTCGGCCATCAGGATGTTGTAAGTGCGGCAGGCCGCCTTGAAGTCCATCGCCTCGACGCCGATGCGCTTCGCGGCCAGCGCGGCCGTCAGGCGCGGGTGCGGAAAACGCAGGCGCGCGCCGCTGCCGAACACCACCACTTCGGGTTTGAGCGGCAGCAGCATGTCGAACAGTTCGGGGGTAAGAGCGTCGAACGCGTTGACCGGCCAGGGGATGACCGGTTCTTCGGGCAGCACGAGAATGCTGCCGTTGTGGCGTTCGAGGTTGATTTCGACGTAGTCGGCGCCGTAACCGGTGACGGTATTGAGAGCGGCGCTGGAGTCCTGGTGTAGTTTCAAAACTTCAATTCCGGAAAGTCGCAGGCAGGGCGGTCGCGGTCGGCGGCGGCGCGAATGACGCCGCGCGTGGTGCGTCGGCTTTGCGCCCCATTTCCGTCGCGCCCGCGGCTGGCGGGCCGGCACGGCTTCTTGCGCATTGCGGAAGTCGGCCAAAATCCGCTAAATTATAGCTTTTTGGTGGCCGCGCCGACGCAGGTACTCATCTGGTGCATGCGCCGAGTGTCCCCCCGAGCGGCAGCTCCTGCAGCGTCCGCCTCACGCCATCCGCCCGGATCAACCCTTTCCCGGGCGAACGCAGTCACAAGCTGCAGGCCGGCTTCATCCGCGTTCGGGCATTTGTCGTCCCCGCCGCCCGCGCGCCGCAACCCGCAGCGCCGGCGCCACTCATCCATCCGATCAACCCCGTTTCAGCCCGTACCAGGCTTTTAATCCGACCGCCCGCCGTGAAACCGATCCTCAAATCCAACAAGTTGCAGAACGTCTGCTACGACATCCGCGGGCCGGTGCTCGAGCACGCCAAGCGCCTCGAAGAAGAAGGCCATCGCATCATCAAGCTGAACATCGGCAATCTCGCCCCGTTCGGCTTTGACGCACCCGACGAAGTCATCCAGGACATGATCCTGAACCTGCCGGGCTCCTCGGGCTATTCGGACTCGAAGGGCGTGTTCGCCGCGCGCAAGGCGATCATGCATTACGCGCAGCAAAAGGGCGTCAAAGGCGTCGAACTCGACGACATCTACATCGGCAACGGCGCGTCCGAGCTGATCGTGATGGCGATGCAGGCGCTCCTGAACGACGGCGACGAAGTGCTGCTGCCCGCGCCCGACTATCCGCTCTGGACGGCGGCGGTGAGCCTCTCGGGCGGCACGCCCATCCACTACGTCTGCGACGAATCGAACGCGTGGATGCCCGACCTCGACGACATCCGCGCGAAGATCACGCCGAACACGCGCGCGCTCGTGGTCATCAACCCGAACAACCCGACCGGCGCGCTGTACTCGGACGAACTGCTGCTCGGCCTGATCGACATCGCCCGCGAACACGGCCTGATCGTCTTCGCCGACGAGGTCTACGACAAGATCGTCTACGACGGCAAGACCCACACGGCGCTCGGCTCGCTTTCGGAAGACGTCATCACCGTGACGTTCAACAGCCTGTCGAAGAGCTACCGCGCGTGCGGCTACCGCGCGGGCTGGATGTTCCTCTCGGGCATGACCGGCGAAAACCGCCGCCGCTCGAAGGATTACACCGAAGGCCTCGGCATTCTGGCGTCGATGCGCCTGTGCGCGAACGTGCCCGGCCAGTACGCCATCCAGACGGCGCTGGGCGGCTACCAGAGCATCAACGAACTGATCCAGCCGGGCGGGCGCCTGTATCGCCAGCGCGAACTGGCGTACAACCTGCTCACGGCGATTCCGGGCGTGACCTGCGTGAAGCCGGAAGCGGCGCTCTACATGTTCCCGCGCCTCGACCCGAAGCTCTATCCGATCCAGGACGACCAGCAGTTCATCCTGGATCTGCTGCTGCAGGAGCGCGTGCTGCTCGTGCAGGGCACGGGCTTCAACTGGAAGCAGCCGGATCACTTCCGCGTGGTGTTCCTGCCGAACGTCGACGACCTGACCGATTCGATCAACCGGATCGCGCGCTTCCTCGACGGCTATCGCCAGCGCCACGGTACGTAAGGCCCGGGTGCGCGTACTGCAACTCGCGCACCCCAACCCGCGTACCCAGACGAACTTCTTTCCACACTCTTAGACGAACACACGCTGCATGGATCCGATCAAAGTAGGTCTCTTGGGCTTCGGCACGGTAGGCAGCGGCACCTTCACGGTACTGCGCCGCAACCAGGAAGAAATCAAACGTCGCGCGGGCCGCGGCATCGAGATCGCGCGCATCGCCGTGCGCAATCCGGCCAAGGCCACGGCGGCGCTCGGCACCGAGGCCGGCAGCGTCGATCTGACGACCGACTTCAACGCCGTGGTCGACGATCCGTCGATTTCGATCATTGCTGAAATGATCGGCGGCACGACGCTCGCGAAGGACCTCGTGCTGCGCGCGATCGGCAACGGCAAGCACGTCGTCACCGCGAACAAGGCGCTGCTGGCGGTCCACGGCACGGAGATCTTCCAGGCGGCGCGCGCCAAGGGCGTGATGGTCGCATTCGAGGCGGCGGTCGCGGGCGGCATTCCCATCATCAAGGCGCTGCGCGAAGGCCTCACGGCCAACCGCATCCAGTACATCGCCGGCATCATCAACGGCACGACCAACTACATCCTGTCGGAAATGCGCGAGCGCGGCCTCGACTTCGCGACCGCATTGAAGGGCGCGCAGGAACTGGGCTACGCCGAAGCCGACCCGACCTTCGACATCGAAGGCGTGGACGCCGCGCACAAGGCCACGATCATGAGCGCCATTGCCTTCGGCGTGCCGGTGCAATTCGACAAGGCTTATGTGGAAGGCATCAGCAAGCTCGACGCCATCGACATCAGGTACGCGGAAGAACTGGGCTACCGCATCAAGCTGCTGGGCATCGCGCGGCGCACGGAAAAGGGCATCGAGCTGCGCACGCACCCGACGCTGATCCCGGCCAAACGCCTGCTCGCCAACGTGGAAGGCGCGATGAACGCGGTCGTGGTGCACGGCGACGCCGTGGGCACGACGCTCTACTACGGCAAGGGCGCGGGCGCGGAGCCGACGGCCTCGGCCGTGGTCGCCGACCTCGTGGACGTGACGCGCCTGCACACGGCCGATCCGGAACATCGCGTGCCGCATCTGGCGTTCCAGCCGGACAGCCTGTCGAACACGCCGATCCTGCCGATCGACGAAGTCACGAGCGGCTACTACCTGCGCCTGCGCGTGGCCGATCAGACCGGCGTGATGGCCGACATCACGCGCATCCTCGCGGACAGCGGCATCTCGATCGACGCGCTGCTGCAGAAGGAGTCGGAAGAAGTGGACGCGCAGGGGAAGGCGGAGACCGACATCATCCTGATCACGCACCGCACGGTCGAAAAGAACGTGAACGCGGCCATCGCGCAGATCGAGCAACTGGCGACGGTGAAGTCGTCGGTGACGAAGCTGCGCATGGAAGGACTGAACTAAGGCATAGGCAAGGCACAACGCAATGAATTACGTATCCACGCGCGGCGCCGGCGCCGGCGAGCACCATTCGTTTTCGGACATTCTGCTGGGCGGCCTCGCGCGCGACGGCGGCCTCTATCTGCCCGCCGAATACCCGCAGATCGGCCAGGAAGAGCTTGCGCGCTGGCGCGGGCTGTCGTACGCGGATCTCGCGTTCGAAATCCTCTCGAAGTTCGCCGGCGACATTCCCGCCGATGACCTGCGCGACATCACGCGCCGCACCTACACCGCCGCGACGTACTGCAACGTGCGTCACGGCGAGGACGCCAGCAAGATCACGCCGCTGACCACGCTCGGCGAGGAAAACGGCGCGAAGCTCTCGCTGCTCGAACTCTCCAACGGCCCGACGCTCGCGTTCAAGGACATGGCGATGCAGTTGCTCGGCAACCTGTTCGAGTACGCGCTCGCGAAGGCCGGCCAGCAGTTGAACATCCTGGGCGCGACTTCGGGCGACACGGGCAGCGCCGCCGAATACGCGATGCGCGGCAAGCAGGGCGTGCGCGTGTTCATGCTCTCGCCGCACAAGAAGATGAGCGCGTTCCAGACGGCGCAGATGTTCAGCCTGCAAGACCCGAACATCTTCAACCTGGCCGTGGAGGGCGTGTTCGACGACTGCCAGGACATCGTCAAGGCTGTCTCGAACGATCACGCGTACAAGGCGCAGCAGAAGATCGGCACGGTCAACTCGATCAACTGGGCGCGCGTCGTGGCCCAGGTCGTGTACTACTTCGCGGGCTACTTCGCGGCGACGAAGAGCAACGACGAACGTGTCTCGTTCACGGTCCCCTCGGGCAACTTCGGCAATGTGTGCGCGGGCCATATCGCGCGCATGATGGGCCTGCCGATCGAAAAGCTCGTGGTGGCCACCAACGAGAACGACGTGCTCGACGAGTTCTTCCGCACCGGCATCTACCGCGTGCGCGCCTCGGCGGAGACGTATCACACGACCAGCCCGAGCATGGACATCTCGAAGGCGTCGAACTTCGAGCGCTTTGTCTATGACCTGCTGGGCCGCGATCCGGCGCGCGTGACGCAGTTGTTCCGCGACGTGGAGGAAAAGGGCGGCTTCGATCTGGCGGCGAGCGGCGACTTTGTGCGCGTGCAGCAATTCGGCTTCGTCTCGGGCCGCAGCAGCCACGACGACCGTATCGCCACGATCCGCAACGTCTACACGCGCTACAAGACGATGATCGACACCCATACCGCCGACGGCGTGAAGGTGGCGCGCGAGCATCTGCAGCCGGGCGTGCCGATGATCGTGCTGGAAACGGCGCAGCCGGTGAAGTTCGGCGAGACGATTCGCGAGGCGTTGGAGCGCGAGCCGGAGCGGCCCGCTGCGTTCGAAGGCCTGGAGGCGCTGCCGCAGCGCTTCGAAGTGGTGCCGGCCGACGCCCAGCGAGTGAAGGACTACATTGCCGGCCATACGGGCCTGTAAGCAGGCGCCATTTTCCCTCACCCCGGCCCTCTCCCCCAGGAGAGGGTGACCTTGCTCCCCTCTCCCGAGGGAGAGGGGCCGGGGGAGAGGCTGCGATGCCGCGTCCCCGCCGCTACAATAACGACAGACCATCACTGTCGATGGCGCGCGCTTGAGTGCCTGATGCACGCCTGCTGCCGCGCGCCTGGCCACCATCCCCACTCATGTCCACGCCCAATATTCCTTCTGCCGCACCGGCTCCGCGCGTGCCGATGATTTCGACCGCCGACGCGCTGGCGACCCTGCTGGCCGCGGCCACGCCGCTCGCCCGGACTGAAACGCTATCGACCTTCGACGCGCTCAACCGCGTGCTGGCGGCCGAAGTGGTTTCGCCGCTCGACGTGCCGCCCATGAACACGAGCGCGATGGACGGCTACGCCGTACGCGTGGCCGATCTCGCGGGCGGCGGGCGCCGTCTGCCGGTCTCGCAGCGCATTGCGGCCGGTCACGCGCCGCAGCCGCTCGCCGCCGGGACGGCCGCGCGCATTTTCACGGGCGCGTCGGTGCCCCCGGGCGCCGATGCCGTGGTCATGCAGGAACAGACCGAAAGCGCCGACGGCGAAGTGACGATTCTGCACAACCCGAAAGCGGGCGAGTGGATCACGGCGCAGGGCGCGGACATCAAGAAGGATTCGGTGATCCTGCCGGCCGGCACGCGTCTGTCGCCCGCGGCGCTGGGGCTGGCGGCCTCGGTCGGCTGTGCGGCGCTCACGGTCACGCGCCGCGTGAAAGTGGCGGTGTTTTTCACCGGCGACGAACTGACGATGCCGGGCGAGCCGCTCAAGCCGGGTGCGATCTACAACTCGAACCGCTTCACCCTGACGGGGCTGCTGCGCAACCTCGGCTGCGAGGTGACGGACTACGGCATCGTGCCCGACCGGCTCGACGTCACGCGCGAGACGCTGCGTGCCGCAGCCGCCACGCATGACCTGATCCTGACTTCGGGCGGTGTCTCGGTGGGCGAGGAAGATCACGTCAAACCCGCCGTGGAAGCCGAAGGCCGTATCGACATGTGGCAGATCGCGATGAAGCCGGGCAAGCCGCTCGCTTTTGGCGCCGTGCGCCGGCCACAAGGTAGCGACCTGGACGGCGAGGCGTTTTTCATCGGCCTGCCGGGCAACCCGGTGTCGAGTTTCGTGACTTTCCTGCTGTTCGTACGGCCGTTCCTGCTGCGGCTGGCGGGCGTGGCGCAGGTCAGCCCGCGCGCGCTCTCGCTGCGCGCCGACTTCAGCCAGAACAAGGCCGACCGCCGCAACGAATTCCTGCGGGCGCGCGTGAATCCGGCGGGCGGTCTCGACCTGTTCTCGAACCAAAGTTCGGCGGTGCTGACTTCGACCGTCTGGGGCGACGGCATCATCGACAATCCGCCCAATCACGCGATCAGCGCGGGAGAGACCGTGCGTTTCATCCCGTTCACCGAATTGCTGTACTAAAGCCTCCCCAGGTCTCGATCCATGAAGATTCAACTGAAGTTTTTTGCGAGCGTGCGCGAAGCGCTGGGCGTCGCCGATGAAACCGCCGTGCTGCCCGACGGCATCGCCACGGTGGGCGACGTGCGCGGCTGGCTGCGCGCGCGCGGCGGCGTCTGGGCCGAAACGCTGGCCGAAGGCCGCGCGCTGCGCATGGCCTGCAACCATGTCATGACCGAACCCACCACGCGCATCACCGACGGCTGCGAAGTGGCGTTCTTCCCGCCGGTGACGGGCGGCTGAGCCGGCACAAGGAGGAATTCGACCATGCCTGTACGCGTGCAGACCGAAGATTTCGACTTGAGCACCGAAGTCGCGCAGTTACGTGCGCACAATCCATCGATCGGCGCGGTGGCGTGCTTTGTCGGTACCGTGCGCGATCTCAACGACGGCAGCAGCGTCGCGGGCATGGAACTCGAGCACTATCCGGGTATGACCGAGAAAGCGCTCGAAGCGATCGTGACGCAGGCGCAGCAACGCTGGCCGGGCATCGAGGTGCTGATCGTGCATCGGGTGGGCAAGCTCGCGCCGCTCGACCAGATCGTGCTGGTGGCGACCACCTCGAAGCATCGCGGCGATGCGTTTGCATCGTGCGAGTTCGTGATGGACTACCTCAAGACCGAAGCGCCGTTCTGGAAGAAGGAAGCGACCGAACACGGCGCGCGCTGGGTCGATGCGCGCACGAGCGACGATGCGGCGCTGGCTCGCTGGGGTGTGAAATCGGGCAATGCGGCTGATGAGGCTTGAGCGTCGTCTGTTCTTTGGGGTTGATAGTTCAGGTATTGCGGAATTATCGACCCTCCCGCTGTTTTTGGGTTGATAGTTCCGATATTTAAGGTTTAATCGGCGTTCAGGAGCGTTTGGACACATAATTCTGATATATTCGGAATTATGCTGCCAGGCGCGGCGCGTTCCGTCATTATTCCTGGAATATTAGAACTATGGCCCGCGTTCTCCCGCAACCCGTCAAACTCGCCCCCAGTGCGCCCACGCTGGCGGCGTTGGGTCTGCTCGTGCGCAACCGGCGCGCGCAGAGTGCGCTGCGCATCGATGATGCCGCCGATCAGCTCGGCGTCTCGAAAGACGTGCTTTCTCGGCTGGAGAACGGCCGACCGATTGGTCTCGACAAGCTTTTTCTGATTCTCGACGGGTTTGGCCTCAGCCTGCTGGTGCTGCCGCGCGGCGACGCCTCGGATGTGCTGGACCAGATGGCCGCGCAGAAAGTAGACGAACCGGCAGACGACTCCGCAGCGGAGCGCCGCTGATGCGCCATTTCCTGCATGTCAGCACGCATGGCGAAGCGGTCGGCTCGCTCGGCTTCGAGCCGCGCGAGGACCGCTACGACTTCAGCTATGCCGACGACTGGCGAGCCCGGCGCGATGCCTTCCCGCTTTCACCGCATATCGGCCTTAACGGCGAAGGGCCGCCGACCGGCACACTCCAGCGTTTCATCGGCAACCTGCTGCCCGAGGGGCGCGCGCTCGACGTGGCGTCCATCGTGTATCAGATCTCGAAGGACAACATCTACGGGCTGATCCGTATGCTTGGCCAGGAGCCGGTTGGCGCGCTGAGCTTTCTTGCTGCGGGTGAGGAGGCACGGCTGACGAACGACCCGCCCGCACCGGGCGGCGATGCCCGTCGCGTCGTTGGCGAGGAAGAACTGACCGAACGCATTCGCGACCGCGACACGGTTCCGTTTCCAGTCTGGGACAAACGCGTGCGGCTCTCGGTAGCGGGCTATCAGGACAAGCTACAGGTATTGGTGGAGGGTCGCCAGTTGTCGCTCGTCGAGGGCGGTGCGCTCAGTTCGACGCACATCCTCAAGCCCGAGTCGCGCAACCCGGGCACGCCGTACATGGTCGCCAACGAGCACTTCTGCATGACACTCGCGGCGCGGATGGGGCTGCCCGCCGCGCCGGTGACGCTGCGCCGCATTCCCGAGCCGATCCTGCTGATCGAGCGCTTCGATCGCCGTGTCACGCGTGCAGAGGACGACGCAGACCGCGTGGACGCCGTGCGGCGACTGCATGTGATCGACGGATGCCAGGCGCTCGATCTGCCCGTGTCGTTCAAGTACGAGCGCAACTTCGGCAATACCAAGGACGTGCGCGCGATTCGGGAAGGGGTGAGCTTCGCGAAGCTCTTCGCGCTGGCACCGGCTTTCGTCACGCCGGCCGTGGCGCGCACGTTCCTGACGCGCTGGGCGATTTTCCAGTTGTTGATCGGCAATAGCGACGCGCACGGCAAGAATCTGTCGTTTTTCATGGAACGTGGCGGGCTTGCGCCGGCGCCGCTCTACGATCTGGTCAGCGTGAACGCCTACGGCGAGATGGTGGAGCAGGAGATGGCGATGGGCTATGGCGACGCCTTCCGCCTCGAAGAGATCACGCCGTTCGAACTGGCGAGCTTTGCGCAGCGCACCGGCGTGCAGCCGCGTTACCTGGCACGCGAACTGGTTCGACTGGCGCTGGCTGCGCGCGCGCTCGCGCCCGAACTTGCGCGTAGCGACCTCTATGTGGGCGACGAGCGCGCGTTGCTGGAGAGCGTCACGCGCTTTATCGACACCCAGGCTGCCCGGCTACTGAAGATGGCGCCCGAAGTGCCCAAGGTCGATCGCAAGCGGTTGTGAGCGCTCAGCCGGGCGACGCTAGCCGATGAAGCGCCTCGGGGTCATGATCGACGCCATCCGGCTGGCTGGCTGCGGCAATGCGGCCAGGCTCGTGCGGGCGGCTTCGACACGGGCTTCGAAAGCCATTCGCGCAGTGCCGCCCAACGGCGCGACGAACTCGTGCGACGTCAGCGTCAGGGGATCGAGCGGCTCGTCGTTGTGTCGCACCTCGAAATGCAGGTGCGCTCCGGTCGTGACACCCGTGCGGCCGACGTAGCCGATCACTTGACCCTGCTCGATACGCTGCCCGGACTTCAGCCCGACAGCCCACGACGCCAGATGCGCGTAGCGAGTCGAATAACCGCTGTCGTGACGCAGCACGACCAGCTTGCCGTAACCCCGTTCGCTGGCGGCCAGTTCGAGCGTGCCTGTAGCGGCGGCGTAAATCGGCGTGCCGGCGGGCGCGGTCAGATCGACGCCTTCATGAAAGCGCGGCTCGCCAAACACCGGATGCGTACGCATGCCGAACGGCGAACTTACGCGCCGATAGTCCAGCGGCATCGAAAACGGCCTGCCGGCGAGCAACGCCCCGTCGAGCGTGTAGTACGCACCATGCGCAGCTCCTGGCGGGGTGAACCACAGCGCGTCATAGGTTTCGCCTTGCAGGCGCAGCTCGATGGAGGCGACGCGCGGCGTACCGGGGCCATCGGCCGAGTCCAGCATGACGCGAAACGTGTCTCCCGCCTGGGCGCGGGCATCGGGATCCACATGGCCCGCGAAAAGGCTCGCGATCTGCGCGGTGACGCTGGCGGGCAAGCCCGCGTGTTCGAGCGATTCCCGCAGGGTTGTGTCAATCGGGCCGGCTGCTGCCTGGACGGCCGGGGTGGGCAGGTCGTAGCCGTCGATCGTCTGCAGCGAGGTCACGTGGCCAAACCACTTATGTGCGCTCGAACCATCAGCCGTCTGTTCGTCGTGTAAATCGGCGAGCGGCAAACACATCGAGGCGAGGCGCGAGCAGACGGTGCCGGGCGCGATCTCGTCAGATGACACGCGCGCGCCGAACGTGGCGATATCGCTACGTTGCGCGAATGGCTGGGCAAATACGCCGTCGACGTCACGTAGCGACGGCCAGATGGCATCGAAGGAAGTCACGGGCGGCGCGCCCGGCAAGGTCACGTCTTGAGCAAGCGGGGCGCGCTCGAAGGCCGGACCGTAGCTGAATGCCGTCGAAACGGCAGCATGGGCGCCGGGCACGGACGTCGCGCTCGCGCACAAGGCCAACAGTGCAACAACGCCGCAGAGCGTCTTGCGTTTGACCGGCAACTTTGCCGCCGTCGAAATGTCCTGCCCGCGCGCGAGGAGTGAGTGAAAAGCGGTCACGTCGGAATCTCACGATCAGAAAAAAGAAAAGGCGCGGGCAAGAGCGGCCATGCGTGTCGATGCATGGCAGCGGCGCGGTGTGGGGATCGGGTATCCAGTCATCGCGCCGCGCAGCCCAACGAGCGATGAAGAAATTTTACGAATCCGCCTCAGGGGAATCTGTAGAACGAGTTCGAATGGCGGGCGCGCGCGTGCAGGTGCTCGACCTTATGCGCATAAAACGGGGGCAGAGTGGAGATGTATTGCAACTAACAGCCGATTCAATCGAGCCACACCGGGCGGGTGGCGATTTAACTCAAACGGCTTCGTCCTGATCCATCGAGCGGCCGACGATTCTGGCCGGAAACGGTTCGCCAGCGGGGCGTTCGGGCAGATCATGACCCTGACCTGCGGGATGGCGCCGGGGCGCGATCGTATCGAGCAGCGACTGCTGTTCGGGCGGAATCGTGTAGTCCCAGCCGAAGCGGCTCAATTGCAGGCTCTGCGCGATCCGCAGCGCCGGTTCCATGAACTGGACGGCTGCGGCGGGTTCGTAGTGCGCTTGCACCGTGTCGAGAAACAGATAGAGCCAGTGGCTGAAGTGCTTCGGCTCGATGCCGGGAACCGGCTCGTGCGCCTGCTGCACATTACCGCGATAAGACTTGCTGCCGAGCACGAGGCTCGACCAGAAGCGGCACATCTTCGGCAGATGCTCGTCCCAGCGGCCCGCCAGCGCGCCGTCGAAGACCGGGCCGAGCAGGGTATCGGCGCGCACACGGTCGTAGAACGCGTAGACGAGTTCGCGGATGTTGTCTTCGGTGGGGGTGGGGTGCCGCACGCGGGCGGCGCGGGTGTCGGGGTGATTCATGAGGGTGCCTGCGGGCGCGGCCCGAGTGAAGCGGTGAACGGATTATGATACCCGGCCAGGCTAAAACGTGCATGCCGCTTGCATGTTAATGTACGCCTTCCACCTCAGCATTCCTGGCCCTGTCCAGCGCCCTGCCGCCATGAGACTGACCGATTACACCGACTACTCGCTGCGCGTGATGCTGTATCTCGCCTTGCGCCGCGACGGCCTGTCGACGATCCAGGACATTTCGGATGCTTATGGCATCTCGAAGAACCATCTGATGAAGGTGGTGCAACGCCTGGGCGAACTGGGCTGGGTCGATACCGTGCGCGGGCGCAACGGCGGCCTGCGTCTCGCGCCGAACTCGCTGGCGCTGAGCGTCGGCGCCGTGGTGCGCCAGACCGAGAGCGATTTCGCGCTGGTCGGCTGCTTTCCGGACGAGCAGGGTGAGCGCCGCCAGTGCGTCATAGAGCCGCAGTGCCGCCTCAAGCATGCGCTGGCGGCGGCGCGCGATGCGTTTCTCGGCGAACTCGACCGCCACACCATCGGCGAGCTGGCGCAACCGGCGGCCGGGTTGACCGGCCTGCTTGGTCTCGTGCCGATCAAGTTCATGCCGGATGCCGCCGGGCCAACCGGACTCGCCGGAACCGTTGCACGGCGCACGCCATCGCGCGAGCATTGAGCGCGCGCCACGAGACACACCCATCTTTTTCCCTCAGCTGCGGCGCAGTGTGAATGCCATGTTTCGCCCAGGCTGGTGCCGCTTGCCTACGTCTGTCGTAAAAATCGGAAAAAATGACGCGATCGGCGCTTGAAAATGGCGCAGGACCCCTTAGATTTGGTGACAGTTAAAAATTCTGGAGGTCTCGCTTCAAATGAGAATCGACAAACTCACCACCAAGTTTCAGGAAGCACTCGCCGACGCGCAAAGTCTTGCGGTCGGCCACGACAATCAATACATCGAGCCGGTCCACCTGCTGGCGGCGCTCGTCGCGCAACAGGACGGCTCCGCGCGCTCGCTGATGTCGCGCGCCGGTGTGCAGGTGCAGGCGCTCCAGAACGCGCTCAACGACGCCATCAACCGTCTGCCGCAGGTGCAGGGCACGGATGGCAACGTGCAAGTGGGCCGCGAGCTCACGGGCCTGCTCAATCAGGCCGACAAGGAAGCGCAAAAGCTCAACGACACCTACATCGCGAGCGAGATGTTCCTGCTGGCGGTCGCCGACGACAAGGGTGATGCCGGTCAAATCGCGCGCAAGAACGGCTTGACGCGCAAGGCGCTGGAATCCGCGATCGTCGCCGTGCGTGGCGGCGCGCAGGTGCATAGCCAGGACGCCGAAAGCCAGCGCGAGGCGCTCAAGAAGTACACGGTCGATCTGACGGAGCGCGCGCGCGCCGGCAAGCTCGATCCCGTGATCGGCCGCGACGACGAAATCCGTCGCTCGATCCAGATCCTGCAACGCCGCACCAAGAACAATCCGGTGCTGATCGGCGAGCCGGGCGTCGGCAAGACGGCCATCGTCGAAGGTCTCGCGCAGCGCATCGTCAACGGCGAAGTGCCGGAGACGCTCAAAGGCAAGCGCGTGCTTTCGCTCGACATGGCGGCGCTGCTCGCGGGCGCGAAGTATCGCGGCGAATTCGAAGAGCGCCTGAAGGCGGTGCTCAGCGACATCGCCAAGGACGAAGGCCAGACCATCGTCTTCATCGACGAAATCCACACCATGGTGGGCGCGGGCAAGGCCGAAGGCGCGATGGATGCGGGCAACATGCTCAAGCCGGCGCTCTCGCGCGGCGAGCTGCACTGCATCGGCGCGACCACGCTCGACGAGTATCGCAAGTACATCGAAAAGGATGCCGCGCTCGAACGCCGCTTCCAGAAGGTGCTCGTCGATGAACCGTCGGTCGAGGCGACCATCGCGATCCTGCGCGGTCTGCAGGAAAAGTACGAACTGCACCACGGCGTGGAGATCACGGACCCGGCCATCGTCGCGGCGGCGGAACTCTCGCATCGCTACATCACGGATCGTTTCCTGCCGGACAAGGCCATCGATCTGATCGACGAAGCCGCTTCGAAGATCAAGATGGAAATCGACTCGAAGCCGGAAGAGATGGACAAGCTCGACCGCCGTTTGATCCAGTTGAAGATCGAGCGCGAAGCCGTCAAGAAGGAAAAGGACGAAGCGTCGCAGAAGCGTCTGCAGCTGATCGAGGAGGAGATCGATCGCCTGAGCCTCGAATATAAGGATCTCGAAGAAATCTGGACGGCGGAAAAAGCGGCCGTGCAGGGCAGCGCGCAGATCAAGGAAGAGATCGACCGCGTGCGCGCCGAGATCACGAAATTCCAGCGCGACGGCAAGCTCGAAAAGGTCGCGGAACTGCAGTACGGCAAGCTGCCGCAGCTCGAAGCGCAACTCCGGCAGGTCGCGCAGGCCGAAGCGAGCGAGCAGAACAACCCGACGCGCCATCGCCTGCTGCGCACGCAGGTAGGCGCCGAGGAAATCGCGGAAGTGGTGTCGCGTTCGACCGGCATTCCGGTGTCGCGCATGATGCAGGGCGAGCGCGAAAAGCTGCTGCTGATCGAAGACAAGCTGCATGAACGCGTGGTCGGCCAGGACGAGGCGATCGTTGCTGTCGCCGATGCGATCCGCCGCTCGCGCGCCGGTCTCGCGGACCCGAACAAGCCGTATGGCTCGTTCCTGTTCCTCGGGCCGACGGGCGTGGGCAAGACCGAGCTGTGCAAGGCGCTCGCCAGCTTCCTGTTCGATTCGGAGGACCATCTCATCCGCATCGACATGAGCGAGTTCATGGAGAAGCACAGCGTCGCGCGGTTGATCGGCGCGCCGCCGGGCTACGTGGGCTACGAGGAAGGCGGCTATCTGACCGAGGCCGTGCGCCGCAAGCCGTATAGCGTGATCCTGCTCGACGAAGTCGAAAAGGCTCACCCGGACGTATTCAACGTGCTGCTGCAGGTGCTCGACGACGGCCGCATGACCGATGGCCAGGGCCGCACCGTCGACTTCAAGAACACGGTGATCGTGATGACGTCGAACCTCGGCTCGCATCTGATCCAGTCGATGGCGGGCGAGCCGCAGGAAGCGATCAAGGAAGCGGTGTGGGGCGAGGTGAAGCTGCAGTTCCGCCCCGAATTCCTGAACCGGATCGATGAAGTCGTGGTGTTCCATGCGCTCGGCAAGGACAACATCGAGTCGATCGCGAAGATCCAGTTGCAGCGTCTGCGCGAGCGTCTGGAAAAGCTCGACATGGAACTGGTGGTGTCGGACGCGGCGCTCGGCAAGATCGCGGACGTCGGCTACGACCCGCTGTTCGGCGCCCGGCCGCTCAAGCGCGCGATCCAGCAGGAGATCGAGAATCCGGTCGCCAAGCTGATCCTCGCGGGCAAGTTCGGGCCGAAGGACGTGATTCCCGTCGAGGTGCAGGACGGCAAGCTCGTGTTCGAACGCGTCGTGCACTAAACGCGATGGCGGGGTGCGGGCCGGAAGGCTCGCATCGTTGCAAACGCAAAGGGCTCCCCATCATGCGGGGAGCCCTTTTTTCATGGGCGCTTCAGTGCGCTGCGGTGCGCTCAGGCCTGCTTGTTGCCGCCGCCGAGCAGCGATGCCAGGCCGCCGAGCGTGCCCAGCACGCTTTCGCCGTTGATCTGGCCGCCTTGCGGCACTTCGCCGGTCGGCGTGCCCGCATTGACGATATGCGGCAGCACCTGCGCGAGAAGGCCGCTTACCTGGCTTGGGTCCATGCCGACTTTCTGCGCGAGGCCCGACACCACGTCGGAGCCCAGCACGTTGTGCAACTGGTCGGGCGAGACCGACTGATTCTCGCCGTTACCGACCCACGATTGCACGACGTCGCCGAGACCGCCTTGCTCGAACTTCTGGATCAGGCCGTTCAGGCCGCCCGGCTGGTTGTTGACGAATTCCATCGCGACGGCGAGGAGTTGGGCCTGGCCGCCGCCTTGTTGCTGTTGCGACGAACCGAGCAGGGAACCGAGGGTATCTAACAGGCTCATGAGAATCTCTCTGAATAATGGCCGTGGCGGTGGCCACGGCCGGTAGCGGGGCGGTGCGCAGTATCGTGAAATATGCGCGGGGAATCAGGGAATCAGGGGGGGCGGGAAACCTCAGGCACCCGATGCGGCCGCATCCGAAGCGGCCTTGTTCTTCTTCGACTTTTTACCTTTTTTGGCTTTCGTGTCCGAAGCCGCGCCCGGCGCGGATGCAGCGGTGCCCGCATCGGCTGCGCTCGCGGCGGCGTCGGCCTTCTTGCTCTTGCGCTTCGACTTGCTGGCCTTCGCGTCAGACGCGGCTTGCGGCGCGGTCGTGGCGGCCGGTGTCTGCGCCACCGTGGTCGCGGGGTTGGGCGCCGTGCCCGGCGTGGCCGCGGGCGCCGCAGCCGTGCTCTTGCTGCTCTTCGACGTCGTGGCAGGCTTGCCCGCGGGCGGCGCCGACGAACCGTTGATCGTCAGGCCGGCGGCTTCAAGGTTCTGCACCGACTTCGGACCGATGCCCTTGACGCGGTTCACCAGATCGTCGGCGTCCTTGAACGGGCCGTTTTTGCTGCGCTCGTCGATGATCGCCTTGGCGTGGGCCGGGCCGATGCCCTTGACCGATTCGAGCGCGGTTTCGTCGGCGCTGTTGACTTCGACGGCAGCCACGGCGAGCGCGGCGGACAGTGAGAACCCAATCGCGAGGAACAGCATCAGCAGCTTTTTGAGCATGGCAGGCACTCCATTGAGGGCATTTCGGTTAGCCGGGAACGGACGACGCATCCAGTCGATGATGCTGCGCTACAAGGATAGGACAGTTGGCTTATCCGTGGACGCAAGCCGTCGATTTATACCGACGGTTTCAAGGCAATACAATCGCACCGCACAATATTTAATACTTCTGTGCATTCCTGCAGCGGGAGCGCTGCTCAAGCATGTATCCCGATGGTGCGTCGTTTTGCGCGCCGCTCAGGCTCGATGTGGTCCGACGATGCCGAGCTTTGCCACACGCCGATAAAGCGTCGCGCGCGAGACGCCGAGCGCGGCCGCCGCCGCATTGGGACGCCAGCGATGCGCCACCAGCGCGGCCACAATGCGCGCGCGTTCGTCGGCTTCGTTTTCGATGGTGCGCGCGGCGTCTGGCCGTGCCTCCCGCCGCTCTGGCAGCGGCAGCGGCAATTGCGCCGCCAGATCGGCGCTCAGATGCCGCGCCTCCACGCGCACCGTATCGCATACCGCACATGCGTAGCGCATGGCATTGCGCAACTGCCGCAGATTACCGGGCCACGCAAACGTAGCCAGGCGCGCCGCGAGCGCCGCATCGAGCGCGAGCGGACGGCCCGCCGCCTGCGCTTCCTCGGCGAACACCGTGTCGATCAGCGTGGCGATGTCGCGTCGCTCGCGCAGCGGCGGCAGCGTCAGCACGGCGCCGCACAGGCGATAGTAGAGATCGTCGCGAAAGCTCCCCTCGGCCACCATGCGCGCGAGATCGCGGTGCGTCGCGCAGATCACCTCAAGATCGACATGCGTGGGCGCTTCGCCGCCCAGCGGCAGCACTTCGCCTTCCGCGAGCACGCGCAGCAGGCGCGTCTGCAAGGCGAGCGGCATGTCGCCGATTTCATCGAGAAAGAGCGTGCCGCCATCGGCCATGGCGATCTTGCCGCGCGCGCCATGACGCCGCGCACCCGTAAACGCCCCCGGCGCATAGCCGAACAGCTCGCTCTCGATCAGCGATTCCGGCAACGCGCCGCAATTCACGGCCACGAACGGCCGGCTGCGGCGCGGCCCCGAGTCGTGGATCGCGCGCGCGAACACTTCCTTGCCCGCACCCGTTTCGCCGAGCAGCAGCACCGGCAGCCGCTTGCCCGCCACGCGCTGGGCGATGCGGGCGTTGTCGGCGACGCGCGCATCGGCGCTGCGCAGAAACGGGCCGAGCGCGCTGTGTTCGTGCGCATCGTCGTGGTGCGCGTGGTGTGTCGAGCGCGTATCGCGCAGCGGCGTCGCGCCGTGCTGGCCCGGCGAGGCGAGCCGTCCGAGCGGTGCACGGATGCGCGCGTAGAGCATCGCGCCGCTCGCGCGCAGGCGCAGCGCCGCGATCGCTTCGATGCGGCCGATATCGCGCAACTGCACGTGCGAGGAATCGAAGATCTCGTCGATATGGCGCGGCGCGTCGAGGCCCGCGATGCATTCTCGCGCGCGCCGGTTCGCGGCCATCACGTTGCCGTTCTCGTCGAAGGCGATCAGCAATTCGGGTTGGGCCTCGACGTAATTGCGGTTCTGATGCCCGAACAGAATCCAGCACGCCGAGGTGCGATGCAGAAAGTAGCCGTCCTCGATGAGCGTCGCGCTCTGGCGCACGAGCTGATTGACGATGCGCTGACTGTCGCGATTGTCGGGCGACTGCACGGCCGACGCGTCGAGCACGCCGATCAATTCGCCGCCCGGCGCGAAGATCGGCGCGGCGCTGCAGGTGAGCGTCGTGAACGCCGCGCGGAAGTGATCGGTCTTGTGCACCGTGATCGGCGCGAGATCGGTCAGCACGCTGGCGATGCCGCAGGTGCCTTCCTCGCTCTCCGACCAGCACGAACCGACGTAGAGGCCCGCGTGCTTGAAGTCGTTGCGGCGCTCGCGGTCGATGCGGGAATCGATGGTGACGCCGTGCGCGTCGGTGAGCATCACGCAGTAATCGGCGTCGCGCACGGTCTCGTGCAGACGGGTCAGGCACTGGCCGGACGCGCGCAGGAAGGCTTCCTCGCGATCGCGGATCTCGCGTAGCTCGGCGGCGCTCAGCACGCGCGGGCCGATCACCGAGCCAGGATCGAGCTGATAGCGCTCGAACGAGCGCTGCCACGACGACACGAGACGCGGCGAGTCGGACGGCGCGGGCAGGCGGCCTTCGACGGCGCCGCGCACGCGTTCGGCGTGCCGGGTGGGAGCGAGTGCGTAGGGCATGAGCGATTCCAGACGTTCGGGACGTTCAAGATCGGGCGCGGCGGGCGGCGCGATCTTTTGTAGCACATTCGCGGCGCGCAATCACACCGCAGCGCAGCACGCGAAACGGGTGAGACGATCGTCTCAATGCGTCTCGCGATGCCGGTGAGACGCGGCTCGTGCGCGCGAAAAGCCCACCTGGCGGGGCTTTTCGACGTTCGGCGGATAACCGTGTCAGTGTGCGTCGCGCGCCGCCCGGTCTCGTGAGACGCCGCCGCGCCTGCCACCGTCCTGGCGGCGCTTTAGGTCCATTCCCCGCAAACGCCCACGGCAAAAGCCTTCAACCGATCAACACCTCCGCTTCCGCACCGTTGGCATAACGCTTGCAGAGAGTGCAGGCAATCAAGGCGCGAAAAAGCTGCGGTACCGGAGCAAACGCGCCGCCATCACAAGTCCCCGCGCGCAACCGCGCCGCGTGGACAGGAGACAATGCCCGTGACGACGCCCGTGACTGTAGGCGTGATCGCGAACCCGGCTTCGGGCCGCGATATTCGCCGCCTCACCACTCATGCCTCGGTTTTTCCGACGGCGGAAAAGGCCAACATGGTTGTGCGCCTGCTGGCCGGTCTCGGCGCGCTGGGCGTGGAGCGCGTGCTTACCTTGCGCGATCGCACGGGCGTGGCCGCGCTGGTGCTGCGCGCGCTGCAGACGCATGCTGCGGTCGATCCTCACGCGCGCTGGCCGGCGGTCGAATTCGTCGATCTGCCCGTCAGCGACAGCGTCGCCGATACGCACGCGGGCGTCGCCCACATGATCCGCGAACAGGTCGCGCTGATCGCCGTGCTAGGCGGTGACGGCACTCATCGCGCCGTGGCCGCGCATTGCGGCACGACACCCCTCGTCGCGTTATCCACCGGCACCAATAACGCTTTTCCCGAACTGCGCGAGGCCACGGTGGCGGGCCTGGCCGGCGCGCTCGTCGCGACCGGCGCGGTGCCCGCCGAAACCGCGCTCGTGCGCAACAAGCGGCTGGTGGCGCGCTGCGTGGAAGGCGCGAGCCTTGGCCGCGAAGAGATCGCGCTGGTCGATATCTGCGTGTCGCGCCAGCCTTTCATCGGTGCGCGGGCCATTTCAGATAGTTCGGACATCGAATCGTTATTTCTTGCCTTTGCGCCGCCTGACGGCATCGGGCTCGCTTCGATTGGCGGCGCGTGGGCGCCGGTGGGGCGCGACGCCTCGCATGGCCTGCACATGACATTCAGCCTCTCTAACACGAACACAGAAGAGGGCGTGCCGCTGATCGCTCCCATCGCGCCGGGCCGCATCGAACGCGTGAGGATGCTGACCTGCCAGCGCCTTGAAGCCGGTATGGCGCTGCCCCTCGACGCGGGCCACGGCACGCTCGCCTTCGACGGTGAGCGCGAGATCGAACCGGCGCGCGGCGACCGTTACGAAGTCTCCCTCGACTGGCACGGCCCGCTGACCGTCGATGTCGCGCGCACGCTGCGTTACGCGGCTTCCCATCAGTTGTTGCGCGAGGCGCAGTGGCTCACCGCGCCGCGCCTCTCATAACCCCACATAACCCAACGAAAGGAGACATCAGCATGGAAGTGGACGGCGGCTTCACTTTCCACTGACGCCGCCGGTTGCAGTGCTGCAGGCATACACAGTGTCTTATCGACAGGAGACAACCATGTCAGGCCAGTTGAACAAGGAGCAGTTGCTCAAGGCGTATCGCTCGATGCGCACGATCCGGGAATTCGAAGAGCGCTTGCACGTCGAATTCGCGACCGGCGAGATTCCCGGCTTCGTGCACCTCTATGCGGGCGAGGAGGCGTCGGCGGTCGGCGTCATGAGTCATCTGAACGATGCCGATTATGTGGCCACGACGCACCGCGGCCACGGCCATTGCATCGCCAAGGGCGTGGACGTGCGCGAGATGATGGCCGAGATCTACGGTCGCGAGACCGGCTCGTGCCGCGGCAAGGGCGGCTCGATGCATATCGCCGATCTCTCGAAGGGCATGCTGGGCGCGAACGGCATCGTCGGCGCGGGCGGTCCGCTGACCTGCGGCGCGGCGCTCGCTGCGAAGCACAAGAAAACCGGCGGCGTGGGCGTGTGCTTTTTTGGCGACGGCGCCTCGAATCAGGGCGTGATTTTCGAATCGATGAATCTGGCTTCGGTCTGGCGCCTGCCGGTGATTTTCGTCGCCGAGAACAACGGCTACGCGGAAGCCACCTCGTCCACGTGGTCGGTCGCCGCCGATAACATCGCCGACCGCGCCAATGGCTTCGGCATGCCGGGCGTGATCGTCGATGGCTTCGACTTCTTCGCCGTTCACGAGGCGCTGGGCGAAGCGATCGCGCGGGCGCGCAGCGGCGGCGGGCCGACGCTCGTGGAAATGAAGCTTTCGCGCTATTTCGGCCACTTCGAAGGCGATGCGCAGACCTATCGCGCACCCGGCGAAGTGCAGAAGCTGCGCGAGGAAAAGGATTGCCTGAAGCGCTTCGAAGAGCGCGTGGTGCGCGCGGAGCTGGCGAGCACCGATGACCTGCGCAAGGTCGACGCCGAAGTCAAAGCGTTGATCGACGATGCCGTGGCCAAAGCGAAAGCCGCGCCGTTGCCCGCACCCGAAGCGCTGCTCACCGACGTGTACGTGTCGTATCCCTGAACGCATTGCCGGTCAATCATCAGGATTCCAGATCAAGGAGACGGAAATGGCACGGAAAATTACCTATTCGCAGGCGATCAACGAGGCGCTTGCCCAGGAAATGTCGCGCGACGACAGCGTGATCGTGATGGGCGAAGACAACGCGGGCGGCGCGGGTGCGCCCGGCGAGCAGGACGCGTGGGGCGGCGTGCTCGGCGTGACGAAGGGGCTTTACGGCAAGTTCCCGGGGCGCGTGCTCGATACGCCGCTCTCGGAAGGTGGCTTTATCGGCACGGCGGTGGGCGCGGCGGCGTGCGGCCTGCGACCGGTTGCGGAGCTGATGTTCATCGATTTCATGGGCGTGTGCTTCGATCAGATCTTCAATCAGGCCGCGAAGTTTCGCTATATGTTCGGCGGCAAGGCGGTCACGCCCGTCGTGATCCGCACGATGTACGGCGCGGGCCTGCGCGCGGCGGCGCAGCACTCGCAGATGCTGACCTCGCTTTTCACGCATATTCCGGGCCTCAAGGTCGTGTGCCCGGCCACGCCTTATGACGCGAAGGGCCTCATGATCGAGGCGATCCGCGATAACGATCCCGTGATCTTCTGCGAGCACAAGCTGCTCTACACGATGGAAGGCGACGTGCCTGAGGAGTCGTATTCGATTCCGTTCGGCGAAGCGAACATCGTGCGCGACGGCGACGACGTCACGCTCGTCACCTACGGGCGCATGGTGCATTACGCGCTCGACGCGGCGCAAAAGCTCGCGAAGGAAGGGATCGAAGCCGACGTGATCGACCTGCGCACGACCTCGCCGCTCGACGAGGAAACCATTCTGGAGAGCGTGCGGCGCACGGGCCGCGTCGTGGTGGTGGACGAGGCCAATCCGCGCTGCTCGATCGCCACGGATATCGCGGCGCTGGTCGCCAGCAAGGCGTTTCGCGATCTCAAGGCGCCGGTCGGCATGGTGACGGCGCCGCATACGCCTGTCCCGTTCGCGGCTTCGCTCGAAGACCTCTATATCCCCTCGGCGGATCAGATCGCCGAAGCCGCGCGCGCCGCCAGGAGCTGACGTTATGCCGATCCACATGATCACGATGCCCAAATGGGGCTTGTCGATGGAGCAGGGCCAGGTGAACGGCTGGCTCAAATCGCCAGGCGACAAGGTCACGAAGGGCGAGGAATTGCTCGACGTCGAATCGGACAAGATCGCCTCGGGCGTCGAATGCGCGTTCGAAGGCATTTTGCGGCGGCAGATCGCGCAGGAGGGCGACACGCTGCCGGTGGGCGCGCTGCTGGGCGTGGTCGCCGATGCCGAAACTTCGGATGCCGAAATAGACGCCGCGGTAAGCGAGTTCCAGCGCGATTTCGTCCCTGCGAAAGCGGGCGAGGCGGATGCCGGGCCGCAACCGGAAAAAGCGCAGATTGGCGGGCGCACAGTGCGCTGGCTGAAGCTCGGCGAAGGTAGCGCAACGCCCGTCGTGCTGATTCACGGCTTCGGCGGCGATCTCAACAACTGGCTCTTCAACCACGCCGATCTGGCCGCCGGGCGCACCGTTTGGGCGCTCGATCTGCCGGGGCACGGCGAGTCGGGCAAGGCGGTGGAGAGCGGCGCGCTCGATGAACTCGCGCGAAGCGTGATGGCGTTTCTCGATGCGCAGGAGATTGGGCGCGCGCATCTCGTCGGGCACTCGCTGGGCGGTGCGGTGGCGATGGCGGTGGCAGAAAGCGCGCCTGCGCGCGTCGCGTCGCTGGCGTTGATTGCGAGCGCGGGTCTCGGTGACGAGATCGACGGCGCGTATATCGAGGGCTTCGTCGCGGCGGCAAACCGCAACGCGCTCAAGCCGCATGTGACGAAGCTGTTCGCCGATCCCGCGCTGGTGACGCGCCAACTCGTCGAGGACCTCGTGAAGTACAAGCGGCTCGAAGGCGTGCAGGACGCGCTGCGCGCTATTTCCTCGCAGGCGTTCGAAGGCGGCGCGCAGCGGCGCGTGTTTCGCGACCGGCTGTCGACGCTCGCGCCAAAGGTGCTCGTGGTGTGGGGCGAGACCGATCAGATCATTCCGGCGAAACACGCACAGGGCCTCGCGCCCACGGTGAGCGTCGAGGTGATCGCGGGCAAGGGGCATATGGTGCAGATGGAGGCCGCCGCCGAGGTCAACCGCCTGCTCAAGGCCTTTTTCGAGTCGGGAGACTGACGATGAGCGTGGCCGTGTCTGAAGTCGTGGCGTCCGATATTGCATTGCCCGGCGACACCGCGCTCGGCCAGCACGGCCTGCGCAGCCGCGAGAAACTCGCGCGTATTCCGGTGAAGATCGTGCCCGCGCCGGCGGGCGGGGCGCTGCCTAAACCGCCCTGGTTGCGCGCGCGCCCACTCATGAGTACGACGATCGAGGAGGTCGCCAAGGTACTGCGCGAGCATCGGCTGCATTCGGTCTGCGAGGAGGCGATGTGCCCGAACATCGGCGAATGCTTTGCGCAGCGCACGGCCACGTTCATGATCATGGGCGGCCTGTGCACGCGGCGCTGTCCGTTCTGCGATGTCGCGCACGGGCGGCCCGAGCCGCTCGACGCTGACGAACCCGAGCATCTGGCGGCGGCGGTCGCGGCGCTCGGTCTGCGGCATGTCGTCATTACGTCGGTCGATCGCGACGATCTGCGCGATGGCGGCGCGGCGCATTTCGCGCAGTGTATCGAGCAGGTGCGCAAGCGCGTACCGGGTATCGGCGTCGAGATCCTGACGCCGGATTTTCGTGGCCGCATCGAGCGGGCGCTCGATGCGCTGTCGGCCGCGTGGCCCGATGTGTTCAATCACAACATCGAGACGGTGCCGTCGCTTTATCGCGCGGCGCGGCCGGGCGCGGACTATCGCGGCTCGCTCGATCTGCTCGCGCGTGCGAAGCAGGCGCATTCGGCGCTCGTCACGAAGTCAGGGCTGATGGTGGGGTTGGGCGAAACCGATGAGGAGTTGCGGGCGACGCTGGGCGATCTGCGCGAGCATGGCGTCGAGGTGCTGACGATCGGGCAGTATCTCGCGTCTTCGCGCTATCACCTGCCGGTGCGGCGTTATCTGCATCCAGACGAGTTCGCGGCGCTGCGTGAGGCGGGACTGGCGATGGGGTTTCGGGAAGTCGTGGCGGGGCCGCTCGTGCGGTCTTCGTATCATGCGGCGCAGACAGCGGAGGCAGCGCGCGCGGAGGTCTGATGGTCCTCTGTCTATTCTGCAACTAACAGCCAGCGGCGCCTGCACTTGCAAGAAGGCGCGCGCAGCGCGCCCGACCTTCGAACCTCGCTCAACCTTCGGCTCGCAGATAGCGCGTGCTGACCCGCGACAGATAAACGATCAGGCCCGCGCCCGCGATCACGAGACTTGCCGCGTTGGCGAGCCAGAAGCCGCGCGCGCCGGTTGCCCAGCCGGGCAGGGTGCCGAACACGTCGAAGCCGAGCGCATAGCCGCCGCCCAGACCCACACCCCAGAGGGCGATCGCGTAGATGAGCGTCGGCACCACGGCGACCTTGTAGGCGCGCAGCGCGAACGCGGTCGTGATCTGCAGCGCGTCGAAGACGTGATAGACCGTCACGATCGCGACGAGCGGCATCGCCGCCACCGCCACGGCGGGATCGGGCGTATAGCCGCTGATGATGAGCGGTCGCAGCACGAACACGATCGCGCCGTAGCAGCAGGCGATCGCCACCGCCGTCATCACGCCATGACGCGCGAGCGTGCGCGCTTCGGCGGGACGGCCGCCGCCCAGCGCCTGCGCCACCAGCGTCGACGTCGCCACGCCGATCGACAGCGGCGTCATATAGAGCACCGCGCCCATATTGCCGGCGATCTGGTGCCCCGCGAGCGTCGTCGTGCCCAGACGCGCGATGAAGATCGCCATGAAGGTGTAGGAGGTCACCTCGATGAGATACGACAGCCCCATCGGAATGCCGAGCTTGAGCAGTTCCGCCTGGCGCTTCCAGACCGGCCAGCAGAAGTGCCGGAAGATTTCGAACGGCGCGAACACATCGATGCGCGTGAACGCGAAGGCCGCGCACAGCGCGAGCGCCCAGTTGATCGACGTGCTGGCGAGCGCGCAGCCGGGGCCGCCCAGCGCGGGCACGCCAAGGCCGCCGAAGATCAGCCACGTATTGAGCGGCACCTTGATCGCGAGCGCGCCCACCTGCAGGAACATCACGAGGCGTGGGCGGCCGACCGCATTGGACAGCGAGCTATAGATGCGGAACGCAAGGCTTGCGGGTAGCCCGAACGACAGCAGCCGCAGATAGCCAATGGTGCGATCGCGCAGCGCTTCGGGCGCGCGCGCAAGATCGAGCAGCGGGCCGGGGAAGTAGAGAATCACGAAGCCGATCACCATCAGCACGAGCGCGAGCCAGAAGGCCTGGCGCACTTCCTCTCCGATCTCGGCATCCTTGCGCGCGCCGTAGAGTTGCGCGGCGACCGGCTGCAGCGCCGAGAGGATGCCCGTGAGGCCGATATAGACCGACACATAGATCGACGACCCGAGCCCCAGCGCGGCGAGGTCGAGCGCCGAATAGCGGCCCACCATCGCCGTGTCGATCACGCCGAACGCGATGATCGCAAGCTGCCCGACCAGCACCGGCCACGCAAGGCCGGCGATGCGCCGCACATCGCCGAGGAGGGTTGTCGTCACCGCGGCCTCAATCGTCAATCGGGGCGCTTGCGCCATACGCGCTTCTTGAGCGGCGGCTGCGGGCGGTCGATGCGCACGTAGAGACGGAAGCGCTCGTCGCGGTCGGCGGCGCGGCGGCCTTCCCAGACCAGCTTCCAGACGAAGTTCGACATCGAGCTGGGTTCGCCGTAGTCCTGGGTATCCTGACGCAGGATCACGTCGCAGTCCTCGTCGAACGAGAAGTGCATCTTGCCGAAATAGGCGAAGGTGGCGATCTGCGCGTCGCCGAGGCGCACCGGCGAAATGCACTGATAGTCGGCGGGGAGGTGCGCCGAGATCTGCTGGGCGACGTCCTTATACGTGCGGCTGTAGTTGACGACGGGCAGCCAGAGCGTCATCAGCAGGACCCACATCAGCGTGGTGCCGCCGCTCGACAGCACGACGCTGCGCCAGAGGACCTTCGGATGACGCGCCACGCGCCATTGCACGAGCGCCATCCAGCACAGCGTCACGCCCACCGCGCAGACGAAGGACAAAATCTTGAACTGCGGTGCGAAGCCCGGCACGAGACGCGCGAGATTGCGCGCGAGCGGCGCCGGGAAGCCGGTCATGCCCGCGAGCCAGACGAGCCACACGAAGGTGCCGAGGATCGTGAAGCTCAGCACCGCGAACCAGTCGATGGCGTTGATCGCGCCGCGCTTGAGCGTCGGCAGCGCGAAGGTCGCGAGCACCGACAGCGCGGGCAGCACCAGCATGAAGAGGCGATTGGTTTCGTGGCTCTGCACGACCACGAGGATCAGGAGCGGCACGATCACCGACAGCGGAATCGCGATGTGCGGCGCGCGGCGCAGGCCGGCCCAGCTCACCCACGCCCAGATCGCGAGCGGCCACGCGGGCCAGGTGAACAGCGGCAGGTTCTTGGCGGCATAGCGCAGCACCGTGCCCGGCGGCCCCGCGAACGCATTGACGTTGGTGCGAGCCCATTGGTTGATGAACCACACGGCATCGTCGGGATAGGTGTGCAGCGCGATCAGCGGCCACGAGAAGCCGATCACGATCGCCACCGGCAGGCCGGCCACCAGCAGCCAGCGCGAGCGCGTCTCGGGCGCGATGGCGAGCATCGCGAGCGTACCGATGAGCAGGGCGCCCACCAGCACCGGACCGCTCGACAGCATCACGACGCCCAGCGCCGCGCCCCACCAGACAGCGCCCTGGACGGGTTTGTCGATGGCGCGCACGAGGCCGTAGACGAGCATGGCGATGCCGAGGAACTGCATCAGCTGCGGCGTGGTTTCGTGGCCGCGTTCGGCAAGGCCGAAGCAGGCGAGCAGAACGAGCAGGGCGCCGTCCGCCAGCGTGCGGCCGTAGTCGCGCGGCTCGGGCTCGCCGCCGAAGGCGTACTTGAACGGCTGCACTTCGGCGCGCCGGCCAAGCAAATAGGCGCTGTACCAGACGAAAGCACAGGCGAAGCAGAACAGCAGGCCCGTGGCGATGCGCGAGGCATTGCTCGCGTCCACCCACGGCGCAAAGAGGCGGATGCACAGCGCGCCGAGCCAGTAGCCCAGCGGGCCGTTCTCCGTCACGTATTTGCCGACGAGGTTCGGCAGCAGCCAGTCGTGCGAGGTGCCGCCGGCCATCGTCCACATCACGCCGAAACCCGCCGCATCCTCGTTCTTCCACGGATCGCGGCCGAACAGGCCGAACGAAGCGAAGACGATGGTGATGGTCAGCAGCAGCCAGCGCGGCAGGGCGCTGGTGGCGGAGGCGGTCAGGCGAATGGCAGGCTTCATGCAGTACGAGGGAATCGGGTAAGCGGACCGGCGGGCAACGTCAAGGCAAGGACTCGCCGCGATTGACGTGCCTGCGCCCGGTCGGGAGCATCCGGCATTCTAGCCGGGCGCGCCTGCGCGCGTCACGGCGCAGGCTGGGTGCGAACGCAATGAAACGCCGGAGCGCCGGTGGTACATGGGTGCGTCGCGATGAACGGGAAGCGCGGGCAACAAAAAAGGGCAGCGTATGCTGCCCTTTCTGTGTGGGACCGGCACCTAAGCCGGCACAGCGAAGATTTACTTCGTTGCCTTGCCCGTGGCGCGTGCGCCGAACTTCTTGTTGAACTTCTCGACGCGGCCAGCCGTGTCCATGATCTTCTGCGTGCCCGTGTAGAACGGGTGCGATTCCGACGAGACTTCGATCTTTGCGAGCGGGTAGGTCTTGCCGTTGAATTCTGCGGTTTCGCGCGTCTGGATCGTCGAGCGCGTCACGAAACGGAAGTCGTTCGAAACGTCGATGAACAGAACTTCGCGGTAATCCGGGTGAATGCCTTCTTTCATGATGATTCCTTAAATCTGACGGTAGCCAACCCGCGAGCCCGGCTGCCCTATGCAGTACCGGCGCTCTTGCCCGAAATCAGGCGCGAGCCACTTGCCCAAGGTCGAAAAACGGCGATTATGCCAGAAAATCAGCCGGTTGGCGATTTTTCACGAGTCCGGGGCCGCCAGTACGCCCACGCGCGCGGGGTCCTGACGGTAATAGCGCGCAAGCAAGCGGTAAAGCTCCGGATATTCGGCTTCGAACGCCTGCGGCTTGACGAACAGCGCCTCGCTGCAGACCGCGAAGAACTCGGACGGATGATCGGCGGCATAGGGATCGATCAGCGAATCGCGCTCGAAGCGCGCCCAGCGGCGCTCTGGCACGGCGTCCACCTTGTCGCAGAACTGGTCGTAGGCGTTGTCGAACACGTCCGCCCAGGCCTGTGCATCGAGCGGCGCATGCCAGCGTCGAAAAAGGGGCGGATGGCCATCGGCTTCGCCATTGAGCATGTCGATCTTGTGCGCGAACTCGTGGATCACGACGTTATACGCGTCGCCGCCATCGGTCATCTGCGCGTCTTCCCACGACAGCAGCACCGGGCCGCCTTCCCACGCCTCGCCGCTCGCGTCGTGCTCGACTTCGTGAACCACGCCGTCCTCGTCCTCGACGGTCTTGCGGATGATGAATTCGCCGGGATAGACCGTCACGCCGACCCAGCCTTTATAGAGATCGAGCGAGAGGTTGAGCACCGGCAGCGACGCTTGCACCGCGATCGCCACGGCAATCCGGTCGGTCAGCTCCAGGTCGTGCGCCGTGGTGAATTCCTTCTGCGCGAGAAAAAGGCTCGTGAGTTCGCGCAGACGCACGAGATCGGCGGCGTCGAGATAGGCGAGAAACGGCAGCCCGGCGAGCGTCGCCTGCCAGAGCGCATGGTCGATCGCATAAGTGCGCAATGCCTTTTCGCGGCGGCGCGTGTCGAACCAGTGGGTCAGTTTCGAAAGCATCGATTTACGTTGTGCGCGTTGTTCAGTCGATCTGCTTTTGCCACGCGGCGAACACGCCGCCGACGACGGCCACGCCGATCAGGAAATAGAACCCGTCGAGCGAACTCAGGAAACTGGCCTGCTGCGCGACCGTCCTGCTGATCTGCGCGATCGCCAGTCCTTGCGCTTCGCCGGGCGAGCGGCCGAGTCCTTCGAAGGCATGCACGAGCGTCGCGTAAGTGTTCTGGAAGATCGGGTTGAGCGGGCTCACGAATTCGGCGAGCCGGGTCTGATGCAGCGCCAGCCGGTGCTGCTCAAGGATGATAACCGTGCTGGTCGCGAACGACATCGTCAATTGACGCATGACATTTTTCAAACGGTAACCGTGGGTATATTCCTCGATGGCGAACACGCGGAACGTCAGATTGGCGACGGGCAGCACGATGAAGAGCAGCAGCAGGCCGCGCAGCAGCAGCGGGAAAATCAGCCAGCTTTCGCTCGTGTCGGGCGTGAGGCGCGTCATCCAGAACGCAATGAACGCCGCGAGGGCGAAGCCCGGCACGATGATCCACTTCTTGTGCGTGACGTACTTCGAATAGCGGAAATAGAGGAACAGCGCGGTGGCCGAGATCAGCGAGGTCACGCCGGTCAGACGCCCGGCGTTCTCGACCGGATAGTTCAGGCCACCCTCCAGAAGACGCGAGACCAGGTAGCTCAGCGCCGTCGTCAGATAGTAGTAGAGCATGTAGAGCAGCAAGCCGACGCGGAACGGTTTTTCGCGAAACGCGTGCAGGCTCATGAGCGGCTTCGGATGATGCCACTGGTGCCACACGAACCACGCGAGCGCCGCCATGCCCGCGACCGTGAGCAGCACGATGCCGGGCGAGCCGCTGAACAGCTCGAAGCGCACCTGCTGCATGGCGATTTGCAAGGCCGCTTGCGCGAACGCGAAGATGACGTAGGGCCAGACGTGCGTGTCGCCGCGCGCCTCGGGCGCGACCAGACCGGAATCGGGGAGCGCCAGCAGGGCCAGCACCGCATAGACGACGCCAGCCGGCGCGCAAAACGCGAACAGCGCGCGCCAGTCGAAATGCGAAACCAGCAGGCCGCCCAGCAGCGGCGCAAGCGCGCTCGACAGGACGATCAGGATCAGGAAAGCACGCGTCGCGACGGGGCGCTGCTGCGGCGTGAAAGAGCTCTGGATCAGGATGCGGCAGGTGCCCATCATCGGGCCGATGCAGTAGCCCTGAAAGCCGCGCGCGGAGGCGAGTTCGATCGACGACTCGCAGAGCGCCGCGGCCATCGCGCCCGCCGAATAGAACAGCAGACTGCCCGCCACGTAACGGCGGTAGCCGACGCGTTCGACCCACCATTGCTGCTGCAGGATGCCGAGCACGGCGCCTACGGCATAGGTGCTGGACGACCACACGAGTTCGTCGGGCGATGCGTTGATGCCGCCCGCGATGTAGCTCGTGAAGAAGGAAAAGATCGCGTTGTCGTAGTAGTCGAGGCCGGTCGCGAGCGCGAGTACCCACGGAAAGAAGTCGCCGCGCAGGCGCGCGGCGCTGAAAAGCGGTGCGCGGGTGGGAGCGGTGCTCATTCGGCGTCGCCTCCATCGTCGCCATTGCGCTTTTGCGCCGGCCTGGTCTTGCGGGCGGCGCCGGACTTGCCGCGCGCGTGATTGCCGCTTTGCGTGTTGACGGACGCCGTGCGTCCGGTGTCCGTCTGCGCGAGATTGTCGTGCGCCTGCGCGGCCTGCTTGCGCCGTCGCGCTGCGGCTAGACGTTCGTCGATCAGCGTTTCCGACGGCTCGCCCGCGAGGCGGCGTTTCAGATAGTCGAGATCGTGCGCGAGTTCGGCGCGCACGGTCTGCGCTTCCTTGAGTTCGCGGCGCACGTCCGCGATGCGGGTATCGAGCGTCCCAATCTGCTGTTCGAGCGCGTCGGCGATCTGTTGCAGCGATTCCTGCGAATAGCGCCGGCGTCCATCGCCCACTGTTTCCAGCGGGCGTTTGAGCATTTCGGTGATGCCGTGCAGTGAAAAACCGATGGCGCGCAGCCGCAGAATGCGGGCGAACTGCTCAAGATCGCGTTCGTCGTAAAGGCGGTAGCGGCCCTCGCTGCGCGTGGGCGTGACGAGGCCGCGTTCCTCGTAATACTTGAGCGTGCGGGGCGTGACGCCAAGCCGTGCGGCGGCGTCGCGCACTGTCAGCAGTGCGGGAGAATGGCTGGGCATCGATGGATAGCCGGCTGATCCGGCAGAGGAAGCATCGGCCCGATTATAGATCAACGTGAACGTTCACGTTCATGTTGAGGCGCACAGGGTTTGATCGGGAAAAACAAAAACGCCCGCGAAAGCGGGCGTTCGGGATACATCGATGAGGCTAGCGGAGCAGGGCTTTAGCCGCCGCGACGCATCATGTCGAAGAACTCGGAGTTGTTCTTCGTCTGGCGAATCTTGTCGAGCAGGAATTCCATTGCTTCGACTTCATCCATGTCGTGGATGAACTTGCGCAGCACCCAGATCTTCTGAAGGATGTCCGGCTTGATCAACAGTTCTTCGCGACGCGTGCCCGACTTGTTCAGGTTGATCGACGGATAGACGCGCTTTTCCGCGAGGCGGCGTTCGAGGTGCACTTCCATGTTGCCGGTGCCCTTGAACTCTTCGTAGATCACGTCGTCCATGCGGCTGCCGGTTTCGATCAGCGCCGTGCCGATGATGGTGAGCGAGCCGCCTTCTTCGATGTTACGTGCCGCACCGAAGAAGCGCTTCGGACGTTGCAGCGCGTTGGCGTCCACACCGCCGGTCAGCACCTTGCCCGAAGCCGGCACGACCGTGTTGTAGGCGCGCGCGAGACGCGTGATCGAGTCGAGCAGAATCACGACGTCGTGCTTCATTTCGACGAGGCGCTTGGCCTTCTCGATCACCATTTCGGCGACCTGGACGTGACGGGCAGCCGGTTCGTCGAAGGTCGAGGCGATCACTTCGCCCGCCACCGAGCGCTGCATTTCGGTCACTTCTTCAGGACGCTCGTCGATCAGCAGCACGAACAGGACCACGTCGGGGTGATTCTGCTTGATGGCGTGCGCGATGTGCTGAAGCATCACGGTCTTGCCGGACTTGGGCGAGGCGACCAGCAGGCCGCGCTGACCCTTGCCGATCGGCGCGATCATGTCGATGATGCGGCCCGTGACGTTTTCTTCGCCACGCATCTCACGCTCGAGCAGCAGCACCTTGTTCGGGTGCAGCGGCGTGAGATTCTCGAACATGATCTTGTGCTTCGAGGCCTCCGGCGCCTGGCCGTTGACCTTGTCGACCTTCACGAGCGCGAAGTAGCGTTCGCCGTCCTTCGGCGTGCGCACTTCACCTTCGATCGTGTCGCCGGTGTGCAGGTTGAAGCGGCGGATCTGCGACGGGCTGATATAGATATCGTCCGTGCTGGCGAGATACGAGGTTTCCGGCGAGCGCAAGAAGCCGAAGCCGTCGGGGAGCACTTCGAGCGTGCCGTCACCGAAGATCGTTTCGCCCGTCTTGGCGCGCTTTTTGAGAATCGCGAACATGAGTTCCTGCTTGCGCAGGCGGTTCGCATTTTCGATCTCGAGGCCATTGGCCATCTCGATCAATTCAGACACGTGCTGAGACTTGAGCTCGGAAAGATGCATACGGAGAACCCGTCGGGGAGGATGCGACGAAAAGAAGTCAGGGGGAAAAGAAGCGAGCGGAACCGCTCAAGGACTTGTATAAGGGCGCCGGGTAGACGCTTTATGAATTCTAGCATAGCACACGCCAAAACCCGTCAGGGGAGCCCAACGGCATGTTTCGGCATGTTTTTCGGGCGCGTGTTGTCGGTGGACAACATGCACACCCAGGCATTCTAGCGTGTGCGCCGCTGCTTTGTGCTGCTTTCGTGCGCATCCTGTATTCGTTATTTGAATCGGATGTGGCCGGGCAGGATCGTCGCCCGGCCGGGCACAGATTGCATGCTAGCGGCGCGGCGCCTTTTTACAGGTGGCTGTCCAGGAACGCGGTCAGTTGCGACTTCGAGAGCGCGCCGACCTTTTGTGCCGCAACGGCGCCGTTCTTGAAGAGGATCAGCGTCGGGATACCGCGAACGCCGAACTTCACAGGCGTCGATTGATGCTCGTCGACGTTGATCTTCGCGATTTGCAGGCGATCGCCGTAGTCCTTCGCGACTTCGTCGAGAATCGGCGCGATCATCTTGCAGGGGCCGCACCATTCGGCCCAGAAGTCCAGCAGCACGGGCTTATCGGATTTCACGACGTCCTGTTCGAACGATGCGTCGCTGATGTGCTTGATTTGTTCGCTCATTGTCTAATTACCTCTTTCGGATCGAGGCTGATTGAATTGCTCGCCACGATACACCAAAACTCAAAATAGTTCCGGGGATGCCCGGCCTGCGCCGGACGGCTCCGGATCCACTCGTCAGGGCTTCCCTGACAAAGGTCGCCGCCAGTTTAGCCTAAATCCCTATGCGTTGCCGACGGTGATAGTACGCATGGCGCCAGCAGGGTTTCATGCTTTTTTCGCGGCGCATTCGTGTCTGTCCGTCATGCCGATCGTGCGCGAATTTCGTGCCGCCGGGGTGGGTTACTCATGCGGATATGTGCGCCCGCATGCATTGCATGGTGTTGCATGGTGTTGATATGGTGCTGCGGCGTAGGTTTGCAAGGTCTGGTCGCGCCGGCCCGCGCATCGTTGCGGAAAAGGCGATATTTCGCGGATTCGAAGAGTTTTGCAGTGCGGCATTCTCAAGACAGCCCATCCAGTGTTAGAATGCGACGTGACGGGCCTCCTCGCATGGAGGGGCGGTCAACCTGGTCAGGTCGGGAACGAAGCAGCCACAGCCGTTTTCCGCCAGTGCCGAGGGTCAGGCTCGTCACCTTCAATTTTTTCTGCTGTTTTTCTGTTGTTCCTCTCTGGTTTTTCCCGCTTTTCTCCCAAAGTGATCCGCAGTGCGTGCGCCGTGATGTCGCGTGCAGCACCTGTGCGCTTTCGCCTGGGATTCTATTGATCCCGTCTGTCGATTCCGCGTCTTCGCGACGTGCCGCGCGCAGGCCGCACCCATGGCCCGACACGCCCCGTACGCAAGGCGCGGCCCGCCTTCCGATTCATCGGAGTGCGCGGGCGTTGCTGATACAATTTCCGGATGACCTATCAAGTTCTCGCACGCAAGTGGCGGCCGAAGGATTTCGCTTCGCTCGTCGGACAGGAGCACGTGGTGCGCGCGCTCACGCATGCGCTCGACGGCGGCCGTCTCCATCACGCGTATCTCTTCACGGGCACGCGCGGCGTGGGCAAGACGACGCTCTCGCGCATCTTCGCCAAGGCGCTTAATTGCGAGACGGGCGTGACGTCGAAGCCCTGCGGTGTGTGTCGCGCGTGCCGGGAAATCGACGAGGGACGTTTCGTCGATTACGTAGAAATGGACGCGGCGAGCAATCGCGGCGTGGACGAAATGGCCGCGCTGCTTGAGCGCGCCGTCTATGCACCGGTGGATGCCCGCTTCAAGGTCTATATGATCGACGAAGTGCACATGCTCACGAATCACGCCTTCAACGCGATGCTGAAGACGCTGGAAGAGCCGCCGCCGCACGTCAAGTTCATCCTCGCGACGACCGATCCGCAGAAGATTCCGGTCACGGTTCTGTCGCGCTGTCTGCAGTTCAATCTGAAGCAGATGCCGGCTGGCAATATCGTCGAGCATCTCACGCATATTCTCGGCGAAGAAAAGGTCGAATTCGAGCAGCAGGCGCTGCGTCTGCTCGCACGCGCGGCCGACGGCTCGATGCGCGACGCGCTTTCGTTGACCGACCAGGCGATCGCCTATTCGGCCAATCAGGTGACGGAAGAGGCCGTGCGCGGGATGCTGGGCGCGCTCGACCAGAGTTATCTGATCCGCCTGATCGACGCGCTGCTCGCGGGCGACGGCGCGCAGGTGCTGGCGATCGCCGATGAAATGGCGCTGCGCAGCCTGTCGTTCTCCACCGCGCTGCAGGATCTCGCGAGCCTGTTCCATCGCATTGCATGGGCGCAGTTTGCGCCGGCGTCGGTGCTCGACGAGTGGCCGGAAGCCGACGATCTGCGCCGTTTCGCCGAGGCGCTGAGTCCTGAGCAGGTGCAGCTTTTCTATCAGATCGCCACGCTCGGACGCAGCGAACTGGGTCTCGCGCCCGACGAATACGCGGGCTTCACCATGACGCTGCTGCGTATGCTGGCGTTCGAGCCGTCGGTTGGCGCGGGTAGCGTGGGCAGCGCGCCTGTGTCAAAGCCCGCAGTAGCGGGTGCGGCTCGCGCGGCGGTGGCCACTTCGGCTGCGAGCGCCGCGCCGGTTGAGCGTGCTGTTGCTCCGAAGGCCGTTGTGCCTGTTGCCGCGCCGCGCGTAGAAGTGCAATCGGACGTGCAAGCGGTCAAGGTCGACGCCGCGCCACCCGTTACGGTTGTCGCTGAAAAAGCCGTCGAACAACCTGCGAGCGCGCCGCAACCGCGCATCGTTCCGCCTTGGGAAGACGACACCGCACCTGCCGCGAGCGAAGCGAAAATCGAAGCAGCTGCGCCGGCTCCGGTCGTTGTTGCGCCTGCTCCCGCTGCGCAACCCGAATCTGCGCCCACGCCCACGCCGTCAGAAACGGCTGCCGAACCCGCAGCAGCGCCTGCGGGACGCCCCGGCGGCGGTGCAAGCGCTGCGCTCGACGTCCTGCGCAACAAGGGCCTGCGGACTTCTCCGGAGCGTGGCGCCCGCGGTGCGGCCACAGCGCCCGCCACGCCTGCCGCGCAGAAGCCCGCCGCGCCGCGCATGGAAGTGAAAGTGCCGACGCCCGACCCCGCACGCCGCGCCGCTGCCGCGCAGCAGGCGCAGGCGCGCCAGCCCGCGCGTCAGGCCAGCGCCTCGCAGGATGCGTCGGGCGCGCCGCCGTGGGACGACATTCCGCCGGACGATTACGTGCCGCTCGGTGCCGACGATGCTTATTTCTCGTCGCCCGATGACGGCTTCGCGCCGTCCTACGATAACGAGCCCGCCGCGCCGCGCGCAGCAGTGTCTGCCGGCGCATCGGGGGCCGTGGTCGACGTGAGCAAGCTGCCGCCGGGCATCCCGCTCGACGCCATCGGCTTCACGGGCGACTGGCCCGCGCTTGCCGCGACGCTGCCGCTCAAGGGCATTTCGTACCAGCTCGCCTTCAACAGCGAACTCACCGCGCTCGACAATGGCGTGCTGAAGCTGAGCGTGCCGGTGCCGCAGTACGCGGAAGCCTCGCAGGTCGCGAAGCTCAAGGCGGCGTTGGCCGACAGCCTTGGCAAGACGGTCGAACTCGATGTGACGGTGGGGCCGGCGCGCCGCACGGCGGCGGCGCTCGACGCCGCCGTGCGCGCCGAGCGCCAGCGCGACGCCGAGCGCGACATCGGCGCCGATCCTTTCGTGCAGCAACTGATTCGCGACTTCGGCGCGAGCATCGTGCCCGGTTCGATCCGGCCGATCGTGCCCGAAGCCGCGCCGGGCGGCGCTCAGGCCGCCCATTGAATTGCGCCGCACGGCGCTTCGGTGCCGTGCGCGCGAGTGACACACCTGAATCACCATGATCCAGAAGGAGCAATGAAATGTTGAAAGGCCAAATCGCCGGGCTCATGAAGCAAGCCCAGCAGATGCAGGAAAACATGAAGAAGGCGCAGGAACAGCTCGCCCAGATCGAAGTCGAGGGTCAGGCTGGCGCCGGTCTCGTCAAGGTCACGATGACGTGCCGTAACGACGTGCGCCGTGTCTCGATCGATCCGAGCCTGCTCGCCGACGACAAGGACATGCTGGAAGACCTCGTCGCCGCCGCGTTCAACGACGCCGTGCGCAAGGCCGAAGCCACGTCGCAGGAAAAGATGAGCGGCATGACCGCCGGTCTGCCGATTCCGCCGGGCTTCAAGATGCCGTTCTAAGGCCCGCGCGCCGCACGGCCTGAACGCTATGCGGCGCCTCGCGCGCGACGGTTCGCAAGACCGCCGCGCGCGTTGTCTTTGCCTGTTCGCTGCGCACGTTTTTTCGCTTCACCACGCTGAATTCGCATGAAACAACCTTCTGCTCTCGCGGCGCTCGTCGAGGCGCTGCGCGTATTGCCTGGCGTCGGGCCGAAGTCGGCGCAGCGCATGGCCTATCACCTGATGCAGCACGATCGCGACGGCGCCGAAAAGCTCGGCCAGGCGTTGCTGTTCGCGACCGATCACCTGAAGCACTGCGAGAAGTGCAACACCTTCACCGAAGCTCAGGTCTGCGAAACATGTCTCGATGAGGAGCGCGATCCCACGCTGCTCTGCGTCGTCGAGACGCCCGCCGACCAGATCATGCTCGAACAGACCATGACCTGGCGCGGCCTGTATTTTGTGCTGATGGGGCATCTGAGCCCGCTCGACGGCATCGGCCCCAAAGAGATTCATTTCGACCGGCTCGTGAAACGCGCCTCGGACGGCGTCGTCAAGGAAGTCGTGCTCGCGACCAACTTCACCAACGAAGGCGAGGCCACGGCCCACTACCTCGGCCAGGCGCTCAAGGCGCGCGGTCTCGCCGTCACGCGCCTCGCGCGCGGCGTGCCGGTGGGCGGGGAGCTGGAATACGTCGATGCGGGCACCATCGCGCGCGCCATGCTCGACCGGCGCTCGATGTAAGGCGACGGCGCGTGTGCAACGCGCCCGACACAAGAAGCAGAAACACCAGGAACAGTTCAGGAGACCCATGAGCGCAGACCGATCCGACGAATCCGCCTCCGCTGCCACGAAAGCGGCCGGTCCGCTTGCGGGCGTGAAAGTGCTCGAACTCGGCACGCTGATCGCGGGCCCGTTCGCGGCGCGTTTTCTCGGCGAATTCGGCGCCGAGGTCATCAAGATCGAAGATCCGAAGGGCGGTGATCCGCTGCGCAAGTGGCGCAAGCTCTGGCCCGAAGCGGGCGGCACCTCGCTCTGGTGGGCGGTGCAGGCGCGCAACAAGAAGTCGGTGACGGTCAATCTGAAGGCCGAAGAGGGCAAGGAAATCGTGCGGCGTCTGGCGAAGGAAGCCGACATCGTCATCGAGAATTTCCGGCCCGGTCTGCTCGAAAAGCTCGGGCTGGGCTATGACGTGCTCTCGAAGGACAATCCCGGTCTGGTGATGGTGCGGCTTTCGGGCTACGGCCAGAGCGGCCCGTATCGCGACCGCCCCGGATTCGGTGCGATCGCCGAGTCGATGGGCGGCCTGCGCCACATCACCGGCTATCCGGAACTGCCGCCGCCGCGCATCGGCATTTCGATCGGCGATTCGATCGCGGCGCTGCATGGTGTGATCGGCGCGATGATGGCGCTCCATCATCGCAACATGAACGGCGGCAGCGGCCAGATCGTCGACGTGGCGCTCTACGAAGCCGTGTTCAACATGATGGAAAGCGTGGTGCCCGAGTACGGCGTCTACGGCATGGTGCGCGAGCGCACCGGCGCGTCGCTGCCCGGCATCGTGCCGTCCAACACCTATGCGTGCCGCGATGGCAGCATCGTGATCGGCGGCAATAGCGATCCCATTTTCAAACGCCTGATGACGGCGATCGATCGCGCCGATCTCGCCAATGATCCGGCGCTGGCGCATAACGACGGCCGCGTGCCGCGCACCGTGGAAATCGACGGCGCGATCGCCGCGTGGCTCGCCACGCGCACCATCGACGAAGCGCTCGATGTGCTCAACGCCGCCGACGTGCCCGCAGGCCGCATCTACAGCGCGGCGGACATGTTCACCGATCCGCAGTTCGCCGCTCGTCAGATGATCCAGCAGTTCCGCTGGCAGAAGCCGGGCGATGCGGACGGAGAGGGGATCGACATCGCGTTGCCGGGTGTCACGCCCAAGCTTTCGGCGACGCCCGGCGACACGCGCTGGCTCGGCCCGGAACTCGGCGAACATACCGACGAGGTCCTGCAATCGCTCGGTTATGACGCGAATCGGATTGCCTCATTGCGCGCGCAACAGATCGTCTAGCGCCACGAAATCAACAAACGCAGCACAAGAAAAAGGCTCGCCGGAAACGGGCGAGCCTTTTTCATTCTGTCCTGCTGATTCAGGAAGCGCCGTTCAAGGCTCGATGATGATCTTGCCCGTCACCTTGCGCGAGGCCATGTCCTTGAACGCCTGTGCCGTATCGGCGAGCTTGTAGCGCTTCGAGACATAAGGCTTGAGCTTGCCTTCGCCGATCCAGCCGACCATCTGCGCGAACGCCGCTGCATTGTTCTGCGGCTCGCGGCGCGCGTAGTCGCCCCAGAACACGCCGACGAGGCTCGCGCCCTTGAGCAGCGCGAGGTTCAGCGGCAGCTTGGGAATCTCGCCGTTCGCAAAACCGACCACGAGATAGCGGCCGCGCCAGCCGATGCTGCGAAACGCCGGCTCCGCGTAGATGCCGCCGACCGGGTCGTAGATCACGTCGGGACCTTTGCCGTCGGTGAGGGCCTTGATGCGCTCGCGCAAATCCTCGGTGCTGTAGTTGATGGTGTCGTCGGCGCCGAAGCGGCGGCATACGTCGAGCTTTTCATCGCTCGACGCCGCGGCGATCACGCGTGCGCCCAGCACCTTGCCGATTTCCACGGCGGCCAGACCCACGCCGCCCGCCGCGCCGAGCACCAGCATCGTTTCGCCAGCCTTGAGTTGCGCGCGATCGACTACGGCGTGATGCGAGGTGCCGTAGGCCAGCGTGAAGGCGGCGGCCGTCGCGAAATCGGCGGCATCGGGCAGCGGCACACAGGCCGACGCGTCGGCGATCGCCTGCTCGGCGAATCCGCCGTTGCCCACATAGGCCACGACGCGCGCGCCCGGCGCGAGCTTCACGCCTGCGCCCGCGGCGCGCACGATGCCCGCGACTTCGGCGCCTGGCGTGAAGGGCAGTTGCGGCTTGACCTGATACTTGTTCTCGATGATGAGGACGTCCGGGAAATTCACGGCGGCGGCTTTCACATCAATCACGACCTGGCCGGGGCCGGGTACGAGATCGGGCAGATCTTCGAGCGTGAGCGTGTCGGGCGGGCCGTACTGGTTGCAGCGAATTGCGCGCATCGTGTCTCCTGTCGTTTTACGTCAGTCATGGATCCGGCTTGAGCATCACAGTGTACGGCAATCCGACGCAATGCGAACGATCGTGCGTTTATTTTCGTGAGGGCGGCGACCTTCCCGGTGTGCTCCGAAAGAATGTAGGAATGTGCCGTGCATACCGTCGTAAAGTGCGTCGTCATAAGCCGTAGGAGGGCACTCTGCCTGTCGTTCGTCTGCCTTCTTTCCTCGGTTACAATCGGCTGATGCGAATACTACTCAGCAACGACGACGGCTATCTCGCGCCCGGCCTCGCCGCGCTCTACGAAGCGCTCAAGCCGCTTGGCGAGATCACGGTGATGGCGCCCGAACAGAACTGTAGCGCCGCATCGAACTCGCTCACGCTATCGCGCCCGCTTTCGGTGCTGCGTTCGGCGAGCACCGGTTTCTACTACGTCAACGGCACGCCCACGGACTCGGTGCATATCGCGCTGACGGGCATGCTCGACCATCGGCCCGATCTCGTGGTGTCCGGTATCAACAACGGCCAGAACATGGGCGAGGACACGCTGTACTCGGGTACGGTCGCCGCGGCCACCGAAGGCATCATGTTCGGCGTGCCGGCCATCGCGTTCTCGCTCGTCGATAAGGACTGGGTGCACCTCGACGACGCCGCGCGCGTGGCCGCCGACATCGTCGCGCATTACCTCGCCAACCCGCTGCCGGGCAATCCGCTGCTGAACGTCAACATCCCGAACCTGCCTTACGGGCAGATGGGCGAGTGGCGCGTCACGCGACTCGGCAAGCGTCATCCTTCGCAGCCGGTGATCCGCCAGACCAATCCGCGCGGGGAGCCGATTTACTGGATCGGCCCCTCGGGCAGCGCGCGCGACGCGAGCGAGGGCACGGATTTCCATGCGGTGTCGAACGGCCAGGTGTCGATCACGCCGCTGCAACTCGATCTGACACACACGCAGATGTTGCCGGCGACGCACGAATGGGTGCGCCAGGGCGGCAGCGCTTCATGACGGGCGAGCGTACCAAGCGTTTTCCGCTCGGCCTCGCGGATCTCGTTCGGGAGCCGCGTCGGCGCGACGACGCGCGCCCCGGCGAGGCGCGCGCGACGCCTTCGGCCAAGCCCGTTGCGAAAGTCGCGGTAAAGGTCGCAGTCAAGGGCACGGCAAATGCTCAGTCGCCCGGCGCGCGATCGTCCGCGATCGGCTCGACGGCCAATGCGCATGCTGTGAAAGCCGCGAAAGCGCCAGGCGTGCCGCATACCGCCGCGTCGCCCGCGCGCAAGTCCGCTTCGCCCCGCGCCGATCTTCCCGGCCGTGCCGCTCAAACGTTTTCGCCGGCCGCGACGAAGCCGCTCCCTGCGGGCGCAAGGAACGCGCAGACGCGCCCGGTCACTGTGCCGCGTCCCGGCGTGACGCCTGGTACGGGTGCGCCGGGCGTCGCCCTGAACGGTGCACTCGCGCTGACTTCGGAACGGGTTCGCGAACGCATGGTCGAACGCCTGCGTGCCAACGGTGTGACCGATCCGCGCGTGCTTCAGGCGCTCGCGGCCGTGCCGCGCCACATGTTCGTCGATCCTGGCCTCGCGGCCCAGGCCTACGAAGATGCGGCGTTGCCGATCGGCCATCACCAGACCATCTCGAAGCCGTCGGTGGTCGCCCGCATGCTGGAACTCGCGGGCGCGGGCCGTGAACTGGAACGCGTGCTTGAAATCGGCACGGGCTGCGGCTATCAGGCCGCGGTGCTGAGCCGGATTGCACGCGATGTGTATTCGATTGAACGCATCAAGCCGTTATACGAGCGCGCAAAGACGAACCTGCGGCCGCTGCGCATCCCGAACATCCGCTTGCACTATGGCGACGGACGGCTCGGTATGCCGTCGGCGGCGCCGTTCGATGCGATCGTGATCGCTGCCGCCGGCTTCGACGTGCCGCAGGCGCTGCTCGAGCAACTCGCCATCGGCGGACGGCTCGTGGCGCCGGTCGCGGAGCAGGACGAAGCGACCCAGGTGCTCACACTGGTGGAGCGCACGGGTCCCGCGCAGTGGCGGGAGTCGAGGCTTGATCGCGTTTTCTTTGTCCCTTTAAAATCCGGAGTGATCTGAAACCGATGAGTATGTTGCGCGCGATGCAAAGAAAACGCCTGAATATCGATTTGACCACGGCCCAACGCAGTGCTTCGGTCATCGCGCTCTGTCTGCTGACGGCTTGCGCGACGCGTCTCGACAACGCGCCCGTCGTGGACCGCACCTCGGCGTCCGGCATGGCCGGCGCACAGCCGCCGGTGCCGCTCGGGCCGCCGCCTCCGGGATATTACCGGGTGAAGCCGGGCGATACTCTCTATAGGATTGCGCTCGAAAACGGCCAGAATTACCGCGACATCGCGACGTGGAACAACCTCGCCAATCCGAACCAGATCGAAGTGGATCAGCTGTTGCGCGTCGTGCCGCCGGGTGCCGGCAACGCCGCTGCCTACACGCCGGGCGTCGTCACCGCGCCGGTGCCGGGTTACGCATCGGCGGGCGCTCAGCCTGGCGCGCAGCCGGGCGCAGCCATGCCGCCGATGATCGGTTCGGGCGCGAACGCGACTTCCGCGCCGTCGGCGAGCGTGCCGCCGCAGACCAGCGGCAGTGACATGAGCGCCGCGCCCGCCGGCAATATCTCGCTGGCGTGGCCGGTACGCGGACCGCTGCTCAATGGCTTCGACGACACCCGCAACAAGGGTGTCAATATTGGCGGGGCGCCTGGCGACCCCGTCAGGGCCGCAGGCGACGGTCGTGTGGTTTATGCCGGAAATGGGCTGCGCGGTTACGGCAATCTCATTATCATCAAGCATGACGCGACGTTCTTGACTGCGTACGCACATAATCGAGCTTTGATGGTAAAAGAGGGAGATGCGGTCACCAAGGGCCAGAAAATCGCCGAAATGGGCAATACTGACTCGGACCGCGTGATGCTGCATTTCGAAGTACGCCGTCAGGGCAAGCCCGTCGACCCACTGAAGTACTTGCCGCCGCAATAAAGCGAGCCGACCATGCCGAAATCGAAGCGCCGTCTGCAGCAATCCGAGTCTGACAGTCAAGCCGCCCAGGTTTCGGTGGACGATGGCGCTGTGCGCGCCGAAGAGGAGGACCTCGATGGCGCGCGCGAGCAGGATGACCGCGAGGAGCGGGACAGCGGCTCGGAAGACGGCGGCGAGCGCGATGGCGCGGAAGCCCAGGAAGCGCCATCCGACGCGGACGATTTCCGCTCCATCCTGCAGGCCGAGCTCACGGCCGACACCATCCAGCATTATCTGAACCGGATCAGCGTGAAGCCGCTGCTCACCGTCGAGGAAGAGCAGCGCTACTCGCGTCTGGCCAAGGCCGGGGAGTTCGAGGCGCGCCAGGTGATGATCGAGCGCAATTTGCGCCTCGTCGTTTCGATCGCCAAGGGCTATCTGAATCGCGGCGTGCCGCTGCTCGACCTGATCGAAGAGGGCAATCTCGGCCTGATGCACGCGATCGAGAAGTTCGATCCCACGCGCGGCTTCCGTTTTTCGACCTACGCTACCTGGTGGATCCGTCAGAGCATCGAGCGCGCGATCATGAACCAGGCGCGCACGGTGCGCCTGCCGGTGCACGTGATCCGCGAACTCAACCAGGTGCTGCGCGCCAAGCGCCATCTGGAGAAAAATTCGCTGAACGCCAATGCGGCGTCCGAGCGCCGCGACGCGAGCATCGACGACATCGCCTATCTCACGGGCAAGACCACCGAGGAAGTCACCGACATCCTCGCGCTCAACGAACATACCGCCTCGCTGGATGCGCCCCTCGATCTCGACCCGGCAAGCAGCCTGCTCGATCTGCTGTCGGACGATCAGAGCCAGTCGCCCGATGCCGAAGTGCAGCACCGCGAGCTGGAAACGCTCACGCGTGCCTGGCTGGGGCGGCTGTCGGACAAGCATCGCCATGTCATCGAACGGCGTTTTGGCCTGAACCATATCGAGCCTGCCACGCTCGAAGAGCTGGCCGACGAAATGGGCCTCACCCGCGAGCGCGTGCGGCAAATCCAGCAGGAAGCGCTGGTGCGCCTCAAGCGCTTTTTCGCCTCGAACGGCGTGCGCAAGGACGCCGTTCTGTAAAAATACGCCGCTTTTTTCAACGCCAACCCGGCGTTCATCTGAATGACTGCACCCGTACTCGTATTCGACATCGAGACCATTCCCGATGTCGACGGCATTCGCCGTCTCGAAGATCTGCCCGCCTCGCTCACCGACGCCGAAGTGGCCGAGCACGCGTTTGCCGCGCGCCGCGAGAAGACCGGCAGCGATTTCCTGCCGCATCATCTGCAACGCATCGCCGCGATTTCCTGTGTGTTCCGCGATGGCCAGGGCTTTCGCGTGCGCTCGCTCGGCACGCCCGGCGACGGCGAGGCGAAGCTGATCGACTCGTTCTATCGCACCATCGAAAAGTACACGCCGCAGCTCGTGTCGTGGAACGGTGGCGGCTTCGACCTGCCGGTGCTGCACTATCGCGCGCTCGTGCATGGCATCCGCGCGGTGCGCTACTGGGAACTGGGCGAGGAAGATCGCGAGTTCAAGTGGAACAACTACATCAGCCGCTATCACTCGCGTCACACCGACCTGATGGATCTGCTGGCGATGTACCAGGCGCGCGCCAACGCGCCGCTCGACGCGCTCGCGAAGCTGTGCGGCTTTCCCGGCAAGCTCGGCATGGACGGCGGCCAGGTGTGGACGGCGTTCCAGCAGGGCCGCATCGAGGAAATCCGCAATTACTGCGAAACCGACGTGGTCAACACGTACCTGCTTTACTGCCGCTTCCAGATGATGCGTGGTGGTTTTTCCGAGCGAGAGTACGACGACGAAATCACCTTCGTGAAGCAGACGCTCGCGGGCGAATCGGCGCCGCATTGGGCCGAATATCTGAAGGCGTTTGGCGACGCGGAATAAACGCGGTTTCGCGTGGCGGCTAGCTGAGTTCGAGCACGATCGGCTGGTGATCGGACGCCTGCGTCGCGCCGTCGATTTCGCAGCGCGCGAGCCGGGCGCGCAGGTCCTCGGTCACGAAGACGAAATCGCAGGTCAGCGGTCCGTCCGACCATTGCGCGGTGTCATAGACGCCCGCTGTGGGCGGCGGTGTCGCGCCGGGATGCAGCGTTGTCCAGGCGTCGATGAAGGCGGGGCTGCCCGTCAGCGGATCGAGCATACGCGCATAGGCGGCGCTGCCCCAGGCGCTGTTGAAATCTCCGCAGACGATCGCGCTGACCGGCCGCGCCGTGCGCGCGAACGGGCCCTCGTCGTTTTCGGCGGGCGCGGGTTGCGCCGCATGCGCGGCGGCTTCCTGCTGATAGCGACGCAGCGCCTCCACCTGCGCAAGCCTTTGCCGTTCCGAATAAAACTCCAGATGCGTCACGAGCACGCGCAGCGCGCCGCCCGGCGCGTCGAGCACCGCTTCGAGCGCCACACGCTGCATTGAAGGCGCGGCCGGGTCGGCGGGCCAGGGCAAAAGATGGCGGAAGACCTGCGCGACGGGCAGGCGCGTGGCCAGCGCGTTGCCGAACTGCCGGCGCCTCGCGGGTTTCCCGTCGCGTGCTGCAGCGGGATCGGCCCCCAGATCGGCGCCGATGGCTTCTATCACGGTGAAACCGGGCAGCAGTGCGGCAAGTTCGGCAAACTGATCGTCGCTGGGGCCGCCTGGCAGCGCGTGAAAACCGCGCGTGATTTCCTGCAGACACAGCACGTCGAAATCGGCGAGGCGCTGCGCTTCGTGCACGGTGCGCGCGAGATCCACCCGACCTGCGGCGTCGCGCCCCCATTGAACGTTCCAGCTGACGAGTTTCATGGCCGTGAGCCTCACGTGACTTCGAGTCGCGCACGGCCAACGCCTGCCTCGGGAAGGCGTCAGCGGCGTTGTACCGCGTAATCCGAAGCCTGGTAAGCGATGCCCGGACCGGCTGCCGCGCGCGTCACTGCAAGATTACAGGAGCCACGTTCGCTGGCCACGACAGTCTGATACCGGAAGTACACGGCGAAAGGCACATCGCCGTATTTGCCGAGCGCATACTGGTAGCACTCGTTGCCGTTTTCGCCGCGCATGCGGTCGGGCGGTCCGACGCGGGCGATGACGTCGTTTTGCGACATGCCGTGTTTGACCATCGACATGGTCACTTCCGGGGCCGGAGTGGGCGACGACACACAGGCGCTCAGGCCAAAGGCGGCGAAGAGCGCCACGCAAACCACTTTGTTCATGCTGTTTCTCGGAATCGTGATGAAGGGCTTACCTGTACGCGCGTGGCTCGACGATGCGTATCGGACTATTCCCAAAAGCGTGCTGCCAGGGAATCCGAAACGTCTCAAAACGTCGCGAAACGTCGTGAGGCCGCCGATGGGCGCGCTGCGACGCTCAATCGAAGATCAGGCGCACGACGAGGTAAAGAAGTCCGATCATCAATATCGGGCTGCCGATCAGTGCGGCAGCGACGATATACGACTGGCGCCGGGCGGCGCGCTCGCGCGGTAACGTTTCGAGCAGCGGCGCCAGAAAGACGACGGCAACGCACAGCGCGCCGAGTACGATCACAAAGCCGGTAGCGGAAAAAAGCGTGTCCATGATGTCGGGTCCTTGGCGGCGGCCTTACAGGGCACGTCGCGAGAAACATCGTACTGACGGACGTCGTCAGAGTAGATCGGACTTTTCTGAAAGCGGGGCGATGCGATTGCGAACATGAATGGGGCGAGCGCGCTCGCCTGGTTCTGAAGCGTGCTTGAGGAGGCGCGCGCCGAATCGACTACAATCTCGCCTTCGCCTAAAAAATCCACCCCACTGTCTGTCAGGAATCCGCTGGTGTCCCAAGCCGCCCCCGACCCCCAAGCCGAAGCTGGCCGCGCCGAAGCCGACCGCGCCGATGCCGGCCGCGCCGAAACCGCTGCGGCACTGCCTACGCCCTCGAAAAAGCGCAGCAAGCGCGAGCGCCGCAATGAGAAGCGCACCGCCGTCGAGGCCTCGGTTGCTAATGCCCCGATTCTGGAAATCGAATCCCTCGACATGGAGGCGCGTGGCGTTGGCCGTACTGTCACCGAAACGGGCGAGCCAGGCAAGGTGATCTTCGTCGAGGGCGCGTTGCCCGGCGAACGCGTCACCTATCTGAGCTATCGCAAGAAACCGACGTTCGAGCAGGCCGAAGTCGTGGACGTGCTGCGCGAGAGCGCGATCCGCACGAAGCCGCAGTGTGCCTTCTTCGGCAAATGCGGCGGCTGCTCGATGCAGCATCTGGACGTGCGCGCCCAGATCGCCGTCAAACAGCGCGTGCTCGAAGACAATCTCAAGCACCTTTCGAAGATTCGCGCGGAAACGATGTTCCGGCCGATCCACGGTCCGTCCTGGGGTTACCGCTATCGCGCGCGCCTGACGGTGCGCAACGTGCCGAAGAAGGGCGGCGTGCTGGTGGGCTTCCACGAACGCAAGAGCAGCTACGTGGCCGACATGACGAGCTGCGAGGTGCTGCCGCAGCATGTTTCGGCGATGCTGGTGCCGCTGCGCCATCTGGTCGGCGCATTGTCGATCAGCGACCGCATGCCGCAGATCGAGCTGGCCGTGGGCGCGAGCGTCACGGCGCTGGTGTTGCGCATTCTTGAGCCGCTGACCGCCGCCGACGAGGATCTGCTGCGTGCGTTCGCCGACGAGCACAACGTCCAGTTCTGGCTTCAGCCGAAGGGGCCGGAGACGGTGTTCCCGTTCTATCCGCTCGACAAGCCGCTCGACTACACGCTGCCGGAATTCGACATCCGCATGCCGTTCAAGCCGACCGACTTCACCCAGGTCAATCACCAGATCAACCGTGTGCTCGTGGGCCGTGCGCTGCGACTGCTCGCGCCCGAGCAGGGCGACCGCGTGCTCGATCTGTTCTGCGGCATCGGCAACTTCACGCTGCCGCTCGCGCGCCTGTCGCGCGAAGTGGTGGGGATCGAAGGCAGCGAGCAACTGACGACGCGCGCGCTCGAAAACGCGCGCGCCAACGGCGTGGACGGCCACACGTCGTTCGCGTGCCGCAATCTGTTCGAAGTTACGGCGGACGACATCCGCGCGCTTGGCCATTTCGACAAGTACCTGATCGACCCGCCGCGCGAAGGGGCGCTTGCCGTGTCGCAGGCGCTGGCCGAAATCGCGCAAAGCGGCAATGGCCCGCTGCCGAAGCGTATCGTGTACGTGTCGTGCAGCCCGGGGACGCTCGCGCGCGACGCCGGCGTGCTCGTCAACGAAGCTGGCTATCGTCTCAAGGGCGCGGGCGTGGTCAACATGTTCCCGCATACCTCGCACGTCGAATCGATCGCGCTGTTCGAGCGCGATTAAGCACGACCAGGCGCGTCGGCGGCGACGCCGGCGCGAAAAAAAAGCCACGGACGAAATGCCGTGGCTTTTTGCTTTTGAGTGCATGGCGCGTCTGGTCGAATTCAAATCGAACTCGAATCGCGCTCAGGCGGCCATCACCAGATCTGCCACCAGGACTTCTGCTCCTTGCCGGGGCGTGCGTGACCCGTGATGTACGGGCTGTCCGGGAAGGTCGCGGCCAGCACGCGGCGGGTGTCCTCGGCGAGCTGGGGCTGCTCCAGCTTCTGGTACGACAGGATCATGATGTGCAGTGCGTCTTCGATCGCCGGCGCGCTCTTGTATTCGGTGATCGCGAGCTGCGCGCGGTTGATCGCCGCCACATAGGCGCCGCGACGATAGTAGTAGTCGGCGGCGTGTACTTCGTGCGAAGCCAGCGCGTTGACGATGTAACGCATGCGCTGCGCGGCGTCCGGCGCGTACTTGCTCTGCGGCGACTTGTCGACCACGACCTTGAAGGCGTCGTAGGACTCGCGCAGCGACTTCGGATCGCGCTCGCTCATGTCCTGGCCCGAGAAGCGGCCGAACAGACCCAGATCGTCGTTGAAGTGGATCATGCCCTTGAGGTAGTACGCGTAGGCGATGTCCGGGTGATCCGGGTGCAGCTGGATGAAGCGGTTGATGGCCTGATCGGCGGCGTCGTTCTCGTTATCCTTCCAGTCGCAGTAGGCCACGTTGATCTGCGCCTGCTGTGCGAAATGGCCGAACGGATCGCGGCCTTCGAGCTGTTCGAAGTATTTCGCGCACTTGCCCCAATCGCCGCCGGAGAGCGCGTCCTGAGCCTCCGTATATAATTTGTTGTTGTTCCACGTTGCCGTTTCGTCGGTCTTTTCCGGCAGGCCGTGGCAGGCAGCCACTACGGTGAGCGCGGCGCCGCAGGCGGCAATGCGAAAGACGTTGCCCATCTTGCCGAGCGTTTGCATGTGCGTCGCGCGCAGTGCGTTTCGGGCCGCTGCATTTTTGGCCAGTTTCGTGTTCGTGTTCAAGGCTCGCATTTATCCCAGTCCAGCTTCAGGTCCACAGGTGACCCAGACTCAATGACCCGTTCAGTTATTCCGGGGGCCGGCGCTCCCGGCGCCCAAAACAGCATCAGCGATTATAGCCTGGGCGATGTGCCCGATGCCGGAGCAGCCGATGAGGCGCTTGACGACGACCTGATCGAAGGCGAATCCGTTAGCGATTCGACGCCTGTTTCAGGTCTGTCGCGCACCCGCGTCGCGCGCGAAGATCAGGAGGCGCGCCGCGCCGAAGTGCCCGACGAGCTTGCGGGCGAGCGTCTCGACAAGGTGCTCGCCAGAGTTTTCCCCGAATTCTCCCGTAACCGCTTGCAGGGCTGGATCGAAGCGCAGCGCGTGCACGTGGACGGCAAACCGGCCAAGGTGCGCCAGCCCGTGCCGCTAGGCGCCGTGATCGAACTCGTGCCCGATCTGCTGCCCGAGCAACTGGCGTTTACGCCCGAGCCCGTGCCGCTCGACATCGTCTACGAAGACGACGCCATCCTCGTCATCAACAAGCCCGCCGGCATGGTGGTGCATCCGGCCGCCGGCAACTGGAGCGGCACGATCCTCAACGGGTTGCTGCACCGCTACGGCGAAGCGGCCGCCGGCCTGCCGCGCGCGGGCATCGTGCACCGGCTCGACAAGGAAACTTCCGGCCTGATGGTGGTGGCGCGCACGCTCGAAGCGCAGACCGATCTCGTGCGTCAGTTGCAGGCGCGCACGGTCAAGCGCCGCTATCTCGCGCTGGTGTGGGGCAACATGCCCGACGAAGGCACGATCGACGCGCCGATCGGCCGCGATCCGCGCGATCGTGTCCGCATGGCGGTCGTGAGCGGCGCGTCGGGCAAACCGGCGCGCACGCATTACCGTCGCATCGACAAGACGATCTGGCACCAGCAGCCGATCAGCGCGATTCACTGCGATCTCGAAACCGGCCGCACGCACCAGATCCGCGTGCATTGCGCGCATATCCGTCATCCGCTGCTGGGCGATCCGGTCTACGGTCATGCGCGCGGCAAGCGCTCGGTGGCGGCGCTGCCCGGCGATTTCGCGCGCCAGGCGCTGCACGCGTATCGCCTCGGCCTGATTCATCCGGTGACGGGCCGCGCGATGCAGTGGCGCGCCGAAGTCCCCGACGATATGGACGCGCTGATCGAAGCGCTCGGTTTCGGCGGCGAGGACAACGAGGACAGCAGCGCCTTCGACGAGATGTTCGACAGCGCCTACACGGACGAAGGCTACGTGATCGGCAGCAACGTAGAGGATTACGCGGACGACGAGGACGAGGGCGAAGACCACGATCACGACGATCACGACGGGGACAAGCCCGCATGACGACCTGCCCGGAACTGACTTCCGCCGATCTGCTGCACCCGGAATGGGATGTCGCGCCTCGCGTGCGCGCCATCGTGACGACGCGTAACGGTGGCGTGAGCGCGCCGCCGTTCGGGCGCTGGCAGGCTGGCGCAGGGCAGGGCGTGGACTTGCCGGGCGGGCTGAACCTGGGCCGCATGTCGGGTGACGATCTCGAACACGTCGAGGCCAACCGCGCCCGCCTGCTGACGTACGCGGGCGTGCCCGCGGCCTGGCTCAAGCAGGTCCACGGCCCGGTCGTGGTCGATGCCACCGCGGCGCTGGAAGCCGCGCGCGCCGGCGCGCCGCTCGAAGCCGATGCGTGCGTGACCCACCGGCCCGGCATCGCCTGCACGGTGATGGTCGCCGACTGCATGCCCGTTCTGCTCTGTGACGGCGCGGGCCGGGCGGTCGGCGCGGCGCACGCGGGCTGGCGTGGCCTGGCTGCGGGCGTCATCGAAAAAACGGCGCGGCGCGTGGCGGAGCTTGCGGGTTGCGCCACGAGCGAGCTGCATGCCTGGCTCGGACCGGCCATCGGGCCGACGGCGTTCGAAGTGGGGGCAGACGTGCGTGACGCATTCATGACTCATGCGGTCGCTGTCGACGGTCCACAACGCATCGCCACGGCGGCTACTGACGCTGCCTTCGCGCCGCGCGCCGAAGCGCCGGGCAAGTATTTCGCCGATCTGGGCGCGCTTGCGCGTCTGCGTCTGGGCGAACTCGGCATCACGCGAATCAGCGGCGGCGGCATGTGTACCTTCACCGATCGCGAGCGCTTTTATTCCTATCGACGCGAGCCCGTGACGGGCCGCATGGCCGCGCTTATCTGGCTCGAAGTCTGAGTCAGCCCAAGTTGAACCCCGCAGCTTTTTCGCTGCGGGGCACACGCCCTCACGCCTGCTGTTTGCCGGTTTTTTGCTGCACTGCACAGTTGCTTGCAAGGCACGGCTTTCCATGCGTCACGAATCGGTTCCGCACATTCCTCATTGCACTGCAAGCGCTTGCGCGCACGGCGGTTTTTTCTCGTCGCGCGAATCCTGCGCGTGCGCTGCGCGAGCGTACGCGTGAGCGCATCGGGAAAACGATAATAAAAAAAATATCGCAGTGCGGCAAAATCGGGCACAAGCATTGACACGCTTTGCAGTGGGGAGCAAGAATGTCCCTCACCTACGGGACAGGACGCACCGGGCGCAAGACAGTGGCGCGCCTTGAGCGTTCCACCTGCCTCTCAACCAGTCCTTCGGGACACATCGGTCAAAAGCAGGCATGACGGCATCTCAACGTTCCACGACTCATCCCGGTACGGGCGCTTCAAACGACGGTGCGCAGTCTTTCATTCCGAATTTCACGCCGGACGCCGCCGGCATGCAGCAAATGCTCGACGCCTGGACGCAGGCCTGGCGCAACGCCATGAGCGCCGCGCAGCAATCGGGCGCGCAGCAGTGGGGGGCGATCGGGCAGCCTGGCGCTTTGTGGCCCGGCGTCGCCGGTGCCGTGAACGGCGCTGGCAATCCTGCTCAAGCCGCTCAAGCAGCATTTGCCGCTGCCATGAATCCCGCCGCGATGCAGTCGGCGCTGGGGCAGTTCGGCAATTTCGGTAACCTCGGCGCCTTCGAGGCGTTCAAGCTGCCTTCGGCCACGATCGAGCCGACCCGGCTCCAGCATCTTCAGTCCGAATACTCGCGCGACGCGATGGAACTGCTGCGTGAAGCCTCGGCTGCGCAGCCCAAAGCGCCCGAGCTCAAGGATCGGCGCTTCCATTCGGATGCGTGGCGAGCCACGCCGGCTTATGCCTTCACGGCGGCCTGGTATCTGCTCAACGCGCGTTATCTGCACGAGATGGTCGACGCCATCGACACCGATGCGAAAACACGCGAACGCATCCGTTTCGCCGTGCAGCAGTGGACGGCGGCCGCTTCCCCCAGCAATTTCCTCGCACTGAACCCCGACGCGCAGAACGCCTTGCTCGAAAGCCATGGCGAAAGCCTGCGCCAGGGCGTCATGAATCTGCTCGGCGACCTGTCGCGCGGCAAGATCTCGCAGACCGATGAATCGCGTTTCGTGGTGGGCCGCAATCTCGCGACCACGGAAGGCTCGGTGGTGTTCGAGAACGAACTCTTCCAGTTGATCCAGTACAAGCCGCGCACGGCCACCGTGCGCGAGCGGCCGCTCCTGATCGTGCCGCCCTGCATCAACAAGTACTACATCCTCGACCTGCAGCCCGAGAACTCGCTCGTCGCGTACGCGCTGGAGCAGGGCCAGCAGGTGTTCCTCGTCTCCTGGCATAACGGCGATGCGTCGATTGTCGATAAATCCTGGGACGACTACGTCGAAGATGGCGTGCTGCGTGCGATCGACACCACGCGCAGCATCAGCGGGCGCGAACAGATCAACGCACTCGGCTTCTGCGTGGGCGGCACGTTGCTCGCCACGGCGCTGGCCGTCGCGGCGGCGCGCGGCGAGCATCCGGTTTCGGCGATGACGCTGCTCACGGCGATGCTCGATTTTTCCGATACGGGCGTACTCGACGTGTTCGTCGACGAGGCCCACGTGCAGATGCGCGAGCAGACCATCGGCGGCAAGAATGGCGGCACGCCGGGCTTGATGCGCGGCATGGAGTTCGCCAACACGTTCTCGTTCCTGCGGCCGAACGATCTGGTCTGGAACTACGTCGTCGACAACTACCTCAAGGGCCGCACGCCCGCGGCGTTCGATCTGCTCTACTGGAACAGCGACTCCACGAGCCTGCCGGGCCCGATGTACGCGTGGTATCTGCGCAATACCTATCTCGAGAACAAGCTGCGCGAGCCGGGCGCGCTGACCGTGTGCGGAGAAGAGGTCGATCTTTCGCGCATCGACGTGCCCACGTTCATCTACGGCTCGCGCGAGGACCATATCGTGCCGTGGCGCACGGCGTACGCGTCGGTACCGCTGCTGTCCGGGCCGCTGAAGTTCGTGCTGGGCGCGTCGGGCCACATCGCCGGCGTGATCAATCCGGCCTCGAAGAACAAACGTAGCCACTGGGTTTTCGACGCCGAGGCGAAGCATCTTCCCGAGGAAGCCGACGACTGGTTCGACGCAGCCGAGGAAAAGCCGGGCAGCTGGTGGCCGGTGTGGGCCGAATGGCTCGATCAGTTTGGCGGCAAGAAGGTGAAGCCGCGCGCGCAGGCCGGATCGGCGGAATTCCCCGAGATCGAGCCCGCGCCGGGACGCTACGTGCAACAGCGCGAGTGACCGCCCCGGCGCTAATGAAAGCGCTGATGAAAGCAGTACAGATGCCGTAACAGGTTTTTGGGTTTTTAACATTGACGGGCAAGCATCTCTTGCGACTTCGCGCAGCCCGGAGGAATGGAAAATGACTGACATTGTGATCGTTTCGGCCGCACGCACGGCGGTGGGTAAATTCGGTGGCTCGCTGGCGAAGGTGGCCGCGCCCGAT
>NZ_PQGA01000012.1 GCF_002917095.1 Paraburkholderia eburnea
TTTCGACCTGCTCGACGACCGACAGCTTAAAAGCCAGGCTGTAGTCCCGTTGCGTCCGCTTGATCCCTTGCTCCACCTGACACCTCCTCGATTCGTCGGAAAAGTGTCAACCTAGTTCAGGACGGGTCAGCGGATAAAAAATGGCCGCTGCGTTTTGCGCAGCGGCCATTTTATTTTGGCGACAACGGTTGCTTAGATCGCGAGCAGCAGGAAGATCGCGGGCCGTTTTTGCAGGTCCGGCCCCGGCTTCTTCTTCCAGTCGGACACGGCGCGGCTCAGGATCGTCTCGGTCGGCAGCGTGAGGTCGGCGGCCACGCACACGAGCGTCGAAGGCGCGCAGGTGGAGAGCAGCGTATCGAGCATCGATTTGTTGCGGTACGGCGTCTCGATGAAGATTTGCGTCTGCTTTGCCTTGCGCGAGGTCTGTTCGAGTTCGCGCAGCTTTTTCGTGCGCTCGTTCGCGTCGACGGGCAGGTAGCCGTGGAACGCGAAGCTCTGGCCGTTCAGGCCCGAGGCCATGAGTGCGAGCAGGATCGAGCTGGGCCCGACCAGCGGCACGACCTTGATGCCGCGCTCGTGCGCGCGGCGCACCAGCAGCGCGCCGGGATCGGCCACGGCGGGCACGCCGGCTTCCGAAACCAGCCCCGTGTCGATGCCGGCCAGCAGCGGCGCGAGCAGCTTGTCGATCGCGCCGGCGGGCGTATTGACGTTCAGCTCGCTGATCTGGATTTCCTGGATCGGCCGCGTGGTGCCGACGCGCTTGAGGAACGCGCGCGTGGTCTTGGCGTTCTCGCCGATATAGCTCGCAAGCGTCCCCGCGCGTTCGCGCACCGGCGTGGGCAGCACATAGGCGAGCGCGGCTTCGTCGCCGTCGCCCAGCGTGTTCGGGATCAGGTAGAGGGTGCCCGTGCTCACGATTGCGCCTCCAGCAGCGGATAGCCCGCGGCCAGCAACATGCGCGTGAGCGCGATGAGCGGCAGGCCGATCAGGGCGGTGGGATCGTCGGATTCGATGGCTTCGAGCAGCGCGATGCCGAGACCTTCGGATTTGGCGCTGCCTGCGCAGTCGTACGGCTCTTCGGCGCGCAGATAGGCGTCGAGCGCCGCGTCCGGCAGATCGCGAAAACGCACCTTCGTCACGACATCGACGCTATCCGTTTGGCCAGTCGACGTGTCGAGCAGGCTCAGGGCACTATGGAACAACACTTCGCGGCCGCGCATCGATTGAAGCTGTTCGAGCGCGCGCTCGTGCGTGCCCGGTTTGCCGATCTGGCGGCCGTCGAAGGTGGCGACCTGGTCGGAGCCGATCACGAGCGTGCGGGCCGCACCGGCGGGCAGGGCGGCGGCGACTGCGCGGGCCTTTTCCCCGGCGAGGCGCAGCGCCGTGGCTTCGGGCGTTTCGCCCGCGCGCGGCGTTTCGTCGATGGCGGGCACGGCGGTGCTGAATGGAATGCGCAGGCGTTCGAGCAGCTCGCGGCGGTAGCGCGAGCTGGACGCGAGGATCAGCGCGGGGCGACCCTGGGTTTGTGCGGACGGGGAATCTGGCAGCATGATCGGAAATTAAGCGGAATCTGGGCGGGAACACTTGAGCGGCGGTGGCCGGCAAGGCTGTATCAAAGCGCTAGAAACAGGGGCGGATTTCGCCGCGTGCTGTCAAAAAGCGCTCGCCTCATGGCCGGCCGCATGACGGCTTGCGGGCAGAAGCTTAAGTGTTTGACTCACAAAGATAAAGGCGATATGATTTTGGGCTTTTCATCGGTACGTTCACCTCTTGCGTCTGTCAACGCAGATCAAGGGCGGGTACGCAAAGGCGCAGCGCTACGGAAACCCGGCGCGCGCAAAGTGTACGCGTATAGCGAAGTACAGCGAGCAAGTGCGCGACGTAGCCGATGCAGTGGGGATCAAGCGGAATCAAGCAGCAGGATCAGGCCGTTCACATCAACCGGCCTGCATCGCTTGCAGGTCACATGTCTGAAGCAGGAGAGCGCACATGACCGAACAGCTCAACCCACGCGATATCGATATTTTTGAATTCGCGCGCAGCGCCCGCGATGCCGCCGGCATGGTCCGGATCGCACAGTTGCCGCGCATATTGAATGAAGTTCCGGCCGACGCGCCCGATCGCGACACCGCGTTCACCTGGCAGGCCGAGGGCTTCACGCAGCCGGAATTGCAGGATGACGGCACCCATGCTCCGCAGCCGTATCTGCGGCTCGTGATCCACGGCGGCGCCTGGCTCGCGTGTCAGCGGTGCCTCGCTCCCTATGAGCAGGCCTTCAATGCCGATGCGGTCTTCCGTATCGTCCAGACGGAAGAAGAGGCGGATGAGTTTCCGCTCGACGACGATGAAGTCGAAGTGATCGTAGGCTCGCGCCATTTCGATCTCGTCGACTTGATCGAAGAGGAGTTGTTGCTCGCCTTGCCGCTCGTGCCGAAGCACGAAGTCTGTCCGGAAATTCACGAAAGCCTCGCCTCGGGTCCCGATGGCGCGGAAGGCGTGGATTCCGTGGACGACGTGCCGGAGCAGGAGATCGAGACGGAAGAGCGCATCAACCCTTTTGCGGCGCTCGAATCGCTCAAAAAGGACGGTCCCGGCAGCAAGCACTGAGCGTCAGTCATCTGACGTATCGGGCGGCCGCAGGGGCAGCAGTATCAGATACGTGGGCCTGAGCCCGGAGTCCGGCCATCCCCCAGGGTGGCGGCGGCCGGATCGGGCTGTGTTAGAATTCGGAAAATTTTCAGGAGTTATCATGGCAGTTCAACAAAACAAGAAGTCGCCGTCGAAGCGCGGCATGCACCGCTCGCACGATTTCCTCACGGGCGCGCCGCTGGCTGTCGAGCCGAGCACGGGTGAAGTGCATCTGCGTCACCACATCAGCCCGAACGGCTACTACCGCGGCAAGAAAGTCGTCAAGACCAAGAACGACTAATCGTTCCAGCGTGCGGCGCAGCGGCCCCGGGTGCTCCTCGGGGTTATCTGGTCACGCCGCACATGGCGATTCCGTTCGCTTGACCATTGTTCGGCTCGGCAAAAAAGGCGGCATTCAACTGCCGCTTTTTTGTGCCTGAAATTCGTCGCATTCCATGACTGTTACGCTCACGATAGATTGCATGGGAGGCGACCACGGCCCGTCGGTGACGGTGCCCGCCGCAGTCCATTTCGTCCGCTCCCACCCCGACGCGCATCTGCAACTCGTGGGCATCGAGACGGCGATCCGCGCCCAGCTCAAGAAGCTCAAGGCGCAGGACCTCCCCGCACTTTCCGTCGTTCCCGCCACCGAGGTCGTCGAAATGGACGATCCGGTCGAAGTCGCCCTTCGCAAGAAGAAAGACTCGTCCATGCGCGTCGCGCTCAATCGCGTGAAAGAGGGCGAGGCGCAGGCTTGCGTGTCGGCTGGCAACACCGGCGCGCTGATGGCCGTGTCGCGCTACGTCCTGAAGACGCTGCCCGGCATCGAACGCCCGGCCATCGCCTTTGCGCTGCCCAATCCGCGCGGCTACACGACGATGCTCGACCTTGGCGCGAACGTCGATTGCGAACCGCAGCATCTGCTGCAGTTCGCCGAGATGGGCCATGCGCTCGTCGCCGCGCTCGAAGGCAAGGATCGTCCGACCATCGGGCTCCTGAATATCGGCGAAGAAGTCATCAAGGGCAACGAAACCATCAAGCGCGCCGGCGAACTGCTGCGCGCGAGCACGCTGAACTTCCGCGGCAACGTCGAAGGCAACGACATCTATAAGGGTAGTGTCGACGTGATCGTGTGTGACGGCTTCGTCGGCAATGTCGCGCTCAAGACGTCGGAGGGCCTCGCACAGATGCTCAACGACATGATCAAGGAAGAATTCGGCCGCTCGTGGTTCACGAAGCTGATGGCGATCGCCGCCTTGCCCGTGCTGATGCGCTTCAAGAAGCGCGTCGATCACCGCCAGTACAACGGCGCGGCGCTGCTCGGCCTGAAAAGCCTCGTCATCAAGAGCCACGGCTCCGCTGACGCCTACGCGTTTGAGTGTGCGATCAATCGCGGGTATGATGCCGTCAAAAATGGCGTGCTGGAGCGTCTCACCCGCGCCATGGAAGACAACGCCGGTTCAATCGAGCCGGCGGCCGGCAGCCAGAGCGCTGCCGTGTCGACTCCCGACAGCCCGGCCGCGAGCGCAACCGCGAGTGCACCAGGTCAGGCGGCAGACGCCGCCCAACCCGTCCCGCCCGCCGCGACACCCACCTCGAAGGCATCATCCTCGAAGGCATAATGGCTCAACCGACTCTCTATTCGCGCGTGCTCGGCACGGGCAGCTTCCTTCCGCCTGAGCGCGTCACCAACCAGGATCTGGCCGAGCGCCTCGCCGCCCAGGGCGTCGAGACGAGCGACGAGTGGATCGTCGCCCGCACGGGCATCCATGCGCGTCACTTCGCGGCGCCGGACGTCACCACGAGCGATCTCGCGCTTGCCGCGTCGCAGCGTGCCATCGCCGCCGCCGACGTCGATCCGCAGGCCATCGACCTCATCATCGTCGCCACCTCGACGCCCGATTTCGTGTTTCCGAGCACCGCCTGCCTGCTGCAGAACAAGCTCGGCATCCGCAATCACGGCGCGGCGTTCGACGTGCAGGCCGTGTGCTCGGGCTTCGCGTACGCCGTTTCGGTGGCCGACAGCCTGATCCGCAGCGGCCAGCACCGCACGGCGCTGGTGGTGGGCGCGGAAACCTTCTCGCGCATTCTCGATTTCAAGGACCGCACGACCTGCGTGCTGTTCGGCGACGGCGCGGGCGCCATCGTGATGCAGGCTTCGGAGCAGCCGGGCGTGCTCGCGAGCGCGCTGCACGCGGACGGCAGCTACGCGCACATCCTGTGCACGCCGGGCCACGTGAACGGCGGTGTGATCGCGGGCAACGCGTTCCTGTACATGGACGGCCCGGCGGTGTTCAAGCTCGCCGTCAACGTGCTGGAGAAGGTCGCGCACGAGGCGCTCGACAAGGCGCAGCTCACGGCCGACCAGATCGACTGGCTGATTCCGCACCAGGCCAACATCCGCATCATGCAGGGCACCTGCCGCAAGCTCGGCCTGCCCGCCGAGCGCATGGTGGTCACGGTGGGCGAGCACGGCAATACCTCGGCGGCATCGATTCCGCTCGCCCTGGACGTCGCCGTGCGCGACGGCCGCATCAAGCGCGGCCAGAACGTGCTGATCGAAGGCGTGGGCGGTGGTTTCACCTGGGGTGCTTCCATCATCCGCTACTGATTTCCGAGCGGGCTTTCGCGCTCCCGCCTCGCCGGCCGCTCGCACTTGCCTCGATGGCAAGTTGGCGCGCAATCGGCCCGCGGCGGTTCATTCGAGCGCATCGCCCATCCGTTTTGACCGAATTTTGAGGAAGCCATGAAATTCGCATTCGTTTTTCCGGGCCAGGGCTCGCAGGCCGTCGGCATGCTCGACGCCTTCGCCGACAACGCCATCGTGCGCGAGACGCTGCAGGAAGCGTCCGACGCGCTGGGCCAGGACATCGGCAAGCTGATCGCCGAAGGTCCGGCGGAAGAGCTCAATCTCACCACCAACACGCAGCCGGTCATGCTGACCGCCGCTTACGCCGTCTATCGCGCGTGGCAGCAGGCAGGCGGCCCGGCTCCGGCGATCGTCGCGGGCCATAGCCTCGGCGAATACACGGCGCTCGTCGCCGCAGGCGTGCTCGCGTTCCGCGACGCCGTGCCGCTCGTGCGTTTTCGCGCCCAGGCGATGCAGAACGCCGTGCCGGTCGGCGAGGGCGGCATGGCCGCCGTGCTCGGTCTCGACGACGACACCGTGCGCGCGGTCTGCGCCGAAGCGGCCGCTCAGAGCGGCGGCGTGGTCGAAGCCGTCAATTTCAACGCCCCGGCGCAGGTCGTGATCGCAGGCCACAAGGCCGCGGTCGAGAAGGCCTGCGAAGTCGCCAAGGCGAAGGGCGCCAAGCGCGCGCTGTCGCTGCCGGTCTCGGCGCCGTTCCACTCGTCGCTGCTCAAGCCCGCATCGGACCAGCTGCGCGAGTACCTCGCGAGCGTCACGCTGAACGCGCCGGTCATCCCGGTCGTCAACAACGTGGACGTGGCCTTCGAAACCGATCCCGCGAAGATCCGCGATGCGCTCGTGCGTCAGGCCGCCGGTCCGGTGCGCTGGGTCGAATGCGTGAAGGCGATCGCGGCTCAGGGCGCGACGCACGTGGTCGAATGCGGTCCGGGCAAGGTCCTCGCGGGCCTGACGAAGCGCATCGACGGCAATCTGGTCGGCGCCTCGGTGCTCGATCCGAAGTCGCTCGAAGAGACGCTTGCGCTCCTCAACGCTTAACTCGCGCATAACTCGCAACGGATTCGAACGATGGAAAAGACTCTCGACAATCAAGCCGCGATCGTGACCGGCGCCACGCGCGGCATCGGCCGTGCAATCGCCCTCGAACTGGCGCGTCAGGGCGCGACGGTGATCGGCACGGCGACCAGCGAAGCGGGCGCGCAGGCCATCACGGCAGCGTTTGAGGAAGCAGGCGTGAAGGGTCGCGGCGCGGTCCTCAACGTCAATGATGCCGCTGCGGCAGAAGCGCTCATCGACGCAACGGTCAAAGAATTTGGCGCACTCGCGATCCTCGTCAACAATGCGGGCATCACGCAGGACAACCTGGCGATGCGCATGAAGGACGACGAGTGGGACGCGGTGATCGACACCAACCTGAAGTCGGTGTTCCGTCTGTCGCGCGCCGTGCTGCGCCCGATGATGAAGGCCAAGGGCGGCCGCATCATCAACATCACGTCGGTGGTCGGCTCGTCGGGCAACCCGGGCCAGGCCAACTACGCGGCGGCCAAGGCCGGCGTCGCGGGCATGACGCGCGCGCTCGCACGCGAGATCGGCAGCCGCGGCATCACGGTGAACTGCGTGGCGCCGGGCTTCATCGATACCGACATGACCAAGGATCTGCCCGCCGAGCAGCAAGCCGCGCTCAAGCAGCAGATTCCGCTGGGACGTCTGGGCAGCCCGGAGGACATCGCTCACGCGGTGGCTTTCCTGGCTTCGCCGCAGGCGGGCTATATCACGGGCACGACGCTGCACGTGAACGGCGGCATGTATATGTCTTAACCGGATTCAGGTACTATCCGCGCCTTGAAGCGTCCGGCGAATTCATCCGTGGGACGCGGTCGCGGACAGCCGTTTCCGGAACCGCGCTGCGCTGCTTTTCTGCCAGGTCAAACCTGATAAAATGCGCGCACTCGCATTCATGAGCTAACTTTTTTCCCTTGGAGGGGTAATGGACAACATCGAACAGCGCGTCAAGAAGATCGTCGCCGAACAACTGGGCGTCGCCGAAGCTGAAATCAAGACCGAAGCTTCGTTCGTGAACGATCTGGGTGCAGACTCGCTCGACACCGTCGAACTGGTGATGGCCCTCGAAGACGAATTCGGCATGGAAATCCCGGACGAGGAAGCCGAGAAGATCACGACGGTCCAGCAAGCGATCGACTACGCTCGCGCGAACGTCAAGGCCTGATACGCCTTCTTCCTGTCGGGGCCGGCGCGCAGTTTGCGCGCGAGTAGTATTGACGGCCCGCGAGGACGCTCGCCCGTGAAACCGCGTACGGCCGCCGCACTCGTTGCGGGGCATCTGCCGGTCAACTAGCCACAGGGCTCACAGGAGCATTTCCTGTGGCCTCTGTGGCTTTTGTTTTTGTCATCTATGGAAAAGGGGTTACCCGTGAGCCGCCGTCGAGTTGTTGTTACAGGCCTGGGGCTGATTTCGCCTGTTGGCAATAATGTTGCCGACGGCTGGGCCAATCTGGTCGCCGGGAAGTCCGGCATCGCCAACATCACGAAGTTCGATGCGACGAACTTTTCGACCCGCTTTGCCGGGGAAGTGAAGGGCTTCAACGTCGAAGACTACATGCCGGCGAAAGAAGCGCGCCATATGGATACGTTCATCCATTTCGGCATCGCAGCCGGTATGCAGGCGCTCAAGGATAGCGGCCTCGAAGTCACTGAAGCGAACGCGGAACGCATCGGCGTGAACGTCGGCTCGGGCATCGGCGGTCTGCCGATGATCGAAGTCACGCAAACCGAACTGCTCAACCGAGGCCCGCGCCGCATCTCGCCGTTCTTCGTGCCGGCCTCGATCATCAACATGATCTCCGGCCATCTGTCGATCAAGTTCGGCCTGAAGGGCCCGAACCTGTCGATGGTCACGGCATGTACGACCGGTTTGCACTGCATCGGCGAAGCGTCGCGTCTGATCGAATACGGCGACTGCGATGTGATGATCGCGGGCGGCGCGGAATCGACCGTGTCGCCGCTCGGTATCGGCGGCTTCGCGGCGGCGCGTGCGCTTTCGCAGCGCAACGACGATCCGGCGACGGCGAGCCGTCCGTGGGACAAGGACCGCGACGGTTTCGTGCTGGGCGAGGGCGCAGGCGTGATGGTGCTCGAAGAGTACGAACACGCGAAGGCGCGCGGCGCGAAGATCTACGCGGAAATCGGCGGCTACGGCATGAGCGGTGATGCTTATCACATGACCGCTCCGCTGGAAGACGGCGACGGCGCACGCCGCTGCATGCTGGCGGCGCTGAAGAACGCGGGCATCAACGCCAACGAAGTGAACTGGCTGAGCGCCCACGGCACCTCCACGCCGCTCGGCGACCTTGCGGAAACCACGGCGATCAAGCGCGCGTTCGGCGACCACGCGAAGAACATCGTCGTGAACTCGACCAAGTCGATGACGGGCCACCTGCTGGGTGGCGCGGGCGGCCTGGAGTCGGTGTTCACGGTGCTGGCCGTGCACAACCAGATCTCGCCGCCGACCATCAACATCTTCAACCAGGATCCGGCTTGCGACCTGGACTACTGCGCGAACACCGCGCGGGACATGAAGATCGATGTCGCGCTGAAGAACTCGTTCGGTTTCGGTGGCACGAACGGCACGCTCGTCTTCAAGCGTCACGCCTAAGCCTTTATCGGGGCTAACGTGATCGCTCCGGGCGACACCGCGGCCGTGCCGGCGCAGCTTTATTCGCCGGCCGGTCGCGACTCTCTTTCTCCTACGCGGCGCGTGCATGCGCCGCGTATCGCCTTGCGTGCGTCCTGGACGCTACAGGCCTTGCTTCTTGCGAGTATCTCGATCGCCTCGCTGGCGCTCTATTCCACGCTTGCACCGTGGTTCGGCGTCTGGCGGGCGTTGCCGCCGGCATTCGCCGCCGGTGCCGCGGGCGGTCTGGCTTTCGCGGCCTGGCGCCGCGCGCAACCGGCTTTCATCGAAATCGGGATCGATCGCTTCGCGGCGTTTTCCCGCTCGGGAACCCGTCTCGTGGATGGCCGCCTGAGCGGGGCAGCGCAATGGGGCGGGGCTTGGCTTTCGCTCGTTGTCGAGGCGAGCGGGCGTAGCCGCAACATCCTCATTGCCGCCGATTCGGTCGATGCCGAGTCGTTTCGCCTGCTCGCGGTCGCCGCGCGCAGCGCGTCCGGGCGCTGAACAGCCCCGTTTTTCTCCGCGCTTTTCCTTCCTGATCCTGCCGGCTCTTGCGGTTGGCGATAGCGTCCCCACTTAGCTCAGTTCCACCTCCGGCGGTCGGCTGTAAAGACTGTAACCGCTGTAACGCGCGTAACGTGGCGCCGTGGCGGTGACGCTACAATGAGGCCCCGCGTCCACTTCATGAGCTAACGGACTTTTCAGGTGAGCGAAAAAGAAATTGACCAGGTGCTGGTCGAGCGCGTGCAAAAAGGTGACAAGGCCGCGTTCGAACTGCTGGTCTCCAAGTACCACCGCAAGATCATCCGCCTGATCTCGCGCCTCGTGCGGGACCCCGCGGAGGTCGAGGACGTGGCCCAGGACGCCTTTATCAAGGCGTACCGGGCACTGCCGCAGTTCCGTGGCGAATCCGCTTTCTATACGTGGTTGTACCGTATTGCGGTCAATACGGCGAAGAACTACCTTGCGACCCAGGGAAGACGCGCCCCCACTTCGACGGAAGCCGATGCAGAAGAAGCTGAAACTTTCTCGGACGCCGATCAACTAAGGGATATCAACACGCCCGAGTCGATGTTGATGAGCAAGCAGATCGCCCAGACGGTCAATGCTGCAATGGCGGTTCTACCGGAAGAGCTGCGCACCGCCATTACTCTTCGGGAAATTGAAGGTTTGAGCTACGAGGAAATCGCGGAAATGATGGGTTGCCCGATCGGCACCGTCAGATCGCGAATTTTCCGCGCTCGCGAAGCCATTGCGGCAAAATTGCGTCCGTTGCTGGACACACCGGAAGGCAAGCGCTGGTAAAAAGCCACGCTCGCGCCGGGCACGGACGCAAGTCATTAGAGTGAGTGTGTCACTGCGGGGCTCTGTAAGAAAATGGGGAGCATCATGGGGTCGGTTTCGATGCAATCGGTGTCAAGCTCGCACGGCGAGCGTCTGTCCGCCTTCGTCGACGGCGAATTCGCCGCTGAATTTGCAACTGAGGCGGACACGCAGGCGCATCTGAACGCTATTTTTTCCGGATTCGACGACGAGGACCGCAAGGCCTGGTCGGCGTATCACTTGATCGGCGACGCGCTGCGCTCGGACGACCTGGCGATGAGTCAGGCCGCAAGCCAGTCGTTCATGGCCGGTTTTGCCGCACGTTTCGACGCGGAGCCGCATGTGCTGGCGCCTGCCGCCGTCGCGGCGGCTACCGCTGCGGGCACGCATAACGGTCGCGTCGCGCGTATTCTGTCGCTGCGCCACCGTGTCGTGCCGTCGCTGGCCATCGCCGCTGCGGCCGCCACGCTGACGTGGATCGTGGTGCCGCAGATGCGCGGCGTCGGCATGGCCGGCGGCTCGCAGATCGCCGCGCTCCAGCCCGCCGGCGACAACGTCCAGCGCGTGGCCATGAACACCGTGCCCGTGCAAACGGCCGCCGTTCAGGATGGCAATATCATCCGCGACGCACAACTGGACGCCTATCTCGAAGCGCACCAGCAGTTCGCGCAGCAGCCGGTCATGTCGGATTCGATGCCGCTGATCCGCTCTGCCGCCCTTACCACGCAAGGCCAGTGAGTCTGATGCAGACATTGCGGTTGAATAACAATACATTCTGGGGGCGGTTGCCGGCATTGCTGTGCTGTGCAGCCGTAATGTTCACCGCTCTGTCTGCCGCCACGCGTGCGCATGCACAAGGCGCGTCTTCGGTTTCTATTGCCGATCCCGCCACGCGCCAGAGCGCCGCACAGTGGCTCGACCGCATCCAGCAGGCCGCCCAGCAGCAGAATTACATCGGCACCTTTGTCTATCAGCGCGGCAATTTCGTGCAGTCGTCGCGCATTACGCATTACGCGACGAAGAGCGACGGCGAGTTCGAGCAGCTCGAAAGTCTCGACGGCAAGCCGCGCAAGATGCTGCGTCACAACGACGATCTCTACACGTTCGTGCCGGAGCGCAAGCTCTGCGTCGTCGAAAAACGCCAGAACAAGGACGCGTTCCCCGCGCTGCTCGCCACGAGCGGCGACCAGGTGCTGTCCGTCTATGACCCGAAGATGCTCGGTTCCGACCGCGTGGCCGGTATCGACAGTCAGGTCATCGAACTCGATCCCAAGGACGCTTACCGTTTCGCCTACAAACTGTGGGCGGATGCGAAGACGGGCCTGCTGCTGCGCTCGCAGACGCTCGATCCGTCGAATGGCCAGGTGCTGCAGCAACTGTCGTTCACGCAGGTCAGCATCGGCGTGCCGGTGGACAAGGCGCCGATCGCCGCCGGCATGCGTAACACCGCCGGCTGGACCGTGGTGCGTCCGCCGCTGCAAAGCGTCGATATGGAAGCGCAGGGCTGGACCTTCGGGCAGACCGCGCCGGGCTTCGTCAAAATCCGCGAACTGCGCCGTCCGATGGCCGCGCGCGACGCCAACGAGCCGCCGATCCCGGTCGATCAGGCTGTATTCTCGGATGGCCTGTCGGCGGTGTCGGTGTTCGTCGAACCGGTCGAGCACAACAGCCGCAAGGAAGGCGCGGGCAGCAATGGCGCGACCCATGTGCTGGTGAAGCGCAGCGGCGATTACTGGATCACGTTGCTCGGCGAAGTGCCTCAGGCCACGTTGCAGCAATTCGCGTCTGCCATAGAATACAAGGCTCCCAAGTAACTCCTTCGGCCGAATACGATATGACGATCCTCCCGCTGCGCAAATTCTTCGCGGCCGCGGTGGTGGCGGTGTGCCTGCCGTTCGCCCCGCACGTGGCATCGGCGGCGCCTGCCGCCAATTTGCCGGACTTCACCGATCTCGTCGACAAGGTGGGTCCGTCGGTGGTCAATATCCGCACCACCACGCGCGTGACGCTCTCGCAGAGCGGGAGCTTGCCGCCCGGGATGGATAACGGCGACATGTCGGAATTTTTCCGGCGTTTCTTCGGCATTCCGTTGCCGCAAGGTCCGGGTCAAGGACAGGGGCAAGGGCAAGGCGGTGGCCAGTCGCCGCGCGGTGGCGGCCAGGGCGGCAGTCAGGGCGGTCAGGACTCCGGCCCGGACGGCGGCAGCGACAGCGAACAGAACACCGGCGTCGGCTCGGGCTTCATCATGACGAGCGACGGCTACGTGATGACCAACGCGCACGTCGTGGACGACGCGGACAGCATCTACGTCACGCTCACCGACAAGCGCGAATTCAAGGCCAAATTGATCGGCGTCGACGACCGTACGGACGTGGCCGTGGTCAAGATTCAGGCGAGCAACCTGCCGGCCGTGAACGTCGGCGATTCGAACAAGGTGCGCGTGGGCGAATGGGTCGTGGCGATCGGCTCGCCATTCGGCCTCGAAAACACCGTGACCGCGGGCATCGTGAGCGCCAAGGGGCGCGATACCGGCGACTATCTGCCCTTCATCCAGACCGACGTGGCCGTGAATCCCGGTAACTCGGGCGGCCCGCTCATCAACATGCAGGGCGAGGTGATCGGCATCAACTCGCAGATCTACAGCCGCACGGGCGGTTTCATGGGCATCTCGTTCGCGATTCCGATCGACGAGGCGATGCGCGTGGCGGATCAGCTCAAGACGACCGGCAAGGTCACGCGCGGCCGGATTGCCGTGGCGATCGGCGAGGTCACCAAGGACGTGGCCGATTCGCTCGGTCTGCCCAAGGCACAGGGCGCGCTGGTGTCGAGCGTCGAGCCGGGCGGCCCGGCCGAGAAGGCGGGCATTCAGCCGGGCGACATCATCCTGAAGTTCAACGGTCAGTCCGTGGACACCGCGACCGATCTGCCGCGCATGGTGGGCGACACCAAGCCCGGCACCAAAGCGACCGTGACGGTGTGGCGCAAGGGCCAGACGCGCGATCTGCCGATCACGATCGCCGAAATGCAGGCGGACAAGGGCGCGAAGGCCGACCAGAAGAAGGCGCCGGAGCCGAAGCCGCGACCGGCGAACGCCCTGGGCCTGTCGGTGACGGACATTCCGGCCGATCAACTGGGCCAGCTCAAGATCAAGGGCGGCGTGGTGGTCGACTCGGTGGATGGGCCAGCCGCGCGCGCCGGTTTGCAAAAGGGCGACATCATTCTGCGGGTGGGCGACACCGATATCACGAACGCGAAGCACTTCCAGGACGTCACCTCGCACCTGGATTCGCAGAAGATGGTCGCTATTCTGGTGCGCCGGGGCGACAATACGCAGTTCGTGCCGATCCGCCCGCGTGGCGCCGGCCAGAAATAAGCAAACGCCAGCCAGCGACGAACGAGCCAGCACCATGCCCACCACGCCCATGCGTACCTCGACCGCCACCCAGCCTCGCGCGGTGGCGCGCGCGAGCGCGCATCTGGTCCTGTACGGCCGGGCGTGGTGCCATCTGTGCGAAGACATGCGCGAAGCGCTCGAACCGCTCGCGGTCGCGGCGGGTGCGCGTCTTGACGTGATCGATGTCGATTCGGACCCCGAACTCGTCGCCCGTTACGACGAACTCGTGCCGGTGCTGGTATGTGACGGTATCGAACTCTGCCGATACCGGTTGGACGAGGCGCGCGTGCGCGCCACGCTGGGACTGAGCGCCGACGCGCCTTATGTGCCGAAAAAGCCGCCGAGCGGAACCTGACGAAGGCCCTTTATCCCTCGTCAATTTAGCCACCAGGACTCTACCTTGGCACGACACCTGCAGGACTTCACCGCAGGGTTCGCCCCTGGCACCCCTTTTCGGCTAAAATAGTTCGGTTTTTCATCTGTTTACGAGGCGTGCCCAGCTTGTCGTTGGGGCGCGCCTTTTTCGCTTGATCGGTACTGAATGGATCATATTCGTAACTTCTCGATCATTGCGCACATCGACCATGGCAAGTCGACGCTCGCCGATCGCATCATCCAGCTGTGCGGTGGCCTGTCCGACCGCGAAATGGAATCGCAGGTGCTCGACTCGATGGATCTCGAGCGCGAGCGCGGCATCACCATCAAGGCGCAGACCGCGGCGCTCTCGTACAAGGCACGAGACGGCAAGGTCTACAACCTGAACCTGATCGACACGCCGGGCCACGTCGACTTCTCCTATGAAGTCAGCCGCTCGCTGTCGGCTTGCGAAGGCGCGCTGCTCGTGGTCGACGCCAGCCAGGGCGTCGAGGCGCAGACCGTGGCGAACTGCTACACGGCGATCGAGCTCGGCGTCGAAGTGGTGCCGGTGCTCAACAAGATCGACCTGCCCGCCGCGAACCCCGAGAACGCCATCGCCGAAATCGAGGACGTGATCGGCATCGACGCGACCGACGCCACGCACTGCAGTGCGAAGACCGGCCTCGGCGTGGAAGACGTGCTCGAATCGCTCATCGCGAAGGTGCCGCCGCCCAAGGGCGATCCGGACGCGCCGCTGCAGGCGCTCATCATCGACTCGTGGTTCGACAACTACGTCGGCGTGGTCATGCTCGTGCGTATCGTCAACGGCACGCTGCGTCCGAAGGACAAGATCAAGCTGATGGCCACCGGCGCGCAGTATCCGGTCGAGCACGTCGGCGTGTTCTCGCCGAAGTCGCGCGACCTGGAGTCGCTGTCGGCAGGGCAGGTGGGCTTCATCATCGCGGGCATCAAGGAACTCGCCGCCACCAAGGTGGGCGACACCGTCACGCTCGTGAACCGGCCGGCGGCCGAGCCGCTGCCGGGCTTCAAGGAAGTCAAGCCGCAGGTGTTCGCGGGTCTCTACCCGGTCGAGGCAAACCAGTACGACGCGCTGCGCGAATCGCTCGAAAAGCTCAAGCTCAACGATGCGTCGCTGCAGTACGAGCCGGAAGTTTCGCAGGCGCTGGGCTTTGGCTTCCGCTGCGGCTTCCTCGGCCTGCTGCACATGGAAATCGTGCAGGAGCGTCTGGAGCGCGAATTCGACATGGACCTCATCACCACGGCCCCGACCGTGGTGTACGAGGTCGTGCAGGCGGACGGCACGCTGATCAAGGTCGAGAACCCGGCGAAGATGCCGGAGCCCTCGAAGATCGGCGAAATCCGCGAGCCTATCGTCACGGTGAATCTGTACATGCCGCAGGACTATGTGGGTTCGGTGATCACGCTCTGTACGCAGAAGCGCGGCAGCCAGATCAACATGCAGTACCACGGCCGTCAGGTGCAGCTCACGTACGAAATCCCGATGGCGGAAATCGTGCTCGACTTCTTCGATCGCCTGAAGTCGGTCTCGCGCGGCTACGCGTCGATGGACTACGAGTTCAAGGAATACCGCACGTCGGACGTCGTGAAGGTGGACATGCTGATCAACGCCGAGAAGGTCGATGCGCTGTCCATCATCGTGCACCGTTCGCAGTCGCAGTATCGCGGCCGCGAAGTCGCGGCGAAGATGCGCGAGATCATTCCGCGCCAGATGTACGACGTGGCGATTCAGGCCGCGATCGGCGCGCACATCATTGCGCGTGAGAACATCAAGGCACTGCGCAAGAACGTGCTCGCCAAGTGTTACGGCGGCGACATCTCGCGTAAGAAGAAGCTCCTCGAGAAGCAGAAGGAAGGCAAGAAGCGGATGAAGCAGGTTGGCTCCGTGGAAATTCCGCAGGAGGCCTTCCTTGCGATCCTGCGCGTCGAAGACAAATAAGCCCGAACAACGGACCACTACATGAATTTTGCGCTGATCCTTTTTGTGCTCGTCATCTTGACGGGCATCGCGTGGGTTGCAGACAAGCTGGTTTTCATGCCGCGCCGGCGCCTCGCCGCCGATGCGGCCGTTGCCGAGTTCGACCGGCAGCAGCAACGCGTGGGCGAGCGTTTCGCCGACGAGAATGCGCCCGTCACGCGTCAGAACCTGCGTAACGAAAAGCTGCGCCAGCCGTGGTGGCTCGAATACACGGCGAGCTTCTTCCCGGTCATCCTGGTCGTGTTCCTCGTGCGCTCGTTCGTCGTGGAGCCGTTCAAGATTCCGTCGGGCTCGATGGTGCCGACGCTGCTGGTGGGCGACTTCATCCTCGTGAACAAGTTCGACTACGGCATTCGCCTGCCGATCACCAACACGAAGGTCACCTCGGGCCGTCCGCTCGAACGTGGCGACGTGGTGGTGTTCCGCTATCCGAAGGACGAGTCGGTCGATTACATCAAGCGTGTGATCGGCCTGCCGGGCGACGTGGTCGCGTATCAGGACAAGCAGCTCACGATCAACGGCCGGCCGGTGCCTGAAACGCCGCAAGCCGATTACTTCGACGAAGAGCGCATTGGCTACGCGAAGCAGTTCACCGAAGATCTCGGCAACGGCCGCACCAACAACATCCTGAACAACCCCGCAGTGCCGCCGTTCGTCGTGGGCGCGGATGACTATCCGTATCGCGACAACTGCCAGTACAACGCGCGCGGGGTGATCTGCAAGGTGCCCGCGGGTCATTACTTCATGATGGGCGACAACCGCGACAACAGCGCGGACAGCCGCTACTGGGGCTTCGTGCCTGACGCGAATATCGTCGGCCGTGCCTTCTTCATCTGGATGAACTTCAGCAGCCTGAAGCGCATCGGTTCGTTCGAGTAAAACGCATCGTGCGACGTGCGCGTGTCGGATAAACGATACGCGCCTCGCATCTTCGCGCGCTACTTGAAGAACCCGCGGCAACGCCGCTTCATCACGGTTTTTCGCCTGCCGCCCCGCGTTTTCGCCGGGGGCGGCGGGCGCGTTATACTCTCCCCATGCCCCAATCTCCGTTGGAAAGCCGTTTGCGCTACGAATTTCGCAATGCGGAATTGTTGCGCCAGGCTCTCACCCACCGCAGTCACAGTGCCACGCATAACGAACGCCTCGAATTCCTCGGTGATTCGGTTCTGAATTGCGCGGTGGCGGCCCTATTGTTCCAACGTTTTGGCAAGCTGGACGAAGGCGATCTCTCGCGTGTGCGCGCGAATCTGGTCAAGCAGCAGTCGCTGTACGAGATTGCTCAGGCCCTGAATATCGCCGATGGCCTGCGTCTGGGCGAGGGCGAACTGCGCAGCGGCGGCTTCCGCCGCCCATCGATCCTGGCTGACGCGCTCGAAGCGATCTTCGGTGCCATCTTCCTCGATGGCGGCTTCGACGCCGCCCAGACGGTCATCAAGCGCCTCTACGTGCCGATTCTCGATCACATCGATCCGCGCACGCTCGGCAAGGATGCCAAGACGCTGCTGCAGGAATACCTGCAAGGCCACAAGATCGCGCTGCCCACCTATACGGTGGTGGCCACGCATGGTGCGGCGCACAATCAGCAGTTCGAAGTCGAATGCACGGTGCCCAAGCTCGATGTGAAGGTTTCGGGTTCGGGCGCCAGCCGTCGCGCGGCCGAGCAGGCTGCCGCGAAGAAGGCGCTCGACGAGGTGATGGCGGCCGCCCCCGCGCTGGTCACCAAGCCGCGCCGCTCGAAGGGCGCGCGCGCACCGAAGCCCGATCTGGAGGTCGTGCCGGGCGTGACCGGCGTGCAGGGCGCGCTCGATCTGCGCGCGCCGGAGCGCCGTGCGCGCGGTGAGCGTCCCACTACCGTCGCAGCGGCTGCCGCGGCGGCGGCAGCGGGTGAGGCCGCGCCGCTCGCGGTGATCCGCGCGGCGCACGTGCAGGACAAGGGTGCTGAAAAGGGCGCCGAGAAAGCCCCTGAAAAGACCGATCGCTTCGACGCCGTGCCTTCGGCTGCTTCGATCGCACCGCGCGCTTCGCGCAGTCACACGCAACATGGCGCACCGGACGACAAACCGTCGTCCGAAACCAGCGCCGACATCGGCGCGGCCGTGCCCGTGCGCGCAGCCGACGCCGGCCACTGATTCCACCCGGGCGCGCGATCCACGCGCGCCCCGTTTTATTTCCCTGGTCCGATCATGAACGCTCCCACTTCCACTCCTGCCGGTTTTCGCTGCGGCATGGTCGCGATCGTCGGCCGTCCGAACGTTGGCAAATCCACGCTGATGAATGCGCTCGTCGGCCAGAAGATCAGCATCACCTCGCGCAAGGCGCAGACCACGCGCCACCGCATCACCGGCATCAACACGACCGAAGACGCGCAGTACATCTTCGTCGATACGCCGGGCTTCCAGACGCGTCACAGCACGGCGCTCAACCGCTCGCTGAACCGCGCCGTCACGTCGACGCTGAGTTCCGTCGATGCCGTGCTGTTCGTGATCGAAGCGGGCAAGTTCGGTCCCGACGACCAGAAGGTGCTCGACCTGATTCCGCCGGGCGCGCCCACGATCCTGATCGCCAACAAGATCGATCAGGTGAACGACAAGGCCACGCTCTATCCGTTTATCCAGGAAGTGCAGAAGCTGCGCGAATTCCGCGAGATCGTGCCGCTGTCGGCCAAGAATGCGGATGACATCAAGCGTCTGCTGGCGACGCTCAAGCCCTACCTGCCCGAAGGCGAGCCGATCTACGGCGAAGACGACCTGACCGATCGCAGCGAGCGCTTCCTGGCCGCCGAGATCCTGCGCGAAAAGGTGTTCCGCTGGACCGGCGACGAACTGCCGTACACCAGCACCGTGATCATCGAAAAATTCGAGCAGGAAGGCCGTCTGCGCCGCATCTTCGCGACCATCCTCGTCGAGCGCGATACGCAGAAAGCCATGGTGATCGGCCAGAAGGGCGCCAAGCTCAAGCAGATCAGCACCGAAGCGCGTCTCGACATGGAAAAGCTGTTCGACGGTCCCGTGTATCTCGAAACCTTCGTGAAGGTGAAGAGCGGCTGGGCCGACAACGAAGCCGGCCTGCGCGCCTACGGCTACGAGTAACGCGCAGCCCCGCGATCCCGGAACGCAACCCAGCGACGACAGCAATCTCAAGGTGCGAGTGAGCGGGCATGAGTGACGGCGAAGCCGGAACCCTGAACGACGACTGGTCCGCGCCCGACGCGGGCGCCGACGACGCCGATTTCGAATCGCCCGGCGGCGATGCGACGCGCGCGCGGCGTTCGTCGGGTTCGAACATCCCGAGCGGCAAAAGTGGCGCGACCGCGCGCAGCCGTCGTCCGCGTCTGGCGGCATCGGGCGGCCGCGATATGAGCGAAGGCGCCGACGCCACGCTCGAGCGCCGCGCCACGCCTCGCAAGACCACGACCCGCTCGCAAGCGCCGCGCGCCTCGCGCGGCACGTCCGACTATCGCGTTGCCGAGCAGCCCGCCTTCGTGCTGCACAGCTATCCGTACCGGGAAACAAGCCTCATCATCGACGTGCTTTCGCGCGATCACGGCCGCGTCGCGCTCGTCGCGAAGGGCGCGAAGCGCCCGCATTCGGCGTTGCGCGGCGTATTGCAGACCTTCCAGCCGCTCACGCTGAACTGGACCGGCAAGGGTGAAGTGCGCACGCTCACCGGCGCCGAATGGGTCGGCGGCATGTTGCCGCTCGCGGGAGACGCACTGCTGTGCGGCTTCTACGTGAACGAGCTGCTGGTCAAGTTTCTCGCCCGCGAAGACCCGCATCCCGCACTCTTCAACCATTACGTCGTCACGCTCACGCGCCTCGCGCACGATTTGCCGCCCGTGCAGGTGCTGCGATCGTTCGAGCGCGTCCTGCTGCGCGACACCGGTTACGCGCTGGCGCTCAACCGCACCGTCAACCGCAAGACCGTGATGGCCGAAGGCCGCTACGTCTTCGATCCCGAGCGCGGCGTGCGCGAGGCGTCGGACGAATGGCCCTCGCAATGGCCGGTGCTGTCCGGCCAGACGTTGCTCGATATGGAAGAGGACGATTACCATCGACCCCAGACCGTCGCGCAGAGCAAGGCGCTGATGCGTTTCCTGCTGAACACTTACCTTGGCGGCACGCCGCTCGCGACGCGCCAGATCCTGATCGACCTGCAGAACCTATGAGCTTCTTCCTGACTTCGCCCAACGTGATCGACCTCGGCATCAATATCGATCACGTCGCCACGCTGCGTAACGCGCGCGGCACGACCTATCCCGATCCGATCCGCGCGGCGCTGCTCGCCGAAGAAGCGGGCGCCGATGCGATCACGCTGCATCTGCGCGAGGACCGCCGCCACATCGTCGATGCCGACGTGCGCAAGCTGCGCCCGCTGCTCAGGACGCGCATGAATCTCGAATGCGCGGTGACGGCCGAAATGCTCGACATCGCCTGCGAGATCCAGCCGCACGATGTCTGCCTCGTTCCCGAAAAGCGCGAGGAACTGACGACCGAAGGCGGTCTCGACGTGGCGGGGCAGTTCGACGCGGTGGCCGCCGCTTGCCGTCAACTGGCCGACGCGGGCATCCGCGTGTCGCTCTTCATCGACCCGGACGAAACACAGATCCGCGCCGCGCACGAAGCAGGCGCGCCCGTGATCGAGCTGCACACGGGCCGTTACGCCGAAGCGCACGAAGCCGCCGAGCAGCAGCGCGAATACGAGCGCGTGGTGGCGGGCGTGAACTGCGGCGTGGGCCTGGGCATCAAGGTCAACGCGGGCCACGGCCTGCACTACACCAACGTGCAGCAGATCGCCGCGATCGAGGGCATCCACGAACTCAACATCGGCCACGCCGTGGTCGCGCACGCGATCTTCGCGGGCTGGGAGAACGCGGTGCGCGAGATGAAGGCGATCATGGTCGCGGCGCGCCTCGCGGCCGCGCGCGCTTAAGCACAAGCAAGCGTATTCGCGCTGCGCACGCGGCGCAATGAACGACGAGGAACGCATGGCGATCTACGGCATCGGCACCGACATCATCCAGATCAGCCGCGTCGCGGCGACGATGGAGCGCACCGGCGGACGGTTCGCCGAGCGCATCCTCGGCCCCGATGAGCTGAAGGTGTATCACGCCCGCAAGGCGCGTTCGGAGGTGCGCGGTCTCGCCTATCTGTGCACGCGCTTTTCCGCGAAGGAAGCGTTCTCGAAGGCGATCGGTCTGGGCATCCACATGCCGATGACCTGGCGCGCCGTGCAGACGCTCAACGCGCCCGGCGGCAAGCCTTATATGCTGGCCTCGGGCGAGCTTGCGCTCTGGCTCGACGAGCGCGGCATCACCACGCAGGTGACGATCACCGACGAGCGCGACTACGCCGTCTCGTTCGTGATCGCCGAGACCGACCAGCCGCGCAGCTAAACTCCCGTTGCTGTTTTCCATTCCGCCGCGCACGTCTTGACGTGGTTCGACGCGGCACTAATGCTCGACTAATCGATGAAACGAATTCCCGGACCGGTGATGCTCGACGTGGTCGGCACGACGCTCAACGATGACGACGTGCGCCGCCTCGCGCATCCCTCCACCGGCGGCGTGATCCTGTTCGCGCGCCACTACGAAAACCGTGCGCAACTGGTCGCGCTGACCGATGCGATCCGCGCCGTGCGCGACGATCTGCTGATTGCGGTGGACCACGAGGGCGGGCGCGTGCAGCGCTTTCGTACCGACGGCTTCACCGTGCTGCCTGCGATGGGGCGCTTGGGCGCGCTGTGGGACAAGGACGTGCTGCTCGCGACCAAGCTGGCCACCTCGGTCGGCTATATCCTGGCCGCCGAGTTGCGCGCCTGCGGTATCGATTTGTCCTTCACGCCCGTGCTCGATCTGGGCTACGGCCAGTCGAAGGTGGTGGGCGACCGCGCGTTCCATCGCGATCCGCGCGTCGTCACGCTGCTCGCCAAAAGTCTGAACCACGGTCTCGCGCTCGCCGGCATGGCGAACTGCGGCAAGCACTTTCCGGGACACGGCTTCGCGACGGCTGATTCGCATGTCGCCGTGCCGGTCGACGAGCGTCCGCTCGAATCGATCCTCGGCGAGGATGCGCAGCCTTACGACTGGCTCGGCCTGTCGCTGGCGGCGGCCATGCCCGGCCACGTGATCTATCCGAAGGTCGATGCGAAGCCGGCTGGCTTCTCGCGCATCTGGGTCCAGGAGATCCTGCGCGATCGCCTGCGCTTCACGGGCGCGATCTTCAGCGACGATCTGTCGATGGAGGCCGCGCGCCAGGGCGGCACGCTGACCGAAGGCGCGCGTGCGGCGCTGGAGGCGGGCTGCGACATGGTGCTGATCTGCAACCAGCCGCACGAAGCCGAGAAGGTGCTCGACGCATTGCGCACCGAGGAGCCCTCGCGCGAGCGCAAGGCATCGGCCAGACGCATCAGGAAACTGCACGGACGCGGCAAGGCGCTGAGCTGGGACAAGCTCGTGGCCGATCCTGCGTATCTGTCGGCGCAGGCGCTGCTGCGTAGCGTGATGCCTTGAGCGCAGAAGCCTGAAGCAGAAACGGCGGCTCCTTCGATAAGAAGAGCCGCCGTTTCTGTTTCGGGCTGGGCGTCCGGTGTGTCCGGGACGCTCGCTTAATTGAGGCGCATCCGTTGCAGCTTGTTATAGAGCGTCTTGGGGCTGATGCCGAGCAGCGACGCCGCGCGATGGCGCGTGCCGCCCACGGCGTCGAGCGTCGCGCGGATCAGCATTTCCTCGACATCGGCGAGCGGGGTGCCGACCGTCACCTGCACGCGGCCGCCGTTCGAATCGCGTCCCGACGCGCCGCTGCTTTCCTCGGCCTGCAGCGTTTCCAGCACGTCGCCCGACGCATGCCACGCGCGCTTCACGCGCTCCTGCAATTCGCGCACGTTGCCGGGCCAGTCGTAGGCCAGGCACTCGCGCACGAAGGAGGGCGCCACGAGCCGCGTCGTGCCCGTGAGGCCGCGCGAATGCGCCTCGAGATTCATTTCGTCGACGCAGGCGGCGGCCAGCAGCGCCGCGTCTTCCTCGCGTTCTCGCAGCGGCGGCAGTTGCAGCGCCGCGGCGTCCAGGCGCAGCCACAGATCTTCGTGCAGCATGCCCTGCCGGACCGCGTCGCGCGGCACGGCACGCGTGGCCGCGATCAGGCGGAAATCGGTGCCCACTTCGCTGCTGCCGCCCACGCGCATGAAGGTCTGCGAGTCGAGTGCGCGCAGCAACGCTTCCTGCTGCGGGCGCGGCAGTTCGGTGAGTTCGTCGATGAAGAGCGTGCCGCCGCTTGCGTGATCGACCAGACCCGGCTCGCGCTGCTCGGCGCCGTTGAAGGCACCGCGTTCGTGGCCGAACAGAATGCTCGCGAGCGGCCGGCCGCCGGCGGCTTCGGCGGCGATGGCGCGCCCGTCGCACACCACGAACGGACCCTTGCGCCGGCGGCTGAGCTGATGCAGCGTACGCGCCGCGACTTCCTTGCCGGTACCGGGCTCGCCGTGCACGAGGATCGCCGATTCGGTGGGCGCGAGCTGCTCGATCGCGTCGTACACGTGCTGGATCGCGCTGCTGCGGCCAAGCATCGGGCCGAAGCGGCCGAGCAGACGCAGGCTTTCGCGCAGCGTGCGCACTTCCTCGGTCAGTTCGTACGGACGCGGGATGCGCGCAAGCAGGCTGCGCAGCCGCGGAATGTTGACGGGTTTGAGCAGATAGTCCCAGATGCCGTGGCGCAGGCCTTCGATCGCGCTTTCGACGGTCGCATTGCCGGTCATCACGATCACGGGCAGCGCGCCGCCGGGCGGCTGGGCGGGCAGGTGAGGCAGCAGTTCGAGGCCTCCGCCATCGGGCAGATTCAGGTCGACGAGCACGACATCGGGGATGAAGCGCCCGAGTGCGGCGCGCGCGTCGGCCAGAGTGGCCGCCGTATCGACGGAGAAGCCGTCGGCGGCCAGGATGGCGGAGAGGCCTGACAGGCTATTAGGATCGTCTTCGACAATCAGGGCGTGTGGCATGGCGGAATCGGCTTACCGAGGGGCAAGAAGCGGGCAAGAAGCGAGGCGAGAAGCGGGGCGCAAAGTGGCCGGACCGGCGCGATCGTCCACGCCGTGTCGCCACGCAAGGCGAGGGGCGCGACGTAGCGGCGCGCCAGGGCGCACGATACGGAGTTAGTCACCGAGAGCACCTGCGTGTCTCGAGTCAGATTGTTCAGTTCCGGTCCTCCCCAGATTGGCGCGTGGCAAGCCGCGCTGGCTGCGGCGTTTTCGAATCACGATGAATCATTCGCCCGCAAGCCAGTCGCGCCGTACTTCCGCGCAGACCCGATGCGCCGCGCGATGCGGCGCTCGGGCCGTACTGCCCCCATGCTGCTGTTAGTCCGTCGGCAAGCCGCTTGAGCCGCTTGAACTGCTTGAGCCGCTATTGCCGCGGACTGACCTGGTATCCCGCTATGTTTGCCTGCTCAATCGTCGATCGGACGATGCGCGTCAAACCAGCGTTTCACTTCCTGCTCCGCTTCGTCACGCGTCTTGCCGTAACGCTCCTGGATCAGCCCTGCGAGACGATCGAGGTGTCCCTCGGCCTTGGTCAGCTCGTCGTCCGTCAACTCGCCCCATGCGGCCTTGGCCTTGCCGATCATCTGTTTCCACTTGCCTGCAGCGATGTCATTGTTCATCTGTTTCTCCTGGTTTCGGTGGAAGGGCGCTTGCGCGCTATCTCAAAACGAAATCAGCAGGAACCATGCCATGAGCGTCTGGCCTCGCCGCTGCAACATACGGTAATTTTAAGCGACTGCGAAACCGGTAAGGTTTTCCCATGCAGTCACAAACATACACGCTCGGGAAAAAAAGAAAAAGCGCCCCGAGGGGCGCTTTTTCGATTGCATCCGCCACGCATGGAGATTCGCATTGCGGCTGCTTTCGCGCTGCCGTGCGGCGCACCTGGCGCCGCGTTTGGGCTTATGCGCGGCTGCGGTACTCGTTCGTACGCGTGTCGATTTCGATCTTGTCGCCGATGTTGCAGAACAGCGGCACTTGCAGCTCGAAGCCGGTGTTCAGCTTGGCGGTCTTCAGAACCTTGCCCGACGACGTGTCGCCCTTGACAGCCGGTTCCGTGTAGGTGATTTCGCGCACGAGCACGGTCGGCAGTTCGACCGAGATCGCCTTCTCGTTGTAGAACACGACTTCGCAAGCCATGCCGTCTTCGAGGTAGTGCAGGGCGTCGCCCATCATCTCGCCTTCGACTTCGTACTGGTTGTAGTCGGCGTCCATGAACACGTACATCGGGTCTGCGAAGTACGAGTAGGTCACTTCCTTGCGCTCCAGCACCACGACGTCGAACTTGTCGTCGGCCTTGTACACGGTTTCCATGCCGGCGCCGGTCAGCAGGTTCTTGAACTTCATCTTCACGACGGCCGAGTTACGGCCCGACTTGTTGTACTCGGCCTTCTGCACGACCATGGCGTCGTTGCCGATCATGACGACGTTGCCGACGCGGAGTTCCTGTGCGGTCTTCATAAAAAACTGTCCTGTCCAGATTACAGATTAAGTAGCTTTCAGTGTGCGCGACGGCAAACGTCGCAAGCGATTCGCTCTATCCACGCGTGTGCACGGCATGGTTCATTGCGGGTCGGAAGGGTGTTTAAACCGGATCCGAAGCCATTCAAGTGCCATCGAAGCGCTTGAGGCCCCCGCCTGATGCACCGCTTGAGACGGCTGCCGTCGGGTAACCGCTTATTTTAACTGACTTTTTGCGAATTCGGCTAGATTTCCGCCGAGATCGCCGGCTTGCGCGAGTTCTTGCGCCCACGCCTGCGCGCGCGCCTTGTAGGCGGGCAAATGGCGGGCAAATTCGCTCCAGTTCGCGCGGCCGTCGGGTGCCGTGTCGCCTTCGTGCGCCCAGTTGCCGTTCCAGGCGTGCCAGAACTGTTCGAGCGCGCGCCGGGGCGCCTCGCCGAGCGTGCGGGCGTAATGATCGAGCGCGGCGTCGAGCTTGGGCAGATGGGCGTCGTCTCCTTGGGGGTAGATATGCCAGACGAACGGGCGCGCCGCCCATTGCGCCCGCACGAACGAATCCTCGCCGCGCACGAAGTTGAGGTCGCTGGCCCAGAGCAGTGCGTCGTAGCCGCGTTGTTCCGTGAAGGCGAGTCCGTGCGCGGTCAGCGCGCCGCGTTCGGCGCGCACGCTGGCGCCGAACGATTCCACGCCGAAAAAGCGTGCCAGCGCCCCGGAGATGCGGCCTTGCGGCACCAGCAGGACGATGGGCGTCGGGCTGTCGCGCCATTGCTCCAGCAATGCGTCCACGGCGGGATTCTCATAGGCGAACAGCGATATCACAGTGGCCTCGGGACCCGGCGGCGGGCCGCCCGTGACGCTTTGCCACCATGCGGCGCGCGCCTGCGGCGACGCTTCGAACGCCGCGCGCGCCGCGTCGAGATCGCCTTCCTTCAACACGCCGCCCGTTCCCTTGCCCAGACCTGGGAAGAAGAAATGCTTGAGCAATTCATGGCGCGGGTGCGGCGAAGGGCGCAGATGGAAATCGGCCACCCAGTCCTCGGCGCTCAGATATTCGAGGTTGAACCACACCGGCTTGCGCTCGCGCTGCGCCATCGCGGCCACATAGACGGGCGGCAATTCGCAGGCGAAGGCTTCGATCACCACATCGGCGATCTGCAAGGTCTCGCCCGCGTGCGTGGGCTCGTGCCAGTGCTCGATCACGACGCCTTCGACGGTCTGCGTCGCCCGCTGCGGATCGAGCGCGGGACACAGCCGCTGGAAGGACAGCAGGTCGTCGACGAAGAGGCGCACTTCCCAGCCGTGCTCGTGCGCGAGCTGGCGCGCGAGACGCCAGCACACGCCGATGTCGCCGAAATTGTCGATCACGGCGCAGAAAAGGTCGCAGGCGATGCGCGTCGATGACGGCGCGGCTTGTGTGTACGGTGGTGCGTCGGCGGGGCGGCTTGAGTCGTGGGGCATGATGGCGAGCGGACGCGATGAGCGAGGGGGGGGAACCGGTGGCGCGGACGGCAGGATCGCCGGTGTGCCTGCCGGCACGGCAGGCAAGCGGGTTCGGGGCCGCACGGAATGATCTAAACTTGCGATTCTAAGACACCCGCATGACGGCGTCGCGAAGGCGGCACGGCTTGCCGCATCACGCAAACGCGAACGCAAATTCAACGCAAACCCGACGCCCCCCACTGGATGACCGCTTCGACCGAACCCGACGTTTTCGACCCGAAAGAGGTGCTGGCGCAACTGCCGCATCTGCCCGGCGTCTATCGCTATTACGACGCGCAGAATGCGGTGCTCTACGTGGGCAAGGCGCGCGACCTGAAGAAGCGGGTTTCGAGCTACTTTACGAAGACGCAGCTTTCGCCGCGCATCGCCATGATGGTCACGCGCATCGCGCGCATCGAAACCACGGTCACGCGCTCGGAAGCCGAGGCGCTGCTGCTCGAAAACAACCTCATCAAGGCGCTCGCGCCGCGCTACAACATCCTCTTTCGCGACGACAAGTCTTATCCGTTCCTCAAGCTCACGGGCCACAAGTTCCCGCGCATGGCGTATTACCGGGGGGCGGTCGATCGCAACAACCAGTATTTCGGCCCGTTCCCGAGCGCTTACGCCGTGCGCGAAAGCATCCAGATCCTGCAGCGCGTGTTCCAGTTGCGCACCTGCGAGGATTCGGTGTTCAACAACCGCACGCGACCTTGCCTGCTGCATCAGATCGCGCGCTGCACGGCGCCGTGCGTGGGGGCGATCAGCCAGGAGGACTACGCGCGCGACGTGAGCAACGCGTCGCGCTTCCTGCTTGGCCGCCAGGGCGAGGTGATGAAGGAGCTGGAAACCAAGATGCACGCCTTCGCCGCCGAACTGAAGTTCGAGCAGGCCGCGGCGGTGCGCAACCAGATGAGTTCGCTCTCGACCGTGCTGCATCAGCAGGCGATCGAAACCGGCAGCGAGAGCGACGTCGATATCCTCGCGGTGGTGGCGCTGGGCGGGCGTGTCTGCGTGAATCTCGCGATGGTGCGCGGCGGGCGGCATCTGGGCGACAAGGCCTACTTCCCCGCGCATGTCGAGCGTGCGTTGACGGACGACGAGGGCGGCGTGGCCGAGGAAATCGCCGACGAAACGGTGGTTGCGGCGGCAGCGCTCAAGTCGTTGCCGTCGCTTGCGCGCAAGGCGCTGGTGGAGAGCGCCGCGGCGCATGCGCAGGAGGCCGATGAGGCTGACGCGCTTGACGACGCTGAAGCGCCCGATCCGCTCGCCATCGCTGCGGATCTCGACGATGAAGCGGGCGAGGAGGGCGACGCGTCCGCCCCTAAACCGTCCACGCGCCGCGCGCGCGCGGGCGGCATCGAATCCGAAGTGCTCGACGCCTTCATTGCGCAGCACTACTTCGGCAATCGCGTGCCGCCGGTGCTGGTGGTGAGCCACCCGCCCGCGAACCGCGAACTCGTCGATGTGCTGTCGGAGCAGGCCGGCCACAAGGTCGCGCTGGTGCGCCAGCCGCAGGGCCAAAAGCGCGCATGGCTCGCGATGGCCGAGCAGAACGCGCGGCTCGCGCTGGCGCGGCTGCTGTCGGAACAAGGCTCGCAACAGGCGCGCACGCGCACGCTTGCGCAACTGCTCGGGCTTGAACTCGACGATCTCGCGCACCTGCGCATCGAGTGTTTCGACATCAGCCACACGATGGGCGAGGCGACTCAGGCGTCGTGCGTGATTTATCACCATCACAAGATGCAGTCGAGCGAATACCGGCGCTACAACATCACCGGCATCACGGGCGGCGACGATTACGCCGCCATGCGCCAGGTGCTCACGCGCCGCTACGAGAAAATGGTCGCCCAGTCGGCGCGCAACGAAAACGACGCGGCGCAGACGCTGCAGGCCGAAGCCACCGATCCCGCCGATCCGGGCGTTTCGCCCGACGGCGCCGAGCCGGTCGCGGCGGGCAGCACGTTGCCCAATATCGTGCTGATCGACGGCGGTAAAGGGCAGGTCGAGATCGCGCGCCAGGTCTTTGACGAACTCGGACTCGACCCTGCGATGCTGGTGGGCGTGGCGAAGGGCGAGGGACGCAAGGTCGGCCTCGAAACGCTCGTGTTCGCCGACGGCCGCGCGCCGCTCGAACTCGGCAAGGAGAGCGCGGCGCTGATGCTGGTCGCGCAGATCCGCGACGAGGCGCACCGTTTCGCGATCACGGGTATGCGGGCCAAGCGCGGCAAGACGCGGCAGACTTCGCGGCTCGAAGAGCTTGAAGGCGTGGGCGCGAAGCGGCGCCAACGCCTGCTTGCGCGCTTCGGCGGCCTGCGCGGCGTGATGGCCGCGAGCGTCGAGGATCTGGCGAGCGTCGAAGGCATTTCACGCGCGCTCGCCGAGCAGATCTACCAGCAATTGCATTGATCCGTTTGCATCCCGTGCCTGCCGCCAGACGTTTGCCGCCTTACGTTTGCTTGTGGCAGGTGCAGCGACGCGGCACAATTGCATCTCCCATAATTGCAATTTCCCCTGACGGACTGCGCCACCCGATGCCGTTCAATATCCCGATTCTCCTGACGTGGCTGCGGATCGTGCTGATTCCGCTCGTGGTTGGCGTGTTCTATTTGCCGCAGACAATGCTCAGCCCGATGCAGCAAAACACCTCGGCGATGCTGATCTTCGTGCTGGCGGCGCTCACCGACTGGTTTGACGGCTTTCTCGCGCGCAAGTGGAATCAGACCTCGTCGTTTGGCGCGTTCCTCGATCCGGTCGCCGACAAGCTCATGGTCACCGCCGCTTTGCTCGTGCTCGTGCACCTGCAGCGGCTCGACGCCGTGATCGCGCTGGTGATCGTGGGTCGCGAGATCGCGATCTCGGCGCTGCGCGAATGGATGGCGCAGATCGGCGCCTCGAAGAGCGTGGCGGTGAACCAGCTCGGCAAGTTCAAGACCGCGTGCCAGATGGTGGCGATTCCGATGCTGCTGTTCTACGCGCCGCTGACGATCGGCGGGACGACGCTGTTCGATTCGCGCGTGTGGGGCACATGGCTGATCTACGTGGCGGCCGTGCTGACGATCTGGTCGATGCTCTACTACATGAAGCTCGCGTGGCCGCAGATTCGCGAGCGAGGCAGCCTGTAAGAGCCCGTAAGCGATCTTGGCCGGGGGCTTTCCTGCCCGTTGCATGGAAGCCCTCGCGAAGCCCCCGCGAATCTTTTTTCAAAAAGTTCTCACGAAGGGGTTGACACGATTCAGCGGCTTATACATAATCTCACTTCTCCGCTGCACGACAAGCAGCAAACGAAGCAGATGCGGTGGAGATGGCCGAAGATAAGTGGCAAATCAACGGTGATGCAGTAAATATGCGGGAGTAGCTCAGTTGGTAGAGCGCAACCTTGCCAAGGTTGAGGTCGCGAGTTCGAGCCTCGTCTCCCGCTCCAAATTAAGGTGCGGCGTTTTGTAGAAATACGAAACGAAGTGCCAGGCGGTTAAGCAGTACGGTAGGTTATGCGGGAGTAGCTCAGTTGGTAGAGCGCAACCTTGCCAAGGTTGAGGTCGCGAGTTCGAGCCTCGTCTCCCGCTCCAATTCGAAAGGGGAAGCAGCGCTTCCCCTTTTGTTTGGCGAGCCGAAAGGCCTTCGCACAAACAGTCCGCTTTTGGCGCGATAGCAAAGCGGTTATGCAGCGGCCTGCAAAGCCGTTTAGGCCGGTTCGACTCCGGCTCGCGCCTCCAGGCAAGACGAGAAAAGCCACCTTCGGGTGGCTTTTCTTTTTTCTGCGCTGGATTCGCCATCACGGCTCGCATGTTCCCCATGCGGTGCGTGCAGGCACAATACCCGGAATATTCTCTTCCGGATTCTCCTCATGCCCATCGAACTTACCGAAGACGAACGCGCGGCCGCGATCGCGTCGATCCAGCGCTACTTCGAAGCGAACATGGAAGAGCCGATCGGCAACATTGCCGCAGGCGGCCTGCTGGCCTTTTTTCTCGAAGAGATCGGGCCCGCTGTCTACAATCGCGCGATCGCCGAGGCGCAGGAGCGCATGCAGGCCCGCATCGTCGAGCTCGATATCGATCTGCACGAAGAGCCGTTTCAGTACTGGCGCAAGTTCGAAGCGCCGCGCCGCCGCAAGTGATGCCGCAGATCGCGCTTCGAGCGCTCGCGCGGTTTGTGAGCCGCGCACGCTGCGAGGCATAATCAGCCTTTCAGCAAGCTTCGATGGACATCCCATGACTGCGCCGTTTCCCGCCGTGCCTTCTGCCACTTCATCCGCGTCGCCTGAGTTGCCGACTGCGCAACTCGACTGGCAGTGGAGCGCTTTCGACGCCCTCGATGCCCGCGATGTCTACGCCATGCTCGAACTGCGTTCGGCGGTATTCGTCGTCGAGCAGAACTGCGTGTATGGCGATATCGACGGACTCGACGCTGATGCATGGCATCTGTTCGCCTGGGGCGAACGTGACGGCGTGCGCAAGCTGGCGGGTTATCTGCGCGTGCTGCTGCCCGACGCGAACGACGCCGACGTGCGGATCGGCCGCGTGGTGACGTCGCCGGATTTTCGCGGCATCAAGCTCGGCAACGGCCTGCTCGAACACGCGATCGGACATATCGCGCAGCAGTGGCCCGGCGTGCCGATGCGGCTGCATGCCCAGGCGCATCTGCAGAAGTTCTACGGTGCGTTCGGTTTCACGCCGGTTTCAGACATTCACGACGAAGACGGCATTGCGCACGTCTGGATGCGTTCAGCGTAAAGGCAGCCTAGCCGTGCTGCGCGGCCTCTGACGCGCTACCTGGCGCACGTACGCGCGGCACAGGCTTGAGGCGTTCGCGCGCCGACAGCCGCATCCAGTGACGCAGAGCGATCAGCGCGCCGATCACGCTCATCATCGATCCCGGAATCCACAACAGCAGGCCGCCGATCTGCTGGTCGCGCATCGGCGAGAGCCAGGTGAACGCGCGGCCGCAGATCGAATAGACGGGATAGAGCTCGCGCGGCGTGAAGAAAATGAACGCGCCCAGGATGATCTGCGGCGGGATCGCCGCGATCACCACCAGCACGCGCTTGCCGGGCGCGAGGCGCGCGGGCGGCGCGGGCCGCGGGTCGAGCACGAGCCACCAGAACAGCAGCCCGTCGATCACCATGCTCCAGTTCATGACGCGGTAGAGGCGCCAGTCGAGCATCGCGATAAAGTGAATCGGCGAGAGCAGCCAGAAGTAGATCAGCCCCACGAAGAGCGTCACCGCGACGACCGGATGCATGACGATGTCGAGCGCGATGCGTACTGGCCGCGCGGCCAGCGCAGGCCGCACGAAACGCTGCCGCCACGCGAACGGGATGCCCGCGCGCAGCGCCGCGCCCGGGTAGGCCAGCGCGATGAAGAACGGGCCGAGATGATGGAGCACGAGATGCTGCGCGCGGTGCATGAAGAACTCGTGCTCGAAGAAGTAGTCGAGCCGTGTGTGCAGCGCAACGTACAGCGCGCCGAGGCCGAACCAGAACGAAATCTGCCGCGCGAGCGAGACGCGCGCATGACGCTTGCCGCGCGCAAACAGGACCGCCGCCACGGCGATGGCGATAACGACCGTCGGCGACGGTTCCCAGGGATCGAGCCAGTAGAGCGGGTTCATCGCGGGCTTAGGGCATCGGGTTCATCGCGGACTTAGGGAATCGGGTTCATCGCGGGCCTTGCGTCATGACCATTACTGCTGCGACGGCGGCTTTACCGCGAACGGTGTGTCGAGCGTCGTGCCGTCCGAGAACTTCAGCTTCATGTGCACGGTGTCGCCTGGCGCGACCTTGTGCTTCGCGTGCTCCAGCATCAGGTGATAGCCGCCCGGCGCGATTGCCAAGGTGCCGTGCGCGGGCACCGTCGCCTGGTGCACCATCACCATCTGCTGCGTCGAGCCGTTCGAGACGGTCTGATGCAGCATCACCATGGCGTAGTCGTCGCTGGAGATATCGACGAGATCGACGCTCTGCTCGCCATCGTTCCTGAGCGTGACGTAGCCCGCAGCGGGCAGGTCGTTCGGCAGCCAGCGCACCCACGCATTTTGAGCACTGAGCGCCGCGCCCGCGGCTTGCGCCGCCGGGGCCAGGGCCGCGATCGTGCAGGCGAGGGCGGCAGTGAGGGACTTGAGTTTCATCGTCATGGCGATTCCTGTGGCGGGGGCGGCTCAGACTGGCGCGTCGATTGCGTCGATTGCATCGATCACGCGGCGCACGTCATGCGCAATGGCGTCCGGCGTATCTTTGTCGGTGGCGAGCAGGCGCGCGCGGCCTTGCGCGTCGAACACGTAGACCGCCGAGCTATGCGTGACTTCGTAGCTGCCGTCGGAATCGCGCTTCTCCATCTGGTAGGCCACGCGATAGCGCTTCGCGAGCGATTCGACCTGCGCGTCGCTACCGGTCAAACCTACCGCGTGCTGCGCATCGAACGCGTCCACGTAGGCATGCAGCGCCTGCGGCGTGTCGCGCGCCGGATCGACGCTGATGAAAAGAATGCGTACGCGCTGCGCATCGGGGCCGAGTTTTGCTAGCACCTGCATCAGACGCGCCATGGTTTCCGGACAGACATCCGGGCAATGCGTGTAGCCGAAATACACGAGCGTCGTCTTGCCGCGCAGATCCGTGGCGCTCATGGGCTGGCCGTTATCGGCGGTCAGCGCGAAATCGAGATCGGGCAGGTGGCCGCTGACGTCGGTGAGCTGCCAGGGCGTGGTCGGCTGCGAACATGCGCCCAACAGCGCCGTGCCTGCAATCGCCGAAAGCAGCGCCGTGTTCACGGCCGTCTGACGGATCAGACGGGCTAGGCGCCTGGCGGCCAACACGTCGGCGAAGATGGAAAACAAGGCTGTCTCAGCGGCTCGATGGAGGTTTGATGCAGCACGGCTGGCTGCGGCATGTCGATGGACTGTAGCAAAATTGAAGGTTCGCGGTCGCCGGCCGGCTGTTATGGCCGGGTTTAGAGACGTGCCCGGGCGCGGGGGAGACCCGCAGACGCATCGATGCCAATCCGAAGCATTGGCATCGAAATACGCGTCAAACGGCGCAATACGACCCAAAACGCCGCCGAAAGCGGCTTGCGAGGCCTGTTTTCTCGAAAATTGAAGTGATGCGCGGTAAGATGCGCTCACTTTGCCCGGCAGGCGCCAGCCCGCCGGACGCTTACCCGGCCCACGCGCCGAGGGACGAAACGAACGCGATGCAATCAACTCCGCAACATCCTTCGCAAGACCTTCCGGTTGAATTGCCGTTCGACAGGACGGCATTTTTCTTCGACTTCGACGGCACGCTCGTCGACCTCGCGCCCACGCCCGACGGCGTGCTGGTGCAGCCCGACATGCTGGCGCTGCTCGGTGCGCTGCGGCGCGCGACGCACGGCGCCGTGGCGATCGTCTCCGGTCGCGGCATCGACAGCATCGACAGCTTCCTCGGCATGCCGGACCTGCCGATCGCCGGCCTGCACGGCGCGGAACGCCGCGACGCCAATGGCGACACCCAGCGCGTCGGCTTCAATGACCAGCGCCTGCTGCATATGGAGCAGGTGCTGGCGGAAGTGGTGCGCACGCACGCCGGCATGTTGCTGGAGATCAAGGGCGCCGCGCTCGCGCTGCACTACCGCAACGCGCCGGAGCACGAAAATACCGCGCGCGCCGCCACCGAAAAGCTCGCAGCCGAATTCGCCGACGCTTACGTGCTGCAGCCGGGCAAGATGGTGTACGAGATCAAGCCGAAGGACGTCGACAAGGGCCGCGCGCTGCGCGCCTTCCTGAACGAGCCGCCATTCGCGGGCCGCACGCCCGTGTTCGCAGGCGACGATCTGACCGACGAAAAAGGCTTCGCCGTGGTCAACGAAATGGGCGGTCTGTCGATCAAGGTCGGCGGCGGCGAGACCATCGCCAGAACACGCGTCGAATCGGTCGACGCATTGCTCGCGTGGCTTGCGGCGCTCGGCGCCTGATGCCGGCGTTGCCCTCGATCACCTCGTTGGTCGCTTCTTCGGCCTCATCTGTCTTCGCGCCCGTGCCCGCATCGCCGGCATGGGCTCGCTCTGTTTCACCCCAGCACGGAACCTGTAACTCATGAGCCGACTCATCATCGTGTCGAACCGGGTCGCGCCGATCTCCGAAGGCGGCCCGGCCGCCGGCGGTCTAGCGGTCGGCGTGTACGACGCGCTCAAGGAAACCGGCGGCATGTGGTTCGGCTGGAGCGGCGATGTGCTCTCCTCGGGCCAGCCGCAGATCCAGCTCGAAGAGCGCGGGCCGGTCACCTTCGCGACCATCGGCCTGCTGCGCCGCGACTACGACCAGTACTACCGCGGCTTCTCGAACGCCACGCTCTGGCCCGCGTTCCACTATCGCGCCGATCTGCTCCAGTACGACCGCCACGAATACGAGGGCTATTGCCGCGTGAATGCGTGGCTCGCGCAGCAACTCGTGCCGCTGCTGCACGAAGACGACGTCATCTGGGTTCACGACTACCACCTGATTCCGTTTGCCCAGGCGCTGCGCGCGGCGGGCGTGAAAAACCGCATTGGCTTCTTCCTGCACATTCCGTTTCCGGCCTCGCAGGTGTTGCTGGCGGTGCCGCCGCATCGCGAGCTGGTCGATGCGCTGTGCTCGTTCGATCTGCTCGGCTTCCAGACCAAACCGGACGTGCGCGCGTTCTGCGATTACATCGTGAACGAGGCGGGCGGCACGGTCGAAAAACACGCCGACGGGCTCACGCGCATCGACGCCTTCGGCAAGACGCTTTGCGTGAACGACTATCCGATCGGCGTCTATCCCGACGAAGTCGCGGAACTCGCCAAGGCCGGCGAGCGCGGCAAGCCGGTGCGCACGCTCAAGTCCACGCTGCATGGCCGCAAGGTCATCATGAGCGTGGACCGGCTCGACTACTCGAAGGGGCTGGTCGAGCGTTTTCGCGCCTTCGAGCGCTTGCTGGAGCATTCGACGGCGCAGCGCAACAAGGTCTCGTTCGTGCAGATCGCGCCGCCCACGCGCGCGGATCTGCACGCCTATCAGGACATCCGCCTGCGTCTGGAGGCGGAGTCGGGCCGCATCAATGGCCGTTTCGCCGAACTCGACTGGACGCCGATCTGGTACATCCATCGTCAGTACGAGCGGGCCGTGCTGGCGGCGCTGTTCCGTGCCTCGCACGTGGGCTATGTCACGCCGCTGCGCGATGGCATGAACCTTGTGGCGAAGGAGTATGTGTCCGCGCAGGATCCCGAAAATCCGGGCGTGCTGGTGCTCTCGCGCTTCGCGGGCGCGGCGCAGGAATTGTCGGGCGCGCTGATCGTCAATCCGCTCGACACCGACGGCATGGCCGAGGCACTTGCCACCGCGCTCGCGATGCCGCTCGCCGAACGGCTCACGCGCTACAACGACATGATGGTGCAACTGCGCGAGAACAATGTTTCGGTGTGGCGCGACCGCTTCATGCGCGATCTGACCGGGCTGGGCGCATCGGTTTGACCTGACGCTGAAAAAGAAAAAGCCGCTTCGTTCGAAGCGGCTTTCTTGCTTTTGCGGGCCGTGCAGCGCGCGAGCCTGCGCCTGAGTCTCAGGCGACGTGTTTTTCGTCGCTTTTCTTGTTGCCCAGATGCAGCGTCGAGTGCTTGCCGTACTGCTTGGCGAGCAGATCGCGATAGAGGCCCGGACGGTTGCGCAGCTCGTCGGGCGTGCCGTCGTCGATCACCTTGCCGGTGCTCATCACGATGATGCGGTCGAAGTTGTTGAGCGTTGACAGCCGGTGGGCGATGGCGATCACGGTGCGGCCCACCATCAGCCGGTCGAGCGCCTGCTGGATCGCCTCTTCCGATGCGCTGTCGAGTGCCGAGGTGGCTTCGTCGAGCAGCAGGATCGGCGCATTCTTGAGGATCGCGCGCGCAATCGCGATGCGCTGACGCTGACCGCCCGAGAGCTTCACGCCGCGGTCGCCCACGATCGTGTCGTAGGCTTCGGGCATCGCTTCGATGAAGTCGGCGCAGCGCGCCTCGCGGGCGGCGGCGAGGACTTCCTCGCGGCTCGCCTCCGGACGGCCATAGGCGATGTTCTCGTAGATCGAGCGGTGCAGCAGCGAGATATCCTGCGGCACCAGCGCGATGGCATGGCGCAGGCTTTCCTGCGTGACCTGGGCGATATCCTGGCCGTCGATCCTGATCGCACCGCCCTGGGTTTCGTAGAAGCGTTGCAGCAGCGCGAGCACGGTGGTCTTGCCCGCGCCCGACTTGCCGATCAGGCCCACGCGCTGGCCAGCCTGAATGTGCAGGTCGAAGTGGTCGAGAATCGGCTTGCGGTGCGGATAGGCGAAGGTCACGCCCTCGAAATCCACGCGGCCGCCTTGCGCCACGAGTTCGGTGGCGTCGTTGCGGTCGGGCATGCCGTGCGGCTCCAGCAGCGTCTGCACGGCTTCGGCCAGACGCGCGACGTGCTGCGTCACGTCCACGAGCGCCACGGCGAGGTCGCGCGTGCCGTGCAGGATCGTGAAGCCGAGCGAACTCACCAGCACGATGTCGCCCGAGGTCGCCTTGCCCTCGTTCCAGAGCCACAGCGCCCAGCCGAGCAGGCCGGCCGAGAGCATCGCCGTAATGACGGCGTGCAGCAGGCGCAGCTTTTCCAGATAGAGCAGGCTGGAGCGGCGTGCGTCGAGTTCGGCCTTGACGGTCGCGCCGAAGCGGTTCTGCTCGCGAAACGTCATGCCGAAGGCGCGCACGAGGGCCATGTTGCCGATCACGTCGACCAGCTCTCCATCCACGGCGGCCGCCTTGGAGGCGAACGCGTGGTGACGCGCCGAGCCGCGGCCGGCCAGCTTGAAGAGGATCACGGAAAGGATCGCCGAGCACAGCAGCAGACCCCCCGCCATCAGCGGATTCACCGCGGTGATCATGACGATCGCGCCCACCACCGCGATGCAGGGGGGCAGCACGTTCCAGGCCGTGGTGTTCTCGGCGGTGTAGACGGCGTTGGAGGTGGCGGTGATCCGGCTGGCCAGCGTGCCGGGCTGCTTCTCCGCGTAATAGGTGGGGGAGTGCCCGCTCAGATACTGGAAGAGGTCGCGCCTCAGGTCGCCGGTCACGGCGACGAAAGTGTGGGCGGCGAACCAGCCGCCGACCCGCCAGAGCAGGTTATCGGCGGCGATCAGGCCGACGAGGATGGCGAACGCAGTCCACAGGGGGCCGGGATGGTGGCGGCCCGCGCCGAGCACGTCGATCAGATGCTTGATCGCGTATTGCGAGGCGAGCGCGCAGCCGACGGCCGCAAAAACGCTCGCCAGCACGATGGCATGAGCGAGCGGGTGGCGCTTGATGTAGCGGAAAAGAAACGCGAGCGGATGCCGCGCATAGCTCGCGAGCTTTGCGTTGTGGGCGTTACGCTGGGCGATGGTCAGATGTTCCAATTGATCGGTGGTCGGTCTGACGGAGCTTGGTCCGTGCAAGGTAGTAAAAGAGGAAGAAAGGCGCCAGCGGCAAACCTTGGTGGATCCCCGCATTGTAAACACGCGTGGCGCATGACGCATCGCCTGTGCCCGGCGGGAGGCGAATCTTATCGCGAGCGGGCGATGCTGCGTGTTCCTTCCCGACAGCGTGTCGCGCCAGTGGTTCAACAGGTTTTCAGGGCGCTTTTAGAGATACAATTACGGATTGCATTCAGGATTACCGTGTGCTTGTCCATCTGGCACTTTGTCCTGGTGCAGCCGTCGTTGCAGTTCGTGTCGGGACGTGGCCGTGATATCGGCGCGTTGCCGGGAAAACGTAGCCCTAATTTAGAACTGTCTTTGAAAACAGTGGGTTGCGGAATGTTTCCGGTTTGTAACAACGTAAAGACTTTGAAATGTTCTAGCCGGTAGCGGGCGCAAGCCCGGATAATGCCGTCTCGAAAAGCGTAGGGAATTTGACAGCTTGCATGTCAACGACCGCGAACCCTGCGCGTTTACCGCCTGAGCCGCCGCATGTGTCTTTCCACACTGCACAGCTGCGTCGGATTCTGTGTGCCGGGCTGCCGGCGCGGTTAGCGGTATGGAACGCCTGGTGAGGCGCGCGGCAAGGATGCCGCAGCACGCAAGGTCGATTGTCAAATTTGTAGCACTTAGCCCGATTTATTACGAGGAAGGAGTTCACCACTATGCGAATCGCTCAAATCGCTCCCTTGCACGAGGCGGTTCCTCCCAAGCTCTACGGCGGCACGGAACGGGTGGTCTCCTACCTGACCGAAGCGCTGGTCGAGCAGGGTCACGACGTCACGCTGTTCGCAAGCGGCGATTCGATCACCTCGGCAAAGCTCGAAGCGTTCTGGCCGCAGGCACTGCGCCTCGACCCGACGATCCGCGATGTGATGGCTCCGCACATGCTGCTGCTCGAAGAAGTCCGCCGCCGCGCCGACGAATTCGATGTGCTGCATTTCCACATCGATTACTACCCGTTCTCGCTGTTCCAGCGCCAGGAAGTGCCGTTCGTCACGACGATGCACGGCCGTCTCGACCTGCCGGAACTGCAGCCGATCTTCAACGCGTTCAGCGATGTGCCGGTCGTCTCGATCTCGGACAACCAGCGCCTGCCGCTGCAGCAAGCCAACTGGCAGCAAACCGTCTATCACGGCCTGCCGGAAGACGTGCTCACGCCGATCCCCAACGTCGAGCCGGGCTACCTCGCGTTCCTCGGCCGCGTTTCGCCGGAGAAGGGTCTTGACCGCGCGATCCGCATCGCTGGCCAGGCCGGCATGAAGCTCAAGGTCGCCGCCAAGATCGACAAGGCCGACCGCGCCTACTACGAAGAAGTCATCAAGCCGCTGATGGCGCTGCCGCACGTCGAGTACATCGGCGAAATCGGCGAGGCCGAAAAGCGCGAGTTCCTCGGCAACGCGCACGCACTGGTGTTCCCGATCGACTGGCCGGAGCCCTTCGGTCTCGTCATGATCGAAGCCATGGCTTGCGGTACGCCGGTGATCGCGTTCAAGCGCGGCTCGGTGCCCGAAGTCATCGAAAACGGCGTCTCGGGCTTCGTCGTCGAGGACGAAATCGGCGCGGTCGCCGCGCTCAAGCGCCTGCCGACGCTGCCGCGCGAAAAGGTGCGCGCCGCATTCGAAGCGCGTTTCTCGTCGAAGGTGATGGCGAAGAACTACGTCGCCGTGTACGAAGAAATGCTGCGCCAGAAGCGCCGCACCGTGCTGCGCGAAGTCAACGCCAGCTAATAAGCCGTATGTCCCTGGGCGCGCCGCGCGCGTCCAGCGTCACACCAACGCCCCGGTGCCCGCGCACTGGGGCGTTGTCGTATCTGCGCTACCTCATGAACCACGACGGACGCGGCGTATCGCCTGCGCCCGCGAGCGTGAGAGGCGCGGGCAATGTCCCTATAATGGCCGTTCCGCGTCAACCGCGGCTAGCTCATGAAATCAGCGCAAGACCACAGCGACAGCTTTGCATGGGACCCGAGTAAGGGGCTGAAACCCCCACTCCGATCGACACAGGAGAGAGCCTTGCCGAGAACCCGACCGACGCGCGCCGCCACCGTTCCCGGTGCCGGGACGCTGTTCGCGCTGCGCGCGATCGGACTCGTCATTCTTGCGCGCTGGCTCCACTCGATGGGGGAGATGAGCCACTTCCTCACCGCGCTGGAGGCGATGGCGTCATCGCCGGTCGCGTGTCTGAATATCGTTTTTCTGTTTCTGCTGATCGTGTTGCCTGGCGCCAGGGCGCGGGTCGAACGGCCGTTCCATCCGCTGCCGCAATGGCTGCGTCAGGCGTTGCGTTTCTTCGGCCTGCTGGGGTGCCTGTTCGCGCTCTGGTCGATTGGCGCGTTTGTCTGGTTTGCCGGCTGGCGGCGTGCCGTGCATGCCGTCGCCGAAACCAACGGCTGGCTCGTCGTCGCCCCCGCGCTCTATGCGGCCGTCGTGTGGATTTGCCGACCGCGCGCGCTGTGGCGCACCAATATCGCGGCGCGCCGCTTTGCGCTCGGGCGCTATGCCGTGTCGATCGACGCGGCCACGCGCACGACCATTGTCTGGCTCGAAAGCCGCAAGCTCGGGCAGTACGATGCGCGCGAGTTGTCGGTGCGCTGGCCGCAGGGCGCACAGGGTCAATCTGCTGCGAGTCGTGCCGTGGCTGCGACCGTTGCGCCCGACGATATCGTGACATCTACGGTTGTCGATGCGCACGCAACGGTTGCGCCGGCCGCGGCGCCTGGCACGAGCCTCGTCCCCGTTGTGCCCGCGCGTACGCAAACGCACACGCGAACTCGCGAACTCCGTCCGAAAATCGAATTGTTGTGGGATTCGCCGGCGGCGGCCGGACACAACCGTCAGACCGTATTCCGCGTGCGTCTCGCGACGGTGAGCGACCGCGAAGCGGCCCGCGCGCTCGACAACGCGTTGAGCCAGGCGTAAGTGATTGTGCCCGGTCGGCTGGATCGACCGCGTAGTTTGACCGACCGTTAAAATTTCAGGCTGCACCGCTTCACGAGCCGTTCCTGCGCGAAGTTGCATCTGCTTCGATTCGCGCATGTTTGCCGATCCCGTCGTCTCGAAGGAGTCGCAATGCTCATACGCTGGTTGCTGGCCGCCATCCATCTGCTCGCCTTTGGCTTTGCGCTCGCCTCGATCCTGCGGCGCACGCGCGGGCTGCGCCGCTGCACCTCCACCGAAGACCTGCCGATGATCTTCCGCGCCGACAACGGCTGGGGCGGCTCGGCCGTCGTGCTGATCCTCACTGGAGTCGCACGCGTTTTTGGCGGCTTCGAGAAGGGCGCTGATTATTATCTGCACGCGCCGCTCTTTCACGTGAAGATGGCCGCGCTCGTGCTGATCCTGGTGCTGGAGATCGTGCCGATGAGGGCGCTGGTGCGCTGGCGTTTGGCTGTGAGCCGTGGCGATGTGCCGGATCTGACCGCCGCGCCGAAGTACGCGCGCATTGGCGTGTGGCAGACGGTGTTGCTCGTCGTGATGGTGTTTGCGGCGGCTGGGATGGCTCGGGGGATTGGTGTGGAGGCGGGCGCGGAGTGAGGCGTCTGACGCTTGCCTCAGTTTCGTGTGGTCACGAAAACCTCCACCAGTGGCGCCCTGTCACGCTAAAACGAGCTTTGGCATGGCGCGCTTTACGCCATATTTTGCACCATTGTCCTTTGGCAATCCGTCCACAAGAACTGCGCGTAACGTGAAGAATCCGGAGCATTGCGGCAGTACGCCGCGGCTGCTTGCGCTGTTCACCGGATGCTCAACGCATCAAATGTGTTCCGCTCGATTTGGCGCAAGGATGGTCGCCTGGTGACGTGCTAATAAGCACGCACAACCAGGCGGAGGTCATATGTCGTTACCCGAATGGGGCCATTCTTATAATGCGCTCTATGTGCCGCTCAAGGGCGGTTGGCAGTGTGCATTGGTGCCCGCTAGCGATATTGAAGAGGTGGACCGCGGCTGGAAGCTTCCTTATGAGGAGCGCCAGGAGCGTGAAGAACAAATAGCGCAGGACCGTCGGGATTTCGATCGGCTATTCCGGGTTAGCATTTCTCGCAGAGCAGCGCGTATCTCTGGTGAATTCATTGCCTACGCGAGCTTCATCGGCAAGCATGTACGCGGGCGATGGCCCACACCAATCGACGGCGAAGACATCACGCGCATCCTGCGTGAAGCGGTTCGCGGTGGCCTGATCGTTCCCGCCATCGACCGCAACTGGAGTGGCAGTACCGGCGTATCGAAGCGCTATGCGCCGCAAACCCGGCACGAAACGAATCGGAGCGGCGGTGGTGGCGCCGTCACCGGTACGCCGCGCACCAGGACTTTTCACGAGTCGGTGATGGAATCGATGGGCCTCGATGCCGACGGCGCAACGGCTTACATCGAAAAGTACAACGCGATGGTCGCGCGCATCGACGCAATACTGGCAACGAACGCCGCCAAACGCGCAGCGGCCCTGGCGGCCAGCTGGGGCGACGATTCGCCGGGCGTGGGGCAGGCGGCAGGCGCGGTGCCCGGCGACGAGGGCAACGACGATCTGCCCACCGACGATACGGGCGAGACCTCAACGTCACTCGGCGACGCCCAGCCATTCGAGTATCACGGCGATTCATCCAGGAGCGGCCTGATAGAGCTTGCTGTGCGCGGTGTGAGTGAGGAAGATGAGGCTGGGTGTTTCTCGCAGTACGAGCGGGACCTCGACCTGTGCGAAGCGCTCGGAGGCCCGATGGGCGGCGAGCGTGGAAAGGCAATGTGCAAACAGAACGCGTTTCAGAATTACCAACAATGTCGAGGATATTGATGGCAAATCATCCCCCATACTCTGTCGTTCTGACCTATTCGGAGGAGCGTCAGCAATTGACGGTTCAAACCGTTGACCGCAACAGACTGGCCCCGCATGTTGCCGGAAAGCTCGAAATGCCGATCCTGCTGGATGAATACGACTTCAAGCTCGATGATGAATTTGCGCGTCGACTCGGTGTCGCCGTGCTCAACCTCATAGCGCTTGGTCAACCCGATATCAGGCAGTACATGTCGGTGACGCAGCAACCGAAGGAATGAAGGCAGTCGCGCGGCCGACAATGAAAAAAGCCCCGTTGCTTGCGCAACGGGGCTTTTTATCTTCGGTGCTTGTCTTTACCAACACCAGAATCCTGGTGGGTAGTACTGGGATCGAACCAGTGACCCCTGCCGTGTGAAGGCAGTGCTCTACCGCTGAGCTAACCACCCGAAGAGATTGAAATTATGCCGGGCATTTTCAATCTTGTAAAGCCCTTTTTTAAGTATTTTGCGCAGTCGCGGTAATCTCTTCTGCGGGCATCGGTTGAGTACGCCAGACCGACGTCCCCTTGACCGCTTTGTCGAGACCGTCGAGCAGCGCTTCATGCGCGCTCAGTTCGTCGGCGCTTGCCGCAATCACGGGGAGCGCGAGTGTATCGAACTTCACGCGCGGCGTCGCGACTGCGCCTGCCGTTTCGGTGGCGCTCGACATATCGATCACGAGGCTTTCCTGGCCGCGCGTCATCGCGAGGTAGACCTCGGCGAGCAGTTCCGAGTCGAGCAGTGCGCCGTGCAGCGTGCGGTGCGCGTTGCTGATGCCGAAGCGGTCGCACAGCGCGTCGAGCGAATTGCGCTTGCCCGGGAACATCTGCTTGGCCTGCACCAGCGTGTCGATCACTTCGCCGCAATGTTCCAGGAAGCGCGGTTTGCCGACCAGCGCGAGCTCGGCGTCGAGAAAGCCGATATCGAACGGCGCGTTGTGGATGATGATGTCGGCATCGCGAATGAAATCGAGAATCTCGTCGACGACTTCGGCGAACTTCGGCTTGTCCGAGAGGAACTCGGTCGTGAGGCCGTGGACGGCGAGCGCGCCCGGATCGCTATCGCGTTCCGGGTTCACGTAGAAGTGCAGGTTGTTGCCGGTCAGCCGGCGGTTCAGCAGTTCGACGCAGCCGATTTCGATGATGCGGTCGCCCGTGCGGGGGTTCAGGCCGGTGGTTTCGGTGTCGAGAATGATCTGGCGCATGGCGTGTCGGGCGTGAAGCGAAAGTATGGGGTAGCAAGAGAGGCGAGGGCGGTGCGCCCGGCTCAGAGTTCGTTGAGCGTGGCGACGCCGCGGTTCGCGAGCGCGTCGGCGCGTTCGTTCTCCGGGTGGCCGGCGTGGCCCTTGACCCAGCGCCATTCGACCTGATGCTGCGCGACGAGGGCGTCCAGACGCTTCCACAGGTCGTCATTCTTGACGGGCGTTTTCGCGGCCGTCATCCAGTTCTTCTTCTTCCAGCCGTGGATCCACTCGCTGATGCCTTTCTGCACGTATTGCGAGTCGGTATGCACGATCACCTTGCACGGGCGCTTGAGCGCTTCGAGCGCGGCGATCACGCCCATCAGCTCCATGCGGTTATTGGTCGTGCCGGGCTCACCGCCGAACAGTTCCTTTTCCTGGGTGCCAAAGCGCAGCAGCGCGCCCCAGCCGCCGGGGCCGGGGTTGCCCTTGCAGGCGCCGTCGGTAAAGATTTCGACGAAATCGGATGTACTCATGAGTCCTTGTTGCGTGTAGGGGATGGCGTGGTGGCGGCGGCCTTCAGGCTCGGCGCCAGCACGGGTTTCTTGACCTTCAGCGGCCCGACGAGGCGCATGCCGCGCACGCGCTTGATCGCCGTCACCATATAGACCGCGCCGAAGATCGCCCACCAGCGGTCGCCGGCGGCCTCCATAAATTCATAACGGCCCAGCCACTTGTCGGTCGAAAGCGGCGGCCGGTAGCAGCCAAAGCGGCCGCGCTCGAGCTCGAAGCCGAGCAGCTTGATCCAGTCCTTCAGGCGCGTGAACGCGATCAGATCCTGGCGGGCCGGCAAGAACGGGTGCCCCGTGAGCTTGCTCGCCGATTGCCGCGCGCCCCAGAGCGACAGCGAATTGAAGCCGACGATCACCAGTTGGCCTTCGGGCATCAGCACGCGTTCGGCTTCGCGCAGCAGGCGATGCGGGTCGCTCGTGAATTCGAGCGTGTGCGGCATCACGATCAGATCGACGCTCTGCGCCTCGAACGGCAAATCGAGATAGTCGCACCAGACCGTACTGCGTCCGGACGGCGCATGCAGCGCCGGCGCACGCGGCGGTTCGGCGCCAGGCACGGTGTAGGGCGCGCTTGCCGCGCTGGCGGCATCGAGCACGAGGCCGCGGCAGGACATGCGGTTTTCGCGCAGCGCATCGAGTTGCGGCAGACCAAGCTGCAGCGCATGGTAGCCGAACACGTTCGACACCATGCGGTCGAGCTGTTCCTGCTCCCAGCCGAGCACATACCTTCCAGCCGGCGAAGCGGTCCAGGCGGGCCAGTCTATAATCGTTCGGTCAGACATGTCGAAGAATACGTCGCCCCATGAAGAGTCCGCTTGAGCACGCGAGCGCGCCGGTCAATCACACCGGCGCAACGGCCGCTGAACTCGAATACATACCGGTTCCGGCTTTTGAAGATAACTACATCTGGGTCGTGTCGGACGGCCGCAATGCCGTTGCCGTCGATCCGGGCGACGCCGCGCCGGTTCGCGCCTGTCTGGCGAAGCGGGGCTGGCGGCTCGCCGCTATTTTACTCACCCATCACCACAACGACCATGTCGGCGGGGTCGCCGATCTCCTTTCGGATGAGCGCGTGCCCGTGTACGGCCCGGCCGGCGAGGCGCTCGGCCCGCTCGACGCCTTCGTCACGCGCGTGAAGGGCGGCGACGCCGTGCATCTGGACGCGCCTTCGCTCGATTTCAGGGTGATGGACGTGCCGGGCCATACGCGCGGCCATATCGCTTATTTTCAGGACGCGGATAGTCGTGGTGCCAGCGGCACGCCGCATCTCTTCTGCGGCGACACGCTGTTCGCGTGCGGCTGCGGGCGCCTTTTCGAGGGCACGCCCGCGCAGATGCTCGCATCGCTCGACTCGTTCGCGGCGCTTCCGGGCGCCACCCAGGTGCACTGCGCGCACGAGTACACGTTGTCGAATATCCGCTTTGCGCTGGCCTGCGATCCGCACAATCGGGCGCTGCACGACTGGAGCCGCGAGGCGGCCGCGCTACGCGAGCGCGGCGTGCCGACCTTGCCGACCACGATCGCGCACGAGCGTGCGGTGAACCCCTTCCTGCGCGCCGACGACCCCGCCGTGCAGGCGACGCTGGCCGAGGCGCTGCACGAAACGGTGCCGGACCGGCTGGCCGCTTTTACGCTGATGCGCGAGTGGAAAAACCGGTTCCGCTAACCCACTGAACTGCGTGGGTATGCTCAACCCAAACGTATGGAACGTCGTCCAAGCTGCGGATTTTCATGGTTTTTTTCCAATTAATCCGATTGACGGAAACGTGTGCGTTACGTACTATCGGCTGCAAATTCCAGCCATTGCAAGTAGACGTTCATGCGATTTATTCTAAGCGCGCTGCTGGTCCTCATGCTCGCCGCCTGTGCGAGCGGGGGGCCGAACGCGAATTCAGCCAGTTCACTTTCTCCCTCCGATCCGCAGGCCCGCGCCGACGCGATCCGCAAGACCTCCGCCGCGAAAGAAACGATTAACGTCGATCAAGGTTCGGTCGACCAGCTCACGAGCCCGGACGCCGATCTCTGGGGCCGCATCCGTCGCGGCTTCCAGATGCCCGATCTGCAAAGCGATCTCGTCGATATGAACGCCCAGTGGTATGCGCAGCGTCCGGACTATGTCGCGCGCATGACCGAGCGTTCGCAAAAATATCTGTACCACATCGTCGAAGAGCTCGAAGCGCGCCATATGCCGACCGAGCTCGCGCTGTTGCCGTTCATCGAGTCCGCCTACAACCCGCAGGCGCTGTCGGTCGCCAAGGCCGCGGGCATGTGGCAGTTCGTGCCGGGCACCGGCAAGACCTATAACCTCAAGCAGAACATGTGGCAGGACGAGCGCCGCGACGTGCTGGCCTCGACCAGCGCCGCGCTCGACTATCTCTCGCGCCTGCACGACATGTTCGGCGACTGGTATCTGGCGCTGGCCGCCTATAACTGGGGCGAGGGCAATGTGCAGCGCGCCATCGCGCGCAACCAGGCGGCCGGACTGCCGACCGACTACCAGAGCCTGCGTATGCCGAGCGAGACGCGCAACTACGTACCCAAGCTCCAGGCGGTCAAGAACATCGTGATGAACCCGCAGCAGTACGGTCTCACGCTGCCCAGCATCCCGAACCACCCGTATTTCGTCACCGTCACCACCTCGCACGATATCGACGTGGATGTCGCCGCCAAGCTGGCGAACATGACGCCCGACGAGTTCCGCACGCTCAATCCGTCGTTCAAGAAGCCCGTCATTCTGGGCGCGACCGATCCGCAGATCCTGCTGCCGTTCGACAATGCCAGCGCCTTCGAGCGCAACCTGAAGTCGTATTCGGGCCAGTTGTCGTCGTGGACGGTCTATACGACCGACGCGCGCACGACGCCTGCGGCCATTGCGGAAAAGATCGGCGTGGATGCGGACACGCTCATGTCGGTCAACAAGATTCCGGCGGGCATGCGCCTGAAGCCGGGTTCGACGCTCGTAGTGCCGCGCACCGACGATGCCGACGACGAAGACATCAGCGCCGACGTGGCCGAAAGCGCCGTGCTCGCGATGGAGCCGGACGTGCCCGACACGCGCAAGATGCTGATCCGCGTGCGCCGCAAGCAGTCGATGGAAATGGTCGCGAGCCGCTACGGCGTTTCGGTCGGGCAGCTCAAGGCGTGGAACAAGACGCGCCGCGATGCCGTGGCACCTGGCCAGGTGCTCGTGCTGCACGTACCGGTCGGCAAGGCGATGCCGAGCGAACCGGGGCCGGAGCGCCTCGCGACCAACGTTTCGGGCGGTGGTGTGGAGCGTATTGGCACGCGCGTCGCGGAGTCGGGTTCGAAGTCGCGTTATGATAAGAAGCACGGTCGCGCACGCACGGAAGTCGTGAAGGTATCCGAGCCAGTCAAGGAAAAAGCTTCCAGCGCAGCGCCCAGCAAGGCGTCGAAGGGTGCGGCAAGCCGCTCGAAGGCCGAAACCCACACGCAGAAGCACAAGTCCAAATAGCGGCTGGCTTAGGGTGTTCAGCCGTGCGTTGCGGGGGCAACGCATGGTGGTTTCGCTCCGATCACTTGGGCTATTTCAACGCCGTCATCCCGCCGGATGACGGCGTTTTCATTTGTGCCGCGAAAGAGAAAGAGTGGGGCAGACCATAAGCTGTCCCCGAATAACCGCGCCGCGGTGTCCGCGTGGGGCGCCTATAGTGATAGGCGATGAAAAGCGCTGCAGCGCGCCCGGGGTCCAGCAGAAAATTCGGGCGCGTTCCAGCCGCATTTCACACGGTTGTCATCTCGAAATTTGGAAGGAAGGCTCATTTCACGCTATAATTCGAAGGTTTGAGCTTATCAACCCGCACCCTAGCGCCTACCTCTCCCCATCCGTTCATCCGCCGCCCGCGCTTTCCACGTCCAAGGCTGGCTGCCGCCCGATCAAGCGCCACAAACGCTCCATTCTGGCAGGCGCCCGACGCAGTTCACTGCGAGCCTGACGACACCGAATAGCCGCGCAAGGCGCGCGCCGCGCGCGCATCTCGTCCACGACGCCGATGCCGACGCCGCAGCCGCGCCCAGGTCGCAAGATCGCAACGTCGGACAACAGGTCGGCACAGGGTGCTCCCCCAAGGAGTCTCCCGTGTTGCCGTCATTCTCTCCCGCTCTGCTCGCGCTCGCCGACGGCACGGTCTTTCGTGGTTACTCGATCGGCGCGCCCGGCCATACGATCGGTGAAGTCGTGTTCAACACGGCCATCACCGGTTATCAGGAAATCCTGACTGACCCGAGCTACGCTCGCCAGATCGTCACCCTCACGTATCCGCATATCGGCAACGTCGGCGTCAATGCCGAAGACGTCGAAGCCACGAAAGTCCATGCCGCCGGCCTGATCATCCGCGATTTGCCCGTGCTCGCCTCGAACTTCCGTATGGAGCGCACGCTCGGCCAGTATCTGAAGGACGAAGGCGTGGTTGCCATCGCCGGCATCGATACGCGCAAGCTCACGCGCATCCTGCGCGACAAGGGCGCGCAAAACGGCGCGATCCTTGCCGGTTCCGACGACGAAGCCAAGGCCATCGAACTCGCGCGTTCGTTCCCGGGGCTCGCGGGCATGGACCTGGCGAAGGTCGTCTCGACCGACAAGGCCTACCCGTGGAACACCACGGAATGGCATCTGGGCGAAGGCTACGGTACGCAGTCGGCGCCGAAGTACAAGGTCGTCGCGTTCGACTACGGCGTGAAGCAGAACATCCTGCGAATGCTGGCCGAACGTGGCTGCGATGTCACGGTGCTGCCGGCGCAATCGACGGCTGAAGACGCGCTCGCGCTGAACCCGGACGGCGTGTTCCTCTCGAACGGCCCCGGCGACCCGGAGCCGTGCGATTACGCGATCAAGGCGGCGCAGGCATTCATCGAGCGCGGCATCCCCACGTTCGGCATCTGCCTCGGTCACCAGATCATGGGTCTCGCCGTCGGTGCGAAAACCCTGAAGATGAAGACGGGCCATCACGGCGCGAACCATCCGGTCAAGGATCTGGGCGATGGCCGCGTGGTCATCACGTCGCAGAATCACGGTTTCGCGGTGGACGCCGCTACGCTGCCCGCGAATGCGCGCGTCACGCACGTGTCGCTGTTCGACGGCACGCTGCAAGGGTTCGAGCTGACCGACAAGCCCGCGTTCTGCTTCCAGGGCCACCCGGAAGCGTCGCCGGGTCCGCAGGACATCGGCTACCTGTTCGACCGCTTCACGGCGCTGATGGACAAGTCGAAGGCGGCCGCGTAAGCGCTGCGCAGGCGCTGCACGGAGCCGAAGCGAAAGAGTAGAGCAGGGTGCGCAGCGAGCCGGTTTGAAGCAGTTTGCAAACACGGCCCACGCGCGCACCCGGGCGGCAAGATGTAAGCCGTCAGACGTAAAAGACACAGGAATATTTAGCGAGAGCGTTATGCCCAAGCGGACAGACATCAAGAGCATTCTCATCATCGGCGCGGGTCCGATCATCATCGGCCAGGCGTGCGAGTTCGATTATTCGGGCGCGCAGGCGTGCAAGGCGCTGCGTGAAGAAGGCTACAAGGTCATCCTCGTCAACAGCAATCCGGCGACGATCATGACCGACCCGAACACGGCCGACGTCACCTACATCGAGCCGATCACGTGGGAAGTGGTGGAGCGCATCATCGAGAAGGAGCGCCCGGACGCGATCCTGCCGACGATGGGCGGCCAGACCGCGCTGAACTGCGCGCTCGACCTGCATCACCACGGCGTACTGAAGAAATATAACGTCGAGCTGATCGGCGCATCGCCGGAAGCCATCGACAAGGCCGAAGACCGCCAGAAGTTCAAGGACGCGATGACCAAGATCGGTCTCGGTTCGGCGAAGTCGGGCGTCGCGCACTCGATGGAAGAGGCGCTCAAGGTGCAAGGCGAAATCGCCGAAGCCACCGGCACGGGCGGCTATCCGGTCGTGATCCGTCCGTCGTTCACGCTCGGCGGCTCGGGCGGCGGCATCGCGTACAACCGCGAAGAATTCGAAGAGATCTGCAAGCGCGGTCTCGATCTGTCGCCCACGCGCGAACTGCTGATCGAAGAATCGCTGCTCGGCTGGAAGGAATACGAGATGGAAGTGGTCCGCGACAAGGCGGATAACTGCATCATCGTCTGCTCGATCGAAAACCTCGACCCGATGGGCATCCACACCGGCGACTCGATCACCGTTGCACCGGCGCAGACGCTCACCGACAAGGAATACCAGATCCTGCGCGACGCCTCGCTCGCTGTGCTGCGCGAGATTGGCGTGGACACGGGCGGCTCGAACGTCCAGTTCTCGATCGACCCGAAAACGGGCCGCATGATCGTGATCGAAATGAACCCGCGCGTTTCGCGTTCGTCGGCGCTGGCATCGAAGGCTACGGGTTTCCCGATCGCCAAGGTCGCGGCGAAACTGGCTGTCGGCTACACGCTCGACGAGCTGAAGAACGAAATCACGGGCGGCGCAACGCCCGCATCGTTCGAGCCGACGATCGACTACGTCGTCACGAAGATTCCGCGTTTCGCGTTCGAGAAGTTCCGCGAAGCCGATCCGCGCCTCACCACGCAGATGAAGTCGGTGGGCGAAGTGATGGCCATCGGCCGCACGTTCCAGGAGTCGTTCCAGAAGGCGCTGCGCGGTCTTGAAGTGGGCGTGGACGGTCTGGACGAAAAGACCACGAGCCGCGACGAAATCATCCGTGAGATCGGCGAAGCCGGTCCGGACCGTATCTGGTTCGTGGGCGACGCGTTCCGTGTGGGCATGACGCGCGAAGAGATCTTCGAAGAAACCGCGATCGACCCGTGGTTCCTCGCGCAGATCGAAGAGATCATCAAGAAGGAAGCCGCGGTCAAGGGCCGCACGCTCGCAAGCCTCACGAAGGACGAGCTGAAGTACCTCAAGCAAAGCGGTTTCTCGGATCGCCGTCTGGCGAAGCTGCTCGGCGCGAACGCAGCGGATGTGCGCAAGCGCCGTATCGAGCTGAACGTGCGCCCGGTCTACAAGCGCGTGGACACGTGCGCGGCCGAGTTCGCGACCAAGACCGCCTATATGTACTCGACCTATGAGGACGAGTGCGAGGCCAACCCGACCAGCAACAAGAAGATCATGGTGCTGGGCGGCGGCCCGAACCGGATCGGCCAGGGTATCGAGTTCGACTACTGCTGCGTTCACGCCGCGCTCGCCATGCGCGAAGACGGCTACGAAACCATCATGGTCAACTGCAACCCGGAAACGGTTTCGACCGACTACGACACGTCCGATCGTCTGTACTTCGAGTCGCTCACGCTCGAAGACGTGCTCGAAATCGTCGACCTGGAAAAGCCGGTTGGCGTGATCGTGCAGTACGGCGGCCAGACGCCGCTGAAGCTCGCGCTCGACCTCGAAGCGAACGGCGTGCCCATCGTCGGCACGTCGCCCGACATGATCGACGCGGCCGAAGACCGCGAGCGCTTCCAGAAGCTGCTGCAGGACCTGAACCTGCGCCAGCCGCCGAACCGCACCGCGCGCGCCGAAGACGAAGCGCTCAAGCTCGCCGACGAAATCGGCTATCCGCTTGTCGTGCGCCCGTCGTACGTGCTGGGTGGCCGCGCCATGGAAATCGTCCACGAGCCGCGCGACCTCGAGCGCTACATGCGCGAGGCCGTGAAGGTGTCGAACGATTCGCCGGTGCTGCTCGACCGCTTCCTGAACGACGCGATCGAATGCGACGTGGACTGCATCTCCGACGGCACCGACGTATTCATCGGCGGCGTGATGGAACACATCGAACAGGCCGGCGTGCACTCGGGCGACTCGGCTTGCTCGCTGCCGCCGTACTCGCTGTCGCAGGCCACGGTCGACGAACTCAAGCGTCAAACCGCCGCGATGGCCAAGGCGCTGAACGTCGTCGGCCTGATGAACGTGCAGTTCGCGATCCAGCAAGTGCCGCAGGACGATGGTTCGAAGAAGGACGTCATCTACGTGCTGGAAGTGAACCCGCGCGCGTCGCGTACCGTCCCGTACGTGTCGAAGGCGACCAGCCTGCCGCTCGCGAAGATCGCGGCGCGTGCGATGGTCGGCCAGAAGCTGGTGGATCAGGGCGTGACGAAGGAAGTGGTGCCGCCGTACTTCAGCGTGAAGGAAGCGGTGTTCCCGTTCATCAAGTTCCCGGCCGTCGACCCGGTGCTCGGACCCGAAATGCGTTCGACCGGCGAAGTGATGGGCGTGGGCAAGACGTTCGGCGAAGCGCTGTTCAAGTCGCAGCTCGCGGCGGGTTCGCGTCTGCCGGAATCGGGCACCGTCTTCATCACCGTGATGGATTCGGACAAGCCGAAGGCGGTCGAAGTCGCGCGCATGCTGCACGAACTCGGCTACGCGATCGTCGCCACGCGCGGCACCGCAGCCGCGATCGAGGCCGCGGGCGTGCCGGTGAAGGTCGTCAACAAGGTGAAGGACGGCCGCCCGCACGTCGTCGACATGATCAAGAACGGCGAGATTTCGCTGGTCTTCACGACCGTCGATGAAACGCGCGCGGCAATCGCCGATTCGCGTTCGATCCGCATGAGCGCGCAGGCGAACAAGGTCACGTACTACACCACGATGTCCGGCGCGCGCGCCGCCGTCGAGGGACTGCGTTACCTTAAGAACCTGGAAGTCTATGATTTACAAGGCCTCCACGCTCGCCTAAACTAAGGCTTCGATTGCCTGTCCAATATTAACGAGGCAGGCAAACATAGCTGAATGTGCCGCGGTTAAGCGGCGTCCCAACAGGGCTTTGAGGCTGCGCCAGCATGCGCCGCCGCCCTCGCGGGATGCACTTAACCGCGGTGATTTTTTTTAAGGCCGCAATCTGTTGCATGCGGCATCAATACGGCCCCAAGCGGCTGAACGAGTTGTTTATGAGCACGATTCCCTTGACCAAGCGCGGTGCAGACCAGCTTCGCGGAGAACTGCAGCGCCTGAAATCCGTCGAGCGTCCGGCGGTCATCAATTCGATCGCCGAAGCGCGCGCGCAGGGCGACCTCTCGGAAAACGCGGAATACGACGCCGCGAAAGAAAAGCAGGGCTTCATCGAAGGCCGCATTGCCGAAATTGAGTCGAAGCTGGCGGCGGCGCAAGTCATCGACCCGGCCACGCTCGAAGCGGATGGCCGCGTCGTGTTCGGCTCGACCGTCGATCTCGAAGACCTCGAATCGGGTAATACGGTCACGTACCAGATCGTCGGCGACGACGAAGCCGATCTCGAACACGGTTTGATTTCGGTGAGCTCGCCCATCGCACGCGCGCTGATCGGCAAGTCCGAAGGCGACGTCGCGGCCGTGCAGGCGCCCAGCGGCGTGCGCGAGTACGAAGTCATCGAGGTTCGCTACGTCTGACGAGGCGCGATCATGGGTCACGATGTGAAAAATGACGTGAGCGCCGACATTCGCGCGGCCCAGCCGGGCGTTGTGCACGCCTCGCTCGTGCCGCATCGCCTGTTCGCGCTGCTCGCCATGCTGTGGGTGGGCAGCCAGTTGACGATCGGCTATGCGGTGGCGCCGGTGCTGTTCGCGTCGCTCGACCGTATGTCGGCGGGGGCGCTGGCGGCACAGCTCTTTCGCATCGAAGGCATGATCGGGCTGGTGAGCGGCGTGGTGCTGCTCGTGCTCGCGAATCTGTTCGTGCGGCGCGGGGAGGCGGGGTATCGCCGCCTGCGCTGGCTGCTGGTGGGCATGCTGCTATGCGTGGTGGTCGGCTATTACGCGCTGCAGCCGTTCATGAACGCCATGCGTATGAACGCGCTGCAGGCGGGCGTGGATGTCGCGCATTCGGCGTATGCGAGCCGGTTCGGCATGCTGCACGGTGTATCGAGCCTGTTCTACCTGGTCGAGAGCCTGCTGGGCGCGTGGCTCGTCTGGCTGCTGCCTTCCACGCGGCGCTAAGTCATCGAGGCGCCAGGCCGCTGCCCATTTGGGGCGTGCCGGGCGAAAAAAAAGCGCGGCACACGGGCCGCGCTTTATTATTTCGAGCCTTGGTGGACTCGCTTCGAGCTGGTCTGACGCTTCTTGGCGCGCTTGATGTTGCCGCCTTGCGTGACGCGTTCGTTGCCCTTGACCGTCACCTTTTGCGCCTTCGGCTTGCGCATCGGGTTTTCGCTGGGCTTGACGACCTTCACGACGCGCGGGGCGCGCTTACCGGCTTCGCGTGCGCTCGGCACGTCGCCGGAGGGGCGCGTCACGGTGCCGCGGGCGCCGGCGCGCGCCGTCGTGGTCTTCGCCTTCTCTTCTTCGGGCTTGTAGATCACGAGCAGCTTGCCGATGTGCTGAATCGGCGCTGCGTTCAGGCGATCGCAGATTTCCTCGTAGATCGCGACGCGCTCTTCGCGCTCGTCACCGAACACGCGGACCTTGATGAGTTGGTGCGCGCCAAGGTGAACCTGGATTTCCTTGATGACGGCGTCGGTCAATCCCTCGGCGCCGATGAGCACGACCGGTTTGAGGGCGTGAGCCTGGGAACGCAGTTCGGAGCGCTGTTCGGCAGTAAGAGAAAGGGCGGGCATGGGATGTGGCAGACTCGACTAAAATGACGGCGCTCGCCGGGCAGCCTGACAGACCTCAAAAACGAGGGGCAGGCGCGCAGGAAGGCAAAAAGCGCGTCGGAAACAACGGAAAACCGTGGAGAACGGCGTGGCGCGGGCTGATGCGGGCAGATGTGGCGGTGCAAACACGCCAGCTTGAGCCGCACGGGCCGCGACGGCCGCACGAATTAAACGCGTATTATCCGCTAAAAGCGCGACATCACGCAGCAAGAGTTCATTCTTAATGGCAAAAAACCGCTTCAACACGTCGTGGCTTCACGACCATATCAACGATCCGTACGTGAAGTTGGCGCAGCGGGAGGGTTATCGCGCCCGCGCCGCGTACAAGCTCAAGGAAATCGACGAGCAGGACAAGCTGATCCGCCCAGGCATGGTCATCGTCGACCTGGGCGCCGCGCCCGGCAGCTGGAGCCAGTACGCGCGCAACAAGCTCGCGCAAAGCTCGAAACGCGACGAACAGCGTCAGGGCGGCATCGACGGTACGATCATTGCGCTCGATATTCTGCCGATGGAGCCGATCTCCGACGTGCAATTCCTGCAGGGCGACTTCCGCGAGGACAGCGTGCTCGAACAACTGGAAGAAATCGTGGGCGGTCGTCCGGTCGACCTTGTAATTTCGGATATGGCGCCCAATCTATCCGGGGTCGCGCTGGCGGATGCCGCGCGTATCGAACACGTCTGCGATCTCGCGCTCGAGTTTTCGCAGAATCATTTGAAACCCGATGGTGCCCTTTTAGTAAAATGCTTTCACGGCAGTGGTTACAGCCAGATCGTCGAGAAATTCAAGCATCAGTTCAAGGTCGTGGCCGCGCGCAAACCCAAGGCTTCGCGCGATAAATCGTCCGAAACGTTTATATTGGGCAAACATCTGAAGCGACCCCGTTAACCTCGGGCATTACGCAAGGATCGGTTCCAGTGTGTCAGGCGGCTCGCAGGGACGGTAAAAAATGGCCCGGATAGGCTCCGGGACGTTGTCCTGACAGGCCGCGCCGGCTATTTATGCCTTAGCGAAACGTTATGGCGAGGCCCTGCGTACTGGATTAGAATGCTTTGGTGGTGTCGCAAGGCAAATGTAGGCGCCCGTCTATGAGTGAAGGAGTGGTGCTTTGAACAACAACATGTTTTCGAAAGCAGCAGTGTGGCTGGTGATCGCACTGGTGCTGTTTACGGTGTTCAAGCAGTTCGACAAGCCCCGTGTCCAGGAAGGCGTTTCCTATTCGCAGTTCATGGACGACGCGAAGAACGGCAAAGTCAAGAGCGTCGTGGTGCAGGGGCGGAACCTCACGGTCACTCCGGCAGATGGCCAGAAATACCAGATCGTCTCCCCGGGCGACATCTGGATGGTCGGCGACCTGATGAAGTACAACGTGCAGGTGAGCGGCAAGGCTGACGAAGAGCCTAACGCGCTCGTCTCGGCGCTGTACTACCTCGGGCCGACGATTCTCATCATCGTGTTCTGGTTCTACATGATGAGGCAGATGCAGGGGGGCGGCAAAGGCGGGGCGTTTTCGTTCGGCAAATCGCGCGCCCGGCTGATTGACGAGAACAACAACGCGGTCAACTTCTCCGACGTCGCGGGTTGCGACGAAGCCAAGGAAGAAGTGTCCGAACTCGTCGATTTCCTGCGCGATCCGCAAAAATTCCAGAAGCTGGGCGGGCGCATCCCGCGCGGCGTGCTGCTGGTCGGCCCTCCGGGTACCGGCAAGACGCTGCTGGCGCGCGCCATCGCCGGCGAAGCGAAGGTGCCGTTCTTCAGCATTTCGGGTTCGGACTTCGTGGAAATGTTCGTCGGCGTGGGCGCGGCCCGCGTGCGCGACATGTTCGAGCAGGCCAAGAAGCACGCACCCTGCATCGTGTTCATCGACGAAATCGACGCGGTCGGCCGTCATCGCGGCGCCGGCATGGGCGGCGGTAACGACGAACGCGAACAGACGCTGAACCAGATGCTGGTCGAAATGGACGGTTTCGAGGCGAACTCGGGCGTCATCGTGATCGCGGCAACCAACCGTTCGGACGTGCTGGACAAGGCGCTGCTGCGTCCGGGCCGTTTCGACCGCCAGGTCTATGTCGGCCTGCCGGACATCCGTGGTCGCGAGCAGATCATGAAGGTGCACCTGCGCAAGGTGCCGATCGCCAACGACGTCGACGCAGCGGTCATCGCGCGCGGTACGCCGGGTTTCTCGGGTGCCGATCTCGCGAACCTCGTGAACGAAGCCGCGCTGTTCGCGGCGCGTCGCGGCAAGCGCATTGTCGAAATGCAGGATTTCGAAGACGCGAAGGACAAGATCTTCATGGGTCCGGAGCGCAAGTCGGCCGTGATCCGCGAAGAAGCAAAGCGCGCCACGGCGTATCACGAGTCGGGCCACGCGGTCGTCGCGAAGCTGTTGCCGAAGGCCGATCCGGTGCACAAGGTCACGATCATCCCGCGCGGTCGCGCACTGGGCGTCACGTGGCAGTTGCCGGAGCACGACAACGAGACGTATTCGAAGGACTATCTGCTTGACCGTCTCGCCATCCTGTTTGGCGGTCGTGTGGCCGAAGAGCTGTTCATGAACCTGATCAGCACGGGCGCCTCGGACGACTTCAACAAGGCTACGCAGACCGCTCGCGCAATGGTTACGCGCTTCGGCATGACCGACGCGCTCGGACCGATGGTCTACGCCGACGACGAAAACGACGGCGGTCCGTTCGGCAAGGGCTTCACGCGTGCGATTTCGGAAGCGACGCAGCAAAAGGTCGATGCGGAAATCCGTCGCGTGCTGGACGAGCAGTACAGTCTGGCCAAGCGTCTGCTTGACGAGAACCGCGACAAGGTCGAAGCCATGACCGCCGCGCTGATGGAGTGGGAAACGATCGACGCCGATCAGATCAACGACATCATGGCGGGCCGTCCGCCGCGCTCGCCGAAGAGCGCACCGTCCGCGAGCGACGCTTCGTCGTCGGGCGGCAGCACGGGCACCGAGGTCAAGCCGGGCAGCAGCGCCACCGCGCCGGCCTGATACGCTGGGGTTAGCCAGATCGAGTAAAGTTGCGGGCCGGTGTGATCTTCACACCGGCTCGTTTGCATTTCTCGCCACAATGCCGCGCTATGCCTCACGCAATGCCATGGCTAGTGGCTGCATTTCGTTACACATCTGACGTTTCTTGACGTGCCCAATCTCACATCGCAGGGTAACCTGCCCGAACCGCTGATCTGCGGTCGTTTCACGCTGACCTTCGAGCGTCCGCTCGTCATGGGGATCCTCAACGCGACGCCGGATTCGTTCTCGGACGGCGGCAGCTACATCGCCTTCGACGACGCAATGCGTCGCGCCGAGCAGATGCTGCGTGATGGCGTGGACATCATCGACATTGGCGGCGAATCGACCCGCCCCGGTGCGCCGCCCGTGCCGCTCGACGAAGAACTCGCACGCGTGATTCCGCTGGTCGAGCGCCTGAAGGGCGCGAACGTGCCGCTGTCGATCGATACCTACAAGCCGGAAGTGATGCGTCACGCGCTGGCGGCCGGCGCGGATCTGATCAACGACATCTGGGGTTTTCGTATGCCGGGCGTGATCGACGCGGTGCGCGAAAGCCATTGCGGCCTGTGCGTGATGCACATGCTCGGCGAGCCGCAGACGATGCAGGTGGGCGAACCCGATTACGTCGATGTCGTGCGCGAGGTGCGCGAATTTCTGCAGGCGCGCTGCGCCGAACTCGAAGGCGCGGGCGTCGCGAAAGCGCGCATCAGCGTCGACCCGGGTTTTGGTTTCGGCAAGTCGGTGGTCGAGCATAATTACGCTTTGCTCGCGCACTTGCCCGAGACGGCGCCGGAAGCCGCCGCAGGCGTCGCGCCTTATCCGATACTCGCGGGAATGTCGCGCAAGTCGATGCTCGGCGCGCTGGTGAACCGGCCGGCGCCGGAGCGCATCGTCGCCAGTGTGGCGGCGGCGGTGTGCGCGGCGCAGAAGGGCGCGGCGATCATCCGCGTGCACGACGTCGCGCCGACCGTGGATGCGCTGAAGGTCTGGGGCGCCATGCGCGAGGCCGAACGTGCCGGGTTGCGATAGTCGCGATAGTCGCGACCGCAGCGAAAGCAGCAGGGCGTTGAGAGAAGAGGGCGCGACCGGGCATAAAGAGGCTTCGGGCGCCGTACAACAGTGTCAATGTGAGGTTTGAGGTATGGGACGTCGTTATTTCGGAACCGATGGGGTTCGCGGCAAGGTCGGCGTGGCGCCGATCACGCCGGATTTCGTGCTGCGTCTCGGCTACGCGGCGGGCAAGGTGCTGGCGGGGGCCGCACCGGCTTCGGGGCCGCGCCCGGCCGTGCTGATCGGCAAGGACACGCGCATTTCGGGTTATATGCTCGAAGCGTCGCTGGAGGCGGGGCTGTCCGCCGCCGGTATCGACGTGATGCTCGCGGGGCCGATGACGACGCCCGGCGTCGCCTATCTCACGCGCGCGCTGCGTCTGGCCGCGGGCGTGGTGATCAGCGCCTCGCACAATCCGTATTTCGACAACGGCATCAAGTTCTTCTCCGCCGACGGCAACAAGCTGCCCGACGAAGTCGAAACGCAGATCGAAGCGCAGATGGAGCTGCCGCTCGACTGCGCACCGTCTGAGCAACTGGGCCGTGCACGCCGTCTCGACGATGCGCGCGGGCGCTACATCGAGTTCTGCAAGAGCACGTTCCCGCAGGCGTTCAGCCTGCGCGGCCTGAAGCTGGTCGTCGACTGCGCAAACGGCGCGGCCTACGACATTGCGCCGCACGTGTTCCACGAACTGGGCGCGGACGTGATCCCCATCGGCGTGTCGCCGAACGGCTTCAACATCAACGACGGCGTGGGTGCGACCGCGCCCGATGCGCTCGTGCGCGCGGTGCGCGCGAACCATGCCGATCTCGGCATCGCGCTCGACGGCGACGCGGACCGCCTCCAGATCGTCGACGCCCAGGGCCGTCTCTACAACGGCGACGAGCTGCTCTACGTGCTGGTCAAGGATCGCATTGCGACCGACGGCAAGGTCGAAGGCGCGGTCGGCACGCTGATGACCAACCTGGCGGTCGAGCAGGCGCTCGACGGCCTTGGCGTGCAGTTCGTGCGCGCCAACGTGGGCGACCGCTATGTGCTGGAACAACTGCGCGAGCGCGGCTGGCAGATCGGCGCGGAAGGCTCGGGCCACATTCTCTCGCTCGACCGCCATACGACCGGCGACGGCATCGTCTCGGCGCTGCTGGTGCTGGCGGCGATGAAGCGCAGCGGGCAGACGCTCGCGCAACTGCTCGACGGCGTCACGCTGTTCCCGCAGAAGCTCATCAATGTGCGTATTGCGCAGGGCGCCGACTGGAAGGGTGACGCCTCGATCCAGAAGTCGATCGCCGACGCGCAAGCCGAACTCAAGGGGCGTGGCCGCGTGCTGATTCGCGCGTCGGGCACCGAGCCGGTGTTGCGCGTGATGGTGGAGGCGCGCGAAGAGCGCGACACGCTCCACTATGCGGAATCGATCGCCGAGACCGTCAAGCGCGCCATTGCCTGATCGGGTCCGATCTGGCGTGATCCCGAAAACCTGGCCGCCCGGCCAGGTTTTGCCATAAACAGACGCGGCACCTTCCATGCGGCAAGGGGCCGCGTCTGTGTTTCAGGCGCTCCACGACTGTCCGGCGCGACGATTTTTTTGCTGTTCGAGCAAACGTTCCACCGGCGGTTTCAGAAGCCTTTCAAACGCTCCCTCACGGGGCTACGGGTGCGACCCCGCGGCTTCGTCAAAGGCCCGCCCCACGGCCTGCCACACGCGCCAGCACTCGCTGTCCGGTCGTCTATACACCTGAAGTAAGCGCCTTCTCCATTCTTCCCCTGCCTTTCAGCCGGTAATCGCACTGTCACGACTGCTTCATGAATCGTCACGGTACTGTCACAAAGAGGCCCTATTCTTCGCCCTGTCGTTCATCCGCTCACACATCTGGAGGTCTCATGAAATTGATGCAAACCGCGCTCGCTGGCGTTGCTGGCGCGCTCTTCGCGATCGCAGCCCACGCTGCTGACATCACTGGCGCGGGCAGCACCTTTGCGGCACCGATCTACACGAAATGGGCGGATGCCTATCAAAAGTCGGGCGGCGGCAAGGTGAACTACCAGGGCATCGGCTCGTCGGGCGGTATCAAGCAGATCGTCGCCAAGACGGTTGACTTCGCAGGTTCGGACGCTCCGCTGAAGGACGACGAACTGGCCAAGGAAGGCCTGTTCCAGTTCCCGACGGTGGTGGGCGGCGTCGTGCCGGCCATCAACGTGCCGGGCATCAAGGCTGGCGAACTGACGCTGTCGGGCGAAGTGCTCGGCGACATCTACCTCGGCAAGATCAAGAAGTGGAATGATCCGGCCATCGTCGCACTGAACCCGAAGGTCAAGCTGCCGGATCTGGACATCGCCGTGGTTCGCCGCGCCGACGGTTCGGGCACCAGCTTCATCTGGACGAACTACCTCTCGAAGGTCAACGCCGAGTGGAAGAGCAAGGTTGGCGAAGGCTCGACCGTGGCATGGCCGACGGGTACGGGCGGCAAGGGCAACGACGGCGTCGCGGCCTTCGTGCAACGCCTGCCGGGCGCGATCGGCTACGTCGAATGGGCGTACGCCAAGCAGAACCACATGGTCTACACTGCCCTGAAGAATGAATCGGGCGCGGTCGTCGAGCCGGGCACGGAAACGTTCAAGGCCGCAGCGGCTGGCGCAGACTGGAAGAAGTCGTTCTACCAGATCCTGACGAACGAGCCGGGCAAGGACGCATGGCCGGTCGTCGGCGCAACCTTCGTGCTGCTGCACACGGCGCAGGACAAGCCGGATCAAGGCAAGGAAACGCTCAAGTTCTTCGACTGGGCCTTCAAGAACGGCACGCCGGCTGCTGACAGCCTCGACTACATCTCGCTGCCGCAGTCGGTTGTGAGCGAAATCAAGTCGCAGTGGAAGGAAAAGGTCAAGGACGCCGGCGGCAAGGCCATCGCCGAATAAGGCGGTCTGACCGTGTAGCGCTACGGGCCGCCGCGATACCGCGTGCGGCCCGTGCTGCTTCCTGGTTACGCGTTATGCATCCGTAATACGGTGCAAAACAGTCGTAATTCACCCGCTTCGATGTACCGCTTTTGGGCTTTTAGCCGGTCGCTTGACCGGGCCCAGGCGGCAGTCGGTTTCAGAACCGCATAAACGTCGTGAGCCTTGCGCTCGCGGCAACTGGATACAGGTCATCATGTCCGACGTCCCGCTCGTCTCGAACCCGCCCGGCAGCACGCAACAGGCGCCCAGCCCGGCAGGGGACATCATTTTCGGCGGCCTCGCGCGCGGCGCCGCCATCGTCACGCTGCTGCTGCTTGGCGGCATCATCGTGTCGCTGATCGTCGCTTCGTTGCCGACGATCCAGAAGTTCGGCTTTTCGTTCCTCTGGTTGGCCGACTGGGATCCACCCAGCGAGAAGTTCGGCGCGCTCGTGCCCATCTACGGCACGATTGCCACGTCGATCATCGCGCTCATCATCGCCGTGCCGGTGAGCTTCGGCATCGCGCTGTTCCTGACCGAACTCTCGCCCGCCTGGCTGCGCCGCCCGCTTGGCATCGCCATCGAACTGCTGGCCGCGATCCCGTCGATCGTCTACGGCATGTGGGGCCTGCTCGTGTTCGCGCCGATCTTCGCGCAATACTTCCAGCGCCCGCTTGGCCAGTGGCTCGGCAACGCGCCGCTGATCGGGCCGCTGTTCCAGGGGCCGCCGATCGGTATCGGCATTCTGTGCGCAGGCGTCATCCTCGCGATCATGATCATTCCGTACATTGCCTCGGTGATGCGCGACGTGTTCGAGGTCACGCCCGTGCTGCTCAAGGAGTCGGCTTACGGCATCGGCTGCACGACGTGGGAAGTGATGTGGAAGATCGTGCTGCCCTTCACCAAGACCGGCGTGATCGGCGGCGTGATGCTCGGCCTTGGCCGCGCGCTCGGCGAAACCATGGCGGTGACGTTCGTGATCGGCAATACCAACCTGCTCGACAACGTCTCGCTGTTCTCGCCCGGCAACAGCATCACCTCGGCGCTCGCCAACGAGTTCGCCGAAGCCGAACCCGGCTTGCACACGTCCGCGCTGATGGAACTGGGTCTGATCCTGTTCGTGATTACCTTCATCGTGCTGGCGATCTCCAAGCTCATGCTGCTGCGCCTTGAAAAGTCGGAGGGTGCGCGATGAGCGAACCGATGATGAAAATTCCCGGGGCGATCTACGGCCCGGAACTCGACAGGATGCGCGGCAAGCTGCAAAGCCGCCGCCGCGTGACCAACGCGATCGCGCTGACGATGTCGCTCGCGGCGATGGGCTTTGGCCTGCTGTGGCTCGTGTGGATTCTCTATACGACGCTCTCGCTCGGTGTCGGCGGACTGTCGATCGAACTCTTCACGCAATCGACGCCGCCGCCGAACACCGATGGCGGTGGGCTGGCCAACGCGATTCTCGGCAGCCTGCTGCTGGTCGGCATCGCGACGCTGGTGGGCACGCCGATCGGCATTCTGGCGGGCGTGTATCTGGCCGAATACGGCCAGAAGGGCTGGCTCGCGAGCCTCACGCGCTTCATCAACGACATTCTGTTGTCGGCGCCGTCGATCGTCGTGGGTCTGTTCGTGTACGCGCTCGTGGTGGCGAAGATGGGCCACTTCAGCGGCTGGGCCGGTGCGATTTCGCTGGCGTTGCTGCAGATCCCCATCGTGATCCGCACGACCGAGAACATGCTCAAGCTGGTGCCGAACGCGCTGCGCGAAGCGGCTTTCGCGCTGGGCACGCCGAAGTGGAAGATGGTGCTGTCGATCACGCTCAAGGCGTCGATCGCGGGCATCGTGACGGGCGTGCTGCTCGCGATCGCCCGTATCGCCGGCGAAACCGCGCCGCTGCTGTTCACGGCGCTGTCGAACCAGTTCCTCTCGGCGGACATGAACCAGCCGATGGCGAATCTGCCGGTCACGATCTACAAGTTTGCGATGAGCCCGTTCTCGCAGTGGCAGTCGCTTGCGTGGGCCGGTGTTTTCCTGATTACGCTGGGCGTGCTGGGTCTGAATATCCTCGCACGCACCATCTTTTCGAAAAAGTAAGGGCGGAGTCATCCGATGAATATGGCAGAGAGTCACCTCAACACACCCGCGCCGACAGGCTTCGACCCCGCCCAGGGCAACCGTGGCGCGATGTCGTCGCGTCCGAAGATCGAGGTCAAGGATCTCAACTTCTTCTACGGCAAGTATCACGCGCTCAAGAACATCAACCTGGAGATCCCCGAAGGCAAGGTGACGGCGTTCATCGGCCCGTCGGGCTGCGGCAAGTCCACGCTGCTGCGCACCTTCAACAAGATGTACGCGCTCTATCCGGAGCAGCGTGCCGAGGGTGAGATCCTGATGGACGGCGAGAACCTGCTGTCGACGAACAGAGACATCTCGCTGCTGCGCGCGCGCATCGGCATGGTGTTCCAGAAGCCGACGCCGTTCCCGATGTCGATCTACGACAACATCGCGTTCGGCGTGAAGATGTTCGAGAAGCTGTCGCGCCCGGAAATGGACGACCGCGTCGAATGGGCGCTCACCAAGGCCGCGCTGTGGAACGAAGTGAAGGACAAGCTCGGCCAGAGCGGCTACGGCCTCTCGGGCGGCCAGCAGCAGCGTCTGTGTATCGCGCGCGGCATCGCGATCCGTCCGGAAGTGCTGCTGCTCGACGAGCCGTGCTCGGCGCTCGACCCGATTTCGACGGGCCGCATCGAAGAGCTGATCGCCGAACTCAAGAGCGATTACACGGTGGTGATCGTCACCCACAACATGCAACAGGCCGCGCGCTGCTCGGACTACACTGCGTACATGTATCTCGGCGAGCTGATCGAATTCGGCGATACCGAGAAGATCTTCATCAAGCCGGTCCGCAAGGAAACGGAAGACTACATCACGGGCCGCTTCGGCTGATCCGTCCGGTGACGCGCAAAGCGCAAGAAGAAGGGAGAAAAGACATGTCCGACAAGCATCTGTCCAGCCAGTTCGACGCCGACCTGAACCTCATTTCGTCCAAGGTTCTGGAAATGGGCGGTCTCGTGGAGTCGCAGATCATCACGGCGATGCAGGCGCTGAACGAGTTCGACGGCGAAGCCGCCGAGCGCGTGATCGTCGCCGAAGACCGCCTCAACACGATGGAAGTCGAGATCGACGAAGAGTGCAGCAACATCATCGCGCGCCGTCAGCCGGCCGCGCGCGACCTGCGCCTCGTGCTGGCGATTTCGAAGACCATCACGAACCTCGAACGCGCCGGCGACGAAGCCGAAAAGATCGCCAAGCGCACGAAGCGCCTGATGGAAGACGGCGCCTCGCGCGCGGTCAACATCGCCGAGATCAAGGTCTCGGGCGAAATGGCCGTGTCGATCCTGCGCCGCGCGCTCGACGCGTTCGCGCGTCTGGATACGGTGGCCGCCGCGCAGATCGTGCGCGACGACAAGGCCATCGACGAGGAATTCCGCGCGTTCGTGCGCAAGCTGGTGAGCTACATGATGGAAGATCCGCGCACGATTTCCGCGGGCCTCGACTATCTGTTCATCGCCAAGGCGATCGAGCGCATCGGCGACCACGCGAAGAACATCGCCGAGTTCATCATCTACATCGTGAAGGGCACCGACGTGCGGCACAAGTCGCGCGACGCGCTCGAACGCGAAGCGCTCAGCTAAGTTGCGTGCCGGGGAGGAATCGCGCTTTGAGAGCGCGTTTTTTATGTCGCGATCTGAAATCGATTCCGCCCCGACATTTTCGTAATCCGTATCAACAGGTCTTTAGGTCAAGAGGTGCCGATGCCTAGCAGCATTCTCGTCATCGAAGATGAGCCCGCTATTTCCGAGCTGATTTCGGTGAACCTGCAGCACGCAGGTCATTGCCCGATCCGCGCCTACAACGCGGAGCAGGCGCAGAATCTGATCAGCGATGTGCTGCCCGATCTCATCCTGCTCGACTGGATGCTGCCGGGCAAGTCAGGCGTGAATTTCGCGCGCGACCTGCGTAACAACGAGCGCACGAAGCACATTCCGATCATCATGCTGACCGCGCGCGGCGACGAGCAGGACAAGGTGCTCGGCCTCGAAATCGGCGCCGACGATTACGTCACCAAGCCGTTCTCGCCGAAGGAACTGATGGCGCGCATCAAGGCGGTTCTGCGCCGCCGCGCGCCGCAGCTCACGGAAGACGTCGTGGCGATCAACGGCCTGAAGCTCGATCCGGCGACGCATCGCGTGGCCGCTCATGCGGAAGGCTCGGAGATCAAGCTCGATCTCGGCCCGACCGAGTTCCGCCTGCTGCACTTTTTCATGACTCACCCGGAACGCGTGCACAGCCGCACGCAGTTGCTCGACCAGGTCTGGGGCGATCACGTATTCGTGGAAGAGCGCACGGTGGACGTGCATATCAAGCGTCTGCGCGCCGCGCTGAAGCCCGCTGGCTGCGACGCCATGATCGAAACGGTGCGCGGCAGCGGTTATCGTCTCGCGAAAAGCGCTTAAATCACCAATCCTCTGAGTCGCTGCGCCGATTACCGCAGTTACACGCCGGTGCCGCGTTTCGCGCAGCGCTGGCGCTCCGAATCCGCAGCGCCCCGGTACGGACTGTCACTCTTTTCGATTGCAGGAACATGAACATCATCTGGGTGCGCGCCCTCGCATCGATCGTGCTGCTTGCGCTCATCTGCACGGGCACAGGCGTGCTCTTCGGCGTCAAGTTCGCGCTGGCTGTCGCCGTGGCGGCGCTGGCCGGCCAAATGGCTTTTAGCACCTTCCACAAGCAGCGCCTCTGGCGTCTGCTCGATGCCCCCGTGTACGGCGAAGTGCCGAGCGCGCCCGGCGTGTGGGGGGAAATCTACTACCGTCTGCACAAGCTCGCGAAGCGCTGGCACGCCCAGGTCCGCCAGGTCGAGCAACAGCACTCGCGTTTCATCCAGGCGATCCAGGCATCGCCCAACGGCGTCGCCATGCTCGACGATCACGATCAGATCGAGTGGTGCAACGCCATCTCCGAAGTGCATTTCGGCCTCGATGCGAAGCGCGATCTGCGTCAGCACATCACCCATCTCGTGCGTCAGCCCGACTTCGTGCGCTATCTGAACTCGCACGATTACAAGGATATGCTGATCATGCGCGGCATGGGGGTGAAGCGCCAGAACGTGCTGTCGGTGCAGGTGTTTCCCTATGGCGATAACCGCAAGCTCGTGCTCTCGCAGGACATCACCGAACTTGAGCGCACCGACGCCATGCGGCGCGACTTCGTCGCCAACGTCTCGCACGAGCTGAAGACGCCGCTCACGGTGCTCTCGGGCTTTCTGGAGACGATGCGCGAGTTGCCGCTGTCCGAGGAAGAGCGCATGCGCTACTTCGATCTGATGGAGCAGCAGGCTTCGCGCATGCGCCACATCGTCACCGACCTGCTGGTGCTGGCCAAGCTCGAAGGCGAGGCGCGTCTGCCCGGCGACCAGATCATCGACATGCGCGCGGTGCTCGTCCACGTGCGCGAGGATGCGGAAAGCCTTTCGGGCGGCCATCACAACATCACGGCCGATTTCGACGACGGCTTGAGCGTCACCGGTTCGGAGACCGAAATATTGAGCGCGCTCGGCAATCTCGCGACCAACGCGGTGCGCTACACCCCCGAGGGCGGTGGCGTGCAGTTGTCGTGGCGTCTCGAAGGCGGCAACGCGGTGTTCTCGGTGACGGACAGCGGTTATGGCATTCCCGCGAGCGACATTCCGCGTCTTACGGAGCGGTTCTATCGCGTCGATCGCAGCCGCTCGCGCGATACGGGCGGCACGGGGCTGGGTCTCGCGATCGTCAAGCACGTGCTGCAACGCCACGATGCGGCGCTCGAAGTGAAGAGCGAGGAAGGGCGGGGCAGTACCTTCACGGTGCGCTTCCCGGCCGCGCGCACGACGCGTCGGCAGCCCGCGCCGGCCTGAGCCTGAATCCGGACTAATCGCTGAGGTTTGCCGAATAAAAAAGCCGCTTCGTCATCGTGACCGAAGCGGCTTTTTTGCATCTCGCGCCCGTGGGGGCAACGGGCGCTCGACGACGTTACGGACAGAACTTCGTGAGCAGGCTCATCTGCGCGTTGCGGATCGCCTTGCCCGCGCGGCGGCGCTTGTAGTGACCGTCGCTTTGCATGAGCCACGCCGATTGATTGTCGCCGAGGAAACACGACAGCCCTTCGGCAATCACGCGGCGCTTCAGGCGCCGGTCATGGATCGGGAACGCGACTTCGACGCGACGGAACAGGTTGCGGTCCATCCAGTCGGCGCTCGACAGATAGACGTGTTCCGCGCCGCCCGCGTAGAAGTAGTAGATGCGATGGTGCTCAAGGAAACGCCCGACGATCGAGCGCACCGTGATGTTATCGGACAGCCCCGGCACGCCGGGTTGCAGCGAGCACACGCCGCGCACGATCAGGTCGATCTTCACGCCCGCCTGCGATGCTTCGTACAACTCGTCGATCACCGTGGGTTCGAGCAGCGCATTCATCTTCGCGACGATGCGCGCTTTCTTGCCGGCGCGGGCGGCGTCGGCTTCGGCGCGAATCGATTCGACGAGCTTCGGGTGCAGCGTGAACGGCGACTGCCACAGTTCGTTGAGCTGCAATTCGCCGCCGATGCCGGTGAGCTGCTGGAAAACGTGGTGCACGTCCTCGCACATCTTCGGCTCCGAGGTCATGAGGCCGAAGTCGGTGTAGAGGCGCGCCGTGCGCGGGTGATAGTTGCCGGTGCCCAGGTGCACGTAGCGGCGCAGTTGCATGCGGCCGTTCACGGGCGTGCGGCGCACGATCAGCATCATCTTGGCGTGGCACTTGTGGCCCACGACGCCATAGACCACATGCGCGCCGACCGCTTCGAGCTGCGAAGCCCAGTTGATGTTGGTTTCTTCGTCGAAGCGCGCGAGCAGTTCGACCACCACCGTGACTTCCTTGCCGTTGCGCGCGGCCTGCATGAGCGCGTCCATCAGCGGCGAGTCGGTGCCGGTGCGGTAGATGGTCTGCTTGATGGCGACCACGTTCGGATCGTTGGCGGCCTGCAGCAGCAGCTCCAGCACGGGCTGGAAGCTTTCGTACGGGTGATGGAGCAGGACGTCGCCCTGATCGATCACGTCGAACATGCTGGCGCTCGCGGCGATGCGCTGCGGAATCGCGGGCACATGCGGCACGAACTTCAGATCCGGGCGGTCCACCATCTCGGGCAACTGCATGAGACGCACGAGATTGACGGGGCCATCGACGTAGTAGCAGTCCTTTTCATCGAGGCCGCTTTCGTCGAGTAGACGCTTGACCAGATGCAGCGGCGTTTCCGCCGACACTTCCAGGCGCACCGCGTTGCCCAGATGGCGCGCGGGCAGTTCGCCCTGCAGCGCGACGCGCAGATTGGTGATTTCGTCTTCGTCGACGAAAAGCTCGCTGTTACGCGTGATGCGGAACTGGTTGCAACTGCGCACGACGAGGCTCGGGAACAGTTCGCCCACGAAGCGCTGCAGCAGCGAGCCGAGCAGCACGAAACCGTGCTGGAAGCCCGACAGTTCCTGCGGCATGCGCACGAGACGCGGCAGCGCGCGCGGCGCCTGCACGATGCCCATCACGGCCTGACGCCCGAAGGCGTCCTTGCCTTCGAGTTCGACCACGAAGTTCAGGCTCTTGTTGAGCACGCGCGGGAACGGATGGGCGGGGTCCAGGCCAATCGGCGTGAGGACCGGCAGCAGCTCGTCGAGGAAGTATTGGCGTGCCCAGCTGGTCTGCGCCTCGTTCCAGGCGTCGGTGCCGTGGAAGTAGATGCCTTCCTGTTCGAGCGCCGGCAGCACGGTGTCGTGCAGCATGCGGTACTGGCGATGCACGAGACGCTGCGCGCGTTCGACCACGAGGTCGTAGACGTGCTGCAGCGACATCCCGTCGGGCGAGAGCGCACCCGGGTTGTCGCGCATCTGCTCCTGAAGCCCGGCCATGCGGACTTCGAAGAATTCGTCGAGGTTGCTGCTGGTGATGCAGATGAAGCGCAAGCGCTCCAGCAGGGGAACGGATGGGTCGGCGGCCTGTGCGAGGACACGCTCGTTGAATCCCAGAATGCCCAGTTCGCGGTTGAGAAGGGGATAGCGGATGGACATTGGTATTGAAAGCTGAATTTCAGAGGAAGATTCGAACGGACGCTCGGAAATTCTCACAGTAATGTGAATTTATTGTGACATTTGGTGTGTCATAAATTTTACGCCGTATTTTCACGCTGCCGACACCTTGGCCGGTAATCATGCACATTGGGTTAGGGCGCCCTCGCGGCGCCTTTCTTGCCATTTCAGACGATAACCGAGCGAGGAGCGCCATGGGGAAGTCGGGTACGCTTAAAATGGCATATTTGGACACTGCGGCCGCCGCTCAGAGAGCCAGGATGGCCGCGTTCGCACGCATGGAGCCCGCACCCTCGATGGTCACCAACCCGCAACTGCTTGCCGCCGTCGATCTCGGCTCGAACAGCTTTCGTCTGATCGTCGGCCGTGTCGAGGAAACCGACGCCGGCAGCCAGATCTATCCCGTCGATGCCCTGCGCGAACCCGTGCGACTTGCCGCGGGCCTCTCGAAGGACAAGATGCTCGACCGCGCGTCGCAGGTGCGCGGCTGGGACGCGCTCAAGCGCTTCGGCGAACGCCTGCGCGACTTCCATCCGGATCACGTGCGCGCCGTCGCCACCAACACGCTGCGCGTGGCCAAGAACGCCCGCGAATTCCTCGGCGAAGCGGAAAAAGCGCTGGGCTTCCCGATCGAAGTGATCGCGGGCCGCGAAGAAGCGCGTCTCATCTATGCGGGCGCCGCCCATTCGGTACCCGCGAGCGCGGGCAAGCGCTTCGTGGTGGACATCGGCGGCGGCTCGACCGAGTTCATCATCGGCTCGCACTACACGCCGATCCGCATGGAAAGCCTGTACATCGGCTGCGTGAGCCATAGCCGCCAGTTCTTCCCGGCCGGCAACGTCGACGAATACACCATGCGCCAGGCCGAACTGGCCGCCTCGCGCGAAATCCAGATCATCTCGGCGGACTATCGCAAGACCGGCTGGGATCAGGCGATCGGCTCGTCGGGCACGGCGCGCGCGCTTGCCGAACTCGTCGAGGCGAACGGCTTCAACGATCCAGGCATCACGCACGGCATTTCGCGCGGCGGTCTGGAGCGTCTGAAGCGCGCGCTGATCAAGGCGGAGAACGTCAACCGCCTGAAGCTGGTCGCGCTCAAGCCGGACCGCATTCCGGTGCTGGCGGGCGGCCTGTCGATCATGATCGCGGTGTTCGAGGAACTGGGCATCGATTACGTCGACACCACCGACGGCGCGTTGCGTCTGGGCGTGCTGTACGACCTGCTGGGCCGTTCGCAGCACGAGGACATGCGCACCGTCACCGTGGAGGGCTTCATGCGCCGTTACGGCGTGGATCGCGCGCAGGCGAGCCGTATCGGCGAACTGGCCATGAGCTTCTACGACCAGTTCGAGGAAGCCGACGCGGAGCGCCGCGAAGAGAACCGCATGTTCCTGAGCTGGGCGGCGTCGCTGCACGAGATCGGCCTGTCGATCTCGCATAGCGCGTATCACAAGCATTCGGCCTATATCACCAGCAACGCCGACATGCCGGGCTTCTCGCGCACCGATCAGGCGCGCCTGGCCGCGCTGGTGCTCGGCCACGTGGGCAAGCTCGGCAAGCTTTCGCAGACGCGCGACGTCGAATGGCCGCTGCTGTTCTGTCTGCGTCTCGCCGCGCTCCTGACCCGCCGCCGCGCGGATGTGGGGCTGCCGAAGATCACGGTCGTGCAGGAGCACAACGGCTATGAAGTGATGCTGCCCAACGCGTGGGTCCAGAACAATCCGCTCACCGATTACAACCTCGTCCAGGAAGCGGCGGAGTGGGGCAAGATCGGCATTCCGTATCGCGTGGTTTATACGGATGAGTGATCCGGTTCGACGGAGCTAAAAACGACAATGCCCGGCCTGAGAGCCGGGCATTGTGTTTTCAGGCGTCGTCTTTGGCCCGTCTTTGGCCGGTGCCAGCGGCGGCCTTAAGCGTCGCCGAGGAAGTGGCGCGCGTAACGTTCGTTGATGTCCGAGAGGCGGAACAGCGTGAGGAAGTCGGCGGTATTGAAGTCGGGGTCCCAGGCCGGTGCGCCGCAGATCTTCGCACCCAGGCGCAGATAACCCTTGATCAGCGGCGGCGGCACGGCGGATGCGCCGGTGCGCAATTCCTCGACCGGCAGCGGCGTATGCGGGAAGGCGCGGTACTCGGGGTCCGTCAGCGCATCGGCGCCGAGCGAGGTGTACAGATTGGCCGCATAGTGGCCGCCGTCGGCCATCGCGACGCTCGCGCAGCCGAGCATCGTCTCGTAGCCGTTGTGCTTCATGTAGGCGCCCAGACCGCCCCACAGCGACATGATGACCGAGCCGCTGCGGTAGTCGGGGTGCACGCACGAGCGGCCCACTTCGACCATCTTCGGGCGCAGGTGGGCCAGACGCGAGACGTCGAATTCGCTTTCGGCGTACAGGCGGCCGATGCGCGTGGCTTGGTGCGGCGGCAGCACGCGATAGGTGCCGACGACCTTGAGCGTGTCCAGATCGCGCACGAGCAGGTGATCGCAGTAGTTGTCGAAGGTATCGACATCGAGCCCGGCCGGGCCGGACAGGCGCGCGCCCATTTCCTCGGCGAACACGCGGTAGCGCAGGCGTTGCGCCTCGCGCAGTTCTTCGTCTGTGCGAGCCCAGGCTACCTGCAGGCGGTGCTGCGCGGTGACCGTCTCTTCGGCACGCGGCAGACTCCGGGTCGACTCGAAGAGGCTCAAGGCGAATGGCAGGGAGGGCGTCGGCAGATCTCGCATGGGGCGTCCTTCGAAAGGTAAGAGAACTTTCCCGGCAATGTAGTAAGGCGCGGTTACGGTTCCATGAAAACGCAATGACGATTCGATGACGCGCTGTAAGGCAGGCGCAGGCGATGCGCGGCCGCAGCCCGCGTGAGGCAGGCTGGGCGGGGGCTTGCGCGGTGGGGAGGAGGCGTTGCGTAGCGCCGCTGGAGGGGCGGCGCGGGGTGTTGGTGTGAGGCGACGCTGGTGCGAAGTGGCTGAGATCCGACGGGATCAGACGAGCTCAAACGGGCTCAGACGAGATCGGGCGTGATGGCGGCCAGCAGCACCGCTTCGCCGTCGCCGTTGCGCTCGCGGCTCTTGATCCAGTAGACGCCCGATTTTTTCACGGCCCAACTGCGGCGCACGTTGCCGTTTTCGTCCGCTTCGCTGCCCAGCAGGCGCGCCAGCACTTCGCCGAGCGTCGGCTGGTGGCCGACCACCACCACCGTCGAGGCGACGCCGTCGGGCCAGCCTGCGGCCTCCAGCACGGCTTCGACGCTGGCATTGGGCGCGAGCTCGCGCACCACGCGGTATTGATCGGTGAGCGCTTCAGCCGTCTGGATCGTGCGCGCGGCGGGACTGGCGAGGATCACGGCGTCGTCAGGCAGACGCGCGCGCAGCCAGCGCGCGACGTTCTGGGCCTGCTTGCGTCCGCGCGTGGTGAGCTGGCGGGCGAGATCGCTCGCGGCGATATCTTCGGCTTCGGCGTGGCGCCAGAGGATGAGATTCATGGGACGGCTCTCCTGGGGGAATGGAGGGATGCCGTCATTGTAGGGGGGAGCAGAGGCGCGGCGGCGTTGGGCGACGCCGCGCGCGCTCACTTTCGCGACGTCAGGACGCGTTGCCCGAGGTCATGTCGAGCGCGACCGCCTGCGCCACCTCGATGCCGTCGATCGCCGCCGAATAGATGCCGCCCGCATACCCGGCGCCTTCGCCGGCCGGATACAGACCCTCGACGTTCATGCTCTGGTAGTTGTCCTTGCGGCGAATGCGCAGCGGCGACGACGTGCGCGTCTCCACGCCCGTCAGCACGGCGTCGTGCATCGCAAAGCCGGCGATCTTCCTGTCGAGCTGGGGCAGGGCTTCGCGGATGGCTTCGATCACGTAGTCGGGCAGCGCCGTGCTGAGATCGGTCGGGTGCACGCCCGGCTTGTAGGACGGCACCACGGAGCCCAGCGACGTCGACGGCCGGCCGGCGATGAAGTCGCCGACCAGTTGGCCCGGCGCCATGTAATTGCCGCCGCCGAGTTCGAACGCCCGCTCTTCCCACTTGCGCTGGAACGCGATGCCCGCGAGCGGTCCGCCCGGATAGTCCTCGGGCGTGATGCCGACCACGATGCCCGCATTCGCGTTGCGCTCGGCGCGGGAGTACTGGCTCATGCCATTGGTGACCACGCGGCCGGGTTCGGAGGTCGCCGCGACCACCGTGCCGCCGGGGCACATGCAGAAGCTATAGACCGCGCGGCCATTGTTGGCGTGATGCACCACCTTGTAGTCGGCCGCGCCGAGTTCCTTGTGGCCCGCAAACTTGCCGAAGCGGCTGCGATCGATCACGCCTTGAGGATGCTCGATGCGAAAGCCCAGCGAAAACGGCTTGGCTTCCATGAACACGCCGCGATCGTGCAGCATCTGGAACGTGTCGCGCGCGCTGTGGCCGACGGCCAGTACGACGTGGTCGCACGGCAGCGTCTCGCCGGTCGAGAGCTTGAGCGCGCGCACCTTGCCGTTTTCGATGTCGATGTCTTCGACGCGGGTTTCGAAGCGCACTTCGCCACCCAGTTCGTGGATGGTCGCGCGCATTTTTTCCACCATGCTGACGAGGCGGAACGTGCCGATGTGCGGGCGGCTCAGAAACAGGATGTCTTCCGGCGCACCCGCCTTGACGAATTCATCGAGCACCTTGCGGCCATAGTGGTGCGGGTCCTTTATCTGGCTGTACAGCTTGCCGTCGGAGAACGTCCCGGCGCCGCCTTCGCCGAACTGCACGTTGGACTCGGGGTTGAGCACGGACTTGCGCCACAGGCCGAAAGTGTCCTTGGTGCGCTCGCGCACGGCCTTGCCGCGTTCGAGGATGATGGGCTTGAAGCCCATCTGCGCGAGGATCAGCCCGGCGAACAGACCGCACGGCCCCATGCCGATCACCACCGGGCGCGGACGCGTCGAGTGCTCGGGCGCCTTCGCGACGAAGCGGTAGGTCATGTCCGGCGTCACGCCGACATGCGGCTTGCCGGCGATGCGCTTGAGCACCTTCGCTTCGTCCTGAACCTCGATGTCGACGATGTAGGTCAGCTTGATATCCGAGCGCTTGCGGGCATCGTGCGCGCGGCGGAAGACGGTGTAACGGATCAGCCCGTCTGGCGCTACGCCGAGTTCCGCGAGGCGTCCCCGAATCGCGGCTTCAAGATCGCTTTCGGCGTGGTCGAGGGGGAGTTTGACTTCGGATAGACGTAACATGGGTGCCAGGGTGCTGTCGCCACGGGAATCGTGGCCGATCTGTATTTTATAGGCTCGTCGGCTTTTCAAATCGCACGAAGCCGGACGCGCGGAACACGAGCGCTTGACGCTGCGATCCGCCGCTGTGGTCTGCATTCCCCCGCGCGCTGGGAGTACGTCGACCAAGGCGGGAGAAGAAAATGAAAAAGGGGCTACAGGCCAATGGCGTGTAACCCCCTCGTATTGCTGGTCGGAGCGATAGGATTCGAACCTACGACCCTCTGATCCCAAATCAGATGCGCTACCAGGCTGCGCTACGCTCCGACGAATCGCCGATTGTAGCGGCACTGCGCCTGTCCCGTCAAATGGGTTTGCATTTTTCGTTCCTGCCTGCGTTCACCGCAACCCCAAAACCCTCAATCTCTCCCGAACCGTCCCCGAAAAACCTGCTTCCAGGAATCGCCCTGAATACTGTATAAATATACAGGATAACGGTCTCAACCCGATGTGCCGTCCCAACGTCCTCGTCATGCCCCATTCAGCGTTGGGCAGGGCGTCCTGTTTCCTTTTTCCAGAGCGCGATCATGGCAGCAGCACTCCAGCTAGCGGCAACTCTGCCGCCCCGGCTGCAAAGCCGGATCTGGCAAGGCAATCAGGTTGCGGCCACGGGCGCTCGCGCGGTGTCGAGCGGCCATGCCGCGCTCGATGCGTTGTTGCCCGGCGCGGGCTGGCCTGCGGGCAGCCTGACCGAGTTGCTCGTGGAGCTGGGCGGCGTCGGCGAAATGCGGCTGGTCGCGCCCGTGCTGCGCGCGCTCACCGCGCAGGCCAGGCGGCACGTGCTGCTCGTCGCGCCGCCGTGGCGGCCTTATGCGTGCGCGCTCCAGGCGTGGGGTATCGCGCTTGAGCACATCGTCTGGATCCGCGCGAGCGAGGACGAGGCGCCGTGGGCCGCCGAGCAGGCGCTCAAGCAGGACGGCATCGGCGCCGTGCTGCTGTGGCAGCCGAAGGCGCGCGCCGACGCGCTGCGGCGTTTGCAGGTCGCCGCGCAGGATTCGCAGGCGCTGGCGTTTCTGATGCGCCCGCCCGCGGCGCGCAGCCAGTCCTCGCCCGCGCCGCTGCGCATGGTCTGCACGCCGGTGCCGCCGCCTGAGGCGGATACGCGCCTGAATCGCCGTGAATGGATGCAGCACACCGGTGTCTGCGTCGATATTTTCAAGCGTCGCGGGCCGCCGCCCGCCCAGCCACTCGTCGTCACTTTGCCGTTGCAGGAGTCGGTGCTGCCCCAGCCGGGCGCCGCGCCGTTCATGCCGTGGCCCGGGGTCAATCATGCTGTGGATCGCCGTCACCTTGCCGTTGTTGCCGCTGGAAGCCGTCAGGCCGCCGTTTCTGTCGATGGAGTCGTCTGAGGGAGAAGGTCCGTACGAAGGTCCGTACGATGAAGCGGGCAAAGAAGCGAGCAAAGAAGCGGGCAAAGAAGCGAGCAAAGAAGCGGGCAAAGAAGCGGCTGAAAACCCGCCCGCCCGCTGCTACGCGCTCGCGGATCACGCGCGCATCCTGATCGCCGACCGCGATGCGTTCCGCCTTGGCGTGCAGCCTGGCAGCACGCGCGCGCATGCGCTCGCGCTCGCGCCGGGCCTCGTGTTGCTCGAAGCCGATCCAGCGCGCGAGACGCGGGCGTTCGAGGCGCTGGCGCTTGCGCTGCTCGCTTATACGCCGAAGGTCTCGCTCGCGCATTTATCGTCACCGTCATCGTCGCACTCGCATACGCTGTTGCTCGAAGTCGGCTCCGGCTTGCGGTTGTTCGGCGGCGTGCGCGCGCTGCTGGCGAAGGTCGCGGCCACCGTGGCCGATTGCGCTCATGCCGCGCGCATCGCCTGTGCTCCTACCGCGTGGGGCGCGTGGACGCTCGCGCAGGCACATGCGACTGCAGGGGCGCACGCCGCGCGGCGTTTTCGCGTGCTCAAGGAGGCGACGCTCGCACACGCGCTCGACGCGTTGCCGGTCACGCTCGCGCCGTTCGCCGCGCAGCACGAGCACGCGCTTACGCAGATCGGCTGCGCGACGCTCGGCGATCTGCGGCGCTTGCCGCGCGACGGCATCGTGCGGCGCTTCGGCGATGGCGTGCTCGCCTGGCTCGCGCAGGCGCGCGGCGAGGCGCCCGATCCGCGCGCGTGGTTTGTCGCGCCGCCGTCCTTTCAGGCATCGCTCGAACTGCAGGCGCGCGTGGACAGCGCCGAAGCGCTGCTGTTCGCCACGCGCCGTCTCGTGATGCAGCTGGCGGGCTGGCTCGCCGCGCAGCATGGCGCGCTTTGCGGCTTCGAGCTGCGTCTGGAGCATGAGCTGGCGTCGCGCCACGCGCCGCGCACGTCGAGTCTGCGGCTCACGTGGGCCGCGCCCTCGCGCGACGCCGGGCATCTGCTGTGGCTGCTGCGCGAGAAGCTCAACCAGACCGAACTCGCGGCGCCCGTGATCGGCCTCGCGCTGGTCGCCGATCAGGTGAGCGCGTACGCGCCGCCCACTGACACGCTGTTCCCGTCGCCCGAGGCATCGGATGCGTCGCTTGCGCAGCTATTCGAGCGCATCGGCGCGCGCATCGGCGAGCAGAACGTGTTGCAGTTGTTCGTCGAGGACGACCATCGGCCCGAGCACGCGATGTCGGCGCGCACTTATCGGGCGCCGGCGCGGGCATCCTCGCGCCGCCAGACGTCACGCACGCCGCGCAATGGGCACAAGACGAGCGCACAGGCCGCCGCGCCGGAAGACAACGCGCCGGTGCAGAGCGCCTTCGATTTGCCCGAGGTGCCGCTGCCGACGCAGCCGCGTCCGGCGTGGCTGCTCGAAAAGCCGCTCAAACTGGCCACGCGCGGCGATCGGCCGGTTTATCGCCGCCCGCTCAAGACGCTCACCCGCACCGAGCGCATCGAGGCGGGCTGGTGGGACGGCGAGGGCGCCGAGCGCGACTACTACGTGGCCGCCGACGACCAGGGACGCATGTTCTGGCTCTACCGCGAGCGCATCGGCGGCCAGTGGTATCTGCAAGGGCTGTTCGGCTGATATCGGCGGCCGCTTTGACTCGTATTTAACGCATCATGTCGAACCCTGGAACGGGCGCATCGTTGCCCGCGCAACTACCTGCGCACTCCGCCGCGCAGTTGCCTGCGCAGTTACCTGATTACGCGGAACTGCACTGCTTGACCAACTTCACGTTCCTGCGCGGCGCGTCGCGCCCGGGCGAACTGGTCGAGCAGGCGATCCGCAACGGCTACAGCGCGCTCGCCATCACCGACGAGTGTTCGTTCGCCGGCGTCGTGCGCGCCTGGAGCGCGCTCAACGATTACGACGAAGCACGAAAGAAAGCCCACGAAGCAGTCACATCGGCGCCCTTCGTGCCCTCGCTGCAACTGCTGATCGGCAGCGAACTGAACCTCGTCGACGAAAACGACGCGCCGTTCTGCACGCTCGTCGCGATCGCGATGAACCGCGAGGGCTACGGCAATCTCTGCGAGCTGATCACGCTTGCGCGCTCGCGTGCGGACAAAGGCCACTACCGCGTGCACCCGCACGACTTCACCGATCCCGAGCCGGCCCTCGCGCATCTGCGCCATCTGCGCGACTGCGTGCTGCTGCTCGTGCCGCAGCGCACGGCCACGCTCGCGCAGACGCTGCGCGCCGCGCACTGGCTCGCGGGCTTCGCGTCCGGGCGCGCGTGGCTCGCGCTCGAACTCTGGCAGACCGGCGGCGACGATACGCAGATCGAGGTGCTGCGCCACGTCTCGCAGGAAAGCGGCCTGCCGCTCGTCGCGGCGGGCGGCGTGCTGATGCATGCGCGCTCGCGCAAGCCCTTGCAGGACACGTTGAGCGCGGTGCGCATCGGCAAGCCGCTTACGTCGTGCGGCCGCGCGCTGGAGCCGAACGCGGAGCGGCATCTGCGCTCGCGCGTGCGCCTGAGTCATCTGTATCCGCCCGATGCGCTCGATGCGACGCTGGAGGTGGCGCGCCGCTGTACCTTCGACCTTGGCGAGCTGGCGTACGAATACCCCGAGGAACTGGTGCCCGCCGACGAAACGCCCACTAGCTGGCTGCGCGAACTCGTTATGCGGGGCGCGGCCGAACGCTGGCCCGAGGGCATGAACGAGAAGCGCGAGACGCAGATCAAAGAAGAACTCGAACTGATCACCGAACTGAAGTACGAAAAATACTTCCTGACCGTGCACGACATCGTGCGCTTCGCGCGCGAGCAGAAGATCCTGTGCCAGGGACGCGGCTCGGCGGCGAATTCGGTGGTGTGCTTCTGCCTGAAAATCACCGAAATCGACCCCGTGCGCATGAACATGCTGGTCGCGCGCTTTCTGTCCCGCGCGCGCAACGAGCCGCCCGATATCGACGTCGATTTCGAGCATCAGCGCCGCGAAGAGGTCATCCAGTACATCTACCGCAAATACGGCACGCGCCGCGCCGCGCTCGCGGCGACGCTCATCACTTATCGCTCGCGCAGCGCGCTGCGCGACGTGGGCAAGGCGCTCGGGCTCGACAACACGCTGATCGAAAAGCTCTCGGGCGCGCATCAGTGGTGGGATGGCCCGGATTCGATCGCGCATCATTTGCAGGAAGCGGGTTTCTCGCCCGATTCGCACGTCACGCAGCAACTGATCCGCCTCACGCGCGAGTTGCGCGGTTTTCCGCGTCATCTCTCGCAGCACGTGGGCGGTTTCGTGATCGCGCGCGACAAGCTCTCGCGGCTCGTGCCGATCGAGAATGCGGCCATGAAAGACCGCTACGTGATCGAGTGGGACAAGGACGATATCGACGCGCTGCGTCTGCTCAAGGTGGATGTGCTCGCGCTCGGCATGCTCTCGGCGATCCGGCGCTCGCTCGAATTCGTGGCGCTGCGGCGCGGACTGCCGCAGTTCGGCGTGAAGGACATGCCCATCGAGGACCCGGCCGTCTACGCGATGTGCGCTAGCGCGGACACGGTTGGCGTGTTCCAGATCGAGTCGCGGGCGCAGCAGAGCATGTTGCCGCGGCTGCGCCCGCGCACCTATTACGACCTCGTGATTCAGGTGGCGATCGTGCGGCCCGGGCCGATCCAGGGCGACATGGTGCATCCCTACCTCAAGCGCCGGCATGGCGAGGAGCGCGTCGAATACGCGAAAGACGAGCTGCGTCCGGTGCTGGCGCGCACGCTCGGCGTGCCGATTTTCCAGGAGCAGGTGATGCATCTGGCGATGGTCGCCGCCAAATACACCGGCGAGGAAGCCGACAAGCTGCGCCGCGCGATGGCCGCGTGGCGGCGCGACGGCAATCTGAAGCCGTATCAGGAGGATCTGACGGATCGCATGAAGGCGAGGGGCTACACGCAGGAATTCGCCGACCGCATCTGCAAGCAGATCGAGGGCTTCGGCGACTACGGGTTCCCGGAAAGCCACGCGGCCAGCTTCGCGCTGCTCGTGTACACGAGTTCGTGGCTCAAGCGCTATGAGCCCGCCGCGTTTCTGGCTGGGCTGCTCAACAGCCAGCCGCTCGGATTCTATTCGCCGTCGCAACTCGTGCAGGATGCGAAGCGGCACGGCGTGACGGTGCGCGCGCCCGATATCGCGATCAGCGAATGGGAGTCGGTGCTGGAAGCGCGCGGCAAGCCTGGCGTGCGGCTCGACGAGGACACCGCGCGGGTGCGCCGCACGCGGGCGGCGCATTACCGCGCGCGCCTGCAAGCCGCCGTGGCGCGCCGCGGCGTGCCGCGCCTGCCTGAGCTGATGCGTCGTTACCGCTGCAGCGGGCGCGTGCGTGCCGCGCAGGCGCCGCAGCATTACGGTAGCGGCGGCCCGGCGGTGCGGCTGGGCTTCAGCCTCATCAAGGGCTTTTCGGAGCATGCCGCGCGGCGTGTGATGGCGGCGCGCGCCCAGGCGCCCTTCGCCGATGTCGATGACCTCGCGCGCCGCGCCGCGCTCACGCGCCGCGAACTGGAGGCGCTGGCGGCGGCCAATGCGCTCGCGAGCATCGCGGGGCATCGGCGCGAGGCCTGGTGGGCCGTGACCGCGCAGCATGCGGTGCCCGCGCTATTGCGCGACGCGCCCGTTGCCGAGGCGCGCATCGATCTGCCGCGCGCCTCCGAGGGCGCGGAAATCGTCGCCGATTACGCGAGCCTGCGCCTCACGCTCAATCGTCATCCGCTCGAACTGCTGCGCGAGGGGCTGGCGAAGCAGCGCTTTCTCAGCGCGGCGCAACTGGCGCTGTGCGGCCACGGCAAGCTCGCGCGCGTGTGCGGCATCGTCACGGTGCGGCAGCGGCCCGGCACGGCCAAGGGGACGATTTTCGTTTCGCTGGAGGATGAGACCGGCTCGGTCAACGTGATCGTGCACGCGGCGCTCGTGGAGTCGCAGCGCAAGGAACTGCTGGGCGCGTCGTTGCTGGCGGTGGCGGGCGTGGTGCAGCGTCAGGGCGAGGTGGTGCATCTGGTCGCGAACCGGCTGGAGGACCACAGCCGGCTGCTCGGGCGTCTCGCGACGCAGAGCCGCGATTTTCATTGAAGGCGAAGAAGATGCGCGAAGGGCGCGCGGCGTTGGCTGGCCGCGCGCCAGACTGGCGTTTTACGGCTTCGCGTGCTCGGCCTCGAAGGCGTCGAGCACCGCGCGGATGCCCGCGTCGAACGGCGTGCGCCGGCCGATCCCCAACGCTTCGAGCCGCCCCGAATCGAGGTGGCAGTCACGCGGACGCGGCGTGGCATCGGCGGGTTCCGTCTGGGCGGTGAGTCGCGCGTCGATGCCGAGCGCGCGCGCGATGCGCTGCGCGATCTCGTACTTGGTCATCGGCTCGTCGCCGGACCATTGCGCGAGGCCCCGCACGGCGTCGCCGTCCGCGCAGCGCGTGAGCAGCTCGCGGATCACGAACGCCACGTCGGGCGTGAAGGTGGGGTAGCGCGTGGCCCATGCATCCATCACGGCGCTCGCGTTGCCCGCCTGCGCCGAGGCGCGGATGGCGGGCACGAGGCTCGTCACCGCCGACTCCTGCCAGGCGACGATCGGGCCGTAGAGCAGCGGCAAGCGCAGCACCAGGGCGTTGTCGGTGGCGTCGAGCAGCGCGCGTTCGCCTTCGAGCTTGCTGCGCCCGTAGGCGTTGAGCGGATTCGGCGCGGCGTCGGGCCGATAGGGCGGCGCGCTGCCGTCGAACACGTAATCGGTGGAAATCGACAGCACCCACGCGCCGCGCGGCTTTGCCGCCGCCGCGACGTGGCGCACCGCGTCGACGTTGAGCGCGCGCGCCGCAGCGGGGTCGTGCTCGCAGACATCGGGGCGGCGCTCCGCGGCGGCGATCACGATCGCGTCGGGCGCTTCGCGCGCGACGAAATCCTCGACCGCGCGCGCATCGCGCACGTCGAGCGCAACCTGCTGCGCGCCCACGCGGCTGAAGGCCGTCTGCACGACCTGCCAGCCGGTCTGGGCGGCCAGCTCACGCACGAGCGCGCGGCCCAGCAGCCCCGATGCCCCCGCTATGGCGACTTTGAACATGGCGCGCGCCTCGCGTCAGGCCGTGGCCGTGACCGTGTAGCCGGCCTCGTCGATGGCGGCCTTGAGCACGTCGGCGCTCTGGCTCGATTCGACGCTCACGCGGCCGGCGGCCAGGTCGATCTCGACCTTGGCGGCAGCGTCCTGCTCGTGGATCGCGCGCGTGACGGCGCCGACGCAGTGCTGGCAGCTCATGCCTTCGACGTTGAACTGGATCATGGTGAATTCCTTTTGATTGAGAGCAGAGGAAAAAAGCGCCGTCCGATTATGCCAGTGGTGTCTGGGCGATCCGGACGAAGCCGCTGGACCTTCCCATCGTGGGAAGGTGTACGATCAAAAAATGGGCAGATTGCAGGAGAGTGGCATGAACATCGGTGAAGCGGCGCGCGCCTCGGGCGTCACGGCGAAAATGATCCGCTACTACGAGAGCGTGGACCTGATTGCGCCGAAGGCGCGCACGGAGGCGGGCTACCGCGTCTACGGCATGGAGGAGGTCCACGCGCTGCGCTTCATCCGCCAGGCGCGCCGGCTGGGGTTTCTCGTTGACGATATCCGCCGTCTGCTGGCGCTCTGGCACGACCGCTCGCGCGCCAGCGCCGAGGTGAAGGCCATCGCGCTCCAGCACGTGGCCGAACTCGACCAGCGTATCGCCGAACTCACGCAGATGCGCGACACGCTGCGTCACCTTGCGGCCCATTGTCACGGCGACGACCGTCCGGACTGCCCGATCATCGAACGCCTCGCCGATCCGGAACCGGTTGCTGCGGTTGCACAGAGCATCAACGCTTGAGGTAGCGCAAATATTCGGCATAAGGCGCAACCCGTCTTTGCCGGTGATCGCAACTTTTGCGCTTTCGTGCACAATTCTGGTGCGATTTTCCGAATTAACTGCGAAGTCTACGCGAATCGCTCCGAAAATAGGCCGATAAATCATGAGGTTGCCAAATGTTCGTCGTGCACCATTCCAGATTGGAATGCACTGTATGCGAGCAATTCACTGGAAAAGTCAGGTGCAACCGTTATAATGCGGGTTATCCCTTACGAGGGTAATCCCTGATGCAAATCCACCGGGGATACATACCGATCCTTGGAGAACACCATCATGTTTGCGTACTTCCTCGAAAAGCTGAGCACCTGGTTCGAAACTGCAGAGCGCCGTCGCCGCGAAACGTACCTCGCCTCGTCGACCGACATCGTGCAACTCGAAAAGCGCATCCGCTCGCTCGAATCGAACGGCTACTCGCTGTAAGCAGTCCGCCGGCCCGTGCATCGGGGCCGCCGACTTGCCGCAAGCCCCGCATCTGGCGGGGCTTTATCATTTCTGGGCCGCTTGTGTGTCTGCATGCCTTGCAGTCTGAACCTTGCCACCGCGGTAAGGTAAAGTCCTTTTTGCGATTAGCCGACAACACAAAGGTATGCGCGACTCTGGATCGAGAGTCGGCGTCGCTATTCACTCCGGGGGCTTTTCATGGCGTCAGACCGTTTTTTTCGCCCATCGCTGGCCGTCGTGCTGACGGCGGCAGCCGTGGCGCTCGCGAGCGCGGGCGCGCACGCGGCAGGCAAGCCGTTGATTCTGGATACGGAGAGGGGGATCAACGACGGGCAATCGGGCACGGTGCTGCAGAACGCGCCGCTCTCGCATCAGCCCATGGTGCAGATGAAGTCGTTGCCCACGCTCAATGGGAACGGGACGGATGGCTCGCAGCCGATCATCGTCGCGCCCTATGTGGAAGTGCCGGGAGGCGGCGGGCGGCCGCCGCGTCCACGGACGACGCAACAACATGCGCCGCAGCAGTACGTGCCGCAGCAATAACGGCCGCCTGCGGCCTCAGTCGCCGCGCGATTCGATCTTGAACTGCGCGCCGTCGTCCAGGCCGAGCGTCTTCACGAGAAACGGCATGGTTTCCTTGAGCGTCGCCGCGAGCGTGTAAGGCGGGTTCAGGATGAACATGCCGCTGCCGAAGAGCCCGAAGCCATCTTGCGGCGGACGGCTGACCGACAGCGAAACGTGCAGCCAGCTCTTTTCCTGGATGCGCTTGAGTTGGTCCGGGAAGCGCTGCGATTCCGGACGCGTCACTTGTGGATACCAGACCGCGTAAGTGCCCGTGGCGAAGCGTTCGAGGCTTTCCGTCACGCATTTGATCGTGCGCGAATAGTCGCGCTTGTCCTCGAACGACGGGTCGATCAGCACCAGCGCGCGGCGCGGCGGCGGGGGCAGGAGCGCCTTGATGCCGTCGAAGCCGTCACCGGGATAGATCATCACGCGGCGGCCCGCGTCGCGAAAACGATGACGCAGCACGTCGATTTCGGTGCTGTGCAGCTCGAACAGGCGCATGCGGTCCTGCTCGCGCATCAGGCGCCACGCCAGATAGGGCGAACCGGGATAAAAGCGCAGATGGCCGTCCGGATTGAGCGCCGCCACTTCGTCGACATATTCCGAGAGCATCGGGGGCAGGTCGGTGCGGTTCCAGAGCTTGCCGATGCCCGTGTCGTACTCCGCGTTCTTGGTCGCATAGCCCTCGCGCAGCGCGTAGGCGCCCGCGCCGGCGTGGGTGTCGATATACCAGTACGCCTTGTCCTTCTTGCCGAGGTGATTGAGCAATTGCACGGTGACGGCGTGCTTGAGGACATCGGCGTGATTGCCGGCGTGAAAGGCGTGACGGTAGCTCAGCATGATGGGGCCAAAGGCAAGCTCGGGCGGCGGCGCGTCATATGCCTGTTCACGTATGAATCAGCAAGCGCGCGCGTGGCCCGATGGCGGGTGAGACGGACCGGCGGCGCACGGTGCGCGCCGCCGGAGAAGAAAGGCCGCGTATTGTACAGGTCGCACAGGCGTCGCGACCTGCGTTCACAGACACAGCCAGGATACCTGCGTGCCGCGCTGAGCGCCGCGGCTCAGTCGTAGGCAGCGCCAACGATCGCCTCGATCTTCTCCTTCACCTCGGGCGTGATCTTCTGCGCCACGTCGCGCGCCTTCATGTTTTCGCCGATCTGTTCCACCCGCGAAGCGCCGGTGATGACCGTGCTCACGTTCGGGTTCTTGAGGATCCACGCGAGCGCCAGTTGCCCGACGGTGCAGTCCAGTTCCTTCGCGAAATCCGCGAGCTTGCCGACGATCGCGTTCTTGTCCGCGTCCGTGACCTGCTTGCGCAGCCAGTCGTAGCCCTGCAACTGCGCGCGGCTGTCCGCCGGCACGCCGCCGCGATATTTGCCCGTGAGCAGCCCCGAGGCAAGCGGGCTCCACGTCGTCAGGCCAAGTCCGATGTCTTCATAGAGGCGGCGATATTCGTCCTCCACGCGACGGCGGTGGAACAGGTTGTACTGCGGCTGCTCCATGACGGGCTTATGCAGATGATGACGCTCCGCGATATCCCAAGCGGCGCGGATTTCGTCCGCGCTCCATTCCGAGGTGCCCCAGTAGAGCGCCTTGCCGCGCGAGATCATGTCGCTCATCGCCCAGACCGTTTCCTCGACCGGCGTGTTCGGGTCGGGACGATGGCAGAACACCAGATCGACGTAATCGAGCTGCAGGCGCTTGAGCGAATGGTCAATGGCGTCCAGCAGATATTTGCGATTGAGCGTGTGGTACTGGTTGGGCGCTTCGTTCAAGCCCCAGAAAAACTTGGTGGACACCACGTAGCTCACGCGCGGCCATGCGAGTTCTTTTAGCGCCTGGCCCATGATCGCTTCGGACTGGCCGCCTGCGTAGGCTTCGGCGTTGTCGAAGAAGTTGACGCCCGCGTCGCGGGCCGCGGCCAGCGATTCGCGCGCGAGATTGCGATCGACCTGGCTGCCGTACGTGACCCACGAGCCGATTGACAGTTCGCTGACCTGCAGGCCGGAGCGGCCCAGTCGCCGATAGTTCATGAACGTCTCCTTTGTGTAGAGCTGGCAAATTAGCACGATCCGCACGCATGCGCTGACGGGCCGCGCTGTGCTGACGCTGTGCTGCATCAAGCCCGCAGCGAATGAAGGTCGGTCGCCTGCCAGCTTCATGCGCGCGACAGACGGGTTCATGCACAATAGCGCGGTTGACTGCGGCGCAACATTGCTCCGGATGGCCTGGGCCGTTCGGCTGATTTGACTGCATGTGCGCGTCGAGGTCTCATCTTGTCCACTAGGTCCACTTTCCGGAGGTGCTTGATGTCGTCTCTCACCCTGAATTCGAAGCTCGATGGCAAGGTCGCGGTTGTTACCGGCGCGGCCAGCGGCATCGGCAAGCAGATCGCGCTCACGCTCGCCCAGGCCGGCGCCGCGGTCGCCATCGCCGACCTCAACCAGAGCGGCGCCGACGCCGTGGCCGAAGAGATCAAGGGCGCCGGTGGTAAGGCCATCGGCATCGCCATGGACGTGACCAGCGAAGAGGCCGTCAACGACGGCATCGACAAAGTCGCGGCCACTTTTGGCTCGATCGACATCCTCGTGTCGAACGCCGGCATCCAGATCGTGAATCCAATCGAAAACTATTCGTTTGCCGACTGGAAGAAAATGCAGGCGATTCACGTCGACGGCGCGTTTCTCACGACCAAGGCGGCGCTCAAGTACATGTACAAGGACGATCGCGGCGGCGTGGTGATCTACATGGGCTCGGTGCACTCGCATGAGGCGTCGCCGTTGAAGTCGGCCTACGTCACGGCCAAGCATGGCTTGCTCGGCCTCGCACGCGTGCTGGCGAAGGAAGGCGGCAAGCACAACGTGCGCTCGCACGTGATTTGCCCCGGCTTCGTGCGCACGCCGCTGGTGGACAAGCAGATTCCCGAGCAGGCAAAGGAACTGGGCATTTCCGAAGAGGACGTGGTCAAGAAGGTGATGCTCGGCGGCACGGTGGATGGCGTGTTCACGACGGTCGAGGACGTGGCGCAGACCGCGCTGTTCCTTTCGGCATTCCCGAGCGCGGCGTTTACGGGGCAGTCGTTCGTCGTCAGCCACGGCTGGTTCATGCAGTAACGCGGAGAGCCGGCCATGGCGCAGCGCAAGAAAGGGCAGGTTCAATCGAGCGCGGTCGGCGAAGAGGCCGTCGCGTATACCGGGGCGGGCACGCAGCCCCAGCAGGCGGGCGACGCACCGGGCCGGCCGCCGCATCAGGATACGCATGACCAGCCGCGCACGTCGCGCTGTAGCAGCGCGTCCGCGCAATGGGAAACCGTGGCGCTCACGTTGCAGGGCGGCGGCGCGCTGGGCGCCTATCAGGCGGGCGTGTACGAAGGCCTTTTCGAGGCCGGCATCGCGCCCAACTGGATCGCTGGCATCTCGATCGGCGCGCTCAATACGGCGCTGATCGCGGGCAATGCGCCCGAGCATCGCGTGGCGCGCCTGCGCGAGTTCTGGGAGACGATCTGCCAGCCGGCCTGGAGCCCGCCGTTGCCGGCCTTCCTGGAGCACGCGCTCTTCAACGCGGGCGACGCCGTGCGCAAGACCTTCACCGCATTCCAGGCGGCGGGCGCCGTCGTCGAAGGGCAGAAGGGCTTCTTCACGCCGCGCTTTCCGCCGCCGCTGCCCAATGCGTCCGGGCAGCCCGGCAAGGCGAGCTACTACGACACCACGCCGCTGAAGGCCACGCTAGAGCGTCTATGCGATTTCGATCGCATCAACTCGGGCGAGGTCCGCGTGTCGCTGGGCGCCGTGAACGTGGGCACGGGCAACTTCGTGTACTTCGACACCACCACCACCAGGCTGCGTCCCGAGCATTTCATCGCTTCGGGCGCGCTGCCGCCGGGTTTCGCAGCCGTGGAGATCGACGGCGAGTACTACTGGGACGGCGGCCTGATGTCGAACACGCCGCTCTACGAGGTGATCCAGACCACGCCGCGGCGCGATACGCTCGCGTTTCAGGTCGATTTGTGGAGCGCGCGCGGGCCGGTGCCCGACAACATCACCGACGTCCAGGGCCGCATGAAGGACATCCAGTATTCGAGCCGCACGCGTCTCGTGACCGACATGCTGCAACGCTCGCAGCGGTTCCGTCATGTGCTGCGCGAGGTGCTCGACCGCGTGTCGCCCGAGCATCGGCATGATTCGTGGGTCGAGCTGGCGGATGAACTCTCGTGCTCGAAGATGTACAACGTGATCCATCTGATCTATCGGCAGAAGGAATACGAAGGCCACTTCAAGGATTTCCAGTTCGGCACCACGACGATGCGCGAGCATTGGTCGAGCGGCCTGCAGGATATCCGCGCGACGCTGGAGCAGCCGGGCTGGCTCGACAAGCCCGACAACGACTCGGGCTTCGTCACGCACGATATCCATCGCGACGCTCGCGGCCACGGCAGCGGCCCGAAGTAAATCCCAGGCGCAGTCGCGACATGCCGCGGCAAAACAAAAGGCGTCCGTTCTTGCGAACGGACGCCTTTTTTATCGATTCGGCAGCGTCACGCTGCCTGCGTCGATGATTACTTCAGCACAGCCGATACGGCGCTTGCGACGGCATCGAGGTTGCGCGTGTTGAGCGCGGCCACGCAGATGCGGCCCGTGCTCACGGCGTAGATGCCGAACTCTTCGCGCAGGCGGTCGACTTGCGCCGCCGTGAGGCCCGAGTACGAGAACATGCCGCGTTGCACGTTGATGAAGTTGAAGTCGCGGTCGACACCGGCTGCGGCCAGGCGCTCGACGAGGCCCGTACGCATGGCGCGGATGCGGTTGCGCATTTCGCCGAGTTCGGCTTCCCACATTGCGCGCAGGTCGGCCGAGCCGAGCACCGCTGCGACCACCGAGCCGCCGTGCGTCGGCGGGTTCGAGTAGTTCGTGCGGATCACGCGCTTGAGCTGCGAGAGCACGCGTGCCGATTCTTCCTTGCTGGACGTGAGGATCGACAGTGCGCCGACGCGCTCGCCGTACAGCGAGAACGACTTCGAGAACGACGACGACACGAACACGTTGAGTTCCGTCGCGGCGAACAGGCGCACGACCTCGCCGTCTTCGCTGATGCCGTCACCGAAGCCTTGGTAAGCGATGTCGAGGAAGGGCACGAGTTCGCGCGCCTTCACGACTTCGATCACCTGCTTCCACTGGTCGACCGTCAGATCCACGCCGGTCGGGTTGTGGCAGCAGGCGTGCAGCACGACGACCGTGCCCGCGGCGTAGCCGTTGAGCGCCGAGAGCATGCCCTCGAAGTTCACGCCGTTGGTTTGCGCGTCGTAGTACGGGTAGGCGATGACTTCGAAGCCCGCGCTTTCGAACAGCGCGCGGTGGTTTTCCCAGCTCGGATCACTGATCGCGACCTTGGCGGCCGGGTTCACGCGCTTGAGGAAGTCGGCGCCGATCTTGAGCGCCCCCGTGCCGCCCAGTGCCTGCGCCGTGACGACGCGGCCTGCGGCAATCAGCGGCGAATCGTCGCCGAGCAGCAGCTTCTGCACCGCGGCGTCATAGGCGGCGATGCCTTCGATGGGCAGGTAGCCGCGCGGCAGACCGGCTTCCACGCGGGCCTTTTCCGCTTCGCGAACGGCGCGTAGCAGCGGAATCTTGCCTTCCTCGTTGGTGTACACGCCCACGCCGAGGTTCACCTTGGTCGCGCGCGCGTCGGCGTTATAGGCTTCGTTCAGACCCAGGATCGGGTCGCGGGGGGCGAGTTCGACAGCGGAAAAGAGGGACATGATGGTTCGGCAAAAGTGAAGGGAGAAGCTCGGTGGTCCGCGCGCCGCGGGTATGACGAAAGACTTCTGCCACGCGCCGGGTGCAGCCTGGACGCGCGGGGCGGCCGGCCACGCAACGCGCTATTGTAACGAATCCTCAAGCGGGTTTTTCGCCGACTGCGACGCCAGCGGGGCCTTTATTCCCGGTTTTTGCCCGCGCCCGCGCGCAAAAACCGCTTGATCCGCCTCTTGCAGCCGCGCGCCAGGCACCCCATCTGCATACGATCCGGCAGCGCAAAAACGCTCGCCGCTGCAGTTCCACGATGGTGTTCCTGATGTGGTTCCCTATCGGTCCCCTTTGCTCGTTTTTGCCTCCGGGTTCCCCGCCGCAAGCGCCCAAAGGCGCCTCGCGCCCGCCGGGTGGCGAAACGCTAGAATGTTTGTTTGCTCCGCGCACAGGATGTCATCCATGTCCGACCACACCGTCGCCGACGCGCCCGCGCTCGACGAGTCGAAGTTCGTCCACTACGACGGCTCGCCGTTCCAGCTCTACCAGCCGTACCTGCCGGCCGGCGACCAGCCGACGGCGATCGAGACGCTCGTCGAGGGCGTGGAAGACGGCCTGTCGTTCCAGACGCTGCTGGGCGTGACGGGTTCGGGCAAGACCTTCACGATGGCCAACACCATCGCGCGGCTGGGCCGCCCGGCCATCGTGTTCGCGCCGAACAAGACGCTTGCGGCCCAGCTTTACGCCGAATTCCGCGAGTTCTTTCCGCGCAACGCCGTCGAGTACTTCGTCTCGTACTACGACTACTACCAGCCGGAAGCCTATGTGCCGCAGCGCGATCTTTTCATCGAGAAAGACTCGTCGATCAACGAGCACATCGAGCAGATGCGGCTGTCGGCCACCAAGAGCCTGATGGAGCGCCGCGACGTGGTGATCGTGGCGACGGTTTCCGCGATCTACGGTATCGGCAATCCGTCCGAGTATCACAAGATGATTCTTACGCTGCGCCAGGGCGACAAGCTCGGCCAGCGTGACGTCATCGCACGCCTGATCGCGATGCAGTACAGCCGCAACGAGCAGGACTTCCAGCGCGGCACGTTCCGCGTGCGCGGCGACACCATCGACATCTTCCCCGCCGAGCACGCCGAAATGGCCGTGCGCGTCGAACTGTTCGACGACGAGGTGGAAACGCTGCAACTGTTCGATCCGCTCACGGGCCGGGTGCGCCAGAAGATTCCGCGCTTCACGGTCTATCCGTCGTCGCACTACGTGACGCCGCGCGAGACCGTGCTGCGCGCCGTCGAAACCATCAAGACCGAGTTGCGCGACCGGCTGGAGTTCTTCCACAGCGAAGGCAAGCTGGTGGAGGCGCAGCGGCTGGAACAGCGCACCCGCTTCGATCTGGAAATGCTCCAGGAACTGGGCTTCTGCAAGGGCATCGAGAACTACTCGCGGCACTTTTCGGGCGCGCTGCCCGGCGAGCCGCCGCCCACGCTCGTCGATTACCTGCCGGGCGACGCGATGATGTTCCTCGACGAATCGCACGTGCTGATCGGTCAGTTCAACGGCATGTACAACGGCGACCGCGCACGCAAGGAAAACCTCGTCGATTACGGGTTCCGGCTGCCGTCGGCGCTCGATAACCGGCCGCTCAAATTCAACGAATTCGAGCGCAAGATGCGCCAGGTGGTGTTCGTTTCGGCCACGCCCGCCGATTACGAGAAGCGGGTGACCGGCCAGATCGCCGAGCAGGTGGTGCGGCCCACGGGCCTCGTCGACCCGACGATCGAGGTGCGTCCGGCCTCCACCCAGGTGGACGACGTGCTGGGCGAGATCAACGAGCGTGTGGCCGTGGGCGAGCGCGTGCTGGTCACGACGCTCACCAAGCGCATGGCCGAGCAACTGACCGAGTTCCTCGCCGATCACGGCGTCAAGGTGCGCTATCTGCACAGCGACATCGACACGGTCGAGCGCGTGGAAATCATCCGCGACCTGCGTCTGGGCACCTTCGACGTGCTGGTGGGCATCAACCTGCTGCGCGAGGGTCTGGACATTCCCGAGGTCTCGCTCGTGGCGATTCTCGACGCCGACAAGGAAGGCTTCCTGCGCGCCGAGCGCTCGCTGATCCAGACCATCGGGCGCGCCGCGCGTAACGTGAACGGCAAGGCGATTCTCTACGGCGACCGCATCACGGATTCGATGCGCCGCGCGATCGACGAAACCGAGCGCCGCCGCGCCAAACAGATAGCGTTTAACGAAGAGAACGGCATCGTGCCGCGCGGCGTGGTCAAGCGCATCAAGGACATCATCGACGGCGTCTACAACGTGGACGACGCGCGCGCCGAACTGCGCGAGGAGCAGGAACGCGCGAGGTTCGAGGACATGTCCGAGAAGCAGATCGCCAAGGAAATCAAGAAGCTCGAAAAGCAGATGATGGACTACGCGAAGAACCTCGAATTCGAGAAAGCCGCGCAGACGCGCGACCAGCTCGCGGTGCTGCGGCAACGCGTGTTCGGGGCCAACGTGGGCGATCATCCGGCCTGAGGCCGATCGCGCGGGCGCAGGCCGCAATGAGGGAAGGGCGCACGGTTCATGACCGTCTGCGCCCTTTTTTATGAACCCGATGCGGATGGCCGAGGGCGCTCGCTTACTGTTAAGCGTGCGCCGAAAACAAATAGACAGCTCGCCGTAATCTTTCGTTAACCAAACATTGCTAAAACCCGGTTGCGAGAGGGTTTTCCTTACGACGCACTTTGTTCCCCCTCCGCATCGGTGTTAAACTCCCGTCATTATTGAGAATTGTTCGCATTAACATTTTCACGTTTATGCACTCGATGATTCGGTTGTACCTCTCATAAAAAAATCAGGAGTTTCGATGCGGATCCAATCTTTCGTGCGCGGCACTGCCGTCATCGCGGCTGCGGCCGCTGCGTTTTCGGTCCAGGCGGCCGAGTACCCGATCGGCAAGCAGCAGATTCAGGGCGGCATGGAAATCGGCGCGGTCTATCTGCAGCCGATCACCATGGAACCGGAAGGCATGATGCGTAAGGCATCGGATTCTGACGTCCATCTGGAGTCGGACATCCACGCGGTCAAGAACAACCCGGTGGGCTTCGCCGAAGGCGACTGGATGCCGTACCTGCAGGTGCACTACGAACTGAGCAAGCCGGGCACGAGCTGGACGCACAAGGGCGATCTGATGGCGATGGTCGCCAACGACGGCCCGCACTACGGCGATAACGTCAAGCTCAATGGCCCCGGCAAGTACCACCTCAAGCTCGTCATCGAGCAGCCGATGGAAACCGGCCATATGGCGTTCGGCCGCCACGTCGACAAGGAAACCGGCGTGGGTCCGTGGTTCAAGCCCATCACGCTCGAATACGATTTCCCGTTCGCGGGCATCGGCAAGAAGGGCGGCTACTAAGCGTGCCGCGAGCGGTCCGCGCGTGAGGTATCCACGGGATGCCGGCGGCGGGCCGCTTGCTGAAACAGCGATGAGGTCCCGCGTCTCGCGCATCCGACGGTGCGGGCGGCGCGCAGGACACCAAGGAGCAGGTAAGACTGATGACTGGAATGCGGAAGTTGGCGGCGTGGTTGGCGGTGTCCTTCGGGGTGTCGTTCTCAGGCATGGCGACGCTCGCGCACGCCGATGATCTGCCGACGTTCAAGCTCGAAATGAACGACGGCAAGCTCAATCCCGCGCGCATCGAAGTGCCGGCGGGCAAGCGCGTCAAGATCGAAGTGCGCAACACGGGCAAGGGCGCGGCGGAGTTCGAGAGCGTCCAGTTGCGCAAGGAAAAAGTGCTGGCGCCGGGCGCGGATTCGTTCGTGGTGATCGCGCCGCTCGATCCGGGCGAGTACAAGTTTTTCGACGATTTCCATCAGCAGGCGCAAGGCGTCATTGTTGCGAAATAAGCGTCGCGAAGTAAGCGTTACGAAGTAAGGATCGCGGCCGGCGGATGGCTGGCGGCAGGAGGTGTTGAATGGGTCAGGTATTGTTCATCGTTTGGCGGGAGAGTGTCGAAGCGCTGCTCGTCGTCGGCATTCTTTATGCGTGGCTGAAGAACGGCGACGCCGGCGCGCGGCGCGGCCTGCCGTATCTGTGGGCGGGCGTGGGCCTCGGCATTCTGGCCGCGGTGGCGCTGGGCGCGGCGCTGGTCGGCTTCACGGAAGTGCTGTCGGGCGACGCCCAGGACTACTTCCAGACCGGCATGGTGCTGGTGGCCTGCGTGCTGATCGTGCAGATGGTGCTGTGGATGAAGCAGCACGGCCGCACGCTCAAACGCGAGATGGAAGAGTCGCTGGAGAAGACCACACGCGATGCCAACTGGTGGGGCATCACGGTGCTGGTCGCGCTCGCCATCGCGCGCGAGGGCAGCGAGACGGTGATCTTTCTCTATGGCCTGGGTTTCGGCCAGTCGGGTCATGTCGATGCCAGCCAGTATCTGGCCGTGCTGCTGGGTCTTGGCCTCGCGTTCCTGACGTTCTATCTGCTGCAACTGGGCGGCAAGGTCTTCTCGTGGCGCCTCTTTTTCCGCGTCACGGAAATCATGCTGCTGTTCCTCGGCGCGGGCCTGTTCCAGACCGGCGTCGACAAGCTGATCGACAAGGAAGTCCTGCCCACCCTCGTCGATCAGGTCTGGAATTCGTCGGCGATCCTCGACGATTCGAGCACCTTCGGTTCGCTGGTCGCCACGCTCACGGGTTATCGCGCCCATCCGGCGCTGATGAACCTGATCGCTTACGCGGTGTACTGGCTCGTGGTGGGGTTCCTCGCGCGTCGCGCGAGCGGCCGTCACGCCGCCGCGACCGGGAGGAAGGCAGCATGAGTTGTGCATCGGCCCAGCCGCCCGGATTGCGGCGGCAGGGCAGGCTGGCCCAGGCGGGCCAATGGATGCAGCGGCACGGCGCGGTGATCCGCGGCGTGCAGTGGGTCGTGGTCGCCGTCTATGCGTTCCTGATTCTCGTGCCGGCGGTCATGCCGCTGCCCGACGACACCTCGCACCTCTGGAACAACCTCACGCTCGCGGCGCAGTTCGTGTTCTGGGGCATCTGGTGGCCGTTCGTGCTGCTCTCGATGGTGATGCTCGGGCGCGTATGGTGCGGCGTGCTGTGCCCCGAAGGCGCGCTCACCGAATTCGCCAGCAAATTCGGGCGCGGCCGGGCGATACCGCGCTGGATGCGCTGGGGCGGCTGGCCGTTCGTGGCCTTCGGCCTCACCACCATCTACGGCCAGATGGTGAGCGTCTACCAGTATCCGAAGGCGGTGTTGCTGGTGCTGGGCGGATCGACGCTCGGCGCGATGGTGATCGGTTTTCTGTACGGGCGCGAGAAGCGCGTCTGGTGCAAATATCTCTGCCCCGTGAACGGGGTTTTTGCGCTTCTGGCGCGCCTTGCGCCGTTCCGCTTCAAGGTCGATGAAGACGCGTGGCGCAACTCGTACACGCATGGCGAGCATGGCGGTCATCGCGTGATTCCCGTGAACTGCGCGCCGCTCGTGCCGCTGCGCAACATGAAGGGCGCCGCGCAATGTCATATGTGCGGCCGCTGCAGCGGTCACCGCGACGCCATCGCGCTGTCGTGGCGCTCGCCCGCCGAAGAAGTGGTCGAACTGGGCGACAGTCAGGCCAACGGCTGGGACACCGCGCTGATTCTCTACGGACTGCTTGGCATTGCCATCGGTGCGTTCCATTGGACCGGCTCGCCCTGGTTCATCGGCATGAAGCAATGGCTCGCGGGCTGGCTGATCGACCGCGATATCACCTGGCCGCTCGACACCAACGCGCCGTGGTTCCTGCTCACGCATTACCCGGAGCAGAACGACGTGTTCTCGTGGCTCGACGGCACCATGATCGTCGGCTATATCGTCGCGACGGGGCTGGTCTACGGCACGGCGCTGCTCGCGATTCTCGCGGCTGCCACAAGCGCGCTTGGGCGTTTCGACATGCGCCGCGTGCATCACTTCGCGCAGGCGCTGATTCCGCTCGCGGGCGCGGGCGTGTTCCTGGGTCTTTCGGCGACCACGCTCTCGCTGCTGCGCGCCGAACATGTGCCGCTCGACTGGGCGACCGAAGTGCGTATCGCGATTCTCGTCATCACGAATCTGTGGAGCGCATGGCTCGCCTGGCGCGTCACGGGCCGCTACAGCACGCGTTTCTGGCGGCGCGCTCTGGCGATGGTGGGCTTCGCGCTCGCGCTCGCGGTCGTCGATAGCGCGTGGTGGCTCATGTTCTGGGGCTGGACGCGTTGAGCATTTTTCCTGCGGCGCTGATATAGGCGGTATACGCCGCATTGGGGCGTCGCGACGCCAGTCTGGGTGCTACTCTCAAGAAACCGGGTCGACTTTAGGTCGCCCGGTTTTTTACTTTTCGGAGAGACGCATGCGAACGCGAGCAGTACTGACCGATGAAGACGTGATCCGGGTAGCCGATGCAGCCGTCGCGCACGCCCGCGCGAATGAATGGAACGTGACGATCGCGATCGTCGACGATGGCGGCCATCTGCTGTATCTGCGCCGCCTCGACGGCGCGCCGCCCATCAGCGCCGAGATGGCTCCGGCCAAGGCGCGCACGGCCGCGCTGGGACGTCGCGAAAGCAAGCTGTACGAGGATGCGATCCGCCAGGGCCGCACGGCGTTCCTGAGCGCGCCGCTCACGGCGATGCTCGAAGGCGGCGTGCCCATCGTCGTCAAGGGCGAGGTGATCGGCGCGGTGGGGGTATCGGGCGTGAAGTCCGAGCAGGACGCGTTGATCGCGCAGGCCGGCATCGCGGCACTGGGCAGCGCGCCAGGCGCGGATTAACGAAAGGGTTTACGAGGAGGGGGAGGTCGCGGTTATAATCGCGGCTCGGTATCGCTGATTCAAGATAAAACGCGAACCCTCGCTGCCTTCCCCATGCAGCAACAGCAATAGCGGCAAACAGCCGTAACATCGGCAAAAGCAAAAGCCGCGGACCATGCCGCGGCTCTCGCCCAGGACGGCTACGCTTCGCGCGCCGCTCCTGCTTGATAGTGGTGAGAACAAAAAAATGGCTTGGCTTGCTGTGACGGCCGGCTTGAAGCTTGAAGGATGTTGCACGAAGGGGTCTAGATCTCGCGTGCAAGCCGTCGTTGCTGGCTACTGCCCAACGCCTCTCGATGGAGGCGGTCCCCACAATACCCGGTACTAAAAACTAAAACCTCACTTGGTGAGAATCAGCTTGCCCAATCGCGTGGCACGCAGCTGATAAGTCTCGCCGTTGTGCAGGATGCTCACGTGGCTGCGGCCTTGCAGCAGGGCCGTGCTGTCCAGCGAGCGCTCGCTGCTTGCGGGCGTGGTGCTGGCCGGTTCGGTGCTGTTACGCGTGACGGCGGCAGGAGCGCTGACTTTCGGCGCTCGCGTGCCGGTCAACGTGGAACCCGGTCGGCGCAGGCTAAGTGTCGGTGAACGGTTGAATTCAGTCATGAACGTGACGCTCTGTCTGTGTCTCGATTCGATGTATGAATTCTAAATGATAATTGTTCTTATTTTCAATTGCGATAAATTGATCGAAATCGGACGCCGATAGCTTTATGCCCGATGCGCCCGCATGTTCCCGAAAAAACAATGCCCGGCGCAGGGCCGGGCGTCGTCAGCGGGGATTCAATGCAGCGGCGCTTCCGGCTCGCCCGGGCCCTGCACGTACTGGCGGATGAGGCGCACGGTGTCGATATCCGATTCCCGATACGCCGATTTCACGATCTCCGAAGTCTCGTGCTCTTCGCCCGTCTCGGCGGTCGGCAGCGTCGTGCTGTACTCGAAGCGCAGGAATAGCTCCAGCGCATCGGGCTGCTCGATCGTCATCGTGAGCGAGCCGCCCACGTAATCGGCGGTTGCGAGGATGTCGTAGCGCACGCTCTCGTTGGGCGTGAGCGTGACGCGGTCACGCACGGTCGCGTGGCCGTAGTGCAGCTCGCGCTCAAGGGTGTCGCCGTCGCGCGCGAGGATCGTGCAGCTATCGAGGCCGAGCACGAAGAGCTGCGGCTGCTCGGCGCGCAGCACGAGGCCCTCCCAGAGCTGCTCGCGCGTCATCGGCAGCACGAGCGGATTCGCCGGGTCGTTGATCTGGATGAGGTGTTCGAAATTCAAGGCGACGGCTTCCTGTGATGTCCGTCCGCATTCAAGCGGCAACGAGGCCCGAGCGGATGTGGATCGTGTTCGTGAGGACCTTGTGGACCGGGCAGGCGTTGGCGATCTGCAGGAGACGCTCGCGCTGCTCGTCCGAAAGCGGGCCTTCCAGCGCGATCTGACGATCGATCGTCGTGCCTTCGCTGCCGGTTTCCAGCGACAGCTTCACGCGCACGCCTTCGAGCGGCCACTCCTTGCGCTGCGCGTACATCTTCAGCGTGATCGAGGTGCAGGCGCCGAGGCTCGACAGCAGCAGCGAGAAGGGCGTCGGCCCGCGGTCGCCGCCGCCAAGCGATGCCGGCTCGTCGGCGATCCACGTGTGGGTGCCGTCGTCGAACTGGACCTGGTAGTTCGTCGAGCCAATGTGTGCGGTGACTGCGGTGTCGGCCATGCGCGCCTCGCGGACGGAACGGTTGAATGGAATCCGCCGCGCCCGGACACGAAGCCCGGTACGCGGCGTGCAAAACCTTATTGTGACAAAAAGTGGCGCAGGCTGTGGATTAGCGCTCGGGCTGGTGCGTCGCGCATGGCGCAGCCTGGCGCCGATTTAGTGCGAAATCCGCCCCATGCGCCCGGCCTGATAATCGAGCACGGCCTGGCGGATCTCCTGCTCGGTATTCATGACGAATGGGCCGTAGCGCACGACCGGCTCGTTGAGCGGCAGCCCGCCGATCAGCAGGACTTCCACCGGCTCGGTGGCATCCGCAGGCGCGGCGATCGTCACGGTCTCGCCGTCGCCCGCAAACGCCACCATCTGCTGCGCGCCGATGGCCTCGCCTTCGGTCCCGTAGCGCGCCGTGCCCGACACGCCATAGGCGAACACATTCCACGCAGGCGGCACCGGCTGCTCAACGCGCGCGCCGGGCGCGAGCGTGAAGTGCAGATAGAGGATGGGCGTGCGCGTCTCGATGGCCGCCTTCGCGCCCAGCGATTCGCCCGCGATCACCTTGACGGTAGCCTTGCCATCCGCAGAACGTCCTTGCGGAATGCCCGCGTGCGGCATTTCCTGATAGCGCGGCGCGATCATCTTGTCCGAAGCCGGCAGATTCACCCATAGCTGCAGGCCGTGCATACGGCCGCCGGTGCGCGTGAATTCGGGGTCAGGCATCTCGCTATGGATGACGCCGGCGCCGGCCGTCATCCACTGCACGTCGCCGGGGTTGAGCGTGCCCGAATGGCCCGCCGAATCCTTATGGCCGAAGCGGCCCGCGAGCATATAGGTGACGGTCTCGAAGCCGCGATGCGGGTGGTCGGGCGCGCCCTTGGCCGCGCCGGGCGCATAGTCGGTGGGTCCCATCTCGTCGAGCAGCAGGAACGGATCGAAATCCATCAGTTGACGGGTAGGGAAGGGGCGATGAACGACGAACCCACCGCCCTCGGTGGTGCGAACGGCGGGAAAAACGTGGGCGATCGAGCGGACGGCCGACATGGATATCACCTCGAAAAAATGGGAATTGAGCGATACGCGAAACAAACCGCTATTATAGGTAGCCGATTTGGCCTGTTTGACCGCCTGATCGCAATGGATTGTCCCATCGCTGGAACGACGACATGAAAATCGATTCGCACAACCTGAACGACCTGATGTACTTTTCGCAGGTGGTCGAACACGGCGGATTCTCGGCGGCCGAGCGCGTGCTCGGTATTTCCAAGTCGCGGCTGTCGCGCCGCGTGAGCGAGCTGGAGGCGTCGCTCGGCGTGCGCCTGCTGCAGCGCTCCACGCGCAAGCTGGCCCTCACCGAGGCGGGCGAGCTGTTCTACCAGCACTGCCGCGCGATGCTCGCGGAGGCGCAGGCCGCCGTGAACGTCGTGCAGTCGCTGCGCTCGTCGCCGCGCGGCACCGTGCGCGTGAGCGTGCCGGTCACGCTCTCGCAGACCATCTTTTCGCAGATCATTCCCGAATTCATGCATCGCTTCCCCGAAGTGCGGGTGGTGATGCGCGTGACCAATCGCGTGATCGATCTCTTCGAGGATTCCGTGGATATCGCGCTGCGCGTGCGCTCGGAGCCGCCGCAGAACGCCAACATCGTGGTGCGCCCGCTCTGGCGCACGGAACAGATGCTGGTGGGCGCGCCCAGTCTGCTCGCGCAGAACGCGCCGCCGCTCACGCCCGACGATCTCACGCGCTTCGAGACGCTCGACACGCCCACGAGCGACGGCCGCCATGTGTTCCATCTGATCGCGCCGGACGGCACGCGTCATTCGCACGAACACGAGCCGCGCCTCATCAGCGCCGATCTCACGACGATCCGCGAAGCCGCGCTGCAAGGGCTGGGCATCGCTGCGATGCCGGAGATGATGTACGGCGCCGCGCTGCGCTCGGGCAAGCTCTCGCCGGTCATGCCGGGCTGGACGCTGCCGGTGCCGCAACTCTATGCGGTGTTCCTCTCGCGCCAGGGGATGGTTCCCGCTGTGCGCGCGTTCGTCGATTACCTCGTCGAAGTGCTCGACGCCGACAAGAGCCTGCAGCAGGAATGCCCGCTCAAAAGCGATATCGATGCGTTGATCGCGAAGAACAGTATCGAAGCGCAGCAGCAGGCCGCGACCCACCGCATCCAGCACACGAAGCCGGCGAGCAATATCGAAACGGCCTGAAGCCGAAGGCGCGCGGCGCGCATTGAAGCTTTGCGAACCTGCACGCGCGTGCGCTTGTATGAAGGCTTTTTATGCGGTCGCCTCATATCGGCCCGTGTTTGTTTTTGTCATTTAAGCGTCACCGGCAATCGTTACTTTCAATGGCTTAAACCTTGTAGCCAGGAGGCGAGAGGCCTATATTGAAGTCCTCTCGCCAAGCACCGGTCTTGTGCGGGAATTGATGGCCGCTATCATAGCGAGCCTTCAGGGCCGAACGCGCAGTCCGTGTCGATCACGGCAGTCGCATGTGCCGACGTGAACCGAGCGATTGTCGGGGAGTGTCGCCACCGCCCGAATGCGCCGCGTGCGCTCGAAAAAAGGCCTTCATCCGACGATGAAGGCCTTTTACTTTGCGCCCGAATATTCTGGTATCCGAATTAATCAGCGCAAAAGAAAACGCGCGGCGAAAGGGCCGCGCGTGTCTGTCGATGCGACGCCCGGCGCGTGGCCGGCGTCACGTGTGCATCACTTGTGTGCCGGATCGGTCACGAAGCCGAGCTTCGTAAGACCGCCGCTCTGCGCGGCCGACATCACCTGTGCCACCTTCTCGTACTGGACCTTGCGATCCGCGTTCAGGTGCAGCTCCGGCTGCGGTTCCTGCTGGGCGGCCGCCGCGATCTTCGCGGTGAGCTGCTCGTCGCTCACGGCATTGCCGTCCCACAGCACCGTGCCGTCCGCTTCGATCGAGATGTTGATCTGCGCGGGCTTGGTGTCTTCCTTCTGACTGCTCGCGTGCGGCAGGTCGATCTTCACGGCGTGACGGATCACGGGGATCGTCACCATGAAAACGATCAGGAGAACCAACATGACGTCGACGAGCGGCGTCATGTTGATTTCGTTCATGAGGCCATCGTCGTCATCGCTGGCAAAAGGGCTCATCGCCATGTTGCTTGCCTCCGCGTATTAGTGGGTGCGTGCGGCGACGCGCAGGCTGCCGCTGGCGCTGTTGCCGCCCCTGGACGTCGACGACAGGCGTGCGCCCGTCACGAAGAAGGCGTGCAGACCGTGAGCGAAGCGGTTGAGCTTCGTGACGATCGCCTTGTTGGCGCGCGTGAGCGCGTTGTAGCCGAGCACTGCCGGAATCGCGACGAACAGGCCGAATGCCGTCATGATGAGCGCTTCGCCGACCGGACCCGCGACCGCGTCGATCGAGGTCTGGCCCGATGCGCCGATCGAGAGCAGGGCGTGATAGATGCCCCACACCGTACCGAACAGGCCGACGAACGGCGCCGTGCTGCCGATCGACGCGAGGATCGCGAGGCCCGACTGCATCTTCGCCACCGAGTCGTCCATCGTGTCCTTCAGGCAGCGCGTGACCCAGTCCGACACGTCCATGCGGTCATGCAGATGCGGTTGCGTCTGGTGATGGTGATCGGCGGCTTCCTGACCCGAGAGGGCGAGGGCGAGGAACGGGTTGTCTTCGCGCGTGCCGCTGCCGAGCTTCTTCACGCCGTCGGCGAGATCGTCCGAATGCCAGAACTGCTGCTCGGCGTTCTTCGTGAGGCGCTTGAGGCGCGCGACGTTCCAGCCCTTCACGACGATCACGCACCACGACAGCACCGACATGATGAACAGTGCAAGCGCGATGCCGCGCGTCACGAAATCCCCTTGCGCCCAGACGTGGGCGATACCGTAGTTCTGCATGCTTTTTTCCTTTAATTCAATTCATCAAAACAGTGTGATTCTCATTCAGACGCGCCGTGTTGGCGGCGCGCCTGACGCCTGCGCGACTCAATCGTGCAGGCTGAAATCGAACGGTTGCGTGTAAGCCGCGCGCACCGGCTGGCCGTCTTCCAGGTACGGCTTGCAGGAACTGCTGCGCATCGCGTCCATCGCGGCGTCGTCGAGACGGCTATAGCCGCTGGACTTGCGCAGCTCGATGTTCTCGATCTTGCCGCTCAGGCCCACCACGAAGTGCACGAGCGCCGTGCCGGTCTCGCCGCGGCGCTTCGAGAGCGTCGGGTAGTCCGGCTCGACGATGCGGCAGTCGAGGTGCGAGACATTCCTGGGTGCGGACAGCGCCATCACGGGCTTGGCCGGCGCGGGTGCTGCCGCCTGTGGCGCAGCGGGCGGCGTCGGCGCGGGGGGCGCCGGATCGGCGGGCGCGGGCGTTTCGATCGCGTGCTGCGAGGGCGCGGCGGCGACGGGCAGCGGCGGCGTAGGCGTCGGTTTTTGCTTCGGCTGGGCCTTGGGCTTTTCGCGCTTCACCGGCACCGGTTTGGGCGGCGGCGGAGTCGGCGTGGACTGGATCGCGGCCGGAGCGGCGAGCGGCTCGGGTTTGAGCAGCTCGGCCGTGATGGCTTGCGACTGGAGTGCGATGGGCCTGGCGTCGTCGTGGTGCGTGAGCACGACGGCGATGAGCGCGGCGTGCAGCGCGAGCACGATCGCCGTCGCGGTCACGACTCGGCGGTTCGTGCGGAAGACGGGAAACGTCAGCGCGGTGGCGGTGGTTTGAGAAGCCTGCATGTTAGCGTGGCCGCCCTGTATTCGACGGCGCACAAGGCAGACAACGCGTCGCTACGGGCAGCTTTATGGGCGAAAGATCAACAGCGAGATGCACACGGTAGTCACAAATCCGATCAGCAATTCCATCCCGTCCTCCAGAAAAAGGTGCGAGCGGTAGCTGGCTGGTCGTGAAACTGGCTTGCTGTCGGCGATAAAGCGCTCGGTTTTTTGAGCGTTGTTGCGGCGCGCGTCTCAGCAGACTTGAGTCGCGCGTCACGGGAAAATCAGGCGGCCTTGCGCTCGTAGAACGTCAGGGGAACCACATGCGGCACGGCCACGACCGGATGAGCGTGGTGATGCGTCACGCCGCAACGGCTTGCACACACGCCGCTTTGCGCCATCACGTCGCGAACGGATTCTTCGCACTTGCCGCAGCAGGTCGCGACGCCAAGCTCGAATTGCAGCTCGTCGAAAGAGTCCATGCCTTCCGCAATGGAGGCACGAATCGTACGGTCGGAGACGGACTTGCACACGCAGACAATCATGATGGAGCGCAATAGAGAGAGTTAATGCGAATTATTATCATTATGTTTGGCCCGTTTGGCAAGCATGCAGATGGAATTTTTGTAACAAAACCGGATGCTTAGCAGGGATTTTGCTCTGGATCAGAAGCACGCGAGAGCGGGGCGCGATCGCCGAGGCCGGTGGCAGGCGGGCGTCAGACGGGGCCAGAAGGAGAAAGACGGGCGTAAGAAAGGGGGCGGGAACGAGCGGCTTTTTCTGCCCTGTTGCGCTCAGACAGCGTGGGATTCGAGTTCGCGGGTGCGCCGCGAGGGGATCTGGACGCGCTCGACTGGCGCTTCCAGGTTGAGCAGCGCTTGCGCGAGCGCGCGCAAATGCTCGCCGTCGCTGGTCGAGCACAACCGCGCGTCGGCGGGAGATTCGTCGTCACGCGCCGACGCGCGCAGACCGTGCTGATCGAGCACGCGTTCGAGCTGACGGGCGATGGCCACGCTCGTATCCACGAGCGTCATGCGTTCGCCGACGATCGAGCGGATCGCGGCATCCAGAAACGGGTAGTGCGTGCAGCCGAGCACCAGCGTGTCGGCGCCGGCGTCGAGCATCGGCTGGACGTAGGCGCGCAGCAGTTCGACCAGTTCCGGCGAGTCGATGTCGCAGCGCTCGACCGCCTCCACGAGACCGTGGCCTGGCTGGCACAGCACGCGCAGATCGTCGGCATGACGCTCGACGAGCGCCTGGAAGCGCGCACTGCGCAGCGTCACCTGGGTGGCCAGCACGCCCGCGACGCGCGATTTCGACAACAGCGCCGCCGGCTTCACACCCGGCTCCACGCCCACGAGCGGGATCGGCAGGCGCGCGCGCACGAACTCGATCGACTGCGCCGTGGCCGTGTTGCAGGCCACCACCAGCGCCTTCGCGCCCTGCGCCACGAGCCATTCGCCGATCGCGAGCGTGCGGTCGGCGATGAAGTCGTCGTCGCGCTGGCCATACGGCGCATAGCGCGAGTCGGCCACGTAGACGACCTGCTCGGCGGGCAGATGCGCGCGCACGGCGCGCAGCACCGAGAGGCCGCCCAGCCCGGAATCGAAAATACCGATGGGCGCGGCGCAGTTGGGAGCCGGATGGTTCACGAGAGTCGGGAGGCGGAAACGGACGCTGGGAATGCTGAAATGGCGGCTTCAGGGTCACACCCGCGCGAGAGCGGGTGTGACCGTACGGCAATCAGAATCAGGATTCTACCGAACCCATCATGGTTTGCTGGTAATTCTGGATGCCGACCTTGTCGATCAGGTCGATCTGCGTTTCGAGCCAGTCGATGTGTTCTTCGGTGTCGTCGAGAATCTTCGTGAAGATTTCACGCGAGACAAAATCACGCACCGATTCGCAATAAGCGATGGCTTCCTTGCAGGTGCCCTGGGAGATGTACTCGAGCTTCAGATCGCATTCGAGCACTTCCTTGGTTTCTTCGCCGATCAGCAGCTTGTGCAGATCCTGCAGATTGGGCAGACCGTCGAGCATGAAAATACGTTCGATGAGCCAGTCAGCGTGACGCATTTCACCGATCGACTCGTCATATTCGTGCTTGCCGAGCTTTTCGAGGCCCCAATGCTTGTACATGCGGGCGTGCAGGAAGTACTGGTTAATCGCGGTCAGTTCGTTCTTGAGCTGCGCATTGAGATATTCGATGACTTTCTTGTCGCCTTGCATAGTTTTTCCTTCCTTGTAGGGGCGGGCAGGTTTTAACACTGGTTTCAAACAATAAACGCTCAATACACAAAAGCCAAGGCCGAATCTGCGCCAAAACGCGCCTAAATTGGCTATTTGCTGCGTGCTGAGAATTAGTCTCAGTACGCTTCGCGTTACTCAAAGAAAAACCGGGGCGCGGGGCCCCGGTTTTTAGTTCGGCGATGCTGCTGCCGATGAATTATCCCGCAGAGCGCGAATCATCAGGCCGTTGCGACCGGAATCTTGCCGATCTTCGCCTGCCATTCGGCGGGGCCCGTCTTGTGGACCGAGGTACCCGACGAATCGACCGCGACCGTCACCGGCATGTCCTGGACGTCGAACTCGTAGATCGCTTCCATGCCGAGGTCTTCGAACGCGACGACCTTCGAGCCGCGAATCGCCTTCGACACGAGGTAAGCGGCGCCGCCCACGGCCATCAGGTAGGCGGCCTTGTGCTTCTTGATGGCCTCGATGGCGACCGGGCCGCGCTCGGCCTTGCCCACCATCGAGATGAGGCCCGTTTGCGAGAGCATGAGCTCCGTGAACTTGTCCATGCGCGTGGCGGTGGTGGGGCCTGCCGGGCCAACCACTTCGTCGCGCACCGGATCGACCGGGCCGACGTAATAAATCACGCGGTTCTTGAAGTCCACCGGCAGCTGCTCGCCCTTGGCGAGCATATCGGCGATGCGCTTGTGCGCGGCGTCGCGGCCCGTGAGCATTTTGCCCGAGAGCAGCAGCGTCTGACCCGGCGTCCACGACGCGACTTCTTCCGGCGTGAGCGTGTTCAGATCGACGCGCTTGCTGGTTTCCGTGTTCGGTTCCCAGTTGACCTTCGGCCAGGCGTCGAGCGAGGGCGCTTCGAGCTTCGCCGGGCCCGAGCCGTCGAGCACGAAGTGCGCGTGGCGCGTGGCGGCGCAGTTCGGGATCATCGCGACGGGCTTCGAAGCCGCGTGCGTGGGCGCCGCGTGAATCTTCACGTCGAGGACGGTGGCCAGACCGCCCAGACCCTGCGCGCCGATACCAAGCGCGTTGACCTTCTCGTGCAGCTCGACACGCAGTTCTTCGATCCAGTCCTTCGGACCGCGCTTGATGATGTCCTGGATGTCGATGGATTCCATCAACGATTCCTTCGCCATCAGCATCGCCTTTTCAGCGGTGCCGCCGATGCCGATGCCGAGCATGCCCGGCGGGCACCAGCCCGCGCCCATCGTCGGCACGGTCTTGAGGACCCAGTCCACGATCGAATCGGACGGGTTCAGCATGACGAACTTCGACTTGTTCTCCGAGCCGCCGCCCTTGGCCGCCACCTGAATGTCAACCTTGTCGCCCGGCACGATCTCGTAGTGGATCACGGCCGGCGTGTTGTCCTTGGTGTTCTTGCGGCCGCCTTCGGGCGGCGAAACGATCGACGCGCGCAGGACGTTGTCCGGGTTCAGGTAACCGCGGCGCACGCCTTCGTTGATCATGTCGGTGACGCCCATCGTCGCGCCGTCCCAACGCACATCCATGCCGACCTTCACGAAGATCGTGACGATGCCGGTGTCCTGGCAGATCGGGCGGCGGCCTTCGGCGCACATGCGGCTGTTGGTGAGGATCTGCGCGATCGCGTCTTTCGCGGCCGGGCTTTCCTCCAGCTCATAGGCGCGACCCAGCGCCTCGATGTAGTCCTGCGGATGGTAGTAGCTGATGTACTGGAGCGAATCCGCGATGCTCTGGATCAGGTCTTCCTGCTTGATGACGGTCATGGCTAGCTTCTATGGGGACGGGGTGATTCGAATCGTGGAATTTTTTATTGTCGGTCAGGCGCCGGTCTTATTCCGGCGTCGCAGCGTCGCGCACGGGCACCGGATGGCGCGCGGCGAGATCGTGATAATGCTCGGGATGCGTATGCGTAGTGAGGCGGTCGATCCAGGCCATCACCAGCGCGGACAGCAGGAAGGCGACGTGAATGGCCACTTGCCAGATCACCGTGCGCTCGGACACGGCATCCGGATTGATGAAGGTTTTCAGCAGATGAATCGATGAAATGCTGATGAGCGCCATCGCGAGCTTCACCTTCAGCACGCCGGCGTTCACGTGATCGAGCCATTCGGGCTCGTCGGGATGGCCTTCCAGGCCCATGCGCGAGACAAAGGTCTCGTAGCCGCCGACGATCACCATGATGAGCAGATTGGAAATCATCACCACGTCGATCAGGCCGAGCACGGCGAGCATGATGCTCGTCTCGTCGAGCGACATCGCGTGGGTCACGAGATGCCAGACTTCCTTGATGAAGAGCACGCAGTAGACCGTCTGGGCGACGATCAGGCCCAGGTACAGCGGCACCTGGAGCCAGCGGCTCATGAAGATGATGCTGGGCAGCACACCCATGCGGCGGCGGGCGGGTGCGGCAGACGGCTCGGGGCGTGCGGCGGACATGGGCGTTTCACATAGGGCGGAAATCGGGCAGGGTCCACGCGGCGCCGGGCGCGCCGCGCCGAGTCTGCCGGATTCCTGCAGGCTCGCGCCGTTCGCGCCGCAGCTCCGCAGGGGCCGGGCGGGCGCTATTGTAACGCGTCGGCGCGACACTTCGCCGCGACGCAGGCAGCAAACCTGACAGCAAAACTTTCAGAGTCATTACGCCGGTGTCCGACGATGCTTCAGGACGCGATTCAGGACGCGATGGGCGGCACGCGTTTCGTCTTGAGGCTGGCGAGCGCGATGCCCGCGATCACGCAGGCGAGCGCGACGCCATGCGCGGGCGTGGGCCGTTCGCCCAGAAACACCATGCCGTAGACGGCGGCGGCTACCGGCAGCACGGCCGTGAAGACGCCCGCGATGCTGCCCGGCACGTGCCGGATGCCCATCATCCACAACACGAACGAGAACACGCTGGCCGACAGCCCATACCACAGCACGAGGCCCCAGATACCCACGGGCACGCTCGCATAGTCGAACGAGAATGCGCCGGACAGGCCGACCGGCAGCATCAGCAGGAAGCCGAACAGATGCGTGTACGCACAGATTTCGAGCGGCGCGAGCGTCTGCGTGAGACGGCGCGAAAGGATCACATAGAGCGATTCGCAGCAGACCGCGCCCAGCACCATCAGATTGCCGGTGAAGGAACCGGGGTTGGCCGTGCCCATACTGGCAGCCGGGTCCGCGTGCGCGAGATTGATGACGGCGATGCCGACGATGGCCAGCGCGATTGACGCGAAGGCGCGCGCATCGGGCCGCTCACGCAGGAAGAGCCACGAGAACAGCGCGACCACGGCCGGAATGGTGCTCGTAATGACGCCCGCCGCGACGGCGCTGGTGCGATGCACGCCGCCCAGCATCAGCAGCGTAAACCCGAATGTACCGAAGAGCGCCTGCAGGAACAGATTCAGCCATTCGTCGCGCTTCACACGGCGCATACGGGCGAGGCGCAGCAGGGGCCAGAGCACCGCGAGCGCGATCACGAAGCGCAGCAGCGCGAACAGCTCAACGGGCAAAAACGCAACGATCGTTTTGCCGATGCCGACGTTGCTGCCCACGAGCAGCATGGCGGCGACGAGAAAAAGTGAATGGCGGTTCAAGCTGGAATCCTGGCGCTCAGATCAGTTAGCATTCTAAATGGCCGTTTAAGAGGTCGCTATCGCTAATCGGCGGCCGGCCGGCGCGCTGCGTAAGTAGCGGGTAAGTTGCGACGCTTAATCTTCAACGCATGGACGCGCGTGCGGGTCCATGCGAGACGCAGCAAAGAACCGCAGCAAAGAAACGCCGCAGGCGCCCGAACACAGCGGGCGCGGCGGCACACAGGAGACGGCGCGCGCGGGCATCGAAGATGCGGCGCGCGTCCACGAGTTTGACGTTTCATCTTCACCAAGGGGTTGTCGATGTCTGCGATTGAATCGGTTCTTCAGGAACATCGTGTGTTTGCGCCGACCGCGCAAACGGTGGCAAACGCGACGGTGTCCGGCATGGACGCCTACAAGGCGCTCGTCGCCGAAGCCGAAGGCGATTACGAAGGTTTCTGGGCGCGTCTCGCGCGCGAAACGCTGAGCTGGCAAAAGCCCTTCACGAAGGTGCTCGACGAGTCGAAGGCGCCGTTCTACACCTGGTTCGAAGACGGCGAACTCAACGCCTCGTACAACAGCCTCGACCGTCATGTGGAAGCCGGCAACGGCGAGCGCGTCGCGATCGTCTTCGAAGCCGACGACGGCACCGTCACCCACATCACCTACCAGGATCTGCTCGCGCGCGTCTCGCGCTTCGCCAACGCGCTCAAGAAGCGCGGCGTGAAGAAGGGCGACCGCGTCGTCATCTACATGCCGATGTCGGTCGAAGGCGTGGTGGCGATGCAGGCCTGCGCGCGCATCGGTGCCACGCATTCGGTGGTGTTCGGCGGCTTCTCGTCGAAGTCGCTTAACGAACGCATGGTGGACGTGGGCGCGGTCGCGCTCATCACCGCCGACGAACAGATGCGCGGCGGCAAGGCGCTGCCGCTGAAGAATATCGCCGACGAAGCCCTCGCCATGGGCGGCTGCGACGCCGTTAAAACCGTGATCGTTTATCAGCGCACCGGCGGCAAGGTCGCGTGGCACGAAGGCCGCGACCACTGGATGCACGAAGTCTCGGCGGCGGAAAGCGACACCTGCGCGCCGGAACCCGTGGGCGCGGAGCATCCGCTCTTCATCCTCTATACGTCGGGCTCGACCGGCAAGCCGAAGGGCGTGCAGCACAGCACGGGCGGCTATCTGCTGTGGGCCGCGCAGACCATGAAGTGGACCTTCGACTACAAGAGCGACGACGTATTCTGGTGCACGGCCGATATCGGCTGGATCACGGGCCACAGCTACATCGCGTATGGGCCGCTCACGATCGGCGCGACCCAGGTGGTGTTCGAAGGCGTGCCCACGTTCCCGAACGCGGGCCGCTTCTGGGAGATGATCCAGAAGCACAAGGTCACGCTGTTCTACACCGCGCCCACGGCAATCCGCTCGCTCATCAAGGCTTCGGAAGCCGATGCGAAAGTGCATCCGAAGAGCTATGACCTGTCGTCGCTGCGCATCCTGGGCACGGTCGGCGAGCCGATCAATCCCGAAGCATGGATCTGGTATTACGAGAACGTGGGCGGCAAGCGCTGCCCGATCGTCGATACGTGGTGGCAAACGGAGACCGGCGGCCACATGATCACGCCGCTGCCGGGCGCGACGCCGCTCGTGCCGGGTTCGTGCACGCTGCCGCTGCCGGGCATCATGGCGGCCATCGTCGACGAAACCGGCCAGGACGTGCCGAACGGGCAGGGCGGCATCCTCGTCGTCAAGCGCCCGTGGCCCGCGATGATCCGCAACGTCTGGGGCCAGCCGGAACGCTACAAGTCGGGCTACTTCCCCGAAGAACTGGGTGGCAAGCTCTATCTGGCCGGCGACGGCAGCGTGCGCGACAAGGAAAGCGGCTACTTCACGATCATGGGCCGCATCGACGACGTGCTGAACGTCTCGGGCCACCGCCTGGGCACGATGGAGATCGAATCGGCGCTGGTGGCCAACCCGCTCGTGGCCGAAGCCGCCGTGGTGGGCCGCCCGGACGACACGACCGGCGAAGCCGTGGTGGCCTTCGTGGTGCTCAAGGCCAACCGCCCGCAAGGCGACGACGCCGTGAAGCTCGCCAACGAACTGCGCGCCTGGGTCGGCAAGGAAATCGGCCCGATCGCCAAGCCGAAGGACATCCGCTTCGGCGAAAACCTGCCGAAGACGCGCTCGGGCAAGATCATGCGCCGCCTGTTGCGCTCGCTCGCGAAGGGCGAGGCGATCACGCAGGATGTGTCGACGCTGGAGAACCCGGCGATTCTCGATCAACTCGGCGAGTCGCTTTAAGTCGGCTTTAAACCCGCTTTAAACGGGTTCAGGACGCCGCGCCTTGCGGCGTCCTCGCATTCATACCAATTGCCGCGCGTGCGCCTTTTTGCTACACAGGCGCATGGCCGCGCCACACACCCAACCGCCGAACAATGTCAATCCCGTGCCCGAGCCGCCGCCGGTCAGCGCGGCGATGGCGCTCGCGCACCGGCGCTACTGGCGCTTTAACCTGGCGCTCATCGGCGTGCTCATGACGATCGGCTTTGCGGTCTCGTTCGTCGCGCCGCTGTTTGCGCGCGCCCTCGAAACCGTGCGCTTCGCCGGCTTCAGCCTGCCGTTCTACATCGGTGCGCAGGGAGCGATTCTGCTCTACGTGGCGCTGGTAGCCATCTATATCGTGCTGATGCAGCGCGCCGACCGCGAACTGCAGGCCGCGCGCGAAGCCGAAGACGCCATCCGCGACGCTCGCCAGGCGCCGCAACGATGAAGCTCGCGCATCGGCTTATCCGCTCCTACGCGTTTTATACGCTCGGCTTTCTCGCCTTCGTCTACGTGATGTGGCGCATCGAACGCGTCACCGGCCCCGGCATGTGGATCGGCTACGTGTTCCTGTTCGTGCCGATCGCAGTCTATGCCGTGATCGGCCTGCTTTCGCGCACCTCGGATCTCGTCGAATACTACGTGGCGGGACGGCGCGTGCCCTCGTTCTTCAACGGCATGGCGACAGCCGCCGACTGGCTCTCGGCGGCCTCGTTCATCGGCCTCGCGGGCTCGCTTTACGCGAGCGGCTACGACGGCCTGGCGTACCTGATGGGCTGGACCGGCGGCTACTGCCTCGTGGCCTTCCTGCTCGCGCCCTACGTGCGCAAACTCGCGCGCTACACCATCGCGGATTTTCTCGGCACGCGCTTCTCCAGCAACCTCGTGCGCGCGCTGGCGGTGCTCGCGACCATCCTCTGCTCGTTCGTCTACCTGGTCGCGCAGATCCAGGGCGTGGGGCTGATCGCCGTGCGCTTTATCGGCGTGGATTTCGCGATCGGCATCTTTTGCGGACTGGCGGGCATTCTGGTGTGTTCGTTTCTCGGCGGGATGCGCGCCGTCACATGGACCCAGGTGGCGCAGTACATCATCCTGATCGCGGCGATCCTGATTCCGGTTTCGTTGATCGCGCATCGAGATGGTCTGGGCTGGGTGCCGCAACTCGACTACGGCCGGGTGATGCAGCGTGTGGAAACGCTCGAACGCGACGTGCGCGATGCGAGCGCCGAAGCGAACGTGCGCGACGAATACCGCCTGCGCGCGGCGCTGTGGCAATCGCGCCTCGACGCGTTGCCGCGCTCGTATGTGGAAGAGAAGACGCGCCTCATCGATACGCTTGCGGACCTGCGCCGCCACAACGGTCCGCTGCGCGACATCGATACGCTCGAACGCGACATCGCGCATTTCCCGCGCGACGAGCAGGCCGCGCGCGCGGCGTGGACGCAGCAGCGCGACGACCTGCTGGCGCAGGCGGCGCCGCCCGTGCCGATGCACGAAGCGTTTCCCGCCGAAAGCGACGACGCGCGGCGCATTCACGAGCGCAATTTTCTGTCGCTGCTGCTGTGCCTGTCGCTGGGCACGGCGAGCCTGCCGCACATTCTCACGCGCTACAACACGACGACCTCGGTGGCGTCGGCGCGCCGTTCGGTGGGCTGGACCTTGTTCTTCGTCGCGCTGTTTTATTTGACGGTGCCGGTGCTGGCGGTGCTGATGAAGTTCGAGATCCTTTCGCATCTGGTCGGGCTGCACTTCGACGATCTGCCGCATTGGGTGATGCAGTGGCGCCGCATCGAGCCGACCATGATCGGTATCGCCGATGTGAACGGCGACGGCATCGTGCACTGGAGCGACATCCGGATGCAGCCCGATATGGTGGTGCTGGCCGCGCCGGAAATTGCGGGGCTGCCTTATGTGATGTCGGGGCTGATTGCATCGGGCGCGCTCGCGGCGGCGCTATCGACGGCCGATGGATTGCTGCTGACGATTTCGAACGTGCTTTCGCACGATGTTTATTACCATATGGTCGATCCGAATGCGTCGAGTCAACGGCGCGTGACGATGTCGAAGATATTGCTATTGGGCGTGGCGTTGTTTGCTTCGTGGGTGGCTTCGCTGAATGCGGGCAATATTTTATTTCTGGTGGGCGCGGCGTTTTCGCTGGCGGCTTCGAGTCTTTTTCCGGTGCTGGTGCTGGGGGTGTTCTGGAAGCGCACCACGCGGCTTGGCGCGGTGGCCGGGATGGTGGCGGGGCTTGGGGTGTGCGTGTATTACATCGTTTCGACTTATCCGTTCTTTACGCAGCTTACGGGGTTCGAAGGGGCGAGGTGGTGGGGCATCGAGCCGATTAGCTCTGGAGTGTTTGGCGTGCCCGCGGGGTTTCTGGTTGCGATTCTTGTGAGTCTGGTGGATCGGAAACCGGATGAGTACACGGTCGCGCTGGTGGATTATATTCGGCATCCTTAGTTTTTGCGGTATCGGTATTTGATACTTGTAGTCCTGGTTTTTGAGCGTTTTTATCGGGATGGGGCGAGTGGGGCGTGGCGAACAAGAATGCGGTATCGCAATTCGCCTGGTGAGCTACCCGATGATTCATTTTTCTAAAAATCGCTGGTTTGACGATACGTTGGGCGTGGCGGTGTTGCTCGAAGTCGGCGACCTGGTTTTTATTCGCGTCAGGGCGAGGCCATTTTTAGAAGTGTCCGCCGCTACGGGATGCTGGAGCAATCACGTCGGGATCGTGGTCGATATGGCTGGCACGGAGCCGCTCATCGCCGAGAGTACGTTTCCTGTTTCGCGTTATACGACTTTGGGGCGTTTCGTCAGGCGGTCCGAGGCGGGGCGTTTTGCCGTATATCGGCTCGTGGGTGGAGGGTTGGAAGCGCAGCACGCAGACATTCGTCGCGCAGCGAGAAGACGGATCGGCGTGCTTTATGACACGGGCTTCAATCTGCGATCTTCGCGGCAGTTCTGCTCGAGATTTGTCCGCGAAGTGCTGGCCGAGGCGGTGGGCGTGGAGATCGGCTGCGTGCAGACATTCGACGAGTTGTATGCGCGGCAACCTCACGCTGGGCTGACGTTCTGGAGGCTGTGGTTCTTCGGGCGAATTCCGTGGGGAAGGGAAACGGTCACGCCGGTAAGTCTGCTGAAGAGTGGACTGGTGCGGGCGGTGGTTGAGGTGGGGTGAGTCGCCGATTTCCTCTTTCGCCAGAAGCCTGCTATAATGCGCGTCCCGCAGGAGAGATGGATGAGCGGTTTAAGTCGCACGCCTGGAAAGCGTGTATAGGTTAATAACCTATCGGGGGTTCGAATCCCCCTCTCTCCGCCACCTTATACCGCGAGGCTTCCACGGGTTTGGAAATCATGCTCGTGGGTAATTGCACGCAAAAGTTAGCCCCCTTCGCCTAAGTAGGCTAGGGGGCTTTTTTCGCTGCGGCAACGAAAAGAGCGCCGGGGCCATCGGATCGCCCGGCAACCTCCAACGGGCAATGCGGCGGTCCTACTTGCGAGATGCCACGCGCCGATTGGTGCTTTGGCGCGGCCCTGCCGCACTTTTCCGATTGGAGGAGCACGGTTTGCGCGCCGAGTCCGCCGCACTCGCGACGACCGCGGCTTAACTAAGCTCAAGAAGCGCACACAAATTCGCAGCGCTCCGATTGATACATTCCTTTTGTCGCTAGAATCGGCGGCCCATTCGACGGACTCTCACGCGAAACAAATTGCGCACGCAACGGTTCATTCGTTGCGCATGAATGGCCTGTTTGCTGGCAATTCAGACAATAGGGAGGAACTAAGCAATGCCTTGGACATACAGCTAATCCACCGGCCGGCTCTCGCATGATGGAGCATTCATTGGACTAGGCTATTCAGGTCGCGGAGCAGGAAAGAACAATCCCGGTGCGCAGACGCAAATGATGATCGGCCCAATCCCGCGCGGCACCTACAAGATTCACGCCCCCTTCACGCATCCCCACTCAGGCGCTTACATAATGCGGCTGACCCCTGAGCAGGGGACGTTCACATTTGGTCGCTAGGGATTCATGATGCAGGGCGACAGCGTGCTCCATCCCGGCGAGGCTTCGGACGGCTGCATCATTCAAAATCCTGGTGTTCGCCATCGCGTATGGGAAAGCGGAGACAGAATCCTGAAGGTGGAACTATGAAGTCACTCGCAATCACTGCCGCCCTTTTGCTAGTGGTCCCGGCCTTGTCTCTCGCGGCATCCCCAGCTCAATGCGTAAGCTGGCCCGTGAACATCGCACAGGCCAAGCTCAAGAACGAGGGCATCACCGATCCCACGAAGCTCGACGAATCGAAAACGCGCGCAGTTCGGCTCGCGTCGCAGAAGGTCGGCAAGGACCTGTATCGCGACGTGTACGACATTACCTTCTACGAGAAGTCTGGCCGCACGATCGAAGTCATTACGTCAAGCGAGGCATCATCGGTTGAGTGCTCGATGGGCAGCGTCGACGTGTTTGTCGTTTCGAAAAAGCTGGCAGACAACTAACACTACACTCGTGTACTGCGCCTGCGTCGCATTCGTTTTGCGGGGCGGGCCAGCCAGCTTGGCCTTTTCTGACTCCCCCGCGAGCGGGCGCCCCTTTGCAGAGCGAGCCATTGGGGTTGCAATCGACTAGCTTTTCCCCGCGCCCGCATGGGTGTTGGGGTGGGTAATTGCCCCCTTTCGCAACCTTCAAAAACCCCGAAAATCGGGCCTCCGTCAGGGATTCGATTGCCCAGAAAAAAACTTGAGAGGCCCCGCCCAATCGCACCGATTGGCGGGGTTTTTGGCTTTGTCACCAGCCGGCATATCAGCCAGGTGCGGCGCAGCCACCACGGAATCAGTTCTGCGCGCCGGATCACCATGGCCAGCCATTGCGCGACAAGCCCAGACGCCACCCCGCCGCGCATCGGCGCTCGCATTAAATCCGCCCAAAGCGGCCAATACAAAACCCAGCGCCATTGCAAAGCAATGAAGAATTGATTCGTTCACTGCACAGCATCCGTTCCGTATCGTTGCCAGCCTGGCCCCGCCGATCCGCCTCAAAAGTATCCGGCAGGACGGCATCACTGGACTCAACAACATCTCGCACATGCTACGGAGCTCGCCTATGAAACGCATCTCGCCTCGCGCCACCTCTTTCGCCATCGCCGCCACGCTAGCTCTGGCGGCAGCAGGCGCCCACGCCCAGGGAAGCGTGACGCTCTACGGTATCGTCGATGCGGGCATCGCCGTGGTTCACAACGCCCAGGACGCGAGCGGCCAGAATCAAAGCACGCTGGTCAAATTCAGCAGCGGCAATCTTTCGGGCAGCCGCTGGGGGCTGCGCGGCAGCGAAGACCTCGGCAATGGTCTCGCCGCGATTTTCCAGCTTGAAAATGGCTTTAGCGTGGGCACCGGCGTGGCGGGGCAGGGGCAGCGCGAATTCGGGCGCAAGTCGATCGTGGGTCTTGCGAGCAATACGTGGGGCACGCTCACGCTCGGGCGTCAATATGATCCGCTCGTCGATCTCGTACAGCCGCTCACCCAGGACGGGCCGTTCGGCGGCGTGTTTGGCACGCCCGGCGACCTCGACAATTACGATAACAGCCTGCGTGTGAGCAATTCGCTCAAATACACGAGTCCGCTCATTTCGGGCCTGCAATTCGAGGCACTTTATGGGCTTGGCGGCGTCGCGGGCGCGACGGGCAGCGGCCAGACCTACAGCTTCGGCGCGGGCTACACCAACGGGCCGCTCGCACTCGCGGCGGGCTACTTCTATGCCAACGGCGGCAACACCGTCACGACCGGCGTGCGCGCGTGGACGAGCAGTTCGGACAGCCTTTTCAACACCGTCATCAATCAAGGCTTCGCGAGCGCGAATTCGATTCAGATCGTGCGCGCGGGCGGCAGTTATGCGATTGGCGCGGTGAGCCTGGGCCTGGCGTATTCGAACACGCAGTACGGCAGCGATGGCTTCTCTACTTTTCACCAGACCGCGAAATTCAATAATGGATCGGCGTTCGTGAATTACCAGTTCAATCCGGCGTTGCGCGCGGGCGTCGGCTATAACTACACCTCGCTCACGGGACCGGCTTCGGCGCATTACAACCAGGTGAACGTGGGTGGCGATTACGCGCTCTCAAAGCGCACGGAACTGTATGCGCTGGCGGGCTGGCAAAAGGCCAGTGGCCACACGCTCAATTCGAAGGGGCAGGCGATCGATGCGCAGGCATCGATTGGGGATTTCGGCGTGAGCTCGGGCACGGATACACAGGCGCTTGCCGTAGTCGGCATCCGTCATAAATTCTGATCCGATAAAGCCGGTCTGAAATGCAATAGCGCGCGAGCGTTTCGCGCGCTATTTTTTTGCCGTTTTACAGCGCGGCGCGAATCCGTTGCGCGACGGCTTCCAGTTCCGCCTTGTCCGCCATATCGCGCGCGTGCATGCGCAGTTCTTCGCCTTTGCGGCGCGGAATCAGGTGGAAATGCACATGCGGCACGGTCTGGCCCGCTGCCGCGCCGTTGAACTGAGCGATCGTCAGGCCATCGGGCGTGAGCGCGCGGCGCAGCGCCACCGCCATTTTCTGCACCATCGCCATCGCGGCGGCCAAGGCCTCGGGCGACAGTTCATAGATTTCCTCGGCGCCTTCTTTCGGCAGCACCAGCACGTGTCCCTCGGATTGGGGCATCACGTCCATGATCGCGACGGCCGCGTCGTTTTCGCAGAGCTTGATGGAGGGAATTTCGCCGCGCAGCAGCTTGGCGAAGATGTTGTTGTCGTCGTAGGCCATGAAGTCCTCGTGGTCGTGAGAGTCGTGCCGGGAGCGCTGCCGCCGGTGCATATGCACCCTGTTCACCGGCGGCAACCTGCTTAAAAAAGGGAGCGGTTGGTGTGGCCTGCCCAGCAAGCCCTGCAACCGCAGCGCCCGATTATCGCCGAGAGCCGGGCGGGGCTGTCCGTGTTCCTGCACGTTTTTTGAAGCGGGTGCATCATAGAGGTTCTCGCAGCGCGCGCGACGAAAATTGTCTGATACGGAGCAACACGTATGGCAACGACCGATCTCGAAGCAGCCCACTCTTCCCGCGAGGCCACCGTCTCAGGAGCCTGGCGGTTCGCGTCCCAACTATTGGCACGCGCCGATGTCATCTTCAATGGCCCGCGACCGTGGGACATGCAGATCCACGATCCGCAGGTCCCAGAGCGCGTGCTGGCGCTAGGCAACCTGGCTCTGGGCGAGTCCTATATGGACGGCCAGTGGGACTGTGAGCAACTGGACGAATTCTTCGCGCACGTCCTGCGCGCCCATCTGGACGAAGACATCGACCCCTCGCGTCTCGTCTTCTACGCGCTCAAGGCGCGCCTCATGAATCGCCAGACCGTGCGCCGCGCGTGGAAAGTCGGGCAGCAGCATTACGACATCGGCAACGCTTTTTATGAGGCGATGCTCGACAAGCGCATGACGTACACGTGCGGTTATTGGACGGGCGGTGCGAAAACGCTGGACGAGGCGCAGGAAGCCAAGCTCGACATGATCTGCAGAAAGCTGGGCCTCAAGCCCGGTATGCGCCTGCTCGATATCGGCTGCGGCTGGGGCAGTCTCATGAAGTTCGCCGCGGAAAACTACGGTGTTTCATGCGTTGGCGTGACGATTTCGAAGGAGCAGGCCGCGCTGGGCGCCGCGCGTTGCGAAGGCTTGCCGGTGGAATTTCGTCTGCAGGATTACCGGCTGCTCGACGAGAAGTTCGACCGCATCGCGAGTGTGGGGATGTTCGAGCATGTCGGCCCGAAGAATTACCGCACGTATATGGAAGTCGCGCATCGTTGTCTCGACGACGAAGGCCTCTTCCTGCTGCATACGATCGGCAAGAATCGTCGCGACACGACGCCCGATCCGTGGATCGACAAATACATTTTCCCGAACGGCGAACTGCCGACGATCGGCCAGGTCGCGGACGCTTCGGGCGGTCTTTTCGTGACTGAAGACCTGCACAATTTCGGCGCCGATTACGACCGCACGCTAATGGCGTGGCACGCTAATTTCGAAGCCGCGTGGCCGCGTTTCGAAGCGGAAATGGGGCATCGTTTCTATCGGATGTGGCGTTATTATTTGCTGTCGTGCGCGGGCGCATTCCGGGCGCGCGATATTCAATTGTGGCAGTTTGTGCTGTCGAAGAACGGGGTGCCGGGCGGTTATTGTCGGCCCTGAATGAACGGCTGACGCATTTTTCAGGCGATAAAAAAGGCTGCGAGCGCGAGAAGCGCCGCAGCCTTTTTGTCGATGCACGCAATCAGCGCATCAGCGCATCACCGCGGCGACCGTTGCGATACCCAATATCGTCATCAGCACCGAAGCGCACACGTGAATCGCGATCTCCGCGGCGGCCCACCCGAAACGCCCATTCTGCAGATGCGCGACCACCTCGGCGGAAAAGGTCGAGAACGTCGACAGCCCGCCCATGCAGCCCGTAATCACGAACAGACGCCATTGTGGCGCGATGTCCGGCACGCGCGCGAACGCCGCGAGCGCGACGCCGATGACATAGCCCGCGATGATGTTCGAGGCGAGCGTGCCGAGCGGCAGCGAAGGGAGCAGGGCGTTCAGGCGCAGGCCGAGCACCCAGCGCAACAGCGAGCCGAGCGCGCCGCCGATGCCGACGGCGAGGATGGACAGATACATGGTCGGGAGTCGTTGTAGGTGCAATGAAAGCCGGGCCGACTTCATGCCATTGCGTCGTTCGCGTCATGGCACGATTGCGGCCCGAATTCGACCCCCGAGTTTAGCACCCTGTTTTGCGGGCGGCGCCGCGTGCCGTTCAGGCGAGACCGCCGTTGGCGCGCAGCGTCTGTCCGTCCACCCAACCGCTGTCCGGCCCGGCGAGGAACGACACCACCGAGGCGATATCTTCGGGCTGGCCGAGGCGTTCGAGCGGAGGCAGGCTCGCGAAGTGGCGGATCTGCTCCTCGGTTTTGCCTTCGAGGAAGAGGGCCGTGGCGACCGGTCCTGGCGCCACGGCGTTGACCGTGATCGCGCGTCCGCGCAATTCCTTGGCGAACACGCGCGTGAGTGCCTCGACCGCGCCCTTGGTGGCGGAGTAGAGGCCGTAGCCGGGCAGATTGAGCGCGAGCACGGTCGTCGAGAAGTTGATCACGCGCCCGCCGTCTGCGAGCTTCGTGGCGGCTTCGCGCATCGTGTTGAGCGTGCCGCGCACGTTGATGTCGAACATTTCGTCGTAGAGCGCGTCGGTCGATTCGGCGATCGTCGCCAGCTTCATGACGCCCGCGTTGTTGACGAGCACCGACGGCTGGCCGAGTTGTTCGAGCGTGGTGTCGAACAGATGACGCACTTCGGCCGACTTCGCGATATTGGCTTTTACGGCGATGGCGCGGCCGCCAACGGCTGCGATCTGCGCCACCAATGCTTCGGCTTCCTGTGCACTGGAGGCGTAGTTGACGGCGACGGCATGGCCGTCGCGCGCGAGGCGCAGCGCGACCGCCGCGCCGATGCCGCGCGAGGCGCCCGTGACGATAGCGACGCCGCGCGCCGAGGATTGAGTCGAGTTGTTCATGATCGGGCTCCGTTCGGTTCAATAGGTCAATGAAGCTGGAATGGGCTCGATCATGAAGGAAATCTCGCCCCCGATCATTGCCTGGGGGCGGGCTTCATCATTCCATTTCGATTAACAATCGCATCAAGTCGAACCGGGGACGAAGCCAGGCCAGCGTCAATAGGCGATGCAGACCGATTTCGTCTCGGTGTAGGCGTCGATGATCGCGCGACCGTGTTCGCGGCCGATGCCCGACGCCTTGAAGCCGCCAAAGGGCAGCGCCGGGTCCACCATGTTGTGCGTGTTGACCCAGACGGTGCCGGCCTCGACCGCATCGACCACGCGCAGCGCGCGATCGAGCTGGTTGGTCCACACGCTCGCGCCCAGACCGTATTCCGAGGCATTGGCGGCGGCGATGGCCTCTTCGACATCGTCATAGGGCATGGCCACGAGCACCGGCCCGAACACTTCCTCGCGCACCACGGTGAGCGGTTTGTTGGCGGCGTTGGCGATCACGGTCGGCTCCACGAAAAACCCCGCGCGATTGCCGTTGCCGCCGCCCGCCACGATTTCGCCGCCTTCGTCGCGACCCTGCGCGATCATGCCCGCCACCTTGTCGCGATGGCGCGCGGAAACGAGCGGCCCCATCTGCGTGGCCGTGTCGAAGCCGGAGCCCAGCACGGTGTTGCGCGCGACCTGCGCGATGCCTTCGACAATGTCGTCGAAGCGCGCACGCGGCAGATAGAGGCGGGAGCCGGCCGTGCAGACCTGACCGTGATTGAAGAAAATCGCACCCGCCGCGCCCTCGATCGCCCGCTGCGGATCGCAATCGTCGAGCACGATCACCGGGCTTTTGCCGCCGAGTTCGAGCGACACGCGCTTGAGATCGGCGGCGCATTGGCGCCCGATGATGCGGCCCACTTCCGTCGAGCCTGTGAACGTGACTTTATCCACGCCCGGATGGCGCACGAGTGCCGCGCCGGCCGTTTCGCCCTGGCCCGTCACGACGTTGAAGACGCCTGGCGGAAAGCCCGCTTCGTGCGCGAGTTCGGCGAGGCGGATCGCGGTGAGCGGGGTTTCCTCGGCAGGCTTGAGCACGACGGTGCAGCCGCAGGCAAGCGCAGGCGCGATCTTCCACACGGCCATCAGCAGCGGGAAATTCCACGGCACGATCGCCGCGACCACGCCGGCCGGCACGCGGCGCGTCGAGGCGTTGTAGCGCACGCCCGGCGGAAAGGCGAGCGAGAGATCGACGGTGCTGCCCTCGATCTTGGTGGCCCAACCCGCCATATAGCGCAGCCACTGCACGCTGCCGCCCACTTCGAGCATCTTCGAGAAACCGAGCAGCTTGCCCTGGTTGAGCGTTTCGAGTGCGGCGAGTTCGTCGCCGTTGCGTTCGATGAGATCGGCGAGCTTGAGCAGCAGATGCTCGCGCGCGGCGGGCGGCAGACGTCGCCACGAATCGGCCGCGAAGGCGCGGCGCGCGGTCTGCACGGCGGCGTCAACATCGGCGTTGGCGGCGTCGGGCACCTGGGCGATTTCAGCGCCCGTGGCTGGATCAAACACGGCGAAGGTGCGATTGTCGGCGCTTGCACAGAAGCGGCCATCGACGAACATCTGCGTGCGGATCGTATGCGTGAAGTCCTGGCGGTCCATTGCGTCTCCTGATTGGGGTAATCGGAATGATTAGTGGAAGTCGATTCCGCTGGATGCGGTGGTTCGGAGGGAGGGCACGGCGTGGGTGTTCGAGTGCGCGTTCCGGCGTGCCATCTGTGTCGATGCACACACGAAATTGAGTGCGGCGGCACCTGAAAACAGCGCGTAAAAGCCCTGGCCGAAGCCCCACGAGGTCGTCGCGAATGCCGCGCCGGCGAGCATGCCGACGTGATGCGCGATGCCGGGACAAGCGCCTTGTGTGGCGTGGTTCGCGTGATCGTTGCGCAACAACGTGGGGAGCGTGAGCGCGTCGAGCAGGGCGAAGGTGGGCGCCGCGTAGAGAGACCATGGTGAGGTTGCGTCGAGCGTTAGCGCTGCGAGCAGCGCGCCGCGTAGCGAGAACAAGAGCAGCAATGCGTGATGGCGCCCGATGTGTTGAAGGCCTGCACCGAATCCGATGGCCGCGCCGAGCGATAAGAGCAGCGGTGCGAGCGAAAACGGCCCCGCACCGCAAAGCGCGAAAAGCTGGAAGCGCGCGAGCACACCGCTCGATATGCCGGCAAGCAGCGCAGCGCCGATCAGCGCGCCATTGTCAGGGCGTGCGAATCTGATTCGAAGCTTGGGTGGAACCAACTCCGATAAGGCATCCGAATTAAATCGACGCACTGCCATCAGCATGGCGAAACCCGCAAGCGCGAGCGGCAACGCACCCTGCGTTACGCCCGCGCGTGCCTGTGCGGCGGCAAAGCTCATCGCGCCCATTGTCAGCACGAGCGCAGCGGCGCAAGGCAGCGTCGCCCGTGAGCCGAAGCGGCGCGCGAACATCGGCGGCAGCAACGCCATCGCCAGCAGCGCGAGGGCGTTCGCGGCGAATGCCGAGGCACTCGCGCCAGCCTGCATCGCGCCCAGCATGATGCCTGCCGCGAGCGCCGCCGCGCCGCCCGTTACCGCGCACCAGAATGCCGTCGCGCGCCCCATGACGTGCCCTTACTTCTTGCTGCCGCAGCACGACGGCGCGGCATCGGGCGCGCCGTCCTGCACGCTATGCGGATCGCGACCGCCCGGCAGATCCATCGCCGGATTACCGTAGAAGAAGTTATTCGGCTTGAGCATGAAGCCGGCGTACTCCACGGGCATCACCGGGAAGTCCTCCGGCTTGCACACATGCGTGTGGCCGAAGCTGTGCCACAGCACGATATCTTCGTTCTCCACGTTGCGGTTCGCTTCGATATAACGCGGCAGGCCGTCGCCGCCTGCGTGCTGGTTCGGATAGTCGCCGCTCGCGTAGCGCTGCGTCGTGTCGTAAGGCGTGACCCATACGTGACGCGTCGCGAAACCGCCGCGCTGACGCACCTTCGAATGGGGATCGGCCAGCATCAGCGGCGAATCGTTGATGATGAGCTTGTAGCCGGGGTTCGCGCCCACACGGTTTTTCACGTTCGGATTGACGACTTTCCAGTAACGGCCCGTTTGACCATTGGCGTTGCGCGCCGCTTCCTGCTCGGTCTTGAGCACGCGCTTCGTCGTGTCGAATACGTTGCCGTAGGGATTGTCGCCGCCCATCGGACGCGGCACGAATTCGTGTTCCGTGACTGAGTTCTTTTCGCCGTCCACCATCATGTGCAGACGCGCATTGAAGAAGTGCTGATGCGTCGGGCCGCCGAGATTTTCGGTCACCATGCCGCCCCACGGATAAGCGTCGCCATCGGCGACCGCCGAGGTTTGCACGATGCCCGTGAGCTTGCATTCGAGCTGGATCGTGCCGTCCTGATAGAAATACCAGTAGAAGCCATAGTCATAGTTGCCGACGGTCGCGAAGAACGAAATCACGAGGCGGCGCGAGCGGCGCATTTCGAACACGCCGGTGCGGAATTCATAGTGCTTCCAGAGCGTGCCGTAGTCCTCTTCGTGCAGACAGACGGCGTTCTTCATCGTGAAGCTGTTGCCGAAATCATCGGCGGACGGAATGTCGAAATAGCGGATCGTGCCCAGACAGTCGCAGCCCAGTTCGAGCTGGTTCGCGAGCTTGCCCAGGCCGTACTCGCCCGCATCGAAGGCGCTTTTCCAGTAGTGATTGGTGGTCGGATCGGAGTAGGGCACGCACATCTCCGTCACGCTCGCGCGATAGATGATGGGGCGCGCGGCGCTCTTGCCGTCGTCCCAGGTGATCTGGTGCAGCACGAGCCCTTCGCGCGGCGTGAAGCCCACGCGGAATGTCCAGTTCTGCCAGGCAACCTGCCAGCCGTCGATGGTGAAGCTCGGGCCTTCGGGCTGGCTGATCGACAGCGGCTTGACCGTGTCGCGCGGCTTGCCCAGGCTCGGCGTGTCGTAGTTGTGCTTCGCTTTGGGAATCGGGATGATGCGGCCGTCGTCGACCAGGTCGATCACCTTTTGTTCGAGCAGATCGACCACGGCCACCACGCCTTCGATTGGATGCGCGTAGCCGTTGTCGGTCGGGTTCTCGCGGTAATAGCTCACGCAGCGCACGAGGCGGCGGCCGCCTTCGCTCGGGCGATCGAAAGCGCCGGCCGAAAACGGATCGACCTGCACATTGACGAGATCGGCTTCGGACAGGCCGCGCTTTTTCACGGCTTCGCGCCACGCGAGGTCTTCCTTGACGATGCGCTCGGCGTTGATGAAGTCTTCGATCATCACGGGCGGCTGGCCGAACGGCGCGCTTTGCAGCGCGAGCGGCGTGCGCGATTGCACCTTCTTTTCGCGCAGATCGACGATGAATTCGATCGTCTGGCTGCGCGTGCGGTCGATGGCGATCACGAAGGCGCGGCGCGAAAAATAGTCGCCTTGTTTCCATGCGACCACTTCGGCTTTCGGAGGCTCCTGCAATTCGGTGACGGGAAAGCGGCCGTATTCGTCGAGCTGTTCGGCGGCCTTCACGATGTCACAGGCGAGCTGCATTTCGGCGAGGCTCAGCGGGTCGAGCGGATGCGAGTTCGGATTCGTGTTCATAAGCGTTTCGTAAGGATGACGTGGGACCGCAAACGATGCGATGGAGCGGCAGGCCCGCAGCCTTGTGGGGCAGGAAATCCCGGGGCGATGTCGTGCTGCAATCGTAGAAACGCCATATTTATTTCGCGCTTGCAGAACGCGCCAAAGGGGCGATAGAGTGCGCCAGAGACAGAGCGAACAATCAAACGAGAAGCGGCCGCAGCGTGTGCCGACGTGCATCACGACGAACATGTGGCCCCATGGAGCGAGACATGAAAAGAGTCCCTGTCGGCAATGGTTTTCCGATGATTCGCGGCGCCGTGATGGGCCCCATCGTGCGAGCGCTGGACGCCGCCGGAGCGGACTGCGATGCGGTGCTGGCCGAGTTCGGCCTGAGCCGCCGGCAACTTTCCGATCCTTATGAAATCGTGCCGCTCGGGCGCTATGTGGGCGCGTTCGAGCGCGCGGCGCAGGTGCTCGACGAACCGGGTCTCGGCCTGCGTCTGGGCAACGAATTGCAGCTCACTGAAATGGGGCCGGCTGGCCTCGTGTTCATGTCGTCGCCTACGCTTGGCGCGGCGATCCGCAAATTCACCGATGCGCTGGCGTCATGGCAGAGCGGCACGCTCGTGGACCTCGTGCGCGACAACGCCTGGCCGATGTGGAGTTACCGCGTCGCGCACGCGTCGATCTGGCCGCGCCGCCAGGACGCCGAATACAGCATGAGCGCGATGTGCCACATGATCCGCCTCGTGTACGGCGCGTCCTGGATGCCGGTGGAAGTGCATTTCGAGCACGCCGCGCCCGCCGATATCAAGCCCTATATGCGGATCTTTCGCGTGCCGGTGCGATTCCAGCAGCCTGAAAACGGCGTGGTGCTGCATCCGCACGATCTGGACGCGCCGCTCAAAAGCGCCGACACGCAGATGGCGCGCATGATGGAGCGCCACGCGACCGACCTCATCAAACGCGATACCGTGCCGCACGATCTCGTCGATCAGGTGCGCGATCTGGTGACGCGGCGCCTCGCGCGCGAGAAGCTCGTGGTGGCCGATATTGCGCGCGATCTGGGTCTGTCGAACCGCTCGCTACAGCGCCATTTGACGGAGGCGGGCACGTCGGTGCGCGAGATCATCCGCGAGGAGCGCCAGCGCAGTGTGGCCGTGCTGCGCGAACAGGACGGTATGACCAACGCCGCTGTCGCGCGCGCGGTGGGATACGCGGATGCGACGGTGCTGTGGCGCGCGACGCGCAATTGGGACAGAACGGAATAGTCCCGTATGTAAGGCTTTTGTTTGTTTAGGGAAATCATCTGCTGAAATAATCACACTTAAAAACCATTCGTCATCCGAATCAATTTCCGCGCCAAAATCCCGTTAAGTAAAAACCCGCAGTCGCCTTGGCGCACTTTATCGAAAATTTGGCGCGATCAGCCAGGTCGCCAGATTTATTAGCTGCCTACCATGCGCTCCAATCGAATCTCGAAATGCATACGCGAGATCCGGTCCCCAGAGCGCCTGAGGCACGCGGTTCTTCATCGTGTCGCGTGGCGCAATCAGAACAGACACCAGCAGAGGCATCGATGAACGAACCGTATTCAAGCGCCGGACTTGTCGGCGACGCCGACGCGGACCGCGCGGCCGTCCCGCAGCGCAGTCTGCTCGGCCTGTGGCAAATCGTGTTTCTCGTGATCTCGGCAGCGGCGCCGCTCACCGGGATGCTTGGCGCGGTGCCGCCCGCCATCAGTCTCGGCAACGGCGCGGGTATTCCGGGTGCCTTCGTGATTGCAGGCGTCGTGCTGCTCGTGTTCAGCGTCGGCTTCGCGTCGATGAGCCGGCATATCGTGCGCGCCGGCGCGTTCTACGCCTACATCACGGCGGGTTTCGGACGGCCGCTCGGCATGGCCGGCGCGCTCGTCGCGCTACTCTCGTACACCTGCATCCAGATCGCGCTGTACGGTCTCTTCGGCTTCTTCTGCACGGTCGTGCTCGGGCCGATGCTGCATAGCGCGATGCCGTGGTACGCGTATTCGTTCGCATGCATCGTTATCGTGCAGATCACGGGTCTGCGCGGCATCGACCTCAACAGCCGCCTGCTCGGCGTGCTGATGTGCCTTGAAATGGGCATCCTGCTGCTGCTGTCGATCGCCATCGTGATCCATCATGGCGGCCCCGATGGCCTCACGCTCGCGCCGTTTTCGCCGCAGCATGTGTTCAGCGGCCATATGGGCATTGCGGTGATGTTCGCGCTCGCGTCCTTCATCGGCTTCGAGGCCACGGCGATCTATGGCAAGGAATGCCGCGATCCCAAGGTGACGGTGCCGCGCGCAACCTATGTGTCGGTCACGCTGATCCTCGTGTTCTTCGCCTTCGTCACGTGGGCCATCGTGTGCGCGTATGGCCTCAAGGACGTGGCGGACGTGGCGACCAAACAGCCTGGCGACTTCTGGTTCATCCAGTCCACGAAATACCTGGGCGGGGCGATGACCACGACGATGAGTCTGCTGCTGCTTTCCAGCATCTTCGCGAGCCTGCTGTCGTTCCACAACACGATCGTGCGCTACATTCACGCGCTGTCGGTCGAAGGCATCTTGCCCGCGAAGCTCGACCGTCTCCATGCGAAGTATGGCTCGCCGTATCTCGCGAGCTATCTGCAGACGCTGAGCGTGGCGGTGCCGGTCGCGCTCTACGTGGTCGCGGGCGCCGATCCGTTCAACATCGTGTTTAGCTGCACCTCGGCGCTCGGCACCATTGGCATCGTCATGCTGCAAGCCGTCACGAGTTTTTCGGTGGCCGCGTACTTCCGCGCCACGAAAAAAGATACGAGGCTCTGGCATGCACTCGTCGCGCCGATTCTCGGCGGCTTGGGGCTGCTGTGGATCGGCTTCGTGCTGATTGGCAACCTCGATGCACTAAGCGGGTCGGATAGCGTGATCGTGCGCTCGTTCCCGTGGATCGTGCTGGCCGTGGCGCTGGCGGGTATCGCGCTCGCCTTCATGCTCAAGAACCGCCGTCCGGACGTCTACACGCGCTTCGGTCAGTAGGGCGGAATCTTTTCGGCGGCTTGCGCCGTCTGAGTCAATCGATATGTAGTCCTGTTCAAAAAGTCCAACTGCGGCAGTTCAACTGCGGGCGGCGCGCCGTGTATCGAGCGCGCCGCACTCTCACACCTCGACAAGACAGACAACGACATGGCAGATCAATTCGTCACGCGCGCGGCGCTGGCGCTGGCTTCGTGCGCGCTCGCCACCTTCACGACGGGCGCGTACGCGCAGTCCTCCGTCACGCTCTATGGCACCGTGGACGCGGGCCTCGTCTATTCGACCAACCAGCAGACCACACACGCGGACGGCCACACCGACGGCCATTCGAACTGGCAACTGGGCGGCGGCAATCTCGTGCCCTCGCGCTGGGGCTTGACGGGCAGCGAGGACATCGGCGGCGGCACCACGGTGAATTTCACGCTGGAAAACAGCATCCTCACGCAGAACGGCTCGCTGCTGCAAAGCGGCACGCTCTTTAATCGCGATGCGTGGGTGGGGCTCTCGAACGGCACTTATGGTGCGCTCACGTTGGGCCGCCAATACGATCCGTTCTCGGACTATATGGGCGCCTATGCGTCGAGTAATAACTGGGCCACGCTCTATGGCTCGCATTTCGGCGACGTGGACAATCTCAACGAAGCGTTCAATTTCAACAATTCGATCAAATACATCAGCCCGAGCTTTGGCGGGTTGACCGTGGGCGGCCTTTTCAGCCTGGGCGGCGTGGCGGGCAATTTCTCGCAGAACCGCGGCTGGTCGCTCGCGGCAAACTACGCCAACGGGCCAATCGCGCTTTCGGCGGGTTATCTGCAATTGCATAATCCGCTCCAGGCGGCATTGGGCGGGGAAAGTGGCTATATCGGCGACCTGAGTTGCGCCAATGCCGATGCCTCGTATTGCGAATTGCAGAATGCGCAAAAGGTCGATATCTGGGGCGCGGGCGGTTCGTATGCCTTCGACAAAATCACGGTCGCGCTGAGTTACACGCATACGCGCTTTTCGCAAAGCCAGTATTTCGCGAGCACGGCGCAACCGCAGGGCGCGAATATCGCTTTCGATATCGCCGAACTCAATACGACGTGGCAATTCTCGCCTGCGCTGCAGTTCGGCTTCGCGTACATCTTCAACGACGCGCACCCGAGCGATGGTTCGTCCACGCGTATCCACCAGATCAATCTGGGCACGGTGTACAGCCTGTCCAAGCGCACGGCGCTGTATGCGGTGGCGATTGGCCAGAAGTCGTCGGGGGCGGGACTGGGTATCGATGCATCGGGCGGCACGCGCAATCTCGCACAAATCCCCAATGTGGTGAATTCGGATACCGACAAGCAACTGACGATCATCGCGGGCATCCGCCACAACTTCTGATCGGCCAGGCCACTCGAATCGCGTTCGTTGCACTGCGGCATGGCTCCGGGGAAGGCCGTGCCGCTTTAAGCGCTTGCTGCGCGGAACGGCGCTAGAATGGTCCGGTCCGCTTTCCGCGCGAGCCCCCGCATGAAAGTCGCCTTGTTCGTCCCTTGTTTCATCGACGCGTTTTATCCCGAAGTCGGGATCGCCACGCTGGAATTGCTCGAGCGGCTTGGCTGCGAGGTGGACTATCCGCTCGACCAGACCTGCTGCGGCCAGCCTATGGCCAACAGCGGCGCGCAGGCCGAGGCAGCGGGCACCGAACGCGTTTTTGCGCGCGCCTTCGCGGGTTACGACTACATCGTCGGGCCGTCGGCGAGTTGCGTGAATCACGTGCGCGATCATTTCACCGCGATCGAGCAGACCGACGAAGTGCGCCGCGTGCGCGCGAATACGTATGAACTGGTGGAATTCCTGCACGACGTGCTCGGCGTGCGCGCATTTCCGTGGGCCGAATTTCCGTGGCGCGTGGGCCTGCACAACAGTTGCAGCGCGTTGCGCCATTTGCACGAAGCGTCGATTTCCGAAGTCGCGGGCACGCCGTTCTCCAAGCCGCTCGCCTTGCTGCGCAGCGTGAAGGGCATCGAGTTCGTGCAGCCGAAACGTCCCGACGAATGCTGCGGCTTCGGCGGCACTTTCGCCGTCACCGAAGAGGCCGTGTCGGTGCGCATGGGGCAGGACAAGATCGTCGATCACGTCAGCGCGGGTGCGCAATATATCGTATCGGGCGACATGTCCTGCCTGATGCATCAGCAAGGCTGCGCGGAGCGCATGCAAGCCGATGTGCGCTTCATTCATATCGCCCAGGTCCTCAACGGAGCACGCGAATGAGCACGCCACAGAAACCGTCGAATCGGCCCCCGACTTCATCGAAACGTGTCGAACACGCCAAGCTCGCCGGCAGCTTTCTGGCCCATCCGGAACACGTCGATTTTCATGACAAACGCCTCTGGGATTTGCGCATGAAACGCGACGCGCAGGCGCACGCGATCCCTGAATGGGAAACGCTGCGCGAACTGGCGTCGGGCATCAAGGCGCACACGCTCTCGCATCTGGCCGATTATCTCGACCAGTTCTCGCGCGCGGCAGAAGCGAACGGCGTGAAGGTCCATTGGGCCGACACGGCGGGCGAGCACAACGAGACGGTATTTCGAATCTTGAACGGGCGCGGCATCACGGCGCTCGTGAAAAGCAAGTCGATGCTCACTGACGAATGCGAAATGCGGCCGTATCTGGAGCAGCGCGGCATCGCCGTGATGGAAACCGATCTGGGCGAGCGCATCCAGCAACTCGACGGCGAGCCGCCGAGCCATATCGTCGTGCCCGCCGTGCACAAACTGCGTGACGATGTGGCCGCCGTATTCGGCCGCACCATCGGTACCGATCCCGCCAATAACGACATTCACTATCTCGCGCAAAGCCAGCGCATGAACACGCGTCCATGGTTCGTGCGCGAAAAGACCGGCGGAATGACGGGTTGCAACTTCGCCGTGGCGGAAACGGGCACGGTGGTGGTCTGCACCAACGAAGGCAACGCCGATCTCTCGGCCAACGTGCCGCCGGTGCATATCGTATCGATGGGGATCGAAAAGCTGATTCCGCGTATTGCCGATCTAGGCGTGTTCATCCGCATGCTGTCGCGCAGCGCACTCGGCTCGCCGATCACGCAATACACCTCGCATTTTCGCGCGCCGCGCGAGGGCGCGGAGCTGCATTTCGTGCTGGTGGACAACGGCCGCAGCGCGCGTCTTGCGATGCCGGACTTCTGGTACTCGCTCAAGTGTATTCGCTGCGGGGCGTGCATGAATACCTGTCCGGTGTATCGGCGCAGCGGCGGTCTCTCGTATGGCAGCACCTATGCGGGGCCGATCGGCGCGATTATCAATCCGACTTTCGATCTGAAGCGCTTCAGTGCATTGCCGTTCGCGTCCACGCTCAATGGCAGTTGCACGAACGTGTGTCCCGTGAAGATCAATATTCACGAGCAGATCTACCAGTGGCGCGAAGTCATCGCCGCCCAGCATGCCGTGCCGTTCGTGAAGCAGGAAGTCCTGAAGATGGCTGGGCGTCTGCTTGCCAGTCCCAAGCTTTATCGCGGCGCGGTATCGTCGCTCGACGGCGCGCTTAGACGCCTGCCGAATTTCGTGCTCTACAACCCGCTCAATATCTGGGGCAAGCAGCGCACGCTGCCGCAGGCCCCGGGCACCACGTTCCATGCGTGGTATCGCAAGCACCGCAAGGGGAGTCAAACCCCGGGAGGCGGCGATGGCGAGTCGTGAAGCGTTTCTCGCACGCGTACGCGCCGCGCAGCCGGCGCCCCAGGCGCGCCCTGAAGTACCGCTCTTCGATACGCCGCCGGGCGATTTGCGCGCGCGTTTCGCGGCTGCGCTAACGCTCATGGGCGGCAAGGAACTCGAAGCGGCGTCCGGCGAAACCGTGCTGGCCGCGATCCGCGAACGGCTCGGTCCGCAGGTGTCGATCGCCTCGGCGGCGCTTGAGGTGCCCGGCACGCGCGTTATCGACGCGAGCACGCCGCCCGCGTCGCTCGAAGATGTCGAGGTGGGCGTCGTGCGGGCGCGCTTTGGCGTGGCGGAAACAGGCTCCGTGTGGCTCAGCGAACGCGAGTACATCGTCAATTCACTCGGCTATCTGGTGCAGCATCTCTACGTGCTGCTCGATCCTGGCGCGCTCGTCGCGGGTTTGCAGGACGCGTACCGGCGCGATGACTTTCGCGATGCGCGCTATGCGGCGCTGGTCACCGGGCCGTCCGCGACGGCCGATATCGAAGGCGTGCTCATTCAGGGCGCGCAAGGCGTGAAGTCGCTGACCGTGGTGTGGCTGCCCGCGCACTGAATTCACTGGGCGCGTCGAACGTGCTTTCGGCCGACATGTGTAGCGATTGCAGTGGTTTCACCGGTCAGTGATCAAGACACCTACACATCGCACGGGAAACGATGGTCATCCACATTCTTCTCTTGAGCGGCTTTCTGCTGGCGAGCATCGCGCTGGTGCAGGCGGTGAGTCTGCGCTTCGCGCTGTCCGAGTCGGTGCTGCTGGCGGCGTGGGGCTTCGCGCTCGGCGGCATTTACCTCGTGAGCGGCGAGGCATGGCCGCAACTGGCCGCGAGCGTCGTCACGCCCGCGCTTGCACCGCGTCTGCCGCCCGAGGCCTATCTCTGGATCTTTCTGCCGCTGCTGTTGTTTCAGGCCGCGCTGAGCGTGAACGTGCGCGAAATGCTCGGCGACGCGGCGCCTATCCTGCTGCTCGCCGTCGTGGCCGTGTTCGTCGCGACGGCGATGGTGGGCGGCGCGATCCGCTTGACGGGCCTTGGCGCGCTCACGGACGGTCTGCTGCTCGGCGCGATGATCGCAACCACCGACCCGTCCGCCGTGCTCGCCGTGTTTCGCGAGGTTGGCGCGCCCGCGCGGCTCGTGCGTCTTGTCGAAGGCGAGAGCCTGTTGAACGATGCGGCCGCGATCGCCATTGCGAGCGTGTTGATCGCCGCCATCACGGGCGACGCTGCCGCGGCGACGGGCACCGCCGCGTTGCGCACGCTCGGCGTCGAACTGGTTGGCGGACTGGCGGTGGGCGCGCTCGCGGGCCGCGCATTCGCGTATCTGCTGCCGGCGCTGGGCGGCGAGGGGAAGGCAGAAATTTCGCTGAGTTTCGCGCTGCCGTATCCGCTCTACCTGTTCGCCGATCAGGTGCTCCATGTTTCGGGCGTAGTGTCCGTGGTCGCGGCGGGACTGGTCATCAGCGGTCTCGGACGCACGCGTCTGTCGCCCGTCAACTGGTTGCATCTACAACTGATATGGGAACAGGTCGCGGCGATGGCGGGCGCGGCGATCTTTTTGCTCGCGGCCATGCAAATTCCGGCAACGTTGCGCGATGCCCATTGGCTCGACCTCGTCGCGCTTGGCGTGGTGGTGGTCGCGGCGCTTGTCGCGCGGCTCGTGGTGGCGTTCGGCATGTTGCCGCTGTTGAGCCGTCTGAAACTCACCGAACCGGTGAGCGCCGCGTACAAACTCGTGATCGCGTGGGGCGGCTTGCGCGGCGCGGTGACGCTGGTGCTCGCGTTGGGCCTCGCGCAGAACGAAGCGCTTCCGGAAAGCACGCGCCGCTTCGTGGCGATTCTCGCCACGGGCTTCGTGCTGGTGAGCCTGATCGTCAACGGTTCGTCGCTCAAACTGCTGATCCGCCGGCTCAAGCTCGATCTGCTCTCGCCGCAGGAAGAGGCGATCCAGCAGCAGGCCGTGCAACTGTCATCGATCAGCGTGTCCCAGCAGGTGCACGCGGCCGCACGAACGTTTCGCATTCCAGAGGAAATCGCCAATGAAGCGTGCGCCACCTTTCGGCGCAGCATCGACATGAGCGCGACGGCTTTCGATATCGAAGCGGCGCTGTCCGAGCGCGAACGCCTCGCCATCGGCCTCGTCACGCTCGCGGCCAAGGAACGCGATCTGATTCCGCAGTACGGCAGCGGCATCGTTACGATCCGCAATCTCGACGCCATGACGCGCAATACCGATGCGATGATCGAGGCCGCGCGCGAAAGCGGCCGTATCGGCTACCAGCGTGCAGCGGCGAAGATCCTCGCCGATACGCTGGAGTTGCGTGTGGCGCGTTTCGTGGCGCGCTGGCTGCGTCTGCGTCAACCGTATTCGGATGCGCTCGCCGATCGTTTCGAACTCCTGATGTGTCGGCGAGTGGTGCTGCACGAGCTGATCGCTTTCGCCGATGCAAGTCTCACGCCTTTGCTCGGCGAGCGGCTGGCGAAGCTGCTCGGCACGATTTTGCGCGCGCGTATCGACAAGGCCGAACGGGGGCTTGACGATGTGCGTGCCTGCTTCGGTCACGGCGCGGACGTGCTGGAACAGCGCATGATGCTGCTCTATGCGCTGCGCGAAGGACGCGCGCGCGTGGTGGCGATGTACGAGGACCGCTCGATCTCGAAGGAGATCTACGATTCGATCCGCCGCGAGCTGGACGTGGCGTGGAAGCGTGCGGTGCCGCGTGTGCATCCCGGTGTGCTGCTGCCGGGCGAGCGCTCGCGGGCGCACCAGGAACAACAGGACACGGCGGATCTGCATGCGCCCAGGCCTCCCGGAAACGAAGCGCCAGAAGCCACCCCCGTCAACGTTGCGGACGAGCCCGCGGACGACGCACACAGGAGCGCCTGAGCATGATCGAGATCGGTCTGGCCGCGCTGGTATTCGTGCTGCTGCTTGGCGGCACGGGGTTGGGCATTCTGCTGCGGCCGCTCCTGCCCGAAGAGCATCGCAAGCACGAGACGGTTCAGCTCGTGCAACTGGTGCTGGGGATGCTCGTGACGTTCGGGGCACTGGTGCTGGGCCTGCTTACCGCGTCGGCCAAAAGCAGTTTCGACACGGCGACCGACGACATGCGCGCTTACGCGGCAGATCTCATCCAGCTCGATGGACGTCTGCGCGACTATGGCCCGGATGCCGAAGCCGCGCGAGCCGCGCTGCGCACCTATACCGCGGCGGCGATTGCTTCGACATGGCCGGGCGAGCCAGTGCCCGTGGGCGACTATCCGCGTATCCCGGGCGCGCACGACGGCGAACTGGAGAGCGCGCGGCTAGGGGCGCTCCTCGACACGGTCGGGCGCGATATCGCTGGTTTCGCGCCGCGCGATCGCTATCAAAGCGTACTCGCGGCGCGCCTGGGCGACCTGTTCGGGCGCGTGCGCGATACGCGCTGGCGTCTGATCGAGGAGGCGCACAGCACGCTCTCGCGGCCATTTTTCGTGATGCTCACGCTCTGGCTCATCATGATCTTTTTGAGCTTCGGCCTGATCGCGCCGCACAATGCACTGGCGCTGGTGATGATCGGGCTGGGCGCGATGTCGATATCGTCGTCGGTCTATGTGATTGTCGATCTCGATACGCCGTTTACGGGGCAGATCGCGATTCCCAGCGATTCGATGCGCGATGCGCTCAGGCATATGAATCTGCCGGTCGAGGCACCGCCGCAATGAGGGCGTTCGATGTACGTTGGAGATGCGCTAGACTCGCGCCTGGTTTCGGGAATGGAAAAGGAGGTGCCCGATGCATCGCAAGATACTCAACGCGTCGCGGCTGCAGGACGAAGTGAAGCGCCGTCTTCAGCGCTTGCAGGAAGTGGTCGAGGACGGCGTGAAGATCGTCGTGCCGCGTGCGCAGGAGCAGGTCCCCGACCGCACCGGCTGCAACTGGACGATGCGCCATTTCGGCAACGCGGCGGGTTTCGAATCGAGCATCGCGGGCGTGCTCGCGCAGGTCCAGGCGGAATACAACCTGGCGACGGGGAGACAAGCGGAGGCAGAAGAGGGCGAGGCCGGGCAGGCCGCACACGCCGATGATCCGTTCGGCGGCACGCGTGCGCCCGCAAGCGCGAATCCGTTCGGCGAATCCTCGTTTAAGCCAAAGACAAATCCGTTCGGTGGCGACGCACCCGCAAAAGCCGGCGATCCTTTTGGCGCGTTCGGTGATCAGGACGCGAACGAAGAAACGCCGGGCAAGCGCCCGGCGAATCCATTTGGTGACTGACGCAGTGGCGGAGCGTGGCGGCGTGGGGACACCGCGCCGCCACGCTTCGATCAACTTTCTTCTGCTGGCTTGCGCGGGCGTCGTGCGCGCACCGGGGTCTTCTTCGGTGCTTTCTTTTTGGGTGCATCGGTTGTCGTCGCTTCAGGCGCGGCTTCGACAGCCGGTTCAGCGTGCGCTGCGGTCGCCACTTCTACCGGGACGGCAGCCTGAGCCTCGTCTTTCACGGGTTTGGCGGCCTTCTTGCGCGCGGGACTCTTGCGTGAAGCGGTTTTGCGCGCGCGGCGCGGCGCTTCTTCAAGCGCTTTGACTTCTTCCGGCGTGGCAGGCTCGAACAGCGGCAGGGCGGATTCGTGCGAGCGCGGCTCGGCGAAGAGATCGTGATGCACTGCCGTGTGGGCTGCTTCGGTTTCGTGCAACGACTCTATGTCGAAGATTTCCTGGGTCTGCACGACTTCCTGCACGTCGTGCGATTCCTGCGGCGAGTGCGCCTCGCGAGCGGCCTCGTTCGTCCTGCCCGCGCCACGGCCATTACGGCGGCCCTTGCGGCGCGAACGGGCCTCGTCCGTGCGCGGTGCGGTGGTTTCTTCCGCGACCGGCGTGACCGCCGTTGCTTGCGCTTCCACCGTGGCCGCTGCTGTATTTGCGGCCACGTTTGCCGGCTGGCTCGTGCGCGTCACGAAGGTGCCCGATTTATCGTCGCGGCCCACTTCCAGCAGCCCGCGCGTCTGTGCTTCTTCCAGCAGATTGCCAAAGGCGCGGAACCCATAGCGCGTTTCGCTGAAGTCGGGCCGGCGGCGCTTGATCGCGCTCTTGAGCACCGAAGCCCAGATCTTGCTGCCGTCGCCGCGATCGTAGCCCAGCGCGTCGAGCGTTTCGACCACCAGCGTGATCGCCTTGAGCTTGCGCTCCTCGTTGCGGTCTTCGGCGCTGTCGCCCTTTTCGCTGTCGCCCTTTTGCTGGCGCTCGTCGCCGCCCTGGCGCTTCGCGTTCGCGCCGCCTTCGCCGCGGCCCTTGCCGCGCGCCTGCTGCTCGCGCGCGAGTTCGCGCACCAGATCGTCGTAAAAGATGAATTCGTCGCAATTAGCGACCAGCAGATCGGACGTCGAATGACGCACGCCCACGCCGATCACCTTCTTCGCGTTCTCGCGCAGCTTGGAGACGAGCGGCGAGAAGTCCGAGTCGCCGCTCACGATCACGAAGGTGTCGACGTGCGATTTCGTATAGCAGAGGTCGAGCGCGTCCACGACGAGGCGGATATCGGCGGAATTCTTGCCGGACTGGCGCACATGCGGAATTTCGATCAGCTCGAAACTGGCTTCGTGCATCGACGCCTTGAAGCCCTTGTAGCGCTCCCAGTCGCAATAGGCCTTCTTCACGACGATGCTGCCCTTGAGCAGGAGCCGCTCGAGCACGGGCTTGATATCGAAGCGGTCGATCTTCGCGTCGCGCACACCGAGCGCGACGTTCTCGAAGTCGCAGAACACCGCCATGCTGACGTTTTCTTGAGGGGAGGCCATGTGATTCGTTTGTTCCATCTACGGTACGAATTCACATGATAGCCGGTTGCGCGGAGCCAGGCCGTGTTTCACCCATGAACTGCCGAATGGGGCAGGGCGCGGAGCCAATCGCAAACCGACCAGTTGGTTGTGTGCGCAAACATGGTTTGTTTGAACGAGGTGCGGGAAAACAGCTGCAATCGCCCTGTTTTTTCACGGCTCCGTCACACAGGCTCCTTAAGCTTGCGCGGCCCAAACATTGCGAACATTCATTGGGCGCATTGTGCACTCGGGCGGACGAAAAGAATATCGGCTCTAGCCGGATTATCCCTATAACGACTCGACACGATAGAGGACACCCATGGCAGTTCGATTTACCGGCAAGATCGGCGCTTCTGTATTTGGCACATGCGCCGCATTCTTCGCCGCGCTTCTGTGCGCGTTTTTCGTCAGCGCGTGCGGCTCTAGCGTCAACTCCACGACCGCGGGAACGACCCAGCAGATCAAGCACGTTTTCATCATCACACTCGAAAACGAAAACTACACCACCACATTCAGCCCGACCACGAAGGCGCCGTATCTGGCCAACACGCTCGCGGCGCAAGGCGCGCTGGTGCAGCAGTACTACGGCACGGGGCACGTGAGCCTCGACAACTACATCTCGATGATCAGCGGCCAGTCGCCCACGCTGCAAACCGACAACGACTGCACGACCTATGAGGACTTCAGCCTCACCGGCATGACGTCGGATGGCCAGGCGATCGGCACGGGCTGCGTGTATCCCGCGAGCGTGAAGACCATCGCCGATCAGCTCAAGGCGGCGAACCTCACGTGGAAGGGCTACGAAGGCGACATGGGCAACGACCCGGCGCGCGAAGCGGCCACCTGCGGTCACCCGGCGCTTAACACGACGGACCTGACCAACACCCAGGAAGCACCGAACGCGACCACGCCGGCAGGCGACTCGTACGCCACGCGTCACGACCCGTTCATGTACTTCCACTCGATCATCGATTCGCCCGACTGCCAGGCGAACGTGGTCAACCTGAACAACCTGACGACCGACCTCCAGCAGGTCTCGACGACGGCGAACTTCAACCTCATCACGCCGAGCACCTGTGACGACGGCCACGATTCGCCGTGCGCGAGCGGCGCGACGGGCGGCCTGGTGTCGGCCGACGCGTTCCTGCAGAAGTGGGTGCCGATCATCACGGCGTCGCCGGCGTTCAAGCAGGACGGCCTGCTGATCATCAACTTCGACGAAAGCAGCTACGCATCGGTGACGATGCCGAGTTCGAGCGAGGTGGACTTCACCTTTTCGGGCGACACCTGCTGCAGCCAGCAGGAAGGCCCGAACCTGGGCACGTTCCCGCAATCGAGCTCGATGGGTACGGTGCCGGCCTCGTATCTGGCCGCCCTGGGCATGACGGTGCCGGCGGGCCTCACGGGCAACGTGAATCTCGTGCTCAACAAGACCAGCTACGGCGGCGACCGCACGGGCGCGGTGATGATCTCGAAGTTCATCAAGCCGGGCACGGTGTCGACGGTGGCGTACAACCACTATTCGATGCTCAAGAGCATCGAGGACATGTTCGGCCTGACCCATCTGGGCTACGCGGGCCAGGCCGGTCTCGCGGGCTTCGGCAAGGACATCTTCACGAATCTCTAAGCCTATCCTCAAACCGATGACTGTTTTCCACGCATGTCTGGCGGCGCGCCGCGCCGTCACGACTGCGCTGGCCGCCGGCGCTACCGCGCTGGCGGCTTTTGTCGCACCGGGCATCGGTGCGGCGCAGGCGCAGTCCCATCCCGCCGTTTCCCCGGCTTCTGCCGTTGCCGCTCCCGTTGCCACGCCGCTCAGCGATGCCGCCGCGCTCGGCAAGCTCATTTTCAACGATCCGTCGCTGTCCGCTTCGGGCCGCATGTCGTGCGCGAGCTGCCATAGCGCGGCGCACGCGTATGGGCCGCCCAACGGCCTCGCCGCGCAGTTCGGCGGCCCGGACCTGCGCACCCAGGGCACGCGCGCCGTGCCGACGCTCGGCTATGTGCTCAATCGCACGCCGGTCTGGACCCATGTGCAGGCCGCAAGCGTCTTCGAGCGCCTGACCGACGCCGACAGCCCGCCCGCAGGCGGCTTCACGTGGGACGGGCGCTTTAACAGCCTGCACGACCAGGCGTTGTTTCCGCTCTTCAGCGCGAATGAAATGGCCAACCGCGATCCCGCCGACGTGGCCGCGAAACTCGCGCGCGCACCGTACGCGGGCCGCTTCAAACAGGTGTTCGGCGAGACGATTTTCGCCTCGAAGGACGCGGCGCTGCGTCAGGCGATGATGGCGGTCGAGCGCTATGAACTCGAGGAGCCGAGCTTCCATCCCTACACGAGCAAGTTCGATGCGTATCTCGATGGCAAGGCGGAACTGACGGCCAGCGAAATGCGCGGCAAGAGGCTGTTCGACGATCCGAACAGCGGCAATTGCGCGTCCTGCCATATCGACCAGGTGGGCGCGAACGGCGCGCATCCGCTCTTCACGGACTTCCAGTTCGAGGCGCTAGGCGTGCCGCGCAATCCGGCGCTGCGCGCGAACCGCGATCCCAACTATTACGACGAAGGCTTGTGCGGCCCGGTGCGCACCGACAAGGCGAGCAACAAGACCTACTGCGGTCTGTTCAAGACGCCGACGCTGCGCAACGCCGCCACGCGTCAGGTGTTCTTCCACAACGGCCGCTTCCATACGCTGCGCGACGCGCTGCGTTTTTATGTGGAGCGCGATACGGCACCGCAGAAGTGGTACTCGAAAGACGCGCGCGGCCATGTCGTGAAGTTCGACGACTTGCCGGCGGCGGTGCGCGACAACGTCGATACCGTTGACGAGCCGTTGACGCGCAAGGCGGGCGGCAAGCCCGCGTGGAATGCGCGCGATATCGACGACGTGATCGCCTTCCTGAAGACGCTCGATGACGGTTATCAGCCGCGTCCGTCGGTCGCCGGGGTGATGAAGGTGAGTGCGCCGGCCAGGCGCCCCTGAGCACTGCGAAACGCTTCGCCGCGACCGTCATGGTCGCGGCGTCTTGTCGTTCTGGGCGGCCGCCTGTCGCGCGTATCCATGCGGCGGGCTGCTGGCGATCCGGCCCGTGCAGCCGCCGCAGTCAGGAGCACAGCTTCACCGCAACTGCGTGAACGCGATCAACAGCACCATCGAACCAATCGCGCCATCTAGCACGCGCCAGGCGGCGGCACGCCTGAAAAGCGGCGCGAGTGCGCGCGCGCCATAACCCAGCCCGAGAAACCACACCGCGCTCACGCCCATCGCACCCAACGCGAACGCGAGACGCGCACCTTGCGGCTCGCGTGCGCCAGCGGTGCCGATCAACAGAAAGGTATCGAGATAAACGTGCGGGTTGAGCCACGTAAACGCCAGCGTCATCAGCATGATCGGCCAGGCGCGTTGCTCGGGCACGTTCCGCGCATCAGCGGCGCAGGCCGTATCCATCACATCATGCGCGGGTTTCACGGCACGCCGCAGCGCGCCGATGCCGAACCACACGAGCCACGCGAGGCCCGCGTAAAGCACGAGATGCACGAAGGTCGGATAGCGCTCGACGAGCGCGGATGCGCCGCCCACGCCCGCGCCGATCAGGATGAAATCGGATAGCGCGCACAGCAGCACGATCTTGCCGATATGCGAGCGCAGGATGCCCTGGCGCAGCACAAACGCGTTCTGTGCGCCGATGGTGACGATGAGCGAGGCGCACAGTGCGGCGCCGTGAGAAAAAGCGAGCCAGTTCATGATTGGACAGAGCGGGGGAACGGCGCTAGTCTGCCGCCAGGAGCCGATTAAGCAAAGCTCATTCTCTTAAACCAGATTAAGGAACACTAATGCTCGACTATGCGCTGCTCGACGCGCTTGCCGCCGTGGTGCGTCACGGTTCGTTCGAGCGCGCCGCGGGCGCGCTCAATGTCACGCCCTCGGCCGTCTCGCAGCGCGTGAAGCTGCTGGAGGAGCGCGTGGGCGCCGTGCTCGTCAAGCGCGGTCAGCCGTGCGTGGCGACGGCGGCGGGCGCGCTGCTGTGCCGCCATACCGAGCGCGTGCAACTGCTCGAGGCCGAACTGGGCGGCGGCATGCCGACGGTGGCGGGGCGCAGGCGTCACGGCCCACCTTGCGCGTCGCCGTCAACGACGACAGTGTGGGCACCTGGTTCATCGACGCCGTGGCGCCGTTTTGCGTCGAACGCGGCATCCTGCTCGATCTCGTGATCGACGATCAGGACCATACGGCGCAGCGCATGCGCGACGGCAGCGTGCAGGGCGCGGTAACGACGCAAGCCGAACCCGTGCAGGGTTGCCGCTCGACGCGTCTTGGGCGCATGCGCTATCTCGCGGTGTGCTCGCCGCAGTTCTTCCAGCGCTATTTCGCGCAGGGCGTGGGGCGCGAGTCGCTGCGCCGCGCACCCTGCGTGGAATTCAATCCGAAGGATCAGTTGCAAAAGCGCTTCGTGCGCCGCATCACCCGCGCGCAGGTGGATGCGCCGCTGCACTGGATTCCGCACGTCGCGGGTTTTCTGCGCTGCTGCGTGAGCGGACTCGGTTGGGGCATGTGCCCGGAGCGCATGATCGCGCCGCATCTCGCGCGCGGCGAACTGGTCGAGTTGACGCCGGGACGCGCGCTCGACGTCGAGCTTTACTGGCAGAGCTGGCGGCTGTCGATCGGCTGGCTCGACGATTTCGGCACGATGTTGCGACATCGCGCGGCGGACTATCTCGATCAGGGGCGCGGTGCGTGACGGGTAACGCGGGACGCCGATGTTGACCCAGCAGTTGACTCAGCATTGGCCCTGCACGAAGGGCCGCATGAAGCGTGGCATGACGTGTGGCTTTAGCCGCCATTCATCCGGTCATTAGCCGTCATTTGAATTGTTGTTATCCATGCGGGTAATGGCCGTAACCATAGCGTGCTATTGACGCGGTGCCCGTTGATGTGATTCGATGCATTCGCTCGTGACAAAACGACTAAAACGCAATTTATTTTTGATTAACGATTCATGAATAGAGGCGTGTCTCAGAATTGACTTCGATCGGCCAGGCGGAGCTTCGTGCGACAATTCCTCGCGCCTTGCGAGGCAGCCGTCGAAGTGAATTTTTCCGGCTATTTGTGACATAAGCCTGTAATGCGTTTCATTGATCGGACGACATGTCGTGCGCCATGAAGGTGCAACGCGTCGTGCATCATTATGTAGCATGAATGCCTGCACAGGCCGATCTGGCGGGGCATTGCGGCTTGCCGGGGCGGGCGGAAGCGCGAAACGGCTAGCAGGTTCAATAGTCTTGCTAATGCATTTGCCTCGTCGGCATAAGGTCGGGCTATCCGGTTATTTTTTCCTGTGCGCAATGTTAAACATCAACAAATCGGCAAAAAAGTTCGAATGTAAAGAAACCACTATTGCTATCCTGCAATCATGCTTGAAAGCATCATGTCTGGCTTTTTGTCCGGGTCTGCGATATATCGTGTGAAAATTCAGTTTTTTCTGTGGAGTGCCAGAATCGCACGCTATAATCCCGACGTGGCAGAGTGCTTATTCGACCGGCATATTTGAATCGTTTCCACGTGCACGAGGTGCATTATGACGAAATTAGATACCGGCAGCGCATGGCAACAAACCATTGATCTTCTGACCGCAGCCTCGGAGCCGCTTGGCCCGGACGGCGAGCCCGAAGTCATCAGGAGCTGCAAACCGGTACCCATCACGCGCAGCGCATCGGAGGCGGCCAACCGGCGCCGTGCCACCGTGCGGTCGTGGGATGCGCAAGGCATCACCTTGATCCGGCGTCATGATCCGGACAGCATCACCGTTTGTTGGAGCGACGCGACCTACGGCCGCTACTCCGATCAGTTGTGGCGGGTCTGCACGGCGCGTCGCAGCGCCGTGTGCGCGTTGACTGGCGAAAAGATCCGCCGTGGCGACGCGGTCTTCCGCCCGAGCCCGAATCGCCGTCATCGTCCGGCCAATGCCGATGCGATGATTCTCGCGAGCAAGCTCGATGCGTTTCCGAGCGGTGTCGTCGCTGCGCGTCTTGACGAGGCGCTCGCGGCTTAAGGCAGCTCAACTGGCCTGGGGACACCCAAGCCAGCCAGGTGAGGTTCGGCAGCGGAGCGGCATGGGCTCCACAGCACGGTTCGCGTCAGGCGGACTTTCGTTGCACAGCGGTACCTTCCAGCATCTCCTGTAGTGAAATCAGCGGATCATCAAGGCGGATTGATCGCCTGACGGGCGCGGGTTTCGCTGCGGGTGATTGCATGATTGGCCTCCTGCGAGGTCTCGCACGCGCACATCCATCGTCTCTTTTTGTCTGCGGATTCGCTGCGCGATTGCAATTACGCTCGCATGACGTAATGGCGTCTTTATCGTCAATCAAACCTCGATTGAGATTTACGCCCGCCCAAAAAGACCGGGGCGCCACTGCCGCGCCCGTTTCGGTTGCGGCGGTGGCGCCCCGGTGCGGACGCGCGTATCGCGACTGTCGCTCGCGCCAGGCAGGCTAGGCGGCCTTGTCGCTGGCGGCTTCCTCTTCGAGCGCGTCGCGCGTTTCCGGCATCACCAGCCACACCATCAGCACCGCCGCCGCGCCCGCCGAGGCAAGGCCCAGGAAGCTCACGGTATTGCCGAAGTGATCGGCGATAAAGCCGGCAAGCGCCGTCGACAGCGTCGCGCCGATCCCCGCCGACAGCCCGAATAGCCCGATACACAGGTTGTAGCGCCCCTTGCCGCCCGCCACGTCGGCGGCGATCAGCGGCAGCATCACGCCGAACACCGCAGCCGAGAGCCCGTCGAGCATCTGCACCGGCACGAGGAAGTACGGATTGCCGACCGCCGCGAACAGCAGCGCGCGCAGCGGCAGCGCGCTGAAGCCGAGAATCAGCACAGGCCGGCGCCCCCAGGCCTGCGCGGTGCGGCCGACCCACGGCGACATCAGCGCGACGATCGCCTGCGGCACGATGATGCAGGCCGCGATCACGAGCTGGACGTTATCGCCCATGCCCGCCGTCACCTCGCCGGCGGCAAGGTTCAGCATCGCCGCGTTCGAGAGGTGGAACAGGATCACGCAGCCCGCGAAGGTCAACATGCGGCGATCACGCAGGAGATCGAAGATCGTCTCGCGCTCGGCGGTGTCAACGGCCAGCGGCGCGGCTTTCAGCGGCTTCGGGGCATTGGCGTGCTTGTCGTATTCGATCATCGCGAGCGCCACCAGCGCGGGCAGAGCCAGCGCCGCCGTGAGCCAGAACACGGCGCGCGGCGAGACATATTCGCCGCACAGTCCCATCAGGCCCGCGGCGACCGCGCTGCCGATCGACGCCCAGCGCGCATTGCGCCCGAGCCGGTCGCCCAGGTTCTGGCGGCCGACCAGCGCGAGCGCGAGCGCCGCCATCGCGGGCACGAGCATGCAGCTCGCGAAGCCGTGGAAGACTTCGGCGGCCATCACCGGCACGACCGTCGGGCTGACGGCCAGCAGCATCGCCGAAATGATGATCGCGATGATCGCCCAGGCGGCGGCGGCCTTCTTGTTCTTGAGCGCGTCGACAGCCGCGCCGCCCGGCACCTGGCTGACCATCGCGCTGATCGTGCCCACCGACAGCGCAAGCCCGATCTCGCCCTGCGTCCACTTGTGCGAAGCCAGATACGAGGCGATGAACGGACCGAAGCCGGTCTGCACGTTCGCCACGAAGAAGTTCAGCCAGTCGAGCGCCCGGACGCTGCGAAGGCTGGGGGAGAGTTGCGTCGGCTTGCCTGTCGTCATTGGGCACCGCGCGCGGAAGCCGCGGGCGCGGCCGGGTTAGCGGCTGGACTAGCCGCAGCGGCTGCGGGGTTCGGGCTGACGGCGCGCACCGGCTGGTCATTCGCATAGGCCGGCGAGGCGTCGAGCTGCTGGTCGCTCATTTCGAGCTGGGCTTCGAGCGCGTTGTTCTTCGTGACGAAGTGCAGCGCCGCCCAGTCGGCGGCGATGGTGCGGCGTTTCTCCAGCAGATCGCTCACGTCGAGCACGACGGCCAGCGGCGCGGCGCTGCCGTCGATCAGCACGTCCACCACGCGGCCCACCTTGGCGCCGTTGGGGCGCTCGACCGTGGTGTCGAGCATCGGCAGACGCGTCGGGCTGGCTTCGGGAGCGCCCGCCTGCGCGCCGCCGGCCTTGGGCCGGTCGGGGATCTGCAATTGCTGCGGCGTGAGCGCGAGCGTGATGGCGGGGGTCTTCGGCTGGGTGTTGACGCGCACGGCGCTCCACGGGAAATTCGCCTTGCGGTCGCCCACGCCCATGAAACCCTGCAGATTCACGACCACTTCCTGCGGCTTGCCGCCGGGACCGGCCACCATGTCGACGGCGCGGCCGACCACCTTGCCGTCGGGCTTCTGCACTTCGCTGTCGAGCAGCGTGCGGAAGCTGCCGCGCTCGATGGTGCGCGTCTGCAGGAGCGGGGCGGGCGGCGGCGCCACGGGCGTGCTCGCGGGCGTGGGCGGCGGCGGGGCGACGCGACGCGGCTTGCGGGGCGCGGGGCGCGGCTTGTGCGGCGCGGGTCGCGCGCTGGATTCGGTGTCGCTCGCGGCTTCGGGCGCGGGAGCCTCTTCGGGCTCGCTGGCGGGCATTTCAGGCTCGCTGGCGGCAATGGGCGGTTCCGGCTCGGGCGGCGGCGGCGAGCGGAACAGCGAACAGCCCGACAGCGCAAGCACCGCAAGCAAGGTCAGGACAGACGTATGGGATACAGCAGGACGTGCGAAACCGCCTCTCATCTACAAAAACTCCAGGAGCGGCCGGCGCATGGCGCGCGGCGGGAAAAAACCGGGTCGTGAGAGTTTAACTCGCGTGCGGCGGTAATCCCCCTTAAACAGTCGTTAATCTGCCGACAAAAGCCTTATTCAGTACCTGGGCAATGCGCCTCGCTTATTCCACTCATCGCTCGCTTGCGATCCGCCATTGACGAATTCGCTGCGGGCATCGCAAGGCGCGCGCCCGGCGTTCAAACCCACCGGGGCACCGGGGTATACGCGAAGCCCGGCGCACCGCTGCGCCTTGCATACGGCGATATAAGCATCGCGGCATGTCCTCAATGCGATTCCCGCGATGGGAGCGTATGACGCCTTGGCCTAACCTTCGAACCTGTCAAAAGTTGTCAAAACACAAGTTGTCAAAAAATAGACACGCGCCACAAGAGCGCATCTGGCTGTGCGTCGACACCCACAAGTCAACCTGCGAGACGAACCTGATGACGGATCCCCAAGGAGATGCGGGACCGTTTCAGCATGCTGATAAAGGAGGCACTCACCATGATGGAACCCCACGCACAGCCGTTATCGGAAGTAGCAAGCATTGCCGATCCGGCGCTTCGCGACAGCGAAGTCGATGAAACCCTCGCCGAAGCAAGCGGCGTCCTCGACCGTTATTTCGGCATCGCCCAGCGCGGCAGTTCCTTGCGCCAGGAATGCATTGCCGGCGTCACCACCTTCCTTGCGATGGTGTATTCCGTGTTCGTCGTGCCGGGCATGCTCGGCAAGGCGGGCTTCGACACCAGCGCCGTGTTCGTCGCCGTGTGTCTGACTACCGCCTTCGGCTCGCTGTTGATGGGCCTGTGGGCGCGGTTGCCGATCGCCATCGGCTGCGCGATTTCGCTCACGGCGTTCACCGCCTTCGGCCTCGTGCTCGGCAAGGGCCTCAAGCCCGAAGTCGCGCTCGGCGCCGTGTTCCTGATGGGCCTCGTCTTCACGGCGATTTCCGTGACCGGCGTGCGCTCGTGGATCCTGCGCAATCTGCCGCATGGCATCGCACATGGCACGGGCATCGGCATCGGCCTGTTCCTGCTGCTGATCGCCGCCAACGATGTGGGTCTCGTGGTCAAGAACCCCGGCGCGGGCCTGCCGGTGTCGCTCGGCCATATCACCTCGCTGCCGGTGATCATGTCGGTGGTGGGGCTGGCCGCGATATTCGGCCTCGTGCGCCGCCGCGTGCCGGGCTCGATCCTGATCGTGATCGTGGCGATTTCGGCGCTCGGTCTCGCACTCGATCCGGCTGTGAGCTTCCACGGCGTGTTCGCGTTGCCGACGCTGTCGGCGCCCGGCCATGCCTCGCTGATCGGCGCGATGGACATCAAGGGCGCGCTCTCGCTGAGCGTGCTGCCGAGCGTGCTCGCGCTCGTCATGACCGCCGTGTTCGACGCCACCGGCACGATCCGCGCCGTCGCGGGCCAGGCGGGCCAGCTCGACGCCAGTGGCCGCATCATCAACGGCGGACGCGCGCTCACGGCCGACTCGGTCAGCTCGATCTTCTCGGGGTTCTTCGGCGGCGCACCGGCGGCGGCCTATATCGAATCGACGGTGGGCGTGGCTGCCGGCGCGAGGACGGGCCTCGCTGCCGCGCTGGTGGGCGTGCTGTTCCTGGCGGTGATGTTCTTCGCGCCGCTCGCGGGACTCGTGCCGTCCTATGCCACGGCGCCCGCGCTGATGTATGTCGGCCTCATGATGCTGTCGAGCGTCGCGCGTCTCGACATGGCCGATATGGTCGATTCGATGTCGGGCCTCGTCTGCGCCGTGTTCATCGTGCTGACCGCCAACATCGTCACGGGCATCATGCTGGGCTTTTCGACGCTCGTGATCGGCCGCGTGGTGAGCGGCGAGATCAGGAAGCTCAACGTCGGCACCGTCATCATCGCCGTGGTGCTCGCGGTGTTTTACCTGGGCGGCTGGGCCATCTGATGCACTGATATCGATGACCCGGTCATCGGCAAGACGGAACGCCTGGCGGCCCGTCCTGCCGGCTTCACGGCCCGCGTCCGCTTCATGGCGGCGCGGGCCGTGCGGCATTTGCGGATGGAGCGGCGCTGCTTTTTACTTCGGCAGAATGCTTTTGCCGCGGCGCTTGCGCGGCTTCGGCTCGACGCCCACGCGCGGATCGCGTGCGAGCACGAGCGCGACGAGCTGTTCGGCGAGGTCCTCGAACGCCGGCTCGTCCTGCGGCACGTAAAGCCATTTGCCGAGCACGGGATGCGGGCGCAGCGCGGGGAATTCGCCGATGAGCGCCGCGTGACGATCATGCGACGTGGCGACCAGCAGGCCATTGAACGGCTTGGCGCGGTCGGCGGCGATCAGGCAGAGCAGGCCGTCCACATAGGCGGCGTCGCAGCCGAACATCGGCTTGCGGATGTAGGTGGCGTCGCGCTCGAGGGCGTCGAAGATCCAGAGCAGCGAATTGCGGATTTTGGACGGCATGGTGTGCGCGCGAGCGGAAGAGAAGGGAGAAAACCGTCATTCTAGTGGCGCGGCGCTCGATCGTCTGGCCGCATTCGTGGAGGAGGACGCATGTCAACCAAACCCGACGCCGCAAGCCTTGGCGCAACCGTTGCAGGCAGCGCCAGCGACACAGCCAGTCCCGAATTCCTCAGCCTCATCCTCCGGCGCCGTATCAACGCGAGCGCCGCGAAGGTCTACGCGGCATGGACGCAAGCCGCGCAACTGATGCGCTGGATGCACCCGCTCGACACGATCTGTCTGCATGCCGAGGCGGACGTGCGGCCAGGCGGGCGCTTTCGCGTTCTGATGCGCTCGCCGGACGGCGAGGAATACGACGTGAGCGGCACGTACCGGGAAGTCGTGCCGGAATCGAAACTCGTCTTTACGTGGGCATGGCGCAGCACGCCTGAGCGCGAATCGCGCGTGAGCGTGACGCTGCGCGCCGAGGGCAGCACCACGGAATTGATGCTGCGCCACGAGCGCCTGTTCGACGAGGCAACACGCGATGCTCACCGCGAAGGCTGGTCGAGCGCGCTCGATTACCTGGTGGAATGGTTCGAGTGAGTTGATCCGAACGACGATGCCAATCCGCAAAGGATGAAGGCGCGATGGAGTCGCGAAAAATTGATTCGGATGCCGAATGGATGCGCCATCGCGGCCGCGATGAAGCCAGCCCGCGGCAGCACGCGTGCTGCTCGCACGAGCAGGAGCCTTCATAGGGGAAAAGCGGGGAGAACAGCCGGACGAAAGCTGTTGAAAAGCGATTGTAAGTACAACGAAGTCGTGCGTAATCCCGCTTTAAAGAGACATTTCGAAAGCAGGGCGTAGCAAGACTTCGATCGCCATCACGATGAGGCCCATCGCGGCGGCGGCGAGCGTCAGCGTGCCGTATTCGTCGTAGCGCGCATCGTAGAGGCACGCAACCACGAACAGAATGGCGAGCAGATTGGTCAGCCAGTCGAAGTTCAGCGCGAGAAGCATCGGCGTATCCGGAGGCCGGGCATAAGAACGCGCCGGCAGATAGTGCAAACCGGCGCGATTTTATCGGATTGAGCTTACGGATACGCAACAACACTGTGCTGCTGACCACCTATTTTCGCATTGGGTTTCTAAAACCGTCCTACACCGCAGGCATTTCGTCGCGAATCCACTCGGTGACCGACTTGCGCTTAGGCGCCCATCCCAGCAGCTTGCGTGCGCGCTCGCCGCGCACGCGGCTGTTCGAACCCAGACCGTACGACGCCATCTCGTAGCCCCATTCCTCGATGGCCTGTTCGAGCGGCCAGTCCTGCGCCGCGCCCAACCCCATCTTTTGCGCCAGCGCGGCCGTCATGGTGCGGAAATCCGCTTCGCCGCTCTCGACGAAATAGAACGTACCCGCCGGCGTGTTCCCGAGCGCCAGGCGATACAGCTCCGCCACGTCGTCCACATGCACGTTCGACCAGATGTTCAGGCCGCGTCCGACATGACGCATTACGCCGCTCTTTTGCGCCTGACGGATCAGACGCGGCAACTGCACGCTGGCCGCACCCGGCACCGCGCCCACGCCGTAAATCAGCGTGTTGCAGAGCACGGCGCTTCTCACGCCGTGTTGCGCGCCGGCCAGCACGAGATCGTCGATGGCCACGCGCGCGGCCTTGTCGGGCGTCGGCGCGGGCAGGGCGTCTTCGTAGTAAATCTTGTCGGTCGCCTCGCCGCCCGAGGCGTCGCCGACGATGCTCGACCCGCTCGTATGCAGCAGCGTTTTGCCCGAGCCTTCGAGCGCGTCGAGCAACGCCTCGACGGCGCCGCGATGGTCGCTGCTCGCCGCGTTGATCACGGCGTCGGCGGCGCGCGCTTCGCGCATCAGCAACTCGCGATCGTCGAGCGCGCCCGCCACCGGCACGATGCCGAGCGCTTCGAGATCGGAGAACTGGTCGGGGCGGCGCACGAGGCCGCGCACTTCATGGCCCGTGCGCGCCAGATGCGCGGCAATCGTGCCGCCGATAAAGCCGCCTGCGCCTGTCACGAATACTTTCATGGGTTTCTCCCGTGGTCCGGAAATTCACTGTCGATTCAACATGGCAGCCAGTATCGCGGCATTCGTGCCTTGCAAAAACCGTGTTAGTCTCAAATGAATCTTGATTGTGGATCAATAATGAAAACCTCCACCGACGAATTGCTCGTATTCGTCACCGTGATCGATGCGGGGTCGATCACCGCCGCCGCCGAAAAACTCGATCAGACCGTCTCGGGCGTGAGCCGGGCGCTCACCCGCCTCGAAAAGCAACTGGGCGTCGCGCTGATTCTGCGCACCACGCGCCGCCTGCAGCTGACCGAGGAGGGCGAGCTTTTTCTCGAACGTGCGCGCGCCATTCTGGCGGCGATGGAAGACGCCGAGGAGGCTGTCACCCGTCATCGGGAGCAGCCGTCGGGGCGCCTGCGCGTGGACGCGGCCACGCCCTTCATGCTCCACTGCATCGTGCCGCACATGACGGCGTTTGCCGCGCGCTATCCGGACATTCAGCTCGAACTCACCAGCAACGAGCGCATCGTCGATCTGCTGGAGCAACGCGTCGATATTGCGATTCGCATCGGCGCGCTGCAGGATTCCACGCTGCACGCGCGCTCGCTGGGCGTGAGCCGGCGCCGCGTCGTGGCGAGTCCCGCGTATCTCGCGGCGCACGGCACGCCGCGCACGCTGGACGCGTTGCGCGCGCATCGGCTGATCGGTTTTACCGCCCCCGCGCAACTGAACCGCTGGCCGTTGCGTCTTCAGCGCGAACAGGACGGCAGCGACACGCAAGGCGCGCTATTCGGCGACGACGCCAACGAAGGTCTCGCGATCCAGCCCGCGCTCGCGGCGTCGAGCGGCGAGACCATCCGCCAGCTCGCGCTGGGCGACGCCGGCCTTGCCTGTCTGTCCGACTTCATGACCGCCGCCGACCGCGCGGCGGGGCGTCTGGTGACCGTGCTCGACGACGCGCTGCTCGCCGAGCGCCAGCCGATCCACGCCCTCTACTACCGCAGCGCCGCGCTGGCCGCGCGCGTGCAGTGCTTTCTGGCGTTCATCGTCGGGCGGCTGGAGGCGTGAGCGGCGCGGGAATGCACTAGTGGATAGTCCCAGGTCGCGGGCGAGGGCGCGGAGGTTGTCTATACAGGCGGGACAGGCTAGACTGCCCGTCACTTGTATAGACAGGATTCGATCATGCTCCTCACGCCCGGCCATCTGACCCTGCCGCAACTGCGCCAAATCGCACGCGCCACGGACGACAACGCAGTCAAACTCGAACTCGACCCCGCGAGCTTCGCCGCAATCGATGCGGGCGCGCGCGCCGTCGCCGAAATCGCGGCCAAGGGCGAACCCGCCTACGGCATCAACACGGGCTTCGGGCGTCTCGCGAGCACGCACATCCCGACCGACCAGCTCGAACTGCTGCAGCGCAATCTGGTGCTCTCGCATGCGGTGGGCGTGGGCGAGCCGATGTCGCGTCCGGTCGTGCGTCTGCTGCTCGCGCTCAAGCTTTCGAGCCTAGGCCGTGGCCACTCGGGCATTCGCCGCGAGGTGATGGATGCGCTGATCACGCTGTTCAACGCCGACGTGCTGCCGCTGATTCCCGTGAAGGGTTCGGTGGGCGCCTCGGGCGACCTCGCGCCGCTCGCGCATATGTCGGCGGTGCTGCTCGGCATCGGCGAAGTGTTCATCCGCGGCGAGCGCGCCAGCGCCGAAGCCGGTCTGGCCGCCGCCGGCCTCAAGCCGCTCACGCTGCAAGCCAAGGAAGGTCTCGCGCTGCTCAACGGCACCCAGGCGTCGACGGCGCTCGCGCTCTACAACCTGTTCGCGATCGAAGACCTGTACCGCACGGCGCTGGTCGCGGGCGCGCTGAGCGTGGACGCGGCGGCGGGCTCGGTCAAGCCGTTCGACGCGCGCATTCACGAACTGCGCGGCCATCGCGGCCAGATCGAGGCGGCTTCGGCCTATCGCACGCTGCTCGAAGGCTCGGCAATCAATCTCTCGCACCGCGACTGCGGCAAGGTGCAGGACCCGTACTCGCTGCGCTGCCAGCCGCAGGTGATGGGCGCGTGCCTCGACCAGATGCGCCACGCCGCTAACGTGCTGCTGATCGAAGCCAACGCGGTCTCGGACAATCCGCTGATCTTCCCCGAAACGCATGAAGTCCTCTCGGGCGGCAATTTCCACGCCGAGCCGGTCGCGTTCGCGGCGGACAATCTCGCGCTCGCCGCCGCCGAAATCGGCGCACTGGCCGAGCGCCGCATCGCGCTCTTGATCGACGCGACGCTGTCGGGCCTGCCGCCTTTCCTCGTCAAGGACGGCGGCGTGAATTCGGGCTTCATGATCGCGCACGTGACGGCGGCGGCGCTCGCCTCGGAGAACAAGACGCTTGCGCATCCGGCTTCGGTGGATTCGCTGCCGACTTCGGCCAACCAGGAAGACCACGTGTCGATGGCGACCTTCGCCGCGCGCAAGCTCGCCGATATCGCCGACAACACCGCCAACATCCTCTCGATCGAACTGCTGGCCGCGGCCCAGGGCGTGGATCTGCGCGCGCCGCACGCAACCAGCCCGGCGCTGCATCGCGTGATGGAAGCGGTGCGCAGCAAGGTGCCGCACTACGATCTGGACCGCTATTTCGCGCCCGACATCGCTGCGGTGACCCGGCTCGTGCAGGACGGCGCGATCGCGGCGCACAGCCCGCTGTCGTTCGAATCGGAAGCGCGCTAGGCGCGAGGCGTTGGGCGTGGGCATCGCCGCGATGCTCACGCTCAATGTTTGAAAGAGCGATGAACGCACCCGCATACCAGGGCATCAAGGACTTCATCCTCGCGCGCATCCATGCGGGCGAGTGGGGCGAGGGCGACCAGGTGCCGTCGGAGAACGAGCTTGCGCGCGAATTCAAGGTCGCGCGCATGACCGTGAACCGCGCGCTGCGCGAACTCACCGCCGAGCAGGTGCTCACGCGCGTGCAGGGCGCGGGCACCTTCGTCGCGCAGCCGAAGTACGAATCGACGCTGGTGGCGATCCGCAGCATCTCCGACGAAATCCTCGCGCGCGGCCACGCCTATCGCGCGGCGGTGCTGGAAATCGGCGCGATCGACGCCGATGACGCGCTCGCGGACGAGATGGGACTGCGCACCGGCGCGGCCCTGTTTCACTCGCGCGTGCTGCATTTCGAAAACGACGAACCCGTGCAGCTCGAAGAGCGCTGGGTCAATCCTGCGCTCGCGCCCGACTACACGCAGCAGGACTTCACATACATCACGCCGAACCAGTACCTCGTGCGTGTCGCGCCCTTGCAGCGCGTGGAATATCGCATCGAGGCCCTCGCGCCCGGGGACGACACACGCACCCATCTGGCGATGAAGCCGTCCGAGCCGTGTCTCGTGCTGCATCGACGCACGTGGTCGCGTCAGGCGGTGGCGTCGGTGGCCAATCTCTGGCATCCGGGCAGCCGCTATCGCTTTACCGGGCATTTCTAGCAGACCTATTTGCCACGTAGTCCGAAGTATTGGCATCGGTCGGACCGTGCGCAAATCTTGTCTCTAACGTTTCGACCCCGCTTTTCGGGGGCTCAAACGCTTCTCTCTCATTTCCCTTTCGCTCGCGAACTTCGGCACGCGGGTTGCGTCCTGCCTTGCGATGCGGCTAACCTTGAGGAATTGGCCAGTCGGTTTTGGCCCGCTAGGGAGGACCTGGGCGATGGAAGATTCCGGCGCAGCGCTCATGCCTGTGTGGCGCGCGAATCTCGCGATGCTCACCCGCGAAGTGGGCGCCGTCACGCGCCTCGCGCGGATGATGACGTTTTCCGAAAGCTATATGAAGCTGATCGTGTCCGGACGGCGCGACTTCAGCGCGGAGTTCGTGCGCGGCGTGGAGGCGGTGACAGGCTTGCCCGAAGGCTGGATGGACGAGCGCCACGAGGCGGCCGAGGTGCCCCCGCAGGCGCGCGCCGCCATCGCCGAAGAAGCGCCGCATGCGCGTTTTCGCGGCACGGCGCATCCGGTGCGCAAGGCGCCGGTGCTGCGCGCCGAGCCGATTTTCGGCCAGCGCACCAGCAGCCGCCTGGACAGCGGCAGCGGCCCCGCGCAAGCCGGTACGGCCAGGCGCACCGCCGGTACGCGCAAGATCCGCGATCTTGCCGCGCAGGACGTGCGCAAGCTCGAACGTCATCTGAGCATGCTGCCGGTCGAGCCGGCCGTGTTGCGCGCACGCATCGAAGACGTCATCGCGCAGGCCGAAACCGACGAACGCGCGCGCGCCGACCTGGAAGGGCGGCTCGAACAGATCGAAAAGCATCGCGAATTGCTCTTGCGCCACATCTCGCGCCTCCACGCGCTGCTCACGCGCCAGGGCGACGAGGAAGCCTGAAGCGTTAGCGCCGCCATGGCGTAGAAGCTCAGACGCGCAGTTCCGCCAGAATCTGTTCGGCGAGGAAGTCGCAGGGCGGCCGGTTCGAACGCGCGCTGCGGGCGAGCACCACTTCGAGTTCCGGCAACTCGGGCAGGCCGTGCTGGCGGCCAAGCGTTACGAAGGTCTCGGGCACCGCGCAGCGCGCGAGCGGCGCGATGGCGAGGCCGGCCGCCACCATGCTGCACAGGCCCATCAGGCTCGGGCTTTCGTATGACGTGCGATAGGTGATCCGTTCGCGCTCCAGGGCTTCGATGGCGTTCTCGCGCGCCACGCTGCCCGCGCTGAAGAGGGCGATCGGCAGCGGCCGCTCGCGCCAGATTTCCCGGCCGATCGCCGCGCTCACGGCGGCGGGGGGCGCTGCCCACACCATCGGCTCGAAGCGGATGAATTCGCCCGCGAGTCCGCCCGAACCCGTCGTGCTGGTCACGCAGGCCAGATCGATCTTGTTCTCGCGCACCAGGGGCGCCAGCGCGCTGCTCGGCAGCCCCACGACCTGAATCTCCACCTTCGGCCAGTTCGCCGAGAACTTGCGCAACACCGGCGGCAGCAGCGACGAAGCGTAATCGTCGGGCATGCCGATCGACACGCGCCCCTTGATCTCCGGATGCGCGAGCGTGGCCCACGCCTCGTCGCGTAGCGCCAGCATTCGCCGTGCATAGCCGATCAGCGTATGGCCGTCGGGCGTGGGGGTGACGTTGCGCGGCGCGCGGATAAAGAGCGGCTTGCCGATGGCCTCTTCGAGCGCGCGGATCTGCATCGATACCGCTGCCTGCGAGCGATGCACGAGCGTGGCGCCGCGCACGAAGCTGCCTGCGTCGGCCACGGCCACCACCATGGCGAGTACGTCGAGATCGAGAGTCTTCATGAAATCAGGCTCGAAAACGGATTTGCTATCAGAAAATCTGATCGAAAAGTTCAATATAACGCGTTTGTCTGAAGATGGCGACGTCCGTATGCTGGATCCGGATCTGAACGTACCACGCCACTGACGGCCCAAACCGGGGAAAGCGATGTCGATAAGCCCGCCCAATGTTTTGAACTACGAACGATTCCGGCAATGGCAGATGCGGCTGGATTTGTCGCGCGGCAAGCCCGCGCCAGAACAGCTCGACCTCTCGCAGGCCTTGCTCGACGAAGCGGGGCAGGCGGGGTATCGCGCCCGCGACGGCTTCGACTGCCGCAACTATGGGTTGCCGCTGGGCCTGCCGGAGGCGCGCGAGCTGGGCGGCGAGTTGCTGGGCGTGCCGGCGGCCCAGGTGGTCGCGGCGGGCAATTCGAGCCTCGAACTGATGCACGATGCGCTCGCGTTCGCGCTGCTGCATGGCGTGCCGCAAGGCGAAGAAGGCCCGCGCGGCGCCCCGTGGCGCGCGCAGGGCGAGATCGCGTTTCTCTGTCCCGCGCCCGGTTATGACCGCCATTTCGCGATCTGCGAGGCGTTGGGCGTGCGCATGATCAGCGTGCCGATGCACGACGACGGCCCCGATATGGACGCCGTCGAATCCCTTGTGCGTGAAGACGCCTCGATCAAGGGCATGTGGTGCATGCCGCTCTACAGCAACCCGACGGGCGCGATCTACGCCGATGAAGTCGTGCGCCGGCTCGCCGCCATGCCGGCCGCCGCGCCGGACTTCCGGCTGTTCTGGGACGACGCCTATCGCTTCCATCATCTGACCGATACGGCGCACACGACGCTCGACGTGATCGCGGCCTGCGCGGCGGCGGGGCATGCCGGGCGCGTGCTGATGTTCGCCTCGCTCTCGAAGGTGACGATCGCGGGCGGCGCGCTCGCGTGGCTCGCGGCCTCGCCGGGCAACGTGGCCTGGTGGCAGCGCTGCGCGTCGGTGCGCTCGATCGGGCCCGACAAGCTCAACCAGTTGCGCCACGTGCGCTATCTGCGCGGGCGCGCCACGCTCGACGCGCTCATGGCGCGCCATCGGGCGCTGCTCGCGCCGAAATTCGCCGCCGTCGACGAGGTGTTTCGCGAACGCCTCTCGAACGTGCCGGGCGTGCGCTGGAACGTGCCGCAAGGCGGCTATTTCATCAGCCTGTACGTGCCGCCGGGCCACGCGCGGCGCACGGTCGAACTCGCGGGTGAAGCGGGGCTCGTGCTCACGCCGGCGGGCGCGGCGTTTCCTTATGGCGTCGATCCGCAGGACAGCCATCTGCGCATCGCGCCTTCGTTCGCATCGCTGGACGAGGTGCGGCTGGCGGCGCAGGGGATCGCCGTGTCGCTGCTGCGCTCGCTGGAAACGAGCGAGGCGCTCGCGGGCTGATCCGCCGGGAAGCATCAGGAAACATCGGGGAGACATCGGGCGACGACACGCGGCAATGTGCTAAAACGGGAAGCGCATTTCATCGTCCGAACGAGGTTCCGGTGCCCCGATCGTCTCTATCGCCTTCAGCCGCTTTTCGCCTGTCACGCGCGCTCGCGGGGGTCTTGATGTTCGCGCTCGCGAGCGCCCAGGCCCAAACGCCTGCCGACGAAGACATCTCGCCCGCCACGCTCGAACGCGACGTCCATCTGTTCGTGATCCAGAAGGACGGCTCGGGCCAGGAGCACGACGATTCGACGATGCGCGCCAACACCACGGCCGGCGTCGATGCGGTGGCGCAGCGCTATGTCTGGTTCAATAAGGATATCGAATCGATTACGGCGCTCACCGCGCAGACCATCGACGCCGACGGCAGCGTGCACGAGGTGGCGCCAGGCGGCATCCGCGACGTGCAGGAGCCGCGCTCGGCGGGCGCGCCGACCTTCCAGGACGGCGTGTTGCGCACCGTCATCTTTCCCGGCGTGCAGCCCGGCGCGCGCGTGCGGCTCGCGTTCGACAAGCGGCGGGCGCAGGCGCTCCAGGCGGGCACGTTCTCGTATTTCGTCGAACCGCCCGCCGAGCCGGTCGAGTTCCAGCGCCTGATCTTCGATCTGCCCGCCGACCTGCCGCTTTATGCCGATGCGCGCGGCTACGAAGCCCTGCCTCCGGTCACCGAAAACGGCCGCACCCGCTATACCTTCGATTTCCGCCAGGGGCAGTTGCCCGCGCTGGAAGCGGGGGCGGTGGCGCGCGTGAACTGGGGCGCGCGCCTGATGGTGAGCACGGTGCCGGACTACGCGAGCTTCGCCGCGCGCTATCGCGAAGCCGCCGCCGATCCCACCGCGACCGATCCGGCCATCGCCGCCTTCGCGCAGGCGCTGACGGCGGGCGTGACGGACCCTGGCGACCCACGCGAAAAAGCCGCGCGCATCTACGACTGGATGCGCCTGAACATTCGCTATGTGGCGCTTTTTCTCGGCACGACGGCGGCCGCGCCGCACCGCGCGATCGACATCCTGCGCGACCGCTATGGCGACTGCAAGGACCACGTCGCGCTCTTCACGGCGCTGCTGGCGGCGGTGGGCATCCGCGCCGAGGGCGCGCTGCTGAACCTTGGGCCGGTCTATTCGCTGCCCTCGGTGCCCGGCTACGGCGAGGAGGCCATCAATCACGTGATCGCGTGGCTGCCCGATCTGGGTCTCTTCGCCGATACCTCGTCGGGCGGCGTGGCTTTCGGCTTTTTGCCCGCGGGCGTGATGGACCGCCCCGCGCTGCTCGTCGACGACGGCGTGCTCGTGCGCACGCCCGCGACCCAGCCGCGCGCCCGCTCGGCGCAGCTCGACATCGAGGTGGGCGAAGACGGCAACGCGTCGTATCGCTATCGTGTGGAGGAGGCGGGCGCGCTCGCCGAAACGGAGCGCAACACCTTTCGCCGCGCGACGCATCAGGGCGCGCAGCAGATCGCCGCGCAGCGCTTGCGCCAGACCGGTCTCGCGGGCACGGCGCGGCTGACCACGGGCGCGCTCGACGCCACCAGCGGCGCGTTCGCGACCACGACCGACGGCACGCTCGACCACGTCGTCTGGCCCGACGGCACCACGGCGCTGCCGGCCTTGAGCAGCCTCTCGGGCGGCATCGCCTCGCAACTCGACAACTGGCTCGCGGTGCCGCGGCGCACTCAGCCCTGGGCCTGCATCAGCGGCGACTTCGAGGAACATGCGCGCATCACGCTGCCCGCGTTCGCTCGTGTGACGGATTTGCCGCGCGATCTCTCACGCGATACGGCAGCGAGCGCCGCGTCGCTCGACTACACCGCGCACTATGCGTTCGATCGGGACGCCCGCACGGTTGAGGTGACGCGCCGCCTATCGGCGCATTTCGGGCGGCAGATGTGCGCGCCGGAGGATTTCGCGCAGATGCGCGAGGCGCTGCTGCGCATGCAGCGCGACGCGCACGCTCAGATCGTCGTGCGCGCGAAAGCACAATGAGGCGCAATGAGGCGCAATGAGGCCGTCGAAGGAGTGTCAGCCGCCGCGCGTCGTCACCGGCACCCAGGCGCCTTGCTTGACCTGATAGAGCGTCGAGGCGCCGTTTTTCAGCGCGCCGGTGTCGTCGAAGGCGATGCGCCCGGTCACGCCGTCAAAGGAGAGCGTCTTGAGCGCGGCGCGAAACACATCGGGATTCGCCGATTTCGCCGCCGTCATCGCGTGGATCGCGGCCCACGTCGCGTCATAGCCGAACGGCGCATAGGCGAGCACCTCGGTGCCGAAGCGGCTCTTGAACTTCTGCGCGAAACGCGGCCCGTCGGGCAACTGCGCGAGCGGGCGCCCATATTCCCACGCGAGCGCGCCGTCTCCGGCCGGTCCCGCGAGCTGCACGAAATCGGGGATCGCCACGCCGCCGCCGCCCACGAACTGCGTGTGCATGCTGCGCGCCTTCATCTGTTTGACGAGGGCGGCCGCCTGGCGCGCGAGACCGCCGAAGTAGAGCAGGTCGGCGTCGGCGGCCTTGATGCGCGCGAGTTGCGGGCCGAAGTCGCCCGCGTCGGTGGGCGCGAAGTCGCGCGCGACCACATTGCCGCCGTGCTCCTTGACGGTGCGCTCGAACACGTCGGCTTCGCCCTGGCCGAACGCGGTGCGGTCGTCGACGATGGCGATGCGCCGCGCCTTCACCACGTCCACCGCCCATGCGCCCGCGATGCCCGCGTTCTGTGCGTCGTTGGCGATCACGGTGAAGGTGTTGGCGAAGCCCTGCGAGGTGATGACGGGGTTGGTCGCGGCGGGGTCGATCATCGGAATGCCGGCGCTCTCGTAGATGCGCGAGGCCGGAATCGCCGTGCCCGAGTTGAAGTGGCCGACCACGGCGGCCACGTTCAGGTTCGCGAGGCGCGCGGCGGCCTGGATGCCCAGGCGCGGGTCGCCGCGGTCGTCGATGGCGATCAGCTCGAAACGCGCGGTCTGCTCGCCGATCTTGATGCCCTGGGCGTTGGCGTCGTCGAGCGCGAGCTGCACGCCGTTCTGCAGATCGTGGCCATAGTTCGCGTAGTCGCCCGTGAGCGGCGCGACAAAGCCGATGCGGATCGTGAGCGGTGTCGTGAGCGGTCCGGCCGCGCGCACCGTGGCGCCGGGCGCCATGCCCAGCGCGCACGCCAGGGCGCCCGCGCAGAGCGCGAATAGCGCGGCGCGGCGGGCGCGGCGCGCGGGGTGCCCGAAGGTTGGCCAGCCCGTGGGCCAACCGGATAGCAAGGCCGCGCGCCGCTCGCGCGAAGGCGCGCGCGAATCGATGCGGGGCGTGTGGCGCGGTCTCATCGTGACTCCTGGCGCTGTGCGGGCGCGGCGGTGTTCTTGTTTATGACGATCGCGCGGAGCCGCTGGGGCCGGTGCGCGCCTTGATGAAGGCGGTGCTGCAGCGATGCCGGTACGACGGTGCTTGCGGTGTCGAAGCCACGCGCGTGGCTGGGTGGCCGGCGTGGGTCGAATATAACAGGCCGGCGTGACGCGGGGCCGCACCGCGCTTTCCCTGCCCGGTCAGTATCCCGATTGCAGCGCCAGCAGCGTGTCGCGAAGTTGCACGAGCGGCGCCATGGTGCCTTCGTTGGCCCAGCCTTCGAGGTCGTCGAGCGCGCGGTTGCAGCCGTCGAGCACCACGTCCAGATCGACCGGCACGCCGTTGGCCAGCGCGAAACGGATGATGCGCTCGAAGCGCATGCAGTCGTCGTCGCCATAGGCGATGTCGAGGTTGTCGGCGATCGTCTGGGCGATGTCGCTGCGTTCGCGGTCTTCGGCATCGACGAAATCGATGATGCCGCGCGCGACGTCGGGGGCGTGATAGAGCGCGATATCGAGCCATTGGGCGGCGTCGAAATCGGCGTCGTGGCTGTGCTCTTCGAAGAATTCGATCGCTTCCTGCTCGTGCGTTTCGCCGCCGTCGACGGCAAGGCACAACTGCTCGAAATATTCTTCCTGTTCGCTACGGATGGAATCGGACATCGGTCAATCTCTTCTTTACTAACGCTTCAACTAACGGTGAGCGCCGAGGCCGGGAACCCGGATGGGAAACCGCTGGCCGCGCGCACATGCGGATCGCATTATAGGATGCGCCGTGCCGGGTGGCCGGGTTTGGCCTCCGAGTTGATACCCGGTCGGCACCCGACTGGCACCCGCTTGCCAAAGCGAAACTCAGACCAGATCGACGGTCCAGGCATCGAACCACTCGCGCGGGCGCGCGATCTGGTCCTGCGCCGCGACGATTTCCAGCTCGTAGCGCCCCGCGTCGTAAGTCGTCTTGACGACCGCGTTGACGGCCGCGAGCGTGTGCTCGAATGCGCGCCGCAGCGTGTCGCCGAGCATCAGGCGCGCGACGAAAATCGCGCTCGTGATGTCGCCCACGCCCACCGGCTGACGTGCGAACGGGTAGAGCGGGCGCTGCGCGAGCCACGCTTCGCGCTCGCTCACGACCATCATGTTGAAGGCGTCGGCGGGGCTGTTGCGGTCGAGCAGATGCTTCACGAGGATCAGCTTCGGGCCGCGCGCGATCAGTTCGCGGCAGGCATCGACGGCTTCTTCCGCGGTCTCCAGCTCCCGTCCCACGAGCCGCTGCAGCTCGCTGTGATTCGGCATCATCGCGTCGGCCACCTCGGGCATATGCGTGACGAGAAACTCCTGGATGCCGGGCTCGACGCGGCAGCCGCTGCCAGGAATGCCGCCGGTCGTGTTGAGCGTGCCCATCACCGGATCGCAGAAGTAGCGCGCGTGCGGATTGCCGGCTTTCACGGCGCGCACCACGTCGATCACGGCCTGCGCCTGATCGGGCGTGCCCAGATAGCCGGAGAGCACGGCGTCGCAACGCGGCAGCACGCCGATCGCGCCGATGCCTTCCACGAGTTCGACCATCTGGCCGGCGTCGATCGCGCTGCCGCTCCAGTGGCCGTACTGCGTGTGATTCGAGAACTGCACGGTGTTGAGCGGCCATACGTTCACGCCGAGACGGCGCATGGGGAACACGGCGGCGCTGTTGCCCGCATGGCCGAACACGACATGCGACTGGATGCTCAATACGTTTTTCATGGTCGTTTCGCTTCGGTCTGCCTGGGGATGATGCGGTTCGGCGGAAATGCGCCGGGACTCGCGGGAAGCCCGCCGCGCCTGCCGCACGGCGTTTGTGCGCAGTGCAGCAACGATAACCGAATTCGCCGCGCACGGTCGATGGGCGCGTGCGTGAGGTGTTGTGTATCGGATGTGGTCCGCGGGCGCGATCGCAGCGGCTGAAGCGATCGCAGCGATCAGACCAGTTCGCGATAGAGCGCCATGTAGCGCTGCGCCGAAGCCGCCCAGCCGAAGTCCTCGCGCATGCCGCGCGCGCGCGTCTCGCGCCAGTCGCGGCTGCGCGCGTGCAGGGCGAACGCGCGGCGGATCGCGGCCGTGAGCGCATCCGGCTCGAAACGCTCGAACACGAAACCGGTGGCCGTGCCGTCGGCGAGATTTTCGAGCGAGGCGTCCGTGACCGTATCGGCGAGGCCGCCGGTGCGATGCACGAGCGGCAGCGCCCCATAGGCGAGCGCATAGAGCTGCGTGAGGCCGCACGGCTCGAAGCGCGACGGCACCATCATCACGTCGGCGCCCGCGACGATCTCGTGCGCGAGCGTTTCGTCGAAGCCGAGTTCGACGGCGACCGCATCGGGATGCTGGCGCGCCGCGCGCGTAAAACCGGCTTCCAGGCTGGCGTCGCCGGTGCCGAGCACGACAAGCTGCCCGCCGCGCGCGACGATCTCGGGCAGCGCCGCGAGCAGCAAATCGAGGCCCTTCTGCTCGCTCAGGCGGCTCACCACGGCGAACACGGGCGCGTCGTGTTTCTGCGTGAGGTTGAAGCGCTGCTGGAGCGCCGCCTTGCAGCGCAGCTTGCCGCTCATGCGTGTGGCCGAATAGCGCGCGGCAATGGCCTCATCGGCCGCGGGGCTCCACACGCTGTAGTCCACGCCGTTGAGAATGCCGACGAGGTCGTGGGCGCGGCCCTTGAGCAGCGCTTCGAGGCCGCCGCCCTGCGCCACGGTCTGGATCTCGCGCGCGTAGGTCGGGCTGACGGTGGTGATCTTGTCGGCGTAGAACAGTCCAGCTTTCAGGAATGAAAGCTGACCATAGAACTCGACGCCATGCATGTCGAAGAAGTCGCCCGGCAGACCGAGCTCGTCGAATTGCCGGGCGGGGAAGATTCCCTGATAGGCCAGGTTGTGAATCGTGAAGACGCTGCGTGCCGGCGCATGGCCGCGCTCGCGCGCCGCCGCGCGCAGATACGCCCCCGCGAGGCCCGCGTGCCAGTCGTGCGCGTGCACGATGTGGGGCGCCCAGGCGGGATCGAGATGCTGCGCGAGTTGCGCCGCCGCCCAGCCGAGCAGGGCGAAGCGCTGGGCGTTGTCGCCGTAGGGCACATGCTCGTCGTCGAGGTACGGGTTGCCGGGGCGCGAGTAGAAGGCATCGGCGCGGACCATGTAGACCGGCAGATCGTTGCCGGGCAGGCGGCCCAGTTCGAGCGTGGCCTCGCGCGCGCCGAAGCCGCGTTCGAGCCGCGCGATCGGGCGCAGGTCGGCGAGACCCTGGGCCACGCCCGCGAAACCTGGCAGCAGCACGCGCGCATCGGCGCCCAGTTCGATCAGGGCGGCGGGCAGGGCGGCCGTCACATCGGCAAGACCGCCGGTCTTGAGAAGGGGATAGAGTTCGCTGGCTACATGCAGGACGCGGATCGTCATCGGGGCGGAAATCCTCTGGATTGCATTCTCGGCTGCGGGCGCGGGTTCAGCGGGCTTCAGGTGGCTTTGGGCAGCTTCAGCCAGGCGCTCACGCGCCCGGCCCAAGATTCGCCAGCGCCTCGCGCGTGACCAGCACGATGCCGTTTTCGGTGCGATAAAAGCGCTCGCCGTCGCGCACCGGGTCTTCGCCGATCACCGTGCCGTCGGGAATCGCGCAGCCGCGGTCCACCACGACCTTGCGCAACCGGCAGCTCGCGCCCACGCTCACCTGTGGCAACAAGACTGCCTCGGCAATGTTGCAGAACGACTTCACGACCACATTCGTCGAGAGCACCGAGCGCGAAATCTGCGAACCCGTGATCACGCTGCCGCCGCACACGATCAGATTGGTGCCGGAACCCTGCAGGCCGTTGAGGTCGCGCACGAACTTCGCGGGCGGCAACTGCTCCTGATAGGTCCAGATCGGCCAGTGGCGGTCGTAGAGGTCGAGCGCGGGTATCGTCGACGCCAGGTCGAGATTCGCCGACCAGTACGCGTCGATGGTGCCCACGTCGCGCCAGTACGGCTCGGCCTTCGGGTCCGACGACACGCACGACATGCTGAACGGATGGGCGATCGCATGGCCGTCGGTGACCACGCGCGGGATGATGTCTTTGCCGAAGTCGTGATCGGTATCGCCGCTCGCGATGTTTTCTTCGAGCAGCTTGAAGAGATACTCGGTTTCGAACACGTAGATGCCCATGCTGGCGAGCGCGATGTCGGGGTGGCCGGGCATGGCGGGCGGGTCGTCGGGTTTTTCGACGAAGCCCGTCACGCGGCGCGACTCGTCCACCGCCATCACGCCGAAGGCGCGCGCGTCCATGCGCGGCACCTCGATGCAGCCGACGGTGCAGTCCGCGCCGCTGGCGGCGTGGTCGGCGATCATCCGCGTGTAGTCCATCTTGTAGATGTGATCGCCGGCCAGCACGACGACGTATTTCGGCGAAATCGAGCGGATGATGTCGAGGTTCTGGTACACGGCGTCGGCCGTGCCGCGATACCAGTGCGCGCCTTCGACACGCTGCTGCGCGGGCCAGAGGTCGAGGAACTCGTTGAATTCGCCGCGCAGGAAACCCCAGCCGCGCTGCAGATGGCGCAGGAGCGAATGCGCCTTGTACTGCGTGACCACGGCGATGCGCCGTATGCCGGAATTCAGGCAGTTCGACAGCGCGAAGTCGATGATGCGGTACTTGCCGCCGAAGTGGACCGCGGGCTTCACGCGCTTGTTGGTGAGGGGGCCTAAGCGCGTGCCGCGTCCGCCCGCGAGCACGATGGCGAGCGTGGTGCGCTGCAGATCGTTGAGGCTTGCCGGAGTTTCCATGGTCGTCTCCTTGTTGTGGTGTGCCCCCGGTGAACCTGAGTCTGACGACGTTGTGATTGCGTCGTTTTTATGACCGCGCCTTGACTGTTCTAGCACCGAAAACGGCATTGCGCGAATCGATCGCGCATCGTGCAATCGGCTTGCAGCGGGCGGTGAGAAAGCGGTGGCAAGGTGGTAGCAAGTGGTAGCAATTGGCAAGCCCGGGCTTGCCCGGTTTGCCGGCGATTGCGCCGGTCGTAGCGAGCGCGGGATGCAGGCTTGGCGACGCCGCTGGTCCATGCCCGCTAGAATCGCAGGCGGTCCGCGTGAAGGCCGATGCGGCGGTTCTGCTGCTTTGTACCACTTCCGCTGCTTCGGCCGCTTCGGCTTGTCGCGTGGCCATGCCCCATACCCTCGACATTGCCCATGCCACCGATCCGCAAGCTTTTCGCCATCACCGCCTGCTGCGCCGCCGCATTGAGTCTCGTTGCCTGCGCGGCGGGTAACGGCGCTGGCGCCCCTGACGTATCGACGCCTGCCCCCACCGCCGCTTCTGCGTCTGTCTCTGCGTCCGATGGCCCCGCTTATGGCCCCGAACTTCAGGGCTTCGACTATCCGCATCCGGTTCACGTGTTTAGCTTCACCTCGCAGGGCCAGACGCTGCACATGGCCTACATGGACGTGCAACCGCAACAGCCCAATGGCCGCACGGCGGTCCTGCTGCACGGCAAGAACTTTTGCGCGGCCACCTGGGGCGACACCATCACGCGCCTGGCCGCTGCGGGCTACCGCGTGATCGCGCCCGACCAGATCGGCTTCTGCAAATCGAGCAAACCCGCCGCGTACCAGTTCAGCTTCCAGCAACTCGCGCGCAACACGCACGCGTTGCTGGCGTCGCTCGGCATCGGGCGCGCGACGATCATCGGCCATTCGACGGGCGGCATGCTGGCGGTGCGCTATGGCCTGATGTATCCGCGCGAGACCGAGCAACTGGTGCTCGTGAACCCCATCGGTCTGGAGGACTGGAAGGCGAAGGGCGTGCCCTCGCTGTCCGTGGACGACTGGTACGCGCGCGAACTGAAGACGAGCGCCGACGGCATTCGCCGATACGAGCAATCGACTTACTACGCGGGCACCTGGAACGCGCGCTACGAGCCGTGGGTGCAGATGCTGGCGGGCATGTATCGGGGCGCGGGGCGGGCGCAGGTCGCGTGGGATTCGGCCTTGCTCTACGACATGATCTACACGCAGCCCGTTGTCTATGAATTCGGCCAGTTGCAGATGCCGACACTGCTGCTGATCGGCCAGAAGGACACTACGGCGATCGGCAAGGATGCCGCCGCGCCTGGGGTTCGCGCGCAGCTCGGCCACTATCCGGAGCTTGGGCGCGCGGCTGCGAAGGCGATCCCGCACGCGACGCTGGTTGAATTCCCCGATGCCGGGCACGCGCCGCAGATGCAGGACCCCGAGGCGTTTCACGCGGCCTTGCTCAAGGGACTGGCGGCGCTGCCGCATTGACGGCTCCGGCGTGAGCCAGAACCCAAAGCGGGCGCATCCGGTTCAGGATGCGCCCGCTTTTTTACGCCTTCACCCGTGGCGTCAAACGCAGCTTCAGCGCGCGGCGGCCATCTCGTCGCGAACCTCGGCGGTGATCTCGAACGATCGCAGACGCTTCGCGTGATCGTGGATCTGGGCGGTGACGATCAGCTCGTCGGCGCTGGTCTGTTCGAGCACGGAGGCCAGTCCCGCGCGCACGGTCTCGCGATCGCCGATCACCGAGCACGCGAGCGAATGCGCGACGCCCGCGAGTTCGTACTCGTTGGCGGCGATCTGCTCGACCGGCGGCGGCAGTTGTCCCGGCGTGCCGCGCCGCAGGTTGACGAACTGCTGTTGCAGCGAGGTGAAGAGAAAGCGCGCTTCCTCGTTGCTCCCGGCGGCGAACACATTCACGCCCACCATCGCGTGCGGCTTCGCGAGCGTCGCCGACGGCCGGAACTGCGTGCGATAGACGCGCAGCGCCGTGAGCAGATGATCGGGCGCGAAATGCGAGGCGAACGCGAAGGGCAGACCCATCGCCGCGGCCAGTTGCGCGCCGAACAGGCTCGAACCGAGGATGTAGAGCGGCACGTTCAGGCCCGCGCCAGGCACCGCGCGCACGCGCTGACCTTCGACGGGGGCGGCGAACAGGCGCTGTAGCTCCGCGACATCGTCGGGGAAGGCTTCGGCGCTGGCCTGCAGATCGCGGCGCAGTGCGCGCGCCGTGGTCTGGTCGGTGCCGGGCGCGCGCCCGAGACCCAGATCGATACGGCCTGGATAGAGCGCTTCGAGCGTGCCGAACTGCTCGGCGATCAGCAGCGGCGCGTGGTTGGGCAGCATGATGCCGCCCGAGCCCACACGGATCGTCTTCGTGCCGCCCGCCACATAGCCGATCACGACCGAAGTGGCGGCGCTGGCGATGCCCGTCATGTTGTGATGCTCGGCGAGCCAGTAGCGCTGGTAGCCCCAGCGCTCGGCGTGCTGGGCGAGGTCGAGCGTGTTGCGCAGCGCGGCGCCGGCGTTGGAGCCGGCGGGCACGGGCGAAAGGTCGAGTACGGAGAAGGGAGGCAGACTCATGGGGCGTTCCGGTGTGCTTCGGTCGTGGTGGGGCGCTGCGCGCGAGGTCGGAAACAATCGGGACAGAAAAATAGAGACAGAAACAATCGGACCCGCTGCAAGGCAGACGCAAGCTGGCGGCCATTGTGCCAAAGCCGCCTTGATTCTGCTGACGGCTATCCGGAACCCATACGCGCGGCGTGGTTTCCGTTTGTGAAGGCGCAATGGAGATTCGATTTAACTACCATGGATTATCGAATTGAATCGTAATTATTCTTGTTTAATTGAGTGCGGTCCATGTTTAATTCAAAATTATTAAAGAATGATTACGATAGGCTTACCGACTTTTTTCAATTCATAAAATCATGGAAGCCTGGCGTGATTAGCATGAAATCATTTCCGGCATCTTTCAGTATTCCATTTATGAGAAGCATTTTTGCGTGGCGTGCAAGAGCAGGTGGCGGGTCTTGCTGCTACAATTTTTGCGCTGAATCAGGGTGGGAGCAGTATGTTCGTTAAGTTTTCAGAAGTCTCCCCCATTCAATTGTCAGTTTGATTTGCGTCGCATCAAAACTCAGTGCCCTTATTTAAGGCGGCGCTGGCTGCGCTTATGCGGCACAGATACGATACCCGTCTGATTTTTTATGAAATTCTGGGCAGGACAAATGGTCCGAGGCGAAATGCGCGATATGGTCAATATGTCGCACGACGCTTTTTGCGATGTGCTTCCTATGGGCTGTGAGAAAGCAGGGCAGTCTGCTATATCGCGCGCGCTCTTTGCGCTTTGTGCGATTCGTCCAAAGCGCGTCATCGGATTGCGTCGCGCGGGCGAGAAGTTTGCCGGCCCTGGCCATCGCAGGCGAGGCGCCCTGGCATGACGAATTCGCTTTATTCCCTGTGGCCTTGCGGCTGGTGGCTGCTGGCGGCGCTGTGCGGCGCGGCCACGTTTTACGCCATCGGCGCGGCGCTGACGATGCCACGCTTCGGTTGCGCCGCGCAGGTGCGCGAAGCCGCGCGGCTGGCCCGCGCACGCGCGCCGGTGCCGGTCAGCGTGCTCAAGCCGCTGTGCGGCGCCGAGCCGCGTCTCTACGAAAACCTCGCGACCTTCTGCGAGCAGCACCACCCTCGCTATCAACTGATCTTTGGCGTGTCTTCGTCGCAGGACCCGGCCATTGCTGTCGTGGAGCGCCTGCAGGCTGCATATCCGGGCCACGACATCGAACTCGTGGTCGATGCGCGTGTGCACGGCAGCAACCTCAAGGTGAGCAATCTCATCAACATGGCCGGACATGCGCGCCATGACGTGCTGATCGTCTCCGATAGCGACATCGCCGTGGAACCCGATTATCTGGAGATCGTCGCGGCGCCGCTCGCCGATCCGGCCGTGGGCGTGGTGACGTGCCTCTACAGCGCGCGCAGCATCGGCGGTTTCTGGCCGCGACTGGGCGCGCTCTTCATCAACGAATGGTTCGCGCCTTCCGTGCGCGTGGCGCACTCGACGGGTTCGCGCGCGTTCGGTTTCGGTGCGACGCTGGCGCTCTCGCGCGCGACGCTTGAGCGCATCGGCGGCTTCGCGGCGCTCAAGGACGCGCTCGCCGACGATTACCTGCTCGCCCGCTTTGCGCGCGATCACGGCCTCGCCACGGTGCTCGCGCCGGTGCTGGTCGCCACCGACGTGATCGAGCCGACGTTGCGCACGCTATGGCTGCGCGAGACGCGCTGGCTGCGCACGATCCGCTCGGTCAATCCAGCCGGTTTCGCCTCGCTTTTCATCACGTTCACGACGCCGTGGCTCGTCATCGGCGCGCTGGCGTATGCGCTGCTGCTCGCGGGCAGCGGCGGCGTGCCGGTCTGCGCGTCGACGCGCGCGGTGCTGGCGGCCCTCGGCACGAGCACGGCCGGCGGTATCATCGCCCGACTGGCCTTGCACGCGCGCAGCAGCGCGGGCCTGGACGCGGGTTGGCGCACATTCCTGCGCGACCTGCCACTGGTGCCGCTGCGCGATGTCCTGCTGCTATTGCAATGGCTCGCCGCCGTGTTCGGCTCGCATGTGATCTGGCGCGGCGCGCGCGTGCCCGTCGCCAATCCCGATGCCCGCATGGTTGCCGGGCCACGTCCCGAACGCCCGATCAAGCCCACGGCGGGCGGGGCGCCACGGCGCGCCGCTGTCGAGGTCACGGATGGTCGTTGACGGACGGTCCGACACATCGCGAACACCCATCCTCGCGCGCGGCGCCAGCCCCATGCCGGTACGCGCGCAAACAGGTATCGATTGCCCCAATATCCAAGGTTAGCCGGAGCACCCCTCTCATGAAAACGCTGTTTTTGCAGGCCCCGTCCTATGACGGCTTCGACGGTGGCGCGGGTTCGCGCTATCAGGCGAAACGCGAGATCCGCTCGTTCT
>NZ_PQGA01000013.1 GCF_002917095.1 Paraburkholderia eburnea
CTCACGAGCGCGAAGATCATCGTCTCGGGTGGCCGGGGTCTGGGCAGCGGCGAGAACTACACGCAAGTGCTCGAACCGCTCGCCGACAAGCTCAATGCGGCACTGGGCGCATCGCGCGCAGCGGTGGACGCGGGCTACGTGCCGAACGACTACCAGGTGGGCCAAACCGGCAAGATCGTCGCGCCGCAACTGTATGTCGCGGTCGGCATCTCCGGCGCGATCCAGCATCTGGCAGGGATGAAGGACTCGAAGGTGATCGTCGCGATCAACAAGGACGAAGAAGCGCCGATCTTCAGCGTGGCCGACTACGGCCTCGTCGGCGATCTGTTCACGGTTGTGCCGGAGCTTCGCCATGCCCTCTGAGCATCATGGCATGCACGGCGACGATAGCGCACGCCACGCATTCTCCGCGCAATCGTATCTGTTCGTGCCGGGCAGCCGCCCGGAACGCTTCGGGCGCGCGCTGGAAAGCGGTGCGGACGCCGTCATCATCGACCTCGAGGATGCGGTCGAACCCGCCGCCAAGGAGGCGGCGCGTGAGAACATCGCGAACTGGGTCTCGCGCAAACATCCCGTGCTGGTGCGCATCAACGGCCGCGCGACGCCGTGGTTCGAGCAGGACGCGAAGCTGGGCGCGCTCGACGGCGTGGCCGGCATCGTGCTGCCGAAGGCCGAGAGCGCCGGGGATGTCGCGGCCACGATCGCCATCGCGCGCCGCCGTGTGAGCGTTTATCCGTTGATCGAAAGCGCGCTGGGCATGTGGCACGCCATGGCGATCGCGAAGGCGCCTTTCGTCAGGCGGCTGATGTTCGGCACGCTCGATTTCGTCGCCGAAATGGGCATGCCCGACGATGGCGAGCCGCTCAATCACTATCGCAGCCAGCTCGCGCTGATCTCGCGTGTGGCGGGTATTGAAACACCCGTCGATGGCGTGACGCCCGATATCCATGACATCGCGCGTATCGGGCGCGATGCGCTCAACGGCAAGCGGCTCGGCTTTGGCGGCAAGCTTTGCATTCACCCGCAGCAGATTGAGGCCGTTCACAACGTTTTCAGGCCGGGCGAACAGGAGCTGGCGTGGGCGGCGCGCGTGGCCGAGGCGGCTAGCCATGCGGACGCGGGCGCAATCACGGTGGACGGCAAGATGGTCGATCGACCGGTGTTGTTGCGGGCGCAACAGATTCTGGCGTTGGCCGAGGTGCTTAAAAAGCACTAATCGAACGAGGCCGGGGAGGCGCATATAGCCGTCCCCATTCGCGAATGCGGCCCACGTCGAGGATAGAGCCGATCAGCGACTGCCTGGCGGGCTATTTTTCGCCGTCGTCCACGCCGTCTGGGCTGCCAAGCAGGGCGCTGAGCGTTTGCAGCAGCTTGCGCGCGGGATAGGGTTTGTCGAGGATCGCGGCGAACAACGCGGGTTGCGCGCGCGCCGAAGCGCCCAGCGCCGCACTCGACAGAATCACGGGGATGTGGGCGAGCGCCGGGTTCGCCTTGAGTGCGCGCGCCAGTTCCAGTCCCGACATGGCGGGCATCATGTAATCCGTGATGACGGCGTCGGGGGCGACGCGCCCGATCAGGTCGAGGCCTTCCACGCCGTTGCGGGCGACATGCACGATATAGCCCGCGTCCTCCAGGAAGAAGGCGAGAAAATCGGTTATCAGGGTTTCGTCGTCGACTACAACGATGGTCGTCATTCCGGCTCACTCTCGGTGCCTGCCGCAAGCCCGGTGGGCTCACGCAATCGTGCGGCGGCGACTGCTTTCAGAGGGATGATTTGTCGGAGGCTGCCGCGCTGGCGTCCCTGATCAGTACCGAGGCGGCATTGGGAATAATGAGCTTGGTCAGCGCGGGTGCAAACGCACTGTCCCGGATCTTGATCACCTTCATCCCTTGATACAGCGAGTCGTCAGCCTCTTCGAGCTGCATGCCGATGACGTTGTCGAACAGGCTGAGCGCCTCGGGCGAAGCCTTGTTCATCGTCGTTGCGCTCAATTCGTTCGTCTCCCATGTGCAAACCGTCGTCACGTCCATGACGCGTAGCTGGTTGGTCAGCGCGGCCAGAAACTCCGTGAAGCGGTGGCTATCGACGCTCGCCCGCTCGAATCCGGCAAGACCGTCGATAACGAGCTTCCGCACTTTGCGTGCCCGCACCGCGTCGAGTAACTGATAGGCGAGACTGTCGATGACGTTTTCGGTGAGCGGGTTCCAGAGCACGGTCAACGCGCCGCCGGCGACGAGCGCGTCCATGTCGATGCCGAGCGCCGCTGCCTTGCTGGCAAGACGCGCGGGCGTCTCGTAGAAGCCGAAGTGCAGCGCCGGCTCCTCGGGGGTGGCCAGACGCAGGAAATTCAGGCCGAAACTGGTCTTGCCGCTGCCGCCCGGACCCACGACCGCCGTGGCCGAGAACGCGGGCAGACCACCCTTGATGCGGATATCGAGTTCGTCGACGCCGGACGAAACCCGCTCGCCTGGCGCGTGGTCCTGCCCCACAGGGCGGCCATAGAGCGATTCGAGGCGCGGAAACACCGTGATGCCCGCATCGCTGATCTCGTAATGATGCAGGCCGCCTAGCGATGCGCTGCCGCGCGACTTCGACACGCGCATGCGCCGCACGGTGCGCGAGCCGAATAGTTCTTCTTCGAGTTGCAGCACGCCATCGACCATGGTGTGCTCGGGGCTCGATTCGTCGATGCGCGCGCTCGTCAGGAACAGCACCGTGCAGCCGCTGAATGCCGCGTGACCCTGCAACTCCGCCACGAAAGCCTTCACGTCGAGCGAGCTATGCGTGCTCTCGCGCGCATTGAGCAGGCCATCGAGAATCAGCATCGTGGTGCCCTGGCGCGCCATCTCCTTGCGCAGCAAATCGACGAGCGCGCTCAGGCCGTCCACGCGCAGCGTGCGAAAGAGGCTCAGATACGTGACTTCCTTGCCGACGCGCCCGGCGTCGTAGAACGCGAGTGCCGAAAGCGACTGGAACAGGCGGTCGTGCGATTCGGCCAGCAGCGTGATGTAGAGCACCTTGCCGCCCTGGCCTGCCTGGGCGAAGGCAATCTGGTTGGCGAGGATGGTCTTACCGGCGCCAGGCCGCCCCTGAAGAATGTACGCGGACCCCGCGATGAGGCCGCCGCCCAGAATCGGATCGAGTCCGGGTACCTCGCTGCGCAAGCGCGTTAGAGTCTGATGCATCGCATGAACTGATTCGTCGAAGAGGATGGCCGAAAGTCCGGCAGGATCTCGCGCGTCTTCGCGGCGGGAAACTGCATTATGCGACAAAGGGCCAGCTCATGGCGATTGCATAAGCACACACAGGCACTAACCGAGGTGCTTTAACTGAGGGTTTTAACCTGGGGATTTAACTCAGCGACCCCATACCCGACTGCTGATAGTTCTGCAGGCCGACCTTGTCGATCAGGCCGAGCTGCGTTTCCAGCCAGTCGATGTGGTCCTCGGTATCGTCGAGAATTTCGACGAAAATCTCCCGCGAAACAAAGTCGTGCACCGATTCGCAATAGACGATCGCTTCCTTACATTGCGCCTGCGCGATGCGTTCGAGCTTCAGATCGCATTCGAGCGCCTCTTTCACGTCCTCGCCGACCAGCAGCTTGCTCAGGTCCTGCAGATTGGGCAGACCGTCGAGCATGAGAATGCGCTCGATCAGCTTGTCGGCGTGCTTCATCTCCTCGATCGATTCGTCATACTCATGTTTTCCGAGCGCGTTGAGACCCCAATGTTTATAGAGGCGCGCGTGCAGGAAATATTGATTGATCGCCGTGAGTTCATTCTTTAGTTCGGCGTTCAGAAGGGCAATGACTTTGGGATCGGATTGCATGAACTCTCTCCAGATCGGTTTTTCAGGTCTTGGGCGCGGGGTTGTTGAACGGCATAGAGAGAGGATAGACATTCAATTCGCGCCGTGCATGAACGGGAGTGGCAACGATATGCATTCTCTTTTCCTGACGTACGCTTTCGAAAATCGGTTCGGTCCCTTTCGCGCATGAGCCGCAGTTTGGCGGTGCGGTGTCCGGTTAGGACTATCATCGTCGGCCTGAATGCATTTCTTTATGTCAGGAGAAAGCGATGGCTGAACTGGTGACATGCCTGTGGTTCGACGAAGGCCGCGCGCACGAAGCGGCGCAGTTTTACGCGGCAACCTTTCCTGATAGCCGCGTCCACGCGCGAAACGTTTCGCCAATCGACGGGATTGGGCAGGGCGCCGAGTTGACCGTGGAGTTTACGGTGCTCGGAAAACGTTTCGTAGGCCTGAATGGTGGTCCGAACTACAAGCCGAGCGAAGCGACCAGCTTCATGGTGCAGACGGACAGCCAGGAAGAGACCGACCGCTACTGGAACGCGATTGTCGGCAATGGCGGCACGGAAGTAGCCTGCGGCTGGTGCAAGGACCGCTGGGGCTTCGCCTGGCAGATCACGCCGAAGCGTCTGCTGGAACTCGTCAATAGCGCCGATCGGGAAGTGGGTCGCCGCGCGATGGAAGCGATGATGCAGATGAAGAAAATCGATATCGCTGGAATCGAGCGGGCGGCGGGGCGGGAGAGCGCAAAATAGCGCCTGCCATCGTCAGTTGCGCGGGCGGCGGTCGCTGCGCAGCAGGCCATACAGCGCGCTATCGGTGACTTCGTCGCCGACGATCCAGCGCTCGCGCAGCAGTCCTTCGCGCACGAACCCCAGGCGTTCGTGCACGCGCGCCGAAGCGGCGTTGCGCGGATCGATATCGGGTTCGATGCGATTGAGTTTCACCGTGTCGAAGGCGTGAGCGATGACCGCTGATGCTTTTCTTTTTCGTTATCCCGATTGGACGGAAGGCGGCTTCAGCTTTGCCCTTCGTGCTTGAGGCGCTTGAGCACGAGCACGCACAGCGCGGGCACATGCACGACGCCCATGCCACCAAAAATCACCACCCACGGCGGCGCGATGGCCCCCGAAAGCATCGCTGAAATCGTACCGAACGCCAGCCCGACCAGCAGCAACACCGCATGCGCGATGAAGCGCTTGCGGCGCGTATTCGTGAAGCGCGGGATGCTCATATGAACGTAGATCATGACGAGCAGGGAGACGGTGGCGATAAGCGGGAACATGGCGGCGCAGGGTTTAAGCGAGTCGTGACGGGATGTTACGCGAGACGGCCATTTCCCGTTGGCGTATTGCGCGCGCAAGACAAGCGGCGACGGCGCATGTGCTGCGCGTCGCCGGGATGGCGGATTCGTTGCTGCCCGTTTGAGGTTTCCTCAAAACGGGCAGTGGTGATGAGGCTTTACTTCGCAACCGGCATCGTGAATTCGGCACCCTTTTCAGTGCTTTCCGGCCAGCGTTGCATGATCGACTTCTGCTTCGTGTAGAAGCGCACACCTTCTTCGCCGTAGGCGTGCATGTCGCCGAACAGGCTGCGCTTCCAGCCGCCGAAACCGTGCCACGCCATCGGCACCGGGATCGGCACGTTGATGCCCACCATGCCGACTTCGATCTGGCGGCCGAACTCGCGCGCCACGTTGCCATCGCGCGTAAAGCAGGCCACGCCGTTGCCGAATTCGTGATCGTTGATCAGTTGCACGGCTTCGGAGAAGTCCTTCACGCGCACGCAGGCGAGCACCGGGCCGAAGATCTCTTCCTTGTAGATGCGCATTTCAGGCGTGACGTTGTCGAACAGCGTGCCGCCCGTGAAGAAACCTTCTTCGTGGCCCGGCACCTTGAGGCCGCGGCCATCGACCACCAGCGTCGCGCCTTCTTCGATACCGCTCGCGATATAGCCTTCGATGCGCTCCAGCGCCTGGCGCGTGACGATCGGGCCCATTTCGGCGTCGGCTTCCATGCCGTTCTTGACGATGAGCGTCTTCGCGCGCTCGGCCAGACGCGGCACGATCTTGTCGGCGACATCGCCCACTAGCACGGCCACCGAAATCGCCATGCAGCGCTCGCCCGCCGAACCATAACCCGCGCCGATCAGCGCATCGACGGTCTGGTCGATATCGGCGTCGGGCATCACGACCATGTGATTCTTTGCGCCGCCCAGCGCCTGCACGCGCTTGCCGTGCTTCGCGCCCGTTTCATAGATGTAATTGGCGATCGGCGTGGAGCCGACGAAGCTCACCGCCTTCACGTCGCGGTGCGCGAGCAGCGCATCGACCACGACCTTGTCGCCTTGCACGACGTTGAACACGCCATCGGGCAGGCCCGCTTCCTTGAGCAGACGCGCCATGAAGAGCGAGGCCGACGGATCGCGCTCGCTCGGCTTGAGGATGAACGTGCAGCCTGCGGCCAGCGCCACTGGGAACATCCAGCACGGCACCATGCAGGGGAAGTTGAACGGCGTGATGCCGGCCACGACGCCCAGCGGCTGGCGCACGGTCCAGTTGTCCATGCCGGTCGAGACTTGTTCCGTGTAGTCGCCCTTGAGCAGTTGCGGGATGCCGCAGGCGAATTCGATCACGTCGATGCCGCGCGCGACTTCGCCTTGCGCATCGGCAAAGACCTTGCCGTGCTCGGCGGTGATGATCGCGGCCAGTTCGTCCTTGTGGCGGTTCATCAGTTCGAGAAAGCGCAGCATGACGCGCGCGCGGCGGATCGGCGGGGTGTCGCGCCAGGCCGGGAACGCGGCTTTCGCGCTCGCCACGGCGGCGTCGACGTCCGCGACTTCGCCCAGCACCAGACGGCGTGCTGCCGCGCCGGTGGCGGGGTTGAAGACGGCTTGGGTGCGGTCGCCCGCGCCGCGTTCGGTCTTGCCGCCGATGAAGTGAACTACGTCTGCGGAATCGGTAAAGGCCTGCATGTCATCTCCTCGCCAGATGGTTGAACCGGGGTTGCTTCAATCGATGACGGTCAGTGTACGAAGGCCGGGCGGCTCTGCAAAGGCACGGCGGCTGAATTGATTGTTTTCCATAGCAAACAATCACCCGTGGAAACCCTGAAAGATGGCGGATGGGGGTGCTATCATCGGCGCGTCAGTCACGATAGAAACCGGCGGGAGACGCGATGGATACGCAGAAAGCCGAATCGCTCTGGACCCATCTGCACTGGCTCAACGTGCTCGCCAATCAGGGCAGCTACACGGCGGCGGCGATGCGCCTGGGCGTGAGCAAGGCGGCGATGAGCCAGCGCATCGCGGAACTGGAGCGCGTCGCGGGCGTGGCGCTGGTGCAGCGCACGACGCGCAGCGTGCGCTTCACGGAGGCCGGGCAGCGGCTCGTCGAGCAAACGCGCGGGGAGTTCGAGCGCATCGCGGCGAGCTTCGCGGGCGTGCGCGAAATGGCCGATGTCGCGCGTGGCACGGTGCGCGTGACCGCGCCGGTGGCTTTCGCGCGTCAGCAATTGGTGCCGCATCTGGCGCGGTTCTCGCGCGCGCATCCCGAGGTGCGCGTGCAACTGGAAATGTCGGACCGCCTTACGTCTATCGCGAGCGAAGGTTTCGATCTGGCGATTCGCCATAGCGCGCAGGTGCCCGAAACGCACGTGGCCTGGAAGCTGTGCGACACGCGCTCCGTGGTCGTGGCCACGCGCACCTATCTGAAGCAGCGCGGCACGCCGCAAACGCCCGCCGATCTCGCCCAGCACGATTGCCTGTTTTATCCGCGCGCGATCGGCTCGGGCGCGTGGTCGTTCGAGAAAACCGGCCGGCGCGCGGAAAACACGCGCGTCAACGTGACGGTGAACGGCCCGTTCTCGGCCAACAACAGCGAGGCGCTGCGCGACGCCGCGCTCGAACATCTGGGCATTGCGCTCTTGCCCGATTTCAGCGCGCAGGCCGCCTTGCAGGCGGGCAAGCTCGTGCTGGTGCTGGCCAACTGGCGGCCAGTGGGCGCGTTCGCTTCGCAGTTGCACGTCGTGCGCCCGTATGGCGCGCATGTGCCGCGCGCGGTGTCGAGTTTCGCGGAGTTTCTGCGGCAGACCTTCAAACAGGGATTTCCACTGGAATAACGGCGCAAACCGTTATGCGCGTCAGCCGTCGGCGCGACGCGCCGGCTGGCGTTGCTGTAAAGGCAGAACGTTCATGGTCGGCGGCGAGTTTTGTATCGCAATGTATCTGCGGGGAGATCTGAAAAACTCGCTTGCAATAAGCCGGGTAGCGGAAACAAGCGAGATACGTCCGGGGCGTCAAATACATCCAACGCAACGTTGCAGCTAGACGAAAGAGCGCAACCCAGCGTGCAGTACCCATCCCGACCTTAGGACTTATTGATCGCTCCCGGAGAAAATCATGAACCTCGTTCGCTCCCTCGCCGCCGCCGCCGTTGTCGTTTCCGCCGCTGTGCCCGCGCTCTCGTTCGCGCAGGACCACACGATCACCCGCGCCGAAGTGCGCGCCGAACTCGTCCAGCTTCAACAGGCGGGCTACAACGCGGCCAGCGACAACAACCAGTACCCGACGAACCTGCAAGCCGCGCTCTCGCGCATCGCCGCCAACCAGCAAGGCACGAATGCCGCGTACGGCGGCAGCGCGAACGCCTCGGAAGCGGGCGCACCCGCCGTCGCCGCGCCGATGCAGCACGTATCGCATGTTTCGCACATCTCGCGTGGCGACCGTGCCGGCGATCCGCAGGATGTGGTCGGTCTCGAACCCATCTACGCCCACTCGTAATGCAGGGCACCTGCCGTCGCGAGCGATGCCCCGCGACGGCCTGCCAACAACGCACAACCAACGCACAACAACGCCACAACAAACCCTTTGCTGGAGTCATTCGATGATCCGTTTTCTTCGCCGGACCCTTGCGAGCGCGATGATGCTTGGTTCGCTGTTCGCGCTGCCCGTCGCTCATGCGGCGCAGACCGCGCCGACTGCTGACCTGCAAGGCAAGAACGTCGTGCTCGTGCACGGCGCCTTCGCCGACGGTTCGAGCTGGGACAAGGTGATCCCGCTGTTGCAGGCGCGCGGCCTGCATGTGGTCGCGGTGCAGAATCCGCTCGATTCGCTGGCGGGCGACGTGGCCGCGACCCGGCGTGCGATCGACGCGCAGCAGGGACCGGTGGTGCTGGTGGGGCATTCGTGGGCGGGCGTGGTCGTGAGCGAAGCGGGCAACGACGACAAGGTCAAGGCACTCGTCTATGTGGCCGCTTTCGCGCCCGATAACGGCCAGTCGATCAGCGACATCACCAAGGGCTTGCCGCCGCCCGTCTGGGCCGACCAGTTGCAGAAGGATTCGGCGGGCTATCTCACGCTGTCGACGCAGGGCGTGCTCGACGACTTCGCGCAGGATTTGCCCGTGGCGCAGCGCCGTTTGATCGCGGCGACCCAGGCGCCGTGGTTCGCGGGCTGCATCGACGAGAAGGTGACGAAGGCCGCGTGGCACGACAAGCCGTCCTGGTTCGTGATTCCCCGGCACGATCGCATGATCGATCCGCAACTCCAGGCGCAGATGGCCGCGCGTATCGGCGCGCAGGTGACGAGGGTGAACGGCAGCCACGTTGCGCTCGTGAGCCAACCGCAAGCCGTGGCCGATGCGATCATCGCGGCGGCGCGCAAAGCAGAATAAGCATGCGTCCCGTTGAGCGGGGAGAATCACGTCAGTTGGCAGACTGGCCCGTGACGTTTTAGTGACAGCCGAAAAAACGGTCGAACGGTTGGCTTCGTTCGACCGCGCACTAAATGGCGTATTGAATCGACTTGATCAGTGACGCAGAGCGATCAGCGTCACGCCTCGCCCTCAAGCTTCTCGATCGACATCCCCAGTTCGGTGGCCATGCGTTCGACCAGCGTTTGCAGGCGCGCGACTTCATCGGCCAGACGTTGCTGTTCCGCGCGTAGCGACTCGTAATCGGCGCTCGAAATCCCGGAACCGCCCGATGTGCCTGCGCCCGCATACTCGCCGTCGAAGCTGCCCGCAGGCGGCAGGCTCACTTCGCCGCACAGCAGATGCATCCAGCGGCTCTCGCGCTCGCCCGGCGCGCGCGGCAGTTTGACGACGAGCGGCGGCTCGCGCTCGGCCAACTCGGCGAGAAAAGCCTCGACCGACGACACGTCCGCGAAACCATGCAGACGCGCCGAATTCAGGCGCAATTCGGCGGCCGTCTGCGCGCCGCGCAACAGCAGCACGGTGAGCAGGGCGACGGCCTGGCCCGGCACGCCCAGCACGCGGTTCAGGTTGTGCTCGAAACGCGGCACGCGGCTGCTGCTGCCCTCGAACACGAGGCTCAGATGCTTGAGATCTTCGATCGCGCTCAGGATTTCGGCTTCGCTCACGTTCATGACCGGCGAGCGCGCGGTTTTCTGGTTGCAGCCCGAGGCCAGCGAATTGAGCGACAGCGGATAGGTGTCCGGTACCGTGTGCTGCTTCTCGATCAGCACGCCGACGATACGGGCCTCCAGCGGCGTAAGCGCGCGCAGCGCGCGGGGCGAGGGAGCATCGGCAGGGGTATTCATAGGCGGGTCAGGCGGAATTTTTTACGGGATTTGATGATACCCGCTCGTGGCGCCGCTGCGCAGGGGCGGCCCGTCGATCGCCGTGGATGTTTCGCCAGAAGTTTATTAGTAGCTTTTACCCAGAATTTTTGAAAGCGCCTAACAGTACCCCGCTATTACCTGAAACTGCCCAAAATCCGGGTTTTTTCCGACTTAAAAACTTCTGCATAGAGATTAACGCTTATTGCACTGCAACAAACGAATGCCTACACTGCTCCAGTTACCAGGCGTTTCGAACCTGCTTCGAAACATTTCGAAAAGGAGGGCGTGTCGTGAGCGCATCCCAATCGCCAATATTGCATACGGCCCTAAAGCTGCACGTCTTCGAACAGGAAGGCGGCTGGCATTGGGGCATCACCATTCCGCGCGCAGCAGGCGGTGGCTTCAAGGTCATCGCTTATAGCGATACGACGTTCTCCGGCGAGACCGAAGCCCGCCGTGACGGCGATCGCGTGCTTCACGCCATGCCGGACCATGCGGCGGCTTCGCTTGTCTGTTGAATTCGCCTGCTGAATTTGCGCTGAAGGCCGCGCGGCGTATGAGCCGCGCGGCCTTCGGCTTTCCTTCACGCCCGTTTTATGTGACCGGGTCATGACAATGTCCACGCGCCCGCAATAATGCGCTGGGGCCAGCTTTCAGATCGCTCGCGCAATGAGCAGGACGCCAGCCGCGATGCTCGTCACCCCGACCAGACGCACAAGACGTCCACGCGCCGCCGCTACGCGTTCGATAGCGATTGCCGCGCTTACGATGAGCGTCGCCTCGCGCTCCATCACGCCGGTCGCGAGCAGCACTGCCATCCAGTTGCCGCAGCAGCTTGCGCACAGCACCGCGAAACGCATACCAATGCGTAACGCAGAGAGCGCATCAGTTGGTGACGTCATCGGGCATTGGCGCATCGAATGGCAGGCGTGCAGGCGATTAACCTTCCATGCTGTGCATTGAAGAACACCCGCAACGATGACGACGCAGCCCGCCGCAAGCGGTGCCGCGCGCGCTATCGACGGTACGCGTATTTCAAGCGAAGCCAGCATGGCGCCCATCGGAAAGAGCAGCGCGCCCGCCAGAATCCATGCCGAGAAATAACCAAGCGCGCTCAAGATAATTAGCCATCCAGAACGAATGGTCAGCGTGCTGCGTTCGCGCCAGAGCATTGCCGCAAGCGCAGGCAGCATCATTGCGGGCGTCATGGTGGCCCACATCGACACGAACGACGCGGCGGTTTGCAGCCACGTCCGCCCGCACAGCGGCAGCCATGCGGCCGAAAGCGTCCAGCCGCCCGGCATCGGCGTGCCGCTCATCGCGGCCATCGACGTGAAGCGCAGCGCTGTCACTGTCGCGCTGGCCGCGAACAGCAGCGCGGCCCCGATCGCGAAGATCACTCGCGCTCTGGCGATGGGCAACACGATGGGCCCCGGTGAGCGTTGTATTCGTCGTGCCGCTTCCACCAGATGCCGGCTTCGTTGCGGCCTCGCGGCGCGCGGTCGAGCCACGGATACATGCCCCAGACGGCATCGAGACCGCGCGCATAGGTCGAATACGTGTGCCAGATCGCGCCGTCCTCGCGCACGAAGGCGCTCAGGCCCGGCCGGTCGCGTGCATAAGTCGCCGCATCGGTGCCGCAGCTTGCCGCGAATTCGGCGACGGGGGCGGGCGGCGGATCGGCGTCCATCGCGTGCTGTCCGCGCGCGTAGTTGTATTCGACATTGCCTTCGCGCTGCTGCGTTGCCGTGAACGACACGTTGAAGTCGAAGTTGAAATCGTTGCCTTGCGACGAGGCCCACGGAAAGCGCCAGCCCATACGCTCGCGATAGGCGAGCAGCCTGGCGAGCGGCGCGCGTGAGACCGCCATCAGCGTGACGTCGTGGTGGGCGAGATGGGCGACGTTGCCGTCGAAGCCATCGGCGAGCGCCGAGCAGGATGGGCAGCCCGCCGCGTAGTCGGGGCCGAACATGAAGTGGTAGACGACCAACTGCGAGCGTCCGGCGAAGAGATCGGCGAGCGAGGCGCGGCCTTGTTCGGTATCGAAGGTGTAGTCCTTGTCGATGCGTACCCAGGGCAGCGCCTGGCGTTGTCGGGCGAGCGCGTCGCTGCGCCTCGTGAGGTCTTTCTCGGCGGCGAGCAGGTCGAGCCGTGCGGCGAGCCATTGCTCGCGGGTGCCTGTTGCATGCGTGGTCATCGTGTGCTCCTGAAAGGGCTGATAGCGGAAACCGCGGAAAATCTGTGCTCTGACTGCCGTGTTAGATTAGGTCCGGACTGCCAGGCGAGGGGAGTGACAAGTGTGTCGGGATTGGGCTGCGCATGGACTCGTTGATCACTGCGGCGGCGCGCGCACTGGCCGCCGGTGATGCGCTGGGCGCGCTGAACCGCGTCGCCCTGCGCGGCGATGCGCCCGCGCTTGCGTTGCGCGGCATCGCCATGGCGCAGCTTGGCGATCTCGAACGCGCGAAGGCGCTTTTGCGCAGCGCCGCACGCGCGTTCGGCGCGCGAGAAGCGGTGGCCCGCGCACGCTGCATCGTTGCCGAGGCTGAAATCGCGCTGGCATTGCGCGACCTGGCGTGGCCCGCAGCGGCGCTCGATGCGGCGCGGCAAACGCTCGACGCGCACGGCGACACCCTCAACGCCGCGCACGCGCGCCATCTGGCCATACGCCGCCTGTTGCTGGTCGGGCGACTGGACGAAGCGGAACAGTGGCTGGCCGATATGGACCCCGCATCGCTGCCGCCCGCGCTCAGGGCATCGCACGAACTGATCGCAGCGGGCATCGCGATGCGGCGCATTCGTGCGCGGGCGGCCCGCACGGCGCTGGCCGAGGCAGCGCGTGCCGTGCGCATCGCGGACATCGCGCCGCTTGCCGCCGAAGTCGCGCGGGCGGCGCAATCGCTGGAGGAACCAGCCGCGCGGCTCATCGCAGGCGGCGAGGCGCGCCCGCTGCTGCTCGATGAAGTCGAAGCCTTGCTGGCCTCGGACACGCTGGTGATCGACGCGTGTCGCTACGCCGTGCGTCAGGCCGATATCGCGATTGCGCTCGCACGCAGGCCGATATTGTTCGTGCTGGCGCGCGCACTGGCCGAAGCGTGGCCCGCCGACGTGCCGCGCGACGTGCTCATCGCGCGTGCCTTTCGCATGAAGCATATGGACGATACGCATCGGGCGCGGCTACGCGTCGAAATTGGCCGTCTGCGCGCGCTGCTGGGCGAACTGGCCGCCATCCACGCGACGCCGCAGGGCTTCGCGCTCGCGCCGCGCGTCGCAAGCGAGGTAGTCGTGCTGGCGCGTCCTGTCGAGGAGGCACACGCGGCCGTGCTGGCGCTGCTCGCAGATGGCGAAGCGTGGTCTAGCTTGGCGCTGGCGCTTGCCCTGAGCACGAGCCAGCGCACCGTGCAGCGCGCGCTCGACGCGCTGGCGGCGGCGCGCAAGGTGCTGCCGGTGGGCGTGGGCCGCGCGCGCCGCTGGACCATGCCGCCGCTGCCCGGATTCGCGACGGCCTTGTTACTCCCCGCGCTCCTGCCAGGCGGGCAGGATGAGCGCATGAACCGACCGGCAAGGAGCCCACAATGAAGCATTCCACGGCCAGCATCCTGCGCGAATATGGTCCTTTCGAAGGCGTCGAGCAGGTGGGCGGCGTCACCTGGGACGGCAGCCGCGTGTGGTTCGCGGCGGGCGACCGGATCGCCTCGCTCGATCCGCAAAGCGGCGAGACCGGGCGCGCGATCGACGTGCCGGCGCATGCGGGCACGGCCTTCGACGGCCAGCACCTGTTCCAGATTTCCGAGGCGCAAATCCACAAGATCGACCCGCAGAGCGGCCGCGTGCTCGCCACGATTCCGGCGCCAGGCAATGGCGGCGATTCCGGCCTCGCGTGGGCCGAGGGCACGCTCTGGGTGGGCGAATATCGCGCGCGCAAGATTCATCAGATCGATCCGCAGACCGGCGTGATCCTGCGCACGATCGAGTCGAGTCGCTTCGTGACCGGCGTGACGTGGGTGGACGGCGAACTGTGGCACGGCACCTGGGAAGGCGACGAGAGCGACCTGCGCCGCATCGATCCGCAAACGGGCAAGGTGCTGGAGCGGCTGGCGATGCCGGAAGGTACCGCTGTTTCCGGGCTTGAATCGGATGGCGGCGAGCGGTTTTTCTGTGGCGGAGGCAATAGCGGGAAGATTCGCGCGGTGCGCAGGCCGGGGCATGAGGCGGGTGGGGATGCAGACGGGGAGCCGGGCGATTGAGCATGGCGTGCCGTTCGGGAAAAGACCTTGAGGTCGCCGCACGCGCCGCACGACCACCCGGAAGACGGTCGCGGCAAGCAGCGTCGGCAATCGTAAAGCCTCATCAGGAATATCGATAGCGCCAAATCGCCGGGTAATCTGACCACTCTTTGACAGACAGTCCGGCGCAGCCTTTTTGATAATGGATGCCTTGATCCGTCGCTGCGCGTATCGCGCGCGACGCCTACGGCCCCACTATCAGGCTCCCTATGAACTCTCCCGCATTGGCGCCGAAATCACCGTACGGCGGCGGCACGCCCGATTCCTTCGTGCGCCTGCACGGCGTGAGCAAGCGCTTCCAGGTCGCCGGCCATTCGCGCGCCATTCTCGCCGATCTCGATCTCGACATTCGCCGCAAGGAATTCATCGCTATCCTCGGCGAGAGCGGTTGCGGCAAATCCACCTTGCTACGTCTGCTGTGCGGGCTGGATAGCGCCTATGAAGGGCAGATTCTCGTCGATGGCGTCGCGCCCAGGATCGGCAACGACGAAGCGGGCATCGTGTTTCAGGACCCGCGTCTGTTCCCGTGGCTCACTGTCGAGCAGAACATCGCGCTGGGGCTTGCGCGCTTCAGCCTGGCTCGCAGCGAGGTACAGCAGCGCGTGAGCGAACACGTCGCGCTGGTCGGTCTCGCGGGTTTCGAACGCGCGCTGCCGCATCAGCTTTCGGGCGGCATGGCGCAGCGCGTGGCGCTCGCGCGCGCCATCGTCGCGAGGCCTGCTTTCCTGCTGCTGGACGAGCCGTTCAGCGCGCTCGATGCGCTCACGCGCTCGCAGATGCACGATCAATTGCTGCGTATTCGCGCGGCCGCCGATCTGACGATGCTGCTGGTCACTCACGATGTCGAAGAGGCCGTCTATCTGGCCGACCGCGTGGTGGTGATGGCGCCGCGTCCGGGACCGCTGCGCGCGGCCGTCGATATCGATCTCGCCTATCCGCGCAATCGTGCGGACACCGCATTCCAGCACGAGCGCGAACGCCTGCACGCGCTTCTCGGTCACGGGGTTAATTCGTTCAGTTGATTGATTAGCTGATTGTGTGCTTTGGACTGTAAAGGCATAGACAGATATTCGCGCAGTGTCCCGGTAGCATGGCTGTAACGGTCGTCATCGCAAAGAGCAGGTACAAAGAGCAGGCAAGCGATCACGATCTGAATGACGGCGAAGGCGCAATAAAAACATCGCCTTTGCGTTTTTATTCATAAGGATTCCTTTTCGTAGCGAGAAGAAAAAATGTCGAAACTCAACGTAGTGGAAACCGGCGAGCTGTCCATCCATCCGATCACGGGCCGCATTGGCGCGGAGATTCGCGGCGTGCGTCTGTCCGGCGATCTGCAACCGGCGGCGCTGGAAGCGATCAATGCGGCGCTGTTGCGCCACAAGGTCATTTTCTTTCGCGACCAGACGCATTTGACGGATCAGGAGCAAGAGTCGTTCGCAAAGCGGCTCGGCGATCCGGTTGCGCACCCGACCGTGCCGGTGCGCGAAGGCACCGAATATCTGCTTGAACTCGATTCGCTGCATGGCGGCCGCGCCAACTCGTGGCACACGGACGTGACTTTTGTGGATGCCTATCCCAAGGCGTCGATCCTGCGCGGCGTGACGAATCCCGAAGTGGGCGGCGACACGGTCTGGGCCAACACGGCGACGGCTTATGACGATCTGCCGGACACGCTCAAGACCCTGGCGGAACAGCTCTGGGCGGTGCACAGCAACGATTACGACTACGCAGCCGCCGCGAGCTACGCGCGCAATACGCTCACCGATCAGGCAAAGGCCGCCTACGAGCGCTATCGCGAGGTGTTCGTTTCCACGCGTTATGAAACCGAGCATCCGCTCGTGCGCGTGCATCCGGAAAGCGGCGAGAAAACCCTCGTGCTGGGCCACTTCTTCAAGCGCTTCGTGGATCTGCCGGGTTCCGCGTCGAACCATTTGTTCGAGGTCTTCCAGGGCTATATCACGCGCCTTGAAAACATCGTGCGCTGGCGCTGGCAGAGCGGCGACGTGGCGATCTGGGACAACCGCGCGACCCAGCACTACGCCGTAAACGATTACGGCGATGCGCGCCGTGTCGTGCGCCGCGTGACGCTGGCGGGCGACGTGCCGGTGAGCGTGGACGGCCGCAAGAGCGTCACGCGCAGCGTGGAAAAGAATCCGAAGCTTGCTGCCGCGGCTTAAGGAAAAGGCGTGCGCTGCGCTGCCGCGCGTTTCGCGTGGCAGCACATCGCACGCATTGAAAGTGCTTTATTTGTGGGGGTTCTCGTGGGACGTCGATTTTTCGCACACTTTTACGCTGCTTGCCTCGTCGCGTTCGCGCTGCTGGCCCTGGTTTCGCCGCATGCGCGCGCACAGAACGTGATCCGCATCGCGGTGCCCGATATCGGCGCGGCATCGAAGCCCGCGGGCGGCGGCGTGGTCGACGTGCTCAACGCGAACCAGACGCTGGAAAAGGCCTTTCAGAAAGACGGCGTGAAGATCCAGTGGACCTTCTTCAAGGGCGCGGGGCCGGCGGTCAACGAGGCCTTCGCGAACCATCAGGTCGATCTGGCTTTTCTCGGCGATCTTGCGGGCATCATCGGCCGCGCGAATGGACTCGACACGCGCCTGATCGCCGCGCTGGCGCGCGATGTCAACGGCTATCTCGCGGTGCAGCCGGGGCAGGGCATCAAGGATCTGAAAGACCTCAAGGGCAAACAGATCGCGCTTTTTCGTGGCACGGCGCTGCAATTGTCGTTCGATAGCGTCCTGCGCAGCGAGGGTTTGACCGAGCGTGATTTCCGCGTGGTCAATCTCGACCTCAACAGCGCCGCCGCCGCCATTGCCGCGCATCGCATCGATGCCGTATGGGGCACGTCCTCGCTCTTCATTCTCAAGGACAAGGGGCTGGTCGATATCCCCGTGAGCACGCGTGGCCGTGACGGCATCGGCACGTTCAAGGCGGGACTGGTGGCGTCGGGCGACTTCCTGCGCGCCCATCCCGAATGGGCGCAGCGCATCGTGGCGAGCGTGCTGGAAGCGTCGGACTGGGTCTCGGATCGCAAGAATCTGGACGCTTACCTGCAGCTCGAACAGACCCGCGCGGGCACGCCCACGTCGGTATGGCGCAATGAAATCGGCGATAGCGATCCGGCCACGTTCTTTTCGCCGTTGCTCGATCCGTACTACGTCAACGCATTCAAGCGCGACGTGGATACGGCAAAGCAGCTCGGCATGATCCGCCAGAGTTTCGATGTCGATCGCTGGGTCGACGCGACGTACCTGAATCAGGCGCTTGCACAGACGAAGCTCGCCGGCCGCTGGCAACCCTCGCGCACATTCACCGAAGTCGAAAAGACGGCAAAGACGAATTAAAAGGCATCTATAACAACATGAAGGACCACCACACCTTTTATCGCTTGACGGCGATTGCCGCAGCGGTTCTGGCCACGACTTCCGCATGGGCGCAGGACGACAGCAAAGCAGAAACCACGACCGGGACCACCCAGGCAAAAACCGAAAACCCGGTGCAACTGAAGGAATTCACGGTCACGGCGCGCCGCCGTTCGGAAAGCGCGCAAAAAGTGCCCGCGCCGATTTCCACGGTCAGCGGACAGGATCTGGAGCGCCAGCGCCTCTATCGCATCCAGGACTTGCAGCAGAGCTTGCCGAGCCTGAACGTCGCGTTCATCAATCCTCGCCAGTCGAGCATTTCGATTCGCGGCATCGGCAACAACCCGGCCAGCGACAATCTGGAGCCGAGCGTCGGCGTCTATCAGGACAACGTTTATCTCGGGCGTCCCGGTATGGCGGTGTTCGACCTGCTCGATATCCAGCAGGTGGATCTGTTGCGCGGCCCGCAAGGCACGCTGTTCGGCAAGAACAGCACGGCGGGCGTGCTCAATATCTCGACGCGCCCGCCGCAGTTTCATACCGAAGGCTATCTGGAGCAGTCGGTCGGCAATGACGGCTATGCGCAGACCAAGGCACATATGAGCGGGCCGCTATCCGAAACGCTCGCGGGCACGCTCGATCTGGAGCACACGCATAGCGACGGCAGCGAGACGAATCTGTACAACGGCAGTCAGTTGAACGGCGTATCGAATTATGGTGTGCGCGGCCAGTTGCTATGGAAGCCGAACAATGATCTGAGCGTGCGCTTCATCGCCGATTACAACACGCAGAATTCGAACACCGGCGCGATGCTGCTTTACGGCGTGCCGGCAAGCAGCACCTATCTGTCGCGCGCGGCGTTGCTGGGCGTGACGCCGGTGGTGAATCCCTCGCAGTTTCAGGTCAATACCGACACCACGCCGCACATGAACGTCCATCAGGGCGGCGTATCGACCGAGGTGAACTACAAGCTGCCGTCCGGTTATGCGCTCACGTCGATCACGGCGGCGCGCTTCTGGGACTTCTCGCCGAGCAACGACGGCGACGGCTTGCCCGTGCCCGCGATCACCAATACCGGCGTGCGCGTGGACGATCACCAGATCTCGCAGGAAGTGCGCCTCGCGTCGCCGACGGGCGGCCCGATCGACTGGGTGGTGGGCGCGTACTACTTCTACGAGCAGACCAACACGAACACCTTCAGCGCGTTCGGCCCGGATGCGGACCTGTTCCAGTACGGCGTGAATCGCGGCATCCTGAACGGCGTCACGGCGGTGTCGCCCGCCTCGGTGGAAACCAATAGCGCCGCGCTGTTCGGTCAGGCGACGTGGCATATCAACACGCGCGCGGACCTCACGGCGGGCGTGCGCGGCACCTACGAAGACAAGAGCGGCTACGTGAACCGTCTTGCGCCCACGGGCGGCGCGGCTCTGCCGGGTTCGCTGCTCGCGTTGCGCAATGCGGCGGTGGGCGCGTACCAGTCGGGACAACTCGGCGAGCGCAGTATCAGTCCGTCGATGATGCTCAATTTCAGCTACAAGCTCACGTCCGACGTGCTCGCCTACGCCACGCTCTCGCACGGAGAGAAGTCGGGCGGCATCAACATGGCGGTGGGCTCCGCGCCCACGCTCGGTGCGAACTCGCTGCTATTTGGCCCCGAGCGCGCCAATGACGCCGAACTCGGCATCAAGAGCGAATGGCTCGACCATCGGCTGGTGGTCAACGCCAATCTGTTCTGGACGCAGATCAACGGCTATCAGGCCACGACATACGTGACGGTGCCGTCCAGCGGTCTCGTGAGCCAGGTGCTCGCCAACGGCGCCAACGTGCGCTCGCGCGGCGCGGAACTCGATCTGCGCGCGCGTCCCCTGCGCGGCCTGACGCTCGGCCTGAACGCGTCCTATGTGAACGCGACCTATAGCTCGTACACGAACGGACCGTGCGCCGCCGAAGTCACGCTCGCCACCGGCGCGACCACCTGCAACCTCACGGGCAAGGCGGTTTCGGGCGCGCCGCGCTGGATCGCCAACCTGAGCGCGCAATACGAGTTCTCGCTTGGCCACGACATCGACCAGTACGTCACCGGCGTATGGTCGCTGCGTTCGAACCAGTACGGCACGCTCGACGATTCGCGCTATGGCCGCCTGCCGGGCTACGGGATCTTCAACCTCGCGACGGGCTGGCGTCTGAACAGCGGCGAGCACAAGTGGGATCTGTCCATCTGGGCGCACAACCTGTTCAACCGCCACTACTACCTGGCGTCGTTTGCGAGCGTGCAGAACACCTATACGGCGATGGCGGGCGACCCGCGCATGGTCGGCGCAACGCTTCGTTTTACTTATTGATTTCAACCGCTTTTAACAGGCACCCACAGGCTCCAACGGGCCGCGAGGCCGACATGCTCAATACGGCGAATTCGACGATTCTCGACGGCAACGATGCCGATGCAGCCCGCGCGCCGCGCGCGATACGCGTGAAGCGCGCGGGCGGTCAGGCCGTCACCTGGTCCGCGCTGCTGCCGTGGGCGCTGCCCGTGTTCGTTTATCTGCTCTGGTGGAAGGCGGCGCACGCGGGCTGGATGTCGGCGCAGATTCTGCCCGCACCCGAACTCGTGTGGGAAACCGCGCGCGATCTGCTGCGCGACGGCCTCGTGTCGAATCTGCTCATCAGCCTGGAGCGCCTCGCGATCGGCTTCGTGCTGGGCACGCTCGGCGGCGCGTTGCTCGGCGCGCTGATGGGCGCGAGCGTGGTTGCCGAAGAGGTCGTCGCGCCGCTGTTCTACGCCATCGCGCAAGTGCCGCCGCTCGCGCTGCTGCCGCTCTTGATGGTGGTGCTCGGCATCGGCGAGGCGCTCAAAATCGTGCTGATCTTCAAGGCCGTGGCGATTCCCGTGGCGATCCACACCCAGGCGGGCGTGCGCGCCATGCCATGGCGGCTGCGCGAGGTGGCGGGCGTGCTGCGTCTGTCCGCATGGCAGCGCGTGCGTCTGCTGGTGCTGCCCGCCGCGCTGCCCGCGTTCCTGACCGGCGTGCGCCAGGCGCTTGCGCAGGGTTGGCTCACGCTGATCGCCGTGGAACTGCTGGCGTCGTCGGAGGGCATTGGTTACCTGATGGTGTATGGGCGGCAGATGTTCCAGCTCGACGTGGTGTTCGTCTGCATCGTCACGATCGGGCTGACGGGATTCGCCATCGATCAGGGCGTGCAGCGGCTGGACCGCCGGCTCGTGCGCTGGCCGCATGAGGCTCCGGGCGCGCGAGTCGCTTCGGCGCGGCACGGCTTGCAACGCTACGCGCGCGGCGCCGTATTGCCCGCGCTGATTCTCGCGCTCTGGGCGCTCGTGGCGTATCTGCATCTCGTCGATGCGAACCTGCTGCCCGCGCCGGGTGTCGTGCTGCGCAGCGCGCTGGACGATCTGCGCAGCGGCGCGCTGCCGGTGCCGCTCGCGCATACGCTTGCCCGCGCGGGCGAGGGGCTGGCCGTGGGCGCGTGCGCGGGCCTCGCGCTCGGCATCGCTTTGGGCGCGGTGACGTGGGTGCGGCGCGCGTTCGGCCCGACGCTCACTGCCTTGCGCCAGGTCGCGATCTTCGCGTGGATTCCGCTTTTGACCGCGTGGGCGGGTCTCGGCGATCTATCGAAGGTGATCTTCGTCGCGCTCGCGGCGTTCTTTCCCGTCGTGCTGGCGACGAGCCGCGCCGTCGAAGCGCTGCCGCCCGCGCTGGTCGAAGTCGCGCTCACGCTGCGTCTGAACGCCTGGCAGCGGTTGCGCTGGCTGATCGTCCCCGCGATCCTGCCTGGCGTGTTCGCGGGGCTGCGGCTCGCGCTCGTCTATGCATGGCTTGGCGCGATCGGCGCGGAGTATCTGATGCCTTCGGGCGTGGGCCTTGGCACCTTCATGATCGACGCGCAGCAGCTCTTTCGCACCGACCGTCTGCTGTCCGCGGCCGTGACGATCGGCGCGCTGGGGGCGTTGTTCGGCTGGCTTGGCAGCCGCCTCGAAGCCTCGGCGACGCGCTGGCGCACGCGGCATTGAATGTCCGATTTGAATTTCACAGGAAACCTCGACATGACAAAGCAGTCCGGCAAACGCCCCAATTTCCTCGTGATCGTCGCCGACGATCTGGGCTTCTCCGACCTCGGCGCGTTCGGCGGCGAGATCGCCACGCCGAACCTCGACGCCCTCGCTCACGCGGGCGTGCGCTTCACCGACTTCCATACGGCCTCCGCCTGCTCGCCGACGCGCGCGATGCTGCTGAGCGGCACCGATCATCACGTGGCCGGCATCGGCACGATGGCCGAGGCGCTGCCGCCGCATCTCGCGGACAAGCCCGGCTACGAGGGCTATCTGAACGAGCGCGTGGCGGCGCTGCCCGAACTGCTGCACGAAGCCGGCTATTTCACGGCGATGGCGGGCAAGTGGCATCTGGGGCTGACGCTGGAGCGCTCGCCGTCGGCGCGTGGCTTCGAGCGCTCGTTCGCGCTGCTGCCGGGCGCGGCCAATCACTACGGCTTCGAGCCGGTCGGAGAGGACGACGAACAGCCGCGCCTGATGCGCTCGACGCGCGGGCTGTATGTGGAAGACGGCCTGTACGCCGAGAACCTGCCCGACGACTTCTATTCTTCCGACACCTTCGCGGACAAGCTGATCCAGTACCTGGGCGAGCGCAAGGATGACGATCGCCCCTTCTTCGCGTACCTGCCGTTTTCCGCGCCGCATTGGCCGCTGCAGGCGCCCGCCGAAATCGTCGAGCACTATCGCGGCCGCTACGACGCGGGCCCCGATGCGCTGCGCGCCGAGCGCCTGGCGAAGCAGAAGGCGCTGGGCCTGCTCGACGCCGAAGTGAGTGCTCACCCCGTCGTCGCGCCCACCCCCGAATGGGACGCGCTGTCGCCGCAGGAGCGTGCTTTCTCGGCGCGCACGATGGAGGTCTATGCCGCGATGGTCGAGCGGCTCGACTGGAACGTGGGCCGCGTGATCGAGCACCTCAAGGAAACGGGCGAATTCGACAACACCTTCGTGCTGTTTCTCTCCGACAACGGCGCGGAAGGCGCGCTGCTCGAAGCGCTGCCGATCTTCGGGCCGGATCTGCAGCGCTTTATCCGCGACTATTACGACAACAGCCTGGAAAACGTGGGGCGCGGCAATTCCTATGTCTGGTACGGCCCGCGCTGGGCCCAGGCGGGCACTGCGCCCTCGCGGCTCTACAAGGCGTTCACGACCGAAGGCGGGATTCGCGTGGTGGCGTTCGCGCATCACGCGGCGCTGGACAGACGCGGCGTCGGCGATGCGTTCGCGACGGTCATGGACGTGGTGCCGACGGTGCTCGAACTCGCGGGCGTCGAGCATCCCGGCACGCACTGGCGCGGGCGCGAGATCGCCGCCGTGAAGGGCCGCTCGCTGCTGCCGTATCTGCGCAACGAAGCCGACGCCGTGCACGACGCCACCCACGTCACCGGCTGGGAACTGTTCGGGCGGCGCGCGGTGCGCCAGGGCGACTGGAAGGCCGTCTTCATTCCCGCGCCAGTGGGGCCGGGCGTGTGGCAGCTCTACGATCTCGCGCGCGACCCCGGCGAAACCCAGGATCTGGCCGAGGCCGAACCGGCGCGGCTGCAAACGCTGCTCGCGCACTGGGAAACCTATGTCGAGGAAAACGGCGTGCAGGCGTTCGAGTTTGCGCCCGCCTGAAGCGCCGATGGCGTGAGCGGGCTGATGGGCTGACGCGCATCGCTGCAATCCGCGCTGCATTAGTACGGCGGCGCAGATATGGATAGCAGCAAATCATGGTTTGGGCGAGCGGGGATCGGATGCTCAAATGGATCGAACACATCATCCCCGGAGAACGAATCATGGCCGCCATAGCCACGCTAGCGCAGCGGTTTGCCACGCCCGAGCGGCGCGCAGCGCAAGCGCCGCCAGCCTGTTCCGCGCACGACGCGCTGTTCCGGCGCACGCTCGACCCGCTCACGCGCCAGCGCGTCATCAGCGCCTTCCTCACGAATCCGAGCCTGCAGCACTGGTCGGCGGGCGCGGCGGCCACCCTCGTCGATGCGGGCTACGAGAAGACCTGGCTGCATGGCGAACTCGTGGTGCCGTATCAGGCCGACTGCAAGGAGATCCTGATCGTGCTGGCGGGCGCGCTGGAAGCGAGCTGGGTGAGCGCGTCGGGCGCGCGCGTGATCGGCGAGTACATCCAGCCCGATTCGGTCATCAACATCATTCCGGCGCTCGACCGGAAAGGCTCGCTGTGTGACATGTATGCGCGCGGCACGGTGCGGCTGTACCATATCCCGCGCGAGGTCATGCTCGACCTGTTCGAGCAGCAGCCTGCGTTGATGCGCGGTTTTTTCGAATTGATCTGCTCACGCAACCGCGAACTGAACAACCGCTTCCGCTTCTCGCGGCTCGCGGACTTCAGCGCGCGCGTGGCGGAACGGCTGCTCAATCTCGCCGAGCGTTACGGCAATCCCGTCGATGCGGGCGTGGAGATCGGCCTGAAGCTTTCGCAGGACGATCTTGCGGCGCTGCTCGGCGTGTCGCGGCAGAGCATCAACAAGGAATTGCGGGCGTTCGCCGATCGAGGCTGGATCGAGATCCGCTACGGGCAGATCACGATCGTCGACAGCGCGGCCTTGCTGATGGTGCGCGAGGCTTGCGAGTAAGCGACGCGAACGCCCGGACCCGATAACCCATTCGATCAGACAGAGGATGCAGACATGAGCACGATTTACGACATTCCCGTGAACGCCATCGACGGCGCGCCAACCACGCTGCGTCCCTACGCGGGCAAAGTGCTGCTGGTGGTGAACGTGGCGTCCAAATGCGGGCTGACGCCGCAATACGAAGGCCTCGAAGCGCTCTATGAAGGCAAGCGCGCCGAAGGTCTGGAAGTGCTGGCGTTTCCCGCCAACAACTTCAAGGGCCAGGAGCCGGGCAGCGATGCTGAAATCCAGGCCTTCTGCACCGGCACTTTCGGCGTGAAGTTTCCGCTGTTCTCGAAGATTTCCGTGGTCGGCGACGATCAGCATCCGCTCTATCGCTCGCTCACCCAGGCGCAGCCGCAAGCGGCCGGCGACGGCCCGTTCCGCGCGCGTCTCGAAGGTTATGGCATCCAGCCGAACGCCGCGCCGGACGTGCTGTGGAATTTCGAAAAATTCCTCGTGAGCCGCACGGGCGACGTGGTCGCGCGCTTCGCGCCCGATACGGCCGCTGACGATCCGAAGCTCGTCGCCGCCATCGACGCGGAACTGGCGAAGGCGTAAGCGCTTTTTTGAGCGTGGGCGGCTCAGGACGCCTGTTCCGACTTCTGCTTTTGCGTCACCAGCACCCGGCTGCCCGCATTCGCGGGCAGCATCATGCTATCGATCGTGGCCAGCAGCGCCACGCACGCGATCATCCAGAACGCCAGTTGAAAATCGCCCGGCGTGGCTTGCCCCGCCGGGGTGCCATGCCATTGTTCGGCCAGCGACAGCAGCAGCGCGCCGACGGCAATCCCCATCCCCGCATTCATCTGCTGCAATACCGAAAAGAGCGTCGTGGCGTCGCGCATCTGCGGCTGCGGCACATCGGCGAAACCGATCGTGTTGAGCGCGGTGAATTGCATCGAACGCGTCATGCCCGTGAAGAACAGCAGCGCGCACACGAGCCAATACGGCGTGGCCGCGCTCAATTGCGCGCAGGCCGCGAATCCGGCCGCGACGAGCAGACCGTTGACCAGCAGCACCGTGCGAAAGCCGAAGCGATGCATGATGCGCGTCGTGCCGGGCTTCATCGCCAGATTGCCCGCGAACAGCCAGAGCAGTAGCGAGCCCGCCTGCACCGCGCCATAGCCGAAGCCGATCTGGAACATCAGCGGCAGCAGGAACGGCGCGGTGCCGATGGCGGTACGAAAGAGCGAGCCGCCCAGCGCCGTCACGCGAAACGTGCGGATCGCGAAGGGCGCGAGGCCGAAGAGCGGCTGCGACGCGCGCCGCAGATGCCACACGCTCAGCGCGAGCAGCACGACGCCACTGATCAGGATGCCGAACGAAGCGGCGCGGGGCACATCGGCGCGACTGATCGCCTCGATGCCCGCCATGAAGAGGCCGAAGCCCAGACCGCTCAGCACGAAGCCGGGCGTGTCGAAACGTTGAGTCAGCAACGTGCCGTTGCGCACGAGCAGGCGCGCGGCCACGAACGCGACGACGCCCAGCGGTAGATTGAGCAGGAAGATCCAGTGCCAGCTCCAGTGCGTGCTGATCCAGCCGCCCACGGGCGGCCCGAGAATCGGCGCGACCAGCGCGGGCCAGGTGAGCAGGGCGATGGCGCGCACAATGCCTTCCTTGGGCGTCTCGCGCATCACGACGAGGCGGCCGACCGGCACCATCATGGCCCCGCCGATGCCTTGCACGATACGCGCGGCGGTGAAGCTCAAAAGCCCCTGGCTCAGCGCGCAGAGCAGCGACGCAAAGGTGAACACGGCGATGGCGAGGCTGAACACGCGACGCGCGCCGAAGCGGTCGGCGGCCCAGCCGCTCACGGGAATGAAAACCGTGAGCGCCACCAGATAGGCGGACACGCCCACCGAAAGATACGCGGGCGCGGTGCCGAAATCGCGCGCCATGGCGGGCAGCGAAGTCCCGATCACAGTGGCGTCGAGGTTCTCCATGAAGAACACGCCCGCGACGAGCAACGCGATCGCGAGGCGCCTGCGGGCGGCGAGTGGGGACGTGGCGTCCATGAAAAGTGGTCCGGTGCTGGGTTAAGGCAAGTCGCCTGGCGTGACTCGAATCTTGGACGAGAGCTTCGCGTGACGTGCGGCGCTCCGCGGCCCTATTCGCGCGCTAATCGGCTTTCAGCCAATGCATCACCTGTTGCCAGTCCGCCGACGTCATCGCCCCAAACCAGTCGTCGTGATCGGCGTTGCCCAGCATCATCAAATGCGCATTGTCATGCGCGTTGGCAAAGTGCTGCGCATGCACCACGGGAATCAGCGTGTCCCGTTGGGCGCCTACGATCACGAGCGGCCCCGTGTAACGGGCGACGGCGGCGACCGAATCGAAGCCGTCGTGCAGCAGCCAGCGTACCGGAAAGATCGGATACTTTTCCGCGGCGACCTCCGCGAGCGAATCCCACGGCGTAATCAGCGCGACCCCGGCAATCGAAGCCTCGTTGCCCTTCACGACCTGCGAAGCCATGCCCGCGCCCAGCGATTCGCCGACCAGATAAACCGGGCCGCCCCATTGCGCGAGCGTCGCTTCGAACGCCTCGCGCGACGCGGCGAGCGCGGCCTTCATCGTGCGCGCGCCCGGACGGTTGCCATGCCCCGGATATTCGACGATGACGGCGCGATAGCCCGCGCGCACGAAGAGATCGGCAAGCGGCAGCTTGGTTTCGGCGGATTCCTCGTTGCCGTGATAGACGATGAAGGTGCCGCGCGGCGCGTGGCCCGCAGGCGTCACGACATAGCCCGCGTATTGATCGTGTACATGCCATGCGTCGACGGTGTCGCCCATATGCGTGAGCGAGCGCAGATCGGGGGCATCGGGCGTGGACGGCAGCAGCAGGCGGTCCTGCATCAGAAACAGCACCAGCGCCGCAATCAACCAGGCGGCGACTGCAAAGCGTAAGCCATAGGAAAGCAGCCGCATGCTGGATCTCGCGCGTTCGTATTCGTGAAGGGACCGCGCCAGTATAAGGAGAATCGTTTCTCTACCGTGATAGCAGGGCCTACTTACGGTACATTGCGCTTCCATCGCGGCGATGCACCGTCAACGCGGAAATTTCCAGGCGACGCGGCGCTCGCGAACGCCGCATCGCCGGTCAACGCGCCTGGCGATGACCCTGGGCCGCGCGTGCGGCGCGCGTCTTCGCGGCCTTCTTTGCCGCGGCGGATCGTCCGGCAGCACCCTTGGTCTGTGCGGCCTTCTTTGCCGCAGCCGAGCGACTCGCGGCCGGGCGCCGCGCAGCGGCACTCTTTGCCTGCTTCGCCAAGGCCTCCGGCGAAACGCCAGCCGAGCTTTCGCGCTTGAGTGCCGCCGTCGTTGCACGCGAGCGCTTTGCTTGCGATTCAGAACTGGTCGCGCGCTTTTTGCCTTGGCCGGCGGCGCTGTCTCGCGCGGCCTTCTTGCGGGTCGCCTCGCTGGTCTTGCCCTTCGCGGGCGCTTTCACCGCGACGCCGGCGCGGCGCGCTTCGGATAGTCCGATTGCAATCGCCTGTTTCGTCGAGCGCACGCCGTGCTTGCCCGCGCGTACGCGCTCGATTTCTTCCTTAACGAATTCGCCGGCCTGGGTGCTCGCCGATTTTCCCGCGTGCTTGTCGGCGCGTGCGCGTGCGAGGGTCTTTTTTTCGGGCATGATCGCTCTCCTGTTGAAGTTGACAGCCCGATAGCGCAACGCGCGTACCTTCTCGGCGAAAGTGCCGATTCGTCTGACCGCGTGGCGAAACGCGTATCGGCATGACGATTGCTCTTTATGTTGGCAGGCATTCCCTTTAGCGCTTGCGCTTCACACTCCTGGTCGACGGGACATGGAAAAATCAACTGCGATGTCAGCCGGCCGCTTCCGGCCCGAGGATTACGACGTGGTGTGCGGGCAGAAGGTCAACGCGCTCGGCCGATATATCGGCTATCTACGTATTCGCAGGAAGCCCGACGGCAAGCTCATCTATCCGTTCGACGGGTGCCAGGTGCCGGGGCCGTTTGCGACCGGCGAGGAAGCGCGCCGCGCGGCCTGCGAGATGGCCGAGGAACTGGTGCGGCTTGATATCGCGAGTCCGGAAGCGTAAGCGCGCCGTGGCCGGCACAGCCCCGCGCGCGACCCGATCGTGTAGCACTGTTTCTTCGAACAAGGTGGTTCTAGACGCAGCCCTGTCTCACACCATCGCCCCGTCAACCTTGAACGCCACCACCAGCGTATTCAGTGAATGCGCATGATCGGCGAGCGAAGAGGCGGCCGCCGCGCTTTGCTCGACGAGCGCGGCGTTCTGCTGCGTCACCTCATCCATCTGCGTGACCGCGAGACCGACCTGTTCGATGCCGTCGCTTTGCTCGCGCGAGGCCGACGCGATTTCATGAATCAGCGTGGCCACGCGTGTCGTCGAAGTCTGGATCGCTTCCATCGCGCCGCTTGCCTCGGTAACGAGCGTCGCGGCATTGGCGACGCGTCCCGTCGAACCCGCGATCAGCGTGCCAATCTCCCTGGCGGCGGCCGAGGCGCGCTGCGCGAGGCCGCGCACTTCCCCCGCGACCACCGCGAATCCGCGTCCTTCCTCACCGGCGCGCGCGGCTTCGACCGCCGCATTGAGCGCGAGAATATTAGTCTGGAATGCGATGCTTTCGATCGTGCCGATGATGTCGGTCATCTTCGACGAACTGGCATGAATTTCATGCATGGTTTGCTCCATGCGCGTAACGGCGTCGCGGCCGCGCCCGGCCACGTCGGCGGCGCCCAGCGCGAGGTCGCGCGCCTGCTGCGCATTGAGCGCGTTGGCCTGCACCGTGCCGATCAGTTCCTGCATCGCCGAAGCCGTCTGCGCGAGCGACGACGCCTGTTCCTCGGTGCGCTGTGACAGATCGAGATTGCCGCTTGCGATCTGCTGCGTAGCCGTCGCCATGGCATTCGCGCCTGCGCGCACCTGCTCCATCGTTTCGCGCAGGCGCGTCTGCATCGCCGCGAGGCCAACCAGCAGCGCGCCCATTTCGTCGTTGCGATGCGCCGTCACGCGCCTCGTCAGGTCGCCGGCGGCGATGGCCTCGAAATGCGCCATCGCCGCGCGCAGCGGAACCATGACGGCGCGACGCAAGTCACGCCAGCTCAGGAACGCGATCAGCAACGCCAGCACGATGCTCGCGCCGCAGATCACGCCGAGCGTGTGAAAGCGCGCGTCCGAATCGGCATCGGCCTGGTGCGCGGCATTGTCGAGATAGTGCTCAAGCGCGCCCTGGCTCGCGTTCATCGCCGTATAGAGGCCGATCAGTTCGGCGGCGCGGCGCTCGTCCATCCAGGCCGTGTCGCCGCCGCGGATCGCGGCGATCAGGCGATCGATTGCGTCGCGGCGCACGGCGGTGCGTTTGGCGTCGAGGTCGTCGGTGAGCGTTTGCAGTTCGGGCGTCTTGGGCAGCGCGCGGAACTGCTGCCACCAGCGGTCAGAATCCGCGAGCAGCGCTTGCGCGCGGTCGAGTTGCGGGCCGAGTTGCGGCGAATGCGGGTTGGCCATCGCCCAGTCCAGACCGAAGCGGGCGCGCGACATCGCCGTGCCCGATTTGCCGAGCGCCACCGCCGAGGCGAAATGCACCGCATACGCGTCGTGTTGCGCGCGATTGGTCATCTCCATGCCGAACAGGCTCACGACGCCCATTGCGATGACCAACGCCCCGAGCGTCACCACCGTCAGCGCGAGGCGCAGATTGATCGTCAAACTTTTCATTATTGTTCCATATGCGAAACTACGCACCGTATATGGAAAGTATAACGGCAGGTTCGGGTGGGAAATTAATCGTGTTGCGGTGGGTGTTTACCCTCGATATGTGCAGATGGCGATCGCCGGTACGAATCCGCGACCTACGGCCTTCGAAAGACGAGGCCAGTCAAGGCCCGAGGCGATGCAAGAAAAAAGCCCGTCCTGAAAGGACGGGCGCAAAGGACGTAGTGTGCGATATGTTTTCGTATCGCTATTCGATAGCGATCCTGACTATATCCCGCACTCCATCCGGAGAAGAAAGACTCACATCGCAAGGGAAACGGCGGCGGCTTCGCGCGGAAACCGGCGCCGCTTCCCTCTTGCCGCTTTACTTCAGCGTTACTGCAGAATCAGAAGCGCGTCAGCATGCCCACGGCGCCCATGACCTGATTGCCCGTCGAAGAAGCGCCGCCCGAGTTATACATGTTCGCGACGTTCTTGTTGCCGGTCGCGTGTTCGTACATCGCTTCTGCGTAGACTTCGGTGCGCTTGGACAGCGAGTAGCGCGCGATGGCGTTCACCTGGCTCCACTTCGGATCGGCGCCATACGAGGTCGCGCCGTTCAGATGCGCGTCGGTGTACGTGTACGACAGGCCGGCCTTGAGGGCGGGCGTGAAGTTGTACATGCCGTTGACTTCATAGTTGTCGAAACGCACCGAGCCGTTGCTCAGGCCGAAGGCGCTGGTGCCCTGGTACTGGCTGTGCGAATAGACAAAGCCCACGACAGCCGGGCCGAACGCGTAGTTCAGGCCGGCAGCGGCGGTGCGCTGCACGTCGGACGTGAGGCTGCCCTTCACTTCGGTCTGGTCGACCGCACCCGTGGTGTTGGTGAACGCGGTGCCCGTCTTCGATCCCGAGCCGTTGGTCTGCAGATAGCCGGCAGCCGCCGTCAACGGACCGTAGGTGTAGCTCGCGGCCGCGCTGTATGCGCGGCTTACGGCGAATTCGGTGCTGTTGCTGAATGCGTACATGCCGCCGAACTTGAAGCCGCCGTAGTTCAGGCTCGTGTACTTGACCGAGTTGTTGAAGCGCACGCTATGCTGAAGGTTGTCATTGTCGTACGGGTGCGCGAAACCCGAGTCGCCGAAGGTGCCCGCCGTGGCCGACAGCGGCGCGACGAAGTCGACCACGTCGTCGTACTGGCGGCCCATCGTCAGCGTGCCCAAGGCGTTGCTGCTCAGGCCCACATAGGCTTGACGGCCGAACATGCGGCTGCTTTGGCCCAGCGTACCGTTGGCGACGCTAAAGCCGTTTTCGAGCACGAAGACGGCTTTCAGGCCACCGCCGAGGTCTTCGGCGCCCTTGAGGCCGAAGCGGCTGCCGCTGATGTTGCCGCTCGCGAGTGCGACGCGGCCGCTACCGCCGACGTTGTTCGTATAGGCGATGCCGGCATCGACGAGGCCGTACAAGGTGACCGAGCTTTGAGCGTGTGCGGATGCAGCGGCAAACAGGCTCAGGCATGCCGCGGCGATCGAGATTTTTTTCACTGTGAGACTCCAGTTCTATAGGTACGCTGGGTTGAGACGACGGCGAGTATAGAAAAGGACGTTCACGAAAATGCGCTGCGGCTCGCGCACGGACTCTTCCTGAATATGGAAGAATCAATTCAAAAAAATGACATAAATTGCGCAAAGGCAGGTGTAATAACGCTCGTGAGGTTGTGTGCCGTCGCGAGCGTGTGGTTTGGTGTTTCCGTGAGTCGCGTATGTGCAACATCGCGACCTGGAATAATCGGCCGTCGAACCCGGCACGAATCCAGGCGCAAAATAGATCAAGCCTGCGCTTGCTTCGAGCGGAAAATGCAAAAACTCAATACCGCCAGCACGCTCACCGCTGTCCCGCCATAGAGCATGAGCACGCCAAAGCCGTGAATGAGCGCAGCCCGGCTGATCGCTTCGAAATGCGCCGCGCCCATGGTGGCTGCGCTCGTGAATGGCGCCGCAACGGGCGGCACCAGATCCCCCGCGGCGACACGGCTCGCCAGCGCGTTCCACGATACGTCGGCGGAATGTACGCCCAGCGCCGCTTGCAGCCGCATCGAAACGGCTTCAACCAGCAAAAAGCCCATCAATGCGATGTTGATGGCGAGCGTGATCATGCGTGCGCTCATGTCGATTCCGGAGGCCATCCCGGCGCGCGCGGCGCAGACCGATCCCGTCGTCGTGTTCGTGACCGGCGTATTGGTCAGACCCAGACCGGCGCCCGCGAGCAGGCATCCGGGCAGCACGGGCAGTGCGCCTGCATGGCCGCTGCGGCTGCCGGCCCACATCAGAAAGAAGCCCAGCCCGATCGTGAGCAGCCCGGCCGGAATAACGAAAGCGGGCTGATAACGCAGCGCGAGCCGTTCGCCGATCGGCGGAAAGACGAGCGTAGGCAGCGTATAGGCGAGCAACGAAAGCCCCGCGGCCACCGGCCCTTCGCCGAGCGCACGCTGAAAATAAATCGGCAGATAGATGATGAAGGCCCAGAAGCTGAAGTTCATCCCCACCGACCCCAGCAAAGCGCCCGAAAAGTTGCGCACCCGGAACACCGAGAAGTCGAACATCGGATGCGCGATGCGCGTTTCCATGGCGTAGAAAACAGCGAGGCTCGCCGCACTGGCGCCCAGTATGGCCAGGCCCGATGCGCTCGTAAAACCGCCATCGGCGCCTTGCGTGATGAACCAGACGAAGCCGAATATCGCCGCCGACAACGTCGCCATGCCCCACACGTCCAGGCGCCGCGCCTGCGGGTCGCGCGATTCCTGCACGCCGGCGACTGCCAGCGCGAGCGTCGCCACGGCGAGGCCGACGTGAATCCAGAACACCCATTTCCAGTTGGCGAGCGCGACGATCGCACCGCCCACGATCGGCCCGAAACCCAGTCCAATGCCGAGCACGATGCCCCATGCGCTGAACGCCCGCGCCCGTTGCGCGCCTTGCGGGAACTGATGCGAGAGCACGGCCACCAGGCAGATGAGCATGGCGCCGCCGCTCGCGCCCTGCAACACGCGGCTCGCGATCAGCACGGCTGAGTTCCACGCCAGACCGCACAACAACGATGCGATACCGAACAACACAATCGCGCCGATGAAGATCCGCTTGCGGCCGAACCGGTCCGCGAGCGTGCCCGTCGCCATGAGCACCGTCGTGCAGGCGATGGTGTAGGCGTTCATGATCCATTGGATCTGCCCGAAATCGCCGTGCAGCACGACTTCGAGTGTGGGCAGAATCACGGGCACGCTGGAAATTTCCAGCGCGAACATCATCGCCGCGAGACAGACGGCGATCAACGCAAGGGTGTTCCGTTGCGTGCGCAACGGTATGGGCGATGTAGAGACGGCGGCTTCACTGACCTGCATGACTGACTCCAGAAAGTGGGCGTGACGCCGCTGCGCAAGCAGGCCGTGCATCACCGGATATTCCTGAGCAGTTTAGAGGAATATAATTCCCCTATTGACGCGTTAAATTCCCATATTAGGTTCCCATGAAGAACCAATAGCCGGAGCAGGCAATGAAGGACAACCTCGACGGTGTAGCGACTTTTGTGCAGGTGGTGGAGGCGGGCAGCTTCGCGCTGGCGGCCGAGCGCATGAACCTCACCCGCTCGGCGGTCGGCAAGGCCATCAGCCGGCTCGAAGCCCGCCTGGGCGCGCGTCTGCTCCACCGCAGCACGCGCAGCCAGTCGCTCACGGCCGAAGGGCAGTCGTACTACGAGGGCTGCGTACGGGCGCTGGCCGAACTCGATAACGCAGAGGCCGCGCTCGACCATAGCGGCATCGAGCCGAGCGGCCGCCTGCGCGTGAGCGTGCCGGAGGCCTTCGGGCACCTGTGCGTCGCGCCGGTGCTGCTCGACCTCGCGCGGCAATATCCGCAACTCCAGATCGACCTGTCCTTCACCGACCGCGTGACCGATCTCCTCGAAGAAGGCATCGATCTGGCCGTGCGTATCGGCGAGTTGCGCGACAGCACGACGCTGGCGGCGCGGCACCTTGGTACGCAGCATGTGGTGATCGGCGCATCGCCCGCGTATCTCGCGCGGCACGGCACGCCCGCGAGTCTCGACGATCTCGCGGATCACGTCGGCATCGCGTATTCGTGCGGCGGCAATGTGGCGCCGTGGTGGGGCGCATTAGGCGCATTAGGCGCGGCAGGCGGTGATGAACGCGATGGCGCGGTGAAACCCGTGCCGATCCGTTCGCAGATCAGCATGGACGATATTCAGGCGATTGCCGCGGCGGCGATCGACGGCTACGGCCTGGCGTGGCTGCCGTGCTGGTTGCTCACGCGTTTCGCGCAGAGCGGGGCGCTGGTGCCGGTGCTCGACAGCTACCGCGTGCGTTCGCAGGAGATTTACGCGGTATGGCCGAAAGAACGTCATCTGCGCGCCAAGACGCGTGTTGCGATCGACGCCTTGAAAGCGCGCATTCCCGCGATGATCGGCGAGTAGCGCGCGGCGCTCAGTGCCTGGCCCGTTCGTGATCCGTTGCTCACGGCATCACGCATTCAAAGCTGCTGGCGCGATTGAGATTGCCGTGGCCCGCATAGCGCGCAAACGCGGGATAGCGGCACAGCGGGCGCGTGCGGCCGTTGCTTGGCTGCGCGATATCGGTGGCGAGCAGGGTTTGCGGCGCGACACCGTGCGAGACCCAGCCATCGAGCGCGCCCAGCAAGTCCACCGAAGGGATGAACACGCCGTTGCCGTGCTGGAAGCCCGGCACCATGTAAAGACGCATGAAGTCCGCCACGCGCTCTTCGCCGTAACGCGCGATCAGGCCGTTGTAATAGGCGATGGTCTGGTTCGGGCTGATGACTTCGTCGGCGAGACCTTGCAGCGTGATGAGCTTGCCGCCGCGCGCGAGATAGCGCGAGATATCCGGATTCATCGCGCCGATCGTCGCGGACAGCGTATAGAGGCGCTGCTGGTAGCGGCCCGGCTGCATCACGTCGAAGTTGCCCGCATCGAACGTCGGGTCGTGCGTGACGAAGTATTTGATGTACGCGTCGCCTTGCGCGAACAGATAGCCACTGGCGACGAAAGTGGGCTGCGGCAGGCGCTCCGGTGAATGCGCGAGGCCTAGCATACTGGTGAAGCGCACGCCCTGGAAGACGTTGTAGCCGCGATAGCGATCCGCGTTCCAGGCGAGCGCGTAGGGCAGACGCAGGCCATCGCGCAAGCGCTTGAGCGTCGCGAGTTGCGCGGGCGTGAGGCATTCGTCGGAGCCGGAGACGGCGCCCGCTTCCTGCGCCGCGCAACGCAGCGATTCGATGATATCGGCTTCTTTCGTGCGGCAGCCTTCGACGTTGCTGATGATGCCGTCGGCGGCGCCGTCGAGCGTGTCGCAAACCTGCATGGTGCGTTCGTACACATGCTCCAGCAATTGCGGCGGCAGATAGCCGCCCGGCGCGCGGTATTCGCTCTGGCCCACCATCACGCCCAGCAGCCGCACGCCCGAGAAGTTCAGCGCGGGCGCGTTGGCGATCACGCCGTCGTAATCGTCGGGATAGCGCTGGATGACCGTGTAGCCCTCGCGCCCGCCGGTCGAGCCGCCCGCAAAATACATGTGCTCGGGCGCGCGGCCGTAGCCTTGCTCGATCAGCGCGAGCGCGACGTCGTGCACTTTCTTCAGATGCAGATAGCCGAAGTTGGTCACGGCCTCGTCGAGCAGGCCGAAATTCGCCTGCGAGGAATCGCCGTGGTGCCCCGAGTCGTCGCCGAAGGTGGCGTAGCCGCGCGCGAGCGGGGCGCGGTCGGGCGAGAACGGCGTCGGCCCGGTGCCCGTGACGACGACGCCGTTATAGCCGCCGCCGCCGAATTGCACCGCGCGCCCATTCCAGCGCCCCGGCAGGTTCAGCTCGAAATGGATGTCCGGCGTGCCGGCGGTTTGCGGGCGAATCACGCCGGTGAGGCGGCAAAAGTCGCCGTCGAGGTTGCCGGTGGCCGTTGCGGCGATCATCGCGGCGCTCTGCACGAGCGCGCCGCCGGTGGGGGCGTCGATGTCGCTTGCAGGCAGCAGCAAGCCCGCGAGATCGGCGCAATGCAGGGGCAGCGCGGGGGCGCGCTGCGCGTGGGCCGGCGCGCTCGCGGCGAGCGCGTAAAGGAACGCGCAAGGGAACGCATAAGGGAACGCGAACGGAACCGTGAGCGCGAACGCCACCCGGCGGGCCACTCTCCAGCATAGGTAGCGCCGCGCGACGCTCATCCGCACCCAGCGCCGTTGACGGTGGCGCGCGCTTTTTGTCGCGCTTTTTGTCGATCCATCACGCCGCGCCAGGCGCGCGCGAGCATGAGCGTCGCGCCGATCGCCACGGCGTCGCCGGCCAGCGCGGCAGCGAAGGCCGCAGCGCCGTGCAGCGCGTGCGGCGTCGCGGTATCGACGGCAACCGAAATGAGCGTGCCGCCGACGAAGCACACCAGCCCCGTGCGGCCCACCGTCACCACGGAGGGCAGACGCGCGGCCAGGCGCGCGACGGTGCCGCGATGCACGAAATACGCGGCCACCATCGCGATCGCGATGAAGTTGACGACGCGGGCAAACGCCAGATGCTGTTTCATGGCTCCAGGCAAAGGTTGAGTCAGGACCAGCAGTTTTACCGCTGCGAATGCCGCCGCGGCTGCGAACGCGAAACGAGCCAGCCAGTTCGCGGCCTGCGATGCCTTGAAATCGGCGGGCAGCGGGTGCAGCCTGCACAGCATGCCGAACACGAACATCAGTTGCCATGCGAACGGATTGAACGACCAGTCGGCAACATGCCCCGCGCTCAAGATCCCGGCGAGCTGGGGCGCGACGACCCAGATCAGCAGGCTGACGGCCAGCGTCGGTAGCGGCGCACGGCGCGCGAGCGGCACGGCGGCGGGCACGCATAACGCAAATATGACATACATCGGCAAGACGCTCGACAGATAAGGCTGGCGCGCGAGCATGAGAATATGCAGGGTTTCGCGCATCGGGTGCGAGGCGAACGGCGCCCAGCCGCTCAGATCGGCGGCGAGCGGATTCAGATGGAGCACGGCAAGCAGCGCGCCCGACAGCAGCGTGAGCACGGCGGTCAGCAGATACGCGCGATAGATTTCCCAGCTACGCCGCAAAAAGCGCGTCTTCGCGGCGTTGACGCCGCGATGCGCGTGTACGGCCATATACGCGGCCGCCGACGCATAGCCGCCGAGAAAAACGAAGACCTCGGCGGAATCGCACAAGGCATACGCATGCAGCATCACATGCGAGAGCGCGCTGCCCGGAATGTGATCGAGCACGATCACGATCAGCACGATCCCGCGGAAAAAATCGACTTCGATGGAACGCCCCTGACCCGCTTGCATATGTCCCTCGCTTGCGTGCGGATCGCACGCGGCAGCACGCGCGATCGTTCGATGAAAGGTATCGAAGGCGCCGTGACAGGTGTGCTCGCACATCCTCCTCACCGCGAATCTTCGGCACGCCGCTCATGCGGCTAGGAGCGAATCGGACAATGAATGTTCCCCGCGAAATGCCCAGATGACCGGCGAGTCATGTCGATGCCAGTGACGCGCCAGATTCAGGCTCAGCCGTGAAATCGCCATGACCCTTGAGCGTCTGGGCGGGCCTGTTCATGCCCTGGGCGCGCAGCCGCGCCCCCCATTCCCGGCCGTCGCTACACACGTAAGCTATGATCCCGCTGCGGGTCGGAGCGTTCTGGACGCGCGCTATATCAACCCGAACTGGACACTCACACGGCGAAAACGGCGATGGGCAGCTTACGTTTGCATCTCTGGTCGATCCTGGGCACGGTCGCGATCTACCTGTTGACGCTCTGGGTCGACGAACGGCTTTTCCTTCACAGCGGCTTTCCGCGTTTCGTCGAATGGATTTATCTTCCCACCGGCATTCGCCTGCTGAGCACGCTGTTATTGGGCATGGACGGTGCGATCGGGCTGCTGGTCGCGGCCCTGCTGGTGGACTTCTTCCATTACTTTCCCCACGATCCGGTGCGCGCGATCGCGGGCGCGATCATCAGTTCGGTGGGGCCGTATGGCGTTTATCGCCTGGCGCTTGAGCGTTATGGCCTCAAGGCGTCGCTCGCGAATCTCACGGCGCGGCGCCTGCTCGTGCTGGCGTTCGCCGTCGCTTTCACGAATGCCACCTTGCATCACATCTGGTTCGCGCTGACGGGTTCGACGTCGAATCTGCTCCAGAGCTACAGCATGATGTTCGGCGGCGATCTGCTCGGCGCGCTGATCCTGCTTTATATCGTCAAGGGGCTGCTCACGCTGTTGCCCGCGCGGCCGGGCCATACGCGCATGACCGACGGCATGTTTCGCGTCCGGCTGGCGCTCGATAGCGCCTACAACAACCAGTTGCGCCTGCGCGCGTGAGCGTGTCAGGCATCGTCAACGCGCCGTAGGCGCACTATCAACCGCCCGCAATCAACTTGCGCCGCGCCGCCTTTACCTGCGCAAGATGCGCTTCGTCCCACTCGTAGAACCCCGCGCCGGTGCGCACGCCAACGCGCCCGGCATTCACCTGCTCGCGCAGCAGATCGATCACGTCTTCGTCCTTCGCGAGCTCGGGCATCAGATGCGATGAGATATCGACGAAGGTGTCCAGTCCGCCCATATCGGCGCTTTCGAGCGGCCCGACGATACTCCAGCGGCGGCCCAGCGACGCCTTCATCACGCGATCGACCACCTCGGGACTGGCGGCGCCCGAGCGCACGATATTGAGCGCTTCGCGCAGCACCGCGAATTGCAGACGGTTGCCCACGAACCCCGGAATCGCCTTCGCGAGCACGACCGGTTCCATGCCGATTTCGCGCATCAGCGCTTCGGTGCGCGCCGTGACCGCGGGCGCGGTGGCGCTGCCCGGCACCACCTCGACGAGCGGAATCATGTGCGGCGGGTTCCAGAAGTGCGCGATCACGAAGCGTTCGGGCGCACGCAATGCGTGCGCGAGGCGCTCGGGCTCGAAACCGCTCGTGTTGCTCGCGAGGATCGCATCCGGCGCGAGCACGGCGTCGAGTTGCGCGTAAAGCCGATGCTTGAGGTCGAGCACTTCGGGCACGGCCTCGAAGACGAACTGCGCCTGGGCCATGACGTCGAGTTGCGCGCTCGTTTCGATGCGCGCGAGCGCGGCCTCGCGCGCGGCCGCGTCGATGCGCCCGGCGTCGATCAGTTCGTCGAGCACGGCCCGCGCCTTTGCGGCCACGCTGGCCAGGCGCGCGGCATCGACGTCATGGACGATCGTGCGCAGGCCGTGCAGCGCGCATTGCGTCGCGATCCCCACGCCCATCAGCCCGGTGCCGATCACGCCGGCTACTGTCACTTTGCTGTCGATGCTGCTGTCCATGCGACCTCCCTGATTGCGCGATCAAGACATAAGCGAGCCGCAAGCATAGCGTTTGTCGCCGCGTTGCTGAACTGGCGCGTGCAGAAGCCGTTCTGCAAACATGCGGGCGGTGGCCGCGTCAAAAATAGCTGCGGCTTTCCTGGCGCGATGGTTTCGTGTGACCATATCCGGCGCTCAGCTTGCAAACTTGCCCACTTGATCAGGAAAAGTCAGTGACCCATTCGCATACCCGCCGCAAACTGATGATCGGCCTACCCATGCTGGCGGGCGCGTTCATCGCGCCGGATGTTTTCGCGCAGGACACCTCGCCACTGACCGATATCGAGCGACGTCATGGCGGACGGCTGGGCGTCTACGCCATCGACACAGGCACGGGCCACACGCTGGAACATCGCGCCGACGAGCGCTTCCTGATGTGCAGTACGTTCAAGGGTATGCTCGCGGCGCAGGTGCTCGCGCGCGTCGACGCGGGCAAGGAGCGGCTCGATCGTCTCGTGCATTACACGGCGCAGGATCTTATTTTCACGTCGCCCGTCACGAAGGCCAACGTGGCGCGCGGCGCGCTGCCGGTCCACACGCTCTGCCAGGCGATCATCGAGCAAAGCGACAACACCGCCGCGATTCTTTTGATGCGCGGCGCGGGCGGTCCCGCCGCGCTCACGCAATTCATGCGCGGGATCGGCGATGACGTGACGCGCTCGGACCGCTACGAGCCGGATTCGAACCGATACAGCGGCGTGCTCGACACCACGACGCCGCGCGCGATCGCCACCGCCGCGCGCGCGACATTGCTGGGCGACGTGCTGCGCCTGGCATCGCGCGAGCTACTGGAGCGCTGGATGATCGACTGCAAGCCGGGGCTCAACCGTCTGCGCGCGGTGTTGCCGGCGGGCTGGCTGGCGGCGGATCGTCCCGGCACGAGCGTCGAAGAGCAGACCAACGACTACGCGCTGGTGCGCCCGCCTGGCCGCGCGCCGCTGCTGGTGGCGGCGTACTACGACGCGCCGGGCATGAGCATGGACGAGCGCGAAGCGGTGCTGCGCGAAGCCGGCAAGGTGTTTGTGAAATGGGCCACGGCGGCTGCATGATGCGCGAGCAACCTTCACACGCCATGGGAAATGGGCGGATCGACGTTATTCGCGGTGTGGTGTGCTCGTATCGGCGCTGATGGTCCCGCGCCAGGGCGCCTCTCTCAGCACATCGGCCTGATAGAACGATGCGAAGCGTTCGAGCTGGCGCTCGGCTTCGTCGCGATCGACGCCTTCCTGAAGCACCGCGCTGGAGAAACCGGTGCGCTCCATTTGCAGCAGTTGATCGGCGAGCACATCGCCGGTCGCGCGCAAATCGCCCCTGAAGCCCAGACGTCGCCGCACGAGCCAGGCCTGGCTGAACGCGCGTCCGTCGGTGAAGGTGGGGAAGTGCAGTTCCACGCGTGCCGCGCTCGCGATTTCCAGTGCATGCGCAAGCGGATCGGCGTCGTTGGGCAGGGATAGAACGGCGTCCTGCGAATCGGGCGTGTGATCGTGCGCGCTCAAAAGACGGATGCGTTGCTTCATCATGCGACTTCCTCCGCCGTTGCGCGCACGCTGTCCGCCGCCGCCTTGAATGGCTCCGGCCCGACGCGCCGGACCGTTTCGATAAAGGTTTCGTTGCGCGCGCCACACGGTTCGCGCAGCGCGAGATAGCGCGTGAGCAGCGCTTCGACGGCGTCGCACACTTCATGCGCCGCGAACGACGGGCCGATCACCTTGCCGGGCCGCGCGTCGCCGCTGCGCGTGGAGCCGTCCGCGCCGCCCAGCGTGATCTGATACCACTCCGCGCCATCCTTGTCGACGCCGAGAATGCCGATGTGGCCGCTGTGATGATGGCCGCACGAGTTGATGCAGCCGCTGATATGCAGGTCGATTTCGCCGATATCGTCGAGTTCGTCGAGATCCTGGTAGCGCTCCATGATGCGTTGCGCGATAGGCAGCGAACGCGCGTTGGCGAGCGCGCAGAAGTCGCCGCCGGGGCACGCGATCATGTCGGTGAGCAGATGCACGTTGGCGCTGGCGAGTTGTGCGGCGACCGCCGCTTGCCAGAGCGCGGGCAGGTCGTCGGCATGGACCCACGGCAGCACGATGTTCTGCGTGTGCGTGACGCGCGCCTCGCCCGCTGAAAACCGGTCCGCGAGATCGGCGACGCGTTCGAGCTGCCCGGCGGACGCATCGCCCGGCGCCTGCAACAGGCGCTTGAACGACAGCGTGACGATGCGCAACGACGGCTCGCGATGCGCCGCGACGTTGCGCGCGAGCCAGCGCGCGAATTGCGGCGTGCGTGCGGCCAGCGCTTGTGCTTCGGCTGCGGCGCGAGGATCGGCGGGACGCCGCGAACCAGCCTGTGCGGGCACCTGAAAATATGCGCTCACGCGTTCAAGCTCGCTGTCGGGCAAGGTGTGCGGGCCGCCATCGCACTCGACGATCTGGCGGAATTCTTCCTCGACTTCATCGATAAAGCGCTGTCCCTCGGTCTTCACGAGGATCTTGATGCGCGCCTTGTACTTGTTGTCGCGACGGCCGAACTGGTTGTAGACGCGCACGACGGCTTCGATGTAATTCATGATCTGCCGCCACGGCAGGAAGTCGCGCAGCACCACGCCGATAAGCGGCGTGCGTCCCATGCCGCCGCCCACCGCCACGCGAAAGCCCAGTTCGCCCTGCGCGTCGCGCACGAGGCGCAGGCCCACGTCGTGCCAGTCGGTGGCCGCGCGGTCCTCGGCGGCGCCGCTGATCGCGATCTTGAACTTGCGCGGCAGATACGCGAACTCGGGATGCAGTGTGGTCCACTGGCGCATGATTTCCGCGAACGGGCGCGGGTCCGCGATCTCGTCGGGTGCGACGCCCGCGCGCTCGTCACAGGAGATATTGCGGATGCAATTGCCGCTCGTCTGGATGCCGTGCATATCGACGGTGGCGAGCAGGTCCATCACGTCGGCCGCCTTTTCGAGCGGAATCCAGTTGAACTGCACGTTGGTGCGCGTCGTGAAGTGCGCGTGGTGGGTGGGCAGATGCGTGGTGCCCAGCTTGCGCTGCGCGTCGAGCGCGTTGCGGTAGACCTCGGCATGTGGCGCGTCGTATTCGCGCGCGATGCGCGCGAGCACGCGCAATTGCGCGCTCGACAGTTCGCCATAGGGGACCGCGACGCGCAGCATGGGAGCGTGGCGCTGGACGTACCAGCCGTTTTGCAGGCGCAGGGGGCGGAAAGCGTCCTCGCTGAGCGTGCCGCGCTGCCAGCGCCCGATCTGGTCGCGGAATTGCGCGGCGCGGCTCGCCACGAAGGCCTTGTCGAATTCGTTGTAGCGATACATGGTGACGGCGGGGTGACTGCGGGGAAGGCCAATGGTAGCGCGGCTCAAGACGCCTTCCAGGCAGCAGTTGATGCAAAAACGAGCGCAGCAGCGCGGATATTTGCGGCGTTGGCGGCATTTGAGGGATTCCTGATGTGTTCGGCTTCCCGCAAGGCGCTCGAACGGCGCTATCTTCGTTCTGGCCACCACAACGTAGCCAGAACAAAACCAGGAGACGCCATGAAGCCGCATCGGCACTATCGCGAAGAGGATTGCTCGCTGCACGATTTCGTCGCCGTGTTGGAGCGCGATCGCGATACGGTGCGCACGGCGTATGCTCACAGCGTCCGCCATCATGTGCCGATTTACGATTGCCCGAGCCTGGATCGCGTACTGGGCGACGCCGTGCGCCGCATGGCCTTGCAGGAAGAATGGGCCGACGTGCTCGAACAGGGCGCGGGCGTCTTCGTGCTCAAGCGCGCTTATACCGATACCGCGACGATCGACGCGGCGAGCGCCGTGTTCGAAGCGATCATCCACGACGAGCGCGCGGCTGGCGGCGCGGCGGCCGATCACTTCGCGAAGGCGGGGGCGAACGACCGCATCTGGAATGCGCAGCAAAAGCTCTGTCTGCGTGCGCCGGAGGTGTTCGCGCGCTACTACGCCAATCCGTTTCTGGTGGCTGCATCCGAGGCGTGGCTTGGCCCGTGTTATCAGATGACCGCGCAGGTCAATGTCGTGCGGCCAGGCGGCGCGGCGCAACAGGCGCATCGCGATTATCACTTAGGGTTCCAGACGGTCGAGCAGGCGCAGCGCTATCCCGCGCAGGTGCATGCGATGTCGCCGTTCCTGACGCTGCAAGGCGCGGTGGCGCATGGCGATATGCCGGTCGAAAGCGGGCCGACGAAGCTGCTGCCGTTTTCGCAGCGCTACGCGCCGGGGTATCTTGCGTGGCGGCGTCAGGACTTCCGCGATTACTTCGAAGCGCATCAGCGGCAATTGCCGCTGGAAAAAGGCGACGTGATTTTCTTCAATCCCGCGCTCTTTCACGCGGCGGGTGAAAACCGCACAGCCGACGTGCAGCGCATGGCGAATCTGTTGCAGGTTTCGTCGGCGTATGGGCGGGCGATGGAGTCGCTCGATCGCGTCGCGATGTGCGAAGCGCTCTATCCCGTGCTGCTGGAGCGCATGGCACATGACGATTTGACGCTCGCGGAAATCGACGCCGTGATCGCTTCGTGCGCCGAGGGTTATCCGTTTCCCACGAATCTCGACAGCGATCCGCCGTCGGGGGGCCTCGCGCCTGAAAGCCAGCAGGCGTTGATGAGCCGCGCGCTGCGCGAGGCGTGGCGTAATGAGGATTTTGTCGCGGCGATCCGGGCGCAGGCGGGACGCAGGCAGGCGTGAAGCGCGGCCATTACGCTGGCGGTTCCGCCTGCCTATACCGATCGGGCACGAGGGCGTGGCGGAAGGCGACGCGCGGCTTACCCGGCTGCTTGTAAAATCCGTTTACAAAGCCCGCGCCCGTGCCGGCTTCCCGAAGCACTGAGGAGAAGAACAATGGATCTTGCTGAGATTTATTCGCGGATATGGGATTGTCTTGACCGCGCGGCAGCCGGGAAAAACCAGCCCTTCAAGACGATGCAAGCGGCGACGATCGGCCTCGATGGGTCGCCGAACGTTCGCACGGTGGTGCTGCGCCGGGTCAGCGAGCCGCAGAGCGAGATCATTTTTCATACGGATCTGCGTTCGCCGAAGATCGCCGAGTTGAGCCGGGAGCCGCGCATCGCGCTCGTTGGCGTGGATCCCGTTCGCAATCTCCAGATCAGGGCGAAGGGAAAAGCCGAAATAATACGCAGCGGCCCTGAGCGTCTGGAGGCGTGGAAGTCGAGTCCAGATCACACGCTGACGGTGTATCGCACCGCGCTCGCGCCGGGTACGCCGATCGACTCTCCTGACCAGGCTTTTGGCTCAGGCTCCGCCATAGCGGGCGAGCAAAAGGGCTTCGACAATTTCTGCGTCGTGAAGGTGCATATAGAAAGCCTCGAATGGCTGGAGCATTCGAACAACGATCACCACGAACGCGCGCTTTATCGCCGCGAAGGGGAGCGCTGGTCGCAAAGCTGGATCGCCCCGTGAGATCACGCGCAGCGCGCAGAGTGCGCTAGCTCTTCCGACTGGCTACGGTGCGCCGAAGGCGGACATGGCTTTGCCGCCTTCGTCACGCACTGGCGCCGCCCGTTCTCGCTGGCCCGCCAGTTTTATGCGGTTATCGTGTTGTCGATCGCGGGCGACGTCGGCATTACCTTCACGCATCTCGATCGATTGATCGGCGCCTCAGGCGCACGTCTGAACTGCGCGCGCATGTGGCATTTCGACTGCCGCGCCTTGATGTATCGCCATCCCGAACTACGGCTTCATATTGGCCGCGGTCTGGAACAATACCGGTCTGGTCAGATAAATCGAAGGAAACAAGGTCTTCAATGCCTCGACCTTCGGCATGTCGTTGATTGCGATATACGGATAGTCGGGGTGAAGGGCGAGAAAGTTCTGGTGGTAATTCTCCGCGGGATAGAAGCCCTTGAAAGACTCGACGCGCGTAACTATCGGACCGGAAAACACATGCGCGCCCTGCAATTGCGCGATATACGCCTGCGCCACATTGCGTTGTTGCGGATTCATCGGGACCACCGCCGAACGGTACTGCGTGCCGTGGTCGGGGCCCTGATAGTCCAGCTCCGTCGGGTTGTGCGCGACTGAGAAGAAAATCTGCAGGATCTTGCCGTAGCTGATTACGGCGGGGTCGAAGGTAATCCGCACCGATTCCGCGTGGCCGGTATCGCCGTCGCTCACGCGTTCGTATTCGGCCGTATCCGCCGCGCCCCCCGTATAACCGGACGCGACCTGCGTGACGCCGCGCACGTGTTCGAACACGCCCTGGACGCCCCAGAAACAGCCCCCCGCAACGACGGCGGTTTCCGTATGGGCGCCGCTCGCATGTTCGTCCTGGACCGGCGCCGGAATGGACACCGGCCGCTCATCGGAGTGAGCGCTGCGCTGCCAGAGCGCCACGACCGCCATGACGATGGCCAATGCGCCAATTCGCGCAATCTTGCCGGGCAGCGCGGGCCTGCGAATCGTCGCGGTCAGGGGTTTGATAAAAATCGGATTCACGATGTCATCCTTGTCGGGCTGATCGGGCGAATTGCGCCCATAGGGTGGGTTCAACCGAAAGTAAATGCAAAGGCCTGTACGCCAGGATCGAGAAATTGGATCGCGAAGGTGTGGTCCGCCACGTCGCCGGGCTGGCGCACGAGTTGATAGAGCCGTTGTTCCGTTACCATGCCGGTCCCGTCCGGCATCACATCGCTGCCGTGCGCGTCGCCCGGCGCCTTGTCGTCCACCGTCACGCGAAACCGCACCGGCTTGCCGTCTGGTCGCGGTCCCAGAACCAGATGCAGGTCTCGTGCATGGAAGCGGTAGACGATTTCGCCGCCAGGTCTTGCGAGCGTCGCGTGTTCGGCGCTGACGCTCCAGTCGCCTGAAAGTCCCCAATGGTTCAACCCTGGATTCGAGGGCGCGCGATAGTCGTGGGCACGGTCCTGCGCGACGCCGCCCGGCGAAGCGAATCCCTTGGCGCGTTCAAAGCCGATATAGGTTTCGGGCGAGCGCATATCGGCGTTATCGGCCTGCACCTGCACGCCGCTCTCTGTCGTGCCGCCGAGGCCGAGCGGGACATCCGCCGCTTCCGGGTGGCCCGCTTCCACGAGCAGTTGCTGAATCACGCGTTCGGACTGGTCGTACTCGCCCTCGCCAAAGTGTTCATAGCGGATTTGCCCTTTTGCATCGGCAAAATAGTGAGCGGGCCAATACTCGTTGTCGAACGCGCGCCAGATCGCGTAGTTGTTGTCGATCGCCACGGGATAATCGACGCCGAGGTCGTGGACAGCCTTGCGGACGTTGTCGATGTTGCGTTCGAAGGCGAACTCGGGGGCATGCACGCCAATCACGACCAGTCCCTTGTCCTGGTACTTGCGCGCCCACGCCTTGACGTAGGGCAGCGAGCGCAGGCAGTTGATGCACGAGTACGTCCAGAAGTCGACGATCACGACTTTGCCGCGCAGCGATTCGTCCGTGAGCGGCGGAGAATTCAGCCATTGCACGGCCCCCGAAAGCGGCGGCAACGGACCGAGCACCGGGAGCGTCGGCTTCGTTGCGGCCCGCATCGCGTCCGAGGTGCGCATCATGGCGCCGCCGTTCGCCGACATGGCGTTCGTCGTGTCCTCGGGCGCGCTCGTCGATTTCACGATATGGGCGGAGCCGCTCATCGCCAGGTCGGGGTGCCGCGACGGCGCGAACGCATCGACGAGATGTTGTTCCAGACCGCCCGTCGCGACCGTCGAAACGCGCGTGAGGAAGCCCGTATCCAGCCCCAGCGCGATAGCGGCGACACCGGCCAGCATCGCCACGCCAATGCCGCGCCGGATCCATTCGCCCGCGCCCAGCGAGCGCTTCATCGCCGCGAAGACTCGCCCGCCCAGCAGCAGCGCGACGGCCAGCGAGGTCGCCGCGCCCGCCGCGTAGGCCAGCAACAGCAGCGTCGTGCTGACGCTCGCTCCCTTGAGCGCCGCGCCCGTCAGGACGAGGCCGAGAATCGGGCCGGCGCAAGGCGCCCAGAGCAGCCCCGTGGCGATGCCAAGCAGAAACGACGAGCCGATGCCGGGCGCCCCGTCGTGCTGCGCCGCGTTCGAAAGGCGGTTGCCGGCATTCACGAGCGGTTGCATGATGCGGTCGGCGAAACGGGGCATCAGGAGCGTCAGGCCGAACACGGCGAGCAGGACGATGGCGAGCCAGCGGCCATACTGGTTGGCCTGGGCGACCCAGCCTCCGCCGACGGCGGCGAGCGTCGCGACCAGTGCGAACGTAGCGGCCATGCCGCCGAGCAGCGGCAGGCCCGAGCGCACGAAGGGCTGATCGGCGCGCGCGAAGACGAAGGGCAGCACGGGCAGGATGCAGGGGCTCAAGATGGTGAGCACGCCGCCGAGATACGCCAGGACGATGAGTAGCATGGTGGTGTCGGGTAGAGAGGTCCGGATTCGAGGCGTTCAGGCCGTGCCGTGCCTGAACGTCATGGCGATGCCGTTCATGCAATAGCGCAGGCCCGTCGGCTTTGGACCGTCATCGAACACGTGGCCGAGATGGCCGCCGCAACGCTCGCAATGCACTTCGGTGCGCACCATGCCGAATGAGGTGTCCTCGTGCTCGACCACCGCATGCTGAAGGGGCGCGTAAAAGCTCGGCCAGCCAGTGCCGCTATCGAATTTGGTTTTAGAGGCGAACAGATTCGTCCCGCAGCCTGCGCAGGCAAACGTGCCGGGGCGGTGTTCGTCGTTGAGCGGGCTCGTGAAGGGGCGCTCTGTCCCCGCGTTCCTGAGCACTTCGTACTGGGCCGGCGTCAGCAGCTTGCGCCATTCGGCGTCGGTGTGGACGATGGCGAAATGTTCGGCCGCCCCGCTTGCTCCGGCCGTTCCCGCATCGCCGCCGCTGGCCTGGGCCGCCTTCGCGCGCCACTGGCCGAGCGCCGCCATGACGGCGAGCGCGCCGCCGCCGGACAACAGAAGCCGTCTACGGATATCCATCGTGCTCTCCTTGTGCGATGCAGCGCCGCCCAGCGGATTGGGGCGGCGCGCATCCTTTACGTGAAGCTTAGGCGGCGGCCGATATCGAAGTCCTCACGGAAAGTAAAATTAATTGTGATAACCCGCTCGCGGAAAACTCTGCACAATGGGCGCTTCAATCCGGGGCGCTTTATCGCTTCGCGTACCTCATGCCTGAACGACACATGGACCAGACCAAACGCGTGCTAATCGTCGAGGACGACGTGGATATCGCCAACGTGCTCATGCTGCATCTGCGCGACGAAAACTATGAGGTCGTCCACAGCGCCGATGGCGCGCAAGGGTTGCGGCTGCTGGAACAGGGCCGCTGGGACGCCTTGATTCTCGACCTGATGCTGCCGGGCGTCGATGGCCTTGAAATCTGCCGCCGCGCGCGCGCCATGACGCGCTATACGCCGATCATCATCACGAGCGCGCGCTCAAGCGAAGTGCACCGCATTCTGGGACTCGAACTCGGCGCCGACGATTACCTCGCGAAGCCTTTTTCGGTGCTCGAACTCGTCGCGCGCGTGAAGGCGCTTCTGCGCCGGGTCGAAGCGATGGCGAAGGATCTGCGGCTGGAGGGCGGCACGCTGATGCTCGGCGGTTTTTCGATTGACCCGGTTACCCGCGAAGCGCAAGTCGATGGCAAGCGCATCGAGCTGACGCCACGCGAATTCGACCTGCTGTATCACTTCGCGCGCCACCCGGGCAAGGTGTTCTCGCGCATGGAATTGCTCAATGCGGTCTGGGGCTACCAGCACGAAGGCTACGAGCACACGGTCAACACGCACATCAACCGCCTGCGCACCAAGATCGAAGCCGACCCGGCGCAGCCCGTGCGCATCCTGACCGTGTGGGGGCGCGGCTACAAGTTCGACCCGCTCGCGCCGGCGGCATCGGGCAATGCCGCGCGTGACGATGCGAAAGGAGAGGCGTCGTGAGACTGTCATTGACGCAACGGGTATCCATCGTGTTTTCGGTGTTGTTGCTCGCATGCTGCGGAGCGTCGGCGTGGCTGCAGATACGGGCGTCGGATCTGCACGATCAGGAAGTCATCCAGGTGCTCTCGCATGACCTGGCGTCCCATATCGCCCGTAACTCGGCGCTGATGGGTTCAGATGGTCCCAAACCAGCGGCGCTGCGCACATTATTCGGACAACTGATGGCGGTCAACCCCAGCGTCGAGGTTTATCTGCTCGACGCAAACGGGCGCATCACGGGCGACGATGCGCCGCCGGGGCACATCCGGCGCACGCAAGTCGACTTGCAGCCGGTCCGGCGCTTTCTGGCCAATGATCCTTTGCCGATTCTGGGCGACGATCCGCGTAGCGTGGATGCCCGCAAGGTGTTCAGCGCCGCCATGGTTCCTGGCGCCGACGGCCAGCCAGCCGGCTATATCTACGTTGTCCTGATCGGAGAGGCACGTGACGCGCTGGCCTCGCGGCTCGCCGAAAGCACGGTGTTGCGGACCACACTCGGCTTGATGGCCGTCGTCGCGTCGCTCGGTTTGATTGCCGGCCTGATCGCATTTGGCCTCGTCACGCGGCCACTACGGCGCCTGACCGACACCGTGAGCCGCTTCGACGCGTCGATTCGTGCAGGATCGGAACCGGCGCCGCTTGCGCTCAGCCGCTCGGCGGCGCACACGGGAACGCGCGATGAAATTGCCATTCTCGAACGCACGTTTGCGCAGATGGCCGATCGCATCGGCTTGCAGTGGCGCGAACTCAAACGGCAGGACCAGGAGCGGCGCGAACTCTTCGCGAACATCTCGCACGATCTGCGCACGCCGTTGACGTCGCTGCACGGTTATCTGGAAACGCTGTCCTTGAAGGACGATACGCTGGAGGAGGCCGAGCGCCGTCGCTATCTGGCGATTGCGCTCGCACAAAGCGCGAAGGTGGGACGCCTCGCGCAATCGCTGTTCGAGCTTGCGCGCCTGGAGCACGAGAACGTACAGCTCACGCTCGAGACATTTCCGCTCGCGGATGTCGTGCAGGATGTGTTCCAGAAGTTCGAGCTTGCCGCGCAGGCCCGGCATATCCGCTTGCAGGCCGAAATCCCGCCGCATTTGCCTGCGGTATGCGCCGATCTGGGCATGATCGAGCGCGTGCTGACCAATCTGCTCGACAATGCGATCCGGCATTCGCCGGACGGCGGCGAAGTCAGCGTCGAGCTTGCGCGCGAGGGCGACAAGGTCGGCGTCGTGGTCAGCGACACCGGGCCGGGAATACCGCCCGAGCTTCGCGCGAGCCTGTTCCGGCGCGCATTCAGTTCAAGCGATGTCCGGCGCCAGGGCGGTCTGGGATTGTTGATCGTGCAACGAATGCTGCAACTGCATCGCAGCCGGATCGAACTGGTCGAGCGGGAGCAGCGCGGCGCGACGTTCAGCTTCACGCTGGATACGGTGCCGGCGCGCGTGACGATCAAAACGTGATCGACCCGCGCACGCCGCCTTGATTTGCGCGAGCCGACTCCATGTCGGCTTTTTTTGCGTATCCCGCTTCATACCCTGTGGGTATCGAGTCGATACCGAATTGGTGTTGGACCGCCGCTCAGGCAATCTCTACTATCAGCGCAAACAGGTTGCCAGGCCATCCAGAAGAGGCGACACAGAACGATTCCATAACGGAGATACTTCAGCGGAAAGTTTTGTCGAGACTAATCATTAGTCATCCATATTAATAAAAGTAACCACAATCAGGTTCGGAGACAGTATGAGATTGCACCATCTCGTGGGCGGAGCTTTGCTCGGATTCGCAACGACCGGCTTTGCGCAAAGCAGCGTGTCCCTCTACGGAATCATCGATACGGGTGTCGAATACGTTTCGCACGCCAATGCGGCGGGCAAAAGTATCGTCCGGATGCCGTCCATCACCGGCGAATTCCCGTCCCGCTGGGGGATTCGCGGGACAGAGGATCTTGGCGGCGGATATAAAGCGCTCTTTGTTCTCGAGAACGGTTTCAACGGCTCTAACGGTACGATGGGGCAAGGCGGCCGCCTGTTCGGCCGCCAAAGCTGGGTTGGCATCGAAAGTCCATACGGCACGCTGTCGTTCGGCCGCCAGTACACCATGACCTACCTCGCCGTGCTCGACGCCGACCTGCTCGGCCCGAACATTTACGGCTTGCCGTCGCTCGATGCCTATATTCCCAATGGACGCGCCGACAATTCCGTGGCGTGGCGCGGCAAGTTTGGCGGATTGACGGTGGGCGCCATGTACTCGTTTGGCAGGGATTCGGCGGGCACCGGCAATTCGCCGGGACAGGGTACGTGCGCCGGTCAAACGCCCGGCGACATGACCGAATGCCGTCTGTGGTCGGCGATGCTCAAGTACGACTCGACGTGGTTCGGCGCGGCGGCGTCCTATGAGGAACAACGAGGGGGTGGCACGACTGCCGCCGCGAACTTCTTCGACGGGGTCAAGCCTTTGACCCTGACGTCGAACGCCGACAAGGACGATCGTGCCCAGGTGAACGGCTATGTGAGCCTGTATGGCGTGAAGTTCGGCGGTGGCTGGATTGGCCGTTGGGTCGATACGGATTCGTCCGGCGGCCCGAACGTACATTCGAATCTTCTCTATCTCACCGCGAACTACTACTTCACGCCGGCTGTTTCCGTTGACGCCGGGGTCTACCACACCACCGTATCGGGCCAGGACGCTCGCGCGACGCTGGGGGTTCTGCGCGGCACGTATTTTCTCTCGAAACGCACCGCCGTTTATCTGCAGTGCGCGTATCTGGCGAACAGCGCACACGCGGCGTTTTCCGTGAGCGCCGGTGGCGGAGGCACGACGCCTGCGGCTGGGCAAGGCCAGGTTGGCGTGATGGCCGGCGTGCGTCACATGTTCTGACGATCGCGAAACGGCCGCCCGCTGCCCGACGGCAAACCTCCCTGATCGCCCCATTTCAGCCTGAAATTTATCTTATAAGGCTTTCAGTTCGTACTCGATCCCAAGGCTGCCGATTTGATCGTCCCGTCATAATCGTCTGGCAAGATGCACGATCCCCCGCTCGGCGCGCGCTGCGCCCGAGGCGGGAAAAAAGAATCAAAGAATCGCCTGCGTTAATTTTGCCCGGATAGTCTATGTGCAGACTGCATCGCGCGCTTGCATCGCAGATCCACCAGGATAACGAGGAATCGAGTACATGAGCTCAGTGCACTTTATTGGCGGCGAGAAAGGCGGGGTGGGAAAATCGCTCGTCGCCCGCGTTTTGGCGCAGTATTTCATCGACCGTGATTTGCCGTTTCTTGGCGTTGACACGGATCGCTCGCACGGTGCGCTACTGCGTTATTACGCTGATTTCACCGCGCCAGCGCCGCTTGACGACCACGACAGTCTCGACCCGGTCATCGAACACGCTCTCGAACAGCCCGAGCGCCGTATCCTTGTCGACCTGGCGGCCCAGACCCGGCAATCGGTGTCGAAGTGGTTCGATGACGCCGACGTGCCCGGTATTGCGCAGGAAAGCGATATTGGACTTACGTGGTGGCAGGTCATGGACGCGGGACGCGATTCAGTCGATCTGTTGCGGCAATGGCTCGATCAGTTCGGCGGCAAGTTACGCCTCGTGATCGTGATGAACGAAATCCGGGGCGAGCGCTTCGAATTGCTGGAAAGCTCAGGTCAACGTCAGCGCGCGGAAGCGCTTGGTGCAAAGTTCGTTTCGCTGCGCCATCTTCCCGACACGACAATGCAGAAAATCGACCAAAGGAATTTGAGCTTTTGGGCCGCTGCAAATCATCCGGATCGTGCGAGCACCGGTCTTGGTATGCTCGAACGCCAACGGGTCAAGGTCTGGCTCAACCGCGTTTATGAGGAATTCGACAAGGTCGTGCCTTGATTGACTCTGCGATCAACTCCACGCGCCTGCAAGGCCGGTGGTCTCATGGGGCAACAGGCGGCCGCGTCGCTGCGCGAGGTCAATTTCCAGCCGATGGCATCTCCGTCTCCGGCAGCGAAATCTCGATCCCACGGCGATGTAGCGCCGATAGCACGTGATACACCGCTTTAAAGCACATCACCGGGAATGCGGCGCGCCAGCTACCTCGCAGGTTTCCTGCCAGCAGATTGACGATGCCGTCCCGCATCCAAAAGCGATTGGACGGCGCCATAAAAAGCGTACGCATAACAGGATCATTCACGCGATAAATCAGCCAGCTAATCCGGTCCATCGCTTCCGACAATTCCTCGTTGGCCGACCGCGCAAGCTTCTTGCCTCGCGCCGGATCGTCGAGCCAGACGTGGGCAGCCTCGGCACCGAGTTCTCCGCCGGTCATCGCCATCAATACGCCTGTCGAGAACATCGGATCGACAAAACCATAAGCATCGCCAATCATCAGAAAGCCGTCGCCGTTTCCCTCGCGTGCGCGATAGCTGTAATTGGCCGTGCTATAGACCTCCGATACGCGCTGCGCGCCTTGCACGCGGGCTGCGACGGTGGGGCTCGAAGCGATACGCCCGGTCAGCAGGTCAGTGGGCGTCCCCGTGCGCTCCTTCCAGGCTGATTGATTGCCAACGAATCCAATGCTCATCGTGTCGCCGGGTAGTGGGATCAGCCAGAACCAGCCATCCTCCGCAAGATGAATGCTGATGTAGCCCGCAAGCTCACCTTCCCGACGCGTTACGCCGGTGAAATGCGCATAAACGGCCGCCGTGTTGTTGTACTTGTTCGAGGTTTTGACCTTCATCCGCGAGGCGAGAAACGTATCGCGTCCCGAAGCGTCGAGTACGTAGCGCGGATACCATTCACGGGTGCTCCCCGATTCGTCCTGCGTGGACACGATATGGCGTCCTCCGGCGCTGTCCAGTTTGACGTTCGTGACACGGGTACGCTCAAAACACCTGGCCCCGCGCGCGCCGGCGTTTTTGAACAACAAGGCGTCGAAGTCCGCACGCCGTACTTGCCAGGCGTGCGTACGGTCGCGATTGAGCGCGTTATGGAATGGGAACGCGCAACTACGGCCCGTGCGGTCCGAGACGAACTCCGCGCCTGGCTTATGGACACCGATCTCCCGGACCTGTTCCAGCACGCCGAGTCGCTCGAAAATGTCGAGGTTACGCGGGAGCAGACTCTCGCCGATATGAAAGCGCGGATGCGCTTCCTTTTCCACGAGGACAACGTCGCGTCCTTTCATCGCCAGTAAGGCCGCCGCCGTCGCCCCCGCAGGGCCGCCGCCGATAATCAGCACGTCGGGCCGGCTCGAATGGCTTTGCGATGCGTTCATTGCACTGGCTTCCAAAGATGGCGTATTCATGGTTTCCGCTATTCAACGCAAGGCCGATAGAGCGACCGTTATCGAAAAAGCACCGAGGATGAGTGAAGCGCTGCGGAACAGATATGTCGGCATCAGGCTTCCTGCGCGACCGGCGCCGAGTCGCGCACCGATGCCAATCCAAAGCAGCCCGACCGGAAACACGACGGCGAGAAACAAACCCATGGCTTCGAGCCAGGGCACGCCGCTCGCGAAGGCGGCTTTGGGAAAAATCGTGCCGCCGAACAGAATCGCCTTCGGGTTCAGCAATGTTGCGAAAAACAGGTCCCGCATATCGATCACATTGTGTGCGCCGTCGGCGAGTTCCAGCTTCGCATTCCACAAGCGCATCGCAAGATAAGCGATGTAAAGCGCGCTTCCAGCGCGGATCACAACGGGAAGCCAGGGCAAGCTCTGGCCGAGCGTGGCGAGGCTCATACCCCAAAAGGAAATCGCGATTAAATATCCGCAGGATTCAGCGAGGGTAAGCCGGGCGGACCGGCGAAATCCGCTTGCCAGTCCGGCCGTGGCAAGCAGCGTATTGGTCGGGCCTGGCATCACCAGGACGAGGAGCACGCCAGGAAGGAATACGCCAGGGCTTTGGAGTGGAATCATCGTGTTGTCAGGAGGCGCGTCGGTGCCTGAGACATGAAATCCGCCAAGGGGCATACGCAAGAGTATCGAACCGCGCGAGCAATTTTTGTTCCTCTTCGATTCAGGTGGAGGCAACCGGGAGGCCGGTCAAATGTGCCCTCAGCCTACGGCGCTATTTTGCCATCGGAGACCCGCCGCGCGTGCAAGCGTGCCGGATACGGCTTTCGCTCGCTCACTGGCGAGGCCGGACCGATTGGATTCCAGTCGTATTCAATGCGGACAATGCAAAAAGACGAAGCTGCGGCCGTTTATCAAAGCCCCAGACATATCCGGGGCACCTGTTCGACGACATCTCCAATCGTTGACAGACCGCATGTTCTGCGTGAAGTTAGCGTAATATATCAACGAACATAACGAGGGCGGAACCTCGCGAGCGTGTCATGTGTTCGATCACCACGGTGCGTCGAACCATCGTGAATGTTGCATGCAGAGGACGACACATGCGTGGCGGCACATGCGGGCACCTCCTCATGTGAAGCGTGCCGCCCTCCAGATCTGGAGACATGCGATGTTCATCCGTCAACTCAACTACCTGGTTACGTTGGCAAAGGAGCAGCATTTCGCGCGCGCGGCTGAGCTTTGCAACGTCACGCAACCGGCCCTTTCGTCCGCAATACGCAGTCTCGAGAACGAACTGGGCCTCGTGATCGTCAGGCGCGGTCGCCGCTTTCTCGGCCTCACCGAGGAGGGTGAGCGGGTGCTGGGTTGGGCACGTCAGACCATCGCGGCGCTCGATCATATGAGGCAGGACGTCTCGGCTTCGAACCTGCTGAGCGGCACGGTCAGGATCGGCGTCATTCCCACGACGATGCCGGTCGTGAGCATGCTCATCGCGACCTGTCGGGAGGCGCATCCCATGCTGAGCTTCGCGGTGCGCTCGCTGAGTTCGGATGCGATCCTGCGACAGCTCGACGACTATGAACTCGACATCGGCTTCACCTATCTCGACGATCACACGCAGGCCGGTTTCGAAGTGCTTTCGCTTTATCGTGAACGGTATGTGCTCGTCTCGCCATCGGGCGCGGGGGAAAGCGTGTGCTCCGGCGTGGGCCGCTGGGACGCGCTGGGTGACCTGAAGTTCGGTCTTCTGGATTCCTCAATGCAGAACCGGCAGGTGATCAATGCGGCCTTCCGTCGTGCAGGCGTCCAGCCCAAAGTCGTTCTCGAAGCCGATTCGTTGCTGACGTTGATTTCCAACGTGCAGCATGCCGGGCTTCACACCGTACTGCCGCATAGCGTGCTAAGCGTCATGAACAGCACCCAGCGGGATGCAGTGACTGCGCTCGAACCGGAACTCACGCGTGAGATCGGTCTGATTGCCCGCGATCTTCCATCTCGCCCGCCGCTTGTCGCGGCCTTATGGAAGGCCGCGAACCATCTCGATCTGCAGTCCAGTTTCGACGCGTTTCTGGATTCACCGCGCACGCTTGCCGAAGCGTCAACAGACGCTTCATAAGTCTTGTTTATCAGGTGATACGTCGAAACGATTGGATTACGATTGCAGTTGTCGTTGACACTCTGTCCGTCGATCGGTCGCATGCAGCGCGATCGTACAGCCGGCGGCACCAAGAGCCCCGGTTCCTCGCCCATCAGAGTGGAGACAAATATCGTGGCAAAAATTGTTTGTGTGCTGTATGACGATCCGGTCAACGGTATGCCGAAGCAGTACGCCCGTGACACCCTTCCTGAAATCACGCGCTATCCCGATGGGCAGACCACGCCGACGCCCAGGGCAATCGATTTCACGCCGGGCCATCTGCTGGGTTGTGTCTCGGGCGAACTGGGCCTGCGCAAGTATCTGGAGTCGAACGACCATCAACTGGTGGTGACTTCGAGCAAGGATGGCGCCGATAGCGTTCTTGACCGCGAACTGCACGACGCCGAAATTGTGATTTCGCAGCCGTTCTGGCCCGCCTACATGACGGCCGAGCGCATCGCCAAGGCGCCGAAACTCAAGATGATCGTCACCGCCGGCATTGGTTCGGACCACACCGATCTGCAGGCAGCCATGGACCGTGGCATCACCGTGGCGGAAGTGACTTATTGCAACAGTAATAGCGTGGCCGAACACGTCGTGATGACCACACTCGCCCTGGTGCGTAACTATATTCCTTCGCATAACATAGCAAATCAAGGCGGCTGGAACATTGCGGACTGTGTTGAGCGCTCGTATGACGTCGAAGGCATGCACGTCGGCACCGTCGCGGCCGGCCGCATCGGCCTGCGCGTTCTGCGCCTGCTCAAGCCGTTCGACATGAAGCTGCACTACCTCGATCGTCACCGTCTGCCGGAGTCGGTGGAGAAGGAGCTCAATCTGACGTATCACTCGAGCCTCGAAAGCCTGACGAAGGTATGCGACGTGGTGACGCTCAACTGCCCGCTGCATCCCGAAACCGAGCACATGATCAATGCGGCGACCTTGAAGAATTTCAAGCGCGGCGCTTATCTGATCAATACCGCTCGCGGCAAGCTGTGCGATCGCGACGCGGTTGTCGAAGCGCTGAAAAGCGGTCAGCTGGCCGGCTACGGCGGCGACGTCTGGTTTCCGCAGCCCGCGCCGGCGGATCATCCGTGGCGCAGCATGCCGCATCAGGGGATGACGCCTCATATCTCCGGCACGAGCCTCTCTGCGCAGGCGCGCTACGCAGCGGGAACGCGTGAAATTCTCGAATGCTATTTCGAAGGCCGCCCGATCCGCGATGAATATCTGATCGTGCAGGGCGGCAAGCTCGCCGGGGTTGGCGCGCACTCGTACAGTGCCGGTAACGCGACCAAGGGTTCGGAAGAAGCGGCCCGCTTCAAGGTGGCCTGACATTCATGACTTCCCCGTCCGCCGCTTCCGCTGGCGCCAACGGGGCCTCGACGTGGCGCACCCATGCCGGCAGCGTTCTGCTTGCCGGCCTGGGGGCATTCGTTGCATTGGCTCTCGTGGGCATGCTGGCTCAAGAGACCTCGGAACCGTGGATTCTTGGTTCGTTCGGGGCCACCTGTGTTTTGCTGTTTGGTTTTCCCTCCAGCCCGTTTTCCCAGCCGCGCAACATCATAGGCGGGCACGTCCTGACGTCATTGACAGGTTTGATCTGTTTGCATGCGTTTGGCCCAGGATATGTGTCCATGGCGATTGCCGCAGCGTCTGCATTGATGCTGATGATGCTGACGCGAACGGTTCATCCGCCTGCCGGCAGCAATCCGGTCATTATCTTTTTCGCGCAGCCAGGCTGGTCTTTCCTGGTACTCCCGACGATGTTTGGCGCGGTGGTGCTGGTGTTAATCGGCTGGCTTTATTGGGCAATCGTCAAGCGCGGTTCGTGGCCGCGCCGGGCAGGGTGACTATCGGGCGCGACCGGATTGTGATGTCAACGTGTCACCGGGGCGGCGCAATCGTGTCTGGAAGCGGCAGGACACGGATCGCGCTGCCTGTTGCGGAAGACGGCCTGGCGCGATCGACGATATATAGCGCGTGATGTACGTCGTCCACAGCGACGCCTCTTGCATTCTGGAAGCCGTCCGCTACGGGAGTAACTGTACCGTCCGTAGCGATGCGGCAAAACCCCGCCGCGCCGCATTTCGTGTAGAGCGTGCCAGTCTGGTCGACCGCGAGCAGATCGGGGTGCTCGACCCGTGCGAAGACCGTGCCGCTACTGGCGGCGACCGGTGTTCGAGCGGCAAGCGAGTCCGCCAGACCGAAGCTCAGGATCGTGTTTCTGTCCTGATCGGCGACCAGAAGGGCATCGCCGGATACGGCAATGCCGACGGGTTTGGTGAGGCCAGCGATCAGGTCGCGCTCGCTGGCAGCGTGCGTCGCCGAGTCATAGCTCACCAGGCTAACCCCGCCTATCAGGGGTTCGCTCGCTGCCTTCACGAACCAGCTCGACAGTACGCGGCCCGGCCCTATCGAGGCCAGACCCAGCCTGCGCCGCTCGGGCGCAAGGCCGGTGAGCGGCTGCGCGTCGCCGGGCGACATCGAAATAAACAGTGCTCCTCTATCGCCGAATCCGAAGCGCGCGACCAGCAGCGCTCCAGACGGCACGACGGCGACCTGACCGAGGCTGTTCGGCTGCCCTGGCACGACGGGTACGCTGGCGTAGGGGGCGAACGTCGCGTGGTCGCGTGACCAGAGAATCGCGTTAGCACGATCGTCGGTGATAAAGATCGCGCCGTCGTTCGGCCGAACGGCGATCCCGTTGGGTTGTGCGTGGACGTCGATGTGCGCCGGCGCGGCGCTCGGCATGGCCTGACAGCCCGCTATAACGATCGACAGTGCGGCTACAAGGAACAGGCGAGCGGGCAGTGAGAACGGCAGCAATCCGGACAGCGGCGCGGTCAATGGCATGGCGGCGGACTGCAGGCGCAGTCGTTTGATGGGAGTGCGGAAGATTTTACGCCGCACGCCCCGGGCCGCGATTTCATGTCGTCCACACGCCCGAACTTCCACGCCGATGACTATCGACCAGGTGTGTATCCACGATACCCGCGGCCTCCATGAGCGCAAACATCGTGGTGGGTCCGACGAATTTGAAGCCGCGTTTGCGTAGCGCCTTGCTCAACGCAATGGATTCAACAGACGTCGTGGGGATTTCCTCCAGCGTGCGCGGCGCGGGCGTGGCCGAGGGTTTAAATGACCAGATGAATTCCGCCAGTCCGCCGTCGCTGCGCAATTCAATGACTGCCTGGGCATTGTTGATCGTCGCGTCGATTTTTGCCCGGTTCCGGATGATGCCCGTATCTGCAAGCAGGCGCTCGATATCACTGGCGTCAAACTTCGCGACGACATCCGGTTCGAAATTACTGAAGGCCTCGCGCAATGCGTCGCGCTTTTGCAGAACGATCAGCCAGGACAGACCGGATTGAAACGCTTCGAGGCTGATGCGCTCGAACAGTCCGCGCTCGTCGCGGACAGGCATCCCCCATTCCGAATCGTAGTACTCGCGCAGCAAGGCATTGCTGACTGCCCACGGCGGGCGTTTCAGCCCATCGTCGCAGACGATCGCGTTGACGGACGCCGTCGTTTCGATGACGGCTTCGCTCAATGCCTTCTCTTTCAAGATCTCTTCTCCTTGATGGGCCATGACTGATGATATCCCTCTCGCCCGTCGCGAACTGTATTAGCCTGGACTGCACCTGACAGGTAATCGGGATGCTGTAGCTGTCGAAGAACGGTACGACGCGATCATGGAGTACATCGGCTGCGGGCAGCGGTGTCTTGCAGTCGTAGAGTTTGGCGAACGCCACCTTCGAGCAGGTATCGACGAGGATCTGCTGGTAGGCATGACCCACGCCCTTGGCAGGGAAAAGCGTACCGCCGCGCTCTCCCTGTAGTGTCTACGAGGGATTCCCCTGGGCATGATAATTCAACGTTCATTTCGCCCCGAATCCCGTCTAGCCGTGCTTTCCAGGGAACGCCTTTCGGTTACGCGCGGAGATTATTCGCGTTTCGCGAATGTCGCGTTCGCTGGTTCTTCCATACCGCAATAGTGGGCCTTGCACCTATCTTTGTGCCGTCGACTGGGTGACTTCAGCGCGCCTCGCACTGAAGAGGCGGTCGACCACACCTCGCGAATGACTTCGCACATAAAAAAACATCGGCATTGGCCCAGGTGTGGCGCTCCCGGCGCATGCACAACGAACCAATGGTTATGGAGACGGAAATGAAAGCAAACGAGTGGGATACCTCCTACGAATGGAAGGCCGTGACGCTGCTGGCCTTGGGTTTCGGCCTTGTCGGCCTCGACCGTTGGCTCATCGCACCGCTGTTTCCTTCAATCATGAAGGACCTCAACCTCACAGCACAGGACGTAGGCAACTGTATCGGCGTGCTTGGCCTGTCGTGGGGTGTCTTCGCGGCCCTGATGGGCGGCATTTCGGACAAGATTGGCCGCAGGAAGGTTCTCATTCCTGCAATCATTGTTTTCTCGCTGCTCTCAGGCTTCTCTGGACTCGCCGGCGGGCTCCTTGGCCTCATTGCCATTCGCGGCTTGATGGGCGTCGCAGAGGGCTCGTTCTGCCCGACGAGTTTCGCCGCAACGGCTGACGCGTCGCATCCGCGTCGCCGCGGCCTGAACCTTGGCCTGCAGCAGAGCGGCTTCGCACTGTTTGGGTTGGCACTGTCGCCCATCATCGCCACACAGCTCCTCAATTTCGTGACGTGGCGTTGGGTGTTCGCTCTCGTGGCTGTCCCCGGCCTGATTCTCGGCGCGATTATGTTCTTCGTCATCCGTGAGCCGAAGGTTGTGAAGGAGGTTGCTTCGGAGCACGCACCGGCGTCCCTCGGTCATGTGCTCAAGAGCCGGAACATTCTGGTCGCTATGCTTGCGTTGTGCTGCGCGATGACGGGTGTGTTTGTTCTCGGCGCGCTGCTGCCGCTTTATCTAACGAGCTACCTGTCGCTCGATACCCAGAAAATGGGCCTTGTTGTCTCGGCTATCGGCTTCGGCGGCTTTCTGGGGCAATTCGGTTTGCCCGGTCTTTCAGACCTCATCGGCCGCCGCCCGGCAAGCATCGTGGGCTTCGCCGGGACCACGGCGATGCTCTATATTTTTCGCGGTCTTGGACCTCAACCGCTTGCACTATTCGCAGTGCTCTTTGTCGCGTCGTTCTTCACGCTCGGCCTGGTTTCGCTGTTGTCCGGACCGGTGGCGACCGAGGCTGCTCCCATCGGACTCGTCTCGACGTCAATTGGCGCAGTGGTTGGCGTAGGCGAAATCTTCGGCGGCGGCGTTGCGCCGGCGATGGGAGGCTATGTCGCTGCTCACTTCGGTATCCAGAATATTCTGTGGTTGCCGATGTGCGCCGTCATCCTGGGCATCGCGGTCAGTATGCTTTTGAAGGAGACCGCGCCGGCCGTGCTGCAACGCCGTTCGGTCCTGCAACCCGAACTCACGGCAGGAGAGCAGCCCCGGTAATTCAGACGTGAATGCGGCTGCTACAGGTGCAATCAGCAGGACAAACGCATACTCGTGCGCTCTATGTGCGATTGACAACAATTTAGTGACGGTGTGACGTCTTATGCATGACGCAGTGAGAAGTCCGGTCCATATAAACTGTCATTTTGCTGACGGGAAGGGCGCGGTATGGACCGGTTTCTGAGCATCGAGGCATTCGTGAGAGTGGCGGAGGCAAGCAGCTTTGCCGAGGCGGCGAGACAACTGGGTGTGACGAGTTCGGTGGTGACGAACCGCATCCAGCAACTCGAGAAGTTCGTGAACGCGCCACTCTTCCATCGCAGCACGCGCCACGTCCGGCTATCCGAGGTCGGCGAGGCCTTTTATCGCGAGTGTGCCGAGGTCGTAGGCCGCGTCAACGAATTGACCGACCAGATGCGCGAGCTTCGCGCGACGCCGACAGGGCGCTTGCGCATCCAGATGCTTCCAGGGTTCGCGCTTGGACATTTCGGCGCGCCGCTGGCCGAATTCAATCGACGCTATCCAGGCATCCAGCTCGATGTCATCGTGAATGACCGCGTTGTCGATCCAGTCGAAGAGGGCTTCGATATCGCCTTCCAGATTTTCCCGCCAATTTCCGAATCGCTCATCGAACGTCGGCTATTTACCGTTCGGCGTCTATTCTGCGCGTCGCCAGCCTATATCGAGGAGCATGGTGCGCCACAGCATCCGCGTGACTTGCTGCAGCACACAACTGCGCTTTATTCCGGATATCCCTCTCGAAATCGCTGGACGATGACGCACGGCAACGAGGTTGTTGAGATGGAACTGCCGGGCATGATTCGCTCGAATTCAGTACATCTGCTAAAAGACTACGCGCTGACGGGCGGCGGCGTGGTGTGCCTGCCCACCCTGGTTGCGAGCGATGCGCTGGTGAAGGGCACACTGGTGCCTATCTTGACGGATTACGACCTCTCGCCACTGAGCTTTGCTGCTGTTTATCCCGCAACGCAGCGTCAGGCGCTAAAGGTGAAAGCACTCGTTGAATTCCTCGCCGAATATATCGGCAGTGAGCCGTCGTGGGATGTGCCGTTGCTTGAGCGCGGCTGGGTGAGGTAAGCCGCGAATCAGGCAGTGGATTATTCGGGAATCGCAAATGCCGTAGTCGCTCTCTGCCAGGTTGTTGCTGCCGTTCCTTGCCCCTAAAGTTGAACTTAACTAGCAGTTCAACACAGGAGACAGCAATGACCGACACGGCATTCCATACCGTCTTTGGCTCGCTCGATAGCTATAAAAAAGGCGACATCGAAATCACGAGCGGAAGCGCTCATCACTACGCCTTCTCGAATGTCTTCGAGGTGGCCTCCAGATCGGCACCCTACGAAAAGGTCGTCGCTGGCAAGAATCTCGAATACGTCATCGAAGTGCTGCGCACCGAAGGCGAGTCGCAATGGTTCGCATGTGCCCACGACGAATTCACCATCCAGATGGATGGCGAAGTTCAGATCGAATTCATCAAGCTCGACACTCCCCCGAAGACCGGGCGCGGCACCGTGAGCGCCGGCGCGCAGCCCGCTGGTCGCAAGATGGGCCGCGTCGTTCTGCGCAAGGGGCATCAGGCCCTGCTGCCCGCGGGCTGCGCGTATCGCTTTGTCGCAGGCAAACCGGGTGTCGCGCTGGTGCAGACCATTCTCGGTGAGCTGTCCGTGGAGAAATGGGCAGATATCTGCCTGCACTGACGCTATCTGCAGCGACCATTTGAATATCCCAGGAGACAAGCTATGGCCACCCTCGACACCTTCGACACCCTCGACCATCCCGTAGATTTTGCGGCAGATATGGTGCGCTCCACTGAGCCCGATGCCGTTACCGGCTACCGCCGCTTCCATCTCGGCGAATTTGAGTTCCAGCGCGATGAATACTTCGTGAAAATCAGCTGGCCGGCAAAAGGCCAGACCCGTACGCATGCTGTGCCCGCAGACGCTTTCCTGCGCGCGATGATGCGGGACGTGGCGTGGGGCTTCTTCTATGGCTGGGTTAATTTCGACCACGTGTTCGGCACGCGCAACCACTATGGAAAGGTCGATGTGTACGCAGGCACGTTCAACGGCATCCTGAAGGAAGCGGGCGTCGATTACACCGAGACGTTCGAAACGCCGACCATCATGGCAACGTTCAAGGCCATGTTGCACGACTGGACGAACGAAGGCTTCGACCCGTTCGCCGCTCCGGAAGAAACCGGCTCGGCGTTCGGCCGCAAGCATGGCGAGAACGACGCGGCCATCGAACGCACGCGCATCGCGACGCGCCGTATGCCGGGTCTGGAAGGCGACTCGCCGCTGCGTGACGACCTGCCGGTCAATCGCGCATTCCTCGACGTCGCGCAAGACGAGCCGGAAGTGCATGTCGAACCGGGCTTCGAGGGCGAGCTTCATGCGTTCAACCTCTTCAAATACCTCTCGCGTTCGGATGTGACGTGGAATCCGTCGGTGACGTCTGTGTGCGGCCTCAGCCTGTTCTGTCCGACGACCGAAGAATTCATCCTGCCGGTCTTCCACGGCAACGACCGTGTCGAATGGTTCCTGCAGCTCTCCGACGAAATCGTCTGGGATATCGGCGACAAGAACACCGGCGCGCCGCGGGCTCGCGTCACCATGCGTGCCGGCGACATCTGCGCGATGCCCGCCGATATCCGGCATCAGGGCTACTCGACCAAGCGCTCGATGCTGCTGGTCTGGGAAAACGCCACGCCGAACCTGCCGCAGCGTTATGAGAGCGGCGAACTCGCACCGTATCCCATCGAGTTCTGAGCAGTGAGCCAGCCATAAATCAAGGAAGATTCATGCAAACCCAACTCTTCATTGACGGGCGCTTCGTTGACGCCGTTGACCGCGGCACCATCGACGTGCTCAACCCGCACGACGGCTCGCTCATCACGAAAATCGCGGCAGCGAGCGCGGCTGATGTCGACCTCGCGGTCGAAGCCGCAACCCGCGCGTTTCCGAAATGGTCGGCGTTGCCGGCATCGGAACGCGGGCGGCTTCTATTGCGCCTGGCTGACGCTATCGAAGCGAATGCCGAGGAACTGGCGCAGCTCGAATCGCTCGATACCGGCCATCCGATTCGCGATTCGCGCTCGCTCGACGTGCCGCGTACCGCCGCGTGCTTCCGCTACTTCGGCGGCATGGCGGACAAGCTGCAGGGCTCGGTGATTCCAGTGGAAACGGGTTTCCTGAACTACGTGCAGCGCGCGCCTGTCGGTGTCGTGGGCCAGATTGTTCCGTGGAACTTTCCTCTGATGTTCACGAGCTGGAAGATGGGGCCGGCGCTCGCCGCAGGCAACACGGTGGTGCTCAAGCCATCGGAAATCACGCCGCTCTCAACGTTGCGCATCGTCGAACTCATGGCTGAGGTCGGTTTCCCTGAAGGCGTGGTGAATATCGTCCCGGGATACGGCCACACCGCTGGTCAGCGGCTCGCCGAACATCCCGGCGTAGGGAAAATCGCATTCACGGGTTCGACCGCAACCGGGCGCCGGATTGTCGAAGCGTCGCAGGGCAATCTGAAGCGCGTGCAGCTGGAACTCGGCGGCAAGGGCGCCAATATCGTGTTCGACGATGCCAACCTCGACGCTGCCATCAACGGGGCCGCGTGGGCCATCTTCCACAACCAGGGGCAGGCATGTATCGCAGGCTCGCGTCTTGTCCTGCACGAACGCATCGCGGACGAGTTCCTCGAACGTTTCGTTTCACTGGCATCGTCCATCCGCGTCGGCAATCCGCTCGACCCCGATGCCGAAATGGGGCCGCTGACGTCGAAGCAGCATCTGGACCGCGTGCTGACATTCGTCAACGTGGCGCGCGAACAGGGCGGTCGTGTACTCACCGGCGGCAGCGCCCCGCAGGATAGCGCGTTGGCCAAGGGTTACTACGTCCGTCCGACGGTCATCGAAGCGAAGAGCGCGTCCGACCGTATCGCGCAGGAAGAAGTATTCGGCCCGTTCGTCACGGTGCTGCGCTTCGGCAGTGATGAAGAAGCGCTGGCGATCGCGAACTCGACCGAATATGGGCTGGGCAGCGGCCTCTGGACACGTGACCTTTCGCGCGCGCACAAGACCGCGTCACAAATCAACGCCGGTATGTGCTGGATTAACTGCTATAAGCGCGTGAATCCCGGTAGCCCTTTCGGTGGTGTCGGCAAGTCGGGATACGGCCGCGAAATGGGCTTTGAAGCGATGCACGATTACACAGAAGCGCGTTCGGTGTGGGTCAACGTCGACGGTAACGTGCCGCCGCACTTCAAGCGCTGAGGTCTCCATGGAGCGCTTTGTCTATCAGGGAACCCCTTCGCGTGTCGTTTTCGGATGGGGTGCGCTCGCGAAGCTGCCGGACGAGTTGACGAAACTCGACGCCCGGCGGGCGCTTATCCTGTCAACGCCTGAGCAGCGCCATCTTGCCGGGCAGGTGAAGGACGTACTCGGGGAGCGCGCGGCCGGCGTTTGCGCCGAGGCTGTCATGCACGTCCCGGTGGAGGTGGCCCGCGCGGCGCGCGAGACGGCGCGCGAACTGGATGCGGACTGCTGCATCGCGATTGGTGGCGGGTCCACCATCGGACTGGGCAAGGCAATCGCACTCGAATCGTCCCTGCCCATCCTCGCGGTGCCGACGACCTATGCCGGTTCCGAGATGACGCCGATTTTTGGCCTCACGGAAGGCCGTCTGAAGCGCACGGGCCGCGATGCACGGGTGTTGCCGCGCACAGTCCTCTATGACCCGTCCTTGACGTTGTCGCTCCCGGCAAGTATCTCGGCGGCCTCCGGCGTCAACGCATTGGCGCACGCGGTCGAGGCACTCTACGCTGAAGACGCAAATCCAGTCATCAGCCTGATGGCCGAGGAATCCATCCGTGCGCTGGGTGAAGCGCTGCCGGTCATCGTAAGCGTGCCCGACGACCGCGAGATGCGTAGCCGGGCGTTGTACGGCGCCTGGCTCGCAGGAACGTGTCTCGGCGCCGTCAGCATGGCGATACACCACAAGCTATGCCATACCCTGGGCGGCACATTCAATCTGCCGCACGCGCAGACACACGCGGCGATGTTGCCTCATACCGCGCACTACAACCACGCTGCCGCGCCCGAGGCGCTGCGCCGGGTCGCACGCGCGCTGGGCGGCAGCGAAGCGGCGCAGGCCGGTCCGTTGCTGTTCAAGCTGAACGAAAAGCTCGGCCTCTCCGGGGCGCTCGCAGATATCGGCATGCCGCAGGACGGTCTCGACGAGGCAGCGGATATTGCCTGCAAGAACCCCTATGCAAATCCGCGGCCGATTGAGCGCGCGGCGATTCGTGAGCTGCTGCAGGACGCGTGGGAAGGGCGCGCGCCGCACTAGGCGCTCGCCAGGCAGCCACGAGCATAAATGGAGACAGAGGTGACCACCGAACACGACGATAGCAACGCGAGGCTGACCGAGCAGGTTGTTGCCAGCTTCGCCAGCACACCGGACGCGCGCCTGCGCACCTTGATGCAGAGCCTCGTGCGGCATCTCCATGCCTTTGTTCGCGAAACGGAGCCGACAGAAGCGGAGTGGATGTCCGCCATCCGCTTCCTTACCGAGACGGGAAAGATGTGCGACGACGTCGTGCGTCAGGAATTCATCCTGTTGTCGGACACGCTCGGCGTCTCCATGCTCGTCGACGCGATAAACCACCGGTTCGCGACCGGGTCGACGGACACGACCGTGTTTGGCCCGTTCTACATCAAGGGCATGCCCGAGCGCGCGTACGGCGAGAACATGGCTTTTACTCCGGGCTCGCCCGTTGTCGTCCGTGGCCAGGTGCGGAGTACCGATGGAACGCCGATTGCCAACGCAGTGCTCGACGTATGGCAGACCGCTGAGAACGGCATGTACTCGGGGCAGGACATCGAGCAGCCGCACGGCAATCTGCGTGGCCGCTACCGCACGGACGCCGAAGGGCGCTACGCAATCACGACGATTCTGCCCGTTAGCTATCCGATTCCAACGGATGGTCCAGTCGGCAAGATGCTCGACGCGACAGGCCGGCATCCGTGGCGGCCCGCGCATCTGCATTTCATGATTGATGCGCCCGGACATCGAACGCTCGTAACGCATCTGTTCGACAAAGACGACAAGTATCTTGAGTCGGATGCGGTTTTCGGGGTCAAGCCTTCGCTGATGGTTTCTTACCGCGAGCGCCCGGCGGACGATGAACTCGCGCGTCGTTTTAACCTGCGTGGTCCGTATCGCGAGGCGAATTACGACTTCGTGCTTGACCGGAGCTGAATCATGCGTCGCTATTTCGCAGTCTTTGCCACCGACAAGCCGGACATGCGCGAGGTCCGTGAGCGTGTGCGGCCCAGCCATCGGACTTACTTGCGCAGTGCGTCCCAGCACGGCGTCTTCGTACGCCTGGGCGGCCCCACGCTGGCACCCCTGTGCAATGCGATGAACGGCACGCTTCTCGTCGTAGAAGCGGACGACATCGATGCGGTAATGCGGTTCGTTGGAGAGGATCCGTACATGAAAGAAGGCTTGTTCTCGCGAGTCGAGGTTCGACCGTGGGATTGGAGCGTCGGAAATCCTGAGCAGCGGGTCTAGTGATGAGCGCAAGTCAGCTATGTCGCCTCGACGAAGTGCCCGACGGCGGTGCTCGCGTAATCGACGAGGAATCAGCAGGCCGCCCCATCGTCGTTGTCAGGCGAGGCGATAAGGTATGGGCCTACGTCAATCGTTGCCCCCATTTCTCCGTAGCCCTGGATTTTGTCCCGGGAAACGTCTCCTGCTATCGGTCTCAGGTTCTGATGTGTGCTCACCATAGTGCGCTGTTCAGGTTTGACGATGGAAAGTGCATTGACGGGCCATGCAGGGGGGCGTCCCTGGATGCCGTTCAAGTGGAAATTGACTCCGATGCATGGGTCGTTTTCGTCAAAGCTTGAGAAAAGCTATCTAATTTGAAGCGTTGTAGCAGGGTGACCGCTGATATCGGTCACTCTCTCTCCGCATGTGATGAGGATTGCAGTGCGGCTATGTTGGCAAAAAATGATAAGTATAACGAAGTATGTAAGATCGTAAAACGACGGAGACAAAAGATGAAACTACGGTTTGGAGCAGTCGTATTTCTCGCTCTCGCACAAGGCGCGTGGGCGCAAAGCAGCGTGACCATGTTCGGCCTCATCGACGCTGGGATAACGTATGTAAGCAACGAGGGCGGAGGGAAGAACGTCAAGTTCGATGATGGCATCTTCACTCCGAATCTTTTTGGTTTCCGTGGCGTGGAAGACCTCGGTGGCGGATATCGGGCAACCTTCGCGCTGGTGAATCAGTTTTCCATGGCGAATGGAAGCATCATTGGCGGCGGCATCTTCGCGCGTAACGCCTACGTCGGAATTGAGAGCGACCGCTTTGGCGGGATTACGCTCGGAAATCAGTACGATTTCATGGTGGATTCGCTTTTTGCCAAAGGGAACGCGATTTCAATGGACCTGACGGGCCTCTATGGGTTTCGCAATGGCCCGTTCCAACGCCTGGCGCTCCCGGACAATCCCACGGGTGCGTTCGATTGGGACCGTACAGCGGGAAGCAAGCCCGTGGCGAACTCGGTCAAATATAGCTCGCCGACCGTCGCAGGCTTATCCGGGGGCGTGATGTACGCCTTCGGCGGCGTGGCGGGTTCGGTCGGTGCGGACAACACGGTGAGCGCTGGGGTCAACTACGAGTTGGGGCCGTTCGGCGTGGGTGCTGCTTATACGAACGAGAAATACGGGCCAGCCGCTGGTGTGCCTTCGACGAGTGTGCGTAACTGGGGCGCCGGGATGCACTACACGCTCGGTGCATTGACTGCGAAGGCACTCGTGACAACCGTCCACAATTCCTTCAACGGTGCTGGCGTGTGGATGGCGGAAGCAGGCGGGGTGTGGAAGCTGCAGCCCGACCTATTCCTCGGCGCGAAATACATGTACATGAAGGGCAACGAAGCCGTGAGCAACAATCACGCTCACCAGATCAGCGCCGCTATCCAATATCTGCTGACGAAGCGAACGATGGTCTACGTTTCTGCCGACTACCAGCGCGCAAATAGCGGCGCGAACGCGCAGATAAATGGCGTGCTCGATGCGAATGGCGCATCTGGTTCTGCAAATCAGACCGCGGCGCGGATTGGCCTGCACACGTTGTTCTAAGCATCTCGCTAATGCGCCTTCCACGAGGAAGGTGCATCTCAACCTGCGTCGGCGATGAGCTGCCCGAGGCCGAGTCTGCTGAATCGAAATCAGTGTTGCGCAGTTGCGCGACGAGCGGGGAGCGTCACGCTGCCTGGTGGCGGCGTGACGGACGCGCGGGACCCGAGAGAGTCCGGCGGAGCTGTTGTACTGGCGGAAGGAACCTTGGAGGCTGTCAGGCCACCCGATCTTCAATTGGCATCGGTCAACGCGTGGCGCAGTTCCTGATAGCTGCGCAGCCCGGCGAGACCCAGTTCGCGCCCGATGCCGCTCAAACCCAGCCCGCCCCAGCAGACTTGCGGGAAGATCAATTGGGGCGTGTTGATCCACACGAGGCCCGCGCGCAGTTGCGTTTTGTAGTGGCGCGCGGCGTCGGGGTCGGCGGTCACGACGGTGGCCACCAGACCATAACGCGTGTCGTTGGCGAGCGTGATGGCTTCCTCGTCGGTGCGGAACGACTTCACGCAGGCCACCGGACCGAACACTTCCTCGGTCCACAGGACGTTGTCCACGGCCGGCTCGGCGACCACGACGGGCGCCATGAAGAAGCCCTGGGCGCAGGCCGTGTCGAGTTGCCCGCAGAACGCCACCGATGCGCCAGTCTCCACGCCTTGCGCCAGCAGCGCCTGCACGCGCTCGCGCTGGGCGGCCGAGACGAGCGGCCCCATCGCCACATCGTCGCCCGCGGGCGGCGCGACCACGATCGCGCGCACGGCCGTTTCGAACGCGGCCATGAACTTGCGGTAGACGTCGTCGTGCACGAGGATGCGCGCCGTTGCCGAGCACATCTGCCCGGCGTTCGTGAACGCGCCGCCCACTGCGAGCGAGACCGCGCGTTCGATATCGGCATCGGCGCGCACGATCAGCGCCGATTTGCCGCCCAGTTCTAGAGTCACGCGCTTCATGTCCTGCGCCGCAGCCTGCATTACCTTCTTGCCGGATGCCGTGCTGCCCGTGAACGAGATCTTGTCGATGAGCGGATGGGCGGTGAGTTGTGCGCCTACTGCGCCGCCGCCGTTTACGAGGTTCACGACTCCATCGGGCACGCCTGCTTCGGCGATGATTTCGGCCAGCATGTGCTCGATCGGGGAGGTGAATTCCGACGGTTTGAGCACTATGGTGCAGCCTGCGGCTAGCGCGGGCGCGATCTTCCACGCCGTCGTGACCATCGGGAAATTCCACGGCACGATCAGGGCGGCTACGCCTACGGCTTCGTAGTAGCGTTCTCCTGTTACGGTGTCGTCGGGGAGTTTGAGTTGTTCAGGGGCGAAGGTGGTGGTGTCGGCGCAGAGGCCCGCGTAGTAGTCGAAGGTCGCGGCGGCGTCGCTTACGTCGAGGTTCGCTTCGAATGGGGGCTTGCCGCTTACCTGCATTTGCGTTGCGCTCAGGCGTTCGCGGTCTGCTTCGATTAGTTCTGCGATTTTTTTTAGTAGCTTGGCGCGGGTGCTGGGGGTTGTGGTGCGCCAGGTTGGGAGCGCCGTGTGGGCGGCGCGCACGGCTGCGTCGATCTGCTCTGCGGTTGCGTGTTCTTGCCAGCCGATTATGGCGCCTGTTGAGGCGTTGTGGATCGGGGTTGAGGTTGCGCTGGGGTCGTTGTGCTTTGCGTGGCCTGCGATCGTCGCTGCGGGAAGTTTGAAGGGTTTGTCTTCGGTGATGTATGTGGTCATGGGTTTGTCTCCGGTTTGATTCTTTGATTCTTTGATTCGTGTGGTTTGTGTTGTCGCGTTTCCTTGTTTTCGCGGTGGTTTGCCAGCGTTGCCCCTGTGCGGGGCGGCACCTACTTTTCTTTGCAGCGGCAAAGAAAAGTAGGCAAAAGAAAGCCGCTCACACCGCCAGTGTGACGCCGTTCACCACTGGCCCACCATCGGAGTGGTGACTGGGCAGCGCCCGCACCACGCGCCGTATAACAGAGTGGAGACGCCCGCCCATCCGGGGGCGCTGCGCGCCCCGTCGGGCATAACCGCAAACCATCGGGGCACCGTTGGTTTCCCTGGCAGACCCAACCGCTGCGCGCGTAGCGAGCAGCGGGATGAATGAGTCCTTTGTCACTCCGATTTAAGGCGCGATAAGCGAGCAATGCCCAGTCACCACTCCGCTGCAAGGTTAGTGGTGGACGGCGTCACACTGGCGGTGTGAGCGGCTTTCTTTGCTTACTTTCTTTGCCGCCGCAAAGAAAGTGAGTGCCGCCCCGCACAGGGGCAACCCTGGCAGACCACCACGAACTCAAGGAAATGCCAAAAAAAGAGGACTACCGATAATTAACACCAGGCATAACACAAAGCATCTCAAACGCAAGATTAGCGCCGACAAGAGCGGTAGTACCGGCTTGATCATAAGGCGGCGACACCTCGACAAGATCAGCACCCACAACATTAAGCCCCTTCATCCCACGAACGATCTCCAGCCCTTGCTGCACAGTAAGACCGCCGACTTCAGGCGTCCCAGTCCCCGGCGCAAAAGCCGGATCAAGCCCATCGATATCAAAGCTGAGATAAACAGGCGTATCACCCACCCGCTCACGCACTTGAGCCATCAGCGGGGCAAGAGACTTATTCCAGCACTCTTCAGCCTGCACGACAGTAAAACCCTGCTTCCGACACCAATCGAAATCATCGGCGTGATAACCCGTGCCGCGCAAGCCAATCTGCGTAACCTTATCGCACTGAAGCAGCCCATCTTCCACCGCACGCCGAAACGGCGTCCCATGCGCGATTTTCTCGCCGAACATGGTGTCGTTCACGTCAGCATGCGCATCCACGTGCACAACCGCAACCTTGCCGTATTTCTTGTGCAGCGCCCGCAAAATCGGCCACGCAATCGTATGGTCGCCACCCAGCGTAATCGGCCGGCAGCCATTCGCGACAATCGCGTCATAAGCCTCTTCGATCAGCCGGATCGAATCCTTCAAATCGTACGGATTGGTTGCGACGTCACCAATATCCGCCACCTGCAGCGAATCAAACGGAGCCGCACGCGTCGCCATGTTGTAAGGGCGCAGCAGAACGGATTCCGAGCGGATCTGGCGCGGTCCGAAGCGCGCGCCCGAGCGGTTCGAGGTGCCAAGATCCAGCGGCACGCCCACGAAACAGGCGTCCAGCCCGTCGGTCGTGTCGGCCTGCGGCAGGCGCATCATCGTGGCGATGCCGCCAAAGCGCGGCATGTCGTTGCCGCCCAGCGGCTGGTTGAGTTCGCGTTGCATGTGGGTGTCTCCGATCGTTAAGTGCTATCAAGCGATGCAGTAAAGCGATCGGGCGATGGTAGGCGAGCCGGGCGCCGCGCGAATTACGAAGTTGAGATGTTCACATCGATTGCAATCGATGCGAAGGGGCCTTTACAGCGTTGCGAGGCAAGGGGAAGCATGCCCCCAGCCGATCAGTTCGCGTTTCGTGCGCACGCCGAGCTTCGCGAACGCGCGCTTCACGTAGGACTCCGCCGTGGCAGTGCGCACGCCAAGAATCTGCGCCGCCTCGGGCACGGTCTTGCCGGTAATGAGGTGCGCGCAGATTTCGTATTCGCGCCTGGAGAGCTTCACGCCATCCGCCGCGATGCGCGCATCGAACTGCGCGAGCGGGTGCAGATACGAGGTGGGATGCGCGACGCGCCGGGCCGCGCTGGTGGACGCATGTAGTTCCAGCAGAGGAAACAGAAAGTCGCTCACATGGCGAAAGCGGTTCATTTCCGCGAGCGAAAACGGCGGCGCGTGCAACGCGCGCTCAAGCGCGATGGAGTGCTGTGCGTGCCGCGTGCCGCGCGCAAGCACGCATTCGTGGGCGATCAGCGCTTCGTCGAAAAGTCGTTGGCGGAATTCGCCGGGAGGAATCGCGCCGATATCGCGCACCACCAGCATCGTGCCGATCTTGCCGCGTATGCCCGCAAACAACGGATCGCTTTCGTAGAAGCGATCGTAGTAGAGCGTCATGACGTCGGAAATCGTGCCCGAGTCCATGCCCACGCCGCCGCTGCCCACCCACTCGCAGCGAAAGCCGTTGGGCATGTTGCTGTCCGCGCGCGAACGCTCGATATGGACGACGTTCAGCGGCACCACTTCATTGAGCAGCAGCGTGAGGCGCGGCACGAAATCCGGTGTGCCGACGGCTTCGATGACGTTGCCGAGCGTTTTGAACGACAGCGGGAAACTGGATTGTTCTTGAGGGGGTACGGGAATCAGCATGGCGTGCCCCAGATTTAAAGGCCAAATCATTATAGCCGAAGGGCTGCATGCCCCGTTAGACGGGGTTTTCAGGGGTTTTAGCCGACATGATCGGCCAGCGCCTCGGCCTGCCAATGCGGGTCCGAAAAAGCGTCAGATCGAATGGGCGCAATCACGCGAAACGCATCTTGCCCCCCTTGAGGGGGGGCATACCGGGGCAGCCAGACCCGGCAACATTGCCGCACCGATTCAATGCATACGTCGGCAACGACGTCTAATACAGGAACAAACGGGAATAACCATGAGCAAGCTGATTCAGGACATCAAGGAACTGGGCGCAGGTCTGGGCGAATACACCAAGCTGGAATACGGCATGGACGAAGGCGACTGGCGCGCGGCCGAAGGCACCAACGGCAACTACGTGATCGGCTTCTGGGAAGGCAAGGTCGGTTCGGTCGAGTTTCCCGAAACGGGCGCCGACGAAGCGTGCTGGCTCGTCGAAGGCAAGATCGCGCTGACCGACGTGAACGGCGCGCGCAAGGAGTTCTCGGCCGGCCAGGGCTATCTGCTGCCGAAGGGCTTTGCGGGCAAGTGGGAAACGATCGCGGACGCGAAGAAGTTCTACGTTCTGCTCGAACCGCAGCAATAAATACCCGGCGATTCCGATCGCAAGCCGCGCCGCCCGCTTCAGGCGGTTGGCGCGGCGCCGTCCCCCGCTTTATGCAGTGAAGCCATCATGAGCGACAGCGCGCAACTCTACGAAGCCGGCATGGGTGCATCCGCACCGGCCGCCAAACGCGAATCGACGCGGAACCCCGCTGCCTTGGGCGTGGAAGAAGCGCTCTCGCGCACCAAACTTTCTCCCTACTGGCTCGACAATCCGGCGCAACCGCCCGCCGAGCCGAAACTCACGCAAGACACCCGCGCCGATCTGCTGATCGTGGGCGGCGGCTTCACCGGCCTGTGGGCCGCCGTGCAGGCCAAGGAGCAGATGCCCGAACTCGACGTGGTGGTGATCGAAGCGGGGCGCGTGGCGCACGGCGCTTCGGGCCGCGCGGGCGGCATCATTTCGACTTCGGTGATGCACGGCCTGCCCAACGCGGTGCGCGTGTTCCCGAACGACATCGCGCAACTGGAAGAATTCGGCCATCGCAATCTGGATGGTTTCGAAGAAACGCTCAAGCGCTACAACATCGACGCCGATATCGAGTGGAACGGCGAGATGACGGTGGCGGTCGACCCGGATCACGTCGAGCACCTGCAAGCCGACTACGATCTGCACACGGAATACGGCCATAACGTCGAACTGCTCGACGCCCGGGCCACGCGCGAGCAACTGGATTCGCCGCTGTTCGCGGGCGCGCTGTGGTCGCGCAACCGCAGCGGCATCGTGCATCCGGCGAAGCTCGCCTGGGGCCTCAAGCGCGCGGCGCTCTCGCTGGGCGTGCGGCTCTATGAACACAGCCCGCTCGTTACCGTCACCGATGAAGGACAGACGGTGTTCGTGAAGACGCCCGAAGGCAGCGTGCGTGCGCCGCGCGTGCTGTTCGGCAGCGGCACCGCGAAAGTGGGCATCGCGGATATCAACCGGCGTGTTCTGCAGGTGCGCGATCACGTGCTCGCGACCGAGCCGCTCACCGACGAGCAACTCGCGCGCATCGGCTGGAAGAACCGTCAGGGCATTTACGACACGCGCACGCAGCTCAATTATTTCCGCCTCACGAAGAACAACAATATTATCTTCGGCGGGCTGGTGAGCTATCACTTCGACGGCGATCCGAATCCTGCGCAGGACGAACAGCGCGAAACCTATTACCGACTCGCGCAGGCGTTCTACAAGACCTTCCCGCAACTCGCGGACGTGCGTTTCTCACATGCCTGGGGCGGTCCGATCGATTACTGCTCGCGTGGCTCCGTGTTCGCGAAACGTTATCTCGGCGAAAAGGCCGTGTTCGTCGCGGGGTATACGGGTTTTGGGGTGGCGGCCAGCCGCTTCGGCGCCTTCATGGGCCTGAACCTGCTGTTCGATCGCGACAGCCCGGAACGCGAACTCGATATCGCGAAGCTCAGCCCGACCTATATTCCGCCCGAGCCGGTGCGCTGGCTGGCGGCCAAGGTCACCTTCCACGCCTTCGACGGCGCGGACGACGAAGGCGGCTGGAAGCGCGCCTGGATCAAGGGCATCAAGGCGCTGGGTTTTCCGATGTGATGTGAGCGCGGCGCCTCGCATCGGCAGGGCGCCGCCGAAGTAACGCGGGTAGTGATTCAAAGCGGCATGTTCTCCAATACCTCCGACCTCGATCTGCGCCTCGTGCGGGTCTTCCTCGCCGTGGTCGACGCGCGCGGCATCACCGCCGCCGAAGCGACGCTCGGTGTGCGCCAGTCCACCATCAGCTCGCAGCTTTCCGCACTGGAAGCGCGCGTGGGCTTCACGCTCTGCGAGCGCGGGCGCGGCGGCTTTCGCCTGACTTCGAAGGGCGAGCGCTTCGTCAGCTCGGCGCGCGCGCTGGTGGCCGCGACTTCGCAGTTCGTTGCCCAGGTGCGCGACATCGACCGCAAGCTCGTGGGCACGCTTTCGATCGGCCTGATCGGGCAGGCCTCGCATGTCGAGAACGCACGGCTCGCGGAAGCGATCGGCGCGTTCCGCAAACGCGATCAGGCCGTGCGCTTCGCGATGCGCGTGGCGCCGCCGCAGGAGCTTGAAGAAAGCCTCGTGAACCAGCAGCTCGATCTGGCCATCGGCTACTTCTGGCATCGCGTGGCGGGGCTCGGTTATACGGAGCTTTTCAGCGAGCGCCAGGTGATCTGTTGCGGACGCGGGCACCCGCTCTTCCACGAAGGGCCGCATGTGACGCTCGACGATCTGCGCGTACAAGACTGGATCTGGCGCAGCTATCCCGTGCCCGAGGAGCTGGCGAGCATCGGCGAGCGCCAGGTCACGGCGATCGCGGACAGCATCGACGCGGCCACGGTGCTGATCCTGTCCGGCAGCCACATCGGCTATCTGCCTGAACATCATGCGCAGCCGTTCGAGCAGCGTGGCTTGATCCGCGTGCTCGGGCGCACGGCTTTCGGCTTCGACGTGCCCTTGCATCTGGCCGTTAAACGCGGCGCCGCCGACAAGCCCATCGTGCGTGCGTTCTGCGACGATCTGCTCAACGTATATGGCGCCCAAAACGTGGAGGAGCGCGCGTGCGCTTGAAGCGCGCAGAAGAACACTGGAAAGGTAATGGGTTTAGATGCGCGCGCAACGAAAACGACCGGTGTGAACAAACATTGGCCGCGCATGAAGTGAACGTTTGAAATACGCAATATGGCGCGCATTCGAGTGCTTTAGAGTGGCCGCCAGAGATGAGGACAGTGCGCGGATCTGACCGCGCGACGGGATACCGGCAAGGCGCAAGCCACGCCCAGGCCCCAAGGAGTGAGACAACATGGCAGACAACACCAGCATCACGCAAATCGAGACCTTCGGTTTCGAACGAATCCCCGACAAGTCGCGCTACGCGCGGCCCATCGATCTTTTCCGGCTGCTGTTCGGCGGCTGCAATACTTTTTCCACCTCCGTGCTGGGCGCCTTTCCGGTGCTCGTCGGCCTGTCGTTCAAGGCCAGCCTGTGGTCGATCGTGATCGGCGTGCTTGCCGGCACTTTCATTCTCGCGCCGATGAGTTCGTTCGGCCCGCGCAACGGCACGAGCGACCCGGTGTCCTCGGGCGCGCACTTCGGCATTCATGGCCGGATCGTCGGGTCGTTCCTCGCGATCCTCACGTCCGTTGCATTCTTCTCGCTTGCGGTGTGGAGTTCGGGTGACGCGCTCGTGGGCGGCGCGCATAACATGGTGGGCCTGCCGCAGAACGGCTGGACGCTGGGCGTGGCCTACATGGTGTTCGCCGTGCTCGTGCTGGTCGTGTGCATCTACGGCTTTCGCTTCATGCTGTGGGTCAACAAGATCGCCGTGTGGGCCGCGAGCCTGATGTTCGTGGTCGGCGTGTTCGCGTTCGCCAAAACCTTCGACGTCCACTACGCGGGCACGCTGCAACAAGGCAGCGCGGGCTTCTGGGCCGCCTTCATCGGCGCGGTGCTGGTGGCGCTGAGCAACCCGGTTTCGTTCGCCTCGACGCTGGGCGACTGGGCGCGCTACATTCCGCAGACCACGCCGCGCTACCGCGTCATGGGTGCCGTGTACGCCGCACAGATCGCTACCTTCGTGCCGTTCTTCTTCGGCCTCGCGACGGCGACCATCATCGCCACGCACGCGCCGAGCTTCATCACGTCGAACGACTACGTGGGCGGCCTGCTGGCGGTGTCGCCGCGCTGGTTCCTGCTGCCGATGTGCCTGATCGCGATCATCGGCGGGATGTCGACGGGCACGACCGCGCTCTACGGCACGGGCCTCGACATGTCGAGCATGTTCCCCAAGTACCTCAACCGCGTGGGCGCCACGCTGCTGATCGGCACGCTGGCAATCGCGTTCATCTTCATTGGCCGCTTCGCGTTCAACCTCGTGGAGAGCGTGTCGACGTTCTCGACGCTGATCTGCACGTTCAGCTGCCCGTGGATGGCGATCATGGTGATTGGCTATATGCAGCGCCGCGGCTTCTATCTCGCCGACGATCTGCAGGTGTTCAACCGCGGCGGCCGGGGCGGTCACTACTGGTTCACGCACGGCTGGAACCTGCGCGCGATGGGCGCATGGCTGCCGGCGGCGTTCCTCGGCCTGTCCTTCGTGAACCTGCCGGGCCAGTTCGTCGGGCCGCTGGGCAACCTCGCGGGCGGCTGCGACCTGAGCGTGCCAGTGTCGTTCATCGTGGGCGGCGTGCTGTATCTGGCGCTGCTGTGGCTGGTGCCGGAACCCGACGCCGTGTACGGCCCGCAAGGACGGCGCTTCGTGCGCGGCGGCCGGGCGGCGGCTGCGGCGGCCGCCACGCCGGTGACGGCGCGGCTTGCCGCCAGGCCTGCCCGCAAGCGTGAAGAGCAGGAGGCGCTCGGCATGGGCTCGGTGCAGCGCGTGCGCGAGTACGCGGAATAAAGACTGTTGCCCAGGCAACGGACAACGAACGGCCGGCGCGCGTAGCGTCGGCCGTTTGTTTTTTGTCCAGCGATCGTGCCCTTTCCCGGATCGGCCCGGATCGTCTCTTCCAGCGTGCCCAAAACCCCGTCCGCACGGCCCGTTTTGCCCGAAAACCGCTGAAATGGTTCGGGAAATGTCCGAAAGGCTTTAAAATCCTTGGTTCCTTGCAGGATCGCCGAGCTGATCCCGACCTTTTTCGCTGCCTGCCATGGCGCGGAAGGCATGATGGGGACGCATCGACGAGGGCGCTGGAACCGTTGAGCGCTGGGCGCAACGCCGCCGCAGCGCCGGAGGGCAGGGCGCGATCGGCTAAACTGTATGGCTCGCGCGACCGACTTTCGGCGGCGCGCCCTGGGCGGCCCGACCACTTTCAAACCCGTTGCAGCACTAGCGGCGGCGGGTCAATGCATAGACTGGATGAACAACCATGAGCACGATTCTCGAATCTCTTCCGACCGGCCAGAAAGTCGGCATCGCGTTTTCCGGCGGCCTTGACACCAGCGCCGCACTGGTCTGGATGCGCAAGAAAGGCGCCGTGCCCTACGCCTACACGGCGAACCTCGGCCAGCCCGACGAAGAAGATTACGACGCGATCCCGCGCCGCGCGACCGAATACGGCGCAGAAGGCGCGCGCCTGATCGACTGCCGCGCGCAGCTCGTTGCCGAAGGCATCGCCGCGCTGCAAAGCGGCGCGTTCCACGTCTCGACCGCCGGCGTCACCTACTTCAACACGACGCCGCTGGGCCGCGCCGTGACGGGCACGATGCTCGTCGCCGCGATGAAGGACGACGGCGTGAACATCTGGGGCGACGGTTCGACCTACAAGGGCAACGACATCGAGCGCTTCTACCGCTATGGCCTGCTCGTCAACCCGGATCTGAAGATCTACAAGCCGTGGCTCGACCAGACGTTCATCGACGAACTCGGCGGCCGTGCGGAAATGTCGGAGTTCATGAACCAGCAGGGCTTCGCGTACAAGATGTCGGCTGAGAAGGCCTACTCGACGGACTCGAACCTGCTTGGCGCGACCCACGAAGCCAAGGATCTGGAAAGCCTCGAATCGGGCATCAAGATCGTCAACCCGATCATGGGCGTGGCGTTCTGGCGCGACGACGTCAAGGTCGAGCGCGAAGAAGTCACGATCCGCTTCGAAGAAGGCCAGCCGGTCGCGCTCAACGGCAAGACCTTCGCGAACGCCGTCGAACTGCTGCTGGAAGCGAACCGCATCGGCGGGCGTCACGGCCTGGGCATGAGCGACCAGATCGAGAACCGCATTATCGAAGCGAAGTCGCGCGGCATCTACGAAGCCCCGGGCCTGGCGCTGTTGTACATCGCCTACGAGCGCCTCGTGACGGGCATCCACAACGAAGACACCATCGAGCAGTACCGCGAAAACGGCCGCAAACTGGGCCGCCTGCTGTATCAAGGCCGCTGGTTCGACCCGCAGGCGATCATGCTGCGCGAATCGGCGCAACGCTGGGTCGCGCGCGCGATCACGGGCGAAGTGACGATCGAACTGCGCCGCGGCAATGACTACTCGCTGCTGAGCACGAAGTCGCCGAACCTGACGTACCAGCCGGAACGCCTGTCGATGGAGAAGGTGGCATCGACGTTCTCGCCGCGCGACCGTATCGGCCAGCTCACGATGCGTAACCTCGACATCACCGACACGCGCGACAAGCTGCGCGTGTACTCGCAGGTCGGTCTGCTGAGCGGCGGCGAAAATTCGGGACTGCCGCTGCTGAATACCGATAAGGAATAAGCCGCTCAGGTAGTATCAGCAAAAAGCCCGCTTCGGTTTTTACCGAAGTGGGCTTTTTGCATTGGTGTTGGCTACATCCGTTGATTCAGGAGAGTCAACGTCCACTAAATTCTTTCCTGCGCGTCGTCCGTTACGCCAGTCCTGAGAGTAGCAACGAGTGAGTCAAAGCTTTCCGTTAATCCATTAGGCCCGACATTATCGGCGATGTGCACCATCAGGCCGCTCTGATTCGGTGCGATGCTGTCGTCAAGAACATGCTCTTTCGAATACGCGCCGCCGTTCTGTGGACGAAAAGCAATGGGCTCATCATCGAATAGTCGCTCCAGGCGGTTGCGCCATGCCGCAACCGCGTTGGACATCCTGTCAGTATCCATGTGACCCGTTCCATATACAGCGAAGCTCGGCAACACTTGCATGCCGGTAAAAAATAAAGTGCCATGCGTGACGGGAAAGAGCAATTGCTCCAACGGTCCGTTGATGCCGCGAGGGGAATAGTCCTGCTCCGGGCCGCCAACGGAGACGGCCAGCAACGCGCGTTTTCCCGCGAATCCGCCTTCGCCATAGCGATAGGTATTGCCCGCGCCCTGATAGCCGTAGGCGAGACCGAAAGCCCACACCCGATCAACCCATCCTTTCATGATCGCGGGCATGCTAAACCACCACAGCGGGAATATCAGAATCACCGCATCCGCAGCCAAAATCTTCCGTTGCTCCTCTTCGACGTCGGAAGTCTGATAGCCATTGGCAAACGCGTGTCCCGATTCTTCGATAAAGGACAGGCGAGCCTTATTGGCTCTACGGGGAAAATCCTGATCGTCGTACACGGCCTTCCATTGCATGCGGTATAAATCGGATTTTATGACCTCGTGACCTTGAGCCTGCAACACCTCATCCGCGATTTCGACGAGATGACTGGTCAAAGACGTAGGCTCTGGGTGGGCGTGGACAAGAAGAACATTCATTGCGCGGGTCGCTCTCGGTAGGTCAATGCAGGCACGATAGGTCTGCCCAAGGTATATTGGAAATGAATTTCAATAATTCCAGGTATTGCCGTGGACAATTCCTTGAGACGCCTCGACCTCAATCTGCTGGTCACGCTCGATGCCTTGCTATCGGAGCATCATGTGACGCGCGCGGCCGCGCGGCTGCACCTTTCGCAACCCGCTGTGAGCGTCCAGCTTGCAAGGTTGCGCGAAGTTTTTGAAGACCCGTTGCTGCTGCCCGGCCCGCGAGGGATGCGACCCACGGCGCGGGCCGACGAACTGCGCGAGCCACTGCGTCAGGCGCTGGAATCATTGGCGCAGGCAGTTGCGCCTGCCAGTCCATTCGATCCCGCTCATGCGAGCCGGACCTGGCGCATCGCGGCATCCGACTATGGCGAGTCTACGATCGTGTTGCCGGCATTGGCCGGATTGCGGTCAGCAGCGCCCGGCACGCGCCTGGCCATTTTCGAACTGACTCCGTCGGCGCTGGCGCGCGAGGTCGAGCAAGGCCGCATCGACCTGGCCTTTCATATCGCAGAGGAAGCGCCAACGGATCTGCACCAAAGATCGGTGTTCACCGAACGCTACGTGCTGGCGAGCCGCGTCGGGCATCCTAAACTGAAGAGACGTCCTACGCTTGCACAGTTCTGCAAACTGGATCATGTGATCGTCTCGCCGGATGGCGGCGGATTTCTTGGCGCAACCGATACTGCGCTGGCCGACAGGGGCATGTCGCGAAACGTGGCGCTGTCCGTACCGCACTTTCTCTTTCTCGTGTCGGTACTGGCGAATACCGATTTCGTTGCGATGGTGCCTTCGCGATTGGTACGCGAGAACAAAGCGCTTCAGGTTGTCGAGCCGCCTCTTGAGTTACCGGGCTTCGAGATGCTCATGCTCTGGCATAAACGGGTACATCGCGATCCCGCGCATCGATGGTTACGTGAACATGTCGCGCGCTCGGTCCAGGCATGAAAAGAATGGCAGGCGTGGAGCCTGTTTCATCGCGGGGCCAATCGCGGACAACGTCGATGGAGCATTCATCCACGAGTCTCGCGGCCATCGATTCCAACAGATGGACTCACCTATTTCTCTCAACGCCGCGCCCGATTACGATCACGACTATTCGCGCTCGCCATACGCTCCCCTCCGCCCCACGCTCCGGAACCAGTCCGCATGCCGCTCTCCAGGATCGACCTGAATCTCTTCATTGTTTTCGAAGCGGTCTATCGCACGCGCAATCTCACGCGCGCGGCGGAGCTGCTGTTCGTCACGCAGCCCGCCGTCAGCAATGCGCTCGCGCGTATGCGCAAGACCTTCGACGATCCGCTGTTCGTGAGCACACCGGCGGGCATGGTGCCCACGCCCGTTTCGGAGAACATCATCGGGCGCGTGCGGGAGGCGCTGCAATTGCTCGATTCGAGCACGCACGCGGGTGAGCGTTTCGATCCGGCGACTTCGCAGCGCACCTTCCGCTTGAGCATGAACGACCTCACCGAGGCGCTGCTGCTGCCCGCGCTCGAAGAGGTGCTGCAGCGCCTCGCGCCCGGCATCCGCATCGAAAGCTATTTCACGACGCGCCGCGAAGTGCCCGAGGCGCTGGCGAGCGGCGAAGTCCAGCTGGCGATCGACGCGCCGCTGATCGACGATCCGCAACTGGAGCAGGCGCCGCTCGGCAGCGACCGCTATGCGTGCCTCGTGCGCCAGGACCATCCGTTCGCGAAGAAGAAGCTCACGCTCGACGACTACCTGAGCCTCGGTCATATCCACGTTTCCAGCCGCCGGCAGGGTTCGGGTCTCGTCGATACGGAACTCAACAAACTCGGTCAGCGCCGCAACATTCTCACGCGCGTGCAGCACTATCTGGTCGCGCCGCTGATCGCCATGCGCACCGATCTGGCGCTGACCGCGCCGCTCACGCTCCTGCAGCGCTACGACGCACGAATCCTCAAGCTGCCCTTCGATCTGCCGGACCTCGAATCCCACGGCTACTGGCACCGCAGCGTGTCGGGCGACCCCGCTCACCGCTGGCTGCGCGAGCAGATTGCGCGCTTGATGCGCAAGAAGAACCTGCAGCCCTTCGGTCATCACCGTTAGTTATTGCTGGATATAAATAGAATAAACTTCCTGAATGCCGTAGAGCCCGCTATCGTTTCAGCCATCTTCACGCGAGGACGGCATGGCGGATCTCTATCTGGTACGGCACGGGCAGGCGTCGCTGGGCGCCCAGAACTACGACGCATTGTCGCCCTCCGGGCGCATCCAGTCGAACTGGCTCGGCGAATATTTCGCGCAGGCGGATATGCAGTTCGACCGCATCGTGACGGGCACGATGCGCCGCCACGAGCAAACCGCCGAAGCGCTGCTCGAAGGCATGCGCGCCCCGAAAATCGACGTCGTGCAGGACGCCGATCTCAACGAATACGACTTTCACGCCCTGTTCGCGGCGCTCGAATCGAGCGGCCTCATGCCGCCCGCGCCCGCCGACGGCAACGTCAAACATTTCTACAAGGCGCTCAAACACGCGTTGCGGCTGTGGTCGGAAGACCGTCTGCCGGGTGATCTGCCCGAAACCTGGCAGCAGTTCCAGGCACGCGTAGCGCGCGCCAGAGCGGCGATTCAGCGCATGGGCGGCAAGCGCGTGCTGGCGGTGAGTTCGGGCGGCGCCATCGCGGTGTTCACGCAACAGATCCTGGAGGCGCCGGCTTCCGCCGCGATCGCGCTCAATATGCAGATCCGCAACAGCAGCGTGAGCCAGTACGTCTTCAACGACAGCGCGATGTCGCTGGTCGGCTTCAACGCGCTGCCCCATCTCGAACGCGCCGAGCGCCGCAAGCTCGTCACCTATGGCTGATTTGCACTTACGCAGTATGAATAACCCACTTCAATTCGACGTCGACACCCTCACGCGCTATCTGGCAGTTCATGTACCCGGCTTGCAGGGGCCGGTGACCATCGAGAAGTTCGCAGGCGGTCAATCCAATCCCACCTTTTTGCTGACGACGCCGGGCGGCCGCTACGTCCTGCGGCGGCAGCCGCCGGGCACGCTGCTCAAGTCCGCGCATGCGGTGGACCGTGAATTCCGCGTGCTCGCGGCGCTGCGTGAGACGCCGGTGCCGGTCGCGCGGGCGCTGCATCTGTGCGAGGACCGCGACGTTATCGGCAGCCTGTTCTACGTGATGAGCTACGAGGACGGCGAAACCTTCTGGGACCCGGCGTTGCCCGAATTGAGCGTCGAGCGGCGTGGCGCATATTACGATGCCCTGATCGAAACCATGGCGGCGCTCCACGACGTGGATGTCGAAGCCGTGGGCTTGTCTGATTATGGTCGCGCAAGCCATTACTTCGCACGCCAGATCGATCTCTGGACTGCGCAATATCGCGCGGCGCAGACCGACGATCTCGACGCCATGGAAAAGCTGATCGCGTGGCTGCCCGCGCATTGCCCTGCTGAATCCGGCAAGCCGACGCTCGTGCACGGCGACTTCCGCATCGACAATTTCATATTCGAGCGTGGCGTGCCGCGCGTGCGCGCGGTGCTCGACTGGGAACTGTCCACGCTCGGCAATCCGCTCGCGGATCTCGCGTACTTCTGCATGTGTCTGCGCTTGCCGCGTCAAGGCCATATCGCCGGGCTGGCGGGCCTGGAGCGCGCCGCGCTGGGCGTGCCGGGCGAAGACGCGATTGTCGCGCAGTACTGCCGCCTGCGCGGCATCGACGCGATCGAAAACTGGAACTTCTACCTGGCCTTCAGTTTCTTCCGTCTGGCGTCGATCGCGCAGGGCGTGAAAAAGCGCGCGCTTGGCGGTAATGCGTCGAATGACAAGGCGCGTCAGGTAGGCGAAATGGCGGGGCCACTGGCGCAAATGGGCGTCGAACTAATTTGAATCTGGCGTCATATCCAATCTGCTCAGGCAATATCGAGGTTAATCAAGATGACTAATCTGTTTGATCTGAAATCGAAGATCGCGCTGGTCACGGGCGCAAGCCGCGGCATCGGCGAGGAGATCGCCAGACTGCTTGCGCAGCAGGGCGCGCATGTGATCGTTTCGAGCCGCAAGCTCGACGATTGCGAGGCCGTGGCGCGCGGCATTCGCGAAGCCGGCGGCAGCGCCGAGGCCTTCGCCTGCCACGTGGGCCGCATCGAGGATATTCACGCGATCTTCGGCCATATTCGCGAGCGTCATGGCCGGCTCGACATTCTTGTCAACAACGCCGCCGCGAATCCCTATTTCGGCCATATTCTGGACACCGATCTCGCCTCGTTCGAAAAGACCGTCGAAGTCAATCTGCGCGGCTATTTCTTCATGTCGGTAGAGGCAGGCAAACTCATGCGCGAGCACGGCGGCGGCGCGATCGTCAACACGGCATCCGTCAACGCGCTGCAACCGGGCGACCGGCAAGGCATCTATTCGATCACCAAAGCCGGCGTCGTGAACATGACGCGCGCGTTCGCCAAAGAGTGCGGGCCGCTGGGCATCCGCGTCAACGCGCTGTTGCCGGGTCTCACCAAAACCCGCTTCGCGGGCGCGCTGTTCGCGGATCAGGCGCTCTACGAACACGCGATCGGCAAGATCCCGCTGCGCCGTCATGCCGAGCCGCGCGAAATGGCAGGCACGGTGCTGTATCTCGTCTCCGATGCGTCGAGCTATACCAACGGCGAGTGCATCGTCGTGGACGGCGGCCTGACGATCTGAACGCCGTCAATCAATCCGATAAAGGAGAGCAAGATGGACTTCGCCTATAGCCCCAAAGTCGAGGCGCTGCGCGCGCAGTTGAACGCGTTCATGGACAAGCATATTGTGCCGCGCATCCACCAGTGGCACGAGGAAGTGAACGCTGGGCAATATCCCGTGTCCTTCATGGAGGCGCTCAAGGACAAGGCGCGCTCGGAAGGACTATGGAATCTCTTCCTGCCGCATCTGAACGAGGACGAACCGGGTACGCGTCTGAGCAATCTGGAATACGCGCCGCTCGCGGAAATCATGGGCCGCGTTCCCTGGGCCTCCGAAGTATTCAACTGCAATGCGCCAGACACGGGCAATATGGAACTGCTCCATATGTTCGCCACGCCCGCGCAGCGCAAGCAATGGCTCGAACCGCTGCTCGACGGCAAGATCCGTTCGGCGTTCGCAATGACGGAGCCGGCGGTGGCGTCGTCGGATGCGACCAACATCACCACGCGCATTCGCCGCGACGGCGACGACTACGTGATCGACGGGCGCAAATGGTTCATCACCAACGCCGCGCATCCGAACTGCCAGCTCTTCATTGTGATGGGCAAGACCGATCCCGACGCGCCGAGCCACAGCCAGCAAAGCATGATCCTCGTGCCGCGCGACACGCCGGGCGTCAAGATCATCCGCAATATCACGGTGGTGAATCACACTGCGCCCGAAGGCCACTGCGAAATCGAATTCAAGGGCGTGCGCGTGCCGAAGGAAAATCTGCTGGGTGCGGAAGGCAGCGGCTTTGCGCTGGCGCAGGCGCGGCTTGGACCGGGACGCATTCACCACTGCATGCGCTCGATCGGCGCGGCGGAACTGGCGCTCGAACTGATGATCGAGCGTGCCCAGGCGCGCACGGCGTTCGGCAAGCGCCTGCACGAGCATGGCTCGGTGGGGGAATGGATCGCGAAATCGCGGATCGAAATCGACCAGGCGCGTCTGTTCGTGCTAAAGGCCGCGTGGATGATCGACACCGTGGGCGCGAAGGCCGCGCGCAAGGAGATCTCGATGATCAAGGCGCTCGTGCCGAGCGTGCATACGGCCGTGTGCGAGCGCGCGATGCAGGTATTCGGCGCGATGGGCCTCAGCCCGGATACGCCGCTGGCCGATAGCTGGACGTGGGGGCGTGCATTGCGCTTTGCAGACGGCCCGGATGAGGTCCATCTGCAAAGCATCGCGCGTATGGAGATTCAGGCGCGTCCGTTTGAGGCGGGCAGCGTCAGTCCGTATCTGACCACGCCGGATTGACGATTGGTGCGCGCGCCCGACCGCGAGAATCAGCGGAGAATCATTGGCTAACGGCGCGCGCCCGCTTCAGCAAATGATCGACGTCCTCGAACGTCGTGGAGAAAGCCGTCACGAAGCGCACGACGCCCGCGCCCCAGCGGTCGTGATAAAAACGGAAGCCGGCGTCGAGCAACGCTTTGATCATCGGCTCGGGCAAGCGGCAGAACACGATGTTAGCCGTGGGCGCACCCATAATCTCGACTCCATCCAGCTCCGCAAGCCCTTGCGTGAGCCGCGACGCAGCAGCATTCGCCTGACGTGCGTTGCGCAGCCAGAGATCGTTGCTCAGATACGCGTCGATCTGCGCGGCCAGAAAGCGCATCTTCGAGAATAAATGACCCGCGCGTTTGCGGCGAAAGGCCAGTTCAGTCGCCAGCGTGCGGTCGAACAGCACGATGGCTTCCGCCGCGAGCACGCCGTTCTTGGTCGCGCCAAGAGACAGCGCGTGGACGCCGGCTTTCCAGGTCATCTCCGCAGGCGTGCAGTCCTGCGAGACCAGCGCATTGGCGAAGCGCGAACCATCCATATGCAGGCGAATGTTCGCAGCCTTGCAGGCATCGCTGATCGCCTCGATTTCGGCGAGCGTATAGACGCTGCCCTCCTCGGTCGCCTGCGTGATGCTCGCGCACGCGGGCTGCGTCGAATGCACGTCGCCGACCTTGGACCGCGCCGCTTCCAGCAACTTGGCCGGGTCCATTTTCGCGGCGCTGCCGTCCACCGTCACGAGCTTCGCGCCGTTCGTGTAGAACGCGGGCGCGCCGCATTCGTCGTTGTTGATGTGACTGGACGCGTGGCAATAGATGTTGCCCCACGGCGGCGTCATCGCGCTCAGGCACAGCGCGTTGGCGGCAGTGCCCGTAGGCACCAGCAAGACGTCGACTTCGCGTTCGAAGATGTCGCTCAGACGCCGCTCGACGCTGGCCGTGTACGGGTCCGCGCCATAGGGGTCGGCCTGTCCAACGCTCGCGGCCACCAGCGCCTCGATCACTTCGGGCGACGCGCCTGCAATGTTGTCGCTCGTGAAACCCAGGGCCGGCGCCCTGTCACTACTCGTCATGGTCGTTTCCTCAACTCGGGGGAGGCTGATGCCCCGGATGTGGGCATCGTATGTCGAGCGAGGGACGCGGCGCTTGTAAAAAATTGACGGACGCGATGAAACCGCGCGGGTTTCAGGCCCGAAAGCGCGAAGGCGCGACGCCATACGCCTGGCGAAACGCGCGATTGAAATGGCTCTGGTCGTAGAAACCCACGGCCTGCGCCACCGTGGCGATGGCCTGCGGGCCTTGCAGCAGCAGTTCGCAGGCCCGTTCGAGCCGCAAGCGCAGCAGCCACGCATACGGCGTCATGCCGATGGTCAGCTTGAACTGCTTGAGGAATTGAAAGCGGCCGAGTCCGCACAGTCCGGCCAGTTCGTCGAGCGTGATCTTGTCCGCCAGACGGCTGAAGCAGTAGTCGCGCACGCGGCTCCATTGGCCCGGAGAAAGCGCGCCCGGCACACGCTCGGGCACGATCGCGCGCGACTGGCGCAACAGGCTTTCGAGCAGCGTGAGCCATTGCGTCTGCGCGTCCAGGCTGCCTGCGCAGCCGTCGTCGTGCAGGGTGTCGTGCAGCCGCATCAGACGCCCTGCGAGCAGCGGATCGTCGAGCACGGCGCTACTGAGTTCGGGCGGGCGCGGTCGGCCGCTGATTTCCTCGGTGAGGCTCGCAACGAGTTCCTGTGAAAGCCTGAAGGTCTTGAGCGTGTATTCGCCGCCGTCCTCCGCCATGCCGTCGTGGATTTCGCCAGGCGGCATCAGGGCGATGCGGCCGGGGCCGAGCAGAACGGTCCTGCCGTGGCTGCCCTGACGCTGGACGCCCTCGCTCACGAGTCCCACGTGAAAATCGAGGTGGAAGTGACGATCGAAGCTGAATTCGGCGAAGCGCGCGGTACTCAGCACGAGGCCGGGCACCTCGGACACGGGCTGGTAGTGGACGTATTCGCGCATGAAACAGGGGGCGAGGGCAAGAATGGCGGGGATCCGCGAAGTATACCGCTGCGCGATTCACGCCTGCTCACAGCACCGGCAACACCGCCCGGATATGGTCCGCGAAGGCCGCCGCTAGTTGCGAGGGCCGCTTGCGGCTGGATTTCACGGTGATCCCCACGGCGGGCAAGGGTGGCAGTGCGGGATCGCCGTTGAGGATCGCGAGATCGGGGGGCACCGCCGTTTGCGTCATCACCGCGAACGCCTGGCCCGCGCGCACCAGCGCCATGAGTCCCGACAGGCTGCTGCTCGCGCACGCGATGCGCCACGCGCGGCCCGCGCTTTGCAGCGCTTCGCAGGCGGCGATGTGATCGAGCGTGTCCGCATCGGACAGCGCGAGCGGCAGGGGATCGAAGTGCGCCGGGTCGAGGCCGGGATAGCCGATCCACACCAGTTGCTCGCGGCGAATGAGGTCTTCGCCCGGCGCCGTCTCGGGTAGCGAGACCATCGCGAGATCGACCGCGCGTTTGTCGAGCAGATCGAGCAGCCTCGGCGTGGGCGCGCATACGACTTCCACGAGCGCGTGCGGATGCTGGCTCGAAAACTGGCGCAGCAGCGCGGGCAGAAACACGGCGGCATAGTCGTCGGGGCAGCCGAAGCGCAGGCTGCCCGTCAGGCCCGTGCCGCTCAGATCGGCCATCGCCTCGTCGTGCAGCCGCAGCATGCGCTGCGCGTGCACCAGCAGACGCTCGCCGGGATGCGTGAGCACCACGCCGCGCCCGGTGCGCTGAAATAGCGGCTGATCGACGATGGATTCGAGCCGTTTCATCTGCTGGCTCAACGCGGACTGGGTCCGGCCGACGCGCTCGGCGGCGCGGCTGAGCGCGCGCACCTCGGCAATCACGGCAAACGAACGTAGCAGATCGATTTCGAGTACGCGGCTCACGGTTTGGCTCCCGATATTAGCGTGGCTTCTAGCTCCCATTAATACTATTCGATTTAATAAAACCAGCGTGCGTCCTAGACTGCAAGACATGCCGCCATTCACGAGGAGAAGCACGGTGTCCCGCAACGACGACGCAACCTTCTGGCACCACGCCAGGCAGCACCTGATCCGCTACGGCGGCAGCTTCGAGCCGATCATCATCGAGCGCGCGCAAGGCAGCTTCGTCTATGACGCCGACGATCGCCCGATCCTCGATTTCACCTCCGGCCAGATGAGCGCCGTGCTCGGCCACAGCCATCCGGAGATCGTCGCGGTGATCCAGGATTACGCGGGGCGGCTCGATCATCTCTTCAGCGGCATGCTTTCGCGGCCCGTGGTCGATCTGGCCACGCGCCTGGCCGACATCACGCCGCCAGGACTCGACCGCGCGCTGCTGCTCAGCACTGGCGCGGAGTCGAACGAGGCCGCCATCCGCATGGCAAAGCTCGTCACCGGCAAGTACGAAATCGTGGGCTTCGCGCAGTCGTGGCATGGCATGACGGGCGCGGCGGCGTCGGCCACTTACAGCGCGGGTCGCAAGGGCGTGGGACCGGCGGCGGCGGGTTCGTTCGCGATTCCCGCGCCGCTCACCTACCGGCCGCGTTTCGAGCGCAACGGCGCGTACGACTATCTCGCCGAACTGGACTACGCGTTCGATCTGATCGACCGCCAGTCGAGCGGCAACCTCGCGGCTTTTATCGCCGAGCCGATTTTGAGTTCGGGCGGCATCATCGAACTGCCGCCAGGCTATCTTGCAGCGCTCAAGCGCAAGTGCGAGGAGCGCGGCATGCTGCTGATCCTCGACGAGGCGCAGACGGGCGTGGGCCGCACGGGAACGATGTTCGCGTTCGAGCGCGATGGCGTCACGCCCGACATTCTCACGTTATCGAAGACGCTGGGTGCGGGCTTGCCGCTGGCGGCGGTGGTGACGTCGGCACCGATCGAGGAGCAGGCCCACGAGCGCGGCTACCTGTTCTACACGACGCATGTGTCCGATCCGCTGCCTGCCGCCGTGGGCCTGCGCGTGCTCGACGTGGTGGCGCGCGAAGGGCTGGTCGCGCGGGCGAGAGTGATGGGCGAGCGCCTGCGGCGCGGGCTGCTCGATCTGATGGAACGTTACGAATGCATCGGCGATGTACGCGGGCGCGGCTTGCTGCTCGGCATGGAGGTCGTCAAGGACCGGCGCACCAAAGTCCCCGCCGATGGACTCGGCGCGAAGATCACGCGCGAATGCATGAGTCTCGGTCTGAGCATGAACATCGTGCAACTGCCCGGCATGGGCGGCGTATTCCGCATCGCACCGCCGCTGACCGTGAGCGAGGCCGAAATCGACCTTGGCCTGTCGCTGCTCGAACAGGCAATCAAGCGCTCGCTTTAACGTGGTTTTAAAGCGGCTTTAAAACTTCGGATTGCACTGGAAGCGCAGCACGGAATCCTGCGCCGCGAGCGCTTCCACGCCTTGCGTGCTTTCCACCGCGAAGCTCGTCTGCATGCCGCGCGCTGCGCAATAGTCGGCGGCTTCGGTCTGCGCGCGACGGTGGGCGCGCGCCCACGCGAGGCGACCTCCCGCTGCGGAAGCCGTCACCATATAGACGCCGTCCTTGCCGGTGGCGGTGACATCGCTCGCGCTGGCGCACGCCGATAGAACCGTGGCGGTGGCGAGCAGCGAAGCGATCAGGCGGAAAAGAGTCCGGGGGTATATCGACAACAGGGTATTCGACTGCATTTTTTACTTCGTATCGGGGACAAACGGGAACGTCGGGCGGCTCCCTGGCCGCCCGACTTTGATTTCAGGAACAGAGCGAAGTCGCCACGCGACGATTCCGGAGTGTCTTGTCGCGGCATTCCTGGATCGCGCGCAGCCTGACGTGGTCGACGATCTTCTGGCTCGTGAGGCGGCCAGCGGCGCTGCGGAACTTGCGGCCGGCGCGCGCCAGCAGCCGGTCGTCATGACGGCGATGCGCCCAGGCGCGCGCCGCGAACCAGCCGACGATGGTCCAGCCCAGCAGGATATTGACGAGTGTGATGGCCAGCGCGTCGCTGTGGTTGCGCGCATCGGCTTCGATGGACGGAATCAGATAAAGGCTCAGAGCGGCAATGGCTGCGGCGCCTTCGAAGACCTGCAACATGACTTCACCTCCGGATTAAGCAGCAATCGGGCGTTGCACCAGGCTTTGGTGCGTCGCCATTGCGATGGAGGGAGTTTAGAACGTTACTATCGAAAGATAATGCCAATAGAACGAAATCAGAGTTGCGTCCAAGAAAACAATCGCGGTCTATGGCTTTGTCTGAAGTTCGCCCGGATAAAAGAAAAGGGCGGATTTAATCCGCCCCTTGAAACGACCGGTGCCGTCGATTTAAACCGTGCTTCAACGCCAGGGCGACATCGCCTGGAATACGCCGTCGCGCCGCACGAGCGCATGAAACAGCGCCGCCGCGAGATGCACGACGATCAATGCGAAGAAGCACAGCGCGAGGAAACGGTGCGCGTCCCAGAGCAGCGAGTGCAGTTCGTTGCTATGGGGCAGGATGGCGGGCAAGCGCACGCCGGCGGCCACGACCGGATAATCGGCCGCCGAGAGCATGCCCCAGCCGATCAACGGCAGCGCGATCATCAGCGCGTAGAAGGCCAGATGCGAGAGCCGGGCGGCCAGTTTCATCGGCTCCGGCATGTTGGCGGGCAGCGGTGGCGCGCCCTTCACGAGCCGCGTCACGAGCCGGATCAGCGCGAGTATCAGGATGACGATGCCCAGCGGCTTGTGGATCGACACGAGCGTGAGGTAATCGGGCCGGATGGTCGAAACCATGCCCACGCCGATAAACAGCATCGACAGGATGCAGATCGCCATGATCCAGTGCAGGGCGCGTTGCAGCGGTGAAAAGCGCGCTTCAGGTGCGTGGCTCGGCGTCATGGCTTCGCTCCTTCGGGGGGCGTGTGCGGATAGTCCTTGTCCTCCGCGGTGCGGCGGTTGAACGAGACCGAATAGGCAGCCGAGCGCGCGGCGGGGAACGGATCGTCGGAGACGTGAATGCCCGAGGGCAGCACGGTCGGATCGAAGTTCAGATCGCGGCAGGGTCCGTCCGGTTCGGGCTGGATGGCGTTGACCACCAGCGTGCCCGCCTGCACCTTGCGGCGCTCGTCCGGCCAGGCCTTGCTCGGGTCACTGGTTGGATCGCCCGGGTCGGCCACGGTCACGATCAGGGTCCAGCGCTGTGGCCCGGCGTGCACGCGATCGGTGATATCGGTGGCGAGGAAGTCGGCGCCGCGCTGCTTGAGCGCATCGGGCGTGACCGGTTCCGGCGTCTGCGCGGGCACGAACGACCAGCGTACGACGTGGTCTTCGCCCTGCGCGTTGGTGAACACGAAGCTGTTGAGGCTGTTGTAGCGCTCCTGTGCGTAAGAGGCCGTCCACGGCGCGCTGCCCGCCCAGGCGCCGAACGCGGCGAACTCGGGATGCGCGCCGATGAAGTTCTTCATGGCGTCGGGGTCGCTCTTGTTGCCTGCCGCCTGCAACAGCGCGTAGAACGCCTGGGGCGTGGCAACAGGGAAGAAAGGCGCGTCGATCATGGCCGTGCGCCAGTCGCTGCCGTCGGGCGCGACGATGCGCAGGCTCATGCCGCGCACGCGCACGGTGGCGTCTGCGGCTTTGGCGTCGGCCGTGGCGAGATTGAAGCGGCCCGTGACGGGGTACGAGCCGGCCGCGAACATGGGCGCTTTGGAGAGCGCCGCGCCCGCGCCGTTGGCCTCGAAGGTGCCCGTGAAGCAGATGCCCTTGGCGTGGTTGCGCCGGAAGCCGAGCGCGGGGCCGCCCGGCGGCGCAAGACCGTTGACGACCTTGGCGGGCGTGATGCGCCCGGGTGTGAGCCACCCGGCGGTATAGGCGAAAGCGGCCACGAGGACCACCGCGACGGCGGCGATCAGGGCCAGCGAACGCGCGGTGCTGCCCTCCGCGGGACGCCTGGAATCCTTGGAATCGGGTCGATCTGACATGGCACCCTCGTTGTTAGGTGCTGCTGGGGACTTTGCCAGAGCATAAAGAATTTCTGACAATGGGGTTGCGTGTGCGTGCGGGGCGGTACGGATCGGGAAATCGCGCTTTGCGCAAAGACCCGCGAAGCGGGTTCGACATCGTGCGACGAATGACCCAATAATCGGCTTTCCCGATTTAAACGGCCTGAGCCAATACGCCTCATGAAAATCGCAGCCCTTTCGGATATCCACGGCAATCTGGCCGCGCTCGATGCCGTGTTAGACGATGCCCGTGGTCAAGCGGTCGATTTGATCGTCAATCTCGGCGATATGCTTTCTGGTGCGCTCTATCCTTCGCAAACGGCGGATCGGCTCATGGCGCTCGGCTTGCCGACAATCAAGGGCAATCACGAACGCCAGCTTCTTGCGGGAGATCCGGACCGCATGGGCCTGTCCGACCGGTTTGCACACCATCAATTGCGCGCCGATCAGTTGGCCTGGCTACGCGATTTGCCCGTCACGTCCAGACCTGTCGATGGCGTTCTGCTTGTGCATGGCACACCCTCAAGCGATCTGGATTACTTCCTTGAGACCGTGACCGCAAGCGGTTGCCGGGCTGCGACGCGCGCCGAAGTCGAAAGCCGCGCTGGCGACGTAGAGGCCGCGTTAATCCTTTGCGGGCACACGCATCTGCAACGATCGATGAAGCTCGATGACGGGCGGCTGATTGTGAACCCCGGCAGTGTCGGCTTGCCGGCGTATGAGGACGAACATCCGTTCCCGCATCGGATGCAGGCGGGGTCTCCCCATGCTCGTTACGCGATCGTCACGGAGCATGCGTCGGGATGGGAGGTGGAGTTTAAAGCCGTCGAATACGACTGGAACGCGGCCGCGAACGTCGCCGCATCGAATGGCCGTCCGGAATGGGAAAGGGCGCTTCGCACGGGATACTGCTGAAGTTCAATTCACGGCGGCGGACTCGCTCAATGCACGATCAAGGCATTGGACTGGGCATTACCCGCACCGGCAGCGATATTGACGCCGATATTACCGCTTGCGCCGGCAAGTGCGCCCGCACCGAGTTCGGCCCTGGCGCTACCGGCGACCAGTTGCACGACGGCGTGCGTATGCTGTTGCGTGACGATTTCCGCTCGAGACGGGGTGGCCAGGACGAGCTGATTGGACTGCGCATTGAGCGCGCCGGCCGTCAGGTTCACGCCAACGTTGCCGCTTGCGCCTCGCAGCACGTCGGCGCCCACGGAAGCCGTCGGGGCTTGGACTTTAGCGCTGCCGCCGACGTCCTGCAGCGTGGTCAGTTTCACCGATGAAAACACGGTGCTGCTGTCGTCGTCGGATAATGCGGCCGATGCGCCCGCGAACGCCGATGAAGCACCTGCACACGCTACGGCCCAGATCACTGGGGCGATTAACAAACGGACTTTCATCGGTGGCTCCCGGCGTGTGCGAAATCACACGGATACCCGCGATATCGACCGATGCCCGGCAAGTTGGATTGGGGTTTTCCCTGGGGCTGCGATGCCTGTGACTTGAAAGGAAGCGGTCATGTCTTCCAGGCAGGGCGCCGGAACGTAAGCCGCGAATGGCGCTATCCACGCTTGCGCAGCGGCGCAAGCAAATCTCGCAGGCCGTTATGATCCATCTCCTGCATCAACGCCAGGAGCCGGCCAATTTCGCCCGGCGGAAATCCTTCGCGGGCGAACCAGTTGAGGTAATGGCCGGGCAGGTCGGCGATCAGCCGGCCTTTGTATTTGCCGAAGGGCATGGCGAGCGTGACAAGGCGCTCGAGGTCTGCGGTTTCCATGGGAGCGTATTGTGCACGTTTCCTGTTCCTGCAACATGCCGCATCAGACACAACATCGCATCAGTGAAGCCGCCTTTCTCCGGCGGGGACGCTCGATCAGCGCGCATTTGCCGGGATCACTACCGCGCGCCCGAGGCGTGAACCTCCACGCCATCGGCGAATTTTCGCAAAAGACGCACGAGCTCGTCGATTTCCTGGTGCTCCCAATGGGCGAATAACGCACGCCCAAGGCGATCCCGCGCCGCGTCGACGGCATCGGTCATCGTCTTGCCCTTGGGCGTCACGATCACTTCCCGAACGCGTCCGTCTGCGGCGCCCGCGCGACGATCGACCAGGCCCAGGCTCTCAAGCTTCGCCACCTGGCGGCTCACCGTGGAGTGATCGCGGCCGACCCGTCCAGCCAGATCGACCATGCCAATCGGCCCGAATCGCTCGACGGCAACCAGCAGCGGAAAGAGGGCGCGGTCGAGCGAAATGCCCGCTTCCTGAATCATGCTTTCGTCCACATCGGGACGGTTCATCACGCTGACGATCCTGATCAGCGCTCCGTGCAATTCCCGGATCGATTTCGAAATGCGTGTATCTTGCACATTTTTTCGTGACGGCATAACATCCTCCTGTTGCGTGCATTTTACACATTGTTCGGAGGCGAAGGTGCGAGAGATATCGGTTGACGTGGTGATTTCGGGGGCCGGAGCGGCAGGCCTGACGCTGGCGATCGAACTGGCCAGACGTGGCGTGTCCTTCTGTCTGCTCGACAAACTGGAGGCGCCGTTCGGCGGGTCGCGCGGCAAGGGCATTCAGCCGCGAACCCTTGAGATTTTCGAGGATCTCGGCATTCTGGATCGCATGTTGCTGGCGGGCGGCCCGTATCCGCCCGAGCGCAAATATCGCGAGGACGGCAGCTATTTCGAACAGGAAGTCCACGGGTGCGATGAGCCGACGCCATCGGAGCCTTATCGTTCGCCGCTGCTCGTCGCGCAGTTTCGCAGCGAGTCCGTCATGCGCGAACGGCTTGCGGAACTCGGCCATCAGGTGCAGTACGGTTGCGAACTAGTGGGGTTGGAGCAGGATGAAGACGGCGTCGTGGCGCGCGTTGCCGGCCAGGCGGGCGAACGGACCATTCGGACCCGCTTTCTGGTCGGCGCAGATGGCGGTCGCAGTTTTGTGCGAAACGCCATGGGTATCGGCTTCCCAGGTAAAACGTTAGGTGTGCGAGCCGTTGTCGCCGATGTCTTTCTATCAGGCCTGGAACGCGATGTCTGGCATCGCTTCAACGAAGGCTCCATGGAGCGGCAGCTCTCGCTGTGTCCGCTTGTCGGCACGGAGATGTTCCAGCTACAGGCGCCTGTTGCACTGGAAGGCGATATCGATCTCCGCGCCGAAGGACTTGCCGTCATGGTTCACGCGCGCACGGGCCGCGATGACATCCATATCGAATCCGTATCGTGGGCATCGGCTTACAACATGAACGCACGCCTCGCCGACCGTTATCGTGATGGACGCGTGTTTCTCGTGGGTGACGCCGCGCACATTCATCCCCCTACCGGCGGGCAGGGCCTCAATACCAGTGTCCAGGATGCCTTCAATCTTGGCTGGAAGCTGGCGGCGGTGATCAACGGCGCGCCTGACTCGTTGCTCGACAGCTATGAAGCAGAGCGCAGAGCGGTGGCTGCTGAAATGCTCGGTCTCACGACCAGACTGCTCGATGCGATGAAGCGCGGCGACAATCGCCGGGGTCGCGAAGTACGGCAGCTTGATATTGGCTATCCGGAGTCCGCGCTCGCGCTGGAATGCCCCCAACGTTCGTCGGGACCGCGTGCCGGCGACCGGGCGCCCGATGCGCCAATTCGTCGTATAAGCGGGCATTCGGCGCGCGTATTCGATTTGTTGAAGGGCGCGCATTGGACGCTTTTCGGCTATGGCGTCGATCGCGATCGGGTCGCACCGCGCGCGGGCCTGCACATTCACACGTTCGGCGTTCGCGGCGATGTCGTGGATGACGGCGGGCATTTCAAAAATGCGTACGCGGCGGAGAACGGCGACTGGGTACTGGTGCGTCCCGATGGCTATATTGGCGCGATCGTATCGAATGACAATCTCGCGTCACTGGAGCATTACTTTCAATTCGACGCTCTGCCTTGATGCAATGCATCAGACGCGATGCCGCCGGATTTCGCGCGGCGCGACTACAATCGTCAGCAGATTAATCTTATCTAACGGCAATAGCCTGTCGCCGCATCATGGCACGAGTACTGGTGGTTGACGACGATTGCGAGTTACTGGGCGCTCTGACCCTCGCGCTCTCCGACGCGTTCGAGGTCGTCGCGGCCGAGGACGGCCATGCGGCCTGGGCTGTCCTGAACGATGGCCCGGTGGATGCCGTCATCACGGACCTGCGTATGCCCGGTATGTCGGGTGGCACGCTATGCGAAAAGATTCGCGATCGCGCCGGCATCGCGTCGTTGCCGGTCATCCTCGTGTCCGGGGAATATAGTCCGCCGGCATTCGTGCGCTATGACTGCTATCTGCGCAAGCCGCTGGATATGCAGCAACTCGTGGAAACGACAAAACGCCTGCTGCTGGCCGATCCGTTTCGCGCTATCGGCAATCCCGTTGGAAGGCCGCATGAGCGGTTGCCGGACTAATTTAAACGACACGATGAAACGTCTTTGCTGCGTGCTGGCCGCGAGTTTCATGATGGCGAATATCCACGCCAATCCGCTCGATCATGGCGACCTCGCCACGTTTCCCACGCGCGATGGCGTCACGCAAAGCGTGTTCATCTCGACACCCGCACCCAGGCCTGCATGGGTGATCGTGCTGTTCGGCGGCACGCCGGGCGCGCTGCATCTCGGCCCGAACGGCGCGACGACGCTCACGGGCAATTTCCTGGTCCGTTCGGCGCAGCACTGGATCGACGATGGCGAAGCGGTCGTACTGGTGGATACGCCGTCCGACCACCCGGAAGGCGTCGATGACGATTTCCGTCACGGCAAGGAATCATTCGCCGATACTCAAACGCTCGTGGCCAAAGTGCGCGAGCGCTTTCCCGAAGCAAAAATTGCGCTGGTCGGTACGAGTGCAGGGACGGTTTCGGTGGGCAATGCGCTGGAGCGCGATCCAAAAATCGCCGACGCCTTCGTGCTGACTTCGCCCGTCACGGTTTCGCGCAAGGGCGACGCGACCGTTGCCGATCTCGACGTGGACGGCACGCAAAGCCGCGTGCTGGTGGTCTCCAATGCGGGCGATCAATGCCCTTCATCGCCCGCCGATATCGCGAAGCGGCTGGCGAATAATCGCCACTACGATTTCATCGAAGTGAATTCGAGCGAAGGCGATCGCTATGGCGCAGGACGTTGCGGCGGCCATTCTCCCCATGGTTTTCTCGGCATTGAGAAAGAAGTGCTCAAAGCAATTCAGGCCTGGCTGAAAGCGCGGCCGGACACCCCACCCGCGCCACGCTGATATCGATAGCCTGCAAACGGCTCATATCGTTGTGCCAATCCGTTATTGGAGCGTGGCGCGGCGTCTTCCTATACTCGGTTTCCTGATCAGCACTCGCATGGGGCGAGTGCCAGAGATCGCCGGAAAACCCGCAACAGCAAAGGAAAGACGCCCATGAGCCTGCGCCCATTGCACGATCGCGTGATCGTCAAACGCCTCGACCAGGAAACCCGCACCGCGTCGGGCCTGGTGATTCCCGATAGCGCCGCTGAAAAGCCCGACCAGGGCGAAGTCCTCGCCGTGGGACCTGGCCGCCGCGACAACGATGGCCGCCGCATCGCGCCCGATCTGAGCGTGGGCGATCGCGTGCTGTTCGGCAAATACGCTGGCCAGACCGTGAAGGTCGACGGCAATGAACTGCTCGTGCTGCGCGAAGAAGATATCGTCGCCGTTGTTAATCGCTAGTTAATCGCTAAATTCCGCTTTAACGCCTGAGAGAAAACCCATCATGGCATCCAAAGAAATCGTATTCGGCGATATCGCCCGCACGAAACTGATCGAAGGCGTGAATATTCTCGCCGACGCCGTCAAGGTCACGCTCGGTCCCAAGGGCCGCAACGTCGTGCTCGAACGCAGCTTCGGCGCGCCCGTCGTCACCAAGGACGGCGTGTCGGTGGCCAAGGAAGTGGAACTGGCCGACAAGCTCCAGAACATCGGCGCGCAGATCGTCAAGGAAGTGGCATCGAAAACCAGCGACGCCGCCGGCGACGGCACGACCACGGCGACCGTGCTGGCTCAAGCCATCGTGCGCGAAGGGCAAAAATACGTGGCGGCGGGTCTGAATCCTCTCGATCTGAAGCGCGGTATCGACAAGGCGGTCATCGCCGCCATCGAGGAACTGAAGAAGATCAGCAAGCCCACGACCACGAGCAAGGAGATCGCCCAGGTTGCGACCATCTCGGCCAATGGCGAGGAATCGATCGGCCAGCGCATCGCGGAAGCCATCGACCGCGTGGGCAAGGAAGGCGTGATCACCGTTGAAGACGGCAAGTCGCTTGCCGACGAACTCGACGTGGTGGAAGGGCTGCAATTCGATCGCGGCTATCTTTCGCCGTATTTCATCAACAATCAGGACAAGCAGATTGCCGAACTCGACAATCCGTTCATCCTGCTATTCGACAAGAAGATTTCGAATATCCGCGATCTGCTGCCGGTGCTGGAGCAGGTGGCGAAGGCGGGACGCCCGCTGCTGCTGATCGCCGAGGATATCGAAGGCGAGGCGCTGGCGACACTCGTTGTCAACAACATTCGCGGCGTGCTCAAGACGGTCGCGGTGAAGGCGCCGGGTTTTGGCGATCGCCGCAAAGCGCTGCTTGAAGACATCGCGATTCTTACGGGCGGCCAGGTGATCGCCGAGGAAACCGGCCTCACGCTCGAAAAGGCGACGCTCGCGGAACTGGGTCAGGCCAAGCGCATCGAGGTGAGCAAGGAGAACACCACGGTGATCGATGGCGCGGGCGAGGCGTCGGCGATCGAGGCGCGCGTGAAGCAGATTCGTCTGCAGATCGAGGAAGCGAGTTCCGACTACGACCGCGAAAAGCTGCAGGAACGCGTGGCGAAGCTGGCGGGCGGCGTGGCCGTCATCAAGGTGGGCGGCGCAACCGAAATCGAAGTGAAGGAAAAGAAGGACCGCGTGGACGACGCGCTGCACGCCACGCGCGCGGCGGTGGAAGAGGGCATCGTGCCGGGCGGCGGCGTGGCGCTGATCCGCGTGCGTCAGGCGATTCTCGACCTCAAGGGTATCAATGCCGATCAGACGGCGGGCGTGAAGATCGTGCTGCGAGCGCTCGAAGAGCCGCTGCGCCAGATCGTGACCAACGCAGGCGAGGAAGCGAGCGTGGTGGCGGCGAAGGTCGCGGAAGGCAGCGGCAATTTCGGCTATGACGCAGCCACGGGGCAGTACGGCGATCTGGTGGAAAAGGGCGTGCTCGATCCGACCAAGGTGACGCGCACGGCGTTGCAGAATGCGGCTTCGGTAGCGGGGCTGTTGCTGACGACCGATGCGACCGTGTATGAGGCGCCGAAGCCCGCTGCGACGGGTTTGCCGGGTGGTGCGCCGGGCGGACCGGATCTCGGGTTCTGATCCGGGCGTCATGATTGGCGGGAAAAGCCGGGAGATTTCCCGGCTTTTTTGTTTTTCAGAAATTAATTCGTCATCCCAGGCAAGCGGAAAGTTCGAGCGAGGCGCCATGCGTGAGCGCACGCGGCAGCGTGCGGGCATGACTGACATGCGCCGTGGCGAGCGTCACGCCGAACACGCCTTCTCCACTGGCGGCGAGAAACGCCTGCAACCTCGCATGCAACCCCGCACGTGGCTCGTCGGCTGGCGTATCCGCCTCATCGCTCGCCGATGAGCCGCGCGGCGCGAGCAGCACAAGCGTCGCCGTACCGCTCGCAAACGTCGCGAGCCTGACCGCATGACCCGGCAGCGCAGCCACATGCGCATCGAAGGCGCCGCCCAGCAGCGCACGATAGCGCTTGATGCTCGCCTCCAGATCCTTCACGACGATCGCCACGCTGGCGACACCTTGCGCGCCATTCGCGTGCCGCCGTGCTTCGCCCACGGCCACGCGCAGGAAGCGCGGCGTGAGATCGCTGCATAGCAAAGGCAGGTCGCGTGTGGTGGGAACGGCGGTCTGCCATTCGATGCGCGTGCCATCGGGACGGATGCGCCCGCCCGGGATCGGGCCTTCGTAATGCAGGCCGCGCGCGCGTGCGGCCTCGATAGCATCCGGCACGCTGGGCGCAAGCAACGCGAAATCGGCGAAACCTTCCGCGGACGACTGAACGCCGTGAGGCCAGCGCGATTCGCGCGCCTGGCGCAGGCCGGGCACGGCGGCCGTCAGGTCGAGAAAGCGGCCGTCGTCGAAGCCGATCAACGCGTGCCGTGTGGTGCCGTCCGCATGGATGCCGCCGCGCTGCACGGTAAAGCCGGTCTCGCTGAAATCGGCGATGGCCTGTTCGATATCTTCAACGCGAATGACGACATGATCGAGCGGCAAGGACATGGCCGGGTCTCTCCATAAGGGTGAAAGACCAGACTAGGAGTCGCCTTGCAGCGAGGCAACCAATCAATGCTGGGAAGGATATGAAGCGGCGCGCGCGCGAGTTTTACGTCGCGCGCGGCAGAGGGATAAATAACGCAAGGGAAAGGCGAAAAGGCGTTCAGCCTTCGGCGTGCCAGGGCGTGAGCTTGCGTTGCAGCGCGCGCAGGCCGAGTTCGAGCACGAGCGCGATAGCGCCAATCAGCAGGATGCCGGCGATCACGACATCGGTGACGAGAAAGCGCGACGCCGAATAGACCATGAAACCGAGGCCTCGCGTGGCGGCGATCAGTTCGGCGGCGACGAGCGTGGACCAGCCCGCGCCCAGCGCGATACGCACGCCGGTGAGGATTTCCGGCAGGGCGCTTGGCAGTACCACGTGTACGAGCAATTGCAGGCGCGTGGCGCCGAGCGACTGCGCCGCCAGTATGCGGCTCTTCGCCACGCGATTCGCGCCCGCCGCAGTGGCGATGGCCAGCGGCGCAAAGATCGTGAAGTAGATCAGCAGCACCTTCGACAACTCGCCGATGCCGAACCAGATCACCATCAGCGGCAGATACGCGAGCGGCGGCACGGGGCGATAAAACTCGATGATGGGGTCGAGCACGCCGCGCGCGATGCGGCTCGTGGCGATGGCGATGCCCGCCGGAATCGCGGTGACGAGCGCAAGCGCGAACGCCAGTGCGATGCGCGAAAGGCTGGCGGCCAGGTGCTGCGTGAGCGTGGCATCGTCGAAGCCGTCGGTATAGAGCCGCCCGAGCTTGCGCAGCACGGCCTCGGGCGTGGGCAGCAGCACGGGCGGCAGCCATTGCAGATGACTCGCGAGCCACCAGAGCGCCAGCAGCGAACCGAGCGTCGCCGCCGTCGCGGCGTGGCCCGCGTGAAAGCGCGGCGCATCGCGGCGTACTTGCTTAGGTGTACTGGGTTCGTGAGTGGCAGAGGTCGCGGGAGCGCCAAGCGTCGCCGTGGGGGAATCGTTGAGCGCCATGTCAGGCTCCTTCCGTTTCGCGCATCAACTGGTCGAGCAACTCCAGATGGATGGCGGTGAATGCCGGGTCGCTGCGGATCGAGCGCAGCGATTCGCCCTGCGCATAACGGCGCGCAAAATCGAGCCGATGACGCGCGACCACGCGGCCAGGACGCGGCGAGAGAATCAGCAACTCGGTCGATAGCAGCACGGCTTCCTCGATGCTGTGCGTGATGAGAAAAATGCCCTTGCTGGTCTGCTTCCAGACATCGAGCAGCAGGCTCTGCATGCGCTCGCGCGTGAGCGCATCGAGTGCGCCCAGCGGCTCGTCCATGAGCAGAAAGGCAGGGTCGGCGGCGAGTGCGCGTGCAAGGCCCACACGCTGACGCATGCCGCCCGAAATCTCGCCGATGCGGTGACGCTCGAAGCCGCCGAGCTTCACGAGATCGAGCACTTGCGCCGCGCGCTGCTCGCGCTGGGCGCGGCTCGCACCCTGCATGCGCAGGCCAAATGAGACGTTGTCGATCACGTTGAGCCACGGCATCAGCGCGTCGTCCTGGAAGACCACGCCGCGGCTCGCATGAGGCCCGTCGACGTTCGCGCCGTCCAGCGTGACCGTGCCCGAAGTGGGCTGCTGGAACCCGGCGAGCAGCGAGAGCAACGTGCTCTTGCCGCAACCCGATGCGCCCAGCGCCACGACGATCTCGCCGCTCTTCACCGACACCGACACGTCCTGCAACGCGGTGAGCGCACCGCGCGCGCTTTCGTAAATGACGCTGACGCGGTCTGCTTTCAGCTCCGCCATGTTCGACTCCCTGGGCGCGCGCGGCGCGCCCGTTATGCACTCAATCAGGTTACTTTGCCGCCGCGACGTAACGCGGCGTGATCGAGGCGCTGTAATCGGGCAGCGCCTGATCGATCTTCTTCTGCTCTTCGAGGAAGCGCGCGGTCGCGGCCACGGCCTTCGCGGTGCCGCCGCCGAGCAGCGCCGGCGAGCGCTGCTCCGCTGCATCGGGATATTGATTGCCCGCGAGCAGTTGCGGCACGTCGGCAGGGCTTGCGCCGGAAAGCTTCGCGATCGCCGCCACCTGCGCCGAAGCGGGCGTCCAGCCCTTGCCATTGGCGCGATAGTCGGAAATCGCATTGAGCGTCACACCCACGAACTTCTGCACGAACTCAGGATGCGCCTGCGCGAAGTCCTTGCGCACGGCCCAGAGATCGAACGTGGGCGAGCCCCACTTGCCGACCTGCGCCGAATCCACCAGCACGTGGCCGCTTTCGCGCGCCTTGCCGAGCGCCGGGTCCCACGTATAGGCGGCGTCGATTTCGCCGCGCGACCAGGCCGCGACGGTTTCGGTCGGCCCCAGATTGACGATATGGACCTGATCCGGCTTGATGCCCCAATGCTTGAGGGCGGCCAGCAGGCTGTAATGCGCGGTGGACACGAACGGCGTGGCAATCGTCTTGCCGATCAGATCCTGCGGCTTGTCGATATGCGCGCCATTGCGCACGACCAGCGCTTCCGAGCCGCCCGTGAGCGCGTTGAGCACGACGGCCTCGACCGGCACGCCGCGGCTCACGGCGGCGGCGAACGGGCTCGAACCCACGTCGCCGATCTGGATGTCACCCGAAGCGAGCGCGGCGACAATATCCGCGCCGGTGTCGAAGCGCCGCCAGTTGATGGTCCAGCCCGTGGCTTTTTCGTAAGCGGCGCTGGCCTGCGCGAGCTTGGCCGGATCGGCGCCGTATTGATAGGCGATGTTGACGGTTTCCGCGCGCGCCGTCGTGCCGTGCGCGACGAGCAGCGCGAGTGCCGCGGGGGCGGCGATAGCCTGAATGAGTTGTTTGAGTTTCATGTTAGATAGCGTCCCGTATGTTGTAGGTAACTGGTGTTCACGCGTTGTTCGATAAGAGATGTGGACAGCTTAGCGTCGGCGCTGCGTGGCACGAACGAAGCAAACGTGCATTGCATATGCGCTGTCGCGTTAGAACGGATTGGAGCGGAATAGAGCGGCTCAGAACGAATGGCGCATGCCGATGCGCACATCCGCCTGAGTGGACGTGCTCGACGGCGCGAAGCTATAGCCGATCACAGCGTCCACGCCCTGCGAAGCCTTGAGCCAGTCGCCCGACACATAGACGTCAGTGCGTTTGGACAGCAGGTAATGGAGGCCGGCCGAAAGCTGGTTCCAGTGATGGCCTTCGAAATGCGTGTACTGGTAGCCGCCGATGGCGCTGAATGCGGGCGTGATCTGCCAGTCCGCGCCGCCTTCCGCGACCTGCATGTGCGAGCTGTTGCCGAAGGCCTTGATGGTCGTATACGTATAGTTGCCCATCAGCGTGACGGTACCGATTGCGTAGCTCGTGCCCACGCCGAAGGTGCCCTGGCGATCCACCGGGAAGCTGGTGCTGGAATAGAGATCGGTGACGGCGCCCGTGGCGGCATTGACGCTCACGGTCGGGCGGCCCAGGAACGTGCGTGTGCCGATCATCGCGTAAGGGTCGAATGCGTAGATGCCGCTGGGATTGTTCAACTGCGTATAGGCCGCGCCGAGCGTGAAGCTGCCGCGCGCGAAATGCGCGCCCACGCTATAGGCGCTGTTCTCGTGGAAATTGCCGGCCACATTGCCGAACGACCACATGCCGCCGAACGTGAAGCCGCCGAATTCCCTCGAAAGAAACTTGACCGAGTTCGGCAGGCGGTCGCCGTTGAAGCGGTCGAAGTCGCCCTGATGAATCGCATAGCCGCTGCCCCATGCGCTGATGTTGTAGGCGTAGACCATTTCCTCAGTCATGTCGAGCTGGTCGCCGAACGACAGCGTGCCCCATTGATTCGACAGACCGACATAGGCCTGGCGGCCGAATTCGGCGCCACCGAACCCACTCTGGCCGTTGCCGAGATGAAAGCCATTTTCCAGCACGAATACCGCTGAAAGTCCGCCGCCCAGGTCTTCGGTGCCCTTGATGCCCCAGCGGTTGCCGTAGGAAACGCCGTCGCTGAATTCGACCAGATGCGAGCCGCCGCTATTGCTGACATAAGTGACGCCGGCGTCGAGAATGCCGTAAAGCGTCACGCTGCTTTGCGCGTGAGCGAGCGGCGCGGCGGCGAACGCGACCAGGGCGGCGATGGCGCGCAGTGCGGGCGAGAGGAGGATCGTTTTTCTTGTTTGCATGGTGTGGGCGTGTGGTAGGCAAGAGTGCCATCGCGTCAGGTCGAATCGCTTTATCAGTCGATGGAATAAGCGTATTCCCGCAAGTGATTTGCAATCCGAACTATTGCGCGTGACCGGACAGACATTCGAGTCGCCACTATCGCCCACGGGTATCGCGCCCGTGAAGACACCGCTGCGTTATTCGGTCATAACGCGCGCTTATGCAAGCGCTTCGGTTTCGCAGACGCTGAAGAGCCAGCGGCGAAAGCGCTGCACCGCAGGCGCTTCGGGGCGCGCGGGCGGACGCACGAGAAAGTAGCCGCGCTCGGTCGTGACGGGCGCATCCAGCAAACGCACGAGCAGCCCCTTGTCGAGCAGATCGTCGACGAGCGGCGTCCAGCCCAGCGCCACGCCATGCCCAAGCAGCGCCGCCTGAATCACCAGCGAATAGCTGTTGAAGGTGGCGCTGCACGCGGCTTCGGGCGGCGGCAGGGCGTGTGCCGCAAACCAAGCATCCCACGAGAGCCAGCGCGACGGCTGCAGCGCATGGACATGAAGCAGCGGCAGATCGGCCATGTCGCGCGCCCCTTCGACATGGCGATGCGCGGCGGCAAACGCGGGCGAGCAGACCGGCGTGACCTGCTCCGCGAACAGGCGCGTGGAGGTGCAGGGTTTCCAGTTGCCGTCGCCGAATGCGATGGCCACGTCCGCGCGGTCGCTTCGCGGATCGAAGACGGCCTGTGAGGTGACGATATGGACGTCGAGCGTGGGCATCGCATGTTTGAGCGATGCGAGGCGCGGCATCAGCCAGTAGGCGGCGAAGCCCGGATCGGTGAGGATCGTGAGCACGTTATCCGTGCGGCTTGCGCGGATACCGGCGGCCGTGGCGCGGATCGTCTCCAGGCTCGTGCGGACCGTATCGAACAGCCGTTCGCCTTCGGCTGTGAGCGTCACGCCGCGATGGCCGCGCGCGAACAGCGGCGCGCCCAGATCCGCTTCTAGCTGCACGATGCGCTGGCTCACGGCGGGCTGCGTGGTGCCCAGCTCGCGCGCGGCGGCGGTGAAGCTTTTCAGCCGCGCGGCCGATTCGAAGGCGAGCAGCGCCTGCATCGGCGGCAGCCGGTCTTGAGCCGTTTCACGCGCGGCGCGCAAGGGTTGGGCGAGATTCGCGGTCATGTCGATGGCGGTATTCATGGGGCAGGCTTTCGAGGCATGACGGATCGCGCGTGCATTTGCCGCGTTTGCTTATGTGCTCATAAGCGTGCAAGGGGTTCACGCCGTCGTGCCCGCTGACCTAAGGTGTCACAGGAAGCATCCTGCAATCGTAATCGTTCATTCTATCGACGCCTGCTCATGGCTCATAACGCGAAACCGAATATCCTTATCCTCATGGGCGATCAGGTCACGCCAGCCGCGCTGCGCGCCTATGGCAACCCGGTGTCGAAGACGCCGCGCATCGACAAGCTCGCGCGCGAAGGCGTCGTGTTCGACTCCGCCTATTGCGCCAGCCCGCTGTGCGCGCCCTCTCGCTATGCGCTGATGGCGGGTAGCCTGCCTTCGCGCATCGGCGCCTATGACAACGCCGCCGAGCTGCCCGCGCAGACGCTCACGTTCGCGCACTATCTGCGCGAAGCCGGCTACCGCACCGCGCTTTCCGGCAAGATGCACTTCTGCGGCCCGGATCAGTTGCACGGTTTCGAAACCCGCCTCACCACCGATATCTATCCCGCCGATTTCGGCTGGGTGCCGGACTGGTCCGATCCGCAACGTCGCCAGAGCTGGTATCACAACATGAGTTCCGTGCTCGACGCGGGACCCTGCGTGCGCACGAACCAGCTCGATTTCGACGATGAAGTGGGCTATACGGTGCGTCAGCATCTGTTCGATGTCGCGCGCGATCAGGCCAGCGGCAAGGACGCGCGGCCCTTCCTGACGGTCGCGTCGTTTACGCATCCGCACGATCCTTATGCGATTGCCCGCGAATACTGGGATCTTTACGAAGGCGAGGAAATCGATTTGCCGAAGGTGACGCTCGGCTTCGAGGAGAGCGACCCGCATTCGCGCCGCCTACGCGAAGCCTGCGAGATCGACCGCGAGCCGATCCGGCCCGAGCATGTGCGCCGCGCGCGGCGTGCCTATTACGGCGCGCTTTCGTATCTCGACGCCCAATTCGGCGCGATCCTCGATACGCTGGATGCCACGGGCCTGGCCGACAACACCATCGTGATCTTCACCGCGGATCACGGCGATATGCTCGGCGAGCGCGGCCTCTGGTACAAGATGACGTTTTTTGAAGGCGCCGCGCGCGTGCCGCTGATCGTGCATGCGCCGGGCCGTTTCGCGCCGGCGCGTGTTCGGGCATCGGTCTCGCATGTCGATCTCTTGCCGACACTCGTGGAAATGGCGACGGGCGAGCGACGCGCCAATTGGCCCGATGCGATCGACGGGCGCAGCCTCGTGCCGCATCTGCAGGCGCAATCGGCCCACGACGAAGCGATTGGCGAATATCTGGGCGAGGGCGCGCTCGCGCCGATCGTGATGATTCGCCGCGAGCGTTACAAGTACGTCTATTCGCCGGTGGACCCTGAGCAGCTATTCGATCTGCAAGACGATCCGCTGGAATTGCGCAATCTCGCGAGACATCCTTTGCACGAGCCGCGCTGTGCGCAGTTCCGTGCGGAAGTCGCGCGCAGATGGAATCTCGACGCGTTGCACGAGGCCGTGCTGGCCAGTCAGCGCCGCCGCAGCTTTCATTTTCGCGCCACGCGCCAGGGCCGCATCGAACACTGGGACTGGCAGCCACGCGCCGCCGCAAGCGAGCGCTATATCCGCAGTCACCTGGAGCTCGACTCGCTCGAGGAAAACGCGCGCTTTCCGCGCGTCAAGCCTTGAGCGAAGGTGGCAAGATCAGGCTGCGTCCCAACGCGCGTCGGCGACGACCAGCTTCTTCGGAATCAGCTTGAGATCGGTGAAGGTGTCGGCGATCTGCTGCTGATACGCGAAGGTGGCCGCGTCTAGCGGGCGCACGCCGAACGTCGTGCGTTTGAGCGCGACTTCGAGCGTGCCGGCATCGAGCCCCACCAGCGGTGAGAGTTGCGAAGCCACGCTCGCGATATTGGCGCGCGCATAGTTGTCCACGGCGGCGATTTCGTCGAGCAGCGCATGCACGATCGGGGCGTGCGCGGCGGCGAACTTGCGGCCCGCGAGATAGTACTGCGTGTTGTTCACGAGGCCTTCGCCGGTCGCGATGGCGCGCGCGTTCGCCTGACGCTCGATCGCGGCGAAGTAGGGGTCCCAGATCGCCCATGCGTCCACACTGCGGCTCGTGAAGGCCGCACGCGCATCGGCGGGCGCGAGATAGACGGGCTGGATATCGTCATAGCGCAGATTCGCTTTCTTGAGCGCTTCGACCAGCAGGTAATGCACGTTCGAGCCGCGATTGAGCGCGACGCGCTTGCCGCGCAGATCGGCCACCGTGCGGATCGGCGAGTCCTGTTGCACGACGATGGCCTCGGCGCGCGGCGCAGGCGGCTCGCTGCCGATATAGACGAAATCCACGCCGCCTGCCTGCGCGAAGATCGGCGGCGTTTCGCCCACGGTGCCCACATCGACGGCGCCTGCGTTGAGGCCCTCCAGCAATTGCGGGCCGCCCGGGAATTCAAGCCATTGCACGGTGAAGCCGGCGGACGCGAGGCGCTTCTCCAGCGTTTTCTGAGCCTTCAGGACAACGAAGTTCCCATACTTCTGGTAGCCGACGCGCAGCACCTTGGCGTCGTCCGCGCGCGCCGCGCTGCTGCCGAGCGCAGCAGCGAGCGCACCCGCCGTTGCGGTGACGCCGCGTAAGGCACCCGCCGCGCCGGCTTTAAGGAGCAGACGGCGCGTGTCATTCGCGCCGTGGCGATCGTGCAAAGGTTTCGACATCGTAGTGTGGCCTTGAAAGGGATAGCGCAAGCGTGCATGCACGGCGAACGCGCATGATGCTCGGCGAGGCGCGCGCCGGTCAACGAATCCCTTCGAAGATTTTCTGCTACGTATTTCGCGTGGGGGAAATAAGAGGAACAGGTCGCCTGTTCAGGCATTCGTCATATAAAACGAGCAATCGCCGACGAGCCGCGAAGCGCTGGTGCGCCAAGGGGCCGTCGCGACGCACCGCAATTCAATCGTCGAACGTACCTTGATATTCCTGCGCAGCATCCTTGCGTGTATTCATCTCGAACATCACGCCGCCCGGTGCGCGGCAGAAAAAGCGCGAACCCCGCCCGTTATTGAATATCGCCGTCTCCATCTGCACGCCTTCGGCCTTGAATCGCGCGTAAAGCGCCTGCACGGCTTCGAGGTCCGGCAGTTCGAAGCCGAGGTGGAAATTCTTCGGCCACGCGGGCGCGTCGGCGCCAGCATGATCGATCACGACGTCATAGCCGGGACGCTTGAGGATATACGAGCGATCCCAACTGCCCGCGATCGTGAAGCCCAGATATCGCTCGAAAAAAGCCGCCGTGGCTTCGGTATTGGCCGAGGGAAAGCTCAGGTGATTGAGCTTCATGGCCTGAATGACGTGTTGAGTTGCATCGCTCATTTTCTGTCTCGCTTGCAGTGGCAGCGGCCCGATGCCGTGCCTTCCAGTGAGAACAGAATAAGAGAATCGAGCGCGTGCGGATACTCGCATTGCGGGCCGCTCAGGAACGAGCGCGAGGCCCGGCCCGGCGGGCGTTTGCGCGCGATGAGGGAGCGGGCGGGAGACGGGTGCTCGCGTTTGATACGACGCGATTTGCTGCGGATGGCGTATCCAGCCCGGCATAGCCGGGCCGTAATCCAGATACCTGGTGCGTTATGCCGCCAGTTTGAGCGCCTGCGTGAAGTCCGCAATCAGATCGTCGATATCTTCGATGCCTGCGGAAAGGCGCAGCATGCCGTCGGAAATGCCCATCGCCTTGCGCGTTTCGGCGCCTGCTTCGTAGAAGATTGTCGGCGCAACAGGAATGATGAGCGTGCGCGTGTCGCCAAGGCCCGTCGCCTTGATCGGCAATTGCAGTGCGTTGACGACGTCGATCATGCGCTCCGTGTTGAGCAGTTCGAACGACAGCAGCCAGGACGCGCCCTTGAAGAGCTTTTGTGCGACTTCGTATTGCGGATGGCTCTTCAAGCCAGGATAAAACACCTTGCCGATTGCCTCATGCCCTTCGAGAAACTGCGCAAGGGCCAGCGCATTGTCGCTGCTCTGCTTGACGCGCAGCGCGAGCGTTTCCGCGCCGAGAGCAATCGAATGCGCCTGCTCGGACGACAGCGCCGCGCCCATGTCGCGCAGCCCCTTCTTGCGGATTTGCAGCAGACCCTGCTCTTTCGCGGCCGAACGGCGGTAGTCGTCGGCGATGTTCGGGTACGCGCTCCAGTCGAACAGGCCGGTGTCGGTGACAGCGCCGCCGAGCGCCGCGCCGTGGCCCGCGACCGTCTTGGTCAGCGAGTTGATGACGAGGCTCGCGCCCACCGCCTTCGGCTTGAACAGCGCGGCGGAGGTGATGGTGTTATCGACGACATAGGCGAGGCCGTGTTCGCGGCATACGTCGCCAATGCCTTGCAGATCAGGAATCTGCGTGCCTGGATTAGCAATGGTCTCGACGAACACCATGCGCGTATTCGGGCGAATGGCGTTCTTCACCTCCTCGACATTGCCGGCGTCGACCGTCGTGACTTCGACGCCGAGCGTGCGCAGCGTGCCGAACAGGCTGTTGGTGTTGCCGAACACGTAACGGCTCGACACGAGATGATCGCCCGCGCGCAGAAGCGTGAGAAAGGTCGCCGTGATCGCAGCCATGCCCGTGCTGAAGCAGATCGAGCCGACGCCTTCTTCCAGGCTCGTGATCTTGCGCTCGAGCGCGGCCGTCGTGGGTGTGCCCTGGCGCGCGTAGTTGAAGCCGCCTTTTTTCGTGCCCTGGAACACGCCGATCAGGTCCTCGACGCGTTCGAAACCATATTGCACCGAGGTATGAATCGGCTGGCGCACGCCGCCGTGCTCGCTGCCCGAAATCCTGTCGCCGTGAACGATGCTGGTGGTGAAACCTTGCTTGCTCATTCCTTCTCCGCTCTTCTAGTCCGCATTTCAAATCCGGATTTTAAATCGATTCCCGGTTGCCGATTATCGCCTGTAAGCCGTGGTCCGCGAAGTCTTTACAGGCGCATTGCGCGCGATTTTTCCTTCAAATTGCAACTAACCGCCAGTCGCCACCAACCCACTCAAACCACGCAATCCTTGCCAGGATCGTGTGGCAAGGCCTGGTTTTACAAGCTATGCACTAGAGTGACCTGGCCACCGGCTTCAACATATTGCGCGTCCAGGCGGCGCCGATACACCCGCCAGGATTAACGCTGCGGCGTGCGCTCGATCCGCATTGGCAGCCACAGCGTAGCAGCGAGGCATAAGGCGTGCAGCAGCGCGAGCACGACAAATGCAGCCTCAAAGTGATGCACCTGTACGCCCGACGCATGGCCTGGCGTCATGACGAGCGACATCGATATCAGCGTCGTCGCGAAAGGACCGCCGATGCGTTGCGCGATATTGAGCGCGGTATTGGCGACAGGCATACGCGTTTTCGGCAGCGATGCGTAGGCCGCCGCTATCGACGGCACGCTGATGGTGCCTTGTCCCAGGCCGGCAAGAAAGAGGCTTGCCACGGCCCACGCGGACGAATAGCCGTTGAACGCCATCCACACGAACGCAAGCGTGCCGAGCAGCGCCAGCAGTGCGCCGCCTGCCGCAACTGCACGGCAGCCGAATCGGTCGGTCAAAATGCCAAGGATTGCGAACGAAATCATCATGCCGATCCCGATGATCGCAACGAGGCCGCCCGCGTGTGACGCGGAAAGCTCGCATCCTGCGATCAGAAAGAGCGGCACGGCAAGCTGGCGGCCGAACATGATGCCATTGGCGAAAAACTGCACGAGGGCGGCGACGCGGAAAGTGCGTCCCTGAAAGATCCGAACGTCGATCAGCGCGGCTTCGCCCTTGCTCCTTGCGTAGAGCACGAAAGCAACAAGTAGCGCGAAGCCTGCGCATAGGCACAGGAGACTGCCTTGCAAGCCATAGATCAACGCGACAAGACCCGGCGAAACCAGCGCGAAACCGGCGAAATCGAACGGGCGCGGCTGCGCTGCCACCGTATCGCGCGGTAACATCCGCGCCGCGAGCGCCACACCCAGCACACCGATGGGCACGTTGACGAAAAAGAGCCACGACCACGATGCGTGCGCGAGTATCGCCCCGGCCAGCACTGGCCCGGCAATGGGGCCGAGCAGGATGGGCAGCGTCGTATAGCCCATCACGCGCTGCATGTTCTGTCCGCCAACGCGCCCGATCATCATCTGCGCCATGGGCGCCAGCACGCCCGCGACGAGCCCTTGCAAGAGGCGCGCGCCGATCAGCGCGGCAACGCCGTGGGCCGCGCCGCAGAGCATCGAGGCAAACGTGAACGCGGCGAAGCAGAACAGATAGAGACGCTTTGCGCCCACGTGGTCCACGAGCCAGCCGTTGAGCGGCAGCATCAACGCCATCGCGAGCAGATAGCCGCTCACGATCCATTGCGTCGCCGCGAGGGGCGCGCCGAGTGTATGGCCGATGCTCGACAGCGAAACATTCACGAGCGTCGAATCCATCTGAGCCATGAATGAGCCGATCGAAACAACAAGGGCGACTTGCCAGACACGCGGATCGATGCGCGAATGCGTCAGTGCGGCTTCGGGCTTGTGCGTAGGCGTGCCGGTCATTTCCCGCTTGTGCTCTCGTGGGCTTCTGTAGAAACACGAATATTACCGCCGCAACGTGCCACGCCATGGAATATCGATCTGCCAATCGCTCGTTTGGCGGGCGTCGCGTTCGTTGCTAGATTGTCCGCACCTACACTAGTGCGGAGAAAATCATGGCAGAGACCGGAGAGCAGGGCCAGCGCGCGAACGTGCGCGTGATCGCCGACGATGACGAAGCGATCGCCGTCGCGCGCGAACTCGCCGCGCGTCTTGCCGAGGGCGCCGCCGAGCGCGATCGTGAACGGCGGCTGCCGCGCGAGGAGATCGAATGGTTCTCGCAATCGGGCCTGTGGGGCATCACGGTACCGAAGGCCTACGGCGGCGCGGGCGTGTCGTTCGTCACGCTCACCGAAGTCGTCAAGCTGATTTCTGCCGCCGATTCGTCGATTGGGCAATTGCCGCAGAATCATTTTGGTCTGGTCGACGTGATTACGCTTACGGGCACCGAGGAACAGAAGCGCTATTTCTTCGCAGAAGTGCTGGCGGGCAAGCGCTTTGGCAATGGGTTCTCCGAAAAGGGCACAAAAAACGTGCTCGATCTGAAAACGCGCGTGCGCCGCGATGGCGACGACTATGTCGTGGACGGCACCAAGTTCTATTCGACGGGTGCACTGTTCGCGCATTTCGTTCCGGTGCTCGGACTCGATGACGAGCGGCGCGGCTGGCTCGCCTATATTCCGCAGGGCACGGCTGGGCTGACGATTACCGATGACTGGTCGGGCTTCGGCCAGCGCACCACGGCGAGCGGCACGGTCACGCTGGAGAATGTGCGCGTGAGCGCATCGCATGTGCTGCCCGCGTATCGCGTCTCCGATCAGCCGACGCTCAACGGCCCGGTTTCGCAGATCATTCAGGCGGCCATCGACGCGGGGATCGCGAAGGCGGCTATTGACGATACGCTCGCTTTCGTGCGCGAGCGCGCGCGGCCTTGGGTCGATAGCGGCGTCGAGCGCGCGAGCGAAGATCCGTTGACGGTGCGCGAGATTGGCCGCCTCTATATCCAGTTGCACGCGGCTGAGGCCTTGCTTGAACGCTCGGCGAAGGTGCTTGACGAAATCGCCGCACAGGACGCGGTGAGCGAAGACGATGTCGCGCGCGCGTCGGTGGCCGTGGGCGAGGCCAAGGTGCTGACCACCGAAGCGGCGCTGCTGGCAGGGGAAAAACTCTTCGAGCTGGCGGGTACGCAATCGACGCTTGCCGCGCACAATCTCGACCGCCACTGGCGTAACGCGCGCACGCATACGCTGCATGATCCGGTGCGCTGGAAGTATCACCTCGTCGGCAATTACTATCTGAATGGCGCCAAGCCTGCGCGCCACGCGTGGAACTGAGCCGGTTTTAAAGAGCGGTTAAACGCAAAAGCGGGACGGGTGTTTAAAACACCCGTCCCGCTTTTTAAATGCTTCACGCAGCGTTACTTGCGATCCGCGTAAATCTGGTCGAATGTGCCGCCGTCGGCGAAATGCGCAGCCTGCGCCTTTTGCCAGCTACCGAACACCTGTTCCACCGTGAAGGTCTTGAGCGGCTTGAACTCGTCGGCGTGTTTCGCGAGCACGGCCTTGTCGCGCGGACGCAGATGATGCTGCGCGATGATTTCCTGCGCCGCCGGCGTGTACAGATATGTGAGGTAGGCCTGCGCTTCCTTGCGCGTGCCGCGCTTGTCGACGACCTTGTCTACGACAGCGACGGGCGGCTCGGCCAGCAGGCTCACGGACGGATAGACTGCTTCGAAGTCCTTGGCATTCGCGCCTGTTTCAATCAGGCCCACCTCGTTTTCGAAAGTAACGAGCACGTCGCCGATGTCGCGCTGCGTGAACGTGGTGGTGGCACCGCGTCCGCCTGCATCCAGGACCGGTACGTTCTTGAGCAGCGCGCGCTCGAAATCGAGCGCCTGTGCGTCGCTCGCGCCCTGCAGCTTGCGATAGCCCCAGGCGGCCAGATACGCATAACGGCCATTGCCCGAGGTCTTCGGATTGGCGATCACGACTTGCACACCGGCCCTGGTCAGATCGTCCCAGTCCTTGATGTGCTTCGGATTGCCCTTGCGCACGAGAAACACCATGGTGGTGGTGTAGGGCGCGCTCGCGTCGGGCAGGCGCGAGCGCCAGTCGGCGGGCACGAGCTGGCCGCGTTCGGCGAGCAGGTCGATATCGTTGGGCTGGTTCATGGTGACGACGTCGGCCTGCAGACCTTGCAGGACCGAGAGCGCCTGCGCGCTCGACGCGCCATGCGACTGGCGGATCGTTACGGTTTCGCCGCTCTTTTGCTTGTAGTCGGCGATGAAGCTCGCGTCGATGTCCTTATAGAGTTCGCGCGTGACGTCGTACGAAACGTTGAGCAGCGAGACATCAGCGTGCGCAAGCGGCGCGGCAAATGCAGCGCCGGCAACGATGCCCGCGCCAATAACGCGCACGGCGCGCCCAATTCCTGTCATGGTGATCCCCGGGTTGTCTGTTAGATGGGTCTGTTAGATGAGCCGGCAGCAAGGCCGCGCAGGCGATCCATTCTATAGGCCGAGGGCGCGGGCTTTATATCAATCCCTGCATTGCTTTCCCGAATGGAAGATAAGAGCGCGGCAAGCCTCGTGCGGTGGGCACTCGCGTGTGCCCGTTATATCGATCTGCCGATTCGTTATTGGAGCCTCGCGCGCCGCCTTTTTATACTGCGCCGAGGACGCTTCACGGGCCGCGTCATTTACGCGAGTTCAGGGTAGCCGAGCGCGCGGGCCTCGTCGGCGTATTGTTCGATGCGCGCGTAGTCTGCCGCCGCGAGGCGCACGAAGCCGCGCAGGCGCAGCGTCCGGGCGCGTTGCGCATCGGCGGCGCAGGCAGCGTCGAGCGCATCGCGCAGCAACGCAGCGTGTTGCTCCGGCACCGTGCGCGAGGCGATGAAAGGCAGTCCCGGCGCAGCGGCGCTCACGCCGATCGTGCGAATGTCGTCCAGCAACTCCGGCAGCGCATCGCGCACGTAGGCCAGCGTCACGCAATCGATGGCCGCTACCTCCGCTTCGCCCGCGCCTAGCGCGCGCAACGCGTTGAGATGCGAGCCGACCCACTCAATCGACGAGAAGAAGCGCCCGTCATGCGCATGGGGCGCGACGGCGTGGCGCAGGGCGTTCATGCCGCTGTGCGAATCGGGGCCGTTACAGGCGGCGCGCAGGCCCCGGCAGGCCGCGAGCGATACCGCGCCGGCATCCCACGCGCGTGCCGAGACGACGAGCACGCTGCGATAGAAAGCGCCTTCGCAGCCTTCGACGTCGAAGGCGGGCGTGGCGAGCAGATGGACGGCATTCGCGACGCCCAACATGCGATAGGGAAAGCCACATGTCTGCGAGAGCAGCAGATCGGGGCGACGCCAGAGCGTGAGCAGGTCGTGGGGGAACGCAGCAGGGAGGTCCACCTCGCGCGGGCCGCCTGCCTGCGCAAAGGCATCGAGCGTATCGCGCAGCAGCGCGCGCCACAGCGCGTCGTGCTGCGGGGTGACGTTATACATCGGCAGGGCGGCGATCCAGTGGCTCATCGTGACAGTTTAGATAAATGTGGGCAATTGCGGGCCAAGGTAAGCGAACGGACCCGTGCAGGGAATCATGGCTGAATATTTCGATACCGATCACGCGCGCGATGTTGCCGCGCTGCAAGCGGGCCTGGCCGCCCGCACCGAATGGCCTACGTGGCTGTTAATCGCCGCTGTGTATGGCGGCTGGGTGTGCACTGTATGGCTGTTGCACCGCCATTTGCTTTCGCTGGCGGGCGCGACGCCGCTCTTCGTGCTGCTCTGCACATGGCATATGTCGATGCAACACGAGTTGCTGCACGGTCATCCCACACGCCTGGCATGGCTAAACAGATTATTGGGCTATCCGCCGCTCGCGATCTGGTTTCCCTACACGCTCTATCGCGACACGCATCTCGAACATCATCGCGATGAGGCGCTCACGCTCCCCGGACTCGACCCCGAAAGCAACTACGTGCCCGCCGAACGCTGGCAGCAATGGCCGGCGTGGCGTCGCGCCTTGTGGCAGGCGCGCAAACGCTTCGTGGGACGAATGCTGGTGGGGCCGCCGATGAGCGCGGCGGCCGTGACCGCGACCGCGTGGCGCGCGCTGCGCGAGGGCGACCGCCGTTATGCGCCGATGTGGATCGCACACGGGATCAGCGTCGCCGCGCTGCTGTTCGTCCTCGACGTATGGGCTGGCGTGCCGTGGTGGTACTACCTGCTGGCCATTACCTGGCCCGCGCTGTCGATCGCGACGATCCGCTCGCTCTACGAACATCGCGCCGCGCCGGAGCCGAAGGCGCGCATCGTCATCAACGAAGCCGGCTTTGTGATGCGCCTGCTGTTCCTCAACAACAATTACCATCTTGTGCATCACGATCTGCCCGCGTTGCCCTGGTACTGCCTGCCGCGCGCCTGGCGTCTACGACGCGAGGCCTATGCGCACAAGTGCGGCCATTTCGTGATTCGCGGCGGCTATGGCGAACTGCTGCGCCGGTTTGCATGGCGCGCGACCGACGCGGTCGTGCACCCGTTCGATGCTGCGAACGAAGTGCACGGCGCTCAAGCCGTTCAAGACGAAAATCGTATCGCGGCTTGACGCATTACGTTGCCGAAGCGGGCAGCGCCACCGGCTGTGCTTCGAGGTCTTGCGGCGCGCCTTCTTCGGCGAGTTCGGCCTCGATATCGTGCAGACGATGCGGCGCCAGGATGCGCAGCGCGACGAACCATGCGAAGCCGGCGGCCAGCAGCGCCGCGAATACGTAGGGCAGCACGGCATAGGCACCCGGCGCAGCGGGATAAATGCTGCCGACGAACGGAATGGCGATGAGCACGACCGCAATCACGCTGATCGCGATATGCAGGGGCTTGAGTTCACCGCGGCGGCGCAGGAAAACCGGCGCGGCAATCGCGACGATCACATAGGTCAGCAGAAAGCCGAACGTGGCGATCGTGCTCAGATAACCGTAAGCATCGAACAGCGACGTGCCGCGCAACTGAAACACCACGCCAACCACAAGCGAAAGCAGTGCGATCAGCGTCACGGCCACATGAGGCGTGGCGTTGCCCGCGTGCGCGCGGCCCGTTGCCGAGTGCAGCAGCCCTTGACGCGCGAAGGTGTAAAGCAGCCGCGCGGCGGCGTTGATCGAAGAGAAGAACGCCGCGAAGAAGCTCAGCGCCACGCCCGCGTCGATCAGTACGCCGAGCGCGCCCAGATGGATGCCGTGCGCCACGGCCGAGAGCGGCGCGTTAGCCTGGTCGAGCGGCGTGGCCGCGCCTTGAAACAATGCGACGAGCCCATACGAAGCGGCGAGAAAGAGCGCTGCCGGCCCAAGAATACTGACGATCACGGCGCGCGGAATCAGGCGGAACGGTTCGCGCGCCTCGACGCCCAATGCGGTGACGCTCTCGAAGCCCGTGAAGCTGAAGAAGGCGAGCACCATGCCCAGGCGCAACTGGTCGGGCTTGACGGCGGCGAGCGAAAGCTGCTGCGGATCGACCCAACGATGATGCAGGAACAGCGCCGCGCCGATCACGAACAGGATCAGCACGACGGTGCTCAACTCGATCCAGAGCGTCGTGCGCGTGGACAGACGGATATCGCGCCAGGTGATGAACCACGCGCCGATCGTGACGGCCACGGTGATGGCAATCGACGCGACGAGACCCGTGCCCGCTGCGCCGACGCCGACGTCCTTGAACAGTACGACGACTTCGTTGACGGTGCCCTGCAGGATACCTGCCGCGCCGATGCCATAGGCAATCAGCAGCGACCAGCCCGCAATCACGCCCCAGATCGGGCCGAGTCCGCGTGCTGCATAGGTGTAGAGCGCGCCGGGCGAAGCGGTGCGTTTGGCGAATTGCGTGATGCTCCATGAGGCAAACAGCAGGCCGATGGTGGCAAGCAGATAGGCGAGCCAGGTGCCGTTTCCGGCGGTGGCAAATACGGCGGGAATCAACAGGCCGGCGCCGCCGGCCGCGCCGACAAGGCCAATCGATTGTGCAATCAATTCGGATAGCGAAAGATAACCGCGACGCAGCGCGCCGCCGTCTCCCGCCTGGGCGGCGAGTTCGGTCATGATGTAGGGTCCAGAAAAATTGTGAGCAGAAGTATCCCGCGCCGGCTGAGCGGCGCGGGTGGGTACGGTCAGGCTGTTTCGGCAGCTTCGGCCGTGTGCGGGGCCGCTGCGGCTTCGCGTTTCACGCGTTCGATATCGCGGTATTGCGCGGCCGGGTGATCGTCGGGCAGCGTCGCACCCTTGCCAAAGAGTTTTTCGCGCAAGGTGCCGGGCGCGTATTCACGCGCATAGACGCCACGACGCTGCAATTCGGGCACGAGATGCTGGACGATGTCCTCGAAGGTCTCGTGTGCGATCGCGTAGGCCAGATTGAAGCCATCGACGTCGGTGTGCTCGACCCATTGTTGCAGGATGTCCGCGACGGTCGAAGGCGAGCCCACGAAAACAGGCCCGAGACCGCCTACGCCGCCCCAGCGGGCCAGTTCCTCGATGGTCCACGCCTTGTCGCCGCCCGCGAGATGTTCGACGGCGGAGACGATCGCATTGGTCTCCACGCGGCGCACCGTATCGGTCGGCAGATACTGGCCGAAGTCGATGCCGGTCCAGCCGGACATGAAGACGAGCGAGCCGTCGTAGGAGACGTAACGCTGGTATTCCTCGAACTTCGCCTGAGCTTTTTCGTCGGTTTCGTCGACGATCACCGTGACGAGGTTGTAGATCAGCAGCTTGCGCGGATCGCGGCCCGCGAGCGCGGCCTGGCGGCGCACTTCGGCCACATAGTCGCGTAGCAGCGTCTGCGTGGGCGCGGCGACGAACACACATTCCGCGTGCTGTGCCGCGAAGGTTTTGCCGGGACCGGACGCGCCGGCCTGGAACAGTACCGGGGTGCGCTGCGGCGAAGGCTCGCACAGGTGATAACCTGGTACTTCGAAGTATTTGCCCTTGTGGCCGATCTCATGCACCTTTTCCGGGTGCGTGAACACGCCCTTCTCGCGGTCGCGCACGACCGCGCCGTCCTCCCAGCTGCCTTCGAAGAGCTTGTAGAGCACTTCCACGTATTCGGCGGCCACTTCGTAGCGGTTGTTGTGATCGGCAAGACCACTCTGGCCGACGTTTTTCGCGCCGCTTTCGAGGTAGGACGTCACCACGTTCCAGGCCAGCCGCCCCTTGGTGTGGTGATCCGCCGTGGAAAGGCGGCGCGCGAAGGTGTACGGGTGCTCGAAGCTGGTCGACGCCGTGATGCCGATGCCCAGATGCTCGGTCGCCAGTGCGAGCGGCGCGGCCAGTTGCAGCGGATCGTTCACGGGAATCTGCGCGGCCTGATGCAGCGCATGATAGTTGCCGCCCTTATAGACGTCGTAATAGCCAATCACATCGGCGATAAAAATCGCGTCGAACAGGCCGCGTTCGAGAATCTTCGCGAGATCGGTCCAGTATTCGAGGTCCTTGTACTGCCACGAGCGGTCGCGCGGATGACGCCAGAGGCCCGGCGACTGATGGCCCACGCAGTTCATTTCAAACGCGTTGAAACGGATGGTCTTGCTCATGGTGCTCACTTGCTCCCACGGCCGGGGCCGTTGCCGATCTGCCATTCGAAGGGCGGCTCGGTGCCGTTGATGGCCCAATCGCCGACGATGCGTGCCTTGTAGACGAGCGGATTGTGCGACGACACCGTGCGCGCGTTGCGCCAGTGACGGTCGAGCCCGAGGCGCTTGCTGATCGCCGATGCGCCGAGCGCGTCGAACAGATGCGTCGCCGCGCGCAAGGCGAGTTCCGAAGTCACGAGCTGGCTTTGCGCCGATGCGATTTCCGCTTCGACGTTGGCCGCGTGTTCGGCTGCATCGTCGTGGCCGAAGCGGGCCACATAGGCGCGCTGTGCGGGTTCGGCGGATTGCAGGGCGACGGCTTGCGCGGCGTAGGCCCACGAGGCGATCTCGCCCACCACCTGCTGGATCTGCGCGTCCTCGCTCACATGCGGCGCGTTGCCGTGACTATAGACGCGCGTGCGGTTGCGCACCAGCGTGGCGGCGTCGCGCTTCACGGCTTCGGCAATGCCGGCAAGCGTGGCGACGTGAAAGAGCTGATAGAACGCGGTCTGATATTTGAAGCGGCGCGAAAAATCGATGATGTTGCGCGGCTCGACCACGGCGTCCTTGAAATGTGTCGTGCCGCTGCCCGTGGTGGTCTGGCCGAAGCCGTCCCAGTCGTCCTCGCGCACGACGCCGTTTTGCTGCGTGCTCACGGCGGCGATGATGTTGCTGCCGTCTTCCTCGCGCTGCGCATAGACGTCGATCCATTCGGCGTAGATGCTGCCGGTACTGTAGTACTTCGAACCATTCAGGAAGTAGCGGCCATCGCGCTGCGCGACCTTTGTCTTCGTCTGGCCAACAGCGACGTCGCCCACTTCGGTCCAGGCGCTGCCGACGATCTGGCCGCTTGCGAAGCGGTCGAACCACGCGCGCTGATCGGCGTCGGACGGCACGTTGAGCCAGTCTTCCACGAAGGCGAAATGCGCGCGCAACGCTTGCGGCAGATTCGAATCGGCCGCGGCCAGTTCGATCAGCAGGCGGAATAGTTGCGGGATCGATGCGCCCGCGCCGCCGTATTGCACGGGAATGCGTACCGCGCCGAAGCCCGCGGCCTTGAGCGCGGCGATGGCTTCGTGCGGCAGGATGCGTTCGCGGTCGCGCTGCGCGGCGCCGCTTGCGATTTCGGCGAAGATCGGCCGGAACCGGGTCGCGAGGGTGTCGTAATCGGTGCCCGTGGAAAGTGCGTTGTCGTCGGGTCTGGATGCAGTCATGCTGTCTTCCTCTTTACTGTCTTCGTCGGTGGAGGCGCGTGGGTGGCCGCACGGGCGAGGCCACACCAACTCACGAAGAGCCTCCGATGGCGTGAGCGACGAGTATAGAAAGGCGCGCAGCGGCGTTCCAATAACGGATTCTCGAAACGTTATCGGCGCTATCGATTTGCATTCTTAAAGTGCTTTTAAAGCCCTGGGGCCGCGCGAATATCGATTTCCCTGCTTTCCATGTGAGCGAATCTTGGTTCTGTTCCAGCGCGGATTTTTCTAAGCTCGGAGATTGTGCGGTTATGCCGCCCAATACGCTACGCATAACAACGGGAAAACAGATGAGCAATCAAACGACAAAACTGACGCTATGGCGTCGAATCGCTGCGCCGTTGCGCAGCTGGCGCAAACTCGCGGCGCTCGCGCTGGTGACGGTGCCCGCTGTTTCCGCGTGGGCGGCAGGCGCCGCGCCTGCTGAAATCAAGCTCGACTACGCCTACTATTCGCCGGAAAGTCTGGTGATCAAGCGCAACGGCTGGCTCGAGCAGGCATTCGCGCCGGATCATACGCAAGTGCGCTGGGTGCTCAGTCTCGGCAGCAATCGCGCGCTGGAATACCTGAATAGCGGAGCGATCGACATGGGTTCGACAGCGGGACTTGCGGCGGTGCTGGCCAAGGCCAACGGCAATCCCATCAAGACGGTCTATATTTTCTCGCGCCCCGAATGGACGGCGCTGGTCGTGCGCAAGGATTCGCCGATCAAGACGCTGGCCGATCTCAAGGGCAAGAAGATCGCGGCGACCAAGGGCACCGATCCCTATCTCTTCACGCTGCGCGCGCTGCATACGGTGGGTCTATCGCGCGACGACGTGGAAATCGTCAACCTTCAGCATCCCGACGGCCGTACGGCGCTCGTCAATGGACAGGTCGATGCGTGGGCGGGACTCGATCCGCACATGGCCGCTGCGCAGGTCGACAATGGCGCGCGTTTGCTGTATCGCAACGTCGATTTCAATACCTGGGGATTCCTGAACGTTCGCGAAGACTTCCTCAAGCAATATCCCGATGCCGTCACCCGCGTGCTGAAGGTGTACGAACGCGCGCGTGTCTGGATTGGCGCACATCCGGATGAGGCCGCACAGATCGTCGCGGAAGATTCGAAGGTTTCGCTTGCGGTTGCGAAGCTGCAGCTGAGCCGCAACGACTTCAGCCAGCCCGAACCGGGGGAGACGCAGATCAAGGCGCTTCAGGCTGCTGCGCCGATCCTCACGCAGGAACAGCTCGTGAAGCCGGGCACCGATTTGAACCGCGTAATCGAGTCGCTGATCGACACGCAGGCGGCGCAGCCGGCGCTGGCTTCCGCGCAGCGTCAGTAAGGGAGTTCAGGCGATGGGAGCACTCGATGTAGAAGCCGGCGCGCGCGCGGTGGAGGGCGCTGTTGCGAAGAGTTCGCCGCAATCGACGCAACCATCGCCGCCATCTTTGTCATTGCCGCGCGGCTGGCGCATAGCCGGAGCGCTGCTGCCCGTAGCCTTCCTGCTTGCCATCGAAGCGCTCGTGCGTGCGCACGTGTTGCCCGACAACCTCGTGCCCGCGCCATCGGCGATCTTCGAAGCGCTTTGGCAATTGGGCAGCGCCCATCTGCTGCGCCATATCGCGGCTAGCACCGCGCGGGTGGCGGTGGGGTTCGGCTGCGGCGCGGCGCTGGCGATTGCGATCGGCGCGGCGATGGGTCTGAGCCGTCGTCTCGATGCGCTGCTCGATCCCAGTTTTCAGGCGTTGCGCGCGATTCCCTCGCTCGCCTGGGTGCCCGTATTGCTGTTGTGGATGGGGATCGACGAAGCGCCGAAGATCACACTCGTGGCGATCGGTGCGTTTTTCCCCGTGCATTTGAGCGTGGTGTCCGGTATTCGCAACGTGGACCGCAAGCTCGTGGAGCTGGGCGCGATTTATCGCCTGCCGCCGTGGCGGCTTTTTCTGCGCATTCTCCTGCCCGCCGCCTTGCCGCAGATTTTCACGGGCTTGCGTACGGGGCTTGCGGTGTCGTGGATGTTTGTCGTCGCCGCCGAACTGATCGCCGCGACGCGCGGACTAGGCTATTTGCTCAGCGATGGGCGAGAGACGGGGCGGCCCGACGTCGTATTCGGCGCCATTATTTTGCTGGGCCTGTTCGGCAAACTCACGGATAGCGCGATGCGCGCGCTCGAATCACGCGTGCTGGCCTGGCGCGATACGGCCCAGGAAGGAGAGCGCACATGACGCAGGCGGCCTTGCTCGAACTCGATATTCGCGCGAAACAGTATGGCGATCGCACGATTCTCGACAATTTGCGCCTTGCGCTCGCGCCCGGTGAAATCACGGCGTTGCTCGGGCCAAGCGGCTGCGGCAAGAGCACGTTGCTGCGCATCGCGGCTGGACTGGACCGGGATTTTAGCGGCACCGTTTCGCTCGATGGCGTCACGCAGCAGGGGCCGTCGCCGTTGGCCGGCGTGATTTTTCAGGAGCCGCGACTGCTGCCGTGGCTGCGCGTGGCGGACAACATTACGTTTCCCCAACGTGCGAGCGGCGCGGCGCTCTCACGCGCTCAGGCTTTGCTCGATGAGGTTGGCCTGCGTGCCGACGATGGCGCGCACTGGCCCAAGCATTTATCGGGTGGCATGGCGCAACGTGTGGCGATTGCGCGCGGGCTGTTCGCGCAGCCGCGCCTGCTGCTGCTCGACGAGCCGTTCAGCGCCGTGGATGCGATGACGCGCATGCGCCTGCAGCAATTGCTGCTCACGATCGTCGAGGCGCATCGCATGGCGGCGCTCGTCGTCACTCACGATATCGAGGAAGCGCTTTATCTGGCCGACCGCATTGTGTTGCTGGAGCCGGCGAATGGCGCGGCGCGGCGGCCTGCCAGCCATGTGCTTGAAGTGAGTGCGGCTCATCCGCGCCGGCGCGATGAGCTTGCTGCGCATCCCTTGCGCGCGCTTTTGCTTGATCGACTTGAGGCCTCCATGGCGGGTTAGCCGCTGAAAGCAGTTCAAAAAGCGGCTCGAATTGGCGCTTATCGAAGATCGCGCCTGCGTGATCGGCGCAAGCTCCGCAAGGGCGTTATCTACGCAGGCGTCGTTGTCGCGACGAAATATGAAACAAATCGCATATTCGATTGACCAGATGCCAGGTAAAACGATATCGTCATATTTTTGACACTTTTTGCAATAATTTGGCTTCCGCAGAATATGAAACCACGCATCCCTTGCGTGTGGAACTGGATGGCGTAGGTTACGCCGGCTCCTATCGAGTGATGACCGGCAGTGTCATCGTCTACTTCGAGAACGAGATCAAGTTCGCCCCCTACGGCCAGAATCGCCCCGAGTTGATCGCGCGCTGGCTACTCACTGATCTATGCCGCAAGGCGGAATCGCGCAAGCGTAAGGCGGCACAAAAATAATATCGTTGACGGTGAAGTGGCTGTTGATCGCCCTTCCCGACTGCTGCGGTTACGCATTCGCCCGCACTGGGGCATGGGGAAAAAGCGCGCGGAAAATCGCCGTCCGCGCGCTGCACAATCATATGCCCGCGCCGGCAAGTCTATAAATATCCGCAGGCTTCAGAACGGCGCGAGGCACACCGAGACGCACGGCATTGAGCATGGCATCGCCCACAATGCGCGTCGTGAGCACGCTTTCGGGCGAGAGTCGGCGTACTACGGAAAGCAGCGGCCTGAGCGCAACATACATCCATCGATACGCTGCGGTGCGCGACTGTATGCCGTCTTCGGGAATGATCGCCGAAGGCCGGAAAATAGCCACGCATCGAAAGGGCAGGCGCTGCAAGGCATTTTCGGTCCGGCCGCGAACGCGGGCCCACATGCTTTTGCCTTGTTCGCTGCTGTCCGCGCCGGCGCCGGAGACATACACCATCGTCATCGCGGGATTGGCGCGTGCCAGTTCGTGGGCTACGTGCAGTGTGAGGTCGTAGGTGATCGCCCGATAAGCCGCTTCCGTCATACCGAATGACGACACCCCGACGCAGAAGAAACACGCATCGGCCTTGGAAAACACGACGTCCGTAGCCTGAAAGCCCGCCAGATCCGGCACGATGACGACGTTGAGTCGCGGATCATCGTAGCCCTGCGGCGCACGGCGGCCGACCACGATGATTTCCGTGACATCGCGAGCGGCAAGGCAGGCACGCAACGCGCCCTGGCCAACCATGCCGGTCGCGCCGATCAGTACGACGCGCATGATGTTTCTCCATTGGCATCCCTAATCAAAAAGACTCTTGACATAATCGCTTTACCCTTCGTCGTGCGTCGATGTCGACGCTATGGGAATGAAGCGGCAGACGGCCGCCACGCTCATTCAGGAATGAATCCCCGTTTGCCCTCGAACACCACCGAGCTGGGGAGTTCCTTTTGCGCCTTGAGCGCTTCGAGACTCTGCGTATAGCTGCCTTCCAGCACCGTGTAGGCGTCGCTGCCCAGAACCGTGCGCAGCGGCGGCTCCGGCAATTGACTGACCGTATAGATGGCGTTGGCCATTTTCACGGGATCGCCAGAAATAATCTCTTCGCCGAAATTCCTGACCTGCTCGCGCACTGCATCGACGACGCTATCCTTATAGTCGTCCAGTTGCTCGGCCCAGCGGATGTTGGCGACGAAGTCCGTCGCGATCGAACCCGGTTCGATGATAAGCGTCTTGATGCCAAAGCCTGCCACTTCTCGGCTGACCGATTCAGCGAATCCTTCGAGCCCGAATTTCGCGGCGTGATACATCGAACCTCCCGGAAAGGCCGCCCGCCCGCCGACGCTGCTCAGATGGATGAACATGCCGTACTTTCTCGCGCGCATTGCGCCGAGAAATGCGCGCGTGACGTGAATCGGCGCGAGCAGATTCAGCGCGAGCTGTTGCTCGATATCGGCCTCGCTCATTTCCTCCATTGCGCCGATCACAGCGCCGCCCGCGTTGTTGACGACGACATCGGCGTCGGTGTGGCGTGCCGCGGCGGCTCGTATCTGGTCGGGACAGGTCACGTCGACCGGTTCCACTTCGAGCCGATCGGGCCACGCCTGCTTGAGCGATTGCAGCGCGTCGACGCGGCGCACGGCCGCGACTACACGGTGCCCTTCGGCCAGCAGCTTCCCGGTCAGGGCACGCCCGAGACCGCCGGATGCGCCCGTGACGAACCACTTTTGACTCGACATGATGACTTCTTCTATATGAGTGAGTACGCGCTCAACTATAGTCGAAGTTTGTGGCGAGGGCAACGGCCAGTTTCGGGCAACAGGCAGCGATTGCTGCGCTAAATGCGACGGGCATATCATCCCGTCGCGATACGAAGATTTCGAAGTCCTTGCGCTTGTATTAATGCTCGTTAACGTAATGGGTTCTTTAATGTTGCCGGATGGGGGATCGTCAGATTTAATCCGTAGTATGAATAGGAATATCGGTAAAAAGTGGTAATATACGCGGCCGCGAAGGAACCTCGCTGCACCCGCCAGCCCATTGGCCAGCCAACTTGCGCCGTCCTTCCGCACACTGATTACAAGGTGGGCGCCTCCGGCCGCTTCCTGGCACTTCTCGCATCGGCCCGCAAAAGAACTGGGCCCTGAATAAACATGAAAGTCCGTAATGCCCGTCACTGGGCGCCCCGGGGTCCGCGCCGCTGGGGCTACGCCGCCGTTGCGCTCGCCATCGCCAGCGTCGTGCGCATTGGCCTGCATCCGTGGCTCGGCCCGATGATGCCGGGCACGGCGTTTTGCATCGCCGCCTCGCTGGTCGAGTACTACTTCGGGCTGGCGCCGGCGCTGACGGTCATGGTGCTCGGGCTCGGCATCGCCGATTACCTGTTCGTGCCGCCCTACGCCAATATCTCCGTACTCGATTTTCACGACGCCGTGCTGCTCGTGTCGTATCCGCTCGTTACCCTCATCGTGATGACGCTGATCGAGCGTCTGCGACGCGAGCAGTTTCGTGCGCAACTGATCGCGTCGGTCGCCCAGTCGCGTTACGAAATGCTGCTGCGTCACGATAACGAACGCGTGCTCGCGCGCCGCGCCGAGGACGAAACGCATCGCCTGCTGCGCCATCTCGCGCAGCATCACGAGGGCTTCATTCTCATCAAGGCGCTGGAGCGCAACGCCGCGCAGCGCGCGAGCGTGGGACAGAGCACGGCGGCGCTGCCGGCGGCCACCGAAGTGGCGCCGGGGCCGCTGTTCGAATCGGTGCACCCCGAGGATATCCAGCGCCTGACCCATGCCTTGTGGCCGGGCCATCACCGCGTACGCCTGCGCCACGCGAAGCATGATCGCGATTTCCGCATGACGAACTGCCAATGTGAGCGCTTCACCACCCATGCAGGCGACTTCCTCGTTCTGAGCACGGAGGACTGACGTGGCGACTGTCGAGATGGAACCGGTCGTGTGCGCGACTCCTGCTGTGCGCCCCTCACGCATTTTCAACGAAGGCGACGGCCACGCCGTCCTGCTGCTGCACGGCCTGTCGAGCTCGCCGATCGAGCTGCGCTACCTCGCGCGCTATCTGCACAACGAGGGCTTCACGGTCTGCGCTCCGCTGATCGAAGGCTATAGCGCAGGCTCCAGCGAACAGACGATGGAGCAGTGGGTCGAGTCGGCGGCGCGCGAGTTCGACGCACTGGCCGCGCGCTATGAACGCGTGTCGATCTGCGGCCTGTCGATTGGCGGCGCGCTGGCCATGCGGCTGATCCGCGAGCGGCCTGGCGCGCAGTCGCTCGTGCTGCTTTCGCTCACGTTGGCCTATGACGGCTGGGCGATCCCGTGGTATCGCTTCCTGCTGGACTGGGCGTACTACACACCGCTGCGCCACGTCTATCGTTATCGCGAGTCGGAACCGTTCGGCGTGCGAAACGAAGCGCTGCGCAAGAAGATCGCGCGCGCAATGCAGCGCAATGCGTTTAGCGAAGTGGGACCGTCGACGATCTCGCTGCCTGCGCTGCATCAGGCATTGCGGCTCGCGCGCACGGCGCGCAAGGACGTGGCGGCGATCGAAAACGATACGCTCGTGATTCACGCGATCGACGATGAAACGTCGAGTCCACGTAATCCGCGCTATGTGATCGACCATATCGGCGCGAATTTCCTGCGCACGCTCTGGCTCGACGACTCGTATCACATGATCACTTCGGACAACGAACGCGAGATTGTCGCGCGCGAGACCACGCTGTTCCTGCGCGAGAGCGAAGTGGCGCATGGCGCGCGCGATGCGCAGAACCAGCCAGTCGTCTCGAAGGCGCTCGCGCGGCGTTTGCGTCAACTGGCAGCAGTGGGAAGGAAGAAGGCGTGAAGCGGTCTATAACGATGACGGCGCTGGCTTGCGTCGCCATGCTCGCGTTCGCGAGGCAGGCCTGGGCTGATGATACGAACACCCAGGCGACGAGCGAAGCGACGGCCAGCACGACCCCGGACGAGTCGCCCTGGAAGATCTCGATCGGGCCGGGTGCGTATTTCGCGCCGCAGTATCCGGGCTCGCGTCATATGAAGGTCTATCCGTTCCCGGCGCTCGACATCTCGTACCGCGATCGCTTCTTCTCGCAGGGGCCGGACGTGCTGGGCATCAACGTGTTGACCTCGGAGAACTATCACCTGGGCGCGTCGCTGAGCTTCGATTTCCAGTCGCGCACGGCCTCCGACGATCCGCATCTGCGTGGTCTCGGCAATGTGGACGACGGCCCCAAGCTGCGCATTTTCGGCGATTACACGCTCTGGGCCTTCACGGGCGCCGTGGCGGTCTATCAGGACATTTCCGGCAACGGGCAGGGCACCACGGCGAGCGCGGATCTTTACGCCTCGCTGCCGCTGAAGGGCTGGCTGTTTTCGGTCGGGCCAGGTCTTACGTGGGCCAATGCCGTTTATACGCGTACGCTGTTTGGTATTTCGTCGGCACAGAGCGCGGCTTCGGGGCTGCCGCAGTACGCGACCGGTTCGGGTATCCGCGATGTGCATATGACGTTCTATGCCACGCACGATTTCTCGAAGCACTGGGTCGGTTCCGTGGACGCCACGCTCGGACGTCTGGAGCACTATGCGGGCGGCAGTCCGATCACCGAACGCCGCCGCGAACTGACCACTTTCGCGGCCCTCGATTATCGCTTTTAAAGCGGCACTTTCGCCGTTTAAACGAACGTCTCCGGATAGACGAAGCGCGCTACATCGACGCGTTCTTTCACCAGCCCCAGCGCGTGAAAGGTATCGACGATATCCTGCTGTTCCTTCACGATATCGGGCGTCACGGCCACGGTCGTATAGTGGCGGCGCCCGGTCGAAAGCCTGAGCACATCGGGGCGCACGCCTAGCTGAGGCGCGAGCAGATTCGCGGTTTCCTGCGGATGGCTCTGCGTCCACGCATTCGCTTTTGCGAGTTCCTGAAACAGCACGCGGATCACCTGCGGATTCTGTTTGACGAAGTCGGGCCGCGCCAGATGGAAGGTGCGATTGTTCGACAGACCCGTGCCGTCACGCAGCACGCGCGGCGCGGTGGCCAGTTGCTGGCCCGCGAGGAACGGGTCCCACAAACCGGCCGCATCGACGTTGCCCGAGAGATACGTTGCACTCACGTCCGCCGCGCTCGTCAGATAGACGGGCTGGATATCGCCGTACTCCAGACCCGCCTCGCGCAGCGCGCGCACCAGCAGATATTGCACGTTCCAGCCGCGCCCGATCGCCACTTTCTTGCCCTTCAGTTCGCGGATCGAATGGATCGGCGAATCCGCCGCCACGAAGATGCCGATGCCCTTGGGATAGGGCTGTTCCGCGCCCAGATAGACGGCGTTCACGCCCGCTGCATTGGCGAAGGCGGATGGCGTATCGGCGGCATGGCCGAAGTCGAGCGCCTCGGCGTTGAGCGCTTCGGTGAGTTGCGGGCCCGCCGCGAATTCCGCCCAGCGCACGTTCCAGCCGAGCGGTTGCAACGCCCGCTCCAGACTGCCGGTGCCCTTGAGAATATTGAGCGTGTTGAACTTCTGGTAGCCGATGCGCAAGGTGCGCGTGTCGGCAGCCTGGGCGTTCGTGACGAGCGAGGGAAGAGCGGCGGCGCCAAGCGCCGTCGCGGAAAGCTGGCGGATGAATTTGCGTCTGCTGTGTTGCATGCCGTTATAAAGAAGCAAAAATGGAAGGTGCGATAGTGAATTAATTCGTATCGCTGAATAACTATTCGCGCCTGATGCCGATCATCAGCCGATTCTAGAGACGGCCCATTTAAAACCGAACCAAGCGTTTCGCATAACCATATAGGACGGCTCGCAAAGGCACACATAGCGGCGCCTTAGCAAAAGCGCGCGCATGGATATGAACATCGCTTCGTTGGGGGCGTGCTGGCGGCTCGCTACGATGGACGCCATTCCGCAACCCTCCGTCCGGAGTCTGAGCGCCATGTCCGCCCCCGTGTTTTCCGCCCATGCGATCGCAAAGCGCTTTGGCGCCACCGTGGCGCTCGCGCGGCTTGATCTGTCGATCGGCGCGGGCGAAGTCGTCGCGCTGATGGGCGCGAACGGCGCGGGCAAATCCACCTTCGTGAAGATCGTGAGCGGCGTGCAGGCCGCCGACGAAGGGGCAATGACGCTGGACGGGCAAGCCTATTTGCCCGGCTCGCCGCTGGCCGCGAAGCGTCAGGGCGTGGCGACCGTGCACCAGTCCGTCGCCGACGTGGTGGTGCCGGCGCTGTCCATCGCGGACAACCTGCTGCTCGACGAGCTTTGCGGCGGCATCGCGACGATCTGGACGCCGCGCGCGCGCCGCCATGCGCGCGCACGCGAGCTGGCGGCCCGCGTGGGCCTGGAAGGCGTCGATCTCGACGCGCCGCTTGGCACGCTCTCGCTGGCGGCGCAGCAGCGCGTGGTGCTGGCGCGTGCGCTGGCGACGCGTCCGCGCCTTTTGATCCTCGACGAACCCACCGCGAGCCTGTCCTCCGCCGAAGCCGAACGTCTCTATACCTTGATCGATGGCTTGCGCGCGGAAGGCGTGGCGGTGCTGCTGGTCTCGCATCGGCTGGCCGATTTGCGCCGCCTCGCCTCGCGCGTGGCCGTGGTGCGCGACGGCCGCACCGTTGCCGTGCAGGATGCGCCGATCGATTTCGATACCGCGCTGGAGACGATGATCGGGCGCAGGTTGCCTGTTGGCACTCCCAACACGGATAAAAGCGAACTCATCCAGCGCGCTAAACCTGCGCTGGAACTACGCGGCGTGCGGCTCGGAGCGCATTCCGAAGCCTTCGACCTCGACGTACGCGACGGCGAAATCGTCGCCGTGGTCGGCCCGGTCGGTGCGGGCAAGACGCGCCTTGCGCAGGCGATCTTCGGCGCGACGCGCGTGAGCGCGGGGACGATGCGCCTGTACGGCGAGCCGTGGCGCCCTCGCACGCCGCGCGAGGCGATTCGCGCGGGTGTGTTTCTGGCCGGCGAGGACCGCTGGCGCAGCTCGCTTTTTCCCGATGCCGTGCCGTTCGCCTCCGTGGCGGGCACCATCGGCTTTCCGTTCTTGCCGCGCTGGAGCCGCGCGGGCGTGGTGCCGCGCGCGAAAGAGCGCGACGTCGCGCGCGAGGCCATCGACACCTTCGGCATCCGCTGCGGCGGTCCCGACGACCGCGTGGCACGCCTCTCGGGCGGCAACCAGCAGAAGGTGCTGCTCGCGCGCTGGCACGCCGAACCCGCGCGCCTGCTGCTGCTCGACGAGCCGTTTCAGGGCGTCGATGCCGGTGCGCGCGCCGATATCGCCGCGATGCTGCGTCGCCGTGCCGCCGGGCGCGCGACGCTGGTTTTCGTGAGCGATCTGGAAGAAGCGCATGAGGTGGCCGATCGTATCGTGCAGTTCGATCGCGGCACCGTCGAAGTCACCCGCGAAGCCACCCCAGCCCCAGACGCCCTCATTTCAACTTGAGCCCCGTAACTTGAGACCCGCACCGTGAAATCCGCCACACCGACGCTCGCCAACGACCCCGCGCAGGCCCGCGCCGTCACGCCCTCGCGCCGCCGCGCCGCGCTCGCGTGGCTCGAACGCCTGAGCCTGCTGGCCGTGCTGGCCGCCATGAGCGTGCTGTTCGCGGTACGCGAACCGGCCTTCGTGAGCGTCGAGAACCTCTTCAGCATCCTCCAGGCCGTGTCGATCGTGGCGCTGCTCGGCATTGGCGTGACGATCACGCTGGCGGCAGGCGGATTCGATCTTTCGGTCGGCAGCGTGGCGGCCACCGCGCAGATGGCGGCGAGCTACGTGCTCGTGGTCTGGCACGGGAACGCGTGGGAGGCGGCCGCGGCCTGCCTCGTGCTCGGTATCGCGGCGGGCCTCTTCAACGGCGTGCTCATCACGCGCCTGCATGTGCCGGATCAGCTTGCGACCCTCGGCACGCTGTTCCTGCTCGCGGGCCTGCAACTGATTCCCACGGGCGGACGCTCGCTGGCGACCGGCACGATCCTGCCCGACGGCAGCGAAGCGAGCGGCACCTTTCCGGACGCTTTCCTCGCGCTCGGCCGCGCACGCCTGTTCGAGATCGTGCCCGCGCCGGTGCTGGTGTTGCTCGTGCTGACACTGCTTGTGTCGGCGGTGATGGCGCTCACGCGCTGGGGCCGCGTGATCTACGCGATCGGCGGCAACGAGACGGCGGCGCGGCTCGCCGGTGCGCCCGCTGCGCGCTATCGCGTCGCGGCTTACGTGGCGTCCGGTGCGATCGCCTCGCTCGGCGGCCTGCTGATCGCGGCGCGCGTGGGACGCGGAGACGTCAGCGCCGGTCACTCGCTGCTGCTCGACGCTGTGGCGGCGGCGCTGGTGGGCTACGCCGTTTGGGGCGTGAAGCGGCCCAACGTGCCGGGCACGGTGATCGGCGCGGTTTTCGTGGGGGTGCTGCTCAACGGCCTGACGATGCTCAACGCGCCGTACTACCTCCAGGATTTCATCAAGGGCGCGCTGCTGGTGGTCGCGCTCGCGTTCACGTTCAGCATCGGGCATCGCGGCGGCACGCGCATTTGATGCCTGGCGACGATGTAAGGCCATATTCACGCTGTCACACAAATAACCAGGGAATCCTGACGATATGGAGAGGGGAAACATGAAGACCGCAAAGCACGGAAAAAAACACGGAATACTCGCTTCGACGCCTCGCAAGGCACCGACTCGCGCGTTCGGCACGCTCACGCTCTGCGCGGCGGCGCTGCTGGGCGCGGGCGTGGCGCACGCGGGCGCACTCAAAGGCGCGCCCGCGCCGTTCGACAAGGGCGGCGTGAAGATCGCGCTGGTCAACTACCTGTCCGAGGGCGACTTCTTCCAGGCCTATGAGGCGGGCGCGCAAAAGCAGGCGAAGGCGCTCGGCATCGACCTGCGCATTTACGAGGGCCGCCAGGACGCCGCGCAGCAGCGCGACCAGATCCAGCAGGCCATCAATCTGGGCGTGTCCGCGATCATCGTCAATCATGGCTTGCCCGAATCGCTCAAGGACGTGGTCCAGCAGGCGCTCGACAAGGGCATCAAGGTCGTGGCCTTCGATGTCGATCTCGCCAATCCGCGTGTGCCGCAGATCGAGCAGAGCGATCGCGATCTGGCGTCGCTGCTGTTGCAGCAGGCCGTGAAAGACAACGGCGACGCGTTTTCCGCAGGCTACGTCTATGTCGCCGGCTTCGCGCCGCTCGACCGCCGCGACGCCGTCTGGCAGGCTTTCAAGAGCGCGCATCCGAAGGTGCGCGAGCAGGCGCGCTGGGGCACCGTGGACAACCCGATCGCACAGTCGGTGGCGAACCAGGCGTCGGCTGCGTATCGCGCGCATCCGGATATTCGCGTCGTGATCGCGCCTTACGACGAGTTCGCGCGCGGCGCGAGCCTCGCGGCGGGCGAGGCGAATCTCTCGGGCAAACTGCGCATTTATAGCGCCGATATTTCGACCGCCGATATCGAGGCGATCCGCGCGCCGAACAGCGCCTGGGTAGCGACGGCGGCGACCAATCCGGCCGTGGTGGGCGCGGTATCGGTGCGTGCGGCGGCGCTGGATGTGGCGGGGCAACCGCTCGACCACCACATCACGGTCAAGCCCACGCTGGTCACGCACGATGATCTCGTGAAGAACGATATCCATACCATCGCCGAACTGGGCGCGAAGTTTCCGGCGTTTCGCGCGAGCGACGCGGCGACGGCGGGGTGGATTCCGGTGGAGTGAAATGCGCGGTGCGGGAAAAAGCGCGTGAGAAAAAAGCGCGCCAGCCGGTATGGATGGGCGGGCGCGCTTCGGAAAAGTAGCGAGTGGTCTTGTATCGAATCGAGTGATGGTTAGATCACAGGTCTCTTCGCACGACCTCATATTCCGATTTCCCGCGCGCGCCGGCAATGATGCAAATGCACTAGTGGCCGGGAAAGCTCAAGGGTCGATTGCGCTCATTTGCGCCACCAGATCGGTATTCGAGTGAATCTCCGCCCGATCGTAGATCGCCTGAAGGTGATTGCGAACCGTTGCTGGCGCGATGCCCAGCAGGAGTGCCACCTCCTTGTGTGAATGACCCGCGCTGACGAGGCGCGCCACATTGAGTTCGCGGGTGGAAAGCCGGTCGAGCGGTACGCGCGGGCGCGTCCGCACGAGCGCCGTTTCGTGTCCGCGTTCGAAGCGGAACACATGCGATTCGCCTTTGAACGTCGGCGTGCCACTCTGCATGGCCTGCGCCAGCGGTGCGGGCAGCGCGCCGGCGAGGCGTGGATAAGCGGGCCATTCCGTGCGTAGCGCCTCAGTGAACGAAGGCTCGGCCAGTACGATCTGGCCACCCGGCGTGCAGATTGCCGCCGACCAGCGCGCGGGCGAAGTGCGATCACACGCGCGCTCAATCTGCAGGGCCTGATTGATCTTCCAGGCCTCGATCAGATGCGGGTAAAGCGACTGGACGAAAACGCGTTCGGCCTCGGCGAACGAGGCGTCGGGATCGGCGCGAAACACGGATAGATTGATCAGCACCTGAGCTTTGACGTCCTTACTACATGTAACGAGACCGGACGCATGGCGAAAACGCTGTGCATAGTCGCGCATCGCACGATTGGCCGGACCCGCGAAGTAGGTGGGGAAATGAAAATTGCCGGTCGTGTACTGATGGCTCACGGCGAATTTCGCCGCATGGTCCAAGGCACTGATCTGCGTGTAGGCGTTCTGCCAGTCGGGCATTTCATCGACGAGATGGACGCTATCGAACACGGCACTCCCGCCGATGAAATTGCCGGTGGCCCAGCGTCCGGCATCGAAGGGCACGCGCACGCGCAATACGTCGAGCATTGCGTCGAGAAAGCGGTCGTGCGCAGTCTCGCGCGCAGCGCGATAAGTGGCGAGCAAGGTGTCTTCAAGCGCGCTCATGGGGTTCTCCTGTTAGCTTCACGGCGCAACAGGTTCGCTCTTATGCGATGCCGGTGAACCTGAATTGAGTTTATCGGCGTGCAGGCGTCTGTCAATGCGAAGCGGAGCGGCGCGTGTATTGACGCGTGCGAGCGGGCGATCCGTCGATCGGCGATTTAATTAAATACGGTTTAAAACGCCAGTCTGAAAGCGGATTGAAGCTGGTTCGATGCGCTTTTTGTAAGCGCCATGAAAAACAGGATTGCTTACTGCTTGCGTGTTCATGCACGCACTGGCGCGTCGACGTTGCGCTGGCAAATGTGCCGGGCGCGGCTTGGGATTCGCGCAAAACTATGCTATCAACTTACACACAAACCTAAAACTGCATGGTGCGTTTATTTCTCTCTTCAGCCGGGGCATAAAAGCAGTCATCGTGAGCGGAGGCGACCGTGAACGAGCTCGGCGGATTTTTGCTTTCATTGCATGCGTCGGCGCGCGAGGTGCCGTTTGAAAATTTCCAGCAGCATGCGCTCACATTGCTCAAACAGATTTTGCCTTTCGACTCGGCACGTTGGGGCGTCGTGTGTCACGACGCACGCGGCGCCGACTTTCATGAGCCATTTCTTTTCAACGATTCGCCTGAAACACTGAAGGACTACGATGCATTTCGTCAGCACGACATAGCCGCGCGCTGGTGCCTCACCCATCTCGAACGCGCCCTCAACCTGAAACTGACTGAGGCGTTCGCCCGCGTGCGCGAACCGGGTTTGCTCGAATACGCGCAGCGCTATCGGCACGTGCAGGCGTTGATTGTGGGCGGGAGGGCCAACGGCGAAGGACTCCATCAGTCGATCTCGTTATATGGCGCCTACGAGACGAGGCCTTTTTCGGAGGCTCAGCGCAATTTGCTCGAATGCTTGTTTGCGCATTTGAGCGAGGCATTGCAGACGAGCCTTGCCTTCCAGATGGAACGGGTACGGCCGAGTGCAACCGAATCCGTATGGGCGCTTGCCGTGTGCGATCCTGCCGGGTATTTTCGCTTTGTCGAGCCAACGTTTCGCATCCTGCTGCGTGACGAATGGCCCATACGCCAGCCCTCTATGTTGCCCGCCGAACTCGCCCGCCTGATCGTCGCACGCAGCGGCAGCGCGGCGAATGGCGGCGACTTGCGATACGAAGGGCGAGCGGCGTTGTTCTCGATCCAGATCGTCCACGACGTGGTATTCGTGAGAGCGCGGGCGCGGCTGCCCGTGGATGCGCTGTCGCGGCGCGAGCGCGACGTCGCGCGTCTTGTCGTCGCGGGGTGCACGTACAAGGAGATTGCGCGTGCGCTCTCGATCGCGCCTGCGACCGTTCGCAATCATTTGCAGGCGATTCACGAGCGCGCCGGCGTGCACCGCAACGCGGAACTCGTGCAGCAATTCAGGCGGGCGGGGCTGTAGCCAGGCGTATTGCGCCGGGTCAGAGCGTTCGCCACCAATCGGCGGGGGGCGCTTCGAGGTGCACGAAATGGCCTGTGTCGAGTTGGGAAAATTGCGCCTGCGGGAACAGCGCGGCCCATGTGCGGCGTTCCGCATCGAGATCGATGAGCGGATCCTCGCGGCCGAACACGATGCTCACGGGTGCGGCGCAGGTCGGGGCGGGCGATGGCGGCTCGGCCCAGAAGTCGCGCACGATGACTTCGAACGCGTTCGCGTCAATGACGTTGTGGCGGGCGAGCAGGTCGAGATACCAGAGACGTCGCGCTTGCGCACCTGCGCTCCAGTAAAGATCGAAGAAGTTCGCAAAGCTCGTCACCTGGGACGCGAGACGGGCGAAGCGCGCGTAGTCGCTGTCGGCCTTGAATTCCTCCAGCGCCGCGAGCAACGGGTGCGATGACGACGAGCGTGTGAGCAGGCACGTCGCGAGCCGTACGAAGGCATTGCCCATGTCGTGAACGGGCGCCAGCAGCCAGACTCGCCCGATGCGTTCGGGCATCCGTTGCACGAGGCGCAGTGCGAGATGGGCGCCAAACGAGTGGGCCACGAGATCGACGGGCTGGTCCGATACCTCCGCGAGCTGGCGCGCCTCTTCTTCCGCCGCATCGACGAGCGCGCCAAACGGGCGGGCGAACAGTACCGCCGAACGCGGCTGATCCCACCAGTGGATCGGTAGCGTCTGTTCGTAGAGATCACGCTCGGCGATCGCCGACAGGCCGGGACCGCCGTGCAGAAACAGGGTGGGCGGGGCAGAGTGCATGCTCGCTCCGATGGGCAGGTGGGGCGTCTTACTGCATCTCGACGGTACCGGGATGGTCGTGACACATGCAATGTGCGCCGGGTTCGAGGCTCTTGTCACCCAGGGCGCACAGGTGGCCATGGACCATGAGGCAGATTTTGTGTCCGCCTCCGGGGCTGGCGGACGGATCGGCGGCGGTAGCGATGGCGGGCGCGGCTTCGGTTTGCGCGGCTGGCGCGGCCGGCGCCGTGGGCGCATTGTCCTGTGCGAGCGCGGCGACGCTGACGAAGGCAGCGGCCAGAACGATGAGGGATTTCATGGCGCTTCTCCAGAAGAACGGGAACCTCTCGCGCCGTGTAGCGCGGCGGGTGCTCCTGTTGAAGCGATGGTGGGCGCTCGGGACGTGGCGGGCAATGATGCAAATGCATCATCGGCGCGCGGCCCCGTGAGCGCTCTCCTGGTTCAGCCCTTGAACTCGACCGAGACGAATACCTTGCGGCATCGTTCGACCACTTCCCACGTGCCCTTGAATCCTGCTGGAATCAGGAAGCGGTCGCCGGCGCGCACGGTGCGCTCCGCTCCCTCTTCGTCGCGCAGTACCGATACGCCTTCGAGAATTTCGCAATACTCGTTTTCGGTGAAGTTCACGGTCCATTGACCGCATTCGCTTTCCCAGATTCCGGTCGAGAGCTGGCCGCACGCGCTCGTAAAGTGCATGTGGGCGGCCTGACGCGGCACGCCGGAAATAACCGCCTCGGGCTTCGGCTCCCATTCGAGAGTTTCTTTGGCGGGCTGCGAGTAATCGACGATATCCAGAATGCGCATGTTTAAAAGAGTGAAAAGCAGGTTGGAAAGCGGTCTGGATTGATACCTCGACAAAATGCCGCTTGCAAGCCGTACATCCCCGGTAAGCGCGACGAATGAAAAAATCTAATCGTTCGATGAAATAAGACCATTTTTCTTCATGATCATGCGCCTCTATGATCACTGCCACTTTCCGCATTTGTTCTACGCAACCTCTATTGGATGGCAGCCCGCATGGTCACGACACACAATCTCGGCTTCCCGCGCATTGGCGCTAAACGCGAACTGAAGTTCGGACTCGAACGCTACTGGAAGGGCGAGTCGTCGCGCGATCAACTGAAGACGCTCGGCGCGCAACTGCGTGCGCGCCACTGGAACGATCAGCGCGAACTCGATCTGGCGCCGGTGGGTGACTTCGCGTTCTACGATCAGGTACTCGACATGAGCTTCACGCTGGGCAACCTGCCGGCTCGCGTGCAGGGCTTTCATGGCGATGCGCTCGACAACTACTTCCGCGTGGCGCGTGGCCGCTCGGCCGCAGGAGCCGAAGCGCACGCAGGTTGTTGCGGCGGCGTCGCGGCCGGCGAAATGACCAAGTGGTTCGACACCAACTATCACTACATCGTCCCCGAATTCACCGCCGATACCACCTTCAAACTGGACGCATCGCGTCTGGTCGAGCAACTGGGCGAAGCCCGCGCGCAAGGCGTGAACGCGAAGCCGGTCATCGTCGGCCCGGTGACGTATCTGTGGCTCGGTAAAACCAAGGACGACTCCGACAAGCTCGCGCTGCTGCCGCGCATTTTGCCCGCCTACGCGGCGCTGCTCGACACGCTCGCGAAAGCCGGCGTGGAGTGGGTACAGATCGACGAGCCGGCGCTCGTGACGGAACTCGACGACGCGTGGAAACAGGCTTTCGTGACGGCCTACGACGCGCTCAAGACGCGCCCGGTCAAGCTGCTGCTCGCGACGTATTTTGGCCAGTTGCTCGACAATCTAGAGCTAGCTGTCAAACTGCCGGTCGATGGTCTGCATATCGATGCAATCAACGCCCGCGAAGAAGTGGCGCACGCCGCGCAGAAGCTGCCGGCGCAGAGCGTGCTGTCGGTCGGCGCGATCAACGGCCGCAACATCTGGAAGACGGACCTGAACGCCGCGCTCGATTGGCTCGCGCCGCTCGCGCAGCAGCTGGGCGAGCGCCTCTGGATCGCGCCGTCGTGCTCGCTGCTGCACGTGCCGGTCGATCTCGCGAGCGAAGAAAAACTCGACGCCGAAATCCGCTCGTGGCTCGCCTTCGCACTGCAGAAGCTGGACGAAGTGAAGGTGCTGGCGACGGCGCTCAATCAGGGCCGCGACAAGGTCGCCGAAGAACTTGCCGCCAACGCGGCTGCGATCGCCGCACGCCGCAACTCGCCGCGCGTGAACAACCCGGCGGTGAAGGCCGCGCTGGCGCGCATCGACGCGAAGCTCGGCCATCGTCAGCACGCCTACGCCGAACGCGCGCCGAAACAGGCCGCGCTGCTGAAGCTGCCCGCCTTCCCGACCACGACGATCGGCTCGTTCCCGCAGACCGGCGAAATCCGCCACGCCCGCAGCCAGTTCAAGAGCGGCGCGCTCGACCGGTCCGGCTATCGGGACGCCATGCGCAAGGAAATCGAGCGCAGCGTGCGCGAGCAGGAAGCGCTGGAACTGGACGTGCTGGTGCACGGCGAAGCCGAGCGTAACGACATGGTCGAATACTTCGGCGAGCAGCTCGACGGTTACGCGTTCAGCCAGTTTGGCTGGGTGCAGTCATATGGCTCGCGCTGCGTGAAGCCGCCTGTGCTGTTTGGCGATATCAGCCGCCCGAAGGCGATGACGGTCGAGTGGATCACCTACGCGCAGTCGCTCACGAACAAGCCGATGAAGGGCATGCTTACCGGCCCGGTGACGATTTTGAACTGGTCGTTCGTGCGTGACGACCAGCCGCGCTCGGTGTCGTGTTACCAGTTGGCGCTGGCGATCCGCGAAGAAGTGATCGACCTCGAAAAGGCCGGCGTGCGTGTGATCCAGATCGACGAAGCCGCGCTGCGCGAAGGGTTGCCGCTGCGCCGCGCGCAATGGGGCGAATACCTGCGCTGGGCCGTCGAATCATTCCGTATCACGGCCAACGGCGTGCAGGACGAGACGCAGATCCACACGCATATGTGCTATTCGGAGTTCAACGACATCATCGCGTCGATCGCCGATATGGACGCCGACGTCATCACGATCGAGACCTCGCGCTCGGATATGGAATTGCTCGACGCGTTCGACCACTTCAAGTACCCGAACGAGATCGGGCCGGGTGTCTATGACATCCACTCGCCGAATATCCCGACGCAGGAGCATATCGTTCAGCTCATGCAGAAAGCCGCTGAGCGTATTCCGGCACAACGTCTGTGGGTCAACCCGGATTGCGGACTGAAGACGCGCCAGTGGGCGGAAGTGATCCCTGCACTGACCAATATGGTCGCGGCGGCGAAGACGCTGCGTAATCGCAATCGGGCGCAATAAGCGGCTGGGTAAAGGCTGATGTTTTGCATGCGTCCAGAGTCTGTCTCGGGATGCATTCGTTGATATGTTTGCGGACGACGCGAACACCTGTTGCGCGTACAACTGTTAGAGTTTGACGGTATCCATGTGAATGGGAGCCTGCGCGCCATGCCTGAAGAATATCGATTCGACGTTTTTGGCCGCAGGATGGCGATTGCCGGTAGCGATGGTGCGTGGGTCGCGTATCTGATCGGCGCGGAAGGCAAGCGCCGACGCGCGGGCTTCGAGATTCCCGATTTCGTTACCGCCAACGAACTCGCGCAATATCTCGACGATCTCTTTCACGAGGATGCAAGCCCGGAAAGGCCGGGCGTCGTGCTGCTTGGCGTGGCGCAACGCTGAGCTCACAACGAGCGGAATAGCCGCGGCGCCGTCTGCGGTCGTGTTCCTGATATCAGGCGATTCGCGGCACCCCTTCGGCGACCGTGCTGAAGCCGTCGTCCGCGCTGCCTTCTTCCAGCGATACATTGCGTGTTTCGCGGCCCATCATCCACCATGCCGCCGCCGCGATCGGGCCAGGCAGGGCGAGCAGCAGCAGACCGATCAGCGCTGCGGAAGGCGTGCCCGAAGCGGCATACACATTGGTGAGCATCAGCGGCGCGATCACGGCGCCCAGACGGCCCACCGCCACGGAGATGCCCAGACCCGTGGCACGAATGCGCGTGGGCAGGATTTCCGACGACACCACATAGCCTGAGATATACGCCCACGTCACGCCGAACTGGATCAGGCAATAGCCGATCACCATGCCCGGCAGCGTGTGCATCGCGTAGATCACCACGATGGCGAGCGTCGTGAAGCTGTAGCTCACGAACAGCGAGGCGCGACGGCCCCAGGCCTCGACCAGCACGGCGGCGGTCAGACCGCCCGCAAGCGCGGCGGCGTTGCCATAGACGTAGTAGATCGGCATGTCGGCGGCCGAGACCTTCATGTACGGCAGGATCACGAGCGCCATCAGCGAGAGCACGCCGTAGACCACGGCGGCCTGCGAGAAGTTGAGCGCGCTGGCGAGGCCGCAGCGCATGCGGTACGCGCCAAACAAATCGCGCAGATTGCGCCAGAAGGTGGGGTGCACCGGCACGAGCGCGGTCTTCGGATAGCGCTGTGCGGCTTGTGCGCGTTCCTGTTGCGTGAGCTTGCTGTGCGCGGCGCTTGCAGCGATGCTCTCGACGATTGCTTCGGCTTCGGCAACGCGGCCCTGTTGCAGCAGCCAGCGCGGCGACTCGGGAATCACGCGGCGAATCCAGAAGAACAGCAGCGCCATGGTCGTGCCGAAGCCGAAGCCCACACGCCACGAGATCGCGCCCGGCAGATGATTGAGCACGAGGTACGAGATCGCCGCCGAAATCAGCGCGCCCACCGGAAAGCCGGAGAGGATCAGCGAATCGGTGCGGCCGCGATGACGTCTGGGAATGAATTCGCCCATCGTCGCGGTCACGGCGGAATATTCGCCGCCCACCGCGAGTGCGGTCATCGCGCGGAAGAACAGGAACGACTCGTAGTTCCACGAAAACACGGTGGCGACGCTAAAGAACGCGTACCAGAGCAGCGTGGCGAGAAAGAGCTTCTTGCGGCCGTAGCGGTCGGCGAGATAGCCGAAGCCGATCGCGCCCACCAGCATGCCGAACACCCAGATGCTGACGGCCAGCGACCCTTGCTGGGAGCTGAGATGCCATTGGGTCTTCAGGACACCGAAGACACTGCCGATGATGTTGGTCTCGAACGAATCGAGCGCCCAACCCACGCCAAGGGCGACCAGCATCAGCGTGTGAAAGCGGGTCCACGGCATGTTGTCGAGCCGCGTGAGCGCGTCGGTTTCGACGGAGCGCGGCGCAGAGGTTTGCATAGTCACGCTGGATTCTCCTGAGCGATGAATATCGATGTTTAGCGTCAATGCACGGCGGCGGCTTGTGCGCGCGGTGCGAAGTCGATGTGCGGGAAGTTCGCGCGCTGGCCGATGAAATTGCGCCCGCGCGCGCCGTCGAAGGCGCGATCGACGATGGTTTCCCACTGCTGGGCATCCACGCCGTAAGCCGAGGGATGACTCGATACGCCAAGCGATTCGAGCAGCGCGGCCAGATGCGCGGGCGCTTGCTCGATATCGCCGAAAATCTCGCCTAATGCCGCATCGCAATCCGGGTCCACGCCCAGCGCCGCTTCCATCACGGCGGGCAGGCAGAACGAACAGGCGATGCCGTGGGCCACGCCACGCGAGAGCGTGATGGCATATGAGATGTTGTGTGCAAGCGCGGTGCGCGTATTGGAGAACGCGAGACCGGCGCGCAGCGCGCCCAGCGCCATCGCGCCACGTGCTTCGAGGTCCTGAGGATTGGCGCTCACGCGTTGAAGGCCCGAGATCAACTCGCGCGCCGCATGAATCGCGAGGCCGCGCGTGACAGGATTCGCATGAACGTTCCAGATGCTTTCGAGCGCGTGCGAAAGTGCGTCGAGGCCGCTTGCGATCGTCGGTTGCATCGGCAGGCCCACCATCAGGCTCGGATCGACGATCACTGCTTCGGCGTAGAGGTCTTCGCGCGAGAGCGAAAGCTTGCGGTCGTTCTCCGGGTCCCACACCGTGGCCCAGCAGGTGACTTCGCTGCCGGTGCCCGCCGTGGTCGGAATGGCGATGATCGGCAAGGCGCGCAGGCCCGTCGATGCACCGCCTTCGAGGTAGTCGAGCACGGGCTCGAACGCGCCGTGCTCGGCGGCCAGCACTTTCGCGCTGTCCATCACGGAGCCGCCGCCCAGCGCGATCAGCACTTCCGGCGCCTGGTCGAGCGCCGCGAGCTGCGCACATGCGCGGCGCAGCATCGGCACCGAGGGATTCGCTTCGACCGAGTCGATGCGGCCGAGCGCGGGGCCGTTGCGTGCTTCGATACGCTCCGCGAGGTCCGCGAACAGGGCGTCGGGATACGTGACGATCACATAGCGGCGGCCCGCGATGGCCTGGCCGATTTCATCGAGCGAACCCGCACCGAAGCGCACACGCACGGGGTTATGGAAATTCCACGTGTTGAGGCTGCCACCGGGAATTGCGCTCATGCTGCCTCTCCCGCAGCGAGCGCGCGCTCGATGGCGTCGATCACGCCGGGCAGTTCCGCGATGCTGTCGATCAGGAAATGCGCGCCGGTGCGGGCGAGCTTGTCGCGCGCGGGGGCCAGCAGCGCTTCGCGTGCATCGGCGTCGAGCGCTTGCCATTGCGCGAGCGAAAGGCCCACCTCGTTGCCGGTCGCCACGATGCCCACGGTCCACATGCCGGCCGCGAGACCCGCTTCCAGACCCGTCGGGCTGTCGTCCACCACCACACAGCTTTGCACATGTGCCGCGCCCAGCGCGAGCGCATTGGCGAGGCACATATCGGGCCACGGACGCCCGCGTGCCACGTCGCTCACGGTGCAGCAGAAGTCGGGTGCATAGCCGTGTGCTGCGGCGATCGGCTGAAGGTTCTTCATCACTTCGCGCGGGTAGCCCGTGGTACTGCCGATAGCGATGCCGCGTGCGCGCAGCGCCGAGATCGTCTCCAGCGCGCCAGGAATCAGCGCGCTATATCTGGCGACGTTGATCTCGTCGATGCGCAGGAACGAGGCGTACAGCGCGTCGATATCGCTATCGTTCGAGGTGCGGCCAAACTTCTCCTGCCAGCGCGCCTGCACTTGGTCGTCGCGCAGAATCATGGCGATGTGTTCGCGCTTGGCGGCGCCCATCGGCGCGCGCGCTTCTTCCACGCTGATTGGCAGTTCCGCGATCGCGAACGCTTCGCAGAAGGCTTCGACGGGCGCGATGCAGCCGAAATCCAGCACCGTGCCGGCCCAATCGAAAATCGCGGTGGTGACAGGGCCACGGTAAAGCGTCGCGCGGCGCGGATTGCGCGCGTGCGTTTCCAGGGCGTCGTTGAAGGAATGAACGTTGAGGGCAGGGGTAGTCGTCATGCTCGCACCAAAGGCACTAAAAGTACTAAAGGCACCAGAAGGGCCGGGGTTCGGGCTTCACATCAGACGAATCCGGAGATTCGCGATGTTTCAGTCCGGGTGTGAGCAGCAGAATAGTTTTGACACATGACGCCGCTATGATCGAAATACCCGTTGAAATTCGGTGTTTCCAACGAAAATTTCGGTCGACCGGGAATCGGTCATGAAGATGACGCTCATATGACACTGACCCAGATCCGCGCTTTTATCGCCGTCGTCCATCACGGCGGTTTCACTGCCGCCGCCCGCGCGCTCAACATGAGCCAGACCACCGTGACCTCGCAGATACAGGCGCTCGAACAGGAGCACGGGATTCAGCTATTCCACCGGCGCGGCCGACGTGTCGAGCTTTCCGAAGTGGGGCTCGGTCTGTTGCCGATTGCGCGCCAGATCGGCAGCCTCGAAAACGACGCGATCTCGCTGCTGCGCGACAGCGGCGCGCTCACGAACGGTTCGCTCAAGATCGGCGCAGTGGGGCCGTTCCATGTGACGGAGATGATCGAGGCCTATAACGCGCGCCATCCGCACATGCATTTGTCGGTCACGCTCGGCAATTCGGAGCATGTGATGCGCGAGCTTGATGCCTATACCTGCGACGTGGGCGTGGTGGCGCGTGCGTCGACCGACGAGCGTTATCACATGCAGTTGTACGCGCGCTATCCCGTGGTGGTGTTCGTGCATGCCGCGCATCCGTTCGCGCAGCGCGGCGCGATCGAGCTTGCGGAACTGGCGGGCGAGCGCTTGCTGATGCGCGAAGCCGGTTCGACCACGCGGCTTGCGCTCGAAGAAGCGCTTGCCGGCATCGGTGCGACGCCGCGTGTGGCGATGGAGATCGGCAGCCGCGAGGCGCTGCGCGAAGCCGTGGCGCGCGGGCTGGGCGTGGGGACGGTATCGGAGTCGGAATACGTGGCCGACGAGCGGTTGCGCAAAGTGCGGATTTCGGGCGATCCGATCTCGACGCACATTCACGTTTGCTGTCTCAAGGAACGCCGCGAGAGCCGTCTGGTGGCGTCGTTTTTCTCTGCGGTGCAGGCCTTGTGTTCGCCCGTCAGGTAGTACGTATGACGAAATAAACTGCGGTCAGAATTCCATATCGAGTTCGTCGATATCGACAGTTTCCGCCTGCGCCGCCGCGATCCATTCGGCCACATAGGTTTGCTTGAGCACGCGCATACAGTATTCGCCGATATCGGTGTCGATCGGCACCTCGTAGGTCAGCAGGCGCGTGACGACGGGTGCGTACATCGCGTCGGCCGCGCCGATTTCGCCGAAGAGCCAGGGGCCGCCATATTGTGCCAGGCACCCGCGCCAGATCGCGACGATGCGTTCGATATCGTCCTGTGCACGCGACCAGATGCGGAAGTTCGGAAAGTGGCCGCGCAGATTCATCGGCAGCGCGGAACGCAAGGCGCTGAAGCCCGAATGCATTTCGCCGCAGACGGAGCGGCAATGCGCGCGGGCGTTGCGATCGGCGGGCAGCAGCCTGGCGTGCGGGCTGATCTCGTTGAGGTATTCGCAGATCGCGAGCGTGTCCCAGATCTCGATGCCGTCGTGCCGCAGACACGGCACGAGAATCGACGGCGAGAGCAGCAGCAGTTCGGCGCGCGCGGCGGCATTGTCGAGTGGCACGGTCACCGTATCGAATTCGAGGCCCGCGAGCTTCGCGAGCAGCCAGCCGCGCATCGACCAGGATGAATAGTTGCGGCTGCTGATCGTGAGGCTCGTATTCGTCTGATTCGTCGTCCGATTCATACAGGTATCCTGATCACTGGGTTGGGTACTGCGCACACGACGCGGGCGCGGCGCACCGTGAAGGTCGCCGCCGTGCACTACGTTGAAGCATGCAAGCGCCGCCAGGCAGCATGCGGCGGCGCATTCACCTGCGCGCGTATGAATCCCGGTGCAAGGCCCATGCCAATGCCTGCTGCGTTGGCATGGCTATTGCCTGCCATGCAGAGACTTTGTTTGCATTGAGCGCCGCTACCATGAATCTGTTTGCCTATCCCGCGTATCAGGCATTCGCGGACCTCATGCGTCCATGGCGTGCCGCCGCGTCGCTTACGCGCGCGTCGTTGGCCGCATGGCCCGCGCTTGCAGCGGGCTTCGATGTGCGTGAGATCGAAGCATGGTGCGAATTGATCGAACTTGCCGGACTCACCCACGCACGGCCGCCGTTCGGTATCGATTCGGTGCTGGTAAACGGCGAGCGCGTGGCCGTGAGCGAAGAAGTGGCGAAGCGCACGCCGTTCGCGACGCTGCTGCACTTTCGCAAGGAGCGACAAGACGCGGGTGCAGCGCAGCCGCGCGTGCTACTGGTCGCGCCGATGTCGGGGCACTTCGCCACGCTGTTGCGTGGCACCGTGCGCACCATGCTCGCCGATCACGACGTCTATATCACCGACTGGCACAACCCGCGCGATGTGCCGCTGGCGGCGGGGCGTTTCGGTTTCGACGAATACGTCGAGCATCTGATGGCCTTTATCCGCCGCATCGGCCCCGATGCGCATCTGGTGGCGATCTGCCAGCCGACGGTGGCCGCGCTCGCGGCGGTGGCGCTGATGGCCGCGGACAACGATCCCGCACAGCCCGCGAGCATGACGCTGATGGCGGGCCCCATCGATTGCCGCGTCAATCCCACCGCAGTCAACGATCTGGCCAATAGCAAGCCAATCGAATGGTTCGAGGACAATCTGATCGGCGCGGTGCCGGGTCGCTTCGCGGGCGCGCAGCGGCGCGTATATCCGGGCTTCGTGCAACTGGGCGCGTTTATGTCGATGAATCTCGAACGGCATTTAGCGTCATTTGCCGAAATGCGCCGCGAGCGCGCCCAGGGCGACGCCGCGAAAGCGCAGGCGATCCGCGTATTCTACGAAGAGTATTTCGCCACTAGCGACCTGACGGCGGAGTTCTATCTGGAGACGGTGCGTACCGTGTTTCAGGAATATGCGTTGCCGCTTGGCAAACTCAAGGTGGGCGAGCGGCTTGTCGAGCCGCATGCGATCCGGCACACCGCGCTTCTTACCGTCGAAGGTGAAAAGGACGATATCTGCGCGGTGGGGCAGACCGTGGCGGCGCAGGAACTCTGCTCGGGGCTGCGGCCATATATGAAAACCCATCACGTACAAACGGGCGCGGGGCATTATGGCGTATTCAACGGGCGGCGCTGGGACACGCAGATTTACCCGCTCGTGCGCTCGACCATTCATGCTCATGAACCGCGCGCGCGGCGCATCGGCGCGTCATCCGAAGCGCTCGGGTCCAGTCAGGTGACGTTGCGGGCCTTGCTGGATGCCGAAGCGCATGCGGCGGCGGCCATCGCCAAGGCGGCGGAAGTGCAGCCAAAATGATGCGGCGCGGCGCCGGCATGCACGAAGCCGCCCATGAGGCATTGCGGAAAACAGACTAAAGCCGCATTGCGGAATTGCCGATAAGCAAGGGGTCTCCACACCCGATGCTCCCGTGACCGAATCGACCAACATCGGCGAGCGCCTGCGTTCGCTCGTGAACACTGTCCAGCGCAACGAGCGCGCGCTGCAACGTTTCCAGCAAATCGAACTGCGTCTCATCGAGGCCGAGGACTTCGCGGCTTTTCTCGGCATCCTGACCGGTGAACTCGCGCAGGTATTCGATTTGTGCGCGGCGACGCTTTGGCTCGACGACGGCGCGCGCCTGGCCGCCGAACTGCACGCCGCCGTCGCGCAGTCCGCGCCCGCGAGCGGGCAACTGCGTTGGGGACGCACTGCGGGACTGGAACTGTCCGCGACAGCGCCGCAACTCGGCCTGGTGGGGGCGTTCAGCGCCGAAGTCCGCGCGGCGCTGCTTGGATCGACGCCGGAGAGCGCGAGCGCCGCCATCCTGCCGTTGCGTCACCGTTCGGGATTGCTCGGCTATCTGAGCCTTGTGAGCGAGAGCAACGAGCGCTTCGTGGAAGGTATGGCGACCGATCTGCTGGCTCGCTTCGCGGGTTTCGTCAGTGCGGGACTGGTCAATGTGGCGCAGCGCGAGCAATTGAAGCATCTGGGCATGACCGATTCGCTGACGGGGCTGCCCAACCGTCGATACGTCGAAATGCGGCTCGAAGAGGAGTTGCAGCGCGCGGCGCGCCATGCGGTGTCCGTTGCCTGCCTGTTCATGGATCTCGACCACTTCAAGAAGGTGAACGACACGCACGGTCACGCGGTGGGTGATCGCGTGCTGGCCGCCGTGGGCGCGTGCATCCGTGCGGCGGTGCGCTTGGGCGAGACGGTTGCACGCTTCGGCGGCGAGGAGTTTGTCGCCGTGCTGCAAGGCGATTGCGCCAATGCGAACGTGGTGGCGGAACGCGTGCGCCGCGCCGTCGAAGCGCTCGTCGTGCGCGATAACGACGGCGGGGAAGTGCCGGTCACGCTGTCGATCGGTGTGGCCGTGATGCCAGGGACGACCGCCGACAAGGGCGCTGCGGCGCGCGCGTTGATCGAGGCCGCCGATGGCGCGCTCTATCGCGCGAAACGCTCGGGTCGTAACCGGGTCGTGTTCGCGGAAAATCACGAGGATGAGATCGCTGCGGCTGCGCCATCTGATGAGGCAGACGCGCAGCGCTGATTTAAAGGTCTGGTTTAAATGCCTGGTTTAAAGCCGGTCTTAAAGACCAATGTATTGGTAACCTTCCCGGGTTGCATCGACATCCATTGCGCCGAGCGCGCCCACTTCAATCAGCGTATCCACCGTCGCGCGACGGTTCGACACCAGGGTCCATGTTTGGGGCGCCGTGTCGTGTGCCTGCACGTCCTGCTGGACATCGATCAGCGCTCCAAGAAGGCGCTCGCGCGCGGATGTCACGATCACGAAGCCTTCGTTGACCACCGAGGCCCTGTCGAGTCCCAAACGCTCACAGAGCGCGCGCTTCATTTCGACGGACGCTTCGTCCGCGCGGCGGCTTGCATCGATTGAATCGCGTGTGACGGCATCGATCAATACGCCGTCGATGGCGAAAGGCGTCGGCGCCTGCCAGGCCTCCTCGGGACAGAGCTTGAATTCCGGCTTCAACGCGAAGAACGGATTGATTTCGGCAGGATACACGCGGCAGACGAGCGGCCGCTCCTCGTAAATGCCGCAACGTATGGCCTCGCCGAGGTTCGGGCATGGGCCCGTGAACGTCGCGGCCAGCGTGACGCCCACGCGAATGGGGAGTTCGCCGCTGGTGGCAGCGAAAGTGCGCTTGCGCTTATAGGCGGCGTAGGCGTTGTCGGCGTCCGGCTCGACGGGCCACGGCAGGGCTTCGCATAACAAATCCACCTGCCCACCGCGCTCCAGCCAGCGGACGGCTTCGGGAAAGGTGAGGGGCAAGCGGAGATCGGTGCAGCATTTGCCGCAGCGCGCGCAATCGAAATGGGTACTGTCCAACGGGGAATTCCTTGTATTCGCGCGCCAGCAAGCCGCGTCAGAATAGACGATAGCGCGGTTCTGGATAAGGCGATGTAAGGATCTGCGGGGGAATCTCGGGTTAGTTTGGTGGTTTTGCATTACAGCTTGTCAGCATTCGCGTGCTGTCCACACAACTGCGCCGTATCACCGGTCGAGCTGCCATTTCTTTAATTAGCGCGCGTTCGTACGCGCTCTATCGTCGTTAAGTGCACGTATTCGAACCAATGCGGGCGCAACGACTGTCGAATGCATGGCGAGCGCCCGGCGCTCAATAACACCGATACGAAACCAGGGAAATCCCAAAGCCCCATGAATCACGCCAGGGAAAATTCCTCATAGGTTTCGCAAACGGCCCCAGGTGCTCAACCGATCGTAGTAGCATTTCAAAAGGTAAGGTATCCGGCGCAGCGCCCACGCCCCATCCCTTCGAGTCGCTCAGACGGAGACGCCCATGGCTCCTGACAGGCTCCATTCCCCGACGCCTCGCACGAGGCTACCCAACGCCCAGCCAAGCGCGAACGACGCACCCCTGGGAAAACACCCGGAAAGCGACCCCATTGCCGTGCCACTCGCCCGCGGCCTCGCGATTCTCTGCGCGTTCGGGCGGGACAGCGCCTGGCTCGGCAACCTCGATATCGCGCTGCAAACCGGCATTCCCGCTCCCACGGTTTCGCGTCTGCTCCATTCGCTGCTTGTGCTCGGCTACGTGCAGCAGGACGAGGCGACACGCCAGTACGCACTAGCTCCCGCAGCGCTCGCGCTCGGCTACGCAGCCATCGCCGATCCGGCGAAGCCGGCGCCCGGTGCCGCCAGGGAGTGACCATGTCGCAGGACTCCCCAATTACCCTGACACTCGATCGCGGCCTTCAGGTGCTGCGAGCCTTCCGCGCCGATTGCACGCCGCTCACCGACGCGGAACTCTCCCAGCGCACGGGTCTGTCGCGCGCGGCCATTCAGCGGCTCGCCTCGACGCTGCTCCATCTCGGCTATCTGCGTCGCGCGGGCGGCGGCACGCGTTTCGAACTGGCTTCGGGCGTGTTCGGCATCGGTCAGGCGTGGCTGGACGCCGATCCCATCGCACGCGCCGCCACGCCGCTCATCCAGGCGCTCGCGGACAAGATGGGCGCGGCTGTGGCGCTCGCGGTGCCGGACCAGCTCGACATGCTCACCATCGCGTATGGTTCTGCGGCGTGCGTCGAATCGCCGCGCAGGGGTGTCGGCACGCTCGCGCCGATGGAGAGCACCGCGATCGGGCATGCGTGGCTCTGGGGCCTGCCCGAGTATGAGCGTCGCCGCTATCTCCTGCGCCTGCTGGAGGCAGCCGGCGTGCAGGCGCAAACATTAAGGAAAGCTATTGAATCGGCATTTGATGATCTGCGGGAGTGGGGCGTGTGCACCTCGCAGGAGGCGTTTGAGCACGGCATATACGGTGCCGTCGCGTTGCCGCTGCGTGCCGGGCAGTGGCGCATGCCGATGGCGCTTGGCGTGACGACCGTCGTTTCGCCACCCGGTATCGAGGCCATGCGGGCTCGCGTCGTACCGGCGCTCAGCCAGGTCGCGCGCGAACTCACCGTGCTGCTGGCCGATATTCGCGTAGGGCCGCCGGGGCACTAAGGTTCCCTCGGTGTCCCGTCCATTTCGTCGTGACCTTACAACACGGTTTCAATCCTATTTTCTTGCATTCATATTCTCGCGTTACGATTGCCCGTTCCGTTTGACTGGTTTGAATCGAAGGAACTCAGGGCATATGAAATACGAACACGCGTTGCAAAAAGCGATCAAGGGGCGGCTCGAGCGCGCGATGGAAATGGCGGAACTGTTTGGCCTTTTCATCATCGGTATCGGCACGGTCGCCGCGATGGTGCATCTGATCTGGCGCATGATGAATTCAGATGGCGTTTCTCTGACCGATCTGCTGCTGATGTTCCTCTACCTAGAAGTGTTCGCGATGGTCGGCCAGTATCTCAAGGCGGGCCAACTGCCGGTGCGTTTCCCGCTCTACATAGCGATGGTGTCGATCGCGCGGGATCTGATCCTGCGCGCGGGCATGAATACCGAACTGCATCTGCTGGCTTCCGCCGGCGCCATCGTGTTGATTGCGCTGGGCGTGCTGATGATCCGCTACGGTCAGTACAAATACCCCAGCGATACGGTCGAGCAGAAGGCCGAAGATACGAAGTAAATCCGCCTGAATTAAATCCTCCATTCTTCTGCGTTTAAAAGGCCGCGTGCACCCACACGCGGCCTTTCTGATTTCTCCGCAAGCGTCAGGTTTTCGTAACCCCGGCGCAGGCTTTTGCCGCTTTCACGCGGCCTGAAGGCCACCTCGTTCTCCCTTGTCGCTTCCGCGCAAGTCGTCGTCGCGTTTGCTACGTTCGCGCGCATTTTGCTGCGCGACGATTGAAGCATCGGACGGCTTCGCGCGCCTGATGGCTTGCAGCGCCGCTCCGCCACACGTTAGCGATCGATAAGACGACTACCAAGGAGAATGAGATGGCCCGATTCAGGACAGTCCCGGTGTGTGCCGCCGCGCTGATGGCGCTCGTGTGCTCAAGCGCTTTCGCGGTCGACCCCGCCGCGTGCAAGAGCGTGCGCTTTGCCGACGTCGGCTGGACCGACATCGCCGCGACCACGGGTCTCGCCTCGACCATTCTCGCGGGCCTGGGCTACGCGCCGACGACGACGCTCGCGTCCGTGCCCATTACCTTCGCGGGCCTGAAGTCGAAGCAGATCGACGTGTTCCTCGGCTACTGGTCGCCGACCATGGACCCGATCATCGAGCCGTTCGTGAAGGCGGGCACGATCAAGGTGCTCAATACGCCTAATCTCACCGGTGCGAAATACACGCTGGCCGTGCCCGATTATGTCTATCAAGGCGGTCTGCATTCGTTCCAGGACATTGCGAAGTTCGCGGACAAACTGCAAGGCCGCATCTATGGCATCGAGCCGGGTAACGACGGCAACGCGCTGATCCAGAAGATGATCGGCGCGAATCAGTTCGACCTGGGCAAGTTCAAGCTGGTGGAGTCGAGCGAGGCGGGCATGCTGGTGCAGGTCAATCGCGCGATCCGCGACAAGCAGTGGATCGTGTTCCTCGGCTGGGAGCCGCATCCGATGAACGTGCAGATGAAGATCGACTATCTCACGGGCGGCGATGCGGTGTTCGGCCCGAACTATGGCGAAGCGCGCGTGCTCACCGCCGTGCCGCCCGACTACAGCGCGCGCTGCCCGAATGTCGCGAAGTTCGTTTCCAACCTGCAATTCACGACCTCGATCGAAAACCATCTGATGGTGCCGATCATGAACAAGGAAGAACCGGACAAGGCCGCTGCCGCATGGCTCAAGAGCAATCCGCAGATGCTCGACAAGTGGCTTGCGGGAGTGACGACCTTCGACGGCAAGCCTGGGCTGCCCGCGGTGCGGGCTTATCTGGGCACGCAATGACGTTGTGAATAAATGACGTTGTGAATAAAAAGCAGTCGTGCACGGCAGCAGGTACGCGGTGTGCGCACTCAATACATTTGTCTGCGGATTTCCGGTGCGGGTCGCGAAAGCACCGGAAATCCCGATAGGCCCGGCAATTTTGTTCAAGTAGCGTTGAACAGAGGAGGAGATAGATGGAGCAAGCGGGAATCAGCACGGGCAGCGCGGACGGACGCGCGAGCGAGAGCCAGGGCTCGGGACTGCGGCGCGGTCTCACCTGGAAGGACGCCTTCTGGGTGACGAGCGGCGTGCCTGCGGGCGTGCTGTTCACACTGGGCGGCGTGTGCGCAACCATCGGCCAGCCGGCGTGGGCGATCTGGATCGCGTCGATCACGATGGGCCTGATCCAGAGCGCGACCTACGCCGAGATTTCCGGCCTCTTTCCCCACAAATCGGGCGGTGCATCGGTTTATGGCGCGATTGGCTGGGTGCGCTACAGCAAGCTGGTCGCGCCCGTTTCCGTGTGGTGCAACTGGCTCGCGTGGTCGCCGATGCTCGCGCTAGGTTGCGGGCTGGCGGCCAATTACGCGCTCGCCACGCTGTTTCCGCCCGAAGCGGCGGTGCGTCAGTGGCATTGGACCATCGCGAACCTTGGCTTCATCCAACAAGGTCTGACGTTGCGCATCAATGCCACATTTCTGATTGCGGCGGCGTTTCTGCTCATCACGTTCCGGCTGCAACATAGCGGCGCATCGAAGGCGGCGCGCACGCAGAAGATTCTCGGCATCGCTTCGCTCACGCCGCTTTTGATCGTCGGCATCGTGCCGTTCGTGACGGGCGATATCCCCGCGAAGCATCTGTTCCCGCTGCTGCCGCTCGGTCACGACGCGCGCGGCAATCTCACGGCGTCGCTATTCGGCGCATGGAACGGGCAGGGCGTGGTGATGGCGTTAGGCGCGATGTTCATGGCGGGTTGGGCTTCATACGGTTTTGAAACCGCGGTCTGTTATACGCGCGAATTCCGCGATCCGCGCCGCGATACGGCGCGCGCAATCTTCTGGTCGGGTGCGTTGTGCCTCGTCGTGATGACGCTCGTACCGCTCGCGTTCCAGGGCGCGCTCGGCACCCAGGCGATGCTTGACCCGAGCATCGGCGACGGCACCGGCGTCGGCACCGCAATGGCCTCCATCGTCGGCGGCGGCGCGTGGATCGGCAATGCGGTGGTGGTCATGCTGATGCTCTCGATCCTGCTGATCGTGATGACGTCGATGATGGGTTCGTCGCGCACGCTTTATCAGGCTTCAGTCGATGGCTGGCTGCCGCGTTATCTCTCGCGCGTAAACGAGCACGGCGCGCCGACGGCGGCGATGTGGACCGACCTTGGTTTCAATCTCGTGCTGCTGGCGATGTCCGATTACATGACGGTGCTGTCGATCTCGAACGTCTGCTACATGCTGTTCGTGTTTTTGAACCTGCAATCAGGCTGGATTCATCGCATGGACCGGCCCGCATGGCATCGGCCGTTCCGCTGCCCGCCGTGGCTGCTGGCGGCGGGTGCGCTGTGCGGTTACGCGAATCTCGTGTTCGTGGGCGCAGGCGCGAATCTGCAGGGCGAAAACACCTTGCGCGATGGCCTTTTCGCGGTGCTGCTGATCGTCCCGGTGTTTGCTTATCGTCACTACTGGCAGGATCGTGGACGCTTTCCAGCGGGTAGCGCGCATGACATGGAGCTGGAGGCCACGACGCGCAGCCGCTGGAAATCGCTGGCGCCCTATGGTGCGCTGGTGCTGGCCGCATTGACGGTGGCGGTTTCCCATTACCTGGCGGCGCGGGTTTAAGCGAATCTTTTAAATCAGTTCTTTAAATGCGGCGTGATATGTGACCGGAATGCCGGTTGCGTGTCACGCCGTTTATGTTTTTGCGCTGTGCTTCTATGACGATGCGAAAAGGCCCCGAATCCGCATGCAGATTCGGGGCCTTTGCTTTGGCAATGCTCGCGGCTATTAGACCGTCGCCGGTTGACCGCTGTGCTTCGTTACGGGATTCGGCGCAACCACACCGCCGCGCGCGGGCGCGCCATTCGCCACGTAATAAGGTGTATGCACACGATCGAGCGCCGCACGCCCGCGAATGCGATCGGCGATTTTCTCGGCCATCATGATGGTCGGCGCGTTGAGATTACCTGTGGTGATGAGCGGCATGATCGACGCGTCCACCACGCGCAGGCCGTCGAGGCCGTGCACGCGCCCTTCGGCATCCACCACGGCCATGTTGTCGTAGCCCATCGGACACGAGCAGGACGGGTGATAGGCCGTCTCTGCGCGGCTGCGCACGAAGGCGTCGATCTGCGCATCGGTTTTCATGTCCGCACCCGGATTCAGTTCGCGTCCACGGAAACGGTCGAGCGCGGGCTGCGCGATGATTTCGCGCGTGATGCGAATGGCGTCGCGGAACTCGCGCCAGTCGAGCGCCTCGGACATATAGTTGAAGAGAATCGACGGGTGCTGCCGCGGATCGCGCGAGCGCAGTTTCACGCGGCCACGGCTTGGCGAGCGCATCGATCCCACGTGCGCCTGGAAGCCGTGCATCTCGATGGCGTTGCTGCCGTTGTAATTGATGGCGACCGGCAGAAAGTGATACTGGATATTGGGCCAGGGATCGTCGTCGCGCGTGCGGATAAAGCCGCCCGCCTCGAAGTGATTGCTCGCACCGATGCCGGTGCCGCGCAGCATCCATTCAAGCCCGATTGCGGGCTGATTGCGCAGCTTCAATGCAGGGTAAAGTGACACCGGTTCCTTGCATTCGTACTGCATGTACATTTCCAGGTGGTCCTGAAGATTTCGGCCCACGCCAGGCAAGTCCAGCACAACCGGAATATCCAGTTCGCGCAGCCATTCGCCGGGACCCACGCCGGAGCGCTGCAGGATCTGCGGCGAAGCAATCGCGCCCGCGCACAGCAGCACTTCGCGGCGCGCATGACGCGTCACGCGCGCGGACCCGTCCATGAAGACGACGCCGCGCGCCCGCTTGCCGGAAAAGAGAATGCGGTCGGTGACGGCATGCGTCACGATGTCGAGATTGGGCCGATGGCGTGCCTGGTCGAGATAGCCGCGCGCCGTGCTCGCGCGACGGCCCTTGGTGGTCACCGTGCGGTCCATCGGGCCGAAGCCTTCCTGACGATAGCCGTTGAGATCGTCCGTGCGCGGATAACCTGCCTGCACGCCCGCTTCAATCATCGCTTCGAAGAGCGGATTCACGCCGGGCTTGCTGGTCGTCACATGCACGGGACCGTCGCCGCCGTGATAGTCGTTGGCGCCGGCATCGCGCGTTTCCGCCTTGCGAAAATACGGCAGGCAGTCCAGATAGCTCCAGTTTTCGAGGCCTTTTATCGCGCTCCAGCCGTCGTAGTCGAGCGCATTGCCGCGGATATAGCACATGCCATTGATGAGCGAAGATCCGCCCAACCCCTTGCCGCGTCCGCATTCCATGCGGCGGTTGTCCATATGCGGTTCGGGGTCGGTTTCGTAGGCCCAGTTATAGCGGCGCCCCTGCAAGGGATACGCGAGCGCCGCGGGCATCTGCGTGCGAAAGTCGAAGCGATAGTCCGGGCCACCCGCTTCCAGCAGCAGCACCTTGACGTCGCGATCTTCGGTGAGACGCGTGGCGAGCACATTGCCCGCCGATCCCGCGCCGATGATGATGTAGTCGTACTCCTGCGCGGCCATCTGCGGTTCCTCCTCTGCGGCGCGTTTAGAAGACAGGCTGATACGGGCCCAACTCGACCTGAACGGATTTGATGCGCGTGTAGTGCTCGAGTGTGGTCAAGCCGTTTTCGCGGCCCACGCCCGACTGCTTATAGCCGCCCACGGGCATCTCCGCGGGCGACTCGCCCCACGTGTTGATCCAGCAGATACCCGCTTCCAGCCGATGAATCACGCGATGGGCGCGAGAGATACTTTCCGTCACCACGCCAGCAGCGAGGCCATAGAGCGTGTCGTTTGCGCGTGCAATTACTTCGGCTTCCTCATCGAAGACGAGAATGCTCATAACCGGGCCGAATATTTCCTCGCGCACGATCTGCATATCGTCGCGACAATCGGTGAACACGGTGGGTTGCACGAACTGGCCGCGCGCGAACGCGCCATCGACGAGACGCGCGCCGCCCGCGAGCAGTCGTGCGCCTTCGCGCTTGCCGCTTTCGATATAGCCAAGCACCTTGCCGAGCTGCGCCGCGCTCGCGAGTGGCCCGAAGTTGGTGGCGGGATCGTCGGGCTGACCCACGCGGACACGCGCCACGCGCTCGATCACGCGCGCCTCGAAGGCGTCGCGCACGGCGCGATGCACGAACACGCGCGTGCCGTTGGTGCACACCTGGCCCGCGCTGAAGAAGTTGGCGGTCACGGCGATGTCGGCGGCGCGATCGAGATCGGCGTCGTCGAACACGATGAGCGGCGACTTGCCGCCCAGTTCCATCGTCACTTCCTTGAGCGACGAGCCGCCTGCGGCGGCCATGACTTTCTTGCCGGTTTCCACGCCGCCCGTGAACGAAATCTTTTCGATGCCGGGATGCGTGCTGAGCAGGGCGCCCACCCGCGCATCGCCTTGCACAACGTTGAATACGCCGGGCGGCACGCCCGCTTCGATATAGATCTGCGCGAGCCGCGAGGCGGACAGCGGTGTGACTTCGCTCGGCTTGAAAATCATCGCGTTACCGGCCGCAAGCGCGGGCGCCGACTTCCAGCAGGCGATCTGCAGGGGATAGTTCCATGCGCCGATGCCGGCCGTCACGCCTAGCGGCTCGCGCCGCGTATAGACGAACGAGCTTTCGCGCAGCGGAATCTGCTGGCCTTCGAGAGCCGGCGCGAGGCCGGCGTAGTACTCGATCACGTCCGCGCCCGTGACGATGTCGACGCTGCGCGTTTCGGCGATCGGCTTGCCGGTGTCGAGCATTTCCAGTTCGGCGAGTTCGTCGTTGCGCTCGCGCAGCAACTCCACGGCGCGGCGCAGGATGCGCGAGCGCTGCATGGCCGTCATGGCGGCCCACACACGCTGGCCGTCGCGCGCGGATTGCACCGCACGGTCGATATCGGCGGCGCTGGCCTGCTGGACCGTCGCGAGCGGGACGCCTGTGGCCGGGTTGTGGGTTTCGAAGGTTTCGCCGCTGGTGGCGTCGCTATAGGCGCCGTCGATGAAGAGGCGTTCGAGGCTGGTCGAAGTCATGCGTGTGTTGCTCCGGTTCAGGCGGCGGTTCAGGCGCGTTGGCGCGCACGCGCCGAGGCGTGCGTGTCCAGCAGGAGATCGATGTAGTCGTTGGCGAGGCGCAGTGCGGCTTTGGTGTCGAACGGCTCGCCGGTGGTCGCGCCGCGCAGCCACAGACCGTCGATCATTGCCGCAAGCCCGCTGGCGGCGCGGCGTGCGGCCGTGCGCGGCATCGCCTTGCCGAATTCCGCGCAGAGGTTCGAATAAAGCCGCCGCGTGTTGACATGCTGAAGCCGTCGCAGGGCGGGCACGTGCATGCTCTCGGCCCAGAACGCGAGCCAGGTTTTCATCACGGGGCCGCTGACCTGCGAGACGTCGAAATTCGCGGCGACGATGGCGCGCAAACGCGCGCGCGGCTGGGGCCGCGCGGCCTTGAGCCGGCGTTGCGCGGCGGCGCCGAGATCGCGCAGCACGTGACGCATGGTGGCTTCAAGCAGCGCGTCCTTGCCGCCGAAATAGTGGCTGACGATGCCCGTGGAAATGCGCGCGCGCTGCGCGACGGTGGCGAGTGTCGTACCGGACATGCCGGCCTGATCGATGCTTTCGAGGGTCGCATCGATAAGCTGGGCGCGGCGGATTTCGCGCATTCCGACCTTGGGCATGGGAACTCCAGGTGCATCTTGAAGGCCTCTACTGTAAATTTTTTTTATTGAACGATCAATCAATAAAAAACCGGAGAGGGTCTTCGATGACGCTTTTGAATAGATACGCGGCACTTTCACGATGGTCGTGACCGGGCATGTCGCCTCAAGCCTGGCGCTCGTCGCTTGCGCGAAAGTCGGGCGAGATTTGGACTTATACGGTATGCAGGTCCGTGCGCTGCGTGCAGTACGCGGCCCTTCAACCGTAGTGCGAGTCCGGAGAGACCAACACCATGAAAAGAACGAATGCGACGGCACTGAGCGCCATTGCGCTGGCGACGATGCTGATGTCCGGTGCCTGCCATGCGCAAAGCAGCGTGACCCTCTACGGCATCATCGACGGCGGTGTGACCTGGGTGAACAACGCGGGCGGCTCGCATCAGGTCAAGTTCGACGACGGCATTTCGTATGCAAATCGCTTTGGTCTTAAGGGAACGGAAGATCTGGGTGGAGGGCTCAAGGCTGTGTTCGAACTCGAGAGCGGGTTTCACCTCGGCAATGGGCAGATTGCGAACGGTGGATCGTTGTTCGGGCGTGCGGCTTATGTGGGGCTGCAGAGCGATTGGGGCACGCTCACGTTCGGTAATCAGATCGATATGACGCAGGAGATGGTTTATCTCTTCAACGTCACGGCGTGGGCGAGCGGTTATGCCATTAATCAGGGTGATTTCGATCGGATGAACGGCGATCATCTGCCTAATGCGATCAAGTTCATGTCGAATACGTATGCCGGGTTTCAGTTTGGAGGCATGTATTCGTTCAGCAATACGCCGGGGGATTTTCATACCGGCAGCGCCTGGAGTGTGGGGGCGCAGTATCAGCATGGCGACTTCGCCATGGGGACGGCTTATACGCAGTTGAATAATCCTTCCGGGATTTATGCGTTCGATCCCTATGCGATGATCGGCGTGAGTTCGTTTTTTGGTAGGCCTACTGTTAGTGTTGATCCTGCTACGGGGGCTGTTACGGATCTGTATGCCAGCGATTCTTTTCCCGTGGATAAGCAGGGGGCTTTGGGTGTCGGCGCTAGTTATGTGATTAACACCGTTACGCTTTCAGGTGATTTCACTTATACGCAGATTAAGGCTTTTGGCGAGAGTGAGCATATGCTCGTTGCCGAAGGGGGCGTTAATTGGCAGGTTACGCCTGCGTTTAGTGCTATTGGCGGTTATCAGTATACGCATTTCGATGGGCATCATTGGAATCAGCTTTCGGCTGGGTTGCATTATCTGCTTTCCAAAAATACCGATGTTTATCTGTCTGGCGACTGGCTCAAGGCTTCCCAAGGCGTTGATGCTGTGATTGGGTATAGCTTTACGCCTTCTTCCACCACTACGCAGGCCGATGTGCGGATTGGGATGCGGCATTCGTTTTGAGGTTTTTTTGTTTGTGGTTCTGGTTGGGGGGCGTTTCCTTGTTTTCTTGTCGGTATGCGAGCGTTGCCCCTGTGCGGGGCGGCACCTACTTTTCTTTGCAGCGGCAAAGAAAAGTAGGCAAAAGAAAACCGCTCACACCGCCAGTGTGACGCCGTCCACCACTCGCCCACCAGCGGAGTGGTGACTGGGCAGCGCCCGCATCACGCGTCGTACAACAGAGTGGAGACGCCCGCCCATCCGGGGGCGCTGCGCGCCCCGTTGGGCATAACCGGAAAGCCGTCGGGTGTTTTACCGCTGGTTTCCCTTGCAGACCCGACCGCTGCGCGCGAAGCGAGCAGCGGGATGAATGAGTCCTTTGTCACTTCGCTTTAAGGCGCGACAAGCGAGCAATGCCCAGTCACCACTCCGATGATGGGTTAGTGGTGGACTGCGTCACATTGGTGGTGTGAGCGGCTTTCTTTGCCTACTTTCTTTGCCGCCGTGTACAGACTGGAGACATAGCTGACAGGTGTACGAGGACATGGTTGACACTTTCGGGCAATCGAACGCCCGGAGCCACCTATGCCCTGGAACGT
>NZ_PQGA01000014.1 GCF_002917095.1 Paraburkholderia eburnea
CGGGGGGGGTGGTGGTGGTGGTGGTGGCGGTGGTGGTGGCGGCGGCGGTGGCGGTGGCGGTGGTGGCAGCAGCGGCGGATCGAGCGGCTGCGGCTGCGGCAGCGGCGGCAACAGCGGCGCGGGTAGCAGCGGCGGCAAGGGTGGCGGCTTTGGTAGCGGAGGTTTCGGAGGCGGCTTCGGCAGCGGCGGCTTCGGCGGCAAGGGCGGCGGCTTCGGAGGCGGCTTCGGCGGTGGATTCGGCAAGGGTGGTTCGTCGGGCGGCCCGGGCGGCGGGAGCGGCGGCGGCCACGGTGGCGGCAATGGCGGCGGTCATTGAACTCGCACGGCGGTGCACATGCGCCGTCGCTGCCACCCCGAATTGGCGTGACGGCCGGTCACGCCACTCCAGGCAGCAACGGCGGCGGTTTTCCGGTCCCCCGGCCGGAAACCGCCGCCGGAGGCCGGAGTCCGGCAAGCGGCTCTGTCTGCTTGCATCCCGGCAGGCTTGACCCTGATCGATACGATGACGTCGCGCGCACCGCTCCCCTCGCCTCCCTTCTGCGCGCGACGCCTCTCCCCTACAGCATCTCCAGCGCACGTTTGGCGCGCGGCGGCTTGAAGTAAGCGTCGAGCGCCGCATGATCCTGCGCGCTCAGCACGAGATCGAGCGCCGCCCGGTTATCGCGCACATGCTCGATACGCCCGGCCTTTGGAATGGCGCACACACCCGGCTCGCGCAACACCCACGCAAGCGCAACCTGATACACCGATACCCCGTGCGACGCCGCGATATCGTCGAGCGGCGAGCGCCTTGGCAAGCGCGCATGATCGACGGGGCTATACGCCATGACCGGCACACCCTGTTGCGCACTCCACGGCAACAGATCGAATTCGGGCCCGCGCCGCGCCACGTTGTAGAGCACCTGGTTCATCGCGCAGGCCTCGCCGCCGGGAATCGCGAAGAGTTCTTCCATGTCTTCGGTGTCGAAGTTGCTGACACCCCAGTAGCGGATCTTGCCCGCGCGCACCAGCGCCTCGAAGCCCGCGACAGTCTCTTCGAGCGGCACGCCGCCGCGCCAGTGCAGCAGATACAGATCGAGCCGGTCGGTGCCGAGGCGCTTGAGGCTCGCCTCGCAGGCGCGCTCCACGCCGCGCCGGCTCGCGTTGTGCGGATAGACCTTGCTGACGAGAAACACGTCCTCGCGCAGCCCGTCGAGCGCTTCGCCCACGAGCGATTCGGTCGCGCCGTCGCCGTACATTTCGGCGGTATCGATGAGCGTCATGCCGAGCGCCACGCCTTCGCGCAGCGCGGCGATTTCGTCGGCGCGGCGCTGCGTCGAGGCGTGGCGCTCGCCCATTTCCCACGTGCCCTGCCCGAGCTTCGCGATGCGCTCGCCGCCGGGCAACGCGATGCTGGCGATATCGGTCGTCATGTTGTCGTCCTTTTCGTGCAAACTGCGATGCAAGACCGCGATGCAAAACCGCGCCTGTACTCGCAGCGGGTCGGAGTCCGAGCCCCATTCGCGGCGAAGGCCCAGTGTAGCGCCTCGGCTCAACCCGCTTCATGCGCGCAACGATAAGCCGGTCATTTCCGCGCAACGGCACCGATGTCATAAAATTGCCGTTCGCCTTCCCCGCCCGCCTCCCATGAACGAACCCACGGAAGACCGTTGGCACGGCCTGCGCCCGGACCCTGACAACGACACGCCGCTTTATCTGCAGCTCGCGCGCAAGCTCAGCGATGCGATCCACGAGAACCGCTGGGCCGCCGGCGAGGCGCTGCCCTCCGAGCGCGTGCTCGCCGACGCGCTCGGCGTCTCGCGCATCACCGCGCGCAAGGCCATCGCGCTTTTGGTCGAGCAGGGTCTGATTCGCCGCACCCAGGGCGCGGGCAGTTTCATCACGCCGCGCTACGAAGATCCGCTCTCGCGCCTCACGAGCTTTTCGGAGATGTTGCGCCAGCGCGGCTTCACGCCCGCCTCGCGCTGGCTCTCGCGCGAGATCCAGCCCGCGAGCCGCGACGAGGTGATCCAGCTGGGCCTCTCGCCCGCCGCCGCCGTCACGCGCCTGAAACGCCTGCGTCTGGCCGACGGCATCGTCATGGCGGTCGAGAATTCGACCTTCCCCGCCGCGCTGATCCCCGACCCGAACGCCATCGGCGATTCGCTTTACAGCTTTCTGGAGCAGCGCGGTCTGTCGATCGTGCGCGCGTTGCAACACTTCCGCGCGGTGAACGCGAGCGACGAGATCGCGCAGCAGATGAGCATCGCGCCCAACGAGGCGCTGCTGCTCATCACGCGCGTGGGCTATACCGCCGATCAGCGCGCGATCGAGCTGACCGATACGTACTGCCGCAACGACTACTACGACTTCGTCGCGGAACTGCGCAAGTAAGGGCAAACAGGCACGCGTCAGGCGCCCCACTGCGGCAGATCGGCGCCGATCGGCACGCATGGACGCGCATAGAACGCGGGCGTGCGTTCGAGCTGCTCGGCGGGCGCCACGGCACGCACGCGGCCAAACGGCGTGACCGTCTCCTCGAAACAATCGGCCACGTCCTGCGCGCTCACCTCGCGCGCCTGCTGCCCGTCTTCGATCATGCCCATCGTCTGCAACCAGCGGCCCGTCTGCGCGAGCGAAACGCGCACATGCCAGCTACCGCCCTCCTGCGCGCGCCGCGCGAGCGCAACCATCGTCGCGAACGCCGCGATATAGCCCGTCGCGTGATCGAGCGCCTGGCAAGGCAGCGGGCGCGGCGCGTCGAAACGCGGCATCGCGCCCGCCGCCGTGCTCTCGCTCCAGACGATGCCGCTCGCCGATTGCACGAGGCTGTCGAAGCCGCGCCGCTCGTGCCACGGCCCGCGATGCGAATACGCGCAGATCGACACGCAAACGATGCCGGGCCGCTCGCGCGCCAGCGCCTCGGGCGCGAAACCGAGCGCCGCGAGCGCGCCAGGACGATAGCCTTGCAGGAAAACATCGGCGTGGCGGATCAGCGCGTGCAGTTGCTCGCGGGCCGCCGCCTCGCGCAGATCGAGCGTCGCCGAGCGCTTGCCGCGCCCGTTGTCGATCACGAGCGGCGCGATATTCGGCAGATGCGGACCGTTGATGAGCAGCACGTCGGCGCCGTGATGCGCGAGCGTGCGCCCCGCCACCGGCCCCGCGATGATGCGCGTGAGATCGACCACGCGCACGCCTTCGAGCGGGCGCTCGCCTGGCCGTGGCGCGGGCGCGTCGGCGTCGCCGATACCGCCGATACGTTCGATTTCGAAGAGCGGCAGGCTCGCCACCGCGCGGGCCTGTTCGTGCGCGGCCCATTCGCGCGGCGTGCGCACCAGCGCGGCGCACAGGCCGGCTTCGGCCAGCGCCGCATCGAGCGCCGCGCCGTCCCAGTTCGAGCGGATCGCGCGCGCGACGTCGTCGCGGCTTTCGCCGCAGCCGAGCACGCGCAGGATGCCCTGCAGATGATGCGCGAAGTTCGCGTGTAGCTGAATCCAGCGGCCATCGCGCGTCTCGAAGTAACCCGTCACCGGATGGCGCAATTCGAACGGCGCGCCGCCATCGACGCTCAGATAGCGCTCGCTGCGAAACGCCGCCAGCGCGCGGCGCACATCGATCGAGACTCGCTGATCGGGGCCGCCGCGCAGCGCATGCAGACGCGCGGCCGCCAGCCCCGCCGCACCGATCGATGCCGCCGCCAGCGTGCCGACGCGAAACACCGAAGGCAAACCGGGATCGTCGCCGGGCACGTCGATCAGATCGAGCGCGTCGGTGGCATTGCGGCCATCTTGCGGATGGGCCAGCATCCAGAGGTGTTCGAGTGCGTCGCGGGGCGTCATGGCAGCGTCCTGTGGGCTTGGGTGTAGTCCAGTCAGGTTACGGGCACCGCCCCGGCGCGATCAATCTTGATGGAGATAATCAACCCGCCGCGCGGGTGTTCCATGCGGTGCGCCCAGAGCGCGCCGTGCCCAGGCGCAGCGCCTGCGCGACCCAGCCCACCAGGCCCGTGCCGACGCGCTGGCGATGCAAACCGGTTGCCGCGTGCGCCGACGCGCCACCAAGCGCGAGCACGAAGCGCGCGCCTTCACGCCCCGCGCTCAGGCAAACGCGCGCGCCCGCCGCCAGTTCCATCGACTCGCCCGCGCGCAGCCAGTAGTCGCCCGCGTCGCCGCCGATCGTGAGCCAGAGTTCGCCTTCGCTCACGTGCAGTTGCAGCGCCTCGGCAAGCCGCCACGTCTCGGCAGGCTCGCCGTGTTCCAGTTCGAAAATTCGGATTTCGCGCATTGCCTGGCTCCTTGCCATGTCGCTTCGCGGGCGGCTTGTGGCGCCATGCGCCACGCAAAAAGCGCCTTGAAGCGTGTTCCGGATGGGAGCATTATTGCCGTCGGTGTCAGCCGGCCCCATGCACAGTTCCGAACAGTTAACCCGGAACTGTGCAGTCAAAAAACCGGACACTTTCGATCGATATCCCCACCCGCCCTCACCCGCCATCGCGCAAGATCCGCATGAAACTCGACCTCGACCGCGCCAGCAGCGTCCCGCTCACCGAACAGATCGTCGCTGGCGTGCAGACCTGGATCCGCTCGCGCTCGGCCCATCCGGGCGCGCGTCTGCCGTCGATCCGCCAGCTCGCCGCCGACTACCGCATCAGCCGCTTTCCCGTGATCGAGGCCTACGACCGGCTGGTCTCGCTCGGCTGGCTCGACTCGCGCCAGGGTTCGGGCTTCTACGTGAGCGAATACGCGCGCGCGGGCATGGCGGGCATGGGCACCTGCGACGTCTCGAATGCCGCCGACGAATCGGGCCACCTGCTCGCGCACCTGAACCGCCCCGGCGAAACGCTGCAACTGGACAGCGGCTCGGTTCCGCAGGCGTGGCGCGACGTCGACGCCATCGGCCAGGCGATCCGGCATGTCTCGCGCACCGACCCGTCGAGTCTCGTCGACTACGGCTCGCCGCTCGGCGAACCCTTGCTGCGCGAGCATCTGCGCAATCGCCTCGCGCCGCTGGGCATCGCCGCCGAGGCGTCGCAGATCCTAGTGACCGAAGGCGCGAGCGAAGGGCTCGACCTGCTGATCCGCTACATGCTCAAACCGGGCGACACCGTGTTCGTCGAAGACCCGGGCTATTACAACCTCTACGGACTCCTGAAGCTGCACGGCCTGCGCCTCGTCGGCGTGAGACGCACCGCGAGCGGCCCCGACATCGAACACCTGCACGCGCTGCTCGCGCAGCATCGTCCGCGCGCGTTCTTCGTCAACACGGTGTTCCATAACCCGACCGGCACGACGATTTCGCCGCCCGTGGCGTTCCGGCTGCTGCAGCTCGCGCGCGAGCACGGTTTCACCATCGTCGAGGACGATATCTACGCCGATTTCCAGACCGATCCCACCGACCGCCTGGCCGCGCTCGACCAGTTCGAGCATGTGGTTTATGTGAGCGGGCTGTCGAAGACGCTGTCGTCGTCGCTGCGCGTGGGCTATGTGGTCGCGAGTCCCGCCATCGTGCGCGACCTCGCCGCGATCAAGGCGCTGACCACCATCAGCGGCTCGCGCTTCACGCAGGCCGTGGCGGCGACGCTGCTCGAACGCGGCGCCTATCGCAAGTATCTGGAACGGCTGCGCAGGCGTATCGCCGAGGCGCTAGGCAGCGCCACGCGCACGCTGGAGGAGCACGGCTGGGAGCTGTTTGGCGGACCAGCCGGCGTCTCCGGCTCCGGATTGGCGGGCGGCGGCCGCGCCCATCAGCAGACGGGCGGCAAGTTCGTCTGGGCGCGCGTGCCGCATATCGACGATTCGACGCGGCTCGTCGCCTGCGGCGAGCCGCTGGGCGTGAGCGCGTCGCCGGGCAGCCACTTCCGCCCGCACGGCGAGCCCAGCCCGTGGTTGCGCATCAACGCGGCGTTCGCGCTGGACCCGCGCGCGCAGGCGTTCTTCGCGGCGGCAGCACGCCTGCAGGGCTGATGCCGCGCCAGCCTCCTGAGCGCGCGAGCGCGCCGGCTTCCCTACAATGGCGGCTGTCCGCCCTGCTCGCCGCGCCCGCTCCCATGTCCGAACCCAGCACCATGTCCCGCGCTTCGTCCAACCCCACGCCCTCGCCCAGATCGCTCTCGGTGATGCTGTGGCTCGTCGCCACGGGCTTCTTCATGCAGACGCTCGACTCGACCATCGTCAACACGGCGCTGCCCGCGATGGCGACGAGTCTCGGCGAATTGCCGTTGCGCATGCAATCAGTCGTGATCGCCTACTCGCTGACGATGGCGGTCATGATTCCCGTGTCGGGCTGGCTCGCCGACAAGCTCGGCACGCGCCGCGTGTTCATGGGCGCGATCTTCGTCTTCACGGTCGGCTCGCTGCTGTGCGCGAGCGCCCGTACGCTGGATCAACTGGTGCTCTCGCGCGTCGCGCAGGGCGTGGGCGGCGCGATGCTGCTGCCGGTCGGGCGCCTCGCCGTGCTGCGCACCTTCCCGGCCGAGCGCTATCTGCCCGCGCTCTCCTTCGTGGCGATCCCGGGCCTGATCGGCCCGCTCATCGGCCCGACGCTGGGCGGCTGGCTCGTGCAGATCGCCTCGTGGCACTGGATCTTTCTCATCAACGTGCCGGTGGGCGTGGCGGGCTGCCTCTTCACCTTCATCTTCATGCCCGACAGCCGCAATCCCAATACGGCGAAATTCGACCTGCCCGGCTACCTGCTGCTCGTGACCGGCATGGTGACGATCTCGTTCGCGCTCGACGGCCACTCCGAACTGGGCATTCCGCAGGCGGTCGTGCTGGTGCTGCTGGTGGTCTCGCTCGCCGCCTTCGTGGCCTACGGCCTGCACGCGCAGCGCTCGCCGACGCCGATCTTCTCGCTCGAACTCTTCAAGATCCACACCTTCAGCGTGGGGCTGCTCGGCAATCTGTTCGCTCGCATCGGCAGCGGCGCGATGCCGTATCTGATTCCGCTGCTGCTGCAGGTGGCGCTCGGCTACACGCCGTTCGAGGCGGGCCTCATGATGCTGCCGGTGGCGGCCGCCGGCATGGGCTCCAAGCGCCTCGTCACCCATCTGATCACGCGCGTGGGCTACCGCCGCGTGCTGGTCGTCAACACCGTGCTGGTCGGCCTGATGATGGCGAGCTTCGCGCTGTCCACGCCGGGCGAGCCGCTGTGGCTGCGCATCGTCCAGCTGGCCGTGTTCGGCGGCGTCAACTCGATGCAGTTCACGGCGATGAACACGCTCACGCTCAAGGACCTCGGCATGGGCGGCGCGAGCAGCGGCAACAGCCTGTTCTCGCTCGTGCAGATGCTCTCGATGAGTCTCGGCGTGACGGTGGCGGGCGCGATGCTCACGGCCTTCACCGGGCTGATCGGCCATATGACGGCCTCGAACGTGATCCCGGCGTTCCACGCGACCTTTGTGTGCGTGGGCATCATCACGGCGGCCTCGTCGTGGATCTTCGCCCAGCTCTCCGACGACGTGCGGCGTGCGGCGAAGAAAACCGACCCGTCCGAGCGCACCTGAAGCCTTTGCACCGCCACGGTGCGCGCGGCGCGCCGCGCGAGTGCCTGACGAGCCGCCGCGAAGCACGACTCGCCCCCTCAAAAAACCCGCCAATCCCGTTTATCCAAGGCGGATCATCCGATCCGCCTTGTGTCTGAGCGCGCATACTTTTTGCACGGCTATCCAGTAATGTAAACTCGAGGAACGCGCGCACCGCGTGGGACCGCCCGTCCAGGAGCGCTCCCGCGCCCCCACAGCGCGCGCCATTCAGGCCTATGAACAGCATGATCGACCTCGATCCCCCCGGCTACCAGTCGCGCCCCATCGCGGGCGAGGAAGGCGCCCGGCGCACCGTACTCTACGGCGGATACACCGTTTTCAGCGTGTTCCAGCCGGTGTTTTCGGTCGCCCACCGCCGCGCGATCGGCTATCACGCGTCGCTGCGCGCGCACGACGAACAGGGCCAGCAGGTGCCGTCGCAGGACGTCTTCACCCAGGCGGCGCGGCGCGGCGACCTGCTCGAACTCGGGCGTCTGGCCGAATCGCTGCATCTGGGCAATTTCAACGCCTTCGATTCGCATGACGAATGGCTGTTCCTGAGCCTGCATCCCGCCGCGTTGATGGACACGAGCTACGGCGACGCCCTGCTCGCCGGCATCAAGGCGCTCGGCCTGCCGCCGCAGCGCGTCGTGCTGGAAGTCTCCGAGCAGGCGGGCGGCGAGAATTCCCGTTTTGCCGAGATCATCGACTTGCTGCGCAAGGCCGGGTTCGTGATCGCGCTGGACGGTTTCGGCGCGAAGCATTCGAACATCGACCGCGTGTGGCAGCTACGCCCCGACATCGTCACGCTCGACCGCAGCCTGCTCGCGCAGGCGAGCCGCCACGCGCATATCGAGCGTGTGCTGCCGGGTCTGGTGTCGATGCTGCACGAATCCGGCCAGCTGGTGCTGGTCGGCGGTCTGTCGACCGAGCGCGACGCGCTGATCGCGCTGGAAAGCGGCGCCGATTTCGTGCAGGGCTCGCACTTCGCCGGCCCCGACGTGCAGCCGGTGCCGCCCGCCGTTGCCGCGCGCCTGATGGACGATCTGTCGGCGCGTTTGCGTGAGCGCGTGAGCGAGAGAGAGCGGGCCCAGCGTGCGCGCCTCGCGCCGTATGTGAGCGCGCTCGAAGCGGCGGCGGCGCAACTGGCCGCCGGCGCGAGCATGAGCGACGCCACCCTGCCGCTGCTGGGCCTGGCCGAAACGGCGCGCAGCTTCCTGCTGGACGCCTCGGGCCGCCAGATCGGCGACAACGTGTTGCCGGACGGGCGCACGTCGCAGCGCGCCAAGCGCTTCAGGCCGCTGCTGCATTCCGAGGGCGCAAGCTGGGAGCGCCGCCCGTACTTCATCGGCGCGATGAAGTCGCCGGGCAGCGTACAGTTCACGCCGCCTTATCTCTCGATCAACGAGGCGCACCTGTGCGTGACGGCGTCGATCGCCGCGCAGACGGCACACGGCCTCCAGGTGCTGTGCGTCGATATCAACTGGGAAGCCGCGCAACGCGGTTAGGCGAGGACCGCTAGCGCAGGGTCGAACGACATCGACACACCGGCCACGCCTGCGTGCGTCGTGTCGTGCGCCGAATATTGCGCGAGCAGCGCACGCACCGCCGCCCCGCCGAAAACGCGATTGGCGTCTTGCACGGCGCCCGCTGCGGCCATGCGGACCACGGGCATCGAGCGCTGTCCATCGTCGGACTGGCGCACGTGCAGCCAGGCGGCCAGCTCGCCATCCTCCCCGACCAGCGCGACGCCCGGCTCGCCGTCGAGCGCGAGCATTTCAACGCGCAGCGCGGCGCGCGGCAGGCTCGACGCAGAGGCGCTCGCCAGCGCGGTCGCGGTCACGCCCAGCAGATCCATCAAGCCAATCCGGTCCTGCGCGTGCAGCACTTCGCGCAGGCGCTCGACCGTGCGCGCGTGCTGCGCGGCATCGGCGGGTGCGACCTGAGGTGAAGTTTCGCGCGACAGCCGCAGGCGCGAGCGATGCACGATCTGGCGGCAATGCGCGAGCGTGCAGCCGGTGAGCGCGGCGATCTCGGCGTAGTCGCACTCGAACGCTTCGCGCAGCACGAACACCGCTTGCTCCAGCGGCCCAAGCCGATCCAGCAACATCAGCAGCGCCTCCGAAAGATGCGCGACGCGCAAACCCGTTTCCTCGGCCGATGGTGCACCGCCGTCGATCCACGACATATCGCCCGCCAGGCCTTCCTCCATCGCGCTGTCTCGGCGCAGCTTGCGCAGCCGGTCAATCGCGAGACGCACCGTCACCGTGGCGAGCCACGCCTGGGGCGTGCGCACCGCCGCCGCATCGGCGTCGCGCCAGCGGAACCAGGCGTCCTGCACCACGTCTTCGGCCTCGGCGCGGCTGCCTAGCACGCGCGCGGCCAGCGCCAGCAGGCGCGCGCGCTCCTTGCCGAAGGTCGCCGCGCGGCGCGGCTCGTCCCACGCGCACGCCTGCGACGCATTCGCTTCGTCGCGGATTTGATCGATCACCGTCATTCGCGTCGCTCCTTCTTCGGACGCACCCAGGCGCGCCCTGTTTCGCGGACGGCCCACGCCGTCCTTTCCCTCATGACGTCCGGCACGCCGCCGATGTGACAGCCGCGTGCAAAAAAATTTCCGTCACGCGCGGGACGCGCCAGGCGTCTTGAAAGCAGTGACGCAGACATGCCGCGCCGCCACTTTCCCACTCCACTGCCGCGAGAGGCCTCAAATGCACGCCAACGTCCAGCATCATGCAGCAATCGCGCCGCGCGCGCTCAACCTCGTGCCGACGGTCATCGAGACATCGGGGCGCGGCGAGCGCGCCTACGACATCTACTCGCGCCTGCTGCGCGAGCGCATCGTGTTCCTGGTCGGCCCGGTGACGGAGCAGACGGCGAGCGTCGTGGTCGCGCAACTGCTGTTTCTCGAAGCCGAGAATCCGGAAAAAGACATCAGCCTCTACATCAATTCGCCGGGCGGCTCGGTCTACGACGGCATGGCGATCCACGACACCATGCAGTTCGTGAAGCCCGATGTCTCGACGCTATGCACGGGATTCGCGGCCAGCATGGGCTCGTTTCTGCTGGCCGCCGGTACGCGCGGAAAACGCTTCGCACTGCCGAACGCACGCATCATGATCCATCAGCCTTCGGGCGGCAGCCAGGGCACGGCGTCCGATGTCGAGGTGCAGGCGCGCGAGGTGCTGTATCAGCGCGAACGGCTGAACGCGATGCTTGCCGCGCACACGGGCCGCGACCTCGAACAGATCGTGCGCGACACCGATCGCGATCACTTCATGTCGTCCGATGCGGCGGCGGAATACGGCCTGATCGACCGCGTGCTGCATACGCGCGACGAGCAGGCGCCGCGCTAAGCAGGTATTTCAGACGAGCCGGACCGCCAGCCACGCCGCCAGCACGCCCTTGTATTCGGCGACCAGCAGCTTGCGCTCCCTGGGCCTGGCGGCCGCATAAAGCGGGTTGAGACTCTTGACGACCTGCAGCATCACCTCGGCGATGCGGTAGGCCTCGTCGGCGGACAGCGCCTCGTTATAGCGGCGGAACAGCGTCGAGAAGCGCTGGCGCAGCTTGTTGCGCGCGGCGTCGTCGCGGCGAAAGCCGAGCGACACCGACAGCAGCGGCAGATAGGCCGGGTACGAGTCCATCAGATCGACCATCATGTCGAACAGGCGCTCTGCAAGCTGGGCGGGCGGCAGTGCGGGCGCGTGCGCTTGAGCCTCGATGAAGGCGCTCCAGCGCGCATCCATGTCGTTGCCGTACTGCTGGCGCAGCGCCAGGGCAAGCTCGTCCTTGTTGCGGAAATACTGGTATGCCGCGCCAATCGACACGCCCGCCTGCTGCGCGATCTGCGTCATCGTCGCGCCCTCGAACCCGCGCTCGGCGAAGTCTTGCGCCGCCGCTTCCAGCAGCGCCTCGACGGTGCGCGCAGCGCGCTCCTGGCGCGGCACGCGCCGCCCCGCCTCCCTGGGTACGGCGCCGGGCCGCAGCGGTGTGGCCGCCATATCTGAGTCCTCCCTCATCTTCATGTATTATATGTGAGGCTATCCTCACATAATGGTGCACCATGACGCAAGCTCTCTCTTCCCTCTCGCTCGACCCGCGCAAGACCGCGCTCGTGATGATCGACCTGCAACACGGTATCGTGAGCCGTCCCATCGCGCCTCATAGCGGCGCGCAAGTGGTCGAAAACGGCAAGGCGCTGGCCGATGCGCTGCGCGCCAAAGGCGGCACGGTCGTCTGGGTGCACGTGCTGATCAACGAAATCCTCGCGCTGCCAGCCGACGCTCCGACGCGCGCGCCCGATGCGCCGCCCGCGCCCGCCATCGCCTCCGAACTCGTGCCCGAAATCGGCGCGCAGGACGGCGACGTGATCGTGGCCAAGCGCCAATGGGGCGCGTTCTACGGCACCAATCTCGAACAACAGCTGCGCCGCCGCGGCATCGACACGATCGTGCTGGGCGGCATCGCCACGAACTTCGGCGTCGAATCCACCGCGCGCGCGGCCTTCGACTTCGGCTTCAAGCTCGTGTTCGTCGAAGACGCCACCTCTGCGCTCAACGACGAGATGCATCGCTTCACGTTCGAAAAGCTGTTCCGTCACATGGGCCACGTGCGCTCGACTGCGCAAACGATCGCCGCGCTGGCGTAGTCGTACGCCCGAAGCGCACGCTCGAACGCCGGTAGCAAACAAAAAAGCCCTCGATGCGAATCGAGGGCTTTTTGCATGGTGCCGCGCAACGTCATGCGCGCGGCGCGCGAACCGGCTGCGCTTAAGCGAAGTTCTTCGCGGCGAAGTCCCAGTTCACGATGTTCCAGAACGCTTCGACGAACTTCGGACGGGCGTTGCGGTAGTCGATGTAGTAAGCGTGTTCCCACACGTCGATCGTGATCAGCGCGGTTGCGTCGGTCGTGAGCGGCGTAGCGGCGTTGCTGGTCGACACGATGTCGAGCGAGCCGTCAGCCTTCTTCACGAGCCACGTCCAGCCCGAACCGAAGTTGCCGACCGCAGCCTTCGTGAAGGCTTCCTTGAATGCGTCGTAGGAACCCCACTTCGCGTTGATCGCGTCGCCCAGCGCGCCCGTCGGTGCGCCGCCGCCTTGCGGGGAAAGGCTGTTCCAGAAGAACGTGTGATTCCAGATCTGGGCTGCGTTGTTGAACACGCCACCCGAGGACTTCTTGACGATTTCTTCGAGCGAGAGCTTTTCGAACTCGGTGCCCGGGATCAGGTTGTTCAGGTTCGTGACGTAAGCCTGGTGGTGCTTGCCGTAGTGGAACTCGAGCGTCTCTTCCGACATGTTCGGAGCGAGGGCGTTCTTCGCGAACGGCAGCGGCGGGAGCGTAAATGACATGATGCGGTTCCTTCGTCGTGTTATGGGGAGTTCTGCGTGAAGTTCTACGTGAAATTCTACGTATTGACCGGCATGGAGCACTCGATTGTAGGCGAGTTGGAATAACCCCGCAAACGCGCGGACATTATGCCGAACATCGGCTGGACAAGGCTTTCGCGCCTGTTTTCAGCGTCAATCGCGGGCTTCAGGCGACCATCGGCGCGCGGGCGGCATTCGTGCTGTCCGAATCGCGCAAGGTGCTGTCCGGACAGCGCAAACGCCGTCTGTGCATCAGCACCCTGCGCACGCGGCGCGCCTGCTGCGCTTGCCAGGATGACGAAAGTGTTGCAATCGCCGTTGGACGCCGCGTCAGAAACCGTCGGAAAGGCGCGGCTGCACATCGGCGAGCGCGACATCGGCGCTGCCCTGCGCGAGATGAACGGTGAGGCGCTTGCCCGGCTTGAGCGCGCCGGGCGCGCGCACGGCCGCGCCGCTCTGCGCGTCGAGCAGCGCCGCGTAGCCGCGCTCCAGGGTGCGCTGCGGACTGAGCACTTCGAGCCGCGCCGAGAGTTCCGACACGCGAGCGCCAGCGCGTTCGCGTTCGCGCGAAAAAGCAGCGTCGAGACGCCGGCCCAGCGCCTCGACCTGGACGCGCTGCGCGGCCGCGTCCGGACGCGTGCGCTGCCAGCGCATCTGCACCACGTTGAAGCTCGCACGCGCCTGCGCGGTCGAGCGCGAACCCGCCGACGCCAGCCGGATCGCCAGTTGACGCAAATGCGAACGCTGCTGCACAAGGCGCTCGCCCGGCGACACCAGACGCCGCGCAAGCCAGTCCAGCTGCTGCGCGCGCCGCTCCATCAAACGGCCGAAACCGCGTGCCAGCGCGGCGTGGCGCTGATCCAGCTCGCGCAGCAACAGCACGCGCTGCGGGCTCACCAGCTCGGCAGCGCCCGTGGGCGTGGGCGCGCGCACATCGGCGGCAAAATCGGCGATGGTGAAATCGGTTTCGTGGCCCACGCCGCTGACCACGGGAATCGCGCTCGCCGCAATCGCTCGCGCGAGCGTCTCGTCGTTGAACGACCAGAGATCCTCGATCGAGCCGCCGCCCCGGCACAGCACGATCACGTCGACTTCATTGCGCGCGTTGGCGGCATCGAGCATCGCCGTGAGTTTTTCCGCCGAGCCCGCGCCCTGCACCGGGGCCGGATAGACGATCACCGGCACGTGCGGCGCGCGGCGGCACAGCGTCGTGAGCACGTCGCGCAGCGCGGCGGCCTGCATCGACGTAATCACGCCGATCGCACGCGGATGCGTGGGCAGTTCGCGCTTGCGCGCCTCGTCGAACAGCCCTTCGGATTCGAGCTGGGCCTTCAGGCGCAGGAACGCTTCGTAGAGACGCCCCTGGCCCGTGCGGCGCACCGCCTCGACGTTGAGTTGCAGTTCGCCGCGCGGCTCGTACATCGTCACGAGCGCGCGCACTTCGATGCGGTCGCCCTCGCGCGGCGTGAATTCGGCGTACTGGGCGCGGCCGCGGAACATCACGCAGCGGATCTGCGCCTGCGCGTCCTTGATCGAAAAGTACCAATGGCCGCTCGCGGCGCGCGTGAAATTCGACACCTCGCCGGAAATCCAGGCGAGCGGAAAGCTGCGTTCGAGCATGGCGCCGATGGCGCGGTTGAGCGCGGAAACCGGAACGACGACGTCGCCGCCAGGCGCGGAAGAAAGGCGATCGGAGAACATGGCAGAGGGTGTGGATAAGCGGCGGGCGCGAGGCGGCCCGCCCAGACGATAGACCGTTCAGGGTGCCCGAGTCCAGCAGGAAACGCTCCCAGCGGATTGGCGCGGTGAAGTTTCCACATTGGCGGCATGAACTGTCATATTTGAGGGAGATCCTGCGCAAGCGCTAAAATCCGATTTATCTCATTGATTTAAATCGAATTTTTATTCTATCGAAGGTACCTTACACCGATGGAATGGCGCACGAACGGGCCTTTGCGCCCGTCCAGGAGCGACTTCTCCACAAAGTTGTCCACAGGCGTCGATTTTTGCGGGAAAGCGTCATCGCGGCAGACATCCGCGCCTGCGCCCAGCCACGCCGCTTGCCGCCTTTCGCCCAGCCGCGCTAGAGTGCCGGGTTCACGCCGGCCCGCATGGCACACGGCCCTGGTGCGCGCCGTGCGCCCCTATCGAACTGGAGAACCGCTCCGATGCCCATCCCGTCCCACCGCCCGATGCCCGCGCCGAGCGCGAATTTCATGCGCGGCGCATGCCGATGAGCGGCCCCCTCGCCGATTTCAAGGCGCGCGCCGAAAGCACGTTTGCGCGCGCCTGGCAGCAGCGCGGCCCGCTCGCGTGGGCGCTCACGCCGCTTGCCGCGATATTCGCCGCCGTAAGCGGCGCGCGCCGCGCGGCCTTCGCCGCCGGCTGGCTCAAGTCGGTGCGCGTGGGCGTGCCGGTCGTGGTGGTCGGCAACGTGACGGTCGGTGGCACCGGCAAAACGCCCACGGTGATCGCGCTCGTCGAGGCGCTGCGCGCCGCCGGCTACTCGCCCGGCGTGGTGTCGCGCGGTTACGGCGCAAAAGTGGAGCGCCCCACGCCCGTGACCGCGTCCACGCCCGCGCGCGCCTGCGGCGACGAACCGCTGCTGATCGCGCGGCGCACCGGCGTGCCGGTATGGGTCTCGCCCGACCGCGTTGCGGCGGCGCAGGCGCTGTGCGCGGCTCATTGCGATGTGGACGTGATCGTCAGCGACGACGGGCTGCAGCACTATCGGCTCCAGCGCGACTTCGAGCTGGTGGTGTTCGACCATCGCCTGGGCGGCAACGGTTTCCTGCTGCCCGCCGGGCCGCTGCGCGAGCCGCTCTCGCGGCGCCGCGACGCCACCCTCATCAACAATCCGTTCGAGCGCGCGCTGCCCGACTGGCCCAACACCTTCGCGCTCAAGCTGGAGCCGGGCCATGCCTGGCATCTGGCGAATCCGTCGCTGCGCCGCCCGCTCGCGCAGTTTGGCGGCACGCCCGACGCGCCGCAGCGGCTCGTCGCGGCGGCCGGCATCGGCTCGCCGGAGCGCTTTTTCGCGACGCTGCGCGCGGCCGGTCTCGCGCCGCAGACGCTGCCGCTGCCCGATCACTACGACTACACGTCGAACCCGTTCAGCGAGATCGCTGCCGACGCCATCCTGGTCACCGAAAAGGATGCAGTAAAATTGGGGGCCTGGAACGACGCGCGCATCTGGGTTGTCCCTGTGGAAGCCGCGCTCGATCATCGCCTTATCACCCTGGTTGTGGAGAAACTCCGTGGACGCCCGTCTGCTTGAAATTTTGGTCTGCCCGATCTGCAAGGGTCCGCTCAGCTACGATCGCGCCGCGCAGGAACTGATCTGCAGCGCCGACAAGCTCGCCTATCCGATCCGCGACGGCATCCCCGTCATGCTCGTCGACGAAGCCCGTCAGACCGTCGAAGGCACGCCTGTCGACCCGAACGGCCCCGGCGCGGCCTGATAGACCTGATCCGCCGATCCGCTGATCCGTCCCACCTCGCCCGAACCCTGGCCATGACCGCTCCCGTGCAACCCTTTATCGCCATCGTGCCGGCGCGTCTTGCGTCCACCCGGCTGCCGAACAAGCCGCTCGCCGATATCGGCGGCAAGCCGATGGTCGTGCGTGTGGCCGAGCGCGCCCGCGACTCGGGCGCCCAGCAGGTGCTGGTGGCCTCCGACGCCCAGAGCGTGCTCGACGCCGCGCGCGAGCATGGCTTCGAAGCCGTCCTGACGCGCGCCGATCATCCCTCGGGCACGGATCGTCTCGCGGAAGTCGCCGAGCATTTCGGCTGGCACGATGATTTGATCGTGGTCAATGTTCAGGGCGATGAACCGCTGATCGACCCGGCTTTGATCTGCGACGTGGCGTCGCACCTGGCCGCCCATCCCGAGTGCGCGATCGCCACCGCCGCCCACCCCATCACGGCCCCGGACGAAATCTTCAGCCCGAACGTCGTGAAGGTCGTGCTCGATGCGCGCGGCGTGGCGCTGTACTTCTCGCGCGCGCCCATTCCCTGGGCGCGCGACGCGTGGCAGCCGCACTGGTCGCCGGGGCGCCTCGATCTGGCCGCGATGCCCGCCCCGCCTGCCCCCGCGACGGTTTATCGGCATATCGGCCTGTATGCCTACCGGGCCAAATTCCTGCGCGCCTATCCCACCCTCGCGCAGTCGCCAATCGAGCAGGTCGAAGCGCTGGAGCAACTGCGCGCGATGTGGCATGGCGAGCGCATCGCGGTCCTTGTGACCGACGAGGCGCCGGCGCCCGGCGTGGACACGCCCGCCGACCTCGCCCGTGTACAGGCGTTATTCCGACCTTAATAGCGCTGGTGGGCCGAAAAACCCATGGCATAATCAATTGTTTGCGCGAGCCGTCCAAGCCTTTGTGCGTGCGGGTTTGCCCCGAGGTTTCCCCTTGAGGTTCGCCCACCGTGGCCCGGTTTCGCTCGCAGCCTTCCATGGCTATCTGCTACCCGCGCCGCGCCGGATTTCACTCCGGCGCTTTGCATGTACGGCTCTGGTGTAGCGCTGCCGGCCTCCGGGACGATGATCCGCGAGGCGTGACGGGCGCGAGCAAACGGGTAGGAGACGCACGACGCCGTAGATGCCGCCCTGAACCTGATTGAGGGCAGCCGCCGCGCCGCAAGAATTCACACAGATCGGAGAAAGTTGAAATGCGTTTGATCCTGTTGGGCGCGCCCGGCGCGGGCAAGGGAACCCAGGCAAACTTCATCAAGGAGAAGTTCGGCATTCCGCAAATCTCGACCGGCGACATGCTGCGCGCGGCGGTCAAGGCGGGCACGCCGCTCGGTCTCGAGGCGAAGCGCTTCATGGACGCGGGCGAGCTCGTGACCGACGAACTCATCATCAACCTGGTGAAGGAACGTCTGAAGGAAGACGACTGCAAGAACGGTTATCTGTTCGACGGCTTTCCGCGCACGCTGCCGCAGGCAGAAGCGATGAAGCAGGCAGGCGTGGCCATCGACTACGTGCTGGAGATCGACGTGCCGTTCGACGAGATCATCACGCGTATGAGCGGCCGCCGCATGCACCCGGCATCGGGCCGCACCTACCACGTCAAGTTCAATCCTCCTAAAGAGGACATGAAGGACGACGTGACGGGCGAGCCGCTCGTGCAACGCGACGACGACAAGGAAGAGACCGTGCGCAAGCGTCTGGACGTGTACGTCGCGCAAACCAAGCCGCTCATCAGCTACTACAGCGAGTGGGCGAAGCGTGGCGAAGAAAACGGCCTGCAGGCGCCGCAGTATCGCGCGATCTCGGGTCTGGGCAGCGTGGACGAAATCCGCAACCGCGCGTTCGACGCCCTCAAGTAAGACTGCAAGACGTCTCCAGCCGGCCAAGCCGGGCGAGGCCCGGCGACACCGCCGGCCTCCCCGCTTCATCTTTTTGGCCGGCCTCTGCACGTCCACTCCTCTGCTTTGTTTCGCCGATGATTGGGTCGCCTTGAGTCGGGGCTGGCCGCGATTCGCCTGCGCATAACAATCACATCGACAATCCCATCGAGCAGCAAGGAGGAAGACAGATGCAAATCCGCGACAACGTATTCCTGATCACCGGCGGCGCTTCGGGCCTCGGTGCCGCTTCGGCACGCCTGATCGCAGCCGAAGGCGGCAAGGTCGTACTCGCCGACCTCAACGAGCAAGCCGGCCACGCGCTCGCCCAGGAACTGGGCGGCGTGTTCGTGAAATGCAACGTCGCCAGCGAGGAAGACGGCGCGCAAGCCGTGGCCGCCGCCACGGCGCTGGGCACGCTGCGCGGCCTCGTGAACTGCGCGGGCATCGCGCCCGCCGTGAAGACCGTCGGAAAGGACGGCCCGCATCCGCTCGACACGTTCAGCAAGACCATCTCGGTCAATCTGATCGGCACCTTCAACATGATTCGCCTCGCGGCCGCCGCGATCGCGCAGACCGCGCCCGTCGAAGGCGGCGAGCGCGGCGTGATCGTCAATACGGCGTCGGTGGCGGCTTATGACGGCCAGATCGGTCAGGCGGCCTACGCGGCGTCCAAGGGCGGCGTTGTCGCCATGACGCTGCCGATCGCGCGCGATCTGTCGCGCAGCGGCATCCGCGTGATGACGATCGCCCCCGGCATCTTCGAAACACCGATGCTGCTGGGCATGCCCCAGGAAGTGCAGGACGCGCTCGGCGCGATGGTGCCGTTCCCCTCGCGGCTGGGCAAGCCCGACGAATACGCGATGCTCGTCAAGCAGATCTTCGAGAACCCGATGCTCAACGGCGAGGTGATCCGCCTCGACGGCGCGATCCGCATGCAGCCGAAGTAAGGCGCGCTCCACGATGCAAAAAGCCCGCAGCGATGCGGGCTTTCTTTTTTGCTGGAGCGTTTGAACGTGGTGCTTCAGTCGTTGTCGAGCATACGCTGGCGCAGCTCCTGCAACTGCGTTTCGACGACGGTGGCGTCGTCGGCATCCGGGCGCTCGTCGAGATAGGCCTCCAGATCCTCCAGCGCGGGCCGCACGTAATCGAGCCGCGCGTAGGCGAAGCCGCGGTCGCGCACTTCCTCGACGTTGTCCGGCAGCAGGATCACGAGGCGCCGCTGAATGCCCAGCAGGCGTTCCCAGCGTTCCGTCTGCAGATACACCGATTTCAGATTGCGCAGCATCCGCGCGACGATTTCGCGCCGCGTGGCCGGTTCGAGCAGCATGCGCAGCGCGCGGGCGACGGAATCGCCTGCATTCGCCACGTACGGTTCGAGCATTTCGACCATGTCGGATTCGGTGAGCGCGCGGCCCGTGGTCGGGTCGAGCATCGCGTCGCCGTCGGGCAACGAAACGCGCAGCAGGAAGTGCCCGGGAAACGCCACGCCCTGCACCGGCAGGCCCAACTGGCTCGCGATCTCCAGATACAGCACGGCAAGCGACACATGAATGCCGCGCCGGCGGCGCAGCACGACATGCAGATGGCTGTTGTCGGGATCGAAGTAGTCGTTGAGATTGGCCGCGAAGCCCATCTCGCGAAAGAACACACGGTTCAGAAATGCGATCTGCTGGCGCACGTCGGCGCCTTCGGGCAGACGCCGGCTCACACGCAGCGCAAGCTCGTCGATTTCGGCGAGCGTGCCTTGCAGATCGAGGTCGGGATAGGCATCCTGCGCGATCGACAGCGCCGCTTCGGTGAGCGGCAGGCTTTCGTCTTCCGCGACGAGCGCGCTGAAATAGTCGAGCACCCGCGAGTTCATCGTCGTCACTTCGTGCGCCTCTTGAAGTAGCCGTATTTGAAGCCCATCAGCCAAAGCATACCGAAATATAGCGTCGCGAACAGCACGAGACAGGAGCCGAGCAGCAGGATGCGCGCGAGCGGCTCGTGGCGCAGGCCAATCCAGTCATAGCTGATCGAGCACCAGTGCATGGCTCCGGCCAGCACGAGGCATGCCCCGATCAGTTGCACGAAGAACGTTGACCAGCCCGCAGACGGCATATAGATGCCGCGCCGCCGCAGCCCGATGAAAAGCAGCAGCGCGTTCATGCAGGCGCCAAGACCCACGGAAAGCGTGAGGCCCGCGTGCGAAAAGATCGGCACGAAAATGTAATTGCTGATCTGCGTGGCGACCAGCACGCCCACGCCGATCTTCACGGGCGTCTTGATGTCCTGGCGCGCGTAGAAACCGGGCGCGAGGATCTTGATGAGGATGAGGCCGACCAGGCCCACGCCGTACGCCGCGAGTGCGCGGCCCGTCATGATGACCGAATTCGCGTCGAATTTGCCGTAGTGGAACAGCGTCGCCGTCAGCGGCTCGGCGAAAAAGAACAGCGCGACGGCGGACGGTGCGGCCAGCAGGAAGGTCACGCGCAAGCCCCAGTCGAGCAGCGCCGAATACTCGTGCGGATCGGCATCGACGTGTGCTTTCGACAGCGACGGCAGCAGGATCGTGCCGAGCGCCACGCCCAGCAGCGCCGTCGGGAACTCCATCAGGCGGTCGGCGTAGTTGATCCACGAGACGGCGCCCGGCCCGAGACGCGAGGCAATGTTCGTATTGATGATCAGGCTGATCTGCGCGACCGACACCGCGAACATCGCGGGCACCATTTTCGCGAGCACGCGCTTGACGCCGCGATGCGCGAGCGCCTTGAGCGGATTCAGGTGGATGCGCGGCATCATGTCGATGCGCTTGAGCCCCGGCAACTGCACGAGGAACTGCAGCACGCCGCCGACGATCACGGCCCACGCGAGCGCGTAGACGGGCTGATGCATGCGCGGTGCGAAGGCCACCGCCGCCACGATGAACGAGACGTTGAGCAGCACCGGCGCGAACGCGGGCAGCGAGAACTGCTTGTACGTGTTGAGCACGCCGGACGCGAGCGACGTCAGCGAAATGAACACGATGTACGGGAACATGATGCGCGTCATCGTGACGGCAAGCTGATAAGCCTGCCCGTCGCTCTTGAGGCCCGACGCGACCACAGTCACCACAAACGATGCGCCGACGATGCCCAGCACCGACAGAAAGGCGAGCACCCAGGCGAGCACGGTCGAGGTGGCATCGACGAGCGCGCGCGTGGGGTCATGGCCCTGCTGGTTCTTGAACTCCGCGAGGATCGGCACGAAGGCCTGCGAAAACGCGCCTTCGGCCGAAATGCGGCGCAGCAGGTTGGGAATGCGGAACGCGACATAAAAGGCGTCGGTGTACTGACTCGCGCCGAATGCTCGGGCAATCAGCGTCTCGCGGGCCAGTCCGGTCACGCGCGACAGCAGCGTGAAGCCGCTGACCGTCAGCAGGGCTCGGAATAGATTCATGGGGCGCTTATTATACGGGTGCCATCTGGCCGATCGCCGATGTGCGGCGTGGCAGCAAGCGTAACGATTCGAAACAACGCACGGTTTGCAATGCTTGCCGTTGCGGTGCGCGAGCATTGTGACCGCATCGCGCAAAAGACGTTCTGCCCCTCACCCTTTGCCGTCGCCTGGACGGGCGCGATTGCCACGTCCATGATTTCGTTGCTATAATCGTCGATTCCCGGTCTGATTCGGATCTGGAAAAGCAAGAAAAAGGCAAGTACGCGTTCCGGAAAGGAAGTGTGCGGCGGTCCGTCAACGGCTCGCTGGCGCTTTGGCACAAGGGACGTGGCCGGCAAGCGATGTCAGGCAAAAACGTCGCAAACCCGGCAAATACCGTTTTGTGCTTTGGGGTATGGCCCGAAGCGCGAATCCAGGCAAGGGGTGTCGGCAAGTACGCGCCCTGAAAACTCAAGGACATGTAATGGCAAATTCCGCACAAGCACGCAAGCGTGCACGTCAAGCCACCAAGGCAAACTCGCACAACTCGGCACTGCGCTCGAAGTTCCGTACGGCTATCAAGGCTGTGCGCAAGGCTATCGACGCTGGCGACAAGGCCGCTGCTGCTGAAATCCTGAAGGCTTCGGCAAAGACGCTGGACATCATCTCGGACAAGAAGATCGTCCACAAGAACAAGGCCGCTCGTCATAAGAGCCGCCTGGCTGCTGCTGTCAAGGCAATGGCCTAAGCGATTCAGGTTCGACCTGACGCTGTACGAAAAACCCGCTTCGGCGGGTTTTTTTGTGCCCGCGAGCGTTGTGCTCCGGCGCGAGTGCAGACGTAAAAAAAACCCGCTTGAGCGGGTTGTTCTCTTTCCCTTACGCGGGCGGCGAAAGCACCCTGGGTTATCGCGCCCCGCCCTGCTGGGTCGCGTGATCGTGCGGCAGTTCGCAGGCCTCGGTCACGACGAGATCGTTGTCCTTCGCGAAGTTCAGCACGAAATTGAACGCCATCGGCTCGATGTCCTTCAGGCGCGAATCGAGCACCACCACCTTGAGGTCGCCGATCATCGTCGGGCGCACATAGAGGGAATAGCGCAGATGGGCGTTCGGCCCGCGTGCGTTCGCCGACCCCATCGGCCCGAAGCTCGACATCACACCCGCCAGACGCTCCGACCAGTCGCTCGGACGAAACTTCTTCCCTTTGCTGGTGATGCCTTGAATGAAGTATTCGGTTGGGGCTTCTTCGGCCATGTAGGAGTACCTGTGTGACGTCGCGGCGCGCGGCTCGGCTTTTGGCGCGGCTGCGCTTTTGGCTCAGCTTTGGGCTCGATTCTCGGCGCAACGAACAAGGGCAGGATCACGTCGTCCGCGCACTCCAACCGGCATCGGATCGCCTTGGCGCAACGGCGAATGCACCGCGTTCAGGACGCCCGGCATTGCGGTCGCGGCACCCTGCCGGCCAGCGCACAGGCCGCTCCCGCGGGCCTCGCGTCTTGCGCGGCGTCTGGCTCTGCGAGCCTGCAGTCGTGCCTGAGAAATCTAGCGGATTATAGCGCAGCGCACCTTTTGACGCACCGCACACAAGACACTTGACGGCCGGGCCGGAGCCAGTTTTAGCCCCTCGCACAACGTTGACGACATCGACGCGCGATCCCGCGATCCTGTCCGCGCGATCTTTCGGCCAACTCGTCAAATTCCGCAAAATCCTTTATGCTGCTTTGACTTACCACCAACCGCAGCGGCGCCGCCGGCCCTCTCCTGCAGTTCGAAGGCCGGATCGGGCGCCATTTTCGCTTCATGACCTCCCGCACCATACGCCATTACCTGCAGTTCTCGGATTTCTCTCTTGAAGAATATGATTATGTGCTGGAGCGCGCGCGCATCCTGAAGCGCAAATTCAAGAACTACGAGACCTACCATCCGCTGCACGACCGCACGCTCGCGATGATCTTCGAGAAGAATTCGACGCGCACGCGCCTTTCTTTCGAAGCGGGCATCTTCCAGCTCGGCGGCCATGCAGTGTTCATGAACACGCGCGACACGCAGCTTGGCCGCGGCGAGCCGATCGAGGACTCCGCGCAGGTCATCTCGCGCATGGTCGACATCATCATGATCCGCACGTTCGGCCAGGATATCATCAAGCGCTTTGCGGAAAGCTCGCGCGTGCCGGTCATCAATGGCCTCACCAACGAGTACCACCCCTGCCAGGTGCTGGCTGACATCTTCACGTTCTACGAGCATCGCGGCCCGATCCGCGGCAAGACCGTGGCGTGGGTCGGCGACGCCAACAACATGCTCTACACGTGGATCGAAGCGGCGCAGATCCTCGACTTCAAGCTGCGCATCTCCACGCCGCCGGGCTATCAGCTCGACCCGGCGCTGGTCGCCAAGGGAAGCGAACCGTTCATCGCCGTGTTCGACGATCCGAACGAAGCCTGCGCGGGCGCCGATCTCGTGACCACCGATGTGTGGACCAGCATGGGCTTCGAAGCCGAAAACGAAGCGCGCAAGCAGGCCTTCGCCGACTGGTGCGTGGACGCCGAGATGATGGCGCGCGCCAACGCCGACGCCCTCTTCATGCACTGCCTGCCCGCGCACCGCGGCGAGGAAGTAAGCGCCGAGGTGATCGACGGCCCGCAGAGCGTGGTCTGGGACGAGGCGGAAAACCGTCTGCACGTCCAGAAGGCGCTGATGGAATTCCTGCTGCTGGGCAAGCTCAATCACTGAGCCAGCCGCATCGCTTCGCGAAAAGAGAAAGCCGGGAACGTCTCCCGGCTTTTTCTTTATCGGCAGCTGATCCAGCGGGGCTTCAAACCGTCTCGCCCAGCCGCCGCGCCAACGACTTCAAGAGCGGCGCGACCCGCTCACGGAACACATCCGGCCCCATCGACGACGCCGGCCCGCTGCAACTGAGCACCAGCCAGCGCCGCTCGCGCGGCTCGCGAAACGGCACGGCCACGGCGTTGACGTCCTCGTGCCAGTCGCGAAACGAAAAACACGCGCCCTCCCGCGCAAAGTTCTCGATCTCGCGCTTTGCCGCCGCGACCTGGGCCGGGCCGTCCTCGCCCGCCGCCTTTTCCAGCTCCGCAAACAGCGCCGCGCGCACGTCGAGCGGCTGCACCGCCAGATACGCGCGCCCCATCGAACTCGTCAGCATCGACAGCCGCGAACCCGATGCGAGGCCCAGCGTGAGCGCCGTTTCGCTGCGGATCGTCTCCAGATAGGTCACGTCCAGACCGTCGCGGCAGCCCAGCGACACGGCCGCGCCCACCTCGCGCGCAAAGGCGCGCAGGTGCGGACGCGCAAGCTCAAGCGTGTCGGTGCCCGAGAGCAGCGCGAAACCCAGCGACAGCACGCCGGCGTCGAGCGCGTATTTGCCGAGCGATTCGTCGAAGCGCAGGTAGCCGAGCACGGTAAGCGTGTACGCCAGCCGGTTCACGGTCGCCTTCGGCAGGCCGGTGCGCTCGACGAAATCGCGGTTGCCGAGCAGCGTCTCGCCGGGGCGGAAGGCGCGCAGCAATTCCAGCCCGCGCGCAAGCGCCACGACGAATTTGCGCTCGTCGATCGGCCCGGAGGCCAGCGCCGACGCGAACGAAGAAGAGGCGGGGGACGAATTCATTTCGGATGCAGACATGAGCGGGCTGGTGATACACTAAGGTCAATTTGCAAAACATTGTTCCGCCTAGCGGAACCAAAGTCAAGCGCAAATCGCCCTAATCCGGTTACGAGACTCAGGAGAGACACCATGGCCGCACACGCCCAGTTCCATTGGGAAGACCCGCTGCTGCTCGACCAGCAGCTCACCGAAGACGAGCGCATGGTGCGCGACGCCGCCGCCGCCTATGCGCAGGACAAGCTGTTGCCGCGCGTGGTCGAAGCGTTCCGCCACGAGAAAACCGACGCCTCGATCTTCCGCGAGATGGGCGAACTCGGCCTGCTCGGCCCGACGATTCCCGAGCAGTACGGCGGCCCGGGTCTCAACTACGTCGCCTACGGCCTGATCGCGCGCGAAGTCGAACGCGTGGATTCGGGCTATCGCTCGATGATGTCGGTGCAGTCGTCGCTCGTCATGGTGCCGATCTTCGAATTCGGCTCGGACGCGCAGAAGGAGAAGTATCTGCCGAAGCTCGCGAGCGGCGAGTGGATCGGCTGCTTCGGCCTGACCGAGCCGAACCACGGCTCCGATCCGGGCAGCATGGTCACGCGCGCGAAAAAAGTGAACGGCGGCTATTCGCTCTCGGGCGCGAAGATGTGGATCACCAACTCGCCGATCGCCGACGTGTTCGTCGTCTGGGCCAAGCTCGAAGAAGACGGCAAGGACGACATCCGCGGCTTCATTCTGGAGAAAGGCTGGAAGGGTCTGTCGGCGCCGGCGATCCACGGCAAGGTCGGGCTGCGCGCCTCGATCACGGGCGAGATCGTGCTAGACGAAGTGTTCGTGCCCGAAGAAAACCTCATGCCGGGCGTGAAGGGTTTGCGCGGACCGTTTACGTGTCTGAATTCGGCGCGCTACGGCATCGCCTGGGGGGCGCTGGGCGCGGCGGAATCGTGCTGGCACACGGCGCGTCAGTACGTGCTCGACCGCAAGCAGTTTGGCCGCCCGCTCGCCGCCAACCAGTTGATCCAGAAGAAGCTCGCCGACATGCAGACGGAAATCACGCTCGGCCTGCAAGGCTGCCTGCGTCTGGGCCGCATGAAGGATGAAGGCACGGCCGCCGTCGAGATCACGTCGATCATGAAGCGCAACTCGTGCGGCAAGTCGCTGGACATTGCGCGCCTCGCGCGCGACATGCTGGGCGGCAACGGCATCTCGGACGAATTCGGCGTGGCGCGCCACCTCGTGAACCTCGAAGTGGTGAACACCTACGAGGGCACGCACGACATCCACGCGCTGATCCTCGGCCGCGCGCAGACGGGCATCCAGGCGTTCTTCTAAGCGCTCTCTTCGCTTCAGTTTAAAAAAAGCGCCGCACGATCTCACGTGCGGCGCTTTTGCTTTTGGCGAACGCGGTGGGTGCTTACTTGTTCGGCTGCGGCGTGAGACGCAGATACGGACGCAGCGCCTTGTAGCCCTTCGGGAACTTCTGCTTGATGACTTCTTCGTCCTTGAGCGACGGCACGATCACCACGTCGTCACCCTGCTTCCAGTTGCCCGGCGTCGCGACCTGGTAATGGTCGGTCAATTGCAGCGAATCGATCACGCGCAGGATCTCGTCGAAATTGCGGCCCGTGCTTGCCGGGTATGTGATGATGAGGCGTACCTTCCGGTTCGGATCGATCACGAACAGCGAGCGCACCGTCAGCGTCTCGTTCGCATTCGGATGGATCATGTCGTACAGCGTCGACACCTTGCGATCGCCGTCCGCGAGGATCGGGAAGCCCACGCTCGCGGCCTGGGTTTCGTTGATGTCCTTGATCCATTCGTTGTGCGACTCGGCGTTATCCACCGACAGCGCGATGGTCTTCACATTGCGCTTCTCGAACTCGTCCTTGAGCCTGGCGGTCAGGCCAAGTTCGGTCGTGCAGACCGGCGTGAAGTCGGCCGGATGCGAGAACAGCACGCCCCAGCTATTGCCGAGCCACTCATGAAACTTGATGCGGCCAATGCTCGAATCCTGCTCGAAGTCGGGTGCGATATCGCCAAGACGAAGACTCATGGTGCGGGTTCCTTTGAACGAAGTGGGCGGCACCTGGGTCGGCCCGCCCGTTGATCCAATGTGACGCGATGCGTTGCCATGCTGGCGCGAAGCGAGCGATGCGCCGGTGGACATTCACGACAATGAAGCATACAGGGCAGGCTCATGCCCCGCGAACGAACATCGGTTCACACTGGTATGAGTTTTTGTAATTTTGAAATCCGGCGCGAAAACTTTACGTGCCAGATCATCTCCCTGTCTTTGCCTGGCGCTTTTCGTCGCGCAGACTGGAAGCGGTACCGCAAGCGCAGTGCCTACGCGCCATCCTTGATTCAACAGCGAAAATCGCACTTGCAGGAACGAATCGTGCGTCGGTTTATCGACGAACGGACAGCGTGGGCGGCGCGCCACGCTTGCCAGCGCCCGTATCTTTGTTACGATTCACGCGTAATGTGACACGATGGGAGCCAGTCAATGTCAGAAGTCAATAAGGAGAGGCTGATGTCGGATATCAAAACCGTCCTCGCGGATGCAGAGGACCTGCTCAAGCAAGCGGCGAGCGCCACGGGCGAACGGGCTTCGGAGCTACGCGAAACGGCCCTCTCGCGCCTGAAGCAGGCGAAGGAAAAGGCGGCGGACGTTCAGGTCGTCGTCGTCGAGAAGGGCAAGAAGGCTGCGCGTGCGACCGATGACTACGTACACGAACATCCGTGGACATCGATCGGCATCGCTGCCGGCGTCGGCGTGCTCGTGGGCTTGCTGATCAACCGCAAGTAAGCGCCGAAGCCTTCCGTCAGACGGCCGCCGCGCCGCCTGGCGGGCCGTTCGCGCCTGTGCCATGGCAAGCCGACGAGCATCGGCGCGAACCGCTTCGGCCCGGCGCTCAACCAGCAGGCCGGTGCGCCACACCGGCCTGTCTTTTCTGGGCGCTTTTTCGCGCAGCTTGGGCGCGCCCGCCAACACGCATGCGTTGGCGCAACTTTCACTCGCCATGACGACAGACACCCGCTCGCAGCACGAACATGGGCCGTTGCGCCGTCTCCTCGGCTCCGCGTTCTCGATCATCCAGACGCGGCTCGAACTGATCGGCATCGAACTGGCCGAAGAAAAGGAACGCCTGCTGGGCGTGCTCTTTCTCGGACTCGCGGCGATGATGCTGGCGACCATGGCGTTGATCGCGCTGACCGCGCTCATCGCGATCGCGTTCTGGGACACCTGGCGCTGGCAGGCGCTTGCCGGGATCACGCTCGTCTACGCGCTCGCCGCCCTCGTCTGCGCACTCAAGGCGCGCCAGGGACTGCGCAATGCGCCGCTGGTCTTCCAGGCGACGCTCGAAGAATTCGAGAAAGACCGCGAAATCCTTCGCAAACCCTAGCATCGACGCCCTGAGCCCCATGAGCCAACTTCGACCGGATCAAGCTTTCCGCCCCACGCGCCCGCACAGCCGCGATCTCTCGACGCCGCAGATGCGCGCACTGCGCAAGGAACTGCTGCTCGTGCGCGCGAGCGTCGAACGCGCCGAAATGGCCGTCTCGATCATCGAATTGCGCGAGTCCGTCACGCACTTCAGCTGGCTGCGCTTTCTCGTGCCGGGCTTTGGCCGCGCAGCCGCGAGCGCGTCGGGTTCGACGGGCGCCATGGGTGCGCTGGGCGGCGGCTTCGGCAATCTGCTCAAGCAATACCCGCTCTTGAGCTCGCTCATCTCGCTCGTGGTGGCAAAGCCGCTGCGCGACGGCATCGCCTCGGCAGCGAAGCCCGTCGTCAAGTGGGGCGGCCTCGCCTTTACCGCGTATGAAGCCTGGCGCGTGTGGCAGCAGATGCGCCGTCAGCGCGATGCTGGCACCGCCCGCCGCGCCGCGTCCGAAGAGGACGATCTCACGGGTTGAGCCGATGCCTGGGCTGCCGGCCCGAGCGCGTGCTCATCCATGGTCTTTCCAGCAGTCGCGCGTGGCGGGGCTCATGCCCGATGCTTCTTCGTTGCTGCGCACGCCATTCGCATCGAGCACGAATGCGCCGCACGGGTCGTCGCGCATCGGCCCTGACTGCGTGGGCGACGCCACGATCGCATAGCCGCCATTCGCTTCATCCGCTGCCCTCAGCTTCAACCGATAAACCGCGTTGCCGGACGGCGGCGCCTGGTCGATGCCCGCCGGCAGCGACGCAGCCGCAGCCCCTTGCGCATCGACATACTGCGCCGCGCGATAGAGCGCCGCGACGGCATCGATGCGATGGCCGCGGGCAATCTGGCTATGCCAACCCGGCAGCGCGAATGCCGCGACAATAGCGGCGACGGCCAGCGCGATCATCATCTCCAGTAACGTAAAGCCATGGGCAACGCGTCGCATCGCTTGCTCTCTCCCGCTCCTCAAAAGGGCCGCGCGACGACGCGCCGCCAATGACGCTCGACATGCGCGCCGTCGAGCACGATCTGCATTTGCAGCCAGCTTTGCGCGTCTTGCGTCGCGCCGAAGCCTCGCGCCGTGATGAGCCAGGCGCGCGCGGCGGGCCGCGTTTCGATACGCCAGGCTTCCACGAGACATTGCGGTGCGCGTACCGAACCGGGCCACGCGGACGCTGGCGTTGTCGCGAATGCCTCGAAGCTGTCCTGACGCCGCCATTGCTGCGGCTCGCCGGCCTGTGCCGGCGACACCGAGGCCGCGCCGTCGATCAACGCACGCGAGCAAAGCATCAAAGCCCCATCGGCGGCGTGAAAGGACTGCAGTTGATCGAGGACGGCGGCAGCATTGCGCCCTTCGAAAAGTGCCGCTTCAAACCATGCCGCCGACGTCACCAGCATCATCGAGGCGATCAGCAACACGACCGGCAACGCGACGCCGCGCTCGGGCTTTCTCGCGAGTCTCATGATTGCGCCCACAGCACGTTGCGCAGCACCACATGCCGCCAGAACGCCTGGCGAGCGCGTCCGTCGCTGGCCGCAAGCGATGCGCCGTCGCAATCGACGTAGCGCACGCGACGCCCGAGGGCCGCGCCACGCACGAGCACGCAGAGATCGACGGCGACAACCCCGTCCCAGCTCTCACGCGACATCGTGGCGGCGTCCACGGCCTGCGCCGCGCCGGTGATCCAGTAGCGCAACCGCAAGCGCTCGACGCCTTCCACGAGCGGCTGCGCCGTGCCGATCTTGCCGGTGCCCTCGCAATAAAGCTCGGGCTCGCCGGTCGACGTACTGGTTTTGGCGTGAAAGCGGTTGAGCACCTCGCCCGGCGACGCACCGACCGCTTGCCCAAGGCAATCGGTGACCTCCCCATTGGCCGCGAGCCATGTCGATTCGGCGTCGCCGCGATAGCGCACCGCGATGCCGTCCGAGCGGCCCGACAAGGTCTCGCAGCTCAGGTTCGCGATGGCGCCCGTGGGACGCCCCGCCGTACAGCCGAAAATCGGCGGCCCTGAAAGCGCGGCGGTATCGTCGGCGGATACGAAGCCGGCCATCTGGATCTGTTCGCCGATGAGCGTCAGGGCGTTCACGCCCGCCTCGTGGATTCGCGCGGCGTCGGTCGCATACGCAAATGCCTGGCGCTGCGAACGATAAGCTGCGACAGCGCCGACGATCACAATCAGCCCAAGCGCGAGCGCGATCGTGAATTCCAGCAGCGTGTGCCCCGCTCCCCCGCGCCCATGCCCACGCGGCAAGAGGCGCCTCATGGCGCAAACGCGAGCGCAACGCATACCCGGCCTTCTTCTGTTGCTATTGCGTCAGTGCAGCCGGCCTCCGGCGCAGCTTCATCGCGCGGCGCGGCCCATGAAAGTGCAATCTGCGAGCCTGAGACACTCACCTGCCCGTTCGGCACAAGCGTGGCAGCGCGCGCACGCCATTGATCGCGCGCAGCCGCGCCGCTTGCAAGCGCCGCTTCGCCCACCGCATCGACGGCAAACGCAGCACGCGCAAGCATCGCGCTGGCCGAAGCATGTCGCGCGAGACCAAGCTGCGCGCTCAGCAGGCCCAAACCGCACGCCGCCATCAACGCCATCGCCAGCGAGACTTCAAGCAGCGCCGAACCATCCTGCGCACGCCGGCTCATGACGCAGCTCCACACGCTCCGTCGCTGATGCGCGCGCGGCCACCCGCCGCGACACGTATGCAACGCCGCCAGGCAGCACCGCGCGTGGAGGTCGACGAAACACGCGGCGCGATCTCGAAATTGCGCAGACTGCCGATCGTCTGTCCCGCGGGCGGCGTGAAAGTCAGCGTCGTGAGCGTGGACGCCACGCCGATCTCGTCGAGCGACGGTTGCATGCGCAACAGCACCGACGCGCCCGCACGCTCGGCCATCACCGCCCAGCCGCACGACCAGTCGGCCAAACCTGACGGACAACGCTTGCCCGCCGGGAGGCACTGGCGCGTCGTGTCGATCCGGCACACGGACACGCGCGCCTTGCGCCGGATCGCTTCGCTGCGCGCGTAAGACAGCGTGCCCAGCAGCGCATTCGCGCGCGCATCGACCTGATCGCGCACGCGCCACGCGACAAACGCGGGCGCACTCGCACTCGCGCAGATCGCGATCAGGACAATCACGGCCATCGTCTCCAGCAGGGTGAAGCCGCGCTGTTTCATCTGCAATCCTTATCGTTGAGGGATTGCGATCAATTTATCGATCAACGCGAAACGGAACAATTAGCCGAACGGCTAGCTATCGCGCACGCGATCCGCTCGCGAGAATGCGAGGGTCACGAGCAACGGCAAGGAGAAGGGAAATGCGGAAGGAAGAAATGCGCCTGCAAACACGCGTGCAAGCGCGGCGCCGTCGTTCAGCGCTTCTTGGGCGGCGTGGCCGCGCCGCTCGCACGGCGGAATTCCTCGATCACGTCCTCGAATTCGGAGACGTCCTCGAAGCGCCGGTACACGGACGCAAAACGCACGAAGGCCACTTTATCGAGCTCGCGCAGCTCGCCCATCACAAGCTCGCCAAGACGCTCGCTGCGCACTTCGCGCTCGCCGCTACCGAGCAATTGATACTCGATGCGGGCAACCGCCGCGTCGATCGCGTCGGCAGCAACGGGCCGCTTGCGCAGCGCCAGTTGCATGCTCGCCATGATCTTGCGGCGGTCGAATTCCGTGCGGCTGCCATCCTTCTTGACGATGGCCGGCATCGCCAGCTCGACCCGCTCGTACGTCGTGAAACGCTTGTCGCAGGCCGGGCAGCGACGGCGGCGCCGGATCGCGGCGCCGTCCTCGGACACGCGCGAGTCCACCACTTGCGTGTCTTCATGCCGGCAGAAGGGGCAGCGCATACTGGCTCGGCGCCTGTCTTAACCGTAGACCGGGAAACGCCTGGTCAGCTCCGAGACCTGTGCGCGCACGCGCTCGATCGTCGCTGCGTCTTCCGGGTTCTCCAGCACGTCGGCGATGAGGTTGCCCACTTGCTCGGCTTCCTTCACGCCGAAACCGCGCGTGGTCATCGCCGGCGAACCCAGGCGGATGCCCGAGGTCACGAACGGCTTTTCCGGATCGTTCGGGATCGCGTTCTTGTTGACCGTGATGTGAGCGGCGCCCAGCACGGCTTCCGCTGCCTTGCCCGTGATGTTCTTCGCGCGCAGGTCGACCAGCATCACGTGGCTTTCCGTGCGGCCCGAGACGATGCGCAGACCGCGCTTGACCAGCGTTTCGGCCAGCACGCGGGCGTTCTCGACCACTTGCTGCTGATAGGTCTTGAATTCCGGCGTCGCGGCTTCCTTGAACGCCACCGCCTTGCCGGCGATCACGTGCATCAGCGGGCCGCCCTGGATACCGGGGAAGATCGCCGAATTGATGGCCTTTTCGTGCTCGGCCTTCATCAGGATCACGCCGCCGCGCGGGCCGCGCAGGCTCTTGTGCGTGGTCGTGGTGACGAAGTCGGCGTGCGGCACCGGGTTCGGGTAGACGCCCGCGGCGATCAGGCCCGCGTAGTGCGCCATGTCGACCATGAAGTACGCGCCCACGGCCTTGGCGACCTTGGCGATGCGTTCGAAGTCGATGCGCAGCGCGAACGCCGACGCGCCCGCGATGATGAGCTTCGGCTTGGTTTCGTGAGCGCGCTGCTCCAGCGCTTCGTAATCGATGTCTTCGTTCGCGTCCAGGCCGTAGCTGACGACGTTGAACCACTTGCCGCTCATGTTCAGCGCCATGCCGTGCGTGAGGTGACCGCCTTCGGCGAGGCTCATGCCCATGATGGTGTCGCCCGGCTTGAGCACGGCGAAGAACACGCCCTGGTTGGCCTGCGAACCCGAGTTCGGCTGCACGTTGGCGGCTTCGGCGCCGAACAGCGCCTTCACACGGTCGATCGCGAGCTGCTCGACGACATCGACGTTTTCGCAGCCGCCGTAGTAACGCTTGCCGGGATAGCCTTCGGCGTATTTGTTGGTGAGCTGCGAGCCCTGCGCGGCCATGACGGCGGGCGAGGTGTAGTTTTCCGACGCGATCAGTTCGATGTGATCTTCCTGACGGCGGTTCTCAAGTTCGATCGCGGCGAAGAGTTCGGGATCGACTTTGGCGATGGTGCTTTCGGCTCTGTCAAACATACGGGTTCCGTTAAGTGTGTTCAGGTTGACCGGGTCTCGCGCGGAACGCGTAGCGGGTACGCGGCGCTGCTGGCGAAGAGGCCAGCCTTGGCGTGGCGGAAAAAGGTGCCGCACACGCGAGGCAGGACAGCCCGTGCAGCGCTATTGAAAGCGCGCGGATCTCGGCTGCCCAGGCGAACGGCAAAACGGCACCCCGCGCTTCACGGTGGGTCGTTCCACCTTGAGTTCCTGATCGCGCCGCGCTTTGCGCAGCTTGACGGGCAATTGTTACAACCGCGATCACACGCGCAGTCGCAACGCCGCCCCTTCGGGAACCCTATCGCCAGTCACGCAGGGATTGAGCGCGTTAGTGTATTGGATGCGCCCATATTAGGCAACCGGACCGCCTTCGCGCCCCGTGAGGCACGACTGGCGCGGCTTGCGCGGGTGTTGCCGCTTCCTTGCCGCAGCGCGGCATTGGAAGTAGGCTTTCCCCTTTCCTCGCCTTCTACCGACCAGGGAGCCACCATGATTGTCTTCGTCACCGGCGCATCAGCAGGATTTGGCGCCGCCATCGCCCGAGCCTTCGTCAAGGGCGGCCACCGCGTCGTCGCCACCGCGCGCCGCAAGGACCGCCTCGACGCCCTCGCCGCGGAACTGGGTGACGCGCTGCTGCCGTTCGAGCTGGACGTGCGCGACCGCGCCGCCGTCGAAGCCGCACCGGCCGCCCTCCCCGCCGATTTCGCCAATATCGACGTCCTCGTCAACAACGCGGGGCTCGCGCTCGGCGTCGAACCGGCCCAGAAGGCCGATCTCGACGAGTGGGAAACCATGATCGACACCAACTGCACGGGTCTGGTGCAGGTCACCCACGCTTTCCTGCCCGGCATGGTCGAGCGCAACCGCGGCCACATTTTCAATCTGGGTTCGGTCGCGGGCCGCTGGCCTTACGCCGGCGGCAACGTCTACGGCGCGACCAAGGCGTTCGTGCGTCAGTTCAGCCTGAACCTGCGCGCCGACCTTGCGGGTACGGCGCTGCGCGTGACGGACATCGAACCGGGCCTGTGCGGCGGCACCGAATTCTCGAACGTGCGCTACCGGGGCGACGACTCCAAGGCGGCCAATGTCTACAAGGACGTCGAACCGCTCACGGCCGAGGACATCGCCGATTCGATCTACTGGATCGCCACGCGTCCCGCGCACGTCAACATCAATACGATCGAACTGATGCCCGTCGCGCAGAGCTTTGCAGGCCTCAACATCCACCGCGGCTGAAAGCTTTCAGAACACTTTCTTAGCTCAGTCGTCCGAACGGCGTAACGCAGGCTCGTTCCGGTAGAATGCGCGGCATGGAAAGATCCACCAGCAAGCCGGATGCGGCTCCATCGCAGGCCGCGGAAGGTTTTACATGGCCGGTCCGCGTCTACTACGAAGACACCGACGCCGGCGGCATCGTGTTCTACGCGAACTACCTGAAGTTCTTCGAGCGCGCGCGCACCGAATGGCTGCGCGCGTGCGGCGTCGATCAGCGCAGGCTCGCCGAGGAATCCGGCACGCTCTTCGTCGTGCGCAGCACGGCGCTCGACTACCGGGCGCCCGCGCGTCTGGACGATGTCGTAACAGTCGTGAGCCGCCTCGACAAACTCGGCCGCGCTTCTGTGGACTTCATGCAGGAGGCGTGGCGCGGCGAAACGCTGCTGGCGACGGGCAAAATCCGTGTCGCCTGCGTCGACGGCGCCGCGATGCGCCCGGCCGCTATTCCAGGCCCCGTTTTCGATGCTTTGGAACGTGGCATGAAGAAAGTCTTACCCGCTGTGTCAACGACAACTTAACTATTGCCGTTGATACGACGCCAGTGAACTCGCGTCGGTCATTGCAGGACCAAGCTGGGTTCGGCTGCAGCCTTGCTGTTTGCCTTCGGGAAGCTTCGCATTGTCTTGCAGCCGCTCGCCCCTCCCGGGACGTTACACCGAACCTCTATGAACACTACACAAGATCTGTCGATCATTTCTCTCGTTCTTAATGCGAGCATACTGGCACAGGCGGTGATGGGACTGCTCCTGTTGCTTTCCCTGATTTCCTGGACTTTCATCTTCCGCAAGTGGTTTGCCATCCGCCGCGCGCGCAGGCAAACCGAGCGCTTCGAGCGCGACTTCTGGTCGGGCGGCGACCTGCAGGCGCTGTATCAAAGCGCGGCCAACAACCGTCACACGATCGGCGCGCTCGAGCGTATCTTCGAGTCGGGCATGCGCGAATTCCTCAAGGCCAAAGAGAAACGCCTGAACGACCCGAGCCTCGTGCTCGACGGCGCACGCCGCGCGATGCGCGCAGCGTTCCAGCGCGAGATGGATGCGCTCGAAGCGAATCTCTCATTCCTCGCCTCGGTCGGCTCGGTCAGCCCGTACATTGGTCTGTTCGGCACGGTCTGGGGGATCATGAACGCGTTCCGCGGTCTCGCCAACGTGCAGCAGGCCACGCTCGCGAACGTCGCGCCCGGCATCGCCGAAGCGCTGACGGCTACCGCGATCGGTCTGTTCGCCGCGATCCCGGCCGTCGTCGCCTACAACAGCTACGCGCACGACATCGACCGTCTGGCGATCCGCTTCGAAACCTTCATCGAAGAGTTTTCGAACATCCTGCAGCGTCAGGCCCACTAATCTTCAAAGGAGTCGAAGATGGCAGGCTCAATGCGTTCGAGCATGCGAGGCAGCCGCTCGCGCCGTGCAATGGCCGACATCAATGTCGTGCCGTACATCGACGTGATGCTGGTGCTGCTCGTGATCTTTATGGTGACCGCGCCGCTCGTGGCGCCGTCCATCGTCAATCTGCCGACCGTCGGCGGCGCGTCGCAGCAGCAACAGGTACCGCCCGTGGTGGTGAACATTCGCCCCGACGGCAATCTGAGCGTACGCTACAAGGATGACTCGGGCGCCACGCAGCAGGAAACCATGTCGCGCGCCGATCTCAATAGTTTTGTCGCCGATCGTGAGCAGAGCCATCCCGACCAGCCGGTCGTGATCGCCGCCGACAAGGCCGTCAAGTACGAGACGGTGATGAACGTGATGTCCGATCTGAAGGCGCGCGGCGTCAAACGTGTCGGACTGCTCGTCAAATCGCAATGATCCGGAAGAACGAATCGTATCCGTTGCAGCCACCGCGCGAGCGCGGCACGGGACGTGCTATAGCGCTCGCCGTGGTCATGCACGTGCTGCTCGGCTTCTTCCTCTATCACGGTATCCACTGGCAAAACAGCACGCCGGCGGGCGAGGAGGCGGAACTGTGGACCGAGGTCCCGGACCTGTCCACGCCCGCGCCCAGGCCCTTGCCGCCGCCCGTACCGGTACAGCCTGCCCCGCCGCCGCCGCAAACGGAAGACGCCGACATCGCGTTGCAGCAGCAAAAGCGTAAGCAGCAGGAAGCGGCACGCGAGGCGCAACTGGCCGAACAGCAGCGTGTGAAGCAGCAGCAGGAAGCCGAAGCGAAGCGTCAGCAGCAACTCGCTGCCCAACAGGCCGCGCAACTGGCTGCGCAGCAAAAGCAGGCGAAGCTCAAGCAACAGCAGCAAGAGCAACAACAGGCCGCCGAAAAGCTCAAGCAGCAACAGCAGCAGCAAGACGCGCTCAAGAAGCAGCAGGAAGAACAACAGCAGCAGAAGCAGGCGAAGCTCGACGCCCAGAAGAAGGCCGACGCCGACAAGGCCGCCAAGGCCAAGGCGCAGGCCGACGCCCAGGCGAAGAAGATGGACGCCGAACGGCGCGCGCGCATCGCGCAGATGCAAGGTGCGATGGGCGGCGGCGAAGGCTCCAGCGGCAACGGTCTGGCGAAGAGCGGCACCGGCAGCGGTTCCGGCGGCAACGCGGCTTCGGCGGGTTATGCGGAGAAGGTGCAGCGGCGCGTGCGTCCGAACATCGTCTGGGCCGGCGACACAGCGGGCCTGGAAACGGTGGTCTCGGTGCACTGCGCGCCGAGCGGCACGCTGCTTTCGGCAACGATCACGCGTAGCAGCGGGAATTCGTCTTGGGACGACGCCGCGTTGCGTGCGGTCCAGCGCTCGGACCCGATGCCGCAGGACACCGACGGCAAGACGCCGTCGAGCTTCAAGATTACCTTGCGCCCGGCAGGTTGACGGCGCAAGTCAGAGCACAGGAAAGCTGGCGCGCGACAGCAGGCAAGGAACGAATCGATGCGTTTCGGGTCTGTCTGCTGTCCCGCGATGTGACAAATATCGCTTTTTCAGGAAACAGCACAGCATGAGTTTGATGACGAAGCTTGGCCTGCGTACCCTCGTCGCGTCCTGCCTGATCGCAGTCGGCGGCGCCGCGAACGCACAACTCAACGTCCTCGTCACCGGCGTGGGCTCCACCCAGTTCCCGATCGCCACGGCGACCTTCGCCGGCGAGGCCAACTCACCGCAGCAGGTGGCCGCCATCGTGCGCGCCGACCTCGCACGCAGCGGCAAGTTCACGAACGTCGACGCGGGCAGCACGCCGGTCTCGGAAAACGATTCGGTCGACCTCGGCGGCTGGAAGGCCAAGGGCGCCAACGCGTTCGTGGCGGGCAGCGTAAACAAGCTGCCGAACGGCCAGTACGAAGTGCGCTTCAAGCTCTACGACACCGTGAAGGGCGAAAGCCTCGGCGGCCTCGTGCTGCAAAGCCCGCCCGCCGGCCTGCGCATGAGCGCGCACAAGGTCGCGGACTACATCTACGCGAAGCTGATGGGCGACCGCGGCGTATTCGCCACGCGTCTGTCGTACGTCATCAAGACGGGCGGCCGCTATCAGTTGCAGATTTCGGACTCCGACGGCCAGGACGCGCACATCGCGCTGTCGAGCCCCGAGCCGATCATCTCGCCGGCCTGGTCGCCCGACGGCACCAAGGTCGCCTACGTTTCTTTCGAAAAGAAGAAGCCCATCGTCTACGTGCATGACCTGCCCACGGGGCGGCGCGTCATCATCTCGGATCAGAAGGGCAACAACTCGGCGCCGGCCTGGTCGCCGGACGGGCGCACGCTGGCCGTCGCCCTCTCGCGCACGGGCAATACGCAGATCTTCGCCGTCAATGCCGACGGCTCGGGTCTGCGCCGCCTGACGCAAGGCACGACGATCGACACGGAACCCACCTACTCTCCTGACGGACGCTCGATTTACTTCACGAGCGATCGCGGTGGCCAGCCGCAGATTTACAGGATGTCAGCACAGGGCGAAAACGCCGGTTCGGCGCAACGCGTGACGTTTACCGGCGGCTATAACACGAGTCCGCGGGTCAGCCCGGACGGCAAACAACTGGCGTACATTTCGCGCACGGGTGGCGGATTTAAGCTGTACATTCAGGATCTGCAGTCCGGCGTAGCGACCGCCCTGACCGACACGACACATGACGAATCGCCCAGCTTCGCGGCGAACGGTCAGTACATTCTTTACGCCACACAGGTGAACGGCCGTGGCGTGCTGGCTGCTGTTTCGACCGACGGTCGTACGCGGCAAATCCTGTCCGTTCAGGGCGGCAGCGTACGCGAGCCGTCCTGGGGTCCTTTTATGCAATAACACTTCAGGAGAGCAACAATGATGTCAAACAAAGTCCGCCTGGGCCTGGCCGTCTTGATGATCGGTGCGCTGGCAGCGTGCAAGTCGGCTCCGAAAGCCGATGAAAACGCGAACGCCGGCTCGATGAGCACGCAGCCGAACCCGAACGCAGTCGCACAGGTCAACGTCGATCCGCTGAACGATCCGAACAGCCCGCTCGCCAAGCGCAGCGTGTACTTCGACTTCGACAGCTACGCAGTCAAGGATGACTACCAGAGCGTGATCCAGGCACATGCACAGTACCTGAAGACGCATCCGGAACGTCACGTCCTGATCCAGGGCAACACCGACGAGCGCGGCACGAGCGAGTACAACCTGGCACTGGGCCAGAAGCGTGCTGAAGCCGTCCGTAAGGCCCTGTCGCTGATGGGCGTGCCGGATTCGCAGATGGAAGCCGTCAGCCTCGGCAAGGAAAAGCCGCTGGCGACCGGCCACGACGAAGCATCGTGGGCACAGAACCGCCGTGCTGACCTCGTGTACCAACAGTAATTTGAGCATTGGATGAAGGGGCGTATGTCGCACCGTTTCTCCCCGCTGCGCTTTGCCGCAGCCGCCTGCGTGGCCGGCGTCGCCTTTTCGGCGATGCCGGCCCACGCGGGTCTCTTCGATGACGATCAGGCGCGCCAGGCGATTCTCGACCTGCGTGCGAAGACGGACAATCTGAACAGCCAGTTGTCGGCCGCGCAGCGCACGATCCTCGATCAGTCCAACCGTATCGACCAGCTCAACCAGCAGGTCGCGACGTTGCGCGGACAGAACGAGGACCTCGGCAATGAGCTGACGACACTTGCGAAGCAGCAGAAGGACTACTACACGGACCTCGATACGCGTCTCAAGAAGTTCGAGCCGCAGCAGGAAACCGTGGACGGCGTGCAGGGCACGGTTCAGCCGGGTGAGATGGATGCGTTCAACTCTGCCTCCACGCAGTTTCGTAACGGCGACTTCAAGCAGGCCGCCGCGTCGTTCCGCAGCTTCATCTCGAAGTATCCGCAGAGCCCGTATCAGCCGACCGCGCAGTACTGGCTCGGCAACGCACTCTACGCACTGAAGGACTACAAGGGGTCGACCGCGACCTGGCAGAACGTAGTCAGCAAGTATCCGCAGCATCCGCGCGCGCCTGAGGCGCTGATGGCGATTGCGAACAATCAGATCGAGCAGGGGCAAAAGGCTGCGGCCAAACGCACGCTCGAGCAGATCGTTGCGCAGTACGGCAGTTCGGATGTGGCGCAGGCGGCGCAAAGCAAGCTCTCGCAGCTGAAGTAACGCGCTGCCGGCGATAGGCTTGTTACCGCTTGCCTGTCGCCTGCAATGAAGTTCGAAGGGCCCGGAAAGCGTCGGCTGGTTTGACGTGTTTCCGGGCTTTTTCTATTTTTGGCGCGCGGGTTAGTTGACAGCCTCCGGGTATCTCGCTATACTCCCGCTTCTCTTTTGGGTCGTTAGCTCAGCTGGTAGAGCAGCGGACTTTTAATCCGTTGGTCACAGGTTCGAATCCCGTACGGCCTACCAAAGCTTCAGGTAAAAAGCCCGGTCATTGCGACCGGGCTTTTTGCTTTCTGCAGCCGTTTTTCTCCGCTGCCAGGCGTGGGGCGATGGAACGAGCAAAGCCGGCACGGCCTCGGCAGCGCCAACGTGTATACTCGCGCCCTCCCCGCTGTTCTCCTCACCCGCTGCACAGGCCACGTCATCATGAAGTTCCCGACTCTCGCCTGCGCTCTCGTCGCGCTGCTCTGGGTCAGTCTGCGCGTTCAGGCGCAGGTTCAGGCTCCTCCCGAAGATTACGAGTATCTGCGCCGCATCCGCGTGCCCGACGCCGTCGTGAACTGCGTCGCCGCGCTCGACGAATGGGTGCACAAGGCGCAACGCTACGATTCGCTGCTCGTGCCCGACCGTCGCGCACTCACCGCGAACGTCGAAAGCCCTGTGCCCGCCAGCGCGATCGCGCCGGTATCGGCGTCATCAGATGCGGCGCCACGGGTGTCGTCCATCGACACGCTCATCCATCTGCGCGCCTTCGCGAAAGTGCGCGGCAAGTACGCCTGGGTGCCAGTGAAAGCAACGTGCGGCATCTGGCGCACGCATGTGGTCGACGTGGCGCTTTCGCCGCGCACGATGCACGAAAGCTCGCCGATTCACTGATCCAGCAGGACCGCAAAAGCGCGCTGGCGCGCTATCAACGTGCGCGCACATTGCCTGGTTGTACTGCGCGTTTTCACGCCCCGAAAAAGCAAAAAGCCCGTGCGCTTTCACGCACGGGCTTTTTGCCGCAACGAAATGCGGCGCTGATTGCGCGCTGATTGTGCGCTTAGTCCGCCTTGACGCCTTCGACCTGGATCTGCAGCGTCGTCAGCATCTTGAAGCCATAAGCCTGGCCATAGTTCACGCCGAAGTCCGAGCGGTCGAACTGGGCGGTCGCATCGGCGCCGCACACTTCGCGCTTGAGCATCGGGTTCTGGAAGCACTTGAACGAGTCGATCTTCAGGTTCAGCGGCTTCGTCACGCCGTGCAGCGTGAACGTGCCGATCACTTCGACGGGCTTGTCGCCGTCGAACTTGATCGAGGTGCCCTTGTAGACCGCCGTCGGGTACTTGGCCGCGTCGAGCATTTCCGCCGAGCTGACGTGCTTGTCGAGCGCCTTGTTGCCCGTGTCGATCGACGATGCGTCGATGGTCACGTCGACCGTGCCGGTCTTCGCGGCGGTGTCGAGCACGACGGTGCCCGAGCTCTTCGTGAACTTGCCGCGCCAAACCGAGACGCCGCCGAAGTGGTCGGTCTCGAAACTCGGGTACGTGTGCGTCGGGTCGAGGTTGTAGGTCGTGGCGGCGGCGAATGCCGGCGTAGCAAGGGCGGCGGCCAGCGCGGCGGCGGCGAAAATCGTGGTTTTCATGAAAGCGTGGGTCCTGTTACGGAAGAAACGAAAGGATGAACGGAGGGGAAAACGCAGGGCCAACACGCGTCAGTGCGCACCGGCCACGATGTGAAACTTGATCTGCACGTCGTCGGCGACGACGGAGGTGTCCTTCCACTCGCCCGTGCCGATGTTGTAGGCCAGGCGCTTGATGGGCAGCGCACCGTCGAACACCTGGTTTGCGCCGTCCTTGTGGTACTGCACGGGCACGACAACATCGGTCGTCTTGCCCTTGATCGTGAGCTTGCCCGCCACGCTGTAGGCGCCGTTCGCGCCCGGCTTGATCTGCGTGGACACGAAGGTCGCGTGCGGGAATTTACCGGCGTCGAACCATTCGTCGCCGGCGACTTCCTTGTTGTAGTCGGGCGAGCCGAGATCGAAGCTCGCGACATCGACGTCGAGCTTCGCGCTCGACGCGGCGGCGTTGGCCGGATCGAAATGCACGTCGGCGCTGAAGTGGTTGAACTTGCCTTCGACCGGCACGTTCATCTGCTTGAAGACGGCGGAGACGCTGCTCTTCGCGGCGTCGGCCGCCTCCGCGTTCAGCGCGAAGGAAGCCGTGAAGGCCGCGCCGGCGGCAAGCGCCGCGCCGAGCGCGACGACGGAGACTTTGGAGGCGAGACGTTGGATCATGTTCTTTCGGTTCGCGTTGAGCGGTGAAAAAGTTGGACTCGGGGTCAATCGCGCGGCGAGCCGAACGGCAGCATGCGCGCAAGGATATTCTGGCGATCGAGCCATTGATGCTTGACGACGGCGGCCACGTGCAGCACCACCACGGCGAGCAGCGCATAGTCGAGCGTCACGTGCACGGTGCGCAGCACGCCCTTGAGCGCCGTGTCGGGGCCGATCAGCGTGGGCAGCGGCCAGATGCCGAGATACACCACCTGAATACCCGCCGCCGAGCTGTAGAGATAGCCGCTCACGGGAATCGCCACCATCAGCAGATACAGCGCGAAGTGCCCCAGATGCGCGGCGCCCTTCTCCCAGCCATGCATCGTGCGCGGCAGCGCGGGCGCGGCGTGGGTCGCGCGCCACAGAATACGCACCAGCACGAGCGCGAGCACCGTCACGCCAATCCACTTGTGCCACGAGAAGTAGCGCAGCTTGGTGGGCGTGAAACCGGGAATGTCGGTCATGACCCAGCCGAGCGCGAAGCCCCACACGATCAGCGCGGCGATCAGCCAGTGCAGCAACATGGCGACGCCGCTATAGCGGCCGGCGGGCTTGACGGAAAGATTCATCGGCATTGACATCCTCGATAGGGAACGCGCACTTTAACCCGACGTTAGCTATACAAACAATCGTCTAGAATGGATCGTTATCATCCATTTTTTCGATAGGTCGATCATGGACCGCTCGCCCAGCCTCGAACAACTGCGTGCACTGATCGCCGTGGCCGAAACCGGCAGTTTCTCGGCGGCGGCGCGCCAGCTCGACCGTGCGCAGTCGGTGGTGAGCTATACGATCGCCAATCTGGAGTCGCTGCTGGGCGTGTCGCTGTTCGAGCGCGGCAAGCGCAAGCCCGAGCTGACCGCCGCCGGCAGGGCGATTCTCGCCGATGCGCGCCGGCTCGATCTGCTGATGGGCCAGCTTAACGCCAAGGCGGCGGGCCTGCAGCGCGGGCTGGAAGGCGAGGTTTCAGTCGCCGTCGATGTCATGTTTCCGTCGCAGCGCCTCGTGGAGGCATTGCAGGCGTTCGCGCTGGCGTTTCCTACCGTGGCGCTCAATCTCACCATGGAGGCGCTGGGCGGCGTGCTCAAGCTGGTGCTGGACGGCGACTGCGCCATCGGCCTGAGCGGGCCGAACCAGAACTGGCCGCATGTGATCGAGGCACAGTCGATCGGCACCGTCGAGCTCGTGCTGGTGGCCGCGCCCGGCCATCCGCTCGCGCAGATGCCGCAGCCCGTGCGCATCTCGGACGCGCGCGAGCACACCCAGCTCGTGCTGACCGACCGCAGCCGTTTGACCTACGGGCAAAGTTTCGGCGTGTATAGCAACCGGGCGTGGAAGCTCGGCGATCTGGGCGCCAAGCACCGGCTGCTGCTCGCGGGACTCGGCTGGGGGTCGATGCCGCGCCATCTCGTCGAAGCCGATCTCGAAAGCGGACGGCTCGCGCGCATCGTGCTCGCCGATCGAGGGTCGGTGAGCTACAACATCTCGCTGATCCATCGCACCGACGCCGCCACCGGCCCCGCCTGTCAGTGGCTCTGCCACTTCCTCACGAGCGGGACGCCGCCCGACGCGCCTCTGCCCGACGCGCGCTGAGCCTTCGCGACGTTGTGCGCTTACCACCCCGCGCCCGCGCCTGACAAAGCTTCACAAAGCCGCCACAGCCGCGCCGCACGGTGCGCTGCCGTTTCAAGACGCGACGATGGGCATGCCAATGCGCTTCCCGGTGATTTTTCGAGATGCACTGGCGTGCCATGATCGCGCCGCGCCCGGCCTCCCGCCCGGGACGCAGCCCGATATCGAGCCGTCTTATGTACAACTTCGTCTGCTGCCTGCTCTCGAATCTCGCCTTGCTTGCCGCCGTGCAACTGGTGTGCTGGTTCATCCGCGCGATGCGCCCGGACCTGAGGGTCCATGGCGAGCGTGTTTTCATCGGCATGATCGCCATTGCGTTCGTGTTCGACGCCGCGCTCACGTTCCTCGTATTCGCCGACGCCACGGGGCCGTGGCAGCGCTATCACCCGGTCAGCGCGTTCTGCGCGCGGGCGCTCGCCTATGCGCTGGCAGTAGCCGTCGCGCTGGCTTTCGCGCGGCGCGCAGCGCGTGCCGCCGCACAGCGCAACGCGCGCGAGCCACGCCAGGACGGCGCGCTCGTGATCGAAACGTCGCCGTACAGCAAGTCCAGGCTGCCGATGTGAGCGCTTGCTGTTACTTCTTCTTGGCCTTGCTACTTTCCTTGCTCTTTTCCTTGCGCCCGGCGTCCGAGGCCGCGGCGGCCTGGGCCACCGCTCCACCCGAGCCATTTGCCACCGCCGCCTGCGGCACCACGCCCGACCAGCCAGGCAGATAGCGCGCGTCGGCGTCGTGTGCGTGAGCGAGCGCATCGGCAAGCGCCTTGTCGAAGTCATTCGACACGCGCGCCGCGGCCACCTTCTGGCGCAGATAATCGGCCCAGAGGAATTCGCTGAACGGCGTCGTGTCCTTCGCATAGCCCCCCGCCACGCGCAACTCGCCCGCGAGACTGCGATACGGATCGTCGGCGAGACCGGAAAGCTGCTTGGGCAACGCGTCATAGTCGCGGCGCTCGCCCGCCGCATTGAACGGATGCACCCACTGGTTGTGCTCCATCATGCGCCAGAAGATCGTCGGCTCCAGCCACGAGAGATCCTTGATGACGGTGACGCGCACGCTCGGCACGCCTTCGTGCAGCCACGCCAGACCAAGGTGATGATGATCGACCACGTAGTAGCGCCCCTTCGGACCGAGCACGGCCGGAAACCAGTGATTCTCGATTGCCGCGGCGCGGCCTTTCTTGTCGAGCGTTTTCCAGTGCGTGCGCTTGATCTCCACCTCGCGATAGCCGACCGTGAGCTGCGTCGGCCGCAGCGCTTCGAGATCGACGGTGATGAGGTGCAGATCGGAATTCGACAGGTTCATGAAGCCTCCTTGTAGGTGTACTGATCGCTCGATGCGCTGAAAGTCGGTGCGCAAGGCAACCCGCAACGATAACGCCGATTGCGTATTCGATGCGCATCAGCTGAAGACCCAAGGCCGCAACGCGGCCCGCGCCTTGCCTGGGATCAACCCTCAAGCGCCTGGGCACGCAGGATGCACGCGATCGCCGCTTCGCCTATAAAGGCACAGGCGATGCGAATACGAGCCGCGCACCCTGCCCGCCGGAATTCCCTTGCCTCGCTCCACGGTTGCACAGTCGTCGTTTCAGTCGCTTCAACATGCAGTTACCTGCGGTTCAACGCGTCTTTCCGGCTCAATCACCGAAACCACCGAAACTACCGAAACAAGCGAGGGCATCTTGGATCTCGAAACCATCCGCGTATTCATCATGACCCGGGGCATCGACTTCGGGACCAAGGTCGTGGCGGCCATCGTCCTGTGGATCATCGGCCGCTGGGCGATCAACCTCATCGCCGGTTTCCTGCGCAAGTTTCTCGGGCGCAACGAACGCGTCGATGCCACGCTCGCGCATTACCTCAGCTCGATCCTCGCCGCCGTGCTGAATCTGATCCTGGTGCTGGCGATCCTGCAGGTGTTCGGCGTGCAGACGACCTCGTTCGCCGCGCTGCTCGCGGGGCTGGGTCTGGCCATCGGCACGGCATGGGGCGGCCTGCTCGCGCACTTCGCGGCGGGCGTGTTCATGCAGGTGCTGCGCCCGTTCAAGGTCGGCGACTTCGTGACGGCGGGCGGCGTGACGGGCACGGTCAAGGAGTTGGGCATCTTCGGCACGACCATCATCTCGCCCGACAACGTCGTGAACATCATCGGCAACAACAAGATCTTTTCGGACACGATCTCGAACTACAGCGCCACGCCCGTGCGCCGCGTCGAGCTGACCGCGAAGATCGCCAATGGCGTCGATCCCGTCGATGCCGCCAACCGCCTGCGCGCGGCGCTCGTGAAAATTCCGAACGTCGCCTCGGACCCCGCGCCGGATGTCGAGATTCTCTCGTTCACGCCTGAAGGCCCATTGCTGGCCGTGCGGCCTTATACGGCCAACGACACTTACTGGCAGGTGTATTTCGACACCAACCGCGCAATCGTCGAGACCTTCCGGGAGGCGGGTTATCCGACGCCGGAAACGCCTTCGCTGATCCGGCGCGTCGGCACGTAGCCGCGCTGGCCGCGCAAAGAAAAACGGCATCGTCCTGGCGGGCGATGCCGTTTTTTCATGAAGCGCGGATCTGGCTAATCAATTGCCCTCGGTTGCCCTCAGTTGCCCTCAATGACCATTAGGCCCGCGCACGGCATTGCCGCCGCTGTTCTTGCGCACCATCTTCCAGAGACCGCCGAGCACCACCGGCACGATCGCCGCACCAATCCCCACCAGCACGATGATGTTCAGGTATTGGCGGATGAACGGAATATTGCCGAAGAAAAACCCGAGCAGCACAAGCAACAGCACCCAGAGCAGCGCGCCCGCGATGTTGAAGAGCTGAAAGCGCTGCATGCTCATTTGCGAAACGCCCGCGACAAACGGCGCGAAAGTCCGCACGACCGGAATGAAACGCGCGAGCACGATGGTCTTGCCGCCATGGCGCTCGTAGAAGTCGTGGGTCTTTTGCAGCGCGGCGCGGTCGAGGAAGCGCTCCAGCCCGGGGATGCGCGTATTGAACACCTTCGGCCCGATGGCCCGGCCGATCAGATAGTTGAGCGTATTGCCCGCGACCGCCGCGACGATCAGCAGCGTGAGCAGCGCGCCGAGATTCATCTCGTGCGTGGCCGCGAACGCGCCGCCGATGAAGAGCAGCGAGTCGCCCGGCAGGAACGGCAGCACCACGAGGCCAGTCTCGCAGAACACGATCAGGAACAGCACCGCATAGACCCAGGCACCGTACTGGTGGATGAAGACTCCGAGAAACTTGTCGATGTGCAAGACAAGGTTGACGAACTGCAGCAGCGTATCCAAAAGTGTCCCTTATTGGTCGTGGCCCCGACGGCCCTTGTCGTGCGGGTAGGTGCTGATAAGTGCGGACAAGGGCGAGCGAAACCGGTGTTGCGCGAGAAGCAAAATTGACCGCGCCATGATACAGAAAGTGCCCCGGCGTCACGAAAAATTCCCACGAAAAACCGCAAAAATGCGTGCAATGCACGGCCAAAGCGCGCCAAACGTGGACAACCCGTGACCATCCTGCAACCCAAGCGCGGCCAAAACCAGGGCCGCAAGGCCGCCGGCCCGACTCGCTATAATTGCGCGCATGTCTGCGAATCCTGATCCCAGCGGCGCTGCCGCGCCCGACGCGGCCTCGCCTGCGAGCGCCGGGTCTGCCATCGACTCCGCCACCGACTCCATTACGGAAGCCGCGCCGCACGAGGTCCGCGCCGCGCGGCCCGCGCGCGCGATCCAGGCGCTGCCCGATCAGCTCATCAGCCAGATCGCCGCGGGCGAAGTGGTCGAGCGTCCCGCCTCGGTGGTGAAGGAACTGCTCGAAAACGCACTCGACGCAGGCGCGAGCACGCTGCGCATCCTGCTGGACGAAGGCGGTGTGAAGCGCATCTCGATCACCGATGACGGCTGCGGCATTCCCGAAGGCGAACTGCCGCTCGCGCTGATGCGCCACGCCACCAGCAAGATCCGCTCGCTCGCCGAACTCGAAAGCGTCGCGACGCTCGGGTTTCGCGGCGAAGCGCTCGCCTCGATCGCCTCGGTCGCCGAGATGTCGATCACGAGCCGCCCCGCCAGCGCCGCCCATGCGGTCAAGATCGACGCGCACACGGGCGCGCTCTCGCCCGCCGCGGGCGGCCAGGGCACCACGATCGAAGTGCGCGAGCTGTACTTCAACACGCCCGCGCGCCGCAAGTTCCTCAAGAGCGAGCAGACCGAACTCGGTCACTGCCTGGAGATGATCCGCCGCAGCGCGCTCGCGCGCCCCGACGTGACGATCTCGGTGCTGCACAACGGCCGCGCGGTCGAGCACTGGAACGCGAGCGATCCGTCCGCGCGTGTCTCGAAGATTCTCGGCGAGGTGTTCGCCACCGCCCATTTGCCGCTCGACGAGCGCGCCGGGCCGCTCGCCGTCTATGGCTGTGCCGGCCTGCCCACGGCGAGCCGCAATCGCGCCGATCAGCAGTACTTCTTCGTCAATGGCCGCTTCGTGCGCGACAAGCTGCTCACGCATGCCGTGCGCGCCGCCTACGAAGACGTGCTGCATGGCGACCGTTACCCGTCCTACGTGCTGTTCCTCGACCTGCCGCCCGAGGCCGTCGATGTGAACGTGCATCCGTCGAAGATCGAGGTGCGCTTTCGCGATTCCCGCTCGATTCACCAGTTCGTGTTCCATGCCGTGCAGCGCGCGCTCGCGCGGCACGCGGGCGCGTCGCCGGAGACCACCTCGGGCGGTCACTCCGCGATGATCGAGGCGCGTCCCGCGCCGGGCGCGGGCGTGCTGGGCGGATCGGTCGGCTTGTCTTCAAGCGCGACCAATCCGGCAGGCACGCCTTCGGGATACAACGCGGCTTCGGGCAAGTTCGGTACCGCGAGCGTCGCGAGCAGCTTCGGCGGCTCGGCTGGATCAGGTTTCCCCTCGGGCGGATCGGGCGCGCGTACGTCCGGCTTTGGCTCAGGTGGCTCAGGTGGCGCGGGCGGCTCGTCCAGCGGCAACACCTGGCTGCGCCAGTCGCGTATGCAGCAAGGCTCGCTGCCCGTCGCGCAGCCGCTCGCGCTCTATGACGCGCTGTTCGGCCGCAAGGACGTCGGCGCGGGCACGGCCGATGGCGCAACCGTGCCGCAGGCCGCCGAAGGCGGCGCGCTGTTCGACACCCCCGCGAGCGCCACGGACGCGGTGTTCGACGCGCGCGACGATCATCCGCTCGGCTTCGCGCTCGGCCAGGTGCACGGCATCTACGTGCTCGCGCAGAACGCGCGCGGCCTCGTGATCGTCGATATGCACGCCGCGCACGAACGCATCCTCTACGAGCAGTTCAAACATGCGCTCGCCGAACGCTCGCTCGCGGTGCAGCCGCTGCTGATCCCGATCTCGATGACGGCGGACCCCATCGAAACCGGCACCGTCGAAGAAGAACAGGCCACGCTCGAAGCGCTGGGCTTCGATCTGGCGGTGCTCTCGCCCACTTCGATTGCGATCCGCGCCGTGCCCGCGCTGCTCAAGGACGCCGATCTCCAGGCGCTCGCGCGCGCCGTGCTCACGGATCTGCACGCCTACGGCGGCTCGCGCGTGCTGACCGAGCGTCAGCACGAGATGCTCGGCACGCTCGCCTGCCACCATGCGGTGCGCGCGAACCGGCGTCTCACGCTCGACGAAATGAACGCGCTGCTGCGCCAGATGGAAGCCACCGAGCGCGCCGACCAGTGCAATCACGGGCGGCCCACGTGGTATCAGCTCACGCTCGCCGATCTCGACCGTCTTTTCATGCGCGGTCAATGAGCATGACGGATCACGTACTGCCGGTCGCGTGCCTGCTCGGCCCGACCGCTTCGGGCAAGACCGCCGCCGCGCTCGAATTTGCCGCGCAGTCGAAAGCGCGCGGGCGCGAAGTCGAAATCGTCAGCGTCGATTCGGCGCTGGTCTATCGCGGCATGGATATCGGCACGGCCAAGCCCGATGCGCGGGAACGCGCGGCGGCCGTGCATCATCTGATCGATATCGTCGATCCCGCCGATGCCTACTCCGCCGCCAACTTCCGCGCCGACGCGCTGCGCGTGACGGGCGAGATCGTCGCGCGCGGCAACCTGCCCTTGCTGGTGGGCGGCACGATGCTCTACTACAAGGCGCTCACGCAAGGCCTGAACGACCTGCCGACCGCCGATGCCGCCGTGCGCGCGCAGCTCGACGCCGACGCCGCCCGCGACGGCTGGCCCGCGCTGCACGCGCGTCTGGCCGAAGTCGATCCGCCCACGGCCGCGCGCCTCGCGCCGAACGACTCGCAGCGCATCCAGCGCGCGCTCGAAATCTTCCTGCTGACCGGGCAGCCGATGTCGGCGCTGCTGGCCGCGCCGCGTCAGGCCGCCACGGGCGACGAGGCGGCGCGCTACCGCTTCGTGCCGATCGCACTCGAACCGTCGGATCGCGGCGTGCTGCACAAGCGCATCGAACAGCGCTTCGACGCGATGCTTGCGAACGGGTTGCTCGACGAGGTGAAGGCGTTGCGCGAGCGCGGCGATCTCGACGCCGATCTGCCGTCGATGCGCTGCGTGGGCTATCGCCAGGCGTGGGAATACCTCGACGGCCTGATCGACTACGCGACCATGCGCGACAAGGGCGTGTTCGCCACGCGCCAACTGTGCAAACGCCAGCTCACCTGGCTGCGGGCGATGCCCGAGCGCATCGTCGTCGATTGCTGCGCGGCGGATGTGACGGCGCAGGCGGTGGCGGCGATTGCCGCCGTTGCGGAAACCTCGCTCTGAAATCTCAAGCGCGGCGCATTGCTCGCCGTGCATGTCCACGTCTTCTCCTCCAGGTTTTGTGCGCCACAACCGCGCCGCGTCGCCCGTCGACGCGCGCGGTCGCGCCCTTTTAGCCTCCAACACCCCGCATCGCATCACCCAAATCCCGTTGTCCCTGGCTTGACTTTCGCTCGACCGGATACGATCATTCGTTCATCTATAGAGCAAATGCTCACACTGAAAGCGATACGCACGCCACAAGGCGCGGCGCCAAACGGCGCTGCGCGGAATGCGCGCACCGCCGACAGGCCACAATCAGGGCGAAAAAACAGGAGACAACTATGGACAGCGCACGCAGCGACGCGAACGTGATCCTGCACATCGGCGCCGGGTCGTTCCACCGGGCGCATCAGGCGTGGTATCTGCATCGCGTGAATCTCACGCGCGGGGCCGGCGAGCCGCCGTGGTCGCTCACCGTGGGCAATATCCGCGCCGATATGAACCCCGTGATGGATGCCCTCGCCGCGCAAAAAGGCGTCTATACGCTCGAAACCGTCACGCCGCAGGGCGAGCGTCACTACGAGCAGATCCATTCGATCACGCGCGTGCTGCCGTGGTCGGCGGATCTCGCGAGCCTGATCGATGCCGGTGCCGATCCGGCCTGCAAGATTATCGCCTTCACGGTCACCGAAGGCGGCTATTACCTCGACGAACACGACCGCCTCGACACCGCGAACCCCGATCTGGCCGCCGATCTGAACGGTGCGCGCTCCACCATCTACGGCGCGCTCGCCGCGATCCTCGAAGCGCGCATGGCGCGCGGGGGGCACCCCGTCACGCTGCAGACCTGCGACAACCTGCGCAGCAACGGCAAGCGCTTTCACGCGGGCATGCGCGAATTCCTGAGCCTGCGCGGCGCGCTCGCGCTGCGCGAGTGGTTCGACGCCAACACCGCCTGTCCCGATTCGATGGTCGATCGCATCACGCCGCGCCCCACGCCCGACGTGCGCGAGCGCGTGAAGGCCGCGACCGGCATCGACGATGCCTGCCCCGTGATGGGCGAAGCCTTCATCCAGTGGGTGATCGAAGATCACTTCTGCGCGGGGCGGCCCGCCTGGGAGCGCGCGGGCGCGGAAATGGTGGAGTCGGTGATGCCCTACGAGGAAGCGAAGATCCGCATCCTCAACGCCACGCATAGCTGCATCGCGTGGGCGGGCACGCTGGTCGGCCTCGACTACATCCACGAAGGCACGAACGACGCCGATATCCAGGCTTTCGCGCGCGCCTACGTGACCGAGGACGTGATCCCCTGCCTCACGCCCAGCCCGCTCGATCTCGCGAAGTATCGCGACGTGGTGCTCGAACGCTTCAGCAATCCGTATATCCAGGACACCAATCAGCGCGTGGCCGCCGACGGCTTTTCGAAGATCCCCGGCTTTATCGCGCCGACCATCGCGCAACGCATCGCAGCCGGCGCCACGCCGACCGCCACCGCGATCCTGCCCGCGCTGTTCCTGCGTTTCCTGCAGCGCTGGAACGCGGGCACGTTGCCGTATCAGTATCAGGACGGCGTGATGGACGGCCCGTCGGTGGCGAAGATGTTCGAGTCCGCAGATCCGCTCGAAGCGTTCTGCGCCGACAAACTGCTGTGGGGCAGCCTCGCCGGCAGCGCGCCGCTCGTTGCCGCGCTGCGCGATGCGCTCGAACGGGGCGACGCCTGGCTCGCCCGGCGTGGCGCCAGCGTTTGACGAACACGCTCCTTTCCACGCAACCGGACGCGCGCCGCGCCCTCGGGTCGGCGCGCATGGCGCCTCCGTGTGCGCGCGGCTAAAGTAGCGCCTCCACCTACACGAACTGTGTGCGCGCCCATGTATCTCGGCATCGACCTCGGCACCTCCGAAGTGAAAGTTCTGCTGCTCGCGCCCGACGGCCGCGTGATCGGCACCGCGGGCTCGCCGTTCACGGTCTCGCGCCCCCAGCCGCGCTGGGCCGAACAGAATCCCGCCGACTGGTGGGACGGCACGCGCCAGGCGCTCGCCGCGCTGCGCGCGAAGCATCCGCACGAATTCGCCGAAGTACGCGGCATCGGCCTCTCGGGGCAGATGCACGGCGCGGTGCTGCTCGACAGGAACGACACCGTCCTGCGCCCGGCGATCCTCTGGAACGACATGCGCGCGGTGGACGAATGCGCGGAACTGACCGCGCGCGCACCGCAACTGCATCGTGTCGCGGGCAATCTGGCGATGCCGGGCTTTACCGCGCCCAAGCTGCTGTGGGTCGCGCGCCACGAGCCCGAACTGTTCCGCCAGACCGCCTGCGTACTGCTGCCGAAGGACTGGCTGCGCCTGAAGCTCACGGGCGGCAAGGTTTCCGATCCGTCGGACGCGGCGGGCACGCTCTGGCTCGACGTGGCCAAACGCGACTGGTCGGATGCGCTGCTCGACGCCTGCAACATGACGCGTGCGCAGATGCCGGCGCTCGCCGAAGGCAGCGCGCCGTCCGGCACGCTGCTGCCCGCCGTCGCGCGCGAATTCGGCCTGCGTGAGAACGTGGTCGTCGCGGCCGGCGGCGGCGACAACGCCACCAGCGCGATCGGCATCGGCGCGGTGCAGCCAGGCGACGGCTTCGTCTCGCTCGGCACCTCGGGCGTGCTGTGCGTGATCGGCGACCGCTTCGCGCCCAATCCGGCCTCGGCCGTGCACGCGTTCTGCCATGCGATTCCCGATCGCTGGCACCAGATGAGCGTGGTGCTTTCGGCGGCCAGTTGCCTGCGCTGGGTCTGCAAGCTCACCGGCACCGACGAACCCACCCTGCTCGCCGAAGTCGAACGTCTCGACGCCCGCACGCTTGGCCAGGCGCCGCTCTTTCTGCCGTATCTCTCGGGCGAGCGCACGCCGCACAACGACCCCTATGCGCAGGGCGTGTTCTTCGGCATGACGCACGCGACCGATCGCGCGCTGCTGGGCTACGCGGTGCTCGAAGGCGTGACGCTCGCGCTCACCGACGGCCTCGACGCCCTGCGCGCCGCAGGCACCGAAGTCGGCCCGCTCTCGATGCTCGGCGGCGGCGCGCGCAGCGCGTACTGGGCGCAGCTCGTGGCCGACGCGTTCGACACGCCCACGCGCCAGCACGGCGGCGGCGAAACGGGCGCGGCGCTCGGCGCGGCGCGCCTGGGCTGGCTGGCGGCGGGCGGCGACTTCAACGCCGTGCTCGCCAAAGCGACCGTCACCGCCGAATACACACCCGATGCCGCGCGCCACGCGGCGCTGAGCGAACGGCTGGAGTCGTATCGCGCGCTCTACCGGCACGTACGGCCGCTGTTCGACCCCGCACGCGAAAGGCTGGCGTAAGGACGACGCCGATCCAGTACACTTCGCCCGCCATCCAACCACGCTCGCGCCGACCCCACCGTGCCCAAGTCCACCGAAAAACTCGATCTCGCCACCCGCGCCGCGTGGCTCTATTACGTGGCCGGCAATACCCAGAACGAGATCGCCGAAAAGCTCCAGGTCTCGCGCCCGGTCGCGCAGCGCCTCGTGGCGTTCGCCGTCGAGAAGAACCTGATCCGCGTGCGCGTCGATCACCGGCTGGCCGACTGCCTCGCGCTCGCGGACCGGCTCTCGAAGCGCTACGGCCTGGCGATGTGCGAGGTGGTGCCCGTCGACGGCGACACCCAGGAAGCGATCGACCGCAAGCTCGCCGTGGCGGGCGCGCAGGTGATGGAACGCTATCTGAACGAGGAGCGGCCGATGGTGGTCGCGGTGAGCAGCGGGCGCACGCTCAAGGCCGCCGTCGATCAGATCGCGCAGATCGAGCGGCCGCAGCACCGGCTCGTGTCGATGGTCGGGGCGATCGCGCAGGACGGATCCTCGAACCGCTACGACGTGGCGCTGCATATCTCCGAGAAAACCGGCGGCAAGCACTTCCTGCTGCCCGCGCCGCTGATCGCCGATAACGAGGCCGAGCGCGCGCAATGGTGCAATCACCGCCTCTACCGCATCGTCGAGTCGCTCTCGGGCGAGGCCGATGTGGCGTTCGTGGGGATCGGCAATATCGGCGAGCATTGCCCGCTGCACGAGGACGGCTTCCTGACCACGGACGAGGTGCACGAGTTGATGCGCCTGGGCGCCATCGCCGAAATGCTGGGGCTGCCGATCGATGCCAATGGCCGCCGCGTCGATTCGCCCACGGGGCGGCGCGTGACGAGCCTGCATCTGGACTCGCCGCCGAAGCGGCCGACCATCGGCTTCGCAGGCGGTGCGCGCAAGCGCGAAGCGCTGATCGCGGCGCTCAAGGGCGGCTGGCTGTCGGGTCTCGTGACCGACGAGGCGTGTGCGCGCGCGGCGCTGGGTGAAGCGGGCTGACGCTCGCACTGATTAAAAAACCCCGCTCGAAATAAAAAAGCCCGCTCGAAAGCGGGCGTCCCTCGTTGGGGCAATCAACAACGCTGCAAAATCACGCCGCCATTTCCTGCGCGAAACGCCGCTCGAACGCCAACCCTTGCGCGTCGAACAGGTGGCAGTGATCCGGTGTCGCGCCAAGCTTCATGACTTCGCCGCGCTCGTGCTTTTCCAGCGGCGGAATACGCGCGATCAGGCCATCGGGCGCAACCGACGATTCGGCGTACAGATAGGCCGCGTCACCGAGCGACTCCACCGTCATCGCCTTCGCGCTCACGCCGTATTCGCCCGCATCCACATGCAGATGCTCGGGGCGAATGCCCACCGTGACCGTGTCGCCTTCGCGCGCGCCGCGCGGCTCGACCGACACCTTCTGCGTTTCGCCGGTCGCGTAGCGCACCACGATGCCGTCGCTATCGACCTGCTGGATCTGGCCGTCGAAGAAGTTCATCTTCGGCGAGCCGATGAAGCCCGCCACGAAGCGGTTCGCCGGCGAGTGATAGAGACGGTTCGGACTGCCGACCTGTTCGACATTGCCCGCCGAGAGCACCACGATCTTGTCCGCGAGCGTCATCGCCTCGACCTGATCGTGGGTCACGTAGATCATCGTGGTCTTGAGTTCGTCGTGCAGGCGCGCGAATTCCAGACGCATCTTCACGCGCAGCGCGGCGTCGAGGTTCGACAGCGGCTCGTCGAACAGGAACACCTTGGGCTTGCGCGTGATCGCGCGCCCGATCGCCACGCGCTGACGCTGGCCGCCCGACAGTTGCTTGGGCTTGCGGTCAAGCAGATGGTCGATGTGCAGGATCTTCGCGGCGTTCTTCACGGCCGCGTCGATCTCGGGCTTCTTCGCGCCCGCGAGCTTGAGGCCGAACGCCATGTTGTCGTACAGCGTCATATGCGGATAGAGCGCGTAGGACTGGAACACCATCGCGATGCCGCGTTTGGCGGGCGACACGTCGTTCATGCGCGTGCCGTCGATCGTCAGATCGCCGCCGCTGATGTCTTCCAGACCCGCGATCATCCGCATGAGCGTGGTTTTACCGCAGCCGCTCGGGCCGACGAACACGACGAATTCGCCGTCGGCGATATCGAGGTTCACGTCGCGCAGGACTTCGTTGTCGTCGTAGCGCTTGAGCACGTTTCTCAGGATCACGCTTGCCATGATGTGTGTCTCCATTCGTTGCGGTGCGTCTTTCCCGATGCACCGCGATTTTCAGCACGTTCGTTTCTACGGTGCGCCGCGCGTCACTGCGCGCGCGCCTCCGCGTTCTGCATCCAGTCCGCCACCAGAGCCGGCAGCATGCGCATATCGTCGAAGACGGCCTGTGCGCCCACTTCGCGCAGTTCGTGTGCATGAGCGTCGCCGCCCACATGCGCGCCGCCCACGAAACCGAGTACCCTCATGCCCGCCGCGCGCGCGGCGGTGACACCCGTGACGCTGTCCTCCACCACGATGCACGCCTGCGGCGCGACACCCAGACCTTGCGCGGCGGCCAGATAGACATCGGGCGCGGGCTTGGGGTTGGCGACCGCGTCGGCGCAATAAATGCGATCGCCGAAAAAGCGCGTGAGGCCGGTACGCTCCAGCACCTGACGCACCACGGACGTATAGCTGTTGCTCGCGCAAGCCTTGGTGAGCGTGATCGCTTCGAGCGCCCCGGCCACGCCTGGGAACAGCGGCGCCTGCGCGGCTTCGCGTTCGGCCACCGCGCGGATCGCGGCGACATCGGCTTCGCTCAGACGCCGCCCCAGCGCCTCGCTCGTACCGCTCAGCACGCGCTCGATGCGCTGGCCAAGCAGCGGCATCAACACCGGCGCGACCAGGGCGCCAGGCCAGCGCGCTTCCAGCTCGCGCACCAGCACGCTCGCCGCCACCGCTTCGCTGTCGATCAGTACGCCGTCGCAATCGCAGATCAGCGCCTGGATTGCAACATTCGTCGCATTCGTCGCGTTCGTCATTACTTGACCGCTCCGAAAGTAAGGCCGCGCACAAGCTGCTTCTGCGACAGCCAGCCGACGATCAGCACGGGCGCGACCGCCAGCAGCGAAGCCGCCGACAGCTTGGCCCAGAACAGCCCCTCAGGACTCGAATACGAGGCGATGAACACCGTGAGCGGCGCCGCGTTCGAACTCGACAGGTTGATGCTCCAGAATGCTTCGTTCCACGAAAGAATGATCAGGAGGAGCGCGGTGGACGCAAGCCCAGGAACGGCCATCGGCATGAGCAGATAGACGATCTCCTGCCACGTGGCCGCGCCGTCCATGCGCCCGGCTTCGAGAATATCGCGCGGAATCTCGTTGAAGTAGGTGTACGCCATCCAGACCGCAATCGGCAGATTGATGAGCGTGTAGACGATGACCAGTCCGCTCACCGTATCCAGCAGACCGGTGTTCTTCCACAGCAGATAGATCGGCACCAGCACGCCCACGGACGGCATCATCTTGGTGGACAGCATCCACAGCAGGATCTTCTGCGTGCGATGGTTCGGGAAGAACGCCATCGCATAGGCCGCCGGGACGGCCAGGATCAGGCACACGATCGTCACGCCCGCCGAGATCAGCACCGAATTCCACGCGAACGCGAAGTAGTTGCTGCGTGCGAACACCTCGCGGAAGCTGTCGAGCGTCGGCATGAAGAAGATCGTCGGCACGTAGGCCTGCTGCTCGGTCTTGAACGCCGTGATCGTCATCCAGAAGATCGGAAAGAACAGCGCGATCGCGATGACCCACGCCAGCAGCCCCGGCACCACGCGGCCGATGAACTGGATCGGCGAGGAGCGCTTGACCGCGTGCGGCGAGTCGGGCACGTGTGTAGCAGTGACTTGGCTCATTTTTCGTACTCCCCTTTGAGGTTGCGCGCGAGCATGCGCACGAGGAAGAACGACACGATGTTCGCCAGCACGACAGCCAGAATGCCGCCCGCCGATGCGATGCCCACGTCGAACTGTTGCAGGCCCATCGAGTAGATCAGGTAAGTGAGGTTGGTGGTCGCGTTGCCGGGACCGCCGCCCGTGGTCGTGTAGATTTCGGCGAAGATCGACAGCAGGAAGATCGACTCCATCATCACGACGACGGCAATCGCGCGGCGCAGGTGCGGCAGCGTGATGTAGAAGAACAGCGCAATGGCGCCCGCGCCGTCGATCTTCGCGGCTTCCTTCTGCTCCTGGTCGAGCGACTGGATCGCCGTGAAGAGAATCAGGAACGCAAACGGCAGCCATTGCCACGACACGATCAGGATGACCGCGAACAGCGGGTATTCGGCGAACCAGTCGATCGGCGTCATGCCCATCGAGCGCATCGCGATGGCGACGAGGCCATACACCGGATGCAGGATCATGTTCTTCCAGATCAGCGCGGAAACCGTCGGCATCACGAAGAACGGCGCGATCGCAAAGAGGCGCGCGATACCCTGGCCGACGAACTTGCGGTCGAACAGCACCGCCATCAGCACGCCGCCGATCACGGTGATCAGGAGCACGGCGACGATCAGTTCGATGGTGTGCGCGATCGACGGCAGGAACGAGGGATCGGTCGCGAGATACTTGTAGTTGTCGAGACCCGCGAAGCCCTTGAGATCGGGGTTGAGCAGGTTATAGCGCGTGAACGAATACCAGATCGTCATCGCGAGCGGAATCGTCATCCACAGCAGCAGGACGGCGACCGAGGGCGAGACGAGCCAGCGCGACGCCGAGCGGCGCTGCTGCACCTGCTGCGTATTCGGTTTGGGCGCTCGGGTTCGATTGAATAGGGGCATGGGGAGATGGAGATGACGCATGAGGACCACCCTTCTCTATTGCGCGCCGTGCGGGGGGCACGGCGCCGCATCTTGCTTCACCGGACACGCACGCGGCCAGCGCGGACGCGTGCATGTGCGTGCGTGTGCGGCTTTGAGGCTGAGTGACGGCTTATTTCTGGTAACCGGCCTGGGCGACTGCGCGATCGGCGGCGGCGTTGCCTGCCGCGAGCGCCTGATCGACGCTCATCTGGCCTGCCACCGCACCGGCGATGCTCTGGCCCACGACCGTGCCGAACGACTGGAATTCAGGAATCCCGACGAACTGCACACCCGTGTACGGCACCGGCCTGGCAGTCGGGTGATTCGGATCGGCGGTCTGGATCGCCTTGAGCACGAAGTCCGAGAACGGCGCGGCCTGCTTGTACTCGGGGCGCTGATAGGTCGATACGCGCGTGCCCGACGGCACCGACGCCCAGCCTTCGTCCTTCGCAACCAGTTCGATGTACTGCTTCGAGGTCGACCATTCGATGAACTTCTTGGCGGCGTCCTGCGACTTCGACGACTTTGGAATCGCCAGCGCCCAGGACCACAGCCAATGCGCACCGTTCGGCGTCACGGCGGTCGGCGCCGCGGCGAAGCCGATCTTGTCGGCCACCTGCGACTGCGACTTGTTGTAGAGAATGCCGGCGGCTACCGTCGCGTCGATCCACATCGCGCACTTGCCCGAGGACATCAGCGTGAGGTTTTCGTTGAAGCCGTTCGAGCTGGCTCCCGGAGGGCCATCTTTCTTCAGCATGTCGACGTAGAAATTCACCGCCTTCTTCCATTCCGGCGTCGTGAGCTGGGCGTGCCACTTCTCGTCGAACCAGCGCCCGCCGAAGGTGTTCACCACCGTCGTCACATAGGCCATGTTCTCGCCCCAGCCGGCCTTGCCGCGCAGACAGATGCCGTAGGTGCCCGCCGATTTGTCGGTGAGCTTGTCGGCGAAGTCCCGGATCTGGTCGTAGGTCGGCTGGTCGGGCATCTTCAGGCCCTTGGCCGCGAACAGGTCCTTGCGGTAGTACGTCATCGAGCTTTCGACGTAGAACGGCAGCGCATAGAGCGTGCCGTTATACGAGAGACCGTCGCGCGCCGTCTTCACGACGTCGTTGAGATCGTAGTCGGCGGGCAGGCCCGTCATCGGCGCGAGCCAGCCGCGCTTGCCCCACTGCGGCGCTTCATAGGTGCCGATCATCATCACGTCGAACTGGCCGCTATTGGTCGTGATGTCGGTCGTGGCACGCTGGCGCAGCACGTTTTCTTCGAGAATCACCCAGTTCAGCTTGATGCCCGGATTGGCCTTCTCGAAAGCCGGCGAGAGCTTCTTCAGCTCGATCATGTCCGGGTTGTTCAACATGGCGACGGTGACGGTCTGCGCTTGCGCGGCACCGGCCGCGGCGATCAGCGCGCCCGCGCTGACGGTACGCAGCACGGTCTTCAATACGGGTTTCATGACGTTGTCTCCTTTGTTGTTACGTTATGTCGTGCTGCCTGGGTTGAATTCGTCAGCTCATCCAGTTGCCGCCGTCCACGTTGAGCGTCTGTGCGGTGATGTAATCGGCGTCGGCGGAGGCGAGAAAGAGCGCCGCGCCCGTGAGGTCCTCGGGCAGGCCCATGCGCCCGAGCGGCACTTCCTCGCCGACCAGCCGCTTCTTTTCGCCGAGCGGACGGTGCTCGTAGCGCGCGAACAGCGCGTCCACCTGCTCCCACATCGGCGTGTCCACCACGCCCGGCGCGATGCCGTTCACGTTGATCCTGTGCGGCGCGAGCGCGAGCGCCGCCGACTGCGTGTAGCTCAGCACCGCCGCCTTGGTTGCACAGTAGTGCGAAACGAGTGCCTCGCCGCGCCGTCCCGCCTGCGAGGACATATTGATGATCTTGCCGCCGTGGCCCTGCTCGACCATGCGACGCGCGACGGCCTGCATCAGGAAGAACATGCCCTTCACGTTGACCGAGAAGAGGCGATCGTAGATATCCCAGGATTCGTCGAGCAGCGGGCGCATGTCGAACAGCGCCGCGTTGTTGAAGAGTATGTCGATGCGGCCGAAACGGCCAACCGCCGCGCTCACGATGCGATCGATGTCCTCGCGGCGCGTGACGTCGGCGCTCAACGCCAGCACGCGCTCGGGAAAAGCCTCGCTGAGCGCGGGCGCGATGGACTCGGCCGGCTTCACGTCGACGATCACGCAGCGCGCGCCCTCGTCCAGATAGCGGCGCGCGACCGCCTCGCCGATACCGCTTGCCGCACCGGTCAGCACGGCCACCTTGTCCTGCAAACGTCCTGCCGCCGGGTATGCGGAATGTGCCACAGGGTTGTCTCCAATATCGTCCACGCCGATGAGCCACTTCTGTTTCGAAGCCAGGCTTGCGGCCTGAACACTCGCTCACCGCATGAGCATTTGCTCTCTTGGTGGTCGAATGATCGGATACGCACGCACACATGTCAAGGCGGACAAACGCCATCGCGGCGGATTTCGATGGTGCGGCGCGCAAGCCGCCCGTCCAGCGCCCGAGGGCGAGCACTTCCCGCGCCCGCCGAGGGGCCATTCAATATGCCGTAACCGTTGTGCCGTCCGGCTGGCTCGCCATCTTTCGCGTTACGTTATATCATCTCGCCTTCACGGATTTTTGCCTTCTCCGGGCGGTCCGGCGGCTTACAGACTGTCATCCGGAACCCGTTCTCACGCCTCGCTTTTCGTCAAGGATAGAACCATGCTCGCATTCACCCGCGCGACGCTGCGCACGCCCATCGTCCGTTCGGTCCGTTCGGCCATTTCGGCGCTTGCTGCCGCGGCCGCCCTTGGCGCGCTGTTCGGACCGGCAACCGCGCGCGCCGCCGACACGGCAATCACGGTCGTGGCCGCCGAAAACTTCTACGGCGACGTGGTCAAGCAGATCGGCGGCGCCAATGTGAACGTGACGAGCATCCTGAGCAATCCCGACCAGGACCCGCACCTCTTCGAAGCCAGCCCGAAGACCGCGCGCGCGCTCCAGCATGCGCGCGTCGTGGTGTACAACGGCGCGGACTACGATCCGTGGATGACGAAGCTGCTGGGCGCGACCGCCGGCCAGAGCAATGAGGGCAACCCGCGCGCGATCATCGTCGCGGCGGACCTCGTCGGCAAGAAGCCGGGCGACAATCCGCACCTCTGGTACGACCCGCAGACAATGCCCGCCGTCGCGCGCGCGGTGGGCGCGGCGCTCGACGCGGCAGACCCGGCGCACAAGAGCGTGTACGATGCGAACCTTGCAACGTTTCTCGGCTCGCTCAAGCCGATCGACGCGAAGGTCGCCGCGCTGCGCGCGCAGTACAAAGGCCAGCCGGTGACGGCGACGGAGCCGGTGTTCGGCTATATGTCGGATGCCATCGGCCTCGACATGCGCAACCTGCGCTTCCAGTTGGCGACGATGAACGACACCGAAGCCAGCGCCTCCGATATCGCCGCTTTCGAGCGCGATCTGCGCGAGCGCCGCGTGCGCGTGCTGATCTATAACAGCCAGGCGACCGAGGCGCTCACGCGCCGCATGCTCGGCCTCGCGAAGCAGGCGAAAGTGCCGACGGTCAGCGTGACCGAGACGCAGCCCGCGGGCGTGAACTTCCAGCAGTGGATGCTTGCGCAGCTCGATTCATTGAGCCGCGCGCTCGCCACTAAATAAGCATCAAACAACACGCAGTCAGCAGGGAACAGAAGCAATGACAGAAGCCGCGCCCGCTTCTCACCAGTCGTCTCAGCAGTCGAACCACCGCGCCCCGCAGCCGGTGCTCACGCTCGCGGGCGTGACGCTCTCGCTTGGCGATCGCACGATCCTGCGCGACGCCAATTTCGCGGTGAACCAGGGCGAGTTCATCGGCGTGCTCGGGCCGAACGGCGCGGGCAAGACCACGCTGATGCGCTCGATCCTCGGCCTCGTCCCCGCCTCGCACGGCGCGATCCGCGTGCTCGGCGAGCCGGTGGCGCGCGGCAATCCGAAGATCGGCTACATGCCGCAGACGCGCACGGCGCTCGCGAGCCGCCGCATCCGCGGGCGCGACTTCGTGGCGATGGCCGCCGACGGCCACCGCTGGGGGCTGCCGCGCGCCGACGCCGCCACGCGCGCCGACGTCGAGCGCGTGCTCGATCTCGTGGGCGCGACGAAGCTGGCCGATCGTCCGCTGTCCGAACTCTCCGGCGGCGAGCGCCAGCGCCTCTTGCTCGCGCAATGCCTGCTGGGCGACCCCAAGCTGCTGCTGCTCGACGAGCCGCTCATCAGCCTCGACCCGCATCATCAGCGCGGCGTGGTCGAACTCGTGCGGCGCGTGCAGCGCGAACTCGGCATTGCGGTGCTGTTCTCGGCGCACGAACTCAATCCGCTGCTCAACGCGCTCGACCGCGTGCTGTATCTGGGCAATGGCGTGGCGGCGCTCGGCAGCGTCGACGAGGTCATCACCGCGCCGGTGCTCTCGCGCCTCTATGGCTCGCCCATCGAGGTGATGCGCATGAAGGGGCGCATTTTCGTGATGTCGGGCGATGTCGAGGTCGAAAAGCACGACCACGAACATGAGCACGACCACGATCACGGCCATGCCCACAGCCACGCGCATTCGCCCGATCACAACAACAACGCCCACGGCCATTCGCACGATGCTTGACTACGATTTCATGGTGAACGCCTTCGCGGCGTCGGGCATCGTCGCGGTGCTCGCGGGCATCGTCGGCTACTTTCTGGTGATGCGCGGACAGACCTTCGCGGGTCACGCGCTCTCGCACGTGGGCTTCACGGGCGCGACGGGCGCCGTGCTGCTGGGCGTCTCGCCGATGTGGGGCATGGTGGGCTTCACGCTCGCGGCGGGCGTGTCGATGGGCGCGCTCGGCGAAAAACTCGCGGGCCGCGATGTGGCCATCGGCGTGATTCTTTCGCTCGCGCTCGGCTTCGGCCTGCTGTTTCTGCACTTCTTCACCGCCTACGCCACCCAGGTCACGTCGCTGCTGTTCGGCAACGTGCTGGGCGTGAACCGCGACACGCTCGGCGCGCTCGCGGCGCTCGCCGTGGCCAGCCTCGCGGCGCTCGCGGCGATCATGCGCCCGCTGCTGTTCGCTTCGCTGCAGCCGGAACTGGCCGAAGCCAAGGGCGTATCGCTGCGCCTCGTCTCGGTGCTGTTCCTGGCCATCGCGGCGCTCGCCGTGGCGGCCTGCACGCAGATCGTCGGCGTTTTGCTGGTGTTCACGCTGATGGTCGGCCCCGCCGCCGCCGCGCAGAACCTCACGACGCGCCTGTCCGCCGGGCTCGTGCTCGCGGCGCTGCTCGCGCTGGCGCAGGCGTGGATCGGCGTTGCGCTCGCCTACTACACCGACTGGCCCACGAGCTTCTGGATCACCGCCCTCGCCGCGCTGGTCTATGGCGCGAGCCTGATCGGGCGGCGTTGAGCCAATCCGCCACGATTCAGATTCAAACGGCTCCGAAAAAAACGGCGTTGCACCGAAAGGCGCAACGCCGTTTTTGCATTCGGCGTTGCCGATGCCCGTCGAGACGCGTCAACCGTCGCTCATGATGAGACGCAGGCGGCGCGACTCATCGGCATTCGCGAGCAGATCCTCGAAGCGCTGATCCGCCAGCCGCGTGAGCGCCGCCGTGGCGTCGGGCGTGGCGATGTCGAGACCGCGCAGCACGTCCTGATCCGCGCCCGCATCGCTGTTCAGATGCAGATAGCGCTCGCGCAATTCGCGCGCGCAAGTGGCCTGCGCCATGCGCTCCTGCGCCTCCATGCTCAGCGCGAGCGCGGGCTGCGCCCAGGCGAAGCCGCGCAGCGGCAGACGGCTGGGCACGCTGCGATGGCGCACGCCCGTGGTGCCGACGCTCAACATGCGCACCGGCACGCCGCGCCGCTGCGCCTGGTTCAACGCGTGCGCATCGGGGCAATTCGCCGCGAGTCCGCCGTCCACATGCCAGTCGCCGTCGAGCAGCATCGCCGGGAAATGCGCGGGCGCGGCCGAGCTTGCGCGCGCCGCTTCGAGCAGCGTGCAGGTATCGGCGTCATCGCCCGCCAGCCCACGGCTGCGCAACAGGCGCAACTCGCCCAGCGACCAGCTCACGGTCGTGAGCATGAGCGGCTTGTCGATCTCGCTCAGACGCTTGCCCGCCCAGCCATCGAGACAGGCGACGATGGCCAGTTCGAGCGGTTCGGCTGAATAGACCTTCTCGCTGAAGAGCTTGCGCAAGGCGCTGCCGAAGAGCTTCGGAAAAATCGTCGGCCCCCACTGCGCGAGCATCGCGTGGAGTTCGCGCGCGCTCACGCCCGCGGCAAGACCCGCCGCAAGAATGCCGCCCACGGAAGTCCCCGCGATCAGATCGAAACGCTCACCAATCGGCGCTCCCTCATTGCCAAAGCGCTCGCTTTCCTCGATGCGCGCGAGCAGCCGCGCCGTGTAGAGGCCGCGATAACCGCCGCCCGACAGGCTCAGCACACGCGTGCAGGCGGGCGCCGGGGTAAGCCGGCCGTCGGGCACCCGGAACTGGTCGTCCAAGGGCTCAAGCCTCGAGCAGGGACACGACTTCCACCTGGAGCTTGCGCAGCTCGCGGTGATACGTCTCCTCCGGCTCGACCAGCGTGCAGCCGTTGGCGACCGCCGTGGCGATCACCATCCGCGTGTCCTGGCCGACCGCATGGCGCTGCCCGCTCTTCTCGATTTCGAGCGGATGATGACCGCGCCACTGCTCCCACTCGGCGGCCTCGTTTTCGGCGAACGGCAGCAGCACTGAGCCGTCGTCCACGAGCGCCGCGAGACGCGCTTCGAGCGTCTTTCTGAACGCCGCGCGGCGCGGCTCGCTAGTCTTGTGCTGGGCGATCACCTGGCGCGCGGCCGCCACGCTGATGACGCTCAGATTGATGTCGCGCGCCTTCACGCCGCCTTCGATCCATTTACGCGAGGCGGTGTCTTCGATGCACATGTCGATGAGCGTATTGGTGCCCAACAGGAATCTCGGCATGAACGGCCTATGTTGTTCCAGTGAGTTTTAGCGCGGCACGCGGTAGTGATCCTCGGCGTCGATGGACACGTCGCGCGGCAGCTTGCCGGTAGCGCTCACCGATGGCAGTCCGGCGAACACTTCCGCCACGGTGCGGTCGCTGACCGTGTTGGACATGAGCGCGACGGCCTGCTCCAACCCGAGGATGATGAACGGCTCCGGGCCCTGATTGACGATCTCGACCGAACCCGACTTCACGCGCTTGAGCACGCTCGAATAATTCGTCTTGAAGGCCGAGATGGGCGTGCCGGCGGCGTTGACGTCGGTGGCGCCCACGCGCGCGGCGATCGCCTTCACGGCCGCCTGGAAATCGACCATGCGTCGCTCGGCGGTTTCCTTGCTGGCTTTCGGATCGATGAGGGATGCGGGCATGGCCGTGTACTCCAGAAAAAGATCAACCTGACCAGATGATAGTACCAGGTTGACCAGATATCAAAGTTTCACACGGGGTCGGGTGCTTACTTCAGCAGCACGCGCGCGTGATGCGCCAGATGATCCTCGATGAAGCTCTGGATGAAGAAATAGCCGTGATCGTAGCCCTCGTGACGGCGCAGCGTGAGCGGCTGGCCCGCCGCCGCGCAGGCGGCTTCGAACACGTCCGGGTTGAGCTGGTTCGCGAGGAAGTTATCGGCCAGACCCTGATCGACGAGGATGCCTTCCTCGAACTTGCGCGCCGCATGACCGACGAGTTCGCTGGCGTCGTATTGCTTCCACGCCTCACGGTCGTCGCCCAGATAGCCCGAGAACGCCTTCTCGCCCCACGGGCAGCGCGTGGGCGCGGCGATCGGCGCGAACGCCGAGACAGATCGATAGATCTGCGGATTGCGCAGCGCGAGCGTGAGCGCGCCATGCCCGCCCATCGAGTGACCGAAAATGCCCAGGCGTTCGCCGTCGATGGGCAGATTCGCAGTCACCGCTTCGCGCAGTTCGTCGCGCACGTAGCTGCCCATGCGCCAGTGCTTCGACCACGGCTCGCGCGTGGCGTCGAGGTAGAAACCCGCGCCCACGCCGAAATCCCAGGCGTCGGCTTCGCCCGGCACGTTCGCGCCGCGCGGGCTGGTGTCCGGCGCGATCAGCGCAATGCCGTGCTGCGCGGCGAAGCGCTGCGCGCCCGCCTTGATCGGAAAGGTCTCTTCCGTGCAGGTCAGGCCCGCGAGATAGAACAGCCCCGGCACCTTCTGCGTGCGCGCCTGCGGCGGCAGATAGACCGAAAAACGCATCGGCAGGCCGATCGTTTCCGAATCGTGCTTGTAGATGCGCTGCACGCCGTCGTAGCAGGCGTGTTCTTCAATCAGGATCAGCATGGTTTCTCCGTTGATACCGTTTTCTTCGTGTTCAGTGTGTTGATCGATGGTGCTCACGCGGCGGGAAACCACGTCCGCACGCGGCCATAAAGATCGATGAAGCGCGCGTAGCGTTGTGCGAGCGCGGCGTCCTCGCGCGGCTGCGCCACACGCGTGGACGCGGGCGCGAGCGCCGCGAGTTCGTCCATGCGCCAATGTCCGCTCGCCACGCCGCCCAGCAGCGCCGCGCCGCGCGTGGCGGCGTTCGGACAATCGATGGCGTCGAGCTGTGCGCCAAGCACGTCGGCGAGCAGTTGCCGCCAGCGCGGATCGACCGAGCCGCCGCCCGCGAGCTTGAGCGTCGCGATAGCCGCATCGGACGTGCCGCCGGCCTTCGCCTCACGCAAGGCTTCGAGGCCCGCGCGCAACGCAAAGGCCACGCCTTCGAAGGCGGCGCGCATCAGCACGCCGCGCGTGTCGCCGATACCCGCGCCGAGCCAGCCGCCGCGCGCCGCCGGGTCGAGCCACGGCGAGCGCTCGCCGCTCAGATACGGCAGGAAGGCGAGCGTGGGCGACGAAGGCGCGGCGAACGCGTCTTCATACGCTTGCGCCCAATCGTAGGCGAGCCATCCGCGCGCCGCTTCGAGCGCGACGCCCACGTTCTGCATCGCGGCCATCGCATACCAGCCGCCGCTCGCCGAGCGATAGCGATGCAGGCCCTGCCACACAGACGGCGCGGGCGGCGCCGTGCGCGCGGTGACGAGAATCTGGCCGCCCGTGCCGGTGGTGAGCAAGGCGTCGCCGTCTTCGCGCAGACCGCTGCCGAGCGCCGCACACGGCGTATCGCCCGCGCCCGTCGCGAGCACGACGCCTGCGGGCACGCCGAGCGCCTGCGCGGCATCGGCGTCAAGCGTGCCGCTGGCCGCGCCCGATGGCGCGAGCGGCGCGAACCAGCGCGCGGGCAATCCCAGCCGCTCGATCAAGGCGAGATCCCACGCGCCATCGGGCGCCGCCAGCGCCGTCGCGCAGGCATCGGACGGGTCCGCGACAAACGCCTCCCGCGCCGCCCCCGCGAGCCGCACGCGCAGCCAGTCCTTCGGTTGCAGCGCCCAGCGCGCGGCATCGGCTATCGCGGGTTCGTGTTGCAGCAGCCAGCGCAGCAGCGGCCCCGCCATGCCGGGCGCAACGGGATTCGACGCCGCGCCTTCGGTGTCCTCGGCCCAGGCATCGAGCAAGCCGCGCGCGCGCGTGTCGGGCCACAGCATCGCGGGACGCAACGCGCGGCCCGCCGCATCGGTGAGCACGACGCCGTGCATCTGCCCGGAGAAGCCGATGCCGCGCACCGCCGCGCGCTCGCTCCCGGGCAGCCGCGCACAGGCTTCGACGAGCGCGCGCCACCAGCGCTCGACATCGATTTCGGCCCAGCCGGGCTGCGGCGTATCGAGCGTATAGGCGACGCTGGCGACGGCGCGCTCGACGCCCCACTCGTCGACGAGCGCCACTTTGAGCGAACCGGTGCCAAGATCGATGCCGAGAAAGCGCGTCTGCGATGCGTTCATGCTAGATGGTGGAGAGAGGATTGAGACCGCGCGCGGGGTGTCGAAGACTGGATCGCGACGGCCAAAGCAGCCATGATAGCGATACCGTTTGTCCGTCGCGAGCCATCCGCGCAAGCGAATGGCACAGCGGGTGAATCGATGCGGATTCGACCCAGTTCGCACGCGTTCACAGCCTGTTCGCGGGTTAACCCGTGGACTTGGCGAGCGATGCAAAATGGCTCATATGCGCCACGCGAAATAGACATCATAAGAACGCGACCATGTGCGCTGCGCCTCGCCGCCCCTTCGTCCAGCATCGGCGAGACGCCTGGCGTCACGCGGACATCGTCGCGTGCGCCCTCCCCCAAAAGCCCCGCAATCCTTTCCAGCGCCTGAAAAGCGGCCTTAACGCCGTCTGACAGCGCCGGGCGCACTCCGCCGCGACGCGCCGCAGCATCGCCGCGCGCCCATCCCAATAGTTGGTACGGCCCCGATAAAGCGCGTCAAACCGGCCGCGCGCATATCGCCCCCGGAAAGCACGGAATAGTCCCCAGTGGTCTTGTTGCTTATTTTCGTCCCGCATACCTTGGAGGCCATATTCCCAAACGAAGATGGAGAGAGACGACATGCAGCCCCAGGGTATCGAAAGGGAGCAGGCCCAGTCCCGACAGCGTGGCCGCGACCAGGTTCACCCGTGCGACGAGCGCCTGCCGTTCGGCCAGCTTCTCACGCTCGGCATCCAGCACGTGCTCGTGATGTACGCGGGCGCCGTGGCGGTGCCGCTCATCGTCGGCGGCGCCATCGGCCTGCCGAAAGATCAGGTCGCCTTCCTCATCAGCGCCGACCTGTTCGCCTGCGGCATCGCCACGCTGATCCAGACGCTCGGCCTGTGGATCTTCGGCATCCGCCTGCCCGTCATCATGGGCTGCACGTTCGCCTCGGTCGGCCCGATGATCGCCATCGGCACCAATCCGCAGCTCGGCATTCTCGACATTTTCGGCTCGACCATTGCGGCGGGCGCGATCGGCATCGTGATCGCGCCGCTGATCGGCAAGCTGTTGCGCTTCTTCCCGCCCGTCGTGGTGGGCACGGTGATCGCCGTGATCGGCCTGTCGCTGATGGAAGTGGGCATCAACTGGGCCGCGGGCGGCGTGGGCAATCCGCATTACGGCGATCCGATCTATCTCGGCCTCTCGCTGATCGTGCTGATGCTGATCCTGCTCATCAACAAGTTCGGCCGTGGCTTCGTGGCCAATATCTCGGTGCTGCTCGGCATCGTTGCGGGCTTCGCGATCGCGATGGCGCTGGGCCGCGTGAGCCTCGACGGCGTCACGCACGCACCGTGGGTCGGCTTCGTCATGCCGTTCCACTTCGGCCTGCCGAAGTTCCACATCCTGCCGATCGCGACGATGGTGATCGTGATGTTCGTGACCTTCATCGAATCGACCGGCATGTTCCTCGCCGTGGGCGACATGGTCGAGCGTCCCGTCGATCAGGCGACGCTCGTGCGCGGCCTGCGCGTCGATGGCCTGGGCACGCTGATCGGCGGCATTTTCAACTCGTTCCCGCACACTTCGTTCTCGCAGAACGTCGGCCTGATCGGCGTGACGGGCGTGAAGAGCCGCTACGTCTGCGCGATGGGCGGCGTGATCCTCGTGCTGCTCGGCCTGTTTCCGAAGATGGCGCAGATGGTGGCTTCGGTGCCGCCCTTCGTGCTCGGCGGCGCGGGGCTTGTGATGTTCGGCATGGTGGCCGCGAACGGCATCAAGGTGCTCTCGAAGGTCGATTTCGTGAAGAACCAGCACAACCTGTTCATCGTCGCGGTGAGCGTGGGCTTCGGCCTCGTGCCGGTGGTTTCGCCGCACTTCTTCTCGCAACTGCCGCCCGCTCTTTCGCCGATCTTGCATAGCGGCATCCTGCTGGCTTCGGTGTCGGCGGTCATCCTCAACATCATCTTCAACGGCGTGAAGAGCGAACGCGCCGCCGAGCGCGACATCCGCCGCGCCGGTCACGATCTCGACGGCCGCCATGCGCACGATGCGTCAGGCGATCAGGCCGGTCAGGAAATGCCGCGCACGGCGGCGCACTAAGGTGCGCTAGCACCGACGGGCACACCGGGTCGACGCGAGAGGTGCCCCGAGCGCGCATTGGGCGCGTGCCGGGGCCTTTTGCTGGTTTGGCGTCACGGGAAACCGTGACGCCTTTTTTATGGGTGCCAGCCATCGGCATCAAACAATCAAAGGTATTCGATAGCGACAAGCCAGGCGCCTGCCTAAGATGCGGCCACATCAGAGGCAATCGCGCCGCGCCGGTCCCGTAACGCATCCCATCATGCGGTCCCCCGCTCGCGCATCATTCAGCAGAGGCCGGCATGTTCAAGAAAACCGTTGATTCGTGGGATGTCTTCGATACGCTCGTGGGGCGTTTTCATATCCTGCCCGAAAGCGTCTTCGACCTGATGGCGCCAAAGACCGGTCTGCCAGGCTTCAAGGCCGCACGTCTGCAGGCCCAGCGCGATCTGGACGCCATCGGCAAGCCTTACGATCTGCGCGAAATCTACCGGCAGTTCTGCCGCTCCACGGGAGCCGACGCTCGCACGACGGCACCGGCACTGTTTGCTCTCGAAGTCGCGACGGAACTCGAACAACTCATTCCCGTGCGCGCGCAAATCTCGCAGGTCGCGCGCGGCGACCTGATCGTGTCGGACATGTATATGCCCGAAGACGTCATCACCGACATCCTCCAGCGCGTTTGCGGGCTTCGGCAGAATCGTTATCCGCCGGTCGTGGGCAACTGGGGCAAGAGTACCGGCACCGTCTGGACAGCGATCCTGCAGCACTACATCGTGCGCCGTCATCACGGGGACAACCTGCACGCGGACATCGCCGTGCCGCAGCGCTTTCGCCTCAGCACGCAGCACGTGACGGATACCGGCGTGACGCCGTGGGAAAACACCTTGCTGCAGGCCGGAATGAAGGAAGCCGCTCTGGCGCTGCGCGAGGTGCGTCTGCGTTGTATGCCCGCAAGCGCGGGGGCATTCGAACATGCCGTGGCCGGCGAATTCCTTGCGATGCTCCTGCTCTACGCGCTCTTCCTGCGGCTTCACGCAGAGGAACACGATATCCGCCACTATCTGTTCGCCGCGCGCGAAGGCGTCCACCTGTCCGCCGTGTTCCGGGCGCTGATGCCGGGTTTCGATAGCGAGACCATCGACTTCAATCGCCGCCTGCTGGCCTCCGGTTGCGCGGATAGCTGGTTTCGCTCGCGCATCACGCCACACAGCGCCATCGTCGATGTGGTCGGTACCGGGCGCAGCGTCGGGCAATTTTGCACGCGAACGGACACTTCGGTGCCGCTCGTCACGCTGCTGGCCACCAGCAAAGCGCTATTGAACGCGCAAGAGATCGCGACGCGCGAGCGGATCGGCTTTCATGCGATCGTGGAGGCGTCGTGCGCGGAACAGAAGTTCGACGCGATAGAAGCGCTGATGGATCCGGGTTATCCGTCGGTTCACGAGCTGGCCATCGACGCGGGGTCGCGTGCCGTCGTGCGTGTGATGACACCCGACGACCAGACGCAACGTGAGCGGGAGTGCGCGCTCTTCGTGGCCAACGCCGTGGGCGAACTCGTCGAGGTGATCCACCGGCGCTCGCTGCGCTTCGACGGCGTGAGCAAGGCGCAGATCAAACCGCTGTTGCACCAGGCGGTGGACAAGCTGCAGCAACTTCAGCATCACGTCAATTCGCCAAGCTACGCCCTGAAAAACAGCTATCCGCAGCGAACCTACGAGGCGGGGCAAAAGGCTACTGCGTGAGCACTGAAAGGCCGGAAAAAACACGCGGATAAAAAAACGCCACGGTCACCCGTGGCGTTTTTACTTCGAGGTCTGCAGACGGACCGATCAACCCGCCGTCGCAGCCGGCGCCGAAGCCGCCGCCGGTGCGCTGGCCGCGCCGTAATCGACCGGCGCATCGGCCGGACGCGGCGTCTCGCCTGCGTGCTCGATCCAGCCGCCGCCGAGTGCGCGATACAGATCGACGAGGTTGGTCAGGCGCGCGAGGCGCGCCGTGATGAGCGCCTGCTGTGCCGTGTACAGGCTGGTCTGCGCGGTGAGCACCGGCAGATAGCTGTCCACGCCGTTCTTGTAGCGCAGTTCCGACAGGTCGAGGCCACGCTGGTTCGCGAAGGTGCTGCGTTCGAGCGCCCCGATCTGCTGATCGTAGGTGCCGCGCGCCGCCAGTCCGTCCGCCACTTCGCGGAATGCCGACTGGATCGCCTTCTCGTAGTTGGCGATTTCAATGCGCTTCTGCACGTTCGCGAGTTGCAGGTTCGCGATGTTCGAACCGCCTTCGAAGATCGGCAGCGTGACCTGCGGCACGAAACTCCATGCCGCCGTGCCGGCCTTGAAGAGGCCGCCGAGCGACAGGCTTTCGGTGCCGAACGCCGCCGTCAGCGAGATCTTCGGGAAGAACGCCGCACGCGCCGCGCCGATATTGGCGTTCGCCGCGAGCAGCGTTTCTTCGGCTTCCATGATGTCCGGACGCCGCGTGAGCAGGTCGGACGGCAGGCCCTCCGGAATATCGGCGACGAGGTTCTGGCCGTCGAGCGGCAGGCCTTGCGGCAGGTCCGCCGGCAGCGGCTCGCCGATCAGCAGCACGAGCGCGTTCTCGGCCTGCGCACGGGCGCGCATTTGCGCCTGCAGGTTGGCCTGGGCGTTCTCGACCACGGTCTGCGCCTGACGCAGATCGAGTTCGGTGCCCGTGCCGGTCTCGAACTGGGCCTTCGTGATGTTGTACGAATCCTGCGCCGTCTTGAGCGTGTCCTGCGTGACCTTCAGGAGGTCATCGTCGGAGAGCATCGTCAGGTACTGGTCCGCGACCTGCGAGACGAGCGAGATTTCCGCCGACTTGCGCGCCTGCGCCGTGGACAGGTACTGCGCCAACGCCTGGTCCTTCAGGCTGCGCACGCGGCCCCAGAAGTCGATTTCCCACGACGCCTGCACGCCCACGTTGTAGACGCTGTACGGATTGGTCGGCGCGGTCTGCAAGGCCGTCGGCACGCGCGTGCGCGTGTCGGTGCCCGTACCGTTGATGGCCGGGAACAGATCGGCGCGCGTGATCTGATACTGCGCGCGCGCCGCCTCGACGTTGAGCACCGAGACGCGCAGATCGCGGTTGTTCTTCAGCGCGATCGCGACCAGTTCCTGCAGACGCGCATCGATGAAGAAGTCGCGCCAGCCGATCTCGGTGGCGGCCGCGCCGTTGGCGCTGTGGCCAGCCGCCGCACCGCTCGCGCCGTTTGTGCCATTCGCACCATTCGCGCCCGGCTGCGTCGCATAGACGCCGCCCTGCGGGAAAGTCTGCGAAACCGGCGCGTCCGGGCGGTGATACCACGGCGCCATCGTGCAGCCCGCGAGGAGCGCTGCGGCCGCTGCAATTACGGATAGTTTATGCATCTCAATGTCCTTCCTTGCCCGGGCCGTCGTTGCCGCCAGCGCCGCCACCATTGCCGCCACCCGTGCCGCCGTTGTCGGCGTCGTGGTCGTGCGCGTGGTGCTCTTCATAGTGCTGGAGCGCCACATCCGGGTCTTCCTTCTCGCCGGCGAACTTCGCGCGGATCACCACGAAGAACATCGGGATCATGAAGATCGCGAGGAACGTCGCCGTCAGCATCCCGCCGATCACGCCCGTGCCGATTGCGTGCTGCGAAGCCGAACCCGCGCCGTTACTGATCGCGAGCGGCAGCACGCCCAGAATGAACGCGAGCGAGGTCATCAGAATCGGCCGCAGACGCAGTCGGGCGGCTTCGAGCGCCGCTTCGATCGGGCCCATGGTGCCTTCCGCCTGCAGGTCGCGGGCGAATTCCACGATCAGAATCGCGTTCTTCGCCGACAGACCCACGGTGGTCAACAGCCCCACCTGGAAGAACACGTCGTTTTCCAGACCGCGCAGCGTCACCGCCAGCAGCGCGCCGAGCACGCCGAGCGGCACCACCATGATGACCGCGAACGGAATCGACCAGCTTTCATACAGCGCCGCGAGACACAGGAACACGACGAGGATCGAGATGCCGTACAGGATAGGCGCCTGCGAACCCGACTGACGTTCCTGGAACGACAGGCCGGTCCACTCGTAGCCGATGCCCGCGGGCAGCTTCGCCGCGATCTGCTCCATCGCCGTCATCGCCTGGCCGGTCGACTTGCCCGTGCTGGCCGCCCCCTGGATTTCCACCGCCGAGATGCCGTTGTAACGCTCGAGCTTCGGCGAACCGTAGGTCCACTGGCCGCTTGCGAACGAGCTGAACGGCACCATCCCGCCCGCGCTGTTGCGCACGTACCAGAGGTCCAGATCGGTCGGCGACATCCGGAACGGCGCGTCGGACATCACGTACACCTTCTTGATCCGGCCATCGACGTCGAGGAAGTTGTTCACGTACGACGAAGCCCAGCCGATCGAGAACGTGTTGTCCACCGCCGCCGACGTCACACCGAGCGCTTCAGCCTTCTCGCGGTCGATGTTGATCTGGTACTGCGGCGTGTCGTTCAGGCCGTTCGGACGCACGAGCGCAAGCGACGGATCCTTCGCCGCCATGCCGAGCAGCATGTTGCGCGCTTCCATCAGCTTCTCGTGGCCGACACCGCCGCGATCCTGCAGTTCGAAGTCGAAGCCCGATGCCGTGCCGAGTTCAGGAATCGACGGCGGATTCACCGGAATCACCATCGCGTCTTTGTAGCTCGAGTAGTGCGCGAACACGCGGCCGACCAGCGCCTGGACCTTCTGGTCCGCGTGCTGACGATCCTTGTAGTCCTTCATCCGCACGAACACGAGACCCGAGTTCTGGCCGCGACCCGCGAAGCTGAAGCCGTTCACCGTGAACGTCGACTCGACGATCGATTTTTCGTCGTTGAGCAGATAGTTCTGGATGTTGGCCAGCGTGCGCGCCGTGGTTTCCTGGGTCGAGCCCGAAGGCGTCTGCACGATCACGAACATCGTGCCCTGGTCCTCATCGGGCAGGAACGACTTCGGCAGGCGCACGAACAGGAAGCCCACCGCGACGATCACGGCCAGATAGATGATGAGCCAGCGGCCCGAGCGCTTGATGACGTGGTGCACGCCGCTGTGATACTTGTCGCGGCTCTTGTCGAACGTGCGGTTGAACCAGCCGAAGAAGCCCTTCTTCTCTTCGTGGTGGCCCTGCGGGATCGGCTTGAGGATGGTCGCGCACAGCGCCGGCGTCAGAATCAGCGCGACGAGCACGGACAGCACCATCGCCGCCACGATCGTCAGCGAGAACTGACGATAGATGGCGCCCACGGAACCGCCCGAGAACGCCACCGGCACGAACACGGCCGACAGCACGAGCGCCACGCCCACCAGCGCGCCGGTGATCTGGCCCATTGCCTTGCGGGTGGCTTCCTTCGGTGGCAAGCCCTCCTCCGCCATCACCCGCTCGACGTTTTCCACCACCACGATCGCATCGTCCACCAGCAGGCCGATAGCGAGCACGAGGCCGAACATCGACAGCGTATTGATGGAGAAGCCCACCGCCGCCATGATCGCGAACGTACCCAGCAGCACCACCGGCACCGCGATCGTCGGAATCAACGTCGCGCGCAGGTTTTGCAGGAACAGGTACATCACGAGGAACACCAGCACGATGCCTTCCAGCAGCGTCTTGATCACTTCCTCGATCGACAGGCGCACGAACGGCGTCGTGTCATACGGGTACTTCACGACGAGGCCGTGCGGGTAGTACTTCGACAGATCGTCGATCTTCTGGCGCACGAGCTTCGCGGTCTGCAGCGCGTTGGCGCCCGTCGCGAGCTGAATACCCAGACCGGCGGTCGGCGCACCGTTGTACTTCGTGTCGAAGTTGTAGTTTTCGCCGCCCAGACCAATGCGCGCCACGTCCTTCAGACGCACCTGCGAGCCGTCCTGATTCACCTTCAGCAGGATGTTGCCGAACTCTTCGGGCGTGTGCAGCAGCGTCGATTCGGTGATGGTCGCCTGGAACGACTGCCCCGCCACCGACGGCGTGCCGCCCAGCTGACCGCCCGCGATCTGCACGTTCTGCGCGGTGATCGCGGCCGTCACGTCGCTCGGCGTGAGGCTGTAGTTGGTAAGCTTGTTCGGATCGAGCCACACGCGCATCGCGTACTGCGAGCCGAACAGCGTGACCGTACCCACGCCGTCGATACGGCTGACCGGATCTTCGATGTTCGACGCCACGTAGTTCGCGAGGTCGTACTTGGTCATGCTGCCGTCTTCGGACACGAACGCCAGCACCAGCAGGAAGCTGCTGCTCGATTTCGTGACCTTGATGCCGAGCTGCTGCACCACCTGCGGCAGAATCGGCGTGGCGAGCTGCAGCTTGTTCTGCACCTGCACCTGCGCGATGTCCGGATTGGTGCCCGCGGCGAAGGTCAGCGTAATGGTGGCCGTGCCCGAGTCATCGGACGTGGACGACAGATACAACAGATGGTCGAGACCGCTCATCTGCTGCTCGATCACCTGGGTGACCGTGTCTTCCACCGTCTTCGCCGACGCGCCCGGGTAGGTCGCGCTGATCTGGATCGACGGCGGCGCGATGGTCGGATACTGCGCGACCGGCAGCGTGAACACCGACGCCACACCCGCCAGCATCAGAATGATGGCGATCACCCACGCGAAAATCGGGCGATCGATAAAGAACTTTGCCATGAAACAGGCTCCCTGTTATTGCGCAGCGGAGGCAGCGGGGGCGGATGCAGCGGGGGCAGGCGATGCGCCGGATGCGCCCGATGCCGCGCCTGCGTTCGCGTAACCCGAAGCCGTCGCCTGGTCCGCCGAAGGCGCGCCCGGCGGGGGCGGCGGCGGCAGATGCGCGTCCACGGCCTTGACCTCGGCGCCCGGCTTCACTTTTTCGGTGCCTTGCACGATCACGCGGTCGCCCGCGCTCAGGCCGCTTTCGACGATCCAGTCCTGGCCTTGCGAGCCCGACGTGACGACCGGATGCAGCTCGACCTTGTTCTGCTGGTTCACCACGAGCACCGTCGCCTGGCCCTTCTGGTCGTGCTGGACGCCCACTTGCGGCACGAGGAAGGCCTGATCGTTGGTGCCTTCGTCGATGCGCGCGCGCACGAACATGCCCGGCAGCAGCACGCGGTCCGGGTTCGGGAACAGCGCGCGGATCGTCACCGAGCCGGTGGTCTGATCGACCGTGACGTCGGTGAACTGGAGCTTGCCCTGCTGCGCATAGGTGCGGCCGTCTTCGAGCACGAGCGAGACCTTGGCGGCGTCGGGGCCGTTGGTCTTCAGGCGCCCTTCTTCGATCTCGCGGCGCAGCTTCAGGCCGTCGAGGCTCGACTGCGTGAGGTCCACGTACATCGGGTCCATCTGCTGCACGGTCGAGAGCAGCGTCGCCGCGCTCGCCTGCACGTAGGCGCCAGGCGTGACCTGCGAAATGCCGACCTTGCCGGTGATCGGCGAAAGCACGTCGGTGTAGCCCAGGTTGATCTGGGCGGTGTCGACCGAGGCCTTGCCGGCATCGACGTCGGCCTGGGCCTGACCTTGCGCGGACACGGCGTTGTCGTAGTCCTGCTTGCTCACCGCGTTGGCCGAAACGAGCACCTTGTAGCGCGCGACGAGGGCGTTCTGCGTGACGAGATTCGCCTTCGCCTTCGCCAGCGACGCCTTGGCGTTATTGAGCGTGGCGATGTACGGCGCCGGATCGATCTTGTACAGGCGCTGACCGGCCTTCACGACCGAGCCTTCGGTGAACTCGCGGCGCAGCACGATACCGTCGACCCGTGCGCGCACCTGCGCGACGAGGAACGCATTGGTGCGGCCCGGCAGTTCGGAGACGACCGGCACGGTGCTCGGCTGGACGGTGACGACACCCACTTCGGGAGTTTGCGGCGGCGGCGCCGACTGCTTTTGCCCGCACGCTGCGAGCACTACGGCAGCCGTCGCGAAGCTGATTAGGCGGAATGGAACCCGTTCGACGCGCATGGAGCGACCTCTGTCTATATCTGACAATTAAAAGCGTGCGGCGTCCTCAAAGAACGAGGACAACGACGCACGCCAGCATCTGGCAATACCTGACGAATAACCCGGTACTTCAAAGGCTCGATATCGGTCAGCAACATTCATCCGGGCTCTATTCGCGCGCCACCGCGGGGGCGTCGCGCACTGGGGTTTCTACGACCGCTGGGCCAGTGACGGATATTAACCGGACATCACTTCTCGAGGTATCCAGGTGGTGGGGTGGTATTATAGATACATTCGCGAATGAATGTTTAGGAACGCTTCAACCCACCCGAGGCGCGCCTGAAGAAGATTCCGCGCGTGACATCTATATTACAAATCAATACTTTGCTCGTCGGACCCCCAGATGCCTGGCCACCCCGTTAATCCGCCTGAAAGGCGCTAATTTCATCATGGCCCGACGTACGAAAGAGGAAGCGCAGGAGACGCGCAACCGCATTCTCGACGCAGCTGAACACGTCTTCTCCGAAAAGGGCGTCTCGCGCAGCTCGCTCGCCGATATCGCCCAGGCCGCAGGCGTCACGCGCGGCGCGATCTACTGGCATTTCGAGAACAAGGGCGATCTGTTCACGGCGATGTTCGATCGCGTGATCCTGCCGCTCGACGAGCTCAAGGCGGCTTCGGTCGATCCGGGCGAGCCCGATCCGCTCGGGCGCATCAAGGATCTCTGCACGCTTTGCCTGCAAGACACCGCCACCGACGCGCGGCGTCGGCGCGTGTTCGAAATCCTGTTTCTGAAGTGCGAGTTCGTCGAGGAAATGGGGCCGGTGATGGCGCGGCATCAGGCCAACATGCGCGAAGGGCTGATGCGGATCGAGGAAGGCCTGCGCAACGCGATGTCGAAGGGCCAGTTGCCCGCCGATCTCGACGCCGCGCGCGCGGCGCGCGTGCTGCACTCGTTCATCACGGGCGCGCTGCACGACATGGCCATCCTGCCGGACCAGTTCGATGTGGCGAAGCACGCGCAGCGTCACGTCGAGGCGATGCTCGACGCGCTGCGCCATAGCCCCGCATTGCGGGCAGATCCGGTAGCGGACAAATAAGCGAATAACCGCCGGACAAGCATCCCGGGCGAACTCGCCGAAGCGGGTCAGCTTTCGGCGAAACGGCGCGCGACGTAGAACAGGATCGCCACGAAGACGATCATCGCGGCCCAGGCCCAGCCGGGCATTACGTGCGGCGTGGGTTCGTGGCGCAGCGTGCTTGCCGCGCGGCCCGACAGCGTGCCGCCCGCCTGCTGCGGCAGCAGATGCGCGCGCCGCACGACCGCCGCGAGATTGATCGGCCGCAGGAACACATGCTGACGGCGCGGCTCCTTCCCGCGCGCGCGATTGGGCGCCTGGCCATGCTTGGCCGCCACCACGGCGCAGAACTCCGTAAAGAACTCATCGGCCAGTTCGTGCAGCGCGTGTTCGATCTGGCGCGGCGGCAACTCGCCTAGCGGCCCGGTCAGCGTCGCCCACACCGAATAGTCGATGCGCGTGCTCAAGCCGTGCTCCGCCGTGGCCGGCGCAACCGCCGACGCCGCCCGCTCCTCCTCCCGCAGCGCCACGTCGATCTGCCCGCGCAGCGAGCCGATGCCGTCGGCGCGCGCGCGAAAGCTCAGCACGCGGCGCGGCTTGAGCGGCACCTCGGCGATGTCGCTTTCGATGTGAGCGCGCACTTCGTAACGCGCGCGCAGCGGTCCGAGCGGCACAGTGAGCGTGATCGCATATTCGCCGGGACCGAGCCTGCGGAACGACTCGCAGTGCTCCAGGCTCGCACGCACGAGCGCGGCGTCCTGGAGCGCCTGCCAGACGGCAGACGGCCCGAGCGGAATCCTCAACGCGTCGTTCAGTTCCATGGCGGCTCCCCGATAGCGGTGCGAGAAGGTCGGATTGTTGATTGTTGTCGGAGTTGGGCGAATCAGGACGTCTGGTCGATGCGGTCCACGCGCTGGACGTCGAACGCCAGATAGCCGCCGATGCCGCGCACGGTTTCGTGCGGCGCTTCGTAGCTCCAGGCGGCGTCTTCGATACGGCCGTCTTCGGTACGCAAATGGAAATACGCGGCGCTGCCCTTGTGCGGGCACGTCGATGTGCGCTCGGAGCGTTCGAGGCGCGCCATGTTCACGTCGGCGCGCGGGAAATAGAAAACGTCGGGGCAACCGGTTTCGCTGACGGTGAGCGCCGCGAGCGTGTCGGCAATCGTGATACCGCCGTGGATCACGCGCACGCGATGGCGGTTCACGATGATGTCGATGCGATGGCCGGCATCCGGTTCGACCGTCATGGTCCGCTCCTGATCGATGTGCGCCGCCCCAAGCCATTGGGGCTGGCGCATCGCCGCTGGTGTGCCGGGATGCCGGCGCGGCGCCGGTCCTGGCCAATGTTTGGTGCTGCTTGTGAACTGCTCCCTGACGGGCGCGCGGCCGGACATTGTCGCCCGCGTGCGTAACAGCGCGGTGAAACCCGGCGCGCAACACGCTTGAACCCGACGACGCAAGAAAGCCACGGCAGACCCGTGGCTTCATTATCGACGAAACTGCGCCGGCTTGCGCGACTTCGACGCAGGCCGGGCACAGGCGCGAAACCGCCCGCCAAGGAATGCGCGGAATGTGCGGTATCAGACGGTCAAAAGCTTAAAAGCGGCGTCAACGCGTGGCGTGCCGCCGCCCTCCCCTGTCCGCGCGAATCACCAGACGAATGACGCGCGCGCGCTGCCGTTCGAACCGACCGTCACGGCGCTGGTTTTATCGACGCCCGCGTGGCTCACGTGCACGGTGTAGCGGCCCGGGCGCACGCGCACGAGCATGTACGGCCCGCGCGACGTCGCGTCAAGGACGCTGGCGCCGTGGGCGTCGGTGATCTGCACATGGACATCGGCGAGGAACTCGGCCTTGCGGCCGGTGAAGCGCAGCGCGAGCGGCCACGAGTGCGCCGCCCCCTGCAGCGCCTTCGACTCGTCCTGGCCGACGCCGCCCGACACGTACGAGACGTCGCCCTGTTGCTGCACTTGCGGCATGCCGCCGCCGTTGGTGTTGCCGGCGCTGCTGTCGTCGCTGCTCGAACCGCCGACTGTGGCATTGCCCGTGGTGCCGTTCATGTTGTCGGTGCCCGCATTGCCGCCGGGCGGCATGGCCTGCTGCGCGAACGCAGGCTGGGTCATGCCCGCAAAGCCGATTGCACCGATCGCCAGGGTGGTCGCCAGTGCGGCGGCCGAAAGGACGGGACGCGTGTTACGAAACATCTTCATTGTGGCTGCTCCTCTTACAGGTTGCCGGTCCAGTGGGATGCGCAAAACCCATGCCCGTGGCCTGGTTAGAGGTATAGGCGAGCGGCTCCAGAGGCACAAAAGAAAACTGCCGTCGGGGCGCGAAGCCCGGACGGCAGTGAAAAGCGGTCTAACAAAATCGGTCGATAAAGCCGGTCGATAAAGCCGGTCGATGAAGCGCGGCAGACCGCTGGAGCGAACCGTTAGTGCAGTTGGCGCGTTCAGCCGAGATCGACCGGCACGAAGATCTGCGCGTCGTCGCGCTGGATCAGGAGGGCGATGCTGTTGCCGGCCTGCGCGATCATCTGCTTGAGCTGGTCGGCGCTGCTGACCGGACGGCCGTTCACGGCGAGAATCACGTCGCCCTGCTGGATGCCGGCGCTTTCCGCCGCGCCGCCCGCCTGCTCGACGAGCAGACCGTGATCGAGCGAGCTGTTGCTCTTCTCTTCCGGCGTGAGCGGGCGCACCGCGACACCCAGGCGACCCTGCATCTGCGACTGCTGCGTGTCGTTCGAAGCCACCTTGCTATCCGAAAGCGAACCGATGGTCGCGGTCAGATCCCTGGTGCCCTTGTCGCGCCAGATCTGGATGTCGGCCTTGGTGCCCGGCTTCATGCCCGCGATCAGCGCGGGCAGATCGGACGAATCGCCCACCTGCTCGCCGTTCACGGCCACGATCACGTCGCCGGGCTTCAGACCCGCCTTGGCGGCCGGACCGCTGGCGTCCACCGAACTCACGAGCGCGCCGTGCGGCTTGTCCATGCCGAACGAATCCGCGAGCGTCTGGTTCATCGACTGCACCGCGACGCCCAGGCGTCCGCGGCTTACGTGGCCGGTCTTGACGAGATCGTCCTTGACCTTCATGGCCTCGGTGATCGGGATCGCGAACGACAGCCCCTGGAAGCCGCCCGTCTGCGAGTAGATCATCGAGTTGATGCCGATCACTTCGCCCTGCAGATTGAACAGCGGGCCGCCCGAGTTGCCCGGATTCACCGGCACGTCGGTCTGGATGAACGGCGTGTAGTTCTCGTCAGGCAGCGAGCGCGACTTCGCGCTGATGATGCCCGAGGTCACGGTGTTGTCGAAGCCGTACGGCGAGCCAATCGCCACCACCCACTGCCCGACCTTGCTCTGGCGCGGATCGCCGATCTTCACCGTCGGCAAATCCTTGGCGTCGATCTTGAGCACCGCGACGTCCGACTGCTTGTCCGCGCCGACGACCTTGGCCTTGAATTCGCGCTTGTCGGTGAGCTTGACCGTCACGACGTTCGCGCCGTCGACGACGTGCGCGTTGGTGAGGATGTAGCCATCGGGGCTGATGATGAAGCCCGAGCCGAGGCTCGCGCTCGGCGTATCCGGCTGGGCGCCGCCGCTGCCGTCGCCGCCCATGCCCGGCATACCGCCGTAGAAGTGCTTGAAGAACTGATAGAACGGATCGCTCGGATCGATCGGCAATTGCTGCGAACCGCCGCCGCTACCACTACCGCCGCCGCCACGCATGGCGGTCTGCTTCACCACATGCTTGGCACTGATGTTGACGACCGCCGGGCCGTAGGTTTCCACGAGGCCCGAGAAGTCGGGAATGCCGGTCTTCGCCGCGGCTTCGGCGGGCATCATCGCGGCCTGGGCCGGCGTAATGACCTGCGGCGGCGGCACATCGCGGCGCCCGGCCACATAACCCGCCGACAATGCGACGGCAACGGCGATGGCCACGGCACTACGGGTGACGACTTTGGTATTCATAGTGGACTCCTTGCGCGGGATACGATCACGACGTAACGAAGGTTAAGCCGCGTCACTTAAAGGAGTCTTAATTCGGGAACTAATCCGCAAAGGCCCGTGTGGCGGGCCTTTGCGCGAGGCGGCGCGAGGCAGGGATCAATTCGGGGATCGATGCGGGCGCATCGATATTGAAGCGCCGGATTGAAAGCGAAACGGAAGCTTCAAAACCGCACCTCCACCTGCAACCCACCCGCAGGCGAATCGTCGAGCGTGATGGCGGCGCCATGCTGATCGGCAATGCGCCGCACGATCGCGAGTCCGAGGCCGGTCCCGGCCACATCGGTACGCGCGCGATTCACGCCCGCGCCCACGCGATAAAAACGATCGAACACGCGCGCGCGCTCCTCCACCGGAATGCCCGGCCCGCTATCCGCGATACGCACAAGCGGATGTCCGTCCTGCACCAGCAGGCTCACGTCCACACGGCCGCCCGCGGGCGTGTACTTGGTCGCGTTGTCGAGCAGATTGTTGAACATCACGCGCAAGGCATGGGCATCGCCGTCCACCTGGGCCGCAACGCTTTCTTCGATGCCGAGATCCACGCCGCGCTGCTGCGCGAGCGGCGCATAGTTGAGCACGCAATCATCGAGAAGCGCATGCAGATCGACGCTTTGCGCGCGGGCGTGGCCATCGGGTTCGGAGCGGGCCAGCGCGAGCAGTTGTTCGGCCAGGCGCGTGGCGCGCGTGACGCCCGTTTGCAGATCGCCGAGCGCTTCGCGGCGCGTCTCGTCATCCTTTGCGCGCGCAACCAGTTGCGCCTGGATCTGCACGGCCGCGAGCGGCGTGCGCAATTCGTGCGCGGCATCGGCGACAAAGGCCTTTTGCGTGTCGAGTGCCTGCGCGAGTCTTTCGAGCAGCGCGTTCAACGCATGCACGAGCGGCATCACCTCGCGCGGCAAACGCTCTTCGGGCAGCGGATCGAGCGCCTCGGGATGACGCGTATCGAGCGCGCGCGCCACCCGCGAAAGCGGCTTGAGACCGCGCCCCACCACCATCCACACGGCGAGCCCCAGAAACGGCATCAGCACGATCAACGGCCAGAGCGTGCGCAACGCGACATTGGCGGCCAGACGGTTACGCACCGACACCGGCTGCGCAAGCTGCACGACGTTGTCGCCGACGATCGCCCCATACACGCGCCAGTCGCCGCGATCGGTCTTCTCGGTCGAGAAGCCGAGTTCCGCGCGCGGCGCGAGCGGCGCGCGCGGATGCGAGTAATACATCAGGACACCGTTGCGATTCCAGATCTGCAGCACGATGCCCTCGTCGCCGGTGTCGCGCGAACTGAGGATCTCGTTGAACGGCTCGGAGGGCAGCGCCTCGGCGATCTCCTGCAACTGGTAATCGAACAGCTCGTTGGCTTCCGCGAGCGCCTGGCGATAAATCAGCCAGCCCGCGAGGCACACGCCCGCGACCACGATCGCGAGCAGCCAGAACAGCAGTTGTCTTCGTATTGAACTCATCCAGAACCCGTCAGCGCGCCTGCGTCATCAAGCATCCTTCGCGACCATGTAACCGAGGCCGCGCACGTTGCGGATCAGATCGGCGCCGAGCTTCTTGCGCAGCGCATGGATATAGACCTCGACGGTATTGCTGCCGATCTCCTCGCCCCAGCCGTACATTTTTTCTTCGAGCTGGGTCTTGGAGAGCACGGCGCCCGGGCGCGCGAGCAACGCTTCGAGCAGCGCGAATTCGCGCGCGGACAGCGCCACGGGCGCGCCGTCCTGGGTGACCTGGTGCGAGGCCGGATCGAGCGTGATCGAGCCGTGCCGGATCGTGGAATCGCTGCGGCCCGATTGACGGCGGATCAGCGCGCGCATGCGTGCGCCCAGTTCGTCGAGATCGAACGGTTTGATGAGGTAATCGTCGGCGCCCGCATCGAGTCCCTTCACCCGATCCGCGATGGCGTCGCGCGCGGTGAGGATCAGCACGGGCAGCGCATTGCCGCGCGCGCGCAGCGTGCGCAGCACGTCGAGGCCGTCGCGCCGGGGCAGCCCGAGATCGAGCAGCATGAGGTCGTAGTTTTCGCCGCTTGCGGCAGACAGCGCGGCTTCACCGTCCTCGACCCAATCGACCGCAAAGCCTTCGCCGCGCAGCGCCTTGCGCACGCCCTCGGCGATCATGCGGTCATCTTCGACTAGCAGTATTCGCATCGTAGTGAACTGGCAGAGCGGCGCCGGAGCGCCGCGATTCGTGGATGAGGTGAATGAGGTGGATGACGATGGCTGCATTCTAGCGCCTCGCCATGGCGTTCCCTTTCAAAGCGCAATCGGGCTGGAAACGCGAACCTTGCAGCCAACCTGTGCTGGCGTAACCTTCGTCCACCTTTTTGCCGATATCGCACGGATATCGCGCCGATTTCTCGCCAACGACGCACGCACGCCACGCGAGGTCTTTACAATGGGCGCTTTTGCGGCGCGCGATGCCGCGATGTCGATTGCGCCCCTTCATGCCCTTTCGTTCGTGGGTGTTCGTTGGCGTCGGCGCACGCATCGCGAATGCGACGCGACCGTGAGTTTTTTGCTGTTTTTTACCGCTATTTTCCGCGTCCGCGCGCGGCCCTGCATGGTCCATGCAGGTTCCCGCGCGGCCCCTGCGTGACCGCTACGCGGCCTTCCGGCCGCCCAAATTCAACGCTTTTCATGCCGCCCGTTTCGCTGTCCCGACTACGCACTTTCCTCCGTCCGACGCGCGCACCGCGTCCCCTCGCGCTCGCCCTCACCCTCGCCTGCGCCGCGCTCGCCACGGCCTTCGCCGGCGTGCCCGCCGCCCAGGCCCAGCCCGAAGGCGCGCCGCGCCTGCCGGCCGTCAACGTCAGCACCGACCTGCCGCCGAGCGTGATGGCGGGCCTCGCGCGCGCGCACGTGCCGCTGTCGGCGGTGAGCGTGGTGATCGAGAAGGTCGGCGACCGTCAGCCGAGCCTCGCCGTCAACGCGGGCCAGCCGATGATGCCTGCCTCGACGATGAAGCTCGTCACCACCTGGAGCGGCCTCGCGATGCTCGGCGCCGACTATCGCTGGAAGACGAGCGCCTATACCGACGGCGAAGTCGACGCGAGCGGCACGCTGCACGGCAACCTCTACATCAAGGGCACGGGCGACCCCAAGCTCGTGCCCGAAGAGCTGATCGACCTCGTGCAGAAGATCCGTCAGGCGGGCGTGACGCGCATCGAAGGCGCGCTCGTGCTCGACAAGAGCGAATTCGATCCCTCCACGCGCGATCTGCCCTCGTTCGACGGCGACGAAAGCGCGCCTTATAACGTCGGCCCCGATCCGCTGATGTACGCATTCAAGGCGCTGTCGTTCACGTTCTCGCCGTCGCGCGATGGCGTGTCGATCGACGTCGTGCCGCCCGTCGCGCAATGGCAGATCGACAACCAGATCCATGAGCGCGCAGGCTCGTGCGGCGGCATGCTGCCCAGCCCGCAGGTCACGCCGGGCGCCAACGGTCTCGTGACCGCCAGCTTCGCGGGCAACTACGCGATGCGCTGCGGCGAGCGCACGCTCAACATGGCCGCGCCCGTCGATCACTCGACCTTCTTCGCGGACGGTTTCCTCGCGCTCTGGCAACAGGCCGGCGGCACCTTCGCGGGCACCACGCACGAAGGCGTCGTGCCGCCGCGCGCGCGTCTGCTGGGCGTGCATCAGAGTCCGCCGCTGGGCGATGTCGTGCACGACATCAACAAGTTCAGCAACAACGTGATGGCGCGCAATCTGTTCCTGACGCTGGGCGCCGTCGAGGGCAAGCCGCCCGCGACCACGGCGAAGGCGGCCACGGCCGTCACCACGTTCCTGCGCCGCAACGGCCTCGCCATGCCCGAGCTCGTGCTCGACAACGGCTGCGGCCTCTCGCGCGAAGAACACATCAGCGCGCTGTCGCTCGCGAACCTGCTGCAGACGGCCAACGCAAGCCCGGTCGCGCAGGTGTTCATCGATTCGCTGCCGATCGTGGGCGTGGACGGCACCATGCGTAACCGTCTCACCAACGCGGGCGTGGGCGGCAACGCGCACATCAAGACCGGCACGCTGCGCGACGTGCGCGCGATCGCGGGCTACGTGGCCGCCGAGAACGGCACGAGCTGGATCGTCGTGAGCCTCATCAACGATCCGCACGCCGAAGCCGCGCGCGCCGCGCACGACTCGCTGCTCGAATGGGTCTACCAGGGCATGCCGGAAGAAGCGCCGGTCTATGTCGATCCGCATCCGAAGCGCTCGACCAAAGCGTCGCGCGCGGGACACGCCTCGAAGCCGGTGGAACGGGCCACGCACGTCGAACGCGTCGAATACAAGGCGACGGCGAAAAAGAAGAAACACGCCGCGCATTGAGGCATCGACACTTACGCTAATGCGCCCGGTGAGTACGCGCTCGCCGCGTATTTCAGTGCGCCGGCTTTTGACGCTTTGAGGACGCCTGGAAAACGTCTTCAAGGCGCTCAAATGCCGCGCAAAACCGTCGCGACGGATCGGTTCGCGACGTCCTCCTTCGAAGTTTTCCTCTAGCAAAGCCCCAGGCGTCACGTGCGCGAGGCGTGTACCCTGACGGGCACAGTCCGAGCAGCGCGACATACAACACCTACGCGCGCCGGCGTCCGCATCAGACGGACAGGAGACAACACCGCCGCGCTGGCCGACCAGCGCCGCCCACGGGACAGGAGGACGACGTTCGTGCAGTTCGACGCTGAATGGCTGCTGCTCGCGCTCGCGCCCGTGTTTCTCGCCTGCATCGGCTGGGAGGTCTGGCATCTCGCCCGCACCCGTCCCGGCGCCGCGCTCTATAGCTGGCCCGACACGCTCTGCAACGCCGCCCTCGCGCTCATGCATCAAGGCGCCGACAAGCTCGCATGGCTCGTCGCGATTCCCGTTTATGCGTGGGTCTACCACCACTGGCGCATCGTCAACTGGCAGCCGGGCTGGGCCGCGTGGCTCACGCTTTTCGTCGCCCAGGACCTGCTCTACTACGTGTTTCACCGCGCGAGCCATCGCGTGCGCTGGCTGTGGGCCGCGCACGTCGTCCATCATTCGTCGGGACGCCTGAATCTTTCCACGGCGTTTCGCCAGAGCCTCATGTATCCCGTCGCCGGCATGTGGGTCTTCTGGATTCCGCTTGCCGTCCTTGGCTTTACGCCGATGCAGATCGTCGGCATCGTGCTCGTCAATCTCGCTTTCCAGTTTTTCGTGCACACGCAGGCAATCGGCAAGCTCGGCTGGCTCGAATACGTGATCAATACGCCTTCGATGCATCGCGTCCACCACGCGCGCAACGAGCGCTACATCGACCGCAACTACGCGGGCGTGCTGGCGATCTGGGATCGCCTGTTCGGCAGTTATGTCGAGGAAGATGCGCACGAGCCGCCGGTGTACGGCATCGTCAAGCCGCTAGACAGCTACAACCCGCTCAAGGCGAGCTTTCACGAATGGATCGCGATGGCGCGCGACTGCGCGCGCATGACCGACTCGCGCACGCGGCTCGCGGCACTGTTCGCGCCGCCCGACTGGTGCGCGCGCCACGATGCGCTGGCCATGCAGCGAGCCACCGATTCTGCGGTGACGGAAAACAACACCGAGGGAGACCTCGGGTCGCGCAAGACCTGAGAGATTGCGTAGGCTGTTGGCCACAGCCCGGGGATCCACGCAAACAACGATAGAAACAACAATAGCGACACGAAACAACGGCGCGAAACAACAGCGACACAAGGCCGGCGTCGCGAAGCAGTCTGCATCGGCCAGGCATGGCAACAAGGCAGTGGCAACAGTGGCAAGACCCGCCACACACAGAGGAGATGAAGTGAATATGAAGCACCAGGCACCGAGACACCGTACGATGCTGCGCATCACCCAGATCGCCCTCGCGAGCGCGGCTTTCGCGCTCCTCGCCGCATGCGGCGGCGGCGGTAGCGGCGACAACAATGCGAGCACCCCGCCGCCGTCGGGCACCAAACTGCAAGTGGTGGCATTCGGCACGAGCCTGTCGGACGCGGGCACCTATTCCGAGCAGATCACGCCGGGCTTCGGCGGCGGCCGCTTCACGACCAACCCGGGCGAAGTCTGGGCGCAGAAGGTCTCCGAATACTTCGGCAATACGCTCAGCCCCGCCTTCGAAGGCGGCTTCGGCCTGCCGCTGACGGCCACCGGCGGTCTCGACTACGCCCAGGGCGGCGCGCTCGTCGCGACCGGCGGCGTGAGCAACACCAGCGCCGCGATTCCGGCGGCCAGCCAGCAGCCGGTCACCTGGCAGCTTCAGCAGTACCTGGCGCAGCACGGCAGCTTCAACGCGAACCAGCTCGTGCTCGTCGAAGGCGGCGCGAACGAAATCCTCGGCCTCGTGGACAACAATGCGGCGGGTCTGACGGCCTTCGGCACGGCGCTCGCGGCCAGCAGCTTCGCGTCGCTCTCCACCAACACCACGGTGCAGCAGACCATCGTGACGGGGCTGGTCCAGCAAGGCTTCACGGCGGCACAAGCCCAGGCGCTGTTCCCGGCGGCCCTGCTGCTCCAGGTGATCCAGTCGGATACCAACGCGAGCACCGACTTCGCCTCGATCATGCCGATCCTCACCGCGGCAGGCGAACTGGCCAACCTCGTCAACACGCAGATCGCGGGCTCGCCGAAGGTGGCCGTCGTGACCGTGCCCGACATCGGCCAGACGCCGGCCGCGCTCGCCGTCGATGCAGCCGCGAAGGCCACGCCGGGTTCCACGGGCGCGCCCGACCAGGCGCTGTCGCTCATCACGGCGGCGTACAACCTGACGCTGATCCAGGGCCTCTCGACCTCGATCGCCGCGAAGAAGGTGGTGCTCGTCGATACGTTCTCGTGGCTCGACCAGTCGATCGCGAACGCAGCGAGCCTCGGCTTCAGCGTGACGAACACGGCGACGGCCTGCAACCTGACGCAGATGCAGCAAAACGCGACCAACTACGCGCTGGCCAATCCGTCCGTGCTGGGCCTGCCGTCCGGCACCCCCCAGACGGTCATCAATGCCGCCGCAGCCGTGTATGGCTCGCAGTTCGCATCGTCGCTGTTCTGCTCGCCGCAGACGCTGGTGGCCGCCAATGCGCCCACGACCTACATGTTCGCGGATCTGGTTCACCCGACCACGGAACTGCATGCGCAGTTCGCCTCGTACGTCGAGACGCAACTGGCCGCAGCGGGTATCGGCAAGGCACCGCAATAACCCTGCGCAAAGCAAAACACCCCACGCGCCTCGCGGCCGTGGGGTGTTTTTTATTTCAGGCCGAAGAATCGGCAGAACCGCGTGTCAGAAGTGCGGCGCAAAACCGCGCGTCAGTCCTGCTGTTGCTCGAACGCCGCCGCCGCGCGACCGAGCCGGTCGTTCACGGCGATCCACTCGATGGTTTCGGGCAGTTTCTCGATGAGGATGCGCGAAACATTCGCGCGATCGAGCGCGCGCAGCAGGCTGTAAAGCTCGCGCGCATAGACCTGCGGCTCTTCCGGCGCGGCCACGAAATGCACGTTCGGCGCACTCGCCCACGCCTGCGCGCGCGAGACCCGCGCCACCAGCGCGACGGTTTCCCCCGCGTCGCGCGCGGCGCCAAGCAGCGGCTCCAGCGACTCGAACGGCAGCAGCGCGAGCGGCGTGCGCGGCGCATAGTGCGCCTTGAGCGTGCCCGAGGCGCGCGGCGCCGTGGCGTCCGAGCCGTCGGGCAGACGCGGCGCCTCGCCCAGCACGCGCGCGATGTCGTGCGGACTCACGTGGCCGGGACGCAGCAGCGCCGGGAAGCCGCGCGAGAGATCGAGAATCGTCGATTCGATGCCGACGTCGCACGCGCCGCCGTCGAGCACATGCACGGCGGCGCCGAACTCATCGCGAACGTGCTGCGCCGTGGTCGGGCTGACATGGCCGAAGCGGTTCGCCGACGGCGCCGCGACGCCGCCATGACCGCCGCGCCGCTGCGAAAACGCCGCGAGCAGCCGCTGCGCGACCGGATGCGACGGGCAGCGCAGGCCGACCGAATCCTGACCGCCGCTCACCGCATCGGGAATACGCGCGTGGCGCTTGACGATCAGCGTGAGCGGGCCGGGCCAGAAGGCATCGACGAGTTTTTGCGCCGCTTGCGGCCATTCGGCGGCCCAGTACGTCGGGTCGCCACCCGGCGGCAGATGCACGATCACCGGATGGTTGGCCGGCCGGCCCTTGGCGGCATAGATGCGCGCGACGGCGTCGGGCGACGCCGCATCGCCGCCGAGGCCGTAGACGGTCTCGGTGGGAAACGCGACCAGTTCGCCCGCGTCGAGCAAGGCGGCGGCCTGCTCGATGTCGGCGTCGGTCGGAGGTTCGCCCGCGAGCGCGCTCTGCTGATCAGACATGGTGCGATCCAGGCTCAGTTCGGGACGATGTGCAGCAGGCGCGCGCAATCGCGTGCGGCCGTGCGCGCTTCGTCGAGCGTGGGCGCCGTGAAGTTCACGTGGCCCATCTTGCGGCCAGGGCGCGCGTCTTCCTTGCCGTACAGATGCAGGCGTGCAGCCGGCATCGCCGCGACCTGATCCCACGGCGGCGTGATCGGCGCGGCGCCCTTGTGGGCCTTCGCTTCGCCCGCGCCTGCCGGGAACCACACGTCGCCGAGGATGTTGAGCATCACGGCCGGCGAGTGCTGGCGCGTGTCGCCCAGCGGCATGCCCGTCATCGCGCGCACCTGTTGCTCGAACTGGCTCGTGGCGCACGCATCGGTCGTGTAATGACCCGAGTTGTGCGGACGCGGCGCCATTTCATTGGCGACCATCGAACCGTCTTCGAGGATGAAGAACTCCACGCACAGCACGCCCACGTAGCCGAGCTTCGCGGCGATCTGCAGCGCGGCCTGCTGGGCCTGCTGCACGAGCGCCGCGCTCGCGTCGGGCGCGGGCACGATGGTGTGCGAGAGCACGCCGTTGCGGTGCGTGTTCTGCGCGAGCGGGTACACCACCGCCGCGCCGTTCGCGCCGCGCGCGATCAGCGCGCTCACTTCGAACTTGAGCGGCAGGCGCTTTTCGAGCACGCAGGGCACGCCGCCGAGCGACGCATGCGCCTCGCGCACTTCTTCGGCGTTGGTCACGCGGATCTGGCCTTTGCCGTCGTAGCCCATGCGCGCGGTCTTGAGAATGCCGGGCAGCACCTCCACGAGCGTCTTGTCGTCGATGGCGGCCAGCGCCTGCGACGATTCGATCACCACATGCGGCGCGACCGGCACGCCCGCCGCCGCGATAAAGCGCTTTTCGGCGATGCGGTCCTGCGCGACGGCCACGCATCGGCCGGCGGGACTCACGAAAGTGGATTTGGCGAGCGCGTCGAGGCTCGCGGCAGGCACGTTCTCGAATTCCGTCGAGATGGCCGCGCACAGGCGCGCGAGTTCGGTGAGCCCGGCTTCGTCGTCGTAGGCGGCGCAAATGTGGCGGTCGGCCACGGCGCCCGCAGGGCTGGTCGCGTCGGGATCGAGCACGGCGACGCGATAGCCCATCGCCTGAGCGGCAAAGCAGAACATGCGGCCGAGCTGGCCGCCACCCACCATGCCAAGCCAGGCGCCGGGCAGGATCGGTGAAACCGGAGAATTGTCAGGAGTCATCTTCGTGGTCGGTCGCGGCTGGCCGCGGCGCGTGGGGGTACGTCGCGCGGACCAGACCGGGGTTTAACGTCGACGGGGCGCGCGCATTACGCTACGCGCAGTTGCGCGGCGCCCGCACCGACGGGGGCGCTTACAGCGCCGGCAACACCATCGCATGCGCCGCTTCGTTCTGGCGCACGCGGAAGGCCGCGAGCTTGTTCGCGTAGCCGGAGTCGGTCACGCTCAGGATCGAGACGGCGAAGAGCGCCGCATTGGCCGCGCCCGCCTCGCCGATGGCGAAGGTCGCGACCGGCACGCCCTTGGGCATCTGCACGATCGAATGCAGCGAGTCCACGCCCTTCAGATACTTGCTGGCGACCGGCACGCCGAGCACCGGCACCGTGGTCTTGGCCGCCAGCATGCCCGGCAGGTGCGCCGCGCCGCCCGCGCCCGCGATGATCGCGCGCAGGCCGCGCTCGCGCGCTTTTTCCGCGTACTCGAACATTTCGTCGGGCATGCGGTGCGCCGATACGACCTTGGCCTCGTACGCCACGCCGAACTCCTGCAGGATCGCGACCGCGTGCTTCATCGTGTCCCAGTCGGAGCTGGAGCCCATCAACACGCCGACGAGCGGCGCGGCGTGCTGGTGAGCCTGCTGTTGGGCGGTCTGAACTTCGCTCATTGTGCTTCCTTCTTCCCTCTAATGACTTTACGCAAGCCGCTTTACGCGAGCTTCTGGCCGGTCAGGCGCTCGAGCGCTTCCTGATACTTGGCCGAGGTCTTCTCGATCACTTCGTCGGGCAGCTTCGGCGCCGGCGGCTCTTTCTTCCAGTCCTGGGTTTCGAGCCAGTCGCGCACGAACTGCTTGTCGAACGACGGCGGATTCGAGCCCACCTGGTACTGGTCTGCCGGCCAGAAACGCGACGAGTCGGCGGTCAGCGCCTCGTCCATCAGATAAAGCTGGCCGTGGTTGTCCAGACCGAATTCGAACTTGGTGTCGGCGATGATGATGCCGCGCGTGGCCGCGTAGTCGGCCGCTTCCTTGTACAGCTTGATCGAGATTTCCTTGATCGTGCGCGAGAGTTCGGTGCCGATGCGGCGCTCCATCTCGTCGTACGTGATGTTCTCGTCGTGGTGGCCCATTTCGGCCTTCGCTGCGGGGGTGAAGATCGGCTCGGGCAGCTTCTGCGCGTTCTGCAGGCCTTCGGGCAGCTCGACGCCGCACACCGCGCCCGTCGCCTGATAGTCCTTCCAGCCGCTGCCGGCCAGATAACCGCGCACCACGGCTTCGACGAGGATCGGCTCAAGGCGCTTCACCACGACGGCGCGGCCCTTGACCTGCTCGACTTCGTCGGTGGCCACGACGCTTTCCGGCGCCACGCCCGTCAGGTGGTTCGGCACGACATGCTTGAGCTTTTCGAACCAGAAATCGGCCATCTGGTTGAGCACCTCGCCCTTGCGCGGAATCGGCTCGCCCATGATCACGTCGAACGCCGAGAGGCGGTCGGTCGTGACGATCAGCAGCTTGTCGGTGCCCACGGCATAGTTGTCGCGGACCTTGCCGCGGCCGAGAAGCGGCAGCGAGCGGAGCGTGGATTCGTAGAGGGTAGACATCGTCGTGATTCGCTAAAAAGACAGTTCGAGGACTATCGAAACAGAAGGCGGAACCCCGGCCTTCGATCAAAGCCGAAGGCGGAATTCTGAAGGTATTGCGAGGGTAAACCAAAAAGCGGCCCAAAAGCAGCCCAAAAGCACATCGCCGTCCCCCGAAACTGGCGGAAACGGCGACGTTTTTGTCTCGCCGCGGCGCACGTCCAACTTCCCATGCTCCCGCGGATCAAGCCAGTTTAAACCGAACTTAGCGCACGATCTGCGCGAGTTCGCCCGACTTGTACTTTTCGGCGATCTTGTCGAGCGAAACCGGCTTGATCTTGCCAGCCTGGCCTTCGCAACCGAACGCGAGGAAGCGGTCCACGCAAACCTTCTTCGCGGCTTCGCGAGCGGGCTTCAGGTAGTCGCGCGGGTCGAACTTCGACGGGTTTTCGTACATATAGCGACGGATCGCGCCCGTGATCGCCAAACGCAGGTCGGTGTCGATATTGATCTTGCGCACGCCATGACGAATGCCTTCCTGGATCTCCTCCACCGGCACGCCGTACGTTTCCTTCATATCGCCGCCGAATTCGCGGATTTCGGCCAGCAGTTCCTGCGGCACCGACGACGAACCGTGCATGACCAGGTGCGTGTTCGGAATGCGCGCGTGGATTTCCTTGATGCGCTGGATCGACAGGATGTCGCCCGTGGGCTTCTTGGAAAACTTGTAGGCGCCGTGCGAAGTGCCGATCGCGATCGCCAGCGCGTCGCACTGGGTCAGCTTCACGAAATCGGCGGCCTGCTCCGGGTCCGTCAGGAGCTGTTCGCGCGTCATGGTGCCTTCCGCGCCGTGACCGTCTTCCTTGTCGCCCTTCATGGTTTCCAGCGAACCGAGCACGCCCAGTTCCGCTTCGACCGTGACGCCGATCGAGTGCGCCATTTCCACGACCTTGCGCGATACGTCGACGTTGTACTCGTACGATGCGACCGTCTTGCCGTCGGCTTCAAGCGAGCCGTCCATCATCACGCTGGTGAAACCGCTGCGGATCGCGGCCATGCAGACTGCCGGCGACTGGCCGTGATCCTGGTGCATCACGACCGGAATGTGCGGGTACGACTCGACCGCCGCTTCGATCAGGTGGCGCAGGAACGGCTCGCCCGCGTACTTACGCGCGCCGGCCGAGGCCTGCATGATCACGGGCGAGCCGACCTGGCTGGCCGCTTCCATGATCGCCTGAACCTGTTCGAGGTTGTTCACGTTGAACGCGGGCAGACCGTAGCCGTTTTCGGCCGCGTGGTCGAGCAGTTGACGCATTGAAACGAGAGGCATTGTTGCTACTCCTTTGATTTGAAACGAATTGCTTCGTGCCGCCGGCCGTCTTGCGCAGCCGGTCGAGGGCGGCCTGGCAGCCGCCTCCCGCGTGCTCGTCGCGGGCTCAATGGCGTGATTTTATCGCGAAGCGACTGCAATTCCCGCGCCGAAACGCGTAACTGGCATGAAATTGGCGTATCGGAACGTCAGTTCCGCGAGAAGATGCAAAAAGGATTGACAGCCTGCGCGTGAATTGACCTGCGCAGATGCCGGAACTGCGGGGATTTGCCTCGATTTCACTGCGATTATGCAGACATCTAGCACCGATCTGGCGCCGATCTGATACCAATGTGATACCAGTCGGCGCCCGTGGTGTTTTACTGCGGAGTTACCGCACCCGGTTACAGCACATCGCCAACACGCACGATCTTCAGCGTGTTGGTGCCGCCGGGCTGGCCCATCGGCTCGCCGACGGTCAGCACGACCATATCGCCGCGCGCCGCGTAGCCCTTGCTCACCACCACTTCGATCGCTTGCTGGAGCGCCGTGTCGCGGTCGCTGCTGGTGTCCAGATGCAGCGGCGTGACATTGCGGTACAGCGACATCGCGCGCTCGCTGGCTTCGCGCGGCGTGAGCGCGAAGATCGGCACATGGGTCCAGTGACGCGACATCCACAGCGCGGTCGAGCCCGATTCCGTCAGCGCGACGATGGCCTTGGCGCCCAGATGGTAGGCCGTGAACAGCGCGCCCATGGCGATCGACTGGTCGATGCGCGTGAAGGTGCGGTCGAGGAAGTCCTTATCCAGCTCGGATTGTTCCGACTTTTCGGCTTCCAGGCAGATCGCGGCCATCGCCTCGATGGTTTGCACCGGATACTTGCCCGCCGCCGATTCGGCCGACAGCATCACGGCGTCGGTGCCGTCGAGCACCGCGTTGGCGACGTCCGACACTTCGGCGCGCGTGGGCACCGGCGCGTGGATCATCGACTCCATCATCTGCGTGGCCGTGATGACGAGCTTGTTCGACTCGCGCGCCATGCGGATCATGCGCTTTTGCAGCGCGGGCACCGCCGCGTTGCCCACTTCGACGGCCAGGTCGCCGCGCGCGACCATGATGCCGTCCGACGAATCGAGAATTTCCTGCAGCGCCGGGATGGCCTCGGCGCGCTCGATCTTGGCGATCATCTTCGGCTTGATGCCGTAGGGCGCGCCCGCGATGTTGGCGAGCTGGCGCGCCATTTCCATGTCGGTGGCGTTCTTCGGGAACGACACGGCCACGAAGTCCACGCCGATGGACATGGCCGTGCGGATGTCCTCCATGTCCTTCGCGGTCAGCGCCGGCGCGGTGAGGCCGCCGCCCTGGCGGTTGATGCCCTTGTTGTTGGACAGTTCGCCGCCGACCTTCACGACCGTGTGAATCTCGCTGCCGATCACGCGCGAGACGTCGAGCACGATCAGGCCGTCGTTGAGCAGCAGCACGTCGCCGGGCCTGAGGTCGCGCGGCAGGTCCTTGTAGTCGAGGCCGACGCGCTCGTCGTTGCCGAGTTCGCATTCGGCGTCGAGGATGAAGGGCTGGCCCGGTTCGAGCAGCGTCTTGCCGTTCTCGAACTTGCCGACGCGGATCTTCGGGCCTTGCAGATCGGCCATGATCGCGACTTCGCGGCCGGCCTGACGGGCGCACTCCCGCACAATTTCGGCACGCTGACGGTGATCGTCGGCGGTGCCGTGCGAGAAGTTGAGGCGCACCACGTCCAATCCTGCGCGGATCATTTTCAGCAGGACGTCCGGCGTGCTGGAAGCCGGACCGATGGTGGCGACAATCTTGGTGGCGCGATGCATGAGTCTCCTCGTCTGGATAGGATCGCTGGGAAAACCGTTACTGCGAGAAGTGCTGGCCGGCTGCGCTGCGGAGGCAACGTGGCCGTGACGCGCACCGGTCAAACCCGGCGTCGCTTTCTTGGACGGCGCCGCGGCGGTCGTGACAACCGGAGCGGCGTTACTTTGATTCGTTTCTGCCGACGAAGCTGCGGCTGCGGGCGTGGCTGTGCGCCCTTCAGCAATGGCTTGCGGCGTCGCCGTTGTCGCGAGCGATTCAGCGGTCGCGGCGCCAGACGGCGTCAATCCGGTTAGGTCGGCTGCTGGCAGCGCTTCTGCCACGGCAGCGGGCGTCGCGCCCGCCCGCGCCGTGCCTGAAGCGGCTGGCCGGGGCGCTGCGCGCCCCTTCTGTTGCGCGGCGGCCCCGGCTGCGGCGCGCTTTTGCGCGCTCGCACGAGGAAGCTTGTTGGTGGCCTTCCCGGCCGGGGCGCGCGGCGCCACTTAACCGGCCGCCCGGGTTTCGAGCACTTCGACTGCCGGCAGCTTCTTGCCTTCGAGGAACTCGAGGAAAGCGCCGCCGCCGGTCGAGATGTAGCTCACCTTGTCAGCAATGTTGTACTTCGCGATGGCCGCGAGCGTGTCGCCGCCGCCCGCGATCGAGAACGCGCCCGAATTCGCGATGGCGTCCGCCAGCGTCTTCGTGCCGTTGCCGAACTGGTCGAACTCGAACACGCCGACCGGGCCGTTCCACACGACCGTGCCGGCTTGCGCGAGTTGCGCGGCGAGCGCGTTGGCCGTGACCGGGCCGATGTCGAGGATCATGTCGTCGTCGGCCACATCGGCGACGTTCTTGGTTTCGGCCCTGGCCGTCGGCGAGAATTCCTTGGCCGTGACCACGTCGGTCGGGATCGGCACCGAGGCGCCACGGGCGCGCGCTGCGTCGATGATCGCCTTGGCGTCGTCGACGAGATCGGCTTCGGCGAGCGATTTGCCGATCTTCAGGCCCGCGGCCAGCATGAACGTGTTGGCGATGCCGCCGCCGACGATCAGTTGGTCGACCTTTTCGGCCAGCGACTTGAGGATGGTGAGCTTGGTCGAGACCTTGGAACCGGCGACGATCGCCACCAGCGGGCGCTTGGGTGCGCCCAGCGCCTTGCCGAGCGCGTCCAGTTCAGCCGCCAGCAGCGGGCCCGCGCAGGCGATGCCCGCGTACTTCGCGATGCCGTAGGTGGTGGCTTCGGCGCGATGCGCGGTGCCGAATGCGTCGTTGACGTAGATGTCGCAGAGCTGGGCCATCTTCTGCGCCAGCTCGTCGGAATTCTTCTTTTCGCCCTTGTTGACGCGGCAGTTTTCGAGCAGGACGACGTTGCCCGGCTCGACGTTCACGCCGTTTTCCACCCAGTTCGCGACCAGCGGCACGTCGCGGCCGAGCAGTTCGGCCAGACGCTTTGCCACCGGCGCGAGCGAGTCTTCGGGTTTGAATTCGCCTTCGGTCGGGCGGCCCAGGTGGGACGTGACCATGACGGCCGCGCCCGCCTCCAGCGCGGCCTTGATGGCCGGCACGGAAGCGCGCACGCGGGTGTCTTCGGTGATGTTGCCGTGGTCGTCCTGCGGCACGTTCAGGTCGGCGCGGATGAACACCCGCTTGCCGTTGAGCTTGCCTTCGGAGATCAGATCGGAAAGACGCAGAACCTTGTTCATGGGCATGTCATCTTGATGGTGGGAAGGCGGTGACAAGACGATGCAGGTCCGCGGGCTTTGAGGTCGCAGAAGCGTTTCCTCAGGCAGCCAGGGCGGCGAAGGCGCGACGGGCGCGGCGCGGGATCCACGCAGCAGCCGTCTCCAGGCGCTGGCGCGGGTCGCTTGCTCGGCGCTCGGCACGAGCCGGCATCGAATTGCGAGATCGGTATTTTAGCCGATAGCCAGGATGAACTGAGGCGTGCTTCGGCGAATGTCCCGTATTTGGGAGAACGCTGAGTGCAAAGCTTACGATTGTGCAACGCAGCATGACAATTGACGCTCGGGCGTGGATTGGGCGTGGATTGGCCGCGGATGGCAAGAGGCCGGATCGGTCTCGGGCATCCTCCAATCGGCCGCGACTCTGCCCGGAATCTCGCTGCGAGGCCCGCCGCGCGCGCCCGCGAGCGCGCTAAGGCCACGTAAATGACGTTAGAATGATCCTCTTTGCCGAAGGTCGGCATGGCGGCGCGCGCAGCGTGCCTGGCTACCGGCTTTTTGCACCGTTTTTTGCTCGCGCTTTATTCGCGTTTTGTTCGCGTTTTGTACGTTTAATCACCGTTTTCACTGCACTCGCCTGGAGAATCGTATGTCAATGGCCGACCGCGACGGCAAGATCTGGATGGACGGCAAGCTGGTGGACTGGCGCGACGCCAACATCCACGTGCTGACCCACACGCTGCACTACGGCATGGGCGTCTTCGAAGGCGTACGCGCCTACAAGACCACCACCGGGACCGCCATCTTCCGCCTCGCCGAGCACACGAAACGTCTGCTCAATTCGGCCAAGATCTTCCAGATGGACGTGCCGTTCGACGCGAAAACGCTCTCCGACGCCCAGCTCGAAGTCGTGCGCCAGAACAAGCTCGAATCCTGCTACATCCGCCCGATCATCTGGGTCGGCTCGGAAAAGCTCGGGGTTTCGGCCAAGGGCAACACGATTCACGTGGCGATCGCCGCGTGGCCGTGGGGCGCCTATCTGGGCGAAGACGGCCTCGCCAAGGGCATCCGCGTCAAGACCTCGTCGTTCACGCGCCATCACGTGAATGTGTCGATGGTGCGCGCCAAGGCCTCGGGCTGGTACGTGAACTCGATCCTCGCCAACCAGGAAGCCACCGCCGACGGCTACGACGAAGCGCTGCTGCTCGACGTGGACGGCTACGTGTCGGAAGGCTCGGGCGAGAACTTCTTCCTCGTCAACAACGGCAAGATCTACACGCCGGATCTCGCATCGTGCCTCGACGGCATCACGCGCGACACGGTCATCACGCTCGCGCGCGACATGAACATCCCCGTGATCGAGAAGCGCATCACGCGCGACGAGGTCTACACCTGCGACGAAGCGTTCTTCACCGGCACCGCCGCCGAAGTCACGCCGATCCGCGAACTGGACAACCGCACCATCGGCACCGGTTCGCGCGGCCCGATCACGGAGAAGCTGCAATCGGCCTTCTTCGATGTCGTGTCGGGTAAAAACGAGAAATACGCGCACTGGCTCGCGAAGGTCTGACGACCCGCGCTCCAGGCACACTGCGCCCCACTGCTACACAGAGAATCATCCCCATGAGCGAAATCAAGGAAATGCCGCTGGTCGAGTTGAAGGCCAAGGATCTGCCGGCGTACTGCCCGAACCCGTCGATGCCGCGCTGGAGCAACCATCCGCGCGTCTTTATCGACGTGACGCACGGCGAAGCGAAGTGCCCGTACTGCAGCACCCGCTACAAGCTGAAGGAAGGCGAGGTCGTACACGGCCACTGAGGCGGCTTTGACGCGTTTCTAGTCGTTAGCGGCCGGCGTTTCGATGCGTCGGCCACGACCAGAATCCGGCCTTCCCGAAGTTACCGCGGGTGTTGCCGCTGCGGGCTGTGCGGCACGCGCCGTGCTGTGCGCCCAGACCCCGCTGCTCCCGACGCGCTCCGGCGCGTCTTTTTCCAACCGCGTTTCGCGCGCCGTCGCTGGCCCCATGCCCCTATGGGCCGCCCGTGCCCGAAACCTATGCCTTTTTCCGGACTTTGAATCCCGATGCGCCGCGCGCTGGTAATTGCACCGAACTGGATCGGTGACGCACTGATGGCGCAGCCGCTTCTTTCGCGGCTCGTAAAACTGCATCCGCGTATCGAAATCGACGCGATTGCGCCCACCTGGGTCGCGCCCGTCCTTGAGCGCATGCCCGAGATACGCGACGTCTACGCCACCGACCTCGCCCACGGCAAGCTGCAGTTTTTGCGCCGCTGGCAACTGGCCGCCGATCTGCGCGCCGAACACTACGACGCCGCCTATGTGCTGCCGAATTCGCTCAAGTCCGCGCTGATCCCATGGCTCGCGAGCGTTCCGCTGCGCATCGGCTATACGGGCGACAGCCGCTACGGCCTGCTCAACGTGCGCCACGCGAATCCGCCCAAGGACGAGCGCCCGCCGATGGTCAGGCACTACGCCGCGCTCGCCTGGGCGCCCGGCGCCAAGGTGCCCGACGATCTGCCGCTGCCGCGTCTCGAATCGGACCCGAACGAAGCGTCGCGCGTCTCGGCGCGCTTCAATCTGGACACGCGCGTGCCGCTGCTGGTGTTCTGCCCCGGCGCCGAGTACGGCCCGGCCAAGCGCTGGCCGCCCGAGCATTTCGCGGCGCTCGCGCGCATGGTCGGCCAGTCGTTCCCGTACACGCAGATCATCGCGCTCGGCTCGCCCAAGGACGCGCCGCTCGCCCAGGCGATCGCCGATCAGGCGCCCAACGTGCGCAATCTGTGCGGCCAGACGGCGCTCGGCGAGGCCTGCGCGCTGATCTCGCGCGCCAGCGCCGTGGTCACCAACGACTCGGGCCTGATGCACGTGGCAGCCGCGCTGCGCCGCCCGCTGGTGGCGCTTTACGGATCGACGGATCCGCGCCACACGCCGCCCTTGTCTGAGCTTGCAAAGGTACAATGGCTGCATCTCGACTGTAGCCCTTGCTTTGCGCGCGAGTGTCCGCTCGGGCATCAGAACTGCCTGCGCGAACTCAGCGCAGAACAGGTTTTCGACGATTTGCGCGGCATGCTGGTCGCCCAGCGCTGAAGCACCCCACGTTGCGCGCCGGCCACGCTTTGGCTGCATGAGCAACGTGGATGTGCGGCACGCCACCGACGCCGCGCGTGGCTCGCGCGCCCAATCAGGTAATCAGGTATAGCGCGAGGTCTAACGCGGCATCGCAAACCGAAGCCAACGCCAACCCGCGCGCGAAGCGCATCAGATCAACGAGCCATGCCACGTTTTGCCCACATCTTCGAAGCCGCCGCGGACACCCTCAACGCGTACTATCAGGCCGTCGCGGAGGTCAATATCGACGCGCTGATGGGACTGTGGATCGACGAGGAGTTCGTGAGCTGCATCAGCGCCGAAGGCGCGCACCTGCACGGCCTGTCCGATATCCGCGCGGGACTCGCCTCGCAGTTCACGGCGGCGCCGGTGTCGATCGAGCCGCTCGACATTCGCGTGTACGACAGCCTCGGCACCGTGGTTTATGCGATCGTCGAAGCCCACCGCCCGGTCGATCCGAACGCGATCCCGGCGATGGTTTTCACGACCTACGTGATGGTTCACGAACGCGGCGAATGGCGCATCGCGCACATCCACGCGAGCAAGATGCCCGACGATGCGGCCAGCCAGTTCTCGGCGAAGCTGCGCCACGGCCAGGGCGCACTGCACTGATTCAAGGCACGCGGGCCGCTTCCGGGCAAATCCGCGTGTCGCCGAAAGGCACGAACAAGAAGTTACGCGGCAGTTACGCGGTAGTTACGCGGAAGCAAGAAGGGGACGGCCATGAGCACGACAGGCGACGAAGCAGCTAAATTCGACGCGGCAGGACATCCTGCCCAGCCCTTTCCCGGCCTGCCCGATTCCGCCTACCGAGCGCCGTTCTGGCTGCCGGGCGCCCACATCCAGACCATCATCCCCGCCCTGTTCTCGCGCCTGCCGCTGCCCGTCTACCGGCGCGAGCGCTGGGACACGCCCGACGGCGACTTCATCGAACTCGACTGGGTCGATGCCCCTGCCTCGTCAACTTCGTCAACTTCGCCGGTATCGGCAAACGCCCCGCTCTTCGTGCTGTTCCACGGCCTCGAAGGCAGTTCCGGCTCGCACTACGCCCGGGCGCTGGCCGCAGCCGCGACCGCGCGCGGCTGGCATGCCGTGATTCCGCACTTTCGCAGTTGCAGCGGGCCGATGAACCTGCTGCCGCGCTTCTACCATCTCGCCGATGCCGCCGAAGTCGACTGGGTGCTGCGCCGCCTCGCCGCGCGTCACGCGGGACCGCTCGTCGCGGCGGGCGTTTCGCTGGGCGGCAACGTGCTGCTGCATTGGCTGGCACAGCAGCGCGAAGATGCGCGCATCGTTTCGGCGGCCGCCGCGATTTCGGCGCCGCTCGACGTGCATGCGGGCGGCAGGATGCTCGCGAGCGGCTTCGGCATGATCTATACGCGCAGCTTCCTCAAGACGCTCAAGGTCAAGGCGCTACAAAAGCTCGACCAGTTCCCGGGCCTGTTCGACGCCGACGCCGTGCTGGCCACGCGCAACATGTATGAGTTCGACAACGTCGTGACCGCGCCGCTGCACGGTTTTCAGAGCGCGCACGACTACTGGACGCAGGCGACGGTGCGCCCGAAGCTCGGCGAAATCGCCGTGCCGACGCTGCTGCTCAACGCCCGCAACGACCCGTTCCTGCCCGGCGAGGTGCTGCCCGCGCGCCATGAGGTGAGCGCCGCCGTGGAACTCGATCAACCCGAGGACGGCGGCCACGTCGGCTTCATGACCGGACCGTTTCCGGGTCGCAGCGTCTGGCTCGCGCAGCGCGTGATCCACTATCTTTCGCCGCACCTGCCCGCCTCTTCGTTCGCCTCTTCGTACGCTTCCTCACCTTCTTCTCATGGATGACATCGTCAAGCAGGCGCTCGCGCGCTGGCCCAACGTTCCCCATTGCACCGGCTGGCTGCGCCTGGACGCGCGCGGCCACTGGCGTCTGCGTGACGAAGCCGATCAAGCCCAAGGCACGCCCGGCACGCCGATTCGCCACGAAGCGCTGAACGCCTTCATCAACCGCAACTACGAGCGCGACGCCGGCGGCCAGTGGTTTTTCCAGAACGGACCGCAACGCGTCTATGTCGAACTGGAGTACACGCCATGGGTCGTGCGGCTCGCGAGTTTGCCCAAAGCGGCAGGCGGCGCGCTCACGCTCACCGACCACACGGGCCACGCGTTCGATCCGGCGGCCGTCTATGTGGACGAGCAAGGCAGCGTGCTATTCGCGGATTCCAGCGATGCGGACACGGCGCGCGTGGCGCTGCTGCACGACCACGATCTCGACGGTTTCGCCGAACACGCCACGCTCGACGACGATGGCGAGAGCGGCATTTTCCATTGGCGCGCGGGCGCCGATCTGCCTTTGCAAGCCATCGCGCGGGCCGACGTCCCCGCGCGCTTCGGCTTCATTCAGAGTCCCGAACAACAGGAAAAGGCCGAAAAGGCCGCGCCTTAGGCCGCGCTCAACCCCGATCCTTTTCGTCCGCGCGCTCTTCCTTGTAACGCGCCTCGAAGTCGTGCAGGCGCGCGTCGATTGTCGACAGATCGTAGAAGCCGACCGATTTCATGTCGCGCGCCTCCTTCAACTGGCGAATCGCCGAAGGCCACGCGCCGTCGATCGCGAACTTCTCCGCGAGCGCGCGACGCTGCGTGAGCTGATCGCCCAGCCCCACGCTCGCCTGCGCGAGGTACTGCCACCACGCACCTTGCTGCGGCTCGGATTCGGTCTCGCGGCGCGCGAGCGTCTGCGCCTCCTTGAAACGGCGCGCGGCGATCAAGGCCTGCAGCAGACTGTCAGTGGCCGCGTGGGAGGCCGGCCATGCCGCATGGGCGGCCTGCGCGAGCCGCACGGCATCGTCGCCGCGCCCGGCGGCACGGGCGATGTCGGCGGCGAGCACGTCGAGGCTCGGCGAACTGCGCTGCCTGCTGCCATCCTCGGACTCGAATTGCGCAAACGCCGCGCGCGCGGTCGCGAGCGACGCCCGCGCATCGTCGTAACGCTCCAGTTGCAACTGCGCGAACGCGATGCCGTACCAGTTCGCGGCCACATTGAGCGCGATGCGGTCGTCGATTTCCGCACGCAGCCGCGCGATCTCATCGATATATTCGCCGCGCGTACGATCCTGCAGCACCCGCACGCGCGCCCGCACGAAGCCGTATTCCGACGCCTGGCGCGGCTGCCGGTACGGCGCGCGGCGCGCGCGGTCCTGCATGTCGGCGATGCGCTCGCCCGTGAGCGGGTGCGTGCGCGCATAGGCCGGCGCGCCCGCATCGCCCATCGACGCGCGTTCGAGCCGCTCGAAGAACGCCACCATGCCCCACGGGTCGTAACCCGCGCCCGAGAGCAACTGGAAGCCGACGCGGTCCGCCTCGTGTTCGGCGGCGCGCGAAAAGCGCAACTGGCTATCGACGGCGTAGGCCTGGCTGCCCATCGCGATCGCGCTGCCCAGATCGCCGCTGCGCGCCAGCACGCCCGCGAGAATGCCGAGCAAAATGCCCGCGAGCGCCGTATAGCCCGTGCGCTCGCTCTGCGAGAGCATGCGCGCGATATGGCGCTGCAGGACGTGCCCCATCTCGTGACCCAGCACGGACGCCAGTTCCGACTCGGTCTGCGTCGTCACGATCAAGCCGGTATTCACGCCGATGAAACCGCCCGGCAGCGAGAACGCATTGATCTGGCCGTCGCGCATCGCGAAGAGATCGAAATCGGGCCGATAGCCGCCGATGAACTGCGCCGCCGCCGAGGCCGACAGGCGCGCCGCCACCGAATTCAGATAATCGAGCACGAGCCAGTCGCCGATGTAGTCGGGATCGCGCCGGATCTCGCGCATCACGCGCTCGCCGATGCGGCGCTCGGCCTGCGGCGTGAGCGCGCCGCCCGAACCATCGCCCAGATCGGGCAGTTGCGGCACCCAGGCGGGAGCGCGCACACTGGGGTTGCCGTGCGTCGCGCCCGCCTCGCTCGACCACGACTGGCCGAAGCGGCTTTGCGCGCCACCATAAGTGCCGAACACGCCCTGCGCGATCGAGGCGGGAATGACGGGCTCGGCGGCATCGTCGAGTGCGCTGTCGATTAGCGCGGGGGCGTTAGAGGTGGACCCAGCACCATGCGGCGTCCCCGTCCCGCCGCCGGGTGACTGCGCCCAGGCTTGCGGAGGAACGGCAAGCGCGGTGCACAACCAGGCAACAAGCAGCCGTTTCGGAAGCATCGATATCGGATCGCGGGAGCGAGCAGAAAACGAATGGACAGTGGACGGAGCGAACGCGCCGGCGCGGCGGCCGCCATCGGCCGATTGTAGTTCCAGGCCTGCAATCGCGCCCTGGAATGCGGCCGTGGCGGCCGGGCGCCCTCGCGCGGCGCTGTTAAGATAAGCGCCCCCATGAAGCCGCGGAGAAAACCCATGCCCGAACTCACTCATTTCGACGCCGCAGGCGACGCGCATATGGTCGACGTCGGCGATAAAGCCGAGACCAAACGCATCGCCGTGGCGAGCGGCACGATCCGCATGCTGCCCGAGACCTTCGCGCTGATCCGCGACGGCAACGCGAAAAAAGGCGACGTGATCGGCGTCGCCCGCATCGCCGCGATCCAGGGCGCGAAGCGCACCTCGGACCTGATCCCGCTGTGCCATCCGCTCGCCATCACGCGCGTGAAGGTGGACTTCGTGCTCGACGAGGCGCTGCCTGGCGTGCATTGCTCGGCGCAGGTCGAGACGCTCGGGCGCACGGGTGTGGAAATGGAAGCGCTGACCGCCGTGCAGGTCGGCCTGCTGACGGTCTACGACATGTGCAAGGCGGTCGATCGCGGCATGACCATCACCGATGTGCGCGTGCTGGAGAAGCACGGCGGGAAGTCGGGGGATTGGGTGGCGGCTTGAGCGGTCTTGACCGGCCATGAAAAAGCGGCGTGCGCTCACGCGCTACGCCGCCCGTCTCGACGATGACCGCAAAGGTCAATCGCTCGAATCAATCATCCGAATCATCATCATCGTCATCGTCGCTGGCCGAAGCCGGCGGATTGCCGTACTGCTTCACCAGATCGGCCTTGAAGCCCGCGAGCGTCGGCTCGGCGTCGAGCAGGCCGTAAAGCGCCGCCAGTTGCGTCGGCCAGTCGTGCAGTTCCTGCGCGAAGATCTTCAGACGCGCGACCGTGTCGGCCGCGCCATCCGTATTCCCCGCCAGCGCCTGCAGCACCGCATAGCGGCGCAGCACCGTCTCGCCCGGCAGCAGCGCTATCGCGCGCTCGTGCGCCGCCAGCTTGCTCGGCAGGTTCGCGGCGTTCATTGGCATAAGCGTCGCCATGCCGTAGTCGCCCCATGCACGGAACAGGAACGACGGCGCCTCGGCGTATTGCTGCGCAGGGTGCGAGCCATAGTAGAGGACTTCGGCCCGGTTGTAGTCGCGCAGCACCGGCCACAGCGAAACAATGCCGCCGAACACGATCACCGTATAAGCCGCGAAGGCCGCGCGTGACGGCACGAAGCGCAGCGGCTTCGTCTCCAGCAGGCCGAACACGAACATCGCGGGCAGCAGGAAGAACATGTACTGCTGCGGATACTCGACGAGCGCGTGCATGGCCAGCGCGCCGATCAGCGCGAAACCAAAAATGCGCTCGGCCGTGTGCGACGCGCGCAACTGACGCACGAACCACGCAAGCAGCCCCAGCAGGACGATGCCGCAGCCCACCACGCCGGTCTTGGCGAGCAGGTCGAGGAAGATGTCGTGCGAGTTGTTGGCGATCTCGACGCCGCCCAGCGTGCGCGCGAGTTCGAACTGGTGGATCGGGAAATCGCCCCAGCCGACGCCCAGCAGCGGATGCTCCTTGAACATCGTCCAGCCGTAGCGCCACAGCGCGATGCGCGGCGCAATCTGGCCGGCGTCCTTGAAGCGGTCAGCCGCCGACTGGTCGAGCTGCAACTGGTAGTGCACGTTGGCCCAGCGCACGAACGCGTTCACGGCGACGAAGATCGCAAACAGCACGAGCGGCACGAGCCAGTCGCGCACGCCCGCCTTCACCGCTACATCGCCGACGTGGACGTCGCGCTCGCCGCGCACGCCGCGCGCCGCCGAAAGCGCCATCCACAGGCCCGCCACCACGATCACGCCCATCTGCAGCCACGGACCGCGCGACACCGTCAGCGCGAGGCCACCCGAGTAGATCGCCGACAGCACGACCCACAACAGCAGGTTCAGGCGGCGCGTTTGCACGAGGTACAGTGCAGCCGCGGTCGCAAACGCGATGTAGGTCGCGAGGTGGTTGGCCTGCGCCATGTTGCCGAACGGCCGGCGGTCGAACTGCACGTTATAGGCGACGACGAGCGGCGAGACCTTCACTTCGAGATGCAGCAACTGCACGATCTGGCAGAACACGGCGAACAGGCCGCCGATCACGAGCGCCCACGCGCCCCACACCATCGCCGTGCGCACGAGTCTGGCGCGCGCGATGCCGTAGCCCGCATGAACGGCCATGAAAGCGGCCAGCAGATAACCCGCGCCGAGCCAGTTCATCGATGGCTGCGCGACCGGCAGCGCAATGGTCTGCACGACGAGCAACAGCCCGAAGGCGAGCGGCACGAGCGCGACTACGGGCGAGGCGAACTCCACCGCCGGGCGCGCGGAGCGCACCAGCAGCCAGACGCCCGCTCCCACCATCAGGTAGAGCGCGAGCGCCGTGAATTCGGCATAGAACGTCGGAATCGGATAGGTATGGTTGACGACCGCATACGGCAGGATCAACGCAAGAGCCAGCAGGACGAACGTAAGGTAACGCGCAAAAGGAGAAGGCATGAGTAGTGGGGGCGTCGGCAACCGGCGCACTATACAAAACTTTTCCCTCCCTGTGCGGCGGCTTTCAGACGAAATCCGCGCGCACCGGTCACGCCCTCACTCCTCGCTCACCTTATCAAGCCGCTCCTGGCCGCGCGGGCGGTGCTTGCGCAACCCTCTGCGGGCACCGGGCGCCCCGGCCAGGAGACGCTGGCGTTCTATCAGCACACCCTTACGCGCGGCATTCCGGCGGCGCCAGATTGGCCGGGAGCGTGGCCGCATCGGCCGGAGCCGGTCCCGCGCCTGGCGCGCCGAGCGACGAAGCCGTCTTGCCGCCCGCGAAGCACTCCCAGGTAAGCGTGCCGCCCTGCACCGAACCCGGCGCGAGCGCGACGCGCGCCGTGGGCGCATCGGCGTTGTCCGGCACCGATGGCACAAGCACGAGCGTGTTACTCCCTTCCGGCGCGATGCGCGTGGTGAAGGCCACGGTGATCTGTCCGGTCGCGTCGTCGATCTGCACCGATGACACATTGCGCGTGGCGGGCGGCGTGGTGTAGCCCGCGCCGAAGGCCGTGCCGCTCGCGGCGTTTTCGGCGACGGAAAGCCGCGCCGCCGACGCCAGCGACAGCCCCTCGCCCACCCGGCTGCGCGCCAGATAGTCCTGGTACGCGGGAATGGCATACGCCGCAATCACGCCGACGATGGCGAGCACGATCATCAGTTCGATGAGCGTGAAACCGGGCGAGGCCCAGCGCAGTATGGCCCGCCACGATCGCATGAGCGATGCGGCGCGAGTGGAAAACGCGCGCGGTCTGACGCCGGCCTGCGTGCATGGCGTTGAAACAGAGTTCGATACGGTCATCATCTGGGCTCCTGAAACGAAAAACGCCTGCCCACCGGAAGGTGAACAGGCGTTTCGATCGTATCGGCGCCCTGGTTGGCGGGGCAGTCGGCCGGATGGCTTAGGCGCGGCGCTGTCAGGAATGCGCGCGCGCCGCATTGCGACGCTTGAGCAGATGCCCGAGCACCACCACGAACAGCGCGCCCGCCACGCACATGCCGTACTCGGCCACGGGCGTATCGAGCAGCGGCCAGCGGTCGCCGGCCGGGTCGTTGACGATCAACCCGCCCGCGATCCAGCCGAGCAGCGCTGCGCCCAGCGTGACGATCACCGGATAGCGGTCGAGCAGCCGCAGCACGAGCTGGCTGCCCCACACGATCAGCGGAATGCTCACCATCAGCCCGAAGATCACGAGCGCGATGCGGTGGCGCGGATCGGCGGCCTCGGCGGCGCCCGCGATGGCCACGACGTTATCGAGACTCATCACCGCGTCGGCGACGATGATCGTCTTGATCGCGCCGAGCAGCTTGTCGGAAGGCTTCACATTGGCGTGTTCGAGATGCGCCGGCGCCAGCAGCCGCACGCCGATCCACAGCAGCAGCAGGCCGCCCGCGAACTTGAGCAGCGGCACGTTGAGCAGCACCACCGCGAAAGCAATCAGCACCACCCGCAGCACGATCGCGCCGACGGTGCCCCACAGAATGCCGCGCAGGCGCTGCTGCGCGGGCAGATCGCGGCAGGCGAGCGCGATCACCACGGCGTTATCGCCGCCGAGCAGGATGTCGATGACGATGATCTGGATGACAGCGCCCCAATGGAGCGACGTGAAGAACTCGAGCATGAGAGCGAGAAGTTGAGCCGCGCGCGCTTTTGATCGAAGCGCGCGCCAAATGAAAAAAGCGAGGCAGCCATGACTGGCTCCCTCGCTTTTGTTCGGAAACCTCGTGAAAGGATTCCGCAAGCATATCAAAAAACGCCGGCCGCCCGCGCATCCGTGATGCCGCAAGCGGTGGTGTATTTCGAAATTACAGCACCGACTTCAGCAGACGGCCCATTTCCGACGGGTTGCGCGTGACCTTGATGCCGCACGCGTCCATGATTTCCAGCTTCGCGTCGGCCGTGTCCGCACCGCCCGAGATCAGCGCGCCGGCGTGGCCCATGCGCTTGCCCGGAGGCGCCGTGACGCCCGCGATGAAGCCGACGACCGGCTTCTTCATGTTGCCCTTGATCCACTCTGCGGCATTGGCTTCGTCCGGACCGCCGATTTCGCCGATCATGATCACGGCGTCCGTATCCGGATCGTCGTTGAACATCTTCATGACGTCGATGTGCTTCAGACCGTTGATCGGGTCGCCGCCGATACCGACTGCCGACGACTGGCCAAGGCCGATCGCGGTCAGCTGCGCAACCGCTTCATACGTCAGCGTGCCCGAACGCGACACGACGCCGATGCGGCCCTTACGGTGGATGTGACCCGGCATGATGCCGATCTTCAGCTCGTCCGGCGTGATCGTGCCGGGGCAGTTCGGGCCGAGGAGCAGCGTCTTGCGGCCTTCGCGGCGCATACGGTCCTTGACTTCGATCATGTCACGCACGGGAATGCCTTCCGTGATGCAGATCGCCAGATCGAGGTCGGCCTCGACGGCTTCCCAGATCGCGGCAGCAGCGCCTGCGGGCGGCACGTAGATGACCGAAACGGTCGCGCCGGTGGCATCCTTGGCTTCACGCACGTTGGCGTAAATGGGGATGCCTTCGAAGTCTTCGCCGGCCTTCTTCGGGTTCACGCCCGCGACGAATGCTTCGCGGCCGTTGGCGTACTCACGGCATGCACGGGTATGGAACTGACCGGTCTTGCCGGTGATGCCCTGCGTGATGACCTTGGTGTCTTTGTTGATCAGAATCGACATGTATTGACCTCTGTTCGCTTGACGCCGCGCGTCGCGTCGTCCGCTGCGTAATGCCACGTAGGCCACGTGTAGCGGGCTTCGCGCCGGCACTGCGTCATTCGTATCCGCTGAAAGTTACTTGCCTTCGGCAGCCGCGACAACCTTCTGCGCAGCCTCTTCCATGCTGTCCGCCGAGATGATCGGCAGGCCCGAGTCGGCCAGCATCTTCTTGCCGAGGTCCTCGTTCGTGCCCTTCATACGCACGACGAGCGGCACCTTGAGGTCAACGGCCTTCGACGCCGCGATCACGCCTTCCGCGATCACGTCGCAGCGCATGATGCCGCCGAAGATGTTGACGAGGATCGCCTTCAGCTCCGGGTTCTTCAGCATCAGCTTGAACGCTTCCGTGACCTTCTCGGTCGTGGCGCCGCCGCCGACGTCCAGGAAGTTCGCCGGTTCGCCGCCGAACAGCTTGATGGTGTCCATCGTCGCCATGGCAAGGCCCGCGCCGTTCACCAGACAGCCGATATTGCCGTCGAGCGAGATGTACGCGAGGTCGAACTTGGAGGCTTCGACTTCAGCCGGATCTTCTTCGTCCAGATCGCGGTACGCAACGATTTCCGGATGGCGGAACAGCGCGTTCGCGTCGAAGTTGAACTTCGCGTCGAGTGCGATGACCTTGCCGTCGCCCGTGACGTTCAGCGGGTTGATTTCGGCCAGCGACGCATCGGTTTCCCAGAATGCCTTGTACAGGCCTTGCAGGATCGCGCGAGCTTGCGGAATCGAGCCAGCCGGCACGCCGATCTTCGCGGCGAGGTCGTCAGCCTGGGCATCCAGCAGACCCGTGTTCGGATCGACGACGATGTGGTGGATCAGTTCCGGATGCTTTTCGGCGACTTCTTCGATGTCCATGCCGCCTTCGCTCGAACCCATCAGAACGATCTTCTGGGTCACGCGATCGACGACGAGGCTGACATACAGTTCCTGCTTGATGTCGGCGCCTTCTTCGATCAGCAGACGGTTCACCTTCTGGCCTTCCGGACCGGTCTGGTGCGTGACGAGTTGCATGCCGAGAATCTGGTTCGCGTATTCGCGGACCTGTTCCAGCGTCTTCGCCACTTTCACGCCGCCGCCCTTACCGCGGCCACCCGCGTGAATCTGGGCCTTGACGACCCACACCGGACCGCCCAGCTCTTCAGCGGCCTTGACCGCGTCATCCACCGAAAACACCGGCTTGCCGCGCGGTACCGCGACGCCGAATTTCCGCAGGATTTCCTTACCCTGGTACTCGTGAATCTTCATGCGTGATTCCCTTCAGTCTGAGAGTTGGAGTGAACTTCGTTTCCGCTGTTGTTATTCATGCGCGACGGCGTCGGCCTTGCCCTCATGGCCCGGTCCTGTGTCCTCGCGCACGCTGGCAGCGTCCCCGCCACGCTCTTTCGAACGCGGCGCATGGCCATACCAGCGCGGATAAAACTGCTTGACCGCCTCGCCGTCGAACCGCAGCGCGTGGCAGCGGCCGAGCTGGAAAGGCGGTTTCTCACCGGCGGCGGATTCGTCGCCGGCAGTCTTGCCGAGATCCGGTCCGGACTCGTCGCCCGGATTGCCATTCGATGTATCCCACACGGCTCCCACGAACGCCTGAATGGCGACCGTCGGCAACACGCCCAACATTTCTGTGAGATGCGTGCAGCCCTGCGTGCCGGCGAGAAGTCGGCCCGCGTCGCGGCGGAAGTTCTGGAGGAGATTGAGCCCGATAAGGGCCCGATAGGCGGGATTGGCGTTCTGGCACTGACCGTCGTAAGGCACCCAGTCGGACGACGCCTCGGCGTCGACGACATTGAGCTTGCGATCGATCGTGATACGAAGCCAGAGTTCATGGATCGGCAAACCATTAGGCCGGACACCGGATGCTAACGCCACATCGCGAGGCTTGTGGTCCGTCAGGCAGGCGTCGATGTCCCACAGGCCGTCTTCGCGCTCATAGGCGACCGCCCGGATAGCGCGCTGATGACGCAACTGGCGAGGCGCTGGCGGAGAAAGCGGCATGCTGGGTCAGACCGGTTTGGAAAACTTCTCGATTTTAGCATACCGGTTATTTGAGACAGCGACGATTCCGCAACCCCAGTAGAAGCTTGTTTCCAGACGTTTTTTGATCCACGAGGATCAATTTTCCGACTAATCGCCGTCAAAGCTGTCTTCGATGCCTTTAAGGATCTTGCCGATGATCGACATCGAAAAACCGCGCGCGACGAGAAAACGGGCCTGTCGCGCGCGCTCGGCCGGCGTCTCGGGCAACTGGCCATACTTCTTCTGCCAGACCGCGCGGGCACGCGTGAGTTCCGTCTCGCGCAACTGCGTATTTACTTCCTCGATGAGGGCTTCGCCCACGGCATGACGCTTGAGTTCGCTGACGATGCGCCCCGCCCCCACGCGCGCGGCGCGGCGGTGCACGATACTTTCGGCGAAGCGTGCGTCGGACAGCCAGCCGTCGCGTTCGAGCGCATCGAGCAGCGCTTCGAGTTCGTCGGCGTCTTCGGTGTAGGCCATCAGCTTGCGCGAGAGCTCCGCGCGGCTGTATTCGCGACGCGAGAGATAGCCGAGCGCGCGGCCTTTGAGCGAGCGTTCGGGGCGCTGTTTGTTCGCCGAAGCCGCGCTGGCTTTGCGGGCGGCGCGCAGCGTGGAGGTGCGTTCGTAACTGTCGCCGTCTTCTTCGCGCGCTTTTTCGGCAGCGCGCGCGATATCGTGCGCGTCGAACGATTCGGAGTCGTCGAAATCCGCGCGACGACTGGCGCTGCGCGTGAAGGCCTGAGTGGCGGGGCGCGGCGCGCGGCGTGTTGCGGTTGCGTTCGAAACAGGCTGCGGCGAGGCATCAACAGGCGCGTCGAAGAACGCCTCGAACGGCACTTCGAACACCGCGCCGCCTTCGTCGTCGAGATCAGGCGTTGGGGAATCGGACAAAAGTTGAGGCTCGGAATGCACAAAGCCGCGATCGCCCAAATGGGCGTCGCGGCTTTGCGGAGTAAAACGGGGAGAAACCAGGGGGGAAATCCGGGACCGATCAGAGGATGCCGTGGAGCGCCGGGTGACGCTCCGTGCATCGCTGCTTGCTTGACGCAGGCGCTGCGCCTCGTCCGAAGTCGAGGACGAAACCTTCGCGGCCAACGGCTGTGCCGAGACAAACCCGCGCTTGCGCATCACAGTCGTGCTCCCCCTTCAGGGCCCCGATTCCGGATTCGCGGGACTTATTCTTCGTCCGCGACTTCGACTTCGCCGGAGTTCTTCACGCCTTCGGCCATCGCGCTCACGCCAAGCGATTCACGGATGCGGTTTTCGATCTCGCGGGCGATATCGGGGTTTTCGCGCAGGAATTCGCGCGCATTGTCCTTGCCCTGACCGATGCGTTCGCCGTTATAGCTGTACCACGCACCTGCCTTGTCGACGATCTTGGCCTGCACGCCCAGGTCGATGACTTCGCCCTGACGCGAGATGCCTTCGCCGTAAAGAATGTCGAACACGGCTTCGCGGAACGGCGGCGAGACCTTGTTCTTGACAACCTTCACGCGCGTTTCGCTGCCGATGACTTCGTCGTTCTTCTTGATCGAGCCGATACGGCGGATGTCCAGACGCACCGATGCGTAGAACTTCAGCGCGTTGCCGCCCGTGGTGGTTTCCGGGTTGCCGAACATCACGCCGATCTTCATACGAATCTGGTTGATGAAGATCACCATGCAGTTCGTCTTCTTGATCGTGCCGGTGAGCTTGCGCAGCGCCTGCGACATCAGACGCGCCTGCAGACCCGGCAGCGAGTCGCCCATTTCGCCCTCGATTTCGGCCTTCGGCACGAGTGCGGCGACCGAGTCGATCACGATCATGTCGATCGAGCCCGAGCGCACCAGCGCATCGGCGATTTCGAGCGCCTGCTCGCCCGTGTCCGGCTGCGAGATGAGCAGTTCCGGCACGTTCACGCCAAGCTTGGAAGCGTATTGCACGTCGAGCGCGTGTTCCGCGTCGATGAACGCCGCCGTGCCGCCGATCTTCTGCAGTTCGGCGATCACCTGCAGCGTGAGCGTGGTCTTGCCCGACGATTCCGGACCGTAGATCTCGACCACCCGGCCGCGCGGCAGACCGCCCACGCCGAGCGCGATGTCAAGGCCGAGCGAGCCGGTGGAGACCACCTGGATGTCCTCGACCACGTCGCCGTCACCGAGTCGCATGATCGACCCTTTGCCGAACTGCTTTTCGATCTGCGCGAGCGCGGCGGCCAGCGCCTTGCTCTTCTCAGCAGTCAGCCCAGCCGAGCCTTTCTTGCTATCTTCCATGAATCGTCCTTTGCTATGATGAACGGCGTCTGATGACGATGCACGCCCCCGCCTGCGACACCTGGGTGAACCTGGATGACGAATGGCGAGCGGTGCCAACGAACTCAGACACTGTATAAAAAAACAGTAGTTTTGGCAAGCTCGTTTTCAACTAACGCGCGTGCCGAAACCGCGAATTTCGGAGACCGCCGTGCGCCGCCCGCCGTCAGGCCCCAAGCCTGCGAACCGGCGCCGGTGCTGCGAAGCGCGCCCCAGCATGACGCGGGTCGCTTCGAAGGCAACGCTTGCGCACCATGCGAATCCTCATTGCCGAAGACGACAGCATACTCGCGGACGGTCTGGTCCGATCACTCCGCCAATCGGGCTATGCCGTTGATCACGTGCGTACCGGCGTGGATGCCGATACTGCCTTGTCGATGCAGACTTTCGACCTGCTGATCCTCGATCTGGGCCTGCCGAAAATGCCGGGCCTCGAAGTGCTGCGGCGTTTGCGCGCGCGCAATTCCAACCTCCCCGTTCTGATCCTCACCGCCGCCGACAGCGTGGACGAACGCGTCAAGGGACTCGATCTCGGCGCCGACGACTACATGGCCAAGCCCTTCGCGCTCAACGAACTGGAAGCGCGCGTGCGCGCGCTCACGCGGCGCGGCGCGGGCGGCGGCCCGACGGTCGTGCGCCACGGCGCGCTGTCATTCGATCAGGTAGGACGCGTCGCGCGCATTCATGAGCAGGTGCTCGACCTGTCGGCGCGCGAGCTGGGCGTGCTGGAAGTGCTGCTGCAACGGCTCGGGCGGCTGGTGTCGAAGGAACAACTGGTCGATCATCTCTGCGAATGGGGCGAGGAAGTCAGCAACAACGCCATCGAGGTCTATGTGCATCGCCTGCGCAAGAAACTGGAGACGGGCGGCGTGCAGATCGTGACCGTGCGGGGCCTCGGCTACTGTCTGGAAAAGGAAGCGGCGGCGGCCAGCGCGCCGGCAAAGGTTCCCCCCGCGGAACCTCAAACCGTCCCGCCCGTCATGCCATCCAGCCACTACTTCAAATAGCCGGGCGCGACGATGGCCGAGCCCGCTCCCGCCGCGCGCATCAAGGCGGCCTCGTCCGCCAGCCCGCGCCCTGAAGGTGCGTCCGGCACGTCGGACACACCCGGCGCGCTCGACGACGAAGCGCGCGACGCCCGCTACGCCAATCCCTTCGCCCCGCCAGACGAGGCCGAAGCCGCCGCCGAGGCACGCCCGCGCTCGCTGTTCGGCGAAATCCTCGACTGGATGCTCGCGCCGCTGCTGCTGCTCTGGCCGATGAGCATCGCGGTCACCTATCTGGTCGCCAAGTCGATCGCCAACGGCCCGTTCGACCGCGCGCTCGAAACCGATGCCTATGTGCTCGCGCGCCAGATCCACCCCGTCAACGGCGTGGCCGAGCTGACGCTGCCCGATTCCACGCGCGACTTCCTGCGCGCCGACAACGTCGACAGCGTCTATTACCAGGTGCTCGGCAGCCGCGGCGAACTGGTGGGCGGCGACCGCGACATGCCGCTGCCGCGCGACGACGACCGGCCCTCGCCCGGCCTCGTCGAGTTTCGCGACGACACGCTGCACGGCACCGATATCCGCGTCGCCTACACGACGGTCGAGCCGCCGCATCTCACCGGCTCGCAGCCCGTGCTCGTGCAGGTGGCCGAGACGCTCGACAAGCGCCGCGCGCTCGCCAACGACATCATCAAGGGCGTGATCCTGCCGCAGTTCGTGATCCTGCCGCTCGCGATCCTGCTGGTGTGGTTCGGACTCTCGCGCGGGCTGGCGCCGCTGCACGCGCTGCAGTCGAACATCCGCATGCGCCGCCCCGACGATCTCTCGCCGCTCGAAGCGCGCCGCGCGCCGCCCGAAATCGAACCGCTCGTGACCTCGTTCAACGACCTGCTCACGCGCCTCGAACAGAACATGGAACTGCAAAAACGCTTCATCGCCGATGCCGCGCATCAGATGAAAACGCCGCTCGCGGGTCTGCGCACCCAGGCCGAACTCGCGCTGCGGCAGGACGCTTCGCCCGAGGTGCATCGCTCGCTCGAACAGATCGCGATGAGTTCCGAACATGCGGCGCGGCTCGTCACGCAGTTGCTGGCGCTTGCGCGCGCCGAAAATCGCATGTCGGGCCAGGTCTTCACATCCGTCGATGTCACCGAAGTCGCGCGCCATGCGGTGCGCGACTGGGTGCAGCCCGCGCTCGCGCGGCAGATGGACCTGGGCTACGAAGGCCCGGACGACGCGGGCAGTCAGGGCGAGACACAGGACGGCGCAAGCGCGCCCATGATCGTCGAGGGCAACCCGGTGATGCTGCGCGAGATGCTGTCGAACCTGATCGACAACGCCATCCGCTACACGCCGCCAGGCGGGCGCATCACCGTGCGCGTGCGGCCCGACCCCGCCGCGCGGGCCGTGCATCTGGAAGTGGAAGACACCGGCATCGGCATTCCGGCCGCCGAGCGCGAGCGCGTGCAGGAGCGCTTCTACCGCATTCTGGGACGCGACGGCGACGGCAGCGGCCTCGGTCTTGCGATCGTGCGCGAGATCGCGACGATGCACGGCGGCACGCTCGCCATCGACGACCATGTCTATCAGGAAACGCCGCGCCTGGCGGGCACGCTTGTGCGCGTCACGCTGCGTCTGCGCGGGACCAGCTGACACGCGTAAGCCAAAACTGACGTCAGAAGAGACCAAACAGGCTTGGGACTTTCCCTTAGCCGCGCGGCATACATCGCAGGAAAAATCGCACACTCAACGCCGATAAACGCACGTTAAACGGCGTTCACGAATCGTTAAAAGTATTTGCGCGAACATAAAGCCTTCCGCATGCGCCCCGAAACCCGACCCCGCACGTCAGAACCCCGTAAGTTTCCATTCCAATAATGCTGCGCAGGACCGCCGCGAACGCGGCCCCACACGCACATCAAAATTGGAGACACATATGGCAACCGTTGGCGGACAAGTCTCGCACGCGCCGATGACCAGTGACGAAAAACGCGTGATCTTCGCGTCGTCGCTCGGCACCGTGTTCGAGTGGTACGACTTCTATCTGGCCGGCTCGCTCGCGGCCTTCATCAGCAAGAGCTTCTTCTCCGGCGTCAATCCCACCGCGGGCTTCATCTTCACGTTGCTCGGCTTCGCCGCGGGCTTCGCGGTGCGCCCGTTCGGCGCGATCGTGTTCGGGCGTCTGGGCGACCTCGTGGGCCGCAAGCACACCTTCCTCGTCACCATCGTCATCATGGGCCTGTCGACCTTCGTGGTCGGCTTCCTGCCCGGTTACGCGTCGATCGGCATCGCCGCGCCGGTGATCTTCATCGGTATGCGATTGCTGCAGGGCCTCGCGCTCGGCGGCGAGTACGGCGGCGCGGCAACCTACGTCGCGGAACACGCGCCGCCCGGACGCCGCGGCTTCTACACCGCCTGGATCCAGACGACCGCCACGCTCGGCCTGTTTCTGTCGCTGCTCGTGATTCTCGGCGTGCGTACCTCCATCGGCGAAGACGCATTCAGCGCATGGGGCTGGCGCGTGCCGTTCGTCGCCTCGATCCTGCTGCTCGCGGTCTCGGTGTGGATCCGTCTGCAACTCGACGAATCGCCGGCGTTCAAGCGCATCAAGGCCGAAGGCAAGGTGTCGAAGGCGCCGCTCACGGAAGCGTTCGGCCAATGGCGCAACCTCAAGGTCGTGATCCTCGCGCTGATCGGCGTGACGGCGGGTCAGGCCGTGGTCTGGTACACGGGCCAGTTCTACGCGCTGTTCTTCCTCACGCAGACGCTCAAGGTCGAAGGCGCGAGCGCCAACATCCTGATCGCGCTGGCGCTCCTGATCGGCACGCCGTTCTTCCTGTTCTTCGGATCGCTGTCGGACAAGATCGGCCGCAAGCCGATCATCATGGCCGGCTGCCTGATCGCCGCGCTCACCTACTTCCCGCTCTTCAAGGCGCTCACGCACTACGCGAATCCGGCGCTCGAAGCCGCGACCGCCCGCGCGCCGATCGTCGTGATCGCGAATCCGGACGAATGCTCGTTCCAGTTCAACCCCGTGGGCACCTCGAAGTTCACCAGTTCGTGCGATATCGCCAAGAGCGCGCTGTCGAAGGCTGGCCTGAACTACTCGAACGTGGCCGCGCCGGCGGGCACGCTCGCGCAGATCAAGGTGGGCGATACGACCATCGACACGTATAACGGCAAGGCGCCAGGCGCCAAGGAGGCGGGCGCGACGTTCGACAAGACGCTTTCGGGCGCGTTGAAGAGCGCGGGTTATCCGCTCAAGGCCGATCCAGCGCAGCTCAACTGGCCGATGACGGTGGTGGTCCTGACGATCCTCGTGATCTTCGTGACGATGGTGTACGGGCCAATCGCGGCGATGCTGGTGGAGATGTTCCCGACACGCATCCGCTATACGTCGATGTCGCTGCCCTATCACATCGGCAATGGCTGGTTCGGCGGCTTCCTGCCCGCGACGGCGTTCGCGATCGTGGCGGCGAGAGGCGATATCTACTCGGGGCTCTGGTATCCGATCATCATCGCGCTGGCGACGTTTGTGATCGGCATGTTGTTCGTGAAGGAAACCAAGGATTCGGATATTTATGCGCAGGATTGAGCGCATCGATGGAGACGACCCGGCGCCCTGAAAAAGTTTTGAGAAGGTGCTTGACAGGGTGCCGGGCCGTAGGCATAATCTTTTTCTCTTAGGCGAATTAGCTCAGCCGGTTAGAGCGACGGAATCATAATCCGCAGGTCCGGGGTTCGAATCCCTGATTCGCCACCAAATGCGAAAGCCGCGGTTTCTTTCGAAACAGCGGCTTTTTCTATTTCTCACGCCCTCGCACCTACGTCATTGCCGCGAAGACACTCGCGAGCTTTTGCCTGATCAGCAGCTTTTGCAATGACGCCGCCTCCGCCTCTGTCAGCGAGGCCAAGATCTGGCCACCCCGAATCAAAAGCAGTTCGCCATCGCCGTTGAGCGCACAGGCAAAGCCGTTTGTATCGCGAATAGAGGTCGCCTGCGCATCATCGCCAGTCTTGCCGGCTTCAACCGGGCTTGTCGCTCGTCGTACAACAGGCTTGCGGCGCACCTTCGCTTTCTGCGCTTTCTTGACCGGACCGCCGAAGACACTGGTTTGTGCGGCAACGCCCAAGGGCGGCGCAATGACTTCGCTCGCATCGACGACCCGCTGATTGACTCGCGTAACCGAATCGCCGTTTATCTGATCCGGTAAGTAATACGCGTTGACGTGTCTGCCACCTTGCATAACGCGCTCCGTCAATACGCGTCCACTACGGATCGACGGCCACATATCGGCAGTGATCTTGCCCGGGTCGGCAATTCCAAGGTGCTCGGCAATCTGCGCCGAGGTCGCGCCGGGGCGCTCCCGGATCAACGCAAGGATTTCTGCTCGACGGCTAGGGCGACGCTTCGAGGCTCGTGCCATTTCCGGACTCCTCACTAAACGACTGGCGCTTTATTGCGCAAGCACGTATTAGGATGGCAGTCGCCGGAAAAGTTACCCGCAATATTTAAGCCTTGGTCGCTCCAGCGCAAACTCAGACCGCTTTGCGCTTACGGCCACACTCCCCCTCTGCCTCACCCTTCAATCCGCCCACGAGTCACGCGCAGGAGCGCGGCCATCGCTTCGCGCGCGGCGTTCGCGTCGCGCCGGGCAATCGCATCCGCGACTACGGTGTGGTCGGGCAGCGCGGCGTTGAAGACATCAGCGCGTTTGGCGTTCACGCGCAACTGGCCTTCGAGCGTACGCCCGATCAGCACGCCCAGCGGCACCAGCAATTCGTTGCGGCACGCCGCCAGCACGGCCAGATGAAAGCGCAGATCGGCGCGCACCCATTCGTCGACGTTACGCGCGACGGCCATCGCCGCGTGCGCTTCGTCGATGCGGGCAAGCGACGCGGCGTCGTGCGCGCTCGCGGCGAGTCCCGCCGCGTAAGGTTCGATCATTTCGCGCATTTCCTGGAGCTTGAGCGCGAAGGCAAGCGGCGGCGCGACGCGCGCATACCAGTCGAGCAGATCGGCGTCGAGCAGGTTCCACGCGGCGCGCTCGCGCACGCGCGTGCCCACTTTCGGCCGCGACTCCACGAGTCCTTTCGACGTCAGCGTGCGCAGCGCCTCGCGCAGTACCGTGCGGCTCACGTCGAAGCGCTCCATGAGTTCGGCTTCGCGCGGCAGGATCTCGCCAGGCGCAGGCTCGCCGCGCAGAATCGCGCTGCCGAGTTCGAAGGCCACCGTGCCGTGCAGATCGCGCTGAATGACTGTTCTCCTGGATATTGGGAATCGGCGAGAAATAATACTATTAATAGCACTTTAACGCGAATTTCGGCGTTTTTTGCAGTAGCATGTGCGCCAGGACGCGCGGGGACGCCAGCCAGGCGGCCCGCGCCGTGAACCTTACCGCTCAAGCCTGGATCCGGAGACATCCCATGAAAATCACCAAGCTCGAAACCTTCGTCGTGCCGCCGCGCTGGCTCTTTCTCAAGATCGAAACGGACGAAGGCATCGTCGGCTGGGGCGAGCCGATCGTCGAAGGCCGCGCGCACACGGTCGAAGCCGCCGTGCAGGAACTCGCCGATTACCTCATCGGCAAGGACCCGCTCCTGATCGAGGATCATTGGCAGGTGATGTATCGCGCGGGCTTCTATCGCGGCGGCCCGATCACGATGAGCGCGATCGCGGGCGTCGATCAGGCTTTGTGGGACATCAAGGGCAAGCATCATGGCGTGCCCGTGCATGCGCTGCTCGGCGGCCAGGTGCGCGACAGGATCAAGGTCTATTCGTGGATCGGCGGCGACCGTCCGAGCGACGTCGCCAACAACGCGCGCGCCGTGGTCGAGCGCGGCTTCAAGGCCGTGAAGATGAACGGTTCGGAAGAGCTGCAGATCATCGACACCTGGGACAAGGTTCAGGGCGTGATCGACAATGTCGCGGCCGTGCGCGAGGCCGTGGGCCCGAACGTCGGCATCGGCGTGGACTTCCATGGCCGCGTGCACAAGCCGATGGCCAAGGTGCTCGCGAAGGAACTCGATCCGTACAAGCTGATGTTCATCGAGGAGCCGGTGCTCTCCGAGAACGTCGAGGCGCTGCGCGACATCGTCAACCAGACCAGCACGCCGATCGCGCTGGGCGAGCGTCTCTACTCGCGCTGGGACTTCAAGCATATTCTCGCCAACGGCTTCGTGGACATCATCCAGCCCGACGCTTCGCACGCGGGCGGCATCACCGAATGCCGCAAGATCGCGTCGATGGCCGAAGCCTACGACGTGGCGCTCGCGCTGCACTGCCCGCTTGGCCCGATCGCGCTCGCGACCTGCCTGCAGATCGACGCGGTGAGCTACAACGCGTTCATCCAGGAACAGAGCCTGGGCATCCACTACAACAAGGGCAACGATCTGCTCGACTACATCCGCAATCCGGAAGTGTTCAAGTACGAAGACGGCTTCGTGTCGATTCCGCAGGGGCCGGGACTCGGCATCGAGGTCAACGAGGAAAAGGTGCGCGAGATGGCGAAGACCGGCCACCGCTGGCGTAACCCGGTGTGGCGCCACGAGGACGGCAGCGTCGCCGAGTGGTGATGAGCGCGCGATGTCGCGGCGTTACGTGACGGTCCGCGCGGGCCATGTTTCAGCGCCGTAACGTTTGAGGCCGATTTCTGGCTGGCAGGCCGCGTAGTGCTCCTGGGCGCTCGCGGCCTTTGTCGTTTTTGCACATTCCCGCACACAACGTTTTTCCTTGCGAAACCGCGCCGCACAAGGCGCGCGCGCACTCGCGAATGCGCTGCGAGCCTGATGCGGCGCGCCGGACGCGCCGCTGGCCTGCTCCTTGCTGAATCCCCTGTGAGATCAACGCGAAAAGCTACAGGGGATACACATGGACTTCATGCTCCCGGACTATCTGATCCGCGAACAGGCTGCCGTGCTCGCACTCGTCGTTTTCGGCCTGACGCGCGTCATTGCCGCCGCCGTCGCCTGCACGCGCGGCTGGCGCATCGCGGCGCTGGAGCTGAGCTTTATCGGCGTAGCGGTTCTGTGGTGCGCGCCGCAACTCATCGACCTGATCGCGCATCCCTCGTCGGTCGCCGCGCTCGCCGAACTCGAAGGCAAGGCCATTGGCTGCGCCATAGCCCTGTTCTTCTCGCCGATTCTCAGCCATCGCCTGGGCTATGAGTGAGCGCGCAACCAGGGTGACGTTTCAACCCTGCAACACATAGCCCGGCACGCTATGCGCCAGCACGGCCGCGATCACCAGCACGGCCATCATCACGAGCGCTTCGAGATGCAGCACGTTGACGAAGCGCCGTGCCGCGCCGGTCGAGGCCGCGCGGCGCAGTTCGGGCATCGCCACCACGCGGTTGAAGCCGCCCAGCAGCAGCGCCAGCACGACGAGCGCGAGCTTGGCGAGCAGCACATGGCCCCATGTGCTCGCCTCCAGCGCGTCGATCGAGCCGCCAGTGCCGCGAATGCCGTTGAACACGCCCGTCGCCAGCACGAGACCGACGGCGAAAAACGCCACGTTCGATACCTGCCCCGCCGTGCGGATCAGCACGCCGCGCGCCGTCGAAGCGCCCAGCGCGGGCAGCACCGCCAGCCCGCCCGCCATCACGATGCCGCTCCAGGCGCTCGCGCTCAGCACGTGCAGCGTATGCAGGCCGAGGGCCGCCGAGGCGAAGCCCGCGTCCGCCGCGTGACCAAGGCCCGCGCGCCCCGCCGCCACGGCGATGATCGCAAGCCACAGCACGCCGTCGCGCAGCGGGCCGGCCGAGGCCAGCGCCGTCGCCAGCAGCACGAGCGCGCCGGCGAACGCGATGCTCCACGCATGACCGACGTGCGTTTGCGCGAGCACCGTCGAGATCACGCCGAACGCGCCCGGCAGCGTTTCACCGCTGATCGACGCGCTCTCGTACAGCAGCCACATGGCGAGCGCGACGACCAGCACGAACGCCGACGCACGCAGCGAGCGTTGCGCGCGCAGCCAGGCGAGGCGCGCGGGCGCGACGGCGCTGCGCGCGTCCTTTTCCAGCCACGCGCCATAGAGCGCCGAGCCCAGCGCGAAGGCATAGGCGAGGTTGACGAGGGCGGCCATCGCGACCTGCCCGATCCAGAGCCAGTCAGCTTTCATCGGGCGGCGTCCTCCCGATGGTCAGGGAATAGACGGATTTCAGCGGGCAAAGCGCGGGGCGCGCGGTCATCCGGGCGCGCCTGCAGCATCGAAACGGAAAGTGCAGAAAGTGCGGAAAGTGCAATTGGAGTCATCGAGACGAGTGGCAAGGAAACAACAAGAAAACGGGCCAAGGGCAGTTTGGGGAAGTTGCAGGGAGCAACGCGCCTTTTCGAGACGCGCCTGCTTCGATAGCCGAGGTGCGGATCGGTTCAATGGCAACTCAATGACAACTTCGTCGCCCCACCCTCGAACGCGCAAAAAATGATGAGCGAAGGCAGGGACAATCCCGAGTCACGGATCCGCTAACAGGTGCAGAATCATAACCGGCGTCGTTGCGACCCTCCGCTACTATCGGGTTCGGGTAAGCCCGCCCAGGCGAGCTGCCGGAATGCGGAAACAGTCTCGAGCGTGGCAAAAATCGCTGTCGGGTCGCGACGATAAGGTTGGCTGCGTTGCCGCAGCGCGCACGGTCTCTTCGCTTTCATCGCGCGCAGCCTCAAGCCGGGCCGCACGAAGCCTGGTCAGGTCCACGATAAAGAATGGAGTCACGCGTGTCCCCAAGACGTATCCTCCGACCGCTCATTTCGCTCGTCGCGCCGCTGGGAGCCGCACTGCTGTTCGGCACGACCGGAATCTTCAGCGTTGCTTGCGCACAGACCCCGCAACCGAAAGCCCCCGACACGATCGAATCGCGCGTGCAGGGCTGTACCGCGTGCCACGGTTCGCACGGCCAGGGGACCGACAACGACTACTTCCCGCGGCTGGCCGGCAAACCCGCCGAATATCTCTACAACCAGTTGATGAATTTTCGCGACGGGCGCCGCAAGTACCCTCCGATGAATTACCTGGTCACCTATCTCTCCGACGAGTACCTGCACGAGATCGCCACGTACTTCTCGCAGCAGCGCCCGCCGTATCCGCCGCCCTCGAAGCCAACGGTGGGTGACAGCGTGCTCGCGCGCGGCGAGGCCATCGTGCTGCATGGCGACGCGGCCAAACAGGTGCCCGCGTGCGCCGCCTGCCACGGCGCGAAGCTCACCGGCATGGAGCCGGCGATTCCGGGTCTCGTCGGCCTGCATTCGGACTACATCAGCGCGCAGATCGGCGCATGGCGCTCGGGCTCGCGTCACGCCAAGGCGCCCGACTGCATGCATGAGATCGCCACGCGCCTCACGGACGAAGACGTGAACGCGGTCGCGGCCTGGCTCTCGACGCAGAATGCGCCGCAAAATCCCGTGCCGGCAGCGGCGGGCTCGTTGAAGACGCCGCTTGCCTGCGGCAGCGAACCGCAATAACGCGCCGGGGGAGACAGCCATATGAACCGCAAGTCCCTGTTCGCCCTGTCCGCAGTCGTGCTCGCCGCCGCCGCGGCGCTCGTGCCCGTGCTGTGGACCGGCAACACCTATCTGCACAACAGCTCGGCGCAAGCCGCCACCACCGCCGATCAATCCGATCTCATCAAGAAGGGCGAATACCTCGCCCGCGCCGGCGACTGCATCGCGTGCCATACGGTGCGCGGCGGCAAGATCTTCGCGGGCGGCCTGCCGATGGCGACACCGTTCGGCACGCTCTACACGCCGAACATCACGCCCGACGACCGTGCCGGCATCGGCAAGTGGAGCGCCGACGACTTCTACCGCGCCATGCACACGGGCCGCTCGAAGGACGGCAGCCTGCTCTATCCGGCCTTCCCGTTCACGAGTTACACGAAGGTCTCGCGCGCCGATTCGGACGCGATCTACGCCTACCTGCGCTCCGTGCCGCCGGTGAGCGTGCCCAGCCGCCCGCACGAACTCAAGTTCCCGTTCAACAACCGCAATCTGCTGATCGGCTGGCGCACGCTGTTCTTCCGCGAAGGCGAGTACAAGCCCGATCCGACCAAGTCGGTCGAGTGGAATCGCGGCGCGTATCTGGTCGAAGGGCTCGGCCACTGCGGCATGTGCCACACGTCGATCAACATGATGGGCGCGCCGGTCAACTCGTCGGCGTTCGCGGGCGGGCTGATTCCGCTGCAGAACTGGTATGCGCCCTCGCTCACCTCGAGTGAAGGCGGCCTCGGCGACTGGGACATCAAGGATATTTCCAGCCTGCTCAAGACCGGCGTATCGGGGCGTGGCGCGGTGTTCGGCCCGATGGCGGACGTGATCCATAACAGCCTGCAATATGTGTCGGATGACGACATCCAGGCGATGGCGACCTATCTGAAGACCATCCCGCAGAAGAAGGAAGCGCCCGAGAACATGCAGATGGAGACCTCGGATACGTTCGGTGGCGAACTCTTACAGCAAGGTCAGAAGATCTACCATGACCAGTGTGCAAAGTGTCACGCGGAGAACGGCCTCGGCATGCCGCCGAATTTCCCGCCGCTCGCGAACAATCAGTCGATCCAGATGCATTCGGCTGTGAATCCGATCCGCATGGTGCTCAACGGCGGCTATCCGCCGAGCACGCAGGGCAATCCGCGCCCCTATGGCATGCCGCCGTTCGCGCAAGCGCTGTCGAATCAGGAAGTGGCAGCGGTCGTGACCTATATCCGCATGACGTGGGGCAACAAGGGCACGCCGGTGTCCCCGCAGCAGGTGGCCGATCTGCGCTCCGCGCCGCTCGACTAGGCCGCGTTTGTTATAGTGGCGTTTGCCTGATAAGGGCGCAGCCGGCAAAACGCCGCTGGCTGCGCCCTTCGCTATTTGGCGGTTCGCGCGGCTTTCCAGCGGCGAACGGTCAAAGGCAGTGGCCAAATGTAATTGAAAGAAGTTGAACCAACGTTTTTTTGAGCACGGCGCGACAGGCGCACGGAAGCGGCAGCAAAGCAGGTTTGCAGTCGCACCGGCGCCGCATCGTCATGACGACCCAGGATCGGCATGGCGACGCTGCGGGGCAAGAAGAACAAGGAGTTGTCGTCATGCACGCTGGTGAGCGTCTGAACAGCATTACTCACCTCGTGGGCGCAATGTTGTCGATCGCGGGGCTGGTTTCGCTCGTGACGCTCGGGGCGCTCGATCACGACGCGTACAAGGTCGTGAGCTTCGCCGTCTACGGCGCGATGCTGTGCGCGCTGTACACGATTTCCACGCTGTATCACGGTGTACGCGGTCCGCGCATCAAGGCCGTGCTGCAAAAGTGCGACCATGCCGCGATCTATCTGCTGATCGCGGGCAGCTATACTCCCTTCTCGCTCGTTACGCTGCGCGGGCCGTGGGGCTGGTCGCTCTTCGGCGTGAGCTGGGGGCTTGCCGCGCTCGGCATTGCGCAGGAGCTTACGCTCGGGCGCCGCACGCGGATGTTGTCGATGGTGCTATACGTGGTGATGGGCTGGCTCGCGCTGGTCGCGGTCAAGCCGCTCATCAGCACGCTGCCTGCAGCCGGCACCGCATGGCTGCTGGCCGGCGGCATCATCTACAGCGTCGGCATTTATTTTTTCGTCAATGACGAACGCATCCGGCACGGACATGGAATCTGGCATCTGTTCGTGCTCGCCGGGAGCGTCTGTCAATTCGTGAGCGTCGCGGCCTACGTCGCCTGACGCGTCCCTTCCGGGAATCAGCACGAAGTCCGTCGCGCGGCGGCCGCAGTGTCCGCGGCCGCGCGATGCAACCCATGCCAGCCGGCGCTCTTGAGAAGCGCCGACAAGCGGCGCGCGCACTGGCGCGCCGTCCGAATCAACGCGAGCGGATAGGCGTGTGTGACCGTACGTGCCGGGTGTACGTCCCTGAGCGTGCATGAGGCGCAAGACGCCCACGCCGCATAGCGCGCCCGATGACGGCAGCGCCTGCCGCTCGCGATACTGCAATACAACAGGTGTTTATGTCTTTCGATTCTCTCGGCTTGTCCGAACCGCTGGTCCGCGCTGTCCACGAACTCGGCTACACCACGCCTACGCCCATCCAGACGCAAGCCATTCCCGCCGTGCTCGGCGGCGGCGACCTGCTCGCCGGCGCGCAGACCGGTACCGGCAAGACCGCAGGCTTCACGCTGCCGATCCTGCAACGTCTGACCGACACGGCGGCGCCCGCCGCCAACGGCAAGCGCGTCGTGCGCGCGCTGATCCTCACGCCCACGCGCGAGCTTGCCGCCCAGGTGGAAGAAAGCGTGCGCGCCTACGGCAAGTACCTGAAGATCAAGTCCACGGTCATGTTCGGCGGCGTGGGCATCAATCCGCAGATCGACGCGCTCAAACGCGGCGTGGACATCGTGGTGGCGACGCCGGGCCGGCTGCTGGATCACATGCAGCAGAAGACCATCGACCTCTCGCAGCTCGAAATCCTCGTGCTCGACGAAGCCGACCGCATGCTCGACATGGGCTTCATCCATGACATCAAGCGCGTGCTCGCGAAGCTGCCGCCCAAGCGCCAGAACCTGCTCTTCTCGGCGACTTTCGCCGACGAGATCAAGGCGCTCGCCGACAGCCTGCTCGACTCGCCCGCGCTGATCGAAGTCGCGCGCCGCAACACCACGGCCGAAACCGTCGCGCAGAAGGTTTATCCGGTCGATCGCGACCGCAAGCGCGAACTGCTCACGCACCTGATCCGCCAGCACAACTGGTTCCAGGTGCTCGTGTTCACGCGCACCAAGCACGGCGCGAACCGCCTGGCCGAACAGCTCACGAAGGATGGCATCAGCGCGCTCGCGATCCACGGCAACAAGAGCCAGTCGGCCCGTACGCGCGCGCTGTCCGAGTTCAAGGACGCCACGCTGCAGGTGCTGGTGGCGACCGACATCGCCGCGCGCGGCATCGACATCGATCAACTGCCGCACGTGGTCAACTTCGACCTGCCGAACGTGCCGGAAGACTACGTGCACCGCATCGGCCGTACGGGCCGTGCGGGCGCAATGGGCGAGGCGGTATCGCTCGTCTGCGTGGACGAGCATCAGTTGCTCAAGGATATCGAGCGCCTCATCAAGCGCGCGGTACCGCAGGAAGTGATTCCGGGCTTCGAGCCGGACCCGAACGCGAAGCCCGAGCCGATCCAGCGCCGTGGCCAGCCGCAGGGACGCGGTCAACAGCCAGGGCGTGGTCAGCAAGGTCAGGGGCGTGGCGCATCGCAAGGGGCTAACGGTGGCAATGGCGGCGCAAAACCCGCGCAAGCCCGCGAGCCGCGTGGCGGGAATCGCGAAGGTGGGCGCGAGGGTGGTCGTGAAGGCGGCCGCGCCTCGGCAGGTAATGGTGGCAATAGTGGTAATGGCGGCCAGCGCGCGGCCAAACCCGCGTCGACCGGCATCCGCACCGCGAAGCCCGTCAAGCAAGGCGCAGCCAGCCACAGCGCAACCCCCGGCAACCGCGGCGAACACACGCGCCGCGAGAGCCAGCGCGGTGTCTCGCACGAGAGCGCACTGGGCCGTCCGCAGCGCAAGCCGCAGTCGAACCCTGGCGCCCTGCTCGGCGGCCGTCCGGGCGGCTCGCGTCGCGACGGCAACGGTCAGCGCGACCGCTGACCGGCAACGAAGCCGCTCAACGAAGCCGCTCGCCGGATGCACAAAGGCCCGCTAATCAGCGGGCCTTTTTCTTTATCGACGCGGAAAAATCAGCGGAAGAACAGTTGCGTGATCTTCGTGAGCGGGTAGTGCACGCTCGGCTGAATGCGCGCGGGCAAATCGAGCGGCTTGAGCAGCATCTTCACACACATATCCGCGGACAGATTGTGGCGCACCAGTTTGTTCACGCGCGCGGTGAGTTCGCGGTTGTAGGCCGAATCCTTCACGCGGTCGGGATAGCGGATCGCGAACACGTGACGCAGCGCGATCTCCGAGTCCTCGTTCTTGATCTCCATCACGCGACGCATCAGCGCACCGAGCACGGCCAGGCGCCCGTGCCCCTCGACCTGGTTGTACTTCTTGAAGTATTTGAAAAAGTGCTTGTAGTGACGCACTTCGTCGGTGCGGATGTTGTCGGTGATTTCCTTGAGCACCGGCTCGTCCGAACATTCGCCGATCGCCCGATAGAGCGTGGCCGTGCCCGTCTCCACCACGCAGCGCGCGACCATTTCCAGCGCACGCGTCTTCTCGAATTCTTCGAACGAGCAGGTCTTCGAATACTCCTCGAAGAACTGGTTGAAGGCGGTGTCCCAGTCGAATTCCGGCCACACGTAGTTGATGTAGGTCTTCAGCGCGCGGCCGTGCTGAAGCTCCTCGTGTTCCCACTCGTTGTTGAGCCAGTCGGAAACCTCCGGGTCACCGTTGAAGAACACGCTCAGGTTGCTCGTGTACAGATCCGAGCCGCTTTCGATGAACGAGGCCGCGCACAGCAGCAGCAGCAGGTCTTCGTTCGCTGCGGCACGCTGCCGGTCGATCCGCGTGAGGTCGATGTCTTCGATGCGCCAAGGCATCACGTGACCTGGCTCAATATCATTGCGCATTCTGTCGTGCTCCCAAAGCGGTATCGGCCCATGCTGCACCGGTCCTCGCTACCCGGTCTTGCGCCCAGTCCGCGTAGCGAAAGGTACCAGCCCTTTTTGCTTCATCTTAGCTGCTGTTTCGCAAAGCTGCAGTCCGATAGGACAGACCGATCCCAATCCCCGCAGTTCCAGGAAGTATCGACTTGTAAGCCTCGCGTGGGCGGATAGCCGAACTTATGCACATTCCGGCTGACAGCGGATTCGGACCTGGTTTTCCAGTGCGTCGGGGGCCACGCCTCACGCCGCGCCCGATGGCTGCGGGCATGCATCGGTTTGCAGTCCCGTGCAATTGGCGCGCCTGAAAGCTGACCTCAAGCTGATGAGCGCGCCAAAACGCATAACCGAGGAATCCTTCCACGCTGGTCGCTTGACGTTACTTGGGCAAGCCGCGCACCCGCGCACGCGACGGCTTCGACGAGATGGCGCATTGCATCGACGGGCACGGCACCCCATGGCGCGAGCCACTGCGCATTCTTGCGTCGCGGTACGAACTTCAAGTGAAATCAAGGATCTGCGCGCGCGCCTCGACCGCCGCAGCACGCGTCCATTGTCAAACGGAATATTTTTGGGGTGTGGTTTGTACAACGCAGCGGGTTTGCCTACACTGCAGTTCCCCGGCGCCGATCCAGGCCGGATGCCGTTTGGTTGATTCGTCGATCGCCTCCCTGGCCGATGACGCACGACAGCAAACGATCCGCCCATCCGGCACGCGCATCGCGCCGTTGCAGGCTTTCACGCACGCCCACCGCATGACTGTCAGCTCGCCGCCCCGCCCGGCTGCGCGCGTTGACCTCTGATGCGGCAACACGGAGAGAAAGATGCTGAGTCCGCATGAATTCGCCACCCTGCTGCTAGTGAAGGACGCGCCCAACCAGATCGACATGGAACGCGAAGAACTGGACGCCCTCCTCGAACGCCAACTCGTCCAACTGGAACGCCTCGCCTCCGGCCTTCAGCAATGGCGACTGACCGAAATCGGCGATTCTGCGTTGCGCGCGATCAAACGATGTTCCTGAACCGGGCGAGCGCGACGCGCTTGTCTGCCCGCAAACGATCGGCTTAGGCATGACCCCATTCTCTCGACCTGTGCGGCCGCCGGGATAGTCCGCCAGAACGCTGTGTCGAGCCCATCCCCGATGCAGGCGCACGGCAGTAGACGTTTGCGCCTGCAGTGCATGGTCACGCGGACCCGCGCGCTTCATGCCCGCGTGACCATTTTTTTACCGCTGTCGCTGTTAGTCCTGGCCGCTCGATCAACCGCCGCGCAACGTCGGGTCCGCCGACGCGCGCCACGTCAGCGCCTGCGCGCGCTGCGCGTTTAGATACGCGACCCACGCGTTACGCGCATCCGTACCGGCACCGCTGGCGTTCGCTGAATAATGCTGCGCGAGTCCCGCCTGGAAGCCGCAGAACTGATCCTGCGGCAGCTTGCCATGGCGGTTCGCGACATAGGCGTCATAGACCGCCGAATAAACGGCCTGCGTGTCCGCGCCATAATCGGGCTGCGGCGCGCCGCACATCTGCTGCAGATCGGCGAAGGCCGGCGCACGCCATCCGCCCACCAGCCCCGACGTATTCGCGCACCCGGCCAGGCCTGCGGCCGCGCACCCGACAAGCACCGCCGCGCCGATCATCGCAAGTCCACGCATCGCATTCCCCACTGTCGAATTGATCGCTCATTGTCGCATCGCGCGGCGCCCGCGGCACCCTGGCCGTTCGGCCAGCGCGAGCAGCGCCCTCGCCAGCCGACGCCGCACGCGCAAAAGCACGTATCATTAGGCCTTCAAATGTCCCGCCTTGCCGGCCCACGCGGGCTTGCCGCCTTATTCAGGCCGTGAGCTTCCCCGCTTTTTTCGTTTTGCGCATGATCGACCATCTCATCTGCGACTGCGACGGCGTGCTCGTCGACAGCGAAGTCATTGCCGACCACGTCATCTTCGATACCCTCAGCCGCACGTTTCCCGGCGTCGATTTCCGCGCCGCCGTGGCCGCAGCGTTCGGCCAGCAGACCTCGCGCTTTCTCGCCGACGTCGCCACGCGTTTCGATCTCACGATGCCCGAGAATTTTCTCGACACCATCGATCACAACTGCGAAGTCGCGATCGCCGAATCGGTCAGCCCGATCAATGGCGTGCGCGACGCGCTGCGCCAGGTCAAGCTGCCCGCCGCCGTGGTCTCGAACAGCCGCCTCACGCGCGTGCACGCCTCGGTGCGGCGCGCCGGACTCGATACGATCTTCGGCGAGCGCATCTTCAGCGCCGAGCAGGTCGCGCGGCCCAAGCCTTATCCGGATGTCTATCTGCACGCGGCGCAGACGCTCGGCGTCGAGCCGTCGCGCTGCCTCGTGGTGGAGGACAGCATCTCGGGGCTGAACGCCGCGCGCGCGGCCGGGATGAAAACGATCGCCTTCGTGGGCGCGAGCCATATCCCGTCGGGCTATGCCGACGTGCTGCGCGAGATGGGCATCACGCGCATCATGGAGCACATGGACGAATTGCCCGCGCTCGTGGAAGCGGGCGTACGCGGTGAGTTCGGCGACGTGCAGTCGTAACGCCAACCGCCAGATGGACAAAACGGCGGGACAAAACGGCGCGTGGGCCACCAGGGCCACACGCGCCGTTTTCGTTTTTACGGGCGCATCACAGCGCCCGTGAGCCTGCGCCTCAAACCAGCTCGGCGTTACGCTCGCGCGCGAGCGCCAGCGACTCGCGGAACTCGACCAGTTCGGCGATCGTGAGCATCGGCAGGTTGTGCAGCTTCGCGAAGTCGTCGACCTCTTTGCCGCGCGCCATCGTGCCGTCCGGATTCATCAGCTCGCACAGCACGCCGGCCGGCGCGAGACCCGCCAGCGCGGCCAGATCGACCGTGCCTTCGGTGTGGCCACGGCGCGCCAGCACGCCGCCTGGCTGCGCGCGCAGCGGGAACACGTGGCCGGGGCGCACGATGTCTTCGGGCTTCGCATCGGCGGCGATGGCCGCGCGGATCGTCGTCACGCGGTCGGCGGCCGACACGCCCGTGCTCACGCCGTCGCGCGCCTCGATCGAGACCGTGAAGGCGGTGCGGTTGCGGCTTTCGTTATGCGAAACCATCGGCGGCAGTTCGAGCGCTTCCACTTTCTCGTCGGAAAGGCACAGGCAGACGATGCCGCTGCATTCGCGGATGAAAAGCGCCATTGTCTCGTTGGTCAGGCGCTCGGCGGCGCACACGAGATCGGCTTCGTCTTCGCGGTCGTGGTCGTCCTGCAGCACGACCGGGCGGCCTTCGCGCATGGCTTGCAGCGCGGCGGCAATGCGCGGTGGCACCGCTTCGGTGTCGAGCAGGGGGAGATCGGCGATGGCGTCGAGCGGCGCATCGGCGGATACAGCATTGCGGGTAAAGGACATGTGAAACGCTCCTCGCAAGAGTTGGGCGAAAAACGTTTCAGGGCATTGCAAACAGACAGGAATCCCCGTCGCACGTCGTCCGGCACACGCAACGCATCTCGAAAATCGGCGGATAAGACCAATCGGCAATGACACGCGCGCAGGCCGAAAAGCCGCGGCGGATGGGCAAACATGACCATCTGCACATCTTCTTCCATCCGGACTATGACCGTCGGCTCTGGCTTCGCACCAGATCTGCTGACCCCACGCAAGTCATACACATTCGCGCGGGCGCTCGCGGGCTTGCTGGCTGTTGCCTTACGGCGCAGCCGGCTTACCGCCGGTGGGGAATTTCACCCCGCCCTGAAGACGCACTGATTACCGGTTTACTACCTGATTTAACCGGCGGGCAAAGGATACAACAGGCCGCGCTTTCGTGCAGCGCGGTAAAAAACCAGTAGACAAAGGGCGCGCGACGGGTCTTGTGCAGTGCACCACGCCGCTTCGCGATTCGCTCACGCCGGCTGCTGCGCGGCCAGCGCTTCGCTGCTGCCCGTGCCGACATTCGCGCCCAGGCCTTGCGGCACGTCCCAGCGCGGCGGCGTTTCGGCGTTGAGCGTCACGCGGAACACGCGCGCCTCGGTGTCGCCGGGGTTGCGCAGGCTGTGCGGCTGATCGGCGTCGAAGACGATGGCATCACCGGTCGCGAGCAACTGGCGGCGGTCGTGCACGCTCACCTCCAGCGTGCCTTCGCTCACCACGAGATTGACGGTCGTGCCCGGCGCGCGGCGCGTACCCGGTTCCGTGTGCAGCGGCGCGATGCGCAGTTCGTGGAATTCCGCGATGGCCGGGCCGTCCTCGGGATACAGCGCACGCGCCGAATAGCGGCCATCGGCGCTCACGCGGCGCGCGGCGCGATCGGCGGGCAGATGCTCGAAGCCGCTCACGGCATGGCGGCGCAGAAACGCCGACACCGAAACCTTGAGCGCCGCCGCCACCTTGCACAGCACCTTGATCGACGGCACGCTGCGCGCCGACTCCACCTGCGCGAGCATGGCGCGCGAGACGCCCGAAGCGCGGGCCAGTGCGTCGAGCGACAGTTGCCGCTCGGCGCGCAGTCGCGCGAGATTCACGCCAACCAGATATTCGAGGGCGTCGAACGGACCTTCGCCGCGCGCCGCAGCGTGCGCATGGCCGCCCGACGTATCGACGCCCGACACATCGGCGGAAAGCGCCGAAGCCTGCGCGGCGAAATCGTCCGTATCGACATCAACCCGATCATGTTGCGAATCCGTCGTCCGATGCGTAGTACTGCGATGTACGGCCGGACGATCGGCCTGCGCGTCCCTCACGAGCGCGAGCGGTGAATGCATGGCTGCCTCCCAGGCGCGCCGTAAATGGCGCTAGAACTTGAATGGAGGCAAGACTAGCATCGGGTCCCGCCGCGCCCAACGAAGTTATCTTCACACTGATATCAGCATTGCAGAGCGCGATTTCGGGAATGCTTTCGCGTCCTGACGATATGGGCGCAGCGGTTCAGCAGGCGTCCTGCTGCACCGCGACTTTGACAGCGCCCGCCGCGCCCGAAAGCGTGTTGCGCGAGTCGAGCCGCGCCGCGATCCACGTCAACAAGAGCGCCGCGATCGCGACCACCGCCGCCACCCAGGGCAGCGCATCGAGCGCCACGCCGCGCGCGATCGCCAGGCCGCCCAGCCATGCGCCCAGCGCATTGCCCACATTGAAGGCGCCGATGTTGAGCGTCGAGGCGAGATTCGGCGCGGCGGCGGCCTTCGCGACCACGCGCATCTGCAGCGGCGGCACGGTCGCGAACGCGGCGATACCCCACACGAACAGCGTGATCGCGGCGGCCACGCTCGAATGGCTGGTCTTCGTGAAGATCGCCATGACCACGGCGAGCGCGACGAGAATGCCCATCAGCGACGGCATCAGCGCGCGGTCCGCCAGCTTGCCGCCGAGCGTGTTGCCAAGCGTGAGGCCCACGCCGAACAGCACGAGCATGAGCGTGACGCCACGCGGCGAGAAACCGCTCACCTGTTCGAGGATCGGCGCGATGTAGGTGAACACGACGAAGACGCCGCCAAAACCCAGCACCGTCATGCCGAGCGCCATCCACACCTGCGGATCGCGCAGTACGCGCACTTCGTGGCCAAGGCTGACGGGGCCGCTGTCGTGTTTATTCGGCACGAGCGCCGTCACGCCGATCAGCGAAATCACGCCGAGACCGCTCACGATCCAGAACGCCACGCGCCAGCCGAACTGCTGGCCGATGGCCGTGCCGAACGGCACGCCCAGCACGGTTGCGAGCGTGAGGCCGGTGAACATCAGCGCGATGGCGCTCGCGCGCTTTTCCTGCGGCACGAGCGAGGCCGCGACCACGGCGCCGATGCCGAAGAACGAACCGTGCGCGAACGACGCCACGACGCGCGCGACCATCAGCAGCGAGTAGTTGCCGGCGACGGCGCACATCACGTTGCCGACGATGAACACGCCCATCAGCAGTTGCAGCGCGAGCTTGCGCGGCATGCGGCTGGTGAGTACGGCGAGCAGCGGCGCGCCCACGGCCACGCCGAGCGCGTAGCCGGTCACGAGCAGGCCGGCGGCAGGAATCGTCACGCCCAGATCGCGCGCGACGTCGGGCAACAGGCCCATGATGAGGAACTCGGTGGTACCGATGGCAAAGGCGCTGATCGCCAGCGCGAGCAAGGGGATAGGCATCGAAATCTCCGATTGAAGCCTGGATATTGGATAAACGGTCAGTACGGATCAACTCGCCGCCGTCACGAACTCGACGACGACGCCCGGCGCCAGCGCCACGAAGAGCTGGCGCTCGCCGCTCAAGGGCACGTCCGCGAGCTGGTACGGTAGATCGTGCGCCGCGAGCCGCGCGAGCAGCGCCTGCCATTCGTCGCCGGGCGCGACGCGCAACGCCACATGATCGAAACGCGGCGCGACGCGAGCGGGCCGCGCGCCGGGCATCGTCGACTCGACCAGATGGACGATGGGGCGAGCATCGGCTCCGTTCGCTCCGGTCGCTCCGGTCGCTCCGGTCGCTCCGTTCGAATAAAGCCAGTAGCCGCCCACCGAAAACGGCGGGCGCGGGCCGTTCTCCAGACCGGCGACATCGCAGAAAAAGCGGCGCGCGCCTTCCAGATCGGGCGTGACGAGGGTGACGTGATCGAGTTGCATGACGTGTCCTTGGCCGCAGGCAGCGGGAAAACCCTGAAACACGCGCATTGTCCGCGCTACACGCGATTTTGATAATTGGCGTAGCATTTGAAGCATTTTCAATCGTTATCGAATAATCGCGTATGGACAATCTCGGCGACGTGCGCCTTTTCGTGGAGGCGGCGCGGCTCGGCAGCCTGTCGGCGGCGGGCCGCAAGCTCGGCCTCACGCCCGCTGCGGCCAGCGCCCGCCTCGCGCGGCTCGAAGCCGAACTGCATGCGCGCCTGTTCGAGCGCACCACTCGCCAGTTGCGGCTCACCGACGAAGGGCGCAGCTATCTCACCTGTAGCGAGCACGCGCTGCGCTCGCTCGACGACGCCAAGGCCGCGCTTCAGGAGGGCCAGAACGCCGTGCGCGGCAAGGTGCGGATTTCGGCGACGTCCGACTTCGGCCGCAATCTGCTGATGACGTGGCTCGACGAGTTCCGCGCGCGCTATCCCGAAGTGCGTTTCGCGCTCACGCTCACCGATTCGATCTCGAATCTCGTGCAGGAAGACATCGATCTGGCGATCCGCTTCGGCACGCCGACCGACGGCTCGCTGATCGCGCGGCGGCTCGCGCCCAACCCGCGCGTGCTGTGCGCGGCGCCCAAATACATCGCGCAGCGCGGCGAGCCGCGCGAGCCTGCCGATCTGGCCCGTTTCGACTGCATCGTGATCGGCTCGCCCGCGGGGTCGGTCAATGAATGGCGTTTCACGCGCGATAACGAATCGCAAACCTACGTCGTGCCGCTGGAGGATGCGCTGGAAAGCTCCGACGGCGAAGCCGTGCGTCAGTGGACGCTGTGCGGTTACGGGTTGTCGGTGAAATCGATCTGGGACGTGGCCGACGACCTGCGCGCCGGGCGTCTGCAGATCGTCATGCCGCAGTGGCGCTACGCGGACGCGCCCGTGCACGCGCTCTACCACCGCAACCGCTATCTGGCGCCGCGCGTGCGCGCCCTGCTGGACTTCCTGACCGAGCGCTTCGCGCAGACTTCGGACGAATTGAACGCGCTCGTGCCCTGCGACGCGGACGCCGCGCAGCGCGTGGCAACCCCCGCCGCAAGCCCGGCGCGGCGTCGCAAGGCCGTGGGCGCATAAGGCTATAATGTCGGATTACGCTGAACGACGGTTCGCGCCGCAAACACAGTGGCACTAAAAAGCCCATGCTCAGGCAAAAGCACCAGTAAAAGCCGCTAGCGAACCGCCCCACCGTGCGCCTCCGGCCCTCGCGGCCCGGCCACCCGTTTCAGCCCTCATTTTTCACCGTAGTCCCGACGTGCATTGAGTGCATCAACCGGACGACGCCCCCAGGTGAACCACTGCGAACGGCGAAACCCGATGACCAAAAAAGTTTATGTAAAGACCTACGGCTGCCAGATGAACGAGTACGACTCCGACAAGATGGTGGACGTACTCGGCGCGGCTGAAGGCCTCGTCAAAACCGACACGCCCGAAGATGCGGACGTGATCCTGTTCAACACCTGCTCGGTGCGCGAAAAGGCGCAGGAAAAGGTGTTCTCCGAACTCGGCCGCGTGCGCGAGTTGAAAGAAGCGAACCCGAATCTGCTGATCGGCGTGGGCGGCTGCGTGGCGAGCCAGGAAGGCGCCGCCATCGTGCAGCGCGCGCCTTACGTCGATCTGGTGTTCGGCCCGCAGACGCTGCACCGCCTGCCGCAGATGATCGACGCGCGCCGCGCCTCGGGCCGCGCGCAGGTCGACATCACCTTCCCCGAAATCGAAAAATTCGACCATCTGCCGCCCGCGCGCGTGGAAGGCCCGAGCGCATTCGTCTCGATCATGGAAGGCTGCTCGAAGTACTGCAGCTACTGCGTCGTGCCCTACACGCGCGGCGAAGAAGTCTCGCGACCGCTCGACGACGTGCTGACCGAAGTCGCGGGTCTGGCCGACCAGGGCGTGCGTGAAGTCACGCTGCTCGGCCAGAACGTCAACGCGTATCTGGGCGCGCTCACGCAAGGCGCTGAAGATGTCGCCGACTTCGCCACGCTGATCGAATACGTCGCGGAAATCCCCGGCATCGAGCGCATCCGCTACACCACCTCGCATCCGAAGGAATTCACGCAGCGCCTGATCGACACCTACGCCAAGGTGCCCAAGCTCGTGAGCCATCTGCACCTGCCGGTGCAGCACGGTTCGGACCGCGTGCTGATGGCGATGAAGCGCGGCTACACCGTGCTCGAATACAAGTCGGTGATCCGCAAGCTGCGCGCGATCCGCCCTGACCTGTCGCTGTCGACGGACATCATCGTCGGCTTCCCGGGCGAGACGGAAGAGGACTTCGAAAAGACCATGAAGCTCGTCGAAGAGATGAGCTACGACACGAGCTTTTCGTTCATCTACAGCCCGCGCCCGGGCACGCCCGCCGCGAATCTGGAAGACGACACGCCGCGCGAAGTGAAGCTCAAGCGTCTGCAGCATCTGCAGGCCACGATCGAGGAAAACGTGCAGCGCATCAGCCAGTCGATGGTCGGCCGGGTCGAGCGCATTCTGGTCGAAGGCCCGTCGCGCAAGGACCCGAGCGAACTGTCGGGCCGCACCGAGAACAACCGCGTCGTCAATTTCCCGGCGCCGCTCGCTTCGCACGCACGCCTGATCGGCCAGATGATCGACGTGAAGATCAACCACGCGTACCCGCACTCGCTGCGCGGCGAGCTGGTGCTCGCGCACGAGGGCAATGCGGCGGTTTCGCACTAAATCTCGCATTAAGCGTTAAATCACGCACCGGGCGCCTGCGCGCCCCCCACGGAACACGGGAGTTCAGAGACACCTTGAAGCCGAATCAGCAGCATCTGGAATTCACCGCGCCGCACGACGACAACGCGCGGCTCGCCAACCTCTGCGGCCCGCTCGACGAGAACCTGCGGCAGATCGAGCAAGCCCTCGACGTCACGCTCGCGCGTCGCGGGCATCGCATCACGATCCGCGGCCGGGGCGCGAAGCTCGCGCTCGCCGCGCTCGAAAACTTCTACAACAAGGCGCGCGATCCGCTGTCCGTGGACGACATCCAGCTCGCGCTGGTCGAAGCGCGCCATCCGGCGGCGATGGGCTTGCGCAGTAATGGCAACGGCGGCAACGGCGGCAACGGCAACAACGCCGACGAAGCGATCGATCCGCGTTTTCGCGGCGATCCCGACCATCCGTTCGACGAGCCGGCAGGCCTCGACATCGACATCGAGGAACAAGGCCCGAAGCTCTACACGCGTCGCGCCGACCTGCGCGGGCGCACGCCGGCGCAGCGCGAATACCTCAAGCAGATCATTTCGCATGACGTGACCTTCGGCATCGGGCCGGCGGGCACGGGCAAAACCTATCTCGCGGTGGCCTGCGCCGTCGATGCGCTCGAACGCGATCAGGTCAAGCGCATCGTGCTCACGCGTCCGGCTGTGGAAGCGGGCGAGCGTCTGGGCTTCCTGCCCGGCGATCTGTCGCAGAAGGTCGATCCGTATCTGCGGCCGCTGTACGACGCGCTTTACGATCTGCTCGGTTTCGACAAGACGGCGAAGATGTTCGAGCGCCAGATGATCGAAATCGCGCCGCTCGCCTACATGCGCGGGCGCACGCTCAATCACGCGTTCATCATTCTCGACGAGGCGCAGAACACCACGCCCGAACAGATGAAGATGTTCCTCACGCGGATCGGCTTCGGCTCGAAGGCGGTCGTGACCGGCGACACCACGCAGATCGACTTGCCGCGCGGCCACAAGAGCGGCCTGATCGAGGCGCAGCATGTGCTCAAGGACGTGCGCGGCATCGCCGTCACGCACTTCACGAGTGCCGACGTGGTGCGTCATCCGCTCGTCGCGCGTATCGTCGAAGCCTACGATGCGGCGCATCTGAAGAAGGACGAGACCAAGGTCGACGGGCGCTAACCCGCCCGATCGACAGAACACCATGGCACGCGCACCGAAACTCAAACTGAACGTGCAGTTCCCCGCCGCGAAGGCGTTCCCCGAGCACAAGGCCGCGCTGCCCCGCGCAACCGTGGCCGCGTGGATCAAGGCGGCGCTTTTCGCCGACGCGGAACTGACCGTGCGCTTCGTCGACGCCGAGGAAGGCCGCACGCTCAACCGCACCTATCGCGGCAAGGACTACGCAACCAACGTCCTCACCTTCGCCTACGCGGAGAGCGAGGACGATCCCGTGACCGGCGACCTGATCCTCTGCTGCCCGGTGGTGGCGAAGGAAGCCGCCGACCAGGGCAAGCCGCTGTCGTCGCACTATGCGCATCTGCTCGTGCACGGCGCCCTGCACGCGCAGGGCTACGATCACGAGGACGACGCCGAAGCGCAAGAGATGGAAGGCATCGAAACCGAAGTCCTCGCCTCGCTGGGCTTTCCCGACCCGTACAAGTAAGGGCACGATCGCACGATCCCTCCCGCTCTCCTGCCCAGCCCGATATGAACGACAAGCTGAACGACAAGCGCGCGAACGTTTCTGGTGAAGTGACCTGCTCCGCCGTGAATGAGCAGGTGGAGAGCGCGGCGCCCTGCCCGGGCTATCCGCCATTTCTTGGCGAATCGCGACTGCTCAGCGAAGACGAACTGCGCGCCTCGCTCGACTGCACGCTCCAGCAATGGGACGGCAAGAGCGACATCTGGCTGTTCGGCTATGGCTCGCTGATCTGGAACCCGGGTTTGCCGACCGTCGAAAACGTGCGCTCGCGCGTGCACGGCTACCATCGCGGGCTGTATCTGTGGTCGCGCGTGAATCGCGGCACGCCCGAGCAACCGGGTCTCGTGCTCGCGCTCGATCGCGGCGGTTCGTGTGCGGGCGTGGCGTTTCGCCTCGCAGCCGCTGGCGTGATGCCCCATATGGAAGCGCTGTGGCGCCGCGAAATGCCGATGGGTTCGTACCGGCCCGCGTGGCTGCCCTGCGTGCTCGCGGACGGGCGGCGCGTGTCGGCGCTCGCCTTCGTCATGCGCCGCGACGTGGCCACCTATACCGGCAAGCTCGGCGAAGACACCGTGCGTACCGTGTTCGGCTGTGCAAGCGGGCGTTATGGGACGACGCTCGACTACGTGCGCCGCACCGTGGAAGCGCTGCGCGAAAGCGGTATGCCGGACCGCGCGCTGGAGCGGTTGCTGGCGCGCTGCGCACAAAAGTAAAAAACCGCGGCGGCGCCGCGGCAAAAACCATCACGCGAAGGTTCTAATCGAACCGCGTCCTTCAGTCGGTGCCGTATTTGGGCGAATGCGGCCCGTACAGCAAACCATTGGGCTGTCCGGCGGAAAGCAGCTTGCGGCTCGTCAGCCCCGCCACTTTCTGGCTTTCGTCGCTCAATGAATGCGCGACCTGCTTCACCGCTGCCTGGACGAGCGCGACGATCAAGCCCCCTCCGACGCCTGCATTGCCGAGTTCCTTGCCGCTCGCGCTCGCCATGCCTTGCCAGAGCACATCGCCATTGCCCAGATTCACGAGCTTCGCGGACGCGCTTACGTAAGTGTTGGCATCGAATACCTGATAAACCGAGCCGTACTGCGTCACCTTCGTGTAAAGCGCAGCGTCCGCACCGAAGATCTGATGCAGCTTCGCGGGCGAGACATTCTGAATGTCCGCGGGCGTCGTGAGGCCGTTCTGGCGGAACGTCTCCGCCACCTCGGCGACCGGCAGCACGTAATAGCCGGATTCCGCCAGTGGCATCGTCATCTGCGAAAGCATGCCGTTCGTCGCGTTGACGTCGGCGGTCTCGTTCAGCGGCGGCAGGACCACGATGGTGCGCGGTTTGGCGGCACGCAGCGCGGAATAATCGACGGCCTGCTTCGGTGCGCCCGCGCAGGCGGCAAGCGCCGCGGCCATCGCCAGCACGAGCAGCGATTTGAGGTGTGAAAGATTCAACATGGGCGATCTTATTTCGTGAGGTTCTTCAACAGAAAGTCCATGTAGGCGGACGATTCAGGAAACGCTTCTTTCTCGGCCAGCAACTCCTGCTGGGCCTGCTGGCCCTTGCCCACACTCGCGTAGAGCGCCCCCAGATGAGCATGGAAGCCGGGCGGCGGACGCTCGCCCTTGCCGCGGATCTGCTGCAGGCTCTTTTCGAGCGCGTCTATCTGGGTCTGCGGGCTCGACTTGCCCTGGAGGTAGTCGTACACCTGCGGCTGGTAGCCGGCCCAGCCGTACAGCGGCGGCGCGGATTTCGTGGCGCAGCCGCTCGTCAGTGCGCCGGCGGCGGCCGCGACGCAGGCGAGCGCCAGCGCACGCGCGCGATTCGATCGATATTTCATTGTTGAGGTCTCCCTGTGCGTTTATCCCGTTGGCCGTGCTCAGCGGGTAATGCCGAGCGCGCCGCCATCGACACGCTCGGACAAGCGGTTGACCGCTTCCTGGATCGCCATGTCGAGCACCTTGCCGTTGAGCGTCGAGTCGTATCCCTGGGTGCCGCCGAAGCCGATCACCTCGCGGCTCGACAAGCTGTATTCGCCCGCGCCCTGAGCGGACAGCACGACTTCGGACGTCACCGTGTCCACCACGTTGAGGCTGACCTTGGCGTAAGCGACCTGGCTCTTGCCACGACCGAGAATGCCGAAGAGTTGCTGGTCGCCGACTTCCTTGCGACCGAATTCGGTGACATCGCCGGTGAGGACGTAGCGCGCACCCTTGAGGGTCTGGGTCTGCTTCGCGAAGCCTGCTTCCTGACGGATCTCCTCGAGGTTGTCGCGATCGAGCACGTTAAAACGCCCGCTCTGCTGGAGCGCCGTGATGAGAATGGTCTTCGCCTGCCCACCGAGGCGATCGATGCCGTCGGTGAAAATGCCGCGCATATAGCTGGAGCGGTTGTCGAATTTGCCGACCGCCACGGCCACCGGTTTGCCCGCGTAAGGCGTGGCGGCAACGGCCACCGGCGCAACCGGCAAGGTCCGCGACGCTTCCGTCGCGCAGCCGCCCAGCACGACAAGCAGCGCCGGCACGCACCAGGCGGCGCGGCGCAATGATGAATTGAACATCTGGCTCTCCTGAGTCTTCACTGGGCGGCCATTAAAGCCTCATCGCGGAAAGCAAAAAGTCAGAAAGCTACAGGGAGCCTGATGATCGTCAAGAAACCCCTCAAAAAGGGTGGGAACTGTGTCGCCGCCGCGGCATTGCGCGCTGTCGCGCTGCGGCCGTTTTTTTCCACCGGGCGAGCGCGCTGCATCTGCGATAGGATGGGCTGCGTGACATGCCGTACACGGGCGCGCCACACGCATGATGTATCCTTTCCCTTCCGCAACAGCGCGCCCGGCCACGAAGAGGCCAAGGGCGCACCACCATGAACGACTCCTATCCCAGTCGACGACACACCGACAAACCGCAGGAAAAGCGCTCTCTTCTCGAGCGGCTGACCGACTTCATCTCGCCCGAGCCCGACTCGCGCAGCGAGCTTCTCGAAATCCTCCAGGACGCGCACGCGCGCAATCTGATCGACGCCGATTCGCTGTCGATGATCGAAGGCGTGTTCCAGGTGTCCGAACTCTGCGCCCGCGACATGATGGTGCCGCGCGCCCAGATGGACGCGATCAACATCGCCGAGAACCCCGACGATTTCATCCCCTTCGTGCTGGAAAAGGCGCACTCGCGCTATCCGGTCTATGAGGGCAACCGCGACAACGTGATTGGCGTGCTGCTCGCGAAAGACCTGCTGCGCTACTACGCCGAAGAGGAATTCGACGTGCGCGGCATGCTGCGCCCCGCCGTCTTCATCCCCGAGTCGAAGCGCCTGAACGTGCTGCTGCACGACTTCCGCCAGAACCGCAATCACATCGCCATCGTGGTGGACGAGTACGGCGGCGTGGCCGGCCTCATCACGATCGAGGACGTGCTGGAGCAGATCGTCGGCGATATCGAGGACGAGTACGACTTCGACGAGGAAAGCGGCAACATCATCGCCTCGCCCGATGGGCGCTTCCGCGTGCGCGCGCTCACCGGGATCGAGCAGTTCAACGAGTCGTTCGGCACCCATTATTCGGACGAGGAAGTCGATACGATCGGCGGTTTCGTGACCAATCACTTCGGGCACGTGCCGCATCGCGGCGAGAAGGTGCGCCTCGACGATCTGATCTTCGAGGTGTTGCGCGCCGATGCGCGCCAGGTGCACATGCTGCTGGTGCGCCGCGACCCGATGGCCGGCCAGCGCGAAGCCGCGCTCGCGCCGCCGGGCACCTGAGTTCGCGCCTTGCGCTGAATGGACGCCGGCCTTCGCGCCGGCGTTTTCATTGGCGAAGCGATCGGTCCCCGAACGGTTTACGCTGCCGCCGTCCGACGCCGCCAATTCCTGACGCGCGAAAATGCTATCGTTGCGCTCGCTGCGTGCATGGCGCGCCAGCGACCGCCTTCGAATTGAAACACCCCGCGCCCCGAGCGCGCCCGCAGCGCCACCGCAAATCCATGGCCGAACCAATCGATTCCCGCACGCGCGACGGCGCGCGCGCCGCCCAGCCCACAGCGCCTGACGCTTCTATCGCTTCCCGCGCGTTGCCCGCGTGGCACTATCTCGCCGCGCTCGCGCTAGGCGCGCTGAACACGCTCTCATTCGCGCCAACGCCGCATGGCGGCTGGCTCGAAATAGCGATCTTCGCGGGCCTTTATTTCTGGCTCACCCGCACAACAGGCTGGAAAAGCGCGCTCTTCACAGGCTGGGCGTTCGGCTTCGGCAACTTCGTCACCGGCGTGTGGTGGCTGTATGTGAGCATGCACGTCTACGGCGGTATGCCCGCCCCGCTCGCAGGCGCGGCACTCGGGCTGTTTTCGCTGTATCTGGGCGTCTATCCGGCGCTCGCCGCGCTGTTGTGGTCGTTCTGCGCGGGACATGCGCGCCAGAACCGCGCGAGCGCTCAGGATGCGCTGCCGTACTCGCCCACCTGGCACGGCGCCTTTGCGTTCGCCAGCGCCTGGGCGCTCGGCGAGTGGGCGCGCGGCTATATCTTCACCGGCTTCCCGTGGCTCTCCAGCGGCTACGCGCAGGTTGACGGGCCGTTCGCCGGGTTCGCGCCGATCGTCGGCGTGTATGGCGTGGGCTGGGTGCTGGCGCTGGTCGCGGCCCTGCTGGTGCAGGCGCTCGTCGGTCTGCGCCGCGCGCGCGGCGGCGCGCTCACGGCGGCGGCCATCGCGGCGGGCGTCATCGTCGCGGGGCTTTTGCTGCCGCGCGTGAACTGGACGCATCCCGAAAACGCAACGCTCGACGTGCGTCTGCTGCAAGGCAACGTCAAGCAGGACATGAAGTTCTCCGAATCCGGCACGCAGGACGCGCTCAACGAGTTCCAGAAACTCATCACCGCAAAACCCGCCGATCTCGTCGTCACGCCCGAAACCGCCGTGCCGGTGCTGGTGCAGGAGATCCCGGAGAAGTTCGGCCGCGACATTCGCGCCTTTGCCGACGGCACGCACACGTCGATCCTGTTTGGCGCCGTGGGCGGCACGATCACGCCCGATGGCCGCGTGGTCGATTACACGAATAGCCTCTTCGGCGTGACGCCGGGCCAGAACGGCCTGTACCGCTACGACAAGCACCATCTGGTGCCGTTTGGCGAATTCGTGCCGTGGGGCTTTCGCTGGTTCGTGAACCTGATGAACATCCCGCTGGGCGACTTCGCGCGCGGCGCGCCGGTGCAGCCACCCTTCCTCGTGCACAACCAGCCCGTGGCCGTCGATATCTGCTACGAGGACATCTTCGGCGAGGAAATCGCGCGCACCGTGCGCGAGAATCCGGTTTCGCCGGGCATCCTGGTGAATTCGACCAATCTGGCGTGGTTTGGCGACACCATCGCGCTCGACCAGCATTTGCAGATAGCGCGCATGCGTTCGCTCGAAACCGGCCGGCCGATGCTGCGCGCGACCAATACGGGCGCGACTGCCGCCATCGACGCGCACGGCAACGTGATCGCGCATCTGCCCGCGTTCACGGTGGGTTCGATCGACGTGCGCATCGCGGGCACGCAAGGCTTCACGCCCTACGTGACGAGCGGCAACAACACGGTGATCGCCGTTTCGCTGCTGATGCTGGCGTTCGGTTTCGCGTTCGGGCCGGCGCGCATCGGGCGCAGGAAAGCCTGATCTCGTCGGCCAACGCGGAGACCGAACCGGGGATCAAACCGGCGCGCAAACCCCGCGCCGGTCTCAAGGCCGCGCCAATCCGGTAAAATTCCACGTTTTAGCACCAGGCCGCCACGCACCGGTCGCCGCGCGGGCCGCGCCCGCCGCCGCAACCCGCGTCTTCCGCCCTACAAGACACCGCAGACACTGCAGGCACACATGCTCACGTTTCAGCAAATCATCCTGACGCTCCAGTCCTACTGGGACAAGCAGGGCTGCGCGCTGCTCCAGCCGATCGACATGGAAGTCGGCGCCGGCACCTCGCACGTCCACACTTTCCTGCGCGCGATCGGCCCCGAGCCGTGGCGAGCCGCCTATGTGCAGCCGTCGCGCCGCCCCAAGGACGGCCGCTACGGCGAGAACCCCAACCGCTTGCAGCACTACTACCAGTACCAGGTGGTGCTCAAGCCCGCGCCGGAAAACATCCTCGACCTGTACCTCGGCTCGCTCGAAGCGCTCGGCTTCGATCTGAAGCAGAACGACGTGCGCTTCGTGGAAGACGACTGGGAAAACCCCACGCTCGGCGCCTGGGGTCTGGGCTGGGAAGTGTGGCTCAACGGCATGGAAGTCACGCAGTTCACCTACTTCCAGCAAGTGGGCGGCCTCGACTGCAAGCCGGTGCTCGGCGAAATCACCTACGGTCTCGAACGTCTCGCGATGTACCTGCAGAAGGTCGAGAACGTCTACGACCTCGTCTGGACCGAGTGGGAAGAGCAAGGCCCGAACGGCCCGGAAATCCGCCGCCTCACCTATGGCGACGTGTACCACCAGAACGAAGTCGAGCAATCGACCTACAACTTCGAGCACGCCAACGTCGACCTCCTGTTCACGTTCTTCAACGCGTACGAGAGCGAAGCGAAGCGCATGATGGAGCAGCAGCTCGCGCTGCCCGCCTATGAACTCGTGCTCAAGGCCGGTCACACCTTCAACCTGCTCGACGCGCGCGGCGCGATTTCCGTGACGGAGCGCGCGGCGTACATCGGCCGCATTCGCGCGCTCTCGCGCAGCGTGGCGCAGTCGTACTACGAATCGCGCGAAAAGCTCGGCTTCCCGATGCTCGGCAATCCCGTGCACGGCGTACCGGGCCTGACCACCGACGAACAGGACGCCGCGATGCCCGCGTGGGCGCCGCCGCTGAAGGTCGAACGCAAGTTCGGCGAGGAATGACCGGATCTCCGACAACAATGACCCAAGCTCATCAAGCCACTCTCCTCGTCGAACTGCTGACCGAGGAACTGCCGCCGAAGGCCCTCGCGCGCCTCGGCGACGCTTTCGCCGAAGGCATCGCGCAGCGCCTTGCCGCGCGCGACCTCATCGAAGGCGATCTGTCGTTCGAACGCTTCGCCACGCCCCGCCGCCTGGCCGTCACGATCAAGAACGTGCGCAGCGTCGCGCCCGAAAAGCAGGTGCGCGAAAAAGTGCTGCCCGTGTCGGTCGCGCTCGACGCCAACGGCCAGCCCACGGCGCCGCTCGCGAAGAAACTCGCGGCGCTCGGCTTTCCCGACTTCCCGGTGGGCGACCTCGAACGCGCGAGCGACGGCAAGAACGAAGCGTTCTTCCTGCGCTACGCGGCGCCGGGCGCGACGCTCGCCGACGGCCTGCAGGCCGTGCTCGACGAAGCGCTCGCCAAGCTGCCGATTCCGAAGGTCATGAAGTATCAGCGCCCCGACGGCAGCGACGTGCAGTTCGTGCGCCCGGTGCATCGCCTGACGGCGTTGCATGGCCATGAAGTCGTGCCCGTGAGCGCATTCGGCGTCGATGCCGGCGACACCACGCGCGGCCACCGCTTCCTGTCCGAAGGCCTGATCGCCATCACGCACGCCGACGACTACGCGCACACGCTCCAGCACAAGGGCCGCGTGATCGCGAGCTACGCCGCGCGCCGCGACGCGATCCGGGCGCAACTCGACGAGCAGGCCGGCAGCGACCGTGTCGTGATGCCCGAAGCGCTGCTCGACGAGGTGAATTCGCTGGTCGAATGGCCGGTCGTCTATGAATGCAAGTTCGAGGACGAATTCCTGCAAGTGCCGCAGGAATGCCTGATCCTCACGATGCAGACGAACCAGAAGTACTTCGCGCTCACCGACGACGAAGGCCGTCTGCGCTCGCGCTTCCTGATCGTCTCGAACATCGAAACCGACACGCCGGTTGAAATCGTCGAAGGCAACGAGCGCGTCGTGCGCCCGCGTCTGGCCGACGCCAAGTTCTTCTTCGAGCAGGACAAGAAGAAGACGCTGGCCGAGCGCGTGCCGCTGCTCGCCAACGTGGTCTATCACAACAAGCTCGGCTCGGCGCTGCAGCGCGTGGAACGCCTCGAAGCGATCGCGGGCGCCATCGCCGGCATGTGCAACGCCGATGTCGCGCTTGCGCAGCGCGGCGCGCGCCTGGCCAAGGCGGATCTCTTGACCGACATGGTCGGCGAGTTCCCCGAGCTGCAAGGCACGATGGGCACCTACTACGCGCGCCACGACGGCGAAGCGGAAGAAGTGGCCATCGCCTGCTCCGAGCACTACCAGCCGCGCTTCTCCGGCGACGAATTGCCGGGCACGCCCACGGGCACCATCGTCGCGCTCGCGGACAAGCTGGAAACGCTGGTCGGCATCTGGGGCATTGGTCTCGCGCCCACCGGCGAGAAAGACCCGTTCGCGCTGCGCCGCCACTCGCTGGGCGTGCTGCGTATCCTCGTCGAAAAGCAGTTGCCGCTCGACCTGGTTGAGCTGCTGCGCACCACCTACGCGCAATTCGCGGGCATCGACGCTGTAGTGGAATCGACGCAAGCCATCTACGAATTCTGCATGGACCGGCTGCGCGGCCAGTTGCGCGAGCGCGGCTATGCGGCGCAGGAAGTGGACGCCGTGCTGGCGCTGAACCCCACGCGCTTCGACGACGTGATCGCGCGTCTGGACGCCGTGCGCGAATTCGCGGCGCTCAACGAAGCAGCGGCACTCGCGGCGGCCAACAAGCGCATCTCGAACATCCTCAAGAAGTCCGAGGGCGCGGAAGACGGCGGCGTGCAGATCGCCCTGCTGACGGAAAGCGCCGAAAAAGCGCTCTACGCCCAGCTCGAACAGGTCGCGCCGCGCGTGGAATCGCAACTGGCCGCGCGCGAGTACACGGGCGCGCTCACGGCGCTCGCGGCGCTGCGCGAAACCGTCGACACGTTCTTCAACGACGTGATGGTCAATGCCGAAGACCCGGCGCTGCGGGCCAACCGCCTCGCGCTGCTCAAGGCACTGCATCGCCAGATGAACAGCGTGGCCGACATCTCGCGGCTTGCGGCGTAATGGCCGTCGTGACACGACAAACCTGACACGACATCATGCCGACCAGCTCCAACCGCAAGCTCGTGATCCTCGACCGCGACGGCGTGATCAACGCCGATTCCGACGCGTTCATCAAGTCGCCGGACGAATGGGTCGCGCTGCCGGGCAGCCTCGAAGCGATCGCCCGCCTGAACCAGGCGGGTTATCGCGTCGCCGTCGCGACGAACCAGTCCGGCATCGGCCGGGGGCTGTTCGACACGTCGGCGCTCAACGAAATGCACGCGAAGATGCACCGCCAGGCCGCGGCCGTGGGCGCACGCATCGACGCCGTGTTCTTCTGCCCGCATACCTCGCAGGATCACTGCGACTGCCGCAAGCCCAGGCCCGGCATGTTGAAGATGATCGCCGACCGGTTCGAGATCGATCCGGCGGACACGCCCGTGGTGGGCGATTCGCTACGCGACCTCGAAGCGGGTGCCGCGCTCGGCTGCCGAACGCACCTCGTGCTGACCGGCAAGGGGCAGAAAACGCTTGCGGCGGGCGGCCTGCCTGAAGGCACGCAGATCCACGACGACCTGCGCGCCTTCGCGCTGGACTTCCTCTCCAACGAGACGGCCTGACACCACCTCAGGCCGCCCCCGCTTTCACGAACGGTCCCACCCGATGCGCTTTATCCGCTCCCTGCTGCTGTTCATTTATCTGATCGTCTACACGATGCCGTACGCTACCGCGTGCTTCATCGCGTTCCCGTTCATGAACGCCACGCGGCGCTACTGGATGGCCGTGGGCTGGTGCCGCTCGACGCTGTTCGCATCGCGCTGGCTGGTCGGCATCCGGTACCGCATCGAAGGCATGGAAAACCTGCCCAACGGCCCGGCCGTGCTGCTCTCCAAGCACCAATCGGCTTGGGAGACGCTGGCATTTCCCGCGCTGATGCCGCGTCCGCTGTGTTACGTGTTCAAACGCGAACTGATGTTCGTGCCGTTCTTCGGCTGGGCGCTGGGCATGCTGAAGATGGTTCACATCAACCGCAAGGAAGGCAAGAACGCGTTCACCTCGGTTATCCGCCAGGGCAAGCTGCGCATGGCTGAAGGCGCGTGGGTGATCATGTTCCCCGAGGGCACGCGCATTCCCGTGGGCAAGACGGGCAAGTACAAGACGGGCGGCCCGCGCTTCGCCATCGAAACGGGCGCGCCGGTGGTGCCGATCGCGCACAACGCGGGCCACGTCTGGCCCCGTAACTCGTTCATCAAATATGCGGGTATAGTCACGGTGTCGATCGGCAAGCCCATCGATACCACGGGGCTGACGCCCGACGAAGTGAATACACGCGTGGAAAACTGGATCGAAGCCGAAATGCGCCGCATCGATCCAGACGCGTACCGCGAAACGGATGGCACGTCGGCCAAACCCGCGAAGATCTGAGGGCCGGGTTATCTGGCCGGCTTCCCTGGTCAGCTTGATCGGCCGGCTTATTCGCCGAATTCGACAGGCCATCCGCTGCGCGGGGCGCACACGCCTACCCGCACCCGACCCGACGATGCAGAAGTCCCCCTCGCCGCGCCACGACGCGGCGCTTGACCATCAGCAACTCGATCTGCCGCTTTTTTCCGGGCCGGCGGCGGTGCTCACGCCTTCCGCCCCTTCCTCTCCTTCTCCTGCTACGTTGTCGCCTGGTAAGGCGCCCAAGGCACCGCTCGCGCCGCTTGCACCGGATGGCTCGCGGCTGCGTACGCTCGAACTGGGCGCAAGGACGCTGCAGTATCGGCTCAAGCGCTCGTCGCGTAAGTCGATCGGGTTTGCGATCGATGCGACCGGGCTCACGATTACTGCACCGCGCTGGGTGACGATTGCCGATATCGAGAACGCTATCGTCGAGAAGCAAAGGTGGATTTTTACCAAGCTGGTCGAATGGCAAACGCGGGTGGAGCAGCGCGCGCTGCCTCGCGTCGAATGGCGCGACGGCGCAGAATTGCCTTATCTCGGCAAGCCTATGCGTGTGCGGCTTGGGGCTGGTGCGCTGGGTTTTGACGAGGCGACGCGGGTGCTTTCGCTGCCGTTGCCGCCGCATGCGGATGCGCAGCAGATCAAGGATCGCGTGACCGGGTGGTTGCAGGGTGAGGCTACAAGGATCTTTGGCGAGCGGCTTAAGGTCTATGCGGAAAGGCTGGGCGTGACGTTTCGGTCTTATGCGCTTTCTTCGGCTATGACGCGATGGGGAAGCTGTTCAAGCGAAGGGCGGATTCGCTTGAACTGGCGGTTGATTCATTTTCCGCTCTCTATTGTGGATTATGTGGTCGCGCATGAGCTCGCGCATCTCAGGGAGATGAACCATAGTCCGAGGTTCTGGCAGACCGTGGAGTCGATCTTTCCCGAGTTTCGCGAGGCCAGGAAGCAGTTGAAGCAGCATCCGCCGGAGATGGTGCCGGGGATGTGAGGAGGCGTGGCCATCCAGCGTCATTCAATCTCATCGGATTGAGCATGAGTAGATGAAGTCTCACCGGTGAAGAACCACGGCGAGGAAATGCGAACCTCCCGTAACCGCAATCCGTTTCACCAAACTATCCCAGGCAGTCGCGGCGACGCCCCCCCTGCCGATCTCTGGCCCGGAAATTTGCCGGCCAATCCGTACTGAAAAATAAACATACATCCAGTCCCGCTAGCCGACTCCTAATCCTGACATCGATCAAATAAAAACTCGATTTAGGAATCGTCGCATATCACCACGCCCTACATTACAGGCATGATCTCGCAAAATTTATTAAAAACAAAACTATCCAACTACCTATTTGACAATAATCGAGATATTTAATGCTTTTCTCTGTACAGTATCTGCGAGGACTGGCAGCGATACTCGTTCTCGTTTACCACGCCTCCCACAAGAATATACAGATTTTTGGATATGGTAATGAATGGTCATTCGGCGCGTCTGGTGTCGATCTTTTTTTTATCATTTCCGGCTTCATCATGCTCCATGTAACAGACCATAGAGAACTGACAGCACGTGATTTTCTTATTGCACGTATTGCGCGAATCATTCCACTCTATTGGCTGCTATCTATTTTTGCTTGCGCTGTTTATTTCATTTCGCCTGGCAGAGTGAACAGTAGCGGCGGAACGACAACGATCCTTAATTCATTTACACTTATCCCAACCGGAAGCAAGCTCTTAATACAGAACGGCTGGACTTTAAGTTATGAATTTTTATTTTATTTAATATTTTCAACATCATTAAACAAGTGGTGCAAACATCGCCTAACATTTGTCACATCTACAATTTTCCTTCTCTCTACTGCAGGAGCCATTTTTCAACCCATAAATCCAACACTACAATTTTTGACGAGTAAATTACTGCTGGAATTCCAGTTGGGAATTTTTGCATATCTTTACATAAACTCGAAATTTAAAAATTCTTTCATAGATACGATTCTTATCTTCGTCGGCATATCGACATTAGCAATTTCTTCTGGGTCTCCTCACATTGAAAATCGCGTAATGCAATACGGACTGCCTTACGCAATGCTTTTCTCCGGCCTTGTGAGCGCAGATCACATCATAAAAAAGGTGTCCACATCATTCCCTGGACGCATCATGAAATTGATCGGTGATGCCTCATTTTCTATTTATCTGACGCACCCCTTTGTTTTATCATCAATCGGCATCATTCTTAATCGATTAAACGTTAAGAACGCACCCGTGATCTCGGTCGCCATCATGACGATTGCCTCCATTGCTGTTGGCTATGTGTGTTTTTCGGTACTTGAGCGCAACCTGATTCATTTAGCAAGGAGAATCACGCCTACCCCTAACTCGATACGAGGCGCTTCTCCCAGTCGGACGTAGCCAGTTCTTCTTCTAGTCTCAGCGTTCGTTAATTGCTGACGTTCCAGCAACGCTGTCAGTAGCAGAAAACGGCCAACCATATTTCTTCAACATGTTCGCTATCTGCCTGTCGTTGTAATTGTCAAATAGTGCGTTTTGATTGAATAAGGCGCACTCTTGACTTCCACCCCACACCACGAATCGTTGACGTGCGGCAGATCTCCTGAATGTCGCACCATTCAATGCGGCCATCCAGAATAACCAGATATCATCGCCGGTCGGACATAGCTCACGAAAAATATTCTGATTACAAACATCCTTGAAGAATACCCCGGGTGGATAAAGCACCCCGCCTATCCCGGTTGGGAAAATAACATCTTTTTCATTTGGCGCGACAAAGTTGAAAATCCACCCCGTATAAGGCGCAGGCAGCGACGGACGAATAAATTCGATCTTATGGCAGCGTGAACAAATTACCTCACGCTTGTCAGGTTTCACAGCCCCAACAAGTTCTTCCAGCCAGGTAGACCAATAATAGAGATCATCGTCAGCGATAGCTACCCAATCATTCTTTGACTCCTTTAACCGAGGAATGATTTTCTTATACGATCGAAAATCTTCACAGAGACGAATAATCAGACCATCATTCTCCAACTCCCGTACATTACCAGGGAGAACATGGTAATCATCCTCTGCGACCCACAATTCCAAAAAATCCGGCCGAACACGCTGCATAAGCAAGCTTTTTATTGTCAAATGCAGCGTCGGAAAACGCGGTGGGTACGACGTCATACTAACGATGAGTCGCCCGGGAAGGTCGTGTTCCGAATATCTTAACTGCGAACGAATCAGATATTTCATTTCGACAAAGTATGGCGTTAGCTTGTCGAAGCCTGTGCGCAGTTTATTTATTACACGACTCACAAACATTTTAAATCCCACAACGACTTATTTAAATATCGTCAGACGGTGTCAAACGACTGCGTTACGCAACTGCGCGCCGCGATCGAAACGCGATCACTCGGCGAATGAACGCTATATCGCCTGTCGCTATCAACATCACGAAGTAGATACCACCGATGAGCAAGATCTTCGATAGTAAGCACAACAACAAGAAAGTACTTAATGTGATAAATTTATCACGTATATAGATCGAGATTACAGTTACGATCGTCACGCCGATCAGGGTTCGCGCACTGGGACCAAAAAGCTCTCCCAGGGAACGCCGAAATCCAAATCGCGCCAATATATAAAATCCCTGCACGGAATTGATATAGAAGCTGACGACCACCAACAAAGAAAGCGTTTTAAGATCACCAACAATAATCCCCGCGACAATCGCCGAGACCGTCGTAGCAGTCGAAATAACGCCAGTCACGAACAACAGCCGGGTCTCACCAAGGGCCTGAAAGACTGAACCCGTGGAAGATAGAATCACCTGAATCGCAACGGATAGGCTCAGTATCGAAAATACAGGAACGGCAGCGCTCCATTGTTTGCCATAGCCCAGAGAGATGATTTCGGGCGCACAGCCGATGCAGATCGCGCCCAGCAATCCGCCACCTAGGATCAACACCCTTATCAGTTTTCGATATGAGTCGAAAATTATCGCTGGATTATTCACATGCTCGGCATAAACCGGCTGTATGGCGGGAGTTACAACATGCGTCAAGTTTGATATTGGCATTAACATCAAACGATAAGACATATCATAAATACCCAACGACACCGAGCCCAGAAATTTCCCGATCAAAAGTTTATCTATATTTCTCGTGAAATAATTAACAAAATTAAAAAGAAATTGATAACTCGAATAGGAGAATACATATCCCATTTTAGAAAAAATCGGTGATCGAAGCGGTGGCCGGGTACAAATGCAACAAAACAAGAAGATAAAGAGCGCGTTGCTCGTACTTTTGAGCACCAGCGCAGAAACGCCCCAGCCGTGCAACGCAGACCACGTCGCGCCAATTCCCGACAATATTGCAGATGAAACCTCTATCCAGGCGATGGTCTGAAAGCGCTTTCGTCTTCTAAGAAGTGCGAGCGGTACGATTGCCCAGCATGAGAACGCGATATTGACCGCAATCCCATTGGCAATGCTTGCATAAATCTCATTCCCGTAGAAATGAGAAATCATTGGACCGCATAGTGAGAGCGCCAATCCAGCAGCGATGCCTACGACTACTGTCAGCCAGAACAAGCCTGCAAGTTGCCGCGGCACAAGCTCCCCAAATTGGACAACAGCCGGCCCGAGGCCCATTTCGCTCAAGAACGACAGGAAGACGGCAATGACGCTCACCACAGCCATCAAGCCAAATTCCTTGGGGCTCAGCGCGCGCGCCAATATTGCCGTTACCATCAACTGAATAACAATATTGCTATAGCGCCCAACCATATTGATGAGCACGCTGCGACGCAACGTACCATTCACGTTAGACATCGCGCTATGCCTCTATTTCTGAAGCTGCTTTGACCAACACCCTGCCAATGCAGTGGTACTCAAAGCCGTGTTCCGCCATCGCGTCCGGCTCATAAAGATTGCGTCCGTCGAAGATGCGCGGCGCCTTCAGTTCCGCCTTCAGCGCTTCGAAATCGGGTGCCTTGAACGCCGTCCATTCGGTCACGATCACGAGCGCATCGGCGCCCGCGAGCGTGTCGTCCTGGCTCGGCGCGAACGTGATGCGCGCGAGCAGCTCGGGCGACTGCGCCAGATCGAGCGCGAACACGCGGCGCGCCTCGTCGGTGGCGACCGGGTCGTAGGCCGACACCGTCGCGCCGCGCGACACCAGGTCGGCAATCAGGCGGCGGCTCGGCGCCTCGCGCATGTCGTCGGTATTCGGCTTGAACGCCAGGCCCCAGACCGCGAAGTGGCGCCCGCGCAGATCCTCGCC
>NZ_PQGA01000015.1 GCF_002917095.1 Paraburkholderia eburnea
CACCGCCACCGCCACCACCGCCACCACCACCACCACCGCCACCGCCACCGCCACTGTTGCCACCGCCACCCGAGCCGGAATTGCTCGATCCGCTGGTCGCACCGCCGACGCCCGAGTTGCCGCCGCGGCCCGTGCCCGAACTGCTGCTTGATCCCGAACTCGTGCTGCCGGACACGCCCGCGCTGGCGGAACTCGACGACGATCCGTTGCCGCCGCGGCCGCCTTGACCGCATTTGCCGCTGTTGGAGCCATAGCAGTTCGTCGGCAGGAAAACCGTGGCCGCATCCGAGGCTTCGCTCACGGTCTCGCTGTCGGGCGCGCCGCCGGTGCCGGCTGTGCCCGCCGTTCCCGGTGCGCCGCCCGCGCCGGCCGCCTTGCCGGGGCCACTCGCACCACCCGCGCCGCTTGCCGGTTCCGCGCTGGCCGCGGCGAACGGACTGGTGCCCGGTCCCGAGCCTTGCACCGGCATACCCGCATCGTTGACGGCGCCGCCGCCTGGCGGCAACGCGGCATCGGCGACGACGATCCAGGTCGGGGACGTGACGTTGCCCTCGGCGTGCGCGCCGATGGCGGGCAGGAGCAGACTGGCTCCCGCCGCGCCGATTGCAACGATTGCGAGTCCTCGGCCAACCCGGTAGCAGTACTGATGAAATGATCTGTTCTTCATGACGTCCTCCCGGGAAGCGATGGCGAGCGTCCGCTTCGCTTCTCTTGCGCCTTGTGTCTGGCGCCGCGCAGAAACTGCAACGGCGTCGACCCCCGTCAGGCTGAATCCGCTCTACGCCGGTGTGCGCTCCATACGTGGGGGCGTCACGTCATGCCGGTTGAAACGGTACACGAGGCACACGGCCGGCTTCGCATCGGATGACCGGTTTGTGCAGGAGTCCTTGCCGATTGTCGGAGCCCTATGACGGGGCGGCAGAAAGCAGGTGCGTCGTGCGTCCGGTCATCCGTTCGTCCGGCGAGGGCGTAGCGCATGGATGCGCGGCGGAACCTCGTCAGGCGGCGACCGGATGCCTGGGGTCTATATAGCGAGTTCTGTGCCATCCGGCGCAGAAGGCCGCGCACAGAGGACTTAACAATTGACCTACGATGCTGCCGCAGAAAAAATCGCTGAAAACGTTTCGGCGATGAAACGTGTCATTGCCGGATGTCGAATTGCGTTGCAAATGCGGACAGCGCAACGAATTTCGTCTGATCTTCGGCGCGCCTTCTTACGACTTGCCGGGAGCCACGGCGCTCGCGCGTTGCAGTTCGCGCAGTTCGGCGGCGGGGATGTGGCAGCGGATGCGATGGCCGTCCGTATCGGATACGAAGGGCGGGGCGATTTCGTCGCACTGCGCGCCGAGCTTGCGCGGACAACGTCCGCTGAACACGCAGCCCGTGCCGGTGGAGGGCGTGCCGCTGGCGGCCGCGTCGCGCGTCGGTTGCTTTCCTGTCGCTGAGGCGGCGTTCAGCAGCGTTTCGGTATAGGGATGGCAGGGGCCGCCGAGCACGGCGTTCGCCGGGCCGCTCTCTACTACGTGGCCCGCGTAGAGCACCATGACCCGATCCGCGAGATAGCGCACGACGTCGAGATCGTGCGAGATGAAGAGATAGCTCACGCCGCGTTCGCGTTGCAGACGGGCAAGCAGGTTGAGAATCGCCGCCTGCACCGAGACATCGAGTGCCGAAGTCGGCTCGTCGCAGATCACCACGCGCGGATCGCCCGCGAAGGCCTGGGCGATCGCCACGCGCTGCTTGAGGCCGCCCGAAAGCTGCCGCGCCCGCGCGTTGAGATAACGGATGGGCACGCGCACCGCATCCAGCAAGCCGGCGATGCGGGCTGTGTTCGCGCTGCTCATGCGCTCGCCCCCGGCACGCGCGAGCGCGCGTCCTACCAGCCGGTTGACGGGCAACGCGCGATTGAGCGAAGCGTCGGGATGCTGGAACACGATGCGCAGCGCCCGTAACGCTTGCGCGTTGCGCCGCGCGAGACGCCCCGCGAGCGGCTGGCCGTCGAGTTCGACGATGCCGCCTGCGTCGGCGGCATGCACGCCCAGCAAGAGCTTCGCGAGCGTCGTCTTGCCGCTGCCCGATTCGCCGACGAGGCCGAGCGTTTCGCCCGCGCGCAATTCGAGCGAGACGTCGTTGAGCACGCGCAGCGACCGCGCGCCGTGACCGAAGGTCAGTGAAAGATGAGTCGCGCGCAATACGACTGGCATGGCCGCATTCACGGCGGGCTGGCCTGTCTGTGCGCTTGCGCGCACATCGATCTCATCGATGTCGCTCGCCTCGGCTGCCTCGGCTGCATTGGCGGCATCCGCGACGGGCAAGTCGATGGCGCGCTCGTGGTAATGGCAGCGCGACATCTGTTCGCCGTGCGGCGCTTCCATGCGATGCGGCGGCGGCGCGTGCTCGTGGCAGCGCGCGTCGGCCATACGGCAGCGCGGGGCGTAGATGCAGCCGTGCGTGAGCGTGCCTGGCGCGGGCAGCTCGCCCGCGATCGTATCGAGCGTGCCGTGCGCCCTGGTGCGGCCAGGCGCCGGCAGGCAGCGCAACAAACCCACCGTGTACGGGTGGCGCGCGCGTGCAAACACGTCCTGCGTCGGGCCTTCTTCGACCAGACGCCCCGCGTAGAGCACGCCCACGCGCTCGCACATGCGCGCGATCACGCCAAGATCGTGGCTGATGAGCAGCACCGCCATGTCGAGTTCTTCGCGCAGTTGCGCGACGAGCGCGAGGACTTCGGCTTCGACGGTGGCGTCGAGGCCCGTGGTGGGTTCGTCGAGGATCAGCAAGGTGGGATTGGAGGCGAGCGCCATGGCGATCACCACGCGCTGCTGCATGCCGCCCGAAAGCTGATGCGGCCAGCTCGCCATCACGCGCGCGGGATCGGCGATGCGTACGCGCGCGAGCATCGCGTGCGCCTGATCGAGCGCATCGGCGGGACTCGCGCCCGCGGCTTCGAAGGCCTCGCTCAACTGGCGCACGATCGTCAGCGTCGGGTTGAGCGCGCTCGCCGGGTCCTGATAGACCATCGATACCTTGTGCGCGCGCAACAGGCGCAGGCCTTCGCGATCGAGCTTGAGGACGTCCTCGCCCGCAATCGCGATGCGTCCGGATTTCACGCGGCCGTTATGCGCGAGGTAGCGCAGCACGGCCAGCGCGACCGTCGATTTGCCGCAGCCCGATTCGCCGACGAGACCGTAGGCCTCGCCGCGCCCGATGCGCAGCGAGACGTCGGTGAGCACGTCGCGCTCGCGCCCACGCACGCGGTACGACACGCTCAGGCCGACGAGCGCGAGCGCATCGTCGGCGCGCGGCGCGCCGAAGGTGGCGAGGGCGGGGCTGCGCGATGGGCGTGCGTCCGCGCGGGTGGCCGCGCCTTTGCCTGTGTCAGGGCGGTTCACGTTTGCAGCACCTCGCGCAGACTGTCGGCGATCAGATTCACGGCCACCACGAGCGAGGCGATCGCGAGCGCATCGAACGCCACGCTCCACCACGCGCCGCCCGCGAGCAGCGCATACGACTCCGCCAGCGCCAGGCCCCAGTCGGCGGAAGGCGGCTGGATGCCGAAGCCGAGAAACGAGAGCGTCGCCACCGCGAAGATCGCATAGCCCAGACGCACGGTGGCCTCCACGACGATCGGCGGCCAGACGTTGGGCAGGATCTCCGCGAACATCACGTAGAGTGCGCGCTCGCCGCGCAGGCGGGCGGCGGCCACATAGTCGAGATGGCGTTCGGCCAGCACGGCGGCGCGCACCGTGCGCGCGACGAGCGGCGCGAAGGTGATGCCGATCACCAGCACGACGGCGAGATTCGACGCGCCCACCGCCGCGAGCACCAGCAGCGCGACGATCACGAGCGGCAGTGCGAGCACGGCGTCGAGCGCGCGCGCGAGCAGCGTACCCGCCCAGCCTTCGAGATAGCCCGTGAGGAGACCGAGCGCCGCGCCCGCGAGCGTGCCGGCCAGGGTGGCCAGCGGCGCGATCGTGAGAATGTCGCGCGCGCCGACGATCACGCGCGAGCAGATGTCGCGGCCGAGCTGATCGGTGCCGCACCAGTGTGCGTGGTCGGGCGGCGTCAGCGAACTGAGCGGATCGGACGCGTAGGCGTCGTACGGCGCGATCCATGCGCCCGCGAGCGCGCAGACGATCCACGCGAGCAGGATCAGCGCGCCCAGCACGAAGGCGGGCGAGCGCAGCAGGAGACGCAGCGTCGCGAAGCCTCGCGACGACTCGTGCGGGGTGACGGACGCGCCGTCGTTGATCGTTTCGGAGGCCGTATCGTTCATGCGTGCTTTGTCGGCAGGTCTTTATCGGCTGGCGGGATTGCGCAGGCGCGGATCGAACAGCGCGTGCAGCAGATCGGCGCCGAGATTCGCGAGCGTGTAGACGAGGCCCACCGTGAGCACGCCCGCTTCAAGCAAGGGGAAGTCCTTCGCCTTGGCCGCGTTGTAGATCAGCGAGCCGATGCCCGGGTAACGGAACAGCGATTCCACCACCACCAGCCCGCCGATCAGATAGCCGAGCTGCGTGGCCGCCACCGTCACGCTCGGCAGCAGCGCGTTGCGCAGCACGTGGCGCACGATCACGGTATGGCGCGGCAGGCCCTTGAGGATCGCGGTGCGGGTGTAATCGGCGTCGAGCGCGTCGAGCATGCCCGCGCGCGCGATCCGCGCGAGATAGCCGAAGAACACCAGCACGAGCGGCAGCACGGGCAGCACGAGATGACGCAGCGTCTCGAACGCACCCGCGTCGGGCGGCGCGACGGCCTCGATCGGCAGCCAGCGCAGCCACACGCCGAACACGAGAATCAGCGCGATCGACGAGACGAACTCCGGCACCGCGCTCGCGCACAGCCCGAGCGTGCTGATCAGGCGATCGAGCCAGCGCCCGCCGTTGAGCGCGGCCCACACGCCGCCGCCGATGCCGAGCGGCACCACCACGACGAAGGCGAAAAAGCCGAGCTTCGCCGATTGCAGCAAGGCGTCGCCGACCATCGGCGCGACCGGCTGGCGAAACGTCCACGAACTGCCGAGGTCGCCGCGCAATGCGTGGCCGATCCAGGCGGCGTATTGATCGAGCAGCGGGCGGTCCGCGCCCAGTTGATGATTGAGCGCGGCGACGGCGCGCGCATCGGCAAGCGGCCCCAGCACGGCGCGGCCAATGTCGCCCGGCAGCAACTGGCCGCCCGCGAACACGAGCACGGAGAGCAGCCAGAGCGTGAACAGCGCCCACGCGGCGCGTTGCGCGAGAAAACGCGCCGCGCCGCCGCCGGGAGCCAGCGGAGGGCGGCTCGGGCGGCTCGGGCGGCTCGGGCGCGGCTCGGGGTGAGGCGGTTTCGTCAGCTCGGTGGCCATCGTCCTGGCAAAAGTGCGCAACTGAGCGCAGCGAATCAGCCCGCGAGCGTGGCGCGGTCGAAGTACAACTGCGCGAGCGCCGTGAAATGCACGCCGGAGAGCGTCGTGCGCTGCGCGATCAGCTGATCGTAGAAGTACGGAATGACGATCGGCGTTTCGTCGAGCAGCAGCGTCTGGATCTGCGCCGACACCTGCTTTTGCGCCGCCACGTCGAGCGTCGCCACGAACTGCGCCACCAGCTTGTCGTACTGCGGATTGCGGAAATGCGCCGCGTTCCATGTGCCGCCGCTCGTGAGCGGTGCGTTGAGGAACACGTTCGGCACGCCGCGATGACCGTAATCGGTGATGCCCATCGGCGCGTCTAGCCAGTCCGATTTGCCGTAGGTGCCCGCGCCGTAGTACTGCGACTGGCTCTCCACCTTCAGCGCGATGCGCACGCCGATCGCCTTGGCCGCGTTCTGCACGACCACGGCCAGATCGGCGATCTCCATGTATTTCTCGGTCGTGAGTGTGACGTCGAAGCCGTTCGCCACGCCCGCCTGGGCGAGCAACTGACGCGCCCTGGCCAGATCCGCCTTGCGTTGCGGCACGGTCGTGGCCGTGGACGGGAAGATCGGCGCGAACGGGCTGTCGTTGCCCACCACGGCGCGGCCCTTGAAGAGGCCGCGCACCATCACGTCGCGATCGAGCGCGAGCGCCAGCGCCTGGCGCACGCGCTTGTCCTTGAACTGCGCGACATCGTTGCGCATGTGGATCTGGCGGTGCGCGCTCGAACGCACGCCGATCACCTTGAAATCGGGATTGTTGAGGATGCCGAAGCCGCCCTGCACGGTGAAGGTGCCCATCACATCGGCCTGACGGCCCTGCAGTGCGAGAATCTGCGCCTGCTCGTCGGCGTAGAAGGCGAACTGCACGCGCGCGGGCAGCGCCTTGTCGCCCCAGTAGCCGTCGTGGCGCACGAAACTCGCGCCGCGCCGCGCTTCGTACTTGTCGAGCTTGAACGGCCCGGTGCCGATAAAAGTTTTCTCGTAGTTGCCCGCGTAGTTTGCAGGCAGCAGCACGGCGTTGTAGTTGTCCGAAGAAACGTAGTACGGAAAGTTGCCATTGGGCGCGTCGAGATGAAACGCGACGGTGTGTTCGTCGATCAGCTTCGTGCCGCCCTTGGACAGCACGCCCTTGAGCACGGACAACGCCGCCGAACCGCTGGCCGGATCGGCGAGCCGGTCGAACGTGGCCACCACGTCCTTCGCGCCGAACGGCTGGCCGTCGTGGAACTTCACGCCGGTGCGCAGCTTGAAGGTCCAGACGTCGGCTTTGTCGTTGGGCTGCCAGGAGAGCGCGAGGGCCGGTTGCAGACGGCCGTCGGCGTCGTCGTTGGCGAGAAATTCGCCGGTCTGGTTCAAGAGGCACAGTGCGCCCGCGTCGGTGACGGTGAGCGGATCGACCGCGCCCGCCGGCATCAGATGCGCGACGCGGATGGTCTGGTCGCCCGGCTTGCCCGCGCCCTGGGCGCGGGCGCCGCGCGGCGCGATCAGCCCGCCGCCTGCGAGCGCGATGCCCGACAGGCCCAGCACGCCCGCGTAGCGCAGCAGTTCGCGGCGGGTGAGGCGGCCGGCGAGAAACTCGTCGATGGCGTGGTTGCCGTAGTCGCCGGCTTCATGGCGCAAGGGTTCGAGAGTGGACGATGCGCGCTGGGGCGCGAGCGGGCGGGAAGGCCTGGACTGCCTGGACTGCGGACGTTTCATCGGCGCGAGATTCCGTGCGGTTCCGTGGATGGGCGCGACCGCATCGAAGCGGACACGACGGCGGCATACGGGTGCGGCAGACGACGGATGAGGCTTGCGCGGCCAGTTTACGCGTTTTCGGAGATCGGCACGAGGACCAGGGTTGTGCGGGGTTGCGCGCTCGCGCGAGTGAGGGCAGGCATGTAGTGCCCAAGGTGGCCGCGCTTGCGCGTCAAGGGACGCGCAAGCGGCGCAGGCGTGCGCTATTGCATGGGAATCGAGGGAGTCGTTGGCGTCGCCGCGGGCCGGCGCCAGCGATGAAACAGCACCGAGCCGATCCAGCAGGCGATGAAGAGCGCGACGATGCCATAGCCGAGTTCGCCGAAGCGGTCGTTCAGACCCGCCGCGACCGACCACACGCCGCCGCTCGCGCCGAGCCTGTCGCCGATCAGTCCGACGGCCTCCACGCCGCCGATGACGATTGCCACCAGCGCCGACACGAAAGTGATGCTCGCGTTGTAGTAGAGCTTGCGCCTGGGGTCGTCCATGGCCCAGCCGTAGGCGTGCACCATCAGCACGTTGTCGGTGGAATCGACGAGCGTCATGCCTGCGGTGAAGAGCGCCGGAAACACGAGGATCGAGTACATCGGCAAGCCCTTGCCCGCTTCGGCGGCGGCAATGGCGAGCAGGCCGATCTCGGTGGCCGTGTCGAAGCCCAGGCCAAACAGCACGCCCACGGGATACATATGCCAGCTCTTCGTGACGAGCCTGAAAAGCGGGCGCAGCGCGCGCGACAAAAGCCCGGCGGGGGGACTCGCCTGCGCCGCGAGCGTCGCGGCATCCTCGCCTGGCTGCGCGCGCCCGGCGATTCGATAGCGCCGCCACACGTCGCGCAGGATCACGAGATTCACACCGGCGAGCACCAGCAAAAAGCCCGACGACACCAGCGTGCCGATGGTCGAACCGATCTCGTGAAACTGTTCGAAGCGCCCATGCAGCGTGAGCGCCGACAGCGCGATGCCCACGGTCGCCGCGATCACGATGGTCGAGTGTCCCAACGAGAACGCGAGGCCCACGCCCAGCGGCTGCTGGCCGCGCTGCATCAGCTTGCGCGTGACGGCGTCGATGGCGGCGATGTGGTCGGCGTCCACGGCATGACGCAGGCCGAAGCCATAGGCGAGCAGGGCGGTGCCGAGCAACAGCGGATAGTGGCGAAAGGCGATCAGCGCCCACGCCCACGCCGCGAGATTCGCGGCGATCAGCACGGCATAGAGCGGAATCAATCGGCGGCGCAGCGGCCTGGCGGTGTGTGTCATGCGAAGGCGGTGTTCAGTGATCGTGCGGATGACGATGGATCGGATCGACCCAGTAGACCGTCTCGGGCGCTTCGACGGCGTCGATGTTCAGGTTCACGACGACGGCCTCGTTGTCGCTGCGCACCAGCACGCATTCGAGCGGATCGTCGGTGCTGGCGTTGATTTCCTGGTGCGGCACATAGGGCGGCACGAAGATGAAATCGCCCGGCCCGGCTTCGGCGGTGAATTCCAGATGCTCGCCCCAGCGCATGCGCGCGTGGCCGCGCACGACGTAGATCACGCTTTCCAGCGCGCCGTGGTGATGCGCACCCGTCTTCGCGTTGGGGTGGATCGTCACGGTGCCGGCCCAGATCTTCTGCGCGCCCACGCGCGCCGCGTTGATGGCGGCGGCGCGGTTCATGCCGGGCGTCTGCGCGGTGTTGCTGTCGAGCTGGTCGCCGCGAATCACCTTCACACCGTTCTCGCGCCAGTCGATGGGCGCGCCATCGTGAGGATGTTCGTGCGCATGTTCGTGCTCATGCTCGTGCTCAGGGTCGTGATCGTGACTCATCGTCTGTCTCCTTGTTGCGTCGGCTGCGCGCCGCGCGCAATGTCATCGGCGCATTGTGGCATGGTCAAAATTGCGGCGCGCGCATGTGAAAAAGCCCGTCCAGGAAGGGACGGGCTTGCGTGTGCGCAGCAACGTCTGCGGTGCCTGCGCGGTGCCTGCTCGTTGCCTGTATTACGTCTTCTTCGCGTTGATGACCGCTTCGGCGACGTTCTGCGGCGTCTCCGCGTAGTGCTTGAACTCCATCGTGTAAGTGGCGCGCCCTTGCGTGAGCGAGCGCAGCGACGTCGAATAGCCGAACATTTCGGACAGCGGCACTTCAGCGCGCACGATCTTGCCGCCGCCGCCCGCGATGTCCTCCATGCCCTGCACGATGCCGCGACGGCTCGACAGATCGCCCATCACGTTGCCCATGAAGTCTTCGGGCGTTTCCACTTCCACCGCCATCATCGGTTCAAGCAGGATCGGCTTCGCCTTGCGCATCGCTTCCTTGAAGGCCATCGATCCGGCCATGCGGAAGGCGTTTTCGTTCGAGTCGACGTCGTGGTACGAGCCGAAGGTGAGCGTGACCTTCGTATCGACCACCGGATAGCCCGCGAGCACACCGGCCTTCAGCGTCTCCTGGATACCCTTGTCCACGGCCGGGATGAATTCGCGCGGAATCACGCCGCCCTTGATGGCGTCGACGAACTCGTAGCCCTTGCCCGGCGTCTGCGGTTCGAGCGTGATGACCGCGTGGCCGTACTGGCCGCGCCCGCCCGACTGCTTGACGAACTTGCCTTCGACATCCTCGACCTTGTTCTTCACGGTCTCGCGATACGCGACCTGCGGCTTGCCGACCGTCGCCTCCACGCCGAACTCGCGCTTCATTCGATCGACGAGAATTTCCAGGTGCAGCTCGCCCATGCCCGAGATGATGGTCTGGCCGGATTCCTCGTCGGTCTGCACGCGGAACGACGGGTCTTCCTGCGCGAGACGGTTGAGCGCGATGCCCATCTTTTCCTGGTCGGCCTTGGTCTTCGGCTCCACGGCCTGCGAGATCACGGGCTCGGGGAAGATCATCTTTTCGAGGATGATCGGGTGCGCGGGGTCGCATAGCGTGTCGCCGGTCGTGGCTTCCTTCAGGCCCACGGCGGCGGCGATGTCGCCCGCGCGCACTTCCTTGATTTCCTTGCGCTCGTTCGCGTGCATCTGCAGGATGCGGCCGAGGCGCTCCTTCTTGTCCTTGATCGCGTTGAGCACCGTATTGCCCGACTCCACCACGCCCGAATAGACGCGGAAGAAGATCAACTGGCCGACGAACGGATCGGTCATGATCTTGAAGGCGAGCGCGGAGAACGGCTCCTCGTCGTTCGGATGGCGCTCGATTTCCTTGTCGTGCAGATCGTGGCCGAGAATCGCGGGCACATCGACGGGCGAGGGCAGATAGTCGATCACGGCGTCGAGCATCGCCTGCACGCCCTTGTTCTTGAACGCGCTGCCGCACAGCATCGGCACGATTTCATTGGCGATCGTGCGCTTGCGCAGCGCGCCCTTGATCTCGTCCTCGGTCAGGCTCTCGTGATCTTCGAGGTATTTTTCGAGCAGCGTCTCGTCGGCTTCGGCGGCCGCCTCGACCATCTTCTCGCGCCATTCCTTCGCCGTTTCCAGCAGGTTCGCGGGAATCTCTGCGTACTCGAACTTCACGCCCTGGCTTTCGTCGTCCCACACGATCGCCTTCATCTTCACGAGATCGACCACGCCCTGGAAGTGATCTTCCGCGCCCACGGGAATCTGGATCGGCACCGCCACGCCCTTCAGGCGCTCGCCGATCTGCCGCTGCACGCGAAAGAAGTCCGCGCCGACGCGATCCATCTTGTTGACGAAGGCGATGCGCGGCACCTTGTACTTGTTCGCCTGGCGCCACACGGTTTCCGACTGCGGCTGCACGCCGCCGACCGAGTCGTACACCATGCACGCGCCGTCGAGCACGCGCATGGAGCGCTCGACCTCGATCGTGAAGTCCACGTGCCCCGGCGTGTCGATGATGTTGATGCGGTGCTCGGGGTAATTGCCGGCCATACCCTTCCAGAAGGCGGTCGTCGCGGCCGAGGTGATCGTGATGCCGCGTTCCTGTTCCTGTTCCATCCAGTCCATGGTCGCCGCGCCGTCATGAACCTCGCCGAGCTTGTGATTCACACCGGTGTAAAAAAGGATGCGTTCGGTCGTCGTGGTTTTGCCGGCATCGATGTGAGCGCTGATGCCGATGTTCCGGTAGCGCTCGATGGGAGTCTTGCGAGGCACGGTGATCTCCTTGGAATGGACGCGCCATGGAAAGTGCCGGACAGCGCGCGGCGCGGCCTGCGCGTGATCCGGCGGTCCGCGTGGCGGCTGGTCCGGATGGCTCCGGGCCAGCGTGGTCCGCGCGGCGGACTACTAGGATAGCGCTTGCGCGAGGCTTTTGCAGAAACAGCGCCGGAGCGGGGCGCGAGCCCGACAGCGGCCGTGACCGGACGTAAAAAAACCGGCGCCGCCTGAAGCGGGGCCGGTTTGGGGAGCGAGGCCTGGAGGCGCGTTCGCGCCGGCGCCTGACGCAACGCTTATTGCATCGGCGGCAGACCGTCGATCTTCATGCCGGGCTTGATGCCCTTCGACGTGAAGAAACCCTTGCTCATTTCCAGCGCGTAGACGCCGTTGTTGCGCGGGCAGTGATTGTTGGTCGTTTCGGCATCCATCTCGTCGATGTCGGTGATCGTGCCGTCGGCGCGCATGAAGGCGATCGACAGCGGGATCAGCGTGTTCTTCATCCAGAAGCAGTGCACGGCGTTTTCGCCGAACACGAACAGCATGCCCTCGTTGGGCGCGAGCTGCGTGCGATACATGAGGCCTTGCTCGCGGTCCGCATCATTGGCGGCGACGGCGGCGTCGATCACGAACATGCCTGCCGTGAGCTTCAAACGCGGGAAATCGCCGGGCTGCTTTGCGCCTGGCGGCATCTGCTGGGCGTGTGCCGGCGAGCTGATGAGAGCCGACGTCAACGTGAAAGCCGACACGGTGGCAAACGCTGCGAGCGCGCAACGCGCGATCAACGGGCGCAGGGAAAATCGCACGAGTAGCTCCTTGCTAGAGATTAGTCCGCGCATGTTACGCGACCAGGTCGGCGCGGGTCAAAACTTGCAGCGCGATAACACGGGATCGCAGCGAAATCACGCGATGACACCGCAAAAAAACGATGCTGCAAAAACAAAAGGCAGAGCGCCTTGCGACACTCTGCCTTTCAAACGAAGCGAAGATCGGCGCGGTGCGCCATTCTCCGAGACGTCTTACAACAAGCTTACTCCGAGGCTGCCGAAGCTGCTTCAGCCTTAGCTGCTGCCTTCTTGTGCGACTTCTTGTGCGACTTCTTGTGCGAAGCCTTGTGTGCCGACGAAGCAGCAGCTGCCGGAGCAGCCGAAGCAGCTTCCGGAGCCGAAGCTTGTGCGAATGCAGCCGATGCGAAGAGGCCAGCGACCAGAGCAGCGATCAGTTTGTTCATTTTGTGAATCCTCAGCTTGAGTTAATTAACCAAGTGACCCGGTTATTGGATCAGGTCGGTAAACGTGCCATCCACCTTTCGGTTGACAGTCGGATCGACAAATTCTCGTGAACTTGCAATTCGTGTCTGCCAGCGGTCGGGACCGTGCATTGCTGCCTGGACCCTGAAGGCTGAATGCCGGATAGCTTCGGGCGGCATCTGCGTGGTTTAACGCATGGTCTCGCCAGACGGTTGACGCGAAATTTTCCGAAGTTTTTCGATGTTTTCGGATGTTTTCATTAGCTTCGTGCTTTTTCGACTATGCGCGGCAACTCAAAAGCAGCGCTTTTTTCAGGCCCGAATCGGCTTCAATGCCGAAAAAGTGCTTGCGCAACAGTCACTTGTGCGTGCGCCGCGCGTGCGATGCAGGCTTCCACGGAGCCTCCGTGGGGACGTCGACGCTGTCGCCAGGCGCAAGACCCAGCGAAAAAATATCGAGAGAACCGATCGCGACACGCACGAGACGCAGCGTAGGAAATCCCACGGCGGCCGTCATGCGCCGCACCTGACGGTTTTTTCCTTCGCTGATGGCGAGTTCGATCCAGGTCGTGGGAATCGCCGCGCGAAAACGGATAGGCGGATTGCGCGGCCAGAGAATTTGCGCATCGGCATCGGCAATTTTCCTTGCTCGACATGGCTGTGTCACAAAGTCCCCGAGATCGACACCGCGTTCGAGCGCTGCCAGCGCATCGTCGCCGGGCGCGCCTTCCACTTGCGCCCAATAGCGCTTTACGAGCTTGCGTTTCGGTTCGGCGATGCGCGATTGCAAGGCACCATCGTCGGTGAGCAGAAGCAGTCCTTCGCTGTCGGCATCGAGACGGCCCGCCGGATAGACGTTCGGCGTCTTGACCCAGTCCCCGAGCGACTGGCGCGTCTCGTGCGGCGAAAATTGACAGATCGTGCCGAAGGGTTTGTTGAGGGCGATCAAGCGCATGGCGAAAGAAGCAAAATGCAAAACGGTGAAAGGGCAGGCGCCGCGATCTTAATGCATATCGCGCCGCAGACCGCGCAACGTATTAGCTGCTGCATCTCATGGGTCTTATATAAGACATGAGATATCAGCTAGCTGAACTCCGGCGCTGCCAGCAGCATGAAGGCGCTGCGCGGCCCTTGCGAGGGCGCGGGCACGAGCGTTCGGGGCGTGGGCTAGAATAACGGCCAGAACCCGGCGTCGCCCAGGCTGCAGCAGGCTTCACCCCGGCGCCACCCAGAATAATTGCATTGCGAACTGTTCGCGCTCCGCAGACCGATCCCCCTACTGGAGTTGATCATGCCGTATCAGCACATCAAGGTCCCGGCGGGCGGTGAGAAGATCACCGTCAATCCGGATTTCTCGCTCAATGTCTCCGACCAGCCGATCATTCCGTATATCGAGGGCGACGGCACGGGCGTCGATATCACGCCGGTCATGCTCAAGGTGGTCAATGCAGCCGTGGAAAAAGCCTACGGCGGCAAGCGCAAGATTCACTGGATGGAGATCTACGCGGGCGAGAAGGCCACGCGTGTGTACGGCCCCGATGTCTGGCTGCCCGACGAAACGCTGGACGTCGTGAAGGATTACGTCGTGTCGATCAAGGGACCGCTGACGACGCCGGTGGGCGGCGGCATCCGCTCGCTGAACGTGACGCTGCGCCAGCAGCTCGACCTCTATGTGTGCCTGCGGCCGGTGCAGTACTTCAAGGGCGTGCCCTCGCCGGTGCGCGCGCCGGAGAAGGTCAACATGGTGATTTTCCGCGAGAACTCGGAAGACATCTATGCAGGCATCGAGTGGCCCGCGGATTCGGAGGGCGCGAAGAAGCTCATCGCTTTCCTGCGCGACGAAATGGGCATCTCGAAGATCCGCTTCCCCGACAGCTCGGGTATCGGCGTGAAGCCGGTATCGCGCGAAGGCACGGAGCGTCTCGTGCGCAAGGCGATCCAGTACGCGATCGACAACGAGCGCCGCTCGGTGACGCTCGTGCACAAGGGCAACATCATGAAGTTCACCGAAGGCGCGTTCCGCGACTACGGCTACGCGCTCGCGCAGAAGGAATTCGCGGCGGAACTGATCGACGACGGCCCGTGGTTGAAGATCAAGAATCCGAAGACGGGCGCCGACATCGTCATCAAGGACGTGATCGCCGACGCCTTCCTCCAGCAGATCCTGCTGCGCCCGGCTGAATACGACGTGATCGCCACGCTGAACCTGAACGGCGATTACATCTCGGACGCACTGGCGGCGCAGGTGGGCGGCATCGGCATCGCGCCGGGCGCGAATCTGTCGGATTCGGTGGCGATGTTCGAAGCGACGCACGGCACGGCGCCGAAGTACGCGGGCAAGGACTACGTGAATCCGGGCTCGGAAATTCTGTCGGCGGAAATGATGTTGCGCCACCTTGGCTGGACCGAGGCCGCGGATCTGATCATCGCGTCGATGGAAAAGTCGATCCAGCAAAAGCGCGTGACGTATGACTTCGCGCGGCTGATGGAAGGCGCGACACAGGTGTCGTGTTCGGCCTTTGGGCAGGTGCTGATCGACAACCTGTAAGCGCTTGTAGGCGCTGTCAGTGCGCGACACAAAAACCCCGGTGGACCATCGCGTCCGCCGGGGTTTTTGTTTTGGATCATCGAATAACCTGATGAGTTATATTAGTTATCCAAATTGATTTGTCGGGCGCTATCCGTCGGCAAACGGTGGGGCTTAGTTGCTGAGCCGGGTAATTTTCTGGCCTTGCACGCCGAGCCCCGCCATCAGGCCCGACTGCCCGTAGATGAACGCGTAGACGTCCGAGCGCGCGGTCGTGGTCGTGACGTCCCTGGCGATGCCCTCGTCGGCGACCACGACGCTCGGACCCACGCCGACCGACCAGCCGTCAGCGGTATCCAGGTTCTGCACCGCATCCGGCGTCATCAACACCATGGCTTCCGAGAAACTCTGCGCGCCGGCTTGCAGGCCCCACGAGACAGCGCCCGCGCTGTAGTAGCCCTTCACGCTGCCGTCCGGTCCGAACAGGACGCCGCGTCCACCCGACCCGCCAAGCAGGAAGCCGGCTTTCACGATGCTGGGGAAGATCAGCACGCCGGCGGCGTTGGCGCTCAGGTTCCTGGCGCTCGGGGTCGTGGCATAGAGGTTGTTCAGGGCGACTCGCGCTTCGCGTACGAGTTGCGCGTGCGAGGCGGCTTCGCTGCTTGCCGATGAGGTGGTGAAGCCCGTGGTCGAACAGGCGGCGACGAGCATGGCGGACATCAGCGCAGCGATGCGCAGGGGTTTGAGTGACATGGTGTAGGGCGCTCCTGGTTCGTATTGGATGAACGCTCGCCAGCGAACAGGGAGGTATCAATACGCCAGCGAGGACGTCAGATCTTATCGAGCAGTCCTGTGGGAGTCCTTGTCCTGGTCACGCCTTATCGTGCGTTAGCGTGCGCGTTATCCGACCTTGTGTGCGCTATCATGACGAGCATCAATCGCGCGTCGTCTTTCTCATGGCCGTTCTGTGTCGCTTCCTTCTCGTTTGCGTGTTGGCGCTGTCAGGCATGTGCGGCGCGAGCGCGTGCGAGCGCATGCTGCACGACGCGCAACCGCCTTCAGTCAGCCATGTCGTGCTCGCGCAGATGACCGGGCGTGCCCATTGCAGCGGCGTTGGTCACACCGGATGTGACGACTGCGGCCGCTGCCACGCGGGTTGTTGCAGCGTGGGCTGCGGCGTGCATTGCGGGTTGCCCGCGCTCGAATCTCAAATCGATACCCACGCGCCGGCGCACGACGCGCCTTCAGTGCACGTAGCCGCCTTGCGCTCGGGCATCATCCACGCGCCTCCTCTGCCTCCTCCGATCGCCTGAACGCAGGCCCGTGCACGCATACGTGAACTGGGCCGGGATCAGACGAAATGCTTCGTACGACGTGACGTATGTCATGCACATGACGCGCATGGACGTATTGCGTGCGAAGGCGATGCCGGCCTGCGCTGCTGCGCAGGCAGCCGTATTTGAGGAATTCATCGATGAAACGCAGAATGTTTTTGTCCGGCGTGCTGGGCGCCGCTACCGCTTCGCTGTTCGCGCGCGCGTCGTTGGCCGGGGAGTCCGGCGATGGCATGTCGGGAATGCCTGGCATGGCTGATATGACGCACGCTCCGGCGCCCGCGCCACTCGCACCACTCGCGGCGGTTGACGCGTTGGCCGCTGGCGCACCGCTCGCCAACTTGCGTACGCTCGCCAACGAAAGCCGCGAAGCGGGTGTATTTCGCGCAACATTGATCGCGCAACCCGCCGCGCATGCGTTGCTCGCGGACACGCCGCCCACCACCTTCTGGCAGTACGACTCAGGCGCAGCGAATAACGACGGTCCCATGATCGGTCCGCTGATCGACGTGCGCGAGGGCGATCGCGTCGAGATCCGCTTCGTCAACCGCCTCGCGCAGCCCACGACGATTCACTGGCACGGTCTGCCCGTGCCGCCCGATCAGGACGGCAATCCGGCGAATCCGATCGCGCCGGGCGCCATGCATGTCTATCGCTTCACCTTGCCGAAGGGCAGTGCGGGCACCTACTGGTATCACCCGCATCCACACATGCAGACGGCGGAGCAGGTGTTTCGCGGGTTGGCGGGGCCGATTGTCGTGCGGTCCGCCGACGATCCGCTCGCGGACTGGCCCGAGCGCCATCTGTTCGTCTCGGACCTGAAGCTTGCCGCCGACGGCACGATCGCGGCCAATAGCATGATGGACTGGATGAACGGCCGCGAAGGCCAGTTCGTGCTCGTGAACGGCGCACGCGAACCGCGTATCGGGATCGTGCGCGACGAGCGCTGGCGCGTCTGGAACGGCTGCAACGCGCGCTATCTGCTGCTGGCGTTCGACGACGGCCGCGCGTTCGCCCAGGTGGGGACCGATGGCGGCTTGCTGGGCGCGCCGCGCGAGGGTCTGACGTCGTTGTTGCTGGCGCCGGGCGAGCGCGTTGAGCTGATCGTGCGCGCGGGGCAGGGCGCGTCGTCGGCGCGTCTGCTCGCGGCGCAGTACGACCGCCGCAAGATGGCGATGACGCACGGCAGCTTGCCGCCTACGCCGATGGCGACGCTGGCCCAGGTGGCATTCGCGCCGCAGGCAGCGTTCGCAGGCAAAGCGCTGCCTGCTCAGCTGCGGCCGATCGCGCCGCTCGTGCCATCGAATGTCAAAAAATCCGTCGTGTTCGGCGAGGCGATGGACATGCACGCGATGCACCAGCCGGGTGCATCGCAGCGCCGAATGCCCCAAGGTATGCACTTCATGATCAACGGCGAGTCATACGACCCCGCGCGCATCACGCTCACGAGCCGTCGTAATGAAGTCGAACAGTGGACGATTGCGAACCAGACGGATATGGATCATCCCTTCCATCTGCACGGTACGCAGTTTCAGGTGCTTGCGCGCGAGTCGGGCGGCAATCGCATCGACGAGACCGTGCTCGCATGGCGCGACACGGTCAACGTGAAGCCCGGGGAAAGCGTGCATCTCGCGACCGTTCAGCATGAAGCGGGTGATCGCATGTTCCATTGCCACATCCTCGAACATGAGGATCTCGGCATGATGGGCACGCTGCGTGTCACGTAACTTGTTTTATCTCGCGTGCGCTACCACGCACGAATGAAAACAATGTGAATAATTGTGGCGATTGTGCAAAGCATTCCAGGTGTTTTATTCAAATCATCTGGCGTGCAATGACACAGAAATAACGCCGCAAAAGCGCGCGCCTAAAAAGCATTCAGACAAAAAAGAAACCCGGCCGAAGCCGGGTTCCCAAGGTACGGGTACCGAACGTATCAGGCCGCTGCCTGAATGTTCGATGCCTGTTTACCCTTCGGGCCTTGCACGACCTCGAAGCTCACCTTCTGACCTTCTTTGAGGGTCTTGAAACCATTCATCTGAATGGCCGAAAAGTGAGCGAACAGATCCTCGCCGCCTTCATCCGGCGTGATGAACCCGAAACCCTTCGCGTCGTTGAACCACTTGACCGTACCGGTTGCCATACCAACTTCCCCTGTAACTCATGTCACTACCACGAGCAGTTCGAAAAGCTAAACGATCGCGGAGTGCGATCGCCCCCTCCTCACAAGCTCACCAACGGCATTTTTTCGAAAATTAAAGGCGGTTGAAAAAAGTGCCAGCTTGATTGTTGAGGCTCTTTATTCTGGTGTCAAGAATATTTTGAGACGTTCCCGGACGCGTTGTAAAGATCGCATTTCCAGGGTTTTTCCGGCTTTTCTAGCGGGCTTTGCTGCTGCGCCTGGTGCGTGCCTTAGTGAGTGCCTTGGTGAGTTCAATACGCAGTGAGTTGGCGCCTGGTGCATCGGGTTCGCTTTTTGTCCCTACGCGCCCAAAGGGGTTGCACGGCTCATCTTGAAAAGTCGCATAATCGACTCACATGGGAAGCACGGCGGGAGCGGGCGTTAGCGCAGCGGAAAGCGTCGTTCAGGCAGACATCGGGCGCACGATGGCATGGAAACTGTTTGCAAGCGTGCGCAGGCCGACAAAGCGTGCCTGAATGGCCCGAGGGCGCTGCCCACGCGAGCGCGCAGGTTGTGCGATACTCGATTCGACGGTGGCCCGAAAGCTGCTGGCAGGAAGAATCGAACCGGCCCCGCAGCCGGGCGCCCACGCAAGTCGCGGTCAGGGCGAAGTTGATCGAGCCCGGAACGGGAAAGGCGCAGGGATTGCCCGTTGATGTCGGGGCGCCGGAGCCAGCTTCACCGAACGGCCGGTCGGGTTTCGGCAGGATTGCGGGCCTGTCCGAGTTGTTTAGAATGGGTGTATGGCGATTATCCCGGACAAGCAGGATTCAACCGTACTGGAGCGGCAGGAGCAAAAGGTCAAACCGCCCTCCATGTACAAGGTCGTGCTGATGAACGACGACTACACGCCGATGGAATTCGTCGTGATGGTCGTGCAGGAGTATTTCAATAAAGACCGCGAGACCGCAACGCAGATCATGTTGAAGGTCCATCGCGAGGGCAGGGGTGTTTGTGGGGTCTATACGCGGGACATCGCGTCGACCAAAGTTGAGCAAGTCGTTACCCACGCACGGCAGGCCGGGCATCCGCTGCAGTGTGTGATGGAGGAAGCATGATTGCCCAGGAACTGGAAGTCAGCCTGCACATGGCGTTCATGGAAGCACGTCAGGCGCGGCATGAGTTCATCACGGTCGAACACCTTTTGCTGGCGCTGTTGGATAACCCGACAGCAGCGGAAGTGCTGCGAGCGTGCGCCGCGAATATCGAAGACCTGCGACAGAACCTGCGCAACTTCATTCACGACAACACCCCTACGGTGCCGGGAACGGACGACGTCGACACACAGCCGACGCTCGGGTTCCAGCGCGTGATCCAGCGCGCGATCATGCACGTCCAGTCCACTTCCAACGGCAAGAAGGAAGTGACCGGTGCGAACGTGCTGGTCGCGATCTTCGGCGAGAAGGACTCGCACGCGGTGTACTACCTGCAACAGCAGGGCGTCACGCGTCTGGACGTCGTGAACTTCATTTCGCATGGCATTGCGAAGACCGGCAGCGGCGAAGCCGCCAAGTCGAGCGACGCCAGCGCGGAAGCGGAAGACGCCGCAGGCCAGAAGGAAACCCCGCTCGCCCAGTTCACGCAGAACCTGAACCAGATGGCGAAGGATGGCCGCATCGATCCGCTGATCGGGCGCGAATCCGAAGTCGAGCGCGTGGTGCAGGTGCTGTGCCGCCGCCGCAAGAACAATCCGCTGCTCGTGGGTGAAGCCGGCGTGGGCAAGACCGCGATCGCGGAAGGCCTCGCCTGGCGCATCACGCGCGGCGAAGTGCCGGACATCCTGGCCGACGCGCAGGTGTACTCGCTCGACATGGGCGCGCTGCTCGCGGGCACGAAGTACCGCGGCGACTTCGAGCAACGTCTGAAGACGGTGCTCAAGGAGCTTAAGGAACGTCCGCACGCGATTCTCTTCATCGACGAAATTCATACGCTGATCGGCGCGGGCGCGGCATCGGGCGGCACGCTCGACGCGTCGAACCTGCTCAAGCCTGCGCTTTCGTCGGGCACGCTCAAGTGCATTGGTGCCACGACTTTCACGGAATATCGCGGGATCTTCGAAAAAGACGCTGCCTTGTCGCGGCGCTTCCAGAAGGTCGACGTGATCGAGCCGACCGTCGAGCAAACCGTCGCGATCCTGCGCGGCCTGAAGTCGCGCTTCGAAGAGCACCACGGCGTGAAGTATTCGTCGGGCGCGCTCAACGCGGCGGCTGAACTGTCGGCGCGTTTCATCACGGATCGGCACTTGCCCGACAAGGCGATCGACGTAATCGACGAAGCGGGTGCCGCGCAACGCATCCTGCCGAAGTCGAAGCAGAAGAAGACCATCGGCAAGAGCGAGATCGAAGAGATCATCTCGAAGATCGCGCGCGTGCCGGCGCAAAGCGTGTCGCAGGACGATCGCAGCAAGCTGCAGACGCTCGACCGCGATCTGAAGGCCGTGGTGTTTGGCCAGGACCCGGCAATCGACGCGCTGTCGGCGGCGATCAAGATGGCGCGTGCGGGTCTGGGCAAGACGGACAAGCCAATCGGCTCGTTCCTGTTCTCCGGTCCTACGGGCGTCGGCAAGACCGAAGTGGCGCGTCAGCTCGCGTTCACGCTTGGTATCGAGCTGATCCGCTTCGACATGTCCGAGTACATGGAGCGTCATGCGGTGAGCCGTCTGATCGGCGCGCCGCCGGGCTATGTCGGCTTCGACCAGGGCGGTCTGCTCACCGAAGCCGTCACCAAGAAGCCGCATTGCGTGCTGCTGCTCGACGAAATCGAGAAGGCGCATCCGGATATATTCAACGTGCTGCTGCAGGTGATGGACCACGGCACGCTGACGGACAACAACGGCCGCAAGGCGGATTTCCGCAACGTCATCATCATCATGACGACGAATGCGGGCGCCGACACGATGAACAAGTCCACGATCGGTTTCACGACGCGCCGCGAACAAGGCGACGAAATGGCCGATATCAAGCGCCTGTTCACGCCGGAGTTCCGTAACCGTCTGGATTCGACGATCAGCTTCCGTGCGCTCGATGAGGAAATCATCATGCGCGTGGTCGACAAGTTCCTCATGCAACTGGAAGACCAGTTGCACGAGAAGAAGGTCGATGCGCTGTTCACCGATGCGCTGCGCAAGCATCTGGCCAAGCACGGCTTCGACCCGCTCATGGGCGCGCGGCCGATGCAACGCCTGATCCAGGACACGATCCGCCGTGCGCTCGCCGACGAACTGCTGTTCGGCAAGCTCCTGAACGGCGGCCGCGTGACCGTGGATGTCGATGCGGAAGACAAGGTGCTGCTCACGTTCGACGAGCAACCGGCGACACGGCCGCCGGAGGCGGTCGAAGTAGAATAAGCGGTTTCCGCTTCAGGTCAGCCGGAACGGCGCGGACTTCACGGTCCGCGCCGTTTTGTTTTCTGTGCGCAAGTTCGGCGAACGGCGTCGAACTTGCGCGCATCGTAGGCGTCAGGCCGCATGCCGTAGAGGGTGAAGGTGAGTTCAGATAAAAAGAGTGCGTTCGATTCCATCGTCGAGCGCGAACGCGGCCTGCGCCGCGGGCTGTCCGCGGGTCAGATGACCATGATCGCCATCGGCGGCGCGGTCGGCACGGGCCTGTTTCTCGGCAGCGGTTTCGCCATCGGCTTTGCCGGTCCGGGCGTGCTGATTTCCTACGCGATCGGCGCGCTGATCGCCTTGCTGCTGATGGGCGCGCTCGCCGAAATGACGGTCGCGCATCCCACCTCGGGTTCGTTCGGCGCTTACGCCGAGCATTACATCGGGCCGCTAGCGGGTTTTCTCGTGCGCTATGCGTACTGGTCGGCCTACGTGCTGGCGGTCGGCACCGAAGTGTCGGCCATCGCCGTGTACATGAAGTTCTGGTTCCCGCATGTGCCGGGGCTGTACTGGGTCGTGGGCTTTTCGGCGGCGCTGATCGTCGTGAACGCGATGAGCGTGCGTGCCTACGGCAGCATCGAATACCTCTTCTCCAGCCTCAAGATCGCCGCGATCGTGGCCTTCATCGTGCTCGGCGCGTGGTTCGTCTGGCATGCGCCGGCGGATTCGGGCGTGGGTGTGGCGAATTACACGTCGCATGGCGGCTGGCTGCCCAAGGGCTGGTGGGGCGTGTGGGTGGGCACGATCGTGTCGCTGTTCAGCTATCTGGGGCTGGAAACCATCGCCGTGGCCGCCGCCGAAGCGCAGGACCCGCAGCGCGCCGTCACGCGTGCGTTCCGCGCCACCATCGTGCGCCTCGTGCTGTTCTATCTGCTCACGCTGGCGCTGATGCTCGCCATTGTCCCGTGGACCGAGGCGGGCGGCAACGAAAGCCCGTTCGTGAAGGTGATGGCCGAAACCGGCGTGCCCTACGCGGCGGGCGCGATCAACTTCATCGTGCTGGTGGCCGCGCTCTCGGCGATGAACAGCCAGCTCTACATCACCACGCGCATGATGTTCAGCCTTTCGCGCGCGGGCTATGCGCCCGCCGCGTTCGGCCGCCTCACGCGCCAGGGCGTGCCGACGGCGGCGCTGTCGCTCTCGACGATCGGCATCGCGGTGTCGGCCGTGCTCAACGCGCTTTGGCCGCAGACGGCGTTCACGCTGATGATGTCGATCGCCATGTTCGGCGCGATGTTCACGTGGCTCATGATCTTCGTCACGCAGATTTTCTTCCGCGTGAAGAACACGGGCGAGCCGCTGAAATTCCGTATGTGGGGCTTTCCGTTCACGAGCGTGCTGGGCGCGCTCTTGATGCTGGGGATTCTGGCCGGCACCGCATTCACGCGCGAATTCCGCATGACGCTTGCATACGGTGTGGCCTTCCTCGTGGTGCTGACGATCGTGTATCTGCTCTGGTATCGGCGGCGTCATGAAGTTGCGGCCGCAACGAACGCCGCGCAGTAAAGGCCGGCAGCCAGAAGCAAAAAAGCACGCCTTCGAGCGTGCTTTTTTGCGGCTGCCGGAAAGCGTGAAGCTCAGTGCTTGCCGGTGCTGCCGAAGCCGCCTTCGCCGCGTTCGCTCGCTTCGAAGTCATCGACGATATTGAACTGCGCCTGCACGACCGGCACGATCACGAGCTGCGCGAGACGCTCCAGCGGGTTCAGCGTGAAGGTGGTGTGGCCGCGGTTCCAGGTGGAGATCATCAGTTCGCCCTGGTAATCCGAGTCGATCAGGCCGACCAGGTTGCCGAGCACGATGCCGTGCTTGTGGCCAAGACCCGAGCGCGGCAGGATCAGCGCGGCGTAGCCCGGATCGGCGAGGTGGATCGCGAGGCCCGTCGGGATCAGCTTCGTTTCGCCCGGTTCGAGCGTGACCGGCGCGTCGAGGCACGCGCGCAGGTCGAGGCCCGCGCTGCCCGGCGTGGCGTAGTGGGGCAACTGGTCGCGCATGCGGTCGTTGAGGATCTTGATGTCGATTTTCATGAGGTAAGCGGTTAGGTCGGTTTGATCGAGGCAGCTTGGGTCACTCAGGCGCGGGGTAACTCAAACGCCTCGGCGAGCAATTCGTACGAGCGCAGGCGCGCCTTGTAGCTGCCCGCGACGGTGAGCACGACGAGTTCGTCGGCGCCAAAACGCTCTTGCAGCGCGTGCAGGCGTTCCGTGACGCTCTCGGGCGTGCCGATGATGCTGCGCGGCTTCTCGCGGTCAATCACGATCTGCTCGCGCTCGCCGTATTCCTGCGCGCGGCCTTGTTCGAGGCTCGGAATTGGCGCGTTCAGGCCGTAGGCCATCTGCACGCGGCGCAGATCGACGGCTTTTTCCAGGTCGGCGGCTTCGGCTTCGGTATCGGCGCAGATCGCGAACACCGCGCAGGCCAGATACGGCTTCGCTTCATGGCCCGGCTGGAAGCGCTCGCGATAGGCGTTCGCCACCAGATGACCGAAGTGCGCGTTGATGAAATGCGCGAACGTGAAGCGCAAGCCCAGTTGCGCGGCGAGGTCGCCGCCAAAGTCGCTGGAGCCCAGCACCCAGAGCTGCGGTCGCGTGGCGATCTGCGGTTGCAGCACGACGCCGTGCGCGAGATGGCCGGACGCCAGCGTGCCGTCCATCAGGCCGACGAGATCCTGCACCTGCTGCGCGAACTGGTCGCCGCGATTGTAGGCGCCGGCCGCCACCGCTTGCGCGGTGCGCATGTCGCCGCCCGGCGCGCGGCCCACGCCCAGATCGACGCGGCCCGGAAAGAGCGCTTCGAGCATCATGAACTGCTCGGCGACCTTGAAGGGGCTGTAGTACGGCAGCATGATGCCGCCCGAGCCGATGCGGATGCGCTTCGTCACGCTGCCCAGGCGCGCGAGCAGGACTTCGGGGCAGGGGTTGCACACGCCCAGCAGGCCGTGGTGCTCGGCGCACCAGTAGCGCGTGTAGCCGAGGTCATCGGCCAGTTGCGCAAGCTCGATCGTGGCGGCGATGGCGTCCGCCGCGCTATGCCCGGCGATCACGGGCGACTGGTCCAGTACGGAAAGCAGTGTCATGGCAGTACGGCTCCTTCAACTTCGTGTCCTGACTGACGTGCGCGGCGCGTTGCCGCGCGTATCAGGACAGGATGCCCGTATCCGGCAGACGTTTCGCGATTTCGGCGATCAGCGTCTGCGCGAGCGTGATCTTGGCCGCGCGCGGCAGCGGCGTGCGGCCGCTGGCTTCGAACAGCACGACCTCATTGTCGTCCTGGCCGAAGGTGAGCGGGCCGAGGTTGCCGATCAGCAGCGGCACCTTCTTGCGTGCGCGTTTTTCCTCGCCGTGCACGTCCAGGTCGCCGCTTTCGGCCGCGAAGCCCACGCAGTAGGGCGGGTGGGGCAGCGCCGCGACCGAGGCGAGAATGTCGGGGTTCTCGACGAAATTGAAGCTCGGCATACGCTGCTCCGCCGTCTTCTTGATCTTGTGTTCCGCAACGTGGTCAACTCGCCAGTCGGCCACCGCCGCCACGCCGATGAAGACATCGGCATCGGGCACGCCGCGCATCACGGCGTCATACATCTGCTGCGCGGTCTGCACGTTCTCGCGGACCACGCCCCACGGCGTGTCCAGCGCGACCGGCCCCGCGACCAGATGCACTTCGGCGCCTGCCTGCTGTGCGGCGCGCGCGAGCGCGAAGCCCATCTTGCCGCTTGAGCGATTGGTGATGCCGCGCACCGGATCGAGCGGCTCGAAGGTCGGCCCGGCGGTGATCAGGAGCTTGCGGCCCGCGAGCACCTTGGGCGCGAAGAACGCGACGATCGCTTCATAGACGGCTTGCGGCTCCAGCATGCGCCCGTCACCGACTTCGCCGCAAGCCTGCGGGCCGGAATCGGGGCCGAGCGTTTCGATGCCGTCCGCGCGGATCTGCGCGACGTTGCGCTGGGTGGCCGGGTTCTGCCACATCTGCCGGTTCATGGCCGGCACCACCAGCAGCGGACAATCGCGCGCGACGCACAGCGTCGAGAGCAGATCGTCGGCGAAACCGTTGGCGAGCTTGGCGATGAAGTCGGTCGAGGCGGGCGCGATGACGATCGCATCCGCTTCACGCGACAGGTCGATGTGCGCCATGTTGTTGGGCACGCGGCCGTCCCACTGGCTCGTGTAGACGGGGCGCCCCGAGAGCGCCTGCATCGTCACGGGCGTGATGAACTGCGTGGCCGCCTCGGTCATCACGACCTGCACGGTCGCGCCGGCCTTGGTCAAGAGGCGCGTGAGTTCGGCGATCTTGTAGCAGGCGATGCCGCCCGACATGCCGAGCACGAGATGGCGTCCGGCCAGCTCGCCCGGCGTTGCTGCGGAGGTGTTCAAGGCAGGTCTCCTCTGTCTCGCCCGTCTGGTTACGCGTAGGGGCAGGGGTCAGCGCGAACCGCGCACGCGGCGCAGTTCGTCGAACACCAGCAGCACGGCGCCGACGGTGATCGCGCTATCCGCGACGTTGAACGCGGGCCAGTGCGACAGGCCCAGGTGGAAGTCGAGGAAGTCGATCACATGACCGTACATCAGGCGGTCGAGCACGTTGCCGAGCGCGCCGCCCAGGATCAGCGCGAGCGCCGTGCAAAAGAGGCGCTGCCCTGCGTGACGCTTGAGCAGATAGCCGATCACCACGGCCGCCACGACGCCCAGCGCCGTGAAGGCCCAGCGCTGCCAGCCGCCGGCCGCCGCGAGGAAGCTGAACGCCGCGCCCTTGTTGTACACGAGCACGAGGTTGAAGAACGGCGTGATCACGCGCCCTTCGCCGTAGGCGAACACCTTGGAGATGGCGATCTTCGTGAGCTGATCCGCGAGGATCACGATCAACGCGATGCCGAGCCACGGCGCGAGCGTGCCCTTTGCCCCATTCGCACCATTCGCGCCGCCGGATTTCGCCTGCTTCGACACGGTCTTGGCCATCACGCCGCGCTCCGGTTTTCGCCGTTACCGAACAGATTGACCACGCAGCGGCCGCACAGGCCCGGATGCTCGGCGTTCGCGCCCACGTCCTCGCGGTAGTGCCAGCAGCGCTCGCACTTGAGGTACTTCGAGGTCACCACTTCGACGCCTTCGTCCGCTTCGCTCTCCACCTTCACGACTTGCGCCGCCGAGGTGATGAGCACGAACTTGAGATCGTCGCCGAGACTTTGCAGCGCGTCATGGCGCGCGCCGCTTGCGAGGATGCGCACTTCGGCCTGCAGCGACGAGCCGATCTGGTTCGCCACGCGCGCCTCTTCCAGCGCCTTCGTCACGTTGCCGCGCACTTCGCGCAGCAGCGTCCACTTGGCGATCAGCTCCGGTGCGCCTTCGACGTCCGGGAACGCGTGGAAGGTTTCGGTGAAGATGGTTTCGCTTTGCGGCTGGAACACCTTCCACGCTTCTTCGGCCGTGAACGAGAGGAACGGCGCGAGGATGCGCAGCAGGCTGTGCGTGATGTGGTGCAGCGCCGTTTGCGCAGCGCGACGGGCGGCCGAATCCGGCGCGCTCGTGTAGAGGCGGTCCTTCAGCACGTCGAGATAGAAGCCGCCGAGGTCTTCCGAGCAGAACGTCTGCAGCTTCGCCACGACCGGGTGGAACTCATAGCGGTCGTAGTGCGAGAGCACGTCGTTTTGCAGCGTGTGCGTGAGCGCGACGGCGTAGCGGTCGATTTCGAGCCATTGATCCGCGGGCAGCGCGTGCTTCTCGAAGTCGAAGTCCGACAGGTTCGAGAGCAGGAAGCGCAGCGTGTTGCGGATACGGCGATAGCCTTCCGTCACGCGCTTGAGGATTTCCTCCGAGATCGCCAGTTCGCCCGAGTAGTCGGTCGAGGCGATCCATAGACGGATGATTTCCGCGCCCAGGCGGTTCGCCACTTCATGCGGATCGACGCCGTTGCCGAGCGACTTCGACATCTTGCGGCCTTCGCCGTCGACGGTGAAGCCGTGCGTGAGCAGGGCGTTGTACGGCGGGCGGCCGTCGAGCATGGAAGCGGTGAGCAGCGACGAGTGGAACCAGCCGCGATGCTGGTCCGAGCCTTCCAGATACAGGTCGGCCGGGAATTGCAGGTCGTCCTTGTGCGAGCCGCGCAGGACGTGCCAATGCGTCGTGCCCGAGTCGAACCACACGTCGAGCGTGTCGCGGTTCTTCTCGTACAGGTTGGCGTCGTCGCCGATCAGCTCGCGCGGATCGAGCGTCTGCCAGGCTTCGATGCCGGACTTCTCCACGCGCTGCGCGACTTCTTCGAGCAGCTCCAGCGTGCGCGGATGCAGCTCGCCGGTTTCCTTGTGCACGAAGAACGCCATCGGCACGCCCCATTGGCGCTGGCGCGAGAGCGTCCAGTCCGGGCGGTTGGCGATCATCGAGAAGAGGCGCTGCTTGCCCCACGACGGGTAGAACGCGGTGGCTTCGATGCCTTCGAGCGCGGTTTCGCGCAGCGTCTTGCCGCCGTCCTTGGGCGTGACGTCCATGCCCGCGAACCACTGCGAGGTGGCGCGGTAGATGATGGGCGTCTTGTGGCGCCAGCAGTGCATGTAGCTGTGCAGGTACTTTTCGCTGCGCAGCAGCGTGCCGGCGGCGTCGAGCGCGTCGACGATCTTCGGATTCGCGTCCCAGATCGACAGGCCGCCGAACAGCGGCAGCGATTCGACGTAGCGGCCATCGCCCATCACCGGGCTGATGATGTCCGAGTCCGCCATGCCGTGCGCCTTGCACGAGATGAAGTCTTCCACGCCATACGCGGGCGCCGAGTGCACGATGCCCGTGCCGGTGTCGGTCGTCACGTAGTCGCCTAGGTAGATCGGCGAAGTGCGCTGGTAGCCCGGATGCGCCGAGGCCAGCGGGTGGTTGAAGCGCAGCAGCGAGAGCTTTTCGCCCTTCGTGGTGGCGATTACAGTGCCTTCGAGACCGAAGTCCTTCAGGCACGCCTCGACGCGCTCGGTCGCGAAAATCAGCAGGCCGCGCGGCGTATCGACGAGCGCGTACTCGATTTCCGGATGCACGTTGAGCGCCTGGTTCGACGGGATCGTCCAGGGCGTCGTGGTCCAGATGACGATGCCGCCTTCCTCGCGCGGCAGGGCGGCCAGGCCAAAGGCCGCCGCCGTTTCAGCCGGCTGCGCGAACGTGAACAGCACGTCGATGGTCGGGTCGGTCTTGTCCTTGTACTCGACTTCAGCCTCAGCCAGCGCCGAGCCGCAGTCGAAGCACCAGTTCACGGGCTTCAGGCCACGGAACACATAGCCCTTTTCGATGATCTTCGCGAGTGCGCGGATTTCGCCCGCTTCGTTCGCGAAGTTCATGGTCTTGTACGGGTTGTCCCAGTCGCCGAGCACGCCCAGGCGCTTGAAGCCCGCCTTTTGCGTCTCGATCTGGCCCGACGCGTACTCGCGCGCCTTCTTCATCACTTCCTGGGCGGGCAGCGACTTGCCGAACTGCTTTTCGATCTGGATTTCGATCGGCATGCCGTGGCAGTCCCAGCCCGGCACGTAGACCGCGTCGTAGCCCGCCAGATTGCGCGCCTTGACGATCATGTCCTTCAAGATCTTGTTCACCGCATGGCCGAGGTGGATGTCGCCGTTCGCATACGGCGGGCCATCGTGCAGGATGAACTTCTTGCGGCCCTTCGAGGCGGCGCGGATCTTCTTGTAGATGCCCTTTTCTTCCCACTCCTTGACCCATTGCGGCTCGCGCTTGGGCAGATCGCCACGCATCGGGAATGCGGTGTCGAGCAGGTTGACGGGGTACTTCGATTCGGACTTCTGCGGCTTGCCGGAGGATGCTTTCTTGTCGCTCATGGTGAGATCACGGTGAATTCGAGGATGCACGGCGTCAGCATTGCGGCCAGGCCGCGCAACCGTCGCCTCGCGCGCCGTCTGCGGACCATGCCGCATCAGGCGCCTGGGGCGGGGCGGTCCAGGCGGGCGTCGGGCAGGCTGGATGTTGAGCCTGGCGCGACGCTCGCGGACCGCAAGTCACCTAATTCGGTCGGTCGCCGAGGTGGCGAAACCGGTGGAAGCGCCGCCGGGCACGTGTGCGCCCGCCGCGGCGAACCACGCGCGGGCGTTGGTCACATCGCGCGCGATGGCGGCGGTGAGGGTTTCGAGGTCGGCGAATTTTTCCTCGTCACGCAGCTTCTTGAGGAATTCGACGCGCACGAGCTTGCCATAGGCGTTGCCGTGCCAGTCGAGCAAATGCACTTCGAGCAGCACGCGGCCCGAATCGTCCACGGTCGGGCGCAGGCCGAGGCTCGCGACGCCTGGCAGCGGATGGTCGGCGAGCCCATGCACCTGCACGACGAAGATGCCCTTGAGCGCCGGACGCTTGTGGCCGATCGGCAGGTTCAGGGTGGGAAAGCCCAGGTCGCGGCCGAGCTTCAGGCCGTGCGTGACGTGTCCGCTGATTTCGTAGCCACGGCCAAGCGAGGCGCGCGCCGCGTCGAGGTCGCCCGCCGCGAGCTGCGTGCGCACGGCCGAACTGGAGATACGCACGCCCGACGGATCGGCCACGGTCGCCATCTGCTCGACTTCGAAGCCGTGCTGCGCGCCCGCGACCTGCAGCGAGGCGAAGTCGCCCGCGCGCTTCGCGCCGTAGCGGAAGTCGTCGCCGATCATCATCCAGCGCGCGTGCAGGCCGCCCACGATGATGCGCGAGACGAAGTCGTCCGGCGACTGGCTCGCGAAGGTGTGGTTGAAATGCTCGACCACCACGCGGTCCACGCCGTTTTCGCGCAGCGCTTCGAGCTTGTCGCGCAGCATGGCGATGCGCGGCGGGGCGCTTGCCGGGTTGAAGAATTCGCGCGGATGCGGCTCGAAGGTCATCACGCAGACGGGCAGGCCGCGCGCGTCGGCGGCTTCGCGCACGCGCGCGAGCAACGCCTGATGCCCGCGGTGGACACCGTCGAAATTGCCGATGGTGAGCGCGCAGGGCGCGCGGCTTTCGGCATTGGGAAGACCGCGGAAGACTCTCACGATAACGGGACCTGAGCGGAAACTGAGCGGACGCCGGCCAGGCGCCCTGAATATGACCGAATGAGACCAGTTACACGGCCCGGTGGCCGCGACGAAACAGACGATTATAAACGCACGGGAGCCCGATCGCCGCCGCCCGAGCGTTGGGGGTGCCGCCCAATGATAAAATCCGCGGATGAAAAATCTCGTCATCCTGATTTCGGGGCGGGGCAGCAACATGGAAGCCATCGTGCGCGCCTGTGCGCACGAAGCCTGGAGCGCGCGCATCGCCGCCGTGATTGCCAATCGCCCGGATGCCGCGGGGCTTGCCTTTGCAGCCTCGCACGGCATCGCCACGGCGGTGGTCGATCATCGCCAGTATCCTGATCGCGCCAGCTTCGACGCGGCGCTTGCGCAGGCCATCGACGGTTACGCGCCCGACCTCGTCGTGCTCGCGGGCTTCATGCGCGTGCTGACCGAGGGTTTCGTCCAGCATTATTCGGGCCGGATGCTCAACATCCACCCGTCGCTGCTGCCGAGCTTTCCGGGTCTCAAAACGCACCAGAGCGCGCTCGACGCGGGTTGCCGCGTGCACGGCGCCACGGTGCATTTTGTCACGCCCACGCTCGATCATGGGCCGATCGTGGCGCAGTCGGCGGTGCCGGTGCGCACCGGCGACGATGCCGCCGCGCTGGCCGCGCGCGTCCTGAAGACCGAACACACGATGTATCCGCGGGCGATCCGCTGGTTCGTCGAAGGGCGCCTCGCGCTCGACGGCGAGCGCGTGACGCTCACGCCACCCGAGCCGCAATGGCTCTTCCTTGACGACGCAAACGAAACACAAGCACACACCGCCGGGGAGGGCGCATGAGGCTACATGGTTTTTTGATTGGACAAACTGAGACGTTGCTGGCCGACGTTTTGAAGTTCACGGGTCCCGCCGATGCGGCGACGAGCCGCTTTTTCCGCGAGCATCCGAAGCTCGGCCACGCCGAACGCGGTGTGATCGCCGAGGCGGTGTTCGCCGTGCTGCGCCGTCGCATGGAGTTCGCGCATCTGGCCGAAAGCGGCACGGGCAGCCCGACGCGCCGTCTCACGCTGCTCGGCCTGATGGCGACGGCCGGTCGCGGCGCCATCCGTCCCTTTGTCTCGGATGCCGAAGCCAACTGGCTCGAACACGTCGCGAAGATCGACCCGGCGAGCCTGCCGCTGCGCCAGCAGCTCAATCTGCCCGACTGGATCGTCAAGGCGCTGGAAACGCGCTTCGACGCCGCCGAACTCGCGCAACTGGCCGCCGCGCTGAACTATCCGGCGCCGCTCGATCTGCGCGCGAACCCGATCAAGGCGAGCCGCGACGAACTGCTGCGCTCGCTGTCGCAGGCCGGCATCGAAGGCGGCGAGACGCCGTTCGCGCCGTTCGGCGTGCGCGTGACGGGCAAGCCGGCGCTCTCGAAGCTCGACGCGTTCAAGGACGGCTGGTTCGAGGTGCAGGACGAAGGCAGCCAACTGCTGTGCACGCTGCTCGCGCCGCGTCGCGGCGAGATGGTGGTGGACTTCTGCGCGGGCGCGGGCGGCAAGACGCTGGCGCTGGGCGCGATGATGCGCTCCTCGGGCCGTCTGTATGCGTTCGACATTTCGGAAAAGCGTCTGGCCAAGCTCAAGCCGCGTCTTGCGCGCAGCGGCCTGTCCAACGTGAACCCGGTGCTGATCGACAGCGAACACGACGCGAAGATCAAGCGTCTGATCGGCAAGATCGACCGCGTGCTGGTGGACGCGCCTTGCTCGGGCCTCGGCACGCTGCGCCGCAACCCCGACCTGAAATGGCGTCAATCGCCGGAATCGATCGCGGAACTCGCGCCCAAGCAACTGTCGATTCTCACGAGCGCGGCGCGCCTGCTCAAGCGCGGCGGCCGTCTCGTCTATGCGACCTGCAGCATTCTGGAAGCCGAGAACGAAGCGGTCGTGAAGCAGTTCCTCGACGCGCATCCGGACTTTGCGCTGGTGAGCGCGCGCGACGTGCTGGCGGATCAGCGCGTGGACCTCGATACGGGCGACTACTTCTCGCTGTGGCCGCACCGTCACGCGACGGACGGCTTCTTTGCCGCCGTGCTGGAGCGTCGCGGCGACGCGCAGCCGAAGACGAAAAAGGCCAAGGCCGAAGCCACGCCTGAGGAAGCCGCAGCGGCGGGCGAAACCGCCGACGCGATCGCCAAGGCCCAGCAGCCCGAGGCCGCCGAGCCGGACGCTGCGCTGGAATAAGCGGCATATCGCCGGCTAGCAAGTCTCGCGGGGCCGTCCGGTGCAGACCGGGCGGCCCCGCGCCGCTTGGCTGTGCCGTTTCTCTCTTTATGTTTGCGTACTACCTGACGCGAAAGCGCTCATGATGGAAAACCGTTTGCTCTCTCACATGCTGGGCGGCGTGATCCGCGACTTCGGCCAGCCGGTCATGCTCTGGCAGTCCGGCGTGCTGATCGGCGCGCTCCTGATCGCCTGGCTGCTCGCGCGGCTGCTGCGCCACGCGCTCGAAGCGCGCCGCCAGGACCGCTACGAGGCGCTGCGCTTCGGCGCCGAAAGCCTCACCCGCGCGCTCTTTCCGCTGATCGGCGCAGGCTGCGTCTGGGCCGCGCGCGAAATCGCCGGCAACTTCATCCATACGTCGCTGCTCAATCTCGCGCTGGTGCCGCTCTTCGGTATCGGGCTCATTTACATCGCTTTCTTCTTCGCGCGGCGCGTGTTCGGTCGCGACGGTCAGACCCACGCGTGGCTGTCGATCGTCGAAAAGCTGGTTTCGCTGATCGTCTGGCTCGGCATGCTCTTCACGGTGCTGGGCATCCAGGACGATGTGCTCGAATGGATGGAGAGCGTGCGCTTTCGCATCGGCACCGCGCACGTGAGCCTGCTGTCGCTCTCCAACGGCGTGCTGTGGGTCTGCGTGACCATGGTGGTGGCCATCTGGGCGGGCTCGGCGCTCGAAGAGCGCCTGATGCGCGCGAGCACCATCGACGCCAATCTGCGCGTCGTGCTCGCCCGCGTGGGCCGCGCGCTGCTGGTGTTCGCGGCGATCCTGTTCAGCCTGTCGATCGTCGGCATCGACATCACGGTGCTGGGCGTGTTCGGCGGGGCGCTCGGCGTGGGGCTCGGTTTTGGCTTGCAGAAGATCGCGAGCAATTACGTGTCGGGTTTCATCATCCTGATCGACCGCTCGTTGCGTCTGGGCGACACCATCAACGTGAGCGGCCTCGCGGGCAAGGTCACGCAGATCCGCACGCGTTACACGGTGGTGCGCGGGCTCGACGGCGTGGAGACGCTGATTCCGAACGAAAAACTGATCACCGATGTGGTGCAGAACCAGTCGTCGTATCTGACGCGAGGTTATGCCAAGGCGGCGGTGCAGGTGGCCTACGATACGAATCTCGACGAGGCCATGGCGCTGCTCGCCCGCGCAGCCGTCGGTGTGGACCGGGTCTTGAACGATCCGGCCCCGACCCCATATCTGGCTGGCTTCGGTGCGGACGGCATCAACCTGGAGCTGGGCTTCTGGATCGCCGACGCGGCTAGCGGAACGTCAAGCGTGCGCTCGAACGTGAACCTGAACATCTGGCGCTTATATAACGAGCACGGTATTTCGATTCCGTTCGCGCAGCGCGAGGTGCGGATCGTCGGGCAGGGCTTGCCGGTCGCCAATGCGGTCGTTGGGCCTGGTGCCGCCGAAACCGGCGAGGCAAGCGGGGCGGTCCAGGCCCGCCGATTGCTGTCCAAAGAAGAAGAGTAAAGGACCGAAAGATCGCGGCGTCTGGGAGGAGCGAGCCGGGTGCGGCAAAGCGCCTCCACGGGCGATATTTCGGTCTCCAGACGTTGACTAAGACGTCGATAAAGAAAAAAATCTTCATTTGTTACAAACACTTGGAACGGTTCTAGTAGAATGCCGTCCAAACTCTTCGAACGCTTTCACTTTTCTGACAACCGCGTAAGGCTCCCGGGCTGGCGCGCTTCGTTTCACGGGTACGAACCTTGTTGAATTCCCTGCTTGATTTTCTCGCCCACGGGGTGCTGCATTTCTCGTGGTGGCAGATCCTGCTTTGCGCGGCTGTGGCCACGCACATCACGATCGTCGGCGTGACGGTGTATCTGCACCGTTGCCAGGCGCATCGTGCGCTCGAATTGCATCCGATCGCGAGCCACTTCTTCCGTTTCTGGCTGTGGATGACCACGGGCATGCTCACGGGTCAGTGGGCGGCGATCCATCGCAAGCACCACGCCAAGTGCGAGACCGAGGAAGATCCGCACAGCCCGCAAACGCGCGGCCTCTGGAAGGTGCTGCTCGAAGGCGCCGAACTCTATCGCGCCGAAGCGAAGAACGAAGAAACGCTGCGCCGTTTCAGCCACGGCACGCCTAACGACTGGATGGAGCGCAACGTCTACACGCGTTTCCCGATCCTCGGCGTGAGCATCATGATGGTGATCGACGTCGCGCTGTTCGGCGTGGTCGGTCTGTCCGTCTGGGCCGTGCAGATGGCGTGGATTCCGTTCTGGGCCGCGGGCGTCGTGAATGGTCTCGGCCACTTCTGGGGCTATCGCAACTTCAATTCGTCGGACGCCAGCACGAACCTGTTTCCGTGGGGCATCATCATCGGCGGCGAAGAACTGCATAACAACCACCACACCTTCGCGACCTCTGCGAAGCTGTCGAACAAGTGGTACGAGTTCGACATTGGCTGGATGTACATCCGCCTGATGTCGGTGGTGGGTCTGGCCAAGGTCAAGAAGGTCGCGCCCACGCCGCGTCTCGCCAAGGGCAAGCTGGTGGCCGACCACGAAACGCTGCAGGCCGTGTTGTCGAACCGCTACGAAGTGATGGCGCGTTACGCAAAGGCGGTGAAGCAGGCCTACCGCCAGGAACTGGCGCACCTCAAGGAAGTGGGCGAGCGCGAGAAGTACAAGTTCATGCGCGGCGCGAGCAAGTGGGTCGCCAAGGAAGAAGCCAGCCTGAACGAGCCGCAAAAGCGCCAACTGCCGCAGATTTTCGCCAACAGCCAGAAGATGCGCACGTTCATCGAGCTGCGTAACGAACTCGCGCAGATCTGGGACCGTTCGAGCGCCTCGCGCGAACAACTGCTCGCGCAGCTTCAGGATTGGTGTCATCGTGCCGAACAAAGCGGCATCAAGGCACTCCAGGAATTTGCGTCGCGTCTGCGCCGCTACGCCTGATTCCGTGGATTTCCGTGCACTGGCGGCCCATGCGCCCCGAGTGACCCACGGAAAAATCCATTAGAATTCAGGTACGTCACAAAACCCCGCGCTGGCGGGGTTTTTCTTTTTGGGCCGCGGAAATTCAGTGATGCCGCGGCGGTCGGCAGGGCAGCAACTGGCATGGGACCGGAGCGAGCTGAAGCGCCCGCTCTGGTCGACAGAGGAGATCATGAGTCAGGCGATTAAAGCGGTCGAATATGACCGTCCGCAGGGCGCGATGTGCGGTGTCGGACAGGCGTGGGCGAAAGTGCCCGATGCCCCTTCCGCAACGGAGCGCGCTGCGTTGAAGGAGCGCATTCGCGCATTGCTCAAGCGCGAGAAAGCGGTGCTCGTCGCGCACTATTATGTCGATCCTGAATTGCAGGAGCTGGCCGACGAAACCGGCGGCTGCGTGGCCGATTCGCTCGAAATGGCGCGCTTTGGCCGCGATCACGACGCGCAGACGCTCGTGGTTGCCGGCGTGCGCTTCATGGGCGAGACCGCGAAGATCCTGAGCCCGAACAAACGCATCCTGATGCCGGATCTCGACGCGACCTGCTCGCTCGACCTGGGCTGCCCCGCCGACGAGTTTTCCGCTTTCTGCGACCAGCATCCCGATCGCACCGTGGTGGTCTACGCCAATACCAGCGCCGCCGTGAAGGCGCGCGCGGACTGGATGGTCACCTCGTCGATCGGCCTGGAAATCGTCGCCGATCTGCACGCGAAGGGCGAAAAAATCCTCTGGGCGCCGGATCGCCACTTGGGCAGCTACATCCAGAAGAAGACCGGCGCCGACATGCTGCTCTGGCAAGGCTCCTGCCTCGTGCACGACGAGTTCAAGGGCATCGAGCTCGATCTGCTGCGCGCCGAGTATCCCGATGCGAAGGTGCTCGTGCACCCCGAATCGCCCGAAGGCGTGGTGGCGCTCGCGGACGTGGTCGGCTCGACCACGCAGTTGATCGACGCCGCCGTGAAGCTCGACGCGCAACGGTTCATCGTCGCGACCGATCTGGGGATTCTGCACAAGATGCGGCTCGCCGCACCTGGCAAGACCTTTATCGAAGCGCCCACGGCCGGTAACAGCGCGACGTGCAAGAGCTGCGCGCATTGCCCGTGGATGGCCATGAACGGCCTCGCGAATCTCGCCGACGTGCTGGAGCGCGGCCACAACGAGATTTTCGTCGATGCCGCCATCGGCGAGCGCGCGCGTCTGCCGATCGACCGCATGCTCGCGTTCGCGGCCGAGCACAAGCGCCGCGTGCAGGCGAGTGGCGATCTCGCGCGCGATGGCGCGCTGTTCTCGCAAGTGGGGGCGGCGTAAATGGGGGCACTGGAATTGCTGGCAGTGGACGCGGTGTCGTCCGTGCTGCCCGAAGTGCGCGCGCAGTACGGTGCGGCGTTCGATGAAGCGATCGCGCGCAACGTTGCCGACACGCTGGCGGAAGACGTCGGCACGGGCGACCAGACCGGGCGTCTCGTGCCTGCCGACGACGTGCGCGACGCGCGCATCATCGTGCGCGAAGACGCGGTGCTGTGCGGCGTGCTCTGGTTCGACGGCGTGGTGAAGCAGGTCGATCCCCGCATCGAAGTGCGCTGGCACTATCGCGAAGGCGAGCGCATGGCGGCGGATACGCCGGTCTGCTCGCTGCGCGGTCCGGCCCGCTCGCTGCTCACGGCCGAGCGCAACGCGATGAACTTCCTGCAACTGCTTTCGGGCGTGGCGAGCGCGACGCGCCGTTACGTCGATGCGATCGCGCACACGAAGACGCGCATCCTCGACACGCGCAAGACGCTGCCGGGCCTGCGGCTCGCGCAGAAGTACGCGGTGCGCGTGGGCGGCGGCGCGAATCAGCGCCTCGCGCTCTACGACGGCATCCTCATCAAGGAAAACCACATCGCGGCAGCCGGCGGCGTGGACGCGGCGATGGATGCGGCGCTGGCGCTCAATGCCGGCGTGCCGATCCAGATCGAAGTGGAAACCCTCGACCAGCTCGATACGGCACTTGCGCATGGTGCGAAGTCGGTGCTGCTCGACAACTTCTCGTTCGAGATGATGCGCGAAGCGGTGGCGCGTACGGCGGGGCGCGCGGTGCTCGAAGTCTCGGGCGGCGTGAACTTCGATACCGTGCGCACGATCGCGGAAACGGGCGTGGACCGCGTCTCCATCGGCGCGCTCACGAAGGATGTGTGCGCGACCGACTTTTCGATGCGTATCGTCTGACTTCCCGCGTGCAGTTTGAAATGCAAAAAAGGCCGTCTCGCGAGAGACGGCCTTTTCGTTTCTGCAGGCGGCAACAGGGCGCTCAGGACATCGTGCGATTGCGCACGCGTTCCGGCGACAGCACGCTCGGCAGCGCCTTGGGCAGCGTGTTCGGCCAGTCGCGGCTGTAGTGCAGGCCACGGCTCTCGCGGCGCGAGCGCGCGCTTTCGACGATCAGCGAGGCTACGTCGACGAGATTGCGCAGTTCCAGCAAATCGCGCGTGACGCGGAAGTTCGCGTAGTACTCCTGGATTTCGTCGCGCAGCAGCGAAATGCGATGTTGCGCCCTCTCCAGGCGCTTGTCCGTGCGCACGATGCCCACGTAATTCCACATCAGACGGCGCAGCTCGTCCCAGTTGTGGGCGACCACGACTTCCTCGTCGGAATCGGACACGCGGCTCTCGTCCCAGTCGGGCAGCGGTGCGTGTGCGGCGGCCTCGAAGCCCTCGGCTTCGATCGCCTCGGCGGCCGAACGGCCAATCACGAGACATTCGAGCAGCGAGTTGCTGGCAAGGCGGTTCGCGCCGTGCAGACCCGTATACGAGGTTTCGCCGACGGCATAGAGGCCCGCGAGATCGGTGCGGCCCGCCAGGTCGGTGACGACGCCGCCGCAGGTGTAGTGCGCGGCGGGCACGACCGGAATCGGCTCCTTCGTCATGTCGATGCCGAACTCGCGGCAGCGCGCGAGCACGGTGGGGAAGTGCTCTTCGAGAAACGCCGCCGGCTGATGACTGATATCGAGATGCACGCAGTCGATGCCGTGCTTTTTGATCTCGAAGTCGATGGCGCGCGCGACGATATCGCGCGGCGCGAGTTCCGCGCGCGGATCGTGTTCGGGCATGAAGCGCGTGCCGTCGGGCAGGCGCAGCAGACCGCCTTCGCCGCGCACGGCTTCGGTGATCAGAAACGACTTGGCGTGCGGGTGGAACAGGCAGGTCGGGTGGAACTGGATGAACTCCATGTTCGCGACGCGGCAGCCCGCCCGCCAGGCCATGGCGATGCCGTCGCCGGTGGCGGTGTCGGGGTTCGTCGTATAGAGATAGACCTTGCCCGCGCCGCCCGTCGCCAGCACGGTATGCGGCGCCTGGATCGTCACGGTGCGGTCGTTGCGCAGATCGAGGGCGTAGAGGCCGTGGCAACGGCGGCCCGGCAGGCCAAGGCGGTCGGACGTAATGACGTCGATCGCCTGGTGATCTTCGAGGATCGTGATGTTCGGATGCTGGCGCGCGCGTTCGAGCAGCGTTTGCACGACGGCATGGCCGGTGGCGTCGGCGGCGTGGATGATGCGGCGATGGCTGTGGCCGCCTTCGCGTGTGAGGTGAAAGCCCAGCTCGGCTGCGGCGTCCTTCGTGAACGGCACGTCCTGGGCGATCAGCCATTCGATGGCGGCGCGGCCATGCTCGACGATATAGCGGGTCGCGCTTTCGTCGCAGAGTCCGCCGCCGGCGACGAGCGTGTCATCGACATGGTTTTCCACGCTGTCGGCCGAATCGAGCACCGCCGCGATGCCGCCTTGCGCGCGATCGCTCGCGCCTTCGGTCATCGCGCGTTTGGCGATCACCACCACGCGGCGCGTGTCGGCGAGGTTCAGGGCGACGCTCAATCCCGCCAGCCCGCTGCCGACGATCGCTACATCGAAATTCATGGTCCTGCTTCTCCGTCTCTCTTGTTCTGCGCTGTCCGCTGTCAGGCTCGTGGCGGGTGAAGCGGCAAGCATACTCCGAGTGGGGAGCGTAGGAAAAGCCGCACGTGTGACGGGAAGGCGAATAGTCGCGGAAAACGCGCGCAAAAGACTGTTACGCGATGCAGGAGGAGAGAGGGAGGCGGGGTGATGCTTGTGAAAAGCGCGTAGGAAAAAGAAAAGCCCCGCCAGAAGGCGGGGCTTTTCTTGTCTTCGTCAGGCTCGAAACCGGATCAATTACTTGATCTTGGTTTCCTTGTACTCGACGTGCTTACGAACAACCGGGTCGAACTTCTTGATCGACATTTTTTCCGGCATGTTGCGCTTGTTCTTCGTGGTCGTGTAGAAGTGACCCGTACCTGCGGTCGATTCGAGCTTGATCTTGTCGCGGATGCCCTTGGCCATGATTTACTCCTTACAGTTCGCCGCGTGCGCGCAGATCTGCGAGCACGGAATCGATGCCGTTCTTGTCGATCAGGCGCAGGCCTGCGTTCGAGATGCGCAGGCGCACCCAACGGTTTTCGCTTTCAACCCAGAACCGGCGGTTTTGCAGGTTCGGGAGGAAACGGCGCTTGGTCTTGTTGTTCGCGTGGGAAACGTTGTTGCCGCTCATCGGCGCTTTCCCAGTGACTTGGCATACTCGTGCCATGAAAGCACTCCTACGATAATTCTGAGTTCGAGAGCCGCTGAAGTTTCCCAGGCGAGAAATGGCCAGACACGAGCGCTCACGTATGGATGAGAGACAACCTCGAACCCAGCGCATATTCCCCCCCGGAATGCCTTGATGGCTTTCGGTACAGGGTTGGAAATAGGCAAACCACAATTCTAGCAGAAAAATGCCAGGAAAATCAAACGTGATTTGCCGATGCTGGGGTAGCGGCGCATGCCTCTCGCAACTAATCCAGCCCTAATCCAGTCCATGACGCGCGAACGAAAACGTCTCACGCGCGCCGATGATCAGATGATCGACCAGCTGGACGTCCACGAGAGCAAGCGCTTCGCGCAGGACCCGCGTGAGACGGCGGTCGCTCGCGCTTGGCTGAACCGCGCCGGACGGGTGGTTGTGCGCCACGATCAGGTGGGCGGCATTGAGCATCAGCGCACGCCGCACGATTTCACGCGGATACACCGCCATGCGCGTGAGCGTGCCGCGCGTGCTTTCTTCGGTGCGGATCAGCCGGTGCCGGATGTCCAGAAAGAGGCAAATGAACACTTCATGAGTGCGCCCGCCTATCAGTAAGCGCAAATAGTCTTCCACCGCGCCGGGCGAATCGATCAGCGGCTTTTCCTCGATCTGCTCGGCGAGCGCGCGCCGCGCCAGTTCCAGCACGGCCACGAGTTTCGACGCCTTGGCCGGGCCGATGCCGCGCAAGCCCTCGAATTCCTCGCGCTGGGCGTCGAGCATCGCGCGCAGCGAGCCGAAGTGCTTGAGCAGCGAGCGCGCGACATCGAATACGTCGTGACCCGGCAGGCCCGAGCCGAGTAGCAGCGCGACCAGTTCGAGATCCGAAAGCGCGCCGGGCCCCGCCTCGCGCAGCCGCTCGCGCGGCATGGCGGTACGGCGCGGCACGCCGGGCTCGGGTGGGGCGAAGGAGACCGAAGGCATGGACCCGACTGACGTCCCGGGTTTCAAACCCGGCAACGGCGGCAGGGGAGACACATAGGCGGCGTCGCCGCCCACGAGCGGCTTGTCACAGGCGATTTCGAACATCGGACCTCCTCGCTTCAGGGCGCCGCCGGCCATGCGCGTGGCGTCCGCCCTGGAACTATGTGGCTTACAATACGGGTTTTCCGACCGCTGTCAGGCGGCGGCCGGGCCGGCCCCTTGGGGCGCTTGGGGCGAGCACGCGCGGCGGGCGCGCCCAGACGAAAATGAGTACCGCATGAGCATCATCGACATCTCCGAGGTGAAACCCGGTTCCCACGTCACGTTGCACTACCGGCTTGCGCTCGCCGATGGCACCGAGATCGTCAACACCTTTGTCGACCGGCCCGCCACGCTGCTGCTGGGCGCCGGCCAGCTCGCGCCGCCGCTGGAAGACATTTTGCGGGGTCTCAAGGTGGGGCACCACTCCACCTTTCAGCTAGAACCGGGCGTCGCCTTCGGCCAGCGCAACCCCGACCTGATCCAGCGCATCTCGCTGAAGACCCTGCGCGACAATGCGATGATCGGCGAGAGCTTTCGCCCCGGCGACCTGATCGAATTCAACGCGCCCAACGGCGACCGTTACGCCGGCGTGCTCAAGGAAGTCAACGAGACTTCCGCGCTGTTCGATTTCAACCACCCGCTCGCAGGCCAGGCGGTTGCGTTCGAAGTGCAAATCATTGGAATCCTGTAAAGAAAGCCCATGACCACGGACACGTCCCTTCTCGCCAACGCTGAAATTCTGCTAGCCCAGCCGCGCGGTTTCTGCGCCGGCGTCGATCGCGCCATCGAGATCGTCGAGCGGGCCATCCAGATCCACGGTGCGCCGATCTACGTGCGCCACGAGATCGTCCATAACGCGTATGTCGTCGAGGATCTGCGCAAGAAAGGGGCGATCTTCATCGAGCAGCTCGACGAAGTGCCGGCGGGCAACACGGTGATCTTCAGCGCGCACGGCGTCTCCAAGGCGGTGCGCGCCGACGCCGAGGCGCGCGGCCTGCGTGTGTACGACGCGACCTGTCCGCTCGTGACCAAGGTGCACGTCGAAGTCGCGAAGATGCGCGACGAAGGTCTCGATATCGTCATGATCGGCCACAAGGGCCATCCTGAAGTCGAAGGCACGATGGGCCAGGTCGGCGAGGGCATGTATCTTGTCGAGGACTTCGCCGACGTCGAGGCGCTCACGCTGCGCGACCCCGAACGCGTGGCCTTCGTCACGCAGACCACGCTCTCCGTGGATGATGCGGCCGACATCATCGCCGCGCTCAAGTCGCGTTTCCCCGCGATTCGCGAGCCGAAGAAGCAGGACATCTGCTATGCAACGCAAAACCGCCAGGACGCCGTCAAGTTCATGGCGCCGCAGTGCGACGTCGTGATCGTGGTGGGCAGCCCCAATAGTTCGAACTCGAACCGCCTGCGCGAAGTCGCCGAAAAGCGCGGCATCCCGGCCTATATGGTGGATGCGCCCGACCAGATCGATCCGCGCTGGCTCGAGGGCAAGCGCCGCATCGGCCTGACCGCCGGCGCGTCGGCGCCCGAGGCGCTCGCGCAGCAGATCATCCAGCGTCTGAACGAGCTGGGCGTGAGCAATGTGCGCGCGCTTGAAGGCATCGAGGAAAACATCGCGTTTCCGCTGCCGCGCGGTCTCGGCCAGACGGCCTGACGCCAGGCGGGCTTGCCGTCATCCAAAAGCGCGCCTTGAGCGCGCTTTTTTATTGCCTATGTTTATTGCCCGCGCGCAGGCGAAGGGGTGGTGGGGTGTCGATAAATAGGGTTCGATTGAGAAAAACGCGAGGTAAACCGCGTTGCTACACCCTGTTCGTATCAGTGTTTTCGCTATAGGGCAGGGTCGATTCTATCGATATGACCCCGATTAATAGAGCGCCAGCGCCCTGGATTTCACCCTTGCATCAATTTGGTGCTTACGCTCAATGATCGCTTAAATACGGGCCATCACGCACGCGATGCCCGCCCCATAAGGGACAGCGGCCGGCGCTCACAACACTTGATGTAAAACGCGTCGAATTCTGGTGCAACTGATGCACGAAAATGCGGCGCAACCAAGGTGCAACCTCTGCCGGCTTCTTCTTTCAAGAAATGGTTGCAATGCAGGAAAACCCTGTCGGTTCAACAATATTGCCGGCCGCATAATTGGAGTTACAATGCGCGCGTTCTGAGGGCCGGACGTCCGCGCGAGGCCCACCAGGCAAGCATTTCGGAAGGTGCAGGAGACCTGTTTAATGCAATTCGAGTTTGCTTTCGCCGCGTCTTCGGCGGCTGCGGTTGCGCCATACCCCGTGTGGCTCTCCCGTGGTGTCGAAACGGGCAAGAATGCGACATCGATGACCGTTGCGCTCCCGGAGAGAGCCGATATGCATTCCGGAAACGACGATGACAACGGCCACAAACGCCTTGGGGAAAGGCGTTTGAGCCACGTGTGCCTGAAGCAGGCGCACGCTGCCGAGCCGACCGGAACTGCAATCCTCTCCGTAGTCATGAAAACTGGCACGCATGTTGCGTATGACAACAGCGCCACGAAGCCCGCAGAAGCGGGTTTCGTAACGGACCCCAAAGTTGGGGCCGATGCTGCCGTAAAAGGTGGCACGGCTCGAACACGAGATCTGTCTGCCGGTTTGTCCGCAGTCCTGCGCGGCCCCACAGTGTCTACCGACGCTGTGTCCGCGAGTGCCGCGGGCCGCCTGGAAGAGGGAGTCATGAAGGGAGTCATGACGCAAGGCGCAGATGTAGCCGGCCGCGAGGCTCGCTACACGCGCGTCGCAGCGAATGTGACAGGTAGTTGAACCCGACGGCACCGAACCATCCGACGGTGCCGTTTTTGCATCCGCCTCTGGCGAGCCTGCCGCTGCAACACAGCGGCAATGCGAACCGGGGTGGCCAACCGTTACCGGTCTTTTACTTCAGTACCCGAGAGTGTCGTTGCGGTTCCGTAAAACATCGCCCACCGGCCGATGACAAGCGCGAATCCGGTCGCACGGGCAAAGGAGCATTAAATGGATATTTTCATCCAGCAGATCCTGAATGGGCTGGTGCTTGGCAGCATCTACGCCATCATCGCGCTGGGCTACACGATGGTGTACGGGATTCTGGGCATCATTAACTTCGCGCACGGCGACGTGCTGATGGTCGGCGCGATGGTTGCGCTGTCCGCGATCACGGTGCTGCAGAATCACTTCCCGGGCCTCGGGAACATCCCTACGCTGTGCATTGCGCTCGTGATCGCCGCGATCGTGTGTGCGCTGGTCGGGTACACCATCGAAAAGGTCGCCTACCGGCCGCTGCGCCGCGCACCGCGCCTCGCACCGCTGATCACCGCCATCGGCGTGTCGATCCTGCTGCAGACGCTCGCGATGCTGATCTGGGGCCGCAATCCGCTGCCCTTCCCGCAGCTCATCTCGACCGATCCGATCAACGTCATCAAGGCGACTGATACCGGCGTCGGTGCGGTGATCTCGCCGACCGAAGTCGTCATCATCATCGTCGCGTTCGTCGTGATGGCCGGCCTCCTGCTGCTCGTGCACAAGACCAAGCTCGGCCGCGCCATGCGCGCGATCGCGGAGAACCCGAACAACGCCTCGCTGATGGGCGTGAATCCGAACTTCGTGATCTCGGCCACTTTCATGATCGGCTCGGCGCTCGCGGCGCTGGCTGGCGTGATGATCGCCTCGGAATACGGCAACGCGCACTTCTACATGGGCTTCATCCCCGGCATGAAGGCGTTCACCGCGGCGGTGCTGGGCGGTATCGGCAACCTCGGCGGCGCGATGGTCGGCGGCGTGGTGCTCGGTCTCATCGAGCAGCTGGGCGCGGGCTACATCGGCAATCTGACCGGTGGGGTGTTCGGCAGTAACTATCAGGATGTCTTCGCATTCGTCGTGCTGATCGTCGTGCTCGTGTTCCGTCCGTCGGGGCTGCTGGGCGAACGTGTCGCGGACCGCGCATAAGAGGGGGTAGACAACATGACTTCCATTCAACCGATCGAGCCGTCGACGACGCTCATTCCCGAAAAGAACACGACGAAGACGCTCGCCGTGGGCATTCTCACCGCGGCCTTCGTGATCGCGCTGCCGATGGTGGTCGGCGCGACCGGCGGCAACTACTGGGTGCGCGTGCTCGACTTCGCGATGCTCTATGTGATGCTCGCACTGGGCCTGAACGTGGTGGTGGGCTTCGCCGGCCTGCTGGACCTGGGCTATATCGCGTTCTACGCGGTGGGCGCCTACGTGGCTGCGCTGCTGTCCTCGCCGCATCTGACGAGCCAGTTCGAGTGGATCGCGCACCTGTTCCCGAACGGTCTGCATGCACCGTTCTGGGTCATCATTCCGTGCGCGATGGCGTTGGCCGCCTTGTTCGGCGTGCTGCTCGGCGCACCGACGCTGCGTCTGCGCGGCGACTACCTGGCGATCGTGACGCTGGGCTTCGGGGAAATCGTTCGTATCTTCATGAACAACCTCGACCGCCCGGTGAACATCACCAATGGTCCGAAGGGCATCACGGGCATCGATCCGCTGACGGTGGGCGGCTTCAACCTCGCGCAGTCGCACACCTTCCTGGGCTTCACGTTCCCGTCGGTGTACATGTACTACTACGCGTTCGTGGTGTGCGCGCTGTTCGTGATCTGGGTCTGTACGCGTCTGCAGCACTCGCGTATTGGCCGCGCATGGGCCGCGATCCGCGAAGACGAAATCGCCGCCAAGGCGATGGGCATCAACACGCGTAACGTCAAGCTGCTGGCCTTCGCAATGGGCGCGTCGTTCGGCGGCCTGTCGGGCGCGATGTTCGGCTCGTTCCAGGGCTTTGTCTCGCCGGAATCGTTCACGTTCTGGGAATCGGTCGTGGTGCTCGCCTGCGTGGTGCTCGGCGGCATGGGCCATATTCCGGGCGTGATTCTGGGCGCGGTGCTGCTCGCCATCTTCCCCGAGTTCCTGCGCTCGACCATGGGTCCGCTGCAGAACGCGATCTTCGGTCACGAGATCGTCGATACGGAAGTCATTCGCCAGTTGCTCTACGGTCTCGCCATGGTCGTCATCATGCTGTATCGCTCGGAAGGCCTCTGGCCCGCACCGAAGCACGAAGACAAGATCGCGAAGATCGCCAAACGCAGCAGCAAGAAGCCGGCGCGCGCTTAAGGGGGCCACACTATGAGCAACAAGCAAATCCGCCTGTCCGTAAAGGGCGTGAACAAGCGCTTCGGCGGCCTGCAGGCGCTGTCCGATGTGGGCCTGCAGATCGAGGAAGGCACCATTTATGGCCTGATCGGCCCGAACGGCGCCGGCAAGACCACGTTCTTCAACGTGATTACTGGCCTCTACACGCCGGATTCGGGCGAGTTCAAGCTCGACGGCGAAGCGTACACGCCGACCGCCGTGTACCAGGTCGCGAAGGCCGGCATTGCGCGCACCTTCCAGAACATTCGCCTGTTCGGCGGCATGACGGCGCTCGAAAACGTGATGGTCGGCCGTCACGTGCGCACGAAGCACGGCTTGCTGGGCGCCGTGTTCCAGACGCCTTCGGAGCGCAAGGAAGAGCGCGAGATCAAGGAGCGCGCGATCGAACTGCTCGAATACGTGGGCATCGCGCAGTACGCGGACTACACCTCGCGCAATCTCTCCTACGGCCACCAGCGCCGTCTGGAAATCGCACGGGCGCTTGCGACCGATCCGAAGCTGCTCGCGCTCGACGAGCCGGCGGCGGGCATGAACGCGACCGAGAAGGTCGAACTCACGCGCCTGCTCGACAAGATCCGCGCCGATGGCAAGACCATTCTGCTGATCGAGCACGACGTGAAACTGGTGATGGGCCTGTGCAACCGCATGACAGTGCTCGACTACGGCAAGGTGATCGCCGAGGGTCTGCCGCAGGACGTGCAGAAGGACCCGAAGGTGATCGAGGCATATCTGGGCGCAGGAGTTCACTGATGGCTACAACGATGTTGAAAATCAAGGGCCTTCAGGTCAATTACGGCGGCATCCAGGCAGTCAAGGGCGTGGACATGGAGGTCCAGCAGGGCGAGCTCGTCACGCTGATCGGCGCGAACGGCGCCGGCAAGACCACCACCATGAAGGCGATCACGGGCCTGAAGCCGTATTCGGCGGGCGACATCGAGTACATGGGCAAGTCGATCAAGGGCGTGCCCGCGCACGAACTGCTCAAGCAAGGCCTGGCGATGGTGCCTGAAGGCCGCGGCATCTTCGCGCGCATGTCGATCATCGAAAACATGCAGATGGGCGCGTACCTGCGCAACGACAAGGACGGCATCCAGAAGGACGTCGATCGCATGTTCGGCTTCTTCCCGCGCCTGAAGGAACGCGCCGCGCAGCTCGCGGGCACGCTCTCGGGCGGCGAGCAGCAGATGCTGGCGATGGCGCGCGCGATCATCAGCAAGCCCAAGCTCCTGTTGCTGGACGAGCCGTCGATGGGTCTCTCGCCGATCATGGTCGAGAAGATCTTCGAAGTGGTGCGTGAAATCTCGAAGGAGGGCATCACGGTGCTGCTCGTCGAGCAGAACGCGCGTCTCGCGCTGCAGGCGGCCAATCGCGGCTACGTAATGGATTCGGGTCTCGTCACGATGGAAGGCGACGCCAAGCAGATGCTCGACGATCCGAAGGTGCGCGCCGCGTATCTGGGTGAATGACTGAAGGCGGTCTTCTCGACCGCCAAAGTACAAAAGCCGCATGGGCGTGATGCCCATGCGGCTTTTTTCATGGCAAAAAGCGCTTGAAGCGTGTCAGGCAATCGCTTCGGGTTCCTGCACACCGAGCCGCTTGCCCAGACTCACGACGGCGTCCGCGCGATAACCCAGCGCGTCGTAGAACGCGATCACCTCGGGTTTATCGGCGAGTACCTGCAGATTGAGCTTGAGGCAGCCCATGGCCGCGAGCGCGCTTTCGGCATGGCGCACGAGCCGCGTGCCGATGCCCAGACGCCGCGCCTCGGGCGCGACGGCCAGCGAGTAGAGCCAGCCGCGATGCCCGTCGTAACCCGTCATCGCCGTGCCGACGATCGCGCCATCCTCGCCACGCGTCGCGACAAAGAACAATTCCGGCTGCGTGCCGAGTTTGTTCGCGATCGACAGACGCGGGTCGCGGTGCGGCCGGGTCGGGTCGCCGTACTCGGGGAAGGCCTGAAGCCAGAGCGCGAGCACGGCTTCGGTATCGGCCTCATCGAATGCGCGGATCGTGATCGAGGCTGCGGACATCGCGTGCTCCATGCGCTTACAGCGAGTCGAGGATGTTGCGCAGCATCGCCATCATCTGGTCGATTTCCTCGTTCGTGACGTTCAGCGCGGGCATGAAGCGCAGCAGGTTCGGGCGCGCCGCGTTCAGCAGCAGGCCGTCGGGCTGCATGACGCGCGCTTTTTCGACGATTTCCGGGCCGATGTCCTTGCCGAGCATCAGCGCGCGCAGCAGACCTTCGCCGCGCTCGCCCTGGAAGCCGCGTTCCGCCGACAGTTCCAGCAGCTTTTCGCGCAGGTATTCGCCGCGTGCGCGCACGCCTTCGAGGAAGCCCGGCGCGACCAGTTGCGAGATCACCGAGTAGCCCACCGCCGTCATCAGCGGGTTGCCGTTGTAGGTGCCGCCCTGATCGCCCGCTTCGAACACGCAGACTTCCTTCTTCGCGCACAGCGCCGCGAGCGGCACGCCGCCGCCGATGCCCTTGCCGAGCGTCATGATGTCCGGTTCGATGCCCGAGAGTTCGTAGGCGAACAGGGTGCCCGCGCGGCCGCAACCGGTCTGCACTTCATCGACGATCAGCAGGATGCCGTGCTTTTGCGTGAGCGCGCGCAGTTGCTGCATGAATTCGCGCGTGGCGGGAATCACGCCGCCTTCGCCCTGGATCGGTTCGAGCATCACGGCGACGGTCTTGCCGGTGATGAGCTTTTCCACCGACGCGATGTCGTTCAGATCGGCCTTCGGAAAGCCCGGCACTTGCGGCGCGTAGATCGTGTCCCAGCCCGGCTTGCCGCTCGCCGACATCGTCGCGAGCGTGCGGCCGTGGAAGCTGTGGTCGAACGTGATGATCTCGAACGCGCCGTCGCGATGCTTCCTGCCCCACTTGCGGGCGAGCTTGATCGCACCTTCGTTGGCCTCGGCGCCGCTGTTGGCGAAGAACACCTTGTCGAAGCAGCTATGTTCGGTGAGCAAACCGGCGAGCTTCGCCATCGGCTCGTTATAGAAGGCCGGCGACGGATTGATGAGCAGGCGCGCCTGCTTTTCCAGTGCCTCGATCATGCCTTCGTTGCTGTGGCCGAGGCTGTTGACGGCCCAACCCTGGATGAAGTCGAGATAGCGCTTGCCTTCGTTGTCGTAGAGCCACGACCCCTTGCCATGCGTGAAAACGATTTCGGGCCGATTGGTGATGTACATCAGCGACTCGATCGGGTACTCGGAAAAATTCATGGCAACGGCTCCGTGCCGGGATGGCAAAAAAAGTTGAAAACGAGGTGAACAGTTACGGCAGAAAAACAAAAAGCCACGGACTGGCCGTGGCTTTCGTGATTCGAACTTCCTGTGCGTGGGGGGCGAAACCCCCGTGCAACGCGCGTCCGCGACTAGCCAGGCCCTAAAGGTGGGGCGAGCGGCGACGTCGGGTAGCGGACAGGATGCGATTCATGGGCGCAAGAATACGACAAGCGGATCGGCGATGTAAACCGTCAATGTGCAGACCGACGAAGAAATTTTCATGACGGCCGGTCTGCCATCGCGCCACAGGCGTTCCTTTAAACCGGGTTCGCGAGGTCCGCTGCGCTCGTGAACGAGTCCGCGTAGAACTCGTCTTCGGGCAGGCCGTGGTGCTGCGTGAAGTCGCGCTGGGCCGACTCCACCATCACCGGCGCGCCGCACGCGTAGACCTGGTAGCCCGACAGATCGGGCAGATCCTCGGTCACCGCGCGATGCACGAAGCCCGTGCGGCCGGTCCAGGCGTCCTCGGCGGCGGGTTCGGAGAGCACCGGCACGAAGCGGAAGTTCGGGATGTCCTTCGCCCATTGTTCGGCGAGATCCATCAGGTACAGGTCCTTCTTCTGGCGCGCGCCCCAGTAGAGCGTCATCGGACGGTTCAGGTTCTTGTGAACCGCGTGCTCGACGATCGCCTTGAGCGGCGCGAAACCGGTGCCCGAGGCGAGCAGCACGATGGGCTTGTCCGAATCCTCACGCAGGAAGAAGGTGCCGAGCGGCGCCTCGAAGCGCAGGATGTCGCGCTCCTTCATCTGCGTGAAGACGTGATCGGTGAAGCGGCCGCCGGGCATGTGGCGGATATGCAGCTCGATCGGGCCTTCCTCGTGCGGGGCGCTGGCCATCGAGTAGCAGCGGCGCGTGCCGTCCTTGAGGATGAATTCGAGGTACTGCCCGGCGAGGTATTGCAGACGCTCGTTGGCGGGCAACTGCAGCTTGAGGACGACGACGTCGTCGGCGCGGCGCTCGATGGCGGCAATGCGGGTAGGGAGCTTGCGCACCTGCATGTCGCCGACGCCCGCGACTTCGCGAATGTCGATTTCGAGGTCGGTTTGCGCCGTCGCGCAGCACAGGAGCGCCATGCCGCGCGTTCTTTCGTCGTTCGACAGCGCCGAGGCCGCGTGGGCGCGCTGCTCGACTTCACCGGCGCAGACCGTGCCCTTGCACGAACCGCATGCGCCGTTCTTGCAGCCGTAGGGAATGCCGACGCCCTGACGCAGGGCCGCGTTGAGAACGGTTTCGTCGGGCTCGACCTGGAATTGCCGGCCACTTTGCTTAAGCGTTACGTTGAAAGCCATATTCGAAAAAGCGTAAGTCTGTCATTCGAGGGGGAACCGGTCTGAGCCGGTTCGGGCCGTCGCCGGTCGGCGCCGGCGGCTAAAATGGGTCCACCATGATTGCCACACGAACCTTGCGCCGCGCGCGCATCCTTATCGTCGGTTGCGGCGACGTCGGCTTGCGCTGCGTCGCCCAGTTGCAGACGCGCCGTTCGCGCCCGCGCGTGTTCGCGCTGACGCGTCGTGCGGAGCGCGTCGATCTGTTGCGTGCCGCCGGCGCCGTGCCCGTGCTGGGCGACCTCGACCAGCGCGCGCGCTTGACGCGGCTGGCGGGCCTCGCCGGCACGGTGCTGCACCTCGCGCCGCCGCAGAAAGACGGCGACGACGACCTGCGCACCCGCCGCCTGATCGCCGCGCTCAAAACACGCCGGCAACCGGCGGCGCGAATTCCGAAAACGGGGCGGGGCGGCCTTGCGAGCCGCCTGCTCCGGCGTGCATCCGGCCAGGGATCCGACACCGCAGCGCACCCGGCATCGCGACCTTTTTCGGCGCCAAAATCATCCGCTATTGTACCCGAGCGCATCTGGCGGACCCGTCGCGCCCACCCGCTCGCCGCTGTGCGTCCGACGCTCGTGTATGCGAGCACTACGGGGGTCTACGGCGACTGCGGCGGCGCGCGAATCGACGAAACGCGCACGCCGCGCGCCGCCAACGGACGCGCAAAACGCCGTGTGGCGGCGGAGCGCCAACTGCGGCGCGCCACGGCGCGCGGCGCGCTCAAGGCGACCATTGCCCGCATTCCCGGCATCTACGCGGCCAACCGCCTGCCGCTCGCGCGGCTCGAAAAGCGCACGCCCGCGCTCGCGGCCGGCGACGACGTCTACACGAGCCACATCCACGCCGACGATCTCGCGGCGATCCTGCTGCGTCTGGCGACTCACGGCAAAGCGGCGCGCATCGTGCACGCGAGCGACGATAGCGAACTGAAAATGGGGGAGTATTTCGACCGCGTGGCGGACGCTTTCGGACTTGCCCGCGCGCCGCGCGTGAGCCGCGCCCTGGCCGAGCGCGAACTCGACCCGGTGCTGCTGTCGTTCATGCGGGAATCGCGGCGTCTGGACAACGGACGCCTGAAGCGCGAATTGGGCGTGCGCCTGCGTTATCCGGACGTGGAGGCGTTTTTACGGACTTCCGCGCGCTCGCTGCCGCCGCGCCCGTAATCGCCAACGCGAGCGGGCGGGCGGCGCGGCGCAAGCGTGCCGTTCACGTGATGGCCGGCAGCGCCTCGATCAGGAGGAAGCACAGCAGCGCCCCGATGAGCGCCCCAATCAGGTTCGGATGGTATTGATGCCGATAATGCATCGACGCCAGCAGGCCGCCGATCAGAATCACCCCTAGACCCATGAAAGCCATCAACACGAATGGAATGCCGAATGTGTCGTTGATGTCCATGATGCCCCTCCTTGAAACTTGTAATCGTTGTTTAAGGGAGTATAGGGCGGGACGTCAGGAAGGACATGCTGCGGCGCGGCATAAAAGGGGCGCATTCACCCGCTGACAATCACCGACGCCCGGCTGGACAAGGCCCCACAGCCCGCGCTGTGGTTTACCCAGGGGTGCTCAACGCGCCCAGTGCTGCAGCATCGAGCCACCGCCAGGCGCCCGGCGCGAGGTCATCGGGCAGCGCATAGCCGCCAATGCGTTCGCGATGCAGGGCCTCCACGCGATTGCCCGCAGCGGCCACCATGCGTTTGACCTGGTGATACTTGCCTTCGAGCACGCTCAGTTCCAGTTCGCGCTCGCCGCGCGCGCTCGCCGCGAGCGCCACGCTGGGCACGCGTTCCCCGTGCAAAAGGACGCCGTCGCGCAGCGCCTGCAACTGCGTTTCGTCGAGCGGATGGCGTGTCGTCGCCACGTAGATCTTCGGCACCTTGCGCCTGGGCGAGGTGAAAGCGTGCACGAACTGGCCATCGTCGGAGAGCAGCAGCAGGCCGGTCGTGTCCTGATCGAGACGGCCCACGCACTGCACGTTGCGCTCGGCGAACTGCGGCGGCAGCAGATGAAACACGCTCAGATGATGTTGCGGATCGCGCGAGCACTCATAGCCCGCCGGCTTGTTGAGCGCGAGATAGGCGCGCTCGTGAAACGGCCAGGGCGCGCCGTCGACGCTGAACACGAGACCGGCGGTATCGAAGACGGCGAGCGGATCGGTGCAGGTTTCACCGGCGACAGCCACGCGCGCACCGGCGATCAGACCGCGGCATTGGCGGCGCGTGCCGAAGCCCTGCGAGAAAAGAATACTTTCGAGATTCATGACGGAACGCCGCAGCTTGAAACCGCAGCATTTTAGCGAAGCGCCGGGGCGGCCAGGCTCACAACGTTTGAGCCGCTGACGGTTGCCTTGCGGCTCACATCCAGATCGATTGCAGTTGAACGCCGTTCGCGACGTGTTTCGCGAGGATCGCGTAATGTATCGCGGTGCAGTGGCCGGACACGGAATCATGGTGTCGCGCGAGGGCCGCTCGCTTCCCCTTTTTCTTTGGCGCAGCGTCGCGCCGCCGCCATACGGCGCGCGCTGCGCCTGTCAGCTCACGCGGAGGGCAGCATGGCGAAGACGATTGCGGATTTTCTGGCGAAGACACTCGAAACGGTGGGCGTCGAACGGATCTGGGGCGTGACGGGCGACAGTCTGAACGGATTGTCGGCGAGCCTGCGCAAGCTCGGCACGATCCGCTGGATGCACACGCGCCACGAGGAAGTCGCCGCCTTCGCGGCCGGCGCCGAAGCCGCCGCGACCGGGCGCCTCGCCGTCTGCGCGGGCAGTTGCGGCCCGGGCAACCTGCACCTCATCAACGGCCTCTACGACTGCCATCGCAACCGCTCGCCGGTGCTGGCGATCGCCGCGCACATTCCGTCGACGGAAATCGGCCTCGGCTATTTCCAGGAAACGCACCCGACCGAGCTTTTTCGGGAGTGCGCCCACTACGTCGAGCTGGTGACCAATCCCTCGCAGTTCCCGCGCGTGCTGGCCACGGCGCTGCGCACGGCGATCGACCAGAAGGGCGTGGCCGTGATCGTGCTGCCCGGCGACGTCGCGCTGCTCGACGCACCCGACGAAGAGCCGATGTGGGCGCAGACCTCGCGGCCCGCGACGCTGCCCGCAACGGCGGACCTTGACCGGCTGGCGGACCTGCTCAATCGCTCGGAAGCGGTGACGCTCCTGTGCGGCAGCGGCTGCAAGGGCGCGCACGACGAAGTGGTGGCCTTCGCCGACGCGCTCGGCGCGCCGACCGTGCATGCGCTGCGCGGCAAGCAATACGTCGAATGGGATAACCCGTACGACGTGGGCATGACGGGGCTGATCGGCTTTAGCTCGGGCTATCACGCGATGATGTCGTGCGACACGCTCGTGATGCTCGGCACCGACTTTCCGTACCGCAATTTTTATCCCGAGCACGCGAACATCGTGCAGATCGACCGCGATGCGGCGGCGCTCGGCAAACGCGCGCCGCTCGCGCTCGGCCTGATCGGCGACGTGCGCGAGACGCTGCGCGCGCTGACGCCCAGGCTCACGCGCAAGACAGATCGTCACTTCATCAACCGCGCGCGCGGACATTACGCCGATGCGCGCAAAGGCCTCGACGACCTCGCGCGCCCGGCGCCCGCGGGCAAACCGCTGCATCCGCAATACGTGACGGCACGCCTCGACGCGCTTGCGGCCGACGATGCGATCTTCGCCGTCGATGTCGGCACGCCCACGCTGTGGGCCGCGCGCTATCTCACGATGAACGGCCGCCGACGGCTGCATGGCTCGTTCAATCACGGCTCGATGGCGAACGCGATGCCGCAGGCGCTCGGCGCGCAGGCCGCGCATGTGGGACGCCAGGTGATTTCGCTGTCGGGCGACGGCGGCCTGTCGATGCTGCTCGGCGACATTCTCACCGCGCGCCAGCTCGATCTGCCGATCAAGATCGTTGTCCTGAATAATGGCTCGCTCGGCTTCGTGGCGATGGAGATGAAAGCGGGCGGCTACGTGGAAACGGGCACGGACCTGGCGGCGACCAATTTCGCGGATATCGCCCGAGGCGCGGGGCTGTTCAGCGTGCGGGTGGAGACTTCGGAGGCGCTAGACGACGCGTTGCGCGAGGCGTTCGCGCATCCCGGGCCGGCGCTCGTGGACGTGGTGACGGCCAGGCACGAACTGGCGATGCCGCCGAAACTGCAATGGGCGCAGGCGAAGGGCTTCAGCCTGTATATGCTGCGCGCGGTGCTGAGCGGGCGCGGCGATGAAGTGGTGGAACTGGCGCAGACGAATTTGCGGTGAGGGTGTTGTGCCGTGCGCTGAAACGACAAAGCCCCGCGAGAGAGGATATTCGCTGGGCGTATGTACCTGGTGAGGTGGGACAGATCGGAGCGCGGGTGCGATTTTATCTGTCCCTGTATGAGCAGACCTTGCTTTCGATCCCTTCAGCGTCAAATTGGCTGTGTGCGGAGTCGCACGGAGCAGTTGTGACACAGTGCAACGGTCCTATCGGCCTACGTACAGGTAGCTAAACTTGTGTGTAGAATTGCACAAAAGTCCACTATTACCCCCAAAGGAGAGCGCGACATGAAGCAAGTGCATGTGACGGCCTTCTGGGATGCGGAAGCAAGTGTCTGGGTCGCTGAAAGCGAAGACGTCCCTGGTCTCATCACCGAAGCTGAGAGCATGGATGCCCTGATGAAAAAACTTGAGATTCTTATCCCCGAATTGCTTGACGAAAATGGCTACCCCGACGGAGACGAGGTGCCGTTTGAACTCAATGCGAAGATCACGGGAACCGCGCATCGTATGGCCGCGTGAATGTCCGACTTTACTCCGGAAGTGAAGAAAGTCCTCGAAGCTCACGGGTGTCGCTTCAAGCGGCACGGCAAAGGGGATCACGACATCTGGTGCAACCCACGTACCGGAAAGTCGTTTCCGGTTGATGCCCACATTAAATCCCGCCACACAGCGAACGGCATCATGAAGCAAGCTGACATTGATTACAAATTCTGAGCCCCGCCTCGAGCGGGGTTTTTCATTTGCAGGGAGTGAGGTCGTGGAGGGCTCTCGGCATAGAGTTGGACCGCGCGGCGCGAGATACCGAGTTCTCGCTGGTGGCCTATCGCCACATCCTCACTTCCTTTCCCACTGGCATATTGCTCCCGCCGCGATTGCAGCCACTCGGCGAAATTGATCGACAGAGCCAAGTTCGATGGACGCGTCGTGATCTCCCTCTTGCTGAGTTTGCTCCACCCTACTTGAACACTGCACCGTAGCGCAAGAACAGGTGCGTCTGTGCCGGTCGCAGCGAACCGCAGACGCGACGAAAGCGCGCGGGCACACATCGTCGGCGACGCCTGCCACGAAGAGGCCTGAAATCCGGCGAAATGCTCTCCACGCCGTCAAAAACAGACGGCTGGCGGCGCGCCGTGGCCTCCGCTCGGGCGAGGCGGGCATCGAGGGTGGCCGACTGGATTGCGAAATATCGGGCAAGCGCGTTGCTGTCGCCGTCGAACTGGTCGAACACGTGGTAGTACGCGACGGCCTCGGAGAATTGCGCTTGAATCATGCGGGCAGCTTCGGCGGCCTCTTCCGCCCGCTGCAGCGAAACCTCGGGCTCGTAGCTCCGCGAAGCCATCAGCCGGGCGGACACGGCATTCTCCCGGAAGTCGCCGTCGTTGTCGCGTTCCTCCTGATCGAGCCGGATCGCGAACCGCATTGCCCGATTCACGAAGTGGCCGAACAGCCTATGCAGGCGCGCGACGATTGTCGCCTGGACCTCCTCGTCGTCAGGCTCGATATCGGCGCCACGCTCGCTCTTGATTTCTTCAGCGATGATCCAGGCGTGGCTTTTCAGGTCATCGACCGACTGTTCGCCGCGTGTCATCCCGGCGATCTGCCGCAGATGTTTGAGCATCGGCGCGATGAGCCGATCGAAGAAGTTTGTGTCGTTCCGCTGGGCCATGGCACCGTCTTTGAGAGAGGGAAGCTGGATCCACGCTGCGACCGGCAGTTTATTCCGATGTCGCGGCAATTGATGTGCGGCGAACGAGCGCGCCTGCGCGGCTGGTTTCGTATCGTGAGTCATCTAACCAGGGGCATGTTGCATTGCAGAGCCAGTACCGCGCTGATCGCTTGAAACGGGTGAATCCCAGGTGGAAATCCTGTATGCGGTGGCAAACAGCGTGATTCCAGTTATGGATCCAGTAGTGGGAGGGGTGAGACCAACGCTGGATTGATGGAATTACGCGTCATGTCTCATCACAAACCTCTGGCGGCCGACCTGTGCCGCGCGGCGCGCTTTGTGATCGGTTGCTCATGCGCTTTGCGGTTTGCGTATGGGAGGCGGCATTCCAGGTTCACACAGCTGGTGGGGGTGCGGAGAAGCACATCGAGGCGTGAGTTGCCGGGCCACGCCGCTTATAGAGCTGGAAGGAACAGGGCGCCAGCGTCGAATAGTTTCTGCTGGCTTGGCGTTACGGACCAGCGAGACCGGTGAGAGCCACGTTGGGTGCTCCATGCCCGGGAGGCAAGGGCGTTTTCAGGGGGCTTTTTCACCACCGATTTTTCCCGAGCACAGGACAATCCCCAGAAGCCCCCTGCTTGGGGGCTGGTGTTGGTGAAAGCTTGGGGTAGTGTGCAATAAAAAACCCGCGAAGCCTTGCGCTGTCGCGGGTTTCTGTACTTCTCTGGAACTTGCCAGAATATTCTTTGGTGCCTCGGGCCGGAATCGAACCGGCACTCCTTTCGGAACCGGATTTTGAGTCCGGCGCGTCTACCAATTTCACCACCGAGGCAGTTCTTGCAGCCCGCCTTGCTAGTGGGCGCTCGAAGTAGCCTTAAATTATGACGTAAAACCGCAGCCTCGGCAAGCCGTGCTCAGATCGTGCGCGAAAAGCGCTCCGCGTGCTGCGCACCAAGGTAGCGGTCGAAGACCATGGCGATATTGCGCACGAACATGCGCCCGGCGGGCAGCACTTCGAGCCGGTTGGTGCTGCGCGCGACCAGCCCGTCGGCCTCGAAGGCGCGCAGGGTTTCCAGTTCCGGCGCGAATGCCGCCGCAAAGCGCACGCCATAAGCCGCCTCGAACTCGTCGAAACGCAATTCGAGATTGCACATCAGTTCGGTGATGATGTCGCGGCGCAGACGGTCGTCGGCGGTAAGGCGCACGCCGCGCGAGATCGCGAGCCGCCCGGCGTCGATGGCCGCGCCATAGCCCGGCAGATCCTTCGCGTTCTGGGCGTACACATCGCCGACCTTGCCGATCGACGAAGCGCCAAAGCCGATCAGATCGCAATCGGCGCGTGTGCTGTAGCCCTGGAAATTGCGATGCAGCGTGCGCTGCTGCTGGGCGCGCGCGAGTTCGTCGGTGGGCAGCGCGAAATGATCCATACCGATGTACACATAGCCCGCATCGGTCAGTTGCTCGATCACGAGTTGCAGCAGCGCAAGCCGGGTAGCGGGCGGGGGCAGCGCGGTGGCGTCGATCTGCCGCTGCATCTTGAAGAGCTGCGGCATATGCGCGTAGCCGAACACCGAAATGCGCTCCGGCGCAAGCAGCAACATCGTCTCGAGCGTGCGGCGAAAGCTTTTCACGTTCTGATGCGGCAGCCCATAAATCAGATCGACGCTGATCGACTCGAAGCCGTTCGCGCGGGCCGCGTTCATCACGTCAATGGTCAATTCGAGCGGCTGCACGCGGTTGACCGCGTGTTGCACGACCGGATCGAAATCCTGCACCCCCAGGCTCAGGCGGTTGAAGCCGAGGCGGCGCAGATGAGCGATCGTGTCCGCCGAGGCCTCGCGAGGGTCGATCTCGATCGAGTATTCGGCTTCGCTTTCGGGCCGCAGCGCGAAGTGTTCGCGCGTGGCCGCCATCAGCGTGCTCATTTCGTCGAGCGAGAGAAAAGTGGGCGTGCCGCCGCCCCAGTGCAATTGCGAGACGGGGCGCTTCGTGTCGAACAGCGCCGCCTGCAGTGCCATTTCGCGCACGAGCTGCTGGACGTAAGGCTTCGCGCGTCCGCGGTTTTTTGTCGCGATCTTGTTGCAGCCGCAATAGAAGCAAACCGTGTCGCAGAACGGGATGTGGAAGTAGAGCGAGAGGTCGGTATCGGCGGCGCCGGGATCGGCCGCGGCGCGCCGGTAGTGGTCGAGATCGAAATCGTCGCGGAACTGCAGGGCGGTCGGATAGGACGTATACCGTGGACCGTTCGCGCCGTACTTGGCGAGCAGGTCGGGGCGGAAAAGGAGGTCGGCGTCGCTCATGCGGGGCTCTCTGGGATGGGGCGCGGGTGGCGTCGCGCGCGCATCGCATCGTTCGCGCGGGCAGGCGGTTCCGACAGCGCCGGATAAACCCAGTGTAAGAGGGCCGTGCGCCGCACCGTTTGTGTAAAAAGGTCGCAGTCCGGGGCGACGGGCGCGAGGTGGCACAATGCGGGACGTGCCGCGTTCGCCCGTGCCGCCCGTTTTAAATCCGTAACCGTTTTGTTTCAGGAAGCCGATGTGAGTGCCGCTTCAATTTCCAGCGCGTCCGCGCACGCCTGCCGGCCCGGTTGCGGCGCGTGTTGCATCGCGCCCTCCATCAGCTCGCCGATTCCCGGCATGCCCGATGGCAAGCCCGCCGGCGTGCGCTGCGCGCAGCTAGGCGACGACTTGCAGTGCAAGATATTTGGTTCGCCGTTGCGGCCCGCCTGCTGTTCGGGTCTGCAGCCGCAGGCCGAGATGTGCGGCGCGTCGCGCGAAGAGGCGCTGTTCTGGCTCGACGACCTCGAAGCCGCGACCCAGCCGCCGGCCGGTCCTCGGGGCGCTCATTGTGCTACCCACTGAGCCACCCGCCGAACCTCGTTGTTCTTCAAGGAGATTTCGCATGATCCGACGCGCGCCGCGCGCCCTTCAAATCTCGCCCCGCCCGGATGCGCCTCGCGCTACGCGGCGGGCTTTCCTGCTGTCGGCCTGCGCTGCCGCCGGCGCGGCCATGTCGCTCGGTGCGTGTGCGACGGGCACCTTTCCGTTCATCCCCGATCACTACACGTTCTCGCAGCAGCAGTTGCAGGACGCGGTGCAGCGCAAGTTCCCGTATCACCGCTCGGTGCAGCAGTTGTTCGAGGTCGCGCTGACCCATCCCGTCGTCACCTTGCTGCCCGATCGCAACCGCGTGGCCGTGCACGTCGATGCCCATCTCGAAAGCCCGCTCATGCAGCAGCCCGTGAGCGGCGCGTTCACCCTGTCGAGCGAGCTGGCCTACGATGCGGCGAGTCGCTCGGTCGTTCTGCGCTCGCCATCGGTCGATAGCGTCGATATGACGGGCAATGCCGCCGCCTACGCGCAGCAGGTCAACGCGGTCGCGGCGCTGGCGGCGACGCAGTTGCTCACCAACTATCCCGTCTACACGTTCAAGCCCGATCAGCTTCAGTTTGCCGGGGTGAATTACGAACCCGGTACAATCACAATCCTTACAAACGGCATACGCGTGCAGATCGTCGAGAAATAACGACATGGTCAGGCACGGCACGCGCAGCGCCACTATCGCGAGGTGCAGGGATGGACTGGATCGTGACGTGCAAAGCTCTGATTCTGGGCATCGTCGAAGGGCTAACGGAATTTCTGCCGGTCTCCAGCACGGGACATCTGATCGTGGCCGGCAGTGTGCTCGGCTTCGACGGCGACTATGAAAAGACCTTCGACGTGGTGATCCAGTTCGGCGCGATCCTCGCGGTGTGCTGGGAGTTTCGCCGCAAGATCGGCGGAGTAGTGGCGGGGCTGCCCACGCGGCCGGATGCGCGGCGCTTCGCGCTCAACGTGATCGTGGCGACGATTCCCGCCGTCGTGCTCGGGCTGATGTTCGAGAAAGCGATCAAGTCGGCGCTGTTCTCGCCTGTGCCGGTGGCGTGCGCGCTCGTCTTTGGCGGGCTGATCATTCTCTGGGTGGAAGGGCGCATGCGCGCCGCGCGCGGCGTGGCCGCAGGCGCCGCGGGCAATCTGGCCGTCGCGACGGCACGGTCCGCGCGCGTGAATTCACTCGACGACATCACGCTGCTCGACGCCTTCAAGGTTGGCTGTGCGCAGTGTTGCGCGCTGATTCCCGGCATGTCGCGCTCGGGCTCGACGATCATCGGGGCGATGCTGTTCGGCATCGAGCGGCGCGTCGCCACGGAATTCTCGTTCTTTCTCGCGATTCCGGTGATTTTCGGCGCGACGCTCTACGAGTTGCACAAGACCTGGCAGACGCTGTCCACGGATTGGCTCGGCCTGTTCGGCGTCGGTTTCATCGCGGCGTTCGTGAGCGCCTTTGCCTGCGTGCGCTGGCTCTTGCGCTATGTCGCCTCGCACGATTTCACGGCGTTCGCGTGGTATCGCATCGTGTTCGGGCTGGTGATCCTGCTGGTCGGCTATAGCGGCGGGCTGGACTGGGGCGATTGAAGCCGGCTGCGGCTCCACCCGGAAATGCAAAACGGGCGCTGCAAGGGCGCCCGTTTTGTTTTGCTCGCGTCGATTGCGCGGGCTTCAGACCGCGCGGCGCTTGAACACCAGATCCCACACGCCATGACCGAGGCGCAGGCCACGGCGCTCGAACTTCGTCACCGGACGATAGTCGGGGCGCGGCGCGTAATCGGCGGCGGTGTTTTCGAGCGCGGCTTCGGCGCCCAGCACTTCGAGCATCTGCTCCGCGTAGTTCTGCCAGTCGGTCGCGCAGTGCAGATACGCGCCGGGTTTCATGCGCGAGATCAGCAACTGGACGAACTTCGGCTGGATCAGGCGGCGCTTGTGATGGCGCGCCTTGTGCCACGGATCGGGGAAGAAAATGTGCACGCCGTCGAGACTGTCGGGCGCGATCATCTGTTCGAGCACTTCCACCGCGTCGTGCTGGATGATGCGGATGTTCGTGAGTTCCTGCTCGCCGATCAGCTTGAGCAGCGCGCCCACGCCCGGTTCGTGCACTTCCACGCCGAGAAAATCGTCGTTCGGACGCAGCGCGGCGATCTCCGCCGTGCTCGCGCCCATGCCGAAGCCGATTTCCAGGATGCGCGGCGCTGTGCGGCCGAACACGGTATTCCAGTCAGCGGCCTCGGGCGCGTAGGGCACGACAAAGCGCGGGCCCAGGTCGTCGAGCGCGCGGCGCTGGCCCGTCGACACGCGCCCGGCGCGCGTCACGAAGCTACGGATGCGGCGATGGCGCGGGTTTTCGTCGGTACCTTCGTCGGTGTCGTTTTCAGCGGCGGCCGATGCAAGGGCGTCGGGAGCGTCGTCCGTATGGTCGGGCGGCGTGCAGCCAGGGCGGGCTGCGTCGTTCGGATCGTGATTCATCTTCGAGGATGGCAGGCGAGGGTAGCAAATGCAGGCAGCGGGTTTCGCGGTGCGAGCCGTGCGGCGCGAGGTCGCAGGCGGCGCCTGGCACAAAGGCAAAACACAATGGCAAAACCGTGAGCAGCCATGATTGGCTGCGGGCGGACAAGGAGCCGCGGATGTTCGGGCAGATCGGTGCCCGCTCGCAAACAGATTCAAACAGCTTAACAAGCGCAGCAGGCGGAACACGACCGCGAACCGTGCATTATAGCAGCGCGGCCCGTGGCGCCTGGCGCGCGCCAGTCAGTCCGACGAGATGGTCACGTGCATCGGCGCGGGATACTTGAGTTCGAACGCGCTGACGCGGCCGGCGCGCACGTCGAACAGCAGGCGTGTGAGATCGGCGACGCGTGACTGCTGACGCTGGATTCCGGCGGCTGGCTGGTCGTCGGTATCGGCAAGCAGTGTCGAGCGCGCTCTTACGATTAGCGCAATCGCACTGCGGCGGCACATGAAGAATCGTTCCATCGATGACGCCTGCGTTAAGCGGGCAGGGGAAAAACGCGGGTGGTTTGCGGAGGATCGGGTAGTGCGGATCACGCGGAGCAAACCGCGCGCAGGCAAGATGCTAGCGCAACGACCGATTAGCGCGCAGCGAACCGCGCTGAAAACCGGGCGCGCGAAGGCATCGATCGAATAACCGCAAATGTGTCGAAGCAAGAGCCGATGTGCCGACAGAGCAGCTGGCCCGGCGCCTGATGCCGTTCCGTCATCCTGTGACCGGAACCGGCGAGAAACTCTGGAGCGGGCGATGGGAATCGAACCCACGTCATCAGCTTGGGAAGCTGAGGTAATGGCCATTATACGACGCCCGCAGAGCGCGCCATTTTACGCGGATTTCGCCGGGTTGCGCAAATAAGAGCTGCCCGGCGCCGCGTTTCAAACGGGCGTTACATCAAACTTCGCCTCAGATACCGAACAGCGTGAGCGAAACCGCCGCACGCGTGACGACCATCAGCAGCACCTGCACGATCACGAACAGCAGAATCGGCGAAAGATCGAGACCGCCGAAGTTCGGCAGGATCCGGCGTAGCGGATTGAGGAACGGCGCGGTGAGCTGGAACAGCACCGGCATGGCGGGCGAACGCGGGTTCAGCCACGACAGCAGCGCCATCAGGATCGTGAGCCAGATCAGCAGGTTGAGCGCCCACTTCACGAGCGTGAGCAAGGCCACGATCAGCAGCGTTGGCAGCAGGCCGAGCGGATCGACGCCCGCGAGCCACACCATCAGCAGCACAAAGACGATGGACGCGAGCAGCGCGGCGACCACGCTCGCCCAGTCGATGCCGCGCACGCCCGGAATCACGCGGCGCAGCGGCAGCACGAGCCAGTTCGTGGCCTGCTGGATGCCGTGCGTCACCGGGTTGTAGGGCGGCACGCGGACGAATTGCAGCCAGGCGCGCAGCAGCAGGGCGGCGCCGAACAACGTGAAGATCGTATTGAGCAGAAAACGGGCGATATCGCCGAACATCGGTGTCTTTTCCTTCGTGTGGTGAATGACGGTACGCGGCGGCGCGGCGCCTGCACGCGTGCGGTGGCTCGCGGCGCGCGGATCACGCGCATCCAGCGGATCAAGCAATTCAGACGGAGACTTTGATCTCGCTGATCAGGATCGTGCCGTTGCCGCCGTCGGTGTAATTGGGGATATCGTCGATGAGCGCCTTGTCGTGCGCGCCAAACACCTCGTAGAAGGCGTCGAGCGTATCGAACAGAAAGTGCCCGGTCGCCACGTAGGGCGGCGGCGTGCCCGGCGGCCCCGCGTTGATGCCGATATCGACCGACCAGCCCTTGCAGGCGTCCCCGAACAGTTGCGCGGCGAGCGGCATGTGCCGCGTAGCGTAGTACTCGCTGTCGAACCGGCCGTTTTCCCGATACGGATAAAGGATGCTGACCTTGATCATTGTGCGTTCTCGTCGATGAATCCCTGAGCGTGCGCCCGTGCCGCCTTGCGCCGGCACCTGCGCGCCGTTGCCACATTACCACGGCTTACGCCTCGCAGGATGGGCGCGGGATGACGGCTGCCCACGGCGCGGCGCACATGATTCTGACAGCCTTCGCGGTAAACCGTTACAGTGGGTTGGGTGATTCGGGAGGGTTCGGTGTCGCGCAATGTTCGCTGACGTACCGAAGCGATGCGCATGATCCGGTTAAAAAGGATGCGAGGGCGCACGGGCGCCCACCCGGCAAAGAATTCATGAAGGAACCGTGGCACGGTTTCTGCTGCGCGAACGTGGGCGCGCACATTAGGGGTTTCGATCGCAGGACGCAGCCGGTATCCCGACCATCGGGAATCTGTCTGGCGCGCGCGAGGAGAACCCGGGACAGGCACTCTGACCTGCAGCGGCACAGGCAAACTCGGGTAAGGCCCGCCGCGATCGCTCAGCACGATGAACGTGCGACGAACAGGTCCCAGACGTTATGTCTCGCGCATGCGGCTATCTCGCAACACCGCGTTCGGCGCTCGCGCGATCTGCGCACAATGGTTTCCATGACTGCGGTTTTCCTGTTGCTGTCTTGCAATTGGGCTGTTTCCTGTCGGTACACCGATTCGGGAGGTCACCATGAGCATCTTTGCTTACCGTAAGCATCTGCGATTTCTCACCCCCCATCAGCGTCGCCGTTGGTGGGATCAGAAGAAGCGTCTGACGCCACGTGTGCAGATCAGCGGCGCTTACGTGCCGCCGAGCGTCTCGCGCGAGTTTGCCTACGTGAAAGTCGGCTAGCGCCCGACATCCCGGCTCGATTTGACAAGGCCCGGTCGCCCGACCGGGCCTTGTCGTTTCTGGGCATCGCTCGCTGCGGTTCGTGGCATCGGGGGACGCACGGCGCGACCAATTTGTAATCAAACATTACCTTCGTATCAGACGCCTTTAGCGACGAAACCGGTAATTCTGACCGGGCGCACGGCGTGCGGCCTTGGCAGGCCGTCTGACAGCGCGAGGCAGCGTCTTTTGCGCGGTTTAGAAGCCGAGACGTTTCGTGCGACCTTGATGCGGCGCATTGAATGCGTGTAAAGCAATTGCAATTTGCAACAAATGGCAACCTTTGGCGGCGTCCGTTTTGGATAGAGTAAGGACGTGGGCAGTGCCCGTCATGTGGAGCGACGCCTTCGTCGGCCGCCAGGAGAAGAGAAGTGAAAAAGACCGTTTCGTTTATCGTTGCCGCAGCGCTGGGTGTGGGGTTCGTTAGCGCAGCGCAGGCGCACGTTTCGGTGGGTATCGGCATTGGCATTCCGGTCGCACCGGCTTACCCCGTCTACGCCGCGCCGGTCTATGCGCCGCCGCCGCCCGTCGTGTACGCGCCGCCGCCGGTGGTCTACGCGCCGCCGCCTGCAGTCGTCGTCGGGGGGTACGGTGGTTATGGCTACTACGGCCACCCGTACTACCGTCATGGTTATGGCTACTACCACGGCTATCACGGCGGCTGGTATCGCCGCTAAGTTTTGAGGGTGAAGGCGAGACGGGCGGATGGCGGGGGCCATCCGCCCGTCGCGTCAGTTTCAGCTTGATGCGCAAAGGCGCAACGCCGGCTCACGCCGCGTTGCGCCTTTGGTGTTTTGGGGACGGACTTGACGCCTGAGTCAGGACGCGCCCATGCCCTGAACGATCAGATCGCGATAACCATGCACGATCACGCTGTACGAAAACCACGCGAAGAGCAGCGCCGAAAGCACATGGCACGCGCGCAGCAAACCCGTGCCGGCGCGCTTGCGTCCGTGGCTCGCCAGTCCGCAAAGAAAGAGCGTCCAGCCGAATCCGCCGAGAAAAAATCCCGACAGAAATAGCGCCGCCGAACCCGCGCTCGTCGCGCCGGCCTTGGCGATGAGCGCTCCGCCCACTGCGGCGAACCAGAGGATCGCGCTGGGCGACGACAGCGCGAGCAGCACGCCGCGCACGAAACTGCGCCAAGGGGTCGGCAAGGGCGAGGCGCGGTCTTCTTCGCCCTCGACCGGCGGCGCCTTGGCGGGATTGAGCGCTTCGCGCGCCATTTTCCAGGTGAGCATCAGCAGCACGGCCGCGCCGCCGATCCACACGATCCAGCGCACCGCCTCGAATTGCAGCAGCGCCGCCATGCCGGCAAGCGCGAGCGCCGCGTAGATCAGATCGCCGAAACACGAGCCGAGGCCAAGCCAGAAGCCCGGCCGGAAACCGTGCGAGAGCGTGAGCGAAAGGATCGCGACGTTGACGAGGCCGATGTCGAGGCACAACGAAAGCGACAGAAAAAAGCCGTCGGAAAGCAGGGAAACGTGAGGCATAAAGCGATATTTGTTGTTGTCATGCGTCGCGCACAGGGATCTGTCACGCGACTACGCAGGCCGGACTGTCACGCCCGGCCTGCCGCTGCAGCATGGAGAGTCAGACGCCCATGCAGAGATACTTCAGCTCGACGTATTCGTCGATGCCGTACTTCGAGCCTTCGCGGCCCAGGCCCGACTGTTTCACGCCGCCGAACGGCGCGACCTCGTTCGAGATAAGCCCGGTGTTGATGCCGACCATGCCATATTCGAGCGCTTCGGCCACGCGCCAGATGCGGCCGATATCGCGGCTATAGAAATAGGAGGCGAGGCCGAATTCGGTGTCGTTGGCGAGCTCGATCACTTCGGCTTCGTCGCTGAAGCGGAACACGGCGGCGACCGGCCCGAAGGTTTCCTCGCGCGCGATCAGCATGTCGCGCGTGACGTCGGCGAGCACGGTTGGCTCGACGAAGCGGCCTTCGGCGACCTGACCGCCCGCCACCAGCTTGGCGCCCTTCGAGGTCGCGTCCTCGACATGTTTTGCGACTTTCGCCACGGCATCGTCGTCGATCAGCGGGCCCTGATTCACGCCCGTCTCGAAGCCGTTGCCGACCTTGATCTTGCGCGAAGCAGCGGCCAGTTTTTCGACGAATGCGTCATAGATATTGTCATGTACGTAGAAGCGGTTCGTGCACACGCAGGTCTGCCCGGCATTGCGATATTTCGAGATCACCGCGCCTTCCACGGCGGCATCGATATCGGCGTCGTCGAACACGATGAAGGGCGCGTGACCGCCCAGTTCCAGCGCGATTTTCTTGACTGTCGGCGCGCACTGTTGCATGAGGATGCGCCCCACGGGCGTCGATCCGGTAAACGAAAGATGGCGCACGACGTCGCTTTCGCACAGCGTCTTGCCGATCTCGATCGAATTCGCGGAATCGGCGGTGATCACGTTGAACACGCCCTTGGGCACCCCCGCGCGCTGCGCGAGTTCGGCGAGTGCGAGTGCGCACAGCGGCGTCTGTTCGGCGGGCTTGACGACGATCGTGCAGCCCGCGGCGAGCGCGGGCGCGACCTTGCGGGTGATCATCGCGATCGGGAAATTCCATGGCGTGATGGACGCGCACACGCCGATCGGCTGCTTGAGGACGATCAGCTTGCGCCCGGCGGCGGGGCTGGCGAGCACGTCGCCGTTCACGCGCTTGGCTTCTTCGGCGAACCATTCGAGGAAGGACGCGCCGTACAGCACTTCGCCGCGTGCTTCGGCGAGCGGTTTGCCTTGCTCTGCGGTCATGATCGCGGCGAGGTCGTCGGCGTGCTCGATCACGAGGTCGAACCAGCGGCGCAGCACGGCCGCGCGCTCTTTGCCGGTCCTGGCGCGCCAGGCGGGCAGGGCCGCGTGCGCGGCGTTGATCGCGCGGCTCGCCTCGGCCGGGCCGAAGTCCGGCACGCGGGCGATTTCCGAGTTGTCGGCCGGATCGAGCACGGCGAAGGTCGCCGCGCCGCCGGCCCATTCGCCGTCGATCCAGGCGCGCGTCTTGAAGAGGGCGGGATCGTTTAATTGCGTCAGGCGTTCGGATGCCAACTGGCTCATCGTCGTGTCTCCTCTATGCATGAGCGGTGCGGCTCAGGGCGAGCCGCACCGGGCGCGGCGTCGCAAAGGCGTCGCGGATGAACGACAGGGCGCGCGCGGCGGCCCGGCATGAGCCACCGCGCGGCGCACTCAGGCGCGGCCGAGTCCGAGTTCGTCGTAGAGACGGTCTATGCGCATTTTTACGTCCTGACTCATCTCGATGGCCTGGCCCCACTCGCGGTCGGTCTCGCCGGGCCATTTGTTGGTCGCGTCGAGGCCCATTTTCGAGCCGAGCCCGGCCACCGGCGACGCAAAATCGAGATAGTCGATCGGGGTGTTTTCGACGAGCACCGTATCGCGCGCGGGATCGATGCGCGTCGTGATCGCCCAGATCACTTCCTTCCAGTCGCGGATATCGACATCATCGTCGACCACGACGATGAACTTTGTATACATGAACTGTCGCAGGAAGCTCCACACGCCGAACATCACGCGTTTGGCGTGCCCCGGATAGCTCTTCTTGATCTGCACGATCGCCATGCGATAGCTGCAGCCTTCGGGCGGCAGATAGAAGTCGGTGATCTCGGGGAACTGCTTCTGTAACAGCGGCACGAACACTTCGTTGAGCGCGACGCCGAGTACGGCCGGCTCATCGGGCGGCTTGCCTGTATACGTGGAGTGATAGATCGCGTCGCGGCGCATGGTGATGCGTTCGACCGTGAAGACAGGGAACCACTCCTGCTCGTTGTAGTAGCCAGTGTGGTCGCCGTAGGGGCCTTCGAGCGCGTGCTCGTAGGAAGCACTCGCGCCCTTCGTCGGACGCGGCGGCGCACCGGCGGGCGACGGTGCGCCTTCCTGTGCGCTGTCTGCCGGATAGATGAAACCTTCGAGCACGATCTCGGCGCGCGCGGGCACCTGCAACGTATCGACGCCCGGCGTCAGACACTTCGCGAGTTCGGTGCGCCCGCCGCGCAGGAGGCCCGCGAACTGGTACTCGGACAGCGTATCGGGCACCGGTGTGACCGCGCCGAGGATCGTCGCCGGATCGGCGCCGAGCACCACGGCCACGGGATAAGGTTTGCCAGGATTGCGCAGCGCGAATTCGCGAAAATCGAGCGCGCCGCCGCGATGCGCGAGCCAGCGCATGATGAGCTTGTTGCGCCCGATCAGTTGCTGACGGTAGATGCCCAGGTTCTGGCGCGTCTTGTTCGGCCCGCGCGTGACGGTGAGACCCCAGGTAATGAGCGGGCCGGCGTCGCCGGGCCAGCAGGTCTGGATCGGCAGCTTCGCGAGATCGACGTCATGGCCTTCCCAGACGATCTCCTGGCAGGGGGGCGCGCTCACGGTCTTCGGCGCCATGTCCCACACGGCCTTGGCGAGCGTCAAGAGCTTGCCCGCATCCTTCAGGCCGCGCGGCGGCTCCGGTTCCTTGAGCGCGGAGAGCAGGCGGCCCACGTCGCGCAGCGACTCGAGCGCGGCGCCGTCGCCCGCGCTTTCAGGCGCATCGATGCCCATGCCGAGCGCCACGCGCCGCGGCGTGCCGAACAGGTTGCCGAGTACGGGGAACGCATGGGTCGCACGGCTCTCGAACAACAGCGCCGGGCCGCCGGCGCGCAGGACGCGGTCGCACAGCTCGGTCATTTCCAGCACGGGAGAGACGGCCTGCGGCACGCGGCGCAGCTCGCCAAGCGTCTCCAGGCGACCGACGAAGTCGCGCAAGTCTTTGTATTTCATCAGGATAGGGGCGGAGCCGCGACGAGCGGCGAGAGCAGGAGCGAAACGATTGTCGATTTTACCTGCGTTACCTGGCGCACGCTGGCAGGCAGATCCGCCAATTGGCCGCAGACGCGCGTGGCGCGCGGTTCTGCCCGGATTGAACGCCGTTCATTATTACAATTAGTTATAGATTTGACATTCTATAGTGTTGACGCTCTATAAATCCCTGCTAGAATTCGCCCACATTGGTTGCAGGGCTTGCAATTTTTAGCCACCGTCCCGGTCCTTCAGACGCAACGCGTCGCCGTTAGCCGATTCCCTGCACGGCTTTTCACGGTCTAGATTGGCTGTCCTCGCCGGCGCCTTTGCGCCGGCTGTTCGCGTGAGAACCCCCACGCGCCGCTCACGGCGTGTCAGTTGTTCCTGAGGGGTTCCACCCACGGCGTACTTTGCCGTTTTCCCGACGCCGCTGCCGCACCAGCCAGGGCGCGCGGCGTCTTGATCCAGCGATTGGCCTTCGGCCTTGCGCCGACTTCGGTCGTCGGATCATGCACCATGGGGAGATCTGTTAGATGAATACCTGGTTATCGTGGTGGCGCGCCGATGAGCGTCTCGCTCTTGGCTTGCGTGCGCTGCTGCGCCGCGGCACGCGTCTGAGCCATCACCTGTTTAGCATCGTCGGCGGTTGCGCCGTCGTGCTCGCGCTCGCTGTGTGGCTTCTGCCCACCTGGCGCGGCACCCTCGCCGCGGGCATGATGCCCTTCGTTTCCGCCGCCGTGCAGGCCGGTCCCGCTCGCCTGCTGCAAGGCAATCCGCTGCCGTCGCTCATGCCCTCGGGCGCGGCTGGCAGCGACGACAACTCCGCCGATGGCGCGATCCTGCCCACGGCGCTCGTACCCGACACCGGCTTGCCCGGCGCGGGCGTCACGCCGGCCGGCTCCAACGGCACGGTGACCCACGTGGCCAGCAGCGTCTCGAACGGCGGCATGGCCACGCTCGACGCGGTCGCGCTCAACGGTCTCGATCCGCGTTCGCTGCCCAGCGTCAGCACGCTGGCGCGCATGATCCCGGCGCAGCGCATCACCCCGGACGCCCGCGATGACCGCGTGCTGGTCTCGGCGCGCGAACAGGCGCTCGTCGCCACCTATATCTCGCGCCGCTACCGCGTGGCGCAGGAGCCGGTGGGCGAACTCGTGAAGGCCGCCTTCGACACGGGCCGCGAAGTGGGTCTCGATCCGCTGCTGCTGCTCGCCGTGATGGCCATCGAGTCGGGCTTCAACCCTTACGCCGAAAGCGGTGTGGGCGCGCAAGGCCTCATGCAGGTCATGTCGAAGGTTCACTCGGACAAGTTCCAGTACTTCGGCGGCCAGAGCGCGGCGCTCGATCCGCTTGCCAACATCAAGGTCGGCGCGCTGGTCCTGAAGGACTGCATCGCACGCGGCGGCTCGCTGCCGGGCGGTCTGCGCCTGTACAACGGCTCGACTTCGCAGGACGACGGCGGCTACGGGGCGAAGGTGATGGCCGAGCGCGGGCGTCTGCGCGACGCTGCACGCGGCCGCAATGTGCCGATCAACGCGCCTCAGGCGCCCACCACCACGACGGCCAGCGCCGCTGGCACGCAAAAGGTGGCGAGCGTGAGCACGGGTGCGAACGGCGACAAGCGCGTGCACATGACGCTCGACGGCGCCCATCCGCTGATGGAGAAGACCTCGGCTTCGTCGTCGCCTTCGTCCTCGCAGGACGACGACGCCAGCACCGGTGGCGCGGCGGCCCAGAAGCATGGCCAGCCCGAGCTTGGCGCTTAAAACCCAGCTACTGGAAAGACCGGACGTAACGAAAAAGGCACCCTCGGGTGCCTTTTTCCATTTCTGCTGCTTTTACGCCGATTAGCGCTCGAACAAGGTGCGCAACCGCGCAACCGCTTCTTCCAGCCGCTCGTACGCGGTGGCATAGGACAGCCGCACATACTGGCGCGGCGCGGCCACGCCAAAGTCCATCCCCGGCACCATCACCGTGCCTGCGTCATGGAGCATCGCGCGGGTGAGCGCGTCGCTGTCGCCGGCGGCGGGGTGGTTGACCTGCGTGCAGTCCGCATAGGCGTAGAACGCACCGTCCGGCATCACGGGCACCGTGAAGCCGAGCGATTCGAGCGCGGGCGCGATGAAGTCGCGGCGGCGCTGGAACTCAAGGCGCCGCGCCTCGTAAATCTTTAGCGTGTCGGGTTCGAAACAGGCGAGCGCCGCGTGCTGCGCGAGCGCCGACGCGCAGATGAAGAGATTCTGCGTGAGCTTTTCGAATGCGCCGACCAGCGAAGGCGGCACCACGAGCCAGCCCAGACGCCAGCCCGTCATGTTGAAGTACTTCGAGAAACTGTTGACCGTCACCACGTCGTCGCCGAAGGCGAGAGCGGAGACGGGCGGCTCGCCGTAGGACAGGCCCTGGTAGATCTCGTCGACGATCGTGAAGCCGCCGCGCGCTCGCACTTTCTGCACGATGCGCTTGAGTTCCTCGGCTTCGATCGACGTGCCGGTGGGGTTCGACGGCGAGGCCAGCAGCACGCCGCGCGTGCGCGGCGTCCACAGACGCTCGACGTCATCGGCGGTGAGCTGGAAACGGGCTTCGGGGCCGCTGGGCACGAGCACCGGCTTGCCTTCCGCGGCGGCCACGAAGTGCCGGTTGCACGGATAGGACGGATCGGGCATGAGCACTTCGTCGTCGCGATCGACGAGCGCCGTGCAGGCGAGCAAGAGCGCCGCCGACGCCCCAGCCGTCACCACGACGCGCGCCGGATCGATCGTCAGCCCGTAAGCGTGCTGATAGTGCGCGGCGATCGCCTCGCGCAGCGCGTGGATGCCAAGCGAATTGGTGTACTGCGTGACGCCCTTGCGCAACGCGGCGGCTGCGGCTTCGACGACAGGCTCGGGCGCCGTGAAATCCGGCTCGCCGATACCCATGTGGATGATGTCGCGTCCGGCGCGTTCGAGCTTCGCGGCTTCCTTCGCCAGTTCCATGACGTAGAACGGCTGGATCGCGTCGACGCGCGCGGCAAGCCGCAGGAGCGGTTCGGCAACGGTGTTCATGCGGGAAAATCCAGTGCTGGCGGCCATGATGCGGCGCCGGGCGGGCACGGACCTGACGGCCCGGCGCCGCACCAGCTTCGCCATGACGCGCAATTGCGACTATGACAGCGATTACGACTCTGACAACGATTGCGACTTTGACAACGATTACGACCGGCGGGCGTTCTGGGCCTCGGTGGCGCGCAGTTGCGCCGCGAGCTTGTCGAGCACGCCGTTCACGTACTTGTAGCCATCCGAGCCGCCGAAGGTCTTGGTCAGTTCGACCGCTTCGTTGATGACAACACGATACGGAATGTCCACGTGGTGCTTGAACTCGTAGGTCGCCACGAGCAGCACCGCGCGTTCGACGGGCGAAAGCTGCTCGATCGGACGATCCAGACACGGCGCGATCGCGCCGGACAGTTCGTCCGCCTCGCGGATCACGCCATGCAGCAGCGTGTCCAGATGCTCATGGTCGGCTTTGTCGTAGCCCTGCGAACCGCGCAGTTGCGCATCAATCTCGCCGGCGGGCACACCCGACAGCAGCCACTGATACAGACCCTGCGTGGCCAGTTCGCGGGAGCGGCGGCGCGCGCTCTTCATTGCTGTTCCTCGTCGTCTTCCTCGTCCTCGTCGTCGTCGCCGCCGTCGAGTTGTTCCAGCGCAACCGTGAGGTTCGCCATTTCGACTGCGACGCGTGCGGCGTCACGACCCTTTTCGGTCATGCGCGCGACGGCCTGCTCGTCGTTTTCGGTCGTGAGAACCGCGTTCGCAACCGGCACGCCGAAGTCGAGCGCGATGCGCGTGATGCCCGCGCCGCTTTCGTTCGAGACCAGTTCGAAGTGGTAGGTTTCGCCGCGCACGACCGCGCCGAGTGCGATCAGGGCGTCGAACTGACCGCTTTCGGCGAGCTTTTGCAGCGCCAGCGGGATTTCGAGTGCGCCCGGCACGGTGACGAGCAGCACGTCTTCACCCGTCACGCCGAGGCGTTCGAGTTCTTCGATGCAGGCGTCAGCGAGGCCATTGCAAACGGGTTCGTTAAAGCGCGACTGGACGATGCCGATGCGCAGTCCGTCGCCGTCGAGGTTCGGTTGGTATTGTCCGATTTCCATGTGGTATCCGTAGGTTCGGTTGAGCGTGGTGACGCGTGAAAGTGGGCGTTCGACGCGGCGTAGTGTATCGGGCTTTACTTCGGCCAGCTTTACTGCGCCGCGCGCTCGGCCGCCTCCGGCGGGCAGGGCGCTTCGGCTTCGCTGCCCGGCATCGGTACGAAGCCGGTGACTTCGAGGCCGTAGCCCGACATGCTGCCGAGCCGTCGCGGCTTGGAAAGCACCTGCATGCGGCCCACGCCGAGTTCGCGCAGGATCTGCGCGCCGACACCGTAGGTCTTGAAATCCACGGGCCGGCGTGCGAGCGCCTCTGCGCGCTCTTTCTGGTCGAACGCCTTGAAGACGTCGACCAGATGTTCCTTGCTCTCGCCGCAGTTGAGCATGACGATCACGCCGAGATCGCGCGCGGCGATCTCGCGCATGGCGGCGTCGAGCGTCCACGAGTGCGTGGACGAGCCCGTTTCCAGCAGATCCAGCAGCGAGATCGGCTCGTGCACGCGCACGGGCGTTTCCGTGTCCGGCGCGGGCGTGCCGCGCACCAGCGCGATGTGCGGCGTGCCGGTCGGGCGATCGACATACATGATCGCGCGGAATGCGCCGTGGGCCGTGTGCATGGTGCGCTCGCCCACGCGCTCGACGATCGACTCCGTGCGGCTGCGATAGTGGATCAGGTCGGCGATGGTGCCGATCTTGATGCCGTGTTCCTTCGCGAACTCCATGAGATCGGGCAGACGCGCCATCGTGCCGTCGTCCTTGATGATCTCGCAGATCACCGACGCGGGCGTCAGGCCCGCGAGCGCCGTGAAGTCGCAGCCCGCTTCCGTGTGGCCCGCGCGCACGAGCACGCCGCCTGGCTGCGCCATGATCGGGAACACGTGGCCCGGCTGCACGATGTGCTCGGCGCGGGCGTCGTGCGCCACCGCCGTCTGGATCGTGCGCGCGCGGTCGGCGGCGGAAATGCCCGTCGTGACGCCTTCGGCCGCCTCGATGCTCACCGTGAACGCGGTGCCGTACTGCGTGCCGTTGCGCGACGTCATCAGCGGCAGGTTGAGCAGCTTGCAGCGCTCCTGGGTGAGCGTGAGGCAGATCAGCCCGCGCCCGTGCTTCGCCATGAAGTTGATGGCTTCGGGCGTGACGAATTCAGCCGCGATGACGAGGTCGCCCTCGTTTTCCCGGTCTTCTTCGTCGACAAGGATCACCATCTTGCCGGCTTTCAGTTCGGCGATGATCTCAAGGGTGGAGGCGAGCGTCATGATGGGATTCTGGCTGGAAAGCGCACATTTTACGCCACGCGGGCGGGCGCGTCGCCCAGAACGGGAACCACGCGACCGGTTTTGAGCGCCGCGCGCGCGTTGGCGGGGTTGCGTCCGCGCGGCATGACGGGCCGCGGACCGCGCGCACATTGGCCGAACGGCCATCCGGCCCCATGCGCGCGCCGAAACCGAAACCGCCTGAACCCGCGCCAGCCCGATCAGCGCAGGACCACGTCATCGGCGAGTCCCTTCGTGAGTTCCAGCGCCTGGCGCTCGAACAGACGCCGGTACAGCCCGTTCTCGCGGCGCACGAGCGCGTCGTGCGTGCCTTCCTCGGCCACGCGCCCGCGCTCCAGCACCAGCAGCCGGTCGAGCGCGCGCACCGTCGACAGCCGGTGCGCCACCACGACCGTCGTGCGGCCTTCCATCAGCCGCTCCATGGCCTGCTGGATCAGCACTTCGCTTTCGCTGTCCAGGCTCGAAGTCGCTTCGTCGAAGATCAGGATCGGCGCATTGGCGAGGAACGCCCGCGCGATCGCCACGCGCTGACGCTCGCCGCCCGAGAGCTTCACGCCGCGCTCGCCCACCAGCGTGTCGTAGCCGCGCGGCAGCGCCATGATGAAGTCGTGCGCGCTCGCCAGCTTCGCGGCGTGCACGATCTCGGCGTGCGTGGCGCCCGGACGCGCATAGGCGATGTTCTCGGCGAGCGAGCGGTGGAACAGCACCGGCTCCTGCTGGACGATGGCGATCTGCGAGCGCAACGAGGCCTGCTGGACCCGCGCGATATCCTGCCCGTCGATCGTGATGCGGCCCTCCGAAGCGTCGTAGAGACGCTGGATCAGCTTGATGAGCGTCGTCTTGCCCGAACCCGAATGGCCGACCAGCCCCACGCGCTCGCCCGGCGCGATGCGCAGATTCAGGTTCGCGTAGAGCGGCCGTTCCAGCGGGCCATAGCGGAACGTCATGTTCTCGAAGCGGATATCGCCGCGATCGATCACGATGGGCGGCGCGCCCGGCATGTCCTCGATGCCGAGCGGCTGGGCGTCGAGCATCACCAGCTCTTCCATGTCGTTGACCGAGCGCTGCAAATTGCGCACGTGCATGCCCACGTCGCGCAGATAGCCCTTGAGCAGGAAGAACAGCGTGAGCGCGAACGTGATGTCGCCCACGCTCGCGAGCCCGCGCGCCCACAGCAGCAGCGCCGAGCCAAGAATGGCCGCCTGCATCGCCACCAGCAGCGCGCCTTGCACGCCGCCGTTGAAGGTGCCGCGCCGCCACGTGCGCCGCGTGCGGCTGTTCCACTTGTCGATCACGCGGGCGAGCCGCGCCTCTTCGCGCGCTTCGGCGCCGAAGGCTTTCACGACGGGATTGCAGGAGACCGCGTCCGCGAGCGCGCCGCCCATCTTCGTGTCCCACTGGTTCGCGAGGCGCGCGGAGGGCGCCACGTAGAACAGCGAGAGCGACACGGTGATGGCCAGATACAGCGCCGAGCCGATCCCCACCACGAGGCCCATCAGATGCCACTGCACGGCAAGCAGCGCGGTCGATCCCACCAGCATCACGAGCGAGGGGAACAGCGCGACGAGCAGCGTATCGTTGAGCAGATCGAGCGCCCACATGCCGCGCGTGATCTTGCGCACGGTGGAGCCCGCGAAGCTGTTCGCGTGCCAGTCGGTCGAGAAGCGCTGCACGCGATGGAACGCGTGCGTGGCGACCTCGCTCATCATGCGCAGCGTGAGCACGATGATGTTCTGGAACGCGGCCTGGCGCATCAGCGTGCCGGCGAGCCCGAGCGCGGTGAGCGCCAGAAACGCCATGACGGCCGCATGCCAGGCGGCGGCATTGCCGCCGGCGTCATGGGCGAGCGCATCGACGAGCTGGCCGGCGTAATGCGGCGTGAACACGTCGGCGAGCGCGCCGAGCAGGGCGCTGAGCGCGACGGCGCTCACGCGCCACGGCTGGCTCGACCAGTGCCGGAACGTAAAGCCGAGCACCTTGCGGAAGGTGTGGCCGCCGGAAACGCGGCCAGAAGCGGATTGTTGGTCTTGATCTGTCATGGACAGCATGCTCCGGTCACGAGACCCGGAGACTTCCCTGAAGGATAGGAACGAAAAAAACGAAAGCGACGGCGGAGCATTCCGGCATGACAAGCCGGACGCATGACCACAAAAACATCGCTGGAAAGTGGCGCAGCGGGAATCAACGAGCTGCGCGGCGACACCCTACGGCCGCGGTCGGCACGCTCGACGGAGAGTGCCTGCGCCGATAGCGTCATGAGAAACGCTACGAGACATCACCCAAACCGGCGGCATGACAGCGGCCATCTCGATCGTTGCCATCTTTGCCTCCTTGTGACGTTCGGGTGAGTAAGAGAGTGCGGTATGCCGGAGCACACCGCGAGAGGAATAGTCCAGATCTTAGCAGCGCCCGCTACCTCGTGCTTGCCTGCTGCGCGCGCCGCAGGGAACGGCGTGCGCGCTTGGATCAATCTTGTCCAGGGCGTCCCGTCACGCCAGCCGAGAGCATCCGCTCCACATAGCGCGCGATCAGATCGATCTCCAGATTGACCTTGCTGCCCGCCGCGAGATGCTTGAGCGTCGTCACCTCGACGGTATGGGGAATCAGGTTGATCGAGAACTCGCAGCCATCGGCGCGATCGTCCACGGCATTGACCGTCAGGCTCACGCCGTTGACCGTGACCGAGCCCTTATAGGCCAGATAGCGGCCGATTTCCACGGGCGCGAGAATGCGCAGTTCGTGCGACTCGCCGACCGGCGCGAAACGCGTGACCGTGCCGAGACCGTCGACGTGGCCCGAGACGATATGGCCGCCCAGGCGGTCGTGTGCGCGCAGCGCTTTTTCGAGGTTCACTTCGCCCGTATCGGCCAGGCCCACGGTGCGGTTCAGGCTTTCGCGCGATACATCGACGTCGAACGTCGTCGCGGTCCTGGCGATGGCGGTCATGCACGCGCCCTGGATGGCGATGCTGTCGCCCAGTTGCACGTCGTCGAGGTCGAGACCGCCCGCGTCGACGGTGAGGCGCACGCCCGCGTCGGCGTCGGCGCCCAGGGGCTTGATCGAGGCGATGCGGCCCACGGCCGCGACGATTCCGGTAAACATCTGGCTGTCCTTGAGTGGTTCGTTCAGTACTTTGTTCAGTACGCTCGTGAGATTCATTGTGCGTCCTCCAGCGTGCCCCGCGCGCCATCGGCGGCGGTATCCGGCACGAGGCGGGCAAGAACGCGCAGGTCGTCGCCGACGCGCTCGACCGTGTGGAACGCGAGGCGCGTGCGCGCGTCGAGCGTCGCCGGCGCGGCCAGATCGGCCATGCCGAGCGACTGCGTGCCGAGCAGCGAAGGCGCGAGATACACCAGCAGCTCGTCCACGCAGCCCTCGCGCAGCAGCGAGCCGTTGAGCTTGTAGCCCGCTTCGACATGGAGTTCGTTCACGCCGCGCGCGGCGAGTTCGCCGAGCATCGCGGGCAAATCGACCTTGCCGTGCTCGTTGCCGAGCGCGACGATTTCCGCGCCGCGCGCGCGCAGCGCATCGGCGCGTTCCTCGTTACTGGCGTCGAGCGTCGAGCAGAACACGAGCGTGGGCGCGCCCACGAAGATCTGCGCGAGCGGCGAGGCGTCGAGGCGGCTGTCGATCAGAATGCGTTTGGGCTGGCGCGGCGTGTCGATCGCGCGCACGGTCATGCGCGGGTCGTCTTCCTTCACCGTGCCGATGCCCGTGAGAATCGCCGAGGCGCGCGCGCGCCAGGCATGGCCGTCGGCGCGGGCGGCTTCGCCCGTGATCCACTGGCTTTCGCCGGAGGGCAGGCCGGTGCGGCCGTCGAGCGTGGCGGCCACCTTCATGCGCACCCACGGGCGCTTGCGCGTCATGCGCGAAACGAAGCCGATGTTCAGCTCGCGCGCCTCGTTGGCGAGCAGGCCGCAGCGCACGTCGATGCCCGCGTCGCGCAGGATCGACAGGCCGCGCCCCGACACCAGCGGGTTCGGATCTTCCATCGCGGCGATCACGCGCGCGACCTTCGCCTCGATGAGCGCATTCGCGCACGGCGGCGTGCGGCCGAAGTGGCTGCACGGCTCCAGCGTCACGTAGGCGGTCGCGCCGCGCAGATCGTGGCCGCGCGCGCGGGCGTCTTTCATCGCCTGGATTTCGGCGTGGTCGGAGCCGGCGGGCTGCGTGAAGCCTTCGCCGATCACCACGCCGTCCTTGACCAGCACGCAGCCGACGCGCGGGTTGGGATCGGTGGTGTAAAGGCCGCGCAACGCGAGGGCGAGCGCGCGCTCCATGTGGACGAAATCGGATTGCGAGAACATCGTCGATCTTTCTCCGCGGCGGCGGTCGGTGGAACCGGCGAGGCGTGCGCCTCGCCTTCGGCTGGGTGCCTTGCTGCTGCTGTTGTGCTACGTCGGCGCCTTAATGCTGTGGCTTACTGCTCGGCGAACGCGCGGCGGGCGGCGGCGATCGTTTCGTCGAGGATCGCGTCGTCGTGCGTGCTCGACACGAAGCCCGCTTCGTACGCCGACGGCGCGAAGTACACGCCCGCGTCCAGCATCTGATGGAAGAAGCGGTTAAAGCGCGCGACGTCGCTCTTCGTGACTTCGGCGAAGCTGCCCGGCACTTTTTCCGCGAAGTAGAGGCCGAACATGGCGCCCACGGAATCGGCGACGAACGGCACGCCCGCTTCGCGCGCGGCCTGCGAGAGGCCTTGCGCGAGACGCGCGGTCTTCGCGCTCAGGTCTTCGTAGAAGCCCGGCGCCTGGATCAGTTGCAGCGTCTTGAGGCCGGCGGCGACGGCGATCGGGTTGCCCGAGAGCGTGCCTGCCTGATAGACGGTGCCGTTGGGCGCGAGGTGATCCATGATTTCGCGGCGCCCGCCGAATGCCGCTGCCGGCATCCCGCCGCCGATCACCTTGCCCAGACACACGAGGTCGGCTTCGACGTTGTAGAGCGCCTGCGCGCCGCGCAGACCCACGCGAAAGCCGCACATCACTTCGTCGAAAATCAGCACGCTGCCGTGCTTCGAGGTCAGGGCGCGCAGCGTGTGGATGAACTCGGGCGTGGCCTTCACGAGGTTCATGTTGCCCGCGACCGGCTCGATGATGACGGCGGCGATCTCGTCGCCGAAGGCCTTGAACGCCTCTTCGAGCGCCGCGACGTTGTTGTATTCGAGCACCGTGGTGTGCTTCGCGGTATCGACCGGCACGCCCGCCGAAGTCGGGTTGCCGAACGTGAGCAGGCCGGAGCCGGCCTTCACGAGCAGGCTGTCGGCGTGACCGTGGTAGCAGCCTTCGAACTTCACGATGCGGTCGCGCTTCGTGTAGCCGCGCGCGAGACGCAGCGCGCTCATGGTCGCTTCGGTGCCGCTCGACACCATGCGCACCTGTTCCATCGACGGGACGATCTTGCAGATTTCCTCGGCGATCTCGATTTCGGCCTCGGTCGGCGCGCCGAACGAGAAGCCGTTAGCCAGCACCTTCTGCACGGCTTCGAGCACTTCCGGATGCACGTGGCCGACGATCATCGGGCCCCACGAACCGATGTAGTCGATGTAGCGCTTGCCTTCCGCGTCCCACATATACGGGCCTTGCGCGCGCTCGATGAAGCGCGGCGTGCCGCCCACCGAGCGGAACGCACGCACGGGCGAATTCACGCCGCCCGGGATGGTGCGCTGTGCGCGATCGAAGAGGGCCTGATTCGTGGTCTGGGTGCTGGACGTGGAAGACATGAGTGCTGGACCTGCGAGAGTGGTGTCGGATGTCGGGTGCTGCCAGGCGTGCCGCCTTGATATGCCGCATGGTGCGCCCCGGACCCGCGAAATGGCGGCCCGGCGCGGGCCATCGTGTCTGAAATTGTACCGGACTCGCGCCGAACGGGCCGGGGGCCAGACTGGACGGCGCGGCGCGCGCCCAGCGGGTCAGCTGGCGGTGCGCGAGGGCGTGCCTTTGCCTTTGCGCGGCTTGATCGGTGACTTGATCGGCGGCTTGACTGGCGGTTTGTCCGCTTCGGCAAGCGCCAGGCGGGCATTTTCCGCCGCGTGCATGGCCGCGACGGCCAACGCGGGCATGGGCCGCTTGCCGGTCAGCTCGGCCCAGCGCTTTTCCAGCGCGCCGAGCGCGATCGGCTTGATGACGGTGCCGGAGCTTTGCGCGTCCCAGGTCTGCACCGACCACGGATGCACGCGCAGCGCGTCGCGCCCGATCACGACTTCGCCGCTCGCATCGACGAGCCAGTCATAGACGAAGTCGATACACAGCCGATAGCCGCGCTTGTAGGCGGCATCGGGCACTTCATACGGCCCGCGCGTGACGTAGCCGGAGCCGAACAGGCCGCGCGGCTCGGCGGCGACGCGATGCAGGAACACCCGGTCGCCGGGCAGGATGCCGCGCGCGAAGCCGCAGCCCCACGTATCGGTGACGGTGTCGCCCGCCTGCACGCGGCGCGCGAAGTCGGGCAGTTCAGGCCAGGGCCACTTTTTGGGGCTCCAGATCAGCAGATAGGCGCTCATAGGGGTTCGCGGCGGTTCAGCCAGGCAAAGCGCGCAGCTTAGCGCATGGCGCGCCTGGGCGGTCCCGCCCGCGTAAGCCAACTAAAGGTGTCGGGGTACAATCCGCCTACGTTGCCGCCTCGCTGCGCCAGGCTTTACGACCCGCGCAGACCGATCCGGCCCATGACATCGAGATCGCGCCCCACGTGCGCGGTCCGCTCCCAGCCGACTCCATGTCCCATTCCCCACGCCGCCGGCCCGATGGCCGGCTAATCCTGTTGCTGGGCGCGCTTGCCGCCTGCGGCCCGCTCGCCACCGACATGTATCTACCGAGCCTGCCCGCCATCGCCCAGTCGTTCGGCGTGAGCGCGGCTGCCGCCGCGACGACGCTCACGAGCTTCATGGCCGGCTTTTCGATCGGCATGCTGCTCTACGGCCCGGTCTCCGATGCCTACGGCCGCCGCCCCGTGCTGCTTGGCGGCATCGCGCTCTTCACGCTCGCGAGCATCGCGTGCTGGCTCTCGTATTCGGTCGGCGAACTGACGTTCGTGCGCTTTCTGCAGGCGCTCGGCGCGGGCGCGGCTTCGGTGCTTGCGCGGGCCATCGCGCGCGACGCGCACGAGCCGTCCGACGCGGCCAAGGTGCTGTCGATGGTCGCCATCGTCACGTCGATCGGGCCGCTGCTCGCGCCGTTGATCGGCGGGCAGTTGCTGTTGCTGGGCGGCTGGCGCGTCGTGTTCGTCGCGCTCACGCTGTTCGGCCTCGCCTGCGGTGCGGCGGCGTGGCTGCGCGTGCCCGAAACCTGGCCGCGCGAAAAGCGCGAAAGCGCCGCCGTGCTGCGCTCGTTCGCGGCTTACGGACGATTGCTGCGCGATCCGCTGGTCTGGGGCCATATGCTGTGCGGCGGCATGGCGTTCGCGTCGATGTTCACCTATATCTCGGCCACGCCCTTCGTCTATATCGAGTACTTCCACGTTTCGCCGCAGCATTACGGCCTGTTTTTCGGCATGAACGTGTTCGGCATCATGCTCGGCAATTTCCTCAACACGCGTCTCATCGGGCAACTGGGCACGCTCAGGATGGTGTCGATGGCCTCGACGGTGAGCATCGTCGCGTCGTTTTTCGTCGCGCTGATGTGCCTGACGGGGTGGGGCGGCTTATGGTCGATCGTGTTTGGCCTGTTCTTCGTCGTGAGCGTCGTGGGCCTGCTCGGCGCGAATTGCGCCACCGATCTGATGTATCGCTATCCGAAGAATGCGGGCGCGGCGGCTGCCGTGTTCGGCGCGGCGCAACTGGGGCTGGGCGCGTTCGCCAGCGCCGTGGTCGGCTGGTTTCCGGGCGTGTCGCCGTTCGGCATGGGCTGCACGATCGGCACCTGCGGCGTGCTCACGTGGGTGGGCCGGCGCATCGTCGTGAAGTGGCATGGCCATCCCGCGCCGGGTGCGGCGGTGGCTTCATCGACGCAGGCTTGATGAGCCGCGCGGTTTAAAAGCAAAACGGGACGTCGATCGACGTCCCGTTTTGCATGGGCGCATGGGCGAGAGCGCCTGGCGACGCGTTATTCGCGCTCGCGCGGCGAGGACGACGCTCCGTGGCTGAGCCAGTCGAGCACGGCGGACGCATCGTCGTCCGCGTGTTCGCGCGCCTGCGCCACCGCCTGGCCTACATCGCTCACGTCGTTATTCGGGGAAGCGCGACGGATCGCGACGCCCACCGCGAGGATGTCGATCATCAAGAGATGCAGGATGCGCGAGATCATCGACAGCTGCGATTCGCGCATTTCGATGTGATCGGTTTCCAGCGCCACGGTCGCGCGCTTGGCGAGCGGCGTGTTGCTGGAGGTGATCGCCACCACCTTGGCGCCTGCCTGCATCGCCACGTCGAGCACGCGCAGCAGTTCCGGCGCGCGGCCCGACTTCGACACGGCCACGATCACGTCGCCCTTGCCTAGCAGCGCGGCGGAAGCGGCCTGCATGTACAGATCGCCGTACGCAATGGTCGGAATGCCGAAGCGGAAGAACTTGTAGTGCGCGTCCTGCGCGACGATGTGCGAGTTGCCGAGTCCGTAGAACTCGATGCGCCGCGCGCCGCTAAGCAGCGAAATCGCCTGCTCGACCTGCTCGAAGTTCAGATGCTCGCGCAACTGCAGGATCGCGGACACCGTGTTGTCGAGCACCTTCGCGCCGAAGTCGGTCGCCGTGTCGCCCAGATGCACCTGGCTGTGGCTGACCGGAATCGTGCCGGTCAGGCCGGTCGCGAGCTTGAGCTTGAAGTCCGACAGACCCTGGCAGCCGAGCGAGCGGCAGAAGCGGATCACGGTGGGCTGGCTCACGTCGGCCTTGCGCGCGATATCGACGATCGGATCGTTGATGATCGAGCGCGGATGGTTCAGCGCGAGATCGGCCACGCGTCGCTCGGCGGGCGTGAGCGCGTCGCGCATCTGGCGGATGCGCTCGAACACCGCCGACGAGCCGCCGCCCGCGCGGTTCGAAAGCTGTTCCGCGAGAATCGCCGAAACCCCCAGAAACGCGGGGTATTCCGCCGTGATGACGTAGGTGGGCACGTTGGCGAGATAGGCTTCGAAACGGCCCTTCGCCTCGAAACGCTGGCGGAACGACGAGCGCGTGAAGAGTTCACCCAGGCGCGGCACCACGCCGCCGCCCACGTAGATGCCGCCGAGCGAGCCGAGCGTCACCGCGATGTTGCCCGCGAAGCTGCCGAGAATGCCGCAGAAGCATTCGACCGCTTCGAGCGCGAGGGCTTCGCCCTCGTGCGCGCGTTTGGTGATTTCCGCCGGATCGACGCTATCCGCCACCTTCTTCTTGTCGCGCGCGGCGAGCGCCCGATAGATCAGCTCGATGCCAGGACCCGCGCAGACGCGCTCGAACGACACGTGCGGCCATTTCGTGCGCGCGTATTGCAGCACGATGTCCTCGCGCTCGTCCTGCGGCGAAAAGCTCGCGTGACCGCCTTCGCTGCCGAGCGCGATCCAGCGGTCGTCGGCGGGAATCAGGCCCGAGACGCCCAGACCCGTGCCCGGCCCGAGCAGGCCGATCACGCTGTTCTGGCGCCGCTGGCCGCCGCCCACCTGGACGCGCTGCGTGTCGGTCAGACCCGGCAGCGCCATGGCCAGCGCGGTGAAGTCGTTCACGACCAGCAGCGTGTCGAAGCCGAGCGCGCGGCGCGTGGCCTCGATCGAAAAGCTCCAGTCGTGGTTGGTCATGCGCACCTGGTCGCCGTCGACCGGGTTGGCGATGGCGATGGCCGCATGGTTCACGCGGCCGATCTTCGTGTCCTTCAGATACTGCTGGATCACTTCGGCGACGCCCGGATACTGCGCGCACGGGTAGACGCGCACCTGGCCGATGTCGCCCGGCGCGGTTTCCAGCGCGAAGCGCGCGTTGGTGCCGCCGATATCGGCGAGCAGTCTCGGTCCGTCGGCGTGCTGGCCCGCGCCAGAAGCGGATTTGTTAGGCGCACCAGTAGACATCGAGTCTCACTCCCTTGTCGTTCGCCAGTTTCGAGATGGCGTTGTTTTGTTCTGTTGCCGCCGCCTGTTGCAGCACGTCGAGCTTGCGTTGTCCCGCGATCAGCAGGAACAGGCGGTCGACCTGGCGCAATGCCTGCATCGACCACGACACGCGCGCGTGGGGCGCGGCCTGCGGATGCACGGCCACGAACGGGCGCGCGGTGGTGATGGCGTCAGCCCACTCGGGTGCGTCGGCGAAAATCGAGGCGGTGTGGCCGTCCTCGCCCATGCCCAGCACGGCCACGTTCGGCACACGGCGCTGGGCATCGGCGTTGAGCGCAGCGACGTGCGCGTCGAGATCCTGCGCGACATCGACGAGCGGCAGGAAGCGCGCGTTGGCGGCTTCGTGCTTGAGCAGCGTCTCGCGCACGAGGCGCGCGTTGCTGGCCGCATCGCTTTCGCTCACCCAGCGGTCGTCCACCAGCGTGACGTCGGTGTGCGCCCAGTCGAAGCGGTGCGTCGACAGGTTCTCTAGAAAGGGACGCGGACTCGTGCCGCCGGAGACGGCGAGCGTCGCACGGCGCGCACCGGTGCCGGGCGCGGCTGCAAGAGCGGTGAGCGACGCATGTAGCGCGTCGCCCACGGCTCGCGCCAGCGCGTCGGATTGGACGCGCGGGTCGTCGAATACGTGAAGCTCGATCACTTCTCCTCCAGGCTGCTTTTTTGTAGGTCTTCGGGGTCTTTCAACTGTCCACTACGTCCATTACGTCTATTACGTCTATTACGACGGGTGCGATGGCCTTTCTTCGCGCGGCAAACGCCTACGAAAACCTGCCGCGCGTTGCACACTCGGGCACTCACCCGTTCACATCAATTCTCTTCTTCGAGCCAGCAGGTGCCGTGCTGCGCCAGCATCGCGCTTGACGCCGCCGGTCCCCACGTGCCCGCCGCGTACGGCTTGGGCGGACGCGCGGACGCGCTCCATTCGTTGAGGATCGGCTCGACCCATTTCCAGGCCGCTTCCTGCTCGTCGCGGCGCACGAACAGCGCCAGACGTCCGTTGATGACGTCGAGCAGCAGGCGCTGATACGCCTCCATCTGGCCTTCGCGGAAGAACTGGTCGAACGCCAGATCCAGATGCACGCTCGCGAGATTCATGCCTTCGCCGGGCTGCTTGGCGAGGCAATAGAGACGAATCGTTTCGTTCGGCTGCAGGCGGATTACGAGGCGGTTCGAGCCTGGGCGCAATGCCGTGGGACCGAGCGCCGAGTGCGGCACGGGCCGGAAATTCACCACGATTTCCGCGACGCGGTCGGCCAGACGCTTGCCGGTGCGCAGGAAGAAGGGCACGCCGGCCCAGCGCCAGTTCTCGATCTCTACCTTCAGCGCGACGAAGGTGTCCGTGCGGCTGTCCGGCTTCACGCCTTTTTCGGTGGCGTAGGCGGGCACCGGCGTGCCGCGGATCACGCCCGCGTGATACTGGCCGCGCACGGCGACCTTGCTGATTTCGTTGGGATCGATGGGCTTGAGCGCGCGCAGCACGCGCAGCTTTTCGTCGCGCACCGAATCCGAATCCATCGAATGCGGCGGCTCCATCGCGACGATCGAGAGCAGCTGCAGCAAATGGTTCTGCACCATGTCGCGCAGCGCGCCGGTGTTGTCGTAGAAGTCGCCGCGCGCTTCCACGCCCAGTTCTTCGGCGATGGTGATCTGGATGCTTTCGACCCATTCGCGGCGCCACAGCGGCTCGAACAGCGCATTGCCGAAGCGCAGCGCGAGCAGGTTCTGCACCGGCTCCTTGCCGAGGTAATGGTCGATGCGATAGATCTGCTCTTCGGCGAAGATTTCGCCCACGGCGTCGTTGATCGCGTTCGACGATTTCAGATCGTAGCCCAGCGGCTTTTCCAGCACGATGCGCGCGTTCTCGTTCAGGCCGACCGCGGCAAGCGCACGGCAGATCGGCACGAACAGGGACGGGCCCGTGGCCAGATAGAACACGCGGATGCCGGGGAGTCCGGCGATGCCGTCGCGCAGCGTGCCGAAGTCTTCGGCGCGCGACAGGTCGAGCTTCACATAGACGATGCGTTCGAGAAAGCTGGCCCAGGCGGCTTCGTCCAGACCGTTCTTCGAAACGTGCGGCTTGACGTGCTCCTCGACCCACTGGAGATAGTGATCGCGGTCGTTCTCATGGCGCGCGACGCCCACGATCCTGCCGGATTCGGCCAGCATACCGGAGCGATGCGCCTCGAACAGTGCCGGAAGAATCTTGCGCATCGCCAGGTCGCCGGTGGCGCCGAACAGCACGAACGTGAATCCTGAATCGGTAGGGAATTGCATAGTCTCCGTCACAGTCCAGATAGGCCGGAAGCCGGCCGCGGAAGCTGCGCCAACAGGGCGCGGGCTGGGTTCCGTCGGGCGGCCGTAGTCCGATAAAATTTTTTTTGACACTGAATTGTAGTTTAACTACAATCCAAATCAAGAGGTAACGTTGATTCGATGAAAAAAGCGTGGGGAAGCGCGGCCCGGCGAGGGTTTGCGGCGGTCTTCAGGCGAATTTCGCGAGTCGTACGGAACGTCTCCCATGTTAAAGGACAATGAATCCGTCCATCGGCGAGCCCGGCGAATGCCAGGCGAGCGGCACATGGGAAACCCCGCCTCGACTGGCCGCGCATCTACAGGCAGCAATACAGGCAGCAAATAAGCCTGGCGGGCGTGGCCGGACAAAATCAAAAGAGGAGACAGTCAGTTGCATCCCGAACCACTCATCTCTTGAGCGTCCAGCGGCCGGACTCCGGCCCGCGGCCCGCGCGCATCCCAAGACAACACACGCGCGTGGTACTCCGGCGCCCGTCCGTCCAGTGTTTTGCCTGTTTGAACTAAATCGCACCCTGGCGAAATCAGGGGCCAACCGTCTTTTTTGTTCAGGTGTCTGGAGGAGATAAGCAATGAAATTCCGAGCGATCATGGGCGCCCTGTGCGCAGCAGGTCTGATGGGCGGCGTTGCCACGGCGCAAGCTGCCGAGTCGATCGAAGTGCTGCACTGGTGGACGTCGGGCGGCGAATCGAAAGCCGTCGGCGTGCTCAAGGACGACATGCAGAAGCAGGGCTACACCTGGAAGGACTTCGCCGTTGCCGGCGGCGCGGGCGCGGCAGCCATGACCGCGCTCAAGACCCAGGTGATCTCGGGCAACGCGCCTAGCGCCGCCCAGATCAAGGGTCCGCTGATCCAGGAATGGGCCGAGCAGGGCGTGCTTGTGCCGATCGACTCCGTCGCGGGCGACTGGAAGGCCAACCTGCCGCCGCAGATCGACAAGATCATTCACGCGGACGGTCACTACGTCGGCGCGCCGTTCTCGGTGCACCGCGTGAACTGGCTGTGGCTCAACAAGGCCGCGCTCGACAAGGTGGGCGCCAAGCCGCCGACCACGTGGCCGGAATTCTTCGCGCTGGCTGACAAGCTCAAGGCCGCGGGCATCCAGCCGGTCGCCGCAGGCGGCCAGCCGTGGCAGGACCTGACGCTGTGGGAAGACGTGGTCCTGTCGCAGGGCGCGGACTTCTACAAGAAGGCGATCGTCGATCTGGACCAGAAGACGCTGACGTCGGCGCAGATGGTCGGCGTGTTCGACACGGTCCGCAAGATCGAGTCGTACATGGATAACGGCCGCACGGGCCGCGACTGGAACCTCGCCACGGCCATGGTCATCAACGGCAAGGCCGGCATGCAGTTCATGGGCGACTGGGCCAAGGGCGAGTTCGCCAACGCGAACAAGAAGCCGGGTGCGGACTACATCTGCGCGCCGGTTCCGGGCACCTCGAAGGGCTACACCTTCAACGTCGACTCGTTCGTGTTCTTCCAGCAGAAGGGCCAGAAGACGGCCACGCCGGGTCAGCTGGCGCTCGCGAAGACCATCATGAGCCCGGCCTTCCAGGAACAGTTCAGCCTCTACAAGGGTTCGATCCCGGTGCGTCTGGGCGTCGATATGAGCAAGTTCGACGATTGCGGCAAGCAGTCGTACGCGGATGAGCAGACGGCCATCAAGGCCGGCGGCTACGTTCCGTCGCTCGCTCACGGCATGGCTCAGGCCGACGCGACGGCAGGCGCGATCACCGACGTCGTCACGAAGTTCATGAACTCGACGCAAGATTCGAAGAGCGCGGTTGAAGCGCTCGCGAAGGCTGCAAAGACGAAGTAAGCAGTCGGCTTGTGTCTTGTGAAGTGAAGTAAGACGGGGTGTGCCGTTTGCGTTGCGCATACGGCGCACCCCGGGCATGACGGTTCAACCCGAACCCCATCATCGTGCGCGAAGTCCCGAAGTCCATTCGACCTTTCGCACCGTAACAGGAGTTGCGCAGTGACTGCTTCTCTTAGCGGCAACGGCAAGGCGGCCACGCCTGCTGAATCGCGCCGCGCGTCGCCCATGGCGGCGCTTGCAGACCGCTGGATCCCGAAGCTGGTGCTTTCGCCCAGCATCCTGATCAGCCTTGTGTTCGTCTACGGCTTCATCGCCATTACCGGCTATATCTCGCTGTCCAATTCGCGATTGATGCCGCGCTACGATTTTGCAGGCTTCGACCGTTACAGCGAGCTGTTCTCGAACGACGTCTGGTGGACGTCGGCGCAGAACCTCGGCTGGTTCGGCATTCCGTTTATCGTTATCTGCGTGTTTCTCGGCCTCTTTCTCGCGATCCTGCTCGACCAGCAGATTCGCCAGGAAGGCGCGCTGCGCGCGGTGTTCCTCTACCCGATGGCGCTCTCGTACATCGTGACGGGGACGGCCTGGCAGTGGATCTTCAACCCGGATCTCGGTCTCCAGCAGGTGCTGCACGACTGGGGCTGGACGAGCTTCCAGCTCGGCTGGCTCAACGACCCGGACAAGGCGATCTTCTGTATCGTCGTCGCGGCGGCGTGGCAGTCCACCGGCTTTTGCATGGCGCTGTTCCTCGCCGGTTTGCGCGGTGTCGACAGCGAGATCTTCAAGGCCGCCCAGGTGGATGGCGCGACGCTGCCCACGATCTACCGCAAGATCGTGATTCCGAGCATGCGTCCGGTGTTCTTCTCGGTGCTGCTGATCCTGTGTCACATCACGATCAAGACGTTCGACCTGGTTGTCGCGCTGACCGCAGGGGGACCTGGCACGTCGTCGTCGCTGCCGGCCATCTTCATGTACACGTTTTCGTTCAACCGCGGGCAACTCGGCGTCGGCGCAGCTTCGTCGATGATGATGCTCGCGACGGTGGTGGCCGTGCTCGTGCCGCTCATGTACCTGGAATCGAGGAGCACGCGCAATGCAGCCTAAGATGAAGCTGAGCCGCGTTTTCATCTACGCGGTATTGATTCTGTTCGCGTTGTACTTCCTGTTCCCGCTCTACGTGATGCTCTCGACGTCGTTCAAGACGCTCGACGAACTGCACACGGGCAACATGCTCACGCTGCCCGGACACCCGAGCTTCGCGCCGTGGGTGAAGGCATGGAGCGAGGCCTGTACCGGCGTGCGTTGCGACGGCATGCAGCCGTTCTTCATGAACTCGGTGAAGATGGTGATTCCGGCCGTGCTGATCTCGTCGATCATCGGCGCGTTCAACGGCTACGTGCTCACGCACTGGCGCTTCCGTGGCGCGGATGCGCTCTTCACGATGCTGCTGGTGGGCTGCTTCATCCCGTTCCAGGCCATCCTGTTGCCGATGGCGCGCCTCGAAGGCTTCTTCGGCCTCTCGAACACGATTGGCGGTCTGGTGCTGGTGCACGTCGTCTACGGTATCGCGTTCACGACGATGTTCTTCCGCAACTTCTACGTGAGCGTGCCGGCTGAACTCGTGAAGGCCGCGCGCATCGACGGCGCCGGTTTCTTCATGATCTTCACGCGCATCATGATGCCGATCTCGCTGCCGATTTTCATGGTGTGCCTGATCTGGCAATTCACGCAGATCTGGAATGACTTCCTGTTCGGTATCGTGTTCTCGGGCGTCGATTCGATGCCGATCACGGTGGCGCTGAACAATCTCGTGAACACGTCCACGGGCGTGAAGGAATACAACGTCGACATGGCCGGCGCGATCATCGCCGCGCTGCCCACGCTGCTCGTCTACGTGATCGCCGGCCGCTACTTCGTGCGCGGTCTCACGGCGGGCGCGGTGAAGGGCTAACACCTGTCGGCCAGTGTTCGTGCAGGGCACGGACGCTGGCCCCACGCAGAGCGCTGCGTATCGATTAAAAGGATTCATAGCATGGCAAGCCTTTCCATTCGCGACGTCTACAAGACCTACCCGAACGGGGTGCCCGTCCTCAAGGGCGTGAACATCGACATCGAAGACGGCCAGTTCCTGATTCTGGTCGGCGGCTCGGGCTGCGGGAAGTCGACGCTGCTCAACATGATCGCGGGTCTCGAAACCGTGACCAAGGGCGAGATCATGATGGACGGCAAGGTGGTGAACAACCTCTCGCCGAAAGACCGCGACATCGCGATGGTGTTTCAGTCCTACGCGCTGTATCCGTCGATGACGGTGCGCGAGAACATCTCGTTCGGCCTGAACATCCGCAAGGTGCCGAAGCCCGAGCAGACGCAGATCGTCGACCGCGTATCGAGCATGCTGCAGATCCAGCATCTGCTCGATCGCAAGCCGGGTCAGCTCTCGGGCGGCCAGCGCCAGCGCGTCGCCATGGGCCGCGCGCTCGCACGCGACCCGATCATGTTCCTGTTCGACGAGCCGCTTTCGAACCTCGACGCGAAGCTGCGTATCGAAATGCGCTCGGAAATCAAGCTGCTGCATCAGCGCGTGGGCAAGACGATCGTCTACGTGACGCACGACCAGATCGAAGCGATGACGCTCGGCGACCGCATCGCGGTGATGAAGGATGGCATCGTGCAGCAGTTCGGCGCGCCGCAGGACATTTACGATTCGCCGTCGAACCTGTTCGTGGCGGGCTTCATCGGCGCGCCGCCGATGAACTTCATCAACGGCAAGCTGGTGGAGCAGGGCTCGGGTGTGGGCATCGAACTCGACACGGGCGTTGCGCGCAACGTGCTGAACCTGCCGTTCGACGCGAACAAGCTGCGCAGCCACATTGGCCAGGAAGTGGTGCTGGGCCTGCGCCCGGAACGCATCACCGACGCGCGCAGCTCGCACGACGGCCATGGCCACGAACTGCAACGTCACACGGTAAAGGTCGATGTGATCGAGCCGACCGGTCCGGACACGCTGGTGTTCGCGCAGGTCAACGGCAAGCGCGTGGTCAGCCGCGTGCACCCGGGCGCGAATCCGCAGCCGCTCAACAGCATGGAACTGCTGTTCGACGTGTCGAAGGCCGTGCTGTTCGACCCGAAGACGGAAGAGCGCATCGCGTAATTTCCGCGCGTCGCTGTAAAAAAGAAAAACCCGTTCGCTGCGCAAGCAGGAACGGGTTTTTTGTTGTCGGTGTGTGCTCGGGCTAGGTCGGATCAGAGATGACCGTGCTGGCCGTGTCCATGCCCATGCAGCGGCTGCAACAGCACGAGCACTGCGCCCGCGCCGCCGTCATGCGGCCGGGCCTGGCAGAACGCGATCACCTCTTCCTTCTGCACGAGCCACGCGCGCACTTTGCCCTTGAGCACGGGTTCCTTGCCGACGGAGCCGAGTCCCTTGCCGTGAATCACGCGCACGCAGCGCAGCCCGCGCTTGCCGGCTTCGCGGATGAACGTCTGCAGGGACTCGCGCGCTTCCTCGCGGCGCATGCCGTGCAGATCGAGCTGCGCCTGCACGATCCAGGTGCCGCGCCGCAGCTTCTTGACGACTTCCTCGCTGATGCCGGGGCGGTGATAGTAGAGCGAGTCGTCGGTATCGAGCAGGGCCTCGGGATCGAATTCGTCGGAGATAGCTTCGTGCAGGACGGCCTGTTCGTCGAGGCGGGTCTGCAACGGCAACGGTACGGGGGCCGAGCGGCGCGGCTGGGCACGCGGCGGCGCCACGAGCGGCGCGACCGAGCCGACCTCGCGGCGGAACAGATCGCTGTCGGCGGCGGCTTCCACGCGCGCGGCCTGGGCCGCGACACGTTCGCGCTCGCGCTGGCGCGTCTGGGTCTTGAGCGCGTCGCGCAGGCTGCCGAGGCCGGAAAAACCGCTGGCCGCCTTGCCGGGTTCCAGTGCGGGCGCGGGGGCCGTGACGGGCGCCGCCGCGGGGCGCGGGCTGGCGGGGCGCTTGGGTTCGCCCGGATGGGGGACGTTCTTGGGCATGACGAAAGAAACGAGAGAACGAAAGGCGCTGGTTGAGTCGATTCCGACGCGGCGAAATGCCGCGCGACGTCCGACGACGAAGCCAATGAAAAAGGGCCGCCGGCTGGCTGGCCGCGACCCTCTTGCAATGCGCCGCCAGACTTCAGGGCGCTATTTTACCGGCTTGACGGCTGTGGCCTGGCTTCGGCTTAACGTTCCGCTTCGGCGCTCATCACGTGCGCCTGGCCGAGTTCGTGCACGCTTTCCAGGTAGCGCTGCGCGTCGAGCGCGGCCATGCAGCCCGTGCCGGCGCTGGTGATCGCCTGGCGATAGACGTGATCCTGCACGTCGCCTGCCGCGAACACGCCCGCCACGCTGGTGCCGGTGGCGTTGCCGCTCAGGCCGCCGTTCGTGATGATGTAGCCGTTCTTCATCTCCAGCTGGCCTTCGAAGATGTCGGTGTTCGGCTTGTGGCCGATCGCCACGAACACGCCTTGCAGGTCGAGATCGGTGGTTTCGCCGGTCTTCACGTTCTTGATGCGCAGGCCGTTTACGCCGCCTTCGTTGCCCTTGACCTCGTCGATCACGTTATCCCACTTGATTTCGACGACGCCTTCCTTTTCTTTCTCCAGCAGGCGGTCGATCAGGATCGGCTCGGCGCGGAACTTGTCGCGGCGGTGGACCACCGTGACCTTGCTGGCGATGCCCGACAGATAAAGCGCTTCCTCGACCGCCGTGTTGCCGCCGCCGATCACGGCGACGTGCTGGTTGCGGTAGAAGAAACCGTCGCAGGTCGCGCAGGCCGACACGCCGCGGCCCATGAACAGCTCTTCGCTGGGCAGGCCGAGGTATTGCGCCGATGCGCCCGTCGCGATGATCAGCGAGTCGCAGGTGTATTCGGCCGAATCGCCGATCAGGCGGATCGGCTTTTCATCGAGTTTGGCGGTGTGGATGTGATCGAACACGATTTCCGTGTTGAAGCGCTCCGCATGTTCCAGGAAACGCTGCATCAGTTCCGGGCCTTGCACGCCGTTCGGGTCGGCGGGCCAGTTTTCCACGTCGGTCGTGGTCATCAACTGACCGCCCTGGGCCAGACCGGTGACGAGCAGCGGCGAGAGATTCGCGCGCGCCGCATAAACGGCTGCCGTGTAGCCGGCGGGGCCGGAACCGAGAATCAGGACTTTGGCGTGTTTGGTTGCGGACATGGTCGAATTCCGTTGAAGGCGCTGCGTGGCGGATAGCCGGCGCGGCTGCCGGGGGTTCGCATGGGCCGCACAGCGGTGGGGCGGCGCTCATGCAGGTAGTTGGGTATCAGCGCGTAATTATAAAGGCCGGGTGAGACGGATGTGTCATGAGGGTTTCTCATCGCGGCGATAGCGCTTCCGGAGCCTGCGCAGCGTTGTAATAGCAGCGCCCACGCCGTTGTCAGTTACCGTCATTTACAGCCCCGGGCCGCCGGGGCCGAAACAACGCGTTTACAATAGGCCGGATCGGACGGCCGCCGCGCCCGTCTGCCGGGGCGTCCGGCAGCGCGCCCGCGCCGCGCAAGCATCAAGAGTCACCGGGATTCAATGGCCAAAGCTCCCTTTTCCGCGCAGGCGCAGGCATTGCCTCACCGCATGTCGCGTCTTTTCACCGAAATCCGCTGGATCCTGCAGGTCGCGCTAGGCGTGTTCCTGCTGATGGCGCTCATCAGCTACAGCCGCCGCGATCCGAGCTGGACCCATGCCGCCCAGGTCGACCACATCTCGAACTGGGCCGGGCGCGTGGGCGCCTGGACTTCGGACATCCTGCTGCTGCTGTTCGGCCTGTCGGCCTACTGGTGGGTCGTGATCCTAGCGCGGCATATTTCGAAGAACTACCGCCGCATCACGCGTCACGAGGCGCTCGACGACGAAGAAGACCAGCCGCGCGACCATAGCTGGATCGCCGAGGGCTTCGCCTTCGTGCTGGTGCTGCTCGCCTGCGACGGCATCGAGGCGCTGCGCATGTGGTCGCTCAAGGTGCAGCTGCCGCGCGCGCCCGGCGGCGTGGTGGGGGAGGCCGTGGCGCGCGGCGTCTCGCATGCGCTCGGCTTCACGGGCGGCACGCTCGCGCTGCTGCTGGCGCTCGGCATCGGCCTGTCGCTGTATTTCCGTTTTTCGTGGCTTTCCGTGTCGGAAAAGGTCGGCGAATCGATCATCAACGCCGTGACCATGGCGCGCCTGCGCCGCGAAGCGCGCAGCGACCGCAAGCTCGGCGAGGCCGCCGCGGTCAAGCGCGAAGGCAAGGTCGAGCGCGGCCGCGTGAAGATCGAGGAGCACGAGCCGGTCACGATCGTGCCGCCGGTGGTCACGCCGCAGCGCTCCGAGCGCGTGGAGAAGGAGCGCCAGGTGCCGCTCTTCACCGACCTGCCGGGCGACTCCACCTTGCCGGCGATCTCGCTGCTCGACCCCGCGCCCGCCGCGCAGGAAACCATCTCGGACGACACGCTCGAATTCACCTCGCGTCTCATCGAGAAAAAGCTCAAGGACTTCGGCGTCGATGTGGCCGTGGTCGCCGCCTATCCCGGCCCGGTCGTGACGCGCTACGAAATCGAGCCCGCGACCGGCGTGAAGGGCAGCCAGATCGTCAATCTCGCGAAGGATCTCGCGCGCTCGCTTTCGCTCGTGTCGATCCGCGTGGTGGAGACGATTCCGGGCAAGAACTGCATGGCGCTCGAACTGCCGAACCAGCGCCGCCAGACCGTGCGCCTGTCGGAAATTCTCGGCTCGGCGGTCTATGCCGACGCGCCTTCGGCGCTCACCATGGGTCTGGGCAAGGACATCGGCGGCAAGCCGGTGTGCGCCGATCTCGCCAAGATGCCTCACCTGCTGGTGGCCGGCACGACCGGTTCGGGCAAGTCGGTGGGCATCAACGCGATGATCCTGTCGCTGCTCTACAAGGCGAGCGCGGAACAGGTCCGCATGATCCTGATCGACCCGAAGATGCTCGAAATGAGCGTCTACGAAGGCATTCCGCATCTGCTCTGCCCGGTCGTGACCGACATGCGCCAGGCCGGCAACGCGCTGAACTGGACCGTCGCCGAGATGGAGCGCCGCTACAAGCTCATGAGCAAGCTGGGCGTGCGTAACCTCGCGGGCTACAACAACAAGATCGAGGAAGCGAACAAGCGCGAGGAAAAGATTCCGAACCCGTTCAGCCTCACGCCGGACGATCCGGAACCGTGCCAGAAGCTGCCGCATATCGTCGTGGTGATCGACGAACTGGCCGATCTGATGATGGTGGTCGGCAAGAAGGTCGAGGAGCTGATCGCGCGGATCGCGCAGAAGGCGCGCGCGGCTGGCATCCACCTGATTCTGGCGACGCAGCGCCCGTCGGTGGACGTCATCACGGGTCTGATCAAGGCCAACGTGCCCACGCGCATGGCGTTCCAGGTGTCGTCGAAGATCGACTCGCGCACGATTCTCGACCAGATGGGCGCGGAATCGCTGCTCGGCATGGGCGACATGCTGTATCTGCCGCCGGGCAGCGGGCTGCCGGTGCGCGTGCACGGCGCGTTCGTCGGCGACGACGAAGTGCATCGCGTGGTGGACAAGCTCAAGGAGCAGGGCGAGCCGAACTATATCGAGGGCATTCTCGAAGGCGGCGTGACGGGCGAGGGCGACGAGGGCACGGCAAGTGCTTCGGGCACGGGCGACGAGTCCGATCCGCTTTACGATCAGGCTGTCGAGGTGGTCATCAAGAACAAGCGCGCGTCGATCTCGCTCGTGCAGCGGCATCTGCGCATCGGGTATAACCGTGCTGCGCGGCTGCTCGAACAGATGGAGCAGTCGGGGCTGGTTTCGGCGATGTCGTCGAGCGGCAACCGCGAAATCCTCGCGCCCACGCGCGACGCCGACTAATTACGCCGCTGCGCCGCTACGGTGCGCGAACCCCATTCGCTATTGGAGAACGATAGATGCAGTTTTTCGCAGGACATTCCGCAGGCTCAACGCTGGCGCGCGCGGGCCGCTCGCTCGCGGTAGCGCTGGGCGCGACGCTCGTGATGGCGGGCCATGCTTACGCCAGCGGCACCGACCAGCTCAAGCAGTTCGTCAGCCAGGTCCACGCCGCGCGCGGCAGCTTCGTGCAGCGCGAACTCAAACCGCCTTCAAACGCCCAGAACACCAGCGACGCCATCGCCACGGCCACGCTCAACGCCAAGGTGTCGAGCGGCACCTTCGTGTTCTCGCGTCCGGGCAAGTTCGTCTGGTCGTATGAGAAGCCGTACCAGCAACTGCTGCAATCGGACGGCGACAACCTCTACGTCTACGACAAGGACCTGAACCAGGTCACCGAGCGCAAGCTCGGCGGCGCGCTCGGCGCGAGCCCGGCGGCGATCCTGTTCGGCAGCAACGATCTGGACAAGAACTTCACGCTCTCGGATGCGGGCGTGAAGAACGGCATCGACTGGCTCGAACTGATTCCGAAGTCGAAGGACACGCAGTTCAAGAGCGTGGGCATCGGCTTTCGCGACGGCAACCTCGAAGCGATGGAGCTGCATGACGTGTTCGGCAACGTGACGCTGCTGACCTTCTCCAACATCGAGAAGAACCCGTCGCTACCGGCCTCGACGTTCAAGTTCGTGCGGCCCAAGGGCGCCGATCTCATCACCGGCGGCGCGAACTGATCCGCGCGTAGCCTGAAGTAAAGAGGGGCGGCTCATCGGGCCGCCCCTCTTTACTTTTCAGCGATGACTTTTTAAGCGGAGAAGCGGATCACGCCATCCTCGCCGATCTGGCGCGTGAGCTTGCCTTCGAGCCAGAGCAGATGCAGGTGCGCCAGCGCCTCGCCCAGTGCGAAGGTCAGTTGATGCATGTCGAGCTTGCGCTTGAACATGAGCGGCACGATGTCAGCGGCGCATTGCGGCGCGCTCGCGCAGGCTTCCAGCACTTCGGCCAGACGCGCATCGTGGTGCGCGCGCAGTTGCGCGATGCGCGTATGCAGGCCGCGGAACGGCTTGCCGTGCGAGGGCAGCACGAGCGTGTTTTCCGCCATCGTCTCGTAACGGCCCAGCGATTCCAGATAGAGGCCGAGCGGATTGCCTTCCGGCTCCATATCGAACACCGACACGTTCGTCGAGATGCGCGGCAGCACCATGTCGCCCGAAATCAGCACGCCCGATTCCTCGCACAGCAGCGCGCAATGCTCGGGCGAATGGCCGAAGCCCGTGACGACGCGCCAGTCGCGCCCGCCGATCTTCACCGTATCGGCTTCGCGCAGGCGCCGGTACTGCGAGGGCAGCGCGGGCACGAGGTTCGAGTAGTAGTTCCGCCGCGTGCGCAGTTGATCGAGCGAGCCTTCATCGGTCACGCCATGGCGCGCGAAATGGCGCGCCGCGCCTTCTCCGCCGGCGTTCGAGCCGTTGCCCGAAGCCAGCACGCAGGCGCTCATATATTCGCCGAGCGTCGTCCACAGGCGCACGTCCCAGCGCTGCTTGTCGCCGCCTGCGCAAATCCAGTGTGCAAGCCCGATATGGTCCGGATGACAGTGCGTGACCAGCACGCGCAGCACCGGCAGGCCGTCGAGCTGGCTTTCGAACACCTGCTCCCAGTGCGCCTTGATCGTGTCGTCGGTGATGCCGCAGTCCACCACGGTCCAGCCCTGCTGGCCGTCGATCTCGTCGCGCAGCAGCCAGAGGTTGATGTGATCGAGCACGAAGGGCAGCGGCATGCGCAGCCATTTCACGCCGGGCGCGACATCGAAAGCGATGCCGGCGTCGGGCAGGGTATCGGCGAAAGGGTAGTCGAGCTGGTGTTCGAGGGCGTTCATCGTGGGTGTCGTCTCGTGTCGTTATCGTGGGATTTCGGTGCGCATCAGACCTAGCCTGTCAGTATTGTCGCCGCATTGCGTCATTTCTGCTGGCGGCCCCTCGGACTGTTCCGTTAGGCGGAACAACCGACGCCAGCGGTCGCGGGCCGCATAAGCGGTTGTACAAGCGGTTGCGCAAGCGTGGACTTGACGATAACGTAAACGTCGATCTCAACGATAGCCATGCCGCCCGGCCGAATCCGGCCGCGGCGAAGCGCGCCCCCGACATGAACCAGTACACGATTACCGAACTCGCCCGCGAATTCGACGTGACGCCCCGTGCGATCCGTTTCTACGAAGACCAGGGCCTGCTCGCGCCGAGCCGCGAAGGCGCCGGTGGCCTCAAGCGCGTGTTCTCGGGCCGCGACCGCACGCGCCTGAGGCTCACGCTGCGCGGCAAGCGGCTGGGCTTCACGCTCAACGAGATTCGCGCGCTGCTCGATCTCTACGAGTCGCCCACCGACACGCTGCCGCAGTTGCAGGCCTTCCTCGAAACGGTCGTGCGTCACCGCGAAATCCTGGAGCGCCAGCGCGACGACCTCGACGCCACGCTCGAAGACCTCGCGCAGTACGAAGCGCAGGCGCGCGTGCTGCTGGAAAAGAACGCGGCGGGCGATGTGCGACAGGCGCCGTCCGAAGTGAAATAAGCCGATCGCACCAAGCCGCACCAGACCGCACCAGACCACACCAGACCGCGCCGGGAATCGCGTCATGAGACATTTTCCGAAACTGCTTTCCTCGCAGATCGGCTTCGATGTGGCGCAAACCGTGCTCGACGGTTTCAACCGCCACTACCAGAGCTTCTGCGCGGCGGCGGTGCACGCGCGAGCGTGCTTCGAGTCGGCCGACTGGCGCGGCCTGCAGCAACTCGCGCGCGAGCGCATCGTGTCCTATGACGAGCGCGTGCGCGAATGTCTGCGCGCGCTCGAAGACGAATACGACGCCGAAAGCATCGACGACGAGGTGTGGGAGCAGATCAAGCTGCACTACATCGGCCTGCTGACCACGCACCGGCAGCCCGAATGCGCCGAGACCTTTTTTAATTCGGTGTGCTGCAAGATCCTGCATCGCTCGTACTTCAACAACGACTTTATTTTCGTGCGGCCCGCGATCTCGACCGAATACATCGAGAACGACGAGCCGGCCGCCAAGCCGACTTATCGCGCCTACTATCCGGCCAAAGACGGGCTGGCCGCCACGCTCGCGCGCATCGTCACGAATTTCCAGCTCGACACGCCTTTTGAGGACCTGGAGCGCGATGTCAGCTGCGTGATGCGGACCATGCTGGACACCTTCGGCGCGGTCGAGCCAAAGCCGAATTTCCAGATTCACACGCTCGCTTCGCTGTTCTTTCGCAACCAGTCGGCGTATATCGTCGGGCGCATCATCAACGGCGATTTGATCGCGCCGTTCGTCGTGCCGATCCGTCATGTCGAAGCGGGCGAAGGCGCCGGCAAGCTCGCGCTCGACACGGTGCTGCTGCGCACGGACCCCGTGCTCATCATGTTCAGCTTCGCGCACTCGTATTTTTTCGTGGATATGGAAGTGCCGTCCGCGTATGTCGAGTTCCTGCGCAGCATCATGCCGCGCAAGGCGAAGGGCGAAATCTACACCTCGCTCGGGCTGCAGAAGCAGGGCAAAAATCTCTTCTATCGCGATCTGCTGCACCATCTCTCGCATTCGAGCGATCAGTTCGTCGCCGCGCCCGGCATTCGCGGCATGGTGATGATCGTGTTTACGCTGCCATCGTTTCCCTACGTGTTCAAGGTCATCAAGGACCGTTTTCCCGCGCCGAAGGAAACCACGCGCGCGCAGGTGGAGGCGAAGTATCAACTGGTGAAGCGTCACGACCGGCTCGGGCGTCTTGCCGATACGCTCGAATATTCGAGCGTCGCGCTGCCCATCGCGCGACTCGACGAGGCGCTTTTGAAGGAGCTGGAAACGCTTGCGCCTTCGGTGATCGAATACGAAGGCGACCAGCTCGTGATCCGCCATCTCTACATCGAGCGCCGCATGGTGCCGCTCAATCTCTGGCTGCAGAACGGCAGCGACGAAGAGGTGGAGCACGGCATCCGCGAATACGGCAACGCGGTGAAGGACCTGATGCGCGCGAACATCTTTCCGGGCGACATGCTCTACAAGAATTTCGGCGTGACGCGTCATGGCCGCGTGGTGTTCTACGACTACGACGAGATCGAATACCTCACCGACTGCAACGTGCGCGCCGTGCCCGCGCCACGTTATGAGGATGACGAACTATCGGATGAGCCGTGGTATGCGGTCGGACCGCGCGATATTTTCCCGGAAACGTATGGCACGTTTTTGCTCGGCGACCCGCGCGTGAAGCGCTATTTCCTCGCGCATCACGCCGACTTCTTCGAACCCGCGCTGTGGCAGGAAAGCAGGACGCGCCTGCTGGCGGGCGAGGTGCCCGATTGCCTGCCTTATGACGAGGCGGAGCGCTTTCGGCAGCGGTATCCGGAACGCTTCCACGAATCATCGAACCTATGAACAAGGAGGATGGACATGAGTGAGACACAGAAACATACCCAGCAAGACCCGGTCGTGATCGTCGCGGTGGCGCGCACGCCGATGGCCGGTTTTCAGGGCGAATTCGCCACACTGACGGCGCCGCAACTGGGCGCAGCGGCGATCGCCGCTGCGGTGGAGCGCGCGGGCCTCAAACCTGGGCAGATCGACGAAGTGGTGATGGGCTGCGTGCTGCCCGCGGGCCTGGGCCAGGCGCCCGCGCGTCAGGCGGCGCTGGGCGCGGGCCTGCCGCTCGCGGCGGGCGCGACCACGGTGAACAAGATGTGCGGCTCGGGCATGCGCGCGGCGATGTTCGCGCACGACATGCTGCTGGCGGGTTCCGCCGAGGTGATCGTCGCGGGCGGCATGGAAAGCATGTCGAATGCGCCGTATCTGCTGCCGAAGGCGCGCGCGGGCATGCGCATGGGACACGGCCAGGTGCTCGATCATATGTTTCTCGACGGTCTCGAAGACGCTTACGACAAGGGGCGTTTGATGGGCACCTTCGCCGAGGAATGCGCGGGCGAATTCGACTTTTCGCGCGAGAGTCAGGATGCGTTCGCCATCGAATCGCTCAAGCGCGCGAAGCGCGCCAACGAAGACGGCTCGTTCGCGTGGGAAATCGCGCCTGTGAAGGTCGCGTCGCGCGCGGGCGAAACGACCATCGAGCGCGACGAGCAGCCCTTCAAGGCCAATCTCGACAAGATCGCCACGCTCAAGCCCGCGTTCAGCAAGACGGGCACGGTGACGGCCGCGAACGCGTCGTCGATTTCGGACGGCGCGGCGGCGCTCGTGATGATGCGCGAATCGACGGCGAAGCGCCTGGGCGTGCAGCCGCTCGCGCGCGTGGCGGGCCATACGACCTTCGCCCAGGCGCCCGCGAAGTTCACGACGGCGCCGGTGGGCGCGATCGCGAAGCTGTTCGACAAGACCGGCTGGACAGCCGGGGACGTCGATCTCTACGAGATCAACGAAGCCTTCGCCGTGGTCACGATGGCGGCGATGAAGGAGCACGACTTGCCGCACGACAAGGTCAACGTGAATGGCGGGGCGTGCGCGCTGGGCCATCCGATCGGCGCTTCGGGGGCGCGCATTCTCGTCACGCTGATCGGCGCGCTGCGCGCGCGCGGCGGCAAGCGGGGCGTGGCTAGCCTGTGCATCGGCGGCGGCGAGGCCACGGCAATGGCCGTCGAACTCATGTAGGCTTTTGAATGACGCGCGCCGCGGGGAGGCGGCGCGCGGCATGACCCGCACGCGGTGTGTGGTAAAGATCGCGGCATACAAGAGAGGTGCAACATGAAAACAGCATTGATCGTGGGTGCCTCGCGCGGCCTCGGCCTCGAGTTCGCGCGCCAGTATGTGAAGGCCGGCTGGCGCGTGCTGGCCACGGCCCGCTCCGAAGCGTCGCTTGCGGAATTGCGCGCGTTGGGCGCGCAGACGTACCCGCTCGATATCGCGCGGCCCGAAGACATCGCCGCACTGGGCTGGAAGCTCGACGGCGAGCGTCTGGATGTCGCGCTCATTGTGTCGGGCGTCTATGGCCCGCGCACCGAAGGCGTCGAGACCATCACCGCCGAAGACTTCGAGTACGTGATGAACACCAACGTGCGCGGCCCGATGCAGATCATCCCGATCCTGCTGCCGCTCGTCGACGCGGCGCATGGCGTGCTCGGCGTGCTGTCGAGCCGCATGGGCAGCATCACGCAGACCACGGGCACGACCGGCTGGCTCTATCGCGCGAGCAAGGCGGCGGTGAACGACGTGCTCAAGATCACCTCGTTGCAGACGCGGCGCGCCACCTGCATCGCGTTGCATCCGGGCTGGGTGCGCACGGACATGGGCGGCGCGCACGCGGCCATCGACGCGACGGCGAGCGTCGCGGGCATGCGCGAAGTCGTCGCCGAAGCCGCCGCCGCGCGCGAAGTCTTCAACGGGCGCTTCTTCCAGTACGACGGCACCGAACTCGACTGGTAAGCTCTGCTGCACGGATGAATCAGGGCCGCCACGCTCGCGCGGGCGGCTTTTTTATTTTGTCGAAGGAATCGTTTTTTATGAGCGCACACACGCAGCGTCCCGTCGAATGTCCTTGCGGCGGCGCCGCGCCTGGCCAGAAATCGGAGAAATCGGGGGCGAAGCCGCCTCGCTACGCCGACTGCTGCGGCCGCTTCATCGATGGCGATGCATTGCCCGCCACCGCGCTCGAACTGATGCGCTCGCGCTACACGGCTTACGTGCTGGGCGACGTGCCGTATCTGCGCGCGACGTGGGCCGCTGAAACCTGTCCCGCCGATCTCGACGTCGATCCCAATGAGCCGGGCGCGCCGCGCTGGCTGGGACTGGCCGTGAAGCGGCATGAAAGCATCGACGAAACCCATGCGATCGTCGAATTCGTCGCGCGCCATAAAAGCGGGGGACGCGCGTATCGCCTGCACGAATCGAGCCGCTTCACGCGCGGCGACGACGGCCGCTGGCGCTACGTGGACGGCGATATCCTGGAAGGCTGACGCTCCGGCGCCTTCGAAAAGAAGCGCGCTCGGGCACGCAAAATCGTGCTTTTGCAAACCCACGCTTACCTGCAAAAAACGGGGATGTAGACGATGCGCGACAGGTCGCCTCCGCCATTGTTTTCCGTTTTCGTTACTCCGCATGACCTCGAAATCCGCCGATGCGCCGTGCTTCAAGGCCTGCGCGCCGTTGGCACGCCTTATGCCGGGTTACCCCTGAATTGCACAACAATTATTTGTCGTGCGAGGATGCAATCACGGTGTCCGTTTCGCCATTAAGAATTTGTTGAAAAACAATTTCCTGGCGACTTCAAACGGAGGCTGGCGGCGAGTCTGATCGATGACAGAAAGGCGCCGCATAGGTGTTCCGATCGGTTTTACTTCCCAGCAACGGGTCAAAAACCACGCCAGGCCTTCGGGCCAGGCGCGCCAGTGTCCTGTTGTGTCCGCTTGAGGGCGGGGATAGTTGCTCGGTAGTCAGATTCACAGCAGGATTTTCGCGGGCGGGTGTAGCGCATGGCGTTCAGGAAGCTTCTTACCGGATGGGCGGTGGCCGGCACAGCATGTGTGCTGTCGGTCGCGCACGCAGCCTCTCTTACCGATCCGGCAGCCGTGTCGGGCGCTCAAGTCTCGACGCAGGTTTCAAGCGCGGCCGCCGCGCATATGAGTGCCAACGTCGGCGCTCAATCCTCGCTCGCATCCAGTTCATCCGGCCCGCTCGGCAGCGCGCACGTGCCGCGCATCGCGCTCGACGACGCGTATCTGCCCGTCGTGCACGCCGGCATGAACGCCCAGATCATCCATATTCCCGTGCCGGGCGAGTCCGACGTCACGCTCGAAACCACGGTTTACCGCCCGGACGGCCCCGGCCCGTTCCCGATGGTGGTGTTCAACCACGGCAAGATCCCCGGCGACCCGCGCATGCAGCCGCGCAGCGACCCGATGTCGTTCGCGCGCGAATTCGTGCGCCGCGGCTACGTGGTGGTCGCGCCGAACCGCCGCGGCTTCGCCGGTTCGGGCGGCAGCTACGAGCAGGACGGCTGCGACGTGGCGAGCAACGGCATGGGCCAGGCCGCCGACGTCGCCACGACGGTCGACTACATGTCGAAGCAGCCCTATGTGGACGTGAACCATATCGCCGTGGCGGGCACCTCGCACGGCGGTCTCGCGACCATGGCCTACGGCACCGAAGCCGCGCACGGCGTGCGCGCGCTCATCAACTTCTCGGGCGGTCTGCGTCAGGACGCCTGCACGGGCTGGCAGGACAACCTGACCCAGGCATTTGGCTCGTACGGCGGACGGGCTCGCGTGGCCTCGCTCTGGCTTTACGGCGACAACGATTCGGTGTGGACGCCCGATCTCGTCACGAAGATGTTCACGGCTTTCCGCACCGCGCAGGCGGGCGACGGGCAGCCAGGCTCGAACTTCGCCTCGGGTGCGAAGCTGGTCGATTTCGGCGCGTACAAGAACGACGCGCACCGGCTCGTCGGCGATCGCGACGGCGTGCAGGTCTGGTGGCCGACGGTCGAAGCCTTCCTCGCCAATCAAGGCATGCCCACGTCGGTGCAGTACCGCGTGGAGACGCCGAGCGCGCCGCGCGCGAGCGGTTACGCGTCGATCGATTCGGTGAGCGCGGTGCCGTTCCTCGATCAGGCGGGCCGCGACGGCTATCGCAACTTCCTCAAGCAGTACCCGAGCCGTGCGTTCGCCGTGTCCGATTCGGGCGCGTGGTCGTGGGCCGAGGGCGGTGACAATCCGATGGACGTCGCCGTCGCGAACTGCCAGAAGCACAGCTCGGATCCATGCCGGCTCTATGCGGTCAACGGCAGCGTGGTGTGGGCGAACGAAAACGTCGCGACCGCGCGGAACGAACCCGCCGACGACGGCCATGCCGTTGCGGATAGCGGCAACGCCGCGCCTGGCGCAGCCGACTCGTCGCACTCGCTCGCGAGCCGCTAGAACATCTGACGCGCCAGCGCGTCGCGTGATCCTGTTGCCCCGAAAGGCGCCTTGCGGCGCCTTTTTTCATTGCGGGTTCGCTGCCGCCTTGCGATACATCCCCAAATAAATGCCGCCTCGGGCGCTTCTTGCGCGGCGTTTGCCGCGCCGCGCGCATATTTTTTTGCATAAGCGCGCGTCACTTTGCCGTCGTCATCTACGGCCATTTCGAGTCTTTGCAAACGAAGTGCGCCGAGCTGCCCCGAACCCCGCCAAACCCCACGCCGACGGGCCTGGAAAGCCCCTTTCGGGGGTAGTGCATTGCGCGATCGAACGCGCTAAATTCGGCTGCGCTGTCGTATCGGGAGCCGTAAGTGGACTCGCAAAACAAGAACTCGCAAACCAACCTTGGCAACGATGCCTGGATCGCGCGCAGCCTGCGCGCGGTCTGGCACCCTTGCACCCAGATGAAACACCACGAGCGCCTGCCGCTCGTCGCCGTCGCGCGCGGCGCGGGCCCGTGGCTCTATGACCACGAGGACCGGCGCTATCTGGACGCCATCAGTTCGTGGTGGGTGAATCTGTTCGGCCACGCCAATCCGGCCATCAACGCCGCGCTCAAGGCGCAGCTCGACACGCTTGAGCACGTGATGCTCGCGGGCTGCACGCACGAGCCCGCCGTCGAACTGGCCGAACACCTCGCGGCCCTCACGGACAACGTGCTGGGCCATGCGTTCTTCGCCTCGGATGGCGCATCGGCGGTCGAGATCGCGCTGAAGATGAGCTTCCACGCGTGGCGTAATCAGGGTGCGAGCGACAAACGCGAATTCGTGTGCCTGGCCAACAGCTATCACGGCGAGACCATCGGCGCGCTCGGCGTGACCGACGTGAAGCTCTTCCGGGATGCCTACGATCCGCTGCTCACGCATGCGCACGTGGTCGCTTCGCCCGATGCGCGCTTCGCGCGCGAAGGCGAAAGCGCCGCCGATGTCGCGCGCCGCGCGCTCGCCGACGTGGAAAAGCTTTTCGCCGAACGCGAAGGCCGTATCGCCGCGCTGATCGTCGAGCCGCTCGTGCAGTGCGCCGCCGGCATGGCGATGCACGATCCGTCGTATCTGCGCGGCCTGCGCGCGCTGTGCGATCAATACAAGGTGCACCTGATCGCCGATGAAATCGCCGTCGGCTGCGGGCGTACCGGGACGTTCTTCGCCTGCGAGCAGGCCGGCATCTGGCCCGATCTGCTCACGCTCTCGAAGGGCATCAGCGGCGGTTATCTGCCGCTGTCGATCGTGCTGTCGCGCGACGAAATCTACGCGGCCTTCTACGACGACGACACCACGCGCGGCTTCCTGCATTCGCATTCGTACACGGGCAATCCGCTCGCGTGCCGCGCGGCGCTCGCGACGCTCGACCTGTTCGCGCGCGACGGCGTGCTGGAGTCGAACGCGCGCAAGTCCGCGCAACTGCGCGAGGCCTTCGCACCGCTCGACGCCCATCCGCTCGTGCGCAACCTGCGCCAGTGCGGCACGATCCTCGCGTTCGACGTGGCGCTCGCCGATGCCGAACGCGCACGCACGTTCTCGCGCCGCTTCTTCGAAAACGCATTGCAGCGCGAGTTGCTGCTGCGCCCGATCGGCACGACGGTCTACGTGATGCCGCCCTATATTCTGGACGCCGAAACACAGGCGCTGCTCGCGACGCGCACGCGCGAGACGTTCGACGCCACCGTCGCGGAGGACCTCTGATGCATTTGCTGGACACGCTCGAACAGAGCCTGCGCGAACTCGACGCGCACGGTTTGCGCCGCCGCCGCCGCACCATCGATACGCCGTGCGACGCGCACATGACGGTCGATGGCCGCGAGACGATTGGTTTCGCGAGCAACGATTATCTGGGCCTCGCGGCTCATCCGCAGCTTGTCGCGGCGCTGGCCGAAGGCGCGCAGCGCTATGGCGCGGGCAGCGGCGGCTCGCACCTGCTGGGCGGCCATTCGCGCGCGCACGCGCAGCTCGAAGACGACCTTGCGATCTTCGCGGGCGGCTTCGTCGATGCGCCGCGCGCGCTGTATTTCAGCACCGGCTATATGGCGAACCTCGCCGTGCTCACGGCGCTCGCGGGCCGCGGCACGACGATCTTCTCCGATTCGCTCAACCACGCCTCGCTGATCGACGGCGCGCGCCTGTCGCGTGCCGACATCCAGATCTATCCACATGCGGACATGGATGCGTTGAGCGCGATGCTCGACGCTTCGGACGCCGGCACGAAGCTGATCGTGAGCGACACCGTGTTCAGCATGGACGGCGATGTCGCGCCGCTCGCGCGCCTTGTCGAACTGGCCGAGGCGCATGGCGCGTGGCTCGTCGTCGACGATGCGCATGGTCTTGGCGTGCTCGGCCCGCAAGGGCGCGGGGCGATCGCCGAAGCCGCGCTGCGCTCGCCGTATCTCGTGATGGTGGGCACGCTCGGCAAGGCCGCGGGCGTGTCGGGCGCGTTCGTCTGCGCGCACGCCACCGTGATCGAATGGCTCGTGCAGCGCGCGCGTCCGTATATCTTCACGACGGCGTCGTCGCCGGCCGTGGCGCATGCCGTTAGCGCGAGCCTGCGCATCATCGCGGGCGAAGAGGGCGACGCGCGGCGCGCGCATCTGCGGCATCTGATCGGGCGCACGCGCGCGATCCTCAAGGAGACCTGCTGGATGCCGGTCGATTCGGCCACCGCTGTCCAGCCGCTCGTGATCGGCTCGAACGATGCCACGCTCGCCTTGCAGGCCGCGCTCGAAAACGACGGCCTGTGGGTGCCCGCGATCCGGCCGCCGACCGTGCCTGTCGGCACGTCGCGCCTGCGCATTTCGCTGTCGGCGGCCCACTCGGATGCCGATCTCGACCGTTTGAACGATTCCCTGCAACGCGCGAGCCGCGCGGCCCTGGAGGGCGCATGAGTCTCGCGAATGTGTCTTTCTTCGTCACCGGCACCGATACCGAAATCGGCAAGACCTTCGTGAGCGCGGCGCTGCTGCGCGGCCTCACGCACGCGAGTTTGCGCGCGGCGGCGCTTAAACCCATCGCCGCGGGCGCGTACGAGCTTGATGGCGTCTGGCACAACGAAGACGCCGATCAGCTCGACGCCGCCGCGAGCGTGCTGCTGCCGCCCGAGATGCGCACGCCTTTCCTGCTCAAGGAGCCGGCCGCGCCGCACATTGCCGCCGCGCTCGAAGGCGTGACGCTCGACATGGCGCGCATCGTCGATTGCCATCGCGCCGCGTGCGAGCGCGCCGACGCGGTCGTGGTGGAAGGCGTCGGCGGCTTTCGCGTGCCGCTCACGCCGACTGAAGACACCGCCGATCTGGCCGTTGCGCTCGGTCTGCCGGTCGTGCTGGTGGTCGGCATGCGCCTGGGCTGCATCAGCCATGCGCTGCTCACCGCCGAAGCGGTCGCCGCGCGCGGGCTGAAGATCGCGGGCTGGGTCGCCAACCGCATCGACCCGAACATGACTTTCCCGCAGGAAAACATCGACACGTTGCGCACGCTTCTCGCCGCGCAATTCGACGCGCCGCTTCTGGGCGTCGTGCCGCATATGCGCGGCGCGAGCGCCGACGATGCGGCCCACCACCTGAACATCGACACCTTGCTCGCGCGCCTGAGCGCACTGGCCGGGCGCTAAAGCAAAACCACAAGTCACACGTCACGAAGGACTTCGACACCATGACGCAAACCCACATCGACATTACCTCGCTGAAGGCCACCGCGCCGAGCGCCCACGCCGCCGCCGAAGCCGCAGCGCGCTGGAAAGTCGCCGACGTCGCCGCGCTCTACGAGCTGCCGTTCAACGACCTGATGTTCCGCGCCCAGCAGGTGCACCGCGAGCACTTCGACGCCAACGCCGTACAGCTCTCGACGCTGCTGTCGATCAAGACCGGCGGCTGCGAAGAGGATTGCGCGTACTGCCCGCAGTCGTCGCACTACGAAACCGAACTCGAAGCCGGCAAGCTGATGGCCGTGGACGCCGTGCTGGAAGCGGCGCGCGCCGCCAAGTCCAACGGCGCGACGCGCTTTTGCATGGGCGCGGCGTGGCGCAGTCCCAAGGATCGCCATCTTGAGCCGATCAAGGACATGATTCGCGGCGTGAAGGCGATGGGTCTGGAAACCTGCGTGACGCTCGGGATGCTCGAAGATCACCAGGCGAAGGAGCTTGCCGACGCGGGCCTCGACTACTACAACCACAACCTCGATACCTCGCCGGAGTACTACGGCAAGATCATCTCGACGCGCACCTACGAGGACCGTCTGGAGACGCTCGAGCGCGTGCGCGACGCGGGCATCAACGTGTGCTGCGGCGGCATCGTCGGCATGGGCGAGTCGCGCCGCGAGCGCGCGGGCCTGATCGCCCAGCTCGCCAACATGGAGCCGTATCCGGAATCGGTGCCTATCAACAATCTCGTGCAGGTCACGGGCACGCCGCTCGAAGGCACCGAGCCGATCGATCCGTTCGAGTTCGTGCGCACGATCGCGATCGCGCGCATCACGATGCCGAAGGCGATGGTGCGCCTGTCGGCGGGCCGCGAGCAGATGGACGACGCGCTGCAGGCGCTGTGCTTCATGGCCGGCGCGAACTCGATTTTCTACGGCGATCAACTGCTGACGACCAGCAACCCGCAAGCCGAAGCCGACCGCAAGCTGCTCGCGCGTCTGGGCATTTCGGCACAGGCCGCGCAGCATTTGCCGGCCGATGACCACGCTCATCACGGCCATGCGCACGGCCACGATCATTCGCACGGCGGCTGCGGCCACTGCGAATAACGCCTGTTTCAGGCGGTAAAAACAAAAACGCCACGCTGATGCAAACAGCGTGGCGTTTTCTATTGCGCGTCTAAAGCGCGTCTAAAAGCGTTACGCGTAAGCCGCGCGACGGCGCCCCGCGAGCACGAGATAGCACAGCGCGCCGATCACGAGCGAAGGCAGCGTCGCGCCAAGATTCGGCAGCCATTGATTGAGCGCCTGATAGGCGCCGAAGCCGATGCCCCACGCGATAAACGCGGTCACATGCCAGCCTCCGGTATAGCCGTAGGCGCCGTTCAGATCGGCCAGCGCCTGCGCATCGATACGGCGGCGACGCACGATGAAGTGATCGGCGAGCACCACGCCGAACAGCGGCGCGAACACCGAGCCGATAAAGAGCAGGAAGTTTTCGTACTTCGCCATCGGCACGACGAGGCCGATCAGCGTGCAGACCGCACCGAACGCCGCCGACAGGAACGGCACGCCGGCACGCGTCCAGACCGTGCCGGTCGACACGGCCGCCGAGTGGATATCGGCGAAGGCGTTGTCGATTTCATCGATCAGCACCAGCAGCAGCGCGAAGCCGCCGCCCGCCTGGGCCAGCGCCGTGGTGAGCAGCGCGTCGCCGCCGCCCGCCGCGAGGCCGTAGATCGCGCCGAGCGCGTAGAACCAGAGGTTCGCGATGCCATAGCCGAACAGCGTGCCGCGGAAGGTCTCGCCCGCCTTGCGGCCGAAACGCGTGTAGTCGGCGATCAGCGGCAGCCACGAAAGCGGCATCGCCACCACCAGATCGATCGCGCTGCCGAACGGCATGTCGCCGGTGCCGGGGCGCTTCATCAGCGCGCCGATGTCGTGCTGGGCGAGCAGGCTCCACGTGAGCCACGCCGCGCCCGCGAGCAGCAGCCAGATGCCCCACGTGCGCAGGAAACGGCGCACGAACGAGAGCGGACCGCTTATCGCCAGCAGCGTCGCCAGAATGCCGAAGATCACGGTCCAGACGAGCGGCATCGAGAGGCCGAAAGCCTGTTTGGCGAGCGCATCGGCGGAATCGCGCATCACGATGATCTCGAACGAGCCCCAGCCCACGAGCTGCACCATGTTGATGACGGCCGGCACCGACGCGCCGCGGATGCCGAGCGTCGGGCGCAGCGAGGACATGGCCGCGAGGCCCGTGTCCGTGCCGATCACGCCCGCGAGCGCGAGCAGCACGACGCCGATCACGCTGCCGATGCCGATGGCGAGCAGCGCGTGCGGCAGCGACAGGCCCGGCACGAGCAGGGCGCCCGCCTGCGCGACCAGCAGGCCGATGCCGAGGGAGAACCAGAGCGCGAAGGCGTCGCCGGTGCGGAACTGGCGGCGCGCGTCGGGCACCGGCACATTGGGCGCGTAGGCCGAGCCGTCTTGCGTGTTTTGAGTCATGGAAAAGCTGTCCTCTGTGTCGTCTGTATTGAATTCGTATGGTGTGCGTAGGGATTACGCAAAACTTCGTGCGGGCGGCCGGTCCTGGCCTCGGACATCGCGCGGCGGCGCGGACTGTCATAATGCACGACTGACTCCGGCGCGGTGATTCCGTTTTCAGGGGCGCGAACAGCGCCCAAGGCCGTATCGGAAGCCGCGCCCGCCGCAAAAGCCGACATTATCGCGAAAACGCCATGTTTGAAGAAACCCGTGCCAACGTTCCGCTCGCCGAGCGGCTGCGCCCGCGCACCATCGACGAAGTCATCGGCCAGAAGCATCTGCTTGGGCCCAACAAGCCGCTGCGCGTCGCCTTCGAGTCGGGCGAAGCGCATTCGATGATTCTCTGGGGGCCGCCGGGCGTCGGCAAGACCACGCTCGCGCGCCTCATGGCCGACGCTTTCCACGCCGAATTCATCGCGCTCTCAGCCGTGCTCTCGGGCGTGAAGGACATCCGCGAGGCCGTCGAGCAGGCGCAGCTTCACCGCGCGCACGGCCATCAGACGCTGGTGTTCGTCGACGAGGTGCATCGCTTCAACAAGAGCCAGCAGGACGCTTTCCTGCCGCACGTCGAGTCGGGTCTGTTCGTGTTCATCGGCGCGACCACGGAGAATCCGTCGTTCGAGGTGAACAGCGCGTTGCTCTCGCGCGCGGCGGTCTACGTGCTGCGCAGCCTCGACGAGGACGAGCAGGGCGAACTGCTCGCGCGCGCGGCGCAGGAACTGGGCGGCCTGACCTTTACCGACGAAGCGAAGCAGGCGCTGATCGGTTCCGCCGACGGCGATGGCCGCAAGCTCCTCAACAATCTGGAGATCGTCGCGCGCGCGGCGGCCCAGCAGAAGAAGAGCGAGATTGACGGCGAACTGCTCGGCAGCGCGCTCGCGGAAAATCTGCGCCGCTTCGACAAGGGCGGCGACGCGTTCTACGACCAGATCAGCGCGCTGCATAAGTCGGTGCGCGGCAGCAATCCGGACGGCGCGCTTTACTGGTTCTGCCGCATGCTCGACGGCGGCGCGGACCCGCGCTATCTCGCGCGCCGCATCGTGCGCATGGCGTGGGAGGATATTGGCCTCGCCGATCCGCGTGCTGCGCGCATCACGCTCGACGCGTCGGAAACCTATGAGCGCCTGGGCTCGCCCGAGGGCGAACTCGCGCTTGCGCAGGCGGTGATCTATCTGGCCGTGGCGCCCAAGTCGAACGCGGGCTACAACGCCTACAACGAGGCGCGGCGCTTCGTGAGCAAGGACCAGTCGCGCGCGGTGCCGATCCACCTGCGCAACGCGCCGACCAAACTCATGAAGGAACTGGGCTACGGCCACGAATATCGCTACGCGCACGACGAACCCGACGCCTACGCGGCCGGCGAAACCTATATCCCCGACGGCATGCGCGAGCCGAACTGGTACCGGCCCACGCCGCGCGGGCTCGAAGGCAAGATCGGCGAGAAGCTGGCGCGCCTGGCCGACCTCGACGCGCAATGGCGCGAAGAACATCGCGACGAAATCCGCGAACGCAAGCGTCGGGGCCAAAGCTAGGCCCGGCGCGCGCGGTTCGCCCGCGCCGGTGCGCTAAAATCGCTCCTTCACACAACGAAACTGCGTCTCACAATCCCATGCTCGACATCCAGCTGCTGCGCAAAGACCTCGACGGCGTCGCCAAGCGCCTCGCCGACCGCGGCTACACCCTCGACGTCGCGGCTTTCTCCGCGCTCGAAGCGGAACGCCGTGACATCCAGACCCGCACCGAAGAACTCCAGGCGCGCCGCAACAGCCTGTCGAAGCAGATCGGCGCGATGAAGGGCCGCGGCGAGGACACCTCGGCGGTCATGGCCGAAGTGGGCGGCATCGGCGACGAAATGAAGGCGTCGGCCGCCAAGCTCGACGAGATCCAGGCGAAGCTCTCCGACCTGCTGCTCGGTGTGCCGAACCTGCCGCACGAGAGCGTGCCGGTGGGCCGCGACGAAAGCGGCAACGTGGAAGTGCGCCGCTGGGGCACGCCGCGCGCGTTCGACTTCGAGGTGAAGGATCACGTCGATGTCGGCACGCCGCTGGGTCTGGACTTCGAGACGGGCGCCAAGCTCTCGGGCGCGCGCTTCACGATGCTGCGCGGCCAGATCGCGCGCCTGCACCGGGCGCTCGCGCAGTTCATGATCGACACCCACACGCTGCATCACGGCTATACGGAAACCTATACGCCGTACATCGTGAACCCGGAAATCCTCTACGGCACGGGCCAACTGCCCAAGTTCGCCGAGGACATGTTCCGCGTGGAGAAGGGCGGCGCCGAGAACACGGTCACGCAGTATCTGATTTCGACTTCGGAAATCTCGCTGACGAACACGGTGCGCGAGAGCATCGTCGAAGGCAACGCGCTGCCGATCAAGCTCACGGCGCATTCGCCGTGCTTTCGCTCGGAAGCGGGCTCGTATGGGCGCGACACGCGCGGCATGATCCGTCAGCACCAGTTCGACAAGGTCGAAATGGTTCAGGTGACCACGCCGGAAACGTCGTACAACGCGCTCGAAGAGATGGTCGTGCACGCCGAGACCATTTTGCAGAAACTTGGCCTGCCGTATCGCGTGGTGTCGCTGTGTACGGGCGACATGGGTTTCTCGGCCGCCAAGACGTATGACCTCGAAGTCTGGCTGCCGGCGCAGAACACCTATCGCGAAATCTCCAGCTGCTCGAACACCGAAGCGTTCCAGGCGCGGCGTATGCAGGCGCGCTATCGCAACGCGCAGGGCAAGCCGGAACTCGTGCATACGCTCAACGGTTCGGGCCTGGCTGTTGGCCGCACGCTGGTTGCCGTGCTGGAGAACTACCAGGAAGCCGATGGCTCGATCACCGTGCCGGAAGCGCTGCGTCCGTACATGAACGGCGTGGCACGTCTGGCGGTGGGCGGCTGAGGGTTTCGGATTGGCGGAACACGGGTCTTGCACGGCTCTCGAAATTTTTTCGAAAAAGGGCTTGCAAGATCCAAATTATGTTCTATAATCTTCGCTTCTCTGGTCGCCGACCAAGACCTGAGAAGCAGTAAAAAGCAGTACCCCGGAGAGGTGGCAGAGTGGTCGAATGTACCTGACTCGAAATCAGGCGTACGGTAACCCCGTACCGTGGGTTCGAATCCCACCCTCTCCGCCAGATTTGTTAGCGAGAGCCCCATAAGTTCAAGGACTTACGGGGCTTTTGTTTTTTTCGGCACGTCACGCAGCCACATTGGTTGTCGAGCCCTGAAATTTCATCGGGCCGCTCCAGGCGATAAGGCTGTGCGCCTGTACAGGCTGTCCGTATATCCATGTTCCGCCCGGAACCGGCTGTTTTTCGAGGTACGAGAAATGGCCACAAAAATCCTTCATCTTGCTGGCGTCGTTGCGGTCGTCGGCGTCAAGAAAAACACCATCTACAAGTGGCTTCGCGAAAAGCGCTTCCCGGCCCCGGTTCGCCTAGGTGAAAACTCGGTCGGCTGGCGTGAAGCCGATATCGAGGCATGGCTCGCGGCGTGCGAATCGACCCGCACCGAAGCGGAGGGCGTACGAGCGCATCCCGCGCCCCTGCCTGCCTGGGGAACGGGCGGCTTCTTCTTGTCCTGTTGATGGCCTGGAATCCGTCCGACAGGCGGCCCACCCGCAACCGGCGCGCTCAGGTGTGGCGCTCCATGCCTATTCGGCGTATCTGCTGGCAGGCGAGCTGGCGCGCTGCGAGCGCAGCATGACGCCGGAACAATGGGCCGAGCATCGCGCTTGGATCACATGTGCCCGCCAGTGAAAGCGAGCGCGCAATCGCGTCCGGTAAAGCACGGCGCAGCCCGGGCTGACATTGCGCCGTTAGCGAGGGGCCGTGGTTGCGCTCGCTCAATGTCCTGACTTTGTTCTGCAAATTTGCGGGCGACGGTGGCGTACGCTGAAAACCCGAAAAGAGGACGGGTAGCTTATGCCGTGGAACACGCTAGATGTACCGCTCGATGCCGGATGGAAATGCACGCTGATTCCGGGAGCGGAGTATTACGACATGACGGGTTGGGGGCGCGGCTATCGCGATATGTCGGCCCGCGCGCTCTATCCGAATGCAGGTCGGGACAACTCCTTTTCGTGGAACGCGCGCCCCCTTAGCGAAGTGGACAAGGGCGAGTTGTGGGAGAAAGACCGGCTCAGGCAACTCGCAGACGATACGATGGCCTTTGCTCGACATTTTCGCCCGAACTGGGACTTGCGCACGATTACCGGCGAAAAGGCGCTCCGCGATGTTCAGGCGTTTGTCCGCGACAGTCTGAGCCTGGCGCACTGGAACCTGCCGACCGATAACGCGGGAGTGCGCAGGCTGCTGTGCGATGCGGTCGCAGCCGGAAAGCTTGTCCCGGTAGTGAATCGCGAATACTACGGCCTGCCGCGCGTAGCGCAATCGGACCCCGTGCCGCAGCGCTGGCCCGCGACGGGCGGCGGAGGTAATGGATACCCGCCCAGGGTCTTAAGCTACAGTGAATTTGACGCGCTACGGCGAGCCAATGGTGAGCTGCCCGCGCTGGATTCGGGGGGCGTAAGCGCTGCGCTTGATCCACTACCAGCCCTCGGCGCAGCGGCCAGGGCCGACGATGGTTTCGGCTTGCTCGGGGCAGTTGAATCGGCGGCGGCCGCTTTGCTCGGTGGCGGTGATGATTCTGACGAAAGCGATGATGCTGGCGGAGATGACGGCGGCGTTTCCGACGCTGATGTGTTCAGCGGCGATTCGACGCCGCTCGGCGATGCGCAGCCATTCGACTACTCTCCAAACGACGCGCCGGACGGTGACTCGTTTGACATTGCCAAGACGCCGAATGAAGGTGACCCTGGGACGTGGTACACCAACCCCGGAAGTGGTCAGATGCGCATGTACGGAGATGATGGCCAGCCTGTTGTTGACTTCGATTTTGACCACGACCACGGGCAGGGCGTTCCACATGCACACAATTGGGACAATGGGGTGCGTGGCCCCGGAGTTGCCTTCTCTCCGTTGTAGTGCGTTCTACTGGAGATTGTATGAATACAGCTACGTACATTGATATCCGAGATATTGCGGACTTCCCTGGCTTTCACGATGCAGAGCTATATTCCATCGAGCACGACCCTGATGGGCACTCTCTTGAACTATGCTTTCGACGGGTTGGCGGCAAACTTGAGGCGCTGAGATTTTCGGGTGTGACCGCTCAGCGCATGATTGATTTTGCAGGCCAGAACGTAGCGTCAAGACTCCTGTTTTCGCATAGGTATGCGTTTACGCTGGTTGAGGTTCGCAGGTGGGTTCAGTGGATAAAGAGCCGCGATGACTCGAAGGTGGCACTTATCAGCGAAGAGACGGGCCAGGAGTACATACGGGATTTTGCTGCCCGACGGCGGATGCTGTTTGTTCTCGAGCCCTCGTGCGGAGCCGAAATGGCGGTGCTGTGCGAATCCGTGTCGCTCAGACAGTGATTCGCCGTCAACAACAAAAAGCCAACTCTTGATGGTCGGCTCTTTCTGGCGACTCCTCAATTAATTCGCTATATCGCAGACATATGCCGACCACGCTTGCATCATCGGGCGGCGCTGTTCCAACAGATCGGTTCGGTGATAGGCCGCTTCAACCTTGTTTGCGACCGTATGCGCGAGCGCCCGCTCGGCAAGGTCGCGCGCGTAGCCGCTTTCGCTGCACCAATCGCGGAGTGAGCCTCGAAAGCCATGCGGTGTCGCGACACGCCTCGGTGTATCGCTATTCGCCTTCACGCGGCGTAGGAGCGCCGTCAACGTCATATCTGATAGCACCTTGCCACGCGGCGACGGAAACACCTGGGGTTTGTGCTGCTTTTCCTCTTTAAGCCGCTTGACGAGCGCGAGCGCCGCCGTCGAAAGCGGGATGCAGTGGAGGCGGCGACGCAGACGAAACGGACTTGCTTGGTGATGCTGGCGGCGACGGTTCAACCCCTTTGGACTTTGACCATGATCACGGTTTCGGTATTCCCCATGCCCATAATTGGGATGGAAGAGCCCGCGATCTTGGCAATCCCGTTTCACTGCTTCCGTATTAGGAAAAAACATGAATGACCTGAAAGCATTCAACCAATTCCACGACTGGTATCTAGACACTATCCACGTCACCAAAGAAAGCGAAACATTAATGCTTTGCTTATATCTGCAAGAGCGGCGTGCGTCTGTGTTATTCGTGGGAATAAATCGTTGTGCTGTGCAAGACTTTAGCTTGCAAAATATCGTGTACAGGATTGAGGTGCTAACTCACGGCACCTCTCACTATGAGAAGGCACAGCAGATCCTGGCTAAAACCCAACGATGGGCCGATAACCAACCCGGCAATATTGCGCGACTCTTTTCGACGTGCGGAGCGGAGATAGTTGTCGAGTTTGATTCAATAGAAATTGCGCTGGAATAGTCTAACGTAAACGGATTTATCAAGCCGAATCGCGAGGGTCGGCTTTTCTATGCCCGCCTATTCTGGCGTTCCACCATTACGCCGCTATACCGCCACATGCGCCGCCCACGCTTCCATCATCGGGGGCGCTGCTTTATCAAATCGGTGCGGTGATAAGCGCTTTCAACTTTGTTCGCGATGGTATGCGCGAGCGCCCGCTCGGCAAGGTCGCGGGTGTAGCCGTTCTCGCTGGCCCAATCGCGGAAGCTGGAGCGGAAGCCGTGCAGCGTCGCAACGCGCCCCGGCGTATCGCTCTTCGCCTTCACGTCATATCGGATACCGGCTTGTCTCCAGCCTTAAATGCCTTTGCCTGTTTATCTGTGAGTGCCATATGTAGCCCATCACGAAACGCCGGATGGGGGCAAGCGAGTATAAACCGCGGAATGCACAGAATGACAGTCTAAGCTGCTGATAATAAAGGATTTATCGAGCTTGAGCGAACCGGGGCGCGCTTGGAATTGGGCGGTCAAACTCTCCGCCAGATTTAGAAACCCCTTGGATGCCTAACCGCTGCAGGGTTTTTGCTTTTCTACGCCTTTTCAGGTCCTGTCGCCCGACACCGCCGGCACATGCCCACGCTGCTCCAGCGAGCGCATGAACGTACCCGAAATCGCCGAAGCGCCGTGATGGACAATCTTCTCGTCGATCAGCGCCCACACCGGCATCCCCGCCGCCCGCGCACGCTGGCAGAACGACAGATCCTCCGACAGATACACGCCTTTGTCGCCGACCGTGTCGAAGAACGCGTGAAAGTGTCCGTCAGGCAGATACGGCGCGTATTGCGCAGGCGGACGATAAAGCTGCGTGAGGGGCGCCATCGCCTGCATGGCGTCGCGGCGCACGAGGAAAATGCCCGTGCCGATGTGATTCACCTCGACCCAGCCGCCGCTGACGCTGCTGTTGCCGTCGGCATCGGTGCGGATCGCCGTGTTGTAGTCCACGGTCTTTTCCTGCCACTCGCGCAGCGTGAGGCCCGCATCGGCGCTCGTGATCTTCTTTTCCGCGTCGAAGAAGCGGTAGGGGCAGGCGATGCCCGCCACGGGCTTGTTGCCGGCCAGCAGGCGCGGAATGGCCTCGCGCGAGAAGTCCATGTCCGTATCGAGAAACAACACGTGCGTGAACTGCGGGTGGCTCAGGAAATAATTCGCAAAGAAGTTGCGCGCCCGGATGATGTGCGACGACGCCGTGTGGATGTACTCGAAGCCAATGCCGCGCTCCTTGAACGTTTCCATCAGGCGCGCCAGCGCCATGGCGAAGTCGAAGTGCACGGAGTTGTCGTAAGTGGGCAGCGCGATGAGGATATTCAGGGGCGCTTGGGCGGGCGCGCCGATGCTCGCATCGGTGCTGGAAGAACGGGGCGATTGGCTCATGATCTGGTGTTCTGCTCACGTCGTTGTAAGATATTTCCCATTCTTGTTGGCGGCTTGCGCCAGGACAATCGGACGTATCTGAATATTGCCGGTCCGGCCCGCGCGGCCTGCCCGGTACAATGGCGCCTTTCGAGCGGCGCTCCCATGAATTCGCGGCGAGGCGCTTGACGCGCCGTCGCGCCCACTTTGGTTCTCAGATGGCTATCACTTACAAATCCGCCGGCGACATCGAGCGTCTGCGCATTTCCGGCCGGCTTGCCGCCGATGTGCTCGCCATGATCGGCGAACACGTCAAGCCCGGCGTCTCCACCGACGATCTCGACGCGATCTGCAACGACTTCATCGTCAACACGCTGAAGGCCGTGCCGGCCAACGTCGGCTATCTCGGCTTCCCCAAGACGATCTGCACGTCCGTCAATTCCGTGGTCTGCCACGGGATTCCGAGCCGCAACGAGGTGCTCAAGGACGGCGACATCATCAACATCGACGTGGCCGTGATCAAGGACGGCTATTTTGGGGACACGAGCCGCATGTACACGGTCGGCACGCCCAGTTCAGTCGGGCGCCAGCTGATCGACACGACTTATGAGGCGATGCTCGCGGGCATCCGCGAGGTGAAGCCGGGCGCCACGCTCGGCGACGTGGGCCACGCGATCCAGAAGCGCGCTCAGGCCGACGGTTTCTCGATCGTGCGCGAATACTGCGGCCACGGCATCGGCAAGGTGTATCACGAGGAGCCGCAGGTGCTGCACTACGGCCAGCCGGGGCAGGGCGTGCGCCTGAAGCCCGGCATGGTCTTCACGATCGAGCCGATGGTCAACGCGGGACGCGCGGGCACGGCGGTGCAACGCGACGGCTGGACCGTCGTGACGAAGGACCGCTCGCTCTCCGCGCAGTGGGAACACATGGTCGCCGTCACCGACGACGGCTATGAACTGCTCACGCCCTGGCCGGACGGCACGGGTGCGTATGAAGCCCCGTGAGGGCGTTCAAGGCAGTGAGCGCCGCTTTACAGCGGCCTGTGAGGGGTGTCGGCCAGTCTGTCAAGCCTTGTGCGCGCGGCGTTCAAGGAACTTTTTTGTCAAATAAGGATTTGACTCTCTGGCCAGTTCGGTTAAAGCTACGCGTTAGTGCTTTATTGGGGTTTACGACTGCATGAGTCCGTCACTGACCGTTCGCCGTATCGTTGCCGATCAGGGTGCCGTGCTCCGCGAGCTTCGAACTGCGTCGCTGCGCGACGCGCCTTATGCCTTCGGCGACTCGCTCGAAGACGCCTTGTCCGCCGATGCAGCCGTCTTTGACGCCGCGGCCGCCCGTCATGCCGATTCGCATACCGCTACTTCGTTCATCCTCTACACGGAAGGCCATCCGGCCGGCCTGATCGGCGCGAACTTCGAGAGCGCGCCGGCGCGCCGGGCGTTCGTGTTCGCGTTGTGGGTGGCGCCGGCGGTGCGGCATCTGCGTGGCGGCGAACTGCTCGTCAACGCGGCCATCGACTGGCTCGCGAGCGAAGGCGCCCAGCAAATCTATGCGTGGGTAACCGACAGCAATACCACCGCGATGCGTTTCTACGAGCGCCTGGGTTTCGTCGCCACGGGCGACCACGCGCGCAGCACGCAGACGCCCGAGCAATGGGAAACGCTGCTGATGCGCGAACTGGCAGGCGCTGCGCCGCTTGCTTCCGCGCAGTAAGCGCGCCCTGGCTTTGCTGTTGCTGCGCCGGTTTTTTCCGCCCTGACGCGCAAGCCGCGTGTCATGTGGCGGCTTCTCCTGGCGTTTTTCGCGCCATTCTTTCGTCATTCCCTTCGCTGCCGCATTTTGAGCCGTTAAAAATAATGGCCGTGCGCGTCGACGCCTGTAAAATACGCAAAATTTTTCGCCGATCGCCATGTCGCCCAAGAAATCGCCCTATTTTGAACTGAAGAGCGGTGCAGTCGATACGCTTCTGTTCGTGGTCAAAACGACTGAACTCGATGCGATGCGCGCCGAACTCACGCGGCGCTTCGAGGCGACGCCGGAATTCTTCGCCAACGACACGGTGGCCATCGACCTGCGCCGTCTCGCCGACGGCGAACAGGTCGCGCTGGGCGACATCGCGCGCCTGCTCGAAAGCGTGCGCATGCGCCCCGTGGGCGTGGTGGCGCTTGCCGCGCAGCATGGCTGGGCCGCCGCTGCGGGCCTGCCGTTCCTCGAAGCGCGCGACAAGCGCGTGGCGGGGGCCGCCGCGGGCAGCACGAACGTCAAGACCGAAGCCGAAGACCACGCCGCCGACGCTGCAAAGGCGAATGCGGCGGCTGCCGGCACCGCACAGCCCGAACTCTTCCCCGCTGATTCCACGCAAGACGCGAGCGCCGGCGGCGAGATCGACGCCGATGCCGATGCCGACCCACGCGGCAGCGGCACGGCGCCGCGCGAGGCGACGCTCGTGATCGACCGTCCGCTGCGCTCGGGCCAGCGGGTCTACGCGAAGGGCGATCTGGTGGTGCTCGGCATGGTGTCCAATGGCGCGGAAGTGATCGCCGAAGGCAACATCCATATTTACGCGCCGTTGCGTGGCCGCGCGCTCGCGGGCGTGCACGGCAACCACGACGCACGTATTTTCTGCACGAGTCTCGAAGCGGAACTGATTTCGATTGCGGGTATCTACCGTACCACTGAAGTTCCTCTCTCAGCCGATGTGCATGGCAAGCCGGCGCAGATCCGGCTCGACGCAGAAAAGCTGTTGATCGAACCGCTGAGGCTCACCTGAGCCGCTGCTTGCACGCTGCGAAACGCGGGCGTGCGCGCGGCGCGCGATGAGACCAAAACCGGGAAACTGACGAACGCAAGGTAAGGGAATGGCAAAAATCATTGTGGTGACTTCGGGCAAGGGTGGCGTTGGCAAAACGACCACGAGCGCGAGTTTCGCATCGGGCCTCGCGTTGCGTGGCCACAAAACCGCTGTCATCGACTTCGACGTCGGTCTGCGCAATCTCGACCTCATCATGGGTTGCGAGCGCCGCGTCGTGTACGATCTGATCAACGTCATCCAGGGCGAGGCAAACCTCAACCAGGCGCTGATCAAGGACAAGAAGTGCGAGAACCTTCACATCCTGCCGGCCTCGCAGACGCGCGATAAAGACGCGCTCACGAAGGAGGGCGTGGAGAAGGTGATCGAAGATCTGCGCAAGATGGACTTCGAGTACATCGTCTGCGATTCGCCCGCGGGTATCGAATCGGGCGCGATGCTGGCGATGCACTTCGCCGACGAAGCGCTCATCGTGACGAATCCGGAAGTATCGTCGGTGCGTGACTCGGATCGTATCCTCGGCATGCTGTCGTCGAAGACCAAACGCGCGATCGAAGGGAAGGAGCCGATCAAGGAACACCTGCTCATCACGCGCTATAGCCCGAAACGCGTCAACGAAGGCGAAATGCTTTCGCTCGCGGATATCTCGGAAATCCTGCGCATCGAGCTGATCGGCGTGATTCCCGAATCCGAGGCGGTGCTGCACGCCTCGAACCAGGGCCTGCCCGCCGTCCATCTGGACGGCACCGACGTCGCCGAAGCCTACAAGGACGTCGTCGCGCGCTTTCTTGGCGAAGACAAGGCGCTTCGCTTCACCGACTACCAGAAGCCGGGGCTCCTGCAGCGCCTGTTCGGTAGCAAGTAAGGGAGGCGCACGTCATGTCGTTTCTTTCGTTTTTTCTCGGCGAGAAGAAGAAGTCCGCCTCGGTAGCGAAGGAACGCCTGCAGCTCATCATCGCTCACGAGCGCGCAGGCGGTCACCCGCCCGCCGATTATCTGCCGGCCCTGCAACGCGAACTCGTCGCCGTGATCTCCAAGTACGTGAAGATCTCCGATGACGACATCCGCGTGAGCCTGGAACGTCAGGACGACCTCGAAGTGCTCGAGGTCAAGATCGAGATTCCGCAGGCCTGACCTGCGGCGAGTGCGGCGCAGGCCTGTGCCGCACTCATCCCGATAGGGCTGCGCGACGGGTTTTCGCGCGCTTTCAGCACGCCCTGCGCAGCCTGCCTTACCTTACCGAAATATTCAGTTTCACTTCACCCGCTGCGGTTACACGGCCGCTGTCAGCGCAGCCGCACGCTCGCGCATTGATCGGGTAACGCCACTCATGGCGTCCAACTCGAAGGGTGATCAACATGAATAATTCCATCCGCCTGCTTATCGCCAAGGCCGCCATCGTCGCTGCGGGCACGTGCGCCGTCGCTGCGCCGGCTTTCGCTGAAATCGTCGTCGTCGAGCCGAGCGCGCCGCCGCCCGCCGAGCGTGTCGAAGTCGTGCCCGCGCCGCGCGCCGGCTACGTCTGGGACAAGGGCCACTGGCGCTGGGATCACGGCCGCTATGTCTGGATCGCAGGCCACTGGCAGGCCGAACGCGTGGGCTACCACTGGGTGCCGGGCCACTGGGTCGCGCACGGCCCGAACTGGCGCTGGGTCGAAGGCCACTGGGCTGCTTGAGAGCGCTTGATCGGCCACCGGTTCCATCGGCAAGGAGAAACACCATGAGCAGAAGACTGCTCGCCGCGGCGGCGCTCGCGATCGTGCTCGCCGGCTGCGTCGTCGTCCCCGCGCGGCCCATGTATGTGCGAGCCGCGCCCATCGTGATTTATTGAGGTTGTTGAAGTTGGTTAGAGGCTCGCTGGCGGTAGGTCAGCAAGCCGCGCCAGGCCCGGCGCGCGTCAGCGGTTCGAGCGATCGAGCGTTGATGTGCCGCCGGGCTTTTTCGTTTTTTGCACGCGTGGCGAGGCGTGTCGATCGCATGGGTCGACGCGCCAGGCAAAGCGGGGTCCGATGAAATACGCAAACGTTCGCAGATTTCGCCTGTTGCGAACGGCTCCGTCCGATAGAATCTCGGAAAAAATGCCGGCAAATCATCGAAAACGGACCTCAACGTCCGCAGCACAATGAAACGAGTTTTGATAGTCAAGGTGACGTCGCTTGGCGATGTCGTCGAGGCCCTTCCCGTGGTCGCCGATGTCCAGCGCAAATTCCCCGGCGCCAAGGTCGATTGGGCGGTGGACGACGCCTTCGCGGAGATCGTGCACTGGAACGCAGGGATCGACCGCGTGCTCTGCGCGCCGCTGCGCCGCTTCAAGAAGGCGCGCCGCTGGAGCGATTTCAAGGCGATCTGGGACTCGATCGCCGAACTGCGCGCCGAACGTTACGACGCCATCATCGACATTCACGGTGTCTACAAGAGCGCGATCATCGCGTTCATCGCGCGCGGCAAGCGGCGCTTCGGCTACCTCGCACAGGATCTTGGCGAGCAGGGCGCGGCGTTCGCCTACAACGGCCGCTTCGGGCCGCGTCCGAAGTGTGATGCGTGGCTTGGCATGCGCATCAGCACGGGTGAAGCGCTCGGCTATACCGTCGATACGCCGCCCGATTTCCAGATGCGCATTCCGCGCGACGGCAATGCGCTGCCCGCGCCCGATGCGCCTACCGCGCTGATCTTTCACGCCACGTCGAAGGAAGAGAAGAAGTGGCCTGTCGCGCATTGGGGCGAGCTGTGCAATGAGCTCGTCAAACGCGGCCTGCGGATCGAGCTGCCGTGGGGCTCGGATGCCGAGCACGCGACGGCGAAGGAAATCGCCGCGCTAGTGCCAGGCGCCGTGATCCTGCCGCGTCTCACGGTCACGCAGGTGGCGCAGCGTATCGAGGACAGTGCGCTCGTGGTCGGCACGGACACGGGCTTCGTGCATCTGGGCCACGCGCTGCTCAAGCCCACGGTGATGATCTTCGTCGCGACCAACGCCGAGCACCTTGGCGTGCGCGCACCGGATCGCTCGATCTCGATCGGCGACGGTCATCATGTGCCGCCGGTTTCGGTGGCGCTCGACGCGATCGACCGTGTTTATCCCGCGCGTACGGGAGACGCATCGAAAGGGCCGGCGGTGACGGCCGTCTGAACTTCGCGCGTTCTGCGTTGCCCGGCCCGCTCGTCTCACGCAGACCCGCGGGCCGTTTTCATTGGCGCGAACGTCATGCAAGTGTCATCGTCGATGATGAATGCGCGCTTGAACCCGGCTTGAACCCGGCTGGAACTCGATTACCAACTTGTTAAAAGTGTCGCCGTTGCGTGCATCGTGCGGCGCGTATCGCACGTGGCTGTGCGCAGGCACGCACGCGCTGTAACACGAGCCATACCGCTGCTTACAAATTGCAACGCCTGGGGGATTCGCCGTCGTGTTCAATCTCAACTGTCCACTGCGAGCCATGCGAGGCACGGCATCCAGGACACCAGACATTGACTCGATGGGAGAACGAAGTGAAACGATTGACGCTTACCCTGATTGTGGGTGCAGTACTCGCAGCGTCGCTGGCCGGCTGCATCGTCGTGCCGCCGGGCGGGGGTTACCACGGCGGCGGTTACTACCACGGCTACTGATATCGACGAACGCCTGGCTGAGCGCGACGACGCGTGGAAAGCCCGATAGAGCGTATCAGGCGAGCAGCATCTCGACGGCGACGACCGTCGCGACGGCGGCGGCGTTGGCGACCAGCGCTTCGATCACGACGGCACGCCACGTGGTCGTCCGCAGCCGGAAGGCGAGGAACAGGGAGATGCCCAGCGCGAGGGCAATCATCAGGACGATATCGGCATTGCTCAGATGCAGGTTCATCGTGGGCCTCCCGTGCGCGCTTGCGCGGACCTTGTTGATTCGAGTATAGCCACGCCGCGTGCGTGTCCATAGTGAACAAAAAAAAGCGGAGTCCGGTTGGCGGACTCCGCTTTTTGGCTTTCTACCGCGATTACCGCGACGAAGAAATCAGGTCAGCGACGTATGACGCGTCTCGCGCATGCACAGCACGCCGAACAGGCTCACGGCCGCCGCGATCGACACATACGCGCCCACCCACGAGAGGCCGCCGCGCGCGGCCAGTTGCTGCGCGATATACGGCGCCACCGACGCGCCCAGAATCCCGCCCAGGTTGTAGGCGACGCCCGCGCCCGTGTAGCGCACGCTGGTCGGGAACAGCTCGGGCAGCAGCGCGCCCATCGGAGCGAAGGTCGCGCCCATCAGGAACAGCTCGATCACGAGGAACAGCAGCACCAGCGGCAGCGAGCCGCTGCCGAGCAGCGGCTGCATCGTGAAGCCCGAGAGAATCGCCAGAATGCAGCCGACGATCAGCACTGGCTTGCGGCCGAAGCGGTCGCTCAAAGCCGCCGAAATCGGCGTGGCGATACCCATGAACACCACGGCGATGCACAGCATGCCGAGGAAGGTCGGACGCGCGATATGCAGCGCCGTCACGCCATGCGAGAGCGAGAACACCGTGGCGTTATAGAACAGCGTGTAGCAGACCACCATCGCGAGCGCGCCGAGGATCGTCGGCCACCAGTAGCTGCCGAGCAGCGTCGCGACCGGCACCTTGACGCGTTCCTCGCGCTCGATGGCGGCCTTGAATGCGGGCGTTTCGGCGATCTTCAGACGCACGTAGAGGCCCAGCGCGACGAGCACCGCCGACACGATGAACGGCACGCGCCAGCCCCAGTCGCGGAACTGCTGGTCGGAGAGTGTCGAGGCAAGACCGAAGAACAGCGCATTCGAGGCGAGAAAGCCCACCGACGGCCCGAGCTGCGGAAACATGCCGAACCAGCCGCGCTTGCCCTGCGGCGCGTATTCGGTGGCGAGCAGCGCCGCGCCGCCCCATTCGCCGCCCAGTCCAATGCCCTGACCGAAGCGCAGCACGCAGAGCAGAATCGGCGCGAGGCTGCCGATCGAGTCATAGCCGGGCACGAAGCCGATCAGCGTGGTCGAGAGGCCCATCACGAGCAGCGAGGCCACCAGCGTCGACTTACGGCCGATACGGTCGCCGAAATGGCCGAACAGGAACGAGCCGATCGGCCGCGCGACGAAAGCGATGCCGAAGGTCACGAACGCCGATAGCGCCTGCGCCGTGGCCGAGCCGTGGGGGAAGAACACCGGGCCGATCACGAGCGCGGCGGCGGTTGCGTACACATAGAAGTCGTAGAACTCGATCGCGGTGCCGATGAAGCTCGCGAAGATCACGCGCGCGGTGCTCCGCTGGCGGGTGGCATCGGGCTGATCGGCGCTCGCCGACGAAAGCGGTGAGGTGGACATCGAAGGGTCTCCAGTCATTGTGACGCGCGCTGGCGGGCCTGTGCGGGACCCGGTCAATCGGGAAAGCACGAGGCGCGGCGCGGACGTCTTTGTTCAGGTCTCGAAGCGGCAGGGCGGTGCGCGGCGCAGGCAGCGCCACGGCGACAGCGGTTTCCTTGATCCGGCAACGATTCGTCAGTATGCATCGCACAGCGGCAACTGTGCGCGCGAAAGCGGGGACCGGCGCTCGCGCGCGCCGATAGGCGCAAAGCGGGTGCGAAGCACGATCAATGAGCGCTGCGGCGCGGCGTGGGTGACGCGGCGCGCAGGCGGGACCGGCGCGAAGCCGGCGGGGGATAGCGAAAAATTATAACGATCGGGTGCGGCGCGCAGCAAGGCGCACGCAAGCTCTTCTGCCGGCGTTCGAAAGACGCGCCGTCCTGCGAAGTGGATCAATCGGCGATCAGTAGTCGCGCGCTTGCGGCGACGCCAGCGTGCGCAACTGGAACTTGCCGTCGTCGTTGAAAAGCCAGTCCTCGAACAACTCGATCTGGCCGACCGAGTTGAGCAGGCGCGGCGGCGGCGCCGGCAACGGTTGCGCGTGGCGCAGCGTGGCGAGCGCGGTGGTTTCGGCGTCGTCGTCGCCGTTGGTGCGATAGACCGACGACTTCACAACCTGACCGTCGCGGTTGACCGTGAACGAGACCACCACGAGCGAGCGCAACATCGCCTGGGGCGTGCCGCGCAGCACGTAGGACGGATTGCGCTCGACGATGCGCCTGGCGATCTGAGCGCGATAGTCGTCGAGGGTCGCGCTGTTGATGGCCTGCGGCGGAATGATGAGGAGCGGTCGAGGCGGCGGTGTGATCGTGCAGGCGCTTGCGAGCGCAAGCATCAGCGCCGGGCCGAGGCGGCGGAGAGCGGCAGCGCTCACGGCCGCAAGGCCGCTGCGCGTACGAGCGCGGATGAGCATGGCGAGCAGGCTCGAAGGCGAGACAGATTCGAGCTTAGTCGAAACGCGAGGGGAATCAATCCGCAGTCACCCGCGCCGGGGTAAGGGCCGGGAAGGGACAGCCGGAGGACGTGATAGCGGGGAGACGGAGGTGTCGCCAGGCGTCGCGAGGAAGGCGCGACGCTGCGTTGTTCTATCGGCTGGTCGAGCGGGTTATTCGACCGGAAACTGCGCGCAGGGATCGGCCACGACGGCGGAGCACGCGTACGAGTACTCGCCGCTCTTCAGGAACAGTTCCTTGCCGACCTGGACGTTCGCACGCAGATCGGGCGAGGTTTCCCAGGCGATGTAGCTCGAACACGTCGCGGCGAACAGAACGACGATCGAAAAAGCAAATTTTTCAAATACCTGGTAACGGTGCGGCATGGCGGTTGATCCCATCGAAGATTGGGATTTTAGCGCAATCCTAGGGTTTTTACCTAGTCAAATGCCGGAAAGCAGGGAGGGCGTATGAACGTGAAAATTTAATGCGACCCTTAGTTTCGCAGAATGGCGGCGGCGATTGCCTTGAATGGCTGCGGATCGAACAGAGCTGGGGGTGGGTTTGGGGTCAGGGAGGGCCAGCGTTTCGGCGGGTATCACAGTGGGCAAATCACGGTTGGCTTCCCGGTCATACTCACCATCCGGCGCAAATTTGAATTCAATCACCCCCTTCAAAAGGGGCTGTCACTTTGGCCCCCCTTTGGCTGTCCCGCATCAAGAGACACGCAACGCGCGGCAACGGCCGGTCGGACGGACACCGTGGGCGTTTTCGCCCTTTTGGGCGGAAACCTCGAAGATCGCAACAATGCAACGACGACTGATCACGCAAGCAAGTGCTCACGGATGGTTACACCAAAGGCACCGTTTGGTGTTCCCTCAAATCCCCATAAGAAACGGGTATTAAAGCACTTCGCCTTTTGGTGGGATCTTTGGCGGGTAAAAACGAAAAACGGGCCGAAAGGCCCGTATTCATTGGTGTTCTGGCGGAGGCGGTGAGATTCGAACTCACGGAAGGATTACTCCTTCGCCGGTTTTCAAGACCGGTGCATTCAACCACTCTGCCACACCTCCGGAGGCGCGCATTGTAACCTGGATTGTGCGCACACCGGCAGCCTTGCCGATGGCGCAGATCAAATCCTCAGGCAAAGCTCACCGAACCATCACTACGCGTCCTTCAAAAACAGCTCCTGCAGATCGTTCAGAAAGCGCTGGCCCAGCTCCGTCGGCACGATCTTCTCGTAGTCGCGCGTGATCAGCCCGCGCTTCTCCGCTTCCTGCAACTGCGGCTCGATGGTCGTGATCGGCAGGCCCGTGCGCTCCATAAAGCGATAAACCGGAAAGCCTTCCACCAAGCGCAGCGCATTGAGCATGAACTCGAACGGCAGATCCTTCGCACCCACCTCGTGCTCTTCCTGGATCGGCTTGCCCGCGCGCGCTTCTTCGATGAAAGTCGCCGGATGCTTGTAGCGCATCTGGCGCACGATGCGGTTCGGGAACGACAGCTTCGTGTGCGCGCCCGCGCCGATGCCCAGGTAATCGCCAAAGCGCCAGTAGTTGAGGTTATGGCGGCTCTGGCGCCCTGGCTGCGCGTACGCCGATACCTCGTAACGCCCATAACCGGCCTCGGCCGTGCGCGCGTGAATCCACTCCTGCATGTCCGCCGACTGGTCGTCGTCGGGCAGCACGGGCGGAAACTTCGCGAACATCGTGTTCGGTTCGAGCGTGAGGTGATAGAGCGACAGATGCGGCGGCGCAAACGCCAGCGCCGTTTCGATATCGGTCTGGCATTCGGCGAGCGTCTGCTTCGGCAGCGCGAACATCAGGTCGAGATTGAAATTGTCGAAGGTGTTCGCCGCGACTTCCACCGCATGGCGCGCCTGCGCCGCGTCGTGAATGCGGCCGAGCGCCTTCAAATGCGCCTCGTTGAAGCTCTGGATGCCGATCGACAGTCGGTTCACGCCGCTCGCGCGAAACTGCGCGAACTTGTCCGCCTCGAAGGTGCCGGGATTGGCTTCGAGCGTGATTTCCGCGTCGGCGTCGAGCGGCAGCAGCGCGCGCACGTCCGAGAGCAGGCGATCAAGCCCCTTCGCGGACAGCAGGCTCGGCGTGCCCCCGCCGATGAAAATCGTATGCACCTGGCGGCCCCACACGAGCGGCAGCGCCTGTTCGAGGTCGGCGCGCAGGGCGTCCAGGTAATCGTCCTCGGGAAAGCGCTCGCCTTTCCATTCGTGCGAGTTGAAGTCGCAGTACGGGCACTTGCGCACGCACCACGGGAAATGCACGTAAAGCGAGAGCGGCGGCAGCGAGGTCAGGCGAATGCTGCCCGGCATCGTGAACGACTGCACGACGTCCAGACCGATCTTGTGCTGCTGGCTCACGCTTCCTCCTCAAGCCGTGCGAGCAGTTGCCGCAGGGCGATTGCGCGATGGCTCGACGCGTTCTTGAGTGCCGGATCGAGTTCGGCAGCCGTCGCTTCGAGGCCCGGCACGTAGAAGTACGGGTCGTAGCCGAAGCCGTTGTCGCCGCGCGGCGCGTCGATCACGACGCCATGCCAGCGTCCTTCGGCGATCAGCGGTTCGGGGTCGTCGGCGTGGCGCACGAGGGCGAGCACGCAGTAGTAGTACGCGCGTCGATCGGCCTGTTGCGCCAGGTTCTGCACGAGCAGCGCGTTGTTGGCGGCGTCGCTTTTTTCGCCGCCCGCGAGTTGCGCGTAGCGCGCCGAATACACGCCCGGCGCGCCGCGCAGCGCACGCACGCACAGGCCGGAGTCGTCGGCGAGCGCCGGCAGGCCGGTGAGCTTCGAGGCGTGACGCGCCTTGGCCAGCGCGTTCTCGACGAAAGTGGCGTGCGGCTCTTCGGCTTCGGGCACGTTGAGCGTACCTTGCGGCACCAGTTCGATGCCCGCGGCGTCGAGCAGCGCCGCGAATTCGCGCAGCTTGCCCGCGTTGTTGGAAGCCAGCACGACGCGCCCGAGCGGGCCCGCGTCGTTGCCTGGCGTTTGCGATGCCGTTTGTGCTGCGTTAGCCATGCGCGATCCCCAGCGCCGCTTTTTGCATGCCGATCAGCGTGGCGATGCCGCCTTGGGCGAGGTCCAGCAGCGCGTTGAGTTCGCTGCGCGAGAACGGCGCGCCTTCGGCCGTGCCCTGGACTTCGACCATGCCGCCCGAGCCCGTCATCACGACGTTCATGTCGGTGTCGCATTGCGAATCTTCGGCGTAATCGAGGTCGAGCACCGGCAGGCCTTCGTACACGCCCACCGAAATCGCCGCCACGTAGTCGGTGATCGGCGAGCGCTCGATCTTGCCCGCTGCCAGCAGCTTCGATACGGCGTCATGGGCCGCGACGAACGCGCCCGTGATGCTCGCCGTGCGGGTGCCGCCGTCGGCCTGCAGCACGTCGCAGTCGAGGTTGATGGTGCGCGCGCCGAGCGCTTCGAGATCGAACACGGCGCGCATCGCACGGCCGATCAGGCGCTGGATTTCCTGGGTGCGGCCCGTCTGCTTGCCGCGCGCGGCTTCGCGGTCGCTGCGCGTGTGGGTGGCGCGCGGCAGCATGCCGTATTCGGCGGTGAGCCAGCCCTGACCCTTATCGCGCAGGAACGGCGGCACGCTTTCGGACACGCTCGCGGTGCACAGCACCTTGGTATCGCCGAATTCGACGAGGACCGAACCTTCGGCGTGCTTCGTGAAGTGGCGGGTGATGCGGACGTCGCGAAGCTGGTCGGCGGCACGGCCGGAGGGGCGCAGAACGGATTGGGTCATCGTGGGGTGTGCGCGGGGGCACGGCAAGGAAGGGGAAAACACAATTTTACCGCCTTCGCGTGGCGGACGACGGGCGCGGCCGTGGGAGCGGCTGAGGGCGAGGATTCGACGCAACCGCCGCTGCGGCGGGCGCGTGGCCAAAAATGGGATAATACGGTTTCTCCGCCCCGCGTCATCGAGCGTCACAGACAGCACGCGTACACGCCGGGCGCCTCGAATCCCTTCGCCGTGACCGGCGCCCTTCAGGTGCGCCGCCGCGGCTTCATCGCGAGACGAACCATGATTTACAGCATGACCGGCTACGCCAGCGCCACGCGCGAACTGGTTGCGGCATCGGGCACGGGCGGCGCCAGTGTCTCCGTCGAATTGCGTACCGTGAACTCGCGCTTTCTCGACCTGAATTTCCGCATGCCCGAAGACGTGCGCGTCATCGAGCCCACCCTGCGCGAAATGCTGATGACGAAGCTCTCGCGCGGCAAGGTCGACATCCGCATCAACATCCAGCGCAGCGAGCAGGCCGCCAACGCGGGCGCGCTCAATCGCGATGCGCTCGAACAACTCGCGGTGCTCGAACGCGCCGTGCTCGAAGCGTTCCCGGAATCGGGCCGTCTGCGCACGGGCGAAATCCTGCGCTGGCCCGGCGTGCTGGCGGAAAGCGGCGTCGCGCCCGAGGTGCTGCGCGATGCGGTGCTCGGCTGCGGCAAGCAGGCGATTGCCGATCTGATCGAGGTGCGTGGCCGCGAAGGCGCGCAACTCGCCAACATGCTGCTCGCCAACGTCGCGGAGATGGAAGCGATCGTCACGAAGATCACGCCGCTCGTGCCGGATCTGATCGTCAAGCATCAGCAGAAGATCGTCGAGCGTCTGCAGGAAGCGCTCGGCATCGCCGCGCCGGATGCCGCGAATGGTGGCAATGGCAGTGGCAACATCGGCAATGTTTCGCGTGAGGAAGTCGCCGAGCGCATTCGCCAGGAAGTGACGATGTACGGCATCCGCATCGACATCGCCGAGGAGCTTTCGCGTCTCACCGCGCATCTGAACGAAACGCGTCACGTGATCGAGAAGGGCGGGCGCGTCGGCAAGCGCCTCGACTTCATGATGCAGGAACTCAACCGCGAAGCGAACACGCTCGGCTCGAAGGCCGCGGCGAAGGAACTCGCCGATGCGTCGATGACGCTCAAGCTGCTCATCGAGCAGATGCGCGAGCAGGTGCAGAACCTCGAATAAGGGCGTGCGTGTGTGCGCATGCACAGACGCACACACGTATCGTCGGGTAACGAAAAGCGGTGAATCAAGCTGCAAAACAGGAAGCAACGAACATGACCGACCAGACCAGCGCACCCGGCGCGCACAAGGCTGAAACGAAACCGCGCAATCCGTACGCGGGCGTTTATCCGGGCAATCTTTTCATGGTGGTCGCGCCGTCGGGCGCGGGCAAGTCCACGCTCGTGAACGCGCTGCTCGCCGAAGACAGCGCGATCCGTCTGTCGATTTCGTACACGACGCGCGCGCCGCGCTCGAAAGAGCGTGACGGCGAGCACTATCACTTCACGACCGTCGACGATTTCCTCGCGCGCCACGCGCAAGGCGAGTTCCTCGAAAGCGCGGAAGTGCATGGCAACTACTACGCCACCTCGCGCGTGTGGATCGAAGACCAGATGAAGCGGGGCCACGACGTGCTGCTCGAAATCGACTGGCAAGGCGCGCAGCAGGTGAAGAAGCAGTTTCGCAACGCGGTGGAAATTTTCATCCTGCCGCCGTCGCTCGATGCGCTCGCGGAACGCCTGAAAAAACGCGGCGAAGACGAACCCAACGTCATCACGCGACGACTGCTGGCAGCCGGTAGCGAGATGGCTCATGCAAGCGAATCGGAATACGTCGTCATCAACGAAAACTTCGATACCGCGCTGCAGGAGCTGCGCAATATCGTGAGCGCCACGCGCATGCGCTTTGCTTCGCAGTATGCGCGACACACCGAGCTCTTCGTCCAGCTCGGCATCCACCTGCCGCAGCCCGGCGCATCGGGCACATAAGGTAGAATAAGAACCTGCTGAGAATGAGAAGGAACCGACATGGCCCGCATCACCGTCGAAGATTGTCTGAAACAGATTCCGAACCGCTTTGAACTGGCGCTCGCCGCAACGTATCGCGCACGTCAGCTCGCCCAAGGTCATACGCCGAAGATCGAAAGCCGCGACAAGCCGACCGTCGTCGCGCTGCGTGAGATCGCGTCTGGCCAGGTGGGTCTGGAAATGCTGAAAAAGGTGCCCGTTTAACGGCGCCTTGCAGTCCTTGTAGCAAGTCTTCGTAGTATCCGTAGTTGCCGTACCTGTTTTACCTGTCATGTAATTGGCGCTGTGCGCCGACCGTCAACGCCTGACCTGATACGGAGGGGAACATGAGCACGACGCCCTCGCCGGCCACCGAGGTGGACCAGGAAGCCGAGACCTCAAGCCCTGCGCGCAATTACATCGACGCGGTTCTCGAACAGTCGTTTCGCCATCTGTTCGGGCCCACCGCAACACCCGAGCAGCCCCGCAAACACGGGGTCGTCTCCATCGCCAATCTGACCGCTGCGCTTTCCGGTTACCTCACACCCGAGGAAATCAAGGAGATCAAGGCGGCGTTTCACTTCAGCGACGAAGCCCACCTCGGGCAATATCGTCAGAGTGGCGAACCCTACATTACGCATCCCGTCGCCGTCGCGGAAATCTGCGCCGGCTGGAAGCTCGACGCGCAGGCCATCCAGGCGGCGCTGCTTCATGACGTGATCGAAGACCAGGGCGTGACCAAGGCGGAAATCGCCGAGCGCTTCGGCGCGAAAGTCGCGGAACTGGTCGATGGCCTGTCGAAACTCGACAAGATGGAGTTTCGCAATCGCGAGGAAGCGCAGGCGGAAAATTTCCGCAAGATGCTGCTCGCGATGGCGCGCGACGTGCGCGTGATTCTCGTGAAGCTCGCCGACCGTCTGCACAACATGCGCACGCTCGGCGCGGTGCCGCCGGAAAAGCGCCGCCGCGTGGCGCGCGAGACGATCGACATCTACGCGCCGATCGCCCACCGCCTGGGTCTGAACAATACCTATCGCGAGCTGCAGGATCTCAGCTTCCAGAACTTCAATCCGAATCGCTACGCCACGCTCGAAAAAGCGGTGAAGGCGGCGCGCGGCAATCGCCGCGAAGTGGTCGGCAAGATCCTGGAGGCGGTGCAGCGCGCGATCGCCGACGCGAAGCTCGATGCCGAAGTCACCGGCCGCGAAAAGACCATCTACAGCATCTACAAGAAGATGCGCGACAAGCAGCTGTCGTTCTCGCAGGTGCTCGACGTTTATGGTTTTCGCGTGGTGGTGGAGTCGGCGCTCGAATGCTACACCTGCATCGGCGCGCTCCATGCGCTCTACAAACCCGTGCCGGGCAAGTTCAAGGACTACATCGCCATTCCCAAGGTGAACGGCTATCAGTCCCTGCACACGACGCTCGTGGGGCCGTTCGGCGCGCCCATCGAGTTTCAGGTGCGCACGCGCAAGATGCACGAAATCGCCGAAGCGGGCGTGGCCGCGCACTGGCTCTACAAGAACGGCGGCGCCGATCTGAACGACGTGCAAAAGCGCGCGCATCAGTGGCTCAAGTCGCTGCTCGACATTCAGAGCGAGGCGGGCGATTCCAGCGAATTCCTCGAACACGTCAAGATCGACCTGTTCCCGGACGCGGTCTACGTCTTCACGCCGAAGGCGAAGATCATGGCGCTGCCGCGCGGCGCGACGGCGCTCGACTTCGCCTATTCGATCCACAGCGATCTGGGCAACCAGTGCGTCGCGGTGAAGATCAACAACGAACTCCTGCCGCTGCGCACGGAGCTTAAGAGCGGCGACATCGTCGAAGTCATCACCGCGCCGTATTCCAAGCCGAATCCTGCGTGGCTCGGCTTTGTACGCACCGGCAAGGCGCGCTCGGCAATCCGTCACTACCTGAAGACGATGCGTCTCACGGAATCCGTGCAACTCGGCGAGCGGCTCGTCGACCAGGCGCTCAAGGGCTATGGCTACCAGCTTTCGGAAGTCACGCCGGAAACGTGGGAAAAGCTGGTCCAGTGGACCGGCAACAAGAATCGCCAGGAAATCTTCGCCGATATCGGCCTTGGCCGGCGCGTGGCGGCGGTCATGGCCAAGCGCATCGAAGTGCTGATGAAGGGCCTCGACGCCGACGACGAGGAACACCACCATCCGCCGCGCGACCCGAACGCGCCGCAGGCGCCGCCCGTGGTCATCACGGGCACCGAGGGCATGTCGGTGCAGCTCTCGGCGTGCTGCCGGCCGATTCCGGGCGACGACATCATGGGCTATATCGGCATCGGCCTCGGTATGGCGATCCATACGACCGACTGCCGCGTGGCGCAGCGCATCCATCGCCGCGATCCGGGCCGCTGGATCGACGTCGCGTGGGCGCCGCAGCCGGGCCGCCTGTTTGACGTGGCCGTGAAGGTGCTGGTGAAGAACACCAAGGGCGTGTTCGCGCGCGTGGCCGCTGATATCACCTCGGCCGACGCGAACATCGTGCACATCGCCATGGACGACGACCTCGCGCAGGAGTCGAATATGCTGCGCTTCGTGATCCAGGTGAGCGACCGCGTGCATCTCGCGAACGTCATGCGCCGCGTGCGCACGAATCCGGACGTCATGCGCATCACGCGCGAACGCCCGAGCGACGAGGGGCATCATCGCCACGACGGCGGCATGCGTATCGATCGCGAACGCGCCGATTACTGATTGCGGTTTCAGGCGGGCGGCCCTTGTGGGCCGCCCGTGTCGTATCTGGCGTCACACACACTCTGGCCCGACCTTCTGCGGCCAAACCGGCGCGGCCTCCTGGCTTCAATAAGCGATTTGAGCCTTGAGGCGCCCCTCGAACACTTTCCCGTGGGAAGCGAGGACAAGCCATGAACGTAGCTGATCTGACCGGCCTCGAACTCGATTACTGGGTGGCGCGTAGCCTGCCTGACTTCGTGCGCGAGATCTATTTCACCGATAGCGGCGAGACCGTGGCCGTACGCGGCAATGATCGCGGCAAGCCCTGGGACGGGCGCTTCGAGCCGAGCACGTCGTGGGACGCGGCGGGCGTCGTGCTGGACCGCGCGGTACGTGTCGAGTTGCACGAGCGGCGCGAGGGCGAACCGGCCTTCTGTGTGGCCGAATTCGTCGGCAGCCATCGTACGGCCGAAGCGCATGGCGCGACGACGCGCGAGGCGTTGCTGCGCGCCTTCGTGAAGAGCCGCTTCGGTGGCACGGTAGAGACGATGCTGCGCCAGCCTCAGGCGCTCACGGGCATGGACACGGAACTCGCGGCGGAGCCGGGCGACGTTGGCGATGCCGAGGATGTGCCGCGGCCCGACGCGCAGATCGGCGATATCGGTTCGCCGCCGCGTTGACGCGACGAAGCAAGGGAGGGGCGCGTAAAAAGCACGCTACAAAGACAAAGGGCCTTCCTGAATCAGGAAGGCCCTTCGAGAGGTGGTGCGGCTGGCAGGATTCGAACCCACGACCCCTTGGTTCGTAGCCAAGTACTCTATCCAACTGAGCTACAGCCGCACGCAAAAGCGATACTACATACTGCAGTGTTACTGGAGACTTGCGCTGATAAAGCTAACGCAAAACTCATAAAAGTTGGTGCGGCTGGCAGGATTCGAACCCACGACCCCTTGGTTCGTAGCCAAGTACTCTATCCAACTGAGCTACAGCCGCACACAGAAAGGAGATTATAGCAAGGTTTTCAGGAAATGGAAGCCCCCTATCGCGATTTGTTTGAAAGCGTGCTTCGTGTAACCTCAGGGGAGGGCCGCAGGGTCTTGCTGGACCTGCATGCAGCACTGGGCGCCTGGCCGGAAGTCAGAACCGAAGCCGCGAGCAACGCATCAGCATCACACGAGCAACGCAGTCAATCGAACCATCATGAACAAGGCCTTTGTCAAAGAATCGACCGACAACGACGACGACGATCTCGAATCCGGTCATCCTGAAATTCCCGCGGGCGCCAAGAACTACATCACGCCCGCCGGCTACGAACGCATGCGCGGCGAACTGCTGCATCTGATCGACGAGGAGCGGCCTGAAGTCGTCAAGCTCGTCTCTTGGGCCGCCTCCAACGGCGATCGCTCCGAGAACGGCGACTATATCTACGGCAAGCGCAGGCTGCGCGAGATCGACCGGCGTATCCGTTTTCTCACCAAACGGCTGGATCTGGCCGAGGTGGTCGACAGCAGCCGCCAGGAGAGCGTGGATCAGGTGTTCTTCGGCGCGACCGTCGAATACGGCACCGAGGATGGCGAAGCGCACACGGTCACGATCGTGGGCGTGGACGAGGTCGATCTGGACCTCGGGCATGTGAGCTGGGTCTCGCCGATCGCGCGGGCGCTCATCAAGGCGAAGATCGGCGATCAGGTGACGCTGTTCACGCCTGCGGGTCCGGAGCCGATCGACGTGCTCGATGTGCGCTACCCGGCGCGGGGAGCCTGAGCGAGCGTTGGCCGCCGTGCCGCGTTGAGGCAGAAATAAAAAAAGCCGCCCGAAGGCGGCTTTCTAGCTGCACGGCTGGCCGCAGGGGCCAGCGATGTGCATCTTAGAAGCGGTGACGCATACCAACCGTCACAGCGACCTGGTCCTGACGACCCGAAGCCGAGCTCAGGCCGTTCAGGAACGCCGTCACGCCGCCGTCGTTCGACGACACGTGTTGCCAGTCGCCTTGCAGGTAGACGTCCGTGCGCTTCGACAGAGCGTAGTCCGATTGCAGAGCCACGGTGTGGAAGTTCGGGTTCACGCCGCCGCCGAAGTTCGAGCGCGTGTACGTGTACGCGCCTGCCAGGCTGATTGCCGGGGTCAGAGCGTAGCGAACATTGCCTTCGAAGTTCTGGAAGCGTGCGCTGTTTGCGTTGAAGCCCACGCCGTTCGTCGTGCCCGATTGCGTCGGCGAGATGCCGATTGCCTGGCTCAGTTGCGTCTGCGTGTACACGAGGCCAGCCGTTGCCGGGCCGAACGTGTAGTTCACGCCGCCGCCGAACGTGCGTTGACGGCCTGCTCCGAACGTGTAGTCGCCAGCTTGCGCGCCCGAGAACGTCGCCGCGTTGAATTGCTGGTTGTTGACGTTGTTGTTCGTTTGCAGGTAACCAGCGGCAACGTTCAGGCCAGCGTAGTTGTACGATGCGCCGAAGCTGTACGCACGGTTGTTCGCGAATTCGGTGCTGTTCGAGAACGAGTACGTGCCGCCGAACTTGAAGCCAGCGTAGTTGACGCTGCTGTACTTGACCGTGTTGTTGAAACGGATCGAGTTGTTCAGGTTGTCGTTATCGAACGGGTGAGCGGCGATCGTGCCGCCGAATTGCGTGCCCGTGTTCGACAGCGGTGCCAGGTAGTCGACGACGGAGTCGTACTGGCGGCCAAGGGTCACAGCACCGTACTGGTCGCTTGCGAGACCGACGAATGCTTGACGACCGAACAGGCGGCTCTTCTGACCGAGGTTGCCGTTGTCGATGTTGAAGCCGTTTTCCAACGTGAAGATTGCCTTCAGGCCGCCACCGAGGTCTTCAGCGCCGCGCAGACCGAAACGGCTGCCGTTGACGGTGCCGCTCGTTGCCTGGTAGGTAGCGTGGCCCTTTTGCGCGCTCGAGTAGGTGATGCCGGCGTCGATCAGGCCGTACAGCGTAACGCTGCTTTGTGCATGCGCAGCCGTTGCAAAAACGCCCGTGAGGGCAGCGACCATGAGAGTCTTTTTCATCTTTGTAACTCCGAGAACAGAGGTGGGTTTCGTCGAACCCTGTTTGGGAAACCGTCCACACGGATCGCAGCGAGAGGCAAAGCCCGCGTGGCGCGTCAAATCCGTCGCTGTCGGTTTCCGGACAGGCAGAGTGTAGAAGAGGGTCGCTGCAATCGAGGCATTCCGATTTGCGCAATAAAGTATTGCGATTTTCGGAATGATATTTGAGCCGGCTTCAAGCCTTACTGGATGGGGCTTTGAGCGGATTTATGCAAGACGCTGGAAGAAGTGTCAACTGAAGGGCGTTGTGCAACCGCTACAATAATCGATTGCAGAAAACGGTAATAATCGGTCTCAACCACGATTATTGCGTTGCCCGTAACAGATGATTGTGTGCCGCAGAGTTAATGGGTCGGAACCCTGCGGCTATACTGCAATGGCTGCTTTCCGAAGCAGACTTTTTCGTTGACGAAAAAGATCTCCAAACCTTTGTCGGCGCGGCCTTGGCTGCGCTTTTTTTTGCCTGTCGTGCGCGTACGCACGTTTCCCGCCACTCATCATGCCCTAGCGGGCAGGACTCTCAGGCGGCTCAGACTGCAGGCTCCAGTCTTCCATCACGTAATGCCGGGCGTCCATCGGTGAGCACAGCAGGTTATGCCAGTGATCGCCGTGCCACGATCCATAAGCCTCGATTTCGTTCGCGTCGCTTCCCGGCTCCGGGCTGTCTATTTCGACCAGCCAATGAAAACAGCGTCGTAGTAACGTCAGCATGGTCGCCTCCCATCGCTGCTAGCTGTATTCATCATGAGTTTTTTGCCTGGCACGAACAAGAGGTAAAAACACTTACGTTTGACACTAATTGTTACATTTCACGTAATCTTTCCCGACTGACGCTTTACCTTTCGCGCGATGAGTAAAAAATTACGCGCATTCGTTATCATTTCATTTGCATATGTTTTTGCGGGTTTTTTGATGCACGCCGGTTTATCCCGGATACGGGATTGCTGTTATAAAAAATTCGCTTGACTGGCGATTGGCGTTCCCCGTATAACGGCAATTCTGAATTGGCCTTTCAGCTTCAATTGCATTGGCATTGCGGTGAGGGCGGCTCAGTTTGAATTCGGCGTGAGGGTATGCCCGCGTCATTTTATTTCGAGGGAAACGGAAACATGGAAACCGGTATTGTCAAATGGTTCAATGATGCTAAGGGCTTTGGCTTCATCACGTCGGATGCCGGCGGTGACGATCTGTTCGCGCACTTCTCGGAGATCCGCTCGGAAGGCTTCAAGTCGCTGAAGGAAAACCAGCGCGTCTCGTTCGACGTCAAGGTTGGCCCGAAGGGCAAGCAGGCTGCGAACATCCAGCCGCTGTAAGTGCCCGTGTTTGCCTGGCGTGGCTTCGCCACTTCGGGCACACTTCAGGCACACTTCGGGCAGGCGGGTCGAGCGTTCTGAACATTTGCTCTCCGCATAATGGCAAGCCTTGGGTATCCAGGGCTTTTTTGTTTTTGGCATAAAGAAAGATCGGATAAGAATATCGATCGCCATTATAAAAACCTGCGTTTGAACGGGAAAACCCCAATTCAAAAAACCGTCAATCGCGTCATTAAAATGCAATGCCGAAAGCGGCCATGTTCGCGAAATCGCTGCGAGCTTTGCCCAAACGGTGCATACTTGGGCCGATTTCTTCTCTTCGTTCTACCGTTGCACCATGTCCGACACCAATTTGAGCGCCGAACCGTCGTCCGGCGACGTCCCCCTCGTCTTTGTTGATCTTGAAACGACGGGAGGCTCGGTGGGCGAACACCGCATCACCGAAGTCGGCATCGTCGAAGTAACGAATGGACAGGCCACGCGCTGGAGTTCGCTGGTCGATCCGCAGCAACCCATTCCGCCCTTTATTCAGCAGCTCACCGGCATCAGCAATGCCATGGTCCGAGGCGCGCCGACGTTCGCCGAAATCGCCCCGGCGCTGTTCGAGCGTCTGACGGGCAAGCTCTTCGTCGCGCACAACGCGAGTTTCGACCGGGGTTTTCTGCGCGCCGAATTCGAGCGGGCGGGCCTTACGTTCAATCCCGACGTCCTTTGCACGGTACGGCTGTCACGCGCGCTGTTCCCTGCCGAGAAACGTCATGGACTTGATGCGCTGGTAGAGCGCCACGCGCTCGTGGCCGCCGATCGCCACCGCGCACTCGCCGATGCCGACCTGCTCTGGCAATTCTGGCAACGTCTGCCTGGTCTCGTGCCCGACGAGATGCTGGCGACGCAGATCGAGCGTCTTACACGTCGCCATCGCCTCGCGGGCGACATCACCGACGATCTGATCGAAACCGCACCGGCGGGGCATGGCGTCTATGCCTTCTTCGGCGAAAACGATGCGCCTCTATATGTAGGACGTAGTGTGCGCGTGCGTCAGCGTGTGCGTTCGCATCTGTCGGGCGAGCGTCGTTCGTCGCGCGAGCAGCGCATGGCGCAGCAGATTCGCCGCGTCGAATGGCAGGCAACGGGCGGCGAGATCGGCGCGTTGCTGGTCGAGGCGCGCTGGCTCACGCAACTGCGGCCATCGTTCAATCGTGCGACGCGCGTCTCGAAGCTCGATCCGGTTTCCGCGCCCTGGCCGTTTGGCGGGGCGGTGCTCATCGAGGAGCAGGATGCCGTGCGCGGTACGGCGGTCTTTCACGTGATCGATCGCTGGTGCTACCTCGGCGCGGCGTCGAGCGCGTCGGAGGCGGGTACGCTGGCTGCTGCGGCGATCGCTGCCGAGGCGCCCTTCGAACTCTCTACTTGGCGAATTCTGCAGGCGCGCCTGGAGCGGGGGCTGCGCGTGCTGCCGCTCGAGCCGTCCGTCTCTGAAGGTGTCGCGAGCGTTCTCTAGCCCGACGTCTGCGCGAATTTCAAGCCGTGCCGCCCACGCCGCCCGCCTCGCAGACATGGCCGAGCGCATGGGTCATGGCGTCGGCGCGCGTGGAGTCGTAGCGCGTCAATTCCTTCCAGTTCGCCACGGCCCGCGCCACTCGCGCCGGGCAATCGTCCGCCGTGCGCGTGCCTTGTACGCGCGCGAGCGCGCCAATCAGTTGCCCCGTCAGACGATCGAATTGCGGACGCGTGACGCTCGCCAGATCCGGCGCTGGACCGGCAGGCGCCTGCGAGTTGCGCCAGTTCGCGAACAGTGCTTGCTGGACCTGCGTGCTTGCATCGATCTGATCGCGGAAGAACGCGCGCGCGAATACCGGATCGACACCGGCTGCCGTAGCGCGCTTCTGTACGTCGGCGAGCAGGGCGTTTTCGCGGGGCGTATCGGTGATTGGCTTGTGATTGGCCCACTTCCATTGCGCGACCGGCTCCGCGAGCGCGAGTCGCTGCGAGACGAGCGCGACGAGATTGGTCAGGGAAGTATCGTCTCCATCGGCGTGTGCCGAAACGGCGGGCAAGACGAAGAGCAGGGCGGCAACCCAGGACGCGACTGCGCGGAAGCGGAAAGTCATTGCGGAGTGAAGGCCGGCAGGCCGCGAGGGAAAGAGCGAAGGATAGCCGGTTATCAGGCGGAAGATCGGGATGCGCGCTCACGAGCGCGAGCGGCGCGCGCTGGAACGCAGCGTGCCTTAGCGTTGGCGAACGTGGCTTGACGCGCCCGGCCAGAATCGCGCGCCATCGTTTGAGGGCGCGACAACTGTGCGCAGACAACCGCGGCAGTCGGCGTGGACTGCCGTTTCTCCTGCCCCGTAAGCGCTAAAGCGCTTTCTCATTACTGCTGTTCGTGTGCCTTGCGTTGCTCGTCGAGAAATGCCCGCACGTGTGCGGGCAATTCATCGCCGAGAAACTCGACGGCCACCGGTTCCGGATCCGGGCTAAAAACTTGGTCCGGGGTCGGAATCCTTGGCGGTTTGGCGTCCATGATCTTTCTCCTGAGTAAGACGATTATCCGACTCGGTACTTCGGGCGCGCTAGTGTCGCCCAACGTAAAAGAGCTTTTCAGGTGCGTGTGTTGCTTTATTCGTACAGCGTCAGGATTTATTAAGCGAGCAGGAATATACTTATTCGGTTGGCGGGTTAATGCCCACGAAGCCCTCGACTGAGTCGAGGGCTTTTTGCATTGGGCCGGGCTTTCCCTGTCGCAATACGCTGCGCTGCCGCACACCCGCCCGCACGCCGATACGGGCGGCGGACCGGGCCGCCCCGACCTCTAACGATGCGTACCGCCGGTCGTCGTCGGCGCTGCCGCAAATCCCATTTCCGTTCGCTCAATCTTGCAACCGCCGCTATATCTCCAGAACGAACGATTATGCGTAATCGTTGACTCGCGGAGGGTTAACACAATTAAAAGGATGTAAGCGGGCGTTTCTTCTCATGTTGCTGATTAAAAGCAAAGGTAAGCGTTCGTGCACGGATTTAAGTAGAAGCGCGAGTCAGCAGAAAAATGAGAATGCTTCGCACGTCGGTCTGCGAGGGCGTTCCCCGTGAGCGTGGGTTTTCGGAACCGTCCGATTCGATCTGCGGGTGCAGTTCGCTATCTTTAAAACATCGAAAGCGGCAATCCGCTGCTCCGCACCCGCCTCTCCTGCAATGAACCACGCCGAAATCGCGCCGCCCCTGACTGCCGCCGACGATCTGTCACCGCCCGAACAACTCGCGCTTGCCGACCGGTACCTTGCCGCCGGCCAATGCATCGACGCTATTGCGCAATACGAGCGCGTGCTGGCGCGCGAGCCGAACCATCCCGGCGCATTGCACCGTCTCGCACTCGCTTGCATGCGGGCAGGGCGTAAGGACGACGCGCGCGGCTACCTCGACCGCGCGATACAGGCCGCTCCAGCGAACGCCGAACTTTGGGAGCACCGTGGCCTGATGGCGGCGATGACGGGCGAGCATGTCGTGGCGGAGGCGGCCTATCATCGCGCACTGATGCTCGCGGGGGACACGCCTACGCTGCACCGCAATCTCGCCGATGTGCTGACGCTCGCGCAACGCCGGGGCGAGGCGCGCCAGCATTACGAGAAAGCGCTTGCGCTCGACCCGGCGCTTCATCACGCGGCGCGGCGCCTCGCTGACTTCTGCCGGGAGGCGGGTCACGATAGCGATGCCGTGCGCTATCTCGAGCATGCCTGGCGCCTTGGCGTCGCGCGGCTTACCGACGGACTGGACTTGCTCAAGCTCGAATCGCGGCTCGGCCGTCTGGAGCGGGCCGATTTGCTGATCGCGCAACTGCGGGCTGAATTTGCCGCCGACGCCGTCGCGCTCAAGGAACTCGCATTTACGTTGAACCGGCTCCACCGCTTCGATATCGCGCTCGACGTGGCGAAGCAGGGTCTTGCCGTCGATCCTTCGCTGGCGCTGCTGTACCACAACGCGAGCTATGCGTCGCATATGCGTGGCGATTTCGCCGCCATGCATCAGTACAACGTCGCGGCCGCCCGCCTCGGTCCCGACGACGCGCACATCCAGTTCAACCTGGCCGTTTCGCTGTTGCGCCAGGGCGCGTTCGAAGCAGGCTGGAAGCAGTACGCGTGGAACGAACGCTTGCCGGAAAACAGTACACTCACGCGCCCACCGTTCACCGAATGGCAGGGAGAGCCGGTTGCCGGCAAGCGATTTTTGCTGCTGGGCGAGCAGGGACTCGGCGATCAGATTCAGTTGCTGCGCTGCGCGGCATGGCTGCATCGAGCCGGTGCGCTGGTCGATGCCTGGGTCGATGAGGCGCTCGTTGGCGTGGCGCGTCGTGCGCGCGGCGTGCGCCAGGCCTTCAGCAACTTGCCGCGCGGCGACTACGACTTCTGGTGCCGCATGTTCCGCATGCCCGAGCGCATGAATCTCACATTAGACGATCTTCCTATCGCGATGCCTTATCTAGGTGCGCCCGAGCCGGAGATTACACGCTGGAGTGCGCAACTCAATGCGGTGACGCCAAAGGGCACTTTGCGCGCGGGGCTCGTGTGGGCCGGCAATCCGCAATACGATCTGGACCGCTACCGCTCGACGACACTGGATGCCTTGCAGGCCGTGCTCACGCAAGCCGGCGTTTCCTGGTTCGCCTTGCAGAAGGGCGATGCGCAGCGTGCGCTCGACGCGTTGCCTGAGCAGATCGACATGACGCCACTCGGCGAGCGGATCGCGACGTTCGAAGACACGCTCGCGATCGTGCAGTCACTCGATCTGGTCGTGACCGTCGATACATCGGTTGCGCATCTGGCTGCGGCGGCGGGCGTGCCGGTCTGGGTGCTGCTGCCGGCCTGCACCGACTGGCGCTGGATGGCCGCGCGCGCCGATAGTCCGTGGTATCCGTCGGTGCGGCTTTTCAGACAGCACGAACTGGGGCAGTGGGGACCGGTGCTGGATGAGGTGCGCGAAGCGCTGGCGGAAGCGGTCGAGAAAAAGACCGTGAGCTATGCGTAAGGATCTTCCTGCCATGTTCCACTCCGTCTATCTCCCAGCGTAGGCGTTCGAAAGCCGCCTCCCGTGGGCCCCTGGTATTCATGCCGCCCTCCTGCGCGTGTTGCCAGTATCAAATGTTCTACACCATCTGTTGCGAAAACTGGTGGATTCATGCGAATGCCCCAGGACATTCGCATCAGGGTTCGGACCCGCCCGCGATCCACGCGGGAAAGCGTCGGAACCGGGTGTCTGGAAATCCTGATCATGCCCGGGAGCCAGGGCGGCAGCGTCTGGAAATCTGAGGTGCGGCCCCTCGCGCACGTCGTACATGCCCGGATTGTTGTAGCGTGCGGCCAATGTCCGACGAAGAACTGATGGAAATTATCGAGCGCGGCCGGCGCGACCATGGGACCGGCGAGGCATAACAGTCGCACGCCGCGCGGCAGCCGTGCCGTGAAGTTGCGCGCGCTCATAATTCCGACCTTGTTTTGCAGATTCGTCCGCGAAG
>NZ_PQGA01000016.1 GCF_002917095.1 Paraburkholderia eburnea
GTGAAAGTAGGTAATCGTCAGGCTCCTTATGCAGTGCGTCCAGAACCCCGGCCTCTCCCAGTGAGAGCCGGGGTTCTGGCGTTTCGGCGCGTGAATCGCACACATCGTACGCGCCAGAGCCAAAAACAAGGCAAACAAAAAGCCGTCCCAGGGGACGGCTTTTTGCATTCAAATCGCCAGCCGACTCACCAGCGCAACTCAGTGCGCCAGATTCTGTTCCCCACCAGGTAAAACCTGCGGCGCCAACGCTGCCGCATCGGCGAGCTGCTCCTGCGTGAGCTCTTCGAGCAGCGCCATATCGCGCGCAATCACTTGCGGAAGATGCGCACGCAAAAATTCCACCCACGTCTTCGTTTTTGCATCGACGAATTTGCGCGACGGATACAGCGCATACACATTGCTCTTCTGCAGGATGTGCTGCGGCAGCACACGCACCAGCGTGCCGTTACGCAGCCCCTCGATCGCCGCATACACCGGCAACGTGCCGATGCCCATGCCCTCGCGAATCGCTACTGCAAGCGATTCGGCGATATTCACCTGAACCGGACCGTCCACGTGCATCTCGACGTTGCCGTCCGGACCTTCCAGCATCCATTCATGCGCATCCGACGTCGGCGTCTTGAGAATCAGGCAGTCGTGATGAGCCAGATCGGCGGGCGTGCGCGGTGCGCCGTGCGTATGCACATACGCGGGCGAGGCGCACAGGATGCTGCACGTCGAACCGAGCTGATGCGAAACGAGATCCGAATTCGGCAACGAAGCTGCCGTCACCACCGACACATCGCTGCTGCCTTCGAATAGATCCGGCAAGCGTTGCGAAAGCGTCAGCTCGACGGTGACTTCGGGATGCAAAGCGCGATAGCGCGAGATCGCCGGCAGCACATATTGCTGGCCAATACTCGCAAAGCTATGCATGCGCAACGCGCCCACGGGACGCTCGTGAGCGCAACTGGCTTCTTCTTCCGCGCTGTCGACGTCCGCGAGAATCTGCCCGCAGCGTTTCAGATACCGTTCGCCGGCGGGTGTCAGCGCGAGCCGCCGCGTCGAACGGTTGAGCAAACGCGTGCGCAGATGCGCTTCCAGTTCCGACACCGCGCGCGACATGGCGCCCGTCGTCGAATCGAGCGATTGGGCGGCGGCCGTGAAACTACCGGCTTCGACGACGCGGACGAACACCCGCATGTTTTGTAGCGTATCCATCAGACCTTCTTTAAGAACTTCTTGTTTGGCACGAAAACGATATTGTCCGCCTCGCGGGCCCTTGCATTGTTGAGCGATCTGGAACGGACGTTCCTTCCTCGTCCCGTTAATTCGCTTTATTGACGCTCCTACAATCGGCGCTTTGTCGGTCCAGGTTTGCGCTTGAGCGCTTGCCTGGATCCCAACCGGAGCAGACGGCCTGCCCTGGCAGCGTCTTTCTCCGTGATCGTCGTAATCGTCGTAAGAACCCCGAGCGTAGTGCGTTTTCCATGAACCGGCAGCCAGCGATCCATCGTGCGAGCGACCCGCGTCGTCGCGCCGAAATCATTTGGCGTGCCGCGCGGCGCGCCCTGCGCGACTGGCAGGCCACGCACGGTGCAATCTGGCTGCATCTGCTCAAGACGGTGACGGCGGGATTGCTGGCGATGGGCATTGCGATGCTGCTGGACCTGCCGCAGCCGCGCATTGCGATGACCACCGTGTTCGTGTTGATGCAGCCGCTCTCCGGCATGGTGTTCGCGAAGAGCGTGTACCGCATCGTGGGCACGGCGGTCGGGATGGTCGCGGCGGTGGTGCTGGGGGCCGTGTTCATCCAGCAGCCCGAGCTTTATATCGCCGGGATGACGGTGTGGGTCGCCGCCTGTACGGCGGCTGCCATGCGGAATCGGCATTTTCGTTGGTACGCGTTCGTGCTGGCCGGTTATACCGCTGCGCTGATCGGCATTCCCCTCGTGATGCAGCCCAATGACCTGTTTCTCGCCGCGCTTGGGCGTGGGGCCGAAGTGGCCGTGGGGATCTTGTGCTCCGGTGTCGTCAGCGCCGTTATCGTGCCTCGGCAATCGGGCTCGGTACTCGAACGCACCTTGCGCACACGATATCTCGATTTTACTTCCTTCGCCGCGCGCGTGCTGTCCGGCGGCCTTGAAAGGGACGCATTCGAAGGGCGATTTGCGAAGCTCGTCGATGAAATCGTCGGCTTCGAGGCCACGCGTGCTTTCTCGTTTTTCGAAGACCCGACGATGCGTTCGCGCAGCCAGTTGCTCGCCCGTCTGAACGGCGAGTTCATGGATGCCAGCGCACGGTTGCACGCGTTGCGTCAGTTGAGAAAGCGTCTGCGCTGGAGCGACGCTTCCATCGCGCCGCTGGCCCCTTATTTCAGCGAGCTTGCGGCGCTGCTGGCCCAGCGGCCGAGCCTGAAGGAGTCGGATCGCGCCTACGCCTTGCGTCTCGCGCAGGATCTCGAATCGTTCCAGCGCACGCTGCCGCGCCACGTGCGCGAGACCCGCCGACCGCTTGAAACCGCACCGCCCGACACGCTACAGGACTTCGACACCTCCGCCGAACTGATCTACCGCTTCACGGCCGAAATCGCCCGCTACAGCCGCACCTGGGCGTCGCTGACCCAGGCGGGCCTGCCGCCCGAGCCGCGCGTCACGCGTTACGTGCCGCGCACCAGCTGGTATGTGGTGGCGTTCACCTTCATGCGTACGGCCGTGGTGGTCGCGGCCGTGGGCTGGTTCTGGGTCGAGACCGACTGGCCGAGCGGCGGACTCGCGATGATCGCCGCCGCGCTCGCCTGCGCGCTCACGTCGTCGGCGCCGCGCGCGACGCGCATGGCCTTCCAGATGGCGGCGGGCGCGGGCTGCGCGGCGGTCGTCGGCTATCTGCTGATGTGCTACGTCTATCCGAACGTCGACGGCTTCCCGCTGCTTTGCGCGGCGCTGGCGCCGGCGCTTGCCCTGGGTGCGTTTTTCGCGACGCGCCCGCGCATCGCCGGCTTCGGGGTCGGGTTCTCGGTGTTCCTGTGCCTGCTCGCGGGGCCGGACAACGTGATTGCCTACGCTCCCGATCTGCTGATCAATAACGGCATCGCCGTGGTTGCGGCGATGGTTGTGGCCGCACTCGCGTTCTCGGTGGTGTTTCCGCCGCACATGGGCTGGCTCGTCGAGCGCATGTGCGCCGCGTTGCGCGGGCAGGTCGTGCTCGCCTGCCGCGGCGACCTTTCCGGCATCGGGCAGCACTTCCAGTCGGGCGCGCATGACCTGATGCATCAATTGCGGCTGCTGCTCAATGGCCGCAAGCAGGCGCACCGGCGCGCGCTGCGCTGGATGCTGGTGACGCTCGAAGTCGGACATGCCGTCATCGACCTGCGCCACGACGCCCAAGCCGCCGCATGGCTCGCCGATACCGACAGCCGATGGCGCCAGGCGCTCGAACGCGTGCTCGCCGACATCGCCCGCCTGTTCGAGCAGCCCGACGCCGCGCAGCTCGATCGTGCGCTCCAGGCCGTGCGTACAGCCACCTGGATCGCTCAAGAGGCGCTTCCGCATGTCCACCACGACCGCGAGCGCCGCCACGACGTACAGCGGCTTCTGAGTCATCTCCACTTCATCCGCAGCGCGCTGATCGACCGCGACGCGCCGCTCGGCGCGCATGCGCGTCAGGCTCGCCGCCGCCGCCGCGCGCTGCGTCTGCGCCTGTCCTGAAGCGGTGCGAAGGGGTGCAAACGGGCGCAAAGAGCCGTAAACCGGGCGCCTGCGTGATCTTGCCGCAGTCTGGAAATATGCCTTCCACCCCGGCTCCTTAATCAATCCAGGCCCCGGTCATATAGTGACATCACTGCTTCGGCAGTACCCGTTAGCACTGGAGAGTGAAATGAAGTCCCTGAAGATCGCTGTTGTTGCCTGTTCCATGTTTGCCGCCGCCGCTGCTTATGCACAGAACGACGCAACGGCAGCGGGCGTCCCCGAGCAGGTCGCCCAAAGCACAGCACAGCCTGCTGCTCAAGCGCCCGCGCACCGTGAAATGACGCCGGCAAAGAAAGACGAATGCGTCGGACCTGCCAGCTTCTGCAACATTTATTTCGGTAGCTGAGATCGAGTAACCGCCGCCATGTGCCGGCGCAAGCTTGAAATTCATGCCGCGGCGCCTTCCTGTGAGGCCCTGCGGCTTTTGCGCATTCCGGCTGCAAGACTGTATTGCGAAGCCGTCATGCAAAGCCGCCAAAGCGAGACCTGAAAATGGGCACTTGGCGATCAGAGAGTTTGTGGAGACTTTGATGTACGAAGACCGTATCCGTTGTGCCGCTCTGCGCGGGAAGATCACGTCGGCTGCCGAGGCAGCTCAACTCGTGCGCAATGGCATGCGCGTGGGCGCCAGCGGCTTCACGCGCGCGGGCGACACGAAGGCCGTGCCGATCGAATTGGCGCGCCGCGCGCGCGAAGAGAAGGAACCGCTGCGCATCACGCTGATGACGGGCGCCTCGCTCGGCCACGACGTAGACCGCATGTTGACCGAAGCGGGCGTGCTCGAACGCCGCCTGCCGTTCCAGGTGGACACCACGCTGCGCAAGGCAATCAATCGCGGCGAAGTCATGTTCGTGGACCAGCATCTCTCCGAGACGGTCGAGATGTTGCGCGCGAACCTGCTTGGCAAGCTCGACCTCGCGATCATCGAGGCCGCGGCGATCACGGAGACGGGCGCCATCGTCCCCACGACTTCGGTTGGCAATTCGGCGAGCTTCGCGATTCTCGCGGAGAAAGTGATCGTCGAAATCAACCTCGCGCAGCCGCTCGGTCTCGAAGGCTTGCACGACGTCTGGATTCCGGGCCGCCGTCCGCATCGCGATCCGCTGCCCATCGTGCGCGTAAACGACCGGGTCGGCACCCAGGCGATCGAGATTCCGCCCGAGAAGATCGCGGCCATCGTCATCACCAACGAACCGGACAGCCCCTCGACCGTGCTGCCCGCCGACGAGGAAACCGCGCGCATCGCGGGTCACCTCATCGATTTCCTCCAGCATGAAGTGAAGCATGGCCGCATGAGCGCGCAACTGCCGCCGCTGCAGGCCGGCATCGGCACGATCGCGAACGCGGTGCTGTCGGGCTTCGTCGATTCGCCGTTCGAAGCGCTCACGATGTACTCGGAAGTGCTGCAGGACTCCACCTTCGACCTGATCGATGCGGGCAAGATGGTGTTCGCCTCGGGCGCGTCGATGACGCTCTCCGCGTCGCGCCAGGCCCAGGTGCTCGCCGAGCTCGACCGCTATCGCGACAAGCTCGTGCTGCGTCCGCAGGAGGTGAGCAACCATCCGGAAGTGATTCGCCGCCTCGGTCTGATCGCGCTGAACACGGCGCTCGAATGCGACATCTACGGCAACGTGAACTCCACCCACGTGGGCGGCACGCACATGATGAACGGCATCGGCGGCTCGGGCGACTTCGCGCGCAACGCGTCGTGCGCGATCTTCGCGACCAAGGCGATCGCCAAGGACGGCAAGATCTCCAGCATCGTGCCGATGGTGCCGCACGTCGACCACAACGAGCACGATGTCGACGTGATCGTGACCGAGCAGGGTCTCGCCGATCTGCGCGGTCTTGCGCCGCGCGAGCGCGCGACGCTCATCATCGAGCACTGCGTGCATCCGCTCTATCGCGATCTGCTGCGCGACTACTACAAGGACGCGCAGAAGATCGGCGGTCAGACGCCGCACAACCTCGCCCGTGCGTACGAGATGCATCTGCGCTTCAACGAGACTGGCTCGATGTTGCCGGGCGCACCGGACGCAGGCGAACTCGTCGCGAACGCTTAAGCGTCAAATCTGACGTTCAGGCATAAAAAAACGGGAGCGCCGTCGCCGGTGCTCCCGTTTTTATTTGTCCGCAGCCGTGGCGCTACGCCCTGCGGAACATCCGGATGACGAACAGCAGAATGACCGCGCCGATGATGGCGGTGATGATCGAGCTGATGATGCCGGTGCCGATCTGGATGTGGAGCAAGCCGGCAAGCCAGCCGCCGATGAACGCGCCCACGATCCCGACGATGATATCGACGATCAATCCAAAGCCGCCGCCCTTGACGAGAACGCCTGCGAGCCAGCCAGCGATGGCGCCGATGATGAGCCAGGCGATGATGCCGTGTTCCATATAGAAGACTCCCCTCGTTGGTGTGAATTAATCACGGTGAACTGGAGCTTAGTCGAAGGGCGGGATCGAGTCCACGAAACGCGGCCAGAATTGACAGTTCTTGAAATCCGTTGCGCACTGTTTCAATTAGTGCAACGAGAGTGAAATGAATTCGTAAGGAATGCGAGTTTTTACGTCACTCAGGCGAGACTTCCGTTTCCACTGCCATCCAGCTTACGCTGGAGACGCTTTTTTCCATGCTGAGGCGGCTCGCCATCAGTTCGAGCTTGGACTGATATTTCGGATGCAGGCGCATGGTGGCCGTCACGCGCAGGCGTTGCGGATCGCCCGGCAGGTCTTCGCTCGTGAGGCTCTGGAACGAGAGCGGCGTGGAATACATCGAGTTCGAGAGCACGGTGCGAATATGGATTTCGTCCTCTTCGCGGCATACGACCGTCAGCTCGTAGACGCGCACGAGATCGGCGTTCGAGACGGGCGACTGGTTGATGATGCGGCTCACCTCGCGCAGCACGGTGTTGGTGAGCAGCACAACCGCCGTGCCCGCGACGGCCGGGACGTAGTGACCCGCGCCGCACAGCACGCCCACGGCGGCCGAGCACCAGAGCGTGGCGGCGGTGTTGATGCCCTGGATGGAGCCTTTGTCGCGCATGATCACGCCGCCGCCCAGGAAGCCCACGCCCGACACCACATAGGCCGCGATCTGCGTGACGCCGCTGGTGCCGTTGCCCGTCAATACGCCGAGCGTGACGAACAGGCACGCGCCGCTCGCGACGAGCGTGATGGTGCGCAGGCCCGCCGTGCGCTGACGCATCTGGCGTTCCAGTCCGATGGCGACGCCGCAGGCGAACGCCGCGAGCAGTCGCAACGCGAATTCGTAAGTCATCGTTCTGTCATGAAAAGCGGCCGCAGGGATGCCTCGCAACGCTTGCCGCGCGGGCGATTCGCCCTGAAGGGGCGCGGTGGATCATACGCGGGACAAGGCGGCTCGCCAAGCTGACAAGCCTGCCATTTGGAAGTCAGCATGTGGCCACGGCCTCCAGGCGAGACTGGCGCCATTCAGAATGAATCACGCCGGGAAGAGCAAAGACGATGCAGAGGAGCCGCTGATGGACACGTTACGCAACATGCGTATTTTCGTAAGAGTGGTGGAGTCGGGCAGTTTCACGCGCGCCGCCACTAACGAAGCGATGACGACGGCGCAGGTCTCGCGCGCCGTTACCGATCTCGAATCGCGGCTGCGCACGCGCCTCCTGAACCGCACTACCCGGCGCATGTCGCTAACCGAGGCGGGCGAGCGCTATCTGCAAAGCTGCAAGCGCATTCTTGCCGACATCGAACAGGCGGAGGCCGAGGCCGCCGCTGCGCACGCGAATCCGGCGGGCAAGCTGCGCGTCTACGGCGGCACGAGTTTCGGCCAGCACTACGTAATGCCGTTGATCGCGCGTTATCAGCAGCATCTGCCCGATGTCTCCGTTGACCTGACGATCGCGCAGGAGATGCCCGACATCATCGAGGAAGGCTTCGATGTGGCCGTGGTGGTGGCCACCGAGCTAGAGGATTCCGCACTGATCTCGCAGCAACTGGGCAGTACCGCCGCCATCCTGTGCGCATCGCCCGACTACCTGCGCGCGCGCGGCGTGCCGCAGTCGTTCGACGATCTGGATATGCATACCTGCCTGCATCTCACCGATGCAAGCCTGCCGGCCGGCCAGTGGGTCTCCGAAGGCCCGCACGGCGAAACTTTCCGCCATACCGGCGTCACGCCCTTTCAGGTGAATAACCCCGAAGCGCTTGCGCTCGCGATCCGTGAAGGCATGGGCATCGGGCCGCTGCCGGTGCCGGTCGCGCTGCCGGGTCTCGCCGATGGTTCGCTCGTACGCGTCTTGCCCACGCATCGTTTGCAGACGCTCAACATCTACGCGCTCTATGCGTCGCGCCGCTACCTGGACGCGAAGATCCGCACCTTCGTCGAGTTTTTGCGTGAGAAGGTGCCGCTCGTACTCACCGAGCAGGAGAGCGCGCTCGCGACCTGCAATGTGCCGTCGCGACGCAGCACGACTGCGCCGCTGCGCGAGGCACACCCGTTGCACACGGCTTCGCACGCCAAATCGCGGGCGAAAACCGAGAAGCACGACAAGCACGAGGTAGAGCATCTGCGCCTCGTCAACTAGGCGCTCATCCAGTAAGCACAAACAGAAAAATACGCGCGCGTCACGCGCAGGGAGCGGTGCGTCCGACGTTTGCGAACGATCGGCAAAGGCGCGCCACACAAGCCGCGTATTCGCGGCTCGCCGTGGCTGACAATTTCGCCATATTCGCGCCAGCAACCTGCCACCGCGATTGCCTATGATGCGGCACCGTTTGATCGATGCGCGATGCGTATTTAAGGCGCGTATTTCCTCTCGTCCGATTTCGTCTGATTTACCCGAAACCGCCTCATGTGGATAGTTAACCTCGCGCTGAAGCGGCCATACACGTTTATCGTGATGGCCATCATGATCGTGCTGGCCACGCCGTTCGTGCTGATGTCGATGGCCACCGACGTGTTGCCGAACATCAACATTCCGGTCATCAGCATCATCTGGTCGTACACGGGCTTTTCCGCACAGGACATGGCCCAACGCATCACCTCGGTCAACGAGCGCAGCCTCACGACCACGGTGAGCAATATCGAGCACATCGAATCGCAGTCGCTGCCCGGCATCGCCATCATCAAGCTGTTCCTGCAACCGGGCGCGAGCCTGCAAACCGCCATCGCCCAGGCTGTCGCGTCGGAGCAGGCGCAGCTCAAGCAGATGCCGCCGGGCGCGACGCCGCCGCTCGTCATCAGCTATTCGGCGTCGAGCATTCCAGTGATCCAGCTCGGGCTGTCGAGTAAATCGATGAGCGAGCAGGCGCTCGCCGACATCGCCCTGAACTTCCTGCGCCCGCAGCTCATCACGATTCCGGGCGCGCAGGTGCCGTATCCCTACGGCGGCAAGTCGCGCGTGATTTCCGTCGATATCGACACGCGCTCGCTCATTTCCAGGGGCCTCACGCCCGCCGATATTGTCAATGCGGTCAATGCGCAGAACCTGATTCTGCCGACCGGCACGGCCAAACTCGGCCAGACCGAATACCGCGTGGACACCAATGCGTCGCCCGACACGATCGCGGGTCTCAATCGCATTCCCGTGCAGACGGTCAATGGCGCGACCACTTATCTGGGCGACGTCGCGCACGTGCGCGACGGCTTCACGCCGCAAACCAACGTCGTGCGTCAGGACGGCCAGCGCGGCGTGCTGATGTCAGTTCTCAAGAGCGGCGATGCGTCCACGCTGCAGGTGGTGGGCAAGCTCAAGAGCCTGCTGCCGCAGGTGCGCGAGACGCTGCCCCAGGACCTGGTGATCCAGCCGCTGTTCGACCAGTCGATCTTCGTGTCGGCGGCGGTGCAGGGCGTCGTGCGCGAAGCGCTGGTCGCCGCCGCCCTCACGGCCGCCATGATCCTGCTTTTTCTGGGCAACTGGCGCAGCACGCTCATCATCGCGGTGTCGATTCCACTGTCGATTCTGGCGTCGATCATCACGCTCTACGCGCTGGGCGAAACGATCAACATCATGACGCTGGGGGGGCTCGCGCTCGCCGTGGGCATTCTGGTTGACGACGCAACGGTCACGATCGAAAACATCGAACGGCACCTGCACCTGGGCGCGGATCTGCACGACGGCATTCTTGAAGGCGCGGGCGAAATCGCGGTGCCGGCGTTCGTTTCGACGCTCTGTATCTGTATCGTGTTCGTGCCGATGTTCTTCCTCACGGGCGTGGCGCGCTTCCTGTTCGTGCCGCTCGCGGAAGCCGTGGTGTTCGCGATGATCGCCTCGTACGTGCTCTCGCGTACGCTCGTGCCGACGCTCGCGATGCTGCTGTTCACGGGCCACGATCCGGCGACGCATCCGAAGAAAGGCGCACGCGTGTCGATGTTCGCGCGCGTGCATGAGAGTTTCAATCATGGGTTCGAGCGCGTGCGCGCCAACTACATCGCGCTCCTGAGCGTTCTGCTCGCGCGGCGGCGTTTCTTTGGCGTGTCGTTCCTGTCGTTCTGCCTGCTCTCGCTGGGACTCGTGTTTTTCCTCGGGCGCGACTTCTTTCCCACCGTCGATGCAGGCAATATCCGCCTGCATATGCGCGCGCCCACGGGCTATCGTATCGAGGAAACCGCGCGTCTGGCCGATGAAGTCGAACGCACGATCCGCACGGTCGTGCCCGCCGACCAGCTCGCGACGATCGTGGACAACCTGGGTCTGCCATATAGCGGCATCAACCTCTCGTACAGCAACTCGGGCACGATGGGGACGCTCGACGGCGAAATCCAGATCGCGCTCAAGCCCGACCACGATCCTTCGCACATCTATATCGACAAGCTGCGCACGGTCTTGCCGCAGCGCTTTCCGGGCGTGGAATTCTTCTTCCAGCCTGCCGACATCATCACGCAGATTCTCAACTTCGGTCAGCCCGCGGCCATCGACGTGCAGGTGGTCAGTTCCGACCTTGGCAAGAACATGACGCTCGCCAGCACGCTGCTCAAGCAGGTGCGTCAACTGCCGGGCGCGGTCGATGCGCATATCGAACAGCGCAACGACGAACCCGCGCTGATGCTGGCGATGGACCGCTCGCGCATGCAGCAATTGAATCTGAGCCCGCAAAACGTGGCCCAGGATGTGCTGGTCGCGCTTTCGGGCAGTTCGCAAACGTCGCCCGCGTTCTGGGTGAACCCGCAAAACGGCGTGGAATATCCGCTTGCCGTGCAGACGCCGCAATACCGCGAAGCTTCGCTTAACGAAGTAATGGGCACGCCGGTATCCGCGCGTGCCGGCAACCCTGGTGCGCCGCTGCAACTCGTGAGCAATCTCGTGCAGCTCAGGCCGCACACCGGCCCCGCGCTCGTCACGCACTACAACATCCGTCCCGTGATCGATCTGCTCGTGAGCGTGGAGGGCAGCGACCTCGGCTCGGTGGGTGCGCAGATCGACGATCTCATCAAGCAGGCGCAGGCTCATGCGCCGCGCGGCACCACCATCGTCATGCGCGGCCAGATCGACACGATGCGTTCCTCGTTCATCGGGCTGGGCGTGGGGATTGCGGTGGCGGTGGTGCTCGTCTATCTGCTGATCGTCGTGAATTTCCAGTCGTGGGCCGACCCGCTCATCATCATCAGCGCATTGCCGGCGGCGCTCGCCGGCATCGCGTGGATGCTGTTCATCACCGGCACGCACCTGAGCGTGCCCGCCTTGACGGGCGCGATCATGACCGTGGGCGTGGCCACCGCCAATAGTATTCTGGTGGTGTCGTTCGCGCGTCAGCGTCTGACCGCCGGCGCGACGCCGCTTGCCGCCGCACTGGAAGCGGGCGCGACGCGGATTCGCCCGGTGCTGATGACCGCCTTCGCGATGATGATCGGCATGGTGCCGATGGCGCTGGGTCTGGGCGAGGGCGCGGAGCAGAACGCGCCGCTCGGACGTGCGGTGATCGGTGGACTGCTGTTCGCGACCGTTTCCACGCTGTTGTTCGTACCGCTAATGTTCGCGACCGTCCACTCGCGACTCGCCCGCCGTGCCGAAGCAAAGCACGCGCGCGGCGCGCAGCGGGATAACCGGTGACGCGCACACTCAGGCAAACGCTACGCAAACGCTTACGAAATTCCTGGTTGAAGACATGAACGAACCTCACCACCATTCTTCCCTCGACATCTCCGTGGCCGGCGATCAGGGTCTCGATCTGCCCGCGCGCGCCCAGGCGGGCCGCCGGGCGCGCCTCGCGGTGATCGTGGTCGCCTTGCTGCTGGCGGCGGGCGCGGCCCGCACGATCGTCTCGAACGTGCTCAACTCGCACAATCTCGCCGATGTCACGAAGCAGAACGCGAAACAGTACGTGAGCGTCGTGCAGCCGACGCCGGCGGGCGCGGACGGCCGCATCGTGCTGCCGGGCACGCTGCGCGGCTACGTGCAAGCGCCGATCTACTCGCGCGCGAACGGCTATGTGCTCAAGTGGTACGCCGATATCGGCACACACGTTCAGCAAGGCCAGTTGCTCGCCGAAATCGACACGCCCGAAATCGACCAGGAACTCGCGCAGGCGCAGGCTCAGCGCGATCAGTCGGCCTCCACGCTCTCGCTTGCCAAGACGTCGTTCGATCGTGCGCAGCAGTTGCGCCAGCGCGATGCGGTCTCGCAGCAGGAACTCGACGACCGTCAGGGCGCCTATAACCAGGGCGTGGCGAACCTCGCCGCCGCCGACGCCAACGTGCGGCGTCTTCAGCAGACCAAATCATTCCAGCGCATCGTCGCGCCCATCACGGGCGTGATTACGCAACGCAACGTCGATATCGGCGATCTGGTCAATGCGGGCAACGGCGGCGCGGGCCGCGCGCTGTTCGCGATTGCGCAGTCCGATCCGCTGCGTCTCTATCTGGACGTGCCGCAGACCTACGCATCGCAAGTGGCCGTGGGCCAGCATGTGAGCGTGAGCGAGCAGGAACTGCCCGGCGTCGTCTTCGACGGTACGGTGACGCGCACCGCACAGGCCATCGATGTCGCCACGCGCACGCTTCAGGTGGAAATCTCGCTGCCCAATCACGATGGCAAGCTGCTGCCAGGCGCTTATGTGCAAGCGGCGCTGCAGACCGATTCGAAGGGACTCCTGACGGTTCCCGGCAACACGCTGCTGTTCCGCGCGGAAGGTCCGCGCCTGGCCGTGGTGGACGCCAACGGCAAGATCAAGCTCAAGGCCGTGGAAATCGCCCAGGATCTCGGTCAGACGCTCGAAATCAGCCATGGGCTCGATCCGGGCGATCGCGTCGTGCTCAATCCGGGCGATTCGATCGCCGATGGCGACAGTGTCGTCGTGGTCGCGCCGCAGAAGGGCGCGGCTTCCGCGCCGCGAGGTACGACGTGAGGGCCGTGCATTTTCCGTGGTTTCCGTTGCAATGCACGCGCGCTACGCTGCTTGCGAGCGCGGTGGCGAGCCTTGCCGCGTGCACGGTCGGCCCCGACTATCATGCGCCGCAAACGACCAGCCCGGCCGCATGGCGAGTCGATCCCGCCGACGCCTACTGGCACGCCGCGCAGCCCTCGCATGCGCCGCTCGATCCGCAGTGGTGGAAGGTGTTCGGCAATACGGAGCTAAACGGCCTGGAAGACGAGGCGCTGGCGGAAAACCAGACGTTGCGCGTCGCCGCCGCGCACTATGCGCAAGCCCGCGCGACGCTGGGTTCGGTGTCGTCGCAGCAGGCGCCGCAGGTGTCGCTCGACGGCTCGATCGCGCGCGAGCGCGTCTCGGCGAATCGCCCGCAGACGACCTACGTGACGCCCAATATGTCGACCGTGCAGAACGACATCAAGGTCGGGCCGACCGTCAGCTACGAGCTGGACCTGTTCGGACGCATCCGGCGCATGGTGGAGTCGGCGCAGGCCTCGGCGCAGGAAGCGGGCGACGATCTCGCCAACGCGCGCCTCGTGCTGAGCGCCGAACTCGCGACCGACTATTTCGCGCTGCGCGAACTCGACGATGAAATCGACGTGGTCAATCGCTCGGTGGCGCTGCAACAGAAGGCGCTCGATTTCGTCAACGCGCAGCACGACCTGGGCGCGGTATCGGGATTGACGTTGTTGCAGCAGAAGGCGCAACTCGACGCCACCAAGACCCAGGTGCATCTGCTCGAAAATCAACGTCAGCAGGACGAGCATGCGATCGCCGTGCTGATCGGCAAGCCCGCGCCGGAGTTCGCGCTCGCGCCGCAAGTCACGCCGTTGCCGACGCCCGCGCTGCCCACCGGTCTGCCCAGCGAACTGCTGCAACGCCGCCCCGACGTCGCCTCCGCCGAGCGCGCGATGGCCGCAGCCAACGCGCAGATCGGCGTGGCGCGCTCCGCGTATTTTCCGGACATCACGCTGTCGCCCACGCTGGGCTGGGAATCCACGCGCTTTAGCAATCTGTTTTCGGTGCCGAGCCTGATGTGGTCGCTAGGCGCGGGCGCGAGCGAAGTGCTGTTCGACGGTGGCAAGCGCGCGGCCGGCGTGGATTACGCACAGGCGGGCTACGAGTCGGCGCAGGCGTCGTACCGGCAGACCGTACTCACGGCGTTCCAGGAGGTGCAGAATGCGGTGACGGGCCTCTCGGTTCTGCAGAGCGCCTCGACGGACGGCCAGGCGGCCGTGGACGACGCACGTCAATCCTTCGATCTCGCCAACGACCGCTATCAGGGCGGCCTCGTCGCGTTCATCGACGTGCTCAACGCCGAGCAGACTTTGCTTGCCAGCGAGCGCACGGAGGTGCAGATTCACGGACAACAGGCGGCCACGGTGGTATATCTGGCTAAGGCGCTGGGCGGCGGCTGGAGCGCGGACGATCGCGCACTCGCGTGCAGCATGGGAACCTGTCGTGAAGTGCCGGCAAGCGGCGCGACGGGAGTAAAGGACTCGCAGGACACGCAGAACGCAGCGCCCGGACACGGTTGACGGCACGATAAATACGATTCGACGCGGCCCACGAAGCCGCGCGCGAAGTGGAGGGCAGCATGAAAGTACTGGTAATCGAAGACGAACGCAAAGTCGTTGACTATCTGCGCAGCGGCTTGAGCGAGCAGGGCTGGATCGTCGATGTGGCGATGGACGGCGAAGAGGGCGCGTGGATGGCCACGGAATACGATTTCGACGTGATCGTGCTCGACGTGATGCTGCCGAAGCTCGATGGCTTTGGCGTGCTGCGCGCGGTGCGCGCGAAAAAGGAAACGCCCGTCATCATGCTGACCGCGCGCGATCGCGTGGACGACCGCGTGCACGGTCTGCGCGACGGCGCCGACGACTATCTCACCAAGCCCTTTTCCTTCCTCGAACTGGTCGAGCGTCTGCGCGCGCTGACACGCCGCGCGCGCGCCCAGGAATCGACGCTCATTTCCGTGGGCGATCTGCAAGTCGATCTGATCAGCCGCCGCGCGACGCGTGACGGCGTGCGCCTCGATCTCACGGCGAAGGAGTTTCAGTTGCTTTCGGTGCTGGCGCGGCGTCGCGGCGAGATTCTTTCGAAGACGCTCATCACCGAACTGGTCTGGGACGTGAATTTCGAAAGCAACGCCAACGTGGTGGAAACCGCCATCAAACGGCTGCGCGCGAAGCTCGACGGCCCGCACGCGGCGAAGCTGCTGCACACGATCCGCGGGATGGGCTACGTGCTCGAAGTGCGGGAGGATGGAGGCGCGCTGTCATGAAGCGCTCGATTTCGCTGCGGCTGTCCACGATGTTCGCGGCGGTGTCGCTGGTCGTTTTCACGCTCACCGGCACGGGGCTCTTTCTGTTGATGCAGAGGCAGCTTTTCAACGAGTTGCGCGAAACGCTCGACACGCGTGCGCGCATTGCCGCCCTGATCGTTTCGCACGCGCCCGACGTCAAGAAATGGGCCTTCGTGCAGGAAAAACTGCGCGATCTCTCGCCCGCCGACAGCCGCATGCATTACTACGTGGAGGGCCCCGATCCGCGCTTTCGCTTCGGTGCGCCCATTGTGGGCAAGATCACGGGCGACGTTGGCCCGAATCATCAACTCGTGCGCCCGCCCGGCTGTACTTACGACGTGATCGTGACGAGCATCGTCGTCCCCGCGAGCGGCGATCGTCCCGAAGTCACGCTCGTCGTGTCGAGCGACTGCGTGCGCACCGAAAGCATGTTGAGGCGCTTCGGCATTGCGTTGGGCGTGCTGATCGCGCTGTCCACGATCGCGGTGGCGTTGCTCAGCCGCGCGGTGACGCGCTTTGGCCTCGCGCCGCTCACACGCCTTTCGCGCGAGGCGGCGCAACTGAGTCCGTCGAACCGGCGTCAGCGCCTGCATTCGGGTGAATTGCCGGAAGAACTGCACGAACTGGCCACGTCGTTCAACGGCGCGCTGGAACGCCTGGACAAAGCCTATGAGCGGCTCGAATCGTTCAACGCGGATGTCGCGCACGAATTGCGCACGCCCGTGAGCATCCTGATCGGCCAGACCCAGGTGGCGCTCACGCGCGATCGCTCCGTCGAGCAATTGCAGCAGACGATGCAATCGAATCTTGAGGAATTCGAACGATTGCGCGTGATCGTCAACGACATGCTGTTCCTCTCGCGCAGCGATCGCGGCGAGCGCGCGAGCGATCTCGCGGAGGTCTCGTTGCGTGGCGAAGTCGAGCGCATGCTGGAGTTCCTGGACATGCCGCTCGAAGAGGCGCAACTGCGGGTGGAGGTGCAGGGCGATGCGCGGGCGTGGGTCAATACCTCGCTGATCGGCCGCGCGGTAAGCAATCTGTTTGTGAATGCGATCCAGCATTCGCGGCCGGGCACGGTCTTGCAGGCGACCATCGCGCCGCAGGACGGGCACGTTGAGGTTGCCGTATCGAATCCGGGCGAACCGCTTGATCCAGAGGTGCGCGAGCATATCTTCGACCGCTTTTACCGCATTCAGGAAGCGCGCTCGAATAGCCACGAGAATCACGGTCTTGGGCTATCCATCGTCAAGGCGGTCGCCGAAATGCACGGTGGCGACGTGTTCGTACGGAGTGCCAATGGTATCAATACGTTCGGATTTTCGGTGTCAGCGCAGGGTGGCGCGGTTGCGGGCGCGAACACCCCGGTCGTGTCCGAACCGCCGCGTCAGGGGCGCGCGGGCTTGCCGCTGCACGTTTCCTCCTGAGCGTGCGCTGCGTCAGACCGGATCGTCGTCCTGCCCGGGCGCGGCCACGCCATCGCCGCGATTATGCTGGTCGCGCCGCAGCAGATCCCAACTGCTGATAAAGAGCGCGGCAATCAGCGGCCCGATCACAAAGCCATTGATGCCGATGAGCGAAATCCCGCCCAGCGTGGAAATCAGCACGACCCAGTCGGGCAGGCGCGTATCCTTGCCGACCAGCACCGGGCGCAGCACGTTATCGACGGTGCCGATCACGAGTGTGCCGAAGAGCGCGAGCCCGATGCCCTTGACGAGCGCGCCCGTCGAAATGAAGTAGATCGCCACCGGCAGCCACACCAGAGCCGCACCGACGGCGGGCAGCAGCGAAAGCAGCATCATCACGAAGCCCCACAGCAGCGCGCCCTGAATGCCGACCACCCAGAGCGCGATGCCGCCCAGCGTTCCCTGCACGACCGCCACTACCACGTTGCCCTTCACCGTCGCGCGGATCACGGTGGTGAACTTGCGGATCAGGTGCTGCTTGTGCGACTCGTCGAGCGGAATCGCATCGCGGATCAGACGCGAGATTTCGCGGCCATCGCGCACGAGGAAAAAGAACAAATAGAGCATCACGCAGAAGCTCACCACGAACTGCACGGTATTCTGGCCCAGACTGAGCGCGCGCGTGGCGACGAACTGGCTGATCTGGGCCGCGCCCGCCGAAAGACGCTGTTGCAGACCGGGCAGGTCCATGAGGTCGTAACGTGCGAGAACGTTCTGGATCGACTGCGGCAGCGCATGCACGATCTGGCTGAAAAACGCGCCGAAGTCGAGACTGCCGGCGCGCACCTGAGCGTACGCGTAGCCCACTTGCTGGATCAGCGTGCCGGCCACCAGCGTGAGCGGAAAGATCACGATCACAAGACAGATGGCGAGCGTGATGAACGCGGCCAGATTGCGCCGCCGCCCAAGGCGCGCGACGATGCGGCGCTGCACGGGCTGGAAGATCAGCGCGAGTATCGCGCCCCACAGCACGGTGCTGAAAAACGGCGCGAGCACGAAGCACAGCGCAATGGAAACGACGAATAGCAGCAGGTAAAAGGCGGCTTGATGAAGAGGCTTGTTGCCGTCCATGAGCGATGGATTCCTGTGGGTCCGGGCAAGGACTAGTCAGAGCATGATAGCGGCTTTACGAATGCCGGCAGGCGAAGCCGCCAGCGGTGCGATTTCGATGCGCACACAACAAAATCAATGCGCGCCCACCAGACGCACGCGCGTGATCTCCGAAGGCGCGCCCAGACGCTTGGGCGGCCCCCAGTAGCCGGTGCCGCGGCTCGTGTAGACCCACAGGCTGCCGAGCTTTTCGAGCCCCGCTGTGAACGGCTGTTGCAGCCGCACCATGAAATTCCACGGGAAAATCTGGCCACCGTGCGTGTGGCCGGACAGTTGCAGCGTATAGCCCGCATCGGCGGCGGCGTGGGCCGTGCGCGGCTGATGCGCGAGCAGCACGCGCGTGTTCACGTCGTCGGGCGCGCCGCGCAATGCACCTTGCGGATCGCTGCGGTGCGAGGGATCGAAATGGCCAGCCGTGTAGTCGGTGACGCCCGCGAGCACGAGCCGCGCGCCATCGTGTTCGATGACCACGTGCTGATTCATCAGCACGGTCAAGCCGATGCGGCGGAACTCGGCGACCCATGCGTCGGCGCCCGAATAATATTCGTGATTGCCGGTGACCAGATACACGCCGTGCTGCGCGGCAAGCCGCCCGAGCGGCGCCGTGTGATTCGACAGATGCTGCACGCTGCCGTCGACCACATCGCCGGTGATGGCCACCACGTCGGCGTCAAGCTGGTTCACGGCGCGCACGATCGCCTCGACGTAGTCATGCTTGATCGTCGGGCCGACGTGAATGTCGCTGAGCTGCACGATCGTGAAGCCGTCGAGCGCGGCGGGCAGATTGCGGATCGGCACTTCGACGTTGCGCACGGGCGCGCGCCGCCGCGCGTTGAAAAAGCCGACGCCGCTCGAACAGAATGCGAGCACAACGACCGCGGCCGCGCTGCCGATGCGCCAGTGCGCAAGATCCGCGATGCCGGGCCAGAGCGATTCGACCGTCATGAGCGAGGCCAGCACGAGATCGCGCACGATCGTGAGCATCAGCAGCGACGAAAAGAAGCCCATCGCCAGCATGCCGATCCAGGCGAGGCGGTCGCCTAAAGGCTGACGCTCGAAGCGGCGCGCGAGCAGGCCGGGCGGAATCACGAGCACCGACAGCACGAGCCAGAGCGCCGCGATCCACTTGCCGGCGGCGGGCACGGGCAGATCGGGAATGAGCCGGAAGCCCACATAGATATGCAGCAGCACACCGATGGAAATGAAGCGGACCAGAAACGAAAGTCGGGGCATGGCAGGGGCGGGAACAAGGGAAGAGAAGAGCACGGCGGAAGGAGACACGCGCAATGCTGGTGTGCCGATGCGCGAATGAGTCAGCGCGCGCGAGTCACGATGCATTCTAGCCACACCGCAGACTTCGTGCCGCAGGCGGGGAAGGCCGGGCGACGCTGGCAGGTCTGCGCCAGGTTTGCGCAGCGCGGCATTGCAACACGATTCAGCTTGCAGCGGCCTTGCGTGTGGCTTGCAGTGGGCTGCGCGCGAAGGGTGTCGCGCTGCGGCATAACCCTGGATTGCCAAAATGTGGGACGGGCCGCACTATTTTCCCGTGGGCGGTGCGCTATTAAACGTTCATTGAACCCGCGCCATCTGTGGACTATGCTCGAATCGAGGCCCGCGCGGTTTCGGGCGCTCTGGGGGAGACGGGTCATGAAAATCACCAGGCCGGCAGTGCAAGGGCTTCATGGTCGTCACGTCGGGCATGAGGGCAGCCACGTCATGCTGCCACTCATCGTTCTCTCGATCATGGCGATCGCGTTGTACTACGCCGTCAAGCAGGTCGATATCCTCGAAATCGGCCGCAGTGCGCTGTTCGATGTCGTGATGGTGTTCGTCGCGCTCGGTATCGCGGGGCTGTTTGGCGTGGCGGGCGGCTGGCTGCGCTCGCGTACCACCGAAGACGCGCCCGAGGGCTTCTGCTTCGTGGGCGCGTTGATCGGCGCCGTGGTGTTCTACATCGCGCTACTGACCTGACGACTCGACGCGCTGTACCGGAGGGAAGCGGTGAGCGTGCGACACTGCCGCTTTCGCCCTCATGCAAGCGTTTCCGATGTTCGATCTTTTCGACGACACCCCGCAACCCGACGTCGACTGGCATCCTTCGTGGCTCAAGCCCGCCGAAGCTGCCGCTTATCTCGCGCGCATCGTCGCCGAAACCGATTGGCGTCAGGAGCGCATCCGCACGCCCGGCGGCTGGGTCGATCAGCCGCGTCTGACCGCGTGGCAGGGCGACCCCGGCGCCGTCTATATCTACTCGGGCATCCGCAATGTGCCGCAGCCGTGGACCGCGGCCGTGGCCGAATTGCGCGACGCGATCGCCGCGCTCTGCAACGTGCGTTTTAACAGCGTGCTACTCAACCGCTATCGCGGCGGCACGGACAGCATGGGCTGGCACGCCGATCACGAACCCGAACTCGGCCCGGAGCCGGTCATCGCTTCACTGAGCCTGGGCGCGACGCGGCGTTTCGATCTGCGTCACACCGCGAGCGGCGTCACACGTTCGTTTGCGCTTTCGGGCGGCAGCCTGCTGGTGATGCGCGGCCAGACGCAGGCGCAATGGCGGCATCGGGTGCCGAAAGAACCCGCGATAAATGGGGAACGCGTCAATCTTACGTTTCGGGTGGTGAAGCCAGAATTGCGCAAGAAGTGAGCGAGTTGATAAAATTTGACGTCGATTTCGATGCACTTTCGAATTCGACTTTATGCGCATAAAAATCAAATTCAAAATTTAGCGCCACCACCCTTCAATCCTCGCCCAACCGCCGCCGCACCGTCGCGACCAGCCGGTCGAACTCAAGCGTCGATGCGCTCAATGCCGCCGTCTCGGGAAAGTGCTCACGCGCGATATCGGTCAGGACCTGGCCCGGCGGCGCTTCGACCAGAACCGTCGCGCCCGATTCGACCATGACCGTGAGCGCATCGAACCAGCGCACCGTATAACGCATATTGGTGGCCAGATCGGCGCGGATGGCGTCGCCGCTGTAAAGCGGACGCCCGCCGCGATTGTCGATATACACGCCCTCGGGGTCGCGAAACGGGATATCGCGCGACCAGGCCACGAGTCGTTCGGCGGCATCGGTCAATAGTTCGCAATGCGAAGGAACGGAAACTGCCAGCCGCTGCGCCTTGCGCGCGCCTGCCGCGAGCGAGCGCGCCGCGAAGGCTTGGAGCGCCGCGTCGGCGCCCGCCACGACGATCTGGCGCGGCGCGTTCACGTTGGCCACATAGACGCGTTCGCCGCCCTCCCGCGCATGCGCGGCGGCGAGCGTTTCGATCTGCGTTTCGCTGAGGCCGGAGACAGCCGCCAGACCATAGCCCGAAGGCCACGCGGATTCCATGAGTTCGGCGCGCTTGCGCACCATACGCAGGGCGTCGTCGAAGGCGAGCGCGCCGCAGCACACCGCGGCGGGATACGCACCCACGGACAGCCCCGCGCTGAACTGCGGCGCGAAGCCCGCATGTGCGAGCGCGCGCGCATGCGCGACGCCGGCGACCACCAGTCCGATCTGCACGGCAACGGTCGATTGCAAGGCCTCGGCGCTATCGAGCGTGAGCACGTCGGCGCCGAGTACGGCCGAGGCTTCGTCGAGCGTGGCGCGCACGACATCGTGTTCGGGCAGCCGATGCAAAAAGCCCGGGCTTTGCGCGCCCTGGCCGGGGAACAGGCAGGCGAGTGTCATGACGGTTGCCAGGGATCGGCGACGAGGCGCGCGCCGTCGATTGCGCGCGCGAGCACGCGCGGCTTGCCCGCCGCGAGTTCGGCGAGCGCGACGCCGCCCGAGGGCGTTTCGATCTGCGCATCGACACGCGTGCCGGCGTGCTGCGCGGCGCGCGCGAGCGTGTCGGCAAGCGCCTTGATCGTTGCCGCGTCGCAGCGCTTCGGCATGCGGATCAGCAAGTCGAGGTCGCTGGACGCGTTGATCGTGGGGACTTGCGTGGCGAGTTCGAAGCCCGCGCTGCCCGTTGGCCCCCACACGAATGCATTCAGTACGTCGGCCTCGTCGCGCAATGCCGCGAGCGCGACAAAAGCCGCAAACGCCGCGCGTTGCGCCAAAGGATCGACGTCACGCAGCGATTCGGGAGCAATGGACGATTCGATATCCTCAACATTGATCCACGTCCCGAAGCGCTGCGCACGCGTCTCGCCGCGCACGCCCGCCGCCACGAAGCCCAGCGCCGCCTCGGCACGCCGCACGACGGCGAAGGGCGCGCGCGCGAACGCATCGCGCACCCACGACGGCTCGCCGTCCACTGGCTCAAGCCGCGTGAGCCGCAACAGATCGTGTGGGCGCCAGCGCGTTGGATTGACGCGTGGCGCGTCGGCGGCAAACGGCGGGGCGGCGCACACGCGCATCAGGCCGCATCCCACTGCTGCGCGAGGCGCTTGCGCACCTCGATGGAAGCCGCGCGCGTGCGCTGCGCCGCTTCGCCTTGCAGCCGATGCGCGAGACCGCTCTTGTCGCCACGCGCCTCACGCACTTTCTGCGCGAGGACGTCGCGCACCTGGGCGATCTGCGCCTCGCTGGGCGCATCGGCATCGACACCATGGATCAATTCGTCCAGCAGACCGAGTTTCGCGAACGAGGCCATCGTGTACGACATCGGCACGATCTTTTCGCCCAGCGCGTCGAGATCATCCACGCTGCGACGCGTGACGCGCGCTGCCGCTTCCTTGCCCATCGCGTGCACCATCGTGCCCGGCGCGTCGAGCGCGATGATGCGGTTGGCCTGATAGCCGTGCGCGAGAAACGCGCCCGACATTGCAGGCCCGACGATCAGCGCGACGACCGGATGACCCGCCAGGCGTGCGCTTGCATAGGCATCGACACCGGCCGCGCAGGCCAGATGAATGCCCAGCATTTCCTCGCGAAAGCCGTAGGCCTGGCTCTTCACATCGACCACGGCGACGATCGGACGGCGCGTGCCGCTGGCGGCGTCTTCGGCCATTGCCGTGCGCACGGCCTCGGCCAGACGCCAGCCTTGTTCGAGGCCGACCACGTTGTCGCGCGCACGCGGGAAGCGGTTTTGCGCATCGGGCACGACCGCGATGAAACGCGCCGCCTCGCCGTCGAGCAGCGCGTCGGCATATTGCACGCAAGCGCCTTGCAGCTGGTCGCCTGCCAGCGCGCGCAGCCATTTCGCGCCCCGGCTCATCGTCGTATCGTTCATGCCTTTTCTCCGGGGATGGTCAGCGGCGACGCGGCGAAAACCTCGCGCATCGTTTCGGGTGTGACGCTCGCAGGATCGATCTGCGCGAGCCTGGCGAGCGTGGCTTCGACGCGCTCGCTGCGATGCGCGGCGGGCACGCCTTGCGCGAACGCGGCCTGCACGGCGGCGCGCACGTCATCCACGGCGTCATCGACGAGCGCATCGGCGAAACCCGTGCGCGCGCGTTGTTCGCCGCCGATCAGTTGCCACACGCGGCGGCGATCGCTCGCATCGAGTTCCTCGATGCCCGCCTCCTGCTCGATCACCTCGGGGCCGTTCATGCCCAGTCGCCCCTGCTTCGTCATCACGAGATACGAGCACAGCGCGGCGGCCAGCGACATCCCGCCAAAGCAGCCCACCATGCCCGCGATCACGCCGACCACGGGCACGTGACGGCGCAGCGCGACGATGGCCGCCTGGATCTCGGAGATGACGGCAAGGCCGAGATTGGCCTCCTGCAAACGCACGCCGCCCGTTTCGAACAGCACGACGGGACGCACGATCTTGCCGCGCTCGCAGTCGGCGAGCGCGAGTTCGAGCGCCGCCGCGATCTTGCTGCCCGACACCTCGCCGATGCTGCCGCCCTGGAACGCCGATTCGATGGCGCACACCACGGCGGGTTCGCCGTCGATGGTGCCGCGTGCGATCACCGCGCCGTCGTCGGCCTGGCAGACGATGCCCTGCAGCGGCAGCCACGGCGACTCGATGCGATCGAACGGCCCGAGCAGTTCGCGGAAACTACCTGGGTCGAGCAGGGCAGCCGCGCGTTCGCGCGCGCTCAGTTCGATAAAGCTTTCGCGCAGCAGTGCGCTCGGCGCGGTTGTATTCGGCAGTGCGCTCATGATTGCGCTCCATCTTGCGTTGCCTCTACCGCTTCTGCGAGGCGCAGCGCCACGACACCCGGCGTCGCGCCGAAGTCATTGATCTCGATGAGCGCGGCGCCGTCGTAGCGCGTGAAGAAGCGGTCCAGCACGCTCTTCCAGATGTGGCTGTAGCCGTCCACGCTCGTATGCACGACCACGCGCGCCTGCATGTCGGCGGCGGGCTGCAGCAGGACTTCGAGATCGCCCGAACCCACCACGCCCACATGGGCGCGCGTCGTCACGGCGCGCTGCGCCGGGTAGTCGAATGTCAGTTGTTCCATGAAAGCGTCCTTCCGCCGATGCGGTGCTGAACCAGTCTGTCGATGAAGAGCGTCGCGGCGAGCAGATCGGCCGCGCCGCCTGGCGAAGCGTTAAGCGCAAGCAGTGTGCGTTCGAGCGCGTCGAATGCAGCGCGGCCCGCGCGCGTGGCGATGCCGCCCGCGTCGCGCACGCGTTGCGCGCCGCTGCGCGCGGCCTCATGGCCCGCGAGCCCCGCGCGATGCAGGACACAGGTATCGTCGAGCGACGCCATGATGGCGAGCAGCGTATCCACGCGCGCGGTGGCTTCGTCGCGGCCCTGTGTGCGTGCGGCGTGCAGCGCGGGCAGACCGACGCGGATCACGTGCGGAAAGCCGTCCTGCGCCTCCTGCCGCGCACCGCCTACGCGATAGCGGGCGCGCACCCGCTCGCCATTGCTCGCCGGAGCGGGCGTGGCGAGCCGGTCGTCGAAGCGCGCGATCCGCGCGGCCGTATCCGCGACAGCGTTGGCATGCGCGAACGTGCTCGCATCGTCGGCGGGTGTGTGCATGATCGTTGCGCCCGCAACCAGAAGGCCGACGATCCAGATCGCGCCGCGATGCGCGTTGCTGCCGCCCGTGGCGCGCATCATGGCCGCTTCGCCGGCGCGGCCGATGCGCGCGAGGTCGGTGCGCAGCGCACCGCCTGGCGTCGCGCCGCGCGAGGCGCGCGCGAGCGCTTCGAACGTGGGTTCGAGCGCGTGGGCGGAACGCAGCATCGTCGTCAGATCGAGGTCAACGTGCGCGCCGCTGCCGCGCGCATCCACGAGCGCGGGCTTGGGCGTGAGGCGCGCTTCTTCGATCAGTGCGTCGCGGGCGAAGCGCGCCAGTTGCGCTTCGGGGCCAGGCGCGGCCTCGCGCGCGTACGGCGGCGCTTCCAGTACGAGGGTCTGCATCGCGCTTACCAGCTACGGAAACGTGCGGGCGGCGTGTACAGACCGCCCGACCACGTGACCAGATCGTCGATGCTGCGCGCCGCGAGCAGCGAGCGTTTGGCGTCGCCACGGCGGATGTCCAGGTCCTCGGGAAATTGCACGATGCCGCGCCGGCGCAGTTCGGCGGTTTTCTCCGCTTTCGCGCGCAGGCCGATGGGCGTGACACCCGCCACCGCCGCGAGCGCCGCGCGGCGTTCGTCGATACCTTCCGCACGGTGCAGATGCGCGATGCCTTCCTCGGTCACCACATGGCTCACGTCGTCGCCGTAGATCATCACGGGCGCGACCGGCATACCGCTCTTTTCGCCTACGGCGATGGCGTCGAGTTCATCGACGAAAGTCGGCTCGCCACCTTTCTTCCACGTCTCCACCAGTTGCACGACGAGTTTCTGGCCACGCGCGATCGGCGATTGCGGATCGGCCCGGCGCAACAGCTTGAGCCAGGCCTCGCTCGCGTGACGGCGGCCGCGCGGATCGTGGCCCATGTTTGGCGCGCCGCCGAAGCCCGCGAGACGTCCGCGCGTGACGGTGGACGAATTCGCATCGGCATCGATCTGCAGCGTCGAGCCGATGAAGAGATCGACGCCATACTGGCCCGCGAGCTGGCACAGCACGCGGTTCGAGCGCAGGCTGCCGTCGTTGCCGGTGAAGAACACATCGGGGCGCGCCGAGATATACGACTCCATGCCCACTTCGCTGCCGAAGCAATGGACGCTTTCGACCCAGCCCGATTCGATGGCGGGAATCAGCGTGGGATGCGGATTGAGCGTCCAGTTGCGGCAGATCTTGCCGCGCAGGCCCAGCGATTCGCCGTAGGTGGGCAGCAGCAGTTCGATCGCGGCGGTGTCGAAGCCGATACCGTGATTGAGCGACGTAATGTTGTACGGCGCGTAGATGCCCTTGATGGTCATCATCGCCGTGAGCACCTGCAGATCGCCGATGTGGCGCGGATCGCGCGTGAACAGCGGCTCCACGGCGAAGGGCCGGTCGGCCTGCACGACCACGTCCACCCACGAACCGGGAATGTCCACGCGCGGCAGTTCATCAACAATTTCGTTGACCTGAACGATTACGATACCTTGGCTGAACGCGGCGGCTTCGGCAATCGTGGGCGTGTCCTCGGTATTCGGGCCGGTGTAGAGATTGCCGTGACGGTCGGCTTTCTCCGCGCACAGCAGCGCGACCTGCGGAATCAGATCGACGAACATGCGCGCGTACAGCTCCACATAGGTGTGGATCGCGCCCACTTCGAGCTTGCCGTCTTCGAGCAGTTGCGCAACGCGCAGGCTCTGCGGACCCGCGAACGAAAAATCGACGCGATGCGCGATGCCGCGCTCGAACAGCGTCAGATGCTCGGGCCGATTGATGGTCGAGATCAGCAGATGAACGTTGTTGAGTTTCGCGGGATCGGCCTTGGCCAGCGAGCGCGAGAGGAAGTCGGCCTGCTTCTGGTTGTCGCCTTCCAGTGCGACGCGGTCGCCCGGACGGATCAGCAGTTCGAGTGCATCGGTCGTGCGCGCGGCGGGCAACACGCCGTCTTCGAGCCAGTGAGCGACGGCGGCGAGGCGGCGGGCTTTCTCGTCGCGGCGCGTGGTCCACGAACGCGCTGCGGGCGCGTGGGGCGACGACGGCGAGGAGGGCGTTTCAGCTTGAGGCTTCATCGGGAGTTCGGCTCCGGGAACGGGGTGTTGCGGGAGAGGCGGAATCGGCGTTGGAGGAAGCGTTGGAAGCAGCGTTGGACGAAGCGGCCGCGCGCGTGGTCTGGACCGCGCGCCGCTTTTTGCGGGCGGGCGATGCCACACTCGCCGCCTCGCGCTCGCTCAGGAAGCGGTAGATCAGTTCGCCGGTGCCCAGCAGATGTTCGGCGACGAGCGCCTGGGCGGCGGGAATATCGCGGCGCTGCACGGCGGCGAGGATTTCGGCATGTTCGGCATCTGACTCGCCCTTGTAGGCGGGAAAGCCGAATTTCAGACGCAGATAACGCTCGCCGCGCCGATGCAGCGTGGTCAGCATGTCCATCAACTGCGGACGCCCGGCGGGCGCATAGAGGCTCATATGAAAGGCCTCGTTGCGCGCGACGTACAGCGACGGATCGGTTTCGTGCGAGCCGCACGCGGCCAGCGCGCTGACTTCGCGCAGCGACTCGGCCGTGTGATTCGGAATCGCGAGGCCGAGCGCCAGGCTTTCGAGCGCGGAGCGGATCTCGTAGATCTCGCGTGCCTCGTCGCGCGACAGCGGCGCGACGCTTGCGCCTTTATTCAGTTCGATGCGCGCCCAGCCTTCGCTCGCAAGCTGGCGCAGCGCCTCGCGCACGGGAATGGCACTCACCGAGAAGTGCCGCGCGATGGCGTCCTGGCGCAGCGGTGCGCCGGGCGCAAGCGTGCCCTCGACGATGGCGGTGCGCAAGGCGTCCGCGATCACGTGCGAGGTGCTGGTGGGCGCGGCGAGCGGCGTCGCCACGCCCGGGAGTGCCGTTCGCGACGTGGGCGCCAGATCGCCGTCCAGGGGAAAACCATTCGTTGCGTTACTCATGACATCAAATATTATATATAAAACGGTGACATTCAAAGTCTCGCAAACCCGCAACACAGGATAGATGGGCGGACGTCAAACAGTTAGCTCGTGATTGCCTTTCAGCGAGCTTCCACAGCGCGCTGGCTTTTGGCCAGGGTGAATTCCACGCTGCACGGGATCGGCAGGGGTGCCCGGCACCCCACCGAGCCACAGGAGGAGACAAGCATCATGAATTCGATTACCGGGTCCGCGCGGCGAGCGCAGAAGACGCCGCTCAACCGTTCGCAGATCGCAGGGTTCTGGGGCGCATGGGCGGGCTGGACGCTCGACGGGATGGATTCGTTCATCTACGCGCTCGTGCTCACGCCCGCACTCGCCGAACTGCTGCCCAAATCGGGCTATCCCGCCACGGCGTCGAACATTGGGCTCGCGGGTTCGATCCTGTTCGCGCTCTTTCTGGTCGGCTGGGGGCTGTCCTTCATCTGGGGGCCGATGGCCGACCGCTTCGGCCGCACGCGCGTGCTGGCGGGCACCATCTTCATGTTCGCGATCTTCACGGGGCTGTCAGCCACGGCGCAGAGCGTGTGGGCGCTGGGCTTCTACCGTTTTCTCGCGGGCGTGGGGATCGGCGGCGAATGGGCGCTGGCGGGCACGTACGTGGCGGAGTCGTGGCCCGAGGATCGCCGCAAGATGGGCGCGGGCTATCTGCAGACGGGTTATTACGCGGGCTTCTTTATCGCGGCGGCGCTCAACTACACGGTGGGCGTGCATTTCGGCTGGCGCGCGATGTTTCTCACGGGCGCGGTGCCGGTCGTGGTAGCGATCCTGGTGCTCACGCGCGTCGAGGAATCGACCACGTGGAAGAAAGCCGAAGCGAGCCACGTCCATCGCGGAAGTCCCCTGCGCGAGATCTTCAACAGTGGTTATCGCAAGCGCACCATCGTGGCCTGCGCGCTGCTGACCATCGCGATCATCGGGCTGTGGGCGGGCGCGGTGTATGAACCGTCGGCGGTGATCCAGCTCGCCACGCGCGCGGGCGCGAGCAAAGCCGAGGCGATCCGCACGGCGTCGATCGCAACCGGCATCCTGTCGATCGGCACGATCCTCGGCTGTCTGGCACTCCCGCCGATGGCCGAGCGGATTGGCCGGCGCTGGACGCTCGCCGTCTATTTCGCGGGGATGGCGGTGACGATTGCGGCGAGCTTCGGCTGGGCTTATTACCTGCGGAACGGGCTGGTGCCGTTCATCGCGATTCTGTTCGTGCTGGGCTTCTTCGGCGGTAACTTCGCGCTTTTCAGCCTGTGGCTGCCCGAGCAGTTCGAAACGCGCGTGCGGGCCACGGCGTTCGCGTTCTGCACGTCGTTCGGGCGCTTCGTGGGTGCGGGCGTGAACTTCCTGCTGGGCGCGGCCGTGTTGCATATGCACACGTTGGGCGTGCCGGTCGCGCTCACGGCCATCGCGTTCGTGATCGGGCTGCTCATCATCCCGTTCGCGCCGGAAACCAGGGGCGACAAGCTGCCGGCTTGATGTTGGGAGAGGCAGACGCGTGCGGGGCGCGCGTCTCTTTTAGCGCCGTTTGAGTGCAAGCCGTGGCGGCAACAAACGCCAGCCGAGATTGACTCCCAGGCTCGCCGTCACGATCAACACCATGCCCGCGCATTGCGGCACGCTCAGCGCGCGGCCATAGACGAGCGCATCGACCGCGATCGCCGTAAGCGGATAGACAAACAGCAGCACCGCGATCGCCGGCGTCGTGAGTCTGGGCAGCGCGCCATAGATCAGCACATACGACAGCCCCGTATGCAGCACGCCCATGCCGACGAGCCAGCCCCATTGCACGGGCGTTATCGCGTTGAGTTCGAGCGGCGCAACGAAGGGCGCGACAAGCGGCAGACACATCGCGCCCACCGCGCATTGCGTGAGCGTGAGCAGATGCGGGCGAAAGTCGCGCAGACTCCTGGCGATCAGCGTGACGCTCGCGTAGAGCACGGAGCCGCCCAGCGCTTCGGCCAGCCCGATCAGATAGCGCGACTGATCGGCCACATGACTTTCGGCAAGCACGCCCGAAGCCAGCACGAGGCCCGCGAATGCAATCGCGATCCAGCCCAGCCTGTCCGCGCCTAAACGCTCATGAAACAGCACCGCGCCGATCAGCACGACCCAGAACGGCTGCACATGAAACACGACCGTCGCCACTGCAATGCTGGTGCGATGGATCGAATCGAAAAAGCCGACCCATTGCGTCACCATCAGCAGGCCTGAAATAAGCGCCAGCGCGAACGTGCGGCGCGTGAACTGCCGGGCGAGCTGGCGCGGCGTCAGCCAGCCGCGCCATGCGCAGTACGCGGCGAGCGCCAGCATACCGAACAGGCAGCGAAAGAACACCAGCGTGAGCGCGCCCAGATGCGCCTGTTCGACGAAGACCCCGATCGTGCCCATCAGGAGGCCGCCGCCCGCGAGCATGGCGACACCCTGGCGGCGGCCGGTCTGGAGATCGGGTTGTTGCATGGGCGATGTGCGCAAGAGGCGTTGAAAACGGGCCCAGTATTCGTCAGTTGCGGGGTATCGGCAAACGAATTAAATTGAAGAATTCCATCAACGCAGCTGATGAATCATGAATCCCGAATTCGACCTCGATCTGTTGCGCACCTTCGCGGCCGTCGCGGATGCGGGCAGTTTCACGAAGGCGGCGGTGAGCGTGCATCGCTCGCAGGCGGCGGTGAGCATGCAGATCAAGCGGCTGGAGCAGATGCTCGGCACCACGCTGTTCGCGCGCGACACGCGTAATCTCGCGCTCACGCGGCCCGGCAACACCTTGCTCGAATACGCGCGGCGCGCGCTCGATCTGCAGGAGGAGGCGTGGTCGGCGCTGGTGCGGCCCGAGGTGACGGGGCGCGTCGTGCTGGGCGCGCCCGACGACTATATGGCCGCGCTGCTTTCGCCGGTGCTGCGGCGCTTTTCGACGCTTTATCCGCATGTGGAGATCGAGATCGTCTGCGCGCAGAGCGTGGCGCTCGGCCCGATGCTGGCGGACAACAAGATCGATGTGGCGTTCGTCACGCGCGACCGCAAGCTGCGCGGCGAATTCGTGCGCAGCGAGGATATGGTGTGGGTCGGCTCGCCCGACGATCCCGCGCCGCTCGCGATGTCGCCGCTGCCGGTGGGGCTGTACGAGCACGGCAGCGTGGCGCGCGCGCATACGGTGGCGGCGCTCGATGCGGCGCGTATTCGCTATCGCGCCGCGTATAGCAGCGCGAGCCTGATGGGCTTGATGGCGACGGTGGAGGCCGGGATCGCGGTGGTGGCGCTCACGCGCTGCAGCGTGCCGCCGCGCTTCGAACTGCTAGGCGAGGCACACGGACTGCCGAAGATCGAGCCGCTCGATATCATCGTCGCGCGCAGCGTGAAATCGAACCGGCCCACCTGCGATTATTTCGTAGAACAGATGATGCAGGATCTGTCGATCAGGCGTCAGCGCGGATAGACGTTGACTTCACCACCCACGGCGACGCGCACGCGCTCGCCCGTGCGCGGCGTGCGATAGCCGGGCACGCGGGCGCGGATCGTCGTCGGCGTGGTCGTGGTCGTGGCGGTCAGTTCGAGCGTGAGCGCGGCGTCCTGGCCCTGGAACGTGACGTCGCGCACGAGCGCTTCGAGGCCCTGCGCGCCGTGGTCGAGCACGTCGATCTGCTCGGGCCGCAGCATCACATCCACATCGCCGTCGTCGGGGCGCACGCCTTCGGCGAGCGGCAACTCGCCGAGCGCGCAGTGCGCGCGTCCCGCCGTGACGCGGCCAGGCAGCAGCACCGCTTCGCCCACGAACGCGGCCAGTTCGCGCGTGACGGGGCGGCGATAAAGCGTCTGCGGCGCCGCGGTCTGCACCAGACGTCCGCGCCACAGCACCGCGACTTCATGGCCGAGCGACAGCGCCTCGGCCTGATCGTGCGTCACCAGGACGGCGGTCGCGCCCGCAGCCGCGAGCGCGCGCGCCACGGCTTCGCGCGTTTCCAGGCGCAGTGCCGCGTCGAGCGATGAAAACGGCTCGTCGAGCATCACGAGGCCTGGCGAGGGCGCGAGCGCGCGCGCCAGCGCCACGCGCTGCTGCTGGCCGCCCGAGAGCTGTTGCGGCGCGCGGCTCGCATACGACTGCGGCAAGCCCACGAGTTCGAGCAGTTCGGCGACGCGATGGCTTGCGCGCCGCTGCGCACGCGGCAGACCGAAGACAATGTTTTCCGCCACGGTGAGATGCGGAAACAGCGCGCCTTCCTGCGGCACGTAGCCGATCTGGCGCTGCTCCGAAGGCAGATGCAGCGCGTCGCCCGCCACGCGCCGCCCGCCGATCTCGATCGTGCCCGCATCGGCGCGCTCGAAGCCGCACAGCAGGCGCAGCAGCGTGGTCTTGCCGCTGCCCGAAGGGCCGAGCAGCGCGACCAGCGCGCCCGACTTCACCGAAAGATGAACGTCGTGCAGCACGGGATGGCCGTCGAAGGACTTGGAGACGCCGGAAATGCGAAGTGTGCTCATGGATACGGAAAAGGCGTCGATCAGACGGCGCGGAGGAGTTCGGGATTAGTTCGAATCGGCGGACGGCGCGGCAGCCGCCTGCGTGGGCAAAGGCGTGCTCGCGTGCTCCGCGAGCGCCGACTTGCCCGCGAACGCGAACAGCAGGCCCGAGGCCGCGAGCGACAGGGCCGTGAGCAGCGCGGCATAGGGCGCGGCGGCGGCGAATGCGAGCGTCGAGGTATCGGACCAGACCTGGGTGGCGAGCGTATGCGTGCCGATGGGCGCGAGCAGCAGCGTGGCGTTCAGTTCGGTGACGACGGAGATGAACACCATCGACGCCGCCGCGCCGAGTCCCGGACCCGCGAGCGGCAGCACGACGCGCCGCAGCGTCGCGAACCAGCCGAGGCCGAGCGCGCGCGAAGTTTCTTCGAGACGCTGCTGCGCCTGCAACAGCGCCGCGCGCACGCTCACCAGCGCGAGCGGCAGGAACAGGATCGCGTAGGCCGCGATCAGCAGCGTAGTGCCTTGATAGAGCGGTTCCAGCGCGCGCACCGCAAGCGACACGATGGCCAGCGCGATCACGAGACCCGGCACGCCTTGCGCGATAAACGCGGTGCGTTCGAGAAACGTGGCCGCGCGGCCAGGAAAGCGCGCGAGCAGATACGCAAGCGGCAACGCCAGCAGCGTCGTGAACACGGCGGCTATCAGCCCCAGCCGCAACGAGGCGAAGGTGGTCGAGACCAGCAGTTCGGCCGAGACATCGGCGGGCGTGATCGCCGCCGCGCCGGGCTGCGTGAGCCAGTAGCCGATCATGCCGAGCGGCACGCCCAGCGTGCCGATATTGAGCGCGACGAAGCCGAGCGCGACGGGCCAGCGCCACCGGCCAAGCGTATGACGCACGCCGGCGCGGCGCGCGCCGCGATCGACGCGCTCATAGCGCGCGCTGCCGCGCACGCGGAACTCGAACACGAGGCACACGAGACACAGCAGGATCAGCACGCAGGCGAGCAGCGACGCGCCGCCGCCATCGAAACTCGTGCGGTATTCGGCGTAAATCTCGGTGGTGAAAGTGCGAAAGCGCAGCAGCGTGAAGGCGCCGAATTCGGACAGCACGCCCAGCGCCACCAGCAGCATTGAGCCGAGCAGGGCGGGGCGCAACTGCGGCAGCACCACGCGCACGAAGGTGGTCCAGCGATTGCAGCCGAGCGCGCGTGCACATTCTTCGAGTGCGGGATCGAGCCCGCGCAGCGCGGCAGCCACGGGCAGATAAACGAGCGGGAAATAGGCGGTCGTGATGACGATCAGCGCGCCCAGAAAGTCCTGCAGATCGAGGCTCAGCGAGACCCACGCATAACTCGTGATGAACGCCGGCATGGCGAGCGGCGCGGCGGCGAGCAGCGCCCAGGCGCGTCGCCCCGGCACGTCGGTGCGCTCGACGAACCAGGCGCAGGCCGTGCCGAGCACGGCCGAAGCCAGCGTCGCGCTGACCGTGATTTCGAGCGTATTGACGAGCAGCTCGCCGACGAGCGGCCTGAAGATCAGGTCGGCGGCATCGGCGAAACCGGAATCCTGCGCATACGAAAGCGCGCGCCAGAACGTCAGCGCGAGCGGCAAGAGGACCAGCAATGGGCCAAGCGCCGCGGCCAGCAACAAGGCACGCGGCGCTCGCCGGCGCACGGGCTTGCCCGTCACGCCGTCCAGACCATCCAAGGTATCCGGCACGGGACGTGCCGGGGAAACAGCATCACTCACAATTTATTCAGACATCCTTGTGAATCAGGGCGAAATCAGAGCAAACCGGCCTGGCGCAGCAGACGCGCGGCCTGGCTGTCGTCGCCGAGCTGCTGGATCGTCAGCGCGGGCGGCTTCAACTGGTCGAACGGCTTGTTGATCGGATCGCCCGCGACGCCGGGGCGCAGCGGATACTCGAAGCTGATGTGGCCTTGCGCCATGAGCTTTTGCGCGCGCTCGCTCACCAGGTAGGCGAGGAACTTCTGCGCGCCGTCCGGGTTGTGCGCGGCCTTCAGGATCGCGGCGCCCGAGACGTTCACGAGCGCGCCCACGTCGCCGTCGGCGAAGTGCGCGACGGCGCTGCGCGTCTGCTTGTCGCCGATCTCGGCGTGCAGGCGGTCCCAGTAATAGTTGTTGATGATGCCCGTGGCCACGGCGCCGCGGTTCACGGCGGCCACCACGCCTTCGTCGTCGTCGAAAACCTGCGAGTTGGTCTTCAGGCCCTTGAGCCACGCGAGCGTGGCGGCTTCGCCCCTGGCGGCCAGCACGGCGTCGACGAGCGGCAGGAAGTCGGCGTCGCTCGGCGCGATGCCCACTTTGCCCTTCCATTCCGGCTTGGCCAGATCGAAGATCGATTGCGGCAGTTGCGCGGCCTGCACCTTGGCCGTGTTGTAGGCGAGCACGTTTTCGCGCGCGGTCACGGCGACCCACTGGCCAGCCGGCGAGTTGTAGCGCTCAGGCACTTCGCCCAGCGTGTTCTTCTGCACCGGCGCGAGCAGGCCCTTTTCTTCGAGCAGCATCAGCTCGGGCGAGTTTTCGGTGAAGTAGACATCGGCGGGCGTCTTCTCGCCTTCGGCCACGAGCTGCGCGGCCAGCGCCGGGCCTTCGCCGCTGCGGATCTTCACGTCGATGCCGGACTGTTGTTCGAAGTCCTTCGCAAGCTGGTTCACGACCTGCTCGTGCTGGGCGTTGTAGAGCGTGATCGAAGCGGCGTGCGCGGCGAACGGCACCATGCCCGCGACGGCGAGAGCCAGAGCGGCGGCGCGCAGGCGCGCGCCAGGGAATGTTGTTTTCATGATCGGTCGTTATCCGTTCTTGTCGATTGCGTGTGTCGAATACGTGTAAAAAGGCCTGTTTTTCAGGCTTCGAACAGCTCGGCGCCAATGTACGAACCCGGCTTCGCGCCCGGCGGGCACGCGAAGATCGCGCTGCCTACGTGGGTCGTGAACTGGTTCATCATGTCGAACTTCGCGAGCTTCTCGTTGATCGGAATGAAGCCCTTGCGCGGGTCTGCCTGGTGGGCGACAAAAATGAGGCCCGCGTCATATTCGGTTTCCTGGCGCCATGGCGGCCAGCGCTCGATATAGAAGTTCGTGCTGTCGTTGTACGAGTACGAGCGGCGCAGGATCTGCGCCCCGTCGTTCGAGGCGCGATTCGACAGACGCACATGCGAGTTATCGGGAATCTGCGGATTGCCGTCCTTGTCCTGGGCGTCGAGGTCGACGGTGTCGAACTCCTTGTCCTTGCCGATGGGCGCGCCGCTGTACTTGCGGCGGCCGAACACCTGCTCCTGAAAGCCGACTTCCATCTGGTCCCAGTGTTCCAGCGTGATGCGGATGCGGCGCACGACGGTATAGGTGCCGCCCTGCATCCACGGCGCGTCGGCAGCGGTGGCCCAGACGAATTCCTTCATCGCGGCGGCGTCGGCGGTCGGCGGATTGTTGGTGCCGTCCTTGAAGCCCATCAGGTTGCGCGGCGTCTGGCCGCGCGGCCCCGAAAGAAAGCCCGCCTGGCCCCAGCGCATGCGCAGCGTGCCGTAGCCCTGGCGCGCGAGCTGGCGCACCGCATGGAAAGCGACTTGCGCGTCGTTCGCGCAGGCCTGCACGTAGAGATCGCCGCCGGTTTTCTCGGGCAGCAACTGATCGCCGTTAAAGCGCGGCAGATCGACGAGCGCGGCGGGGCGCTTGCTCGCGAGACCATAGCGGTCCTTGCCCTCGGACATGAAAAGCCCTGGGCCGAAGCCGAACGTGACCGTGAGGCCAGCCGGGCCGAGGCCGAGCACATCGCCCGAATCCGGCGCGGGCTTATCTTCGCTCACGCCTTCGAGCGCCTCGGCGCTCTGGCCTTGCGTCATGCGCGCGGCGGACTCGGTCCACTGGCGCAGCAGCTTGATGACGTCGTCGCGCGAGGTGGTCGTCAGATCGAACGCGGCTACATAGGTATGGGCCTGCTGCGGCGTGACGATGCCGCCCTGATGCGGGGCGTAAAACGGCTCGACGGCGGTGTACGGGTCAGCGGCCGCCGGGCGGTGCTTCGCCTCGGCGGCCTGGGCCGGCGACTGCGCAAGCGTCGCGCCGAGCGTGGCGCTCGCCGCGACGGCCGCGCCGCCCGCCTTCAGGAAACCGCGCCGCGCGGGCTGCCGCGGCCGGTCGTGGGAATCATCGGAGGACATGATTTATTTCGCCAGCACAAGAGTATTCACGTCGTCTTCCACGTAGTAGAAGCCGTCGCCCGCCGGAGTCAGCGCGATGCCGAACAGGTCGCCGTTGCCGGGGGGCGTTTGCGCCTTGTCGGTGTCGATCCAGCGTGCGTAGAGTTGCTTCGCCGCGACCGGATCGATTTCCACGACCTGGCCGTTGAGCGCATTCGTCACCAGCAGATGCCCCTGCGGCGTCAGGATCATCGCGAGCGGGCGGTGCAGCAGGCCGTCGGCGGTGAGCTGGCGGCCCACGCCCGCACTCGTGTCGCGCGTGAGCGGATCTTCGATCACGTTGATGCGGTTGCCGATCGCGTCCGACACGTACAGCAGCTTGTTGTCGGCGGACAGCGCAAGGCCCGTCGGGCCGACGAGGAACACGCCCTTATCGGCCTGCGCGCCGAAGCCGCTCGCCACCACCGTTTCGCTCTTCACGACCGGCGCCTGGCCGTTCGGAATGTCGAGATCCATGCGCAGCACCGTGGCCTGCTTGAACACGGGCGGGTTGCCGTTCGCGCCGCCCACGCCGAAGCCCGCGTTGCTCACGAACAGCGTGGCATGGTCGCCGTTGTCGACGACGGCCATGTTGCCCCACGGATCGTTGATGTTCGGGCTGCTGATGACCTTCGCAATCTTGCCGCCGCTGTCGAGCACGATCATGCAGCCGGCGCCCTTGGTGCCGGTCGTGCCGTCGTTGCTCGGCGTGCTGCCGACGATCACCCAGCCCGACTTCAGCATCGTCATCGCGGTCGAGAGACCCACGCCGCCGGGGCATTCCTTCAGGTCGCGCGGGATGGTCGCGAACAGCGTCATCTGCTTCGTATCGGGATGATAGTCGACGATCGTGCTGCCCATGCCCTGCATGTTGGCGGCGTTGTTGAAATTGTCGACCAGCACGTCGCCCTGTTTCACGGTGCCTGCGCTCACCGGCGCGACGAAGATCGCGTACGGGTTCTGGTCGCCGTTATCGGGCACCGTATTGATGAGCGTGGTGTGATGGTGAACGGTTTCAAGCAGACCTTGAGGGTCGGCGTGCGCTGCGAGCGGCGCGCTGAGCACGGCGGTGGCGCAGAGCGCGAGCGCCGCGCGGGTGGCGTGAGCCGAGCCCAGCATCAGCTTGCGCATGGCGTGATTCATTGTATTTCTCCGTGCCTCACGCAGGCACGCGCGCACTTTCACAGGTGCGGTGTGGGGACGTGAGGACTTGGTGTTAGACATAAACGGATGCGGCGATTAGAACGTGATGTTGGTGCGCACGCCCACCACGAAGGTGTTGCGCAGCGGCGCGGTCGCATCGTTCTGATTCTGGCCGGCGCCGGCGTTGAAGGTGTACTGCGCGTCGGCCTGCACTTGCCACCATGGCGTGACCTGGTACTGGTACGTCGCTTCCAGCGTGGTTTCCTGGGTGCGCACGCCGTACGTCGTCGCGTTGAAGTCGCGGTAGTCCAGATCGAGGTCGTGCAGCGCGTTGCTGACCTTGATGTAGGTAAGCGCGAGACCGACGCTGTCGTTGTCGCGGCCCTGGAACGGCGCCTTCATGACGATGCCCGCATTGGCCGAGAAGCTGACGGGATTGCGGTCGCCCGGCGCGCCCATGACGCGCGCGAACACGCCGATGCTGCGCGGCTCGTCGGGATCGGGACGCCAGATCATCTGGTCGGCGACGGCGTAGATGCTGTAGTCGCCGTGATGCTGGGCGGCGATGCCGGTCGTCAACGGATTGTTCAGCGACAGACCCGTGTTGTCGAAATGCTGGTCGGCGAACGAATTGCTGTTGTACCAGAAGCCCAGTTTGTAGGTGCCTGGCAACGCGTGGCTGTCCGCGCTCACGAGATCGCCTTCGGACGGCTGGTTGATCGCGTACTGCAATTCGCCGATCACGAGCGTGCCGTTGTGCAGATTGAAGTTCGTGCCGCTGAGGTTGTTCGGATTATTGCCGAGCGGATCGCCGTCGAACACGCCGATCAAACCGGTGAGCGAAGGCGCGATCTGGCCGCGCACGCGCACGCCGAGGTCCGCAAGCGGATACGCCGGGCCGCCCGACGGCATGTCGTACGAGGGCAGCGCCGGCCAGCCGAACATCGTGTTGACGAACAGGGCCGCGTACTGGCTGACGATGAATTCCTGGTCGATACTCTGCTGACCGACCTTGACGTCGAGCTTCTTGTCGAGGAAGGACTGCTGGTACCACATTTCCCACAGACGCGTGGTGTCCTGCGCTTCGATGCCGCTCGCCGTGTTCAGCGTGCCCAGATTGCGCTCGCTCAGATTGGAGCCGTGAATCTGCAGTGCGCTGATATTGAACAGGCCGCCCGGAATGCCCAGCGCCTTGCTCGTATCCACCTGCACCGTCGCCGTGGTGAGGCCGTCATAGGTGCCCCCGCGGTTCAGACCGCCGCGCAGGTTCGCGAGATATTCGCTCGTCTCGGTCAACTGGAACGTGACGCCGTACTTGCCGAGCCACGGACGCAGGCCACCGATATCGCCGAGCAGATTCTGGCGCGCCCAGATGCCGGTCATGAAGTTCGACGGTTGCGCCTTGATCGAAAGATCGGCCTCGGGAGCTTCCGGTGCGGCATCGGGGTTGCTCGTCTGTGCCTGCGCAGCGCCACATGCGAAAGTCGCACAGGCTGCCCACATCGCGAGACCGCGCAGGGCAGGCGCACGCCGTCCGAACGAACGGGATGACCGGTTGAGTTTCATCGTATTCCTTACTTATTTAATTCTTTGTAGCGGGATCGAATCTCCATGCGCGCCGTCGTTGGCGAGCCTGAATCGTTTGTCTCCGAGACGGCGCCATCGTACTCATCGGTATTGTAGGCGTCAACACAAATGAGAATGATTCTCACATTAATTACGTGTCGTAAGCGCCTTGTTTACGTAGGACTTTCATGGGCGATCCGCATCATTACAGACAGTCAGTTTCAGGCTGTACGGTATGACGAAATGACGCGAAAATCCCTGCTTCAAAACGCCGCTTTGGGCTCCGATGTTTAACGCATTGGCAGGTGATCGATGTCCGAATTCCAGGTCAATCTCAACGATTATTTTTCCCGTATCGGTTATGACGGTCCGCACGAGGCATCGCTCGACGTTCTACGTGCGCTGCATCGTTTGCATCCGTGCGCGATCGCTTTCGAGAATCTCGATCCGTTCGCCGCGCGGCGCGTGTCGGTCGCCCTGCATGAGGTCGTCGCGAAGCTGGTGTCGTCGCGGCGCGGGGGCTACTGTTTCGAGCACAACACGCTGTTCGCGCACGTGCTCATGCAACTGGGTTTCGACGTGGAGCCGCTGGCGGCGCGGGTACTGTACGGCCACCCTGCCGGCGCGAGCACGCCGCGCACGCATATGCTGCTTCGCGTGAACATCGAGGGGCAGGCATGGCTGGCCGATGTGGGCTTCGGCGGCGCATCGCTTGGCGCTCCGCTCGCGTTCGCGCAGCGCGGCGTGCAGCAGACTCCGCTGGAACCGGCGCGTCTCGCGCCGCTCGGTCAGACCGAATGGAAGCTCGAAACCTTTGACGGCAACGCATGGCTCGACGTCTATCGCTTCGACGATGCGCCCGCGCAATGGGTCGATTACGAAGTGGCGAACTGGTACACGTCGGCCGCGCCGCAATCGTTCTTCAGGGATAACCTGATCGCGTGCATCGCGCGTGAAGGGCGGCGCGCCGTGCTGTTCAACGATCGCTATACGGAACGTGACGGCAACGGCCAGCGCCTGACCGAGCGCTTTATCGAGAGCGCGGAGGAACTCGCGCAATGCTTGCATGAATGCTTCAATCTCGATACAGCGGGTTTCGATCTGCCTGCATTGTTCGCGCGCGTGGAAGGGCGCGAAGCGAGCAGCGACCGCTGAGGCATTGCGCTAAACCCGCGCGCACGGACAGCGCGAAGGAGGAGACGATGAACAAGCCGCTGATCGCGCGGCTCTTCGCGCAAACCTTCATCTGGCTGGTGTTTCAGGGCGCCTTGTTGTTCGTCGCGGCGGGCACGTTTGCGTGGACCGCCGCCTGGCTCTGGCTGCTCGAATGGGCCGCGTGCTGTGCGTGGATCGGCATGTGGCTCGCGCGCACGGATCCCGGTTTGCTCGCCGAGCGTCTCGCGCCGCTCACGCAGCGCGAGCAGGCGCGATGGGATCGCGTGTCTGCAATCCACCTTCGGATCGGTTCGAGAAATTTGGTTATTCTGCTTTGTCCGAACCCATGACATCAATTCCCGTGCGTTTATCCCGCAGGATCACTCTGAAAAATTCATTACGCATGCAATGCATGTGCGCGATTATGTCCGCGTACTGCAGTATTGCGAGATTGACGTGCTATCAACGAGAAAACTAAAATCGATTAGTTATACAGGGTGGCCGCAACGGGCACCTCGATTATCCGGGCGCCGCCCACCCTGGCTACCCAAAGGTACTACTTCATGAACCCGACTGAACTGCTACAGGTTATCCGCGATGGATTGATTCAACAGGATCGCCTGATCAAGACAGATATTCCGGCTTTGCCGGAGAATGCACTCGTCCCGCGCAGGGCAGTCACAAATTCTGAGTTAGGCCGCGATTTTAGTGTCACGCTCGACATGGTATCAACGGCGGGTGACCTTGAGCTAAAAACGCTAATTGCGAAGCCGATGACGCTCTGGATACAGCAGATCGACAAATCGTATCTACCGGTCAATGGATATATTCATACTGCGCGCCGTCTGGGAGGTGACGGCAGTTTGAGTAGCTACCAGTTAACTTATGCGTCATGGATGCATTTTCTCCGGTTTCGCAGTGACGCACGGTATTGGCAGGATAAGAGTGCGGACGCGATTATCACGGATGTATTCAACCAGCATCCCCAGGCAGCAGGGCAATTCACGTTTGCGTTGCGCAAGCCACTGCCTCAACGCTCGTATTGCAGACAAAGCGAAACTGACTGGAACTTTGTCCATCGTCTTATGGAGGAGGAAGGGTTGTTCGGCTTTTGGCAGCAAGCCGAGGATGGGAAATCGCATAAGTTGGTAGTGACGGACGATATCTATGCGCTGGACAAAGCGCCCGACGGTCCCGTGTCGTTCGCACGGTCCGGCACAGGCAGCGCGGAAAATTCTTTTACACAGTGGTCGGGTAGTCGGACCTTGCAGAGTACGACACATACAACGCGTACGTTTGACTACAAAGCGCCGTCATCCGCAGTAAATCCGAAGGGTACTTCTCTGCCGACAATGAGCGGTCAAGGCGATCTGCCGGATCAGTCAGAGGTCTATGAGTACACAGGCACCTATGCTTTCCAAAAGCAGGATCGCGGTGAGCAGCTATCGCGGATTCGTTTGGAGGAGTGGGAATCTCGGGCGAAGAGATTTTTTGCGATTGGTGGCGTCCGCGGGATTGATGCAGGACTCCGCTTTGAGCTGAGTGGCCATCCTGTTCACGATTGCGACGCCGGGAGCCAACGCGAATTCGCGGCAATTAAGGTCAAGCGATTTATTGCGAACAACCTTCCGCTTTCGGAGCAGGAGGCGAGTTTCCCTTATAGCCTGCAGGGCGAGCTGGAACGCGCCAAAGCTGAATATGCGGAGGGCACGTTTACCAGCGCGGACGGTTCGGCGGGATTCTATATGATCGAAGCCGAGGCTCAGCGCGTGACGGTTCCGTACCGTAGCCCATTCGAACACAAGAAGCCTGAAATGCATTTGGAGACCGCGATTGTCGTTGGTCCAAAAGGCGAAGAGGTATATACCGATTCATTGAATCGTATCAAGGTTATGTTCGTCTGGGATCGGCAAAGCCAAGGTGACGATCTTGCCTCATGTTGGGTTCGAGTCGCGCAGTCTGATACCGGAGGTGGCTATGGGAGCGTCCATGTACCTAGAATCGGCGAAGAGGTTTTGATTGGTTATGTAGGAGGAGACTGTGACCGGCCGATTGTGTTGCATCGCGTCTACAACGGCGATGTAAAGCCCCAATGGCATAGCAATGGCATCCTATCGGGCTACCGGTCGAAGGAATATTCTGGCTCTGGCTACAACGAAGTGGTTCTCGACGACGCAACATGGCAGAATCGTGTACGGGTGTTTAGCAGCACTGCGAATAGTCACCTTCATCTTGGGCATCTGATTTATCAAAGCGGCAATGCGAGGGGCTCGTATCTCGGTTCGGGATTTGATCTGCGAACCGATCTATACGGTGCTGTGCGGGCGGGGCAAGGGCTGTACGTCACGACCTATGCGAAGTCCGTAAATAGCCAGCCACTCGATGTAGATGAGGCTCAGCAGCAGCTCACATCCGCGGAAGGCACCATCAAGGCACTTTCACAAGTTAGTGAAACGCACCAGGCTGAGGGATTGAGCGATGGGCAAAGCGCCCTGAAAACATTTACGGATGCGACCCGGAGCAATGTACAGGCCGCGCAGTCGGGAGGTCGCACGGCAGGTGGTGGGACTGGGAGTGCCAACGCATTCAAGAGCCCGGTAATGCTATTCGCCAGTCCGTCAGGAGTTGCATTGTCGACACCGCAATCGGTCCATTTGTCGAGTGGTCAGCAGACCAATATCGTCAACGGTGGAGGATTGTTTATTGCCAGTGGCAAATCCTTGATCGCAAGCGTCGCCGAAAAAATCAGTCTGTTTGTTCAGAACGCCGGAATGAAGCTATTCTCCGCCAAGGGAAAGATAGAGATTCAGGCGCAGGGTGCCGAGATGGATCTTGCGTCGCAGAAAGACCTTTCCATCAAGAGCGTCGGCGGCAAGGTGGTGATCGCAGCGTCGCAAGAAATTGGGCTGTATGTAGGTGGCTCGTATATCCGCATAACATCATCTGGTATCGAGAACGGAACCACCGGTCAGATTCATGAGCGGTGTGCTTCTTGGGATGTTATGGAGGCCGACTCAAAACAGGTTCCCCATCCATCGTTCCCATCTGGCGATCTGGCTAACAAGTACCTCCACTCCCTGTAAATTTATTCGATAGATTCACTATGATCATTAGTCCGCCATTCCCGAACCCCGCACAGCCTGGCATTGATCCGAATGTCGATCCTGCAAGAGATTCTTTTCCTATGCTGGAGTGTGGCCCTGGTAACGGAGCATTCCCTGTCAGTTTTAATCTCGGATGGCATGGCGGAGCCCATCTGGACGCGCCGGTTGATGGTCAGGGTCATTTATTTCCAGTTGTGGCAATTGCGGACGGTACGATTGTGTACGTCCGGGAAACGGACAAACATAATAAGCCCGAATTGAGTTACGCAGGTATGCGCACTGATGATGGTTGTGTCGTCATCAGACATGACACTGTGATAGGAAATGGAGATCAATCAAAGGTCACTTTCTTCTCCATCTACATGCATTTGCAAAGCGTGGAGTCGTTAGTGGTCGGGAAGCCCATACGCCGGAAGGATAAGTTGGGGCTACCCGGGAGTATCTATGGTCAGCAAGGACGAATTCATTTTGAAATTGTCTGCGATAGCGCGAACATGACGAAATTCCTCGGGCGCGCACCAGGACCTGTGGGAGGTGCGGGTCGTACGGATTCCATTTACGGCGACATCTGGTTTTATATTCCCACCGGGACAAACCTATATCCCGCGGAGCCTCACCCTGGTCAAAATAACGGCAGTACTACGTCAGGGGGGGATGCGCCACCCGCATCGATCCAATCTAGTGCAGCGCTAGCCATCCAGATGCGTTACGACAGGGCGTGTACGTTGACCACATACCAACAGTTGGCCGACGGCAGCTGGGATGTTTTCGCTGCAATGCCCGAGGAAAACGGGGCAGAATACAATCTTTATCCTCGCACAGTAGAGCTACAGGGGAAATATTCCGATAATGCTCCAGCTCCGAGCCTCATCTTCGAATTATTGCGCTTCGGGCGTTGCCTTGGCGGTCAAGCTGTTGATAATTTCAATCACTGGCGGAAGGTGAGCATTCCGCAAGGACAAGGCTGGATCAATTTGTCGGATCGGCGCGTCCAGGTTTACAGTGACGCAGATTTCCCGGAATGGGCCGGCTGGACTTTCATTCAGGACGATTCGGCAAAAACCAATCTTTGCGATTCTCCAACGATAAAGAAGTGGTTGACCGACGCAGCAGGTGAGACACAAATCGATCATGCAGGAATGGTAACTGCGTTGCAGAACGATAAGGTGAAAAAGCGCCTCGCACGATCCGCTTGCCGCTTCACATCGGAATGGACTTTGGAACATGTTGATGATCTCTACGGCTGGCTCAAGACTGAGCATGAAGCGCTGAGCACTCCGTTGTCAGAGAGTGATTTCACGGCTTTGAAAAACCACGTTCTTGCATTGGCTTTTTGGGAAAACATTCAAGGAGAGAAACCCTCTGCGGATGATTGTTGGCATTGGCCTCCAACGGAATTTATTCGAAACTTCATGAAGTGCAAGTGGTTTAGCGAGAAAGAGTTCAAGCAGATCTATCCTCATGCATCGGCACATGCAATTCAGAAATATCGGGAGTATATAAATTCAACTATCAATAAATATTGTTTGACAACGTCGCTCAGATTAGGGCACTTCTTTGGGCAGGCATCGGTCGAGTCGAATCAACTCTTGTATATGTCTGAATTGCACAATGGTGATCTATATGACTATTTTCGGCACTATGAAGTGGCGAAAAACTATAAGGGTTGGCTCGGAAATGTTGAGTGGAATGATGGTGGGAAATTCAGTGGCCGGGGTTTCAAGCAGCTAACCGGGCGGGGTAATTACTCAAGCTATTTTGTCTATCGAGGATGGCTGCAAGCCTCTGCTTTTAGTACGAACTGGTTTCACGATGGTCGGTGGTGGGGGCTGACGCATCCATACACGTCAGGCGATGCCAATAGGCAACCGATCCAAAACGCTGCGACTGTCTCTCAGTTGATCTCGTCACTAAGGCCTCCGATTATGGATAATCCAAATGTCGTGTCTGATGATCCTTATACTGCGATTGATACTGCTGGATTTTTTTGGGGAAAAAATTTATTGTTGAGTGTTGCTGACAGCGACGATGCAATAACTATGACGAACAAAATTAGAGGTGATCGCGCGACAACTGCGGACGATTTTCCTGTCGCGGCACATTTCCCTGAGCGGTTGTCAGAAACGCAGAGAATTAAAGGGGTGTTATCTTGAGATTGAAGATTTTTGGCTTCGTTTTTTTGGTTTTTTTGGTAGTGAGTGAAGCTTTTGGATCACCAGTGCAGGCGTCTCAGATTATAAAAGTCAGCTCGGGTGGAAAGGAATTTACATTCTTGTGCGGCTTGGATTCTGAAATCAAGGTGACCTCCGGCAACGAGAAAGACGATGCAGCTGCTGTGGTAATAGATCAAAAGTTAGATGATTCGGATAGCTGTGATGGGGCGGTATGGACTAAGGGGCAGTCAACGGGGGGCGAAACGATCCTTGTGATGATAAATCCGGGTAGAACCGGCGTTAACGCACAGATGAATGTCTACGCACTTCAGAACGGAGTAGCTAGCTTCGCAGGTTATCTCCCGGTCGGAGCGGACGATCTCGGAGGACTTAAATACTCCTTTGACTCTGATCAAGCCGACGGTGTTTGGAGAGAAGTGTATGGAATTTCAGATGGCAAGGTCAAAAGGCTTAGTGAGATCCAATTTATGCAGTCTGGGAGCGTATGTGTTGACAGAAGTGGAAGCGTGAGTGACGACGCACAGTGTGTCGGTAAGCGGATTATTGCAAGTGCAGGCAGGCCGCTATGCATTAGTTATGTTGGAAAAATTGGAAAAATCTCACCCGCTAGCGAGTGTTCGGAGCTTGCGAAGCATTTTTCAAATTGACTTCTATTTTTACGAAATACGATTTTGTTGTTGAAATGTCGGGCGTAATTTTGGGAAAAAGCGATGCTAAACGTCATTCGGTTAGGCGATACGACAGATCATGATGGCGAGGTCATAACAGCATCCGAGGTCATGATGATCCAAGGTAAAGGTGTGGCTCGAAAGGGCGACAGGATCAGATGCCCAAAGCACCCTGACGTCAACCCCAATGTAATTGAAGAGGGCGATTCGAATATCAGGGATCATGGGGTGCCAGTTGCGCGTAACGGCCATCTCGGGAGTTGTGGCTGTCGCCTAATTTCGAGTTTCACATGATTGCAAAGTATGAGTGCTTTGCCGGGCGGTGTGCGACCGAAAGGAGGCTGCCTCGCGCTTACGTCGGCCTTGGCGCGTTCTTTTTGAGGTGGCTAACGAGCCAAGGTGGCGGCTCACTTCGCGGAAGCCGAGGGAAGACGGTAGAAGCTATCCCTTTGATTTATAGAGAGAACTTGCGCCATCCGATGTACGCATTCGCGATCCTGCTGCTCGTGGGCACGCCGCTCATGCTGGGATCGTGGTGGGGGCTGGCGTGGGTGCCGCCGATGGTGGCGGGCGTCGGCTGGCGCGCCGTGCGCGAGGAGCGCGCACTGGCCATGGAACTGCCGGGCTATCGCGCGTATCTGGAGCGGGTGAAGTATCGGTTCGTGCCCGGCGTCTGGTGAGGCCGGGCGCGAGCTGGCGCGTATTCAGCGTGCGGGCGAGGCAGCAGACGCGCCCAGCGCATTCGCATAACGTCGATAGAGCCACGCCAATGCCGTGCTGGTGAGCAACGCGAAGGCGAGATTCGCAATGCTTTGGACGATCGCCAGCGCCGTGAACCAGCCAGGCGTCTGCACGATGGCGGGCGAGATGCCCGCGAGGCCCATGCCGATCAGCACGATCACGCCGCACACGAGCAGCGGCAGCGCCGCCACGCACGACACGCCGAACAGATTCCAGAAGTGCCCCTGGGTGTCGCGCCATGCGGCGCCCAGCGAGAAACGCCCGCCGATCGCCAGCGCCGGATAAAGCAGGCTGATGCGCACGCCGATGAAAGCCCAGATCGCCGCGACGACTAGTGCGAGAAAGGCTTCGCTGCCCATAGTCTGCGGCCGCAGTGCAATCCACAATCCGGCGCCCGTGCCGATGAAGAACAGCATCATCACCACGCCCAGGCCGAGCATGCGCAGCATCGGCCGCGCGCCGTTGGGCAGGATCGGCGTCGTGCGCTCGTCGAGCAGCACGAAGCGGTAGATCTTCAGCGTGAACCAGAGATAAACGAGTGCGTTGAAGATCGACGCCAGATTGCCCAGCAGGACGAGGCCGGTGGACGGCACGTCGCCTTCGCCCGGGATCGGCCGGCCGGCCAGCGCGAGCCAGCCGAGCACGGCGTAGAGCGCGAACGCGCCCAGCATCACGGCGGGCATGCGCGTGACGGCTTCCCCGGCGCTCACCCACGCGCGTTTAACGCATTCCATGAAGGTCATCTGTTGCATGGTTCTTATGATCGAAGTTACAGATGGCCTACAGTCTAACGCGGCGTGGGCGTTTGGCGTGGCTGGGCGCGCCGCTTCGTGTCGATTCGTGCGGATTATTCGGCCTATTTCACGGCGAACAGCGTGAGGTTCATGAAAATCCTGAACGCGTAGCCGAGCGAAACCGCGCCGGCCACGCCGCCGCACCAGAGCAGCACGAACCAGAGCCAGCCGGGCAGGGTGCGCTCTTTACCCGGCTTCCTAGTGATAGTGGTGAGCGTCGCCATGATTGAGCTTGCCTCTGAAGACCCAGTAACCGAGCGCCGTATAGGCGAGGATGATGGGCAGGATGAACGATGCGCCGATCAGCGTGAAAATCTGGCTTTCGCGCGGCGCGGCGGCTTCCCAGAGCGTCAGATGCTGCGGGATCGCGTAGGGCCACAGGCTCACGAGCAGGCCGACATAACCGAGCAGCACGAGCGCAAGCGCGACCACGAACGGCGTCTTGTGATGACGCGACTGCACGGCCCAGCGCATCCACACGGTACAGGCGACCACCAGCAGCGGCACCGGCGCGAGACGCCAGAACAGGCCCGAGTAGAACCAGCGGTTGGCGATCGACGGATCTTGCAGCGGCGTCCACAGACTCACGAGCGCGATGAAACCCAGCAGCATCACCGTGAGCGGCCACACGAGCTTATGCAGACGGCGCTGCAGATCGCCCTCGGTCTTGGCGACGAGCCAGCAGCTGCCGAGCAGCGCATACGTGGCCACCAGTCCGAAGCCGGTGAGCAGGCTGAACGGCGTGAGCCAGCCGAAGGCGTCGCCCGCGAAAACGCCGTCCTGCATCGGAATGCCCTGCAGGAAAGCGCCCAATGCAATGCCCTGGAAGAACGCCGCGCCCGTCGAGCCGCCGATAAAGGCCAGATCCCACAGATGCCGGGTGCGGTTGGCCTTGGCCCGGAGTTCGAACGACACGCCCCGGAAGATCAGGCACGCGAGCATGAAGACGAGCGGCAGATAGAGCGCCGAGAGCACCGTCGAGTAGACGACGGGGAACACGGCGAACAGTCCCGCGCCGCCCAGCACGAGCCAGGTTTCGTTACCGTCCCAGACGGGCGCGACCGTGTTCATCATCAGGTTGCGCTCTTCCTCGTCGGGGAAGAACGGAAAGACGATGCCGATGCCCAGATCGAAGCCGTCCAGCACGACGTAGAGTAAAAGGCCGAGCGCGATGATCGCGGCCCAGATGACGGTGACATCCATGTTGCGTTGCCTCGTTTCTGTATGCGTATGAAGGGTCGCCGCAGCGGCGCGTCAGGCGTCGATCAGTTCACCGGCGGCGGCCATCGGGCGGCGCGCGGTCTGGTTCGCGGCGATCGCGGGGTGGGCAACGACTACGCCGCCGTCGTGATCGCCGTGGCCATCGTGGCCACCGTGGGAAGGCTCGCCGGGCAGCGCCGGGCCGTTGCGCATGAGCTTGAGCAGGTAGTAGATGCCCGTGCCGAACACGAGGAAATACACGAACACGAAGGCCATCAGCGAAATGCCCACTTGCTGCGACGTGAGCGGCGACACCGCCTGCGACGTGCGCATCACGCCATAGACCACCCACGGCTGGCGGCCCGCTTCGGTCGTGATCCAGCCCGCGAGCAGCGTGATGAAGCCCGTCGGCCCCATCGCCAGCGCGAAGCGCTGGAACAGCTTCGATTCGTAGAGCGTGCCGCGCTTGCGCAGCCACCAGCCGCTAACGCCCAGCACGATCATCAGGATGCCCAGGCCAACCATCACGCGGAAGGTCCAGAAAATCAGCGTCGAGTTCGGGCGATCCTGGGGCGGGAACGTCTTGAGACCGCGAATCTCGCCGTCCCAGCTATGGGTGAGGATCAGGCTGCCAAGGTGCGGCACCTGCACGGCGTAGCGCGTGGTTTCCGCCTTCATGTCGGGAATGCCGAACAGATTGAGCGCGGTGCCGCCGTGTTCGGTGTCCCAGATGCCTTCGATCGCAGCGATCTTGGCGGGCTGGTATTCACGCGTGTTCAGGCCGTGCGCATCGCCCACGAAAGCCTGCACCGGCGCGAGCACGAGCAGCATGCCCAGCGCCATCGAGAACATCTTCTTCACGGCCGGATCGCGGCGGCCCTTGAGCAGGTGCCACGCGCCCGTCGCGGCCACCACGAGCGCGGCGACGATGAAGGCGGCGATCGCCATGTGCGCGAGGCGGTACGGGAACGACGGATTGAAGATGATCTTGAGCCAGTCGGTCGGTACGACGTGGCCGTTCTCGATCTTGAAGCCTTGCGGCGTCTGCATCCAGCTATTCGAGGCGAGAATCCAGAACGTCGAAATCAGCGTGCCGACGGCGACCATCAGCGTCGCGCCGAAGTGAGCGCGCTCGCTCACGCGGTTCCAGCCGAACAACATGATGCCGAGGAAGCCCGCTTCGAGAAAGAACGCGGTCATGACCTCGTACATGAGCAGCGGCCCGGTAATGGGACCGGCGAACGACGAGAAACCGGCCCAGTTGGTGCCGAACTCGTAGCTCATCACGACGCCGGAGACGACGCCCATGCCGAAGGCCACGGCGAAGATCTTCGACCAGAAGTGGCAAAGCTCTTTGTAGAAGGGTTTGCGCGTCTTGAGCCAGCAAGCTTCGAGCACGGCGATGAAACTCGCGAGGCCGATGGAGAGCGCCGGAAAGACGATGTGGAAGGAGACCGTGAAGGCGAACTGGAGCCGGGCCAGATCGAATGCCGATAGCGCCGGCAAGGTGGGGAGTGACGGGGGCATGGGCGTGCTTTGTGCGTACGTGTGGCTTGCTGGTTCGTCGGAAACACCGCGCGGCGCGCGCAGCGCGGCGGCGGGGAGACCGTCGCGCGAAGCGTCGTGCGAATGGACGTAAGCGTAGGGGAAGCGCGCGCGTTTTGCTGCGCCGCCCTATGCGCCAGCATGTCGCAGCCGTCAATCGTCAGCCGACGATTTCATGCGCTAAAGCATTGATATGGATTAATTTAACGCGAGATTTGCTGCCGCTTGATTTAGCGCAAGGTGTGCGCACTGCGGCAATATGCGTCAATTTTCGGGGCGGGTGCGCGCGGTGCGTCAATTAGCCCAGGTGCGCAAAGAAACGGTGTTCGAACCGGAATTTTTGAGCGGAAGCCAGAAGGGAGAAATGAAGCGTCGCGGGCAAAGCGACGCTTCGCAAAAAAATAATCAGGATACCGATTTAAACAGTGGTGTGAGGCTCAGCGCGGATCGCTCCAGAGCTTGCCGGCCGTCGCCCAGTTTTCCGGTTTGACGTCGTGAAAAATGATATCGACGGACTGGGCATCGCAGCCCAGGACCTTGACGGTGGTTTCGGTGAGTGCGGCGGCGAGTTCGCGTTTTTTCTCGACGCTGCGGCCTTCGAACAGTTCGACGTGGAACGTGGGCATGGGGATCTCCTGGTGGATGTTCAGAACGATGAGGGGTTTCAGTCGCGATACGACGGGTCGAGGCGGTCGAGTTTGCGCAGGAGCGCGGGCCATTCGAGCTCGCCTTCGATCGCGCCGCCGTCGTACCACTGCGTGGCGGTGCGCGCGCAGACCTCGGGCGGCGGCATGACGAGCGGCACGCCGCCGGCCTGCGCCTGCAACTGGATTTCGCAGGCCTTGATGAGCGTGGCCATCAGCACCCAGGCTTCGGCCACGGTGCGGCCCGTGGTGAGCGTGCCGTGATTGCGCAGCAGCATCGCGGGCTTGTCGCCGAGGCTGGCGGTCAGGCGCGCGCCTTCGGCGGGCGTGAACGCCAGGCCCTCGTAATCATGCCAGGCCAGGTGGCCGTAGAAGCGCAGCGCGTGCTGCGAGGCGGGCAGCAGGCCGTCGCGCTGGATCGACACGGCGATGCCCGCAGTATTGTGCAGATGCATCACGCAAACGGCGTCGGCGCGCGCGAGATGCACGGCCGCGTGCAGCGCGAAGCCGGTCGCGTTGACGGGATGCTCGCTGTTGCCGACGATGCGGCCCTCGGTGTCGATCTTGACGAGATTCGAGGCACGCACTTCGTCGAAGGCGAGGCCGAACGGATTGATGAGGAAGCGGCCCGGCTCGCCGGGCACGGCGGCCGAGACGTGCGTGTAGATGAGGTCGTCCCAGCCGTACAGCGCGATCAGCCGGTAGGCGGCGGCCAGATCGACGCGCAGTTGCCGCTCGGCTGCGGAAATCGGCGTGGCGTCGGCGATACCGGCCGGGCGATGGGCGAATGACATGGCGGCGCTCCTTCAGCGGACGGGAGGGTGATTCGGCTGGCGCGGCGGCCGCAAACGCCACGCGAGATGCACGCCCCAACCCGCGAGCGCGAACGGCGCGGTCATCGCGGGCAGGCCCAGCCGCACAGCGGCCAGATGCAAGGCTGCGGCCAGCATCGTCGCACAGATCGCGGCGCGCGGGCCGAGCGAGCTTGCGGTCAGCGCCGCGAGCGCGCCGTTGAAGCCGCAAAGGCCGGCGGCGAAACTCGCGCCCGGCGCGCCTAGCACGTATTCGAGCGCGCTCGCCAGCGCCGCGCCGCCAAGCGCGTAAGCCGCCGCGCGCCGCGACGACCACGCGATGCCCGCCAGCAGGACGAGGCCCGGCAGCGCCCCGGAGGCGAATACGGTTTGTGCGAGACCGCTCAACAGTCCCGCAAACGCGTCGGTGGCATTCACGGCAGCAGGCATCGGGGAGGCGGCTGCGACGGCGCGCTCGCCGCCCGCGCCCAGCGCGAGCCAGAGCCACGTCGCGGCCAGGCAAGGCGCCGAATACACCGCCAGATTCGCGCGGCTCAACGCGCGCACAAGCGGCGTGCCGAGCCAGGCGCTGAACGCCGCCGCGAGCAGCGCGAGCGCGAACGCCGTGGCGGAATCGGCGCAGAAGGTGACGGCCGCCAGCCCCGCGAGCGCCCCGTTGAAGCCCGCCAGACCGTCGCGGATGGCATCGAACGGCGCGCGGCCCAGCAGCGCGCAGACATTGGCGGTGGTCGCGCCAATCAGCGCCGCGCAGGCCAGCCGCAGGTCGCAAAGCGCCAGCGCGGCGAGCACGCAGACGCCCGTGCCCGCGTGCTTTTGCAGGACGATCTGGCCGAGGCTGCGCAGCAGCGTGCGCAACGGCTCGGCGAGGCTGGCGGCGGAGTCGACTGAAGCGGCTCGAACGGTCGCGTGGCTTGACATGGCGGGACGAAAGCGAAGGAACGCGGGCAGGCGCGAATAGGCGACGCCAGGCGGCGCTGTGCGCCGCTACGCGAGGATAGGCGAAGCGCGCCGTCTTGCGCATGCGCAAGCGTGATAGTCGCTATTTGCGGGCTGTGTCAGGATAGCCGTTGACGGCTAACGCGGAACATTCAATACGGAGAGCACCATGCGCGAAGTACGTTGGGCTTCGAAGGAAAGCGAAGGCATCGAGCATCTGGCATTCGATTCAGACGGCGACGGGATCCGCGTGGAAAGCGTGGTCGTCGGCCAGCGTTACGGCGAGGCTTACGGCCTTTGTTACACGGTGCACTGCGATTCGCTCTGGCGCGTGACGTATGCCGCGTTTCGCGTGATGGGTGGTGCGAGCTTCGCCATGTACGGTGACGGACTGGGCCATTGGCGCGACGGCGAAGGCCGCGCGATCGACGCGATCGAAGGCTGTATCGACATCGATCTTGCGGCCACGCCGTTTACCAATTCGCTGCCGATCCGCCGCCTGGGCCTCGCGCGCGGCGAGCGTCGTCCGATCGAGGTCGCCTATATTGCCGCGCCGGAACTCGTGCCCACGCGCGTCGCCCAGGCGTACGTGTGCATCGAGCCGGATCGCGAATACCGCTACGAAGGCATTTTTCGCGACTTCACCGCGAGACTGAAGATCGACGCGGACGGACTCGTGATCGACTATCCCACCTTGTTTCGCCGTTTGCCTTCGCCCGCGTGATTACGGCGTCAGTTGCGCGGCGGGCGCGTCGGCGGCGCTTTCGCTGTTCTGCACGATATGCAGTTCGCGCGTGCGCAGCGGCAGCGCGAAGTGCGCGTCGTTGAGCGTCTGGCGCACCTGGCGCGAGAGTTCCCAGCGCATGTCCCAGAACGTGTCGATGTTGGCCCAGACGCGAATATTCAGCACTGCGATGCTATCGTCGAAACGCGTCACCATCACTTGCGGCGCAGGCGCGGCCAGCACGCGCGGGTCGGCGGCGGCGAGCGCGCGCAGCGCGTCGATGGCGCGGTTCACATCGTCGCGCACCGAAATCTCCACTTCGAGATCGAGGCGGCGGGTGGGATTGCGGCTGTAATTGCGGATCGAGTTGCTCCACAGCGCGCTGTTCGGCACGTATTCGCAGATGCCGTCGGGCTTGGTGAGGCGCGTGGTGAAGAGATTGACCTCCTCGACCGTGCCCGCGACGTTGGTGCCGCCGTCGATATAGTCGCCTACCTTGAAGGGGCGCAGCAGCAGCAACATGATGCCCGCGGCGATATTCTGCAGCGTGCCTTGCAGTGCGAGACCGATGGCCAGCCCCGCTGCGCCCAGCACGGCGACGATGCTCGCGGTCTGAATGCCGATCTGCGACAGCGCGCCGACGATCGCGATGAGACGCACGCCCCACACCGCGCTGTCGCGCACGATGGGACGCAGCGTGGCGTCGATGCTGCCCTGGCGCGAGAGCCAGTTGCCCACGCGCCGCGCGATCCACCAGCCGATCCAGAGAATCGCCACCGCCGCGCACAGGCGCAGCGCGAAGGCGGTGAGCGCGTCCCACAGGAAACTCCAGTTGGACGGGTGGATGTGCGCGAATAACGATTGCATGGGGCGATGATCCTCAAGGTAAGCGGGCGGGCCGGTGTGGACGCGACTCGCGTGGAGGACCTATTTTAAGGGCACGTGCACCCGTGTAGCTTCAATCGCTCGGCACGCTTTGCGCCCCTTCGCCCAGCGCACGCTGCATGAGCGCCGTATCGCGCCAGGCGCCATGCTTGAAGCCCACCGATCGCAGCGTTCCCACGGACTCGAAGCCAAGACTGGCGTGCAGCGCGAGCGAGCCGCCCTTGGGATCCGCGACGACGGCGATCATCTGCCGCCACGGCCCGGCTTCGCAACGCTCGATCAGCGCGGCGAGCAGCGTGCGGCCCAGACCGCGTCCGCGAAAGTTCTCGTCGATATAGATCGAATCTTCGACCGTGTAGCGATACGCCGGGCGTGGGCGATAGGGTGTGGCGTAGCAGTAGCCGGCGACGCGGCCGTCGATCTCGGCGACGATCCACGGCAGGCCGTGTTCGCGCACGGCGGCGTGACGGCGCAGCATCTCGTCGAGCGACGGCGGCGTTTCTTCGAATGAAGCGGCGCCGTGCTGCACGTGATGGGCGTAGATCGCGGCGATGGCGGGGAAGTCGGCGGGCGTGGCGTCGCGCAGCAGCGGCGCGGCGGTGTGCGGTGCGTTCATGATCGGCATGCGTGGTTTGGTGTGCCGCGCGAGCAGCGCGGCGCTCGCATCCACTATGCCCTGCGCGCGCACCGAAATGAAGCGCGTCAAAAATCCGCCATCGTGACGGACTCAACTCGCCCGCGCCGGGGCCGGCGTGGCGCGTCCGAAGCGCCGCGCGCCCGCCACGCAGCCAATCACAATCGCCGTCACGGCGATCATCGCGGGCGGCACGGCTTCGTGAAGCAGCAGTGCGGCGAGCACGAAACCGAAGAACGGTTGCAGCAACTGCAACTGGCCGACGCCCGCGATGCCGCCGAGCGCGAGCCCGCGATACCAGAACACGAAGCCGATCAACATGCTGAAGAGCGACACGTAGGCGAGTCCCCACCACGACGCCGCGCCGACGTTCGCGAACGAGGCCGGCATGAACCACCACGCGAGCGGCACCATCACGGGCAGCGAAATCACCAGCGCCCAGCAGATCACCTGCCAGCCGCCGAGCCGCCTCGAGAGCCGTGCGCCCTCCGCGTAGCCCAGCCCGCAGACGACGATGGCGGCGAGCATCAGCGCGTCGCCGATGGGCGAGGCATCGGCGCCGTGACGCAGCGCGAAGGCGACCACGGCGGCGCTGCCGAGCGCCGAGAACAGCCAGAACACCGGCTGCGGACGCTCGCCGCCGCGCAGCACGCCGAACAGCGCCGTCGAAAGCGGCAACAGGCCGACGAACACGATCGCATGCGCCGAACTCACATGCTGCAAAGCCAGCGCCGTGAGGAGCGGAAAGCCCACCACCACGCCCAGCGCCACGATCACGAGCGGCCAGACTTCGCGCCGTTCGGGCTGCGCGGCGCGAAACAGCATGAGCAGCAGCGCGCCGAGCGCACCGGCGAGCGTGGCGCGCGCGCCGGTCAAAAAGAGCGGATCGAGGCCGAGCACGGCCAGACGCGTGGCGGGCAGCGAGCCGCTGAAGATCAGCACGCCTGCGAGGCCGCAGAGCCAGCCGTCGGTGGTGGAATCGAGGGGTTTGCGCATGAAGGGAACGTTCAGGAAGCACGAAGGATGGCCTAAGCCGATCGGCCGATCATGCGCGTGCGGGGACAAACCGGTAAGCTAAGCATCAGTACAATTTCGACAAACTGTATTGAATACGGAGCAGTACAGATGGAAGACACGCACCAGACAGCGGGCGGGGCAGCGGGGAGGATCGTGCCTGCGCTTACCCGCGTCGAGCAGGTGATGCAGGCCGTGCGCGAGCGCATCGCGGCACGCGCGCTTGCGGCGGGTGCGCGTGTGCCGTCGATCCGCGCGATGAGCGAGCAGATGGGCGTATCCAAGTCCACCGTGGTCGAGGCCTACGAGCGCCTGGTGGCCGAAGGGGCGCTCGCGGCGCGGCGTGGTTCCGGTTTCTTCGTTGCGGGTCAAGGGGCCGCGCTCGCGCGCGGGAAGATCGGCATGGTGGGCATGTCCGGCATGTCCACCATGCCAGGCCCGAAAATCGACCGCGCAATCGATCCGCTCTGGCTCACGCGCCAGTCGCTCGAAACCGACGCGCGCGCGCTGCGTCCGGGCTGCGGCTGGCTGCCCGCCGCGTGGCTGCCGCAGGAGGCAGTGCGGCGGGCGCTGCGCGCCATCGCTCGCGATCCGCGCGCCCAGCTCACCGATTACGCCACGCCGCTCGGCTTGCCCGCGCTGCGCCAGCAGCTTGCCTGGCGGCTCGGGCAGCACGGTATCGAGGCCGCGCCCGAACAGATCGTCCTCACCGATGGCGGCAGCCAGGCGCTCGATATCCTGTGCCGCTTCCTGCTCGAACCGGGCGACACCGTGGTCGTCGACGATCCGTGCTATTTCAACTTCCAGGCGCTGCTAGGCGTGCATCGCGTGCAGGTCGTGAGCGTGCCCTACACGCCCACGGGGCCCGATCTCGCGGCGTTCGAGCGTGTGCTCGCGACGCATCGGCCGCGCCTCTACGTGACCAACTCGGCGATCCACAACCCGACTGGCGCGACGCTCGCGCCCGCGATCGCGCACCGGCTGCTCAAGCTCGCCGAAGAGCACGACCTCCTGATCGTCGAGGACGATATCTTCGCCGACTTCGAGACCGATCCCGCGCCGCGCCTCGCGGCCTTCGACGGTCTCGCGCGCGTGGTGACGATCGGCAGTTTCTCGAAGACCATGACGGCGGCCGCGCGTTGCGGCTATATCGCGGCGCGCGCGGACTGGATCGAACCGCTCGTCGATCTCAAGCTCGCGGTGTCGTTCGGCAACGGGGAACTGGCCGCCGATCTGGTGCAGCGTCTGCTGGTGGACGGCACGTATCGGCGCTATCTGGATGGTCTGCGCGCGCAGCTCGCGGATGCCATGGGCGAGACCTTGCGCCGTCTCGCGTCGGCGGGCCTCACGGCCTGGACGCGGCCGCAGGCGGGCATGTTGTTGTGGGCGCAACTACCTGGCGGCCTAGACGCCGCGCAGGTCGCGCGCGAGGCGCTGGCGCACGGCGTGGTCCTCGCGCCCGGCAACGTCTTCAGCGTGACGCGCAACGCGGCGAGTTTTCTGCGCTTCAATGTTTCGCAGTGCAACCGGCCGAAGGTCTACGAGACCTTGCAGCGCGCGATGGAGCGCGCGGCGACGCCTGCCTGAGCGATATCCCGGGTCAATGATGCGTGCGCAACGGCGCATTGCGCATGAGCCACGAGAGCACGAAGGCCAGCACCACCACGCACGCCGCCGACAGATAAACGGTGTGCAGCGCACCCGCGAACGCGTCGAGATACTGCGCGTGCAGCGCGGGCGGCAGATGGCGGATCACGTCGGGCGTGAGCGGTTGGGGCAATGCCACATCGGCGCTGATCAGCGCGGCCAGACGCGTATGCAGACCGTGCGAGAACACCGCGCCGAACGCCGCCACGCCCACTGACCCGCCAATCGAGCGAAACAGCGTCGCGCCCGACGTCGCCACGCCCATGTGGCGGAATTCCACCGTATTCTGCACGGCGAGGATCAGCACCTGCATGACCATGCCGAGTCCGCAGCCGAGCAGCCCCATGTACAGATACATCTGCGTGATCGGCGTGGCGATCTCAAGCCGCGCGAGCAGCATCATCGCCACGGCCACGCAGCCCGTGCCAAGGATCGGAAACATCCGGTACTTGCCGATCTTGCTGATGATGCGGCCCGCTACCATCGACATGACCAGCACGCCGCCCATCATCGGCAACATTTGCATGCCGGCCTGCGAAGGCGTCGAACCCTTCACGACCTGTAGATAGAGCGGCAGGAACGTCACCGAGCCGAACAGCGACACGCCCACGATGAAGCCGATCAGGCTCGACAGCACGAAGGTGCGTTCGCGAAACAGCGCCAGCGGCATGATGGGTTCGACCGCGTGCTTTTCTTCGTGGATAAAGCCCGCGACGGCCACCAAGCCCATCAGCAAGGTGAGCCAGAGTTGCGGCGAATTCCACGGCAGCAGCGAGCCGCCCTCGCTCGTGAACAGGATCAGGCAGGTGAGCGCGGCGGCGAGCCAGCCCGCGCCCATGTAGTCGATCACGTGCTTTACGTGCTGGACGCGCGGCTTGAAGACCGCGCCGATCACCACCAGCGCGAGCGCGCCCAGCGGCAGGTTGATGTAGAAAATCCAGCGCCACGACAGATGCTCGACGAGAAAGCCGCCGAGCAGCGGCCCGACCACGGTGGCGACTCCGAACACGCCGCCGAACATGCCTTGATACTTGCCGCGCTGCGCGGGCGGAATGACGTCGCCGACGGCGGCCATCGTCACGACCATCAGGCCGCCGCCGCCGATGCCTTGCAGGGCGCGCAGCGCGATCAACTGCGGCATGTTCTGCGCAATGCCGCAGAGCGCCGATCCAGCCAGAAAGATCACGATGGCCGTTTGCAGCACGATCTTGCGGCCGAACAGGTCGCCGAACTTGCCGTACAGCGGCACGACGATAGTGGAAGTGAGCAGGTAAGCGGTCACGACCCACGAGAGCCGGTCGAGGCCGCCCAGTTCGCCGACGATGGTGGGCAGCGCGGTCGACACGATGGTCTGGTCGAGCGCGGCCAGCAGCATGACGAGCAGCAGCGCGGGAAACAGCAGGCGCAGCGGCGGATGAGCCGCTGTCGCTAGGTCGGGTGCTGCGCCGACGGTTTGCGTGACAGGTTGTATTTCGGTTTGCATCGGGGAGTCTCCAGCCTTACGAGTCCTTGACGGCATCTGGAATCTTGAAATTAATTAACGCGACGATTAATATTAGAATAATTCCTGTTGCCGGTCAAAGTCAGAAGACGTAACCAGATGAAAGAGTCGAACCCATCCACACCGAGCCGCCCGGGCAAACCCGCCGTGCGCCGTCCCGGCCGCCCGAGCGGCGGCGGAGGCGGGGCCGAGCAGCGCGAGCGCCTGATTGCGGCCGCACTCACCCTGTTCGCGCGCCAGGGCATTCTCGACACCACGCTCGCCGCGATTGCGCGCGAGGCGGGCGTCACGTCCGCGATGGTTCACTATTACTTCAAGACGCGCGACCACTTGATCGACGTTCTGATCGACGAGCGGTTTCTGCCGCAGCGCGCGGCGTTCGGCGGCTGCTTCGAGGCGCATCCCGACGATCCCGTCGCCGCGCTCACGGCGCTCACACGCCGTTTCGTCGAGGTAGGGCAGGCCAATCCGTGGTTCGCGCCGCTGTGGGTGCGCGAGGTCATCAGCGAGGGCGGCCTGTTGCGCCAGCGTATGCACGAGCGCTTCGGCCAGGCGCAGCAGCATCGGGTGCACGCCGCCATCGTGCGCTGGCAGCGCGAAGGCAAGCTGAATCCGGCGCTGGAGCCGTCGCTGCTGTTCCAGTCGCTGCTCGGCCTCACGCTGCTGCCGCTCGCCACGGCGCCGGTCTGGCGCAAGGACGTCGTGCCTCGCAACGTCGGGGCGGAGGAAATCGCCCGCCATGCCGTCGCGCTCATCACGCAAGGCATACGGCCTGCTTGAGGGAGGGCGGCGCGCGCGTGGCATGGTACGCTGCGCGTCGCAAACCGTGGCCGCCGCGTACGGCAGTCCTTCGCCGAGGTCCGTCTGTCTCCGAATCCGAAAAAATCCGCTTCCGCCCCCGTGATCGTCTGGTTTCGCGACGATCTGCGTCTCGCCGACCAACCCGCGCTCGCGCGCGCCGCCGCGACGGGCCAGCCCCTCATCTGCCTCTATATCCACGATCCGCAGGCGGCCGGCGAGCGCCCGCCCGGCGCCGCCATGCGCTGGTGGCTGCACGTCACGCTCAAGGCGCTCGATGCGTCGCTGCGCGAGCACGGCGGGCGTCTTTTGATCGTGGAAGGCGCACAGGACGAGGTGCTCGACGCCTGCATCGCGGCGAGCGGCGCGAGCGGCGTGTTCTGGAACCGTCGCTACGGCGGCAAGGCGCGTGAGGCCGATGCGGCGCTCAAGTCGCGTCTGCGCGATGACGGCCTGACGGTCGAAAGCTTCAGCGGCGCGCTGCTTTACGAGCCGTGGACTGTGCTCAACCAGTCAGGCGAGCCGTTCCAGGTCTATACGGCGTTCTGGCGAGCCTGCCGTCGCGCGGGCGACCCGCCGCCGCCCGAACCCGCGCCGGAACGGATGATTTTTCAACGGCTACCGGCAGGACTTACCCAACTCGCATCGAAGCTCGACGCTCTGGGCTTCGAGCCGAAAAAGCCCGATTGGGCGGCCGGTATGCGCGACGCGTGGCCGGCGGGCGAAGAGGCGGCGCTGGAGCGTTTGCGCGCGTTTCTTCACAGCGACCTCGAAGCCTACGCGGACGAACGCGATGACCCGAGCGGCGCGGCCACCAGTCGCCTTTCGCCGTATCTGGCCGTGGGTGCGCTGTCGCCGCGCCAGGCCTTCGCGGCGCTGAAGGCGGCGCAGCATGGCAGGCACGGCCAGTCGGCCACGCGCGGCGAAACCAGCGCGGAAAAATTCCTTGGCGAGCTGGGCTGGCGGGAATTCTGCTACTACCAGCGTTTTCACTGGCCCGACCTCGCCGAACGCAACTTGCGCGCGGCTTTCGACGCCATGCCGTGGCGTCGCGACGCGAAGGCGCTGCGCGCGTGGCAGCGCGGCCAGACGGGCTATCCGCTCGTCGATGCCGGGATGCGCGAGTTGTGGCACACGGGCTGGATGCATAATCGCGTGCGCATGGTGGTTGCCTCGTTCGTCGCCAAGCATCTGCTGCTGGACTGGCGCGAGGGCGAAGCCTGGTTCTGGGACACGCTCGTGGACGCCGATGGCGCCAGCAATCCGGCCAACTGGCAGTGGGTGGCGGGCTCGGGCCTGGATGCGGCGCCGTATTTCCGCATCTTCAATCCCGTCTTGCAGGGGCAGAAGTTCGATCCGCGCGGCCTCTATGTGCGGCAATGGGTGCCGGAAATCGCAGGTTTGCCTGACAAGTTTGTCCATCAGCCATGGAAGGCCAGCGAGGCGCAGCTGGCGCAAGCCGGCGTGCGGCTCGGCACCGACTATCCGCTGCCGCTGGTCGAACACGATAGGGCGCGCCAGCGGGCGCTCGAAGCATTCGCGAAAACCGGCAAGGGAAAAAGCCAGCCTGTCGATGACGAGCGCAAGGCGAAGCAATAAATCGGCAAAAAGGGCAGCGCCGCGCGGGTGTTGTCGGCGTGAGGTTGGCGGCGATTATCGTGCAGCGGTGCTGAACGCAGGGCATCAATATTGCTCTAATGGAGCGCCCGGACACGCGCAGTCGTACTGTCGAATGCGCGCTCCCGGGACGGGTTGCCAGATGCGAACCGCGCCGCCTGCCGGGCCGCGCGGCAAGCCAAACAGACAGAACGGCATTCAAGCAAACACAATGAACGCAGTACACAAGCTCGACCAGGCGACCATCGTGCTGGTCGAAGACGACCCGCAGAGCCGGGATTCCCTCGCCTCGCTGCTGGAGGCGGAAGGGGCCCGGGTCGTTGCGGTGGAGGACGCCGAAACGGGCGTCGAAGCGGCCCTCAGCCTGCTCCCCGATGCAGTGGTATGCGATCTCGATCTGCCCGCGATGGACGGTTTTTACCTGATCCAGCGCCTGCGCGATCACGAGATTCGCGGCGATCACACACCGGCTGTCGCGGTGGCGCTTACCGGCCACACCGACGAAAGCTGGCGCTTGCGCAGCATCGGCGAGGGCTTCCAGCACTTCATGACCAAGCCGGCCCAGCCGGAGGCGCTGGTTGCGTTGCTCAGCGACGCGATCGACGCGCGCCAGTCGTCTTGATGGTCCTGATGGTCTGACGAAACGCGGTGGCGTGGGAGGCTGCTCACAGCCGCCGTGCGCCATTCACACGCGGCTTCTCCGCCGCGCGGAGCACGCGCAACCGTCCCGGGCTGATTCAGCCCTCAAATCCAGCGATGGAAAGCGTTCAGGAGTGCGCAGCGGCTTTCGCGCCTTCGGCGCTTGCCTGCTCGCTGGCCTGGCATTGCGCGCAGACACCTTTGAGTTCGATGCCGTCGCCCGAGAGGCGATAGCCCGCCGCCTCGATCTGCGCGACCAGCGCCTGGCGCAGCTTGGGCTCGTGCAGTTCGGTGACGTTGCCGCATTGCTGGCAGACCACCAGAATGCCGTGCTGGCATTGCGTGAGATCGTGGCAGACCGCGAATGCGTTGATCGATTCGATGCGGTGAATCAGTCCCGCCGACAGCAGGAAGTCCAGTGCGCGATAGACAGTCGGCGGCGCCGATCCGGGATGGATCTGGCGCATTTCGTCGAGCAGGGAATAGGCCTTGGTCGCGCGGCCCGATGCGAGCAGCAGTTCGAGCACCTTGCGGCGGATCGGCGTGAGCTTTTCGCCGCGCTCGCGGCAGTAGGCCTCGGCCATCGCGAGCGCGCTTTCGACCGATGCGCCGCCCGCTGCGTGACTGTGACCGTGCGCGTGATCGTGGTCGTGTGCCGCTGGGTTGGCCACTGCCTGCGCCGATTCATGCGCATGCAGGGCCGCGGTGTCCGGGGACGGTTTTGCTGTCTTCATCCTGCGATTATACGGGCCGCGCCGCGCGCGTGCCCGGCGCTCGCGGACGCCCGCAACGGGTGCGCAAGCGGTTGCGGATCAGGTGAGCGGCAGGTCGATGTACTTGCGAAAGCCCTGACGCTGCGTGAGCCGCTGATACCAGCGATCGAGGTTGGGGAGCACAGGGCGCTCGACGCCTTCGAGGCCGTACCAGCGCCGCGCGAACGAGCCCAGCACGATATCGGCGAGCGAGAAGCGCTCGTTCTCCAGGAAGAAACGGCCTTGCAGATGCTGGTCGAGCAGCGTCCACAGCGCGGCGGTATTGGCGAGATCGGTGGCGATCTTCGCGGCGTCGCGCTGCTCGGGCGGCGTGCGCACGAGCGCGAGAAAGAGCGGACGTTCGGCGGGCGCGAGCGTGCCGATCGACCAGTCGAGCCAGCGCTCGATACTGGCGCGCACTTTCGGCTCGTTCGGGTACAGCACGCTCGACGGACCGTATTGCATCGCGAGATAGCGCAGGATCGCGTTGGATTCCCACAGCACGAAGTTGCCGTCCTGAAGCGTCGGCACCTTGCCGTTCGGGTTCATGGCGAGATAGGCCGGCTCGTCGAGATGGCCGAACTTGCCGCCCGCGTCGATGCGCTCGAACGGCAGCACGAGTTCATCGCAACACCACAGTACTTTCTGGACGTTGACCGAATTGGCGCGTCCCCAGATTTTGATCATCCGGTGCGTTCTCCTTTGCAGCAATAACAGGGCAGATTGGGATCGCAACGATACACGATGTGGCGCGCATTATTTCGCGCGGGCGATCTACACAGAATAGACGCTGGAGCGGCCTTAACCCCAGGCCGACGCGCCGATCATGGTTCCCACGCGCGCCTGCGCGTTCCACCAGATCACGCGCAGCAACGGCGCCTGCTGGGCGATATAGATGGCCTGCACGGGATCGCTCTCGATGAAGTGCGTCACGCCGCAGCGCACGGCGGCGGCGGCCTTGTGCGCGGCGGCGCCCGAGGGCGTGTCGTCGTGCTCGCCCGGCGCGCGCATCATCAGTTCGAGATGCCCGAAGCCGTGGCGGTCGAGCCACGCCTGGGTGCGCTCGCGGTCGACTTCGGGACGCCCGGTGATGATTGCGCGGGCGTGCTTCAGGTCGATGTCGGGAATGCGGTCGAGCGGCAGCAGCGCGTCGCGTTCCGCCAGCGCGGCTTCCAGGTCCTCGTCGTAGCGCGCCAGCGCGATGTCCGGCAGCAGGATGCCGTCGAGGTCGATCGCGTAGACCGTGTAATCGTGGTCGTCGGCCATGCGCGTGCCTTCGCGCGCGCCGTCGCGGACCCAGTCGGCGCGATAGCGGTCCGTGTAGGCCTGGCGCTCCCACGGGAACAGCGCGAAGTAGCCGCTCGCGTCGATCGAATAGTCGGGGCGCAGCCGGCTCAGGTCGTCATAGGCGCCCGTGAGCGTGCGCACGACAAGGCCGTGTTCGCGCAGGAACGCGATGCAATCGACCAGCGTATGGCCACGGCCGGCGATGTCCTCGCACAGCAGCACCTTGGCGCCCGGCTCCGGCATGGGCAGCGTGGAGTCCCAGCGGACTTCGCGCGTCTCGCGCGAGTAGCGCAGGAACGCGACGCTTGCGCCGGTCGCGTGCGAGACCATCAGCGCGAGCGGCGCACCGCCGCGCAGGATGCCGACGACGACGTCGAATTCCTCCTCGATCAACAACGGCTGCAGCGATTCGACCCAATGGTCGAGCTGTTCGTAAGTGAGCGGGACGACGGGTTTATTCATTTGATGGCAAATGCAACACGATGACGGTCAGTTACGCGACGCTCACAGATGTGTCGGCGAAGAACGCGTCTATTGTCGGAGTAATGTTTGACGATATTATGCCTATGCTTGCCGCGGGATGCAGACCCGCGGCCGACGGGCTGGACCCGGGACCCCACGCCGCCAATGCCGGGCATGATGGGGTCCGATCGTAAAACCACGAGACCACTTTGCGCCAGGGAGCGAGCAGATGCAGGATCGCAATGTCCTGGGGAATGAGCAGGAGACAAAGCAGGACGACACGCGGAACGAACGCCGGCAGCAAGAGCGGCCCGCGAACGGCGGGCGCCGTCGCTTCGCCATGTCGCTCGCGGGCTTGCTGACGGCGGCCGCGCTGCCGCTGCCGCGCGAGGCCAGGGCAGCCGGGGGCTGCGCTCTGTCGCTCGACGTGAATGGCGAGGTCCACGTGACCAACGACGCCGCGCACACGTCCTATCACTTCAGCGAGGAGCAGTTGCTCAAACTGCGCCAGTATTCGATCTCGACCGCCACGACCTGGACGCCGCGCTCGACCTTCACGGGGCCGCGGCTCGCCGACGTGCTCGATATCGTGGGCGCGTACGGCAGCCAGATCGAGATTCACACCATCGACGACTACACCTGCATGGTGCCGGTGTCCGATGCCGCGCGTTATGGCGCGGTGCTCGCCTACGCGATGAACGGCCGCCGCCTCAAGGTGAGCGACTTCGGCCCGCTGTTCCTGATCTATCCGCGCGACCAGTTCCCGCTCGAACTCGATGGCGCGGCAGGCGATTCGAAATTCGCCTGGCAGATCGTTTCGATGACCATCAAGCCTTGAGTTCCACGTAATGCCCCGTCCGCTGCGGCGCTTCCTGCATGTGCTGATCTGGATCATCGCGCTCGCGCCGCCGGTGATGGCGGTCGGCTACCTGCTCTACGCGAATCTGCTCAACCCCAAGGTCGTGCAGCGCCTCACCGGCACCTACGACGGCCTCTACTGGGACGCCGCGCAGATGCAGATCGCCTATGCGCGCTTCGAAAGCCAGCTATTGCTGTACGCCGACGGCGTCGATCGCGACCTTGACAAGGTGAGGCTGCGCTACGAACTGCTGCAATCGAAGCTCAATGTCGTGAAGGGCTCGACGCGCACGCTCGCGGGCATGCCGGGCCTGATGAAGCTGCAGCAGCAGGATCTGGCCGTGATCGACGCGACCATCGCGCCGTTCGACGCGCAGATCGCCACGCTCGCCGAGAACCCCGAGCGCGCCGTGCCGATGCTGACCGCGCTCGACACGCACTGGACCGCCGTGACCGACCTCGCGCTCAACCGGCGCTTCGCCGATGTGACCGAGCGCGAGGCAATCCGCCGCGACTTCATCGGCAAGCGCCGCGAGCTGTTCGCGGCGGGTCTCGTGCTGCTGATGCTGTCGGCGGCGGCGGCCGTGCTGCTCGTGATGAACGGCTACCGGCGCACGCGCCTGATTCGCCAGCAGCACGCGGCGCTGGAGGCCGAACACCAGGCGAGCCGCGCCGCGCGCGAGGCGAGCATGGCCAAGGACGCGTTCCTGGGCATGATCGGCCATGAACTGCGCACGCCGCTGCACGCGATCGTTTCGTCGATCGAACTGCTCGGCTTCACCTCGCATTCGGAGGCCGACCGCAAGGTGATTCAACGGCTGGAGACGGCCGCGCGCCAGCTTGAGGCGCAGATGAAGGATCTGACCGACTACGCGCGTCTTGGCGCGGGCAAGCTGGAACTGCGCCAGGAGGAGTTCTGTCCGCGCGAACTGCTCCAGTCGATCGTCGACGAAAACGAGCAGGCCGCGCGCGCACGCGGCCTTGAATTCGGGCATGCGTGGCGCGGGCCGCAGCTCAAGGTCGTGGCCGATCCTCACCGTATCCGCCAGATTGCCAACAATCTCGTGACCAATGCGATCCGCTATACCGAGCGCGGTTCGGTGCGCATCGAATTCGCCGCGCTCAGCGACGAGGCCAGCGGCGCGCAGACGCTCGCGATCGTCGTGAGCGATACCGGGCCGGGTGTGACGCCCGAGCAGATTCCGCTGATTTTCAAGGAGTTTACGCAGCTCGATACGTCGCGCACGCGCCGTTTCGACGGGGCGGGGATGGGACTGGCGATCGTGCGCGGGCTGGTCGATCTGTTCGGCGGCACGATCGAGACCGACAGCCGCGTGGGCGAGGGCACGACCTTCACGGTGACGGTTCCGGTGACGGCGATCGAGCCGCCGGCGCCCGACGCACCCGTGCCGCCCATGCGCGACGAGGCCGCGCCGCGGCTGGTGCTGGTGGTGGACGACAATCCGCTGGTGCGCGAATCGCTGTGCGAAATGGTCGCGCATATGGGCTACGCGGCGCTCGCCGCAAGCGATACGGACGGCGCGCTCGCGAGCCTCGACGCCACGTACTGCGACGTCGTGCTGCTCGACCTGCACATGCCGGGCCGCGACGGCTACGCGTTCGTGGAGGGGCTGGGTTCGCGGGCTGGCTGGACGTCGCGCGTGATCGCCGTGAGCGCCGATGTCGCCGCGCTCGCGTCGTCGGCCGATGGGGAGAATCCGTTCTTCGACACGCTGCCCAAGCCCGTGCACTACGAAGTGTTGCGCGCGGCCTTGCAGCGTGCGTTCAATACGCCGCGCGCCGGTCATGGCGCGCGCTCGGTCTAGCCTCGCTGCGCGCGGCGGCTTTTAGATGCGGTTGAGGCGCTTGGAGAGATCGGCGACGAGGATCGCCATGCGGGCGGGCTTTTCGTAGCAGGCCACGTTGTAATGGCGCACCACCTGGCTGATTTCCGATTCGCTCGCCTTGCCCGTCAGCAGCTCGCCGGTGAGCACGAAGATCGGCGCGTCGGGGTTCTCGGAGGCGCGCACCTGGCGGATCGCCTCGGCGGAGGTCTGACTGCCGAACAGCCAGTCGATCACCACGCCGTCGAAGACGTTGTGCTCCAGCGCCTGTGTGAAGGCAGCGAGGCCGTAGAGCGCCTGCGCTGCGTAGCCGCTGTGCTCCAGATAGTCGCGCAGGTTGTCGGCCGACGCCTGATCGTCGTCCACCACGGCGATGAGCGGCTTGTCGGCTTCGGCGCGGCGCGGGTAGATCTCGATCTTGTGGACTTCGCGCGCGTTCAGGTAGAGCGCGCCATCGGGGCGCACCACGCGCCATTGGCCCTGCTTCTCGTAGGCGACGAAGTCGGGGCGGGTGCCCGGTTCGACCGGCATGCCGATCCAGGCGGTACACGCCAGCTCGACGGCGCTCACGCACAGCAGCGCGTCCTGCGCGGTCGCGCCCACCATGCCGGGGTCGAGCAACTGCGCACCGAACAACTGGCCCGCCGGTTCGCCGAACGCCTCGGCCACCTTCTTGATCTGCGCGAGCGTCCACGGGCTGTTGCCGCGCAACTTGCGGTGCCCCTGAGAAAAGCTCAGTTCAAGAATCCGGCACAGCTCGGTGGTTTGCTGGCGTTTGCCGATGCCATGACGGCTCATCAGCTCACGTACGCGCTCCGCGACCGCGGCCGAGTCGGTTGTGTGTGCAACGTTCGACATACTGCTAATGGAGGGAGGATCGAGTCGGATTGGGACAATTATCGCGTGCCGCTATGCTGCCGCTGGAACAAATAATTCTGACGGAGCGCGGGCGCACAATATTCTAAACGCATCATTTGACAATCGCTTGGCTTTTGTATGACAACATTAAGGGTCGGATTGATGTCGATGCCAACGGCGGCCCGAGCGTCGTGAACTGCCCGGGCGCGGCGCCGGTGCACGGCACCCGCGCGCGTCACGATGCTTTGCGACAATGGACTTTGTACGCGCATTTCATGAGCCGGGGCGCGGGTGTGCCCTCCAGACCGATTACGGTTGCATAACGACAGTGGGATGAGAAAAGTTTGAACGAAATCAATATGCAAGCATTGCGCGAACAGGCAGCCGAACTGGGAAGCGGGCAGCGCCGGGCGCTTGCCCACGAGCGGGAAATCCGCCATTTTGGCGTGCCGTATTACAGCCAGTGGGCTAGCCCGGAGTGGGTCGAGCGCATCGTAGAAGACGATATCGATCCCTGCGACGACCCGGCGTGGCGCGCGAGCGGTTTTGCGCAGCCCGACGAATACCGCTTCTGGGCCAAGCGGCTGTGCGGCCTGACCTGTTTCGAATCGGCGCTCGACTATTGGGGCATCGAGCATGCGCCGCGCGCCGCGATGCTCCAGGACGCGTTGCGCCACGGCGTCTATCGCATACGCGAGGACGGCGGCGTGGATGGGCTGATCTACCATCCGTTCGCGGCCTGGGCGGAGGCGGCTTACGGCGTGCGCGTGGAAGTGATGACCGATGAAGACATTCAGGCGAGCGCCGCGCGCCTCGCCGCCGACACGCTCGCGATCGTATCCGTGAGTCCCGAGATCCGCTATCCGGAGCGCGCCAACGCGAGCCAGGGCGGTCATTTGATCCTGCTGCACGGGCGCAGCGAGGGCGGCGTGTGGTTCCACAACCCGTCGGGCGTGGCGCCGTATCAGGCCGATGCCTGGCTGCCCTACGACACCATGGCGCGCTTTCATGCCCGGCGCGGCATGGCGCTCACGCGCGTGACCGAGGATGGGCTGGCGGATTGAACCGGAACAAGGCTCGAACCCGGCTCGAACGGTGCGGCGGCTCGATCGGGGCCGCCCGCACCTGCCCGAAATCGCCGCCCGTTTCCGTTCACGCCGGCTGCAACCCTCCCAGCAACTGACGCACACGTGACAGATCGCGATTGAGCGCGCCCGCGTCCTCGAACAGCTCCGCAAGCCAGTCGATGAACACGCGCACGCGTGGCGCGGGTTGACGCGACTTCACGAACGCGACCGACACCGGCGTCGGCAGCGGCTTCCACTGCGGCAGCACCTCGACCAGCGCGCCGCTGTCCAGATACTGCTGGGCCGCGAGCAGCGGCGGCTGGACCAGCCCGTAGCCTTGCAGCCCGCAGGTGAGATAGGCGAATTCGTCGGATACATGCACGAAGCCGTCCGCCTTCACCTTGGCCGGGCTGCCGTCCACCTCGAAATCGAACTCGTACGGGCGTCCCGTGAGCGGCGACAGGAAATTCACCACGGGATGCTGCGCGAGATCGTCGAGCGAAGTTGGCGCACCGTGGCGCGCGAGATACGCCGGGCTTGCGCAGGTCACGTGCTCCAGCAGGCCGAGCCGGCGCGCGGCGAGACCCGAATCCGGCAATTCGCCGAGCTGGATGCTGCAATCCACGCCTTCGCCGACCAGATCGACGTTGCGCAGACTCACGCCGATCACGAGATCGATCTGCGGATAGCGCGCGTGGAACTCGCCGAGTGCGGGCAGCACGATCGCGTTGGCGATCAGCCCCGGCATTTCCACGCGCAGACGTCCGCCGATCGTGCCGGGCGTCTGGCGCACGCTCGCTTCGGCATCGTCGATATCGGCGAGGATCTGCGAGGCGCGTTCGTAATACGCAGCGCCTTCGGGCGTGAGCGCAAGACGGCGCGTGGTGCGCACGAGCAATTGCGTGCCGAGCAGCGCTTCGAGGCTCTGCATCAGCGTGGTGGCGCTGGCGCGCGGCATGTCCAGCGACTGCGCGGCTTTGGTGAAGCTATTGGTGTCGACGATGCGCACGAACGTACGCATCGCCTGGATGCGGTCGATCACGGGCGAGCTCCTTCAATAACGGGCTTGAAAACCGGGCTAAAACGGTTTGGAACGATTTCCGCGAAACGACTGGAAAGGCGTGAGCCGCAAGGCGTCGCAAACGCATTGCGAAGCCGGCGTCTCGCGGAAAGCGACGCACGGCAGCGGTGACCCGCGGTGGGGCGGCAAACGGTTTGTTAAGTGGCGGCGCATGGGTGCGCCGGCTCGACTACGGGAGGCCGCAAAGGTTGGCCTCGAAGCGGGGGCTGGCGGGCCGTCCGGAATGGACGGCCCGGCGGGGCAGGCAATGACGTCGTGGGTTGCGCGCTTACTTGCGCAGCGTGTCGATATCGATCACGAAGCGGTACTTCACGTCGCTCTTGAGCATGCGCTCGTAGGCGTCGTTGATGTCCTGCATCTTGATCATTTCGACATCGGACGTGATGCCATGCTTGCCGCAGAAGTCCAGCATTTCCTGCGTTTCCGCAATGCCACCGATCAGCGACCCCGCCAGACGGCGGCGCTTCATGATCAGGTTGAACACCTGCGGCGACGGGTGATCGTGCTCGGGCGCACCCACCAGCGTGAGCGTGCCGTCGCGCTTGAGCAGTTCGATGAACGGATTCAGATCGTGCTGCGCGGCCACCGTGTTGACGATCAGATCGAAGCTGTTGGCGTGCTTCGCCATCTGCTCCGGATCCTTCGAGATCACGACTTCGTCGGCGCCCAGGCGCTTGCCGTCCTCGATCTTCGAAGGCGACGTGGTGAACAGGACGACGTGCGCGCCCATCGCGTGGGCGATCTTTACGCCCATGTGGCCAAGGCCGCCGAGACCGACGATGCCGACCTTCTTGCCCGGGCCCGCGCCCCACGTGCGCAGCGGCGAATACGTGGTGATGCCGGCGCACAGCAGCGGCGCGGCCGCGGCGGCGTCGAGGTTTTCCGGCACGCGCAGCACGAATGCTTCGTCCACGACGAGCTGCGTCGAGTAGCCGCCGAAGGTGACGTCGCCGCTCACGCGGTCGGTGCCGTTATAGGTGCCGACAAAACCGTTTTCGCAATACTGTTCGAGGCCTTCTTCGCAGCTTGAGCAGGTGCGGCACGAATCGACGAGGCAGCCCACGCCGACAAGCTCGCCCACCTTGTAGCGCGTGACGCCCTTGCCCACTTCCGCGACGCGGCCCACGATCTCGTGGCCCGGCACGACGGGGAACAGCGTGTTGCGCCACTCGTTGCGCGCCTGGTGCAGGTCGGAATGGCACACGCCGCAGTACTGCACGTCGATACGCACATCGAGTTCGCGCAGGTCGCGGCGCTGGAATTCGAATGGGGCGAGCGGCGACTCAGCATCGCGGGCGGCATATCCGTAAGTCGGGTACATATCGTGTGACTCCTGTAAAACAGCGCGGAAAAAACAGCGCAAACGCCGAAGCGCAACGCGTTGAGGCGCTGTACGGTTCGGGTGTTGCGGCAGGGTTCCCATCGTAAGGATCGGGCCTCACCCAGGGAATACCTGAATCTATCGAAGACTTGCCTGATTCTCCTGGCCAACGACGCAGCTGTGCATTCGGTGATAGATTGGCAAGCCTGTTTCTCCGCCTTTGTCGATGAATTTAGGGGCGCTTCTGTCATGAAAAATCCACATACCGCCGATAGGGCGCTGGCCGGCACGGCTTCCGAAGCCGTTTCCCTGCCCGCCAGTTTGCCCACGCCGCTCAGCCCGGCCGGCGTCCACAACGAGGACGCGCTGCAGCGCCGCGTCGTCGACCTGCTCCTGCAGCTCACGCAGCGCGATGGCGCGCATCAGACCGCGATCGACGGCGTGCGTCTCTATCGCGGCAGCGAAGGGCATCCGCGCAGACCGGTGATGTACGAGCCGAGCATTTTCATCGTCTGCCAAGGCCGCAAGCGCGGTTTTCTCGGCGATCAGGTGTTTATCTACGACGCGCAGCAATACCTCGTGCTGTCCGTGCCGCTGCCGTTCGAATGCGAAACCGAAGCGACGCCCGAAACGCCGCTGCTCGCCATTTCGGTGCGCGTCGATCTCACGATGGTCGCGGAACTGCTGATGGCGCTCGACGACACGCGCGGCAGCGCCGTGGCCGAACCCGTGGGCATCTACGCCACGCCGCTCGACGCGCCGCTCTCGAATGCGGTGCTGCGTCTGCTCGAAGCGCTTGCGCATCCGGGCGACGCGCGCATTCTCGGTCCCGCGATCGTGCGCGAGATCTGCTACCGCGTGCTGACGGGCGAGCAGGGCGACGCGATCCGTGCCGCGCTGACGCATCAGCATCACTTTGGCCGCATCGCCAAGGCGCTGCGCCGCATTCACGCCGATTTCCACGGCGACCTCGACGTCGTGACGCTCGCCGCCGAAGCGGGCATGAGCCTCGCGGTATTTCACGCGCATTTCAAGGCGGTGACCTTGACTTCGCCGATGCAGTACGTGAAGACCACGCGGCTGCATCACGCGCGCATCCTGATCGCGCACGACGGCATGAACGTGAGCGCGGCGGCGACGCGCGTGGGCTACGAAAGCGCCTCGCAATTCAGCCGCGAATTCAAGCGTCTGTTCGGCTGCAGTCCCGCCGACGAGATGCGCCGCGCGCGCACCGCCGCCGAAGCCGCCGCGCCGCGCGTGGAAGCCGTGGCGCGTTACGCGACCGCGGCCTGAAGATAAAAATTTGATTAGCAAACCGAAGGAGTGAGGCCGATATGAATGCCGCCGCGCCTGCCGACAAGCCCCGCCTGCTCGTGCTGATCGTGCTCACCGGCAACGATCGCGCCATGCTGGCCGAACATTTCGACGTACTGTACGCGCCCGAGGCGGCGCAGCGCGCGGCGGCGGTGGCCCAGCAGGGCAAGACGGTGCGGGCGGTGCTCACGAACGGCACGACCGGCCTCACGGCTGACGAAATCGACGCGATGCCCGCGCTCGAACTGGCGGCGGCGTTGGGCGCCGGTGTCGAAAACATCGCGCTCGATCACGCGCGCTCGCGTGGCATCGCGCTGTGCAACGGCGCGGGCGTGAACGCCGATTGTGTCGCCGATCACGCGATGGCGCTGCTGCTCGCCGCCGTGCGCGCGGTGCCGCAGTACGACGCGGCATGCCGCGCAGGCGTCTGGCGCGACGCGCTGCCGATGCGGCCCACGCTTACGGGACGGCGCTTGGGGATCGTCGGCTATGGACATATCGGCGCGAAAATCGCGCGTCGCGCGGCGGGCTTCGATATGGCCATCGGCTATCACAATCGTTCGCCGCGCGAAGAGGCGCAGGCACGTTACTTCGATTCCACGCTCGCGCTCGCGCAGTGGAGCGATTGCCTCGTGATCGCCACGCCCGGCGGCGCGCAGACGCGGCATCTGGTTGACCGCGCGGTGCTCGACGCGCTCGGGCCGGAGGGTTTCCTCGTCAATGTTTCGCGCGGCAGCGTGGTCGATACGGCCGCGCTGGCCGCCGCGCTCACCGAAGGCACGCTGGGCGGCGCGGGCCTCGATGTCTACGAAGGCGAGCCGGCGCCGCCCCAGGCGCTCGTTGCGCTGGAGAATATCGTGCTCACGCCGCATGTGGCCGGGACCTCGCCCGACGTGCGCGCCGCCACGGTGCGCAACTTTATCGACAACGCCATGCGTTGTTTCGCGGGCGAGGCGCTGCTCACCCCGCTTTGATGCCGCTTTAAAGCCGCCTGGGCCGGTCCGCTGTTTGCCGCCATTGTCGGGCGCTTTCCCGCCGCGCGTGCCGGCTATGTACGCTGGGGCACGGCAATGTGTGCAGCCATGCCGTATCATTGCGCCTAAAGCGTCGCGTTTTCGCTCGCCGCTTCGCTCGTTGTCTCGCCCGTTGTCTCGCGCGCCGCGCATGGACGGCCGACTTCCCCGCCCGGGAGCCAAGAGGCGTTAATGCAAACACTCATCGAGGCATTGCAAGGCACTGCAGACCTCGTGGTGAACCGTTTCTACGAGGAACTGGCTCGCCTGCCCAAGTCCCGACGCATTCTGGAAATGCTGTCGGAGCAGGAACTCGCCCACCTCAAAATGCGGCAGGTCCAGAATCTCCTCGCGATTGCGCAGCCCGGATTGGCGTCGAAGGCGCACGCCGACATGGCGATGCGTATCGGCCGCATTCACGCGATCGTCGGGCTCGACAAGGAGGAACTGGTGCGCAGCCGCGGCATCCTGCAAGAACTCGTCTACAAACTGATTGGGCGCAGCGTGAGCAGCCAGTCGCTCTCGCTCTACTCACGCCGCCTGACTTCCGATACCGCCTGGCAATTAAAAGCCTATCAATCCGTCGAAGACTCGCAGCAAGAGGTGCTCCAGCGCATTACGCGCATCGTCTGGGAAGCGGGCGGCTACACGCATTTCATCGATCAGGTGATTGCAACGCTCGCCGCACACGATGAAGTCACCGCCTGCGCCATCGGCCGTCCCGACGCGAATGGCATTTTCCATTTCGAAGCGGGCGCGGGCGGCGGCAACGGCAGCGACGCCCTGCTCAACGTGCTGACGACGCTGGGCCACGAGATCAGCGTGCGGGCCGACCATGCGCACGGACAGGGCGCCGTGGGGCGCGCGTGGCGCAGCGGCAATCCCGAGCGCGTGGTCAATTACCAGACCGATCCGCTGGTGGCGCACTGGCGCGAAGTCGCCGAACGCGAAGGACTGCGCTCGGCGGTGGCGCTGCCGCTGACCGCGCCTGGCCAGACGCCGATCGCGATCCTGATGCTCTACAGCGCGTATCCGGGCGGCTTCGTCGGCCCCGATCAAGTCGCTTTCATCGAGTTGCTGCAAACGCTGCTGGGCTGCGCGGTCACGCGACTGCAGACGCACGACGGTCTGCACGTGGCCGCGGTGCCGATGAGCGTGCGCCAGCATTGGGCGGCGCTTGTGCGTACCGGCGCGCTGGAGATGCATTACCAGCCGCTGCTGAGCCTCGCGAGCGGACATTGCGGCAAGGTCGAGGCGCTCGCGCGGCTGCGCGACGGCGATCGACTGCTCATGCCCGACGAATTCCTGTTCGCGCTGGCTTCCGACGATCTACTCGAACTGTTTGCGCGCGGCCTGGCGCAGGCACTTGCGGATCGCGCGCAATGGCTCGCGGCGGGGCACGATCTCGAAGTGTCGATCAATCTGCCGCCCGCCGCGCTCAACGATATCCGCTACTTCGACGCCACACGTGAATTGCTGGCAGCGCATGCATGCCCGAGCGCCCGTCTCACGCTGGAAGTTCTGGAGAACGAAGCGTTATCGCTGAACCAGGGGCAGCGCGCGATTCTCGCGAAGTTTCGCGCGCTGGGCGTGCTGCTTGCCCAGGACGATCTAGGTTCGGGGCATAGCGGGTTGGCGCGGCTGCGCGAACTACCGTTCGACTGGATCAAGATCGATCGCGAGATCGCCCATCTTGGCGGCGTGACCACGCTCGACGCGCTGCGGGTCGTCTACCAGGTGACGCGTCTGGGGCACTCGCTCGGCAAGCTGGTGCTGGCGGAAGGCGTCGATGCGGCGGATCTGCTCGAAGCGCTCGCGATTCTGGGGGTGGATGGCGCGCAGGGTTACGTGATCGCACGGCCGATGCCGGCCGACGAACTCGCCGTCTGGATTGGCGGCACGGCGCGTGTTTCGGACGCCGGGGCGGCGGCAAGTGTGCTCGCGCGGCTCGCGCGTTTCATCGTGTGGGAGGAGCGGGTTCGCATGATCGCGGCGATGCCCGGCGCCGCACGCGATCTATTGGGCGCGAACGATTTGCGCGAGCCGCTGGCCGAGGCGCTGATGGGTCTGGGCGATATCCTGCCTGCGGGCGAAACGCGCGACGCGATCCAGCGCGATTTGCTGCGCGCGCTGCCAGGCGGGCGCGAAAGCGCCGCGTGGCGCGCTGCGATGGCGCGGCTGATGCAGGCCATCGAAGCGGCGGCGCAAGAGGCAACGGCAACGGCTCACGCGCACTGAGTCTCTCACTGAGCCTCTACTCGGGCATCGCGAGCGGGACCTCGCCGCGAGACGCGCGCGGTTGCCGGCGTTCGAGCACCGCGATACAGACCAGCGAAATACCGGCAAGCGCGCTGTAGAACAGCGCGAGGGGCCACCATTGGCCGGGGAAATCATGCGCGAGCAGCGTGCCGAGCAGTGGCGTGAGACCGCCCGCGAGCGCCGCACAACATTGATAGGATATCGAAATAGCGGAGTAGCGCACGCGCACGGCGAACGCATTGGTCATGAACCCTGCCATCACCGCATAGGAACTGCACATGCACATCACCGTGATCGCGATGCCGATCACGATGGCCACCGGCTTGCCCGTGGATACCAGCATGAACATCGGCCACGGCGAGAGCATCGCCAGCGCGGCGGCCAGCGTGAGGAAACGGCCCGCGCCCACGCGCTGCGCAAACCAGCCCGAAGCGAGCTGCGTGAAGAGCTGAATGAACGCGACGATGAACAGGCAATCGAGAATCAGGCCACGGTCGAGGCCGAGCGTCTGCGTCGTATAGTTCAGCATGAACGTGTTGACGAACCATGCACCCGCCACGCCGATCACATTCGCGCCAAGACACAGCAGCACGACGCGCCAACTGTCGCGCAGCACGTCGAGAATCGGCAGCGACGCGGTACGGCGCTGCGCCTTGATCGCCTCGAATTCAGGCGATTCGCCGACGCCCGAGCGGATCAGCAATCCCACCACGAGCAGCACCGCGCTCGCGATGAACGGCAGACGCCAGCCCCACGAAAACAGCGCGGCATGATCCAGATGCGCGACGCTGCGAAACGCGAGCAGCGCGAGAATCAAACCGGCGGGGCTGCCCAATTGCGCGAACGAGGCGAGAAAGGTGCGCTTGTCCTTCGGTGCGTGCTCGCCTGCCATCAGCACCGCGCCGCCCCATTCGCCGCCGATGGCGATCCCTTGTGCGATACGCAGCGCCACCAGCAACGCGGGCGCGAGCGCGCCTGCGCTCTCGTAGGTCGGCAAAAAGCCGATGCCGACTGTCCCCACGCCCATGATCGAGAGCGTCGCGACGAGCGCCTTCTTGCGGCCGATGCGGTCGCCCAGATGGCCGAACACCAGACCGCCGAGCGGCCGCGCGAAAAAGCCCACGGCGAAGGTACCGAACGAAGCCAGCGTGCTATAGAACGGCTCGTGTGACGGAAAGAACAGCTTGCCGAAGATCAGCGCTGCCGCCGTGGCATAGATGTAGAAGTCGTACCACTCGATCGTCGTGCCGACGAAAGCGGCCAGCGAGGCGCGCGCGGGCTGGCGTCCGGGTTGGTTCGTCATGTTTGTCTCCTTTAACCTGATTGGGGCTTGCCGAGCCGGCTGGAGCCGGTCTTCGTCGTGGCTGGCGATGGACTATCCCTTCACGACGCCGGCCTCGAAGAGCTTGCGCTGCGTGTCGATATCGATGCCTAACGCGTCCAGCACCTTGCGCGTATCGGCGCCCAATGCGGGCGGCGGCGTGCGGTAGGTTGCGGGCGTGCGCGAGAGCTTGACGGGGGCGCCGGTGCCCCGATAGCCGTCCATTTCCACCAGCATCCGCCGATGCCGCGTATGCGGATGCGCGGCCACCGCGTCGACGGTCTGCACGGGCCCGCACGGCACACCCGCCTGGATCAGCGCGCGCGCGAGCGGTTCGCAGTCGTGCAACGCAAGTCGCGCTTCGAGCGCCGCTTTCAACTCGGCCCGATGCGCGCAACGGCTGCGATTGTCGGAAAAGCGCACATCGTCGGCGAGTTCGGGGACGCCCAGGTGCTCGCACAATCTGGAGAACTGACGATCGTTGCCCACGGCGAGAAAGATCGGTGCGGTCCCGGTCGCGTAACTGTCGTAGGGCGTGATGTTCGGGTGTGCGTTGCCGCTGCGTTGCGGCGTGCGGCCATTGCCGAAGAAGTTGGGCAGATGCGGATGCAGCAGCGAAACGCCGCAATCGTACAGCGCGATATCGACCGACTGGCCGTGGCCGCTTTTTTCCCGTTCGGCCAGAGCGAGCAGGATGCCCGCGAGCGCATTCAAACCCGTGACCATATCGACGATCGGCAGGCCGATGCGTAGCGCCGGGCCGTCGCTTGCGCCGTTGACGCTCAGGAGGCCCGCCATGGCCTGGATCACCGCGTCGTAACCGGGCAGGCCGCCAAGCGGACCATCCGGCCCGAAGCCCGAGATCGCGCAATGAATCAGGCGTGGGAAGCGCGCTTTGAGATCGCGCTCATAGTCCATGCCCCAGCGCGCCAGTGTGCCGGGTTTGAAGTTTTCGACCAGCACGTCCGCGCCTTCGAGCAATTGCCAGAGGATCGCGCGGCCTTCCTCGCACGACAGATCCACGACAATGCCCTGCTTGTTGCGATTCACGCCCACGTAATACCAGGCGGTGTCGTCGAGGAAGGGCGGCCCCCAGCCTCGCGTCTCGTCGCCGTCGGGTGGTTCGAGCTTGATGACTTGCGCGCCGTGGTCCGCGAGTGCCTGCGTGCAATATGGTCCGCCCAGCACGCGGCTCAGGTCGATCACGCGCAGGCCATGCAGCGCGCCGTTCACGGCGGATGGTTCGGATGACTGATGATTGGACATTTTCCGGATCTCAATGAGCGGGCAGGAGCAGCATCGCGTCAGCGAGCGGCATCGGCTGTTCGTCCACCAGCGCACGCAACTGCCCGCAATGCGCGTCGCGCTCATCGAGCGCGAGAGGATCGCGCGGCAGCAGCTTGTGACGCACGATCAGATGCGCCAGTGCAAGGCGCCGATAATCGTGTGCATCGCGCGAAATCTGCTGCGCCTCGCACGCCATGAAAGCGGCTGTGGTGGCGTGGTAAAGGGCGCTGGCGGCCTGGCGCACGGATTCGTCACGACCACACTCGGCCACGGAATCGAGTGCAGCAGCGGCGCGCTCGAACGACGCGCGCAGCAGCGCCGCGCTGGCATCGGGCAGGCCGGCTTCGGCGAGTTCGGCGCGCACGTAATGGCCCAGCGCGTCGAGCGCGCCTTCGCGTCGGGCCGCCCGCGCGACATCCAGCGCGACGATGTTGCTGGTGCCTTCCCAGATCGAGCCCAGATGCGCGTCGCGCACCAGGCGCGGATCGCTCCATTCCTCGATATAGCCGACGCCGCCGCGCACCTCCATCGCGTCGCCCGTGACACGGCGCGCGTCGCGGCAGGCGCGGAACTTGATGAGCGGCGTGAGGATGCGCACGCACTTCGCGGCTGGTTCGTCGCCGCGATCGGCGCGCGGGAGCAGCGTGGCGATCCGCATGAACAGCGTGCGCGCCTGCTCGGTGGGCAGCATCATCTTGAGCAACTGACGCTGCATGAGCGGCATGTCGATCAGCTTGCGGCCGAACGCCTCGCGATGGCGCGCCACGTGCAGCGCCTCGGTAAGCGCGCGGCGCATCAACCCCGCCGCGCGCACGCCATTCGACAGGCGCGACATATTGATCATGTCGGCCATCTGATGAAAACCGCGACCCACTTCGCCGATCAGAAACGCCTGCGCGCCTTCGAGCACGATCTCGCCGCTCGCCATCGAACGGCTGCCGAGCTTGTCCTTGAGGCGCACGATGCGGTAGGCGTTGCGCGTGCCGTCGGGCAAGGTCTTCGGCAACAGGAAGAGCGCGAGGCCCTTGATGCCGGCAGGCGCACCATCGACGCGCGCGAGCACCATCGCGAGATCGGCGTCGGCGTTCGAGCAGAACCATTTGTCGCCATGCAGATGCCATATGTCCTCGCCTTGCGGGCCTGTACTACGGATCGCGCGCGTGGCGATGCGCGCGACGTCCGACCCTGCCGCCTGCTCGGTCATGAACATCGCGCCCTGATAGAGCGTGTCGAAATCCTGCGAAGCGAGCATCGGCAGATAGCGCGCGATCAGCTCCGGCGTGCCGAATTTGCGCAGCGTGCGCGTGAGCGAATCGGTCATGCTCACGGGGCAGCACAGCCCGAATTCGGCCTGAACGAACAGATAGGTGAGCGCATATTTGACGAGCGGCGCGGGGGCATGATCGCGGTGGCTCATCGCGGCCAGACCGAGTTCGGCATAGGCGACGCGTTCGAGCGCCACATAGTCGGGATGCTTGTCGATCTGCTGGATCGGCTCGCCGCGCCGGGTGCGCTGGCGCAGCGTCGGCGGGTTGTGATCGGCGACGATAGCGAGGGCGTCGAGTTCGTCGGAGGCGCGCTGGCCGAGCGAGATGAGCTGCGCCTCGACGTCGGCATGGGCCGCTTCGCCGAGATAGCTGCGCAGCAGCGGGGCCAGAGCGGGATCGCTCGTGTAGAAGTTGATGCCGCGGCTATCGGGAATATTGGCCGCGCCGTCGGCCTGCGCGGCGACGGCGGAATGATCGTTCATCGAATTGTCTCCTTGGATTCTGTCGTGCGGCTCGCGTAGGGCGGCGCGGCGCAAGCGTGGAACCCAGCTTAGGCAAGGCTTCGATAAGCGTCCAATACAACCGATGTCCTGTACGATAAGCGCCATCTATCGATAAAGATCGCGCACGCGACAGGAGACATCGCGATGGAACTCAAGCAATTGCGCTATTTCGTGGCCGTCGCCGAAGAACTGCATTTCGGCCGTGCGGCGCGGCGGCTGTTTATTTCACAGCCCGCGCTGAGTTTCGATATCCGCAAGTTCGAGGCGCAACTGGGCGTGCAGTTGCTCGAACGCACCAACAAAGCCGTTACGCTCACGAACGCGGGCTATGTGTTGCTGGAAGAGGCGCGGCGGCTGCTGGAGCAGGCCGACGAGGTGCGGCGTATCGCGGCGCGCTCGGCGCATGGGCTCGCGGGGCGCTTGCGCGTCGGCTTCGTCAATTCAATGTTGTATCGTGGCTTGCCCGCAGCGGTGCGACGCTTCGAGGCGGATCATCCTGCCGTGGAAGTGGTGCTGCGCGAGATGAACACCATCGAGCAGGTGCATGCGCTACAGCGCTTTCATATCGATCTGGGCTTCGCGCATTGGGGGCGCTTTCCCGCCGAGGTGCAGTCGGAAACGCTGTTTTCCGAGCCGTTTCTGTGTTGCCTGCCGGCGGGCCATGCTTTGGCGCGCAAGCGGCGCATCGAGTTGGCATTGCTCGCGCGCGAGCCGTTTATTCTGTTTCCGCGTTCGGTGTCGCCGCACTATCACGATCAGATCATCGCGACTTGCGTGGAGGCGGGTTTTAGCCCGCAGATTCGCCACGAGGCGCGCCTGTGGCAGACCGTGGTGACGATGGTGGAGTTCGGGATGGGTGTCGCGCTGGTGCCCGCCGCGCTCGGACGCATGGGCGGCGAGCGGGCGGTGTTCAAGCCATTGGCAAGTAATCCTTATGAGTCTCAGGTACTGAAACTCGTGCGCGCCGGAGAGACCGATGCGATCGTGCAGGGGTTTGCCAGGTATCTGGGGAAAGCGTGAGGCGCTACCCGCAAACTCCAATCTCTCCACACGCCGTACAAAAATCGCAGCCGTCCTTGCGAATGACGGCATTCGCGCCGCACGATCCGCACTTGCGTCCGAACATCGCGTGCTGGGCGCCGAACGTTGCATCGGCGGGCAGCGCGTTGGGACCGTCGAGCACCTGATCCCCGGCACGCGCTTCCATGTCATCGTCTCTTTGCGCCGCGCCGGAAAAACCGGAAGCCGCGTGCCGCTGGGCGAGCAAGCGCGACGGCACCTGCCTGCCCTCCGCATCGAGAAACCCGCGCCGATGCAGAATCTGTTGGATCGCATATGCAATCGCAGCCACCTCCGAGTCGTGCCACAACGGTGTGCGCTTGCCATCGAGCCGCTGCGTTTCGCCATAACGCACCTGTCCGCGATCCCATGACACCTTGCGCAAATCCTGCAGGTTGCGCGCCACAAAACCGCCGCGCGCCGCAAGCGACAGCGAACGCATGGTCGCCGTGATCCATTGCTGCGACTCGTCACGCTGGCCCACGGGAATAAAGAACTCGATGGGCCGCTCGATCGTCACGGATTCGCCGCCCACCTGGCCCGTGACTTCGAGAAACGACACCGCCACATAGAGCGATACCTTGCCCGTCTGCGTGAGGTATTCGATCTTCTCGATCACGGCGGGCAACTCGCCCTTGGGCCGATGGTCGATCGCCACGCGCAGCGGATCGAGCAAGGCGTCGCTCTGCGCATCGGCGGGCGTGTCCTCATTCGCGGGCAGCGTCTGCAGCACCGCGCCCAGCGTCTCGTTGGGCCGATACGTCGCCAGCCCCTTGAGCCCGCGCTGCCACGCATCCAGATACAGGTCCTCGAAGGCCTCGAACGGATAATCGGCGGGCACGTTCACCGTCTTCGAAATCGACGTGTCGACGAAGGGCTGCACCGCCGCCATCATCGCCACGTGTTCCTGCGCGCTCATCTGCAGCGCGTTCACGAAATAGTCGGGCAGCGCATTCACGTCGCCGCCCATCGTGCGATAGAGGCGCCACGCGTGATCCTCCACGGCGAAGGTCTCATGGCTGCCGTCGGCCATGCGGCGCGTGCGCTGGTAGGTCCACGAGAACGCGGGCTCGATGCCGTTCGAGACGTTGTCGGCGAAGGCGAGGCTCACGGTGCCGGTCGGCGCGATCGAGAGCAGGTGGCTGTTGCGGATGCCGTGTGTGCGGATCGCGGTTTGCAGGTCGTCGGGCAGGCGCGAGGCGAAGGTGCCGGGCGCGAGGTAGGTCGCCGCATCGAAGAGCGCAAATGCGCCGCGCTCGCGGGCGAGTTCGACCGATGCGCGATAGGCCGCGTCGCGCATCGTGCGGCCCACGCGCGCGCCAAATGCGCAGCCTTCTTCGGAGTTGTAGCGGATGCCGAGCATCACCAGCGTGTCGCCGAGTCCCGTGAAGCCGACGCCGATGCGCCGCTTGGCCATCGCTTCGCGGTGCTGCTCGGGCAGCGGCCAGAGCGTGACGTCGAGCACATCGTCGAGAAAACGCACCTGCGTCGTTGTGCGCGCAACCAGCTCGTCCCAGTCGAACGACGGCTTCGCGAACGGGTCGCGCACGAACCGCGTGAGATCGAGCGGGCCGAGGTTGCAGCAGCCATAGGCGGGCAAGGGCTGTTCGCCGCACGGATTGGTCGCGCGGATGCTTTCGACGGCGCGCAGATTGTTGTCCTCGTTCATGCGCGAGATGAAGACGACGCCCGGTTCGGCGACGTCATAGGTCGAGCGCATGATCGTGTCCCAAATGGCGCGCGCGCGCTTTTCGGCGTAGATCCACACGCCGTCGTCGCGCTGCCGCAGATCGCCCGCCGCGCGCAAGGCGGGCGAGGGTTCGGCGCGGTGGACCAGTTGCCAGGTCTCGTCGTTTTCGACGGCGCGCATGAAGGCGTCGGTCACCGCCACCGAGACATTGAAGTTGTTCCAGCGTCCCTTCGAATGCTTCGCTTCGATGAATTCGGGCAAATCGGGGTGATCGCAATCGAGCACGGCCATCTGCGCGCCGCGCCGCGCGCCCGCGCTTTCGACCGTGCGGCACGAGGCGTCGAACACGTCGATATAGCTGCACGGCCCCGAGGCGCTCGATCCGGTCGAATGGACGAGCGCGCCGCGCGGCCGGATCGCCGAGAAGTTGTAGCCCACGCCGCCGCCGCGCCGCATGGTTTCGGCGGCCTGCAACAGCGCGACGTAGATGCCGGGGCGGCCTTCGTCGTCGATGTCCTGGATGCTGTCGCCCACGGGCTGCACGAAGCAGTTGATGAGCGTGGCTTCGATGCCGGTGCCCGCCGCGCTCATGATGCGGCCCGCGCCCAGCGCGCCGTGGCGCAGGTTATCGACGAAGCGCGCCTCGATCTGCGCGCGCAGCGCGGGCGGCTCGGCCTGCGCGACGCCGTGGGCGACGCGCCGGTAGATGTCGTCGGCGCTGCGCTCGTCGCCTTTGGCGTACTTCTCCAGCATCACGTCGAGCGAGAAAGTCTGTACGTCGGGCTTCGGTTGCGAGTGTTCTGCCATGGCCGGATCCTTGCGATCGTTCTGCGTTGGCTCAGAGTAACGCAGAGGCAGCGCGCGTGCCCGCGTAATTGCCGCTGCCCGCGTCCGGCCAGTGGTGACAGTGGTTAAACTGGGCGCGCCGCTTCGGATCAAGCCAGAACAAGGAGGAGAGGAGATGAGCGACCACGCCACCAGCGTCGTCTATCGCGACCGCGTACGCGCCGAATGGGTCGATTACAACGGCCATTTGCGCGACGCGTTCTACATGTTGATCTACAGCCATGCGACGGATCTGCTGCTCGACGCGATCGGGCTCGACGCCGCGCAGCGCGAGGCGCGTGGGCGCTCGATGTACACGGTCGAGGCGCATGTGAACTATCTGCGCGAGGTCAGGGAGGGCACGCCGCTGCGGGTGGAGGTGCGGGTGCTGGAGCACGACGTAAAGCGCGTGCGCGTCTATCTGGAGATGTTCGCCGACGAGGGTGGCGAAGCGGGCAGCAAAGCGGCAACGCCGGTGTGCGCGAGCGAGCAACTGTTGCTGCATGTGGACCGCGCGGGGCCGCGCGCCGTGCCGTTCGACGCCGACGTGCTCGCGCGCGTGGCTGCGCTGGGCGAGGAGTCTGCGGGGATGACGGCGCGCCATGCCGGGCGGTCGATTTCACTGGCTCCGGTGCGACGGGCTCTGGGCTGGAGCGCTACCGGTTAGCCACGGTCAACCGTCGAACCTGGCGGCGAAAGCGTTGGGAGTCGTCCGTGTCCGCCCGAGGCGTGTGCGATCGCCTGGATCGCGATTATTACGGGAATCTCACCTAATCGCTTTGTCGCCGGTTGGCCGGAATGGGCCGCTTTTAACCGTTTCTGACTGTTTCTGATCGCTTGTGGCTCGTTAAGCCGCTTCGCTATACGGCACATTGGCGACGAGATCGCCGAACACTTCAGCCGCGATCATCACCGACGCATTGAGCGGCGCGGGGCGCTCGGCCGGCTTGAATACGGCGTCGCCACGGCGGATCTTGCGGCGCGAGACGGCGCAAGTGCCCGACGTATGCGCCGAGCGGCGCCGCCAGCGCTGCTCGCCGTAATGACAACGGCCGGGTTCCACCCAGCGGATCACGAGCGCGGAATCCGTTTGTTCGAGGATTTCGATGCGTTCACCGTTGGCTCCGTCAAGCGCGAGGCACGCTATTTTCTTCATCGTCGGCTCCGTAAGTGGGGTTGCCGCGAATGTATTCCTCTAAGCCGTCAAGTGCCATTGTGTCGCCGTTGAAACACCATTCCAAAATTGGCAACAATCGATCCGGCACATATACGGGTTAACGAAGGAATGCGGGTTTGCGGGCGATCGGGATCCACCCTTCGAATTTGTGCAACGCAGTGTTGTGCGAGGCGCGACATGAAAATCGGCCTGGAGAGGGGCGGTGCAGCGGGGCTGGAATGCGCCGTGGAACGCTGAAGGCGGATGCGACTCTGACTGAAAACCGCGTCGGGCGAGGGCGGCTGGTTCGCGTTTTTGGTCTGTCGCACTTATGCTGGCGGCTCGTCTTGAGCGGGCCGTGGGGTTCTGATTGCCCTGGTTCCGTCTTGAGAGCGCGGCGCGATGTGTGGTGCCGCAACGAACTGTCCTGCCGAATTTTCACGAGGTTACATGATTCATCGCCCGCCTGCTCCGAATTCCGCAAACGAGCAAAAGCTCCAGCGCGCCGCCTCGGCCGCCCTGTTCGCCGTGCTCGTTCTGCTCGCCTTGTGGGTCGTGCGCGAATTCCTGCCCGCCGTCGCGTGGGCCTGCGTGCTCGCCATCGTTCTCTGGCCGGCCTATCAGGCCATCGAACGGCACCCGGCGTTCCGGGGCCGCACGACCTGGCTCGCGACCGTTCTGACGGTCGCCATCGCCTTGCTGGTCGTGCTGCCGATCGCGCTCATGGCGATCCAGGCGGGCGGCGAGGCGCATGACCTCTACCTCTGGGCGCGCACCGCGCAGGAGAACGGCGTGCCGGTGCCCGATTTCGTCTCGCATCTGCCGTTCGGCAGCCGTCAGGTGAGCGACTGGTGGCAGGCCAATCTCACCCAGCCGCTCAAGGAGTCCCCCGCGATGAAGGGCCTGCACGGCGACGCCATCGTGTCGTTCGGGCGGCATTTCGGCGCGCGTGCCGTGCGCGCATCGATGACCTTCGGTTTCATGCTCGTCACGCTGTTCGTGATCCTGCAAGCGGGGCCGCGCCTCTCGGCCACGGTGATGCGTGGCGCGCGCCGCGCTTTCGGCGCGGACGGCGCGCAGTTGCTCCAGCGCATGGCTGCGGCCGTGCGCGCGACGGTGACGGGACTCGTGGTGGTCGGGTTGGGCGAAGGCGTGCTGCTCGGCATCGCTTACATGTTCACGGGCGTGCCTCATGCGGCGCTGCTCGCCACCGTCACTGCGATCGCGGCGATGCTGCCGTTCTGCGCGCCGCTCGTGTTCTGCGGCGCGGCGCTCTGGCTGGCGGCCCAGGGCGCGATTGTGGGCGCCATCGTGCTGGCCGTGACGGGCGTGGTGGTGGTGTTCGTCGCCGAGCATTTCGTGCGGCCCGTGCTGATCGGCAACTCGACGCGCCTGTCTTTCCTGCTCGTGCTGTTCGGCATCCTGGGCGGCGCGACGACGTTTGGCCTGATCGGCATCTTCATCGGCCCCGCGCTCATGACGGTGCTGATGGTGCTGTGGGCGAACTGGGCGGAATAACGCGCCCGGCCGCGCGCGTTCAGCGCAGGCAGGCGAGCGTGTACTTGAGCGCGGCGGGCAGCAACTCGCGCCACACCGGCCAGACGTGGCCGCCATCGACGATGCGCAGCGCCGCCGGATTGCCCGCTTCGCGCAGGCGCGTGTAGAGCAGCGACGATTCGGCCTGGATCACGAGGTCGTCGTCGCCCGAGGCGATGAAGAAGGGCACGCGCCACGGGCGGCCGACATAGCCGCTCCAGAGCGCGGGATAGTTGAGCGTGCGCCAGATGTGCGGGTCGAACTGATGCTCGCCGAACACACCCACGCGCCGCGCCGACGAGGCCAGCGGCGGGTCGCCCGAATAGATCGCGGGCGACAGCAGCATCGTCCCGCAGAACCTGTCGGGATGCTCCAGCGTGTAGCGCAGCGCGCCGAAGCCGCCCATCGAAACGCCGCCGATCGCGCGGCCGTCGCGCGTATCGGCGACGGCGAAGTGCGACTCGATCTCGGGCATCAGGTCCGAGAAAAACGCCGTCTCCATCTTTTCCTTGCGATCGACGTACCAGTCGGTGCCGCCTTGCGGCATCACGATCACGACCGGCGCAATCTCATGGTGCGCGATCAGCGCGTCGACCGTGCCTTGCAGATTGCCTTGCGTGACCCAGTCCATCGGCTCGCCATTGTTGCCGTGCAGGAGGTAGAGCACCGGATAGCGGACGCCTTCGGCGCGATAACCGGTGGGCAGGTAGACGACGTAGGGCCAGTCGCGTTCGAGCGCGTTGGCGTGGAAGGTGCGTGACACGATCGTGCTGGCGCTGGCGTTATCCGCGAAGCCGGCCCCGGCCACGAGCGCCACGAGCGCCGCGAAGGCGCTATGCAGGGCGTTGCGGAACAGATTGCGCAGCGAGGCGAACGGCGCGGTGCGTGGGTGTCTGCGCATGGCAGGAAAGCGGGCGGGTGAGGACGCGCCTGGGGCGCGGGGGACAACATACTAGCAGCGACCCGTGACGGCTGGAAACCGTGCCGCGTGCGCCCATGCCCGCGCGCACGGCGCGAAGCGGGGCGCGGTTTCGGCAAGCGTTCAGGCCGATGCTTTCGCGCGCGAGGGCAGCAGGCGTTTGAGCGGATCGGAGGCGCGCGCGACGACGAAGAGCGCAGTCAGTGCGATGGCGTCGGCGGCGAGGCCGGCGGGCACATCGAGATAGCCGTCCGTGTACCAGTAGAGCACCGAATCGACGGTCAGCGAGATCACGGCCCCCGCCACGAACGAGAGCAGCCCCTTGCGGCCCACGAGGCCCACCCAGGGCAGCGCGATGGCGAGTTTTTTCGCCCAGCCCAGCCGGATCACGTGCGCCGTGAGCCACGCGATGCCAAAGAAGTTGAGCGCGCGGAACCACGCGAGGTTGCGCTTGAAGTCGGCGTCGAGCGCCGTATTGCCCAGATGCAGGCGATAGATCGCGGCGGCGCCCACCACGGCGAGCGCGAACAGCGTGACGAGCGCGCCGGACTTCGGTCTGGCGGTGATGTTCTGGAACACCGGCTGCGCCTGGGCAATCATGCCGGCCACGAACAGCAACTGCCACGCGAACGGATTGAAGTCCCAGTTGATGTCGTCGACGTGCGGGAGATACGGCGCCAGGTGTGGTGCGACGGCCCACAGCACGAAGCTGATCGCCGCCAGCAGCCATGGCCGCGAGCGCGCGAGCGGCAACGCCAGCGGCGCGGCCAGCGCGAAACATGCGTACATCGGCAGCACGCCGGCGAGATAGGGCTGGCGGCGCAGCAGCACGATGTCGCGCAGCGCGGCGGCGGGCGCGAGCGTCAGATCGTCGAGGTCGGTGGTGGCGAGATTCGGCGCGTCGACATTGCACGCGACCAGAATCGCTGTGACCAGCAGCATGAGCAGTGCGGTCACCACGAACGCGCGATAGATCTCGAATGCGCGCTTGATGAAGCGCTGGCGCGCGGAGGCCTCGGTGCGGCGCGCGCTGAGCGCGGCCCAGGCGGTGGCGGTGGCGAAGCCGCCTAGGAAGACGAACACTTCAGCGGCGTCGCACAGCGCGTAGGCGTGCAGCGTGACGCGCGACAGGATGCTGCCGCCGATGTGATCGACGACGATGATCAGCAGGACGAGCCCGCGAAAGAAATCGAGTTCGACAAGACGATTGGATGACTGTGACATGGATCCGGCGCTGTCTGGCTGGCACGCTCGAAAAGCGCGCACGGCCTTGCTGGCGCAAGCAAAAAGCCGCTGCGAGGGTCCGCTGCCGGAGCAAAGGCTCTACGGCGGCGGCTGCGCGAGGCCGCGGCAAAAGTGGGTGGAAACGGAATGTACCCCGCGATGGACGAAGTCCGCGGGTTGCCCAGGAAATGACCCGATTGACGCGATGGCGTTCCCGTGGGGCGGATTCTACCGGGATGTTGGCAATACTACATTAATTTCAAAGTGCTTTCAGCACGCCTGGCCGTATGCTGGCCATTTGGATAGGGCGTGTTCAAGTTCTCGTACGGCGTGCCGTTATGCAGAAGAGATCCGGGGCAGGATCTGGCGCCTTTGACAGGCGGCACAGGAGCGAAAATTCAGGCGAGCAAGAGTTGTATCAGAGTGTAGTGGCCTGAATGCTCAGTATGAAATGGGCATTACAATGCCGGATCGCTTTTGGGATAGGAGTGTAGGGGTCGCAACGAGGAATTACGCGACGCTGGGCACTTTTATTCGATAAAGCACGCGATTTGAATGAAGATGAAGGCGGCTGGCACCATGGGTCGATAAGGTGGGACGGGAGCGCGTGGGAACGCTGCAAACCGTTTCTTGCCGATCGGTACGGGCGCGCCGCCTTGCAACAAGGAGTATCGATTATGTTCGAGGATCGTACGGGGCAGACAGCCTCCGGTCTGACGCGGTTCTGGATGGGCCTGACAGGCCTTGGCTTGACACTTCTGCTGGGCGCTTGCGCTAACGTTAGCGAGCCGCAAACGCCGCAGCCGCAGCCCGATTCGTCGGCGGCGGCAAACCCGGCGTCGGACGCCGCGGCCAGCGCTGCCGCGCAGCAGGCGGCCAGCGTGCCGGTCCAGCGCACCGTCACCAAAACGACCTATGTGCGCGTGCGGCGCGGCGATTCGCTGCAGCGCATTGCATCGGCCCATAACGTTTCGGTGCGGGAGTTGACCGCATGGAACCACCTGAAGCCGAACGGCCGCCTGCGCGCGGGCCAGTCGCTCAAGCTGGTTTCGACTCAGACGATCACCGTGCAGCAGGCTACGCCCGTGCAGGGCGGTGCAGTGCCGGCGGCCAACCCGGCGCAAAGCCGTGCGGTGGCTGCCGAAGTCGGCCGTCATGCGAATAGTGTGGCGCTCATGTGGCCGGCGCGCGGCCACGTGGTCGAGCCGTTCGCGCCGGGCACGACGCGCGGCATCGAGATCGGCGGCAAGGCGGGCGATCCCGTGCTCGCCGCTGCGGACGGCAAGGTCATGTACGCGGGCACCGGCCTGAACGAGTACGGCAGCCTTATCATCGTCCAGCACAACAAGGACTTTTTGACGGCGTATTCGCACAATCGCCGTCTGCTCGTGAAGACCGGCGACACCGTGCATCAGGGCCAGCAGATCGCCGAAATGGGCAACGAGAACAACGACCGCGTGGCCGTGCTGTTCGAGGTTCGCCGCGACGGCAAGCCCGTCGATCCGATGCCGTATCTGCCGACGCCGCAGAGCTGAGATCGCGGTTTCTGTTATCGACGTAGCCAATGCCGCAATGAAACAGTGGGCCTGCTTGAGCAAAAACCGCGAACAGCGCACGTCTCTGGATGTGCGCCTTAAAACAGCCCCTTAAAACGCATCTCCGGGCACCCGCACCCAGCCTTCCATCAGCACGCGCGCACTGCGGCTCATGATGGCCTTGGTGACCGTCCACTCGCCGTTTTGCTGGCTTGCCTCGGCGCCTACGCGCAGCGTCCCCGACGGATGGCCGAAGCGCACGGCATGGCGCTCGCCGCCGCCCGCCGCGAGGTTCACCAGCGTGCCCGGGATTGCCGCGGCCGTGCCGATCGCGACGGCCGCCGTGCCCATCATCGCGTGGTGCAGCTTGCCCATCGACATGGCGCGCACCAGCAGATCGACATCGCCGGATTCCACGCGCTTGCCGCTCGATGCCGCGTAGGCCGCGGGTCTCGCCACGAACGCGATCTTGGGCGTGTGCTGGCGCGTGGCGATCTCGTCGAGGTGCTTGATGAGGCCCATGCGCAACGCGCCATGCGCGCGGATGGTCTCGAACTTTTCCAGCGCCTTTGCGTCGCCGTTGATGGCGTCCTGCAATTCCGTGCCCGTGTAGCCGATTGCCTCGGCGTTCACGAAGATGGTCGGGATGCCCGCGTTGATCATCGTCGCCTTGAGCGTGCCGACGCCCGGCACTTCGAGGTCGTCGACGAGATGGCCGGTGGGGAACATCGCGCCACCCGCGCCTTCTTCCTCGGCGGCGGGGTCGAGGAATTCGAGTTGCACTTCGGCGGCGGGGAAGGTGACGCCGTCGAGTTCGAAGTCGCCGGTTTCCTGTACCTGGCCGTTCGTGACGGGGACGTGCGCAACGATGGTCTTGCCGATGTTGGCTTGCCAGATGCGCACGGTGGCGACGCCGTTATCGGGCACGCGGTTCGGGTCGATCAGGCCGCTGCTGATCGCGAACGGACCGACGGCCGCGGACAGATTGCCGCAGTTGCCGCTCCAGTCGACGAAGGCCTTGTCGATGGCGACCTGACCGAAGAGATAGTCGATATCGTGACCGGGCCGCGTGCTCCTGGAGACGATCACAGTCTTGCTCGTGCTGGATGTCGCGCCGCCCATGCCGTCGATCTGCTTGCCGTAGGGGTCGGGGCTGCCGATCACGCGCATCAGGAGTTGGTCGCGCGCCGCGCCGGGCTGCCGGGCGACGTCGGGGAGATCCTGCAGGCGGAAGAACACGCCTTTACTGGTGCCGCCGCGCATGTACGTGGCGGGAATCTTGATCTGGGGTTTAGAGCTCATGGAAATCCCGTGTCGATGTGTGTTCTCCCCTCTCCCTGAAGGGAGAGGGGCCGGGGGGGAGGATGACGCGCCTTTTGCTGACTTCTAACAGGATCGCCTCAAGGACCGCGTGGAGGTTCCGCAAGATCTCGTCGTTCCAGAAGCGCAGCACGGTGAAGCCTCGGCTCCGTAACCACGCATCGCGCACTATGTCGTCGGCGTTGCCGTTGTGCTGTCCGCCATCGGCTTCGATGACTACACGCGCGCCGAGATGCGCGAAATCCACGATATATGGCCCGATCGGGTGTTGCCGACGGAACTTCTCGCCGCAGAGGCGGTGCGCGCGAAGATGACGCCAGAGCAGTTGTTCCGCTTCGGTCATGTTTTTGCGCAGATGCCTGGCTAGCTGTAGCTGGTTCATCGCCCCCCCTTTCTCCTTTCCCCGCTCCCCAACCCCTCTCCCTTCAGGGAGAGGGGCTTTGTGTCAGGCTGCTTTCGATGACTCCAGGAAGTCCTGCGCGAAGCGCTGCAACACGCCCCCCGCGTCGTAGATCGAGACTTCCTCCGCCGTGTCCAGTCGGCAGGTGACCGGCACTTCCACGCGTTCGCCGTTCTTGCGCTGGATCACCAGTGTCAGGTCGGCGCGCGGCGTGCGGCCGCCAATCACGTCGAAGGTCTCCGTGCCGTCGATGCCTAGCGTCGTGCGGTTCGTGCCCGCCTTGAACTCCAGCGGCAATACGCCCATGCCGATCAGGTTGGTGCGGTGAATCCGCTCGAAGCCCTCCGCCACGATCACCTCCACACCCGCCAGGCGCACTCCCTTGGCCGCCCAGTCACGCGACGATCCCTGGCCATAGTCCGCGCCCGCGATGATGATGAGCGGCTGCTTGCGTTCCATGTAGGTTTCGATGGCTTCCCACATGCGCACGACCTTACCTTCCGGTTCGACGCGCGCGAGCGAACCCTTCTTCACCACGCCGTTCACCACTGCCATCTCGTTGATGAGCGTGGGGTTCGCGAAGGTCGCGCGTTGCGCCGTCAGGTGGTCGCCGCGGTGCGTGGCGTACGAGTTGAAGTCCTCTTCGGGTAAGCCCATTTTCGTGAGGTATTCGCCCGCTGCGCTGTCCGGCAGGATCGCGTTGGACGGCGACAGGTGGTCCGTCGTGATGTTGTCGCCCAGCACGGCCAGCGCCCGCAGGCCGCGCAGCGTGCGCTCGCCCGCAAGCGCCCCTTCCCAGTACGGCGGGCGGCGGATGTAAGTGCTTTGCGCGCGCCAGTCGTAGAGCGGGTCCGTGGTTTCGCCGCTTTCGGCCGTGAGCGCGAACATGGGCTCGTACACCTTGCGGAACTGCTCGGGCTTCACGCTCTGCGCCACGATCGCGTCGATCTCCTCGTCGCTAGGCCAGAGGTCTTTCAGGTAGACCGGTTGGCCGTTCTGGTCCGTGCCTAGCGCATCCTTTTCGATGTCGAAGCGGATCGTGCCCGCAATCGCATAGGCCACGACGAGCGGCGGCGAGGCCAGGAACGCCTGCTTGGCATACGGATGGATGCGGCCGTCGAAGTTGCGGTTGCCCGATAGCACGGCGGTCGCGTACAGGTCGCGATCGACGATCTCCTGCTGGATCTTCGGGTCGAGTGCGCCCGACATGCCGTTACATGTCGTGCACGCGAACGCGACGATGCCAAAGCCCAGCTTTTCCAGATCCGGCAGCAGCTTCGCTTCTTCCAGGTACAGTTCGACGGCCTTCGATCCCGGCGCAAGCGAGCTTTTCACCCATGGCTTGCGCGTCAGGCCGCGCGCGTTCGCGTTGCGCGCGAGCAGCGCGGCGGCGATCACGTTGCGCGGGTTGCTGGTGTTCGTGCAGCTCGTGATGGCCGCGATGATGACCGCGCCGTCGGGCATCTGGCCCGGCGTTTCCTCCCACTTGCCCGCGATGCCGCGCTCGGCCAGTGCCGAAGTGGGCAGGCGCTTGTGCGGGTTCGACGGGCCGGCCATGTTGCGCACGACGCTCGACAGATCGAACGTCAACGTGCGTTCGTACTGCGCGCGGGCGAGCGAATCGGCCCACAGGCCCGCCGTTTTCGCGTAGGTTTCGACCAGCCTGACCTGCTCTTCCTCGCGGCCCGTGAGGCGCAGATAGTCGAGCGTCTGGTTGTCGATGAAGAACATCGCCGCCGTGGCGCCATACTCGGGCGCCATGTTCGAGATCGTGGCGCGGTCGCCGAGCGTGAGGCTCGACGCGCCTTCGCCGCGAAACTCCAGATACGCGCCGACTACCTTTTCCTTGCGCAGGAATTCGGTGAGTGCGAGCACGATGTCGGTGGCCGTAATGCCCGGCTGGCGCTTGCCCGTCAGTTCCACGCCGACGATATCGGGCAGGCGCATCCACGAGGCGCGGCCAAGCATGACGTTTTCGGCTTCCAGTCCGCCCACGCCGATGGCGATTACGCCGAGCGCATCCACATGCGGCGTATGGCTGTCGGTGCCCACGCAGGTGTCCGGGTACGCGACGCCGTCGATCACGCCGATCACGGGCGACATTTTCTCCAGATTGATCTGGTGCATGATGCCGTTGCCGGGCGGAATCACGTCGATGTTCTTGAAGGCCTTCTTCGTCCAGTTGATGAAGTCGAAGCGGTCGACGTTGCGACGGTCTTCGATCGCGCGGTTCTTCTCGAACGCCTGCGGATCGAAGCCGCCGCATTCCACGGCGAGCGAGTGATCGACGATCAGCTGGACCGGCACGACCGGGTTGACCTTGGCGGGGTCGCCGCCCTGGTCCGCGATGGCGTCGCGCAGGCCCGCCAGATCGACGAGCGCCGTCTGGCCGAGGATGTCATGGCAGACGACACGCGCCGGATACCACGGGAAATCGAGGTCGCGGCGGCGCTCGACGAGCTGCCTGAGCGAGGCGGCGAGGTGAGCCGGCTCGCAGCGGCGCACGAGGTTTTCGGCGAGGACGCGCGAGGTATAGGGCAACGTGTCCCAGGCGCCGGGCTGGATCGCTTCGACGGCTTCGCGCGCGTCGAAGTAATCGAGCCGGGTGCCGGGAAGAGGCTTGCGGTGAGCAGTATTCACGGCTGGGGGACCAATATGTAGTAAGCGGGCGGAGACCAGCGCAACTCTACGCGCGCCAGCCTCCCGTTCCCATTAGCCGAACGGCCAATGACGCGATCAGCGCTTGCCGAGCGGCACGAACTTCAGATTCTCCGGACCCGTATAGTTGGCGCTCGGGCGGATGATCTTGTTGTCGACGCGTTGTTCGATGATGTGCGCGCTCCAGCCTGCCGTGCGCGCGATCACGAACAGCGGCGTGAACATCGCGGTCGGCACGCCCATCATGTGATACGAAACAGCGCTGAACCAGTCGAGGTTCGGGAACATCTTCTTGACGTCCCACATCGTCGATTCGAGGCGCTCGGCGATGTCGAACAGTTTCAGATTCGACTGCTCCTTCGACAGCTTCTTCGCGACTTCCTTGATGACCTTGTTGCGCGGGTCCGAAATCGTATACACCGGATGGCCGAAGCCGATCACGACTTCCTTCCTCTCGACGCGCGCGCGAATGTCGGCTTCCGCCTGATCCGGGTCTTCATAGCGCGACTGGATCTCGAACGCCACTTCGTTCGCGCCGCCGTGCTTCGGGCCGCGCAGCGCGCCAATCGCGCCCGTGATGGCCGAATAGATATCCGCGCCCGTGCCCGCGATCACGCGGCCCGTGAACGTGGACGCATTGAACTCGTGCTCGGCATAGAGATTGAGCGAAACGTGCATCGCATCGACCCACGACTTCGACGGCTCCCCGCCGTGCAGCAGATGCAGGAAATGGCCGCCGATCGAATCGTCGTCGGTTTCCACTTCGATGCGTTTGCCGTTGTGCGAATAGTGATACCAGTACAGCAGCATCGAGCCGAGCGAGGCCATCAGGCGGTCGGCGATATCGCGCGCGCCGGGCAGATTGTGGTCGTCCTTCTCGGGCAGCACGGTGCCGAGCACGGACACGCCCGTGCGCATCACGTCCATCGGGTGCGCGGAAGCGGGCACCCATTCGAGCGCCGCCTTCACGTTCGCGGGCAGGCCGCGCAGCGCCTTGAGCTTGGTCTTGTAGGCGGCGAGTTCGGCCGTGTTCGGCAGCTTGCCGTGCACGAGCAGATAAGCGACTTCCTCGAACTCGCTGGCCGTGGCCAGGTCGAGAATGTCGTAGCCGCGATAGTGCAGGTCATTGCCGGTGCGGCCCACGGTGCACAGCGCCGTGTTGCCCGCCGTCACGCCCGACAGGGCAACCGACTTCTTCGGCTTGAAACCGCCTGCGCTTTGCGTGGCGTTGTCCGTTTCGCTCATGGTGTCTTCCTCTCTCGATCTAATAGGGTTTAACGTCGTGGGGACGCGCTATGCGTGATTACTTCTTCGACGATGCGAACAGCGCGTCGAGCTTGTCTTCGTAAGCGTGATAGCCGAGGTACTGGTAGAGATCCTCGCGCGACTGCATGGTCGAAACCGCAGCCTTTTGCGTGCCGTCGCGCTTGACCGTCTCGTAGAAGTTGAGCGCGGCGGCGTTCATCGCCCGATAGGCGCCGCAGCAGTAGAGCGCGATATCGACGTTGGCGCTCTTGAGTTCGTCGGTGGTGAAAAACGGCGTCGAGCCGAATTCGGTCAGGTTGGCGAGAATCGGCACCTTCACGGCCGCCTTGAAGCGGCGGTAGTCGTCGAGCGTCTTCATGGCTTCGGGGAAGATCATGTCCGCGCCCGCTTCCACATAGGCGATGGCGCGCTCGATGGCGGCATCGATGCCTTCCACGGCGGCGGCGTCGGTGCGGGCCATGATGACGAAGCCGTCGTCGGTGCGCGCATCGACGGCGGCCTTCACGCGGTCCACCATCTCGTCGGTCGGCACGACTTCCTTGTTCGGGCGATGGCCGCAGCGCTTCTGGCCCACCTGGTCTTCCATGTGCACGGCGGCGACGCCCGCCTTGATGAACGACTTGATCGTGCGCGCGATGTTGAAGGCGCCGCCCCAGCCGGTGTCGATATCGACCATCAGCGGGATCTCGACGGCGTCGGTGATGCGGCGCGCGTCGATCAGCACGTCGTCCATCGTGCTGATGCCCAGGTCGGGCACGCCCAGCGAGTTGGCGGCCACGCCGCCGCCCGACAGATAGACGGCCTTGAAGCCGGTTTGCTCGGCCAGTTTGGCGGCGTAGGCGGTGATCGCGCCCACGACCTGCAGCGGTTGTTCGGTAGCCACGGCCGCGCGGAATTTCGCGCCGGCGCTTGCGAGGGATTTGCTGTTCATGCGTCATGTCTCCGAAGGAATTGGCGCTGATACTGCAGATACCGTGCCAGCGCGAAAGCGGTGGGTCAGGCCTTGCCCAAGGCGTTGATTTTGCGCCTGAATGCCGCCGATGGGGTTCTCGCCCCGATTTCTCTTGTGAAATGTCGATTTCAAATGTGAAATCGGCGCGCGATAATGAAACCGCCCTGGAAATTTGCCTTGAGTCTTTCATGAACCGCTTCCCCTCCGCTTCCGAACCCTTCCGCCCGCGCGTCTGGGCGATGGGCATCAGCCGCCTGCGCGATCTGTTCCGCGATATCGCGGGCGAGTACGACGAGCTGGCCGATCTGCGCGTGGTGCCGCGCGGCTTCGAGGAGGCGGTCGCGGAAATCGCGGCGGCGGGCCCGAACCAGCGCCCCGACGTGGTCGTGGCGGCGGGCTCGAACGGCACGTATCTGAAGGCGCGCATCGACCTGCCCGTGGTGCTCGTGCAGCCGACCGGCTTCGACGTGATGCAGGCGCTGGCGCGCGCGCGCCGCGAGGCCGATCTGGTCGCGCTCGTGACCTATGGCGAGACGCCGATGGAAGTGCGCCGTTTCGCGAGCGCCTACGGCATCGACGTGGTGTTCGCCTCGTATCGCACGGTGCAGGACGCGGAAGCCTGCGTGCTCGATCTGCGCGATCGCGGCGTAGGCGCGGTGGTCGGGCCGGGCCATGTCAACGATCTGGCGGCGCGTTTCGGCCTCGTGCCGTTCTTCGTGTATTCGCGCTCGTCGGTGCGCGCGGCCTTCGACAATGCGCTCGAAGTCGTGCAGGCCACCTGGCGCGAAACGCAGCGCCGTCAGCGTCTGGACAGCGTGCTTCAGCATCTGCGCGACGGCGTGGTGGCGCTCGATGCGCGCGGGCGCGTGGAGGCGATCAACCAGCGGCTCGCGGGCGTGCTCGGTATCGATCCCGCGACGGCGGCGGGCCAGCCGCTGGCGTCGCTCGCGCCCGACATCGCCTTCACGCTGCCCGACGCCGACGGCGAATCGCTCGAAACCATTCGCGGTGTCAGCTACGTCGTGCATCGCGGCCCGCTGGTCGATAACGGCGTGACGACGGGCGCGGTGCTCACGTTCCAGGAGTCGCGCGCGGTGGAGCGGCTCGACCGCACCTTGCGCACGCGCCAGCGCACGCAGCAGTTCGTGGCGCGTTATCGGATCGGCGACTTGAGCGGCGCCACGCCGGGCATCGCGCGCGTGCGTCAGTTGGCGCAGCGCTACGCGAAATCCGACGCGACCGTGCTGATTCGCGGCGAGAGCGGCACCGGCAAGGAGATGGTCGCGCAGGGCATCCATCGCGAAAGCCCGCGGCGCGATTTTCCGTTTGTCGCGATCAATTGCGGCGCGTTTCCCGAGGCGTTGCTGGAGAGCGAATTGTTCGGCTACGAGGAGGGCGCGTTCACGGGAGCGCGGCGCGGCGGCAAGGTCGGGCTGATCGAGGCGGCGCATCGCGGTACGCTCTTTCTCGACGAAATCGGCGAGATGCCCTTGCCGCTGCAAAGCCGCTTGCTGCGCGTGTTGCAGGAGCGCGAAGTGGTTCGTCTGGGGGCGACGGAACCCACGCGCGTCGATGTGCGCGTGGTGGCCGCAACGCATCGCGCGCTCACCGAGCAGATCGAAAGCGGCGAGTTTCGGGCCGACCTGTTCTATCGCCTCAACATTCTCAATCTGGCGATCCCGCCGTTGCGCGAGCGGGGCGAGGATATCGTGCCGCTGGCGGCGGAATTGCTGCTGCAATCGGCACGTCGCGAGCCGCGCGTGGCGCTGCGCATCCGCACCCAGGACGACGCGATGCGCGCGCTTGGAGCCATCGGTTACGCGCTCGACCGTCACCCGTGGCCCGGCAATGTGCGCGAGCTGCAGAACGTGATCGAGCGGATGGTGGTGGAGCTTGCGGATTCGGACGTCGATGTGCTCACGCCCGAAGTGTTGCGCGCGATCGCGCCGGAGGTGTTCGAGACCGCGCGCGGTGCGCCTCAGGAAGCGGCGGATCGCGCAGTCGAACCGCTTACGCTGCGCGAGCGCAGCCTGAACGTGCAAGCCGATGAAATCCGCGCGGCGCTCGATGCCTGCGGCGGCGACCGCGACCGCGTGTGCGCCATGCTCGGCATCAGCAAGACGACGTTGTGGCGGCGTTTGAGCGCCGCGAAAAAGGCCGCGCGCGACGTTACCTGATGAACGCGCGGCCTGAGCGGCAACGTCAGTTCCTGATGCCGTTGAGCAACTGCGCGACCACGCCATGCAGTTGCAGCACGTCGGGACTCTTCCGCAGGAGCGCCTGATAACGCTCGAAGAATTCCGCCGACTCCTCGCCGGAAAACAGCGCCGTCACACCCTCGACCGCGCCGATGCGGTCTTCGGGTTGGGCGTCTTTCGCGTCCAGTGTTTCGTCGACGTTGGCGATCACCGTCGAAAACGGCATCAGCCAGCGAAATCCCGTGCCGTTGATGAGCACCTGGAGAAAGGCCGCGGGCGTGGTCGGCCCGAATTCGCGCTCGTATTCGGCGCGTTCGTGATCGAGTATCGCCTTGTGCAGGTTGAGCAGCGGCTTGCGGACTTCGGAAAGAAATTGAATCGCGCGGGCTTCGTCCATCGTGGCGGCTCCTTGGGGGTGCATGAAGGTGCTTCATATGCGTTCGATATCGCGCGGTTTCAAGGCGCGCGCCCATCGAACGATGGTAGCGCAACGCCGCAACGCATGTCGTTAGCGTTCTGAATGACGCGTTCGGCGCACTTGCCAGCGCGCGAATAATGTCGGCGCTACACTCGCCGGGTTCTCACACACTCGCTCGCAAGGCCGCATTCGCGTGCCGCTCGTGCAAATACCCCACGATTTGCGCACGCTGCCGGAACAACGCGGATGCATGGCCTTCGATTGATCGAATGCAGTCAACAATCATCGACATCCCCATACCGGAGAGCCGCCTCATGACGACGCTAATTATCAATGGCGAGACCCACACGATCGACGCGCCACCCGACATGCCCCTGCTCTGGGTGCTGCGCGACATCATCGGACTGACGGGCACCAAATTCGGTTGCGGCATCGCGCAATGCGGCGCCTGCACCGTACACCTGGACGGCGAGGCCACGCGCTCGTGCGTGCTGCCGGTCGCGGCGCTCGAAGGCCGCAAGATCACGACGATCGAGGCCGTGGGCGCGACGCCCGCCGGCCAGAAAGTGCAGAAGGCATGGCGCGAAATCGACGTGGTGCAGTGCGGATATTGCCAGTCGGGGCAGGTGATGTCGGCGGCGGCGCTGATCGCCCAGAACGCGAACCCCAGCGACGCGGATATCGATGCCGCCATGGCCGGCAATATCTGCCGCTGCGGCACCTATAGCCGCATTCGGGCGGCGATCAAGCAAGCTGCGAAGGAGGCCTGAGCCATGTCACAAGGTCTTCTCGATGCGCAGAACGGCACTGCGCGGGCTGCTTCTTCTTCTTCTTCCGCTTCTTCGCTGTCGCGGCGCACGTTCCTGAAGCTCGGCGCGGCGGCGGGCGGCGGTCTGCTGCTCGGCTTCAGCTTTGGCGCGGGTGCCCAGGGCGACAGCGCGGCGCGCCAGTCGGTCGTGGGCGGCGACGGCAACGAAACGCCGCAGGACGGCGTGTTCGAGCCGAATGCCTTCGTGCAGATCGACCGCACCGGCAAGGTCACGCTCATCATCCCGAAGGTGGAGATGGGGCAGGGCGTGTACACGTCGATCCCGATGTTGATCGCCGAGGAACTCGAAGTGCCGCTCGGCAGCGTGACGCTCGATCACGCGCCGCCCGACGCGAAACTGTTCACCGATCCGCTGCTGGGCGGCCAGCTCACGGGCGGTTCGACCTCGATCCGCTATGCGTGGGAACCGATGCGCCGCGCGGGGGCGACGGCGCGCGTGGCGCTGATCGCGGCGGCGGCGCAGCAATGGCAGGTCGATCCCGCCGCGTGTCACGCGAAGAGCGGCGAAGTGCTGCACGACGCCAGCGGGCGGCGCGCTTCATACGGCCAGCTTGTCGATGCCGCGGCGAAGCTGCCCGCCCCGCAAAACGTGACGCTCAAGAGTCCGAAGGATTTCACGATCATCGGCAAGCCCACGAAGCGGCTCGATTCGCCGGAAAAAGTCGATGGTTCGGCGCTGTTCGGTCTCGACGTGCGCCTGCCCAATATGGTCTATGCGGCCATCGTCAATTGCCCCGTGTTCGGCGGCACGCTGGCGCGCGTGGACGACACGCACGCGAAGCAGATTCCCGGCGTCACGCAGATCGTCAAGATCGACAACGCCGTGGCCGTGATCGGCGCGCACACCTGGGCCGCGAAGCGCGGCGCGGCGGCGCTCGTGATCGAGTGGAACGAGGGCGCGGCGGCGAACCTGTCGATGCGGCAGATCGTCGGCGATCTGGCGAACGCCGCGCAGCAGCAGAGCGGCGCCGTCGCGCGCAGGGACGGTGATGTGCAGCAGGCCTTCGGCGGCGCGAAAACGCGCGTCGATGCCGTCTATCAGCAGCCCTTCCTCGCGCACGCGACGATGGAGCCGATCAACTGCACCGTGCACGTGCGCGGCGACGCCTGCGAGATCTGGGTCGGCACCCAGGTGCCCACGCGCGCCGTCGATGCGGGCGTGGCCGTCACGGGCCTCAAGCCCGAACAGATCGTGCTGCACAACCACCTGCTCGGCGGCGGTTTCGGGCGGCGTCTGGAAGTCGATGCCATCACCCAGGCGCTCAAGGTCGGCAAGCAGGTGAGCACGCCCGTCAAGGTGTTCTGGACGCGCGAGGAAGATATCCAGCACGACATGTACCGGCCGTTCTACTACGACCGCATTTCTGCCGGACTCGACGCCAACGGCAAACCGGTGGCGTGGCAGCACCGCATCGTCGGCTCGTCGATCATGGCGCGCTTCGCGCCGCCGGCCTTCAAGAACGGCATCGACCCGGACGCCGTCGAAGTGGCCGCCGATCTGCCCTACGACCTGCCTAACCAGTTGATCGAATACGTGCGCCAGGAGCCGCATACGGTGCCCACCGCCTTCTGGCGCGGCGTCGGGCCGACGCGCGGCACCTTCGTGGTGGAGAGCTTTATCGACGAATGCGCGGTGGCCGCCAAGACCGATCCGGTGCAGTACCGGCGCAATCTGCTCGGCAAGTCGCCGCGCGCGCTGGGCGTGCTCGACGTGGCCACGCGCGCCGCCAACTGGGGACCACCCATGCCGAAGGGACAAGGGCGCGGGGTTTCGGTGATGCACGCGTTCGGCAGCTACTTCGCGATGGTCGCCGACGTGACCGTGAGCAACGGCGAAGTGCGCGTGAACCGCGTGGTGGCGGCGGTCGACTGCGGCATGGTGGTGAATCCGACGACCATCGAGGCGCAGGTGCAGGGCGGCATCGTGTTCGGCATCTCGGCAGCGCTTTACAGCGAAATCACGATCGAGCGCGGGCGCGTGACCCAGCGCAATTTCACCGACTACCGCATCCTGCGCATCGACGAGTCGCCCGTGATCGAAGTGCATATCGTGCCAAGCGGCGAGGCGCCCGGCGGGATCGGCGAGCCGGGCACGGCGGCGCTCGCGCCCGCGGTGACCAACGCGATCTACGCGGCGACGGGCCAGCGCCTGCGGCATTTGCCCGTGGGCCGTCAGCTCATGAACCCGCAAACCGCCTGAGGAGGACGATGATGAAGCCATTCGACGCATCCTCTATCGCGCGAGGATTTGCTACTAACTGCCTGGCCCCGGCGCTCGCCGCGACTTTGATCGCTTTCGCGCCGGGTTTGGCGTTTGCTGCGGATTCCGCCGCCACCGCACCGTCCAGCGCCGATGCCGCCACGATCCAGCGCGGCGCGTACCTCGCCCAGGCCGGCGATTGCGCGGCCTGCCACACGGCGCCGGGCGGCAAACCGTTCGCGGGCGGCCTGCCGATGTCCACGCCGCTCGGCCACATCTACACGACCAACATCACGCCCGATCCGGACACGGGCATCGGCGGCTATACGCTGGACGATTTCGCGCGCGCGTTGCGCGAGGGTGTGGCGAAGGACGGCCACAACCTCTATCCGGCGATGCCGTACCCGTCCTACGCGAAAGTGCGCGACGACGATGTGGCCGCGCTCTACGCCTACTTCATGCATGGCGTGCAGCCGATCAAGGCGGCCAATCGCGACAGCGACATCAAATGGCCGATGAACATGCGTTGGCCGCTCAAGCTGTGGAACCTCGTGTTTCTCAAGAAAGGCGTGTACCAGGACAAACCGGGCAAGGACGCCGCATGGAATCGCGGCGCCTATCTCGTGCAGGGCCTGGGGCACTGCGGCTCGTGCCATACGCCGCGCGGCATCGGTTTCAATGAGCAGGCGCTCGACGAAAGCGGCACGGAGTTTCTGAGCGGCGCGCTACTCGATAACTGGTTCGCCTCGAACCTCACCGGCGAGCACAACACCGGGCTCGGACGCTGGAGCCAGGCCGATCTCGCGCAGTTCCTCAAGACGGGCGCGAACCAGCACGCGTCGGCGTTCGGCGCGATGACGAGCGTGATCAACAACAGCACCCAGGCGATGAACGACGCCGACGTCAACGCGATCGCGGGCTATCTCAAGTCGCTGCCGCCGGCGGGCGGCAGTGGCGGCGAGGCTTATGCCTACGATCCGCAGGCGACGAAGGTATCGCTCTCGCGGCCTGCGAACGATGCGGGCGCGCGCGTCTACGCGGCGTTCTGCATGCACTGCCACGGCGTCGACGGACGGGGCTTCGCGCCCATGTTCGCGCCGCTTGCGGGCAATCCGAACGTACTCGAAAAGGAGGCCGCGTCGCTCATCAACGTGACGCTCAACGGCACGGGCGATCTCGTGATCCAGGGCATTCCGGCGCCGTATCCGATGCCGCCGTATCGCGACCAGCTTAACGACCAGCAGATCGCTGACGTGCTGAGCTTTATCCGCGCGGGTTGGAACAACCGCGCGGGCGCGGTCGGCGCGGGCGATGTCGCGAAGCTGCGCGCGGCGACGCAACCCGAGGCGCAATCAGCACAATCGGCACAAGCCGGGCAGGCGCAGTGAAGCGGGCAGTGGCGGCCAACGCGTTGCAGGCGCTGGCCGCCACGCCTTCGGCATTGCCGGTCGTGCCGTTGCGGCGCGACGATCTGCCCGTGGAGACGGTCGCGCTCGCGCGTTACATGGTCGGCAAGTACCTCGTTCACGACTTGCCCGAGGGGCGCCTGGTGGGGCGTCTCGTCGAAGTCGAGGGCTATCCGCCCGGCGATTCGACGGGACACGCCTTCATCGGGCCGCGCGGGTGGAACGCGTCGCTCTTTCTCGCGCGCGGACATGCCTATGTGCGGCTCACCTACGGTCTGTCTTACATGCTCAATATGTCGAGCGAAGCCGAGGGCGTGGGCGCGGGCGTGCTGTTTCGCGCCGTCGAACCGCTCGAAGGCCTCGCCTCGATGGCCGCGCGCAGGCCGGGCGCGACGCTGCGCGATCTCACGCGCGGGCCGGGGCGGCTCACCCAGGCGTTCGGAATCGGCGCGAGTTTCGACGGCATCGATCTTTGCGCGGGCAAGAGCTTATGGATCGGGCGTCTGAACGCGGCCAGGCACCCGGCGGCGGAACCCGGCGTGACCACACGCATCGGCTTGTCGCGCGAACAGGACCGTCCGCTGCGGTTCTACGAGATCGGCAGTCCTTTCGTCAGTGGTCCGCGCAAACTGCTTTCAACCAGTTGAAACGGGTCGAGTCGCATTTTTAAGCCGATTTTTGCGGCCACTGTATTGTTGCTGCTGGCGGAACTGTATTTTGGGGAAATCGGTATTTGCCCTGGTCGCTTCGCTTCATAGACTTGAAGGACTGGCCCGACGCGAGCCGATTAGCATCGCGGCGTCGAGGCCGGGCACAACAAGCGATGGAGGTAAATATCATGAAGGCTCGTACCCTGATTCAGGCCGCGTTCGTCGCGGCACTCGTGGCCGCACCGGCATTGTCCTATGCGCAGTCGGTGGACCAGAACAATGCTCCCAAAACCCGCGCCGAGGTCCGCGCCGAGCTGATCCAGATCGAACAGGCCGGCTACAACCCGGCAACTGCCAACGACTCCAACTATCCGAGCGATATCCAGGCCGCGGAAGCGCGTGTTTCGCAGGAACAAGGACAGGGTGTCGCGCAGACGCAGCCGAACGCCGACACCGGCTATGGCGGCGCATCGACGGGTTCATCGCAATCGGGCACCCAGCCTGAGACGATCGCACCGTCGCAGCGCGTGTATTTCGGTAATTGAGCGGTAACTAAGCGGTAACTGAGCGGCCATTGAGCCGGAACGCGCTTTAGCCCAAATCTGTTGCAAACCTGCTGTCGTCGCGGCGTGACGAAACACGCGGCCCGTGTTGCGCGGGTCGCGCCTGGCGTTAGCCGGTTATGCCACGCTCCACACCGTCGCGCGAATTTTCATGCGTCGAACCTCCGCCGCCGCAAGGTGGCTTCGCCCAACCCACCCCGGATTGGGCTTTTTTCGCTGAAGCCTGTGCGCTCGAACGTATGAAAGGATGCGGCAGCGCGGTCAGGTGCCAGGACCGCCGGTGATGTAGTGCTCGAGCTGCGAGATGGTGAACTGCTGCTCGGCGATGATTTCCTTCACCAGGTCGCCGATCGACACCATGCCGACGAGCTTGCCGTCTTCCATGACCGGCAGGTGACGCATGCGCCGCTCGGTCATGAGCGCCATGCAGTCATAGGTGGTCTGGTCGAGCTGCACGAAACGCACGTGCGGGCTCATGATGTCGCGCACGGCAGTCGTTTTCGACGAGCGGTCCATCAGCACGATCTTGCGCGCGTAATCGCGCTCGGTGACGATGCCCACGATCGCGCCGCCGTCGACGACGACCAGGGCGCCGATCTGCTTGTCGGCCATCAGGCGGATGGCGTCGTAGACGGAATCGTGGGCGCCGATCGTGTGGACCACCTGTTCCGGCTTGGATTTAAGTACCTGTGCAACGCTCGTCATAGGGCGACTCCAGTTCGTCCTTCTTGTCGTTCGATTGGTGCGTTCATTGTCCGCTTATTGCCGAAAAGCAAGCTATGAAAGCCTTTGAAGTATAGGCGGATGGCCGCTCGCGCGGCGTTGGGGTATGCGCGGGGTTGGCCCGTGCGCGGCGCTGTGCGCTCCCGCGCGCGTCCCCCGGCCATCGTCGGGGCGCCCGCGAGGGGCGGGGCGGCCCTGGCCAAATGGCGGTACACTCCGATTCCTAACTCCAACCCGGCTTCAGGCCGGTTTTTGCCAGCCATTTGTTCCAGATCATGCCTACGCTTCAAGAGCCGTCCTGCGCTGACGGCGATAACGCCAACGAATGCGTCGTGCTTGACGCGAGCGCCACGCTGCCGACCCGTTACGGCACCTTCGAGTCCTACGTCTACCGCGTGAAGGACGGCGGCGCCGAACACTGCGCGCTCGTGATGGGCGACGTGGGTAGCGGCGAGCCCGTGCTCGCGCGCCTGCATTCCGAATGTCTGACCGGCGACGTGTTCGGTTCCTATCGCTGCGATTGCGGCGAACAGCTCGATCTTGCGCTGCGCTACATCGCCGCCGAAGGCCGCGGCGTGCTGCTCTATCTGCGTGGCCACGAAGGCCGCGGCATCGGCCTGTCGAACAAGATCCGCGCGTATCAACTGCAGGAGCAGGGCCGCGACACGGTCGAGGCGAATCTCGACCTTGGCCTGCCTGACGACGCGCGCGAATACGATTCGGCGGCGGCGATCCTGCGTATGCTCAAAGTCACTTCGGTGCGCCTGATGAGCAACAACCCGAAGAAGTTCGACACGCTTTCGAAGCACGGTATTCCGGTGATCGAGCGCGTCGCGCTGGCGATTCCTATGCGTGAGGAAAACGAGCGTTATATCCGCACGAAGCAGGTCAAGTTCGGCCACTACTTCGAAGAGAACGAGTAGTTCAGGGTTGGGCGGGCAGAGCCCGTCCTGATTTGGGTGACGTGCTCACAATCGCTTGATCTATAAGCTTTTTTTCGCTTTATTCGCGTCGCGCTTCGGATTGGCCAAAACCCGATGGCGCGACGCAAATGCGCTTGCGCAGGTGCCCCACTACTCACAAGCGGCCGAGCGCTTTCGCGTGAGACTGGAAGCGGCGGTGCTCCTCCGGTGGGACCAGCGATCCACCCGTAGTCCAGATTACGTGTGTCGCCTGGCACATGCCGGCATTGAGGCTACGCAGGTAGTGGCGGCCGCCGGGCGATTGTGTCAGCCAGCCCGGGCCACCGATGGCCGCCGCCGCCGATGGCTCCAGTTCCACTCCCATGACGCGTTGCATGGCGAGCAAGCATTCGTAGAGCTGATTGTCGCTTACGGTGAATACACCTGACAGCTGGGATGCCATCAACGGACTGACAAGGTGCGACGCCAGCGCGACGGCAAGGCCATCAGCCTCGGTGCGATTGTCCAGGCCCACATCGTACACAGATACGGGCTTGTCGCGACTTAGCGCAAGCTGAACCAGCATGCACGGCGAGGCAACGGGCTCGGCAAAAAAGCAATGAACGTGCTCGCCGAACAACGCTTTCAGGCCATAGGTGATGCCACCCGGCGCGCCGCCGACCCCACACGGGATATAGACGAAGAGCGGATGCGCCGCATCCACGATGCGGCCAGCCTCGGCCAGTTGCACCGCCAGATGGCGAGCGCCCGCGGCGTAGCCCAGAAACAGCATCAAGGAGCGTTCGTCGTCAACAAAGTGGCAGTGTGGCTGATTCCGCGCCTCCGACCGTCCGGCAGCGACGGCTTGCGCATAGTCGCCGTCGTGTTCGACCACTCGAACACCACGTCTCCTTAGGCGCTCCTTCTTCCACGGCTTCGCGTCCGTGGACATATGAACGACAGCCTCGAACCCCAGCGCGGCAGCCATCACACCAATACTCAAACCGAGATTGCCAGTACTGCCAACGATAACCGCTTGCTCCGAAAACAACTTTCGTGCGGCGGCTGACGCGAGGATTCGCCGATCTCCATCGGCATTGAGCAACCCGTGTTCGATGGCGATCGACTCGGCGAGCGCGAGGACTTCGTGAAAGCCGCCGCGCGCCTTGACGGAACCGGCGATCGGCAAGGCGTCGTCGCGTTTGATGAACCAGGCGCCTTGCTCCTCGCTTGATGGCGATAGCGCATCTCGCAAGCCATTGGCGGGCATCAGGCACGACTCCACTTTTCCCGCGCGTTCGGCTAGTTCGGGAAAAAGCTCGGCCATCAGCGGTTCGCAGCGGGCCAGCCTCGCCTCGGCACTGGCAATGTCGTCGAACGAAGGGGCATCGTGGGGCAAAGGGCTGCCGACATCGGGATTCAGCCACAGCAGTGGGCGGCGAGAGTGTAGTTCAGCTAATAGCTCGGTCGATTGGAACGGGGCGTGCATGATTTACCCAGGATTCGCTTATACAGATTCAAGACTAGCAATGCTACGATTCTCACGGGCCGCAAAAAAGCGTTGATTTTTAATGGATGCATTAGCCTGACTTATGCTTAGTCGATTGGACGGTTCGATCCTTGGCGCGCTGCTGTGTTTTGAAACGGCGGGCCGCCTCCTGAGCTTCACGAAAACCGCGCAGGCGTTCAACCTGACGCAAAGCGCCGTGAGCCAGCAGATTCGTCATTTGGAGGACCGGCTCGGTTATGCCCTTTTTGTGCGCCAGGCGCGTGGGCTGAAGCTGACCGAAAAGGGCGAGGTCCTTTTGGGAACGATATCGAGTGCGTTCGCGGATATCAATCAGACGCTTCAAACACTCGGCATGTCGAACGCGCCTCTACAGGTAAGTTGTCTGCCGTCGCTCGCGCTGCAATGGCTGATGCCGCGTTTAACCGAATTCCACCGGCAACAGCCGGGCGTCTGCGTGCGCCTGAAAGCCGAGTTCCAGATGCTGGACCGGCAAGCCATGAATATCGACGATATCGACGTGGCGTTGCGTTACGACCCCGTCCAATACAACCGGCTGCACGCGGATGTCGTCCTCGATGAATATCTGTTTCCCGTCGCGACGCCCGCCTATCTGGCGCAGCATCCCGGCTTCGCGGCGGGAGCGTCGCTCGACGGTGTCACGCTGCTGCACGACGCCGCGCCCTGGGCGGGCGCGCCGGAATTCGTGGAGTGGCGCAGTTGGCTTGCGCAAGCCCGTCCTGAGTGGACCGGGCATCTGGACGGTCCGCAATTCAACTTCTCCAGCCTGGCCATGACCGCCGCGTTGAACCATCAAGGCGTGGCGATGGGCCGCTCGGCGCTGGTTCACGACGAGATCGTGAGTGGCCGGCTTGTCGACGTGTTCGGCCAGCATGTGCGCGCGCCTGCGCGCTACGTGCTGCTTTCCCGCAACCCCGACGACCCGCGTACTGCGCTCTTTTCAGACTGGCTCAAAACCGAGTGTGCGCGCTTCGATGAGGCACGGATGCAGCGGCTTTTGAATGGGCGCCTGTGAATCGATTGAATCAGCCTGGGCGAAAAAACGCTTGCAGCCGCAATAACGTCCCGCTATCTTTGCGCTGTTCGATCAACTGCAGCGGGAGAGACCGTCACTGCGAAAGCACTCGACGGCGCCGACGGAGCAACCGCCCCGGAAACTCTCAGGCACAAGGACCCTGCGGCGAGAACATCTGGAGAGCGGCGCGAACGCGCCCACCGAAGGAGATTTCCGTCCGGCGCGTCTTGCGCGTGCAGTGCCGGCACGGAAAGAAACTCTCAGGTACATGGACAGATGGGGCACAGGTGTCGGAAACGACAGTGCTCAATCCAATCTGGACCATGTCATGTCACGAATCGCCATCATTGGCGCCGGGATTACCGGCGTCACGACCGCTTACGCCCTCGCAAAACGCGGTTTTCGCGTTACCGTGTTCGAACGCCATCGCTATAGCGCGATGGAAACCTCGTTCGCGAACGGCGGCCAACTCTCCGCGTGCAACGCCGAAGTCTGGAACAGCACCGCCACCGTCCTCAAAGGCCTGCGCTGGATGCTCACGCGCGATGCGCCGCTGCTCGTGAATCCGCTGCCAGGTTGGCACAAATACTCGTGGATGGCCGAGTTCCTGCGGCAGATCCCGAACTATCGGGCGAACACGCTCGAAACGGTGCGCCTCGCCATGGCGGCCCGCGAGCACCTGTTCGAGACCGCGCGCAAGGAAGAGATCGAATTCGACCTGGAGCAGCGCGGTATTCTGCACATTTTCAAGGATCGCAAGAGCTTCGATGCCTCCGCAAAGGTCAACGCCATCCTGAACGAAGGCGGACTCGACCGCAGGCCCGTGACGGCGGCCGAGATCCGGCAGATCGAGCCCACGCTCGAAGGGGCGTTTTTCGGCGGTTTCTTCACGCCCTCCGATTCGACCGGCGACATCCACAAGTTCACGCGCGGCCTGACGCAAGCGTGCATGCGGCACGGCGTGGAGTTCCACCACGACACGCAGATCACGGCGATCCAGCGTGATTCGGACGGCGTTTTCACGATTTGTGCGACGGAGCAAGGTGTTTCGCACGACGAAAGGTTTGATCGCATCGTCGTTTGCGCGGGCGTCAACAGTCGCGCATTCGCGTCGATGCTGGGCGATCGCGTGAACGTTTATCCGGTGAAGGGCTATTCGATTACCGTGTGCCTGGACGACGAGATGAGCCAGCGCGCGGCGCCATGGGTCAGCTTGCTCGACGAGAGCGCGAAGATCGTCACGAGCCGGCTGGGCGCCGACAGGTTCCGTGTGGCCGGCACGGCCGAGATCAACGGCTTTAACCGCGATATTCGCGCGGACCGTGTCGCGCCGCTCGTCGAATGGACGCGGCGACTGTTTCCGCAGGTCAGCACCTCGCGTGTGATCCCGTGGGCGGGCCTGCGGCCTATGTTACCGAGCATGTTGCCGAAAGTCGGCAAGGGGCGCATGCCGGGCGTGTTCTACAACACGGGGCACGGGCATCTGGGCTGGACCTTGTCGGCGGCCACGGCGGAGAACGTCGCCGCGCTGATCGAGGGCATGGCGGGGAGTGACCGGAGTGACCGTCGCATTCGCTTCGCGACCTCCTGACCGTCGCGGCATGGTCGCATGACCTGGCCGCAGCCCCGCCTGGCCGCCCGCGCAAGCACGCGGGCGCGCGGCTATTTGTGGCGCGCGGGCCGCTTTTCGTCCGCGTGCTAGCCTGCGTGTTCATGCACCCAGACTTCGTGCAGGTCGACCATAAAGGCCTGCAGAATCGAGGGCACGGCAGACGCCCGGCGCGTCGCCGCGCAAAAGGGCGACTGCATGCCGAACTGCTCGGGACCGATGCGCCGCATCTCGTCGCGCTCGACCCAGCGTGCCGCGTAGTGATTCGGCAGGAATCCTATGTATGCCCCCGAGAGAATCAGGATCGCCTGCGCCTCGACATTGTCGACGGTCGCCGAGGCCTTGCTCGCGCTGAGCATCTTCAGATCGTGCTGTTGCAGGTAGCCGCGCGCGGCAATGCGGCTCGTGGCGATGGCTTCGGTCTGAATGCCGTTTTCCCGCGCGCCGGCAAAGAGCGGGTTCCCCTTGCCGCAGTAGAGCCCATCGGGCTCAAGATAGAGTTCGGAGTAGGCGAGGCCCGGCACGTGGATCGGGAAGTGGCCGATCGCGACATGGAGCCGGCCGTCGAGCACGCGCTCTTCCAGCTCCGCCGGCGTACCGATATAGACGTCGACATGCACGTCGTCGCCGCGCGAGACGAACCTCTGCAAGGCCTGCGGCAGCGGCGAGGCGCTGTCCGTCACCGTGTTGTCGATGATGCCCAGATAGAGCCGGCCCGCGATATGTTGCTTGAGCGCGTCCGTGTCCATGCAGAACGCCTCCACGGCAACCTGCAGGCGCTGGGCCGCCTCATAGGTCGCGAGGCCGTGCTCGGTCAGACGGAAGCCGCCGCGGCCGCGCTCGCACAGCTTGAGGCCGAGGCGCGCTTCGAGCGTGGTCATCTGCTCGCTGATGGTCGACTGGCTCACGTTCAGCGTCGCCTGGGCCGCCGAGAAGCCGCCGCATCGCACGACATGCATGAAAACCCTGAGTAGTTTGAGATCCACGTCTTGCAGTTGCATCATTGCCCGCGCTCTCCATGATCGCTTGCTTCGGATATTCCGATATGAACATCTGATACCCGGGATTTTTGGTCAAAAAAAACACGCACATAGTGTCTCAAAGCGGCGGCTCGACAAAAACCGGGTCGTTCACCGATCGTTCACCGATCGCTTGCCGATTAGGGACTGGATCAGCCAGCGGATCACACACGGAGACACTCATGCCGGGCAATACCTACGAAAGCGGGCGGCTCGATTTGCCGTTCGTCGGACACTGCACATTCGCGAAATCGCCGGTCTGCCTCGACTGGGACCGCATCGACGCCGATGTGGCGATTCTTGGCGCACCCAACGACATGGGAACGCAGTGGCGCTCGGGCGCACGCTTCGGACCACGCAGCATTCGCGAAGCGTCCACGCTGTTCTCGTTCGGCCATGCGGGCGCTTACGACCACGAAGACGACGCGCTCTATCTGACGCGCGACCAGGTCCGCATGGTGGACGTGGGCGACGCCGACATTGTCCATACCGACATGGCGGCGAGCAATGCCAACATCGAAAGCGCGGTGCGCAAGATCCTCTCGAACGGCGCGATGCCCATCACGCTCGGCGGCGATCATTCGATTCACGCGCCCGTGATCCAGGCATTCGAGGGCCGCGGCCCCATTCATATCGTGCACTTCGACGCGCATCTGGATTTCGTCGACGAGCGTCATGGCGTGCGCTACGGGCACGGCAATCCGCTGCGGCGCGCCTCGGAAATGCAGCATATCAGCGGCATGACGCAACTGGGCATCCGCAACGTGTCTTCGTCGAACCGTAGCGACTACGATGCGGCGCGCGCAGCGGGCTCCGACATTCTCTCGGTGCGCGACGTGCGCCGGCTGGGCACCGAGGCCGTGCTGGCACGCATTCCCGAAGGGCGCGCTTACTACATCACGATCGACATCGACGGCTTCGATCCGTCCATCGCGCCGGGCACGGGCACGCCGAGCCATGGCGGCTTCACCTACTACGAGGTGCTCGAAATCATCCAGGGGCTCGCGCGCCGCAGCCACGGCAACGTCGTGGGCATGGATCTCGTCGAGGTGGCCCCGGCCTACGATCCGGCAGGCGTCACGCCGATTCTCGCTGCCCAACTGCTGCTGAATTCCATCGGCTTCATCTTTCACGCGCGCAGCCAGCAGCGGCGCTGAGGCATCGACGGCATCCACAGCATGTGCGCCGGCAACGGCACGCAACATGAAAGCGCGATGCGCCCGCACGGCGCCGCGCAATATCGGGAGATAACGATGGATTCCATCGTACGAAACTATCTGGAGCAGTTCTGCGTGCGCGACCAGACGCGGCGCTTTCTCGAACAGCCGCAACGCATGTTGATCGACGGTGCGTTCGTTTCGGGCGGCGACGGCGAGGTGCTCGACGTGATCGAGCCGTCTACCGAAGGCGTCATCACGCAGATTCCGCTCGCCACGACCGCCGACCTCGATCGCGCGGTCGCGGCGGCGCGCGCGCAGTTCGACGGCGGTGCGTGGCGGCGTCTGAAGCCGCTCGAACGCGAGCGCCTGTTGCACCGCCTCGCCGATCTCATCGAGGCCCACGCGGACGAGCTTGCCGAGATCGAGTCGATCGACGTCGGCAAGTCGGTGGCGCATGCGCGCGACGTGGATATCCAGGGCACCGTCGATACGTATCGCTATTTCGCGGGCTGGGCTTCCAAGCTGCACGGCCGCACCGTCGAGCCTTCGCTGCCCGGCCACTACCTGGCCTATACGCGCAAGGAGCCGGTGGGCGTGGTCGGCATCATCGTGCCGTGGAATTTCCCGCTGCAAACCCTGGCATGGAAGCTGGCCGCCGCGCTCGCGGCGGGCTGCACGGCGGTGATCAAGCCTGCGGAGCTGACCTCGCTCTCGACGCTGCGCTTCGCACAGCTCGTGCAGGAGGCCGGCATTCCCGATGGTGTGGTGAATGTCGTGACCGGGCGCGGCAACGTGATCGGCGCGGCCATGGCGCGCCATCCCGGCATCGACAAAGTGACGTTCACGGGCTCCACAGCGGTGGGGCGCGGCGTCGGCAGCGCGGCGGTTGACGGCGTCAAGCGCGTCACGCTGGAATTGGGCGGCAAGTCCCCGGTGCTCGTGCTCGACGACGCGGACATCGAGGCCGCGGCGCGCGCCGTGGCCAACGGCATGTTCTTCAACTCGGGGCAGGTATGCGACGCGGGCAGCCGCCTCTACGTGCAGCGCGGCGTACACGAGCGCTTTGTCGCCGCGCTGATCGACTACACGCGTACGCTCAAGATTGCGCCGGGTCTCGACCCCGGTTGCTTCATCAGCCCGCTGGTTTCGGCGCAGCAGAAGGCGCGCGTGACGTCCTGGATCGAGACGGGCCGCAGCGAAGGCGCGGAGCTCGTGTACGGCGGGCGCAATGTGGAAGGCTCAGGTTACTTCGTTCAACCAACGATCTTCACGCATTGCCGCGCCGACATGCGGATCGTGAAGGAGGAAATCTTCGGCCCCGTGCTGGTGAGCGCTCCGTTCGACGACTTGAGCGAGGCCGTCGCGCTCGCGAACGACACGCCTTATGGCCTTGCCGCCGCGATCTATTCGCGCGACCTGAACCGCGTGCATGCGCTGGTGCCGAAGCTGCGCGTCGGCAGCGTCTACGTGAACGCGCACAGCACGATCGATCCCGCGATGCCGTTCGGCGGCTTCAAGGAGTCGGGCTTTGGCAAGGACCTCGGCTCCGAGCAACTCGACTCGCTGATGGAGACGAAAGCCGTCTGGATCACGCTGAACGACGCCTGAGGCGATGTCTTAACGCGCATCTTATCTTCACGCAGCATCGTCCATTACGACATGGGGCACACGATGGAAGCACACGACAGAGTCGCAGCAACGATCGCAGCATCTACAGCCGCCTCAGGCGAGCACGGCGCGATCGAGGGGCATTCGATCGATTTCATTCCGGAGAGCGAACGAACCGACCGGCTATCGCGTCAGGGGCCGTTCTGGTTCCTCGGCAACTTCACGTTCTTCACGATGACCATCGGCTTCGTCGGGCCGAGCGTCGGACTGAGTGCGCTCTGGACGACCATCGCCGGCACACTAGGCATCATGTTCGGCACGTTGTTCATGGCGTTTCACGGCTCGCAGGGGCCGCATCTGGGCCTGCCGCAGATGATCCAGTCGCGAGCGCAGTTCGGTTATCGGGGCGTGGTGCTCGTGCTGCTCGCCACGCTGTTCGTGTTCGCGGGCTTCAACATCGTGAACCTCGTGCTGATGATGCAAGGGCTCAAGGCGCTGTTCGGCTGGGACCCGCTCAGGGTGGCGCTCGTCGTGACCGTGCCTGCGGCGATCCTCGCGATTCTCGGCCACGACTGGATGCATCGCAGCTTCAAGTGGGCGCTGTATCTCTCGCTGCCGCTGTACGGGATCGTCACGCTGGCGGTGCTCATGCATTGGGTGCCCGATCTGCCGCTGCCGGCGGCGCTTCCCGGTACGCCGCAGCCCGCGCCGCTTGGCTTTACCTTGACCGGGTTCATCACGCAGTTCGCCGCCGCCGCGAGCTACAACATCGCCTACGCGCCCTATGTGTCCGACTATTCGCGCTATCTGCCGAAGAACACGCCGAGCGGCCGCTTGATCACCGCCGTGTTCCTTGGGGCTTCGCTCTCGGGTGCGTGGATGATCGCGGTTGGCGGCTGGCTTGGCGATCACCTGCACGCCACCGATGTGCTCGTGGCGCTCAACCAGGTGGGCAGCGATCTGTCGCCGCGGCTCGGGAGCGTGGTGGTGGCGGTCACGATCGTGGCGTTCCTTCCCGTGATTGCGATGAACATCTACAGCGCGAAGCTCACGGCGATCACGGGCCTCGATTCGTTCAGGAAGATCGAGCCCACGCCCCGCGTGCGCGTGCTGGCGATTCTCTTCGTCGTGGTGCTTCAGCTGGGCGTCGCGCTCAGCATCTATACGTCGGGCAAGGGACTCTCGGTTCTAAACATCTACCTCGTCGTGATGCTCTATTTCCTCGTGCCCTGGACGGCGGTGAATCTCACGGATTACTTCTTCGTGCGCAAGGGCCGTTATGCGATCCCGCACTTCTTCCTGCCGCATGACAACATCTACGGCATGTGGGGCGCGCGCGGCCTGATGTCGTATGCGATCGGCTTCGCGGCGATGGTTCCGTTCTTCTGCATCTTCGACGGCGCCAACGAAGTCTATGTCGGCCCGTTTGCGCGGGCGATGGGCAGCGTGGACCTCGCGTGGCTCGTCGGGTTGTTCGTCTCGGGCATCGCGTACTACCTGCTGAGCCGCTCGCTCGATCTGCGCCGCGAGGACGCACTGATCTCGCAGATCGAAAAGGCCATGCCTCAGTACACCACGGGCGACCGGCGCTTCTAAGGCATATCGTCAGGATAACGAATCAGGAATTCATCATGGAAAGCGGGCAATACGACTACATCATCGTGGGTGCGGGATCGGCGGGCTGCGTGCTGGCCAATCGCCTTACCGAGGACCCATCCGTGAGCGTGCTGGTGCTCGAATACGGCGGCAGCGACCGCAGCATCATCATCCAGATGCCGAGCGCGTTCTCGATGCCGATGAACACGCGCAAGTTCAACTGGAAATATCAGACCGCGCCGGAGCCGCATCTGAACGGACGCCAACTGCATTGCCCGCGCGGCAAGGTGCTGGGCGGATCGTCGTCGATCAACGGGCTCGTCTATATTCGCGGCCACGCCTACGACTTCGACGAATGGGAGGAACTGGGCGCGCGCGGCTGGGGCTACCGCAATTGCCTGCCGTACTTTCGTCGCGCCGAAAATTACAAGTTCGGTGGCGACCAGTATCGCGGGTCGAACGGGCCGCTCTCCACGAACAACGGCAACAACATGGAGAACCCGTTGTACGGCGCATGGATCGAAGCGGGCGTGCAGGCCGGCTACATCCAGACGGACGACTGCAACGGACACATGCAGGAAGGCTTCGGCGCGATGCACATGACGGTGAAGGACGGCGTGCGCTGGTCGACGGCCAACGCCTATCTGCGCCCGGCAATGAGCCGCCCGAACCTGCACGTGGTCACGAACGCGATGACGCGGCAGGTGATCGTCGAGGGTAAGCGCGCGACCGGCGTGGTCTACGACCGGGGCGGCGTGACGCATACGGCGCGTTGCCGTGCCGAGGTGCTGATTTCGTCGGGGCCGATCGGCTCGCCGCATCTGCTGCAGCGCTCAGGCATAGGGCCCGCCGACGCGTTGCGCGCGGCGGGCGTGGAAGTCAAGCATGCACTGCCGGGCGTCGGCATGAATCTGCAGGATCACGCCGAGATCTACATCCAGTACGGCTGCAAGGAGCCGGTCACGCTCAACGGCCAGATGGACCCGTGGCACAAGTTTTTGATCGGATTGCGCTGGCTGCTGTTCAAGGATGGTCTTGGCGCGAGCAACCATTTCGAGGCGGGCGGCTTCATCCGCTCGGAAGCGGGGCTGCGCTGGCCCGATATCCAGTTCCATTTCCTGCCGGCCGCGATGCGCTACGACGGCGACAAGCCCTTCAAGGGGCACGGCTTCATGGTGCTCACGGGCCCGAACAAACCGAAGAGCCGGGGCCACGTGCGGCTCACATCGGCGGACCCGTACGTGCATCCGGAGATCCGCTTCAACTATCTGGACCGCGAAGAGGACCGCGAGGGCTTCCGGCGCTGCGTGCGGCTCACGCGCGAGATCATCGGGCAGCCCGCGATGGACCGGTTCCGCGATGTCGAACTCGCTCCCGGCCCCGACGTGCAGACCGACGACGAAATCGACGCATTCGTGCGGGCGAATCTGGAAAGCACCATGCATCCGTGTGGCTCGTGCCGGATGGGCGAGGACGACATGGCGGTGGTCGACTCCGCGTTGCGTGTGCGCGGCATGACGGGCTTGCGCGTGATCGACTCGTCGGTGTTTCCGACCGAGCCCAACGGCAACCTCAACGCGCCGACCATCATGCTCGCCGAACGCGCGTCCGATCTCGTGCGCGGCAAGACGATGCTGCCGCCATCGAATGCCAAGGTGGGACTCGCCGAAGGCTGGGAGACGCAGCAGCGCACGCGTGCGCCCAAGCGGCAGCTGTATCGTGCCGAGTACAGCGACACGCAGTCGTAGACGCACACGAACGGCGAACCCGACGATGCAGGCAAGGTGGCCGCGTTGCTCGCGCGACGCGAGGCCACCGCTAGCCGTTCACTGCTGAGCTTCCCGCCATTTCGAAACCGTCATGCCAAAGTGCTTCCGGAACCAGAAAGCAAGCGCGCTCGAGGTGGAAAAGCCGAGCAGATCCGCGAGTTCGGAGAGCGAGCGGTCGCTGTCGCGGATTTGCCGCGAGGCGAGTTCGCCCCGGACGGTCTGAAGCAGCGACGAAAAGCTCGTGTCCTCGGCGGCGAGCCGCCGATGCAAGGTGCGACGGTCCACGCCCAGGTGCCTTGCCACCTGGTCTGCCGTGCATCGGCCATTGGGCAGCATCGCAACGATGACCTGGCGAATGGTATGCGTCGCGCTGTCGTTCACGCCCGACAACGCCTGATCCAGAAAGCGGCGCGCATAGAGCGCCATCTGCGAATCGCTGGCGGGCCGATACGCGGCCAGATCCCTGGCGTGGCAGACGATGCCATTGACGCTCGAATTGAAATCGACGGCGAGGCCAAAGAAGCTCTTGTGGCATGTCGCGCTATCGGGCGGGCGGTGCTCGAAGCAGACGCTGCGCGGCCGCCAGTTCGGTCCAAGAATCTCCTTCATGCTCCGATAAAGCACGCCGACGGCCATTTCGATGGACTGCCGCACCGGATTCTTGTCGTTCACCAGAATGTTCTCGCGAATCAGTACGGTGTCGCCGTGATCTTCAATGCGTGTCAGTAGCGAGGCATTGATCAGGCGCGTGTAACGGCACAGGCTCTCAAGGGCTTCCCGAGCCGTGGGCGCTTCCATCATCACGGCGCTGATCGGTCCGAGGTTGGACAGCCGGCGGCGCATCGCCAGCCGCAAGCCGAAATCTTCCACGTTGGCCGCTACGGCACTGTTCTCGAGTAGCTCGCGTACCGCAGCGGTGCTGATGGGCGCGTCGGGATCGACGAGGTCGCGGGCGCGCAAGCCGACCTTGCGCAGCATACGTGCCGGATCCAGCCCGACATGGCGAGCGAGATCGTCATAGCCCGTGAGGCTTGCGCTGCGGATCGTGAGCATGAATCGCTGCATGGCGGTGTCCCAATTTAGACATCTTATGTCCCGAATAATACATTGCCGCCGATCTGGCGGCGATATTCTTCGGGAACGACTCGACTCCCCGACGCCATGCGGGGTAAAGGGCACGCCGGCCTTGCCGGCGACACGATGCTCCGGGCGCAGTCCCGAATCCCGCTATCCATTCTTTGTTGATCCAGGAGACACGCCATGAACTTTCTCGACGGACACCTGTTCCCCGAAAACCAGCAACCGCTGATCATTACCGCCGCACCCTACGCGCCTTCGTGGCTGCCCTCGGACTTTCCCGAGGACATTCCCGTCACGATGGAGGCGCAGATTCAGAAGGCGGTGGACTGTTACAACGCGGGCGCGACGGTGTTGCACCTGCACGTGCGCGAACTCGACGGCAAGGGCAGCAAGCGTCTCTCGAAGTTCAACGAGCTGATCGCCGGGGTGCGCGCGCGCGTGCCCGAGATGATTATTCAGGTGGGCGGTTCGATCAGTTTCGCGCCGGAAACCGAGGGCGCGGCCGCCAAGTGGCTTTCGGACGACACCCGCCATATGCTGGCCGAACTGGACCCCAAGCCCGATCAGGTGACGGTGACGATCAACACCTCGCAGATGAATTTTCTCGAGCAGTTCGACGCACGCGACATCGAGGGCACCTCGATGGAAGATCCGGTGGTGTTCAACGCCTACAAGGAAATGACGGTGCCCGCGCAGCCAGGCTGGGCCGAGGAGCATATCCGCCGCCTCACGGCCGCCGGCATTCAGAGCGAGTTCCAGTGCTACAACATCAACAGCTTCGAATCGGTGGAGCGGCTGATGCGCCGCGGCATCTACAAGGGTCCGCTGGTGCTGAACTGGGTCGCCATCGGCGGCGGCATGGACGCGCCGAACCTCTACAACCTGGCCAACTTCGTGCGCGCGGTGCCCGATGGCGCGGTGCTGACGGTCGAAAGCTCAGTGCTCAACGTGCTGCCGGTGAACATGATGGGTATCGCGATGGGCCTGCACGTGCGCACCGGCACCGAGGACAACCTGTGGAACCAGTCGCGCACGGCCAGGATGGGCACGGTTGCGCAGATCGAGCAACTGGTGCGCATCTCGCGCGAGTTCGGCCGGCCGATCGCCACGGCGAAAGAGGCGCGGGAGATCTGCAAGATCGGCGTGTTCTACGACACGGTGGAAGAAACCCTGGCGGCCAACGGCTTCGCACCCAACCATAGCGGCAGGCAACAAGGCTATCTGCGCAAGATCGCCTGATCGCGCACGAGAGGGGACGGCGCACGCGCGCGTTGCGCCGACGAGATTCATAAAAAATTAGTTAATCTAAATAAATGGAGGGGGCAGGTGAAAAAATATGCAGGCGGGATTTCGCTGCTGCTGTCGATTTCCGCGGCGCACGCGCAGAGCAGCATTGCGTTGTACGGCGTGGTTGACGATGCATTGACATTCAACTCGAACGCCAACGGCCAGCATCAATACTTCATGACCAGTGGCGCGAAGACCGCGAATCGCTGGGGCTTGACCGGAACCGAGGATCTGGGCGGCGGTGTCAAAACGCTCTTCGCGATTGAAAGCGGGTTTTCCAACAATAACGGTGCGGCTTTGCAGGGCGGCGCCCTTTTCGGCCGTCAAGCCTACGTGGGGGTTGCCGGCAATGCGGGAACGTTGACTTTCGGCCGCCAGTATTCGAGCGGCTACTGGTATGTCGGCGGGCCGCTGACGTCGGGCGGCGGCTGGGCCTTTAGCGGTTCGGGCTATGGCGCGCATCCCGGCGATGTGGATAACCTCGACAGCTTCAATCGCGTGAACAATGCCGTGATCTACACGACGCCCAGGATCAATGGGTTCACCGGGTCGGCCATGTACAGCTTCGGCGGCGTGCCGGGCTCGACGGCCCAGCATCAGATCTGGGCGCTCGGTGCAGGGTATGTGAACGGCGCCATTACGTTGGGGCTGGGCTATCAAGTTGCCAACCAGCCCAACTATTCGTTCTACGGCAACAACCCCTCGTCGAGCGGGACCGGCAGCAATATGTGGAGTCCGGTGAACGCGGGTTACGCGTCGGCCGGCGCACAAAAGATACTCTCCGCGGGTGCCGCATACACGCTCGGCAGCGCGACGATTGCCGCCATCTACAGCAACACGCGCTATACCGACCTCGGAGCAACGGCGGTCGCCGGTTTGAGCGCGACGGAAGCCGGCTACCGTGGAGACGAAACCTTCAACATCGGCGAGCTGAATTTCAAATACATGGTGACGCCGACATTGCTGCTTGGCGCATCGTACGCGTACACCCATTCATCGGGCGTCAACAACGCGCGCTACCAGCAAGTCGATCTCGGTTTCGACTACCTGATTTCGAAGCGCACCGATTTCTACGGCGGGACGATATACCAGCATGCGGCGGGAACGAATTCGCTGGGAATGTCCGCAGTGGCGGAAATCGGCCCCGCGACGCCGTCGTCGAACAACCACCAGATCCTGGCGATCGTCGGCATGGGCCACCGGTTCTAAAGGCGTGCGATAGGCAACGAGCCGCGGACGCCCAGGCGGAGCCGTACAGCCACAAATACAATCAAAGGAGACACCATGGATATCCCGCGCGCCGATTCTCGCGCGAGACACGATCTGGCCGTGCGCACGGCCCCGCACCCCTATACGTGGATCGTGCTCGTGCTCACCATCGGCCTGATGCTGTCCGACTACATGTCGAGGCAGGTGCTCAACGCCGTCTTCCCGGCGCTCAAGGCGGTCTGGAATCTCTCCGACGCGCAGCTCGGTTCGTTCAACAGTGTGGTTGCGCTGATGGTCGGCGTACTGACGCTGCCGCTCTCGATACTCGCCGACCGCTGGGGGCGCGTTCGCAGCATCGTCCTGATGGCGGCGCTCTGGAGTCTCGCGACGCTCGGCTGCGCGCTCTCGACAAGCTACGGCAACATGCTGCTGGCACGCGCGCTGGTCGGGCTAGGCGAGGCGTCCTATGGCGCGGTCGGTCCCGCGTTGATCATGAGCATCTTCCCGGCGCACCTGCGCTCGTCGCTGACCGCGAGCTTCATGGCGGGTGCCGCGCTCGGCTCGGTCATCGGCATGGCGCTCGGCGGCGTGATCATGGCGCACCTGGGATGGCGCTGGGCGTTCGGCGCCATGGCCGGTTTTGGCGTCGCGCTGGTCGTGCTCTATCGCGTGATCGTGACCGAGGCGCGCCTCGCGCCGCATCTCATCGAACAAAAGCACGGCGCGGCGCCGGACCCTATGCGTCTCGCTCAGAGTGCCCGGATCGTCTTCGAAGGGCTATTTACTTCGGTCTCCGCACGTTTTGCCTATCTGGGCAGCGGCTTGCAGGTTTTTGTCGGCGGCTCGCTTTACGCGTGGCTGCCTAGCTATCTCAATCGTTATTACGGCATGTCGCCGGCACGCGCCGGCGTGATGGCGGCGGGATTCGTCCTCGTCAACGGGCTGGGAATGGTCCTGTGCGGAATGCTCGCGGATCGCGCGAGCATGAGCAACCCCAACAGGAAGTGGGGCATCGCCATGGCGTATTGCGCGATCTCGGCCTTGCTGCTCGCGATCGCTTTGCGCGTTTCCATCGGCAATATGCAGCTCGTGCTGATTGCGGTGGCGATGTTCGTCGTGTCCGGCACCAATGGGCCATCCGGGGCGATGGTGGCCAACGTCACGCCCGCAGCCATTCACGCCTCCGTGTTCGCGACGCTCACGCTCGCGAACAGCCTGCTTGGCATGGCGCCCGGTCCTTTCGTCACGGGTTTCGTCGCGGACCATATCGGGCTGCACGGTGCGTTGCACGTGCTGCCCTGCGTTGCGCTCGTCTCGATGCTGATGTTTGCGCTGGGCAGGCGGCATTACGCGGGCGATCTCGAACGGGCGGGGCGGCGTACCGGACTTTAGTCATGCTGATGGACAACAGGGTCCGGCGTGGCGCGGACGGGCTGAGGGCACTCGCGCTCGATGCGCTCGTGTGGCGAACACGGCGCGCATCGGAGCGCGGTTCGCCGATGTCCCAACAAAGCAAGCGATTGCCCCCGATAAGCAAGTGGGAAGCAGGGGGACTGCGGATACTCGTGAGCATGGATACGAAGCCGGACGCGCCGCGTAAAACAGCGCATCCGGCTTCATCGAAGACCGCGCCTGCTGATGAGACAGCAGCCATTCCCCCTGGAGACGCATCATGAACTTTCTCGACGGCCACCTCTTCCCCGAGAACCAGCAGCCCCTGATCATCACCGCCGCGCCCTATGCGCCGGGCTGGTTGCCCAGCGACTTTCCGGAGGACATTCCGGTCACGATGGAGGCGCAGATCCAGAAGGCAGTGGACTGCTATAACGCGGGCGCGACGGTGCTGCACCTGCACGTGCGCGAACTCGACGGCAAGGGCAGCAAGCGCCTTTCGAAGTTCAACGAGTTGATCTCCGGCGTGCGCAAGGCAGTGCCCGAAATGATCATCCAGGTGGGCGGCTCGATCTCGTTCGCACCGGAAAACGAGGGCCAGGCGGCGAAGTGGCTGTCCGACGACACCCGCCACATGCTGGCCGAACTGGACCCCACGCCGGACCAGGTCACGGTGACGGTCAACACTTCGCAGATGAACGTCACCGATCAGGCCGAAGACGCGGACTTCAAGGGCACCTCGCGCGAGAACCCGGCGCTCTTCAACGCGTACAAGGAAATGACGGTGCCTGCCCAGCCGGGTTGGGTCGAGGAGCACGTGCGCCGCCTCACGGCCAAGGGTATCCAGAGCGCGTTTCAGTGCTACAACCTGAACAGCTTCGAGTCGGTGGAGCGGCTGATGCGCCGGGGCTTCTACAAGGGCCCGCTGGTCATGAACTGGGTGGCGATCGCGGGCGGCATGGACACGCCGAACATCTACAGCCTGGGCAACTTCATGCGCGCGGTGCCCGACGGTGCGGTGGTGACGGTGGAGAGCAACGTGCGCAACGTGCTGCCGGTCAACATGATGGGCATGGCGATGGGCCTGCACGTACGCTGCGGCACGGAAGACTGCCTGTGGAACCAGTCGCGCACCGAAAAGCAGAGCACCGTGAAGCAGATCGAGCAGCTCGTGCGCATCTCGCGCGAATTTGGCCGCGAGATCGCGACCGCGAAAGAGGCGCGTGAGATCAGCAAGATTGGCGTGTTCTACGACACGGTGGAAGAATCGCTGCACGCGAACGGCTTCGCACCGAACCGCAACGGCGGCAATCAGGGCTTCCTGCGCAAGACGGCTTGATTAGTTAGCCTTATCAATCGGCCGGTGCATGCCGGCCAGTCGATTGCCTGCGCCAGTGCGAGACGCTGCAGCCGAAGGCGGCACGGAACCAGTGACTGAAACTGCTGTGTGCGGAAAAGCCCAGCAGCACGGCAACCTCGCCGACGGGCAGGTCGCTCTCGAGCAAGTGGCGCATCGCCAGTTCCGAGCGTAGCTGGTTGAGCATCGCCGAGAATGTCAGGCCTTCGTCGCCAAGGTGGCGGTGCAGCGTGCGGCGATCGATGCGCAGATGCTGCGCGACCAGTTGCGCCGTGCATCGTCCGCCGGGGAGCAGGGCCAGGATCACTTCGCGGCAGGCTTCGCGGATGCCTTCATGGCGGCGCCGCAGCGCGCTCTCCAGATAATCGCGTGCGAAATACGCGGGCCCCGGATCGTCGCGCGTGCGCGGCATCGACAGGTCGGCCGTCGCGCAGACGAGTCCGTTGAAGGGCTGGTTGAACATCGGATTGCGGCCGAAGAAGGCCCGGTAGGGCGCGATGTCGGCCGCAGGGCGATGCGTGAAGCAAACCTGCTGCGGCCGCCACTGCGGGCCGATCAGCTCGCGCAGCATACCCATTTTCACGCCGACCGCGAGTTCCATCGCCTGGCGTGTGTTCAGCCCGGGTCTCGGCAGCAGTTCTTCACGGATCACGACGGACTGTCCGGCGTCCTCGATGCGCGTGATCAGCGTGGCGCTCAGCAGCTTCTCGTAGCGGCACAGCGTATCGAGCGCCTGACGCGGGGTTGGCTCGTCCTTCAGCACCAGCGAGATGGGCCCGAGGTTCGAGAGCGTGCGCCGCGCCGCGAGCCGCAGCGCGAAATCCTCCACGCCGGTGTCGCGTGCGGTGGTTTCGAGCAGTTCGCGGACGGTATGGCTCGGGATCAGCGCTTCGGGGTTGTCGAGCACGCGCGCCGCGATGCCGACCCCGCGCAGGAAGGCATAGGGATCGCGCCCAAGCGACTCCACCAGTTCGACGTAGCCGTTCAGGCTCGCGCTGCGTATCAGCTTGTCGACGGGTTGCATGGCGGTGGGTCCGCGTGTCGTGACGCCTTGGGACGCTGTGCGGCGATCAGAACGGCCGGTCGCCCATGATGGTCGCGCGCTCCATCCGGCGCGGCGCCGGCCAGTAGTCGCTGACTGCGTAGTGCTGCGTCGCCATGTTGTCCCAGATCGCGACGCTGCCCGGTTCCCAGCGAAAGCGCACCTGGTACTCGGGAATCGCCGCCTGGCTGATCAGGTAGTTCAGCAGCAGGCTCGCGCCAGGCGTCTTGTCCTGCCCGAAGCGCACGTTCTCCGGGGTATGGTAGTTGATGAAGTGAGTCGAGAACGGGCCTACGTAGAGGACTTTCTCGCCCGTTTCCGGGTGCGTGCGCACGACCGGGTGATCGACCAGCGGGTACTTGCGCACCAGCTCTTCGCGCTCCTCGGCCGTCATGACCGCGCCGAACGAATGCTCGATCCCGTGCTTGGCGCGCAGGCCTTCGATCCGGGTCTTGATGTCGTCGGGCAGGTTCCTGTACGCCTCCACCATGTTTACCCAGATCGTATCGCCACCTACCTCGGGGCACGAAATGCAGCGCAGCACCGCACCCTTGGGCGGATTGGCCCGCCACGATGCATCGCTGTGGTAGGTATTTTCGAAATGGTCGCGCTTCTCGCTCTTGTAGATCTCGATCAGGCCCGGATAGCCCGGCACCGTGTTCGCGACCGGGTGGTCCTCCAGATTGCCGAAGCGGCTCGCGAACGCCACATGGTCGGCGCGCGTGATCTCCTGGTCGCGGAAAAACAGCACCCGATGCCTGAGCAGCAGCGCTTTGACTTCGGCAAACAGGGCGTCGTCTTTCGCCACGTCGGCGATACTCACGCCCCGGAGTTCGGCGCCGATCGAGCAGGTGAGGAGTTTGATGTGCATGGTGACATCCCCATGGATATTGAAGGTTGCACGCATCGGCTCAATTACCGCAGCGGAATCGTCCAGACACGTCAGCGCCAACGATTGGCCTGCTCGCGATTGTCGGCACGATGGCGGCGACGCGCTTGACCTATCGCGCCACAATTTGACAAACGCACACATCGCCAGGCGGGCGGGCGAGGCGCGTAACATGTCGAGCTGGAATTCGCATCACAACCTGGACATGGACCTGAACCTGATCGGCTTGTTCGTCGAGATCGCGGAGATCGTGGAGATCGTGGAGATCGTGGAGGCGCACCATCATGCGTGAAGTGGCAATCGGCGCAGCGGACAGCCTGGAAGAGGGACAACGCAAGCTTGCGTTCGTCGATGGGCGCAGTGTGGTGGTCTTCAACGTGGCCGGCCAGTTGCGCGCCATCGAAAATAGTTGTCCGCACAACGGTGCGTCGCTTGCCAACGGGCGCCTCGACGGCAGCGTGCTCACCTGTCCGGCGCACGGATTGCGCTTCGATCTGCGCACGGGCCGCATGCCGGGTGCAGGGGCATTGTGTTTGAGCGTCCTGCCGGTCAGGATAGTTGAAGGACAACTGATGATCGCGCTCGATACGGCCTGAGTGAAGACGGCGCGCGACCGTGGTGCTCAGTGCCCGTCCCGGCCGCGTGCGAAGCAGGCGGTGCGCCAGCGGCTTGGCGGTTGGCCGAATTCCGCGCTAAACCAGCGCGAAAACGCACTGGGCTCGGAAAACCCCAGCCGGTCGCTGATATCGGACACCGATTGACGCGGTTGTGCCAGGTAGCGCATTGCCAGCGACGCCCGCACTTCGTTCACGAGTGAAGAAAACCGCTCGCCACGTTGTTCGAGCTGTCGCTGCAGCGTGCGCGGCGTGAGGCCGAGGCGCTCGCTCACGGGCTCGATCGCGCCCGCGCCGCGCGGCAACAGCAGATGGATCGCGCGGCGCACGTCGTCGGCGAGCGATACCTCGCCAAAACGCGGCTGCAGATCGAGCAGATCTTGGGCGTAGCGTGCGAGATGGACGTCGGCGAGCGGATTCGCGCGGTCGAGATCGGCGCGTGCCAGCACGATGCCGTCGAATTCGCTGCCGAATTCGATGCGCGCGCCGAAGAAACGTCGATGCACCTGAAGACGCTCGGGCGCTGCATGGGCGAAATGCACGGCGCGCGGCGCGTACTGGGCGCCGAGCATCGCGCGCACGAGACTCAGTACGGCGCCGACCGTTAATTCCACGATCTCCGGCCCTGGATCCGGGCGCGCGGTGACGAGTGCGACGTGCAGCGCCGCGGTGTTCTCGACTTCCTCGACCTGAACCGATACGGAATCGCTCAGCATGTGCCGGTAGGGCTCGATGCGCGCAAGCGCCTCGCGCAGCGTGGGTTGATGCTGGAGCAAGAGGCTGAGCGAGCCGAAGTCGGACAGCCGCCAGGCCTCGCCGATGCGCGCGCCGAGCGTGCGGCTCTCGGCGCGCCCGGCGCCGCTCGCCAGCGAGACCTCGAACACGCGCGCGAGGCTCGCTTCGGGAATGCGCAGATCGGGCGTCGTGAGGCAGGACGGATCGAGCCCTGCCTCGCGCAGCGCGCGGACCGGATCGATGCCCACGTGGCGGGCAATCTCCGAATACTTGGTCAGGGACGCGCTTCGAACCAGGATGGGCATGGGGTCACAAGGAGGGCTTCAACGACGATTGCGCGGGCGCAAGCCCGTTTGCATAGGCTACCGTCGCGCCGGCGCCTCGTCTGTGGGGAATAACCATGAGCGCGTGCGCGTGTCGTCTCGCGTCACGTCCTGGCGCGCAGGGTCAAGCGCGCGGGCGGCGCATTTCACACAATGGGCCTGCATCGAGGCGCCTTTTCGCTCGTCATGCGTGTCAAGCCCGCGTCCGACTCAATCGGCGCTTTCCAGCAACCCTAGCAATTGAGCGCGCAGCACGGCATGTTTGCGTGTGCTCGCGCTCAGCTTGCCGAACAGGTTCTTCACATGCCACTTGGCGGTGACTTCCCCCACGCCGATTGCCTGCGCGATCTCCTTGTTGGAGAGATTGCGCGCGAGCAATTCGAGGACTTCGCGTTCCTTGGGCGTGAGCACCATGCTCGGCACGGCGCGCGGCGCAGCGTGCGCGCGCCGGGGCTGCCCCGCGGGCTGAGCCACGCGCGCGGCGGCCTGCTCACCGCCGTCTTGCGCCGCCAGGCTGCGCACCCAGTCGGCCAGTGCCGGATGCGCATCGGCGAAAACGCGCACGAGGCCATAGGTGCCGGTCAGCCCGATCGCCTCGCGCAGCAGCGGCAGGCCGTCTTCGCCATGGGCTTTGCTGGCGAGCGCGCGCAGTCCCATGATCTCGATGCGCTCGCGCCCGAGCTTCATTTCGTCGGCCAGCGCCTGCGCCCGGGCGAGTCGTTCGAGCGCGCGGGAGCCGTCCTGCCCGGCCAGCGCCGTGTACGCCTGCGTCATGGTCTGGCGCAACGCCACGTCGCGGCGCCAGAGCGGGCCGTGCGATCCTTCGGACTGCTCGACGAGTGCATCGAGTTGCGCGCTCAATGCACGGCACGTTTCGGCGTGCCCGTGGCCCGCATGGATGCGCACGCGCTCAGCGAGACTGGCGATCGACAGGCGAGGCAACGCGCGCGCCGTGCCGGCGGCGTGCATCGCCGCGAGCAGATCGAGCGCGCGCCGCTCCACGCCTTGGGCTTGTGCCACGCGCGCGGCGCACACATAAGCGATCAGCGAAGTCTCGGCGGAGCCGGAGCGTTCGAGCACGTCGAGCCGGTTCGCGAGCAGCGCATCGGCTTCGTCCACGCCATCGCGCTCGAAGAGGGCGGCTGCCAACACCGCCGCGAGCATACAGGGCAGCGGATGGCGGCGGCCGAGTTCGGCTTCGGCGCTCGTCAGCGCGGGGCGCAGCACGGTCTCGGCGAGGACGGCCTGGCCTTCGCTCAGGTAGCTCAAGCCGGTGACGAATTCGCCCCAGTGCGCGGCGTAGCGATGCGCTTTGCCGAACTCGCCGCGTGGTGTGAGCTGCAAATGGCGGCGCGCGTTGGCCGGCTCGCCCTGCAGCAGCGCGGCCATCGCGAGGCGGTTCGCGTGCGTCTGGAGCTGGCGCGGTTCGGCGAGCGGCGGCGGTTCGCGCCATGGCGCGAGGAGCGCGACGAAGCGGTCGGGATCGTCGGCGTAGTACTGCGCCGCGCTCAGGATGAGCGCGCATTCGTAGCGCCGCTCGGGCGCGCAATCGGGTGCGTCGGCCATCGGCGCCACGAGCTGACCGGCCTGGGCGTGGCGTTCGCTGAGCGCGAGCGCCCAGGCCGCGGCGAGGCGCAGGTCCGGATGCCGGTCGAGTTCCTCCTTGGGCAGCAGATCGAGCCATTCGAGTGCGGCGGCGAGGCGCCCCTGCATGACCGCGCCGTAGAGCGAGCGGCCCGCCAGTTCGAACGCCACGTCGCGTTCGCCGGCCGCGTGCGCGTGGCGTGCCGCCTCCTCATGGATCCCGTGCGCGGCGAGCCAGTGCATCGCGCGCCGGTGCAGGCCGGCAAGCTCGTCGGGCGCAAGCTCGGCCAGGCGCGCGCTGAGCGCCGCGCGGGCGAGTGTATGCAGGCGGCACCAGTCGCTGCCGCCGCTGACCATGAAGATGGGCGCATCGCGCATGAGCCGCGCGAGTTGCGCCGGGGCTTGCGGATCGTCGAGCAGTGCGCGGCACAGGTCGGGATGCAGCATGTCGACGAGTGCGAGCCGCGTGAGGAACGCGACGTCTTGCGGCGCGAGCCGCGCGAGCAGGCTGCCCACCAGATGCTCGCCTTGCTGGCCCGCCTGACCCGATATCGCGTCGATGACGCCGCGCGGGTCGCCGCTCTTTTCCATCGCGGCGAGCGCGAGCTGCAGGCCGAGCGGCCAGCCGTCGGTGAGCTCGTGCAGGCGCGCGCAACTGTTGGTGTCCACACGGTCGCCAAAGCGCCGGCGCATGAGCGCCAGGGTTTCGTCGAGGCGAAAGCGCAGCGCTTCGGGTCCGAGGCAGACGCACTGGCCATACGCGCTCAGCTCGTCCACGGCGGTCTCGAAGCCGCTGCGCGCCGCCACGACAATGCGCAGGTTCGCAGGCGCGTTGTGCAGCAGATAGAGCAGCGCCGTGCTGCCCACCGGCGAGAGCCGCTCGGCTTCATCGACGATGAGCACGAGATCGAGCGCCGATTGCGAGACCTCCGCGAGCCAGCCGGTCAGGCCCTCGGTGTCGCCGGGCGTGGCATAGGTGCTTTCGAGCAGCGTGCGTCCGAACTCGGGCCGGGCGCCACCCATGCGCACGGCGAGCACGAGGCTGTGCAGGAAGCGTTGCGGGTCGTCGTGCGCATCGGCCGACACCCACGCGACGGCGGCGCCATGCGCGAGATGCTCGCGCCGCCATTGTGCGAGCAGGAGCGTCTTGCCGAAGCCGGGCGGCGCTTGCACGACGATCGCGCTCTGATTGCGCAAGGGCTCGCTCGCGAGATTCAGCCGCTCGCGCGCGAGCAGGTGGCGCGGCGCGCGCGGCGGCGTGGTCTTGAGCGTGAGTTCGGAAAACGCGGGCTCGACGCCGCGGTTCGCGGAGGTCATCTGACGAATTGAAATAGGCCGTTGGGCCGGCGAGGTGATCTGGAGGGGGCGCGTACCGGTTGCGCCGCGCATGGCCGGGCCGCGTGGCAAGGCCGTGCGGCGCGGGGTATCGGTCGGACGATTATAGGCACGGCAGCGGCTGTCCTGACAATTGGGTCGCAGCCGGGTAAGAATTCTGTGCGCGTTAGGTAGGGTAAGGCTCCCCCTCCTGCAAGGAGGGCGCGCGGCGCGTAGCCCCGTCCTACGATGAATTCAGACACGATATCCCGATGCATGGGGCCGCATGGGCAGCAACCCGAGCGCCGCCACGGGATATCAACAGGTGCAGCAGGAACAACAAGGAGACAGAAGATGGCACATGCGATCAGGTTCCACGAGACCGGCGCGCCGGAAGTGATGCGCTGGGAAGAGGTGGACGTGGGCGCGCCCGGTCCGGGAGAGGTGCGGCTGCGCCACGAAGCAGTCGGCCTGAATTTCGCGGACACGTATTTCCGCTCCGGCCTCTATCCGGTGCCGCTGCCGGCGGGCATGGGCGTGGAGGCGGCGGGCGTGGTGGAGGCGGTGGGCGCGGGCGTGACCAACATCGTGCCGGGCGACCGCGTCACCTACACCGGCTTCGTGAACACACTGGGCGCTTACAGCACCGAGCGGCTGATTCCGGCGGCGCCGCTCATCAAGCTGCCCGACGCCATCGCCTGCGAAACGGCGGCCGCCATGACGATGCGCGGTCTCACCTCGGCCTACCTCATGCGTCGCATCTGGCCGCTGCAAGCCGGCGAGACGATCCTCGTGCATGCGGCGGCGGGCGGCGTGGGCCTGATCGTGTGCCAGTGGGCGAAGCTGCTCGGGCTGACGGTGATCGGCACGGTGTCGACCGAGGAGAAGGCGGCCGTCGCCCGCGCGCACGGCTGCGATCACGTGATCCTCTACCGCAGCGAGGACGTCGCGAAGCGCGTGCGCGAGCTGACCGATGGCGTAGGCGTTTCCGTGGTCTACGACAGCGTCGGCCAGGATACCTTCATGGCGTCGCTCGACTCGCTCAAGCGCCGCGGCCTGCTCGTCTGCGTGGGCACGGCTTCGGGCAAGGCGCCCGCATTCGAGCCGCAGATGCTCGCGATGAAGGGCTCGCTCTACGTCACGCGCCCGGCGCTCGCCGACTACATCGCCGACGCCGCCGAGAAGGCCGCGCTCGCCGCAGAGATCTTCGGCCACGTAGCGGCGGGGCGCATCAAGATCGAGATCAACCAGCGCTATGCGCTGCAGGACGCGGTGCAGGCGCACCACGACATTGAATCGCGCAGGACGACGGGTTCTTCCGTCTTCACGATCTGAGGCCGGCCATCATGAGAGTCGAGCAACTGACCTGCGCGATTGGCGCGGAACTGGTGGGCGTTCGTCTCGGCGATGCCGTGCACGACGACGGTCTATTCGAGGAAATCAAGGCGGCGCTGCTCAAGCATAAGGTGCTGTTCCTGCGCGACCAGCAGCTCACGCGTGCCGAGCACGTGGCTTTCGCCAGACGGTTCGGGGAACTTGAGGATCATCCGGTGGCGGGCAGCCACCCCGATCATCCGGGCCTCGTGCAGATCTACAAGACGCCCGAGCAGCCGAACGACCGCTACGAGAACGCCTGGCACACCGACGCCACCTGGCGCGCGGCCCCGCCGATGGGCGCGGTGCTGCGCTGCGTGGAATGCCCGCCGGTGGGCGGCGACACCATGTGGGCCAACATGGTGCTCGCCTACGAGAACCTGCCGCAGCACGTGAAGGACGAGATCGCGGAACTGCGCGCGAGCCATAGCATCCAGGCGAGCTTCGGTGCGGTCATGCCGATCGAGAAGCGCCTCGCGCTGAAGGCGCAGTACCCCGACGCCGAGCATCCGGTGGTGCGCACCCACCCGGAGACGGGGGAGAAGGCGCTGTTCGTGAACGGCTTCACCACGGACTTCGTGAACTACCACACGCCCGCGCGCGTGCGCTATGGCCAGGACGGCAACCCGGGCGCGGCGCAACTGCTGCAGTACCTCATCAGCCAGGCGTATATCCCCGAGTACCAGGTGCGCTGGCGCTGGCGGCCGGACAGCGTGGCGATCTGGGACAACCGCAGCACACAGCACTACGCGGTCATGGACTACCCGCCGTGCCACCGCAAGATGGAGCGCGCGGGGATCATCGGCGACGTGCCGTATTGATTGGCCTCTACCCCCCATTAGAACTCGACACTGGAGGACGACATGCAATTTTTCGACGATTCGCTGCATCCGGAGAATATGGAGAAGGTGGTCATCACGGTTGCGCCGTATGGCCCGGAGTGGATGCCTGAAGACTTCCCCGAGGACATTCCCGTCACGATGGAAGAGCAGGTGCAAAAGGCCGTGGACTGCTACAACGCGGGCGCGACCGTGCTGCATCTGCATGTGCGCGAGCTGGACGGCAAGGGCTCCAAGCGCCTCTCGAAGTTCAACGAGCTGATTGCGGGCGTGCGCGCGGCGGTGCCCGACATGATCATCCAGGTGGGCGGCTCGATCTCGTTCGCGCCGGAAGACGACGGCCAGGCGGCGAAGTGGCTCTCGGACGATACGCGCCATATGCTCGCTGAACTCGAGCCGAAGCCCGACCAGGTGACCGTGGCGATCAACACCACGCAGATGAACATCATGGAGCTGCTGTACCCCGAGTACCTGGAGGGCACCTCGCTCGCGAACCCGGCGCTGCAGGCCGCCTACAGCGAAATGACGGTGCCCGCGGGGCCGCAGTGGCTGGAGGAGCATCTGCGCCGCCTGCAGGCCTCGGGCATCCAGCCGCATTTCCAGTTGACGGGTATGCATGCGCTGGAAACGCTTGAGCGGCTCGTGCGCAAGGGCGCTTATTGCGGACCGCTGAATCTCACGTGGATCGGCATCGGCGGCGGCTTTGACGGCCCGAACCCGTTCAACTTCTTCAACTTCGTGCACCGCGCCCCCCAAGGCTGCACGCTCACGGCGGAGTCGCTGCTCAAGAACGTGCTGCCGTTCAACATGATGGCGATGTCGATGGGCCTACATCCACGCTGCGGCATCGAGGACACGATCATCGGCCAGCATGGCCAGCGCATGACCTCGGTGGAGCAGATCGAACAGTGCGTGCGCGTGGCGCACGAGCTGGGGCGCGAGGTCGCGTCGGGCAAGGAGGCGCGCGAGATCTATCGCATCGGCACCTTCTATAAGGATGCCGATGAAACGCTGGCGGCCAACGGCTATCTGCCGAACCGCAAGCCGGCGGGTCTGGGTCTCGTGAAGTCGGCGGCGTGAGGATCATGCGCCAGGAGCCCACCATCGTCATCGTTCCGGGGCTGCGCGACCACGTCGCGCAGCACTGGCAGACGCTGCTCGAAGCGCGTTTTCGCGCGCAGAACCGGCCGGTGGCCGTCGTGCCGCCCATGGGCCGCGACGATCTCGATTGCGCGGTGCGCGTCGAGGCGATCGAAGCCGTGGTCGCGCGCATCGAGACGCCCGTGATCGTCGTGGCGCACAGCGGCGGCTGCGTGATGATCGCGCACTGGGCGCGCCGCTATCCGCGCACGATCGCCGGGGCGCTGCTGGCGGCGCCGCCGGACTTCGAAGCGCCGATGCCCGACGGCTATCCGACGCTCGAAGCGCTCGACGCGAGTGGATGGCTGCCGGTGCCGCGCGCGCCGCTGCCGTTCGCCTCGATCGTCGCGGCGAGCCGCAACGATCCGCTCGCCCGCTACGAGCGCGTGCTCGAACTCGCGCGGGCGTGGCGCAGCGAGGTGGTCGATCTCGGCAATGTCGGCCACCTGAATCCGGCCAGCGGGTTCGGCGAATGGCCTGGCGCCGACGATCTTATCGCCGCGCTCGTGCGGCGTGCGGCGGCGCGTGCCGTGGCAAACGATGCATTCAGGCAGGGCGAGCCGCAAGACACGCTGGACGCGTCGCGCCACGTCTGACCCCCACCCGCTCGCGCGCCTCGCCTCAAGGCGCGCGAGCGGGTGCCGGACCCGCTGCACTTTCGCGAGGAGAACGCGATGGAGCTGGAAGGCAAGGCAGCAATCGTCACCGGCGCCGGCCGTGGTGCAGGCGTTGGCATCGCGCGCGTCATGGCGCGCGAGGGCGCGCGCATCGCGGTCGCGGACCGCGACTTCGACGCCGCGCAGCACGTGGCGGCGGCGCTCGTCGCGTCCGGCGCGAAGGCGCTCGCGATTCGCGCCGACGTCTCGAAGAAGGCCGACGCGCAAGCCATGGCCGGGCAAACGCTGGAGGCGTTCGGCGCTATCGACATCCTCGTGAACAACGCGGGCGTGGGCGGCACCGCTTCGTTCATGCACGACGTCACCGAGGAAAACTGGGACCGCGTGATGGACGTGAACGCCAAAGGCATCCTGTTCTGCTGCCAGGCGGTGCTGCCGGCCATGACGGCGCGCGGCAAGGGCAAGATCGTCAACATCGATTCGATTGCGGGCATGCGCATGGCGTTCTTCAGCAGTGTCGAGTACACCGCTTCGAAGCACGCGGTCACGGGCCTCACGCGCCATCTCGCCTGGGAGCTCGCGGACCTGCGCATCAACGTCAACGCCGTCTGCCCCGGCGGCATCCTTACCCCGGCTATCGAGACCTACGCCACGCCCGAGCGGCGCGCGGCGATCGTCGAGCGCGTCGTGCCGCTCGGACGCTTTTGCGCGCCGGAGGACATCGGCGAGGCGGTATGTTTTCTCGCGAGCGAGCGTGCCGATCTCATCACGGGGCAATTGCTCGCCGTCGATGGTGGCGCGCTCACCGGCTACGGCGAGGACTTGCGCGCGGTGCTGCGCCAGCGCGTGAGCGAAGTCCAGCCCGCGGCGCAGACGGGCTGACGTCTGCCCCCACAAGAGCTAATAAAAAATACCTATTCGGAGACAACAATGCAGACGCGAGATTCGCAACTGCGCGGCAAGGTCGCCATCGTGACCGGCGCGGGCAGAGGAATCGGCCGGGCCATCGCGCTCGCCTACGCGCGGCAGGGCGCGGCGGTGTGCTGCGCGGCGCGCTCGATGGGGCAGGTGCAGGAGACGGCCGCGCAGATTTGCGCCGAGGGCGGGCGAGCAATCGCCGTGTGCACGGACGTGGCGGACTTCGAGAGCGTCGAGCGCATGGTGCGCGAGGCCGAGGAAGCGTTCGGCGGGCTAGATATCGTCGTGATCAACGCGGGGGTGGGCGGCGCCCAGCAGTCGGTCGAGGCGAGCGACCAGCAAACGTGGCGCACGACGATCGAGGTGAATCTCATTGGCGCCTATCACTGCGCCAAGGCCGCCGTGCCGGCGCTCAAGCGACGCGGTGGCGGCAAGGTCATCGCGGTGGGTTCAGGTCTCGGGCAGCGCGGCATCGCGGGCGTCTCCGACTACGCCTGCTCGAAGGCCGGACTCTGGATGCTCACGCGTGTGCTCGCCCAGGAGCTGGCGCAGCACGGCATCAGCGTCAATCAACTGATTCCTGGCCCCGTGGTCACGCAGATGACCGGCGACCAGATGGCGCGCAACACCTTCGAAGGCGAGTGGGCCAAGTCGCCCGAGGACGTCGCGCCGCTTGCGCTGTTCCTCGCGACGCAGCCCGAGCCGGGGCCGACGGGACAGAACTTCAGCCTGATGCGTCGCGATACCTGACGCGTTCGCGCGAGGGTTTGCCTGAGGTTTGCCCGAGGGCTCGGCCGCACCAATAAATATTCAAGGAGACGAAAGTGGGAATGCAAGCGACTGTCGCGCTGGGAGACGCCCACGCGGGCGCTCCGTCCGTATCCCGGGCCTATGCCTGGTGTGTCTTCGCACTGACCTTCGGCCTGTTGCTGGCCGATTACATGTCGCGCCAGGTGCTCAACGCCGTTTTTCCGTTGCTCAAGGCCCAATGGCTGCTCACGGATACACAGTTAGGATCGCTGAGTAGTGTGGTGGCAGTGATGGTGGGCCTCTTGACCTTTCCGCTCTCGCTGCTCGCGGATCGTTGGGGGCGCGTGAGGAGTCTCATCCTCATGGCCGTGCTGTGGAGTTTCGCCACGCTCGGCTGCGCGGTATCGGCCAACTACGGACAGATGTTCGCTGCGCGCTTCTTTGTGGGCGTAGGAGAGGCCGCATACGGGAGCGTGGGCCTCGCGGTGGTGCTCAGCGTATTCCCGTCGCATCTGCGCGCAACGCTCTCGGGCTCCTTCCTCGCCGGCGGATCGTTTGGCTCCATGCTCGGCATGGCGTTGAGCGGCATCGTGGCCGCGCATTTCGGCTGGCGCTGGTCGTTCGCCACGATGGCGGTGTTCGGTCTCGTGCTCGCCATGATCTATCGGCTGGTTGTGACCGAGCGGCGCCTTGCGCCCGAGCGTGCACTCGCGGCGGCAGGCCCCGCACGCGTCGCCAGGCCTCGCTTCACGCCGCGAGGCCTGGCGCGCGCGTTGTTCGCGTCAAAGTCGGTCGGTTTTGCTTACGTGGGCTGCGGCGTTCAATTGATTCTTCCGGGCGCGCTGTTCGCGTGGCTGCCGAGTTACCTCGTGCGCGGCTATGCGATGCGGCTCGACCGCGCGAGCGTGCTGGCCGCCGTCTTCGTGTTGACATCCGGGCTGGGCATGGTGCTGTGCGGCATCCTGACCGATCGCATCAGCCGCCGCCAGGCGATGCGCAAATGGACCATGGCCGTGGTGTATTGCACGTGCGCGTTCGTGGCGCTCGGCACGGCGTTTCACCTGCAGTCGGGGCCGTTGCAGCTCGTGCTGATCGGTGTCGGCATGTTCTTCGCACCGGGCGTGTGCGGCCCGACGGGCGCGCTCGTAGCCGAACTCACGCCGCCCTCGATTCACGCGACGGCGATGGCGCTCTGGGCGCTCGCCAACAACCTGCTCGGCCTGGCCGCCGGCCCGCTCGTCGCCGGCATGATCGCGGACCGCATGGGACTGTATATAGCGCTGCAATTGATACCGTTCGCGGCGCTCGGCGCTGCGCTGCTGTTCGCGTTTGGCAAGCGGCACTATCGGGGCGACCTCGCGCGCAGGGAGGCGGCGCAGCGCGAAGTCTAAGCGCTGCGGCGGCAACCGGCGGCGCGTGAAGGAGGAAACCACGACAAGACAAGAAAAGAACAACAACAAGAAATCAGCAAGCCGTTGAATACAAGGAAGACAACAAGCCCGAAAAGCAGGAAGCGGCCTTGACAACAGTTTGGAGGAGACAGCATGAAACGGAAGTTGAGCGTCGTGGCCGTACTCGCGGTCACGGCAGGCACGGCCCAGGCGCAATCGTCGGTGACGCTATATGGCGCCATCGATACGGGCCTGTTCTATCAGAGCACAGCAGCTGCATCGTTCGCGTCGAGCGCGAAGAATCTGGGCCACGTTTTCGCATTGAAGGACGCGGGCGTTTATTCCAGCTTCTGGGGCATCAAGGGTGTCGAGGATATCGGCGGCGGCTACAAGGTCAATTTCCGGCTGCAAGGCGTGTTCAACAGCGGCAACGGCAAGCTCGGCCTCGCGGACACGACCGGCGGCACGGCCGTGTTCAACCAGCAGACCACCATTGGCGTTTCGGGGCCATTCGGCTCGATCGATTTTGGGCGGCAGTTCACGCCCATGATCTACGCCATGGCGGACACCGACGTGCGCTCGGCGCAGTACTTCGGCAGCATTCTGAGCGCGTGGCTCGGCTTGAACCAGGCGGCGAACTGGAACGGCACGAACACGAACGTGCCGATTGGCGCGCTGTACGACAGCAATGCGATCGTCTATCAGTCGCCGAAGTTTTACGGCGTGTCGGCCGGCCTCGAATATGCGCCGGGCGGAGTGCCGGGGCAAATTCAGGGCGGCACGCGCGAGTCGGCCGTGCTCAAGTATTCGAACTACGGCCTGAACCTTGCCGCGGTCTACTACAACGCCCACGATACGAACCTGCCGGCCACCGTGTCCGCCACCGGACTCGACAACAACCGCTTCTACTATCTGGGCGCCAAATACACGTTCCACTCGCTTTCGATCTCGGCTTCCTACGGCATCGGCAAGAATCCGTCGAACGCGGCGCAGGCCGACTATGAAATGATTTCGGGCGGTATCGGCTATCAGTTCACGCCTTTCTTGAAAGTCACGTCGGGTTTCTATTATCTGAAGGATCGCAACAACTCGACGAACCATTCGAGCGAATACGCGCTCGGGGCGGAGTACGGCTTATCCAAGCGGACCCTGCTTTACGCACAGGTGGGATACGTCGCGAACCACGGCACCATGAACCAGACGATTACCTATGGCGAGCCCGTCGCACCCGGCGTTTCGACCACTGCAGCGATGCTTGGCATTCGCCATACCTTCTGATTTCGCGATCGGCCAACAGGAGCATTTCGATGAATAAAATAGGATTCCTGCATATTTGCATGACTGCGTCGATTGCCGCCTTGCTTGCAAGCACGCCAGCGGGCGTCTGGGCACAGGGCAGCGAGACGGTGGGGGCATCGGCGGCGCCTGCCGCATCTACAGCGAAGGAGATGCGCAAGGCGAACCGCGCGTTGAGTCGCAAAGTGTATGCCGCGCTCGCGAAGCGCAAGGAGATCGAGGCTGGGAGCATCAGCGTCGTGGCGCGCGATGGCGCTGTGACGCTCAACGGCTCGGTCACGGAAGCCAGCCAGATCGAAACCGTGATCGGCGTCGCGAAGACCGTGCCTGGTGTGAAATCGGTGACCAGCAAGCTCTCCGTGCAGCGGCCTATTGGGGAGTAGGGGGAATGGTTGCGCCGGCAGGTCGGCAAGCCCGCAGACCTATGCCCGAGACAAAGACCCGGCGGGCGCGCGCAGGAGCATGCCCGCCAGAACGAGGACATACGCATGACCATAGACACTCATTCCGAGGATCCGGCCACGCCGGTTTGCGACGCAATGCGCCAGAGCGGCGCCTGGAACCCGCTCTGGGATCCATTCGCCCAACTCGACGCGGCGTGGACCGAGCAGTTCATGGCGCTGGCCGTCGTGCCGCACGAGGTACTCGACCCCAAGACGATCGAGTTCCTCTCCATCGCGGTCAACGCCGCTTGCACGCACATGTATGCGCCGGGTGTGCGCCGGCATATACGGCGCGCGCTCGATCTGGGCGCGACACCCGAGGAAATCGTTGCGGTGCTGCAAGGCGTGGTGACGATGGGCATCCATAGCATGAGTCTCGGCGCACCCATCCTGCTCGAAGAGCTCGAACGGCGTGGCCACCGGCCAAAACAGCAAGCAGAAGCCTAGCCGATAGAGCAAAACGCGAATCGCGATTTGGACCGGGATAAATGGAATGAATTCAGGCTGCCTATCTGCCAAGGAAACGCGGAAAGAGGCGGCCCCTCGCGGGCTGACGGCACCAGCGTGTTCCTCATGAAAGGCGAAATTTCAGGGGCGCTCATTGACCATGATCTGGCCGAAGGTTGCCGCTACCCGCGATACGAAGCGATCGGTACAACCGTGAGTGTGAGCGTCGGGACACGGCACAGGTTCTGACGCGCGACGAGCTGCCCGGACTTGCTCGCCGCGCAATCGCTCAAGGCTCGACGACGTTGAAATCGCCGTCGAATTGATCTAGCGATTCGAGCAGTTCACGGAATAGTGCAGTCTTGCCTTCGAGCTGGATATCGCGCGCCGCCAGGGCGTCGCGAAAACCGGTTTCGCCGCAGAGGATGCGATTCAGCGTCTGTCTTGACATCGATACGTGAAGATCGACCGGCGCATTCGCACTTGAGTCCAGCCACGTAAGCGCGCCATGCTGAAGATTGAGCACGAAGCGCCGCTGAAGATCGGTGAAAAGCCACGAAATCCGCATCCTTAGATGCTGTGCCTTGAGTCCGTCGACGCGCACTGCCAGATAGTCGAAGAACATCGTTTCGGTGATGGCGCACACCATGTCCCGGCTGCGATTGCTGAACTGGGTCGACGCGTTGCGCCCATGCCGCAGTTCGCGCGCACCGAGCAGGAACGCGTTGCGCCACGTTGCCGACTCGGCCTGATAGCCCATCTGTTCGAGCGCCGCGGCACCCAGTTCGCGTGCCTCGCGCAGATCCGGCTGCGCAAACACGAGATGATTCATGACCTGTGCGACCCAGCGATATTCGCCGCGCTCGAAATCGGCGTGTGCGCGTTCGAGCATGGCCTGCGGGCCTCCCATGTATTCGACGTAGCGCGGTGCCGCCATCTCGGGGGGCAGTGCGTGAAGATTGGCCGGGTTCCCGTCGTACCAGCTCAAATAGTACTGATAGATGGCCTTGACGTTGTGTGAAAGCGTTCCGTAGTAACCGCGTGTGTGCCATCTGCCGCGCAGCGCGTCGGGCAGGCGAATCTGCTCGGCGATTTCCACAGCCGTCAGGCCGCGATTCATCATCCGCACGGTCTGGTCGTGCAGGAATTTGTAGAGATCGCGCTGCGCCTCAAGATAATTGACGATGCGCGCGTTGCCCCAGGTCGGCCAGTTGTGTTGCGCGAACACAACCTCGGCCTCGCGTCCGTAACGCTCCAGCGAGTCGCCAAGATAACGCGACCATAACTGCGCGTTGCGCACCTGCGCGCCGCGCAGCGGACACAGGTTGTGCAGCGAACGCGTGCCGTTCTCGGCGAGATTGAGCGCGCGCTCGGCGGGAAACCAGAAATGCATTTCGGCGGGCGCTTCGCTTTCGGGGGTGAGCTGAAACACGATCTCCACGCCGTCGATCACGTGCGTTTCGGTGGCTTCGCGAATCAGTTGCGTGGGCGCAATCAACGTGATCGTGCCGCGCGGGATGCTCTTGCCCATGCCCGCGTCGATCTGGCAGCAGGCATTGCGTGCGAGCGTGTGGCCGAACTGGAACTGCGCGCGGCGCGCCATGGCCGTGCCAGCCATTACGTTTTCGGAGATCGCTTCTTCCATGAAGCCGGCCGGCGCGATGATCGCAGCCTTGCCCGCCGCGACGTCGGCCTCACTGACCACGCCGCGCACGCCGCCGAAGTGATCCGCGTGGCTGTGGCTGTAGATGACGGCGACGACGGGCCGCCGTGGCCGATGCGTGAAATAGAGATCGAGTGCCGCCGCGGCCGTCTCCTTGCACGTGAGCGGATCGATGACGATCAGTCCGCTCTCTCCCTCGATGAACGTGACGTTCGAGACATCGAATCCACGGACCTGCCAGATGCGTTCGGTTACCTTGAACAGGCCGTGCAGCGTATTGAGCCGGGCGTGGCGCCATAACGCGGGGTTCGCGGTGACGGGTGCCGTCGCCTCGTCGAGGAATGCGTAGTCGGCAAGGCTCCAGACGAGTTGATCGTATTCGCCGCGAATCTCGGCGTCGGGAATCGTGGCGACGAAGCCGCGCTGGGCGTCGAGTATTTCGTGAGGATCGTCCTCGGGCAAGTCGAGCCGGGCGGTTTCGTGCGCGGCAATCGTTGCGGCCGTGGCAGGCAGTGCGCCGCCGGCTGCTTCGAAATCTATCGGATGGTTCGGGTGATTCATGTCAAAGTCCCTATTCTTTTCGCCGGTCGCAGTTGGGGAGTCAATGCGCGGCGGCGCGGATCATGTCGGCCGCTTTCTCGCCGATCATCATTGCGGGCGCATTGGTATTGCCTCCGATCAGCGTCGGCATGATCGAGCAATCGACCACACGCAGGCCGTCGAAGCCATGCACGCGAAGCGTCGGGTCGACCACTGCGAGGCGATCGTTAGCGGCGCCCATCTTGCAGGTGCCAACAGGGTGGTAGAGGCAATCCGCGTGAGCGCGCACGAACTCGCGCAGGCTCGCTTCGTCCGCGAAACTCTCGCTCTTCATTTCACGGCCGCCGAGACTCCTGAGCGCGGGCTGGTTGAACACGTCGCGCATGATATGGATGCCGGCGATGAGCGTTTCCATGTCGCGCGGCGCCGTCATCAGTTGCGTGTCGATCCGCGGTGCGTCGCGCATGTCGGGTGAGTGCAGGCGCACGGAGCCACGGCTTTCGGGCCGCAGCACGCAGATATGCCCGGAGTAGCCATGGCCGAGCTTGCGGCGGCTGCCCATGTTGCGGTTGCCGATCAGCGCGACGGTGAACACGAGATTGAGATCGGGACGTTCTAGCTCGGGCCGGCTTTTCACGAAAGCCCCCGCCTCCACGAAGTTCGAGCTCAACATGCCTGTGCGGTCGCGCCGGTAGCGCCGCATTTCCTTGAACAGACGCAGACCGCCACGCAGCGTGGCGCCGAACAGATCGGTGCTGTCGAGCTGCGTATTGATAACGATGTCGAGATGATCCTGCAGATTCTCGCCGACTCCCGGCAGATCCTGGCGCACGTCGATGCCAAGCGCGCGCAACTGCCCGGCCGGCCCGATGCCTGAAGCGAGCAGCAGTTGCGGCGAATTGAACACGCCGCCCGATACGATCACCTCGCGCCGCGCGCGCAGCACCTGCTCGACGCCGTCGCGCGCGACGACCACGCCTACCGCGCGCCGTCCTTCGAACACGATGCGCAACGCCTGCGCACCCGTCATGACATGCAGGTTCGGGCGGCCGCCGTTGTAGCGTCCATCGGTGGTCTTGCCCCGGTGCAAATACGCGCGCGCGGCGTTCCATCGCTCGCCGTTGTGCTGCGTGACCTGGTAGTAGCCGAACCCTTCCTGGTCGGCGCCGTTGAAGTCGTCGTTGAGCTTGTGGCCGGCTTGCGTGGCGGCCTTGAGGAAAGACTGCGCAAAGGGGTTGGGAGAGCGAAGATCGTTGACGTAGAGCGGGCCATCGGTGCCGTGCCACGGATTTCCCGTGCCCGCGAAGCGCGGGTTATTCTCGCTGCGCAGGAAATAAGGCAGCACATCCTCGAAGCTCCAGCCGTGACAGCCAAGCGCCGCCCAGTCGTCGTAATCCCTCTGGTGCCCGCGGATATAGACCATGCCGTTCAGCGACGATGATCCGCCCAGCACGCGACGGCGGGGCTGGTAATTGGTACGTCCGCCGAGCGCCGCCTGGGGCTCGCTGTTGTATCCATAGTTGTAAGGGCCAGGCTTGACGACGGTTTTGGCGAGACCGACCGGCGTCCAGATCAGATAGTGGTCGTCGGGGCCGCCGCTTTCGATGACGGCCACGCTGGTGGTGGGCGTTTCGGCGAGGCGCCCGGCGACTGCACAACCGGCCGAGCCTGCGCCAATCACGAGATAGTCGAATTCACCGGCGGCGGATGCCCTGGAAGAAGCAGTCATGCATGTTCCTTTGCGTGGCTTCGGCTCTGGAAGCCGGCCATTCATGCTTTATGTTCGCGAAAATCCGGCAGGGAACCCCGCCGGCGTGGCTGCCTGTCTCCAGCGGCAACGACCTGCGAACAGCAGGGTAGCGACGACCGGCAGTGCAAGAACCACCCGCTTCAGGTGGGGGAGCACCACTCTTGCCCAGTACGCGAGCCACGAATTCCAGCGCAAGCTGGCCGACAGCTTCTTCAACAGCTTGAAAAACAAACGGGTTCGCGCCGCGGGCTAGCGTTGATGTAAACCTGACCCGCCTGGGAGCGGATGGCGGCTTTTTGCCGCCGATGCTGGCTCAGGAGCGAGCAGCGGAAATCAAGGTATTGGCAAGAAGGGGAACGGCGGTACGGGGGATGGCGCGGCAAACGGGTTTATCGCGCAACACGGTGCGCCGCTATCTGCTCAGGGGAGAAGCCCATCCCCGGGTACAGACGCGCCTCGGGCGGGAGAATCGTCCCTGTGGGTCGTATTTCCAGATGCGACAGAGCCTCTTCGTGAATACCCAACTGGTCGTAGGTATCGAGGCGGTAGCGTAGCCAACGGCTGCTGCGTGAGTACGAAGGGCTGGCATTTGTCCGCGCCTACGGCATCAGGTGATGCCGTGTCTCCTTCTCGGACTGTCTGCGGACCGCGCGGGCACCAAGTTTACAGTTTCATTTTTGCCCGATCGTCCACCACAGTGGCGGCGCGGATCTCGCTCACGCGCTGGTTTGGCGTCGGTTCATATAAGGGAAATTTCAGGAAGGCGCAAGGGTATCAGACGAGATTTACTTATATCAAACAATTTTTGACGACAATTTTCGTTCCTGATATGGTTCCCCCCAAGTTGAAGGCAGGATCCGGCTGCGCCAGCGGCTGGGCATGATCTGGCTTCACCCTCGCTGACTTCGCTCTCGGGCATTGCGGGCGTTGGGCGTGACGATGCAGCACTTCGTCGAAGCGCCATCGGAGGAACGTTCGGTCAAGCGCGGCGACCGGCTGGAGTTTTTCGGCTTCGCGGATTCGGCGAATCTCTTCGCCGGACTCACGAATACGGCCGGAGGACTTCGGCTCGAATCGATTCCCGTGCGCTTGCCTATGGGCAAGACGCGCTCGGAAGTCGCCCCGTACGCAGAGGAAGCGGTTGTCGCCTGAGTCGGGACACCGCGGTTGTTTTAATCGGGATAGTGCCGGATAGGTCGAGACGGCCGGTGCTTTTCTGTATGAAGTTGTAAGGATGACGAAGTGATGGATCCTCATCTGCTGCTGGCGCGAATAGGACGCTGGCCGCGCCGTCTTGAGACGGCGCGCAGATGTGCACCGTCATCTGCAGTTGAATAAAACAAAACCCCAACCAATCCAAAAATTATTCCTGGCAGTGAAATACAGATGAGAAACCACAAAATCAAAGTCAGCGTTATCGCTGTTGCAGCTTTCGCGGCATCCTCGGCAGCAATGGCACAGTCGTCGGTCACCCTGTATGGCATGCTCGACGCAGGTATCAGCTATACCTCGAACGTCGGTGGTCACAAGGAAGTTGGCCTTGCCGGCGGTGCCGCAGGCTCGAACAAGTGGGGTCTCAAGGGTCAGGAAGATCTCGGCGGCGGCCTCAAGGCAGTCTTCAAACTCGAAAACGGGTTCAACATTGCTACCGGCGGCATCGGCGGCCAGGGTCCCATTGGATCCTCGCGTTCGCTTTTCAACCGTCAAGCCTACGTAGGCCTCGCCTCGGACCAGTATGGTACGGTGCGTTTGGGTCGCCAGCTTGACGCTGTCACGGAAATGGTTCAAGGCCTGACGGGCGACGGCATTTCGGCGTCGGCATTCTCGACCCCGGGCGACGTTGACAACAACGACAACACGACGAACCAGAACAACGCCGTCAAATACATTTCGCCGATCTTCAACGGCTTCCAGGTTGAAGGCGCGTACTCCTTCGGCGGTGTTGCCGGTGCTACGGGTTCGGGTCAATCGTGGTCGGTCGCCGCGGACTACGCTCAAGGTGGTCTGACGGCCGCTGGCGGTTACTTCCGTGCTGTCAACCAAGGTGCGAACGGTTGGGAAAACGCAACGGCACAACCGTCGTTCGGCGGTGCCCTGGGCTATCCGAGCTCGGGTTACAACGGTGGTAATGCGTTCAAGAGCGCGGGCATCGCTCAAATCGCTGGCCAATACCAGTTTGGTCAGTACACGGCTGGCCTGCGGTACTCGAACGCCCAGTACCAGGGTTTCGATGGCCAACCGTCGATCCACTTCAACGTGCTGGCCGGCCTTCTGCAGTATCAGGTAACTCCGGCGCTTGCGCTGGATGCTGAATACACGTACGTCTATGGTTCGGCGGCCACGCCCGAGCAAGCCGCTCAGGGCCATACGATGGCTTCGATCAACCAGGTGTCGCTGGGTGCTACGTACGCGCTGTCGAAGAGCACCTCGCTCTACGCCATGGGTGCCTACGTCCATGCTTTGGGCGCTCAGGCTTCGGCTGCTGACTTCGGTAACACCGCATCGGGCGGCAACCAGATTCAAGTCAACGTTGGCATGTACCACGCCTTCTAATCGCAGGTTTGGAAGTCCGGAGTAGTGGATGCATTACTCCGGCAAAGAAGCGTTCCGCTAGTGACCGCACCTCAAGCCATCCCCCCGCCATTGGAAACCCGTTCTTCGGCCATCGCGATGAGGCGAGCGATATTTTCCTCGTCGATTCGATAGACGCGGACTACGACGCGCTCGCGAGCAGCCGTTTCAGCCGCGCTACAAGATCGCGCTACGCTGGCTCCGGCCGGCACCGAACTGGAGGAAACATGAAACAAAACAAACTGTTGCGTGCTGCACGAATGACGTCTTTCGTGG
>NZ_PQGA01000017.1 GCF_002917095.1 Paraburkholderia eburnea
CACAGAACTTGACCTGAAGACCGTAAAAACCTGAGCATCATGTGTCAACCATGTCCTCGTACATGTGTCAACCATGTCTCCAGTCTGTACACCGCGGCAAAGAAAGTAGGTGCCGCCCCGCACAGGGGCAACACTGGCAGACCGACACGAAAACAAGGAAATGCCAACCCCAAAAGCACAACGACAAAAAACCACACCACAAACCACTTAAGTTTTTCCGTCAAAAACCATCGCCAACCCGCAATCACGCAATACCGAAAACACCAACTGGCGTCCCCATCATAACGCGATGCCGTTTTTATTCTATCGGCGAGGGCGGCTAATTTGTTCTACTGCTCCCATCGCCGCACAAGCGGCCCGCCCCCCAGCACAGGGAAAAACAGATGAACGTCAGCGTCTTCGACCTGTTCAAGATCGGCATCGGTCCGTCGAGTTCGCACACGGTCGGCCCGATGATCGCCGCTTGCCGCTTCGCATCGCATATCGAGGACGCCAATCTGCTCGGCTTCGTGCGCCGCGTGAAGGCGGAGTTGTACGGTTCGCTCGGCGCAACCGGCAAGGGCCACGGCACCGACAAGGCCGTGCTGCTCGGCCTCGAAGGCAATCTGCCGCATATCGTCGATCCGGACAGCATCGAGCCGCGCCTCGCCGCCATTCGCCGCGACCGCGAACTCGTGCTGCTCGGCAAGCATCCGATACGCTTCGACGAGCGCGAGTGCATCGGCTTCTATCGCAAGACCCTGGGCGGCACGAACACGCTGCATTCCAACGGCATGCGCTTTCAGGCTTTCGACGAGCAAGGTCAGTTGCTGGTGGAGAAGGAGTATTACTCGGTCGGCGGCGGCTTTGTCGTGAATCGCGAAGGCGATCGCGTGAATGGCGTGCGCGGCGCGCAAGAGGTACCCTGGCCGTTTCGCACCGGCGATGATCTGCTGCGCGTATGCCGCGAAAGTGGTCTCTCGATTGCCGAGGTGGTGTTCGCCAATGAATGCGCTTCGCGCTCGCCTCAAGCCGTGCGCGAAGGTCTGATGGCGATCTGGCAAACCATGGCCGCTTGCGTGGAACGCGGCTGCCGCATGCGTGGCGAACTGCCCGGTCCGATGCAGGTGCGCCGCCGTGCCGCCGATCTCTGCACGAATCTGCGCGCCCGCTCGGAAGAGTCGTTGCGCGATCCACTGTCGATGCTCGACTGGGTCAATCTCTACGCGATGGCCGTCAATGAGGAGAACGCCGCTGGCGGGCGCGTGGTCACGGCGCCCACCAACGGCGCAGCCGGCGTGATTCCCGCCGTGCTCCATTACTACGTCAAGTTTACGCCGGGTGCGAACGACAAGGGTATTGTCGACTTCCTGCTCACGGCGGCGGCCATCGGCATCATCTACAAGGAAACGGCCTCGATTTCAGGGGCCGAAGTGGGTTGCCAGGGCGAGGTGGGCGTGGCCTGCTCGATGGCCGCGGCGGCGCTCGCGGCTGTCATGGGCGGCACACCCTTGCAGGTGGAAAACGCCGCTGAAATCGGCATGGAACACAACCTGGGCATGACCTGCGATCCGGTGGGCGGCCTCGTGCAGATTCCCTGCATCGAGCGCAATGCGATGGGCGCAATCAAGGCGCTCAACGCATCGCGCATGGCGCTCAAAGGCAATGGCGAGCATTACGTCACGCTCGACAACGTGATCAAGACCATGCGCGAAACGGGTGCCGATATGAAAACCAAATACAAGGAGACGTCGCGGGGTGGTCTGGCCGTGAACGTCATCGAATGCTAATGGAACACGCGGGAAACGCACAACGAAGGAACCGTGAAATGAGCCGCTATTCGATATTCAGTCTGTTCCGCAACGGGTTGTCGTATCACGAGAACTGGGAGCGGCAATGGAAGAGTCCGGAGCCTAAAAAGGAATATGACGTCGTGATCGTCGGCGGCGGCGGGCATGGTTTGGCCACCGCGTATTACCTCGCGAAAGAACATGGCGTGAAGAACATCGCCATTCTGGAAAAAGGCTGGATCGGCGGCGGCAATACGGCGCGCAACACCACCATCGTGCGTTCGAACTATCTCTGGGACGAATCGGCTGCGCTCTATGAGAAGGCGATGAAGCTCTGGGAAGGGCTTTCCCAGGACTTGAACTACAACGTGATGTTCAGCCAGCGCGGCGTGCTGAATCTCGCGCACACGCTCCAGGACGTGCGCGATACCGAGCGCCGCGTGAATGCGAACCGTCTGAATGGCGTGGATGCCGAATTCCTCACGCCCGCGCAGATCAAGGAAATCGAGCCGACCATCAATCTCAACAGCCGCTATCCGGTGCTGGGCGCGTCGATCCAGCGCCGCGCGGGCGTGGCGCGTCACGATGCGGTGGCCTGGGGCTTCGCGCGCGGCGCGGACCGCCTGGGTGTGGACATCATTCAGAACTGCCAGGTGACGGGCATTCGCCGAGATGGGGCGCGCGTGACGGGCGTGGATACCGTTAAGGGATTCATCAAGGCGAAGAAAGTCGCGGTGGTGGCCGCAGGCAACACCTCGACGCTCGCCGATATGGCCGGTGTGCGCCTGCCGCTCGAAAGCCATCCGCTGCAGGCGCTGGTGTCCGAGCCGATCAAGCCCGTGGTCAACACCGTCATCATGTCGAATGCCGTGCACGCCTATATCAGCCAGTCCGACAAGGGCGATCTCGTGATCGGTGCGGGCGTCGATCAATACACGGGTTTCGGCCAGCGCGGCAGTTTCAACATTATCGAAGGCACTTTGCAGGCGATTGTCGAAATGTTCCCGGTGTTCTCGCGCGTGCGCATGAACCGGCAGTGGGGCGGCATTGTCGATGTGTCGCCCGACGCGTGCCCGATCATCAGCAAGACCGACGTGAAGGGCCTGTATTTCAACTGCGGCTGGGGCACGGGCGGTTTCAAGGCCACGCCGGGTTCGGGCTGGACGTTCGCGCACACCATCGCCAACGACGAGCCGCACCCGTTGAACGCACCCTTCTCGCTGGACCGGTTCTATACCGGTCATCTGATCGACGAGCACGGCGCCGCCGCCGTCGCGCATTGAATTCCACACGGATCTGGTAAGGAGAACACAACATGTTGCTGATCGAATGTCCGTGGTGCGGCCCGCGTGCCGAAGCGGAATTCTCCTGCGGCGGCGAGGCGGAAATCGCCCGGCCGCTGGAGACCGACAAGCTCACTGACAAGGAGTGGGGCGATTATCTGTTCATGCGCCATAACCCGCGCGGCGTTCACAAGGAGCAATGGCTGCATGCGCAGGGCTGTCGCCGCTGGTTCATGGTGACGCGCGACACCGTCAGCTATGAGATTCACGGCTACGAGAAATTTCGCACGGGCGGCGAAAGCACGACCGCACAGGACACGCAAGGGAGCAAGGCATGAGCCAGAAAAACCGTCTGGGCGGCGGCGGCCGCATCAACCGCGCGATTCCCTTGACCTTCACGTTCAACGGACGCACGTATCAAGGCTACCAGGGCGATACGCTGGCATCGGCGCTGCTCGCCAACGATGTGCATTTCGTCGCGCGCAGCTTCAAGTATCACCGTCCACGCGGCATCGTCACAGCGGACGTGGCGGAGCCGAATGCCGTCGTGCAACTGGAGCGAGGCGCCTATACAGTGCCGAACGCGCGCGCCACGGAAATCGAGCTGTATCAAGGCCTCGTTGCGACCAGCGTGAACGCCGAGCCGAGCCTCGAAAGCGACCGCATGGCCGTGAACCAGAAGTTCTCGCGTTTCATGCCTGCGGGCTTCTATTACAAGACCTTCATGTGGCCGCGTAAATTCTGGCCGAAGTATGAAGAAAAGATTCGCGAGGCGGCGGGCCTGGGCAAGGTGCCCGAAGCGCTCGACGCGGATCGCTACGACAAGACCTTCGCACATTGCGACGTGCTCGTGGTGGGCGGCGGGCCGGTTGGCCTGCTCGCTGCATTGACGGCAGGGCGCAGCGGCGCGCGCGTGATTCTGGTCGACGATCAGCGTGAACTGGGCGGCAGCCTGCTCGCGGGCAAGACCGAAATCGACGGGCGCCCCGCGATTCACTGGGTCGAAAAGGTCGAAGCGGAACTCGCCGCGTTGCCCGATGTGCAGATTCTGTCGCGCAGCATGGCCTTCGGCTATCAGGATCACAATCTCGTCACCGTCACGCAGCGTCTGACCGATCATCTGCCGGTTTCCACACGCCAGGGTTCGCGCGAATTGCTGTGGAAGATCCGCGCGAAGCGCGTGATTCTCGCGACGGGTGCGCACGAGCGGCCCATCGTGTTCGGCAATAACGATCTGCCGGGGATCATGCTGGCCTCGGCCGTGTCGACTTATATCCATCGCTATGGCGTGTTGCCGGGCCGCAACGCGGTTGTATTCACGAACAACGACGCGGGTTATCGCTGCGCGCTCGATCTCAAGGCTTGTGGCGCGTCGGTCACGATTGTCGACCCGCGTGGCCAGAGCACGAGCGAGTGGCAGGCCGCCGCGCGCCGCCAGGGCGTGAAGATCATGAATAACGCGGCGATCATGAGCGCACGCGGCAAGCTGCGTGTGAATTCGGTCGAGGTCGTGGCCTGGAACAAAGGCCAGACGGGCGCGAAGCAGGCCGATCTGCCCTGCGATCTGGTCGCGATGTCGGGCGGCTTCAATCCGGTGCTGCATCTGTTTGCACAGTCGGGCGGCAAGGCCGCGTGGAGCGATGCGAAGTCGTGCTTCATTCCGGGCAAGCGCGTGCAGCCAGAAGTGAGCGCGGGCGCGGCAGTAGGCGAATTCAGTCTCGCGCGCGGTCTTACGCAGGGCATCGACGCGGGCGTGGACGCCGCGCAATCGCTGGGCTTCAAGGTCACGCGCGGTGCTGTGCCAAAAGTGGCCGATCATGCCGAAGCGCCGCTGCAACCGCTCTGGCTCGTAGGTAGTCACGCTGCGGCGGCACGCGGGCCGAAGCAGTTCGTCGACTTCCAGAATGACGTTGCCGCCGCCGATATCCTGGTGGCCGCGCGTGAAGGTTTCGAGTCGATCGAGCACGTCAAGCGCTATACGGCGATGGGCTTCGGCACCGATCAGGGCAAGCTCGGCAATATCAACGGCATGGCGATTCTCGCCAATGCACTCGGCAAGTCGATTCCGGAAACGGGCACCACGACGTTCCGGCCAAACTACACGCCGGTCACGTTCGGCACCTTTGCGGGGCGCGAGCTGGGCGACATGCTCGACCCGATCCGCAAGACCTGCGTGCACGAATGGCACGTGGAGCATGGCGCGCTGTTCGAGGACGTCGGCAACTGGAAGCGTCCGTGGTACTTCCCGAAGAAGGGCGAAACCCTGCACGCGGCGGTCGTGCGAGAATGCCTGGCTGTCCGAAACAGTGTGGGCATACTCGACGCCTCGACGCTGGGCAAGATCGATATTCAGGGTCCCGATGCCGCGAAGCTGCTCAACTGGGTCTATACGAATCCGTGGAGCAAACTGGAAGTCGGCAAGTGCCGCTACGGCCTGATGCTCGACGAAAACGGCATGGTGTTCGACGACGGCGTGACCGTGCGCCTCGGACCCGAGCACTACATGATGACCACGACGACGGGCGGCGCGGCGCGCGTGCTCACATGGCTCGAACGCTGGTTGCAGACCGAATGGCCCGATATGAAGGTGCGTCTGGCGTCCGTGACGGACCATTGGGCGACGTTTGCGGTCGTCGGCCCGAAGAGCCGCAAGGTGCTGCAGAAGGTGTGCGCCGATATCGATTTCGCCAACGCCGCGTTCCCGTTCATGTCGTATCGCAACGGCACGGTGGCGGGTGCGAAGGCGCGTGTGATGCGCATCAGCTTTTCGGGCGAACTGGCCTATGAAGTGAACGTGCCGGCCAATGCGGGCCGCGCTGTGTGGGAAGCATTGATGGCCGCAGGCGCGGAATTCGACATCACGCCTTACGGCACGGAAACGATGCACGTTTTACGGGCGGAAAAGGGTTACATCATCGTTGGTCAGGATACCGACGGATCGGTCACGCCGTTCGATCTGGGCATGGGCGGGCTGGTTTCGCAGACGAAGGATTTTCTGGGCAAGCGTTCGCTGTCGCGCTCGGATACGGCGAAGGAAGGACGCAAGCAGTTCGTCGGCCTGCTCACCGAGGACACGCAATACGTGCTGCCCGAAGGCGGCCAGATCGTCGCCCCCGAAGCGCGCGAGGCAACAGACGGCACGACACCGATGATCGGCCACGTCACGTCGAGCTATTACAGCCCGATTCTCAAGCGCTCAATCGCGCTCGCGGTGGTGAAGGGTGGCCTCGGCAAAATGGGCGAAAAAGTCGTGGTGCCGATGGCCGATGGGCGGCGCGTGAGCGCCACGATCGCCAGCCCGATTTTCTATGACACGGAAGGGGTGCGTCAGCATGTGGAATGAAACGAGAGAACCGATGCCCCTCGCGGAACGCGTGGCGGCTGTGCGGCTGGAGTCGCCGTTCGTCGGCGCGGCGGATGTGATGGACGCGCACGCTACGCGTGCATCGAAGGCGTTTGCGATGCGCGAACTGCCGTTTCGCGATCTGGTCAACGTGCGTGGCGAACCGGGCGACACCGCGTTCACCAGCGCGTTCGCGCAGGCCGTGGGCTGCCGCCTGCCGGCGCAGCCGAACACACGCTCGCAGGGCACCGATTACGACGCGCTCTGGCTCGGCCCGGATGAATGGCTCGTGCGCTCGGCCGGCCCTGTCGAAGCCGGCGTGCTCGAAGCGAAGCTCACGGGCGTATTGAGCGGCAATACCGGTGCGTGGGCCACGGCTGTCGATGTCGGCAGCGGCTATACCGTGGTCGAATTGACCGGCACGCGCGTGCGCGAAGTGCTCGCGCGCGGCTGCCCGCTCGATCTTCATCCGCGTCTGTTCAAGGACGGGCAATGCGCGCAAAGCTTCTTTTTCAAGGCGTCGATCGTGCTGATTCCCTCGGGCGTCGATCGCTATGAAGTGGTCGTGCGTCGCAGCTTCGCGGATTACTTCTGCCGCATTCTGCTCGACGCTGCTGCGCCGCTTATGTCATGAATATCGTCGATGAGGGCATCGTGCAGGCGCTGGCTCCTCTTGCATCGCGTGCGTCGTCGATGGGCCGTGGCTGGAGCGTGTTCGTCGATGGGTTGAGCGTGCCGGTGCGCGTGGGCATTCATGCGTATGAGCATGAGGCGCCGCAGCCCGTCGTGATCGATGCGCAATTGGGCTACCGCTGCGAGCCGAACGAGACGGCCGAGTGGATCGACTACGACGGCTGGTGCACGCGCGTGGCCGACTGGCTCGCGCATCGGCCGCATACGAGGCTGCTCGAAACGCTGGTCGCCGATCTCGCGGCGTTCTCGTTTCGCGAGTGGCCTGCGTTGCAGACGCTCACGCTCGCCGTGCACAAGCCGAAGATTCGTCCCGGCACGCGGCGCGTGGGCGTGGCGCTCGACTGGACGCGCGCCGACTTTCTCGCATGGAGCAGCGTGAAGTAGTCCTGAATTGTCAGGATTGACAGGGAGAAATAGAAAGCAAAAAGCCCATCACAAAGGAGACAGCAACGATGAGCAATAATCGAGGCGTGGTGTATCTAGGAGCGGGCAAGGTCGAAGTGCAGAATATCGACTACCCGAAAATGGTCGATCCTTCGGGACGCTCGATCGGCCATGGTGTGATTCTCAAGGTGGTCAGTACGAATATCTGCGGCTCGGACCAGCACATGGTCCGTGGCCGCACGACAGCGCCCGTTGGTCTCGTGCTCGGCCACGAGATTACCGGCGAAGTGGTGGAAGTGGGTCGCGACGTGGAAACGCTCAAGATCGGCGATCTGGTGTCGGTGCCGTTCAACGTCGCGTGTGGACGTTGCGCGATGTGCCGCGAACAGCACACGGGCGTGTGCCTTAACGTGAATCCCTCGCGCGCGGGCGGCGCGTATGGCTACGTGGATATGGGCGGCTGGATCGGCGGACAGGCGGAATATGTGCTCGTGCCTTACGCCGATTTCAATCTGCTCAAATTCCCGGATCGCGATCAGGCGATGTCGAAGATTCGCGATCTCACGTGCCTATCGGATATTCTGCCGACGGGTTATCACGGCGCGCTCACGGCGGGAGTGAAACCTGGCTCGACGGTCTATATCGCGGGCGCGGGGCCGGTCGGAATGGCGGCGGCGGCTTCGGCGCGCTTGCTCGGCGCGGCCTGCACGATCGTCGGCGACATGAATGCCGAACGTCTCGCACATGCGAAGGCGATGGGCTTCGAAGTGGTCGATCTTTCGAAGGACGCAACGTTGGGCGAACAGATCGAGCAGATTCTCGGCAAGCCGGAGATCGATTGCGCCGTCGATTGCGTGGGTTTCGAGGCCCATGGACATGGTGCCTCGGGGCACGAGGAGGAGGCGCCCGCTACCGTGCTCAATTCGCTGATGGAGATTACGCGCCCTGCGGGGATGATCGGTATTCCGGGTCTTTATGTGACCGATGATCCGGGCGCAACCGACGTGGCGGCGAAGCACGGCAGCCTGAGCATCCGCTTTGGCCTGGGCTGGGCGAAATCGCACACGTTCCATACCGGTCAGACGCCCGTGCTCAAGTACAACCGCAACCTCATGCAGGCGATTCTGTTCGACCGTCTGCCGATCGCGAAGATCGTCAACGTGACGGTGATTTCGCTGGAAGAAGCCCCGGAGGGGTACAAGAAATTCGATGGCGGCGCGCCGCGTAAATTCGTCATCGACCCGCATCGGATGCTGGCGGCGTAAGGTTTTATTCGCGTGCATGAAAAAGGCAGCCCTTGGTTCGGGCTGCCTTTCGGTGTTGCTGCGCGTTTTTTACGCGTGCGCGGGTAGCGCAGGCAAATGCCGTAGCGGTGCGTCCACGCCCGCCATCGGCGCGACGCGCTTGCGGCGTTCGCCGGTGGGCGCGATGCCAAACGCGTCGCGATAACTCTTGCTGAAATGGCACGCCGACTGGAAGCCGCACGCCATGGTGATCTGCATGATCGACATATCGGTTTGCAGCAGCAGTTCGCGCGCGCGGCGCAGGCGCAACGTGAGGTAATAGTGCGTTGGCGTCATGCCGAGGTGTTCGTGAAAAAGCCTTTGCAACTGCCGTTGCGACATGTTTGCCAGACGCGCCAGCTCTTCGCGCGAGAGCGGCTCTTCGATATTGCTCTCCATCAGCGAGATAACTTCGAAGAGCGACTTGTTGGCCGAACCGAGCCGCGCCACCAGCGGCATGCGCTGCTGCGCGCTGGTATCGCGGATATGCTCGACCACGAATTGTTCTGCGATCTGCGTGACGCGCGCCGTGCCCACGCGCGGCGTGATGAGGTGCAGCATCATATCGAGCGGCGCCACGCCGCCCGTGCAGGTCACGCGATCGCGGTCGATCACGAACAGCTCTTTGAGAAAGCGCGTGGAAGGAAACTCCTCCTTGAGCGCCGACATATTCTCCCAATGGATCGCGCACGCGTAGCCCGCCAATAGCCCCGACTTCGCCAGCGCATAGGTGCCGGTGCAAAGACTGCCGAGCGCCACACCCATGCGCGCAAACCGGCGCAGCGCATTCAGATGCGCGGCGGACGTGACGTGTTGCACGTCGATGCCGCCGCACACGAACACGATATCGGGCTGCCCGGCGCATTCCGCCGGGCCCGTGTCGAAGCCGATGCCGCTGCTGGAAGTGACGGTGCCGCCTTCGGGGCTGATGACGGACCAGCGGTAGAGCGGCTGACCGCTCAGGTAATTAGCCATGCGAAGCACTTCGATCGCGTTGGTGAAGGCGATCATCGTGAAGTTCGGCAGCGGCATGAACGCGAAATGCGCTAGCGACGCGGTGCGCTCGGGTGACATGGGGAACCATTCCTTTTATTCGATGGCAACGCTCGGGGCGCGGCCAGGCTACGGCATTCTGGAGTCGCGCCCCATCGGTCTGCCATGCGGCAAAACCCTGATGAGCCTGGCTCCTTACAACGAGCTTCGAATCTGCCTGGGCTCTTTTCCCCTGAAGAAACAGTCGTGCTATTCGCGGCGCATCAGGCGTTCGTATCACTCGCTTGAACGGCGACTCGGCGTATCGGGGAATGGCCGTTTTGAGTGTACGAGAAATTTATTCGCATCAGAAAGAATTTACGGTCGTGCGGATGGGGCGGACGATTGCGGCGGATTCAACACGACTTGTAAAAAACGGACGCCGATGGCGGAAAAGGAAAAGAACGCGTCTGAATTCGGATATCGATCAAAAAGCCGAGCGACAAGAATAGAGCCGTCGGTCGCCGCTTCAGCGCCAAGGCCGCGCGGGCAGGCTCCTCACCCCTATCTCTCGTCATGGATGCCCTATGTCGAACTCGCAAGCCTTCTTTTCGCAACCGCTCGCCCAGCGTGATGCTGCGGTGCGCAATAGCCTCCTGAAAGAACTGGAGCGTCAGCAGTCGCAGGTGGAAATGATCGCCTCGGAAAACATCGTCTCGCGCGCCGTGCTGGAAGCGCAGGGTTCGGTGTTGACCAATAAGTATGCGGAAGGTTATCCCGGCAAGCGCTATTACGGCGGCTGCGAATTCGCCGACGAAATCGAAACGCTGGCCATCGACCGCCTCAAGCAGCTTTTTGGTGCAGGTTTTGCCAATGTGCAGCCCCATTCCGGCGCACAGGCCAACGGCGCGGTCATGCTGGCGCTCGCCAGGCCGGGCGATACGGTGCTGGGCATGTCGCTGGACGCTGGCGGTCACCTCACGCACGGCGCGAAGCCGGCGCTGTCTGGCAAATGGTTCAACGCGGTGCAGTACGGTGTGAATCGCGACACCATGCGCATCGATTACGACCAGGTCGCGGAACTCGCGCAACAGCACAAGCCGAGTCTTCTGATCGCTGGCTTTTCCGCGTATCCGCGCGAACTGGACTTCGCGCGCTTTCGCGCCATCGCCGATAGCGTGGGCGCAAAGCTGATGGTGGACATGGCGCATATTGCGGGCATCATCGCGGCGGGGCGCCACGCAAATCCGGTCGAGCACGCCCATGTGGTGACTTCGACCACGCACAAGACGTTGCGCGGCCCACGCGGTGGCGTGGTGCTGACCAACGACGAAGACATCGCGAAGAAGATCAACTCGGCCGTGTTTCCCGGCCTGCAGGGCGGCCCGCTCATGCACGTGATCGCGGGCAAGGCGGTGGCTTTCGGCGAAGCGCTCGACGCCGGTTTCACAACCTATATCGACAACGTGCTGGCCAATGCGCGCGCGTTGGGCGAAGTTCTCAAGGACGGCGGCGTCGATCTGGTCACGGGCGGCACCGACAACCATCTGCTATTGGTCGATCTGCGCCCGAAGGGTCTCAAGGGCACGCAGGTCGAACAGGCGCTTGAGCGCGCCGGTATTACCTGCAACAAGAACGGCATCCCCTTCGACACGGAAAAACCCACGGTCACGTCCGGCATTCGCCTGGGCACGCCCGCAGGCACGACGCGCGGCTTCGGCGTGGCGGAATTCCGCCAGATCGGCGCGCTGATCCTGGAGGTGTTCGACGCGCTGCGCGCGCATCCCGAGGGCGACGCCGGCACCGAGCAACGCGTGCGCCGCGAAATCTTCGCGCTGTGCGAACGCTTTCCCATCTACTGAGATCCCCACGGAGCACAAGCACGATGAGCACCCTGCACGACAACAGCATCATCATCGATGGCCTGAACATTTCGAAGTTCGAGCGCTCCGTGTTCGAGGACATGCGTAAGGGCGGCGTCACCGCCGTCAATTGCACGGTCTCGGTCTGGGAAGATTTCCAGAAGACGGTGGACAACATCGCCGAGATGAAGCAGCAGATCCGCGAATACAGCGAGATCCTCACGCTCGTGCGCACGACCGACGACATCGTGCGTGCGAAGAAGGAGAACAAGACCGGCATCATCTTCGGCTTCCAGAATTCGTATGCGTTCGAGGACAACCTTGGCTATATCGAGGTGTTCAAGGAACTCGGCGTGAACGTGGTGCAGCTTTGCTACAACACGCAGAACCTGGTGGGCACGGGTTGTTATGAGGCGGACGGCGGCCTGTCCGGTTACGGGCGCGAAGTCATTCAGGAAATGAACCGCGTGGGCATCATGGTCGATCTCTCGCATGTGGGCGGCAAGACGTCGTCCGATGCGATCGCCGCGTCGAAAAAGCCGGTGACGTATTCGCATTGCTGCCCGTCGGGTCTCAAGGAACATCCGCGTAACAAAAGCGACGAGCAACTGAAGGAAATCGCGGATGCCAACGGCTTCGTGGGCGTGACGATGTTCGCGCCGTTCCTCAAGCGCGGCCCGGACGCCACTGTCGAGGACTATCTGGAAGCGATCGAATACGTGGTCGATCTGATCGGCGAGGACCGCGTGGGGATCGGCACGGACTTCACGCAGGGTTATACGACCGAATTCTTCGACTGGATCACACACGACAAGGGCCGCTATCGCCGTCTCACGAACTTCGGCAAGGTGGTCAACCCGGAAGGCATCCGCACCATCGGCGAGTTTCCGAATCTCACCGCCGCGATGGAACGCGCGGGCTGGAGCGAAACGCGCATCAAGAAGGTGATGGGCGAGAACTGGCTGCGCGTGTTCGGCGAAGTCTGGAACGGCTGAAGCGCTTCACGTCGACACATTACGAATCCCACGATCAGGAAAATCACGATGCAACCGCAATTGCCCATCGACGTGAACCCGGAAACCGGCGTCTGGACCACCGACGCGCTGCCGATGCTCTACGTGCCGCGCCACTTCTTCACGAACAACCATACCGCCGTGGAGGAGGCGCTGGGCCGCGATGCCTACGCCGGGATTCTCTACAAGGCCGGCTATAAGTCCGCGTATCACTGGTGCGCGAAGGAAGCTGAAAAGCACGGTATCGAGGGCATGGCCGTGTTCGAGCATTATCTCAAGCGTCTTTCGCAGCGTGGCTGGGGGATCTTCACGATCGTGGAAGCCGATCCGGCGAGCGCGCGCGCACGCATCGAACTGCGCAACTCGTCGTTCGTGCTCGCGCAGCCGGACAAGCATGGCCAGGACGAAAAGCTTTGCTATATGTTCGCGGGCTGGTTTGCAGGCGCGATGGACTGGGTGAACGATACAAGCAGTGATACGACGCCCGACGGCAAGCGCGCGCCCCGCGCCCAGTCGCGCGAAGTGCGTTGTGCTTGCGGCGGACACGCGCATTGCGTGTTCGAGGTATCGCCGCTCACGAACTGAGGCCTATGCGCAGAACCTGAGAATAAAGAGTACGGCAATTCAATCAGTATGCCGAACAAAATAGTCAGACCGCAATACACCCTGAACGCCTGAGGTCGTCCGCGATGCGTTATCCCAATCTGTTCAAGCCCCTGACGCTCAACCAGCTCACGCTGCGCAACCGCATCGTCAGCACCGCCCATGCCGAGGTCTACGCGGAGCCGGGCGGCCTGCCGGGCGACCGCTATATTCGGTATTACGAGGAGAAAGCCAAGGGCGGCGTGGGTCTCGCCGTTTGCGGCGGCTCCAGCCCCGTGTCGGTGGACAGCCCGCAAGGCTGGTGGAAGTCGGTGAATCTCTCGACCGACCGCATTATCGATCCGCTCGCACGCCTGGCCGAAGCGATGCATCGTCATGGTGCGAAGATCATGATCCAGGCCACGCACATGGGCCGCCGCTCGGCGTTCCATGGCGAGCACTGGCCGCATCTGATGTCGCCATCGGGCATTCGCGAGCCGGTGCATCGCGGCAACGCCAAGATCATCGAAGTCGAGGAAATCCGCCGCATCATCGGCGACTTCGCGACCGCCGCGAAGCGCGTGCAGGACGCGGGCATGGACGGCATCGAAATTTCAGCGGCGCACCAGCATCTGATCGATCAGTTCTGGAGCCGGCGCACCAACTTTCGCACCGACGAGTGGGGCGGCTCGCTTGAAAACCGTCTGCGCTTCGGTGTCGAGGTGTTGCAGGCCGTACGCGAGGCGGTGGGCAAGGACTTCTGCGTGGGTCTGCGCATGTGCGGCGACGAATTCCATGAGGACGGTCTGGACCACGAGCAGTTGAAGGAGATCGCCCAGGCAATGGCCGAAACCGGTCTGATCGATTATCTCGGCGTGATTGGTTCGGGTGCGGATACGCACAATACGCTCGCCAACTGCATGCCGCCGATGGCGTTGCCGCCCGAGCCTTTCGTGCATCTCGCGGCGGGCATCAAGTCGGTGGTGAAGCTGCCGGTGATGCACGCGCAGAGCATTCGCGATGCGGGCCAGGCCGAGCGTCTGCTGGCTGGCGGCATGGTCGATCTGGTCGGCATGACGCGCGCGCAGATCGCCGATCCGCACATGGTCATCAAGATCCGCGATGGCCGCGAGGATGAAATCAAGCAGTGCGTGGGCGCGAATTACTGTATCGATCGCCAGTACAACGGCCACGACGTACTTTGCGTGCAGAACGCCGCGACTTCGCGCGAGGCCACCATGCCGCATGTGATCGCGCGCACGCGTGGGCCGAAGCGCAAGGTCGTGGTGGTGGGCGCAGGCCCGGCGGGCCTGGAGGCGGCGCGTGTCGCGCGCCTGCGTGGCCATGACGTGGTGCTGTTCGAGAAGGGCGATGCCGTGGGCGGGCAGATTCTGCTGGCCGCAAAGGCGCCGCAGCGCGAGCAGATGGCCGGTATCGTGCGCTGGTTCGACATGGAGACGAAGCGCCTGGGCGTGGATCGCCGCATAGGCGTCGAAGCCGATGAAGCAGTCATTTTCGCGGAACAGCCCGATATCGTTGTGCTCGCAACCGGTGGATCGAGTTTCACGCAGCAGGTGCCGGCGTGGGGTGCGGCTGACGGGCTGGCCGTGAGTTCGTGGGACATTCTTTCGGGCCGCGTGGAGCCGAAGCAGAACGTACTGGTCTACGACGGCGTGAGCACACATGCCGGCGCGGGCGTGGCCGATTTCATCTCCAGCCGTGGTTCGAACGTGGAGATCGTCACGCCCGATGTGAAAGTGGCCGATGACGTGGGCGGCACGACGTTCCCGATCTTCTATCGGCGGCTCTACGCGCAAGGCGTGATTCATACGCCGAACTACTGGCTCGACCGCGTGTACGAGGAAAACGGCAAGAAGATTGCCGTGCTGCGCAACGAGTACACGGAGGAGCAGGAGGAGCGCGCGGTCGATCAGGTGGTGATCGAGAACGGCAGCACGCCCAACGACGCGCTCTACTGGAAGCTCAAGCCCGAGTCGCTCAATCGTGGCCAGGTGGACGTGCACAAGCTCTTCGCCGCCGAGCCGCAGCCCTGTCTTTCGGAGGAACTGGGCAATGGGCGCTTCCTGCTGTTCCGCGTGGGCGACTGCATTTCCCTGCACAACATCCACGGCGCGATCTACGACGCGCTGCGTCTCGTCAAGGACTTCTGAGCCATGAAGCCTGCCTACCTCATCACCGCATTGCTGTGGCTTTCGATGGCGGGGCTCGTGTTCGCGGTCGCGAAGCGCGCCGCCTACTGGCGGCTCGGACGCGCGGCGGCGCCGGGTCCATACGGAAATCCCGGTAAATTCGGCATCGGCAACCTGTTCAGTATCCCTAAGCGTTATTTCGTCGATCTGCATCATGTGGTGGCGCGCGATCCGTACATCGCGAAGACGCATGTGGCCACGGCGGGCGGCGCGATTGGCGCGCTCGTGCTGGTGTTCGTCAACTATGGTCTGGCGATCTACTCGCCGTGGCTCGACAAGTTGATCCTGCTGGCCGCGCTGGCGATGCTGGCGGGCGCCGTGTTCGTGTGGCGTCGCCGGCACGCTAAGCAGGTACCCGCGCGGCTCTCGCGCGGGCCGTGGAATACGCTGCCGTGGATGCTGGGCGCGTTCGCGCTCGGGATCGCGCTGTACACGGCGGTTCCTGCCGCTGCGATGTCCGGTGCGTTCGCGCTGATCTGCGCGGTGCTGATCGTGGTTGGCGCCTACACCATGACGTTCGGCGCGGCGCGGGGCGGCCCGATGAAGCACGCGGTCGCGGGCCTGCTGCATCTGGCGTTTCACCCGCGCCAGGAGCGTTTCGCGGCGGACCGCGCGGCCTGGACCGGCCAGGGCGAGGCCACGCCGCCCACGGCGCTCAAGCTGCCCGATATCGAGCAAAAGGAATATGGCGTCGCCAAACCCGTCGAATTCCGCTGGAATCAGTTGCTGAGCTTCGACGCCTGCGTGCAGTGCGGCAAGTGCGAGGCCGCTTGCCCGGCGTTTGCGGCAGGCCAGCCGCTCAATCCGAAGAAGCTGATTCAGGATCTCGTGACCGGCATGGCGGGCGGCACGGACGCGGCCTACGCGGGCAGCCCGACGCCAGGCATCGCGGTGGGCAGCCATGGCGGTCGGCCCGATGGTCCGATCGTCTCGGGCCTGATCGAGCCGCAGACGCTCTGGTCCTGCACGACCTGCCGCGCCTGCGTGCAGGAGTGCCCGATGTTGATCGAGCATGTGGACGCCATCGTCGATATGCGCCGCAACCAGACGCTCGTGCATGGCATGGTGCCGGGCAAGGGGCCCGAGGTGCTGGCCAATCTGCGCGAGACCGGCACGATGGGCGGTTACGACAAGCGTGCGCGCTACGACTGGTCCGTGGATCTGGAAGCGCCGGTGGCGCAGCCGGGCAAGCCAGTCGATATCCTGCTGGTGGCGGGCGAGGGCGCGTTCGACATGCGCTATCAGCGCACGCTGCGCGCGCTCGTCAAGGTGCTCAACAAGGCCGGCGTCGATTACGCGGTGCTGGGCGCGAGCGAGGGCGACACGGGCGACGTGGCGCGGCGTCTGGGCGACGAAGCCACCTTCCGCCAGATGGCGCGGCAGATGATGGGCACGCTCGACGCGTTGCAGTTCGGCCGTATCGTTACCGCCGATCCGCACGTCATGCACAGCCTGCGCAACGAGTACCGCGCGCTGGGCTCGCGCTACGAAGTGCTGCATCACACCATGCTGCTCGCGGAACTCGCCGACAAAGGCCGCATCGAGCCGAAGGCGCTCGAAGCCTTGCGCGACAAACGCACGACGTATCACGACCCCTGCTATCTGGGCCGCTACAACGGCGAAACCGACGCGCCGCGCAAGCTGCTCAAGACCATCGGCATCCGCGTGGTGGAGATGGAGCGCAGCGGTATGCGGGGGCGCTGCTGCGGCGGCGGAGGCGGCGCGCCGCTGACCGATATCCCCGGCAAGCAGCGCATCCCCGATATCCGCATCGCCGACGCACGCGCCGTGGGCGCAGACGTGGTGGCTGTCGGTTGTCCTAACTGTACGGCCATGCTCGAAGGCGTCGTGGGCCCGCGCCCCGAAGTCCTCGACGTCGCCGAACTCGTCGCCGCCGCGCTGGAGTGAGCCGATGAACGCCATCAAACGAATCGATCCGCGCCGACCTTTTGTCATCACCGCCGACGGACTGCGGCGCATCACGCTGGGCGAAGCGGGCAGCGCCGATCTTTCGGCTTTGCAGCGCGCTTCGCACGGTCATGGCGCGACGGCGGCGAAGCCGCGCCGCGAAGTGCGCGAGCGCAAGCACATGCTGCTGGCGGTCGCGCATAGCGAACGCGGCGCGCTCGACGATCACGCCTGCCAGACGATTGCCGCCGCCGCCCTGTTGGCCGATGCGCAAACCGAAGTCGCGCTGCTGGTGTTTGGCGAGCTGAAAGAGGATGTCGCCGCGCGCGGCGTGGACAAGCTCATCGAACTGCCGGGTTTCGAGCGCCGCGCCTTCGCGCCCGAAAACGAACTGCGCGCATTGCAGGCCTGCGCCGCGGCGCTCGGCCCGAAGCATGTGCTCCTGCCCGACAACGCTTATGGCGACGGCGATCTGGGCCGCCGCTTTGCGGCCTCGGCCGGAGCAAGCGTCGCCACGCACGTGGTCGAAATCGACGCGCGGCACGTGGGCGTCTACGAACAGGCGAAGCGTGCCTTCGCCACGCGTGCGCTGCCTGATGTGATCCTGCTCGCGCCCAATGCCGTGGAAACGAAGCTGCCTTTCGTGGGTGCGGGCGAAAGATTGACGGGGGACTTCATCCGCCCGGCCAGCGCGCTCGCGCAGCCGTATCGCGATCTTGGGATGGAAGAAGTCGACGCGGCCAAAGTCGCGCTGGAAGAGGCCGATTTCATCGTCGCGGCCGGCAACGGCGTGAGCGATGTCGCCGCGTTCGAGCGGCTGGCGGGGGTGTTCGGCGCGGCCATCGGCGCGAGCCGGGTGGCCGTCGATAACGGTCACTTCACGCGCGACAAGCAGGTGGGCGCGACCGGCAAGACCGTGGAAGCGAGCGTCTATATCGCCTTCGGCATTTCGGGCGCCGTGCAGCATTTGCAGGGCATCAAGGACTGTCGCCATGTGATCGCCGTGAACACGGACGCCAGCGCGCCCATCGCGAAGCGCGCGAATCTCACCGTGGTTGGCGACGCGCAGGCGACCATCGCCGCGCTGATCGCACAGGTGCAGGCCGCGCGCGCGGCACGCCAGTCAGGAGCCGCCGCGATCGGCACAAACGTGGAAAAGCGCAAGCCCGCAGGAGTTGCCGCATGAACGCCAAAGTCAACGCCAAACTGCAGCGCATTGCCGTGCTGGTTTCGACGGGGCGTCATCCCGTAAGCGGTGCGCCGCGCTACAGCCGCAACGATGCCGCCGCGCTCGAACTGGGCCGCAAGCTCGCACAGCGGCACGGCGCGCAACTCGACGTGATCCATGCGGGCGATCCCGCCGATCCGGCGCTGCCCGAATATCTCGCGCTGGGGGCGCAGCAGGTCGAGGTACTGAACTGCGCGGCGGGTGACGACGTTGCGCAGGCGCTCGCCACCCGCGTGCGCGAGCACGACCTCGTGCTGACCGGCACGCGCGCCGAGGGCGCGCACGACAGCGGCATGCTGTCGTATCGCGTCGCGGCGCTGCTGGGTTATGCACTGGTGGGTGCGGCGGTCGATCTCGAAGTCGAAGACGGGCACGCGCGCGTGCGCCAGTTCCTGCCCAAAGGCTTGCGCCGCCGCGTGGAAGCGGCACTCCCCGCAGTGGTGGCCGTGCATCCGCTCGCCGACGCGCGGCCCGCGTATGCCTATGCGCGGCTGCGCGCCGGGTCGGTCTTGCCGTCTGCGGGCCCGCGCATCGCCGATACCGAAGCCGCCGCGTGGCAATCCGGCCCCGTCGAGCGCAAGCCTCTTAAATTCGCCGCCGCCGAACGCCGCTCGGGCCACGCCCGCATGCTCGGCGCGACCACCACGGAAAGCCGTGGCGGCAACGTCGTAAATGCGGGGACTTCGGTCGAAAAAGCACAAGTGATTCTGGCGTATTTACGCGAGCATCAACTCATCGACGACTGATTTCGCCGGGGCGCCAGCGGCCCGCACGAATGCGGTCCGTAACAATGCCAGCACCAAACAGACGCGTTTAACAGACGTATCAGGGACGAAGAATCCGGAGCACACGATGAACGTATCGGCAAACGTAATAGCGCAAATGCGCGCACTGTTGGAGCGGCGCAAAACGGGTTACAGCCTCGAAGCGCCTTTCTATCTGAGCGAGGAGATTTTCGCGCTCGATATGCAGGCGATTTTCAGGGAACACTGGATTCAGGTGGCCGTGGAACCGGAAATCCCGGAGCCGGGCGACTATGTGACGGTCGAGCTGGGGAGCGATTCGATCCTGATCGTGCGCGACGACGACATGCAGGTGCGCGCCTTCCACAACGTATGCCGCCATCGCGGCGCGCGTCTGTGCAACGAGGAAAAAGGCTCCGTGGGCAATATCGTCTGCCCGTACCATAGCTGGACCTATAACCTGAGTGGCGATCTGATGTTCGCCGAGCACATGGGCGAGCAGTTCGACCGCTGCAAGCACAGTCTCAAGAGCGTCCATGTGCAAAACCTGGCAGGCCTGATCTTCGTGTGTCTGGCCGACGAGCCGCCCGCCGATTTCGACCTCATGCGCGCGGCGATGGAGCCTTACATGCTGCCGCATGATCTGGCCAGCTGCAAGGTGGCGGCGCAGGTCGATATCGTTGAAAAGGGCAACTGGAAACTCGTGATGGAGAACAATCGCGAGTGCTATCACTGCGTCGCGAACCATCCTGAACTGACGATTTCGCTCTACGAATACGGCTTTGGCTATCAGCGCTCGCCCGCCAACGCGGAAGGCATGGACGCTTTCGAGCGCACCTGCGTGGAGCGCGCCCAGCAGTGGGAGCAATTGAACCTGCCGTCGCTGGAAATCGAAAAACTGCTGGATGTGACGGGCTTTCGCACGCAGCGGCTGCCGCTCGATCGCGCCGGCGAATCGCAAACGCTCGATGCCAAGGTGGCCTGCAAGAAACTGCTCGGCGAATTCCGCAGCGCCGATCTGGGCGGCCTGTCGTTCTGGACCCAGCCGAATTCCTGGCATCACTTCATGAGCGATCATATCGTGTCGTTCTCGGTGATTCCGCTGTCGGCGGGCGAAACGCTGGTGCGCACGCGCTGGCTCGTGCACAAGGACGCGCGCGAAGGCATCGACTACGAGGTAGCGAACCTCACGGCGGTCTGGAACGCGACCAACAACCAGGACCGCACGCTGGTGGAGTACTCGCAGCGCGGCGCGGCGAGCAGCGCGTATGAGCCGGGCCCGTATTCGCCCTTCACCGAAGGGCTGGTCGAAAAATTCTCGGCCTGGTATGTGGGCCGTATTGCCGCCGCGCTCGCGCGCAAGCGGTCCATTCCCCTGCGCGTGGAAAGCGGAGTCTGACATGATGCGAGATGCGGCCCAATTCGATCCCGCCCACAGCCGCGTGACGCGCCCGGCGTTCTGGGGCGCGCTGCCGGAGAAGTGGACGAGCGACGCCGAGGAGACGCTGGAATGCTGTCACGTGCGGCAGGAAACGCATGACGTGAAGAGCTTTTTCCTGCGCTCGCCGCAGGGCCGCACCTTCTCGTTCGAGCCGGGGCAGTTCGTTACGCTCGAACTGGAGATCGACGGCGAGACGATGAACCGCTGCTATACGATTTCGTCCTCGCCCGCGCGCCCGCACACGCTGTCCATCACGGTCAAGCGCGTGCCGGGCGGTAAGGTCTCCAACTGGCTGCACGACAACCTCATGCCGGGCGCGACGATTCGCGTGCTTGGGCCAGCCGGCGAATTCACCTGCGCGCGCCATGCCGCGCCTAAATATCTGTTTCTTTCGGCCGGCTCGGGCATTACGCCGCTGATGTCGATGAGCCGCGCTTATCACGATCTGGCCGAGGATCGCGACATCGTATTCGTGCACAGCGCGCGCACGCCCGACGACGTGATCTTCGCGCGCGAACTGGAATTGATCGCCGCGAGCCATTCGAGTTTTCGCACTTCGTTCGTGTGCGAACGTGTGGGCGCTCGCACGCATTGGTCGGGTGTGACGGGCTTTCTCACGCTGCCGCTGCTCAAGCTGATCGCGCCGGATTTCATGGAGCGCGAGATCTTCACCTGCGGTCCCGCGCCGTATATGAAGGCCGTGCGCGATCTGCTCGACGAAGCGGGTTTTGCGCGGGCGCGCTATCACGAAGAGAGTTTTTCGTTCGAGACGCTGGCGGCCGATGATGTGCCTTCGTGTGTGCCGGATGACGTTGGATCCGCATCGAATGACGCCGCCACTTTCAAGGTGACGTTCACAAAGAGCCACCGCGAGATCGTCTGCGGCGAGCATCAACCTGTGCTTGCGGCGGCGCGCGAGGCGGGCGTGCGTCTGCCCGCGTCCTGTACCCAGGGCATGTGCGGCACCTGCAAGGTCAAGCTCGTTTCGGGGCAGGTGGAGATGAAGCACAACGGCGGCATTCGCCAGCGCGAAATCGATCAGGGCATGGTGCTGCTGTGCTGCAGCACGCCGCGTTCGGACCTCGTCGTCGACAAATAAATCCGCCAATGCGCACCGCGTCGCGGCTGGACAAGATCGCGTCGGAAAACAACGGTATCGGCCATTTGTGACGGGTGAATCTGGAGGTGTAGGGCGCTCATCGCCCGAATCACAGGAGATTGCCGTGAAGCTGCTAGCAAAATGGTTGGGCATGGGGGTGATGTCGGTAGCGCTGGGCGCGAGCGCGCTGGCGGACAGCAAGCCGACGCTGAAAATCGGCTATGTCGAAGGCTGGGACGACAGCGTGGCGACCTCCAACGTAGCCGCGCGCATCATCGAAAAGCGCCTTGGCTATCAGGTCGAACTCGTGCCGGTGGCCGCCGGCATCATGTGGCAGGGCGTGGCGCGCGGCGACCTGGACGCCACGCTGTCCGCCTGGCTGCCGGTCACCCAGGGCGCGTACTGGGACCAGTTCAAGGGCAAGGTGGTCGATCTGGGCACCAACTTCCCGGGCGCGAAAATCGGTCTCGTGGTGCCGCAATACGTCGCGGCGAAGAGTATCGATGATCTCAACGCCCAGAAGTCGGCCTTTGCCGGGCGCATCGTCGGCATCGACGCCGGTGCCGGTGTCATGGCCAAGACCGATCAGGCGATCAAGCAATATGGTCTGAACTATGCCGTGATGCCCAGCTCCGGCAGTGGCATGACGGCGGAACTGGCGCGCTCGGTCAACGCGAACAAGCCGGTGATCGTCACGGGCTGGACGCCGCACTGGATGTTCGCCAAATACAAGCTGCGTTTCCTGGACGATCCGAAGAATGTCTTCGGCGCGGCCGAACACGTGGATAGCGTCGCGAATCCGGGGCTGGAAACCAAGGCGCCGCCCGTGGTCGCCTTCCTCAAGAAGTTCCAGTGGAAGCCGGGCGAGATCGACAGCGTGATGCTTGCGATCCAGAACGGCACCAAACCCGACGCCGCCGCCGACACCTGGATCGCCGCGCACGGCGAACGCGTGCAGGACTGGGTGGCGTCCGCGCAGTAAGCGCGCCAAGGCACACAGTAAGGCATCCGAAACGTGTCGCCGCGCGCCGCGCCGGCATGCATGTTCAGACACAGTGCGGGCCGGTGCCTGCATCACGAGGAGATGGACTCGATGAAATCCCCCAAGATCGTGGTTGACGGACTCTGCAAGGTGTTCGGTCCCAACCCCAAGGTGGCACGCGAGATGTTGGCGCGCGGCGCGACCAAGGACGAACTGTTTCGCCAGACCGGCTATGTCCTTGGCGTCAACAACGCGAGTTTCGAAGTCCAGGAGGGCGAGATCTTCGTGCTGATGGGCCTGTCCGGCTCCGGCAAGTCCACCTTGATCCGCCTCATCAACCGCCTGGTCGAACCGACTGCCGGCCGCGTGGTGATCGATGGCCGCGACATCGCGGCGGTGCGCCGCTCGGAACTCGTGTCGCTGCGCCGCACCGACATGAGCATGGTGTTCCAGTCCTTCGCGCTGATGCCGCAACGCACCGTGCTCTCCAACGCGGCGTTCGGCCTGGAAGTGGCGGGCATGGGCCGCAAGGCGCGCGAGCAGCGCGCGCTGGAGGTGCTGGAACAGGTCGGACTCGCGGCCTTCGCGAACAAACTGCCCGCCGAGTTGTCGGGCGGCATGCAGCAGCGCGTGGGCCTTGCGCGCGCGCTGGCCGTGAATCCCTCGCTGATGATCATGGACGAAGCGTTTTCCGCACTCGATCCGCTCAAGCGCAAGGAAATGCAGAACGTGCTGTTGCAACTGCAGAAGGAGCAGCGCCGCACCATCATGTTCGTTTCGCACGATCTGGAGGAGGCGCTGCGTATCGGCAGCCGCATCGCCATCATGGAAGGCGGGCGCATCGTGCAGATCGGTACGCCGCGCGAGATCATCAGTAATCCTGCCGATGAATACGTGCGCGCCTTTTTCGACGGCGTGGACACGAGCCGTTACCTCACTGCGGGCGATCTGATGCAGTCCGAGCGTGTGCCGCTGGTGCGCTCGCTCGACGCCATGAGCGTGGCCGCGTCGCTGAACGGCAGCGCAGATTATGCCTTCGTGCTGGACGCCGAACGCCGTATCAGCGGCTTCGTCACGCGCGACGCCATCGGCGTGGCGAAACCGCAGCTCAAGAAGATCGAATGCATTTCGCGCGGCGCGCCGCTCGAACAGGTCGTCTCGCGCGTGTGCGCGAATCCGGTCGCGCTGCCCGTGGTCGACGACGAAGGCCGCTTCTGCGGTTCGATCGATCAGGCGGCCGTCCTCAAGGTCATGATGCGCAACGGGAGTCATCACCATGTCTGAGATCATTCCGCTTGGCCGCTGGGTGGACCAGTCGGTCCACTACCTGCTCGACCACGACGCCAATACCTTCGACGCCATCGGGCGTGGAATCGAGAGCTTCGCGAAGCTCATCGAACAAGGCTTGCAAGGCATCCCCATGCCGCTGCTGATGGCGATCTTCGTGGTGGGCGGATTGTGGCGCGTGGGTTGGCGCTTCGCGGTGTTCGCGCTGGCGTCGCTGCTGCTGATCTATGCGACCGGCTTCTGGGATCAGACCGTCGTCACGCTCGCGCTCACGCTGTCTTCGACGCTCATTAGCCTCGTGCTGGGCGTGCCGCTCGGCATCTGGACCGCGAAGAGCAAGCTCGTGCAGACCGTCGTGCGGCCGATCCTCGACCTGATGCAGACGATGCCCGCGTTCGTCTATCTGATTCCGGCGGCGATGCTGTTCGGTCTGGGCCGCGTGCCCGGCATCCTGTCGACGGTGATCTTCGCGATGCCGCCCGCCGTGCGTCTCACGAGTCTGGGCATCCGCCACGTGAACCGCGAGATCGTCGAAGCCGGGCAGGCGTTCGGCTGCACGCCGTGGCAACTGCTCTACAAGGTGCAGTTTCCCAACGCGCTGCCTTCGATCATGCAGGGCGTGAACCAGACCATCATGATGGCGCTGTCGATGGTCATCATCGCGTCGATGGTGGGCGCCGGAGGTCTGGGCAACGACGTGCTGGCGAGCATTCAGCGCCTCGATATCGGCCTGGGCTTTGAAAGCGGTCTGTCCGTGGTGCTGCTGGCGATTATTCTCGACCGCATCACCGAAAGCTTCGGGCGCGCGCCGGGTGCCGCAAAGGCGCCGCTGTTCTCGGGCCTCAAGCAGGTGTTGCGCGTGCGCGCCGTGCCCGCCGAGGCTTGACCCGAAGAAGCCGTTCGTCCACGCGTAAGCGGCGAGCCGATGTCGAACAGGCATGGCTCGCCCGAATCGTCTCCAGAGAAGGGGCGTAATGTGATTGCGGACATGAGCACGGAGATCGCTGCCGACATCGCCGAAATGGCCCCGCAGGCCAGTCAGGCATCGTCGCAGGCATCCACATTCAAGCATTTCGGCTTCCTGACTTTGCCGCATTTCTCGATGATCGCGTTTTCGAGCGCCGTCGAAGTGCTGCGTATGGCCAATTACGTGGGCAACGGCGAGCACTATCGCTGGTCGATCTATTCGCTCGACGGGCAGCCCGCGCGGGCCAGCAACGGCATCACGGTGCGTCCGACCCAGGCGCTCGACCCCGATGACCTGCCGGACGTGATGATCGTGTGCGGCGGCATCCGCATTCGCGACGTGGTGGACGATTCCGTGCGCGCCGCGCTCGCCCGGATCGCGCGCAGCGGCAGGCCGCTGGGCGGCATCTGTACGGGCGCGTATGCGTTGATGTCGAGCGGGTTGCTCGACGGTTATCGCTGCGCGGTGCACTGGGAGAGTCTTTCAGCGCTGCATGAGGAGTTTCCGCGCGTGCGTTTCGCCGACGAACTCTTCGTGGTCGATCGCGACCGTCTGACCTGCACGGGCGGCACCGCGCCGCTCGACCTGATGCTCGATATCGTGAGCGCGCGTTTAGGTCAGCCGCTGGCCGCGAAGGTCTCCGAGCAATTCATCCTCGAACGCATTCGCGGCGCGAGCGACCTGCAGCCGATTCCCGTCGATGCGCGCGTGGGCTTTTCGCGCGCCGAACTCGTGGAAGTCGTGCGGCTCATGGAAGCCAATCTCAAGGAGCCGCTTTCACTCGAGGAACTGGCGCGTCTCGTGCGGCTCTCACAGCGACATTTGCAGCGCATGTTCAAGGCGTATCTGAACATTTCGCCCGCGCATTACTATCTGACGCTGCGTTTGAAGCGCGCGCGCGAACTGCTGCGCACGACCGATATGTCGGTGGCGCATATCACGTCGAATTGCGGTTTCAATTCGCCTTGCCATTTCAGCAAGGCGTATCGCGTGCAATTCGGACATGCGCCGAGTTTCGAGCGGCGCGCGGGGCGCGCCTGAAACGCCGATGCGGCAAACGTCAATCGGGATCGACTTCGAGCGGCGTTTCGCCAGCGGGGATGCCGTTGCGCATGAAGTCGTCGAAGCGCTCCACGCGGCTGTCCTCCTGGCCGCTGCGTTGCTCGCGGAACATCATCGGCGGCACGCCAAACTGCTTGCGGAATTCGCGCCCCAGATGCGAGGCGTCGGAAAATCCGCAGCTTGAGGCGATATCGGCCACGGTGCGATCGGAACTGGTCAGCAGCCACGCGGCGGTGCGCAGGCGCAGGCCGTTGGCGAACGCGCGCGGGCTTCTGCCGGTTTCGGCCTTGAAAAGTCGTTCAAGCTGACGTGGCGATAGATTGAGCTTGCCCGCCAGTTCTTCGAGCGGCACGTTGCGCCCGACGTGCTGTTCCATCAGCAGGATCGCGCGCTTGACCTTCGGGTGCGTGGCCGGGTCGAGTCCCGGCGGATGCGGCTGCGGCGCATTGCCTTTTTGCAGCTCGCCGACCAGCAGGATGCGCAGCGCCTTCTGCACGGTGGCGTGATCGAAGTGGCGCAGCAGAATGGCTGCGGCGACGTCGATCGAGGCGCGTCCGCCCGAACAGGTGATGCGGCGGCGATCGATCACGAACAGGCGGTCGGCCACCAGCGCATCGGCGTTGACGGCCGGGAAGCGCTCGATGAAATCCCAGTAGTGGAACCAGCTCACGCACACGCGATGGCCTTCGAGCACGCCCGCGCGCATCAGCGTGAACGCGCCCGTGCAGATGCCCACCAGCGTCGCGCCGCGCTGCGCCGCCGCGCGGATGAAGCGCAGCGTCTCTTCGCTCGCCTGCGGGCCCGAGTGCAGCAGGCCGCCCACCACGACCACATAGTCGAACTCGCCGGCATCCGGGAAGGTCTCCCACGGCGCGATCTGGATGCCGCAACTCGCGCGCACCGGCGTGAGCGTTTCGCCGACGATGCTCCACGAGCAGCGCACCGGCTTGCTGTAATCGCCGTCGTCGGCGGACAGGCGCAACATGTCCACGAAGCCCGAGAAGGCGGTCAGCGTGAAGTTCGGCAGCAGCACGATGCCAAAGCGGATGCGGCCTGCGGTTTCGGCAGGGGCGGATGCAGCGGTCGATGCGGGCGGAACGGATTGGGCGTGCATGATGGTGTGTCGGTGCGGCGGCAAGGAGTGCAATCGGATGCACGGTTCTGGCTTAAAGACAAAGCCCGCGAGGCAAGCGTCGCCGATCCGGCGCGCACGCACTTGTCATTTTGCGCCATCAATCATCGCGTATGCGCGCGGCGGCGGTGCGATTCCACGCTCATGCCGCGCCTGTTCTATCGGCGGCGGGGCGTCCGGGCGATGCTGGCGTGATCGAAAGCCACGCTTGCCGCCATTGCTGCCACGACCGCCAGTATGCGCCCACAGACCATCGAACTCTCCGAACGCGCCACAGCCGGCGACGCGCAGGCCGCACTCGCTCTGCTGGAGCACAGCATGGCGCGCGGGCATCGGCGTATCGCGCTGCTGCGCTATCTGCAGGCGCAATACCTGAGCGCGCCGTTGCAGGCACGCCATCACGATTATGTGCGGCGTGTCGCGCAGCGCCTGAGCGCCGAAGCGCTCGCGGGCCTGGCCGCCGAGGCCAGGCGGCGGCGCGGCGCGTGAAGGGGCTTATCCGCGCGCTTTAGAGCACCACCGTTCTCGCCCCGTTGATAAACACGCGATGCTCCAGCACGGCCTTGAGCGCGCGCGCGAGCGTCACGCATTCCAGATCGCGCCCAACCGCGAGCAGCCGTTGCGGCCCGTAAGCGTGATCGACGCGCTGGACTTCCTGCTCGATGATCGGGCCTTCGTCGAGATCGGCGGTCACGAAATGCGCCGTCGCGCCAATCAGCTTCACGCCGCGCGCGTGCGCCTGATGATAAGGCCGCGCGCCCTTGAAACCAGGCAGGAACGAGTGGTGGATATTGATCGCGCGGCCCGCGAGCTTTGCGCTCGTGGCGTCGGACAAAATCTGCATGTAGCGCGCGAGCACGACCAGTTCCGCGCCGCTCGTTTCGACCAGCTTCAGCAGTTGCGCTTCCTGCTGCTCGCGCGTTTGCGCGTTGACGGGCAGATGATGAAACGGCAGTTTGTGCTGCTGGGCAATGGATTCGAAATCCGGATGATTCGAGGCGATGCCCGCGATCTCCATCTCCAGTTCGCCCATGCGCCAACGGAACAGCAGGTCGTTCAGGCAGTGTTCGAGCTTCGACACGAGGATCAGCACCTTGGGACGGCGCCGCAGATCGTGGATCGCCCAGTCCATGCCGTGCGCGCGGCCCGTGGGTGCGAAGTCGTCGCGCAGCGTGGCGACATCCGGCTCGCCTTGCGGGCTGTCTTCCGCGACTGGGTGAAAGACGCAGCGCAGGAAGAAGCGCGTGCTTTCGGCATCGTCGAAGACGGTCAGTTCGTCGATATAGCAGCGATGGCGGTCGAGAAAGGCCGCCACGGCGGCGACCTGACCCGCCGCGCTCGGGCAGGACAGGGTGAGGGCGTAGCCGTGCGGACGCGGCGGCGCGGAAAGGGGCGCGGTCATGCGGATCTCCTGGTATCGTCGTGGCCGCGCGGCGCTGGGGTCAAGCTGACCTCGCGCGCGGGGATGACTCGCACGTTACGGGAGTGGTGGCGCGCCGCATAGAACGATCACGCTAACTTGCCGGTACGGGCGCGCCACCTGCTGGCGGGCACGCCCGAACACGCTCGCCAGGAGGCAATGCGATCGGAAGGATCAGAAACCGTGACGGACGGTGAGGGTCGCGCCGGAATCGTGCGAATGCAGCACGGCCACGCGTGCCGTACCGGAGAAGACCCAGTCGTCCACGGTCAGCGACAGCCTGCGCTGCGGCGCAGCGCCGAGCGCCGTGTTCGAGGTCGGCAACTGGACGATGGAAATCTGCGGCGCCGTCGACGGGCCGGTGTCGAGGAATTGCGCGGACGGGCTTGTGTCGGCGTTGGCGCTCGTGCCCGAGCCCGGCGCTGGCTTTTTGACGAAGGTATAAGTGTGGCCAAGCTGGGCGCTATAGAACTGATCCATCTGGGCGAAGAACGGTTTGGCCTGACTCGCCTGCGTTTCCATCTCGTAGTGGAACAGCCAGGCCTGCGGTTCAGGGGCGGGCGCTACGACTTCCACCGGCAGCGGCGCGATATTGGCGACGGTCATCGCCTCGGGCAAGTCGGCCGCGGGACCGCCCGCGAACGCGGAGCCGCCTAGCATAAGCAAGACGGCACCCACCATCCTTTCGTTCAGGCACGACATGGGCATGCCCTCCATGAAGAAGGAATCGAAACGTCACGCGACCGGTGATTACGTCTGAACAGACCCGCAGTGCCGCGCGTTCTCATGTTTTGCGCGCGTTGGATGCACCCACACATTGTAGTCAGTGATTTGCATCACGCTAGCCGAATGTGCGCGCGGTACGGGATGATCGGGATACCGAAGAGCGGGTGAAATCGATGACGAAACAACCTGACGGATGCAGACGCGACGTATTCTGCGATGCGTTCACCGACGGGTTGCAAACAAGTGGCAAACAAGTGGCAAACGAGCGTTGCAAACGCCAGGCAAAAGCGATGGACCCGCTATGAAGTCGGTACGTCATTCAATGGGGCAATGTGGCCTGCCGCACAGACAACTCGGCTAGTCGCAAGCGGGGACACGCAGGCGCACGCGGCTTGCGCAGGCCCTTTTGCCTGCATCTCAGATCAGCGCGGCCTCACCAGGCTGTGCGCCCGGTTGCGGCGTGCGAGGTAACCGGATGGTGAACACGGTGCCTTCGGCCTCGTTCGATAGCACGCTCACGTCGCCGCCGTGCGTGCGCGCGATCAGCCGCACGATATGCAGCCCAAGGCCGAGACCCGAACCCTGGCGCTCGGCGCGCGTCGCGGTGCTGAACGCGCCGAACAGCTGCGGCATGACGTCGGCGGGAATCGCGCCGCGATTGGCGACCGTCACGAGCACTTCGGCGGGCGACTCGCCGCTTGCGCGCACGTGCACGGGCGCATCGGCCTCGCCGTGGGTGAGCGCGTTGAAGACGAGATTCGACACCGCCTGGGTGACCAGGTCCGAGTCCCACTGGCCCGCGAGATCGCCGCGCGCCTCGAAGACGACCCGGCCATCGGCCACCGCCGCCGTGTGGGCGGCGAATTCCTCGATCACGGCCTGGCACAGTGCGTCGAGCTGCACGTCCGAGCGCCGCAACGGCAGCCGTCCGCCCTGCAGACGCGCGAGATTGAGCAATTGCTCGACCATGCGCGACATGCGTCGCCCGCAATGTTCGATACGGCGTCCCACGGCGAGGGTTTTCTCGTCGGTGGACGCGCGCATCAGATATTCCGCCGAACTCATCACCGCGGACAGCGGCGTGCGCAGATCGTGGCTGAGCACCGCCATCAGCATCTCGTTGGCTTCGAGCATCTGGCGCGTGGCCGCATGCTGCTCGGCGAGCTGGCGCTTCTGCAGTTCGAGCTGCACGAAGATGCCGACCTTCGACTGCACGATGCGCGGCTCGATCGGCTTGTAGAGGAAGTCCACGGCGCCGGCCTCGTAGCCCTGGAAGGTGCGCAGCGCGTCCTGCGAGGTGGCCGTGAGGAAAATGATTGGCACGTGCGCGGTGCGCGGGCTGCCACGGATCAGCGAGGCCAGCTCGAAGCCGCTCATGCCCGGCATGTTGACGTCGAGGATCGCGACGGCGACGTCGTGTTCGAGCAGATGCTCTAGCGCCTCGACGCCCGAGCGGGCCACGAGCAGCCGCACTTCGGGCCGCGCGAGCAGGGCCGCCAGCGCGGTGAGGTTGTGCTCGATGTCGTCGACGATCAGCACATTGACAGTGGGCAGGTTCATGCGGTTTATCCGGGTCAATCCAGTTTCATCGCCGGCCACGCGGCCAGCCGCGCGCCGAGTAGGGCAGGGGTCATCGTGGCGCTGACGGCGTTAAGCGCGATAGCGGCTTCCGGCATCCGGGGCGCGGCGGCCGTGTCGGGCGCCTGCGCCCACGTCGTGCCGCCCGCGCCGTGGATCGCGGCGAGGCCGCGCGCGCCGTCGTCGTTGGCGCCCGAGAGCAGCACGCCCAGCAGGCGCGCGCCATAGACGTCGGCGGCCGACTCCATCAGCACGTCGATCGAGGGGCGCGAGTAGCGCACGGGACCGCCGATCGACAGCGCGATGCGCGCGTCCCGTCCGGCGGACCCCGGCGCGGACTCCACTAGCATGTGATAGTCGGGCGGCGCGACATAGATGCGCCCGCCGACAATCGGCTCGCCCGCATCGGGTTCGGCCACCGGCAGCGCGCAGCGTGCGGACAGCGCGTGGGCCAGAAAGCTCGGCGAGGCGGGCGGCAGGTGCAGCACGATCAGCACCGCCGCGCCGAAATGCGCGGGCAGCATCGGCAGGATCTGGCCGAGCACGTCCACGCCGCCCGCCGACGCGCCGATCACGACGGCGTCGAAGGGGCCTGCGACGGTGCGCCTTGGCGCGTACGCGGGTTCGTTCGCGGGATCGCGCTTCGGTCGAGGGGCTGACGGCATGGTTGGGCGGTGTCGATAACGGTTCAGCGCTTCTGGTAAATGCGTTCGGCGGCGCGGAATTCGTCGAAGGCTTCGTGGCGTCGGGAAAAGCGCAGATTTTCCTTGCTGCCGAGACCCAGGAAGCCGCGCCGCACCAGGGCGCGCTCGAACAGGCCGATCGCGCGGTCTTGCAGCGGGCGGTCGAAATAGATCAGCACATTGCGGCACGACACCAGATGCGCTTCGAGGAATACTTCGTCGGTGGCGAGGCTGTGATCCGCGAACACCACGCGTTCCTTGAGCGTGCTGGACAGCCGCGCGCCGCCATAGGCCGCGTGATAATAATCGGACAGTGTGCGCCGTCCGCCGGCGGCCAGGTAATTCTGGCTGAAGCCCGCGAAGCGGTCCACGGGATAGATGCCCGATTCCGCGCGTTCGAGCGCCTGCGGGCTGATGTCGGTCGCGTAGAAGATCGTGCGCTCGGCAAGCCCTTCCTCTTCGAACAGGATCTTGAGCGACCAGAGTTCCTCGCCCGAACTGCAGCCCGCCACCCACACCTTGAGCGAGGGATAGGTCTGCAGCACCGGCAGCACGTGCTGGCGCAGCGCGAGAAAGTATTCCGGGTCGCGGAACATGTCGCTCACCTGGACCGTCATGTAGCCGAACAGGCGCGAGAAGTCCTCGGGGCTGCGCAGCACGCGGTCCTGCAACTGGCTGAGCGACGCCACGCCGAAGTCGCGCCGCGCTTCTTCCAGACGGCGGCGCAGCGAAGGCAGCGAATAGTGCCGGAAGTCGTGCTGATAGCGCAGATAGATCGCTTCGAGCAGCAGCCGCAACTCGATGTCGAAGAGGCTGTGCGCGGGCCGGCTGGCGGACGGAGTGTAGTCGGTCATGGTCTTACTTGCGCAACCAGACGCGGCACAGCGACACCAGCTTGTCCACGTCGATGGGTTTGGAAACGTAGTCGTCCGCGCCCGCTTCGAGGCAGCGCTGGCGGTCGTCGGCCATCGCCTTCGCGGTCAGCGCGATCACCGGCAGGCGCGCGGCGCGCGCGTAGCGCGGATCGGTGCGCAGCGTGCGCATGGCGGCGAGTCCATCCATCTCCGGCATCATCACGTCCATCAGCACGAGGTCCACCGGCTCCCGGGCACCCAGTATGTCGAGCGCCTCGCGGCCATTGCGCGCGATCAGCAGCTTCGCGCCCAGCGGCTCGATCACATGCGAGAGCGCGAAGATGTTGCGCACGTCGTCCTCGGCCAGCAGGATCGTCTTGCCTTCGAAGGTGTCGTCGCGCTGGCGCACCGCGCGCAGCATGCGCTGCTGCTCGGGCGCGAGCGACGACTCCACGCTGTGCAGGAACAGCGTGACTTCGTCGAGCAGGCGCTCGGGCGAGCGCGCGCCCTTGATGATGATCGACTTCGAGTAGCGGCGCAGGCGCTGCTCGTCGTCGTCGGAGAGCATGTGGCCCGTGTAGACGATCACCGGCACGGGCGCGATGCCCGCCTCGCCCGCGAGCGTTTCCAGCAGGTCGTAGCCGGTGCCGTCGGGCAGTGTGAGGTCGGTCACGATGCAGTCGAAGGCGCCTTGCGCGATCTGCGCGTGCGTGTCCGCGAGCGTGCCCACCGCGACGATCTCCACGCCGTCGCCCACCAGCAGCGCGCGGATGCTTTCGCGCATCGCGTAGTCGTCCTCGATCACCAGCACGCGTTTGACGCGCTGTTCGAGCCGCGATTCGAGCCGCCGGATCGCCGCTTCGAGCGTGCTGCGCGCCGTGGGCTTGAGCGTGTAGCCGATTGCGCCCAGATGCAGCGCCTTGTCCGCGTGGTCGGTCGCCGAGACGATATGCACGGGAATATGGCGCGTGAGCGGATCGCTCTTGAGCCATTCGAGCACCGAGAGGCCCGAGCGGTCCGGCAGGCCGACGTCGAGCAGCACGGCCACGGGCGCCTCGTCCTTGACCATCGCGAAGCCGGTGGCGGCGTCCGCGGCGTGCAGGAAATCGAACTGGAGTTCGTGGACGAGGTCGCGCAGGATTTCGGAGAAGGAGAGGTCGTCTTCGACCACGAGGATCGCGCGGTTGCCGTGCTGGCGGCGGCCACGGTCGTCGGCGAGATGAGCGGCGGGCGCCGTCGGCGCGCTGGCGGCCACGATCGCCTGGCCGGCGCGCGCGTCGGCGTTGAGCGTCGTGGTTTCGGTAATCGCTTCAATGTGAGCGGGTTGTGAGCGGGCGGCCTGATGGGCGGCAGCGGCGTGCGGCGTGGCCACCCCAGCTTGAGCCGCGTCGCCGGTCTGCGCGCGCCTGGCGGCGGCCGTGCTGTCGAGCGGCAGCCAGAGCGTAAACACGCTGCCCACGCCCGGCTCGCTGGCCACGCCGATGCGGCCACCCAGCAGGCGCGAGAGTTCGCGCGAGATCGACAGGCCGAGCCCACTGCCGCCGTACTCGCGGCTTGTCGAGCCATCGGCCTGCTGGAAGGCTTCGAAAATCATGTCCTGCTTGTCTTTGGGAATACCGATGCCGGTGTCGCGCACGTCGAAACGCAGCACGTTCGCGTCGACTGGCGAGACCGTGAGCGACACCTCGCCCTGCGCGGTGAACTTCAGCGCGTTCGCGAGCAGGTTGCGCAGGATCTGCAGCACGCGCTGGCCGTCGGTCGTGAGCGTGTCGGCGACGCCGGGAAGGCGGCCGATCGTGAGCGTGACGCCCTTCTCGCGCGCAAGCGGCGCGAAGGTTTCGTGCAGCGACGACGTCAATTCGTCGAGCTTGACGGCTTCCAGCATGAGCTGAATCTGGCCCGCCTCGACCTTCGAGAGATCGAGAATGTCGTTGATGAGCGCGAGCAGGTCGGTGTTCGACGCGTGGATCGTGGCCGCGTAGCGCACCTGTTCCTCGCTGAGATTGCCGGCGCGATTCTGCTGCAGCAGCCTGGCGAGAATCAGCGAGCTATTGAGCGGCGTGCGCAGCTCGTGCGACATGTTGGCGAGGAATTCGGACTTGTAGCGGCTCGACTGCGCGAGGCGCTCGGCATTGCGCGTGAGTTCGCCCTGGGCGCGTTCGAGTTCGCTCTTTTGCGTTTCGAGGCGGCGGGCGTATTCCTCAAGCTGCACGTTGGTCTGCTCCAGCTCGACCTGCTGCGCTTCAAGACGCGACTGCGAATCCATCAGCGCGCGGCCGCGCTCTTCCAGGCCTTCGTTGGCCACGCGCAGTTCTTCCTGCTGCACCTGGAGTTCGTGATTGAGTTGCTGCGCGTCGGCGTAAGCGGCCTGGAGCCGTTCGCGCGAGATCGCGGCTTCGACGAGGTCGCCCATCGTGCCGGCCACGCGCGAGAGGAATTCGGTGTCGCGCGGCAAGAGCGCGCGCATGAAGGCCAGTTCCACCACGCCGTTGATCCGGCCGGTGGCGTCGATCGGCGAAATCAGCAGCGACGTGGGCGTGGCGGACCCCAGACCCGACTCCACCTTCAGATAGCCCGCGGGCGCCTCGCGCAGCTCGATCACGCGGCGCGAGGCGGCGGCCTGGCCCACCAGCGTCTGGCCGCTTTGCAGCAGCGGCACGTTGTAGCCGCTCTCGTCGCCGAAGCCGAAGGTCGCCACGCGGCGCAGCGACGCGTCCTTCGCGTCGCGCACATAAAGCGTGGCGACGCTCGCGCTCAGATAACCCGCGAGGCAGTCGAGCATCGCGCCGCCCACCTCGGCGAGCGCTTCCTTGCCCATGCCGCTTTCGGCCAGCAGGCGTTGCCCCGAGCGAAACCAGACCTGCTCGGCGAGCGCTTCGCCCTGTTCGGCCTGGCCGCGCAGCGCCTCGTCGTAGGTGGCGGAGAGCGCGGTCAGCTCGCGGCGGCCCAGCCACGCGAGCAGGCTGTTGACGAGCACGGTGAGCGCGAGAAACACGGCCACCGTCGTGAAGGTCAGATTGCGCGCGGCGCTGGTGCGCGCTTCGCGCAGGCGGTCTTCCTCGGCGAGGAAATCGGCGAACTCGCGGCGCAGCGCGTCGGCGTTGGGCTGGCCTTTGTCGTTCTGCACCGTGGCGAGCACGGCGTCGTGATCGCGGCGCAGGCGCACGGCTTCGCCCGCGGATCGATCCCACTGCCGCGCGAGCGCGAGAATGCGTTTGAGGCGCTCCACCTGCGGGGGGTTATCGGCCACGAGCGCGGACAGACTGCCCACCTGCGCCTCGAAATGCGGGCGGCCCACTTCGAACGGCGCAAGTCCGCGTTCGTCGCCGTCGAGCAGGAAGCCGCGCAGGCTCGATTCGCGGTCGGCCTGCACGCGCAGCAACTCGTAGGCTTCGCCGATCACGCGCTCCGAGTGCTCGGCCCAGTTCATCGTCGAGACGAGGTACGCGATCAGCGCGACGAAAGCCACGGCGGTCGCGAAACCCGCAAGCAGCGGCAGCGCGACGTTTCTTTGAATGATGCGTTTGAAGCGCAGCGGGTCGATCGCATTGAGTGCAGGCATTATTTTCCGATTCGTTCCGATGGTTCGTGGGTCGCTGGCGTTCAGACGGAAATATCGACCGGTTTTTCACGCCATTTGCGAAAAACGGCGCGCCCTCTACGGGGCAAAAAGGGTGAAATCGATGCAAATGCAATCATACAAAAAGCCGACCGGTTGCGCGCACGTCACTTGTTGGACAACAAGGTCCGGCCCACCGATGAGCGGCCTTTCATCATGCTTCGCGATCGCCGCATAGAACGTTCTGTTCAATCGCGGCGCGACAGTGCGGCGTTGGATTAAGCGCTGTAAGCGTTGGGTACGGAACAGGGCACGCGCCATGCGCAAACGCTGCGTACGGCAGCGAGCACGGAGGCGATCATGAAGCGGGACAAGCGCGCGAAAGTGACGACAATCAAGCCGCGCCACGACGCGCAGGCGCGTTTTTCCGGCTATGCGAAGCCGCTCGTTGACGAAGCGTTGAGGCGCAGCGCGCATCTCGACCCGAGCGCCGACGATCTGCACAAACTTCGCGTGGCGTTGCTGCGGCTGCGCACGCTGCTGTGGGTGTGGCGGCCGCTGCTCAAACGCGAGATGACGGCGCTCGAGCGCGCTTACCTGAAGCACGTGGGCGCGGCGGCGGGTTCGGCGCGCGACTGGGACATCGCGGCGCAACTGCTCGGCGAACTCGATGCCGGAGAAACGCGCGTGGCGGGAATGCGTCTGGACGCCGCACGCATCGCCGCCCGCGAGCGCGCATGCACGGCGCTTGCTGCTGCCGATTTGCGCCATGCGTTGCGCGAGATGCTGCATAAGGTCAATCAGGCGCTCAACACGGCGGCGCGCCGCGCGTCCATCGAACGCCTCGCATCCGATAGCGTGGACGCGGCAGGACGCGCGCTGAAAAAGCGCGTGCGCCATGCGGGCAAGGCGAAAAAGAGCGACTACGCGGCATGGCACGATGTACGCAAGGGCGCGAAGAAACTGCGTTACACACTGGAATTCTTCGAGCCGATGCTGCCGCGCCGCGATGCGAAGCGTCTGAAGCCGTTGAAGAAGCTCCAGCAACGCTTCGGAGATCTGAACGATGCCGTGGCGACGGAACGACTGGCGCAAGACCATCGCGAGATCTTCGCCGACGCTGCGAGCGCCGATGCCGCGCTCGCAGCCTTGCGCCAAGAGCGCAAACGGCGTCAGTGCCGCGCGGGCAAATTGATCGATGCCTGAGGGCGAATGCATGGCCGAACGCCCGTCAATGCGCCGTTGCCGGCGCTGACGCCAGCGTGCCCGCATCGTCCCAGCCGCCGCCCAGCGCCTTGTAGAGCGAGACCAGGTCGGTACACACCTGAAGCTTCTGCTGCTGCGCATTCTGCTGCGCGGTGCTCAGTTGACGTTCGGCGTCCAGGACATTGATGAACGACACGATCCCCTTGCGATAGCTGTCGCGTGCGAGCAGATAAGCGCGCTGCTGGTCCGCGACGCTTTCGTCTAGCGAGGCGAGCCGGGTTTGATCGGTGCGATAGACCACCAGTGCATTGTTCACGTCGCGTAGCGCCGTCAGGACGGTCTTGCGATAGTCGAGCGCCGCTTCCTGCTGCTGAAGCTTCGAGAGCCGCAGATTCGATACCAGTGCACCGCCCTGGAAGATCGGCAGCGACACGCTTGGCCCCCACGACCAGAACAGGCTCGCCCAATGCGCGAGATCGCGCGGCGTGGTCGCACGCGTGCCGGCCTGCGCGGACAGCGAAATGTCCGGATAGAACTGTGCGACGGCCACGCCCACGTTGGCGGTTGCCGCGTGCAAGGACGCCTCCGCACGGCGGATATCGGGGCGGCGGCGCGCGAGCGTGGCAGGCAGGCCGACCGGCACGCCTGGCGGCGTGTCCGGCAACGCGGCGGCAGCGGCAAGACTCGCATCGAGCGCGCCGGGCGCTTCGCCCGTGAGGACCGCAAGCGCATTGAGCGCTTGCGCGATCTGCTGATCGTACTGCGGCAGCAGGGCTTCGGTCTGCGCGCGCTGCGCCTGCGAGCGCTCGACGTCCAGCTGGCTTTCCAGACCGTGTCTGGAAGCGCTCTGTGTCAATTCCACGACTTCGCGCTGCTGGTCGATCAACGCTACGGCGGTCGCGTGCAACATCTGTGCGCCGCGTAACTGCAGATAGGTTTCGGCGACTTCGGCTTCGAGCGAGACCTGGGCGTCGTGTTGCGATTCGATCGCCTCGTCGGTCTGCGCATTCGCGGCTTCCACCGAACGGCGCACGCGGCCAAACAGATCGAGTTCCCAGGAAGCGTCGAAACCCGCTTGCCAGAGATTGACCGGCGCCGTGAGTTGATCGAGCGCGCTTTGCGCGCCGCGCTCGACGGCGGCGCCCGCGCCTGGCTGGAGCGTGTTGACCGGCGAGTTCGGTGCGCCCAGCGAATCGACCTTGTTGTAGATACCTGCCGATTCGAGGATACCTTTCGCGCCGAGCTGCTCGCGCTCATAGCTCGCGCTCGCGCGCACGTCGGGCAGCCCTTGCGCGGCGGCCTGTTGCGTTTGCGCGCGCGCCTCGGCGATGCGAACCACGGCGATGCGCAGATCGGGATTGCCCCGCACGGCGCGCGCGATCAACGCGTCGAGCACGGGATCGTGAAAGCTCTGCCACCAGCGCGGGTCGGGGTCCGCTTCGACGGTTGGGTTGGATGCGGCTTGCGCTGTTGCGCCCGGTGTTTGCATCGCGTTCCAGCCCGCGGGCATGTTCGCTTCGGGCGGCTTGAAATTGGGCCCGACGGTGCAGGCTGTGACCGTTGCGGCTAGCGCATTGATCATCATAATCCGGACTGCAGAGAAAATATGTGGGCGCATGTTAATGTCCTCCCGCTCCGCCCGAAGCCTTCACGGGCGAGAAGAACAGCGCGAGCGGCGCAAACAGCGCGCAATACACCGCGAGAATGCCGAACACATCGATATAGGCAAGGATCGTTGCCTGCGAAACGAATGTCTCGTACAGATGACCGGTCGCGGTCTGCAAGGCCTGGGCGAGCGGCGCGCCCGTGCTGTCCATCACGGTTTGCGCGTTGCGCGCGAGCGTGTCCTGATAGTTCTGCGAAAAAGGCGACATATGCCCGGAAAGATGGGCCATCCACGCCTGCGAGCGTTCGCGGATGAGCGCCGTCGAGACGGAAATGCCGATCGATCCCGCCACGTTGCGGAACATGGTAAAGAGCGCGGAGGCGTCGTTGTTGAGCGCGCGCGGCACCGTGAGATAGGCGAGCGTGGTGACGGGCACGAACAGAAAGCCGATCGCGATCGATTGCGCGCTGCGCAGCTTCACGAGCGTCGTGTAATCGACATCGGGCGTCAAAATGCGTGCGTAAATCAGCGCGACGCTCAGCAGAACAAAGCCGGTCATGATGATCAGCCGCGTCTGCACATAGGGCATCAATTTGCTGATGATGGGAATTTCCATCGTGACGAGCAACGCCCCCGGCGAGAGGACAAGGCCCGCGAGCGTGGCCGTATAACCGAGCTGCTGCTGCGCGAGCTGCGGCACGATCACGGCGCTGCCATAGAGGACAGTCGCAAACGCGCCGATCATCACGCAGCCCAGCGCGAAATTGCGGTCGCGCAGGCAGCGCAGATCCACCACGGGATGCTTCGCGTAGAGCAGCCGGAACACCGCGCCCACCATGCCGAGAACGGCCAGCACCGCGAACGTGACGATGAAGGGCGAGGAAAACCAGTCGTCGTCCTCGCCGCGATCGAGCATCACCTGAAGGCAGCCCAGGCCAATGGCGATTAGCGCGATACCGGGAAAATCGACGTCGCGCCAGTTCATGCGCCGCTTCGTCTCGCGCACGATCCAGGGGGGATCTTCGACCAGTTGCATGACGGCGAAGGTCGTCAGCACGCCGACGGGCACGTTGAGCAGGAACACCCAGCGCCACGAGAAGTGGTCGGTGATCCAGCCGCCCAGCGTCGGACCCAGGATCGGCGCGACCACGATGGCCACCGCCGAGATCGAGAACGCGCGGCCACGCTGACTGGGGGCGAAAGTGTCGAGGATGATCGATTGCTGGTTGGGTTGCAGGCCGCCGCCAAAAAAGCCCTGCAGCAGGCGAAAAATCACCAGTTGGCCGAGGCTCGTCGCCACGCCGCACAGGAACGAGCAGACCGTGAAGGCGACGATGCACAGAAGAAAATAGCGCTTGCGCCCGAGCACGCGGCCAAAGAACGCCGAAATCGGCAAGACGATGCCGTTGGCGACAAGGTAGGACGTGAGCACCCAGGTGGCTTCGTCGTAACTCGCCGACATCGTGCCCGCGATATGCGGCAGCGCGACGTTGACGATGGTCGTGTCCAGCACTTCCATGAACGCCGCGAGCGTGACCGCGATGGCGATCAGCCACGGATTGCCGGCGGGGCGCCACGCGGGTCGGGTGTCGCTCATGATCAGTGGCTCAGATAGACGGTGGGCACGACCGAGATGCCCAGCGGCAAGGGCCGGTTGGCCGGCAGGCCGTTGTCGATCACGATTTTCACGGGTACGCGCTGCACGATCTTGACGAAATTACCGGTGGCGTTCTCCGCTGGAAAAGCCGAAAAGCGCGAGCCGCTGCCAAGCTGGATGCTGTCCACGTGGCCGCGCAAGTCGAGTTTCGGGTACGCGTCGATGCTGATTTTCACCTTGTCGCCGGCACGCATATGGGTGAGCTGCGACTCCTTGAAGTTCGCCGTGATCCACACCTGCGGCGTGACGATCGAGAAAAGCGACGTGCCCGCTTGCAGGAAGCTGCCGAACTGCACGTTGCGCCGCGTGATCCAGCCGTCCGAAGGCGCGCGCAGATCGCACCACGCAAGATCGAGCTGCGCGGTGTCCAGTTGCGCCTGGGCCTGCGCGACCTGCTGGCGGCGTTGTTCAACGGCGGCCACGGCCTGGCGGATCTGCTGCGGCACGAGGCTGGCCGTCTTCAGTTGTGCCTGGGCGCTTATGACGTCGGCGTACGAGCTGCGCTGCTGGGCCGTGGCGGTGTCGATGTTCTGTTGCGTGGTCGCGCGCGGATCGACGCCATGCTGGCGCGCATAGTCGGCCTGGGCGCGCGCGAAGTTGGCATTGGCCGTCTCGATCTGCGCGCGCGCCTGCTCGTACTGCGCCGGATACTGCACGCGCGCGATGTCCAGCTGGGCCTGGGCGGCCAGCAATTGCGCCCTGGCGAGGCCCAACTGGGCGTTTGCCTGATCGACCTGCGCCTGGTAGTCGCGGCGGTCGATCTCGACCATCAGATCGCCTTTGTGGACAAAGACGTTGTCGTTGATATTGAGCTGCGTGACGTAGCCCGAGACCTTCGGCGCGACGGTGATGGCGTTGCCGTCGGTGTAGGCATCGTCGGTACTGACTTCGTTGCGCGTCGCAAACCACCAGGCGAATGCGCCGATCGCGATGATTAGCACGATCAGGCCAAGGATGATGAGCGGCTTCTTGCCCGGACGCTTGCGGGCGGTTTTGCCGTCGTCCTTGCCGTCCTTGCCGTTTTGCGCGCTGTTACGCGCATTCGCAGCGCGGCGCGGCTTGCCCCGATGCGCGCGCGACCATGCGCGGATGCTGCCCGCCCCGTCGCGCTCAGCCATGCGTCGCTCCGGCAGGGTTCAGTGAGGTGCTCGAAAAAGGAAGGGATCTCATGAGGTGCTCGATGCAGGACACGTCTCGACGGTGAGCAAAAGCGCAATTGCTGTAGCAAGCGTCATGCCGCGACGGGGCATCTTGAACGCCTGCACGGGGCACGCAGACTGCTCTATAGGGAAGGGCGCCGTGCGCCGCTGGCGCGCGGATTTTGCATCGCAGCACGTTCGAAGGAGTTCACATCATGAGCAGCACACTGGATCCCGATAGCGACGACGACATGGCTCAACCGATCCCCCCGGGTCACAATGCCGAAGCGCTCGGTCCCGGCGATTCGTCCGATTCGGGCAGCGATACGCTGGGCGCGAAGCGCCATGAGTTCGATCGCGACTCGGAGCTTGACAATCACGCGCTAGAAGCGGGGGAGGACGAAGCGCTAAGCGGTACCGATAGTCACGGCACCGGAGAACGCGCGGCGGCCGATGGCGACGAAGCGCTGCGTCCGGACGGCGATGTATTACCCGACGAGATCAGGCATACGCCGGACTACTGAAGATAGTTAAGGCATGCGATGTGCGGCAGGCAGGTCGTGAGCGGCGTGCTTGTCGACTTGCTCGCAGACCTTAAAATTTAATGAGGAAAACCAATCATGAAATCACGTCACTTGATCGCCCCGGCCATCCTGAGCGCAATGCTGGCAGTATCCGGCGTTGCGCTTGCTGCAGGAGCGGGCGGCGGCAGCAGCAACGGACCTGGCGGTGCAGGCTCGGGCACGGGCGCGGACGCCACGACGCCGGCCCAAGGCGCGGATAACAACGCGGCGACCGCCGCGACGGGCACAAGCACTACGACCCACAAGTCCACGCACAAGTCGCATACGACGAAGAAGCATACGGCGACGAAGCCGATGAACGACACCACCAACACGCCGGGCGCCGACGCCAGCAGCGATACGAAGGGGCAGTAACGGACGTTCGACCGGGCGTTCCCGCAGTGCGGGCGGCACGCATGACGCCGCTCGCCCTGGGTTTGTTTTCACGGCATCTATGGCTGGGTTGCGCACCTTCATAAACCCGGAGTGCCCTGCTATGCCCGGCATTCCCCCCGCCATGGGCGCGTGCTTACAGCGGCGTTTGCCCGAGAATCCCGCAGTAGAACGCGTATTCGGCCTGCAGGGCATGTGCCTGGTTGACGGCCTTGCGAAAGCCGTGACGTTCGTCGGCGTAATAATGCGCCTCGGTAGCGATGCCGTTGGCCTGCAAGGCGCTCACCATGCTGCGCGTCTGATCGGGCGTGACGACAGCGTCCAGTTCGCCCTGGAAGAACGCCACGGGTACGCGAATCCGGTCGGCGTGCAGCAGCGGGGTGCGGGCGTTATAGCGCTCGGCATCGGCCACGGCGTCGCCGATCAGCCAGTCCAGATAGTCGGCTTCGAACTTGTGCGTGTGCCGGCCGAGCGTAAGCGGATCGCTCACGCCATACAGGCTCGCGCCGCCGCGAAACACGTCGCGAAACGCGAGTGCGCAGAGCGTCGTATAGCCACCCGCGCTGCTGCCGCGAATAAAGGCGCGGGCGAGATCGATGCGGTGGTCTGCGGCAAGATGCGCGACGACGCCGCAAGCGTCGTCCACATCCACGACACCCCAGCTTTCGTGCAGCGCCTGGCGATAGGCGCGGCCATAGCCGGTGCTGCCACGATAGTTGAGGTTGACGACGGCGAAGCCGCGTTGCGTCCAGTATGGGATGCGCGGATCGAACACGGGGTAGCAGGCCGAGGTCGGGCCGCCGTGAATGAACACGACGACGGGCGGGGCTCTGTCCACGCTTTTCTCGCTTTGCAGCCGCTCCGGCGCATAGAAATACGCGTGCGATTCGCTGCCGCCGGTCGAAAAACGCAGGCGCTCGGGCACGGGAATGCGCTCTGCCGGCATCATCGGCGAGACATCCGCGAGCACTTGCACGCTGAAGTCGTCACGCCGGATCGCGAGCACGGCTGCGGGGCAGGTGGGCGAAGCGGCGAGGCAGTAGACATGCGTGTCGTCTGCGGCGAGATTGCGAAAGCGGCTATATTCCGGCGCGAGCGTGCGCAACGCGCCATCGGCCGTGCGATGGCCGAGTACGCCCCAGCCTTCGTCCGTCCATGCGCCAAGGCTCGATCCGTCGTCGAGCACAATCCAGCTACGCCCGCCGAGCTGCCACGGCGCGGAGGCATGATCGGCCCGTGCTGCGGGCAACGCATGCAGCGCATCGCCATGCTCACGCCACGGCTGCCAGAAGCCGTGGCGATCACTCAGGCAATACAGGGTGCCGTGCGTGTCGAATTGCGGCTGTTGCAGCGCATCCTCGATATCGTCGCCCGCAAGCGTGCGGGGCGGCAGCCACGCGCCGTTGGCATCGCGCTCGCGGCTGCGCAGTCGCGTCGCGGTCCACGGCTGATGCGGGCGCTGCCACTCGATCCACGCGAGGCGCGCGCCGTCCGCGCGCAGGCAGGGCGCCGCATAAAAATCCGCACCTTCCGCGAGCACGGTCCGCGCGCCGTTGGCGAGCGCGATCGACACGATGCGATGCGTTCCGCCGTCTTCTTCCACCGCGAGCACCGCGTCGCGGCTATAACGCAGATCGCCGTAGCGGCAGCCAGGCTCGGTGAGCGCGGCCGGCGCAGAATCGTCGTCGATGGACTGACGATAAAGCCGCTGGTCTTTCTCGTTGGCAAATACTACGGTATCCTCAGTAAGGCAAAATGAGCCGCCGCCGTATTCGTAGACGCGCCCGCGCACGCTGAAGCCTTCCGGCGTGAGGCAACGCGCCTGCGCGCCGCTGCGCCAGTGCCAGATGCGCGTGGCGGCATCGGCGGGATCGTAGGCCGTCCAGAACACGCCGCGCGCCGACGCGGCCAGTTCGCCAAAATCCTTGCCGGCGGCGACGGCCTGTTCGGCGCTGACGCGCTCAGGGTTGGCTGAGTTCGCGGGAATTCCTGTCATTGCGGAAGATGAGTCGCTGGATCGGTTGGACGGGTTGCGCGGCCTCGCTGCGGGCCTGCACAATGATGCGATGCTCGGGGGACTTGCCGCACACGGGGTCGGTGTTCGCGGCGTCGCCGGTCAGCATGAAGGCCTGGCAGCGGCAGCCCCCAAAGTCCTTTTCCTTTTCGTCGCACGAGCGGCACGGTTCGGGCATCCACGCATTGCCGCGAAAACGGTTGAAGCCGAACGATTCGTACCAGATGTGGCGCAGATCGTGATCGCGCACGTTGGGGAATTCGACTGGCAGCATGCGCGCGCCGTGGCAGGGCAAAGCGGTGCCGTCCGGCGTGACCGTGAGGAAGAGGCTGCCCCAGCCGCCCATGCAGGGCTTCGGGCGCTCTTCGTAGTAGTCAGGAGTCACGAAGATCAGCTTGCAGGGGTTGCCGCTGGCTTCCAGCTTCGCGCGATATTCGTTGGTGATGCGCTCCGCGCGTTCGAGCTGCTCGCGCGTGGGCAGCAGCAGCGCGCGGTTGAGCTTGGCCCAGCCGTAGAACTGGGTGGTCGCGAGTTCGACGAAATCCGCTTCGAGCGCGATGCAGAGTTCGATGATGCGGTCGATATCGTCGATGTTGTAGCGATGCGTGACGAAGTTCAGCACCATCGGATAGCCGTGCGCCTTCACGGCGCGCGCCATCGCCAGCTTTTGCGCGAACGCCTTGCCCGAGCCGGCGAGCATGTTGTTCACTTCCTCGTCGCTCGACTGGAAGCTGATCTGGATGTGATCGAGTCCGGCGCGCTGGAAATCGGCGAGTTTCTGCTCGTTCAGGCCGATGCCCGAGGTGATGAGGTTCGTGTAATAGCCGAGCTTGCGCGCCTCGGCGATCAGCTGCGCGAGATCCTTGCGCACCAGCGGCTCGCCGCCGGAGAAGCCGATCTGCGCGGCGCCCATCTGGCGCGCCTCGGTCATCACGCGAATCCACTGCTCCGTGCTCAATTCCTCGCCCTGGCGCGCGAAGTCCAGCGGGTTCGAGCAGTAGGGGCATTGCAGCGGGCAACGATAGGTCACTTCCGCGAGCAGCCACAAGGGCAGGCCGACGGCGGGCTGGGCGGGTTGGGCGTGATCGGCAGGCGCTGCTATGGCCGCGCCTGGCGCGAGGTGTTCGTCAGACAAGATCGATCCAGTGCTTTTCGCGGGCCACGAGCATGAACTGCTCGACGTCTTCGCCCAGTTCGGGCACGCCCGGGAATTGCGTGTCCAGATGCGCGACGATCGCCGCGACGTTGCGTTCGCCGTCGATCAGGCCGCCGATCGCGGCGGCGCTGTCGTTCAGCTTGATCATGCCCTCAGGATAGAGCAGGACGTGCGCGTTTTGCGCGGGCTCGAACTGAAAGCGATAGCCGCGTCGCCAGACGGGCTTGAGATTGCGGTCGAAGGGTGTGTTCATCGTGTTCACAGTGCGATCCCCTTGTGCCAGACGCGTTCGTTCGTGACCGTATGATACGGCGGACGGCCCAGTTCGTAGGCCATCGACATCGCGTCGAGCATGGTCCACAGAATGTCGAGCTTGAATTGCAGGATCTCCAGCATACGCTGCTGGCTCTCGAAGGTCGTGTAGTGCTGCAGCGTGATCTGCAGGCCGTGCTCCACGTCGCGGCGCGCCTGGCCCAGGCGCGAACGGAAATACTCGTAGCCGCGCGGGTCGATCCAGGGGTAATGCTTCGGCCACGTGTCGAGTCGCGACTGATGGATCTGCGGCGCAAATAATTCGGTGAGCGAACTGCTGGCCGCTTCCTGCCAGCTCGCGCGCCGCGCGAAATTCACGTAGGCATCGACGGCAAAACGCACGCCGGGCAGGACCAGTTCCTGCGAACGCAGTTGATCGGGATCGAGTCCGACGGCCTCGCCCAGGCGCAGCCAGGCCTCGATGCCGCCGTCCTCGCCGGGCGCCCCGTCGTGATCGAGCAGACGCTGGATCCACTGGCGGCGCACTTCGCGATCGGGACAGTTGGCGAGTATCGCCGCGTCCTTCATCGGGATATTGACCTGGTAGTAGAAGCGGTTCGCGACCCACCCCTGGATCTGTTCGCGCGTTGCGCGGCCTTCGTACATCGCCACGTGATACGGGTGGTGAATGTGATAGAACGCGCCCTTGGCGCGCAGGGCCTGTTCGAATTGCTCGGGTGTGAGGGCGGCCTGGCTCATGATTCGGTCCAATTCCAATGAAGGCTGCTGCCTGAAGATTGCAGCAGCGAAATGCAGGGCGGCGCGCTTGTATCGCGCGCCGCACGGGTATTTACAGATCGATGCTCATGCCGTCGAAGGCGACTTCGACGTGACGCAGCGCGAGTTCGGCGCGTTCCGCCGAATCTTCGTCGAGGATCGGATTCGTATTGTTGATGTGCGTGAGAATCTTGCGCGCGTTCGGGAATTGATCGAGCACTTCGAGCATGCCGCCGGGGCCGCTTTGCGCGAGGTGGCCCATCTGGCGGCCCGTGCGCGTGCCCACGCCGCGGCGCTGCATTTCGTCGTCGTGCCAGAGCGTGCCGTCCACCAGCAGGCAATCGGCTTCGTGCATGCGCGCAAGCAGTGCCTCGTCGACTTCGCCCAGACCCGGCGCGTAAAACAGTTTGCCGCCCGTGCGCGTGTCCTCGATCACAAGGCCGATGTTGTCGCCCGGATGCGGATCGTGGCGGTGCGGCGAGTAGGGCGGCGCGGCGCTGCGCAGCGCGAACGGCGTGAAGCGCAGATTCGGGCAGGCGCTAATCGTAAACGCTTCGCCGGAGACGATCGGGTTCCAGCGCAGGCCGCCGTTCCAGTGCTTGAGCATCGGAAAGATCGGAAAGCCGGTGTTCAGGTCCTCGTGAACCATGTCCGTGCACCAGACTTCGTGCGGGCAGCCTTCGCGCAGGCTCAGCAGGCCGGTCGTGTGATCGATCTGGCTGTCCATCAGCACGATGGCCGCGATGCCGGTGTCGCGCAGCGCGCGGCCCGGCTGCATGGGCGCGAAAGCCTGCAACTGGGCCCGGATATCGGGCGACGCGTTGCAGAGAACCCAGGATTCGCCATCGTCGGAGACGGCGATCGACGACTGAGTGCGCGCCTTCGCGTTGAGGCGGCCGTTACGGAAGCCCGCGCAGTTCGCGCAATTGCAGTTCCACTGAGGAAAGCCGCCGCCGGCTGCGGAGCCGAGAATGTGAATATGCATGCTTGCGGAAAATAGGCTGCGGATTGAACGCGCCAGATAAATAGCCCCGGCGGGCCGGGGCTATGTAGATCCTGCGAGAGGATGTTGACGCTGCGGATTAACGGTTCGAAATGTACATCGTGATTTCAAAACCGAAACGCAGGTCGGTGTAAGCGGGCTTGGTCCACATGGCGGAACTCCTTGAAAAATGGATGAGCAGGCGGACGTCCGGCAAAGCGGACACACCGGACAATGCGGGAAACGGCGGCCGATGCGGCAGGCGGAATGAACTGCACGCCTGACACGTTCTATATGCGCCGCAATTCTCCTCGCGCGTATCGTATCAAATTTGCGCGCATCACGATGGCTCGCCGATACGCGGATGGCCCTGAAATGCCGTATCAAACGCCGAAAGCGCGCTGAACACCGACACACGAAACACTTTATTTCGGATGCAGCAATACTCGGCTGCAATTCAACCGAAAGCTACGTAATCTTGAACCAGCTCGTGAACATATCCGGGGCGGGCACGCTATTGTGCTGGGCTTTGCTGTTGTGTCTGCGTGTGCCCGCGCGCGGGGTGCCGGCATCGCTTGCGGGCGGCCTCGCGCCCGTGTATACCGCGCGCGGCCGGATCAGGTGCGGATTCTGGCGTTGCTCCAGCCCGTGCGCGATCCAGCCCACCGAACGTCCCAACGCGAACAGCCCGAACGCGGCTCCCACCGGCAGGCCCAGATGACGCCGCAACGCCACGAGCGCGAGATCGAGAGACGGCTGCTGTCCGACGAGCGAACTGCCCAGGTCGATGAGCTTTTGCCACTTCGGATGACGCGGCAGCACGCGCGCGAGCAGCCACGCCGCGCGCACGTCGCCATCGGGATAAAGCGGGTGGCCGAAGCCGGGCAGATCGTCGCCGCGCGCGAGGCGTTCGTGCAATTTGCGTTCGGCGTCCGCCGGTGAATTCGCGTCCAGCTCGTCCCAGAGCGCCTCGCAGCGCCCCGTGGTCGCGCCGTGCCGGCCGCCCGAAAGACCCGCGAGACCGCCGATCACCACCGAGCGCAGGCTTGCATCGGTGGACGCGACGCAGCGCGCGGTGAAGCTCGACGCGTTCAGTTCGTGGTCGGCGCAGAGCACCAGTGCCATGCAGATCAGGTCCGCGCCCGTCTTGCCGACGCCCCATGCGTGTGCGCACTGTTCGTGGAGCGGCGCGGTGTCGGGCGCGGTGCCCAGCAGGCACGCAGCCAACAGGCGCACGAGATCGCCGCAACCCTGCGCCTGACGGTCGGCGTTGCGCTGCCAGATCGCGGTGGGCGCGTCTTCGCTCGCCACCGCAAAGAGCGGCAGCATGGCGGCTTCCGCGCGCTGGTCGCGGTAATGCTTGAGCAGGGCCTTGAGGACCGCGGGCGCTTGCGGCGCGCGCGGCGTGAAAGCGGCGCTTTCGTCGCATTGCCAGAGCAACGCGGCTACTTCTTCGAGGCTTGCGCGTGACGCCAGATCGAGGGCATCGACACCACGATAGGAGAGCCGGCCGTTTTCGATCAGCGTGATGGCCGATTCGAGCACCGGCGCGCCCCAGTCGAGCGCCGCACGCGCCACTTCCTTCGGCTTGCGGCCGCGCGCGCGATCCGCCGCGAGCCGCTCGACGTCGGTGGCGAGATAGCGGCTTTCGCGCGAGACGGGATCGCTTTCGGCGCGCAGCAGGCCACGGCTCACGTAGGCGTAGAGCGTCTGGCGCGAGACGCCCAGACGCGCGGCGGCTTCGGTGGAAGTCAGATAGGTCGGCATGATGAGGTTGGCTATGCGGCGACGATTCCGGCGAATGGCGATCAGCATAATCAACGTTGACGATTCGTGCCTGCGCGCTGCCTGTTTTAAAGCGGCTTACCGCTTATTAAGAAAAACTTCATCTAGCCGATCACGATCCCATAGGCGCGCTCGCATAAGCTCTCGACTCGTGACTTCGAACTCGACTGGATGGCCCCTATGAGAGCAAACCTGCAATATCTTGCTGCGCTTGCCGCAGCGACCGTTAGCCTGGCTGCTCATGCCGGGCCGCACCTCACCCAGCAGCAATGCATGGGCTACCCGTTCAAGCACGTAGCGGCGGGCAAGGTCACGCATGCGCAATTGATGGACGAACTGGGTGAGCTAGAAGCGCGCGGCTACCATCCGGGTTCCGACGACGGCACCTATCCGGCCGATCTGCAAGCCGCGCAGAAAGCCTTGACCGCCGACTACAGCGCGGACTGTCTCAAGCTGCACCGCAAGACCTGAGCGTTTTTAGAACGCGCTTTAAAACGCAATTGCAATGCCGAACATGGCGACGAACTGATTGCCCGTCGATGACGCCGACGTATTCTGCGAGTCGCCGACCATCGCCACCGCATCGACAATGTCGCCGGCGCCGTTCGCGCCCAGCGTCTGCCCCGAAGCGTGCTGATACGCCTGAATGGTGTAAAGCGTCGTGCGCTTCGAGAGGTGATACATCTCGCGCAGCGAAATCTGCTGATAGCGCGCGGCGTCGTGAATGCCGTTCGCGGTGGAGGCGCGCGTGTAGCCATAGCCGCCCGATACCTCGATCGGCGTGCTCACGCGGTAGCTCGCCAGCGCGCCGTACGTGTTGAATACGGCGGTATCGGCGAAGAGCGAATGACCGCCCGGACGATAGACCACGTTCGAATAGTTCACGCCGAACAGCAGATTGCCGAACGTATAGGTCGCCAGCGCCGCCGACTGCTGCACCGTGTTCGCCGACAGATAACCCGTGTTGATCGTCGAATGCGGGAACGTGGCGCTCGCGTCCGGATCGAAGCCGCCCGAATATTGCGTGTTGCTCATGCGCAGATAGCCCAGGCCCACGGAAAGCGGGCCTCCGTCGTAACGCAGCGCCGCGCTGAACAGGCTGCCGCTTTTCATGCTGCCCGCCACACCACCAAAGCCGTATTGCACGCTGCCGCGCAGACCGTCGATGCCCGATGATGTGTAGGTAACCGAACTATTCGAGCGGATGTCCGTATCGAAACCGTCGATGTCGCCTGGGTGCGCTCCCGTCGCGCCGGTCAGGTACGTGACCGGGCCGAGCGTGCCGGCCAGCAAATAGTACGGCGTGTACTGGCGGCCCATCGTCAGCGTGCCCCAGCGGCTGTCCTGCAAGCCGACGAAGGCATAGCGGTTGAACGCGAGACCGGCCGATTGCTGCGCGCCGGTGCCCGGATCGAAACCTTCCTGCAAATCGAAAATCGCGTTGAGCGTCGAGCTTAGTGGCTCCGAGCCCTTGAAGCCGAACTTCGACGCGTACAGATTGCCATTGCGCATGTACACGTTCGAATGGCCGCCCTGGTTGCTCGCGTAGGTGATGGCTTCGTCCACGTTGCCATACAGCGTCAGGCTGTTTTGCGCCATGGCCGGTTGCGACATCGCCGCAGCGCACATGAGCAGCGAGCCGCCCCGGAAAAAGTGTTCTGATTTCATCGTAAGACAGGCGAACGATCCGGGTGATGGCCGCTATACACAGCCATCCCGGATTCGGAAGAATATTTGGTCTAAGTAGTTAACAATGGCGGCGGATCAATGCCGCTGGATGCCTTGGTGCGTCTGCGGCAGTGCGTAGGCGATCACGTAATCGCCGCGATCCGGCGATTGGCGCGCGCCGCCCGCCGAGATCACGATGTACTGCCTGCCGTCGATCGTGTAGCTCATCGGCGTGCCCTGGCTGCCCACCGGAAGACGGGCCTTCCAGACTTCCTTGCCGGTCGAGCTGTCGAACGCGCGCAGGTAGTAATCCTGGGTCGCCGCGAAGAACACCAGACCGCCGCCGGTCGTCAGCGAGCCGCCAATGGTCGGCATGCCGATCGGCGAGGGCATGTGCATCTGCACGCCGTAGAGGCGCGTGTCCTTGACCGTGCCGAGCGGCACTTGCCACGCGACGCTGCGCGTTTTCAGGTCGATTGCCGTGAGGCTGCCGAACGGCGGCTTCTGGCACGGAATGCCCAGCGGCGAGAAGAAGCGGTCCTTGGTCACCGAGTACGGCGTGCCGCCGAGCGGCACCGCGCCCATGCCGGCGTTGACGGCCTCGTTACCGTTCGAGGTGGCGCTGCTGCGCTGCGCTTCCTTGACCAGATGCACCCACAGGCCCAGGCGCATGTCGTTCACGTAGATCATGCCGGCGTTCGGGTCGTACGACAGACCGCCCCAGTTCATGCCGCCGAGCGAACCCGGGAAGCTCAGTGCGTAGTCCGTATCGGGCGCGGTGAACAGGCCGTCGTAGCGCATGCCGCGAAACGAGATGCGGCACATCAACTGGTCGATCGGCGTGACGCCCCACATGTCGGCGTCGTCGAGCACTTCGGCGCCGATCTGCGGCATACCGACCGACAGCGGCTGGGTCTTCGAGTACGGCTCGTTCGGGATCGTGCCGGTCTTGACCGGGTGTTCGACGACCTTGGTGAGCGGCTTGCCGGTCAGGCGGTCGAGCACGAACAGCTGGCCCATCTTGGTGCCGACGATCAGCGCCGGCACCTTCTTGCCGTCTTCCATCGGGAAGTCGATCAGCGTCGGCTGCATCGGCACGTCGTAGTCCCAGAGGTCGTGGTGGACGGTCTGGAAGTGCCATTTTTCGACGCCGGTGGTGGCGTCGAGCGCGAGGATCGAGGCGCCGTACTTCTCGTCGAGCGCCGTGCGCTTGACGCCCCACAGGTCGATCGCGGCGTTGCCGGTCGGCATGTAGAGGGTGTTCGAGGTCGCGTCATAGGTCATCGGCGCCCACACGTTCGGCGTCGAACGCGTGAAGGTCTTGCCGGCGACCGGTGCCGCGTGGTCTTGCGGGCTGCCCGGATCGAACGCCCACTTCATCTTGCCGGTCATCACGTCGAAGCCGCGGATCACGCCGCCAGGCATGTCGAGCGAGACGTTGTCGGCGACGCGGCCGCCCACCACCACGGTCGTGCCGGCCACCGTCGGCGCGGACGTCAACTGGTAGAGCGGGCTTTGAGCTTTGCCCAGACCTGCCTTAAGGTCGATGATGCCGTGATCGCCGAAGTTGTCGCAGAGCTTGCCGTTGTCGGCGTCGAGCGAAACCAGCTTGCCGTCGATCGTGTTCATGTAGATGCGGCGGCGGCACGCGGCGGGGTCGCCCGACGTATCGATCGCCGACACCGGCGTCGAGCCGGCCACGGTGGGCTGCACGAGCGGCCTGGTGGCATCGAAGTAGGCGAGGCCGCGGCAGCGTACCCAGACCGTGGTGTGGGTCGGGAACGCGTGGCGCCATTTTTCGGTGCCGCTGGCGGCATCGACGGCGATCACCGTGTTGTGCGGCGAGCACAGGAACAGCGTCCTGCCGACCTGCAGCGGCGTTTCCTGGTCTTCCGAGCCGCCGCCGTCCGGGCTGAGCGGCACGTCGCCGGTGTGGAACGTCCAGGCGACCTGGAGATCCTTCACGTTATCGCGGTCGATCTGCGTGAAGCCCGCGAAGCGGTCGCCGCCGGCCGAATGGCCGTAGGCGCTCCAGTCGCCGGTGCCCACATTTCCCGCTGAACTTGCGATCGGCGGCGTGGCTTCGGCGCCGAACTTGCCGTGTGGCACGAACATGCCCCACACGAACGCGACGTTGCAGACGGCCAGCAGGGCGGCGACGCCCCACGCCTTGCCGCAGGCAGGCGTCTTGCCTTCGCCCTTGCGCAGCACGGGGACGAGCGGCGCGAGCAGCATGCCGATCATCGAGAACATGAAAATGCGCGTATTGAGCGGCCAGAAGTCGAAGCCGACTTCCCACACGGCCCACAGCGCCGTGGCGATCAGGAATACGAGGAAGATCGTGAAGGCGCTGGAGCGGCGGCGCGCGAGCTGCACACCGGTGGCGCACAGCGCGAGGCCGGCGAGCAGGTAGTACCAGCTGCCGCCGCGGGCGATCAACATGCCGCCGCCGATGAGGAAATACAGCCCGAGCAGCAGGCCGACGAACCCTATGACGGGCAGGCCGATACGCACGGCCTTTGAAATCTGTTTATCTGAATCTGTTGGTTGCTTCGACATCGTTTTGTTCTCGATTGAACGCTAAAGGCTCGCCGCGAAGGTCGGCCTGAGCGCGCGCCCTGAAATTGGCGTGAAAACGCCAAGCCTTGCTTTATATTAACTAGTTGGTACATTTTATTGGGAAAATTGAAATCCTGCCCGCAGTTTCGCAACTCCGTGGTTCGAAAAGCGGTTGCGAGGGTGCAGGATGGCGGTTTCGCCGCGTGCGAAGGGACGTAGTCGATGCCGGACCGCTCGCGATTCGGGCGGTGGGGGGGAGGATGGGAAGCGAAGCGGCGGGCGGGAGGCGCCCGCGCGAGTCAAGGCGGGATTTGGCTCAGGAGAGCAATTCGAGCACGGTCTCCAGGACGGTGCGCTTGAACTTCTTCGGATTGCGGGGCAGCGTGGTGAACGCCAGCATCAGGTGGCCGTAGCCAACGGTCTTGCTCACACCGTTGAGCAGCACGAAGAACAGCATCTCCGCGTCCTTCACCTTGAGCAGGCCCTGTTTCGCGGCGTCGTCGAACAGCGGCACCATCACATCGTAGTAGGGCCGCATGAGCCGCTCGACGAGCAGATCGAGGCGCGCGCCTTCCTCGGTGGTCGCGGTCGAGAAAAACAAGCCGATATCGGGTTCCTCGAACACCTTGTCGATATAGATCTCCACGGCGCGGTCCACGCGTGCGCGGGCATCCAGTTCCGAGTCGCGCAGCGCCGCCGTGGCCGCGATCATGGGGCGTGCATGCACGGCGATCTGCTCGACCACGGCTTCCCATAACGCATCCTTCGAGCCGAAATGATGCGCGAGCAAGGCCGGATCGACCCCCGATTCGCGCGCGATCTCGCGCACGCTGGTGGCGTCGTAGCCGCGCGTGCCGAAGGTCTTGCGCGCGTTGCGCAGCAGCACCTCCCGGCCCACCGAGGCTTGCTGCGCCGGTCGCCCGCGGCCGCGCCGCGCGGGCGTGGACGTTGGAGTTGAAGATGCAGTGGCCTTCTCTTTCATGCGGATCAGCGTTCCCGTTTTTCGATGGACGTGAGTGTAACCGAGCGCCGGCGCGTTGCCGCCTGCGATTGACACGATCTGCGACAAGGGTTTACCATCGGGTTTTATTCATTGCGTGTTGAATTAAAGATGGCAAATCCGGTACGCATCGTAATCGTGGGTGGCGGCATCGCCGGCATCCTGTTGGCAACGAAGCTGGGTGATACGCTTGGCCGCGCGGGCAAGGCCCAGATCAGGCTGATCGACAAAAGCCCGACGCATATCTGGAAGCCCATGCTGCACACGATCGCGGCCGGCACGCGCGATGTCCAGCAGCAGGTGATCTTTCTCGCGCACGCGAGCGAACACGGCTACACCTACGAGCCGGGTGAGATGCTCGGGCTCGACCGCGCGCGCCGTCGCGTGCAACTGGGTGCGCTCACAACGACCGATGGCGGCACGGTGCTGGAGCCGCGCGAAGTTGTCTATGACGTGCTGGTGCTCGCGCTCGGCAGTCATGCGAACGATTTCGGCGTGCCTGGCGTCGCGCAGCACAGTTATTTCATCGACAGCCAGAAGCAGGCCGAAACCTTCAACGAGGCGCTGCGTGCGCGTGCGTTTCGCAGCGTGGCGCGCGACGAGGCGTTGCGGGTGGCGATCGTCGGCGGCGGGGCGACCGGCGTGGAACTGGCCGCCGAGTTGAGCCGTCTGCTGGAGGTGGCGAGCGCGTATGGCGACGCGAAGGTGCGTGAGCGCCTGCAATTGACGCTGCTCGAAAGCGGCCCGCGCATTCTCGGCGCGTTTCCGCCCACTATTTCCGCATCGAGCCAGCATCAGCTCGAAAAAATCGGCTTTAGCGTCAAAACCGGCACGCGCGTGACCGAGGCGACGGCCAGCGGCTTCGTCTATGACGGCGGAGCACTGGCCGAAGCCGATCTGATGGTCTGGGCCGCAGGCGTGAAGGCCGCCGATTTTCTGAGCGGCCTGGGCGGTCTCACGACCAACCGCGCGAACCAGATCGTCGTAGGCCCGACGCTGCAATCCACGGAGGATGACCATGTCTTCGCGCTTGGCGACTGTGCCAGCCTCACGCCGGCCGGCGCCGAACGCGCGCTTGCGCCGACCGCGCAAGTCGCCACGCAGCAGGCCGAGTATCTCGCGCGCCATCTGCCGGGCTGGCTCGCCGGCAAGCCGTTGCCCGCGTTCGCGTTTCATGACTTCGGCTCGCTGGTCTCGCTGAGCGATTACGATGCGTTCGGGACGTTGGGGCGCTTTGGATTCTTCCGTGGCGGCTTCATTCGCGGCAGGCTCGCGCAATTGAGCCATGCGATGCTCTACCGCCGTCATCAGCAGGCGCTGCACGGCTTGCGCAAGGCGACGCTGCTCTGGACCGCCGAGCGTATCAACGGCTGGGTGCAGCCGAAGATCCGCCTCGCCTGAGCGACATAAAAAACGCCGCGCGCCATGTCATGTCATGGCGCGCGGCGTTTTCTTCTGATGCTTCGGTTAGCTGATTATCGGCATTCAGGCGGGGCACATCGGCGAGCGGCCATAGCGTGCGTGCCATAGCCCCAGTTCCTGCTCGTGCTCCGCCACGCGTTGCGGCACGGCATCGCGTAAAAATTCCACCAGCGTCTTGATTTTGGCGTCGAGGTACTGGCGCGATGCATACAGCGCGTGAACGTTGATCGGCTTCAGGCACGCATGCGGCAGCACCTGCACGAGCGTGCCGTCGCGCAGACCTTGCAGCGCGGTCGGGATGGGCAGCATGCCGATCCCCATGCCCGCGCGGATCGCTTCGCCCAGCGCTTCGGCGATATTCACGGTGAAGGGCGCTTCGTGCTGGGGACGCACGGCCTGTTCGTTGCCGTCGGCGTCTTCGAAGATCCATGGCAGCGAGGGCTGATCCTGCAGCGAAAGCTGCACACAGGTGTGTGCTTCGAGTTCATCGAGCGACGCGGGCGTGCCGTGCCGCGACAGATACTCCGGGGACGCGCACAGCACCGCGCGCGTCATGCCCAGGCGCTGCGACACCAGCGACGAATCCTTCAGGTTTTGCGCCACCACGATTGCCACGTCGAAACGCTCTTCGAGCAGATCGGGCGTGCGCTGCGAAAGCACCAGATCGACGGACACGCCTTCGAATTGCTGCGTATAGCGCGCGAGCAGCGGCGTCAGGTAATGCTGGCCGAAGCCCGCTGACGCATGCACGCGCAGCCGTCCGGTGGGCAGGGCTGTCGCGCCCATGGCCTCCGCATCGGCGAGATCGACCTCGTTGAGGATGCGCTCGCAATGCTCCAGATAACGGCGGCCCGCTTCGGTCAGCGAGATCTGGCGCGTGGTGCGGTTGAAGAGGCGCGTTTGCAGGCTGGCCTCCAGATCCATGATCGCACGCGAGACGGCGGCGGTACTGAGGGACGCGCGCACGGCGGCCTTGGCGAAACCGCCGGCTTCCGCGACGCCCACGAACATCTTCATGCTGCCCAGCTTGTCCATTGGATTGCGCTTGTGTGAATGTTCATCGGGTTGGCGCGGGGGCGCAGCGATGAAATGGGCGCGACGCGTAGGGCTTGTGTAAGCATGGGCCGCCCCGCCCTATATATTCAACGCATGATGAAATAATTTTACTGCGGGCGTGGGGGCGATGTCAAAGACGGCGTGCCAGGCGCGCCGTCTTCGATGAGATCAATGCCAGAACAAGGCGATCAGAATGATGATTGGAATCGGCACGCCAATCAGATAGAGAAGAATCGAGCGCATGTCAGTCTCCAGGGGAAATGATCAGAATTCGCGCAGGCGGCCGCCCACGGTCGCCATGTAGCTGGCGGCGAACGCACCGATCAGCAGCGAAACGAACAGCCAGAGCGTGGCGTGGATGGTGGCCTTGCGGGCCTCGTCGGCGGCGGCGCGCGCAGCGGTGTCGAGTGCGTTCATCTTGTCCTGCAGGCGCGTGTACGTCGTCGTGACGCGCGCCTGGGCATCGGCGGCCGAGAGGCCCGTTTGCCGGGCGACGGCCTGCGAGACGTAATGCGCATCTTCGGTTGAGAGTGCGCTGCCCGAGGGCAGGCTGTTGAGGAAGATGCGGGCGATTTCCTGCTTCTGCGCGACGCTCGCGAGCGCCTGCTCGGGGCGCGTTTGCACCTGCGCGGCCGCGCCGTCGACGGGGCGCAGCATGCCGTCGATCAGATAGCCCATGGGCCAGGTCTGCCACGCCGTCTGGGCATTGCCGCGATCGACGCCGCCCAGGCCCGCCGCCGTATGGACGCCGCTTTCGGCGGCAGCCACCGCCGCGGTACGCCCGACTCCCGATGCCGCCGAAGCGAGCAGGCCGGCCATCAGGAGCGTCGCCAGCGCCCACGCGAGAAAGCCGTGCGCCGTGTCGCGGAAATGGGTTTCATCGCCGCTGATGTCCGGCCAGTGGCGGCGCAGACGCCCAGCCAGATAGCCGCCCAGGCCCGAGGCCATGATCTGCGACACGACGATCCAGATTACGACCGCCGCGCCAAAGGTCTTGGCGTGCGCGCCGCTGCCCGGCCACGGCGAGAGCGATGAGAGTCCGAGTCCTGTGCCGAGAGTGAGGAGGATCAGCGAGAACGCGGCCATACCGACAGCCCCCGCGAGTATCGCCCCCCAGGAAACGGCCTCTCGCGGCCTGACGTGCTGCGTTGCCACAAGCGGTGTTGCCACCCCCGCGCCCAGTTCAGTGTGATTCATGGGGTTCCTCCTCCGGTTGTTGACGGCGCGTTGCGCTGTGTCTTGCGGGCAGCGCCGCGCCGATGGGGAGTGTCTGAGCAGAAACCGTGCCGTGGCCGGATTTGCGCGGGCCTATGCGTGCGCGCGCGGGCGTCGGTGCGCAGTTTAAAAGGCGTTTTAAACCAGCGATTTAAAACAGATGCAACACCCCCTTATCGGTTGTTCTTTTCACGCGACAGCCTTGATTTAACTGAAATAGATCGATGCTATAGTCCGGTCCGCGTTGCTACGGGGAAATCAACAAACATACGATAAAAGCGTGCATAAAAATAACTTCAACGTTTTGCGGCTGCTATTCGCGGTCGGGGTGATCTTTTCTCATTCGTTTGAGTTGCTGCGCCATCCGGATCCGCTTGAGGGCCTGTCGGCGGGGATGTCCGTGGGCACGCTCGGCGTATGCGGTTTCTTTCTGCTCAGCGGCTATCTGACCGCGCAAAGCTGGTCGCACGAACCGCGCGCTCGCGTTCCTGAAGAAGCGCGCCTTGCGGCTCTATCCGGCGTTTATCGTCGCTTCGGTGCTTTCGGTATTCGTGGTCGGGCCTTTGGGCGCGAGTACCGCACAGTATTTCAGTGACTGGTCGGCGCATAAATTCTTCGCCGATCTCGTGGGGCTGCGCCAGCCGCGCACGCCCGACGTATTCGCGAATTCGCCGGTGCCGTCGGTCAACGGTTCGATGTGGACGATTACGTTCGAACTGCGCTGTTATCTGCTGATGACCGTGCTCGGTTTATGCGGCGTGATGAAGCGGCGCTGGGCGATTCTTGTACTCGCGCTGGCCGTCAACGTGGCCGCGATCGCCGGTGCGCCCGAGCATCGCGGCGAGCAGGGCGACGCGCTATTCGGCGTATCGGGTTTCATGCTGTGGTTCGCGTCGCTCTATCTGGCGGGTGTGTGCTTCTACCTGTTCCGCGAGCGCTTGCGGTTGCGCGGTCGCTTCGCCGTGTTCGCGCTGATCGGCTTTTGCGCGGCCCTGTTCGCGCCGGGGGCCGTCATGCGCGCGGCCACCGTGACGCTGGGAGCCTATGCCCTCTTTTACATCGGCCAGCGCCAGTCGCCGTTGCTCGCGAAGCTGCGCACGAGTGACGATCTTTCTTATGGGCTTTATCTCTACGGCTGGCCCGTTACGCAATTGCTCGCGCTCTGGTTGCCGTCGATCGCACCGCTCGCGCTGTTTGCCTGTGTGACGGCGATTTGCGTGCCGCTCGCCTATGCGAGCTGGCGCGGCGTGGAATCGCCGGCGCTGCGCCTGAAGCGCGCCCGCCCGTCCCGGGGCCGTCCCGTCGCCGCCTGAATGCGGTAGTCTGGCGGACGTCGCCAACTGCCGCCTGGTTGGCATTGCAGGGAGGTCGCAAGATGTCGCTCGCGCTCTACGGTCATCCTTTCTCCTCGTACACGCAGAAGGTGCTGATCGCGCTGTACGAGAACGCCACGCCATTTGAATTTCGCGTCATCGGGCCGGATTCGCCGCACGCGGCGGACTGGCTTCGACGCTGGCCGCTGCGTAAATTCCCGCTGCTGGTGGACGGCGCGCGCGATGTGGCCGAGACCAGCATCATCATCGAATATCTTCAGCTCACGCATCCCGGACCCGTGCGCCTGTTGCCCGCCGACCCCATGGCGGCGCTCGATGTGCGCTTTCTTGACCGTTTCTTCGATCTGCATGTGATGACGCCGGTACAGCGCGCTGTCGATGGTGCGTTATCCGGCGACGCCGCGAGGCGTGCCGAAGGCGAGATCTACGCGGCACAGAAGCTCGATCTGGCGTATGCCTGGCTGGACGCGCAGTTGGCCCGCCGGACATGGGCCGCGGGCGAAGACTTCACGCTGGCGGATTGCGCGGCGGCGCCCTCGCTGTTCTATGCGGACTGGACGCATCGCATCCCGGTTGAGTTAGCCACGCTGCGCGCTTATCGCGAGCGATTGCTGACGCGGCCGTCATTTGCGCGTGCGGTGGAGGAGGCGAGGCCGTATCGGCCGCTCTTTCCGCTTGGCGCGCCGGAGCGCGATTGACGGGCGAAGGCGGGAAGCACGCTGCGGGTTAACTAACCTTTGGCGTCCACTTTATCGTCAGCGTGCAGTTTCGCGCGGCGCCAACGCAGCGCGGGGAATAATGGCAGACAATTCGAAGCTGCCGAATTCGCCGAAGCGACACATTGCCTGAGCGAGGCCAATGTGTGCAAGCGCGGTGGTAGCACTCCAACTCTTCGACAGGGATGGCTTGCATGGACGCGATCAAGACGCTGCTCGAAGCCCAGCCTCTGCTGACTCTCTTCGTGACGGTGGCGCTCGGCTACGTCGTGGGCGAACTGAATATCAAGGGCGTGTCGCTCGGGTCCGGCGCGGTGCTGTTCGTGGGTCTCGCGATAGGCGGATGGGCGCCGAAGTCGGCGCCGCCCGCCATGCTCGGCACGCTCGGTCTGCTGCTGTTTCTGTATGGAATCGGCATTCAGTATGGCGAGCAGTTCTTCAAGGGGCTGACCAGTGCCAACGGACTCAAGGCCAACGCGGCGGCGATCGTGGGTGTGATCGGCGCGGGCTTTGTCTCCATCGCGCTGATTCCGTTGTTCGGCGTGAAGCTCGATCAGGCGCTGGGGATGTTCGCGGGCTCCGGCACCAGCACCGCGAGCCTGCAAGCCGCGGTGGCCGCATTGAAAAGCGACGGCGCGGCGGTGGGCTATAGCGTTTCGTATCCGTTTGGCGTCGCCGGTCCCATTCTGTTTCTGTATGCGCTGGGCGCCGTGCTGAAACCCAGAATCGAGCGGCCGTCGCCGAAACTGATCGAGACCGCCGAGATCGCGCTCAGGAATGCGGATCTCGTCGGCCTGACCCTGGCGGATCTCATCAAGCGATTGCCGCAGGGCGTGTTCATCGCGGCCGTGCGCCGCGCTCACCACAATCAGACGCCGTTGGCCGACCTGGTCCTGCAGCCCGACGACGTGTTGCTGGCGACCTCGACCGATCCGGCCTTGTTGCGCGACGCCACCGCGCTATGCGGGGAATTGCAGCCGGGGCGCATGACGAACCATCGCGAGGATCTGGCCTATATGCGCGTGTTCGCGTCGAGCCGGCGGGTGGTCGGGCGCGCGCTGCGCGACTTGCGCCTTCCCGATGGGGTGGCGTGTTCGATCGCGCATGTGCGCCGGGGCGACGTCGATATGATGCCGGGCCAGGAATTGATCCTCGAATTCGGCGACCGGGTGGGCTTGCTGGTCAATCAGGTCCATCAGAAGACGATGCGTGCGTTCTTCGGCGATTCGATTAAAGGGACTGCGGAACTGGGGTTTATTTCGATCGGTGTCGGCGCGGCGCTCGGGTTGATCGCGGGGGTGATTCCGGTGCCGATTCCCGGTGTCGGCAGGCTGACGCTGGGCCTCGCGGCACTCCTGCTGGTCGCGCTGTGTCTTGGCCGCTTGCGGCGCTTCGGGCCGTTCGTCTGGACGATGCCGCTCACCGCGAATCTGGTGTTGCGCAACTTCGGCCTGACGATCTTTCTGGCCCAGGTAGGGATGGCGTCCGGGCCCAAATTCTTCGCGACGGTCGGCACGACGGGCATGTCGTTTCTGCTCTATGGCGTGGTCATCGTGCTTGCGTTGGTGGTTATCACGGCGGCGTGCTGCCTGTGGATCTTCCGCTTGCCCTTCGACGTGACGATGGGCGTGATCAGCGGCGCGACCGGCAACCCGGCGATACTGGCGTTTGCTAACCGCGTGGCGCCGACCGACCTGCCAGACGTGGGTTATGCGATGATTTTCCCTTCAATGACTATCGTGAAGATTCTCTTTGTGCAGATCGTCGTCGCGTTGATGGGGTGAGCGGTTGCGGCGGCGCGCAGTATCGAACCCGTATCCGGAGAAAGCAGATGGAATTAGCCGTATTCAGTGCAAAGCCCTATGATCGCCAGTTTCTCGATGCGGCAAATGCGGATCATGGGCATCGGCTGCGGTATCTGGATGATCCGCTTGATGAGGATACCGTAGGACTTGCGGCGGGTTATCGCGGCGTCTGCATCTTCGTCAACGACAAGGCCGACGCCGGCATCCTTGAAGCGCTGGCGCGCGGCGGCACGCAACTGGTGGCGTTGCGCTGCACCGGTTTCAATAATGTCGACCTGAAGGCGGCCGCGAAACTGGGTATCAAGGTGGTGCGCGTGGTCGATTACTCGCCCAATTCGGTCGCCGAGCATGCCGTGGCGTTGCTGATGGCGATCAACCGCAAGGTCCACCGGGCGTATAACCGCACGCGCGATTTCAATTTCGCGCTCGACGGTTTGATGGGCTTCGATCTGTGTGGCAAGACCGTCGCGGTGATCGGCACCGGCAAGATTGGCCGCGCGTTTACGCGCATCATGGTGGGTTTCGGTTGCGATGTGATTGGCTACGATGCGTATCCGTCGCCGGAATTCGAAGCGCTGGGCGGCCGCTACGCGACGGATGGAGCGATCGGCATGAACGCCGACATTGTGTCGCTGCATTGCCCGCTGACGCCGCAGACCTACCATGTCATCAACGCCGATACGCTCGCGCGCGCGAAGCGTGGCGCACTGCTCATCAACACGAGCCGCGGCGGCCTGGTCGACACGGAGGCCGTGATTGGTGCGCTCAAGAGCGGGCAACTGGGTGGCCTCGCGATCGACGTGTACGAGCAGGAAGCCGATGTCTTCTTTCGCGATCTCTCGGGCACGATCGTCGACGACGATGTGTTGCAGCGATTGATGACGTTTCCCAATGTGATCGTGACGGGGCATCAGGCGTTCATGACGCGCGAGGCCGTATCGACCATCTGCGAGACGACGATGCGCAGCATCACGGAATTTGAAACCGGGCAGCCGTTGACTAACCAGATTAGCGTTGAATGAGCGCGGCGCTTAACCGAAGAGCCGCGTCCACGCGCTGCGTAGTCGCCGCGCGCGGTCTTCGAGGAGAAAGGACGCGGCCAGCGTGATCAGCCCCGAAATCGTGCCGGTGAGGATCGCTTCCGGAAAGGCGTAGTGACTTGGGTGGGACCAGGCGTCGCCGATTGCCGTCAGCGCGCCCATCACGAGCGCGTTGCCGTAGCGGTTCGAATAGAGATTCGCCAGCGGCGTGAAGGTGAGCAGCACAGCGAGCAGGCCGGTGAAGAGGCCCGTCTTGAACGCCAGCGTCCAGTGCCCAAGGCTCATGATGTTGCCCCAACTGCCGGGCATGCAGGTCATGCAGGCGCTGGCGGGCTGCCAGAAACGCTGCACGAACAGGCGGATACGGCGCTTCCAGTCGGTGGGCATCGACGAGGGTTCCGGGGGCGGGCCTGAGGGGCAGGCGTTCGCTTGTTCGGAACATGCTACACCACGCTTGTTCTGCGTTCTGCTGGAAGCCGAGTTCGGCCCACCGCCCATACGACCGCATATATCCGCGCGCGACCCATTGCGGCAAGCCAGGCGGTGTGCCCGCGAACGGGGCCGCAATAATGCGCGTTTGCCTGGCACAAACGCAAACGCCAGAAGCAATGGCTTCCGGCGCGCGTTGACGCAAGCACAGCAACGACATAGAGCGACTTCGAGGGCGACAGATCAATGCTGCGGACGCCCTCGGTCCGCGGGTCCGCTTAGTAGCGGCGCTGGGCTTCTGCGAGCAGTTCGCAGTATTCCAGGTGGCGATTGAGAGCCTTGACGCCGAGACGACCGAGCGCCTCAACAGCTTGATTGACGTTAGACGAAAGTGCAGCGATGAGCGCAGCCATGATGTCCTCTGTTTCCAGGGTAGTTACCTAAGGGTTTTCCCTATTATAGGCTCCCTTTCCTGGAATGCAAGGGCGGCGTGCGGCGATGCAACAATTTACCGAGTCGATGTGGCCCCAGAACGACAGTCAACCCGCCCGACGACTGGCGGCCGAACGCAACATGCCGACTGCTTTAGCACCTTCGCTGCTAATGTTGTGCGGATAAATTGGTGGTTCATGGCGTGCGCAGTACGCAAAATCGTCCGGATATCGCAGAAAAATCCGCAGGTTTCGCACCTCATCCGGACATCACCATGCCAATTCAAGTTTCAGGTGTGCGGCGCTTTGCCCAGGCGCTCGCAAGCACCGGCGCACTCGCCGCCGCGTTTTTGCTTTTCCCGCCGATAGCCCACGCCGCGCCCAAAGGCACGCTGGTTTTCTGTAGCGAGGGCAGCCCGGCCGGCTTCGACCCCGGCCAGCACACTACCAGCACCGACTTCGACGCCAGCACCGATACGATCTACAACGAACTCGTGCAGTTTCGCAACGGCACGCTCGATCTCGAACCGGGACTCGCGACGAGTTGGGACAGTTCGCCCGATCAGCGCGTCTACACGTTTCACTTGCGGCGCGGCGTGAAATTCCAGACGACGGCGTGGTTCCATCCCACACGCGACTTCGACGCCGATGACGTGCTTTTCACGTTCAACCGGATGCTCGATGCGCAGCAGCCGTTCCGCAAGGCCTATCCGACGAGCTTCCCATATTTCAGCGATCTGGGCTTCGACAAGAACATCGCGCAGATCGACAAGCTCGACGATTACACGGTGCGCTTCACGCTCAAGACGCCCGACGTGATCTTCGTGCGCAATCTGGCGATGAGCTTCGCGTCGATTCTCTCGGCCGAATACGCGGCGCAGTTGAGCGCCGCGCATCGCGAAGCCGATATCAACCAGTTGCCGGTGGGCACGGGGCCATTCGTGTTCCGCTCTTACCAGAAGGACGCGCTGATCCGCTACGACGCGAATCCCGATTACTGGCGCCCCCAGGACGTCAAGCTCGCGCATCTGATCTTCTCGATCAATCCCGATCCGGCCGTGCGGATCCAGAAGCTCGCGAGCGGCGAATGCCAGGTGTCGGTGTTTCCGCGTCCGGCCGATCTCGACGTGGTCAAACGCAATCCGTCGCTGCGGCTGGTGTCGGGCGTGGGCTTCAATGTCGGCTTCGTCGCCTATAACACGCAGCATCCGCCGCTCGATCGCGTGGACGTGCGCCGCGCGCTCGATATGGCGATCGACAAGCCTGCCATCATTCAGGCGGTGTTCGCCGGCAATGCGAAGATCGCGTCCAATCCCATGCCGCCGTCGCAATGGTCGTATAACCCGAGCCTCAAGGACGCGCCTTTCGATCCCGCGAAAGCCCGTGCGCTGCTCGCGCAGGCGGGTTTTTCGCAGGGCTTCGAGATCACGCTCTGGGCGATGCCCGTGCAGCGTCCCTACAATCCGAACGCCCAATTGATGGCGCAACTGATCCAGCAGGATTGGGCGAAGATCGGTGTGCGCGCGAAGATCGTGAGCTACGAATGGGGCGAATATAATCGCCGCGCAAAGCAGGGCGGCGAGCACGACGCGCTGCTATACGGCTGGTCGGGCGATAACGGCGATCCGGACAACTGGCTGGGCGCGCTGCTGGGCTGCGATGCCGTGCACGGCAGCAACGTGTCGAAATGGTGCGATCCGGCGTTCAACAAGCTGATCGACAAGGCGCGTGCCGATGCCGATGTGCAGCAGCGCACCGCGCTCTATGAGCAGGCGCAGGTCATTTTCAAGCAGCAGGTGCCGTTCACGCCGATCGCGCATTCGATCGTGTCGCTGCCGGTGTCGGATCGCGTTCAGGGCCTGGTGTTCTCGCCGCTGGGCAGCCATCGTTTCGATGGGGTGTCACTGCAGTAAGTTGCCGTAGCGCGTGATAGTCGCCTTTGATTTTTATTGCTGATTTCGCGCGCACGCAACAGTGTCGTGAAAAATTAGAGAGGATACCGAATGACAAGGCGAAAAAGCGCTAAGGTGCGTCCTCATCGCCCAGCGCTTCGATAAAGCGCGAAAACAGTTCAGGCTGGGTAGAAACCCCTAGCTTGGTGTAGAGATGGCGGCGGTGCACCTTCACCGTCTCCGGCGATATGGCGAGCCGCTCGGCGATCGCCTTGGAGGAATTGCCGCGAAGCACCATGCGCGCGATGCCCATTTCCCGCTCGGTCAGCAGACCCGCGCCGAAACGCGCGAGCGCTGCCTCCACGCGCGCGCCCAGATCGGCGGCGCTCGGTACGATGCGCGCGGTGTCGCCGGCCAGCCGCCAATGCTGGCGAATGGCGGCGAGCACCCACGGCAAGGCAGCCGTGAGCTTGCCTAGCGGCTCGGCATCGAAACGCGTGGCGGCGCCCAGCGACAGCGAAAGCAGCACGTCCGGCTGCGGGCGCAACAGCACCTGGATTTCATCCTCGCCTACCGCATCGCGGAAATAACTCAGAAAATATTCGCTTTGCCGGAACAGGTCAGGCGCGACTTCCTCCAGCCGGTAGCAGCCGTCCGCGAGCCCGTCGTGCGCCGCCTGTAGAAACGGATCGAGCAGATAGAGACCGTTCAGATAGAGCGGCACGGGCGAGGGTGTATCGCTGCCGCCCGCATCGTATTCGTCGAGCACGACGGGCACGCCATCCGCGCCGATCGCCGTGGCGAGCGCGTTGTCGAACGGCACCATTTCGTTGAGCAGCAGCACCAGAAAGCGCCAGAAACGCGGCTGACCGAGATGGTCCAGCACGCGGCCGAGCGCCTGATGCATTGCAATTTCCGTAAAGAGTCGATCCATAACCTGTTTGTTGGCGCTATGTTGGCCCTATGTCGCCACAATAGCCAGACACCGCGAGGGCGTAACCCTAAATGGGAATAGCGGTCAAAAAAATGGCTTCCTAGACTGCAACGCAATCTGTGGCCCCGAGTATGGGCGTTCAAAAAAGCGCAGCATAGGAGAGCAGGATGGCAATGATGTCGGAATCCACGGGCACGATGCAATCGTCGTCCGAGCCGGGTGAAACCAGCCAAGCCGGTGAAACGAGACGCACGCTCACGCAGACGCTTAGCGTGCGCGACGCGGTCATGATCACCGTGTCGGGCGTCACGCCCGCGAGTTCGATCTTCGTGATCGCGCCGTTCGCGATCCAGCAGGCGGGCAGCGGCGCGGTGATGTCGTTCCTGCTGGGCGGCGTGCTCGCCTTTGCATTCGCACTTTGTTATGCGGAGCTAAGCGCCGCACACCGCAGCGCGGGCGGCGAATATGTGATGGCCAAACGCGTGTTCGGCACCTTGCCCGGCTATCTGACCTTCATCACGGTGCTGGCGGTCAGCGTATTCATTCCGGCCGTGCTCGCAAGCGGCGCCGCGCCTTACCTCAACAACGCGCTCGGCACGCAGTTCGGCAACCAGTCCGTCGCGTTGACCATCGTGCTGCTCAGCTACGTGCTGGGCATGCTCAACATCAAGACCAACGCGTGGATCACGGGGGCGTTTCTCGTCGTCGAAGTGGGCGTGCTGATGCTGATCGCGGGACTGGGCTTCAGTGCCCCGCATCGCGGCGCGCTCGCGCTCGTGCATCCGCTCGTCGCCAGCGGCGGTGCGCTGATTCCGGCTACAGCGGCGGCGATCGTGCCCGCCATCGGCACGGCGATCTTCTGCTACAACGGCTTCGGCTCGGCAGCGTATCTCGCCGAAGACCTGCGCGGCGGCAATCGCAATGTCGCGCGCGCCGTGATCTATTCGCTGCTCGTGATTCTGGTGGTCGAACTCGTGCCGCTCATTGCGATCGTGCTCGGCGCGCCGTCGCTCAGCGAACTGTCGAAGAGCGCCGATCCGATCGGCTATGTCGTGCGTGAACTCGGCAATCCGGTGCTCTCGCGTGTGGTGAGCGGCGGCATCTTTCTCTCCGTGTTCAACGCGATCATCGCGATCGTCATCACGATGGGGCGTCTGCTCTATAGCAGCGGCCGTCACGCGCTCTGGCCGCGCGGCTGCAACCGGGCGTTCTCGACGATCCATCCGCGTCTGGATTCGCCGTGGCTTGCGACGCTCGCGCTCGCGGTGCCTTCGGCGGGGCTGGTGTTCGTATCGAGCCTCGATGAGCTGACCGCTTTCACGGTGGATCTGCTGCTGCTGGTCTACCTCGTCGTCGGGCTGGCCGCGCTTGCGAGCCGTCTCGTGCGCCGCGATGTCGAGCATCACTACCGTATGCCGTTGTGGCCCGTCACGCCGCTCGTCGCGATCGCGGGGGCCGGCTACACGCTCTATACGACGCTCGCCACGGCCACCAAGGCAGCGGATCTGTACATCATCGGCGTGCTGCTGATCGTCGCGCTCGTGATGTATGCGGCCTGCGCGCGGCGTAGCGAAACATTCCGCACGCTTTGAACCACACCTAACACTGTAAATAGCACTGAAACTGAAACAACGGAGGACAGGCATCATGCGAACGAGGGAACTCGGCATCCGCATCGGAACCGGCAAGCCGGGGCGTTTCAACGCGATCACCGATGTCGCGGGCGTGCGGGTCGGGCATTGCACGGTCGAAGTCGATAACGGCGACGTGTCGGTACGCACCGGCGTGACGATCATCGAGCCGCGCGCGGGCGCGACACACGACGACCCCTGTTTTGCGGGCGTGCATGTGCTCAACGGCAACGGCGACGCCACGGGCCTCGAATGGATTCGCGAGGCGGGTCTGCTTACCACGCCCATCGCCTGCACGAACACGCACAGCGTTGGCACGGTGCGCGATGCATTGATCGCGGCCGAACGGGACAGCGTGCGTAATCGTATCTACTGGTGCATGCCGGTCGTGATGGAGACGTACGACGGCCTGCTCAACGACATCTGGGGGCAACACGTCACAGCCGCGCATGTGCGTGATGCGCTTGCGGCGGCGCGCAGCGGGCCGGTCGAGGAAGGGAGCGTGGGCGGCGGCACGGGCATGATCTGCCACGAGTTCAAGGGCGGCATTGGCACGGCATCGCGCGTGCTGGACGCCGACGCGGGCGGCTGGACCATGGGCGCGCTCGTGCAGTCAAACTATGGCGTGCGCGAGATGCTGCGGGTGGCCGGTTATCCGGTGGGCGAAGTGCTGGGCCATGTGCATTCGCCGTTTCGCGAGGCCGATGCGAAAGGCGAGCCGGGCATGGGTTCCATTGTTGTCACGCTCGCCACCGACGCGCCCTTGCTGCCGCATCAGTGCACGCGACTGGCGCAGCGCGCGAGCGTGGGCCTGGCTCGCGTGGGCGGAGGCACGGAGGATTCGAGCGGCGATATCTTTCTGGCTTTTGCGACGGGTAATCGCGGGCTGCCTGCGGCGAACTATGGCCGCAAGGGCGCGCCCACGGCCGACGTGAAGATGGTCAACAACGACCATATTTCCGCGCTGTTCGTGGCGGCGGCGGAAGCCGTGGAGGAAGCGATCATCAACGCGCTCGTGGCCGGGCGCGATGTGGCGTCGCGTGGCGCGAAGGTGGAAGCGCTGGGCGCGGCGCGGCTGGTCGATGCGTTGAGGGAAGTGGGGTGGCGGCCACGAAGCGCCCACTAAATTCGATCAAGGCCAAAGCGCGCCGCATATCGATACGGATTCCGTACGATATGCGGTGCGTTATCACATCATTAGCTCGCGTCGGACTTCGGCCAGCGTAATATCCACATCGATATCGGGGCCGGCGGCGTACCTGCTTCGCTGGTCGATTCGCGCGCTTAAAGTGAATTTAAGGTGTATTCAAATCGCATTTAAAGCAGCGATTTTGATTCGTCGTGTGTACGGACGGCGGGCAGATACATTGGGATACGTGGCGTCTGAGCGACTGCGCTATAAAGACGCTGAAGCGTTCATTCGCGTGTTTGCGATCACCACGGAGAAAAACGTCATGTCAGATCCCGTCAATGTCCGGCGTCGTCGGATTCTCGGCACTACGCTGGCGAGCTTGAGCCTCGCGGACCTGGGCCTGAACAGCCTGGCCCACGCGCAGTCCACGGAAGGCGCGGCGTCCAGCTCGCGTACGGGCAGTAACATCTCGTTCGGGCCGATCCGCCAGATCGACGCGGGCCTGCTGAACGTCGGCTATGCCGAGGCGGGACCAAAGGACGGTCAACCGGTGCTGCTGCTGCACGGCTGGCCATATGACATTCATAGCTTCGTCGAAGTCGCGCCGATGCTTGCGGCAGCGGGCTATCGCGTGATCGTGCCGTATTTGCGCGGTTATGGTTCGACGCGCTTTCTCTCCGCGAATACGCCGCGCAACGGCCAGCAGGCTGTGACCGCCGTGGACATCATCGCGTTCATGGATGCGCTGAAGATCGATCAGGCCATCCTGGGCGGTTACGATTGGGGCGGCCGCACGGCGGACTGCATCGCGGCGCTGTGGCCCGAACGCGTCAAGGGGCTGGTTTCGGTGAGCGGCTATTTGATCGGCTCTCAGGCGGCGAATAAAAACCCGTTGCCGCCGAAGGCCGAATTGCAGTGGTGGTATCAGTTCTACTTCTCGACCGAGCGCGGCGCGCAGGGCTATGCCGCCAACCGCGATGCGTTCAATAAACTGATCTGGCAACTGGCCTCGCCAAAGTGGAATTTCGATGACGCCACCTATGAGCGTACGGCGGCTTCATTCCAGAATCCGGATCATGTGGCTGTCGTGATTCACAATTACCGCTGGCGGCTGGGCCTCGTGCAAGGCGAATCGCGTCTCGATGCAATCGAGCAGCGTCTTGCGGCTGGTCCGACGATTGCGGTACCGACGATTACGATGGAAGGCGATGCGAACGGCGCGCCGCATCCGGAACCGGCCTCCTACGCGAAGAAGTTTACGGGCAAGTATCTGCACCGCAATCTGACTGGCGGAATTGGGCACAACCTGCCGCAAGAAGCGCCGAAGGCGTTTGCCGAGGCGATCCTGCAGGTGACGCATTTGTGATGGAGAGGAGGCGTCGAAAAGCGTGAGTGATGCTGGAATGAAAACGCCCGGGGAGACCTGGGCGCTTTTTGTTGCGGGCAATATTGCGTCGATCAGCGCCCGCCTCGCACTCAAGCTGCAAAGTCAGTCGATGCGGATAACACCTTCCATGCTTCCGTTTCCTGCGTGACGTATGCGTTTTTCGCAGCGATGGCAGCGAGCGTGTCCGTGCCAAGCGGAAGCCGCAGCGGCGGGTTTGACGCGTCGTCGATCACGTCGGGCGCCACGACCAGTGAAGACGCATCCAGAAAGTCGGTGCGGAAATATCCCGGCTCGACCACGGTTGCGTGGATGCCCAGCGGCTTCAATTCGGCGTGGATGACCCTGCACATCCGCAAGGGTTGCGGCTACCTCCGCACGTCTGTTGCTTTCGTCAATGGGCGGGCCTTGGTGGGGTAGGTCTTCGGACCTGCCGGTACTGGTCAAGCAGCCGGTTTCCACACCCTGTCAATGTGCCCGCTCACCCCACCTTGTCGCGTTGTGCGCGGGCCCGTCTCAAGGACCTGCATGCCATGTCCGACGACACTCTCTCACCGTGCCGTTGCCGGGCACAGCCCTGCGCACCCTCCTGCGCGACTACAACCGCCTGCAAAGTCTTGCCATGCTCGCGGCCAGCCACGCCGATACGCGCGTAGACGACCTTCAGCAGCTCGGCCGCCTGATCCGCGAGGTCATGCGGGCTGGCCCCGGCGACGCCGGGCGCGCGACCCTCGCGCTTGTCGAAAATCTGATCGGGCAGATCGAGTCGCGCGCCCGCGATGACGCGACGATGCTCCTCTGCGCCCTGCATCGCGAGAACCTCCAGGAATGGCCGTTCCCGGTGCGCGATCCGCTCGCGCCGCCCGCGCATCACTAGCGTGTTTTTCGCGGGACGTTCCCCGCCGGTTAAGGGCGTTTGCTACGGACTACCACGCAATGGAATCTCGAAAAATCGGCAGATCGCGGGGTTGTCCTTGTTTGACAAAAACGTGGGGAATTGCAGACGCCATCCTGATGCCCCGATTGACGCATGGATGGAGTAATTCCTTAATTGCTGGTTGCCAGAAATCGCGAATCCGGCGAGAAGCGTCAATCCGGCGGCTTCGCCTTGTTCCTTTTAACGAACCGGGATGCGTATGGATGCTGTGACAAAACGATTTACGGATACCTTGCTCCACCCAAGCGCGCGCCTGAGTCAGCGCCTGAGCCTGTGGGTAGGCGGACTCGACATTCCGCTCGACGTGGTCAACTTCAAGGCGAAGGCCGGCTTCTGCCGGGACTATTTCGTCGACGTCACGGTCACGTCGCCGGAACTGGCCATCGACGGCAAGCTCTGCGTGGGGAAACGGGCGGGGTTGCAGATCGACGAGTGTGCGACCGTGCCTTCGGCGAGCTATGCCGACTCCGTCGACCGTGAGGCGGCGACCTTCAACGGCGTGATCACGCGCTGGAAGCGGGTCAGCGTGAGTCGCGACGAGGGCACCTACCGCCTGCGCCTCGAACCGCGTTTCGCGGCCCTCCTCAAGCGCATAGTCCGGTCCGATACGTTCAAGGACGTTACCCTCCAGGAGCTGATCACGCAGGCCGTCGTCGACCGGAAGAATTTCGACGCCTTCGACGTGGAGTTCCAGATTGAGGGATTCGACGAGAAGATGGAACAGGTGGTCATGTATGAGGAGTCGCTCTACAACCTGATTACCCGTCACTGCCGCCGCAAGGGCGTTTTCTGGTTCTACCGGCAGGGCCGCAGCAAGGACGGGCGACTTGAGACCATTGTTTTCGCCAACAATCCGCGCGCCTATATCCGCTCGATCGAGGTGCCGCTGCTCGACGGCGCGGGTCTGAACAGCAACTGGCAGGAAGCGGTGCAGCAGGTCAACGAGCACCGCAGGCTGGTTGCCGCGACGGTCGAGGTATGGGAGCGCAACTATCGCACGCCGGACGACCCGTTACGGGCGAGCGCGAGCGTCTCCAGCGAAGCGGGGGACCGCTCGGTATTCGGCCAGATCAACCGCAGCGCGGAGTTCCACCTCACGCAGCAGCAAGGCGAGGCGCTGGTCCAGGCACGGCGCGACGAGCTGGTAGCGCGGCAGGCGACGCTCTCGGGCACGACCGACGCGAAGGGTGTCGCGCCGGGCGTGGTCATGAAGCTGACGAACGCGAAGCTCGCAAGCGCGGAATACGGCTTCGTGATTACCTCGATGGTCATGAAGGGCAGCCGCACGAAGCCGGCGTTCACCCGCTTCAAGGCGATGCCCGCGCACCTCGCGTATCGGCCACGGTTCGACTACGAGCGTGACTGGCGATTTATCAATGGCCCCGTCGTAGGCGTCGTCACGACATTTGATTCGGCGCCCTACGCGTGCCTCGACGAATACGGGCGGTATCCGGTTCTGCCGAAGTTCCTGCAAGGCTCGGGCAATACCGACCGGCAACTGCTTAAGCTGCGTCTGCTGCGGCCGTCCTCGTCGTATCAGGGTGGCTTCCACTCGCCACTGCTTCCGACGACCGAGGTCCTGCTCGAAGCGGCCCACAACGACGTCGACCGCCTGCATATCTCCGGTGCCCTGCACGACTATTCCCACCCGGACGTGGTTCACGGCGCGAACGCAATGTTCAGCTACGCGATCTGGCGTTCGCCGCTGCGTGGCGCGGAGATCGTCTTTAACGATTTGCAGGGCAAGGAAAGCGCGCGAATCGCGACGGTCTACAACCAGACGGCGATGAACCAGGGCTACCTGCTCAACAGCAAAAAGCTCAAGCGCGGGGAGGGGTATGAGGTCACGACCCAGGGATGGGGTACGACGCGCGCGGCGAAAGGGTTGTTCTTTACGGCGGATGCTGCGGCGGGAGCCGATACGCCGCACCTCGAAATGCCTGCCGCCGTTGCGCTGCTCAAGTCGGCATTACAGCGTGTGACGGATCTCGCGGCGGCAACCACGCAGGCCGGAGCCGATCCTGCCGATCGCGCGACGCAGGCGGCGCTTCTCGACGGGCTGAACCAGCTCCGCGACGCGGGGCTGCTCGCGAGTGCCCCGGGCGGCATGGCGTTCGTCACACCGAAATCGGTCCAGCACTCGGCGGGCGAGAACGTGATCGTCACCGCCGGCCAGAGCATGGACGCCAGCATCACGAAGCGGCTACGCATGGTAGCGGGCGAACTGATCTCGCTATGCTCGCACAAGCTCGGGCTGAACTTTATCGCGGCGAAGGGCAAGGTCATGATGGCGGCGCTCACGGACGGGATGGACCTGTTCGCGCAGAAGCAGTTGCGCGTCGCGAGCGAAACTGCGGACGTCCAGGTTTCTGCGAAGTCGAAGATCACGTTGAATTGCGGGGGCGCTTCCGTCGTCTTGGAGGGCGGCAATATCACGTTCCATTGTCCCGGCGCATACACCATCAAGGCCGCCTCGTTTACCTTCGTGGGACCGGACAACGTCGCGACGACGCTGCCTGTGCTGCCCCAAAGCGATCTTCAGCTCGACGATCTGTACTCCCATACGCACTAGACCGCCATGATTATCAGCCCTCCCTTTCTGCCCCAATCGGGCGTGACGTCGAGCGATGCCTCGAAGCCGGACCCAATGATGGACGCCGTCGACAAGTTCGAGCTTGCACACGGTATCTACCCGGTCGCGTTCGACCGGCACTGGCATTGTGGCGTCCATCTGGCGCCCGACGTGCACGGCGCGGTTTATGCCATCGCCGACGGCGATGTCGTTGCGTACCGGGTCTGCCAGCACGCGATCAACTCCGGCAACAGCAACGCGGGTTTCGTCCTGCTCAGGCACTCGACCGAAACGGGCGATGGCCGCACGCTGACGTTCTATTCGCTCTACATGCACCTGTTGCCGCTCGCGGAGTACCACACGTTCGGTTACGACGCGACGGGGCTGGCGGACTTCCTGTGCAAGCCTACCGGTGAGGTTCCGCAGGGGCAGGTAGCGCCTGCGGTGGCGGGCGGCGTCCATAAGGTACGGCGCAAAGATATCGTTGGTTATCTCGGGCGTTATCAAGGCGTCGTGTATATGCACTGCGAAGTCTTCATGCTGCCGGCCGATTTCGATACTTTTTTCGGCCATACGCAGCTCGGCAACGCGACGCCGGTTACGCCGACGACGACGGATTGCTGGGGGCATACCTACTACACGATTCCCGCCGGGCAACAATTTTATCCACTACCGCCCGGAACTGATGAACACAACAAACTGCATGGCATCGAGTTTGACCCGGGGCAGGTAGGGACGAATACGCTGCCGCTCGTCGTCGAAACGTACTTCAGCAAAGGGACAAAGTACACCAATGTCTGGAGCGTCGCGGCGGACGGTTCGCGCACGCTGCTGACGGAGCAGCCGGTACCCGAGCCCGATTACGAATACGACCTTTACAAGCGTGCGACGGCGCTCTATGGGGCCTGCCCGAGCGACGGGTACGAGATGCTGCGCTTCGGACGTATCCTTTCGGCACCTACGCTAACGGATCAGTCGGCCAATTCACCTCCTCCGGTAGACGGGGCATTGCCGGGCAATCCTCATCCGACAAATGTCTCCAGCCAGCGCGTTACGTGGCTGCGGGTTTCTTACGCAGCAGACCACTTCGGTTATATCGACATCAATGCCCGGGCGATCAAGAAGTTGTCCGACGCAGATTTCCCGTCGTTCATGGGCTGGCAGAAGCTAAGCGACGGTAATACGCCTTTTGGCAGTGACGGGTTGTGCGATATCGACGCGCTAAAGAAACTCGTCAGAGACGCTTCAGCTAACGAACAGCCCACAGTCTCGGCGGCAACGACTGAGGTACAGAAGGCGGACGCACTTTCCAGTTACGTGAGGGGGCACGATGGCGTCCGCCAGGCATTGCGTGGATTCATCTGCAACGCTCCCAGCGAATGGGATAGTACGAACAACAATACGCGTTACGTGAAGCTGCTCGACGAGGGAGGCTTTTATCACGGGAACGAGGCAGGTTACACCAAGTTCCTCGACTACCTGAAGGAAATCCAGTTTTGGGGCGTGACCGGCTTGCCCGCCGGGAAGAATCTCTGGTTCTTCCATCCGCTCGCATTTATACGGCATTTTAGGAAGTGTGGCTGGCTAACCCGCGATGAACTAGCGGCTACATTTCCTCGCTATCCGTTCTATACGGAAAGTGACCATCCTCGGAGAGCTATTACAACCGACAACGATACTTATCGGGTAACGCTGGAAATTGCGCGTCAACGTATTAAAAATCACGTAGTTGCGCTAAACAATTGCCTTAGAAAGTATATGGGAAGTGATTCAAAGCGGATTTCCCTATTTTTGGCGCAAGTCTTATTGGAAACGGCCCAATGGCGTAATCTCGGTGGTACAAGACGCCTTATGCATGAATGGGGTTTTGGTCAATACTCTGCTGCCAATCCAGCGACGCAATACTATGGGCCATTTTATGGTCGTGGAGTTATGCAGCTTACTTGGGTTGGAAATTTTGAGGCGTATGGGACGTATCGAGCTATACCTAATAACACTACAGGTTCATACGTTGAGCGGTTGCCGGGTTCGCAGCACCGTATCACGGCGACTTCGCAGCACTACTCAGCGAATCCGAGTGATGGTGGACATTTGATGCTTTGGTCGCCGCGTTACGATCCGGATATTATCGCGGAGAATGCTGAATATGCGTGTGACTCAGGTGGTTTCTATTGGGTATCGAAGTCATTTTCTCAAGGGTTGTTGGATATTAATAGGGTTTCCGACAAAAACTTTTCGGCTTCGAACGTAGGTTTTATAAATCGGCTCGTTAACGGGGGTGGAAACGGTTACTACGAGAGGCAGGCCTATTCAGTATTTATATCGCGCGTCTTGGGTGATGAAATTGATGCTGATGAGGCGGTGCTAATTAATCCTCCTCACCCAAAGGTTGCTGTTTTGGCAAATATGCTTAGACCGGAGTAATCTATGAGAATAATCAGGTCCTTAGTGGCTGTGGCGATGCTCGCGATATCGTTTTCGGTGTACGCTGCCGATTTTTCGAAAACTTTCACTCCATCTCCTGGGGTTACTGCTGTAGTGGAAATTAAAGGTCAAAATTTGGTGTGGAGGCTATCTGGGAGGAATGGAGTTAAGCAGGGTGAGATAAGTCTCGACACAGAAAAACCTCCAAATATCGAAATTGGCAGTTATGACTTTAGCGGGCGAATTGGATTTTTGGTGTCGCATGTAGACGATGGGATGGGGACGTATGAAGTCGATAGGGTTTTTACATATTCTCTATCGTCTAATGAGTTTGTAGAGAGGTTTCCATCATGTGGTGATGAATTTGTTAACCTCCAGGTGGATAAGAAGAGGCGCTACTTGGTTAGTACATATTGGGATCAAAATATCCCTAAAAGGTGCGTTACTAGATTGTCAATTAGAAGATGATGAATAAATTAATTTCAACGACAACATGAATACAAAATCACCGATCCGTAAGGGTGACAAACTCGAACACGGTGGCGAAGTGACGGGCGGCTCGCCGTGGACCAATTTCATGAGCCGGCCGCTCGCCCGCAAGGGCGACGCGGCGCTCTGCGCGCAGCACGGCCCGACTGTCATCGACGAGGGTTACGAGAAATTCCCTGACCGTGACGGCGAGTGGGTCGCCATGCACCATCACCGCTGTGCATGTGGCTGCCGGCTGATCTCGTCGCTCCAGAACGTCAATATCGCGTAATGCCGGTCGACCTCTCTCCTGCGGGTCGCGCGAGCGCCTATCCGCGCCGTCCCCGGTTCTGGCCGTGGTGGTTCTGCATCTGGCTCGCCTGCAACATGGTCGGCGTCGCCATTGCCATGCTGGCCTGGCCGAAGGGACAACCAGCGAGCGGGGGATCGTTCTGGTTCTGGTTCGTTGGCGTTCCAAACGGTGCCTTTGTGCTGTTGTTCGGCATCGAGCGCATCGGCTATGAGGGCCTGTGGTATCGGGCGCACTGGCGTAACCATCATCGGAACCGGTGGCTGGCGGAGCGGTTACGTACGGCGCAGCGGCCCCTCCAGGTGCTCTGCGTAGGCTACTGTCTGCCGCTTGGCGGACAGATGCTTGCCGACGCGATTGCCGTCGGGAAACGCCTCCTCGTTGAGCAATTACCGCGCGCCGGCATGGCGCGCGTTTCTCACGCGCGCTTTGAGGAGGCGAACTGGACGGTCGAGGAGCCCGCTCCGGAGGTTCCTGAGTATCGCGAAGATAGCCTCGACGCGAAACGTGCGACGCAATCTGTATCGCTGCTGACGCTCAAGATTGCGCAGACGCTAGAACAGCTTTCCGGGAGTCTGGGGGCGCTGACGTGCTACGAGCGGGTCTGGTGGCCGCAGGTTCGCGTATTGAGCGCCCCGGGCCGGGAGCAGGCGGACGTTGCACAGGTCGTCGGGGCGCTGCGTATCGCGGGTCTACCGTCGCTCGCGGTACAGGCCGTACCGGCTTCAGATGGCTTGATGGTGGCCGATGCGTGGCTCGACGCGAGGGAGGCCCGCCCGCTGCTTGTCGTCGCGACCGCCTGGCACGAGAACGGACCACCGGAAGCCAGTACCGAGGGATGCGTCGCCGTGCTGCTCTCGGCGGGCTACTTCAAGCTGCCGGAGACGGTCAGGGTCGCGGCGCTCCTGCACCGGCCCGTCCGGGGCCTTGCCGGCGAGGCCGCATACGGCTTCGCCAATGCTGCCTTATGGGGCAAGGCAGCCTGGACCTCGCTCGTACGTGCGTGGATTACCCGGCCCGTCGACGGCTGCGACAAGGCGCTCTACGCGGCCCATATGGACGCCATTTCGAAAGACGAGGCGCAGCGCAGGCCCGACCGCATCGTTGGCGACTTCGGCGACGGCAACGGCTGGCTGTCCGTCGTAGCCGCCGTCGAGTCGGGCGCGGCGGATGGCCCGCAACTCATCATCGACGACATGCAGTCTGCGGTCCTGCGCGTCACGCCCAATACAACCGACACCCCCCCGATTTCCGATGACAGACCCCAGGATTAACCTGCTCTCGACCGAGCACGCAGCACCGACGGAAGAACCCGGCCCGTCCAGCCGCCTCGCGATATGGGGGGTGCCAGTCGTGGCCCTGTGCATCGCCCTGCTCGCGATCGGCTTCGTGTCGCTGCATGGCGACATGGTCAACATAACGTCGCGCGAGTCGCGCCTGTGGGCGATCGTCGCCATCCTCTCGGCCTTCGCGTTCGTCGTCGTCGCTCATCTTGTCCTGTTTGCTACGGGTACCTACGCATTCGCCGGGCGGCTGTTTCGAAGGGAAGCCGGCGATACCGTAAAGCCCCAAAAGCCGCTCAAGCGCGACGCCCGGCTGCAACGCATGGCCGAAGAACTGCGCGTCGCGCACGGCTGGTTCTGGCGCAAGCGCCTGCGCTGGCTGCTGGTGAACGGCACGGACGAGCGGGTCGAGCAGGTTGCGCCCGGACTCAAGCAGACGGGGGTCTTGCACGTCGACGAGACCATCCTCGTCCATGCGGCCCCAGACGGCATCGAGGCGGCGAAGTGGCTCGGCCAGATCCGGCAGTTGCGTGGCCGCTATCCGGTGGATGCTCTGGTACACGTTGCCCGCGCCGGGGACGCCGATATGGACCTGCCGCGCAGGCTCTCGATGCTTGCGACTTCGCTCGGCTGGGCCGCGCCCGTTACGTTCCTGCATCCGGTCGCAGCGCATGGTCAGCAGCCTGAGCGGTTCGATGCCGTCGGCGCGTTCATGCCGGGCGAATTGCGTGGCCAGGCACAGACGGCTGCCGCCCGCGTGCCGGAACTGCTCGGCGAACTGGAGCGGCGAACGGCGGACGCGGGTGTGCGCCAGGCCGGCGAACCGCAGTGGATGACCTGGCTGATGGACGTGTCGAAGTACATCGGCGACCATTGCGAGCGTATCGCCGAAGGCGTGCGGGGCCTGGCGGCCTCGAACTGGCTGCGCGCGCCGCTGGCGGGCGTCATGTTCGCGCCGGTCTTTCCGGGACCGACCGTCGTACCGGTGCCGGTGGTCGACGGCGGCGACACACCCGCGTCCGCCGAAGCGCCGTTGGCGCAGACGATGACCGTGACGCGTGTCCAGCCCGCCGCCCTCTTGCCGGTATGGCGGGAGATCGCGGCGAGTTCGCCCGGTTATCGCGGTCGCCGCACCGGCTTTTACTGGCGCAATGCGCTCGCGGTGCTTGCCCTTGTCTGTGTGGTGGCCTGGACGGTCGCGCTGATGATATCGGGCCTCGGTAACCACGCGCTCATCCGGGAATCCGGGACGACCGCCGCAGCGGCGCTGGCCGCCACACCCGGTACCCCGCAGGCGCTGCGTACGCAGCTCGCCCTCCAGCAGCAGATCGAAACGCTCGAATACCGGCGTCAGCACGGCGCGCCGTGGTATCTGCGCGCGGGCCTCTCGCGCAACGACGACCTCCTGGACGCGCTCTGGCAACCGTACCGGACCGTCGCCCTGCGCAACCTGCGCCAGCCAGTCGTACAGGCGCTGGAAGGGCAGCTCGGGCAGCTCTCGCAGGTTCGCGCCGACGAGCAGCAAAGCCACGATGCGCAGCAGCTCGCCTACAACCGCCTCAAGGCGTACCTGATGCTCGCTACGCCCGCGCGTACCGACGCGCCGTTCCTCAAGTCGCAACTGCTGGCTGTCTGGCCTGCGCCCGCCGGTATGCGCCCGGGGGAATGGCTCGATACCTCGCAGCAGCTCGCGGGCTTCTGGTCCGACCATCTCAAGGCGCATCCCGAATGGCGGATCAGCGCGTCGATGCCGCTCGTCACGCAGATGCGCTCGACATTGGTCAATCAAATTGGACTTTCCGCGAGCGACGACGTCCTTTACCAGCGCATCCTCGACGAAGCGCGCGGCAAGTACGCGGACATTTCGCTCGCGACGCTGCTCGCCGGGGCGGATGCGCACGGCCTGTTCACGACCACGCAGACCGTACCGGGCATTTTCACGCGCGCGGCGTGGGAGGGCGTGATCGAGAAGGCGATCGACGACGCTGCGAAGGACCAGCACGTCGAGGGAGACTGGGTGCTGACCGGCGAACAGCCGGCAGCGCGGATCAGCGCCACCGCCGTAGAGGGTGCGGTCGATGCGGCGCGTACCGCGCTCGACGCGAAGCACGATGCCGACGACCTCCGGGAGCGGCTGCGCACGCGTTACTTCACGGACTACACCGCGGCCTGGGCGACCATGCTCAACAGTTTCCAGTTGATCCCGGCGACCAGCTTTTCCGGCGTCATTGACCAGCTGACGCGCCTCACGGATGCGCAGACGTCGCCGCTGCTCGCGGTCATGAAGTCGGTGCAGTACCAGGGCGAGGCGGGCCGTCCCTCGCAGGCGCTCACCGATACGCTGGTGCGCAAGGCGCAGGGGCTCCTCGGCGGGGGCGACAGCGATGCGACGCAGGCACCCGTTGTCAATCCGCTCGACCGCTCGTTCGGGCCGCTGCTCGCGCTGATGGGCGACGCGAACCCGGCGGCGGGGGGCAACAAGGCGGGCGGCAATACGGCGAATGCCGCCGCGTTCAACGGCGTCAGCCTCTCGCGCGTCCTCACGGCGGATACCACCGTGCGGCTGAAGCTCCAGCAAATCCAGTCGAGCCCCGATGCGCAGTCGATGGCGCGCTCGCTCGCGCAAGCCGTGTTTCAGGGCAAGCTCTCGGATCTCACGCAGGCGCACGATGACGCGGCGCTGACTGCCGCGAGCCTGGGCGCGCAGTGGGCCGGTTTCGGGCAGACGATGTTCGTGCAGCCACTCGACGCGGCCTGGCAAGCCGTCCTCCAGCCCGCCGCCGCAAGCCTGAACGATGCGTGGCGCGCCGCCGTGTACTCACCCTTTCAGGCGGCGTTCGCCTCGCGCTATCCGTTCGCACCGACAGGCTCGGATGCGTCCTTCGCCGAGTTTGGCCGGTATGTGCGGCCCGATACGGGGCTCATCAACCGCTTTGTCGAGGTCGAGCTTTCCGGTGTGCTCAAGCGTCAGGGCGACCAGTGGGTGCCGAACGAACTCGCGCCGCAGTCGTTGCAGTTCGACCCGAAGTTCCTCGCCTTGCTGCGGCTGATCGGCCCGCTGGGCGCGCGTCTCTATGCGCAGGGCGAGGCGGGGTATCACTTCGAGATCATGCCGCAGCCTACGCCGGACGTGACGCGTACGGAACTGACGGTAGACGGGCAGCAGATCGTCTACTTCAACCAGCGGGAGATCTGGACGCCGCTCGTATGGCCGGGCAACGGTCTCGCCGGCCACGCGTCGCTGACCTGGCAATCGCTGGACGCGGGAACGCGCATCGCGTCCGATGCGACCGGCGACTGGGCGTTTCTGCGCCTGCTCGCCAATGCGCAGGTGAAGCCGCTCGACGACTCGCGCTTCGAGCTGGTCTGGAACGGCACAACCGCCAGCGCTGACGCGAAGGCTGCGTCGGCGGGCGATGCAACGTTGCCATTGCGCTACCTGCTGCGCGTGCAGGCGGGCGCCGGGCCGCTGGATCTGCTCAGGCTGCGCGGCTTCCAGATGCCCGAGCGCATCTTCGTAACGGGCCGCGCCGGCGTGATCTCCGGCCTGCCCTCCCTGCCACCGCTCCCACCGGAGATGCAACCATGACTGCACCGTGGAAGAAAAACCCGGCTGAACACGAGAATCCCTTCCTGGGGCTCTTTGACGGGGAAATGCGCTATCTGCGCGAGGCGGCTCGGGAATTCGCACGCGAGCAGCCCGAGGCCGCGCGGCGCCTGGGTATGCAGTACGGTCAGGAGGACGACCAGGTCCGGGCGGTCTACGAGGGCTTCGCGTTCCTCGTGGCCCGGCTGCGCGGCAAGATCGGCGATGGCATGCCGGAGATTACCGACCCGCTGCTCGACAATTTCTACGAGTACGCGGCGCGCGCGATTCCCTCGCTGTCGATCATCGAATGCACGCCGCTGAACCGCACCGTCCAGACTCCGGCGCAGATCCCGGCGGGAGCCGTGGTGCGCTCGGCGCCCATCGGCCCCGAGGGCGTGCAGTGTCCGTACCGGACGACGCAGGCGGTCGAGCTGCTGCCGCTTTCGGTGGAGGATGCGCTCGTCGCGGTGCGCGCGGACGGGCGCACGGTCATCCGCCTCACGTTCGGCCTCTGGCTCGGGGAGCAACGCGAGCGCGTCGACCTCTCGCGCATCCGCCTCTACCTGCACGGCGACCGGCCCGCCGCTGCCGCGCTGTATGCGGCGCTCACGCGCCAGGTCGCGGCGATCAACCTGCGCCTACCCTCGGTACGTGACGGCGCATTGCAGCCGCAGCCCGAAGTACGCTTCGAGGCGTCGGGCTTTGGCCCCTCGACGCGGCTCTGGCCGGTGACGGACGCGAAGCGCAACAAGGAACTCGACCGCGAGCAGACGCTGCTGGAGTATTTCGTGTTTCCACAGAAGTTCCATTTCGTCGACCTGTGCGGTTTCGACGCGGCGGTCCTGCCGCCCGGTGAAGCGCAGATGACGTTCGAGATCGAACTCGACGGACGCATGCCCGGCGATCATCCGGTCAGTCGCGGCAGCTTCCGTCTTTTCTGTACGCCCATCATCAACCTGTTCGAGGTCGACGCGCTGCCGCTGCGGCCCGCCGACTGGCACGACCGGGAGCACCGCATCCGGGTTCAGCCCGGCCTCGCCGGGCATGTCGAGCCGTACGACCTGGTCGCGGTGATCGCGTCGAACCCGGAAAGCAATGCACAACATGCCTACCAGCCGTTCAGGAGCTTCCGGCATCGTGGCTGGCTCACGCGCTACGACAAGCCGGAGCGGTATTACTGCACCTCGACGCACTTCGGCGTGAACGGGCGGGAACTGTGGGTCGAGCTGGAGGGGCAGCTCTGGTCGGGCACGCACCGCGACGCGCAGGACGATGAGGACCGCCCCTCGCCGGACCGCTATCTCACGGTGCGCGCGCTCGCGAACAACGGGCGCCTGCCGCGCATGGCGCTGACCGAAGCGACCATTACCGAGACCGTCTCGGGCTTTACCGGCATTGCGTCGGTGCGCAACCTGACCGCGCCGACCATGCCGCTCTATCCGCCGCGCTACTACCCGGGATATGACTGGCGGTTGCTGGGCCAGTTTACGGCGGGCGGCGCGAACGAGATCAACCGGATCGCGATGGAGGGCGAAGCGGCGCTGCAGGAGACCCTGGAACTCTACGACTGGACGCCGGACGACGGGCCGACTCGCCGCATCGAGGCGATCCGGGAGGCGCGGCTATCCGCGAAGAACGTCCTTCAGCGCGCCTACATGCACCGCGAGGTCCGCGTACACGTCGACCTCGACCCCACTGCCTTTGACGGGCCAGGCGACGCCGTCCTGTTTGGCGACGTGCTCAATCACTTTATAGGCCGTTACGCCTGTTTCCACCATTCCATGCGGCTGGTACTGAACTTCGACGGAAAGGAGACCGTCTATCCGCGCATCGACTTCGAGGGAGCGCCTTTCTGATGCGAAACGCAATCGCGAAGGGCGCGCTTGGCGTGGGCCTGGCGCTGGCCCTCCCGGCGTGCGGGATGTTGCAGTCGGTGAAGGACGGCACGGTGGCAGCGACGCAGGCGGTTTTCGTGTCGAAGGTCAAACAGATGAACCTCGCCATTGTTGGGCGCGGGGCGCTCAATCCGGACACGCGCGGCGCGTCGCTGCCGGTCGTGTTGCGCATTGTCCAGTTGAAGGACGACCGGCCCTTTGCGACGGCGACTTACGCGCAACTGCTCGGCGGTAGCGATGCGCTGAAGGCCGCGACGCTCTGGAGCCGGGACGTTACGCTCGGGCCGGGGCAAACACTGAAGGTATCGGAGCCCATCGGCGACGAGGCGAACTACGTGGGCGTAGCGGCGTTCTTTCGCGATACGTCTGACGCCGAGTGGTCGGTGCTGATACCGAAATCGCAATGGAAGAAGACCGACCCGGTCAGGCTCGTCGCGGCGGACCGCAACCTCGTTCTCGATGCGGATCAGAAAAAATAAGGAATCCAGATCTTTGTGCGGCAGCGCTGGTATTGCCGGTCATGATGGCCGCGCAGTCTGCCGCCGCAGCCGGCGCAGCGATGACGTCCGGTGACGCGGTTCGCGTATGCCAGCAGCTTCGGGCAACCGGCGCCGTCGATATCGCGAAAGCCGCGCTGCTGCTGCGGGCGAGATTGCCCCAGGTGTCAGCGGGCGATGCTGCCGCCTTCGACCGCGAGAATGCGGCGGGGGTATCCGATGCCACGGCGGGCGCGCACAGCCCGCGCTATTTCGTCTGGCTGGCGGGGCGGTATCTGGACTACGCCGTGCGCTCATGTCTGCCGATAGCGCGAATGCGGCAGCGGGCTACGTTGCGATCGCGACCAACGCCCTGCTGCTGGCCGCCTCGCAGCGGGCGGGTGCTCTGCATGGCGAGTCTATCCCTAGCGATACGCAGCTCGGGGACTATGCGCTGGCGTTGCAGCAGATTTCGTTGATGCTCAATACGCTGGTCATGTGCGACCTGCGCCCGACGGAGTAAGCGCGTTGCACCATCGACGACCTGGCTCGACATCGCTGCACGGGGTATCGGCGCGCGAATACCGGCAAGCTTGCGCAGTGGCAATTTCGTGTCGGCGATGAGATCGTTTATCGCGATCTGCCTGCGGCCATCTGCGTCAACGATACGGAAATGGAAACGCAAGCGGTGCTGGCGGGCCTGGGCGTCGGGCAACTGGGGAGTTTCAATGCGACGCGCCATATTCGAAGCGGCCGGCTCGTTGCGCTACTGACGCAGCATGTCAGCGAATACGGGATGATTTACATCCACTACAGGCACCGAACCGAACAGCCGTTGCGCGTGCGGACTTTCATCGACTTCATGGTCGAGCGCATGACCGGCAACCGGGATTTTTTCCTGGAGGAATCCGAACTTCGTGCCGGGCCGCCGCCGAAACGCAAAGACAAAGCAAAGGAGCGTGGCTAGTTTCTCGTGGCTTGAACATACAAAAGCGCGCCGTTCAAGGCGCGCTTTCCACATCACCCCGATCAACCCTTCTTCCCGTCCAACCCCAGCAACCCACGAATCGTCTGCTCGGTCTGATCGTAATCGCCTTCGCCGAAATGGCTGTAGGCCAGCTTGCCGTTCTTGTCGATGAGATATAGCGCGGGCCAATACTGGTTGCTATACGCATTCCACGTCGCATACGAATTGTCCTGCGCAACCGGGTATTCGATGCCGAAACGCGCGATGGCTTTCTTCAGGTTGTCGGTGTTGCGCTCGATCGGGAGTTCGGGCGTATGCACGCCGACGACCACCAGCCCCCTGTCGCGATAGCGCGAATACCACGCCTTCATGTAAGGCACGGTATGCGCGCAGTTGATGCAGTCGAAAGTCCAGAACTCGACCAGCACGACCTTGCCGCGCAACTGCTTCAGATCGAGTGGCGGGCTGTTGATCCAGGTGTCGATGCCGGTGAAGTCGGGCGCGGGTGCGCCGTTCTGCAAGGCGGCCGGTTCGTTGGCGGCGGGGCTGGCGGTGGACGCGAAGACCGCGTAGGCGGCGGTGGCTACCAATGCAGTGACGACGGCGGCGATCTTGAGACGTTCGAACATGACGGACTCTCCATGGAGGGTTGGGGTACGAGTGCATTGGACCTCCTGCACGTATCCCGTACATGTCCCCAATGGCCGCGCTGTGCAACGTAATGTGTCGCGGCATGTGCCGGATACCGGGCGGTACATAGGCCGCCTGTCACGCTATTGCAGTAGTTTTCGAAAAATTACTGCAATACCTGCTTATCGACGATCCTGTGTTTGCAGTAAAATTCTGAAAATTACTGCAATTTCTCCGGACCATGTCAGGCTTCCCTCTCTATCAGCGGCACGATCAGGCGTTCGGCTCCCAGTATGCAAACGTCGAGCAGGGCGCGGCCGCCCAGCCGCGTGTGCTGGTGGGCGCGCCCGGCACGATCGTCGAGCACAATCGCGGCAACGCTGTCTACTACTACCGCCAGTTCATGGACGCCGAGGGCAAGCGCCAGCAGCTCAGTCTGGGCGGCCCGAAGGGCGATGCCGAGGCCGACGAACGCGTTGCGGCAGTGGCCGCGCAGATCGAGCAGGCCAAGGATCTCATCAGCCGCATCCGGGAACTGGCGAAACTCGGCTTCCAGATCGCCGACAACAAGACCTACGCGACGATGGCGGTCCTCTACAACCACGGCCTGTTCCAGGCGGGCGCGGTGCTGGTGGGTTCGCACGCGTATGCCGTGCTGCTCAACAGCCTCGGCATCAAGGCGATCGCCTACGAGACCGAGGATATCGATATCGCCCGCGCGCGCCAGCTCGCCTTGCAGAATCTGCCTTCTGGCGGCCTGCTCGACATTTTGCGGGAGACGGGCATCGATTTCGTGCCGGTGCCGCCGTTCAACCGGGGCGATCCGCCTACGTCGTTCAAGCAGGCGGGCAAAACGCGCTTTCACGTCGATTTGCTCGTGCCGTCGAAGGGCGACACGTTTCCGACCGTCGCCGTGCCGGAACTAGGCGCGCATGCGAGCGGGATGCCGTATCTCGCGTATCTGCTCGGCCAGTCGCATATGGGCACGCTGATCTCGCGGCATGGCGCCGTGCCCGTGCGCGTGCCCGACCCGGCGCGCTTCGCGATCCACAAGATCCTCGTATCGCGCCTGCGCACCAACATGCTCATCAAGTCGCAGAAGGACGTCCAGCAAGCCTGCGTGCTGCTTGCGATGCTCGGCGAGCATCGCAGCGGCGACATCGAGCTTGCGTGCTCGGATCTGCCGAAATCCGCGCGCACACTGGTGCGCCGCGCGCTGCCCGAGGTGCAACGCACGCTCGAAGCCCACGAAGGCGCGCTGGCCGAGTTCGAGGAAGGCCTGGGCGTCTGAAATAGAGGGCGGCTTCCGGCAACGCGCCGGTGAGACGATCGGGCATGTTGTTGACACGGCCCGGCATTCGCGTCGGGCGCGCCCGAGCCTAAAGTCACTCCATCGACGGCGGCTTTTGCTGCCTCAAGTTTCAGGAGTGGAATCATGAACGAATGGATGATGAAACATGAGCCGATGCCCGCCGGATTTTTTGGCATCGCGGTAGGGATGCTCGCGCTGGCGGGCGCATGGCGGGTCGCCGCCAGGCTCTGGGAGGTGCCGGCTTTCGCGGGCACGGCGCTCACGGTCGTGGGGCTCGTCGTATGGGCTGCCGTGATGGCGATGTATGCGCTCAAGTGGGTCGCGCACCGCGATGCCGCGCGCAAGGAATGGCAGCACGAAGTGCAGTCGTCGTTCGTGGCGCTCGCGCCGGTATCGACGATGCTGGCCGCTCAGGCCATCAAGCTCTGGTCGCACGACGCGGGCCTCGCGCTGTTCGTGGCGGGCGCGACGGCGCAAATCGGCGTCGGCGTGATGCTGCACGGGCGGCTCTGGCAAGGCGGGCGCAACGCCGAACTCGTGACGCCCGCGATCTATCTGCCGACCGTCGCTGCGGGTTTCGTGGCGGCCACGACGGCCGCGATATTCGGCTTGCCCGAACTGGCGGCGATGTTCTTCGGCAGCGGCGCGCTTTCGTGGCTCGCGATCGAATCGAAGTTGCTCAACCGAGCCGCGCTATCCGCACCGACCGCGCCGGCCCTGCGTCCGACCTTTGGCGTGCAGCTCGCGCCGCCGGTCGTGGGCGGCGTCGCATGGATGGCGATCATGACCAGCATGCATGTGTCGTTGACAGGCGCCGCGGGCATCGTGGCTTATGCGCTGCTCGGCTATGGTCTCTATCAAGCGCTGTTGCTGCTGCGTCTGTTGCCGTGGATTCGCGCTCAGGCCTTCGCGCCGTCGTACTGGGCCTTCAGCTTCGGCGTCGCGGCCCTGCCGACCCTCGCGATGCTCATCGCCCAGCATGGCGGCCCGCGGTGGGTGCCTGAACTGGCCTTCGTCCTGTTCGTTGCATCGACTGCCGCGATCGGACTGCTGATGGTCAAGACGACCGCATTGCTCTGGGAAGGCAAGCTGCTGCCGGTTCGCGCGTTGCAATAACGCCGCCCCAGCGAAAGCGGAAAAGGCCTTGCCAATCGGCGAGGCCTTTTTTGCGCACGACAGAGGGCAAAGCATCGCGGCACGGATGACGTGCCGCGCGCAGGCCTTAAGTGCTGGCTTTAATAGTGAACGACGGTGCGGATCGACTTGCCTTCGTGCATCAGGTCGAACGCTTCATTGATGCCGGACAGCGGCTTCGTGTGCGTGACGAACGGTGCGAGCTGGATCTTGCCGCTCATCGCGTCTTCGACCATGCCCGGCAGTTGCGAGCGGCCCTTGACACCGCCGAACGCCGTGCCCAGCCAGCGGCGGCCCGTGACGAGCTGGAACGGACGCGTGGAGATTTCCTGGCCCGCACCCGCCACGCCGATCACCACCGACTGACCCCAGCCGCGATGCGCGCATTCGAGCGCGGCGCGCATGACGTTGACGTTGCCGATGCACTCGAAGCTGTGATCCACGCCCCAGCCCGTCATCTCGACGATCACTTGCTGGATGGGCTTTTCGTGATCTTTCGGGTTGACGCAATCGGTCGCGCCGAAGGCCTGTGCGAGCTCGAACTTGCCCGGGTTGGTATCGACGGCGATGATGCGGCCCGCCTTGGCGAGCTTCGCGCCCTGGATGACGGCCAGGCCAATACCGCCGAGACCGAACACGGCCACGGTATCGCCTTCCTGAACCTTGGCGGTGTTCTTTACCGCGCCCAGACCCGTGGTCACGCCGCAGCCGAGCAGGCAGACCTGTTCGGGGTTGGCGTCGGGGCTGATTTTCGCGAGCGACACTTCCGCGACGACGGTGTATTCGCTGAACGTCGAACAGCCCATGTAGTGATAGACGGGCTGACCGTTATAGCTGAAACGCGTCGTGCCGTCGGGCATCACGCCCTTGCCCTGGGTGGCGCGCACGGCCACGCACAGATTGGTCTTGCCGCTCTTGCAGAACAGACATTCGCCGCATTCGGCGGTATAGAGCGGAATCACATGATCGCCGGGCTTCACGCTCGTCACGCCTTCGCCCACTTCGACGACGATGCCGGCGCCTTCATGGCCCAGCACGGCGGGGAAGAGACCTTCGGGGTCGTCGCCGGAAAGCGTGAACGCATCGGTGTGGCACACACCGGTGTGCGTGATCTTCACCAGCACTTCGCCCTTGCGGGGCGGTTCGACGTCGATCTCGACGATTTCGAGGGGCTTGCCCGGCCCGAATGCAACGGCTGCACGTGATTTCATAGCAATCCTGGTGAGATAAACAAAGGGTCCGGCCCGCACGGGCGGTTACCGGCGCGTGTCAATCGAGAGTCAATCGAGAATCTGCGAAGCCTCAACGAAGATAGGAACGCACGAGCGAAACGACTTCGTCAATGGATTTTTTCGAGGTGTCGTCAGCGGGCGCAAGGCTCGAAAACTCCTCGCGCAGATGGCTTTCGAGCACACCGGCCATCAGGCCATTGATGGCGCCACGCATGGCGGCAATCTGCTGGAGAATCGGCCCGCAATCCGCGCCTTCTTCAAGCGCGCGCTCGAGCGCGTCCAGTTGCCCACGCACGCGGCGAACGCGGGTCAGAACGCGTTTCTTTTCTTCGACGGTGTGGGGCATGGTGGCTCCCGGTTAGATACTGGATGGGAGTATGCCACAAGTACTGTGGGGGAGTATAGGATGGCGGGCAGATTGGGGCGAATTTTTCTATAAATTCACTCATTGGCTGCAGTCGGTCTTGCATGCACGTTCTGCTGCGTGTCCCTGCTGCTCTATGAGAGCCAGAGTTAGCGCGAGCGGCTTGCGCGGTCTCCCAGCAGCCAGTCGATCGAGATCCGGCCCGGCCCCCACGCGGCGATGCCCAGCGCCATCGCTGCCCAGGTGATGTGAATGGGCCAGCCGTCCGGCACCGTCAATTCGATGATGCAGGTCATCAGGAACAGACCCGCAGCGGCGAAACGCGTGCCGATTCCGAGCACCAGCAGCACGGGAAATCCCACCTCCCCGCAGGCGGAAAGAAACGCGAAAACGGCGGGCGCGGGGAAGGGATAAGGACCGCCCGGCAGATGTAGCTGGAATTCGTCCGTAAAGAGCGTGATCGCCGTGTCATTGAGTTGCAGAAAACCGTGCCATTTGAGGACGCCCGATCGCCAGAATGGCACCGCAAGTGCGAGGCGCAGCACGAGTTGCACGAGCCACGGTTGCGCGAGCGTTTCAACCGCGCGACGCGCCCGCACGATCGCGGTCGCGAAGAAGGCCGCAGAGGATGGTTTGAGATTTTCCTGGGTCGGCATCATGACGGGGCTCCAGAACGGATAGCGGTAAACACGCCGGCTGAAATCATTGCCTGCAGGTTAGTTTGGATATCGAATGATTCGTCTTCGAAAAACGCGGTTTCCACGGCGGCTCCCAATGGCGAACCGGATATCAGCGCGAGCAGGAACGCCGCGCCGCCGGCGGGCAGTTGTGAGACGATCACGTCCTGATCGGGACGCGTGATGAGTGCGTCCTGCGCGTCGCTTGCGTGGAGCGGTTCGATCGCTTCGTCCCTGCGGTTCATGGCGAAAATCGAAACAGCCGGATAGGGCGAGCGCACGATTCGCGTGGCCGGGTGAGCGATGAAGCGCAGTTGCGCGAGCGATTCGGCGTCGATAGCGGCGAATGCCTGCGCGGCCAGCGGGGCGGCGTCCGCCGCGTGATACGCATCGAGCCACGCGCGTTCGATGCGGGCTGTATCCGCGAGCCAGGGCATCTCGCGCGCGTATTCGTACGACTCGATGAAGGACGGGAAATCCCTGCCGTACTCGAAAAGCAGCGGTGAACGCGGCGGCGTCGCGCGCACATGAAAGCGCGCCATCGCACGAAAGAATTCGACGCCCGTGATGCGTTGCACCGCCGGGTAGATCGCTGCGAGCGCATCGATCAGGCTCACCGTCACGTTGTTGCGATAGACATTGTAGCGATTGATTACCCCCTTGCCATGCTGAGCGATCACGTCGGCGGGGGCAACGATGGCGGGATCGGTCAATCCTCGCGCGAATGCCGTCGCATACGCGGCATGCTGTTTAGGCTTCATGGCAGAGGCTTTCGTTATGCACGGGGGCGCACTGCGTCATGATCCTCCGGGCCGCTTCCGCCTGCGCGCGCAGCACGGGCCACGTGGGCAGATCGCTGTCCCATTCGATGAGGGTTGGTACCGCGCCGGCGCGGGCAATGATCTTCGCGTAGAGATCCCACACGACATCGGCGACAGGTTGGTCGTGACTGTCGATGAGTAGCGGTTGATTCTCGTCGTCGCGCTGCTCGCTATGACCGGCCAGATGGATTTCGCCTACATATTCGAGTGGAAACGCGGCGAGATAGTCATGCGCCGAATTGCCATGATTTACTGCCGAAACGAAGGCGTTATTCACATCCAGCAACAAGCCGCATCCTGTCTTTTGCGCGACGGCACGCAGAAAATCGGTTTCGCTCATTGTCGATGAGGCAAACCTCACATACGTCGAAGGGTTTTCGAGCAGGATCGGACGGCCGATAGCCGTTTGCATCTGGTCGATATGCGCGCATACACGATCGAGCGTTGCGCGGTGGTAAGGCAGCGGCAACAGGTCGTTGAAGAACGTGCCGTCGTGCGAGGACCACGCGAGATGTTCCGAAATCCATTCCGGTTCATAGCGCGTTACCAGATCACGAAAACGCGCGAGATGCGTTAAGTTCAGCGCGTCCGGACCACCTATCGACATGCACACGCCATGGAGCGAAACTGGATAGCGCTCGCGGATCGCAGCAAGCGCGCGGTGGGGCGGGCCGCCCGCGCCCATGTAGTTTTCGGCATGGACTTCGAAAAAGCCTTCTTTCAAGCCCTCGTTGAGAATCGCGCCGAGATGATCGTGCTTGAAACTGGTGCCCACGAACCCGGCGTGAGGGGGACGGCCAGGCGCAGCCCACGCCATTGATCGGACGAAATCGCTCATGGCCGTCACGCTCCTCGCGGGTTGGTTGAAGCACGTTAGCGATCAGGATTTCATCGGCGTGAGCGAGCCGTGGCCGCCGCCCGGCACCTGGATGCTCGTGCAGGTGCCGCCCTGAACGAATTTCCACGAGTTGCCCTGGAAGTCCATCGCCGATGTGCCCTGACAGCTCGTGCCGGGTCCCGCCGCGCAGTCGTTTTGCCCCTTGAGCGCGACGCCGTAGCACTTCTCCTTGTGCGCAGCCACGGCGGCGCTGGCTTCGGCCTGGGTAAGCGGCGCGGCGTGAACGGTGGAGGCGAGCAGGCTGGCGACGGCGCCGGCGAGCAGCGCGGCATTGACGTTGAGCTTTGCAGACATGAGTGTTCTCCGGTGGTCGAGGTAGAGGGTATCCGTCGCGGATACAACAGCTAATTCGCGCGGGGCGCGCCACCGGTTACAGCGAAGCAAAAACTTTTTTTGAAGCGGAGCAAAAAAACCGCGCATTCCCGATGCGCGGCCTTTCAACCCGGATAACAGCTTGCCGATCAGAACTTGTGGCGAATGCCCACCGTCGCAATCGCCTGCACCGTATCGTTCGACGAGTAGCCGTACGAACCGATCGACGCTTCCGCCGGCGCCGTGCCGCCCTTGCCGTTGCCTTGCGTGCCGCTCGCGTGCTGCCACGCGCCCATCAGATAGACATCCGTGCGCTTCGAAAGCGAATAATCCGCGCCCGCCGAAACCTGGTGATACGTCGCCGACGTATTGCCATCGGCCTTCGTATAGATATAGCCGAGGCCGAGCAGCAGCGCAGGCGTCGCCTGATAGCCGACATACGCGCCGCCTACGTTGTAGCGCTCCGTGCTGCCAAATGCCGATTGCGCGTCCGGACGATATTGCGCGTTGCTATAACGCAGGTTCATCTTCACCGGGCCGATGACGTACTGAGCGGCCACCGACGCAATGCCGATCGACTTCGCCGTGATGTAGCCGTTGTTCAGCGGCGTGTTGGGATCGAAGTTGCCGTCGAAGGTGCCGTCCGAGGTGCCGCTCCAGCCCGTGCGCTTGACGCTCGACGCGGCGTTGGCGGCGTAGAAGTAGCCCGCCGCCGCGCTGAACTGGCCGATCGAATACGTAGCCGCGCCCGACCACGTCTGACCCGAGCCGGTCTGGCCCGCGACGCCGCCCAGCGCGTAAAGGCCTTCGAACTGGAAGCCCGAAATCACCGGCGATACATACTTCACGGCGTTGCTGGTGCGTGAGCTGTTGTCGTTGTTGTCGACGTCGCCCGGCGTGGAAAACATGCTGCTGAAGTCGTTATCGGCTGTCAGCGGCTGGATCATGTCGACGAGCGGGTCGTATTGGCGGCCGAGTGTCACGGTGCCCCACTGATCGCCGGACAGGCCGACGAACGCCTGGCGGCCGAACATCCGGCTGCTCTGGTGAAAGCCGCCGGTATTCGGATTGAAGCCGTTTTCAAGCTGGAAGATCGCCTTCAGGCCGCCACCCAGATCTTCGGCGCCCTTGAGGCCCCAGCGGCTGCCCGAGAGGTTGCTGTCGGCCATGCCCCAACGATGGTCGCCTTGCGAGTCGGCGTGGCTCACGTACTGGATCGAGGTGTCGATGACGCCGTAGAGCGTGACGCTGTCCGCCGCGAAGGCAGCGGAGCTGGCGCCCAGCAGAGCGAGGGAAAGCGTGGAAAGTCGAAGCGTATTCATCTGTGGTGGTGTCGTGTGACGGTGGTTGAATGAAGAAAGGGGTCTTTTTCGTGATCTGCGGTGGTGTTCAGCTCGCCGCGCCCATTGCCGGATCGCTGATGCTGTCCTTGCCTGTTTCCACGCGTCCCGCGAAACGGCGCGTCACGCCGTTTTCCGCCGCCAGCGTGAAGTCGTACCAGCCATTCGAGCCCGTGAGCGACCAGTACGGCTCGACCTGCATGCCGGCCGGGACGCTGTAAGTCCAAGGGCCGTCGGCGCGATAGGCGTTACTCGTGACCGTGACGCTGGTGGTCGACGTGCCCGTGTTCATGATGGTCAGATAGACGGCGTTGTTGGTCTCGTCGTAACACACGCGCACTTCGGGCTTCGGACCCGTTGCGGACGCAACGATGTTGCCGGTGAATTCGCGATGGAAGCCGTTCGGACCGAGCACCCAGAGGCTGTACGCGCCGCCGTCCGTGGTGGCGGGTGTCCAGATATCCGAGAGTTCCTTGCCCGCTTCCACGGTGTAGCGGCGCGGCGCGCGGTCCAGATGCAACTGGTCGTAGACATGGAATACCGCGCCCGCGCTGCCGGTATTGCTGAACACGAGCCACACGGCACCGTTTTGCGTATCGACGTTCGCGCTCGTGTGCAGGTGATAGGGCAGCGCGCGCGAGGGGCGCAACGCCAGCGCCTGTTGCGGCATCGTCTGTGCGGCGACCGACGGCACGGGCACCGCGCCCAGCGCGCTCTGCTGGGCGCTTTGCGCGTCGGCGGCGGCCTTGGTCGGCGCGGCGATCGCGGCGGGCGTGGCGTCGTTCGGCGTCGCGAAGTTGAAGCACGAGGTGAGGTCGCCGAATACGGCGCGCCGCCACGGGCTGATGTTCGGCTCGTACACGCCGAAGCGCGCTTCGAGAAAGCGCAGCACCGAGGTATGGTCGAACACCTGCGAGTTGACGAAGCCGCCCGTGCTCCACGGCGACACCACGAACATCGGCACGCGCGGGCCTGGGCCATAGGGCAGGCCGTCGGGTTGGAGCGGCGAGGAGTCGCCGGGCGGGTTCGGCACTGTGAAGTACTCGTACTGCGTCGTGACCGTGGATTTGCCCGCATAGGTGCCGTCGCCGTTGGGCGAGGGTGCGTCGGGCGGCGGCATGTGATCGAAGAAGCAGTCGTTCTCGTCGTAATTGACGATGAGTACGGTCTTGCTCCACACGTCCGGGTTCGCGGTCAGCGCGTCGAGCAGCAATTGCAGGTAGTACGCGCCCTGGCCCGGCGTCGATGCGCCGGGGTGCTCGCAATAGGCCTGCGGCGACACGATCCAGCTCACCGGCGGCAGCTCTCCTGCGGCGATATCGTCGCGCAGCGCCTGCAAAAAGCCGCCATCGGGCATGGTGTTGCCGATGCCCTTGTAGAGCGGCGAGAGCGCCTCCATCGCGGCCGTATAGGGCGCATTTGGCGAACCGGGAACGGTCTCGTTGACCTTGCGGAAGCTCGCGAAGCCGGCGAGCGGGTTGTCCGTATAGTTGTCGGGCTGGTTCTCGTAGACCTTCCAGCTCACCCCCGCGCCTTGCAGGCGCTCGGCATAGGTGGTCCACGTGAGGCCCGTCGCCGATGCGCCCAGGCTGTCCCAGCCATTGTTGTTCACCACCGCGTAGTTCGAGCCGGTCGGGCCGTTCGTGCCGGTCCACAGGAAGATGCGGTTCGAGTTCGTGCCGCCATGCAGCGAGCAATGGTACGCATCGCAGATCGTGAACGCGTTGGCCAGCGCGAAGTGAAACGGCAGATCGGCGGATTGCAGATAGCCCATCGATACATCGCCTTTCGACTTGGGCCATTGCGTCATGCGGCCGTTATCCCAGGCGCTATGCGCGTCGCTCCACGAATGCGCGCCGCCCGCGAGCAGCGCGTTGCCCTTGGTGCTGTCCAGATGGAACGGCAGCACGGTGCGGCTGCCGTCGCTCTGTTGCCAGACGTTGGTGCCGCCTGGCTGCGGGATCGTGAAGCGGTCGGCGAAACCACGCACGCCGGGCAGCGTACCGAGGTAATGGTCGAACGAGCGGTTTTCCTGCATGAAGATCACGACATGCTGGACGTCGTTGATCGTGCCGGTCGTGTTGTTCGCGGGAATCGCGAGCGCACGCCGGATCGCAGGCGGAAACAGGCTGAGCGACGCGCCCGCCGCGGCGGCGCGCAGGAAATTTCGGCGATCCATTGAAGTCATGATGGGCGGTGTTTTTTGTGTGTTTGCGCGCGCACGCAGGCGCAGCCGGCGAGCCGGCGCGCGCGGGACGGTGTATTTCGGGGTGTGCCAGGCGACGCGAGCCGAGCGGTCTTTCCACGCGGCTCGCGCCGATCAGGGCGCGCAGTCCAGTTGCGTGTTGAGCAAGGGCTGCGAGGCGGCGGTGCCCGATGCCGCGCAACTACCCGAGGCGGGCGCGGCCACGATGGCTACGGGCGCGCTCGCGCCGCCCGCACCGGCGGCGGCCGTATTGGCCGTTGCGGCGCTGCTGCCCGATGCGCCGTTGCTGTTCGACCCGTCGCCGCAACCCGCGAGCGACGCGCCAAGCACCGCGGCAAGAAAGACCCCTGCGCCGAAGCGATATTGTTGATTCGTGAAGGCGTTGTTCATCGTCGAATATCTCAAGGCAAGATCAAGGCAAAAGCGTGGAGAGCGGTTTGCCCGAGCCGTAGACAGTCTGCAATTCGGCTTCCGTGACGGTGCGCTTCCAGAAGGCGAGGTCGCCGAACGACTGCACATCGGGCGGCGTCGCCGCGCACTTGCCGGCCGTGTAAGGCGGCGTGTCCTTGCAGGCGTTCATGTAGTACTGGCCCGTGCCGTCCTCGTTCAGCCCGAATACGCCGAGTCCCGGCAGCTTCGCCACGTTCGCCGTGACCGACGTGGTGTACTTCTGTTCGCCGAGCACCGGATCGAACACATAGCCCGTCATCGTCTTGCCCGTCGTGTCGATGGTGAGCGCGACATAGGCCCACTTGTTGGCCGTGACCGTCGCCGAGTTCATATCGTTGCGCGTACTACCATCGCCGATATTGAAGCGCACGTTGCAGCTCGTGCTCGATCCCGGGAACAGGCCGATGGCGATCCCTGCGTTGCCGCCCGAGTAATAGTTCTTGTTCGACAGGATCGGCGTGCCGTTGCCCGTGAGGTTCTGGCACGACGTCATGAACCAGAAGCCCAGCGTGAACTGCGCCTGCGTCGTCACGTCATTGGTCTGCTGCAGACGATAGCCGTCGAAACCGTTGCTATCGACGATGCTCGTGTCGATTTTCAGGCCCTTGCCGCCGAACGGATCGGCCGTGAGCGAGCCGCCGTCCGCATCCGTCGCCCAGGCGGCGAGCGTGCTGGCGCTCATCCTGTCGATGGCCGGCAGCGCGCCGAACGGATAGTAGGTGGACAGGCCGTTCGTGAGCGTGGTGGCAAGTGGGGGAGGCGGAGGCGGTGGTGGCGGCGGCGCGACATAGGCCACGCGGATCAGCGACGCAACTGGCGCGGCGCCTGCGGCCACCGCATAGTTGAACGTATAAGCGCCGGTGGTGCTCACGCCCAGATTGCTGTCCGTAAAGGTCGTCGTGCCCGCGGGCAGCGTGGCGATCTGCTGGCCGTCGCGCAGCACGGTGATCGCACCGGCGCTCGGCGCGGTCCACGTGAGCACCGTGCTGGCGTTGTCGCTGCCCGTTACGCCGCCCAGTTGCGAGACCGGCTGCTGGCCCGTCAATTCGCCGCCATCGAGCGCATACGTCGCCGCGCCCGGCAGCGCGCTTCGCCATGCAAGGAGGGTGGGCGTGATATCGGCAATGCTCGCACGCGTATACAGGTCCGCTAGCGAAGTGGGCGCGGCGCTGCTGCCCGTGCGAGCGTTGCCCTGCACATTCATGCCGATGAAGCTGGTCGATTCCGGCGCGAGCGGCAGGCCATCCGTGCCGCCCGCCGCGTTCAGGCCGTGGCTTGCGCTCACCATCACGAGCCAGTTTTCGCCGCTGCGTTGCGCCGTTTCGGCGATCAGCGTGCCCACGGCGCTGTCGAGTTGCGTGAGCGTGCTGGCGTAGTTGGACGAATTGAGGCCCCAGTTCAGCGCGGCGTCCTGCGCTGAATGATATTGCGCGACGACGAGCGAATAGCCGTTGTCGATCATGCTCAAGCCTTGCTTCGTCACGCAGCTGTCCACGGACGCGCAGTTGACGACGCTGTCGAGATAGCCCGCGTTCTGGTCGGCTGCGAGGATCGCGGCGAAACCCGGCGAATCGACGGCCGCGCCCAGCGTGCCCGCGCCCGCCGCTTTGAGCATCGAGAATACGGTGGGCGCGTGCAGCGCCTGACCCGAAGCATCGGAATTGATCTGGTGACGATCGGCCCACGTGCCGGTGACCAGCGTGGCCCAGCCTGGCGTGTCTAGGTTTGGCTGCTGGCTGAGCGTGCTGTTCACGCCGCCGCTATAGGCAGGCGCGAAGTTGAGCTTCGCAAGGTTCGGCAGCTTGCCGGCCGCGATCGCTGTGGTGAGCGCGTTGTACGTCACGCCATCCAGTTCGATCACCAGCATCTTGTTGACCAGCGCGGTGTTGCTGCCCGTGCCGCTCGCACTGATGTTGCCCGTCGCGTTGTTCGTGGCGCTCGAATTCACCGGTGTGCCCGACGATTGCGTCGCTTCGCCACCGCATCCCGCGAGTGCGCCAGCGAGCGCAAGCCCGCAAAGCGCCTGCACGGTTGCAGCGGCGACTGCGCTCCTGGCTGCCTGCCTTGTCATCGTTTGTCCCCTGCCGTTCATATCGCCGGACAGTCCGTCGAATGCAGGGGATCTTACGAAGCTGGTAAGACGTGCTTATTTCGTTTTACGCAAGATTACCTATAGGCGTATCGGCATTTTTGGGGTGAGGGCAAGCGTCTCATTGAGCGTCGCCATAAAAGCGAGCATGAGGCGCGTGTTTGCGCGGCTGCGCAAATGGTAGAGATATTCGTGGACCACCGGACCCTCGGGCGCGATTGGCACAGCGACCAGCGACGCGCCGCGCGGCACTTCACCCGATGGCATGAGCGCGCAGCCCAGCCCGTGACGGATCGCTTCGCAGATCGCTTCGCGACCGCCGATTTCGATCAGCGCCGCGGGTTCGATGGCGTGACGCGCGAGCGCGGCTTCGGTCGCATCGCGCGTGCGCGAGCCGGGTTCGCGCAGCAGCAGCGTTTCTGACCTGAGCACGCCCAGTTCGACCGCTCCTTTGCCCGCGAGCGGATGTTCGGGCGCGACGACCAGCACGAGCTGGTCGTGAGCGATGCGGTGGCATACGAGACTCGGGTCATCCACGGCATTCGATGACACCGCCACATCGACGCGAAATTCCATCAGTGAATCGAGCACGCCTTGCGAGTTGTCGATCTCGATGCCGAGTTGCACATGGGGATAGCGGCGGCGAAACGCGGCGATGGTGGGGAGAATGTAGTAAGGACCCGTCGCCCCCAGCCTGAAACTGCCTGCAAAAAGCTCGCGCTCGTTGCGCAGCGCGAAGTCGATGTCGTGCTCGGTCTGCATCATCCGGTCGATGAGCGGCATGAGCGTCGCGCCCGTCTGCGTGAGATCGAGCCGGCTGCCGCGCCGGAAAAACAGCTCGACGCCGTATCGCTTTTCGAGCTGCTGGATGCGTGAGGTGACGGTGGGCTGGCTTACGTCGAGGCGCCTGGCGGCAGCGGTGATGCTGCCTTGCCGGACGGTCTCGTAAAATGCGGCCAGTAACGAAGCGAGCATGTTCGTGCGTAAAATGGCCGTCACTTTACTGTGCTAATGCGACGATTTTGTTACAGCCTTGCGGCGGCGGCAAGGTTTGCGTTCCGCCTGAACCGGTTGACGGATCGGTCCTGATATCGGGGGAATCGTTAGGTTATCGAACTAGTCATCGCGGTAATCGACAATGAATCATTTTCCTCTTGCCGGTGCTAGCATGCGATGACACGCGGTTGGACCGCTTGCGCATGACAGAATGATCGTATGAATCTGGCCTGACAATTCAACATTGAAGGGAAGACAGACGATGCACCAAGTCAGTATCGACCATGCCTGGGAATACACCCTCACGCTGCTGGGCGGCGGCTCCGTTCTACATGATGGCGTGCATGACAAAGCGTGTCACGCCGCGAACGGTCTTTCCAGAACGGCACAATCCGACATCATGGACGCCGCTCCCGCGCGACGCGCCAATCTGTCTTTCGTGGAGGTTTGCAAGGACAAGCTGATTTCCGTGTCGTGGAGCGATTCCACGAGCGGGCATTATACGGAGCAGCTTTGGCGCCTGTGCATCGCGCGAAAACGCGGCCAGTGCGCGCTCACGGGCAGCAATATCCAGCGAGGCGACAAGATCTATCGTCCTTTCGTGCGCGGCACCACGCCCGTCAACGCGGACTGGGCCGTGCTCGCGTCGGCAATGGAAATAGAACCAGACGAATAAGACAGATCCTGTCAGTGGCGGCCTTGATCGCCTTCGCGGACCTTGCCATTGAAGACGCGATATTGCATGGCGTCGTAGATCAGGATGATCGGCAGGACGATGACGGTGCCGACGAGCGCGAAGAGCTGGTTCGAATGACTCGACGACGCTTCCCGGATCGTGAGCGTTGGCGGAATGATGTATGTCCTGATGAGCAGCAGCACGTTTTCGGCGCCCAGCACGTCGGCGTCTTCCTTGACACCGTCATAAAGTGAATGAAACGGCGCCCCGTTGGGGGCTGGGTTTTAGTTTAGGTAGTGAGGTCGGAGAAACAGGAAATAAACGAAAGACTCCTGATTTTCCGTATTTTTTTGATCGAATGGATATGTTATTTAAAAATAAATTGTTAATGCGCGTTATTTTCCTTCTCATGTTTTATAAAATATAATCGGTTGTCAAACATCAGCGGAATATCGCCAGCCTTTGAAGCTGGACTAGTTGACAGACTGATCGCCTGGCTTCAATGCCATAGGACCGAAGAACATGGCCTTGAACCTGTCACGACCGATAACACGGGCCAGTTCGGCAAGTACGCAATAGTTGAGGATGAGCGTCACCAGCAGGATCTGGATCGCAATGAAGTGTGGCCAGTTGAGTTCGGCGAGTAGTCTGTGATTGGCGGCGGCCAGTCCCGGGGTTTCCTTCCAGTAGTCATACAGGTGCTCAAGGTAGTGCACGAGCAATGCCACGAGGGAGTAGATCAGCGTCTTCCAGCCGGCATTCCAGATCAGCGGCTTCTCGGGAAACCGGTTGATGAAAGGCAACATGTTGGCGATCAGCACCGACTTGCCGAGCACGAGGGCCGCGATGGTCACGGAAATCGACGTCGGCAGGGATATGCCGGTTCCCCACGTCGTTAGCGTGCGAATGATCGCGACAATGTGGAGGATGACAAAGAAAAAAATCGTCGGGGGCAGCATCTCCAGGAATTCATGTTTGATCGTGGCGGTCAGCTTGCTCATATTTCCCTCCGGCGATAAATACTTCGTTTTTATTCAGATCATGCTGAATAACGCGAGATTCTCCTGAAACACAGATGGCTCCATCAATAAACAAGATAGCACGCTGGTCGCCTCGCCTATACGCACCCTGCCAGTCGGTGTGCTGCGATTCTGCGGCTTTCGGCATGCGGGATTATTTGTTAACTATCCGGATTTCATGGATTTCTGCCAGAATCCCATAGATCGGAGCATTGCGTCATAAAATCTAAGAAATCAATCATCAAAAGATTTTTCTGACAGATTGACTGGATCAAGGTAAAGCGGAAGCGGACGGCGATTCATGATGGACGAGGGGCAGCCTGTTTGTTTTACTGGCAATTTCAGCCGCAACATCATATATTCCCCGGAACCGTGAGATCGGGATGCCGTGGGAAAGGTAATCACAGCGAAAGCGTCAAGCTGGACGCACTGGGTTTGGTGGTTTCCCCACGCAATGCGCCGACACGGGCGTCAACTGATGGTACGACAGACTGTAGCACCACACTTGAGGATGAAGGATGGCCACAAAATCTGGTAACAACCTCGCACAGATGCGCGAACAACTCGCCGCACTTCAACAGCAGATCGAGGCAGCAGAAAACGAAGGACGGGTGAAGGCAATCGAACAAATTCACTCGATCATGGACGAATACAATCTCACGCCTGACGATCTCGTTCGAAAGCGCACGCGCGGCCCCAACAGGAAAGCGGCTCACCCCGTTGAGCCTAAATACCTGGATCCGAAAACCGGCGCGACCTGGAGCGGCCGCGGCCGCGAGCCCGTCTGGATCAAGGGCAAGAACCGCGAACGATTCCTGATCGAGAAATAAAAAAATGCCGCCTCGACAGGCGGCATTTTTCATCAAACTGCACGCGCAGAAGAGCACACGCAAAAGCGGCCCTTGTTGTTATGCGGCTTTTACTTCGTGTAATCGATCAGCGTTTTCAGGTCCGTCACGCTATAGGCCATCGAACCGCGATAACCCGCGCCCACGCGCAGCGGTTGAAGATCGGCGATCTCTTCGCCCTGCGCGGGCGGGAACGTCAGTTGGCCTGCGCCGCTCCACACGTCGGCGATCTTCGCGTTATCCATCACCGATAGCACCGGTTCGTTGACCGCCGCGGCGTCGTGCTGGCCTGCGGCGAGGCGCGGGAAGTAGCGCAGATTGACGACCGGACGGCCCGCGATGCCGAGTTTCGACACGTCTGCAACGGCCTTCTCGAGTTTCACTTCGGCACGCGCGAGACGCTGTCCAGCCGAGGACGCCGTCGCCGCGAAACGCGTGCCCGCCGCAACGGGCGCTGCCGCCGGGCTTTGCGCCGTGAACGTGCGCGTCTGATGGACCTGGCCGTAGCGCTTCGGGAAGCCCTGGATCAGGCCGCGCATCATGGCCGAATCGTTGTCCACGAAGATATACGGGCAGAAGGACACCGGCTTGCCGTCGTGCAGCGCGTCGACGAGAATGAAAAACTCGCGGTATTGATAGCGCGCCGGATCGAGCATTTCGTCGTTGTTCGACGTGAATTGCCAGTCGATGAAGAGCGCGCTCGCATGGCCCGGCGACGCCGGATCGAGCGTCAGGCCTTTGGGCAGGACCGCCTCGATGGCAGCGGGATCGGCCCAGAATTCGACGAGGACGAAGTCGCCCGCATAGTGCCAGGGCGGCGGCGGTGCGATGCTCGACAGGCCATGGGGAGAAAGCGGGACGGCATAAGGCGTATTCATGAGGATTCCAGATTGATGTAAAAGAAAGGTCGGCGCCGTGAGGCATCAGGTCAAATGACGGCCTCGATCAGCATCGGGCCATGACGTTTCATCGCGCCAGCGAATGCGGTGTCGAAGGCAGCCGCCGATTCGACACGCACCGCTTCGACTCCCATCCCTTGTGCGAGCGCGACCCAGTCGAGCGTCGGATTTTCCAGATCGAACATGGAGGCGGCGTGCGCTCCATCGGTGCGGGCGTTCACGCGTTTGAGTTCATTGGCGAGAATGCGGTAGCCGCGATTCGCGTAGATCACTGTCACGACGTCGATGTTTTCGCGCGCCTGGGTCCAGAGCGACTGGACCGTGTACATGGCGCTGCCGTCCCCCTGGAGATTGACGACCTTGCGCTCGGGGCAGGCGATGCCCGCTCCGACTGAGACGGGCATCATGCAGCCGATCGCGCCGCCCGTGAGGGTCAGCAGATCGTGCGGCGCGGCCGCTTCGGTCAAGCCGGAGTAGCCCATCGCCAGCGAGGCTTCTTCGGTGATGATGGCGTGCTCGGGAAGATGGCGCGCGACGCTGCGCATGATGGTTTCGCCGTTGAGCACACCGTCCGGCGCGGCGTCGAACGATGCGCGCGGATTCGTTGCCGCGATGACCTGGCCGGCGCCGAGCGCATCTGCGAGCGCAACGAGCGCCGCTGCCCCGTCTTCATGCGGATGCGCAAGCACGGCGATGCGGCAGCCTTGTGGCGTGAGCCAACTGGGCTTGTCCGGGTAGCCGAAGAAGCTGACGGGCGCCTGCGTGCCGACCAGCACGAGCAGTTCCGTGCCCGCGAGGAACTCGACCGCCTGTTCGGCGAAATAGGGCAGGCGCTCGACGCGCACACGGCCCGCGCCACGTTCGATGCGCGGCGCGAAGGTGTCGCAGAGCAGGCGTGCGCCGGTTTTGGCGGCGATGCGGCCGGCGGCGCGCAGGCCTTCGCCTTGCAGCGCGTTGCCGCGGAGCAGGAAGGCCGTGCGCGCGCCGCTTTGCGCAAGCGCGGCGATACGCTCGATCGTGGCGGCGTCCACGTGGGCCGGCGTCGGCACGGGCAGCGGCGCGGCGGCGCCGTCGGCGCTCGACCACGCGGTATCGGCGGGCAGGATCAGGGTAGCGATCTGCCCCGCGCCTGTGCGGGCGGCCTGCACCGCGCGCGCGGCGTCGGCGCCGACCGTCAGCGCACTCTTCGACGCATGAATCCAGTGCGAAACGGGGCGGGCGAAGCCGGGGATGTCGGAGGTGAGCGGCGCCTCGTACAGCGAGTGGCTGGACGCATGGTCGCCGACGATATTGACGACCGGGCTCGACGCGCGGCGCGCGTTGTGCAGATTCGCCAGGCCATTGGCCAGACCCGGGCCCAGATGCAGCAACGTGCAGGCGGGCTTGCCCGCCATCCGGCCGTAGCCATCGGCCGCGCCTGTCACGACGCCCTCGAACAGGCCGAGCACCGGCCGCATGCCCGGCACTTCGTCCAGCGCCGCCACGAAATGCATCTCGGACGTGCCAGGATTGCCGAAGCAGACTTCCACTCCACTTGCCACCAGCGAACGCAACAGACTTTCAGCGCCGTTCATTTTGGACCACCTTATGTCGAAACCCATTTATCAGGCTTGGCGCCCGGGGTTTTTGGGGCGTCAGGACGTCGCGAAATCGACGTATGAGGTGATCCTAACTACGTCGGTACTATGCAAAAATACAGTCTGATCTGAAAAATTGTTACGTCATGCGCAAGAATCTCGAATATGGATTGCTCCACGCGATGAATGCTTTCGTGCGGGTGGTGGACGCGGGCAGCTTCACCGGCGCCGCGGAACACATGGCCCTGACGACGGCGCAGATCTCGCGGCTTGTGTCCGAGCTGGAAAACCGTCTGCAAACCAAGCTGTTGCAGCGCACGACGCGCCGTCTCGCGCTCACCAGCGCCGGCGAGCGTTATGCCAACCAGTGCCGCACCATTCTCGATCTGGTCTCGGAAGCGGAAAGCGAGGCGAGCGGCGCGACCATCCAGCCATCCGGGCGGTTGCGCGTGCTGTGCATGGCGAGTTTCGGCGATCGCTATGTAGTTCCCCTCGTTACGCGCTACTGCGCGCTGTATCCGGCGGTGACAGTCGAGTACGGAGTCTCGCAATACGTACCGGACCTGCTCGCAGAAGGCGTGGACGTGAGCGTGTATTTGACGCGGCGTCTGCCGGATTCGAGCCTCGTCGCTCAACGTCTGGGTGCCGTGCATGGGTTGTTGTGCGCGTCGCCCGCGTATCTCGCGCAGCATGGCGCGCCGAAGAGCGTGGCCGATCTGGCCGGCCATGCCTGCCTGCGTCTCATCAATCCCTCGACCACGCCGCATTGGGAATTGACCGATGGGCGCACGACGCACGCGTTCGAGCCTGCGGGGCCGCTGATCGGCGATCGTCCGGAAGCTGTTTTGCAGGCGGCGTGCGGCGGTCTGGGCATTGCCCTGCTGCCGGGTTTTGCCGCGCTGGACGCGCTGGAGCGCGGCGAGCTTGTGCATGTGCTGCCGCAGTGGCGTTCGCCGGAGGTGGATGTCTATGTGCTGATGCCGTCGAGAAAGTTTCTTGAGGCCAAGACCCGCGCATGGATCGAGTTGTTGAAGGCGGAATTGCCGCCCGTGCTCGAACGCGACGCCGCATGGATTGAAGCCAACGCCAGGCACATCGAAGACGTAAAGCCGCTCAAGTCGAAGCGTCGCGCGAACCGGTCGGGAACCTCATCCACACGTCGGCCAAAACTGTAATTGTCCAGTTAAGCCGGTGCGATAGGATAGGTATCCCGAAACGGGGTGCGGTCACGGCGGCTTTTTCAAATTGCTTTCGATTTGCGGCGGCTTACCGTTCGCCCCGTACGGACCTTTCCTCTCGCTGCCAGAACCGGGCCTGTTCATGCCTGGCGCCGTCGCTTTGTTGGGAACCCTGATCGTCTCCTGTCTGATCAGTGTGGCCGTGCTGGGCTCGCTGGCCCGCACCGCCTTGTCTGGCGTGATCCGCTGGTGTCTGGGCTATGCGCTGCTGGCTGCGGCCTCGTGCTGGATCCTGATCGCTGGTGCGCAGGGCCGCGCCATCACCATCGTTGACGTCTCGTTCGCCACGCTGGGCGCGGTGTTGTTGCTCGTGCAGGGCACGCGCTGTTTTTTCGGTATGCCTCCCGTGCGGCGCGACGAATGCCTGGCGCTGTTCGTTCATCGCCCAATATCGGCGCGCGCGCTACGCTTGCCGGCTGATCGCCGTGTCGGCGTGGCTAGGCGCATTGGTCTACTTCGCGCGTATCGTCGCGATTGTCTCAGGCAGGATGCCGACGCTCTCGTTCATACAGCCGTCGCCGTGGAATGTCGTGCTGCTCGGTCTTGCGATCGTCACTTTGCTTTGCATGTCGACGGGCATGGTCATGCTCGCGCACGAGCGCATTCTCCGGCGCATGGAAAAGCTCGCGACCATCGATGAACTGACCGGCGCGCTGACGCGTCGCGCTTTCATGGAAAGAGCCAACGCTTTGCTCGGTGTCGTGCGTGCGCGGGGCGACCCGTTGTCGATCGCGATTCTCGACATCGACAAGTTCAAGGCCGTCAACGACAGCTCCGGCCATGCGGTCGGCGATCGGCTGCTTGCCCAGGTATCGTCGGCGGTGTCCGGGCGCTTGAGGGCGTGCGAACTGTTCGGGCGGCTGGGCGGCGAGGAGTTCGCGGTGCTGTTCGCACATGCGGACAAGGACGATACGCTAAGGATGACGAACGAATTGCGTATTGCGGTGGAGAGATCGTCGACGGACGGGGTGAGCTGTACGCTCAGCGCGGGCGTCGATGGAATCGGCGCGCACGATACGCTGGAGAGCGCCATCGTGCGCGCCGACGACGCCCTTTATGTTGCGAAGGCGTCGGGACGCAATCGCGTCACCATGGCGGCCCGGACGAACGTGGCAGGCGCCGTATGCGTCGCCGAGCCACGTCGCCCCGAGTCTGCCTGAGGCTCAGGCTCGCTCCTTAGACCAGTTCGCGCAGCGCCGCGGGTTCGAAACCGTGCAGGCCTTCGGCGTCGCCCTCGCGCACCTTGGCGACCCAGCGCGGATCGGACAGCAGCGCGCGGCCCACCGCGATCAGATCGAACTCGTTGCGCTCCATGCGCTCAAGCAGACGGTCCAGACCCACGCTGGTCGAACTCTCGCCGCCGAACGCCGCCATGAAGTCGCCCGACAGACCGACCGAGCCCACGCTGATGGTCGCCGCACCGGTGAGTTTCTTGGCCCAACCGGCGAAGTTAAGACCCGACTCGCCGTCGATTTCCGGGAATTCCGGCTCCCAGAAGCGGCGTTGCGAGCAGTGCAGCACGTTGGCGCCGGCCGCGACGAGCGGTTCGAGCCACTGGGCCATTTCCTGCGGCGTGAGCGCCAGGCGAGCCTTGTAGTCCTGCTGCTTCCACTGGCTCAGGCGGATCACGATCGGGAAATCCGGGCCGACCGCCGCACGCACGGCCGCGACGATTTCCGCCGCGAAACGCGCGCGCTCGCCGATGCTCGGACCGCCATAGCGATCATCGCGCTGGTTGCTGCCGGACCAGAAGAACTGGTCGATCAGATAGCCGTGCGCGCCGTGCAGCTCGATCGTGTCGAAGCCGAGTCGTTTCGCGTCGGCGGCGGCCTGGGCGAACGCTGCGATCGTATCGGCGATATCGGCGTCGGCCATCGCGACGCCGCGCTGAACGCCCGGAGCGTCGATGCCCGACGGGCTTTCGACCGGCGCATCGGGCGTCCAGTCGCTCATGAAGCTCTTGACCGCGCCCGTGTGCCAGAGTTGCGGGCCCATCTTGCCGCCCGCCGCATGCACTTCGTCGATCACGTGTTGCCAGCCCGCGAGCGCCTTGTCGCCGTGGAAGAACGGAATGCCGGGATCGTTGCGCGAGGCGGGGCGGTTCACGACGGTGCCTTCGGAGAGGATCAGACCCACGCCGCCTTCCGCGCGACGCCGGTAGTAGGCGGCGTTGTGCGAACCGGGGATGCCCTCAGGAGCGAACGAGCGGGTCATCGGCGCCATGACGATGCGGTTCGGCAAGGTCAGCGAGCCGATGGTGAAGGGCTGAAACAGGATATCGGACGAAAACGACGGCATGGAAAAGAGGCTCCGTGTCGATTGAGTTGGGTTGTGTCGGTGGGAATTCCGTGGAATTCAGCGGCACCCCGAATGGTATATTCTGGATACCAGACGTCAATAACGCACTTTGTTTCGCCCAGGTATCTTTGAGGAAACCATGTCCGACTGCCGAGAGCATTTTTCTGTGAATTGTCCGAGCCGGCTGCTGTTCGACCAGATCGCCGACAAGTGGTCGATGATGATCCTGACCGTGCTCGATGGCGGACCGCTGCGTTTTAACGCGATCAAACGCCATCTGGAAGGCGTCACGCAAAAAGCGCTCACGCAATGTCTGCGGCGGCTGGAGCGCAACGGCCTGGTTTCTCGACGGGTCATTCCCGTGTCGCCAGTCGCGGTCGAGTATGAAATCACGCCGCTCGGGCGCTCGCTACAGGCGCCGTTCAAGGCTCTTTACGGGTGGACGCTGCGCAATATGGACGCCGTGGAAGCGGCGCGCGCGGCGTTCGATGCGCGGATGGAAAGCGCCGGCTAAAGCTGCGGCACGCCGCATCAGGTAAAACAGGGTTGACAACGCTCGCTCTTATAATTAACGTTCGTTTACTGAACGATCGTTCTATAAAGGAGGCAGCATGGAGTCAGACAACTCGCGCCCGAAGGTCGCGCTCGTGATTGGCGCGGGCGACGCCACGGGAGGCGCGATTGCCGCCCGGTTTGCCCGCGAAGGCTATATCGCCTGCGTGGTCCGGCGCTCGGCAGAGAAGTTGGAGCCGCTGGTCAATCGCATCCGCGAGGAGGGAGGCCAAGCCTATGGCTACGGGAGCGACGCGCGCAAGGAAGAGGATGTCGTCGCGCTGATCGAGCGCGTGGAGGCCGAACATGGCCCGATCGAGGCCATGGTGTTCAACATCGGCGCCAATGTGCCGTGCAGCATCCTGGAAGAGACGGCGCGCAAGTACTTCAAGATCTGGGAAATGGCCTGCCTGAGCGCGTTTCTCAACGGTCGTGAAGTGGCCAAACGCATGGTGGAGCGCGGACGCGGCACGATTCTGTTCACTGGCGCTACGGCGAGCCTGAGAGGTTCGGCGAATTTCGCGGCGTTTTCCGGTGCGAAACATGCGCTTCGCGCACTCGCGCAAAGTATGGCCAGAGAATTAGGACCACGTAATATTCATGTCGCGCACGTGATTGTCGATGGCGCAATCGATACGGAATTTATCCGCACGACGTTTCCGGAGCGCTACGCGTTGAAGGAACAGGACGGCATCCTCAATCCGGAACATATCGCTGAAAACTACTGGTATCTGCACCAGCAGCCGCGCGACGCCTGGACCTTCGAACTGGATCTGCGCCCCTATATGGAGCGCTGGTAATTCCGCTGTTATTTGAGCTTGTCGAGGTCGAGCGCCTCTGCGAGGAAGCGCCGGCTCGAAGCAAGAATGTCGCGGCGTGTGCGTTCGCTCTCAACCGTGCGGGCCAGCAGAAGGGCGCCGACACACTGGGCGATGACTGCCCAGGCGGTTTCCGGATCGTCGATTTGCGAGCCCCAGCTCTTCTGAATGCGCTTGAGCGATTTCTCGACTTCGGCGCGCGCCTCGGGCGTGGCGCGCGCGATTTCCGCGCCGAGTGCCGGCAGGGCGCAACCCGATTCAGGATGCAGCGCGTGAGAGGTGCTCAGGTAACTGCGCAGCCGCTTCGCGAGATCGCCATCCGGTGCATTGTCGTCGCTCGCGAGCAAGTCGGCGCTATTGGACGCTTCCTCGCTTACCAGCGCATCGAAAAGCGCCTGTTTGGAGGGGAAGTGGGTGTAAAACGCGGCGCCGGTCAGGCCAATCGACGCCATCAACGCATCGATACCCGTGGACGCGAAGCCGTCCTGCTTCGCGATCGCGCGGCTGCTCTCAATGAGCTTGCGTCGCGTTTCTTCCTTGTGAGAGCTTGAATAGCGCATGGCGGTTTCCGGATTGACCCACCAGGCAGAATAGCATAACCGTCGTTCAGTTAAAGAGTGTTCATCTATAGCCTTGAATTGCCGAAGGCCGCTGGCGTTTGGCGATGGCGAGGCACGACATGGGGAGACAGGCGAATGAAAAACGTCGAGTTTTATTTTGATTTCGGCAGTCCCGCGAGTTATCTCGCGTGGACCCAGCTACCCGCCATCGCGGCGCAGCATGACGCGCGGCTCGTCTATCGGCCGGTCCTGCTGGGAGGCATCCACAAAGCGACCAACAATGCTTCTCCGGCCACCATTGCGTCCAAGGGCGCGTGGATGCAGGTGGATCTGGCGCGTTTCGCCCGGCGCTATGGCGTTCAGTTTCGGTATAACCCGCATTTTCCGATCAATACCTTGATGCTCATGCGCGCCGCGACGGGCCTGCAGATGCAGGACGAGGCGCTGTTCCTGCAATACGTCGATGTCGTGTATCGCGCGATGTGGGAGCAGCCGCGCAACATGGCCGATCCGACGACCATCGCAGAAGTGCTCGCCGCGGGAGGCCTCGACGTGTCGTTGCTGTTGCAGTTGACGGAAAGCCCTGCCGTGAAGGCAAAGCTGAAAGAGGACACTGAGGCGGCGGTGGCGCGCGGCCTCTTTGGCGCGCCGACGATGTTCGTCGGCAACGAGATGTTCTTTGGGCAGGATCGACTCGATTTCGTCAAGGAAGCGCTGAGCTAGCAGGCAATCCGGCGCAGCCACGCGCCATATCCTACCCACCCAGGGGGGCGTCCCCTGAACCGTCTCCGATTAACCTCATAAACGGCCAAGCTGCGCCTGCGATCGAGCGCAAGCGCCAACGTAAAAAGCAAGACGCACAATGAGGAGATGAGGATGGGTGTGCTAAGTGGTATTCGCGTGCTGGAATTCGAAGCGATCGGGCCCGCGCCGTTCGCTGCCATGCTGCTGGCCGATATGGGGGCGGACGTCCTTCGCATCGACCGGCCGCAGGCGCCCGACGACCTCGGGCCCAGGCGTTCCGGCAAGATCGTCAACGTTCCGGGGCGTGGCCGGCGCTCGGTCACCCTGGATCTCAAGGAGTCCAGCGCGATCGAGGCGGCGCTCGAACTGATGTCGACGGCCGATGTCGTGATCGAAGGCTTTCGGCCCGGCACATTGGAGCGCCTGGGATTGGGCCCGGATCTGGCCCTGGCACGCAATCCCAGGCTCGTTTATGGCCGTATGACCGGCTGGGGGCAGAGTGGCCCGCTCGCCGCACGCGCGGGCCACGACCTCAACTACGTAGCCTTGTCGGGCGTGTTGTCGGGAATCGGGCGGGCAGGCGAGGCGCCCGTGCCGCCGCTCAACCTGGTTGGCGACTACGGCGGGGGCGGCATGTTGCTCGCGCTGGGTGTGGTCGCGGCCCTGTTCAACGTGCAGCGCGGCGGGTGCGGGCAGGTGGTGGATGCGGCGATGGTCGAGGGCGCTGCGCAACTGGGCTCGGTGATCTGGGGGCTGCTCGCATCCGGACACTGGAACGAACAGCGCGAAAGCAATCTGCTCGACGGTGGCACGCCATGGTATGACAGCTACCGCACTAAAGACGGCCACTACATGTCGGTGGGAGCCGTCGAGTCCAGATTCTATGGACAACTGATCGAAAAGCTCGGGCTGGCTGACGCGGATCTGCCGAAACAGCATGATCGAAATGGTTGGCCCATTCTGCGCGAGCGGTTCACCGCTGCGTTTCTTGGCCGCACGCGCGATGAGTGGTGTGCGATCTTCGATGGTTCCGATGCGTGCGTTGCACCCGTGTTGACGTTCTCGGAAGCCCCTTCGCATCCACATAATCGCGCGCGGGCGAGCTTTGTGGAAATCGCCGGCGTTATGCAACCGGCTCCGGCGCCGCGCTTTTCGGCGACACCTTCGGTTGCCGGCGCGCCCGCGCCGGAGCGCGGCGAGCACGGTCATGCGGCGCTGTGCGACTGGGGTTTCGACACCGCATCGATTGCGCGGCTGCGAGCGCTCGGACTCGGCTACCGCGATTGAAGAAACCGCAGCGAGGCGGAGAAAAAACCGCCTCGCTGTTGGTCGCTAAAACACAGCCGCTGTTACTGAAGATTGCCCGCTACCGCAATGGTCTGCCCGGTGATGTAGTTCGACTCCGGCGAGCAGAACAGATACACGCCGCCTGCCGCTTCCTCAGGCGTGCCGCCACGGCCCAGCGGATTGCGCTGCGCGTGCGTCTTCAGCATCTCGGGGTTCAGGCCCACGCGGATCTCGCGATTCTCGATGCGCACCGTGGCGCCGGCTTTTGCGTCGGCGGCGGTCATGCGCGTATGAATGAGACCGAAAGCCACGGCGTTGACGTTGACGTTGAAGCGGCCCCACTCGCGGGCGAGCGCGCGAGTCATGCCGATCACACCGGCCTTCGCGGACGAGTAGTTCATCTGCCCGGCATTGCCGTTGAGCGCCGAGGTCGAGGAGATGTTGACGATCTTGCGATAGACCTCGCGACCGTCGGCGACATCGGCGGCGTGCAACGCCTTGATGTGGGGGTACGCGGCGCGCAGGATGCGAAACGGCGCAGTCATGTGGCAGTCAAGGATCGCGTACCACTGTTCGTCGGTCATCTTCTGGATCACGTCGTCCCAGGTGTAACCGGCGTTGTTCACGAGGATGTCGATGCCTTTGAACGTGTTCATCGCCGTGCCGACAAAGCGCTCGGCAAAATCGGGCGAGGTGACGTTGCCCACGCAGGCCACGGCCTCGGCGCCCATTTTCTTGAGCACTTCCACCGTCTCGTGTGCCGGATCGGCGTCGAGATCGTTCACGACGATGCGTGCTCCCTCGCTCGCGAGCTTTTCGACGATCGCGCGGCCGATGCCACGCCCGGAACCGGTGACGAGCGCCACCTTGCCATCGAGCTTACCCATATTGCTGTCTCCTTCTTCAGATTGAATGCGATGCTGTTCAAACGGCGATCACGGCGTCACCTACGACGCGCGATTCGCCATACTGATTGGCGGTCTGGATGACGAGGCGCAGGCGTCGTTCACCATCGGCCTCGAATTTTTCCACCACGCGTCCCGTGCAGGTGATGCGATGTCCAAGATGCGTGATGCCGACAAAACGCACGCCGAACTGGCGTAACTGGCGCTGATCGACCCACTGGGTAAGCAGGCGGCCGAGCCAGGCCATGGAGAGCATGCCGTGTGCGAACACATCGGGCATGCCTGCTCGCCGTGCAAAGTCGATGTCGATATGCACCGCGTTGTGGTCGCCAGAGGCGCCAGCAAAGAGGGCGAGCATCTTGCGGTCAACGGGAGGTAGCGCGAGCGGCGGCAGCGTCTGGCCGACCTCGATCGCGTCGTAGTCGAGCTTGTCCATATGCGGGTCTCCGTCAGGCGTTGCGTTGCACGATCACGCTGCGCAGATCGGCTACGTGTTCGCCGCGCTGGTTCGTGACACGCGTTTCGCGCACGACGAACTCCAGCGCGCCACCTTTCTTGTCGTAGATGTCGGCGATGCGCGATTCGAACTGCAGCACATCGCCGGCATAGGCGAGCCGGTGGTACGTGAAAGTCTGTTCGCCGTGCAGAATGCGCGGCAGCTCGATGCCGATCTGTTCGCGCCACGACGTGTCCGGCTGCTCGAATTCGAGCGAGAACAGGAACGTGGGCGGCAGAGGCAGCGCAGGATGACCGGCGTCGTGCGCGGCCGATTCGTCGAAGTAGACCGGATTCGTTTCGCCGATCGTCTTCGCGAAGAAGCGCAGGCGGCCGGCTTCAGCCACCGTGCGGAACGCCGGCAGCGTTTTGCCGATGAATTGCTTGTCGATCATGGCATTGACTCCCGAGGACCGTTCAAGCCGCTTTGTAGACGGTCACGACGCACGCGCCGCCGAGGCCCACGTTGTGGGCGAGCGCAACCTTTGCCCCATCCACCTGGCGTTCGTCGGCCGCGCCGCGCAGTTGTTGCGTGAGCTCGTAGCACTGCGCAAGACCCGTCGCGCCGAGCGGATGGCCCTTCGAAAGCAGACCGCCCGAAGGATTGACCACCCATTCGCCGCCAAACGTGTTGTCGCCGTCGTTGACGAGTTTCTCGCCGCCGCCTTCGGCGCACAGGCCAAGCGCCTCGTACGTGATGAGTTCGTTCTGCGCGAAGCAATCGTGCAACTCGATCACGTCGATGTCTTCGGGGCCGACGCCTGCCTGCTCATAAGCGATCTGCGAAGCCGAGCGCGTCATGTCGAAACCCACCACACGGATCATGTCGCGTGCATCATAGGTGCTCGGCAGATCGGTCGTCAGGGCCTGGCCCGCGATGACGACATCAGTGCGCAAGCCGCGCTTTTTCGCGAATTCTTCCGAGACGATCAGCGCCGCTGCCGCACCGCAGGTCGGCGGGCAGGCCATCAGTCGCGTTAGCACGCCTTCCCACAGCATCGGCGCGGCCATCACGTCTTCGGTTGTCACGACGTTGCGAAATACGGCCAGCGGATTGCGCGCGGCGTGACGGCTCGCCTTGGCGCGGATCTTCGCGAACGTTTCGAGTTGGGTGCCGTACTTCTGCATGTGCGCCATGCCGGCCCCCGCGAACTGGCGGATTGCGTTGGAGAGTCCTTCCTGGCGGCCCACCAGCGCATCGACGACCTCATTCGCGCGCTCCAGCGCGCTTGCACGATCGCTCCACACCGACTTCAGCGCGCCCGGACCCATGAATTCGAAACCGACTGCGAGAGCGCAATCCACGGCCCCGCTTTGCACCGCCTGGCGCGCGAGAAAGAGCGCCGAGGAACCCGTCGCGCAGTTGTTGTTGACGTTGATAACCGGAATGCCGGTCATGCCAACGTGATAGAGCGCCTTCTGACCCGAGGTCGAATCGCCATAGACGTAGCCCGCGTAAGCCTGCTGTACGTCGCGATAGTCGAGGCCCGCGTCGGCCAGCGCCTGCCGAACCGCGTTGGCGCCCATCACGTCGTACGTGTCGCTCGTGCCCGGCTTCCTGAACGGAATCATGCCGACGCCAGCGATAAATGCGCTTCGAGTCATATCAGTACTCCTGATCGTAATGAGATTTTTTTAAAGTTTTCGCGAGATGAGGTCACGCATCACTTCGCTCGTGCCGCCGTAGATTCGCGTCACGCGGGCATCGGCGAACGCGCGCGCCACCGGGTATTCGAGCATGTAGCCGTAGCCGCCGTGCAACTGAACCATGTCGTCGAGTGCCTTGCCCAGGGATTCGGTCGCGAACAGCTTGACGACAGCGGCTTCTTCGAGCGTGAGGCGTCGCCGCACGTGTTCGCCGAGATAATGATCGACCATCAGACGCACGGCGAGCGTCTGCGCCTTGATGTCCGCGAGTTTGAACTTCGTGTTCTGGAAGTCCCAGACGGTCTGGTTGAATGCCTTGCGGTCCTTCACGTAATTCAGCGTGTGTTCAAGGCACGCTTCGAGCTTGGCGGCCGCGCCGACCGCGATCGAGAGGCGCTCCTGCGGCAGCTCCGCCATCAGGTAGGCAAAGCCCTTGCCCTCCTCGCCGAGACGGTTCGAGACCGGCACGCGCACGTTGTCGAAAAAGAGTTCGGCGGTGTCCTGCGCATGCTGGCCGACCTTGTCCAGCTTGCGGCCACGGCGAAAGCCTTCGCGGTCCGCCTCGACCATGATCAGGCTCACGCCCTTCGAGCCCGCTGACGGGTCCGTTTTGCAGATCATGATGATGAGATCGGCGTTCAGGCCATTGCTGATGAAGGTCTTGCTGCCGTTGATGACGTACTCGTCGCCATCGCGGATGGCGGTGGTGCGCACGGCCTTGAGATCGCTGCCGGTGCCAGGCTCGGTCATGCCGATGGCGAGGATGAACTCGCCCGAACACACCTTCGGCAACCAGCGCTGTTTCTGCTCTTCGTTGCCGAGCCGCGCGATATACGGAGCGATGATGTCCGAGTGCACCGAGAAACCCGGGCCGCTTATGCCGGCGCGATTGATTTCCTCGTTGAGTACGGCGGCATGGCCGAAGTCACCGCCGCCGCCGCCATACTCGGTTGGCAGCGTGAGGCACAGCAGGCCTTCGCGGCCGGCCTTGAGCCAGGTTTCGCGGTCCACCTTGCCGGCCTTGTCCCATTCGGCCTGGCGGGGTACGCACTCCTTTTCGAGGAAGCGGCGCGCGGAGGTGCGCAGCATCTCATGGTCGTCGCGGAAGACGTTGCGGTTGATCTGCATCTGGGTTTTCCTGAACTGGGTCGGTTGGGTTCGTGAAAGCGCTGAAATTCGCGCCGTACTTCAGGCGCTACTTCGCGAGCGCGACGTGCGCGGCGGGTTCAGCAAGGTAGAGGGCGTCGATCAGATGGGCGCGGCGCGCACGGGTGACGGCCTGATTGACATAGCCCTTGTCGGCGATTTCATTGGCATCCATCGAAGGCGGTTCGGCCATCAGCAGGAGCCGCTGGACGACGAGCGTGGCGCCCAGGTCGCCGGTGTTTTTCAGGCGCTTGCTCAAGGCTTCGACCACGACCGGATGCGTGACGAGAGCGGCCGGGTCGAGACCTTCCAGCTCGGGCGCAAGGCGCTGGCAGGCCGCGATGTTAGGCCACGCGAGCGCGCCGAGATACGCCTGATCGTGCCCGCAGATCACGGCATCGGCGAGCAGCGGCGCACAGCTATCGAGCAGCGCGAGGCGCACGGCGCCCGTGCGGACCCAGGTGCCGTTTGCCAGCTTGAAGTCTTCGACGACGCGGCCCGCGAACAGCATCCCCTTCGAAGGATCGTCGGGGTCGGCGAGGCGCACGGCGTCGCCCAGACGAAAAAAACCTTCATCGTCGAAGGCGGCCGCGCTTAGTTCGGAGTTCTTGATATAGCCGCCGAAGACGTTGGCGCCGCGCATGCGGATCTCGTAGCGGCCGTCACCGCCTTCCAGCGGCAGCAGCTTGACCTCGGAGCCGGGGACCGGCGTGCCGATGTTGCCGGGCGTCTCGGAGGGCCAGCCGCAATAGGTACCCATCCCGCTCGTTTCGGTGCAGGCGAGTCCGGTCAGGAACGCGATGCGCTCACCGGCGACTTTTTCGGCGACGCGCTGGATACGTTCGCGCACCTCGACGGGCAAACTTGCTCCGCCGTAGCCGAAGAAGTGGACCTTGGAGAACAGGTTGGCGGCGAGTTCGTCGTCGCGTTCGAGTTCGTTGGCGAGCACGGTCCAGGCGGACGGTACGCTCGTGAAGATCGTGGGCGCGACCTCGCGCAGGTTGCGCACGGTGCGCTCGATGAGACCGGGCAGAGGCCGCCCGTCGTCGATGTAGTGGGTCGCGCCGAACTGGATCGAGCGGCCAAGGTTGAGCACGCCGCCGAGACCATGATGCCACGGCAGCCAGTCGAGGAACACCGGTTCGGTATCGCGCAGGAAGGCGAGGTTGTCCGCGAAATACGAGGCGACCGCCTTGAAATTGCGGTAGCTGAGGGGAACGCCCTTGGGCATGCCGGTCGAGCCGGAGGTGAACAGGATGCGCGCAATGGCGTCGGGCGTGATGGCTGCGCGCGCGGCGGCAATGGCACTGCGGCGCGCGGCATTGAGTTCGGTGCCCACAAGCTTGGCCCAGGCGATCTGTCCCGTGCTTACGGCGTGGACGGCGATCACCGGGGCTCGCGTGTCTTTGAGCGCGGCGAGTGCGCGTTCAAACCGCATCGAATCCTGTACGAAGATCGCGGCCGGCGGCACCATCTCAACCACGTTCTTCAGGCGGGCGAAGTCCTGGCTGAGCATCGCATAGGCAGGCGAAACCGGGGCCGTGGGAATACCGACGTATTCGGCGGCGAGCAGCACGATAGCCTGCTCGATCGAGTTTCCCGAAAGCAGCATCAGCGGCTGCGTCTGGCCGAGACCCATGTCGAGCAGTGCAGCGGCGACCGCTTGCACCTGCTGCCACAGTTCGGCCCAGCTCAGCTTGCGCCAGGCGCCGTTGCTGTCGCGCTCGCAGAAAGCGGCGGCGTCGCCGCGCACGCCGGCCCAGTCCTCCAGGAAGTCGGCGAAGCTGCCTTGCGTGATTGCAGGCGGCGGGGCGGCAGGGCGAAGGATCAGGCTGCCGTCGCTGCGCCGCTCGACCAGCGTGCGCCGCAAGGGCATATGGACGGGCCGGACGGGAACCGTCTGCCGGGTGGGGGCCATCGGCGTCATCGGGTGGCGTCTCCTTGGTGTGTGCGTGCAGCCCCTGCGGGCCGGGCACATCGGATTTTTGGGGTTTTCAGGTTGCGCCTGGGTTACCCGGCGCAAACCCCGTGAAACAGAGAATAGCCGCTCTTCAGAACGGCTCAACCACCCGAACCGGGTAGCGGTGGTGAGGGTCGGGTGGTGCGCGTTCGCTGGAGGATTTCTGCGGGCGAGCGCCGATCCGGCTAGGGCTCGAGGCCCAGATCGCGCATACGTGCAACGGCTTCGTCGCGGCTCGTCACGCCGAGCTTCCCGTAGATATTCTTGAGGTGCCACTTGACCGTTTCCGGCGAGATGCCGAGGGTGCGGGCGATTTTCTTGTTCGGCAGCGTCTGGGCGAGCAGGCTGACCACCTTCGCCTCACGTTCGCTGAGCGCGTCGATGCCTGCCGGCGCCGCGCCGCTAGCCGCGGCCCTGGCGAGCGGCATGCTCGTGAGGCTCGCGGTGTGTGCCTGAGCGGCCTTGAGCCGGTCCACGTAAAAGGCGAGCACGGGTTCGCCCGGTTCGGCGCTCACGATTTGCAGGGCGAAATCCACGACGCCAGGTCCGGCGTCGAGAATGCTGCGCACGAGGCCAAGGCGGTGGCCCAGGCGCAGGGCGGACAGCGCGCTCTGGCGCGCGGCGTCCACCCGCCCGCGCTGAAAATCGACGAGCGCCGACTGCATGCGCAAGCGCGCGACCTGATGCAGCCATCCATGCTCGCCGCAAAACGCGACGAGCTCGTGCAGGTGGGTGAGCGCGCCTTCGAAGTCTTCGTGGGCGATGCACCAGTTCACGCGCGCTTCTTCGGCGAGCGCGTGGACTTCGCGCCACGTCAGCGGACGTTTGGGCCGCAGGCGGGCCGCGATAGCGGCGAGTTGCGCGAGGTCGGATTCGGCGTCGTCGAACTGGGCGCATTGCAGGTGGCGCTGCACCTGGGCCGCCAGGCTGTGGGCGGCGAGGCGTGGCAGGTCGTGGCGCAGCGCGAATTCTTCGAGCCGCTCCAGGTACGCGAACGCGTCGAGGCGATGACCCTCGGCCCAGTGCGCGGCCGAGAGCACCTTGAGCACGCGCAGCACGGAATCGGGGATGGACACGCGCTCTAGCACATCGACACGGTCCTCCAGCAGCTTGCGTGTACCGGCGATATCGTTGAATTCGTAGAGCGCCTCGCCGAGCTGCGCCGCTGCGAAGCAGGCGGGTTCGGCTGCGCTGTTGCCGCGCTGGTCGGCCTCCGCGAGCACGTCGCGGCTGATGCGCTCGACCTGCGAGAACTGTCCCTCTAGCGCGTAGCTGAAGCCCACCAGAGCGCGGCCGTTGAGTACGCCGGCCGAGGTGCCCATCAACGGCGAGCCGCCGATCAGCGGGCGGGTTGCATCGAGCTGCGCGGACCGTGCCTGCTCGTATTCGCCGCAACGCATGTGGAGCCACGAGAGCAGATTGTTGCGCGCGCCGATGGAGAAGCTGTCGGCGTTCGCCGGCGCGGCGAGTAGCTCCGGAAGGTGGGCGCGCGCGCTGTCCGGATCGTCACGCTGGACGTCGACAGCCACGATCAGCAGCACGAGCCGGTAGCGTCCGGGAACGTCATCGGCCGGAATGTCGGCCTTGAGCCGCGCGATGCTGGCTGCACAGGCATCGAAATCGCGTGCATACAGCTCGAGTTGCAGACGCCACAGGCGCAGGCCGATGTGGGCCTCGACCTGGGCATGCGGCAGCTGATGGATGAGCGAAACGAGCTTGCGCAGATCGCCGGCCACCTGGAGGCCGCGCGCCGCCTTGAGGACGAGATCGGCGGCGGCGGCGGGCTGCCCGGCCTGCAGCGCGTGGCGGACGGCTTCGTCCGGCAGGTCGTGATCGCGGAACCAGCGCCAGGCGGCGTCGTGCACGGCGCGCTGCATCGCTTCGCTGCGCTCGCGCAAGCGTTGACGCAGCGTCTCGCGGAAAAGCGGATTGAGCCTGTACCACGTCTTGTTGCCGACCATCTCGATCTGCGCGATGAACAGATTGTCGGTCTCGAGCCGTTCGAGCAGGGCGGCGATGTCCGCTGGCGACTGTTCTTCGCCGACGAGCGCGACGCACAGCGACGAGCACCAGCGTGCGCATACCGACGTGCGGATCAGTAATTCGGTCTCGCTGGGCGAAAGACGCGACAGCACTTCACGATCGAAGTACGCGGCGAACGAGCTTGCGTCGTGCAAGGGGGCGTCGACGATTGGCGGCGTTGCGCTGGTACCTGGGCTCGAAGCCGCGCGGCGGCGCTTCAGCCGCATGGCGAAAAGTTGTAGTCCGGCCACCCAGCCGTCGGTGGTTTCGTGCATCTCGCGCGCGTCGTGCTCGCTCACGGTACCAAGCTGTGCGCGCAGGTATTCGGCGGACTCCGCGAACGTGAAGCGCAGGTCGCGCATGTCGAGTTCGAGCACGAGCCCATGGTCACGCAAGCGGCCGAGCGAGATCGGGCACGTGCCGCGCGAAACGAGCACGACGTGCAGGTTGGGCGGCGCATAGTCGAGCAGCCACTGCAGCGCCTTGTAGCTGCGTGGGGCGGCGATGTGATGCAGGTCGTCGATGACGAGGGCGATATCGCGCGTATGCCGACCTATGCCGCGCACCAATGCGATGACGGTGCGCTCGACCGCTTCGTCGTCTACGCCGCGGCCGCCAAAGAGACTCGCCTCCTGGCAGACATCGGCATCGATCTGCGCGAGACTCGCCACCAGGCTGTCGATGAAACTGGCCAGGTCGTTGTCGTCCGGTGACAGCGTTAGCCAGGCGAGATCGAAGCCCAGCGGCAGCAGGGCTTCTCGCCAGGCGACCAGCATTGTCGTCTTGCCGCAGCCCGCCGGGCCCTGAACCAGGATGCAGCGTTTGCGCCGGGCCTCAATGAGCTTGTCGATCAGACGCGTGCGCGCAACGGTGCGCGTCTTGTTGCGCGGCGCCATTACGCGGGATGTGACGCTGGAAGCAGCGTCTTTCTTCCCGGGTCGGTTCGCATCGAGAGGATCTGAACGTTGCGGCATGTGCGCGTGTGCCTTCCATTCGAAGTGCCGCCGATGCCTGGCACCTCTGATGATCTGTGGAGGATCGCACCATTGTAGCGCACGCCAGCACGGCTCCAATGCCGCGGCGTGGTCCTGCTGGCTCGCGACGTTGCCTGCAGCCGCGCAGCCGCCGGATTGCCGGTTCTATGCATCGTTGTTTGCCGCCAGGCGGGCGGCGTCGGGGGCGTGCCGAATGTCCGCGTTGTGCGCCTGGATCGTGCGCTCGCGCACGATCCGCACGACTTCGCCTTCGGCGCGCCATGTGTGGCAGGTATCCAGCAGGGGCAGCGACGACCCTTCGCCGGTGCGCGTGCCCATGACGGTCTGGAACGCCACGGTAGCCATCGGTCCCAGCAGTTCCGTGAGATGCGTGCAGCCGCGCGTGCCGCCCACCCTCGCGCGGACTTCCCTCGTGAAGCCTTCGCCGATCCGGATACCGACCAGTTTGTCGTAGGCCTCGTTGATTTCCGTGCAGTAGGGTGCCGGGGCCGCCCCGGTGCGCGCGCACGCGGCGCGGATCACGAGGCCGGCGTCCACGGTGATCGTGAGCCACATATCGTGCAGCGCGTCGCCCGCCGGCAGCACCTTTAACAATAGTTGCGAGCGTTGACCTTTCGTGTCTGTCATACGGGCTTCGATGTCGTAGAGACCGTCTTCGCGCACATAGCCGGTGCAGACAATCTGACGCGTATGGGCGAGCCGCCGCGGTGCGCTTGCAGTGGGATATCCGGACATGGTGTCTTGCTCCTGAATACGGTGACGCGCCTTGTGGTTCGATCAGCGGCTCGATCGTCCGATAGTGTCGGGCGAGCGGGATATTGTCCCCACCCGCACCGGGTAGTCGGCGACCCACGCCCGTTGCCGCCCGTCGCTGTCGGCACGCGCAACAGCCGTCAAACCTCGCCGCACACGCGTCTCGAATATGTCGGGTATTCCCGTCCCCACTCCGTTCGGGTAGTTGAGCCTTCCGCAAGGGCTGCAACACTGCGCCGCAAGTGCTGTGCAACGCGGGACGCGTTCCCCATTCGCAGCATCTGGCCGATGCGGGCAAACAACAACAGGAGACATGCATGCGGTTGATCAGGCAGAGCATTTGCGGGGCAGCGGCGGCGTTGATGGCCGCTAGCGCGGCGGCGCAGTCCAGCGTCACGCTTTACGGCGTGGCCGATGTGTTTTTCCAGTATCTCGATAATGGAGGCAACCATTCGTACTCGATGCGTAGCGGGGGCAATACGGGGTCGATGGTCGGCCTGAAGGGCAGCGAAGACCTTGGCAACGGGCTGAAGGCCGCATTCGACGTCGAAAGTGGGTTCAACATCAACAATGGCGCTTTGTTCGCCGACACGACGGCGCTCTTCTACCGGCAGGCATGGGTTGGCCTGAATCACGAAAAGTACGGCTCACTGACGTTTGGCCGCCAGTACCAGCCGACCTTCTGGATCGTCTACCCGACCGATCCTTTCCGAGGTAACGAAGTGCTGTCGCCGCTTTCAGCGGGCGTGCTGGCTGTCGATCGCAATACGCTCGCCACGCAAGCCGTCACGGGCCGTACGAGCAATTCGGTCCTCTATAAATCGCCGAATATGGGCGGGTTCCAGCTCTATGCGATGTATGGTTTTGCGGCCACCGTGACCCAGCCGGTGCCGGAGCAATCGGGAAATACGCTCGACCTCGGACTGTCGTACTCGGGTTACGGGCTCTACGCGGGCCTGGCGTACCAGTTCCAGCACCCCGGCACGGAAACGGTCCCCGGGCTGCCTGCCGCGCTCAACCTGGTGGACACCGAACATTACACGGGCGCAATCGGCTATCGCATCGGCATCGTCAACCTGCAGTTCAACTACGGGTATAACCGGCCGCACGACGCGTCGGCACACTCGCTCGCCGCGCTGCTGGGCGCCGCCAGGTCCAACAGCCTGATGGAATTCGGCGCGACGATTCAGGCGACGCCGGCCGACGCAATCATGATCGCCGGCTTCGAGCGCAACGTGCGAGGCGTGCACGACAACACGCCGGGCGTGCAGATCGGCGCCGATCACAGCCTGTCCAAGCGCACCTCGCTCTACATGCGGGCCGGTTATATGAAGAACAACGGCTCGGCGACGATGAGCTGGCCCGGGGTTTCCGTGTCTGGCCCCGGCACGAAGCAGGTGCTGGCCGTCGTCGGTATGACGCACCGTTTCTGATTACGAGGCGCTGGCGCTGTCCGGCCAGCGCATCACACATAACGATCAGGGAGAATTCCCCATGAAAATCGCAAGAACCGGCCAGGTTATTTTATTTGGTCTGCTGATGAATTTCGCAATTGGCGCGCATGCGCAGAACGATGTTTCATCGTCGCCTACGCCGATGGCAAGCTCCGGCGCTGCGACGTCGTCAAAGGCAGCCGACCGCGCGCTGCGCCGCCGCGTGCTCACCGCGCTAGGCAAGGCGAAGGGACTGCGCGCGACCGGTATCACCGTTCGTGCGCATGACGGCGCCGTGCTGCTCGAAGGCTGGGTGCCCGAGCAGGCCCAGATCGGCCTGGCTTCGCAGGTTGCCGAGGGGGTGCAGGGTGTGACCTCGGTGAAAAATACGCTGACGCTTTCGACGTTCTGACGCGGCTTGCGCAGCGTCGGGGTTAAAGCGTCAACCAACGAATCAAGGGGACGAAATTGAAAGTCATGGTTGCAGTGAAGCGCGTGGTGGACGCGAACGTGAAGGTCGGCGTCAGGTCTGACGGCACGGGCGTCGACATCGCCAATGTGAAGATGTCGATAAATCCGTTCGACGAAATCGCTGTGGAAGAAGCGGTGCGATTGAAAGACGCGGGCGTGGCTAGCGAGGTCATCGCGGTTTCTTGCGGTGTTTCGCAGAGCCAGGAAACGCTGCGCACGGCGCTGGCGATCGGCGCCGATCGCGCGATCCTGATCGAGTCGAACGAAGACCTCCAGCCGCTGGCTGTCGCCAAGCTGCTCAAGGCGCTGGTCGACAAGGAACAGCCTTCGCTGATCATCCTGGGCAAGCAGGCCATCGACGACGATTCGAACCAGACTGGCCAGATGCTCGCCGCGCTGGCGGATCTGCCGCAAGCGACCTTCGCTTCTAAAATCACGGTCGCCGACGGCAAGGCTACGGTCGCGCGTGAAGTCGATGGCGGCGCGGAAACGCTCTCGCTGACGCTGCCCGCGGTGGTGACGACGGACCTGCGCCTGAACGAGCCGCGCTACGTCACGCTGCCGAACATCATGAAGGCGAAAAAGAAGCCGCTGGAAACGATCAAGCCCGAAGATCTCGGTGTGGACGTCACGCCGCGTCTGAAGACGCTCAAGGTTGTCGAGCCGCCGAAGCGCTCGGCAGGCGTGAAGGTCGCCGACGTGAAGACGCTGGTCGAGAAGCTGAAGACCGAAGCCAAGGTGCTGTAAGGAGCGATGGAAAAATGACGAATCTGGTGAATCTGGTAATCGCTGAACACGACAATCAGTCGATCAAGGCGGCAACGCTGAACACGGTGGCAGCGGCGCTGAAGATCGGCGGCGACGTGCACGTGCTGGTCGCGGGTCACAACGCGCAGGCTGCGGCTGATGCGGCCGCGAAGATCGCGGGCGTGTCGAAGGTGCTGCTCGCCGACGCGCCGCAACTCGCGCAAGGTCTGGCCGAGAACGTCGAAGCGACGGTTCTGGGCATCGCGAAAAACTACTCGCACATCCTCGCGCCGGCAACGGCATCGGGCAAGAACGTCACGCCGCGTATCGCCGCGAAGCTCGACGTCGCGCAGATCAGCGACATCACGGCGGTGGACTCGCCGGA
>NZ_PQGA01000018.1 GCF_002917095.1 Paraburkholderia eburnea
TTCCAGCAGATCGTTTATCGCCTGCTGGGCGATCTGTTCAAGGCGATCGACGATCTCGACATCACGCCCGATGAAATCTGGGCCGGCGTCAATTACCTGAACAAGCTGGGCCAGGATGGCGAAGCGGCGCTGCTTGCAGCGGGCCTCGGTCTGGAAAAATACCTCGATATCCGCATGGATGCGGAAGACAAGGCCGTGGGTCTGGACGGCGGCACGCCGCGTACCATCGAAGGCCCGTTGTACGTGGCGGGCGCGCCCGTGCGCGAAGGCGTGAGTAAAATCGACATCAACGCCGATGCAGATGCTGGCCCGCTCGTGATTCACGGCACCGTGACAGGGGCGGACGGAAAACCCGTTGCGAATGCCGTGGTCGAATGCTGGCACGCCAATTCGAAAGGCTTTTATTCGCACTTCGATCCAACCGGTGCGCAAACCGATTTCAACCTGCGCGGCGCGGTCAAGACGGGTGCTGACGGCACCTACGAATTCCGTACGCTCATGCCCGTGGGCTACGGCTGCCCGCCGCATGGCGCGACGCAGCAACTGCTCAACAGCCTGGGCCGTCACGGCAATCGCCCGGCGCATGTACACTTCTTCGTCACCAGTGACAGCCATCGCAAGCTCACGACGCAGTTCAATATCGAAGGCGATCCGCTGATCTGGGATGATTTTGCCTACGCCACGCGCGAGGAACTGATCCCGCACGTCGTCGAGAAAACCGGCGGCGCGGAGCTCGGCCTCAAGGACGATGCATACAGGTCGATCGAATTCAATGTCACGCTCACGCCGTTCGTTCAAGGCAAGGACAATCAGATCGTCAATCGTCTGCGCGCTGCGGCTACGGCTTGACGCTTGAAGAGACGGCGGCGTGCGCATGACACGCCGTCGTTCGAACATGAGGAGACAATGGTGTCCAGCGACCTGCGCGGGCAAGCCGCGCGCGAGATTCATGCTGTACTGCCCGATCGCGCCGACGATCTGGCGCGGCTGCAACTGATCGCCGATGGCGGCGTGCCCGTCGTCACGGTGGTCGGCAAATACAATCACGGCAAAAGCAGCCTGCTGAACGAATTGCTCGGTCAGCAGGCCTTTGCCGTTTCGGACAAGCGCGAAACCGTGGTGCTTGCGCACAGCGTTCAACAGGGCGTGCGCTGGCTCGACGCGCCGGGCCTCGATGCCGATGTGGGCAGCGAGGATGACCGTCATGCGTTCGAAGCCGTATGGCTGCACGCGGATATCCGCCTGTTCGTGCACGCAGCGAAGGAGGGCGAACTCGATGCACGTGAGCGTGCATTGCTTGCCGATCTGCTCGACGATGACGAACGCAGTGCACGGCAGACTTTCTTCGTGCTCACGCAAGCCGATCAACTTGCTGATGACGAAGAACTTGATTGGGTTCACGCGGCACTGGCGGCACAATGCAAGGAAGTGGTGTGGCGTGCCGTTTCCTCCACGCGCCATCGTAAGGGACAGGAAGGCGGCAAGTCGCTGCTCGTGGAAAGAAGCGGTATTCCCGCTCTGCTGGCGTCGGTGCGCAACGCGCTCGATCGTGTGCCTCAGGCGCGGGCGCATGAAGCTGCGCGACTGTCGGATGGAATCCGTGCGGCGTTGAGCGAGCATCGCGCCGCACAAGCGGCATTGCTGGACACGCTGCGCGCGTCTCAACAGCGACAGCGTGCGGATTTCGATCGCGGCCTGAAAGTCGTAATCGGGAAGGCGGGCGTCGATATCGAAGCCATGTTGAACGCGCTCGGCACCGATCACGCCATCGTGCCGGACAGCGCGAAAGACCGATATGCGAGCACGGCGGGCAAGCGCGAACGCGCACACCTCCAGATCGCGTATTCGCGCGCCTGCATTGCCATAGACGGCTTTCTGGCGGGTCACGGCATCATCGAATTGCCGTCGGAACAACGCACCGCCGCGAGCAGCATCAATTCAGTGATGATTGCCGTGCTGGGAATTTCGGTGAAATTTCGCAAGGACCTGCGCAGAATGTTTTGCGAAGCGCCGGGCCGTGAGCGCATGCAGCGCGACTTTACCCACTACTACGAGTTATCCGTTGGCCGCAAGGCACTCTCGCAACGCATTATCGATGTGGACGCGGCGTTATCGGCAGCGGACAGCGCCCTTGATGCACTCAATACTCTGATTGCCAGTACATGAAAATGGACGTGAGCGACGAACAGCGCTTCATTGCTGAAATCGATGCGTTCGAATTTGGCGAGCGAAATGTCGGAGACGTGCTGGAAGCGCTTGAGGTGTGGCTCGATAATCTGCGCGGAAGTCTCCAGTCGCACCGATTCTGTACGGACGGTTTGCACGGTCACAGCACGCTTGCGCGTGAGGCTGTGGGGATCGACGCCGTGCTGCACACTCATGCGCGCGCGTGCGCGCAACCTTGGGCGTCGCTCGAAGCGGTGCAGTTTCTCTCGGACCTATTCGACCAGCGAGTCATGTTGCTCGTGTTCGGCAAGTTCAACGCGGGAAAAAGCGCATTCTGCAATTTCATCGCCGGGCGTTTTGTAGCGCAAGGCAAGACGGTGCGTTATTTTCACGTCGAAGCCGGACGCGTCGTGGAGACATCGGCAGCCTTCGAGGAAGGCGCGACGGAAACGACGGCTCGTTTGCAAGGCGTGTGTCTCGGCGACAAGCTCGTGCTGATCGATACGCCGGGACTGCATTCGGTCGTGCCGGAGAACGCCGCGCTTACCCAGCGCTTCATCGAAAGCGCCGATGGGGTGATCTGGCTGACGAGTTCGACCTCGCCGGGCCAGGTGCAGGAACTCGACGATCTAAGCCGCGAGCTTCATCGTAACAAGCCTCTGCTGCCGGTCGTGACGCGCAGCGACGAATACGAGGAAGATGAAGTCGATGGCGAGTTTGTCAGGCGCTTGTGCAACAAGTCCGAAGCACGACGCGCGCTACAGGAAGCCGATGTGCAGACGCGCGCACAGCAGAAGCTCGCCGCGATGGGCGTAACTGGCGCGTTGTTAAAGCCGCCGGTATCCGTGTCAGTGCATATGGCGCGTGTGAAGGGAGCGACGCCGCCCGGTATGCGCGAGGCGGGTTTTGAGCGCCTCTTCACGGCACTGCTTGAGATATCCGGCCCGGCGCTCGACTACAAGCGGCGCAAGCGCGCGGAAATCGCCCTGCATCATCTGGAGGAAAATGTGCTGGATACGCTGCATGCCAGCGTGTTTCCTTTGCTGGCGAAAACGCGTGCGTCCGCACAGCATACCGTAAATAAAATTGAAGCGCAGCAGACGCTATTGATCGACGCTATCTGCCAGCGTGTTTTGGCGGTTTTGCCGGAAATTCTCGATTCGCACGCAAGTGAACGCGATGTGACTGGAGTCACTCGCGCCGTCACTGGCGCGATTGATGAGGCTTTTCCTTGTTGCGTGCGCGAGTTCTTCTCCGACTACGATGTCTCTCACGAAAAAGGGCTGACGGTTCTGGATCTGGACGTCAGCGCTGGCTTCGAGGATATCGCGATTGAAATGGGCGACTCGGAGACTTGCGCGCGTGAAGTCGTTGGCGTGGGCTATCGGCGGCTTCATGGCGCTTTGAAACAAGCCGTTCACGCGGCCGTACGCAAGCTCTCACGCGAAGTGGCGAGTCAGGCGCGTGCTTCGATCAATCAATTGATCGTGCAGGCGGATCAGTTGCACGACACCTTGATCCAGCCGAAGGCGCAACTGACAGAACTAAAAATCCAGATACGTACGCGCGTGATGTAAGCGCTAATCCCTGTTTGATGCACAAAAAAGCGCCGTCAAAACACGGCGCTTTCCTTTCTGAATTGTCGACTTACTGCGTTATTGCACCGAGCTTCGCGGTGTCGACAACTCGATCCTTGGCTCTATCCGCTCCGGTTTGCTCGCGCGCAAGCGAGTTACGGTAATGCCGGCAGCCGACACCGAGCAGCACGACTGCCAGCGACGCCGCGCAGCCATTCACGATCGACACCGAATGTCCAACGGCAAGCGGTGAAGCAAAAACCTTATCGGTGAACAGTGCAACGATCGTTGTGCCCAGTCCCAGAGCGAGCAGATTTTGAACCAGCAGGAACAGCGCTGAAATCTGCGCACGAAGCTGATTCGGCGCGAGTGTCTGCATCGCGGCGGTGGAAGTCGGCATCGGGAACGACGCGAAGAACATCGCAACGACCAGCACGGCAAGCGAGCCGTGAAGATCGGGGATCTGCGTGAACAGTGCAGCCGGCACGAGCATGCACGCAGCGCCAATGCAACTTGCGCGCATCGGCGCGTCCTGATAGCCGCGCCTCAGCAACCAGTCGTTGAACCAGCCGCCACAAAACACCCCGGCGGTATTCGCCACCAGCAGCACCGTGCCGAGCGTGTAACCCGCCTGGACGGGCGTAAGGCCGAAATGGCGAATATAGAACGCGGGCGTCCAGCTCATCAGCGAGAACAAGGTCATCGCGTAGAAAGAGAAACCGAAGTAGTGACAGCCGAACGTGGCGCGATGCCGGAACACAAAGCGCAGGGCATCCGCAGTCGTCATCCGCGCGGCGGTGCCGCTGCCATCCTGCGCGAGTCCCTTGCGTTGCGGATCGCGCACGGTGAGCAGCACCAGCAGCGCGACGACAAGGCCGGGCAGGCCTACGATGAAGAACGTCATTTGCCACGGATGAATCTGCCCGAACAGCGGCACTGCGAACGCGGACGCGTGCTTGAGTAGCGCAATCACATAACCGCCGACGAGAAACGCCACACCGCCGCCGATAAACGAGCCGAGCGAATACACCGCAATCGCGCGCCCCAGTTTTTCCTTCGAGAAATAGTCCGCGAGCATCGAATAGGCGGCGGGTGAAAGCGCGGCCTCGCCGACACCCACGGCCATGCGCGAAACAAACATCTGCACGAAGTTCTGGCTGACCCCGCATGCAGCCGTTGCGACGCTCCAGATCGCGATGCCCACGGAAATCAGGCGCGGCCGTGCATGGCGATCGGCGAGAAAGGCAATCGGCAGTCCCATGAAGGCATAAAACAAAGAGAATGCGAAGCCGCTAAGCAGGCTGAATTGCGTATCGCTAAGCATCAGGTCGCGTTTGATCGGTTCGATCATGAGCACGAGCACCTGGCGATCGATAAAGGAAAACACATACGCGAGCATGCAGACGATCACGACATACCACGCGTAGGCGTTGGCTCGGCCGGGACGAGCGGCGGCCGCAGTAGTGTTCATACGATTTCTCCAAGGGGACTTTAAGGTGTCCGCTGCGGCGAGGCACGCGAACGGTATAGGCAAACGACAGCAATGTATCCAGCCAAAATCCCATTACAAATGGGGAGTGCCACTCGATCGATAGTGAGTTTCCCCCGGCAGGGTAAAGAAAACACCCATAGGAGCATCAATGAAACGCGTGCAAGTGCTTGTGGGAAAGGGATTCGCGTCAATCTGCGTATGGTGTCTATAAGCGTTATAGAGAGCGTTTAATCGACCCGGTAATTTGGTCTTCTTAGACTCGCTACGCAATGCAGATAAATGCCAGCCGGTTCGGTGGCGATGATTTCGGATCATTCAATAAAGACACAGATGAAACCTCACTCTCTCCAACGCATTTCGCGCGTGGCATGCGGCGCAGCTTTTCTTCTTCCAGCCGTCGCCCTCGCGCAATCGAGCATTACCCTGTATGGTCGCATCGACACCTCGCTCGAATATACGAACTTCGGCCCGAACCATGTTGTACGCATGGGAACTGGCAATCTGTTCGCGACCGAATGGGGCATGAAGGGGATCGAAGATCTCGGCGGTGGCTACGCGGCGATTTTCAAGCTCGAGAATGGATTTAACTCGGCGAATGGTGCTTTTTCGAACAACGGCGCAATGTTTGGCCGCGAGGCTTGGGTGGGCCTCACGAGCCCTTACGGAGGGATGCAGCTTGGCGAGCTTTATACGATTCTGCACACCGTGCTGGTCACCTACGCGCTGCCGGGTTATGGCGCGGGTCTCGAATGGGGCAATGCAACCAATAACTTCGTCGGGCCCGCTTATCTGCGCGTACACAACGCCGTGCGTCTGACTTCGGCGCAATGGAATGGCTTCATGCTGCGCGCCATCGCGGCGCGTGGCGCCAACGGCGCGAATGGTCAGCCGGCGACGCTCGGCGACAGTTATGGCGCGGGCCTCAATTACGCGCGTGGCCCGGTGTCGTTGGACGTCGCGTGGATGGAACAGAAATTCAGCCCGGTCGCGGCGGCCTCTCTGAATACGGAAAGTCCCACGGCGCAGGGAAATTATCTGGTGGCGGGTGCGTCGTATGATTTTGGCTGGGCCAAACTCGCAGGATTGTATTTGCGTCACCGCGGCGGCCCTGACGTACAGACGGCTGTCGATTCGCTGAGCGCCTATCCGCATCACGACGTCTACGAAATCGACGCCACGGTGCCGCTCGGGCGTGCGAAGCTGCTCGCCAGCTACGGCCACTATCGCAAGACCGGCGACAGCGACGGCAACGCCGACTCTTACGCGCTGCGCTTAGACTATCCGCTATCGAAGCGCACGGTGCTCTACGCGGGCGCGGCGATGGTGCGTAACGGCAGCCAGGCAGCTTTCACGATCAACGGTGCGGGCGGCGGCGGCGTGGCGGTGGCGAAGGCCGGCGCCACGGCGAGTTCGCTCGTGGCGGGCATGCTCGTATCGTTCTAGTCGTCCAGGTCGCTCACGTCGCCAGCATCGCCAACATTGGTGCACGGCGACGCGAGCCACGTATCGAATGGCTCGCGCTCGCCGATGCCGAATAGTTCCACCAGCAGCGCGCGCAGCCAGCGATGGCCCGGATCGACATCGAAACGCCTGTGCCAGTAGGCGTTCACGCTCCAGCTTGGCGCATCGGCGATTTCGTGGATCGCGCAGGGGTGCTGCGCCGCGAAGCTGAGCGCGATGGTGCGCGGCACGATGGCCGCATAATCGGCGCCTCGCAGAAGCGAAGGCAGCACAAGAAAATCCGGCAGCGACGCACGCACACGAGGCATGAGTTCGTGGCGCTCCAGCAGCGTCATTGACTGCGGATGTGACATCACGGCGACAAGACGCAGGCCAGCGGGCGCCCGCGCGTCGAGCACGAAGTCGTGTACCAGACCGAGCCGGCGATTCGCGGCTTCGGAGAGAATCAGCACGCAGCGTTCGCTCAGCAATTCCGTACGCTGAAAATGTTCGGAGGCCTGATTGAAATGGCCGATTGCGAAATCGATTTTTCCCGCTTCCAATGCGATATTGAGCTGTTGCTCATCCAGATGCAGCGTTTCCACGACGGCGCCAGGAGCACGCGCGTCCAGCGCCCCCAGTAACGTGGGCAAGCAGGCGCTCGCCGCGAAATCGTTCATATGCAGGCGAAACACGCGCTGGGTCGTCTCGGGCGTGAAGCTCGCGCCATCGTCCAGCACGTCCTGAAGGATCGCGAGCGCCTTGTCGACCGAGGCCGCGAGACGCCGAGCGCGCGGTGTCGGCTCCACGCCAAGTCCCGTTCGCACGAACAATGCGTCGCGAAACATGAGGCGCAGCCGCCCCAATGCGTAGCTGACCGAAGGCTGCGTCACGCCCAGGCTCAACGCCGCGCGTCCCACATGTTTTTCCTGATATACGGCGCGGAACGTCTTCAGCAGATTGAGGTCGAGATCCTGCACGCGTAGCGCGGCGGAATGCGACGGCGATACGCCCGATACGCCCGATGGGCTGGATGCAGATGTGGCCTCGTTGGTAGCGTGGCTCATGCGATGCGTCCGCGCGTGACCGAAGGTGCGTGACCGTAGCGGCGCACATAGGCCTTGGTGAAATGCCCAAAGCTCTGCACGCCGCAGGCAAGCATCGTTTGCGCGACGCTGGCCTGTGGTTCCCGCGTGAGCCTGGCGTGCACGGCTTCGAGCCGCCGTTCGCGTACATAGGCAGCGGGCGACTGGCCGACGAATTGTGCAAAGCCATTCTGCAAGGTGCGTGGCGAGACGCCCGCCACGCGCGCTAGAACGGCGAGCGTGAGCGGTGTGTCGAGATGCGCGTCGATATGGTCGCGCGCGCGGCGCACATGGGCGGGCAAGGGCGTGCGCGTGTCGCAGCGCATGAGCGCGTCGCTATACGAGTGCGGAAGCTGCGTGAGCAGCATCGTCATGAGCCATTGCGTGAGATCGCCGCCAAACAGCGTTGCGGTGCTCGCACCATCGCATTGTGCGTGCATCCGATGCAGATGGCCTAGCGTCTCGCGCACGACGCCGGCGCCGCGATGCGCGGCATTCACGCTCATTTCAAAGCGCAATGGCGCGCGCGGCGTCGCTTGCAGCAGGTCCGCGAGCTTGTGTTCCAGTGCGTTGCGCTCGATGCGCAGCAACAGGCTGCGGCAGTCGCTGCTCGTTTCAATGCGACTCGCTCGAGCGGGCGATGAGACGCTGATCGCGCCCCGCGTGACCGCCGCATGTTCCCGACCGGAACTTAATTCGCACGCGCCCGCGAGCGTGAGGCGAAACAGGAATTGCCCCGCATTACCCGCGAAATCGATACGCGTTGCACGTCCATAGCTCAGTTCCGCGAGGCCGCCATGTGCGAGGGCGACGTCGTAAAGCTCGGCGTTTAGCGGCTCACGTCCCTGCGCTTGCATGCTGTGCGGGCCAAGCAGACGCGCGACCGTGCGTTCGACATCGGCGCGCGCATGCGTGGCGTGAAGCAGATTGGCGTTCATGCGGGATATCGCGGAAGTCATGGACTGGTCTCTTCGATTCGTTGTGCTAGTGGGTTCAATGATCGGCGAGAAAAAAAGCGTTCGCAACCAGGGCTTGCCGGATTTTTACCGAAGTTGCGCGAATTGAAGCGACATGGCAGCGAGTGGCGCGTAATTTCATTCCCGTCAGCGCGCGAATTGGGACGGTTGTATTTCCCCGGTTCGCGTGCCCCATTCATGCAATCGAGGCGCTGGATGCGCGAAACAGGAGAAATAACAATGAAAGTCTGCGTTCTGGGTGGTGGGCATGGATGCCACGCTGCGGCTATCGACATGCTTGAAAAAGGGCATGAAGTGAGCTGGTGGCGGCGCGATCGCGAAGCCGCGAAAAAGCTGGGCGCGCTCGGTGAGCTGGAAGTGCACGATTGGCGCGGCACCCGCCGCGTGCCGCTTGCGTCGGCGCGTACGCCCGGCGCGATTTGTATCGTCGATGATCTCGCTCACGCGGTGGACGGTGCGCAATTGATCGTGATTCCGCTGCCTGCCATCACGCACGCGCCGCTTGCCGCGCAACTGGCGCCGCTGTTGACGGACGGCCAGGTGCTCTACCTGCCGCCCGGCACTTTCGGCAGCATGGTGTTTGCCGATGCGCTCGCTGCCGCAGGCAATCGCAGCCGTGTAGCGATCGCCGAAACCGGCACACTTCCCTATCTGGTGCGTACGCACGGTGCGAATCGCGTCGTGATTAGCGCCTACGCAACGCGCCTGCCGACAGGGATATTTCCCGCGAACGCAGGAAACTGGGCTTTCGACATTCTCGAAAGCGCTTATCCGGCGATCGAGCCTATCGAGGATGCACTGTCCGGTGCGTTGATGAACGCCGGTCCCGTTATTCACCCGCCGCTTATTCTGATGAACGCAGGGCCGCTCGAACACTTCGAGAGCTGGGATATTCATAACGAAGGCACGCAGCCGTCGATTCGCCGCGTGACGAATGCGCTCGACGCCGAGCGTATGGGGGTACGCGAGGCGCTGGGTTATGGCGCGCCGCATTTCCCGCTCGCCGATCATTATGCGAGCGAAGGCGACGAATGGATGTATGGACGCGGCGCGCACGGCAAACTCACCGATAGCGGCGACTGGCGCGAAAAGATCGATTTGCAGACTCATCGCTATATGCTGGAGGACACGCGGCTCGGACTCTCTTTCATCGTTTCGTGTGGGCGTTATGCGGGTGTGCCGACGCCGGTTGCGCAGGGCCTGCTTTCTCTGGGAAGCGTGGTGACGGGACGAGACCTGTACGCGCAGGGCCGCACGCTGGAAGCCTTGGGGCTTGCGTCATTGCCGCGAACGGAATTGCGCGCGCTGCTCCATAGCGGGGTGCGCACGTGAGCGCGGCACACGTGGCGCACGTGGCACAAGGCATCGAACGCGTACATACAGTGGGCGCGGGACGTATGGGCCAGGGCATCGCGCTGGCCCTCGCGTTCGCGGGGTTGCGCGCGACGCTGGTGGATTTCAAGGTGCGAACGAGCGCGGAGCACGATGCGTTTGTGCAGAAGTCGCGCGAGTCGATCGCGGATCAATTGAAATCGCTCACCGCGTTGGGACGTTTGACTGCCGATCAGGCGGGGCGAGTGCTGGCGCGCATCGAATTCGTCAGCCGTGAAAATGGCGCGGCGGCATTGCGCGAGGCGACGCTGGTATTCGAGGCCGTGCCCGAAGTGCTGGACGTCAAAGCCGAAGCATTGCGGTGGATGGAAAGCACGATCGGCGAGCGCGCCGTCATTGCTTCGACTACCTCGACATTCCTGGTCACGCAATTGCAGGCGTTCAGCGCGCGCCCAGGGCGAATCATCAACGCGCATTGGCTCAATCCCGCGCACCTGATTCCGCTCGTTGAAGTCAGCCGCAGCGACGCGACTGACGCCGATGCCGTCGCGCTCACGACGGAATTGCTCATGCGCATCGGGAAGCGGCCGATTGTCTGCACGCCATCCGCGGGCTATATCGTGCCGCGCATTCAGGCGCTCGCGATGAACGAAGCGGCGCGCATGGTCGAAGAGGGCGTGGCAAGCGCGGAGGACATCGACACGGCAATACGCACGGGATTCGGGCTGCGCTTCGCGGTGCTGGGGCTGCTCGAATTCATCGATTGGGGCGGTTGCGATATTCTCTTCTACGCTTCGCACTATCTCGCGCGGGAAATTGCGCCGCGCTTCGAACCGGCGCAGGCCGTCATCGACAATATGGAGCAAGGCCGCGACGGTCTGCGGACACGCAAGGGATTCTACGATTACGCCGATGTCGATGTGGCCGATTACGTGCATCGGAGGGTGCAATCGTTCGGCGCGCTGCTCGATCATCTGGGTCTTGCACCGGAATTCGACGGTGCATTACACAAGCGCGCTTGACACCCTGAAGCGCGCGACAGGAAAGCGCCCGTATGGGCGCTTTTTTCGTGCCGTCTATCGAGCAATCAAGCCGCCGCCGGGCGCGCAATCCGATGGAAATTCCGGCTGAAGTAAACCAGCCCGTCTCCGTCGCTACGCACGCGTATGCGGGTGGCTTCCACAAACATAACCGAATGCGACCCGACTTCCTTCATCTCCACGATGTTGCCCTCGATGCTCGCAAGCGCGTCGCGCAGAACGGGCACATCGGAATCTCCCTCGGCCCAGCCCGGCAGGGCGAAGCGCTCATCCATCGGCAGCTTCGTGATGCCCGCAAAATGTTTCGCCAGGTCTTCGTGCTCGCCGGGCAGCACGTTAATGCAGACGCGCCGGTTGCCCTCGAACGTCGAATGCATCGCGCTCGATCTGTTCAGGCAAACCAGCACCGTGGGCGGCGTGTCGGTGACGGAGCAGACTGCGCTGGCCGTGATACCGCAGCGGCCGAAAGGTCCATCTGTCGTGATCACATTGACAGCCGCCGGGAGGTGCGCCATGGCTTGCCGGAAGTTGGCGCGTGGGTCATCGTCGGGCGTGGGTACGTTGCGGGATGTTTGGGGCATACGTCGGTTCCGGAAACAGGTGTGAGCGATGCATTCAGATTAGGGCACGCGAATTTTGAAATGTATCGGCACGAATGCCTGCGCCATAAGCGCTTGCACGCATCGATCTAAAGATTTCTTCAGCGTGGCGCGCCGCTCATGGCAAGCATCACCTAAGCGCAATACCTGGTTTGCTGGCAGATTTTGATCGGATACGATAGTGCAGCAGCGGGAGGTATTTTCTACGCCTGCAACGCAATTGTCGGATGTGTCAGTCACGCGGGTCGAAGCCGCATTAAATTTTTGTGGAGAGAGCGGATGACGGTCCCTGCTCAGGTCGTTTATATCGTGGACGACGATAGTGGCATGCGTACCTCGCTGGCGTGGCTGCTCGACTCGGTGGGAATTCAATCGCAGGGGTTCGGCAGCGCGGCGGAATTTCTCGCCGCATTCGATGCAAAGATCCCGGCGTGTTTGATTCTCGACGTTCGCATGCCCGAGCGTAGTGGCTTTGATGTCCAGTTCGAATTGAACCGTCGCGGTGCAACGTTGCCGATTATTTTTGTGAGTGGACACGGCGATATCCCTATGTCGGTTCGCGCGATGCAGAACGGCGCGATCGATTTCGTGGAAAAGCCCTATAACTCACAGCAGATGCTGGACCGGGTCCAGCGCGCGCTCAAGATTGCGGGCCAGCGTCATGTTGTCGGGATGAAGCGCAGTGAACTGCGGCAGAGAATCGAGTCGTTGACGGCTCGCGAGAAAGAGGTATTGCACGGCGTGATCGATGGAAAGGGCAGCAAGCGGATCGCCGCCGATCTGTCGATCAGTGTGAAGACGGTCGATGTGCATCGCGCGAGCATCAAGGATAAACTCGGGGCCGAGTCGATTGCGATGCTCGTGCGCGACGTGGTCGCTGTGTGGAATCCGGACGAAGGCGATCAGAAGGTTTAATCGAAGGCGTTTGGCGAAATAATTAGCGCATGTAAAGGCCGCCGTTCACGTCCCAGCACGCGCCATTTGCAAAATAAGCTTGCCCGGATGCCAGCAGAATCGCCACATCGGCGACATATTCCGCGTTGCCCAGCCGCCCGACCGGAATGCCCGCAATCACCTTGTCGAGCTTGTCCGCAGGCACGCTCTCATGAACGATGGGCAAATCCAGCGGGCCTGGCGAGATGGCATTCACGGTCACGCCTTTGGCGGCGAGGTCGCGCGCGAACACTTTGGTCAGTGTCAGCGTGCCGCCCTTGGCAGCAGCGTAGTGCGCGCCGGTTGCGGAGCCGCCATTTTGCCCCGCCAGAGAAGCGATATTCACGATGCGCCCTTCGCCTCGATCGGCAAAATACTGGCCGAAAACCTGGCAGCCGAACAGCACGCTTTTCAGGTTGACGTTGATGACCTGATCGAATTGTTCGCCCGTGATTTCCATCACGGGGACGACTTTGGACGCACCGGCGTTGTTGATGAGCGCGTCTACCTGGCCCCAACGGGCAACGACGGTTTTCAGCGCGCTGTCGAAGTCCGATTTAGAGGTGACATCGAGCGGCACCGCAAATGCGCTCGTTCCATCGGGACTAAGCGACGCGGCGACTTCGCGCGCCGCGTCGAGCGCGAGGTCGGCCAATACGACGCGGTAGCCTGCCGCATGGAATTTCGCGGCAATGGTGGCGCCTAGCCCTCGGGCTGCGCCCGTCACGACGGCGACTCTTGTTGTCATACGGATTGACTCCAGAAAATTTTAGGCGTCGTTGTTCATGCAACGACTATACGGACAATGCCGCTTCGATGCGGGAGGCTACGGCACAGACGAGTTCGTCCGCTCCATGGCGGCCGATAATTTGCAGACCCGCTTTCAACGTCGTCCCACGAACGGGGACCGGCAGCGACAACGCCGGATGTCCGCTCAGATTGAATGGCCGGATAAGCGACGACATGGCAATAACCGATGTCCCGTTGCGCGCCTGTTCGAGCGTGATCGGAAAGTCCGGCAGCGTTGGCATTACCAGAACGTCCACGGCCTCCAGCGCTTGATCCACCGCCTGGGTAAAGCGCGTTCTCACACGCTCCGCGTTTTCTACGTCCAGATCGCTGGTATTGGCCGCCGCGCGCAATCGTGCTTCGAGATCGGGTTGAAGGTGGCCCGTTTCGACTAGCTGTCCAAACGCGGCCGAAGTTTCGCGATTGATAATCGACAGGCCGGCGGTGAATGCGTCGGTAAGTCCGGGCAGGTCGAGGAATGCCGGTGTGAAGTCCGCTTTGCGCACGGCCAGTTCAATGGCTTCCGAAATGTCTCGCCGAGCCTCGGCCCGCACGATGCCAACGCGCGCTACACTAACTGCGCCTTCGGCGATATGGTGATCGAAATCCCTGCAGATAGCAGACATGACCAGCACAATCGTGCGGATGTCGCGTGCGAACGGCCCGACGCAATCCAGCGTGCTGTGCGCGGGGGCCGCGCCGATTCGCGACACGCGCCCGAAAGTAGGCTTCAGCCCGATGACGCCGCAACATGCGGCCGGGCCACGTATCGATCCGCCCGTGTCAGTGCCAAGCGCGGCATCGGCCATATGATCGCCGACCGCTGCGGCGGAGCCGCTGGAAGAACCACCAGGAATACGCGTAGCGTCCTGCGGGTTAATCGGCGTTCCGGTGTATGCGTTGAGCCCCGTCATGCCGAAAGCCAGTTCGTGCATATTGGCTTTGCCAACGATATGCCAGCCGTGATCGAGCAGGCGTTGAACCACTTCGGCGTGGCGCGGTGCCGGGGCGACATCGGCCAGCGCGCGGCTCGCGGCGGTGGTTCGGAAGCCTGCGATATCGATCGAGTCCTTGATGACGATAGTGGGACTCGTGGCGCCATGGCCGCCCAATGAAAATTGCTGAAGCAAAGCGCTCATGCTGACAGTTCCTGATCTGGCGGAAGAAGGGCGGCGCGTGGATTGACCGACCACGGTGCATCGAACAGGCGCTCGGTGCGGAAATGCGCAATCAGCCAGTCGTGGCCGTTTGTCGATGGCACGAAATCGATCACGAGTCGCGCGCCGATCAACTCCGCGCTGCCATCGACATAGCCGGACGCCTGCATCATGATCCAGCGCCCCGTCGCGTGTTTGCCATCTATGCGAATGGTTTCGGAGGTGACGAAATGAACGTTGGTTGTGAAATGTGGCGTAGGCGGCAAATAGCGTGAAAGCATGGCGACGATCTGCATACGGCCAATCAATCGTCCAAAGGTGTGCGCATAGTGCGTGCCGACGCCTTCCCAGATTGCGTCTTCAGTGAAAAGCGCGTCCAGCGATTCGCCATCGAGCATGGTCGCGGGCACGTCGCACAGCGCCATGTAGCGCATGAACGTGTAGCGCACGGCGCGTTCCGCTTCGAGATCGGCCAGTCGTGTTTCAAGTGCTGCGATGCGCGCGTCAGAGTCGCTCATTTCATTGGCTCTCACGGTCTCACACGTTGGCAGCGGGCGGCACGACCAGTTCGCGCCCGACGCGCGCTTCGATCTTGCCGTAACGCCAGAGGTTGTATTCGCCGACTGCTGTTGTGCGATAGAGATTGCACACGGCGGTGACGGTGTCGAAGTCCACCACGTCGGCCATGATATAGAAGGTCCACGGCGCGCCGTCCGACTGGCCGACAGTGAGGCGGTCGTCGTCCATGATGCCGAGCACGCGTACGCCTTCCATTGCTTCGATGGCGGACAGCATTCTGCCGTAGGCCTGCCATACCGTACCGATCTGCTCGCGCGGCAGGTCGAAGAAGTTCTGCGTGACGCCGCAGCAAAAGAGTACGCGCAGGGGAAGTCTGGTCGCAGTGTTCATTGAATATGTCCTTGGTAGTTCGAAGTAAATTGGCGATGTGATTAATGCGCGCGTTATAGATAGCCCGGAATCGGCGGCACGCCGACGAATACCGCACCCGCGCCGTCGTAATTGCCTTCCGCAAGAAACGCGTGTTGCGTGACGACGATCGCATCGCGCAGAATGCGCTGGAGCGGGTGCGTGCGATAGATCGCCATCGTGCCGCCCAGGCGATAGGCGCGCATGACGACGTCGGCGCCTTCGCGTGCGACCTGGGTGGCCGCAAGACGCAGCAGGCTCACCTGGTCGGGCGTAGCGTTGTTGCCAGCGGCAATCGATTCCCACACGCTTTCCGTGGCCTCGTAGAAAAACGCGCGCGCGGAGCGCAACTGCGCTTCCGCCTTGGCCAGTTCGATGCGGTAATACGCGCGGTCCGCGAGTTGCGGCGCGCCGGTCGTCGTGCGGCGGCCGCCCGACATCTGGTTGGCAACGTCGAGTGCGGCGCGCGCGAGTCCCAGGTTCACGACAGCCAGCACCTGCGCCGCGTAAGCGACGGTCGGATAGCGGTAAAGCGGTTCATCGACGGTTGCCGGACCGCCGCGCACGAAGGTCCATTCGTCGGAGACCACATTGCCTTTGAGGCGCAGATCGTGACTGCCGGTGCCCTGCATGCCCACGACGCTCCAGTTCTCGACAATTTCGATGTCGGCTGCGCGAAAGACGGCCGTGCGAGGTTTGCCCGGCGCGCCGCCGTCTTTTGCGCCGGTATCGATGCCCACGCCCAGCCAGTCCGCGCCCTTGCAACCGCTCGCGAACTTCCACGTGCCTTCGACGAGCCAGCCGCCGCCTTCGGCGGGCTGCACTTTCTGGACCGGGAAGAGACCGGCGCCGAACGCCTGATCGGGGCCGCTTGCGTAAATTTTCGCCTGCGTTTCAAGGGGCAGCGCGGCGAGGTAGATATTCGCCGAGCCGAAACTCGCGACCCACGCGGCGGAGCCGTCGGCGGTCGCGATGCGCTCGATCATGCGCAGAAATTCGGCGGGCGGCCGGGCGTCGCCGCCGAAGCGTTTCGGCGTGGCGGCCCGGTAGATTCCCGCGCGCTTGAACATGTCGATCACATCGCGCGGCACATGCGAGAGCCGTTCGAATTCGTCACGGCGCGCAACGATGACCTCGACAAGCTCGTCCAACGTCAGATCGTCGTTGGAATCGGCCTGCAGCGAAGCCGGGTGATGGCCGGTCTGCGGCGCAATAGCGGTCGCGGTAGCACGCATGAAGTGTCTCCTGAAGGGTAGGGCGCCAGGTGGCTGGATTTGTAGCTCAGTCTAGAAACACCAAAAAAGGCCAGCAATTGGGGCGCAGACTCGAAAAATGGGTGAAATCCTGTGGCTCTCTAAAGAAATCTTCAGGTTCCAACGACGAAGGGCCGGTGATATCGTTTCGAATGAGCGATGCGGCTCTTTTAAGAGAACTGTGCATATGACGTCCCTGGTAGAAGCCGATTTCCATCGTCTGCTCGATGCGTTGACCCTTTGCGTACTGCTGCATGACGCGCAAAGCAAAGCCATCGTCTGGGCCAACCGGGCCGCATGTGAAGCGCTAGGCTTTAGCGTGGACGAATTGATTCCGCTGAAGGCGGGCGACATGACGCGGCCCGAGCCCAAATACGATCGCGCATTGGCGATTGCGGCGATGAACCGCTCGGCGACGGAAGGCCCGCAGGTCTATGAATGGTGTTACCGATCGAGGACCGGCAGCGACATGCTTTCCGAGGCGATTGCCACCACGGTTCACCTGGAAGAGCGCGATGTCGTGATGGTTCAGTTTCGCGACATCAGTGCGGAAGAAGGCATCAAACGCAAGCTGCGCGCGCACGAAACGCGGCTGCGCGAATTCATGCAGGATCTTGGCGAAGGCGTCGCGCTGCTCAACGAAGCCGCTGAAATCCAGTACATCAGCGAGTCGGGCAGGCGTCTGCTGGATCTCGCTGCGGGCGACGCGCCAGGCGCAATCGTCGATCACATCGGCGATGAGGAGGCGCAGCGCCTCTTGCAGCAACTCGCGCAGGCGCCCACCGATGGACCGTCCATCCCATGCCGTTATCGAAGCGCCGATGGCGAGCACTGGTTGCGCCTGACGTGCAGGCACATCGAACTCGAAGACGATTTGCGCGGCGTGCTGATTCACTTTCGCGATGTCACCGACGTGGTGCGAACCGAAGAGGCGCGTCGTGCCGAAGCCCGCTTGCTTGAATACGCAGGTCGTTACAACGCCATGGGCGAAATGGCCATGGCGATTGCGCACGAACTGAGTCAGCCGGTGGCGGCAATCCGCAATTTTGTGGAAGGGGCGATCCAGCGGCTTTCGAACGCGGCCCCGCTTGAATCGGTGATCTGGGGTTTGCGCGCGGCGGATCGCCAGGCCGAGCACGCCGCGACGATTATAAAAAGCGTTCGGGAATATGTCGCGCGGCGCGACCCGAATATTGCGGTCGTGGATTTGCGCACGATTCTTTCCGAAGCCGCATGGTTCGTGCAATTGCGTGCGCGCGAGGCCAATGTGAACGTTCATGTCGAACTATCCGACGCACCGCTTTTGATCGAATGCGAGCGCGTACTGATCGGCCAGGTCGTGCTGAATCTGGCATTCAACGCGATCGACGCGCTGGCTTCGGCGGAAAGCGCGCAAAAGGCATTGACCATCGGCGCTTGCATGAATGAAGGCCAGGCACTCGTTTTCGTACGCGATAACGGTCCGGGTATTTCGGAAGGGCACGAGCGCCTCTTCGACGGATTTTCTTCGTCGAAGGAGACGGGAAACGGCATTGGCTTGTCGCTCTGCAAAAGCATCATCGCGCGGCACGGTGGCGTGATTCGTGCGCTTCCGGTGACGGCGGGCGGGCTCGAATGCCGCTTCTGGTTACCGCTTGCTGGCGTCACGGCAGCGAATTGACGTGTCGGCGGAATTCAGCGGCCCAGCGATTTCGCCGTTTTTCCGCCAAGACCAAAATCCGTATTCGGAATGTCCTTGATCATCACGCGTGTGCAGTCGATCGGCGTATCCAGAACGCTGGCGCTCGTTTCGGATAGCGCTTGAATAAGCGCACGTTTCTGTTCATCGGTGCGGCCCGCTATCAGGACGGCGATGATGACGGGCAGCGAGGGCGGTGTGCCTTCGGATGCAGCCCGACCGCCAATGCCGTAATCGCTGGCGGGAAGCTCGCTCAACAGGATGCGGACCGATTCCGCCGGCGCGCCGATGGCGCCGACCGTGGCTTGCGTGAGCTGGCCGATCAGCGCAGCTTTGCACGCCTCGGCGTGACCCGAAGGCAAATACACTTCAAGCGTGGGCATAAGATAAACCGGAAGTGAGAGGGTCCCAATGCGGGATCGGGACCATTAGGGTTTAAACAGGGCTTTAAAGCAGGAAGCCAATAGCGTTCAGTGCATCCGTCGAATCGATCAACCGGATGACTTTCTGCGCGAGGCGCGGCTCGTCGCCGTCGAAGCGGATTCGATGCGTCAAATCCGCGGCGAAAATCGTCGGCACGGAGCGCTTGTAGGCCACGATGATCTGCGCCGATTGCACTTCGACGACATTCGCTTCGTCGCTCGCCAGCGTAAAGCGCGACACCGTGCGCACCGTGCGCGCCGCGTCCGACGCGGAAGCGGAGTAGCCCGATGTCATGCGCTCCACGCGCTTCTCGCGCATTTCCTGATCGTCATAGGCGTAGTTCAGCGTCGCGGCGAAATCGGTCGTGGCCGGGTCGATCGGCACGACGTAAAAGCCTTTGGTGTCCCACAACTGGAGCCACTCGCGATATTCGCGGCGATCGAGCATTTCGGCCTCGCGCCAGATGAAGCGAACCGCGCGTGAAAACGTATCCTGCGACATCAGCTTGTTGCGGTCGTCCATCATGCCTCCATCATCTTGCGCCATTGCGCATAAGCTTCGCGCATGCCGGTCTCGTCGGTTGCGTGCGCGGTTTTTTCGCCATTGGGTGCGGTGGTTTCGCGATTCAGGCCGCGATTGACGAGAATCGGTGTATTGGCACCCGCATGGGAGCCGCGCTGCACGCGCTCCCACGCTTCCGCATCATCGGGGCTGCCGAAACCGAACGGGCCCTGGAAGTGTTCGTGGATACGCAGGCGCACGCGATTGGCTTCTTCGGGACCGCCATTCATGGCGAGCGCAACGTGACGAATTTCAGTCTCGTCGGCAGAGATCGGCCGCAGGACGCGAAAGAACGCCATCGACAGCGCGAGATTGGGGAACAGGTTGAGATTGAAGCCCACGCCCATGAGCGAGCGCACGATACGGCGCACCTCTTCGGGCGAGTGCTTTTCGGCGAGTTGCGCGGCGAGATCGTCGAAACGCTCGGGCAGCGGCGCACCGTCATCCTGATCGAGATCGACGAGTTCGGGCACGAGCACGGCGAGGCTATGGCCGTTGCCAAGCGAGCGGCAGAAAGCCTGATCGCTGGTCATGAAGCTCGTGATGACCGCCGTGGTTTCTTCGTCGATCGACTTGAGCCACGACTTGTGCACGACCGGGAAGTGATAGAGATCGGTCGTGTTTTCGAGCTGGATCTTCCAGTTACCCTTGAAGCGGAATTTATGTTCGCCGTTCGCCTTGACCGGATAACCCGCGCCTTGTTTCATGAACAGATCGATCCATGGCTTCGCACCGCCGAGGAAGTCTTCGAGCGGTTCGATTTCCGCATTGAAGCTCGCGAAAATCAGGCCCTGATAAACGCCGACACGCAGCTTTTCCAGCGGCAGATCGCCCTTTTCGCAAACGCCTTCGTAGCCGTCGCCATAGGGCAGCGCGCGCAGCGTCCCGTCGAGCGCGTAGGACCAACTGTGATAGGGACACGTGAAGCCTTTCGCGTTGCCCTTGTGCTCTTCACATACCGTCGCGCCGCGATGGCGGCAGCGGTTTTGCAGGACATTGATGGCGCCCGTCTTGTCACGCACGACGATCACCGGCTGGCGGCCGATGGTGGTGGTGCGGAAATCGCCGGGATTAGGCAGCTCGCTTTCGTGCGCCACCCAGATCCACGTCTTGTAGAAGATGCGTTCGAGTTCGGCTTCGAACAGCGCCGGATCGTAGTAGAGAGACGGCGCGATGCGGTCGGCCTCTGCGAGGCCGTGCAGCGAGCTCGTGTCGATGCTTTGCCAGGTTTCGCTCATGATTGTGAGGGTATCGAGGTAAATGCGGGGTTGTATGCGGGGTTATATGCGTAAGTCGCGCGGATGAAGAGCACGTACTGGGAGTGTCGTCGCGCTCGTGTCATGCGTCAAATTGATCTAAAATTAGTCGATACATAAATCAGATGGATATCACATGCAAACGCTCGATGGCGTCGACCTGAACCTGCTGCGGGTCTTCCTCGCAATCGTCGAAGAGCAGAGCCTGACGAAGGCGGGCGAACGGCTCGCGCTTTCGCAGCCCGCGATGAGTTATTCGCTAGCGCGTCTGCGCGCCTTATTCGACGACCCGTTGTTTGTCAGAACGCGGCACGGCATGCAACCCACGCCGATCTCGCAGGAACTGGCCGTGATCGTTGCGCGCGCACTCGATTCGGTGCGCGAGGCGCTTAGGTATGCGGAGCGTTTCGAGCCGCAGGTGAGCACGCGGGCGTTCAGGCTGTCCTTATCCGATGCCGGCGAAATGGCCTATTTGCCGTCGATCTGCGAGGAGGTGAAGCGGCTCGCGCCGCGCATCAAGATTTGTATCGAGCCGCAACCGGTCGGCCAGATCGAGGAGGCGCTGCGATCGCGCAAGCTCGACTTCGCGATTGGCAATCTGCCGGAATTGACGTCGCGCACGCGCCATCAAGTGCTGTTCGAGGAGGGCTATGTCTGCGTGCGCCGACGTCGGCCCGAAATGGCGAAGCGCCACAAGCTCACGCTCGCGGAGTTCGTGGAAGGCTCGCACGTCCTGATCCGCTCGGTCGAGCATAGCCATCACGCCATCGACGACGCGCTGCGATCGAAGGGCGTGGCGCGCAACATCGGGCTGGAAGTGCCACACTTCGTCGCGCTACCGGGCGTGCTGGCCGTGACGGACCTCATTGCGACCTTGCCGCGCCGTCTGGCCGAACTGCTGGCGCGAGGCGGCGGGTTTGAGATTTTCGAATTGCCCGTACCCATCCCCTCGGCTGCGGTGACGATGCACTGGCACGAGCACTTTCACGAGGATGAAGGGATTGCCTGGATGCGCGACCTGCTGATGAATATCATGCGTCGCTTTGCTGGGCCGGCGGGCGCTGGCGTTAGCACGAGCGCCACTGCCAGAAAGAAACCTGCCGTCAAACGTCCAGGATCAGCACGGGCGAGCGCGAGCGAGAAACGCAGCAGCAAATAACCTTGTTTCCGGCGCGTTCGGCCTTGCTCAGGCAGTGGTCGCGATGGTCTGGATCGCCTTCGACCACGTCGATCATGCAGGTGCCGCACACACCTTCGCCGCACGACGTATCGATTTCGATGCCGATGGCGGCGAGCGCATCGACAATCGTCTGATCTTTTCCGACGCGCACGACCTGGCCGCTGCTCGCCACTTTGACGTCGAATTCGCCTTGCGCCGCGCCCATATCCACGGCGGCGGGATCGGCGCCGAAACGCTCCAGATGCACTTGCGTGACGGCGGGCATGGACTCGCCGACGGCCACGACTTCGTCCATGAACGGAGCCGGGCCGCAGGTATAGATGTGGGTGCCGTCTTGCACGCCATCCAGACATTCGCGCAACGCGGCCCCCAGATCGCCGCTGCCGACGCCGAAATGAAATCGCACATGAGACGCGAACGGCGCCTGCGAGAGCACGGGGAGAAAGGCCGCATGCGCTTCGCTACGCGCGAAGTAATGCAGTACGAACGGTTCGGAGCGCGCTGCCAGCCGGTATGCCATCGACAGCAGCGGCGTGATGCCGATGCCTGCACCAACCAGCACATGCGCGCGTGCTTCGGTGTCCAGGCGAAAGAGATTGCGCGGCTGTCCGACCAGCAGTTCGCAGCCGATGCCTACGTCGTCGTGCAGTGAGCGGGAGCCGCCGCGCGATTCGGGTTCCCGTTTGACGGCGAAGAGCTGGAAATCGCTGAACGCCGGGTCGCCGCACAGCGAATATTGTCGGGTGACGCCGGACGGCGCGGTGACGTCGATATGCGCACCAGGCTCATAAATCTCGAATGGCTTTCCATCGACGCGTGCGATGCGAAACGAACGAATACCGTGAGCTTCGTCGCGAATGCTATCGACGCGGACCTTGAACGTGTTGGCTTGCATGATGACACCGGCTGGGGAGGACGTTGACTGTGATGCCACGAAGGGCAGTGTGTGGACGCAGCTTATCGATTCCCCATCGATCCGGCAAATTGATGAAAATTAGGTTTATGAATTCATTCCATGGATATCTGGCGGACTGGCTGACACCCATCCGGCGCTGACCGGCGCTAGACGGTACGAAGATTTTGATTCATCCAGTCTCCCATCCCCTGAACGACAAGGCCGCGCTGCGCATTGAACGTACTCTCTTTGTCCCATGCCACGCCGCGTCCTTCGGCAAAGACGACCCGGTATTTGCGGATCGGGGCGTCTGGCGCTTCAGCCAACTCCTGTTTCAACGCCGGTACGCTCCATTCCGTGCGATGCAGTTTGACGTTCAACAGCGTGTCGAGCGCATCCGCAAGTCGGCGATAAGTCACCGTATCGCCCGCTACGTGCACGACCTGATTCACGATTCGCGGCTCCGAGAGCAGAATCTCTGCCGTCAATGCCCCGATGTCCTCCGACGTCGTCACCGTTACCGCATTTTCCCAGCTACCCAGGGCGTGCACGCTGTTTTCCTTTAGATTCACGACACCAAAAATCGGTTCGAACAGGAAGCTCATAAACATCCCCGTCGACACGATGACCCATTCGGTCTTCTCCTGCGAGCGCAGGAGCGCCCGCACGTCCAGTTGCTCGTCGAACAGATCCTGCGCGCTGCCTTTGCCAATCACGTCGTAGTCCACGCCGAATTGCCACGGGAAGTACCGTTGAACACCCGCTTCCAATACAGCCCGTGCGATCTTCATCTGTACGCCCGGACCGCCCACGAAACCGGTGCACGAAACGACGGTATCGAAGCGGGCGAAGATATCGGCTAGTGCAGCAACGGACTGCGCGGCGAGATCGCCTGGCACGATATCAACGCCGAGTTCGCGCAATGATTCGATATCCTTATGTTTGTCGGGATTCGCGGATGCGATAGTCGACGGACGCAGCAGTACCGAAATGGCAACGCCCGGCACTTTGCCCACGCGTCGAACGAGATTGCGCAGCACAGCCATGCCGAGTTCGCCTGCGCCTAAAACGAGAATTGCCTTGTCGTGATGCATGTGTGCCCCTGCAGGAAAACAGAATGTCGAAGGAAGAGTCGTTCGAACCCGGTTGCCGTTGCACCGGAAAGAACATCTCATGAACGATCCGCAGTGTAGTGGCACACACTCGTCACATTGTTCGCCGTGCCTGAATACTGAATGCAGAGTGGGGCAGTAACATAGCGGTTCTGCAAACGTCTGCCCTCAAACTCGCTACGTGGTCTGCTTATGGACAAACTTCAGGCAATGACAGTATTCGTCAGGGTCGTTGAGGCGCAGAGCTTCAGCAAAGCGGCCGAGACCTTGTCGATGCCCCGTTCGTCGGTCACGGCGATCATCAAGAACCTGGAGGCTCACCTGGGGACGCCTCTGCTCAGGCGGAGCACGCGAACACTGAGTCTGACCGATGCGGGCGCGCGTTACTTTGCGTCGTGTCAGGCCATTCTGTCCGAGATTGCGAGGGCTGAAAACGATCTATCGGTTGAAGTGGCGCAGCTACGCGGACGCGTGCGGGTCGATATGCCCGGACTGATCGGCCGGTCCATCGTGTTGCCGCGCTTGCGGGAATTCGAGGCGCGCTTCCCGGATATCGATCTGGTGCTCGGTCTAAGCGATCGTCCGGCCGATCTGATCTATGACGGGATAGATTGCGTCATCCGCACCGGCGAACTGATCGACTCGACACTCGTTGCGCGTCGACTCGGCCAGTTGAACTGGATCACCTGTGCATCGCCGCGTTATCTCAGTCTGCACGGCGAACCCGAGTCCGTTAGCGCGCTACAGGGTCATCGCGTCGTCAACTACATTGCGAATGCGACGGGTCGTCCTCTGGACTGGCGTTTTAGCGTCGATGGCGAAACAGTCGTCATGACGATGACCAGCCGGTTCGCGGTCAACGAAACCGAAGCCTATCTGCAGTGCGGGCTTGAAGGGCTAGGCCTGATCCAGTTATCGGAGTTCGCGGCCTTTCCCTATCTTCAAAGCGGGCGCTTGAAGGAAGTGCTGACGAACGCGAGATGTTTGCCCGTGCCGGTCTCCATTCTTTATCCGGATGGCCGAAACGCAACCGCTGCGCTCAAGGCGTTTGTCGGCTGGATCATCGAGATCACCGGGCCCGCCCTGTCGCGCTAAACCTCAGCGATGCCTCGCAGGCATACCTCCCAGCCAACAAGGTCTTTCTATTTCCCGGCCTGAATCGCTAGATTGCCTATCAGACGGCGCGGCGACGAACAGTCGCCTCCAAGGTCTCCGGGACATTGAGTGTTGCCCATGCCTTGAGCTGATCCCCGCGGATCGCGCGCTCCCTGTTGCGAAACTCTCAAGGAAAGACCATGGCACACTTGTTCACCCCGACGACGGTTGGCGCCTATTCCCTTTCGCACCGCGTCGTTCTGGCACCCATGACCCGCCTGCGCACGATTCAGCCCGGCGACATTCCCAGCCCGATGATGGCGGACTTCTACGGCCAGCGTGCGTCAGAAGGCGGCCTCGAAATCGTCGAAGGCGTCAGTATTTCCATGACGGCCCGCTCGTACCTCGGCGCGGCAAGCTTCTTTCACGACGGCCAGGTCGAGGGCTGGAAGGCGATTGCCAATGCGGTTCACGCCAAGGGTGGCCGCGTGTTCATGCAACTGATTCACGGCGGACGTCAAAGCCATGTCGACATGACGGGCGGCGTCGCGCCGGTCGCGCCCTCGGTCGTGCCGTTCGACGGCGTGGCGTTGACGAAGGAGGGTTTCGTGCCGGCTTCGCCGCACCGTGCGCTCGGCATCGAAGAGATTCCCGGCATCATCGAGGAGTTCCGCGTCGCCGCGCAGCGCGCGTTGGACGCGGGTTTTGACGGCGTCGAATTGCACGGCGCGAATGGCTATCTCGTGGACCAGTTCATCCAGGACGGCACCAACAAGCGTACCGACGCCTACGGCGGCCCGATCGAAAACCGCGTGCGCTTCCTGCGCGAAGCGGTCGAAGCGCTGATTTCCGTGTGGGGCGCGGACCGCGTGGGCGTGCGCATTTCCCCGTCGGGTGAATGGGGCGGCATCTCCGATAGCAATCCGGAGGCGACGTTCAGCCACGTGGCGAAGGTGCTCGACGAATACAGAATCGCCTACCTGCATGTTATCGAACCGCGCATCAAGGGAGACGACACGCTTCACGAAGGGCAGGCGCCCGTTGCAACGAAGTATCTGCGCGCGCACTTCTCGGGCCCCATCATCGCCGCCGGCGGTTTTGACGGCGACAGCGCGCAAGCCATCGTGGCGTCCGGCGACGCCGACCTCGTCGCGTTCGGGCGGCACTTCTCGTCGAATCCCGATTTGCCGTATCGTCTCAAGCACAACTTGCCGCTCACGCCGTATGTTCGCGAAGCATTCTGGGGCGGCGACGAAAAGCATTACTCGGATTTCCCCGCTTATCACCCGGTTCCGGAAGCCGTCGCAACGGTCTAGGCCGGACGTTGTCCCATCCTCAATCAACGCAGGAGTGTGTTATGTCACGGACTGTCAAGTTTGCCAAGGCCGGTGGACCGGAAGTGCTGGAATTCGTGGAAGCAGCGGTACCCGCACCGGGGCCGGGCGAAGTGCGCATCAAGGTGAAAGCCATCGGCATCAACCGCGCGGAAGCGATGTGGCGCGCTGACGCCTATATCGAACCCGTCAAGTTCCCGGCTGGGTTGGGGTACGAGGCCGCAGGCATTGTCGATGCCGTGGGCGCGGATGTCGCCGGCATTGCACCGGGCGATGCGGTCAACGTGATCCCGTCGTTCTCGATGAATCAGTACTTCACCTACGGTGAAACGATCATCGTGCCCGGATACGCGGTGGTCAGGCATCCCGCATCGCTGTCGTTCGCTGAAGCCGCTTCGGTCTGGATGATGTTCGTCACGGCCTACGGCGCGCTGATCGAAGACGCGAAAGTGACCCACGGCGACTTCGTCGTGGTGCCGGCAGCGTCGAGCAGCGTCGGTCTCGCGGCGATCCAGATCGCCAACTACGCGGGCGCGACGTCCATTGCGGTAACGCGTCACGCCAGCAAGAAACAGGCGTTGCTCGACGCCGGCGCCGCGCATGTGGTGGTCACCGACGAGACCGATCTCGTCGAGGAAATCATGCGGATCACGAATGGTCAGGGCGCGCGCGTGGCGTTCGATCCAGTGGGCGGGCCGAACTTCGCGAAGTTGATCTCGGCGCTGTCCTTCAAGGGGATAGCGTTCATTTACGGCGCGCTCGACGAGCGGGAAACGACGCTGCCCGTGCTGGAGATGATCGCCAAAGTCATCACGGTGAAGGCTCACAATATCTGGCTCACGAGCGGCGATGAAACGCGCCGCAAGGCGGCTGTCGAGTTCGTGCTTGGCGGCCTCGAAAGTGGCGCGCTGAAGCCGGTCATCGACCGTACCTTCGGGTTCGATGAGATCGTGGATGTGCACCGCTACCTGGAAACCAACGGGCAGTTCGGAAAGATCGTGGTGACCGTGTAGCCGCCAGCGAGTGCGTTTGGGGAAGCGTCGCGTTAGCCGCTGAAGCCCGGCAGCGCGACGCCAAACGTCTGAAGCAGCAGAACGCCGTTCAGCAGCAGAATGAGGACCGTCGCGGCAATCGCTGCGAGATCGGTCATCGGTCCGTTCGCAAACTCGCCCATGATGTCGCGGCGGCGCGTGAATCGCACGAGGGCCACCATCGGCACGGGCAGCGCGAACGACAGCACCACCTGACTGACGATCAGCGCCTGCGTTGCGTTCACGCCGAGCGCTACGACGACGAACGCGGGCGCCATCGTGACGAGTCTGCGCAGCCAGACCGGAATGCGCAAACCGATGAAGCCCTGCATGATCATCTGGCCCGCCATCGTGCCTACGACCGAGCTGGAGATGCCGGAACTGAGCAGCGAAACCAGAAAGAGCGTGGCGGCGCCCGCGCCGAGCAGCGGCGTAAGCGTTTGATACGCAGTGCTGATTTCCGTGATGTCCTTGTGGCCCGTATGAAACGCAGCGCTCGCCATGATCACCATGGCCATGTTCACGAGTCCGGCGATGGAGAGTGCGACGATCACTTCCAGATTCGAAAAGCGGATCAACATGCGGCGCTCGCGCGCATTGCCGATGGCTATGCGGTCCTGGGTCAGCCCCGAGTGCAGGTAAATCGCGTGCGGCATCACGGTTGCGCCGACGATTCCGGCGGCAAGGATCAATGCGCCGCCACCAGGCATCGACGGCACGATCGTATGCCGGGCCACTTCGGGCCACGCGACCGGAGCGATGAACATTTCGGCGAGATAGCAGAGACTGATTACGCCGACGAGCGCGCCGATCACGATTTCCATCGGGCGGAAGCCGTTTTTCTCGAAGAGCAGGATTGCGTAGGTGACGGTTGCCGTGATCGCCATGCCCGCGATCAACGGCAGCTTGCAGAGCAGCGCAAGCGCAATCGCGCCACCGAGAAATTCGGCGAGATCGGTCGCCATTGCCGCCACTTCGCTCACGCCCCACATCGTGTACACCGCTGGACGCGAAAACTGCTCGCGGCACAGTTCGGCGAGATTGCGGCCGGTGACGATTCCCAGTTTCGCGGACAGCGCCTGGAGCAGCATCGCAACGAGATTGGCGGCGAGCACGACCCACAGCAGCGCGTAGCCGAACCCGGCACCGGCCTGGATGTTGGTCGCGAAATTGCCGGGGTCCATGTACGCGATCGACGCAATGACCGCGGGGCCTGCAAACAGTAGCAGTGAGCGCGGCCCGCGCGGGCCGCCAGCGAGCACTTCGCGGATCGCTGTCGTCGCGCGTCCGGTGAGCGTAGCTCTGTCTGTCACCGTGTTCATCGAAACCTCCCGCGCGACTCAAGGTGTCATGCGATCAATGCTTGATTCGTAGTCCAGATCATAAAATCGATCCGATTGTCTGATAGCCGCTTGTGTTACCCGCGTGCGGCTATGTATCGGCGGGCGACTTCCTGCCAGTCAACTACGTTGTAGAAGGCGCCGATGTATTCGGGCCGGCGGTTCTGGTACTTCAGGTAATAGGCATGCTCCCAGACGTCCAGCCCGAGAACCGGGGTATTGCCCGACATAAGACCCGCCATCAGCGGACTGTCCTGATTGCCCGTGCTTTCCACGACCAGCTTGCCCTGGGCGTTCACGCTCAACCACGCCCAGCCGCTGCCGAACCGCGTGAGCGCGGCCTTCGTGAAGGCATCCTTGAACGCCTCGAAACCACCCAGATCGGCGTCGATCGCGGCACCGAGCACGCCATCAGGCTGGCCACCGCCGCGTGGCGACATCACGGTCCAGAACAGGCTGTGATTGGCATGGCCACCGCCATTATTACGGACTGCCAGGCGCAGGGTTTCGGGAAGCGCCTCAATTCTGGCGATCAGGGTTTCGACCGGCAGATCCTGATATTCAGTGCCCTCCAGCGCGGCGTTCAGATTGTTGACGTAGGTCTGGTGGTGCTTCGAATGATGAATCTCCATCGTGCGGGTATCGATGTGCGGTTCGAGCGCATCGAGCGCGTATGGCAGGTCCGGTAAGACATGGGGCATCGGGAGGCTCCTTGCGGGTTGATTAGTGATGCGTTGGGCCGTCGACGTTGAGCACCAGGCAGCCCATGCGCATGACACGGGTGATGAGCGGATGCGGCCCGTGGGCCGCCACATGCGAGACCAGTGCGAGGTGCGTTGCCCGGCTCTGGCGCAACGCTGCCTGTCGTAGCGAGGCGGTCCGATCGGCGTCGAGGATGAGCGAGATCAGCGTCTCATGCGCCCGGCAAAGATAGCTGGCGGCGGCGTCCGCGTCGCCGTGCTCGATGTGCAGGTCGGTGAGGTTGTGGCAGGAGACGACCAGCGCGGCCACGCAATCCTCCGCGCGGCCAGGTGGCGGGGCGACGAACAACTGGCGCGCGATCGACAGCGCCTGTTCGTAGCCCGCGAGGGCCGCGCCGACCCCGGTTTCGCGCGCGACGGCAATCGCCTGGCGCGTGACAGTCTCCCACTGGGACAAGCTTGGATTTCTGACCGGCGAGCCGCCAGTAGCGAGCGTGGCAGGGTAATGCATGATCGAGCCTCCTGTTTGCGCCCTTTACGGCGATGAAGTGTCTACGTCATCTTACTCTGTAAATGATAACCATTATCATTTGATAGTGTTGGAATAACCGGAACGACAGTCGGGGCAAAGACTTGCGGGACGTCCTTGCCAGATATGAAGTTAGACTTTGCAGTTTAACTTCACATTATCTAGAATGGGCGCATGACTTCCCTCATCCCACACCCCGAGGCCGAACCCGTTTCCGCTCAAGCCGATGCGCTCGCGGGCGATCTGCGCGCGCTGGTCGGCAAGCTCAAGCGGCGTCTGCGCGAGCAGGCGAGCGCCGGCGATTTCACGCCTTCGCAACTGGCTGTCCTGCAACGCCTGGAACGCGATGGTCCCGCCACGGTATCGAGCCTCGCGCGCGCCGAAGGCATGCGCCCGCAGTCGATGGGCACGGTGGTGGCGGCACTCGAATCGGCCGGGCTGCTGACCGGCGCGCCGGACCCCGCCGATGGCCGCCAGACGCTCTGGTCGCTAACGGATGCCTTCGCAAACTGGATGCGCGAAAGCCGCGCAGCGCGCCAGGACTGGCTCGCGCGCACGATCGAAGCACGCCTGACCGGCGTCGAGCAGCAGGAACTCGCGCACGCCATCAAGCTGCTCCAGCGGCTCGTGCAGCCATAAGGACGAGAGGCCAGGCATGAGCGATTCCGCCACCGGTATGTTCCGTTCGCTGCGCAGCTTCAACTATCGCGTGTGGTCAGCGGGCGCGTTGGTGTCCAATGTCGGCACGTGGATGCAGCGCACCGCTCAGGACTGGCTTGTCCTGACGGGCCTCACCCACCATAGCGCGGCGGCGGTGGGCGTCGTGATGGGCTTGCAGTTCGGGCCGCAGTTGCTGTTTCTGCCGTGGTCGGGCTATGCGGCGGATCACTTCGATCAGCGCCGTCTGCTGATGTTCACGCAAGCCATGCTCGGCGTGCTCGCACTGATGCTGGGCCTGCTCACGATCACGGGCGTCGTGCAGCTCTGGCACGTCTATCTGTTCGCGTTTCTGTTCGGCTCCACGACGGCGTTCGATTCGCCGGTGCGCCAGACCTTCGTTTCCGAACTGGTCGGCGATGGCGATCTCGCCAATGCCGTCGCGCTCAACTCGACTTCGTTCAATGCCGCGCGCATGGTCGGGCCGGCCGTGGCGGGCATTGTGATCGCCTCGGTGGGCGTGGGTTGGGCATTCGTCCTCAACGGGCTGTCGTTTGTCGCCGTGCTGGTGTCGCTCACGCGGCTGCGCTCGCACGAGTTGCGTATGCGAGCGCGGGCCAAGCCCGCCAAGGGCAACCTGGTGGCGGGCTTTCGCTACGTGTGGTCGCGCCCGGACCTGAAGGCGATCGTGGTCATGCTGTTCCTGATCGGCACCTTCGGCCTGAATTTTCCGATCTTCATCTCGACGATGGCCGTGCGCGTCTTTCACGCCGACGCAGGCGGCTTTGGTCTGCTTTCGTCGCTGATGGCGGTGGGCACGGTGTCGGGGGCGTTGTTCGGGGCGCATCGCAGTAACCCGCGATTTGCTTCGTTGCTGATTGCTTCGGCGCTGTTCGGCGTGGGCTGCCTGCTGGCCGCGATTGCGCCCAGCTATGGCTGGTTCGGCGCGGCGCTGGTGGTGATCGGCGTGGCGTCGCTTACGGTCATGACGGAAACCAACAGTCTGATGCAGCTTTCCACCGAGCCTTCAATGCGCGGACGCGTGCTGGCGATCCGGCTGGCCGTGGCGCTGGGCGGCACGCCCATTGGTGCGCCGATCGTCGGCTGGATCGCCGACCATTGGGGGCCGCGCTGGGCGCTGCTGGTGGGCGCGTCGTCAGGATTCGCGGCCGCCGCGGTCGCGATCTGGGTGATGACGCGCGGGCGACTGAACCGCGCGGAGTGATTACGCGCAGAGCTTCGCGCTAACCAGACGGTTGAGGCTCACGCCTTCTTCCGTGGCCTGGATCACCAGAGTGCGATGCGCAGCCGGCGGAATGCGCACCTTGAAGATGCCGCTATAGCTGCGGTCCGCGATGGGATCGGGCACTTTCTCGCCGCTGGCGGTCATTTCCTGCACGACTTCGGCGACCAGCCGACGGATACCGGCCAGCGCGCCCTCCGGCGACTTGTCGAGCCACGACAGCGAGGGAAACTCCGCGCACAGCCCAACATGCTCCCCATCTTCCGGGGACCACGAGATGCGATACGTAAAGTGGTCGTGCTTCATGATTGCCGCTCCTTGAGCTTGTCGATCGCTTCGAGAACCTGGCGTACCTGGTACACCTTGGCCTTGCCGTGATCGTTCTGGATGTTCACGCGCGGGTCGCCCGGCCAGGGCATTTTGAAAACCGCATGGCTGGAGCCGGACTGACGGGCTGTGCCGAAGTACGTCTCGCAGACCTTGAACAAGTCGTTGAATCGCACATTGGCGGGCTCGCCGCGCATCTGTTCGATGATTTTTTGTTCGTGTCTCATGGTGTCACTATTGGCACCAATCGTCAAGCGATGCACGCCGGTCGTGTGACGCGGGTTTGCGCCTTGTCATGCCTGGCGCTTGCACGGCGGAGTGTCGAATGGTGGCGAAGCGGGAAAGGACTGCAGGCTCGAGTCCGACGCTGAAATCTTAAGAAGGCGCACGGGCGCGCAACACCTGGCCGGATGGCCAGCAATGAGGCCGTGGGACGGGTCCGCTACGCTTTGCTTCACTTCACTGGCGAGTGAGATCTTCTGGAGCCTGCTCACGTTCTTCGACCCGCCGGCCGCGCTGATAACGAAGCGAAACCAGCCAATTGGCCCCCGTCATGCAATATTTTGTGTCGCCGGGACAGGCGGATACGTTGGGATACAAAGCGTCGTTGGCTTCGCGCTATAAAGCTTCCATCGCAATCGAATCCATCGAGGAGAGCGTCCATGAACGCCGAGGTCCTGCACGGATCGTGTCACTGTGGCGCCGTGCGCTTCGAAGTCCGCACCGCGCTCACGCCCGCTTCGCGCTGCAACTGCAGCCTGTGCCGCCGCAAGGGCGCGCTGATGTCGCCGCCGTTCGCGGCCAGCGCACTCACCGTCACGAGCGGCGATGGGGACCTCACGCTCTATCAGTTCAACACCCGCGCGGCGAAGCATTATTTCTGCCGACACTGCGGCATTTATCCGTTTCATCAGACACGCAAAGATCCCAAACTCTGGCGCGTGAATCTCGGCTGTCTCGACGGCGTGGACATCTACGAACTCGAAGCCGGCCTGAACGACGGCGCACGCCTTTCCGTGGTGGCGCACGCATGAAGCGGCTCTTTGCGATGCTTGCGCTGCTCGCAGGCGGTCTCGCGAACGAGACGGTGCATCCGCTTGTCTGCACGCTGACCACAGCCGAGCGCCGCGAGCGCTTCGAACCTGACGACGAACCAGACGACGGACGACGCCACGGCGCGCGTCGGCCGGCACAGCGCGGAGTATGATCGGCGCATGGAAAAAATCGACCACATCCTGATCGTCGACGACGATCGTGGCATCCGCGAACTCATCGCGGATTACCTCGAAAAGAACGGCATCCGCGTGTCGCTCGCCGCCAATGGCCGCGAGATGCGCGCGGCGCTTGAGAACGGCGCGCCGGACCTGATCGTGCTCGACCTGATGATGCCCGGCGAGGACGGCCTCGTGCTGTGCCGCGACCTGCGCGCAAGCCGTTTTCGCGCAGTGCCGGTGCTCATGCTCACGGCGCGCAGCGAGGAAACCGATCGTATCGTCGGCCTCGAAATGGGCGCCGACGACTATCTTTCCAAACCCTTCGCCGTGCGCGAACTGCTCGCGCGCATCCGCTCGGTGCTGCGTCGCACGCGCATGCTGCCGCCCGGCATGCAGGTCACGGAAACGGCGCCGATGCTCGGCTTCGGCGAATGGCGCCTGGACACCACGGCGCGTCATCTGCTCGACGAGGAAGGCACGCTCGTGGCCCTCTCCGGCGCGGAATACCGCCTGCTGCGCGTGTTTCTCGACAACCCGCAGCGCGTGCTCACGCGCGATCAGTTGCTCAACCTCACGCAGGGGCGCCAGGCGGATGCGTTCGACCGCTCCATCGACCTGCTGGTGAGCCGCCTGCGCCAGCGACTGCGCGACGGCGCACGCGAGCCGCGCTATATCAAGACGCTGCGCAACGAGGGCTATGTGTTTTCGGCGACGGTGAGCGCGGTCGAGGGTGCGCCATGAATGCCGCGACTCACGCTGCGCCGACGGCTGCCATGAGCGAAGGCGCGGCGCGTCATCTATTGCGCTGGCCTCGCACGCTATTCGCACGGCTCGCGTTGATCCTCTGCATTGGCCTCGCGCTTGCGCAGACCCTGTCGGTCTGGCTCACGCTTACCGAGCGCGACGAAACCACGGCCAACATGATGATGGATTACGTTGAACGCGAAGTGGCCAGCTCCGTGGCGCTGCTCGACAATCTGCCGCCCGCCGAACGCGCTGCCTGGCTGCCCAGACTCGCGCGGCGCAGCTACATGTTCGTGCTGGGCGAGGGCGTGCGCGGCGTCGCGCCCGACGCGCAATTGTCGATGCGCTACGAGGCGGCGATTTCGAAGGGCATCGGCAAGCATTACGCGATGACGGCCAACGCGATTCCTGGCAATAGTGAGCACTTCCAGGTGCATCTGCGCCTGAGCGACGGCACGCCGCTCACGATCGACGTGCGGCCGCAGCATGCGCTGCCGCTCTCGCGCTGGCTGCCGCTGGTGCTGGCCGGGCAACTGATCGTGCTGGCGGTCTGCTGCTGGCTTGCGGTGCGCGTGGCGACGCGGCCGCTGAAGGTGCTTGCCAAGGCCGCCGATACCCTGGGCCCGGACCTCAAGGCCGAGCATCTGGACGAAAGTGGCCCGTCCGAAGTCGCGCGCGCCGCCCGCGCATTCAACGCGATGCAGGCGCGTATCGCCGGTTATATGGCCGAGCGCATGCAGATTCTCGCGTCGATCTCGCACGACCTGCAGACGCCGATCACGCGTATGCGCCTGCGTGTCGATGTGATGGACGACGACACTCAGGGCGCGCGGCTGCGGCAGGACTTGCAGGAGATGGAGCAACTCGTGAAGGAGGGCGTCGCCTACGCGCGCACGCTGCATGGCGCGGCCGAAGTGCCGGTTCGGCTCGACCTGGACTCGATGCTCGACAGCATCGTGTGCGATTACATCGATGCGGGCAGCGACGTGCGCTACGACACGCGCGCGCCGCTGGCCGTGGTGACGCGCGCCCAGGCGCTCAAGCGCATCGTCGGCAACTTTGTCGATAACGCGCTGAAGTTCGCGGGGGCGGCGGAGATCGCCGTGGTCAAGGGACCGGGCGATGGCGAGGTGACGATTTCGGTGATGGATCGCGGGCCCGGCATTCCCGAAGAATCGCTCGAAGCCGTGTTCGAGCCGTTCTACCGGCTCGAAACGTCGCGCAATCGCGGCACGGGCGGCACGGGCCTTGGACTGGCGATCGCGCGGCAACTGGCCGTGGCGATGGGCGCGCGGCTGTCGCTGCACAACCGTCCCGGCGGCGGCCTGGAAGCGCGACTCGTGCTGCAGCGCGCTTAAGCCGTCGATCACCGCCGACCGGCTTTCTTAAGCCGGGGTCGTCACGCAGGCCCAGATCAATCCTTCTCGCTCGCACGCCGGATAAACCGTGGCGTCGTTGGCGCTCATGCAGCGCGGCGACGCCACCGTCAGCATCCGCACCTGCTGGCCGTTCACATCGAAGCGCCAGCCGTGCGAGGGGCAGGTGAGCAGACCGCCGTTCACGCTGCCGCCCGAAAGCGGATCGCCGCGATGTGGACAGCGGTCGTCCCAGACGTGGATGTCGCCTTCGCCGTCGCGCCAGACGACCAGTCGCGCGGCGCCGAGCGTCACGGCGCGCGTCGTGCAGGCAGCCACCTCGTCGCTCGCGCAGATCGCCGACCAGTCCATCGCGTCTTCTTCAAACTGCCGTACAGCGCTCGCGCTCCGTCCCGAAAGTGGCATACCTGTCGATCCATTCAGAAAGCATCAAAAAAACCTATCTTACGGCATCGACGGACGATCTGGGGACAGCGCTGGGTTTAGGTCGCCGGCACCCGCACGGCGGGATCGGCGAGCAGCTTGCCGAGCGTGCGCATCGCGGCCTCGATGGTTTCACTCCATGGATGGCCGAAGTTCAGGCGAATGCAGTTGCGAAAGCCGTGTTCCGGCGAAAAGATCGGGCCCGGCGCGAGACTCACGCCGCTTGCGATGGCGAGCCGGTGCAAGGCCATCGCGTCGATCGCCTCGGGCAATTCGAGCCATACGAAATAGCCGCCGCCCGGCCGCGCGTAGCGCACGCCGCGCGGCAACCAGCGCCGGATGGCGCGCTCCATTTCGCCGAGTTGCGCGCGTAGCGCCGCGCGCACCTTGCGCAGATGGCGGTCGTAGCTGCCGTGCTGCAGGTAATCGGCCATGCCCGCCTGCACGGGAATGCTCGCCGAGAGCGTGGACATGAGCTTGAGCCGCTGCACCTTCTGCGCGTAGCGTCCCGCTGCGGTCCAGCCGATGCGGTAACCCGGCGCCAGCGTCTTCGAAAACGAACTGCAGTGCATGACGAGCCCATGCGTATCGAAGGCGAGCGCGGGCAGCGGATAGTCGGACTCGAAATGCAGCTCGCCATAGACATCGTCTTCGATGAGCGGCACGCCGTGACGTGCGAGCAGATCGACGAGCGCACGCTTTTTCTCGACGCTGAGCGTCACGCCGGTGGGATTCTGGAAATTGGTCATGAACCAGCAGGCGCGAATCGGATGACGCTCCAGCGCAGCGGCGAGTGCATCGAGATCGAGGCCCGTGACGGGATCGACGCGAATCGGCACTGCGCGCAGATCGAGCCGTTCGATGGCCTGCAAGGCCGCATAAAAGCCCGGCGATTCCACGGCCACGCAGTCGCCGGGCCGCGTGACGGCCATCAGGCAGAGATTGAGCGCTTCCAGCGCGCCATTGGTCACGACGATTTCGTCCATGGGCTGGGCAATGCCCATTCCCATGTAACGCAGCGCGATCTGCTGACGCAGTGCCTCGTTGCCGGGCGGCAGATCGACGACCGTGCTCCATGGATTGAGATTGCGCGACGCGGTGGCCAGCGATTTCGCAAGCCTCTCCAGCGGGAAAAGTTGTGGCGAGGGAAATGCGGAGCCGAGCGGCACGATATCGGGTTCGCGCGCGGCATCGAGCACCGAAAACACGAGATCGCTGATATCGACCTTGCCCGCGCTGGCGAGCAGCGTGCGCTCCACTGCCGTGCCAACTGTTTGACCGGCGGTTACACCCGCGCCAGGCGCGACGTAATAGCCCGAACGCTCCTGCGCGCGCACGAGCCCCCATTCTTCGAGCAGGTAATAGGCGCGCGTGGCCGTGGCCTGGCTTACGCCGTGTTGCGCGATCACGTGGCGCAAGGACGGCATGCGCGCGCCCACGGGAATGCTGCCGGAGCGGATCTCTTCGGCCATGGTGTGCGCGAGGGTTTCGTAGCGATGCATCGTTGGCGAGGCGATAAAACCTGCATCCTACGATGGTGCGTGCAAATCTGCTATGGAATCCTCATGTCCGGACCATGTCTGGATTCCTTGAACGTGCGACATTTTGCGCGCTGCTGCGATGGCGGTGCGTGCAACTGCTTCTATACGTTGCATCGGCCAGCTTGAATAATGACGCCAGTGCCCGATGCTTCTTACATCCAATTCGACGACATCGGGCATCAGGATTACTGCGCGAGTGCCTGGGTCATCACCCCTTAAAACCCGCAGAGCTTGCAGCCCTTTCTTTTGCCTGTGGCGTGGCAAGCACTCAGCCCCGGCGTGTCGACGCGCCGGGGCTTTTTTACGTCGATTTGAAGCGGAATTCGCATTGGGACGCTTCATTCCGGTGCGCCGGCCGTTCTGGTCGAAGGCTTCCGGCCGCGCGTGGCGGTTGTGGGCGCGGTTTGCGGGGATCGCGCCGCCTCGCGCGGCGATATCATTTGTCGCCCGCGATGGCGAATTTCCTTGCTGAATTCGAGGCAAGTCTGCGTCATGAGATCGGTCGAGCGATAGACCATATAGACGTCGTAATCCGGTAACTCTTCGCGGATCGGCAGCGGTTTGAGCGCATTGGGATTGAGTGCGAGCGGGCCCACGTCGCCATAAAACACGAAATCCGACCAGACGCTGATGAGATCCGTACGCGTGGCCAGTTGCAGACCGAGCAGATTCGAGCTGCTTTGCACGACGTCGCGTGGCATTTCCAGGCGATGCAAGCGCATCAGGCTTGCGAGCGGACTGCCGGGATCGTCGAGCGGATCCAGCGTGAGCCATTGCGCCTCGGCTAGCGCACGGACGCGCGTGACGCCTCCAAGCGGGTGGCCCGGACGCGCCGCCACGATCATGCCCACGGAAAAGAGCGGTTCCCACTGGAACGCGCTGGTGCCGGGGCCGCTATTGGTGGAAATGAGCGCGACATCAAGATGGCCTTCGCGTAGCCCTTCGAGAATTTGTTGCGGACGCAACTCATACGCGCGGATCGCGACGGACGGAAAGCGCATGCGAAACGCGGCGATGGCTTCGGGCAGCGGGCCGCTGGAGGCCACGGCCGAAAAGCCGATGTTCAGTTGCGCCTCGGCGTGACCACGCATCGACTCGATGTCTTCCAGCGCGTGACGCAATTCGTGTTCGACGACGCTCGCGCGTTTGACGAGTGCGCGCCCGTAGTTCGTGAGGCTCACGCCGCGTACGGAGCGCGAGATCAGCGTGACGCCCAGCTCGCGCTCGAGTTCGGCGACCGCCTTGGAAAGCGCGGGCTGCGAGACGTGCATGCTGCGCGACGCCTCATGCATGCTGCCGTGCTGCGCGAGCGCGAGCAGCACACGCAACTGGTGGAGTTTCATCGGATCGGGTCCTCGAGGCGGGGAAGCGACGATGATTCTACCGGGCAGCGTGCGAAAAACGTGAGCGGCAGCCGCGCATACCCAACCTCCCTCCAAACAAACCCTGGTTTGACCCGTCCGGTGTTGCGTGTTGCCGATTTGTGCTGCCGGTGCGCATTTTTGGCCTTCTACATTGCCCTCGAAGCGCGATGCCGCGCTGACGCACCGATCCGCCGGGTCTCGCGCGCATGCGACAGATAGGTACAGGCATGTCGTGGACTTCCACTCACGCTAAATTCGATTCAAAAAACGATGAACAATAAATTGACCGGCCAGGCATTAGCCATTCTTTTCATGGGCATATCGGGTGGCGCGTGGGCGCAAAGCAGCGTCACGCTCTACGGCACCGTGGATGCGGGCCTGATCTATTCGACCAACCAGCAGACGACGAATGCCGACGGCTCCGTTCACGGCGGCCACGCCGTGCAGATGAGCGGCGGCAATCTCGTGCCGTCGCGCTGGGGCTTGATGGGCAGCGAAGATCTGGGCGGCGGCCTCAAGGCGAGTTTCGACCTGGAAAACCAGTTCCTCACCGGCACGGGCGCGATGCTGCAAAGCGGCTCGCTGTTCAATCGTCAGGCGTGGGTCGCGCTGGGCGACGAGCGTTACGGCACGCTCTCCGCTGGGCGCCAGTACGATTCGTATTCGGATTTTCTCGGCGTCTACGCTTCGAGCAACAATTGGGCGACGCTGTACGGCTCGCATTTCGGTGACATCGACAACCTGAACGAAGCGTTCAACTTCAATAACGCGCTCAAGTTCACCAGTGCGAATTTCGGCGGCTTTACATTTGGCGGCACGTTCAGCTTTGGCGGCCAGGCCGGCGACTTCGCGGCGAAGCGTGGCTATGCGCTTGCCGCGGCCTTCAATCAGGGACCGTTCTCGCTGAGCGCCGGTTATCTGTCGCTGAACCAGCCGCTCGATGCGGCGTTGGGCAGTTCGAGCGGTTATATCGGCGATCTGGCTTGCTCCAATACGGATGCCTCCTATTGCCAGTTGCAGAACGCGTCCTCGATGAAGGCGTGGGGCGCTGGTGGCTCCGTCGTCATCGACAAGGCGACGGTGGCCGTGGTCTATACGCACACGCGCCTGGAAAACAGCCAGTATTTTGCGAGCGGCGCGAATCCTGCCGGGTCCGACGTGTCGTTCGATATCGCCGAACTGAACGCCGTGTACACGGTGACGCCCGCATGGACCATTGGCGCAGCCTATATCTTCAACGATGCGAAAGTCAGCGGGGGCAGCTCGACGCGCTTTCATCAGATCAACCTCGGCACGAACTATTCGCTCTCGAAGCAAACGGCGCTCTATGCGGTGGCGATTGCGCAGAAGTCCTCGGGCGCGGGGCTTGGCATCGATGCGCAAACCGGCGCGAGCGTGAATTACGCGCAGATTCCGAATCTCGTCAACAGCAATTCCGATCGACAACTGGCCATCATGGCCGGTATCCGGATGAACTTTTAACGCCGCCGTTTCGAAAGCATGCACGCAATGACAGCGATCCATCGGGCGGGTGCGGGAAGCGACATGAGCCGCGACGAGCTAGGCATCATGCACAGCATTACGGGCAGGATGAACGGGTTCCTGTATCGGCAACTCAACGACGCGACCTATACGGTCGTTTATGCAACGCCTTCAGTTGCCGCGCTTACAGGTTATCCGGCGTCCGATTTCATTCATAACGCCGTGCGTACCTTGCCCTCGTTGACCGAACCGGAAGACGAAGTCTATGTGCTCGACGTCGTGCAAAAAGCGCTCGCAAAGCGCGAATCCTGGACGATCGACTATCGCATCCGGCCCGCGCGCGGCGAGCCGATCTGGGTGCGCGAAGTCGGCGGCGGGGTGTACGCGGAGACGGGCGAACTGCGCTTTCTCGAAGGGCTGGTGATCGAAGTGCAGGGCGAGCGCGCCGCCCAGCTGGCGGCGCAGCAGCGCCTCTCGGCAATGACCGCCGCCACCAATCCGATTCTCGCGGATGTCGATGAAATCCTCAGGACGATCCGAACGCTGTCGATTCTCTCCTTCAACGCACGGGTCGAAGCGGCGCGTGCGGGCGATGCCGGGCGTGGCTTCACCGTGGTTGCCTCGGAGATGAAGCGGCTCGCCGACGACACCGACAAACTCGCGAAACGCATTTCCGAACGCGTGAAAGTGGCGCGTCAGGTGCTTGCCGGCCCCGTCTCCGGCTAGGCGGGGTGCGCGAGTCGTGATTTTCCCTGGCGTCACGACACCTTGCCAATCTGTGCTGACGCTCGCGGTTTTTGGGCACTTAAAGTCGTTCAAACCTGATCGGAGAGAGAGTCGATGTACAGCATTAAACCTGACGAAAACGTGCCGGAAATGGAAGAGCTGGGCACGGTCGCCGACCTTGGCGCGACGATTCTGGAAGGCGAGGTGAAGGTGTTCGGCCGGCTCACGCACGGTTCACCGACATCGCCGGTGAGTGCCGGCTGGTTCGGCTGCACGCGGGGCCGCTTCGACATGGTCTATCCGTTCACGGAACAGGCGACGGTCGTTACAGGCGAAGTCACGCTGCGCAACGGCCTGACCGGCGAAGCCGTGCGTTATCGCGCGGGCGATAGCTGGTTCGTGCAGAAGGGCACGCCGGTGACGTGGGAGATTCATACCGGGCGCTTCGTCAAACATTACCTCGCGGTGGCCTGAAGGCCGCCAAGGGCTGCACGGGAGTACGCGTTGCGGCTCCGCTTGATTAACGACATACGCTTTGACGGTGCAATGCGCCAGCAGGATTTACGATGCACACAGACGAAACTGCGACGTACTACACGGCGACGAAGAAATACGAATTGAGCTTTCCGTCGCTGGAAAACGATATTCAGGCCGAGGTGGTGATTATCGGCGGGGGATTCTCCGGCATTCACACCGCGCTGGAACTTGCCGAGAACGGCGTCACCGATACGGTGGTACTGGAGGCGCGTTACCTCGGCTTCGGCGGCACCGGGCGTAACGGTGGTCAAGTGATGGCGGGCATCGGGCACGATCTCGATGCGATCAAGGCGGATGTGGGCGAAGACGGCCTGCGCACGATTTTCGCGCTGAGCGATCTCGGCCCGCAGATCATGCGCGAGCGCATCGAGCGTTACAACATCGACGCCGATTTCTGCAGCGGCTATGGCTATCTGGCCTACAACGCGCGCCAGGCCAAAACGCTGCGCAGTTGGGAAAAGGATTTCAAATCGCTTGGCAGTCCACACGAGATCCGCTATGTCGAAGGTGCTGACGTCAAGCAGATCATCGGCTCGGATGTGTATCACGCGGGCCTGCTGCATATGGGCGGCGGCCACGTGCATTCATTGAATCTGCTGCTTGGCGAAGCGAAGGCCGTCTCCGAAATCTACGGCGTGCGCATCTTCGAATACAGCCCGGCGCTGCAGATCAGTTACGGCGACACGGTGCATGTGCGTACGGCAAAAGGCAGCGTGCGTGCGAAGAAGATCGTGTGGGCGTGTGATGGCTTCAACAACGGCATCGAGCCGGAACTGCACAAAAGCACCATCAACGTCTACGCGTACAACTCGATGACCGAGCCGCTGAGCGACGAACTGATCAAACGCATCAGCCCGATTCACGGCGCGTACAGCGATATCCGCCCTGTCATCAACTATTACCGCGTGACGAACGAGAACCGCTTGCTGTTCGGCTCGTCGACGTCGCTCGTCGAGCATATCCCGAGCGATCTAAAGGCGTGGAACCGCAAGTTGATGCTCGAAGTTTTCCCGTATTTGCAGGACGTCAAAATCGATCTCGCGTGGGGTGGTCCGATGGCTTCGACGCTCAATCTGTTCCCGCAGATCGGCACGCTGCCGGACCGGCCGAATGCGTATTTCGTGCAGGGCTATTCGGGTTTCGGCGTCACGCCCAGCCAGATCATCTGCAAGATTCTCTCTGAAGGCATTCTTGGCGGCTCGGATCGCTATCGGCTCGTGAGTTCGATTCCGCGCGCCAGCATTCGCGGCAAGGATCAATATCGCGCGCTGCTCGTCACGCTCGGCAAGGTGATGCACCAGACCTCGGGCTACTGGCACGGTCGTCGTTGATCGACGCCCATTCAATTCATTGACACGGAGTATTCAATCGTGAGTCTTACCGCAATCCATCAAGGCATCCAGCTTTCCGAACTCGACGCATGGGGCAAACTGAGCGACCTCGGCGCGCAGATTCTCGAAGGCGGTGACATCGGCGCGTTCGGCAAGATGACGCACGGCGCGCCGACCGATGCCGTATCGGCCGCTTATTTCGGCACCAATCAGGGTAAATTCCGCCTCGTCTATCCGTTTTCCGAACAGGCGACCGTGGTGCAGGGTGAAGTGCGTCTGACCGACGAATCGACGGGCGAAACGCGCACGTTCAAGGCCGGAGATTCGTGGTTCGTGACGAAGGGCACCTCGACGGTGTGGGAAGTGTTGTCCGATGGTTTCGTCAAGCATTACCTTGCGTTTGTCTGAATGGCATCGGCGAATTGAGGCATAGCGCGCGGGAGAATGGGAATGGAATTCAGGGTTCGCGCATTGTCCGATGTGCACGATCATTCGCTGGCGGTCAACGGCTGGGAGCAGGTTTATAGCCAGCTCACGCCGGGACGCTTCGAAAGCGTCGTCATGCAGGCGCAGGCATCTGATTTCCTGTTCTTTCGCGAATCGACCAATCGAAGCGTGGCGCAATCGGGCATTGCGCCACGCGGTTTTGCGTCGATCGCTTTGCCGCTCCAGCGGCCGGTGTCGGGTACGTTTCAGGGATGCCGGCTGGAGGGTTACGCGTTATGGTTGCTTGGTCCTGGCGAGGAATTTCGTTTTTATACGCCCGAAACGATGTACTACCTCGGCGCAAGTATTCCCGCCGATGAAATGCGTTCGCTAGCTTCTTGCGTGCTGGGCGATCGCGCTGCTGCGTTGCTCGATCGCAATCTGCTGCCCGTCGACGTGGACGAGGGCGAGCGCGTGGGCACGGAGTTGTCGCGATTTCTCGATGCTTTCAGGCAGCAGCCGGCGGCATTCGATAATCCGGTCGCGAGCAAGCGTTTCAGGGACGAAGTTCTCAGTATGCTGCTGGAGCTTTTCAATCCGGAGCACGCAAAAAAGCGCGATCTGACGCACGCGACTTACGCCGAAATCGTATCTCGTAGCGAGCGCATTCTTCAACAGCGTGCAGATGAACCGCAGACGGTGCTCGATCTGTGCGTCGCGCTGCGTTGCAGCCGCCGCACGTTGCAGACGAGTTTTCAGCGGGTTGCCAATGTGTCGCCGATTGAATATCTGCGGTCCGTGCGTTTGAATGGCGTGCGCCGCCTGTTGCGTTCGACGCAACAGGACGAGTTGATGGTGGGCGACGCGGCCGCGCAATGGGGATTCACACACCCGAGTTATTTTGCGCGCGAATATCGCGGGTTGTTTGGGGAATTGCCTTCGCAGACCTTGCGCAAGGGGTAAGGGTGGGGCGCGTCCTGGTGTCTCGCGCCTATCCTCCGGACGCCTGCCGTTATCGATTCGGACTCAAGCAACCTTGAACACGCTGACGGCCTCGCGCAGCGCGTCGGTCTGTTCGGTCAACGACATCGCCGCTGCCGCCGCTTCTTCCACGAGCGCGGCGTTCTGCTGCGAAACCTGATCCATCTGCGAAACCGCGAGATTGACCTGTTCGATGCCGTCGCGCTGCTCTTCGGACGCGTGCGCGATCTCGGTCATGATGGTCGTCACGCGGCCAATCGATTCGCCGATCTCGGTCATCGTCGTGCCCGCCGAGCGCACGTATTGCGCACCAGACGCAACATGCCCGACCGATTCGCCGATCAAGGTCTTGATGTCCTTTGCCGCCGCCGCCGAGCGCTGCGCGAGCGAGCGCACTTCGCCCGCGACCACGGCGAAACCACGGCCTTCTTCGCCCGCGCGAGCGGCTTCGACCGCCGCGTTGAGCGCGAGGATATTGGTCTGAAACGCGATGCCTTCGATGATGCCGGTGATTTCGGCGATCTTCTGCGAGCTGCGGTCGATGCGGTCCATCGTCTGCACCGCGTCGCCGACCACCACCGCGCCGCGCTCGACCACTTCCTGAGCGCTCCCCGCGAGCGATTGCGCCGTGCGCGCGTGTTCGGTGTTCTGCTTAACCGTGGCGGTCAGTTGCTCCATGCTGGCGGCGGTCTGCTGGATCGACGCGGCCTGTTCCTCGGTGCGCTGCGAGAGATCGTCGTTACCGGCGGCGATCTGGCGCGTCGCGGACGCGATCGACTCCGAGCTATGCGAGACCTTGCGCACCGTGCGCGCGAGCTCATCCTGCATGGTCTGCAAACCGGCGGCGAGGCGGCCCATTTCGTCCTGCGAGCGCACGTCGAGGCGCGCGGTCAGATCGCCGGCGGCGATGCGCTGCAACGCGCCGAGCAAGTTCGCCAGCGGCGCCGCGATCGCGCGATGCAGGCCGATCGCACAGACCGCCGCCACGCCAAGACCCAGGGCGATCAGCGCGATGCTGCCTGCGCGCAAAGCGGCGTAGAAGTCCGTCGCGCCGTCGAAGGTCTGCTGGCCGTGCGCTCTTTGCCATTGTTCGAGCGCCGTCGACGCCTTCGTGAGCGCGACCGACAACGGCGGAACGCGTTTCATCGCAATGTCGTCCTGCGCCGCGCGGTCGCCTTGCTTCACGGCGGCCATGAGCGGTTGAATGCCTTGTTCTAGCATCGCGCCCAGCGCGGTCTGAACCTGCTCGGCAAGCGCCTGCTCGTCGGCGTCGTGAGGCAGCGCGCGATAGCTTTCCCATGCCTTGCGCGAGGTGTCGAGATAGGTCTGCGCCTTGTCGAGCAGTTGCGGGGCGTCGGGCGAATCGGGATGCAGCAGGATGCGGTCGAGCGTGGTGCGCGCGATCGTCAGATTGAGATTCGATTTGCCGATGTCGATTGCGGCGGCAAGCTGGTTCGAATAGGCATAGCCGAGCGCCGCATTCGAATGCGACATGCCGATCAGACCGGCAAGGCCGGACGCGACGATCAGCACGGCCAGCACGCCGACCGCGATGCGCAGGCGAGCGGAAATAGAGAGTCGGGCAAACACGACGTGAGCTCCAGACGCCCTTATGGGGCGACATTGTCGAATACTGGGGATGGGTGGTCTTGACGGGAACGCGTACAGCGGCTGTGCGCCCCCTACTGGTTAACGGCGGGCGAGGGCGGAACTGAACCAGCAAGCGTCTGGAACGCAAGCGGGGCGGCTTTTTCCGGGAGCACAAAACGAAACGCCCGTCCGGCGAACCGGAAGGGCGTTTTTAAAAGTGCGATCGGCCAGGCTACCGCTCCAGCGTGCCTCAGTCGAGTGCCGGCTCCGAAAACCGCTCGATCCAGAGCGCCAGGCGGTCGGCCGCGAAACTCGCAGCGCGTGCGCCGGCACGGCAGACGATGGCGTCGCCTTCGCGTACAAATTGCAGGGCGCCACCCGCTTCTTCCAGCCACAGCAGGCCGGCCAGCCACGCCGCGTGTTCGGCCGATACGGCCTGACCGACCGGCCGGGTGAGGAATTCGCTCAGCGTGGCGGGCGTGGTCCAGATCAGCGCATCGCCACCGCCGCGAACGGTGGCGCCGAGCACGTCGGTGAACACCTGCACGGCATCCGCCGCGCCGCGTCCCGCATTCTGCGTGCGCAACTGCGCGAGGCGCGTGCTGACCGCGTGGCCGAAGCTGCCGCTGCATTCGCTTTCGGCGCGCACCAGGTCGGCGTAGTCCATGCGATGCCAGTCCGGCTCCACATTGCGCGTGCCGGCCAGTTGGGCGCCGGCCAGCCACGTTTCCACCGGCTGGAAGCGGCCCGGACCGATCAGGCTTGCGCACAGCGTATGCACGATGCCGATGCGGGTGGCCACGGTCTGCGTCTGCAGCACGCCGAGCTTTTCGCGCACGAGCTGGTCGCGTTCCTTGCGCAGTCCCGACAGCTCCAGCGCCTGCTTCATCTCCATGCGCAGTGCGGCGATGTCCCACGGCTTCTTGATGTAGCGATGAATCTGGCCTTGATTGACGGCCTCGACGGTCTGGTCCAGCTCCGAGTAGGCCGTCGTCAGGATGCGCACGATATGCGGATAGCGCTCGCGCGCATAGCGCAGAAGCTCGTTGCCATACTCGCCCGGCATGCGCTGGTCGGACACCAGCACGGCCAGACTGCCGGCGTGGGCGTCCAGCAGCGCCTTGCCATCCTCCACGGAGGCGCCCGTCACGACCGGCGCGATCGAGCCGATGGCGCGCTCGAAGTATTTGACCGCCGTGGCTTCGTCATCAACGAACAAAATCGCCGGGGGCGGTGTCTGGTTGGCAATTACATTGCTCATTGGTAACTCCTGTACTTTCGATCCTTGAATTTTTGGGAATTTCTGCGCCACGGTCGTGCCGGCGACGGAACTGGGGCGGTCAGCCAGTGTCAGCCAGCGCTGCATCAGCCTGGGCGCAATCCCGACGCCGCTACCGCTGCTGCCAGCACTTCGCGAACCTTGCTCACGCCTAGCGGCTTCTCCAGAATCCGGAATATCTCGCCAGAATTACCCGCTTCCTGCAGCGCGTCCTTATCGGCGTAGGCGGTCACCAGGATTCGCACGATATGCGGATACGCCTGCGCGACCTGCCGCAGCAGGTCGCCGCCATGGCGGCCCGGCATGCGGAAGTCGGTCAGCAGGACCGCCACCCGTGCGCCTTCGCTGCGCAGGATCGACGCGGCCTCGTCCGCGCTGGCGGCGAGCAGCACCTCATAGTCGCTGCCGGCCGAGCGCGCAAAGTACTTGCGGGCCAACTCCTCGTCATCGACATAGACGACGGTGTACGGCGCTTGCTGGTTCTCGCTCATCTCGACCTCACTCGGCACGCGGCAGATCGAAGTTAAACGCGGTCCACTCGCCCAACTGGCTTTCCGCGAACAGCGTGCCGCCGTGTTGCTCAACCACCGCATAGCTGATGGACAGACCAAGGCCGAGACCCTGGCCGACTTCGCGCGTAGTGAAGAACGGTTCGAACACCCGCGCCAGATTCTCCGGGGCGATCCCCGGGCCGTTGTCGCGCACATTCACGTGCAGCCGGCCGTCCTGCCAGTGCGCCTTGACATGGACCCGCGGCGAGACGGTGCCGGCCTTGTGCATCGCCAGCGCGGCATTCGAGAACAGATTGATGAGCACGCCGACGATGGCGGCTTCGTCGCCCTGCACGAGGGTGTCGCTGGGCAGCTCGCGCGTGACGCTCACGCCGCGCAGCTCGTGGGCGTCCAGCCGGATCGACGAGTCGAGCGCCTTCTCGAACAGGAACGGCACGTCCTCTTGCGTTGTGCCGGGCTTGCGGTAGGCAAAGGTCTTCAGGTCCGACACGATATGCTGGATGCGCTGCATGCCCTGTTTGGCGTCCGTCAGGCACTCCTGCAGCGAAGGGCTGTCCTTGACCTGTGGTTCCTCCATGGCGATTTCGATCGCCATCAGGCAGAAGTTCACCGGGTTGTTGACCTCGTGAAGCAGCCCCGCCGACAACGTGCCGATTGCCGCCATTTTTTCCTGCTGCAGCAGTTGGCCCTTGATTTGCGCGAGGTTCTCATTCGAGCGGGCGAGCTGGGCGTTTTTATGCGCGACCTCGTCCTTGAGCCGGAACAGCTGGAAACGGCCCTTCTCGTTGAAGAAGGTGTAAACGGAACTGGCCAGCGCGCAGAAGAAGATCAGGATGAGCTGGAACTGAAACTTGCTCGGGTCCTGGATGCCGCCCGGATGCGCCGTGCAGGCGATGTAGTAGAACACGACCGTGGCGACGCCGAATGCAAGCGTCTGCCAGTAGCCGGAGGCGAACAGAATCCCCACCGCAAAGATCGTCAGCGTCAGCCCGGCGTAGAACAGCGACTGCTCGCCCTGAGTGGCGTAAATCATCCACGAGATCATGGCCTGCGGCAGCAGCAGCCAGGAAAAGGTGATGACCTGTACGTGGCGCTTGCCCGCTTCGGTGTAAAGCGAGAGCAACGCCAGGCCGATGGCGGCGCTGGTCAGCACCCGCAGGATGGCAAAGCCTTTTTGCTCGGCCGGATACACGACGTAGTCCATGGCCGCGCCCATCAGCACCAGCACGATCACGGTCAGGCCGCCCGCCTTGCTGCATAGCAGCCGGTAGTCGCGCAGCTCTTCGCGATAGGTCGACTGCAGCCCCACCAGGGATGTCGTCATTTCAACCTGCTTGTTGCTGGCCGATTGTTACCTCGGCGAACACATTCACCCCGGTCGGGTCTGTGTACAGACGCGGCTCACCAGTGTTCTCCGGCATGATCGCGGCCATCTGCGCCTCGTTGCGATAAATCAGGTACCACTCCAGCACGTGCTCCATGCTGAAGCGTTCGGGGTTGTCGGCGTGGACGTTGGTGACCAGCAGGCGGCCGCCCCGTCGGGTGCGGCTCGCGAAATACTGGCACAGGCGCGCGCAGACCTTGTCCGACAGGTAGTCGAACAGACCGGCGCAATAGACCGCGTCGAACTCGCGGGCGTCCGGTGCGTCCGCGTCCATCCGGCGCTTGAGCAGATGGTGCACCGAATCGTGCGTGTAGCTGATGGCCATGCGCTTGGACGTTTGCTGAGCGATGGACCCCAGGCGCTCGCGTGTCCAGTCCAGTGTCTCCTGGCTGAAGTCGAGCAATTCGAACGACAGCCATTGCGGCTCGTCGTATTCGTGCATGAAACGCTGGATCTCCTGAGCGGGGCCGCAGCCCACGTTCAGCACCCGGGCGGGTCGCCCCGCGGCGCGTGCATCGTTGGCGACGCGCGTCAGGTAATCCACCAGCAGATCGATGCGATTGCGGTGCGCGCGCGCCACGGCCGTTTGCAGGAAGGACGCGTTGACGATCTGGAAATACGTGCTCGGGCCCTGGCGGGGATCGTCGAGCATCTGGTTGACCATCTGATAGTCGCCGGCGTAGCCCAGCGGCTTCGTGAAAGTGCGGAACACGAACGGCGAGCGCAGCAGCAGCGGATGAAGCGCAGCCTGGGCAAACGCGCGATGGGCCGGAGCCAGTTCTTCATCGACCCGGCGCGCTTCGCCTTCGAATTCGTCGAAGAAGATCTTGGTCCTTTGCATCAACGGCGTTGCCAGTTCGAGGAAGAAGTCCTCGCGCAGGCTTTTGCCGTCTTTCGGCAGCGTGTTGGCCAGGTCGGCCTGTTCGACCCAGCGCGACATGTCGGTCAGAAAAGCGCGAATCTGGTTGACGGCGATCTGATAGTCGCGGCGGATCTGAAAACGCTCGGCCCAGTCCTGCACGAAGCGGCGGGCTTCTTCCCCGACCGTGCTCGCCTCCAGCGCGTCGCCGCTCAGCTCGCGCCACTCGTCGATCAACGTCACCGAGACAATAGCGGTCAAGCCGGTGTTGACCATGCTGATCACGACCGCCTTGCCCGAATAGGCGTGTTCGACGCCCATCTTGACCGACAGCTCGCTCAACACCTCGCTGACCTGGACAATCGAATAGGGGTTATAGACCTCCATCACCAGGGACTTGCGCTGGAGATTGATGATCGTGCCCCGCACCTGCTCGCCCTGGGAGTTGCGGAAGCTCACTACCGGATCGATTTGCGTTCTGGAATACACAGTATTGCGGCCAGGTAAGTACTGACGAGAAAGCCAGGAGTTTTGCGCGACGTTTTATGCACTACCCGGACCGACCCGTTCAACGCCGATCGTTTCCCAGGCCCCGCGCGATAAAGCGTCGCCATCGGTAATTCAGTTCGAACTGCATCGGCCGGACAAGCCTTGGTGGTTAGCCAGGTGCTTTCCTTGCTCGTATCGCCTTGCGACTGCGCCTATGCCATTGGCATCGTGAACCGGGCGTCTGGTTTCGAAACAATACGACCTTTGCGATTGCAGCATTCTACTGAAAAATGAAGATAGTGGCCGTTTGCCAATTTCATCGGCGAAACGGCTGGCGGGCGGCCGCTACCGGGACCGGCCTGGGTTGTTGGCCGTAAGGCCATCGAAGAAGTCCACTGCGTGCTGGCGGTTGGACATGGACATGAGCGTGGCCGCCGGGTCGAGTCCCGCGTCGTTCGCCAGGCTCTTCAGCAGATCGGTGAGCGGGCGCGCGAGGTGGGTGGCGATGGCGGATTGTCTATCGGCCCGCCGAAAAACTGCGCGGCAAACCTCTGACCGGCGATGCAAGGAAGGTTTCCGGGTATGCACTTTGCGATTCCGGCTCTCCTCGAACGGAAGCATGAATCTTATTTATGGAGGCCGGGATGCGTTCGATATTTACCGCTTTTGCGATTGCCGGTTGTCTGGTCGGCGTTGCCGGACCCGTTTGGGCGGAGGGATGCCTGAAGGGCGCCGCCGCCGGTGGCGTCGTGGGGCACGTCGCTGGCCATCATGCAGTGGTTGGCGCGGCTGGCGGCTGCGCCATTGGCCACCATGAAGCGAAAAAGAAAGACAAGGCCGCCGCAGCGCAGGGTGCGAGCGGCACCAGGTAATTGCGTAATACCGGGATGACCCATGCGGTCAATCTCACATCTGCCCACGACGCGAGCAAACCGAAACGATCTGTGCGATCGCAGACGGCTCTCGCGCACCGGGCAGATACTGCAAGATACACAGGTTGTAATTTCTCTCACGCGGCAGGAGCATCTCGCCGTTTTGATAGAGCGCGTAGCATGAGCGCTTAATAAGCTGGGACGTGGCCTCATTGCGACTGTCGCGCAAATTACTGAGCAAACAATCCTCATAGGCCGACTGCGAGTCAGACAACGCAGCGTGTGCGCCCGGCACGCCGAGCAAGCCAATCAAAGTCTGTAACGCCAACGTCAGTATTAGATTCTTTCCCATTGCTTGAAGTCTGTCTAAGGCGGCGTTTAAAAAGAAATTATTTTGAAAATAGGGTGCGTATATCGAGAATAATATGGTGGAATTTACCGTATCAGCCGATACAGCGCTTGAAACGTGCTCCAGCAGACTTTGAGGAGATAAAGAGTTGAGCGGAAGATAATCCGCAGCGCCATCGCCGGGGAAAAGCATGGATATGTCGGGTCTGAGCGTAGTGTTGCGCCGTGGTGTGCGGGCTGAGCAACGGCGCGCTCGATGCGTACAGGTGCTACGTGTGCTTTTCGGCAAGCAAACGATCATCCTCGCCGAAAGTAACGAAATCCCAGGAACTCCAGTCACGACCTGAATCGCGCCCCCGAATATCCTTAGACCGACTGGCCACTATCCTGCGGCGCAAGGAATCGGCTGACCAAAAGCTCGAGATAGTCAGCGCTGTCGCCCTTGCCCAGCTTGGGATCACGGATCAGCATGCTCCGCGCCCCATCGATGATCGCCATCAGGATAGCGGCCGTCATTTCGGCATCGAGTTCCGCATCGATTCGCCCTTGTTCCTGTGCTTTGCGCAGGAAATCTGCCAGCAACGCGCGCAAGGCGAGTGTATGCCGGCGCAGGATGTCGGCGAGTTCGGTGTTGCGGCCGGCCTCGGCCAGCACGTCGAACACCAGCGATTCCTTGATCAAACCGCGTTTCGTCTTTGTGCTTTCCGCAATGAAGGCGCGGATGGGATCGGGGCTTTGCATTATCCGCTCGAAATGCTCGGCCGCTCTCGCCAGGCCACCTTCAGTCATTGCACTGACGATGGCCTCTTTGTTGGGAAAGTAGTGATACAGATGGCCAGCGCTCATCCCTGCTTCGGCGCAGATCTCCGAGATACTGGCCCCGCGGAAGCCGTCGCGGGCGAAGCACAGCGCAGCAGCCTGCAGGATCTGCTGCCGTCGTTCCTCGTGCTTGTCTGGGTCAACTTTTCGCACTACATCGCCTCTTGGTTAGAGCGATCATCCTAACATATCTTGACGGGGTGCCATAGGGACCATATTATTAGATTGATCGTTCTATCTATTAATGTTGGTAGGGTACCCATGCGTAAAAAACTGCTTGTCATTGGTTGCATCCTGCTAGCCGGGTGCGCCAGTACCGCACCGGTACCCCACGAATCATTACCGTCTTCTACGCAGTTGCAGACCAATCCACAGGACAAGGATGGGCGGGTTCCGTATGTCTATGCCGTACCGGGAGTCGAATGGCGGCGCTATACGAACGTGATGGTCGATCCGGTAGCGATCTATCACGGCACCGACGCACAATTTAAAAGCACCACCGAAGCAGACCGGGACGCCATCGCCGCCTACATGCAGGGCCAGTTCACCGATGTTCTGAAAGGCCACTACACCATCGTGCAGGTCGCGGCCCCCGATACCTTGCGCATCCACCTGACGCTGACCGGCATCGCAACTAGCACTCCGGTTCTGGCAGCGCTCACGAAGATTTCCCCTGCGGGCCTTGTGATTAACACCGTCAATAACCTGCAAGGCCGACCCGCAATCCTGACTGGTTCGGTGAGCTACGCCGTCGATATCTATGACAGCACCAGCAGTCGCCTGTTGCGAGCCTATACCGCGTGGCAGTATCCCGGCGCCGAAAACATCGCCGCCAGTTTCGGTGCGCTGGGTGCTGCCAAAGCCGGTGTCCGCAACGGTGCTCAATCCCTGCTAGCGCAGTTGCAATAGATCGAGTTGCGGACATGAAGTCGCTGTCCCCACGAGAGGCAACGGGCCGCTTCGCCCTCGTCCCGATCATCAAAAGGAAAACACCGTGACCGTGACCACCCTCGATCCGACGTCCGCGCTCGTTGTCATCGATCTTCAGAAAGGTATCCTTTCACTTCCGGCGGTGCATCCCATGGACGACGTGGTAAAGCACGCCGGGGCGTTGGCAGAAGCCTTTCGTCAGCGTGGTTTGCCGGTCGTGCTGGTCAATGTCGCCGGAGGTGCGCCGGGCCGGACGGAGCAGCCACGAGTCCATCGGGAATTGCCGGCAGGCTGGACCGATCTCATCCCCGAGCTAAATCCGCAACCGCAGGACCATCTCGTGACGAAGCACACGCCGGGGGCCTTCACGAACACCGGTCTTGAATCCCATCTGAGGTCGTTGGGAGTCACGCAGGTCGTGATCGTCGGCGTCGCCACCAGCAATGGCGTCGAGGTCACCGCGCGCCAGGCCTATGAACTCGGCTTCAACGTCACGCTCGCGACGGACGCCATGACCGACCTGCAGTCCGATGCTCATACCTACAGCATCACGCGCGTTTTTCCAGGGATCGGCGAGACCGGCGCTACACAAGAAATCATGACCTCATGAAACGGAGCGCTTAACCATGAATTGGCTATACAACGTGTCCTACTTTTTCGGTGGCGCTCTTCTCGCGAACGCCATTCCGCATTTCGTCAGCGGCATGATGGGGCGGGCTTTTCAGAGTCCATTCGCCACACCTTCTGGCGTGGGTCTTTCATCCTCGACCGTGAACGTACTCTGGGGGTTTGCGAACTTCGTATTCGCCTGGCTGCTCATCGCTCGTGTGGGAACTTTCGATTTGCTCGCGGTGGATAACGCCATCGCCGTGGGTGCCGGTGTTCTGCTGATGGGTGTGATCTCCGCGCGTCTGTTCGGACAGTTTCATGGCGGCAATTCGCCCACGGGCTTGTGACGCCTTGGCCAAGGGCACATTCCGTTCGCTGAAGGTCTTCAACTATCGTGTCTGGGTCATCGGCTCGCTTGTCTCCAATGTCGGAACGTGGATGCAGCGCACCGCCCAGGACTGGCTGGTGCGCACGGAACTCACCTATCACAGGGCAAGCGCCGTCGGTATCGTCACGCAGGCAGTTTCAGCTTCAGGATCCATGGCGGCGCTCGTCGCGCTCGTCTACATCATTGGCCGACGACAGACCCGGACTCGATGGAACAGGGGGATCGTTGATCTCACCTTCTCAACAAGTTAGAGCCGAGATAAATCCTTGATAAATGCTTCCGATAAAACACAAGAGCTCGCCATCGAAGTGCAGGTCTGGTCAAAGCATTCAGAAGCCGACGCTGGACGAAGTGTTTCTGACCCTGACGGGTCAAGACGTGAAGGTAAAAGGAGACCCGTTATGACCGGTACGGAAACATTCAAACCTGTGATGCCTCCTGCTGCTCGACACATGCTAAGGAACCGCCGCAGCCTGCGTCAGTCGATCCACGATTCGACGGTCATGGCTTATCGGAGCCTGCTCAAAATGCGCCGCACGCCAGAACAGTTTTCGACGTAACGCTTCAGCCCATCGTCTTCACACTGATGTTCATCTATCTCTTCGGAGGCGCGATCTCCGGTAATGTGCTGGGCTATCTGCCCATCATCATTCCGGGCATCCTCGTTCAGACTGTTCTCACCACGTCGTCGAGCACGGGCGTGCAGTTGCGCGAAGACATGGACAAAGGCGTGTTTAACCGCTTTCGCACACTGCCCATCGCCCGAATCGCGCCGTTGGCCGGAGCCTTGCTCGCAGACACCGTCCGCTTTGCCATTGCCGCTGTGCTCACCTTGATCATGGGCTACATCATGGGCTATCGGCCCCATCCTGGCGGCATCGTGGTCGGTGGTTTGCTGGTGATGTTTGCCGCCTGGTGTATCAGCTGGATTTTTGCGCTTCTTGGCGTGATGGCTCACAGCGCTTCCAACGTGAACGGCATGGCGACGCTCGTGCTGTTCCCGCTAACTTTTCTGTCCAACGCCTTCGTTCCGGCAAAGACTTTGCCCGGTTGGTTGCAGGTGTTCGTGCATTTCAATCCTGTCTCGCACCTTGTCTCGGCGGTACGAGATCTGGCGGGCAATGGCGTGATCGGACTGGACTTCTGGCTGACCCTACTCGGTTCCTTGATTATCGTGGCGATCTTTGCACCTCTCACTGTGCGCGCATATATGCGCTATTCCTGATGGGTCATTGCCTCCGAACGGCGCGTCCTTCGATAATGCGAGGCGAGCCAGGTCGCCTTGAAGTGGCCCGCAACGGGCTTGCCGTCTTCGTAGATCCGCGCTCGGGCTCGCTGACGCCGGGCGAACGACGCGGCAGGAAAGTCGTGCCGCGCGATGAACCGGCGGAGCAGGGCACCGCACGCCCCCGCCGAACATCTGCCATTCAGGCGCAGCGTGCGGGCCGGTGAACTTACCCGCATCTAGTTCCCCTGCTTGACGCGCCGCCACGCCAATCGCAGGACAGGATGTGCGGCGCGCACGATGGCGTCGATATCGCGTTGTGTGACGGCAACCGAAGCATCCCCGTCCCGCAGACGGAACACCACGTTGTCAATGTGGCTGCACAGCGTCCGGTGCGCCGGCTCGTCCGGATTTGTCAGCAATCTGATATTCCAGAACAGCCACACGAGTCGCTCGTACTTCGCCGCGAGTCCCGGGTCGCTGGCCTGTGCCGCGTGATCTCCGGGCCAGTCGCCGTGCAGCCGTTGTTTGTGCTGGGTGAGCGTGGCGACGAGAGAGGCCAGTTCGGCCAGCGCCTCGCGCAGCGAGGCCATCCACTTTTCCCGATTGGTCGACAGTACGCTGGCATTGAACTGGCGCTGCGAGGCGCGAAGGGTGACGAGCGGCGCCAGGATAGCCGTGATGAGTGCCGCGCACGCCATCACGAAGCTGACATGAATGGCGCTCATGACTGCGTGACCTGCGTGCGGCCCGTCGCGGATGCGCGCACGGGTTCACTATGGTCGAGCCGTTCCCCGTGAACGGTCACAGGTTCGCCGAGCGCAACCGCGTATTCCCAGGGATTGTGCGCGCTGAACACGCGAATCTCGGGATGGGTGGACGTGAGGGCGCGAAGCCGTGCCTGGTTGCGCAGACGCTCACGCCTCACGGTCTGGACGGCGGCCTGAAACAGGCCCACCAGCCACGCGCATTGCCGCTGGGCGCCATGAATCTCGCGCGGATCGAAGTACGCATCGCCCGCGTGCAGCATCCATCCTCGCGCATCCTGCACGGCCACGCCGCAATGCCCCAGCGTATGCCCGAACAGCGGAACGAGCAGGATTTCGGGCGGCAGGCCGCGCAACGCGCGGATGGCCTCGAAGCCCATCCACGGGTCGCCTTCTTCGCTATACGTTTCATAACGTGGCTGATGCGCCCACATGGCACGCAGATAGCGATGCTTGTCCTTGAAGGAGCGGCGTGCGGTGCAGGCTTCCAGTTCCCGGCCATGCAGATGGACGCTTGCATGGGGAAAATCCGCAAGTCCGCCGACGTGGTCGAGATCCATATGCGTCATCACGATATGGCGCACGTCACGCGGATCGAAGCCGAGTGCGCGAATCTGCGCCACCGCCGAAAGCGTCGGATCGCGCCGGGGATTCGCATAGAGATGCGTGAAGGCAAAGCCGAGGCGTTTCACCGGGTCGAGCAGATCCTGGGTGCCCAGTCCCGTATCGACGAGAACGAGGCCGCTGGACGGCGTTTCAATAAGCAGGCAGTGGCAGGCGAGTTGCCGCCCGTGGATGCGCAGGCGCTGAATGCAGGCGCAGTTGAGATGATGGACCTTGAGCGCGTTCGAGCTGGCCATGAACTGTCTCCATAAAAAGGAATGAACATTCCTTTATGCTAGGAGATGCCTCCGAAAAATCAAGGAATGTTTATTCCTTTTTCCTGCTAGACTAGTTCCATGCCCAAAATCTCCGATGCCCACCGGGAAATGCGCCGCGCGCAGATTCTCGACGCCGCCTGGCGCTGCTTCTATCGCGAAGGCGTCCAGGCCACGACCATGGAGCAGATCATCAAGGAGGCGGACATGTCCGCCAGTGCGATGTATCGATACTTTGGCGGCAAGGACGACATCATCTTCAGCGCGATCTCCGCTTCGCTCAGCGCAGTGGCCAGGCTGCTGGAACTGATCGTCGCGCGTGACCTCGGGCCGGCCGCCCTTGTAGCGCGCGTGACTGCCGACATCGAGGCTTTTAGTCAGCGCGAGAACTACAACCTCGCCGCCATTGCCATGCATGGCTGGAGCGAGGCGCAGCGTGATGAAAGGGTGCGCGAGCTGATCCGCGGATTCTATGAGGGCTTTCGCGAGCAACTCGTCGCGCGGGTATTGCGGTGGCAGGCGCAGGAGGAGGTCGCGCCGGACGCCGATGCGACCGAGGTGGCTAAAGCGCTCCAGTCGATCATTCTGGGGTACGTGGTGCAGATGTCCATCATGCGGGACGTCGATCCCGCCGGGCATGCGCGCGGACTGGCTGCGCTTCTCGGAACGCGTGCCGGTGATCTGGAGTGAGTGAAGGGCGTTGCCCATGGACGGTGCATGGGCGGCTGTTCCAACTACTACGTACTACCAATCCCGGCATGCCCTCGTAATTTGCCGGGGCCCTTTCCTGTCCATCGTTTGAGTGCACGCCGGAAGTTGGCCGTGTCACTGAAGCCCAGCAGCATCGCAATATCGTCGGTGCTCAACGGCGTGGTCTTGAGATACTCGAGCGCAAGGGAGCGGCGCACGTCATCGAGGATGGCAACAAATGAGGTTTCCTCGGCGAGAAGACGCCGGCGCAGGGTGCGTGTGGTCAGGTGCATGGCGTTCGCGATCTCATCCATGCCAGGAAACACGCCGGGCTTGCTCATCAGGATCTGGTAGACCTCGCCGGCTACGCCGACCGACGTTTTCGCCTGTCCGATCAGGCGGTCACAGGTTTCCTGAAGCAGCGTGGCCGTGAGCTTGTGCGCGAGTTGCGGCTTCTGGTCGAGAATCGCGCTGTCGTAGACCAGCTCGCATTGCGCCTCGTCGAAGAAGCACGGGCAGCCGAGATATTCGCCATAGAGGTCGGCGTGCGGCGGAGCCGGATACGAAAAGCAGGCCTTCACGGGAGGACAGCCCCGTCCTGCGACGTCCTGCAAATGCGTGACGTGCTGCATGTACTGCTGCTCGATGATGAACGCGCCCAGCTCGCGCGAGGGGCTCGAAACGAAGGCATCGGGGAACGTCCACACCATTCTGTCCGGGTACTCGGTCCAGTCGATCGTGACCGTGGGGGTCGCGAGCCGGTGGTATTTCACGCCCAGCTTGAAGTAATCGCGCAGCGACAGGCAGGACATCAGCGCATAACCGTACATGCCATAGGCGGCAAGATGCAGGCGGCCGCCGACCTTGAACGGGGTAGCCGGGTCGCACGACAGCGCAACCGCATTTCTGCACACGGTCGCGTACTGGCCGATCGAAGTCATGACGGACGCGTCGTAGATTTCGTCGATGCCGACGCCCGTGCCCTTGAGGCTCTCCTCGGGCGAGATCCCCTGTTCCGACAATACCTCCACCAGCGCGGCGATCTTGTACGGCGCGTAAATGCGCTCGTTCAGCGGGGGCCGGGTCGATGCCATGTCAAAGCCTCAATTTGTCCTCGAGAGACGGCGAGGTGTCCGAAAATGACCTTACCGGCGCGATCCTACCTGACTACCATCGCTATCACAAGACAAGCCGTATTGAACAAGGAGACACCATGAGCGACATGGGCCGAAAGGTCATCATTTCCTGTGCCGTGACGGGCGCGACGCATGTTCCGTCGATGTCCGAGCACCTTCCGCTCACGCCCGCGTCGATCCGCGAGCAAGCCATCGACGCGGCGCGCGCCGGCGCGGCGATCATTCATCTGCATGCACGCCATCCCGAAGACGGCCGGCCGACGCCGGACCCCAGGGTGTTCGCCGAATTCGTCCCCGAAATCGCACAGGCCACCGACGCCGTCATCAACATCACAACCGGCGGCAGCACCCGCATGACGCTCGAAGAGCGGCTCGCCTATCCGCGTCTGCTGAAGCCCGAAATGTGCTCGCTGAACATGGGGTCGATGAACTTTTCGATCCATCCGCTCGCGCAGAAGATTTCGTCGTGGCGCTACGGCTGGGAAAAGGATTACGTGGAAGGCATGGAGGACATGATCTTCCGGAATACCTTCCGCGACATCAAGCACATCATGCTTGAGCTTGGCGAGCACGGCACGCGCTTCGAGTTCGAGTGCTACGACCTCGGCCATCTGTACAACCTCGCGTATTTCGTCGACGAAGGGCTGGTGAAGCCGCCGTTCTTCATCCAGTCGGTCTTTGGAATTCTGGGCGGCATGGGCCCGGATCCCGAGAACATGACGGTCATGCGCTCGACGGCCGACCGGCTCTTCGGTCGCGACAACTACCAGTTTTCGGTGCTCGGCGCGGGTCGTCACCAGATGCCGCTCGTGACGATGGCGGCCATCATGGGCGGCAACGTGCGCGTGGGGCTCGAGGACAGCGTCTATCTCTCGAAGGGCGTAAAGGCCGAATCGAACGCGCAGCAAGTCGCGAAGATCCGGCGGATTCTGGAAGAGCTTTCGTTCGAGATCGCAACCCCGGCAGAAGCGAGAGCGATGCTGGGTCTGAAGGGCGCCGACAAGGTGTCCTTCGACGCCGCGCTGGCTTGAGCCCGCACGGCGGCCCAGGGGCGCGCCGCGCGCCCTTCCCGCTGACGACAACAAAAAGAACCGACTCATCAGGAGACACTCATGAGGACTGCTTCAGGCACTGAAAGCGCCGATGCGCTGCATCGGCTGGCGACGCGCAAGGCAATGGCACGGCTCATTCCGTTGATGTGCGCGATCTATTTCATGTCCTTTCTCGACCGCACCAACGTGGCACTCGCGAAGGCGCAGCTCGCGATTGACGTGGGCATCAATGCGGCCGCATATGGGCTTGGCGCCGGCATCTTCTTCATTGGCTATGCGCTGCTCGAAGTGCCGAGCAATCTCGCCGCGCACCGCTTTGGACCGCGTCGCTGGATTGCGCGCATCGCCGTGAGCTGGGGCATCCTCTCGACACTCATGATGTTCGTGCAGGGGCCGTGGTCGTTCTACGTGCTGCGCGTGCTGCTCGGTATTGCCGAAGCCGGGCTCTTTCCGGCGCTCATGTACATGGTTACGCTGTGGTTCGCGCCGCGGGACCGGCCTGTTGCCGTCGGCTGGATCTATACCGCGCCGGCGCTTGCGCTCGTCATCGGCAGCCCTCTTGGCGGCGCGCTGATGCAGCTCACCGGCCTTGCGGGCCTGCACGGCTGGCAATGGATGTTCATGATCGAAGGCTTGCCCAGCATCGTTGTCGGCGTGCTGCTCTACTTCAAGCTGCCCGACCGGCCCGGCGAAGCGCGCTGGCTCTCGCCCGGGCAGGCGGCTGCCCTCGAAGCGCGCGCGGTCGTCGATGCGCAGGGACATCCGGAGCTGACTTCGGCCGACTGGATCGGCGCACTCAAGCGTCCGAGCACGGTGCTCATCGGCCTCATCTATTTCCTGAATCAGGTGGCGTTCGTCGGCCTGTATTTCTTCGCGCCCGCCATGATTCACCAGATGAACGTGCAGTCGCCGTTCATCGTGGGTCTGCTTTCCGCGAGCGTGGGGATCGGGTTCCTGTTCGGCGTGCTCGTGCTGCCGCGCATTCACCGGCGGCTCTCGAACGACTGCGCCTGGCTCGCGTGGCTCACGGCCGGCGCGATCGCGGGCGCCTGCGCTTACATGAGCGCGGCGAGTCCGCCGGCCCGTATCCTCTGCCTCACGGTCACGGCGTTCTTCGGTGGCGGCGTGCTGCCTTCGTACTGGTCAATCGCGATGAAGCGTCTGCAAGGCATCCAGGCTGCGGCGGGGCTCGCCTTCATCAACACGCTGGGCCTGCTGGGCGGATTTGCCGGACCCTATATGTTCGGCCTCGCGGAAACGGCGTCGGGCCGCAGCGACGCGGGCTTTACTGTGATTCTCGCCGCGTCGGTCGCGGGGCTCGCGCTCGTGCCGCTGCTCGCCAGAGCGATGCGGCGCGAAAGCGGCACGCTTTCGGCGGCGGTGCCGGCCACCGGAACGAATCGTTGAAATCACATTCATCAGCCACATCGAAAAAGGAAAAACGGGAATGAGACTGAAGGGAAAGGTCGCCATCGTCACGGGCGCGGGGCAGGGGATCGGCGCGGCGACGGCGCTCAAGTTCGCGCGCGAAGGCGCCGTCGTTGCGGTTTGCGACCTGAATGCCGAGGCGGTGGCGCTCGTGGAGGGCGCCTGCCGCGAGGCGGGCGCGCAGGCCCACGGCTACGTGCTCGACGTGGCGAAGCGTGAAGCCGTCGTCGCGATGATCGCGGACGTGATAGCGCGGCACGGTCGAATCGACGTACTCGTGAACAACGCCGGCATCACGCGCGACGCGCGCCTGCAGAAAATGACGCTCAAGCAGTTCGACGATGTGATCGACGTGAATCTGCGCGCCGTGTTCAACACCACGCAGGCCGTTGCCGACATCATGGTCGAGCAGGGTTCGGGCGTCGTGCTCAACGCGAGTTCAGTGGTCGGCATTTACGGCAACTACGGGCAGACGAACTATGCGGCCTCCAAGTTCGGCGTAATCGGCTTCACGAAAACCTGGAGCCGCGAACTCGGGCCGAAGGGCGTTCGCGTCAATGCGGTCGCGCCCGGATTCGTCGACACGCCGATTCTGTCGACTGTGCCCGATACGGTTCTCGACAAGATGCGCGCCCAGGTGCCGCTCGGCCGCCTTGCGCAGCCGGAGGAAATCGCCAACGTCTACGCGTTTCTGGCGAGCGATGAGGCGAGCTATATCAACGGAGCGGTGCTTGAAGTATCGGGCGGCATGACGCTGTGATTCTGGCTTTTCCGGGCCGCATGAATTCGGGAAACGAGCAAGAGCGAGGTAATCGATGAGTACATTGGATCTTCTAAAGCCGAGACCCGGTTTGCGGGTTCTCGTTACGGGCGCGGCGGCCGGCATTGGCGCGGCGATCGCCGACGCGTTTCTCGAAGCGCAGGCACAAGTCTATGTCTGTGACGTGGACCCGGTAGCCGTCGAAGCGGCGCAATCGCGCCATCCCGCGCTGCGTGCCAGTGTGGCCGACGTCTCGAAGCGCGAGCAGGTGGAGCGCGTGGTGGACGAGGCGGCGGCCGCGCTGGGTGGGCTTGACGTGCTCGTCAACAACGCGGGCATTGCCGGCCCGACGGGCGGTGTCGAGGACCTCGATCCCGAGCAGTGGGAACGCACGATATCGACCAATCTCGACAGCCAGTTCTATTTTCTCCGGCGCGCCGTGCCGGTGCTCAAGGAATCGTCGGACTGCGCCAGCATTATCGCGCTCTCTTCGGTGGCGGGGCGCCTCGGCTATGCGTTCCGCACGCCCTACGCCTCGACGAAATGGGCGATCGTGGGCCTCGTCAAGTCGCTGGCGGTCGAGCTTGGCCCGAGCGATATTCGCGTCAATGCGATTCTGCCCGGCGTGGTCGAGGGCGAACGGATGAATCGCGTGATCGCCGCGCGCGCCGAGGCGCTCGGTCTGCCCTTCGAGACGATGCGTGAGGAGTACCTGAGGAAGATCTCGCTGCGACGCATGGTCAGCGTCGACGATATCGCCGCGACGGCCTTGTTTCTCGCTTCGCCCGCTGGTCGGAACATCACCGGCCAGGCGATCAGCGTTGATGGGAATGTCGAATACCTGTGAGTGCCTGCTGGCGGGACACGGGTGCGCGTGAGGGGAGCGGTCGCCTGCGCGTACCCGTTGGACGACTGGCCTCTCGCTTTGCCTCTCGACGTGCACTCCATTTTTTCGGAAACAGTGCGGTAGTTTCGCGGTTAGCGCCTTGCGACTGACGGAACCACCGGCCAGGAAGACCGCATCGGCGACGGGTGCCGTTGAGCCGTAACATGAGCGCCAACCCGATGTTCCCAACGTTTAGGTGCGATTGGTCAAACCCGCATTCCAGCATGTAGGCAGACCATACCGTCTGCTACATCCGCGTAGAACCTGGCGCGGTCTTGGTCGAGGTTGCTAAGGTCGTTCACGTCAGCGTTTCTTTGCATTGCGATGTGAGTTGAGTATAGGTTCATCGTCCTATGCTCCCATTCCAGCCACTGATATGACATGACTTGCATCGTCACGTAGCGCAAGTCGTAGCGGTATCCAGCGCCTGGATTACACACATTGCTTCTTGATCGCTTCTGTGTGACGAGGCATTCCGGGGCTGCCACGACGGGCACAGCGAATGCTGAACAGTCGAGGCCATCCATACCAGGGAAGGGAATTTCACCAGCCATTTCGTGGGGAGGAGGGGCCGGGCACCCGACGACCAGGCATGGACCTACGTCCTCGCCGTCGTCCGCTTTGACCTACGGCTATGAACCTTCCCGATCCCGGGTGAGGGTTGTGCGTGCGCAACCCTCATCACGAAGGATCGTATCGCGCCGGCCACCGGAGAAGCGTCATGTTTATCCATAACAAACGTCTGCAATATACCGTGCGGGTTGCCACACCCAACCCAGGACTCGCCAATCTGCTGCCCGAACTGCAATCCGGCCGACAACTGCGGAGGTAGCATGCTTGCCGTCATTATCCCCGCGCACAACGAGGCGCATCTTATCGGCCGTTGTGTGCGCTCGGTCGTACGGGCATCGGGCCATCCCGAACTTGACGACGAAGAGGTCAGGATTTTTGTGGTCATGGACAGTTGCACGGACCAGACGGGGCCCATAGCGGCGTCGCTGGGCGCGCAGGTCCTGTCGATCGACAGGCGTAACGTCGGCGCGGCGCGCGCGCTGGGCGCGCAGGCGGCTGTGACGCAGGGGGCCCGGTGGCTGGCCTTCAGCGACGCCGATACCATCGTCGAGGTGGGCTGGCTGGCACAGCAGCTTCGTTGCCGCACCGACGCGGTGTGCGGAGTCATCGGCGTCGAAGACTGGTCGTGCCATAGCGCGGCAGTCCGCGAGGATTTCGTCGCGACTTACCGCGACCGGGACGGGCACCGTCATATCCATGGCGCGAATCTGGGGGTATCTGCGCAGGCCTACCAGGCGGTTGGCGGGTTCAGGCCGCTGGAGTCCAACGAAGACGTTGCGCTGGTCGAAGCGCTGATCGCCGCCGGGGCCTCCGTCGCCTGGAGCGCTGCGACGCGGGTGGTGACCAGTACCCGACTCGATTCCCGTGCGCCGCGCGGTTTTGGCGCTGCGCTGCGAGCCGCCGGGCTACGTCTGGCCGCGCAGGAGGGAACGGTCGATGAAGGCGGTCCCGCCATCGCGCTCTAAGCGCGCGCCGCCGCTCTTCGGGGTTTCCCCGTTGTGGACGATGCGGTGTGCAGTTACGCAAGACTGCTAACCGTTTTGACCCGAGCATTTCTGCCATGCCGGTCCGGCGCCGAAGACGAACGGGCCGCGAACTCGCCGGCCGCCGTGTTGGGAATGGGTATTGCGGGCAAGCATGGATAGCGCGGACTCCGTCATAGGGGATACATGGCGCATCGTCCGGCCCGATGATCTCCCGCGTATGGGCGGATCAATGACGGGTGCGCCGTCGAATCCCCGTACTGCGGAGCTCACATGGAATCCAACCTCACGCCCTCGACCGCACGGGACGGCGCGGCCAGTCCCTGGCTCGAGAAATTAGGCCCCGGGCTGATCACCGGCGCAGCCGACGACGACCCGAGCGGCATTGCCACCTACTCGCAGGCGGGAGCGGCGTTCGGCTTCGACATCCTGTGGACGATCCTGCTCACTTACCCGCTGATGGTGGCCATCCAGATCATCAGCGCGAGGATCGGTCGCGTGAGCGGCCACGGACTCGCGACCAACCTCCGGCGTCACTATCCCGTGTCGCTTCTGTACGGCACGGTGCTGCTGCTGCTCGTGGCCAATACGATCAATATCGCCGCTGACCTCTCCGCGATGGGCGCGGCCGTCAATCTTGTCGTCGGCGGCCCGGCGCGCCTTTACACGGTGGGACTGGCCGTGCTTTCCCTCGGCCTGCAGGTTTTCATCCCCTACAAAGCCTACGTGCGGGTACTCAAATGGCTCACCCTTGCGCTGTTCGCCTATGTGGGCGTCGTCTTCGCCGTCAAGATTCCATGGGCAACCGTTGCGATCCGGAGCGTGCTTCCTCATCTGTCGTGGAGCAGTATCTATCTCACCACGGTCGTCGCGATGTTCGGTACGACCATCAGCCCCTACCTGTTCTTCTGGCAGGCTTCCGAGGAGGTCGAGGACTTGCGCGCAGACGCGCGGCAACACGCATTGAAGAAGGCCCCCTGGCAAGCCGCGGTGAATCTCCGGCGGATTGGCTCCGATACCCGGATCGGCATGGCCTTCTCGAATGTGATCGCGTTCTTCATCATTCTCACCACGGCGGCGACGCTGCACGCGCATAACGTGACCGATATCCAGACGTCGGCGCAGGCCGCTTCGGCGCTGAAACCCATCGCGGGGCAATTTGCATTTCTGCTCTTCAGCCTGGGCATCGTCGGTACCGGGCTGCTTGCCTTGCCCGTTCTTGCGGGGTCGGCTGCTTATGCGATGGCGGGGGCGTTCAGGTGGAAAAACAGTCTCGAACTCGACCCCCGGCTTGCGAAACGGTTCTACGCCATCATCGTTCTTGCCACGGTGGTGGGTCTTGCGTTTGGGTTTACGTCGATCGACCCAATCAAGGCGCTCTTCTGGAGTGCCGTCATCAACGGCGTGACGGCGGTGCCGATCATGGTCCTCATGATGAAGATGGCTGTGCGTGAGGACGTGATGGGAAAATTCATCGTGTCGGGCAGCCTCCGGCTCGTGGGCTGGCTCGCCACCGGCGTGATGGGTATTGCTGTAGCCGGAATGTTTATTCTTATGCTGGTGTAGTCAACGGTTCGGACTGCCTATCCGTATCCGTCCAGGCTCGGGCGCAACGGTCGTTATTCAATATTGAAGTGGGCGTCACGCCCCGGGGTTTATCGCAATCGCTGTGGGGGCGCGATCCCTTCCTGTTCAATGAAAAATGAGGTACAGGATGATGAGTACGACCAGTGGTACGCCCAGAAGCCAGCCGAGCAGGTAAGGCATGATGTGTCCTTCGTTTCCATGCGAACCGAAGCACTCGGGTGTGAGTCTCCGGTCCGTGTCGTGATGCGCATACAACCGCGCAACGCGCGTGACGCGCGCGGGTTATACGTCTTCGGAGGGGCGATCGCGCGGCAACGATCCGGGTACATCGCTAACGGATGCCCCGACTGCGGGTTGCCAGTAGGGCTGGCGATTGTAGTATTGATGCAGCTCGCTACCCCATTTCGTGTCGCCCATCGACGGCCAATGGTCTTTGTCGAACCCGGGGTCGTCCTTGATGCGCTGCGCGCTCAAGTCCACCCGGAAGCACTTTTCGGCAGTGTCGAGCGTCAGCGCGCCCCACGGAATGGCGTGCAGATGATTGCCGATGCCGAGAAAGCCGCCCTCCGCCAGCACGGCATAAGCCACGCGGCCGCTCTGGACGTCGAGCATGATGTCCGAGATTTTGCCGACGTGTTCGCCGTCGGAAGAAATGACCTTGTTGCCATCGAGCGTGGCGGCCGCCATGATCTCGGGGCCCGGCCCATCGCCGGTTCCGCCGCCGATGATGTGCGTGCCGCCCGTGGAGGGGCGGGAATCTGGTGTAGTCATGGTCGACTCCTGGTGGGTTGGAGACCTTGGTAGCGCATTTGCCGTGCCGCTGCGCGAGCGTGACCGGCATGGACCGCTCCGTGCAGCCGGGCACACCCCGAAGCGGCGACTTCCGCTGGCGCAGGCGACGCGTCGTCCGGCAGGAGTCAGTGTTCGATCGACCACGACGCCTTATCGTGCAGATGGGCGACGAGGCCCGACAGCGCCGCCTCGACGCGCGCGTCGCCGGGGTGTGCCCGCCAGCGCACCTCGAAGCGGGCATCGAGACGATCGTGGGGCGTGTCCGTTTCCGTGCGGCGCGCGAGACCCAGCCGCAGGATGCGGCAGTCGTGGGGGCGCAGGGCGTCGGCGAGGCGGCGATACGCGTCGTCGCCGACGTCATGACCGATCGTCACGCTCGCACGACGTCCGCGCGGCATCCGGCGCTCCAGGTACTCGAGGCTTTCCAGCACGACGAGGCCGAGCACGGTTCCCGCAATGGCCAGCGTCATCTGGCCGCCCCCCGCGCAGAGTCCGATCACGGTCACATACCACATCGTCGCCGCTGTCGTGACACCCCGCACGAGACCGCCGCGGTGCAGGATCGAGCCAGCGCCGATAAAGCCGACGCCGGAAAGGATGCCGAGCGGCAAGCGCATGAGATCGAGCTCGACGAACGAGCCCGCCGCTTTTCCCTGCTGCAGTAACAGCACGTTCACCTGAAGCATGGCGAGGCAGGCGGCGAGGCATACGAGCAGCGTCGTGCGCAGGCCTGCCGCATTGCCTGATTCGCCCCGATCAAGCCCGATCAGCAGGCCCGCTACGAGCGCGACGGCAACGCGGCCCGCAAGGTCGCCCCATGTGAGCAGGAGTGGCATCGGACTCATGGCGGCAGGCTTCCGGTGAACAGGCGGCGACGCGCGGGTTCAGACGAGCGGCGTGCCGCCTGTGAGCGCGAGCCGTCCCGAACCGCGATAGCGGCGCCCGCCGCGATCCGGCTGCGGAGGCACGAGGCTCGTGTAACTGGGCGTGGCGTTCTGTTGCTGGTCGGGCGTGGGCGGAGTGAGGCGGGCAGTCGACATGGCGGGATCTCGTTCGCTGGAGATGAGGCGACAGCCAACTGGGAGCAAGGCGCATGCCATGGAGGTAGTCACTCGAAGTCGCGTTCCGATTGGCGCCCGGCCCTACACGTGCGGAACGGACGAGCCATGCCCGGGAAAGAGGCGTACCGGCAACGTGGCGGAACGGGAGTTGCGAATAACCGGCTGCGCGCGGGATGACGAAATCGGCTCGCGTACGCCGGTCGGATTCCACAGTAGACGCGATACATCCTAAGGAGAACGACGCATGAAAATGCGCCGAACATGCCCGGCTCAGACGCGAGCAGCGATAGCAATGGGAATGGACGACGCCGGAGCCCGACGCGGCCCGCAGGTGCGCCGCTTGCTGCGGGCGAGGGCGTGACTCAATACAGCGGGGGAAGGCCATGACGACTACCGTTAGCGATTTCATCGTCGAACGCTTGTACCAATGGGGCGTGCGCCGCATGTACGGCTATCCGGGCGACGGCATCAATGGCATGTTCGGTGCCCTGCAGCGCGGCGGCGGCAAGATAGCCTTCGTGCAGGCGCGCCACGAGGAAATGGCGGCGTTCATGGCGAGCGCGCACGCGAAGTTCACCGGCGAGCTGGGCGTATGCATCGCTACTTCGGGGCCCGGTGCGTCACATCTGCTGACGGGGCTATACGATGCGCGCCTCGATCACATGCCGGTGCTCGCCATTGCCGGGCAGCAGGCACGCGCGGCGCTCGGCGCACACTACCAGCAGGAGATCGATCTTGCCGCGATGTTCAAGGACGTCGCTGGTGCGTTCGTGCAGCAGGCGAGCGTACCGGCGCAGGTGCGGCACATGGTAGACCGTGCCGTACGCATCGCCTTGTCGCGCCGGACCGTCACTGCGCTGATCCTGCCCAACGATCTGCAGGAACTCGAATATGAGCCGCCGGCCCGCAAGCACGGCACGGCGCATTCGGGCGTGGGCTACAGCGCGCCCGAGGTCGTGCCGCGCAGCGCGGATCTCGAGCGCGCGGCGGCCGTGCTCAACGCGGGGCGCCGCGTCGCGATGCTGGTGGGCGCGGGCGCCCTGAATGCGACCGACGAGGTCATCGCCGTGGCCGGGCGCCTCGGCGCGGGCGTGGCGAAGGCGCTGCTCGGCAAGGCCGCCGTGCCCGACGACCTGCCGTGGGTGACGGGCTCGATCGGTATGCTCGGCACGAAGCCCACCGACGAAATGATGTCGGCATGCGACACGCTATTGATGGTCGGCTCCGGCTTTCCGTATGCCGAGTTTCTTCCGAAGGAGGGCGACGCGCGCGGCGTGCAGATCGACATCGACGCGGGCATGCTGAGCCTGCGCTATCCCATGGAGGTCAACCTCGTCGGCGATAGCGCGGCCACGTTGCGCGCGCTGCTGCCGCTGCTCGAACAGAAGGATGCGCATGGCTGGCGTGAGCGTATCGTCCACGCGAACGGCCGCTGGCAGCGCGTGCTCGACGAACGCGCGCGTGCGCAGACGGGCGGGCGCGTGAACCCGCAGCGCGTTTTCACGGAACTCTCGCCGCGCCTTCCGGACGATGCGATCATCACGAGCGATTCGGGATCGTGCGCGAACTGGTACGCGCGCGACCTCAAGATCCGGCGCGGCATGATGTGCTCGCTCTCGGGCGGCCTCGCCTCGATGGGCGCGGCCGTGCCGTATGCGATCGCGGCGAAGTTCGCACACCCGAGCCGCCCCGTCATCGCGCTCGTCGGCGACGGCGCGATGCAGATGAACAACATGGCCGAACTGATTACCGTTGCGAAGTACTGGAAGGAATGGAGCGATCATCGCTGGATTTGCGTGGTGCTCAACAACGAAGACCTCAATCAGGTCACGTGGGAACAGCGCGTGATGGAGGGCGATCCGAAGTTCGAGGCATCGCAGCGCATTCCCGACGTGCCGTATCACCGCTTCGCAGAACTGATCGGACTCGCCGGTCTTTATGTGGACGACGCGCAACGGCTAGGCGATGCCTGGGACGAAGCGCTCGCGGCCTCGCGTCCGGTGGTGCTGGAAGTGAAGACGGACCCTGAGGTGCCGCCGCTTCCGCCGCATATTACGCTCGACCAGGCGCGTCACTTCGCGCGCGCGCTCATGAAGGGCGATCCGGCCGAAGGCGGGGTCATCGCGAACACGGCGCGTCAGGTCATGGCGACCGTGTTGCCGGGCAAGAAGTCATAAGCCGGATCGCGAGCGGCGGGTCGTCGAGGCAGTCAGGGGGATACCGGGAGTAATAACGATGGCGAGTGAATCGAGGGAAGGCCGTAAAGGGCAGGCGCTCACCCGGCCGCGAACGCCACGCTATCTCGTCGTCTCGCCTCATCTCGACGATGCGGTGTTTAGTTGTGCCTCGCTGCTGGCTGCGCGGCCCGGCACGATCGTATGCACGATCTTCGCCGGCACGCCGAAGATTCCGCAGCGCACCGGCTGGGACGACGCGGCGGGGTTCGTCGACTCGACGCAGGCCATGCAGGGCCGCCTGCGCGAAGACAAACTGGCACTCGACGTCTGCGGGGCGCATGCGATCAGGCTCGACTTCCTCGATGGACAGTACGGCCCGCTACCCGATGCCGATACGCTCGCCGCAGCACTTGGCGATGAACTGGAGCGGCTGCCCGACCTCGAACTGGTCGTGCCGTTGGGCCTTCGTCATCCTGACCACGTGCGCGTGGCCGAGGCGTGGGGCATCCTGTTTCGCGCGCGGCGCCTGAAATCCTGCGTGGTTTACGGGGAGGCGATTCATCGGACGGCGCGCGGCGCGGCGGCGGCCCGATTGGCCGAACTCGGTGCGGCGGGTTTGTGCGCGCACTCGCTTGACGAGACATGGTTGCCGGAACGCCTCGGTGCGCGTGCGCTCGACGTCAAGCGGCGCAGTGTGCGCGCCTATGCGAGCCAGTTGCGCGCATTTGGCGAGCGCTTGCCGGCCGACATCGCCAAGCCCGAGCGCTATTGGCGACTCGGGTGGGCAAGCACGGCGAGCGCGCTGCGTGCGTTGCGGCGGAACTGCGCCACGGCCGATGGCGCCAGGACCCGAACTCACACCGCCTAAGCCTGGCGCTCGCGGCGCGCGACGCTGACTGGATCGCGACTCCACGTGTCGAGTGAGAAATCGGCGTCTTCCATATGCACCACGCGGTGCAGCGACGCGCGCAGCGCGGCTGCCGCGAATGCCTGCCCGACCGTCGCGCCGTCGAGCATCCACGACTCGCCGCCGTGCCGCCAGTGGCAGCAGAGCAGGGTGCCGTCGGCGTCGAGTGCAGCGCAGGCACGGTCGGCGAGCGCGTGGCAGGCGTCGTGGTCGAGGTAATAAGCGATCTCGCTGACCACGACGAGATCGAAGCGTTGCGAGGGCCAGTCGTGCGGCATGACGAGCGCTTCGACCTGGACGTGCGGAAAAGGCTCGAGACGGCGGCGCGCCGCGTCGATCGCATGGGGCGCGAAGTCCGCGCACAGCAGACGCTCGCAGCGCCGCGCGAGCGCGGCGGAAAGCTCGCCGGTCGCGCAGCCCGGCTCAAAGCCGTAGCGATAACGCGCGCGCGGCAGCGCGGCTAGCGTGAGCGCGCGTTTGCGCGCCTCGTACCAGCTCGTGCGGTAACGCCAGAGGTCGATATCGTTCGCGAACTGGGCGTCGAAATACGCGGCGCGCGAGTCGGGTTGCCGTGCCATGAAATCGCGCTGGATCAGAGTAGCCAGACTTCGTCCGCCGCCACCGCCGCGCCGAGGGCGGCGAGATCGGCTTCGGCATGGCTCTGGCGCACGAATACCGGCAGATCGGCGGCCATACGCGCAAACCACGCGTCGCGGCACAACGGGGCCGCGCCAAGGCCGCGCGCGCAGGCCCGCAACGTGGTGTCCACGGCGCTCTCGACGGCGGCGCGCACGCGCAGCGCCAAAACGTGGGCGTCGGCTCGAGGGGCGGCGTCGATTGCATGGGCCGCCTCGCGCAACAGCGCACGGGCCGCGCAGAGCGCCGCGTCGGCCGCGCCCAGATGCGCGCGCAGGTGCGGATCGTCGCGCCGTTGCGCCGTGTCGCGCAGGTACATGGCAAGTGCCGCGGCCGCGCCGTACCAGCATGCCGCGACGCCCGCGCCGCCGTGCCAGAAGCCGGGGCGTCCGGTATACGTTCCGCTCGCACCGATCAGCGTGGCGCACGCGCCGTCGAGATCGATCTCGACGCTTCGCGTGATCTGCATACCCACGGCCTCCCAGCCACGGACGCTTACCTTCACGCCCGGTTGATCCATCGGCAACGCGGCGAGCCAGTCGCAGCCTTCGTCGTCGACGCACGTCACCAGCGCGTGCGTGACGAACGCCGCACCCGAACACCATGCTTTCGTGCCCTTGAGCGTCACCTTCGGCATGTCGTCGCGGCGGGTGATGCGCAAGTCGTTGCGCGGCGCGCGGGCGGCCCAGACTGCCCATATTTCGACCGGTTCGTCGTGGCTCGCAGGCCGGCGCGGCGCATCGAGTTCGGCCAGTATCGCCTGCGCGTCGGCATGCGCTTCGTAGATCTTCGCCAGCGAGACGTCGAGCGCGGCGAGTGCGGCGAGCCGCTGCCAGCGCACGAGCGTCGAGCCGCCGCCGGGTTGCGGCAGCGACGGCTCGGCCCCGATAAGACGCCGGGCCGCGTTGGCGAGAGAAGGGCTGTCGAGCGGAAATGTCAGCGCTTGTAGCGACGCGGTAAAGTCGGCGTACGGGGCGGCGGTTTCGTGCCCCGGTGAGCCCGGGCGTGCCTCGGCTGGGGAGGTCGCACCGGAGCCTTCGCTTTCGCGGGGCCAACGTGCCGATTCCGTTCTCGATCCGGTGCGTAGCGTGACATTCATCGCGGTGTTCCGCCTCGTCATTTCGTGCTCCTCGCCAGCAGACCCGATCGATTTGCGCAAGCGGCGTGCCGGACCGGAAAACGCTGCCGCTTCCAATCTTCGCTGATAGTGCACATCGTGCGAGTGAGGTTAGTGACAGTTGACGCGTTCGCCGACGCATTCGCTGCGATAGAAGGGTTTTGTGTCTAAAGCGGTATTGAGCGCCTGGGGGCGCTCAAATGTGATAGTGGTCCTGATAAGACGTCGGGATAATGGAGAGCGTCGCGTTGACGGCTTCGCACGAAATTCAAGCATCCGTCGCAATCGCCTCGAACAGTACTGTTCCCAGAGAACCATATCGCTGTCTAACTCAAATCCATATCGCTCTCTAATTGAAAGCCCCATCCAAAGATACCCCCCAGTAAACACATTGATTCCCTCCAGTTATCAACATGAAAATTTCTCACTTCTCTCAAAAGCCCGCCTGGCCTGAATATCGTTTCGCGCCAAGCCTTTCGCGCACCTCGCCTCGCACGAACGCGACGTTCAACCTTGCCCGCGGAGATCCGCCATGAATGACGTTACGCTCGACGCTGCCGCCGCCGTTCCCACGCCTGCGCGCCAGAGCCAGTTTCGCCTGATCGCCGCGTGCTCGATCGGCAATGCGCTCGAAATGTACGACTTCACCGTCTACAGTTTCTTCGCTATCCTGATTGGCAGACTCTTCTTTCCCTCCGATAGCCCCTATGGCTCGCTGCTGCTCGCCGTGGCGACCTTCGGCATAGGCTTCGTGATGCGCCCGCTCGGCGGACTCGTGATCGGCAGCTATGCCGACCGACGCGGCCGCAAGGCCGCCATGACGCTCACCATCGCGCTGATGGTGGTCGGCACGCTCTGCATCGCGTTTGCGCCGACCTACACGCAGGCCGGCGTGGCCGGTTCGCTCGTGCTGCTGGCGGGCCGTCTTTTACAGGGCTTTTCGCTGGGTGGCGAGATCGGCGCTTCCACGTCCATGCTGATGGAGTCGGGGCCGGCCACGCAGCGCGGCTTTCGCGTGAGCTGGCAATTGGGTAGCCAGGGTATTTCGGCGCTGCTTGGCGCGCTCACCGGCGCATTGCTCTACGCGACGCTCACGCCCGCCGCACTGGAAAACTGGGGCTGGCGTTTGCCGTTCCTGGGCGGCCTGTTGATTGCACCCGTGGGCCTCTATATCCGCTCGAAACTCGACGAAACACACGAGGCCGAACCCGACGCACCCAGTCCGCTCGGCACGCTGATGCGCGAGCACGGCAGCAAGGTGGTCAAGGGCATTCTCGCGGTCACGGCTGGCACTGTCGGTATGTATCTGGTCGTGTTCTTCATGCCGACCTACATGATTCGCGTGCTCAAGATGCCGCCGTCTCTCTCGCTGCTTTCGGGTTGCGCCACGGGCATCACGATGTTGATCGCCTCGCTCGTGTCGGGCCGTCTCGCCGATCGACTCACGCGCCGCAAGCCGCTCGTGATGGCCGCGCTCGTGTTCAATCTGCTGGCGGTAGTCCCTGCGTTCTGGCTCATGACGCGCTTTCCCAGCGTGCCGCTCGTGCTGCTGCTTTCCGTGATCCTGACGGCCGCTTCCAATCTCGGTTCCACGCCCATGTTGCTGGTGCTGATGGAAATGCTGCCGATCTCGGTGCGCGCAAGCGGGCTTTCCGTGATTTATAGCGTCGGCGTGACGGTATTCGGCGGCAGCTCGCAGTTCATCGTTACCTGGCTGATCGCGAAGACCGGCAATCCGCTCGCGCCGGCGTTGTACATGCTTGCGTGTGGGTTCGTGACGCTGCTCGCCGTCTGGAGCATCCGCGAACGCCGCATCAGCTAATTCCATCGAGACACTCAAGGAGGAGCCCCACACATGAAGCGCGAACCCACGCTCACGCCGTTCCAGCTTTTGCCCACGCTGCTGCCGGAAATCGAAATCGATGCTGAAGAATTTGTCGGCATTCGACGCCAGATTCATTCGCATCCCGAATTAGGATTCGAGGTGGGCGCCACCTCGAAGCTCGTCGCGATGCTGCTGGAGAAATGGGGCTACGAGGTGCATACGGGCATCGGCCGCAGCGGCGTGGTGGGTCAACTGAAAGTGGGTGCGGGCACGCGGCGGCTCGGTATCCGCGCGGACATGGATGCGCTGCCCATCGTCGAAAACACCGGCCTGCCGTATGCGAGCCGGAATGCAGGCAAGATGCACGCGTGTGGACACGACGGCCATACCGCGATTCTGCTCGCGGCAGCGAAGCGTCTCGCACAGCAACGCGATTTCAATGGCACGCTCAATCTGATCTTTCAACCTGACGAGGAGAATCTGTGCGGCGCGAAGGCGATGATCGATGATGGTCTGTTCGAGCGCTTCCCCTGTGATGCGGTTTATGGCCTGCACAACATGCCGGGCGTGCCTGCGGGCACGTTCCGCGTGCTGGAGGGGCCGGTGAGCCTTTCGTCGGATGTAGCCGATGTCACGCTCAAGGGTGTAGGCGGTCACGGTGCGATGCCGCATCGTGTGAAGGATCCGGTCGTTGCGGCGGCGGCGCTCGTGACGGCGTTGCAGACGGTGGTGGCGCGCAACGTCGCGCCCGACGATACCGCGGTCGTTTCGGTCGGCTTCATTCGCGGCGGGGCCACGCATAACGTGATTCCGGAAACCGTCACACTAGGCCTGAACATCCGAGCGGCGCGTCCCGAGACACGCGAGCTGGTCGAGCAGCGTGTGCGCGAGATCGTCACGCTGACGGCGCAGGCACATGGCGTCGAGGCGCTGATCGACTATCGTCAGCTCACGCCGCCAATGGTCAACACGGCGCAAGAAACGTTGCTGGCGCAACAGGTTTGTGCGGAACTGGTAGGGGTGGAAAACGTCGTCGTGCAGGCGCCAAAGGGCTTGAACGGCAGCGAGGATTTCGCGTGGATGCTCAAGGAGGTGCCGGGCTGCTATCTGCTACTGGGCAATGGCGAAGGCGAATTGGGCGGCTGCATGGTGCACAACCCCGGTTACGATTTTAACGATCAGGTGTTACCGCTGGGCGCGGCGGCATGGGTGAGGCTCGCCCAGCGATTCCTCGTGGCGTAAGGATAAAGGCTACAGAGTACCAACAGGCGGCTTTCAGAAATCGGCGGTAATACGCGGGGCAGGTCGATGTACGGCACTTAAGCTTCTCTTCAGCGAGGCTTCGCTAAGATCAGCGTGCCGTTCCCGCGTATGGAGTCCACCCCGCCATGAAGCCGCCGATCTTCGCCCAGCTGCACGCGGACCTTGCCGTTATCGCCGCAACGGCGATAGTCATTCAGGCAGCGGTATTTATATCGATCGAATGGTTGCGTGTGCCGCAGCACGATTTCGCGACGCCCGGTTTCCGCTACGGCGTGATCGCGGTCGTGGCACTGATGGTGCTGGTTGCGCGCTGGTTCGAGCGGCGCGCGGCAATGGATACGATAGATGCGATGGATTCGCGTCCACGTTGGTAAACGTAGTGTCAGCGTCGTACGCTTCAGGCCGTACCCTGCCTACTTCTTTCGTTGCTTTCGATTTTCATATCGACGATGCGACGGCCCTCGCTAAATCCTCCCATCAATGCCTCCGCTTCGGACGCGAAAACGCGTTCCGTCGTGCGTTCTATGCGCAGCGGGCCCTGCATCGGCACAGCGTTGGATTCGTCTGAGTAAATCGTCAGGAGAGCGACGTAGTCGGGCACGGCGCAGGGGTTGTCCTGCGTTGGATAGGCGGGACATTGAGCTTCGACGCTGACGTCGATCGCATGGCCGCGATGCTGATAGAGGCGTTTCATGACTGAGGCTGAGGTCGCCGATGAATGCGGCGGGTTGCGCAGGCCTCGATTATGCGTGCGGGCAACTTAGGAAACGCTTAAGAACTCACGCTGGCGCTTGGACAAAAGCGCCGGCGTGATCGATCCCGGTTCAAGCGATTTAAACGATTCCAGCGTCAAGCGACCGCGTGCGCAAGCTGGATCGCTGCACCCGGCGGCTGGCCGGTCTGTTGGCGCGAGCGGCCCGAACTCAGATACGCGGCGATCGAATCCTGCGTGATTTCGCCGATATAGGTGCCCTCGGCATCGAGCACCGGCATCCACGACGCGCTGAACTGGTACATCTTCGAGAGCACCACGCGCAGATTGTCGTCCACTGAAACGCTCGCCGGGAACGGCGTCACGCGATCGCCACAAACGCCATCGGCGGCACGCGCCGCGCGGCGCGTCACGAAGCCGAGCGCATGGTCCGCATCGTCGAGCACGGTCAGATAGCGGGTGTCCGCTTCGTCCATCACGGCGAACGCGTGCGCGAGCGGCGTATTCACGCGCGCCGTCTCCGGCTGCGTGGCGGCGTCGCCGGACTTCACGAGCAGGAGGCGCTTGAGCGTGCTGTCCTGGCCCACGAACTGCGCGACAAACTCATCGCGCGGGCGCGCGAGCAGCGTGTCGGGATGATCGTATTGCACCAGTTGGCCGCGCCGGAACACGGCGATTCGATCGCCCAGCTTGATTGCTTCGTCGATGTCGTGGCTCACCATGATGACGGTCTTCTTCAGTTGCCGCTGCATCTGGAAGAACTCGTTCTGGATGGCCTCGCGATTGATCGGGTCCACTGCGCCGAACGGTTCGTCCATCAGCAGCACGGGCGGATCGGCGGCGAGTGCGCGAATCACACCGATACGCTGCTGCTGGCCGCCCGAGAGTTCACGCGGATAGCACTTCAGATACTGCTTCGGATCGAGCGCGACCATCGACATCAGCTCTTTGGCACGCTCCGCGCAGCGCTTCTTGTCCCAGCCCAGCAGGCGCGGGACCACGGTGATGTTTTCCTCGATCGTCATGTTCGGGAACAGGCCGATCTGCTGGATCACATAGCCGATATGGCGGCGCAGATCGACCTCGTTCAGTCCCGTGGTGTCCTCGCCATTGATCAGCACGCGGCCCGAGGTAGGCTCGATGAGCCGGTTGATCATCTTGAGCGTGGTGGTCTTGCCGCAGCCCGAGGGGCCGAGAAACACGCAGATTTCCCCTTCCTGGACCGAAAGGCTCACTGCATCGACCGCCTTCACGGGCTGCCCGTCCTTCTGCGTGAAGGTCTTGGTCAGTTGGTCGAGTTCGATCATGTCTTCTGTACTCCTTTCGGTGTCAAGGCGCGCTGCAGCATCTGCAGGAACAGATCCGCAACGATGGCAAGGATGCTCACGAGCACCGCGCCCAACAGCAGCTTCATCATGCTGCTCTGGCCGATTGCGCGCAGGATCAGCGTGCCGAGTCCACCCGCGCCGATCACGGCGGCGATCGTCATCACGCCGATATTCACCACTACCGCAGTGCGCACGCCCGCGAGAATCACGGGCACCGCGAGCGGCAGATCGACGAGGCGCAGACGTTGCCACGAAGTCATGCCGATGCCGGTGCCGGCTTCCTTGATGCCTGCATCCACGTTGCGCAGCGCGAGGTAGGTGTTGCGCATGATCGGCAACAGCGAATAGAGGAGCACGGCCGTGATCGCGGGCACGGGGCCGATGCCCTGGCCAAAGCGCGAAAAGAACGGGATCATCAGCCCGAATAACGCGATGGATGGCAGCGTGAGCACGATAGTGGCGACGCCGAGCAGCGGCCCCGCGAGCCATTCGTGACGATTGATCAGCACGCCCAGCGGCACGCCCACGACGATCGCGCAGCCCACGGCGATACCCACGAGGTAAATATGCTGCAACGTGAGCTGCAGCAGATCGGGCCAACTCGAAGCGAGATAGTCGAATACGCTCATACGGTCTCCTTCATGGCAGAGGATGCGCGCGCAGGAACGCCTGCGCCACTTCGCGCGGTGGTTTGCCGTCGAGATCCACGGCCTTGTTCATGTCCTGCATCACCTCGTTGCTGAGTGCAGCCGACAGCGCGTTGAGTTGCGCCGCCAGCTTGGGGTTCTGGTCGAGCGCGCTCTTGCGCACGACGGGCACCGCGTTGTACGGCGGGAAAAAATGCTTGTCGTCGTCGAGCGGCACGATGCCGAAGCCCTTCACGCGCCCATCGGTGGTGTAGACGAGGCCGATCTTCAACTGGTCGTTATGCAGCGCCGTATAGACGAGCCCCGGGTCCATCTGCTTCACCTGCGAACGCTTGAAGTGCATGCCATAGGTGTCGAGCAATGGTTTGAGACCATCTGGACGATTGGCAAATTCCGCGTCCATGCCGAACACCACATGTTTCGCGGCGGGATGGGTTTTCAGATAATCGGCCAGCTGCGAAACCGTTTTGATGCCCGAGGTCTCTGCGAACTGGCTTGGCAGGCCCAGCGCATAGGTGTCGTTGAGCGACGAAGCGTTGAGCCAGACAAGACCGCGCGGTGCGTCGAGCGCCTTCACGCGTTGATACATTTGCTCGGGGTCGAGTTTTTCGGTGATCTTGTCGTAGACCAGCGCCGCCGTGCCCGTGTAATCCCACACCAGATCGAACTGGCCGTTTTCCAGCGCGCTGCGCATGAGTGTGCTGCCCAGACCCGAGCGGACTTCCACGTCGTAGCCGCGCGAGCGCAGATATTGCGCTGTGACTTCGGCCAGCACGTATTGCTCGGTGAAGTTTTTCGCGCCCAGCACAATTTTGGCGGCGAAGGCGCTGCTGCTCGCGGCGGCGCAGAGCACGCCAATGGCGCACAGTCCCGCTAGATGTTTAATCGTACTGCGAAGCATCATGCAACGCCTCCGTGACGAAGGTGCCACTGGCGACTGCCTGTCGCGACGATGCCATCCAGCACGAGCGCGAGAATTGCGGTGAATGCCGCGCCCAGCAACAGCAGCGGTTCGTTGTCCAGGTAAATGCCGGGGAAGATCAGCGAGCCGAGACTGTCTGCGCCGATCAAATAGGCCAGGGGCGCGGTGCCCACGTTGATCGCCAATGCCGTGCGAATGCCGCCTACGATAATCGGCAGCGCATTGGGCAGCTCCACGCGTATGAGCGATTGCCAGCCCGTCATGCCGATGCCTTTCGCGGCCTCGCGCAGCGAAGCGGGCACGTTTTTCACGCCTTCATAGCTGTTGCGCGTGATCGGCAGCAGCGAAGCGAGGAACAGCGCAACGATCGCCGGGATATTGCCGATGCCGAAAATACCCAGCGCAATCGCCAGCACGGCAAGCGAGGGAATCGTATTGCCGATGTTGAATATCTGCATGAAGTGTTCGGCCTGACGCTGGAAGCGTGGCCGGCTTAATAGCACACCGGCGGGCACGCCGACGAGGATGGCCAACACCATCGAATAGCCGACCAGCAGCATGTGCTGGCCTGCGTAATACGCGAGATCTCCCGCATGACTGCGGAACGTATCGGCGGCGATGCCGCGGGCCAGCGCCCAGGCAATGACGGCGATGGCGATCAGGCTGCCCACTAGCTGGACAGTACGTCGATTCATGAAGATACGCCTCCTCAAACTCGGTGCGGCGCGCAAAAGACAAAAGACGGCACGCCGCGAAGACGCCAGATGGCGCCGCGAATGGAAGTTCGTGATCCCGGCAAGGCCGCGATTGAACTGACGGAAACAGTCCTCGCCAGCCGCAAAAGGCGCAGCCGGCAGTCGAGTGAACGCGAATGGCGTTCGTCTGGTTGTCATGTTCAGCCGGGCGTTGCGAACAGCTTGCCCGGACAAGGCGTCGTCCCGGTAAAAGACGACATGAATGCGGTGAAAGCCGGTATCGATAACCTCGGACCGGATTTCAAAGCCGCAGGAGCCGGAGGCCCCTTTGAGGTGGCGAAACGGATGCGCGCGAGCGTAGCGCGAACTTGCATTCCGTTTCGCACAAAAGCGTGCGTTTTGTAATGAAGTTGAACCGAGTATAGAGCAATCAATTAAGCGCGTCTACCATAGGGATCGATCATAATGAATTGCATTCGGTTGAAATATGGCTATAAATGCGCCACATTGCGTCATATCGGGTTGTTGATATGGATGCCGAAATAAATAAGATGGGTATGATTTTCCGGATCAAGGAATTGTTTGAGAAACGGGAAAGAAAAAAGCGGTGCGCCGAAATGTAGCACCGCCTTTGGGGTTGAATTCAGCGAGAGCGCTTGCTCATCAAATTTCACCGCCCGGCACGATCGGCATGCCCGGCGCGAAGCGTTCGAGCGAGAACGGCGCCAGATCCACGCCGGCGTTGCGCCCGATCGCAACATCGGCGGCGGCGCGTCCCGCTGCCGGGCCGATGCCGAAGCCGTGCCCGGAGAAACCCGTCGCCACGGTCAGACCGGGAACCGTTGCGCACGCACCGATATACGGAATGATGTCGGGGGTGACGTCCATATAGCAGGCCCATTCCTGAACGACCTGTGCGTCCCTGAAGGCGGGAAAGAGCCGCGCCATGCTGGCCATCGCAGCCGATACGCCGCGCTGCGATGGCGCGGGATCCATGGTGCGCGTGCGCTCGAACGGGCTGCGCTCAGCGGCATTCCAGCCGGGGCGGTCCCGAAACTCGCGAAATGCCGCAGCGTCGAAACGCGGACGGATCGAGCGCCAGTTCTGCTTGAGCAGCGGCGTGTATTCGCGCAGAAAGCGCAGGCTATCGGGGCCGACCGGCGTGTAGCGATGGCCGCTGTAGCCGATCGTATAGCCACCGTCCAGACGCTTGCGATAGCCGATATCGCCGAGCCAGCCGCAAGTGGCCGGACCATTCTCGACCGGCGACGTGCGCAGCACCGTGCCCAGCACTTTCAGCTGCGGCAGGCGTACGCCTTCGTGCGCGCAGAAGAGGCTCGACCACGCGCCGCCTGCGAGAATCACGGCATCGCATGCTATGTGGCCACGGCTCGTCACGACGCCCGAGACCCGGCCCGCCGAACGTTCGAGCGCGCGCACCGAACAATGTGCAACGATGGTCGCGCCGCGCGCCTGCGCGGCCCGTGCCAGGGCGGGCACGGCGCGTTGCGGTTCGGCGCGGCCATCGGTTGGCACGAAGAGGCCCGCGCGAAACGCGCGCGAAGCGCCGGGCAGCAGCCTGGCCAGCTCGGCGCCTCGGACCATTTGCGCACCGGTGTCGTAGCCGGCGGCATCGTCGAACCACTGCTGGAAGCCAGCCTCATCCGCTTCGGACTCGCCAACATACAGCACGCCGCATTCGCGAAAGCCCACATCCGCGCCCACCGTATCGGCCATCGCACGCCAATGGCGCATGCTTTCGGTGATGAGCGGCATCTCGCGCATGTCGCGGCCGGCCTGGCGGCACCAGCCCCAGTTGCGGCTCGACTGCTCGCCGGCCACATGGCCTTTCTCGCAGAGCACCACGCTCACGCCTTGCGAAGCCAGATGCCACGCCGCCGATACGCCGATGACGCCGCCGCCGATAATCACCACATCCGCGCGCGCGGGCAATATCTCGGCCGAAGGCACGGCGTCCACATACGGTCCCATCCTGTCTATCCTTTTTTGCGTGCGACGCGCATTTCAGGCGCGCCGCCATGTTTTTACCGGAGCCAGGAAGTATAAGGTCAGGGACTCGCAAACAAGCGCTTAACGCGCAGGCTCGGTCGCCACGGCGCGGCGCGCCATGCCCCAGTAGAACAACGCGGCACAGCCTGCGATGGCACCGCCGATCACGAAGGCGAGCGTGTACGAGCCGGTGCGATCGACGATGAAACCCGCCACGACCGGCGAGAACGCTCCGCCAAAATAGCCGCCAAAATTCTGGATCGCGCTGACCGACGCGATCATCGAACGCGGCGCGATATCGCCCGCGAGCGCCCACGCATTGCCGATGGTCGCCGCGATGCAGGCAAGACCGAGCGTCATGAGCGTGATCGTGGCGCCGATCGTCTGGACGAAGGGCAATGCGATGGCACACAGCGCCGCGCCGAGCGAACAGATCACGATCAATACGCGCTTGGCGACCATCGGCGAGGCGATGCCGCGATCCACCAGTTTCGCGGCGATGAAGCCCGCAACGATTTCGCCCAATGCGCCGCCGAACCACGGGATGCTCGCATAGACGCCGAGTTGCACGAGCGTGATATGAAAGCGATCGATCAAATAGAGCGGCAGGAATACCAGAAAGAGATTCCACAGCCAGATCGCGCAAAAATAGCCGAGGATCATGCCCCACACGCTCTGCGAGGCGAACAGCGCGCGCCACTTGATCGGCGCGCTATCCAGTGAGTGTTCATGACCGCCGCCGCCTGCTTCGATATAGGCGAATTCCTCGCGCGACAAACGCTGGCTGTGCGACGGATTGCGATAGAACAGCATGAACAGCACGGCGAATACGATGCCGATCATGCCCGTCACGTGAAAGAGCGAGCGCCAGCCGAACGCGATCATCAACGCAACGAGTACGGCAGGCGCAAGCGCAGGGCCCCATTTCGACGACGAATCCCAGATGCCCGTCGCGAAGCCGCGCTCCTTGGCGGGAAACCACGCGGCGGTGATTTTCGCCGACGTGGGCCAACATGGCGCTTCGCCTACGGCGAGCAGTACGCGCATGAGCACGAGCCCGGCGACCGAACCCACCACTCCCGTCAGCAACGTGGCCACGCTCCACCAGATCATGCCGATTGCGTAGACGCGCTTCGCGCCGAAGCGGTCGATGATCCAGCCCGCAGGCAACTGCATGACCGCATAGGTCCACGAAAACACCGTGCCGAGCAGGCCGATCTGGGTGCGCGTGAGTCCCAGGTCGTGAATCATGCCGGGGGCGGCGATCGCCAGATTGGCCCGATCGAGATAGTTGATGATGCCGCCGATCAGCAACCAGGCGAGCACATGCCAGCGAAAATTGGCGCGTGTCGTGGCGGGTGCAGCGGTAGAAGCAGAAGCGTTCGCAACCAGCTTGTCGTCCATCTCGTCTCCTGGTTTTTCTGTATTCGCCCAGAGTGTGGGAAATGCGCGCGTACGACAGTTTCATGCGGGCACTTCATTCTGCGCCTTTGTTCGGGAGGCGAAAAGTAGGGCGGTAAATCTCGTTGTGTGGGAGAGGGAATTCGCAAAGAACTGGAATTATGTGAATAGGATGCCGAAATAAACGGGGGCGGAAAGTACGTAGAGACCACCCGCGCTCGTGAGACGCAACGTGATGCAGTCGTGCTGGAGCAGATCCTGCGGTGACTTTGGCGTTTTCTGCTTCGCAAGGTAAGCGGGCGCGCCGACGATCACCATCTTCAGATCCGGCGCGATCCGCACGGCGATCATGTCCTTCGCAACCTGGTCGCCGGTACGCACGCCGATATCGAAACGATCGGCCACGATATCGCGCAGCCCGTAATCGACGCTGATTTCGACCTTGATGTCTGGATACGCGGGCAGAAAATCCGTGAGCTTCGGCCAGATTACCGTATCGACGGTATGGTCCGTCGCCGTGATGCGGATCGTGCCTGCGGGCTTGTCGCGCAGGAGGTGGCGCAAATCCTATCATCGGTATGGCGCGGGGCGGCACCTGCTTTCTTTGCGGCGAGGGCGCAGGCGCGGCTCAAATATCAGCGTCAGCGCTGTGCGTCTGCCGGCCACCGTGGCGCGATCCGGCTAGAATCGGGCTTTGCTTCGATTACCGTGATTCGCGCCATGAAAACTCTCTTCGCCTCGGCTCTTGCCGCGCTTGTTGTCGCTGCCAGCCCGCTCGCGCAAGCCCAGTCCGCGAGCGACGCCGCCGCCTCGCAACAGGAATGCTCGATTGGCCGTGTGAGCGGCGTGGCCGGCGCTGCGGCCAGTATGCGCGAATACCTCGCATTGCCAGAGCGCGACCGCTACCGCTATTTCTCGGATCATCAGATCGACTGCCAGGTGGGCGACGATGGCCGCGCCACGCGTTGCGTCGGCCTGGTCAATCTGCGCAAGGATAAGGTTAGCGTGTACGACGACAGCGACCCCGTGACGACCACGGTGGTCGCGCGCGTCGAACTCGAACACGGCACGTATCCGGTCATCATCGTGGTGCGCAAGCAGGACATCACCTGCGACGAATGAGGGCGCGGGCTTTTCATGCCCGGCTTCGCCTTGTTGTGCTTTCGTGCGTCCTGGGCCTGTCGGGACGATGAAGGGCGTGCGCTGCCCATCCGACGTGCTAGCGCACGCGCGCCGCCTGCCAGTCCGAACCGCGCGCGAGATCGACGAACGCGCCCAGATAGTCGATCGACGCGTCGGCCTCGCGCGTGCCCAGAAAGATCTGCTTGGCGATGCCTTGTTTGCCGAGCTTCACGCTCACCACCGGCATGCGCTCGGCGTATTCGTCGGCGAGCCAGCGCGGCAGCGCCGCCACGCCGCGATCGCTCGCCACCATCTGCAGCATGATGTCGGTGGTCTCGATCGTCTTGTGACGGCGCGGGACCACGCCCGCCGGACGCAGAAACTGGTTGTAGATGTCGAGCCGGTCGGTCTCGACGGGATAGGTGATGAGGGTTTCGTCCATCAGCTGCTCGGGCTTCACGTAGCGCGCGGTCGCGAGCGCGTGACGCTCCGAAACCACCAGCACCTGTTCGTAGTCGAACACGGGCTCGAAGCGCAGGCCGGGGCGCATGAGCGGGTCGGGCGTCACCAGCACGTCGATGTCGTAGCCGAACAGCGCGCCGATGCCGCCAAACTGGAAGCGCTGCTTCACGTCGACATCGACATCGGGCCAGCGCGCGAGATACGGCGACACCACCTTGAGCAGCCACTGATAGCACGGATGACATTCCATGCCGATGCGCAGCGTGCCGCGCTCGCCGTCGGCGTACTGCTTCATGCGCGCCTCGGCGTGCTCGAACTGCGGCAGCAGACGGTTGGCGAGGGCGAGCAGATAATGTCCCGCCTGGGTGAGGCGCAGGCTGCGCCCGTCACGGTCCCAGATGGGCGTGCCGAGCTGCTGCTCGATTTTCTTGACGGTGTGGCTCAGCGCCGACTGCGTGAGAAACAGCGCGGCGGCGGCGGCAGTCAGCGAGCCCTGGCGCTCGACTTCGCGAATGATGACGAGGTGGATGCGTTCGAGCATCGCCGGGACCTTATTCGTCCATCAAGCGCGCACGCACCTTCTTGCCCTTGACCTTGCCCGCGTTGAGCTTGCGCACGGCGTCGCGCGCGATGCTGCGCTCCACCGCCACGTAGGTCGAGAACTCCGTCACGTTGATCTTGCCGATCTGCGCGCCCGTGAAGCCGGCCTCGCCCGTGAGCGCGCCCAGCACGTCGCCGGGACGGATCTTTTCCTTCTTGCCGCCCAGAATCTGCACGGTCTCCATCGGCGGCAGCAGCGGTTGGTTGCTGGCGGGCGTCAACTCCGACACCGGATGCCATTCGACTTCGCGCTTGAGCGCCTGCTCGATGCCGCCCACGCGGCCCATCTCGTTCATGGTCGCAAGCGACAGCGCCCAGCCGTCCTGATCGGCGCGGCCCGTGCGACCGATACGGTGCACATAGACCTCGGGATCGGGCGTGACGTCGACGTTGATGACGGCTTCGAGCTGCGCGATGTCGAGGCCCCGCGCGGCCACGTCGGTCGCCACCAGCACCGAGCAGCTACGGTTGGCGAACTGGATCAGCACCTGGTCGCGCTCGCGCTGGTCGAGCTCGCCGTGCAGTGCGAGCGCGTGAAAGCCCTGCGCGCGCAGCACGTCGAGCAAATCGCGGCATTGCTGCTTGGTGTTGCAGAACGCGATCGTGCTGACCGGGCGGAAATGGTTGAGCAACTGGCCGACCGTGTGCAGGCGGTCGGTATCCGCGACTTCGTAGAAACGCTGGCGGATCTTGCTGTCGTCGTGCACCTCTTTGAGCTTCACCTCCTTCGGGTTGCGCAGGAACTGCTGGCTCAGCTTGGCAATGCCGTCGGGGTAGGTCGCCGAGAACAGCAGCGTCTGACGATCCTTCGGGCACTGGCGCGCGACCTTGGCGATATCGTCGAAGAAGCCCATGTCGAGCATGCGGTCCGCTTCGTCGAGCACGAGCGTGTTGAGCGCGTCGAGCGAAAGAATGCCGCGCTCCAGGTGATCCATGATGCGGCCAGGCGTGCCGACGATGATGTGCGCGCCGTGTTCGAGGCTCGCGGTCTGCGGGCGCATCGGCGTGCCGCCGCATAGCGTGAGCACCTTGACGTTTTCTTCGGCGCGCGCGAGGCGGCGGATTTCCGTCGCGACCTGGTCGGCCAGTTCGCGCGTGGGGCAGAGAATCATCGCCTGGACGTCGAGGCGGCGCACGTCGAGTTTCGCGAGCAGTGCGAGCGAGAAGGCCGCGGTCTTGCCGCTGCCCGTCTTGGCCTGCGCGATGAGATCGTGACCGGCGAGCGCGATCGGCAGGCTGGCGGCCTGGATCGGCGTCATCTCGACATAGCCGAGCCGGTTGAGGTTCTCGAGCGTGGCGGGGGCGAGCGCAAGCTCGCTGAAGGGCGTAGCGGTGGGTGTATTCGTCATGCTGGGTCTCGCGCCCCGGGTGGGGCGGATGCCGCGCGAAGGCGGCAGGAATGGATCGGGCGGCGCTGCCAGACGTGCTCAAAAGCGTGCTGAACAGGCCGCGCGTGGCGCAATTTTAACGGATAAGCGCGGCAACGCCGCCAGATTGCGTCCGCGCGGTCTGCAAACCCTAGCCGCGCGCGTGCTCGGCGCCCAGTTCTTCGAGGTCGAGATCGTGTTCGACCTCGTGCAGCATCTCGTCACTGATGAGGCCCGCGCGGTGCATGCGCAGGATTTCCGCGCGGCCCGCGCGCACGGCGGCGAGCACGACATCGTAATGCGCCGTGCGCAGATCGATGGGCAGGCTCTGCGCATGTTCGAACTGCTGCGAGAGCGTGGCGCGGTAGCTGTACTGCTCCAGCAGGCGTGGGTGGATCACGCTGCCATCCGGTCCGTGCACGAGCGGCTGGATCGTTTCGAACTGCACGGCGAGCAGGCGCGCCCAGACTTGCGGCTCGGTGAGGTAAGCGGCGCCGGCCTGGGCGTCCTGGAGCGGGCGCACGAGCCGGATCAGCGGGCCGATCGTCACGCCTTGCAGCAGCACCGTGAAGAGAATCACGGCGAACGAGGCGAACAGGATCAGGTCGCGCCCGGGCAGGCTCTCAGGCAGCGTGAGGGCAATCGCGAGCGTGACCACGCCGCGCATGCCCGCCCAACTGACGACCGCCGCCGCGCGGAAGTCGGCGTCCAGCACCCGGCGCGGCGCGAGTCGATGCATGACGGCGCGGATGGACTCGATGCCGAACGTCCAGGCGCAGCGCGAGAGCACCACGGCCACGACCACGGCGAGCGCGGCCGGGCCGAGTTGCGCGAGCGCTTCGCCCGCGCCGCCGAGGCGCACGATCACGCCGCGCAGCGACAGCCCGATCAGCACGAACACCAGCGCCTCCAGCACGAACACGAGCACCTGCCAGAAGGCGGTGCCGCGCATGCGCACGCGCGCGCTCAGCACCTCATGCTGATGCCAGCCCAGATACATGCCGCAGGTGACGGTGGCGATCACGCTCGACACGCCCGCCATGTCGCCCGCGATATAGCTGAACCAGCCGGCGCACACGGCGACGGTGATGATCAGATAGTCGTCTTCCAGCAGGCGCAGCAGGTTGACGGTGAGATAGCCGATCAGCCAGCCGATCACGATGCCGCCCAGCGCCAGCCCCGCGAAGCTGAGCAACGCGCCCGACGTGCTGAATGCGCCGGTGAGCGCGGCGGCCACGGCGAAGCGGAACAGCACGAGACCGGCGGCGTCGTTGAGCAGGCTTTCGCCTTCGAGCAGCACCATGATGCGGCGCGGCAGCGCGAGCCGTTCCAGCACGGCGCGTGCGGCGACGGCGTCGGGCGGCGAGACCACGGCGCCCAGCGCGAAGCACACGGCCCACGGCAGCGTGGGCGCGACCCAATGCGCGACGAGGCCGACGGCCCAGGTGGTGAACGCGACCGCGCCGATCGCGAACAGCAGGATCGGCGTGATGTGCCGCTTGAAGTCGGCCCAGACGAAGAAGTAGGCGCCGTCCATGAGGAGCGGCGGCAGGAACACGATCAGCACGAGATCGGGATCGAGCACGACGGGCGGCAGGCCCGGCGCGAACGCCATGGCCGCGCCGCCGACCAGCAGCGCGGCGGCGGGCGGCAGGCGCAGCCGCCGCGCCAGCAGTTCCAGCGCCACGATGGCGATGAGGGAAAGCAGAACGAGCTTGAAAGCCGAGACGGCGGACATGGTGGTTTCCCGGTTTCTTGTGTTTATCGCCTGTCGCGGCTCGTGCGGTATTGCTGCCTGGCTGGGCGCCCGGTCGTCCCTCAACCTTCCTGTTGCGGCTCCGACAGAATCTGCCGGATCGCGTTTTCGAACGTCTCGACCGGCTGGCCGCCGCTAATCAGATACTGCTGGTTGAACACGATCGCGGGCACGGACTGAATACCCATCGCCTGCACCTGGGCTTCTTCGGCGCGGACTTCATCGGCGTAGGTGCCGTTTTCCAGCACCTTGCGCGCTTCATCGGCGTTCAGACCGGCCGATTGCGCGGCCTGCACCAGCACTTCGCGCTCGCTCACGTCCTGGCAGTCGCCGTGATACGCGCGCAGCAGCGCGAGCTTGAGCGCCAGTTGCTTGCCTTCGAGACCGGCCCAATGCAGCAGGCGATGCGCGTCGAAGGTGTTGTAGACGTGCGTGCGCGGGCCGAACGTGAAGCCCACGCTCGCGCCGCGCTCGCGGATCGCCTCCTGGGTTTCGGCGATCTGCTCGGGCGTGCGGCCGTACTTCTTGCCGAGATATTCGACGAGCGAGGCGCCGCCCGCGGGCATGTCCGGACTCAGTTCGAAGGGATGCACGGCGATGCGGGCGTCGACGGCGTCGCCCAGATTGTCCAGCGCGCGCAGCAGCGACGAAAGCCCGATTGCGCACCACGGGCAGGCGATATCGGAGATGAAATCGATTTGGAGCGGGGTCGCTTGAGTCATAACGGTTCCAGAAAGGGGGCGCTGTGCGGGCACAGCGCGGATCGGCCGATTCTCTCATGTCGCTGCAAAGCGCGCGGTTAGTGGGTTGATGCGTGAGTTGCGTGCGGCCATCCGGACATGCGAAATCAGTTGCGACCCTGATAAAGTACAAACCGGATTCAACAAGGCTCGAACTTGCGCCGATCTTGCGAATAGCTCCCTGTAAACCCGGCTTTTCGATCGATCAAGCGACACAGGCTTCCCCGACAATCTGTCGTATTGCGGGGCGAGACTGCGCCCACCCCAACTCATTCACTGATCGACGAATGGTCTTCGTCACCCTACTTACGCGTTATTGAGGCTGATATGTCTAGCAACAACATTGCGATCACCGATGAACTCGTTGCTGAAATCGCGGACCGCATGGCCGAGGAAGGCCAGCCGGTGTCGCCCGTGGCCATCTGGTCCGAAGTTCATACCGGATCGGTCGTGTCGGTCGCCGCGTCGCTGCGCAAATGGCGCGAAGCCCGCACGCCGCGCGTGCCGCAGGTCGTCGAGCGCCCCGCCTTGCCTGACGCCGTGACCGACACGATGCGCGACGCGCTCGACCGCCTGTGGTCGTCGGCGCAGGACGAAGCCGAGCGCGCGGTCGCCCGCCGCCTCAGCACGATGCGCCAGCGCGTGGACGATGCCTCCAACGAACGCGACGACGCGCTCGCGGAACTGCAGAACACGGTGCAGGAACTGGACACGCTGCAGGGCCAGCTGGATCGCGTGACGAGCGCCTACGAGGCGAAGGTCGACGTGGTCGCAGGCCTCGAAGAGGACATCGCCCTCGCGGTGCAGCGCACGGACGCCGCCGAAAAGCGCGTGCAGGAACTCGCGGATCGCGTCGCCGCGCTCGAAGCCGAGCTTGAAACCGCCATGGCGGAACTGACCGCGGAGCGTGAAGCGCGTGCCGCCGCCGAGGCACAGGTTGCGCCCGCAGCGGTCGAGGCTGTCGAGGCCGTCGAAACTGTCGAGGCACCTCAGGAAGAGTCGGCGGCAGACGAGCCTGCCGCCGTCGAAGCCGCTGACACCGTCGATCACGAAGCGCAACGCACGGCGCTGGAAGCCGCACATGCGGAAGCGGTCGCCCGTCTTGAAAGCGAAGTGGAAGCGATCCGCGCCGCGCTGCAAGCCGAGCAGGAAGCACACGCCGCGCAGCGCGAGGAAGTCAGCGGCGCGCAGGCCGCACGCGACGCCGCCGCGCTCGAACTGCGCAATGTTCAGGCGCAACTCGCGAGCCTCGCCGACGAGCGCGATGCTGGCGCCAGCGAGATCGCCCGTCTGTCGGCGAGCCTGACCGAGGTGCAGGAGCACGCCGCCGAGCTCGCGCAGAGCGTGGCTGCCAGCCAGACGAAGGAAACGGAAGAAGCCGCGCCGGCCGTGCATGTCGACGAAGAGGCGCTTGAGGCGCTCAAGGCCCAGCTCGCGCAGGAAGCGCAAACGCACGCCGCCGCACTGGCCGAAGCGCACGACAACCTGAAGAAGTGGTCCGACTACGCGAACGGCCTGAAGCAGCAACTGGTGCAGGCCAACGAACAGATGATGCTCGTGCATGCGCGCGGTGTCGGCGAAGCGTCGCTGAGCCGCCGACTGGCTGCGGAACTGGTCGAACTCAGCCCGGAAAACGAACTGCTGCGCAAGGAAGCGCAACAGCGCGTGATCGTCGAAGCCATGAGCGCGCAGCTGGCCCAGCAGGGTTATCACTACGACGTGGCCACGGGCGCGGTCACGAAGTTGAGCACCGAAGGCGCATCGGCCTGATGCTTGTAGCGTAGCGATCCGGGCGTCTGTGCGAGGTCCGGAGAAACGAAAACGCGCGGTCGATAGCCGCGCGTTTTTGCTTCTGGCCGCGATTCAATGCGCTTCGTGAAGCGCCGGGCCGCCCGATGTCGACGAATAGCCGTCGTTCAGCGTTCTCATGAACGCGGCAAGGTCCTGAATATCGGCTTCGTTCAGCGGGGCGGGCTCGCCGGGGTTGTGATTGAGGAAGGGCGGATCGAGCCGGTCGATGTTGTCGCGATACTTCGGCGGCAGATCGTCGTAGCGCACCAGCTTGCCGTTCTTCTTCGGATACCACTTCTGCGGGGCGGTGTCGCGCTCGGCGTAGAAGTGCAGCACCTCGTCCAGCGTATGAAAGCGGCCGTTGTGGAAGAAAACCGATCGCGTCGCCACGTTGCGCAACGTCGCGTCCTTGAAGAGGCCGCAGAAATCGGTCTCATCGGCCAGATCGTGACGGTATGGACCACATAAACCCATGTCGTAATACTTAGGATTGCGATTCGCTGGAATATCCGCGTTACGCGGCACGCCCAGCGCCGCATACTGGAAGTCCGAGAATTGCGCAGGACGCCCACCGGGACCGGGCTGGTCGAAATGACATTTCGCGCAATTGCCCTTCAATGGATTGTTGAACAATTGATAGCCGCGCAGCTCCTGGGCGGTGAACAGCGCATTGCCCGACATCACCGAATCGAACTTGCTCGTATAGGGGTGAAAGCTCGCGTCCTCGGTTTCGAAGGCCTGCAAGGCCATACCGATGCTGTCGAAAGCTTTGTCCGCATCCGCGAAAATCTGCGCGCCGAAGACCTGGCGGAACGTGTTCGCATACGCGCCGCGCTGGACTTTATCGACGACGACGGCGCGGCTAGTATTGGCCATCTCGTTCGGGTCGAGCATCGGGTGGCCCGCCTGTTCGTGCAGCGAGGCAATCGAGCCGTCGCGCATGAAGCCGCCTGCCGGGCCTTCGTCCTCGGTGTCTTCGGAGCCGGGGAAATAGTAGTGCCGCGTGAATTCCGGCGTGAAGGTCATATAGCGCAGCGTGGGCACCGCACGCGTGCCGGGCCGCTTCAGATCGGGGCCGCCGAGCTGCACGGCGAGGCCGTTGGGCGGCCCGTAGGCGTGCTCGGGACTGTGGCACGACGCGCAGGCCATCTTGCCCGACGCGGAGAGCGTGGCATCGAAGAAAATCTGCTTGCCGAGCGCAGCCTGCGGGCTCAGTTGCGCGGGCACGGCCGGATAGCGGACCCAGCGGCGCGTAGGCAATTGCATGGGCGGCGGGCCGGACACGCGTGGCGTATCGGCGAGGCTGGGCAGGGAGATGAAGGCGCCAGCCACGACGCCGCCAACCAGAAGCATCGCCAGCGCCATCCAGCCGGCGCGGTATGGAAGACCGTTTCGAATCATCGGTATAGAGCGGAAAGCAGAAAAGATGCGCGCGCCGGCCGGCCTTGCGGCCTGACCGGCGCGGCATCGAAGCGTCAAATCATCAGAACGCGAACATCGTCATCAGATCGCCGATGGCCGGCGTGCCGTTGGCGGGCACGTACGAGACGGCCTGCATCGACGGGTTCGGCAGACGGTCGCGGCTGCGCGAAGACAGAGCCGCGAGACGCCAGTTGCGCTCGATGAACTTCAGGATCGACGCGTGATCGTTGTACGTGTGATCGACGGACGCCTTGCGCGCATAGGGTGAAATCACCAGCATCGGAATGCGCGGGCCGTCGCCGAAGAAGTCGAGCGACTGGATCGGGCCGGTGTCGAAGTGGCCGCCGCCTTCGTCGGTCGTCACGAGAATCGCGGTGTTCGACCATTGCTTCGATGCGCTCACGGCCGCCACCACCTGGCTGAGCCACTGCTCGTAGGCCGCCGGCGACGAGAAGCCCGGATGGCCGCTGAACGTGTTCGGCGGCACGACGAACGAGACGGCCGGCAGATTGCCCGACTTCGCGGCGGTGACGAATGCCGTGAGGTCCTGCAGATTGCCCTTGAGCGACGACGTCATCACCTTTTGCGAGCCCACCAGCGGATCGCCGATGTTGTTGTACTCGGCCTGCTGCAGCAAACCGGCGAGGCTCGGCGCGAGCGCCGTGCTGCCGGTCAGGCTGGTCGCAAGCGAGTCGGCTTGCGCCTGCACGTCGGTCGTGTCGCGCGCGGTGGTGTACCAGCCCCACGACAGCCCCTTGGCGGCGAGCGCCTCGGCGATCGTCGGCACGCTCTGCGGCGGATAGTTGTAGTTGTTCGCGCCGATCGGCTGCGTGTTGCCGCTCAGGTCGTAGCCGGGGTTGTAGTTGTTGACCAGATAGTATTTGCCGGCGTCGCAGTTGCTCGCCACGTGCTTCGACGACAGAAAGCCGAGAATCGCGCCCACGCCCGGTTGCGTGCTGTCCGAGCAGTTCACCCACGAGCCACCCTGATAACCGTCCTGGGTGTAGAAGTTGGTGGTGCCCGCGAGCGGCTCGGGATTCTCGATCTGGTTCGCGGGCGGCGTGGCGATCGCGCCGTTGCTGTTGAACCAGGGCAGGTCGCCGGTGGCGATCGAGAAGAAGTTCATGCCGGTGCCGCCCATCACCGCCTGGTGATAGTTGTCGCTCAGCGCGTATTGCTGCGCGAGCGATTTCAGGTAGGGCGCGTCGCCCGCCGACATGTTCATGAAGCCCATCAGCTCGCCGCCCTGGCCGGGATTCGTCGGGCTGACCTGCGGGCCGCCGGGCACGTTCTCGACGGTGTCGCCGCCCTGGCCCGCCGTGGACGCGACCCACGTGAAGAGGTCGAGCTTCGCGTTGTCGCCGCCCGTTTGCTGCCACATCTGGAAGAAGCGGTGCACCGGGTCGCCCGTCGTGGCGACGAGGCCCAGCGATGAATAGAGCGTGTTGAGCGTCGCGAAGCCGGCATTGGTCGCCGCGGTGCCGACCAGCGCGACCACCGGCTGGCTGTAGTTGACGAGCGACGCGCTGGCGGCCGACGAGGTGATCTGGAACGGCCCGTTCTTCAAGCTGACCGGAAAGTCTCCATCGGCCGCGCCGTAAAGATAGGACGTGGGCGCGGCGCCCGGCGTCTTGCCCTGCGCGACCGAACTGATATACGCGGGCAGATTGTTCAGCGTGAGCATGCCGGTGTTTTCCGGCGAGGGCAGCGTGCTGTATGCGCCGGTGCGGGTCGGATTCAGCGTATAGGCGCTCGGCGCGGCGGCCTGGTTCTGCGCCGCGAGCGCGAAGTTGGGGCCGGGCGAACCGTCCGCGTTGATGATGCCCTCGGACAGCAGGTTCTTCACCGTCTGCCCGGACGGCGGCGCATAGGCGCCGAAGAGGCCGTCGAACGTCTGGTTCTCGCCGACGATCACCACGAGATGCTGGATCGGCGTGGTCGTCGCGCTTTGGCTCTGGGCGAGGGCGGCGGCCACCGGGCCGCTCGAAAGCGGCGCCGGCATCGCGCCGGTCAGGGGCAATTGCAGCGACTGGAAGCTGGCGGAATTCTGCGTCGGCGCGCCGTTGTTGTTGCCCACGTTGACCGTGGCGTTGTGCACGGTGAACCGTGTGTTGTCGAAGACGCTGTCGAGCGCATTCGATGAATTCGCCTGGTAGGTGGCCGAGCCGATCGGGTCAGCAACGAGCGCGGACGGCACGTTCATCGCAGTAAACAGCGGCTGCAGCACGGTATCGACTGCCGCGACCGCCTGGCTGATGCTCGCGGTGCTCACGTTCGCCGAGCTGATCTGCGAGGCCGTGGGAGCCGCCGTGAGCGCCGCGCCGAGCGCGCGCTGGGTAATCAGCGAAGTGAGCGGATTCAGATTGACGTTGAGCGTCTGCGTGCCGCCGCCGGTCGTGGGATCGATGATCGAGGACAGCACGGCCGGCGTGCCGTCCGCATCGGTGACGGGAACGGTCAGCACGAACGGGGCGTGGCCCGAGACCGCAACGGAGAACTGCCCGTTGGAATCGGTGACGGCGGACTGCGTGACAGCGCCGTTGCGATCGGTCACGGTGACGGGCACGCCGACCACTGCGTTGCCCTGGCCCGCCACGCCCGAAATCTGCAGGTGCGCGGTGTCGCTGATGCTGCTGCCGCAAGCCGCAAGACTTGCCGCGATCCCCGAAAAAGCCAACCTGCAGGCGAGCGTCATGGCGCGCGTTTTCATGTCAGGTTCCTGTAATTGTTGTGGAGTCGAAGGTGTGGTGCGTCGATTGCAGCAGACTGCAATTCGTTGCGGACGCAATCGATCGCGACGTGATGATGTCGGATCGATATGACATGCCTATGCGAGGGCGATGGGAAAAACAGAGCAATGCTTCTACGGCGCGGGTGCGTGGAATGGTGAAAAGCTTCGCGTTCGTTTCTGCGCGATTGCGCTTTTCGAGGAACGGCGCGTCGAAACCTGCATGCGTTGCGCACGCATCGACGCTTTTATCGCGCCAGCTTCCTGCTCACCAGCGCCCGAAAATCCAGCGGCGTCATGTCGTAGGTGCGCCGGAACGCGCGCGTGAAATCGGATGCGCTTTTAAAGCCAAGCCCATATGCGATCTCGACGACCGCGAGGTGGGGATGCCGGATCAGATCGTCGGCCGCGCGGCGCAGCCTTTGGTGGCGGATATAGGCGTTCACGCCGCCCTCGTGCTGAAACAGGCGATAGAGCGTCGGGCGAGGGAATTCAAACGCGGCCAGCACGCTTTCGGGAGAGAGTTCGTCCTCGCTCAGGTGCGCCTGGATATAGCGGCGAATCTGCCCGAACGTCGCCGCCCGGGCTGCCGCGCGCGTGTCGCCGCTCAGACGGGCCTGCCGGCCGAACGCAGCGACCAGCAGCCTGCCCGCCGCGCGAATGGCGTCGTCGGCCTCGGAGGCCTGCATGTCGGCGATGGTCTTGCTGAGCGCCGCGACGTGCTCGACGATGAGCCGTTCCAGCGGCAACGAACCATCGAGCCAACGCCCGTGGATCGCCTCGGGATCGGGAAAAACTTCCTGCACCAACGCACCCGGCACGAAGAACGTGATGACCCTGCATGCCTGTCGTTGCATGCGAAACGGCTGATTCATATCGAGCGCGAGGATGCGGGCGCAAGCCGCATTGGATTCGCGCGACGCGGCGCGTACGGCAATGTTGTCGACGCCGCCTTCCAGAAACACATGAAACACGAAATCGCGGACCCGGTCTGTCGAGATCCGGGCGAGCGAGCGATCGAGCACCATCAAGTCCGAGCGGCAATCGGTAAAGACCAGTTCGCCGACCTGAAAGCGGTCGATCGAAGCCTGAAACGGTGTTTCCAGAGCGGCTCGCGAAGGCAGCACGTCGACGATATGACCCACCCGGTCGCGCCAGGCAAGCAGGCGGCGTAGCGGCGCTTGCGCCGCTACGCTGAAACGACTATGGGCGATGTCGCGCGCGGGCGAAGCGAGGACATCGAACGAGGGGACGCCGGAGTTCATGGGGAACGCGCTGTGTGGGAGTCGACGCCCTGAAAATGTAACCGAAATATCGCCTGCGGTGGTTTCAGCAAAAAAAGGAGCCGCCGCGAATTGCAGACGCTGACGGCTCCGTTAAATGCGGGCTCATCGATTCACATCGACAACAACACGTCCACGCACGTGTCCATCCAGCAGATCGTGCGCGGCGGGAATAGCGGCATCCAGGCCGATTTCCCGCGTGATGGTGTCGAGCGCGCCCAGGTCGAGCGTGTCGGCCAGCGCCTGCCAGGCGTGCTGACGCTCAGCGAAAGAACGCGTGACGCTGTTGATGCCCAGCAGGCTGACGCCGCGCAGAATGAACGGCGCGACCGTGGCCGGAAAATCCATGCCTTGGGCGAGGCCGCAGGCCGCCACCGCGCCGTCCGCGCGCAGGCTCGCGCAGACGTTGGCGAGCGTATGACCGCCCACCGAGTCGATGGCTGCCGCCCAGCGCTCCTTCTGCAACGGCTTGCCGGGCGAGCCGAGCGTGGCGCGGTCGATGACCTCGGCCGCGCCCAGTTGTTGCAGCCACGCGGATTCCTGCAGCTTGCCCGTCGACGCCACCACGCGATAGCCGCGCCGCGCGAGCAGCGCGATCGCGAGGCTCCCCACGCCGCCGCTTGCGCCTGTCACCAGCACGTCGCCGTGACTGGCGCCGATGCCGTGCCGCTCCAGTGCGAGAATGCAGAGCATCGCCGTATAGCCCGCGGTGCCGACGGCCATCGTTTGCCGCGCCGTGAGTCCCTTGGGCAACGGGATCAGCCAGTCGCCGCGCACGCGCGCCTTTTGCGCGAGACCGCCCCAGTGCTGTTCGCCCACGCCCCAGCCGTTGAGCACGACCGCATCGCCCGCGGCATAGCGCGAGTCCGCGCTATGCGCGACCGTGCCCGCGAAATCGATGCCCGGCACCATCGGAAAGCTACGCACGACCGGGCCTTTGCCAGTGATGGCGAGCCCGTCCTTGTAGTTCAGCGTGCTGTACTGCACGTCGACGAGCACGTCGCCGTCGGGCAGGCGTGCTTCGTCGATGTCGCTCACACGCACCGAATATGTTTCGGATTCCTTCTCAATTAGAATGCCTTTAAACATGATGTGTGTCTCGCTGTGGATGTTTGTGGCCGATCTATTGCGCCGAAGGCGTATGGCCGAGCCCGGCAATGAAACCGTCGAAAAACGTCTGCAATGGCGCACCGTCGCGCACGACGCGCGCGCGCAGCACCGCGCCTTCCCAGCCGATCCAGAAGAACGCGGCCAGCGCGTCGAGATCGGCGTTTTTTGCCACGCGGCCCTCGCGCTGCGCGTCGGCAAGACAGGCGCGCACGCGCGTCTGCCAGCCCTGCAGCGCAGCTTCCAGGCGTAGGCGGTAATCCTCGGGCAGGATGCCCACCTCCAGCCCCAGATTGCCGACCAGGCAGCCACGCGTGTAGTCGTAGCGCGCCATGCCGGTTTTGGCGTTGTCGACGAAGGCGGCGAGGCGCTCCAGCGCGAGCTGCGTGTCGTCGGTCAGCCAGCGGTCGAGCATCGCGCAGAAATAGGCGTCGTAGGCGTCCATCAGCGCGTGGCCGAAGGCTTCCTTGCTGTCGAAGTAGTGATAGAACGAGCCCTTGGGAATGCCGGCGAGCTTGAGCACGGTATCGAGGCCCGTAGCGGCGAAACCCTGGCTCGTCAGCAGTTCCAGGCCCGCGCGGATCAACGTGTCGCGCGTATCGCCGTGCGCGCGCGGATCCTTGGGCGGGCGGCCGCGACGCGGCTTTGGGGTGGGAGATGTATCCATACCGTGATATTAGACCGATCGTCTCAGAAATTCAACAACCTTGTTTACGCGGCGTGAAAATGGGGAGGCTGGGATACATTTTGTGCCTGCGGTACAAACAACTCCCAGGCAGTCCATATTGTTTTTCGTAAAACTGGTTTCGATGCCGGATTGATCGAGGTAGGCGCGAGCAGACATGTGATCGCGGTCGGCGGACCAGCAGCTTGATGGACCGCGTTATCTGGCGGGCGATAGGTTCACGCTCGCCAATGCGTATTTGTTTGCGCTGACTGGATGGGGAAAGGCGGGGAGGATGAAGTCGGTCTACAACGCCGATATCGATTTGAACAGCTTTGGGAATTTTCGGCAGCGGTATGAACGCGTACGGGCGAGGCCGTGCGTTCGAGCGGCACCGTGCGGGCCATGCCGCACGGCTTGCCATGCAGATCAACCCTGCGGCGCCACCACAAAAAACACATACTCACGCGCCGCCAGTTCACGGCCCCAGGCGTGCTTGTGCACGCTCACCGGCTCGGGCTCCTCGCCGCTGATCCAGCGCGCCTGCACGATGCAATGCACGTCGCCCATACGGCAGACGAACAGCGCGCCGCGCTGGTCCAGTCCTGCGAGATGCAGCCAGGGCGTCGTTTGCGGCTCGCCCATATTCCAGTACTGCGTCTGCCCGCGGCTATAGAACGCCACGGACTGCGCCTCGTGCGGCGACCCCGCCACGGCAGGGACATCGTGGCCAAAGCGCTGATTCCACATGCCTTGAGCCGCGGCGGCGAGTTCGGCGCGTGGCTCGGCGGCGTCGTCGCTGTTGCGGCGCGCACCCAGGTAGCCGATCGTCGCCGTCACTGCGAGCACGATGAGCCAGTAGCCGCCCAGCACGCGCAGCGCGCGTGCGGGAACGAGCGCGATTCCCGCGCGGTCCAGCACGGCGAGCCAGAGCGGCGCGATGGCGAACCATTGCGCCATGCCCCAGACCGATGCCATCTGCGTGCGCGCGGCGCAGGCGATCAGGCCGACGGCGAACAGCGGGCCGAGCGTGAGCCACCAGAGATCCGGGTTGAGCGAGGGCTTGACCAGACTCGCGGCCATCAGCCTGGCCGCTTCGCCGCGGCGCTCGCGCACCATCAGCAGCATGGCGGCAAAGCTCAGCGCGAGGTAACCGATCTGCGCCAACGTGTAGATGCCGAAGCGCCCCAGCGCCGCGCCGATCGATCCGCCCGTGCGTTTGTCGGCGTAGGCGAAAGTCGGGAAATGATTGACCACGAGCCAGTGCACATGCGGCGCGAGCGCGGCCGCGAAAGCCAGCGCGACGAGCAGCGTGCGGCGCTCGATGAGGCGCGCGCGCCAGGCCGGGCGCGCAAGCGTCGCGAAGACCAGCGCGGCCAGCAGCACCACCGAGAAATATTTGCCCAGCACGGCAGCCGCCGCGAATACGCCCAGCGCGAGCGCGGCGCGCGCTTCGCGCGTCTGCATGTAGCGCACGAAGAAGTACGCCGTCCACGGCCAGACCGATAGCAGCACCGAATTCGCGTTGAACTTGATCGCGAGGTTGGAGTAGAGCGGCGAAATCGCCATCGCGACGCCCGCGAGCAGTGCAAGCCGGCGAGGCACGAAGCGCCCGGCCAGTGCGACGATGCCGAACAGTCCCGCCATCGCGTTGAGTGACGACAGCGCGAAATACGCGATATCCGTATGCGGAAACACGCGGAACCAGCCAGCCGTGATCCATGCGAAGAGCGGCGGATGCTTGGCATAACCGGCCTGCCATTCGATGCCCCAGACGTAGTTCTCGACCATGTCGCCCGGCGTGTCGAGATTGCTGCGCGAGAGCCAGGCCGCAAGCGTCCAGACGAGCGCGTGCAGCGGCAGCAGCCAGAACAGCTTGCCGGTCTCGTTCGATTCGCGCATGCGCGCGGCCGCGATTGGCGGCTGGAGTGTGGTGGTGTGTGACATGGGTGATGCGGTCCGCTAAAAAATAGGCCGGAAGTGTGCCAAATCCCTGGCGCTCAGGCGCGGCGGGTCTGGAAGGTCCAGAGCGAATTCGCGCTGTAGGTCAGGATCAGCACACAGGCCGTGGTGATGCATTGGGCCAGCAGCCAGCCGGTCGCGAAGCGGTGGATCAGCCCATACATGAGCGCGCTGTTGAGCGCGACGCCCACCGCCGCGACGGCGAAAAAGCGCGGTGCGGCTTCGCGGTGCGAGCGTGTGGCGCGGAAGGTCAGGCGGTAGTTCAGGACGTAATTGACGATGGCCCCGGCGACTGCGCCTGTCGCCGATGCCGCCACCGCGCCGCACGCGTGCACCAGCACGAGCGCGCTGAGCACGCCGTACTGCACGGCGGTCCCGGCTGCACCGACGCAGGCATAACCGGCAAAACGCCGGATCTGGGCCAGCTTCATGCGCCGCGCCGTAGGAGCGGGCCGCTCATCGGGACCGCTGCGGTGTTGTTTTGAAGCTGCACGGCGAGCGACAGCCGCAAACGTGCAAGGGGATCGTGGTTCACTTTTTTCTCGGGCAGGGTCGGACGCCCTTTTTCTGGCCATCCGGCGCGGCGGCGCGCTGGACGGCAACCTTATGTGGCACCCATATGTCGGCTGGTTTGCCGCAATCTTTAGATCAAGCGCCGGAATTCTACCCTGGGGTGCTCCCGATTACGTTCGCTTCATCGAATGAAAAAACGCTTTCACGGCATCCATCGATGCACGACCACGCTTGTGCCGTTGTAATTGTCCTTGGTGATCACGTACTCGCCGTTGGAGCGCAGATACACGCGCAGCCCGTACATCGAATCGACATCGTTGCCCACGTCCACGTTGCCGGGATTCGCGTTGGTGAGCGTGGTGACGAGTTGGCCCGTTGTAAGGTTGTAGATGTCGATATTGGGCACCGTATGCACGTAGCCGACGAAAAGATAGTTACCGGCCGCGGCGATCGACTTCGGGTTCGGACTGGTGAGCGTGATGACCGGGCCGGGTTTGCTGATGTTGCCCGCGGCCCAGCCGTGATAGACCTGGATCGTGCCGTTCATGGCGGTCCAGTCCCAGTTGCCGGCCAGGCCTTGCGCGAGAATCATCGTATCGCTTTCCGGCTGATAGACGATGCGCGCGGTGGGCCGCACGCTCTCGGGCGTCGAGATCGTCGAAGCCGCGCCCCACGACGGCTTGCCGGTGCCGTCGAAACCGTTGAACGGGTAGTGATAGATGTGGTTGGTGCGGTCGAGTCCGGCCCAGATATCGCCACGGCTGTCGAGGCAGAAGCCGCCCGTCACCTGCAAGGTCGTGTTGAATGCGGAGCCGGGCAGCGAGGCGTCGGGAATGGCGATATAGCCGCTCGCCGTATTGAAGTGATAGAGGTAGAAAATGCCGGGATTCTGGCCGGACGCGACCAGAATGCGGTTGCCGCCCACCGTGACGAGCTGGCCGAAGTGCTCGTCGCGCTGCGTGTCGTTCATGTTCAGGCGCGGGTCGTTCGGGTAAGTGAACGGGTCGACCGTATTGGCGACGAAGGTGCCGCCCGCCGTGCCCGTGAAGATGTCCGTGCCGCTGTAGAAAAGGGTGGAATCGGTGAGCGGATCGGGCGCGGCCACGCCTTCGAAGTTGAGCGCCTGCAGTTTGTAGAGCAGCGTGCCGGCGGCGCTGTAAGCGTGGATATCGGTGCCGCCGTTGCGGCCCAGATCCCAGCCGCCGCCCCACGGATTGTTGAGCACATAGAGATTGCCCGCGCTGTCCTTGCCGATGCCGGTGATGCGCGTGAAGCGCTTGTCGCCCACCTGGCCCTTGATGCCGCTCGTGGTGTCCAGGTAGCCGCCCGTCACGCCGAAGGTGCCGGTGAACGTCGGCGTGCCTGCGAGGCTATAGAGCTTGATGTTCATGTCCGGCCCTTCGTCGCCCACCATCAGCAGGCCGGTGGACGCATCGAAGTAAAGCGCCGAGGGCTGCGCGCCCGCCGCCATCTGGATCGTCTGCAAGGGCGCGCCCGCCGCGCTGAATTCGTTGATCGTGCCCGTGCTCTTTTGCGCCACCCAGAGATTGCCCGCGCTGTCGAGCGCGAGCGCGCCGGGGCTTTTAAGCGCGATGTCGCGTTGCCAGACGCCGTCGGTGGTGAACACGCGTACGCGGTTGCCGAAGAAGTCACTCGCATAGAGCAGATTGCCGGCGGTGGCGAGGCCCGTGATGGCGTCGGCGCGGCTCACCTTGTTCCAGACGCTCACGTTGATGGTGAAGTCGCGCGTGCCGTCCGCGCGCCGGTAGCGCCCGACCGTGCCGCTGCCGTACGAGGTGCCCGATTGCAGCGCGGCGAAAATCGAGGTGGCGTTGCCGGTGATCGCGCCGCCCTGGAACTCGTCGTGAAGGCCGATCGAACCCAGGCTCTTGCCGTTCTGATAAATGGCGACGCCGCCTTCGTTCTCGTCCCAGAACGAGGCCGTATAGATGACGCCATCGGGCGAGACCCACATCGAGCGCGCGCCGTTGCCGACATGCGCGGCGAGCGTGCCATAGGTGTTGGCGAGCCAGTCGGTGGTGTACTGCTGTGCCGACGCGGCGGGCGCGAAGCAAGCGAGGGCTGCGGCGGACAGCAGCGTGAGCGGGAGGGCGCGCGTGCGCTTCGTGAACATGGGACAAAACTCCTGATGCACTCGTGCAGAGAGGCGATGAGGCTGGTTGAAAGGATAAAAACCGTCGTGCGACGCGTTGTGCGGCCCGTGCGCGCGCAATCGCCATGCCACCATGCCATGCGAATGCAAACGTTTGCGCTGCAAGAAATGCGAAATAAATCGATATGCGCGGCCATGCGGCTTCGTTCATGCGCGGTGGATCGAAATATTTTGTTTGCTCTGTCTGGGGATGGCGGCGTTTGACGGGTTTGCGCCCGCGTCGTGGAATTATTCGTCAACGCAACGCTCGTTTTTTGTGCGGCTTCTTGCGCGCTTGCGCCTGTCACCCGGATGTCATCGAACGGTGCAAATTGACAAGCATGACTAACGAATGAAAGCGTGCTGATTTTGTGGTTTCACACGGCTGTCGTATGCTGTTCAGCACGATGGCGGCCGGGCAGCGTATATTCGCCAGTTGCGCCGGCGTGCGACGGCCAGCGAACGGGCGGCGGTGCTCACGAAACCGCACCCTTCACCCGTTCCGATGCACAATGCCTTCTTTGCTTGCTTTAGCGACGTCCGGCCATAGCTATGGAGCCTATGTCTGGAAACCAGGGACAGCATGCCAGTGAAAACGGAATTCATCGAAGCGAGCAGTGCCCGCCCGGAATTGCTCTGTTATCTCGTGGCGATCGCCGCGTCGTCTTACGCGCTCACGCAGGAATGGCGCATCGATCATGTCGTGTCGTGCTGCCGCGAGTGGCTGCACAAGGCCGATGCGACGATGCACTGGCTCGATCGCGTGCGTCTGGGCCAGCTCGCGCTGAAGATTGCGAGTCGCGACCTGCTGGGCGCGGGGATCGCCGTGCGCCTGTCGAGTGTCTCGGCCCTCTTTACCAGTGAAATGGAACTCAATGAGGCATCGACGATGGTTCAGCGGATGATGTCACTGTGCCAGGAAGCGCTGTAAGCCTTGCCCGATCAGCGGGCGGCGTGAAATTCTCGAGCCAGTTCCACGGGTAAATGCCCCGGTCGTGGCCATCGCTGAAAACGAGTTGCACGCCGTAGCCCATAGGCGCAATGCCGGTGAGCGTGAGATCCAAAGGGATCGATCCGGCCAGATCCATGCCACGCAGGCGCGCACCGCGACAGGGCCCGCAGGGACAAGCGGCCCGCAACGCGGTTGCAGACAGGCGCTGCCAGCCGCCGTCGGGCCAAATCAGCACGAGTGCCGCGCCTTCGGCGCGCAATTCCACGGGAACGTTCACGATGCGGCGCCTTCGAGCTGCTGCAAGGCGATGCGCACGGCCTTGCGCACTTCGGGGTCGCGATCTTCCAGCGCCGCCTGCAACGGCGCGATGCTGTGGGCCGAACCGAGTTCGCCCAGCGCGAGCGCTGCCTCCTTGCGCAAATTGCTGATCGAATGGCTGAGCAACGCGCTGACCGCAACCGCCGCCTGCGGGTCGGCGAGGCGGCCAAGCGCACGCGCCGCGCGCAGGCGCACCTGCCAGTAATCGTCGTCGAGCGCGGCCACGAGCGCATCGCGCGCCGCGTGGGCGCGCAGCTTGCCGAGCGTCGTCGCGGCTTCCTCGCGCACCTGCCAGTCGGCGTCGTGCAGGGCGTGCAGCAGCGCGGGCGCTGCGTGCTCATCGTCGGCGGCTGCAAAGCCAAGCGCCCCTGCCGCCGCGCGCCGCACCGCGCCGTGAGCATCCGAGGCCAGCAACGCGGCGAGCGGCGCGAGCGCGCGCGAGTCCTTGAGCCAGCCGAGCACGGCCACGGCTTCGAGCCGCACTTCGGCGTGCGCATCGTCGAGCGCGGCGCGTGCAGGTTCGAAAGCGGCGGCGTCACGCAGCTCGCGCAGTCCGCGCAATGCGGCGCTGCGCGCGAACGGCTCGGGCCGCGCCGCCCAGCGCCGCAGCACGCTCGCCGACGCCGCATCCTTGAGTTCCGAAAGCGCCTGCTGGGCCGCTTCGCGCACGGCAGCATCGGCGTCCAGCAATGCAGCGCACAGCGCTTCCACTACGTCTTCCTGTTCCCACGCGGCCAGCACGGCCGCCGCCTCGCGGCGCACTTCGGGCGCGGTGTCGCCGCGCAGCGTCGCGACCAGCGCGGGGATCAGCGCTTCGTCTTCGAGATCGGCGAGATCGAGCACGGCGATGCGGCGCACGGCGGCGTCCGGATCGTTGAGGCGGGCGAGCGCGTTGGATTCAAAAAAATCAGTCATTTTGAAATCGATAGGGAATGCGAATTATCGTGACGCGCTGGGGTGCATCGAAGCCACGACGATTCAGCGCAGCAAGTAGGGAATTTCGACCTTGACCGCGCCGGTCGGGCAATCGCGCTCGCAGGGCATGCAATACCAGCATTCGTCGAACTGCATATACGCCTTGCCTTTGGACATGTCGATTGCGAGCAGATCGAGCGGGCATACATCGACGCAAACGGTGCAGCCTTTGTCCGCGATGCAGCGGTCCTCGTCGATGGTGACGGGCGCACTGCTGCGCTGGAAAATATCGTGGGGCTTGAAGGACGTAGGGGACGTAGAGGACATGATGTTTTTTCTCCGGGCTTTTTCAGTCAGCCAGTTCAGTGCGCTTCAGCCAGTTCCTGCGCGGGCCGGATGCGCATGCGGCCATAGGCGTTTTGCTCGTCCGCGCCGATCGGCACGACATAGGGCTTGACGGCGCGTTTTTCGCAGATCATGTTGCCGCTCGCGTTCTTGCGCAGATCGGTGTGGCAGAACCAGTTGGCGTCGTCGCGCTGCGGATAATCGACGCGATGGTGATAAAGCCCCCAGCGGCTTTCGGTGCGATACAGCGAGGCGCGCGCCGCCATTTCCGCGCAATCGCGAATTGCCCGCACTTCGGCGGCGCGCATCAATTCGTGCGGGTGATTGGCCTTGATGGCCTCGATATCTTCGGCGATGGCATCGAAGCGTTGCAGGCCGATTTCCATCTTGCGCGTGACCTTGGGCGGTTGCAGATAGTCGTTCACCATGCGGCGCAGCTTGTATTCGACCTGCGCGGGCGCGAGACCGTCCGTGCGGGCGAACGGTGCATAGATGCGTGCGCGTTCGGCGGCCAGTTGCGCCTGGTCGAGCGGCGCGTGTTCGCGGCCCGCCACGTAATCGGCGGCGTCGTGGCCCGCGAACCAGCCGTAGGTAAACGCGCCCAGCATGTAGTTGTGCGGTACGGCGGCCATATCGCCGGCGGCATAAAGACCTGGCACGGTCGTGCGCGCGCGGGCATCCACATAGACGCCCGAAGCGCTATGCCCGCTACAAAAACCGATCTCGGAGATATGCATTTCCACCATCTGCGAGCGGTAGTCGGTGCCGCGTCCCGCATGAAAGCGTCCACGGCTCGGGCGCTCATTGGTGTGCAGAATCTGCTCGATCGTCTGGATGGTCTCCTCGGCGAGATGGTCGAGTTTGAGGAACACCGGACCGTTGCCGCTTTGCAGTTCCTGATAGAACTCCCACATCATCTGGCCGCTCCAGTAATCGCATTCGATGAAGCGTTCGCCCTTGCCGTTGGCCGTGAAGCCGCCCAGCGGGCCGGTCACGTAGGCGCAGGCCGGACCGTTATAGTCCTTGATGAGCGGGTTGATCTGGAAGCATTCGAGATTGGTGAGCGCCGCGCCTGCGTGATAGGCCATGGCATAGCCGTCGCCCGCGTTGGTGGGGTTTTCGTAGGTGCCCATCAGATAGCCGGAGGAGGGCAAACCGAGCCGTCCGGCCGCGCCGCAGCAAAGAATCACCGCCTTCGCGCGCACTACTACGCTGTGTGCCGTGCGGCAATCGAAGCCGATCACACCCGACACGGCGCCTTGTGCATCCGTGAGCAGACGCGTGGTGACAACGCGATTGGTGATATCGATACGCGTGCGCTTGAGCTGGCGGTACAGCACTTTCTTGATGTCGTGGCCTTCGGGCATGGGCAGCACGTAGGCGCCCATGTGATGCACCTTCTTGACCGCATAATCGCCGTTGCCGTCTTTTTCGAACTTCACGCCCCAGCGATCGAGCTGTTCGATGGTGGTGAAGCTGTGCTTCGCATACGCATAGACGGCGTCCTGATCGACGATGCCGTCATTGGCGATGGTGATTTCACGCGTGTATTGCTCGGGCGTGGCATGGCCCGGAATCACGGCGTTATTCAGGCCGTCCATGCCCATCGAGATCGCGCCGCTGCGCTTCACATGGGCCTTTTCGAGCACCAGCACGCGCAGCGCGGGATTGCGCTCCTTCGCCTTGATGGCCGCCATCGGCCCGGCCGTGCCGCCGCCCACCACGACGATATCGTACTCCAGCACTTCGGTAGGGATCGTTTGCATATTCATTACGTCATCCTTATGGATTGGCTGTATGCGAAGCGTTTTTGTCGCGATCCACGCGCAGGCGGTACTGGAACGCGTCGCCGCGAAAGTAGAGATACTCGTAGTCGATCGGCGTGCCGCCGGCGTCGTGCGTGGTGCGCTCGATGCGCAGTACCGGGCTGCCTTCCTGCACGCGCAGCGCATCGACGATGTCGTCGTCCGCGAGCATGGCGTCGATCGACACGTCGGCATGACCGAGCGCCACGCCGCAGTCGTTTTCCAGAATCAGAAAAATGTCGCGCGCCACCAGATCGGCGTTGGCCAGTCGCTTGCCCAGCGCCTCGGGCAGCCAGGTGAGTTCGAGCGAGACCGGTTCGCGGTTCAGCAGGCGCACGCGATGGATCTCAACCACGTTCTCGCCTTCGGCCAGCTGCAGCTTTTGCGCAACGTGACGGCTGGCCTTCACGACGCGAAACGAGCGCAACTGATTGACGATCTCATAGCCCATCGACGACATGGCCTCGGCGAACCCTTGCAAAGAGGTCACGTTCTGGAACGCCTTGGGCTTGGACACGAAGGTGCCCTTGCCATGCAGGCGAAACACGAGGCCTTCCTTTTGCAGGTCGCCCAGCGCCTGGCGCACCGTGATGCGGCTCACGCCGAAAAGCGCGCAGAGTTCGTGCTCGGACGGCATCTGGCTGTGCGGGGCATAGGTGCCGTCCAGAATACGTGCGCGCAGCGTGTCCTTGATCCTGGCGTAGAGCGGTTGAGGCGGCAGGGCGATGAGCTTGTTCTGGGACATGGCTAACTTGTTATAACAAGATGGAGCCAAGCTTAATCAGCGTGCGCGGCGACGTCAAAGAAGGATTTCTGCTATCGACGTTCCATGCAGCGCTTAAGCGATGTGTGCCTCGTGCGTGAGCACCTTTCATATTCATTCGCGCAATCCTTGGTAGGCGCGACGGCGCGCATCGTCCAGAATGGGGCGGTTTGGCTATCGATACACCGCAGGATTCGCGATACGGCGATACGAAAAAAGGAGCACCATGGTCACCCCTATCCGCAGTGAAATCGACTTCGACGCCACGGGCCGTCACACCGGCTATCTGCGTCTGCCGCATTCGGTGCATCGCTCCGCTTACGGCTGGATTCCCATTCCGGTCGCGTCGATCCGCAATGGCTCCGGCCCAACCGTGCTGTTGATGGGCGGCAATCACGGCGACGAATACGAAGGGCAGATTCTCGTTTCGCAATTGCTGCGTGAGATCGAGCCTCAATATGTCCAGGGCCAGTTGATCTTCCTGCCGATGGCGAATTTCCCCGCCGCCGAAGCGGGTCTGCGCACCTCGCCGCTCGATGGCGGCAACCTGAACCGCAGCTTCCCTGGCAACCCGCAAGGCGAGCCCACCACTGTTATTGCGGACTATATCGAGCACACGCTGCTTTCACGTTCGCAATATCTGCTTGATTTCCATTCGGGCGGCAGTTCGCTGATTTATCACGGTGCGAATATGCTGGCGATCGAGCCGCGCGATGCCGAGGAAAATACCCGTTTGAGGACTTTGCTTGCCGCCTTCGGCATGCCGCGCGCTTTTTTGCATTCGGCTAATCCGTTGCATTCGGCCAGTGCCGCGCGTCGCCAGGGTGCGCTGTCGATCGTCACGGAACTGGGTGGAGCGGGGATCGTACAGCCGCAATTACTCCATGAGGCCCGCGCAGGCGTGTTGCATCTGCTGGGCAAGATCGGCGTGCTGACGGGGCCGCTCGTGCCCGCCGCGCCGCCCGGCGATACGCGCTTCTATCGTGTCTCGGGCGCGTCCCACTATGTCTATGCGTACGAGCGCGGCGTGTACGAACCGCTCGTGCAACCGGGTCAATGCGTAAGTGCAGGCCAGCCCGCGGCGCGCATTCACTTTCCCGATACGCCGCTGCGCGAGCCCGTGACGGTTGCTTTCGAAGCCGAAGGTGAAGTCGTGTGCCAGCGCGCGATGGCCGCCGTGCAGCGCGGCGATTGTCTTTTCCATCTGGCGCAACCCGTATAACGCGCAACACAACGCCACTCGAAGCTAATCGAATGGCGAAAAACGTGCTCTAAAGGATGAAAATCCGGCCAGCATAAACAGCGATACAAGCCATAAAAGGGATTCGATAAAGATATTAGAAATGCTTGGTTAATCTGCATTCGCTGAAAGGCTAATCTTGTCGCGTACACAACGGTCGTCAAATTTACCGGCGACGTTGCGATAACAGAAAAATGACGGCGGCTTCGGATAAGGCATCCAGCAAGCTATCCAATGCGCCGCCGGATATTGGCCCATTACGAATGCAACGACCATGAGCTACCGCATTTTCGACACGTCGCCGCTCGACCCCGTCGCGCAGCCTTTGATCGACGCGCTCAAGCAGGAATACGCCACGCGCTACCGCGATTTCCGCGCCGATAGCGATGCATCCGCCGCAGCGGAACTGGCGCGTTATCCGGCTGAATTGTTCGCGCCGCCCGAAGGCGCTTTCATCGTGGTCGAGCGCGACGGCGAGACCGTCGGCGGCGGCGCATTCAAGCGCTACGACGCGCAAACCGCCGAACTCAAGCGCATCTGGACGCGCGAAGATCAACGCCGCCAGGGGCTCGCGCGCCGCGTCGTGGAAGAGCTTGAATCGCGTGCGCGGCTCCTGGGTTATCGGCGCGTCTATCTCACCACCGGTTTCAAGCAGCCGGAAGCATGGGGCCTTTATATCGATTCGGGCTACACGGCGCTATTTGACCGCGCGATTGCTCCCGAAGTGCACGTGCATCTGCCGTTCGCCAAGGATCTCGTGACGCCGCACGCAATCGACACGCTCCACGACCTGCGCCCGCGCGAGCCGCTGGGCGCGCAGCACTGAATACGCTTTCCCGTCTCCAGACCCGCCTGAATCATCGCCATGAAACTCAAACGTACACTTGTCACCCTCGCGGGCGCGCTCACGCTGGGCGCAGCCAGCCTCGCACTCGCCGCGACTTCGTTCGACCTCAGCCCGGAGCAGCATGGCCGCGTGCGCGCGAGCGCCGACCCGGCGATCATCAAGGCCGTGCCGACGCGCTTTAACTTCGTCGACAAGGACACGCTCACCATCGGCATCGTGCCCGCGCTGCCGCCGATCAGCACCTACGCCACGGACGCAAAGACCGTCGTGGGCTTCGACGTCGATCTGTCCCAGGTGGTGGCCGATAGCCTGGGCCGCAAGCTCAAGCTCGTCGTCCTCGCGTGGCCGGACTGGCCGCTCGCGCTGCAGTCGGGCAAGGTCGATGCGGTGGTCTCCAATGTGACCGTTACTGAGGAGCGCAAGGAGAAGTTCGACTTCTCGACCTATCGGCGCGATGAAGTCGGCTTCTATGTGCGCAAGGACAGCGCGATCAAGGCGATCCACGAGCCGAAGGATATCGCGGGCCTGCGCATCATCACCGATGCGGGGACCAACCAGGAGAAGGTGCTGCTTGAGTGGGACAAGGAGAACGTGGCGCACGGCCTCAAGCCCGTGAGCGTGCAGTATTACGACGACGATGCGGTACGCACGCTCGCGCTGCAATCGGGCCGCGCCGATGCGATTTTCAGCGTCAATGCCGTGCTCGCGTGGCAAGCGGCGACGCAGGGCAAGACGCGCCTCGTGGGCACCGTGAGCGGCGGTTGGCCGCGCACCGCCGAAGTCGCCATCACCACGCGCAAGGGCAGTGGTCTCGCCGATCCGCTCACGCAAACCCTCAATGAATTGATCCGCGACGGCAAGTATCGCCAGGTGCTGGATCGCTGGAATCTGGATTCGGAAGCGATCGAGCGCGCTTCGACCAATCCGCCGGGCCTGCCGAAGACCTGATGCAGCACGCGTGCCGTAATGACCTTGCACGGCGCGGTTTACAAACAGTTTGCAGTCCATAGAAATAGAAGGAGCGCTTCATGTCGGACTCAGTGGTCGTCGCGGGCAAGTGGGCAGCGCGCCCGCGGCAATACGGGGCGCGCAGGCAGGGATCGGCGCGCCGCTACGCCGGTATCGTCGCCGTGCTGCTGTTGCACGTCGTATTCATCTGGGCCCTGCTCAATGGTCTCGCGAGCAAAGTGGTGCAGGTCATCCAGAAGCCCGTGGAAGTGCGGATTCTGGAAACGGTAAAGCCGCCGCCACCGCCGCCCATCCCCACCGTCAAGCTGCCGCCGCCGAAGCCCGTGGCGCCGCCCAAACGCGTGGCGCTTTACGTGCCGAAGCCCGAGGTGCCCGTGGTGGCGCCGCCTGCGCCGACCATCACGCATCAGTCGGAGCAACCGGCCCCGCCCGCGCCGCCCGCTCCCGTCGCGCCGCCGGCTCCGCCCGCGCCCGCGAAGCCCGTGAGTCACGAGGCCGGTGTGGTGTGCCCGAACTCCGACAAAGTGCGTGCGGCGATGGTGTATCCGGAGGAAGCGCAGGACAACAACATCACGGGCGACGTGCTGATCTCGTTCGTGGTGGACCCGCAGGGCCACGTGACGGAAGAGAAGGTCGAGAAGTCCGCCGATCCCTTGCTCGACCGTGCCGCCTTTAACGCAGTCAAGAAGTTCAACTGCATCTCGCAAGGCCAGCCCGTGCGTGTGCAGGTGCCGTTTTCGTTCAACCTGAATTAAGAGCCTTTCTGGAGCAAACATGAAGAAGCAAACCGCTGCCGTGCGTTACGCCGGCCTGATTTCCGCGGCGGCTGGCGCCGTCGCGCTGCTCGCTTCGCCGCTCGTCTGGGCGCAAAGCGCCCCGAATGCCGCTGACTCGAACCCCTATGGCCTGGGCGCCTTGTGGGCCAACGGCGACTTCGTCGCGCGTTTCGTGCTGCTCGTGCTGGTCGTGATGTCGATGGGCAGCTGGTACATCATGATCACCAAGTTCGTCGAACAGGCGCGTGCCGGCCGCCGCGCCAAATCCGCCGATGCGCAACTCTGGAGCGCGCCGTCGCTGGCCGTGGGCGTGGCCGAACTCGACGACAACTCGCCGTTCCGCTTCATCGCCCAGACGGGCCTGGAAGCCGCGGAGCATCACGACGAAGCGCTGCTCGAAGAAGTGGATCGCAATACGTGGATCCAGGTGTCGATCGACCGCGCGAGCGGCAGCGTTTCGAACCGCTTGCAGGACGGCCTGGCGTTTCTTGCGACGGTCGGATCGACGGCTCCGTTCGTGGGCCTGTTCGGTACCGTGTGGGGCATCTATCACGCGCTCACGGCCATCGGCATCGCGGGCCAGGCATCAATCGACAAGGTCGCGGGACCGGTGGGCGAGGCGCTCATCATGACCGCAGTGGGTCTGGCCGTGGCCGTGCCGGCGGTGCTGGGCTACAACTTCCTCGTGCGCCGTAACAAGTCGCTGATGGAGCGCGTGCGTGGCTTCGGCGCGCAACTGCATACGGTGCTGCTTGCCGGGGGCCGCAAGCGCCCGGTGCGCGCGGTCGCCAACGCCCACTGAGCACTGTCGCCATGGCCATGAACGTAGCGCAGGACGGCGGCGAGGACGAAGTCATCGCCTCCATCAACACGACACCGCTCGTGGACGTGATGCTGGTCTTGCTGATCATCTTCCTCATCACGATTCCGGTGGTCACGCATACCGTGCCGGTGCAGTTGCCCAAGGAAACGGTCAATCCTCTGCAAACGAAGCCGGACAGCATCGAGATCGCCGTGGACAAGGAAGGCGATCTGTTCTGGAACGAGAAGCGCGTGGACGCCACAACGTTGCTCACGCAACTGAAAGGCATCTCGCAGCGCGATCCGCAGCCCGAGGTTCATGTGCGCGGCGATCAGGCCACGCGCTACGAGTACATCGCGCGCGTGGTCAGCACCTGTGAACGTGCGGGCATCGCCAAGGTTTCGTTCATCACCCAGCCGCCCGCGCGCGGCGGCTAAACCGGTCGAGATCGGTCAAATAAAGGAGTCAAGACGATGGCGATGAATATCCCATCGGGCAACGACGAGCCGGACGTGCTGGTGGACATCAACACGACACCGCTCATCGACGTGATGCTGGTGCTGCTGATCATGCTCATCATCACGATCCCGATCCAGATGCACGCGGTCAAGATGAATCTGCCGGTGGACAGCCCGCCACCGCCTGCCGCGCCTCCGCCGGTCGTGCAGATCGATATCGGCCCGAGCGGTGCGCTTCAGTGGAACGGCGCGCCGCTCGCGGCGGGTGCGGATCTCGAACACCACATGGCCGAAGTCGCGGCCCAGCCGGATCAGCCGGAGATTCATCTGTCGCCGGACAAGGCCGCGCCGTATAGCGCGGTGGCGCAGGTGATGGCGGCTGCGCAGCGCGAGGGCGCGACGAAGATAGGGCTGGTGGGCAACGAACCTTGACGGCACCTCCGGGAACGGGCGCCGACGTTCCCGGATTTCGTTAGAAATCGCTAGAAGCAGGGGAAGTCGGCGCATAAGAACAAAGTAGACATCAAATTAATAAGTTGTTCGAATGAAAACGAAAAACAATACTTATGCTTCGGGTTTTGGGTCGGCGAGAACAACACTGAGCGAGCGCCACGCGCCGCGCCTGCGCATGACGGCGCTTTCCGCCGCGGTGCTGGCCATGGCCTGCAACGGCGCGGTCTGGGCGCAGGAAGCGGCGGCGCCTGCCACTCCCGCGAGCAGCAGTGCAGCCGCCAGCACTGTGCAGCAGGACACCGTCGTGGTGACCGGTAGTCGTACGGAAACGAAGGCGAGCAAGAGCCTTACGCCCGTCGACGTCATTAGCGGGCAGCAATTGCGCTCGACCGGCCAGACCAATCTGCGCGACGCGCTCGTGCAACTGTCGCCGTCGATCGGTCACGAGACCTACGCGGGCGACGCGGCGATGCTGACCAACACGCTCTCGCTGCACGGCCTGAGCCCCGATCACGTGCTGGTGCTCGTGAACGGCAAGCGCCGCCACACCACGGCGAACATCTCGCTGGATGGCGGCCTGAATCAGGGCGCAACCGGTGTGGACGTGGACACGATCCCGATCGCGCTGATCGATCACATCGAAATCCTGCGTGACGGCGCGGCGGCGCAATACGGCTCGGACGCCATCGCGGGCGTCATCAACATTATTCTCAAGCGCGCCTCGCACGGCGGCGAAGTTACCTCGACGACGGGCCAGACCTACGCGGGCGACGGCCTGAAGAATGCGGAATCGGCCAACATCGGCTTTAACCTGGGCGATAAAGGCTTTCTCGACCTGAGCACGGAATACGCGCGCCAGAACCATACGGTGCGCACCGGCCCCGACGATTACTTCGGCAGCTTCCCGCAAGGTCAGGGCTATTACAACCAGATGCTGGGCGATCCGTCCGCCACGCGCGAATCGGTGGGTTTCAACGCGGGCTATTACCTGGGCGACAACGTCGAGCTATACGGCTTCGGCACCTACGCGCACCGCAACGCCAGCGCGTACCAGAACTATCGTCCGCCATCAGTGTTGCCATCGCTTTATCCGAACGGCTTCACGCCGCAGGAAACCGTCAACGAGAACGACTACTCGATCACGGCGGGCATCAAGGGTGACAATCTGTTCGGCTGGTCATGGGATCTGAGCACGACCTATGGCGGCGACCACGACAACATGGGCATGGTCGATTCGGCCAATAGCGGCCTGTACGCGGCGGAAGGCTTCACGCCCACGACGTTCCACCTGGCGACGGTGAGCAACACGCAGCTCACCAATAACCTGGACTTCTCGCGCGCGTTCAATCTGCCGCTGCTGGCCGGTCCGCTTCATGTGTCGTTCGGCGTGGAAGAGCGTCGCGAAAGCTATACGGTGGGCGCGGGCGATCTGTATTCGTATCTCGATGGCGGCGCGCAGGCGCTTCCGGGTCTTGCGCCGGTGAGCGCGAGCGATAACTCGCGTAACGTGTTCGGCACCTACATCGATCTGGCGACGAAGATCACGCAGAAGTGGCAGATCGATCTGTCCGGGCGTTACGAGCACTACAACGATGTGGGCGACACCACCAACGGCAAGATCTCGACGCGCTACGACTTCACGCCCCGTTTTGCGGTTCGCGGCAGCGTGAGCACGGGCTTTCGCGCGCCGTCGCTCGCCGAGGAGTACTACACGAATATCAACGTGTCGCCGGCCTCCGCACAAGGCCTGCTGGCCGCGAATTCCGCAGCTGCGAAGCTGATTGGCGCACAGTCGCTCAAGCCCGAGGAATCGACCAACTATAACGTTGGCTTCGTGCTGCAGCCGGTCGATAACCTGCACCTTACGCTCGACGCTTACCAGATCGATATCCGCAATCGCATCGTGATGGGCGGCACAGCAGCGGGCGCCGATGCTATCGCGGCGATGGAGGCGGCGGGGCTGTCCGTGCCGGGTTCGGTTCCGGCCTCCGCGGTATCGGCGAGCTACTTCACCAACGGCGCGAGCACCCGCACGCGCGGTATCGATCTGACCGGCACGTATCACACGGGCTTCGGTAGTTTGGGTCAGGTGGACTGGGATCTGGGCGTGAACCTGAACACCACGTCGGTGACCAACGTGGCGAAGAACGCCAGCGGTACGGCGGCACTCAACGCGCAGCAGATCGGCTGGCTGACGACCTCGACGCCGAAGAACAAGATCATCATCGGCGGCACCTGGCATCGCGACAAGTGGGGCGTGAGTCTGCATGAAACGCGTTACGGCTCCACGTCCAGCGAAATGACTTATATCGTCGGCCCGAATGCGTTCTCGACCACGCAGTTCAATCACGTCGAAAACGCCGCGCGCTACGTGACCGATGTGGAAGTGCGCTACGACGTCACGAAGAAATTCCAGATTGCCGTGGGCGCGAACAATCTGTTCGACGTTTATCCCTCGAAGATTCCGTATGTGAATCAGCTTGAGGGCGTGCAGTACGACACCTATGCATCGAATGTCGGCGTCAATGGCGGTTTCTATTACCTGCGCGCGCGATATCAGTTCTAAACCGCTCTGATATGCATAGCAGAAATCGCTCGTACGCTCCGGCGCATTGCATCGACATAATGTCTGGAGCGTATCGGGTGGTTTGAAATTTTATCCACTCGCAACCGCTTAAAACCTTTCGACCCATGCGTATAAAGCGCATGGGGAAGGAGTGACATGGTCTGGTCCCTTTCCATTCTCGACAAAAGCCCGATCGCCGAAGGCGCGAGCGCACACGATGCGCTGCGCTTCACGATTCGCCTCGCGCAGCGCGCTGAAGCGCTGGGCTACCAGCGCTTCTGGATTGCAGAACATCACGGCGCGCCGGGTCTCGCGAGTTCCGCGCCCGAGATCGTCGTCTCGCATCTGCTGGCGCATACCTCGCGCATTCGTGTGGGTTCCGGCGGCGTGATGTTGCAGCACTACAGTCCGTTCAAGGTGGCGGAATCGTTCCGCGTGCTCGCCTCGCTTGCGCCTGGTCGCGTGGATCTGGGCGTGGGCAAGGCGCCGGGCGGTCTGCCGCTGACCACGCGCGCACTGCAATGGTTTCACGACAAAACGAAGAAACCGGATTTCGCGGGGCAACTCGCGGAGCTTGATGCTTTCCTCAAGTGGGGCGTGCCGGAAGATCATGCGCTGGCCGGCGCGCTGGCGCTGCCCGTGCCGCCCGAGCCGCCGCAGCGCGTGCTGCTGGGCGGCAGCCCGGACAGCGCGCGCCTGGCCGCAAAGTACGGCTGGGACTTCTGCTACGCGGGCCATTTCAACGGCGACGAGGCCAACATCGCGCGCTCGATCGACGCCTATCGCGAGGCCACGGGCCGCTCGCCGCTGCTGGCGCTGTTTGCTTTCGCGGCGGACACGCGCGAAGCGGCGCGCGCCCAGGTGGGCGCGCTGCGCCTCTTCAAGCTGCAGCTCGCCACCGGACAGAGCGTGAATCTGCCCAGCCCCGAAGCCGCCGCGGAATTCGCCCGCCAGACCGGCGTATCCGAGTACCGCCTCGACGAACTGCATCCGCACGTGATCGCGGGCACCGCCGCCGACGTTCGCGCCGAACTCGACGCACTACATGCGCGCTTTGGCGTGGAAGAGTTTGTGATCGATACGCCGGTTGCGGATTACGCGCTGCGCCTCGATTCGGTCGAGCGTCTCGCACCGCTCAAGCAGGACGCACGCGTCTGATTACCCGCATCCACACAATAAAAGGAATCCGAAATGACTGAAAAGGCACAACGCAATCTCACCTTCGGCATCATGTTGCACGGCGCGGGTGGCCATATGAACGCGTGGAAGCATCCGGGTGGCCCGGCCGACGCCAGCGTTAACCTGGACTTCGTGACCGGCATCGCGCAGAAGGCGGAAGCCAACGGTGTGGCCTTCGCCTTCGTGGCGGACGGGCTCTATATCAACGAAAAATCGATCCCGCACTTCCTCAACCGTTTCGAGCCGATTTCGATTCTCTCGGCGCTGGCCACGGCGACGACGAAGATCGGCCTCGCAGGCACGCTGTCGACCTCGTACAGCCATCCGTTTACGGTGGCGCGTCAGTTCGCTTCGCTCGACCTCATCAGCGGCGGCCGGGCGGGCTGGAACGTGGTAACGTCACCGCTGGAAGGCTCGGCGAAAAACTATGGCGGCGAGCATCCCAATCACGAGTTGCGCTACGAAATCGCCGACGAATATCTGGAGGTCGTGCAAGGCCTATGGGATAGCTGGGATGACGACGCTTTCGTGCGCGAGCGCGAGAGCGGGCGTTTCTTCGATCGCGACAAGCTGCATACGCTCGATCACAAGGGCCGTTTCTTCGAGGTGGCCGGGCCGCTCAATATCCAGCGTTCGCCGCAGGGACAGCCGGTGATCTTTCAGGCGGGGTCGTCCGATTCGGGCATCGATCTGGCCGGTAAATACGCCGACGCGGTGTTCACGCATTCGCCGTCGCTGGAGGAAACGCGCGAGTTCGCGGAGCGCGTGCGCGCGAGCGCCGTGGCGCATGGCCGCGCCGCGTCGGACGTGAAGATTTTCCCGGGCATCGGGCCGATCGTCGGCACGACGAAGGAAGAGGCCGAAGAAAAGTATCGCACGATTCGCGACCTGCTCAGCATCGAAGACGCGCTCGCCTATCTGGGCCGCTTCTTCGAACATCACGACTTCTCGCAGTATCCGCTCGATGAGCCGTTCCCTGAATTGGGCGAGCTTGGCACCAACAGCTTCCGCTCGACCACGGACCGCATCAAGAGCGAAGCGCGCCGCAGCGGCGCGACGCTGCGCGAAGTGGCGCTCGAAGTGGCCACGCCGAAGACGCAGTTCCTCGGCACCGGCGAGGAGATCGCCGAAGAGCTGATCCGCTGGATCGACGCGGGCGCCGCCGACGGCTTCATTCTGGGCTTCCCGGTGCAGGCCGAAGGACTCGACGATTTCGTCAAGCACGTGATTCCGGTGCTCGAAGCACGCGGGCGCTACAGCCGTCGCCTGAGCGGCGACACGCTGCGCGACCACCTCGGACTGCCGCGACGCGAGAGCCGCTACGCGCTCGCGAAAGCCCAGTGACGTCATGACCGCAGAATCGAGCAGGAACATCGAACCATGAGCGACACGCCCCACATCGCCGTCCCTTCGTCCGCGCGCGGCGGCAGTGCCGCGCACGATGCCACCGACTACGCGCATTTTCGCGTCGTGCCCGCGCGTCATCGCGCACGCACAGCGGGCACCGTGTTCGCGGTCGTGCTGATCGCGCTGGTGCTGCACTCCGCGCTGGGCAACCCGCGCTGGGAATGGGGCGTCTTCGCGCAATGGTTCTTCGCGGAACCTATTCTCGAAGGGCTCTCGCGTACCTTGCTGCTTACGCTGGTGGGCGCGGTGATCGGTTTCGCGCTGGCCGTGCCGATCGCGCTGGCGCGGCTCTCGCGCTCGCCGTTACTGGCGGGTTGCGCGTGGGCGTTCGTGTGGCTGTTCCGCTCGATTCCGCCAATCGTGTTGTTGCTGCTGCTGAACAACCTGGGCTATCTGTACGAGACCGTCTGGATTGGCGTGCCGTTCACGCATCTGACGTTCTACAACGGCCCGACGACGGACCTCATCAGCCCGTTCTTCGCGGCGGTGGTGGGGCTGTCGCTCAATCACGCGGCGTTTGCGGCGGAAGCGTTTCGCGGCGGCATTCTCTCGGTCGATCACGGCCAGCGCGAAGCGGCGGCGGCGCTCGGCTTGCCGCACACGCGTCAGGCGTGGCGCATCGTGCTGCCGCAAGCCATGCGCGCGGTGCTGCCTACTGCCTTCAACGACGTGATCGGGCTGGCCAAGGGCACCTCGGTGGTCTATATCCTCGCGATGCCGGACCTGTTCTACACGGTGCAGATCGTCTATCACCGCAACCTGGAAGTGATTCCGTTGCTGATGGTGGCGACCATCTGGTATCTCGTGATCCTGACGGTGCTGTCGGCGATTCAGGTGCATATCGAACGTCACTATGCGCGAGGCGCTACGCGCTCGCAGCCGCAACGCTCCGCGCTGGTTTCGCTGCTGCTCAAGCCGTTCGCGCGCTCGCGGAATGCGCAGAACATGCAAGACAGGCAGAACGCGGATGCCGCGCCCGTTGCCGACGCAGGTTGGGCGCAGCGCCGCATCGGCGGTCGAGTAGGTATTCATAATGTTTCGAAGAGCTTCGGCACGCTCAAGGTGCTCGACAACGTTTCGTTGACGGTGCCTTCCGGTAGCGTGACGGTGATCCTGGGGCAGTCCGGCTCGGGTAAATCGACGCTGCTGCGCTCGATCAATCACCTCGAAAGTGTCGATGACGGTTTCATCGATATCGATGGCGAACTCGTCGGTTATCGGCGCGAAGGCCGCACGCTCTATGAACTGAAGGAAAAAGACATCCTGCGTCATCGCGCCGAAGTGGGCATGGTGTTCCAGAACTTCAACCTGTTCCCGCATCTGAGCGTGCTGGACAACATCACCGAGGCGCCGATCGCCTCCGGTGTGCCACGTGCCCAGGCCCAGGCCGAAGCGCGCGCGCTGCTGGCCCGCGTGGGCCTCGCGGGCAAGGCCGATGCGTGGCCACGCCAACTCTCCGGCGGCCAGCAGCAGCGCGTGGCGATTGCGCGGGCGCTCGCGCTCAAGCCCAAGGTGCTGCTGTTCGACGAACCGACTTCAGCGCTCGACCCGGAACTCGTCAATGAAGTGCTCGACGTGATCCGCCAGTTGGCGCGCTCGGGCACGACACTCGTGATCGTCACGCACGAAATCGGCTTTGCGCGCGAAGTGGCGGACACCATCGTTTTCATGGACGGCGGCCGCGTCGTCGAAGCCGGTCCGCCGGCCCAGGTGCTCGGCAATCCGGCGCATCTGCGCACGCGCGAATTTCTTTCCAAGGTCTTGTGACATGAAGCGAAATAGAGTCGTTGCGCGCGCAAGCAGTGAGAATCGACGCGATTTCCTCGTGAAATTCGCGGCATTGGGTGCGGCGCCGCTTGTCTTGCCTGCGCGGCGAGCCGTGGCCGCTTCCGTATCGGACTTCGATTTCAGTCCGCAACAACGTGGCCGGCCGCGTGCGCAGCCTGACGCTCAGGCGCAGCGTGCGGTTGCCGGTTATCGCTTCGTCACGCCCGGCACGCTGACCGTAGCGGTCGCGCCGTTCGCGCCGCCCATTGCGACCTACGCCACGGACGCCCGCAGCATCGTGGGCGCGGATCCGGACTACGCACAACTGCTGGCCGACGCGCTGGGATTGACCATCAGCTTCGTGCCGGTCGCCTGGGCCGACTGGCCGCTGGGCCTCACGAGCGGCAAATACGACGCGGTGATCTCGAACGTCGGCGTGACCGAGGCGCGCAAGCGCAAGTTCGATTTCACGACTTACCGGCTCGGGCTACATGCGTTCTATGTGGGATCGAACAGCCATATCCAGTCGATTCGCGAGCCGAAGGACATCGCGGGTCTGCGCGTCATCACGGGCTCGGGCACGATCCAGGAACGCATCCTGATCGAATGGGATCGCCGCAACGTGGCGCAGGGACTCAAGGCCGCGCAGTGGCTTTATTTCGACGATAGCGCCTCGGCGCGCCTGGCGCTGGTCTCGGGCCGCGCCGACGCCGAATTGAATCCCGACGCGCCGCTCGCCTACGAGGCCGCCACGCTGGGCGGCATCCGCAAGGTCGGCAGCGTCAACGCAGGCTGGCCGTATAACGCCGACGTGGCCGTGGCCACGCGCAAGGACAGCGGCCTTGCGCCCGCGCTCACACTCGCGACCAATAACCTGATCCGCAGCGGCCAGTATCGCGCGGCGCTCGCGCGCTGGGCCATCGCGTCAGAAGCGGTCGAGCGGGCGGAAACCAATCCGCCAGGCTTGCGCGACGCCTGAACCCTCTCTTCATTTTAAAGAACCAACGTCATGTGCGCAGCTCATATCGACCATATCGCTTTTCTCACGCCGGCCAACTATCGCGACGACGCGCCGCGTGCCGGCATCGAAGCCGCACTCGAACTCTTTCAGATGGGCGAGAAGCTGGGTTTCGACAGTGCCTGGGTACGTCAGCGGCACCTCGAACATGCCGTGTCGTCCGCCGCGACCTTCCTTGCGGCCGCGAGCCAGCGCACCACGCGCATTGGTCTTGGCGCCGCCGTGATCCAGATGGGCTACGAAAATCCGTTTCGCCTCGCCGAGGATCTTGCCAGCGTGGACGTGCTCTCGGGCGGGCGGCTGCATGTAGGCTTGAGTGCGGGCGCGCCGGGTCATGGCGGCTTGCTGGGCGAGCGGCTGTTCGACGCCGATCCCGCGCAGATCGACTTCTCCCATGCGCGTGTCGAGCGCTTGCGCCGCAACCTGAGCGGCGAATGGCTGGGCGACGAGGAAAGCTTCGTCGAATCGGCTGCGGGGCGCGTGCGTCCGCGCATCACGCCACATGCGCCGGGGCTGGCCGCGCGGCTCTGGTATGGCGGCGGCTCGCAGCGCTCGGTCGAATGGGCCGCGCGTAACGGTTTCAATCTGCTGATCGGCAATATCACGACGGGCGAGGGCACCGACGATTATCGCGAGGCCCAGTTGCGCCAGTTGGAGATTTACCGGCAACACTGGAGCGGTGCGCAGCCGCCGCGCGTGGCGCTCGGACGCGTGATCGTGCCGCTCGACAGTGCCGATGCCGATACGCGCGAGCGTTATCGCGCCTTCGCGGCTGGACGGCACGAGCGCACGCTTGCGCCGCGCGGCGAGCGGCGCACCGTTTTCGTGCCCGATCTCGTCGGCACCTCGGACGAAATCCTCGCCCAATTGCAGGCCGATCCGGTACTCGCGCAGGTGCGCGAATTGCGGCTCGAATTGCCCTACGACCTGCCGTTCGAGAACTATCGTCAGATTCTCGAAGATTTTATTACGCGTATCGCGCCCGCATTGCAATGGCGTCCCGCAGCGCAAGCCAATGCACCTGAGCAGATTGCAGCGTGACGCATCGCGTTCAATTCATCGTTATCCTGATCAAACAAGAAGGAGTTGCTCGACATGAGCCAGGACTTGCTGTTGTTGCTGGAACCCGCTTTCATCGATCCGAAACACCCCGGCGAGCGTTTCGTCTGCCCGCACGGCCTTTCCATCGAAGGGCTGCTCGCGAGCGATCCGGCGCGTGCGGCGCGGCTTGACGTGAAGCGCGTGGCGTTCGCGCGCCCGCGTCCGGACGTGATCGACGCGCTCGATGAGGCACATCAAGGCTTGCCGGCGCTCGTGCTGGGCGATGAGCATCCGGTGCCGGACGATGCGCTGGCGCTGGGCGATAAGCGCTTCGTGAATGACCCGAAGCGCATTCTCGCGCTGCTGGCCGAACGCCACGGTTTTCCGAAGGTGCATTGATGGCGCGCGAGGCGTTCGTCTATGTCACGGTGCGAGACCCGCGCGCGCAGCCCTTGTTCGCCGAGCTTGCCGAGGAATATCGCAGCCGCTATGCGGACGTGATTGCCGCAGAGGATCTCGAACGCGAGATGACGCGCTATCCCGATGAGGATTTCGTGCAGCCGCGTGGGGCGTTCGTGCTGTTGCTGCGCGACGGTGTGGCCGTAGCGGGCGGCGCGTTCATGCCGCACGCGGACGCGGGCACGGCGGAGTTCAAGCGCATCTGGGCGAGCCGCCACGAGCGCCGCCAGGGCCTGGCGCGCCGTGTGCTGGTGGAACTGGAAGCGCAGGCGGCGCGCCAGGGTTATACGCGGGTGTTTCTGGGCACCGGGCCGCGTCAGCCCGAGGCTGTGGGCCTGTACACCACGAGCGGTTATACGCTGCTATCGGCGCATGATTTCGGTGACGTGCATCCGCCGGGCTATCACTTCGAAAAGCTGTTGCCTGTCCTGCAAGAGGCGCAGGTCTAGCTACGCGATAGCCAGCTCACGCGTCGATCCAACTGGGGCGTGAGGCGGGTATAAGAAAACGGGATGGCCATTGGCATAAAGCCGGCCATCCCGTTTTTTTGTATTGCGTCTGTTACGTCATTACCACTTTCGATTCTTGCATCGGCGCAGCGCCAGATTAAGGCGTTGCGCGTGCATGCCCTTATCGATGGGATTCATGAATCGATGCCGCGCCTCTTTAAACCTTGGCTTCAGACGGCAGCGATTCGTATTCCGCGTGGTGCTTGCGTTCCGTGAGATACGGCGTGCGATAACCCGAATTCACACCCCAGTAGTAGAAACCGAGCGAGATGATCGCGACGACCAGCATGTCCCAGCCGTAGGGAATCAGATCGTGGCCGCCGAACTGCTTGCTGCCGATCAGCGACAGGATCGCCATCACCGGCAGGTAGGCGCACAGCCACCATGCGGCCTTCAGATCCTGGCCCCAGCCGGCCCAGCCTTCCTTGCCCTGGAAGTAGAAGTACACCGGCAGCGCGACAACCATCAGCAGAATGATTTCGCCGGTCAGCGGCCACTTCGCCCAGTACAGGATCATCGACGCGCAGACGAACGCGAACGGCGCGATCACCTTCATGAACGGCACGGTGAGCGGACGTTCGATGTCGGTGGCGGCGCGCTTGAGCGCCATCAGGCTGATCGGGCCCGTGAGGTACGAGATCACCGTCGCCACCGAAATCACCGCCGCCAGCGAGCTCCAGCCGCGGAAGAAGAACATGAAGATGAACGACACGACCAGGTTGAACCACATCGCCGGGCGCGGCACGCCGTAGAACGGGTGCACGTTGCCGAACATCGCCGGCATCGTGTTGTTGCGCTCCATCGCGTAGATCATGCGCGAGGTCGTTGCCATGTAGGTCGTGCCGGTGCCGCTCGGGCTCACGAACGCGTCGACGTACAGCAGGATCGCCAGCCAGTTCAGATTCAGCGCGATCGCGAGTTCCGCGAACGGCGACTTGAAGTTGAACGTGTTCCAGCCCTTCGCGACGTCCGACGGCGAGACCGCGCCGATATACGCCACCTGCAGCAGCACGTAGATCACGAGTGCGCAGACGATCGAGCCGATGACCGCGAACGGAATGCTCTTCGACGGGTTACGCGCTTCGCCCGCGAGGTTGATCGGGCTCTGGAAGCCGTTGAACGCGAACACGATGCCGCTCGTCGCGACCGCCGTGAACACCGCCGACCAGCC
>NZ_PQGA01000019.1 GCF_002917095.1 Paraburkholderia eburnea
CCCGATTCCGGGAACATCGCGCCGAGTTCGGCATAGGTGAGTGCGATGGCCAGAATGACCACGGCTCCGATCACCCACGCGCAGATCGCAGCGGGTCCGGCGATCTTGGCGGCTTTCCACGCGCCGAACAGCCAGCCGGAGCCGATGATCGACCCGAGGCCGGTAAACATCAGCGCGAACGGGCCGATGTTCCGTTGAATAGAACTTTTCACGTCTTCTCCTGTATCAAGAGCAGTTCAACACCGCATGCCCCGTCTGTTGTGCGGGCGGGGTTCCAGCGGCAGTCGCACCTGCGCGCGAAGGCGATTGCGCCCGTAGGCGCAACTCATGCGCGGCGCGTAGTTTAACGGTTGCACCGCCAAAAGGCCGCAGAAATCTTCTGCCACTACAAAAAAAACAGCAACTTAGCAAGCTTTGTAAGACTTTGTTTCGACCCCGACCCAAAAAACTATGGAGATTCCCTGGGTCCTAGTTGACCTTCAACTCAATAAGCCGTATAAAGTTCGAGCAGGATTTCAAGCGGCGAGTGTGAATAGGTCTTTCGTAGTTCGCCCATCAACGGTACTCCGGTTGGTCCCATACCCCTTCCTTGATTTTCGTGCACCTCTTTGTTGTGGCTTCGGCCTTCATTCATTTTTAGGAAAGTAATATGGAAACCGGTACCGTCAAGTGGTTCAATGACGCTAAGGGCTTTGGCTTTATCACGCCGGACGGCGGTGGCGAAGATCTGTTCGCTCACTTCTCGGAAATCAAGATCGACGGCTTCAAGACGCTGCAAGAGAACCAAAAGGTTCAATTCGAAGTGCGTACGGGCCCGAAGGGCAAGCAAGCTGCCAACATCAAGCCGGTCTAAGTCACCGTCTTTGACCGTCAGGATTTACCTCTGATCCTGACTGGCAAGCTTACAGAAAAACCCCACTCTTCAACTCGAAAGTGGGGTTTTTTGTCGCCCACGGTTTTATCGCTGCCTCCTCACATCCCCTTCCTGCCTGCTTGATATTCCCGCGCGCCGTTCAGCCGAACAGTCGCTGCGCGTGAATGCCCAGCCCCGTCGCCACGCTGGCGAGCCGGTCGCCGAACACGGCTTGCGCCTGCGGAAACGCCTCGGCGAGCGCCTGGGTCAGGAACAGCAAGCCCGTCGAGCCGCCCGTGAAGTACAGCGCGTTCACCGCGCCCGGCGCCACGCCGGCAGCCTGCACCGTGTCGCGCGCCGCCTGCACGATGCGGCGCGTTTCCTCGCGGCCCGCCTCGACCAGTTGCGCGTCGTCGAACGCCAGGCGCAGATCGGTTTCCACCTGCTCCAGATCGATCATGGTTTCGCCGCCCGCCGACACGCCGATCTTCGCTTCTTCCGCGCGCGCCGCCAGCGCGTGCCCCAGACGCCACTCGACCACACGCATCAGGCGATCGTGCTGCGCGGTGTTCGTATACAGATGGCGCATCAGCTTGAGTTCGGCCGCGCGCTTGGGCGTGTAGATCGTGTTGATCAGGTGCCAGGTCGCCAGGTCGAAATAAACGCGGTTCGGCAGCTCGCGGCCTTCCGGATCGAGCGCCTGATAACCGAGTTCGCGCAGGATCGTCGCCAGTTCCACGCGGCGGTCGAAATCCGTGCCGGCCACGTGCACGCCGTGGTGCGCGAGCACGTCGTCCTTGCGCTCCAGACGCGTCATGCGCTGCGGTCCGACACGCACGAGCGAAAAGTCCGACGTACCGCCGCCGATGTCGGCCACGAGCACGAGACCCTCTTCCGTCAGACGCGATTCATAGTCGAATGCCGCCGCGATCGGCTCGTACTGGAAGTGGATGTCCTTGAAGCCCACCGAGCGCGCCGCCGCTTCGAGCTGATCCTGGGCGAGTTGGTCGGCACGCGGATCTTCGTCGACGAAGAACACCGGACGGCCCAGCACCGCGCGCGTGATCGGCGCACCGGAGCAACGCTCGGCGCTGCGCTTGAGGTGGTCGAGGAAGATCGCGATGATCTCCGTGTAGCGCATCGCGCTGCCATCGCCGAGATCGGTCGTGCTCTCCGCCAGCGGCGAACCGAGGATGCTCTTCATCGAGCGCATCAGGCGCCCGTCGAAACCGTCGATGTAGGCGGCGAGCGCCGCGCGGCCGAATTCCCGCGTGTGCTCATCGGTGTTGAAGAACACCGAAGTGGGCAGCGTGGTGTGAGCGCCTTCCACGGGCGCGAGCCGCATCGCGTCGCCGGGAGCGGCGCCAGGCAGCGCCACGGCCGAATTGGAAGTACCGAAGTCGATCGCGCAAAACGGGGTCATGGCAATGACGCACGGCACGAGGCACGCGCGATGAGGAAAGGCTGGGAGGACGGGCTTTGTATCACGAAAGCGCGGCGCGGGGCAACCGCAAGGCCTTGATGCGACCCCGAAGACGAAACGCGCGGACGACGCCGCGCGTTTGCATTTTGCAGCGTGGCAGCGGAGTTTTAACGCCGCCGCGCTTTATCGCCGCTTAGCCCTTGAACGGCTGCTTCCAGGCGTTCGCGTAGGCGATCTCGCCCACCGCCGAGCGCGTGCGCTCCGCCTTTTCGCGGTCGCGCAGCACCGGTTCGAGCTTTTCCGCATCGCCATAATGGCCGATCGAAATGATCGCGAGCGGCTCCACGTCGTTCGGCAGGCCGAACTCCTTGCGGAACGCGTCCACGTCGAAACCGCTCATCTGGTGTGCGGCGAGACCCAGCGCGTGCGCCTGCAGCACCAGCGACATGGCCGCCGCGCCCGCGTCGTACTGCGCCGTGCGGTTGACTTCGCCCTTGGCGTTGAGCGTCTGCGCCGTCACGGCGATCAGGATCGGCGCGGGCGCGTTCCACTGCTGGTTGAACGGCACGAGTGTGCCGAAGGCGCGCTTGAACGCGGCTTCGTCCGCCGTGCGGTCGAACACGATGAAGCGCCACGGCTGCAGGTTGTATCCCGACGGCGCCCAACGTGCGGCCTCGATCACCGCATGCAGCGCCTCGGGCGACACCGGCTCGTTCGAGTAGGCGCGCGGACTCCAGCGGCCGGCGATCAATTCGTGGATGGGCACGGCTGTCGGTGCGGGTTTGTGCTTCGTCATGCCTTGTCTGTCCTTGAGGATAGCGGGCGCTCGCCCGGGGCCATCAGCATACCCGCGCTGCACAAAACGCGCTCAAGCATCGAATGTCATGCGGATGCGGCAGTTCGTGCGCAAGCCGCACGCTGTTTGCACATCGATGGCACGCTGCCGGCGTTCACGCGGCCTGAACGCCCACCGCGCGCGCGCCGCGATTGATGCGCAGCACCAGAAACGACGCCACCAGACACAGCCCGCCCGAGATCATCGACGCGATCGTATAAGTGCCCAGACTGGAGCGCAGCAGCCCCGCGCCGAACGCCGCGAACGCCGCCCCAAGCTGATGGCCCGCCACCACCCAGCCGAAGACGATCGGCGCACGCTCCTTGCCGAACACGTCGGTGGCGAGGCGCACCGTCGGCGGCACGGTCGCGATCCAGTCGAGTCCGTAGAACACCGCGAAGATCGGCAGCCCGAAGAAGTCGATGCCGAACGCGTGCGGCAGATAGATCAGCGAGAGCCCGCGCAGCCCGTAATACCAGAACAGCAGCACACGGCTGTTGAAGCGATCGGAGAGCCAGCCCGACAGCGTCGTGCCGAACAGGTCGAAGATGCCCATGGTCGCGAGCAGCGACGCGCCCTGCACTTCCGTCATGCCGTAATCGCCGCACATGGCGATCAGGTGCGTGCCCACATAACCGTTGGTGCTCGCGCCGCAAATGAAGAAGCTGAAGAACAGCAGCCAGAAGTCGCGTGTGCGACTGGCCGAGGCGAGCGCGCCGAAAGCCAGCGTGAGCGGATTCTGCTGCGGCGCCGGCGGGACGACGGGCGCATCGTGCGGCTCGCCGAACGGGCGCAGCTCAAGGCTGGCCGGGCGCTCCGGCAGCAGAAACGCGACGAGCGGCAGCACCACGGCGGCGGCGATCGCCACCACCAGCACGACCAGTTGCCAGCCGTGCTTTTCGGCGATGGCCGCGAGGAACGGCAGGAACACGAGCTGGCCCGTGGCCGAGCTTGCGGTGAGAATGCCCATCGCCAGGCCGCGATGCGTGGTGAACCAGCGTGTGACGATGGTGGCCGAAAGCGAGAGCGCCGCGACGCCCGTGGCGCCGCCCACCATCACGCCCCAGATCAGGATCATCTGCCACGGATGCGTCATCAGCGAAGAAAGCGCGACGCCCGCCGCCATCGTGCCGAGGGCCGTGAGCACCGTGGGCCGCACGCCGAAGCGCTGCATCGCCGCCGCCGCGAACGGCCCCATCAGCCCATAGAGCGCGATGTTGACCGAAATCGCCAGCGAGATCGTCGCGCGGCTCCAGCCGAACTGATGTTCGAGCGGCACCATCATCACGCTCGGCGTCGCGCGGGTGCCGGCCGCCGCCAGCAGCACCAGAAACACCACCGCCACGACGAGCCATCCATAGTGGAAGCGCCCGCCGACCATTCTCGCTGCCCAGTTCATCCATGCTCCTTGTTGATGCTGCGCCGGGCTTTTATCTGCGTCTGCCCGTTGTTCGACCCGCGGTTCGACCCGCTGTTCGACCGATTGCGGTGCGCATCCGTCAACGCCGGATTGTTACCGATCGGTCACAAGTGTGTTGCGATAGTAGTGACCGCTCGGTAACATGTCAAGCGTAACCCCGATGACGAGATGCCCGCCATGTCCAAGCGCCCCGATACCCCTCGTGCCTCTCACGTCCCTCATGCCCCTCGCACCGCCGCCACGCGCACCCAGACGGCTGGCCCGCGCGCGCAGGAGCAACTGCTGCGCGCCGCCGACGAGCTGTTCTATCAGGAGGGCGTGCGCGCGGTGGGCGTGGAAGCCGTGGTCGAGCGCGCGGGCGTGAACAAGATGAGCCTGTACCGGCAATTCTCGTCCAAGGACGATCTGGTGGTTGCCTATCTGAAACGTTGCGACGCGCGCTTCTTCGAGCGTTTCGAGGCGAGCGTCGCCAAACATCCCGGCGACGCCGCGCGGCAACTGCTGCAATGTTTCGAGGATCTGGCGAAGCGCGCTTCGGCGCCGGAGTATCGCGGCTGCCCGTTCGTGAATGTCGCGGCCGAGTTTCCCGACGTGGAGCATCCCGCACGCCGCAGCGTCATCGGCAACAAGACCCGGCTCATGGCGCGCTTGAGCGAGCTTGCGCGCGCGGCCAACGCGAGCGACCCCGCCGCGCTCGCCGATGAACTGGGCTTGCTGGTCGAAGGCGTCTACGCTGCGAGCCAGACCTATGGCCCCGGCTGCGGGCCGATACTCGCCGCGCCGCGCATGGCGAAGCTGCTGATCGAGGCGGCATGCGGCAAGACGATCGATCTGGAAGCCCGAAGCCGCGAGTAAAATCGCGGCCATGAACGACACCGCTTCCTCGACTGCGGGCAACACGCCCGGACACGCCGACATCATCGACGCCACCCGCCACTGGCTCACGCGCGCCGTGATCGGCCTGAACCTGTGCCCGTTTGCGAAGAGCGTCCATGTGAAGGGGCAGATCCGCTACGCGATCAGCGAAGCGACCGATCTGGAAGGCGTGCTCACCGATCTCGAAACGGAACTGCGCACGCTCGCGGACGCCGACCCGGCCGAGATCGACACGACGCTGCTGATCCTGCCGCACGCGCTCGCCGACTTCCTCGAATACAACGACGCGCTGCATTTCGCGGACCGGCTGCTTGGCCAGTTGCGCCTCGACGGCACGCTGCAGATCGCGAGCTTCCATCCGCAATATCAGTTCGAGGACACCGAGCCCGACGACATCGAGAACTACACGAATCGCGCGCCGTATCCGATCCTGCACCTGCTGCGCGAGGACAGCATCGAGCGCGCGGTGGACGCCTTCCCGGACGCCGCCGACATCTACGAACGCAATCAGGAAACGCTGCGGCGCCTGGGGCCGAAGGGCTGGCGTGAATGGATGGCCAGGCGCGGGGAAGACTAAACCGCGCCTGGCATTGCGCGGGCTGACTGGCGGTCAGCTCGTGCTGGCCTCGGCTGCCGGCTCGCCTTCATCGGAGAAGAAACGCTCGCGCAGGTCGGCGAGCCCGAAGGTATCGAGAATCTCGTTGAGCCGCTCCGTCGGCCGGCGGCGCGGCAGATCCTTGTACTGGGCGATGATCAGCTCGTTTTTCATCGAGTGCTCCCAGCCCACCAGCTCGGTCACGCTCACCTGATAGCCGTGCGCCTCCAGTTGCAGACAGCGCAGCACATTGGTGATCTGGCTGCCGAACTCGCGCGTATGCAGCGGATGGCGCCAGATTTCCGTGAGCGCCTGGCCGAGCGACTTGCCCTTGTTGCGCCGCAATACACCCGCCACTTCCGCCTGACAGCACGGCACCACCACGATGTAGCGCGCGTGCTTCTTGAGCGCGAAGCGCAGCGCATCGTCGGTCGCGGTGTCGCACGCGTGCAACGCCGTGACGATATCGACCGTCGGCGGCAACTCCGTCGAGGTGGTCGAATCGGCCACCGACAGATTCAAAAACGACATCCCGCCGAAGCCCAGACGCTGCGCGAGTTCGCGCGAGCGCACAACGAGTTCGTCGCGCGTCTCAATGCCGAAGATATGCGACTTGTCGCGCAGTTCCTTGAAAAAGAGATCGTAGAGAATAAAACCCAGGTAGGACTTGCCCGCACCATGATCGACAAGCGTCACGTCGCGGCCATCCTGCTTGAGGTCTTTGAGCAGCGGCTCGATGAACTGGAACAGGTGATAGACCTGTTTCAGCTTGCGGCGGCTGTCCTGGTTCATCTTCCCGTCACGGGTGAGGATATGGAGCTCCTTGAGAAGCTCGATCGACTGGTTCGGACGGATTTCGTAAGTCTTGCTGGACATCGCGGCGGCTTGAAAAGAGAGGCGTCTTTTACCGGCCTACGTGCGGTAGGCGACGGAACGACACAAATATATCTGTCATTTTACGGAAAAAGCAGGAAGAGGCCGCCAGCCCGAGCGGCTCATTCATACGATCGTTGGAGCATCCGGCACGCTGACCCACGTCCGGATGGCAGGGAGGGGTTGATTAAAAAAGACACGGCGACGCTATTCACGTCATGCCGATGTCCAGAAAGGACCGTTTTTGGGGCGCGACACGCCGGCAAAGCATCGGAAGTGCGCGCATGGGAGGTCGCTGACGGATGTGCCGCCAGCGATAAATCAGGTACGACGCAGACGCCTGGCGCTAGACGCACGGTGCTGCGCGACCTTGCATGGGGCATGCAATGAACACGATACCCGACGGTAACGCTGAGCAAAAATTCCAGGAAATGCTAGCCCGGCTCGTAGAAGTGCCCGAGTGGACGGAAAAGCAGCAACTGGAACTGGAAATGGCACGCGACATCTCGGTCGAGATGCTGCGGCTCGCCGAGGATATGCGCGATGGAGCATCGGATCTGGAGAATTGCCTGATCCTGCTGAAATACGCCAAAGTGCTCGATTTCGTGATGTCGGCGCTGGCCGCGCGCCGCGACATCAAACCGCAAACGCTGCGGGTGATCTTCAAGCTCGCAGGCTTGCGCGTCGATGAGGCCTATCCTGGTTGACGCGAGTTAATGCAGGCCAAAGCGCGCGCCCGATCCGAGGTCGGTCCGCGCGCTTATCCTTCACGCTTATTTCACCCTATGCCGCCGCTTGAACCAGCGGCATCTCACCGCTTTTCTTCGATCCCCGAATTATTCGCTACGCACCTCAGCTCCCCTCACGCACCTTGAGTCGCCACAGCGACGTGACTTCGGCCGCGCGTGCGTTGTGCAACGGATCGGAGGGGTCGCTCGCCTTCGGGTGACGCGGGCGAATGTCCTCACGTCCGGCGACTTCGAGTCCCGCCTGCGCGACCATCTCCAGCAATTCCTCGCGCGTGCGCAGGCCCAGATGCTCGGCGAAATCGGACAGGATCAGCCAGCCTTCGCCGCCGGGTTCCAGGTGGTCTTTGAGCCCGGCAAGAAAGCCGCGCAGCATACGGCTGTCCGGATCGAACACGGCGTATTCGATCGGCGACGCGGGCCGCGCCGGCACCCACGGAGGATTACAGACGACGAGCGGCGCGCGTCCCGGCGGGAACAGATCGGCCTCCACCACCTCGACCTGCTTGCCGAAGCCGAGCCGGTCCAGGTTCTCCCGCGCACAAGCGAGCGCACGCGCGTCCTGATCGGTACCGACGACGTGCTTCACACCGCGCCCGGCCAGCACGGCGGCGATCACGCCCGTGCCCGTGCCGATGTCGAACGCCTTCGCCACCGACGGCAACGGCACGCGCGCGATCAGATCGAGATATTCGCCACGCACCGGCGAAAACACGCCGTAGTACGGATGCACGTGCGCACCGCCAAGCGCCGGGATCGCCACGCCCTTCTTGCGCCACTCATGCGCGCCGATCAAACCGAGCACTTCGCGCAGCGACACCGCCGACGGTTCGCCGTCCGGCGCGCCCCACGCCTCCTCGCACGCGAGTTTGACGTCGGGCGCGCGGCGCAGTGCAACCGAATAGTCGCCTTCGAGCGGCAGCAGCACCATGCCGAGCGTGCGCGCACGCTGCGCCTGCGCCTGGCGATGCAAGTGGAACGCTTCGAGCGACGTGGCCGGCTTCGGCGCGCCCTTGCGCGGCTTGCGCTCGGCGCGGCGCGCCATCGCCTGCAGCAACTGGCGCGCATTCTGATAGTCGCCGCGCCACAGCAGCGCGGTGCCTTCGCAGGCAAGACGATAGGCGACGTCGGCCGTGGTGCGGTCATCGGCGACGACGACACGCTTCGGCGCGGGGATGCCTGCCTCCGAACGCCAGCGGACGGTGCGGGGGCCATCCGTGTCGGGCCAGCTCAAGGTGGGAAAGTCGGTCATAAGTCCTGAATGCTTAACGGCTCACCGTGACGGCGTGCCTCTGATGCGGCGCCATGTTATAGCAGAGCAAGGTCCAGCGCCTGGCTGCAAAGTGGATCACGACGCTTATCGCGAAGCGTTCCGGCATCATCGCCCAGCAATGCGCGGGCGTCGATTCCGCCGAACGGCTTAAGCCAGATGGCACATGCCGTCCCAGTAGAATGACCGCCAGTCCGCGCAACGGCGCCACCCAACAGAATATGTCAGAGACAAATCCGACGACGCGCCAAAGACCCGCGCGCAAGCAGAGCGTACGCAACATCGGCGCGCCCCGAGCGGGACTCGACGCGGATTTCTATGCGGGACTGCTGCGTATCGTCGGCCTGCGGGAGCAGGTCGAACGCGGCAAGGCCGTTGTCGTGCGCTGCGCACCCGATGACCGAATGCCCGACGCGCTGATCGAACAGGCGATCGCGCACGTCGAAGCGCATGGCAACCATGCGCCCGAAGCGGCTTTTCACGCGGCATGGCGGCTGTGCATCGCGTGGCTCGGGCGCCTGGTGCTGCTCAAGCTGCTGGAAGCGCGACTACTCGCGCTCCATGAACACGATCCGGCGTATGCCTTCCTGAGCCACCGTCGCATGGCGTCTTATGGAGAATTCGCCGCCCTTTGCCGCGATGTTTTCAGTGCGGGACCGGGCGACAAGCCGCGCCACTATCCGCACCTGCCCTGCCTGCCATCGGCGCTGTTCGAGCCTGCCGACCTTGCGTCGTTCGACGCGACCCTGGCGCAGCATCCCATCGGCGAGTTTCTCGATTTTTTCGACACGTTCGAATTCGCCGGCGAAACCGCTGCGCTCGGCTGGATCTTCGAAAGACTCAACGGCTATCGCGACGGCGCATGGTACACGCCCGACAGCGTGGCAAAGATGCTCGCCGATGCAGCCATCTCGCGCGCCGTGCTGGGACGCTTCAATCGCCTGAAAAGCTGGCATTGCACGACGCTCGATCAGCTATGCGAACGAATCGAAGTCGAGGATCGCGCCGAAGCGCGCTCGATCCTCGCCGGACTGCGCATCTGCGACCCCGCCGTGGGAACCGGCCATCTGCTGGTTTGTGCGCTGGACTCGCTGATGGAAATCAAGGCCAGACTCGGCCTGTTCGCCGACAGCGCAGGCGAAAGCGACACCCCGCGCCTGCGTGAAAAGCGCGCCATCGTCGAACAGAATCTCTTCGGCGTGGATATCGATGAAGGCGCGCTCGGCCTCGCGCGCCTGCGTCTCGCATTCGAACTGCTCGCCGACGCCGGATACGACGACGAAGGCCGCTTCTGCGCGCTGCCGGACTTCTCGGTCAACCTCCATAAAGGCAATGCGGTGATGGCCAGCATCGACCGCGAACCGCTGACGAGCGACGACTTCGCGTGGCACCGGGCATTCCCGTCGGTCTGCGACGCCGATGGACGCTTCGCGGGTTTCGATGCGATCGTCGCCAACCCGCCGTATATCGACTCCGAGCGCATGATCAACGAAGGCCAGAAGCCGCTGCGCGAAGCGCTCGCGCAACGCTGGCCGAGCGCGCGCGGCAACTGGGATCTCTACATCCCGTTCATGGAACTGGGCCTCGCGCTGCTCGCGCCACACGGCGCGATGGCGTGCCTCACGCCTGACAAGTGGCTCGCGCGGCCGTTCGGCGCGGCGTTTCGCGCGCGTCATCTCGACAAGATCGAGCGCATCGTCACGCTGGGCCGCGACGTGTTCGAGCGCGCGCTGGTCGATTCGATCGTGACGCTCTATCGGCAGGCGGGCACGCAGACCATCGAAACGGCGCGCCTGGAGGGCGCATCGCTCAGGCCGCTTGCCACGGCGAACAAATGCGAACTCGAGGCGCCGTGGACACTCGACTGCCTGCTCTCGCCGCACTACGCCTTCGTGCAGCGTCTCACGCGCGCGCATCCGGCGCTCGGCTCGCTGCTGCGCTGCGAAAACGCGTGCGCGACCGCGGACGCGTATCGCCTCGCGCCCTTGATCGACGAGATGCGCGAGCGCTTCGATGCTTCGCGACACTACCGCGTGGTGAATACCGGCACTTTGGGCCGCTACGTCTCGCGCTGGGCCAGCAAGCCGATGACGTACCTCGGACGCAGTTATGCGCAACCCGTGGTTGAACGGGAGCGCTTCGAGGCCGCGTTCGCGAACGGCTATCGCGCAAAGACCGCCGCGAAAAAGGTGATCGTGAAAGGCCTCACGCATCTGCACGCCACGCTTGATCTCCATGGCGACACGCTGCCCGGCAAGACGACGCTGATCCTGCGCAGCGACGACGAAGACCTGCTGAAATTCGCGGCGGCGGTGCTGAACTGTCCGCTCGCGGGTTTCGTTACGCGCGCGCGCTTCGGGGCGTCGAGCTACAACGGCGGCGTGGCGTTCACCAAGGCGATGCTCGATGCGCTGCCCGTGCCCGGCGATGCGCTCTTGCGCGCAAGCATCGCACGCAAGGTCGACGAGGTGATGAGCTTGATGCAGGCCGGCGCGCAGGCACAAGGCGAAGCACTCGCTCGCGAGATCGACAGCGTGCTGTACGCGGCGTATGGCCTCGATGACAGCGATATCGCGCTAGTCGAACAGCCGGCTAGTCGCCGTGCCGAGAAGAAGGCCAAAAGCGAATCCAGAAACGAAAAAAAGGTTACAGCTTGTGGGCTGTAACCCTTTCTCGAAGTATTTTGGTGCCGGCTGCAGGACTCGAACCCGCCACCTGATGATTACAAATCAACTGCTCTACCAGATGAGCTAAGCCGGCGTAGCCCGTGATTCTACTTCATTTCACGATCTTGAGGTGACCCTTACTGCCCTTTGCTGCACCATCGTCGCCTTTTTCAGGAGCGGGTGCCGTGGTTTCGTCGGCGCTGGCCTCCTGAGGCACGGCTTCGGCGGGACCGCCGGGCACATCTTCGTGCTCATCCTGTGCGGACGGCAGCACGTCGTTGGCGTCGCCCGCCGGCGCTTCGACCGGGAACGCCATGCCCTGGCCGTTCTCGCGCGCATAGATCGCCAGCACGTTCGGCACCGGCACTTCGATCTTGTGCGACTTGCCGGAAAAACGGGCGTTGAACTCGATCATCTCGTTGCCCATCTGCAACTGGCTGGTGGCCTCGAAGCTGATGTTCAGCACGATCTCGCCGTCGCGCACGAACTGGCGCGGCACGCGCGTGTGGTTGTCGACCCGCACCGCGATATGCGGCGTGAAACCGTTGTCGGTGCACCACTCGTACAGCGCACGCAGCAGATACGGCTTGGTGGAAATCTCTTGCATCAACAATCCTCTGAAGAGGCGGCGCATCGACCGGTTTCACCGGACACCACCAACGCGCACGCCTCCTGTTGCAACTACGCCAACTTAGCGGCGCATCACCTTTTCCGACGGCGTCAGCGCTTCGATATAGGCCGGACGGCTGAAGATACGCTCGGCGTACTTCATCAGCGGCGCGGCGTTCTTCGAGAGTTCGATGCCGTAGTGGTCGAGGCGCCACAGCAGCGGCGCGATCGCGACGTCGAGCATCGAGAACTCTTCGCCCAGCATGTACTTGTTCTTCAGGAAGATCGGCGCGAGCTGCGTGAGGCGATCGCGGATCGCCAGACGTGCCTTCTCGTGGTTCTTCTCGGCAGCCTTGCCCTTTTCGTTTTCGAGCGTGCTCACGTGCACGAACAGCTCCTTCTCGAAGTTGAGCAGGAACAGGCGGGCGCGCGCGCGCTGGACCGGATCGGCCGGCATCAGCTGCGGGTGCGGGAAGCGCTCGTCGATGTACTCGTTGATGATGTTCGATTCGTACAGAATCAGGTCGCGCTCGACCAGAATCGGCACCTGACCATACGGATTCATCACTGCGATGTCTTCCGGTTTATTGAACAGGTCGACGTCGCGGATTTCGAAGTCCATGCCCTTTTCGAACAACACCAGCCGGCAGCGCTGGGAGAACGGGCAGGTAGTGCCGGAGTACAGAACCATCATGATTTACATTTCCTCAATAAACCCAAAAGGCCAGCGGGCGAAAACACCGCCCGACCGTCATCAGACTGTCAGGCGGCGCGTCGTCATCCGGCCCACGTCGGTCAGGACGTGCCTATTTGATATCTTTCCAGTACGCAGCGTTCAGTCGCCACGCGAAAAAGCTCAGGACGCCGAGAAACAGGAGCACCCAGACCCCAAGCTGCTTGCGGGTGCGCTGCTCCGGCTCGGACATCCAGCCGAGGTACGCAACCAGGTCGGCCACGGCAGAATCATAATCTACCGGCGAAAGCTTCCCTGGCGTGACCTGTTGGTACCCCACAAAGCGGTGGACCTTCTCCCCCGTTTCTTCATCCACCGTATCTTCGAACTTCGCCGTGCGCACGCCCTGCAACTGCCAGAGCACGTGCGGCATGCTCACGTTCTCGAACACCATGTTGTTCCAGCCGGTCGGGCGCGTGTCGTCGCGGTAGAAGCTGCGCAGATACGTGTACAGCCAGTCGCGCCCTTTTGCGCGAGCCTCCACGGAGAGGTCCGGCGGCGGCACGCCGAACCACGATTTGGCGTCGTCCGGGCGCATCGCGATGGACATCGTGTTGCCGACCTTGTCCGTCGTAAACAACAGATTATCTTCGATCTGCTTCTGCGGAATGCCGAGATCCTGCAACCGGCTGTAGCGCATCAGATTCGCACTGTGGCAATTCAGGCAATAGTTTACAAACAATTGCGCGCCGTGTTGCAGCGAAGCAAGATTTTCGCCGTTATCGGGAGCGCGGTCGAGGGGAATGTTTTCCTGCGCCGTTACCGATCCGACCCCAAACGACCATACGCAGGCCATCGCCAGGCCCGTGCGCACGCTCGCCCGCGCGAGCGTCGAAAAGAGCAATTTCATCATCATGTCTTCCTCGCTCGCAGATTAATGGGGCTTGAAGCGCACGCGCTCGGGCGGCTGCTTGAATGTGCCAAGCGGCGTCCAGAACGGCATGCCGAGGAAGAAAGCGAAATAAACCAGTGCGCAGATCTGGGCGATCAGCGTGGACGCGGGCGACGGTGGACGCGTGCCGAGAAAACCAAGCGTCAGGAACGCCGCCACGAAGACGCCGAGGAAAACCTTGTGGAACAACGGCCGGTAGCGGATCGACTTCACCGGCGCGCGATCGAGCCACGGCAGGAAGAAGAGCGAAATCACCGCCGTGCCCATCACCACCACGCCCCAGAACTTCGATTCGGTGAAGGCCATCGCCAGGATCACGAGCAGCGCCAGCACCGGCAAACCCACGCGCCACTTGCCGCGCGCGCGCAGCAGCGCGAACAGGCCAAGCAGCGCGATCACGATCATCAGGACGATCTTGAACGGGTCGGTGGTCGCGCGCAGCATCGCGTAGAACGCCGTGAAGTACCAGACCGGCGCGATCTCGGGCGGCGTCTGCAGCGGGTTCGCCGGGATGAAGTTATTCGCTTCGAGGAAGTAGCCGCCCATTTCCGGCGCGAAGAAAATGATCGCCGCGAAGATCATCAGGAAGATGCACACACCCATGAAGTCGTGCACCGAGTAATAGGGATGGAACGGGATGCCGTCGAGCGGAATGCCATTCGCGTCCTTTTTCTCCTTGATCTCGATGCCGTCGGGGTTGTTCGACCCTACTTCGTGCAGTGCCACGATATGCGCCACCACCAGCCCGACCAGCACGAGCGGAATCGCGATCACGTGGAACGCGAAGAAGCGGTTGAGCGTGACGTCGGACACCACATAGTCGCCGCGAATCCACAGCGACAGATCCGGGCCGATGAAGGGAATCGCCGAAAACAGGTTCACGATCACCTGCGCGCCCCAGAACGACATTTGCCCCCACGGCAGCAGATAGCCGAAGAAGGCTTCGGCCATCAGGCACAGGAAGATCGCGCAGCCGAAGATCCAGACGAGTTCGCGCGGCTTGCGGTACGAGCCGTACAGGAGGCCGCGGAACATGTGCAGATACACGACCACGAAGAACATCGACGCGCCCGTGGAATGCATGTAACGGATCAGCCAGCCCCACGGCACCTCGCGCATGATGTACTCGACCGACGCGAATGCGAGCGTCGAATCGGGCTTGTAGTTCATGGTGAGGAAGATGCCGGTGACGATCTGGTTGACCAGCACCAGCAGCGCGAGCGAGCCGAAGAAGTACCAGAAGTTGAAGTTCTTCGGCGCGTAGTACTCGGAGACGTGCGCCTTCCACGTCGCGGTCATCGGAAAGCGCTTGTCGATCCAGCCTTGCAAGCCGGATGCTTCGGACGCCACCACTTCCTTGTCGGTTCCCGTAGCCATCACGCTTCTCCTTTTTCGTCACGGCCGATCACGATCGTCGTCGGTGACGCGAACATGTAGCGCGGGATGTCGAGGTTCTGCGGCGCGGGCTTGTTCTTGAACACGCGGCCGGAAAGGTCGTAGGTGGAGCCGTGGCACGGGCACAGGAAGCCGCCTGGCCAGTCGTCGGGCAGGTTCGGCTGCGGGCCTTCCTGGAAGCGTGCCGTCGGCGTGCAGCCCAGGTGGGTGCAGACGGCGACGGCCACGAGAATGTTCTTGTGCTCGGGACGCGAGCGGTATTCGTTCTGGCAGTACTCGGGCATCGGCATGGAAAACGGATGCTCGGAGTTCGGGTCCGCGAGCCCCGGATCGGCCTTCTTGACGTCGGCCATCATGCGGTCGGTGCGGTTCAGGATCCACACGGGCTTGCCGCGCCAGGCCACGGTCATCATCGAACCGGGTTCGAGGCCACTGATGTCGGCCTCGACAGGCGCGCCGGCGGCGCGGGCTTTTTCGGATGGTGCAAACGAGCCTACGAAGGGTACGACAGTGGCAACGCCTCCTATGCCACCTGCTACGGACGTCGCAATCAGCCAGGTACGGCGGCTGCCATCGACGCGGTCATTATCTTTGTCTCGCATCACATCGCCCCACTTCTGAGTTGGATTTTTCCGTCACGCCGTTGCTTACCCGCGGTGCTGCCGAACGCTAGTGTGCGCGAATGGAGTTGCCATTTACAAGGGGCGGTTACCAGAAAGCGCGCGAAGTCCTTGATATCTCGGGGTTTTCCCCGAATAAACGGGGACATTTTCTGATGACTTTGTAAATGCCCGGCGAATACGGCGATACGCTGCGATGCATCAATCGCTTCATCGCGAATTACCCGACAACGAAACGATTCATGCGCTACGGATATTTGCCGCGTACTCAGACCGGATTATCGATGTCGATGAACAGATGTTCGATGTCGAAGGCTTCGGCCAGATGCGTGCCCACGGCCTGCACGCCGAAACGCTCGGTGGCGTGGTGGCCCGCCGCGAGGAACGCGACGCCGCTTTCGGCGGCCGTGTGGGTGGTCTGCTCGGAGATCTCGCCGGTGAGGAAGACGTCGGCGCCCGCGTCGATGGCCGCATCGAAAAAGCCTTGCGCCGCGCCCGTGCACCACGCCACCCGGCGCAGTTGCCAGTCCGGGTCGCCCAGCACGAGCGGCGTGCGGCCGAGCGTCTGCTCGACTTCGGCGGTAAAGTGCGCAAGCGTGATCGGCATGGGCAGCGTCGCCATCCAGCCCAGATCCTGCTCGCCGAAGCGTTGTTCGCCGATCCAGCCGAATTTCGCGCCCAACTGCGCGTTATTGCCGAGTTCGGGATGGCTGTCGAGCGGCAGATGGTAGGCGAACAGATTGAGGTCGTTGGCAAGCAGCGTCTTCAGGCGGCGATACTTGCGGCCCGTGATCTGCGGCGCCTCGTTCTTCCAGAAATAGCCGTGGTGAACCAGTACGGCGTCGGCACCCCACTCCAGCGCGGCTTCGAGAAAAGCCAGCGAGGCGGTCACGCCGGTCGCGATCTTTTCCACGCGCTTGCGGCCTTCCACCTGCAGGCCATTGGGGCAGTAGTCCTTGAACCGCGCGGTTTCCAGAAGATTGTTCAGATACAATTCCAGTTCGATCCGATCCATATAATCCTCTAATCTTCAGATGCTTAGACGCTTTTGGCTGTTCTTCGCCCAGGCGGTGACGGTCCTGCTGGCGTTGATGTTCATCATCGCGACGCTCAAGCCGCAATGGCTTCAGCACCAGGGGCAATTCGGCAAGCAGCTCGCCGAGCCGATCGTCGCGTTACGCGAGGTGGCGCCAGGCATCGGCGGCGGGTCCGCCCAGGGTTCCTATGCGGACGCCGCGCAAAAAGCGATGCCCGCGGTCGTCAACGTGTTTTCGAGCAAGGATGGGTCGCTGCCACCCGATCCGCGCCAGAACGACCCGCTATTTCGCTACTTCTTCGGCGATAAAAACAACAACCGCAAGCAGCAGGAGCAGCCTGCGGCGAACCTCGGCTCAGGTGTCATTGTCAGTCCGGATGGTTACATTCTAACGAACCAGCACGTGATCGACGGCGCGGATCAGATCGAAATCGCGCTGTCCGATGGCCGCACCACCAACGCCAAGGTGATCGGCATCGACCCGGAAACCGATCTTGCCGTGCTCAAGATCAATCTGCCGAACCTGCCCACCATCACGCTCGGGCGCATGGATCAGACGCGCGTGGGCGACGTCGTGCTCGCCATCGGCAACCCGTTCGGCGTGGGCCAGACGGTCACGATGGGCATCATCAGCGCGCTTGGGCGCAATCACCTGGGCATCAACACGTTCGAGAATTTCATTCAGACCGACGCGCCGATCAACCCCGGCAACTCGGGCGGCGCGCTCGTGGACGTGAACGGCAACCTGCTCGGCATCAATACGGCGATTTACTCGCGCTCGGGCGGCTCGCTGGGCATCGGCTTCGCGATTCCCGTCTCCACCGCGCGCAGCGTGCTGGAAAGCATCATCACGACGGGCTCGGTCACGCGCGGCTGGATCGGCGTCGAGCCGCAGGATCTCACGCCCGAGATCGCCGAATCGTTCGGCATCAACCAGAAGTCGGGCGCGATCGTCGCGGGTGTGCTGCAAGGGGGCCCGGCGGACAAGGCCGGCATCAAGCCGGGCGACATTCTGCTGTCCGTGAACGGCGAGGAAATCACCGACACCACGCGCCTCTTGAACGTCATCGCGCAGATCAAGCCCGGCTCCGACGCCAAGGTTCATCTCGTGCGCAAGAACAAGGACATGGATCTCGACGTGATGATCGGCAAGCGCCCGCCGCCGCCCAAGCAGCCGGCCAACGAGGACGGCGAAGGCGACGACGACGGCGGCTGACGCCACGTCACACCAGGCCGCGCGCAATGCAAAAGGCCGCGAACGTTACCGTTCGCGGCCTTTTTCTCATCGATGCGGCGAAGTCGATCAGCTCGTCGCTTCGCTTTCGCTTTGCGCCTTCTCGCCGGTGCCGACGAAGATGCGCGCCGCGATGATCCCGGCCTCGTACAGCACGATCAGCGGCAACGCCAGAATCAGCTGCGAGAACACGTCCGGCGGCGTCACGACGGCGGCGATGATGAACGCGCCGACGATCACATAAGGCCGCACTTCCTTGAGCTTCTTGACCGTGACGAGACCCATGCGCACCAGAATCACGACGACGATCGGCACCTCGAACGTCACGCCGAAGGCGATGAACATCGTCAGCACGAAGCTCAGGTAATTGTCGATATCGGTCGTCATCTCCGCGCCGAGCGGCGCGTTGTAGTGCGCCATCACGCGGAAAATGGTCGGAAACACCACGAAATACGCGAACGCCATGCCGCACAGGAACAGCGTGTAACTGCTCGCCACCAGCGGCGCGACCAGCTTCTTCTCGTGCTGATAGAGGCCAGGAGCCACGAACGCCCAGATCTGGTAGAGCACGACCGGCAGCGCGATCACGAAGGCCACCAGCATCGTCACCTTCATCGGCACGAAGAACGAGCCGGTCACGTCGGTCACGATCATCTTGCCGTCTTTCGGCAGGTTGTTCATGAGCGGACGGGCCAGCAGCCTGAAAATGTCAGGCGCCCAGTAGACGAGACCGACAAACACCACGATCACGGCGATGCCCGCGCGCATGATGCGGTCGCGCAATTCGACGAGGTGCGAGATGAAGGTCTCTTCAGTGCCCTCGTCCTGTTTTTGTTGGGGGTCGCTCACACCGGCCCTCGGGGGTTGGAGATGGACAAGTTCGAACTCGAATGCGGCATCGGCGGGTCAGAAAAAACGCACCGGACGGCGCAGACTGGCCGGCGTATGCTGCGCGACGCGCGCCGCGCCCGACTGCACGCGCGTGCGCCGCAGCGTGGCGCGCTTGTACCAGACGGGAGCCGCGGCCTGCTTGACGCGCCAGTTTTTACGTTTCGAAGTGACGGCGCCGGCGTTGCCGGAGCGCCAGGCGGTGGCGCTGGAACCATCGGCGATGCCAGGCGTAGCGGAAACATCAAACGCCGCGCCTTCGAGCGACGCAACGGACGAATCAGCGGCGCCGCCAGCAATGCTCGGCGAAACACTCGTGCCCTGGTTCCAGGCGTCGTTCAGCTCGGTCTCGTGCTTGCGCAGATTCTCGTGAACGTTTTTCTCGACGTTCTGCGCGGCCTGCTCGAACTCGCCCTTCATGCGGCGCAGTTCGTCCAGTTCGATCTCGCGCGTGACTTCCGCCTTGACGTCGTTGATATAGCGCTGCGCGCGGCCGAACAGGGCGCCCGCCGTGCGCGCGACGCGCGGCAGCCGCTCCGGTCCGAGAACGACCAGCGCGACGACGCCGATCAGCGCCATCTTGGTTAGACCCAGATCGAGCATGAATGGAGCTTTCCGTCAGCCTTGGGGCGATTCAAACAGAACACGCGGGAATGGACAGTCACCAGCGAGTCACCAGCGGTCATCGACGGCTGCCGCGCCTAGCGGTAGTCGTTCGAACGCGGGGTCTTGTCCTTGGCGTCGACGTCGACCGTGCCGCCGTTCTTGGGCAGCTCGCGCGCTTGCGCGTCCGCGCCCGGCTGCTCGCCGTCGCGCATACCTTCCTTGAAACCCTTCACCGCACCGCCCAGATCGCTGCCGATATTGCGCAGTTTCTTCGTGCCGAAGACGAGCGCCACGATCAACAACACGATCAGCCAGTGCCAGATGCTCAACGAACCCATGATCAAAACTCTCCTTAACCCCGGCGCCGCGCTGTATTCGCGGCGAGAAAACGTTAGCGCGAGGACGCGCTTCACGCTGGAAATGTTGCCTGTAAGGTATTTCGGCTGCGTGGCATTCTGCCCTTTTTCAGCCGCCTTTTCAGAAAGGCCCGTGGCTTACGTGCAACGGCTTGAGAATCAGCCCATGCGCTGCCACGGACGCGGCCCGGCCAGCAGATGCGCGTGCAGGTGGTAGACCTCCTGACCGCCGCCCGGACCCGTATTCACCACGGTGCGAAAGCCGGTTTCGCCGCCGGTGTACGACACGCCCAGATCTTTCGCGAGCCGCGCCACCAGTACAAACATTCTACCAAGCAGCGGAGCCTCGCTTTCGCCGCAATCGGCGAGGGTCGGTATATGGTCGCGCGGAATCACCAGCACATGGGTCTGCGCAGCGGGCCGGATATCGCGGAAAGCGACGAATTCGTCGTCCTCATACACGCGCGTACTCGGAATCTGGCCATCGGCGATCTTGCAAAAGAGACAGGTGCTGCGGTCGTGACTCATGAGGCTCCCGGGCAGCCGCGCCGGACTTGCGGGTGGATCCTCAGAACCACGCGCGCGGATCGGCCAGCGGCTTGTTGTCGTGCAGATACAGCCAGCCTTTGATGATACGGTACAACGTCCAGATTGCGACAGCCCACAGAATCGGAATGCCGATCACCACGACGAACAGCGCTATGCCGATCAGGTGCCCCGCGAGGCCGTACCAGAAGGTGCGGATCTGCCAGGTGAAGTGCTGCTCGTAGGGCGTGCCCGCCGCTTCGTCGCGCTTGAGGTAGTTGATGATGATCGCCACGAGCACGGTCACGCCGCCCGTGAGCCAGTAGAACGCGTAAAGCCCGTAGAGCACATGCGTGAGGGTGCGCAGGCTGCGCAGACGATCCGCGTCAAGCGGATCGCGCAAGGCGGGTAACCGCCGGGCGTGGACATACGTGGCGTCTCCTGTCGACAAAGGCTCGTCCGGGCTGGACGAGCCTCAATGCTTTCGACAAGCCTGCTCGAAGTCAGTTGCCTGAAGCGGTATGGTTACGACGGCGTGGCGATTCAATCGCCGCTCGCCTCGCGCTCCTGGCTCTTGCGCAGCGCCTTCTCCTCCAGGCCCGACAGCCCTTCGCGGCGCTCCAGCTCCGCCAGCACATCGGCGGGGCTCAGGTCGAAGTGCGAAAGCGTGACGAGGCAATGGAACCACAGATCGGCCATCTCGCCGACGAGCGCCTTCGGCGCGCCGCCCTGGCGCACGTCCTTCGCGGCCAGCACGACTTCGGTGGCCTCTTCGCCGACCTTTTTGAGCACCGCGTCGTCGCCCTTGTGGAACAGGCGCGCAACGTAGGAGGAGTCCGGGTCGCCGCCCTTGCGGCTGTCGATCACGGCCGCGAGGCGCAGCAGCGTGTCATTGCTATTCAGTTGCGTCATTTGTAGATGTGTTCGGGGTCTTTCAGCACGGGATCGACGGCGACCCAGCGGCCTTCGTCGACGGTGCCTTCGAATTGCTGGAAAAAGCACGAATGGCGGCCCGTGTGGCACGCGATGCCGGACACCTGCTCGATCTTGAGCAGCACGACGTCTTCGTCGCAGTCGAGGCGAATCTCGCTCACATGCTGCACGTGGCCCGATTCCTCGCCCTTGAACCACAGGCGCTGGCGCGAGCGCGAGAAGTACACCGCGCGGCGCGTCTCGACGGTCTTCGCGAGCGCCTCGCGGTTCATCCACGCGAACATCAGCACGTCGCCGGTCGCGGCTTCCTGGGCAATCACCGGCACGAGGCCGTTGGCGTCCCAGTTGACCTTGTCGAGCCAGCCGGCGTTTTCAATCGAAGTCGAGGTCGTTGCGTTCATGGCGTTACATCCTCACCGAAATGCCCTGATCGGCCATGAAGCGCTTGGCCTCGCCGACGGTGTGCTCGCCGTAGTGGAAGATGCTCGCCGCGAGCACCGCATCCGCGTGGCCCTTGACGACGCCGTCGGCGAGATCCTGCAGGCCGCCCACGCCGCCCGAGGCGATCACGGGCACCGGCACCGCGTCCGACACGGCGCGCGTCAGGTCGAGGTCGAAGCCGCTCTTGGTGCCGTCGCGGTCCATGCTGGTCAGCAGGATTTCGCCCGCGCCAAACTCGGCCATCTTGCGCGCCCATTCGACGGCGTCCAGACCCGTGGCCTTACGACCGCCATGCGTGAACACCTCCCAGCGCGCCGGTTCGCCCGGCGCCGAGGTGCGCTTGGCGTCGATCGCCACGACAATGCATTGCGAGCCGTACTTGTCCGCCGAATCGCGCACGAGCTGCGGGTTCGCGACCGCCGACGAGTTCATGCCGACCTTGTCCGCGCCCGCGTTGAGCAGGCGGCGCACGTCGGTGACGGCGCGCACGCCGCCGCCGACCGTCAGCGGAATGAAGACCTGCGAGGCCACCGCTTCGATGATCGGCAGGATCAGGTCGCGCCCGTCGGAAGTGGCGGTGATGTCGAGGAAGGTGAGTTCGTCGGCGCCCTGTTCGTCGTAGCGGCGCGCGATTTCGACGGGGTCGCCCGCGTCGCGCAGCTCGACGAAGTTGACGCCCTTGACGACCCGTCCGGCGGTCACGTCGAGACAGGGGATGATGCGTTTGGGTAGAGCCATGATCTTGCCGAAGTTGCCAGTCGGTTGATATCGGTCGCGGGCGACATGAGAGCGACATGGGGGCCGCCTCGCGCGACCGGACGCAATGCGTCATGCACGCGGCGCTTCCATTGTCGCGCTTTGCCGCCTGGCGCGAACCTGGCGGGCACGAAACCCGCGCCACGCGTGCGCCGGCCGCATAAAAACAAAAGGCCTCCGTGACGGAGGCCGTGTGCGCGACGCTTACGCGTCGTCGGATTCGCGCAGGCTGTCCGCGCGCGTTTGCGCCGCCGCGAAATCGAGGTCGCCCGAATAAATCGCGCGGCCGCAGATCACGCCTTCGACACCTTCGTCTTCGACTTCGCACAGCGCGTCGATGTCGGCGAGGTTCGACAGGCCGCCGCTCGCGATGACCGGAATCTTCACCGCGCGCGCCAGGCGCACCGTCGCTTCGATGTTGATGCCTTGCAGCATGCCGTCGCGGCCGATGTCGGTGTAGATGATCGATTCGACGCCGTAGTCCTCGAACTTGCGCGCGAGGTCCACGACTTCGTGGCCCGTGAGCTTGCTCCAGCCATCGGTCGCAACCTTGCCGTCCTTCGCGTCGAGGCCGACGATGATATGGCCCCCGAACGCCGTGCACGCTTCCTGGAGGAAGCCCGGGTTCTTCACGGCAGCGGTGCCGATGATCACGTAGGACAGACCGTCGTCGAGATAACGCTCGATCGTGTCGAGGTCGCGGATACCGCCGCCCAGCTGGACGGGGATCTTGTCGCCGACTTCGCGAATGATCTCGCGGATCGCATCTTCGTTCTTCGGCTTGCCCGCGAACGCGCCGTTCAGGTCGACGAGGTGCAGACGGCGCGCGCCGCGCTCGACCCAATGTCGGGCCATGGCCGCCGGTTCCTCGGAGAAAATAGTCGCCTGGTCCATATCGCCTTGTTTCAGGCGAACGCAGTGACCGTCTTTGAGATCGATGGCCGGAATCAGCAGCATAGCTATCGGGTGATATCTGGAAGTGTGGTTGAAATCAGCCGGCATCGGCGGAAAAAAGGCCCGATCCGACGCCGTTTCGCTAGTTTAGTACAACTCTTTCGGCGGCCTTGCTGATGAAAGTCGGCCAGGGCGCACAGGGTCAGTGTGCCCGGCCGTCAGCGCCGCCAGTGAATTACGGGTTCCAGTGCACGAAGTTGCGGTACACGCGCAGGCCCGCGGCGGCGCTCTTTTCCGGGTGGAATTGGGTGGCGAAGATGTTATCCCGCGCCACGGCCGAGGTAAAGGCGGCGCCATACGGCGTTTCGCCTACGGTGTGCGCCGCGTCGGCGGGCACCACGTAGTAGCTGTGCACGAAGTAGAAGAAGCTGTCGTCGGGCACGCCGTCCCAGAGCGCGTGCGCGCGCGACTGGCGCACACGGTTCCAGCCCATCTGCGGCACCTTGAAGCGCGAGCCGTCGTCCTGAAGCTGGCCTGCCAGATCGAAACGCACCACCTTGCCCGGCAGCAGACCGAGCCCCGCCGTGTCGCCTTCGGCGCTCCAGTCGAACAGCATCTGCTCGCCCACGCACACGCCCATCAACGGCTTGCTGCGCGAAGCTTCGATCACGGCGTCCTGCAAACCGGATTCGGCGAGGCTGCGCATGCAGTCGGGCATCGCGCCCTGCCCCGGCAGCACCACGCGATCGGCCGCGCGGATCGCTTCCGGACGCTCGACGATCTGCACATCGGCTTCGGGCGCCGCCTGTTTCAGCGCCTGGGCCACCGAACGCAGGTTGCCCATCCCATAATCCACAATCGCAATTGAAGTTTTCATCTCGATTCAGGACCGTCCGTCCTGGTATCTGGCTAATCCGGCAATCTGCCCGCGGCCATGCGGACTCAAGCACTGACTCAAGCGCGGATTCAAGCGCCGATTAAAGGCTGCCCTTCGTCGACGGAATCTTGCCCGCCTGACGCTCGTCGAATTCGGCGGCTTGGCGCAGCGCGCGGCCGAAGGCCTTGAACACGGTTTCCAGCTGATGGTGCGCGTTCAGGCCACGCAGATTGTCGATATGCAGCGTCACGCCGGCGTGATTGACGAAGCCGCGGAAGAATTCGATCGACAGATCGACGTCGAAACTGCCGATGCGCGCCCGCGTGAACGGCACGTGGAATTCGAGGCCCGGACGGCCCGAGAAGTCGATCACCACGCGCGAAAGCGCTTCATCGAGCGGCACGTAGGCGTGGCCGTAGCGGCGAATGCCCTTCTTGTCGCCGATCGCCTTGGCGACGGCCTGACCGAGCGTGATGCCGACGTCTTCCACCGTATGGTGGTCGTCGATATGCGTGTCGCCATGCGCCTCGACTTCGAGATCGATCAGACCGTGTCGTGCGATCTGGTCGAGCATGTGGTCGAGAAACGGCACGCCGGTCGCGAGCTTTTGCTCGCCGGTGCCGTCCAGATTGATTTTCACGCTGATTTGCGTTTCGCTGGTGTTGCGAACGACTTGCGCGACGCGCATGGCAAATTCCTTCAAACAGCCCGTAACAGGAGGGATTACAGAGGGGACCCGCTCAGGAACAGTGGGGACGGTTCACTTGAGCACAAGCTTCAGGGCGGCGAGCAACTGCACGTTCTCGTCGGGGGTCCCGACGGTCAGGCGCACGCAATTCGCCAGCAATGGGTGCATTTTACTCACGTTTTTGACCAGCACCCGCGCTGTCAGCAGCGTATCGAACACGGCGGGCGCATCGGGCACGCGCACGAGCAGGAAATTGCCCGCACTTTCGAACACTTCGACGCCCGGCAGTCGCGCGACTTCGGCGGCCAGTTGCGCACGGCCTGCGCGCAGCTGCGCGGCCTGCGCGTCGAGCACATCGAGGTGGTCGAGCAGGAAGCCCGCGGCGGCCTGGGTGAGCACGTTGATGTTGTACGGCGGGCGCACCTTGTCGAACTCGTTGAGCCACACCGGACGGCCGGCGAGATAGCCCAGACGGATGCCCGCCAGCCCGAGCTTGGACATCGTGCGCATTACGACCACGTTGTCGAACTCGCCCGCGCGCGCCATCCAGCTCTGCTGCGCGAACGGCTGGTACGCCTCGTCGATCACCACGAGCGCGTTCACGCCGGCGGCGGCGGCGATCATGCGCTCGATGTCGGCATCGGCGAACAGCGTGCCGGTCGGGTTGTTCGGATACGCGAGCCAGATGACGGCCGGCTTGTGCTCGCCGATTGCCGCGATCATGGCATCGATGTCGAGCGTGAAATCGGCGTTCAGCGGCACGCCGACGAACTCCACCTGCGCGAACTTCGCCGACATCGCATACATCACGAAGCCGGGCACCGGTGCGAGCACCTTGGCGCCAGGCTTGGCGCACGCCATCGTGACCATGCTGATGATCTCGTCCGAGCCGTTGCCGAGCAGCACGTCGCAATCGGGCGGCACGCGCATGGCGGCCTTGAGCTTCGCCATCAGCGCCTCGGGGCGCGGCGCGGGATAGCGATTGAGCGCGACGCCCGCGAGATGCTCGCCCAGCCGCGCGGCCAGATCGGCGGGCAGCGGGAATGGGTTCTCCATCGCGTCGAGCTTCAGGAAGCCGGTGGCGTCAGGCACCGGATAGCTCGTCATGGCGAGGACGTCGGGGCGGATAATGTCTTGAGGTGTCGTCATGTCTGCATGGCTCGCGCTGATGCGCGGCGAGCCGGATCGGGCGGCTCAGGAACTGCGTGGGCCGTCCTGGTTATTGTGGTCTGGCTGGTCTCGTGCGTGCGGTCTTGCGCGCCGCTCTTGCGAACTCGTTACGCGCCATGGTGCATACGGCTACTTCGGTGTTCCAGGCATCGAATGCCGCCAACGATATCCGTCACTGCCTGCGAACATCCCAATAATCGGGCACGGCCGGGCCGCGCCAACGCGCCGTCCGGACGCACCGGGCGGCGCGCTTCACATCAATTTCGCATCAAGTCCGCATCAGTGCTTCATGCGGTATTCGGCGCTGCGCGCGTGGGCTTGCAGGCCTTCGCCGTAGGCCAGTTCCGCGGCAATCTCGCCGAGCGTCTGCGCGCCCTCCGCGCTGACTTCGATCAGGCTCGAACGCTTGATGAAATCATAGACGCCCAGCGGCGACGAGAAACGTGCGGTACGAGACGTAGGCAGCACATGATTCGGCCCCGCACAGTAGTCGCCGAGGCTCTCGCTCGTATAGCGGCCAAGGAAGATCGCGCCCGCGTGGCGGATTTCGGCGCCCCACTTCTGCGGCTCCAGCGCCGAGATTTCCAGATGCTCCGGCGCGATGTCGTTGGCGATCGAGCAGGCTTCGGCCATGTCGCGCACCTTCACGAGCGCGCCGCGATCCGTGAGCGACTTCGCGATCACGTCGGCGCGCGGCATGGTCGGCAGCAGTTCGTCGATGGCGGCTTCCACGCGCTTGATGAAGCTTTCGTCCGGGCACAGCAGGATCGATTGCGCGAGTTCGTCGTGCTCGGCCTGCGAGAACAGGTCCATCGCCACCCAGCGCGGGTCGGTCGTGCCGTCGCAGATCACGAGGATTTCCGACGGGCCGGCGATCATGTCGATGCCGACCGTGCCGAACACGCGGCGCTTGGCCGACGCCACGTAGGCGTTGCCGGGGCCGCAGATCTTGTCGACGGCGGGGATGGTATCCGTGCCGTAGGCGAGCGCGGCCACCGCCTGCGCGCCGCCGATCGTGAACACGCGATCGACGCCGGCGATCAGCGCCGCGGCGAGCACGAGCGGATTCTTCACGCCGTCCGGCGTCGGCACGACCATGATGATCTCGCGCACGCCCGCGACACGCGCCGGAATCGCGTTCATCAGCACGGACGACGGATACGCCGCCTTGCCGCCCGGCACGTAGAGGCCGACGCGATCGAGCGGCGTCACTTTCTGGCCGAGCACGGTGCCGTCCGATTCGGTGTACTGCCAGCTATGCGAGCCGCACTCGATACGCTGCTTCTCGTGATAGCCGCGCACGCGCGCCGCCGCCGCTTCGAGCGCCGCGCGCTGCTTGGGCGGCAGGCCTTCGAGCGCCGCTTCGAGTTCGCTGATCGGCAGTTCGAGCGCCGCGACGCTCTTTGCGTCCAGACGGTCGAAGCGCTGCGTGTATTCGAGCACGGCGGCGTCGCCGCGCGCTTTCACGTCGGCCAGGATCTGCGCCACCGAGCGCTCGATCGCCTCGTCTTCGCTCGCCTCGAACGCGAGCACCGCATGCAGCGCCTTCTTGAAGCCTGCCGCGCTGGAATCGAGTTTGCGAATCGTGATAGCCATGCTGATATCCATCCGTGTCAATGATGCGCGGGGCGCGCGCGACGCCTTTTGAGATGCGTGGCGCGCGAGCGGCGCGGATTGGGCGTGCCTGGCGCGAGCGTCCAGCGCTCGCACGACATCACGCCTTAAGCGGCCTGTTCGCCGCGCGACGCGCGTTCGAACGCGTCGAGGAAAGGCCGCAGCGCGGCGCGCTTGAGCTTGAGCGCCGCCTGATTCACGACGAGGCGCGACGAGATCTCCATGATCTCCTCGACCTCGACCAGGTCGTTCGCGCGCAGCGTGCCGCCGGTGCTGACCAGATCGACGATCGCATCGGCCAGACCCACCAGCGGCGCAAGCTCCATCGAACCGTACAGCTTGATCAGATCGACGTGCACGCCCTTGGCCGCGAAATGCTGGCGCGCGGCCTCGGTGTACTTGGTCGCCACGCGCAGGCGCGCGCCCTGGCGCACCGCGTTGGCGTAGTCGAAGCCGTTCTTCACGGCCACCGACAGGCGGCAGCGCGCGATATCCAGATCGATCGGCTGATAGAGACCGCCGCCGCCATGCTCGTTGAGCACGTCCTTGCCCGCCACGCCGAAGTCGGCCGCGCCGTATTCGACATACGTGGGCACGTCGGTCGCGCGCACGATGATGACGCGCAGGTTCGGGTCCGTGGTCGGCAGGATCAGCTTGCGCGAGGTTTCCGGATCTTCGGTCACGTGCACGCCCGCCGCGGCGAGCAGCGGCATCGTCTCTTCGAAGATGCGGCCTTTCGAGAGCGCGAGCGTCAGCGGCGCGCCCGCGGCCGCTGCCGGAGTCGGCTTGGAGACGACCGTGCTCATGCCTCGTTCCCCTTGATGCGCTTGACGTTGGCGCCGAGCTTCGTGAGCTTGGCCTCCATGCGGTCGTAGCCACGGTCGAGGTGATAGATGCGGTCGATCAGCGTTTCGCCGTCGGCGCACAGGCCCGCGATCACGAGGCTTGCCGAAGCGCGCAGATCGGTCGCCATCACCTTCGCGCCCGAGAGCTTGTCGACACCCGCGATCAGCGCGGTCTTGCCCTCGATGGTGATGTGCGCGCCCAGGCGGTTCAGTTCCTGGACGTGCATGAAGCGGTTTTCGAAGATGTTTTCGACCACTTGCGAGGTGCCGTCCGCGATCGCGTTGAGCGCCATGAATTGCGCCTGCATGTCGGTCGGGAACGCCGGGTATTCGGAGGTGCGCAGATTCACGGCGCGCGCGCGCTCGTGCATGCGCACGCGCATCCAGTCGTCGCCCTCTTCGATCGACACGCCCGCTTCGCGGAGCTTGTCGGTGACGGCGTCGAGGGTATCCGGACGCACGTTGCGCAACGTGACGTCGCCGCCCGCGGCCGCGACCGCGCACAGGAACGTGCCCGCTTCGATGCGGTCGGGAATGACGGTGTGCTGCGCGCCGTGCAGCTTGTCCACGCCCTGGATGACGAGGCGGTCGGTGCCGATGCCGTCGATCTTCGCGCCCATCGCCACCAGCAGGTGCGCGAGGTCGCCCACTTCCGGCTCGCGCGCGGCGTTTTCGATGACGGTCTCGCCCTCGGCCAGCACGGCGGCCATCAGCAGGTTTTCCGTGCCGGTGACCGTGATCATGTCGGTGACGATGCGCGCGCCCTTCAGGCGCTTCGCGCGGGCTTCGATGAAGCCGTGCTCGATGTTGATCTCGGCGCCCATCGCCTGCAGGCCCTTGATGTGCTGGTCGACCGGACGCGCGCCGATGGCGCAGCCGCCCGGCAGCGACACCTTGGCCTCGCCGAAGCGCGCGAGCAGCGGCCCGAGCACGAGGATCGAGGCGCGCATGGTCTTGACCAGTTCATACGGCGCCACGAGGCTCGTGACCTTCGAGGCGTCGAGCTGCACCCGCGTGCCGTCCTGCTCGGTGCGCACGCCCATCTGGCTGAGCAGCTTGAGCGTGGTGCGCACGTCCTGGAGGTCGGGCACGTTGTCCAGATGGACGGGTTCCGCGCTCAGGAGGCCCGCGCACAGAATCGGCAGCGCAGCGTTCTTCGCGCCGGAAACGATGACTTCCCCCGCGAGCTTTTGCCCGCCGACGATGACGAGTTTGTCCATGCCTGAAGTTTCCTGATCGGTGCGGCCGGCTTGATGGGTCGCGTCTTGATGAGCGGCGCCGCTGGCTGCGGCGCCTTTATCCTGGGTGATTCGCACTGAGATTCCAGATTATGCGTTCTGCCATTCGGCGGGCGTGAGCGTCTTCATGCTGAGCGCGTGGATTTCCTGACGCATGCGATCGCCGAGCGCCGCATAGACGAGCTGATGGCGCTGGATCAGACGCTTGCCCTCGAACGCCGACGAAACGACGATCGCTGAGAAGTGCGTGCCGTCGTCGCCCTCGACCTCCAGATGCTCGCACGCAAGCCCGGCCAGGATGTACTGCTTGAGCTGTTCCGAAGACAACATGGTTAATGCTCCTGCCTGAATTTCACTTAGTGGCGCAGCTTGTAACCGCTTGCGAGCAGACGCATCGCAACGGTGGCCAGCACCACGAAAAAGACGAAAACGATCGCGAGGCTCGCGAGCGGGTTGATATCGGACAGACCGAAGAACCCGTAACGGAAGCCGTCGATCATGTAGAAGAACGGGTTAAGCCGCGACACCTCGCGCCAGACCGGCGGCAGCGTATGCGTCGAATAGAACACGCCCGAAAGGAACGTGAGCGGCATGATGAGAAAGTTCTGAAACGCCGCGAGCTGGTCGAACTTCTCGGCCCAGATCCCGGCGATCAGGCCGAGCGTGCCGAGGATCGCCGAGCCGAGCACCGCGAAGGCGATGATGTAGAGCGGCGCGGCGAAGCTCATCGGAATGAACCAGATCGTCACGACGAACACGCCCGCGCCAACGGCGAGGCCGCGCACGATCGAGGCGAGCACGTAAGCCCCAAACATCTCCCATGCAGCCAGCGGCGGCAATAGAACGAATACGAGATTGCCCGTGATCTTCGACTGGATCAGCGAAGACGACGAATTGGCGAAGGCGTTCTGCAGCACGCTCATCATCACGAGGCCCGGAATCAGGAAGCTCGTGTATTCCACGCCCGGATAGACCTCGACGTGCCCGCGCAGCGCGTGGCCGAAGATCGTCAGATAGAGCAGCGCGGTGATGACCGGCGCCAGCACGGTCTGGAAGGCGACCTTCCAGAAACGCAGCACTTCTTTGTAAAACAGCGTACTGAATCCACTATAGCCGCTCATGCCAGCCCCTCGATCACTTCCGGACCGTTCATCACCTGCACGAAGACGTCTTCGAGATCCGCCTTGCGCACTTCCATCTCTTCGAGCTTGCAGCCGTTCGCGCGGCACAGCGACAGGATGCGCTCGACCTCGTCGTAGCTCGACAGGCGCAGCAGATGCTGGTTGACGTTGCCGTTGGGCAGGTTCGACATGTCGACTTCGAGCGAACGCAGCTCCGTGGGCAGCGCGCCGGCCGAAAAGCGCAGATAAAGCTGCATGCCCGCGAAGCGCTGCAGCAGCGTGCTGGTGCGTTCGAGCGCCACCACCTCGCCGCGACGCAGCATGGCGATGCGGTCGCAGAGTTCCTCGGCTTCTTCGAGGTAGTGCGTGGTCAGCACGATCGTGTGGCCTTCGCGGTTCAGGCGCGCGATGAACTTCCAGAGCGTCTGGCGCAGTTCGACGTCCACGCCGGCGGTCGGCTCGTCGAGCACGATCACCGGCGGGCGGTGCACCAGCGCCTGCGCGACCAGCACGCGGCGCTTCATGCCGCCCGAGAGCGCACGCATGTTGACGTCGGCTTTCTCGGTGAGATCGAGATTGGCCATGACTTCGTCGATCCACGCATCGTTATGGCGCAGGCCGAAGTAGCCGGACTGGATGCGCAGCGTCTCGCGCACCGTGAAGAACGGATCGAATACGAGTTCCTGGGGCACGACGCCCAGGTTGCGGCGCGCATTGCGGTAATCGCTGACGACATCGTGACCGCGCACGGCGATCGTGCCTTCATCGGCTCGCGCGAGGCCGGCAAGCGCGCTGATGAGCGTCGTCTTGCCCGCGCCGTTCGGGCCGAGCAGCCCGAAGAACTCGCCTTCTTCGACCGTGAAGCTGACGCCCTTGAGCGCCTGAAGCTCTTTGTAGCGCTTCTTGACGTTGCGGATTTCTATGGCTGGCATGACTCAGACGCCGCCCGTTTTGAACGGCGCGGCCGGTAAGTGCATCAATGCTGCGGGGAGGACCGCGGGGAAACCTTATTAGGGACGGCTTTCAGTTGCCTGAAACGCCTTCGCCGCCTCCGGAACCCGGGGCAACGCCCAAAAAACGTTTGATTATAGGCCAAGTCGGAAAGCCCGACCCGACCTGGTCTGAACAGGGAGACTGGAAATGCGACGGCTTGCGGCGACGCTCCCGGCGATGAGCCGAAGCGGCGCGCCGCAAGACCGGCGCGCGTCAATGTCGCTCGTGCAGGAGCGTATCGACGCCGTAGGCGCGCGCGAGAGCCGCGAGCGCGGTGGGCAGATTGAGGACGCTGAGGGTGGCGCCGCGTTCGTTCGCGGCGCGCTGCCAGGCGATCAGCACGGCAAGCGCCGACGAGTCGAACTGCGTGAGCGCGGTGCAATCGACGGCGGTGGCGCCCGCCTTGATCTGGGCGAGACCCGCCGAGAGCGCGGCGGTCGCGCTCTCGTGGGTCAGCGTGGCGCCCGTGGCGAAGCGCTCGCTCACGAAGCGGCCTTGCCTGCGGCGAGTTGCTGGTTACGCTGCGTGAGGAACGAGATCAGGCCTTGCACACCGCCCTGCTGGATCTTTTCCTGGAACTGCTGCTGGTACGCCTGGATCAGCCATGCGCCGAGCACGTTGATGTCATAGACGCGCCAGCCTTGCGGCGTCTTGTAGAGACGATAGTCGAGTTCGATCGGCTGGCCGTTGTTCAGCACCGTCGAGCGGACCACGACATCGGTATCGTCCGGGCTCGCACGGAACGGCTTGTATTCGATCTGTTGATCGCGGACCTGGGCGAGCGCGCCCGAGTACGTACGGATCAGCAGCGTCTTGAACTGCTCGATGACCTGCTGTTGCTGGTCGGGCGTGGCGGCGCGCCAGTTGCGGCCCATCGCGAGCTGGGTGGTGCGGCGGAAGTCCGTGTACGGCAGGATCTTCTCGTTCACGAGTTGCGTGATCTTGCCGATGTCGCCGGATTGAATCGACTTGTCGCCCTTGACCTGGTCCATCACCTGCTGCGTGATCGTCTTGACCATGGCGTCAGGATTGCTGGTGTCGACCGTCTGCGCGGATGCAGAACCTGCAAACCCGGCAAACGCAAAAAACATGGCAAAAAGCGGAGACAGAAAGAATTTTTTCATATCGAGTCCTGCAAGTAGGGGAAATACGCCCCGTTGGACGCCAACGATATCACGCGAGTTCTATCGCGCTGAGTCAAGAAGTGCCAGGAAACTGCGACAAGCGTATCGACTTGTTACGTCAGACGTGGGCTAACGGGGCGTCGGCGCGACGGGCCGCAATATCGGGAAACATTGCTGCCGCGCCGCGCCGGATGCCTTGATCGACCTGCGCTCAATGTAGACGCAGCATGCCCGGATAGCCGATGCGCGCCGGCGGCACCATCTGGTCGCCGGGCACATTGGTCGCGGAAGCGCCGTTTGGCGCCTCGGCACCGGAAGCGGGCGCCGTCACGCCTGCCGGACCCTCGAGCGTGGCCGGAGCGGTCGGCGCGCCGTTCGGGTAGGCCGGCGCCATGCTGGCCGCGTTCGGGGTAGCCGCACGCGCGGTGCCCGACGCCGGCATGGCCGCAGCCGCCCCGGCAGCGCCTTCGTCAGGCTCGCCGTAGTTCGGCGGCGGCGCGCCATCGCCGTAATCGGGCACGTGACCGTCCGAGAGCTGGTAGCGGCGGCGCTGCAGATAGGTGTTGCGCACGAACGAGTACTTGTCGATCGCCGCGCCTTCGAGCAGGTCGCTCGCACCCAGCAGGTTCGCGCGCGTGCTGACGACGTTCAGGCCGTAGAGACCCCAGGACACGGCCGCCGGATCGATATAGCTGACCGGGTTGATGAAGTAGTTGCCCACCAGACCCACGCCGTCACGCACCGTGCTCGGACCAAACAACGGCAGCACGAGATACGGGCCGGCCGGAACGCCGTAGTGGCCAAGCGTCAAACCGAAGTCCTGGTTGTGCTTGGGCAGCTTCGCGAGCGTCGCCACGTCGAACAGGCCGCCCACGCCGAAGACCGTGTTGATCACGATCCGCATGATGTCTTCGACGCCGTCGGTGATCTTCAACTGCAGGAAGTTGTTGGCGGCGTTGTAGACGTCGCCGATATTGGCGAAGAAGTTCGTCACGCTGTCACGCACGGGTTGCGGCGTGATCTTCACGTAACCCTTGGCGACCGGCTTGAGCGCGTACTGGTCCACCTTGTCGTTGAACGTGTAGACCGTGCGGTTGAAGCCTTCCCACGGATCGTCCTTCGACGGCGTCTGCACCGTCGAGCATGCCGTCAGCGCGAGCGCCGCAACGCCGATCGTGATGGCGCGCATGCGTGTGGTGATCATCTCTTATTCTCCTTATTGGGCCGCCGCGCCGGAGCCGGACCGCGCCGGCGCCGGTGCGGGCGCGGGTGCGGCACTTTCGCCGCCCGCTGCCCCGCCTGCCGCCCCGTTCGCGGCCCCGTTGCCTGCGCCGCTACCCGCGCCGCTGCCAGATTTCGAGGCGCCCGAATCGGCCGCCTTGCTATAGAGGAACTGACCGATCAGGTTCTCGAGCACGATCGCCGACTGGGTCATGGCGATAGTGTCGCCGCTCTTGAGCATTTCGGTGTCGCCGCCCGGCTCCAGACCGATGTACTGTTCGCCGAGCAGGCCCGACGTCAGGATCTTCGCCGACGTGTCCTTCGGGAACGGGTACTGCTGGTCCAGGTTGATCGTGACGAGCGCCTGATAGGTATTGCTGTCGAAGCCGATCGACGCCACCCGGCCCACGGTCACGCCCGCGCTCTTGACGGGCGCGCGCGGCTTGAGGCCGCCGATGTTGTCGAATTTGAGCTTCACGGTGTAGGTCTGCTGGAACGAAAGCGAGCTCATATTGCCGGCCTTCAGCGCGAGAAACAGCAGCGCAATGAAGCCCAGCACCACGAACAGGCCGACCCAGAAGTCGAGAGCAGTCTTTTTCATCGTCATCCCAATGAGAATCCGTTGCGGCGGCGCCGGGTTTCAGGCGCCTGCCGCGTGGCCCGCACGCCGCCTTCAGGCTGGCGTGTTTCGGGCCCGAGCTTTAGCTGAACATCAGCGCGGTAAGCAGGAAGTCGAGGCCGAGCACCGCGAGCGACGCGTACACGACGGTCTTGGTCGTCGCGCGCGACACGCCTTCGGGCGTGGGCTTCGCTTCGTAACCCTGGTACAGCGCGGTGAAGGTCACGGCGAAGCCGAACACAAGGCTCTTGATCACGCCGTTGCCCACGTCCGCCCAGACATCGACGCCGCCTTGCATCTGCGACCAGAACGCACCCGCGTCCACGCCGATCAGCAGCACGCCCACGACGTAGCCGCCCAGAATGCCGACTGCGCTGAAGATCGCCGCCAGGATCGGCATGGCGATCACCCCCGCCCACATGCGCGGCGCGACCACGATACGCACGGGATCGACCGCCATCATTTCCATGGCCGTCAGTTGCTCGCCCGCCTTCATCAAGCCGATTTCGGCCGTCAGCGACGTGCCCGCGCGGCCCGCGAACAGCAGCGCCGTGACCACGGGGCCGAGTTCGCGCACGAGCGAGAGCGCCACCAGCAGGCCGAGCGCCTGTTCCGAGCCGTAACGATTGAGCGTGTAATAGCCCTGCAGACCCAGCACGAAACCAACGAACAGGCCGGACACCGCGATGATCAGCAGCGAATAATTACCGACGAAGTGGATCTGCTTCGTGACAAGACGCGGTCGGCGCAGGAGCGGGAAAAATTCCAGCACGAGACGCACGAAAAAGCGCGTGGCATGGCCCGCGCGCGTGATCGAGTCGAGCACGCCGCGGCCGACCGAGCTGATGGCGCCGATCATGAGCGGCCTCCGCCAATGCCGAAGTCCGCGTCGAGCGGCACGTTCGTCGGGTAATGGAAGCGGAACGGGCCGTCCGGCGCGCCGTCGATGAACTGACGCACGATCGGATCGGTCGAGGCGCGCAGCTCCGCAGGGGTGCCCTGCGCCTGCACTTTGCCGTTCGCGACGAAGTAGACATAGTCGGCAATGGCAAACGACTCCGGTACGTCGTGCGTGACGAGAATCGACGTCGCGCCGAGCGCGTCGTTCAGCGTGCGGATGAGGTTCGCCGTAATGCCGAGGGAAATGGGGTCGAGTCCAGCGAAGGGCTCGTCGTACATCATGAGTTCGGGGTCGAGCGCAATCGCGCGCGCCAGCGCCACGCGGCGCGCCATGCCGCCCGAGATCTCCGAAGGCGCGAGGTCGCGCGCGCCGCGCAGGCCCACGGCATTGAGCTTCATGAGCACGAGGTCGCGGATCAGTTCTTCGGGCAGATCGGTGTGTTCGCGCAGGGCGAAGGCGACGTTCTCGAACACGGACATGTCCGTGAACAACGCGCCGAACTGGAACAGCATGCCCATCTTGCGGCGCAGCGCGTAGAGGCCTTCGCGCGTTTGCGCGCCAACGTCCTGGCCCTGAAACAGCACCTGGCCGCGCTGCGCGCGCACGAGCCCGCCGATCAGCCGCAGCACCGTGGTCTTGCCGCCGCCCGAGCCGCCCATGACCGCGACCACCTGACCGCGGCCAAAGCGCATGTTCAGTCCGGACAGGACGAGCCGGTCGCTATAGCCGAAGTCGACGTCGCGCAGCTCCAGAAGGGTCTCAGAGGATGAGGGCACGTAAGCTGACAAGTCCATTTACACGAAGGCGGGATTATAGGGCCATCGTGAAATTGATGCCGTGACGCGCCCATGACCCTTTGATGTGGCAACGGCGCCGTCCGGCGCCCGTTGCCGCTCGTTCCTCGCCGCTTCGCGCGCCGATTAGACCGGGGTGCGCGGCTTGCGGCGAGGCCGGGCCATTATTGCGTAAACGCTTTGCGCAGCGCAGCAACGGCGGCAGCCGGGTCGGCGGCCTCGGTGACCGCGCGCACGACCGCCGCGCTGCCCGCGCCGGTGGCGAGCACGTCCGGCAGCACGGCGCCGTCGATGCCGCCGATCGCGACCATCGGCACCACGCCGTCGAGCAACTGCACGTAGCGCGCGAGGCGCTTCATGCCCTGCGGGGCCGTCGGCATCGACTTGGTCGTGGTGGCGAACACCGCGCCGCACGCGATATAGCTCGGGCGGAAGTGCAGCGCCGTGAGCATTTCGAAGTAGCCGTGCGTGGACAGGCCGAGGCGAATACCCGCTGCGGCCAGCGCGTTCAGATCGGCCTCGCGCAGATCTTCCTGGCCAAGGTGGACGCCGTAGGCGCCCGCAGCCAGCGCGGCCTGCCAGTGATCGTTGATGAAGAGTTGCGCGTCATGCTTGCGGCCCGCCGCGACGCAGCGCTCGATCTCGCGCGTGAGTTCCGGCGAGTCAGTCTGCTTGCTGCGCAGTTGCACGGTCTTCACGCCGAAGTCGAGCACGCGTTCGACCCAGTCGGCGCTCGGCAGCACCGGGTACAGGCCGAGCTTTTGCGGGCAGGTCGCGAACGGCCGCGCAGGCGCGTCCGGCAAGCCCAGCACACGCGGAAAGCGCGCGATATCGACCGGCCAGGCGTCGGCCTTCTGCTCGTCGCCGTCGCGCCAGGCGAGCGCCAGCACGAGTGCGTCGTGCGGATCGAAACCGCAGTCGAGGAACGCGGCCAGCGCGGGGATCCAGTCTTCGGCCTGCGAACCTGCCAGCGCATAACGCTCGCCGCCCAGATGCAGCGTAACGAGCGCGGCTTGCGGATCGTCGCCCTTCGCCTCGATCACGCCCGCGCCTTCGGTCATCCAGCGCGCGATGTTCGCCAGGTGCGGCGCGGCGTCGGTCACGATGATCAGATCGCCGCCATTGGGCGCGTCCGGCGGCGTGAGGCACAGGCGCCAGGGCGCGAGCGTAGCCGGCCAGTCACCGAGCTTCGCGCGGATGCGCTCGGCGGTTTCGGTCAACTCGTCGGCCGGCGGCCAGAACAGTTCGCGGTCTTTGAATTGCAGCTTATCGGTCGTATCGGTCATCACTTGCCTCCATCCTGGTGCCAGAACGGCATGCCGACCACCGGCGTGCTCGCCACGGCGGCTTCGCGTTCGGCCATCGGCCCGGCGAGATACGCCGTGCGGCCCGCCTCCACGCCCAGCGCGAACGCGCGCGCCATCGCCTCGGGATGCGTCGCCTGCGCCACGGCCGTATTGAGCAGCACGCCGTCGAAGCCCCACTCCATCACCTGCGCCGCGTGAGACGGCAGGCCGAGACCCGCATCGACGATCAGCGGCACGTCGGGCAGCCGCTCGCGCAGCACGCGCAGGCCGTAGGGATTGATCACGCCCTTGCCGGTGCCGATCGGCGCGCCCCACGGCATCAGCGCCTCGCAGCCCGCGTCGAGCAGGCGGCGGCCGATCACGAGGTCCTCGGTGCAGTACGGCAGCACCTTGAAGCCGTCCTTCACGAGCCGCGCGGCGGCTTCGATCAGGCCGACCGGGTCGGGTTGCAACGTGTAGTCGTCGCCGATCAGTTCGAGCTTGATCCAGTCGGTGTCGAACACTTCGCGCGCCATGTGGGCCGTGGTCACGGCCTCGTTGACGGTCAGGCAGCCGGCCGTGTTCGGCAGGAGCGGCACGCCATGGCGCTTGAGCAGATCGAAGAAGCCGGCTTCGGCGGTACCGTCGTTCATCTGGCGGCGCAGCGCGACGGTAATCATGCCGGGGCGCGCGGCCTCCATCGAATCGGCCAGCGATTGCAGCGACGGATAGCGCGAGGTGCCGAGCAACACGCGGCTCTGGAAGGTTTCGCCATAGAGCGTGAGCGCGTCGGCGGTGGGTTGGGTGGTCATGGCGTGGAATCCTTGGCGGATGGCGGGGACGCGGGGGCGGATCGTTCGAGGGTTCGACGGTTCGACGGTTCGGCGCGAACCGAAGATCAGCCGCCGGCCACCGGGCTCACGATGTCGAGGCGGTCGCCCGCCGACAGCGTGCGCGCGCCATGCTGGCCACGCGCGACAAAATCGCCATTCACGGCGACGGCGAACGGCGGACGCGCGCCGAAGGCGGCAAGCGCATCGGCGACGGTCGCGCCCTCGGGCAGCGTGAGCGGCTTCTGGTTGATCTGAATGTCCATGGCAAAAACGTCTAAAACGCGTGTAACTACGTTGAATCGTGGCGAGGCGCACGGCGCGCGCCCCGGTTCCTGTTTGCAGCCGTTTGCAGCCGCGCTGCCGCGCGCTTTAAGCGTGGGCGCGCTCGCTTTGTCCTTGCGTCGTGTGCAGCATCGACGCCCAGCGCGACCCGGCGCGGAGTGCCTCGAAGGCGTCGGCATCGGCGAGGCGGCCCGCCAGCAGCGCTTCGGCCACGCGCACCGCTTCGTCGGCGACGGCGGGCGCGATCATGAAGCCGTGGCGGTAGAGGCCATTCACGCGCAGCGTCGCGTCACCGTCCCAGATCAGCGCCGGACGATGATCGGGCAGCGTTGGGCGGACCTGCGAGTTCAGTTCGAGAATGCGCGCCTCGCCGAACGCCGGATGCACGGCAAAGGCCGCGCTCAGCAGTTCGAGCGCCGAGCGCACGCTTACGGGCGAGCGATCCTCGCCCTCGATTTCCGTCGCGCCGATCACGTAGAGATCGTTCTGCTTCGGCGCGATATAGAGCGGATAGCGCGGATGCAGCAGGCGCACCGGACGAGTGAGGCCGATGCCCGGCGCGTGCACGCGCGCCACTTCCCCGCGGATGCCGCGCAGCGCGGGCAGCGCGGGCTTGGCGCCGAGCCCCCGGCAATCGATGGTCACGCGCGCCTGGGGCAGGTTGGCGTCATCGACGCTGGTGTGCCAGTGCGTTTCCACGCCGCGCTGCGCGAGGCCCGCCGCGAGTGCCGCCAGCGCCTGGCGATTGTCGAGCTGGCCTTCGCCGTCGAGCAGCCAGCCGCGCGCGAAACGCCCGGCAAGCGCCGGTTCGGCGGCGTCGAGCTGCGCGCCCTGGAGCGTCGTGAAGTGTGCGTCGGCCAGCTCGCGCGGCGCGTTGGCGCGCACGCGGCGCTCGAACAGCGGCGCTTCGGTGCGATCGGCGTGATGCCAGACCACGAGCGTGCCGTTGCGCTGGAAGAACACCGGCTCGGGCAACTCGGCCAGAATGCGCGGCCAGGTGTCGAGCGAGGCCACGCCCAGTTCGGTGATCAGCAATTCGGCGACGGCGGCTTCCGCGAGCGGCGCGAGCATGGCCGCCGCGACCCAGGCCGCCGCTTCCCCGCCTTCGGGGCCGCCGCGCTCGTAGAGCGCCACGCGATGCCCCGCGCCCGCGAGCCGCCAGGCGACGAGACGCCCGCTCAAGCCCCCGCCGAGCACGGCGAAATCGGGTGTGGCCGGCTTAGGCGCGGCCGATCCAGACGTACGAACGCCGACACCCTGGGAATTCGAGGAATTCGGGGAGTGATCGGATTGCAAAGAAGAAAAAGAAGCAGCGGTCATCGTATCCTTTCCGTACGGCAAACAAGATGCGTACCCAAGGACGAAACCGGCTGGCAAAGCCGGCCGTGCAAACGATGTGACGCGCGAAGAAGGACATGCGCCGCAAGGATTGCCCGGCGGGAATCTGGACGCCTGAATAAATCAGATCGATCGGATCGAGGAACGACTAAATAATCGCCCCATATCGGCTGATCGACAGATTCATAGCGCCAGCAAGACTTTCCGGAAACTTCCCGCGCCGGTATTACCCGGATCGGGTGCGAAGGGTCTCTCTCAGCCTCACTGTGGCATGCCCGGCATACCGGTGAAGCACCCCTGTTTCGTCAACGGCCATTAGACCACAAAAGCCGCGAGCGCCGCAAACCGCGGGGGCAGGCGCACAATCTCCGCTCTGGCACAATGCGCTGAACCGGCGCGAACCGCGTGGCGCAGGCCAGCAGTGTAAAAATACGGCCCATCCCACGCCGCGCGAGCGCAGTCTCGCTCGGGTCGTCGAGTCGTCTATTAAGACTCGCTTAAGCGGTACGGGACAGAATCCGGAACAAAATCGCAACGCTGACAGACCTCAGCGCACGGCATCACGCCACGCATGGCGGGCATCGTCGACTCCGGCCGCGGGCCGGCACAACATCAGGACGCACATGACCAACCTCACTCCCCGCGCCACGCCGGAACAGAATGAGCATCACAAGATCACGGCCTGGAGCCTGATCAAGCCTTACTGGGTCTCCGAGGAACGCTTGATCGCCTGGGGCCTGCTCGTCGCGATCATCGTGATGAACCTGCTCGTCGTGTGGATCAACGTGCGGCTCAACAGCTGGAACGCGGACTTCTACAACGCTCTGCAAAACAAGGACGTCAAGCAGTTCCCGCATCTGCTGATGATCTTCACCGTGCTGGCGTTCGGCTTCATCATCCTTGCGGTGTACGGGCGCTATCTGCGTCAGATGCTCGGGTTCCGCTGGCGTCAGTGGCTCACCACGCGCTTTCTTGGCGAGTGGCTCGACCAGGGCGCGTTCTACCGGATCGAGCGCGACCGTCTCGCCGACAACCCCGACCAGCGGATCAGCGACGACCTCCAGTCGTTCGCCACCACCACGCTCTCGCTCACGCTCGACCTGCTTTCCACGGTCGTGACGCTGGTTTCGTTCATCACGATCCTGTGGTCGCTCGCCGGCGCCCTCACCTTCTCGCTGGGCGCAACGCCCATCACGATTCCCGGTTATATGGTGTGGGCCGCCGCGCTCTACGCCGTGTTCGGCTCGCTCGTGATCCAGAAGGTCGGCCATCCGCTCGTGTCGATCAACTACCAGCAACAGAAGGTCGAAGCCGATTTCCGTTTCGGCCTGATCCGCCTGCGCGAAAACGCCGAGCAGATCGCGCTCTACGACGGCATGGACACCGAGCGCGGCAACGCACAGGGACTCTTCGCGCACATCAAGGAGAACTGGTGGCGCGTGATGAAGTACACGAAGCGCCTCACCTTCGTGCTGAGCATCTACGGCCAGATCGCCATTATTTTCCCGCTCGTGGTGGCAGCGCCCCGCTACTTCGCGGGTGCGTTCTCGTTCGGTGTGCTGATGCAGATTTCGCAGGCCTTCGGCACCGTGAGCGACTCGTTCTCGTGGTTCATCAACAGTTATGCCACCCTCGTCGAATGGCGCGCCACCGTGAACCGTCTGCGCGAATTCGTGCGCGTGGTCCACTCGCCGCGCCTGAAGGAAAGCGTCTCGCCGGCCACGGAACATGGCGGCATCAACCTGCATTTCGTCGATGCGGGCGAACTCTCCACCGAACACCTGAAGCTCGCGCTGCCCAATGGAAAGCCGCTTTCGGAAGTGCGCGACATCGCCATCAAGCCGGGTTCGCGCTGGCTCGTGCGCGGCCCGTCGGGCGCGGGCAAGAGCACGCTGATGCGCGCGCTCGCGGGTCTCTGGCCGTTCGGCGAAGGCTCGATCGACGCGCCGGTCGATGCGCGCATGATGTTCATTCCGCAGCAAAGCTATCTGCCGATCGGCACGCTCAAGGCCGCGCTCACCTACCCCTCGCCCGCCGACGATTACAGCGACGAGGACTGCCGCGAAGCACTGCGCGCCTGCCTTCTGGAGGACTATGCCGAGCGTCTGAACGAATCGGCGCATTGGGCGCGCGTGCTGTCGCCGGGCGAGCAACAGCGTCTTGCCGGGGCGCGCGTGCTGCTGCACAAGCCCGATTATCTGTTCCTCGACGAAGCGACCAGCGCGCTCGATCCGGACAACGAAGGCCGTCTCTACAAGCTCTTCGTCGAACGCCTGCCGAAGGCCGCGATCGTGAGCGTCGCGCATCGCGAGTCGCTTGAGGCGTATCACCATGAAACGCTCGAAATCGCGCGCTCGCCCGAAGAGCGCGTCGCGGCGTAAGCAGCAGAAGCAACGGGCGGCGCGCAGGGCGCGTCGTCCTGATTACCGGCGCCGCGCCATATCCCGGGCCAGACGATCCACGTCGATGGCGGCCTGAAGCTGGGTCAAGCGGCCCGCTCAAGCAACACCGCGAAGCGCATTTCATTCGCTCGCTACCGAATTTTCAGGCCGCGCCCAGGCGAGCCGTCCGGCCTTTACCTCACACCGGGCTTTCAACGCCCCTCGCCTCGACAGCCCATCGCACCTAAAATAGGCGCGATCCTGCCGCCCGGCACACCCGGCGTCGCCGCAGACGACACAGCCGCCATGCGCCGCCCCACCCGGCCATGGCAGGCACAACAACACGGGGGAGACGAGGCCCATGGGCTTTTTTCAATGGTTCAGCGAACTGAACCAACGCGAGCGCCGCACGCTCTACGCCGGCTTCGGCGGCTATGCGGTGGACGCGTTCGACTTCATGATCTACTCGTTCCTGATCCCGTCGCTGATCGCCGCCTGGGGCATGAGCAAGGGCGAAGCGGGCATGATCGCGACGAGTTCGCTGATCTCCTCGGCCATCGGCGGCTGGCTCGCCGGCATCCTCGCCGACCGTTACGGCCGCGTGCGCGTGCTGCAATGGACCATCGCCACCTTCGCGCTCTTCACCTGTCTTTCCGGCTTCACGCATTCGTTCTGGCAACTGCTCGTCACGCGCACGCTGCAGGGCATCGGCTTTGGCGGCGAATGGTCGGTCGTCACGATCATGATGGCCGAGACGATCCGCTCGCCGCAGCATCGCGCCAAAGCCGTGGGCACCGTGCAGAGCAGCTGGTCGTTCGGCTGGGCCGCCGCCGCGATTCTCTACTGGGCATTCTTCGCGCTGCTGCCCGAGGACTACGCATGGCGCGCGTGCTTCTGGATCGGCATCCTGCCCGCGCTGTGGATTCTCTACGTGCGCCGCAACGTAAGCGACCCCGAGGTCTTTCTGGAGACGCGCCGCGCGCGCGAACGGGCGCGGGAACAAGGCCGCACGCACGGCCACTTCCTGCAGATCTTCGCGCCCGCGCATCTGCTGACGACGCTGCTCGGCAGCGCGCTGTGCACCGGTATGCTCGGCGGCTACTACGCGATCACCACCTGGCTGCCGACCTATCTGAAAACGGTGCGCCATCTGTCCGTATTCAACACGAGCGGCTATCTGATCGTGCTGATCGTCGGCTCCTTCACGGGCTATATCGTCGGCGCGATCCTGTGCGACAAGATCGGGCGGCGCGCCTCGTTCATCCTGTTCGCCATCGGCTCGTTCGCGCTCGGCATGGCCTACACGATGCTGCCCATCACCGACGGCGCGATGCTCGCGCTCGGCTTTCCGCTCGGCATCGTCGTGCAGGGCATCTTCGCGGGCGTGGGCGCCTATCTTTCCGAGCTGTATCCGAATGCGATCCGCGGCTCCGGTCAAGGCTTCTGCTACAACCTGGGGCGCGGGCTCGGCTCGTTTTTTCCGATTCTCGTCGGCACGCTCTCGCATGCCACCACGCTCGTCAAGGCGATCGGCACGGTGGCCGGCGCGGGCTATCTGCTCGTGATCGTTTCCGCACTGTGTCTGCCCGAAACCAAAGGCAAGGTGCTGGAGCCTGCTGCCGACACGAACCGCGCGCCAGCGCCCGCTCAACCCTCTGCGGATCCCACTGCACCATGAGACTGAACGTGCTGCAATACCGTCCATTCCCTACGCTACGACCGGCATGAAAACGATCGTCCTCGGCGCCGGCGTGATCGGCGTCGCCACCGCCTGGTACCTGAGCGAGCGAGGCTGCGACGTCACGGTCATCGATCGCGAGCCAGGCGTCGCGCTCGGCACGAGCTTCGGCAACGCGGGCGTGATCGCGCCCGGCTACGTCACGCCGTGGGCCGCTCCTGGTATGCCGGCCAAGCTCATCAAGTACCTGCTCCACCCCGCTTCGCCGCTGATCTTCCGGCCGACTTTCGACGCCGCGCAATGGCGCTGGATCGCGCGCTGGCTGCGCGAATGCGACCTCGCGCGTTTTCGCGTCAACAAGCAGCGCATGCAGCGCATCGCCTACTACAGCCGCAACTGTCTGCACGCGTTCCGCGCGCAGCATGCGTTCGAGTACGGGCGCAGCCAGGGCTATCTGCAACTCTTTCGCAGCGACTATGACGTCGAACTCGCCCAGCCGGCGCTCGACGTGCTGCGCGACGCGGGCATCGCGTATCGAGAACTGGACGCCGCGGCCTGCGCGCAGATCGAGCCGGGGCTCGCGTGGTCGCGCGTCAAGCCGGTGGCCGGCGTCTATCTGCCCGACGACGAAGCCGGCGACTGCGCGCGCTTCACGCGCGAACTGCGCGCCGTGTGCGAAAGCCGTGGCGTGAAATTCGTCTTCGATACCGAGGTGCTCGCGCTCGAAGCCACGGGCGGCAAGGTCACGGGCGTGCGCGTGCGGCCGGTGCCGGGACGCGAGGCGCGCAACCGCCGCGAGCAGCGCCGCGCGCCCGCCGAAGTGCTGCGCCCCGCCGATCTGGGCGAACCGGCGGCCAACGCCGCGCCGCAAACGCTCGCCGCCGATGCCGTGGTGGTCGCGCTCGGCGTCGAGAGCGCGGCGCTGGTCGCGCCGCTTGGCGTGCGTGTGCCGCTCTATCCGGTGAAGGGGTATTCGGCCACGCTGCCCGTGGTCGACGAACAAAAGGCGCCGCGCGCCGCGCTCATGGACGAATCGCTCAAGACGGCGATTACGCGTTTCGGGCCGTATCTGCGCGTGGCGGGCACGGCGGAACTGGGCAACCATCGCACGACGCTGCGCGAGCAGGCCTTGCAGACGCTCATGAAGGTGCTCGACGACTGGTTCCCGCACGCGGCGACGCCTTCGTCGGCGCAATTCTGGGTCGGACGCCGGCCGATGGTGCCGGACGGCGCACCGCTGCTGGGCGCGTCGGGCGTGGACGGCTTGTGGCTCAACGTCGGCCACGGCTCGACGGGCTGGGCGATGTCGATGGGCTCGGGGCGCGTGGTCGCCGATCTCATCGCGCAGCGCGCGCCGGAAATCGATCTCGATGGCTTGACGCTGGCGCGCTATCGGCGCTGAACGTCCGCTGAACGCGTCCGCCAAACGTCTCTAGACCGGCACGCTCGCCAGCGCCTCGTAGCGCGCGCCCTGCTTCGCGAGCATGCTCGAATACAGCACGAGCGAAGTAAAGCGCAACGTCGGCAATGCCGCGCCGCTGCCCGTTGGCGGCGCAGCGTGCGCATCCCGCGCAAAACGGGCGAGCGTCACATGCGGACGAAATGCGCGCGTGTCGAGCGACAACCCCACCTCGCCCATCGACGAACGCACGTGCCAGTCGAGCGCCGTGAACGCGTCGGACATCGCCAGCACGGCCACCAGCAGGCGCGGCGGTGCGTGGCCCGGCCAGCATTCGATCTTCGTGACCGGCGCGGGCGGCAATGGCGTCGCACGATCCGCGAGCCGCTGCGCGAGCGCTTCGCCCTGCGCGAACGACATCGCGCCGATGAACGCCACCGTGAGATGCAACTGCGCGTGGGGCACGCGGCGCGCGTTGGGCGGCACGTCGAGCGCGGCCAGTGCGTCGCGCGAAGGCGCGTCGGGCGCGAGCGCGATGAAGCAGCGCTTCCACTCCTGCGCTTCGCTTGTGCTCTCGCTGGGGGTTTCGCTGGGGGTTTCGCTGGGGATCTCGCGCGCTTCTGACATGATCGGGAGCCTTAAACCATCGAGCAATCGGCTCATGGTACGCCGCTCATCGGACGTAAAAAAGCCGGGTCATCCTTGCGGATGCCCGGCTTTTTTGGCGCTTTGTCTCCTGCCGTCTCCCGCACGTTCTGTCGAACCCGACAGAACGCACTGGATTTAACGCGGCAGTTCCGTGCTGCCCATCAGATACGCATCGACGGAGCGCGCGCACTGACGGCCTTCACGGATCGCCCACACCACCAGCGACTGGCCACGACGCATATCGCCCGCCGTGAACACCTTGTCCACCGACGTGTAGTAAGCCTTCTCGCCTTCAGTCGAAGCGCGCACGTTGCCGCGCGCATCCTTCTCGACGCCGAACGCTTCGAGCACCGGCGACGCCGGCTGCGTGAAGCCCATCGCGAGCAGCACCAGATCGGCCTTCATTTCGAATTCCGAATCCGGCACTTCGACCATCTTGCCGTCCTTCCACTCGACGCGCGCGGCGATCAGCTTCTCGACCTTGCCGTTCTTGCCTTCGAGGCGCTTGGTCGCGACCGCCCAGTCACGCGAGCAGCCTTCCTCGTGCGAGGACGACGTGCGCAGCTTGACCGGCCAGTACGGCCACACGAGCGGCTTGTTCTCTTCTTCGGGCGGCTGCGGCAGCAGTTCGAACTGCGTCACGCCCTTCGCGCCGTGGCGGTTCGAGGTGCCCACGCAGTCGGAACCCGTATCGCCGCCGCCGATCACGACGACGTGCTTGCCCTTGGCGAGCAGCTGGTTCGGCAGCTTGTCGCCGGCGTTGACCTTGTTCTGCTGCGGCAGGAACTCCATCGCGTAGTACACGCCTTCGAGTTCGCGGCCCGGCACCGGCAGATCGCGCGGCGTTTCCGAACCGCCCGCGATCACCACGGCGTCGAACTGTTCCTTCAGCTCGTCCGGCGTGATGGTTTCCTTCGCCGTGTTGCCGATGTACGCCGGCAGCTCGCCCTTGCCGATGAAGACATTGGTACGGAAGGTCACGCCTTCGGCTTCCATCTGGCGCATGCGGCGATCGATCAGCCACTTTTCCAGCTTGAAGTCGGGGATGCCGTAGCGCAGCAGGCCGCCGACGCGGTCGTTCTTTTCGAACACGGTCACGTCATGACCGGCGCGCGCGAGTTGCTGCGCCGTGGCCAGACCCGCGGGACCCGAACCGACGACCGCGACCTTCTTGCCGGTCTTGTGCTTTGCGACTTGCGGCGCGACCCAGCCTTCGGCCCAGGCCTTGTCGATGATCGCGTGCTCGATCGACTTGATGCCGACCGGGTCGTTGTTGATGCCGAGCGTACACGCCGCTTCGCAGGGCGCCGGGCAGATGCGGCCCGTGAACTCGGGGAAATTGTTGGTCGAGTGCAGGACTTCGATCGCGTTCTTCCAGTCCTGGCGGAACACGAGGTCGTTGAAGTCCGGAATGATGTTGTTGACCGGGCAGCCGTTATTGCAGAACGGGATGCCGCAGTCCATGCAGCGTGCGCCCTGGACCTTCGCGTCGGCGTCGGAGAGCGCCGCGACGAATTCCTTGTAGTGCTTCACGCGCGTGAGCGGTGCTTCGTACGCCTCATGCTGGCGCTCGAACTCGAGAAAACCGGTTGCCTTACCCATTAGGTTCTCGTCTATCTAATCTATTCGCGAAAAATCGCGGTGAGGGGGACCGCGCCCGCCGCCGCATCATCGGGTTGTCGTAACCCTGGCGCGGCGGGCGCTTCGTCTATGAGTCGTCAGTGCTGGAATCAGACGGGAATCAGGCGGCCAGTTCTTCCTGGCTTGCCTTCTTCGCGCCGATTTCGCCCAGTGCGCGCTTGTATTCCGTCGGGAACACCTTCACGAACTGGCGGCGCGCCGCATCCCAGTTTTCCAGCAGCGCCTTGGCACGCGGCGAGCCGGTGAACTGGAAGTGACGCTCGACGAGTCCCTTGAGCAGCGCTTCGTCGGTCTGGCCCGTGTGCCACAGCGCGCGGTCCACGGTGCGTTCCTGTTCGGCCTGTTGCAGCACCGGATCGAGCGCGACCATCGACTTATTGCACTTGCCGGCAAACGTGCCATCCGGGTCGTACACGTAGGCGATACCGCCCGACATGCCCGCCGCGAAGTTACGGCCCGTTTCGCCGAGCACGACCACCGTGCCGCCCGTCATGTATTCGCAGCCGTGGTCGCCCGTGCCTTCGACGATGGCCGTCGCGCCCGAGTTACGCACCGCGAAACGCTCGCCCGCCACGCCGCGCAGGAAGGCTTCGCCTTCGAGCGCGCCGTACATCACCGTATTGCCGCAAATGATGTTTTCTTCGGACTTGCCGCGGAAGTCGTTGGTCGGACGGATGATGATGCGCCCGCCCGACAGGCCCTTGCCGACATAGTCGTTGCCGTCGCCCACGAGGTCCAGCGTGATGCCGCGTGCGAGGAATGCGCCGAAGCTCTGACCCGCCGTGCCCTTGAGCTGGATGTGGATCGAGTCTTCCGGCAGACCGTCGTGGCCGTACTTCTTCGCGACGATGCCCGAGAGCATCGCGCCGACCGTGCGGTTCACGTTGCGCACCGGCTGGATGAACGAGACGTGCTCGCCCTTGTCCAGCGCGGCGCGGGCCTTCTCGATCAGGGTGTGGTCGAGCGCGCGGTCCAGGCCGTGGTCCTGCGTATCGACGTGCTTGCGTGCGACTTCTTCGCCCACCGACGGCTGATAGAACACGCGCGAGAAGTCCAGCCCCTTCGCCTTCCAGTGTTCCACGCCACGGCGCGTGTCGAGCAGATCCGCGCGGCCGACCAGATCGTCGAACTTGCGGATACCGAGTTGCGCCATGATTTCGCGCACTTCTTCAGCGATGAAGAAGAAGAAGTTGACGACGTGCTCGGGCTGGCCCGAGAACTTCGCGCGCAGCACCGGATCCTGCGTCGCGACGCCGACCGGGCAGGTGTTCAGGTGGCACTTGCGCATCATGATGCAGCCCTGCACGACGAGCGGCGCCGTCGCAAAGCCGAATTCGTCGGCGCCGAGCAGCGCGCCGATCACCACGTCGCGGCCCGTCTTCATCTGGCCGTCGGCCTGCACGCGGATACGGCCGCGCAACTGGTTCAGCACTAAGGTCTGCTGCGTTTCCGCGAGGCCCAGTTCCCACGGCGTGCCGGCGTGCTTGAGCGACGACAGCGGCGACGCGCCCGTGCCGCCATCGTGACCGGCGATCACGACGTGGTCGGCCTTGGCCTTCGCCACACCGGCTGCCACCGTGCCCACGCCCACTTCCGAGACCAGCTTCACCGAGATCGACGAAACCGGGTTCACGTTCTTCAGATCGTGAATGAGCTGCGCCAGGTCTTCGATCGAGTAGATGTCATGGTGCGGCGGCGGCGAGATGAGGCCCACGCCCGGCACCGAGTAACGCAGCTTGCCGATGTACTCCGAAACCTTGTGGCCCGGCAGCTGACCGCCTTCGCCCGGCTTCGCGCCCTGCGCCATCTTGATCTGGATCTGATCCGCCGACGACAGGTACTCCGCCGACACGCCGAAGCGGCCCGACGCGACCTGCTTGATCTTCGAGCGCAGCGAGTCGCCATCCTTCAGCGGGATGTCCTTGACGACTTCCGGCCCGATGATCGAACGCATCGTGTCGCCATTCTTGATCGGAATGCCGCGCAGTTCGTTGCGATAACGCTTCTCGTCTTCGCCGCCTTCGCCCGTGTTCGACTTGCCGCCGATGCGGTTCATCGCGACCGCCAGCGTGGCGTGCGCTTCGGTGCTGATCGAGCCGAGCGACATCGCGCCCGTCGCAAAGCGCTTGACGATTTCCTTGGCCGGCTCGACGTCGTCGATCGAGATCGCACGCGCCGGGTCCAGACGGAATTCGAACAGACCGCGGAAGGTCATGTGGCGCTTCGTCTGATCGTTGATCAGATGCGCGTATTCCTTGTAGGTCTGATACGAGTTGCTGCGCGCCGAGTGCTGGAGCTTGGCGATCGCATCCGGCGTCCACATGTGGTCTTCGCCGCGCACGCGGAACGCGTACTCGCCGCCCGCGTCGAGCATGTTGGCGAGAACCGGGTTGTCGCCGAAAGCGTCGTGATGCAGACGGATCGCTTCTTCCGCCACTTCGAAGAGGCCAATGCCGCCGACCTTCGACGCCGTACCCTTGAAGTACTTGGCGATCAGATCGTCAGCCAGACCGACGGCTTCGAAAATCTGCGCGCCCGTGTACGACATGTACGTGGAGATGCCCATCTTCGACATCACCTTGAGCAGGCCCTTGCCCACTGCCTTGGTGAAGTTGTAGACAGCCTTGTCCGCCGACAGGTCGCCCTTCAGGCCCGTTGCCATCTGCGCGAGCGTTTCCATCGCGAGGTACGGGTGCACGGCTTCCGCGCCAAAGCCCGCGAGCAGCGCGAAGTGGTGCGTTTCACGCGCCGAACCCGTTTCCACGACGAGACCCGTGCTCGTGCGCAGGCCGTGCTCGACCAGGTGCGAGTGGATCGCCGAGGTGGCGAGCAGCGCCGGAATCGCGACGTTGTCGCGGTCCGCGCGGCGGTCCGACACGATCAGGATGTTGTAGCCCGACTTGACCGCATCGACGGCTTCCGCGCACAGCGACGCGAGACGCGCTTCGATGCCTTCCTTGCCCCAGGCCACCGGATAGCAGATGTTCAGCTCATAGCTGCTGAACTTGCCGCCCGTGTACTGCTCGATCGCGCGGATCTTCGCGATGTCCTTGAAGTCGAGCACCGGCTGCGACACTTCGAGACGCATCGGCGGGTTGATGTTGTTGGTGTCGAGCAGGTTCGGCTTCGGGCCGATGAACGACACGAGCGACATCACCATGTTTTCGCGGATCGGATCGATCGGCGGGTTGGTGACCTGCGCGAACAACTGCTTGAAGTAGTTGTAGAGCGTCTTGTTCTTGTTGGACATGACCGCCAGCGGCGAGTCGTTGCCCATCGAACCGACGGCCTCTTCACCCGACATCGCCATCGGCGCCATCAGGAACTTGAGGTCTTCCTGCGTGTAACCAAACGCCTGCTGACGGTCGAGCAGCGCGGCGGCTTCGGCGCGCGCGGTCGCGACGTCTTCCGCCTTCGGCTCGATTTCGTCGAGCTTGATGCGCACGGCGTCGATCCAGCTCTTGTACGGCTTGGCGTTGGCGAGGTTGTCCTTCAGTTCCTTGTCGTCGATGATGCGGCCGTGTTCCATGTCGATCAGGAACATCTTGCCCGGCTGCAGGCGCCACTTCTTGACGATCTTCGATTCGGGGATCAGCAGCGTGCCGGCTTCCGACGCCATGATGACCAGGTCGTCGTCCGTGACGATGTAGCGCGCCGGACGCAGACCGTTACGGTCGAGCGTCGCGCCGATCTGGCGGCCGTCGGTGAAGGCGATCGCGGCGGGGCCGTCCCACGGCTCCATCATCGCTGCGTGGTATTCGTAGAACGCCTTGCGGTTCTCGTCCATCAGCGTGTGCTGTTCCCAGGCTTCCGGGATCATCATCATCATCGCGTGGACGAGCGGGTAGCCGGCCATCACCAGCAGTTCGAGGCAGTTGTCAAACGATGCCGTGTCCGACTGGCCCGGATAGATCAGCGGCCACAGCTTGGGCAGGTCGTCGCCCAGAACGTGCGAGGCGATCGCGCCGGTACGGGCGTTCAGCCAGTTCACATTGCCCTTCACGGTGTTGATTTCACCGTTGTGGGCGATCATGCGGTACGGGTGAGCCAGTTCCCACGCCGGGAACGTGTTCGTGGAGAAGCGCTGGTGCACGAGCGCCAGTGCCGAAACCACGCGCTCATCCTGCAGGTCGCGGTAGTACACGCCGACCTGACCGGCCAGCAGCAGACCCTTGTAGACGACCGTGCGCGCCGAGCACGACGGCACGAAGTATTCCTTGCCGTGCTTGAGCTTGAGCGCCTGGATGCGGTGGCTCGCGGTCTTGCGGATCACATACAGCTTGCGCTCCAGCGCGTCCGTGACCATCACGTCCTTGCCGCGGCCGATGAAGATCTGGCGGATCAGCGGCTCGCTGGCCTTCACCGTGGGCGAAATCGGCATGGTGTGGTCGACCGGCACGTCGCGCCAGCCCAGCACGACCTGGCCTTCCGCGCGCACCGTGCGTTCGAGTTCCTGCTCGCACGCGAGACGCGAGGCATGCTCCTTCGGCAGGAAGATCATGCCGACGCCGTACTCGCCGAACGGCGGCAGCGTCACGCCCTGACGGGCCATCTCTTCGCGGTAGAACGCGTCCGGAATCTGGATCAGGATGCCCGCGCCATCGCCCATCAGCGGATCGGCGCCGACAGCGCCCCGGTGGTCGAGGTTTTCGAGAATCTTCAGGCCTTGCTGAATGATTTCGTGGCTCTTCTTGCCCTTGATATGGGCGACGAAGCCGACGCCGCAGGCGTCGTGTTCGTTTTGCGGGTCATACAGACCTTGCGCGGCGGGCACCGCGGCGCGCTGCAGGTGATCGTTCATGGGGACACCGTCCTAGAGGGGCCAGGGGAATGGCCGTTGATTCCGTACTTTGTTTTCCCGCCGCTTGCGTGACCGCTGTACGGCGTTGCGCGGGCGATGCAGGCTTCCCGCGTTGTGCGTCCAGGAGAGCCGAAAGGCGAATATACGCGACGAATCAAGGGCATGCAAATAAAACTGCATGGTTAGACCCCAATTATCGTCATGGTGCATTGCGGTGCATTTTTATTGGGGACGCATCAAAAAGGGGCGAAAGAAAACGGCATCCGGAGATGCCGTTTTTCTTCGTAAAACGTTGATTTACAAGGAGATCAATGGGTGCCGGTGCCAGGCTTGTGCCCGTGATGGGCCGGCGGCGAGCTGGACCCCCCGCCAGAGCCCGATGGCGACGAACCCGCAGAATGGCCGCTCGGACCACCCGTATTTGCCCCTGGCGTTGCGCCGCTACCACTACCCGGATGGCTGCCGGCGTGCCCGCCCGCGTTCGATCCGGGCTGCGAACCCGACGGTGGCGACGAAAAAGGGCCTGATGAAGGCGTATGCGCGGCACCCTGCGAGCCGGTGCTCGCACCCGCATTTCCGCCCGTCGCGACGGCGCCCGCGCTCGTCGTTCCGGCCGACGCCGTGGGCGTCGCGCCCAGTGCGCCCGCGGCGCCAGCCGCCCCGGGCGGCGCAGCCGGTTCGCGCACCTTGCGAGGCCGCCCGCGCGGCAGCGGCGAAACACGCCGGTTCGCCGTGCGCGAAGCCCAGTCGCGATAGGTATCGCTGCCGAGCACCCAGCCCTTGAGCGTGGCCTGCATCAGCTGATTGGTCTCGCGCTCGTCGAAAGGCTGCTCGCAGAGTTCGCGATAGGCGCGCTGGCGCTCGAACGGCGTATTGCCGAGCGCCCAATAGAGCGGATGGTCGGTGATGAGGCTGTCGACGGTCAGGCCGATGTGATGCCGATAGCTCGACCAGCGATAGTCCTCCGCCGCCGCGACGAGGCCGCTGCGCACCGGCGCGAGTTCGACGACGCGGCTCGCCAGCAGAAAGAAGCGCTCGCCCTCGATGACGGTCGCGCGGTAACGCCCTTCCCAGAGCGTGCCGCGTCGCGCGTAACGGCGGTTGAAGTGGGCCACATAGCGCCTGCCGACCGCCTGCATCGCCTTGGGAAGGCTGGCTTCGTCGGATGGCGTGACGAGCAGTTGCACCGCGCCGGGCATCAAAACCCAGGCATGCACCGCAAGGTGGTGATCGCGCGCCGCTGCCTTGAGGCAGTCGATGAACAGTTCGTAGTCCTGGTCGTCGACGAATGCGGGCTGCTGATCCAGTCCGCGCAGAATCACATGCTGCGGCTGGTCGGGAACATAAAGACGTGCAAGCCGTGCCATGCTCGATTTTCCTGGTCCGTTGGTGAATACCCGCAGACCCGCCAAGGCCGCGCCAGCGCTTGTTCTCGCGGGCGTACGACTTAAGCGGAGACCTCGCGGCGCTTAGGGAAAAAGCTCTAACGGTCGCATATGGTTTGTTGCAAACGTTGTGTTCATAATGGGCGGGCCTTTAATGGAGGAGCACATATATGAAATTAAAACAGGCGCTGGCAGCAGTCGCCGCGCTCGCCTGCATGTCGGGGGCTCACGCGCAATCGGCCAACACGTTCTACGTTACAACGGGGTGGTTCCATTTCTCGCCGCAGGATGGCAGCGATCCTCTCAAGATCGATGACGTCGCCGGCCGTCCGGTCAATCAGGCATTCCCGGGCACGGGCACCGGCATCAACAGCTCCGACACCTTTGGCTTGAGCCTGGGTTACTTCATCACCGATCACCTGGCCACTGAAGTCGAGCTGGGCGTTCCTCCCAAGTTCGAGCTGGACGGCGAAGGCTCGCTCAGTGCTTTCGGCAAGCTGGGATCCGCCCGACTCTGGAGCCCCGCGCTTCTGTTCAAGTACTACTTCAACAAGCCTGAAGCGCAGTTCCATCCGTATCTTGGCATCGGCGTCACGCACGTTTCGTTCACGGACGCGAAGATCACCAACAGCAACTTCATCGACAGCCCTGCGCTTGGGGGTCCGACCAGCGTTTCGACGGACAGTTCCTGGGCGCCGGTGTTCAACGTCGGTTTCAACTACAACTTCACGAAGCACTGGTTCGCGGGCTTCTCGGTCTCGTACATTCCGGTCAGCGTGATCGCGACGCTCAACACCCAGAAGCAGACGATCATTGGTGTGGTTTCGCAGAAAGCCGAAGCGAAAATTCACCTGAACCCGCTCGTGACGTACCTGAAGGTCGGTTACATGTTCTGAAGCGCCTCGCGCTTCCGGCACCGCCTGCCGCCTTCCCTCACCGCCTCCGTCCTGCCGTCGCGGCATCCGACGGAGCGCGGCTTCCGCCTCCCTCTACCGCATGTCCTGCCGATTCAGCACCGGTTGTTCCCGAGCACTTTTCTGACAACCGGAACGGGTTTTCCTGATTCTATGCCTCTGGGAAAAACCGTGCTGTCCCCGTAATCATTTGTCGCAAAGAAAGCGCAACGCAAGCCCGGGAAAGCCCGCCACATCGCCAGCGCAGCCGCGCCGGACGGGCATGCACGATTTTTCTCCTGCGCACCTTGCCGCGCCGGGCACCCGATTTGCGCAATACTCGGACTCCTTCTCGACCGTCCTGCCCTTTTTTGCGCGGACGCCCAGAGCCCCAGACCCTGAGATTGCCAACACGGAGCCATTCATGAGCGCATTCCCAAACACGCGAGACGCCCTCGGAGAATCCTGGACCCGCACGGGCCGCCATGCCAGGCGCATCGCGCGCCGCGGCCGCAGCGCCGCCGCCGATATCGCCGACGAACTGCGAGACCTGCTCGGCGAACTGGAAACGAGCCTCGGCGAAGGCACGCAAGCCGATGCCCAGGCGCTGCGCGCGGACGTTCGCAAACGCCTCGACGCCGCACGCGAACGTCTTGAAGTCGCTCGCACCGCCGCGCGCGAGCGCGCGGGCGAAGCCATGGACAATGCCGACGATTACGTGCACGCCAATCCGTGGCAGGCGATTGCCATCGTGGGCGGCATCGCGCTGGTCGCCGGCGCGATTCTCGCGCGCTGCCGCTAGGCCGCCAGTCTCAACGTCCGGCGCTGACACACAGGAACCGGGAGCCGGGAAGCCGCGCGCCTCGACCCTCAGCCGTCGAGCGCGTGCGGCCCGATCAGATCGATCCGGTCGGTACAGATCGTGTCAACGCCCCAGCTTGCCAGTTCGCGCGCGCGGTCCAGTTCATTGACCGTGTAGGCGAGGATGAAAAGCCCCGCCTCCTTGATGCGCACGACGAGCGCCTGATCCAGATGCCGATGGCTCGCGTGCAGCGAGACGCACGCGAGCGCGCCGGTCTGCTCGCGCCAGTCGTCCGGCACGCGCTCGAACAGCAGGCCGCGCGGCAGATCCGGCGCGGCGTCGCGCGCAGCCGCCAGAGCCTCGAACGAGAACGACGACAACAACGGCGGCAGACCGGTCGCGGCTTTCCTGTTTAGCCAGAGCCTGGCCGTTTCCGCGCCGACGATACGCCCCGTGTCCTTGTCCCGCCCCGCACACGGCTTGATTTCCACGTTTGCCGCCAACCCTTCCTCGCGACAGCATTGCGCGGCCTCGGCGAGCGTCGGCATGTGCTCGCCCTCGAAGCGCGGATCGCACCAACTGCCCGCGTCGAACGCCGCAATCTGCGCGTAACGCAGTTGCGCCGCCGCCCCGCGCCCGTTCGACGTGCGCTCGACGGTATCGTCGTGCAGCAGGAAGGCGATGTCATCGGCGGACAGTTTGGCGTCGAACTCCACCATCGTGTGCCCAAAGCCCGCGCCCACGCACAGGGCCGCGAGCGTGTTTTCGGGCGCGAGCGTGCCGCCGCCCCGGTGGGCGGCGACGCGCGGATACGGCCAGGTTTTCATCGCAAAACTCCAGGTATTTCGAGATTCGACCGGCCAGGCGGACGTCAGACTTCGTCGGCGACGACGAACAGACGCCGATACTCCTTGAGCGCGTAACGGTCGGTCATGCCCGCGATGTAATGCGCGATCAGGCGCGGCTGTGCGGCGGGGTTCGGCGTCTGGTACGCGGGCGGCAACAGGCGCGGATCGTCGCTGAACGCGTCGAAGAGTCCCTTCACGACGCGCTGCGCCTTGTTCGCCATGCGCATCACCTGGTAGTGGCGATACAGGTTGCGGTAGAGAAAGCGCTTGAGCGCGGCCGCCTGCGCCGCGATGCGCTCGCTGTGCGCGACCAGCGGCGGCGCGGCGCGCACGTCGTCGAGCGAGCGCGGCGCGTGCCCGGCGAGATTGCGGCGGGTCTGGCCGATCAGATCGACGATCAGCGTATTGATGATGCGCCGCACGGTCTCGTGCACGAGCCGGCGCCCTTCGATCTGCGGGAATTCGGCGCGCGCGGCGTCGTAATGAGTCTGCCAGAGTTCGACTTCGGCCAGTTGTTCGATCGTGATGAGACCGGAACGCAGCCCGTCGTCCACATCGTGATTGTTGTAGGCGATTTCGTCGGCGATGTTGGCGATCTGCGCTTCGAGCGACGGCTGACGCCCGAGCAGAAAGCGCTCGCCCAGTTCGCCGAGCGCTCGCGCATGCTCGCGCGAGCAATGCTTGAGAATGCCCTCGCGCGTCTCGAAGCAGAGGTTCAGGCCGTCGAACGCGCCATAGTGTTCCTCCAGCTCGTCGACTACAGCAAGACTTTGCAGGTTGTGCTCGAAGCCACCGTGATCGCGCATACATTCGTTGAGCGCGTCCTGCCCCGCATGGCCGAACGGCGTATGGCCGAGGTCGTGCGCCAGCGAGATCGCTTCGACGAGATCTTCGTTCAGGCGCAGATTGCGCGCCACCGACCGCGCGATCTGCGCGACTTCGAGGCTGTGCGTGAGCCGCGTGCGAAAGAGATCGCCCTCGTGATTCACGAACACCTGGGTCTTGTATTCGAGCCGGCGAAACGCCGTGGAATGGACGATGCGGTCGCGGTCGCGCTGGAATTCGCTGCGCGCGGCGGGCGGCGGCTCGGCGAAGCGGCGGCCGCGCGACTGGGGCGAATGCGCCGCGTAGGGCGCCAGCCCCGTTTCGAACTCTGACTCGGACTCGAACCCGGATTCGGCTTCGCCCTGGGACAGCCCGGATAACTGCGTGTCTGCCTTGTTGCCTGCGGCGCGGGCCTGATCGGCCAGCGCGCCGCGCTTGTCGCTGCGGGTGTCGCTCAACGGTTCCTCCGCACGGATCGCAAAGTGGACGGCCACGGCCTCGTGGGCATGGGCCGCCGTTCAGCTCAACTTCGGAACTACATCGGCACGGCGAGCTGGCGCATCAGCCCTTGACCGTGGCCGCCAGCGTGGCCTGCACGGCTTCGTCGGGGGCGAGGCCAATATGCGTTTCGCCAAAGCGCTTGAGCAGGATGAACTTGATCGCGCCGCCTTCGGCCTTCTTGTCCACCTGCATCAGCTCGACGTAACGTTCAGCGCCCAGCGCGGGGCCGACGTCCGGCAAATGCGCCGCCTTGATGACGCGCACCAGACGCTCGCGCGATGCCTCGTCGAGCATGCCCATGCGCACCGACAGATCGGCCGCCATCGCCATGCCGCAGCCCACGGCCTCGCCGTGCAGCCACTCACCGTAACCGAGACCCGCTTCAATCGCGTGACCGAAGGTATGGCCGAAATTGAGAATCGCGCGCAGGCCGCCTTCGCGCTCGTCGGCGGCGACCACGGACGCCTTGATCTCGCACGAGCGCTTGACCGCGTGCGCGAGCGCTGCGGGCTCGCAACGGTTGAGCGCTTCGACGTTCGCCTCGATCCAGTTGAAGAATTCCGCGTCGGCGATCGCGCCTGTCTTGATGACTTCGGCCACGCCCGCCGCCAGCTCGCGCGCGGGCAGCGTGCGCAACGCGGCAATGTCGGCGATCACGGCCTGCGGCTGGTAGAACGCGCCGATCATGTTCTTGCCGAGCGGATGGTTGATGCCGGTCTTGCCGCCCACCGACGAATCGACTTGGGAAAGCAGCGTCGTCGGCACCTGGATGAAGGGCACGCCGCGCATGTAGCAGGCCGCCGCGAAGCCGGTCATGTCGCCCGTCACGCCGCCGCCCAGTGCGATCAGCGTGGTCTTGCGGTCCGCGCGCGAGGTGAGCAGCGCGTCGAAGATCTGATTGAGCGTTTCCCAGTTCTTGAACGCCTCGCCATCGGGCAGCACGACAGTGTGGACATCCTTGCCGAGCGGCGCGAGCGCGGCGCGCAGCTTCTCGCCGTACAGCGGCTCGACGACGGTGTTGGTCACGATCGTCACCGATTTGCCGGCGATATGCGGCGCGAACAGCGCCGTCTGGCCGATCAGGTCGGAGCCGATGTGGATGGGGTAGGCGCGGTCGCCCAGTTCGACGTTGACGGTAATCATGCCAGGCAGTAGTTCAAAGTGTGGGGCGCTTCGGTGCAACAGAGCCGTGGAGCGCGACGGCGGCAGAACGGCGGAACGCCGGGCCGCCCAAACGCCGTCACGCAGGAAACGTGCTACTCGCTCGCCGGCGAGCGCAAAACGCCGGCCATATCGAGCTGCATCAGCACCATATTGACGAGGCCGTTCACCGAAGGCCGGCCCGTCTCGATCACGAAGTCCGCGACCTCGCGATAAAGCGGATCGCGCTGCTCGTAGAGCGCCTCAAGGCGCCCTTTGGGATCCTCGGTCTGCAACAACGGCCGGTTCTTGTCGCGGCGCGTGCGCAGCCACAAATCATGCGGATGGGCGCGCAGATAGACGACGAAACCGCGCTCCTTGAGCGCGGAGCGATTTTCGGGCCGCAACACCGCGCCGCCGCCCGTGGCGAGCACGATGCCGTCGCGCGCGCTCAGCTCCTCGATCATCTGGGCCTCGCGGTCGCGAAAACCCGCTTCGCCTTCGAGTTCGAAGATCACCGGGATGCGCGCGCCGGTGCGCGCTTCGACCTCGTGATCGGAGTCGAAAAACGGACGCTCAAGCCGGCGCGCGACCGCCCGGCCCACGGTCGTCTTACCGGCGCCCATGAGCCCTACGAAAAATACATTGGCGTTTGCGTCCCGCACTTGCAGCGTTTCCTACAAAAGATTGGTGCAGCAGCTTACTGGCAAAGCAGCGGCGTTGTCGAGCCTGCGGACCACGCGCTTTGGCCCCATTCGGCCATCCTGCGCAGCTTTTTTCCCTTTTTGGGCCAAATCTTGCGCGATCCGCGCACAGACATCCATCAGTCCGCACTGACCACGCGCGGCGTGATAAACACGACCAGTTCGCTGCGCTTGTCCCAGTGTGCGCGATGCGAAAAAAGTGCGCCCAAAACCGGTATTTTGCCCAGGAGCGGCACGCGCGTCACATCATCCCGGTCGTCGCTCGCGTCGATTCCTCCAATCGAGACCGTTCCGCCGTCTTCGATTTCCACCCGCGTCTGCACGTGTTTGGTGTTGATCGCCGGCCCGGCGGCGGTCTGCTCGCCCACGCTGTCCTTGGCCACGTCGAGGTCGAGAATCACGCGGCCGTCCGGCGTGATCTGCGGCTCGACCTCCAGTTTCAGGCTGGCGCGCCGAAATTGCACGCCCGAAACGCCCTGCCCGACTTTCGCCTGATACGGCAGCTCGGTGCCCTGCTCGACGACGGCCTTGGTGCGATCGGCGGTGACGACGCGCGGACTCGATACGACGCGCCCGCGCCCTTCGGCTTCGAGCGCGCTCAGTTCGATGTCGAGCAGACGCGTGGCGCGCGCCGCCAGCAACGTCAGGCCGAGCTGCGCGGCGCCAAAACCGTTCAACGCGCCCGCGCCGAGGTCGAAGATCTTGCCGGCGCTGCTGCTTCCGCTCTCCCCACTGTCGCCCGGGCCGCCGTGCAGGCCGTGCGTGGTGCCGTCCGCGCCAGCCGATGTCACGCCCAGCCGCACGCCCAATTCGCGCGACAAGCCCTGGTCGCCTTCGACGATACGCGCTTCGATCAGCACCTGGCGCGCGGGCGCGTCGAGGCGATGGATCAGCGCGGCGATCTGGTCGAGCCGCGCGGGCAGATCGGTGACGAAAAGCAGATTCGTGCGCGTGTCGGCGACGGCGGCGCCGCGCTTCGAGAGCGCGCGCTGCGTGCCCGAACCGGTCAGCAGCTTGCGCAGGTCTTCGGCGCGCGCATATTGCAGTTCGAAGGCACGGCTCGCGAGCGGCTCCAGATCGGCGGCGCGCGCATGCGCCTCGAAACGCTGACGCTCGCGCGCGGCAAGGTCGGCGGCGGGTGCGACCCAGAGCACGTTGCCAATGCGTTCCAGCGCAAGGCCATTCGAGGCGAGCAACAGGTCGAAGGCGGCGCGCCACGGCACGCGGTCGAGGCGCAGCGTGACCTGGCCGCGCACGCGCTCGCTTGCGACGATGTTGAGCTTCGTGAACTGCGCGAACGCATGGAGCACCGAGGTGAGTTCGGCGCGCTGGAAGTTCAGCGAGATCGGCCGGTCGGGCGGCAGGCCGTCGTGCGCCGCGCTCGGGCCGCTCAGGCGCGCCTCGCTGGGCAGCGGGGTCGGCGGGCCTTCGAGCGGTTCGGCCGCAGCTTGCGCAGCGGCCGCCTCCGACGCGGCCGGGGTAATGGCGGACGCACGTTCGGCCGCCGAATCGGCATCCGCGCCTTCGGTGAACGGATTCGCGACCCACTGCGTGGGCGTGGCAGGTTCGCCCTCCGGCAAGGGCGGCGCCTCATAGCGCGCGACCGGCGCCGCCGCCATATGCCACACCGGAAGCGGTGGCGGCACCGCCGCGTGCAGTGCCGAAGCGGCCAACGCGGGAATCAGGGCAAGCGCGCGCCGCATCATCATCGCGCCTCCCGCGCCCAGTCCAGCGTCTGCGTCGCGCCGTCGAGCGCGAGCACCACGCGCGAGGGACTCACCTCCAGCACGCGCGCGCCCGCGAGCATTGCGCCGGCCTGCACAGCCATCGTGCCCTCGGCGGTCTCGACCAGCGCGAGCGCGCGTCCGTGCTCCGCCAGCATGCCCGCGAGCCGCAGCGGACCTTCGCCCTTCGCGCTCAGGCCGCTCCCGAAGCGTTGAGCGCGATCCGCAAAAGGATCGGTGGATACGCCGCCCTCGTCCTCGTCGTCGGCAAACGCCACGGCTGGCAAACCGTCGAACACCTGCAACAGCGCCGAAATGGCGAGGCCGCTCGCGCCGCGTCTGAGCGACAACTCCATCGGCACCGCGAGTTCGGGCAGTTCCGCAAGGCCGTCGAGGAACCCGCGCAGTTGCGTGAAATCCCCTTGCGCCACGAGCTTGGTCGCGCGAAACGCCTGCGACTGCGCGCCGCCCGGCGCGGCAGGCTCCAGTGCGATCAACGCAAGACCGGCAAGCGCCGCGAGTTGCGACACGTTGCGCATGTCGTCGGCGACATTGCCGTTGTGCGGGTGCCGGGGCCAGTCCCGCGCGTCGCGTCGCAAGGCAGGCAGACGCGCCAGCAATTGACGCGCGCTCACCAGGCGGGTCTGGGCGTCGGCTAGCGCGACATGAGCGGTTTCAGCACCACCCGCGTCCGTCGTCACGCAGATGAAGGCCGCCAGCACGGCGGCGATCAAACCCAGCATCAACGCGGCGCTCGCGCGGCGGCGCGCGCTCCACCCATGCAGAGGCCGCCAGCCATGCAACAGCGCCAAGCCCATGCCGCGTCGGGAACCGCGAAAGAAAGCTGGCGCCCCCATCAGCGGCGCGTTTGAACTTGATTCGCTCATTTCGCCTCCTTCGCGCCGACGCCGCGCACCGCACCCGCCTGCTTCGGCACATTCGCCGCCGCGCCTTTCCATACGAGCCGTGCCGCCACATGGATCGGCACGCCATGCATCTGCCTGCCTTGGGTTTCACTCCTCGTTTCTCTCGTTGTTTCTCTCGTTGTTTCTTTCGTCGCCTCTTTCCTCGTTTCGCGCTTCATTTCGCGCACGTTGACCGCCTCGATATCCCGCAGCGTATGCAGCCGTTCGAGCCACGCGCCCGCGGCGGCTTCATCGGTGGCGCTTGCCTGGAGTTCGGTTTCGTCGGCGTGCTGAATAAGCTGATCGAGCACGACGCCGTCCGTGCGCACCCGCGCAAGCGCCTCGATGAGCGCGAACAGGTGCGTGAGCGGCTTCGCCTTGAGCTGCGCCTCGCGCAACGCGGCGGCGCGCTCATTCGCTTCGCGCGCGAGCCGCCTGGCCTCTGCGAGCGGCGCGCCGAGTTGCGCCAGTTGCTGCTCGATCGCCTCGCGCCGCACATCGGCCCGACTACGCTCGAACGTCTGCCAGCCCGCAGCGAGACAACCGAGCGCGCCGCCGATCAGCAGCGCCGACAGCCATTCGAGCGCGCGCCGCCGGCGCAGGCGCCGCACGGCTGCAAGCCGCCACGGCAGCAGGTTGAAGCCCTCCCACGCATTTACGATCGTCGCCGTCTTCATTCGTGCACCCCGCGCATCGCAAGCCCGAAAGCCACCGCGCACGCCGGGTCGTGCAGAAGCTGCGCGTCGAGCGGAAAGTCGGCGTCCGCAAGCGGCGCGCATTCGAACGGCAGCACCGGGCAGCCGAGCACGTCGCCGATATCGGCAAGCGAGAAATGCACACCCTGCAGCAAGCCGATGTCACCGGCGACGAGCGCGCAGCCGGTCTGCTCGCGGCCCGCCAGGTCGTGCAGCGCCTCGACGAGATCGGCGTGCTCCAGCGCCGGAAAGCGCATCGTGCGCGCGACGCAGTCGTCGGCGACGAACCAGCCGTGCACGCCGTCCGCGCCCACCCAGAGCGCCGCCCATGGCTCGTGCGGCGGCAGCTCGAACGCCGCCGCGTGGCGCATGGCGCGTAGCGCGGCGTGGGCCTCGTCGTCCATCGCGCAAAGCGCCACCCCCGCCATCGCCGCGCATTCGATGCGCGACTCCAGATATGCGCGCGCCGTGGCCGCGATCATGACTCTGGCCTCATGAGCCGAGGCAACGCCACAATCGAGCGCGAGTGGACCCACGCGCCAGTCCACCGCCAGCTCATGGCGCTCGATGCCGGCGACACGCTCCGCTTCGGCCAGTACCAGCGGCTCCAGCTCCGTGAAGAGACCCGAGGCATCCGCGATGGCGCCTGCCCTGCTTGTGCCGCTTGTGCCGCTTGTGCCGCTTGTGCCCCTTACGCCGCTTGTGTTGCTCGTGCTCGTGACAAACGACCCACGCGCCAGCCGCGCGAGCGGCACGGCCGCCATCAACGTCGCGCCCGTAGGCAGCGCCATCGCGCAGCGCAGCGACGCCTCGGCGCAGGCGCGCGGCAAAGCGCCGAAGGCCGCCTGCAAAGCCGCCACCAGCGCGGTGCGATCGACGATCTCCGCGCCCGACAGCGCCTCGCGCGCCAGCGGCACGCGGCCCAGCCACTCGATGCGCAGCGGTCCGCCGCCGAACACGCGCTGACTGAGCACGACCAGCGTGACGCCGCGCGCATGCACATCGACACCCGCCGCGTAACGGCGCGCCCCCAACAACAGCGGATTGAGCAGGCTCATCGCCTTCCTCCCTTGTGCGTGGCGCCGCGAACGATTCGCGGCGCGCCCTGGGAGAAATTGTGCGAAGCAGCGCCTGCGCCGAACACTCGGCCAGATGGCCAATCTCTGCGCGGGTTTGCGATAAGCCGATCCGCCGGCCTTCTCGCGCATTCGAGACGCGGCTAGAGTGCTCCTATACCTTCAGTGCCTCAGCGCAGTCCCCACGCACCGCCCCCGGCCCCACTTTTCGGCAGACGTAAGCATTCCGAAAGCGCGCCAGGGCGGGCAGCTATAATCGCGGGACTGTTTTTCCGGTGTCCGTATGCAAGAAGCCCAGCCTGACTCGTCCGTTCCGCCGCCCACACCGCCCACGCCGCCCGACCCCGCCGCGCCCAGAAAGCGCCGCCGGCCCTGGTGGGCGCGGCTGCTCATCGGCTTCTTCGTATTGATCGCGGGCGCGCTCGCCAGCGTGGCGCTGGTGCTCGGCTACGCGCTGATCGTCGCCACGCCCAATCTGCCCTCGCTCGACGCGCTCACCGACTATCGCCCCAAGGTGCCGCTGCGCATCTACACGCGCGACCATGTGCTGATCGGCGAATTCGGCGAGGAGCGGCGCGATATCGTCCATTTCCAGGACGTGCCGGCCAATCTCAAGAACGCCATTCTCGCGATCGAGGACGCGCGCTTCTACGAGCACGGCGGCGTCGATCTGACCGGCATCGCGCGCGCGGGCATCGTCGCGCTCACCAATGGCCACGCGTCGCAGGGCGCGAGCACGATCACCATGCAGGTGGCGCGCAACTTCTTCCTGTCGAGCGAAAAGACCTACACGCGTAAGGTCTACGAGATGCTGCTCGCCTACAAGATCGAGTCGAAGCTCTCGAAGGATCAGATCCTTGAGGTGTACATGAACCAGATCTATCTGGGGCAGCGCGCCTATGGCTTCGCGAGCGCGGCGCGGGTGTACTTCGGCAAGGATCTGAAAGACCTGACGCTCGCCGAATGCGCGATGCTCGCCGGTCTGCCCAAGGCGCCGTCGGCCTATAACCCGGTCGTCAATCCGAAGCGCGCCAAGGTCCGTCAGGAGTACATCCTTCAGCGCATGCTGGAGCTGCACTACATCACCCAGGAGCAGTACGACGAGGCCGCGGCGCAACCGCTCGTGGTCAAGGGCCAGGGCAAGGAATTCAGCGTCCACGCCGAATACGTGGCGGAAATGGTGCGTCAGATGATGTACGCGCAGTACCACGAAGAAGCCTACACGCGTGGTCTGAACGTCGTCACGACGATCGATTCCGCCGATCAGGACGTCGCCTATCGCGCGCTGCGCAAGGGGCTGATGGACTACGAGCGGCGCCACGGCTATCGCGGGCCTGAAGCCTTCATCGACCTGCCCAGCGACGCCGACGACCGCGAACAGGCCATCGACGACGCGCTGCTCGAACACCCCGACAACGGCGAACTGGTTGCAGCCGTGGTCACGGCGGCCAGTCCGAAGGAAGTCCAGGCGACCTTCATGGACGGCAACACCGCCAGCATCGCCGGCGACGGCCTGCGCTTCGCGCAATACAACCTGAGCACGCGCGCGCAGCCGAGCCAGAAAATCCGCCCCGGCGCGATCATCCGGGTGGCGCGCAACAACGCGGGCGAATGGTCGATCACGCAGTTGCCGCAGATCGAAGGCGCGTTTGTCTCGGTGGTGCCGCAGGACGGCGCGATCCGCGCGCTGGTGGGCGGCTTCGACTTCAACAAGAACAAGTTCAACCACGTCACCCAGGCGTGGCGCCAGCCGGGTTCTAGCTTCAAGCCGTTCATCTATTCGGCGTCGCTCGACAAGGGCCTGGGGCCGGCTACCGTCATCAACGACGCGCCGCTGTTCTTCAGCGCCGCGGAAACGGGCGGCCAGGCGTGGGAGCCGAAGAACTACGGCGGCGGCTTCGACGGCCCGATGAGCATGCGCACCGCGCTCATGAAGTCGAAGAACCTGGTGTCGATCCGCATCCTCAACCACATCGGCACGAAGTACGCGCAGCAGTACATCACGCACTTCGGTTTCGACGCCGACCGCCATCCGGCCTATCTGCCGATGGCGCTGGGCGCGGGCCTCGTCACGCCGCTGCAGATGGCGGGCGGCTATGCGGTGTTCGCCAACGGCGGCTATCGCGTGAATCCGTATCTGATCGCCGAAGTCACCGATCAGCGCGGCGTGGTGGTCGCGCAGGCGCAGCCGCTCGTGGCGGGCGAAAACGCGCCGCGCGCGATCGATCCGCGCAACGCCTACATCATGAACAGCCTGTTGCAGAGCGTCGCGCAGCGCGGCACGGGCGCGAAGTCGAATGCCCTGAAGCGCACCGACCTGGGCGGCAAGACCGGCACGACCAACGACTCGCGCGACGCGTGGTTCGCGGGTTATCAGCACACGCTCGCGGCGATCGCGTGGATCGGTTACGACAATCCGCGCAGCCTGGGCGACCGGGAGACCGGCGGCGGTCTCGCCCTGCCTGTGTGGATCGACTACATGCAGAAGGCGCTCAACGGCGTGCCCGACTACAAGATGCCGATGCCCGACGGCATCGTCATGCTCGGCGACGAACTGTATTACGCCGATGCCACCCCAGGGCACGGCTTCGTCTCGACGGTGGGCATCAGCCAGGCGGCGCTGGAAGCCGCGGCAAGCGGCGGTTCGGCTTCGGGCGGCGATGCCGCCGATGCGGGTGCGGCGCCGGAGCCTCAGCAGGTCAACGCCAAGGAGAAGGAAGACATCATGAACCTGTTCCGCGGGCATTGAGGCACGCGGTCGGTCCTGAAAGCAGAACGGGCACCCAAGGGTGCCCGTTTTCATTTACGCCAATGCATCAGCGCATCGTCACGGCACGAACGTCACCGGCTCGCCGGCCTGCTCGGTCGAATAAGCGGTGAGCGCCGAGAAGAACTCGGTGCCCGTGCGCGTGTCGAGCCACTGCCCGTCGATGAAGCGGTAATGGAATCCGCCCGCTTTCGCGGCGATCCAGATTTCCTTCATCGGCGGCTGGAGGTTGATGATGATCTTCGTGCGGTTCTCGAATTCGAGCGTCAGAACGTTGCCGCTGCGTTCGAGTTCGATGTCGGCATCGGCCTCGTCCACAGCGCGTTCCACCGCCGCCAGCACGGCCTCCGCGCGGCTCAGGTAGTCACTATCTGCCATGCTAAACTCCACCAGTTAATCATTCAGGGACAATTATGCGTGTCAATTCCCGGATGCGCGCTCGGGCATCCCGCGTTTCGACGTCCGCCGCGATTCTAGCCGCTTTCGCGCTTGGCGCAGTGTCGCTCACGGGTTGCGGCCAGAAGGGCCCGCTCTACATGCCGACCGTGCCGCCGTTGCCGCAGAAGCCCAACTTCGAGACGCAGCCCGCAGTTCAACCTGATGATCAGGCGCGCGCAGCCTCGGACGCCCTGGTCGGCACGATTCCCGACACCTCGGGCACGCCGCTTTCGCTGTCCCCGGACCCCGAACTGAATTCCGCCCCCGCGTCGGCTTCCGCTGCGCAGCCGGCTTCCGCTGCGGCACCGGCGCAGTAAGCCGCCGTTCCAGCAGCCCCATCACCCGCAACACGATCTCCGCATGACTCAGCCCGCTTTCCACCGCGTCGACGGCACGCTCTTCGTCGAAGGCGTGTCCGCCGCCGATCTCGCCGCGCAGCACGGCACGCCGCTCTACGTCTACTCGCGCGCGGCGCTCAGCGCGACGTGGCACGCCTACGCCGATGCCTGCGCGGGCCGCCGCGCCGCGGTGCACGTCGCGGTCAAGGCGAACAGCAATCTTGCCGTGCTCAACGTGTTCGCGCGCGAAGGCGCGGGCTTCGACATCGTCTCGGGCGGCGAACTCGCCCGCGTGCTGGCCGCGGGCGGCAAAGCGCAGAACACCGTGTTCTCGGGCGTGGGCAAGCATGGCGACGAAATGAAGACGGCGCTCGAAGCGGGCGTGAAGTGCTTCAACGTCGAATCGATTCCCGAACTCGACCGCCTGAACGCGGTGGCGGGCGCGCTCGGCAAGAAGGCGCCGGTGTCGCTGCGCGTGAACCCGGACGTCGATGCGAAGACGCACCCCTACATCTCCACGGGCCTGAAGTCGAACAAGTTCGGCATCGCCTTTGAAGACGCGCGCGCGACCTACCGCGCGGCGGCCGCCATGCCGAATCTTCAGGTGGTCGGCATCGACTGCCATATCGGCTCGCAGATCACCGAAGTCGCGCCGTACCTGGACGCCATCGACAAGCTGCTCGAACTCGTCGACCAGATCGAAGCGGACGGCATCGCGATCCATCATATCGACGTGGGCGGCGGCCTCGGCATCCGCTACGACGACGAAACGCCGCCGGATATCGGCGCGTTCGTGCGCACGGTGCTCGATCGCATCGAAGCGCATGGCGCGAAGACCGGCAAGTCGCGCGAGGTCTGGTTCGAGCCGGGCCGCTCGCTGGTCGGCAACGCGGGCATCCTGCTCACGACGGTCGAATTCCTGAAGCCGGGCGCGGAAAAGAACTTCGCCATCGTCGATGCGGCGATGAACGATCTCGCGCGTCCCGCGATGTACGAGGCGTATCACGCCATCGAGCCGGTCACGCCGCGCGCGGGCGACGCTCACGCGTACGACATCGTCGGCCCGGTGTGCGAAAGCGGCGACTGGCTGGGCCGCGACCGCACGCTCGCGCTCGAAGCGGGCGACGTGCTGGCGATCCGCTCGGCGGGCGCCTACGGTTTCACGATGAGCTCGAACTACAACACGCGTCCGCGCGCGGCCGAACTGCTGGTCGACGGCACGCGCGTACACGTCGCGCGCGAGCGCGAGACCGTGCAGCAGCTTTTCGCGGGCGAGCATTTGCTGCCGGATTGAGGTTGGGTCGTAGCGCGGCTTGTCTGCGCGCCATGAAAAAAGCGACGCCTTGTGCGTCGCTTTTTTATTGCCTGCGCGCTTTCGTGGCGATGCGCCTACGCGCCCCGCGCCCTGACGCGCGCCGTCAGCCACACGGCCAGCCGCCAGCCAAGCAGCGCCAGCATGATCGCGCCATAGATTTTCGGCAGCGCCAGATCGTGCTTGCCGGATTTCATCCACCAGAAATGCAGGATCGCGAGCACGCCGATCGCATAGATCAGCCGGTGCAGACTCTGCCAGCGGCGGCCGAGCCTGCGCGCCATCGCTTTGGTCGAGGTGACGGCCAGCGGAATCAGCAGCACGAAGGCCGCGAAACCCACCGTGATGAAGGGCCGCTTGCCGATGTCCTTGAGCATCGCGGCCACGTCGAACCATTTGTCGAACCAGATGTAGGTGGTGAAATGCAGCGCCGCGTAGAAAAACGCGTAAAGGCCCAACATGCGCCGAAAGCGCAGCAGCACGTTCCAGCCGGTGAGCCGACGCAACGGCGTGACCGCCAGCGTGATGCAAAGGAACACGAGCGTCCACAGGCCGGTCGAGCGCGTGATGAACTCGATCGGATTGGCGCCCAGCCGGTCCGTCACGCCAAAGAACACAATGCGCGCGAGCGGATACCACGCCGCGACGAACACCGCGACTTTCGCCCAGCGCAGCCAGCGCGGGCCTGACGTTGCGCTCCTCGCGTTCGTGGCGCTCGCCTGCTGCGCGCCTTTCGCGCTGCGTGCCGCCGTGGTCGTCGATTCCATCGCCTGATCCCGTCAAAAGTTCTTGCGCAGATCCATGCCCTGATACATCGACGCCACCAGATCGCCGTAACCGTTGAACATCAGCGTCTTGCGCTTGGGCGTGAAAAAGCCGTCCTCGCCGATACGCCGCTCGCTCGCCTGGCTCCAGCGCGGGTGATCGACATTCGGATTCACGTTCGAGAAGAAGCCGTATTCGTTCGACGCGTAGGTGTTCCAGCTCGTCGGCGGCTGCTTCTCCACGAAACGGATCTTCACCAGTGACTTTGCGCTCTTGAAGCCGTATTTCCACGGCAGCACCATGCGCACGGGCGCGCCGTTCTGGTTCGGCAGCACCTGGCCGTAAAGCCCGACGGTGAGCAGCGCGAGCGGATTCATCGCCTCGTCCATGCGCAGCCCTTCGGAGTACGGCCAGTCGAGGATCGGCTCGGCCAGACCCGGCATCTGCGAGCGGTCCGCGAGCGTGATGAACTGCACGTAGCGCGCGTTGCCGGTGGGCTGCGCCCGCTTGATCAGCTCGGACAGCGAGATGCCGATCCACGGAATCACCATCGACCAGCCTTCCACGCAGCGATGGCGGTACACGCGCTCTTCGAGCGGCGCGAGCTTGAGGATGTCGTCGATATCGTAGACCTTGGGGTTCTTGATCTCGCCCTCCACGCTCACCTTCCACGGGCGCGGCCGCAGGGTGTGCGCGTTCTGCGCCGGATCGCCCTTGTCGGTGCCGAACTCGTAGAAGTTGTTATAGGTCGTGACGTCCTTGAACGGCGTGGACTTGTCGAGCGCGACGAATTTCGCGTTGGTCTTCGCGGCGAGCTTGATGGCCTTCGGGTCGGGCGAGGCGTATTCGGCAAAGGCGGCGCGCGGATCGAAGACACCCAGCCCGGCGCCCACGCCGCCGAGCGCGAGCGCGCCCGCCGCCTTCATGAAGCGGCGGCGCTGTTCGAACACTTTTTGCGGCGTGATCTCGTGCGCGGCGATGTCGTCGCCGTTGAGGATGATCCGGCTGCTGCGCTTGATCCACATTTCCGATACTCCTGTCGATCCCAAATTTTCAACGACCTGTAAGCGGCTAACGCGCGCCAACCGGAATCCTTCCCGCCAGCACGAAAAAAACCGCCGGAGCGCGAGGCGTCCGGCGGTTAGTTCGTTCCGAGATCCGATGCGGTTACAGCTTGCCGTAACTATGCAGGCCCGACAGGAACATATTGACGCCCAGGAAGGCGAAGGTCGTGACCAGCAGGCCGGTGAGCGCCCACCAGGCCGCCACGCCGCCGCGCAGCCCCTTCATCAGCCGCATATGCAGCCAGGCCGCGTAGTTGAGCCAGACGATCAGCGCCCAGGTTTCCTTCGGGTCCCAGCTCCAGTAGCCGCCCCAGGCCTGCGCGGCCCACAGCGCGCCCAGGATCGTGGCGATCGTGAAGAACGCAAAGCCGACGGCGATCGACTTGTACATGACGTCGTCGAGCACTTCGAGCGCGGGCAGACGATCCGCCAGCACGCCGCGCTCCTTCATGATGTAGGCGACGCCCACCATCGCCGAGAGCGCGAAGCTGCCGTAGCCGATGAAGTTCGCCGGGACGTGGATCTTCATCCACCAGCTTTGCAGCGCGGGCACGAGCGGCTGGATCTGCTGCGCGTCGCGCGAGATCGAGTACCACATCAGGAAGCCCACGGCCGCGCTGATCACGAGCAGCACGAACGCGCCAAGCGCACGCGTGGCGTAGTGCTTCTCGTAGTACAGGTAGAAGAGCGCCGTGATCAGGCTGAACAGCACGAACACTTCGTAGAGGTTCGAGATAGGGATATGGCCGACATCCGCGCCGATCAGATAGGACTCGTACCAGCGCACCATCAGGCCGGTGAAGCCCATCAGCACCGCCGCCCACGTGAGCCGGGTGCCGATCGCACCGCCCGTCTCGGAGCGCGACAGCAGGCCGATCCAGTAGAACAGTGTGGCGAGCACGAACAGCGCGCTCATCCACAGGATGGCCGACTGGCTGGAGAGGAAATACTTGAGGAAGAAGGCCTGATCGGCGCGCGCGAGATCCCCCTGGTAGATCTGGATCGCGCCGATCGACATGACGGCGATCGCGGCCATCAAGAGGCGCGAAGGCTTCCAGCGCCAGCCGAGCACGACGAGCGCCGGCACCGTGCCGCACAGCACGAGCTTGTCGTAGTAGTTCATGTGCGCGTGGTAGCGCGAGAGCGCGAAACCCGCGCCCGCCACCATCGCCAGCGCGAACAGCCAGTCGATCGCCGTCAGGCGGCGCAGAAAGGGGCGTTCGTCGAACAGCGGATCGTTGAAATCGGACGCGCCGCGCACGTCCTGAGCCGCTGCCGCCGCCGCGCGATCGGCGCGGCGGGTCTTTGCCGAAGAAGAAACCTGAGTCAAGTCCATGGGCTTACCGTGTTGATCTTGAGTGTCCGTAAAGTGCGCCTTAAAAGGCGCGTGGATCGCGTGGATCAAGCGTTACGGTCCGTCCCGCCGTCATCTGCGCCTGAATTCCCGGGCTGGGCGCCCAGGGTGCGCGAGACCACTTCACGGGTGCGGGCAAACTCTTTCTCGAAGTCGAGCGTGCGGCGCGCGGTCGACATCGCCATGATGACGTCGACGCCCTGTCCGTGCGTCCCGCTGCGCTCTTTCAGCCAGAACCACAGACGGCGCTCGCGCACGTAGAACATCGAAAAGATGCCGAGCACGAGCAACAGGCTGCCAAGATACACGACTTTCTTGCCCGGCGCGCGCGTCAACTGAAATACCGAAGCTTGCACCTGCTTGAATGAATCGAGCTGTAGATAGACGGGCGATCCGTACAGGAAACTGTCCGAAACGGCGTTGATCGAGTCCTGCACGAAGCGCGCGGACTGGGCGTCGGGCGTGAGCGCCGGTTCGCCGGCCTGGGCGCGCGCGAGCTGCCAGAGATCCCAGGTCGAGCCTTCGAGCATGCGCAGCAGCAGGCCCGCGGCCTTTTCCTGCTGATCCTTCGGCACCGATTTGTCGATGAAGCCCGCCACCGCCTGGAAGCCGCCCATCTGCGACGGCGGTGCGCCTTGCATCGACGGATCCGTGCCCGAGAAAAGCGTCAGCACGCGCGAGGCGCTGTCTTCCAGATGCTTCTGAAGATCGCGATTCGAATCGGGGACCGAGCGAGCGGCGAACTGGTGCGCGGCCTGCGCGCGCAGCGCCGGGTCTTCGAACGCGGCGCGCAGCCGCATCCACTCCGTCATGGTGCCGCCGCTGTCGGCGGGAATGCGCAGATAGCGGAACGGCTCGTCCGGGTTCTCGCGCATACCGGCGAGGAACATGCGCTCGCCGCCCACATCGACGGGCAGCATGTAGTTGTTGTACTCGCGCGCCTGGCCGTCCTTGTCGCGCACCTTGTATTGCACCGACGGCCCGACGTTATGCAGATCGAGCGGCTTCGAGGTCTTGGCGCCCGAGCCGAGCCGCTCGTCGAACGCTTCCTTGAGCGTCTGATGCGCCACGCCGCGCACGTCGTTCTGACCGCTGCCGTTCGAGACGTTTTCGACGTTGATGGCGCGAAAATCCGCGAATTCGATGGTCTGGCCGTCGACACCCGGCACGCTCTGCCCTGCGGGCAGCTTGAGCGGCGCCGAGTTGCCGATCGTGCCGCCGAACGGGAAGCTCTTCGCGCTCGCGCCGCTCATCGGCCACGCGGTCATCTGCATCTGCGAGCCGCCGTCCTGGAAGCTCGACTGGTAGATCGACACGCCGTCGTACGTGAACGGCTCGTTCACCTCGATGCGCGCCGGAATGCGCTGGCCCGTCTTGTGATCGATCACGACGATGTCGCTCGCGAACAGCTTGGGCATGCCCGTCGAGTAGTAATCGACGATGAACTTGTTCAACTGGATCGAGAACGGCAGATCCTGGATCAGCGAGCCGTCGGGCTGGTTCAGGATCGCCGTCGAGACGTACTGGCCTTCGGGCACCCACGCGTAGCCGCGGAAGGTCGGATTCGACTGCGAAAGACGATGTTCGGGCGCGATGTCGTTGATGACGGCATTGCTGCGGATCGGCGACTTGTCGAACAGCCACATCTGGAATTTGATCGGCAGATTGCTGTCGAGCAGGCCGCCCAGACAGATCACCACGATCGCCAGGTGGGCGAAGATATAGCCGATTTTGGTGAGCGCGCCGCGCTTGCCCGCGATCAGCGTCGCGCCTTCGGTCTCGCGCGTGACGAAGCGGTAGCCCATGCGCTGCATGAGCTTGCCGAGCTTCGCGGCGGTTTGCTCGCGGCTCGCCCCTTCGAGCGCGAACTCGCCCTTGTGATGGAACGCGCGCAGGCTGCCTTCGCGGACCTTGTCCTTCCAGCTGCGCATGTCGGCGATCATCTTCGGGCCGTTGCGGATCACGCACAGCGAGATCGACACCACCAGAAAGCCCAGGATGGTCATGAACCACCACGCGCTATAGACCGTGTAGAGGCTCAGCGAGCGGAAGATGTCGGCCCAGAACGGACCGAACTGGTTGACGTAGTTCGGGTACGGGTCGTCCTGCGTGAGCACCGTGCCGATGATGCTCGCGATCGCCAGCACCACCAGCAGTGCAATGGCGAAGCGCATCGAACTGAGCAGCTCGATGGCGCTTCTTACCGCCTTCTGGCGGACATTCAACTGCAGACCCTCGGTGGTAACGCTCATTCAAACTCCGCTTCTCGTTCCCGCTTCTTGTTCCATCCGACCGTCACGCGCCCCGGGTGCATGACAGCAAAAAAGGGTGCAGGACCGCCGCATCCGCACGGCGCCCACACCCTTTTCTTGTTCTTCGATCGCCCGCTTGACCCTACCCGCTTGACCCTACCCGCTTGACCCTACACGAATGCCAGGTCAATACCGGGTCAATGCAGACCGGCCGCGTAATCGGCAACGGCCTTGATCTCGTCGTCCGAGAGACGGTGCGCGATCTGGCGCATCGGCTCGTTATTGTTGCGCGTGCCCTGCTGGAATGCCTGCAACTGCGCCACCACGTAGTCCGACCATTGGCCCGAAAGACGCGGATACTGAACCGGAATGCCCTGGCCGGTCGGCCCGTGGCAGGCCGCGCAGGCGGGCACGCCTTTATCGGCGATGCCGGCGCGCCAGATCTTCTGGCCTTCCGGCACGGTCTTCGCGTCGCGCGCGAAGCCGGGCTTGGGCGTCTGCGAGGCGAACCAGGCAGCGACGTTGATCATATCCTGACCGGAAAGCGCGCTGGCGAAGCCAGCCATAATCGCATTATTACGCGCAGGGGGCTTGCCACCGGGCTGCGGCTTGAAATCCTTGAGTTCTTTGACGAGGTAGTCGGCGTGTTGACCCGCCAGTTTGGGATAGGCGCCGCCCGTGCTGTTGCCGTCGGCCGCGTGGCATGCCGCGCAGACCTGCGCCGCGATTGCCTGCCCCCGCGCGAGGTCGGGCTTGGCCGGAGTCGCCGGGTCCGCCGCCATCGCCATGATCGAAACACCTGCTGTGAGACCTGCCGCTATCGCAAATTCGAGTACCTTCAAGGACTTGCTCAGTCGATTCATTCGCGCACCTTGTTTCGTCTTGTGGGAATCAGGTTCTGCAAACTACGACAGCGACCGATCTACCTCGAAAGGCCCGCGCCGGCCTCACGGGTATTCAGTAAACCGTCGCATTGTACAATAGCGCGCAAGGCGCCACGGCGCCAGTCGGGCCTGCCCCCGATATCTCCAGATCCTCCCCGGGCTTCGCCGGGCTTGGCGGACCGCCCGCCTCGCTATTTCATAATGTGGTCCTCACGATGGCCTTCCTGCTGCATCAAGCCCGTTTCTTCACGACGGTGAATCATCTGCGCGACCTGCCCGCCACGGCGCGGCCCGAGGTCGCCTTCGCCGGGCGCTCGAACGCAGGCAAATCCACCGCGATCAATCTGCTGTGCAACCAGAAGCGCCTCGCCTTCGCGTCGAAGACGCCTGGCCGCACGCAGCACATCAACTATTTCTCGGTGGGTCCGGAAGACGAGCCTTCCGGCTATCTGGTCGACCTGCCGGGCTACGGCTACGCAGAAGTGCCGGAAGCGGCCAAGCAGCATTGGCAGCAACTGCTCGCGGCTTATCTGCAGACGCGTGCGCAATTGACCGGCCTCGTGCTGATGATGGACGCGCGCCGCCCGCTCACCGACCTCGACCGCCGCATGATCGAGTGGTTCGAGCCGTCCGGCAAACCGATTCACGCACTGCTGACGAAGTGCGACAAATTGACACGTCAAGAGTGCGTGCTGGCGCTGCGCAATACGAACAAGGCGTTGGACGAATACCGCAATCAGGGCTACGCAGGCAAGCTCAGCGCGCAGCTCTTTTCGGCGCTCAAGCGGGTTGGCCTGGATGAGGCGCACGCCGTCATCGAAAGCTGGATCATCCCGCAGGCCAATCTCGGCGAAACGGAAGCACCCGCTTCCTGATCACACCCGAAGTCCCCGGCGGCGGCCGGTTCCTGGCCGCCCCGTCCCCTCTCTCCGGCTTTCTGTCCCCAAGCGTGCGCAAGCCCACATAGCTGTGGCTGGGTGGCCGCCTGCGTCTGCTCATTTAGCGGGCAAATTCCATGTAAAACGCAATTTTTTGCGGCGCATAAAAAAACCCGCCGTAAGTGCCGGCGGGCTAAACAGCCTTATCGAAAAACGACAGGCACCCGCTCAGGGAGGAGAAGCGGGGAGTCTGGCGCAAGGCGCCTCGCTCGATCGGTATGATATACCATTGTCCTGAAAAGTTTCCTGCGCTCCAAAAGCGCGTTTTGTTTCAAGATAATCCGCCGCCATGAGCTTCTACCCGCATCATCGTCCGCGCCGCATGCGTCGCGACGACTTCTCGCGCCGCCTGATGCGCGAAAACATCCTCACCACCAACGATCTGATCTATCCCGTGTTCGTCGTCGCGGGCGAGAACGTGCGCGAAGCCGTGCCGTCCATGCCCGGTGTCGAGCGCGTCTCGATCGATCTCCTGATGGGCGTGGCCGAACAATGCGTCGAGCTGGGCATCCCGGTGCTGTCGCTGTTCCCCGCCGTCGACCCGTCGCTGAAGACGCCCGACGGCATCGAGGCGACCAACCCCGATGGCGTGATCCCGCGCGCGGTGCGCGAACTCAAGAAGCGCTTCCCGGACCTGGGCGTGCTGTGCGATGTCGCGCTCGATCCGTACACGAGCCACGGCCAGGACGGCGTGCTCGACGAGAACGGCTACGTCATCAACGACCAGACCATCGAGATCCTCGTGGCGCAGGCGCGTGCACAGGCCGAAGCAGGCGTCGATATCGTCGCGCCGTCGGACATGATGGACGGTCGCATCGGTGCGATCCGCGAGATGCTCGAAAGCGAGAACCACATCCACACGAAGATCATGGCCTACTCAGCCAAGTATGCTTCGGCGTTCTACGGTCCGTTCCGTGACGCGGTGGGCTCGGCGTCGAATCTGGGCAAGGGCAACAAGATGACCTACCAGATGGACCCGTCGAACTCGGACGAAGCGCTGCGCGAAGTGCGCCTCGACATCGAGGAAGGCGCGGACATGGTGATGGTCAAGCCCGGTATGCCGTACCTCGATATCGTGCGCCGCGTGAAGGACGAGTTCCGCTTCCCGACCTACGTGTACCAGGTGAGCGGCGAATACGCGATGCTCAAGGCCGCCGCGCAAAACGGCTGGCTCGATCACGACAAGGCGATGATGGAATCACTGCTCGCGTTCAAGCGCGCCGGCGCCGACGGCATTCTCACGTACTTCGCGCTGGACGCCGCGCGGTTGTTGCGCGCGCAAAAGTGAGCTGAACAAGCTGCGCCAAGGTAGTACGCCATGAAAAAGGCACGTCGTAAGACGTGCCTTTTCGTTTGTATTGCCGATACGGTGCGAATCGTTCGATCTGCTTACGATTGTCCGCTGGAAAGATTGAGCAGGCTGCGCGAGGGCACCGTCGATGCCGAAGGCGTTTGCGCATCCGCACCTGCCGCCGGCGCCGCAATCCGATCGAGGCGCGCGAGGAATTTATCCGCGTTCTCGTAGCCGACCACGCGCAGCACTTCGTTGCCTTTCGTATCGAAGAAGATGATGCCGGGCGGCCCGAACAGCCCGAAGCGCTTGAGCAGCGCCTGATCGTCGGTGCTATTGGCCGTCACGTCCGCGCGCAAAAGACCCAATTGCGCCAGGCGCGCCTGCACGCGCGGATCGCTGAAGGTGAACTTCTCCATCTCCTTGCAGCTCACGCACCAGTCGGCATAGAAGTCGAGCATCGACGGCTTGCCCGCCGTCTTGAGCGCCGCGTCGAGTTGACCGGAAGAGCGCACCGGCGCGAAGGTCAGCGCATCGGCCTGCGCGCCCGCGCCCTGCGTGCCGGCAACCGCGCCGCCTTCGTGCGCGGCCAGCACGGCTAGCGGGCGCAACGGATCGGTCGAACCCGCCGCGAGCCCGACGATGAGCGTCGCGGCCCAGATCGCGAACGCCGCGCCCACGCCCCGGCCAAGACGGCGCCAGACGTTGGCCGGGCCCGCGTTCGGCGTGAACAGACCGAGCGAGGCGGCGGCCAGCAGCAGCCACAGCGCGGCGAGCAGCATCTGTGCGGTCGCGCCCAGCACCGGCCAGACGATCCAGAGCGCAGCCGCGAGCAGCACGACGCCGAAGAAGACCTTCACGCCGTCCATCCACGTGCCTGCGCGCGGCAGCAGCGTGCCCGCGCCGAGGCCGAGAATCATGAGCGGCACGCCAAGCCCGATGCCCATGGCAAAAAGCGCCGCACCGCCCAGCACGGCGTTACCCGTGTGCGCGATGAACGCGAGCACCGCGAACAGCGGCGCGGTCATGCAGGCGCCGACCACCAGCGCCGACAGTGCCCCCATCAGCGCGACAGCGGCGAACTTCCCGCCCGAGCGGCCCTGCGACGCGCGCGAGGCGCCATCCTGCCAGCGCTGCGGCAGCGCGATGTCGTAACCGGCGATCAGCATGACGGCGAAAGCCGTCAGCAGTATCGCGAACGCGCCCAGCACCCACGGGTTTTGCAGCCACGCGCCCAGGCTCTGCCCGACCAGCGCGGCGGCGATGCCGAGGACCGTATAGACCAGCGCCATGCCGATCACGTAGACGAACGACAGCGCAAAGCCGCGCCCGCGCGTTACCCTGGCGCCCTCGCCGACGATGATCGCCGAGAGGATCGGGATCATCGGATACGAGCACGGCAACAGGCTCAGCACCATGCCCGCGACGAAGTAGAGACCGACCACGGCGAAGAAACCGCCGCCTTGCAGCAGCGACTGCGCGTAGTCCGCGCTGGTCGCGCGCTCGTACCAGGGTTGGGCGTGATCGGCTGCTGCCGTTGCCGCCGCGCCTGGGTTGGCGCCAGCGGCTTGCAGCGCCGCGCCGCTCACGTGATAGACGTGCTCGGCCGGCGGATAGCAGATGCCCGCATCGGCGCAACCCTGCGAGGTCACGGCGAGATCGAATGCACCGCTCGCGGACTTCACCGGCACCTGGATCGTCAGTTCGTTGCGATAGGTCTCGACGTTCTTGTTGAAGGTCGGATCGAACTTCACGTGACCGGGCGGAATCTGTGCGTCGCCCAGCGTCGCCGTACCGTTGCGGGTCGCGAAGGCGAAGCGCTCGCGGTACATATAGTAGCCGTCGGCGATCTTGAAGTGCACGTCGACCATGCCCGGCGCTTCGCTCGCGCTGAACGTGAAGGCCTGATCGGGTGGCAGAAAATCGTCGTCGGCGTACGCGGGCGCTGCGCCAAACAACAGCGGCAGCAGGCAGCCCATCAGTGCGAGGAAAGCCAGAAACGAGGCGTATGGCACGGCGCGCAAGCGCCGATCGAAACGTTTAGACATGAATGGGGCGCTGTGTCTCGGCATGGACCCACTGGCCGTAGGCGCTCGACGCCGTGACCTGCCACGAGAGAATCTCGGGCGTCTCGTAGGGATGCTGGGTCTGGATGAACTGTTCGAGCTCGGCCGCGCGCGCGAGGCTCGTCTTGAAGAGCAACTGGATCTCGTCGCCGGACTCGATCTTGCCCTGCCAGTGATACTCGGAGTGCACTGCGCCCAGGCGTGTCACACAGGCTGCGAGGCGCGCCTCAAGCACCGCCTTCGACAGCTTCGCGGCGGTGTCCTCGTCGGGCACCGTGGTCAGCATCAGAGTCACACTCGGGGTCACATTGAGGGTCACGACGAACTCCGGCAGGACGTCCCGCATGCTGCTCAAGATGGCGGGACTCAAAAAGGCAGAACGCTATCGTACCACCGGCGCCGTTTGGCTTTGTGTATGTGCCAAAGTCGGTGCCTGCGGCGCCGCTATGGTGGCAAACGCCGCACCGCGCCGTTTATTCCGGCGCAGAAAACAAAAAAGCCAGGCTAGGCCTGGCTTTTTCGCGCGCCGCTCAATCCGTGGATCGAGCGACTAGAAGCTTATTCCGCTTCCTGGATGTTCTCTTCCGTGACTTCCGGACGGTCGAGCAGTTCGACCAGTGCCATCGGTGCGTTGTCGCCAACACGGAAACCGAACTTCAGGATACGCAGGTAGCCGCCCGGACGGTTCGCGAAACGCGGACCGAGCACGTCGAACAGCTTCGTGACCGAGTCACGATCGCGCAGGCGGTTGAACGCCAGACGACGGTTTGCGAGCGACGGCTTCTTGCCCAGCGTGATGAGGGGCTCGACGACCTTACGCAGTTCCTTCGCCTTCGGCAGCGTCGTCTTGATGACTTCGTGCTCGATCAGCGAGTTGGACATGTTACGGAGCATTGCCAGACGGTGGCTGCTCGTGCGGTTCAGTTTCCGCAGACCATGACGGTGACGCATTTCAATTTCCTTGAAACAAAGTTTTAGTCCAGCTCTTCTATCGCCTCTTTATGAGGCACGGGCCGGTACGTGAAAAAGGCAAGACGCGGATTTTAAAGGAAAATCCGCGTCCGTGCCAGACTTCTTACTTGTCGAGACCAGCCGGCGGCCAGTTTTCGAGCTTCATGCCGAGCGTGAGACCGCGCGAAGCGAGCACTTCCTTGATCTCGTTGAGCGACTTGCGACCCAGATTCGGGGTCTTGAGCAGCTCGTTCTCGGTACGCTGGATCAGGTCGCCGATGTAGTAGATGTTCTCGGCCTTCAGGCAGTTCGCCGAGCGAACCGTGAGTTCGAGATCGTCCACCGGACGCAGCAGGATCGGATCGATCTGCGGCGCGCGCGACGGAGCTTCCGCCGCCGTTTCGGTGCCTTCCAGTGCAGCGAACACCGACAGCTGATCCACGAGGATGCGCGCCGACTGGCGGATCGCTTCCTCAGGCGAGATCACGCCGTTGGTTTCGATGTTCATCACGAGCTTGTCGAGGTCGGTACGCTGTTCGACACGCGCGCTTTCCACGGCGTAGCTCACGCGGCGAACCGGCGAGAACGACGCGTCCAGCACGATGCGGCCGATGATCTTGGCCGAATCGTCGCCGTAACGGCGCACGTTGCCCGGCACGTAGCCGCGGCCCTTCTCGATCTTGATCTGCACGTCGAGCTTGCCGCCCTTCGTCAGATGCGCAACGACGTGTTCCGGGTTGATGACTTCGCAGTCGTGCGAGAGTTCGATGTCGCCAGCGGTGACAACGCCTTCGCCTTCCTTGCGCAGCGTAACCGTCACTTCGTCACGGTTATGCAGCTTGAAGACCACGCCCTTCAGGTTCAACAGCAGGTTGACCACATCCTCTTGCACACCGTCGAGCGTCGAGTATTCGTGCACGACGCCTGCGATCGTCACTTCGGTCGGCGCGTAGCCCACCATCGACGACAGCAGCACGCGCCGAAGCGCGTTACCCAAGGTATGGCCATAACCGCGTTCGAACGGCTCCATGACCACTTTCGCGTGGTTGTCGCCGAGCGATTCCACAGCGATGATCTTGGGTTTCAACAAACTGGTTTGCATAGGTTTTCCTTTTCAATACCCTCGGCTCGTTACACCGATAAGGCTGAGATGGCCACAACCTGAAAAAAACAGCCGAGGCCACCTCCTGCGCGAAGCACAGAGGCTACCCCGGCCGTCAATTCGATTAACGCGAATACAATTCGACGATCAGGCTTTCGTTGATGTCGCCAGCGATGTCGCTGCGCTCCGGCACGCTCTTGAACGTACCTTCGAACTTCTTCGCGTCGACTGCAACCCAACCTGCGATGCCGCCTTGCTCTGCCAGCGAAAGCGCTTCAGCGATACGCACTTGCTTCTTCGCCTTTTCGCGAACAGCAACGACGTCGCCTGCCTTCACTTGCATCGACGGGATGTTCGCGACGACGCCGTTCAGCGTCAGAGCCTTGTGGCTCACGAGCTGACGCGCTTCAGCGCGGGTCGATGCGAAGCCCATGCGGTACACGACGTTGTCGAGACGCGATTCGAGCAGTTGCAGCAGGTTTTCGCCGGTGGCGCCCTTGCGACGGTCCGCTTCCGCGAAGTAGCGGCGGAACTGACGCTCGAGCACGCCGTAGATACGCTTCACTTTTTGCTTTTCGCGCAGCTGCGTGCCGTAGTCGGACGTACGAGCGCCCGACGTGCGGCCGTGCTGGCCCGGCTTGCTGTCAAGCTTGCACTTGTCAGCGAGCGAGCGGCGTGCGCTCTTCAGGAAGAGGTCGGTGCCTTCACGGCGGGACAGCTTGGCCTTCGGGCCGATATAACGTGCCACGTTGCTTTCCTTCGATAATTAATCACGCAAAGCCTGAAACGGGGAGACCCCGCGGCTCGCGCTAGTTCGACCCTTTGGACCGAACGGTGGGCTTAGTCAATTCAATAGCGCCGAGAGCCTGGGACGCCGTTACCGGCGGCTCAGGCAGTCGGCAAGCGCGACGCCTTAGATACGACGGCGCTTCGGCGGACGGCAGCCGTTGTGCGGGACCGGCGTAACGTCGGAGATCGCGGTGATCTTGATGCCAAGACCATGCAGCGCGCGCACCGCCGATTCGCGACCCGGGCCGGGGCCCTTGATACGCACTTCGAGGTTCTTGACGCCGTATTCCATAGCAACACGGCCAGCCGATTCAGCTGCAACCTGAGCTGCGAAGGGAGTCGACTTACGCGAACCCTTGAAGCCCTGGCCGCCCGACGTTGCCCAGGCAAGCGCGTTGCCTTGACGGTCGGTGATCGTGATGATCGTGTTGTTGAACGACGCGTGAACGTGAACCACGCCCTCGGCGACGTTCTTCTTAACCTTCTTGCGAACGCGTTGCGCCGCGGAGTTGTTCGAAGCCTTAGCCATTACGTTTTCCTGTAACTGTCAGAACCGCTTACTTCTTCAGCGACTGTGCTGCGCGGCGCGGACCCTTGCGCGTACGTGCGTTGGTACGCGTACGCTGGCCACGCAGGGGCAGACCCTTGCGATGGCGCACGCCACGGTAGCAGCCGAGGTCCATCAGGCGCTTGATGTTCATCGTCGTTTCGCGGCGCAGATCGCCTTCGACAACAAACTTGCCCACTTCCTCACGCAGCTTTTCGAGATCCGCGTCGTTCAGGTCCTTGACCTTCTTGTTGAACGGCACACCCGCTGCCACGCAGATGTTGCGCGAACGCGTGCGGCCAACACCGAAAATTGCCGTCAGGCCGATTTCAGTGTGCTGGTGGTTCGGGATGTTAACCCCTGCAATACGAGCCATTGTTTTTCCTCAAACAAAAAGCGCAAGCAAAAGCGCGCTGATCAGCCTTGACGCTGCTTGTGGCGCGGGTCCGAGCTGCAGATCACGCGAACGACGCCGTTGCGCTTGATGATTTTGCAGTTACGGCAAATGCGCTTTACCGATGCCATCACTTTCATGATATTACCCTTTTTCTAAATCACTTCGCCCGGAACACGATCCGCGCACGCGACAGATCGTAAGGCGTCAACTCAACCGTCACCTTGTCGCCCGGAAGAATACGGATGTAGTGCATCCGCATTTTCCCGGAAATATGCCCCAGAACGACATGGCCGTTTTCCAGCTTCACCCGGAAGGTTGCGTTGGGGAGGTTTTCGATGACCTCGCCTTGCATCTGGATTACATCGTCTTTGGCCATATGTCCTTACCGCATCGGGACTCCACCGCCCTTGAAGTTCGCCTTCTTGAGCAGCGATTCATATTGTTGCGACATAACGTACGACTGCACCTGCGCCATGAAGTCCATTGTGACGACGACAATGATCAGCAGCGACGTGCCACCAAAATAAAACGGCACATTCCAGCGCAGCACCAGAAACTCCGGCAACAGGCAAACGAACACGATATAGATCGCACCGGCCAGCGTCAGACGCGTGAGGATGCGGTCGATATAGCGTGCCGTCTGATCGCCCGGGCGGATGCCAGGTACGAACGCGCCACTCTTCTTCAGGTTGTCGGCCGTTTCCCTGCTATTGAACACCAGAGCGGTGTAGAAGAAGCAGAAGAAGACGATCGCCAACGCATACAGCAACACGTACACGGGCTGGCCAGGCTTGAGGGCTTCGGCCACGTTGTGCAGCGTGTCCGCGAACCAACCGGATCGCGATCCCGAACTGAACCAGTTCAGGATGGTTGCCGGGAACAAGATGATCGACGATGCGAAGATCGGCGGAATCACGCCCGACATGTTCAACTTGAGCGGCAGGTGCGACGACTGCCCACCGTAAATCTTGTTGCCAACCTGACGCTTCGCATAGTTCACGAGGATCTTGCGCTGGCCGCGTTCGATGAACACCACCAGGTACGTCACGGCTGCGATCAGCGCCACGATGATGATCGCCGAGATCGGGCCCATCGAACCGGTTTGCACCAGCGAGAAGAGACCGCCGATCGCGTTCGGGAAACCCGCTGCGATCCCGCCGAAGATGATGATCGAGATACCGTTGCCAAGCCCGCGTTCCGTGATCTGCTCACCAAGCCACATCAGGAACATCGTGCCGGTCACCAGCGTGACGACCGTCGTCAGACGGAACACCATGCCCGGATCGATCACGAGCGCCGGCTGGTTTTCCAGCGCAACTGCAATGCCGAAGGCCTGAAAGGTCGCCAGCACTACCGTGAAGATCCGCGTGTACTGCGTGATCTTGCGTTGTCCAGCCTGCCCTTCCTTCTTCAGCGCCTCGAGCTGCGGCGAGACAATCGCCATCAGCTGCAGGATGATCGACGCCGAAATATACGGCATCACACCCAGCGCGAAGATCGTGAAGCGAGACAGTGCGCCGCCCGAGAACATGTTGAACATGCCAAGGATGCCGCCTGACTGGCTCTGGAAGAGCTTCGCCAGTTGGTCCGGGTCGATGCCCGGCACCGGAATGTGCGCGCCGATGCGATAAACGACCAGCGCCAGCAGCAAGAACATTGCACGCCGACGCAGGTCGCCGAACTTCGGAGCGCTGCGACCGGTTTTTGCGAGACTCGGGCTGTTAGCCAAGTAGCTTCTCCGATGCAGAAGTTAGTGACGGCGGGCAAGCCCGCACGCACCACTCACAATCACTCGGCAAAAGAACCGCCTGCTGCTTCAATCGCAGCACGCGCGTTCTTCGTCGCACCCAGGCCCTTGACCACGACCTTGCGCTTGATCTCGCCGGTGGCGATGATCTTTGCGGAACGGGTCATTTCGCCAACGAGGCCTGCCTGCTTGAGAGCCAACAGATCGATTTCGTCGACCGGCAGCTTCTCGATGTCCGCGAGGCGCACTTCACCAACGAATTCCTTCGTCAGCGAGGTGAAGCCACGCTTGGGCAGACGACGCTGCAGAGGCATCTGACCGCCTTCGAAGCCGACTTTGTGGAAGCCGCCCGAACGCGATTTTTGACCCTTGTGACCACGGCCAGCGGTCTTGCCGAGGCCGGAGCCGATGCCGCGACCAACGCGACGCTTTGCGTGCTTCGCGCCTTCTGCCGGCTTCAGGTTATTCAATTCCATTTTCAAACTCCTGGAGTCCTGGTCGAGCGCTTAGCCGATGACCTTGACGAGGTACGAGACCTTGTTGATCATGCCGCGCACTGCCGGCGTGTCCTGCAGCTCGGAAACCGAGTTCAGGCGGCGCAGGCCGAGACCGCGCACAGTGGCACGGTGCGTTTCGCGGGTCCCAATCAGGCTCTTGACGAGCTGAACCTTGACAGTTTTTTCAGACATGGTGCCCACCCTTAGCCCAGAATTTCTTCGACGGACTTGCCGCGCTTCGCCGCGATGTCAGCCGGCGTCGACTGCTTGCGCAGACCGTCCAGCGTGGCACGAACGAGGTTGTACGGGTTCGTCGAACCGTGGCTCTTGGCCACGACGTTCTGCACGCCCATCACGTCGAACACTGCGCGCATCGGGCCGCCGGCGATCACGCCCGTACCTGCCTTCGCCGGAGCGAGGAGGACGACCGATGCGCCATGCTTGCCGTGCACTTCGTGTTGCAGGGTGCCGTTCTTCAGGGGCACCTTGAACATGTTGCGACGAGCTTGTTCCATCGCCTTCTGGACAGCAACGGGCACTTCCTTCGACTTGCCCTTGCCCATACCGACGCGGCCATCACCATCGCCAACCACGGTCAGTGCGGCGAAGCCGAGAATACGGCCACCCTTCACGACCTTGGTCACGCGATTGACCGAAATCATTTTTTCGCGAAGGCCGTCGTCGCGTTCGTCAGCCTGAACTTTCGCTTGCATCTTTGCCATGACGAATTCCTTCCTTAGAACTTGAGCCCGGCTTCGCGCGCAGCATCAGCCAGCGCCTTGACGCGGCCGTGATAGCGGAAACCCGAGCGGTCAAAGGCGACGGATTCGATGCCGGCGGCCTTAGCCTTTTCTGCAATACGCTTGCCGATCAGCGAGGCTGCAGCGACGTTGCCGCCCTTGCCCGACTGGTCAGCCAGTTGCGCACGCACTTCGGCTTCAAGCGTCGACGCGCTGGCCAGCACCTTGGTGCCGCAGGGCGAGAACACTTGCGCATAGATGTGCGTGTTCGTGCGATGCACGGCCAGACGCGCGACCTGCAGCTCAGCGATCTTGAGACGCGTCTGACGAGCGCGGCGCAGGCGAGATTGAGTCTTATCCATGATTGCGCACCCTTACTTCTTCTTCGTTTCTTTGAGGATCACAACCTCGTTGGCGTAACGCACACCCTTGCCCTTGTAGGGCTCCGGCGGGCGATAACCGCGCACTTCTGCGGCGGTCTGGCCAACTTTCTGCTTGTCGATCCCCTTGATCACGATTTCCGTTTGCGACGGGGTTTCGGCCTTGACGCCTTCCGGCATCTGGTGCACCACCGGGTGCGAGAAACCCAGCGACAGGTTCAGCTTGTCGCCTTGCGCTTGAGCACGGTAACCGACGCCAACCAGCGTCAGCTTGCGCTCAAAACCCTTCGTCACGCCTTGCACCATGTTCGCGACGATCGCGCGCATCGTGCCAGACATCGCGTTTGCTTCGCGGCTGTCGTCCGTCGGCTCAAACTTGAGCGCGCCGTCTTCGCTCACCACCTTCACGAGGCGGTTCGCAGCTTGCGAAATCGTACCCAGCGCGCCCTTGACGGTAATCTTCTCGTCGCTGAGCGTCGCTTCTGCGCCTTGCAGCGCGACCGGGCTCTTACCTACTCGAGACATGTTTCTTCTCCTTAGGTCTTAAGCGACGTAGCAGATAACTTCGCCGCCGACGCCAGTAGCGCGCGCCTTGCGGTCCGTCATCACACCCTTGGGCGTCGAGACGATCGCAACACCCAGGCCATTCATGACCTGCGGGATGTCGTTGCGGCCGCGGTACACGCGCAGACCCGGCTTCGAGACGCGTTCGATGCGCTCGATAACGGGACGGCCAGCGTAGTACTTCAACGCGATGTTCAATTCCGACTTCGCACCTTCGGTTTTCACCGCGAAGTCGTCGATATAACCTTCGTCCTTCAGAACCTGCGCAATCGCAATCTTCACTTTCGACGAGGGCATAGCAACCGAAACTTTCTCGACCATCTGCGCATTGCGGATGCGAGTCAGCATATCGGCGATAGGATCACTCATGCTCATTTATGTTTCTCCTATTACCAGCTCGCCTTGGTGATGCCAGGGATCTCACCACGGAACGCGATTTCACGAATCTTGTTACGTGCGAGACCGAATTTGCGGAACGTGCCACGCGGACGACCCGTGATCGCGCAGCGGTTACGCTTGCGGGTCGGGTTCGAGTTGCGCGGCAGTTGTTGCAGTTCGAGGCGAGCTGCGTAACGCTCTTCTTCCGACTTGCTTTGGTCGTCGATGATCGCCTTCAGCTCTGCGCGCTTGGGCGCAAATTTAGCTGCCAGACGAGCGCGCTTCTTTTCACGTTCGATCAGTGCCAGTTTAGCCACGGTAACCTCAGTTTCTGAACGGGAACTTGAAGCCGGCGAGCAGTGCCTTTGCTTCTTCGTCGGTCTTCGCGGTCGTCGTGATGCTGATGTTCAGCCCACGCAGCGCGTCGATCTTGTCGTAGTCGATTTCGGGGAAAATGATCTGCTCTTTCACACCGATGTTGTAGTTACCACGGCCATCGAACGCCTTGCCCGACACGCCACGGAAGTCGCGCACGCGGGGGAGCGCAACCGTCACGAAACGGTCCAGGAATTCGTACATCGCGTTGCCGCGCAGCGTGACCATCGTACCGATCGGGTAGCTTTCGCGGATCTTGAAACCAGCGATTGCCTTACGCGACTTGGTGATGACGGGCTTCTGGCCGGCGATCTTCGTGAGGTCGCCAACGGCGTGCTCAAGGACCTTCTTGTCAGCGACGGCTTCACCGACACCCATGTTCAGGGTGATCTTGGTGAGGCGCGGCACTTCCATGACCGACTTGTAACCGAACTTCTCGATCAGGCCGGGAACGACCTTCTCTTTATAAAATTCTTGCAAACGTGCCATTTTTTACTCCGCAGCGTCAGGCGCTCAGGACAGCACCGGTCGTCTTCAGGAAACGAACCTTCTTGTCCCCTTCGACCTTGATGCCCACGCGCGACGGCTTGCCGTTCGCGTCGACCAATGCGACGTTCGAGATAGCCAGCGGCATAGCCTTGGCTTCCACGCCACCCGTCGTACCCTTCATCGGGTTCGGCTTAACATGCTTTTTCGCGATGTTAATGCCTTCGACAGTGACGCGCTCTGCGCCGATAGCCAGCACGACGCCGCGCTTGCCCTTGTCTTTGCCAGTGACGACGATGACTTCGTCACCCTTGCGAATCTTGTTCATCGCGACTCCTTACAGCACTTCCGGCGCCAGCGAAACGATCTTCATGAATCGTTCGCTACGCAGCTCACGCGTAACCGGCCCGAAAATGCGGGTGCCGATCGGCTCAAGCTTGGTATTCAAAAGCACGGCGGCGTTGCCATCGAACTTGATCAGCGAGCCGTCTTGACGGCGCACGCCCTTGGCGGTGCGAACCACAACAGCGTTGTAGATTTCGCCCTTTTTCACGCGCCCGCGCGGCGTTGCTTCCTTGACGGTCACCTTGATGATGTCGCCAATGCTGGCATAACGACGCTTCGAGCCGCCGAGCACCTTGATGCACATGACTTCACGCGCACCCGTGTTGTCGGCTACTTCAAGCCGAGTTTCGGTCTGGATCATGGTTTATCTTTCCCAACTTAATCCGGTCGCGCCACCATGGCACATCCGGTCAGTCTTGGTCCCGTCAGCCGCGCCGCCACTAGAACGACCGCTCAGCTGCTTGGGTTAGAACAGCAGCGACGGCAAACGAAACCGGCCATCGCATTCCGGTGAATCTTGCAGATCCGGACTGGCGCCCGAACCACTTCCCTCACTACTTCCGCCCACTGCTTTGCCAACAGCGAACCCATAAAGAGGGAAGACCAAGACTATAACTCGATAATCTTGGTCTAGCAAGCGAAATCTTTAGCGATTTCAACAACTTCTACATCCCGGAGAGAGGTTCTCCGGGATGTTGCATCACTTTTTAGATGATGCGAGCCGCTTCGAGCAGCTTCGACACGGTCCAGGCCTTCGTCTTCGAGAGAGGACGGGTCTCCTGGATTTCAACGAGGTCACCCTCGTTGTACGTGTTCGCTTCGTCGTGAGCGTGGTACTTCTTCGACTGCACGACGTACTTGCCGTAGATCGGGTGCTTGACGCGGCGCTCGACCAGGACGGTGACCGTCTTGTCCATCTTGTTGCTGACGACTTTGCCGACCAGCGTCCGCTTAAGCGAGGTTTTCACGCTTTCGTTCATTTCTGGTTCGCCTTCTGAGTCAGGACGGTCCGCACACGTGCGATGTCGCGACGAACCTTCTTCAGCTGGCTCGTGTTCGTGAGCTGCTGGGTCGCGAGTTGCATGCGCAGGCCGAATTGCGCCTTCAAGAGGTCCGACAGCTCTTGGTCGAGCGCGGCCTTGTCTTTCTGAAGAAGTTCAGATGCCTTCATCAATCACTCCTTAGGCGCCGAGCTGGCGAACCATGAAGACCGTCTTCAGCGGCAGCTTGGCTGCAGCCAGACGGAAGGCTTCACGGGCCAGTTCTTCGGACACACCATCCATTTCATACAGCATCTTGCCCGGCTGAATCTCAGCGACGTAGTACTCAGGGTTACCCTTACCGTTACCCATACGCACTTCCGCCGGCTTTTGCGAGATCGGCTTGTCCGGGAAGATACGGATCCAGATGCGGCCGCCACGCTTGATGTGACGCGTCATTGCACGACGTGCCGATTCAATCTGACGTGCGGTCAGGCGACCACGACCGATAGCCTTCAGACCGTACTCACCGAACGAAACCGCGTTGCCGCGCGTTGCGACGCCGGTGTTACGACCCTTCTGCTCTTTGCGATACTTCCTGCGTTTCGGTTGCAGCATCGTTATTCTCCACTCTTGCCGTCACCACCGGCGCCACGGCGCGGTGCGCCACGACGGGCACCCGGCGCGCCTTCGCCATCACGGCGCGGACGACGATCGCCCGGGCGCGCGTTGCGGCGCGGACGCTTTTCTTCGGCGACTTCTTCCACCACCGGTGCGTCGTTGCGGCCGAGCGTGTCGCCCTTGTAGACCCAAACCTTCACGCCGATGATGCCGTACGTCGTCTTCGCTTCCGAGGTTGCGTAGTCGATATCAGCACGCAGCGTGTGAAGCGGCACTCGACCTTCGCGGTACCATTCGGTACGTGCGATTTCGATACCGTTCAGACGGCCGGCGCTCATGATCTTGATGCCTTGGGCACCCAGACGCATCGCGTTCTGCATCGCGCGCTTCATTGCGCGACGGAACATGATGCGGCGCTCGAGCTGTTGCGTGATCGAGTCGGCGATCAGTTGCGCATCGGTTTCCGGCTTGCGGATTTCTTCGATGTTGACGTGAACCGGCACGCCCATACGCTTTTGCAGTTCGGCCTTGAGGAGTTCGATGTCCTCGCCCTTCTTGCCGATAACCACACCCGGACGCGAGCTGTAAATCGTGATGCGAGCGTTCTTTGCCGGACGCTCGATCACAACACGGCCCACCGAAGCGTTCTTCAGCTTCTTCTTCAGGTATTCACGAACACCGATGTCTTCCTTCAACATCGCCGCGAAATTGTTGTTGTTCGCGTACCAACGCGAAGCCCAATTGCGGCTGACGGCCAAACGGAAGCCAGTCGGATGAATTTTCTGTCCCATCGTATGGCTCCTTAATTCCCGACCGTCACAGTGATGTGACACGATTGCTTCTCGATGCGGTTACCGCGACCCTTTGCGCGTGCGGTAAAACGCTTCAGCGAAGCAGCCTTGTCGACGTAGATGCTCTTGATCTTGAGCTCGTCGATATCGGCGCCTTCGTTGTGCTCTGCATTGGCGATTGCCGAGAGCACAACCTTTTTCACGATGCCTGCCGCTTTCTTGGGCGAGAACGTCAGAACGTTCAGTGCCTTGTCGACCGGCAGACCGCGGATCTGGTCAGCCACAAGGCGCGTTTTCTGCGCCGAGATGCGGGCACCGCGATGAATTGCCTTCACTTCCATCTTGATAGCCCCTTATTTCTTGGCCTTCTTGTCGGCCGCGTGACCCTTGAACGTCCGGGTCAGTGCGAACTCGCCAAGCTTGTGGCCGACCATGTTTTCCGTGACATACACGGGAACGTGTTGACGGCCGTTATGAACGGCGATCGTCAGGCCGATGAAGTCCGGCAGGATCGTCGAACGACGCGACCAGGTCTTGATAGGTTTCTTGTCGCGCGTTGCTGCAGCCGCCTCAACCTTCTTCAGCAAATGGGCGTCGCAGAACGGACCTTTCTTAATAGAACGTGCCATTGCCTACTCCTTAACGCTTGTGACGGCGCTGGACGATCATGCTCGTCGTGCGCTTGTTGCTGCGGGTGCGGTAGCCCTTCGTCGGCGTGCCCCACGGGCTCACCGGATCGCGACCTGCAGCAGTCTTACCCTCACCACCACCGTGCGGGTGATCGACCGGGTTCATTGCAACGCCACGGACCGTCGGGCGGATACCGCGCCAGCGGTTCGCGCCAGCCTTACCGATTTGACGGAGGCTGTGCTCTTCGTTGCCGACTTCACCGATCGTTGCGCGGCATTCGACGTGGACGCGACGGATTTCACCCGAACGCAGACGAACCTGCGCGTAGATGCCTTCGCGTGCCAGCAGCATTGCCGACGTACCAGCCGAACGCGCGATCTGCGCGCCCTTGCCCGGCAGCATTTCGATGCAGTGGATCGTCGTACCGACCGGAATGTTGCGGATCGGCAGGGTGTTGCCTGCGCGGATCGGCGCTTCCGAACCCGACATCAGCTGCGTGCCAACCGTCACGCCCTTCGGCGCGATGATGTAGCGGCGCTCGCCGTCTGCGTACAGAACCAGCGCGATGTTCGCGCTACGGTTCGGGTCATATTCCAGACGCTCGACCTTCGCTGCGATGCCGTCCTTGTTGCGACGGAAATCGATCAGACGGTAGTGCTGCTTGTGACCACCACCCTGGTGACGCGTCGTGATACGACCGTTGTTGTTACGACCGGCCTTCGAGGACTTCTTTTCGAGCAGCGCTGCGAACGGCGCACCCTTATGGAGGTCCTTGTTGACGATCTTGACCATCGCGCGGCGACCCGGCGAAGTCGGCTTAACTTTCACGATTGCCATGATTACTTGGCCTCCGCTTCAAAGTTGATTTCCTGGCCGGGCTTCAGGCACACGTACGCCTTCTTGACGTCCTTGCGCTTGCCGTTGAAACGGCCGAAACGCTTGGCCTTGCCCTTCTGGACAAGCACGTTCACCGACTCGACTTCAACCTTGAACATCAGCTCGACAGCAGCCTTGACTTCCTGCTTGTTCGCGTCCGGCGCGACTTCGAAGACGACTTGTTCGTTCTTCTCAGCCACCAGGGTCGCCTTTTCGGAGATCACCGGTGCGAGCAGGACCTGCATCAAACGATGATCGTTCTTGCGAATCTCGCTCATGACAGCAACTCCTCGATCTGGGCAACCGCAGCCTTCGTGATCAGGATCTTCTTGAAGTAGATCAGCGAGAGCGGGTCGGCAAAGCGCGGCTCAACGACTGCCACGTGGGGCAGGTTGCGCGACGCCAGGAACAGGTTCTCGTCGACCGTGTCGGTGATGACCAGCACGGATTCGAGACCCATGGCCTTGAACTTTTCGGCCAGCAGCTTCGTCTTGGGCGCTTCGAGCGAAAACTCTTCGACGACCGAGATGCGGCCTTCACGGGCCAGCTGCGAGAAGATCGAGCAGAGGCCTGCGCGATGCATCTTCTTGTTGACCTTGTGAGCGAAGTTTTCTTCCGGCGAATTCGGGAAGATGCGACCACCGCCACGCCACAGCGGGCTCGACGACATACCGGCACGAGCGCGGCCCGTACCCTTCTGACGCCACGGCTTCTTGGTGGTGTGCTTGACCTGCTCACGGTCTTTCTGCGCGCGGTTACCGCTGCGCGCGTTCGCCTGATAGGCGACAACGATCTGGTGAATCAGCGCTTCGTTGTAGTCACGGCCGAACACGACGTCCGACGCGTTAACTGCTGCGCCATCCTGACCATTAGCGTTCAGGAGCTTCAGTTCCATTATTGCGCTCCTTTCTTGGCGCGGGCCTTGACAGCCGGCGTCACGAAAACCTTGCCGCCCTTTGCACCCGGGACAGCACCCTTCACGAGCAGCAGCTTGCGCTCTGCGTCGATACGGGCGATTTCGAGGTTTTGCACCGTCACGGTTTCGTCACCCATGTGACCGGTCATGCGCTTACCCGGGAAAACACGACCCGGATCCTGCGCCATACCGATCGAGCCCGGCACATTGTGCGAGCGCGAGTTGCCGTGCGAAGCACGACCCGAAGCGAAGTTGTAACGCTTGATGGTACCGGCGTAGCCCTTACCGATCGAGGTGCCTTGCACGTCGACCTTCTGGCCTTCCGAGAAGAGATCCACACCGATCACGGCGCCATTCGACAGCTCGGCAGCCTTGGCGGCGTCGATCTGGAATTCCTTGAGGATTTCACCGGCTTGAACGCCGGCTTTGGCGAGATGACCTGCGATCGGCTTCGTCACGCGCGAAGCGCGGCGCGTACCGAACGCAACCTGCACGGCCGTGTAGCCGTCGGTTTCAACAGTCTTGATCTGCGTCACGCGGTTGTCGGACACGTCCAGCACGGTCACGGGAATCGAATCCCCGTCAGCCGTGAAGATGCGCGTCATGCCAACCTTGCGACCTACGAGTCCAAGGCTCATCGTTTTCTCCATTCCCGACTGCGATTGGTCGGGGCTAATTTACAAAGTACCGGCATGTTTGCGAGGTAAAGGTTCACAAAGTCACACCGATTTTTTGCGCAAATGCGCGAAAAGACGTCAAGTATAACGTCCTCTTGCGATTTCCGCAAGCAATCAAAGACTTAGCGCGATCAGGCTATCCTCACCGCGCCCGAGACTCTTACTGCAGCTTGATTTCGACGTCCACGCCAGCCGGCAAGTCCAGCTTCATCAGCGCGTCAACGGTCTTGTCCGTCGGATCGACGATGTCCATCAGGCGCAGGTGGGTGCGGATTTCGAGCTGGTCGCGCGACGTCTTGTTGACGTGCGGCGAGCGCAGAATGTCGAAACGCTGGATACGCGTCGGCAGCGGCACCGGACCGCGGACGATGGCGCCCGTGCGCTTCGCCGTATCGACGATTTCAGCAGCCGACTGGTCGATCAGACGGTAGTCGAAAGCCTTCAGACGGATACGGATTTTTTGGTTCTGCATGATGATTCCTTGGAAAGAGCGAGGCGGACTTGCGCCGCCAGACGATATAAAGAGCGCAGGACCGGTCCCGCGACAAGGCGTCGCGGGACCGGTCCCTGGTACATCAACTTCTACAGCAAGCCGACTATTCTACTCGATTTACTCGATGATCTTCGCGACGACGCCGGCGCCGACGGTACGGCCACCTTCGCGGATGGCGAAGCGCAGACCTTCTTCCATCGCGATCGGAGCGATCAGCTTCACCGTGATCGACACGTTGTCGCCCGGCATGACCATTTCCTTGTCCTTCGGCAGCTCGATCGAGCCCGTCACGTCCGTCGTACGGAAGTAGAACTGCGGACGGTAGTTGTTGAAGAACGGCGTGTGACGGCCGCCTTCGTCCTTGCTCAGCACGTACACTTCAGCCGTGAAGTGCGTGTGCGGCGTGATCGAACCCGGCTTGGCCAGAACCTGGCCACGCTCCACGTCTTCACGCTTCGTGCCGCGCAGCAGGATACCGACGTTGTCGCCTGCCTGACCCTGGTCGAGCAGCTTGCGGAACATTTCCACGCCCGTGCAGGTCGTCTTCACCGTCGGCTTGATACCGACGATTTCGATTTCCTCGCCGACCTTGACGATGCCGCGCTCAACGCGACCCGTCACCACCGTGCCGCGACCCGAGATCGAGAACACGTCTTCAACCGGCATCAGGAAGGCGCCGTCAACTGCACGCTCCGGCGTCGGGATGTACGTGTCGAGTGCGTCGGCCAGGTTCATGATCGCCACTTCGCCCAGCTCGCCCGTGTCGCCTTCCAGCGCCAGCTTAGCCGAACCCTTCACGATCGGCGTGTCGTCGCCCGGGAAGTCGTACTTCGACAGAAGTTCGCGCACTTCCATTTCGACCAGCTCGAGCAGCTCGGCGTCGTCGACCATGTCGCACTTGTTCAGGAAGACGATGATGTACGGAACGCCAACCTGACGTGCCAGCAGGATGTGCTCACGCGTTTGCGGCATCGGGCCGTCAGCAGCCGAGCAAACCAGGATCGCGCCGTCCATCTGTGCCGCGCCCGTGATCATGTTCTTCACATAGTCAGCGTGGCCCGGGCAGTCGACGTGTGCGTAGTGGCGGTTAGCCGTTTCGTACTCGACGTGTGCGGTGTTGATGGTAATACCGCGTGCCTTTTCTTCCGGCGCTGCATCGATCTGGTCGTATGCCTTCGCTTCGCCGCCGAACTTCTTGGTCAGAACCGTCGTGATCGCTGCCGTCAGCGTGGTCTTGCCGTGGTCAACGTGACCGATCGTGCCAACGTTCACGTGCGGCTTGGTCCGCTCGAATTTACCTTTTGCCATGTTTCTCTTCTTTCAAAAAAGTGGTGAACGACTGTGCGATGCGGACCGGGCACCTGCCCGATCCGCTGCGTGCTCAAATGAGCGCCGATGCTTACTTCGCCTTCGCGCTAATGATCGCGTCGGCCACGTTACGCGGTGCTTCTGCGTAGTGCTTGAATTCCATCGTGTACGTTGCGCGGCCTTGCGACAGCGAGCGCAGCGACGTCGAGTAGCCGAACATTTCCGACAGCGGCACTTCGGCGCGAACGATCTTGCCGCCGCCAACCATGTCTTCCATGCCCTGGACGATACCGCGACGGCCCGACAGGTCGCCCATCACGTTGCCCATGTAGTCTTCCGGCGTTTCGACTTCGACGGCCATCATCGGTTCGAGGATGACCGGCTGAGCCTTGCGCATGGCTTCCTTGAACGCCATCGAGCCGGCCATGCGGAACGCATTTTCGTTCGAGTCAACGTCGTGGTACGAACCGAACGTCAGGTGAACCTTGACGTCGACGACCGGGAAGCCCGCCAGCACGCCTGCCTTCAGCGTTTCCTGGATACCCTTGTCCACTGCCGGGATGAATTCACGCGGAATCACACCGCCCTTGATCTCATCCAGGAACTCGTAGCCCTTGCCCTGCTCGTTCGGCTCAAGCGTGATGACAGCGTGACCGAACTGGCCGCGACCGCCCGACTGCTTGACGAACTTGCCTTCGACGTCCTTCGCCGTGGAGCGGATCGTTTCGCGGTACGCAACCTGCGGCTTGCCGACGGTCGCTTCCACGTTGAATTCACGCTTCATACGGTCGACCAGAATTTCGAGGTGGAGCTCGCCCATACCCGAAATGATGGTCTGGCCCGATTCTTCGTCCGTCTGGACGCGGAACGACGGGTCTTCCTGTGCCAGGCGGTTCAGGGCGAGGCCCATCTTTTCCTGGTCAGCCTTGGTCTTCGGCTCGACGGCCTGCGAAATCACCGGTTCCGGGAAAATCATGCGTTCCAGGATGATCGGGTTCGCCGGGTCGCACAGCGTATCGCCCGTGGTCGCTTCCTTCAGGCCAACGGCTGCGGCGATGTCGCCTGCACGAACTTCCTTGATTTCTTCGCGGTTGTTCGCGTGCATCTGCAGAATACGGCCGAGGCGCTCCTTCTTGCCCTTGGTCGAGTTCAGCACCGTGTCGCCCGAGTTGACGACGCCCGAGTACGCGCGGAAGAAGATCAGCTGGCCGACGAACGGGTCGGTCATGATCTTGAACGCGAGTGCCGAGAACTTCTCGTCGTCGGCTGCACGGCGCTCTGCCTTATCGCCGTTTTCGAGTTCGCCCGTAACCGGGGGAATGTCCACCGGCGACGGCAGGAAGTCGATCACGGCGTCGAGCATACGCTGCACGCCCTTGTTCTTGAACGCGGTGCCGCACAGCATCGGCTGGATTTCGCAAGCGATGGTCCGGTCGCGGATCGCCTTGACGATTTCCGCTTCGGTCAGCTCGTCGCCGCCGAGGTACTTTTCCATCAGCTCTTCGCTGGCTTCAGCAGCCGACTCGATCATCTTTTCGCGCCATTCGTTGCACGAGTCAACGAGTTCAGCGGGGATATCGACGTAGTCGAACTTCGTGCCTTGCGAGGCTTCGTCCCAAATGATCGCCTTCATCTTGATGAGGTCGACCACGCCCGTGAACGTGTCTTCCGCGCCGATCGGCACGACGACAGGAACCGGGTTCGCCTTCAGACGCGTCTTCAGCTGGTCGTAGACCTTGAAGAAGTTCGCGCCGGTACGGTCCATCTTGTTGACGAACGCGAGGCGGGGAACCTTGTACTTGTTAGCCTGACGCCACACGGTTTCCGACTGGGGCTGAACGCCGCCCACTGCGCAGTAGACCATGCATGCGCCGTCGAGCACGCGCATCGAGCGCTCGACTTCAATCGTGAAGTCGACGTGGCCCGGGGTGTCGATGATGTTGATGCGGTGTTCGGGGTAGTTACCGCCCATGCCCTTCCAGAACGCGGTCGTAGCAGCGGAGGTAATCGTGATGCCACGCTCCTGCTCCTGCTCCATCCAGTCCATGGTCGCAGCGCCGTCGTGAACTTCACCAATCTTGTGGTTCACGCCGGTGTAAAACAGAATGCGCTCGGTCGTCGTCGTCTTGCCGGCGTCGATGTGAGCGCTAATACCGATGTTACGGTAGCGCTCGATAGGAGTCTTGCGAGCCACTTTGATCCTCTATCGGGAGGTGCGCGCCGGGGTCGATCCTGAACGGATTCGATCCCAACGCGCCTGAACACAAACGGGCGAGGCGCTTGATAAGCGCACCCGCCCGGAATTTTTTCCGTCTTTTGAGCCAACCCCAGAAGGGGTTTTCTCTTAGAAACGGAAGTGCGAGAACGCCTTGTTCGCTTCTGCCATCCGGTGAACTTCGTCGCGCTTCTTCATCGCGCCGCCACGGCCTTCGGCCGCTTCGGAGAGCTCACCTGCCAGACGCAGGGCCATCGACTTCTCGCTACGCTTCTTCGCGGCTTCACGCAGCCAACGCATCGCCAATGCCATACGACGCGAGGGGCGCACTTCGACCGGAACCTGATAGTTCGCACCACCAACGCGGCGGCTCTTCACTTCCACCACCGGCTTCACGTTGTTGAGCGCGACAGTGAACACTTCCAGCGGGTCCTTGCCACCCTTGGTCTGGATCTGTTCGAAAGCGCCGTACACGATACGCTCGGCAACCGACTTCTTGCCGGAGAGCATCAGCACGTTCATGAACTTGGCTACATCAACGTTGCCGAACTTCGGATCCGGCAACACTTCCCGCTTGGGGACTTCGCGACGACGCGGCATGTTTCTTCCTTTAACTTTTCAGTTGAAGCGTGGATAAACTCAACGCTCCGCGGCCACCAACTAACCCGATTCATCCATTACGACTTACCAGCCTGGTCGGGTGACCACTTACTCGACAGCACCGGCCAATCCGGCACCTGTCGCTTTTATCGCCAGCGCCCGAAAGCGCAGACGACGCTCGACTCTTACTTCGCAGCCTTCGCGCGCTTCGCGCCGTACTTCGAACGAGCCTGCTTACGATCCTTGACGCCCTGGGTATCCAGCGAGCCGCGAACCATGTGGTAACGCACACCCGGCAAGTCCTTCACACGGCCGCCGCGGATCAGCACAACCGAGTGTTCCTGCAGGTTGTGGCCTTCACCACCGATGTACGAAATGACTTCGAAGCCGTTCGTCAGACGAACCTTGGCGACTTTACGGAGTGCCGAGTTCGGCTTCTTCGGCGTCGTCGTGTACACACGCGTGCACACGCCGCGACGCTGCGGGCAGTCCTGCAGGGCCGGCGACTTGCTCTTCGTGACTTCCGAAGTGCGGCCTTTGCGAACCAGTTGATTGATGGTTGGCATTGTTTATTCCTGAAATTGAACAAAATCGATGCATTTATTTCCGGGCAAAGCGGAAAACCATGCATCTAAACTCCTACGAGAACTCCGGGCCCGGAAACACGCGACGAGCGCGCACATCCCAAAGACCGGAACCCAGCATGATATTCCGAAAATACCAAGCGAGTCAACGGGTTGCAGCATTTCGGACGACAGAGAAAAAAGTTGTCGATGTGGCTATTTCCTCATGTTCCTTGCTCGCCCTCACCTCTTGACCAATCCACAGAGGATGGCCCACGACAAGAATTCCCATAAAATCTTGCAAAAGTACATTTGCAAGTTTAATCTTGCAAATGTACTTTCACCCCATCAAACAATAGGAGAAAGCCTTGGAAGCTAAAGGAAAAGCAGTCGGCGCCGCAGCTCGCGCTGCGTCTCTCAGTCCCGAGCGCCGAAAGGAGATCGCCACTCGAGCTGCGGCAGCGAAGAAGGAACTCGCCTCGTTGCCGAAAGTGACGCACGGCTCTACGGACCATCCTCTGACGATTGGGGATGCTCAAATCCCCTGCTACGTCCTAGAAAATGGCATCCGGGTGCTATCTCAACGGGGGCTTCAAGCTGGTATTGGGATGTCGACCGGCGGCGGAACCGGTGGCGAGCAGCGACTGGCCGCATTTGCGCTCTCTCTCGCTGAAAAGTTCAAGGAAAACAACACGTTGTCTGCGCGCAGCGTTGCTTTAGCCGAGAGACTAAAAGACCCGATTAAATTCAATTTAGGTGGAAAAATAGCCTACGGCTATGAGGCGACTGTACTAGCCGACCTATGTGATGTCGTGTTGGGGGCCAGAGCAGAGGGGCTTCTAATGAAACAACAGGAGCATATCGGTGCGCAAGCAGAGCTTTTGGTACGTGGCTTTGCTCGCGTTGGCATCATCGCGCTCGTTGACGAGGCAACCGGATATCAAAAGGACCGCGAACGGGATGCGCTCGCCAAAATTCTAGAAGCGTTCGTAGCTAAAGAACTCCAACCGTACGTTAAGACGTTCCCACCGGATTACTACGAGCACCTCTTTCGCCTATATAAGTTGCCGTTTCCCCCAGAAGGGAACAAATCGTGGAGACCGTCATTTATCGGCAAAATCACAAACGAGGTTGTCTATTCACGCCTAGCTCCAGAATTGCTCCCCGAGCTCAAGCGGCTTGCCTCGCGCGCCGAAAGGAAAGCGCATCTCCATCGATGGCTAACGCAAGATATTGGACACCCCAAGCTTCGTGAGCACCTCTCCTCGATTGTTTCGATCCTGAAATTATCGAAAACCTCTAAGGATTTCTTTGCGAATGTCGATATCGTCCATCCACGTTACGGCTCGACACTGCCATTGAATTTTGAAGACGCAGAGAAAGAGGATAACTGACACTGGATCGTGAGTTATTTCAGTCGTCGCCGACGACTTCGACCAGCTCCTCGCCGAAGCGCTCGAGCTTGCGCGCGCCGATGCCCGCGATATCGCGCAACTCGTCCACGGACTCGGGACCGTTGCGCGCGATTTCCGCCAGCGTGGCGTCATGGAAGATCACGTAGGCGGGCACGCCCTCGCTCTTCGCGGTCTCGGTGCGCCACAGGCGCAGGCGATCCCAGCGCGCGCGCTGACGCGGGCTCATGCCCAGAGTCGGATCGGCACGCTCGCTCGTGCGGCTCGACGACGCACGCGTGCGCGTGGGCTTCACGTAGCGGCGCATCGTGACGTTCTGCTCGCCCTTGAGCACGGGCTTGCTCGCCTCCGTGAGCACGAGCGCGCCATAGCCGTCGTGATCGACGGTGAGATAGCCGAACGCCACCAGCTGCCGGAAAATCGCGCGCCATTCGGGCTCAGAAAGCGCGGCGCCGATGCCGAAGGTGGAAATTTTCTCGTGCCCGCGCTGGAGGATCTTTTCGCTGCGGTTGCCGCGCAGAATGTCGATCAGATGCCCCGCACCGAAGTTAAAGCCGCTCGCGCGCTGCGCGCGGAACACGCAGGACAGCGCCATTTGCGCCTCGCGCGTCGCGTCCCAGGTGGCGGGCGGCTCAAGACACGTATCGCAGTTGCCGCAGGGCTTGCTCTCTTCGCCGAAGTACGCGAGCAGGCGCACGCGCCGGCATGTGGCCGTCTCGCACAAGCCGAGCAGCGCATCGAGCTTGCCCGTCTGCACGCGCTTGTGCTGATCGTCGGCGTCGGATTCGTCGATCATCTTGCGCTGCTGCACCACGTCGCCCAGGCCGTAGGCCATCCACGCATTGGCCGCCAGCCCGTCGCGGCCCGCGCGGCCGGTTTCCTGGTAGTAGCCTTCCACGCTCTTGGGCAAATCCAGGTGCGCGACGAAGCGCACGTCCGGCTTGTCGATGCCCATGCCGAAGGCAATGGTCGCGCACATCACCACGCCTTCCTCGCGCTGGAACAGCTCCTGATGCTTTTGCCGCACCTCGAATTCCATGCCCGCGTGATAGGGCAGCGCGCGCACGCCCTGCCCCTTGAGCCATTCCGCAGTTTCCTCGACCTTGCGGCGCGACAGGCAATAGACCACGCCGGCGTCGGTCGTGCCGTCCGCACGCGTATGTTCCGCGCGGATGAAGTCGAGCAGCTGCGTGCGCGCATTGTCCTTTTCGACGATGCGGTAGCGGATGTTCGGCCGGTCGAAGCTGGAGACGAAGATGCGCGCGTCGTCGAGCGCGAGACGATGCACGATCTCGTCGCGCGTGATCGCGTCGGCGGTCGCCGTGAGCGCGATGCGCGGCACGTCCGGGAAGCGCTCGTGCAGGACGGAAAGCTGGATGTATTCGGGGCGGAAATCGTGCCCCCATTGCGAGACGCAGTGCGCCTCGTCGATCGCGAACAGGCCGACGCGCGAGCGTTCGAGCAGATCGAGAAAGCGCGCGGTCATCAGGCGCTCGGGCGCCACGTAGAGCAGATCGAGATCGCCCTCGCGCAGCGCGCGCTCGGTGGCCGCGGCCTCGGCGCCGCTGAGCGTGGAATTGAGATACGCGGCGCGCACGCCGACTTCGGTGAGCGCTGCCACCTGATCCTGCATCAGCGCGATCAGCGGCGAGACGACGATGCCCGCGCCGTGCCCGGCCTCGTGGCGCACGAGCGCCGGAATCTGGTAGCACAGCGATTTGCCGCCGCCGGTGGGCATGAGCACGAGCGAATCGCCGCCATTCGCGACGTGTTCGACGATCTCGCCTTGCTGCCCTCGAAAAGCAGGATAACCGAAGACTTCGTTGAGGATTTCGAGGGAGCGGGACATGAAGGCGGCGGCAGAGGGAGCGGAGACGGTGGACCGGATTTTACCAACCCGGACGCCCCCCTGAGCGCCGCGACCTCGAAGATTGGCCGTCCGGCCAGGGTAAAACAGCGAAAAAACGAAGAAGCGGTGACGCGAGCCGCGCTCAGGCCTCGCGCCGGCGCATGACCTTCAGCGCACCGATGATCGTCACGATCCCCGCGACGAACGACACCGCGACGAGCAAACCAAACGGCAACAGCACGGCGCTGCCCACCATGAACACGAGCGAGCCCAGCGTGAGCAGCAACGCGCCCATGCGTACCTTGCGCGCCAGTTGCATGATGAAGCCGATGATCAGGAACGCCCACAGGACGAGGAACGTCGCGAAGAAGTTGGCGGCCTGTTCGTTGCCGACGAAGTGCAGCAGATGCGAAAAATTGGCGATGCACGCCACCAGATTCAGGATGAGACCGATCCCGACAAACCACATGATTACCGCCTCCAGATTCAGATAAATGCCGCCTGCACGGGAGTCCGAAATGACTCGCGCAGCCGGACTTGGCGCGCTACGTTAGCACGCGACGCCGCAGCGCGCAGCGACCTCGCCCGCGCTGCGGCGCGAGGTCGCACACGCGAACCGTAAAGCAGGCGACCGGCCGCCAGCCATATACAGAACACCTAACCGATCGGCCAAATAAAAAAGCCGTCTGGCGTGAACCAGACGGCTTTTGTGACGCATCTACGATGCGAGCGCTGCAAGAAGCGGCTTGTGCCGCCTCCCGCTTTACTCGTCCGTCGTGTGCGGCTGTTCCGGCACTTCGGCGGCCGGGGTTTCCGGCGTACCGAATTCGAACGCTTCTTCCGCTGCGATCTGGTCGAAACGCTCGCGATCCGACGATTCCTTCGCACGGCGCGCCTTGTGGAAGGCGAGACCCGTACCAGCCGGAATCAGACGGCCGACGATGACGTTTTCCTTCAGGCCGCGCAGATCGTCGCGCTTGCCCATGATCGCCGCTTCGGTCAGCACGCGCGTCGTTTCCTGGAACGATGCCGCCGAGATGAACGAATCCGTCGAGAGCGATGCCTTCGTAATACCGAGCAGCACGTTCTCGTACGTTGCCGGGCGCTTGTCCTCGGCGTTCATCTTGTCGTTTTCGTCCAGCATGTCCGAACGCTCGACCTGCTCGCCCGGGATGAAGCGCGTGTCCCCGTTGTCGGTGATCTGCACACGACGCAGCATCTGACGCACGATCACTTCGATGTGCTTGTCGTTAATCTTCACGCCCTGCAGACGGTACACGTCCTGCACTTCGTCAACGATGTAACGCGACAGCGCTTCGATACCCTGCAGACGCAGGATGTCGTGCGGATCGGCCGGGCCGTCCACGATCATTTCGCCCTTGTTGACGACCTGACCATCGTGGACCAGCACCTGCTTTTCCTTCGCGATCAGGAACTCGTGCTGATTGCCTTCGAGGTCCGTGATAACGAGACGCTGCTTGCCCTTCGTGTCCTTACCGAACGACGTCGTACCCGTGACTTCCGCCAGGATACCTGCGTCCTTCGGCGAACGTGCTTCGAACAGTTCCGCCACACGCGGCAGACCACCGGTAATGTCACGCGTCTTCTGCGATTCGGTCGGGATACGTGCGAGCACTTCACCCACCTGAACCTGCTGACCGTCCTTCACGGTAATCAGTGCGCCGACCTGGAAGCCGATCTGCACCGAATGCTCCGTGCCCGGGATCTTGACTTCGTCGCCGTTCGCGTCGAGCAGCTTGACCTGCGGACGCACGCTCTTCGAAGCCTGCGAACCACGGCGCTTCACGTCGATCACGACGAGGGTCGACAGACCCGTGACATCGTCGATCTGCTTGGCAACCGTCACGCCTTCTTCGACGTTTTCGAACTTCACCGTACCACCGTACTCGGTGATGATCGGACGCGTCAGCGGATCCCACGTGGCGAGCTGCGTGCCTGCCTTGATCGCGTCGCCGTCGAGCTGCAGCAGCGTCGCGCCGTACGGCACCTTATGACGCTCGCGCTCGCGGCCGTGATCGTCGGTGATGATGGCTTCGCCCGAACGCGAAATGACGATCTGCTCGCCCTTCGCATTCGTGACGTAACGCATCGTCACCGTGAAGCGGACCGTACCGTTGCTCTTGGCTTCGACCGACGAAGCCACTGCTGCACGCGATGCCGCACCACCGATGTGGAACGTACGCATCGTGAGCTGCGTGCCCGGTTCGCCGATCGACTGTGCTGCGATCACGCCGACAGCTTCGCCGACGTTCACGCGCGAACCACGACCCAGATCGCGGCCGTAGCACGATGCGCACAGGCCGTAACGCGTTTCGCAGGTCAGCGGCGTGCGCACGCGCACTTCGTCGATGCCGAGGCTTTCGATCGTTTCGACCGCGTCTTCGTCGAGCAGGTCGCCCGAAGCGTAGATCGTTTCCTGGGTTTCAGGATTGACGACGTCCGCCACCGCCACACGGCCGAGAATACGGTCGCGCAGCGCTTCGACGACTTCACCGCCTTCCACGAGCGCCTTCATCGCGACGCCGTTCGACGTGCCGCAATCTTCCTCGACGACCACCAGATCCTGCGTGACGTCGACGAGACGACGCGTCAGGTAACCCGAGTTCGCGGTCTTCAGTGCCGTATCAGCCAGACCCTTACGTGCACCGTGGGTCGAGATGAAGTACTGCAACACGTTCAGACCTTCGCGGAAGTTCGCGGTAATCGGCGTTTCGATAATCGAGCCGTCCGGCTTCGCCATCAGGCCGCGCATACCCGCAAGCTGGCGAATCTGCGTTGCGGAACCCCGCGCGCCCGAGTCGGCCATCATGTAGATCGAGTTGAACGATTCCTGACGCGTTTCCTTGCCGTCGCGGTCGATAACCGGTTCCGTCGCGAGCTGCTCCATCATCGCCTTGCCGACCGCTTCCGACGTGTTCGACCAGATGTCGACCACGTTGTTGTAGCGTTCCTGTGCGGTGACGAGGCCCGACATGTACTGACGGTCGTATTCCTTCACCTTCTTCGCGGCTTCGCCGACGATGGTTTCTTTCTGCGGCGGCACGAGCATGTCGTCCACGCAGATCGAAATACCGGCGCGCGTGGCCAGGCGGAAACCCGACTGCATCAGCTGGTCAGCAAAGATCACCGTTTCGCGCAGACCGCACTTGCGGAATGCCGTGTTGATCAGACGCGAAATTTCCTTCTTCTTCAGCGGCTTGTTCAGCACCGAGAACGGCAGACCCGGCGGCAGGATTTCCGACAGGATCGAACGGCCGATCGTGGTCGCGTACAGCGTGATCTTCGGCACGAATGCCGGTGCGCCTTCCGACTTGTCCTCGTTGTGGACCATTTCGGTAATACGCACGTTCACGCGCGAGGCCAGCTCGACTTCCTTGTTCTCGTACGCGCGGATCGCTTCCGACACGCCCGTGAACGTCATGCCTTCGCCCTTGCCGTTGATCGCTTCACGCGTGGCGTAGTACAGGCCCAGCACGATATCCTGCGACGGCACGATCGACGGATCGCCGTTGGCCGGGAACAGGACGTTGTTCGACGCGAGCATGAGCGTGCGCGCTTCCATCTGCGCTTCGAGCGACAGCGGAACGTGAACAGCCATCTGGTCACCGTCGAAGTCGGCGTTGAACGCCGCGCAAACGAGCGGGTGCAGCTGGATAGCCTTACCTTCGATCAGCACCGGCTCGAAAGCCTGAATGCCAAGACGGTGAAGCGTCGGCGCACGGTTGAGCATGACCGGATGTTCGCGGATCACCTCTTCCAGGATGTCCCACACCACCGCCGTCTGGTTCTCGACTTCCTTCTTCGCAGCCTTGATGGTCGTCGCGACGCCCATCGTTTCCAGCTTGTTGAAGATGAACGGCTTGAACAGTTCGAGCGCCATCAGCTTCGGCAGACCGCACTGGTGAAGCTTGAGCGTCGGACCCACCACGATGACCGAACGGCCCGAGTAGTCCACGCGCTTACCCAGCAGGTTCTGACGGAAGCGGCCGCCCTTACCCTTGATCATGTCGGCGAGCGACTTCAGCGGACGCTTGTTCGCGCCCGTCATCGCCTTGCCGCGACGACCGTTGTCGAGCAGCGAGTCAACCGCTTCCTGGAGCATCCGCTTTTCGTTGCGGACGATGATCTCCGGCGCCTTCAGCTCGAGCAGACGCTTCAGACGGTTGTTACGGTTGATGACGCGGCGATACAGATCGTTCAGGTCCGAAGTCGCGAAGCGGCCACCGTCCAGCGGCACCAGCGGACGCAGTTCGGGCGGCAGCACCGGCAGCACTTCGAGCACCATCCATTCGGGCTTGATGCCCGAACGCTGGAAGGCCTCAAGCACCTTCAGGCGCTTCGCGTACTTCTTGATCTTCGCTTCCGAGCCGGTGTTCTTCAGCTCGGTGCGCAGCGTTTCGACCTGTTCGTCGATGTTGATCGCGCGCAGCAGCTCGCGCACGCCTTCCGCGCCCATTTCAGCGCGGAATTCGTCGCCGTACTCTTCGACCTTATTGTAGTAATCCTCTTCGGTCATGATCTGACGCGCCTTCAGCGGCGTCATGCCCGGTTCGATCACCACGTATGCCTCGAAATACAGCACGCGTTCGATGTCGCGCAGCGTCATGTCGAGCACCATGCCCAGACGCGACGGCAGCGACTTCAGGAACCAGATGTGCGCGACCGGCGAGGCCAGTTCGATGTGGCCCATGCGTTCGCGGCGCACCTTCGCCAGCGTGACTTCAACGCCGCACTTCTCGCAGATCACGCCACGGTGCTTCAGGCGCTTGTACTTGCCGCACAGGCACTCGTAGTCCTTGATCGGCCCGAAGATCTTCGCGCAGAACAGACCATCGCGTTCCGGCTTGAAGGTACGGTAGTTGATGGTCTCCGGCTTCTTCACTTCGCCGAACGACCACGAGCGGATCTTGTCCGGCGAGGCCAGACCGATCTTGATCGCGTCAAAAACTTCTTCTTGTTGGACTTGCTTGAATAGATCGAGCAGAGCTTTCATTGCCTTCTCTCCGTAGTCCGATTAGTTGCGGTCGAGGTCGATGTCGATACCGAGCGAGCGGATTTCCTTCACCAGCACGTTGAAGGATTCCGGCATGCCCGCATCGATCACGTGGTCGCCCTTGACGAGGTTCTCATACACCTTCGTCCGGCCCGTCACGTCATCGGACTTCACCGTCAACATTTCCTGCAGCACGTACGAAGCGCCATACGCTTCGAGCGCCCACACTTCCATTTCACCGAAGCGCTGGCCACCGAACTGCGCCTTACCACCCAGCGGCTGCTGCGTGACGAGCGAGTACGGACCCGTCGAACGCGCGTGCATCTTGTCGTCGACCAGGTGGTGCAGCTTCAGGTAGTGCATGTAGCCCACGGTCACCGTGCGCTCGAACATCTCGCCCGTGCGGCCGTCGTACAGACGAACCTGGTTCTTCGACGGCGTCATGCCGAGGTTGTGAGCGATGTCGTCCGGGAACGCCAGATCGAGCATCTTGCCCATTTCCTCTTCGGTCGCACCGTCGAACACCGGCGTCGCGAACGGCACGCCTTCACGCAGGTTGCGCGCGAGTTCGAAGATGTCTTCGTCGCTGAAGCTGTCGAGGTCTTCCTTGTGGCCCGACTCGTTGTAGATCTTCGTGAGGAACTCACGCAGTTCTGCAATCTTCGTCTGACGCGCAAGCATCTCGCCAATACGCCAGCCCAGACCCTTCGCGGCCCAGCCCAGGTGCACTTCGAGAACCTGACCCACGTTCATCCGTGACGGCACGCCCAGCGGGTTCAGCACGACGTCTGCCGGACGGCCATCGGCCATGTACGGCATGTCTTCGATCGGAACGATCTTCGACACGACACCCTTGTTACCGTGACGGCCTGCCATCTTGTCGCCAGGCTGCAGGCGGCGCTTCACGGCCAGGTACACCTTGACCATCTTCAGCACGCCCGGCGGCAGTTCGTCGCCTTGCGTGAGCTTCTTGCGCTTCTCTTCGAACGCCAGATCGAACTGGTGACGCTTTTCTTCGATCGAGTTCTTGATGGCTTCGAGCTGCGCCGCTGCTTCTTCGTCCGCGAGGCGGATGTCGAACCAGTGGTAGTGGTCGAGGTCGCTCAGGTAAGCCTGGTCGATCTTGGTACCCTTCGCGAGCTTCTTCGGACCGCCGTTCGCGACCTTGCCGTCGAGCATACGTGCGAGACGCTGGAACGCGTCGCCTTCCACGATGCGCAGCTGGTCGTTCAGGTCGAGGCGATAGCGCTTCAGTTCATCGTCGATGATCTGTTGCGCACGCTTGTCGCGCTGGATGCCTTCACGCGTGAACACCTGCACGTCGATGACCGTGCCGCTCATGCCCGAGGGCACGCGCAGCGACGTATCCTTCACGTCCGAAGCCTTCTCGCCGAAAATCGCGCGCAGCAGCTTTTCTTCCGGCGTGAGCTGGGTTTCGCCCTTCGGCGTGACCTTGCCCACCAGCACGTCGCCCGCTTCGACTTCCGCGCCGATGTACACGATGCCCGACTCGTCGAGACGGCCAAGCTGCACTTCCGCGAGGTTCGAAATGTCGCGCGTGATTTCTTCCGGTCCGAGCTTCGTGTCGCGAGCCACGACATTCAGTTCTTCGATGTGGATCGACGTGTAACGGTCGTCGGCCACCACCTTCTCCGAGATCAGGATCGAGTCTTCGAAGTTGTAGCCGTTCCACGGCATGAACGCGATCAGCATGTTCTGGCCGAGCGCAAGCTCGCCCAGATCCGTCGATGCGCCGTCAGCCAGCACGTCGCCGCGCGCAACCTTGTCGCCCATCTTCACGATCGGACGCTGGTTGATGTTCGTGTTCTGGTTCGAACGCGTGTACTTGATGAGGTTGTAGATGTCCACGCCGACTTCACCGGCGACAGCTTCATCATCGTTCACGCGAATCACGATACGGCCGGCGTCGACGTAGTCGACCACGCCGCCACGCAGCGCCTGAACCGTCGTACCCGAGTCGACCGCAACCGTGCGCTCGATACCCGTACCGACGACCGGCTTTTCCGGACGCAGGCAAGGCACGGCCTGACGCTGCATGTTCGAACCCATCAGTGCGCGGTTCGCGTCATCGTGCTCGAGGAACGGAATCAGCGAGGCTGCCACCGAAACGATCTGCGACGGCGCCACGTCCATGTACTGGATGCGGTCCGGCGTGACCATCAGCGTTTCGCCCGCTTCACGCGACGACACGAGTTCGTCGGTCAGCGTGCCGTCTTCGGCCACTGCCGCGTTCGCCTGAGCGATCACGTAACGGCCTTCTTCGATCGCCGACAGGTAGTCGATCTGGTCGGTCACCTTGCTGTCCACGACCTTGCGATACGGCGTTTCGAGGAAGCCGTATTCGTTCAGGTGCGCGTACAGAGCGAGCGAGTTGATCAGACCAATGTTCGGACCTTCCGGCGTCTCAATCGGGCACACGCGGCCGTAGTGGGTCGGGTGCACGTCACGGACTTCAAAGCCAGCGCGCTCACGCGTCAGACCACCCGGGCCAAGTGCCGATACACGGCGCTTGTGGGTAATTTCCGACAGCGGGTTGGTCTGGTCCATGAACTGCGACAACTGCGACGAACCGAAGAACTCGCGAATCGCCGACGAAATCGGCTTCGAGTTGATCAGGTCGTGCGGCATCAGGTTTTCGCTTTCGGCCTGGCCGAGGCGTTCCTTGACTGCACGTTCGACACGCACGAGACCCGCGCGGAATTGATTTTCCGCGAGTTCGCCCACGCAACGCACACGACGATTGCCCAAGTGGTCGATGTCGTCCACTTCGCCCTTGCCGTTACGCAGCTCGACGAGGATCTTGATGGTCGCGAGGATGTCGTCGTCCTGCAGCGTCATCGGGCCGACGATTTCGTCACGGCCGACGCGGCGATTGAACTTCATACGACCCACCTTCGAGAGGTCGTACGCTTCTTCGCTGTAAAACAGACGGTTGAACAGGGCCTCGACCGCTTCTTCGGTCGGCGGCTCGCCCGGACGCATCATGCGGTAGATCGCGATGCGCGCGGCCATCTTGTCGGCGGTTTCATCGATACGCAGCGTCGACGAGATGTACGGACCTTGATCCAGATCGTTCGTGTAGAGCGTCTGGATGTCCTTGATCTTCGCTTCGCGCAGCTTGTCGAGCACGCCTTCGGTGATTTCGTCGTTCGCGTTGGCGATGACTTCGCCCGTGTCGCCGTCGACGACGTTCTTCGCGAGAACGCGGCCGAGCAGATAATCTTCGGGCACCGAAATGAAGGTGGTCTTCGCGGTTTCGAGGTCGCGAATGTGCTTGGCGTTGATCCGCTTGTCCTTCTGGACAATGACCTTGCCGTCACGATCGGTGATGTCGAAACGCGCGACTTCGCCACGCAGACGCTCCGGCACGAACTCCATCTGCGCGCCTTCCGGCATCAGCGTGAAGTTATCGAACACGAAGAAGTTCGCGAGGATCTGTTCCGGCGTGAGGCCAATGGCCTTCAGCAGGATCGTGACCGGCATCTTGCGGCGACGGTCGACGCGGAAGTACAGCACGTCCTTCGGGTCGAACTCGAAATCGAGCCACGAACCGCGGTAAGGAATGATACGAGCCGAGAACAGGAGCTTGCCCGAGCTGTGCGTCTTGCCCTTGTCGTGTTCGAAGAACACGCCAGGCGAGCGGTGCAGCTGCGAGACGATGACACGTTCCGTGCCGTTGATGACGAACGAGCCAGTAGGCGTCATGAGCGGAATTTCGCCCATGTACACTTCCTGTTCCTTCACTTCCTTCACGACCGGCTTACTCGGCGATTCCTTGTCGAGCAGGACGAGACGGACTTTGGCACGCAGCGCCGAGCAGTACGTCAAACCGCGTTGCTGGCATTCCTTGATGTTGAATGCCGGCGACGACAGCATGTAGCTGACGAACTCTAGACGAGCAAAGCCGTTATGGGAAACAATAGGAAAAACAGACGTGAACGCAGCCTGCAGACCTTCCGGTTTGCGCTGCGCCGAAGCCACTTCCGTTTGCAGGAAGGTGCTGAATGATTCAAGCTGGGTTGCCAGCAGGAAAGGAACTTGGTGAACGATGGGGCGTTTCGCGAAACTCTTGCGAATACGCTTCTTCTCGGTGAAGGAATATTGCATACGATCTCCGAATCACGGCGGGTAGGACGACCCGAGTGTTCACCGACTGAGACCCGATGGCTGCGCGAGCCCTGGAAGCTTGGTGGTTGGCCTCTACCAACCGCTGGCTGACGGCAGCGGATACCGGCTTGTCATAACTTGCCCGCTGCCCGACCAAACTTGCCTTCTGCAGTCGCTTCAGAAGACAAAGAGAAGCGTCGTGCGCGTGGGTGAGCTTCGTACATACACCCGGCGTAAGACGTTTTTCTTTGGCTTCTGGGTCCCGCATCCCGCCTCCGACGTCGGCAAAATTGCCGAAAAATCGAACACAAAAAACGCAGAACCCACAAAGCACAAAAAGGCCGGCGGTGTAAAAACCGCCAGCCTTCGCACAACGCGCTGAAACTTACTTGATTTCAGCCTTCGCGCCGGCTTCTTCCAGCTTCTTCTTCGCTTCTTCAGCAGCAGCCTTGGGCACCGCTTCCTTCACGGGCTTCGGTGCGCCGTCGACCAGGTCCTTCGCTTCCTTCAGGCCGAGACCCGTCAGTTCACGAACGGCCTTAATGACCGAAACCTTGTTCGCGCCTGCTTCGAGCAGGTTGACCGTGAATTCGGTCTGCTCTTCAACAGCAGCAGCTGCTGCGCCTGCCGGGCCAGCGACTGCCACAGCAGCTGCCGACACGCCAAACTTCTCTTCGAATGCCTTGACCAGTTCGTTCAGTTCGAGAACCGACATCGAGCCAACGGCTTCGAGGATGTCTTCTTTTGCGATTGCCATTTGAAATTACTCCAGATTTGAATTCGGAAACAGCTAGCGATCTTCGCTCGCTCTTGCTTGTTCGTCTGCCTGAAATCAGGCAGCTTCTGCTTGCTTCTTCTCCGCCAGCGCGGCGAGAGCACGCGCGAAGCCGGAAACAGGAGCTTGCATAACGAACAGCAGCTTCGAGAGCAGTTCTTCGCGGCTCGGGATGTTGGCCAGCGCTTGCACGCCTGCCACGTCCATCACCTTGCCTTCGTAGGAACCAGCCTTGATGACCAACTTGTCATTGCTCTTTGCGAAGTCGTTGACGACCTTCGCAGCAGCAATGGCATCTTCCGAGATGCCGTAGATCAGGGGGCCAGTCATCTGCTCTGCCAGCGGAGCAAACGGGGTACCTTCGACAGCGCGACGCGCCAGCGTGTTCTTCAACACGCGCAGGTACACCTGCTGCTCACGCGCTTTCGCGCGCAGCTTGGTCAGATCGCCAACCGCGATTCCACGATACTCGGCCAGCACCATGGTCTGAGCCTTCGCGACTTGCGCGGAGACTTCAGCCACGACGGCCTGCTTACCTTCTTTGTTCAGTGGCACGGTTAACCTCCAGATTCGACACCCAACGCTATCGCGCCAGATGCCGCGTTCAACAACGGCGACCGACCAGTCCGGAGTAAATCAGTTTGCATCGTCAGGCGTTTCCGCCCGCTTTGCTCACATCAACACTTCAAAACCTTTTCGGGTTCGCCATCTGCGTTGGCTTTGCATTAAGGAAGCACCTGACTGCTGCACTTCCGCCAACGGTCTTTGACAACCGGTTGCGCGATGCGGTACTTGCCACCGCGCAACCGCCCAAAGCCCTTTAAATCCGCGCTGTGATCCGACCCAACTTCGTTTCAGACCTCAACGCGGCAAAACTGTTGCGACGCTTATTGCAGCAATCAGGCTGCCAGCGACGACTGGTCGACGCGAACGCCAACGCCCATCGTGCTCGAAACAGCGATCTTGCGCAGGTACACGCCCTTGCTCGTTGCCGGCTTGGCCTTGGTCAGCGCTTCGAGGAGCGCGTCCAGGTTGCTGCGCAGAGCGGTAGCCTCGAACGATGCACGGCCGATGGTCGCGTGGATGATACCAGCCTTGTCGACACGGAATTGCACCTGACCAGCCTTCGCGTTCTTGACCGCGGTCGCCACGTCCGGCGTCACGGTGCCGACCTTCGGGTTCGGCATCAGGCCGCGCGGGCCGAGGATCTGACCGAGCGTACCGACGACGCGCATCGTGTCCGGCGAAGCGATCACGATGTCGAAGTTCAGGTTGCCGCCCTTGATCTGTTCAGCCAGGTCTTCCATGCCGACGATTTCCGCGCCAGCTGCCTTAGCTTGTTCAGCCTTCTCGCCCTGTGCGAACACAGCGACGCGAACCGACTTGCCCGTACCTGCCGGCAGAACGACCGAACCACGAACGACCTGGTCCGACTTCTTCGCATCGATGCCGAGCTGGACTGCGACGTCGATCGACTCGTTGAACTTCGCCGTAGCGCATTCCTTCACGAGCGACAGAGCGTCAGCGATCGGGTATTGCTTCTGACGGTCAATCTTGGCAGCCAGTGCCTTTTGACGCTTCGAAACCTTAGCCATTTACACGCCCTCCACGACGATGCCCATCGAGCGGGCGCTACCAGCGATCGTGCGGACCGCTGCATCCATATCGGCTGCCGTGAGGTCCGGCATCTTGGTCTTGGCGATTTCTTCGGCTTGCGCGCGCGTGATCGTGGCAACCTTGTCCGTGTGCGGCTTGGCCGAGCCCTTGTCGACCTTGGCGGCCTTCTTGATCAGGACCGTAGCCGGCGGCGTCTTCAGGACGAACGTGAAGCTCTTGTCCGCGAATGCCGTGATGACGACCGGAATCGGCAGACCCGGTTCCAGCGCTTGAGTCTGCGCGTTGAACGCCTTGCAGAACTCCATGATGTTCAGGCCGCGCTGGCCCAGTGCCGGACCGACCGGCGGCGACGGGTTGGCTTTACCTGCAGGAATCTGCAGCTTGATAAAGCCAATGATTTTCTTTGCCATGTTGAAAACCTCATTGGAACGCGTGAGCGTTCAGGTGAGTGGTAGCGCGTGCTCGCACAATCTTCGCTGTACCAACATTTTTACAGCCGATTGAGCTACTGACGCTCCTCTACGGCCATAACGCGGACCGTAAGCGCGGAAAAACGGACCGCACCCGAAGATGCGATCCGTAGTATTCGATTTACAGCTTTTCGACCTGGCCGAATTCGAGTTCGACTGGTGTGGCGCGACCAAAAATGGTGACAGAGACCCGGACGCGCGATTTTTCGTAGTTGACTTCTTCGACGCTGCCGTTGAAGTCCGTGAACGGACCTTCCTTCACGCGGACCATCTCGCCGACTTCGAACAGGGTCTTGGGGCGCGGCTTCTCAACGCCTTCCTGCATCTGCGACATGATCTTTTCGACTTCGCGCGGCGAAATCGGACTCGGGCGATTACGTGCCCCGCCGACGAAACCGGTCACCTTTGCCGTGTTCTTCACGAGGTGCCACGTTTCGTCCGTCATTTCCATCTCGACCAGGACGTAGCCCGGGAAGAAACGACGTTCGGTCACCGATTTGTGACCACCCTTCACCTCGACCACTTCTTCAGTCGGAACGAGGATCTGGCCAAACTTGTCCTGCATGCCGGCACGATCGATGCGCTCCTGAAGCGCACGTTGCACGCTCTTCTCCATCCCGGAGTAGGCGTGCACCACATACCAACGTTTTCCGCTCGGGGATGCCGGTGTATCGCTCATATCATTTCCAACCCAGAATCGCCGAGAAAATCACCCATTCGATGGATTTGTCACAAACCCAGAGAATGATGGCCATTACCAGCACAAAACCGAAGACCACCAGCGTCGTTTGCGTAGCCTCTTTGCGAGTCGGCCAGACGACCTTGCGAACTTCTTTGTACGAGTCTTTGGCAAACGCGATGAAGCTCTTGCCGGGCGCCGAAAGAAGACCGACTACCACCCCCGCGACGACGCCAACTACAAGCGCCGCCCCGCGGACATACCATTCCTGGCTACCGAGCCAGTAGAACCCTACGAACCCGGCCACAACCAACAATACGCCCACCACAAGCATCAGCTTGTCGCTGGAAGTATTAACAGTTTCGACGGAAGGATTCGCCATAACACCTTAAAGAACAACGCGCCGAAGGCGCGGGAAGTTGGCAGGGGCAGAGGGAATCGAACCCCCAACCTTCGGTTTTGGAGACCGACGCTCTGCCAGTTGAGCTATACCCCTAAACCATTTTGGGGTGGTGGTTACACCACCCCGAAACCACTTAGTCGATCAACGAGACTGGCAAAAACTTACTCGATGATCTTCGCGACGACGCCGGCGCCGACGGTACGGCCACCTTCGCGGATGGCGAAGCGCAGACCTTCTTCCATCGCGATCGGAGCGATCAGCTTCACCGTGATCGACACGTTGTCGCCCGGCATGACCATTTCCTTGTCCTTCGGCAGCTCGATCGAGCCCGTCACGTCCGTCGTACGGAAGTAGAACTGCGGACGGTAGTTGTTGAAGAACGGCGTGTGACGGCCGCCTTCGTCCTTGCTCAGCACGTACACTTCAGCCGTGAAGTGCGTGTGCGGCGTGATCGAACCCGGCTTGGCCAGAACCTGGCCGCGCTCCACGTCTTCACGCTTCGTGCCGCGCAGCAGGATACCGACGTTGTCGCCTGCCTGACCCTGGTCGAGCAGCTTGCGGAACATTTCCACGCCCGTGCAGGTCGTCTTCACCGTCGGCTTGATACCGACGATTTCGATTTCCTCGCCGACCTTGACGATGCCGCGCTCAACGCGACCCGTCACCACCGTGCCGCGACCCGAGATCGAGAACACGTCTTCAACCGGCATCAGGAAGGCGCCGTCAACTGCACGCTCCGGCGTCGGGATGTACGTGTCGAGTGCGTCGGCCAGGTTCATGATCGCCACTTCGCCCAGCTCGCCCGTGTCGCCTTCCAGCGCCAGCTTAGCCGAACCCTTCACGATCGGCGTGTCGTCGCCCGGGAAGTCGTACTTCGACAGAAGTTCGCGCACTTCCATTTCGACCAGCTCGAGCAGCTCGGCGTCGTCGACCATGTCGCACTTGTTCAGGAAGACGATGATGTACGGAACGCCAACCTGACGTGCCAGCAGGATGTGCTCACGCGTTTGCGGCATCGGGCCGTCAGCAGCCGAGCAAACCAGGATCGCGCCGTCCATCTGTGCCGCGCCCGTGATCATGTTCTTCACATAGTCAGCGTGGCCCGGGCAGTCGACGTGTGCGTAGTGGCGGTTAGCCGTTTCGTACTCGACGTGTGCGGTGTTGATGGTAATACCGCGTGCCTTTTCTTCCGGCGCTGCATCGATCTGGTCGTATGCCTTCGCTTCGCCGCCGAACTTCTTGGTCAGAACCGTCGTGATCGCTGCCGTCAGCGTGGTCTTGCCGTGGTCAACGTGACCGATCGTGCCCACGTTCACGTGCGGCTTGGTCCGCTCAAACTTACCCTTGGCCATTTTCGACTCCTAAGAGGATTTTTCCGTACGTTGCGCGGGGCGCGCAAACAATCACTAGCTGCACCGCCTGCCTGATGCGAGGCCTCTGGAGGCCCGCTAAAACCGGCTGGTGCCCATGGGCAGGATCGAACTGCCGACCTCTCCCTTACCAAGGGAGTGCTCTACCACTGAGCCACATGGGCATTTACTTCTGCACTTGCTTGCTGCAACTGCGTCTTGTAGCTGGAGCGGGTGAAGGGAATCGAACCCTCGTCGTAAGCTTGGAAGGCTTCTGCTCTACCATTGAGCTACACCCGCGAAGTTTTTCCGACTACCGCCGATTCCCGACACTTAACTTCAGCTGAATTCTGGTGGAGGAGGTTGGATTCGAACCAACGTAGGCGTAAGCCAACAGATTTACAGTCTGCCCCCTTTAGCCACTCGGGCACCCCTCCGTAGAGAACTGATGATTATGGTGTAACATCCGAACCGTGTCAAGCACTTTATTCGGCGTCGAACCACAACGCTCTCACTTATAGGGAGAGCGAAAAGCAAAAACCCCGGCTTTTTAGGGCCGGGGTTTCGCAATAAGGAGCCTGACGATTACCTACTTTCACACGGGCAATCCGCACTATCATCGGCGTGGAGTTGTTTCACGGTCCTGTTCGGGATGGGAAGGGGT
>NZ_PQGA01000020.1 GCF_002917095.1 Paraburkholderia eburnea
GCGGCCCTTGAGCGAAGTGGACAAGGGCGAGCTGTGGGAAAAGGACCGGCTCAGGCAACTCGCGGACGATACGGCGGCGTTTGTCCGACATTTCCGCCCGAACTGGGACTTACGCACGATTACCGGCGAAAAGGCGCTGCGCGATGTTCAGGTGTTTGTCCGCGACAGTTTGAACCTGGCGCACTGGAACCTGCCGAGCGACAACGCGGTGGTCAAGAAAATACTCAGAGACGCGGTGGCATCCGGTCGGCTCGTGCCGGTTGTGAACCGCGAATATCGGGGCCTGCCGCGCGTAGCCCAGCCGAACGCCGCGCCGCAGCGCTGGGCTGCCCCGGTTGGCAGCGGCGGTTACGGATACGCGCCCAAGGTCTTGAATGCCTGGGAATTTGACGCGCTGCGGCGGGCCAATGGTGAGCTTCCCGCACTGGACTCAGGGGGCAGTGTCGTGAATGCGACGCTCGCCCCCCGGCCTGCCTTGGGTCTCCCTGCCACGGCTGACGACGGTTTTGGTTTGCCCGGCTTCGTTGAGTCGGCGGCGGGTGCTTTGATCGGTGGCGGTGACAATGATTCGGGCTGCGCCGACACGGGCGAAGCCGATTTGCTTGATGATAGCGGCGGCGGTTCAGCCCCGCTTGGTGATGCGCAACCGTTCCGACTTGGCGATGATCCAGAAGCCGCGGTCGGTGACGTTGAACAAGATGCAGGGGTATTCCTTACTCCAGCAGAGGAAGCGGAATGCGAAATGCAATATGAAGCAGACATGGCCGAGTGTAGCGCTTACGCTGCGATGAATCGGTCTTCTTGGGGCATATGCAAGGAGCGTGCAATGAACCGCTATGCAAGCTGCTTAAGGGGATTGGGATGAGCAAAAGAGGACCGAGATGTGTGCTGATTACCTACGACGAAGAGGGGCAGCAGATTGAGACATGCACAGTGGACAGAGACATGGTGGCGGCATTGAAAGAGCGGGCGCTTGTTATGCCGTGGTCTCTTGAGGATCGTTCGTTCACACTCGATGATGAATTCGCCAGGCAACTAGGTGGTGCAGCCCTTTTGCTACTTGCCATCAATCAGCCAGAACTTAAGCAATACGTCACAGTGACGCAGCATCAAGAAACACCGCCGGCACACTGACGCGCTGACCTTCCCGACCCTACACTCAGCCGACCTATGGATAGTCGGTTTTTTGTATTGGGCAAATCGAACGTGCCGCTGTTACCGCTGTGAACAAACCTGTGAGCAAACATAACCCACCCATTTTTCCATCATCGGGCGGCGCTGCTCCAGAAGGCCCGCGCGGTGATAGGTAGCTTCAACCCTGTTCGTGATCGTATGCTTGCCGAGGTGACATGCGAAGCGATAGCCATGTGCGCAACGGAGCGCGAAGAGTCACGCGTGGGGAAACCACGATGCGTAGCTTCAACCGGGGAGTGGGGCAGTGTTCCCGAATTGGCGCTGTACAGCGCTTACATGGCCGCACAAAGCAAAAAGCCCAGTCTTTGACTGGGCTTTTTGTTGAAACTTGGTGGTGCCGGAAAGAGGAATCGAACCCCCGACCTTCGCATTACGAATGCGCTGCTCTACCGTCTGAGCTATTCCGGCGTCACATCACAGAAGAAAGATTATAGAAAAGTGGCTCGAAGAATGCAAGCCCTTTCTTCATCTTTTTTATTTTTTTGCTTCGTGGTGATAACGCGTGACGCGCTCGACCTCGTTCTTCGAGCCGAGGAACACCGCGACGCGCTCATGCAGGCTCGTCGGCTGGATGTCGAGAATGCGATCTTCGCCGTTGGTCGCCACGCCGCCCGCCTGCTCGACAATGAACGACATCGGATTGGCCTCGTACATCAGGCGCAGCTTGCCCGGCTTCGACGGATCGCGCTTGTCGGCCGGATACATGAAGATGCCGCCGCGATTCAGGATACGGTGCACGTCCGCGACCATCGAGGCGATCCAGCGCATGTTGAAGTTCTCGCCGCGCGGGCCATCCTTGCCGTCGTTCAGCTCGCCGACGTACTTCTGGACCGGCTCGTACCAGTGACGGGCGTTCGAGGCATTGATCGCGTATTCGCGCGTGTCTTCCGGGATGCGCATGTTGCTCTGCGTGAGCACCCACGAACCGAGTTCGCGATCGAGCGTGAAGCAGTTCACGCCGTTGCCGGTCGTCAGCACGAGCACGGTCTGCGGGCCGTACACGGCGTAGCCTGCCGCGACTTGCTGCGTGCCGGGCTGCAGGAACGATTCCTCGGTGGCCTGCTTGCCGTCCGGGCAGCGCAGCACCGAAAAGATCGTGCCGATCGACACGTTCACGTCGATGTTCGACGAGCCGTCGAGCGGGTCGAACACGAGCAGGTATTCGCCCTTCGGGTAGTTGGCCGGGATCGGGAAGAAGGTTTCCATTTCCTCGGAGGCCATGGCCGCGAGGTTGCCGCCCCATTCGTTGGCGTCGAGCAGGATTTCGTTCGACAGGATGTCGAGGTTCTTCTGCACTTCGCCCTGAACGTTCTCGCTGCCTGCAGTGCCGAGCGCATCGCCGAGCGCGCCCTTGCTGACGTTGAAGCTGATCGCCTTGCAGGCGCGCGCGACGACTTCGATCAACAGACGCAGATCGGCGGGCAGGTTCTTGTGTTCGCGCTGCTGCTCGATCAGGTATTTCGTGAGAGTGGTACGACGTTGCAAAGCCATTGCAGTACTCCGGGGAGCTTGGGGAATAGCGCAATTCTACCCGCTGGGCTGTGACTGCCCGGTGCGCAACGCCGTAAAAATGCCGTAGGCGCACGGCCTGGCGCGCCGGGCAGGGATCGTGGCGGACAAAAGTAATCGTAAAAAGCGCGAAAAAAACGCGAAAAATAGCGCGAAAAAAAGCCGGCCCTGCGACGTTCGCAAGGCCGGCTTGTCGTGACGTATCTAAAGCGTCAGGCCAGGGCTTTTTCCACGATCTCGCGCACGTCGCGCGACTTCACGCGCGCGGCGACCTGTTCGAGCGCGGCGCGCATGGCGTCGCGCAGCGTCGGCGTGAAGCGGCGCCACAATTCGAGATTGCGGGCCAGTCGCGCGGCAACCTGCGGATTGATGGCGTCGAGCGCGATCACCTGTTCCGCCCAGAACGCGTAGCCCGAGCCGTCGGCGGCGTGGAATTGCGCCGGGTTGGCCGCGCAGAAGCTGAAGATCAGCGAGCGCGCGCGGTTCGGATTCTTCAGATTGAAGGCCGGATGGCGCATCAGCGCGCGCACGGTCTCGATCACCGGGCGCTGGCTGGTGCCGCGCTGGGTCGCCTGCAGCGAGAACCACTTGTCGATGACGAGCGGTTCTTGCTCGAAACGCGCATAGAAGTCTTCGAGCGCCTTTTTCGCGTAACCGGCGCCCGTGGCCGCCGAAGCGTTCATCAGCGCCGACAGCGCCGCCGCGCGGTCGGTCATGTTGTTGGCGGCATCGTACTGGGCCGTGGCGAGGCGCACGGCGTCGGCGGGGTCGTCGAGTTCGCTGAGGTACGAAAGCGCGAGATTCTTCAGGCCGCGATGGCCCGCCGCTTCCGGCGTCGGCTCATAGACTCCGGGCGTCAGATTGGCCTGATAGGCCGCGAGCCATTCGGCCTTGAGCGCCGTGGCCAGGCGCTTGCGCACGAACTGGCGCGCGGCGTGCACGGCGGCCGGGTCCGATTCGGCCATCTGTTCGGCGAGATAGGTTTCCGACGGCAGCATCAACGCGAGTTCGCGGAACGACGGCGACAGCGACGGGTCGGTCAGCACGCGGCTGAAGGCCTGCACGAGCGCGTCGTTGGCTTCGAGCGGCTGACCCGCCGAGGCGCGCGCGGCCAGCGCGAGCAGTTCGCGCGTGGCCAGACGCTGACCGGCTTCCCAGCGGTTGAACGGATCGCTGTCGTGCGCGAGCAGGAAGGCGAGTTCATCGTTGCCGTAGTCGTACTCGACGATCACCGGCGCCGAGAAGTTGCGCAGCAGCGAGGGCAGGGGCTTCGCCGCGACATCGACGAAGGTGAAGGTCTGCTGCGTTTCGGTGACTTCGAGCACGCGCGTCGTCGCGCCGAAGGCGCTTTCGCCTTCGAGCTTGAGCGGCAGATCCTGACCGTCCGGGCCGATCAAACCGATCGCGAACGGAATCAGCAGCGGCCCCTTTTGCGTTTCGCGCGCGGCAGGCGAGCTGTTCGCATAGCCTTGCGAAAGCGTCACGCTATAGCGCTTCGCGGCGGCGTCGTAGTGTGTAGTCACGCTCACGCGCGGCGTGCCCGCCTGGCTGTACCAGCGCTCGAATTGCGCGAGGTCGCGGCCATTGGCGTCGGCCATCGCGCGGCGGAAATCGTCGCAGGTCACGGCCTGGCCGTCGTGGCGCTGGAAGTACAGGTCCATGCCCTTGCGGAAGCCGTCGCGGCCAAACAGCGTCTGATACATCCGCACGACTTCCGAGCCTTTCTCATACACGGTCATCGTGTAGAAGTTGTTGATCTCGACGTAGCTCTCGGGGCGCACCGGATGCGCCATCGGGCCCGCGTCCTCGGCGAACTGCATCTGGCGCAGCACGCGCACGTCCTCGATACGCTTGGTCGCGCGCGCGGCTTCGTTTTCGTCGCCGCCCGACATCGCCGCCGAGAACTCCTGGTCGCGGAATACCGTCAGCCCTTCCTTCAGGCTCAGCTGGAACCAGTCGCGGCAGGTCACGCGGTTGCCGGTCCAGTTGTGAAAGTACTCGTGGCCGACCACGGCTTCGATGTTGGCGAAGTCGACGTCGGTGGCCGTTTCGGGGTTCGCCAGCACGTACTTCGTGTTGAAGATGTTGAGCCCCTTGTTTTCCATCGCGCCCATGTTGAAGTCGCTCACGGCGACGATCATGAAGCGGTCCAGATCGAGTTCGAGGCCAAAGCGCGCTTCGTCCCAGCGGATCGAGTGGATCAGCGAATCCATCGCGTGGCGCGTCTTGTCCAGATCGTGCGGCTCGACCCACACCTGCAGCAGCTTTTCCTTGCCCGAACCGGACTGGATGCGCTCTTCCAGCGCGACCAGCTTGCCCGCGACCAGCGCGAACAAATAGCTCGGCTTGCGGAACGGGTCTTCCCACTTCGCATAGTGACGGCCATCGGGCAGGTCGCCTTCGGCGATCAGGTTGCCGTTCGAGAGCAGCACGGGGTACGAGATCTTGTCCGCGCGCAGCGTCACCGTGTAGGTGGACATCACGTCCGGGCGGTCGAGGAACCAGGTGATGCGGCGAAAGCCCTCGGCTTCGCATTGCGTGAAGAAGTTGCCGCTCGACACATAGAGGCCGGAGAGCGTGGTGTTCGCCGCCGGGTCGCATGCGCCCGTGAGCGTGAGCGTGAAGGTATCCGGCACGTTTTCGACCGTCAGGCCATGGTCGTGCGCGCGCACCTGTTCCCAGGGCTGGCCGTCGATGGTCGCGGAGATGAACTCCAGTTGCTCGCCCATCAGTTCGAGATGGGTTGCGTGGTTCGCATCGGGGTTGCGGCGCACGGCAAGCGTGCTCTTGACGATGGTGCGCTCGGGCACGAGATCGAATTCGAGATCGACGGTATCGATCAGGAAGGCGGGCGGCGCGTAGTCTTCGCGGCGGATCACGGTAGGCGTGGCGGTATCGGACATGGTCTCGTGCGGGGAAACGTCGGGTCGTCGGTTCGTGGGATCGGGCGTCAGTCGATTCAGGTGGCCGCCTGCTCGTGCTGTGCCGAAGGCGGCCGGCCGTCCCATTGTACAAAGGCTCGGGCGGCTTGTCCGGAGGGCGGCAGCGGGAGATGGGGCGGCGTCAGCCAGGGGGGCGCCGGTGAGCCGAACTTTCGCGTCGTCGCGCGAGTCAGTATGATCGGACCTGCCGCGTCGCCCGCACCGCATCACGCGTGCCTGCGAAGCCGTTCGGAGCACAAAAGATTCGCTGCAAAATCACAGGGCGACGCCCATCCGACGGAATAAACGCCGTGGCAGATTCGTACCGGATAGGTACCGGAAGGAGCGGCCCCACGACTGCGCTTTCACAACCACTGGCAAGACTGCAAGAGAAGACCATGATGCCCGATCGATGGACCCGCCGCGCCCTGCTGATGCTGGCCGCGCTCGCCGTGACGCTGTCCGGCTGCACTACCTACGTAACGAGCCAGGTGACGGCGTTCTCCGCGTGGGAAGGCGGCAGCGACGCCACGCGCACCTTTGCGTTCACGCGCAACCCCGACCAGCAGCACAGCATCGAACAATCGACCTATGAGAATCTGGTCGCCGATGGTCTCGCGACCCAGGCGTTCCATCAGGTGCCGCTGCCGCAGGCACACTATCTCGTCGGTCTCGCCTACGGCAGCCGCATGGATACGGTGACGGTTGCCCAGCCCGTGTTCTACAACCCCTGGCCGGGTCCGTACTGGGGGCCGTTCAATCCGTGGGGCCCTTGGGGTCCGTATGGTCCGGCCTATGTGAACCAGAGCTATCCCGTCTATTCGCACGTGCTGGCGATCCGCATCACGGACAAGGCGTCGGGCAAGGAGTTGTATAACGTTTCCGCGCGCGCCTCGGGCGACGATCCCTCGCTCGTGCGGGTGATGCCGTACCTGGTGCGCAGCGCGCTCGCCAACTTCCCGTTGCAGAACGGCACCGTCACGCAGGTCAAGCTGCCGCTCGACAAGAACGGCGGGGCGCCGAACGAAGCGCCGGCTGCTCCGGCGGCCGCGATGCCTCCGGCGGCATCTGCTGCCGCACCCGCGAAGTAAGTCGCCAATAAGGGAAAAAAAGCAAAAAAAAGCGCGCCGGACCCGAAGGTCCGGCGCGCTTTGCTTTGGGGGAGACGCTCGTATGAGCGGGCTTACACGGTTTCCCGGCTGTGCACGCGCGCGCCTGCCGCATAGGTCTCGAACACGGCGCGGTCGTCGCCCAGCAGCGCGAACGCGAACAGCAGTTCTTCGAGCGATTCGGCGCGCGCGGTGCGGCGCGCGAGCAGCGGCGTGGCCTGCGGATCGAGCACGACGAAGTCGGCTTCGGTCTGCGGCGCGAGCGTGCCGACCGTGTCGGCGAGATCGAGCGCCTCGGCGGCGCCCGCCGTCGCGAGCCAGAACATGCGCGTGGCGGTCAGATGATGGCCGCCCATGCGCGCGACCTTGTGCGCCTCGTTCATGGTCTGCAGCATCGAGAACGACGTGCCGCCGCCCACGTCGGTCGCCAGCGTCACGGGCATCTGCGACGCGTTGGCCTTGTCGAAGTCGAACAACCCGCTGCCGAGGAACAGGTTCGACGTCGGACAGTGCGCCGCGACCGCGCCGGTGGCGGCCATGCGCTGGCGGTCTTCATCGTCGAGCCAGATGCAGTGGCCGTACACCGCGCGACGGCGCAGGAGTCCGTAACGATCGTAGACGTCCAGATAGCTGCGCTGACGCGGGAACAATTCCTTGACCCACTTCACCTCGTCGGGATTTTCGGCGACGTGGCTCTGGATGAAGATGTCGCCGTGCGCCTTCGCGAGCGCCTCGCAGGCTTCGAGCTGTGCCTCGGTCGAGGTCGGCGCGAAGCGCGGCGTGAGCGCGTACATCTGGCGGCCCTTGTTGTGCCAGCGGCCGATCAGCTCCGCGCTGTCGTCGTAGCCGGTTTGCGGCGTGTCGCGCAGGAATTCGGGGCAGTGACGGTCCATCAGCACCTTGCCCGCGACCATGCGCAGATTTTTTGCCTCGCTCGCCGTGAAGAGCGCATCGGCCGACTGCTTGTGCACCGTGCAATAGACGAGCGCGGTGGTCGTGCCGCTCCTGAGCAGTTCGTCGACGAAGAATTGCGCCGTGTCCTGCGCGACGGCCTCGTTCTCGAAGCCGCGCTCGGTCGGGAAGGTGTAGGTCTCCAGCCACGGCAGCAGGCCCGGCGCGGGCGACGCGATCATGTCGGTCTGCGGGTAGTGGATGTGCGTGTCGATGAAGCCCGGCACGATCAGCTTGTCGCGCAGGTCGTGCACCTTTGCGCCTTCGCTCACGCGGTCCTTGAGCGCCGACCAGGCGCCGGACGCCGCCACGCGGCCGTCCTCGACGATCACGACGCCGTCTTCATGGAACTGCGCCGCATCGGGCGATTGCGCGGGGTCGCCGGTGAACGTCAGAAGTTGTGCGCGAAAAGCCGATTGAGTCATGGGAACATCGTCTCCGAAAAATTCAGGTATGCGGGCGCAGGATGCTTGCGCGCGCCGCTCCTGAACAGGCGGCGCGCAAAAAATGGGCGCGAGCGGCCCCCCGGCCCGGCGCGTGCGCGCGGGGCCCTGGAGGAGGGTATTGCCCGGGCTGAAACGTTCTGCGCGGGTCAGGCCACAGCGCTGCTCCCGTCCTGCGTCCAGTATTGGTCGAGCTTCGCCACCAGCGCGGCGCGCTCCACTGGCGTCACGAACGACGCCTCGAAGCCATTGCGCAGGAGCGTGTACACCTCTTTGTCGTCGAGCTTGAGCGCTTCGACGATCGCGCTGTAGTTCTCGTTGACGTAGCCGCCGAAGTAGGCCGGATCATCGGAATTGATGGTCACGGCGACGCCGTGGTCGAGCAACTGCTTGAGCGTGTGCTGGGTCATGTCGTCGAACACGCAGAGCTTGGTGTTCGAGAGCGGGCAGACGGTCAGCGCGACGCGCGAGTCCGCCAGACGCGTGACGAGCGCCGGGTCCTCGATGCTGCGTACGCCGTGATCGACGCGATCGACCTTGAGCAGATCGAGCGCTTCGTAGATATACGCGGGCGGGCCTTCCTCGCCTGCATGCGCGACGAGCTTCAGGCCCTTGGCACGCGCTTGTTCGAACACGCGCTCGAACTTCGAGGGCGGATGGCCGCGCTCGGACGAATCGAGACCCACGCCGATCATGCGCGGGTAGCGCTCGAACAGCGGCAGCGCGGCGTCCCACGTGGCGAGCGCATCGGCTTCGCTCAGATGGCGCAGAAAGCACAGGATCAGCTTGCTCGTGAGGCCGCGCTTTTCGGCGTCGGCGAGCGCCCGGTCGATGCCCGCGACCACGGTGTCGATCGACACGCCGCGCTCCGTGTGCGTCTGCGGATCGAAGAAAATTTCGGCGTGCACGACGTTGTCCGCGAGCGCGCGCTCGCAGTACGCCATCGTCATGTCGTAGAAGTCCTGCTCGTGCAGCAGCACGCTCGCGCCCGCATAGTAGATGTCGAGGAAGGACTGCAGGTCGGTGAACGCGTAGGCCGCGCGCAGCGCTTCGATCGACTCGTAGGCGAGCTTGACGTTGTTGCGCTGGGCGAGCGCGAAAATCAGCTCGGGCTCCAGCGAGCCTTCGATATGGATATGCAACTCGGACTTGGGCGCGCCGAAGGCTTTCTGGACGAGTGGATTAGCGTGGGTCGTGATGGTCATGATCGGGTCGGTCAAGTGTTCGTGGGACGTCACGCGCAATGGGGCAAATGAGGCAGGGCGGCCGGCGCATGGGCGTGCGCGGCGGCCTCGATCGTCTGCAGCAACTGGGCGGCGGCCGATATCGCGATCACTTCGGGCGACTTGTCGACGATGCCGTCCACGCCGAGCGGGCAGTTCATGCGCGCGATCTGCATCGGGTCGATGCCGCGCGCGGCCAGGCGCTCCTCGAACTGCTTGCGCTTGCTGTGCGAGCCGATCATGCCGAAGAACACGAAGTCGCCGCGGCGCAGGATGCGTTCGGCGAGATCGAGGTCGTGCGCGTGATCGTGCGTCATCACGATGAAGCTGGCGCCGGGCGGCGCTGCCTCGACGGCATCGTCGGGTGCATCGCTGGCGTCGATCGCGACATTGGCCGCGCCAAGCGCCGCGAACGCTTCCGGCGAGGGAAACGCGGCGTCGCGGGCGTCGACCCAGCGCACCCGGCAGGGCAAGGTGCCGAGCACGCGCACGAGCGCCGCGCCCACCTGGCCCGCGCCGAACAGCACGACGGGAAAATCGTTGGGCGCGATCGTTTCGGTGAGCAGCAGCGTGGTTTCCGCGTTGCTTGCGCCGCTGCTACCGGTGTCCCAGAGCAGGCAGTCCGGCGAATCGACGCCCGGCTCCGGTTCCGAGAGCATGACGGCGCTCGCATCCGGATCGGCGGCGATCGTGGCGGTTGAAGCGGCCCCATTGCGCGAGGAGCGGAATGATACGCTACGAACGGTCGATGCGCCTGCCGCAAGCCGGCGCGACAGCGTGGCGAGCCAGCCGAGATCGGCCACATCGAGCCGCTCGAACGCGAGCACGACCGCGCCGCCGCAACACTGGCCGAGGCTCGGGCCCAGCGCCAGGCGCTCCAGACGCCGCGCGTGCGACATCCGCATGCCGTCGCGCAGCACCTGGCGCGCGATTTCGATGGCCTTCCATTCGAGATGCCCGCCGCCGATGGTGTGGCGCGCGGCCTCGCGCGTGACGATCATCTTCGTGCCGGCCTCGCGCGGCACCGAACCCTCGGCGCGCGCGACCGTGACGAGCACGGCGGCGTCGCCGTGCGCGAGCAGTTGCTGAAGATCGGTGACCCAGGCTTGCATCGGGCGGTCCTCCTACGCTGCGGCCGACGAGGCGCACGCGCCCGCCGCGCCGGGCACACGCTGGTTTGCGGCGGAGACAGCCGGGACGTGAGCGGGCGCGCACGCAAGCGGTTTGCTGCGGCAGGCGAAGGGCGCGTCATGCCATTCATGCACGGCGCCACGAAGGACGGATCGGATGGTTTGCGTTGTCATGTGAAACCCAGGAGACATTGCGGATCAGGCGCGCGTTACGCAGGGAGCCGGGGGCAAAGCCCAAGCCGGCCTCGCGCACGTAGATCGCCATCCAGTTGCGAATGTAGCACTGACGGCGCCAGGAAACTATTCCCTGTGAATAATGGGCGTTATGTGACGGCGCCCATGACCGGACGATGAACCATCTGGCCCTTTCGGAAGAGAAATCCCACAACGACGGAGGAAGGGCGCGCCGCCCGCTGACGGAGCGGCGCAGAAAAAAAGGGGGCGACGACCCGCGCGATTTAACGGCGGATGCCGGGCCACGACACCTGACGGCGGCGGTTGCGCCACAGGCTCGCGATCACGGCGAGAAACACGACGACAAACGCCAGCACGGACCAGATCGGCAGAGTGAGGCCGAGGATCGGCGGATAGGTGGTTTCGCACAGGCCTTGCACCTTGAAGACGCCGGGCAGCCAGTGCGCGGGCGGCAGGGCGTCCACGATGGGCTGCAGGGTGTCGAAGCCGCAGCTGAAGCTCGGGAACGCCTGCACCCAGGCGAGGCGCGCCGAGGCGACGATGCCGCCCACCGCCGAAATCACGATCAGCCCTTCGAGCGCGCGCACGCCGCGCCAGCTCGTGAAGCGCGCGCCGAGGAAGGCGAAGACGGCGATCAGAATAAAGAAGTAGCGCGTGAGAATGCACAGCGGACACGGATCCTGGCGCTCGGCGTACTGCATATAGAGCGCGCCGCCCAGCAGCGCGAGACAGATGATGCCGAGCAGGACCAGCAGGCTGCGCTCGCGGCGCAACAGCGCGTTATCGTCGTTCATGTGGTTGGTATTTTCGGGTTGGAGGCGCAGCGGCGCTCTGGAGGGCGGCTGCAACGGCGTGACCGGATTCTAGCGCGAAGGCCGGGCGCAGCGAGAAAGCGCACGGCGGCGCCTGGATCTCGTGCGCCTCTTGCGGCTCTTGCGCCTCGCGCGCGGCACCCTGGCCGACGCCCGGGACGCAGCTCAAGCGCTCAGCGCAGCGGGGCGAGCACGGCTTCGACGCCGCGCCCGATCGCGAGCAGCGCGTCGTCGGCGTACGGCGCGGCGGCGAGCATCAGCCCGACCGGCGCGGCGCCATGGCGGTGCACCGGCAGCGAGAGCGCGCAGGCGTCGAGGAAGTTGAACGCGCTGGGGTTGCGCAGCACGAGCGCATTGGTGCGCGCGAAGACGTCGTCGTCGGCGGCGAGCGGGGCGACAGCGGGCGGCGCGATCGGCACGGTCGGCGCGATCACGACGTCGAAGCGCGACCAGAGCGCGGCCTGCGCCTCTTCCATCACGGCGGCGCGCGCGGCAATCAGGTCGAGATAATCGGCGGCGCTCGCGGACTCGCCCTTGAGGACGCGCACGAGCACGCGCGGATCGTACTGATCGCGATGCCCGGCGATGAGCGCGCGATGCCACGCATACGCTTCCATCGACGACAGGCCGATGCGGTTGATGTCGGCGAAGCGCTCGAACGCGGAAAAGCGCACTTCATTGACGATCGCGCCCGCCGCGTCCAGATGCTTGAGCGCGGTGTCGATGGTGTCGGCTACTTCCGGGTCGATGCCGTCGGTCACGTAGTTCGTCAGCACGCCGATGCGCACGCCTTCCAGATGGCGCACGGCCGGCACGTGGGGCGCCTCGCCCGCAAGGATGCGATCGACTAGCGCGCAGCACGCCACGGTATTGCCGATCGGGCCAAACGAATCGAGCGTCGGGGAGAGCGGCACGCCGCCCGCTTTCGGGATGCGCGCGGCGGTGGGCTTGAAGCCGGTCAGGCCGCAGAACGCGGCGGGAATGCGGATCGAGCCGCCAGTGTCGGTGCCGAGCGCGACGGCGGCCATGCCGTCCGCCACGGACGCCGCCGCGCCGGACGACGAGCCGCCCGCGACGCGCTCGTCGCCTTTCACGCCGCGCTGCCACGGCGAGAGCGGCGTGCCGTAGTGCGGGTTCAGGCCCAGGCCCGAAAACGCGAATTCGCTCATGTTGGTGCGGCCCACCAGCACCGCGCCCGCCCGGCGCAGGCGCGCGACCACGGGGGCGTCGGCGCTGGCGGGCGCCGCGTGGGCGAGCGCCGTGGAACCCGCGCGCGTGACCTCGCCCGCCACATCGAACAGATCCTTGACCGAGACCGGAATGCCCGCGAGCGGCGAGAGCACCGTGCCCGCGGCGCGCAGGCGGTCGTGCGCGTCGGCGGCGGCACGCACGCGCGCGGCATCGACGTGCGTGAAGACGGTGGCGCCCTGGCCGCCGGGTTCCTCGATGCGTTCGAGCGCGGTTTCGGCGAGGGCGCGGCTGGTGGTGCGGCCCGCGGCGAGATCGGCGGCCAGTTGGGCGAGTGGCGGGAAGGGCGTAAAGCCGGGCGAGGGTGTGGCGCAGGAGGTCATGGCGGCGAGGGAATCGAAGGCGGTTCGTTGAACGCGGGCGGCGGGCGGCGCGCGGCTCACAGACTTGCGGTCCGCGCGCGCCGCACCGCGAGGGACACATCATTGTAGAACGCTGGATTTTTCTTGCGCGGACGATTTGGCGTGGCCGGATCATCGGGTAACATTCAGCTATTCGATAGCATTTTGTAAGGATTTGAGCTTATGCATCAGGGAATCGGCTTTATTCAGGATCTGGCAGTCGTGATGGCGATCGCCGGGATCGTCACCGTGCTGTTTCATCGCCTGAAGCAGCCGGTGGTGCTCGGCTATATCGCGGCGGGCGTCATCATCGGGCCGTACACGCCGCCGTTCCAGCTGATCCACGACGAGCAGACCATCCAGACGATGGGCGAACTCGGCGTGGTGTTCCTGATGTTTTCACTGGGTCTCGAATTCAGCCTGCGCAAGCTCTTCCAGGTGGGGGCGACGGCCATCGTCGCGGCCCTATCCGAAATCGTGGTGATGCTCTGGCTCGGCTACGAGATCGGCCGCGCGTTCGGCTGGGCCGCGATGGATTCGCTGTTCCTCGGCGCGATTCTCGCGATTTCCTCGACCACCATCATCGTCAAGGCGCTCTCGGATCTGGGCGTCAAGCGCGAACCGTTCGCGCAGCTCGTGTTCGGCATCCTGATCGTCGAGGATATTCTGGGCATCGCCATGCTGGTGCTGCTCGGCGGCATCGCGCAGACGGGCGAGCTGTCGCCCGGCATCGCCCTCATCACGCTCGGCAAGCTGCTGCTTTTCATGCTGGTTTCGCTGCTGGCGGGCATCCTGGTCGTGCCGCGCGTGCTTGGCTACGTGGCGCGCGTGGGCAGCGACGAGATGCTGCTGGTTTCGGTGCTCGGCTTCTGCTTTGCGTTCTGCCTGCTGGTGGTGAAGCTCGATTATTCGATCGCGCTGGGCGCTTTCCTGATCGGCGCGGTGATGGCCGAGTCGCGGCACCTGGAGCGCATCGAGCACCTGGTCGCGCCACTGCGCGATGCGTTTTCGGCCATCTTCTTCGTGACCATCGGCCTGATGCTCAACCCGCTCGTGCTGGTCGATTACGCCTGGCCGATCGCCGTGATCTCGCTCGCGGTGGTGTTCGGCAAGCTGGTGTCGTGCGGCCTCGGCACCTTTCTCGCGGGCCGCGACGGCCGCACGGCGATGCGCGTGGGCATGACGGTTTCGCAGATCGGCGAGTTCTCTTTCATCATCGCGTCGCTCGGGCTCACGCTGAAAGTCACGAGCGGCTTTCTTTATCCGATCGCGGTGACGGTTTCGGCGATCACGACGCTCACCACGCCTTATCTGATCCGCTTCGCCGATCCGCTGTCACAGCGTCTCGCGCGCGCGATGCCGCCGGCGGTGTCGAACGTGTTCGGCCTGTACAGCCAGTGGCTGCGCTGTCTGATGCCGCGCTCGCAAGGCGAGGGTGGCCCGACGCTCTTTTCGCTCACGCGGCGCATCGTGCTGCAGATCGCCGTGAATCTTGCGCTGGTGTCGGCGATTTTTATCGGCGTGTCGTATGGCGCGCGCTATGCGTCGCCGTTCATCGCGAGCTGGGTGCCCGACGAGCGCATCCAGCGCGTGGTGCTCTGGAGCGCGGCGCTGCTGCTGGCGATGCCGTTTCTCGTCGCCGTGTGGCGCAAGACCCAGTCGCTCGCGCTGCTGCTGGCCGAAGTGAGCGTGCAGCCCGAGAAGGCGGGGCGCTTCACGCGCGCGCTGCGCCACGCGATCGCCGAACTGGTGCCGGCCGTGTCGATGGTTGGCGTGTTCGTGCTGGTGGCCGCGCTCTCGGGCACGATCCTGCCGCCCACGGGCTTTTTGATCGGCGTACTGGTGTGCGCGGCGCTGCTCACGATGCTGTTCTGGCGTTGGTGCGTGAAGATCCACGCGAGTATGCAGATCGCGCTGCGCGAGACCTTCGACGAGCGTCAGGATTCGTAGTCAGGGCGACGCAGGCAGGACGGATGGGTGGCATTGCAGGCGCGGCCAGGGTGACGGAATGTGAGCAATTGTGCAAATGGGTGGCGGCGACATGCGGTGCGACGCATAATCGAAACCCTGTTCATCCGTTTGCGCCCTGCAACGATGTAGCGCGCCCGACCCCACGTCATGAGCGACAACAAGACCGACCGCCCTGAGGTTCCCGACGGCGCAGGCCGTCCCGCCGGATCCGGCGAATCCAGTGCTTCCAGCACTTCCACGGATACCGGCGCAGCTTCCCCTTCTTCTGCTTCCGCGACTTCCCATGCTGGCCAGTCGAGCGCGTCCGGCGAGGCCGCGCAGCGTGCATCGACGGACTCGCCGGAGAGCGCATCGACCGTCACGCCCGATGCGGCAGGGGCCGACAGCTCCGGCGGTGGCACCGACGAAGAGCCGCTGACGGCAAATCCCGCGCCCGCCGCGTCAGCCGCTCCCGGATCCGAAGCCGTTCAGGCCCGCGAGGAAAGCGAGCGCGCTGTTGCGCGTCAGGCCGCCGAAGCCGCCGCCAGGGCAGCCGCGACGGGCGCAGGCAAACCGCAGGTGCCGATCGAAGTCGCCGCCAACGCTGGCCGCGAAGTGCCCGCCCCCGCGTCAGGAGAAGCCCAACCGGCCACGCCCGACGCCGCCGCGCAGGCAACGCCGCCGCAGACGGGCGGCGCTCCGCGTCCGGGCGCGGCCCCCGCGGGATTCGGTCAGGCGCCGGACTTCAGCGCGCACAATCCGCCGCCGCCGGGCGCGTTGCCGCCCGATCCCCCGCGTTATCTGCGTCCGAGCGATTCGGCGTGGTCGGTGCTTGGCCGTATCATCGCGGCGCGCGCGCGGCAGCTGTTCGACCGCGCGGGGCAGCGCATCACGCAGCGCACGTTGCGCATCGGCGTGTCGGCGCGCATCTTTCACCCCGAGCCAGGCGCCCAGGGTCTGCGCGGCAAGACGCTGCAGTATCTCGAGGAGTCGATCGCGCACTGGGTCATGTCGCGCGACGTGATCGTCTTCATGATTCCGACGGTCGGCCATCAGGGCATGCTGCATCCGAGCAATATTCGTCTGCGCGACTATGCAAAGCACCTCGACGGCCTGCTGCTGCAAGGCGGCGCCGATGTCTCGCCGCAAACCTACGCGGAAGTCTCGCCGCGCCCGGAATGGCCCGGCGACCGTGTGCGCGACATGTACGAGCTGGAACTGCTGCACGAATTCGTCGAGTCGGGCAAGCCGGTGCTGGGTGTGTGCCGGGGCTGCCAGCTCATCAACGTGGCGTTCGGCGGCTCGCTTTACCAGGATATCGCCACCGATGTGCCGACGGCCAGCGTGCACGTTAGCGAGCACTACGACCAGCACCGCCACGCCATTACCTTCCCGGAAGGTTCGTCGCTTGCGAGCATGTTTCCGGGGCGGCGCGAAGCCATCGTCAATTCGATCCACCACCAGGCGGTGAAGACGCTCGGCCGCGATCTGACGGTCGAGGCGGTGTCGGCGGGCGATGGCCTGATCGAAGCCGTGCGTTACCGGCGCGCGCCGTTCGTGGTCGGCGTGCAATGGCATCCGGAATTCCATCGCGCGGGTGGGCCTGAACTGCTCGACTGCACGCCGTTGCTCGACAACTTCCTGCGTTCGGCGCGCGAGACGCGCTTCTAACGTTCCAGACGCCACCTCTCCCGCCATTCCAGAAAAAGGGGCCGCCGCCCCTTTTTCTTTTTCTGTACGACTCATCCGTCAATTCCTAGGATTAAGTAGGTGATTTCGGACAAGCAAATCGCAGGTTCTTTTGTTATCCGAAATTAATCGACGTTTATGAGATTTTCGGGCGGCGATAATAAGCGGTTACTCGGAATCCTGAACGGAACAGGCAGTCATGAAGCAATCCATTGTGCTGCGGCGCGCCCTGCTGGCCGCCGCGGTCTCCATTCTCTTGCAGCACGGCGCGCCCGTTTGGGCCGGCACGCCTGCGAGCGATGCCGCGCCGGTGGCGGGCAGTCGTCCGGCGCTCGGCAGCCTGACGCCACAGCCCGCGAATGCCCAGGCGCCCGCGGGCCTGGTCGACGATCAGGCGACAGCGGGTGCATCGCAGGGCGATGTCGCGACGCTGATGCAGCTCATCCACGACGCTCAACTGGTCGAACTGCGCACCACGTATAACGCCAGTTACGGGGCGAGCCTGTTCTTCTATCCGCCCGAAATGACGTACTACGTGGTGCTGTTCCAGGACAAGCATTTCTGGCGCGTGATTCGCTCGCAGGACGATGCGCGCGCGGAATCGATCTATGCAAACTTCGTGCAGCAGACCCAGCGTCTTGCCGAAGTCGAAATCCGCCGCACGCAGATCGAGGCGCAAAAAGCCTTCATCGAGCGGGTGATTGCCATCAACGAAGATCGTGCCCGCCGCCTTCAGGCGGATATCGATGTTGCGCGCACGCAGCAGGCGCGCGTCGACGACTATCAGCGCCAGGCGCAGGGCAGCGCGGCCGCGCTCAATGCCGAGAAGGTCCAGGCGCAAGCGCAGTTGCGCGAGCTGCAAAATCAGGTCGACCAGCTTCAGCGTGAAACGGAGCAGGGTTTGCCTGGATCGCGCCGTTAGGCTGGCCTGAGAAGGGAAGCACACTGCGCTGCTCGCTGGCGGCGCGGTGTGTCGGGATGACGAGTCGAAAGCAGGGAGAAAAAACAGAAAGCCCGGCCATGAGCCGGGCTTTCTGTTATCGGGGACGCCGCGCGGTGGTGAACGGCGATAGACCGGACATTACTTCGCGAAGCGGTCTGGCACCTCGGTCACGCGGCGTTGCGCGACGTGATCGACCCAATCGGTGCTGTCGGTGCTGACCGGGGCGCGGGTGATGGGGCGTGGCTCCGTGCGCGTGCCGGCGTAGGTCGTGAGCGACGGATATTCGTCGCTGGAATTGACTGCGAACTGATGCGGTGAATATTCCGCAGCCTCCGAATACATACCGCGCGTGCGCCGCGTGGGAACGAGCGGCGCACTGGCGTGCGGCGCGAATTCGTGAATTGCATGGTGGTTGCCCACATTGCGCGACGCCCGTGCGCCCGCCCTGGTTTCCTGACGGCGGTTGGCCGTAGCGACGCGTTTTTCGCTGGCAGCCTTGAGCACGGGCGTGATTTGCGCGGGCTTGCTTGCCTGCGTACGCATCGCGAAGTCGGGCCGTTCAGCGGATACCGATGCCGTCGTCGCTTCGACGGACGTTGCAGCGGGAGTCGGTACCGGCGCGGTTTCCTTGCGCGGCACGACAGCGGGTGCCGAGGCGACGACGGGCGTGGCCGTGAGTTTATCGGCGCGTTGCGCTGGAGCGTTTGCAGGCGAGAACGAAGGTGCGAATGGAGGGGCAAGCGTAGCGTCGCGCTGGACAACGACTGCCGAGCCGATCGCGACGCCGTTCTCGTGTCTGGCATCCGACACTACGGCTTGCGGACCCTTGACGACGCCCGACATCGAGCGGTCGTGCAGGGTGCGTTCGTCGGCAAGACGAGTCGACGATTGCGTTGCCGGGTTCGCTGCCGACTTCGCTGCCGGGCTCGCGTTGGCCTTCGAAGCCGGGTTCGCGGATGCAAGCAGCGCGGATTCGCTTTTATCGTCGTGGAATTGCGTGTGGCTGGCGACGATCCAGGCGAGCAACGCTGCGCCGCCGACGGCGACCGCGCTGGCGGTGAGCCTGTGCGAGGGATATGCCGTGAGTCCCGTCTGTGTGCTTTGTGCCCGCTGCGCCGTCTGTGCGCCAGCAGCAGTACGGCCGCCCAGGGCTTCTGCTGCGGCCCGCTGCGCCTGCGCGGCGCTCAGCGCTGCGCCGACGGACGCGGCGACAGGCCGCGGCGGCTCGGCTGCGGTACGGGGCTGGCGATCCCAGCGATACACCCGGCGGAAGGCTTCCGCGCTCAGGCAGATGGTGCGCAGGAACGCCGCGTAGAGCCCGTGCAGTTCGGTGCGCAGGCTGAAATGCGACGGCATCAGTGACCATTCGCGGCCGAATGGCGGTGGGACTCGATTGAGCGGGCGCATGTGCGGCATCGCGAGTGCGCCTTCCACCTGAACTAACGGAAAAGTTGACATGGATCTCTCGCTGCCTTGTTGTGGTGGAACACCAGAACATGGTGGTATTCGAAAGGCGCTCTACGGTTCAGCGCGCTATTCGGGAATCGGATGCGTAGTCTCAAATATTGCAGGGCCGACTCCCGACAATCCATCGGAAACATCTGAAAAGTCGTCGGGGATTGTAGTCGTAATGCGAATGGGGACCGACTTGCGCGCCCGGGACCAGGCGCGAAGCCGGTGGCCTTCCGGCAAAAAATCCGCGCCTAGCTGGCGGCGAGCCGGTACACGTAACGCAGCGCGGTGATGTCGACGCCGCCCATGCGATCCGGCTCGGAACCTGAGAGCTCCCAGCCCTGGCGCTCGTAAAACGCAATGGCCGGCGTATTGCCGTCGAGCACGTACAGATACAACTGCGCTTCGCCCTGGTCGCGCGCCCAGCGCTGCGCGGCCTCCATGAGCCGCTTGCCCACGCCGATTCCCTGATGCGCGGGCAGCGCATGCAGATTGTCGAGCAGCACGCCCCACGGCGATTCGGGCTGGCGCTCGACGCACACGAAGCCGACCGGCGTGGGCGCGGCGCCCGGCGTGGCGAGTTCCGCGATCAGCACGAGGCGGCGCTGAGCGCCCGGCGCTTCCATGCGTGCGCGCCAGTAGGCATCGCGCTCGGCGTTGACTTCGTTTTCGAGGAAGGCGGACGGCAGCAACCGGCGGTAGGTGGCCTGCCAACTGGCGGCGTGCATGGCGGCGAGTAGCGGGGCATCGGCAATCGTGGCCGGTCGCAGTGTGAGGGGCGTGGCAGTAGACATGCGGGGCGTCGATTATGCGGAAAAGGTGCGGCACATCTCCACGCCGGCGAATTCGCCGGAACGGGCTGCATCGATGGGCTATTGTGCATGATAGGCACCCTCATGCGTATCGTCGTAGCTCGTCCCGGTTGCCGGCGACTTCGAAAGCTATATGAAATATTTGAATGAAGTTAGAAAGGGTAGCGCGACGTTCATGGCCGTTAGCTAACCGTAGTCAGGTCTTACCCGGATTTCTGGACCCGAGGGCGCGCAGCATAATGAGCGCCCGCGCGCGCGAGGTCGTGGCGCATCGGTGTTTTGTGTTTCCCTGCCAGGCGGTCCAGGCGCAGCAATGCGATATGACGGCCGGCTGGCAATCCTTCAGAGATCGTCATGTCCACAGCGACCCACGCTTCTTCCAGCGAATCGAAGTTCCGCACGGTGTTTCGCGTCGTCAGCGGCAACTTCCTGGAAATGTACGACTTCATGGTCTATGGCTATTACGCCTCGGCGATCGCCAAGACCTACTTCCCGAGCAATAACGCGTTCGCCTCGCTGATGCTCGCGCTCTCCGTGTTCGGCGCGGGTTTTCTGGTGCGACCGCTCGGGGCGATCATCCTCGGCGCGTATATCGACCACCACGGCCGGCGCAAGGGCCTGATTCTCACGCTCGGCCTCATGGCGCTCGGCACGCTGGCTGTCGCGGTAGTGCCGGGTTACGCGACCATCGGCGTGCTCGCGCCGGTGCTCGTGCTGCTCGGGCGTCTGCTGCAGGGTTTCTCGGCGGGGGTGGAGCTGGGCGGCGTCTCGGTCTATCTCTCGGAAATCGCGACCAAGGGCAACAAGGGCTTTTACGTGTCGTGGCAGTCGGGCAGCCAGCAGGTCGCGGTGATCTTCGCGGCGCTGCTCGGCGTGGTGCTGCACAACCTCCTGCCGGTCGAGGAAATGACCGCGTGGGGCTGGCGCGTGCCCTTCATCATCGGCTGCCTGATCGTGCCGTTCCTGTTCATGATTCGCCGCTCGCTGCAGGAAACCGAGGAATTCGCGAAGAAAAAGCATCGTCCGTCGATCGGCGAAATCATGACGTCGATGCTGCAGAACTGGGGCATCGTGCTGGGCGGCATGGGCATGGTCATCATGACGACCGTGTCGTTCTACATGATCACGGCTTATACGCCGACCTTCGGCAAGGAAGTGCTCAAGATGGGCGAGCTGGATACGCTCGTCGTGACGGTCTGTATCGGCTTGTCGAATCTTTTCTGGCTGCCGGTTTCGGGCGCGATTTCGGACCGCATCGGCCGTCGTCCCGTGCTGTTCGCTTTCACGATTCTCACGATCCTCACGGCCTATCCGGCGGTGCAATGGCTCGTGGCCGATCCGTCGTTCGCGCGCCTCCTGATGGTCGAGCTGTGGCTGTCGTTCCTCTACGGCTGCTACAACGGCGCGATGGTCGTGGCGCTCACCGAAGTCATGCCCGTCGATGTGCGCACTGCGGGCTTCTCGCTGGCCTACAGCCTCGCGACGACCATCGGCGGCTTCACGCCGGCGATTTCGACGTACCTGATCCATGTCAGCGGCAACAAGGCGGCGCCGGGCGCGTGGATGGGCGTCGCGGGCATTTGCGGGCTGATTGCCACGCTGGTGCTCTATCGCACGGCCGAGGCGCGCAACCAGTACAAGACGGTCTGACGCGCGCCGCGCGCAAAGAAAAAACCCGCAGCGATGCGGGTTTTTTTACGTCCGGCGTCCGGGTGCTCAGGCAGGCGTTCGGGCTTTGGGCGGCTGGAAGCGCTTCAGCCTTCGCGCAACGCTTGGGCGACTTGCGCCACCACCTCGTCCCACGCGCCGGGGCGTGGCTGGCGTACGAGTCGTGCGCGCGGATACCAGGGGCTTGAGTCGGTGCCCGTGAACCAGCGCCAGTCGGCGGCGAAAGGCAGCATCAGCCAGAGCTGCGCGTCGAGCGCACCCGCGAGGTGGGCAATCGACGTGTCGATGGACACCACGGCGTCCAGGCGCTCGATGACAGCGGCGGTGTCCGCGAAATCAGCGAGCTTGTGGCCGGGACGGTGGATCGAACGCGCGCGCGGATGCGAGTCGAGCGCCGCATGTTCGGCCTCGGTCAGATCGGGCTGAAGCACGATCCAGTCGATGCCGTCGAGCGCGAAGAGCGGTTCGAGCGCGGCGAGCGGCATGCTGCGAGTCTCGTGCCGGTGGATGCGGCCCGACCACGCCAGGCCGATCTTGCGCCGCGCCTGGCCGCCGAGCGAGCCGCGCCATTTGCGGCGATACGGCGCGGGCGCGGCGAGATAGGGCATGGGCGCGGGCAGGGCGTCGAAGCTCGTGCCGAGCACGAGCGGCAGCGACAGCAGCGGGCATTGCAGATCGGCCTGCGGACGCGGCGCGCCCTGGGCAATCAGCGTGATGCGCGCTGCCTGGGCCGCGGGCGCGATGAGCGGCACCAGCGGCGCCTGCACTTCGAGCACGATGCGCGTGCCCGTCTGCGCGAGCGCCAGCACGGACGGCACGAAGCGGATGAACTGCAGCGTGTCGCCGAAACCTTGTTCGGCGTGGATCAGCAAGGTGCGCTCGCCCAGCGGCTCGCCGCGCCAGCGCGGCACGCCTTGCGGGCAAGTGGGCACCGGCGCGCTCGCGCGCGCGGGCAGGCCCAACGCGCCGAAGCCTTCGTCGCGCGCGCCCGGATCGAGCCGCCATTCGTACTCGGGCAGGCCGCGCCGGAAGTCGCCGAGCGTGAGCCAGGTGAGCGCCCGGTTCAGATGCGCGGCGGCCAGATCGGGCCGTGTGCGCAGCGCCTCGTCGAAGGCGCGCAGCGCGGCGGCGTGACGGCCGAGCGCGTGCTGCGCCGTCCCAAGCGCGAGCCAGGCGAGCGAAAACTTCGGATCGAGGCCGATCGCGCGCTCATAGGCCGCGATCGCCTCGTCGTGACGGCCGAGCGCCGCGAGCGCATTGCCGAGTCCAAACAACGCGGGCGTGAACTGCGGTTGCAGGGCCAGAGCGGTTTCATAGCCGGATACCGCGTGCGCGTGATAACCGGTCGCCTCGAGCGTGTTCGCGAGGTTGAAATGCGCGGCGACGAAACGCGGCTGCACGCGCAGCGCCTTCTGGAAGTGCTCGACCGCGCCCGCGCTGTCGCCCAGCGCGTTCAGGGCCATCCCGAGATTGTTGTGCGCGCCCGCGTGGCCCGGGCGGATCTTCAGCGCGCGCCGGAACGTCTCGGCGGCTTCGGCGTGGCGGCCAAGCGCATGCAGCGCGTTGCCCAGGTTGTTGTGCGACGACGCGTCGCCGGGCTGCAGGCGCACCGCATGGCCGAACGCGTACATCGCGTCCTCATGGCGGCCGATCGCCGCATAGGCGTTGCCGAGGTTGTAGTGCGCGAGCGCGAAGGTGGGCGCGAGCGTGAGCGCATTGCGAAACCGCTCGATCGCGTTGTCGAGTTCGCCCATTGCCTTCAGGGCGTTGCCGAGGTTCAGCTGGAGCGCGGCGTCGTCGGGGCGCAGGTCGACCGCCCGGCGCACGAGGTCCGCGGCTTCGGCGTGCTGGCCCTTTTGATGCCGCAGCACGCCGAGCATGTGCAGCGCATCGACGTGCACGGGATCGGCGGCGAGCGTCGCGCGGTAATCGCGCTCGGCGTCCTCCAGCCGGCCGTCGCGATGTGCGGCGAACGCGCGGACAAAAACCTGTTCCATGAACGAAAGGCGAAGACGTAGGAGATCTAAAGGCGGCATTTTCCCACACTCGCGCAGGCGTCCCGTAATCGAACCGTGGGATGTTGACCACGCCCGTCGAAAAAACTAACATATGAATACATATTCATATGTATTGGACGCGTCCCATGCCAACCCATTTCGACGACGAGCGCGTGGTGCCGCTCGCGGACCTGTTCCGTCTGCTCGGCGATCCGACGCGCCTGCGCATCGTGCTCGCCTGCGTGCAGGGCCGCATGGCGGTGGGCGCGATCGCCGACACGCTCGGGCTGTCGCCCTCGCTGGTGAGTCACCATCTGCGGCTGTTGCGCGCGGCGCGCGTCGTGCGCTCGGAGCGCGAAGGCAAGCAGGTCTTCTACGCCGCCGCCGATGCCCACATCAGCGCGATGCTGGCGGGTATGCTCGAACACGTCGCGGAGCCCGCGCTCGGTTTGCCGGAGGTGAGTCGATGAGCGCCGGTCATCAGCACAAAAGCGCGGCGGGCGAGGGCCATGCCCACGACCATGAGCATGGGCATGACCACGACCATGACCATGACCACGCACACGGCGGGCACAGCCACCATCACCACCACGCTCCCGTCGCGGGCCACGGCCGCGCGTTCGCGCTGGCCGTCGCGCTCAATGTCGTCATCGTCGTCACGCAAGGCATCTATGGCGTGATCGCGCATTCGGCGGCGCTGCTGGCCGACGCCGGCCACAATCTTTCCGATGTGCTCGGCTTGCTGCTCGCATGGGGCGCGACATGGCTCGCCACGCGGCGACCGTCGGCGCGCTTTACGTTTGGCTTCGGCAGCAGTTCGATCCTTGCGTCGCTTGCCAATGCGGCGTTGCTGCTCGTCGCCTGCGGCGCGATCCTGGCCGAAGCCGTAGGACGCCTGATCAACCCGGCGCCTGTCGTCGGTCTCGACGTCTTCGTGGTCGCGACGATCGGCATGATCGTCAACGGGTTCTCCGCGTGGCTTTTCATGCGCGGGCAGAAGGACGACATCAACATTCGTGGCGCCTTCCTGCACATGGCCGCCGATGCGCTCGTGTCGGCCGCCGTCGCGGTGAGCGGTCTGGTGATTCTCGGCACGGGCTGGAGCCGGGTTGATCCGGTGATGAGCATCGTCGTCGTGCTGGTGATCGTGCGCGGCACCTGGGGGCTGCTGCGCGAGTCGGTGCGGCTCGCGCTCGCGGCGGTGCCCGAGGGCGTCGATATCGACGGTATCCGCCTCTTTCTTGCACAGCAGCATGGCGTGACCGATGTGCACGACCTGCACGTCTGGGCGTTGTCCACCACCGGCAATGCGCTTTCCGCGCATCTCGTGATGCCTGCGGGCCATCCCGGCGACGCGGTGCTCGATGCCATGGTGAGCGCGCTCGGCGCGCGCTTTCGCATGCAGCACGTGACGCTGCAGGTCGATCTCGGGACGAGCGTGCATCGCTGCGCGCTCGATCCGGCGCTCGACGCCACCGTTGACAGCGCGCCGCATGGTCATACCTGAACGCCGCGCCGGTCCATGCACGGCCACGCGGGGAGCGGGCGTACACTACGGTTCATGTCGGCCGCATGGAGGTCTGCATGACCGAGGTTTTTTCCCAGCCGTCCGTGCTCATCGTCGGCGCGGGACCGACTGGTCTCGCCGCTGCTCTGAGCCTCGCCCGCGCGCGTATTCCGGTCCGCGTGATCGAACGTATGCGCGAGCCCGCACGTCATTCGCGCGCCATCGGCATCCAGGCGCGCACGCTCGAACTATTCGAGCAGCATCGCATCGTCGAGCCCTTTCTTGCGCGCGGTCATCGCGCGCACGTCGCCAATCTCTATTCGAACGGACAGCGTCGCGCGCAGCTCGATTTCGATCCGCTTTTCACGCGCTATCCGTATCTGCTCTTCCTCGATCAGACCGAGACCGAGCGCATCCTCGCCACGCAACTGGCGAGCTTCGGCGTCGAGATCGAACGCGGCTGCGAACTGCTGGAACTGCATCAGGGCGCCGCGGGGATCAGCGCGGACGTGCGTTGCGCCAATGGCCGCGTGGAGGCGATGCGCTGCGCGTATCTGATCGCCGCCGACGGCGCGCACAGCACGGTGCGCCACCACCTCGGCATGGAGTTCGAGGGCGAGACGCTCGCGCAGTCGTTTTTGCTCGCCGATGTCGAGGCGAGCACGCCCTGGTCCGACGACGAGTTCCATGTGTTCGCCTCGGGCGACGGTCTTGCCGCGCTGTTTCCTTACGGGCACGGCCGCTATCGTCTGATCGCCGATCACAAGACGATGCTGCCCGCCGCGCCCGAAGGCACGATCCCCGTGCCGACGCTGGAGGAGTGCCGCTCGGTGGTCGAGCGGCGCGTGCATCATCCAGTGTCGATCGCCGACATGACCTGGGCGTCGTACTTCCGCATCAATAGCCGCATGGTGCGTTTTCTGCGCATGGAGCGCGTGTTCTTCGCGGGCGACGCCGCGCACGTGCACAGCCCCGCAGGCGCGCAGGGCATGAACACGGGCATCCAGGAAGCGTTCAATCTGGGCTGGAAACTCGCGCGCGTGCTGGGCGGCGCGCCCGAGCGGCTGCTCGACACCTATCACGCCGAGCGTTATCCGATCGAGCGCATCGTGCTGCGTCAGACGAGCTTCATGACGCAACTCGTCGAGGCCGATCATGGGCCGCTCAAGGTGCTGCGCGAGCGCGTGATGCCGGCGCTGGTCGCGCTCGGGCCGTTGCGCGACGCGGCGCGCCAGGCGGTGAGCGAACTGTCGATCCAGTACCGGCGCAGTCCATTGACGCTGGAGCGCGTGCTCGACGGCGGACCGCGCGCGGGCGAGCGCGCGCCCGATGCGTGCGTGCGCGTGATCGACGGGCCGCTTGGCAAGGCGCCGGGCAAGGGACGTATTTTCGATCTGCACGACCCGGCGAGCTTTTCGCTTTTCCTGCTGGTGGACGCCGATACGGTGCGCGCCGCCGAAGCCGCGGAGCATGACCCGAACGCCGCATCACCGCAGGCGGGCGCGGCGAACGGTGCCACGGGCAACGGGCCTGACGCATTGCGCCGTTTCGGCGACGCCGTCGAGCGGGTGTTGCCGCAGGCGGTGCGGGTCTGGTGGCTCGCGGATCTCGAAGCGGGCGAAGCACCGCTTCCGGGCGAGGGCGCGCCGTCGCTGGGCGATGCGTACGGGCGCACGCGCCCCGCGTTCTATCTCGTGCGGCCCGACGGCTACATCTGCGCGCGCGGCCGCACCGGCTCGGACCTGCACGGCCTGTTGCGCCACTGCGAGGCATGGTTCTCGCCGACGCCGTCGCCTAAACCTTCCGCGCAGTGAGGAAGGCTAGGTGGCCGGCGTGAGCGCCTCGCGATGCTGAGTCAGCGCGGCGCGCACGATCTCGCTGAAACCGGCGTCATCGTGCGCGCCGTCCAGCTCCGTCAGCAGCGCGCGGCGCATGCGCGGCTCCCAGAATTTGCGGATGTGCTCGGCGATGCCCGTGAGCGCTTCCTCGCGATCGGGCAGCGAGTCGAAAAACAGGCCGATCTGGTTGGCCATTTCGATCAGGTGGTCGGTTTTCATCGGCTTATTTCCCTGACGTCACGATGGATTCGCGCTTGCCCAGCAGATCGAGCTGCGTCGCGTTGAAGCGCGAATACTCGCGCTGCCATTCCGAAGGCTGCTGCACGTGGCTCACCTGCACGGCCGTCACCTTGTATTCGGGGCAGTTGGTGGCCCAGTCGGACGCATCCGTGGTGATGACGTTCGCGCCCGACTCGGGGAAGTGGAACGTCGTGTAGACCACGCCCGGCTGCATCCGCGTGCTGACCTTCGCGCGCAGCACCGTATGCCCCGCGCGCGATTCGATGCCCACCCAGTCGCCGTCGCGAATGCCGCGATCCTCCGCATCCACCGGATGCACTTCCAGCCGGTCTTCTTCGTGCCAGCGCGAGTTTTCGGTGCGGCGCGTCTGCGCGCCCACGTTGTACTGCGACAGGATGCGGCCCGTCGTGAGCAGCAGCGGGAAACGCCGCGTGACCTTCTCCGGCGAGGCGATGAACTTCGTGATGACGAACTTGCCCTTGCCGCGCACGAAACCGTCGATGTGCATGATCGGCGTACCCTCGGGAGCCGTTTCGTTGCAGGGCCACTGGATGCTGCCCAACTCGTCCAGCCGCGCATACGAGACGCCGTGGAAAGTCGGCGTGAGGCGCGCGATCTCGTCCATGATCTGCGACGGATGCGTGTAGCCCATCTCGTAGCCGAGCGCGCGGGCGAGCAGAATCGTGACTTCCCAGTCGGCGTAACCGGCGATCGGCGGCATCACCTTGCGCACGCGCGAGATGCGGCGCTCGGCGTTGGTGAAGGTGCCGTCCTTCTCCAGGAACGACGAGCCCGGCAGCAGCACATGCGCGTACTTCGCCGTCTCGTTCAGGAAGATGTCCTGCACGACGATGCATTCCATCGAGGAGAGCGCCGCCGCCACATGCTGCGTGTTCGGATCGGACTGGACGATGTCCTCGCCCTGGCAGTACAGGCCCATGAAGGTGCCGTCGAGCGCCGCCTCGAACATGTTCGGAATGCGCAGGCCCGGCTCGCTTTGCAGCGCGACCTGCCAGGCGTCCTCGAAGAGCGCACGCACGTTGGCGTCGCCCACATGCCGGTAGCCGGGCAGCTCGTGCGGGAACGAACCCATGTCGCACGAACCCTGCACGTTGTTCTGGCCGCGCAGCGGATTCACGCCGACGCCTTCGCGGCCGATGTTGCCCGTGGCCATCGCGAGGTTGGCGATGCCCATCACCATCGTCGAGCCTTGCGCGTGCTCCGTGACGCCCAGGCCGTAGTAAATCGCCGAGTTGCCTGGACGCGCGTAGAGTCGCGCGGCTTCGCGCACCTGCTGTGCGCTCACGCCGGTGAGCGCTTCCATCGCCTCGGGCGAGTTCTCCGGCAGCGCCACAAAATCGCGCCATTGCTCGAACGCGCGCGTCTCGCAGCGCTCAGCCACGAATGCTTCGTTCACCAGACCTTCGGTGACGATGACATGCGCGAGCGCGTTGATCATCGCCACATTGGTGCCGGGGCGCAATTGCAGATGATGTTCGGCCTTCACGTGCGCCGTATCGACGATATCGATGCGGCGCGGATCGACGACGATCAGCTTCGCGCCCTGACGCACGCGGCGTTTCAGACGCGAGCCGAACACCGGATGCCCGTCAGTCGGATTCGCGCCGATCACCATGATGATGTCCGAATGATCGACCGACGCGAAGGTTTGCGTGCCCGCCGATTCGCCCAGTGTCGTTTTCAGCCCGTAACCCGTGGGCGAATGGCAGACGCGCGCGCAGGTATCGACGTTGTTGTTGCCGAACGCGGCGCGCACGAGTTTCTGCACGAGATAGGTTTCTTCGTTCGTGCAGCGCGACGACGTGATGCCGCCGATCGAATCGCGCCCATGCTTTTCCTGGATGCGGCGGAACTCGCTCGCCGCGTAGCTGAGTGCTTCTTCCCAGCTCACTTCGCGCCATGGATCGGTGATCTTCGCGCGAATCATCGGCTTCGTGATGCGGTCCTTGTGTGTCGCATAACCCCAGGCGAAGCGGCCCTTCACGCAGGCGTGGCCTTCGTTGGCCTGGCCGTTCTTGTGCGGCACCATGCGCACGACCTGGTTGCCCTTCATTTCGGCCTTGAACGAGCAGCCCACGCCGCAATAGGCGCAGGTCGTCACGACCGAATGCTCGGCCTGACCGAGCATCACGACGCTTTTTTCCTGCAGCGTCGCGGTCGGGCACGCGGCCACGCACGCGCCGCACGAGACACATTCCGATTCCATGAACGATTCGCTCGCGCCCGCCGCGACGCGAGACTCGAAACCGCGTGCCGCGATCGTCAGCGCGAAGGTGCCTTGCGTTTCCTCGCAGGCGCGCACGCAGCGATTGCAGACGATGCACTTCGACGGATCGTAGGTGAAGTACGGGTTCGATTCGTCCTTTTTGTCCTTGAGATGATTTGCGCCGTCGAAGCCGTAGCGCACTTCGCGCAGGCCCGTCACGCCCGCCATGTCCTGCAGCTCGCAGTCGCCGTTGGCGGGGCAGGTGAGGCAGTCGAGCGGGTGATCGGAGATGTACAGCTCCATCACGTTGCGGCGCAGCTTCTGCAGCCGCTCGCTTTGGGTGCGCACCTTCATGCCCGCTTCGACGGGCGTGGTGCACGACGCGGGATAGCCGCGCCGGCCTTCGATTTCGACGAGGCAAAGCCGGCACGAGCCGAACGGTTCGAGCGAGTCGGTCGCGCAGAGCTTCGGCACGTTGACGCCCGCTTCGATCGAGGCGCGCATGACGGAGGTGCCCGCGGGCACCGTCACGCTTTGACCGTCGATTTCGAGCGTGACATCGACATCGGCATGGCGCAGCGGCGTGCCGTAGTCGGTGTCGTCGAAGGGCGAGCGCTTCTGGATGGCCGCCGATTTGCAGGCGCAATTGCCGGAACCGCAACCACCGGACTGGGACATGAGCGTGTCGGACATGGAGGTTCCTCGTTCAGGCGGCGGCCGCCGGTTGGGTGGCAAGACCGAAGTCTTCGGGGAAATGATCGAGCGCGGACAGCACGGGGAAGGGCGTCATGCCGCCCATCGCGCACAGCGAGCCGGATACCATCGTGTCGCACAGATCGCGCAGCAGCGTGACCTGTTTTTCGGAGGTGTCGCCCTGGCGGATCTTCGCGATGACTTCGACGCCGCGCGTCGAGCCGATGCGGCAGGGCGTGCACTTGCCGCACGATTCGAGCGTGCAGAATTCCATCGCGTATTGCGCCAGCGCCGCGAGATTCGACGTGTCGTCGTGCACCACGATGCCGCCGTGGCCCACGACCGCGCCGACCGCCGCATAGGCTTCGTAGTCCATCGGAATGTCCCACTGACTTTCGGGCAGATACGTGCCCAGCGGCCCGCCCACCTGCACGGCGCGCGCGGGGCGACCGCTGGCGGTGCCGCCGCCGTAGTCGAGCATCAGCTCGCGCAGCGTCACGCCGAAGGCCAGTTCCACCAGGCCGCCGCGCGCAATATTGCCGGCAAGCTGGAACGGCAGCGTGCCGCGCGAGCGGCCCATGCCGAAGTCCTGATAGAACGCCGCGCCCTTCGCGAAGATGACGGGCACCGTGGCGAGCGTGATGACGTTGTTGATGACCGTCGGCTTGCCGTAGAGGCCCGCGAGCGCGGGTAGCGGCGGCTTGGCGCGCACGATGCCGCGCTTGCCTTCGAGCGATTCGAGCAGCGCCGTTTCCTCGCCGCACACATAGGCGCCCGCGCCTTTGGCGACGAACAGATCGAAACGCTTGCCGCTACCCAGCACGTCGTCGCCAAGCCACCCCTGGGCGCGCGCGCGCCCAAGCGCTTCTTCGAGCGCGGCAATCGCATGTGGATACTCGCTGCGCACGTAGATATAGCCGAGCGTCGCGCCCACCGTCACGCCCGCGATCGTCATGCCTTCGATCAACACGTACGGATCGCTTTCCATGATGAGGCGATCGGAGAACGTGCCCGAATCGCCTTCGTCGGCATTGCAGACGATGTACTTCTGGTCCGCTTGCGCCTGCGCGACCGTGCGCCATTTGATGCCGGCCGGGAAGGCCGCGCCGCCGCGTCCGCGCAGACCCGACTCGATCAAGGCCTGGCAGGCGTCGCCTGCGCTCATCTGCAGCGCGCGGCGCAGGCCTTCGAGGCCGCCGTGTGCGACGTAGTCGCCGGTCGAGAGCGGGTCGGTGATGCCGATGCGCGCGAAGGTGAGGCGCTGCTGGCGGCGCAGATACGGAATCTGCTCGACGAGGCCGACGCTGCGCGCGTGCTGGCCGCCTTGCAGGAAGCCGGCGTCGAACAGCGCGCCGACATCGCTTGCTTCGACGTTCGCATAGCCGACGCGGCCATCGGGCGTATCGACTTCGACGAGCGGTTCGAGATAGAGCAGGCCGCGCGAGCCGTTGCGCACGAGTTCGATTTCGACGCCGCGCGCGGCGGCTTCGCGCTCGATCGCGGTGGCGACGTCATCGGCGCCAAGCGCCAGCGCCGACGAATCGCGAGGAACGTAGATGCGCGTCATGCGGCCTCCTCGGTATGGGTAACGTCAGCCGCGACTGCGGCGACCGCTCTCGCGAGCAGCGCGTCGAACTTCTGCGGGGTCACTTTTGCGTGCAGCGTGCCGTTAATCATCATGGCGGGCGAGAGCGCGCACTGGCCGAGGCAATAGACCGATTCCAGCGCGACGCCTTGCGCCGAAGCCTGTTCATGCGCGCCGAACTTGCAGCCCGTGTGCGCTTCGGCATGCTGCGCGAGCGCTTCGCCGCCCATGCTGCGGCACGCTTCGGCGCGGCACAGCTGCACGACGACGGGCGCGGGCGGCGCGGTGCGGAAATGGTGGTAGTAGGTGAGGACGCCGTGAACCTCGGCGCGCGAGAGATTCAGCGCGCGGCCGAGCGGCGCGACGGCGGCCGGCGGCACGTAACCGAGATCGTCCTGGATCGCATGCAGGATCGCGAGCAGGGTGCGGCCGGGCAGCGCGTGACGCTGCACGAGCGCATTCGCCAGAGCGGCTAACTGCGCATCTGAATGCGCTTTTGTCTCGTCCATTGTGAGGCTCCTCCAGGGGCATATATGCACTTGTTATTCATAAAGTGTGCATCTATGCTGGGGTTGTCTTGTTGTATGGACGAACAATAGGCCCGTAGAATGGCCGCTGCAATAGGAAGGAAGACTTCATAATGATCAAGGTCGATTGCCACGCGCAACTGGTCGTGCGCGACGCGGATGGCCGAGAGGCAAGCCTGACGGACGTTGTGCCGCTGCTCGCGCTCGTCGCGCAGGAAGGCAGCATCGCGCAGGCCGCGCAGCGTAAGGGTTTGTCCTATCGGCACGCGTGGGGTTTGCTGCGCGACGTCGAAGAGCGGCTGGGCGGCGCGCTGATCGCCAAGGCGCGCGGACGCGGCTCGGTGCTCTCGGAACTGGGCGAGGCGGTGCTGCGCTCGCAGCAGCTGTGCGCCGAGCGCCTGCATGGCAATCTCCAGGCGCTCGCGAGCGAAGTGGCGAGCGACCTCAACCGCTGGCTCGCGCCTGACGTGCAGGATCTGCGCATCCACGCCTCGCACGGTTACGCGGTGGCGGCGCTGGTGACGGCGCTGGTCGGCGATCAGGTGCCGGTCGAAATCAAATACCGCGATAGCGCCGATGCCATCACGGCGCTCGCGCGCGGCGAATGCGATCTGGCGGGTTTTCATCTGCCGCGCGGCGAATTCCGCGCAGCCTGCGCCGACGCCTACCGCAACTGGCTCGATCCGCAGCGCCACGTGCTGATCCATCTCACGCGCCGCAAGCAGGGGCTGTTTGTCGAGCGTGGCAATCCGCGCGGCATCGCGGGTCTCGCCGACCTCGCGCGTGGCGACATCCGCTTCGTGAACCGTCAGCCGGGCTCGGGCACGCGTTTGCTGATCGATCTGCTGCTTACGCGTATCGGCGTCGATCCGGATCGCGTGAACGGCTACGCGTCATCGGAACTCACGCACTCGGCGATCGCGGCGTTCGTGGCGAGCGGCATGGCCGACGTGGGTTTCGGCGTGGAGCCGGCCGCGCATCACTTCGGCCTCGACTTCATCCCCATCGTCGACGAGGACTATTACTTCGCCTGCGAGCGCAGCCAGCTCGAGCGCGAGCCGCTTGCGGCTGTGCTCGAACTGTTGCGCGGTGCGCCATTCGGCGAGGCCGTGGCGCGGCTGGAGGGCTACGATCCTGGCGAATGCGGCACGGTCGTGCCGCTCGGCGAGGGCTGGCTTGGGCACGTTTTCGCGGCCTGACGGCGGCGGGTTCAAGCGCCTCGTGCGCACGGGCGTTGTAATGCGGAGCAATATGTCCGTCAGCCAGCGCTGCAGAGTCGGCGACTTTTTGTGATACTTTCGACCGGTATAAGCTCCCCCGTTCCAGATGCGCCCAGTCCGCGCCGATCGACCATGAAATTCTTGCTCAAAGTTTGTGCAGTTGCCGCTACCGCCGGCGCGCTGTTTGCCACCATCGACGTCGCTTTCGCGCAGAACTCCCCCGGCGTGCCGGGCGGCATTTTGACCGACGAATTCCGTCTCCAGGAACATCCGCAGTTGCAGTTCGCGGCCTCCGCGCCGTCCGCCAAGTATCAGCACGGCAAGGCGTCCGCAATGCGCAAAAAGGGCGATCTCGGCGATCCGAACGGCTGTAATCTGCAATGTCCGCAAGATAATTAAGCGGACGGATTTTGCGATAGAAGGCGGCGCGATGGCGCCGCTTTTTTATTTGTTGCAGGTTGTTGCAGACTTTGTCGCAGCTTTATTGCGCCGCAAAAAGAAAAAACTCGCGAAGCTTTAGAAAGCTTTCGCGAGTTTTTATTTTGCTGCAACAAATTCTGGTGGTGGGGTCGCACCCTGTCATGAACTGCCGGGCGACGCGCGCCAAACCGAATTTCCGGCAAGTTGCCCAGTGTTGCGAACCGTCTCGAAAAGTGGGGTTGACACGTCAAATCCACGAGTCACGAAATGTGCCATCGTCGCGCGCTGGGAACGGTGCTTTAGATCCGCATCGGGAGCCAGTTCGATTCCGAAGGGGGGAATCGAACCGACGTCCTTAATTCCGGACTTGGCTTGCGGACGAAGCAGCGCCTTCATGGACTCCCGCCAACTTATCAGAAGGGAGTTCAAGATGGATATTGTTCACTTCAATCAGCGCCAACTGGCTGCCCGCTGGGGCGTCAGCGAAGCCACGCTAGAGCGCTGGCGTAGCGATGGGATCGGACCGAGATATTTGAAATTGGTCGGTAAGGTGCTCTATCGGCACGTGGACGTCGAGGCTTTTGAGGAGGCAAGCGCAAGGGCGGCAACTCCAGGCAAGAGAAAGCCTCGTGCACAGACGGCCCCTGTCGATGAGAGTTCAATACCTGACCGAAGCTTCGATTTTTCGCGGCTGGTCGGCCCGGCTCAGCGTTGGTATCACGTAGTCGGAGCGCAGGGCGGGAAAGTGGCGTCGAACGCGCATTCGCTTTTCGAGTCAGACAATAACGCCTCGGAATTGAGGGACTGAAAGGGTTGGCTGTGGGCAACCGAGGCGCTTTCCACCAACAGGGGGCTGATGGGGCCGGTCGAGTTGCAATGGCCCGGTTGCTACACCGGGCTCCATTCTCCGCAAGTAAGCCATCACCGTAGACAATTCCCCCCGATTGCGTTCCGCTCGGGGGATTCTCGATGGCACACAAGCTTTGCGTCTGCTGTGGTGATGTGTTCGTACCGCGTCCGCAGACTCCTCATCAGGCCTACTGTTCGTCGCCCTCTTGCCAGCGCGCCCGCAAGCGTCAGTGGCAGCGCGAGAAACTCCGAACCGACTCCGACTACCGCGATAACCAGCGTGATGCGCAGCGCGCGTGGTTGAGCCAGAACCCGGATTACTGGCGTCAGTACCGGCGTGACCATCCGGATTATGTGACCAGCGGCCGAGCACGGCAACGGGGCCAGCCGTTCGCGGCCTCTGCCAGCGTTGCAAAGATGGATGTGTGCATCGCGCTGTCCGGCGTGTACCGGCTCACGCCAATTTCTCAGCCAGCAGGCGCTTCGACGGATTCCTGGCTAGTCGAGATCACACCCTTGTGCGAGACATGTCCGCGCAAGATGGACGTGTGCAAAGAGAGGACGTGATCGACACGAAAAAGCTCGCCACTTACCGTTTCCCGGAGACCGTGACGGGGCTGGATCGCCTGTCACGCCGGCCCCCGGCGGGATGTCCGGGAACAGCAACTCTCTCGATCAGGCGACCCGTCACCATGTGGCAGGAAAATCCCCCCGATGAAGCTTCGCGGCCGACGGTTATCTACCGGGCAGCGGAATATGTCCGGATGTCCACCGAGCACCAACAATACTCGACAGAGAATCAGGCGGATAAGATCCGGGAATACGCCGAGCTTCGTGGCATCCAGATCGTCCGGACCTACGCCGATGAAGGCAAAAGCGGCCTGAGCATTGATGGACGACAGGCTTTGCAGCGGCTGATCCGCGATGTTGAGTCCGGTCAGGTGGACTTCGAGATGATTCTCGTCTACGACGTCAGCCGATGGGGCCGGTTCCAGGACGCCGACGAGAGTGCCTATTATGAATACATCTGCCGGCGCGCCGGCATCCAGGTCACATACTGCGCGGAGCAGTTCGAGAACGATGGTTCGCCGGTCTCGACCATCGTCAAAGGCGTCAAGCGTGCGATGGCCGGCGAATATAGCCGGGAACTGTCGGCGAAGGTGTTCGCAGGCCAGTGCCGGTTGATCGAGCTCGGGTATCGCCAGGGTGGTCCGGCTGGCTACGGCCTGCGGCGCGTCCTCGTCGACCAGACCGGCACGTTCAAGAGCGAACTGGCGCGTGGCGAGCACAAGAGCCTTCAGACCGATCGCGTGATCCTGATGCCGGGGCCCGAGCAGGAGGTCGCAACGGTTAACCAGATCTACCGATGGTTCGTCGACGACGGGCTCACCGAATCGGAAATCGCCTCGCGGCTGAACGCTGGATGTGTTCCCACGGATCTCGGGAGAGAGTGGACGAGGGCGACCGTGCGGCAGGTGCTCAGCAATGAGAAATACATTGGCAACAACATCTACAACCGGATCTCATTCAAGCTCAAGAAGCACCGCGTGGTCAACGAGCCGGAGATGTGGATCCGAAAGGACGGCGCGTTCGAGGCGATCGTTTCGCCCGACATTTTCTACACCGCGCAAGGCATCCTCCGGGCGAGATCGCACAGGTATAGCAACGAAGAATTGCTCGAGAAGCTGCGAAATCTGTTCAGGCAGCGCGGCGTCTTATCCGGGCTCATTATTGACGAGGCCGAGGGCATGCCGTCGACAGCAGCATACATCCACCGTTTCGGCAGCCTGTTGCGCGCCTATGAGGCGGTCGGATTCACGCCTGACCGCGACTACCGGTTCCTCGAGGTCAATCAGTTCCTGCGCCGGCTGCATCCGGAAATCATCAGTCAGACCGAGCGCATGATCCTTGACCTGGGCGGCTCGGTCCAGCGGGATCTCGCGACCGACCTGCTCGATGTAAACCGTGAATTCACCGTGTCGATGGTGTTGGCGCGCTGTCTAATGCTGGACAACGGCCGGCGGCGCTGGAAGGTGCGCTTCGACACGAGCCTGCTGCCCGATATCACTGTCGCCATCCGGCTCGACGAGACGAACAGGACTCCGCTCGACTATTACCTGCTGCCGAGGCTCGATTTCGGACAGCCCGGGATTTCGCTCGCCGATCACAACCGCATCGAGTACGAGAGCTACCGCTTCGACAATCTGGACTACCTGTATGGCATGGCAGAACGCTATCGTCTTCGGAGGGTTGCATGAACAAGGAACATTCCGCGATCGACCTGCAGATGATCCCGGTCGACCTGATCGACGTGCTCAATCCCCGCGAGCGAAACGCCAGGGTGTTTAATGAAATCGTCGAGAACATCCGGACCGTCGGTTTGAAAAAACCGATCAGAGTCGCGCCACGCAACGGTCCAGGCGGATCACGTCGCTATCTGCTGGTCTGCGGCGAGGGGCGACTCAAGGCCTTTCAGATGCTCGGTGAGCCGTTCATCCCGGCAATTGTCGAGGATATGGACGATGAGCAGGCCTTCATCGTCAGCCTGTCTGAGAACATCGCACGGCGCCAATATCAGCCGCTCGAGCTGCTCTCTGGTATCGCGCGCCTGCGCGACCTCGGCTACGACAGGAAAGCCATCTCCGAGAAAACCGGCCTGAGCAGCGAATACGTGCAGGGGATCCTGTACCTACTCAAAAATGGCGAGGAGCGACTGCTCGCCGCCGTCCATTCCGGACGCATTCCGCTTAATGCCGCGATGACCATTGCCGGCGCGGGCAACGACGACAAGGCGATTCAGGCCGCGCTGCAGGAGGCCTATGAAACGCACACGCTACGCGGCAGCCAGTTGATTCAAGCGCGACGGGTCATCGAGCGCCGACGGACTCAGGGACGATCACTGGCCCGCGGCGCCTCGCGCAAGAAACCCGAGGTGACGCCGTCGAGTCTGGTTCGCAATTACCAGAACGAGGTCGAGCGACAGCGGCTGATGATTCGGAAAGCCGAGATAACACAGCAACGGCTACTGTTCATCGTCGAAGCCTTGCGCCAGCTACTTGAAGATGAAAATTTCACCAACCTGCTGCGTGCAGAAGGTCTGGAAACGCTACCCAAATATCTGGCCGAGCGTGTCTGGGAAGGGAGCGCAGTGTGAGCCAGCCGCCGCTTGGATTTGTTCCCGACCCCATAACCGTTCCGCTCGACAGGATCCTGCCATCACGCAAGACACCTGACGGCGTTCACGAGTCGAAGAAATTCAAGACCATCCTGTCGTCGCTCGAGGAAGTTGGCCTGATCGAGCCGCTGACCGTCAGCAAGGCAGATCCGAAAACCGGACAGTATGTCCTGCTCGACGGACATATCCGGATGCTCGCACTGCGGCAGCTCGAATTCGTCGATGCTCCGTGTTTCGTCGCGATCGATGACGAAAGCTATACCTACAATAACCGGATCAACCGCCTGTCGACAATCCAGGAGCACTTCATGATCCGGCGAGCCGTCGATCGGGGCGTGAAGCCCGATAAGCTGGCCAAGGCCCTGGGCGTTGATGTCAGCCACATCATCAAGAAAATGAACCTGCTCGACGGTCTCTGCCGGGAAGCGGCTGAGCTGCTGAAAGACCAGCAGTTTTCAGCGAACCTCGGTGCGGTGCTGCGCAAGATGAAACCGACGCGGCAGATCGAATCTGTGGAGCTGATGCTCGCCGCAAACAACATCACGGTCGCGTACTGCCAGGCGCTGCTCGCCGCGACGCCACCAGAGATGATCGTCGGGGAGGCGAAGCCGAAGAAAATGGCCGGCGTCACCGCCGATCAGATGGCTCGCATGGAGCGCGAGATGGGCAATGTCCACGGTCAGTTCAAGATCATTGAGCAGTCGTACGGGCAGGATGTGCTCAACCTCGTGCTCGCCAAAGGCTACATCGCCAAGCTCCTCGATAACGACGCCGTCGTTCGTTTTCTGACGAAGTATCAGCCGGACATGTTTGCCGAATTCGAGGACATCGTACGGACCGTGTCGCTAGAGAAGTGAATGAATGTGGTGAGATCCCATGTCTGGTATGCGGCCTGTTTCATTGACACTGAGATAATGGCGGCGGCTGCGACCCCTTGGCACTCGACGGAGCCGTAGCGCGCGGATGTGACGGCTCTTCTAAAGTCCGGCATTGATCGCAGCCGCCAATTCCACAAGATCCTGCGATACCTGGCCATAGCAAACCACGGCGACGTCCAGGGAGTGATGGCGTACGTGATGCAACGCACGTCGCAGTGCTTGCAGGATCCAGCTGCGTTCGTTACCAAAAGCACCACCTCCCACCTTGCACCGAGCCTCAAGGACGGCTCGCCGCGATGCAACCAGGATGGTTGGTCGCCGTGCCTCGCCATTATCAATATGATTGCGAAGCCGACTCTGGCTCGAGTAGAATGCTGTTTTATGATGCAAAAAACAGCACTTTGATGGCTCGTCCCCGTCTTAACCGGAAGATCGTTCGGACATCAGTTTCACTCGATGAGCAAATGTTCAGCGAAGTGTTTCAGCTTGCCGCTCAAAACGATGTGTCCGTGGCGTGGTTGGTTCGCAAGGCTGTAGCCGAGCTTCTCGAGCGTCATCGAGGGGAGCTGGAGCCGCAGCTACCCCTTCTATCCTCTGACTTCAAGCTGCAGGAATACAAGAAATGACCTTGGCTTGTGTCGAAATTGATGGCCTCATCACCGCTCCGACGCGACAGGAGCGAATGATGAATTCAACACACCAACTTCATGAGATTGCGTATTCGCAGGCAAAGGAAGCGCAAACAAACGTGGTGATTCAATCCGATGCAGTGGTCGGTATCGAGTCATGCGTAAAACAAGGAAATGTTGTCCCTCAAGTGCATAAAAGCCTAAAGAACATCCTAGAACCATTAGACGCGAACTACCCGATCGAGCAATGTCTAGATCTTGGTCAATTTGTGCATTGGCGCGGCAATGCCACTTCCCCGATGCACAGATGGCTAAGGTACCGTGAGGCTTACTCGCCCGAGCTGATTGACAAGCTGCAGCTTGGAAATCGTATTCTTGATCCGTTTAGTGGGTGTGGCTCCATTCCAATTGGTGCGGCAATCCGGGGTAAGTCCGCGTTCGGCATTGATCTGAATCCGATAGCCGCTTTCTCTACAAAGGTAAAGCTTACGCCTTTGAGGCCTCGCTCAATTCGAGGGGTTGAAAAATTCATTAAGGATATTCCCCAGCTGCTGTCGATGCACGAGCGTTGGCCGCTGCCAGAATTGAGTATTTCCGAAAAAGTATTTGAGCCTGAAATGCTGGACTCAGTGCTGCGCGCAAGAGCTGCCATCGAGCGAGTATTCGAAAGAGATCAGCAGGCTCGAGATTTCGTATTCCTGGCTTGGCTTGCTATTCTCGAAGGAGTTGGAAGTTACTTCAAAGAAGGCAATGGGATAAAGTACAGAAATAAGAAGCGTCAAAAGGGAAAGTACGAAGACCGTTTGGATGGCGAATGGCAATTGGCAAGGTTTGGCCCAGATCAACGCTCATTTTTCCAGGAGGCGTTCGCTAGGCAACTTCAAATGATGCTTGAGGATGCCGTAGAGTGGGGTATTGGCAGTTGGGATGATCAGCGCGTCGCCGAAGGAAGTGCTTTTAATCTACTGGATCTTATCGACGGAGAGACTTTCGATTCAGTCATTTTCAGTCCGCCATACGCAAACCGGTTTGACTACTTTGAATCATTTAAGGTTGAACTCTGGTTTGGGAATTTCGTGAATTCCTACTCGGATTTGAATGCACTTCGAAAGGCTTCGTTGCGTTCTCACCTCAACGCGGATTTCAAGCGGCCGGCGGACAATCTGGCTCCCCTTGAGGAGCTGATCGGTCTGATGGATCGAGACTCCAGCAGCTGGCGTATGGGCGTGCCCGACTTGATGCGTGGGTATTTCCATGACATGCGTATGGTTCTCCGGCAGTGTAGGCAAGCTGCTCCAAACGGGCGTTGCCACGTGGTGGTCGGAAATTCAGCGTTTGCCGGGGTCATTATCCCCACAGATGTTTTTACGGCCATGGTTGGCATTCAGGCAGGATTCAATCGCGCAACCATTGTGGAGACTAGGCACCTGACGGTGGCGCCTCAGCAGAGAAATCGGCTTAGGGGCTTTGAGAAGTACATGCGTGAGTCAATCGTAATACTGGAATGAGCGAACAACTCGAACTAATAGCTTCAATCGAATCCGAGATTATTCGAACGGTCAGTTCGCGACCTATCGAGCCATCTGGGAATTATGATGACCAGCCCGAAACGCTTCGGGAGGTCGAAGAGTTTCCGCCGCATGGCGAGATCGCGCACGGCGAACTCCTTAGCCTGACGCTGTCCACAAAAACGTCGGGACTCACACATGGGCTTCATCGATTCCCTGCGAAGTACATTCCTCAGGTACCAAGGTGGGCCCTCAATAACTACGCCACCGAGGCGAGTGTCGTCCTAGACCCTTTTATGGGCTCTGGCACTTCACTCGTTGAAGCACTCTGCTCTGTTGACTGTTCCTATGGGACTGACATCGACCCGCTGGCGCGCCTAATCACTGCAGCCAAGACGGGCGACTTTGATCCTAGTAAACTGAAGTCTCTCTCGATGGCGTTGAGTCCGAGCCAACTGCCACACTGTGCTGAGTGTTTTCTTCCTATGGAGGGGGTCAAGAACGTCACTCACTGGTTTTCGGAGGCCGCGTGGCAGAGCCTCAGTCGTATCTATCTAGCGATTGAAAGACTCCAATGCTCGCAAGCTGAGCGAAACTTTTTTTTTGCGGTGTTCAGCTCAACTCTTCGTTGGGTTTCTAACGCAGACGATCAAACTCAGAAAACCTACGTATCCGGAACGCTCAAAAAGGTACCGCCTGACGTTTTTCAAACTTTCGAAAAGTTCCTGCAACGCGCACTAACAGGGATTTCTAGTCTGGCGTCAATTCGAGGCACTCGACAAACGCGTATCCTTGAGGGATCTGCGTTAAGTGTGCCGCTTGCAGATGCGTCAGTAGATCTGATTATCACAAGTCCACCGTACCTCGACTCGGTCGATTACATGTATAACTTCATGCTCGAGTATTTTTGGCTTGGGCCAATGCTCGGGGTGTCGAGTCGTGGTGAGTACAACAAGAGAAGGCGGCTCCCTATCGGCGCGAAGAACCCCGTCGTTGAATCGTCGTCCATTCACGAATCACTCGTTGGTCTAGTGGATTTGCAGCAGATTCCTGAGTATCGCAGAGAGGCTGCATTGGCGTACTTCGACCTTATGCAAAAGCATTTTGTTGAGGCGGCGCGCGTAATGAAAGATGGCGCCCGATACGTCCTAGTCGTAGGAAACAGTCAAGCGTCGACTGGTGTATTGCCTGTCCATGATTGCTTGCTACGCCTTGCCAAGACCGCTGGTCTCCACTTGGAGAAAGCTTTTGCGTACCGAATTCGACGTCACTATATGAAGTTTCCCCGTAAGGGCCGGGGCGGTATCATTCTTATGGATTGGGTCATTACACTGAAGAAGACAACGGGGGCGATTCTGGAAAATGAGGATCGGCTACCGATTCCGCGTGTGTCAATTGGAGCTGATGAGGTGGCAAATTGATTGGGCAGTTCCCCCGTGCTGCACGAACGTCGGACTTTTGGCGGGTAAATAGCTACGGTTATCCATGTTTCTTTAGTGAGAGCGAGAAGTCGCAGGAGGCATGGACGACTTTACTTTCCTTCTTCAACTTCACGAACTATGATGAGTTGAAATCGTATTGGTCCTCTACCGGCGCCCCACGCCAACTCAGCTCCCATGCGGTTGAAAGTTGGAAAGCGACATTCGAAGAATTTGGAATTCTTTATGTCGAGTCGCGGTCAAACCGTATAACGATCACTCCTGCAGGTGCCCAACTTAAGGATGCTGCTGATCGCGGCGACAAGAACGAATTTGCGTGGATCGGTCTGAACCTGTTGTTGCGCTATCCATTGCGTGGTCCTCGACGTCCGAAAAGCGAAGCGCATCGCGATTCGGACCTTCTGCTCTATCGCTTTTGGTATTCAGCGCTATTGGACCTCGACGGTTATGTTTGGTGGACAGAGCTTGAGCGAGTTCTCTGTCGCGTGTTTCTAACAAACGAAACTATCGATGCCGTAGAAGATATTCGAACGCTGCGCAGTCACCCTGAGCTTCTGACTCAGATAAACATGCCGGTCGGTCAACGTCAAGGTGCATTCTATAACTCGCTAAATCAGGTGGCTGTACACGCAGGGATGAATCATCTTCTTCTCGGTGGAGAAGATATGGAATGTCCCTACGGAGTAACGGAGCTGAAGCGTCGCCATTTCATTCGAAAAGATTGGCTTGGCATGATTAGAAAGGCGCTTTCGAATAACGGAGGCTCTGATCAATGTGCGACAGGTGGGTCGGCCATAGCGCGCTTGCCAGCAGCGCCTATGTTTAGCGATGAAAACGAATATTTTTCATATCTTGGTGCGCCTGTCACGCCAATGAATGTCCATGTAACATCCGCATTAACTAGCGTAGTGATGCAAGGTGAGCGTGTGTTCTTTCTCTCTGAGGGCGAAAGCTACAAGGTTCTCAGCGGCCAGGATATTTTAGGGCCCGTTGCCTCCCTTTGTCAGCTTGCTCGGGGGCAGCGGATTATTCTCAGCCACGACGAGCAATGGACGTACCTGGTTGAGGCGAAAGATCTCTTGGATGCAAACGTGGTGAAAGTTCGTCTCCGCCGCGCGCGACCAATATCAAACATTCAAGTAATTCGCGCTTTGCGGGGAAACGCCAATGGCTGACATCAACGAGAGCCAACTTGTCGACAGCGGTGCGATTCCGCCGACTGACTTTCATCAGGCAATTGAAAGGATACGGGAGGTTGCTCAATATGACCTCGAGTTGCCCGCTGATTTTGATGCGCGCTTAAAGCATGTGACCTCTCAGCTCGTTGTGTCTGAGGATGTCCTACGGGCCGTCTCGGCTGCGATCCGAGTTGGGCACGTGGTTCTTCAAGGTCCACCAGGAACAGGGAAGAGCTCACTTGTTCGGGCTTTAGCTAAGGCATTCAACGTGTCCACATTTGCGGTTACCGCGCACGAGGATTGGACGATCTATGACGTTATTGGAAGGCTTGAGCTTCGACTGACTGAAGATCGCAAGGAGGAAATTACTCCGGTAAACGGCGCTCTCACCGAAGCGGTGATCCGATGCGGAAACAATGTAGTACAGCACTTCGATGACCCTAGCCATCCCCAGGCAGAGTGGTTGTTAATCGATGAGTTGAATCGTGCACACCTTGACAAAGCATTTGGTGAGCTTTTCTCTGTTCTCGGAACAGATGAACTTGTCCCAATCAATCTTCCACATCAGAAAGATGGAAATCGGGAGCTTGTGATACCAAAGCGATTTCGTATTATCGCGACGCTGAATTCCTACGACAAGCAGTTCGTTCAGAGTCTGAGTCAAGCTATCCGGCGACGGTTTACATTCATTTCCCTAGATGTTCCGCCAAAAAAATCGCCAACAGATCCGTGGATGTTCGATATTTCAAACTCGTCACCCGCAATCCGCGAGTTTTCCTACGTAATCCAGCGGGCTGCGCAACGGATCGCCAGCCGGGAGTGCTCTATGACACCGGGCACGACAAGTGGGGTTCTTGATGAGATTGTCGAAGACATAACATCACGACATTTAGGTCGTCTTTCCGCCCTGTTTGACATTGTTGAGTCAATTCGGTATGCCCAAGAAGGTAATGGGGTACCGCATTTGCCGATTGGTACGGCGCAACTAATCGATACCGTCGAAATATTCGTCACGCGAAATCGACAGGATGGAAACTCGGCTGACACCGCGGATAGGAATATCGATTGGGCGGCATCCGTGAAACTAGCTCCGCTATTTGAATCAGATGTACTTGAGCCGGATCAGCTCGAGAATTTTGCGAAAAATTTGCCCTCTCCATTTTCGAATCAATTCGCTCGCCAGTTGTTAATAATTGCCGCCTCGGGAATGCATTTTGTTCCAGAAAAATGATGCCCAATTGGGGTACCGATTTCTAAAGGAAGCGCTACCTCTAATCTCGAGCTACTTTTCCGGCGAAGCTGTTGAGCTTGGTGGGGTGGTAACGCCCGTCGGGGAAGATTCGGATGATGAAAGCACAAAATTTGCTGAACACATCAGGTTCAGGCACGCAATTGCGTGCTGTACCCAACTTATTCCGATCGTTCAACGAATCGAAAGTGGGCTGTCAAGCTTGACGGAGACCATTCGCACGGAGACCAAGGGTGTGATACGAGGGCGGTTGGATATACCGAGGTACGTCTCGAGGCGGGCTTCTTCATTCTCTTGGCCCAAAACGTATCCGATATTGGTTACGACTGAAGTGCCTAGCACGCCCGAGAATGCTTTGGTAGTTCGTATCTTTCGTACATTGACGCAGAGACTGTCGAATTCCAATTTCCCACCTAGTTCTGCTGAGTCATTGTTGGGCAGGCGGTACAAGAGCTGGATCCTTGGGCGAATGAAGCGGGATCCGTGGACAGCGGTAGGCGGGGGCTCATCCCTTCCTAGGCTTTACCTTGAAGCGTCACGCAGAATTGCCCGGAGGCAAACAGGAAATGAACGGGCGTATTCAGATCTCGTTGACTTTGTAAGAGATTGGAGACTGGTTGGAGAGGATTTGACCGGTGCAACGTCTTCTGAACGTTTCGTCGAGTCAATGCTTTCATTTCCTGCTGACGAAATATTTTTGGACCGTATTTATGAGATTTGGTGCATTCGCTCGATAGGTCAGGCTTTTCTGCAGGTTGGAGCACGATTGAAAGACGGGCCTGCTCCATTGATCGAAAGCCGGCGGCGGCCGATATACGCCTTTGAGCTCGATGCGCACACGTTTGAGGTTTGGTTCCAAAGATCATTACCCGCCGAAGATGCGGAATGGATGTATGAATCCACTGGGGCAGCACTTAGGGGTATACCCGATATTTGCGTGATCGCGGATAATTCTTGTCGTATTCTAATTGACGCAAAAAATAGGCTGGTAACTGGATCTACACGATCCGAAGAGACCTATAAGATGCTTGGATATTTTGAGAATTTCCATTCAGCGCTTAGGTCGCCTGCCAATTGGGGGGTTTTGGCGTTTGTTTCGAAAAATGGGTTTTCGCGGAGCCTCAGGGCGCGCAATGGTCGCCGTCTTGAGTTGATTAGTTCCCATCCGACGAATGCAGGAGATTGTTTATTTGCTAGTGATATTAGGGAAATTCTACGGAAATGGATGGCTGGCTTGGGGGTTTCATTTGGTGATCCGGAATCCAATTTGATTTGACAAAGTTCGGATTATCATTTTTTCGACCGAATCATCCATTGAAGTAGGGTTTCGGCATCTTTTTTGGGGAGTTTTCGCATTGAACGAATTAAGCCAACTTTGACGGCCCATCCGTTGATGCGATGATCTTCATGCTTGAATCGGTCGAGCTGATCCCAGAGATCTTTAGTTTTTACTGGAATTTCCTGCTGCTGATCCAAGATGCACTGTGGCTCGACGTCAACAATCAACGGTAATTTATACTTTGTTGCATAGACGTGGTCCATCGACTTGTATGGTGAGCTTGAGACGGTTAGAGCGCCGCACCAGGTCATTCTCTCGGCTAGATAGCAGATCAATACGTCATCTGTTTTGACTTTCTTGATGCTAGCCTCGAGCGTCAATCTAAATCCAATAGATTTTTTTGGGAGAGCTATGAAATCCTGCCAAGTTGACGGCGTGAATACCACTGTGTAGTAATCAGGCATATTTTGCTTTCAGTGAGTAACAACTGTTTTAGTGCGAGCGGGTTTCGAATTTTACTACGACATCTCGAACGTTTTCATGCCGAGTCTTCCATGATTGGATAGCATCAACAGGATGATCTCCGCGAGCCGACGGAGCACCAGACCATTTTACTTCCCGCCGTTCCTTGGGCCCGACGCAACATGGGAGCTGCCAGCGGTGTTCCGCTCGATAGTTCACAATGCGCAGGATCAGTGTCTATCCCATCTCGGCTGAAAAGAGCCGCCCCCAAGTTGCACAGCCATCATAGGCGTGCTGTGACAGCGGCAGATGCTTCCGAATCCGGACCTACTGGCAGCGTCGCCAGAGCTGCCGACAGGGCCGTCTGGAAAACAATCAACCCCGCCTGTACTGTGAGTCGAGTCTGACTATCGAGCGGAAGATCGTTGACGATCGTCAGCGCCGTCGGAATCGATGTATCGATGAGCGCCTGCACCGATGCGGTATCGACATTGGTGGTCGCCTGGCAGACGGCTGTACTATCGGTCGCGAGCGTGGCCAGTGCCGATGCTTGAGGGGCAAGCAACGTGTTGCCGTTGGAGGCCAGCGCCGCCAGACTATTCAGCTCCGGCTGAACCACGGCACAGGCCTGCTCGACGCGAGTCTGAAAGGTGGTCGCCACTGTCGTCGTCGTCTGCTGTTGCGCCGTCGTGCAGGCAGCGAATGCAATGGGCGTAGCAAGACCCGCCGCGAGAAGCAGCTTCTTCATGATAGACACCTTCGTGGAGATTGCCGCGAACGCGGCGGGAGGAAAACAGTGGGGGAATTACGCCTGCTGGGTAGCCGGGGCAGGGGGCACAGTTGGAGCTGGGGTAACGGGCTCAGCCGCAGGTGCGGGCGCATCGGTCTTCGCGGCCTGATGGCTCGCCCAGCAGTTTCCGATCGCATGTACGCCGGTCACGATCAGCGCCGCAACCAGATACGGCAGGCTCTCCGGAATGGGCAACGGGCATCCGGCCAGCAACCACTGCAGCATGGGCGCGAGCGTGGCGGCGGTGATGGTCGTTCCGCCGGTGACGAGGGACGAGACTTGATTCATGGTCGACTCCTTGGTCGTAGTGGTGAAAATCGAACGGATTACGCGAGGTTGGTTGCCCCGCGCAGAATTGCGCCACCCGCATTGACGTAGGCGGTCTGCAATGCGGCGATCGTATTGACGTGCTGCCCGTAGTCGTTGCCGGGCAGGCTGGCCCAGATGCCAGAGCAGAGTTGGACCGCCTTCGTGAAATTGCCAACGTCGATGAAAGGCAGCGCGCCTTTCTCGCGAATCTGCTGCAGCGCGATCCGGTCTTGCGAGAACGGCGAAAAATCCGGCAACTTCAACTGCTGCCGATACGCGAGCCAGTAGCGATAGAGCAGCTGGTACCGGCCGGCGGCGGTCGAATTGAACGCGGAGTTGAGGATGTCGGGGTGCGTCGCGTAGCTGGAAAACGTCAGCGGCTTGCCCGGCGTCGCGCTGACGAGCACGCGATAGCCGTCGTCGGATTCGGGGATGCGCGAGGTTCCTTCGCTCCATGCAATCATGTCGAGAAACGCGGTCCGGTTGGGGCCACCGGCCTGCTGTGCGGTGATGACGGGCATGGTCAATCCTCCGTGCTTGTGCGGCGGCGAAAAACCTTGTCGCGCGCCAGGATGAAAATCTGCAGAACCGTGTAGACGAGCGTGGCCGACAGCACAACGTTCGAGAGCGTCAGGTACGCCGCGACCTGGCCCAGCAGCGTGCCGATCAGGCCGCCAACCCACGCGATCGACACCTTGATCGATTCCATGACGTGATCATTGCTGTTCATGGGCATGCTCCAGAAATGAAAAACCGCCCCGGAGGGCGGCGATGGATGTCTGCGAGGCGAGGTTCAACCTAAGCGCCGCAGTAGTAGGAAAAGACAGCTAACGCGAGATCGGGGGCCACCTGCGGCTGGAATGCATAGAACCCGCACGAATCGGGCGTGAGAAATGAGTTGATCGCCTCGCTGAAAAGCGTTTGCCACGATGAACCGTCGCCTGACACTTCGTAATACCAGTTCGTCGCGTCGCTACGGAGTCGCATCCATTCCGGAACGGCACCGAGGTTCGTCGAGAAAGCGTTTCCGCCCCACGACGAGAAATTGCTGAAGTTGCCGACCCAGTAGCCGAGCTGGTTCTGATACGCAAGCTCAAAGAGTTTCAGCTTTCCGCTCGCGCTGTCATACAGGCACGGCCCAACGCACCCGTAGTTGGCATTCAATGGCGCTGCGCGCAAGCGCATCGTCACCTGAAAGGTCCCAGATGGTATCGGCTGCGTGAGGACGAATGCCTGCGCGCTGCTTGAATGCGGAGTGACAATGTCAATGCCCCACGGATACTGCGTGGCGATGGCGCCCGTCGCCCCCTGATTACGCAGGGTGAAGGCGGACAATTGCGGCACGGTGTCCGTCGCGCCGTGTGATGAATTCGGTGTGATCGTCGCGCCTGATCCTGTCGCTGTCACGCTCGCGTTCGTGAAATTCAGCGCCCCCGGCGCCACGGCCTTGATGATGCCGCCCTGTTCAACCGCGCTGAGCGTACCGACAAGAGACAACCCTGCTCCGAGCTTGCCTCCTTCGATCACCTGCAGGTTCGCGCCGCCCGAGAGCGACTTGAAGACGAGTGATTGCGCGGTCGAGCTCGCTGCGTCGAGAATCGGGGCGCCACTGCCTTCATTCGATGCCCCGGTGATCGAGCCACCGGGACAGGTCAGCACCAGACTTCCTGCGCCGTTGTCCGCGATTGAGAAATTTCCCGCTGCGGCCAGCGTTTTCACGACGAGACTCGCGGCCGTCGATGACGATGTATCGATCAGGCCGGCGCCAGCCCCTTCATTCACGGCACCGCGCAGCGATCCGCTGATGGCGTTCGGCTGGTAACTGCGCATGTCGGTGTAGCTCGACGCCGTCAATGTGCCGGTAACAACCTGAAACAGCGGAAACGAGGTAGCCGGAAACCCCGAAGTGTTGCTGCTGACGGCGCCCGTCACTGGGTCCGCAAAGATGTAATTCGTCGCACTCGCGGCGAGCGTCAGGATTCCATCGGGTACCGATTGCATGACGCCCGCCGGACTCGTATAGGTGCCGCCGTAGTAGCCCCAGATGAGGCCGCCCGTCGTTGCCGCACGCCGGCCCCATAGCATCATCGGGCTGGCGGCATCGAACAGCGCATTAAGCGTTGCCTCCTTCGTCGAGGAAGTCGCGGATAGCGTATCGAGCAGGGTCGAGCTGTTCGACATGACTTACGCTCCGGCGTACCAGGAAAACAGCGAGAGGCCGACGGCCTGACCGTTCGGATCGGCGAAAAATCCCACCTGATCCGGCGTGAGAAACGTCGTGCGCGAAAACGAATACATGTTGACCCACGTGACGCCATCCGGCGACACGTCGTAGTACCGGTTCGTCCCGTCGTCACGGATCCGGTGCCAGTCGGGCCAGAAGGTCATCGCGTACTGCGAGCCCTGAAACCCGTTCCACGAGGTCGGGCTGTTGAAGTTGCCAATGCCGTACTGGAATCCGCTCTGATACAGCAGGCCCGCGGCCTGCAGCAGACCGCTTGAGCTGTTACGCCAGACCAGGCCACACTTGATGTAGCTGGAGCTGGCCGGAAACGCGCGCATGCGGGCGACGATCTGGTAGGGCGTCGCGGGCGCGGCAATCACAAGGCACGCGCAGTTCTCACCGCCCGCTTTCGGCGTGGACAGGCTGATGCCCCAAGGCTCCTGCAGCGCGGTGGCGCTGCCCTGATTGACCCAGGTGAAATTCGACAGGTTCGGCAGTTGATCGGGCGTGCCGAACCCCGAGAACAGCGCGATCTGCGCCTGCGATCCGCCCGGATTCGTGACCTGCGCCCCCTGGAAGTTGAGCTGCGTCGCCGCGCTGACGACGGTCGTGCCGTTCTGCTGGATCGCTGGCGCAGCGGCAGCGGCCGTATTCGCATCGATTGCGATGCCCGCGGATCCATTGTCGGTGATCGTGATGCCGCTGCCGGCGACCAGTGTCTTGAACGCGAGGTTGCTCGACGTCGTGGAGGCAGTGTCGAGCACGCCGACTCCACTGCCTTCGTTGCTGCCGCCCGTGACGGTGCCGCTCGTACCGCTCGTGCTGATCGTGAGCCCGTTCGATCCACCGTCCGTGACGGTGACACCGGCGCCGCCGATCAACGACTTGAAAGCGAGCGTCTGCGCCGTAGAATTCGCTGCATCCAGCACGGGCGTGCCGCTGCCTTCGCTCGTTGCGCTGCGGACGGTGCCCGCGATCGCGCTGGGCTGGTAGCTTCGGCAGTCCGTGTAGCTGGAGATGCCGGTCGAACTGGTCACGATCTGGTAGAGCGGAATTGACCCGGCGGGGAAGCCCGTGGTGTTCACCGACACGGAACCGGTCGTGGCGCTCGCATACACGTAGTTGGTCGCGCTCGCGGTGAGCGTGACGGTGCCGTTCGCGATCGCATTGGCGGTCGTGCCGACCATATACGTGCCGCCATAGTAGCCCCAGGTCAGGCTGCTCGTCGTGCTCGCGCGCCGGCCCCAGATCATTGCGGGACTGGCCGCATCGAACAGGGCATTGGCGATCACTTCCTTGGCTACCTGATTCGTTGCGATGGTGTCGAGCAGCGTCGTGCTGTTGGACATCGTGTTACCTCGTGATGGTCGTCGTGGCAGATGCGCCCAGCACGCCCTGATCGCTGTTCTGCTGCACGCGGAAGGTGATCGTCGCGCCTGTTGAGAAGCCGTCCGCCGTGATATTGGCTGCGGTATACGTGTAGGCGCCGCCGGCACCATTGCCGGCAACCGTGACGGTCCGAACTGTGGTCGAGCCGTTCAGGATCGTGAGCGTGTAGTTCTCGGCTGACTCGTCGAGCGGGACATCGGCGCCATCGAGCCACTGGGTGCGGACGCGGGCACGCCGGATCCACGACAGCGAGATGTCGGAGGTGCTCGACGCGCTGCCGTGCGCGGCCATGAAATACACTGGCGAGAGCGGCATGACCCGGCCGTTCTTGGGTGTGAGGCTCACCTGCGCGCCGGGCGAACCCGAGAACAGATTGAGCAGGAATGTCTCGAAATACAGGGTTGAGCCGAAATCGGTCGTCTGGATCGGCATCGACACGATCGCAGCAGGATCGAGCAGCACGAACCGCTCGCCGGCGGCGTGGGTCGTCATGGCGGCTTCCGTGCCACCGCGCCCTCGCAGCAGACCGGACAACGTCCAGGTGTTGGCTGCCGTCTGCGTCGCGTTGCGGAAAAACAGGATTTCGCCGCCCAGCCACGCCGCATTGGCGCCGGCGAGGAAATCCGCATAGCTGCACGAGGCAAGTGCTCCTTCATAGAGGACGATGCTGACTGTATTGGTCTCGTCGGGGAGATTGCCACCGCCGAACGATGAAAGGGCGCCCGCCGCGTAGCCCATGACGGACGCATGGGTGATCTGCGCGAACTGTGTGAACGTCACGTCATCGCGCGACAGGTCGATCGCCGCACCGGGCCACGACGAAGCCATCCCGCACGCGGCAATGTAGACGCCCGGTGTGCTGTCCGCATCGCGCAGCGGCGGAATGTCGAGCACAGAGAGGATGGTCGGGCCGCTGTAATCGATCTGCTGGCTGGCAAATCCGAGCGCAGTGCCGCCCTGCGTCGTGTAGGAGCTGCCTGGATAGATATCGGGTTCCTCGAGCGCGGCGGCCCAGAGGAGCGACCCCTGGCCGTCGTACTGGCAACGCGTGATGCGCACCGTCCAGCTCTCGCCATTCGAGCCCTGCAATGTCATTACGTCGCCTGGCTCGTACTGCAGATAAGCGAGGCCTGTCGTGAACTGGAAGGTTTTGCGTCCGACCCATGCGGCCCATAGCATCGCCTGGGTGCGTGCCTGCGCGTCGGAACCTGCGAGCACGATCGGCACCTGCATGACGGTGTCGCGATTCGAGTTCGTGTATGCGCGCATCGCGCGCTGTGTGTTCGGGTTGTAGTCGTCTCCGAGTTCCGGGTAAGTCAGCTGCATCGAGCGCGGAAGATCAACCTCCTGCGCGATCGTCTCGGTGACCGGTGTCGTGTTCGCTGTGTCCGCCAGATTTGGCGATGCACCGAGATCGGCGTACAGGAAGGTCCCGGCCGGTTGCGCACCGCGCTTCACGAACCGGATCACACCGCCCGAATCGCACGCATCAAAGAAGTACGTGGACATCAACGGGCCGAGGTTGCTGCGCGTGGTCGAATGGTTCGTCACGCAGTAGCCGTTCATCATGTCGGTAAGCTGCGAGACATCGACCTGCGACGCTGCCAGGCCGGCTCGATTGCACAGGTCAGAGACGGCATTGCCGACCGTCGTGAAGGTCTGGCCCTGCGAGATCCACATGTAGCCGAGTGAGATACTGCTGAGGTTCGCACCCGAGGCGAACACGAAGAAATTCTCGTTGATGGCCACCATCGTCGATACGCCGAACGGGGCATAACCGAGTACCGTATAGGTGTTCTGCGATGGCCGGAACAGCGACACGGCGAGGTTGTCGCCGACCGTGTAGATGTAGTCGTCCGTCAGCACATATCCGGTGTTCGCATTGAAATTGATGCCGTTATACGTGGCGGTGACGGCCAGCGTGTTGCGGTCAAACTGGAACAGATGGCCAGTCAAATCATCGAATGCATAGACATGCGTGGCCGAGCCGCCGAGGATGTGCCATTCGCCCAGCTGGGTACTCTGCGCGACGATCAGCCCCTGCTGCGAGAGATCGCACCGGTAAATTGGGCGGCCGCTCGTCGTATAGGACGAGCTCAGGAAGATGTCGCTGCCATTGCGCCAGAAGCAGGCCTCATCGCCGTCGAAGCCGAGGTCCATGCTGCCCGTCAGGCTCATGTCGTCGTAGGAGCCGTCTGGATGCAGCCACCCGGGCCAGGTATAGATGCCCGGTACGTCGCTGTAGCCGAGCGGCATGTTGATGCCACCCCGGTTGCCGCTCCAGTTGAGCAGTTGGGTCTGGACGGCACCATAGGCGCTCAGGTTTGCGACCGTCACGCCGTTGTAGCCGAAGTAGTACCCGTAACCCATAGCGATGCCCCCCGACGCCGACAGGCACGGCGCCATGAAGAACGTTCCGAGCGAGGTCGAGTACGCATACGTTGACGCCGAGCTCGAAGTGGCGAGCGCAGCCGGCGCCGTGACGACCTCGAACGAGAGCGACGGCAGGTAGTTGCCCCACTGCGATAGATCCAGCTCGTTGAATACGACGTAGGCCAGTCCCCGGTACGCGGGCGTGTTGTTCACGCCAAGCGCGGCCTGCATCACCGGATCGGGCAACTGATTTTCATCGCCGGGGTAGACGGTGAAATTCGTCACCATCTGGTTCGAGCCACTGATCGCCTGGAAATTCGACGGATTGGACACGTCGTAGATCAGCTTGCCGTTGGCCCAGATGCGCCGCACGGCCGTAATTGGACCCGCGCACAGACCGACAGCGAACGACATGGACACCTTCTGCTGCTGCGGTCCCTTGCCACCAGCCCCTTTACCGCCGCTGCTGGCGACGTAAGGCTGGCCGGCCCAGATGATGTTCCCGGCAATCCGGTAGATGCCGTAGGCGAGCGGAACCGGCTTGCCGTATGCGCTGTCCTGGATGCGGATGTCGGCGGGCTGCGGGCCCTTCTGGCGGAACAGCAGGCCACCGGCGATTCCGCCCGCCATCCAGCCGAGTTCCGCGCCTTCTGCGATACCGGCAGGCCCGCCGATCAGGAAGCCGGCCGCACCACCAACCACTGCGCCGGCGGCGGACAGGACAAGCTGGCCCATTCAGACGACTCCGGGGATGCGGTAGGCCGCGATCACGTGACGCCGGGTTTTTTCATCGAGGCGCGACTCGACCACGCGCCGGTTCGGAAGATACGCGTGGATGAAGTGATCGGCATCGGTCAGGATCGCCACGTGGATCGGCGTCGCGTGCCACGCGAACAGCAGCACGTCGCCGCCTTGCGCATCTGCAAGGGGAACTCGCAACAGATGCGCTTCGAGTGTTCCACGCAGCCGGCCATCCGGGCGGCGCCCGTAATCGGGCGCATCAGGCACGTCGAGGCCGACTGCGCGCGACACGCCGATCACAAGACCAATGCAGTCACAGGCGGTGCCCTTCAAGCGTCCCTGATGCTGGTACGGCGTGCCGAGCCAGTCGCGGGCTTCGGCGACGAACCGCACGCGCGCGATGGTCACCACGGCATGATCTTCCATTCAGTTCCCCTGAGGCGAGAGCAGGAGGTCGGGGCCGGGGATATACGGCTCGCCACGGAAATGGACGATGTTGTTGTAGCGCGCGTAGCAGGTGCCAAGCTGCTTGTCGCAGCCGGCCGTGATCATGTACGTGTCGCCGACAGCGACCGGATACGGCATCGCCATCGCAAGCGTCACGACGCCCGGCGCGAACGCCTTGACCTCCATGACGAAGCCCGCGTTCTGGCCGGTCAGCCACTTGACCTTGCCGAACGCGAAATACCCGACCGTGTAGTTGTAGCTGATGAAGATCTCACCACCGGCCTGTGCGCTATTGAACGTGTAGAGACCCGTAGTCGAGACCGTGTACTGCCCGGATCCGGTCCCGACACCATAGGTGGTGCCATGCGAATCGACGACCGAGATCGTCGAAACGAACCCACCTCCGTTGGGAGGCACGACCTGGACCGTGAACGGCGAGCGTGTCGGGATCTTGTGGCCAGTCGTATCGGTATAGGCGACGACAGGCCCGGTCTGCGAGAGGCCGGGATCGTTCCAGCTGGTCGCGCTGTTCACGCTTGCGACCGTCCCGTTGAAGGTGAGCGACGTCACATCGACCGTGCATTTCGCGTCGCCAAGCTGCGCGCGGCAGGTCGGGCTGTACACGTCACCCTGCTCCTGCTGCATCAGCTGCGCCACACCGCGCATTTCGACCTGATAGGCGCCGTTCGTGATCGTCACCTGACCGAGTGTGCCGCTTGCCAGTGTCACGGCACCCGCCGACGGGGTCGTGTAGTCGACCAGCATGCAGGTCACCTGCGCGAAATCCCACTGTCCGGACTCGAGCGAGGCCTGCGTGATGGTCGAACTGTCGAACACGGCCTGTACCTCGAGGTTCGAGGTGGAAAGGTCACTCGTGCTGTCGATCTGCGAATGGGTGTAGCCGCCTGCCGACTGATACGTCAGGCCACCGTACGTGACGGGCTGGTCGAGGTCCGTGAACGCGAAGACCTGTCCATCTGTGCGGGTGATCTTCCAGAGCGTGCAGACGGTCTGCACCTCGGCCTGGAGCGTGGCGAGGAGGGCGGTGGGAATCGAACGCATGAAGATGGCGAATTACGGGCGGATCTCTATCAGGGGAATCGAGCTCCAGTCGACCAGCAGGTCGCCGACCGCACCATTGCGGTCCATGATCTGCTTCTTCATCTGGTCGACATCGAAGCGCACGGGCACATCGAACTGCCCGGTCCACGTGAGCATGGGCGAGCCTGTCGGCGCCGGCGTGATCGTCACAAGGCCCGTGGTCGTGTCGAGCGCGACGCCCGTCGTGAGGGGCACGCCGGATTTGATAATCTGCACGCTGCCCGCCACCGGCTTCTGGATCAGCCGCGATTCAGTGAGCGCGCCGTTCGCATACAGCTTCGTCATCTGGTAGACGCCACTGGTTGCGGTCGCAATCAGTACGCCGGCGCCGCCGTCGGAGTAATCGGTCCAGTCCTTGATACGAAAACCATATGCGCGTCCCTTGACCGTGCGAAAGAAGGCATCGAGCGTGGCGGTATCGGGGGCGTTCATCGTCCGGCGCCCGACCTCGAACTGGATACGCGCCTGCGTCCAGGCGGGGATGCGAGCGTCGCGCCCGCTGTAGACCTGGTTGACGACGGTCAGGTACGTTGGGCCGACCGTGGCACCGAACGCGATGTTGTCCGGAAAGCGGGGCGATTCGAGAAACGTGGTCATCGCTGAATCAACCGTTCCTTGCCATCGCGATGTTTGTCTGCCGCATGATGGCCTGCGCCTGCTGCTGCGCGCTCTGCCGGGTCGTGCCGGGCGGCACCGCAATATTCAGGTTGAACGTGTGGCCACCGCGCGCGGGACCGGATGACCCACCCGGGGTAACCGTACCGCCCTGGTTGCCCATCATGAGGAACGTGCGGTTCGCGACGGTCAGCAGCTCCGGTCCTTTCTCGTTGACCTCGTACAGGCCACCGGGCGACGTATCGCCGCCGGATGCCATATGAAACGGATAGGTCAGCATGCTGCCGATATCGTCCGCCGCGACACTGAAATCGGGAGTCAATCCCATCAGGCCGGACTGCATGACATCGGTCGAAAAAGACGTTGCACTGCCACCCGTCAGCCCAAGCAGTCCCATACCCCAGCTGAACAGCTGTCCAAGCCACCCGCCCGAACTGCTGCCGGAACCGGTGCCCGAGCCAATGCCGAACAACTGGTTTGTCAGATCCTGCGCAATGATCCGCATGATGGCCTGCTCAATGCTATTAGCCATATCGAGGAATTCCTGCCGCAGTGTCTTCGTGCGCGTGATCGTGTTGTCGAGCATGTTCGCGAACGAGTTGGCGAACACGTCGGAGATAGACTTGCCGAGGACGTTGCTCGAGGCAGACAGTTGCTGGACTTGCAGGCCGAACTGCTGCGCCTGAAGATCGAGTTGCGGCAGGCCCGAGTTCGATGCGATGCCCTGCATCTGCTGCTGGATCTGCGCAAGCTGCTGCGCGGCCTGCTGGCGAAGCTGGCCGAGTTCGATCATGCCGGCAACGGCACCTTTCTCGCCTGTCTCCTGTGCGACGGCCAGTTCCTTCTCCGCGAGGGTAAGCCGTTGGGTGATCTGCTCAGCTTCCTGCTTCAGCGAATTCATCTGCGCCTGTGCGACCGCTGCATTGCGTGCCTGTGCCAGCGTAGCGAGCGTGTCGGTGTCGCCAGAGAGCGTCGCCTCGCGCTGTAGATGACCGTGCTCACGATCGAAGTCCGCGCCCGCCGTCCGCCCCGGATCACGGTCGAGCTTGCCGAGTTCCGAGTTCAGCTTCTCAACCTCGTCCCGGTATTTACGCGTATCCTCTGTCTGCCTCTCGGTCAATTCTGACAAGCGCTCCGACGACTGCAGTAGCGCCTGCTGTTCGTCGTTGCGCAGCGCGTTCGCCCGGTTCGTCAGCGTGACGCGGGTCCGGGCATCGGCCGTGCGCTTTGCCGCGCCTTCGACGATCGTGATCTGCTGATCGTAGAGTGTGCGGATCTGAGCGTTGTACTGCTCGATCGCGGCCTTCGACTGGTCGTAGTACGCCTGCTCGCTGATGTGGTCATCGCGATATGCGAGTTCCAGCTGTTTCTGCCGATCCTGCAGCAACCGGGACTGCGAGGTGATCTGTTCCTGGATCGGCTGGGTCTGCGCGTCGAGATTCGCGCGGTCGAGTCCCGCGCCGCTCCCATGGCTGTATTCCTTGCGGATACGCTCCTGCATCGCGGCGATGTCGGTGCGTGAGGCGCCCGCCTGCTGGCCGACACGAGCGGCTTCGTCGAGTTCTTCCTTCAGGCGCTCCGCGCCGACCTTGTGCGCCTTCGAGAGCTCGTCCCAGCGCGTCTTCGCCGCGACGACCATCTCATCGGTGTGCGCCTTATAGGCCGCCAGTGACGCCGCATCCTGCTGGCGACGCGCGAGTGATGTGGCTGCCGACTGCTGGCGAGTCAGGTCGTCGTAACTCCCGCCCGCTTCAAGTCCGCCGAGTCCCTCGCCAACGCCAAGTGCATAGGATGTGTCGGTCTGCCCCGAGCGCTTCGCAGCGAGCGTCCGGTTGATGCGAGCGGCCGTTTCCGCTGCCGTCTCAGCTCGACCCACCGACATCAGCGCGTCGGCAGCATCGCTGATGGCGGATTTGACGCCGCGCCACGCGCGCTCGATGTAACCGAGGTTCTCCGTCGCTGCGTTGCCAAGGTGCTGGTAGAGCGCCGTTGAGGCAACCTCCATCGCCTTTTCCTGCTGTCCGGCCTGCTCGAGCGCCTTGATGTGGTCGTACAGCGCGCCGTCGACGAAGTGATACTGCCTGTTCGCATCGAGTGCCCATTTCAGCACGCCGTCCGACATGCCGGCGAACTGGCGCACGATCTCCTGCGCATTCTGGCCGGTGGCGACCTGCAGTCGGGTGGCGGCAAGCGCGACGGATTCGAGCGCCCCTGAACTGATGCGCCCGGACGAGATCAGTGCCTGCGTGATCTCGCGCGCATTGCCGATCGTGGCACCCGTGGCATCGGCGACACTGCGTGACAGTCGGTTATAGCTCGCTTCGGTCTGGCCGGCGTAGTTGCTGGTCAGCATGATCGAGCGTGCGAACTGGGCCGACTCCATCGCGCCCTTGATTACCATTGCGGCAAAGCCGGCAACGGCTGCAGTAAGCCCTGCGATCGCAATGCCTGCCGGGGATGCGAGCTTCGACATGATGTCGATACGCTCGCCCAGCACCATGAGCGATCCTGCCGCGCGCTTGAAGTTGCCGGTGGCCAGTTCATGGGCGAGCACCAGCATCTCGCGCCGCGCACCGACCGATGCGTGGCCGACCCGTTCGATGCTGGCTGCGGCTTCCTCGGCGCCCTGTACGCGCTGGATCGCACGCCCGGCCGTGGCGACGCCCTGGATGTTGTCGGATGTACGGGAGGCGGCCGCATCCATGCGGCGCATCGCAGACTCGACGATCTGCTGCAGGCGCCCCATGTCTTCCTGCGTGCGGGCGACGTTGCCCTGCAGTTCGAGTACGAGGGAGCCGAGCGACATAGGTCGATTACGTGCGGTTGAAAACCAGTTTCAGGATCGTGGCGGACTGCTGCTCGGGGTCGTCGAAGAAGATCGGTTTCTCCTCGACGCGCGGCAGGTAGGGCATGAAGTCACTCGCACGGTAGGGCTTGGGCAAGGTACGGTTGCCGTGATTGCCGACGGCGGCGGCGATGATGCCGGCACGCAGATCGGCTCGTGCCTCACCAATCGCCTCGATGCGCTCGAAGGCCATCCATTCGGTCAGCTCACTGCTGTCGAGATTGGCCAGCAGTTGCCGGACCGTCATGCCGAGGGCTGCGGCGAGCCGGAAGCAGAAGCGTCGGGCTGGCCGCTCACGGAGTTTTTTTCCGCGTCCGCCACGGCGTCCTTCGACAGGCCGTTGATGCGCTGCGCGGTGACGAACAGGCGCTCGATCACGGCCGCGTTCTTGCCCACAAGCGCTGACAGGTCATCCGGTGTGAAGAGCGGCGTGCCGGTCTCATCGACCGCCGTGAAGATCACGAGCTTCGCGCGCATGTTCTCGGTATCGATCGTGTACCGGCCCGACACGTCCTTCGTCATCAGGCTGGTTTCATAGGCGTCGCGTTGCGCGCCCGTCATCGAACGGATGATGACGGCGCCGCCCCATTCGGGCACGTCGACGGTAACGGTTGCGAGGTCATTGGCCGCAAGGATGGCGGCACGATTCAGGATCGTGGACATGGAAGTTCCGTGGTGAGGTGACAGGAAGCGGAGATCACACAATCGTGATCGGGCCGGTGATGATCAGGTTGACGGTGGCGGTTAGCAGCTTGTCCACACCGCCATCCCAGGGGAACGATTCGACGAACGCGGTGAAGGTGGCGGTGTGGCCGTTGGGCAGCGTGAGCCGGTAATTCGCGAGCGCGCTGCTCGCCTTCAACGTTTGCAAGGCGAGCTGGCCGGCATCAGTGAGATCGATATCGACGTCGAAGCTGAAATTGCCTGGATCCTGCAGACCCGCGCGGTATTCCTTTGCGAGCGACGCCAGGTTCGTCGCGTCGAGCTTCGAGGTCTTGCCGTCGAATCCCTTGATGGTCTTGAAGTTGCCGATCGGCGTCCAGGTAACGGGTGCGGCCGTGCCCCCTGAGGTCCACGATGCACCGCCCGTCGAGTTGTAGTTGACGGCGAACGTATTCGGCGTCACGTTGGTCACGACGAATGACTGGCCGTTGAGGCCCGTCTCGCCGCCGACGCCGGCGAACGACACCACGTCGCCGTTCGTGAATCCGTGCGCGGTCGCCTCGATGATGGTGGGGTAGCCGAGAATGATTCCGGTGATACTGACGGCGGCGCCCGCGCCGCCCGACACGGCGAACGACGAGCCCTGCGACGAAATGGCAGTCGAGGTCATGGATGTGACTCCAGAGGGAAAGAAAACACGGAAAGCAGAAGCAGGTCAGTCGTGCCAGACGGAAAACGTCTGCACGACACGGAAAGCTTTGACGTCGGATTCGTACAGGTCCTGCTCATGCTGCAAGACGTTCTGGATGCTCCACGACTGGAACGCAGCAGCCACGGCCGAAGCTGTCGCCACGGCGTCGGCATACGTGTAGCCCCAGGACGAGATCTCGAAGAGCGTGTTGTTGATCGGGGGCGAGCCGTTGCCGGAAAGCGTGTTGCAGACCGGACTCGCGAGGCGCCGGTAGACGATGTACGGGTATGTGTTGTCCTGCAGTTGCACCTGGGGTGAGGCTCCACCGGCGGCGAGCGGCTGCAGGAGTGTGGCGACCTGCTCCTGGATCGTGGTCATTTCATCGTCAGACCGAGGTTGGCCGCTTCTTTTGGAATGCGGGCTGCGAGGTAACCGATCATGGCCTGGATCGCCTGATCCTTCGCAATCGCAAATGCCGGCCGCATAAAGGAGCGTGGTTCAACCCAGATCGCGTTGGGCATCGCCTTGACCGCCGCACGATGTGCCTTCAGCGACATACCCTTTGGACGCGGCGGGACATAGGCGTGGCCGAACTCCAGCCACGTCCAGTAGTAGGCGTCGAGATTTTTGACCCGGCCGCGCAGGACCTTGACCTGATTCTTCCGGCCGCGCCGTACGCCGACGTAGAACACCTGCAGCAGTTCGTTCGAGCGCTCGGGGATCTGCTTCTGGTAGATCGCGCGCCGGATGCGTCCGGGATCCTGGCGTGGATCGTCGCCCTCGTAGACCGGCGCAAACACAACCGCCTGCTGGCGCAGCACGGTGGCGCCTGCATTGACCGCGCCGCGTAGCACGTTGCGACCGATATTGCGGGGCAGCTGCTCGAGCGCCTTGGCAAACTCGTCCAGCCCCTTGATGCACCGGAGTTCAGCCATTCGTCAGTCCCTCGCTCGCGAGCAGTTCGATGCTCCGGTTAGATTCATCGATGTTCAGCGCAGCATTGATGTCGAAGATCCGGCTGGCGTAGACGATGCGGTATGTGGCCGCGACGCGAGGATCAGCAAAGATCGCGTCGTACCGGACCGTGAAACGGTGGGAGACATCCGTTGAGATCGATTGCGCGGCTGCACGCTCGCTGCCGCTCAGCGCCTCGATGTACGCATAGACCGACTTGATGGTCGTCCACGCCTCGACCTGTTGGCCGAAGCTGTCTCGGGTTGTGCTGCGCTGCTGGATGGCCATCAGCCGGTTCAGCTGGCCCGCTCGCATCTGCGTGGTCATGGCAGCCTCATCATGGCAACGCCAGCCGGTAGGGATCGAGCAGGCCCGCGACGAACGGCAGTTCCTCGACCTTGCCCCGGTTGAGGATGGCCACTTCCTCGCGGTTCTCGTACAGTGAGCCGGTGCGCAGCAGGATCCAGTTGCGGATGCCCTCGGGCACCGGCTCCGCACCACCGTAGACATAGCTCGTGCCGCTGCCTGCGTCCGACAGGGTGACCGGGTTGCCGCCGGGATCCTGCAGGGCATAGAGGCCCGCGTTCGCAGCCGTCACCGTGTACGGGACGTCAACCTGCAATGGCGTCGGCAGCGCCCCGCCCGAATTGAAGAACCGGACGGTATTGCCGACGGCCCACGTGACTGGGCCGCGCACCTGAATCTGAGTCGACGGTGGACTGCCCGGGACTATGCACACCGACATGTAGCCGGCGTCATACGTCACGGTGACAGCGCCGATCTGTGGCAGCGGGATCGGCCAGATCTTTCCGAATCCGGGCGTAATGATCGCGGGCATCAGCGCCGCGTTGACGACGTAGTCGGCCGGATCCATCGTCTGCGGCGTGCCGTTCATGTCGAGATAGTCGATCGACACAACATCGACGAGCGGCGCGTGAGGGAGCACGATCGCAAAGGCCGGATAGTTGATCACGTGCTCGAACGGCAGCGGCGTACCGATACCCGCCATCGGGAACCGGTCCAGCACGAGCTGATAGCGCGCGTGGAGCAGCTGCTGGCGCGTGATCGTCTCGGCTGCAATCCGGGCCGTGGTCACGAGCGAGGCGATCAGCGTGTCCTGTGCGTCGTCGGTCACGCGCAGGTGCAGTTTTGCCTCGGCCAGATCAACGGACTCGCCTACAGGCCGCTGGAGCAGGATTTCCGGCATGGGTCAGTCTGGCAACGATGGACTCAGACGATCTGGACGACGCTCGCGTCGCCGAGATTGATAGGAATCGGCGCGGATGCATCCACCGGCGGATCGAAGCGGCCGCCTACGCCGAACAGGTACGCGGCGACAAACGACGCCGTTGTGCCGACCGTCAGCGACAGCTGGACGAACGCGTAGCCGTTGTTCGTATCCACGTCGCCGCTGCGGAAATTGACGAGTGCCTGCACGTTGGCACCGCTGGCCGCCTGGATCGTCGTGATTGCCTTGCCGGGCAGATCCTTCGCGCCCGTGCCGCTCGCATCCTGTGCCTGGCGGATTTTCGCGTCGAGCGTGGCATTCGTGCCCATTGCCCCGGTGCCGATGAGGGCGAGGAACGTGTGGAAGTTCTGCACCGGGATCCAGGCCGTGGCGACCGTGCCGGCAGGCTGGTTGGCGGGATCGATCGAGCTCAGCAACGCCTCGAAATCGGTGGGTTTCAGACTCGGAAACATAGTGGGATCCTCCCGGAATCAGCGGGCCGCGAGCTGGATGAACGGCGAAAGGTTGTTCGCCCCGTTAGCCGGCTTGATCGGATTGACGATGGTCGGCTGGCCGTCAAGGCGAAACACGGTACGGAATGCCATCGCATCCGCGTCGAAGTACAGGTGCATCGAGGTCGCGGTTTCGATGCCCGACGCCTTCTTGATGGTGCGGTAGTACGACATGTCGAGCAGGATCACGTCGCCCTGCGATGAGAAGCTCTTCGCGTGCTGCGAGACGAATACCGGGCGGCCCAGCAGCATTCCGTAAGGCGACTCCTGGGCACCGGCCGAGATCGGCAGATAGATCGGGTAGTTGCCCAGCGTGAGCGTGAAGAGCGCCGGCAGCACGTCGTTGTTGATCAGCCAGATCGCACGGCCAAACGAACCCGGCGGCAGGCGGGCGATCATCCTCGAGAGGTTCGAGATGGTCAGCGTCTGCGTGGCCTGACCCGTGTCCTTCGCCACCACGATTGCGGCATTGCCCTGCAGCGCACCAATCGGCATCCCGTTGCCGACGCCGAACAGCAGCGAATCGTTGGTTTTCCAGCGGATCGAGTCACCGATCTTGCGGTTCAGATACTGGGTGAGCGCCGGGCCATCGGCGATCAGTTCGTCGGTGAGCGGCACCAGTGCCATCATCTTGTGCAGGTACTGGGTTGTGGCCGACAGCTTCGGCTTCGTCGCCGTACCAATGTTGGCTTCGGCCTGCCAGTACGCGCGAATGCCATCCGTGCCCCAGGCCGTGGTCTCGTCCTTGGGGAACACCATCGAATTGCCCTCGATGTCATAGTCGTCGGTATAGGGCAGCAGTGCATCCTCGCTGAGCGACAGTGTAAAGATGTCGCGCGAGAACTCAGGTGGGATCAGGAAACCGCCGTCCGGCCCGGAGCCTTCGCCGCCATATGTGGTGGGAGCGACGGCCCCGTAGCGGAGCCGCTCATCGGCGCGCATCGGATTGATAATCGCGGTCTGGACCGACCTGGCGAAATCGCCGAGCGACCGGAAGCCGCGCTTCGGATCCTGCTCGATATTCTCCGATACAGTAATGCGCGCGTTCTCGGGGATCGTGACGCTGGCAGTGCGTTCCGCCTCGAGCAGCGCTTCCTCGCGCTCGATCTGCCGCTGCGTGCCCTGGATCGACGCCATCAACTCGTCGTATTGCGCGGCCTCTGCCGCGTTCAGGTCACGGTCTTCCGCATGGGCGGCTTCGACCAGCTTCCGCGCGTCAGCGACCAGCGCCGCCTTGCGTTGCTGCAGCGTGCGGAGGGTTTTGCTCATATTGGGCTCCAGAAATGAAAAGACCCGCTCACGGCGGGTTTCGTGTGTACTGCGGTAATGGTGAGGAAAACGGCTTTTCGATCTACACTGTGCTCGGCTGAAGAAAAAGTACCAAACCACTCTTGCACATAGATCAAATGAATACGTCAGGCTTGTACGCCAACCGCAATGATCAAAGGGACTTCTTCAAGAATGCGCTTCTCGCATCCGCTGACTCAGGATGCAACGTCTATATTGCAGTCGCATTCTTCACTGAGACGTCCGTAATCGACGAGCTGCTCGACTCGGGGTGCACCATTCGGCTCATTGTCCGTCTCGGCTTCCCGACGAATCCGACGGCACTGGAGCGCTTCATGGGCAACCCTCGGGTGCAGATACGGTACTTCACTGGGCACAGCTTCCATCCCAAGCTTTACATATTCGGCGACGACGTTGCGTTCGTCGGATCCGCAAATCTGACTGGGGCAGCCATCCTCACCAATCAGGAAGTCGTCGTCAGCATCGATCATCGGGATGACCGCTTTTCTGACCTCGCGTATATCTTCTCTGGGTACTGGAGCGAAGCCAGGGTACTGCATGACGAGGATTTGAAGAAATATAAAAATCTTTACAGCCAGTTTCAGCAACACCTCACTGCCGCTGAGAAGCTCGGCCAGCAAATCCTGAATCAACTCGGTGACTCAGCCCCGTCGAACATAACGCGTGAAAAGACGAAGCAGTCGAACCAGGCGATTTATATCGAGGAATTCAGGAAAACGTACCAGGAGAGTCTTGCGGCATTCGCTATCGTTCGCAAGGCTTACGAGGACTCAGGGTACAGAAAGGTCGATGAAGCACTGATTCCGCTGCGCCTCGAAATAGACTCCTTCATAAGCTTCGTCCGCGAGCGCAAGGCTCAAGGAGACTCATGGGAAAAAGCACCAATTCGCTCGGCTGCGGATCAAGTGGCATTTATCAGTGACCTTATCCCAGAGTGGCGCGCGACGCCATGGAAACACTTCGAGCAAACAATCGTGCCAGAAAATTATCCTCGCCTCATGAAGGCGTTCCACTCTCCGGAGTCGTTGAGAGCTATATCGCCCGATCATATGTTTGATGCGCTTTGCACGCTACACTCATTCCACGACCGATTCAGATTCTTTGAAGGCGGAATGCCAACATGGAAATCGACTTTCCTCGCTGCCAATGACCATGCGAAGGTGATTGAATCATTGACATATCTTGTCTTCGGTAAAGACGGGATCGAGCACAGAATGGCCAATCTCATCTTCAATCCCGAATACAAGCTCTCTGAATTTGGCCGCGCAAACGTCCAGGAGCTTGTCGGCTGGTGCAATCGGGAACAGCTTCCGGTCATTAATGGACGTACAACCAAGGTCCTTCGATTTTTTGGATCTCAGGTGGCCCAGCTATGAGCAGTCCCCCGCCTGCGCTAGCCACGTCCTCATACGCTGGCGATCTGGATCAACCGACGACGCAGCGCCAATCTGCTCAGCTCCCTGTTCTCTCGGTCACCCTCGTTTTCCTTGGGGCACGCTTTAGCGACATCCGTACGCTGATCCAATGATCGGGGTTTTCCGGTAGATCGGTACGTTGCTGTCAATTTGCGCAACACGCCGTCGAAGGTATCAATGCCGTCGACCATGCCGGCATCCTTCGCGGCCTGCGCGCCCAGCACGCGACCCTGGCCCATGCCGTCCCGGACACTGGCGATTGGCACGCCGCGATTGCGTGCGACGGCCTTCGTGAACGCGCTGTAGTAGTCATCGACGCGGCTCTGCATGAACGATTGCGCATCGGCCGACAGCGGTTCGTACGGGCTGCCCTCGGTCTTGTATTTGCCGGCCGAGATGAGCGTGGTCGTGACGCCGGCCTCGGCCAGTGCCTTCGACCAGTCCTCGTGCGCCGACCACACGCCGATCGAGCCGACTTCGCCACCGGGCGTCACATAAAACTCGCTAGCGGCGCTGCCGAGCCAGTACGCGGCGCTGGCCGCCAGGCTATTCGCGATCGTGACGACCGGTTTCTGGCCACGCGCCTGATAGATCTCGTCGGCCAGTTCCTGCACGCCGTAGACGCTGCCCCCGGGCGAATCCACATCGATCAGGATCGCGTCGACCGAATCGTCGGCGAGGGCGGAGCGCAGCGCCTTCGCGAACATCTGCGTGCTCATGGATCCGGGGCCGGAAATATCATCGGCCATGTTGCCGCGCTGCGTGACGACACCGTACATCGGCAGTACGGCGATTGAGCCGTTGCCTGCTCGTGCGCTTGCCCCTCGTCGGGCTGCCACGGCCGCTGAGTCGGTTTGGACCGTAGTCATCGTATCGGCATCGGCGATGGCACCAAGCGACCAGCGCGCGATCACTCCGGCGAAGGCCGACAGTCGCTCGGGCATGATGGCCCATGGGGTCGACAGGAATTCAGAGATCAGGAGCGCATGTTTCATTCTGTATTCCTGGCATCGTCGGACGTTTCATCTGACTCGTCGGGTGCGGGTTGCGCGGTTGCCGGGGCACTTGATGCATCGCTTTCCTCGACCATGTTGAGTGGCCGTAGCGGTTCGTCGAGTCCGTCGAGCGGATCAAGCGATTCCATACGGCGCGCCTCGTTACGCGTGAGCCAGCCATCGAGAATCCCGTTGTGGTAGTACATCGCCCGGGCCTGTGCATCGCCGCGCAACAGTGCCGTTACCGGAAACTCGACGTTCAGGCCATCGTCCTCGCCGAGGAAGTGGTAGCGGATCGCTTCCTCCCAGCGCACGAGCCACGGACGCAGGGTATGGATCACGAACTCGAGCGACTGCTGCTCGATGTTCGAGAACGTCGCCTTGTCCAGGTCGCCGATCATGTGCGGCGGGATCCGGAACAACCGTGCGATCTCGGACACGGAGAACTTACGCGTCTCGATGAACTGGATGTCCTCGTTCTTCAAGCCCAGCTCGTGATACTTCATCCCGAACTCGAGGATGGCCGTCTTGTGCCGGTTGCGGCCCGTCTGCTGCCGCTGCCAGGCCTCGCGGAATTCGCGGCGCTTTTCATCGGACGGGAACGCATTCGGCATCTCGATCCAGCCACCCGGCGTCGCGTCGTTCATGAAAAAACGCATCCCGTAGTCCTGCGCGGCGAGTCCACCGGCCACCGCCTCGCGTGCGGCCGTAATCGGGTTGTAGCCCACGATCCCGTCCGGCGACAGGCCGCGCAGATGGAACACTTCGCTTCGTGCGAGCACGATCTCGCTGCCGTCACGGCGCGTATACCGGTAGCGCCACTGCGTATCGGAGAGCAGTTCGACCGTCACCCGATCCGGATGCAGTGGCAGCAGGTCCGTGACCTCGCCGCGGGCATTCGAGACGATCTGCGCGAACGCATTGCCGCGCAGTGTGCAGTGTCCCTGCAACATCTCCCGGAATTCCAACGGATTCTGGAAATCGTTTGGCCGGACGGCGAGCAGCCGGTAAAGCCAGTGGTTGCGCAACGGTGTCTTCCGTCCATCAGGCCGCTCGCGGTACAGCATGAACGGTAGTGTTGAGACGGATTCGGCGAGCACGCGCACGCAGGCGAATACGGCCGTGAGCCGCATTGCCGCGTCGGCGTTGACCGAGTGCGGCGTGCCCCGGAACGGCACTGGCGAGAACCAGAAATCGCCCCACGGAGACCGGTCACCGGTGTCCGCGTTCAGGCGCATCGATAGCAGCACGGATCACTTCCTCGCGATGAGCGCGCCGAACACCGTGAACGCGAGCACAAGCGTGCCAACCGCGACTAGTGCCGCCGGAATGCTGATAAGCGCGAGGCCCGAGCCGATCAGGGCAATACCGGTCAGCAAGGAGGAGTTGTAGGTCAGCGGGCTCATACGATCATCAAGGTGTAGTCGTCGGGCATCTTCGGGGTGCCGTCACCGACGAGCGCGCGCGACAGCGCCATGATCAGCGCGACAATGCCGTCGATCTTGTTCTCTGGGCGCTCCTTGCGCGGATAGATGTTGTCCTTCGCATCAAGATGGGCGACCACGTTGCTCGCCATCCAGCCCAATACCGGATCGCCGTCGTGGATCAGCCGGCGCTGCAGCACGAGCGCTTCGAGTGCCTTCATCGGTTCCGAGAAATTCAGCACGGTCGGGCGCACCTCGATCATCGGCAGGCCTTCGGCGAGCATCCGGGTCGACAATTGCGTCGCCTGGAAGGGATCGAAGGCCACGCCCTGTACCTGAAAGCGGCTCGACATTTCGATCAGGTCGGCCTCGATCCACCCGAAATCGATCACGTTGCCAGGCGTGACGGTGAGCCGGCCATTGCGCATCCAGCCCGCGTACTGGCTGTTGCTGGTCGCCATCACGGTGTCCTCGGGCAGGTAGTAACGACCGAAGATGGCATATCCGCCTTCGATCTCGGGATGCGCGAACAGCAGCATCAGCGCGGCGATATCCGTTTTGCTCGCGAGGTCGAGTCCGATCCAGCAGGGCTGTCCCGCAAACGTATCGAGATCGAGCGCAGTATCGGCGCACCGGTCCCACGCCCGCATATCCATCCACGCGGTGTCGGCGTTGACCCACTCGTTGAGGTGCTTGGTCTTGAAGTTGTTGACCGCGCTCGGCAACTGCATGGCCTTGGCCTGCAGCGGTACCAGCACCTCGGGCTGGACCGAGATGCCCCAGTTCGGATTCGCCTTGATCAGCGCTTCCTCGGTCGTCCAGTCGTCACCGTCGTCGAGGCCGTACACGATGCCGAACTGGCTGTCGTCCTCGAACACGCCCTCGAGCAGCTTCGTGACGAATGAGCGGATCTCGTAGCAGATCCCGGCCCGGTTGCTGCCTGCCGTCGTGATCACCCACAGCAGCGAATTGTTACGCTTGCCGGTACCGGTTTCGACCACGTCATAGACGGTGCGCGTCTTGTGCGCGTGCAGTTCGTCGACGCAGCCGAAGTGGATGTTCAGGCCGTCGAGCGTGGAGCCCTCGGCGGAAAGCGCTTCGAACTTGGAGCCGGACGCCAGCACATTCATGTTGTGCGCACCGACGGCGACACCAAAGCGTGAACGGAACCCGGCGCTGCGCCGGGCCATCGTCTGTGCGTCGCCAAACACGATGCGCGCCTGGTCGCGTGTCGTCGCCAGCGAATACACCTCTGCGCCGCCTTCGCCGTCGGCAGCCAACATATAGAGGCCGACCGCCGACGACAGCGTCGACTTGGCGTTGCCGCGCGGTACCTCAATATAGGAACGGCGGAAGCGCCGCCGCCCATCGGCCTGTACCCACCCGAACACAGTGGTCAGGATGAACACCTGCCACGGCTCGAGCGTGATTGGCTCACCGGCCAGCGGCCCCTTGACGTGGGGCAGGCGCTCGATGAGCGCGCACAGGTTGTCCGCCGGCGCGAAGTCCTTGCCGGAGCGGTCCGACAGCTTCGGATTGAACCGATAGGGGCTGCTCTTACCCTTGAATCGGGCTAGATCATTCAGTTGCCGCTGGCAGGCGAGCTTGACCCAGCGGCAGGCGGGGACGTTGCCCGCAACGACGGCCTCGGCATAGCGTCGGGCAGTCATCGCGTAGCTCGACGTTGCCATCAGCCGGCGATCTCCGACCATGGATCGTGCGCGCTCGCCGGTTCCTGCGCAATCTGTACCCGCGAGCGCGACGCAGGGGTGAAGCCCATTTCCGATTCGTAGCTTTTCATCTCGAGCGCCAGATCGCGAATCACGTCCATCAGCGGCGAGCGACGCAGGATGCCGCTCGGCGTCTTGATGATCATGCCGGCCACGCCAGCGCGATTGATCTTGGCCAGCGCCTCCCGATAGAGTCCGGCGCAGTTGGCCCAGCGTTCCAGCACGGCGGCATCGAGCGACGAGAGCAGTCCCGGCGGCGCATTCTCGATCGCGTAGCGCCAGGCTTCCTTGGCGGTATCCGACATGTACTCGGGCGGCTCGCCGAGCTTCCCGGTTGGGCGCGGCTCGTGCGGATTGATCCGGCATTTCTGCAGCGTGCCTTTGACCTTCTTGACGGCAGCGGGTAGCGGCTTACGGCCGGCCATGGTGGTCATCGAGCATCAAAAAAAGTTTTTCATTTTGCACGCGCAAAAATCCAGGCACGCGCACGATCCTGGGGCCGGTGGCCGCAGAGATTCGATCCCCCCCCGGGGGGGCAATGGATGCCGCTGTGGGCGCCCACGTGGCCACGGCTGGCGCCGGTTTGCTGCTGGTAGGCAATTTGCGAGTCAAACTCGGTCGTCCGCACACGGCGCCTCTAACGTCGATTTCGCCGCGCGGTCTCGGTGGCCGTCTTGCGGTTGTGGCACGGCACGCAAAGCGACTGCAGGTTGGCCCAGTCGAAGCGCGCACCGCCATCCTTGATCGGCACCACGTGGTCGACCACAACGGCCGCGATGGTCATCCCTCGTGCCCGGCACGTGACACATACCGGATGCGCGCGCAGATACGCCGCGCGACATTGCTGCCATGCCATCGACTTGTAGAAGGCGAGCTCCGCATCAAACGTGCGCCGGGCGCGACCGTAATCGCGATGCGTCCATCCACGATGTGTGGCGCAGAAGCCGGGCGTCGCGAGCACGGCCGCGCATCCTGGGAACCGGCATGGCGTCGGAGCTCCACGTGGCATCACATCTTCCGCTTGGCTTCATGATTGAACAGCGTGTTCATGGAGTCGTTATCCACCACGAGAGGAGCACGACCATGAGCACCATCGAACTGACGCCCGCCCAACACGCGATCCTTGCCTACGCCATCAACCACACCAGCGGCAAGATCGACTGGTTTCCCGACAACATCAAGGGTGGCGCCCGCAAAAAGGTGATCGATGGCCTGTCGAACCGCGCCCTGATCACCGCCGACGGCACCGACTGGTTTGTGGCCGCCGAGGGTTACGATGCGCTGGGCGCACCGCGCCCTGGACTGGTGGAGCCCGTCGATCCTGCCGATCCCGAGATGGAGACAGCAGTCGAAACCGCCGAAGCAAACCTCGGGATCAAGGCACCACGCCGCACGCGTGAGAACAGCAAGCAGGCGCTGGTGATCACGATGCTGCGCCGACCGGAAGGCGCCACGATCGCGCAGATCTGCGAGGCGACCAGCTGGCAAAGCCACACGGTGCGAGGCACGCTGGCCGGCGCTCTGAAGAAGAAACTCGGACTCAACGTCACATCCGACAAACAGGGCGAGGAACGCATCTACCGGATCGCCGACTGACGCCCCCGGAAAAGTCTCACTGAGGCTCCTGCAAAGTCTCACCGAAGCGCGCTCCATCGTGGGCGCGTGTCGCTTCGGCGCCCGTATAGTCCTGCCAGCGGCGCACGATCACGTCGACGTACTTCGGATCGAGTTCGATCAGTCGCGCGCGTCGTCCAGATTTCTCGCATGCGATCAGCGTCGTGCCCGAGCCACCGAACGGATCCAGCACGATGTCGCGCGTCTTGCTGCTGTTACGCACCGCGCGTTCAACCAGCTCGACCGGCTTCATCGTCGGATGCAGGTCGTTCTTCGCGGGCTTCCTGATCTGCCAGACATCGCCCTGATCGCGTGCGCCGCACCAGAAGTGATCGGCCCCGTCGCGCCAGCCGTAGAGGATTGGCTCGTACTGACGTTGGTAATCGGCGCGGCCGAGCGTGAAGGTGTTCTTGGCCCAGATAATGAACGTCGACCAGCGACCACCAGCGGTACGGAACGCCGACTGCAGCGTATCGAGCTCGCTCGACGACATCGCGATGTACACGGCGCCCTTGGTGAATGCCAGGATGTTCAGACAGGCTGCGGTCAGGAACGCCTCGAAGCCGGCACCGAGATTGTCGTTCAGGATCGGACGATTCTTGCCGCGCAGCTTGTCCTTCGCAGTGTTCGCGTAGTTGACGTTGTACGGCGGATCCGCGAACACCATGTCGGCCAGCTCATCGCCGAGCAGCGTCTTGTACGATTCGGCCTTCGTTGCATCGCCACACAACAGCCGATGCTCGCCGAGCAGCCAGACATCACCAGCACGTGACACCGGGATCTCATCGACCTCCGGGACGGCATCTTCGTCGGTTTGCCCGCCGTGATCCGGTTCGTCGCCGGCGATCAGCGCATCCCATTCGTCGGTGCTGAAGCCGGTGAGCGCGAGATCGATGCCGGCGTCCTTCAGCTCGGCCAGCTCGAGGCCTAGCAGCTCATCGTCCCACGATGCGTTCTCGCCGATCTTGTTGTCGGCCAGGATCAGCGCGCGACGCTGGATGTCGGTCAGGTGCGTCATCGGCACCACTGGCACTTCGGTGAGTCCGAGCTTGCGCGCCGCGAGCAGACGACCGTGGCCGGCGATGACGTTGTTCTGGCCATCGACCAGGATCGGCGCACCCCAGCCAAACTCGATGATGCTTGCGGCAATCTGCGCCACCTGTGCATCGGAATGCTGCTTGGCGTTCCGCGCATACGGGATCAGCACGTCGACCGGTCGCAACTCGATTTTGACGTCAGTGACCGGATTACGCATAGGCGACCTCGTCGATGGCGACACGTTCGGCTCCGACCTGCTCGAAGGACCGTCCGGAGCTCGCCAGTGTCACCTCGGCGTCCGGGTAGTGCTGCAGGAAGCGGCGGATCGCGACATCCACGTACTCGGGTGCGATCTCGACTGCACGGCAGCGACGGCGCGTGCGTTCCGCCGCGAGCAGCGAGGTGCCGGAGCCATTGAACGGCTCGAACACGACGTCACTCGCATCGGAGAATGCCAGCATCACGTGCTCGGGCAGCCCGACCGGGAACACGGCCGGATGATCGATGCCGTCGCCGATAGTGCCCTTGTGTCGCATGATCCGGATCACGCTGTCGGGGATGCGGGTGTCCTGTGTTGGCGTGCCGGCGTGAGACCAGCCACCCACTTCGCCGTCCTTCTTGCGCATTGCGGTCGACGAGCCATCGGCACGCAGATGCGATTCCTGGCCGGCGTGCTTGCACGGCACGATCTTGTTCGGACGCCGCACTTCGCGGTTGAAATGGAAAACGAACTCGAAGCTTGGTGCGAGGCGGCCGTTCCAGTCACCGGGCATTCCCGGGCCCTGATCCCACACATACCAGCCGAAGCGCCGCCAGCTGGACGCGTGCATCCACTGCAGCCAGCCGTCCCAGTAGGGGATGACTTCGTTGTCGCGATGGATCAGGCCGAGATTGACGAGCACCTGGCCGTCTGCGGCCATCGGCAGTGCGGCAAACACGCCGCGCATCAAGCCGTCCCAATCGACGATCGTGTTTGTGTAGTCGCGCTGGTTGCCGTAGGGCGGGCTGGTGAAGCACAACGATGCGCGATCTTCGCCCATCAGTGTCGCGATGACCGTCGGATCGGCGGCATCACCGCAGATGAGCCGATGCGTGCCAATCTGCCAGACATCACCAGCCCGAGTGACCGGCGTGGTCGGTGCCTCCGGCACATCGTCAGCGGCGTCGTCGCCTTCGACCGACTCGGATTCGCTGTCACCGAGCAGCTCCGCAATCTCGTTGTCATCGAAGCCGGTCAGATCAAGGTCGAACCCGGCCGCCTGCAGATCGGCCAGCTCGAGCGACAGAAGTTCGCCGTCCCAGCCCGCGCGTTCCGTGAGTTTGTTCTCCGCGAGGATGAACGCACGCTTCTGCGTCTCGGACAGGTGCGCGAGTTCGATCACGGGCATCTCGGTCATCGCAAGCTTGCGCGCAGCGAGGAGGCGACCGTGACCAGCGATGACGCCGCGGTGCCCATCGACCAGCACCGGGTTGTTGAAGCCAAATTCTCGGATGCTCGCCGCAATCTGGGCGATCTGCTCATCGCTGTGCGTGCGCGCGTTACGGGCGTACGGGATCAGTGACTCGATCGGACGATAGTCGATTTGCAGGGCCGGCATCGGGAGCGGAAATAAAAAACCCGCGAGAGCGGCGCTCATCGCGGGCAAGAGAGGAGAGGGCGGTGCGAGATCCACCTCTCGCAACCATAGCCGCAATCTTAGCGAAATTTCCTCAAAATGCGACACCCCGAAAATCGTGGGATCTTGGTATTAGTCTGCATATGCTTGAGGGACCCCTTAACGACCCGCAACGTCTATTGATTCCCGTTATCGAGTTGCTGGACGATGTGCTGCATGGCGCTATCCCACCGGCGCTGGGCAGTCCGCGCGACGCAGCCGAAGCGCTTCGCGATGTCTTCCCAGCGATGCCGTTCGGCACGCATCCAGACAAGATGCCGCTGTTCCTCTTCGAGCCACTGCACCCAGCGCATCGTTTCCAGCATCCGGTCGACCGCAGATGGTGACGGCGGCAACGGACGGCACTCGCGATCCTCGTTCGCAAGTGCTTCCCATTCGCGCCGCACAAATTCCGGCCAGACGTTGAAGTAACCCTGAACACGCACGGGCGGCAGACGGTGGCTGGTATCCGCTGCCTCGACAAAGCGTGCTGCCACAGTATCGACGCTCCACTCAGCCATGGCGACCTCCGTGGCCGGGCGGGCCATAGAGCCGGTTGCCGATCCGGCGCACGAACTCGCGCTCGATGAAATCCAGCCGTTCGTCCTGCTCTGCGACAACGAGGATGCGCTGGCGCTGCCAGCCGTCGCGTTTCACGGCATCGACATCCATGGCCAAGGGCTGGTGACGCGCGAGCGACGACGGGGAAGATGGAATCGGGATCTTCATGCGATTGCCTCCTGCGTGTCGATGGCCCAGTGCAGCAGTGCGAGTGCGTCGGCCTCGTTGTCATCGGTGACGGCGTGACCGAGCGAGCACATCGCGGCAATCACCGCTTCCTTGCCCGCGTTGCCCTTGCCGGTCGCGTGCTTCTTGATTGTGCCCACCGGCACACCCTGGTACGGGATACGGTGGTGCTCGCACCATGCCGAGAGCGTGGCGAGGAATCCGCCATACGCATGTGCTGCGTCGACACCGGCATGACGGCGCACTTCCTCGAAGTACACAGCGTGAATATCCTCGGCGCTGCCGTGCAGTTCAGAAAGCCAGCGACGAAAGCGCAGAAAGCGCATGCCACCGCCTTCGAAACGTTGCGGTCGGAAGTGCTGCGTGCCGCTCGTGATACCGCCATCACACCGGCGCAGCGCCCAGCCGGTGGTCGTGCCCAGATCGAGGGCGAGAATCGTCGTGATCATGATTGCAGTCGTTCCTGTCGGAGTGGAACGGCACAACTGGCAGAGCAAAACGTAATACCTCTGTGTGCGCGCGCACACGCGCACGCGTATACGAGTTACGTTGTTTTGTGCCAGATGCGCCGGTCGGCATGCTCGAATGGGGACTCAGTTGTCGGCGTATGGGGTGTATGCGGGGGTATGCGGGTGTTTGAGGTCAATGCCTCGGAAACCGCGCAGACCCGCCGGGTTTTTCCATTTATCGTATCCACGCGTGATGAGCAGATCGGAAAACCGTCGTTGTGATCCGACAAACTCACCGGCGGATTCCGCCCATTGCTTCCAGTCGCTGAACAGTTCGGCGCTTAGCGACTTCGCGTTGACCTCACGCACGCAGCGTTCGTCGAGCCAGCGGCCCAGTGCATCCTCGGCCTCGAAATACTCCTCGGTCGCGTCTCTCACCTGTTGCGGCGGGTCAAGTCGCCCCAAACGTTGCCAGTCGAGGCAGCCCTGGATTGCCCACGCCAGGATGCCGTCGCGCTCGGCCAGGAGTTTCTGCTGGAGCAGCTTGTCGCGCCGCTCAGCCGGGATGGTGAGCGTGAACGGGATCAGATGCAGCCGCCGCTTCATGGCTTCGTCGATGTTGCGGATCGCGGGTTTGTGGTTCCCGGCAACAAACAGCTTGAATTGCGGTAGGAACTCGAAGAAGTCCTGCCGCATGAAGCGCGCGGAGATCTTGTCGCCACCCGTGAGGTTCTTGATCTTCGACTCGGCCCAGCGCCTCCCCTGTTCCGTTTCGATCGCCGACACAAAGCGCGCGCCACGCAGGCTCGCCATATCCGTCGGATGCCGGTCATTACGCGTTTCCATGAATGTGTCCATCGGTGCGTTGGTGGCGTAGTCGCCCAGGATCGTTGCCAGCGTGTTCACGAATACCGACTTGCCGTTGGCGCCCGTACCGTAGAGGAAGAACAGCGCATGCTCCTGCGTCGAACCGGTGAGCGCGTAGCCCACCGTCCGTTGCAGATAGGCCTGTAGCTCGATATCCTCGCCGGTGACCTCGATGAGGAACTGCCGCCAGATCGGGCAGTTGCCGCCTGGGGTCGCCGTCGTGACCCGAGTCATCCGGTCGGTACGGTCGTGCGCGCGCTGTCTGCCGGTCGTGAGATCGACTACGCCACCTGGCGTATTGAGCAGCCACGGGTCGGCGTCCCATTCCGCGGTGGTGGCCGCATGCCGGCGATCCGATCGAGCCAGCCGTTCGACGCCAGCGACCGTCCCAGAGCTGGCGAGTCTGGCGGCAATCTTCGGATTGTCGGCATGCATGGCCGTGTGGCGGCACACGCTACGGATCAGGTCGGTCGCGGCCAGCGTGTCTTCGGCGCGCCAGCGGTGACCGTCCCACATCATCCAGCGTCCCCATGCCGACACGTAGCGCCAGTCGCGGTAGTAGCGGCGGGTGAATGCCAGCGCCAGCGCGTCTTCCGTGCCCCATACGGATTCGTCGCTGCCGACGGCCGGTTCCTGTTCGATGTCGATGTTGTAGATCTGGGCACGCGGGGCTTGGGCGAGAAAGGCTGCGAGATCGAAACACTCAGCCACGGCATCTGCTGCATCCCACCCTTCTGAAGCTTCCTCGGGTGGATACAGAATGTGGCAAGACTTCGCGCCTGCCGTGAGGATGGCCTGTGCCGCCTGCGTCGCATACTCCCAGCCGGGTTTGTCGCGGTCGGGCCAGATGAGCACGGCCTTGTCCGCGAGCGGAGACCAGTCGGTCTTCTCGACGGGCGCGTTCGCACCGTGCATCGCCGTGGTTGCGACGATGCCTGCGTTGATCAATGCCTGTGCGCATTTCTCTCCTTCGACCAGGACCACCTGCGCGGCATTGACCATGCCCGGCTGGTTGTAGAGAGGGCGCGGATTGGGCGGGGCCATCTTGCGGCGCTTCGCATCCCACGGCCGGAATTCCTTCTTCCGGCCCGGTGGGTCGTAGCGGTAGACGACAGCAATCAGCTGGCCGCTGGCATCCAGGTAATCCCACTTGGCCGTGGCCGGGCCGAGATCGTCGACCGGCGCTTCCTTTTTCGTGCGTCGTTTCGGCGTGAGGGCGCTCTGTCCAATCAGCTCGCGTGCCTCCTGCAGCACGCGCGGGAAATCGACGTGAGCGTTGACACCGAGCCATGCCGCGATCAGATCGAAGATGTCGCCGCCGTCACCGGTAGCGCGGTCGGTCCACAATCCGGCCTTCTCTCCGGCGAGCACTATTTCTAGGCTATCGCCCGGGCTACCCAATACGTCACCGACAAGGAACAGACCCCGGCGCTGCTTGCCTGCCGGGTACAGGACGGTGAGGACCGATTCGATATGGGCAATCAATGTCGCGCGTATCTCGTCACGGTTCGTGTCCTCATGTACGGAGGACGGGATGTCGTTGAAATCGATCATTTTGAGTTCTCCCCGATTGCGGTTATGGCCGTGTGTTCCAGCAGCGGTCCTGCCACGCGCACATCCGGCATTCGAAGTGAGTGGGGTCATTGAATCCGCGCGGCAGTCGTTCGCCGGCATCGCTTGCGCCAATCACTGTCACGGCACGGTCGGACATGCGTTGGGCGAGCACCGCATCGAACGGAACCAGCTCGATGTAGAGATCCATCGTGTCGGCGTTGATTGCCGTGAACACGGCGGGATGCTCGTGCAGACCGAGATAGGCCTGGTAGAGCGCGACCTGTGCGGCATAGATAGGTTTGGCGACGGTGAGCCGGTGCTTGAGCAATTCGCGCCACGACTTGCCGCCGAGGCACTTGTTTTCCCAGAGCGCCGGATAGCTGACGTCGTCGGGGCCGCCGGCGAGCACACCGTCGATATGTCCCTGCAGCCGACCATCGAGAGCCGAGAAGCCGAACTGCTCGCCATCAGCCTTGCGTGTGCGAAGATCGAATCCGGCATCACGCAGCCATGCGACCATGCAGTCCTCCATCACATGACCACGCTCGAAGATGCGCAGCATGCGGCCCGGGAAATCATGACCGTGGTCGACGGCGGTGCGCTCGTATTCGTACTGCAATGCACGCTCGCACGCGGCCCCCAGACGCGAGGCACCGAGATACGTGCGACTGCCTTCACGTTTGCTCGTGCGCTGCATGCCGGCATCAATCAGTGTCGTGATCCGCTCCGACAAAACGGACGAAGAATTGAAATCCATCATTGCGCGACCTCCCACGGCAGGTCGTCTGCCATATCGGCAAACGGATCGCGCGGTGGCGTCGTTCCGCGCACGGTGGACTGGCGCGTCGCCTCGTGGTGCGAGACCATCTGTTCCGTCCAGCAGGTGACGATCGCGTCAATCACACGCAGGGCTTCTTCCTCGGCATACGCGCCGAGGGACTTGTCGAAACCAATCTCGCCAGCGGCTTCGCCGAAGGCCTTGAGGCACCGCTTCATTGCGGCGCGTTCGACTTCAGTCGGATCAATCATGGTGTTCTCCGCAATGGTTGCGCCGCCGTCCAGGGCACGAAGCCTGGTGCCGTACAGCGCATGGAAGGCGTCCTGGCAGCGTCGCGAGCAGAACGCCCCGTCAATCGGGTAGCGCCGGGGATTGCCGATACCGTGACGGGTATCGGCATGCGTGAGTCCCCGGGCCTGACGGGTGCAGACCCAGCATTTCATTGGGGATCTCCGCGTCAGGCCCAGGCAGGTTTGCCCGCCGGTGCCGGTCGGGTCGTGGTCGGCGCGGGACGGAAAGATGGCGCGGTCTGTGCCGGAGCACCCGACTGGCCGCCGGAGCCCGAAGGCTTCGCGGCACTGCCCATGAATGCGGGGTAGTCGGCGTGATCCGGTTCGACCGCCATGCGGACGACGTTGCGGTCATCGCCGCGCGCATCCTTCTCGATGTCCACGCGCACGATGAACTCGATGCCATCGAGATCGGCGAAGCTCTCGATGCGGCGGGCAGCCGATGCCTGCGGACTGTTGTCCTGCGGATGGACGTGACGAGCGCTGTTGAGAGTTGCGCGGATGAAGCTGCGCCCCATCTGCCCCCAGGTCGGCCCCTTGCGGGAGTGGAGGCCGATGTTCGTCCACATCTTGCGTTTGGCATACGGGCCGTCGGTCACGACAAATTCACAGGCCAGATAGACCGAGCCCGTCTCGAACGATTCGGTCGCGTACCCGCCAGTCCAGCCCTGCTCGGGATCATCATGGCCACCGGGCTTGATGGTCATGCGAACCGGTACGACGGTGCCCTTCGGGATCAGCTCAAAACCAGCGTGCTGGGCGTCGGCATCGTTGAAGTCGTTCCATTGGGACATGATCAGTTCCTCGTCGTCGGGGATTGGGTCGCTGCGGCTGCGCATTTGCGGATCAGCGCGTGGAGATCGGGCGGCTCGAGCAGGTCGAGCTGACCAGAGCGATCCTTGGCCGGATAGCCGTAGGGGTTGAGCGTGTGGGTGACGAATGCGCGATAGGAGGTGCCGTCGTCGGCCTTGATCTCGGCGAGTGTGACGACCTCGTCGACGATGCCAGGCAGCTCGGCGGCAGTCTTCGAGCCTTCGATCTGCGGGGTGAACACCTTGCGGTTGAAATCGTCGACACGCTCGTCGAGAATCGCGACGAACACGACGTTCTTGCCGCGCGCATGCTGCAGATGGGTCAGTGCCGCGAGCATTTCCGTGCCAAGCAGGCCATAGGCACCGCGCATGTCGGGCTTGCCCGTGCGATCGGACACGGCCTGCGGCTGGGTTCTGGCCCAGATCAGTGCCAGACGCGCGAGCACGGTGATGCTGTCGACGAAGTACGTGTCGTAGCGGACCAGCTGCGCCGGATCGCCGAAGCGTTCGCATACGTGGTGGAAATGCGCGTCCGAGAACGGCACCTCCGGTGGCAGGGCCGGGTTGGGGCCTGCGAGGAACACGACGAGATCGCGGAATTCCGGCCAGGTAGCCGGGCGCATGCAGTCGCCTTGCCAGTCGCGCACTGCGAGGTCACCCGCCTCGAGATCGACGAACAGGGTGGTGGCCTCGGGCAGCGTCCGGAGCAGGCTCGTCTTGCCGATACCGCTCTTGCCGAACACGGCGATCTTGACGCCTTGGCGCTCGGCTAGCCGCTGGTCAGCGGTGATGATGGGCAGAGCCATTACGCGGCCTCCTTCAGCAGCTCGGCGACTGCCGGATTCCAGAGAATCTGGTAGCCCGAGTGACCGTTGCGTGAGTACGGCATGGCCTCGGCCCACGCTTCGCCAGCCGAGGTGAGCTCCCACTCGTCGCGGTCGTTGCGCATCTGCAGGCCGTGACGCGCAAGACGCTGGTTTGCGGCTTTCGCCGAGATGCTCAGAAGCTGGCCAACCTGCGTGGCGTTGAGCGAGCAGATGGGTGCGTCCGTCGCGGGCAACGCGCGGCGCAGCGTTTCGACGGCGATACCGGTGTTCTCGTGGATACAGGTCAGCGTTGCAGCCATCGCAATGCCGGCCTTGACGCCAGGGACCTTCGCCACGGCCTCGCCGATCAGGAGGATCGACGACACGCGGTCCTGGGTCGGTGCGGGCAGGCTGGCGACGGCGTTGTAGCTGCCGGTCTTGCGAATGGCGGGCAGCACTTCGCTCGTGACCCAGCGCTTGAAGCGTTTTGCCGCGTCCTTGGTGCTGCCGAGGATCAGGGCATACAACCCCGATTCGTTGACGTGGTTCTGGCGCTGACGGCCGCCTGGCGTAAGGGTGTCCAACTTCTGGACATCCTCGTCATCGACATGCGATTCGACGGCCTGGCGCGGATTACCGAACTCGAGCACAGTGCACACGTCATTGGCGTTGAACCACGGCTGGCCAGCGTCATCGATATGGACGCGCACTGCGTGGGCTTCGAATTCGAACGGAAGGATATTCGTCATGGTCAGGCTCCCATGTCGTTGAGGAGGGCCAGCCGGAAAGTCGGCTTACCGGGTTTGGTGGTACGAGCCGACGCAAACTGCTCGCGCAATGCCGGCGGCCAGTTCGAGAAGCGTGATTCGGGAATCGACAGCTCAACGTCGACGTAGTCCTCTGCTCGCTCACCGGCAGCCGTGATGCGTGCGGCCATCTTGGACAGGCCTTCCTGGTCCCAGGACACGCGGCGCGGCAGTTCGAACGTGATGCGCAGCGTGCCGTCGGACACGTGTGTAGTGCCGAAGTCGCGACCGGAGTCACGCAGAGCTGCGCGAGCCTGTTCGCCGTAAGCGGCATCGAGCGCCGCGTCGAACTTCGCGCGGGCCGATTTCAGCCATTCGCTGGCTTCGGCGAGGTTGCGGTGGATTTCGGCTTTCTGGGCCGCAGGAAGAGCCGCGAGTTGGGCCACGGACATGGCCGCGAGGTCGGCGGGGAAAATCGTCATATCGGTCATGGCGATTCCCCTTACTGGTTCATCGAAGCGTGGACGGCTGCAGTCCCTTTCCCTTCGAAGGGTTCGGACGTGCTTCGGCGCAGGCTTTCCGTTTCGTAGGCTTCGACATCCTCGAGGCGGTACAGGACGCGCCCTTGCAGTTTCATGAAGACGGGGCCGATGCCATCGGAGCGCCAGCGTTCGAGGGTGGCCTCGCTGATGTCCCAGCGTTCAGCCAGATCGCGTTGATTGAGGTGTTTGACGGTCACGTTTTTCTCCTTTCGAGTGGTTGCGAAAACGTGAGGCCATGTTCGAATTCGGGATGTACGGGCGTCAGCCAACGCCATGTACGGGCTGATGTACGGGCTCAGACGGAGCCAGAGAAAGCCGGGCCCAGAAAGCAAAAAACCGCCCGAAGGCGGTTGTGCGTGAAGCCGAATGTCAGCGCAGGTTTATTCCAGCTTGATGCCATACCCCGCGTCGTCATGCGTGATGTAGTCGAGCCACTGGTTGTTGCTGCTGAAGATGCTTGGAACGCGCTTGCCGCGCGCTGCCTCCCGTGAGCCGTAAACGGCGACCAGGATGTCACCGGCAGAAACGCGGGTGCGGCCGTTTTCGAACTGTTCGACCAGATACTTCACCACGGCGATCTGCTTGGCACCTTTGATGGTCCAAGGCTTGTCCGCCCTGGTGGCGATGACCAGCGTATTGGTGTACGGGTCGAAGCGAACCGGGAGCGATTTTTCCTCCTTGCTACCCGCCGGTGCTACCAGTAGGCGATGGAGCAGGTCGGTGTCGACCTGTGGCTTGATCACGTAGTCCACCAGAACGCCGGAGATCGGAACGATGCGGTAGCTACGGGGTGGCGGCACAATGTCGGGCAGGCCTTGGCCTGTTGTGAAAATCAGGCCCTGTTCGGGTAGTGACGCAGCACGGAAGTGGCCGAAGACCCGGTCGATGGATGACGACAGCCCTCGCACCAGCCATACATCGACCTGCGCGTCGGCGATGCGCATCTTGCCGAGGTTCCACAGCGTGCTACCAATGGCCGGCATCGTGATGCCACGGCGATGAGCCTGTGGAATTCCGAGCAGGTCCGCCAGGTAGTTCAACAGCCTGGTGTCCGATACAGCATGAACTGCCACGAGATCAGCCGGCACGTATTTGGAGCGGAAGGTTTCTGGACAGCGGTAGCGATACCGTTCGGGCTCATCTTCCTCGAGATCGACCATGACCGTTTCATCGCCGCGGGGAGCCGGGTAGCCACCGGCGTATCCGATGCACTCGGTCCATGTGTCGAGATCGCGCCGGGACAGGGCCGTCGTGCGCGGCAGGCTCCATCCGGGCACGCCCTGCAGACGTTGCCCGCCCGCGTCGGGGATCGGCTGGTTCGATTGTTCGAACAGTGCGATCAGCTCAAGCAGCGAGCGCGTCGTCAGTGGTGTCGTCTGCACTTCCGATCTCCTTCACCAGATTCCACCTGGCGAGCAGGCGGTCGCACAGCGCCCGATCCTTTTCCCGCTTGGTCTTGATATTGCAGCGATTTTCGTCGCGCAGAATGACGGTGATCGTGCGTGCGCGATCGATGCCGACCTTCTTGATGCGAATCGAAAGCTTCGCGTAGTTGAGGTGGTGGTCACGGAAATCGAAGCTCGTGGAGATCAGGGAACGGGCGGCCGTGTAGATGTCGTCGGTGTCCTTTGCCCAGATTTTTACCAGCAGTGATCGATGGTTTTCAGATGCATAGCCGAGCTCGATCACCTTGACCGACGCGACGTTTTCACCGGAGATGTCGAAATTCCGGGGAGCGGCCAGGCTCTGGTAATCGTATTGCTTGAGCGGGACCTTTTCGCCGGTGATCGGCGACTGCAGCAACGAGTCTGCTGCGATGCGCGCCAGCGATTCACGTCCGTCCGTGTCTTTCGACAGGATTTCGAGATGACCGTTGGCCGGCTCGTAGGTGACGTGCGAGGACACGGCACGCACGACCTCCTGCGGCACCAGTTCACTGTCCTGGACGCAATCGACGATTTCGGGCGGGCGGTTGTGGTGGACACTGATCTGGTACAGCTCGATGTCCTCGCCGGTCTGCGTGTCCGGGCGCAGTCGCTTGAACACCTGTACGGCGACGTCTGTCGCTGCACAGCCAAGCTGTTCGGCCACTGCATTGTGGAAGGACTGCCGCGCCTCCACATCGTCCAGCACTGCGAGATTTTTGGGGGCCAAGTACCCCGAATAGCAGGTCGCACTTTGGCGGAATACGTCCGCCTGCCGGGCATTCAGGGCTTCATCGAATAGCGACGGAACATGGCGATACAGCCAGATGGCGCGCTCGTACTGGTTGCGAATTGCGGAAAACGCTGTCTGGGCCCGCTCATCGAAGATGTCCTGGCTGATCCCGTCGATGACGTCCTGTCCAGGACCATCGGACAGCAACACGATGCGTTCGGCAACCTCCTCGATCTGCTGCCGTTCCCCGACATCGAGGCTTGCCAGTTCGGCTTCCATCGCCGCCCGCTGGTCCCGCTTGGTCTGGTCGTCATCCAGATCCACCAGATCCAGGCCGAATTTATCGACCATGAATTCGTGGAACACGGCCGGCGTCACATGGCCGAGCAATTTCGACAGATTCTCTGCATCGTTCATCGCTACCCCTTTCTCAACGTGTGGATCAGGCTGGCTTCGGTCTGTGTGGCCCTGTTTTTGATCGGGATGTACAGATCGATGACGTTCGGTTTACCGAACGGATACGATTATTTCGGGACAGTGATGGGTTTGTCAAGCAGTTACGAATTCGTTCGGTCGGGTGGTATCATTTTCAGGGTAAACGGGAACGATCAGGAGATTTCAGTGCCATCCCCCCTGGGTGACAAGATCCGTGCGCGGCGCAAGGAAAAAAAGCTCAGTCTCGAGCAGCTGGCCGAGCTGACCGATTCCAGCAAGAGCTATATCTGGGAGTTGGAAAACAAGGACGACCCGAAGCCGTCGGCTGAGAAGATCGGGAAGATCGCTGCCGTGCTCGATGTGACGACGGAATTTCTGCTGAACGAGTCCACGACGACTCCCGACGAGGAAGTGGTCGACGAAGCTTTCTTCCGCAAGTACAAGAGCATGTCCGAGCCGGACAAGAAAAAAATCCGGAAGATCCTGGATGCCTGGGAGGACGAATGACGGCTGTGAAAAAGCCGAAGGCGGCAGCTAATCAGATTTCGTCGATGCTGAACGCTGTACTCGGTGTGGACCGGTTTCCGGTCAAGGTCGATGAACTGGCGCTGGAGTTTTCACGGCAGTGCTTCGCGGATTCACCGATCGACAAGGTGGTCGGCGAGGACATGGATGATTTTGAAGGCATGCTGGCTGCGAACAAGGCACGGTCGAAATGGCTCATCGTCTATAACAGCGCCGTGCGATCGGAGGGGCGCAAGCGCTTCACCGTCGCTCACGAATTTGCCCACTACCTGTTGCACCGCCATCAGCAGGACCGTTTTGAGTGCGGCACCGATGACATTGAGACGGGCGACAACAATGGGCGCGATATCGAGGCTGAGGCGGATGTCTTCGCCTCGACCCTGCTGATGCCGCTGGATGATTTCCGGCGACAGGTGGACGGGCAGCCGGTCAGCTTTGATCTGCTCGGTCACTGTGCCGATCGCTACGGCGTTTCTCTGACAGCGGCAGCTTTGCGCTGGACCGAAATCGCGCCGAAGCGTGTCGTGCTGGTGGCCAGTCGCGACGACCATATGCTGTGGGCGAAATCGAACGAGGCGGCGTTCAAATCGGGGGCATATTTTGCGACGCGCAGGAACACAATCGAGTTGCCTCGCCAGGCGCTTGCCCACAGCGATAACGGCTGGAGTGCAGGCGATCAGCAGACGGGCCGAGCGCAGCACTGGTTTCAACATGAACCTGCCAGCATGCCCGTTACCGAAATGACCCGGGTGGCAGGGCAGTACGACTATACATTGACGCTGCTGTCGTTGCCCGACGCGGAATGGCAACGGCCCCGGCATGATGATGAAGAGGCCGAGGAGGACAGCTTCGACCGGTTCATCCGCAACGGACAGTACCCGGTGCGGTAGATCATGAGCGCGTACAAGTGGCAGTTCAGTTCCCGTTTCCGCCGCAACGCCTTCGGCTGGCGATCCGACACGCCGATTCAGCGTATCAAGGAAGCGCTTTCAGAAATCAAGGCGGTCGCGCGCAAGGAGCCAGTGGTTGCGGCCGAGGGGGCGGTGCTGCTCCTCGAAAAGCTGTCGCCCGCGCTGGAGCAGGTCGACAGTTCGTCGGGTGCTCTGGGCACGACGGTCAACAAAGCCATCGAAACACTGGTGCCGATCATTGCGAAGGCGGATGTCGACGCGTGCGTTCGGCAGCGTTGGGTCGAACGCCTGTGGCAGGCTTTGCAGGACGATGAGATGCCCTACATCGAATCGCTTGGGGAGCACTGGGGCGAATTGTGCGTCACCCCAGAGATTGCTGCCCGGTGGGTCGATGAGTTCTTGCCGCTGGTCGAACATGTCTGGGGTTCCCAATCCTCCGGTCATGGTTTTTTCAAGGGGACCGGTGCATGCCTTGCTTCGTTGTACGCCGCCGGTCGCCATGAACAACTGCTCGCGTTGCTGGAGCGAGCGCCGTTCAAGTGGTGGTATTACCGCCAGTGGGGCGTAAAGGCGCTCGAAGCGATGGGGAAGAAGGCGGAGGCGATTCGATATGCCGAGCAGTCGCGCGGCTTGAACGACCCAGGCTGGCAGATCGCAGAGGCCTGCGAAGCCCTCCTGTTATCGTCGGGCATGGCGGAGGAGGCATATCGACGCTATGCGATCGAAGCCAATCAAGGCACGACCAATCTCGCCACCTTTCGCGCGATCGCCAAAAAATATCCGAACATTCCGCCGGAGCAGATTCTGCGCGACCTGGTTGCCAGCACGCCCGGTGCTGAAGGCAAGTGGTTCGCCGCCGCGAAGGATGCCGGCCTGTTCGACGTTGCCATCGAGTTGGTCACGCGCAGCCCGACCGACCCGCGCACACTGGCACGCGCAGCAAGAGATTTTGCCGAGCTTCAGCCTGGGTTCGCGGTCGCTGCCGGCCTTGCTTCATTGCGATGGATTTCGCTCGGCCATGGTTATGAAATCACGGGTACCGATGTGCTCGATGCCTATTCTGCCGTGTTGAAGGCGGCGTCAACGGAAGGCATGGATATTCGGCAGGTCAAGACTCAGATCAGGGATCTGCTGGCCTCGACGCCTGCAGGCAATCAGTTTATGAAGACCGTTCTGGCTCATCATCTGGCGGTCTGATTCAGTCGCGTTTTCGTGCCAGCTCGCATCAGTATGTGGGCATCCGAAACTCCCTCATGGTGTCGGTGACGGTTCGTCCGGAGAATTTCGCTTTCAAGGCGAGTTTGACGGAGAGGATCGATACCGATGCACGAGACAAACCAGATTTCCCCAGAACGGATGACCCCGGAGCAGCGCCGGCTCGAAGTCGCGTCTCTGCTGGCCAACGGGCTCGTGCGCCTGCGCATCAGCCACTTTCCACAGTCCACGAAGCGCCTGCCGGAGAGTGAGTTTGAGCTTGCCTTATCTGGACGCCAGCGCGTTCATATAGACCCCGTCAACAACAAAACTACGGAGTCCAGATGAGTACGAACCCGCGTGCATACACGACACCAGCGTCGGTTGCTGCGCAAATCGCCCGATTGTCTGATCTGCCCATGGCAGAAATCAAGGCGCTGTGGCGCAGGCTGATCGGGGGCGATACGCCCACGCACAACCGGCAATTTCTCGAGCGCCGCATTGCCTACCGACTGCAGGAAGTCGAGCTTCGCAAGGTCGATCCAAACCTGCTTGAGAGGAACAAGCGCCGCATTGCCAATCTGATAGAAACGGGCAAGCTCACGAAGAAGGCGCGATCGTACCGTCCGCCAGCGGGGACGGTGCTGACCCGCGAATACCAGAAGGTCGAGTATCGCGTGACGGTCATTGCGGACGACCGATATGAGTTCGAAGGTCGGCTATACCCGAGCCTGTCGATGATTGCTCGCGAAATTACCGGGACGCGTTGGTCTGGTCCCGTGTTTTTCGGTCTCACGGAGCCGGGAAAGCGGAAGGTTGAAAAACAGCGGGGGCGGAAATGAGCGATTCACTGACCCGGCGCTTGCGCTGCGCCGTCTACACGCGTAAATCCACCGACGAGGGACTGGACCAGGAGTACAACTCGATCGATGCGCAGCGCGATGCGGGGCATGCGTACATCGCGAGCCAGCGTGCCGAGGGCTGGATTCCGGTCGCCGACGACTACGACGATCCGGCATACTCGGGCGGGAACATGGACCGTCCAGCGATCAAACGCCTGATGGCAGATATCGAGGCGGGCAAGATTGACATCGTGGTGATCTACAAAATCGACCGGCTGACGCGCAGCCTGACAGACTTCGCCCGCATGGTTGATGTGTTCGAGCGCCACGGCGTGTCGTTCGTCTCGGTTACCCAGCAGTTCAACACCACGACCTCGATGGGCCGACTGATGCTGAACATCCTGCTGTCCTTCGCCCAGTTCGAGCGCGAGGTCACCGGGGAGCGCATTCGCGACAAAATCGCTGCGAGCAAACGCAAGGGCATGTGGATGGGCGGGATTCCACCCATCGGGTACGACGTCGTAAATCGACGACTGGTGTTGAATGACGGGGAGGCAAAACTCGTGCGCCACATCTTTCGGCGTTTCGTCGAAATCGGATCGACCACCCTCGTGGTCAAGGAGTTGAGACTCGATGGCGTGACGTCGAAGGCCTGGACCACGCAGGACGGCAAGGTCCGAAAGGGGCGGCCGATCGACAAGGCGCTGATCTACAAACTGCTGCACAACCGTACCTACCTCGGGGAATTGCGCCATCGGGACCAATGGTATCCGGGAGAGCATCCGTCGATCATCGATCGTGAGCTGTGGGACCGAGTTCATGCAATCCTATCTACCAATGGTCGTGCGCGCGCGAGCGCCACACGGGCGCAGGTGACGAAGGTGCATTGTCTGCTTAGGGGGATAGTGTTCGGAAGCGACGGCCGTGCGCTGTCGCCGGTTTCCACGGTGAAGAAAGACGGGCGTCGATATCGCTACTACGTCCCTCAGCGTGAGAAAAAGGAGCATGCCGGTGCGTCTGGTCTGCCCACCCTGCCGGCGGCCGAACTCGAGGCAGCGGTGCTGGATCAACTGCGTGCGATCCTTCGCTCACCGGGGCTGATCGGGGATATGCTGCCTCGGGCTATCGCACTCGACCCCAACCTGGACGAGGCTATGGTCACCGTGGCGATGACCCGTCTCGATGCGATCTGGGACCAACTGTTCCCGGCAGAGCAGACCAGGATCGTCCAATTGCTGGTCGAGAAGGTGATCGTGTCGCCCGATGATCTGGAAGTGCGGTTGCGCGCGAACGGCATCGAGCGTCTGGTCCTTGAATTGCGACCGGCAACCGATGGTGCCGCCGAGGAGGTCAAGGCATGAGTAAGATGTTGATCCAGCCGGCAGGGGAGCCAACCGTCGTCGAAGCAAGCGACGGCCGTCTGACCCTGTATGTGCCAATCCAGATCAAGCGGCGTAGCGGCCGCAAATTGGTTACGCTACCCGGCGGTGAAAACATGAAACCTCGCCCATGGGACAACGCCACGGCCACGCCGCTGCAGTTGGCGTTGGCCCGAGGCCACCGCTGGCTGGGGATGCTGACATCGGGCGAAGTGCAGTCGCTCAAGGAAATTGCTGTCCGCGAAAACGTCGACCCGAGCTATGTGAGCCGCATGGTCAACCTGACCACGCTGGCGCCCGACATCGTCGCCGCCATCTTGGATGACGCATTGCCGGACCACATCACGCTTTTCGACTTGGCAGTGGATCCGCCGGCAATGTGGGAGGAGCAGCGTGCGAGGATCGATCCGCATCGTCATGAGCTAATTGGCCGTCCAGCCTTAGCGCCTCCCGTACATCCCGACGAAAGTTCATGACCGCTCGCCAGTCGCTAGGGGAGCCCGGCACCGTGATTCGGCCACTACCAGCAGGCGGCGATAACTTGCCATGCTTTGTCCCCCGGCTGTAAGACCACCCTTCACGAACGAGCTGTCTGATAAGCACTTCGAATTCTTTGCATGACGAATATTTCATCGGCCATCCTCACGATGACACAGGGTTGGGCGCAAATGTCACACAACCCTGCCAGCTACACTTATTTGCCTTTCGGCGGATTGTTGCTGCGGCCGCCACCGGAAGGGTTGCCGGTTTTGCTCGGTGCGTTTTCAAGATGTGCAAACATGCTGTTTCTCCTTAAAAATCCTCGGTTTTGATATGGGCGCACGGCCCGAGGTGTACCGTGCTAAATCGGTTCAAAGTCAGGTACGGGTTCGTCGTCAGCGGCTGGACTGAAGCCTTCGGCCAGCCATTTTTCAATGTGCTTCTGCAGCTGCTCGAGATCGCTTTTACGCACAGGAACGCGATCAAATGTACGGGGCCCGACTTCTTCTACCAGCATGATGCGGTACCGAAGCTCTGCGCATGCAGCGCCGGGAAATCGCGGATCCTCGCATTTGATCTCCACTGCCGCTGCTCCACAGGTACTGACGTACCAGTGCGAAGCAGGGTGCGCGACGAGGTGCGGCATCAGTGCGTCTCTTAATCCGGACGTCAGCCAACTGACGAACAACAGGCGGCTGGAGCACTCCTTGGCGAAGTTTTCCTTCACTGATTCCGGCATGTCGTCGATTCTGCCCCGTACCACCATCCTGCGAAGCTCTTTGCACGGCATCCCCTCATGCTCGGTGACGACCAGGCGCAGCCGGTGCAAATCGCTAGGCAGGGTCTTATTGGAAAAATCGGTGACGACATCGGCGGTCTTGTAGGCATGGTCGATGATGGCGGGAAGAAGAAGGAATTCGTCACGCCAGCCAGCCTCGATCCACCGCAGGCCGGTTGCATCCGGCTGGCAACGCGTGAAGTCGATAAGCATCCGATCCCGGAGCCGGGGGCGGGTGATTTCGATGCGAAACCAAGGCTTGTCGTGCCACATGCGCACAGTGCTGTCGCTGCCCCACGAGTTGAGGTACTCCGCTATGATCTCGCCAATTCTCCAGCTCACGGCGGAGGCACCATCGACCACTTCTGTGCAATTGAGGATGCGCGAACCGACCGAGAGGAACCAAAATCCCCGCACGTTCGCCGGCGCGAGGAGGTCCGTCTCCGACAGTCCAGTCAGTTGCATCAGATTTGCCATCTTGGCCGGATTCCGTACGAGCAGCACGTGCTCGATACGTTCAGCAACGTCCTCCGTCAGGTATGCCAGTGCCTGTTCTGGGTCATCCTTGGCGTGGTGCTCCAACAAATCTTGCAAAGCGTGGTTGGTGCCGGTATCAAGTTGTTCCTTGAGCAGGCCCTGAATATGCCGAAGGTAGTCCGGCGGATCAGGATTTTCGTGCCCCTGCAGCAGCGGCACGGACACATCTAAAACGGTCGCCAACGCCCTAGCGTACTTGGTACTGGTCTGTCCACTTTCCTCGATCCGCTGATAGTGACGACCAAGAGATTGGGTATCTGGCGTGCCCAGCTGTTCAGCCACCTTTTTTGCGACCATAGCTTGAGTCAGCCCTTGTTCCTCGCGCAGGGCGCGGAGCCTGACTTGATCGATTTTGAACGTTGGCCGTCCCATATCTGCTCCGTGAAATTACGAAGAGGATCATCCGTCAAAGCTTAAATGTCGTACAGACGGCATATATGCGACATAAACGCCGCCGATCTCACGCGTCCGAAATTCGCGAGCAGATTTCGCTGCTTCTGGCCGGATTCGGCCATTTGGCTTGCATCGACGCCGACCTTCTCCAATAGATGAATCGGGGGGCAGTCGCCTTCCCCTGCCAAAGCCAAAATAAAACGACGTGGTTAGTCCGCATGTAAGTTGTTGATTTTTATGGCGTCGAGATCCGGCCTTTGCGGACTTCGGGCAACTTCGTGAGCGCGAGGCCGGAGAGAAAAATGGCCTGGAGAGAATGAAAGCGGGCGCTTTTCGAGGCTCAAGCCGAAAGTCGAAGTCCGAAGGAATCCTCGGGAACCCTTGCAAACACGCGGGCGTAGGCAAAAAAAAACCAACCGGATAAGCGGTTGGTTTTTGGTATTGGTGGAGCCGGCGGGAATCGAACCCGCGTCCAGAAGCAGTCCATAAACAGTTCTACATGCGTAGTTCTGTCATTTGATTTAACCGGAGCGACGCGGACGAACACGCTGCGCTACAGCGATTCACTAGGTTTTCGACCCTGGCGTCGTGACGCCGACAGAGCTTAACTGACGTAAATGACCTCTGGCGGTATTGCTACCGGTCTTGCGACACTAGCCCGTCAGTAGACCAGGCAGAGGACGGCGGCCCTTAGGCTGCCAGTGCGAACGTATCGTCGTTTGCAGTTACGATTTTCCCATTGATTAACGAGGTGACGGGTCCTCGGCATGCCCTGCCTACTTCATAACCCCTGTCGAAACCAGGTCGGCCCCAGAGGAAGGGATGATTATCCCATAGTTCCGCAGATGAGGCGAACCGTGCCCTTTTCAAGGGCGCGGCGGCCTCAGGCGCGCGGTTTCACGTTTTGGAGCAGCGCGAAAAGCGCCCCGGCGGTATCGGCCACGAAATCGGCGTTCCACTGCGCGGGCGGTTCGATGTTGCCGCAGTAGCCGTAGGCCGCCGCGATGGTCGCCATGCCTGCTGCGTGGCCAGCCTGCACGTCGCGCAGATCGTCGCCCACGTAGACCACGCGCGTGGCGTCGATGCCGAGCGCTTCGGCCGCGTGCAGCAGCGGCGCGGGGTGGGGCTTCGAATATGGTGTCGTATCGCCGCTGACTACGCACGCCGCGCGCGTGTCGAGATGCATGAGCTTCACGAGCGGGTCGGTCAGGCGCGCGACCTTGTTGGTCACGATGCCCCAGCGCACGCCGCGCGCGTCGAGGTCGTCGAGAACCGCGTCGATGCCCGGGAACAGCGCCGTCTCCACGCGCAGGTTGGCCGCGTAGTTGGCGAGGAACTCCTCGCGCATCGCCGCGAACTCGCGGTCGTCCGGCCCGATGCCGAAGGCGCCCCCGATCAGGCCGCGCGCACCCGCCGAGGCGAGCGGGCGCAGTTTCTCGTAGGGCGCGGGCGCGAGGCCGCGTGCATGGCGCATCTGGTTGACGGCGGCCGCGAGGTCCGGCGCCGTATCGGCGAGCGTGCCGTCGAAGTCGAACAGGACGGCGTCGCAGGCGGCGAGCGCCGCGCCGTCCGCGGACGGGCTTTCAGGCGTGTTCTGGGTCATGTCGGGGAGGGCGGCGCCGGTTCAGGCGTGGCGCCGGCAGGCAATCATGTAATTGACGCTGGAGTCGTTCGACAGCGCGAAGCGACGCGTGAGCGGGTTGTAGGTGATGCCCTTGATCTCGGCCGAAGTCAGCCCGGCCTGGCGCGCGAAGCCCGCGAGTTCGGACGGGCGGATGAAGCGTGCGTAGTCGTGGGTGCCCTTGGGCAGCATCTGCGCGATGTATTCCGCGCCGATCACGGCCAGCAGATAGGACTTCACGTTGCGGTTGAGCGTCGAGAAGAACACCCAGCCACCCGGCTTCACGAGCGTCGCGCAGGCTTTGACCACGCTCAGCGGCTCGGGCACGTGCTCGAGCATTTCCATGCAGGTGACCACGTCGAACGAGCCGGGCTCGCGCGCCGCGATCGCTTCTGCGGCGATCTCTTCGTATTCCAGCGTGATGCCGCTTTCGAGGCTGTGCAGGTCGGCCACGCCCAGCGCTTCGCTGGACAGGTCGATGCCTTTCACGTTCGCGCCGAGTCCCGCCATCGATTCCGACAGAATGCCGCCGCCGCAGCCGATGTCGAGTACCCGTTTGCCCGTCAGATGGGCATGGCTGTCGATCCAGCCGAGACGGATGGGGTTCAGTTCGTGCAGCGGCTTGAACTCCGCATTCGGGTCCCACCAGCGATGAGCGAGATCGCTGAATTTCTGCAGTTCGTGGGGATCGGCATTCGTCATGTCGGATTGGCCTGAAGCGCGCAAGCGAAGGTGGAACAAGCCCAGAGTATAAGGGCGCTCGGGTGCGACGGCAAAACAGGGCGGCAATAGGCGCGCCGTTTCGCTGCGCCCAACGCAGTCCCCATGCCGCGGATTTAGCTGCGCGTTAATTTACAAATGCATACAAATATCGGCGTGATTCAAATTAATCGCACAATAAAAAAGCCCCGCCTGAGCGGGGCTTTGAGTCTTGCTGTCGCAGCTCGCAGATTACTGCTTTTGCGTGCCGACGACTTCGACTTCAACGCGGCGATCCGGTGCGAGGCACGAGATCAGCTGCTTGCGGTTCTTCTGGTTGCAACCCGTCGTGACCGGGTTACGCTTGCCCTTGCCTTCCGTGTAGACGCGCTCAGCCGGGACACCCTTGCTGACCAGGTACGACTTGACGGCTTGCGCACGGCGCAGCGACAGACGGTCGTTGTAGGCAGCCGAACCGATACGGTCCGTGTAGCCCGTTGCAACGACGACTTCGAGGTTCAGAGCCTGGATCTTGCTTGCCAGATCGTCCAGCTTTTCCTTGCCAGCCGGCTTCAGGACAGCCTTGTCGAAGTCGAACAGGGCGTCAGCTTGATACGTGATCTTCTGGCTCGTAATGGCCGGAGCGACCGGAGCGACCGGCGGCGTCGGTGCCTGGGCGACCAGTGCGCCATCGCACTTTGCGTTGGCCGTGGCCGGCGTCCAGAATGCATCGCGCCAGCAAAGCTCATTCGTGCCGTTCATCCACACGTATTCGCCGGTACCATTCACCCAGTTGTCATTGACGGCTTGTCGCGACGCCGGCACCGATTGTGCCTGGGCGGTTGCAGCGACTACTGCGGTAGCTGCAATGAACGCGAGCTTTGAAAGTTTATTCATATTTCTCCTCTCGAAATTGAGATTACCGCAGGTTTACTGCGAGCCATATGACGAAGACAAGTCATACATTGCTCGAAGTATAACATTGGCGCGTTGTGGGGCACGTCTTGTGTAGACTTCGAGCGGTGTCTAACTCTTTGTGCGTTGGCATTTTGCCATATCGTTCCCTTCCATCGATAAAAAAAATCCGCCCCCTTCTTTGGGGCTTGTCGAATGTGGTAGGTCCGCAACAAAAAGTTCCCGCTTGAACTCCTGGTAGTGTGCCTGGTTGTTGGGCAAGCGCAAGTGGTGATGCCGACCGTGCTGTTTATTGTCATATTCGCAGGGTAAACGCGCGTAATTGCGATGCAAATGAGCCACTGTCGCGCTTAACTAAAATTAACCCTTCCCGAGCGTTTTCCTGCCCGCGCATTGGCCCATCTTGTTCTGCGCACGTCTGAGTCGCGTCTGGGTCGATTTTGGGCCGCTGGTGAGCCGCCGGAAGTCACCCCTCTAATAGGTATACGTGCATCGCTCCCGGACGGCGGGCGGGGGTGCCGCGCATGATAGAATCAGAAGATTGCGCTGCGTCTGCGGCGTCCATGCGACAGCAGGGTGCGACACAGTGCTTTCGGCGGTTTTTGCCGTTAGCACCGCGCGTGCCTGACAACGACATCGATAATGGATCAATTCGCCAAAGAGACTCTGCCTATCTCCCTTGAGGAGGAAATGCGCCGCTCGTATCTCGACTACGCGATGAGCGTGATCGTCGGGCGGGCGCTTCCGGATGTGCGCGACGGCCTGAAGCCCGTGCACCGGCGCGTGCTGTATGCGATGCACGAGTTGAACAACGACTGGAACCGCGCGTACAAGAAGTCGGCGCGTATCGTCGGCGACGTAATCGGTAAGTACCATCCGCACGGCGACACGGCTGTCTACGACACCATCGTCCGGATGGCGCAGAGCTTCTCGCTGCGCTACATGCTGGTCGACGGCCAGGGCAACTTCGGTTCGATCGACGGCGACAACGCCGCCGCCATGCGTTACACCGAAATCCGCATGGCGAAGATCGGTCACGAGCTGCTGGCCGACATCGACAAGGAAACGGTCGACTTCGGGCCGAACTACGACGGCAGCGAAAGCGAGCCGCTGATCCTGCCCGCACGCATCCCGAACCTGCTGATCAACGGCTCGTCGGGTATCGCGGTCGGCATGGCCACGAATATTCCGCCGCACAATCTCAACGAAGTTGTCGACGCCTGCCAGCATCTGCTGAAGACGCCCGAGGCGACGATCGACGAGTTGATCGAGATCATTCCCGCGCCCGATTTCCCGACCGCCGGCATCATTTACGGCGTGGCCGGCGTGCGCGACGGCTATCGCACGGGCCGTGGTCGCGTCGTGATGCGCGCCGCCACGCACTTCGAAGAGATCGATCGCGGCCAGCGTATGGCGATCATCGTCGACGAACTGCCGTATCAGGTGAACAAGCGTTCGCTGCTCGAACGGATCGCCGAACTCGTCAACGAGAAGAAGCTCGAAGGCATTTCCGACATTCGCGACGAGTCCGACAAGAGCGGCATGCGTGTCGTGATCGAGCTCAAGCGCGGCGAAGTGCCCGAGGTGATCCTCAACAATCTGTACAAGGCAACGCAGCTGCAGGACACGTTCGGCATGAACATGGTCGCGCTGGTGGACAACCAGCCGAAGCTGCTGAACCTGAAGGAGATGCTCCAGCATTTCCTGTCGCACCGCCGCGAAGTGCTCACGCGCCGCACGGTGTACGAACTGCGCAAGGCGCGCGAACGCGGCCACGTGCTCGAAGGCCTGGCCGTTGCGCTCGCCAACATCGACGACTTCATCGCCATCATCAAGGCCGCGCCCACGCCGCCGATCGCGAAGCAGGAGTTGATGAACCAGTCGTGGGATTCGTCGCTGGTGCGCGAGATGCTCCAGCGCGCGGAACAGGACAACGCCTCGGCGGGCGGCCGCGACGCCTATCGTCCGGAAGGGCTCAACCCGCTATATGGTATGCAGGGCGACGGTCTCTACCGTCTGTCCGACACGCAGGCGCAGGAAATCCTGCAAATGCGTCTGCAGCGCCTGACGGGGCTGGAGCAGGACAAGATCATCGGCGAGTACCGCGAAGTCATGGCCCAGATCGCCGACCTGCTCGACATCCTTGCGCGCCCGGAGCGCGTAACGACGATGATCTCCGACGAACTCACCGCGATCAAGAGCGAATTCGGCGATGCCCGCCGTTCGAAGATCGAGCTGAACGCGACCGAGCTGAACACCGAAGACCTGATCACGCCGCAGGACATGGTCGTGACCATGTCGCACACCGGTTACGTGAAGTCGCAGCCCTTGTCCGAATATCGCGCCCAGAAGCGCGGTGGCCGCGGCAAGCAGGCGACGTCGATGAAGGACGACGACTGGATCGACACGCTCTTCATCGCCAATACGCACGATCACATCCTGTGCTTCTCGAACCGTGGCCGCGTGTACTGGGTCAAGGTCTATGAAGTGCCGCAGGGTTCGCGCAACTCGCGCGGCCGTCCGATCGTGAACATGTTCCCGCTGCAGGACGGCGAGAAGATCACGGTCGTGCTGCCGGTGAAGGAATTCTCGGCCGACAAGTTCGTCTTTATGGCGACGGCCCTGGGCACGGTCAAGAAGACGCCGCTCGAAGCCTTCAGCCGCCCGCTGCGCAAGGGTATTATTGCGGTCGGTCTTGACGAAGGCGATTACCTGATCGGCGCGGCCATCACGGACGGCGAGCACGACGTCATGCTGTTCTCGGACGCCGGCAAGGCCGTGCGCTTCGACGAGAACGATGTGCGCCCGATGGGCCGCGAGGCACGCGGCGTGCGGGGCATGCAGCTCGACGACGGCCAGCAGGTGATCGCGCTGCTGGTGGCCGGCGACGAACAGCAGTCCGTGCTGACCGCCACCGAAAACGGTTACGGCAAGCGCACGCCGATCACCGAGTACACGCGTCACGGCCGTGGCACCAAGGGCATGATTGCGATCCAGACGTCGGAGCGCAACGGCAAGGTGGTCGCGGCGACGCTGGTGGACTCCGAAGCCCAGATCATGTTGATCACGACCACGGGTGTGCTGATCCGCACGCGTGTCTCGGAAATCCGCGAAATGGGCCGCGCAACGCAAGGTGTTACACTCATCAGCCTTGACGAAGGCACGAAGCTCTCGGGCCTGCAGCAGGTCGCCGAAGCCGATGCCGAGGGCGATATCGCCGAAGCTGAGGGTGAGGGCGAAAGCGAGGAGTAAGGCTACGCCCGCAGGACTGAACGGCCCGCGCGAGCGGGCCGCTTCGTGTCAGGCGCCGGCGCTGTGCCGGGTTACGTGCCAGGCGTTGCGCTCGTGGTTTGCTGGTAAGAATTTTTGGGCGGTTTGGGGTTCTGATTTTGAGTTATTTGCCGGCGGCGACGCAATGGCCATCAAGGCTGGGCAGCGCTGCGGGTTTTGAATGATGCCGGGCGGATCGGGCCGCGGGCGCGAAGGTGACGGATCAAACCGTGATCAGGCAGTATCAGGCGCGCCCCGCAGTCCGCACGGCAGGCAATTCGATTAATTTCACAGAGGGAGTAATGATGCAAAAACGATTCAAGCAGGTTATGTTGCTGGCCGCTCTCGTGCCGACGTTTGCCATGGCTCAGGCGCTCCAGTCCCAGGCGCCCGCAACGGCTCCGGCTGCTGCTGCCGCACCGATTGATCCGGCCAAGCAAGCTGCGATCAAGGACCTGCTGGACGCCATCGACGCGCAGAAGCTCGTCGGCGCAATCGGCAATAGCGCACAGATGCAAGCCAAGCAGCTCGTGCCGGCGATCCTCTCGGACGCGCTGTCGGAAAATAAGACGATGACGGACAAGCAGAAGCAAGCTGCTGTCCCGACGCTGCAGAAGAACGCCGTGCCGAAGCTGGTTGACGGCGCAGGCCAGGTTTTCGCTACGGACAGCTTCAAGCAGGACGCCATGGACGCGCAGTACGAAGCCTACGCCAAGTACTACAGCACGCAGGAAATCAAGGATCTGTCGACGTTCTACCGCAGCCCGACCGGCCGCAAGTTCATTCAGGTTCAAGACCAGGTTGGCCGCGATGTGGTCAACGGCCTGATGCAGAAGTACATGCCGCAATCGATCAAGGCAACGCGCGACCAGGCTGACAGGGAAGTCGCCGCAGTCAAGCCGGGCAAGTAAGCACGCCGCTCGCTGAGCGCGTTCGCCGCCGCGGTATTTCAGGCGCGCGGCAAACGCGGGACAGATCGAGTCGGCTTGTCGGCGCCTTGCCCGGATAGCCTGCGTTGGCGGGTTCCCGGTGACAATGCGATAATGGCCGTTTGCGCGATAAGCGCAGACGGCCATTTTCTTTTTCCGGCGCGTCCCGGCTCCACTGCCGCAGCGCCCGCCTCGGGGATCTTCAAACGATGCGCGTCTTCAACTTCTCCGCCGGACCGGCTGCACTGCCTGAGGAAGTCCTGCGCCAGGCTGCCGACGAAATGCTCGACTGGCACGGCAGCGGCATGGGCGTGATGGAAATGAGCCATCGCGGTCCCGAATTCATGCAGATTCACAGCGAAGCGCTGCTCGATCTGCGCGAACTGATGCAGGTTCCCGCGAGCCACCAGATCCTGTTCCTGCAGGGCGGCGGCATCGGCGAAAACGCTATCGTGCCGCTCAATCTGTTCGGCGCGAAGCCGCGTGCGGATTACGTCATCACCGGTTCGTGGTCGCAGAAGTCGCAGAAGGAAGCGCTCAAGTACGGCGCCTCGCACATCGCCGCGACGGGCAAAACCGAAGCCGGTTTCACGCATTCGCCGCCGAAGAGCGAATGGCAACTCTCCGACGATCCCGCCTACGTGCATCTGTGCACGAACGAGACGATCGACGGCGTCGAGACCTTCGAGATCCCCGATCTCGGCGACATTCCGCTCGTCGCGGATGCCTCGTCGCACATCCTGTCGCGTCCGATGGACATTGCCAAATACGGCGTGCTCTACGGCGGCGCGCAGAAAAATATCGGCATGGCGGGCGTGACGGTGGTGATCGTGCGCGAGGATCTGCTCGACCGCGCGATGCCCATCTGCCCGTCGGCGTTCGAATGGAAGACGGTCGCCGCCAACAATTCCATGTTCAACACGCCGCCCACCTACGCGATCTACATCGCGGGCCTCGTGTTCAAGTGGTTGAAGCGCCAGGGTGGCCTCGAAGCCATCGAAGCGCGCAATATCGAAAAAGCAGGGCTGCTTTACGACACGATCGATGCGAGCAGCTTCTACATCAACAAGGTGGAGCGCCGCGCGCGCTCGCGGATGAACGTACCGTTCTTCCTCGCCGATGAAACACGTAATGATGATTTCCTGGCCGGCGCGAAGGCGCGCGGGCTTCTGCAGCTGAAGGGCCACAAGTCCGTCGGCGGCATGCGGGCGTCGATTTACAACGCGGTGCCGCTCGAAGCAGTGCAGGCACTTGTCGAGTACATGAAGGAATTCGAAGCGAAGCACGCCTGACGCGCGCATCTCGTTCGAATACATCCTTCCAGATTGCCGGTCTCACGCATGGACGACGAACTCAATTCTCAACTCAAGCCGTTGCGCGAGCGCATCGATGCCATCGACGCGCAACTCATTGCGCTCCTGAACCAGCGCGCTTCGGTCGCGCTCGAAGTGGGCGAGGTCAAGAAGCACTTCAACGCCCCCGTGTTTCGCCCGGAGCGCGAGCTCCAGGTGATCGAGCGCCTGCAGAGCCTGAGCGGCGGCCCGCTCGGCAACGATCACATCAGCGCGATCTGGCGCGAGATCATGGCCGCGAGCCGCTCGCTCGAAAAGACCATCACGGCCGCGTTCCTCGGGCCGGTCGGCACGTATAGCGAGCAGGCGATGTACGCGTACTTCGGTCAGTCGATCGAAGGCCTGCCGTGTCCGTCGATCGACGAAGTGTTCCGTGCGGTCGAGTCGGGCGCGTCCGAATTCGGCGTGGTGCCGGTCGAGAATTCGACCGAAGGCGCGGTGTCGCGCACGCTCGATCTGTTCCTGCAGACGCAGCTTGTGATCGGCGGCGAAATCGCGCTGCCGATCCAGCACAATCTGATGACGCAAAGCGGCACGCTCGCGGGCGTGACGCGCGTGTGCGCGCACCCGCAGGCGCTCGCGCAGTGCCAGCACTGGCTGACGGCGAACGCACCGCATCTTGAGCGCCTGGCCGTGTCGAGCAACGCCGAAGCCGCGCGTCTTGCGTCGGAGGATCCGACGGTCGCGGCCATCGCGGGCGAGCGCGCGGCCACGCACTATGGCCTGTTGATCGCCAACGCGCTGATTCAGGACGACCCGCATAACCGCACGCGCTTCGTGATGATCGGCAAGCAGCCGGCGGGCGTGTCGGGTCACGACCAGACGTCGATGATCGTGTCGGTGAAAAACGAGCCGGGCGCGGTCTACAAGCTGCTGGAGCCGCTCGCGCGCCACGGCGTATCGATGACGCGTTTCGAATCGCGTCCGGCGCGCGTCGGCACGTGGGAGTACTACTTCTATATCGATTTCGAAGGGCATCGCGACGATCCGGCCGTGGCCGCCGCGCTCGACGAACTCGGCAGGAAGGCCGCGTTCCTCAAGATCCTCGGTTCGTATCCGCGTTCGCGCTGAATGGCGCGCCGGGTTGCGCACGCCCGCTTCGGTCAGGCGTGCGCAAACATTCTTTTTTCGGTGATGGCGTGAGCGCGTTCTCATTCAGGAAGCTGGTGATTTTCGGCGTCGGGCTGATCGGCGGATCGCTTGCGCGCGGGCTGCGCGAGCGCGCCGGTCACGATGGCGAGGTGATCGGCGTGGGCCGCCGCGCGCATTCGGTTGCGCGCGCGCTGGAACTGGGCGTCGTCGATGCCGTCGCGACCTTCGACGACGACGCGGCGCTCGCCCAGGCGCTCGACGGCGCGGACCTCGTGCTGATCGCCGCGCCCGTGGCGCAGACGCAGATGCTGCTCGAACGCATCGCGCCGCACCTGCAGCCGCACACCCTCGTCACCGACGCGGGCAGCACCAAGAGCGACGTGATCGCCGCCGCGCGCGCAGCGCTGGGCGCGCGCATCGGCCAGTTCGTGCCGGGCCATCCGATCGCCGGCCGCGAGTCGAGCGGCGTCGAAGCCGCGCTGCCCGACCTGTACGTGGGCCGTAACGTCGTGCTGTGTCCATTGCCCGAAAACGCGCCGGCGGACGTCGAGCGTATCGCGCAGATGTGGCGCGCCACGGGCGCCGTGATCGGCCAGATGAGCGCCGAACAGCACGACCGCGTGTTCGCTTCGGTGAGCCATTTGCCGCACGTGCTGTCGTTCGCGCTGGTCGAGCAGATTCTCGCCACGCCCGACGCCGAGCTGAAATTCTCGTTCGCGGCGGGCGGTTTCCGCGATTTCACGCGCATCGCCGCGTCGAGCCCCGAAATGTGGCGCGACGTGTGTCTGGCGAACCGCACGGCGCTGCTCGCGGAACTCGACGCCTACACTGAAGTGCTGGCGAAGCTGCGCGCGGCCATCGACGCCGGTGACGGCGGCGCGCTCGAAACCGTGTTCGCGCGCTCGCGCGCGGCGCGGCAGGCATGGCAGGAGCGCGGCGGCAAGCGCGTGGCGAGTGACGCGACGAGCGAAGCGACGAGTGAGGGGGCGAGCGCGCCGACGCCCTCGCAATCAGGACCCGACAAGTAAGGCATCAGTCATGCGGCAGGGCGCTGGAATGGCTGGAATTCTCCGGTCGCCGCGCCACGCCGCACCATCAGGACACGCTCATGGAACACCTCGATCTCGGACCGTTCACCCGTGCGTCCGGCACGATCCGCCTGCCCGGCTCGAAGAGCATCTCGAACCGCGTGCTGCTGCTCGCGGCGCTGGCCGAAGGCGAAACGACGATCACGAACCTGCTCGACTCCGACGACACGCGCGTGATGCTCGACGCGCTGGAAAAGCTCGGCGTGAAGCTCAAGCGCGAAGACGACACCTGCGTCGTGCAGGGCACGCGCGGCGCTTTTACGGCGGTGCGCGCGGACCTCTTCCTCGGTAACGCCGGCACGGCGGTGCGCCCGCTCACGGCGGCGCTCGCGGTCAACGGCGGCGACTACCGTATCCACGGCGTGCCGCGTATGCACGAGCGCCCGATCGGCGACCTCGTCGACGGTCTGCGCCAGATCGGCGCGAAGATCGATTACGAAGAGAACGAGGGCTATCCGCCGTTGCGCATCCGTCCCGCGCAGATCAACGTCAGCGCCCCGGTGCGCGTGCGCGGCGACGTGTCGAGCCAGTTCCTCACCGCGCTCCTGATGACGCTGCCGCTCGTGCGCGCCGAAGGCGGGGTGACGATCGTCGAAATCGACGGCGAACTGATCTCGAAGCCCTATATCGAAATCACGATCAAGCTGATGGAGCGCTTCGGCGTGAAGGTCGAGCGTCACGGCTGGCACCGCTTCGAGGTGCCGGCAGGCGTGCGTTACCAGTCGCCGGGCAAGATCATGGTGGAGGGCGATGCGTCGTCGGCGTCGTACTTCCTTGCGGCGGGCGCGATTGGCGGCGGGCCGCTGCGCGTGGAAGGCGTGGGCCGTTCGAGCATCCAGGGCGACGTCGCGTTCGCGGCGGCGCTCATGCGCATGGGCGCGAACGTGACGGTAGCCGACGACTGGATCGAGGTGCGCGGGATCGGCAACGATCACGGCAAGCTCGACCCCATCGACATGGATTTCAACCTGATTCCCGATGCGGCCATGACGATCGCCGTCGCCGCCTTGTTCGCCGACGGCGCGACCACGCTGCGCAACATCGCGAGCTGGCGCGTGAAGGAAACCGACCGCATCGCCGCGATGGCCACGGAGCTGCGCAAAGTGGGCGCAAACGTGGAAGAGGGCCCGGACTACCTGATCGTGCGTCCGCCCGAGAAACTCACGCCGAACGCCGCGATCGACACCTACGACGATCACCGCATGGCGATGTGCTTCTCGCTCGTGAGCCTCGGCAACGTGCCGGTGCGCATCAACGATCCGAAGTGCGTCGGCAAGACGTTCCCCGATTATTTCGAGCGCTTCCTGGCGCTCGCACAATCCTGATTTTTCGCAGCCGACCTGTCTCTTTTTACTGATCGCTGCATAAAACCGACCGCCGCATGAAATCGACCCGTCCCTTTTACCCGACGCCCGTGATCACGATCGACGGCCCCACTGCCTCCGGTAAGGGCACGGTGGCCACGCTGGTCGCCGCGCACCTGGGCTTTCACCTGCTCGACAGCGGCGCGCTGTATCGCCTCGCGGCGCTCGCGAGTATGCGCTACACGATCGCCGCCGACGATGCCGACGGGCTGGCCCAACTGATCGACGATCTTCACATCACGTTCCGCGAAGGCACGGCCCAGCTCGATGGCGTTGACGTTTCGAATGAAATCCGCGCCGAGGAAGTGGGCAACCGGGCCTCGATGATCGCGGCGCATCCGTCCGTGCGCACCGCGCTGGTGGCCCGTCAGCGGGCCTTCCGCAAGCTGCCGGGCCTGGTCGCCGACGGCCGCGACATGGGCACGGTGATCTTCCCGGATGCCGGTCTGAAGGTGTTCCTGACGGCCAGCGTGGAGGCCCGCGCGGCCCGCCGGTATAAGCAATTGATCCAAAAAGGATTTTCTGCTAATATGGATGACTTGCTCCGGGATTTGCGTGAACGCGACGCGCGCGATAGTAATCGCACGGCCGCGCCGCTCAAGCCCGCAGCGGATGCGAAGCTGCTGGATACCTCGGCGCTGACCATCGACCAGGCGGTCGAACAGGTCGTGCAGTGGTACCAGGAGTCGAGCGAACTGCGGCCGGCGCGTCATGCTGATGCGCACGGCAAGTTGCAGTAAAGAGCAAGCGTAGTACGTAGTGGTGCCCTGCTGGGAAGCGGGGCGTGTCTAAACCCTTTAACCCCGTGTGGCTTTTGCATCTGTGCCGCGAACGTAAGCGCTCCGGCCTCAACGCCCGACCGGTCAAAACTGGCTGGCGGAGCAGCGAAAACCATGCAAATCCAGATTTTTATGTCCGACCTGCAAACCTCCACCCCGAATACCGAATCTTTTGCGGCTCTGTTCGAAGAGTCGCTGACCCGTCAAGACATGCGCGCCGGCGAAGTGATCTCCGCCGAAGTCGTGCGCGTCGACCACAACTTCGTGGTCGTGAACGCTGGTCTCAAGTCCGAAGCCTATATTCCGCTCGAAGAGTTCCTGAACGACGCGGGTGAAGTGGAAGTGCAGGCGGGCGATTTCGTTTCCGTCGCGATCGACGCGCTGGAAAACGGCTACGGCGACACCATCCTGTCGCGCGACAAGGCGAAGCGTCTCGCTTCGTGGCTGTCGCTGGAAAAGGCTCTCGACAACAACGAACTCGTGACCGGCACGATCACGGGCAAGGTCAAGGGCGGCATGACCGTCATGGTCAACGGCATCCGCGCATTCCTGCCGGGTTCGCTGGTTGACACGCGTCCGGTCAAGGACACGACGCCGTACGAAGGCAAGACCCTCGAATTCCGCGTCATCAAGCTCGACCGCAAGCGTAACAACGTGGTGCTGTCGCGCCGCGCCGTGATCGAAGCGACCCAGGGCGAAGAGCGCGCAAAGCTGCTCGAAACGCTGAAGGAAGGCGCGATCGTCAACGGCGTGGTCAAGAACATCACCGACTACGGCGCGTTCGTGGACCTCGGCGGCATCGACGGCCTGCTGCACATCACCGACATCGCATGGCGTCGCGTGCGTCACCCGTCGGAAGTGCTGTCGGTTGGCCAGGAAGTCACGGCAAAGATCCTCAAGTTCGACCAGGAAAAGAACCGCGTTTCGCTCGGTATCAAGCAACTGGGCGACGATCCGTGGGAAGGCATCTCGCGCCGTTACCCGTCGGGCACGCGCCTGTTCGGTAAGGTCACGAACATCACCGACTACGGCGCGTTCGTCGAAGTCGAATCGGGCATCGAAGGCCTGGTTCACGTGTCGGAAATGGACTGGACCAACAAGAACGTTGCTCCGTCGAAGGTTGTCCAGCTGGGCGACGAAGTCGAAGTCATGGTCCTCGAGATCGACGAAGACCGCCGCCGCATCTCGCTCGGCATGAAGCAGTGCAAGCCGAACCCGTGGGATGACTTCAGCCGCAACTTCAAGAAGGGCGACAAGCTGCAAGGCGCAATCAAGTCGATCACCGACTTCGGCGTCTTCATCGGTCTGCCGGGCGGCATCGACGGTCTGGTTCACCTGTCGGACCTGTCGTGGTCGGAAACGGGCGAAGAAGCGGTTCGCAAGTACAAGAAGGGCGACGAAGTCGAAGCCGTGGTTCTGGGCATCGACGTCGAGAAGGAACGCATCTCGCTCGGTATCAAGCAGCTCGAAGGCGACCCGTTCAGCAACTTCGTTGCTGTCAACGACAAGGGTTCGACGGTCGACGGCGTGGTCAAGTCGGTCGACGCCAAGGGCGCTGTGATCACGCTGAACGCCGATGTCGAAGGCTACCTGCGTGCTTCGGAAATCGCGCAAGACCGCGTGGAAGATGCCCGCAACGTGCTGAAGGAAGGCGACAAGGTCAACGCGATGATCATCAACATCGATCGCAAGTCGCGTGGCATCAACCTGTCGATCAAGGCCAAGGACTCGGCTGAGACGCAGGAAGCCCTGCGCAGCATGTCGTCGGACACGGGTGCGGCTGCCACCGGCACGACCAACCTCGGCGCGCTGCTGAAGGCCAAGCTCGACGGCCAGAACCAGTAAGCCTCAAACGGGGGCAAGCTGAAGTATGACCAAATCTGAATTGGTCGCGCAGCTGGCTACGCGATTTCCGCAACTTGTTCTCAAGGATGCGGATTTCGCGGTCAAAACGATGCTCGATGCGATGTCCGAGGCGCTTGCCAAGGGCCATCGCATCGAAATTCGCGGCTTCGGCAGTTTCGGACTGAATCGCCGGCCGTCACGCGTCGGACGCAATCCCAAGTCGGGTGAAAAAGTGTTGGTGCCTGAGAAGTTCGTACCGCACTTCAAGCCGGGCAAGGAGTTGCGCGAGCGCGTGGACCGTCGTTCGGGCGAACCGCTGAAGGCGGAAGAGCCGGACGACGATCTGTAATCGCCACAAGGTAATTGCAGCGGTTGCAGCCGTTGGCGGTCAATGCCAGATGGCCAGTGCATGGACCGAAGAAAGCGCAGGGTTTTTTGAAACCCGGCGCTTTTTTTTCGTCCGCGTTTTTTGTGTGACCACATTGTTCGCTCGACAGTGCGGCTTCGCGTACGTGCCGGGTCGCGGGCCGTTCCATTACAATACGGGACACTTCGGCGCATCCTTTGCTGCGGCGCAGCAAGCCGGTCGCGCCGGCGCTCTCCCGCAACTGCCAAGAGAATCCTTCATGAGATTGATCGCCTGGGTGATCCGTGTGCTGGTCTTCGTGCTGCTGCTCGTGCTCGCACTGGCCAACACGCAAACCACGACGCTGAACTTTCTGGCCGGCTATGCGTGGCAGGCCCCGCTCATCCTGATCGGGCTCGCGTTCTTCGTGGTCGGTCTGCTGGCTGGCCTGCTTTCGGCGCTGCCGGGGATATTCCGGTTGCGCATGGAAAACGGCCGCCTCAAGCGTGAGCTGCGCACCGCGCGCGAAACGCCCGTGGTCGTCGCGGAACCGCCGCTGCCGCCGCTCATCTGATTCGAATGACCCGCCGCGCGCGCTCGTCCCGGCGCGTGGCACGTAACCTCATACCATCGCTCGCATGGATCTCGATTTCTGGTGGCTCCTCGTCATTCCCGTCGCGTTCGCACTCGGCTGGATGGCGTCGCGCTACGACCTCAAGGCGCTGCTTTCCGAAAGCGCCAACCTGCCGCGTTCTTACTTTCGCGGCCTGAACTTCCTGCTCAACGAACAGCCGGACAAGGCAATCGACGCGTTTATCGAAGTCGCCAAGCTCGACCCCGAAACGGTCGAACTGCACTTCGCGCTCGGCAACCTGTTCCGGCGTCGCGGCGAAACCGACCGCGCGATCCGCGTGCATCAGAACCTGCTCTCGCGTGCCGATCTGCCCGCGAACGAGCGCGACCACGCGCTCTACGAACTGGGTCAGGACTTCCTGAAGGCGGGCATGCTCGATCGCGCCGAGGAAACCTTCGGCACGCTCAAATCGGGCGACTATGCGCAGGGCGCGCAGCGCGCGCTGCTCACGATCTATGAGATCGAGAAGGACTGGAATCGCTCGATCGAAACCGCGCGCCAGCTCGAAACCATGGGCGCGCCGCCGCTCGGCCTCGAAATCGCGCAGTTCCACTGCGAACTCGCGCAGGAAGCGCTCCAGCGCAAGAACCCGGAAGAGGCGCGACGCCAGCTTGGCCTCGCGCTCAAGGCGAATCCGCAGAACGTGCGCGCCACGATTCTCGCGGGCGACGTGGATGCCGCGAGCGGCGACGCCCAGTCGGCGCTCATGCAGTGGAAGCGCGTCGAGCCGCAGAATCCCGCCTATTTGCCGCTCGTGGCCGAAAAGGTCATGAAGGCCTACGACACGCTGGGCCGTGCGCCCGAGGGCGCGCAATTGCTCACCGAATGGGTCGATCGGCATTCGCAGAACGATCTGCTCGACGTGGCCTATAAATATGTCGCCGAGTTGAACGGTCCCGATGCGGCCCACACGCTCGCGCGCACGCAGATGCAGAAGTCGCCGAATCTCGCCGGCATGACGCGTCTGCTCGAAGCGCAGCAGGCCGTCGCCGAGGAACCGCGCCGCAGCGAACTGGAACTCATGCGCAAGCTGATCCAGCAGCGCACCAAGAATCTGCCGCGCTACACCTGCCAGAACTGCGGGTTCCGCGCGCGCCTCTTCTACTGGCAGTGTCCGGGCTGTAGCGGTTGGGAAACCTACGCGCCGCGCCGCGTCGAGCCGATTCCGGCGTCGAGCTGACGGGCCGTATCGAGTCGGCCCGCGACCATGCAACATCAACATCCGAATCTGTCACCGGAGCGCGTATGAAAATCACCATTATCGGTACCGGCTACGTTGGCCTCGTCACCGGGGCGTGCCTTGCCGAAATCGGTCACGACGTGTTCTGCCTCGACGTCGA
>NZ_PQGA01000021.1 GCF_002917095.1 Paraburkholderia eburnea
CCCGATTCCGGGAACATCGCGCCGAGTTCGGCATAGGTGAGTGCGATGGCCAGAATGACCACGGCTCCGATCACCCACGCGCAGATCGCAGCGGGACCGGCGATCTTGGCGGCTTTCCACGCGCCGAACAGCCAGCCGGAGCCGATGATCGACCCGAGGCCGGTAAACATCAGCGCGAACGGGCCGATATGTCGTTTTACAGAACTGCTCACGTCATCTCCTCATGTCCAGATCGCGAGATATCGCTGCGGGTTGCGCGGCGATTCTCGTCGTCGTTACGGGCATTCGCGCTGGCTTTTACATGCATGACACGCGTGTTATGCGCGATGCGTGGCCGCCTGCGGATAGCGGCGGCAAGGCCTGGCTTGAATGCCGAACGCGGATACTCGGGCGACGCAAACTTCACGTCCAATGCTGAATACACATAGCATCATGCGTAATTTGCATGAGGAGAGAAAAGATGCAGACAGGTCAGCAGATTCTGTCGCGCCATGCGCATTCAGGAGGCGGACATAACGGATCGACTGGCGGCGAAAGCGACGTATTTTTCCTCTTCGACGCCTGTGCATTCCAGCAACACAACGACAGCCATGTGTTCGCCCTCGGGTCGACGGAGTCCGAATGCGAATTGGCGCGGCGGCCGAAACTCCGTGCGCGACGAGTCGTAATTCGTGCTGCTCTCGCGCGCTGCCGCCGATGTTTATCGGTGTTTAAAGCATCTGTGCAAGCACGTTATTGCGCGCAATCCATTGATGCTTGATGACCGCGAGCATGTGCAGCACGACTAGCCCCGCCAGCACGGCGCAACTTGCGCGATGAAACGCGAAGAGTTCCGCTGTCACCGTGCCTTGCTCAAACGGCGTCGGAATTTCGATCAGGCCGAAAAACGAATAGCCTTTGGGCACCATCAGATAGCCGCTCACGAGCACGGCGAAGATCGTCAGGTAGAGAAGGCGATGGACGCCATGTGCAATCGCGCGCTGCGTGAGAGAAACGCTTGGCAACTCGCGCGGTGCGACGCGCACGCAAGCCCACCAGACGCGCAGGGGAAACAGCACGATCAGCACGGTGGCGATCGACATGTTCAGGCGCGAGAGCAACTCGCGCAGCGGGCCATCGGCAAGCTGTGCGAGCGTGTAGCCCGCCACCGTGGCGTACAGAATCGCGGCCGCGAAGATCCAGTGCAGCAGGCGTGCGAGGCCGTCGTATCGGTTGGCAGCAGGACCGGTTTTGTCCGCGTCAACTACGTTGGGCGCCAATGTACTTTCGACCGTTTCCATCCGCTGCGTGCCGATTGAAAAGTGCAAATGATAATCAACTGCATTGACAATTTGATTACGCCGAGGATTTCACGGCACGTTGACGCGTGCGCTGCGCTCGTACCCTGTCTATGCCGCGCCGCCCATGCGCGGCGTTTTTTTCGCTGCGGTAGTCTGCTAGCGCGTCACTCACACGCGGCCTCAGCCACAGTCAGCGGCACGCCGCGCGCTTTCCCCATTCAAGGAGCAGACGATGCCAACGATGCAGGCAGTGCAGGTAGCGAATGCAGGCGGACCACTCGAACTCGTCGAGCGGGATATCCCGGAACCGGACGCGGGCCACGTGCTGATCAAGGTGCAGGCGTGCGGCATCTGCCACAGCGACTCGCTGACGAAAGAGGGCCACTGGCCCGGTTTGCAGTTCCCGCGCGTGCCCGGCCACGAGATCGCGGGCGTGATCGAGCGCACGGGCGCGGGTGTCGAAGGCTGGAGCGTGGGCCAGCGCGTCGGCGTGGGCTGGCATGGCGGTCATTGCGGCCATTGCGAGCGCTGCCGCCACGGCGACTTCGTGCTCTGCCAGAACGCACAGGTTCCCGGCATCAGCTACGACGGCGGCTACGCGCAATACATGGTGGCGCCGCAGGAAGTGCTCGCGCGTATGCCCGACGATCTCGCCGATGTCGACGCCGCGCCGCTGCTCTGCGCCGGCATCACCACGTTCAACGCGCTGCGCCACAGCGGCGCGCGCGCGGGCGACGTGGCGGCGATCCTCGGCATCGGCGGGCTGGGTCATCTTGGCGTGCAGTTCGCGCGCAAGATGGGCTTCGTGACGGTGGCGATCGCGCGCGGTCAGGACAAGGCGCCGCTTGCGAAGCAACTGGGCGCGCATCACTACATCGACAGTTCGGCGCAGAACGTCGGCGAAAGCCTGCAGGCGCTGGGCGGCGCGCGCGTCATTCTGGCGACCGTCACGAACGGCGAGGCCATGAGCGCGGCGCTCGCGGGTCTCGGCGTCGACGGCAAGCTGATCATGGTGGGCGTGGCGCAGGAGCCGGTGGAAGTGCCCGTGATGCAGTTCATCATGGGGCGTCAGTCGGTGCAGGGCTGGCCGTCCGGGACGGCGGCGGATTCGCAGGAAACGCTGGCGTTCAGCGCGATCTCGGACGTGAGGCCGATGATCGAGGAGTATCCGCTCGAGCGCGCCGCCGAAGCTTACGACCGCATGATGAGCGGCAAGGCGCGTTTTCGCGTGGTGCTGACGCCGGGTAAGCACTAGGGCCGATGCGGGGCGGCGGCGCCGCTGCCTGTCGCGCGAAGGCAGCGGGACGGGACCTGGACGACGGGCGCTCCGCGAAGGGCACAGGCCCGGGCGGCATCGGTCACGCGCGTTTGTGCAATGACCGATGCCTCGGGGGCGCCCGGCGCGCGATTGCCGGGATTAATTGCGCTCCGGCAGGAACCAGTTCATCACGAGGGCGCAGAGGCCGCCCGTCGCCACGCCCGATTCCAGCACGTTCTTCAGCGCGTGCGGCAGGCTGGTGAGAATCTCCGGCACCTGCGAGACGCCCAGACCCAGCGCCAGCGACACCGCGATGATCAGCAGCGCGCGGCGGTCGAGCTTGACACCCGCGAGAATGTTGATGCCCGACGCGGCCACTGCGCCGAACATCACCATCGCCGCGCCGCCCAGCACCGGCTCGGGCACGGCCTGCAGCACGCCCGCGACGGGCGGAAAGAGGCCGAGCACCACGAGCATGCCCGCGATCCACACGCCCACGTGACGGCTGGCGATACCGGTCAACTGGATCACGCCATTGTTCTGCGCGAACACGGAACTCGGGAACGTGTTGAACACGCCGGCCAGCAGCGAATTCGCGCCATTGACCAGCACGCCGCCCTTGATCCGTCGCATCCACAACGGCCCTTCCACGGGTTCGCGCGAGATCTTGCTGGTGGCCGTCACATCGCCGATCGCTTCGAGCGAGGTGACGAGATAGATGATCAGCATCGGCACGAACAGCGACCACGAGAAGCCGATGCCGAAGTGCAATGGCGTCGGGATCTGGAACAGCGCGGCTTCGCGCGCGCCCGTGAAGTCGAGCCTGCCGAGCGCGGCGGCCACGAGATAGCCGACCACGAGAGCAATGACCAGTGCCGTGCTGCGCACCCAGACGATGGGCACGCGGTTGAGCAGAATGATGGTGCCTAGCACGACGCCCGACAGCGTGAGATTGTCGACGCTCGCGAAATTGCCCTTGGCGATGGCGCCGTAGCCGCCGCCCATGCTGATGAGGCCCACCTTGATGAGCGTGAGGCCGATCAGCAGCACCACGATGCCGGTGACGAGCGGCGTGATCAGCCGCTTGATGAAGGGCAGGATGCGCGAGACGGCCATTTCGACGAACGAACCCGCGATGACCACGCCGAAGATCGCGGCCATCACGGTTTGGACCGGGGTGCCCTGCTTGACCATCAGGCTGCCGCCGGCGATCAGCGGGCCGACGAAGTTGAAGCTCGTGCCCTGCACGATAAGCAGCCCCGCGCCGAGCGGGCCGAAGAGGCGGCATTGCAGGAACGTGGCGATGCCCGAAATCACGAGCGACATCGACACGATCAGCGTGGTGTCGCGGCTGGAGACGCCGAGCGACTGGCAGATCAACAGGCCGGGTGTCACGATCGGCACGAGGATGGCCAGCAGATGCTGGAGCGCGGCCACGAAGGCGAGCGTGGGCGCAGGCCGGTCGTCGGGGCCGTAGACGAGGTCGCGGGCGGCGGGGGCGTCGTCGGGGACGTGATGAACCGGTTGTGGCGGGTGTTGCGTGGGCGAAGCGGGTTGCATCGGGAAAGGCCGGAAGGAAGAAAACCCGGGATTTTAACGGGTAGTGTTGAGGGCGCGAACGAAATGACCTCAGCGGACCGGGATTCACGGTGCGCAGGCACCCCGAGGCGATGCGCCGACGAGTCAAGTTTCCGCCACGGCCCACACGCATCCGATTCGATATGGAATCCTTATAAAGGAGGCGCGGGCCATAAGCTATCCCGCTTCCAATAGCGCATCAGACGGACAATCCTCCGACAAATACGGTAAAAAAGATCGGGTACGGATTTCGCTAAACTTTGGCGGCGTCGGGCCGTTAAGAGGGCATCGCACTCAACTGAAGCTAACGTGTCCTTGCTCATCGGCTCCGCTCGCCCCGCCTCGCGCCCGCAGATCTTCATGACCGGCTTCCAGCCGACCCATGCGGAACCGTCGGTCGTCGAATGGCTCCTGCATGACGACCAGGTCATGCGCGAGTGCTTCGGTCACGCGACCGGCATCCTCAAGTTCGTGACGGGCGCCGCCTATACCACGGTGACGCTGCTCGACGCCGCACATCAGCATTTTTGCGGCGATCTGGGCGCGCTGGTGACGAACACGCCGCGCGACAGCTCGCTGAGCGAACACGCGTTGCGCAACGGCAGCGTGTTCGTCGTCGAGGACACGCGCGAGCGCGACGACGTACAAAGCTGCGCGCTCGTGCGGTATCCGCCGCATGTGCGCTTTTTTGCGGGAGTGCCGATCCGCCTGCCCGACGGCGAGCCGATCGGCGCGCTCTGCGCGATGGACCCCGAGCCGCGCCGCATGGATGCAAACGCGCGCGGCGTGCTGCGCCACCTGGGCGAGATGATCGAGAACGATCTGCGCCTGCGCATGGCCTCCGCCGTCGATCCGCTCACGCAACTGTTCAACCGCCGCAGCACGCTGGAAAGCGTGCATCGTCGCTGGCAGGACGCGCCGGATGGCGAGGGCGTCGGTTCGGTGATGGTCGATATCGACTGGTTCAAGCAGTACAACGACACCTACGGCCACCCGGCCGGCGACGGCTGCCTGCGCGCCGTCGCGGCAGTGCTGCGCGAGGCCGCCGACGAGCACAACATGATCGCGGGCCGCGTGGGCGGCGAGGAGTTCGCGCTGTTGCTCACCGGTGTCGAGCGCGCGGAAATGGGCTACGCGCTGGAGCGCGTGCGCGCGGGCGTGGAGCGGCTGGGTATCGAGCATCGCGGCTCGCCGCTTGGCGTCGTCACGCTGAGCATGGGCGCGACGCACACCTGGCGCCATGCGCCCGGCGATCATGGTTATCGCGAGGCGTTCGGCGTGGCCGATGACGCGCTCTACGAGGCCAAGAAAGACGGGCGCAATTGCGTCCGGTTCGCGTAAAAAACGGTTGAAATTCCGGCGGGCTGCGTTTCAGACACGCGCTGGCAACTCCCCCGACGTCATCTCGAACTGCAGCGCCGCAAGTTGCGCGTAGAGCGGCGAGCTGTGCAGCAGTTCCGCGTGACGGCCCTGCGCGACGATGCGCCCGTGCTCCATGACGACGATGCGGTCGGCCTGCTGCACGGTGGCCAGACGATGCGCGATCACGAGCGTCGTGCGGTTCTGCGCGGCGTTGTCGAGCGCGGTCTGCACGAGCCGCTCGCTTGCCGCATCGAGCGCACTGGTGGCCTCGTCGAGCAGCAGGATCGGCGGGTTCTTGAGAATCGCCCGCGCAATCGCCAGACGTTGCCGCTGGCCACCCGAAAAACGCACCCCGCGTTCGCCCAGAAACGTATCGTAGCCTTGCGGCAAAGCCTCGATGAATCCCGCGGCGGCGGCCATGTCGGCGGCGCGCCGAACTTCGGCGAGGGACGCGTGCGGCATGCCATAGCGAATGTTGTCGAGCACGCTGCCCGAAAAAATCACCGATTCCTGCAACACCACGCCGATCGACTGGCGCAACGCGTTGAGCGAGACCTGTTGCGTGGGCACGCCGTTGATCAGGATCTGGCCGGATTGCGGATCGTAAAAGCGCAGCAGCAGCTGAAACAGCGTGGTCTTGCCCGCGCCCGAAGGCCCGACCAGCGCGACATGCTCGCCCGCCCGCACGTCGAGCGTGAATCCGCTCAGCGCGGCCACGCCCGGCCGCGACGGATACGAAAAGCTCACGTTGTCGAAGCGGATCCCGTCACCGTGCGCGGGCAGCGGCACAGTCGTTGCGGCCTCAACGACCGGTGAGCGCGCGGTCAGCAATTGCAGCAGGCGCTCGGTGGCGCCGGCGGCGCGTTGCAGATCGCCCCACACCTCGGCGACGGCGCCCACGGCGCCTGCCGTGAAGACCGCGTAGAGGATGAACTGCGACAACTGGCCCGCCGTCATGCGCCCGGCCAGCACAGCCTGGGCGCCGAGCCACAGCACGAACACGATGGCGGCGAATACGAAAACGATGACCACGGCGGTCAGGCTCGCCCGCGCGCGGATACGCGTGAGTGCCGTGTCGAAGGCCGTTTCCACCGCGCCGCCAAAGCGCCGGGTCTCAAACGCTTCCTGCGTGTACGACTGCACGGTGGGCATGGCGTTGAGCACTTCGCCCGCGAGTGCGCTCGCGTTGGCGACCTTGTCCTGGCTCGCGCGCGAAAGCTTGCGCACGCGCCGACCGAAGATGACGATGGGCGCGACCACCACCACGAGCGTCGCGATGATGTAGCCGGACAGCACCGGACTGGTGGCGACCAGCATCGACACGCCGCCGATCGTCAGCAGCGCGTTGCGCAAGCCGAGCGACAGGCTCGTGCCCACGACAGCCTGGATGAGCGTCGTGTCGGTCGTGAGGCGCGAGAGGACTTCGCCGGTCTGCGTGGTTTCGAAGAACTCGGGGCTCATGCGCATCACGTGGTCGTAGACGGCGCGCCGCAAATCGGCCGTGACCCGTTCGCCCAGCCATGAAACCCAATAGAAGCGCAGGGCTGTCGCCGCCGCGAGTATCAACGAGACGATAAATAGCGCGATGAAATAGCGATCGATATGCGTGCGGTCGCCGCTGGCGAAACCCCGGTCGATCAGGTATTTGAAGGCGACGGGCAAGGCCAGCGTCGCGCCCGCCGAGGTCAGGAGCGCGAGAAACGCAAGCGCCCAACGTCCGGCATAAGGCCGCAGAAAGGGCAGTAGCGCGAAGAGCGGAGCGACGCGTGTCGAGCGGGGAACGGCATCTGGCATGAAGTTTCCTTGCCGTGGCGAAGGGGCTGTCGATTGAAGGAGGGACGGAAGGAAAGACGGGCGCCGGTGTCCGGCATCAGCGGTGATTATCGTTCACTGAGCGTGCAGACAGCTTTCAGTTAGCACGCAGTTATGAAACATTCATGGTTAAGTCAGCGATATGACATGAATACGCCGTGACACCCATAATTGCGCCGAACCTTTCGTGGGAGAGAGAGGCGAAGCCGCCTCCGCCGAAGGCGCAAACTCCCGGAATCGCTCAGGCAGACGTACCACGAAAGATATTCGCCGACTGGAGAGAGGCTGCGATTTTCACTGCCGGAGTCGATCAGGATTTGAATACCGCAGTGAGTTTTGTGCTGGGTTTGGCGTTGCATCTGATCGCCATCTGGCGAGGCTGGCGCTTGCCTGCTTTCGACGAAAGCGACGGGCTAGAAGCGAATCGGCATGACGCCTTGCATGAATGATCCCAGGGCGGACAGGCTGAAAAAGCCGCTATTTAGAGGACTCGCAAGCCTGTTGCCCCAGCCAAGGCGCTGATGAAAATCGCGTGCACCGCACGTGGATGATGCACGCGATCTGCTTATTGCTTGCCGCAGAGTAAGAGCATGCGTTCCTGGTCCGTGCAGGGCCGTCCATTGGCGCTTTGCTCGGTAGTGGCGTGCTGCGCGGCGCCGGTGCCGCCAGCCGCCTGCATCGCCGCGCGATGGGCGAAACACGCCTTCAGGCGCCGTTCGACCGGCTGATAGTATTGCCAGCCTTTACCGAGCCCGGGCAGTTCGAGCTTCACCTGTTTCCATTTCGGGTGGCCATGCTCCTGAAGATTGTCGAAGTTCTCGCATAGCGAATCGGCAAAGCGCCTCAGGTTGCCGACGGTATCGCGCAGATTGTAGTCATAGGTGACCAGAAAGGCCTTGACCGTCCAGGTCGGCACGTCTTCCTTCAGCCAGTTCGGATAGCTCGAAGTGTGGATCGTCGCGGGGAAGTAGGTTTGCTTCGCGCGCGCCGTTTCGGGGGCGTTCGGATCGACACGCAGGAAACGGATCTGCTGCAGCAGATTGGGGTTCATGTCGGTGAAGAGTTTCGCGGGCTGCCCGGCGACGATGATCGCCACGTCGATCTTCTTGACGATCAGCGCGGCCAGTGCGTCTTCGTTGCTCAAGTGCTGCACGTTCTGCTCGGGAATCGACTGGCCGAACATCAGGCGGTACAGCGTCGTGGCCGATTGCGCGGTGCCGCTGCCAATCAGCCCGACGCTGATCGTCTTGTCCTTGATCTCATTGATCGCCTTCATCGGCGAGTCGTTACGTACGACGAAATAAATCTCCTCGTCGTAGAGCGGCATGATGAGACGCAGCGGCCGTATCGTCGTGCCCGCGTCCTCATTGCCTGAATTGGCCATGTCGACATAGGCCTGATAGACGTCGGACTGCACCAGCGCGAGTTTCACGCCGGGTTCGAAGCGCATGCGCTGCACGTTTTCCGCAGAGCCTTTCGAGGGCAGCACTTCAAGGTCGATGCCGGCCGGCTGGGCCACCCATTTCGAGAGATCCTGGCCGATCTGGATATAGGTGCCGCGCTCCGGCCCGGTCGTGATCTTGTAGTGCGCGTCGGCTGGCGCGGCGACGGCGAGCGTCGAGAAAAGCAGGGCGATCAGGCCCGCCAGTGCCGCTAGAGTCGTCTTCAGCATGTATCTCTCCCGCTCGGGATGTGATGGAAGGCTGACTTCGATAAAAGGAGAAACCGGCTTAGTGGGTCGCGCCAGAAGGCGTGGCTTGCTTCCAGCCGTTTTGCAGGATCGCTTGCTGGCGGGCATCGACAGCGTTTTCGCCGCTCGCCGGCGTCGCGTTGGTGGCTGCAGTCGCCGATGCTTGCGGCGCCCAGGCCGTCGACAGAATGGCGCGCTCCATCAAGGATTGCGCCTGCTCGCTGCTCGAATCGATTGCGAGCGCTTCCGATGCCTGTTGCTGCACGCAGGCCCAGTTATTCTGGTTCGCGCATTGGTTTGCGTTTTGCAGCGCATTGTCGCGACGTTGCTCGCGCCCTGCGATATCGCGCCGGATTGCCTGCGCGTCGGCGTTGCCTGCATCGCTGGACAGCGCGGCATTGTCGGCGGCCTTTGCATCGGACAAATTGTTTGCCGCGAGACCCGCGTGCGCGGCGCGCAGGCTGTCGGGGACATCCTTGAATTGAGGCACGGCGACGGGCCTCGGCGTGTCGGCTTGCTGCGCGGTATCGGGGGGATGGGCGGTATTGGCGTTATTGTCGGAAGGCGCCACCCCCTTCGCGAGTTGCCGTGGCAGGTAGGGCAGGATCGAGCCGACCAGCGAGTGCGCGCCTTGTTCGTCGCCCGCGCTGTCGGGCTTGCGGTTGCCGCCCAGGATCAGATACGCCGCATAGGCCAGCGCGAGAAACAGGAAGACGAGCAGGACGACTTTGGGAAAGCTGCGCCGCCCGATCTGGCCGGGCGACGATTCATGTTCGATCGCCGTGTGATGCTGGAATTCGGGCTTCACCGACGGATGATCGATCGCCGGTACGGCAGGTGCTCGCGAGGCGACGGACGGCAGGGATGGGTTTCTGGAGCGCACGCGTAGCGCGGCCCTTTCGAGCGGACGCTTCGCGCCGCAATAAGGGCAGCTATCGACGTACTCCTTGAGCATACCGCCACAGTGTTTGCACGCTGCGGGGAAATGCTGGTCATGAATAGTCTGAGCGGACATGCTGTAGCCCCACCGTGATGGCGATGCCATGTCGGCATGCTCAGGATCGTTGTTGAAGCGATCGGCTAACAATCGCGGAACTCACGATCTACATGCGCAGGAAAACCTGGAAAGCGGCGGCTCGGACCGGCGCAGCCGCTTGAAGAAAATATGGGGGGTTTCCCACATTGCGTCAATCGCCGTTGTTACCTAGCGCACATAAACCTTGCGCAGATGGCGGATTCAGCTTGCAGGAAGGCTATTTTGGCGCAGTCGCGATACGGAAAGACCGTCTCTTTGTTCAGAAGAAATGATTCACGGTGTCAACCACACAATTAAAATGCAAACGTTTGCTCTCTATGTACAGACAAATAACTCAGAATTCATATTCGTGTGATGTGATAAGCAGTCCATCGTATGGTAGGATTTTTCGCATCCGATGACTGCCGCAAACAGCGTTGGATACCCGGGCTGCCGCGTCACACGATACGGCGGCTTTTTTTGTGCACGCATACGGGGCACACATAAAAATAATTCAAATCGACCTCATGTCCGGACAGCTTGCCGGATAGAGAGCGTCGCGATAAAAAATGAAAACGACCGAATTCATGGTTCGTTTCCCGGGGCGTGGAAACGATCAAGCGCGTTACAGCGTCATCGTCGTACAGGGTGTCAGTGTCACCTTCATTCGAATCGGCTCTTCGGAAAAGCCGTTTTCGCTCATTGTGCCGAGAGTGCACGACGAAACGTTTGCGCATGCACCTGCGGAAGTTCTTGCGCGGCTGGCAATAGCGCAGGTGATCTACACGGAACTTTTCGAAGCGCATCCGCAGGCCACAATCGATCTCGCGGTTCACGGCCCGCTCTGGGATGGCGATCTGGATGCGGGTCAGTGGGAGCACGGCATGGCCGACCCGGCGCCCGGGTCCGCGGAGCCGCGAGAGCACGAAGCCGCGCCAGTCGCCCGGCAACACGTAGAGGCCAAAGCGGTCCATACTAACCCGCTCACTCGTCTGATGAATATGACGAGGCGTTACCGCGTCAATATGTCCGACATGCCCCTTTAACTCGCAAACGTTTTCTATGATTAATTTGTCGCGCGAGCGTGACAGTTGGGGCGGTTCTGAACAAATTTAAAAATAAAAACCGGATGGATAAAAAGTATAATCCGGCGCGCGCCACGTTTGTGATCATTGCGCAAAACCTCGGTCGCTGCCCGAATGGTGTTCAGGGCCGTTTTCCCAGTTCTGCAGTCGCAATGTGCGCCGCCCGGCCGTGCGCATCGAGATTTCATGAATTCCACGCCTGCACCGCAATGGCTGCCGTTCCTGTCGTTCTTTTCGCAGGAGCTGACGCAAAACCTGACACCCCGGCTCCTCAGCCAGCTCATGCGTGGCGCGGGCGCGCAGTTCGCCGTTCAATACGCGCTGGCGGACGCGGGCACCGTCGCCGAGATGCAGGACGCGATGAATCGGGTCTGGAGCGCAATCGCCTGGGGCGTGGTCGAAATTCGCGAGGCCCAGGACTGGCTCGTGATGACGCACTACCACGCGCCGCTCAAGGCGGCGTTCGGCCCGGAAAATGTGGCGTGGGCCGGGGCTTTCCTCGAAGGGGTCTACGAAACGTGGATGCATCGGCTGGGCGCCGATCCCCAACTGCGAATGACCACAGCCGGTCCCGCAGATGCGTCGGGAACGATGGTTTTTCTTTTCGGCAAGTAAAAGAGAAGTAAAAAAGGAAGTAAAGGGCAAGTGGAGACAAGCGAGTTGTGCGGATGCGCATGACGCGCATTGGTTGACAGCACAACGAATACGACGGGGTCGACGCATGAGCGGTGCTTCGGATATTGCGAAACTTTTCGAGGTAGCAGGCGGAAGTCCAGCGCAGTACCGGGAAGTGGAGAGGACGGAGCAGATCGAAGGTGCGCGTGGGCGTTGGTCCGCGCACGCCGATACCGATACTGAACCCGACCGCGCCGCGCAGGACGATGCCGGTCTCGATGCGTCGCAGCCGCTGATTGCATGGTCCATTGCCGCTGTCGCGTCCGAGCCGCCCCCGGTCGTGCTGGCCGTCCAGACGCCGCCCGCCATCGAAGCCGCCGTTCAACCCGAGGCCCACGCCCAGCCTCAAGCCGAGGTTTTCCCGCCCGCCGCGATTCAACCCGACGCTGAACCCACTGTTCAACCCGCTCCCGAGCCCGCCACCCCCACGCCGCAGTCCGCCACGCTTGGCAGCGTGTTTGCGCGCCTCATGGAACGCAACGAGCCTCGGGCTGACGTTACGCCACGCGGAGAGCCATGATCGTCGTCGCGGTCGTTTCCGCCAAGGGCGGCGTGGGCAAAAGCACGATAGCCGCCAATCTGGCCGTCGCGCTGAGCCGTCACGCGCGCACGGTGATGGCCGTCGATCTCGATCCCCAGAACGCCCTGCATTTGCACCTTGGCGGTCAGCCGCAGGACATCGGCGGTCTGTCGCGCGCGAGCGTGGCCGGCACGGCATGGGGCGACGTTGCCACGCGTGCCGCGTCGGGCGTGCGCGTGCTGCCTTTTGGTCAGATCAATGAAGCCGATTTGCCGACGCTGGAGCGCCGCATCGCCGTCGATCTGCACTGGCTCCCGACCCATCTGCGCAGCCTCGATCTGCCTGACGATGCCGTTGTGATCCTGGACACGCCGCCGGGTGTTTCCAATTACCTTCGCCAGGTGCTGGCCACAGCCGATCTGGTGATCTCCGTCGTGCTGGCCGATGCGGCGTCTTATGCCACGTTGCCGCAGATCGACAATCTGATCCGCCGTCATCACGGCGCGCGACCCGACAGCCGCGAATCCGTGTGCATCGTCAATCAGGTCGAAGCGACGAGCCGCCTGTCGCGCGAATCGCTGCAGTTGATCGAAGGCGTTCCCGGCAAGCGCGTGCTGGGCCGCGTGCGGTTGGATCGCTCGGTGAGCGAGGCGTTGGCGCGCGGGCAAACCGTCGTCGAGTCCTCGCAGGACAGCGTGGGCCGCCAGGACCTGATGGCGTGCGCCGAACGGGTATTGCAGCTTTTGCCGCCGCTCGGCCAGCAGCCTTCTGACGCGGCAGAAATGGCAGAAGCGGCAGAAATGGCAGAAGCGGCAGAAGCGGCAGAAGCGGCAGAAGCGGCAGAAGCGGCAGAAGCGGCAGAAGCGGCAGAAGCGGCAGAAGCGGCAGAAGCGGATAAGCCGGGCGCGCCCGCCGAAACGACGGTCGTAACAGGCGACGACGGCCGCCCCGATGTGCAAGCCGCGAAGAACTCGCGCAGAGCGGGCGTGTATCGGTTGATGGCGGTACTGCTGTGTGCGGTGCTGGTGCTTCTGATCGTGCTGTGGATCAGGACGCGCTAGGGAACTCGCCATGGCATTCATGAAACGCAAGCCGATATCGCCGAAGCAGGAAAGCCGACTGCCGTCCGCCGGGACAGGCCAGAGCGACGATGCGGGCGACTGGGACGACGCCCTGCTCAACACGGGGACGGCGCTGCTGGCCCCCGGCTGGGCGCGCCTGCTCGTGACGCTGGCGGCCGTGCTGCTGTTCGTCTCCACGCTGACCGTGCACCTGGCTTTGTCGCAGCAATGGGTGTTCGCCATCCTGTGTATGGGCGTCGCCGTTTTTCTGAGCCGCGTCCGGGGCCGGGTGCTCACGGTGTCGCTGGTGGCGTTGTCGGTGTTCGTGTCCTTGCGCTACCTGTACTGGCGCGTGACGCAGACGCTCGGCTTCGCGAGTCCGCTCGACCGGACCTTCGGCTATCTGCTGCTGGCGGCGGAGGGCTACGCCGTGCTGATGCTGTTGTGCAGCTACTTCCAGACGCTCTGGCCGCTGCATCGCCGGCCCGTGCCGCTGCCCGCCGACACCTCGCTCTGGCCCACGGTGGATGTGCTCATTCCGACCTACAACGAGCCGCTGGAAGTCGTGCGCCAGTCGGTGCTCGCCGCGACGCTGCTCGACTGGCCCGCCGACAAACTGCGCGTCTATCTGCTCGACGATGGCCGCCGCGACGAGTTCCGCCAGTTCTGCGAGCAGGCGGGCGTGGAGTACCTGACGCGTGCGGACAACAAGTACGCCAAGGCGGGCAACCTCAACGCGGCGCTCGCCCGAACCAGCGGCGAATTCGTCGCGGTGTTCGACTGCGATCACGTCACGACGCGCTCATTTCTGCAGGTCTGCATGGGCTGGTTCCTCAAGGATCCGAAGATGGCGATGGTGCAGACGCCACACGTGTTCTATTCGCCGGATCCGTTCGAGCGCAACCTCGAAACCTTCCGCAAGGTGCCCAACGAGGGCGACCTGTTCTATGGCGTCCTGCAAAACGGCAACGACCTCTGGAATGCCGCGTTCTTCTGCGGCTCCTGTGCGGTGCTGCGCCGTTCGGCGCTCGACGATGTGGGCGGCGTGGCGACGGAAAGCGTCACGGAAGACGCGCTGACCGCGCTCAAGATGAGCATGAAGGGGTACAACACGGCTTATCTTGCGATCCCGCAGGCCGCGGGCCTCGCCACCGAAAGCCTGGGCCGCCATGTCGGCCAGCGGATTCGCTGGGCGCGCGGCATGGCCGAAATCTTCCGCCAGTTCAATCCGCTTCTGATCAAGGGGCTGTCGGTGCCGCAGCGGCTCTGTTATCTGAGCGCGATGATGCACTTCTTCTTCGGCTTGCCGCGCCTCGTGTTCCTGATCACGCCGATGGCGTATCTGTTCTTCGGCGCGCACGTCTTCCACGCGTCGGCGCTAATGGTGCTGGCCTATGCCGTGCCGCACCTTGTAATTTCGAGCGTCGGCGCGTCGCGCATCCAGGGGCGTTTTCGGCACTCGTTCTGGAGCGAGGTCTATGAAACGGTGCTGGCGTGGTACGTCGTCGTGCCCGCGCTCCAGGCCGTGTTCTTCCCCGGCAGCAAGGGCTTCAACGTGACGTCCAAGGGCGGCGTGATCCGCCAGTCCTTCCTGGACTGGGCGATGGCGCGGCCCTATATCGGCCTGCTGCTCATCAACCTGGCCGGTTTCGTGGTCGGTGTCGTCGGCCTGATCCGCAGTCCCGGCTGGCCCGAAGCGATGAGTATCGTGTTCAACCTGGTCTGGGTGATCTACAACGTCATGAACCTGAGCGCGGCGGCGGGCGTCGCGACCGAATCGAAACAACTGCGCCTCACGCCGCGCGTGCCGATCGAATTGCCGGCCGCCGTGCGGCTGGCCGATGGCCGCCACGTCGCCTGCCAGACCAGCGACTATTCGCAGGGCGGTCTCGGCCTCGTGCTGCCGGAGAATGCGCCGATGCCCGAGCGCGGCGAGCGCATCCTCGTGTCGGTGTTCCGCGACGACTACGAAGGCAAATTCCCCGCCGAAGTCCAGGTGTGCCGTGGCCGTACCGTGGGCGTGAGCTTCCCTGTACTGACGATCGATCAGGAACGCGACCTCATGCGCGTGACGTTCTCGCGCGCCGATAGCTGGATTGCGTCGTGGGGCCGCTATCGTCCGGACCGGCCGCTGCGCAGCCTGTTCGAGGTGCTTACGGTGGGCGTGCGCGGTCTGAAGGATCTGTTCCGGCATCTGCTGCTGGGCGGGCGCGCGCGCCTGAGCCGTGTAGCGGGGACTGGCGAGACGGGATCGAAGCAATCGTGAGTTCCATCTACTTGTCGACTTTGCGCGCCTTGACGCGCACGCGCCGGTTGGCGCCCATGTGGGGTTCGGTGCTGGCTGCGCTCGCGCTCGCCGTCAACATGGGGCTTGCCGAAGCTGCGCCTGTTGCGTCGGCGGCATCAGTTGCGTCGCAAGCGGTGACGGCTGACGCACCGGCGCAGCCCGATGCCGCCGACACCTACACTTACCGCGTCCCTCTGCTGCGCGATAACGGCGCGCAAGGGCTGACCTTGCGCGGCGACGACGCCTACGGCGGCATGGATTTCGGTCTGCGCGAGGACGAACGCGTGGTCAGCGCGCGCCTCGTGCTCGACTATCGCTATTCGCCGAAGCTGCTGCCCGCGCTCTCGCATCTGAACGTGCTGCTCAACAGCGTCGTGAGCGCGACCATCCCGCTGCCCGAACCGGCGCCGGGCGCGCCGGTGACGACGACGGTCGATCTGCCGGTCCCGGTGCTTACCGACTTTAACCATCTGAACCTGGAGTTGATCGGCCATAGCAAGGCGAGCGACGCGGGCTACGATCCCGAGAGTCCCGATCTGTGGCTCAAGGCCGGCCCGAACAGCGCACTCGAACTGACCGTCGCGCCGATCAGCCCGGCGAGCGACCTGTCGCGCCTGCCCGCGCCGTTCTTCGACAAGCGCGACGAGCGCCGCTTGAACCTGTCCGTCGTGCTGCCGCGCGCGCCGCGTGCCGATCGCCTCGAAGCCGCGGGCATCGTGAGTTCGTGGCTGGGTGCGCAGGCGGGCTATCGCGGCTCGCACTTCGGCGCGAGCCTGGGCGCGCTGCCCGCGCACGGTCAGGCCGTGGTGCTGGCGCTGCGCGACGAGTTGCCTGGCCTGGGCCTCGCCGCGCCGACGGCGGACGGTCCGACGATCGCGATCGTCGCCAACCCCAACGACCCCAACGGCCGGCTGCTGCTCGTCACGGGCCGCGACGAAGCGCAGATCCGCACGGCGGCGACGGCGCTGGCGCTCGGCGCGAAGACGCTCTCCGGCACGCAAGTGCGCATCGACGGCCCGGTCAACGTCGCGCCGCGCAAGCCCTTCGACGCCCCGAACTGGCTGCCCAGCGACCGACCGGTGGAACTGGGCGAACTGATGCCGGCCGACCGTTTCACGGTCCAGGGCTTGCGCCCCGGCGCGATCGACGTGGACCTGCGCCTGCCGCCGGGCCTGTTCGGCTTCGACAGCAGCGGCGCGGTGCTGGATCTGCACTATCGCTATACGGCGCGTCCGCAATCGTCGCGCTCGGTGCTGCATGTGCTGGCGGGCAACACGCCGATCGGCACTCTGGCGCTGCCCGGCGACGCCTCCGACGGCCACGCCGTAATGCGCATTCCGCCGTATCTGCTGCCGCCATTGACGACGCTGCAATTCGACTACCAGTACGAGGCCGTCAAGACGCAGGACCGCTGGCTGGACGTAGCGGGCGGGCCGCTTCTGAGCGCCATCGATCCGGCTTCGACGATCGACATCTCGAATTTGCCGCGTTATGCCACCATGCCGGATCTGCGCGCCTTCAGCGATGCGGGCTTTCCGTTCACGCGCCTGGCCGATCTGTCCGAAAGCGCGGTGATCCTGCCCGCCCAGCCGGTCGCCGACGATTATTCCGCGTACCTGACGCTGATGGGCAGCATGGGTCAGGCGACGGGTTATCCGGTGCTCGGCGTGACGGTGGCCGGTCCGCAACAGGTCGAAGCGCTGCGTCACAAGGACCTGCTCGTGCTGGCATCGGGCGACAACCAGCCGTGGCTGAAGACATGGCACGACGATCTGCCGCGCGGCTTCTTCGGCCCGGATACGCGCTCGGACCATGGCTTTGCCGCGTGGTGGGACAGGCTGACCGGCGGCCAGGCAAGCGCGAGACACGCGGTGGACATCGCCGCGCTCTATCGCAGCGACGACCATGACGGCATGGTGGCCGGTCTCCAGTCGCCGCTCGCGCGCGGGCGCAGCGTGGTGGTCGTGTCGGGCAACACGCCGGGCGGCCTCGACGCGGTCGTGAGCATGTTGCAGGCGCGCCGTTACCGCGCCGACGACACCATCAGCGGCAGTCTCGTGATCGCGCACGGCGGCGTCCTCACCACGCTGAACGCGGACCAAAGTTATTTCATCGGCAAGCTGCCGCTGCGGCTCGCCGTGCAATGGTTCTTCGCGAGCCATATCGTGCTGCTGCTCTTGGCGACGCTTGCCAGCGTCGTGCTCATCGGTCTGCTCGGCGGCGTGCTGCTGCATCGGCGTGCCCTGAACCGGCTGGACCTGGACATTCCCCAGACATCGCAACGTGAAGAAGGACGACGAGGTTCTCATGTTTAAAAGACGGCCTGACATCTCCCGGGCACGCCTCTCGCGTCGCCTGACTCCGGAGGCGGGCGGACCTGCGCGGTCCGCGTGGCCGGCGCTGCTGCTGGGCTGCGTCTTCGTTGCGGCGCCGGTGGTCCAGGCCGCGCAACCGGCCGCGAGCGGCAAGCCTGCGGCGAACATGGCTCCTGTCAACGCGCCCGCGCAGCCGGCGGCCGACGCGAGTGCCGCTGTATCGACCGCCGCTGTATCGACGGGACCGGCCACCACCGTGACCTACACGTTGCAGCAACTGGGCGCGCAATACGCGCTCAACCTGCGCGGCGTGGACGGCAGCAACACGCTGCCGGTGAACGTGCGCGACGACCAGGTCGTGAGCGGCGCGCGCCTGAATCTGCGCTACGCCTATTCGCCGGCGCTGGCGCCCGATCTCTCGCACATCAACGTGCTGGTCAACGACCAGGTCGCGGCCTCGATCGCGGTGCCGAAGGAGACGGGAGGCCAGAGCCTGCAGCGCACGATCGCGCTGCCGCCGTACCTCTTCACGTCCAACAGCAAGTTGCGTCTGCAACTGATCGGCCACTACACGACGCAGTGCGAAGACCCGCTGAATTCGAGCCTGTGGGCCAACATCAGCAACGAAAGCACGCTGAGCATCGACACGCAGCCGCTGCCGCAGGCCAACGATCTCGCGCGTTTGCCGACGCCTTTCTTCGACGGTCATGACATCCTCCGTCTGAACCTGCCGTTCGTGTTCGCGGGCAACCCCGATGCCGCCGCGCTGGAAGCGGCGGGCACGGTGTCGTCGTGGTTCGGGGCGCTCGCCAACTATCGCGGCGCGGATTTCCCGGTGTCGCTGTCCACGGTGCCCGTGCAGGGCAACGCGATCGTCATCGTCGAAGGCGCGGATCAGGCGTCGCTCGCGGGCGCGCCGCTGCAAGGCCCGACGCTCGCCATCGTCGCCAATCCGAACGACCCCAACGGCAAGCTGCTGCTCGTCATGGGCCGCGACGGCAAGGAACTCAAGCAGGCCGCCGATGCGCTGGTGTCGGGCAGCCAGACTTTGTCGGGGCCGAGCGCGCTCATTACGCACTTCACCGGTCTCGCGCCGCGCAAGCCTTACGACGCGCCGCGCTGGCTGCGCACGGACCGTCCCGTGTCGTTCGGCGAACTGGTCGACGCCAAACAACTGGGCGTGTCGGGCTATAGCCCCGACCTGATCCGCATCAATACGCGCGTGCCGCCCGACCTGTTCGGCTGGCATGCGAGCGCGGTGCCGATCGACCTGCATTACCGCTACACGCCGCAGCCGTATATGGTGAATTCGTCGCTGCTGTTCAGCGTCAGCGACCAGTTCATGAAGTCGATTCCGCTGCTGGCGCTGGAGCGCCTCGAAGGCGCCGACAAGCTGCGCGCCGAAGTCCTGCCCGACAGCAGCCTGCCGCGCCAGGCGAAGCTGGAGGTGCCGCTGGAGACGCTCCTGCAGCCGAACACGCAGTTGCAGTTCCGCTACATGTACGACTACATCAAGCAGGGCGAGTGCCGCGACATCATCATCGACAACGTGCGCGGCGCGATCGATCCCGAATCGACGATCGATCTGTCCGGGTACCCGCACTACATGGCGATGCCGAACCTGGCCGCCTTCGCGCAGGCCGGTTTCCCGTTCACGCGCATGGCCGATCTGTCCGGCACCGATGTCGTGCTGGGCGCCAACGCGGGCGCGCAGGAGTACAGCACCTATCTGGCCGTGATGGGCCGCATGGGCGACTCGACCGGCTATCCGGCGAGCGGCGTCACGGTGCTGCGCGGTCAGCGCATCGACGCGATGCCCCCGGACAAGGATCTGCTCGTGATTGCTTCGGGCGCCGATCAGGCTTGGCTCAAGGACTGGGCGCCGTACATGCCCGCCGCCTACGGCCACGGCGCGCAGTTCTCGCTGTCGGATCTGCCGGGCCGCGTGCGCGGCTGGTTTCATTCGAACCCGCGTCTGGACGCCGAACCCAGCCGTCTTTCGCTGGCGTGGACGGGGCCGGGCGTGAGCGCCGTGCTGGCGGGTTTCGAGTCGCCAGCGGAGAAGGGCCGCAGCGTCGTCATGCTGGTCAGCAATCAGCCTGAAGGCTTGAAGGATGGGGTCTCGGCGCTGCTGGGCGTGCCCAGCTACGACAAGCAGCCGATCCAGGGCAGCCTCGTGTCGATTCGCGGCCAGGAAGTCGATTCGCTCGTGGGCGAGCACACCTATTACGTCGGGCGTCTGGGCCTGTGGCGCGGGCTCGACTGGTGGCTCGCCTCGTTCGGTCTGTCGCTCGCCTGGCTGCTCAAGGCGCTGGGTGTGATCGCGCTGATAGCGATTGCAGCGGGCGGCTTTGGTTTCCTGCGCGGCCGCCAGGCCCGCCGCGATGCCCAGTCCGAGGCGCGACTGCGTGCCGCGGCGCTCGCGCAACGCGAAAAGGCGCAGCAAGAGCAGGCGCAGCGCGACGAATCTCAGCGCGAACAACATTGATCCGGGATCAGGAAAAGTCCATGTCAGTCAGCCGCCGCCAGGCCTGCATTCTGGGTTTGTTGCTCACCACGGCCAGCCATCCCGTGTGGGCGCAGGACGCCACTTCCAGAATGCTGCTGGAACAGGGCCGCTATTGGCAGGCGCACGACAAGCCCGATCTCGCCGCGCAGTCGTGGCAGAAGCTGCTGTTGACCGACCCTAAGCAGCCCGAAGGATTGTATGGGATGGCGTCGGTCGCCATCGGCAAGAAGCAGTTTTCGGCCGCCAACGACTATCTGGCGAAACTGCGCGCCGCCGCGCCCGATAGCCGCTTCGTGCCGCTGCTCGAACAGGATCTGCGTCTGGCCGTGGAGCCCGGCAAGTCCACGCTCGCCAAGGCGCGCCAGATGGCGCAGGACGCGGTCAACCAGAACGATACGAAGGCGCTGGCCGCCGCCATCGCGCAGTACGACAAGGCGCTGGGCGGGAAGGTGCCGCAGGGTGCCGTGGCGCGCGAGTACTACACCTACCTGGGCTACACCGAAGGCGGTGTGGATCAGGGCATTCAGGGCCTCCAGCGCCTGGACGCCGAAACACCCAACGACCCGTATACCATGCTGGCGCTGGCCCAGCATCAGGTGCGCGACGAGCGCGAGCGCGCGGCGGGCGTCGCCTTGCTGGAAAAGCTGGCCACGCGTGCGGATATCGGCGGCGCGGCCACGGAAGCGTGGCGTTCCGTGCTGACGTGGATTACGCCCACGCCGAAGAACAAGTCCTGGTTCGAGGACTATCTGAAGCTGCATCCCGATGACGACGAAATCCGTCATCAGATGCTCTCGCCGCGTGCCGCGAGCGCGAATGGCAACGCACCCGCGGCGCCCGTCATGGACCCGCGCCTCACGCGCGGTTTCGCGGCCTTCAAGGCGGGCGACGTGACCACGGCGGAGCAGCAGTTCACCGACGTGCTGCGCGACAAACCCAGCGACACCGACGCGCTCGGCGGTCTGGGACTGGTGCGCATGCAGCAGGGCGATCTGGCGCAGGCGCAGACGCTGCTCGCGCGCGCGGCGTCGCATCCGGGCGCGGGCGCGAACTGGAGCCGCGCGTTGGCCTCCGCGCGCTACTGGCTGCTGGTGAATCAGGCCGAGGGCGCGCAAAGCGTGGGCGATTACACCGCCGCACGGCGCGATCTCGATCAGGCGCTGCGCATGGACCCGGCGGAGCCTGGCGGGCGCAACGCATCGGCGCGTCTGTACGCGGTACAGGGCGATCTGCCGCGCGCCGAAAAGGTCTATCGCGAAGTGCTGGCGGGCCATCCCGACAATCGTGAAGCCGTGAGCGGTCTGGTCGATATCCTGGCCGAAACAGGGCGTGCCGACGAGGCTCAGAAGTGGGTGGACGGCATGACGCCCGCGCAGCAGGCCAGCATCGGCGGCCTCGATCGCCTGCGCGCCACCGTCGCCTCGGGACGCGCCGATGCCGCCGAACAGCGCGGCGATCTGGAGACGGCGCAGCGCATTCTCGAAGACGCCCAGCGCAGGGATCCCGACAATCCGTGGCTGCGTCTGGAACTGGCGCGCTACGAACTGAAACAGGGCCACGCGGACCAGGCGCGCGAACTCGTCGATGGCCTGCTGGCCTCGAACCCCGACAATCCCGATGCCCTCTATGCGAGCGCGCTGCTGGCGATGCAGATGGGCGACTGGACGCGCGCGCAGGACACGATGGCGCGCATTCCCGGCGCCGCGCGCACGCCGAACATGGTCGCGACGGCCCAGCAGATCGACTTCCAGGCGGTGGCCGCGCAAGCCTCGCAACTGGCGCACGACGGCAATCTGGACGACGCGCGCAGTATGCTGGCGCGCCTCGAAGCATCGGCGGGCAAGGACCCGGCGCGTGTGAGCGCGCTGGCTTCGGCTTATGTCGATGCGGGCAATCTGCCGCGCGCCATGAGCCTGATGCACGCGCTGATGCCTGACGGCGTGAAGGGCAGCGGTCCCGACGTGCAACTGGCCTATGCGGGCCTGCTGCTCAAGACCGGCCAGAACGTGCAGGCTCAGGACGTGATGCGCGGCTTGCAAACGCAGACGCTGAGCGCCGATCAGCGCCGTCAGCTTGACGATCTGAATTACCTCTACGCCGTGCGCCTCGCCGAACAGCAGCGTCAGCAGGGCGACCTCGCGCAGGCCTACGACACGCTCGCGCCGATTTTGGCCAAACGCCCGAACGACAGCCTCGCCAACGCGGCGCTGGCGCGCATGTATGCCGCCGATGGCCAGTACGCCCCCGCGCTGGCGCTCTACCAGAAGGCGCTGTCGAACGATCCCGACAATCCGGGCCTGCAACTGGGCGTCGCGATGACGGCGGTGCAGGCCGGCAACAGCCGCGTGGCGGATGCAGCCTTGAAGCAGGCGATCGCGAAGGCACCGAACGATCCCGACATCCTGGCCGGGGCCGCGCGCATCTACGTGATGCAGGGCAAGACGCGCGAGGCGCAGTCGCTGCTGGAATCGGCCATTGCCGCGAAGGAAAAACGCATGGGCGTGCAGGCGCGGAGCGTGCACGTCGCGGGCAATCCGTTCGTTCATGACGACGATGAGCGCCGTCGCCGGATTCGGGACACGCGCCAGGCTGCGCTCGATGCGTCTGGTTCGCAGGGATTGGCGGCTTCTGCGGGCGACGGCGTGTCCGCGAGCAACGCTTCGAACAGCGCCTTGAACGATGCTGGGCCATCGTCCCAGGCCGTGGCTTCGCCCACATCTGCGCGCGAGCGTTCTGCGGCGCGTGCAACGTCGTTGCCTTCGGTAGCAGGCACGCCGATCGGCACGCAGCCGACCCAGGACGAAGTCGCGACGACCCAGCCCGACGACGGCAGCACCTCGCTCGACGAAATGCACCAGGAACTCGACGACATTCGCGCGCAGCGCTCGCCGGAAGTGCGCAGCGGTCTGTTCGTTTCGACGAACAACAGCGCGGGCGGCACCTCGCAACTGACCAGCGTGCAGATGCCAACCGAAGTCATCCTGCCGGCCGGCAACGGCAAGCTGTCCGTGCGCGTGACGCCGGTGGACCTGCAAAGCGGCACGCTCGGCGCCGATGTCTATAGCAGCAGCCAGTTCGGCGGCGGCCCTTCGGCGGCGCTGGCGCAGAAGAATGGCACGGTGCCGGCGCCGCCCTCGCAGAGCGCCCGTGGTGTCGGACTGGGTCTGGGCTACGAGACGCGCAACTGGGCCGCCGATATCGGCACGACGCCGTTGGGCTTCCAGTACACGGGTATCGTTGGCGGCGTGTCGTACAAGAGCGCCATCGATGCGACGCAGGGTAGCTGGTTCAACGCGGGCGTGTCGCGCCGCGCCGTGACCGACAGCATCACCTCGTTCGCCGGCACGAGCGATGCGCGCTCGGGCCTGAGCTGGGGCGGCGTGACGGCCACCGGCCTGCATGGCGCGATCGGCCTCGACAATCACGAATACGGCTTCTACGGCTATGGCTCGGTGAAATATCTGGATGGCCATAACGTGCAGTCCAACGAGGGCGCGGAAGTCGGCGGCGGCACGTACTGGTATCTGCTGCGCAATACCAACAGCATGCTGACCGCGGGTCTGAACCTGAGCGGCGAGTTCTACCGCCACAACGAGAACAACTTCACGTACGGCAACGGCGGCTATTTCAGCCCGCAGCGCTACTACGCGTTCACCGTGCCGATTACGTGGGCGCAGCGCTCGGATCGCTGGACCTACAAGTTGCAAGGGTCCGCGGGTCTGCAGTATTTCCGTCAGTCCGCAGCGCCGTATTTCCCGACCGACAGCGGGCTGCAGTCGGCGGCGGCCTCGGCGGCATCGCTGCTCGAACTGGGCGACGGCGCGATTCATCCCGCGCAATCCTCGACCGGCATCGGCTATAACCTGCTGGCGACAGCCGAATACCGCTTCAGCAACCATCTGAGCGGCGGTGCGTCGGTGGGCGCGAATAATTCGTCGAGCTACCGGCAGTGGGTCGCGGGTCTTTATCTGCGCTTTAGCTTTGCGCCGCAGACGAAGTCGCTGGACATGCCGGTCATGCCTTATCAGTCGCATTACAGCGATCAGTGACGTCGCCGATATCGATCGTTTTCAGGAGTTAAAGATTCATGCTTGCTTCCGTACTGGCGGGTCTTAGCATTCTCATCGTCGGCGATAGCCATCTGAGCGAACCGGGCTATCTCATCGACACCTTGCAGGATCAACTGGTCGCCGCCGGCGCCCAGGTGCATACCTATGGTGTGTGCGGCAGCACGCCCGGCGACTGGGTGAAGTCGGTGCCCGGTACCTGCGGCGGCGCGACGCGCAACGGCAAGGCCGCGCTCGTCGTCGATCACAACGCGAAGACGCAGCCCATCGATCAACTGATCGCGGCGAACAAGGCCAATCTCGTCATCGTCGTCGAAGGCGACACCATCGGCGGCTATGGCAAGGACGATTTCCCGAAGACCTGGGCCTGGCAGCAGGTCACGGCGCTCACGCAGGATCTGGCTGCCAGCAAGACGGCGTGTGTGTGGGTCGGCCCGGTGTGGGGCACGGAAGGCGGTAAATACCAGAAGACCTTCACGCGCGTGAAGCAGCTTTCGTCGTTCCTCGCAACCAACGTCGCGCCGTGCGCCTACATCGATTCGCTCACGTTCTCGAAGCCAGGCGAATGGGCGACGGTGGACGGCCAGCATTTGACGACGACGGGCTACAAGTACTGGGGCGGCGACATCATGAAGGCGCTGGTGAAGCTGCCGGTCGTGCAGCAACATAAGTAATCCCCACTATCGGTTTCCAATCCTAACCATTCGAACCATTCGAACCATTCGAACCATTCGAACCATTCGATAACCGGCCGCGCCGGATCAGGAGTTTCGTGTGCCTGCAGCAGCATCGGTCTTGTTGGGCCTTTCCGTACTGGTCATCGGCGAAAGCCATCTGACCTTGAACAACCATCTGCGCGAGCCGCTCGTGCAGAGCCTGCAGGCGCAGGGCGCCGCGCACGTGCATGTGATCGGCGCGTGCGGCGCGAGCCCGGCGCGCTGGCTCAAGAGCACGCCAGTGGATTGCGGCGCCGACCAGGTCGACAAGCGTCCCGCCACGGTGCTCGGCAAGGAGGCGCAGACGACGCCCATCGCCGATCTGATCCGCGCCGATAAACCCAACGTCGTGGTGGTGATCGAGGGCGACACCATGGGTTCGTACGACAAGCCCGCCTTCCCCAAGGCCTGGGCGTGGCAGGAAGTCACGAGCCTTACCAGGGCCATCGCCGACACGCACACGGCATGCGTCTGGGTGGGACCGGGCTGGGGCAACAACAGCGGGCAATTCGCCAAGAGCGACGAGCGCGTGCGAGAGTTGAACGCGTTCCTCGCGAATAATGTCGCGCCTTGCTCGTACATCGATTCCACGACGTTCGCCAGGCCCGGCCAGTGGCAGACGCTCGACGGCGAGCACTACACGCAGATGGGCTACGTCGCCTGGAGCAAGGCCATCGTCGCGGCCATGGAGAAGGCGCCTACGGTTCAAGGGTTGAAGAACAAATGAAAAACGTCTATTCCCGTTTGTCTGGTTTTTTGCTGGGCGGCCTTGCGCTGTCCACCTTGTCCATTGCGGGCCTCGCATCGGCTGCCGATATTCCGCTGTACCCGAGCGGACCCGCGCAGGATTCCTCGTTCGTGCGTTTCGTCGATGGCGGCTCGCATCCGGTCGAGGTGACCTCGGCGGGATCGAAAGCGCGCCTCGCGCTCGACGCCGCCAATCCGGCCAGTCATTTCTTCCCGATCGCAGCGGGCAAGCCGGTGGCCGGGATGCTTGCGAGCGGCGGGACGCATCAGGATGTGAGCGCAACGGTGCAGCCCGGCGAGTTCGTCAGCATCGTGGCGCTCGACGGCACGCATGCCGTGACGGTGCGCGAGAAGCCGGACGATTTCAATGCGCTCAAGGCCTCGGTGGCGCTCTATAACCTCGACGCGCGTTGCACCGCGCCCACGCTGAAAGTAGCGGGCCGCGACATCGTGCTGCTCGACGGCGTGGCCGTGGGGCAGGGCAAGCGCCGCCAGGTCAATCCGGTCACGCTCTCGGTGCAACTGGTCTGCGGCGGCCAGGCGGTGGGTCAGGCGCTGAGCCTGGGCACGCTCGTGGCGGGGCAGCGCTATACGGTGTTCCTCGTGCCCGCCGGGGCGCAGTCGCGCATCTTCTTCGCCAACGATGCGCTGAACCACTGAGTCACCAAGCCACTGAGCGCGTTGCCCTTCTTGCGCGTCGTGGCTCCCCATCGAGCACGACGCGCCGCGCGGATGCGTCGGCCCGGACTTCTCCTTCGACTGAGAACGATGCATGGTTTTTGCGTCCCTCGAATTCCTGACGCTGTTTTTGCCGGCTTTTCTCGCGCTCTACGTTGCGTCGCCCGCACGCTGGCGTAACGGCGTGCTGCTCTTTTGCAGCTGGTTTTTCTATGGCTGGTGGAGTCCGGTCTTTCTGCTGCTGTTCATCGCGCTGACGTTCTGCGGCTGGCTCGGCGGCGTGGTGATCGACCGCGCGCCCAACGCGCGTGCGCGCGGGTGGTGGCTCGCGCTGTTCATCGCCGTGAACGTCGCGACGCTGTGCTGGTACAAGTACGCCAACATCGTGGTCGATAGCCTCGACAATGTTCTCGCGCTGGGCCACGCCGGACCGCTTCCCTGGAAGCACGCCGTGCTGCCCATCGGACTGTCCTTTATCGTGCTGCAATCGATTTCCTACCTGATCGACGTGCAGCGCGGCACTGTGTCCGCCGATCGCAGCGTGATCCGCTACGGCGCCTATCAGGGAATGTTCGTACACCTGATCGCCGGGCCAATCATCCGTTACGCGTGGGTCCAGCGCGAACTGGTTTCGCGCACGGTGGACTGGGACGGCTTCAGCGCGGGCGCGCGGCGGCTCATGATCGGCATGAGCATGAAGGTGCTGGTGGCCGATACGCTTTCTCCCATTGTCGATGCGGCTTTCGGCCTGCACGCACCCACGCTTGCGGATGCGTGGCTCGGCTGCGGTTTTTATACGCTGCAACTGTTCTTCGATTTTGCGGGCTATAGCGCGATGGCGATTGGCCTCGGGCAGATGCTGGGTTTTCGCTTTCCCGAGAACTTCAACCATCCGTATCTGGCCAGCAGCATTCAGGACTTCTGGCGGCGCTGGCATCTGTCGCTGTCGAGCTGGATCCGCGACTATCTCTACATCCCGTTCGGCGGAAATCGCCACGGCGAATTCAACACCTGCCGCAACCTGTTGCTGACGATGGGCATTGCGGGCCTGTGGCATGGCGGCGATAGCTGGAATTTCTTGCTGTGGGGTCTCGCGCACGGCGTGGCGCTGATCGTGGCGCGTCTGTGGCGACGTTTCGGTATGCCAGGGGTTCCGCTCGCGCTTTCGCATGTGCTCACGCTTGTCTTCGTCATGCTCGCGTGGACGCTGTTCCGCGCGCAGGGTTTTCATGCGGCGCTTGCCATGTACGGCGGGCAGTTCGGTTTGAACGGTATCGGCTTGAGTGACATGCTGGTCGTGCTGCTGCGGCCCGTGCATGCGCTGGCCGCCGCGCTGGGTATCGTCTGCGTGCTATTGCCGCTCTGGCAGCAGCGTTGGGACAGTCTGCCCGACACCGCGCCGCGCAGAGTGTGGGAGGCCGTGTGGCCGCTCGCGGGTTTTCTGCTGTCGTTCGGGCTGATCGTCGCGCGCGGCGCCGTGCCCTTCCTTTACTTCCAGTTCTGACGCCATGGAAGACCCCAAACCGCTGCCTCAATTACCCGCCACGCGCGCGGGCAAGATTGCCGCTGTCGCCCTGATGGTGTTCCTGTTCGCGGGACTGCTGTGCAACCTCCGCTTCGCGGCGACCGCCGAATCGCTGTTGCCGCAAGCCGTAACGCGCACGGGGCTGCTGGATGGCGCCGTATCAAAGGCGCTCGCGAACCGCATGGCCGATACGCCGATTGCTGCCGACGCCGCGCGCGTGCAACGCGCGCTCGGCTGGCTCATGCTCGGCGACCTGGGACCGCGCGTGCGCCAGGGCTGCCCCGGCTGGCTGTTCCTGCGCGACGAGTTGAACGTGTACCCCGATGCCGAGCGCCATCTCGCCACGCGCGCCGATACGGTCGCGGCCGTGCAGCGGGAACTGGCGAAGCAGGGAATCGCGTTGCTCGTCGCCGTGGTGCCCGACAAGTCGCGTATCGAACCGCAGCATCTGTGCAGTCTCTATCGGCCTGTGTCGTTGAACGCGCGCCTGGGCGACTGGACCGCGCGTCTGGCCGCCGGGCATGTGAGCGTGCTGGATCTGGGCGCTGCGCTGCGCAGTGTGGCGGGTGACGCGTTTTTTCGCACCGACACGCACTGGACCCAGAACGGTGCGGGCGCGGCGGCGCAAGCGGTGGCGCAGCGCATTCGCGCGATGAATGTGCCGCTGGGGTCGAGCCAGCCCGGCTATCGCGTCGTGGAGAAACCTGCGGCCCGCAGGCCCAGCGATCTCGTGCGGCTCGCGGGCCTGGAAGCCTTGCCGCCGTCGTGGCAGCCCAGTCCCGAGATCGTGACGAGCCGCGCGTATCTGCACGAAGCGCAGACAGTCGCGTCAGCCGACGATCTGTTCGGCAACGCCGATCTGCCGAATATCGCCGTGATCGGCACGTCGTATTCGACGACCTCCGATTTCGTCCCGCAACTGGCTTTGGCGCTGGGGACGGGAGTGGGCAATTTCGCGCGTGAAGGCGGCAAGTTCGGTGGCTCGGCGCGTGCGTATTTCGCGAGTCCTGCTTACGCGCAGACGCCGCCCAAGCTCATCGTCTGGGAACTGGACGAGCGGGACCTGGAATCTCCGCTTGAAGCGGAAGACAGCGTGGTGGTGCCGGGCGCCAGACACGTCGCCGGTAAGGCAAGCTGACTACGTGCTGCGCTCCAGTCGGCAGCGGTTTGGCTGCCAACTGGATGACTACGCCTGAACGGCGATCAGGTATTGGAACCCGTCACGTTCAGGCCGCCGGCGCCGCTGAAGGTGAGGGTGTCGTTGGTGTTCAGCACATTGTCCCAGGCGCTGCCGCGCGACGTCACGATCTGCGAGCCATTGGAAAATGCGCCATCCGAACCCGACGACACCACGAGGCCGTTGAGAAACGGATTCTGCGAATTGCCGTATTCGACGGTTTGTTTGCCGCCTGGCGGCAATGACACCGCCACGATTGGACCGGATTGATTCGGCTCCGAACCGACACGCGAAACCAGTTCGACTGCAAGCGCGAGGCCACTCTGATTGACGAGCTTCTTGTAAGCCATGATTCGCCATCCTTATTAAAGTTGATGCGCGTTGGTCTGCCGACGGTCTGCACATGACCCTCCACGAGCGCGCGGCAGTTCGCACTCAGGCAGGGTGATCAGCGAAGGGGATCGATGGTCGCGGTGAATCACCGCGTAGTCTGGACTTCCCCGATAGTCCTGCGTGACGGATTGCATGATGAGGCTGGCTGGCAGTGAAGACTCGTGGTCCTCCAGGCCTGTCGCTTTTCTTGTGAAGAAAATATAGGCGATACGAAGCGGTACGCAGTTCGATAAAAGGCCTTCCTACCCAGGTTGATAGGGGCTGCAAAATTCGACGTGATGCGCGGCGAGCAGACGTTCACGGTCGAGGTTGTGCGGCGTAAGGTCGATGTCGCGGCCGATGCGGCGGCCTTGTGAGTGTAGTGAGCGCCGGTGTGTCAGACCGATGGCCCGGCTGGCTGCCGGGTATCGCCTGGTGCCCTTATAATGGCGCGGCGCTTCGGGGAGCGCCGTCTCACACACTCTCTCTCGTTATGGCGGCGGGCTTTTGTAAATTCGCCCGCGCCCCCCGCCTTGATTCTCGAATCCATGAAGAAAAAACGCTGGATTGTGCTGCTGCTCCTGATCCTTTCGGCAGCGGCAGCGGCCCACTTCCTACGCCCGCGCTACACGCCCGCCGAGCGCGACCAGTACACGGCGCTGCTGTGCCACGTCGTTTCCAATGGCAGCCATGATCCGGGCAAGGACATGCAGGACGTCATCGAGAATGGCAACTCGGACTACGCGCTGCAGAAGCTCGACTACAACGAGGCTGCCGCGAATGACGCACTGGCGCGATTCGCGAAGCTCGACGCCGCCCAGCAACGCGACGCGGCCCAAAGCAACGTCGATTGCCAGCGCCTGCTAGGGCTGAATGTGCAGTGATCGTGCCGGTTGCCTGTCTGGATCAAGCCGCCGTGCGCCCGCCGTTCACGCGCAGAATCTCCCCCGTCATGAAACTGGCCTGTTCCGAGCCGACGAAGCGAACCGCATCGGCGATTTCCTCGGGGTTGCCGGCGCGCTTGAGCGGCACCCCTGCGAGCAGGGCGGCCTTTCGCTCCGGGTTCGGCGTGAAACGGTCCAGCATGGCGGTCTGCACGGGGCCAGGCGCTACGGCATTCACGCGCACGCCGAACGGCGCGGCTTCCAGCGCGGCGGATTTCGTGAGTCCTTCCACAGCATGTTTACTCGCTACGTACAGTGAAACATTGGGCGCGCCGCGCGAACCCATCGTCGACGATATGTTGACGATGCTGCCGCTGCCTTGCGCCGTCATCGCGCGCAGTTCGTGCTTCATCGCGAGCAGCGTGCCCAGCACGTTCGCATCGAACACCGCGGTGTAGCGCTCGGGCGTGAGTTCGGTGATGGGACCGGCTTCGCCTTCCGTGCCTGCCGCGTTGACCGCGATGTCGAGGCGGCCAAAGCGTGCCAGCGTGTGCTCGACCAGGGTATGTACTTCGTCTTCCTGACTAACGTCGGCATGAACGTATTCGGCTTCGGCGCCGAGTTCGCGCAGTTCGTCCGCCAATGCGCGGCCAGCCTCGTCGCGTCGTCCGGAAACGACCACGCGGGCCTTGTCACGCGCGTAAGCAAGGGCGATGGCGCGGCCGATGCCAGTCAGCGCGCCGGTGATCAGAACGACAGGTTGGGTGCTCATGATAAGGCTCCAGTGAGTGTTTTGCGGTGTGTATCCGGCTTCAAAGCTTCGAGCCGCCGTCCACGCGAAGCGTGTCGCCGGTAATCCAGCGAGCGTCGTCCGAGGCGAGGAAGGCGATGGCGCCGGCGATATCGTCGGGGCGGGCGACGCGTTGCAGCGCCTGGATGCCGATCGTGAAATCGCGTCCGGCGTCGGTGCTGGCGAATGCCGACATCTCGGTGGCGACAACACCCGGCGCGACGGCGTTCACGCGGATGCCGCGCTCGCCCAGCGCAGCGGCGAAATGCAGCACGAGCGTGTCGATGGCGCCCTTGGTGGCGGCGTATGCGCTGAGTTGTCCGACCGAGGAGTGGGCGGCGAGCGACGAGAGCAGCACGACGCTGCTGCCTTCGCCCAGCACGGGCAGCAACTGTTGCACGAGGAAGTAGGGCGCGCGCACATTCACGGCGAAGAGTTCGTCGAAGTCCGCCACCGTGGTGTCCTGGACGCTCAGTTCCTTTGCGATGCCGGCGTTGGCAACCAACACGTCAAGCCGCTCGCCCACGAGTTCGCGCACGCTAATGGCGAGCTTGTGCGGGCCGTCGGCGGCGCCCATGTCGGCCTGCACCTTGTCGGCGCGACCGCCTGCGGTCCGGATCGCTTCGACGACTTCGTTGGCCGCCGCTGCGCCGTTGTTATAGTGCACGAGCACATAGGCGCCTTGTTGCGCGAGGGCGAGGGCGCTAGCGCGTCCAATCCCGCGCGATGCGCCGGTGACGAGAGCGGTCTTTCCGTTGAGCTTCGACATGATCCATTCTCCAGAGAGCTGAGTGGGGCGCAATGAGCCGTAAAACGCTGTGCCTGCAAACCAATGTAGCGGCGGGCCGTTCGAATGAAAAAGACTTTGTAAGCGGGTGGCCATGCCCGGAAGGCATGGCCACCCGGCCACCCGCCGCGATTTACGCCGTGGCCGAGGGCCGCGCCGAGACCTCTTCGTACCAGCGCTTCAGCGCACCATGACGATCGGAAAGCGGCATGGCGAACGCCTTCGTCGCGAAGTCCACCGTCGCGAGCGTGGTGATGTCGGCGGCGGAGTACGTTTGCCCGGCCACGAAATGCGATGCCTCCAGACGTGCGTTGAAATCGTCGTAGAAGTTTTCAACGCGCTTGCGGCTGCGCGCCACGATGTCGGGAATCTGCTCATACGCGTGCGGGCCGGAGAGCGCGCGGCCTTTGAGGCCCGCCGCTGCGTTGCGCACGCCCTCCATGACGCTCGCGAAGCCGTCCAGCTCCGCGCGGCGCTCCCACATTGCGACGAGCGCCCTGGTGCGCGCGTCGTGTCCGAGCAGCGGCGTGCCGGGATAGGCCTCCTCCAGGTAACGCCAGATCGCCGGGACTTCCGCGATAGTCGTGCCGTCGTCCAGCACGAGCGCGGGGACCTGGCTGCGCGGATTGATCGCCTTGAAAGCTTCGGAGAACTGCTCTTTTGCGCCTAGATCCACGGAGCGCGTCGGCACGTCGATGCCTTTTTCGGCGATGAAGATCCGCACGCGCCGCGCGTTGGGCGACGCCTTCGATTCGTAAAGCAGGGGAGATGCGTTTGTCATGTCTGCAAACCTAGATGTTGGTGGCGTTACGCGGCGACGCTTTGGGGCGCGGCCGGATAGTCGATATAGCCGCGGTGGTCGCCGCCGTAGAACGTGTCGCGGTCGTAGGCGTTGAGCGGCAGGCCGTGACGGATGCGGTGAGGCAGGTCCGGGTTGGCGATAAAGTGACGCCCGAAGGCGACGAGATCCGCGTCGCCGGCTTCGACGATGGCCGCCGCCGTCTGGGGCGTAAAGCCGCCGGCCGCGATGATCGGCCCGTGGAAAAACTCGCGAAGCTCGCGCGCCGCGACGGCATGCGCGCCTTCTACGATTTCCTGGCTGCCGGACACGCGCGGTTCGATTACGTGCAGCCACGCGAGGCCCAGTTCATTCAATGCGCGTGCCGCGTGCGCGAAGGTCGCGGAGGAATCGCTGTCCGACATGCCGCCGAACGTGCCGCCAGGGGCCAGGCGAACGCCGACGCGTTCGCCGCCGAACACCGAGGCCGCAGCGGCGGTCACATCCAGCAGGAAGCGCGCACGATTTTCGCGCGAGCCGCCGTAAGCATCCGTGCGCCGGTTGGAGCCGTCCTGCAGGAACTGGTCGACGAGATAGCCATTCGCGCCGTGAATCTCGACGCCGTCGAAACCCGCCGCCTGGGCGCGCGCCGCCGCGTCGCGGAATTCGCCGATAGCCACTTCGATGTCGTGCAACGTCATTTCCCGTGCGGGCGTTGCGCTTTGCCAGCCATCCTTTGTATGAGCCAGCCCGTCGAAGGCCAGCGCCGAAGGCGCGAGCGGCGCCGCGCCGCCGGGTTGCAGGTCGCTATGCGATTGACGGCCCGCATGATAGAGCTGCAGGAAAATGCGCGCGCCTTTTGCGTGCACGGCATCGACCACGCGTTTCCAGCCGGCGATTTGCGTATCGGCATAGATGCCCGGCGCGCCCAGATAACCATTGCCGCGTACCGACACGGCCGTGGCTTCCGCGATCAGCAGGCCACCTTCGCTCGCGCGCTGCGAGTAGTACTCGACCATCAGGCTGCCGGGCACGTCGCCGGCTTCCGAGCGCATACGAGTGAGGGGCGCAAGCGCGACGCGGTGCGAGAGCGTATAGGGACCAATCGTGGTCGAGCTAAAAAGGGACGTCATGTGTATTCTCCGATTATCGGTTCGTAATACGAAATAAATTGAATCGAACGAGGATGGAAAAGGGCGATCGCGGGACTAGAGCCGCGAGCCGCCGTCGATACGCAGCGTGTCGCCGGTCACCCAGCGCGCCGCATCGGAAGCGAGAAATGTGACGGCATCCGCGATGTCTTCGGGCTGGGCGATGCGCTTGAACGCCTGCATGCCCAATGCGGTTGCGCGTCCGGTGTCGGTCTTCGTGAAGTTCGACATGTCGGTGGCCACCACGCCTGGTGCGATCGCGTTCACGCGGATGCCGCGCGGACCCAGCGCCGAGGCGAAATGCGTGACAAGCGTATCGGCCGCGCCTTTGCTGGCCGCATACGCCGAAATCGCGCCAACGGCGGTGCGCACGGCAAGCGACGAGAGCAGGACGATGCTGCTGCCCTTGCACATCGTCGGCAGGAGTTGCTGGACCAGGAAGTAGGGCGCGCGCACATTCACGGCGAAGAGATCGTCGAAATCGGCGACGCTCGTGTCTTCGATCCGGGCCGCCTTCGAGATGCCTGCGTTGGCCACGAGAATATCGAGCCGGTCGCCGACGATGGCGCGGACGTGCCGCGCCAGGCGATGCGGGCCTTCGGCGTCGCGCAGGTTGGCGCCCACCTTTTGCGCTTTGCCGCCTGCGGCGCGAATCTCGGCGACGACGGCATCGGCGGCGGACTCGGCGCTGCCGTAATGCACGAGCACCTGTGCGCCGGCCCGGGCGAGCGAAAGGGCAATGGCGCGGCCGATGCCACGGGAAGCGCCGGTAACGAGCGCGGTCTTGCCGGTAAGCTGGGTCATGGCGAATCTCCTGACGATGAGTGAGGCCATACCCGCAAGCGATGGCTTTCGGGTGTCGGCAGCGCGTGGGCTGGGCTTGTTTCCCGCCACATCGGCTGCCATGTGGCGTACTCTAGAGCGCGCTTGCGCGCCGGGAAAAGACTTTGTAGGCTTGCCGGCATACCTGCGAGGCATGGCTCAACTGGAGGCGTCGATGGAATTGCGGCATTTGCGGTATTTCGTGGCGGTGGCGGAAACCGGCAGCCTGACCGTCGCGGCGGAGCAGCGGCTTTTCACGTCGCAGCCGTCGCTGAGCCGCCAGATCCGCGATCTGGAAGACCAGGTGGGTGTCGAGCTGTTCAGCCGCAGCGCACGCGGCGTGGAACTGACCGCGGCCGGCCGGGCTTTTCTCGACCATGCGCGGCTTGCGCTCGCGCAGGTGGATGCCGCCGCGGAGGCGGCGCGGCGCGCGGCCAGGCCCGAGCGCAAGGTGTTCGCGCTGGGCTTTCTCACCGGGCAGGAAATGACCTGGCTGCCGCGCGCGATGAGCGTATTGCGCGACGAGTTGCCCAATATCGACGTAACCGTGTCGAGTTACTACTCGCCGGACGTCGCCGATGCGCTCGCGCGTGGCAAGCTCGATCTGGGCTTTTTGCGCGCGGAGCCAGGATTCGACCTCGAATACCGGGTGGTGAACCGCGAGCGGCTCATTGTGCTGATGCCGAGCGATCACCGGCTCACGGAAAAGGCGGTCATTCGCCCGCAGGACATCGCGGGCGAGCCATTCGTGATGGCGTCGAACAAGGCGCGCGTGCTGCATGAGGTGATCGTGGGTTATCTGCGGGCCCACGACGTGCAGGTGACCACCGAGCACGGCGTGGACAACCTGGCGATGGCGATGTCGCTGGTGGCTTCCACGCGCGGCCTCGCACTCATGCCCGAGTATGCGAACAACCTGCTGCCGTGGTCGGTCGTGAGCCGGCCGCTGGAGGGGGACGCGCCTACCGTCGATCTTGTCGTGGGGTACAACCGCGCCAACGCGTCGCCTACGTTGCAGTTGTTCCTGTCACGACTTGATGAACTCGCGCTGCCTGAAATCTAATTGCACCGGCTTCAGCAAAACTGTCACGGAAGTGTCACAATTCCGCCCTTGTCAAAGCCCGCGTTCGGCGCGGGCGTATTTGAGGGGCGAAGATGATTGGCAATTTCGAACTACTGTCGCGCCTGCTGATGGCAGCGCTGCTGGGCAGCGTGATCGGCTTTGAGCGCGAGCGGCTGAGCTGGGCGGCGGGTCTGCGCACGCACATGCTCGTGTGCGTCGGGGCGGCGCTCATGATGCTCGTGTCGGCTTTTGGCTTCGCCGACGTGCTGGGCGAAAAGAACGTCGTGCTCGATCCGTCGCGCGTCGCGGCTCAGGTCGTGTCGGGCATCGGGTTTCTCGGCGCGGGATCGATCCTGTTGCGCGGCGAAGTCGTGCGCGGTCTGACCACGGCGGCGAGCCTCTGGTCGGTCGCGGGGATCGGGCTTGCCGTGGGCGGTGGGATGTACACGGCGGCGATCGGCGCCACGGCGATTATCCTGATCATTCTGGCTGGCGTGAAGCCACTGGAGCGGCGCTTTATTTCCGTGCGGCAACAGCGCACTATCCAGTTGCTGGCCGAGCGGGGACGCGTGTCGCTGGACTCCGTTCACCAGGCGCTCGGCAGCGGGAGCGTGCGCGTGAAGCAGTTCATCGTCCAGCAATCCGAAGACGATGCGGAACTCGACGATGTGCAGATTGCTCTTTCGCGTGTCACGGCGAGCGAATTTGAACGAATCTGCTCGCGCCTGGCGAGCATGTCGGGCGTGCGCGATTGCCGGAACGAGAAATAAGGCGGGAGACACACATGACGCGTATCTACGATTACGAGGGCTTCAGGCTCGAGATATCCGTTGAAGCCCATTTCGCCAGCGGCGCAAAGCAGCTCGCGCAGCGGCGTCCCGGCTATATCGCCGTCGTGCGGATTTTCCAGTCATCCGGTATGCTCGCTACGTTTTCGCCCCTGCGTTTTGGCGAAACCGGCGGCCGGCCTTTCACGACCGAAGCCGACGCGCTCACGGGAGGACATAGTGCCGCGCGCAAGCTCGTCGATGATCTGTTCTGCTGCGATCCGCACTGACTTGATCAGTATGGCTAATTATCTTTGAGCCAGAATGATCTCAGCGACGTCTCTGGGAGAGTTCATGCGCCGCATAGACTGTCGATATCACGCCCAGCAGCACGGCAGTGACTGCAAATGATTCGCTCGCATGGGTTGCCGATGCGGCCGTGATCCCAAGACACCACAGCGCTATACCCACCACCGACAGGAGCAGCCCGAAGGCAAGCAACCACAACGTTGCCGCCGAGCGCGTTTGTAGTTTATGGGAGAGTTTCATTTACCATTCCCCGACCAACGATTGCTATTGATTGCTATTGCAAATCCGATTACGGCAGTTTTAAGTGCTGTGATATCAAGCGTAAGCGGGGCGGCCCGTTACGGCAAGTCGAACAAAATTCCGCAGTGCATTTTGTGCGCGTGAAGCAACACGAAACCTGCACCGGAACCGTCCGGTCATACGCGTAATCGGCGATTCGTCTTGCGGCAATCGTAGCTTTCAGGAAAGCGCTTTTCTCGTCGCCGATTTCGTTCCCTTCGAACCCGCCGCGCGCCCGGCCGTCCAGCGCCAGATCCACCATCCGGCAATCATCGAAGGCAGGAAATAAAGCGCTTCGATGTTCGGATGCGCGAGCAGTGCGATCGCTGGGCCGGGGCAATAGCCCGCCGCGCCCCAGCCAAGGCCGAAGATCGCCGCGCCTGCAATCAGCTTGCCGTCGATGGCCGTGGCGTCCGGCAACGCAAAATGGTCGGCCAGTAGGGGTTTCCTGCGGCGCAGGATGAAATGGAACGCGATGACCGCGAGCGTCACCGCGCCGCCCAGCACGAACAGCAGACTGCCATCCCAAGATCCGCTTACGTCGAGAAAACCCAGCACTTTTTGCGGGCGCGTCATGCCGGAGAGCGCGAGGCCGCCGCCGAAGAGCAGGCCGCACGCAAAGCTTGTCAGCGATTTCAGTGCGTTCATTGCAGTCCGAGTACGTGGCGTACGAAGAAGGTCATGACGATCGCCGTGATGAGGAACACAGCGGTCGCGACCGCCGATCGACGCGAAAAGCGCGCGAGCCCGCATACGCCGTGTCCGCTCGTGCAGCCGTGCGCGAGCGCGGTGCCATAGCCGGTTGCGAGGCCCGCGACGATCAGCAGCACGGGCGGAAATCCCACGCGGGCCTGCGGCGCGAGATCGGTGTGAGCGAACGCGCGGGCGAGCGCATAGCAGGCGGCGGCGCCCGCGATCAGACCGAACAGGAATGCGGCGCGCCACGCGAAATCGCGGCGCTCGCCCCAGATCAACTGGCGCGCGATGCCGCTGATGCCCGCGATCTTGCCGTTTAGCCAGAGCAGCAGGGAGGCCGACAGGCCGATCAGCAAGCCGCCGGCAAGAGCGCTCCAGGGAGTCAGATGTGTCATTGAAAAAAGGGTTCGGCGCGATAGCGAATGATACGGCAGGCTGTGCCGCCCGACTGGATCGAATCAGCATCGAAGCAGACCGCTCATTTAAATAGCAGATTTAGTTGGTTGGAACCGGCGCGAAGCCACCGCATAGTGGACTCCTGCCGTCTATAGACGGCGATGCGAAACGCGCCGGCGGCAACGCGGCGATCTTGAGAACATGGAGACAGTGATGACGGTCGATATTCTGGAAAAGCCGCTGCATGCCGATCTGGCGGCCGCGCACGAAGCAGCGCAGGCTGCCGGTCTGCCTTACGCAGGCAGCGTGACGCCGCGCCAGGCGTGGAACCTGCATCAATCGGGCGAGGCCGTGCTGGTCGACGTGCGCACGGCGGAGGAACATCGTTTCGTGGGACACGTGCCCGATACGCTGCACGTCGCCTGGGCGACCGGCACGAGCCTCACGCGCAATCCGCGCTTCGTGCGCGAGCTTGAGGCCAAAACGGGCAAGCAGGCTACCGTGCTGCTGTTGTGCCGCAGCGGCAATCGATCGGCGCAGGCCGCCGAAGCCGCGGCCAAAGCGGGGTTTGCGCATGTATTCAATGTGAGCGAGGGATTCGAAGGCGACCTCGATGCGTCGGGGCAACGCGGACGGCAAAACGGCTGGCGCTTTCACGATCTGCCCTGGAAGCAGGATTAGATTCAAGACTCGATTCAGGACCAGATCCAGGACTGAAGGCTGATAACCGCTGCGGACAACGCGCCACAAACGGTGGCGCTTGTGAGCTTGTGAAACGGGGAGTAACGAGCGTGACTGTCTTTCGTGTAGCGGAAATCGTAGAGGCGCTGCAAAGCGTGCGTCAGCAGTGGCGCGAGGTGCAGCAGCGTTCGCTGGAACCCGGCGGACGCGAGCTGCCGGCGCGCGAGGCGCTGGCTGAAATCGTGGATACGCTCAAGGGCGTGCTGTTCCCGATGCGGCTCGGCCCGCCCGAGCTTCGTCAGGAAAGCGAAAACTTCTATGTAGGCCACGCGCTCGACGCCGGCCTGCACAAACTGCTCGCGCAGGCGCGGCTGGAACTGCGTTACCGCGCGCGCCGCGACGATCCCGATCTGGACGAAATCGAACGTCGTGCCGAAACGGCCGTGCATGCCTTCGCGCAGCGTTTGCCGGCCATCCGCGTGCTGCTCGACAGCGATGTGCTTGCGGCTTTCGACGGCGACCCCGCAGCGGGTAGCGTCGACGAAGTCCTGCTCTGCTATCCCGGCGTGCTCGCGATGATCCATCATCGTTTCGCGCACGAACTGTATCGTCTGGGTTTGCCGCTGCTCGCACGCATCCTCTCCGAGCTTGCGCATGCGGCCACCGGCATCGACATCCATCCGGGCGCGCAGATCGGCTCCGCTTTCTTCATCGACCACGGCACGGGCGTGGTGATCGGCGAAACGGCCGTGATCGGCGAGCGCGTGCGGGTTTATCAGGCCGTGACGCTCGGCGCAAAACGCTTTCCGCGCGACGCCGCGGGCAAGCTGGAAAAAGGCCTCGCACGCCATCCGATCGTCGAAGACGACGTGGTGATCTACGCAGGGGCGACCATCCTTGGCCGCGTCACGCTGGGGCGCGGCGCCGTTATCGGCGGCAATGTCTGGCTCACCGAAAGCGTGCCCGCCGGCGCGCATGTCACCCAGGCGATCTCGCGGCATGAAACGCGCCCGGCGGCGTCCGCGCGGGCCGGACAACACGGGCAGCAGCCCGCCGGTGTCCCGTCATGAACGCCATCGTGCAGGATTTCGGCGCGGCGGTGCGGCGGCTGCGCGAGGCGCGCGCCTGGTCGCAGGAGCGGCTGGCGGAACATGCGGGACTCAATCGCACCTACGTCGGCGAGATCGAACGGGGCACGGTGATCGCCTCCATTGTCACCGTCGAAAAACTGGCGCACGCGTTGGGCATGAGCGTAGCGGATTTGCTGGGCGCGCTCGTGGCCACCGCGCCTCCTGCGCGCGCTTCGTATCTCGTACAGCCTGCGTCATTCGATCTATAGCCGGATTCGCGTGCCCGGATCGCCGTAGTCCCCAGACTGTCCATCCGTTATTGCAGTAATTGACACGCTGTTTCGCATCGGCGCGGCCGGCGCGTGCGCGTCGCCGCCTCATTGGTGTCTATAGCAGGTTGAGCACGCCGACACGGGCTCTAATAATCACAACGCGTCATAAGCAAAGCTGTTTTCGTTCTAAGCAACCGGAGTCCTCATTCAATGTCCACGAATTTGAACGGCCAGAACGCGCTCGGCGATAACGCCGCGCGGCAATTGGCGAATGCCACCAAGACCGTCCCCCAGCTGTCCACCATCACGCCGCGCTGGCTGACACATCTGCTGCAATGGGTGCCGGTGGAAGCCGGCATCTATCGCCTGAACCGGGTGAAGGATCCCGAGGCCGTGCGCGCCACCTGCACCGCGCGCGAGGACGAAGGCACGCTGCCGACCACGTTCGTGCCTTACGAAGAAAATCCGCGCGAGTACTTCCTCAATGCGGTGAGCACCGTGCTCGACGTGCATACGCGTATTTCCGATTTGTATAGCAGTCCGCACGATCAGATCAAGGAACAGCTGCGCCTCACGATCGAGACGATCAAGGAGCTGCAGGAAAGCCAGCTCATCAACAATCCCGACTATGGCCTGCTCGCCAACGTCGAGGAAGAACAGCGCATCTTTCCGCTGACCGGCGCGCCGACGCCCGACGATCTCGACGAACTGCTCACCAAGGTCTGGAAAGAACCGGCATTCTTCCTCACGCATCCGCTCGGCATCGCCGCGTTCGCGCGGGAGTGCACGCGTCGTGGCGTGCCGCCGCCCACGGTCAGCCTGTTTGGGTCGCAATTCATCACGTGGCGCGGCATTCCGCTGATTCCGTCCGACAAGGTGCCGGTTGCCGACGGCAAGACCAAGATCCTGCTGCTGCGCGTGGGCGACAAGCGGCAAGGCGTGGTCGGCCTGTATCAGCCGGGCGTCGCGGGCGAACAGGGGCCGGGTCTGTCGGTGCGCTTCATGGGCATCAACAATCAGGCGATCGCGTCGTATCTGATCTCGCTTTATTGCTCGCTTGCCGTGCATTCGCCGGACGCGCTCGCAGTTCTCGATGACGTGGAAATCGGCAAGTACCATGACTATGCAGACACCTACCGGTAATCCAGCGCCTCTGCCGGGCGGCTTGCCCGATCCGGCGCAGCTCGCGCGACTGGCCAATGCGTTTTTCAGAGCGCCGCCGGGCGGTGTCGCGGCGCCGGAAGTCGTGACCGGCAGCGGTGCAGTAGGCGGGGTGCCGAGCGCATTGCCGGCTGCCGCGCCCGTGCTGGCGTCTCTCAGCAATCCCGCACCGGCGGGTTCGCCGCTCGCGGGGCCGGCTGGGACGGGCACCGGCGTGCCGGGTTTGACGTTGCCGCAAGGCCGTGTGCCGGGCGGCAATCTGTTGCCTGGCAGCCCCACGCACATCCTGTCGCTGGGTAATCGCGCACCGGCGCTTGCACCGCATGCCGCCGCGCAGAATGGTTTGCCCGATCAAGCCGTGTCGGTGTTGCCCGCGCTCGAACCGCGCGCGGGTGGCGCGTTGCTGGGTGTGCCGCAGCAGAGTGGGGCGTCGCCGTACTATTTCCTCGACGACACGCTACGCGCGGGCTCGCCTGCTTCGGCGCACGAGAACACCCGTTACGACGCACCCGCGCTGGGCGCCGATCCACGCGCATTCGGACTGCCCACGCAAGACGATCTGCGCGGATTGCTGTCCTTGCACCGTGACGGCTTTCAGGGCGCGCCCGGCATACCGGACGCGAAGCCCGCACACGGCTCGCACTACGTGCTGGACGAGGCGCGTGCCGCTGCGCATCCGCGTGACCAGCAACGCGATCAGACACATGGCGCGCCATTTTCCGCCGTGCGCGCGCCTTTCGACGTCGATGCCGTGAGGCGTGACTTCCCGATTCTCGCCGAGCGCGTGAATGGCCGCCCGCTCGTCTGGCTCGACAACGCGGCGACCACGCACAAGCCGCGTGCCGTGATCGAGCGCCTCGCGTACTTCTACGAGCACGAGAACTCCAACATCCATCGCGCGGCGCATACGCTCGCGGGCCGCGCAACCGATGCCTACGAGCACGCGCGCGAGACGGTACAGCGCTTCATCGGCGCGGGCTCGCCCGATGAAATCGTGTTCGTGCGCGGCACGACCGAGGCGATCAACCTGATCGCCAAGTCATGGGGCGAGGAGAACGTGGGACCGGGCGACGAGATCGTCGTCTCGCATCTCGAGCACCACGCCAACATCGTGCCGTGGCAGCAGCTTGCCGCGCGCAAGGGCGCGACGCTGCGCGTGATTCCCGTCGATGAGTCCGGCCAGGTGCAGCTCGACGAATGCCGCAAGCTCTTTAACGAGCGTACGAAGATCGCGGCCGTCACCCAGGTGTCGAACGCGCTCGGCACCGTCGTGCCGGTCGCGCAGATCGTGCAGATGGCGCACGCCGTGGGCGCGAAGGCGCTGGTGGACGGCGCGCAGTCGATCTCGCACCTGCGCGTGGATGTGCGCGCGCTCGACGCGGACTTCTTCGTGTTTTCGGGCCACAAGATTTACGGGCCGACCGGCATCGGCGTGGTCTATGGCAAGCGCGAAGTGCTCGAAGCGATGCCGCCCTGGCAGGGCGGCGGCAACATGATCGCCGACGTCACCTTCGAGCGCACGCTGTTCCAGCCGCCGCCCGCGCGTTTCGAAGCCGGCACGGGCAACATCGCCGACGCGGTGGGCCTGGGCGCCGCGCTGGACTACGTGACGCGCATCGGCATCGACAACATCGCGCGTTACGAGCACGATCTGCTCGCCTATGCGACGAGCGTGCTGGCGCCCGTGCCCGGCGTGCGGCTGGTGGGGACGGCGAACGACAAGGCGAGCGTGCTGTCGTTCGTGCTGCGCGGCTACCAGACCGAGGAAGTGGGCCGTGCGCTCAGCGAAGAGGGCATCGCGGTGCGCTCCGGCCATCATTGCGCGCAGCCGATCCTGCGGCGCTTTGGTCTGGAGGCCACGGTGCGCCCGTCGCTGGCGTTCTACAACACCTGCGACGAAGTCGACGCGCTGGTGTCGGTGGTGCGCAGGCTGGCGGCCCGACGCGGCTAAAAGCCAACCAGGAGGCGCAGCGGGAAACCGTTGCGCCTCCTTCGAACAAGCGCGGCGCTTACGCGAAAGTGATGAATTGCGCCGACGACCACACCTTGCCGTTGTCGCGTTACCACCCCAAGCAGTACACCGGACGAAACCCGACCGGCACATGCGAATGCGTCACGACATGCTCGCCGGGGCCTGCGTGGCGGAAAGCAACGCCGTGCGCTTGCCGAATGCGTGCGCTTCGATTACGCGCGCAAGGGTCGCGAACGCCGGCTCGATGTTCTCGTGCGGCACGCACGCATAACCGGTTAGCAATCCTTTGCGTTGTTGTTTTCCCAGGTAGTACGATGCAAGCGGCCTCACAATCACCCCTGCTTCGTAGGCTGCGGCCGTGACCTCGCGGTCGTCGCAATGTTCGGGCAAGCCGAGTACGAAATGCAGACCCGCTTCATCGCCCATAACAGGCAGGGCATCGCCGAAATGGCGTGTGACGGCGTCGATCAACAATTGGCGTCGTTCGCCGTACAGCGTGCGCATACGACGCACGTGCGAGGTGAGATAACCGTCCAGGATGAACTCCGCCAGCACGGCCTGCTGCATCAACTGGCCTTCGCGATAAAGCTCTGCGACGCCCGTGCGAAAGGTGGCGGCGAGCCGCTCGGGCACCACCATATAGCCAATACGCAAGCCCGGGAACAGCAGCTTTCCGAGACTGCCCACATAGATCACACGATCCGATTCGTCGAGTCCCTGCAATGACGCGAGAGGCCGGCTGCCGTAGCGGAACTCGCTGTCGTAGTCGTCTTCGATGATCCACATCTTGTGCTGGCGCGCGTATTCGAGCAGCGTGCGGCGTCTTGCGAGGCTCATGACCATGCCCAGCGGATACTGATGCGAGGGCGTGACGAGCGCCATGCGCGGCGGATGACGCAGATCGGCGTCGCCGGGGTTCAAGCCTTCGGCATCCACCGGTATTGGCGCGAGCTGGATGCCTGACGCCTGCAGCACGCTGCGCGCTCCCCAATAACACGGTTCTTCGACCCAGGCACGGTCGCCGTGATCCGCGAGCAGGCGCACCGCGAGATCGATCGACTGATGAATGCCGGTCGTGATAATGATCTGCTCGGGTGAGCAACGCACCGAGCGAGCGACGCGCAGATAGTCCGACAAGGCCCGTCGCAGCGGGCGATAGCCGCCGCCCGGTGCGTAGGTGAGGAGGTCGTGGCCCACCGACTTCCAGAGGCGCGACTGCAGGCGGCTCCAGGTGCGCGCGGGAAATTCGGCCACGTCGGGCACGCCTGGCATGAATGCACCCCATTGCTTCGCCGAGACGCCTGCTTCGTCAATCAGACGCTGCCCGCGCATGGACATGTCACCGCGCGGGCAGGTTGTCGCATGGGCGGGCGCATCGGCATCTTCCGGGGCGTGCAAGGCGGTGCGCGGGCCGACCGCGGCGGAGTCGGGGCGTGTGTCGGCGACATAGGTGCCGCTGCCGGTGGTCGAGAGCACGTAGCCCTCGGCGCTCAACTGGTCGTACACGTGCACCACCGTATTGCGCGCGATCCCAAGGTCAGCCGCAAGCGTGCGCGAGCTGGGCAGTCGGGTGCCGGGCGCCAGGTGGCCGGTCAGGATGGCCTGCTGCATCAGGCGCAGCAACTGGCGGTAGACCGGTTCGACGCCGGCCTTGTCAAGCTGCGCGGCCAGCCAGTCGGACAAAATTACCATCGGCCCCCCGAGGTCAAATGGTTCCATCCGGAATAATGAAATGGCTCCATTGGATAGAACCGAAAGCGACTATAGTAATCCGCACGTCAGGTCCAGTTAATGCCTGCGACAGGTTTTATTTAATCGCGCCGGATCGACAAGGCGCGGCAATACAGGAACAAAGACAGGAGACAGGGCGATGAAGCACTCGGACGTGATCGTCAGCTTTCGCGGCGTGCGCAAGACTTACGACGGCGAAACCCTGGTGGTGAAGCAACTCGATCTGGACATCTATCAGGGCGAGTTCCTGACGTTGCTCGGGCCGTCCGGGTCCGGAAAAACCACGTGCCTGATGATGCTCGCGGGTTTCGAATTCCCGACCGGCGGTGAGATCCGCCTCGAGGGCAAGCTGCTCAATAACGTGCCGCCGCACAAGCGCGACATCGGCATGGTGTTCCAGAACTACGCTTTGTTCCCGCACATGACGGTCGAACAGAACGTGGCGTATCCGCTGGGCGTGCGCAAGGTGCCGGCCGGCGAGCGCGCCGCGCGCGTGAACGATGCGCTCAAGATGGTGCGCATGGAAAGCTTCGCGAAGCGTTATCCGGCGCAGCTTTCGGGCGGGCAGCAGCAGCGTATCGCGCTGGCGCGCGCGCTGGTGTTCCAGCCCAAGCTCGTGCTGATGGACGAGCCGCTGGGCGCGCTCGACAAACAGCTGCGCGAACATATGCAATACGAACTCAAGTCGCTGCACGAGAAGCTCGGCATCACCTTCGTCTACGTGACGCACGATCAGGGCGAGGCACTCACCATGTCGGACCGCGTCGCGGTATTTGACAAGGGCATCGTGCAGCAGCTCGACAGCGTGGACCGTCTTTATGAATCGCCATGCAACGAGTTCGTCGCGAGCTTTATCGGCGACAGCAATCGTCTGCGCGGCAAGATCGTCTCGGTCGAAGGCGAGTTCTGCGAAATCCACCTGGCCGATGGCACGCGCCTGAAGGGCCGCAACGTCGCGGGCGCGCAGGCGGGCGCCGACGCCATCGCCTCCATTCGTCCCGAACGTATGAAGCTTGCCGCTCATGGCGCGAGCAACGGCGCGAACGCCATTGCGGGCGAGGCGCGCAGTCTGATCTATTACGGCGACCACGTGCGCATGCGCTGCGGTCTGCCCCAGCAGGACGAGTGCTTCGTGAAAGTGCCGCTCGGCACTGAGGCGCTCGCCGGTTTCGCGCCCGGCCAGCCGGTCGCGCTCGAGTTTGCGCCCGAACATCTGCGCGTGTTCGCGTGAAGACGACCGGGTCACGCCGCTCGTGCTGAAGGCCCGGCAAGACAAACCACCAAGGAGAAGGGACTCACCATGAAAAAGATCGGCAACATGCGCGTTGCGGCGGTCGCGGCCACGCTCGCACTCTCGCTCGGCGCGGCGCACGCGGCGGAACTCACGGTCGTGAACTTCGGCGGCGCGAATGGCAACGCGCAGAAGGCGGCCTTCAACGAGCCGTATCAGGCGCAGACAGGCACGAAGATCACGACCGTCGAATACAACGGCGAGCAGGCCAAGGTCAAGGCCATGGTCGAAGCGAAACACGTCAACTGGGACGTGGTGGAAGTCGAAACCGGCGACATCGCGCGCGGCTGCGACGAAGGCCTCTACGAGAAGCTCGACTGGTCGAAGCTCGGCAACAAGAGCGACTTCATCAAGGCTGCGCAGCAGCCGTGCGGCGCGGGTTTCTTCGTGTGGTCCACGGCGCTCGCCTATAACGCCGACAAACTCAAGACCGCGCCCACGGGTTGGGCCGACTTCTGGGACACGAAGAAATTCCCGGGCAAGCGCGGTATGCGCAAGGGCGCGCAATACAACCTCGAATTCGCGCTGATGGCCGACGGCGTGGCGCCGCAGGACGTCTACAAGGTGCTCTCGACCAAGGCGGGCCAGGACCGCGCGTTCAAGAAGCTCGACGAACTCAAGCCGAACATCCAGTGGTGGGAGGCGGGCGCGCAGCCGCCCCAGTTCCTCGTGGCCGGCGACGTGGTGATGTCCACGGCTTTCAACGGCCGGATCGACGCTGCGCAGCGCGAAGGCAAGAACCTCAGGGTCGTGTGGAGCGGCAGCATCTACGATCTGGACTACTGGGCGATTCCGAAGGGCTCGCCCAACAAGGACGCGGCGCTCAAGTACATCGCCTACACCCTCTCGCCGAAGCCGCAGCAGGAGTACGCGAAGCACATCGCCTACGGCCCGGTCAACGACAACGCGATCAAGGCGCTCGACGCGAAGACACTGGAAAACCTGCCGAATTCGCCGGCCAACGGCAAGAATGCGGTGCAGCAGAACCTCACGTTCTGGACCGATCACGGTGACGAACTGGAACAGCGCTTCGCTTCGTGGGCAGCGAAGTAAGCGCGTGAAGCGTTGAAGTATCCGTTGCGCGGCGCGCGGTTTGCAGCACAAGGCGCGTCGCGCGGCAACGGGGGCAGTGCAGGAGACTTGATGTGACAACGATGACGACCGTGACCAACGTCGCTGACGATGCAGGCGAATCGAGCGCGCGCCTGAAGCGCGAACTGCGCCTCGCGCAGGCGAAGAAGCGCACCATGGCGCTGCTGCTGATCGCGCCGCTGGCGATCTTTCTGCTGTTGATTTTTGTCGTGCCGATCGCGGCGCTGCTCACGCGCGCCGTGCAGAATCCAGAAGTGGCCACCGCGCTGCCGCATACGATTGCGGCACTCAACGGCTGGGACCGCAAAAGCGCGCCGCCCGACGCGGCCTACGCCGCGCTCGCGCAGGACCTCGCGGCGGTGCAGGACGGCGACGCCATGGGCGCGCTCGCGCGCCGCCTGAACGTGGAGATCGCCGGCTATCGCTCGCTCGTGGCGAAGACCGCGCGCGCCATGCCGCTTTCCGACGACGACGGCAAGCCGCTCACGCTCACGCCCGCGCAGACGCGCGCCAAAATCGTCGAACTCGACGATCGCTGGAACGACGTGACGTACTGGCAGGCCATCGCGAAGAATAGCGGCCGCTATTCGCCGTTCTATCTGCTCGCCTCGCTCGACCACAAGCAGGACGCCTTCGGCAGTATCGTGTCCGCCGATCCCGAGCAGCAAATTTATCTCGCCGTGTTCGGGCGCACCTTCGTCATCAGCGTGTTCGTCACCTTGTTCGCGCTTGCGCTCGGCTATCCGCTCGCGTACTGGATCTCGACGCTCTCCGAGCGCCGCGCCAATCTCATGATGATCCTCGTGCTGATTCCGTTCTGGACGTCGATTCTCGTGCGCGTGGCCGCGTGGATCGTGATCCTGCAAAGCGAAGGGCTGGTCAACAAGGCGTTGATGGACACCGGCATCATTTCGTCGCCGCTTGCGCTGCTGTTCAACCGCGTGGGCGTCTATATTTCGATGACGCACATTCTCTTGCCCTTCATGGTGCTGCCGCTTTACAGCGTGATGAAATCGATCCCGCCGACGTATCAGCGCGCGGCCGTCTCGCTCGGCAGTCACCCGTTCGCGGCCTTCTGGCGCGTGTACGTGCCGCAGACCTATCCGGGCATTGGTGCGGGCGTGCTGCTCGTGTTCATTCTCTCGATTGGCTACTACATCACGCCCGCGCTGCTAGGCGGCCCGGCCGACCAGATGGTGAGCTACTACGTGGCGTACTTCACGAATGTGTCGATCAACTGGGGCATGGCATGCTCGCTCGGCGCGCTGCTGCTCGCGGCCACGACCGTGCTGTATTTCGTCTACGTGCGATTCACGCGCACGAACCTGAGCCTCGGCTAAAGGAGGCCACGACATGAAATTCGCGAAACCGCTTTTTGCTCCGCACACCTCGGGCGTCGAACGCATCTGGTACTTCACGTTACGCGGCCTCGCCGTGCTCACGCTGCTGTATCTGATTCTGCCCGTGCTCGCGATCGTGCCGCTCTCATTCTCGTCGAGCACGTTCCTCGTGTATCCGATTCCGGGCTGGTCGCTGCGCTGGTACGAAAATCTCGTGATGTCCGACGAATGGCGCATGGCCGCGAAGAACAGCTTTATCGTCGGGCCGCTCGCAACGGTGGTGGCCACCGTACTCGGCACGCTCGCGGCCATCGGTCTGAACAAGGCCGACTTCCGCGGTAAATCGTTGCTGATGGCGGTCCTCATTTCGCCGATGATCGTGCCCGTGGTCGTGGTGGGCGTCGGCATGTATCTGTTCTTCGCGCCGCTCGGACTGGCCAATACGTATATCGGGCTGATTCTCGCGCACGCGTCGCTGGGTGTGCCTTTCGTGGTGACGACGGTGTCCGCCACGCTCGCGGGCTTCAATCACAATCTTGTGCGCGCGAGTCTGTCGCTGGGTGCGAATCCGGTCACGACGTTCTTTCGCGTAACCTTGCCGGTGATCGCGCCGGGCGTGATTTCGGGAGCGCTTTTCGCGTTCGCGACGTCGTTCGATGAAGTGGTTGTGACGCTGTTTCTCGCGGGCGCCGATCAGACTACCCTGCCGAGGCAGATGTTCACCGGCATCCGCGAGAACATCAGCCCGACGATTGCCGCGCTGGCCACGATCCTGATCGTCTTCTCGACCTGTCTACTGCTCGCGCTCGAGTGGCTGCGAGGCAGAAATGCCGCTCGCGCGGTCAAGGCGTAAAAAGCAGGGAGGCCGATGCCCTGAAAGCGCTTGAACGAAGCCTGCATCAATCGAATTGATTTCCAGGCTTCGTAACAGCGATGGAATCCTGCGCCCAACCGTGAAGATAAGCGGAGCGAGGCGGCCAACTTTGCCGGCCGGCACTCAGGTGATCCACGACTGCTGCAACAGCGCCGGGACACCCTGCGGAGCGATGGCCGGGCTAAACAGAAATCCCTGAACACTATCGCAGCCGCATCGCCGCAGAAAATCGCACTGACTGGCCTGCTCGACGCCTTCCGCGACGGTGTCCATCCCGAGCTTGTGGCTGAGGGCGACCACCGCCTCGACGATCGCAACGTTTCCCGGCTGCGTGTCCAGATCCGCCATGAAACTGCGATCGATCTTGATGGTGTGCACAGGGAAGGCCTGAAGGTGCGTCAGTGAGGCGTAGCCGGTACCGAAATCGTCGAGTGCGATTCGCACCCCCTCGTCGCTGAGCATCCGCAACGCCCGTCCGACGCCTTCCGCGCTGCGGCCGAGGAAAACCGTCTCCGTCACCTCGACCTCGAAGCAGTCGGCGGATACGCGTTCGGTCGCGAGTCGCGAGAGGAGTTCCTCGGCGAAATCGTCGTGCATGAACTGCGCGGCGGCCGCATTGATGGCGATGCGGCCGAACGGCAGGCCGGCATCGAGCCAGCGATGCACGTCGGCCAGAATATTGCTGAACATCAGTTCATGCAGTTCGACCGCAAGCTCCACGTTCTCGAACGCGGCGGCAATGCCGGCGGGCGGCAGCATTTGCCCGTCGCCCGTGTGCCAGCGCAGAAGGGCCTCGAAGCCGGTGATGCGGCCGGACTGCAGATCGACCTTCGGCTGATAGAACGGGCGAATGCGGTCTGCGTCGACGGCCCGCCGGGCGCGCGCGATCATTTCCGCGCGCTCGCGTGCCTTGCGGCGCATGTCCGGATGGAACACGGTCATGCCGCCGCGGGCGGTCGCCTTGGCGGCGTACAGCGCCGTATCGGTGGCCTTGAGCAGATCGGTCGCATCGGTGCCGTGCTCGGGGAAACAGGCAACGCCGATGCTCGCCCGACAGTCGAGAACGCGCTGCGCGTAGCTGAGCGGCTGCCGCAAGCGTGCGCCGACCGCCGTGCCGATATCGTGAATGTCGGCGCGCGAAACCGAAGGCAACGCAATGCCGAACTCGTCGCCCCCAAGCCGTGCGATGAATGACTGAGCGGGCAGCACCTCGCGCAGTCGTTCCGCGAGCGCGCATAGCAGCGCGTCTCCCGCGTCGTGCCCGATCTGGTCGTTCGTTCCCTTCAGATCGTCGACGTCCGCGATCAGGATCGCAAGGCCGGCATCCTGATCGCGGACGTCCAGCTCGATGAGGCGCTCGACCTCGTGCTGGAACGCCAGGCGATTGGGCAGACCCGTCAGCGCGTCGTGGGTCGCCATCCAGCGGATGCGTTCGTCGGCCGTCCGTTCGTCGGTGATGTCCCGGAACGTGACGAGCGCGCGCTTCAGTGCGCCGGACGGCAGGAACGTTTTCCAGCCGCGCGCGCTCAGCCATCGCTCCCGCCCGTCGTCCGCGCGGCGGATGCGGAGCGTGGCGTCGAACTCCTGTTGCCGGCTGCCGTCGTCCGGTGCGGCGAGCGCCGATTTCAGCCGGTCTCTGTCATCGGGATGCATGAGCCCGGATACGGTTTCGGCTTGCGGGTTCTCGTCGGCCGACAAGCCGAACATGGCCTTCAGTTCGTCGGACCAGACCTCCCAACCCGTCTGCCGGTCGAGGTCCCACACGCCGAGTTCGGCGGCCCGAACCGCGAGGCGAAACCGCTGTTCGTTTTCGCGCAGCGCATTTTCGGCGGCCTTGCGATCGTCGATGTCTTCCAGCGTGCCGTACCAGCGAACGATCTCGCCGAGGCTGTTACGGCGCGCCTGCGCGCGGGCGCGCACCCAGCGATAGCCACCGTCCCGTCCGTTAATGCGATATTCGACGTCGACGGGATTGCCGGAGCGCAGGGCCGCTTGCCACGCCGCGACCGTGGGCGCGACGTCGTCCGGATGCAGCGCGTCCAGCCAGCCGATTCCCTTCACGGCGTCCACGCTCTGTCCGGTTGCCTCCATCCAACGGGGGCTCACCTCCTCGATGAGGCCGTCGGCGGTCGCGGTCCAGGGAATGCCGGGGTTCAGTTGGACCGTGTACCGGTAATGCTCCTCGCTGCCGCGCAATGCCTCTTCGGCAAGAACCTGCTGATGAATGTTCTCGCTGCGCCCATGCCAGCCCATCACCCGGCCGGAGGCGTCGCGGCAGGCAATGGCCCGCGTGCGATACCACAGCGCATCGCCGGTGCCGAAGGCGAAGCGGCAGCGAACATCGAGCAGATGTCCGTCGGACAGGCACTCCCCGAGCGCCCGCTCAATGATCGGATGATCGTCCGGGGGAACGAGTGTGCGCCAATGCCGCCCGACCAGTCGCGGGCTTAACGAGTCGGCCGTCGCGCCGTCCGGTCCGACAATCTGGCCGAGCACGCCGGCGCTGTCTGCGACCCACCGGATCGTTGGGTCGAGCGCATCCCAGTCCCGTCGCACGATGCGCTGAGGGTCAAGATTGCCGGCCGTTGACTCGATATTCCGGTCATCCAGCGGGGATCCTGTTTCGGGCACGCCACTGGCCTGAGTCCTTTCGTCCGGACACTCGCTATGGGAAGTCCAGTCACGGTTGTGGGATTGGCGTCGTTCCATCGTTTCGGTATCGCTGATGATCACTGTCGGTGGTGCGATCCGGCATCGCGACCATAAGGGCAATGAAAATGCATTTCGTGATTCCTGGTGTTAACGGGTGTTAACGGCAACGGATGCAATGGGTTTAATCGATGTATCGGGGGTCGCCGCCTGGACTCTGTCGAAAGCTGTCGTTATCGGCGCATCGAGCGTAAAGCGAACCCCTCCTATGCATTGTTGAACTCAATGCGATGATCCGCTCGAAATCTCGTAGTCCAACTGCTCCTGTTTTTCTCAGAAGGGTGCGAATCTGGCTGCGTACCGTGTCGAGCGATACGCGTCTAGTACGCGCGACATTTTCAGCCGTTACGCCGCCCGCCAGGGCGACCGCGACTTCCGCCTCGGAGCGCGTGAGCCCGAACAGATCGATGAGCAGCCTGACGGGGGGCGACGATGGCCTGAGCAGATGGCGCGTGAGTACGGTCGCCGCGCCGTGGATGACGCTTGTGCCCATATTGGACTGGGTTGACGAAGACAGGTGGCGCAGGGCAGGGCATACCAAAGCCGAAAGCACGGCGGAATCGCCCGGCGACGCGTTTGGGCGCGCGTGGATCTGCATGCCACCACCGGCGCCGCCCCGAGAGGCGGCGCCCACCAGGCGGCAAAGCTGCGCGTCGTCGTCGGGATGACTCGCGAAAAGTCTGCATGCGCCTGAGACGGGGCCGGGCCGAGGCCGTGCCGAAGACAGCCCAGACTGCGAATCGCTTAGCAACGCTACGGCTTCCGCGTTGCTGTAAAGGACCCGCATTTCCCTGTCGACGACGATGACGCCAACCGGAAGCGCATCGAGTGCGCCGGTGGCGAGGCTGGACGTTGTGGGCGCTAGCCGGGCGCGCATCTGAAGCCCGCGCTGCAAATGCGGAAGCAACTGGGAGAGGGTGCGCTTGTCCTCCTCATCGAATGGCCGTGATGCCGCATCCCGGTGCAGTCCAAGCGGAATAACCTTCGACACGTTGATCAGGCCTCCGATCAGGTAGCGTCGCGAGCTATTGCGACCGAACTCGGCGTAAAACTCGCTTTTCACATAGCTGGCGTCCGGAATAATCTCGTGACCGAGCCGGACATCCCCTTGCCGACGCACCGTTTCCTCGACGCTCACCTCGCGCGCAGCGGCGCGATAGGGGTCAAGAAGAACGTATCGGGACGCGTATTGTTCGTCATACGAATCGTGATGCATCAGAAGGTTGCCTGGCGTGCCGGCTCCATCCGCCAGCCACAGCGTCGCGCGTTGTGCCTCGAAAAGCGTCATCAGTTTGCCGCCAAGATCCTGCCAGCTCGCACCTTCGTCGAGTGCGGCAGCATAGATCAGATCGACAGCTTCCAGGAGTTCGTTGCGTCGCAAGGGCGGCTCCGGCTGTGGAGGCCATTCAGCGTGGCCATCACCACTTCTGGTGATGGCAAAGTACGCTCAATATTACACACTTCATTCGATTCCCATCCAGTTGAGGTTGTGCCTCGAATTACAGGGTGGAAGCAACAGGCACGCGAGCGCAACGTCCGACGGGCTTCGTTGTTCGAGCATGGTTTCCGAACTGTGCGGCGGCGAGCGGCTCGGCGAATCAAACCCATGAGCGCACTTCGGCGGTTAGTCATCTCCAGCAGGGAAACAGGGTGTGAAGGAGAGATACCATGTCCCACGATGCAGCGGATCATCGCAAGCCGGCAACCAGGTCTCGACCAGGGATGATCGCTCTGATTGCTGCCGCTTTGTCGTCGATTCTCCTCGCGCATGGCTGCCATAGCGATGTGGATAGCGCTCCCACTGTTGTCGTGCAGACGAAACTGGACGGGAGTTGCTTCACGAAGTTCGCGATCAGCCTGCCGGTGTTCGGACCAGCAGGCTCGATACCGCGCGTGGATGCGGCCGCCCACCCCAACCTGACCGTAACCATGCTGGAGACCAACCAGCAGGTGCTGCCACCGGGTTCCTACGCTAAATGCGGCGCAGGCGTTACGTTGGGTCAAACACGTATCTGGGCATATCAGACTGCTGATTCCAGCACCGGTGAAGTGCTTGGCCCGGCGCACTGGCCGGCGGTCACCATTGTCGCCCAGCGCGGCACGGCGACCGAAGCCACATACGTCAATAAACTACCGAGCTTCGATCCGCAGCATCCGACTGGCCCTGGACTGGTGCAAGGAGAACTGCCATTCGATCAGACCGTGCATTGGGCTGATCCGTTGAAGGGCGGTTGCGCGATGCAGATGCAGAGCGCCGGCGTTAGTTCGTCGTGTAAGCAGAACTACATCGGCCCAGTGCCCGCTACCGTGCACTTGCATGGCGCTGAAATTCCCGCCGCCTACGACGGCGATCCAGATTCGTGGTTCACACCAAACGGACTGAAAGGCACAGACTTCCACACGATCGGTAGCCCTGCTCCTGGCACGGCGATCTATGACTATCCCAATTCGCAGGAACCCGGCACGCTATGGTTCCATGATCATGCTCTGGGCGTCACGCGTCTGAACGTCTACGCGGGGCTCGCGGGTTTCTATTTTCTCAAGGACCCCGCCACAGAGCCGCAGGGATATCCGGATGGTCCCGACGAAATCGAAATGGCAGTACAGGATCGCATGTTCGACACGAGCGGTCAGCTCTACTTGCCCACGCAGCAGGCTTCCCTCGATCACCCATTTTGGAGTCCCATTTTCGAGGGTGATGTCGCGGTCGTGAATGGGGCGGCGTTCCCTTTCCTGAATGTCGAGCCGCGACGCTACCGCCTGCATATCCTGAACGGCAGCCTGAATCGCGGATATACATTTGTCTTTGGCAACGTCCCTGTCTATCTGGTCGGCGCGGACGACAACTATTTCGACAAACCCGTTCCCCTTGCGGCTGCTTCGGGCGGTGCCTCCGGGGGACTACCCGTGTCGCCGGGTGAGCGGGCCGACATCATCGTTGACTTCTCCAATTTCGCCGGCCAGACGATCGAACTGACAAATTCACAGCCCGGCCAGGACGTCCAACTGCCCGATATCATGCAATTCCGGGTCGCGGCGTCGGCATCGACGCCTGATACCAGTTGCGATCCCGCCAATCCGGACGCGGCGTCTGGACGTTGCGCCAGGAAAACCCCGCTGGCTCATCTGACCGATGGCAATGGCAATGTGCTCCCTGGGGTCAAAGTCGATCGGGTCAGGCAGATGGTCCTCTACGATCACGTCGAGACGTCTGGTGGTCCCGTTCCAACGGATATCAAGGAGTATGTCAATAACACCACATGGAACGGCCTGGAGTCGCCGGGCATCGCCCACGATTTCCCGAGCGATGGCATCAGCGAACTGCCACGCGTGGGGTCGACGGAAATGTGGGAAATCGTTTATCTGTCGACGATGGCTGGCGCCAGTCACCCGGTTCATCTCCATCTGACGCAGTTCCAGGTTCTCAATCGTCAGGCCATCAACACAACTCAATATCTGGCGGACTGGAATAAAGCCTTCGGTGCGGCAGGCAGCAATCCGACGCCTCTGCCGACGGGATGCACGGCTGGCAAGTACTGCGCCGACTATGGCCCTCCCCTCGACTACGCGACGCCCAACAAGGACGGTGCGCTTGGCGGCAATCTGCCCTTCAGCGGCTATCTGGAAGGCGCCACCATCCCGCCAACGCCTGCGGAATCGGGCTGGAAGGACACGGCGGATGCGCATGCGGGACAGGTCCTCAGAATTCTTGTGCGATGGACACCTTCGGGCGTTCCTGTCACCGCCAACCAGTCCGACGCGGGACAGAATCTGTACGAGTTCGATCCGACGCAGGGATACTACGTCTGGCACTGTCACGTCCTCACCCATGAAGACAATGAAATGATGCGGCCGTATCGCGTGACGAATTGAAGGTGGGTTGATATGTACTCCGTTCTATCGGCGCGTCTGAATCTGGTGGCCGCGATATGTTGCGTCCTTCCCGTCGGGACATCCGGCCGTACTCCGCTCGAAAATGAGGTTACGGTCTATATGTTGTCCTGTGACGGGGCACCGGTGAGCGGCGTCTGCCGTGGCAAGGAAAAGACGTATCTCCCTTTCACGTACGAGGTTTCGGTCGATCAGCATTCCGTGTCGTACTGGACGATGGACGATCCTGGTGTGCGGCGTGAGCTTTCGTTCTGCGCAGTTCATGACGCAAATAGCTGGTTGTGCCAATGGAGCAGCGATGACATTCCCAAGGCAAGATTCGGGATGGTGTCCGGGAAATACGTGGAGATCGTAACCTGTATAACCGATACAACTCACCGGCCGCCTTATCAGGTGCCAATGTGGCGTTGGTGGCTTGCACGGTTGCATGAGAAGCTTGCCTGAAAGCGATTTCAGCTTGCGGATCTTCGCTGTTTTTGCGCTCTGCCGTGCCGCGCGGGCGGTAGGGCATACACGCTAATGCAGATGTGCGAATAACAAAATTCGAATTCTGTGGTTAGTCGCGGGCAATACGCTCCCTATACTTTTTCCTTTGCCGAAACGCCGTGCGGTTGCCCGGGAATCAACGTCATTCGCGGGTCTGGAAAAAGGAAAACTGGATGTCCGCTCTTCCCGCTGAACTCCCGCTGCGCGATCGCGCGGCCAATGCCACGTTGCAGGATGCGCTCGCCGATTTGCCCTCGCTCGTGCAGACGATTGGCAAAGACGCCGCCGGGCGCGAAGGGCGCCGCGAATTGCCCTTCGAGGGCTTCGAAGCGTTCCGGCGCTCGGGGCTGGGGCGCCTCAGGTTGCCGGTGGAGTGGGGCGGACTGGGCGGCTCGCTGCTGGACGAATTCGAGGTGATCACGGCCCTCGCGGCGGCCGACAGCAATCTCGCGCACGCGCTGCGCATTCACTTCGATCAGACCGAAGCACTGCTGCTCTCGGCTCGCACGCCGTTCAACGATTTGCAGATCCAGCGCGTGATCGACGGCGCCATCTTTGGCGGCGCCTCGACCGAACGGGGTACGTCGCGCCCGGGCGAGTACACCACGGCGCTCAGGCGCGACGGCGAGCATTATCGGCTCGATGGCCGCAAATACTATTCGACCGGCACGGCCTTCTCAGACTACGCGCGCGTGGGTGTGCTGAACGACGAGGGCCAGCCTGTGGTGGTGATCGTGCCGGTCGGCCGCGAGGGCCTTACGGTGCTCGACGACTGGGACGGCATGGGGCAGCGCATGACGGCGAGCGGCAGTCTGGTGTTCGAGAACCTGCTGGTGCGCGCCGACGAGATCACGGAACGCGGCCTGAGCACGCTCGCGGGGCGTCACGGCGGTGCGCTGCGCCAACTCCATCTGGTCGCGGTGGCGGCAGGCATCGTCCGTAACGTGGTGGCGGATGCGAGGCGCTATGTGCTGGAACATGGGCGCCCCGTGCTGCACAGCCCGGCGCCCTCGGCGCGCGAGGATGCGTTCATTCAGCAGGTCGTCGGCACGCTGTCCGCGCATAGTCATGCGATTGATGCACTGGTGCGCGAAAACGCCCGCGTGCTCGATCGATCGGCACAAGCGATCCGCTCGGGTGCGCCAGACGCGGACTCACTCGTGCTCGAAGGCGCGCTGGCGACGGCGCGCACGCAACTCGTGGTGAGCAAGCTGGCGCTGGAGGCCGGCGAACGCCTGTTCGAGGCGGGCGGCGCGTCCGCGACCTCGCGTGCGCACAATTTCGACCGGCACTGGCGCAACCTGCGCACGATCTTCAGTCACAACCCGCTGCTGCACAAGGCGCGCGTGGTGGGTGACTATGACCTGAACGGCGTGACGACGCACCTCACCGAAGGCCGCGTATTCTGAAGACCCGCGCGCGGCCTGTCCTGGCCGCGCTGTCCTTGATCCGGGGAGTATCCGCGAGATGAGCCGAACTCCGGCGACCGAGGCGCCGCGCCGCCTGCATTTGAACGTCAATATCCTGCATTCGGGTTTTGTGCCGTCGGCGTGGCGTCTTGACGATGCCGATCCTCGCGCATTCGTGGACGTCGAGCACTATGTTCGGGTCGCGCGACTGGCCGAAAGCGCGAAGTTCGATGCCGTCTTTCTCGCCGACAACGCAGCGATCATCGACCAGATCGACTTCCGCCCTATCACGGCACTCGAACCCACGGTGCTGCTGGCCAGCATCGCCGCGGCGACCACGCACATCGGCGTGATCGGGACGGCATCGACGAGCTATAACGAGCCGTACAACATCGCGCGGCGCTTCGCCACGCTCGACCATGTGAGTCACGGGCGCGCGGGCTGGAATGTCGTGACGACGGCCGATCTGCCGTCCGCGCGCAATTTTGGCCACGACGCGGTGCCCGATCACGCGCAGCGCTACGCTCGCGCGGCGGAGTTCACGGAGCTGGTCAAGGCCCTCTGGGATAGCTGGGATGACGACGCCTTTATTGGCGACAAGGCGAGCGGCCGCTTCATCGACGTGGCGAAGGTCCGGCCTGTCGCTCACGAGGGGCGCTTTTTCAAGGTGCAGGGACCGCTGAATCTTCCGCGTCCGCCGCAGGGTCATCCTGTGCTCGTGCAGGCGGGTGGTTCGGGGGACGGCCGCGATCTTGCGGCACGCCATGCGGAGGCCGTTTTTTCCGCGTCGCAATCGTTCGAGGAATCGGCGGCGTACCGGCGCGATCTCAATGCGCGCGCCGCGGCCTACGGGCGCCTGCGAGGCGTGCAGGTGCTCGCCGGCCTCACGACCATCATCGGCGCGACCGAGGCCCAGGCGCTGAGACGCCGCGACGAACTCGTCGATCAGATCCCCTGGCGCTACAGCCTCGCGCGACTGGCCGGCATCCTCGGGATTTCGCCAGATCGGCTCGACCTCGACGCGCGCCTGCCGGAGAACCTTGCGCTGCCCAACGGCGGCAATGGCAACCATACGTTCTTTCATGCCACGCTTGCCGAGGCGCGGCGTGGCGGCCACACGGTACGCGAGTTGATCCGCACGCTCGCGGGCGGCGGCGGGCATCGGGTGATTGTTGGCACGCCTGAGCAGATCGCCGACGATATCGAGCACTGGTTCAAGGGCGAGGCAGCCGATGGCTTCAACCTCATGCCCGACGCGCTGCCTGACGGGCTGGAGGCGTTCGTGAACGGCGTGGTGCCGATCCTGCAGCGGCGCGGCCTCTTTCGAACCGAATACGAAGGTAACACCTTGCGTTCGCATCTCGGTCTCGAACGGCCGGGTGTGCGCGTGGGCGCGACTGGCACGGAGCTTGAGCGCACCTGACGTGGGGAATATGCGGGCGGTGCTTCAGGCGCCTCGCTTAACGGTGTAGTCCTGCTTCCAGCAGCGGACGCCGCACGCGCTTTCAACCAACTATTCGACGGTATCTTGGCCTGTTCGAAGACTCGGACACCCATCCCGGCAGCCCGGCTGATCAGTTCGCGGCTTTAGCCTGGCTCAAGGCAGTCAGGCAGTCCTCTTCTGGCAGAGCAAAAAAATAACGCGAATGACCCGTTCCACGCGCGTGGGCCTTGACGGGGAGCCATGCCTGCCAGGTATGGCGTCCAACTTACAAAGTCTTTTTCGGCCGGGCAAGCGCCAACTATCGTTCGATTCCATCAGTCGCACGAAGCCGTCTCCCACCTCAGATAGACAACGGGCACGACGTTCAATCTGGACGGCGGCTCGATGCTTCAGGCGCATTGATCGCGATACTCCTTTCCGCAACCCAGCACGGCTCACGCTCCGGAATACATCATGACGCAAACCCCCTCAATCCAGCCCCCGCGCACGCGAAACTGGCTCGCGGTTCTTTCGGTCGCACTCAGCGCGACTGTGTTCTGTACAACTGAATTTCTGCCCGTCGGGCTACTGCGCTATATCAGCCAGGGACTGGGCGTCAGCGAAGGGACCGCCGGCATTATGGTCACGGCACCCGGACTGCTGGCCGCCATCGCCGCGCCGCTTTTGACTGTAGCGGTCGGGCGTTTCGACCGCCGACGCGTGCTGCTGGGCCTCGGCCTGCTGCTCGTGATCGCGAATCTGACAGCCATGCTGGCGCCGAATTTCACGATTCTCATCGCGGCGCGTGCGCTGTTCGGCTTCGGGATCGGCGGATTCTGGGCGATCAGCGTGGGCCTCGGCTCACGGTTGGTGCCGGAAGAGCAGGTCGGCCGGGCCACGTCGCTGATCTTCGCGGGCGTCTCGCTCGGTATGCTGATCGGCGGCCCGGCCGGGGCGCTGATCGGGGAGTTGGCGGGCTGGCGTGCCGCGTTTGGCGCCGCGCTCGCGCTGTCCGTTGCGGCGCTGCTGGCCCAGTGGGTTGCGTTGCCGTCCCTGCACGTCACCCATCGGGTCGGTGCTCGCGATCTGCTCGGCATCTTCGGTACCCGGCCGGCTCGCATCGGGCTGATCGCGATGACGCTGGCGCTGTGCGGGCAGTTTGCGACCTATACCTATATCACCCCGTTCCTCGCCACGGTGTCGGGTTTTGGCGGCAAGGTCATCTCGCTGCTGCTGCTCGGCTATACGTTCATCGGTCTGCTGGGCAATTTCATCGGCGGTTCAGCGGCGCAACGGAACGTCAGGGCGACCTTGATCGGAAGCATCCTGTTTATCGCCTTGCCGCTCGCCATGCTTCCGGCCCTCGGCGCGAGCCGGCCGTGGGTGCTGGTCGCGCTGGCTGCGTGGGGAACCGCGTATGGTGCGCTACCCGTCGCGCTGCAGATGTGGATGGCCCAGGCAACCCGCGAAGTGCGGGAAGGCGGCATGGCGCTTTTCGTCGCCAACTTCCAGATCTCGATTGCACTGGGTTCGTTCCTCGGCGGCAGGATCGTCGATGGCTTCGGTCTCTTCAACGCCCTGTTCTTCGGCGTGGGACTCGCCGCGCTTTCGATCCTGACACTCGCACTGACCGGCGGCCATCCGCGCCGGATCGACGAGCCCGCGACCAGTTGAACACAATCGGGCGGGGCGCCACGAGGCGGCCCGCCGACGCGATTTACGGTTGATTCCGTTCGCTGTGTGCGTAACGCTAATTCAGCGTGAGCGAAGAAAACTTTGCCGCATGATATTGATTGACCGAAACGCCGTCGTGAAGGTTAAAAGTCGTACAGAAGAAGGCGACGTTTCGGTGATGCCTGCTCGGCGGGAAGGGGGCTGCGACAAGCTGCGATCAGAAGAGATGTTTCATGCCAACGCGAAATACCATCTGATTTGTAGTTGACGACTGCCCGATCAGGAACACTGAAGCGACGGTCCCCGGACCACTGGCGCGTTGCGCCGCGGCGTCAACGTAGACGTCCGTGCGAGCGGAAAGGAAATAATCGGCGCCAAGGTTGATCTGTTCCCACCGCGATGATTCGAAGCGGTCGAATGCCAATTGGCCGGCTAGTGTAAGTGTGGGGAGCGGCATAAAGGTCGTGCCCACTCGCAAGACCTGATCAGTGGCGGCGAGACCATTGTTCGACAATCGCGTGTTGGAGTACGTGAACGATGGTGTCCATTTACCGAGATGGTAAAGCGCGCCAACCGAGACGACGCGCTGGTTGTCGACGATGATGCCGGATTGCCCCGGCACCACGTTTTGACCGAGGAATTGCGTGACGCCCAGACTGCCGACCGCAATTGGCGCATTGTTGATATCGGTGACGACAGCCATGGACGAGAAGGCGCCATGCTCGAACTTTGCTATCGCGCTGTACGCCCGACCTTCGTTGGTGCTTAAACTACCGCTGTTTTGCGCGAACGAGTAGATGCCCCCGAACGAGAATCCGGTGAAAGACGCGCTATAAAAGCGCACGGCATTATTAAGCCGCTCGCCGGCAATGCGGTCGAGATCGGCATTCTGGACCGCGTATATGCCGCAGCCAAGACAAGGCATATAGGGTTCGAGCTGCACGGTAAAGTCGTATTGTCGGCCGAGTGTGATTTCCCCGATGCTACTATCGCGCAGTCCTACATACGCCTGCTTGCCGAACAGCAGTCCCCCTTGCCCCAGCGTGCCTGCGGTCGAGGAATAGCCATTTTCGAGCTTGAAAAGCGCGCTGCGGCCTGCTCCGAGATCCTCGACACCCGAGAATCCGAGTGTGTTTACCTTGCTGACGCCGCCTTGCTCCATCAGTACCGATTTGCCGCCCTGATTATTCACGTAGGTAATGCCGTTGTCGATACTGCCGTAAAGCGTGACAGAAGATTGTGCATAGGCGGTCAACGAGCCCATGAGCGCGAGGGCGCTCAGACAGATGCGCGCATACTTCTTCAATTGAATCTCCAGGTTCGAACGTTGTTATGTATTACGTGCGGGCAATTCCTGCTACGGAAGCGATGACTACGCGGCGCAACATGACGGGCGAGGATGGAAGCAGCGCGCCTCAGCCGAGAAAGCGCTCGACCAGTTTGACCCAGTAAGTCGCGGCCACGGGCAGGCAGGCGTCGTTGAAGTCGTATCGCGGGTTGTGCACCATGCACCCGCCTTCGCCGTCACCATTGCCAATGAACAGATAGCAGCCTGGCTTCTTTTCCAGAAGGAAGGCAAAGTCCTCGCTCGCCGTGACCGGACGCATGTTCGGGACGAGGCCGTCCTCGCCGAGCCAGTTGAGCGCGACCTCGCGCGCCAGTGCTGTCTGTGCCTCGTGGTTGACGAGCACGGGATAGCGCCGCTGGTAATCGACTTCTGCGCGCGCGCCAAAGCTCTTCGCGTGTGATTCCGTCAAATCGGTAATGCGACGTTCGAGCAGCGATCGCACCTCGGGATTGAAGGCGCGCACTGAAAGCCGCATCTGCGCCATGTCGGGAATGACATTGGGCGCGTCGCCGGAGCGGATTTCGCCGACGGTGACGATTGCACTGTCGAGCGGGTTGACGTTGCGCGACACAATGCTCTGCAGAGCCATCACGAGTGACGCACAGACGACGACAGGATCCACTGCCACATGGGGCATTGCGCCATGTCCGCCGTGACCGTAGACGCGGATCGTAACCGTATCGGACGAAGCGAGGCAGGGGCCGGAAACGAAGCCAAATTTCCCCGCTGGCAAGCCCGGCATATTATGGAGTGCGAATATTGCATCGCACGGAAAGAGCTCGAATAACCCATCGTCGAGCATCGCCTTCGCGCCACCCAACCCTTCTTCGGCGGGTTGAAATACGAGGTGCAGCGTGCCTTTGAATTGACGATGCTCCGCCAGATAGCGTGCCGCAGCCAGAAGGATGGCTGTGTGCCCGTCGTGTCCGCAGGCATGCATTTTCCCGGCGATGGCGCTGGCGTAAGGGAGCGCCGATTCCTCCTGGATCGGTAGCGCGTCCATGTCCGCGCGCAGCGCAAGAGACGGTCCTTCGCCATTTTTCAAGGTTCCGACTACGCCGGTGCGGCCCAGACCTCGATGGACGCGATAACCCCATTTCTCAAGGCACGACGCCACCAGATTGCCAGTTTGAATTTCTTCGAAACCCAGTTCCGGCATCGCGTGAATCCGGCGTCGAATCGCGATCATTTCATCCTGGATTTCTCGCATCCCGCGAGGAACCGTGTCGAACTCCATCTGCATCTCCTCATGACTTGTGCTTGCGCCCGCAGGGGCGTCATTCGGCAGGATGGTAGGGAGCCGGAATTTTGGAGGGAAGACTCAAAAGTGTTATCCTGAAAACCATTGGTTTTCACCAATACTTTCATTTATATTTCGCCAACTTCCCCCTTTTGACGCGATTGAGCAGCCATGAAACTTCATCACCTCGAGGCGCTAGTCGCGGTGGCCGATACGGGGAGCATTCGAGCGGCCGCGCGCCTGATCGCCATTTCACAGACCGCAGTGAGCAAGGCACTGCGCGAGCTCGAAAATACGCAGCGTATGACGTTGCTCATGCGCGCCGCGAGCGGGGTCACTTTTACCGAAGCGGGCCAAAAGCTGCTCTCTCACGCACGTCAGGTAATCGGACAGTTGCAGCGGGCCGAAGAAGAAATGGCCGAGATGCGTGGCGAGCACATTGGCCAGCTTTCCATAGCGGTCACGCCATGGGTGATGCGGGCATTTGTGCCGGCGACGCTCGAACGGTTTCGCACGAAAATGCCCGATGTGCAGGTCGAACTGTTCGAAGGACTTTCGGCGGTCGCGCTGCCGCGCCTGCGTGACGGCGCGCTGGACTTCGCTGTCGTTCCACTGATTCCTGCCATGCCCGAGCAGGAGTTCGAGAATGAACCGCTCGTGTCGTTCAATACGTACGTTGTGGCGCGTCCGGATCACCCCGCCGTCGATGCGCGCTCCATCGGCGAACTGCTTGCAATGAACTGGGCGGTGAACTTCACCGTCTCAACCTATCCTGCGCAAATGCAGGATTTGTTCTGGCAGCATGGTTTCGATATCGAGCCAAGGCGGCTGCATTGCGCTCATTCGGCGTCTTTCCTGTTTGACCTGATCGGACACGCTGACATGATTGGACCTTGTCCAGCCCCGCTTATCATAAGTGGCCCTGGTACACCGCTTGTCAGGCTGGAGTTAAAAGAAGCGTTGCAGCCGAAAACAGTCGGCATCATCAAGCGCAGGAATGCCGTGTCGAGTGCGTCCGCGCGCTGCTTTATCGAGTGCCTTGTGGAGGTTATCCGGCAACGGGCCAGGTCCTCTCGCCGGGAAGACACCGTGCTTTTCGATGCGCTTAAGCTTCTTATTTGACCGAAACGGGTTTTCTGGCCCGCGCGTAGGCGAGCCAGTCCGCCATGCGCGTCAACGCGCCGAGCCTTGTGATTCGACGAGCACCTTGAGACGATCGAGCCCAGCACGATACAGCACCTCGTAATGCCCGACCAGCGCCGCCGCGTTTTGCGCGTCCAACGGCTCGAAGCGGCTCGACCACGTGACGGTCGTACTGTCCGCATCGCGTTGCCGTGCGCAGAGCGTGGCCGTGTAGCCTGTCACCGGATCGGGTCCATCCACGATCGAGTATCGGTACATCCTGTGCGCATCGTTATGCTCAAGCCGTTCCTCGACGATGAGTTTGCCGTCGATCGTTTCCAGATGCCGCAGCCGGCCGCCGTTCGACAGGCGCGAGGAACGGATGAATTCGAGCCAGCCGGGCAGCCCGTTGAAATCACCGAGTTTGGCCCAGACCCACTCGACGGGCGCGGCCATATCGACGGATATATTAACGCTTGCCATACTCATTGCCTTCTCGATTCCGTTCTGCCGGTGTCGGCGCGTTGGCGCTGATGACGCCGGCCGATTTCAGTTCCGCCCACAGCTCGGCGGGAATAGGGCTATTGGCGAGCGCGCGATTCTCTCCAATGCGCGCCGGGCGGCTCGCACCGGGAATGACGCCCGCCACCGCACCATGCGCAAGCGGGAACGCCAGCGCGGCCGCGCGGATATCCACGCCGAAACGCGCACAGATCGCCTTGATTTGCGCCACGCGGTCGAGCATGGCTTGCGACGCTTTCTGGTACTCGTAGTGCGAACCGCCGGCGAGCACGCCGGAATTATAAGGACCACCAACGATAATCCCCAGCCCGCGCTGCTGCGCTGCCGGCATCAGCTTTTCCAGCGCGTTTGCGTGGTCGAGCAGCGTGTAGCGTCCGGCGAGCAGGAAGCCGTCGGGGTCGGCGCGATCGAGCGCCAGCTCGCATGGCTCGATGCGATTGACGCCGAGTCCCCATCCCTTGATTACGCCTTCTTCGCGCAAACGGGTGAGCACCCTGGCCGCGCCCGTCATGGCCGTATCGAACACGTTGCGCCACGCGTCGCCGTGGAAATCCACGGCCGGATCATGAATCCAAACATAGTCCAGATAGTTCGTGCGCAGGCGCTTGAGGCTGTCCTCGATCGAGCGCAGCGTGCCGTCCGCGCTGTAGTCATAGACGATGCGGTTGGGCAGGCCGTGCTCGAAGAGGCCGCCCTTTTCGCCCAGATCGCGCGCCGTGGTGGATTCGGCCTCGTCCAGAATGAGGCGGCCCACTTTGGTGCCGAGGACGTACTCGCCCCGCGGATAGCCGGCGAGCGCCTGGCCGAGGCGCAGTTCCGCAAGCCCCGCACCGTAGAGCGGGGCTCCGTCGAAGTATCGAATGCCGCTATCCCAGGCGGCCTGAACCGTGGCGATCGCTTCTTCCTCAGGGATGTCGCGATACATGTTGCCGAGCGGGGCCGTTCCGAAGCCGATCCGCGAGGGAATGGTGATGCGCATGAGTGCTCCTTCAAATGTTTCAGGTCAGGTCATCTGGCCTCATGAGGCCGATTTCGTCGGACCCATGAGTTGCAGTGTGTCCCTGCGTGCCGCTCAGGCCGCAGCCGCGGCGCCGTCGAGCAGAGGGTAGTCGATCAGGCCTTTCGCGCCGCCGCCGAACAGCGTTTCGCGCTCGTGCTGCGCAAGCGGTGCGTCCACATGCAGACGTTGCACGAGGTCGGGGTTGGCGACGAACGGGCGGCCGAAGGCGATGAGATCGGCCCAGCCGTTCTCGATGGCGTCGCGTGCGCGTTCGCCCGTATAGCGGCCTGCATAGATCAGGACGCCGGGATAGGCGGCACGCAGCCTGCGCTTGAATTCGAGCGGCATGTGAGGCGCGTCGTCCCAGTCGGCTTCCGCGATGTGAATGTAGGCCACGCCGATCTCGCCGAGCAGTCTGGCCGCCGCAAGATAGGTCGTCTCCGGATCGGCGTCCACGCAGCCGTTCAGCGTCGTGAGCGGTGCGAGGCGGATGCCGACGCGTCGCGCGTCACCCGTGCCTTCGATGAGCGCGCGTGCCACTTCGCCGAGAAAGCGCAGACGGTTTTCGAGCGAGCCGCCATATTCGTCGGTGCGCGTGTTCGCGTTGGAGTCGATGAACTGATTGACGAGATAGCCGTTCGCCGCGTGCAGTTCGACACCGTCGAAGCCCGCCTCGATCGCATTGCGCGCCGCCGCGCGGTACTGGCTCACGACTTCGCGAATCTCGTCGATGCCGAGCGCACGTGGTTCGGATGCCTGAACGAAACCCGGCACGCCGTCATTTTCACCGGCGATGAACACGTTCACGCCTTGCGCCTGAAGCGCCGAGGACGACACCGGTTGCTGGCCGCCGAGCAGGCTCGTGTGGCTCAGCCGGCCAACGTGCCAGAGCTGCGCGAAGATTCGGCCGCCCCTGGCATGAACCGCATCCGTCACCTTGCGCCATCCTTCGACCTGGGGCGCGGTATGAATGCCGGGCGTCCACGCATAGCCTTTGCCGAGCGGCGCGATGTACGTGCCCTCGCTGACGATGAGCCCGGCGTCGGCGCGCTGTGCGTAGTATTGAGCCATCAGGTCATTGGCTTCGTCGCCGGGCTGGCTCGCGCGCGAGCGCGTCATCGGCGGCATCACGATGCGGTTGGGCAGCGTCAGTGCGCCTAGCTGCAGCGGCTGGAAAAGCGGATCATGTTTCATGATGTATTTCCTGTTCAGGTTCACGGCGCATGCGCCGTGAACGTTCGAAATGCGTTTGTGTTGACTAGTCCCACTGCGCGGCGAGACCTTCGGGGCTGACTTCGCGGCCATTGCGTTCGAGTGCCGCGATGTCAGTCATGTCTTCGTCGGCCAGTTGCAGCGATTGGGCGAGCAGGTTACTCGCGAGGTTTTCGCGCTTCGTCGACGAAGGAATGACCGAGTAGCCGAGACGCAGCGCCCATGCGAGCGCCACCTGTGCCGGCGTCGCGTGGCGGCGTTCGGCGATCGCGCGGATGACCGGATCGCCGAGTACCTTGCCGTAGGCGAGCGTCATGTACGACGTGACGTGAATGCCTTCCTGCGCGAGGAACGCAACGAGCTTGCGGTTCTGCAGATACGGGCTCAGTTCGATCTGATTGGTTGCGATGTTTTCCTTGCCGACCACGGCGATCGCCTGCTTCGTGAGCTCGATGTTGAAGTTCGAGACGCCGATCTGCTTCGTGAGGCCTTGCGACTTCGCCTCGGCGAGCGCGCTCATGAATTCTTCGAGCGAGACGCCGTTGTTGGGCGCGGGCCAGTGGATCAAGGTGAGATCGACTTCGTCGGTGCGCAGTTTCTTGAGGCTGTCCTTGAGGCTCGGAATCAGTTTTTCGCGGGAATAGTTATCGACCCAGATCTTGGTGGTCAGGAAGAGCTCCTTGCGCGCGACGCCCGAGGCGGCGAGTGCTTCGCCCACTTCGGCTTCGTTGCCGTAGATCTGTGCGGTGTCGATTGCGCGGTAGCCAGCTTCCAGGCCGTTGCGCACCGAGTCGATGACGACCTGGCCTTGCAGGCGGAAGGTTCCCAGGCCGAATGCGGGAATGGGGTTCATGCGGATGGCTCCAGTATGTCGATGGAAATGGGAGGAGAACTTCACTGGCGATTTTCGAAAACGAAGCAGGGGCTCAGTGCGTGACTGCCACGGGCTCGGCGGTACGCTCGGGCAGGCCGTCGCGCTGGTCGAAGCGGCCGCTGAGCGCGGTGAGCGCGAATGCGCCGAGTGTCACGACAGCGGCGATCCACGGCGTATGCCCGAGGCCGATGTGCGCCACAATCAGCCCGCCCAGCGACGAGCCGCCTGCGACGCCGATATTGAACGCGGCGATGTTGAAGCCCGATGCAACGTCGGCGGCTTCCGGCGCGAAGTGGCGTGCCTGCTTGACGACGTACACCTGCAGGCCCGGCACGTTGCCGAACGCCACGGCGCCCCAGCAAAGCATGGTGGGCACGGCAAGCCAGGGGCTGTGCACCGTGAACGTGAGGGCGAGCAGCACGAGGGCGAGCAGGAGAAAAATGCGCTTGAGAGCCCGCACCGGGCCGATGCGGTCGGCGAGCTTGCCGCCCCATACGTTGCCGACCGCCACGGACAGGCCATAGGCGACGAGCACCATGCTGACCGTCGAAGGCGAGAATCCGGTGATCTGTTCGAGCAGCGGCGCCATGAATGTGAAGGCAATCAGCGATCCGCCATAACCTACGGCGGTCATCGCATAGACCAGCGCGAGACGCGGCTGGGCGAGCACGCGAAATTGCTGAAGCAGCGGCGCCGGACGCGTATGCGCGAGGTGGCGGGGCACGAAGGCCAGCGCGCCGAGAAATGCAATGAGGCCGAACGCGGCGACGACGAGGAACGTGGCTCGCCAGCCGAAGTGCTGACCAATGAACGTACCTAGCGGGATACCTGCGACGAACGCGACCGTCATGCCGCTGAACATGGTCGCGATCGCGCTTGCGGCCCTGTCCCTGGGAACGAGTGTCGTTGCGATGATCGAGCCGACGGAGAAGAAGACGCCGTGCGCGAGGCCGGTCAGAATGCGGGCCACGATCAGCGACTCGAAATTGGGGGCGCGCCAGGCGACGAGATTGCCGATCGTGAAAAGCGCCATGAGTCCCACGAGCAGCAGCTTGCGCGGAACGCGGCCGGTGAGCGCGGTGAGCAAGGGCGCGCCAATGGCAACGCTGAGCGCGTAGATGCTGACGAGGAGGCCAGCAGACGGCAGGCCGATGCCGAGATCGGACGAGATCGTCGGCATCAGGCCGACAATCACGAACTCGGTCGTGCCGATGGCAAAAGCGCTGATGGTGAGCGCGAGAAGGGCGAGAGGCATCGTATCCTGTCCTGAGCTTCGTTGAAGACGGAACGGAGTGTGCGCTCTTTAGTTTTGACTAAAAACCCGTGTATAAACCAAAATTTTTTGATTTTAAGTAAAAAATGAAAGTCACCCTCGATGAACTGCAGGCGTTCGTGAGCGTTGTCGATTCCGGCTCCATTACCGCTGCCGCGGAGCAGCTCGGCCTCACCATTTCGGCCACGAGCCGCACGCTCGGAAGGCTGGAGGACAAGCTCAAGACCACGCTGCTGCGCCGCACGACGCGCCGTCTGGAGCTGACCGAGGAGGGCCGTGCGTTCCTGATCGATGCGAGGGCGATCATCGCCTCGGTCGAAGGGGCGGAAGAGCAGATGGCCGCGCGCCGCGAACGGCCTTCCGGACGGTTGCGGGTGGATGCGGCCACACCCTTCATGCTTCATGTGATCGTGCCGGTCGTGCAGGGCTACCGCGAGCGCTATCCACAGGTCGAGCTGGAGCTGAACAGCAACGAAGGGATCATCGATCTATTGGAGCGGCGCACCGATGTGGCCATCCGCATCGGCACGCTGAAGGACTCGACGCTGCACAGCAAGGCCGTGGGCCGCAGTCGCCTGCGCATTCTGGCGAGTCCCGCGTATCTGGAAGCTCATGGCCACCCGAAGCGCACCGAAGATCTGGCGAAGCATACGTTGCTGGGGTTCAATCAGCCGGAGGCGCTCAATGTCTGGCCCGTTATGGGACCCGACAATGAGCTGTACCGGATCGCCCCGGCACTCTGGTCGTCGAGCGGCGAAACGCTTCGGCAGCTTGCGTTGGCGGGAGCAGGCATTGTGTGCCTGTCCGATTTCATGACGGCGCGCGATCGTCGCGACGGGACGCTGGTGCCGCTTTTCTCGCGTCAGACCCACGACGTCCGGCAGCCAATCAACGCGGTTTACTATCGCAACACTGCGATTTCGGCGCGCATAGCCTCGTTCGTTGACTACCTGCTTGAGGCCGTGAGCGGCACGGAATTCGGGCGTTAGCGTGAACTGGAATGCAGCCCGTCCACGCGCTATACGAAATTCGATTATGTGCCGACGGCCGGGGGCAATTCGTTTGCCCGCTCGCCGCATACGACGATCAACGCGGGCGGCGAATACCGTCTGCCGTCCGAGATCGGCACCTTCGCCCTGAGCGGCGACATCGAGAAACAAGCTGGACCGGCCTTCCGGATGTATGGGCGGCGTCCACGTATATTCCGCCGGGTGAGGCCATCAACATCGTGTTGATGGTCGGCGGCAAAAAGTCGATGCACCATTAACGTGCGCGCGGGCACGACGCAGCTGTTTTCATTTTCCCGGTCACGCCTTGCTGGTGCACTTGCGGCACGATGCACAACCGGCGCTGGGCATCCTCGAATTGAGGCGACCAGCGATTACCTCGCAAGTCAGCCAGGGTGTCCGATCGTCGCGAATCATTCTGTCTCAAGATCTGTTACGCATATGCCGTTATGGAGGAGTCGCCACTTCGGCCTATTGTTAAGCATTTCGTAAGATTGGCGATTCGCGCACATACCATGACGATCAAATTCAAATTACGCCTGCTGATGCTTGCCACGCTGATCTCGATCGGCGCCGGCATTACCGTGACCGCGCTGGGCTTCAGCGCGGTCAGCGACGCGCAGGACGATTCGCACCGCCGCGAGGCGCAGATTCAGGGGCTCCTGGAAATCAAGGCCAGCGCATTTTCGACCGTCCAGCTCGATCCCTCCACCGACGACACGCGCCGGATCTTTGCCGATGCCGAGCGCAATATCGGTGACTGGACCGGCAAGATCGCGCCGATGTTCCATTCCGCCGAGCAGCAGGAGCGGCTCAAGGATCTGCAGGCGCATTGGAGCGACTACGACGGCAAGTCACGCCAGTTGATGGACCTCGCGGCTCAGGACCCGAAAACGGCCAATGCGCGCGTGATCGAGCTCTATCACGCCGGGTTCGAACCGCTGCGCGCGACGATCGAAGCCATCATCGCCGATGCCCACCGGCGTGGCGACGAAGCGCTCGCGCGCGCCAACCACACCAGCGCCATCGCCAACACCACGGTGATCGCCGCTCTCGCGCTGGCGATGGTGATCGTCGTCGGATGGATCGCGGTGCTCTCGCGCTCGATCGGCCGCTCGCTCGCCGGCATCGAGGACACGCTGGAGCGCACAAGCGCCTCGCTCGATCTCACGCTGCGCGCGCCCAGCACGAACGCCGACGAAATCGGCCGCACCGCGCGCGCGTTCAACCAGTTGATGGCCCGCATTGCCGAGGTCATGACGACGGTGCGCGATTCGGCGGAAACCGTGAGCACGGCCTCGAAGCAGATCGCGGCAGGCAACATCGATCTGTCGAGCCGTACCGAAGAGCAGGCCGCCTCGCTGCAGGAGACGGCGGCGAGCATGGAGCAACTGACCGGCACCGTGCGGCAGAACGCCGACAACGCGCGGCAGGCCAATGCGCTCGCCCAGGCATCGACGGGCGTGGCGACGCGCGGCGGCGGTGTGGTGGCCGAAGTGGTCGCCACCATGGGCGAGATCAACGAAAGCTCGGCGAAGATCGCCGACATCATCGGAGTGATCGACGGCATTGCTTTCCAGACCAATATCCTGGCGCTGAACGCGGCCGTCGAAGCGGCCCGTGCCGGCGACCAGGGACGCGGCTTCGCGGTGGTGGCGGGCGAAGTGCGCGCGCTCGCGCAGCGCTCGGCGGCGGCGGCCAAGGAAATCAAGACGCTGATCGAAGACTCCATGGCGCGCATCGACAAAGGCTCCGCGCTGGTGGGCGAGGCCGGCCAGACGATGAACGAAGTCGTCAGCAGCGTTCAGCGCGTGACCGACATCATGGGCGAGATTGCCGCCGCTTCGGACGAGCAGAGCAAGGGCATCGATCAGGTGGGCACGGCCGTCACCCAGATGGACGAAGTGACCCAGCAGAACGCGGCGTTAGTCGAGCAGGCCACCGCCGCGGCGCAATCGCTCGACGATCAGGCCAGAAAGCTGCACGCCGAAGTCAACGCCTTCCGCCTGCCGGGCTGAGGCTTCAGCGGGTCGTATCTTCCTGCATCCACTGCAGGGAGAGCCGCGACAAGGTGCCGTCGGCCCGCAGCGCCTGGATCGCCGCGGCCAGCCGTGCGTTCCATTCGGGATCGCCTTTATCGACCGCGATCCAGTTCGGCTCCGCGTAGAGCCGGCTCACAATGCGAAACACCGGTGTGCGCTTGATGCGCAGGTTGGCGGTGGTTTCGTCGGTGATGACGGCGTCGAGCCGCACGCCGGGTCCGAGCGCCAGATTCTGGAAGGCCACCGATTCATCGTCCGGGACGATCTGCACCGCCCCGAACGGAAAGGCAATGGGCTTTTCGCCCGGTATCGACAAGGTCTTCTGCAGATAGCTCTCATAGCTCGAACCGAACCCCACGCCGACTTTGCGGCCGGTGAGATCGGCGGCGGAATGAATGCGCGTGTCGGCCCGGTTGACGACGAGCACTGCGGGCGAACTGTAATAGGGCGCCGCGAAATCCAGCGATTTTGCGCGTTCCGCGTTTGGCGTCATCGAGCAGATGCAGACGTCCCAGCGGCCGTTCCAGTGGCCTCCCACGATGTTTTCCCACGATGGCGAGTCGAGCACCAGCTTCGCGCCGAGGCGCTGCGCAACCGCTTTCGCCACGTCCACGTCGAAGCCGGCGAGCTGGTTCGAGTCGTCGATAAAGCCGAATGGCGGATCGTTGTCCACGACGATCACCCGCAGCCTATGAGACTGTTCGACGCGCTGGAGCGTTGTGCCTGCGTGCGCGGCGGTGATGGCCGCCGTCAGGCACAAGGCGGCGGGAAGGACTCGGAACAGGCGTTTCATGGTGGTCTGGCTCAGGTCGAAGGGCGCGGCGCGAAGCCTCGCCCGTAGCGTTGTTCGAGGCGTGCCTGCAGGAGTTCGCAGACGACGGACATGACCCAGTAGATGGCGGCCGCCGCGAGCAGCATTTCCATGTAGTGATAGGTGCTGCGGCCATACGACTGGGCGAGGAAATTCAATTCCCACACGCCCATCAGCGATACCAGCGAAGAATCCTTGAGCATGGAAATGAACTGGCTCCCGGCGGGCGGCACGATGATGCGTAGCGCCTGCGGCGCCACGATGCGCCAGGTGATCTGACGACGCGACATCCCGAAGGCGAACGCGGCTTCGACCTGGCCGTGCGGCACGGAAAGCACGCCGCTGCGGATCGTTTCGGCCAGATAGGCGCCGTAGTTCAGCGAGAGCGCGAGCACGCCGGAAGTAATCGGACCCATGACGACACCGACCTGCGGCAACGCCAGATAGATGACAAGCACCTGCAGCATCAGCGGTGTGCCGCGCAGGCAAGAGCCGTAGAAAGTCGCGAGGCCGAACGCGAAAGGATTCGACGACAGGCGGCCCCAGGCGACCAGCAAGGCAATCGCCGTGCTGCCGGCGATTGAAACCAGCGTGATCAGCAGCGTGAGCGGCGCGCCTGCGAGGAAGCCATCCGGCGAAAGATGCAAGCCGAGCAGAAAGGGCAGCTTCGATTCGACCAATGAAAACTGCAGGCCGAGCCTCGATAAACCCATGCCCAGCGCACCCAGCAGGATCAGCCAGGTCAGCGCCACGCGCGCGCGAAAGCGTGCGGCGTGACGCGCTTCGAGTGCAATGGAATGGCCGTGGGTCGAGCGCGATGGCATGAGTGGGTGCGATATCGGGAGAAAGGAGAAGGCATAAGCGAGGAACAAGAGGATAAGCGAATCCCTCTGGCCCGACTAGCTGACGGGCTTGCGCCGTCAAGAAAAAATACGCATTTCGATATCAGAATAAGGTATTAGCGAGTGGCGCCGAAGCCGGTAGCATCCGTTACCTGATATTTCGCTCGCGGATTTTATTGCATCGAGTTTGCCGGGTTCGGCCGGTCAGATTTTGATGGATAATTATTTGCAGTCCGAATAAATAAACATATTCCTCCGTATTCGATAATGAAGAAGAACAATTCACGGGGTACGCTGACCATCGGGATCGGTTCGCTGCTGGGCCTCGGTTCGATTGCCTCCGCGCTTGCGCAGTCAGCTCCATCAACGGATAACGGAGCCAGCGTGTCGCTCAACCCGGTCGTGGTCACGGGCAGCCGCGCGAGCAGCCAACGCCAGCGCGACAGCAGCACGCCGGTGCAGGTGGTGACTGCGCAGCAACTCGTCGCCACGGGGCAGGGGACCCTGCTCGACGCGCTGAAAACCGTCGTGCCGTCACTGACCACGCCTGCCGTCGGCTATGACGCTGGCGCACTGGCCCGGACCTTCCAGTTGCGCGGACTCGGCCCGGCCGAGACGCTCGTGCTCGTCAACGGCAAGCGGCGCCATCTGTCGGCATCCCTGTATGCCGACGAAGATCCCGCGCAAGGCGCCAACGCCGTTGACCTCGATCTCATTCCGATTGCCGCGATCGATCACGTGGAAGTGCTGCTGGGCGATGCTGCCGCACAGTACGGCTCCGATGCGATTGCAGGCGTGATCAATATCGTCCTCAAGAAGCAGAGCGAAGGCACGACGATCACCGCTTCCGGCGGCGGGTATCTGAATGGCGGTGGCGCGACCGGGCAGATCGATCTCGCGCATGGCATGGCGATCGGCGACGACGGTTCGCTCACCCTGAGCGCGACGCTGCGCCACCATAGTTCGTCCGATCGCAGCAGTGACAGCGGCGGTCCCGAACCCGCGCGCGTGCAGGGCGATCCGCAGACCAATCTGGGCACGTTCGGCTATAACTTCGAAAAGCCCCTCAACGCGAATATCACCCTCTACAGCTTCGGCACGGTGTCCGACCGCGATGTGCACGCCTACGAGGACTACCGTTCACCCTCGTACATCGCAAGCAGCCTGCCGGGGCTCGAGTCCATCTACCCGAATGGCTTTTCGCCAATCGAGCGCAGCCACGAGACCGATTACAGCTTCACGGTCGGCGTGAAGGGCACGACGGATTCGCATTGGGACTGGGATCTGAGCACGACCTATGGCCGTGACGAGATCAACCTGTGGAACGTCAATACGGCCAACTACAGCCTGCTGACCGATACGGGATCGACGCCGACCCAGTTCAAGGTGGGCAGCTATACCTCGTCCGAACTCACGACGAACCTCGATTTGAAGCACAGTTTTGCGGTCCCGCACTGGGCCTCGCCCGTCAACGTCGCGGTGGGTCTTGAGCATCGCTACGAAACCTTCGCGCTCGATGCGGGCGATGCCGCTTCGTATTACGACAGTGGGGCAGTGGCGTTTCCGGGCTACCGGCCCACCGATGCGGCCAGTGCCCAGCGCAACAGCATTGCTGCTTACGCGGACGTGTCCACGCATATTCTGCCCAAATGGCAGATTGATGCCGCCGTGCGCGGGGAGGATTATCAGCGCCTGGGGGCGTCCGTGGACGGCACGGTGTCGACCCGCTATGACTTCAGCCCCGCGCTGGGGCTGCGCGGTTCCGCCGGCACGGGCACCCACGCGCCGACACTGGTGCAGGAATACTACTCGGCAACGAACGTCACCACCGGCGGCGCGACGATACAGATCCCGCTCGATTCGGCGGGCGCACGCATACTCGGCGCGCCTGCGCTCAAGAACGAGACCTCGAAGCAGTTCAGTATCGGTTTCGTTGCGCAGCCGCTCACAGGGCTGCATCTGAGTGTGGACGCCTATCAGATCGACGTGAACAACCGCATCGTCGATTCGGGGCAGATTTCCGGCTCGTTGGCCGCGGCGGCCATCGCGGCCAACGGCACGGTGGTGCCCGCAGACGCCATCGACAATACCTACGCGCAGTTCTTCACCAATGGCGCCAATACGCGCACGCGAGGCATCGATGCCGCGCTGGACTATCGCTCGGACTTCGGCCGCTTTGGCCGGATCGACTGGAATCTGAACGCCACTTACAACCGCACTACGATCCGCTCGGTCAATACGCCGGCATCGCTTGCGGCCGCTGGCGTGGCGGTGCTCGATTCGATCCAGGTCTCGAATCTCACCACGGCGACGCCGCGTATCGTGATTTCGGGAACGGGCGCCTATACCTATGGCCCCTGGCATGTGACGCTGCGCGAGACGTATTACGGAAAGTCGTCGCAGACGCAATGGGCGACCGACTATAGCGGCTTCTACGCCGACAACATTAATCCGGCCTTTATTACGGACCTGGACGTGGCCTATCGCATCACACGGCACACGACGATCGCCATCGGCGCGAACAATCTCTTCAACAAGTATCCGAACCAGACCAATCCGAATGCGCGGCCGAACTACGATCTGTACCCGCACCTCTCGCCGTACGGCATCAATGGCGCGTATTACTACGCACGACTGACCGTGGTGATGTAAGGAGAACTCACTGAGACGCAGGGCGGCTCAATTTCGCCTCACTCCCAAAAAACGAGCGCCCGCAGTTCAATGCTGCGTCTGGGCGCCGCGTGGTCTGGCGTTTCGGGGTCGTCGAAGGCCGTGTGCGCGGTGAGCCGCGCCGTGCCGTCTTCCAGCGAATCGTAGATTTTCAGCAGCAGCGCTTCGTCGGGGCGCAGGCGTGGAAAGTAGAACCATCGATGCTGCGGATTCGCGAGAAACGAGTAGGTCTCACCAACCTTGTCGCGATAGACGAGGTCGGAGGCAACGAGATCCTCCGGCACGATCGAGCGCGCATCGCAGAGCGCCAGCGGCAGTTGCTCGACCTCGCTCAAGGGCCGCCACAGGTTGACGATGGCGAAACGTCGCGAGAGGCGTTGGCGCGCTTCCTCGGCGTTCAGATGATCGCGCACGCGTCGCGGCCCGGAAACAAAGGTCTGATCGTTGTGCACGCGCCGCACCGGCTCGCGCAGCGCCGCATTGGCGCGCGAGCCTTGCGCGCTGTCGCGCAGCGTGTGATCGAAGATGACGGCTTTGGCGGCGCCCGTGGTGGCGCGCAGCAAGGCTTCGGCCTCGGGGTAGTAGATGTTGCGAATCCGCTCGTCGTCGCTGAAGTCGTTCAGCGCGCTGCGGTGCGCGATGAGTTGAAAGCCCTGCCGGTCGAGCCTGAGTTCGCCGCTTTGCGCCAGCGGACGCGCGTCCTGAATGGTCACGCGGCGTGCTTCGAGCACGCCCGTTTGCCACGGCGTCCCTTCGGGCGGCTCGAACGTGTAGTTCACGGGCCTCGGTGTGCCAGGCGCGAGATAGTTGAGTTCGGCCTCGACCGCATGAACGGCCGGAATGGCTGAAATGGGCGAAACATGCGAAACATGCGAAACAGAAGGCGATTCCGAAAGCACAGTGCTCATGAAGGCTCCGATCAAAACGGTTCGCGCCAAGGGCGCAGGTCGATTTCCTGGGTCCATGCGCTGCGATTCTGCCGATGCAACTGCCAGTAGCTTTCGGCGATGGCGTCAATGTGCAGCAGGCCGTCCGGGCCCGCGTCGCTCACGCGTTGCGGTGCCGCGCTGCGCAGCCGCTCTCCGTCGATGCCGCCATCGATGACGACGTGTGCGACGTGCACGCCGCGCGGCGAGAACTCGCGTGCGAGGCTTTGCGAAAGCGAGCGCAAACCGGCTTTTGCCGATGCGAACGCGGCAAAGGGCGGCCGCCCGCGCAACGAGGCCGTTGCACCCGTGAAGATCAGGCTGCCGGCGCCCGTTGGGGCGGTCGTGGCGTCGGGCGCATCGAGCAGCAGCGGCAAGGCCGCCCGCGCGAAAACGAAGCCGCCGAGCACATTGGTGCGCCAGGCCTGTTCGAATTGGGCGGTTTCCAGTTCGAGCGTGGGGGCGCGCACGGCATTGCCCGCGTTGAAGATCGCGCTGCGCAACGTGCCTTGCTCGCGGACCTGCGCGGCGATCTGCGCGATCTGTGCCTCGTTCGTCACATCAGCGGCCGCCGTCACGGCATGGCCGCCTTGCGCGCGTATTTCAGCGGCGATGGTATCGACACGCGACGTCGTGCGTCCGGTGAGAATGACCGTGTAGCCTTCGTGCGCAAAACGACGCGCAAGAGCGGCACCCAGTCCGGCGCTCGCGCCGACGCCGGCAATCCATGCAGTCGGCGCAGAAGAATTGGAAAGTTCACTCATAATGATTCACGCTAGCGCTCGCGCGGCGATTTGGAAAAGAACGAAACGTCATATGGTTATCAGGTGTTGAGTCAATGTGGCGCCAATCATGCGTAAACACTGGAAATGAGATAATCCTCGCGCCCGAATGGCCATATTGATTTAAATGGGGGATAAATGATCGATTCATCGGCTGTTGCGACGGTATTTGCGGTCTATGCGGCTGGCGTCGTCATACCCGGCCCTAACTTCGTCGCCGTCGTGCACAAGGCGGTGTCGGATACGCGCGCCGGAGCGCTCGCACTTGTTGCGGGTATCGTTGCGGTCAACCTGTTCTGGGCCACTTGCGCGATTCTCGGCATGAGCGCGGTGTTTGCTGTGTTTCCGTGGCTCGCGTTCGGCGTGAAGCTGGCCGGTGCGGCCTATTTGATCGTGTTTGGTCTGCGTCTGATCGTATCGGCGCGCGCAGGCGCACCGGCCTCTCGCACCGTTGCCCGGCCGCCCCTGCAACGAAGTGCTTTCCTGCAAGGCGTGGCAACCAACATTGCGAATCCGAAATCCATTGCGTTTTACGCGGCGGTGTTTTCCTCGGCGGCGCCTGCTCACGTTGGTGTGCCGACGTTCTTCGCCATGCTTGCCACGGTCGGCGTGACGGCGACGGCGTGGTATGGCGCCGTCGCCGTCGTGCTGTCGCATCCCTCGATCGCGCTGGCGTATCGCCGCGCAAAAGCCTGGATCGACCGCCTGTGCGGCGGCCTCATCATTGCGCTGGGCGTTCGGCAGATGCTTCGCTAAGCAGGCTTTTACGCGGGACGCAACGCACGCGGCGCGCGCGTTCGACTTCAGATCTTGCCGACCAGATCGAGTGAAGGTGTGAGGGTTTGTGCGCCTGGCGTCCATTTGGCGGGGCAGACCTCGCCCGGATGCGAGGCGACATATTGTGCAGCCTGCACTTTGCGGATCAGTTCGTTCGCGTCGCGGCCAATGCCATTGTCGTGGATCTCGTAGAGCTTGATCTTGCCTTCCGGGTCGATCAGGAACGTGCCGCGCAACGCGAGGCCTTCGTCATCGATCAGGACATCGAAGTTGCGCGCGAGCGTGGCGGTGGGATCGCCGACGAGCGGGTATTGCACCTGGGCGATCGTCTCCGACGTATCGTGCCAGGCCTTATGGGTGAAATGCGTATCTGTGGAAACGCCATAGATTTCGACGCCGAGTTTCTGGAATTTGGCGTAGTGCTCGGCCAGGTCGCCCAGTTCGGTCGGGCACACGAAGGTGAAGTCGGCCGGATAGAAGACCACCACCGACCATTTGCCCTTGAAGTTTTCTTCGCTGACCGGCACGAATTTGCCGGCGTGATAGGCCGTTGCCTGGAACGGCTTGACCTGGGTGTTGATGAGAGCCATACGATATCCTTGGTTCAGTTATTCGTTACCGGATCGCCTGATGAATCTCTGGCGTAGCCATCACAGAGACTAGACAACCCGCAGGCGCGAAGGAACCGATCTTTTAATGGATGAAATCCGTGAGCGCTGGAAAGCGCACCCGGTATTCGCGCCGTGGCGTTGCAGCGCACATCAGTGCGGAAAATAATCGGGCAGGCGATAACCCTTGTACGTCGCGTTGCGCAGAATCGCCGTGCGGAATTCATCTGCGCGATAGGCCGCCACGATATCGGCGGTCGCCTGCGAATTGCGGTTCGCCGATTTGACCACCACCTGATTTACATAGGGCGACTGCATGTTTTCGAGCGCCAGTGCCTCGGTGAGGCGGTGACCGCTCGAAATCGCGAAATTGCCCTGAATGGCTGCGAAATCCACGTCCTGGAGCGCGCGTGGGGCCTGTGCGGTATCCAGCGGCACGATGCGGATACCTGCCGGATTGGCGACCACGTCATGCTCGGAGACATCGACGGGATTGGGATTCTCGCGAATACGGATCCAGCCCACCGCCTGCAGGATCTTGAGCGCACGCTCCAGGTTGACGGGGTCGTTCGGCACCGCGACCGTTGCGCCCGGCTTGACCTCGACGAGTGAATGATGGCGGGTCGAATAGAGTCCCATGGGCGGCGTGGGCACTTGCACGACGCCGACGAGATCGGTGCCGTTGCGGTTGTTGTATGCGTTCAGATAGACACTGTGCTGCATCACATCGGCCGCGATTTCGCCGTGCCACACGGCCTGATTTGCTTCGAGCCCCGTGCTGAAGTTCACGTACTGCACGGTATAGCCTTTGCGTTTGAGTTGCGGCTCGACGCCTTCGCGGAATTCGTCGGCATAAGGGCCGGGTACGAAGCCCACGCGCAATATGTGCGCGGTATTGTCGGCCGCTTGAACCGCCTGCGATTGCAGTGCGAGGAAGGCAAGGGCGGAAAGCAGGGTTTGAAACACTAGCCGATGTCGCATGGTGGCTTCTCTTTTTGCCTGAGTGCTGTCGGGATGCGGTCGATTGTTGCGATGAATCGTTGCGAAGAAAACCGACCGGGTAATCGGCCGATTATCAGCAGGCCGCCGAAGCGCGGTCAAAGAAGGAAACCTGCAATAGGTCCATGCATGCGTGGTTTGTCCTGGCGCAATCGTCGCCGCATACTCCTATGCTTTTGCGCGCGAGTCCGTCGTGGTGATCACCCTGGTCGCGTTTATCGGCGGCGCTCTCCAGGTGGATGTCCGGCGCTCAACCTACACGGAACACGACATTTCTATTTAGCGGAAACACGACATCTGAACTTTGGACTAACATGCAATGTCGTAGCCATTTCAAGATGTCGCGTTCGCAGCTAAATAGAAATGTCGTGTTTTGCGGGTTAAAAGGTTTGTCTCTAACGGGTTACAGCTCA
>NZ_PQGA01000022.1 GCF_002917095.1 Paraburkholderia eburnea
TTCCAGCAGATCGTTTATCGCCTGCTGGGCGATCTGTTCAAGGCGATCGACGATCTCGACATCACGCCCGATGAAATCTGGGCCGGCGTCAATTATCTGAACAAGCTGGGCCAGGATGGCGAAGCGGCGCTGCTCGCGGCGGGCCTCGGTCTGGAAAAATACCTCGATATCCGCATGGATGCGGAAGACAAGGCAGTGGGTCTGGACGGCGGCACGCCGCGTACCATCGAAGGCCCGTTGTACGTGGCGGGCGCGCCTGTGCGCGAAAGCCTCTCGAAGATCGACCTCGATGAAGACGCAGGCGCGGGTCCGCTTGTGATTCGCGGCACGGTCAAGGGCACGGACGGCAAGCCGGTCGCGAATGCCATCGTCGAATGCTGGCACGCCAATTCGAAAGGCTTTTATTCGCACTTCGACCCGACCGGCGCGCAAACCGATTTCAACCTGCGCGGCGCGGTCAAGACGGGTGCTGACGGCACCTACGAATTCCGCACGCTCATGCCCGTGGGCTACGGCTGCCCGCCGCACGGCGCGACGCAGCAACTGCTCAACGGTCTGGGCCGTCACGGCAATCGCCCGGCGCATGTACACTTCTTCGTCACGAGCGGCGATCATCGCAAGCTCACGACGCAGTTCAATATCGAAGGCGATCCGCTGATCTGGGATGATTTTGCCTATGCCACGCGCGAGGAACTGATCCCGCCCGTCGTCGAGAAAACCGGCGGCGCGGCGCTCGGCCTCAAGAACGACGCGTACAAGCACATTGAATTCGACTTCACGCTGACGCCCCTGCTGCAAGGCAAGGACAACCAGATCGTCCAGCGTCCGCGCGCAGCGGCCGAGGCTACCGCCACGGCTTAAGCGTCCCGCACGGCGGCAGCCGCTCCGCGCTGCCGCCACCCCCGATTCCCCCGCGAGAACCGTTCGCCACCGATGCATGCGTCCCGTGCAGGGATCGGTGTATGCACAGGGAGAGGAAACATGTCCGCCATCAACGATCACGCCAACCAACTCGATCATCTGCTGGCCACCGCCGTGCAGGACGACAGGCAAGCCGGTATTTTCCGTTGCCGTCGCGATATCTTCACCAACGCCGAGTTGTTCGAACTGGAGATGAAGCACATCTTCGAGAGCAACTGGGTATATCTGGCGCACGAAAGTCAGATCCCGAACAACAACGATTACTACACGACGTGGATTGGCCGCCAGCCTGTCGTCATCACGCGGGACAAGACCGGCGAGCTGAACGCCGTAATCAATGCCTGCGCACACAAGGGCGCGATGCTGTGCCGTCGCAAGCACGGCAACAAGGGCAGCTTCACGTGCCCGTTCCATGGCTGGACCTTCTCGAACACGGGCAAATTGCTCAAGGTGAAGGACGAAAAAACCACCGAATATCCGGTGCAGTTCAACACGCACGGTTCGCATGACCTGAAGAAGGTTGCGCGCTTCCAGAACTATCGCGGCTTCCTGTTCGGCAGCCTCAATGCCGACGCGATGCCGCTCGAAGACTATCTCGGCGAAGCGCGCGTGATTATCGACCAGATCGTCGATCAGGCGCCCGGTGGACTTGAAGTGCTGCGCGGCAATTCCTCGTATGTGTACGAGGGCAACTGGAAAATGCAGATGGAGAACGGTTGCGACGGCTATCACGTCAGCACCGTGCACTGGAATTACGCCGCCACGATGGGCCGCCGCAAGGAAGAGGGCACCAAGGCCGTCGATGCGAATAGCTGGAGCAAGTCGGTCGCGGGCGTCTACGGCTTCGAACACGGCCACATTCTGCTGTGGACCGAAACGATGAATCCCGAAGTACGTCCGGTCTACCAGCAGCGTGACGAAATCAAGGCGCGCGTGGGCGAGGTGGCGGCCGATTTCATCGTCAACCAGACGCGCAATCTGTGCCTCTATCCGAACGTGTTCCTGATGGACCAGTTCAGCACGCAGATCCGCGTGGTGCGTCCGATCAGCGTCGACAGGACCGAAGTGTCGATTTTCTGCTTCGCGCCGAAGGGTGAGAGCGCAACGGATCGCGCCACGCGTATCCGCCAGTACGAAGACTTCTTCAACGTCTCGGGCATGGGCACCGCTGACGATCTGGAAGAATTTCGCGCCTGCCAGAACGGCTATGCGGGCATCACGGCGATGTGGAACGACCTCTCGCGCGGCGCGCCGCTGTGGGTTGACGGCCCCGACGAGAACGCGAAGAAGATGGGCCTCAAGCCGCTCATTTCGGGCGAGCGCAGCGAGGACGAAGGTCTTTTCGTGTGCCAGCACGAGTACTGGGTGCGTGTGATGCAAGACGCGCTGAAGAAGGAACGTGAGGAGAACGTAGCATGAGCGCCGATTATCAAACCCTGTGCGCCGTGCTCTATCGCGAGGCGCGCCTGCTCGACGATCGTCAGTGGGACGAGTGGCTCACCTGCTACACCGAAGACGTCACCTACTGGATGCCGGCCTGGGACGACGACGATCAGCTCACCGACGACCATGAAAGCCAGATCTCGCTGATGTATTACCCGGATCGCGGCGGTCTGGAAGACCGTGTGTTCCGCATCAAGACGGAGCGCAGCGGCGCGTCCACGCCCGAGCCGCGCACGAGTCACAACGTCACCAACGTGGAAGTGCTGGCTACGCGCAATAACGAAGTGGATCTGCGCTACAACTTCCAGACGCTCAATCATCGCTATCGTACGACCGATTTCTTTTACGGCACGATGTTCGTCACGTTGCGCCAGGTCGAAGGTCAGTGGCTGATTGCCTACAAAAAGATCGTGCTGAAAAACGACTATATCCGGCAGGTTCTCGACGTTTATCACGTTTAAATCAGATTTAACGTCGAACGCATCACTATCAGGTAGTTGGAGGAGGTCCCCATGTCCAGTTTCAATATTGCGCTGAATTTCGAGGACGGCGTCACGCGCTTCATCGAATGCAAGGCCGGCGAGAAAGTTCTCGACGCGGCTTTTCGTGCCCGCATCAATCTGCCGATGGATTGCTCCGACGGCGTGTGCGGCACCTGCAAATGCAAGGCCGAAAGCGGCAGCTATGATCTTGGCGACGACTATATCGAAGACGCGTTGAGCGACGATGAAAAAGACAGCGGCCTCGTGCTCACGTGCCAGATGGTGCCGCAAAGCGATTGCGTGATTGCGGTGCCGGCGTCGTCGGCGGTGTGCAAGACGGGGCAGAGCAAGTGCGCCGCGACGGTCGCGAAGATCGAATTGCATAACGACGCAGCGGTTGTGCTGGAACTGGACGTCGATACCAATGCGCCGGTATTTCTGCCGGGTCAGTACGTCAATATCGACGTGCCCGGCAGCGGCCAGCATCGGTCGTATTCGTTTTCGTCGGCACCGGGCGACTCGAAGCTCAGCTTCCTCATCAAGAAGATCCCCGGCGGCGTGATGAGCACGTGGCTCGAAGCCGCGCAGACCGGTGACAAGCTCGAACTGATCGGGCCGCTTGGCAGCTTCTATCTGCGCGACGTGCAGCGCCCGCTGCTGTTCCTCGCGGGCGGCACGGGTCTGGCGCCGTTCCTGTCGATGCTCGAAGTGCTCGCGCGCGCGAACTCGCAGCAGAAGGTGCATCTGATCTATGGCGTGACGCGCGATCTCGATCTCGTGCAGGTCGAGGCGATCGAAGCCTATACGGCGAAGCTGGCCGGGTTCAGCTTCAGCACCGTGGTGGCGGACGAAACATCGAATCATCCGCGCAAGGGCTGGGTCACGCAGCACATTCCCGCCGATGCGCTCAACGACGGCGACGTCGACGTCTATTTGTGCGGGCCGCCGCCGATGGTCGATGCGGTGCGCAAGCACTTCGACGATAACGGTGTGAAGCCCAACAGCTTCCACTACGAGAAGTTCACTCCCAACGTCGTTCAGAAGGCGGCATGAGCATGCAACGATTCTCAGGCAAGGTCCTGGTCGTGACCGGCGCGGCCCAGGGCATCGGCCGCGGCGTGGCGCTGCGCGCGGCCGCGGAAGGCGGCAAGGTACTGTTCGTCGATCGCGCCGACTTCGTCGCTGAAGTCGCTGCGCAGGCGAGCGGCGATCACACCGCGGGCTTCGTCGCCGACCTCGAAACCTACGAAGGCGCGCGCGCTGCGATGGCCTTTGCAGCGGAGAAGTTTGGCGGCATCGACATTCTGATTAACGGCGTGGGCGGGGCGATTCGCATGCGTCCGTTCGCGGAGTTCGAGCCCGAGCAGATCGACGCGGAAATCCGCCGCTCGCTGATGCCCACGCTCTATACCTGCCACGCGGTATTGCCGCATCTGCTGGCGCGCGGCGGCGGCACGATCGTCAATATCTCGTCGAATGCCACGCGCGGGATTCGGCGCGTGCCGTATTCAGCGGCCAAGGGCGGGGTGAACGCCATCACGCAGGCGCTGGCGATGGAATACGCGGAGCACAATATCCGCGTCGTGGCGACAGCGCCGGGCGGCACCAGCGCGCCGCCGCGCCGCGTGCCGCGCAATGCCGCGGGCGACAGCGAGCAGGAAAAGGCGTGGATGAGCGAGGCCGTTAATCAGGTTACCGAATCAACGTTCTTCAAGCGCTATGGCAGTATCGACGAGCAGGTCGCGCCGATTCTGTTCCTCGCTTCGGATGAGGCGAGCTATATCACCGGATCGATATTGCCCGTCGCGGGCGGAGATACGGGTTGAAAAGCGCGGCCTGAAAGCGCGTAAAAATCAGCCCTTTTTCGCGTGCGACTCGCGATCCGTCGGGGTGTGATACTCCATGCCCTCCTCGTCGTACAGGTCGTAAATCAGTTGCAGCATGCGCTGAAGATCTTCGGACTCGTCGAGCATGCGCATGCTCATGATGATCGGCGACACCAGGTTGGCGTCGTCGAGATCCTTGTAAAGCACGTCGTCGCGCTTGAGGCCATAGACGCTCTTCGGCACGATAGAAATGCCTTCGCCCGCCGCCACCAGCCCCAGCGCCACCTGCAATTCACGCGTTTCCAGCAGGCGGCCCGGTTTGAGCGCGCGGTCGTGAAAGGCCGCCAGCACCTGGTCCGCGTAGCTCGGGCGCGGCGACTTCGGGAAAATGATCAGCGTTTCGTTAGTCAGGTCGTGCAGCGACAGCACCGTCTTCGCGTCGCCCAGCACATGGCCCAGCGGCAGCGCCACGATCATGCGCTCCTCGCGCAGCACCACGCGGCGGATGCTGGGATCTTCCAGACGAATCCGCCCGAAGCCCACGTCGATGCGGCCCTCCTTGAGCGCCTTGATCTGGTCCATCGTGGACATTTCGTTCAGGCTTAACTCGACTTCGGCGTTCTGCTGACGATAGCGCCGGATGATCTTCGGCAGCATCCCATACAGCGTCGAGCCGACAAAACCCACGCAGAGATTGCGCTCGATCTTGCCGACCCGGCGTGTCATCGATTCGAGTTCGGCGGTTTGCGCAAGCAGTTGCAAGGCGTGCTGATAGAAGAAGCGCCCCGTGTCGGTGAGCTTGAGCGGGCGCGCATTGCGCTCGAAAAGCTGCACGCTCAGGATCTCCTCCAGTTGCTGGATCTGCCGGCTCAGGGGCGGCTGCGCGATATGCAGCCGCTGCGCCGCGCGCGTGAAGCTGCGTTCTTCGGCGACCGCCACGAAGTAGCGAAGATGGCGCAACTCCATATTCCAACCTCTGGGATATTGACTCGTTAAAAAAGCGCGCTAAAGCACATCTCATTATACCTTCGAGGCATGAAGCGATGCCTCGGTTCTTTCCTGATAATAGTTGAAAGTTTCAACTATTTGGCTATACTCCCGTGCGTCGCCGGCCAGGCTTGAACTGTCAGCTGGCTTTTTCGATGGGGGTGTGCGCTTGTCCACTGGTCGGCATCCCGGCTTTCTCGCCTTCAGGCTCGATCTCGCGAGCGCGCTGCTCAGCGAGCGCGCCAACGCGATCTATCGTGAACGCTGGGGTCTCGACGTGCGGGCGCTGCGTGTGCTGCGGCTCGTCTGCGCGGAAGCGGGCATCACGCCGAAGACCGTTTCGCAGCGCGCGCTGATCGAAAAGACGCTGCTGTCGAAAACGCTCGCTGAACTCGAAGCGCGCGGCCTGATCGTGCGCGACACGCGCGCACTGGATCGCCGCAGCGTTGCGCTGAGCGGCACGCCCGAAGGCGTCGACGTGGCGCAGGCATCGGCGAAAGTCGGAGTCGATCTCGAAGGCGAACTGGCCGCTGCGCTGACGGCCAGCGAGCGCAAGACGCTCGACCGGCTGCTCGAAAAGCTTTCGGACAGCCTGCTCGATGGTGCAGTCTGAAGCGAGCGCTCGACGCACACAGCCCCCAATCTTCAAGGAGTCACCCATGACCAGATTGATCGATACGCTCGGCCCCGCGATTGGCGCGCTGCGGCCCGAACTCGAAGCGATGCGCTGCGCGGCGGCCGCATGGCTCGGCCGCGAGGCCGCAAAAGAACCGATGAGCGAGGCGGCGTGAGCATGGCACTGGGCGCGCACGTCGGCGCGCATGTGAACGCCCACACGGCGTATACGGCGCTCGATCTCATCGGCACGTTTGCCTTTGCGATCTCGGGCGCCGTGGCGGCGCGGCAGCGGCGGCTGGACCTGTTTGGCATTCTCGTCGTCACCTTCATGGTGGCGTGCGGCGGGGGCATCGTGCGCGATGTCTGTATCGGCGCGATTCCGCCTGCAGGACTGTCGAACTGGGCCTACATGGCGGTGACGGTGCTCGCGGCGCTGCTCACCATCGTCGCCTATCCGCAGGTACGGCGGCTGCGGCATCCGGTGCTGTTCTTCGACGCGATTGGCCTCGGTCTCTTCGCGGTCTCGGGTGCGCAGAAGACGTGGATCTGGACCGATAGCGCGGAGACGGCCATCGTGCTCGGCATGGTCAGCGCGGTGGGCGGCGGCGTGCTGCGCGACATCCTGCTCTCGCGCGTGCCCGCGATCCTGGAGCGCGAGATTTACGCATCGGCGGCGCTGCTGGGCGCGGCGCTCGAGGTCGGGCTGACCTATATGGACTGGTCGACGTTCTGGACTCCGTGGGTCGCGACGATCGGCTGCGTGACGCTGCGCCTGGCGTCGCTGTATTTCGGCTGGCGTCTGCCGGTGTTCGCGACGCGCGAAATCAGGAAGAAAGCGCCCGCACCGGAACAGACGGTTCAGGCAGCCGAGGAGGCGCGGCGCGAGGGGCAATAGGCGTGCCGCGTAACGCTCCTTAGAACGTGATATCCGCTGTTCGCACGGCGGTGATGCGCGGGCCGAAGCTGCGCATGCTCGACAGCGTCTGATTGTGATGCTCGCGGATCATGGCCGCCGTGGCGTGCGGCTTGTCGTGGGTCGTGGGTCGTGTGCGCGTCGGCGACGAGCGTCACCGTGAAGCCATTGGCGGCGGCGCGGCGCGTCGTCGTATCGACGCAGAACTCGCTGGCGTAGCCGCAGATCACCACATGCTGGATCGCAAGCTGCGTGAGCGTCGCGCCCAGCGCCGTATTCAGGTACGAGTCGGGCGTGCGCTTGCTGACGAAATAATCGCGGTCTTGCGCCTGCGCGGCATCGGCGATTTGCCAGGCCTCGCTACCGGGCACGAGTGTGTCGTCCTCATGCTGCACGAAGATCACGGGCACCCGTGCCGCGCGGGCGCGTTGCGTCAACTCGCGCACATTGGCGCTCACGCTTGCGGCGTCCCCCGGCAGCGGATCGGTGGCGACAAGGCCCTTCTGGAAGTCGATGACGAGCAATGCAATAGTCATAACGCGGGTCCTGAGGAAAAAGCGATTCTATCCGCTCGCCTTTTCCTGAAATAGCGCCAGTCCCACGAGACTTACGATGCCACAACCCATCACATACCACGCGGGCGCATAGAAGCTGCCCGTCGCGCGCCAGAGCGCGCCCACGGCGAGCTGCGCGAAGCCGCCGAACAGCGTCACGCCCACGGCATAGATGATGCCCAGCGAAGTCGCGCGCACTTCGGGGCGCAGCGCTTCCAGAATCATCAGGAAGCCGGCGGGGCTGGTGAGCGTCATCAGGCCGATCAGCACGATGACCACGACGAGCACCGTGCCGACAGCCGGTCTTGCCGCGATTGCGGCGAACGCGGGAAAGAGCAGGGCCAGCGAGACGACAGACCCGGCGGCGAGCAGGGACTTGCGGCGCGGCAAACGATCCGCCAGCTTGCCCGCGAAGGGCGAGCCGACGAGCAGCACCAGACCCGCCGCGCAACCGCTCGCCGATGCGGCGGCGCCCGGCATATGCAGCGTGAGCGCCAGAAACGCGGGCAGGAAGAACACGATGGTGTACATCGTGCCGGTGCCGCCGATCACCAGCATCGTGCCCGCCACGATCAGGCGCAGCGGCAGCTTGCGGCGCACGGGTGCGGCCTGGACTTCGGCATGCGCTTGCGCGGGCAAGGTATCGTCCAGCCGCGCGCGCAGGAAAAACCCCAGCGGGCCGATCGCGAGACCAATCAGAAACGGCACGCGCCAGCCCCACGCAATCAGTTGCTCATGCGAGAGCGACTTCGACAGCAGCAGCGCGATCAACGCGCCCGCGAGCGCCGCGCCGCCCTGGCTCGCCATTTGCCAGCTCACCAGCAGGCCGCGCCGGCCCTCGCGGCCCGCCTCCATCAGCAGCGTGGTGGCCGCGCCCACTTCGCCGCCCGCCGAGAAACCTTGCAACAGACGGCCGAGCACGATCAGCGCGGGCGCGGCGAGGCCGATCTGCGCGTAGGTGGGCGCCAGGCCGATCAGGCCGGTGCCCAGCGCCATCAGCAATACGGTGAGGATGAGCGCGGGCTTGCGTCCCGCGCGATCCGCATACGCGCCGATCACGACGCCACCCAGCGGACGCACGACGAAGCCCACGCCGAAGGTGGCAAGCGATATCATCAGCGAGGAGAACGCGTCGTGTGCCGGAAAAAATAACTGGCCGATGAGCGCCGAGAAGAAGCTGTAGACGGTGAAATCGAAGAATTCCAGACCGTTGCCGAGCGCAGCGGCCAGCACCATCGTGCGGCTCGTGCGGTGCTTGTGGGCAGGCGTGGCGCCCTGGGTTGCTGCGCGTTCGTGTGCGACATTCATGCGGATGCCTCGATTGCTGTGGAGCGGGTTGTCAAGCCATGGCGGCGTGGGCGAAGCGTGCGCTGTGACAGGCGGCGGCCTGCTTCGCCTGCGTGCTTACTGGCTGCCCTTGATGCCTTCGTCGTCGCGAATCACGAGTTTGGTCGTGACCGACTGCACGCCATTCACGCCTTGCGCCACCGACGCGGCCAGCTCGATCTGGCTTTCACTGGCGACCACGCCTGACAGCGTGACGACGCCATCGCGCGCCCGCACGCGGATGAAGCTCGATTTCAGCCCCTGCTTGCGCGCGGCCTTGAGCGCGTGGCGCACGTTGACGGCGAGGGCGCGGTCCGCGCCCGACGATGCCGCAACCGGCGGCGTGGCGCGTTGTATGCCTGGTTGTACGCCTGGCTGTATGCCTGGCTGGGTGCCGGATACGGCGCTGGCATTGCTGCTGCCCTGTGCGTGCGCGCTCAGGCTCACGGCCACGCATAGCGCGGCGGCAACCAGGCGCAGTGGCCCGCGCGAATTCGCCTTGATCGTATTGATGCTCATCGCCTTGTCTCCCTGGTCGAAGCGAATGGTGTTCAGAATTTGTGATACATGCCCACGAGCACGAGGTGCGGCGACTGATACATCTGCGTGCCGTTGGTGCCGGTATAGCTGTTGCTGAGGTTATCGACGGTCGGCTGCTGCGACGGATAGCGGCCATAAGCCGGCGTCGTGCCCGTGTTGTGGATCACCGCGCCACGGACGTAGAGGGCCGTGCGCTTCGAAAGGTTGTAGTCGTAGCCCAGCGTGAGGCCATACGAATGGCTGCCCGTGCCGGCCACGTCGCGATACGCCAGTTCCATGCGGAAGTCATTTCGCTGCAGATAGCGATAAAGGCCGCCCAGCGTATAGAGCGAGGCGACGCGGTCGCCGTCCAGGCGCGGCGCAAGAAAGCTGTAGCCCGCCGAGAGCACGTAATGCCCGGCGTCGTAGAGCAGGCCCGCCGCGAAGTTATCGGTGCGCACGTACTGCGAGGTGGTGAGCGCGTTCAGGCCGTAGTTGCCCAGATAGCTCAGGGTGCCGAACAGATGGCCGTCGAAGTAGTTCAGCGCGGCGGCGCGCGTGACGATGGTGGGCGCGCTGGAACTGTTGTCGTGCAGCGCCAGGGCCACCTGGGCATTGAGCGGCCCGAACCACGGCGACGAATAGCTGATCGCATTCGACAGACGGCTGGCCTCGAAGCTCGCGCCGGGGCCGAGATCATAGGTCCACGCCGTCATATAGGCGACGGTGGAGACGGTGCCCACCTGGCCGAACACGTCGATGAAGAGCGGCACGCCCACATCGTCCTGCAAGCCCAGCTTCAGTTCGCCGGTTTTGGCCGAGCCGATGCTCACCCACGCCTCGCGATTGAAGAGCGTATTGGCGGTGCCCAACTGGCCGTTCGCGGCATTAAAGCCGTTTTCCAGATCGAAGCGCACACGATAGCCCCCGCCCAGATCCTCGACGCCATACAGGCCGATCTTCGACGTCCACTCCCCGCCGCTTTGCTGCACGAACGCCGTCTGCGCGCCCTTGGTGAAACCGATCGACTGGTCCACCGCGCCGTAGAGGCGCACGCCCGGCGAGTACGCGCCGGTAGTCGCGTACGGCACGCCCTGGAAATAGTCTTCGAGAAAGAGATTCGAAGCCTGGGCCTGCGCGCCGAACGAGGCGCCGCTCACGACGGTTGCGCACGCAACGAGGCGCGCACCGTGCGCAATGCGTGTTTGCCGCGGGGCGCGGCGGTTTGCGCGTGTGCCGTCGCTCGGGATAGGAGGCGTGATGCTGCTTGCTGACATTTATGGACTCTTTAGGTTGGTCAGAAACTGCGGAGAGGGCGGCGCGCGAGGCCTTTGATGGCGCCTGCGGCGCGTCGCGTCCCGGTCTCATGAGGACGCCACGCGCGCGGATCGGGGTATCGGCTGCGTCAGTCCAGGCGTAGATAACGCTCGACGAGCGCGACGAACCACGCCGCGCCATAGGGCAGCGCATCGTCGTTGAAGTCATAGCCGGGGTTATGCACCGAACAACCGCCGAAGCTGCCCACGCCATTGCCGAGCAGCACGTAGCAGCCCGGCAGCTTCTCGGTCATCCAGGAGAAGTCCTCGCTGCCCATCACGGCGTCGGGCATCATCGTCAGGCCCGCCTGCCCGACCAGCGATTCCATGGCTTCGATGGCGAGATCGGTCGCCTTGCGCTCGTTCACGAGCGGGCGCGAGATCGCCTGGTATTCCACCGTGGCCGTCGCGCCGTAGGACTGCGCCTGCGTTTGCGCGATGCTGCGGATGCGCGACTCCAGCAGATCGCGCGTTTCGCTGTCGAGCGCGCGCACGGAAAGCTGCAGCGTCGCGCTTTCCGGAATCACGTTGCCGGCCTTGCCCGCGTGAATCGCGCCTACCGTCACCACGGCGGCGCGTGTCGGCTCGACGTTGCGCGCCACGATGCTTTGCAACGCCATCACGATGCTTGCGGACGCAACGATTGGATCGCAGCCGAGTTGCGGCATTGCGCCATGCGCGCCGCGCCCGGTGACGGTGATGGTGGCGGTGTCGGAGGAGGCCAGCATGCAGCCGTGGCGCACCGCGAAATGGCCCACCGGCAGGCCCGGCGCGTTGTGCAGCGCGAACACCTGGTCGCACGGGAAGCGCTCGAACAGACCGTCGGCGATCATGCGCGACGCGCCGCCCAGGCCTTCCTCGGCGGGCTGGAAGATCACGTTGAGCGTGCCGTCGAAGGCGGCATCGGTCGCGAGGTAGTGGGCTGCCGCCAGCAGCGTGGCCGTATGGCCGTCGTGGCCGCAGGCGTGCATGGTCTGCGCAACGGTGCTGGCGTAGGGCAGGCCGGTGTTTTCCTGGATCGGCAGCGCGTCCATGTCCGCGCGCAGGCCGATGGCGCGTTCGCCCGTGCCGCGCCGGATACGCCCCACGACGCCCGTGCCGCCGACGCCTGTTGTCACCTCATAGCCCCATTCGGCGAGCTTTTGCGCGACGAGCGTGGAGGTGCGCGTTTCGGCGAAACCCAGTTCGGGATGCGCGTGGATGTCGTGGCGGATCTGCACGTAGGGCGCGCGGCGCTCGCGAAGGGTGTCGACGAGCGCGGCGCGGGCGGCGGCTGGGGTTTCGACGGCGGTTTCGGGCGAGTTGGTGTTCGGCGTGGCGTGGGATTGCGTCATGTCTGGGTTCTCTTGACTGGCCGTACGGGCGACGGCATCTGGAGTCACAGACTAAGGACGATCGGTCAAAATAAAAAAGCAAAAATGCGTATGTCGATAACCGCTGGTAATATCCACCGCATCATGAAAATCCGCTTATGAAGATCCACCAACTGCGCGCGCTGGTCGAAATCGCCGCGACCGGCAGCATCAATGGCGCGGCGCGGCGTCTGCACGTGACCCAGCCGGCCATCACCAAGGCCGTGCGCGATCTGGAGGACGAGTGCGGCGTGCGCCTCTTTGAGCGTAATCCCTGGGGTGTCGTGCCGACCGCCGAGGGCGCCGCGTTGCTCCAGCGCGCCCGCACCGTGGTGCGCGAACTCGAACGCGCCGAGGAAGACCTCGCGCACCTCAAGGGTCAGCGCACGGGCAAGCTCGTGATCGGCGTGACGCCGATCGCGGGCACGGCGGGACTGGCCGAGGCCTTTGTCGATTTCCGCCGCCACTGGCCGCAGGTGAGCGTCGAATTCCGCGAACTGGGCTTCAACCAGTTGCGCGAGAGCCTGAGCAACCGCACGCTCGACCTCGCTTTCGCGGCGTTTCCGGGCAACCCCGGCGACGAGTCGGGCACGATCCGGCGGCTGTTCGCCTTCGAGTCCGTGTTCGTGACGCGCGCCAACGGCGCGTTCGCCCAGGCGACCTCGCTCGCGCAGTTGCAGGACGCCGAGTGGATCCACACCGACGCCACCGACAGCTACCCGGCCAATATCCGTGCGATGTTCGAGCACGCCGGGCTTGCACCGCCCCAACGCATCACGCGCTGTACCTCGTACGGCCTGCTTTACGGCCTCGCGCTCAATAACGACGCCGTGTTCGCGTGGACGCGCCATACCCTGGAGGCGGCGGAGTTGGGCCGCGCGTTCGTCGAGCTGAATCTGCCGGTGCACCCGCCCGCTTTGCAGCTGTATCTCTTCGCGCCGCCCGAGGCGCAGATCACCCGGCCCGCTGAATATTTCGTCGATTGCATTCTCGCGGTGGCCGCCGAGCGCGCCCGCAAGGGCCACGGCGGCACGGCCTTAACCGGCGGTTGATCCCCCACAACTGAAGTCACGGGTTCCAGGCGCATCGCACGGCTATCGTTGCTGGTCGGTCACGCGGGCCGGACTCGTTGCGCCCGCAAGCACGTCGAGGTGCGCGGCTTCGGTGCCCGGCATCGCGCTCGCGTTGAAGATGGACGCGGTGAGCCTGGTCGCCCGTCCCGTCATCGAAACGCGGCGCGAGCGGGTGGAACTGCCGTTCTTTCCCGAGCCGCCCGCGCTGCGTTGGCGGCCGCGCTGAAATAAAAAAGTAAGGTGCGGAACGTGCTACCCCTGCAAGCCGGGTAGCGACTTGATCCATCGGCTCAGGGAATCGGGCATAACCCCGTGCGGGTTTTGCCCGATTGCGTAAAGATGGATGCGATTTTTGCCCCGGACTGCTATAGTCCGACCCCGTTGCGACCAGCCAGAAAGCACCATTCCAGATGACGCGCTATATTTTTCGGGCGTTATGTGTTTCTGCGGTACGCATCGAATAAAGCGGTGCCGCCGGGCACAGCGCGGAGCATCCCCAGCGGAGCGGGTTGAGTCGCCCCGTGACATTGCTTTCGCCACGGCCTTTTTTGGGACAACCGAACCTGGCTTCACGGACTGCAAAGGCGCTCAGTGCGCAGCGAAGCCACGCAAGTGGCCTCAGGCGGCCCGGCCGGCACGGACAACGAAAGAAGAATCCACCTGGGAGCTGACGTGAAAAATCAACTGGGCGCCATCGTCCTGCTAGCAGCCAGCACCGCCGCCTCGGCGCAATCGAGCGTGACACTCTACGGCCGCGTCGACGGCGGTGTCGAATATCTGAATCACATTGCCAACGGCAACGGCGGCACTTCGAGCCGCTGGAGCGCGGAAGGCGGCGACTGGGGCACCAGCATGCTGGGCTTCAAGGGCACCGAGGATCTGGGCGGCGGCACCACGGCGCTGTTCGACCTCGAAACCGCGCTGCAGATCATGAACGGCACCTCGGGCGGCGGCAAGCTGTTCTCGCGCCGCGCCTATGTCGGGCTGAAAAACGATACGTGGGGCCAACTGCAGGCCGGCCGCAATCTCTTCATCGACAGCGACGGCGTGTGGGAATTCGACCCGTTCGTGCAGCAGGCGGTGTCGTCGGCGTCGCTCGTGCGTGGTCGCAACTGGCAGCAGACCAGCAATAACGTCGAGTACCACAGCCCCGTGTGGCACGGTCTCGACGTGCAAGGCCAGTACGCCTTCGGCAACCAGACGAGCGGCTTCAACAATGGCGCCGACGGCGACTTTGGCCGCTCGGACGGCATCATGCTGACGTACCACTCGCCGCTCTTCGACGTGCGCGGCATCTACGACGAGCTGCGCGATTCCAGCGGCCGTTTCTCCAACATCTTCACGGCTTCGCGCGAGTACTTCGCGGGCGGCAACCTGCGCCTGGACAAGTGGAAGATCCAGGCGGCCTACACGCACTACTCGGCGCCCGATTCGCCGATGGGCGTGGCCGACAGCGCCGATCACTACTGGCTTGGCGCGACCTATCAGGCTACGCCCAAGTGGGCCGTCACGGCAGCGGGCTTCTACATTCACGTGGGCGAGGGCAGCGGCGACGCTTCGCACGATCCGGGCAGCCACGCCATGCTGTACGCGCTCGGCACCACCTATAACCTGAGCAAGCGCACCTTCCTGTACGGCACGGTCGCTTACGTGGACAACAGCAAGAACGGCAACTTCTCGGTGTTCGCGACGCCGCGCGATTCCAGCTCGCCGACCAGCCCGAACGTGGGCGAGTCGCAGACCGGCGCGTACGTCGGGATGATGCACGTCTTCTAAAGCTTTTAGAGCTTCAAAAGCAACTGGCTTTTTCGCGGAGCGTTTTCCGCATAGCCGGCCACTGCGGGCGTAGCGCAGCGGCTGGACGACTCGCCGGCGTTCGCGCCGGCGCGCCTCGCCGCAGGCATCGTGTGACAGGCGATGTAGGCGGCGTCCTCAAAAGAAGGTTGAGATCATCATGTCCAGATCAAGAGAATCATCATCGTCGCCGGGGTTCATCGGCGTCATCACCCTGCTATTTATTGCGCTTACATCGCTCTTTTTGCTGATAGGCGGGGCGTATTTGCTCTCGCTCGGCGGCTCGGCGTATTACGTCGTGACCGGCGTCGTGCTGCTGGCTGTCACGTGGCTGCTCTACCGTCGCAGTCCCACCGCGCTCGTGCTCTACGCGCTCGTGCTCGTGGGCACCGCCATCTGGTCGCTGTGGGAGTCGGGTCCCGACTTCTGGGCGCTCGCGCCCCGTTCGGGCGTGCTCGTCGTGTTCGGCGTGTGGCTGCTGCTGCTCGTGAGCTGGCGTCTCGAAGCGCCGCGCAAGCTGGGCGTGCAGTCGCTCGTCGGCGCGCTCGTGATCTGGGCCGGCGTGCTCGTGTATGCCTGCTTCAATGATCCGCAGACCGTCAACGGCACGATCGCGTCGTCCACGGGTTCGCTCGCGGCCAACGCGCAAGGCATCGACGCCTCGGACTGGCCCGCTTACGGCCGTACCCAGGAAGGCACGCGCTACGCGCCGCTGCAGCAGATCACGCCGGATAACGTCAAGAACCTGCAGGTGGCCTGGACGTTCCGCACGGGCGACATGAAAGGCCCGAACGATCCGGTCGAAATCACCAACGAAGTCACGCCGATCAAGATCGGCAATCTGCTCTACCTGTGCTCGCCGCACCAGAAGCTCTTCGCGCTCGACGCGCAGAGCGGCGCGCTCAAGTGGACCTTCGATCCGAAGCTCAAGACCGATCCGTCGTTCCAGCACGTGACCTGCCGCGGCGTGTCGTATGTCGACCTGTCGGCGAACGCCGCAGCGCCGGCCACGGCGGCTCCGGCTAGCGATGCTGCTGCCGCGGCTTCGGACGCGGCTGCTTCGGCACCGGTTGCCGCTGCCAGCGACGCGGCCGCATCGGCCGCCACGGCTGCGGCTTCCGCCACGCCGGCCAGCGACGCTGCGGCTCCGGTCGCCGCGACGACGACGGGCGCCTGCTCGCGCCGTATCTATCTGCCGGTCAACGACGGCCACCTGTACGCGCTCGACGCGCTGACGGGCGAGCGCTGCGCGGGCTTCGCCAACAACGGCGATCTCGATCTGCAGCACGCGATGCCGGTCACGACGGCGGGCATGTACGAGCCGACGTCGCCGCCGATCGTCACCGGCAAGGTGATCATCGTCGCGGGCGCGGTTGAGGATAACTTCTCGAACCGCGAACCGTCGGGCGTGATCCGCGGCTTCGACGTGCGCACGGGCGAACTCCTGTGGGCATTCGATCCGGGCGCGAAGGACCCGAACCACATCCCGGGCCCGGGCGAGCACTACACGTGGAACTCGCCGAACTCGTGGGCGCCGGCCGCCTACGATGCGAAGCTCGACATCGTCTATCTGCCGATGGGCGTGCGCACCCCGGACATCTGGGGCGGCGACCGCACGCCGGAGATGGAGCGCTATGCGAGCGGCCTGCTCGCGCTGCACGCAACGACCGGCAAGCTGGCCTGGTTCTACCAGACCGCTCACCATGACCTCTGGGACATGGACATGCCGTCGCAGCCGACGCTCGCCGACATCACGACCAAGGACGGCAAGACGGTGCCGGTCGTGTACGGCCCGGCCAAGACCGGCAATCTGTTCGTGCTCGACCGCCGTACCGGCGAAACCGTCGTGCCCGCGCCCGAACTGCCGGTGCCGCAAGGCGCGGCGCCTGGCGACCGCACGTCGCCGACGCAGCCGTTCTCGGACCTCACGTTCCGTCCGAAGAACCTCCTCACGGACAAGGACATGTGGGGCGCGACGATGTACGACCAACTGGTCTGCCGCGTGATGTTCCACAAGCTGCGCTATGAAGGCACCTTCACGCCGCCGTCGCTGCAAGGCACGCTGGTGTTCCCGGGCAACCTGGGCATGTTCGAGTGGGGCGGCATTGCGCTCGACACCGATCGTCAGATCGCCATCGCCAACCCGATCGCGCTGCCGTTCGTGTCGCGTCTGATCCCGCGCGGTCCGGGCAATCCGCAGGAACCGGAAGCGGGCGCCAAGGGCAGCGGCACGGAATCGGGCATCCAGCCGCAGTACGGCGTGCCGTACGGCGTGACGCTGAACCCGTTCCTCTCGCCGTTCGGCCTGCCGTGCAAGCAGCCGGCATGGGGCTACATCGCCGGTATCGACCTGAAGACCAACGAGATCGTCTGGAAGAAGCGTATCGGCACGGTGCGTGACAGCTCGCCGATCCCACTGCCGTTCAAGATGGGCATGCCGATGCTGGGCGGCCCGATGATCACGGCCGGCGGTGTGGCGTTCATCGGCGCGACCGCGGACAACTTCATCCGCGCGTTCGACGTGAACAACGGCAAGCAACTCTGGGAAGCCCGCCTGCCGGCAGGCGGCCAGGCCACGCCGATGAGCTACTCGATCAACGGCAAGCAGTACGTCGTGATCGCGGCTGGCGGCCACGGCTCGTTCGGCACCAAGCTCGGCGACTACGTGATCGCTTACGCGCTGCCGAACTAGGGCGCGTTGATGTAAAACACCGTGCGCCGCGAGCGAGTTCTGTGCCTCGCGACGCACGGTACAACACCGGAAGCGGCATGCCTGGCATGCCGCTTTTTTTGTCCGCTTTTTCCTGTTCTCGACATGAGCCAACTCTCCAACGCGAGCCGTGTCTCGCGCCGTTCCGGCGCAGGCTGGCGCAAGGCGCGCGACGCTTCGCGCGTGGCGCTGACCGCGCTGGCGGCCCATGCCATCGGCGCACATGCGCAAAGCTCGGTCACGCTGTATGGCGCGCTCGACACGAGCATCGAAATCACCAATCCTGGCTCGGGCTACGTCGCGCGCATGGACTCGGGCGCGTATCGCGGCTCGCGCGTGGGCCTGCGCGGCGCGGAAGATATCGGCAACGGGCTGAAGATCCTGTTCGATCTGGAAAATGGCTTCAGCTCCGGCAACGGCACACTGGCCGTGAGCAACACGATCTTCAACCGCCAGGCGTGGATCGGCCTCGGCACGCCGTACGGCACGCTGCGCATGGGCCGCCAGTATTCGCCCATCTATATTCCGTTCAAGGGCGGACTGGACGCGTTCGGCGCCGGCACGATTGCCTCGGGCCTCGACAATCTCTCGAAGATCACGCCCTACGAGAGCAATGCGATCACGTATCTCTCGCCCGAATTCCACGGCTTTTCGACCACGTTGATGGCCTCGATGCGCGATTCGACCGATGGCGACGGCAATGGCATCGCCGGCAATATCGAAACTTTCGCGTATCGCAACGGCCCGTTCCGCGTCTCGTACGCGCATCAGCAGACGCACGGCGATGGCGCGCTGCGCGCCAACCTGGGCGGCGTCTCCTACGTGTACGGTCCGCTGACGGGCTTTCTTTCGTTCTTCAACGGCGATGGCGGCACACCCGGCTATCACAACGACGGCGTGTCGATCTCGGCGCGCTATGGCGTCAATGCGCGCTTTCGCGCCTCGCTGGGTTACACGTATCTGCGCGACCGTTCAGGCGGCGACGACAACGCCGACCAGTTCAGCGCCGCCTGCGAGTACGACCTGAGCAAGCGTGTGCTGCTCTACGCGAGCGCGGGCTGGCTGCGCAATCGCGGGCAAGGCGAATTCACGCTCAAGGGTGTGAACGTGACGGGCCTCGCGCCGTCGTGGCCGGGCGCGTCGGTGCGTGGCGTGCAGTTCGGCATGATCGACCGGTTTTAAAGTCGGTGCATTCACTTCAATTGAGCGGGATGCCGGTGGGATGCAGGTATTTCGCAATGGTCAATCGAAATCTTGCCGTGACCCTGGCTAGCCCCTTCACCGAAACAGCCCCCAGCGGACGTTAAAAGTTCAGTGGAAGGTGGCGCAAAGCCGGTCGATCGGCACGACGATCAATAGACAGGACGAGAAGGCCAGGCCCACGGTGAAGGCGACTGCAGCAGTCGCGCCGCACCATGCGATAAAACGGGCGGGATCGCGCTTGCCCGGTACCTGCGTCGCAATGAGCCGCCAGGCGCGGCCCGTCCGGACGGCGATGACGATCGCCGCCACCAGCGCGACCAGCGACGCGCCATCGACGATCCGCTCGACCTGCGGCCAGGTCAGCGTACCGTTGCGCTGGAAGTCGTCGCAGCCGTTCGAGATGAGCGTCACGCACAACGCGAGATGCAGCAGCCAGATGAGCGGCACACCGGCCAGCCCGAGCCAGATAGCGGTGCGGCCGGGCTGTGGTAACTGGAGATCCTCTTCCATCCCGGTTTGTCCTTTTTGCCTGATGTTTTCGATGGGCGCAATGAAAGCCATAGCATACGGTGAGCAGATTACGTGCCCAGGACGCGTGAACCCACCTGCAACGCGCACGTCGCGCGCACGCGACAGGTGACCCCCGCCTGCTTGACCGACCGCATGGACGGTCGGCGTGTTGAGCGCCGTCGGAATCCGCGCGCAGAAGCCCGGATCGGCTCTCACATTACATAACCACGCGGCCATCCCGACGATCTGACCATTTCATCTGGTCATAACGTTAGCGCTAGCGCAATCCCCCACTGGAAACAACGTTAGAGACGGGGCGCATTTTCCCTGGCGCGCAAAGGCGCCGCAGCGTCCGCGGCCGTTCCTATAATCGGCTCCCGAAGTGCCTGCTGGCATTTCAGCTTGCTGCGAGGGAAAGCCCTGCGCAGCCGGGACGTGGTTTGGAGACAGACGAAAAATATAGGATACCTGATGAAAAGGACGCTTATTGGCCTTGCCGTTCTGGCGACGGCCTCATCCGCTGCCCATGCGCAAAGCCAGGTCACGCTTTATGGCCGCATCGACAACGGCATCCAGTACGAAACCGGCTTGCCGGGCAACAAGCACGCGGTCAGCGCGGAAAGCGGCGACTGGGGCTGCTCGTGGTTCGGGCTGGAAGGTGCGGAGGATATCGGCGGCGGCACGAAGGCCATCTTCAAGCTGGAAGGGCAACTGAATACGCAAAACGGTCAGTCCGCAGGCGCGTTGTTCGGCCGTCATGCCATCGTGGGCTTCGACAACGATCGCTACGGCACCTTCAAGATGGGCAACCTGGGCGCAGGAGAAATCTCGCAGGACAGTTGGGGCGCCGATCCGCAACTGATGCAGCGCTACGCCATCGCGACGCTGGTGCGCGGACGCAACTGGGCGAGCGCCGCGAACGGCTTCGAATACCAGACGCCGAGCTGGAGCGGCTTCCAGATGCGTGGTCAATATGCGCTCACCAACAACACCAAATGGAATGCGGCGTCGACGCCCACCGGCCAGGGCCGTACGGACGGTATCGAAGCGGTCTACTCCTACGGTCTGGGCGACTTCCGCGTGATCTACGATGAAGTGCGCGGCGCCGACGGCACCTTCAACGACGTTTATCAGCACTCGCGCTCGATCCTCGCGGGCGGCACGCTGGTGTTCGGCCCGGTCAAGTTCTACGCGGGCTACCAGCACCTGAGCGCGCCGAACGCCACCAACGCGAGCGTGGGCGTGACCGACGCCTCGCAACCGGACGGGGTTTCCGCGCCGACCGCCGTGGATCACGAATGGGTTGGCGCCGCTTGGCAGATCAACGCTGCCGCGGCGATCACGGCGGCGGTCTTCCACGCCAACGCCAACCATGGCAATGGCAACGCCACGCTCTACACGCTGGGCGGCACCTACAACCTGTCCAAGCGCACCTTCCTTTATACGGAAGCGGGTTACGTGCACAACAGCTCGACGTCGAACATCAACCTCGGCAATGGCTCGTACGGCAACAACGATTACGATCCGACGACGGGTTCGTCGGCGAACGGCAACCCCAACTACGGTCAGGGTCAGTTCGGCGTATTCGCGGGCGTGATGCATCTGTTCTGATTCGGGCAGAACGGATGTCATCACAAGTCGGTAAGCAGTACCAGCCAACCATCTGAAGATCCTCATGGACAGGCGCGGCCAGCATTGGCCCGCGCCGCGCCGGCGCGGTCGTTCTCCTCCAACCCTGACGCGCCGGCGTCCTTTTTTCACCCCTCGCGCATGGGGAATACCCCTGCCCAGGTGCGCTTGAAGCGCGTCACGATCACATGCTATCTTGCGGACGTTAGCGATAACGTTTCAGGCGCGCGACGTATCGTTGCGAATTCCGATTTGCGAAAACCATAATCAGGCGCGCCGGCAAGCTGGAGATCCCTCAATGGAAAAGCGCGTGTCCAAAGCGATGTTCAAGGCCAAGGCCTGTGAACTGTTCCGGCAGGTCGAATTGCTCGGCGAGAGCGTAGTGGTCACCGACCGCGGCGAGCCGACCATCGAGATCCGGCCTTATCGCGCGAAGCGTAAAAGCCCGCTCGAAGCGCTGCGCGCCTCCATCGTCCATTGCGATATCGAGGGGCCTGCCAAGCCTTCCAATTTGCCGCGCAGCGAATAGCGCCCGGCCATGATTGCTCTCGACACCTGCGCGCTGGTCTACTGGCTGCGCGGCGATCAGGCGTTGAGCGAGCGTGCGCGAGCCGCGATCGAAGGTGCGCTGGACGGCTCGGAAGTGCTGATCTCGGCCATCAGCATGCTGGAGGTGGCGCAGTTCGTGGAGAACGGACAGCTTGCGCTATCGATGGATACGCGACGCTGGCTGGCCACGCTCGCCTCGCTGGAGGGCGTGCGCATGGTGGCCGTGGACACGGCCATCGCGGTGCGCGCCACCACGATGTCGCCGCAACTGCCGCCACCCCAGCGCCTCATCGCCGCGACCGCCCGCACCCTGGGCGTGCCGCTCGTGACGCCTGACGCCCGCATGCGCGAGCTCACGCATCTCGACATCATCTGGTAACTGCGTGGATGCGCAGTTAATTCGACATCCTTCCTAATTTTTTGCGTGCGCGCGGCTGTTGCGCGAGGCGGCGCCGGCGCGCCGGCTGTGTTGCGGCACCTGCGCCGTGCTCTGGCGCACCACCAGTTCGGCGGGGAAGGTCGTGCGCTGCACCACGGCGTCGTTGCCCGCGATCTGTGCGAGCAGGGCGTTGACGGCGGAACTCGACATCTGCTGGAACGGCTGGCGCACGGTGGTCAGGGCTGGGTGAAACTGCTCGGCCATCGGGATATCGTCGAAGCCCACTACGGACACGTCGTCGGGTACGCGCAGGCCGGCTTCGCGCACCGCCGCGATCGCGCCGAACGCACTCTGGTCGTTGGCCGTGAAAATCGCCGTGGGCGGATCGGGCAGTTTGAGCAGGCCCGACGCCACCTCGAACGCGGTCATCTGCGAGAGATCGCCGCTCACGACCAGCGCCGGGTCGCGCGCCAGGCCTCGGCGAGCCAACGTATCGTGATAACCGCGTTGCCGGTCGCGCACGCCTTCGATCGCCTCGTCGCCGCCCAGAAACGCAATGCGCGTGTGGCCGAGCGTAATCAGATGCTCGACCGCCATGCAAGCGCCGCCGTAGTTATCGACCGATACCGAAGGGAAGCGGTTGAGCGTGCCGCGCTGATCGACCACCACCACGGGCACATGGGCGGCGGCGAGCGCGTCGAGGCACATGGTCTCGCGCGGCAGGATCACGAGCAGGCCGTCCGAGAATTGCCGCACCAGCTTGATGAGTTCCTGGTGCGAGTGGCTGTCGTCCGAAACGGTGTATACCAGCACTTCGCAGCCCGCCGCGCGCGCGGCGCGGCCCGCGCCCAGGATCAACTCGCTGGAGAACTGCGTGTCGAGCGTGGGCGTCATGATGCCGATGATGCCGTTGCGGCCGCCCGAGAGCTTTTGCGCGGTGCGGTTGACGACATAGCCGATGTCCGAGGCGATGCGCAGCACTTCGTCGCGGGTTTCGCGCGAGACGCCGGGGCGTCCGTTGAGCGCGCGCGAGGCCGTCATCTGGGACACGCCGGCCAGCCGCGCGACATCCGCCAGCGTGGGATTTTGCTTGGTCATGCGACGAGCTTGTTATGAAGGAGTGTGCAGCGCATCCAGGACGATTGCTGGTAGCGCTATCGTTACAGTGGAATTCATTCTAGCAGAAGGCCGCGCGCCCTCCCTCAGCCGTTCGCCACGTTGCTGCGCGGGCGTTGTACGGATACAGCAGTGGCGCGCAGTAGTGTATTGCTTGCGGGTTAACACCGTCTGGTGAGCCAGCCCCGATATTACTACCATGCCGTAACGTTAAGGCTAACGTTAATCGATGATCGATAAAACCAGCGACAGGAGACATCGGAATGGCGTACACGGTGGTAACGAAGACGATCGGACGGGCGGCGCGTTTTGCTCCGCTGTTTGCCCCGCTATTTGCCGCACTGGCTGCGGCGGGCATCTCGAACGTGGCACAGGCGCAGGACGCGAAAATCATCACCACCTGGGACCAGCAGACCAATGCCACGTCGAGCAAGATCCTGCGCGACGCATCGGATCGCTTCGAGCAGAAGAACCCTGGTTACAAGGTCGAAAACTCGCACATCCTGAACGACGCCTATAAGACCAAGCTCAAGGTGGCGTTCGGCGCCGGCCAGCCGCCGTGTGTGTTCGAGTCGTGGGGCGGCGGTCCGCTCAACGAATACGTGAAGGCCGGGCAGATCGCCGATCTCACGCCGTATCTGCAGAAGGACGCCGCTTACCGTGAGCGCTTTCTGCCGGCTTCGTGGAAAGCCGTGACCTTTGACGGCAAGACCTATGGCGTGGCCGCCGAAAACGCTTCGGCTGCCGTGATTTTCTATAACAAGGATCTCTTCAGGCAATACGGTCTCACGCCGCCCGCCACGTGGGACCAGCTCATGCATGTGGTGAAGGTGCTGACCTCGCATGGCGTCGCGCCGTTCGCGCTCGCCAACAAGAACAAGTGGACAGGCTCGATGTACTACATGTACCTCGTCGATCGCATCGGCGGCCCGGACGTCGTGCGCGGCGCGGTGGAGGGCGGCGGCAAGGGCTTTGGCGATCCGGCTTTCGTGGAGGCGGGCAAGTACATCCAGGACCTCGTGAAGGCGGGCGCCTTTGCGCAGGGCTATAACGGTCTCGACTATGACGTGGGCGCCTCGCGCCGTCTGCTGTACTCGGGCCGCGCGGCGATGGAACTGATGGGCGGCTGGGAAGCCTCGACCATCGCCAACGAGAATCCCGCTTTTTCCGCGAAGCTCGACTTCTTTCCGTTCCCGAGCGTGCCGGGCGGCAAGGGTGATCCGCGCGACGTGATCGGCACCGTGGGCGACGGCTTCCTGAGCATTTCGAGCGCCTGCAAGTACCCGGATGCCGCGTTCAAGCTGATCCAGTCGCTCACCGACGACACCGCCATGCACGCGCGCGTCGGCGACCGCAAAATTCCGCCGGTCAACAACGTGTCTCTCGACGATCCGTTCCTCAAACGCCTGCAAAGCCTGATCGTACAGGCGCCGAACGTGCAGCTCTGGTACGACCAGGCACTGCCGCCGCGCCTGGGCGAATTGCACAAGGACACGACGCAGGCGCTGTTCGGCCTCTCTGTCACGCCGCAGGCAGCGGCGCAGCAGATGCAGGACGCCGCGAAGGCAGGCGGCTGAACGCCGGACGATTCATTCGCCATCCTGATCGATAGCCTCGATACGCACCGCTGACAACGCTGGCCCGCACCCGCAAGGGGCGGGCACACTCATGCCCGTGAACATCGCTCTCACCGCCGCCCCCGAACGCCGTCTGCGCCTGCCGACCCAATGGCTCGTGGCCGCGGCGTTTCTCGCCCCTGCCGTGCTGCTGCTTGCCGTGTTCCTGCTTTATCCGCTCGTCTCCAGCTTGCGGCTGTCGCTGCTCGACTGGAACGGACTGGGCAGCAACGCGCGCTTCGTCGGGCTCGCCAACTGGACCAGGCTCGCCCACGACGCCGTGTTCTGGCAATCGCTCGCCAACAACGCGATCCTGGCCGCCGCGTCGGTTGTCGTCGAACTGCCGGTCGCGCTCGCGCTGGCCGTGTTGCTCAATAAAGCGGGGCGTGGCTCGCGCGTGCTCAAGATCCTGTATTTCCTGCCACTGCTGATGTCGAGCGTCGCCATCGGCGTGCTGTTCAAGAATATCTACGATCCGAATTTCGGCCCGCTCAACGCAGCGCTCCATGCCATCGGGCTCGACGGTCTCGCGAAGGACTGGATCGGCGATCCGCATTTTTCGCTGGGCTCGACCATCGCCGTGATCTGCTGGCAGAACACGCCGTTCTACATGATCCTGTTTCTCGCCGGGCTGTCCTCGCTGCCCGCCGAGATCGTCGAAGCCGCCCGGCTGGATGGCGCCTCGGAATGGACCACGTTCTGGCGCATCAAGCTGCCGCATCTGCAGGGCACCCTGCGCACCGCCGTGCTGCTGTCGATCCTCGGTTCGCTGCGCTATTTCGACCTTATCTACGTGATGACCGGCGGCGGCCCTGAAGGCGCATCCGAACTGATGGCCACTTATATGTACCGCACCGTGTTCAGTTCGTTCCAGATGGGTTATGGCAGCACCATCGGCTCGGCGATGTTCCTCATCGTGTGCGCCGTAGCCGCTGTGTCGCTGCGCTTCACGCGCCGTTACGCCGACGAGGTCTGAACGATGCGCACGCAACCTTTCAACCGAATTCGCAACATCCGCGTGGGCGTGCCGCTGCTCGCGCTGGTCTGGCTCGCCGTCACGACATTGCCGTTCCTGTTCGTGGTGGCGACGAGCCTGAAGACCCAGGACGAGACGTTTTCCTCGCCGGTGTGGGCGCTGCCCGCGCATCTGTATTTCGGCAATTACGCCGCTGTGCTCGAAGGCCCGTATTTCACGTACTTTCGCAACAGCGTATTCGTAGTGGGCGTGTCGGTCGTGCTGATCGTGATCGTGAGCGCGATGGCGGCCTATGCATTCGCACGCATGCGTTTCGCGCTCAACAGGCCGCTGTTCGGCCTGATCGTCGCGGGCATGATCGTGCCGCTGCATGCCACACTCGTTCCGATCTATCTGCTCACGCGCAATCTGGGCCTCTACGACACGCCGTTCGCACTGATCGGCCCGTACGTCGCGCTGAGTTTGCCGGTCTCGATCTTTATCCTCACCGGCTTCATGCGGCAGATTCCGCGCGAACTCGAAGAAGCCGCACAGCTCGACGGTTGCGGCCCGTTCGGTATTTTCTGGCGGGTATTCTTTCCGCTTTCGGGGCCGGGACTCGCCACCGTGGCGATCTATAACGGCATTGGCCTGTGGAACGAATTCATCTTTGCCTACATGCTCACCTCGACCTCGGAGCACCGCACGCTGCCGCTCGCGGTCTGGGATTTTCAGGGGCAATACTCGTCGAACGTGCCCGCGATGCTGGCCGTCGTCACGCTCACTTCACTGCCGCTGATCGTCGCCTATGCGTTCGGTCAGGAGCGTGTGATCAAGGGAATGATGGCGGGCTCGCTAAAGGGCTGAAGGGCTGACGCGCTCAATCGCAGGCCAACGCAAACGAAAGAGAATCACGACACATGGCAAGCATCACGCTCAACAACGTGCAGAAGGCCTACACGAACGGCCACGCGGTAATCCGCAACGCGCAGCTCGAAGTCGGCAAGAATGAGTTCTGCGTTTTTCTTGGGCCGTCCGGTTGCGGCAAGTCCACGCTGCTGCGGATGATCGCCGGTCTCGAATCGATCAGCGAAGGCGAGCTGCGTATCGACGGCCAGCGCATGAACGAAGTCGCGCCCGCGCAGCGCCGTGTGGCGATGGTGTTCCAGAACTATGCGCTCTATCCGCATATGAGCGTGTACGAGAACATGGCATTCGGGCTGCGCCAGGCGAAGATCGACCGGGCCGTGATCGATACGAAGGTGCGCCGCGCTGCCGCGGCGCTGCAACTCGACGCCTTGCTGGAACGCCGTCCCGCCGCGCTCTCGGGCGGCCAACGGCAGCGCGTGGCGATCGGCCGGGCCATCGTGCGCGAGCCGGGGGTGTTTCTGTTCGACGAGCCGCTGTCGAATCTCGATGCTTCGCTGCGGGTGCAGACACGCACGGAAATCGCCCGGCTGCATCGCGAGTTCCGCGAGGCCAGCGTGGTCTATGTGACGCACGATCAGGTCGAGGCGATGGCGCTCGCGGATCGCATCGTCCTGTTGCAGGCGGGCGAGGACATGGAGCGTCACGGCAGCATCGCTCAGGCGGGCGCGCCGCTGGAGCTTTATCACCATCCGAAGAGCCGCTTCGTGGCCGGTTTCATCGGCTCGCCGAAAATGAACTTCTTCGCGGGCACGGTGGCGCGTGCCGACGAGGGCGGCGTGGAGATCGTGCTTGAGAGCGGCGAGCGGCTACGCGCGCGCGTCGAGCCGGGACATGCGCGCGAAGGGATGAAGGTGACGCTGGGCATTCGCCCCGAGCATCTGCGTATCGCAGCGGACACGCGCACCGAACAGAAGCTTGCCTGCCGCGTGCGGCTTGTCGAGCGCATGGGCGAGCATTGCTACGTCCATCTTGCACAGGCCCATGCGGGATCGGGCACGCTGATCGCCAAGCTGCCGGGCGACAGCCCGCTTGCCATCGACGAGACCGTGCAGATCGCGTTACCTGCCGAGTCCTGTCATCTATTCGACGATCGCGACATCGCGTTTCGTCGCCTGAGCTAAGACGCTCACGGCCGGCGCGGCGCCGCGAGCGCCGTGCTGTGCCTATCGATAAGTCATGCTAATTTAATTGGAGTGCTTTGATGTCGCTCGATCACCATAGCGAGGTTCCGCTCTATCGCCGTGCCGATGCCAGCGTCACGGCACGCGTCGACGATCTGCTTGCCCGCATGACGCTGGACGAGAAAATCGCCCAGTTGCACGCCGTCTGGCTCAAGCTGCGCGCGGACGGCCAGCACGCGTGGCGCACTGAGGACTTCGCGCAGCGCGATACGGGTGTGCCGCTCGACACGCTCTTGCGCCATGGGCTCGGCCAGGTCACGCGGCCGCTCGGCACGCATACGGTGGACCCGAAGGCGGGCGTCGAGGCGTTCAACGCCTTGCAGCGCCAGATGGTGGAGGGCACGCGCCTGGGCATTCCGGTGATGGCGCACGAAGAATGTCTGGTCGGCCTGATGACGAAGGACGCTACGCTGTTTCCCTCGTCGCTGAACTACGCGGCGACCTGGAATCCCGGGCTCGTGCAGCGTGTGGGCGCGACGATCGGCGAGCAGGCGCGCTCGATCGGCTGTCATCAGGGCCTCGCGCCCGTGCTCGACGTCTCGCGCGATCCGCGCTGGGGCCGCACCGAAGAAACCTTCGGCGAAGATCCGTATCTGGTTGGCGTGCTGGCCTGCCATTACGTGCAGGGGCTGCAAGGCGAGCGGCGTGACGTGCTCGCCACGCTCAAGCACTTCGTCGCGCACTCGGCAAGCGAGGGCGCGCGCAATCACGCGCCGGTGCACGTTGGGCCGCGCGAGCTTAACGACACGTTCATGCTGCCGTTCGAGATGGCGGTCAAGCTCGCCAACGCCGGCTCGGTGATGCCCGCGTATCACGACATCGACGGCGTGCCCTGCCATGCGAACCGCGAACTGCTGCAAGGCGTGCTGCGCGAGAAGTGGGGCTTCGACGGTCTGATCGTGGCCGACTATGCCGGCGTGAATCTGCTCTACACCCACCACGGCACCGCGCACGATGCGGTCGAAGCCGCCGCGCAAACCTTCAACGCGGGCCTCGATATCGAACTGCCGGGCCACGAGTGCGCCCTGCATCTGAAAGAAGCGCTCGCGCGCGGCATCATTGACGAGCGCACGATCGATGCGGCGGTACGGCGCGTGCTGCGCGTGAAGTTCGAGATCGGCTTATTCGAGGCGCCGTATGCAGATCCACAGCGCGTGAACCTGCGCAGCGAGGCCGCAAGCGCTGTAGCCTATGACGTCGCGCTGCAATCGGCCGTGCTGCTGAAAAACGACGGCGTGCTGCCGCTCAGGAACGATGGCGTGCAGCACATAGCCGTGATCGGCCCGACCGCCGACGATCCGCTTGCGCTGCTCGCGGGCTACAGCTTCCCGGTGCACCTCATCAACAGCGGCGAGACCATCCCGTCTTCGATGACCACGCCTTTGCAGGCCTTGCGTGCATCGCTGGGAGCGTCGAGGGTCAGCTACGCACGCGGCTGCGCGATCATCGAGGAGCGTGGCGCGGGCGCGCCGGTTTTTCCCGGTGACGTAGCGATGACGATGCGCGACGTGGACGCGCATGACGCATTGCTAAGCACGGATACTTCGCAGATCGAAGCTGCCGTCGCGGCGGCGCGGGCAGCGGATGTGGCAATCGTCTTCGTCGGCGATCTGGCGGGCCTGTTCCAGTCGGGCACGGTGGGCGAAGGCTCGGATACGGACAGCCTGACGCTGCCGGGCCTGCAGCAGACGCTGCTCGACGCGGTGCTCGCGACGGGCACCCCCACAGTGGTCGTCATGACGGGCGGACGCCCCTACACGCTTGGCGCTCAGGATGCACGCGTGGCCGCGCTCGTGATGGCGTTCGCGCCCGGCGAGCAGGGCGGCGAAGCGCTGGCCGCGCTTCTCACTGGCCGCGAAAATTTCAGCGGGCGGTTGCCGCTTTCGGTGCCCACCAGCGCGGGCGCCGTGCCTTACGTTTATAACCACCGCCTCAAGAGTGCGGGTACGCCGGTGGCGTGGCACTTCGGCTCGCGTTATCCGTTCGGGTTTGGCCTGGGTTACACGACGTTCGCATACGAATCGCTTGAACTGGCCGTCGATACCGCGTCTATCGAGGACGGCAGCTTCGATTTCACGTTCACGCTGAAGAATAGCGGCGCGCGCGAGGGCACCGAAGTCGTGCAGATCTACGTGCGCGACCGCATTGCCTCCACCTCGCGGCCGGTGCGCGAACTAAAAGCGTTCGCGCGCGTGAGCGTGGCGGCACTGGCGCAGGCGCGCGTACGCGTGCGACTGCCCGTGGACATGCTCAATTTCACGGACGCGCGCGGCGAACGGATCGTCGAGCCCGGAGAATTCGATCTCATGATCGGCAGTTCGAGCCGCGATCTGCCTCTGCATGCCACGCTCACGGTCACAGGCCCCGCCACGCGAACCTTGCCGCGCATGTGGCGCATGGTCAGTGACGTGTCGGTGGAGTAAGAGGCGCAACGACTCGCTGCACTGCTGCACTGCAAGCGAGGGGCGCGCGCACGCAGTCATCGTTCGATCACCGTGGCGGTGCATAATGAAGCTCCTGCCGATCGCAGTCGATGGCCAGCCGCCCAGGAGCCCGCCATGCAAGCGAGGAACGAGGAATTCGTCGCCCATCTGCTCGCCGATCTCGTGGAATTCGCGCGTGCGCGTCTGCCCGAGCCGACCTTCCGGATCGTCGAGCCTTTCCTGCGTCACTATTACGATTTCGTCGATGCCGAGGATCTGCGCAGCCGCGCCATCGCCGATCTCTATGGCGCCGCGATGGCGCACTGGCAGACCGCGCAGCGCTTCGTGCCCGGCATGGAACGCATGCGGGTCTATAACCCCATCCTCGAACAGCACGGCTGGCATTCGGATCACACCGTCATCGAAATCGTCAACGACGACATGCCGTTCCTAGTCGATTCGGTGTCGATGGCCGTCAACAAGCTCGGGCTCGCGCTGCATTCGGCGATGCATCCGGTGTTTCGCATCTGGCGCGCTCAGGACGGCGTCATCACCCGCGTGGACGTGGGTGGTGCGGGCGCCGACGACGGCCAGTCGCAACTAGCTTCGTTCATCCACTTCGAAGTCGATCGATGTGGCGATGCAGCAAAGCTCGACGAACTGCGCCACGATATCGCCCGCGTGCTAGGCGACGTGCGCGCCTCGGTCGAGGACTGGCCGAAGATCGTGGGCGTCGCGCGCGAAACCATCAAGACCATGAAAGCGCGCGAGAGCAGCGCGGAAGAGATCGAATCGCGCGCCTTCCTCGAATGGATGGTGGCCGATCATTTCACCTTCCTCGGCCAACGCGACTATGCGCTGGTCGAGCATGAAGGCGGCTTCGGCCTGCGCGGCGTGGAAGGCTCGGGACTGGGCATTCTGCGCGAATCGCTGCGCGCGCCCGGCGTGGCCGATGTCACGCCGCTGCCGCCCGCGGCCCGCGAAATCATCGCGGGCGCATGGCCCATCTTTCTGACCAAAGCGAATTCGCGCGCGACCGTGCATCGCCCCGGTTATCTCGACTATGTGGGCATCAAGCTCGTCGGAGCGGACGGCAAGGTGTGCGGCGAGCGCCGCTTCGTGGGACTTTACACCTCGACGGTCTATATGGACTCGATCAGCGAGATTCCGATCGTGCGCCGCAAATGCGCGAACATCGTGCAGCGCGCGGGTTTTCTGCCGAAGGGCCATCTGGGTAAATCGCTCGTGACCGTGCTGGAAACCTGGCCGCGCGACGAGTTGTTTCAGGCGAGCGAAGACGAACTCTACGATATCGCGCTGGGCGTGCTGCGATTGCAGGAACATCAGCGCACGCGCCTGTTCGTGCGGCGCGACCGCTTCGGGCGCTTTGTTTCCTGCCTCGTGTACGTGGCGCGCGACAAGTACAACACGGATCTGCGCCGCAAGATCGCCCAGTTGTTGAGCGCGGCCTTCAACGGCGAATCGGTGGAATTCACGCCGCTGCTTTCCGAATCGACGCTCGCACGGATTCATTTCGTCGTCCATATCAAATCGGGAGGGATGCCCGAGGTCGATACGCGTGAACTGGAAGCGCGGCTCGTGCAGGTCACGCGCCGCTGGCAGGACGATCTCGCCGACGCGCTGCTCGACGCTTTCGGCGAAGAACAGGGCACGCGCCTGCTGCACCGTTACGCCGATTCATTCCCGGCCGGTTATCGCGACGACTACCCGGCGCGCACGGCGGTGCGCGATATCGAACTGATCGAGCGCGTGCAGGGCACGCGTCGCATTGCCATGAATCTGTACCGGCCCATCGAGGCCGGGCCGCGCGCGTTCCGCTTCAAGGTCTATTGCGCGGGCGACGCCATCGCACTCTCGCGCAGCCTGCCGATGCTGGAACATCTGGGTGTGCGCGTGGATGAAGAGCGCCCCTACGTGATACTTGTGCCAGGCTGCCAGCCCGCGTGGGTGCACGATTTTGGACTCGAACTCGCCGACGACGCCGAATTCGACATCGAACGCGTCAAGGACCTGTTTGAAGATGCCTTCGAAGCGGTCTGGACCGCGCGCATCGAGAACGACGATTTCAACCGCCTCGTGCTGCGCGCGTATCTGGGCGCGCGCGAAGTCACGATCCTGCGCGCCTATGCAAAGTATTTGCGCCAGGTGGGCTCCACTTTCAGCGATGCCTATATCGAGCGCGCGCTCACCGGCAATCCGGCCATCGCGCGGCAACTGGTCGAGCTTTTCCTGATTCGATTCGATCCGCGCTCGGGCGACGGCACCGTTGTGACGGACGCACGCACGGCGCGTATGGATCTGGCGCTCAAGGCCATCGAGGCCGCGCTCGACCAGGTGCCCAATCTCGACGAGGACCGCATCCTGCGCCAGTTCCTCGGCGTCATCAAGGCCACGCAGCGCACCAACTATTTCCGCCGTGATGCCGACGGCGCGCCGCTGCCCGCGCTCTCGTTCAAGTTCGATCCGTCGAAGGTGCCTGGCCTGCCCGAACCCAAGCCGATGTTCGAGATCTGGGTCTATTCGCCGCGTGTGGAAGGCGTGCATCTGCGCGGCGGGCGCGTCGCGCGCGGCGGTCTGCGCTGGTCCGACCGGCGCGAGGACTTCCGCACCGAAGTGCTCGGCCTCATGAAAGCGCAGATGGTGAAGAACGTCGTGATCGTGCCGGTGGGATCGAAGGGCGGTTTCGTCGTGAAGAATCCTCCGCCGATCACGGATCGCGAGGCGTGGATGCGCGAAGGCATCGCGTGCTACCAGACCTTCCTGCGCGGCCTGCTCGACCTCACCGACAATCTCGAAGGCAACGTGATTGTGCCGCCGCCCGACGTCGTGCGCCACGATCCCGACGACCCCTATCTGGTGGTCGCGGCGGACAAGGGTACGGCCACCTTCTCCGACTACGCGAACGCGATTTCGCAGGAGTACGGTTTCTGGCTCGACGATGCGTTCGCCTCGGGCGGCTCGGTCGGCTACGACCACAAGAAAATGGCGATCACGGCGCGCGGCGCGTGGGAGTCGGTCAAGCGTCACTTCCGCGAAATGGGCGTGGACACCCAGGCGAGCGATTTCACCGTGGTGGGCGTGGGCGATATGTCGGGCGACGTGTTCGGCAATGGCATGCTGCTTTCGCCGCATATCAAACTGGTGGCGGCGTTCGATCACCGGCACATCTTCCTCGACCCGAATCCCGATACGGCCGTGAGTTTCGCGGAGCGCAGCCGTCTGTTCGCGCTGGACCGGTCGAGCTGGGCCGACTACGATCCCGCCGCCATCTCGGCGGGCGGCGGCGTGTTTGCGCGCACCGTCAAGACGATTGCGCTGTCTCCCGCCGTGCAGGCGGTGCTCGGCGTCGAGGCGGTGGCGCTCACGCCCGGCGAGCTGATTCGCGCGATTCTGCAGGCTCCCGTCGATCTGCTCTATAACGGCGGCATCGGCACCTATGTGAAGGCAGCGCATGAAACCAACGCGCAGGCAGGCGACCGCGCGAACGACGCCGTGCGCGTGAATGGTGCGGACCTGCGCTGCAAGGTGGTGGGCGAGGGCGGCAATCTGGGCGTCACGCAGTACGGCCGCATCGAATTCGCGCAGAAGGGCGGACGCATCAACACGGATGCGATCGATAATTCGGCAGGCGTGGATTGTTCGGATCACGAAGTTAACATCAAGATTCTGCTGGGACTCGTGGTGGCCGATGGCGAGATGACCACGAAACAGCGCAATACGCTGCTCGCGGAAATGACCGATGAAGTCGGCCTGCTCGTGCTGCGCGACAACTACTACCAGACGCAGGCGCTCTCGATCGCGGGACGTTACAGCGCCGAACTGCTCGACGCCGAAACGCGGCTGATGCGCTGGCTCGAACGCGTGGGCCGCCTGAACCGCGTGATCGAATTCCTGCCGACCGACGAACAGGTGGCCGAGCGTCAGGCGGCGAAGCTTGGCCTGACCTCACCCGAGCGCGCCGTGCTGCTCGCCTACAGCAAGATGTGGCTCTACGACGCGCTGCTCGATTCGGATGTGCCCGAAGATCCGCTGGTCGCGGCGCTGTTGATCGACTATTTTCCGGTTCCGTTGCAGGAGCGCTTTAGCGCGCCGATGCAGCGCCATCCGCTGCGTCGCGAGATCCTCGCCACGCATTTGACGAATGCGCTCGTGAACCGCGTGGGCTGCGCGTTCGTCCACCGGCTCATGGAAGAGACCGACGCGCGCCCCGGCGAGATCGTGCGCGCCTGCATCATGGCGCGCGACGTGTTCGACCTGGACGCCATCTGGCGCGATATCGACGCGCTCGATAACCGCGTGCCCGACGACGTGCAGGCGAGCATGTTCGTCGATGTCGCGCGGCTGCTCGAACGCTCGGCGCTGTGGTTCCTGCGCCATCTGCAGGCGGGCGCGGTGGACGGCGTGGGCGTGAACACGCTCATCGCGCGCTGCCGCGACGCGGCGCAGCGGCTCGCGCCGCAATTGCCGACGCTGTTGCCTGCCGCCGACCTCGAAGTGCTGGCTGCGCGTCAGGCGGCGCGGGTCAACGCGGGCGTGGACAGCGCGTTGTCGGTGCGGGTGGCGAGCGGCGAACTGTCGGTCGCGCTGCTCGATATCGCCGATGTCGCGGCGGCCTGCGAGCGGCCGCTCGAATGGGTGGCGGCGGTGTATTTCGCGCTGGGCACGCGCCTGAACTACGGCTGGATCAGCGAACGCGCGGCGGCGCTGCCGACGCCGACGCACTGGGACACGATGGCGCGCGCGGCGGCGCTCGCGGAAATCGGACGCCTCAAGCGCGCGCTGACGATGAGCGTGCTGGCCGACGCGCCGCCGACAGCGGACGCGCAGGCGCTCGTGGACGAATGGTGCGGACAGCACGAGGCGGCGCTGGAGCGCTACGCCCATCTGCTCGCGGAATTGCGCGCGACGAGCGGCGCGAGTCTTTCGGTCCTGCTGGTGATCGTGCGGGCGATGGCGATGCTTGAAAGGCCCTGATGCGCACGCGGGCAACCCGGCGGGCTGGACGTGTGGCGGAGCGCGGATCGACAATATGCGCCTGATCGCTGCAAAAGCGCAAATTTTCGTCCATCCCGGTTTGCCACGTTAGCCATGAAAATCATCCGCAGCAAAACGTTTACCGCCGAGCGTGCCTGGGGCGCGCTCGACATCGCCAACATGGGCGGCATCACCACGCGGCTGCACTGGACCGACCAGCCGTACAAATGGCACGTCAACGACGGCGAGGAGGTTTTCGCCGTGCTCGATGGCCGTGTGGAAATGCGTTACCGCGAGGCCGGCGCCGAGCATTCGGCCGTGCTCGAAACCGGCGACGTGTTTTATGCCTCGGTCGGCACCGAGCATGTTGCGCATCCGCTGGGCGAGGCCCGCATTCTCGTGATCGAAAAAGCCGGCAGCGTCTAACGCCCTATGGCTTTTTCCGGGAGCCCCAACCGCGCGAATCCCACCGCCGCGCGCGTGTTCGCGCCGTCGGAGTTGTCGATCGGTCTGTCCAGCGACGCCCGTGTCGCTCGGCTATCGCACCGGGCGCCTCGCGCTCGTCGGGTTGAGCGGGAGTGACCACCGTGCGAACTCTGCCCGCTCAGTACGTTTCCCATCGCATGAGCACTGCGGAGATCGCTGATAGAAACGCAGTCCTAATTGACCGCGGTTGTCCCCGTTCTTGCGCGCGAACGCGACTTCGCGGCAGATGAAGCCGCAGGCGTGGCCGGGATGGGCTCAAGGAGCGCCTCGATGTCATCAGCCGAGAACTTGACGGCGCCGGCGGCATCGTCGGACAGGATCGCGTCGGCCAGCGCTGCCTTTTTCTCCTGCATCGAGACGATTTTCTCTTCGACGCTGCCGGCCGTAATCAGCTTGTAGACGAACACAGGCTTGTCCTGTCCCAAACGATGAGCGCGATCGGTTGCCTGATTTTCGACGGCTGGATTCCACCAGGGATCGTAGTGGATGACGGTATCGGCCGCCGTCAGATTCAAGCCGACGCCACCGGCCTTCAGGCTGATCAAAAAGAGCGGCGCCTCGCCTTCCTGAAAACGCCGGACCGGCGTCACGCGATCAGTCGTATCACCCGTCAGTACAACGTACGGAATCCCGGCGACATCGAGCGCGGCGGCGATGAGATCGAGCATACCGGTGAACTGCGAGAACAGCAGGATGCGGCGACCTTCCTCAATCAGTTCGGGCAACATCTCCAGCAGGAGTTCCAGCTTGGCCGATTGCTCGATGCGAGCGGCCTGCCGGATCTTCACGAGCCTCGGATCGCAGCAGACCTGACGTAATTTGAGCAAGGCTTCGAGCACCACGATGTGACTGCGCGCGAGTCCTTTCGCAGTGACCGCCTTGCGAATCTTTTCATGCATCGCGGTACGGACGATTTCATAGAGATCGCGCTGGTCGCCTTCGAGTTCGACGGTGCGCACAATGGTCGTCCGGGGCGGCAACTCGGTGGCGACCTCGTCCTTGCGCCGGCGTAGCATGAACGGGCGAATACGGCGCGCGAGCAGATCGCGCCGGATGGTGTCGCCATTTTTTTCGATCGGCGAACGCCAGCGCCGGGTGAAATCCTTTTGCGTTCCGAGAAAGCCGGGCAGCAGGAAATCGAACTGGGCCCACAACTCGCCAAGATGGTTCTCCAGCGGCGTGCCCGTCAGGCACAAGCGGTGCTGCGCGCGCAGCGCGCGGATCGCCGCCGCCGCTTTGGTGGCGGCGTTCTTGACGTAGTGGGCTTCATCGAGGATCAGCAGATGGTAGTCGTATTCGACAAGTATCGAATGATCGCGCCACAGCAATGCGTAGGTCGTCAGAATGAGATCGTGTTGGGCGATGTCATCAAAGCGCTCATGGCGCTGCGGGCCATGCAGGTCGAGCACGCGCAGATCCGGCGTGAAGCGCTGCGCTTCCTCGCGCCAGTTGTGCACGAGTGTGGTCGGCACCACGATCAAGGCTGGCTGGGTCAGCCGGCCGGCTTCCTTTTCGGCGAGGATGTGGGCGAGGGTCTGCACCGTCTTGCCGAGCCCCATGTCGTCGGCGAGCACCCCCGACAGGCCCTGTTTGCGCAGAAACTGCATCCAGCTTAGCCCCTGACGCTGATACGCACGCAATTCGGCCCGTAACCCGTTCGGTACGGGCGCCTCGTCAACGCCGGGACCGGCCGTCAGGCGTTGGGCGAGTTGCCGGATCGATGTGTCGCCGTGAAACTGCCAACCGCCAGTGCGATCCAGCGCATCGAGCCGGCCCGCATCCCACTCCGAAATGCGCAGGTGGCCTTCCCCGACGGTATCGAACAGATCGATCAGCACGCGCACAACCGGTTTGAGGCGGTCGGCGCGCAGGCGCAGCCGCTCGTTGCGGTCGGTCTTCAGGTCAACGGCTTCATCATCGGCAATCGTATCGAGCTTGCCGGACAGCCATCGAGCATCGCGCCGAAACAGGTCGGCGAGCAGCGGCTCCAGGCGCACGGTACGGCCGTTGACCGCGATTCCCATCTCGACATCGAACCAGCCGTCGCCAGACCGGCGCAGAGCACCGTCGATCGCTTCGATTTCGATCACGTTATGGCGGAACGCATCGGTCGTGGCGACCTGCCAGCCATTCTGGCGCAGCGCGGACAACGCAATTTTTGTGAAGGTGGGCCAGTCGTCGGGGTTCTGCGGGGCGAGTATGCCGTCCGGAAACGATTGTGGACCGTGGGCCTGGCCGGCGGGCACTTTCCTCAGGCCAAGCTTGTGCAGCTCCGTCAGGCGCCGCTGTTCGGCATCGAGCTGCCGCTTGATCTGGATCACTTTGCCTTCTGGCGTGCGTACCAGTGTGATGTTGCTCTGGGCGTCGAGATCATGGCCTGCATAGTCGAAGCGCACCGTCGCAAAATCCAGCCTGTTTTGCTGCGCCTTTGACGACCAGCCGGACGACCAGATCGGCAGCGTGTCGAGCAAGAGCTTCGGGATCGGCGTGACACTCACCACCTGCACGCTCGCCGGTTCAGGGACGGGCGGCAGGGGAAGATCCGGTGCTACGTCGCGCAACACATTGGCGACGAGTGCGGCTTCGTCGAGCGTAATAGCCGGCATGGCCAGAAACTCGCCGAGCTGCACGTCCGGGCAGGGCAGATCGATCGTGCCGGCCTCGCCTGATTGCGCATCCACATACCAGCATGGCTGGGGCCCGGTCAGCAGGAACGTGGCCGGAGGCTCGGTTTGCAGAACCGGCCGTATACGGGTATCCGGCAGGCCATGCCATACGATCTGCCCGCGGCGCGAGGGTCCGGTGTGCAGTGCGCACGGCGAGCCGGCACGCATGGGATTGGCCGCCGGCGAAACGAATGCGCGGCCGGTCGCGATGAGCTTTTCCAGAATCGCGGCGCCGGTTGCGCCTTGCAGCCCGAAGCTGCCGCCATATTCGCGGGAGCGGTCCAGCCACAATCCGCGCAGGATCGGCAAATCTTCTTCGGCGACAAATTTCGGCGGCTTGACGAGTGCGTTTTCCACATTCCGCCACGGATCGTCGAAGGAGCGAATCGTGCCGTCGACATTCACGCGGGCCTTGTAGAGAAAGAGCTCCGGGACGCCGCGATGCGAACCGGCGATGACATACGCGAGCGCGTGCGTGGCCTTTGCCGTCGCGGGCATTTTGCCGCGAGCATTGGCGGCGGTGCGGGTGGCGCGAAACCCTTCCAGCCAGGTCACCAGTTCAGGCCGCACACCCGATGCGGGTTGCGCCTGCAGGTGCTCAAGGCCTGCGATCAGGAGCGCCGCCACGTGCTTGCACTCGAAGCCAACCGGGCACGTGCATTCGTTTTCGATCCAGACATCGTCATCGACGTCGTTGAACGCGACCCAAACATCATAGGGCCGCGATCGCGTGCCCTGGATCTTCCCGGTAAGCATCTTGCGGTCGTCCTGCCACTTCAGATCCGAGACGGCGTGTGCATAATCGCGGGCTTTCGCCACCGTACGGGAGCCTAACCAATCCGTGATCTGTTTGCGGGTGTAGGTGACCGGCATGGGCAAAGGAATCAGAATGAAAACGTGCCCGGCATTTTACGCGGTCCACTTGCCGCTTGCCCCGGTGGTTTGCGGCGCGCTTACTTATGCATCATCGCTTCGACCAGAAAGTGAAACGGGAGCGTGAGCAGCACCGTCGCCCCGAATCCCACGCACCAGAGGATGAACATCCATTTGAGGTTGTGCAGAAAGCCGCGGCGTTGCGGTTGAGGTTGATGGTTCGATTGTTGCGCCATGATCGTTCCTCCCCTGGAATTTTATCGAGCGCCGGGCCTTAGCGTACCTCACCAGGCCAGCGCCTGACGAAACACCTGTCCGCCGTAACCGTGGACGATTTCGTCGATCTGCGCGGGCGCGGGATCGTGCGTTTCGAGCACCAGCGCCCAGCAACCCGCTTTCAGTTCGCCCTCGATGGTCTTTGTGAGCTTGCTGTCCAGATGCGCCTCGATCTCGCGCGTGCCCAGCCCCACGCCCGCGCCGATCGTCAGCCCCGCGATCGCGCCGAGCGGACCGCCCAGCAGGCCGATGAGCGCGCCCGTGGCCGCGCCGATCACGGTGCCCCAATGCGGCCGGCTGTACTCGTCGAGCACCTTCAGCATGCCCGACGGGTCTTTCTGCACCATGACGCCGCTTTCGATTTTCAGACCCTGACCGTCGGTTTCGAAGTTCTTGAAGTCGCGCGCGGCGCGCTGCGCCTCGTCCAGCGTGCCGAAGGTCGCAACGATCAATTCCTGTGACATATGAACACTCCCGACGCCTGACTGTGTGCTTCAGTCAAACCTTTAGACAAAGATAGGCAATTCGGGAGAAGAGGGAGGAGTTTTTGGCCACCTTGGCCGAAGGGACTGGATGCGGACGGGCGAGGCGGGCATGGAAGTAGCTCGACATGCCCGCCATGAGAAACGTCAGTCAAGCGATGCGTCGCACGCGCAATCGAGACTGGCAGCTTTAGCCGGTTGTCTTGACGCGGCCAAACGTTGCAGCGTCACGAGACCCAGCAGGGCAAGCCCCAAGCCCAGCAAAAAGTCCGCATGAACGCCCGCGCGGTCGACGATCGTGCCGCCCACCGCCGAGCCCGCCGCAATCGCCACCTGAATCACGCTAACGAACATGGCCGATCCGGCTTCGGGCAAATCCGTCGTGTCGCGCTGGATCCATACGCTGAAACACAGCGGCAGCGCACCGAACGCAATGCCCCACAGCAGCATGCCAACCGTCTCGCCAACCGGCGAATGTTCGAGCAACAGCATCGAGGACAGCGCCGCCAGCAGCAGCAAGACCATCGTGGCGACGGACTTTTTCAGATGGTCCGAAATCACCGTCGACGTCAGCGCGTTCGAGAAAAAGCCGATCAGGCCGAATCCCAACAACAGCAGCGTCATGGCGTTTAGCGAGAAGTCATGCTCCAGCAGCGGTGCAATGTAGGTGTAGGTCGAGAAATGCGCCCCAAAAACCAGCGCAACCATCAGCATGCTTAGCCGCGTGTGCGAGCGCCCGAGCAGTTTGCGGAAATCGGCAAGACGCAACGCCGATGCCGACGGCAGCGAGGGCACGAGCAATGCCTGCGCCACCAGCGCAAGCGCCACGAGTCCCGCCGTGGCCGCGAAAGCCAGACGCCAGGACGAAAACGACGCGATAAACGTCCCCAGCGGCACGCCGATCACCGTCGCGCAGGTCACGCCGGTCAAAATCGTCGCGGTGGCTTTGGCGGCGTCCCTGCCTTGCACGAGACGCGGCGCGGCTGCTGTCGCCAGCGTCCAGAAACCGCCCAGCGCCGCGCCGAGCAAGGCCCGCCCCGTCAGCATGACCGCAAAGCCGGGCGCGATGGCGCAGAGCACATTCGCGATCAGCAATACAGCGGTGAGAAGCAGGAAAACGTAGCGGCGATCCATGCGGCCCGCGCTCACAATGAGCATCGGCGCGGAAATCGCGGCCATGACGCCGGGCGTGGTGACCATCAGGCCCGCAACGCCGGTGGATACGCCAAGATCGTGCGCGATTTGCGGCAACAAACCGACGGGCAGAAACTCGGCGGTCACGAATGCGAATGCGCTCATGGCCACAGCAACGACAGATAGCCATTGACTCGCGGACGTGGGCGTTCCTTCTAGCGATACTGGAGTCGTAGGGGTATCTATTTGCATGACGGCCTTAATCGAGGACAGAACGTGGATCGAGGCATCGAATTTTAGGCGGGGATTTGTCCAACAAAAAGAGTCGAATTCTGAAAAGACAAGATGGCGAGGCTGAACAATCAATCGGGTAAAACGCGAAAAGGGCCGGCAGAAGCCGAAGGATCTACCGGCCCTTTTAGGGAATTCGTCTCGCGATGAACGGCAAACATCACTCACGCCGAACGCGGAGTTCAGGCCCGCGCCGTTCTCGCGAAATGCGATTATTTTCGGATATTAAATTTCCTGCAATTACGTATTGATTAACTTCCGATGGTAAAAAAACACTAGAAAAACAAGGAGTTTTCGTTTTATACCTGACAGCAAGAATCGCGCTTTCCCATGTATTTTTTTGGAAATTTAATTAGGCATTGTTTTTTTGGGACTTCGGTTTATTGCCTTCCATTGCGAATTATTAATAGCACAAAGAGATGTGCTATATTCGGCGCCAGGATTTCAATACCCATCCAATCTTCGGGGCGCGCGCCCCTCGTTCCCATGACCGACGCTTTCGTTGCGCAGATCGCGCAAGCGCAGCAGCACTTCACCGCAGGCCGTATTGACGCCGCGGAGCAAATCTTGCAATCGATCCTGCAAGCGAGTCCCGATCACGCGGGCGCGCTGGAAGCGATGTCCTTCGTCTGGGCGTCGCGTAGCGATTACGTGCGCGCGGCCGAATTCGCCTGGCGCGCCGCACTACCCACCGCGACGCCGGCAGAGCAGTTGCAGCACGCCGCCCGCATTTGCCAGCTCGCGCGACGTCACGCCGACGCTGTCACGCTCTACGACCGCCTGCTCGCGCTCGTGCCCGATCACGCCACGTCGTTGCACGGCGCGGCGATGTCGCTCGTGCAGATGGAGGAGGGTGACGCCGCGCTCGCGTATCTCACGCGTCTGGCGCGCCGTTATCCGAACTCGCCGGAAGTGCATTACAACCGCGGCACGCTGCTCGGCCAGTTGGGGCGTTATGACGAAGAACTCGACGCGTATCGGCGCGCGATCGGCCTCAAACCTGACTTTGTCGCCGTGCATGTGAATCTGGGCGTCGCCTTGCGCGACCTGCGCCGTTTCGACGACGCGTTGCGCCAGTTCAAAAAGGCCTTGTCCATCGACACGAACGACGCGGGCGCGCGCACCAATCGCGCGCAAACCAACCTGCTGCTCGGCGAGTTCGAACACGGCTGGCGCGAATATGAATGGCGCTGGCGCGACGGCACGATGTCGCACGGCTTTCCGGAGGCGACCCAATGGAAGGGCCAGCCGCTCGCGGGCAAAACCGTGTTCGTGCACTCGGAACAGGGTTTCGGCGACACCCTGCAGTTCGTGCGCTTTGTCGAGCGTCTGCACGCGCGAGGCGCGAACGTGATCGTGCGCGTCCAGGATGAGCTCGTGGAACTATTGCAGGGCGTGGCGGGCGCGGCGGGCGTGATTGGCGAATCGTCGCCGGCGCCCGAGTTCGACTATCACCTGCCGATGTTGAGCCTGCCGCACGCGCTCGCGCTGCGCGAAGCGGATTTCGCCCCGTCCGGCGCGTATCTTCGCGCTGACGATGCGGCGCGCGCTGCGTGGTCCGACGTGATCGGGGAGGGCGACGACCGGCTGCGCGTGGGCGTGGTCTGGTCGGGCAGCACGGTGCACTTGAACGATCGCAGGCGCTCGATGCCGCTCGCGCAGCTTTTGCCCCTGTTCGACGCCGATGCGCGCTTCGTGTCGCTGCAAAAAGATCTGCGACCGCGCGACCGTGCGATCGCGGACGAACTCGTGCAGCGCGGGCGGTTGATCGATGCCGGCGCGCGGCTGACGACGTTTTCGGCCACGGCGGCGCTTGTCGCGCAACTCGATCTCGTCATCGCCGTCGATACGGCCGTCGCCCATCTGGCGGGCGCGCTCGGCAAGCCCGTGTGGATCGCGCTGCCGTTCACGCCCGACTGGCGCTGGCAGATGGATCGCGACGACAGCCCCTGGTATGCCGATGCGCGTCTATTTCGCCAAACGCGCCGCGACGAGTGGAGTGACGTGGTGACGGCCTTGCGCACGGCAATCGATGCGCGAATTGCGGCGCGATAAACCACCAGGAAAAAGGTCGCGATGGCGATGCGAAGACGGCGCAAGACGCGGTGCTGTTTTCGCAACAGTCAATTTTTACGCCGGCTTACACACGCTCACGCACGATAGATCGGCGGCGCGCCTTGTCCCGCAAGGCTCCGCGTCGATTTAGTCTATTAGCGCCCAGGATCCCGTTCGCCTCCATTCCTTACCAATGGTTAACGGGCTCTCAAAAACATAAAAATTGCAATCGGAATCATTCGCATTTACCGATATCATCGCGGCCTTTAATGCATATTGGGTCACGAGACCCGCCACCACGCTGCGGATACCGATAAATGAACCGAACCCCTTTCTCCCCCGCGCAGGCGTTCCGCCTCGCGCCGCTGGCTGCCGCGGCGCTCGCCCTCGCGAGCCTGAGCGTCCAGGCTTACGCCGCCGCCGCAAGCGACGCTAGCGCCACGGACAGCGCCCAGCCGTCATCGGTTCTGCCCGCCGTGAGCGTGAAGGCGGCCCGCGACACGCTGCCGGGCGACCTCGCGCCGGCCTACGCGGGCGGGCAGGTCGCGAGCGGAGCGTCGATCGGCGTGCTCGGCAAGCAGAAGATGCTCGACGTGCCGTTCTCGGTGACGAGCTACACCTCGAAGCTGATTCAGGACCAGCAGGCGCAGACGATCGCCGACGTCGTCGCCAACGACCCGGCCGTGCGTACCGCGCTCGGTTACGGCAACTTCTCGCAGACCTTCATCATCCGCGGCTTTCAGGTGTATTCCGACGACGTGGGCCTCGACGGCTTCTACGGCCTCACGCCGCGCCAGATGGTCGACACGGGCGCCATCGAACGCGTCGATATCTTCAAGGGCGCGAGCGCGTTCGTGAACGGCGCGTCGCCGGGCGGTTCGGGCGTGGGTGGCACGATCAACGTGCAGACCAAGGTCGCCGACGACAAACCCGTCACGCGCGTGACCGTCGAAGGCAGCGCGTCGGGCGAGCTCGGCACGCACGTGGACGTGGGCCGCCGTTTCGGCGACAACGACCAGTTCGGCATCCGCGTGAACCAGACCGTGGTGGGCGGCAGCACGGCCGTGCAGAACCAGGACAACCACTCGCAGCAAACCGCGGTCTCGCTCGACTATCGCGGCGACAAGCTGCGCCTTTACGCCGACTTCCTCTACCAGAAGAACAACATCACGGGCGGCCGTCCGGGCGTGTTCGTGACGGGTGACGAGATGCCGTCGACGCCGTCCGCGAGCTACAACTACGCGCAGCCGTGGACGTACTCGAAACAGGAGGACACCGTCGGCATGTTGCGCGGCGAATACGACTTCGCGCCGAACTGGACGGCCTACGCGGGCATCGGCTCGCGCCACACGACCGAGCTTGGCGAGTACTCGACGATCGACTACGACGCGGGCTCGGCCAGCGCTTATCGCATGGGCGACGCGCTCAAGGAAAACGCGATTTCGGCGCAAGTGGGCGTGCGCGGCAAGTTCGACCTCGGCCCGGTTTCGAACCAGGTCAACGCAGGCTGGCAAATCAACCGCATCGCGGAATACGCCGCCTATGACTGGAGCTACGGCGCCGGCACCTTCGCGACGAGCCTGAACAACACGCCGAGCGTGGCTTATCCGGCGGCGACGTACGGCGCGGGCAGCTATGCCAATCCGGGCCTCACGACCTCGATCCTGATGCGCAGTTTCGTCGTGTCGGACACGCTCGGCTTCTTCCAGAACCGCTTGCTGTTCACGATCGGCGCGCGCCATCAGGACATCCTCGAAAACGGCTACGGCTACGGCACGGAAGTGCAGAACGCGGCGTACAACGAATCGGCGACCACGCCGATTTTCGGCGTCGTCTACAAGCTCCAGCCGAACCTGTCGATCTACGCGAACCGCGCGGAAAGCCTCGTCGAAGGCGGCGTCGCGCCGAGCGGCACGGCCAACGTCGGCCAGGTGATGTCGCCGTTCCGCGCCAAACAATATGAAGCGGGCATCAAGTACGACGCGAATCACTACGGCGCGGCGCTGGCGATCTATCAGATCAAGCAGCAGGTCGCGTACACCAATGCCACCACGAATATCTACGAGACGGACGGCGTCCAGCAGCATCGCGGTGTCGAGTTTTCGATGTACGGCGAGCCGGTCAGGGGTCTGCGCCTGATCGGCGGCGTGTCGTATATCAACGCGAAGCTGGTCGATACGGACGACGCTTCGGAAGAGGGCAATCGTCCGATCGGCGTGCCGGCGTGGACGTTCAATGCGAACCTCGAATACGACGTGCCGCAGGTGAACGGCCTCACGCTGATGGGCCGCGCGATCTGGACCAGTTCGCAGTACCTGGACACGGCGAACACGCAGAAAATTCCGTCGTGGACGCGCTTCGACGTGGGGGCGCGCTACAAGACGCAGATCCTTAAGCACGACACGAGCTTCAACGTGATGGTGACAAATCTGACGAACCGCTCGTACTGGTCGTCGGCGCTGGGCGGTTATCTGACGCAAGCCGAGCCGCGCACGGCCTGGTTCTCTGTGACGACGGACTTCTGATTCGAGTCGAGCGGGGCCTCACGGCCTCGCTAACTCAGCGTCTTGCGAGTTTGTGCTTTCGCCATCTATTTTGTTTATCGGATGCGATGGCGACGCCACTCTGACTGGTTTATCGAGCCGGATCGCGGATACCGTCGATAGCCATGCGTGGCGGGACTTTGGAGCATGCAATCAGCCGGAATTCCGGGCGCTTGCCGGCCTGACGAAGACGCCATCCACACGGCATTCAGGTTTACCCTCGATGTCGAGGAGCCGTGCGTTTTTTGTATCGTTGAACCTAATGCAGAGCGCATGGTTCACGGAGAAAACGCATGTTCAAGTGGTACACCGAGCTGACGCAGCCGGAAAAGCGGACGTACTGGGCGTGTTTCAGCGGCTGGGGTCTCGACGCGATGGACACGCAGATGTACGCGCTCGCGATTCCCACGCTGATCGCCTTGTGGGGCATGACGCGCGGCGAAGCCGGCTTGCTGGGGACGACGGTGCTGATCATGGCGTCGCTTGGCGGCTGGATCGCGGGCATTCTGGCCGATCGTTACGGGCGCGTGCGCATCCTTCAGATCACGATTCTGTGGTTTTCGGCGTTCACGCTGCTGTCCGCCTTCACGCATTCGTTCTGGCAACTGATGTTCACGCGCGGTCTGCAGGGGCTGGGCTTCGGCGGCGAGTGGGCTGTAGGCGCGGTGCTGATCAGCGAAACCATCCGGCCGCAGGTGCGCGGCCGCGCCGTGGGCTCGCTCCAGGCGGGGTGGGCCGTGGGTTACGGCGTGGCCGTGCTGCTCTCGACGCTGATTTTCAATACGCTCGAACCGGCGCTTGCCTGGCGCGTGCTGTTTGCGATTGGCCTGTTGCCGACGCTGCTGGTGCTGTGGATCCGGCGGCATATCGAAGAAGCGCCGGTATTCGCCCAGACGCGCGCCGCATCCGCCGCCGACCGCCCGGGCATCTGGGCCGTGTTCGCGCGCCCGCTGCGCGCCACGACGCTCAAGGCGATTCTTCTCACGTTCGGCATCTATGGCGGCAACTACGTGATGATCACGTGGCTCCCCGCGTATCTGAAACTCGTGCTGCATCTGTCGATTACGAACGTCGGCGGCTATCTGGCGATCAACATTCTGGGCTCGTTCGCGGGGGCATTCCTCAATGGCTGGATGGCCGACCGCTTCGGACGCCGCCGCACGTTCATCGTGATCGCCTGTTTGCAGGCCGTGGCGGTCGCTATCTATACGCTGACGCCGATCACCTTGCCGGTGACGCTCGTGCTCGGCTTCGTACTCGGGACGCTGCAATCGGGCACGGCTGCGGGTACCGGCGCGTATCTGGCGGAGCTGTTCCCGACGCGTATCCGCGCTTCGGCGCAGGGGTTGTGCGGCAACGCGGGCCGCGCGGTCGGCGCGATCATGCCGACGCTCGTGGGTGTGCTGGGCGCGCGCGTCGAGCTTGGCGCGGCAATGGGGCTGTGCGCGTGCGCGTCGTATCTGCTGGTGGTGACGGCGGCGCTATTGCTGCCGGAGACGCGTGGACGCAATCTTTCGCAGGTTGATGGGGATAGTGATGTTGCGGCTGCGGCGGAGGCTGGAGAGGCGCCGATGCGCAGCGTGCCGGTTCACGGCGATGTGCGCTAAGTCGGAAGCAGGCGAAAATTTACAGGGGGCGATAGCCGGTTGCGTGGTGTCGCCCAAGCGCTCGTTCAGGCAGAACAAAAATTTCCGGGCGTTGGGGGATGCTATTTTGAGGGTTTTGGTGGGTTTGTGTTTTAATTTTACATAATATAATAACTAGTCTTTTGAAACGGCTAACTTAGCTGGCGTTACACCTGTGGGAGCCAAGCCCCACAAGCGTTAGCGGGTAGCGCCAGCAGACGAAAACCCTTGGAAAAAATTTCCAGGGCGTGCATCCAAACGCCTCGCGTTTCGGCATCTTTCGCGCTCTCAACGCGCGCAGAAGCAATCACTTCCAACGGATCAATTCCGAGAATCTCTGCGACGCGAATGCAGGTCTTTTCATCGAACACTGAGCGGCCAGTTCGATAGCCGCTGATCGTGGAGCGGGTCACACCCAGCGCCTTCGCGGCCGCGTAGTCAGACTGCAAATCGAGCCGCGCCTTCGCGGCGTCGAGCCATTCAATCGTGGTTCTCATTTAAAAACCCCTTACAAATCAAATTCAACCTTGGCGTCAAGGTTAGTCGAACGCTCGACCTGCTGCAACGTTGGTCTAATTTGAACGTACGAGTTGTCTTGACTAGTACGAGTAAGATCAACTATTCTCCGTCCGTCGCCCTTGCACCTGGCCCTCAACCCCGCCAGTGCTGGATTTGCTACCCGGCCGCAGGGGCGATGTTTCGCAGAATTCATCGCTCTTGGGGTTGAGTAGGGGGTCGGAAAATGCAGGTTTCGCAGCAACAATCGGTTACAGCTCTCACTGGTTCGCAACGATTCGCGGCAGTCAATAAGGGTTCGATCGCAGCAATTCGCACCCGTCGCAACTGCTCTCTGAAAACCGTCGCGCCGGTTCACCCGGCGGCACTCGGCGGGTTCACCATCGAAGGCCCGTTCTATCGTCGACCGTCGCGCGTAGCTCGTGCGCTCGACCGCTTTTTCTACTGGCTGGGTGCGTAATCGCTATGCGCAAGGCAACCGCTTTCGACGAAATCGCGGGGCGCATTGAAGACGGCGATATCGGCTATGCAGGCGATTCGCACCTGTCTTTCAAGCCACAGCCCGCGCCTAGCGTCGCGCATATCCGCGCTACGGCGCGCGGCGATGCAGAGCTGTCCCGCATCAAATCCATTCTCACCACGGCCAAGGCAGCGTACGGCGCGGCGCAAAACACGACGCCGCGCCGCGTGAACGTGACACCTGATGCGTATTGGGCTGCAATCTCCCGCACCGTGCGGGGTTTTGCGTAATGCTCGGCGCAAACGACGTATGGGCCGCAGGCCTCGTCGCGCCGTTCCCGCGTCGCTGGCAGGCCAACATGATGCGCGAGTGGGATCGCCGCCGCGCGTCCTTCAATTCGAAGAAGGTCACCGCGCAGAATGATGCGCAGCGCGCAGCGAACGTCGCTTTGCGCGAGACAGTCGCGACGCTCGCCGGACATGCAGTAAGTGACGAGTTGCCCCTCGACGCGCAGGATCACGACGTAATTGCATACGCGCAGGAATGCGCGGAACAGGCGCGCGTGCGCCTGCTTTCGCTTGCCGCGTGGCAGGAAGCAGGGCGATGCGGCACACAGGCGGCCGGCATTACAGCGGTGGAACTGGCACCGCTTGAGACGCAGGAAGCGCGCACGATGCTCGCCAATTTCTGCGAGTCGCGCAGCGTGAAGCCAGCAACGGGCCGGATTTCAGACGAAGGCGCTGTGCGCCGCATGATCGCGCCGAAGTGGTGGACGATGCGCCTGCGCCGGGCGCACGCGCGCGCGGTTGAATCGGCCGCAATCGACTTCGGCCTCGTGAACCGCACGCGCGACGTGTACGTGTCGAATGAAGGCCTCACCGCGCGCCGCGCGCAGAACGACCGCAATGCGCAAATGCTAGAAAGCACGATCGCGCGTAACCTCGACACCGACCAGGAATTCACGCTTGCCGAGCTGTCGGCGAAAGGCCCGGCAAACAAGGCCATTCGCCGCGCGGAGCTGATGACGCGTATCGCCGGCTTCGAACGCATTGCGATTGCCTCTGCGCATACCGGCCTGTTCCTGACGCTCACGTGCCCTTCGAAAATGCACGCCTTCAAGATGTCAGGCGCGCGTGCGATCCGAAACAAGCGTTACGACGGGACGAAGCCCGACGAAGCCCAAGTCTATCTGCGCGGCGTGTGGGCGCGTATTCGCGCATCACTCGCGCGCCGTGGCATCACGCTCTATGGCTTTCGCATTGCCGAGCCGCAACACGACGGTACACCGCACTGGCACCTGCTCGTGTTCTACCAGCCGGCACACGATGAAATCGTTGAATCGACCGTGCGTCGCTACGCGCTCGAAATGGACGGCGACGAAGCCGGCGCGCAGGAGAAGCGTTGCGATTTCAAGCGCATGGATGCAGCTCTAGGCACGGCCGCAGCCTATATCGCGAAGTACGTAGCGAAGAATATCGACGGCTACAAGCTCGACAAAGACCTGATCGGAAACGACGCGCTGGAAACGTCTGCGCGCGTCGAAGCGTGGGCGTCGCGCTGGCGCATTCGCCAGTTCCAGCAGATTGGCGGCCCGCCGGTGACGATCTGGCGCGAGCTGCGCCGCGTCGAATCCGTTCCGGCCGACGCGCCCGCGCATGTGCGCGCGGCACACAACGCAGTGAACCGCGTCGCCAAGCTGGAAGGGCGCGAAAACGCGTCAGTGGCCTGGGATCACTACGTCAACGCGCAGGGCGGCGTGCATTGCGGCCGCGACTACCGCGTGCGCCTGGCCACGTTTCGGGATGGCTCGCGAACGGCCTACGGCGAAGAGTCGGCCGCGAAGCCGGTCGGCATCGAGTATTTCGAAATCGCCAAGGTGCGCGACGCGATCGGCAACTGGATCGACGTTTTGCCGCGCACCGTGACTGTCGATTCGAAGCGATATCAGTGGGAAGTCGTGCGCGCGGGATCGCGCACGCAGGCTGTGGGTTGGGAGCGCGCGCTGCGCGCGCCTTGGACTCGTGTGAATAACTGTACGCGACCGGCCGTAGAGCCGGATTTTCAACACCATACGGCCGCACCGTTCGATGACGAATTCGACGGCGCAGCCATGAGTTTCGCCGGGGGCGGCGCAATTTGTACTGACCGGAGACCGGAATGACGACCATGAAAATCGAATGTCCTTGCTGCGATGGCGAAATCCACGCTCGGCACACGGAAGGTCTGTCGGACACCATGCGGCGCATGTATTTCGTCTGCGAGGACTGCGGCTATCGCACGCCGGCTGGCTTCGAAATCCTCTTTTCGCTGTCGGCGTCCGCGAAGCCGCGCGCCGACGTATCGCTCGAAGTCAGGCCGTCGCCACGGCTTCGCGGCGGCGTCAATGCGCGCACGACGCGCGCGCTCGCGAGGGCGACATGTTGAGGTTCACCATCAAATGCCCGCATTGCCAGTCGCACGGCATCGCACGCGGCATCGAGAAGGTATCGCCAACGTCGTGGCTGCTCGATTTTCAGTGTGACGACGTGACATGCGGCCACTCATACCGGACGCGAATCGACATGTTTCCGCCGGAAACGCCGATACCGCGCCGCGTACGGCGCGAAACGGCATCGCTGCAATTCAACGAATAGCGCGCCGCGCGCAAGCACTCTGGCCGATTTCGCCTTGATATGGACCCAATGTCTCATTCTGCTCGGGGGAGCATATGGCAACGAAAACAGTAGTGGTGGGCAGCTCGAAGGGCGGCACGGGGAAATCGACGACCTCGCTCCAGTTCTCAATCGGGCTGGCACGCGAAGGCGCTCGCGTGTGGCACGTCGACGGCGATCGCCAGCAAACCAGCGTTACGGCGATTACTTTGCGGGCAGAGAGCGGGCGGCCAACAATCGCGGCATCGGCGTATGCCGATGGCCGCACGCTGCGCACCCAGGTGCTCCAGCAGCGTGATGCGTATGACTATGTGGTGATCGACGCCGGCGGCCGCGATTCGAGCGCGCTGCGCGCCGCTCTCACGGTCTGCGATGCCGTCGCGATTCCATGCCTTCCGCGCACGTTCGACGTGTGGGCCATGCAAGACATGATGCAGCTCGTCGACGAGGCGCGAGCCGTGCGCGAGCTAACCGCCTATGCCTTCCTGAATGCCGCCGATGCCGGCGGCGCAGACAATCGCGACGCCGCAGCAGCGCTCGCAGAATTCCCACAAGTTGAGTTGCTTCCTTTCCGCCTGGGACGGCGCAAGGCGTTCGCGAATGCCTGCGGTGCCGGCCTGCATGTCGAAGAAATGCCGCGTCGCGACCTGATTGCGTGCGCGGAAATTGATCGTCTAACGGCCGCCATTTTCGGCCTTTAAGCACATATCAATTTGCCATCGTAACGATATCGGTCAGATGGCAAGTTGATATCAAACTGATATCAACTAGGGGGAGAAAATGGCAATCACGAAACGGCCGGACGCCTCGAAACAGGCAAGCGATGCGGAGAAATTCATCGCGGGTGCGCCCGATGCATCGCATGTGCCGGGCGCGTCGCCGGGCCGCCGGCGGAAAGAGGTGATAAGCCCGAGCGTCGACGTCGATCTGTTGAAGCGATTCGACACCCTCGCCGCCGAGCTGGGGCTATCCCGTGCTGCGGCGATCAACCTCGCGATGGCGAAGTTCATCGCTTCGCAGTGAATCGGTCGCGTCGCGTGAGCAATCCAACATTTGTCCGATGTTTACGTTACGATTCGCTTCCAAATCTTTCTTGGCATTACAAGTGCCAGAACAAACAAGAATCGTTACGATAGACCGGGGTTAGATGATCGTGAAAGAGGGGCGACACTTGGATTTAGGTTGCGGAATGAAACCCCGCAATCCGTATGGTTTTACGGGGTTGGCCGGCATTGACGTGCACGGCGGCTTTTTGGAAGAAAGTCCGTTCGAATACCGAAAGGCAAATCTCGCGCTGGAGTCAATTCCGTTCGAAGCGGACTCGTTTGACTCGGTTTCGGCGTTCGATTTCATTGAACACGTTCCGCGCCAACTCGCTGTGGACGGGCAAATACGTTTGCCGTTTGTCGAGCTGATGAACGAGGTTCATCGCGTGCTGAAACCGGGCGGCAAGTTCTATGCGATGACGCCGGCTTTCCCGTCTCCGAAGGCGCTGGTCGATCCAACCCATGTGAACATCATCACCGAAGAGACGCACGAATATTTTTGCGGCGCGGCGGCGTACGGCCGAAACTACGGCTTTCGCGGAAACTTTAAACCCCTACGCGTTGAATGGGTCGCGGAAAAAAACGCACATATTGCCGGACGTTCGTTCCGAAAGAGCGTGCGGAATCTGCATCGGCGTTTCTTTAAAGGCGGCCTCTCTCATCTTCTGTGGGAGCTGGAGGCGGTCAAGTAGGGGCGCAGGTAGATTGCCTTGTGAAATCGGACTGCGCCGATAGCGTAGCGCCTTACCAGCATCGAATCCATCAGGCCGCCTGCGTAGAAATACGCGGCGGCTTTTTCATTCCTTGGATTTGGTGTTGCCCTTTCGCCGCGCCGCTTCTAGGCCTGCCACAATTTCATCGACTGCCGCCTGCTGCCTCGGCGTGGGCGGATCGGTCAGACATGGTTCGGCCGCAAGCTCGCGCTCGAAGCATTCCTATACTGTAGACGGCACAGCTCCGTGTCCCTCACCGATAAAAAGCCGAATCTGGTTCGCGCGCCGGATCGTTGAGCGTAGCCGATGTATTTCCCAAAGCAACTCAAGCACGAGCGGAGTGGGGCTCTCGTCCCAAATTTCCGCGAGTCGGACGGCGGGCAAGGGTGGGCGGTGGCGCATGAGTAATTCAACATATGCTGTATGGATATACAGTATAGCGATCGGTGGGGAGAGGGAACAAGGAACGGCGAGCCGATTTGAGGCGCCAGGAGCCGATAGCGGGGTGCTCCGTCATCCAGAACACGCCCAACGGCTGGCAAGCCCCTGAGAAGCCGAGAAAGCAGGGGGGCGCACGTTCGCGTGGTATTTAGGGCTAGATATGAAACACAAGTGTCCAGCGTGAACGCCAAAAACGCAGTCCCCCTCCCCGCCTGCCGACTTCTAAATGGGCGCGTTTTGATGCAGGCACTAAAACCGCCCGAACCCGCGCTGGAAGCGGGCAGCGGCTGCCAATACGAGCGACGCGGTTAACGCAACTTGGCGCAAAAAGATGCGGGTTGACCGCCTAGACTTGGCTCAAAGTCGGGGTGTGACAAAAAATATGCAAAATGATGTTAAAAATTACAAAAAGTCAGGCAACAAAGTCAAAAAACAACTTTTTTTTGTTGTATTCTCCATCTCGTTCACTAGGAGAGTACCTTGATTCATTCCCTGACGATTGAAAACTTCATGTCGGTGCGCGATCGGCATGTGATCGACCTGGGCATAGGCGCCGCTGTAAATGACAACGCGGAACGTTACGCTGACGCTTGGAGCGGATCGGCCAAACGTGTGCCGAAGGTAGTTGCGTTCTTCGGACCTAACGCAGCCGGGAAATCAACTGTCTTGCGTGCGATACAGCACATCACTTGGTTCGTCCGCGATAGTTTCCAATTTCAAGCGAACACAACTCTTCCTATCGAGCCGTTTTGGGGCGCTGGCCTCGAAGGCGAGCCTATCAAGCTGGCGATTGAGTTTGACACTAGTGAAAAGTGGTGGCCGGCGCCGGACAATTTGCCAGGCCTGCAAGTCTCACCGGAAACTTGTCGTTACTCTTATGAGGTTCAGTTCGAGTACAAAAATTTCAGACGCTCGGTTCTAAGTGAGGCGCTTTATTCATGGCCGTCGTATGCAAAGCGAAAAATTCGTCTTTTCGAACGTGACGCAAATGGAGACGTTAGCGCATCGATCGAATTCGGGTTGGCCAAGCACAAAGCTGTGTTAAAACAGATTCTTCGGGATAATGCCAGTGTAATATCTACCTTGGCGCAGCTTGACCACGAACCGTCGAAGCTACTACAAACTGCATCGCGGCGGATTAACTCGAATATCTTTATCGAGAAATCCGTCGTCAATGAACTGGCCATGCTTCAATTTTTTCAGGCGAATCCAGATTTCATCGAATCTGCAAACCGAGATTTATCGAACATCGATCTTGGGATTCGTTCAATGTCTGTCGCGTCAGGTCCGCATGGGCCAATTGCGAACTTTGCGCACGAAGGTCTATCTAGGCCAGTTCCGCTTCCGTTAGAAAGTCACGGCACGCGGCAATTCCTACACGTATATCCGCACCTTGCGCATACATTGAAGAATGGTGGAATCGCTGTTATCGACGAGCTTGATCTCGCCATTCATCCGCTTGTCCTACCAGAAATTTTACGTTGGTTTTACTCGCCAGAGCGGAACCCTTTCAACGCGCAGCTTTGGATAACCTGCCAGAACGTGTCGTTGCTAGAGGAACTAACGAAAGAAGAGATCTATTTTTGTGAGAAAGACGCAGCTGGTGGAACCAGCATTTATGGTTTGAAGGATATTCAAGGCGTCCGGCGAGTCGACAATTTTTATCGTAAATATATGGGAGGTGCTTTTGGCGCAGTCCCTACTATCGGGTGACGAAAGATGCCGAAGCAGAAAATTGCCATACGACATCGCGTCTTCATCGGTTGCGAGGGAGAAAGTGAGCGCAGCTATGTTGCACTCTTGCAGCAGTTAATGGGGTTGCGTACTCGGCATCATCTTATCCCTGAACTGCTGAATGGCGGCGACCATTTGGCGAATATCGAATCCGCGAAGAAGGCCCTTAGAAAGCACAATGAACAAGGGCGCGGTAAATTCGTAGCGAAATATGTGCTTCTCGACAGCGACCAGCGGGGCAGGAACGCACAGCACGACGCCGAGTGTGACAGGCTCGCGCGCGAAAACGACTTTCGTCTGATTTGGCAAGACCCGTGTCACGAGGCCTTACTTCTTCGCCACTTAGATAGATGCTCCAATCGACGACCACCGACTACGCCCGTTAGCGAACAACAACTGGTCGCCGAGTGGCCTGAGTATCAAAAGAACTTCGGCCGCGACAACCTCGGCACACGAATCGACATTAACGCACTCGAACGGGTGCGTCGCGTCGAACCCGTGCTGGGAGAGTTGCTTGTACTCGTTGGACTGGTGCCCAATTGACCGGTCGTATTAGACATCCAAGGTGTACGATGAAAAACGTACGATTTCGTCGCCGGCCCAATCATTGAACGCGAGAAATTGATTCTGTAGTGGCGTGATCTCATTGCGCCCAAACACCTTCGCCGCCGTATCCGCCGCGCCGAAACCGCCCGTGTTGCTCGGCACGATGCCGAGTAATTGAGGCGGTACGCGGTGCGCTGCAAGCAAATCGTCGCGAGTGATGTTCTTGATGTTGAAAAACTCGTCCTTCGCAGCGACCTCAGACACCGGGATAAGCTGGAGACCGTCCTTTTTTCCATTCGGAGCGTAGTAGAACAGGTTCCGGAAATTGCCCGGCCCCTTAGCACTCTTGAGGGCGTCACGCAGCGCGTCGACATCATCCTGACTTTGTGCAGCGTCCGTCAGGTACAGGATGAAGCCCGCATGGCTTCCGTTCTCGTAGTAGCGCCGGCGGAAAAGCGTCGACGACTCGTTTAGCCAGGCGGCGTGGAGGGCGCCCAGATATTCGGGCATACCGTAGACCTCTTGATTCACGTCGGGCTCAATCAGGTGATGCACGGCGCCAGCCTCGAATTCGTGCACTACTTTCCAGCCATCGGTTTGCGCGTAGCTCACCATGTCGACTCGGCGGCGCATGTACTTGCCGGGCGCGGCTTCAAATTTCAGCGTGCCGCCGAGTCGGTTTTTCTGCCGCTCGACATAGCCATTCCCGAACATCAGGAAATCGAGCGCCCACCGCCGGAAGGTGTCGCGCGAGAGAAGCCTGTGCGGGATAAATGTCGACGCGAGCACGTTTCGTTTGAAGTAGAGCGCAGACGCGTGGTGCGTGCCAGCTCTGAACGACTTCGCAAGGCCGGCAAGACTGATTGGCGGTTCATACCAGCCGTTGTAGCTCACCAGCTCGGCATAATCGAGTAGATCGGCGCGGTTCATCACCGGCATCGGATCGCCAAACGTGAACGCGCTCGCGCCCGCCGGGGCGCTGCTTGCGGTGACGGGTGCAGTTAGCTGTTCAGTCTGTGCGCGCTGCTGCGCGCGTCGGTTTCTCTCTTTCATACGGAAATCTCCATAAATCCGGAAGTGCGGGCCGCCATGCCTTCAAGCGGCTCGTTTGAAATTGCGTGCAGGACGGCCCAGGCAAGGTCGGCGTGTCCAACTTCTTCGCTGCGGCCAGCCTCATAGGTGACATGCCGACCGCTCGCCGTGACAGTCTTTTTGATCGCCATGAAGGCAGCAGCCATATCCGTCCAGCCCGCGTCGAACTGGAGCCGAGCGCCGTTCACCACAGACAAGCCTTTGAGTACAAGACGGCCTTTGACCTCGGGGGAATAGTTGAACGCCACGGCGGCCGGGTAGAACTGGCGCACGAGCTGATAGACGCCCTGGCCGATGCCGGTCGTGTCAATGGCCAGGTAAGCGACGTTGTAGCGCTGCGTGATTTCCTTGATTCTCTCGGCCTGCGCCTCGAAATCCATGCCGCGAAACTGATGCTTTTCGAGCACGCGCAGCGGGCCACCAGGAACCACTGGCGGCGCGACGACGACGAGCGCCGCGGAGTCACCCGTTAGCGCCGGGTCATAGCCGACCCACACCGAACGGAAACCAAACGGGCGAAGCATCAGCGGCTCAACGTCGTCCCACACCTCCCACGAATCGACCATGCAGCGCTGGAGGTTTGCCAGCGTGAAAATCGACGCCGTATCGTCGATAAACTGGCACATCAGCAGATTGGCGAAATCCTCGGGGCTGTACTTGCGCCGCAATTCCTCAAGGTCGAACAACGTGCAGCCGCCACGCACGGCATCCTCTACCGTGACAATCTGGCGCCACTGGCCGTCCTCACAAAGCCGACCGCGCGCAAGCGCTTCGTGCGTTATGTCGAAGTGAACGTGGTCGGCCTTCGCGCGGCCTCGATTGATATGTTCGCCGTTCCAGAACGTGTAGGCCTGATGTGCAAGGCTCGATGGCGTCGAAAAATACGTTTCGCGCCATTTCTTGTGCATCGCCATGCCAGAAGCGACTTTCTGAAGCTCCTTGAAACGGCCGATCCAAAAATATTCGTCGACGTACAGATTGCCGTGATAGCTCTGCGCCGTGCGGGCATTCGTGCCGAGAAAATAAAGCGTCGCCTCGTTCGGCAGGACAATCGGATCGCCCGTCAAATCTACATCGGCGGCCTCGCGCGCAAACTGTGCAATGTACTGCTTGAAAACGTGCGCCTGCGCCTTGCTCGCAGATAGAAAAATCTGGTTCCGGCCGGTTTGCAAGGCGTCGTCGAGCGCTTCGCGCGCGAAATAGAACGTCGCACCGATCTGCCGCGATTTGAGGATGTTTCGTGTGCGCTGATGGCCGTTCCGATACCAGACTTTCTGATAGTCGAACTGGCAATCAAGAAATGCCTCGTGCAAGCGTGCAACCTGCTCGTCGCTGAATTCGTTGCGCGTCTGCTTTTTCTTCGGTGCTGCGTTGCGCGCCTCAATGTTCGGGTTGAGATCGGATTCCTTGCCCGTTTCGCTGTACTTGCGCACGCGTGCGACGCGTTCGAGCTGGCGCATCAGCAGGTCGATTTCCTTGTAATCGCCTGGCTCTTTCTTCTCTTTCGCGATCAACGCATTGACGCGCATTTCTGTCGTCAGCTCGATCGTGTCAATGGGCGACGTCTTATCCCAATTCTCGCGCTGCTTCCACGTCTCGACGGTCGAGCGGTTCAGGTTCAGATGACGCGCGATCGACGACACGCGCCACCCTTGCCAGTAGAGCGCGCGTGCAGCCTTTCGCGGGTCTGCGGTCGTAGTTGGGTTGTCCGTGAGGTCGAGCATGGCCGAAGCGTACCTGCCCAACGCGCGCGCGCGCAGCAGTTCAATTTGTACCCGGCCGCGCCACGTTTTCAACTGATTGCCGTCGTCCGTCATCACCGGCAACATTCACTTACACGATTTACGAACCCAACACATAAGCCCCTTGTTCGGAGTGCAAACGATGCAAAAGCGAAGCCTGTCGATGCGAAAGCGCAACCTGTCTTTCATCGCTGCCGCCATCGGCTCGATCGCTGCGGTGTTCGCAGTCGACGCACATGCGGCGTCGAGCCTGATTGCGACCGGCGCGCACAGTGTCGACATGCTCGGCGTTGCTGGCTCCGCTGCGGCCGTGCTCGGCGTGGGTCAGATTGCGGCGACGAGCGGCAATCACGCGATCACGTCGAAGCAATTCCGCGTCGCCGTCGAAGGCGCGACGACGGACGGCCGCAACATCGAACGCGCCTGGATTCAGCAGATGGCAGGGCAGTACAACCCCGAGTTTTACGGCGCACGCGTGAACTGCGAGCACATTCGCGGCTATGTGCCGATGACGGGCGCTGCCGACCCGTCGAGCCGCTTCGGTTCCTACGGCGACGTGATCGGGCTGTCGGCAGAAGAAATTGCCGACGGCCCGCTCAAAGGCAAGCTCGCACTGTATGCGCAGATTGCGCCGACGCAGGCGCTCACCGACCTCGTGAAAGCGGGGCAGAAGGTGTACACGTCCATCGAAGTGAACCCGTCTTTCGCGGACACGAAGCAGGCATACCTGATCGGCCTCGCTGTTACGGACAGTCCCGCGAGCCTCGGCACTGAAATGCTGTCGTTCGCGGCAAAGCAGGGTGAACACAATCCGCTGTCCGCTCGCAAGCAGGCACCCGGCAACGTGTTCACGGCCAGCGAAGAAACCGTCTTCGAGTTCGAAGCCACGACCCAGACGCCGATCGCCGCCGGCGCGGCACTCTTCAAGCGCGTGGGCGAAATCCTCGGCTTCGTGAAAGAGAAGGGCGCCAACGACGACAAGCGATTCAGTGACATGACGCAGGCCGTCGAAATGCTCGCCACCTTTTCCCGCGAACAGGCCACGCGCGCCGACACCTTCGCCGACCGGTTCACGAAGCTGGAAGGCGCATTGAAGACCGAACGCGAGGCGCACACCGCGACGGCGAAGAAGCTCGCCGAGCTGACGCAGACGCTATCGACGCAACCGGCTGGCGCAGTGCGGCCGACTGCAACCGGCACGCACGACGGCCACAAAACCGACTGCTAAGCGAATCCCGTCCGCAACCCCTCAACGAATCGGAGATTTACCCTCATGCGCAACGAAACCCGCGCGAAGTTCGACGCCTACCTCGGCGATATCGCGAAACTCAACGGCGTTCCGAATGCCGCCGTGAAATTCACGGTCGACCCGTCTGTGCAGCAGACGCTCGAAGGTCGCATTCAGGCGTCGAGCGAATTCCTGAAGCGCATCAACATGATCGGCGTCGACGCGCAGGCCGGCCAGAAAATCGGCCTCGGTATCGGCGGCCCGATCGCCAGCACGACCGACACGAGCGCGAAGGATCGCACGCCCGTTGATCCGGCGACGCTCGACGACAGCGGTTATTTCTGCACGCAGACGAATTTCGACACGGCGCTGTCCTATGGCCGCCTCGACGCCTGGGCGCACAAGCCGGAATTCCAGACGCTCATTCGCGACGCGATCCTCACGCGTACCGCGCTCGATCGCATCTGCATCGGCTTCAACGGCACGAGTCGCGCCGCGACGTCCGACCGCACGAAAAACCCGCTCTTGCAGGACGTGAACAAGGGCTGGCTCCAGAAGTTCCGCGACAACGCGAGCGATCGTGTGCTGCACGAGGTCGAAAAGGATTCGGGTAAGGTCAAGATCGGCAAGGGTGCCGATTACGAAAATCTCGATGCGCTCGTGCTCGACGCGCTGCAACTGCTCGATGAGTGGTATCGCGACGATCCGTCCGTCGTCGTGGTGCTCGGCAGTGCGCTGCTGCACGACAAGTATTTCCCGATCGTGAGCAACGCGAACGTCGCGACCGAACAGGCTGCGCTCGATCTGGTTGTGAGCAGCAAGCGCATCGGCGGCAAGCAGGCCGTGAGCGCGCCGTTTATCCCGGCCGACAAGATGCTCATTACGCGCCTCGACAACCTGTCGATCTACTACCAGAACGGCGGCCGCCGTCGCTCGGTCATCGACAACCCGCGCCGCGATCAGGTGGAGAACTTCGAATCGAGCAACGAAGCGTACGTCGTCGAAGACTACGGTTGCGGCGCAGTGGTGGAAAACATCGAAATCGAGAAGGCAGCGGCCTGACCATGACCACACCCGCACGTCGACATCAGGCACGCGTGCGCGCCGAGCGCGCGGCTGCCTCGGCGGCCGCTGGCGAATCGCTCGCGGGCGCCAGTCATTACGAGCTGATGCTTGCGAAGCTGCTCACCGACATTCGCCGCTTGCACGAGATTCAGTCTGTTGCGCGCAAAATCGAGGTAAAGCGCGAAGTGCTGCCGGAGTACGCCGACTATGTGACAGGCGCACTCAAGGGCGGGCGCGGCGCGCAAGACGACGTTCTCACCACGGTCATGATCTGGCGCATCGACGCGGGCGAATTCACTGGCGCGCTCGAAATCGCGCGCTACGCGTTGCGGCATGGCCTCACGCTGCCCGCACGTTACGAGCGATCGACGGCTGCTGCTGTCGCCGAAGAATTCGCCGACGCCGCGCTCACGGCGCTGCGCGATGGCGGTACGTTCGACGCCGACCAGCTCAACGAAGTGCGCGAACTGACTGAGCGCACCGACATGCACGACCAGATTCGCGCGAAGCTGAACAAGGCGCTCGGCCTTGCGTACATCGGTCGGCTAGACAGCGACGCTCTTGTCGGTCTTGATCTCGGTTACGCGCGTTCGGCGCTGCACTACCTTCAAGCGGCGCTCCAGCTAGACGCGCGCGCCGGCGTGAAACAGAACATTACTCGGCTCGAAAAGATGCTGAGTGAAGCGGTCGGCCACCAGCCCGGCCGCACGTAAAGAGCCTCCCGGCAATGGCGGCACCGGCGTTCACTCCCAACACCTGACGGCAACGGGATTCGAACGCCGGTTCACCGCCACCTATTCCACGCCCTGACATGAGTAGCTTCCTCGCCACTGCTGAGCCGACGCAAGCGACTTCCGGAACAACCGCGAAGCTAACCAATGACGGATGGTTTCCGGATATTGGCCTTGTGGAGCTGCGCGAAGAAACGCGCCTTGACGGCACGGTAACGGACACGCGCCTGCGCTCGGCGGCGCTCGATGCAATGGCGAGCTGCAATGCAGAGCTGCAAACGTGGCAGGGCGGCCAGCTCGCGCGTGGCTATGCAGACCTCGCGAGTGTGCCCGCACCACAGCTCGGCGGCGTCAGTACGCATGTGCTGCGCTATCGCCGCGCCATCTACAACCATGTTCGCGCCGATCTGACGGAGCAATATCGCGGCCTCGACACCACAAAGACCGGCGGCCAGCAGGCTGAAGCGCTCGACGAAACGATTTGCGAGGCGCGGCGCAATGTCCGCATCGCGCTCGCGGACATTCGCGGGCTTAGGCACTCAACGATCGAGCTGATCTGATGAAAGTCATCGCGCAGCAGGGCGAAACCGTCGATGCGCTTTGCTGGCGTTACTACGGCCGCACCGATGGCACGGTTGAAGCGGTACTGGAAGCGAATAACGGCCTGGCCGATCACGGCCCCGTGCTGCCCCTCGGCCTCTCTGTTGAGATGCCTGACCTCGGCACCGTGCAGACCACCAAGCCGCTGATTCAACTGTTTGATTGACACAGGAGCCCGCACGCATGGCCGAACCTAACACCACCACCGCGATCGCCGTTTCGACCGCGCTCGGCGTCGCCGGCGCCGTGCCCGGCATCGACGGCAACGCACTGATCGGCGCGTTCACGGGCGCCGCGCTCGTCGTCGTCACGTCGAAAGACATCAGCATTCTGACGCGCATCGCTTACCTGCTTATTTCGCTCGTGATGGGCTATCTCGCGGCACCGGAAATTGTGCGCGAAACGCCGATCCAGTCGACCGGCCTCGCTGCCTTCTTCGCTGCATCGCTCGTGATTACCCTCACGCTGCAACTGATCGAACGCGTGAAAAACACCGATCTGCTCGCCTTCCTGAAGAAAGGGGAGTGACCATGCACACGACCCTCGCCATCCTCGCGATCGCCGCGCAGCTCGCGGCTGTGGTGCGCCTGCTGACGTACCAGCGCAACGGCGCGCGCCATCGCCATCACGTTTCATGGGTCGCATGGCTGCTCGTCGTGATCCTCGGCGGCTCTGCGATCGAGCTGGCGATGCACGCGAAGCACACCGGCCTTTTCGAAGCCGGCAAATCGTTCCTGCTGGCCCTGTTTGTGTTCGCGGCGCACGGCAACGTCGCGCGTCTGATTCGGAGTGAACCTCAATGAAAACGCACCGCCTCGGCGATCGCGGCGCCGATATCGGCGTCTTTCAATCGCGCCTGAAACGCGCCGGCTACACCGTCGACGTGACGAACGCATTCGACGCCGCGACCGAAGCGGCCGTGATGGCGCTTCAGACGAAAACCGGCCTCGTCGTCGACGGCATCGCCGGCCCGAAAACCTACTCTGCCCTGATGACCGGCCGGCGCGATCCGAAACACCTCGCCGACGCCGACCTCGTGCGCGCGGCCGAAACCCTCGACGTGCCGCTCGCGAGCGTGCGCGCCGTGAACGAAGTCGAATCGCACGGCGCCGGCTATCTGCTCGACGGCCGCCCCGTGATCCTTTTCGAGCGCCATGTTTTCTATCATCGCCTGAAAGCCATCGGCATCGACCCCGAACCGCTCGTGCAGAAAAGCCCGAACATCGTCTATCCGACCTATGGCGGGTATTCAGGCGGCGCGGCCGAATACACGCGCCTTGCCTCGGCCGAGCTGATCGACCCCACGGCCGCCTATGAATCGGCGAGCTGGGGCGCGTTTCAGGTGATGGGCGAAAACTGGAAGCGCCTCGGCTATACGAGTGTCGTCGATTTCGTGAGCCGCATGGAAAGCAGCGAAGCCGACCAGCTCGACGCCTTTGTGCGCTACGTGGCGGCCGATAGCGGCCTCGTGGCGGCGCTGAAGGCCCGGAAGTGGGCGGCCTTCGCCAAGGGCTACAACGGGGCCGATTTCGCGCGCAATCTGTACGACGTGAAACTCGCCCGCGCGTATGACAAATACGCGCCGCCTGCGAAGGCGGCCGCATGAATGCGAATTCGATCGCCGCGAAACTGATCGCTGGAGCGCTTGGCCTCGCGCTGCTCGTCGGCGCCGTGCTGTACGTTCGAACGCTGCGCGCCGAGCTGGCCGACGCGAATCACCAGCTCGCCGACGCTAACGCAGCAATCGCGAGCCGCGACCAGACCATCAACGGCCTGCGCCAAAACCAGAAGAACAAGGCAGACCAGCAAAAGCAACTCGACACGTCGACGGGCACCGTAGCAACCAAGCTCGCCTCCGCACGTCAGGAAATCCGAAAGGTCATCAATGAAAATCCGATCGTTCGCTCGTGGGCTGACACTCCTTTGCCTGACGACGTTGTGCGCCTGTCAAACACCCCCGCCGCCACCGGCGCCGATGCTTACCGTGCAGGAGTGTCAAACGATATCGCGCTGCACGCTGCCGGCAATGGCGCCGACGACTAACGGCGAGCTGCACGACGCGTTCGAAACCGCCAAGGGCGCATGGGCCATGTGCGCGGCCAAGGTCGACATGATCGCCGACTGTCAGGCGAAGGCACAGGCGAAAATCGACGCCGAAGCCGCGGCCGCGAAGGTCACGCCATGAAAAAGCCCGTGAGCCTGCGCGCGGCAATCACCGCCGCGCTGCCCGATCTTGCGACGAATCCCGACAAGCTCACCGTGCATATCGACGCTGGCGTGATCGAGGCGACCGGCGGCCTGTCGGCATCATTCGAATATCGGTACACCTGCAATGTGATCCTGCTCGATTTCGCGGGCGACGCCGATCTGCTTTTCATCGCCATCAACGAATGGGCGCGGCGCTACCAGGTCGATCTGCTCAACGATCCCGAGGCACGGGCGAACGGCATTACGTTCGAAGTCGATATTCTTTCGGACACGCTTTCCGACGTGTCGATCAAGCTCCAGCTCACCGAGAGCGTTGTCGTGGGCGTGGACGCGGCCGGCAATCGCACGATCGACCACATCGACGATTCGATCATGCCCGACCACACGATAACGAGCGTCGCCGAGCCGATCGTCGACCCTGACGCGCTGATCGTGCGCAGCGTGCGCGATGGGATTGAGTCGCAGGTTTGGCCGACGTGAGCGACGACCTTCGCGCCGTAGAGCGCTGGGCGTCGACGCTGCTCGCGCAGCTCACGCCGGCCGGCCAGCGCAAGGCCTTGCTCGACGTGTCGCGCGATCTGCGCCGCAGCCAGCAATCACGCATCGCGGCGCAGCAGAACCCGGACGGCTCGCGCTACAAGCCGCGCAAACCAAAGGCGCAGCGCGGCACGAAGAACCTGCGCGGCAAGGCCGGCCGCATCAAGCGGCAAAAGATGTTCGCGAAGCTGCGCACGTCGCGTTACATGCAGGTCGAAGCGACGGGCGAAGGCCTCGCCATCGGGTTCGCTGGGCGCGTCGCACGCATCGCCCGCATTCACCAGCTCGGCGAGCTGGCACCCGTGGCGCCGAAAGGTCCGATGGCGCTCTATCCTGCCCGCGTGCTGCTCGGATTTTCCGACGCCGATCGCGAACTGATACGCGATAGACTACTGCACCACATCATCAAAAGCCCCTGAAATTAGGGGTTTTTTTGTATCCAGACGCGTCACACGCGCATCTTCTCGCCTCGCGCGAATGCGGGCGGCAACATGGCTGCATGGACGCCAACGAATCCCGCCGCCAACTCGTGAACATGATCCGCAAAGGATCTGTTTTCGACATCAACCTCGAAAGCGTACCGCCGACGTGTCGCGTTTCCGTGGGCGATCCTGACGACACCGACAATCCCGGCCTTGTCACGAACTGGATTCCCTTTTTCTCTGCTCGCGCTGGCACCACCCGCGAATGGAACCCGCTTACAAAGGGCGAAAAGGTTCTCCTACTCTGCCCGATGGGCGACCCCGCGCAGGGCGTCGCACTGGCCGGCCTTTTCGACGAGAACACGCCACAGCCCAGCACCAGCCCCGACAAGCACATGCGCGTCTATCCCGATGACGCCGTGATCGAGTACGACCACGCGAAACACGCGCTCGCCGCGACGCTGCCCGCCGGCGCTACCGTTTTGATCGTCGCACCGGGCACCGTGACCGTGAAGACCGAGGCCGCAACCGTGCAGGCCGACACCATCACGCTCGATGGCGATGCAACCGTCACGAAATCGCTCACCGTGAAAGGCCCGCTTTCTTTCGAAGCCGGCATGACAGGGAAGGGCGGCGACGGCGATGCAGTAATGAAGATCGCCGGCGGCGCCGAATTCGCGAAAGACGTAAAGGTCGGCGGCATCAGCTCAATCCACCATCGCCATCGTGAACAGGGCGACGGCGAACTCGTGAGCGAACCGCAATGAAGGGAATGAACGCCATCACGGGCCGCACTATCAGCGGCCTCGCACACCTCTATCAGTCGATCGGGCAAATCCTCTCGACCGCGCTCGCGTCGCGCATCAAGCGCCGCACGTTCGGTTCGGATATTCCCGATCTGATCGACGCACCGACCAACGGCGTCACGCTCACGCTGCTGTATGCCGCGACCGCGACGGCGCTCATGCGCTGGGAACCGCGCCTGACGCTCACGCGCATCCAGTTTTCAATGGACAACGACGCAGCAGGGCAACCCGTTCAATACCTCGATATCGAAGGCTATACGGCGGAAACCGGCGATCCGGTTAGCGCACGCATCAACCTTTCCACAGGGGCCGCATCGTGAGCGCCACGCCGATCGACCTTTCCCAGCTCGCCGCGCCCGATATCGTCGAAGCGATCGACTATGAAACGATCCTTGCCACGCGCAAGGCGCGCTTTGTGTCGCTCTATCCGGCCGACGAACAGGCCGAAGTCGCCGCCACGCTGGCGCTCGAATCCGAACCGATCGTCAAGACGTTGCAGGAAAACGCCTATCGTGAAGTTGTGCTGCGCCAGCGCGTGAACGACGCTGCTCGCGCGATCATGCTCGCGTATGCCGGCGGCGGCGATCTGGAACAGCTCGCGGCATTCTTCGAAATCGAACGCCTGACGATCACGCCGGCTGACCCGGCAACCAATACGCCAGCCGTAATGGAAGAAGACACCGATCTGCGCTATCGCACGCAACTCGCGCCGCAAAGCATGTCTGTCGCTGGCCCCGAAGGCGCCTATATCTCGCACGCGCGCAATGCGCACGGCCTCGTGCTGGATGCGTCGGCGACCAGCCCCGCGCCGTGTCAGGTTGTCGTGACCGTCCTTTCGCGCAACGGCGACGGCTCGCTTCAGGACGGCGACGGCATCCTCGACGCCGTGAAATCCGCGCTGTCGGCCGACGACGTTCGCCCGCTCACCGACGAAGTGATTGTGCAGGGCGCCCAAATCAATCATTGGAGCGTCGACGCCACGCTCATTTTCTTCGCCGGCCCTGATCGCTCTGTCGCGCTTGCTGCCGCACAAAAGGCGATGGCCAAGTACGCGGCCGACATGCACCGCCTTGGCATGGAAATTACTCTCGATGGCGTCTATGCGGCCGCGCGACAGGCGGGCGTGCAGAAGGTCATCCTTCGCAGTCCGCTCGCGGATATCCCGTCCACGAAGCTCCAGGCGCCTTACTGCACGAGCGTCAATCTCGTCGACGGCGGGGTGTACAGCAATGAGTGATCTGCTCCCACCGAACGCGACCGCGCTCGAACGCAACCTTGCGACGACGAACGCGGCCATCAGCGATATCGACGTGCCCCTGCGCACGCTCATGAACCCGGACACGATCCGCGCCGATCTGCTGCCCTGGCTCGCGTGGCACCTCGGCGTCGATACGTGGAAAGACTACTGGCCCGAGAGCGTCAAGCGCGCCCGCGTCAAGCAGGCCATTCCGATCGCACGCAAGAAGGGCACGGCCGCCGCCGTACGTGAAGTCGTCGCGACGTTCGGCGCGAATCTCGTGCTGCGCGAATGGTTTGAGAAAACACCGCGCGGCACGCCTGGCACGTTCGACATTGTGATGACCGTATCGGGCCGCGATGGCGAGCCTGCGACCGCCGAGTACGTCGCCGACATCATCGCGGAAATCGAGCGCACGAAGCCCGTGCGCGCCCATTACACCTTTACGCAGGGCTATGCGATGCAGGCCCGCGTCGGCGTCGCCTGCGCGGCGCAACCGGCGATTTATCGCCGCCTGACCCTTTCGGATATCTGACATGGCCGGAACCCTCATTACCGTATCGGACGCGTTTCGCGCCGCGCTCGTCGCCCAAGGCAACACGGGCACGAACGCGCACAAGGTTGTGTCGATCGGCCTCGCGACGGCCGCTTTCGATGCAACGAACAAGAAACTCACGAAACTGCCGAACGAGCTGAAACGCATCACCACGTTCGGCGGCCAGAACATCTCGGCCGATACGATTCACGTCACGCTGCTCGACGACTCGGCCGACCAGTTCAGTTTGTTCGGTTTCGGCTTCTATCTCGAAGACGGCACGCTCGCCGCGTATTACAGCCAGGCGGCCGCCATCATGGAAAAGTCGCCGGCAGCGCAACTGCTGCTGTCCGTCGACACGCAATTCGCCTCGATCGACGCCGCGACGCTTTCTTTCCCGGCCGCCTCATTCCTCAACCCGCCGGCCAGCGAAACCGTACAGGGCGTGATCGAACTGGCGACGCAGGCGGAAACCGACGCTGGCACCGACGACTTGCGCGCGATCACGCCGAAGAAGGCGGCCGCACGCTACGCGCCGCAGAAACAGCCGACGTTCACCGGGCCAGTGACCATCAACGGCAATTCGACCGTGACCGGGACATCGACCGTGAACGGCGCGTTGTCCGTGAACGGCTCGTCGATCGTCAACGGCAATGCGACTGTCACGGGTAGCGCGGCGCTGGCGTCGACGAGCGGCCGCGTCACGATCGGCGCCATCACCGACGACGGCACGAACAAACTGCAAGTCGCCGGCAACGCGCGCACATACGGCACACAGACCGCCGGCGGCGCTGGCACGGTTACGGCGTGGGTTTCGGCCGACGCAAACTTTGGCTATTTCCGCACGGCTGGCAGCGCGTCGATTGGCTCGGAAAACGCCAATGGCTTCGCCGATATCCTCGCGGGCGGCGCGGCGCGCGTGCGCGTACTGCCCTCGGGCCGCGTGCTGATGGGGCAGACCGCGAGCGACGACGGCGCAAACACGTTGCAGGTTACGGGCACGATCAAGGGCATTGCCGCGCAGCGGGCGCTTATCGCATCGAACGGCAGCGGCACCGGTCAAACGAGCCTCATGCTTTCGCGCGAAGGCGCAGCCGTCGACGAGAAGCAATGGGAAATTCTGTCTGGTAGCGATGGCGCCTTTACGCTGCGCGCGCTTAACGACGCCTACACCAATTCGTCGAATGCCATCATCGTGCGTCGCCCCCCCGGCGGCGGCATCAATCTGACCTCGATGCAGTTGATGCAGGCGGGCGGCCGCGTGATCGTCGGCCCGACGAGCGACGACGGCACGAACGCCCTACAGGTCAACGGCACGTCGCGCGCCGCGAACTACGTCATCAACAGCCAGAGCGCGAACGACTCGGGCCTCGTCGGCATCTATAACGGCGCGAATGGCCCCAACGTCGCGTTTTACGGCGCGAACACCTCGGGCGCCGGCGCACTGACCATGAGCACCGGCGGCGGCGAGCGCGCGCGAATCAATGCGGCCGGCCGCCTGCTGCTCGGCACGACCACGGACAACGGGTTCGGCCTGATGCAAGTCGCCGGCCAGATTTCCCAGCGCGCCGATTACGCCGAGCTGCGCATGAACGCTGCGGCGGCCACGAACAAGAACGCCTGGCGCCTGGCCTCGACCATCAACGGCGCCGGCAACGACGGCTACCTCGTCGTGCAGCATTCAAACGACAACTACGGTTCGAATTTCACGAACTCGGTGACGTTCCAGCCATCGGGCCGCGTTCTCGTCGGCACGAGCACGGATGACGGCTCGAATCTGTTTCAGGTCGCAGGCACCGGGAAATTTAATAGCCGCGTCTATGTCGCCAACACGGCCGGCGATGCGGCAACCGTTCATTCCGCACCCGCCGGTCAATTCCGGTTCGTCCAGTTCCAGACCAACGGCGTGCGGCGCGTGGAGATCGGCACGAATGCCGATACGGAAAGCGGCAACGGTAGCAATTCCGGCTCGAATGTGTATCTGAACACGTTCGATGATGCTGGGAACTATCTCGCGTCGCCGCTTCTCATCACTCGCGCGACGAGCACGGTTTCAATCGGCGGGCGCACGCTCATGGGGACGACGAGCGACGACGGCGTGAACCGGCTGCAGGTCAACGGGAATGCCCGCATCACCGGCCGCACGCTTATCGGCCAGACGACCGACAACGGTTCGAGCGCGCTGCAAATCACAGGCGAGATTCAGCAGACGAACGCCTCGCACGTCATCGCCACGTATGGCAATTACCAGTCCTATCGCACGCGGGCCGCCGCAGGCTCGGCCGCCGCGCCCACGGCGATCGCGGCCGGCACGCAGCTCGGCGGCCTCAACGTCGCCGGCTATAACGGCTCGGCATATGGCGACGTTGCGACCGTTTCCGCATGGTCGGAAAGCGCGTTCACGAGCACGAGCATGGCGTCGCAATTGCGCCTGTACACGACGCCGAGCGGTTCGACCGTGCAGAACGAGCGAGTGCGTATTGTCGGGGCCGGCCGTGTGCTGATTAACACGCAGACCGATGACGGAACGACGCAATTGCAGGTCGCAGGCACCGCGAAGGCCAACGGCGTCGCGGCCAGCAATAACGGCATGACGATCGACAACGGCGCGGGCTGGGGCACATTCTGGTTTAACAACAACGGCAAGGCGCGCTGGACGATCAACAAGAAAAATGATGCGGCTACGGGCGGCAATAGTGGCGACTCCCTGACCATCAACGCCTTTGCCGATGATGCCGTGACGCAGAACGAAGTCATCAATATCAACCGTGCGTCACTAGTTACGGCCTTTACGAAGACACCGACTGCACCCACGGCGGCCGCCGGCGATGTTTCTTCGCAGCTCTCGACAACGCAATTCGTCGCCACGGCGCTGCTGAATGCTCACGTGGGGCAGATTGTCTACGAGCCGCGCACGTCGGTTCGTGCCAGCTATCTGAAACTGAATGGCGCCGTCGTGAACCGCGCCGATTATCCAGCCTTGTGGGCCTACGCGCAGGCAAGCGGCGCGCTCGTCACCGATGCCGCGTGGGGTAGTGGTAGCCAGGGCTGCTTTTCCAGCGGCGATGGCGCAAACACGTTCCGTATTCCCGAGCTGCGCGGCGAGTTTCTGCGCTGCTGGGATGACGGCCGCGGCGTCGACGGCGGCCGTACTCTCGGGTCATGGCAGGACAGCCAGAACCGCTCTCACGCGCACGGCGCCTCGGCTGCGGCCGTGGGCGATCACGCGCACACCGCATGGACGGATTCGCAGGGCTTTCACGGCCACGGCGTAACCGACAACGGCCACGCACACGGCATCCCGCAGGGTTCAAGCCCTGGCACCGATGCCTCTACCGTCGCCGGGCCTGGCAGCGGCCGTCAACGCACGTCGCAGACCGACGTGTCGGGTAGCGGCATCAGTATCAACGGCGATGGCTCGCACGGCCACAACGTCGGCATCAACGGCGCCGGCGGCCACTCGCACGCCATCACCATCAATGCAGATGGCGGCAACGAAACCCGCGTGCGTAACGTCGCCATGCTGGCAATGATCCGTGCCTTCTAAGAGGAAACAGACGTGCTTATTCATCAATACGACAACGCCACTGGCCAGTACATCAGCAGCAACCTCGCCGACCCCGATCCGAAAAATCTGGATCGCTGGCTTGTCCCGGCATTCAGCACCGATATCGCGCTGCCCGAGCGAGCGCGCAACGAATGGCCGTTTTTTGTCGACGGCGCATGGGCGCTGAAACCTGACTATCGCGGACAGATGCTTTACCGCACCGCAGACGGCACGGCGGCCGAACTCCTGATGCCTGGCATCGCGCCGGCCGACGCGGGCCTCACGACGACGCCGCGCCCGTCCGATCAATACGTCTGGAGTGATGGCGGCTGGGCGCTCGACCCGGTCATCGTCGCGGCGCAGAAGCGTGCAGCGGCCATGCAGGAATTCGAAGCGCTGCTGGCGCTCGCGCGTGCGGCCAACGCGGGCAAGGCCGACGCCTACGCGGCGGGCCTGCTCTCGCCGGCACAGGCCGCACTTTTCAAGGCCTGGGCGAATTACCAGCTCGACCTAGTGCGCGTCATCGACTCAGCCGACTTCCCCAACGATTTCGCCTGGCCGGCGAAGCCCGACCCCGACGCGATCGCGGCACAGGTCGAAGCCGACGCGCGCGCCAAGGCCGAAGCCGAGGCACAGGAAAACGCGGCTCAACAGGCCGCGAGCAACGACACGACCACCGCCGCCGAGTGATCGAACACCCACCAATCCCCTTAACGGACACTGAAAAATGGCACTGAAAAAAGAAATCCTCATCGCAGCAGTTGGCGCACCGGCAACGATTCACCGCGTCGATTCCGTCACGATCAACAAGCTCGGCAATACCACCGTCGCGAATATTTCCAGCTTCTACAGCACGAGCGCGCTTTCGCAAGGGCTCCAGCCGCTCGCGCAGATTTCCATGCCCCTCGAAGGCCTGCCCGCGAAGGGTCAGGACGCATGGGAATTCGCCGAGGCAGCACTCGCGGCGGCCGCGCCCGATGGCGAAACCGTTGAAGCCGTCATCGGCCAACAGGGCGTCGATCGCTACATTTTCGCCAGCGCCGAAATCCTCGACCTGTAATTGCACGCGCCGGCCACGCTGCCGGCGCATCACCACAACACTGATCGGGCGCACTCCCGATTTCTCTCACCACTGGAGTTCACCACATGGCGCAGGACTATCACCACGGGGTACGCGTTGACGAAATCAACGAAGGCACGCGCCCGATCCGTTCGGTTTCGACCGCCATCATCGGCGTTGTCTGCACGGCCGAGGACGCCGACGCGGCCACGTTCCCGCTCGACACGCCCGTACTCATCACGAACGTTGTCGCCGCGCTCGGCAGGGCCGGCACCAAGGGCACGCTTTACAAGACGCTCGACGCCATCGGCAAGCAGACGAAGCCGATCACCGTGGTTGTGCGCGTCGCCGAAGGCGCTGATGCGGCCGCGACGACGACGAACGTTATCGGCACGGTCACGGCCGATGGCAAATACACCGGCATGAAAGCGCTGCTCACGGCACAGGCGAAGCTGTCGGTCAAGCCTCGCATCATCGGCGCCCCGTTTCTCGATACGCAGCCCGTCGCCGTGGAGCTGGCCGCGCTCGCGCAATCGCTGCGCGGCTTTACCTATGTGTACGCGAACGGCTGCAAGACGAAGGAAGAAGCGACCACCTATCGCAAGCAGTTCAGCCAGCGCGAAGTCATGGTGATCTGGCCGAATTTCATCGCATGGGACGAAACGACGAATGCGAATGTCGAAGTCCCGGCCACGGCTTACGCGCTCGGCCTGCGCGCGAAGATCGACAACGATACGGGCTGGCACAAGACGCTTTCAAACGTCGCCGTGAATGGCGTCGTCGGCATCAGTCAGGACGTTTTCTGGGATCTCCAGAACCCGGCAACCGATGCGGGCTATCTGAACGAAAACGACGTGACGACGCTCATCAACCGCAACGGGTTCCGCTTCTGGGGTTCGCGCACCTGCTCGGACGATCCCTTGTTCGCGTTCGAGAACTACACGCGCACCGCGCAGGTGATCGCGGATTCGATCGCCGAAGCGCAGATGCCGAACGTCGACGGCCCGCTCAATCCGTCGCTGCCGAAAGACATCATCGAAAGCATCAACGGATGGATGCGCTCGATGACTTCGCAAGGCTATCTGATCGGCGGCGAATCGTGGTTCGACCCGGAGCCGAACGACACCGACACGCTCAAGTCGGGCAAGGCCTATATCGACTACGACTATACGCCCGTGCCGCCGCTCGAAAATCTGATGCTGCGCCAGCGCATCACCGATCGTTACCTGGCTGATTTTGCGTCGCGCGTGAACGCGTAACGCCGGCCGCCACAGGAGATAGAACGCAATGTCACTGCCGCGCAAACTCAAGAATTTCAACCTGTTCCACAACGGCGAGAGCTTCGCCGGCCAGATTCCCGAACTCACGCTGCCGAAGCTCTCGCGCAAGATGGAGGACTATCAGGCCGGCGGCATGAGCGGCCCGGTCAAGGTCGACCAGGGGCAGGAGGCAATCCAGCTCGAATGGACGGCCGGCGGCTTTCTCAAGACCGCGCTCCAGCAGTACGGCGCATTGAAGCACGACGCCGTGCTGCTGCGTTTCGCTGGCGCCTATCGCGCCGAAGATGCGACGACACACGACTCGATCGAAGTCATCGTGCGCGGCCGGCATCAGGAAATCGACATGGGTTCGGCGAAGCTGAAAGACGACACCGCCCACAAGTTCACGACCGTCGCGAGCTATTACAAGCTGTCCGTGAACGGCTCGACGATCATCGAACTCGACTTCGTGAACATGATCGAGAACGTGAACGGCGTCGACCTGATGCAAGACCTTCGCACGGCCATCGGCCTGTAACTCCGATGCGGCCCCATAGCGGGCCGCCAACGACCCCGCCCATCACCACCTATATCCAGACCATGAAAACGAACGACCAAGCCAGCAGCGCCCCGCAAAACAGCTCGCACGCCCATAGCGTCACGCCCGAAGGCGCCCACACCCACGGCATCACGCCCGTCGGCGCCGGTTCGCACAATCACAGCATCACCGAACCCGGCCACGCTCACCCGCTCGAAACCGCCGGCGCCGCACAGCCCGAAGCGCCGAAAGACCCGAACACACACACGCTCGATACGCCGATCACGCGCGGCGGCCAGACGATCGAGAAAATCACGCTGCGCAAGCCGAGCGCCGGCGAGCTGCGCGGCGTGTCGCTCGCCGAACTCGTGAATCTTGACGTTTCCGCGCTCTCGAAAGTGCTGCCGCGTATCACCACGCCGACGCTCACCGAATTCGATGTCGCGCAGCTCGACCCGGCCGACCTCGTGCAACTCGGGGGGATGTTCATGGGTTTTTTGACGCCGAAGGCCGCGAAAGCGCGCATGGAATCCCTGAACGCGTAGAAGACGCAATGGCCGATATCGCGACCGTTTTTGGGGGATGGACACCCGCCCTCATGGACGGTTTCGGCCTGGCCGAATTGATGGACTGGCGCGAGCGGGCGCGCGTGCGCTCGCCATACAGCAACGGAAACGATAACGACGATGGATAACGCCCTGAAACTTCGCGTGATGTTCGACATGATCGACAACATCACGAAGCCCCTGAAAACCATTCTCGCGGGTAACAAGGGGCTTGCCAGCTCGCTCAAGCAAACGCGGGCCGAGCTGGCCGATATGGGCAAGTCGCAGAAGACCGTCGCCATGTTCCGCGAGCTGCGCGCCGGCGCCGAAACCACCTCGACCAAACTCACCGCGGCGACCGCGCGCGTGCGCGAGCTTTCCGGCTCCCTACGCGCGTTCGGGCCGCCATCCCAGCAGATGACGGCCGAGCTGGCGAAAGCCAAGCAGGCCGCCTCAAACCTGCGCGCCGAACAAAAGCAGCAAAACACCACGCTCGACGAACTGCGCACGCGCCTGTCGGCCGCCGGCATCGACACGCGCAACCTGTCGCAGCACGAACGCGAGCTGCGCACCAACATCGCCGCCACCACGGCAACGATGAACGCGCAGATGCAACGCCTCGATGCGATCGCCGATCGCGAGAAGCGCGTCGCGAACGCGCGCAAGAGTATGCAGACCATGCAGGGCGTCGCCGGTAGCATGGCCGTGGCGGGCTATGCCGCGAAATCAACCGGCCAACATGTTTTTGCTGATCTGCACGAATCCATCGACCAGGCGAAAAAAGTACAGAATGAGCGCGGCCGGATTGGCGCGCTCGGCCTGGGCGACGAAGCGACCAAGGACGCCGAGAAATACGCACGCGCCATGAAGCTGATGGGCGTCAGCACGTCCGACAACATGACGTTGATGCGCGATTCAATGTCGATCTTCGCCGACGAGCATCACGCGCAAATGGCGATGCCCGTGCTCGCAAAAATGAAGTTCGCGAACGAAGCCTTGTTCGGCGGCGAAGAAGGGCACGAGAACGAAGAAAAGTTCATGAACATGCTCAAGGTGATCGAGCTGCGCGGCGGCACCAAGGACGAAGGCACGTTCAAGAGCGAAGCGGATAAGGTTCAGAAAGTGCTGTCGGCGACCGGCGGCCGGGTAGGGGGCGACGAGTGGCGCAACTTTATCCAGACCGGCAAGACGGCCGCCAAGCAGATGCGGCAGGACGCGTTTTATTACCAGATGGAACCGCTCATTCAGGAAATGGGCGGCCACGCGGCCGGCACCGGCGTTGCGGCCGCCTACAGCAATCTCATGCAAGGCAAGACCACCGTGCGCGCCGCAAAGCGCATGGTCGAACTCGGCATCGTCGACAAAAAAAATGTGGAGTTCAACAAGATCGGCAACGTGAGCCGCATCAAACCCGGCGCGCTGATCGAGGGCGAGCTGTATAAGGCGTCGCCGTTCGAATGGATGGAAAAGGTGTTGCTTCCCAAGCTAAAGGCGAAGGGCATCACCGACCAGAGCAAGATTCTCGACGAGTTCGGCACCATCATGACGAACGGCAACGGGGCCAACCTGTTCGCCACCATGTATCTGCAACGCGCGCAGATTCACAAGAGCGAAAAGCTCAATCAGGGCGCCTACGGCATCGACCAGTTGCACAAGATGGCGAGCGGGCAGACCGAAGGCCGCGAGCTGGATGCGATGGCGAAAATGCGCGATCTGCAGCTCGAAATCGGCGAACACGTCGCGCCACTCTATAACGCCGCGCTCGACAAAATCCGCCTGACGCTGGGCGCGATTATCGACCTCGCCCACAAGCACAGCACGACCGCGAAAATCGTGCTGTCGCTCGTCGCCGCGCTCGCCGCCGTGCTCGTGGTTCTCGGCACGCTGACGATCGTACTGGCCGGCGTGCTCGGGCCGTTGGCCGTTGTCAAATTCAGTATGCAGACGCTCGGGATGAAGGGCGGCTATCTCGCGCGCGGCCTCGGGCTCGCGACGGGCGCGATGCGCGGCCTCGGCGTCGCCTCGATGGCCGCCGGCCGCGCGATGCTCATGAACCCGATCGGCCTCGCCATTACGGCGGCCGTCGCCGTGATCGCCGGCGCCGCGTATCTGATCTATCGCAACTGGACGCCCATCACCGCATTTTTCGCGCGCTTGTGGGAAGGCACGAAACAGATTTTCAGCAGCGCGATCGGGGGCATCTCGCGCTTCCTCATGAACTGGACGCCGGCCGGCTTCATCGCCGATCACTGGAACGACATCAAGGCGATCACCTCCGCGAGCTGGGACATCGTGAAAGGCAGCGTCGTGCAGGCCGGGCAGTACATGGCGGACTTTTTCATGAACTGGACGCTCGCGGGCCTCGTGATCCGGCATTGGGACAGCATTCGCGAAGCGGCCGGCGCCGCGTGGGGCTGGATTTCCAACGTGGCAATCATGGCCGGCCAGGGCATCGCGAGCTATTTCATGAACTGGACGTTGCTCGGCCTCATCGTGCGCAACTGGGACGACATCACGGCGTTTATGACGCAGCTCGTCGCACGCTTTACAACGATCGGCGGCCAGATTGTCGACGGCCTCGTGAACGGCATTCTCGGCGGCATGAATGCCGTTCGCACGGCGCTGCACAACGTCGGCGAAGGCGCGATCACCTGGTTCAAGGAAAAGCTCGGCATTCACAGCCCGAGCCGGGTTTTCGCCGAGCTTGGCGGCTTCGTCGCGCAGGGCGCGGCGATCGGCATGGAAGGGGAAACGGGGCGCATCACGAAAGCGGCCGTCGCAATGGCCACCGTCGCGACGACGGCTTTCGGCGCACCGGCATTCGCGAACGGCGCGGCCGCCGCGACCGTGCCGCTCGTGCGCCCCACCACGCCGATCGATACGCGGCCACCGATCGCCGCAGCACCCGGCGCCGGCGCGAGCGCGGCCCCGGCCGGCCCGTCGCCAATCATCATCAACATTTACCCGCAGGCCGGCGACGATCCGAAGGCGATCGGCCGCGCCGTCGCCGCCGAGCTGGATCGCCGCGAGCGTTCGAAGCGCGCGCGCGCCGGCTCAAACCTGTCCGATTAAGGAGGAACGCACGTCATGATGATGGCGCTCGATCAATTCGTTTTCAGTCTCCAGACCGCACCGTATCGCGAGCTGCAACGGCGTCGGAGCTGGAAGCATCGCAAGACCTCGCGCGTGGGCGCGCGCGACGCGAGCCAGTTCACCGGCCCCGGCGACGACACGATCACGCTTACGGGCGCGCTCGCGCCCGCCGAGTCGTTCGGCAAAATCTCGGCCATGAAAGACCTGTCGGACATGGGCGACCAGGGCGACGCGTATGTGCTCGTCGACGGACTCGGCCAGGTGTACGGCGCCTATGTGATTGAAGGCCTCGACGAAACGCGCCGCCACTTCACGAGCGCACTGGGCCTGCCGCGCTCGATCGAATTCACCCTGACGCTATCCCGTGTCGAAGATTCCGCACTGCAAATGCAGGCCTCGAATGAAAAGGTGGTCAACAAGTGAGCGACACCACGCCGAAGGCCTCGCGCCTCGCCCGCCTGCAACCGCAGGCCGACTACCGCGTGACGCTCGACGGGCGCGACCTCTCGCGCCTCATTGCGCCCGACCTCATCAGCATGACGCTTTCGGAGTCGCGCGCCGACCAGGCCGACCAGCTCGACATTACGATCGACGACACGAAGGGCACCTATGCGATACCGAAGCGCGGCGCGCAAATCAAGGTCGCGCTCGGATGGGTCGGCGAAACGCTCGTCGACAAGGGGACATTTACCGTTGACGAAGTGGAACACAGCGGGGCGCCTGACATCATCACGATCCGCGCACGCTCCGCCTCGATGACGGAAGCCATGCACGAGCGGCGCGAAGTGAGCTGGCACGCGCAAACCATCGGCGCGATTGTTCGCACGATCGCCGGCCGCCACACGCTCAAGCCGGCGATCGGCGCCGCGCTCGAAAAAGTCGCGATCGCCCATATCGACCAAACGCACGAAAGCGATATGTCGTTTCTCACGCGGCTCGCGAAGCGATACGACGCCGTGATGAACGTCAAGGATCTAAACCTGCTTTTCATGCCGATCGGCACTGGCAAGAGCGCGAGCGGCAAAAGCCTTTCGTCGCTCTCTATCACGCGCAGCGACGGCGACCAGCACCGCTATCACGTTTCGCAGCGCGAGAGCTATGCGGCCGTGCGCGCGCACTATCATTCGAACGGCAAGGGCAAGCGCAAATCAGTGATCGTAGGTGGCGAGAACAATCGCAACGTCAAGGTATTGCCCGAGGACTACGCGACCGAAGCCGAGGCGCGCGCGGCGGCCGAAGCGGAATTTGCGCGCACGCAGCGCAGCCAGGCGACGATGGATTACACGCTGGCTCGCGGCCGCGCCGAGATTTTCCCCGAGCTGCCTGTTACGTTTTCCGGCTTCAAGCCTGATATCGACAACACGTCATGGATCGTCAAGACGGCGAAACACACGCTCGCCGATGGCGGATTCGAAACCGTGCTTGAGCTGGAAGTTTTCGACGACCCGACGACCGACAAGCATCGTTCGCACTTTCGTAAAGGCGGCCAGTAGCGAATTGCACGTGCTTAGGCGAGTTCCCCCCAAAAAGGCCGCCAGTTGCGGCCTTTTTTAGCTTTGAATGCGCGACGCGTTGCGAATGGCTAGTAGTAGGCGGGCGGCCCGGTATCGCTCCAGATGCGGCCGGATCGCCATGATTTCGGCAGTTCGACGGCCAGCTCGCGCCAGCGAGCCAGAACGGCTGCAAATGTGCCTTCAGCTTTGGCCCGTCGAATCTTGTCGACGACGTTCCAGCCGCGCACGTAAAGCGCAAAGCTGCGCTGACTGGAGAGGTAATGCGGAGCATGGACGCCGACCCACGCCAGCATTTGAGACGGCGGAACGTCGGGGGCGTTCGGGTCGGGGTCAATGTTCGCCGTCACGGCGACGATTCCCGCATCGTCCTGGGCGACGACCGGCGCCGGCTCGGCAAGCGGCGGCTTGGTGAGCAGCCGAAGTAATTCAATGCGATGCCAAGGGATCGGAGAGCGGCCAGCGGCGTAGTTTCGGACGGTCCGGGTGCAACAGCGGAGAATTTCGGCGAGGCGTGTGATGGAAAGCCCGTCCGAAAGCGCGAGAAAGTCGGACAGCTCGCCGTGACGGGGTGCTACAGGGGTCATTGGGATTACGGCATGTAAGGCGATGTAATGAATTGTAATTAAGATTGCAATTCGTCATATCAATGGCCGACAACCCAGCTCCCGCTAGCCGCTTCAATTTGACATAATATAATTTATCGAAGTTTTGCATGTAGTAGCTTTATAGAAATGTCGTGTTCTAGCCAATTAGAAATGTCGCGTTTCGACCTCGGTAAGCTTGTCGGTTCCCTGCGAGACCATGGAG
>NZ_PQGA01000023.1 GCF_002917095.1 Paraburkholderia eburnea
GGTCCCACCCCTTCCCATCCCGAACAGGACCGTGAAACAACTCCACGCCGATGATAGTGCGGATTGCCCGTGTGAAAGTAGGTAATCGTCAGGCTTCTTATGCAGTGCGTCCAGAACCCCGGCCTCTCCCAGTGAGAGCCGGGGTTCTGGCGTTTCGGGCCGTGTGAATCCACACAAGTGAACGCGCCAGAGCCAAAAACAAGGCAAACAAAAAGCCGTCCCAGGGGACGGCTTTTTGCATTCAAATCGGCACACCCAACAATCACTTCTGCGCGAGAAACTTCGTCGCCAACTGTACCCAGTACGACGAACCAACCGGCAACAACTGATCGTTGAAGTCATAGCTGGCGTTGTGCAGCATGCACGGGCCGGCGCCATGTCCGGCATCACGATGTCCACCATCGCCGTTGCCAAGAAACGCATAACAGCCCGGCTTTTCCAGCAGCATGAACGAGAAGTCCTCGGCGCCCATGGTCGGCTCGACTTGATCGTCGACGCGATCGGCGCCCACAACTTCCCGCATCACTTCCGCCGCAAACTGCGCTTCCGCGCTGCTGTTCACCGTCGGCGGATAGTTGCGCAGGAAACTCACCTCGACGGAGCAGTCATAGGCTTCAGCCGTGCTCCCGGCGATCTTGCGTAGACGCGCCTCGATCAGATCGAGCGTTTCCGTGGTGAACGTGCGCACCGTACCCGCGAGCCAGGCCGTATTCGGCACCACGTTGACCGCGTCGCCAGCATGAATCTGCGTGATCGACAGCACCGCGGTATCGAGCGGCTTCTTGTTGCGAGTGATGATGCTTTGCAGCCCATTGGCGATCTGCACCGCCGTAAAGACCGGATCGCGCCCGTTGTGCGGCAGCGCGGCATGAGAGCCGACACCGCTGATGTCGATGCGAAACTCGTTGCTCGACGCCATGATCGGCCCTTCGGTCACGCCGAAGCACCCGGCCGGCATGCCCGGCCAGTTGTGAATACCGAATACTGCATCGACGGGGAAGCGCTCGAACAGGCCATCCTTGATCATGGCCCTGGCACCGGCGCCGCCTTCTTCGGCGGGCTGGAAGATGAATACGACCGTGCCATCGAACTGCCCATGTTGAGCGAGATACTGCGCGGCGCCCAGCAGCATCGCCGTATGACCATCGTGGCCGCACGCGTGCATCTTGCCGTCATGGTGCGAGCGATGATCGAACGTGTTGAGTTCCTGAATGGGCAGCGCGTCCATGTCGGCGCGCAGTCCGATCGAGCGTGTGCCGTTACCGCGTTTAAGCACGCCGACGACGCCGGTCTTGCCCAGTCCCCGATGCACTTCGATGCCCCATTCGGTGAGCTTGGAGGCAACAAGCTCGGAGGTGCGGGTCTCTTCGTATCGCAGTTCAGGGTGGGCGTGGATCGTTCGTCGTAGGCCCTGGATTTCGCCTTGGGCGGCCTGGATTTCCGGGATCAGTTTCATGGCTGACTCGTGGCTGGCAATGCGCAGAATAGGAGCGCCCGCCACTTCTGACGGCGGGCGTAGTCAGGCCATTTTACGCCCAGGTTTTTTTTTTCACGGCAAGCGCCTGGGCATGCAGCGGCGGCACGCGCTGAACATAATAGAATCACGCCATCGATAGCCCCTTGCCACACGAATCCCCATGAACGCCCGAGTCGAATTTGCCCGCGCAGTCTGTCCCCACGACTGCCCCGACACCTGCGCGATGCGCGTAACCGTCGAGGACGGCCGGGCGATCAAGGTCAGCGGCGATCCCGAGCATCCGCCGACGCAAGGCGTGCTCTGCACGAAGGTCACCCGCTACGCCGAGCGCGTGCACCATCCGAAGCGCCTGACGCAGCCGATGAAGCGCGTCGGCCCTAAGGGAGAAGGGCGCTTCGAACCGATTACTTGGGATGAAGCCTGCGAAATCGCCGCCGCGCGCCTTGGCGAAATCGCCCAGCGCGCGCCCGAAGCGATCCTGCCGTACAGCTACGCGGGCACGATGGGGCTCGTGCAGGGCGACAGCATCGCGCAACGCTTCTTCCACAAGCTCGGTGCGTCGCGGCTCGATCGCGCGATCTGCGCGGCGGCGGGGGCGGCGGGCCTGCGCTACACCTACGGTTCGAGCCTCGGCATGCTCACCGAGCATTTCGCCGAAAGCGAAGTGATCCTGATCTGGGGCGCCAATCCGATCGCCTCGAATCTGCATTTCTGGACCCGCGCGCAGGAAGCCAAGCGCAACGGCGCGAAGCTGATCGCGATCGACCCCTATCGCTCGCTCACGGCCGAGAAATGCCATCAGCACATCGCGCCGAAGCCCGGCACCGACGGCGCGCTGGCGCTCGGCATGATGCACGTGCTGATTACCGAAGACCGGCTCGATCACGATTACATCGCGGCGTACACACACGGCTACGAGCAACTGAAGGCGCGCGCGCTCACCTACACACCGGCGCGCGTGGCGCAGATCTGCGGCATCGAAGAACACACCATCGTCGATCTCGCACGGCTCTACGCGTCCACGCGCAAGGTGGCGATTCGCATGAATTACGGCCTGCAGCGCGTGCGCGGCGGCGGCAACGCGGTGCGCGCGATCGCCTGCCTGCCCGCGTTGACGGGCGCCTGGCGTGACCGTGCGGGCGGCGTGCTGCTGTCGTCGTCGGGCTGGGCGCCGGTCGATGCGAACGCGCTCCAGCGTCCTGATCTGATTCCTGGCTGGCCTAAGCATCAGCCGCGCGTCGTCAACATGAACCAGATCGGCGATGCACTCACGCACGCGGGCGACGCCCGGTTCGGCCCAAAGATCGAGGCAATCGTCGTCTACAACTCGAACCCCGTGGCGGTCGCGCCCGAATCGGCGAAGGTCGCGGCGGGCTTCGCGCGCGAGGATCTCTTCACGATCGTGCTGGAGCAGTTCCAGACCGACACTGCCGATTACGCCGATCTCCTGCTGCCCGCGACGACCCAGCTAGAGCATCTGGACGTCCACAAGTCCTACGGCCACACGCACGTCATGGCGAATCTGCCGGCCATTGCGCCGGTGGGTGAAGCGCGCCCGAACACGGAAATCTTCCGCTCGATCGCTCGCGCAATGGGTCTGACCGAGCCGGCGTTGTTCGAGAGCGATGAGGACGTGGCCGCGCGCGCATTCGACTGGAGCGACCCCGCGTTCGGCGGCGCCGACTGGTCGACGCTCAAGCAGAACGCATGGCTCAAGCTCGATATCGCCGATGCGCCGTTCGCTCAAGGGGGCTTTCGCACGCCCACCAGCAAGTGCGAGTTCTACAGCGAAGCCCTCGCGCAGGCAGGCCTCGATCCGCTGCCCGACTACCTGCCGCCATACGAATCCGCCGATCACGCGCCCGAACTGGCCGCACGTTATCCGCTCGCGATGATCTCGCCGCCCGCGCGTAACTTCCTGAACAGCACGTTCGTGAATGTCGAAAGCCTGCGCGCGACCGAAGGCGAGCCGCACGTCGATCTCAATCCCGCCGATGCCGCGCAGCGCAACGTCGCCGACGGCGATCAGGTGCGCGTGTTCAACGATCGAGGTTCGATGCGCGCACGCGCACGTGTCTCCGAACGGGCTCGCGCGGGCCTCGTCGTGGGCCTGTCGATCTGGTGGAAGAAGCTCGCGCCGGACGGCCGCAACGCCAACGAAGTGACGAGCCAGGCGCTCACCGACCTGGGCGGCTCGGCCACCTTCTACGACTGCCTTGTGGAAGTCGAACGCGCGTAAACCCTTAACCCGTCACGGAAAAATCGCCCCCTGCGTATTTCGAGGGGGCTTTCTAACTCGCTGTTTCGCGGCAGAAAAGCGCAGGGCGCATGCTACGATCGGCGTTTTAGCACGACCATTCGAAAAAATACCTGAGGAGGAGACGCCGCATGGATAAAGTCTGGCTGAAATCGTACCCGCCTGGCGTGCCCGCGGAAATCGACGCGAGCCAATATGCGTCCATCACGGCGCTGCTGACGGAGAGCTTCAACGCTAACCGTTCGAAGGCCGCCTTCGCGTGCATGGGCAAGACGCTCACTTACGGTCAGCTCGACGAACTATCGAAGCGGCTCGCCGCGTGGTTCCAGTCGCGCGGCATCGAGCGCGGTGCGCGCATCGCCATCATGATGCCGAACGTGCTGCAATACCCTGTCGCGCTGGCCGCGATCCTGCGTGCGGGCTACGTGGTCGTGAACGTGAACCCGCTCTATACGCCGCGCGAACTTGAGCATCAGCTCAAGGACAGCGGCGCCGAAGCGATCATCATCCTAGAGAATTTCGCCAATACGCTAGATGCCGTGATCGCGCAGACGCGCGTGAAGCATGTCGTGGTGGCGTCGATGGGCGATCTGCTCGGCGCGAAGGGCTTCATCGTCAATTTCGTCGTGCGCCGCGTGAAGAAGATGGTGCCCGCGTGGAGCCTGCCAGGCCACGTGCGCTTCAACGATGCGATTTCGGCTGGCGCGCGCATGAGTTTCAAGGTCGTCGAGCAGACGCCCGACGACGTCGCCTTTCTCCAGTACACGGGCGGCACGACCGGCGTGTCGAAGGGCGCGACGCTGCTGCATCGCAACCTGATCGCCAACGTGCTGCAATCGGCCGCGTGGACCGAGCCGGCGCTCGCGCGCCTGCCGGCGGGCACGCAGGCGGTGACGGTCGCGGCGCTGCCGCTCTATCACGTCTTTGCGCTCACCGTCTGCGGTCTGCTGACGATGCGCACGGGCGGCCTTGCGGTGCTGATTCCGAATCCGCGCGACATCGCCGGCATGATCAAGGAACTGCACGGCTATTCGATCACGACGTTCCCGGCCGTCAACACGCTCTATAACGCGATCCTCAATCATCCCGATTTCGACAAGCTCGACTTCTCGCATCTGCTGGTCGCCAATGGCGGCGGCATGGCGGTGCAGGAAGCCGTGGCGAAGCGCTGGTACGAGCGCACCCAGACGCCGATAGTCGAAGGCTACGGTCTGTCGGAAACGTCGCCCAGCGTCACCTGCAATCCGACTACGGCGACCGAGTACACGGGCACGATCGGCCTGCCGCTGCCGTCCACGGAAATCTCGATTCGCGACGATAGCGGCAACGAACTGCCGATCGGCGAGGCGGGCGAGATCTGCATTCGCGGTCCGCAGGTGATGGCGGGCTACTGGCAGCGTCCGGAAGAGACGGCGAAGGTCATGACCGCCGACGGCTTCTTCAAATCCGGCGACGTGGGCGTGATGAACGCGAGCGGCTATGTGAAGCTCGTGGATCGCAAGAAGGACATGATTCTGGTGTCGGGCTTCAACGTCTATCCGAACGAAGTCGAGGATGTGGTCGCGAAGCTGCCCGGCGTGTTCGAAGTCGCGGCGGTGGGCGTGCCCGACCAGCACTCGGGCGAAGCGGTGAAGCTCTACATCGTCAGAAAGGATCCGGCGCTCACCGACAAGGACGTGTTCGACTACTGCAAGACGCAGCTCACGGGCTACAAGCGCCCGAAGCTCATCGAGTTCCGCAGCGACCTGCCGAAGAGCAACGTCGGCAAGATTCTGCGGCGTGAGCTGCGCGACGGCCGCGCATAAGCGTTCTGGTTGAGTCACCACGAAGGCCTGCCCGCGACGGCAGGCCTTTCTTTTTAGCGCAAAGAAAAAAGGCGCCCGAAGGCGCCTTTGAGACTGAAACGGCTGTTCTTCTTAGAACTTGTGGCGGATACCGACGCGCGCCGTGAACTGGTTCTGATTCGACGAACCGGTCAGGTTGTTGATGCCTGCCGTTGCGTCGACGACATCGCCAGCCGCGTTGAGCGTTTCGCCCAGTGCGTGCTGATAGACGCCCGTGATGTAGACGTCGGTGCGCTTCGAGAGGAAGTAATCGACGCCGACCGCGCCCTGGTGGTACTGGGCACGCGAAGCGCCGTTGATCGATGCGCCGCGCGTGTAGTCATACGCAGCGCCGACCAGCAGAGCCGGGGTCAGCTGATACTTGAAGTTGACTTCGGCGTTGTTGAACGTCGCCGACTGGCCGCGATAACCCGCGATTGCCGCGTTCGTGAAGGTCGAGCCGAGGTTCGCGAAACGGATGTTCGAATACGTGATACCGAACGTCGCCGCGCCGAACGTGTAGGCGCCGCCCGCGCCGATCACCTGATAGGTGTTGGCCGACGTGAAGCCTGCATAGACCGGCGAGGTCACTGCGGCGTTGGCTGCCAGGGCCGCGCCGCCGTTGTTGAACAGACCGCCCGATGCTGCCGGCGTGCGTGCGTTCAAATAGCCGAGCCCGAGGGACAGCGGGCCGTTGTTGTAGCCTGCGCCCAGCGACCAGATCTGGTTGTGCGAGAAGTCGCCGGCCGCGCCGCCGAAGCTGTACGTGCCGCCGAAGGTCAGGCCAGCGTAGTTGGCGCTGGTGAACTTGACCGTGTTGTTGGTGCGGTACGCGTTGTTGAAGTTGTCGATGTCGCCCGGGTGAGCCGCGATGTAGCCGCCCCATTGGTCGCCGACTTCGAGCGGGCCGACATAGTCGACCACGGAGTCGTACTGGCGGCCCAGCGTGACCGAGCCGAATTGCGCGCTGTTCAGGCCCACGTAAGCCTGGCGACCGAACATCAGGCCGCCCTGGGCGAGCTTGCCGCTGTTCACGTCGAAGCCGTTTTCGAGCACGAAGATCGCCTTGAGACCGCCGCCCAGGTCTTCCGCGCCACGCAGACCCCAACGGCTGCCTTGCAGTTCGCCGCTCGACAGGTTGTACAGGTGCTTGCCGCCCGAATTCGTGTTGATATTGAAACCTTCGTCGATGATGCCGTACAGCGTGACGCTGCTCTGAGCGTGGGCGACGCCCGCGAACGCACCCATCGCGGCGAGCGCGAGAAGCGACTTCTTCATTGAATGATCTCCAAGTGTTTGACTGCTTTTAAGCGTCTTTTTACAGGGCCTGTTTATTTGTCATGCTGCGGCCCTGATATCTAACTTCGCGAGAAGTTGACACGTAATGTAACAAAAGGGTTATGGGCGACAAAGGAAAAGCAGACGCACCTAAGTACCTGTTTCGTTTACACAACATGGTCTAGAATATGCGCCTGGATATCGGCGCAGCCCCGGATTGACGGGCTTGCGCGTGTTCCTGTAGCGACTTTGAACGGCCGGTCGGTCGGCCTTTCAGCGGCGCTTCAGGCGGTCCATCGGGCCGTCCGTCAGGGCGGTCAGTCTCGCCGTGCGCATGGAGGAAGGCTGGATGATGTTTGACGAATTGATTACCGAGTTCGACCGCGGTCTGCGCTCGATCACTGGCGTGTCGCGCATGTCGCGGCCGATGCCACAACCTTCCCCCGACGCCGTGTCCGCGCAGGTCGCGACCGCCGACGCCGCGGTGGCCACGGGCGGCGCCGTCGCGGCGACGCTTCCCGGCGAACTCACGCCTGCCGAGCGCACGCACGCGGCCGGCCTCATGCGCGTGAATCACGTCGGCGAAGTGTGCGCGCAGGCGCTTTATCAGGCGCAAAAACTCGCGACGCGTTCCCCTACGCTCAAGGCCGCGTTCGAGCAGGCCGCGCGCGAGGAGGAAGACCATCTCGCGTGGACCGCGCGTCGTCTCGAAGCCCTCGATTCGCGGCCCAGTTTGCTCAATCCGCTCTGGTACGCGGGGGCGCTCGCGATCGGTCTGGCGGCGGGGCGTCTGGGCGACAAGGTGAGCCTGGGCTTCATGGCGGAAACCGAGCGTCAGGTCGAGCATCACCTCGACAGCCACCTCGACGCGCTGCCGCCTGCCGACCTCGAATCGCGTGCAATCGTCGAACAGATGCGCACCGACGAGATCGCCCACGCGAAGTCGGCGACGGACCTGGGCGGTATCGAATTGCCGCTGCCGTTGCGCTCGCTCATGCGTGCCGCATCGAAAGTGATGACGCGCACGGCCTACTATATCTAAGCTTCATTTTGAGTTACTGGCGCGGACCGGTATGCTTCCCGGTCCGGCGTTCGTGCCGCTCTGACGCGCCCCTTACCGCTTTCTGTCGTCCCGTGTAATCCCTCCCAAGCCCCCGCACCATCGCGGTTTTCTCCGCGCATTTCACGTATCACCTTCACAACCTGCGTTAGCTCATTCATTCATAACGGTTTTTGGTTTTAGTGCCGACTTGAACAGGCGCCGCTAAGTCCTTGTTCTAGTGGGTAAATTTCGTCAAAAAACGTGCGGCCCACCTTGACCCTCGAAAGGCGTTCCTCTAAAGTGGGAGACAGTGTGAGAAAGTGTATTTTTGTGTGATTTCAAAGATGTATTCGGGTAAATTTCCTGAGATTTAGACGGGCGGCGAATGGCGCCGCACAAGGGGAGCGAATTGTTCCAGGGGGCGTCGGCGCTGACACTCGATGCGAAAGGACGGATGTCGATTCCGTCTCGCTATCGGGACGCGCTGCAACAACAGGCAGAAGGCCGGGTGACGATCACCAAGCACCCGGACGGCTGCCTGTTGCTATTTCCGCGCCCCGAATGGGAAGTGTTCCGCGCGAAAGTCGCAGCGTTGCCGATGGACGCTCACTGGTGGCGCCGCATTTTTCTCGGCAACGCGTCCGATGTCGATCTCGACAGCGCGGGCCGCGTGCTCGTCTCACCTGAATTACGTCTTGCAGCGGGAATGGAAAAGGAAGTCATGCTGCTTGGCATGGGTAGTCATTTTGAGTTGTGGGATGCGCAGACCTACGCCGCGAAGGAACAGGCGGCGATGGCTCAAGGCATGCCCGACGCCTTGAAGAATTTCACGTTCTGATCGCGGGTTAAAAACGCTATGGCATCTGCGATGGGACAAGGATTGCAGCATCGCACGGTGCTGCTGGATGAAGCGGTCGATGCGCTCGTAACGCGCGCGGACGGCGTCTATGTGGACGGCACGTTCGGGCGTGGCGGCCACAGCCGCGCCGTGCTCGGCCGGCTCGCAGAAGGCGGCCGGCTGATCGCGTTCGACAAGGATCCGCTGGCGATCGCCACCGCCGAACAGGTGGGCGACGCGCGGTTCTCGATCGTGCACGAAAGTTTTGCTTCACTGCGCGACGCTCTGGCCGAGCGCGGGGTAGGGCGCGTGTCGGGTGTGCTGCTGGACCTGGGCGTGTCGTCGCCGCAAATCGACGACCCGCAGCGGGGCTTCAGCTTTCGCGCCAATGGTCCGCTCGACATGCGGATGGACCCGACGCGCGGCGAGTCCGCTGCCGACTGGCTCGCGCGGGCCACGGTGCAGGAACTGACGGAGGTGATTCGAGATTATGGGGAAGAACGGTTTGCTTTTCAGATTGCAAAGGCGCTTGTTGCTCGCCGGGCAGAGTCCGACCGTCTCGGGCCTCTCGACAGCACGGGCGAGCTTGCCCAAATCGTGGCTAACGCCGTCAAAACCCGTGAGAAGGGTAAGGACCCGGCAACCCGCACCTTTCAGGCTATACGGATTCACGTCAATCAAGAGCTTGCGGAGCTGCAGGTCGTTCTAGAAGCAGCTTTGTCGTTGCTGGAACAGGGGGGGCGGCTCGTGGTCATCAGCTTTCATTCGCTGGAAGACCGGATCGTGAAGCGGTTCATGCAGGCTAACGCCACGGCGCCGGCGATCGATCGCCGTTTGCCGATCCGTGCCGTGGATCTGCCCAGCCCGCCCCTGAAGCTGCTCGGGCGCGTGTTCGCAAGCGACGAAGAAGTCGCGGCGAACCCGCGCGCCCGTTCGGCTGTGATGCGCATTGCGGAGCGCATCGCACCATGAATCGCCTGAACATCTTCCTGCTGATCGTCGTCATGGGCTGCGCGTTGTCAGTCGTCAACGCCACCAATCAGCAGCGGCAGATTTTCATCCAGTTGCAACGCGCGCAGTCGCAGGAGCGTCAGCTCCAGCAGGACTACGCGCAGCTTCAATATCAGCAGAGCGCGCTGTCCCGGACGTCGCGCGTTGAACAGCTCGCTACCGATTCACTCAAGATGCAGCCCGTGACGACCGGACGCACGCAATATCTGACGCTCGCACCGGGCGCGGCCACGGCTGTGGACGCGCCCGTGCCCACGTCCGCGCCCGCTATCGCCTCGGCGCCTGCCGCCGCGAACGGCCGTCGTGGAGGTGCGCGATGAAAAAGGGCAACAGCCGCAAGAGCGTCGCCTTCAGCGCCAATCCGATTCTCTCCGTGCGCCTGCCGATGTGGCGCTCGAAGCTCGTCGTCTTCATGCTGTTCATGGCGTTCGTCGCGCTCGCCGCGCGCGCGTTCTGGATCCAGGGGCCGGGCAACGCCTTCTATCAGAAGCAGGGCGAAAGCCGCTATCAGCGCACCATCGAGCTGGCCGCCACGCGCGGCAAGATTCTCGACCGCAACGGCCTCGTGCTCGCGACGAGCCTGCCCGTGCGCGCGATCTGGGCGATTCCCGAAGCCGTGCCCGACGATCTCGGCGCCGACAAGCTCAACCAGCTCGGCAAGCTGCTCGACATGTCGAGCAAAGACCTGCGCGCGAAGCTCTCCGAAGACAAGACCTTCGTGTACGTGAAGCGTCAGGTGCCGCTCGACGTCGCGCAGCAAATCACGGCGCTCGACATTCCCGGCATTTATCAGCGCAACGAATACAAACGTTTCTATCCGGAAGGCGACGTCACGGCCCACTTGATCGGCTTCACCAATGTGGAAGACGAGGGCCAGGAAGGCGTGGAGCTGTCGGACCAGAAGATTCTCGCGGGCGTGCCCGGCATTCGGCACGTCATCAAGGACCGCATGGGCCACATCGTCGAGGACGTGGATGAGACGGTCGTGCCGCACGATGGTACGGACGTCGAACTGTCGATCGACAGCAAGATTCAATACATCGCGTATTCGAACCTGAAGGCCGCGGTCGAGAAGTTCAAGGCCAAGGCGGGCGCCGCGATGGTGGTGGACGTGCGCACGGGCGAAGTGCTCGCGCTCGTCAACTATCCGACCTACAACCCGAACGACCGCTCGCACCTCACGGGCGAGCAGTTGCGCAACCGCATTCTCACGGACGTGTTCGAGCCGGGCTCGATCATGAAGCCGTTCACGGTGTCGCTGGCCCTCGATCTGCACCGCGTCTCGCCGACTACACTGGTGGATACGGGTGCGGGCCACTTCACCCTCGACGGCGCGACCATTACCGATGACGCCGGTTTTGGCGTGCTCACCGTGGGCGGCGTGATCCAGAAGTCGAGCAACATCGGCGCGACCAAGATCGCGATGACGCTGCGCCCCGAAGAGATGTGGAACATGTATACCAGCATCGGTCTCGGGCAGGCGCCGAAGGTCGGGTTCCCCGGCGCGGCGCCGGGCCGCCTGCGTCCGTGGAAAAGCTGGCGCCGCATCGAGCAGGCGACGATGTCGTACGGCTACGGCCTGTCGGTGTCGCTGTTCCAGCTCGCGCGCGCGTACACGGCCATCGCCCACGACGGCCAGATCCTGCCCGTGTCGATCTTCCGCCACGCCGGCGACGACCAGCCCGCGGTCGGCACCCAGGTGTTCGCACCCACGACCGCGCGCGAAGTGCGCACGATGCTCGAAAGCGTGGTGTCGAAGGAGGGCACCTCGCCCGAAGCCGCGGTGCCCGGTTACCGCGTGGGCGGCAAGTCCGGCACGGCGTACAAGCATGGCCCGCACGGCTATGACCATTCGAAGTACCGCGCGTCCTTCGTCGGCATGGCGCCGATGCCGAATCCGCGCATCGTCGTCGCCGTGACGGTGGACGAGCCGACGGCGGGCAGCCACTTCGGCGGCGCGGTGTCGGGTCCGGTGTTCTCGGGCATCGTCGGCGATACGCTGCGCTCGCTCAACGTGCCGCCCGACATGCCGGTCAAGCAGCTCGTCGTGTCCGACGACAGCGGGTCGGCGACGGTCGCTGCGAATGGGCCGGGTACGCCCGGCGCAGCGAAGGCGCCGAACGCAGCGGCCACGCCCGCGAAGCACGCCGCCAACACGGCCACGCTCAAGAGCCCGTCCGGCGCGCATCACATGACCGTCGCCGACAACGTTAAAACCCGACCCGGAGTCGTCCGATGAGCGCCACGCGCACCCAGCATCCCGCGCACCGGCAGATCGTGGACGCCCTCGCGTGGCTGCGCGCGCGCATCGCGAACGCAGCCAATCTGCACGCCGACACCCGATCGCTCCAGCCGGGCGACGTGTTTCTCGCCTACGCCGTCGAAGGTGCGGACAACCGCCCGCATATCGAAAACGCGCTCGCGCGTGGCGCGGCGGCCGTCCTGTATCAGCCGGAAGGCTATGTCGCGCAACCTGGCGGCACGTTCGATGTCGCGCAGGCGCAGAACGCGCTCGCCGTGCCGCAACTCGACGTGCTCGCGGGCGAAATCGCCAGCGGCTGGTACAACGATCCGAGCGACGCCATGCTCGTGGTCGGCGTGACCGGCACTAACGGCAAGACCTCGTGCAGCCAGTGGATCGCCTCGGCGCTCACGGCCATTGGCCAGAAGTGCGCGATCGTCGGCACGCTCGGCAGCGGTTTCGTCGGCCAGCTCGTGCATACCGGTTTCACGACGCCCGACGCGCCGCAACTGCAGCGCTCGCTCGCGCAATTGCGTCAGCAGGGCGCGCAGGCCGTGGCGATGGAAGTGTCGTCGCATGCGCTGCATCAGGGCCGCGTGAACGGCACGTCGTTCGATATCGCGATCTTCACGAATCTCACGCAGGACCACCTCGACTATCACCGCACCTTCGAAGCCTACGAGGCCGCGAAGGCGCGTCTGTTTGCGTGGCCTGGCCTGCGCGCCGCCGTCATCAACGCCGACGATGCCGCCGGCCGGCGCCTGATCGCCGCCACGCGCGGCACGGCGCGCACGATCGCCTACGGCGTGAATACACCCGCCGCCGATGCGCCGGTCGCCGACGCCTGGCTGCGCGCGAAAGACGTGCGCGCGACCGCGACGGGCACCGCGTTCCATCTGGAAACGTCGGATTGGGGCGAAGCCAATATCGAAGTGCAGACACTGGGTCTTTTCAACGTCAGCAATCTGCTCGGCGTGCTGGGCGCGCTGCTGGCGGCGAACGTGCCGCTTCTCGCCGCGCTCAACGAAGTTGCGAAGCTGCAGCCGGTCAACGGCCGCATGGAGCGTCTGGGCGGCCGCGCCGATCACGATGAACCGCTCGTCGTGATCGATTACGCGCATACGCCCGACGCACTTGAAAAAACCCTCGACGCGCTGCGCCCGATGGCGGCGGCGCGCGGCGGCAAGCTCATCTGCATGTTCGGTTGCGGCGGCGACCGCGATGCGACCAAGCGCCCGCTGATGGGCGCGATCGCCGAGCGTCTGGCCGATCAAACCGTCGTGACGAGCGACAACCCGCGCAGCGAAGCGCCGGCCACGATCATCGACCAGATCGTCGGCGGCATGCGCGAACCCGCGAAGGCGCGCCGCATCGAGGACCGCGCCAGCGCGATCCTGCAGGCGGTGCGCGGCGCGGCCAAGGAAGACGTCATCGTGCTGGCCGGCAAGGGGCACGAGGCAACTCAGGAAATCATGGGCAAGAAGCGCGCGTTCTCCGATCAGGATCACGCGCGCCTTGCCCTCGCTGCCCGTCCGACTTCCGATCGGCAAGGGCGCGGAGGCGGTGAATGACAATGCTTTCCCTGCGCGAAGCTGCGGCGCTGATTCCCGGCGCCAGCGTTCTCGGCGACGAGAACGCCACCTTCGAACGCATCTCGACCGACAGCCGCACGACCGGCCCCGGCGACCTTTTCGTCGCGCTCAAGGGCGAGCGTTTCGACGCGCACGACTTCCTGCCCGAAGTGGCGGGGCGCAACGTGAGCGCGGCGCTCGTTTCGCGCAGCCCCGGCGACTGGCGCGTTCCCGCGCTGCGCGTGGACGACACGCGCGCGGCGCTGGGCGCGCTCGCGCTCGGCTGGCGGCGCCGTTTCACGATGCCGCTCGTTGCCGTGACGGGCAGCAACGGCAAGACCACGGTCAAGGAAATGATCGCGTCGATCTTCGCCGCTGCGGTGGGCGAAGACGCGCGCCTGGCGACTGCGGGCAATCTGAACAACGACATCGGCGTGCCGCTCACGCTGCTGCGCCTGAGCGCGGCGCATCGGCTCGCCGTGGTCGAACTCGGCATGAATCATCCCGGCGAAACCGACCTGCTCGCGAAATTCGCCGAGCCGACCGTGGCCGTGGTGAACAACGCGCAGCGCGAGCACCAGGAGTTCATGGCGACGGTGGAAGCCGTCGCGCTCGAACACGCGAGCGTGATCCACGCACTCAAGCCCGAAGGCACGGCCGTGTTTCCCGCCGACGACGCCTACGCGGGCATCTGGCGCGTCGCCGCGACAGGCTCGCAGGTGCTCGACTTCGCGCTGCATACGAACGAGCGCGCCGTCGATGCGGCGGTGACGGGCAAGCTCGACGGTTCGCGCCTCGCGGTCGCGACGCCCGAAGGCCATCTCGAAGTCGAACTGAAAGTGCTCGGCGCACACAACGCGCACAACGCGCTCGCGGCCACGGCGGCGGCGATTGCGGCGGGCGTGTCGCTCGAAGCCATCCGTCGCGGTCTCGAAGCATTCGAGCCGGTGAAGGGCCGTTTGCAGGTCAAACGCGCGGCGCTTGCGGAACTTGCGGGCGCCAAGGTGATCGATGACACCTACAACGCGAACCCCGATTCCGTGCGCGCGGCCATCGACGTGCTCGCTTCGCACCACGCGCCGCGCGTGCTGGTGCTCGGCGACATGGGCGAAGTCGGCGATAACGGCCCGGCGTTCCACCGCGAGGTGGGCGCCTACGCGAAGGAGCGCGGCATCGACGCGCTTTACACGCTTGGCGGCGCGGCACGCGATATCTCGACGGCTTTCGGCGCAGGCGCGCTGCACGCCGCCGACGTGAGCGAGCTGGTTCGCGCACTCGCTGGCGCCGGTTACGGCGCTAGCGCCACGATTCTCGTGAAAGGCTCGCGCTTCATGCAGATGGAGCGCGTCGTGACGGCTTTGACGAACCCGCAACCCACCGCACCGGACGCAGCGTCCGGCGCGCACTGAATTTCTAAGGAATACAAGGCATGCTACTGGCGCTGGCGCAATGGCTGCAGAATGACGCAAGCTTCTTGCGCGTGTTCAGTTATCTGACGTTTCGTGCGGTGATGGCCACCATCACCGCGATGGCGATCGGGCTTTTTCTCGGGCCCTGGGTCATTCGCAAGCTCACCGAAATGAAGGTCGGCCAGGCCGTGCGCACGGACGGCCCGCAGACTCACCTCGTGAAGTCCGGCACGCCCACCATGGGCGGCGTGCTGATTCTGCTGGGCATCGCCGTCGCCACGCTGCTGTGGGGCGATCTGTCGAACCGCTTCATCTGGATCGTGATGCTCGTCACGTTCGGCTTTGGCGCGATCGGCTGGGTCGACGACTATCGCAAGGTGGTCTACAAGGACCCGCGCGGCATGTCGTCGCGCGAAAAGTACTTCTGGCAGTCGGTGATCGGCCTGTTCGCGGCGGTGTATCTCGCCTTTAGCGTGTCCGAGGCGAACAACGTGCGCGTGTTCGACCTGTTCATGGCGTGGGTGCGTAGCGGCCTGTCGATGGGCCTGCCCGCGCGCGCGGACCTCTTGCTGCCGTTCCTGAAGTCGATGACCTATCCGCTCGGCGTGTGGGGCTTCATCGCGCTCACGTATTTCGTGATCGTCGGCGCGAGCAACGCCGTGAACCTCACCGACGGCCTCGACGGTCTCGTCATCATGCCGGTCGTGCTGGTGGGCGCGTCGCTGGGCGTGTTCGCCTACGTGATGGGCAGCTCGGTCTACTCGAAATATCTGCTGTTCCCGCACATTCCGGGCGCGGGCGAGCTGCTGATCTTCTGTTCGGCGATGGGCGGGGCGGGGCTCGCGTTCCTCTGGTTCAACACGTATCCCGCGCAGGTCTTCATGGGCGACGTGGGCGCGCTCGCGCTCGGCGGGGCGCTTGGCACCATCGCCGTGATCGTGCGACAGGAAATCGTGCTCTTCATCATGGGCGGCATTTTCGTCGCGGAAACGCTCTCCGTGATGCTGCAGGTCACCTGGTTCAAGTACACGAAAAAGCGTTATGGCGAAGGCCGCCGCATCTTCAAGATGGCGCCGCTGCATCACCATTTCGAACTGTCGGGCTGGAAGGAAACGCAGGTGGTCGTGCGTTTCTGGGTCATCACGCTGATGCTGTGCCTGATCGGTTTGTCGACGCTCAAGCTGCGTTAATCCATTTGCCTATTTAGGAAAGCAAGCGATGTTTGGCGAGAAGTTTCGGGATCGGCAAAAGCCGATGGTGCTCGTGCTGGGACTCGGCGAATCGGGTCTCGCGATGGCGCGTTGGTGCGCGCGGCAGGGTTGCCGCCTGCGCATCGCCGACACGCGCGAGACGCCGCCCGGTCTGGCCGAACTCGCCGTGCACGGCATCGATCCCACGCTTTTCGTCGGCGGTGCGTTTTCGACGGCGCTGCTCGAAGGCGTCGAAATCGTCGCGCTCAGCCCGGGTCTTTCGCCCCTGGCCGCCGACCTCGTGCCGCTGATCGCCGCCGCGCGCGAACAAGGCATCGAAGTCTGGGGCGAACTGGAACTCTTCGCGCAGGCGCTGCGTCACCTGGGCGAAAGCGGCTACGCGCCGAAGGTGCTCGCGATCACCGGCACGAACGGCAAGACCACCACCACGAGCCTCACCGGCATGCTCTGCGAGCGCGCGGGCAAGACCGTGGCAGTGGCGGGCAACATCAGCCCGGCCATGCTCGACAAGCTCGCCGAGGCCATCGACAACACCGCGCTGCCCGACGTCTGGGTGCTCGAACTGTCGAGCTTCCAGCTTGAGACGGCGCACACGTTCGAACCCGACGCGGCCACCGTCCTCAACATCACGCAGGATCACCTCGACTGGCACGGCGGCCTGGATGCTTACGCCGCCGCGAAGGGCCGCATCTTCGGCGCGCAGACCGTGCGCGTGCTCAACCGCGACGACGCGCGCGTGATGTCGCTTGCGCGCGTGAAGGACAGCGGCGAGGCGCGCGTCGTGACCTTCGGCGTCAACGAGCCGCAGCGCGACGGCGACTACGGCCTCTCGCGCGATAACGGCATGCAGTGGCTCGTGCAGGCGCACGACCGCGATGTCATCGACGAACCGGTTTCGGCGCGCCGGCGCAAGCAGCTCGACGCCGCGCCGGTGAATCTCGCCATGAAGCGCCTGATGCCCGTCGACGCACTGCGCATCCGCGGCCTGCACAACGCGGCCAACGCGCTCGCGGCTTTCGCGCTCGCGCGCGCGATCGACCTGTCGCCCGCGCCGCTGCTGCACGGGCTGCGCGAGTATCGCGGCGAGCCGCATCGCGTCGAACTGATCGCGTCGATCGACGGCATCGACTACGTGGACGACAGCAAGGGCACCAACGTCGGCGCGACGGTGGCGGCGCTCGACGGTCTCGCGCAGCGCGCGGTGCTGATCGCGGGCGGCGACGGCAAGGGCCAGGACTTCGATCCGCTGGCCGCGCCGGTGGCGCGCTGGTGCCGCGCGGTCATGCTGATCGGCCGCGATGCGCCGCAGATTCGCGCCGCGCTGGAAAGCACCGGCATCGCGCTCACCGATCACGCCACGCTCGAAGAAGCCACGCGCGCGGCCGCGACGCTCGCCGAGCCCGGCGACGTCGTGCTGCTCTCGCCCGCGTGCGCGAGCTTCGACATGTTCAAGGGCTACGCCCATCGCGCCGCTGTGTTCCGCGACACGGTGGAAGCCATCGCCGCAGAACGGGGGACGACGATATGAGCTGGTCCGAGCGATTCGGCGCGCGTTTGTCGCGCGAGGCGAGCGGCGGGGCCGCCGATCACGGCGGTTCGCTGGGTTCGACCGGCGCACGCACGGGCGGCATTTCGAGCGCGGTCAACGGCGTGCGTCCGGCACGCTCGCGTATGCTCGACTATGACTACTCGCTGCTGTGGGCGGTGATCGCGCTGCTCGGTCTGGGCGTGGTGATGGTCTATTCGGCGTCGATTGCGATGCCCGATTCGCCCAAGTACGCCTCGTACCGCGACTGGGCTTTCCTCGCGCGCCATCTCGTTTCGCTCGTGGTCGCCGCGGTCGCGGCGGTGGTGGCGTTCCGCATCCCCGTGTCCGTGTGGGAGCGCTACGCGCCCAAGCTCTTTCTGATCGCGCTGGCGATGCTCGTGGTCGTGCTGATTCCGCACATCGGCAAGGGCGTGAACGGCGCGCGGCGCTGGATTCCGCTCGGCATCACCAATATGCAGCCGTCGGAAATCATGAAGCTCGCCGTGACGATCTACGCGGCGAACTACACCGTGCGCAAGCAGGAATTCATGCACAGCTTCGCCAAGGGCTTCCTGCCGATGGCGTTCGCGGTGGGCGTGGTGGGCGCGCTGCTGCTGCTCGAACCCGACATGGGCGCGTTCATGGTGATCGCCGCGATCGCGATGGGCGTGCTGTTCCTCGGCGGCGTGAACGGCAAGCTGTTCGGCGGCCTGGTGCTGACGGCGGTGGGCACTTTCACGATGCTCGTGTGGCTCTCGCCGTGGCGTCGCGAACGGATCTTCGCGTACCTCGATCCGTGGGACGACCGCTACGCGCAGGGCAAGGCGTACCAGCTCACCCACTCGCTGATCGCGTTCGGTCGCGGCGAATGGTTTGGCGTGGGCCTGGGCGGCAGCGTCGAAAAGCTCAACTACCTGCCCGAAGCGCACACCGACTTCATCCTGGCCGTGATCGGCGAGGAACTCGGTTTCGTGGGCGTGATGATCGTGATCCTGCTGTTCTACTGGATCGTGCGCCGCTCGTTCGAGATCGGCCGTCAGGCGCTCGCGCTCGACCGCACCTTCGCGGGTCTGGTCGCCAAGGGGCTTGGCGTGTGGTTCGGCGCGCAGGCCTTCATCAACATGGGCGTGAACCTCGGCCTGTTGCCGACCAAGGGCCTGACGCTGCCGCTCGTGAGCTACGGCGGCTCGGGCATTTTGTTGAACTGTATTGCGGTGGCGCTGCTGTTGAGAGTCGATTACGAAAATCGTGTGCTGATGCGTGGGGGCAAGGTATGACCGCACCGCAGACGCGCACCCTCATGGTGATGGCCGGCGGGACCGGGGGACACGTGTTCCCGGGCCTCGCCGTCGCGCATCGCATGCAGGAATGGGGCTGGCGCGTGGTGTGGCTCGGCAATCCCGCAGGCATGGAAGCGACATTGGTGCCGAAGCACGGCATCGCGATGGAATACGTGCGTTTTGGCGGCGTGCGCGGCAAAGGCCTCAAGACCAAGCTGATGTTGCCCGTCAACCTCCTGAGCGCATGTACGCAGAGTCTCGCGGCGCTGCGTCGCGTGAAGCCCGACGTCGTGCTCGGCATGGGCGGTTACATCACATTCCCGGCGGGCGTGATGAGCGCGCTGTCGGGCCGCCCGCTCGTGCTGCACGAACAGAATTCGATTGCGGGTCTCGCGAACAAGGTGCTCGCGAAGCTCGCGAAGCGCGTGCTCGTGGCGTTCCCAGGCGCACTGCCGCACGGCGAATGGACCGGCAACCCGATCCGCGCCGAACTCGAACACGTCGCGCAGCCGAAGGACCGCTATGCGCAGCGCAGCGGCCCCTTGCGCGTGCTGGTCGTGGGCGGAAGCCTGGGCGCCGCGGCGCTCAACGAAGTCGTGCCGCGCGCGCTGTCGAAGCTGGCTGCGGCCGAGCGTCCGCGGGTGGTGCATCAGGCGGGCGCGAAGCATATCGACGCCTTGCGTCAGAACTATCTGGACGCCGGTATCGAACCGGGCGAAGCGGCGCAACTCGTGCCCTTCATCGACGATATGGCGAGCGCTTATGAGAGCGCGGATCTCGTGATCTGCCGCTCGGGCGCGATGACGGTGGCCGAAATCGCGGCCGTGGGCGTGGCGGCGCTGTTCGTGCCGTTCCCCTACGCGGTGGACGACCACCAGACCACCAACGCGGCGTTCCTCGCGCAAGCCGGAGCGGCGCGCGTGGTGCAGCAACGCGAGCTGTCGGCTGACGCGCTCGCGGACTGGCTCAAGCAGCAAACCCGGCAATCGCTGGCAGAAATGGCAGAGCGCGCCCGCGCGCTCGCAAAACCCGACGCCGCCGAACAGGTCGCGCGCATCTGCGCGGCCGCGGCGGGCGTAGTAGCGGGAGGAAAGCAATGAAACACATCGTCAAACACATCCATTTCGTCGGCATCGGCGGCGCGGGCATGAGCGGCATCGCCGAAGTGCTCGTCAATCTCGGTTATCACGTGAGCGGCTCGGACCTCGCGAAGAACGCGGTCACCGACCGCCTCGCCGCGCTCGGCGCGCGCATCGCGATCGGCCATGCCGAAGAGAACATCGAAGGCGCGAACGCCGTGGTCGTCTCCACGGCCGTGCGCAGCGACAACCCCGAAGTGCTGGCCGCGCGCCATCGCCGCATTCCCATCGTGCCGCGCGCCGTGATGCTCGCGGAACTCATGCGCCTGAAGCAAGGCATCGCCATCGCAGGCACGCACGGCAAGACCACCACCACGTCGCTGGTGGCGAGCGTGCTGGCGGCGGGCGGGCTCGATCCGACTTTCGTGATCGGCGGGCGTCTGATCAGCGCGGGCGCGAACGCGCGTCTGGGCACGGGCGACTTCATCGTCGCGGAAGCCGACGAGTCGGACGCCTCGTTCCTCAATCTCTTCCCGGTGATCGAAGTCATCACGAACATCGACGCCGATCACATGGACACCTACGGGCACGACTTCGCGCGCCTGAAGCAGGCGTTCATCGAATTCACGCACCGTCTGCCGTTCTATGGCATCGCGGTGCTGTGCGTGGACGACCCGAACGTGAAGGAAATCCTGCCGTTCGTGTCGAAGCCGATCATCCGCTACGGCTTCGCGCCCGACGCGCAGGTGCGCGCCGTCAACGCCGTTGCACGCGACGGAAAAATGTATTTCACGGCGATGCGCGAAGATGCACCGTCGCTCGATATCGTGCTGAACCTGCCGGGCACGCATAACGTGCAGAACGCGCTGGCGGCGATCGCTATCGCGACCGAGCTGGAAGTGAAGGACGAGGACATCCAGCGCGCGCTCGCCGAATTCAACGGCGTGGGCCGACGGTTCCAGCGTTACGGCGAAATTCCGGTCAACGGTGGTGGTACTTACACGTTGATCGACGACTATGGCCACCATCCGGTCGAAATGGCGGCGACCATCGCGGCCGCGCGCGGCGCGTTCCCGGACCGTCGCCTGGTGCTGGCGTTCCAGCCGCACCGCTACACGCGCACGCGCGACTGCTTCGAGGATTTCGTGCGCGTGCTCTCGACCACCGATGCGCTCGTGCTGACCGATGTGTATTCGGCGGGCGAAGCGCCGATCGTCGCGGCGGACGGCCGGGCGCTCGCGCGCGCGATCCGCGTGGCGGGCAAGGTCGAGCCGGTGTTTATCGAAACGGTGGATGAGATGCCGGACGCGCTGGCCGCAGTGGTCCGCGACGGCGATGTGGTGATTACGATGGGCGCGGGTTCGATCGGCGGTGTGCCGGCCCGGATCGCGCAACAGGAACAGAAGGCGTGAGTGACATGAGCAGCATCGATCCGAAATTCGATCCGAAGCAGTTTGGCAAGGTGGCGGTCCTGCTGGGCGGCGTGTCCGCCGAACGCGCAGTCTCGCTCAAGTCCGGCACGCTCGTTCTCCAGGCGCTGCAGAGCGCGGGCATCGACGCGCACGCGTTCGATCCGTCCGAGCGGCCGCTGTCGGCGCTCAAGGACGAAGGCTTCGTGCGCGCATTCAACGCGCTGCATGGCGGCTATGGCGAAAACGGCCAGATCCAGGGCGCGCTCGACTTCTACGGCATTCGCTATACGGGCACGGGCGTGCTCGGCTCGGCGCTTGGACTCGACAAGTTCCGCAGCAAGCTGGTGTGGCAGCAACTGGGCATCCCGACGCCGCCGTTCGTCGCGGTGCTGCGCGGCGACGATTACGCGGCGGCGGCGCCCGGCATCATCGCGAAGCTCGGCTTGCCGATTTTCGTGAAGCCCGCGAGCGAAGGTTCGAGCGTGGCCGTCATCAAGGTAAAGACCGAAGCCGAACTCGTGCCGGCGCTCATCGAGGCCGCGAAGCACGACAAGATCGTGCTGGCGGAAAAGAGCATCGAAGGCGGCGGCGAATATACGGCGTGCGTGGCGGGCGATCTCGATCTGCCGATCATCAAGATCGTGCCGGCGGGCGAGTTCTACGACTACGACGCGAAGTACATCCTCGACACGACGCAGTACCTGATTCCGTGCGGCGTCGCGCCGGAGAAAGAAGCCGAACTGAAGAAGCTCGCGCGCCGCGCGTTCGACGTGCTCGGCTGCACCGACTGGGGCCGCGCCGATTTCATGATGGACGGCGCGGGCAACCCGTATTTCCTCGAAGTGAACACGGCGCCTGGCATGACCGATCACTCGCTGCCGCCGAAGGCCGCGCGCTCGGTGGGCATCGAGTATCGCGACCTGGTGGTGCGCGTGCTGGCGTTGACGCTCAAGGACTGAACCCGAAGCCTGTATTGAAACGACCAAGCCGACATGTGGAATAACGTTCGCCAGCTCAACCTCGCCGCCAACGCGTTGCACGCGCTGCTCGTGCTCGCGCTCATGGTGGCCGGCTGCTACTGGCTCGTGCAGCGGCCGAACTTCACGCTGCGCGAGATCCGCATCGAGGGCGATACCGAGCACATCAACGCGCCCACGGTGCGCGCGAGCGTGGTCGGCCGTCTCAAGGGCAACTTCTTCACCGTCGATCTCGACACGGCGCGCGCCGCCTTCGAGCAGATGCCGTGGGTGCGCCACGCGAGCGTGCGCCGTGTCTGGCCGAATGCGCTCGCGGTGTCGCTCGAAGAGTACAAGCCGCTTGGCACGTGGGGCAGCGATCAGCTGGTGAGCACCGATGGCGAACTGTTCACGGCCAATCAGGGGGAGCTTGACGAAGACCTGCCCGCGTTCGACGGCCCGGACGGCACGGCGCCCGAAGTCGTCGCGCGCTATCGCGACTTCGTGAAGTGGTTCGCGCCGCTCGGTCTTGAACCGGACGAGGTGACGCTCACGCCGCGCTATGCGTGGACGGTGAAGCTCTCGAACGGCATGCAGGTGGAACTTGGTCGCGAGCGCAACGCGGATACGCTCGCGGAACGCTCGCATCGCCTCACCGCCGCGTGGTCGGCGCTCACGCAACGTTGGGGGAAAGACATCGAATATGCGGATTTGCGCTATCCGAACGGTTTTGCGATTCGGGCGGCGGGTATGCGCTTCATCAGCGATACGCCCGGCCCGGGCAAGAAGTAACAGCACATCACACGCAACGAGCACGATATGAGTAAAGACTATAAGGATCTGCTGGTCAGCCTCGACATCGGGACGTCGAAGGTGGTGGCCGTCGTCGCCGAAATGAAGGGCGATGGCCACTACGAGGTGATCGGCCTCGGCCAGGCCGAATCGAAAGGTCTCAAGAAGGGCGTGGTGGTGAACATCGAGGCCACGGTGCAGTCTATCCAGCGTGCGCTCGAAGAAGCGGAACTCATGGCCGACTGCAAGATCACTAATGTGTTCACCGGCATCGCGGGCAGCCATATTCGCAGCTTCAACTCGAGCGGCATGGTCGCCATCAAGGAGAAGGAAGTCACGCAGACGGACGTCGCGCGCGTGATCGAAACCGCGAAGGCGATCAACATCCCGACCGACCAGCAGGTGCTGCATATCCTCACGCAGGAATTCATCATCGACGGTCAGGAGGATGTGCGCGAGCCGATCGGCATGAGCGGCATCCGCCTCGAAGTGAAGGTGCACATCGTCACGGGCGCGGTGAGCGCGGCGCAGAACATCGTGAAGTGCGTGCGCCGCTGCGGCCTCGAAGTGAACGATCTGATTTTGCAGCCGCTGGCGTCGTCGCTGGCGGTGCTCACCGACGACGAGAAGGAACTCGGCGTGGTGCTGGTGGATGTGGGCGGCGGCACGACCGACATCGCGATCTTCAGCGAAGGCGCGATCCGTCACACGGCGGTGATTCCGATCGCGGGCGACCAGGTGACGAGCGACATCGCGATGGCGCTGCGCACGCCCACGCCGGACGCGGAAGACATCAAGGTGAGCTACGGCATCGCGAAGCAGGCGCTCGCCGATCCGGACGAAATGATCGAAGTGCCCGGCCTTGGCGAGCGCGGTCCGCGCACGCTGTCGCGCCAGGCGCTTGCCGCGGTGATCGAGCCGCGCGTGGAAGAGTTGTTCTCGCTCGTGCAGCAGGTCGTGCGCGAGTCGGGCTATGAGGAATTGCTCAGTTCGGGCGTCGTGCTCACGGGCGGCGCCGCGATGATGCCGGGCATGGTGGAGCTCGGCGAAGACATCTTCCTCAAGCCGGTGCGCATTGGCGTGCCGGAGTACGCGGGCGGTCTCGCCGACGTCGTGCGCAATCCGCGCTATTCGACGGCGATGGGTCTGCTCGTGGAGGGCCGCGCGCAGCGTATGCGCGGCCGCAAGGTCGCAGTGCAGTCGGGGTCGATGGGCCAGGTCTTTACACGCATGAAGGACTGGTTTCTCGGCAACTTCTGACGCGGCAGCTTGCGCGAAGGGAAAACGCAGGGACCGACTATGCGCCGGTGACGGCGGCTGGCGCGCAGGGGTGGGTTGCCCGACTCTCCCCTGAATAACGGCCGAGGAGCGGAAATCTTTTTCTTGACGGAGGCAACATGGAATTCCAGATGCTGGAAACGGAAACCAACGGCACCATCATCAAGGTGGTGGGCGTAGGTGGCGCTGGCGGCAATGCCGTGCAGCACATGATCAATCGCGGCGTGCAGGGTGTCGACTTCATCGTCATGAACACGGACGCCCAGGCGCTCTCGCGTTCGCGCGCACCGGCCGTGATCCAGCTTGGCAACACGGGTCTGGGCGCGGGTGCGAAGCCCGAAATGGGCCGTGCGGCGGCTGAAGAGGCCCGCGAGCGCATCGCCGATTCGCTGCGCGGCGCGCACATGGTATTCATCACCGCCGGCATGGGCGGCGGCACGGGTACGGGCGCGGCTCCCGTGGTCGCGCAGATCGCCAAGGAAATGGGCATTCTCACGGTTGGTGTCGTGAGCAAGCCGTTCGAATTCGAAGGCGGCAAGCGCATGCGCGTGGCGGAAGCCGGCTCGCAGCAACTGGAGGATCACGTCGACTCGCTGATCGTCGTCCTGAACGACAAGCTGTTCGACGTGATGGGCGATGACGCCGAGATGGACAAGTGCTTCCAGTGCGCCGACGACGTTCTGAACAACGCAGTCGCAGGCATCGCTGAAATCATCAACGTCGACGGCCTGGTGAACGTCGACTTCGAAGACGTGAAGACGGTGATGGGCGAGCAGGGCAAGGCGATGATGGGCACGGCGACGGTCGCCGGCGTCGATCGCGCGCGCCTGGCCGCGGAACAGGCGGTCGCAAGCCCGCTGCTCGAAGGCGTCGATCTGTCGGGCGCGCGCGGCGTGCTGGTCAACATCACGTCGAGCCGTTCGCTGCGCCTGTCGGAAACGCGTGAAGTCATGAATACCATCAAGAGCTACGCGGCGGAAGACGCCACGGTGATCTTCGGTGCCGTGTACGACGACGCGATGGGCGACGCACTGCGCGTGACGGTCGTGGCGACGGGTCTGGGCCGCGCGGCAGCAACGCGCCAGCAGGCTGCGCCGATGACGCTGCTGCGCACGGGTACGGACAACCATCCGGTTGCGGCTGCCCAGCATTCCTATGCACCGCAACACGCACAGGCGGCCGATTACGGCGCGCTCGACACGCCGGCAGTCTGGCGCACGTCGCGCGACACCGCGGCTTCGCACGTGCAGGCGCTGCAGGAAAAGGGCGTCGATACGTACGACATCCCGGCGTTCCTGCGCAAGCAGGCCGACTGAAGCGGACTGCGCGACGAGCGAGTTCTGGCTGCGGCGCCGGGCACGGCAGATTTGTGCCCGTCCGCGGACGGAGCGTTCGGCATGACTGCGACGATTGCGAACAAGCACCGCAAGGCCGGTATCCGCGAGGATGCCCGGCAGGGACGCGTGCCCGCCGCGTTTTGACACGCGGCACGGCATATGCGCCGTGGTTTTCGACGTGATATCGCACGGAATGGCGAGCGCAAGCGCTTTGCACATCGATGTGAAGGACGAGTGATGATCAAACAGGGTGAGACGCTGCCCGACGCCACGCTCTTCGAATTGATCGAAGACGAGCGCGCGGGCTGCACGCTGGGGCCGAACAGCTTCAGCGTGCGCGAGCAAACGGCGGGCAAACGCGTGGTGATCTTCGGATTGCCGGGCGCGTTTACGCCCACGTGCTCCGCGAAACACGTCCCGGGTTATGTCGAGCAGTACGAAGCGTTCCGCGCGGCGGGCATCGACGAAATCTGGTGCGTGTCCGTCAACGACGCGTTCGTGATGGGCGCGTGGGGGCGAGATCAGCGGACCTCGGGCAAGGTACGCATGATGGCCGACGGCAGTGCGGCGTTCACTCGTGCACTCGGTCTGGAGCAGGATCTGTCGGCGCGTGGCATGGGCATCCGGTCCCAGCGCTACGCCATGGTGATCGACGACGGCGTGGTCAAGACGCTGAACGTCGAGGCACCCGGCAAATTCGAAGTCAGCGATGCCGCGAGCCTGCTCGCCACGTTGAGCCCGACATGAGCGCTTTAGCCGCGCTCGCGTTGCCGCAACGCAACGAGCCGGCAGGGTAAATGTGACGGGCTGTTACTACCAGCCGTGCGGGCCGATGGCCGGGAACGCCTCCGTTCCGGCCATCGGCCCGTCGTCCATCGCAGGGGAGTAACAAGGGGAAACAGATTGTCACGCCCGGGACGACGACGCACTTGCCATACTTGGAGTATAATTCCCGCTATGAGTTAAAAAGTCCCGATTGGGATTTTCAATGAGCAGAACACTATGTTGAAGCAGCGAACCATCAAATCGATCGTGAAGACGGTCGGCATCGGCCTGCACTCGGGCCGCAAAGTCGATCTGACGCTACGCCCGGCGGCGCCGGACACGGGCATCGTGTTTTCGCGCGTGGATTTGCCGACTCCGGTGGACATCCCCGCGTCGGCGATGGCGATTGGCGATACGCGCCTCGCCTCGGTGCTGCAGAAGGACGGCGCGCGTGTCTCGACGATCGAGCACTTGATGTCCGCGTGCGCGGGCCTTGGCATCGACAACCTCTATATCGACGTGACCGCGGAAGAAATCCCGATCATGGACGGCAGCGCATCGTCGTTCGTGTTCCTGATCCAGTCGGCGGGCATCGAAGAGCAGAACGCGCCCAAGAAGTTCATCAAGGTGAAAAAGACGGTGGAAGTGCGCGAAGGCGACAAATTCGCGCGTCTCGATCCGTTCTTCGGCTTCAAGCTCAAGTTCACCATCGATTTCCGTCATCCGGCCGTCGACAAAACGGGCCAGGCGCTCGAAGTCGACTTCGCGAACACCTCGTACGTGCGTGAAATCGCGCGTGCCCGCACCTTCGGCTTTGCGCATGAAGTCGAAATGATGCGCGAACTGGGTCTCGCGCGCGGCGGCAGCATGGACAACGCGATCGTGCTGGACGAGTACCGCATCCTGAACAACGACGGCCTGCGTTACGACGACGAGTTCGTGAAGCACAAGATGCTCGACGCGATCGGCGACCTCTACGTGGTCGGCCATCCGCTGCTGGCGTCGTACGATGCGTACAAGTCGGGCCACGGCCTGAACAACGCGTTGCTGCGCGAACTGCTGGCGCACGAAGACGCGTACGAAATCGTTACGTTCGACGACACGCAAAAAGCGCCGCGCGGCTTCGCCTACGAGGCGCAAACGGCGTTTGCCTGATCGGCATCAAGCTGGCGATCAAACGAAAAAGGGTGGCTTATGCCACCCTTTTTTCATTTTGCGCAGCTTTTCTAGCGTCGCTTCAAATGCCGCGCGGCCATTTTTGCCAGCGCTTCCTGCAGCGGTGACGGCGGCAGGCTTTCGCTGAGCGTGGCCAGTGCCGCGGCGCCGGCGGGCGTCATGCGGGCCTGCTTCGGCTGCGGCGGCTCCTTCACGGCCTGCGGGCGCACGCGGATGCGCACGCTGGTCAACGCCCAGCCGCGCGCCTGCAATTCGGTCACGAGGCGCGGCTCCAGATGCCGCAGCCGCGCGGCGAGCGCGTTGTGCGCGGCAAACAGGGCCAGCGTGCCGTCCTTGATGAAACCCGGTTCCACGCTCGCGGCCAGATAGTCGGGCAGCAGCGCATTGAGGTCGCGCTGGATCGCCGCGATCTGCTCGACGCCCGCGCGCAGCGGCGCGAACGCGTCGGTGCGGCTCAGGACTTCGGCGAGCGGCTGGGGCGCGCGCGGCGCCTTGCCCGGCGTGCGCGTATTGCGCTGCGCGCGTGGCGCGGCGGGGGCGCCCGGCCTTGAAAACGGCGAGAAACGGCTCATGTGGCGAGTAGAGGTGCGCGCGCGGGCTGCGCGGCGTGAATGTCATTGTAGCCTGCGCGTTTTGCCTCGACGCGCCTTGTCCTGTTCTCGCCCCGTTGCCGGACTTTCGCGATGCCGCCCGAAAAAGGGCAGCGCGATCGGCCGGCAAGAACGGCTGGCGAGGCGCGTCGGCGCGGGCGTTGCGCGCAACATCCATCACGGCCTTGACACGGGCGGTGCCCAGGGTGCGTGCTAAAATGCCCGATTCGAATCCACCAATTTGGGCTTAAGCCGCCGAGGTCCTTCCTGGCAGGGTGTGTGGCGCAAAACGTATGCAAACCAGTCTGTTTGCAACGCGCCGTGCAGCCATCCCGGCCGAAGCCGCGACGCAGACACCGATCCGATGACCACCGGTTTCTTACAGAAAATCTTTGGCAGCCGCAATCAGCGCCTGATCAAGCAATATCAGAAGACGGTCGCGGCGATCAACGCGCTCGAACCGACCATCGAGCAATACACCGACGAGCAACTGCGCGCCAAAACCGTTGAATTCCGCGAGCGCGTGGCCAATGGCACGTCGCTCGACGAGCTGCTGCCCGAAGCCTTCGCTGTCTGCCGCGAGGCGAGCAGGCGCGTGCTGAAGATGCGCCACTTCGACGTCCAGCTGATCGGCGGCATGGTGCTGCATTACGGCAAGATCGCCGAAATGCGCACGGGCGAGGGCAAGACGCTCGTCGCCACGCTGCCCGTGTACCTGAACGCCCTGTCGGGGCGCGGCGTGCACGTGGTCACGGTGAACGACTACCTCGCTCAGCGCGACGCCGAGTGGATGGCGCGTCTCTATAACTTCCTGGGTCTTTCCGTCGGCATCAATCTGTCGCAGATGGACCACGGCATGAAGCAGGAAGCCTATAACGCCGACATCACCTACGGCACGAACAACGAGTTCGGCTTCGACTATCTGCGCGACAACATGGTCTACGAGACCGAGGCGCGCGTGCAGCGTGCGCTGAACTTCGCCGTGGTCGACGAAGTGGACTCGATCCTGATCGACGAAGCGCGTACGCCGCTCATCATCTCGGGCCAGGCCGAAGACCACACCGAACTCTACGTGCGCATGAACGCGCTGCCGCCGCTGCTCGAACGCCAGATCGGCGAAGAGAAGGCCGACGGCACGGGCGTGGAAAAGCCGGGCGATTACACGCTCGACGAAAAGGCGCGTCAGGTGTTCCTGACCGAAGCGGGCCACGAAAAGGCCGAGCGTATGCTCGCCGAGTGGGGCCTGATCGGCCAGGGCGAGAGCCTCTACGCGCCGCAGAACATCACGCTGATGCATCATGTGTACGCCGCGCTGCGCGCGCACACGCTGTTCTTCAAGGATCAGCATTACGTGGTGCAGAACGGCGAAGTCGTGATCGTCGACGAATTCACGGGCCGCCTGATGGCCGGCCGCCGCTGGTCGGACGGCCTGCACCAGGCCGTGGAAGCGAAGGAACACGTCAAGATCCAGAGCGAGAACCAGACGCTCGCCTCGATCACGTTCCAGAACTACTTCCGCATGTACGCCAAGCTCTCGGGCATGACGGGTACGGCGGATACCGAAGCCTACGAATTCAACGAGATCTACGGCCTGGAAACGGTCGTGATCCCGACCAACCGCGTGCCCAAGCGGATCGACAAGCAGGATCAGATCTACAAGACCGCGAAGGAGCGTTACGACGCGGTGATCCGCGACATCCGCGACTGCCACGAGCGCGGTCAGCCGGTGCTGGTCGGTACGACCTCGATCGAAAACTCGGAAGTGCTCTCGCATCTGCTCACGAAGGCGGGCCTGCCGCATGACGTGCTCAACGCGAAGCAGCACGGACGCGAAGCGGCCATCGTCGCCGAAGCCGGCCGTCCGAAGCGCATCACCATCGCCACCAACATGGCGGGCCGCGGCACCGACATCGTGCTGGGCGGCAACGTCGAGAAGCAGGCCTCGTTCATCGAAGCCGACGATGCGATCCCCGCCGACGAAAAGGCGCGCCGCATCCAGCAACTGCACGACGAATGGCAGACGCTGCACGATCAGGTGAAGGCCGCGGGCGGTCTGCATATCATCGGCACCGAGCGTCACGAGTCGCGCCGTATCGACAACCAGCTGCGCGGCCGTGCGGGCCGTCAGGGCGATCCGGGTTCGTCGCGCTTCTATCTGTCGCTCGAAGACCCGCTGCTGCGCATTTTCGCGGGCGACCGCGTGCGCGCCATCATGGACCGCCTGAAGATGCCGGAAGGCGAGGCGATCGAGGCGGGCATCGTCACGCGTTCGATCGAATCGGCGCAGCGCAAGGTCGAAGCGCGCAACTTCGACATCCGCAAGCAACTGCTCGAATACGACGACGTGTCGAACGACCAGCGCAAGGTGATCTACCAGCAGCGCAACGAACTGCTCGAAGCGCATGACATCACCGAAACCATCGGCGCGATGCGTCATGGCGTGATCACGGACATCGTGCGCCAGTACGTGCCGCACGGCAGCATCGAAGAGCAGTGGGACGTGCCCGAGCTCGAGGAAATCCTGCGCAACGAATGGCAGCTCGACCTCGCGATCCAGGAAATGATCAACGAGTCGTCGTCGATCGACGCGGACGAAATCCTCGAAGCCGTGATCGCCGCCGCCGACGAAGCCTACGAGCAGAAGGTGGCGCTCGTGGGCCGCGAATCGTTCAGCGCGTTCGAGCGCTCGGTCATGCTGCAGACGCTCGACCGCAGCTGGCGCGAACACCTTGCCGCGCTCGATCACCTGCGTCAGGGCATCCATCTGCGCGGTTATGCGCAGAAGAACCCGAAGCAGGAATACAAGCGCGAGGCGTTCGAACTGTTCGCCGCCATGCTCGACGCCGTGAAGCAGGAAGTCACGCGCATCGTCATGAACGTGCAGATCCAGTCGCCGCAACAGCTCGAAGAAGCCGCCGAGCAGATGGAAGAGCAGGGCGGCCATCTGGAGAACGTCGAGTTCCGTCACGCCGAATTCGCGGAAACGGGCGCCGAAGCCGCACCCGTTGCAGCCGCCGCACCGGTGGCGGATGCCGCCGCCGCGATGGTCGGCGCCGCCATGAGCCATGATGCGCTGGGCGCCGACGGCGTGCCGAAGGTCGGCCGCAACGACCCGTGCCCGTGCGGCAGCGGCAAGAAGTACAAGCAGTGCCACGGCAAGATCGCGTGATGGAGCGCGGCGGCGTGCGTATCGATCGATGTACGTCGATCCCCGCGCCGTCCGATCCATGACGCGCTTGCGCGTTGATTCCGGTGGCCCGCTCTCCATGGCGGGCCTTGCGTTTTGAATCCCGATGCCGGCCAGGTTGACAGACGTCGCGGCCGGCATTGCCTTTTCGACAGGTCGCCATCATGGCTGTCAATTTCCCCTCGATCGAACCCGCACAACTTCATCCGGTCGCCGGCGTGACGCTCGGCTGGGCAGAAGCCCATATCCGCAAGCCCAACCGCAAGGACGTGCTGGTGATTTCCGTCGATGAAAGCGCGAGCGTCGCGGGCGTGTTCACGCTCAACCGCTTTTGCGCCGCGCCGGTGACGGTGTGCCGCGAAAATCTCGCGAAGGTGCGCGAGGGCGGCAAGGGCATCCGCGCGCTGGTCATCAACACGGGCAACGCGAACGCGGGCACGGGCGAGCCGGGCATGAAGCACGCGCGCGAAACCTGCGATGAACTTGCGCGCCTCGCGGGCATCGAGCCGTCGCAGGTGCTGCCGTTCTCGACGGGCGTGATTCTCGAACCGCTGCCGATCGAGCGCCTGAAGGCGGGCCTGCCCGCCGCGCTCGCCAACCGCAAGGAAGCGAACTGGTACGACGCCGCGCAGGCGATCATGACGACCGACACGCTGCCGAAGGCGGCGTCGCGCCAGGTCACGATCGACGGCCACACGGTCACGCTCACCGGCATCAGCAAGGGCGCGGGCATGATCAAGCCGAACATGGCGACCATGCTGGGCTTCCTCGCGTTCGACGCGAACGTCGCGCAGCCGGTGCTCGACGAACTCGTCAAGCATGTGGCCGACCGCTCGTTCAACTGCATCACGATCGACGGCGATACCTCGACCAACGATTCGTTCATCCTGATCGCCTCGGGCAAGTCCAGTCTGCCCGCGATCACCTCGACCGATTCGCCCGCGTACGCCGCACTGCGCGACGCCGTCACGGAAGTGGCTCAGACGCTCTCGCAGCTGATCGTGCGCGACGGCGAAGGCGCGACGAAGTTCATGACCGTGCAGGTCGAAGGCGGCAAGGACGTCGCCGAATGCCGCCAGATCGCCTACGCGATCGGCCATTCGCCGCTCGTGAAGACGGCGTTCTATGCATCGGACCCCAACCTGGGCCGAATTCTCGCTGCGATCGGCTATGCGGGCGTGACGGATCTGGACGTGGGCAAGATCGACCTGTACCTGGACGACGTGCTCGTCGCGAAGGCGGGCGGCCGCAATCCGGACTACAAGGAAGAAGACGGCCAGCGCGTCATGAAGAAGAGCGAGATCCTGATCCGCGTGGTGCTGGGCCGCGGCAACGCCGAAGCCACCGTCTGGACCTGCGATCTCTCGCACGACTACGTGAGCATCAACGCCGATTACCGTTCCTGATTCGGTTCCTGAACTCTTTACGCAAGACGCAATGGACAAGCTCGAACAGTTTCTGACCCGTGCCGAAGCGCTGCTCGGCCGCCTCGAAGCCGTGCTGCCGCCGGCGGCGCCCGATGTCGACTGGAACGCGGCGGTCGCGTTTCGCTGGCGCAAGCGCCAGGGCCGCGGCTTCCTGCAGCCGGTTCCGGCGATTTCGCTGATCTCGCTGGACGATCTGCAGAATATCGATCGTCAGAAGGACCTCATCGACCGCAACACGCGTCAGTTCGTGCAGAAGAAGCCCGCTAACAACGTGCTGCTGACGGGCGCGCGCGGCACCGGCAAGTCGTCGCTGATCAAGGCCTGCCTGAACGCCTATTCGCAGGACGGCCTGCGCCTGATCGAAGTCGACAAGGACGATCTGCACGACCTGGGCGATATCGTCGATCTGATCTCGACGCGCCCCGAGCGCTTCATCGTGTTCTGCGACGATCTTTCGTTCGAAGAAGGCGAATCGGGCTACAAGGCGCTCAAGGTGGCGCTCGATGGCTCGGTGGCCGCGCAGTCGGACAACGTGCTGATCTACGCGACCTCGAACCGCCGCCATCTGCTGCCCGAGTACATGAGCGACAACGAGTCCTACAAGCACATGCCCGACGGTGAGATTCATCCGGGCGAGGTGGTGGAAGAGAAGATCTCGCTGTCGGAACGTTTCGGTCTGTGGGTGAGCTTCTATCCGTTCAAGCAGGACGACTATCTGACGATCGTCGGACACTGGCTGCGCCACTTCGGCTGCGGCGACGCGGAAGTCGAAGCCGCGCGCGGCGACGCGCTGGTCTGGGCGCTGGAGCGTGGATCGCGCTCGGGCCGTGTGGCGTGGCAGTTTGCGCGCGACTGGTCGGGCAAGAAGGCGCAAGAGGCATGAGCGAACCAGCAAAGGATGCCGCGCAGGCGCGTCCCGTGACCGAAGTGGCCGTGGGCGTGCTGGTGCAGCCCGACGGCCGCTATCTGCTCGCACAGCGCCCCGAGGGCAAGCCCTATGCCGGCTACTGGGAATTTCCCGGCGGCAAGCTGGAAAAGGGCGAGTCGGTCGAGGCCGCGCTTGCGCGCGAACTGCACGAAGAGCTGGGTATCGACGTGAAGGCGTGCCATCGCTGGCATACGCTCGAACACGATTATCCGCACGCCTATGTGCGGCTGTACTTCTGCAAGGTCACGGACTGGACCGGCGAGCCGCATGGCCGCGAAGGCCAGGCGCTGGCCTGGCAGGCGCTGCCCGCGAGCGTCGAGCCGCTGTTGCCCGCCACGATTCCCGTGCTGGAGTGGCTGGCGGCGGAGTGACCCGCGTGAGCGGTGAAGCGTTGGCAGAAACACAAAAGCCGCTGCACGGTTGACGTGCAGCGGCTTTTTTATCTGGCGTGAACGCTGGCGGTGCTTACTGGCGCGTATCGGTGGGCGGCGCCTCGTCGTCGGGCGGCGTGTCTTCTTCATTGCCGCCGATCCGGTACTTTTCGGCGGCCCAGGCGCCCAGGTCCATCTGCTTGCAGCGTTCCGAGCAGAACGGGCGGAAACGGTTTTCCGGAACCCAGCGGACATCCTTGCCGCAGGTCGGACATTTGACGACGGTAATCATTCGGTCGACTGATCAGTAGCTGGGCGGCGCCGTTTCAGTGGCGCCGCGGTTGGCAAAAGCAGGTTCGTGCGTTGGTGTGCCCGCGTGCAAGCGTGCTTACAGGCTGCAGAGCGTGAGCTGGAACGGCACGTCCTGATCGACGGCGCGCGGGCGCAGATCGCCATCCTGAACGGTGAAACGCACCCACAACATGTATTTGTTGGCGCTCGCTTCGGGAATCACGCGCAAATCCGGTGCCACGCGCACCTGCATCAACTGATAGGTGCGGCCCGAGAGCATTTGCTGATAGCTGCCCTGCATCGCCATGACCTTCGATCCCTGGCCCGATTCGCGCGCGAGACGCAGCACGATGCTGGCGGCGTCGCGCAGCGGCAGGAGCGGCGTGACCCACTTGGCGATGTCCTGGCGGCGCTGGTCGGCGTGCAACTGCTGCCACGCGTAGTACGAGGGCAGATCGAACTTGCAGGTGCCGCCCGGAATGATCGCGCGGCTGCGGATGCTGGTGAGCCATTCGTTGTCCGCAAGATGCTGGCCGGTTTTGCCCTGCATCTGCGTGAGACCCGCGAGCGTCTGCTCGATTTCGCCGAGCACGCTCTCCAGCGCATTCTGTTCGATGCCGGGATTGCCGCGGAACGGTGCGAGCGTCTGACGCTGTCTCTCGAGCTCCTTCATCAGGTCCGACTTGAGATCGGCGCGGCCTGCGACTTCCGCGATTTCGAAGAGCGTCGTGAGCGCAACGTGATGTTCCCTCGGATCCTCCTGGGTCAGGAAAAACGTGAAGCGCTCGAACAGGTCTTCGAGGCGCAGCAGCGTCCGGATTCGCTCGTTGAAGGGATACTCGTAAAGAATCAAGCGCGCTCGCCTCGGGCGTGGTCGGTGAAGGATTGCAGCACATTCTAATGCCGTGGGTCTACCGTCGCAATCGCACTCGCCGGCACAAGGCCGTTACGTCAGTGTTTTCCTGCAGATTCCCGTAAATTTTCGCTCGCCGGGCATGACTTGTGCCCAAAAAAAGCACCCTGGCGCCGAGCCAGCGCACTACGAGCGTGCGAGCGCGAGATAACGTTGATGCAGTATTTCGACATCCTGTGCGAGTGCGTCGAGCGCGACGTCGTCATTGACGATCACGTCGTCGGCGGCGGCGAGGCGCGCTTCACGCGTGGCCTGACGCGCGATGATCGCGAGGACCTGTTCGCGCGTGAAGCCGTTGCGGGACATCACCCGCGCGATCTGCGTTTCTACGCTGCAATCGACGGTGAGCACGCGATTCACGCGTGTCTTCCACGCACCCGATTCAACCAGCAGAGGCACGACCAGGATCACATATGGGCCGTTGGCCTCGCGCGCTTCCCGTTCGGTTTCCGCGCGGATCAGCGGGTGCGTGATCGCTTCGAGGCGCTTGCGCGCGGCCTCGTCGCCGAATACGAGTGCACGCATGCGTGCGCGGTCCATAGAGCCATCGGCGGCGACGAATTCAGGGCCGAATTGCGCCGCGATTTGCGGCATGGCCATGCCATGCGGCGCGGTGACGCGATGGGCGATCACGTCCGTATCCACGAGCGGCACGCCGCGCGCCGCGAACAGATCCGCGACCGTGGATTTGCCGCTGCCGATACCCCCAGTCAATCCAACCGCAATCATCGATTCATTTCCTCACGCAAAAACGCCATAGAGCGGCGTGCCCGCAAATAGCGTGACGAACGCGCCCGCTGCCAGATAAGGGCCAAACGGTAACGGTTCCTCGAAACGCATGCGCCCGCTCAAGGTGGCGGCGATCCCGACCACGGCGCCCGCCACCGCGCTGATCACGATGATCTGCGGCAGCGCGGCCCAGCCGAGCCACGCGCCGAGTGCGGCGAGCAGCTTGAAGTCGCCATGGCCCATGCCCTCGATGCCACGCAGCAGGCGAAACAGCCAGTACACGGACCAGAGCGCGAGATAGCCCGCGACCGCGCCGACGACGGCGCTTTGCAGATCGGTGAAGGTGTCGGCGAGATTCACCAGCAGGCCGGCCCAGACGAGCGGCAGCGTGATCGCGTCGGGCAGCAGGCGATGTTCGAGATCGATCACGCTCGCGGCGATGAGCGTTGCACTCAGCGCGAACGCCGCAAGCGCCTTGCCGGTGGGGCCGAATGCGAGCAGTGCGCCTGCCGCGCAGAGTGCGCTCGCGATTTCGACGGCTGGATAGCGCAGGCTCACGCGCGTGCCGCATTGCGAGCAGCGCCCGCGCAACAGGAGCCAGCTCACCAGCGGAATGTTTTCCCACGCGCGCAGCACGTGGCCGCAATGCGGGCAGGCGCTGCGCGGCAGCCAGAGGTTGTAGCGCGTGGGCAGGCCGTCGTTGAAGAGGTCTGCGCTCGCGTTCGGCTGTTCGAGGACTTCGGCGGCGTCGGCGCGCCATGCCCGCTCCAGCATGATCGGCAGCCGGTGCACGACCACGTTGAGAAAGCTGCCGATCACGAGGCCGATCACGATCGCGAATCCCATCATCACGCCGGGCGGCAACGCAGCGAGCGCGATGGATAAGGACGAGGGCGCGTCGGGCGGCACGAGCGGCGACGCGTTGAAGGACGACGCGAATGACGTGGAAGCGGCGGAGGACGATAAAAGGACGGACATGTGCGGGAACCGTAATCTGGCAGCGATGCTACACCACGTTGCCCAGTTGAATGATGGGAAGATACATCGCGATCACAAGGCCGCCGACCAGCGCGCCGAGTACCACGATGATGAGCGGCTCGCACAGACTCGCGACGAGCGCGATCTTTTCGTCCACCTGACGGTCGGCGAGCGCGGCGACGTCGAGCAACATCGCGTCGAGCGCACCCGACTCCTCTGCGACCGCAACGGGCTGGGTCACGTCATCGGGAAAGCAGCCCGCCGAGCGCATCGCCGCAGCGAGACGTTCGCCATGCCGCAGGCGCGCGCTGATGCTGGCGCTCGCGTGATCGAAGAACGCATTGCCGCTCGCGTGGGTGAGCGAATCGAAGGCATCGGCGAGGGGCGTGCCCGCGCCCAGCAAGGTGCCGAGTGCGCGACTCCAGCGCGCGGCGCACAGCGTCGTGAGCAGTGGGCCGACGAAGGGCAGCGCGAGCGTGAGACGCCCGAAAGTCAGGCGCGCGTGCATGGAGCGGCGCAGCAATGTATGCAGCGCGAACACACCGGCGGCGGCGGTGACGGCAAAAGGCACGCTCCAGCGCGCAGCGGCCGCCGAAAGCCTCAGCACGAACTGCGTGGGCGCGGGGAGGGCCGCGCCAAAGCCGTCGAAGATCTGTTTGAAGGTAGGCACGACCCAGACCAGCAGCGCTGTTGTAATCGCGAGCGCGAGCAGCAGCACGGCTGCCGGATAGGTGAGCGCCGCACGCACCTTGGCGCGTTGCGCGGCGGCGCGTTCGCGATCGTCGGCGATACGCGCGAGAACGCTTGCGAGCGCCCCCGATGCCTCGCCGACGGCGACGAGCTGGCAGTAAAGCAAGCCGAAGCGCGCGGGATGTTGCGCCAGGGCTTCGGCAAAACGCTTGCCCGCCGTGATCTCGCGCGAGAGCGCGGCGGCGATGCGCGGTAGCCCGTGCGGCCCCGGCGCCTGGGCGAGCAGATCGAGGGCGCTTGCGAGCGGCAAGCCCGCGCGCAGGAGGCTCGCGAGCTGACGCGTGAATCGCGTGACGTCGGCTTGATTCGCGCGCGGTGGCGCGGCCGGGCCTCGCCGTTCGAGCAGCGTGGCGGTGATGCGTTCGCGCTTGAGCGCGACGCGCGCCGCCGAAGCGTCGAACGCGATCAGCGTGCCGCGCCGCGCGACGCCTGCAGCATCGAGGCCGCGCCACGCGAAGCGCGAGTCGGGTGCGGCGCGAGGGGCGTGAGGAGCGTGGGTGGGCGAAGTCATGACGCGTCCGTCGCGGCGAGTGCTTCGGCGAGACTCGTCGTACCGTCACGCACACGGGCCAGCGCGGCGTCGCGCAGCGCGGCAACGCCCTCGGCGCGCGCCTGCCGTGCGATGTCGTGCGCGCTGCGCCGCGCGACGATCATGTCGCGCATCGCGGCGCTCACGGGCATTACCTCATGAATGCCCACCCGCCCGCGATAGCCGATGCCGTGACAGGCGTCGCAGCCTTTGGCGATGAAGGGCTGTGCATCGGCTAACCCCGCTGCGCGCAGCGTTGCCGTCGATTCAGCCGAAGGCTGGCGGCACTGCGGGCACAGCCGCCGCACGAGCCGCTGCGCCGTAACCAGCCGCAGCGCTGCCGCGAGGTTGTACGGCTCGACGCCGATATCGATCAGGCGCGCGATAGCCGCAGGCGCGTCGTTGGTGTGCAGCGTGGAGAGCACGAGATGACCGGTCTGTGCAGCCTTCACCGCGACGCTGGCGGTTTCCTCGTCGCGAATCTCACCGATCATGATGACGTCCGGGTCCTGACGCAGCAGTGCGCGCAGCGCGAGCGCAAAGGTAAGCCCGGCCTTTTCGCGCACGTTGACCTGATTGATGCCTGCGAGCTGGATCTCTGCGGGATCTTCGACCGAGCAGAGATTGCGCGAGGCGTCGTTGAGCTTTTGCAGGAAGCAATAGAGCGAGAGTGTCTTGCCGCTGCCGGTCGGGCCCGTGACCAGCACGAGGCCGTGCGGCGCGCCGATCGCGGCGCTCAGTGACTCGCGCTGGGTATCGTCGAGACCGAGCGCGGTCAGCGAAAGATCGGCGGGCAACGCTTCGAGCCGGCGCAACACCAGCTTTTCGCCGTGCAGCGTGGGCAGCGAGTTCACCCGATAGTCTTCATGCGTCTGGGTTTCGCCGCGTGGCGCAAGTCTCATGCGACCGTCCTGGGGAATACGGCGCTCGGCGATGTCCATGCGCGCCAGCACCTTGATGCGCGTGACGAACGCGTCGCGCAGATGCGCGGGCGGCCGCGCGATGTCATGCAGCACACCGTCGATACGCAATCGCACGCGCCAACCTTGTTCGAGCGGCTCGACATGCAGATCGGAGGCATTGCGGCGGGCGGCTTCGCGCAGTGTGTCGGCGAGCAGGCGCACTGCGGGCGCGTCGTCGGAGGCAGCCGGCGAGGCGGGCGCTAGAGGCACGGAGGGCGCCGATGACGGGGCAGCACCGAAGCCGCGGCTTGCCGCACCATCGGCTACGCGAGCGGCGATGGCCGGCGTGCGAGTGACGCCGTGTGCAACAGAACGATCAGGAATGGAAAACATCGATTGCCGGCCCGAAGCCGCCGTGTGCGAGTGACGGCTTCATGATCGGCTGGCGCGGCTTCGCGCGCCATTCAGCCAGATGGCTAACGACGTGGAGACGTGGACTAATGACCCGGCAGCAGCTTTTTCGCCTTCTGCAGCGCGCGGGCGGATTTGCCCGGCGTCGTGCCCGGCTTGAAGAGCTTCACCGTGCGCACGGCCTGATCGTCGGCGCGCATGACTTCGAGCTTCACGTCGCCGATCTGCACGCACACGTCGCCTTCGGGAATCTCTTCGAGCACTTCGAGGATCAGGCCGTTGAGCGTCTTCGGCCCGGTGGTCGGCAGCGTGAGATGCAGCCAGCGGTTGAGTTCGCGCAAGGGCATGCTGCCTGGCACAATGCACTCGCCCTGCTCGTTCCAGCCGCCACGCCCGGTACCGCTGCGCGGCATGGTCGTGGTGAATTCGCCGATCAGTTCTTCGATGATGTCCTCGGGCGTCACGAGCCCTTCCATCTCGCCGTACTCGTTCACCACGAGCGCGATGCGGTGGCGGCTTTCCTGGAAGTACTGAAGTTGCTGGAACACGGGCGTCCCGGTGGGCACGAAATACGGTTCCGCGAGCAGTTCGCGCAGTGTTTCGCGCTCGAAATCCTGGTTGTGCAGGGCGGCCAGCGTCTTGCGAACATGCAGCACGCCGAGCACGCGATCGATATCGCCCTGATAGACGATCAGCTTGTTGTGATAGCAGGTTTCGAGCTGATGCAGGATGTCGTCGAGCGGTGCGTCGTAATCGAGCGCCTCGATGCGGCGGCGCGGAATCATCACGTCATCGACCGTGATGTTTTCGAGATCGAACAGGTTCAGCAGGATGCTGCGGTGCTTGGTCGGCATGAAGCTGCCCGACTCCAGCACGATGGTGCGCAGTTCCTCGGTCGAGAGGCGCTGATCGTGCGGCTTGTTCGTGTTGATGTGGAGCACGCGCAGGATCGCGTTCGCAAACATGTTGACGAACCAGATAACGGGCTTCGTCACGCGCATGAGCGGCGCGATCAACAGGCTGGCGGGCAGCGCGATCTTTTCCGGAAAGGTGGCGCCGACGATCTTCGGCGTGATTTCCGCGAACACGATGATGAGAAACGCGACGATGCCGGTCGCGATCGACAGCACCAGGTTGTTATGGCCGAAGGTGTGCAGCGCGATCGAGGTGGTGAGCACCGGAATGATCGTGTTGAACAGATTGTTGCCGATCAGGATGACGGAGAGCAGCAGGTCGGTGCGGGCGAGCAGCTTCTGCGTGGTTTTCGCGCCGAGCGCATTGTGGCTCGCGAGGTATTTCAGCCGATGGCGGTTGAGCGCCATCATCGCCGTTTCGGAGATGGAGAAGAAGCTGGAGCAGACGAGCAGGACAAAGACGGCGCCAATCTGCGCCCATACGGGAAGGTGGTCCACGCTTGGAGAAAGTGAGGGGAGCGGATGGGGAAACTATAACAGAGGGGTGCCGCAGGGCCGTCGCGGCGGGGAGTGCGTTGGCCGTTCGGCCAGGGCGTCCAGGTTCGCTGCCGCGATGCGCTTGCGTGGGCACCGCTTGCGCGACCGCTGATTTCGTCGTCGCGGTCCCTAAAGACTGAAGAATGGCGGCCGATATTTCACATGCCGCCCTAATTCTTGTGGCCGAAGGCGGATAAACCAAAACAATCAAATTTCTACGCGGGGCAAAATTGAAGCGAACGAGAACGAGACTCCTGATTGCGGGCGTGGCACCCGTGCTCGCACTGACCGCATGCGGTGGTGTAAATCAGTATCTGGCGGACCGCAGTGAGACCACGGAGCTGTATCACATATTTGACATCAAGACCGGCGCCGATATCGATACCGTGGCTACGGCCGCTGCCGATGGACTTGCACAGAATACAAACCGGATTCAGCAAAACCGGCCGCTGATGATGTCCACGGATATCCCGGCAAAGCCGGGAAGATTCCAGCTGGTCGATGCATCGTCCGCATTCGCGGGTACGGGCATGGGCGCATTCCTGCAAGCCGCGCAGTCCCAGGCCGGTGCGACCACCATGCGCCTGGCGAAATGCGATGGTGCTGTCTGGACGTCGAAGGCCACGCGAGCCATTCCGGGTTACAACAATCTGAATCTCTACAGCTGCCTGTACGCGTACAGGGGCGGCTATCAACTTGACGTCTACGGCGTATTCCAGAAAAGCTCCGGCGGCCTGACAGGTCTTGAGCAAGGTCTCGCTGGCAGTCTGGTTGGCACCCCTGACCAGTGGGTGAACAAGACCATTCTGGACACGGTTCGCAACATCGCGGCCGTCTCGCATGGTCAAGTCGTGCAAATCGAAGGTCAGCCCAAGATTGCCGGTGATAGCTTGCCGTGGGTGGACAAGCTCGGCACGCACTGATGTCCCGTTGCTGAAAGTCCGGGCCAGTTGCCTTCACTGGAGCGCAACTGGTCACGATTTTCACGCGATGGCTCATGCCTGAGTGGAACAGCGGCAAAGGCATTGTGCCTGCCACTAATTCGCCACCAAGGACGCGTAAAAAACAAAAAAGCCCAGCATCGGCTGGGCTTCATGTCCTTGAGTCTCAAGGGGAATTCTGGTCGGGGTGAGAGGATTCGAACCTCCGGCCTCTACGTCCCGAACGTAGCGCTCTACCAGGCTAAGCTACACCCCGAATTTTACTCCTTCACTCTTCCGGCTTGCTTCGTCTTCTTTAAGACTGGCGCGTCGTCGAGTAAGAACATAATTCTAGCAGGCTCTCTTTGTATTGGGAAGAGGGAAATGAAGAAATTGCATCCGCGGCTGCCTGGGCCTCTGCCTTCGCGCATTGGAGCGTGTGATCGAGCGCGCCCGAACGCGTGATCGCCGCGAAGATTTCGTCGAAGCGCGTGGTGCCGCCTTGCTCGATTGCTTCGCGCGCGAGCGCCGCTTCGGCGGCCGTGCCGTGCTCGATCAGCCAGATTAGCGGCAGCGTGGGCTTGCCTTCGCGCAGATCGTCGCCGGCGTTCTTGCCCATCGACTCGGCCGTGCCCGTGTAGTCGAGCCAGTCGTCCATGATCTGGAACGCCGTGCCCATGCGCCGGCCATATTCCGCCGCGGCTTCCTCGGTGCGCGCATCCGCCCCCGAAAGCACCGCGCCCAGTTGCGCCGCCGCCTCGAACAACTTGGCCGTCTTATATCGGATAACCTGCATGTAGCGTTCGGTATCGACGTCCGCATCATGCATGTTCAGGAGTTGCAGCACTTCCCCTTCGGAAATGATCGTGGTGGCCTGCGAGAGAATTTCCATCACGCGCATCTTGCCCACGCCGACCATCATCTCGAACGAGCGCGAATACAGATAGTCGCCCACCAGCACGCTGGCCGCATTGCCGAACAGCGCGTTGGCCGTCTGGCGGCCGCGCCGCAGATCGGATTCATCGACGACGTCGTCGTGCAGCAGCGTGGCGGTGTGGATGAACTCGACGACGGCCGCGAGCGTGTGGCGATGCGTGCTGCGGTCGCCGAGCGCGCCCGCCACGAGCAACAGCAGGGCCGGACGCAGCCGCTTGCCGCCCGCACTGATGATGTACTCGGAGATCTGGTTGATCAGCATCACCTCGGACGCCAGACTCTGCCGGATGACACGATTCACCTGCTCCATGTCGCTGGCGATGGGCGCAAGCAGGGTCGCTGCGCTGGGGGTAGGGGTGGCGGTGGACGACATGATGGCAAATAGAGGTAGTGCCGCGGATTATAAGGCGAATCGGCCGCGGGCCGGACGCAGCCCTGCTGTCCGGCTGATGGTTCCCTCTATTTCGGGCTTGTGGGACAAGGCGTTTGCGCCGGTCGGGAACGCCCGCCGCGCCGTGCGCAGGAACATCGGATCCGCACTTGTCAATACTTTTGACCGCGCAGCTAACTCTATGTATAATCTAAGGTTTCGGGCGCGCAGTGTGCCTGAAAAGATATTTTAGAGTGAGGTTCTCAATGTACGCGGTCATAAAAACCGGCGGCAAGCAGTACAAAGTTGCCGTTGGCGAAAAACTTAAAGTAGAACAGATACCGGCTGACATTGACGCAGAAATCACGCTCGACCAGGTGCTCGCAGTGGGCGAAGGCGAATCGATTAAGTTCGGTACGCCGCTGGTCAGTGGGGCTTCCGTCAAGGCCACCGTTGTGTCGCAAGGCCGACACGCCAAAGTGACCATCTTCAAGATGCGTCGCCGGAAGCACTACCAGAAGCATGGCGGCCACCGCCAGAACTACACCGAACTGCGCATCGACGCGATCAACGCGTAAGCGCACGCAGGTAAAGGAGCAAACAAATGGCACACAAAAAGGCAGGCGGGTCGTCACGTAACGGCCGCGACTCAGAGTCGAAACGACTTGGCGTGAAGGTGTTCGGCGGCCAGGCAATCCTCGCAGGCGGCATCATCGTTCGCCAGCGCGGTACGCGTATGCACCCGGGCCTGAACGTCGGCATCGGCAAGGACCACACGCTCTTCGCGCTGGTCGACGGCCACGTCGCTTTCACGACCAAGGGCGCTGCTAACAAGCACACCGTCAACGTCGTTCCGGTAGCAGCCTGAGTTTTCGCTGCTAGCAATCGACGCAAGGAAAGCCCCGCGAAGTTTGCGGGGCTTTTTCTTTATCTGCGCCCCCGTCCACGCGTGGGCGCAGCGCCGTTGGCCAGTCCGGTCCGCCATTGGCCATTCGGCCAGGTGGGCAGGCATGGCCCCGACGAGCACAATACGTGGGCACAATAACGATTTACCGACGATTCACCGATTACGGGACGGAGTAACGCATGAAGTTCATTGACGAAGCGAAGATCGAAGTCATCGCCGGCGATGGGGGCGATGGCAGCGCGTCGATGCGGCGCGAGAAGTTCGTCCCGTTCGGCGGGCCGGACGGCGGCGACGGCGGGCGGGGCGGCAGCGTCTACGTGATCGCCGATCGCAACATCAACACGCTGATCGACTACCGCTATACCAAGAAGCATCTGGCGCGCAACGGCGAAAACGGCCGCGGCTCGGACTGCTACGGCAAGGGCGGCGACGACATCACGCTGCGCATGCCGGTGGGCACGACCATCACCGACATGGAAACCGGCGAGTTCATCGCCGACCTGACCGAGCACGACCAGCGCGTGATCGTGGCGCAAGGCGGCGCGGGCGGCCTCGGCAACCTGCATTTCAAGTCGTCCACCAACCGCGCGCCGCGTCAGAAGACCGACGGCAAGCCCGGCGAGCGCCGTATGTTGCGGCTGGAACTGAAGGTGCTGGCCGACGTCGGCCTGCTCGGCATGCCCAACGCGGGCAAATCCACCTTCATTTCGTCGGTGTCGAACGCGAAGCCGAAGATCGCCGACTATCCGTTCACGACGCTCGCGCCGAACCTGGGCGTGGTGCGCGTGGGTCCGAGCAAGAGCTTCGTGATCGCCGACATTCCTGGACTGATCGAAGGCGCCGCCGAAGGCGCGGGCCTTGGGCACCAGTTCCTGCGCCACCTGCAGCGCACCAACGTGCTGCTGCATCTGGTCGACCTCGCGCCGTTCGACGAAACGGTCGATCCGGTCGCGGATGCGAAAGCGATCGTCGGCGAGTTGCGCAAGTACGATGAGACGCTCTATGAGAAGCCGCGCTGGCTCGTGCTGAACAAGCTCGACATGGTGCCGGAAGAAGAGCGCGCCGAACGCATCGCCGACTTCGTGAAGCGCTTCGAGTGGGACGGCCCGGTGTTCGAGATTTCGGCGCTTACGGGCCAGGGCTGCGAAAATCTCTGCTACGCGATCTACGACTACGTTTCCGCGCATTCGGATGCGCGTCGCGCAGAGGAAGCGGAAGACCTCGCCTCCGACGTGCGCTTCCGTGACGGAGTGCCGGGTCAGGCCAGTTCGGGCGGCAACGGCGTCGCGCAGGAACCGCAGGAGTAATTCACCGTTCGTGCCGGCGCGCGGGCCGCGTCGGCCGCTTCACGTGTCATCAGTCATTTGGGGAGACCGCGCAGCATGCGTTCCGTCATCGCCGATTCCCGGCGTCTGGTAGTGAAAGTCGGTTCGAGCCTCGTCACGAACGATGGCCGCGGGCTCGATCATGCGGCCATCGGCCGATGGGCCGCGCAGATCGCGGCGCTGCGCGCGCAGGGCAAGGAAGTCGTGCTCGTGAGTTCGGGCGCGATTGCCGAAGGCATGCAACGTCTGGGCTGGACCAAACGCCCGCGCGAGATCGATGAACTGCAGGCGGCCGCCGCCGTCGGCCAGATGGGCCTCGCGCAGGTCTATGAAAGCCGCTTCGCGGAACACAATATCCGCACTGCGCAGATCCTGCTGACGCACGCCGACCTCGCGGATCGCGAACGCTATCTGAACGCGCGCTCGACGCTGCTCACGCTGCTGCGGCTGGGTGTGGTGCCGATCATCAACGAGAACGACACGGTCGTCACCGACGAAATCAAGTTCGGCGACAACGATACGCTCGGCGCGCTGGTCGCCAACCTGATCGAAGGCGACGCGCTCGTCATCCTCACCGACCAGAGCGGCCTCTATACCGCCGATCCGCGCAAGGACCCGGCTGCGACGCTCGTGCAGGAAGCCGACGCCGGCAAGCCGGAACTCGAAGCCATGGCGGGCGGCGCGGGGTCGAGCATCGGCCGTGGCGGCATGCTCACCAAGATTCTCGCGGCCAAGCGCGCGGCGCATAGCGGCGCGAACACCGTGATCGCGAGCGGTCGCGAGGAAGCCGTGCTGGTGCGGCTCGCCAAAGGCGAGGCGATCGGCACGCAGCTCATCGCACGCACCGCGCGCATGGCGGCGCGCAAGCAATGGATGGCCGATCACCTGCAGGTACGCGGCCATGTCGTGATCGACGACGGTGCAGTGCAAAAGCTCACGGCGGACGGCAAGAGTCTCCTGCCTATCGGTGTGGTGGGTGTGCAGGGGGCGTTCGCGCGTGGCGAGGTGATCGCCTGCCTGAATCCTTCAGGCCAGGAAGTCGCGCGGGGCCTTACCAACTACAGCAGCGCGGAAACGAAGTTGATCCAGCGTCATCCGAGTGGCGAAATCGAAGGCGTGCTCGGCTATATGCTCGAACCGGAGCTGATCCATCGCGACAATCTCGTGCTGGTCTGAGGCCCTTCAGGTTACACAGTAAAAAAGCCGCAACAGTCGATGACTGCTGCGGCTTCTTCGTTTTCGGCTCGCGCGGATATCCGTGCGCGGCGGCGCATCAATCAGCGCATGACTCAGCGCACGAGCGTCGATTGCGTGCGGCCGAAGCGGATGTTCTCGCTGATCACCGACGCCTTCCCGATCGGCATCTTGTTCGCGCAGAAGTAGTCCTGATAAAGCCGCGACTGGTAGGCGTTGAGCTCGCCGTTCTCGATGCGCGACCAGTTGTTCGCGACGGTCTGGTCCCAGCCGTTGTGGTCGGCGTTCAGGCTCGCATAGAGGCGCCACTCGTAGGTGTCGCAGCGAATGCCTTCGTAGTTGATGTTGCGCGCGCCGTTCGGGCTGGTGATGACGATCACGTAGCGCACCACGCCGTCGGTGCCGACGGTCAGCGATGCCGGATCGACGGCGAACTTCAGCGGCGTGTTGTTCGAGACATCGAAGCCGTACAGCGTGGCATTCGGGCCGGGCAGCGCCGGCAGGCTTTCGAGCTTGTTTTCCGTCCACTCGCCCTTGCGGTCGAGCAGGTAGGTGAACGCGCTGTCGTCCTTGTTGGTGGGGCCGGAACTGCCGCACGCGGACAGCAGGACGCTACTTGCGGCCGCGGCGCACACCGCAGCAAGAGCCAATCGTTTCAAGTGATGTTTCCTTCGATGCACCGGCGCTGCGCGCACGAATGCGCGGCGCCGCGAATGCGGACCGCCGCACGCTGCGCACTGGAGTGCGCAGCGTGCGGCGGTCCGGGCGTTGGGTGCGACGTGGCGGCGGCGAACCCCGGTCAAACCGGAGATCAGCCGTGCTCGTCCGGCGCAGGCTCGATCATACTCCCCGCGGGGTCGCAGTCGCGATCCAGCGTGGCGTGATCGGTAGCGTCCACGAATGTGGCTTCGAACGCTATCTCCTGGGCGGCCTGGGCGTGCGCCGTCGCGATGAGGCGCGGGTAGCGCACCTCATGTCCGTGCGGGCCGTGCGCATTGACGCGCTCGACTCGCGGCATGGCCGGGCGTCGCAAAAATCGCGACAGTTCGGTCAGCGCCAGTTGATAGACGTCGCGCTTGAATTCGATGACCGCCTCGAGCGGTATCCAGTATTCGTTCCAGCGCCACGCATCGAACTCGGGATGCTCCGTCGCCCGCAGGCAGATATCGCAATCGCGCCCAACCATACGCAGCAGAAACCAGATCTGTTTCTGACCGCGATAATGGCCGCGCACTTCGCGCTTGATGAACTTGTCCGGCACCTCATAACGCAGCCAGTCGCGCGTGCGACCGACGATCTTGACGTGCTCCGGATGCAGACCGGTTTCTTCGTGCAACTCCCGATACATTGCCTGCATGGGGGTCTCACCATATTTGATGCCCCCTTGCGGAAACTGCCAGGAATGTTCGCGAACCCGTTTGCCCCAAAACACCTCGTTTCGCGCGTTCAAGAGGATGATGCCGACGTTCGGGCGAAACCCCTCACGATCCAGCATACAACCACCTTCGAATCCTTTAAAATTGCTTTGATTATAAACAGATAACGGTCCTCACGCACCCGGCGGCCAGAAGTTTGGAGCGTTTTGTCACGAAGGCGCAAAAACCGCTTGCCGCGCCGCCCGCCGGGCCTCACCGGCAAGGCGCCCGGGGCGTTGTCATAATGTCGGGTCTGTGAACTCCACCGTTGGACTCTTTCGGACGGCCTCCCGTTGCCGCCGCTTTTGGAAAAAACTCTGAATGAAAGCCTCCCGTTTCTTTATCGGCACCCTCAAGGAAGCGCCGGCTGACGCCGAAATCGTCAGCCACAAGTTGATGATCCGCGCGGGCATGATCCGTCGCGTCGCGGGCGGCATCTACAACTATCTGCCGATTGGCCTGCGTTCGATCCGCAAGGTCGAGCAGATCGTGCGCGAGGAAATGAACCGCGCGGGCGCCATCGAACTGCTGATGCCGGCGGTGCAGCCGGCCGAACTCTGGCAGGAATCGGGTCGCTGGGAGCAATACGGGCCGGAACTGCTGCGCTTCAAGGATCGCAAGCAGACCGATTTCGTGATGGGGCCGACGCACGAGGAAGTCGTCACCGACATCGCGCGCAACCAGATCAAGAGCTACCGTCAGATGCCGGTGAACTTCTACCAGGTGCAGACGAAGTTCCGCGATGAAATCCGTCCCCGTTTTGGCGTGATGCGCGGCCGCGAATTCATCATGAAGGACGCGTACTCGTTCGATAAGGACGTCGACGGTTTGAAGCTGTCGTACCAGAAGATGTACGACGCCTACGTGCGCATCTTCACGCGTCTCGGCCTGGATTTCCGCGCGGTCGTCGCCGATAACGGCTCGATCGGCGGCAGCGGCTCGCACGAGTTCCACGTGATCGCCGAAACGGGCGAGGACGACATCGCTTACTGCCCGACCTCGGATTTTGCCGCCAACGTCGAAGCCACTGAAGCGCTGCCGCTGATCGCCGAGCGTGCAGCGCCCGCCGAAGCGCTCACGAAGACTTCGACGCCCGGCGCCGCGAAGTGCGAAGCCGTCGCCAAACTGCTCGGTCTGCCGCTCGAACGCACGATCAAGTCGATCATCCTCGCGACGGACAAAGAGGGCGCCGAACCCACGATCTGGCTGCTGATGCTGCGCGGCGACCACGACCTGAACGAGATCAAGGCGGGCAAGATCGAAGGCCTCGCCGGTTTCCGCATGGCGACCGAAGCCGAAATCGTCGAATGGTTCGGCACGCCGCCGGGCTACCTCGGGCCGCTCAACACGAAGAAGCCGGTCAAGGTGATCGCGGACCGCACGGTCGCGAACATGAGCGACTTCGTGGTCGGCTCGAACGAAGCGGACTTCCACACCACGGGCGTGAACTGGGGCCGCGATCTGCCGGAGCCGGTCGTTGCCGACATCCGCAATGTGAAGAAGGGCGATCCGTCGCCGGATGGCCAGGGCATCATCGACATCTGCCGCGGCATTGAAGTGGGCCACGTGTTCCAGCTCGGCACCAAGTACTCGGACGCGATGGGCGCGACCTTCCTCGCGGAAAACGGCAAGCCCGCACCGATGCAGATGGGTTGCTACGGCATCGGCGTCACGCGTATCCTGGGCGCGGCGATCGAGCAGAACTTCGACGACAAGGGCATCATCTGGCCGGAATCGATCGCGCCGTTCCAGGTGGTCGTGTGCCCGATGGGCATGGACCGCAGCGAACTCGTGCGTGAGCACGCCGAGCGTGTGTACAACGAACTGGTCGAAGCGGGCATCGACGTGATCCTCGACGATCGCGGCGAGCGTCCGGGCGTCATGTTCGCCGACTGGGAACTGATCGGCGTGCCGCATCGTCTGGTGATTGGCGAGCGTGGCCTGAAGGAAGGCAAGGTCGAGTACCAGGGCCGCCGCGACACCGAAGCGACGCTGCTGCCGGCCGACGAGGCCGCGCAGACGGTGGCGCAGAAGGTGCGCGCCGCGCTGCAGGCTTGATGCGCGGTTTTACGCGTATTTTCACGCGCATTTTCACGATTAACTTCAGCTAAAGGAGCGTTGCGAACGTGGAGTACAGTTTTCTGTCCGCGACGATCCTGCTGCTGCTCATCACCGATCCGCTCGGCAATATTCCGCTTTTCATCGGCTGCCTGCATCACGTGGCGCGGGAGCGCCGGGCGATCGTGATTCTGCGCGAGGTGGCGATCGCGTTCGTGATCCTGCTCATCTTCATGGTGGCCGGCAACGGCTTCCTGCGCATGATGGGCCTCACGGACACGTCGCTGCGCATCGGCGGCGGGATCGTGCTGTTCCTGATCGCGCTGCGCATGATTTTTCCGCATCCGGGCGGTCCGTTCGGTGGCGGCGACAAGGGCGGCGAGCCGCTCATCGTGCCGCTCGCCATTCCTGCGCTGGCGGGGCCTTCGGCGCTGGCCACGGTCATGCTGCTGACGTCGCAGGCGCCGGGCAAGCTGTTCGAATGGATCGGCGCGCTCGTCGTGACGATGGTGATCTGCGCGGTCGTGCTGGTGCTTGCCGAGCGCATTCAGCAGTGGCTCGGCGAGCGTGTCGTGACGGCCTTCGAGCGCCTGATGGGTCTCGTGCTCGTGGCGATTTCGGTGGAGATGATCCTCGCGGGGATCGCCACGTTCGTGCATCAGCTTTGATGCGCGCCGGTCTCAAAAGCAAAACGGCCCGAAAGGGCCGTTTTCTATTGGTGCTGCCTGTGTGCCTGGATTAAGCGCCGGAGTTACGCACCCTCGGTCAGCGCGCGAATGGTCGGCAGATTGCGCCAGTAGCCCTTCGCGTCCATGCCGCAACCGAACACATAGCGGTCCGGCACCGAAAAGCCGCAGTAGTCCGGATGCAGCGGTTTGGCCTTCGGAATGATCTTCTCGCACAGCACGGCCGACAGGAAACGCTTCGCACCCATGTCCATGATGCGGTCGCGGATCGCGGCCATGGTTTCGCCTTCATCGAGGATGTCGTCGAGCACCAGCACGACGCGGTCCTTCACCGACTCGCGCGGCGCGACGCGCCATTGCATTTCCGCGCTGCCCTTGATGGCGTTGCGGTAGCGCGTGAGGTGGATGTAGTCGAATTCGAGCGGGAAATCGAGGTGCGGCAGCAACATGCCGGTGAACACGGCCGCGCCACCCATCACCGACAGCACGAGCGGGAAGTCCTCGCTGATATCGGCGCGAATGGCTTCGGCCATCCGGCCGATCGACGCATTGACCTCGCCCACCGAAACGATTTCTTCGGAGTGGCGGAAAATATGGAGGGCTTCTTCGCGATTCATGACTCTGGCGGGGCGGTGGCTGTAGCTATTCAGTGTGGAAAATAACGACGGCGCGCGCTACAGCAAAAACCCGCGCTTCATGGTCCAGCTCGCGCGCCGCGTCGTTTCAGGCCGCCCGCGCGCCTGTGCGCCGCGCGGCCCGGATATCGAAAAAAATCGTCGAAATACTCGTCGATCAGCGCATGCCGGGCATCATGCCCTTCATGCCACGCATCATCTTCTGCAGGTTGCCGCCCTTGAGCTTCTTCATCATGGTGCGCATCTGGTCGTACTGATTGAGCAGACGGTTCACTTCCTGCACCTGCACGCCCGCGCCCGCCGCGATACGGCGCTTGCGCGTGGCCTTGATGAGATCGGGCTTGGCGCGCTCCTGCGCGGTCATCGAGCAGATGATGCCTTCCATGCGGCGCATCTGCTTTTCGGCCTGGCCCATGTTGGCGCCCGAGGCCGCCTGCTGGAACTGCGCGGGCAGCTTGTCCATGAGCGACGACAGGCCGCCCATCTTCTTCATCTGCGAGAGCTGCGCGCGGAAATCGTTGAGGTCGAAGTCGCCGCCTTTCTTGACCTTGTCGGCGAGCTTCTGGGCGGCTTGAACGTCCACGCCGCGCTGCGCTTCCTCGACGAGGGCGAGAATGTCGCCCATGCCGAGAATCCGGTTGGCCATGCGGTCCGGGTGGAACACTTCCAGGCCGTCGAGCTTTTCCGCGACGCCGACGAACTTGATCGGCTTGCCGGTGATGTGGCGCACGGACAGCGCCGCGCCGCCGCGCGAGTCGCCGTCGAGCTTGGTGAGCACGACGCCGGTGAGCGGCAGGGCGTCGTTGAACGCCTTGGCGGTGTTGACCGCGTCCTGACCGAGCATCGCATCGACCACGAACAGCGTTTCAGCGGGCTTGAGCGAGGTGTGCAGCGCGGTGATCTCGTTCATCATCGCCTCGTCGATACCGAGGCGGCCGGCCGTGTCGACGAGCAGTACGTCGTGATAGTGGCGCTTGGCCCAGTCGACCGCGGCTGCGGCGATGTCGACCGGCTTCTGGTCCGGCTGCGAAGGGAAGAAGTCCGCGCCGACCTGTTCCGTCACCGTCTTCAACTGCGCGATAGCCGCGGGGCGGTAGACGTCACAGGAAACAGTGAGAACCTTCTTCTTGTACTTCTCGCGCAGCAGCTTGGCCAGCTTGCCGACGGTGGTGGTTTTACCCGCGCCCTGCAGACCGGCCATGAGGATGACGGCGGGCGGCGTGACGGCGAGGTTGAGTTCGGCGGCCTTGCCTTCGTAGTCGCCGCCGATCACGGCGGTCAGCTCGCGCTGCACCACGCCGACGAGCGCCTGGCCCGGCGAAAGGCTGGCGATGACTTCCTCGCCGAGCGCCTTTTCCTTCACCTTGGCGATGAACTCGCGCACGACGGGCAGCGCCACGTCCGCTTCGAGCAGCGCGAGACGGACCTCGCGCAGCATTTCCTGCGTATTGGCTTCGGTCAGCCGGGCTTCGCCGCGCAGCGTCTTGACGACGCGCGCCATCCGTTGAGTGAGATTGTCGAGCATGGGGAGGCGGTGAGCAGTGCGGCCCGGTGCGTGGAGCGGGAGAGCGTCGCGATGCGTTGCGATCCCGCGCGGCCTGGGGGCCTATAGTAAACTTCGAACATGGATATTGTACTGTATGCCCTCACCGTGCTCCTGTACGGCGGTCTGTGCGCCGCCGACTGGCGCGCATTGCGCCGCGCCAGCATCGAGCCGCTCTTCGGCAGCGTGCCGCCGGTTCCGGTGACGGCCGGCCTCGCGGGCCCTGCCGGCGCGGGCGTCGAGACGCGCGCGCGCAGCTTCGGCGTGTTCTCGCGCGCGTTGCTGTTCATCGCGCTCGCGGCGCACGGCCTGTTGCTGCACATGACGATCTTCCCCGCCAACGAGATGATCTTCGGCTTCGCGTTCGCGTTGTCGGCGATGTTCTGGCTCGGCGCGGTGATCTACTGGATCGAGAGCTTTTTCTTTTCGCTCGACGGGTTGCGTCTGCTGCTGTTGCCGCTGGCCGCCGTCGCATCGATCCTGCCGCTCGTGTTCGGTGGCGTGCGCGTGCTGCCGTATGCGGCCGCGCCGCTCTTCAAGCTGCACTTCGTGATCGCCAACGTGGCCTATGGCCTGTTCGCCATCGCCGCGCTGCACGCCGTACTGATGCTTGCCGTCGAGCGCCGGCTGCACGCGCTCAAGGGCGCGGGCTTCCAGCGCAACGCCGGCAACAAGGGCGGCGGTTGGCTGTCGAACTGGATCGAAACGCTGCCGCCGCTGCTCACGATGGAAAAGCTCCTGTTCCGTCTGATCGGCGCGGGCTTCGTGCTGCTGACCGCCACGCTGGTGTCGGGCATCGTCTTCAGCGAACAACTGATCGACCGGCCGCTGTCGCTCGATCACAAGACCGTGTTCGCGATTCTTTCGTGGCTGATGTTCGGCGCGCTGCTCACCGCGCGCAAGATTTCGGGCTGGCGTGGCCGCTCGGCGCTGCGCTGGGTGATCGCGTCGTTCGTCGCGCTGTTGCTGGCTTATGTCGGCAGCCGCTTTGTGTTCGAAGTGCTGCTGCATCGTCCGGTCGTTTGATTCCATGAGACAGATTCTTCTCCTGATCCTGCTGTTCTTCGTCGGGCAGTGGTTCGTCAAGACGCTGCGCCGCGCGCAGCCGCAAGCTCGCACTGGCGCCGATCCGCGTCAGCAGGGGCCGGGCGCATGGCGCGCGAATGGCGGTGCGCAGGGCAATGGTGCGAATGGTGCGAACGCCGGCGCGCTGGCCGAGCCGATGGTGCGTTGCGCCGAGTGCGGCGTGCACGCGCCGCGCAGCGAATCGGTGAGCGTGGGCGCGCAGAGTTTCTGCAGCGCTGCGCACGCACGCGCCTACGACGCGCGCAAGACCGGCCAGGATCGTCCCGCGCGCTAAGTTGCGAGTGAGCCACGCATGAGTCACGATGTAACGCCGCCTGCGTACGCGGTCGATGCGCAGGGTTGGGTTTCGCCCGCGCGCCGCCTGCCTTCACCGAACTTCGAAGCGCGTCCCGGCGGCGCCGTGCCGACGCTCATCGTCGTGCACAACATCAGTCTGCCGCCCGACACGTTCGGCGGCCCGGAGATCGCCGATCTGTTCCTCAACCGCCTCGACTGCGACGCGCATCCGTACTTCGATACGCATCTGCGCGGCGTGCGCGTGTCGGCGCATTTCGTGATCCATCGCGACGGCGCGCTCGAACAATTCGTCTCCTGCGATGAGCGCGCGTGGCACGCGGGCCTGTCGAACTTCTTCGGACGCGAGCGCTGCAACGACTTCTCGATCGGCATCGAACTCGAAGGCAGCGACACGCAGCCCTTCGAACCCGCGCAATATGCGACACTCGCGCCCCTCGTGCGGGCGTTGTGCGCGCACTATCCGATCGACGCCGTGGCGGGCCATTCGGATATCGCGCCAGGCCGCAAGACCGATCCGGGACCGCATTTCGAGTGGACGCGTCTGCAGCGCGAGACGCAACTCGGCGATGTGTTCTTTCCCTATCTTCACGCGCGCGACGTGTCGTAATGCGTCGTCAGCGACGTCGTGACGCAGTGAAGCGCAACTAAACGGAAGACCTCTTGCCGCGCTAACCGTCGCGCGGCGTATGGGCTTTTCGACGCATGGAATCGGGTGTCGCGCTGAAATGCCCGCGCCGTCTGGGCTTCACGCGCTGTCAAGTCTCCAGGCCAAAATTTTCTTCGTTTTTTCTTCTTTGACTGCCCGGCGCTTCCACTATACTTCGTACCCGAAGCACAGCTTTACACCATATGTTGTATGTTCGGCGGCGCCCCGCTCTGATGAGCACGGCGCCGCGCGCATTAGCGGCATAGCAAAAATTGTGCGGTGCAGTCCGCTTAAAACCGGCGCACCGGCTGGTATCGAGAGAAAAGGTACAGCCAATGATCGCGGCATCCACGATGAAGACCGAAACGTTACGTGGCTCATCTGCCTTGCCGCATCCGGCAGCCTCGCCAGGCTGGCTCGCTCTCTCCCCCCAATCGTCCGCGCACACGGGGGCGCGGCATCCGTATTAATTCGCGAATTTCCTTCGCACATTTCCAGGACCAGGAGCTTTGCACATGCAAACGACCGATAACGTCTCGACCCGCTATGAAGGCGCGGCCGCCGCGCACACGCTGGGTGGCCAGCCGCAGGACGGCCAGGCCAGCGCGACGCAGTTCGCCGACCATAAGGTGATCCGCCGTAACGGCAGCGTGGTGGGCTTCGAGCCGTCGAAGATCGCGCTCGCCATGACCAAGGCATTCCTGGCCGTCAACGGCGGGCAGGGTGCCGCGTCGGCGCGCGTTCGCGAACTCGTCGAGCAGCTCACGCAGAACGTCGTGCGCGCACTCGTGCGCAGCCGTCCGAACGGCGGCACGTTCCACATCGAAGACATTCAGGATCAGGTCGAACTCGCGCTGATGCGCGGCGGCGAGCACAACGTCGCGCGCGCCTACGTGCTGTATCGCGAGAAGCGCTCGCAAGAGCGCTCGCATGCACCGGAAGCCGCAGCCGCGCCCGGCATCAACGTAACCGACAACGGCGTCACGCGCCCGCTCGACATGAACGCGCTGCACGCGCTGATCGTGTCGGCGTGCGAAGGCCTGGGCGAAGCCGTCAGCGCCGACCCGATCGTCGCTGAAACGGTGAAGAACCTGTACGACGGCGTGCCGATGTCGCAGGTCTACGACTCGGCGATTCTGGCCGCGCGCACGATGATCGAAAAGGACCCGGCCTACAGCCAGGTCACGTCGCGCATCCTGCTGCACACGATCCGTCGCGAAATTCTGGAAGAAGAAGTCACGCAAGCCGACATGGGCTGGCGTTACGCGGAATACTTCCCGCAGTTCATCAAGCGCGGCGTCGAAGCCGGCCTGCTCGACGACAAGCTCCAGCAGTTCGACCTCAAGCGTCTCGGTAACGCGCTGAACGCGAACCGCGACCTGCAGTTCGGCTACCTTGGCCTGCAGACGCTGTACGACCGCTACTTCCTGCACGTCGGCGGCACCCGCATCGAAATGCCGCAGGCATTCTTCATGCGCGTCGCAATGGGTCTCTCGCTCAACGAAATCGACCGCGAAGCGCGCGCGATCGAGTTCTACAACGTGCTCTCGTCGTTCGACTTCATGTCGTCGACGCCCACGCTGTTCAACTCGGGCACGCACCGCTCGCAGCTTTCGTCGTGCTACCTCACGACGGTTGCCGACGATCTCGACGGCATTTACGAAGCGCTCAAGGACAACGCACTGCTGTCGAAGTTTGCCGGCGGTCTGGGCAACGACTGGACGCGTGTGCGCGCACTCGGCTCGCACATCAAGGGCACGAACGGCAAGTCGCAAGGCGTGGTGCCGTTCCTGAAGGTCGTGAACGATACGGCCGTCGCGGTGAACCAGGGCGGCAAGCGCAAGGGCGCGGTCTGCGCGTACCTGGAAACGTGGCACCTGGACATCGAAGAATTCCTCGAGCTGCGCAAGAACACGGGCGATGACCGTCGCCGCACGCACGACATGAACACGGCGAACTGGATTCCCGACCTGTTCATGAAGCGCGTGATGGAAGGCGGCGACTGGACGCTGTTCTCGCCGTCGACCTGCCCGGATCTGCACGACCTGTTCGGCGCGGATTTCGAAAAGGCTTACGTCGCTTACGAAGAGAAGGCTGCACGCGGCGAGATCAAGCTGTTCAAGAAGCTGCCGGCCGCGCAACTGTGGCGCAAGATGCTGGGCATGCTGTTCGAAACGGGCCATCCGTGGATCACGTTCAAGGATCCGTGCAATGTGCGTTCGCCGCAGCAGCACGTGGGCGTCGTCCACTCGTCGAACCTGTGCACGGAAATCACGCTGAACACCAGCGACACGGAAATCGCCGTCTGCAACCTGGGCTCGGTGAACCTCGTCGCGCACATGATCGAACAGGCCGACGGCACGTTCGCGCTCGACCACGACAAGCTCAAGCGCACCATCAGCGTGGCGATGCGCATGCTCGACAACGTCATCGACATCAACTACTACGCCGTGTCGAAGGCGCGTAACTCGAACCTGAAGCACCGCCCGGTGGGCATGGGCATCATGGGCTTCCAGGACTGCCTGCACGTTCTGCGCACGCCGTTTGCTTCGCAGGAAGCCGTGGAGTTCGCCGATCGCTCGATGGAAGCCGTCTGCTACTACGCGTACTGGGCGTCGACGGAGCTGGCAGCCGAGCGCGGCCGCTACTCGACCTACCGCGGCTCGCTGTGGGATCGCGGCATCCTCCCGCAGGACACGCTCAAGCTGCTCGAAGAAGCGCGCGGCGGCTACGTCGAAGTCGACTCCAGCGAATCGATGGACTGGACCTCGCTGCGCGAGCGCATCGCGGCGCACGGCATGCGTAACTCGAACTGCATCGCGATCGCGCCGACGGCAACGATCTCGAACATCATCGGCGTGTCGCCGTGTATCGAGCCGACGTTCCAGAACCTCTACGTGAAGTCGAACCTCTCGGGCGAATTCACGGTGGTGAACGACTACCTCGTTCGCGACCTGAAGTCGCGCGGCCTGTGGGACGAAGTCATGGTCGCCGACCTGAAGTACTTCGACGGCATGCTCTCGCGCATCGACCGCGTGCCGGCCGACCTGCGCGCGGTGTACGCAACGGCGTTCGAAGTCGATCCGACGTGGCTCGTCGAAGCGGCGTCGCGTCGTCAGAAGTGGATCGACCAGGCGCAGTCGCTGAACATCTTCATGGCGGGCGCATCGGGCAAGAAGCTCGACGAGATCTACAAGCTCGCATGGGTGCGCGGTCTGAAGACCACGTACTACCTGCGCACGATGGCCGCCACGCACGTCGAGAAGTCGACGGTCGCTCACGGCGCGCTCAACGCGGTGCCGACGGGTGGTGGGAATGGCGGCGGCGCGGCAGGTGGTGCTGGCTTTGGTGCCGCGGGCGGCGCGGCCGGCAACGGCGGCTCGACGGTGATGCAATCGGCAGCGGAGCAGGTGGACGTTGCCGCGCCGGAAGCAGAAGGTCCGGTGTGCATGATGCGTCCGGGCGATGCAGGCTTCGAAGAGTGCGAAGCTTGCCAGTAAGCGTGGCGCACGCTCGCTATAAAGCGGCAGCGCGCAGCGCAACACTGCGCGCATGACGCAGGACCGCGAGCCGTACTGCAGTACCCTGGCAGCACCGGCAGTCAATAATAGTAGTAGGTAGTCGTAGCGTTTGAAGGCGGTGCGCGCAACGCGCGCCGCCTGTCTCTCCCGACGATGTGTGAAACGCAACGCGGCACGCGTGTTGCTCGCTTCTTCTCCACGTCTCACTTACGGGAGGCTTCAGGAATCCCTGGGGTTTTTCGCAAGGCTTCGGAATGCGCCGCGCGAGACACGCGTTTGAGCGCAGCGGGACGCAAGACATCGAGACAGACGAACACCGCGCAGTCTGTCTTTGCAGCAGCGAAACATGATGAAAAGCGCAGTGAAGAGCGAAGCCAGACGACGTGTGAACACACGCGATGCAGAGACTCTTTCATCGGCGCTCACGATTGTGCGAAGACCATGAAACGCGCAGCGACAGTGACGCTCGAGCGACGCAGAGGCGACGCAAAAGCGAAGCTTGCGTGCTGTTCACGCGAGTCGATCGAGACGATGCGATAACAAAGTGTTGTATCGAGGTCTCAACGCGAATCGAAAACAGGTTTTTTCGTGTGCGAACCCTTTTACCGCTCACGAAAAGATGGTACAAACCGTTCTAAATTGATGGTGACATTTATGCTCAACTGGGATGACGAGAACACGGCCGTAACTCCGTCGAGCGGTGCGCAGCAAAACGCAATGCGCAACCTCGCGGGTCAGGCTGTCTCTGCTCCGGGCATGCACTCCGCTCCTCAGTCCTCTTCGGCGCAAAACATCTTCGCCGCCGACTTCGCAGTCGCCCCGCCGCCGCAAACGCCGGTCGCGACCGAAGGCCGCGTGAATGTCGCCGACAAGCGCATCATCAACGGTCAGACCGACGTGAACCAGTTGGTCCCGTTCAAGTACAAGTGGGCCTGGGAGAAGTACCTGGCTGGCTGTGCGAATCACTGGATGCCGCAGGAAGTGAACATGTCGCGCGACATCGCCCTGTGGAAAGACCCGAATGGTCTGACCGAGGACGAGCGCCGCATCGTGAAGCGCAACCTCGGCTTCTTCGTGACCGCCGACTCCCTCGCCGCCAACAACATCGTGCTCGGCACCTACCGGCACATCACGGCGCCCGAATGCCGCCAGTTCCTGCTGCGCCAGGCATTCGAAGAAGCGATCCACACGCACGCGTACCAGTACATCGTTGAATCGCTCGGTCTGGACGAAAGCGAGATCTTCAACGCGTACCACGAGGTCAAGTCGATCCGCGACAAGGACGAGTTCCTGATCCCGTTCATCCAGACGCTCACGGACCCTGCGTTCAAGACCGGCACGCTCGAAGCCGACCAGACGCTGCTGCGTTCGCTGATCGTGTTCGCCTGCATCATGGAAGGTCTGTTCTTCTATGTGGGCTTCACGCAGATTCTCGCGCTCGGCCGCCAGAACAAGATGACGGGCGCCGCGGAGCAGTATCAGTACATCCTGCGCGACGAGTCGATGCACTGCAACTTCGGCATCGACCTGATCAACCAGATCAAGCTCGAAAATCCGCAGCTGTGGACCCCGGCGTTCCGCGCGGAGATCACCGAACTGTTCAAGCAAGCCGTCGATCTCGAATACCGTTACGCGGAGGACACCATGCCGCGTGGCGTGCTGGGCCTGAACGCGTCGATGTTCAAGAGCTATCTGCGCTTCATCTGCAACCGTCGCTGCCAGCAGATCGGCCTCGACACGCTGTTCCCGAACGAAGAGAACCCGTTCCCGTGGATGAGCGAAATGATCGACTTGAAGAAGGAACGCAACTTCTTCGAAACGCGCGTGATCGAATACCAGACGGGCGGTGCGCTGACCTGGGAATGACCCGGACGCACTGCGCAGTCAGTCTTTTGGGGTTGCCGCAAGGCGCTACGCGAGCGCCTTCGCCGGCATGACGATTAGGAGCAGGAACGCCTGATGCAAAGCGTGCCCGGAGCCTTGACGGCTCACTTAGGTGCAAGGCACTTTGCGAACCCTTCAGAGGGATGGGCAAACTTCCCCCCGGAAAAAGGCGCGAGCCATGTGGCTTGCGCCCTCAACGAACGTTGCCCGGTGTCGGTAGCCGACGCCGGAATGACTTGGCGCGCCGTGCTTTTCAGCACGGCGCGCCTTACCGCATTCATTAGCGTAAGCGCGCGGGATCAGCGTACGCCGATGAATAGCCCGCTTTGTAGCGTGCGCCCTGAGAAGCGTTTGCGGGAAGCGGGTTTTGACGAAGGGTGTAGTTTGAACTGACTCTCATCTGAACCTGAAGGAGAAAAAAATGGCAACTGCCAAGAAGAAACCGGCGGCCAAGAAAGCCGCAGTCAAGAAGGTCGCAGCGAAAAAGGCTGCTGCTCCGGCGAAGAAGGCCGCAGTGAAGAAGGTTGCAGCAGTGAAGAAGGTTGCTGCCAAGAAGGTCGCCGTGAAGAAGGTTGCTGCGAAGAAGGCAGCGCCGGCGAAGAAGGCAGCACCGGCCAAGAAGGTCGCTGCGAAGAAGGTTGCAGCCAAGAAGGTCGCCGTGAAGAAGGTTGCTGCGAAGAAGGCAGCACCGGCGAAGAAGGCCGCAGCAAAGAAGGTTGCTGCGAAAAAAGTCGCGGTGAAGAAGGTTGCCGCGAAGAAGGCAGCACCGGCGAAGAAGGCCGCAGCGAAGAAGGTTGCTGCGAAGAAAGTCGCCGTGAAGAAGGTTGCTGCGAAGAAGGCAGCGCCGGCCAAGAAGGCTGCACCGGCAAAGAAGGCCGCACCGGCGAAGAAGGCTGCTGCTGCCACGAAGGCTGCGCCCGCGAAGAAGGCCGCGCCTGCTGCCAAGAAGCCTGCTGCGAAGAAGGCTGCCCGCAAGGCGCCTGCGAAGAAGGCTGCCGCTGCTGCGCCTGCGGCCGCTGCGCAACCGGCTGCGCCCGCAGCAACGGTCAAGACGGCACTGAACCCGGCTGCTGCATGGCCGTTCCCGACCGGCAGCCGTCCGTAAGCCGTTCAAGTCGTACCGGCCGAAGCGCGCGAGAGTCAGTTAAACAACGCGTGCTTCGGTGGTCGGGCCTGGCGGCTTGCTCGCGAGGCTCGATCTGCAATCCCGTCGCTGGACTATCCGCGACGGGATTTTTTTCGTCTGCAGGCTTTGAGCGAAGGACGCCATGACAGACGCGCAGGCATGAAAAAAGGCGCATGCACAGGGGAGAGCATGCGCCTGAGGTTCCGCAGGCAGGCACGAAGCCGCGCTGCGGTACAGGGGAAACCGGTCTTCGATGGCTGGTGTGACGGCACGCCAGCCAGGTGAATCTCTTGTTTTCCTAGTGCGTAACGCGCGTGACGCCGCCGCTGGAGAGCAGGCGCACACGGTCGCCGGCCTGGAACACTTCGCCGGTGGCGGCCTGCGTGATGGCGCGGTAGTCGCCGTTATCCAGACGCACGGTGATTTCGAGGCCATCGTGCATCGCTACGCCGTTCTCGACCGCGTTACCGGCCACCGCGCCCGCGATGCCACCGATGATGCCGGTGACGATCGAGCCGCGACCGCCGCCAATCGCGCTACCGGCCACCGCGCCGAGCGCACCGCCGCCGACGGCGCCCAGACCGCTGGGCTGGCCGTTGTTCGAGCTGATCTTCACCGCGCGCACGCTTTCGACCACCGCCATGCGCACCGTGGCTTCACGCTGCGCCTGCGACGCGGTGTAGACATCGGCGGAGCTGCTGTTATAGGCACAACCCGTCACGGCGAGCGAACCCGCAACCATGACGGTCACAATCAGACGATTTGTTGTTTTCATTTCCCAAGCACTCCAATGCAGGCCGTTCCCGCGGCGCTGCGTGTTCAGAGCGACAGTTCGTAACCGAACGCCGCCTTGAATCGTTCCATGATCTGCGCCTTCGTGGGCGCATAGTTCTGCGGACCTTGTTGCTCGATCTTGAGCGCGCCCATCAGGCTCGCGAGACGCCCGGTGGTCGCCCACCCGAGCTTGTTCTCGATGCCGTAGAGCAGACCGCCGCGGAAGGCGTCGCCGCAACCGGTCGGGTCGAGCACGCGTTCGGCCTGCACCACGGGGATCTCTTCGATCTGGCCGCCGTGATAGATCTGCGAGCCTTGCTCGCCGCGCGTGATGATGAGTGCGTCGACCTTGCTGGCCATTTCTTCGATCGACCAGCCGGTGCGGTGGCTCACAAGGTTGGCTTCGTAATCGTTGACCGTCAGGTAGGTCGCAAGTTCAATCGCGCGACGTAGCGACGCACCGTCGAACAGCGGCAAACCTTGACCCGGATCGAAGACAAACGGGATTTTTGCCTGCGCGAGTTGCTCCACGTGCTGAACCATGCCGTCGAAGCCGTCCGGCGCGACGATGCCGAGCTTGATGCCGGGCGCTTCGTCTGCCTTGTTCACATGTGACTGCATCATCGCGCCGGGGTGGAACGCGGTGATCTGGTTGTTTTCGAGATCGGTCGTGATCATCGCCTGCGCCGACCACATGTCGGGCAGCACGCGCACGTGCGCCGTGTTCAGGCCGAGCGCGTTGAAGCGGTCCATATAGGGTTGCGCGTCGGCGGCGCCGAGCGTGCCCATGATGCGCGCGTCGCCGCCCAGCAGGTGCAGCGAGTAGCCGATGTTGCCCGCGCAGCCGCCGAATTCGCGGCGCATCGTCGGCACGAGGAAGCTCACGTTCAGGATGTGCACCTGCTCGGGCAGGATGTGCTCCCGGAAGCGACCCTCGAAGGTCATGATGTTGTCGTAGGCGAGCGAGCCGCAAATGAGCGTAGCCAAGGCGGGAATTCCTGTGATGCGTGTGATGAAAGAGGGCGGCGCGCGGCGGCTATCGTCGTGGTGCTGTCGTTGCGATACGCGCGCTGTGCGCGCCGCCGCCGTGATTACTTCAGCGCGGCGAGCGCTGCGTCGTAGTTCGGCTCGTTCTTGATTTCGCCGACGCGTTCCGCGTACACGACGTTGTCGTTCGCGTCGATCACGACCACGGCGCGCGCCGTGAGGCCGGTCAGCGGGCCGCTCGTGATGTCCACGCCGTAGGCTTGCGCGAACTCATGGCCGCGGAAGGTCGACGCCGTGACGACGTTCTCGATGCCTTCGGTCGTGCAGAAGCGGCCAGCCGCGAACGGCAGGTCGCCCGAGATCACGACGACAGCCGTGTTGTCGAGATTGGCGGCGGCTTCGTTGAACTTGCGCGTCGAGGTGGCGCAGGTCGGCGTGTCGAGGCTCGGCACGATGTTCAGCACCTTGCGCTTGCCGGCGAAATCGGCGAGTGCGACGGGCTTCAGATCCTTGCCGACGAGCGAGAACGACGGGGCCTTCTGGCCGGGCGCCGGGAAGGTGCCTGCGACGTCGATCGGGTTACCGCCTAGCGTGACTTGACTCATGATGTGCTCTCCGGATTTAAGGCTGTTGTGGTGAGTGGCGCACCCGGCGTCGCCGGGTGCCAGGGGCGCGCGAGCGCGCATCGCGTGGGCGGCACGGGCGCGCGCGCAGGGATACGCGGCTACGGATAGAAGATCTCGATGCGGAAATTCGATGCGACGACGTTGCCGGTGTCGAGCCGCACGATCATCGTCTGCGTGCTGTGTGCGGGAAGGCCGGCGTCGATGCGGGTGCCGGGCGGCGCGTAGTCCTGCGGCCAGAGCACGCGGCGCAGCACCACGTTGTTCTGGCGGTCGAGCAGCGTGAGTTCGATGGCCGGATACGCCAGCGCCACCTGGAAGCGGTTGCGCAGCGGCACCTTCAGTTCGAGATGATGCGGGTCGTCCACCTGGCGCAGATCGGACGGCTGCACCTGCAGACCGTCGATGTCGCGCGGCGGGCTCACGTGACAGCCGAGTTGCGCGCAGACCTGCTGGTAGAGCGGCTGCGACGCGGGCCAGTAGACCATGACGCTTTCGCGCTGCCACCAGACGAGCTGCAGCGCCAGCAGCACGATCAGCGCGAGCGCCAGCAGCGAGCCGACGATGCGCCAGCCCGGATGCCCCTTCGCGCGCGCGGGCGCTTCGCGGGTCACCGCAAAGGGCGCGTCGCCGTCGTTGGCTTCGAGTGCGGTGAAGGCGGGTGCGCTTGCGGCTGCGGCGGTTCCTGTCGCGATCGCCGTGGAGCGATGGAACACCGGTTCGGGATTGGCGACGGGTGAGTGGGCTGGTGTGCGGGGCGGCGTGCGGGCTGTTTCGCCCGACGAAAGCGTCGGCTCGGTGTGAGCCGCATGCGCGCTGCCCGGAGCGACCGGCTCCGGGGGAACCAGTTCGTGCTCGACACGCGTCCAGCGCGCAGCGGGCGTTTCGGCTTCGACGTGTGCCGGAGCGGGCGCGGACCCGGACGAGAACGTGGGCTCGTCGTCGTGGATCACGCGCATTTCGACTTCGCGCGCCGCCCGGCTCGCGGCGGCGGCAAGGCTCGCCTGCGGCAGATTTTCGGCGTTGTATTGCAGGCGCGGATCGATGTGGCTGTCCGGCTGCGGCGCCCACGGATCCCAGGCGGCGCTCGAAAAATTCGGCGGCGCGGCGGGGCGAGTGGGAGCCGGCTCAGGCTCGCGCGCGGCTTCGGGCGTCGGCGCGACCGGTTCCGGCTCGCGTGGCGCCTCTACGAGGGGTTCGGGTTGTACAGGCTGCGCGGCATGAGTGGGATGCGCGGCCGCATGAGGCGTCGTCAGGCTCGCGGCGATATCGGCCGCAACGGGCGTGGCCAGCGCGAAATCGCCGCCTTCGGGCATTTCGTACAGGCTACCCGAGGCGTCGAACGCTTCCTGGCAATGGCCGCAACGCACGAGACCGCGGCGAGCGGCGAGCTGTGCCGGCTGGACACGGAATACGGTTTCGCAGAAGGGGCAGCGCGTGGCCAGGAGCATGTGTGCCGTGGACCCGGATGGTTGGCGATACACGCCATTCTAATGGCAATCCACGACGCCTAACGACTTGAGCCGCCGCCCGGCAGGGCGGGCGGCTTTCGTGGAGCGTTATGCGCGCCGCGTACCGGCCAGACAGACCCAGCCTTCGTGCTCGCGCCAGACCGAGATATCGATCCATTGCGCGTACACCTGCGCCACTTCATCGGCCTGGCGGGCAAGAATGCCCGACAGCGCGAGGCGTCCACCCGGCTTCACGCGCGACGACAGCATCGACGCCATCAGCTTGAGCGGATTCGAAAGAATGTTTGCAACGACGATGTCGAACTCGCCCGCCTGCAGGTCGTCGGGCAGGCCATACGTCACGTCCGCGTGGTTGCGTTCGCTGTTGTGGCGCGCCGATTCGACCGCCTGCGGATCGATATCGATGCCGATCACCGGGTTGGCGCCGCACTTCTTCGCGAGGATCGCGAGGATGCCCGAGCCGCAGCCGTAATCGAGCAGCGATGTCCCCGGCTGCACGTTCTGCTCCAGCCATTCCATGCACAGGCGCGTGGTGGGATGGCTGCCCGTGCCGAAAGCCAGGCCCGGATCGAGTTCGAGGATCAGCGCGTCGGGGTCGGGCGCGTCGTGCCACGAGGGCACGACCCAGATGTGCTCGCCGATCGGAATCGGATCGAACTGCGATTGCGTGAGGCGCACCCAGTCCTGTTCCTCGACTTCGCGCAGCGTGTGCTTCGGCGTTTCAGGCAGCCCCAGCTCGTTGGACGCCGCCGCGAGCAGCACGGCGGGATCCTGATCGTCGCCGATCAGCGCGATCACGCGCGAATGCTGCCACGCGGTGCGCTCGGGCGTGAGGCCAGGCTCGCCGAAGAGCGGTTGCTCGTCGGGCGTGTCGGCGTCGGCGTCTTCCACCGACACCGAGAGGGCGCCAAGCTCGATCAGCGCGTCGGACAGCTCTTCCGCGCGGTCGCGCTCAAGCTCGACGATCAGTTCCCGGTAGCTCATGGAATTACGCTTCGTCCTTCTTCGTCGCCTGGTTCATGGCCTGACGTTCGGCCAGACGGCTTTCCAGGTAGTGAATGCTCGTGCCGCCTTCGACAAACTTGGCGTCGAGCATCAGCTCGCGGTGCAGCGGAATGTTGGTCGAGATGCCTTCGACCACCATTTCCGAGAGCGCGATACGCATGCGCTGGATGGCCTGTTCGCGCGTCGCGCCGTAGGTGATCAGCTTGCCGATCATCGAATCATAGTTCGGCGGCACGAAATAGCCATTGTAGGCATGCGAGTCGACGCGCACGCCGGGGCCGCCCGGCATGTGCCAGGAGGTCAGACGGCCCGGCGACGGCGTGAACTTGAACGGATCTTCCGCGTTGATCCGGCACTCGATCGAGTGGCCCTTCAACTGGATGTCGCGCTGGCGGAATGCGAGCTTCTCGCCCGCGGCGATACGGATCTGTTCCTGCACGATGTCGATGCCGGTGATCAGCTCGGTGACCGGGTGCTCGACCTGCACGCGCGTGTTCATTTCGATGAAGTAGAACTCGCCGTTTTCGTACAGGAATTCGAACGTGCCCGCGCCGAGATAGCCCATCTTCTTGCAGGCGTCGGCGCAACGGTCGCCGATGCGGTCGAGCAGGCGGCGCGCGATGCCCGGCGCCGGCGCTTCCTCGATCACCTTCTGGTGGCGGCGCTGCATCGAGCAGTCACGCTCGCCGAGCCACACGGCGTTCTTGAACGAGTCGGAGAGCACCTGGATCTCGATGTGACGCGGATTCTCGAGGTACTTCTCCATGTAGACCTGCGGGTTGCCGAAGGCCCGGCCCGCTTCTTCGCGCGTCATGTTGACCGCGTTCACGAGCGCGGCTTCCGTGTGCACCACGCGCATACCGCGACCGCCGCCGCCGCCCGAGGCCTTGATGATGACCGGGTAGCCGATGGTGCGCGCGATCTTCACGATTTCTTTCGGATCGTCGGGCAGGGCGCCTTCCGAGCCCGGCACGCAGGGCACGCCGGTCTTGATCATGGTCTGCTTCGCCGTGACCTTGTCGCCCATCATGCGGATCGTTTCCGGACGCGGACCGATGAAGGTGAAGCCCGATTGCTCGACGCGCTCGGCGAAGTCGGCGTTCTCCGACAGGAAGCCGTAGCCGGGGTGGATCGCCTCGGCGTCGGTGACTTCCGCCGCGCTGATGAGCGCGGGCATGTTCAGGTAGCTCAGGTTAGAAGGCGCCGGGCCGATGCAGACCGCCTCGTCCGCGAGCTTCACGTACTTGGCTTCCTTGTCGGCTTCCGAATAGACGACGACCGTCTTGACGCCGAGTTCGCGGCACGCGCGCTGAATGCGCAGCGCGATTTCGCCACGATTGGCAATGAGGATTTTTTCAAACATGGTGGGTATTCGACTCATCAATGGGCGCCGCATGGCCGTGCAGGCGGGCCGCCAGGAAGGACCGGTGGTGCGCGCGGCGCTGGTGGCCGCGCGCGCCGCGACCGGCGAGGGCGGTGCGGCGCCTGAGGGATGTCGCGGATGTCGCGCGAAGCGCCGGCGCGCTCATGCGATCACTCGTGCTCTGCGGGTGGTCGGGCTTATGCGACCACGAAGAGCGGCTGGCCGTATTCGACCGCCTGGCCGTTCTCGACGAGGATTTCCTTGACCACGCCCGAGGCGTCCGACTCGATTTCGTTGAGCAGCTTCATCGCTTCGATGATGCACAGCGTCTGGCCTTCCTTGACCGTGTCGCCCACCTGCACGAACGGATCGGCGCCCGGCGACGGTGCGCGGTAGAACGTGCCGACCATCGGCGACGTTACGACGTGGCCTTGCGGCACGGCCGGCGCGGCAGCGGCGGGCGCTGCGGCTTCGCCTGCGTGGGCCGGTGCGGCGGCCACGGGGGCGCCGGCGAACGGCGCCGCGAATTGTGCTGCGCCCGGTTGTACGTAGACCGGCGGCGCGTTCTTGACGATGCGCACCTTGCCTTCGCCCTCGGTGACTTCGAGTTCCGAGATGCCCGATTCGGAGACGAGGTCGATCAGAGTCTTCAGCTTACGTAGATCCATGGTGCAGCCCCTTTGCTTGAATACGTGAGGTGCCGGGGCGCGCGCGTCCCGGCACGGGATAAGAGTGGTCTTTCAGAGTGCGTCGGTCATCCGGCGCCGGAATCAGGCGGCCGACCGGGCAGCGAGCCGGTCGAGCGCGTATTCGAGCGCGTAGAGATAACCCTTCCAGCCGAGGCCGCAGATGACGCCTTCGGCCTGGTCGGAAAAATACGAGTGATGCCGAAAGGCTTCGCGGCGATGCACGTTCGAGAGATGGATCTCGACGAACGGAATGCCCACGCCTGCCAGTGCGTCCCGGATCGCCACGCTGGTGTGCGTGTAGGCCGCCGGGTTGATCAGAATGAAGTCCGTCTGTTCCGTGCGGGCCGCCTGGATGCGGTCGACCAGCGCGCCTTCGTGGTTGCTCTGGAACGTCGCAAGCTCCACGCCGGCGTCGGCGGCACGGTCGGCGAGCGCCTGATCGATCTGCGGCAGCGTCACGCGCCCATAGACCTCCGGTTCCCGGGTGCCGAGAAGATTGAGGTTGGGTCCGTGCAAAACCAGCAGTCGCGTCATGGTCGCTTCTTTTTCCGTGGAATTGCGCGAACTTTAGCGCCGATTAGAGAAATTTGTCTAGTTTTCCAGACGGGCAATATGACCCCGATACCGCGCCGTAAGGCGCGGCGAGGTCGATCTTCAGCCAATTGCATCAATTAAAGCGGTAAAAAGTGCTCTACGGCCGTTAAGTTCCGCTCAATTGTTCGGGCGCGTTAAAGTGCGTCAAGCGTGTGGCGCAACTCGTCCGGTTTGATTTGGCCTAATTTTGTCGCGCGAACGGCGCCGTTCGCGTCGATTACGACCGTGTAAGGCAGGCCCCCGGCGTTGTTGCCGAAGGCGCGCGCGACGTCGGCGCCGCCGAAACCGGCGATATAGATCGGGTAATCGACCTTGACCTTGCCGAGGAAAGTCTTGATGTTGGCCGCCGAATCCACGCCAAGGCCGACGAACTGGATGCCTTTCTTCGCGTACTCGCGATGCAGCGCGGAAAGCTCGGGCATTTCCTCGACGCACGGGCCGCACCACGAGGCCCAGAAGTTCACGACGATCGGGTGGCCTTTATAGATGGCGAGCGACTGGGGCTTGCCGTCCGGATTGGTGACGGCGGCCGACCAGAGCTGGTCCACCGCGCTTTGCTTGCCGGCGACCGTTGCCGCGTCCGCGTTTGTGATGCCAGTGGCGCTACCTTCATGTCCGCCGCTCGCCAAGTGTCCTGCAAGAATGCCGCCGCAGGCTGCCACCGCCGCGACTGCGACGCCGGCCAGAATCCGCTTTGTGTTCATTGCTGCGCTGTCTATAAGAGTCAGGTGGGTCAGGTTGTCGAGGTGGCGCCGCTCTCGTCGATCAGCGCCTGGAGTGCCTGCGCATTCGCGCGCGGCAGACGCCCGCGTGCGTCGGCACGTACGGCGCCGCGCAGGTCGTCGGTATTGTAGAGCGCGATGTGAATGCCGACCGGCTCTTCGGTACGCGAGGGCTTCCACATGAAGCTGAGCGTCTCCACATAGCCGCGCGCGGCAAAGTGGCGCGTTTCCGAGACGTCGTACTGCACGTTCGCGTTCAGCAGCCAGATGGCGACGTCCTTGGCGTTATCGCAGAAGCTCTGCAGATGGATGTCCGAATGCTCGCCCGCCGTGCCGTTGAGCACCGCGCCCGTGAGGAACGGGTTGAACGCCGCGAGCTTCGTCATCCAGTCGAGCGCGATCTCGCGCAGACGCCGCAGCACCGCCGGCTGGCTGTCGCCCTGAAAAAGGGCCTGATATTCGCGGATTTCTTCCTCGATCTGATCATTGTCGGGCAACCAGACGCCTTCGATACGGGTGTCCCCCACCACCTGCCGCGCGGCCTTGCGCTTGGCGGTGGCGTAATCGAGGCCGTCCTCGGCAATCATTCTTGCTGCCGCGATGGCGATTTCCTCGCGCACGCGCTGGGGATCGAAATGTGATCTGCGAATCATGCGTCCATCATACTAGAGAACGCATGGCGCTCCCGCAGGCGGCCTGCCGCGCAGCGGCGTGCCACGCGCCGGCCGGGCCGGGTTCGTGACCATGGCCACCGGCCGGCCCAGGGCCGCCGCGGCGAAAAAGCCTACAGGGCTCGGGTACAATACTGTCCTTTGCTCCGGCGGCGAACCAGGCCAGGCGCCGCCGTTCTGCTTCACCCATCCCAAAAAACCGATCAACCCGTTCACGACGCCCGCGCGGCGAGACAGGCTTATGCACATCCATATCCTCGGCATCTGCGGCACGTTCATGGGCGGTCTCGCCGTGCTCGCGCGCAGTGCGGGCCACACGGTCACCGGCTGCGACGCGGGCGTATATCCGCCGATGAGCACGCAGCTCGAAGCGCAGGGTATCCGCCTGATCGAAGGCTACGACGCGAGCCAGACCGGGCTGAACCCCGACCTCTACGTGATCGGCAACGTGGTGTCGCGCGGCAACCCGCTGATGGAGGAGATCCTCAATCGCGGCCTGCCGTACACGTCGGGTCCGCAGTGGCTTGGCGAGCATGTGCTGCGCGACAAGTGGGTGCTCGCCGTGGCGGGCACGCACGGCAAGACCACCACGAGTTCGATGCTGGCGTGGCTGCTCGAAGACGCGGGCCTGAATCCCGGCTTCCTGATCGGCGGCGTGCCGCTGAACTTCGGGATTTCGGCGCGGCTGACCGATTCGAGCTTCTTCGTGATCGAAGCCGACGAGTACGACACGGCGTTCTTCGACAAGCGTTCGAAGTTCGTCCATTACCGTCCGCGCACGGCGCTGCTCAACAATCTCGAATTCGATCACGCCGATATTTTCCCCGATCTCGCTGCCATCGAGACGCAGTTCCATCATTTGATCCGCACGATTCCGGGCGTAGGCCGCGTGGTCTCGAACGGCCGCAGCGACGCGCTGGAGCGCGTGCTGACGCGCGGCGTGTGGAGCGATGTCGAGCGTTTCGGCGTCGATGGCGGCTGGCAGGCGCTGCCCGCGGAAGACGGCGTGGCCGTGGACGAGCGCTTCGCCGTCTATCACAACAGCGAGCGCGTGGGCGTGGTCGACTGGCAGATCCAGGGCGAGCACAACCGCCTGAATGCGCTGGCGGCGATCGCCGCCGCGCGCAGCGTGGGCGTGCCGCCCGCGCAGGCCGCGGCGTCGCTGGCGGGCTTTCGCAATGTGAAGCGCCGCATGGAAGTGCGCGGCAGCGTGGACGGCGTGACCGTCTATGACGATTTCGCGCACCATCCCACGGCGATCGAGACGACCATCGCTGGCCTGCGCACGCGCGTGGGCAACACCAATACGCGCATCCTCGCCGTGCTGGAGCCGCGCTCGAACACGATGAAGCTGGGCGTGATGAAGGCGCAACTGCCCGAGAGTCTCGCCGATGCCGACCTCGTGTTCGGCTACGGCGCGCCTGGCGGCAAGGACGCGCTGGGCTGGGATCTGGCGGGCGCACTCGCGCCGCTTGGCGAGAAGGCGCACGCGTATCACGACCTCGACACGCTGGTGAAGGCCGTGGCCGCCGCCGCGCGTCCGGGCGACCAGGTGCTTGTGATGAGCAACGGCGGATTCGGCGGCGTGCATCAGAAGCTGCTCGATGCGCTCGCGGCGCGGAGCGCGACGTGATCGTCTATCTGCACGGTTTCCGCTCGTCGCCGCAGTCGTTCAAGGCGCGCCTGCTGGCGGCGCGTCTGACCGACGCGGGCCGCGCGGGCGAGTGGTTGTGCCCGACGCTGCCGGTATCGCCCGCCGAGGCGATCGCGCAGGTCGAACACGACATCGCCGCGCAGGCCCGGCCAGGCGAAAAAATTGCGCTGATCGGCAGTTCGCTGGGCGGCTATTTCGCCACGCATCTGGCCGAAAAGCACGGCTGGCATGCCGCGCTGCTGAATCCGGCGGTCGTGCCGGATCGCGATCTGTCGAAGTATCTGGGCGAGCAGCCGCTCTGGCACGGCGGCGGCAGCATCGTCGTCGAGCCGCGTCATCTCGCCGAGTTGCGTGCGCTGGCCGTCGCGCGGATCACCCAGCCGCAGCGCTACTATCTGCTCGCGGCGACCGGCGACGAAGTGCTCGATTACCGCGAGATGCTGGCGCACTATCCGGGTGTCGCGACGCACCTGATCGAAGGCAGTGACCACGGCATCAGCGAATTTGCCGATTACGTCGATGAAGTGATCCGATTCTGCGACGCCGCTTAGGGGAAGAACCCAGGCGTCGCGCCGTTCGCGCCCCGTGCGCGAGCATCTATATGTATACAGCAGCACCGCCCGGGCGCGCCGCGCCTGACGGTGATAGCAAGACTGAACGAGAGTGTTGAGTGAACGTTTTCTTTGAGGAATCGGGCAGTTTCAAGGCCGGCAGCGTGCTGTCGAAGCAGGGCGACGCGTTTCAGGTCGAGTTGCCGGGCGGCCGGCGCGCCAAGGTGCGCGCCAAGGACGTGCTGATCGAATTCGACAAGCCCGGCGCCGGTGAGCTGCTGGAGCAGGCCGACGCCGCCGCGCAGGAAATCGATCTCGATTTCCTGTGGGAGTGCGCGCCCGCCGACGAATTCGCCTATACGGCGCTCGCGACCGAATATTTCGGCGCGACTTACGGCCCGGTCGAGCGCGCCGCGCTCGTGCTGCGCCTGCACGGCTCGCCCGTGTATTTCCGCCGCAAGGGCCGTGGCCAGTATCAGCGTGCGCCCGAAGAGCAACTCAAAATGGCGCTCGCGTCGCTTGAGCGCAAGCGCCAGCAGGCGCTCGTGCAGGCGGGCTACGAAGAAGAGATGAAGGCGGGCAAGCTGCCCGAGGCGCTCAAGGACAAGGCGCTGGGTCTGCTGACCCGGCCGGACAAGAATTCGATCGAATACAAGGCGCTCGAAGCGGCCGCGGCCGCGCGGGGCATTTCGATGCCGCGCCTGATGCTCGAATGCGGCGGGATTTCGTCGCCGCGCGCGCTGCACGAAGCCCGCTTCCTGGCCGAATTCTTCCCGCACGGCACTGGCTTCCCGCCGGTCGAAGTGGGCGCGCTGCCCGACGATCTGCCCGACGCCGGCGAACACGTGCAGGCTTTTTCGATCGACGACGTCACCACGACCGAAATCGACGATGCGTTCTCCATCGAGCATCTGGCCGATGGCCGCGTGCGCATCGGCATCCACATCGCGGCGCCGGCGCTGGGCATCGCGCGCGGCGACACGGCCGACACGGTCGCGCGCACGCGTCTGTCGACGGTCTACATGCCAGGCGACAAGATCACCATGCTGCCCGATGATTTCGTCGATGCCTTCACGCTCAAGGAAGGCGGCATGCGCCCGGCGTTGTCGCTCTACAGTATCGTGAACCGCGAGACGCAGGAAATCGTCGCCAGCGAAACGCGCGCCGAGCGTGTGTTCGTGAAGAGCAACCTGCGCCACAACACGCTGGACGAAGTCGTCACGGAAGAGACGCTGGCCGCCGGCACGGGCGACTATCCGCACAAGGACGACATCGCCGTGCTGTGGCCGTTCGCGCAGGCGCTGTTCGAAAAGCGCCAGCAGGCGCGCGCGGGCTATGGCCTGCGCCGCGAAGTGCAGCGCAACACCGACTACAACTTCTACGTGGACGGCGAGCACGTCAACATCACGCCGCGCCGCCGAGGCTCGCCGCTCGACATGATCGTCGCCGAACTGGCGATTCTCGCGAACTCCACCTGGGGCGCGTTCCTCAACGATCATGGCGTGCCGGGCATTTACCGCTCGCAGCGTGCGTTCGGCGCGCCCACGGGCCCCAAGCGCACGCGTATGCAGACCAACGCCGCGCCGCACGAAGGCCTGGGCGTCGCGCAGTACGCGTGGAGCACCTCGCCGCTGCGCCGCTACGTCGACCTCGTGAACCAGTGGCAGTTGCTCGCGTGCGTCGAGCACGGCGTCGCCGCCAAACTGGTCGCGCCGTTCAAGCCCAAGGACGCCGATCTCTTCGCCGTCGTGCAGGGCTTCGACGAAACCTACACGGCCTATGCCGATCATCAGCGCCGCATGGAGTACTTCTGGTGCCTGCGCTGGCTCCAGCAGGAGATGCGCGGTGACAGCGGCGAGCCGCGCCGCGAATTCCCGGCCACGGTCGTCAAGGACGATCTGGTGCGCTTCGAGGAGGTGCCGCTGCTCATGCACGTGCCCGCGCTGGGCGTGCACGCGCGCGGCACGCGCCTGATGATGGAAGTGTTGTCGATCGACGAACTCACGATCGAGGCGTCGGTGCGCATGCTGCGCGTGCTCGACGCGCCGGTCGTGACGAGCGGCGAGCAGCCCGAGGAAGAAGCAGGTGAAGACGAAGAGTTGATCGAAGCCGCCGACGAGTCCGCGCAAAGCGAAGCGGAAGCGCAAGCCGAAGCTGACGCCGACGTAGAAGCGAACGCCGAAGGCGAAGCGCAGGAAGGCGGCGAGGAAGTCCAGCAAGCCGAACAGCACGCGGATCAGCACGCCACGGAGCCGCGCGAATGAGCGCCGATCGACCGCAACATCGCGACCGCTACGCCGTAGTCGGCAATCCGGTCGCGCACAGCAAGTCGCCGTCGATCCACGCGCAATTCGCCGCCGCCACGGGCGAGCCGGTCGAATACGAGCGCCTGCTCGCGCCGCTCGACGGTTTCGTCGAGCAGGTGCAGGCGTTTCGCGCCGCGGGCGGCCGCGGCCTGAACGTGACCGTGCCGTTCAAGCTCGAAGCCCATGCGCTCGCGCATCGTCTGTCGCCGCGCGCGGCGGCGGCGGGCGCGGTCAACACGCTGCGTTTCGACGAAGACGGCATTTTCGGCGACAACACCGATGGTTTCGGCCTCGTTCGCGACATCGAAGTGAATCTGGGCGTGCCGCTCAAGGGCGCGCGCGTGCTGCTGCTCGGCGCGGGCGGCGCGGCGCGCGGCGTCGTGCTGCCGATGCTCGAACGCAACCCGCTTGAGATCACCATCGTCAATCGCACCGCGCAGAAGGCGCAGGCGTTGATCGCGCAATTCGAAGGCGCGGCGCGCGAGTTCGGTTGTCTGCTCAATGGCGGCGGCCCGCACGCGGTTGACCCCAGGCCCTATGACGTGATCGTCAACGCGACGGCCGGCAGCCTGGACGCCGCGCTGCCCGAGTGCGACGCCCGCGCGTTCGGTGCGGGCACGCTCGCCTACGACATGATGTACGGCGCCGAGCCGACCGTTTTCATGCGTCACGCCGAATCGCTCGGCGCGCGTGCATCGGATGGCCTGGGCATGCTGGTCGAGCAGGCCGCCGAGTCGTTCTTCGTCTGGCGCGGCGTGCGTCCGGACGGCGCGCCCGTGCTCGCGGACTTGCGCGCGCAGCTGGCCGCGCAGGTCTGAGCCAGCGGGAGCGCGACGCCATGCGCAGAGACGCGGGACCGCAAAGCGCAGGCGAGTACGTGCGCGGCTTCGCCCAGCGTGCCGCAGCGCCACGCGGCAAGCCGCCCGCGAAGCGGCCCGGCGTGCTGCGCTGGCTGGTTTATGCGGCTTCGGTGTCCGTGGTCTCGTGGCTCGCGCTGCAACTGTTCTATTTCGCGCAGATCGCCGCGTGGAACTACGTCGATCCGCAAAGCACGGCGTTCATGCGTTCCGACGCCGCGCACCTTGCCGCCGACCGGCCCGGTCTGGACATCCAGCACCAATGGGTGCCGTACGACCAGATTTCGCGCAATCTCAAGCGCGCGATCATCGCGTCCGAGGACGCCGACTTCGTCAACAACAACGGCTACGAAACCGACGCCATCCTGCAGGCGTGGGAGCGCAACAAGAAGCGCGGCCATATCGTGCGCGGCGGCTCGACGATCACGCAGCAACTCGCGCGCAACCTGTTCCTGTCGCGCGAGAAGAGCTATATCCGCAAGGGCCAGGAACTGATCATCACCTGGATGCTGGAGACGCTGCTCGACAAGGAGCGCATCTTCGAGATCTATCTGAATTCGGTGGAGTGGGGCAACGGCATCTATGGCGCGCAGGCCGCCGCGCAGCATTACTACAGAACGAACGCGACGAAACTCACGGCGGGGCAGTCGGCGCGGCTGGCGGTGATGCTGCCGCGTCCCAAGTACTTCGACGATCATCGCAACTCGGCGTATCTCGCCCAGCGCACGGCGATCATCGGGCGCCGCATGGGCGCGGCGGAGTTGCCGCAATAGGCGCGTCTAAGCGCAGCGATTCAGCACAAAGCAAAAGCGCCGGCAAAACCGGCGCTTTTTTCATGCTAAATCCGCTAACTACCGTTTATTGACGCGCAAGGCGCGCGTTATCCGGCATCGGCATGTTGAAGTTGGTGCGGAACGGATTGATGTCGAGTCCGCCGCGTCGTGTGTAGCGCGCGTAGACCGCGAGCCGGTCGGGTTTGCACTCGCGCAGGATGTCCATGAAGATGCGCTCGGCGCATTGCTCGTGGAAGCCCGTGTGATTGCGGTACGAGATGATGTAGCGCAACAGGCCCGCCTGGTCGATCTGCGGCCCGACGTAATGGATCTGCACGCTGCCCCAGTCGGGCTGGCCCGTCACCGGGCAGTTCGACTTGAGCAGGTTCGACACGAGCGTTTCTTCGACCGGCGCTTCGTCGACGGCGGCCTTCAGCAGTGTGGGGTCCGGGTGATAGGCGTCGGCGTCGAGGTCGAGCCGGTCGAGCGACAGGCCGTCGAATTCCTCGAACGCAATCTTGCCGAACGCGCCCGGCTGGTCGAGCTTCACCGACACCGACGCGCCGCACGCCGCCGACACATCGCGCTTGAGGACGTCGCGCACTTCATCGGCAGAGCCGAACGCGGTCTGCGCGAACGAACCGAGATAAAGCTTGAACGACTTCGATTCGACGATATTGGGCGAATCGGCGGGAATGAAGAACGTCGCGATGGCGATCTGCGGCTTGCCGCGCGGCGTCAGCCATGAAAGCTCGTAGGCGTTCCAGATATCGGTGCCGAAGAAGGGCAGTTGCGCGCCGATGCCGATCTGTTCGCGCGCGCCAATGCGCGGGATCGGGAACAGCAGTTTCGCGTCGTATTGCTCGGTGTAGCTCGACGCCTTGCCGAGCGGAGATTGTTCGGGAGTCATGATGCGCTGGTTTCGGTTGATGCGTCGTTCGTGAGAGCCGCGCGCGCTGCGCGCATGGCGTCCACGGGATTGGCCACGCCGCTTGCCACATGCCCGGTCGCCGTGACCGAGCGGGCCGATTCGCAGTGGCGGATCTGGTCGTCGAAGAAAAAATCGGGTTCGAACTCGCGCAGGAACGGGCCTTTGTCGAGTCCGCCCAGGAACATCGCTTCGTCGATTTCGATGTCCCAGGCCATCAGCGTGCGGATTGCGCGCTCGTGCGCCGGCGCCGAGCGCGCGGTTACGAGCGCTGTGCGGATGCGCATTTGCGCATTGGCGTCCGCGAGCTTTTGCAGCCGGTTCAACGCGGCGAGCAGCGGCTTGAGCGGGCCTTGCGCAAGCGGCAGTTCGCGGTTGTCGCGCTCGTGGCTCACGAAGGCGGACAGACCGTCACGCTGGAAAATCTGCTCGGCTTCGTCGGAAAACAGCACCGCATCGCCGTCGAACGCGATGCGAATCTCGTGCGCGTTGCGTTGCGCTATTGTCGCCGAAGTCGCCGGATTCTGGTCGTCTCGCGGAAACACGCGCGCGGCCGGAAAGCCCGCGTCGAGCGCGCCGCGCACGTCCTCGGGATTGGCGGACAGAAAGAGCGACGCGTTGAGCGGCTTGAGGTAGTGCCACGGCTCGCGTCCGCGCGTGAAGACGCCGCGCTGGATATCGAGCTGATGCTCGCGGCACGAACTGAACGCGCGCAGGCCGCTGATGGGATCGCTGCGCGAGAGGATCACCACTTCCACGTGATGCGCGTCGTTATTGAGCGCGAGCAGCTTGCGGATCAGCGCGAACGCGACGCCGGGCCGCGCGGGCAGATTCAGGCGCTCGCGCTGCAGCGCCTCGTAGCTGCGCAGGTCGCCGGTCTCGTAGACGCGGTTCTCATCCTCGAAATCGAACAGCGCGCGCGACGAGATCGCGACCACCAGTTTGTCGGAGAGCGAAACGGACACGGTCGTGGGCCTTCCTTACCTTCGTTACGAGAGGAACAAACGATAAGCCGGATTCTGCGTCTCTTCCCAATGCGGATAACCGAGCGTCGCGAGGAAGCGGCGGAACTCGGCGTCTTCCGCGGCGGGCACCTGGATGCCCACCAGAATCGAACTGTAATCCGCGCCCTGGTTGCGGTAGTGGAACAGGCTGATATTCCAGTTCGGCGCCATCGACGAAAGAAAGCGCATCAGCGCGCCCGGCCGCTCCGGAAA
>NZ_PQGA01000024.1 GCF_002917095.1 Paraburkholderia eburnea
ATCGGGCGCGGCCACCTTCGCCAGCGAGCCACCGAATTTACCCACCGCCGTGCGTGCGGCCGAAACGATCACAATGTCAGTCATTTTCCATTCCTGCATTAAAAAGTCTTATTGGGGTAGCTGCATAAAAAACGGACCACACGGCGCATCAGCGACACGCTCTCGACATCCGAATGAGCGTGTCTGCATACCGTTACACAAAGATGACAAAACGGGGAACATACGCAATGACGATGCGTGTTGACTCAACACGGGCTTTTAAATCGAAATTGACGCTGGCGCAGCGCAACGCCTGAGCGTTGCGGCCGCGCTTGCTTCCAGAACGCCTTGAATGGCAACGCAATAACTATTATTTGGCGGCTTGAATAACCGCAGCCTCCTGCGTGGCAGGCTGCTGAATCGCTTTAGCCGTTACCGAATCCACATGATTGCGTGCCGATTCGATAGTTTGCTGCGTCAAGGTACGGAATGTTTCTGCCGCATTATTGAACGCCGCAAAGGTGGAATTGAATGTCGTGAAATACGGGGCGAATCCTGCGGGGCCATTCTGCGGAAAGCTTTCTGCAAAGGCTTTCGCGCGCTCCTGCTGCGCTTCGGCCTGCGCCTGGGCCGCCTGAGTCAATTCCGCCTGCGCATGCGTGGCGATATCGAAAAGCTGACGTCCGTACGATAGGGCCTTTGCGGCGGCCTGCTGTGAAGCGCTCACATGCTGCGTGAACAGTTCGACGGGACTTGCGGTCTGCAACGCGCTCTTGAGCGTCGCTTCGTTTTCGGCCAGTAGTGCGCGCGTGGCCTGAAGGTTCAACGCGACGACAGCTTCGACGCTTTTAAGCGCTGGCTGCGTCAATGCAAAAAATGCCGCAATGCCGGACTGGTATTGGGCCCGGAGACGATCGGATGCAAATTCGTTGGGAGACTCGCTCATCGACTATGCCTCATGGTTAGAAATGCTAAATAGACTGACGAAATTGAGCCGCCATCCGAAGCGACTCACAACCACTCAGACCGACAACGTCCGCGACACGCACGCTCTCGTGACAACGCAATTAGAGACTTCATTCTAAGCCATCAATTTAACAATTTTGTGCAACACACAATTAGGTGAAAACCCTGAGTCAGCACAATTCGATTCGAATCGGGTTTATTTCTTGCAGTTGTCAGGCAAATCGACACGCGCTGACGCGTCGAGGGCCGGATGCGGGATCGAGTGCGGGGTCGGATACGCTGCCCGCATACGCCCAATTCGCCGAAGTCAAAAGCGGTGAATTAGAGCGACGCGATATAGCAACTGATTTTGTCCGGCCGAATTTCCATTCCGGCTCCCCTATCTTTGATAGCTATTTTCACGTCGGGGAAACGAGTTTCGGTCAGCGTCAATGACAGACTAAGTGCTGTCAGCGTAAGGGAATGTTCTGGAATCTGCGTTAATCGGCGACAACACCAAGGATTCCGAATTACTTTGCGGAATTTCGTAGTGCCCCCAAGGGCTGCCCAACACGTGTCCGTTCACGGTCATGCCGTACATCGAATACGGCGTGCCGTGATACCTGGCGCGCGTCTGCGCGGCCGATCCGGTGCAGCGCGGATCTTGCGGGCGCTCGTGGCTATCCATAAACGCTCGCCGCGCGGCGTTACAATCGCGGAAGTCCAGACAGGCCAGCGCTTAACTCTATCGTGACCGAGCATCAACCCGGCCTGACGCCGGGCTTCATTCTGACCCGCCACTGGCGCGACACGCCCACGCATACCGAAGTCGATTTCTGGCTCGCGACGCCTGACGGCCCGCGGCAGTTGCGCCTGCGTGCGCAAACGTCGGTGGCCTTCGTGCCGGCCGCGCAACGCGAAGCCACCCGGCGCGCGCTCGAACGCGACAGGGGCGTCGAACTGCGCCCGCTCGATCTCAAGGACTTCCGCCAGCGCCCCGTCGTCGGGCTCTATGCGCCGCAATACCGTCAGCTCACCGGCGCGGCAAAGCGCCTCGCGAAAGCGGGCATCGACGTCTTTGAAGCCGATATCCAGCCGCCCGACCGTTACATGATGGAGCGCTTCATCACCGCACCCGTGCTGTTTCGCGGCACGCCCGACGATGCCGGCGTGCTGATCGACGGCGAGATGAAACCCACCGTCGATTACCGGCCAGCGCTGCGGCTGGTCTCGCTCGACATCGAAACAAGCGCGCAGGGCGAACTGTATTCAATCGCGCTCGAAGGCTGCGGCCAGCGCCAGGTGTATATGCTCGCGCCGCAAAATGGCGACGCCGGCGCGATCGACTTCGATCTGGCGTACTGCGAAAACCGCGCGCAGATGCTCGAATGCCTTAACGCCTGGATGGCGCGGCACGACCCCGACGCGATCATCGGCTGGAATCTCGTACAGTTCGATCTGCGCGTGCTGCATGCGCACTCGCAGCAATACGGCGTGCCGCTGCGGCTCGGGCGCGGCGGCGCGGTCATGGAGTGGCGCGAGCACAGCATCAACCAGAACCACTATTTCGCGGCGGCGGCGGGCCGGCTCATCATCGACGGGATCGAGGCGCTGCGCTCGGCGACATGGAGCTTCCCGTCGTTCAGCCTCGAATACGTGTCGCGAACGCTGCTCGGCGAGGGCAAGGCGCTCGACAATCCGTATCAGCGCATGGACGAGATCCAGCGCCGCTTCGACGAAGACAAGCCCGCGCTCGCGCGCTACAACCTCAAGGATTGCGAGCTGGTCACGCGGATCTTCGCGAAGACCGAACTGATGGCGTTCCTGCTGGAGCGCGCCTCGGTCACGGGCCTGCCCGTCGATCGCAGCGGCGGCTCGGTCGCGGCGTTCACGCATCTCTATCTGCCGCGTATGCATCGGCTAGGCTACGTGGCGCCCAATCTCGGCGATGTGGTGGGCGAGAACAGCCCCGGCGGCTTCGTGATGGACTCGCGGCCCGGCCTCTACGATTCGGTGCTCGTGCTCGACTACAAGAGCCTGTATCCGTCGATCATCCGCACGTTTCTGATCGACCCGGTCGGGCTGATCGAGGGCTTGCGCGCGCCCGACGACTTGCATTCCGTGCCCGGTTTTCTGGGTGCGCGATTCTCGCGCACGACGCACTGTCTGCCCGAGATCGTGCGCCAGGTGTGGGAAGGCCGCGAGGCTGCGAAGCGGCAAAAGAATGCGCCGCTTTCGCAGGCCCTGAAGATCATCATGAACGCGTTTTATGGCGTACTCGGCTCGACGGGTTGCCGCTTTTTCGATCCGCGCCTGGCCTCGTCGATCACGATGCGCGGTCACGAGATCATGCGCCAGACGCGCGCACTGATCGAGGCGCAAGGCTACGACGTCATCTACGGCGATACCGATTCGACCTTCGTCTGGCTCAAGCGCGCGCATTCGGAAGAGGACGCCACACGCACGGGCCGCGAACTGGTCGCGCATGTCAATGCGTGGTGGAAGGCGGAACTGGAGAATCGATTCGGACTCCAGAGCGCTCTCGAACTGCAATTCGAGCGTCATTACTCGCGCTTTCTCATGCCCACCGTGCGCGGCGCCGAGGAAGGCAGCAAGAAGCGCTATGCGGGCCTGTCGCTGGCGAAGGACGGCAATGCCGAAGGTGGCGAAGAAGTCGTGTTCAAAGGCCTGGAAACCGTGCGCACCGACTGGACGCCGCTTGCGCAGCAGTTCCAGCGCGAACTCTACCGGCGCGTCTTCATGCGCGAGCCGCATGCGGACTATGTGCGCGATTACGTACGGCGCACGCTCGCCGGAGAGTTCGACGATCAACTCGTATTTCGCAAGCGTCTGCGGCGGCCCTTGAGCGACTACCAGCGCAACGTGCCGCCGCATGTGCGCGCGGCGCGCGTGGCCGACGAATTCAACCTTGAAAAGGGCCGCCCCCTGCAGTATCAGAACGGCGGCTGGATCAGCTACGTGATGACGACCGTAGGACCGGAGCCGCTGGAGACGCTCAGCGCGCCGCCCGATTACACGTTCTATCTCACGCGTCAGCTACAGCCTGTCGCCGATGCGATCCTGCCGTTCCTGCGCGAAGCATTCGAGACGCTGATCTCCGGGCAGGCGAGCCTCTTCTAGCGCGTTTCCCCGCGCGCGCCAAGCCGCGCTCGCAGGCCTTCGCGCACCTGCGGCCACTCGTCGTCGATAATACTAAAGCGCACCGAATTGCGTTTGCGCCCATCGGGCATGATGCGTTCGTGCCGCACGATACCTTCCTGCTGCGCACCGAGCCGCAGAATCGCCGCGCGGGACTTCTCGTTCAGTTCGTCGGTGGTGAATTGCACGCGCACGCACCCGAGCGTTTCAAAGGCATAGGCCAGCAGCAGCCACTTCGCCTCGGTATTGATCGACGAGCGCTGCGCGGATGCCGCCAGCCACGTATGGCCGATTTCCAGCTTGCGATTGGCACGGTCGATCTTCCAGAAGCGCGTGCTGCCCACCACGCGGCCATCGCGCCGCACGATCGCGAACGGCATGACCGTGCCCGCGCGCTCGCCTTCGAGCGCGCGGGCGATATAGGCGTCCACGGTCGCGGGCCCCGGCACGACGGTGACCTTGAGGTTCCAGAGTTCGCCATCGGTGGCGGCTTCGATCAGTGCGGGCGCATCGGATTCGCGCAGCGGGCGCAGTTCGACCGTTTCGCCGGTCAAGGTGGGGGTGTTACTCGTCGAATTCATCGAATAGAAGTCATGCCGAGGGGCCGTCGTCGCGGCGCAGCAGGCGCCCTGCATTGGCGATCACGACGAGCGTGCCCACGTTATGAAGAATCGCGCTGGCCACGGCGCTCAGCACACCGAGCGCCGCGAGCGCGATCACGGCCACGGTCCAGCCAAGACCGATCGCGGCATTGGTCGTCGCGATGCGGCGGCACGCGCGGCCAAGGCGAATACAGTCGGGCAGGCGGCGCAGATCGTCGGCGAGCAGCACGACATCGGCGGAAGCCACCGCGATGTCCACGCCGCGCTCACCCATCGCCACGCTGGTCGAGCCGGCCTTGATCGCCAGCACGTCGTTCAGGCCGTCGCCGACCACGAGCGGATGATGTCCCGCGTCGATCTCGGCGAGCACGTAATCGAGCTTGTCGTGCGGCAGCGCCTGCGCCACCACCGTAGCGATGCCGACTTCGCCCGCGAGCCGCCGCGCGACGCTTTCGCGGTCGCCCGTCACCAACGCCTCGCGCCCGATGCCGAGCGCGCGCAGATCGTCGAGCGCCGCGCGCGCTTCGGGGCGCAGCGTATCGGCGAAACCGAACCACGCGAGCAAACGGCCGTCGAGCGCCAGCCCCGCACACGGACCGTCGATTTCAGCGGGCGCGGCGGGCAGCGCCCGCACGTGCTGCGCGAGCAGCTCCGCGCGCCCCAGCACGGCGACACCTTCGGACGTTTGAGCAATCACGCCCAGGCCGCGCAATTCGTGCGATTCGCGCGCTTCGGCCAGCGGCGCGCCGCCGTCCACCGCGCTTTCGCGCACGAGCGCGCGGCAGACCGGATGCGCGCTGCTCACCGCGAGCCGCGCCGCCAGCTCGCGCGCCTGCGCTTCATCGACGCCGGGTTGCCATGCCGTGCGCGTGAGACGCAGCTCGCCATGCGTGAGGGTGCCGGTCTTGTCGATCACGAGCGAGTCGATTTCGGCGATCTTGTCGAGAAACGCGGTGTTGCGAAACAGGATGCCGCGCCGCGCCCCCGCCGCGATGCCCGCGATGGCGGTCGAAGGCGCCGCCAGCACGAGCGCGCACGGGCAGGCCGCGACGATGACCGCGAGCATCGCCTGCGCGTTGGCGCTCGCGAACCAGACGATCGCCGCGATCAGCAGCACGAGCGCGAGGTAGACGTCCATATAGCGTTCGAGCGCCTGCGTGATGGGCGGCTTGGCCGCTTCGGCGCGCTGCATCAGCTCGATGACCTTGCCGAGCGTCGACGCCTGACCGACATGCGTGATCTCGACACGCAGCGGCCCGTCCAGGTTGATCGCGCCGCCGTAGACGCTCGCGCCCTGGGCCGCGTCCTGCGGCAGCGATTCGCCCGTGATCGGGCCGTTGTCGATGCTCGAACGTCCCTCGCGCACGACGCCGTCGGCGGGAATGCGCGCGCCCGGCAGCACATCGACGAGATCGCCCTCGCGAATCGCCTCGTAAGCCACTTCCTCGATCGCCCCCGTCACGCTCACGCGCCGCACCTTGCCCGAGGTCAGGCGGCCTAGCGCGCGAATCGCTTCCTGCGAGCCCAGCACGCTGCGTTCTTCGAGCGCATGACCGAAGGTCATGACGATGGGCAGCAGCGCAGCGGTCGTCATGTCGCCCACGGCCCAGGCGCCGAGCATCGCGAGCGCGATCAGGCGGTCGGTCACGCCATGCAGGCTCGGCGATTTGAGGCTATGCCACGCGCCCGCGAATACGGGCGGCGCGACGATCAGCGAAGCCGCCGCCGCGAGCAGTTGCGCAACCGTCGCATCGCCGCGCGCGCCGGCAGGCGAGAGCCACGGCCACGCGAGCGAGAGCAGCAGCAAACCGCCCGCGAGCAGCGCCAGCAGCGTGTGGCGCGTGATCGCACGGCGCTCGGCGGCGGATAGCGCGAGCGCGGAGACTTCGTGTGCGTCGTGGCTGTCGTGCGCGGCGCTGCCGTCGTGCATGGCGGATTCGTACGGTGTCGTCATGGCGCGCGCCCCGGCAGAACGAGACTCGATGCGTCGTTCGGGTCGAGCGTCGTAACGCGCGCCGCCTTTGCCAGCACGGCCTGCACGCGATCGCGGTAAGCCCGCGCAACCAGCCCCGGATCATGGTTTTCGGCCAGCGCCGCTTCGAGCTGCGCGATCGTCGCGGTCTCCGCTTGCGCTTTCGCCACGCGCTCGGCGGCGTTGGCCTGGGCGTCCTGGACGATGCGGTCGGCGTTCTGCTGCGCGCCCTGGCGCGTCTTTTCGGCGACGGTGCGGGCCTGTGCGACATCGCGCTCGGCGTTCTGCATCGAGTTCAGGACGGCATTGAATGCATCGATGGCCGAAGCCGGAAAAACGGTCTGCACATCGACGCGCGCGACTTCGATGCCGAGTCCCGCGTGCACGGCGGCGAGCGCGTCCAGTTGACGCTGGATCGCGCGCGCGAGGTCGCCGCGCAACTGCTCGCGGCGCACGGCCATCTGCTGGTCGGCGGACACCATTTCGGGGCGCGCAACCAGGATCGCGTCGAGGTCGCGCTGCGCCGCCGTCTCCACCACGGCGGCGGACACCACGCGCTCGATCGCCGCGTCGAGATGCGCGAGCTGCAACGCGTAGGCGTAGGGGTCGCTCACGCGATAGAACAGCGTCGCGCTCAGTTGCACCACGCCGTTGTCGCCCGTCAGCACGTAGCCGGAACCGGCCTCGGCGTCGCTGTCGAGGCCGAGCGTGGCCGGTGCGCCGGGGTCACGTTCAAGCGCGCTCACACGATGTTCGAGCACGCGCTGGCTGCCCGGCACGAGTTGAACCTCTTCGAAGGGGCGCGGCCAGGCCACCAGCAGCCCCGCGCCCTGCGCACGCACATAGGCGCCGAAGCGCGTCACGACGGCGCTGCTATCGGCGGGAATGCGGCGCACGTTCGAGCTAGCCCAGGCGAGCGCCGCCACCACTGCCAGCGCGGCGACGAACCAGAACGACAGGCGCACCGTCTGGGCGCCCGGCCCGAGCGTGGGCTGAAAACCGGGCGCGCTCATCGGGACGGTCCGTGGCTGCGCGCGGGCGGCGCGGCGGCCGCGTTGGCGGGCGCGCCGATGCCCGGCGGCCCCTGCACGAGCGCGCGAAACGGCGCGGCATCGGTGCGCAGGATCAGGTTGGTGTTCGTGTTGACCACCGTGCCGAGCGTGTCGAGGGAACGCAGCATCGTGTAGAGCTGCGGATCGGCCGCGTAGCTCTTGCCGTAGATCGCCGCCGCGTCCTTGCGCGATTGCGCCTCGATATCGGCGGCTTTGACGTTGGCGTCGGCGATCAGCACGCGCGCGTCGCGGTCGGCATCCGAGCGGATCTGCGCGGCTTCGCGATTGCCTTCGGCGGTGCGCTGCGCGGCCACGGTCTCGCGTTCGGCGCGCATGCGCTCGACCGTCGCCGCGAGCGTCACGGCGGGCAGCGTCAGGCGTTCCAGCCCCACCTGCACCACATGCACGCCGTAAGCGGCATAGACCTGCGCGTCGACCTGGCGGCGCAGCGCCTCCTCGAACGCGCCGATACGCACCTGGCCGGGGTCCGTATTGACGAGCGAGGCGAGATCGAAGCCCGCCGAAGTGGTCTGCAACGCCGAGCCGACCAGCGAGCGGATCTGCCGCGCGGCTTCGTCGGGCTCGTTGCGCACCGCGCGCACGAAGCGGCCGATGTCGTTCGCGTTGGCGGGCACGCGCCACGCCACGTAGGCCTGCACGATGATGCGCAGCCCGTCGCGCGTGCCCACGTCCTGCAGGCCGCTCGACGTCGTATGCAGGCGCAGATCGACGGGGACCACCGCCTCGATCGGCGCGGGCAGACGCCAGGCCAGCCCCGGCTGCAGCAGCACGCGCACCGGGTCGCCGAAGCGCGTGACGACAGCGGCTTCACCCTCTCGCACCTGCACGAAGCTGGCGACCACGAGCGCGACGATCACGCACAGCGCCGCCAGCGCCACGCGCAATGCGAAGCGCGGACGGTTCACGGGCGCGCCGGGCTGGCCGTGCGAGTGACCATGATGATGGTGATGCCCATCGGGTGTGTGTATGAAACCCACGTTCAAGTCACCTTGCTAAAGAATGATTGCGTTCGATGCGTGTGCAAATGCGTTTCCGAAGCGGCGCGGCAGCGTCATCGCTTACCAGGCGGGCCGCACGCCCTGCGCCGCCGCGGGCGTGAGCGAGCGCAGGTCGAAGGTCGCGCGCCCGCCGCTTGCGAGGCGATCGTCGATAATGGTCAGATTCGCGTTTTGCAGGCCTTTTTGCAGCGCATGCAGGTAGTACTCGAAGGCGAACGCGGGGCCGCCCAGGCCCTGCGCGATCACATCGGCGTCGAAGCCCGCCTGTTGCACGCGCGCGACCGCAAGCGCGTCCGCGCCGTTCGCGCTGCCTTGCGCGACGGCCTCGATCGCCTGCCGCTGCGCGCCGCCCACGGTCGCCGCCGCGAAGCCGCGCGCTTCGACCACGCTCGCCTCGGCGCGGATCTGCGCGGCCTGCACGCCGTGATAGGCCGCCGCCGCGCCCGCCGGCGGATGCACGCTCTCGATCACCACCGCCACGACTTCGATACCGCCAATCGCCCGGTCAAGCTCATGTTGCACGACGCCGCGCAGTGTCGCGGCCATCGCGGTCTGCGGCGTGTCGAGCAGCGCCGGCAGCGTGCGCGAGGCGAGATAGCGCACGACCTCACGATTCGCAATCGAGCGGACGGTCTGGTCGAGATCGACGGCGCGATAAAGGGCGGCGCGCGCCGCCGCGTCGGACAGGCCGATGCGGTAATCGAGCCGCACATCGGCGCTGACGATCTGGAAAGCCTGCTGGTCGCCGCTCGTGCCCGCAATCACCTGAGTGGTTTCCCACGGGTGCGCGACGTCCCAGAGGCGATCGAGTTGCGCGGGCGTGCGGCCGTCGGCGGGGACCTGGGCTACGGTCGGCGCGGCGCGCTGACCGGCGTTGGGATCGTTGATATCGTCGCCCGCGCTGCCCGAGACGATCAGTTGATGGATCGCGCCGTTGTCGATCACGCGCGCACGGCCAAACGGCCAGGGCAAGCCGACGTGCAGGCCCGGTTGCCACACGGCCGCCGGTGCGCCGAAACGCTCGTACACCGCCCGCTGGTCGGGCCCGAGGATCGTCACGCCGCCCAGCAGCCAGCCCGCCAGCAGCATGACGGCGAGCGTGGCGGGCAAGAGGCGCGCGAAGCTTTGCAGCGCCCAGTTCTGGCGCAGATCGATGCCATAACGCGCACGCAGTTGCTCGTCGAGCGCCGCGAACGGGCGCGCGTGCGCACGCATGGCTTGCGCGATCGTGCTGGAGAGCGTCCATACTTCGCCGGCCTGCGGCGCGGGCGCGGAAAACCACGCCCATGCGGCGCGCGCCGCCAGTTCGATCGCCACCGCGCCGCTCAATACGGCGACGAGTCGCACGAGCCACGTAGGGGATGCGCCGGCGTAGGCAGTCAGCGCCACCGAGGCCGCCGCGCCCAGCGCCGCGACGAGCAACACGCGCAGCAGGGCCGCCAGGGAATGGGCGGACGTCGAGCGCTCGCCATGGTGGGCATACATGCGCTCGGCGAGCAGTACGCCGAAGGCCAGCGCCAGCGCACAGGCGCCCGCCACGAATAGCGGAGCCTGCGCGTTGACGGCATTGCCCGCATTGGCCTCGAAGGCGGGACGCTGCCACGCGAGCGCCGCGTAAGCGAGCGAAACGAGCGCCAGCAGCGGCACGGCGCAAGGCCGCCAGGGCAAGGCTCGCAAGAGCGCACGGACATCGGCGTGGATGGCTTCGGCTTGCGGCTGGGCGCCCTCGCCGCTGTCATCGCTTGTATTGTTTCGTTTGCCTTTGCCCGCCTTTTGCCGAAAAGCCAGCTGTGCAAGTCCGAGCAGCGTCTTCCAGAGCGGGACGCGATCGGCGGGCGTCGTCGTAATGCGCCCGGCATAGAGCCGCGTACCGAGCACGGCAATCAGAATGTCGAGGCTTGCGCTCGCCAGCACCGCGCACCAGCGCGCGTCGAAGGGCAAACGCGGCACCAGCGCGAGCACGCCGCACACGACGGCCAGGCCCAACGCGCAGGCACCCAGCCGGGTTTCGCCGTCGCGGCCGGCGAACCACCCGCGAGCTTCGCGACTCTCGCGCACTGCGCGCTGCACCATCCGGGCTCCTTACAGGGAATTTACGAGGATTGCATTGGCATGATGCGCCAGGTGCTGCGTGGCCCCAGGCGCGCCCCAATGTAGCGCGCTCGATTCGGAAACTCAACCTTGGCGCGGGTCCGCACCCGCACCGACGCGCAGGGAATCGGAGCACAATACGCTGACCAGGCGTGTAGGTTGTGGCGGTTGTGACATTGCCTCGCAGCGATAACAACGCACGACAGGACGCCACACGCGACTCATGGAGGGCTTGCTCATAGCACCGGCGACACGCAAACAGGCGCTCATCGCCGACGCACTCGCGCTTGCGGCGCGCTGCGTCCCGGTGACTTCGTCGCACGCTATGGCGGCGAGGGATTCGCGCTGGTGCTGCCCGATACGGACGCGCAGGAAGTGGGGGCGATCGCGGAGCATGTTCGCGCGGCGGTCGTGGAACTGATGACTCCCACGCCAGCCTCAGTCGGACAGATCACCGTGAGCGCGGGCTGCGCCACGAGCGGCCTGGCCGATGTTGCCGTCACGCCGCACGCGCCGATAGAAGCCGCCGACGCCGCGCTCTATGCGGCCAGGCGGGCGGGCCGCAATCGGGTTGCGCCCGCGGATATGAACGGAGCGCGCGACGCGTCGTCAATGGCGTCGCCGCTGTCGCCCTGACAGGGCCGCCCCCTCATTCCGCCACCGGCCCCGACCCCGCCGGCAGATGCGCAAGCGGATCGACCGCATGACTGCCTTCGCGCATCTCGAACTGTAGCAGCGCCTGGCCGCCGCCGCGCGTGCCCATTTCGGCAATGGTCATGCCCTGCGTCACCTTATCGCCTTCGTGAACGAGGATCTTGCGATTGTTGCCGTAGGCGGTGACGTAGCCGTCGTCGTGCTTGACGATGACCATCAGGCCATAAGACTTGATGCCGCTGCCCGCATAGACGACCCGCCCCGCCGCCGCCGCCCTGACCGGCGTGCCCGCGCGCCCGGCGATTTCGATGCCGCGCGAGCCGTCCACGCCGAATTCATGCACCACCACCCCGCTGACAGGCCAGATGAACTGGCCAGCGTGGGCCTGCTGCGCCGGTGATGCGGGCGCCGAAGCCGTGCCCGACGTCGGGCGTTGCAATGCGGTCCAGTCCGGCGGCGCCACGCGCAGCAACTTCGCCACCTGCAAGGTCGCACCGGGCGCGAGGCCGTTCCAGTGCGCGATGTCGTCCGGCTTGCGCCCGAAGCCATAGGCGATGCTGTCGAGCGTGTCACCGGGCTGCACGCAGTAATAGCCCGCGATCACGTTCCTGCAACTGGCCGTGAAGACGGTTGTGTCGGCGGCGCCCTGGAATGCCGCGCACCCCGACAGGGCGACGCTCGCGGCGAGCAGGCCACCGTATGCTGCCCGGCCCCACCGCGTACTGATGCTCGATCTCATTAATTCGTTATCCTGCCTGTTTGATTGCGCGAAGCATTATGGAAGACGCGCGTCGGATCCCATCTCAGTTTTGGGGCGCGCCCATCACGCGCGATCGCGCGGCTCAACGCGTGAAATCGGCGGATTCGAGCGGCTCGGCGCGGTCGGCCACGGAATCGCTCTTGTGGTTTTCGTGATGCTTCGCTTGCGCGTGGTGGGTCTTGCGATGCTTGCCGTGGTGGTGGTGAGGGTGTTCCGAAGCCGATGGCGCTTGAGCAAACGCTGTGGCGCAGGCAAGCAATGCAAAGCTGGCGAAAAGAATACGTTTCATGGCGACCCCTGCTGGTAACGGGTTGAGAATCGACCCGCAGGCGGGTCGTCTCCCGCATAAACGCCAGCCCTGCATCGGAGTTGACGGTGTCGCGTCAGCCCTGACAATTCTTTACGATACTGCTGCAAAGTTAATCAGAACACGCCGAGCACCAGCCCCGCCGCGAGGCCCGCGCCCAGTTCCGCGCAACGCGTGAGATCGTCGGCGCCGATGGTTTTGGGCGCAAGAATGCGCGCGGGCGTCTGCGCATGCGTGCAGACGATGAGGCCATCTGCGACAGGCTTCAGTCGCCAGCCCGTGGCGATCCGCTCGATCTGGCGCAGGGCGTTCTGGCCGTCGCTGCCCGCACAGATCATGGCCGCATAGGGGCGGCCATTCACGCGATCGAGCGCCGCGTAATAGCAGCGGTCGAAGAAGTCCTTCATGAGTCCGGCAATGGCCGCGAGATTTTCGGGCGTCGCGAACAGGTAGCCGTCGGCGTCGAGCACGTCGGCGGGCTGCGTCTCGTGGGCGCGTTGCAGTTTGACCGTGAGGCTGCGCGCATCCGCCTGTTCGCGCGCGGCGGCCTCGGCCGCCTCGGCCATCTGCTGCGTGCCTCCAGTCATCGTGTGATAAACGATCAGCAGCGTCTTCATGCCTGGGTTGCGTGAGGTTGCGTTGGGGTTGCGTTGGGGTTCATCATCCGCCAGCCGCCGGAAGGGCACGCCGCGCGAAAGCGATGATACCGTGCGTGCCGTTCGCGGCAGTCACCCTGGGCGTTGCGCGTATCATGGACCAATGCCTGCCTATATCGCTCTGCTGCGTGCCGTGAACGTCGGCGGCACCGGCAAACTGCCCATGCCCGAACTGCGCGCGATGTGCGAGGCGCTCGGTTTCGCCAACGTCCGCACCTATATCGCGAGCGGCAATGTCGTGTTCGAAAGCCGGCTCGCGGCGGCAAGCGTCAAGAAGCGGCTCGAACACAGGCTCGAAGAGTACGCCGGCAAGCCCGTGGGCGTGCTGCTGCGCAATGCCCACGAAATGGCCGCCATACTCGCCGGCAACCCGTTCGCCGATGCACCAGCGGAACGCACCGTCGCCCTCTTCCTGGACGCTGCGCCGCCCGCGAACGCGCTCGACACGCTCAGCGGCCAGGGCACCGAGCAACTTGCGCTCGGCAAGCGCGAGATCTACGTCTTTTATCCGGATGGCATCGGTCGCTCGAAGCTCAAGATTGCCGCCGCGAAGGACGGCACGACGCGCAACATGAATACCGTGGCCACGCTCGCGCAATGGGCGGCGCAGTAAGCAGCACAACTGTCACGCAACGCGCCTACGATGGTGTGTTTCTCTTGAGGAGAGGTGAAAGATGTCGCTTCCTTACGGCTTTGCGAAGGGCAAGATCGTGACGGCGCCGCAACTCAAGCCCACGCGGCAGCCCCATGAAGTGCAGTACCACCTGCACTTCGGCCTCTCGGTCGCGGGCGCGCAATGGGATGTCGCGGTCAACGTCGGCACCACCGACGCGGACGACCTGCTCAAGTACAAACTGCTATTCGATTTTCGCCATGCGGTGCTCGCTACGCTCAAGGAAGCTGCGTCCGGCTCGCAGAACCTGACCGGCCAGGCCGCGCTGCCCGCCATCGACTTCCAGCGCAGCGATTTTCTCGACGACACCGGCAAGTGGCGCGACAGCGACGTGATGGACGGCACCGACGCCGTCGAGCCCGTCGCCACGCTCCAGCGTCTGTTGCTGCGCGCCCAGCAGGCGGGCAACGACGTCTATGTGTTCGGCCGCTTCTACAGCGAAGGCGATGGCGTGCACGACATCCACATGAATCAGGGGTCGAAGGGCGCGTTCATCCATCGTCCCGGCGACGACAGCAACGATCACAACGACATCTGGCAGGACGGCGCGCTACTCGTCGATCTGGGCGAACCGCAATGGGCGCTCTACGTGGCCGCGTTCGACCAGCAGTATCTGCCGACCGACGATCTGGGCAATCCCACGGCGGATTCGAAGCCGATTTCGTGACGGCCCCCGCATTGCCGCGCGCGCTCAGCCCTTTCAGCCGATAGCGCCAAGCGCGCGCCTGAGCGCCTGCACCGCGCCCACGGACGTGATGCCCTGACGCGCGGGAAAAAATCCCAGTTCGACGCCTTTGCTGTCGTCGTACGCGAGCGTCTCGCGGCACGACGCATGCACTTCCTGCGCGCCCACGCTTTGGACAATGCGCGCGACATTGGCCGCCGATACCCCGCTGCCCGGCATGATGCCGATGCGGCCCGCCGCCTGCTGCACAAGCGCGCCGAGCATGGCCAGCCCATCTTGCGCGCGCGCCGCGCCGCCCGACGTAAGGATGCGCTCGAAGCCCAGCGCGATGGCCGCTTCGAGCGCGCGCGCCGAATCGGGAACGAGATCGAACACGCGATGCAACGTGGCGCCGAGTCCTCTCGAACGCGACTGCAGTGTCTCCAGCAACGCCACGTCGAGCGCGCTATCGGACAACGCCGCACCCAGCACCACGCCCGCAAGACCCGCCGCGCGCACGGCGTCGATTTCCGCCAGCATCGCGGCCGCATCGGCGGGCGTCCAGACGAACGAGCGCGCATGTGGGCGGATCATCGCGTAGACCGGGATGGGCGCGCGCGATGCCGCCGCGATCAGCCCCGGCGTGGGCGTGAGTCCGCCAAGATCGAGCGCGGAACACAATTCGATGCGATCCGCGCCGCCCGCGATGGCGGCTTCGAGGCCATCGGCGCTATCGACGCAGACTTCGAGCAGGACGGGCATATTGAACCTCGATTTCAAGCGCATTTATATTTGCCGCGCGAGCCACGCCGCGCCAATCAGGCCGCCCTCGTCGCGATAACGGCCCGGCACGACGAGCGGCTGCGCACGCCGATGCAGCACACGCGCACGCACGGCTTGATCGAGCTGTTCGATCAGAGCAGCCGCCGACGCGAGGCCGCCGCCCACGGTCACCACCGAGGCGCCCGTCACGTTGACGACGGCGGCAAGCGGGTCGGCGACCAGTTCGCGCCAGACGTGAAGCGTGCGCGTCGCGGCGGCGTCGCCTTGCTGCCACGCGGCGAGTATCGCGTGGCTGTTCTCGCGCTTGCCATGCAGGTGCGCGTGCAGGCGCTCGATGCCCCGCGCGCCGCCGATCGTATCGACACAGCCCGTCTGCCCGCAGCCGCACGCGAAGCGCGGCACGTCGAGCGTTGCGCCATCGATCACGCAATGCGAATTGACGATCGGCCCATGCCCCCACTCGCCCGCCACGCCGTCCGCACCGCGTATCAGCCTGCCATCGGCGACGAGACCGCCGCCCACACCCGTTCCCAGCACGGCGGCGAACACCACGCGATGCCCCGCGCCCGCGCCCGACACCGCCTCGGCAAGCGCGAGGCAATCGGCGTCATTGGCGGCGCACACGGCGCGGTTCAGGTGCGCCGAGAGTTCGCTGGCGAGCCGGCGGCCCGTGATGCAGGGGAGATTCGCGGAAAACGCCACGCCGTCGAGCGGATCGATCAGCCCGGCGATGGACAGCGCGAGCGGCGCGCGAGGGTGCGAAGTGTCGAGATGCGCGTGCGCGTTTAGCAGCGCGCCAAGCGCATCGGCGAACTGCGTCCAGTCGTGCGCGGGAGTCGGCTGCTTCGCGAGCAGCGTGAGCGAGCCATCCGGCGCGCAGGCCGCGAGGCGCATGAACGAGCCGCCGATATCCGCGGCGTAGATCGTGGTTTCGTGAGTGGAAGTGACGGGATCGGACATCCAATGCTCATATCGCCAATGCGCCCGCGCAAAATGCGCGCGCCGCCGGGAAGCCTCCAGGCGGCGCGGGAGGGGCGCTGTCTCGCCCGCTAGTTTATGGGCTTATGCCTCGCGTCGCTATGCGCTCACGCGAGGCGTGCATTGCGCGACCACTGCGCGGATGCAGGCAATCGCGTGATCGACGTCTTGCGCGCTCGTGTAGCGACCGAGGCTAAAGCGCAGCGTGCGGCTGGCCGCTTCGGCGTTCAGGCCGATCGCGCTCAGCACATGCGAGGGCGCGCCCGAAGCGGAATTGCACGCCGATGTGGACGACACGGCCAGATCGGTCGCCAGCATGAACGGGAAGAAGCCGTTCGAATCGATCGTGAGGCTCAGCGTGTGCGGAATGCGGCGCGCGTTGCGCGCGTTCTGCGTGACGATCTCCAGATCGCGCACGCCGTCGAGCAACTGCTGCGCGAGTTGCGCGATACGCTGCGTGTCCGCGCCCATCTGCTGCGCCGCCAGCGCGCAGGCCGTGCCCATGCCGACGATCTGGTGCGTCGCCAGCGTCCCCGAGCGCAGGCCGCGCTCGTGACCGCCGCCGTGCATCTGCGGCGCGATGCGCGCAGCCGCCTCGCGGCTCACATAGAGCGCGCCGATGCCCTTGGGCCCATATACCTTGTGCGCCGACATCGACAGCAGATCGATGCCCATCGCCTTCACGTCGATCGGCGTCTTGCCGAGCGCCTGTGCCGCATCCACGTGCAGCAGCGCGCCCGCCTCGTGCACGAGCGGCGCGATGGCCGCGATGTCGGTGAGCGTGCCGATCTCGTTGTTCACCAGCATCAGCGACACGAGGCCGGTGTCCTCCCGCAGAGCCGCTTTCACCGCGTTGACGCCGATATTGCCGTCTGCGTCCGGAAGCACGTAGCTCACCGGCATACCGCGCTTTTCGAGGCTCGCCATGGTGTCGAGAATCGCCTTGTGTTCGAGGCAGCTCGTGACGAGATGGCGGCGCGTGGCCGTTTCGGCGAAACCTTTGAGGGCGAGATTATTCGACTCGGTCGCGCCCGAGGTCCAGACGATTTCGTCGGCCGCCGCGCCGATCAGCGCAGCCACCTGCGTACGCGCCTGCTCGACGAGACCGCGCGCCTTCACGCCCGCCGCATGGGAGCTTGAGGCCGGATTGCCGAATGCGCCGTCCATGCCGAGGCATTCGCACATGGCCGCGATCACGCGCGGGTCGGCCGGCGTCGTGGCCGCGTAGTCGAAATAATGCAGTGTGTCGCCCATGCTGTTTTGCTCGATTGCGTCTTGAATGGGGACTTATGCTACGCGGCACCTTGTAGAAAGTGGTTCCAAATTAAGCGCCGCCTGCGCGTTGATGAAGAATTATTTTCTCTTTATCGCGACGGAGCGAAAAAATGGCTGCTGCAACGACTCTGTTATGACGTCGCCACCTGCTGTGCAGCGTCGCCCAGATGCTCCGTATGCATGGCGTTCAGGCGCGACAGCAGGATGCCGTAGCCGGTCAGATGGCCGAGATAGACGCTCGTGTACACGCCCGCGGCGGGCAACGCTTCGACCAGCGCGTGCAGCGCCGACGTGGGCAGAGGCCGCATCGTCAGACTCGGCCTTTCGACACGCAGATCGGCGACTTGCGCGAGTTGGTGATGCGCTTCGACAAGGCGCGCGAGCCCTTGCCGGAAATCCTCTTTCCATTGCGCATTCAAGGTTTCGAATTGCGTGTTGAAGGTGTCGAATGTCTCCAGAAAATTGACGACTGAATCGAACAGTTCGTGATAGCACCAGAAAAGCGGCACGCGCACGCGATTGCGCTCCAGATGCGCCGACACCCACGATTGCGCGAGATCGGCCTTGAGCAGGTCGTGCGCTTCTTTCAGATTACTGCTCGATGTACGCAGCGCAGCCGTCGCCGTGCGCAACTGCGAGCGATCCAGCGTGCCGCAGGCAATCTCGTCGAGCAGTTTGAGCGCGCGTTCATTGCCCTCGTTGACGAGCGTATTGGCCCAAAAGCCGTGATCGGGCGGAAACACGATCTGCTGGATGATGAAGCCAAGCAGCATCCCTAGCACCACGCCGATCAGGCGTTGCTCCAGCAGCGCAATATGCTCGCCGGTGTAGAGCACGAGCGTCATCGGCACGGTGATGCTGGTCATCTGGAACACCGAGGGCTTCACGCGCACGATCGCGAAGATCACGATCGGCAGCAGCAACACGCCGAGCCAGAGATGCGGCGCGGTTAGCCAGATCAAGAGCGTGCCGATCGGCATCGCCACCAGGTTCGACGTGACGCGCTTGTAGAAATAGCCACGCGCGGCGGAAATCGAACTGCCGAGCGCAAGCGTGAGCATCGTCGATCCGGCCAGCGCGACGGCGGCGTCCGGATAGCCGTAGTGATAGGGAATCGCGAAGCCGATCCACATGCCGAGCGTGAGCTTCGTGTATTTCGCCATTTCGGAAAGGGAGAAACGCGCGAGCGCGCGGCGAAATGGCGTGAGCGGCTTGTGGAAGTAGGTGTTGGGCGTCATGGCGGCGAGGCAGCGCTTTAAAGCCAAGATGCTAATCGACCCGCCCGCATTCCTGCGAAATCCCTTGCATGTTCGCGCCGTCTTGCACGCCGTCCGTCACTGACAACGGCAAAGCTGACTTCAGCAATGAAACGCTCACTTACTCTTCAAATCATCTGATGATACGGCTTTAATTCCTTTTAAATCAGCGTTTTCCCGCATTCAATCACCTTTCGATTTATTTTCTATTTCTTTCGGGTTTTTATCCCTTACCGTCATGCCAGCTGTTTGGCGTTCGCCATGCGAACCTTTATCAGGCTTTTCAGTTGGGGGAGACCCATGACCATAACAACGAGAGTCTCTATCTGTCTGCCCACCTACAATCGCCCGGATCTGCTGATCCGCTGCATTGAATCGTGTCTTGCGCAGACGCACTCGAACATTGAAATCGTGATCGGCGACGATTCGCCGGATACGCACACCGGACATTTGATCGCCCGGCGCTTTGCGCACGACGCGCGCATTGTTTATCGGCGCAATGTGCCCGCGCTCGGTCAGGCGCGCAACGTCGCGAGCCTTTTTGAACGCGCGAGCGGCGACAAGATCCTGTTAATTCACGACGACGATTTTCTGCTCGATACGGCCATCGAGCGGCTGCTCGCGCAATGGGCACTTCATCCCGGCATCGAAGCCGCATTCGGCAAACAATATGAGGCCGACGCGTCCGGCCGGATCGATCAGGCCGCAAGCGGGCGCATGAACCGGGCGTATCACCGTACGGCGGCTGCAGCCGGTTTGCAGCGTCTCGCGGGGCGCACCGGCATCGTGCAGATGTTTCCGAACAACGGCTGGCTGGCCAACGCCGCGCTCGTAAAGCGCATCGGCTATGGCGCTGGCGACAATGAGCAGTTCGCGGTGTGCTGCGATTTCGTGTTCGGCGTGCGTTTATGTCTGGCGGCACGAGACGTCTGTTATGTCGACGAATATGTCTCGTGCTATCGCAAGACCGCGCAATCGGTCTCGCAGGCCACGCGCCTCACGCCTGGCGCGTCGTCGCTGGCCGCATGGCGTTTTCTCGAAGCCCTCACGCTGCCACCCGAACTCGAACCGGCGCGCCGCCTGGCCTTGCACCGGCTCGTGCCGATCGTGGTCTCGCTGCTGGCGCGCAACCGGCAGGCGCGCGCGGGGCTGAATCTCGCGCTGACGCATTTGTATGCGTACCGCTTCGGTTTGAGCGTGCGGCTTTACTATCACCTGCTCATGATCTGGAAAAGCGCGTGGCTCGCGCGGCAATCCGCGCCTGCGCAGCGATTCGAGAACGACGAACAAGGCGTGAACGTGACGCGCACGCGTGTTCCTTGATGTTCGAGCGTGCTGCGGTTTTCATGCGGCGTTTGATCGAGATGCGGTGCGACACTCAGCTTGAACGCAGCTATCGGCCATTCCCGCTAGTATGTCAATCCGATGTCTTGTGTGCGGCCACGCCGCAACCCAACTCTAGATCAAGACTCAAACCAGGAGCACGATAAATGTCTTTTCGCATGACGATGTTGGCGGCTGCCGTGATTGCCGCAGGTGTAGCCAGCGCCAGCGCACAAGCCCAGGTCGCGGGCGCGCAGCCCCTGAGCGTGACGGTCGAGCAATCGCAGGCGCTGCTCGAAGGCTGGAGCGTGAAGAAAAGCGTGCTCGGCAAGGCCGTCTATAACGACGACAACGCAAAGATCGGTACGGTGCGTGATCTGATCGTGGCACCGGACGGCTCGGTGTCGGCGGCCATTGTCTCGGCGGGCGGTTTCCTCGGCGTCGGCGTACATGATGTGGCGGTACCGATCGCCGCGCTCGACGTGCGCAACGGCAATCTCTATCTGCCGGGCGCGACCAAGGAAGCGCTCAAGGCCACGCCGGCGTTCCAGTACGCGAAGATCGAATCGCCGCCCAAGCCCAAGCGCGTCGACAGCAACACCAAGGCTGCGCAGTAAAAGCCTCGCCATAAGCCTGCTTCAATGATGCGCAGCGCCCGAACGGACGCTGCGCATCAGCCTGCCGCAATCCCCTCCGCGCGCAGTTCGATTCCCGTCCACACACCCGTCGCAGACAACTCCTCGATCAGGTCGCAGATCGTGCGCCGCACCGCCAGCGACGCCGAACTCACCGGCAATGCATTCGGCCAGCAGATGCTCGCGGGGCGCCGGATCAGCGGATCGACGATACGCCGCGTCTTCGGGCGCTCCGCGCTCGCGCGCAAAGCCAGCGCCGACGCCGGCAAAATCGTGCAAGCCGCGCCCGATTGCGCCGCGGACAGCAGCATCGGCAAGGAGTCGATATCGGCGATGATGTTCAACGGCACCTGCTCGCGCGCGAAGGTCCGCTCAAGCAGCAGGCGCAAGCCATTCGACACACCGGGCGCCACCATCGGCACATCGGCCAGCGCCGCGAGCACGCAGGTGCGCGCACGCGAGGACACACCCGGTTCGCCCATTAGATAGAGTTCCTCGTCGAGCACCGGCAACGCCGAGATGCCGGGCGTCGCCGTATCGCGAAACAGAATCGCGAGGTCGAGGCGGCCGTTTGCGAGCAGCTCGTTCAGATAGCCGCTCATGCTCTCGAAGAATTGCAGGCGGATGCCGGGAAAGCGCTCACGCACGCGCTCGAACACTGGCATGGCGAGTACCGAAGCCATCGTGGTCGGCAGGCCGATAGCCACCGTGCCCGACTCCGCGCCCACACCTTCGCGTACTTCCTGGCGCAGTTGCTCCATCTGATGCAGCACGAGCCGCGCATGGCGATAGAGCGCCTGGCCGGCGGCGGTCGGCTTGACACCCTGCGGGCTGCGCACGAGCAGCGGCACGCCCAGGTCGCCCTCCAGCTTCGCGATCTGCTGGCTGAGCGACGGCTGCGCCACATAGAGTTTTTCGGCGGCCTTGCCGAGGCTGCCGTAGTCGACGATGTTGACGAAATAACGAAGCTGACGAACGTCCATGGGCGCGGCCCTCGATACGAGGGTCATAGGATACCCTTATGACCGGCACATTCAATCCATATTTCCGCGTGCCGGAGCATTCGCATACAGTCGGCTCATTCGTATTCGAACTATTCGAACTATTCGATGCGCCAGCCTGAAAAAGGCGCAGGAGACGGCTATGCAAACATCTTCTACCGAGCCGGTCCAGTCGGTCAGCGACACGATTTCCCCCACTCCCGCCGCGGCCCTGGCCGCGACGCTCGATTGCAGCAGCGTGCCGCGCAGCGGCGACGCCCTGCCGCCGCTCTGGCACTGGCTCTATTTCTGGAGCGCCGCACAGCAAGCCGATCTTGGCGCCGACGGGCATCCGCAAAAGGGCGGCTTTTTGCCCGATCTGGGCCTGCCGCGCCGCATGGCTGCAGGCGGGCGCCTCACCTTCGACGCACCGCTGACGATCGGCGCGCGGGCCGAGCGTGTCTCGCGCGTGCTCTCGATCGAGCACAAGGAGGGCCGCAGCGGCCGCCTCGCATTCGTCACCGTCGAGCACGAGTTCAAGGCCAATGGCGTCACGGCGATCCGCGAGGAACAGGACATCGTCTATCGCGAGGCAGCGAACCCCGGCGCGGCTGGCCAGGCACCGGCCAAGCCCACGGCAGCCCCCACCGACGCCGACTGGCGCCGCGAAATCACGCCTAGCGAAGTCCTGCTGTTCCGCTATTCGGCGCTCACCTTCAACGGCCATCGCATTCACTACGACCGCGACTATGCCCGCAACGCGGAAGGTTATCCCGACCTCGTCGTGCACGGCCCGCTGATCGCCACGTTGCTGCTCGACTCACTTGCGCGCGTCGCGCCCGACGCCGTGGTGCGCGAATACCGCTTCAAGGCCGTGCGGCCGACCTTCCTCGGCCATAGCTTCGCGATATGCGGGCGCCGCGCCGCCGACGGCAAGCAAATCGAACTCTGGGCGCAGGACCACGAAGGCTGGCTGACGATGTCGGCGCATGCCGTGCTGGCCTGAGGCCACTCAAGCGGCACATCAAGCTGCACTTAAAGCAGCCCGAACGCATTCACCGAATCTTTAAAGCCTCTGGACGGATAACCAGCAATGACCGAAACAACCCATCAATACCAGGACATTCGCGACGCCGTGCGCGATCTGTGCAGCCAGTTTCCGGACGAGTATTTCCGCAAGATCGACGAAGCGCGCGGCTACCCCGAAGCGTTCGTCGATGCGCTCACCCAGGCGGGCTGGCTCGCCGCGCTGATTCCGCAGCAATACGGCGGCTCGGGCCTGGGCCTCACGGAAGCATCGGTGATCATGGAAGAGATCAACCGCAGCGGCGGCAATTCGGGCGCCTGCCATGGCCAGATGTACAACATGGGCACGTTGCTGCGCCATGGATCGGAAGAACAGAAGCGCCAATATCTGCCGAAGATCGCCAGTGGCGAGCTGCGTTTGCAGTCGATGGGCGTGACCGAGCCGACCACCGGCACCGACACCACGAAGATCAAGACCACGGCCGTGCGCCGAGGCGACCGCTATGTGATCAACGGCCAGAAGGTGTGGATTTCGCGCGTGCAGCACTCGGACCTGATGATCCTGCTTGCGCGCACCACGCCGCTTTCGGATGTGACGAAGAAAAGCGAAGGCATGTCGATTTTCCTCGTCGATCTGCGCGAAGCGATTGGCAAAGGTCTCACCGTCCAGCCGATTCTCAACATGGTCAATCACGAGACCAACGAGCTGTTCTTCGACAACCTCGAAATCCCCGCGGAAAACCTGATCGGCGAGGAAGGCAAAGGCTTCAAATACATTCTCGACGGTCTGAACGCCGAGCGCACGCTGATCGCCGCCGAATGTATCGGCGACGGCTACTGGTTCATCGACCGGGTCACGAAATATGTCAAGGACCGCCAGGTATTTGGCCGCCCGATCGGCCAGAATCAGGGCGTGCAGTTTCCGATCGCGCGCGCGTTCGTCAATGTCGAAGCCGCCAATCTGATGCGCTTCGAAGCCGCGCGCCGCTTCGATGCTCACGAAACATGCGGTGCTCAAGCCAACATGGCGAAGCTGCTCGCCGCCGACGCCTCGTGGGAAGCCGCGAATGCCTGCCTGCAATTTCACGGCGGCTTCGGCTTCGCGTGCGAATACGACGTCGAGCGCAAGTTCCGCGAGACACGTCTCTATCAGGTCGCGCCGATCTCGACCAATCTGATTCTCTCGTACGTCGCCGAACACATGCTCGGCCTGCCGCGTTCGTTCTGATCGATTCGAGGAGACACTCATGCGCCCTCTCGAAGGCATCAAGGTCGTCACGTTCGAGCATGCCGTCGCGGCGCCATTCTGCACGCGCCAGCTTGCCGACCTTGGCGCACGCGTCATCAAGATCGAGCGCCCCGGCGTGGGCGATTTCGCGCGCGGCTATGACGAGCGCGTGCATGGACTGGCCTCGCATTTCGTCTGGACCAACCGCTCGAAGGAAAGTCTCACGCTCGACGTGAAGCGCGCCGAAGCGCGGGAGATCGTGCACAGCCTGCTCGCCGACGCCGACGTGTTCGTGCAGAATCTTGCGCCCGGCGCGACGCAGCGCCTCGGGCTGGATTACGAGGCATTGCACGAGCGCTATCCGCGCCTGATCGTCTGCGATATTTCGGGCTATGGCAGCGACGGCCCGTATCGCGACAAGAAAGCCTACGACCTGCTGATCCAGAGCGAATCGGGCTTTCTGAGCGTCACGGGCACACCCGACGAAGCGGCCAAGGCCGGCTGCTCGATCGCCGACATCTCCGCTGGCATGTACGCCTATTCGAGCATCCTGGCGGCGCTGATCGAGCGCGGCAAAACCGGGCGCGGTCGCCGCATCGACGTGTCCATGCTCGAAAGCATGGTCGAGTGGATGAGCTTTCCGCTCTACTACGCGTTCGACGGCCAGACGCCGCCGCAACGCAACGGCGCGGCACACGCGACGATCTATCCCTACGGTCCGTTCAAGGCCGGCGACGGCAAATCCGTCATGCTCGGCCTGCAGAACGAGCGCGAATGGAAGCAGTTCTGCGACACGGTGCTGCGCCAGCCCGATCTCGCCGCCGACGAGCGTTTCAGCGCCAACAGCCGCCGCGTGGCGCATCGCACGGAACTGGCCAGGCTGATCGAGGACGTGTTCGCAAGCCTCACCGCGCGGGATGTGATCGAGCGGCTCGAAACGGCGAAGATCGCCAACGCTCACATCAACGACATGCAGGCCGTGTGGGCGCACGAACAACTCGCCGCACGCAGGCGCTGGACGCAAGTGGACACGCCCGCGGGCGGGATTCCCGCGCTGCTGCCGCCTGGCATGACGCAAGCCGATGATCCGCGCATGGACCCGGTGCCCGCGCTCGGCCAACACACCGATGCGATCCTCAAGGAACTCGGTTACGACGACGCGCGTATTCACGCGTTGCGCGAAGCGGGCGCAGTGTGAACAGGAAACAGGACGTGCTGCAAATCAAGCCGTAAATCAAGCGTTAAAGAAAGCCGTACCCGAGCCGCGCATAGAAGCAAAACAATCTCGCGGCCGCAACGTTGAAGGCGCCTGCGCCCCCTTTCCGGGCGCGGGCGGCATCGCAAAGGAGACACAGTCATGCAGCACTCGGTCAATGCCGCCGGTCGCCTCGACCGGCTACCCATTTCACGCTTTCACTGGAAAATTCTCGGCCTCATCGCGGGCGGCGCCTTTCTCGACGCCTTCGATATCTATCTCGCCAACGGCTCGGTCGCCTCGATGATCAAGGAAGGCTTCACCGACATGCACCACGGAGCGATGTTCGTGTCGTCCACCTTCGTCGGCATGATGCTGGGCGCGTTTATCGCGGGCTGGCTCGGCGACCGGCTGGGACGCCGTTATTCGTATCAGCTCAATCTGGCGGTGTTTGGCCTCGCGTCGATCGCCGCGTGCTTTGCGCCGACTATCGAATGGCTCATCGCACTGCGTTTCATCATGGGTCTCGGGCTTGGCGCGGAACTCGTGGTCGCGGCAGGCACGCTCGCGGAATTCGTGCCGCCGGCCACGCGCGGCAAATGGGTATCGCTGCTCGCAATCATCACCAATAGCGGCCTGTTCGCGGCGCTCGCGGCGGGCTACTGGATCATCCCGAATCTGGGCTGGCGCTATATGTTCGCCGTGGCGGGCGTGGGCGCGCTGGTGGTGTGGTTCCTGCGCCATCGCATGCCCGAGTCGCCGCGCTGGCTCGAATCCGTCGGACGTCTGGACGAAGCCGAAGCGACGCTCGCCGCCATCGAGCGCGAAGTGAGCGCACAGGTCGGCGAATTGCCGCCCGTTCAGCGTGCGGTCGATCTGCGCAAAGGCAAGGTGCCGATTAGCGCGCTGTTCGCGCGCGGAATGCGCAGCCGCACCTTCGTGGCCGCGATCACGGCCATCGGCGTGAACGTGGGCCTCTATGGTTTCATCGCCTGGCTGCCGACTTTCTTCGTCGCACAGGGGCTGTCGGTCGTGAAGTCGCTCGGCTTCGTGTTCGTGATGTCGGTGGGTTCGCCCGTGGGCGGTCTGATCGGCTATGCCATCGCGGATCGCGTCGGGCGCGCGCGCGGCATCCTGATTGCGTCGGTGGTGAGCGTCGTGCTCGGCTGGATCTACGTGACACTGCGCGAGCCCGCCGCCGTCATGCTGGTGGGCTTCTGCCTCGTGAGCGCGCTCTACACGATCTGCACGCTCGGCCTGTTCGGCTATATCCCCGAACTGTTCCCGACCGAAGTGCGCCTGCGCGGCACGGGCGTGGCCGGCACCTGCGGGCGGGCCTCGTCCATCGTCACGCCCTGGTTCGCGCTGCTGCTGTACGAGCGCTTTGGCGTGTCGGGCGTGATCGCGATGGTCAGCGTGGTGCTCGCCGTGTTGTGCGTGGCCATTCTCGCGCTGCGGGTGGAAACGAGCCGCGCGGCACTCGAAGACATTCAACCGGAACCCGATGCCGAAAGCTTCGCCGCCGGCGCAACGGTTACCGGAACGACCAGGGTGCCTTGAGCGTCTGCGCATCACCGGATTCGCGTGGCTGAATGCCGCTTCGTTTCGACGAAGCGGCATTTTTCATTTGCGGCTCCCCTGACGCCGACTATCGCTTATTAACACTTCGCCGATTGTTTGTCGGATTTCGACTAGTTAATGTGTCGACACGATGATTTGATCAAGGAAGTGGTTCAAAGACTATAAAAAGACATTCTTTCAATCACCCTTTTTAAAGGTAGTCAGCATTGTCCTTGCAGGCAATACGCGCTGATTCCGTCATTTGCCATTCACTCTCGCGCTATGGCCAACTATCAAAATTGCATCGGTCTCTATGAGTGCACCGGGCCGCATGGCGAATTCCTGCGCGGTGTGCTCACGCGTGCCGCCTATGTGTGCGTCGAGATCGAGACGTTCGAGGAACTCGCCATCCGGCTTCAGCGTGGCGCGCTTGATCTGCTCATCGTGAGCGGCTCCGAGCGCGACGGTCAGACCTTCGAGGCGCTGAACGGAGCGCGCAGGCTCATCGCGGCGGAAGTGCCGATGCTGATCGTAGGTGAGCCTAACGGCGCGGATTCCGAATCGATGGCGCTCAACGCGGGCGCCGACGATTACATCGTCCGCTCGCGTTCGCCCGAGGCGCTGATTGCACGCGTCGCCTCGCTGCTGCGCCGCACGCGCCGTCCGCAGCCTGTCAGGGCCGAATGCTACGGCGTTTATGAATTCGATACGAGCCGTGGCATCGTCACGCTGCGCGGCAGTGCGGTCACACTGACCCAGCGCGAATTCGATCTCGCCTGGTTTCTGTTTCGCCATCTCGATGCGCCGCTATCGCGTGCGCAGATCTTCGAATCGGTCTGGCATCAGTCCTTCGGCGTGTCGTCGCGCACGGTCGACACGCATATCTGCTGGCTGCGTTCGAAGCTGAAACTGAACCCCGGCAATGGTTATGTGGTCACGTCCGTGCATGGTTACGGCTATCGGCTCGAAAGCGTGCAGAGCACGCTATAAGGTACGGTCGAGTCGATACCCGCGCCCGTGTACCGAAGTCAGCCGGTATCCGTTCTCGGGCGCGAGATGCAATTTCGAGCGCAGGCGGCTGATCTGGGTGTCGACGCTGCGCATATTAACGTCGGTCTCGCCCTGCCAGATCAGATCCAGAATGTGCTCGCGCGAAAGCGTCGTGCCCATGTGCTGATAGAACAGCAGCGCGAGCCTGAATTGCCGCTCGGTGAGGTGAATCGCGGTGCCGTTGCGCGAGACGCTGCAGGCAACGGGATCGAACTCGAACGCGCCAGCGGCTTCTTCGCCGTATTCGAGCCGCGCCGCACACGCACGGCGCAGCACCGAAGCCACGCGCGCGCGCAGGACAACGGCGTTCACCGGACGGTTCAGGCAGGCGTCCGCGCCGGCATTCAGCGCGCCAATTTCGTCGCGCTCCGCATGCAGCGACGTCACGTAGAGGACCGGAATCTGCGTGGAAACAATTGCCCGGACCGTACTGAGCACGCAGATGCCCGTCATGTCGGGCAATGCGTGATCGAGCACAAGCAGATCGAAGGTTTCGCGGCGCAGCGCGCGCAGCAATTCACCGCCCAGCGCAAAGCGATGGCACACGCAGCCTGCGTCAGGCAGCGTGCGGGAGGCGAGTTCCACGAATTCGGCATCGTCGGAAAGCAGGGCAAGTCTCATTGTTCGACCCGTTCTTTTATCTTTTGGCGTGACCTGCGGCCCCACAGAGAAAAAGCCAGTCGAACAAAACGCCCAGACTGGCAAATGAGGTTAGTCATAGGTGAGGGGGGCACCAGAGTTCGCGACCAACCTCGGGCTTTTCGAGTCCGCGCATCTGTTCCCGAACAAATGCAGAGACATGTTGTTCATCAGCATTACAGTTTGATTCGGACTGCGGATTATCTCGACTGGGATGATCTTATTATTATGCAAAGCGGCCGAAGGGGTTGTTAAATCATGTCACGCGGATATGTCAGAACGCCTTGTAGCGGAAAACGCTGTCCGTGACGGGCATCGCATCCCATCTACACAATAGGATAGCTAATTAATTAGCGGCATCATTTCTTCTTCTCGCAAGACGAAGCGCCCTGCCTTACCAGCGCAGCAGACGCGGGCCGAGCCACGCGCCGATCATCGCGGGTATCAGCATGCCAATGGCGTACCAGATGCTCCAGAATGCCGGACTCATCTCCGGGCAATGGACGCAGTAGGCGACGGTGGCGAGCGCGCTCGCGAACAGGCCCGCTGCCGCGCCCGCAAGACGCGGGCGTGTGGGCGCCAGCCCCTTCGCGGCCCAGAACACCGCGACGAAGGTTGGCACCGACAGCAGCAGAATATTGAACGGGCAGGTGCGCCACGACAGCCCGAGCATGAGCGGCAGCCGCTCGGCCGGCAAAGCGGTGCCCAGCGTCGCCCAGCCCGCCAGCCACACGGCGACGAAGGGCGCGGCCACCAGCGCCCATGCATAGCCGCCGCGCACGCCCGGCCGCCCGAGGCGGCTGACAGTGAGCGCAGCCGCAATCGCCACGGCCAGCGGGAAGGCAATCTTGGCCCAGAAGATGGGCGTCTGCGCGACGTCCATCAGGTCATGGCGTACGCCGAACACGATGGCGACCAGCAGGAGCGAACCCGCGAGCCCGAGCGGCAGCGCGCGCGCGAAGCGGCGTACGACCGCCTTGTGGTCCACACGCGTGACGCCGGTGGACAGCAGCGTGATGAGATCGTCGGTTTTCATTGCGCCCCCCGGATACGCGCGGCGAGCGCCTTCAGGCCACGGTGGATGCCCACTTTCACGGCCGATTCGGACAGCCCCGTGAGCTTCGCGGCTTCGACCACCGAGCGCCCTTCCAGCTTCACGTGCACGATGGGCAGGCGCTGCTTGTCTGGCAACTGGTCGAGCAGCTTGCCGATGTCGCGCCGCGCCTGTGCCGGTTCATCGTCGGCTTGCGCGAACAGGTCGGTGTGATCATCGAGCGGATCGTTGAGCGATTCGCGGCGGGAGCGCGAGCGAAAGAAGTCCATCAGCTTGTAGCGGGCGATCGCGTGCACCCAGGCGGTCAGCGGTTCATCGGGGCGCCATGTGTGGCGGGCGTTGTGCACCGCGAGCAGGATTTCCTGCACGAGGTCTTCCACATCGTCGTGCAACTGCGGGATGCGCCGCCGCAAATACGCGCGCAAATGGCGCGTGAGCTCCTGCAGAAAAGTGCGGTACGCATCGGCGTCGCCTTCGAGGCCGCTCATGAACAGCGCTTTGAGACGGATTTCCGCTGGATACAAAGGGCGTCCTGAGTTATCGCGACGATGGGATGACGCGCCGGAAACGGCGCTCCTGCCAGCGTCGTCGTCGAATCCGGGTGCGCCCGGATGAGCGTAGCCGAAGCCGTCCTGCGCCGCAATAGCGCTCACGGCGCCGCCCTGCGGGCCGGGTTCGTCCGCCCGCTGCCATTGCGCTGCCCGGTTCGTCCAGCTCACAATCGCGTTCTCCAGTCGTGTCACTGGCACACCTTCCCGATGTGTCCTGTCGAGCCAGTTCGTTTGCGGCCGCCGCCGGGTTACAGATCGCGCGAAATTTTTCCCGGCAAGGCCGCGCGTGGCCCCATCGCCCTCGCACTTCATGGATCTTTCGGGGAGCCACGAAGCGGGTTATCTTAGTGCAGCGCGACATCCCTATCCTCTATTGCACGACCGGAGCTTGTGAAGCATGGCAGCGAGAACGAACGAGTATCAGCAACCTATCGGCGCGGCACTGGAAGGTTGGACGCCGCGCGAGCGCCCCGCGCGCGTGACGCTCGAAGGCGAGCGTTGCCGCATCGAGCCCGTCGATGTCGAGCGGCATGCCGCCGATCTCTTCGAAGCCTATAGCGCCGCGCCCGACGGCAGTGACTGGACCTATCTCTTCACCGGTCCGTTCACGGATTTCGAATCCTTCCACGCTTACCTGGAGAAAGCCGCGGCCTCGGAAGATCCGCTGCACTACGCCATCATCGACCGCGCGAGCGGCAAGGCCGTGGGCACCTTCGCGCTGATGCGCATCGACCCGGCGCATGGCGCGATCGAAGTCGGCAGCGTGACGTTCTCGCCACGGCTCAAGCGCACGGCCCTCTCCACCGAGGCTCAATACCTGCTGATGCGCTACGCCTTCGACGAACTCGGCTATCGCCGCTACGAGTGGAAGTGCGACAGCCTCAACGCGCCGTCGCGCAAGACCGCGCAGCGCCTGGGCTTCCAGTTCGAGGGCATCTTCCGCCAGGCCGTCGTCTACAAGGGGCGCAGCCGCGACACCGCCTGGTACGCGATCATCGACCAGGACTGGCCGCAGGTGAAGCGCGCGTTCGAAAGCTGGCTCGCGCCCGCCAACTTCGATGCACAAGGCAACCGGCGCGCCTCGCTCGCAAGCCTGCGCGATGCCTGAGACGTTGCCCAAGAAGTTGCCTGGAAGGGTGCCCGAGCAGGTCATCATCCGCGACATCGCCCCGGCTGACCGCGCCGACTGGTTCCGGCTCTGGGCGGGCTACAACGCGTTCTATGAAGCCGAAGTCGCACCGCCGATCAGCGAACGCACATGGCAGCGCCTGCTCGATCCCGGCTCAAACCTGTTCGGCCGCATCGCCGAGATCGAAGGCCGCGTGCTGGGCTTCAGCCTGAGCGTTCTGCATGAGGGCACGTGGGTCGATGCGCCCATCTGCTATCTGGAAGATCTGTTCGTCGATCCCGGCGCGCGCGGCCAGGGCGTCGGCCGCGCGCTGATCGCGGATCTGGTCGCACTCGGGCGTCAGCGCGGCTGGTCGCGGCTCTACTGGCACACGCGCGACGACAACCCGGCGCGCAAGCTCTACGACGAATTCACCGCCGCCGACGGCTTCGTTCGCTATCGGCTGACGCTGTGACCCAGGTTCCGCCCCGTGTTTCACCCATGAAACCTAGGGTTTCACCCATTTGCCAATCAGAAAAACTGATAGCCAGCTTCAATTTAATGCGTTTCCCATAAGCGTTCCGATGCGGCAAAGTGTCATCTCCGCGAATGGAGTGATCTCCAAGTGAACCAACGCATCGATCCGTCCCTGCTTGCCCCGCCCGACCTGTCGTTCGCGACGCTCGATTCAGGCGTCGTTCTGCCGTACCTCGAACGGGGGACCGGCGAGCCGCTGCTCTTCGTCCACGGCTCGCTGTGCGATTACCGCTACTGGGTGCCGCAGCTCGACGGCCTTGAGGACGATTTCCGCTGCATCGCGCCGAGTCTGAGCCATTACTGGCCGGCCGCCGACGCCTGCATCCAGGGCGAGTTCGGCTGGGAAAGCCATCTGCACGAGCTGGCCGATTTCATCGGCGCGCTGGGTCTGGAATCCGTGCATGTCGTGGGTCACTCGCGCGGCGGCAGCATCGCCTACCACCTTGCGCGCCGCTATCCGCGTCTCGTGCGCACGCTCGTGCTCGCCGATCCGGGCGGTCCGCTGCGCCGCCTCGAAGACGACGACGACGTCCTGCCGCCGGCCACCAACGCACTGCGCACGCGCGCGGCCGATCTGATCGGCAATGGTCGGCTCGAAGATGGTCTGGAACTGTTTGTGGATTCGGTGAGCATACCCGGCGCATGGCGCAAGAGCACGCACGCGTTCCGCGCAATGGCGATCGCCAACGCGACGACGCTGCCCAAGCAACTCGACGACCCGCTGCCCGCCTACACGCGCCGCCCGGCTGCCGACATCAAGTGCCGCACGCTGCTGATCGACGGCCAGCGCAGCCCGCTGATGTTCCGCAACAATGTCGAGGCGCTCGAAGAGTGGATCGACTTTGCGCAGCGCGTGACGATGAAGGGCGCGACGCATGGCATGAACGCCACACATGCCGATCTTTTCAACACGCACGTGCGCAACTTCATCTACGAAGGCTGACGCGGGCTGATTGCACCGGCCTGGCGCGCGCGATCTTCCGGCGCGCGCCGTTCCTCGCTTCAGGCGTTCATTTGGCAAACAATTGCCCGATATCCTTGAACGCCTTGAATTCCAGCGCATTACCGCACGGATCGAACAGGAACATCGTGGCCTGCTCGCCCACCTGCCCCTGAAAGCGGATATACGGTTCGATCACGAACTGCGTGCCGAACTCGCGCAGCCGCTGCGCCAGCGCCTCCCAACGATCCCATTCGAGCACCACGCCGAAGTGCGGTACCGGCACGTCATGACCGTCCACCGCGTTGGTGTGCGCCGCTTCCTGCGAGGCGGTTTTCGGATGCTCGTGGATCACTAGCTGATGGCCGAAAAAGTCGAAATCGACCCAATGCGTGCTCGAACGGCCTTCCTCCAGACCGAACACGCGGCCATAGAAGTCGCGCGCGGCGGGCAGATCGTAGACGGGAATCGCCAGGTGAAACGGCGAAAGACTCATGGCTTGCTCCTTTTTATCTTCTCTATGGCGCGATCATGCGGGGAAACGGATCGCGTCATGGTAGGCCGCATGGGCGAGAAATAAAATCTATATAACCCGCTTCATCGCAACATCGGCATCGTGCATCGCCACGCGGCGCCGATGAGTGACGTGGCGCCCGCAAAAAAACCGCGGTGCGCCTCGCGGCGCAGCCGTGGTCTATCCAGTCAAGCGCATCAGCCGATCAGCCGCCCAGCGCCGGATCGCTATAGCTCGGATGCCCCGTTTCGACGTGACCCGCAATGCGGCGCACGAAGCTCGAATCGCTATCGACCGTAATCGTCAGGTCGTACCAGCCGTAGGCGTTGCGCAGGTCGAGATAGAGCTGTTCGGTGTCGCCGCCGCGCGCGGTGCGCTGGATCTTCGTGCCCGGATCGTAGGCGTTGACGATGGTGAACTGGCACCGCGCGGCGCCCGTGTTCTCCAGACGCAGTTGCAGATTGCCGTTTGCCACGTCGTAGCCTTCGGTCACTTCGGGGCGCGCCGTATTGCCGTTGCCGAACCAACCCGTCTGCGTCTGCTTGCCTGCAAAGCGGCGCAGGAAACCGTTCGGCCCATGCACGGTGAAGTCGTAGGCGCCCGTCGCGCCGATCGGCAGTTGATCTTCGAGACGCTTGCCCGCTTCGACCGTGTAAGTGAGCGGCGCATCGGCGCTGAGCGCCGCGTAGACGAGGAACACCGCGCCCGCGCGGCCCGTATTGATGAAATGCGCGCGAGCCTTGCCCGTCGATGCGTTCGCGTTGAAACGCACGAATAGCTCATAAGGCAGGGCACGCGCAAGACGCACGCCGCTCTCCTGCTTCGGCACGCTGCCGACCAGCGGCGGCACCGGCACGTAGTCGGGATGTCGATTATTGTCCGGTGGCGCGTAGCCGGTCGTCGATGGCAGCGTCGGCAGCGCGGCGTTGGGCGTGGTGAAGTTGAACGCCGAGGTCAGGTCGCCGCACACCGCGCGACGCCACGGCGTGATATTGGGTTCGGCGAGATCGTGATGCGAGCCGAAGCGCTTCTCGATGAAGCGGATCACCGACGTGTGATCGAAGGTCTCCGAACACACCCAGCCGCCACGCGACCACGGCGAGACCACCAGCATCGGCACGCGCGGCCCGAGACCATACGGGCCCGATGCGTACTTGCTGCTGCCGGGAAAGATTTCGTTGGCAATATCGACCGTCGACAGGCCGTTCGCGCTCGATGCGGGCGGGAACGGCGGCGCGAGGTGATCGAAGAAGCCATCGTTCTCGTCGTAGTTCACGAGCAGCACGGTCTTGCTCCACAGATCCGGGTTCGACGTGAGGATCTGCAATACCTGATCGACGTACCACGCGCCGTAGTTCGCGGGCCAGTTCGGATGCTCCGAGTAGGCCTCCGGCGCGACGATCCACGAGACCTGCGGCAGCGAGTTGTTCGCCACATCCTGCTTGAGCACGTCGAAATAGCCGCCGCCCGCGAGCACATGGGTGCCCGTGCGTGCGCGGTCGTAGAGCGGGTTGCCCGGCTGCGCGTTCTGATACTGCGTGAAGTAGAGCAGCGAGTTGTCGCCGTAATTGCCGATGTACGGGTTGTCGCCCGTCCAGCCCCACGAGCCCTTCGCGGTCAGCCCTTCGCCGATGTCCTGGTAGATCTTCCACGAGATGCCCGCGTTCTGCAGCACTTCGGGATAGGTGGACCAACCGTAGCCGGCTTCCGCGTTATCGACCACCGGGCCGCCACCGCTGCCGTCGTTGCCGACCCAGCCCGTCCACATGTAATAGCGGTTCGGGTCCGTGGAGGTCAGCGTCGAGCAATGATAGGCGTCGCAGATCGTGAAGGCGTCGGCGAGCTGATAGTGGAACGGGATGTCGTCGCGCGTGAGATACGCCATCGTCGTCGTGCCCTTGGCGGGCACCCACTGGTCGTAGCGGCCGCCGTTCCAGGCGGCGTGCGTGGTCGGCCAGTCGTGCGGCAGATCCTGGATGAATTGCAGGCCCAGGTTGGCGGCCGTCGGGTGAAACGGCAACACTTCACCGATACCCGCCGCGAGCGGCTGGTTCCACACCGGTTTGCCGTTGGGCAGCGCGATTGCGCGCGTGTCGCCAAAACCCCGCACGCCGCGCAGCGTGCCGAAGTAATGGTCGAACGAGCGGTTCTCCTGCATCAGGATGACGATGTGCTCGACGTCGCGGATGCTGCCCGTGCGGTTGTTCGCAGGAATCGCGAGCGCGTTGCGGATGCCTTGCGGCAGCATCGTCAGGGCGGTGGCCGAACCGGCGCTCATCGCGGCGGTGCGGAGAAAGTCACGGCGGCTTCTCGAAGTCATGTTGTGGTTTCCATCTTCAGGTTGAGAAAGCACGCGCGACGCCGCGCCGTCACGAACGACGGCAGGCGGCGCGAGGTCGCGCGGCCGGGTGCAGTCGTTGTCAATCGGCGGTGTGAATCTCGGGCGGGGCAAGCGGCGCGTCGCGTGTTGCGTTATTTGCTGCTGTGTCCGCGTCGCTTGCGCCGCCGGGGGCGGCGCTCGCATGAGCAGGCGAGCGAATCGCGAGCGCGGTGATCGCGTCGCTCCCGTTCGCGCTATTCGCGCTGTCTGGAGAATTCGATGGAGCCTGGAAGGCGGGTTCAGGCATGGGCTGCGCTTGCGCAAGCTCGCGCGCGGCGCTCGTGGTGAGCGCCGCGCGTGCATCGTCGGCGCGATCGCCGCATGCGCTGTTCGCACACGCAACCACTGCGACCATCACGCCGACGAGCAATACGCCGGGCAAGCTCAAACGTTTGCGCGGCGCGCTGCGGATACGCAGGCGCGCCGGCACGAAATCGACCGTCATCGAAGTCTCCATCCAGATAGAGGCCAACAACGGCTCGAGGAGGCGGCCCGAGCGTCGCCTTACCGCACGTAAAGCTACGGTAAGGCAGCGATGGAGCATAGCGAAAACGCTTTTAAGTTTTATGACGCGTGGCCGAGAGCGTTTTTATGCCCTGCTTGATGGCCTCAATACTTTCAAAGCGTAATAAAAGCCGAGGCACGCCGCTTGCACACGCAAACGCGCACAATGGAATCGCACTCCACAAATATCCGTGCGCAAATGCGAAAGGGGCGCCGATGATGAGCCAGTCAGTCAGCAAAGCGAAAAGTAACGAGGCGGCAAAAAGCGGCAAGCGAGGCAAGAAAGAGTCCGAGCTTATCCTCGATCCCAGGGATGCGAACAAGGATGCAAAGCTGGACAAGAAGCTTGATTCAAAGCGCGCGAAAAAGCTGCCCAGGCCCGCGGAACGCCAGGCAATCCTCACCGAGCAGCGCCGCCTGAAAATGGCGCGCTCGCCGCACGCCTATGTGCGCGGCAATACCGAGCGGTTCTACGAATGGATCGTCGAGGCGAATGGCGGCTCGCTGCCGCGCGGCCCCGCCGTCTGGATTTGCGGCGACTGCCATACGGGCAATCTCGGCCCGATCGCGAATCAGGACGGCAAGGTCGAAGTCCATATCCGCGATCTCGATCAGACCGTGATCGGCAATCCCGCACACGACCTCATCCGGCTCGGGCTTTCGCTCGCGACTGCCGCGCGTGGCTCGTCGCTCTCGGGGCTGACCATCGTGCACATGATCGAGGCGCTTGCGGCGGGTTATGAATCGGCATTCGAGACGAAGCGCAAGAAGCCCGCATTGCCCGAGCGCCCCGAACCGGTTCATCTGGCGATGAAGCTCGCGGTGCGCCGATCGTGGCGGCATCTCGCCGAAGAGCGTATCGAAGATCTCAAGCCGACGATTCCGCTTGGCAAGCGCTTCTGGCCACTCACGCGCGCGGAGAGCAAGGCCATCACGTCGCTCTTCGCCGACGAGGCGATCGCGAGCCTGCCCACGGGTCTGCGCGGGCGCAACGACGCAGGCGAAGTGGAAGTGCTCGACGCCGCGTATTGGGTGAAGGGCTGCAGTTCGCTCGGGCGTTTGCGTTATGCGGTGCTGCTCGACGTGGACGGCGGCGTGGTCGAAGGCGACGACCTCTGCCTCATGGACATCAAGGAAGGCGTGAAGGCCGCCGCGCCGCGTTACGAAGACGCATCGATGCCGCGCGACAACGCCGAACGCGTCGTGGAAGGCGCCCGCCATCTTTCGCCGTTTCTGGGCGAGCGCATGCGTGCGGCGCGCCTGCTCGATCGCGCGGTCGTGATACGCGAGTTGCTGCCGCAGGATCTCAAGCTGGAAATCGACGAACTCGACAAGGACGACGCGCGCAAGGTCGCTTTCTATCTCGCCGCCGTGGTGGGCAAGGCGCACGCGCGACAGATGGATCTGCCGACGCAGCGCGGCTGGCTTGCGGAATTGCGGCGCAATCGCTCCAAAACGATCGATGCGCCGCTTTGGCTCTGGAGTAGCGTGGTGCAGCTAGCCAGCAGTCACGAGGCCGGTTATCTGGAACACTGCCGGCGTTATGCCACCGGCGTGAACTAGCCGCCTGGCCTCAGGCATCGATGCGCCCGTAACCGCCGCCGCCAGGCGTTTCGACCACGAACACGTCGCCTTCGGCCATCTCCACGCTCGCGATATGACCGAGCGCGACGACCTCGCCGCACGCGCGTTCGACACGGTTGCTGCCCGCGCTCCCCGCCTTGCCGCCCGCCGCGCCAAACGGCGCGTGAATGCGGTTGTTCGAGAGAATCGATGCCGTCATCGGCGCCAGGAAACGGATGCGCCTAACCGCGCCGTTACCGCCGCGCCAGCGTCCAGCACCGCCGGATTCCGCGCGGATCAGATGCGATTCCAGCCGCACGGGATAGCGCCATTCGAGCACTTCGGGATCGGTCAGGCGCGAGTTCGTCATATGCGTCTGCACTGCGTCCACGCCGCTGAATCCCTCGCCCGCCCCGCTGCCTCCCGCAATCGTTTCGTAGTACTGATATCGTGCATCGCCGAAAGTGAAATTGTTCATCGTTCCCTGGCTCGACGCCACGATGCCGAGTGCGCCATACAGTGCGTTCGTGATCGCCGACGACGTCTCCACATTGCCCGACACCACCGCCGCCGGATACACGGGATTGAGCATCGATCGCTCGGGCACCGTCACGCTCAGCGGCTTCAGACAGCCTGCGTTAAGCGGAATATCGTCGCCCACCAGCGTGCGGAATACATAGAGCACCGCAGCCATACACACGGCCTTCGGCGCGTTGAAATTGTTCGGCAACTGCGCCGACGTGCCGCTGAAATCGATTGCCGCGCTGCGCGTCCCGGCATCGACGCGAATCGCCACTTCGATCACCGCGCCGTTGTCCAGTTCGTAGCGATACGCGCCGTCCTTGAGCGCGTCGATCACGCGGCGCACCGCTTCTTCCGCGTTGTCCTGCACGTGCTGCATGAACGCAAGCACCACGTCGCGGCCGAATAGCGCAACCATGCGGCGCAACTCGTCCACGCCCTTCTGGTTCGCGGCGACCTGGGCGCGCAGATCGGCCATGTTCTGATCGATGTTGCGCGCGGGATAGCGGCCCGATGCCAGCAGCGCGCGCGTTTCGCGTTCGCGAAGCACGCCCGACGACAGCAATTGCCAGTTGTCGATGAGTACACCTTCTTCTTCGATATGCGTCGAAGCCGCGGGCATCGAACCTGGCGTGATCCCGCCGATATCCGCGTGATGGCCGCGCGAACCCACATAAAACAAGGGCTCTTCGCGGCCTTCCGCGAAGACAGGCGTGATGACCGTCACGTCCGGCAAGTGCGTGCCGCCGTGATACGGATCGTTGAGCATGAACACGTCGCCGTCGCGCATCGTGCCGCGATTGCGTTCGATCACGGTCTTGATGCTCTCGCCCATCGATCCCAGATGCACGGGCATGTGCGGGGCGTTCGCGATGAGGTTGCCGAGCGCGTCGAAAATCGCGCACGAAAAGTCGAGACGCTCCTTGATGTTCACCGAACAGGCCGTGTTTTGCAGGCGCAAACCCATCTGCTCGGCGATCGACATGAAGAGGTTATTGAAGATTTCGAGGCGCACCGGATCGGCCTCGGTGCCGATCGAGCGACGCGTGGGCAGCGGCGCCACGCGCGTCATGACCACGTTGCCCTGTTCAGTTAGCGTGGCCTGCCAGCCGGGTTCGACCACGGTGGTGCCATTCTTTTCCGCGATGATCGCGGGGCCGTCGAGCACATCGCCGGCCATGAGTGTGTCGCGCTGATAAAGCGCGGCGTCGTGCCAGCAGCCGCCCGAATAGAAACGCACGCTGGCTTGCGCGATCGGTACCGCGTGGGCTTCGCGCGATGCAAGCGTGGCCGTCACGGCCTGCGCATCGGCCACGCCGATCGCCTCGACCGACGCCAGCTCGACGACGAGCGGCGTATCGGGCATCAGGAACGCGTAGCGTTGACGGTAGGCGGCGTCGAACGCCGCACGCATCGCGGCCACGCTACCTGCGTTCACCGCAAGCGCCGAATCCGTGCCCTGATAACGCAGATGCACGCGTCGCACAGCGGTGATGCGCGCGGCGTCAACGCCCTGTTCACGCAGCGCGCCGACGGCTTCCTGCGCGAGAGCATCGAGCGCGGCTTCGACGCCGGCGAGCGACGCGTCTTCCAGCACGACTTCGAGCGCGCGCTCGCGCATCGCGGTCTGATCGGCGAGTCCCATGCCGAAGGCCGAGAGCACGCCCGCGAACGGATGCGCGAACACACGGCTCATGCCCAGGGCGTCCGCCACGCCACACGCATGCTGACCGCCCGCGCCGCCGAAGGTCGTGAGTACGTACTGCGAAACATCGTGGCCTCGCTGCACCGAAATTTTCTTGATGGCATTCGCCATGCTGCCGATGGCGATCTCCAGATAGCCTTCGGCGATGTCTTCCGGCGAGCGGCGCCGGCCGGTCGCCGCGAAAATCGTATCGGCCAGCGCATTGAAGCGCTCGACCACCGCCGCGCGGTCGAGCGCTTCGTTCGCATGCGGTCCGAACACGCGCGGGAACCAGTCGGACTGAATCTTGCCGAGCATGACGTTGCAGTCGGTCACGGTCAGCGGGCCGCCTCTGCGATACGCGCACGGGCCCGGATTCGCACCCGCCGAATCGGGACCGACGCGCAGACGTGCGCCGTCGAAGCCCAACACCGAACCGCCGCCCGCCGCGACGGTGTGAATGCTCATCATCGGCGCGCGCATACGCACGCCTGCCACCTGGGTTTCGAACACGCGCTCGAATTCGCCATTGAAATGCGATACGTCGGTCGAAGTGCCGCCCATGTCGAAGCCGATTACCCGCTCGAAGCCCGCCGCCTGTGCGGCACGCACCATGCCGACGATGCCGCCGGCCGGCCCGGAGAGAATCGCATCCTTGCCCTGGAAACGGTCGGCGCGCGTGAGTCCGCCGCTGCTCTGCATGAATTGCAGATTGACGCCCGGCATTTCGCTCGCGACCTGATCGACATAGCGGCGCAGAATCGGCGAAAGGTAGGCGTCAACCACCGTCGTGTCGCCGCGCGAGACCATTTTCATGAGCGGTGAAACTTCGTGCGACACCGACACTTGCGTGAAGCCAATGCCCCGTGCCAGCGTCGCGAGTGCGCTTTCGTGCGCGGTATGACGATAACCGTGAATCAACACGATCGCGAGCGCACGGATACCCGCTTCGTAGACCTCGCGCAGCGACTTCCCGGCGCGATCCAGGTCGAGCGTTTCGACAATGTCACCCTGCGCACTCACCCGTTCGTCGATCTCGACGACGCGTTCGTAAAGCGCTTCCGGCATCGCGATGTCGAGATCGAACAGGCGCGGCCTGTTCTGATAGGCGATGCGCAGGACGTCACGGAAACCTCGCGTCGTCACGAGCGCCACGGCTTCGCCCTTACGCTCCAGCAGTGCATTCGTAGCGACGGTCGTACCCATCTTGACCATCTCGACGTCACGCGGCGTGATCGGCTCATCGGCGGCCAGTCCCAGCAGATGACGGATGCCGGCCACGGCGGCGTCGCGATACTGCTCGGGGTTTTCGGAGAGCAGTTTGTGCGTGGTGAGCGAACCATCCGGGCGGCGCGCGACAATATCGGTGAAGGTGCCTCCGCGGTCGATCCAGAATTGCCAGCGGGAAGGCATGCATGTGTCAGGGGTTTGATCGCGATTCATGACTCACTTTCTATAAGGATGACGAAATAATATTGACCGATATAGGGCTCGTGCGAAACGAGCCTTGAAAATCAGGCTGACTCGAGTTCGCGGCCGCGCGTTTCGGGCAGCGTGAGCGCCGCGATGATCAGCACGCCGTAGGCGGCGACGGCGAACATGCCGATGCTCGTGCCAAGACCAAACTGTTTTGACAACGCACCGATCAACACGGGAAACAGCGCCCCGATCGCGCGGCCCACGTTGTAGCAGAATCCCTGTCCCGATCCGCGTACGCGGGTCGGAAAGAGCTCGGTGAGAAACGCGCCCATGCCCGAAAAGATGCCGGACGCAAAGAAGCCGAGCGGAAAACCAAGCCACAGCATCGAAGCATTCGTGAGCGGCAGCGACGTATAGGCAAAGGCAATCGCCATCGATCCGACCGCGAACAGAATGAAATTGGGCTTGCGGCCAAGGCGGTCGGTCAGCCACGCGCTCGACAGATAGCCGATGTAGGAGCCCACAATGATCATCGCCAGATAACCGCCGGTGCCCATTACCGTGAGATGACGCTCGGTTTTGAGAAAAGTCGGCAGCCAGGTCGTGATCGCGTAGTAGCCGCCCTGCGCGCCCGTCGTCAGCAACGCCGCGCGCAGGGTCGTCGAAAGCAGCTTCGGCGCGAAGATTTCGGTGAAGCGCGGCACGTCGTTCGACTCTTGCTGCGCAGCCTTCGATTGCTCAAATACTTCGGGTTCCTTTACATATCGGCGAATCGCCAGAACCAGTAGCGCGGGCACGAGGCCGATCAGAAACAACACGCGCCACGCAATTTCCGGCGCCATCACCGAAAACAGTACGGCGTACAGCAGCGCGGCGATGCCCCAGCCTATCGCCCAGCCCGACTGCACGAGGCCTACCGCCTTGCCGCGGTCGCGCGCGCGGATCACTTCGCCAATCAGCACGGCGCCCGCCGTCCATTCGCCGCCAAAGCCGAAGCCCATCAGCGCGCGTGCAGCGAGCAACTGGTGGTAGTTCTGCACGAGACCGCACAGGCCGGTGAAAAGCGCGAACCAGAGCACAGTGAGTTGCAGCGTGCGCACGCGGCCAATGCGATCCGAAAGAATGCCCGCTATCCAGCCGCCGAGCGCCGACGATAACAGCGTCAAGGTGCCAATAAAGCCTGCGTCGCCAAGCGAAATGCCCCAGGTCGCGACCAGCGTGGGAATCACGAAAGACAGCATCTGTGTGTCCATGCCGTCGAGCATGTAGCCGACCTTGCAGCTCCAGAACGCGCGGCGCGCGCGTGGACCTGCTTCGGCATACCAGGAAAGCTGCGTACCGCTGTCGGTCTCGGCGGTCTCGCCCGCGCTCGCTGCGAATGTCTTGCTGTCCATCTGTCGCTCCTGTTGATAGACGCGTGGGGAAATTCCGGCGCCGGCTGGCCTAGAACACGGCTAGCGACGCATTGGTGATGTCGGTCATCAGCATGTGGCCGGGCGCGTGGGCAATCGCAAGCGGCAACTTCGCGGCCATCAGCGCCGTCTGGGGCGTCACGCCGCACGCCCAGTAGACGGGCAACTCACCTGGATGGATGGTCACCGCGTCGCCGAACTCGGGCCGCGCAAGATCGGCGATGCCCAACTCCGCCGCGGCGCCGATATGCACGGGCGCCCCGTGTACGCCAGGAAAGCGGCTCGTGATCTGCACGGCGCGAATCGCATCGGCGCCGCACAGCGGGCGCATCGATACGACCAGTTCGCCACCGAACACTCCGGCGCGGCGGTTCGCGATCCGGGTGCGATACATCGGCACGTTACGGCCCTCTTCCACGTGGCGCAGCCCGATGCCTTCCTTCGCAAGCATCTGTTCGAACGAAAACGAGCAACCGATCGCGAACACCACGAAATCGTCTTGCCACAAGGCTTCGATCGATTCGACGCATTCGCTTAGGACACCGTCACGATAGATGTTATAGGCGGGCACGTCGGTGCGAATGTCGATGTCACGGCCGAGCACGGGTAGGCGGAAATCGCCCGGTTCGCCCACGCCCAGCAGCGGACACGCCTTGGGATTCGCATGACAGAAGCGCAGAAAATCGTGCGCGAACGCGGCGGGCAGGATCGCCAGATTGGCCTGCGCGTAGTCGCCGCAGTGGCCGGCTGTCGATCCACGGAAATCGCCGTGACGCACGGCCTGGCGGAATTCATACGGGGTCATGTTGAGCCTGCTTTTTATCGATGACGGAAGGGTTGGCGTGATCGCCGCAAGTGATGCACAACGGATCGTTTGCCCTGAGACATAGCTTAAAAAAGAAGAAAATTTGACGCCAACTAGTTTTTCTAGCCATCGGCGGATAGAATTTCTTAACGAAACCACGGGTTTTCCCGGGTCACGTTGCCTTTTTTTGAAGCGCTTTCTTCCTCTTGTCGCGCGCCTCACGCCATGAACACCCGCTTTCTGGAGACCTTCGTCACGCTCGCCAAGCTGCGCAGTTTTCGCACGACCGCGAGCGCGTTGCACGCCACGCCCGCTGCCATCTCGCAGCGCCTGAAAACGCTCGAAGAAGAACTGCAGACCGTGCTGGTCGATCGCGAGAGCCGCGAATTCCGGCTCACGCCGAATGGTGAATACCTGCTCGGTTACGCGAAAGCCGTCGTCGAGGCGACCCGCCAGTTGCAGGCCGCCGCGTCCAATGAAGGCACGATGCGCGGCAAACTGCGGCTCGGCGTGATCGAAACCGTCGTGCATAGCTGGCTGGCAGACTATATGCGCCGTCTCGCAAACGACTATCCGCAACTCGAAGTCGAGCTTGCGGTGGACGTGAGCGTCGTACTGCAACGACGCCTGATGGCCGGCGAACTCGATCTGATCGTGCGCGTAGAAGGAAGTGATGAGGAATCCGTAGTATGTGACGCACTGGCGAATTACCCTGTGCACTGGATCGCGCGCGCGGGGCTGCTGCCGCTATCGCGCAGCGGGCTTGCAAAGCGCGTGCTGCGCCAGCCGATTCTCACCTTCGGGCGCGGAACCGCGCCGCATCGGGCACTGGAAGACATCGTCGGCAAGCTCGCACTCGCGAACGGCGTGCCGCTCTCCGAGACACGTATTACCGGCTCGCCATCGATTTCGGTGATCGTGCAACTTGTGCGCGACGGATTTGGCGTAGCCGCGATTCCGCGCCTCTTCGTCGACGATCTCATTGCGCGCGGCGAAGTAGTCGAACTGCCCTTGCAACCCTCGCCCCCGTCAATCGTGGTGTCGATGTCGCGGCGCGCGGACGCGCCGCTCTTCGTGCACGGCGCCGCCAACGCCGCGCGCACTGCATGCCATGACTACTGCGAGCACGGCGACCGGCGACTGATCGAGCGCCTGTAAGGCGCGCGCGGCGGCGAGCCTGGCGACAGATTGCGCAATCGCGCTGGTAAACTGGCGCCTCCGCGCGTGGAGCACGCGCATTGCCTCCACACCGCTGTTTTCAAAGCCTGCACATGATCGAGCCGTCCGCAATCGCCCACGCACTCGCCGAAAAGGAGATCGTCGCGGACGAAAGCCAGCAACGGGCGATCGACGCGCTCTGCGCCCTGCTCCACGGTGAGCGCGCGGACGCGGCGGGTCGCGAACATCGCGGCGTGTATTGTCATGGCCTGCCGGGACGCGGCAAGAGCCTGATCGTCGACACGATCTACGCGCTCGCGACCTGCGCGAAAAGGCGCATCCATTTCCATCAGTTCATTCGCGACATCAATCGGCTGGTCGTGCAGGCGCCGCGCAGCGACGACCGGCTCGGCGATGTGTCGCGCGCATGGCTTGATGGTGTCGATCTGCTCTACTTCGACGAATTTCATGTGCACGACATCGCCGATGCGTTTCTGATCGGCCGTTTTCTGGAAGCGGCGCTAGCGTGCGGCACGCGCATCGTGCTCACCTCGAACTACGCGCCGCGCAACCTGCTGCCCGATCCCGAGTTTCACGAGCGCTTCGAGCCGACCATCGCCCGCATCGAGCACCATTTCGATGTCGTCACGTTCGACGGTCCGCGCGACTACCGCGAAAACCGTGTCGAGTCGACACAACTTCGCTACTTCTCGCCGCTCGACGACACGCGCGAAGCGTTGTGGACGATCTTCGCCGACTACGAAGCGCAGGCGGCCATTCATCCCGCCGATGTCGAAGTGGCCGGGCGATTGCTTCCGGTCACGGCTGCGGGCAAGCAACTGGTGTGGGTCGATTTCGACGCGCTGTACGGCACGCCTCGCTCGCATCTGGACTATCTCGCGCTCGCCGAGCGTTGGCGCGGCGTGATTCTCGACCGGCTGGAGACCGCGATGCTCCAGCGCAATGATGTGCTGCAGCGCTTCGTCTGGCTGATCGATATTCTTTATGACCGCAAGCACGCGCTGTTCATCGCCTCGGACCGGCCGGTGCGCGCGGCGCTCGAAGGACTCGATGGCGCGCATGATGTGTCGCGCACCACGAGCAGGCTCGCCGAAATGCAATCGAGTGCTTATGTGATTGAACTCGAACGGGCGCATCGGGCGTCGGCCTCGCCGGTCGCCGCCGGGTAATTCACGTAGCGCCCATCCACGAGCGTGCCGCGCGCGGGCAGCTCCACACCGTTTTTCCAACTGTTGTACAGTCCCTCGCACCCTGACACGAAGGACAAACAACACAATGGACACCCTCTCCCGCTTCAAACCCGTTGCGCTCGAACATGCGAGCCGCCTCATCAATCACGGCCCGACCATCCTGGTCACGAGTTCAGACGGCACGCGTCACAACGTGATGGCCGCCGCCTGGTCGATGCCGGTTGAATTCACGCCGCCGCGCATTGCTGTGGTGATCGACAAGAAAACCTTCACGCGAGAGTTGATTCACGCGAGCGGCACTTTTGGCATCAGCGTGCCGGGGGCAGCGGCGATGGATCTCGCTTTTGCTGTCGGCAGTGTCAGTGGACGAGACGCCGACAAATTTACGCAATTTGGTATCGACTCGGTGAAAGGTCCAGTACTGGGTGTGCCCGTGCTTGAGACAGGGATCGCAGCCTGGATGGAATGCAAGCTGATTCCTGAGAAACACACCGAGGATGCGTATGACACGTGCTTTTGCGAGGTAGTGTCGGCAGCAGCGGATCCGCGCATTTTTTCCGGCGGCCATTGGGTGTTTGACGACAGCAATCGCGACCTGCATACCATTCACCATTTGGGCGCCGGGAATTTTGCGCTCGCAAGTGATGCGGTAAAGGCTCGGATGCTTGCTGGGTAAGGGTTTAGCGGGGATTTGATGAAATCCGCAGCGTTGTGTATAGCGCCGCAGCTTTTTTGATTGCGCACCAAATTAACTACAGAATACGTAGTGAAAGATACGAATCGGATTATTTTGGCGTCGATCGGAAGATGTGCTTCTCCGATACTTCATCTTTGGGGTCCGAAAACGGATCTTTGCGTGAAACATTCCTCACGGTGATGAGTTTTTCGGGCGCAAAGTCTTGTCGCATAAGGATTTTACCGGTTTATTCGAATTGGCGCGAATGTTTCACGCACTGGGGTAAATGGGTGAATTTAATGCGTAGAAGCTAGAGTCTGCGAGGAAAAGTCCGCGATTTTGCTTCATGATTGCCGAAGAATTGCTTCTGCAACACCAGCCCGAAAAATGGAGGCTTCGAGCGACGTCGCTAGCAGTTGAGCGATACCTGAGTAACTGCCGGCCCTCGACTATCTTGCCCTTCAAGCGACCAGTATTGTGGGCACTTGATTTGTCACTGAATTTTTCAGTTAGTTGCATTTATTGGATCTGTGGGTTCTTCTTTCCTCAACGGACATTTGTACCCGAACGTTTGCGTGAGATCCCGTGGAATCCACCGGATGCATACTGCTCCGCGGCTTGCGCCACTCCTATGGATATTCATAGCTAGGTCTCTGCGTCCTCTAACCCAAGGGCGCTCGCCAGGAACTGAGGACAACGTTTGCCTCTTAACGCGCTCATCGCAGGATGAAGGAGTTCGACCGACGATCAGCCCTGTTGATGGCATCGAGTCGGGAAAAGTGGGATAAGTTGTCCCGCGAGTAGCAGATGAGCCCCTGCTAACGGCGGTGTGATCGGGTGCTCGACGGCACGAAAAAAGATTCGGGGCAAGGCGCTTACGAAGTGCCCTTTAAATCCGACGTTAGCAAGTAGCGTTCGTGTGGACGCGGTGTACCCGACGCTGCTCATACATCGACGAATCCGCAAGACTCCATCGGGGATACCGGATCGCCGACCCACCTTCGGCTGTGGCTCTGCCAAGTCGTCACGTTAGATAGAGTACGCGCCAAAGCCGCCGGTGGCGCTTTCGCAGTCCTACCGGATGGCGATTTTCAGCTTGTGTCGAAGCGACACACTGCCGCGTTCTTGCTGTGTCATGGACGTCGGAATGCACGGGCCGCCGCTCCCTATACGTCTAAGCGTTGCCCTCTTTCGTCTTCCGCCAGGCATAGCCGAACCGGCGAGTCAAATTTGTTCGGCATGGTACGTCTGCCTACCTCTGTGTCGAGTTGACACAAGTTCCTCGACACTCGGCTCACCGGGAGCCTCAAAGGGATAGCTGGATTCGTAACACGCTTCAACAGCGGTACGCTCTCGCCCCAGTTAGCTGGATCGCAGCTTTAATAATTAAGCCATATAGCGCGACATGTGTCGGTTCGACACATGTCGCGCCGACAATCGCGCTTGCATTTGCTGTGGAGGCCTTGTGACAACTTCAGCCCTTTGCAGTCAGAGCGAAGAGAACCGTCATATCAGGCACATCCGATCCTTTCCCCGCTCAGCTGCTTATCGTCCTCCACGAGGTGAGGGTAGGACGACGCAAACCTTGACGCAGTCGCAAGTTCTTCGGATTCCAGGTACTCGTACACAGCTGCGCGGCGCAAACGTACGACTATGATCGATACCAAATAGTCGGTGGGAAACCGGAATCATGCTCGCTTCAACGCGCAGTTGCATTGTCTCTGTGGGATAGCTACCGCTCCATCATTCCGTACTGCCGGGACCGCAACGCTGGACGCGAGTACCGAAGCGTGTCGACTCGACACACCATATTGTCCGGATAGGGCATGTTTGAGCACCTGTCGGTGGTGAACCTGCGCACGGTCCATGGCCTCTCGTGTATGCAACTGGACGAGGATTCCACTCTTTAGTCTCCCCAATTGGATCGAGTCGTCACCGCCTGGCGGCGCTGCGGGAACGGTCAAGGAGATGGCGTCAGCATAGTTCAAGGATTGGTAGCAAAGCTGGTCAAGCAATTCTGTACACCCCCCGCAATCCGAGCGAGCGCCGCCGCGGCGTGCAACCCATTCATTCACAGCACCGACGTGGGTACAAGTTTTCGAATGGATTACGCTACGGAACATCATGAAACTGATCCACGGCTGGTGACTTGCGCTCAGTCGGCACATCCAGGTCAGGTAATTCAAGCGTTGAACAGGCAATTGAAAATGAAGCGCTGTACCCCTCCGCACCTGTGTCGACTCGACACAGGTGGAGTCAGACGAGGCAAGTATTCTTCCCGTGCCTCTTCATTCATGTCCACGGCCCCGCCGGAGTTGATCGCGTGTCGACTCGACACATAAACAACTTCTTGCCGAAAAGCATCCCAACGTTCCGCGCCGTCGCTATCAAAGCCCGTCACCCGCATGGCCAAAATCCCGCCCGCTTGTGTCGAGTCGACACAAGACATATCTAGCAATGCACCTTCCCTTCCCGTCCCAATCCCTGTGTCGACTCGACACACGCCCCGCAGCCAGCCATAAAAAAGCCCGCTTTCGCGGGCTTCTTCCATCTGCAGACTTTCACTAACTCGCTTCAGCCAGGTTTCACATTAAACAACTGGCTGATAAGTTCGCGAATCTGCGTCTCCTGGGCATCCGAAAGCACCCCGGTCTTAAGCTTCACGGTAAAGCTATTCGTGTCCTTCGTGATGCTCCCCGCGTGGCTCTTGCCCGAAAAAATCTTCTCGATACTGCGCTCCGAAACGCTCTGTTCGCTTTCGCCCCGGTTCGACTGTGCACCGATCGCCGCTGCCAGTTTCCCCTGATCAAGCGTACCCGCTACGACAGCTGGCCACAGCTCACGCGCAGCCAGCAGTCCACCCGCGCCGTGCTTCTTGATCGCCGATACGATTTCGTCCGCCGCCGACCCGCCCAGCAAACGCGGGTTCAGATCCAGATCTCGTCGAATGAAATCGGGCAACTTGTCGAACGAGAGAAAGCGATACAGGCCCTTGCGCGACATCCCAAGTGCCTCGGCCATGCGCGTGCGCGTCGGGAATTCCTGCTCCGCGCGACGAAGCGACTGACCGATTTCATAGTCCGTCAGATCTTCGCGCCCGACATTCTCGACCAGTGCAAGCACAGCCATATCCTGGTCAGAGCATTCGATCACCGAGGCTCGAATTTCCTCTGCATGCAAAATCACGTGAGCGCGCAGACGACGCTCACCGGCAATCAACTGATAACCGTGATCCGCCCGACGCACAACGACCGGCTCGACGAGGCCCACTTCGCGGATCGATTCCGCGAGCGAGGCCAGTCCCTCGTCGCTGAAAATCTTGCGCGGCTGCCACGGATTCGGCTGGATCGAACTGACCGGCAATAGCAGCTTGTCGCTATTCGTTTCGAGTTCCTGGATGCGTTGTTGGGCCACGGCCAGCGCGCCCAGCATGCCCGGACCGGTCTTGAACGCGCTGCTGCGACGCGGCTCCGGTGCCGCCGGTGCCGCGCGCTCGGTGGCTTGACGCTCGGACGCTGAGCCGAGTTCGGCGGTCTTGGCCGCCATCTTGTCGCGGAACGAACTCATTTCCCGGCCCTCCATTGTTCAACGTAAAGATCGTCGATCCAGCGCACGTAGTCCGTGAGCGGCTGTCGCACACGTGCGACCGTCTTGTCGGCGAGATCGCCCTTACTGATGTCGAATACCGTCGCCATCGCCAGCGCGCCATTGCTCATGGCCGAACTCGCTGGCACCTCCACCGAGCTCACCCAATCCTTATAGGTGCGCTGCACCCACGAGCGCACCACGGGCGCCGACGATGTCTTGCCGTAATCCACCTTCGACAGGAGTACCGAGACGAAGTCGTAAGTCTTTTCGTCGCCGCGCTCCATGATCGTGTGCGCGAGGTCGGAGAAGAGACTCCAGAACGAGACCGAACTGATGAAGTCGAGGCTTTCCGGCACGAGCGGCATCACCATCGCGTCGGCCGCCATCAGCGCATTAATGGTGAGATACGACAGTGACGGCGCGGTATCGAGAATGATGTAGTCGTAGTGCTGACGCAGCGTCTGCACGCCTTCGCGCAGCAAATCCCAGAACTTGAAGCCCGGATTCTTGATGACGGTTCCAGGAATGTGGAATTCCGCCGAGAACAACGTCGGGTGCGCCGGAATGACGTCAAGACCATCCCAATAGGTCGGTTGAACAAAATTCAGCAAACCGCCTTCCATTTGCGGGTCATAAATGTACGGCAGGACCGTGCTGTCCTCGGTCACTTCCTTTTCCGCATAGAGGCCGCAAAGCTCGGTGAGTGACGCCTGCGGGTCGAGGTCGATGAGCAGCACACGGCGGCCACGCAGCGTCAGACCCTGTGCGAGGCACATCGTCGTCGTGGTTTTGGTCGAGCCGCCCTTGAAGTTCGCGACCAGAATCACCTTGCCATCGGCATCGCGCACGCCAGTGTGCAGCGGAGTCTGATAAATATCCGATACCTGCTGCACCCAGACGCGCGCTTCGGGCAAGGTAAACACCCGACTACGTCCTGAACCTTGCGCTTCACCCTGGGGCAGGCCCTCGCGCGTCGCCAAAAGATTATTGAGCTTGATCCGGTCGATGCCGCACATCTCCGCGACCTGGGCCGAGGTAAACGTAGGTGCCATCTTGCGCGGCTTCGGCGCCAGCATCATTTCCCGAAGCTCTTCTGACAGAAGACCCGCCTCTTCCGCAAACTGCGTTACTGCCGAAAGATCGACGCGCCGGTCAATTGATGGAAATTCGATAGTCTTTGCCATTAATACGCTTTTCATCGGAATTTAGATAAAGCGTAGAATACAGGAAAAGCGTATCGAAACACACCGATTGAGACCGCTTTTTGAAAAAAGCGGCCTTTTTATTCGCGTTTTGACGGCCTCCCGAAGGTTCGTCCAGCCGTTGGGCTATCCCGAACGGCCGAGCCCCCTAGCAGGCGATTAAGTGCCTCTCTGACGGTCTGCCTATTTTTTAGGCAAAAACCCAATCCGCAGCACGCGAGCAAACTGTCAACGCCGCTCCTCCTCTTCCCATCCAAATCTAAAACCGGGATGACCCGACCCGGTTCAGCGCCGAGGTCACGTTTTTTGTGCAATTTCGCGAATTAGTGAAAGCGTCTTTATTGTGAGGGAAACACGGTAACGGATTTTGTGTCGTCCGGCGTTTCGTGTACACAGCCCGAGAGTGCAAACGGCACAAAAACCGTTACCAGACTTCCATCGCGGCTGCCGCACTAATGCGATTCCAGCGAAATGCACAAAAACCGTGACCACAAAATTCCGCTTCCGCAAAAGCAACAGAAATCTGCCCCAACAGAGACGTCCCCTCAGCCAGAATAACCCCTGAGTTCAGCATGTCCGCACAAAAATCGTTACCTCGGCGCGGCCCCTCTGCTAAAAACACCGTGTTCCAGCTCAGATTCAGGTGCGCACAAGAAACGTTACCTCTGCCGCCATCCGCTGCCGCTGCACAAAAACCACTACCAAAGGATCCCGCGCGGGACTTCGCACACAAACCGTTACCTGATCGTTGCATTCGCCGGGCGGATCCTTCCATTTTTCCTGGTCTCCCGCCGCAGCACATTAATCGTTACCTTCGAATCGAACTGCCGCACAGAAAACGTTACCCTTTCACGCCTCGTTCTTTCGCCCCTATCATCGTGTAAACCCTGGGATGCCCGTCAAATAGGCAAACTTGCCATCTCCAGCCTCGGTTTCCATCCCAGGATGATCAAAATCCCCCTACCTTGAAAGCTGCTAAGCGCAAAATTCCACGCGAAGCATCTCTTTTTGTGCGCGGTTGGTTTGTTTACTTAAAAACAAAAAACCTACAAACCCACTAACGTAGGCACTCGAAGCCTTTAGTTTCAATTAGTTAAGCCTGAAAAGCACCGGTCTATGTGCAAGAAGCACCGTTTTATGTGCACCCGAGTGCCGTTTTTTGTGCAGCAGATGCAGAGGTCTTTGTGCAATACGGCACGGTTTTTGTGCCGACGGTCTCGCGGGCAGCGTTTGAGGTAACGGTTATTGTGTTGACTTGTGTAAACGGAGTGATAGAGTCCCCGCCAATATCGACGGAGAGCACACGAATGTCGGAGGACAGCGGACGCAGGACGACCACCCAGCAGATGTCGCTCGGGTTGTTCGAAGAGATGTCCGGACAGCCAATCAGCGAAAGCACGAGAGAGATCGGCTTTCAGCGCAACAACGTTTTCGTTGCCATCAACGGGCTTGGCCTGTCGTCGCGGCGTTTCATTGACGCTGCGTATTTCATCGCGGCTCAGGAGCCGGTTCCGCATGAGACTTACGACGTCGACCTCAACTACTTCAAGTGGCTGATGCGCTATGAGAGCCGCAATGTGCGCCATCTCCAGAGCGTCATCAAGGAAGCGCAGCGTGTGCTGATCGAAGTGACCGACACGCCGCCCGAGCGCGCGCCCAGCGAGGACGACCAGTGGATTTCCGAGCAGTTGATGGGCAGCGTCAAGATCGGCAAGGGGCGCATCCAGTTCCGTATCCCGCCGCTGATGCTGCGTCATATCACGGGCCCCGAAAAGCACCACTGGCTCAACCTGTGCATCACGGCAGCGTTTTCGCAGACCTTTGCGCGCGCGATCTACGACTACGTGCAGCCCTATGTAGCCGCTGGTCTGACAGACTGGATCGAGCTGGACGTCATGCGGCGCTGGCCGGGCAAGCTCGGTTCGAGCGCTTCGGAGTTCAAGCACTTCCGGCCGAAGTACCTCGATCCCGCGGTCAAGCAGATCAACGAACTGTCCGACATCGACGTGAGCTACGAGACGCGCGCCGATTCGGGGACCTCGCGCAAGATCAACAAGATCCGCTTTCGCCTCAAGCGCAAGGACACGGTCGCGGCCATGCTGAGCCGTCAGCCCGATGCCCACGATCTGCTGCTCACGCTCAAGGAGGAGTTCGGCCTGAGCAACAAGCAGTTCGACGTGATCGCCGAGCATCGTGCGAACTGGACCGACGAGCGCATTCAGCAGGCGATCGAGTACACGCGTTTCCGTCTGAACCAGGGCAAGGTCACCAAGAGTCCTGCCGGTTACCTTATGAAGGCGCTGAGCCATAACTGGCAGGTCTCGGAGGCCGAGCGCAAGATGGTCGCGATCCAGAGCGAGCGTGCCGCTGCCGTGGACGCCGAGGAAACGGCCAAGGCCGCCGTCACCACCGCCGTGAAGCAGAGCATCGCCGCGCGCGACGAAGAGGCGCGCGCGCGCCGCAACGACGAAGTGCAGCGTGGCCGCGAGCACTTCGAATCGGCCGACGAGAAAACCCGCAAGGAACTCGTGCGCCTCTACACCGCCTCGCAGGCTGGCAAGCTCATGCTGCGCCGCCTGAAGCTGGAGGCGACCGCGCTCTCCGACGCAAACATTCTCAACCACTCCGATCTGTCCTGGTACTTCGGGCAGTTCGTGTACGGCAAGCTCAAGCAAACCGGCCTGTGATGGGCGTTTTCGATCTTTTGGGTGATTAAACGGACGCGTTGAGCGACGAAAGCGTCGCTCGCGCGGCAGCCCGGGCACGAGGGGCCGCATAGCCTGCAGGCAGCAGTGCGAAGCCGAAGGATCGGGAAGAATATCGTCGCTGGATCAATGACTTGGGTGATTCGTTCCAGGGAGTATCCACAAGGTTGCCAACAAAAACTGTGGATAACTCGCGCACTGCGATAGCGGCGACTTCGATGTTCCCCACGTATGCGTCCCCGCTTGAACACGCACGGAAATTACCTGGGAATCCTTATAAGATCACGCGACGATTGCGACCGTTTGGGGCGCTCCAGCGCCCAGCATGGTGCCGCGGCAGCATTGCGTGCCGCAGCGGCACGCGTATTCGCGCTGCGCTTCGCTATCCACCTGTTCGTCGATTTCCAGCGCGTAATCGATGAACAATTCTTCGCCGGCGGCGATATCGCGGATGGCTTCGATATACACGCGCCCATCGCCTTCGACGGCTTCGCAGTTCGCCGCACACGCGTGATTGAGCCAGCGTGCGCCATTACCCCCGCGCCCGCCGTCGATCACACGTCCATCCGAAAGACCGAACAGGAAGGTGTGTCCGGAGACTTCGCGGCGTGCGTTCCAGCGCGCCGCCTCGCGCCACGTGGTCACCATGCCCTTGTATTCGAAGATGCGCTCTCCCGCCCGTAACGGACGGAGCGCGAACACGCCTTTGCCATGCACTGGAGATTGCCGGACGGACACACGTTTCATGATTGCGATAACAGGAACAAAAACGGCAAGGGAAGGGGAAATGACGCAATGCTGGCCAAGTATCCGCGCCGAGTATAAGTCGAGAAAATAGTCGCGAATATGACGTTTCGAATATGTCGATGCACCTTCGTTGCTAGCGTCGCGATATCCCTGCGCGGCAAAACGGTTTGACGCGATCGCCAGAGCAGCGTTACGATGCAGCCTCGGTCAAGGGAAAGACCCACGACCGCCAATCTCTTGAGGGAGCCTCATGAGCAAGCTGACCCAGCGTTTCGACGCACTGATTTTCATTGGCCGTTTCCAGCCTCCGCATCGCGGTCACCTCGATGTGCTGCGCCGTGCGCTCAGCCAGGCCACCCGCGTGTGCATCCTGATCGGCTCGACCGACCGGCCGCGCACCATCAAGGACCCGTTCTCGTACGACGAACGCCGCCAGATGATCCTCGCTCTCTTCGATGAAGACGAGCGCGAGCGGGTCGTCATCGCGCCGGTGCAGGACTCGATGTACAACGACGGCGACTGGCTGCGCTGGATCCAGGACGCCGTGGCGTCCGAACTGGGCGACACATCGGGCCGCCGTATCGGTCTGATTGGCCACGAGAAGGACGGCAGTTCCTACTATCTGCGCATGTTTCCGCAGTGGGAATTCGTTGAAACGGACGCCACCGAGGACATCTCGGCCACCGAGATTCGCGAGCAGCTGTTTGCGGAGCGCAACAACAGCTTCGTCTCGTGGGCCGTGCCGGCGCCCGTGCACGACTGGCTCGAACGCTTTCGCACGCGGCCTGAATTCGCGCAACTGAAGTCGGAAGCGGAATTCATCGCAGGCTATCAAAAGGCCTGGGCGGCAGCGCCGTACCCCGTGACCTTCGTGACCGTCGATGCCCTCGTGGTGCACTCCGGCCATATCCTGCTCGTGCGCCGCCGCAGCGAGCCGGGCCGTGGCCTGTGGGCGCTGCCGGGTGGCTTCGTCAATCAGGACGAGCGGCTTGAGACGGCCTGCATTCGCGAGCTGCGCGAAGAGACCGGTCTGAAGCTGCCCGAGCCCGTCCTGCGCGGCTCGATCAAGGATCGCCAGGTCTTCGACCATCCCCAGCGCTCGCTGCGCGGACGCACCATCACGCATGCCTTCCTGTTCCATTTTCCGGTGGGCGAACTGCCGCGCGTGAAGGGCGGCGACGACGCCGACAAGGCACGCTGGGTGCCGCTTAACACGTTCGCGCGTATGCGCGACGTGATGTTCGAGGATCATTTCGACATTGCGTATCACTTCCTGGGGAAGCTCTGAGCGCGCGGCGAGCCGCGCACTAATAGAAGTTTTACCCGCTGGGATAGACCCGGCGGATTCTCAACGGCATAGAGGAGCTCTAGCCATGCAAGCCCATTTCGACACGTTCGCTTCCGTTCTCGCCAATCCGGTGATTAATACGGACTCCTATAAGGCGTCTCACTTCGTGCAATATCCGCCCGAAGCGACGGGCATGTTCTCGTATGTCGAGTCGCGCGGCGGACGTTATGACCGCACGGTGTTTTTCGGCCTGCAGATGCTCGCGAAGGAATATCTTTGCAGGCCCGTCACGGCGCAGATGATCGATGAATCAAAGTGCTTTTTCAGCGCCCATGGCGAGCCGTTCAACGAAGCGGACTGGCGCTACATCGTCGAGCAATATGACGGCTATCTGCCAGTGCGCATCCGCGCGGTGCCGGAAGGCTCGGTCGTACCCACCCACAACGTGCTCATGACGGTCGAGTGTGACGATCCCCGGGTATTCTGGATTGCTTCGTATATCGAATCGATGTTGTTGCGTCTCTGGTATCCGATCACCGTGGCGACACAAAGCTGGCATCTGCGCAAAACGATCGGCCGCTATCTGCGCAAGACGAGCGACGATCTTTCGCAACTGCCGTTCAAGCTGCACGACTTCGGCGCGCGCGGCGTCTCAAGCGCGGAAAGCGCCGCGATCGGCGGCGCGGCCCATCTGGTGAGCTTCATGGGCTCCGATACCGTGCTGGGCGTGATGGCCGCGAACCGCTTCTACCACGCGTCGATGGCCGCGTATTCCGTGCCCGCGGCGGAGCACAGCACGATTACGTCGTGGGGCCGCGAACGCGAAGCCGATGCCTATCGCAACATGCTCGCGCAGTTCGGCAAGCCTGGGGCGATCGTGTCGGTGGTGTCCGATTCGTACGATCTGTTCGCGGCGCTCGACATGTGGGGCGGCGAGTTGAAGCAGGCGGTGCTCGAATCCGGCGCGATGCTGGTCATCCGGCCCGACTCCGGCGAGCCTGTTGAGATCGTGATGAAGACCGTGCGGGCGCTCGATGCGGCGTTCGGCTCGACGCTCAATAGCCGTGGCCGCCGTGTGTTGAAGACCGTGCGCGTGATCCAGGGCGATGGCGTCGACGAAGCCTCGATCGAAGCGATCCTCGCCACGCTCGACGATGCGGGCTATGCCGCCGACAACGTCACCTTCGGCATGGGCGGTGCGCTGTTGCAGCGCGTGGACCGCGATACGCAGCGTTTTGCGATGAAGTGCTCGGCTATCCGTCTGGGCGACACCTGGACGGGCGTGCGCAAGGCCCCCGTCACCGACAGCGGCAAGCGCTCGAAGATGGGGCGCCTCACACTGCTGCGCAACCGTCGCACGGGCGAGTACCGTACGGCCGCGCTGCCGCTCGCGTGGGAAGACCGCATGCTCGAACGCGACTGGGAGGACGCGCTTGAAACCGTCTATGAAAACGGCAAACTGTGCGTGGATGTGACGCTCGATGCAATCCGCGAGCGCGCACACGCCGACGAGGTTTAAACCGCTCATTGCATGCGCCCCGAGCCGGGCTTGCGGCGCATGCATGCGTTCGATCAGGAGAAGCCGATGCAAGACCCCCAAGCCGATGCGAGCGCTTTGCCGCTGCCCTTGCTTACCGCACTCGACGGCGATCACCTGGAAGCCCATGCGCACGAAGCGATCCGCGTCTCGACGCTTGGCGCGGATGGCTGGCCGCATGGCGCTCAACTGAGCGTGGGCGAAGTGCTGGCGCTCGACGCGCAGACGCTGCTGGTGGCGATGTGGCCGAACTCGAACACGGCGCAGAACATGCGGCGCGATGGACGTCTCACGCTTTCGCTGGTGCACGACGGCGCGTTGCTAGAGATCCGCGCCCGTGCGCGCCTGGTGGCCGAGCAACAGACAGCGCTCGGCTTGAGCGTGTTTCGCCTGCAAGTCGAACAAGTGGACATACATCGCGCGAAGTACGCCGAGGTTCTGAGCGGCGTGACGTTTCGCCTTTACGAACGTGACGCCGCCGTGGCGCGCTGGCGCGAACAGATCGCGATGCTGCGCACTCACGTTCAAGGCTGAGGCAGATCGGCGGCGTGCACAAATAACGTTGCCATCAGCGCCATGCCCACCAGGGCTTGGCCGCACCAGACCAGATCGACAATGCCGTCGCGCTTCTCGCCTATGGTGGTGTTTAAAGCGCTTATTGCTTCGATGATTGCAATGGTCTGATGCGCCCCTTCGCATTTACCGCGAGGCTCAGGATCATTATTATCTACCAGCGCTGTTCAAGCGATGAACAACGCTGGTCTCCAAACCGACTTCGACCTCCGCTTGCGCAAAGGCGGAGGTCTTTTTTTTGCCCGCATTACCGGCAATCGGCGCAACACGTCATTGCGTATTTTCAGGTATTCCGATTTTCCCTCTTTTGTAAATAAAGCATTGCGTTGGCGTGACGCAAACAAATATGCCGCTGAATTTATAATCCGCCGGGTGTTCGATTCGGTACTTAGAGATTCAAGCATCACGCGCGCCAGAATCAAAATTCAAAAGAGTGAGGAAAATGCGAAAAACAAGATTACCTCTCGCTGTTCTCATTGCCGGGATGTGCGTAGGTTCGACCGCCGCGCACGCGGATCAATGGGGCATTCAATTTGCCGGCGGCGTTGCCGACCATGACGTAAGGAAAGCGGATCTCGGCGTCGTGTGGGATCCGGGTTGGCAGTGGTGGAATATCGGCGGCTATCACTTCACCGTGGTCGGCGAAGGTCACGTGGCGTACTGGGACATCCGCGAGAAACCGTCCGCTAACGCAAACATCTGGGAGTTCGGCTTTACGCCGGTGTTCCGCTTCATCAGGAATTCAGGCTATATCCGGCCATTCGTCGAAGCGGGCGTGGGCGTGCGGTTGCTCTCGCACGTGGACGAAACACCGGACCGGAGCTTTTCATCGTCGTTCCAGTTCGCGGACATGGTGGGCGTAGGCGCGCAGTTCGGCGAGCACCAGAATTACCAGGCGGGTTTGCGCTTCCAGCATCTGTCGAATGCCGGGCTCAAACACCCCAACCCCGGCATTAATTTCAGCCAGATCTACGTGCAGTACAACTTCTAAAACCTGCGAGCACCGCCTACGCGCGCCTGCGTCCACACGTAGCGCGCGTTTTTTATTTATTTTCGCATTATGGTTGCAGGTGCAACGAATTACGCGATCACGTCAACCTGCACTTCTTCTCTTATTTTCACTAGATTCGCTACTTAATCGATCCATGCAACGAACAAGGTACAAAAACGAAACAAATAGATTCGAGGTATGAAAGGGGCATGATGGAGTCGTGAATAATATACGGGCATTTCCTTTCAAATGCCTTCTTAATTGCCAGAATCGCAACGGTGTTTGTTGATATCGGATGCCACCAGGCGAGCGATTCGCCTCTATGATTAGTCGCGACGTTTTACCGCAGCTCAGTCATGAGGACAGCATGGATCTAGCACAAATTCGCCGCGAGGCGTTTGCAATGCCGGTACACAATCCCGCGTATCCGCGCCCGCCGTTTCGCTTTATCAATCGCGAATATTTCGTCATCACCTACGAAACGGACCCCGATGCGCTGCGCGCCATCGTGCCCGAGCCGCTCAAGCCCGAAAATAATCTCGTGCATTACGAGTTCATCCGCATGCCGGATTCATCGGGTTTCGGCGATTACACCGAAAGCGGGCAGGTGGTCTCGGTGCGCGATCCGCAGGGGCGTCTGGCCAACTACACGCACTCGATGTATCTCGACGATGAAGGCCCGATCGCAGGCGGCCGCGAGATCTGGGGCTTTCCGAAGAAGCTCGCGCGCCCGGTGCTGAGCGTGGACGGCAACGACACGCTGCTCGGCACGCTCGACTATGGCACGCAGCGCGTGGCCACGGGCACGATGGGTTACAAGCACCATGTACTCAATAACGAAGACGAGCGCCGCAAGCTCGCCGATACGCCCAACTACCTGCTCAAAGTGATTCCGCACGTGGACGGCACGGCGCGCATCTGCGAACTCGTGCGCTTCTATCTGCGCGACGTGACGGTGCTGGGCGCGTGGAGCGGTCCGGCGGCAATCGAACTGCATCCGCACGCGCTTGCGCCCGTCGCGGATCTGCCGGTGCGCCGCGTGGTGGGTGCGCGTCACGTGATTGCGAATCTCACGCTGGATGTCGGCGAAGTCGCTTTCGACTATCTCGCCGCGACGGCCGATACCGCTGATATCGCCGATAAACCGGCGCGTCAGAGCGATGAAGAACCCGCACTGGTCTGATTTTTACCCGATTCAATAAGGATTACTTATGTCGTTGAATAACAAGGTCGCCGTGATTACCGGCGCAGCAAGCGGAATTGGCGAACATTGCGCGCGTACGTTCGCGCAGCAGGGCGCAGCGGTCGTGATCGCCGACCTGAATCTAGCCGCGGCGGGCAAGGTTGCTGACAGCATCGTTTCGGCTGGCGGCCGGGCGCTCGCGGTGGCGATGGACGTCACCAATGAAGAAGCCGTGAACGCGGGTATCGAAGAAGCGGCGAAGGTGTTCGGCGGCATCGACGTGCTGGTCTCCAACGCCGGCATCCAGATCATCAGCCCCGTCGATGAATTCGCCTTCGGCGACTGGAAGAAGATGCTCGCGATCCACCTTGACGGCGCGTTCCTCACCACCAAGGCCGTGCTCAAGCACATGTACGGCAGCGGCAAGGGCGGCTCGATCGTCTACATGGGCTCGGTGCACTCGCACGAAGCGTCGAAGCTCAAGGCTGCCTATGTGACGGCCAAGCACGGTCTGCTCGGTCTTGCGCGCGTGGTCGCCAAGGAAGGCGGTCCGCGCGGCGTGCGCGCCAATGTGGTTTGCCCGGGCTTCGTGCGCACGCCGCTGGTGGACAAGCAGATTCCCGAGCAGGCGAAGGCGCTGGGCATTACCGAAGCGGAGGTCGTCAAGAACGTGATGCTCAAGGACACCGTCGATGGCGAATTCACCTCGCTCGACGACGTCGCCAACACCGTCGCCTTCCTCGCGGGCTTCGGCTCCAACGCGCTGACGGGCCAATCGGTGCTCGTCACGCACGGCTGGTCGATGCACTAAGGAGTGTCTATGCGCAGCAGCAATACAATCGCCCATAAAGCGCACAACCCGGAGCGCAAGCCGTTTGAGTTGCCGCGCTACGACGAAATCGCACTCGTCCTGCAAGGCGGCGGCGCGCTCGGCTCCTATCAGGCCGGCGTGTTCGAAGGGCTTGCGCAGGCGGGCGTGGAACCGCACTGGATCGCGGGCGTGTCGATCGGCGCGCTCAACACGGCGATCATCGCGGGCAACGCGCCCGAGCAGCGCGTCGCCGCCTTGCGCGGCTTCTGGGAGTCGATCTGCCATCCGCTCGACTGGTTCGGCAATCTTGGCTCGCTTGCGCTGCCGCTGTTCGGTCACAACGACCTTGCGCGCCGCTGGGCCAGCATGTGGGCTGCGGGCCGCGCGCTCACCGAAGGTCAGCCCGGCTTTTTCGCGCCGCGCCGGCCACTGCCGGTCGCGGGCCTCCATAAGACGCCGCCCAGCGCGGTGAGCTATTACGACACCGCCGCGCTCAAGGCGACCCTGCAACGCTTCGCCGATTTCGAGCGCATCAACGATGGGCCGATCCGGGTGTCGGTGGGCGCCGTGAACGTGCGCAGCGGCAACCTGGTGTACTTCGACAACACGAAGATGCGCCTCGAACCCGAGCACTTCATGGCCTCCGGCGCGCTGCCGCCGGGCTTTCCTGCCGTCGAGATCGAAGGCGAATACTACTGGGACGGCGGTCTGGTTTCGAATACCCCGCTCACGGAGGTGCTGCGTGATGCGGACCACAAGGACACGCTGGTTTTTCAGGTCGATCTATGGAGCGCCAGCGGTAATGCGCCCGCCGACTTCCTCGACGTGGCCGAGCGCGCGAAGGACATCCAGTATTCGAGCCGCACGCGCGCCATCACCAACATGCTCGCCGACCGCCAGAAGCACGCACGCTTCATCAAGGAGCTACTGGAGCACGTGCCGGCCGATGCTCGCCGCAGCGACCCGCTGTTCCGGCTCGCCGAAACCGTGGCCGACGGCTCTTCGATCAACGTGGTGCATCTGATCTACAAGAACAAACCGTATGAAGGCCACTACAAGGACTACGAGTTCAGCATCGATACGATGGAGGAGCACTGGTCGAGCGGACTGGAAGATATTCGCGCGTCGTTCTCGCATCCCGACTGGTTCACGGTGCCGAGCCGCGAGCAGGGTTTCGTGACGCACGATATCCACCGCCGCGCGGGCGAGGTGCCGGAATCCGACCGCAACGATCTGCCGACGGCTCACGAGCCGGTGGACTTGCAATTGCCCGCGTAAGGCGCGTCCGGCACGAAGTGTGACCCCAGGCGGCGAGTGCGCTTTCGCGTTCGCCGCGTTTATCCTGTGCGCCTCGCGGGCGCTGCTACATGTCGTAGTCCGAAGGATGCTGATAGACGCGCAGCCCGAATTCGGGCTGCACGGCGTCGCGATGAATACGCGGATGGCGTTGCAGATACTCACGCATAACACGCCTGTCACGCCAAGGGCCGCGATCAGGCGAAGGGCGGCTCGCTTTGCCAGTCGAAAAAGTCCGGCATGTCCGTGGAAACACGGTTCGGAAACGCGGCAGGGCGCTTTTCCAGGAACGCGCTCACGCCTTCGGCGGCGTCGGCCGAGCGCCCGCGTGACTGGATCGCGCGGCTGTCCAGCCGGTGCGCCTCCATCGGATGACTCGCGCCCGCCATGCGCCAGATCATCTGGCGCGAGATGGCCGCGGAAACCGGCGCGGTGTTATCGGCGATCTCGCGCGCGAGCGCCGTTGCGGCGCCCAGCAGATCGCCGGGCGCGTGGACGGAGCGCACGAGGCCGCGCGCGAGCGCTTCGTCCGCGGTGAAGACGCGGCCCGTGTAGCACCATTCGAGCGCCGACGAAATCCCCACCACGCGCGAAAGAAACCATGACGACGCGGCTTCCGGCGTGATGCCGCGCCGCCCGAACACGAAGCCGAATTTGGCGTCGCTGGACGCGAGGCGGATGTCCATCGGCAACTGCATCGTCACGCCGATGCCGACCGCCGGCCCGTTGACCGCCGCGATCACGGGCTTGAGGCTGCGGAAGATGCGCAGCGCCACACGGCCGCCGCCGTCGCGATGCACGGTCTCCTCGCTCGTTCCCAGGCGCTTCGCGTAGTCGAAGGTCTCGCCGCCCGAGGACAGATCGGCGCCCGCGCAGAACGCGCGGCCCGAGCCGGTGACGATCACGCAGCGCACGGCGTCGTCGGCGTCGGTGGCGTCGAAGGCCGCGATCAGCTCCTGCATCATCGTCGCGGTGAAAGCGTTGAGCTTTTCGGGGCGATGCAGCGTGATTGTGGCGATGCCGTCCTCGACGGCGTAGCGCAGCGTCTCGAATGACGGTTGGGCGGTATCAGTCATGGTGTCCTCGCGGGCGGAAAGTGCGTCATCAATATTGGGGCGGCTCGGATGCGGGCGAAAAGCGCGGCGCGCGCTTCTGCAGATTCGCGGCCACGGCTTCGCGCTGGTTCGCTCCGCCGATCAGCGCGTTCTGTTCGATCGACTCGGCGAGCAGCGTGGTGGCTGCGTCGCCATGCGCGGCGACATGCAACAGGCGTTTGGCGGCGCGGATCGCATCGGGGCTGCGCTGCGCGATTTCGCGCGCCGTCGCCAGCGCCTGCGCGCGCGGATCGTCGCTCACACGCGTCGCCAGACCCAGTTCGAGCGCCTCGTTCGCGCTCACCACGCGCGCCGTGTAGATCAATTCGCGCAGCCGGTCCTCGCGCACGAGGCCGCGCGTGAGTACCATGCCGCCCATGTCGGGCACGAGACCCCACTTCATTTCCATGACCGAGAGCCGCGTGTCGGGCGCCACAAAGCGCAGATCCGCGCCCAGCGCGAGTTGCAGACCGCCGCCGAACGCCACGCCATGCAGCGCGGCAATCACGGGCACCGGCAGATCGCGCCAGAGCATGCAGATGTGCTGCGCGTAATTCGACAGGCCGTGCGTGCGCTCGGCGATGGGCGTTTTGCGGCCCACCTCGTCGAGCGCGGCCATGCTCTCCAGATCCAGGCCCGCGCAGAATGCATTGCCGTTGCCGGAGAGCACCACGGCACGCAAATCGGCTTCGCGCGCGAGGCGCTCGCCCGCCGCGATGATCGCGTCGAACATCGCGGGACTCAGCGCGTTCATTTTTTGCGGACGATTGAGCCGCACATCGGCGACACCGTCTGCAATGGCGATCTCGACGAGCGAGGTCGTATCCTGGATCATGCCAACTCCTTGTTTGTTGTCTGTATTTGCGTATTCACCACGTATCGACAAAGCGTCTGCCCGGGTGCGCGCGATCCGCGAAACCGTGGCTCGCGTTGAGTCCGCGCATGAGCCAGCGGCGCGTCTCCGCCGGATCGATCACGCTGTCGATTTCGAGGAAACTGGCCATATTGATAGCCTTGCCGTTGCGATAGGCGTCGGCGACCATGCGCTCGAACTGCGCCTCGCGCTGCGCGGGATCGTCGATCGCCGCGAGTTCCTTCGCATAGCCCAGGCGCACCGCGCCCTCCAGCCCCATCGCGCCGAATTCGCCGCTGGGCCATGCGATCGTGAAGAGCGGCGCGTGAAAACTGCCCGCTGCCATCGCCTGCGCGCCCAGGCCGTAACCCTTGCGCAGCACCACGGTGAAGAAGGGCACGCGCAGGCTCGCGCCGGCGACGAACATGCGCGAGACATGGCGCACGGTGGCCTGCTTCTCCGCTTGCGGGCCGACCATGAAGCCTGGCGTGTCGCACAGCGAAAGCAAAGGCAGGCCGAAGGTGTCGCAAAGCTGCATGAAACGCGCGGCCTTGTCGCCGGCCTGGGCGTCGATTGCGCCGCCCAGGTGCATCGGATTATTAGCAAGCAATCCGAAGGGCTTGCCTTCGATGCGGACCAGCGCGGTGATCAGCCCCGGCGCGAACGCGCGGCGCAGTTCGAGCATGGAATCCTGATCGACCAGCATCTCGATCACGCGGCGAATGTCGTAGACGCGCAGGCGGTTTTCGGGAATCGCCTCGCGTAGCAGGCGTTGGTCGGCGCAGGTCCAGTCTGCAATCGGCCCCTGAAAATACGAGAGATAGTGTTTCGCGACCTGCACGGCGGCGGCTTCGTCGTCCACCAGCACGTCGATCACACCGTTAGGCGCCTGCACGCTCGCCGGGCCGACTTCCTCCGGCGTGAACTTGCCGAGCCCGCCGCCTTCGATCATCGCCGGTCCCGCCATGCCGATGCTCGCGTTACGCGTGGCGATGATGACGTCGCAGCAGCCGAGCAGCGCGGCATTGCCCGCGAAGCAGCGGCCCGACACCACGCCCACGAGCGGCACCTGTCCCGAAAGCCGCGCCATGCTCGCGAAGGTGCGGCAGTCGAGCCCCGCGACGCCCACATGATCCGTGTCGCCGGGCCGCCCGCCGCCGCCCTCCGCGAACAGCACGAGCGGCAGACGCCATTGCTCGGCGAGTTGCAGCATGCGGTCGGTCTTCTTGTGGCTCATCATGCCCTGCGTGCCCGCGAACACCGTGTAGTCGTAGGCGACGGCCATGCAGCGCGCCGCCTCGCCGCCCACGCGCGCGGCATTCACGGTGCCGATGCCCGCGATCAGGCCATCGGCGGGGCTTTGCGTAATCAGGTCGTCGAGCGGGCGGCGGCCGCGCTGCGCGGCCAGCGCGAGCGCGCCGTATTCCACGAAGCTATCGGCATCGAGCAGATCGTCAAGGTTTTCGCGCGCGGTGCGCTGGCCCGTCTTGCGGCGCCTGGCGACCGCGTGCGGGCGGCGTTCGTCGCGCGTGAGCGCGTGACGCTCCAGCACCTCGGCGAGGTCGGCGCGGATGTGCGAGAGATCGCGGCTCTCTTCGCTTTGCATCTGCACGGAGGCGACGTCGGCGGGTTCGATGAACACGAGCGGCGCGCCTTCGAATACCGTGTCATTCGGCTCAGCGGACAGCGCGCGGACGATGCCGCTTTGCGTGGCCTCGACTACGAATTCCATTTTCATCGCTTCGAGCACGGCAATCTGCTGGCCGATGGCGACGGTGTCGCCGGGCTGCACGTCGAGGCACACCAGCACGCCCTGGCTCGGCGCGGTGAGCGCCACGCATCCGGGCGGTGCAACGTGTGTTTGCGAGGAGAGCGCGTCGTGCGAAACGCCCGGACTTACCGCATCGGCGCGGAAAAAGCGTTCCGGTTGCGTATCGTTCGAAGTCGCCAGCAACTCGCCGATATGCCGCTCGATGAAGCGCGTGTCCACCGCATAGTCCGGCAATTCGGCACGTCGTAAAAGCGCCTGCAAAAAGCCGATATTGTTCGCGACGCCTTCCAGCCGGAATTCGCCCAGGCCACGCGCCGCCCTGCGCAAGGCTCCCGGAAAGTCATCGGCGTGAGCGATCAGCTTGGCGATCAGCGAATCGTAATTCGGGCTGGTGGCATAACCCGCGTAACCGTAGCCATCCACGCGCAAGCCCGCGCCGCTTGGCGGCTCGTAGGCGACCAGCACGCCGCCTGCTGCGCGCGCGCTGCCGTCAGCCTGCATCGCTTCCAGATTGACGCGCGCCTGCACGGCGTAACCACGCACGGGTGGCGGTTCGGATAACTTGAGATCGGCAAGCGTGGCGCCCTGCGCGAGCGATAGTTGCGCGCGCACCAGATCGACGCCGGTGACGGCCTCGGTCACGCAATGCTCGACCTGCACGCGCGGATTCGCCTCCATGAAGACGAAGTCGCCGCGCGCGATATCGACGAGAAACTCGAACGTGCCGATGCCGCGATAGTTCACGGCGCGCGCGAGCGTGAGCGCCGCGTCGATGATCGCGCGGCGCAGCGTGGCGTTCAGACCTGGCGCGGGCGCGATTTCGATCACTTTCTGATGCCGCCGTTGCAGGCTGCAATCGCGTTCCCACAAATGGCTCGCGTGCGCGCCGTCGCCGACGATCTGCACTTCGACATGGCGCGCGTGGTCGAGCAGGCGCTCGACATAGAGCGCGCCGTCGCCGAAGGCGGTGCGGGCTTCGGATTCGCAGCGTGCAAAGGCATCGTCGAGGCTGGCGGCGTCGCGTACCGCGCGCATGCCGCGCCCGCCGCCGCCCGCGAGCGCCTTGACCATGATTGCGCCGTGTTCGGCGAGAAACGCGTGCGCTTCGGCGAGTGTCGTCGCGCGGTTCGTGCCCGCCGCGAGCGGCACGCCGCAGCGCGCCGCCAGTTCGCGCGCGCGCGCCTTGTCGCCGAATGTGCGCAAGACCTCGGGCGACGGCCCGATGAAGCGCAGGCCCGCATCCTCGCAGCGCTGCGCAAAATCGGCGCGCTCGCTCAAAAAGCCGTAGCCGGGATGTACGGCGTCGCAGCCATGCGCGTGCGCGGCTTCGATCAGCGCATCGATGTTCAGATAAGCCGCCGCGCCGCGGCCCGCGAGCGGCACGGCGAGATCGGCGCGGCGCACGTGCAGCGCGCGGGCGTCGTCCTCGGCATGGACGGCGATGCTGCGCATACCCGCCTCGGCGACGGCGCGCGCGATGCGAATGGCGATCTCGCCACGATTGGCGATCAGCACGGTTTTCATGTTCGTCACAGCAGTTTGTCCAGTTCCTGTTTCCTGACCTTGCCGGTCGCGGTCATCGGCAATGCGTCGATCACGCGGATTTCCGGCACCTTGTACACGGCCATCGAGGCGCGGCACCACGCGGCGAGTTCGTCCGCGCTTGCACCGCTGCCAGGCTTGAGCACGACGAAGGCGACCGGCTGCTGACCGCGCGCCTCATCGGGCCGCCCGACCACGGCGCTGCCGAGAATCGCAGGGTGCTGGCCGAGCAGCGCTTCCAGTTCGCTCGGAAAGACGCTCATGCCGTTCACCTTGAGCATCTCCTTGCGGCGGCCCAGATAGCGGATAAAGCCTGTTTCGGTGAGCGTGGCGAGGTCGCCCGTGTGCAGCCAGCCGTTGCGCAGTGCCTCGGCGCTTGCCTGTTCGCGCTGCCAGTAACCCTTGAAGAGCGAGGGCGAGCGCACGCAGAGTTCGCCTTCGCTGCCGGGCGGCAGCAGAGCGCCGCTCGCGAAGTCGCAGATCTTGAATTCGGTGCCGGGCACGGGCAGGCCCACGAAAGTCGGTTGGGCGCGCAGGTCGTCGTCGTCGTCCTGCATGCCGAGCGTGAAGGTGTCGCAGGTGTGCGTCTCGGTCATACCGTAGCTGAATTCGTAAAGCGTGCAGCCCGTGAGATCGCGCCAGCGCTCGCGATAGCCGCGCGTGAGCTTCTTGATGAACGAGATCGCGCCCACCTGGCGCAGCGAGGCATAGTCGAATTCACGCACGCGCGGGTGATCGAGCACTTCGGCGACGCTGTCGACCAACATGCCGCAATGGCTCACGCGGTAATGCGCGACGGCACGCATCCAAGCAAGCGGGTCCCAGCGCGCGAGCAGCACGAGCGCCGCGCCTGCGAAGACGGGAAACAGCAGGCCCGCGTTTTCGCCCGCGATCCAGAACTCGGGCAGGAAGTTGAGGAACACGGCGTTGCGGTCCGCCCGCAGCGCGACGGGCAAGAAGCTCGCGCAGGTGTAGAGCATGTCGCCGTGCGTGTGGATGCAGCCCTTCGGCAGGCCCGTCGTGCCGCCTGTGTAGTTGAGCGCGGCGATGTCGTCCAGTTGCGGTTCATGGAAGGGTGCGCTCCGGCTGACGTTGTCGAGCGCGCTAAGCAGATCGATGGCGTGGCCGCTTGCGCATTTCGGTGCGAGCACAACGTCCGGCAGAGGTATGGGGGCAGCGTCGCCGCTTTGCGCGCCGCGCATCTCGCCCACGTTGGTTGCGATCACGGTACGCAACGCGCACTCGTCGCGTACCTGTTCGACGATAGGCAGGAGTTGATCGGCGCAAATCACGACCTGCGCGCCGCTGTCCTTGAGTTGATAGCCGAGTTCGAGCGCCTTCGACAAAGGGCTGACCGGTGCATGCACCGCGCCGAGCTTGAGAATGCCGTAGAACGCCACGTGCATCTGCGGGCAGTTGGGCATGAAGACGGCCACGCGGTCGCCCGCTTTCACGCCCAGTTCCGCAAGCAGCGCTGCGCAGCGCTCGCTCAGTGAATCGAGTTCGCCGTAGCTCAGTGTGCGACCGTAAAAGTGCAGGGCGGGGCGCTGCGGATCGCGGCGCGCCCATTCGCGCAGATACGCCGTCAAGGGCCGCTGGCCCAGCGGATACTGCGGCTCGCGTGGCGTGCCCGCGGGCCACGCGCGCGCCCAGAGGTCGTGCAGATGCGCCAGATACTCGTGTTCGTTCATCGGGAGCCTCGCGGATTCGGCGGGTCGTCATGCGCGGTGAATGACGCCGTTGTACTTCATTGCGCCTCATTGCACCTCGGAATGGACTTCGGACCAGACCATCCATGATGTGCACGATTGCCGCTTCACGCGCCTGCGGTTTTTCCCGGTTGACATTATCGAACGATCGTGCGATTTGTTTCGATGCCGCGGACGCCTGCCGCGTTCGTGTCGTTCCCTCTGCATCACCCACTCACTCACCGTCAACGCGTGAGAAGAAAGGAGACAGCGCATGGAGTCGAAAAACGTACCCGAAGTGGCCGAGCTGCTGGAAGGTTCGCCGAAGAACTGGGGCAAGTGGGGCAGCGACGACGAGGTCGGCTCGCTCAACTATCTGACTCAGGCCGAGGTGCTGCGCGGCGTGGCGTCGGTGCGCTCGGGCAAGACCTTCACCCTGCAGATCCAGATGGGCCACCCCAAGGGCGATCCGGTCTGGCCTGGACGTTCGCAGGCGCGCCGCATCAACGTGATGGACAAGGGCCATTACATGTGCGGCAAGGGCCCGCTTTTCCCGGGCCTCGCCGAATACGCCGACGACATGATGATCATGTACCTGCAAGGCTCGACGCAGTACGACGCACTCGGTCACGTCTGGTATGGCGATCAGCTCTGGAACGGCTACGACGCCAGATCGACCATCGGCGGGCTGGAGAAGGCCAGCGTGCTGCCCATCGCCGAGCGCGGCGTGGTCGGGCGCGGCGTGCTGATCGACATGGCGCGTCATCGCGGCAAGGCGGTGCTAGATCCGGGCGAAACCTTCACGCACGAAGACCTGCTTGCGGCGGCGAAGGCGCAGGGCGTGAGCATCGAAAAGCGCGACATCCTCGTGATTCGCACGGGCTGGATCGGCTCGTTCTACGAGCGCGACCAGGCGCAGTTCTACGAGAACTTCGTGGAGCCGGGGCTGACCTATAGCCGCGAACTGGTCGAGTGGTTCCACAAGATGGAGATTCCCAACCTCGTGACCGACACCATCGCGAACGAAGTGACCGTCGATCCGGTCTCGGGCGTGGCGCTGCCGCTGCATAACGCGCTGATGCGCAACCTGGGCGTGACGCTCACGGAAATCGCGCAGCTCGACCCGCTCGCCGCCGATTGCGCCGACGACGGCCAATGGTCCTTCCTCTACACGGCCGCGCCGCTCAAGGTGGTGGGCGGCAGCGGCGCGCCGGTCAATCCGGTGGTGGTGAAGTAGGCGTAGCATCGCCTTCCTGATGTCGATACGGCGCACACCGAGGCTGTTGCCGCGTGCGCCATGTCGATGCGTCGATTCGTTGATTCCCCCGCCGGAGCGCTCATGACGCCCTACGCCAGCAAGCCGTGGCTCGCCCATTACGCGAGCGGACACACGGCGACGATTTCCCAGGACTACCCCGACGCCTTGAGCCTGTTTCGCGCCGCCGTCGCGCGTGCGCCCGAGCACAAGGCGCTGCTGTACTTCGACGGCGCGCTGAGCTACGCCGAACTCGATCAGCAGTCCGATGCACTCGCGTGCGCGTGGCTCGAACGCGGTCTCGTGCGTGGCGACCGGATCGCGATCTATCTGCAGAATGTGCCGCAATTCGTGATCGCGCTGGTGGCGGCCTGGAAGATCGGCGCGACCGCCGTGCCCGTGAATCCGATGAACCGTGCGCGCGAATTGCGTGTGCTGCTGGCGGATTCTGGCGCGCGCGTGCTCGTGTGCCACGGGACGCTTTATGAGGACGTGGTGCGCCCGCTGCTCGCGGAAGAAGCCGAACGTGCGGCGCGTGGCGAAGCGTGCGTCACATCGTACGTCACACCGCGCGTCATGACGACATCGGCGCTCGAATACCAGACGCGCAACGACGCGCGTCTCTTCGCGGGCATGACGCGCCACGATACGCACGTCGATGCCGAAGACTTCGCCAGCGTGATCGCCGCGCATCGCGGCCAGAAGCCACCCGCCGTCGAATTACGCGGCGACGATATCGCCATGCTCGTCTACACCTCGGGCACCACGGGCGTGCCCAAGGGGGCGATGAACACGCACGGCAACGTCGCCTTCAACGCGCAGGTCTATCGCGATTGGGTCGGCCTGCGTGAAGGCGCGCCAATTCTCGGCGTCGCGCCGCTCTTTCACATCACGGGACTGGTTGGTCACGTGGGCGCGGCCTTCATTTGCGCCGCGCCGCTTGTGCTCGCGTTCCGCTTCGAGCCGGGCGTGATTCTCGACGCCATCGCCGAGCACAAGCCCGAATTCACCATCGGCGCGATCACGGTCTTTATCGCGCTGATGAACGATGCACGCGCGACGCGCGAACATTTCGCTTCGATGCGGCGCATCTATTCGGGCGGCGCGCCGATTCCGCCGAGTGTGATCGAGGCGTTTCGCGCGCGCTTCGGCCATTACATCCACAACGGCTACGGCCTGACGGAAACGAACTCGCCCACTCATGTCGTGCCCGTCGGCAGCGACGCGCCGGTGGATCACGCTTCGGGCACGCTTTCGATCGGTGTGCCGGCCTTCAATGTGGAGTCCTATATTGGCGACGATACGGGGCAGCCCCTCGCGCCCGGCGAGGTGGGCGAGATCATCTCGCGCGGGCCGATGGTGGTGCCGGGCTACTGGAACAAGCCGCAGGAAAGCGCGAAAGCGATTGTCGACGGCTTCTTTCGCACTGGCGACGTGGGCTTCATGGATGAGCGCGGCTGGTTTTATCTTGTCGATCGCAAGAAGGACATGATCAACGCGGGCGGCTACAAGGTCTGGCCGCGCGAGGTGGAAGACGTGCTGTACACGCATCCGGCCGTGCGCGAAGCGGCCGTGGTGGGCGTGCCCGACAGCTATCGCGGCGAGACGGTCAAGGCGGTGGTGAGCCTCAAGCCGCAGACGAGCGCGACGCCGGAAGAACTGATCGAATACTGCAAGGCGCGCATGGCGGCGTACAAGTATCCGCGCATCGTCGCGATCATCGACGAATTGCCCAAGACCGTGACGGGGAAAATCCTGCGTCGGGAGTTGCGAGGTTAAGCCGTGGCGCGGCGCGCGCATCCAGCGCGCCATCCGATTTGAGACGCCGATATAGTGTGTGGCCGTTTGCCGGTGCAACGCCGGCAAACGCACTACAACAGCAACAGGTATCGGCCAGCAGAGATCGGGAGCGTGGCAGCGGATGGGTGAAATGGAAGTGGAGGCAGGCGACGCTCGGGGAGCGACGCCAGAACAGGTGCGCTTTTCTTATGCCGGACAGGTCACGACGCCGCTCAAGCGCCTGGTGATCGAAACCATCGAGCGCTGGACGTCGCGTGCAAAGCTGGAGCGCCTGTACCGGCATAACCGCATGCATCCGGTCGAAGGCGAAAGTTTCTGGCACGCGGCGGTGCGTCTGCTCCAGCTTGATGTCCGTTACGACGCCGATGCCCTCGCGCGCGCGCCCGCGCAAGGGCCGCTTGTCGTGATCGCCAATCACCCCTATGGCGTGCTGGACGGCATTACGCTGTGCAATCTGATTGAGCGTCTGCGGCCCGATTTCAAGCTGCTGGCCAGCTCCGTGCTCGCGCAGGCGCCTGAATTGCAGCCCTGGTTGCTGCCGGTGGATCTGTCGATCCGGGACGCCGCGCGCGCCACCAATGTCGCCGTGCGTCGCGAGGCGCTCGAACACGTGCAGCGCGGCGGCGCGCTGATCGTGTTCCCGGCAGGCCTCATTTCCGTGTCGCCCGATCGGTGCGGACGCCGGCGCGCGGTCGATCCCGCCTGGGGCAGTTTCACCGCGCAGCTTGTGCGGCGCACGGGCGCAACGGTGCTGCCGGTGTACTTCTGCGGCCAGAACAGCCGGCTATTCCAGATCGCCAGCCACATCGACCGCACGCTCAAGCTCGCGCTGATTTTCCGCGAGGTGGCGGCGCGCATCGGCACGCCGGTGACGGTGCGTATCGGCGCGCCCATCGCGCGCGAAGCATTGCGCCACGCGCGTAGCGACCGCGCGCTGATCGAGATGCTGCGCGAGCGCACCTATGCGCTCGGCGACAGCGAAGCCGACGCGCTTTAACGCAGCCGCACGCGCATTTTCATGCCGTATTGCGGGCGCATCGTCACGCGTACCTGCGGCATGACGGGATGGCCCGGCGCAAGATCGAAACGAAAGCGCCGCAACAAATGCCGCAACACGACGATCATCTCGCTCATCGCGAAGCCCATGCCGATACAGGTACGCCCGCCCGCGCCAAACGGCAGCCACGCGTGCCGCGCGATCTGCGCACGCTGCTCGCCGAGAAAACGCGCCGGGTCGAAGCGGTTCGGCTCTCGCCACAGTGTCTCGTGCCGATGCAGCACGTAAGGCGCGACGGTCACGATGGTCCCTGCGGGAATGGTCACGCCCGACACGGCATCGGCCTCGCGCGCGATGCGGCTCATCATCGGAATCGGCGGATAGAGGCGGAGTGTTTCTTCGATGACGGCGCGCACGAGCGGCAGATCGGCGAAATGCGGTCCTTCGTGCGCGAACGTATCGATTTCGGCTTCGACGCGCGCGCGCCAGTGCGGCGACTGCGAGAGCAGATAGAGCGTCCACGTGAGCGCGTTGGCGCTGGTCTCGTGACCCGCGCCGATGAACGTGACGATGTTGTCATGCACCTCGCGCGTGCTCAATGCCTCGCCCGCCGGGTCGCGCGCGCTGAGCAGATGTGTGAGCAGATCGGGCGGCGCGCTCTCGCCGCTGTCGAGCATGCGCCGACGCGCGTCGATCATTCCGTCCACGACCTGCGCCGCGAAGCGCAGCGTGCGGCGCCCCTTGAAGCGGTTCCAGCGCGGCAGCCAGTCCGGCATGCCGATGAGGTCGAGATAGTCGAGCCGCCCGAGCGTTTCGAGGTATTGCGCGACGGTCTTCTGAAACATCGACGGCACATAGTCGAGTCCCGCGCTAAAGAGCGTGTGCTCCAGAATCTCCAGCGTGAGACGCCCCATTTCGTCGGCGATATCGAGCGTGCGGTCGCCATTCGCGGCCTGCGCGACGGCAGCGATGCGCGCGGCCGATTGCGCGGCCGCGGCATCTTGGGCCGCGGCGAGCGCATTCATGCGCGGCGGCGAGAAGAACGGCGCGAGCATCTGACGCTGACGGCGCCAGGCATCGCCGTTCGCCGTGACGAGCCCGACTCCCAGCGCGGGGCGCAGCAGCCGCAACTGCAGTTCGTTCTTCTCGTAGTTGCGCGCGTTGTCCACGAAGATGTGGCGGATCGCGACGGGATCGCTGATGAGCGCGCGACGGTCGACGATAGTTTTGCGCAACTGGATCGGCAGCCTGAAATCGGCCTCGGTCCAGATGTCGAGCACGTTGCGGCGTATCGTCAGCAGCAGGGCGAGCGGGCCAAGCGGCGCGCGATGCGGCGTCGGCGCGGGAGGATAAAAGGCAGACGGCTCAAGCATGTTCAGAAGTCCAAAGCAATGCGCTTTAGCGCTGGGGCTGGCTGCGCGACGTCGCGGCGTCGCGCAGCAGCCAGGCGAGGCCCCACACGCCGTGTGCGGCGAAGGCGAGCAGCAGCGCTGGCGGCACGGCATGGCATGGACTCCATTGCACGAAGCCGAGCGCGGGCATGGCCGGCAACGCGAATACCAGTACGATCCAGCCGATCAGCCCCCAGCGCCGGGCGTCGCAGTGCGCGCCGAGCGCAATGGTGCCGAACAGCGTTGCCGCCATCAGCGCGGAAGGATGCGCCAGTGCGTTTTCGGGCTGCTGATTGAGCCAGCAGATCAGCAGCCCATAGAGCAGGGCACCTCCCACGGCGACAAAGAGGCCGTCCAGGACGCGCGCCTCACTGGCCGTTTGCGCGGGCCATGCACAACCGAAGTGGCGCAGGATCGGCTCATTGCTCGCGCGCAGCGGGTTGCGGCTATTCGCGATGCCGTCCACCCCATAGCGCGCGGTCTCGGTGGGATCGGCTTGCGCGAAGGTGCCGAACATCTTGTCCCACAACAGCAGCGTGCCGCCGAAATTACGGTTGAAATAGCGGGCTTCCGCGCGATGATGTACGCGGTGATGCAGGGGCGTCACGAGAAAGCGGTCGAGCCAGCTCGCCGAGCGCACGAGGCCGCTATGGTTGAAGAATTGCACGGCGTAATGAAACGAGGACACCGCGACGTAAAGGTCGAGCGGCAAGCCGATCAGCGCGAGCAGGCCAGTGAACGGCAAGTCCGTGATCGAGGCATACCAGGAGTTGCGGTTGCACAGCGACAGATCGAAATGCTCGCCCTGGTGATGCACGACATGCACCGACCAGAGCAGGCCGATCGCGTGGTGCGCGCGATGTCGGCAGTAAAAGCAGAGATCCCAGGCGAAGAATGCGAACACCCATTGCAGCGCGCGTGGCCACCGATCGACCCAATGCAGGTTGAAGTGCGCGAGCACGGCCGCATAGGCGGCGATCTCGACGCCACGGAACACCCACATCAGGATATGGCCGGAATTCAGGTTGAAAACCAGCTCGGGCCAGCTTGTCCGATCGTGCCGCACGAGGCGCAGCGCAAGCTGTTCCGCAAGGATCAGACAGCCGCCGATGGCGCAGGCGAGAGCGGATGGAGTCATGCTGCAGGCATTATTCTTGGTTTCGCGAGATGAACGGGGCGGGGTGCTAAGGCGTCCGATTATAGAGTGCTGGAGCGTGATCTCATTTTGTCTGGGCCAGCTCGTTGACCAATAGGTGCGGGCTATGACGGGCAGAGTTAATCGATAGTTGTCGATGATCGCGATCCCACGGTGTAATGCGTCATCGGGTTGCGCGCAATGAAAGCGTGGAGGAGAAAAAGTGAAAATCGTGGTGCCGGTCAAGCGTGTTGTCGATTACAACGTGAAGGTTCGCGTGAAGTCGGATGGCACGGGCATGGATGTCGCCAATGTGAAGTTCTCGATGAATCCGTTCGACGAAATCGCCGTGGAAGAGGCGGTGCGATTGAAGGAAGCGGGCGTGGCTAGCGAGGTCATCGCGGTTTCTTGCGGTGTTTCGCAGAGCCAGGAAACGCTGCGCACGGCGCTGGCGATTGGTGCCGATCGCGCGGTGCTGATCGAATCCGATGACGAATTGCAGCCGTTGGCCGTGGCGAAGCTTTTAAAAGCGCTGGTACACAAGGAGCAGCCCTCGCTTGTCATTCTGGGTAAGCAGGCCATCGACGACGATTCGAACCAGACTGGCCAGATGCTTGCTGCTTTGGCTGGGCTTCCGCAAGCGACCTTCGCTTCGAAGATCACGGTCGCCGACGGTAAGGCCACGGTTGCGCGTGAAGTCGATGGCGGTGCGGAAACGCTCTCGCTGACGCTGCCCGCAGTGGTGACGACGGACCTGCGCCTGAACGAGCCGCGCTACGTCACGCTGCCGAACATCATGAAGGCGAAGAAGAAGCCGCTGGAAACGATCAAGCCTGAAGACCTCGGTGTGGACGTCACGCCGCGCCTGAAGACGCTCAAGGTTGTCGAGCCGCCGAAGCGCTCGGCAGGCGTGAAGGTCGCCGACGTGAAGACGCTGGTCGAGAAGCTGAAGACCGAAGCCAAGGTGCTGTAAGGAGCGATGGAAAAATGACGAATCTGGTGAATCTGGTGAATCTGGTAATCGCTGAACACGACAACGCATCCATCAAGGCGGCAACGCTGAACACGGTGGCAGCAGCGTTGAAGATCGGCGGCGACGTGCACGTGCTGGTCGCGGGTCACAACGCTCAAGCGGCTGCCGACGCGGCTGCAAAGATCGCGGGCGTGTCGAAGGTGCTGCTCGCCGACGCGCCGCAACTCGCGCAAAGTCTGGCCGAGAACGTCGAAGCGACGGTTCTGGGCATTGCAAAGAACTACTCGCACATCCTGGCTCCGGCAACGGCATCGGGCAAGAACGTCACGCCGCGTATCGCCGCGAAGCTCGACGTCGCGCAGATCAGCGACATCACGGCTGTGGACTCGCCGGA
>NZ_PQGA01000025.1 GCF_002917095.1 Paraburkholderia eburnea
GCGTTCAAGCAATCCTGGCTGCACGAAGAACTGTACAAGGCGCGCAACTTCAAGCAGTGGATGAGCAAGGGCCTGTATCTGGGCACGCTGATGGTTGGCTTTGAGCAGAAAGTGCTCGGTGGCAAGGTGCCCTGGACGCTGCATCACCAGCATCGCGATCACGAGATGCTCAAGCCCGCCTCGCAATGCAAGCCGATCGTGTATCCCAAACCTGATGGCAAGCTCACATTCGACCGGCTTTCTTCGGTGTTCATTTCGAACACGAATCACGAAGAAAACCAGCCCGCGCATTTGACGCTCAAGGATGCGAACGTGCCGGTCGGCATCAACCTGACGACCTACGCGGGACCGGAGGCACGCTTCTGCCCCGCAGGCGTCTATGAATTCGTGAAAGACGATTCCAATGCAGACAGGTTGCAGATCAACGCGCAGAACTGCGTGCACTGCAAGACCTGCGATATCAAGGACCCGACGCAGAACATCGTCTGGGTCACGCCGGAAGGCGGCGGCGGTCCCAACTATCCGAACATGTAATGCCTGCCGCGCGAGTGCGTGGCCCATCGAACTAGGAGTGCAAAATGAGTAAGGAAGTCGTAGTCGTCGGCGGTGTACGGACTGCAATCGGCAAGTTCGGCGGCAGCCTGAAGGACGTGCCGCCCACCGAACTGGGCGCGCTCGTATTGCGCGAACTGCTCGCGCGCAGCGAGGTCAAGCCCGAGGACGTGGGCCATGTGGTGTTCGGCAATGTGATCGCCACGGAGCCGAAGGATCTGTATCTCTCGCGCGTCGCGGCCATCAACGCGGGCATTCCTGATTCGACGCCCGCTTTCAACGTCAACCGTCTGTGCGGCTCGGGCCTGCAGGCGATCGTCTCGGCGGCGCAGACCATTTTGCTGGGCGACGCCGATGTGGCGATCGGCGCAGGCGCGGAAAACATGAGCCGCGCGCCGTATATCACGCCCGACGCGCGTTTCGGCGCGCGCATGGGCGACGTGCGCCTCGTTGACATGATGCTCGGTGCGCTCAACGATCCGTTCCATACGGTGCCGATGGGCGTGACCGCCGAAAACGTCGCGCGCAAGTTCGACATCTCGCGCGAGCGCCAGGACGCGCTGGCGCTCGAATCGCATCGCCGCGCGGCACACGCGATTGCCGAAGGCCGCTTCGCGAGCCAGATCGTGCCGGTCACGCGCAAGGTGAAGGGCCGCGAAGTCGTTTTCGATACCGACGAGCATCTGCGCACCGATGCGACGCTGGAAGACTTCTCGAAGCTCAAGCCGGTGTTCGCGAAGGAAAACGGCACGGTTACGGCGGGCAATGCCTCCGGTATCAACGACGCCGCAGCCGCCGTGCTGCTGATGTCGCGCGAAGCCGCCGAACAGCGCGGTCTCGCGCCGATGGCGCGTCTCGTGGCCTACGCGCACGCGGGCGTCGATCCGCTGCACATGGGCATCGGCCCGGTGCCCGCCACGCGCCTCGCGCTGCAACGCGCGGGTCTGCGTGTCGAAGACCTCGACGTGATCGAATCGAATGAAGCCTTCGCGGCGCAGGCTTGCGCGGTGACGCAGGAGCTGGGCCTCGATCCGGCCAAGGTGAACCCGAATGGCTCGGGCATTTCGCTGGGCCATCCGATCGGCGCGACGGGCGCGCTCATCACGGTGAAGGCGCTGCACGAACTGCAACGCGTGGGCGGCCGCTATGCGCTGGTGACGATGTGCATCGGCGGCGGTCAAGGTATTGCAGCGATTTTCGAGAATCTGCGCTAAGTCCCCTTGGCGCGCGGCAAGCGACTGGAGAAATACATGTACCACGAGGCGAATCAAGCAACCGACGCGAGCGATGTCAATGAGGACGCGGCGTCGGCCTATGCCTATCCTCTCCTGATCAAGCGTCTTCTGCGCACGCCGATGGCGCATGCGCGCGAGCAGGAGATTGTCTATCGCGGCAAGGTCCGCATCCGCTATGCGCAGTTGCAGGAGCGTATTGCGCGGCTCGCGAACGGCCTGCAAGGTCTGGGTGTGAAGCACGGCACCACGGTCGCGGTGATGGACTGGGACAGCCATCGCTATCTGGAATGTTATTTCGCCATCCCGATGATGGGCGCGGTGCTGCAAACCGTGAACATCCGTCTTTCGCAGGCCGAAATCGCCTATACGATCGATCATGCGCGCGCGGAAGTCGTGCTCGTCCACGCGGATTTCCTGCCGGTGCTGGAGGCGATCCGCGAGAAGCTGCCGCGCGTGCATACGTTCGTGCTGATCGACGATGAAGGCAATGCGACGCTGCCGCCGGGTATCGAATTCGCCAACGAATACGAGCGTTTGCTCGCATCCAGCGGTACGCAGTTCGATTTCCCTGATTTCGACGAAAACACGCGCGCCACGACGTTCTATACGACCGGTACGACCGGTTTGCCGAAGGGCGTGTATTTTTCGCATCGGCAACTCGTGCTGCACACCATCACGGTGATGGCCGCGCTGACGAGTCCGGAGACCGGTCAGCGTGTGCATCGCGGCGATGTCTACATGCCGCTCACGCCGATGTTCCATGTGCACGCGTGGGGCATGCCGTACATCGCGACGCTGATGGGCCTGAAGCAGGTGTATCCGGGCCGCTACGTGCCGGATCGCATCGTCGAGTTGATTCGCGACGAAGGCGTGACTTACTCGCATTGTGTGGGCACGATCCTGCACATGATGCTGAGCTGCCCGCAGGCGAAGACGGCCGACTTCAGCAAGTGGAAGGTGGTGATCGGCGGCGGCGCGCTGCCGCATGGTCTCGCGCGCGCGGCGCTCGAACGCGGCATCGATATCTTCACGGGTTACGGCATGTCCGAGACCTGCCCGGTGCTCACGCTTGCGCAATTGATGCCGTCGCGCGAGCCGCGCACACTGGACGAGGAAGTGAGCCTGCGTTGCCGCACGGGCCTGCCGATTCCGCTCGTCGATCTGCGTATCGTCGATGCCGAGATGCGCGACGTGCCGCATGACGGCGTCGCGAGCGGCGAAGTCGTCGTGCGTGCGCCCTGGCTCACGCAAGGCTATCTGCACAATCCCGAGGCTTCGAAAGTGCTGTGGGAAGGCGGTTATCTGCACACGCAGGACGTGGCGCGCATCGGTCCGGACGGCTATCTGCAGATCACGGACCGCATCAAGGACGTGATCAAATCGGGCGGCGAATGGGTCTCCTCGCTGGATATCGAAAGCCTGATCTCGCAGCATCCCGCCGTGGCCGAAGTGGCGGTCATCGGCATCAAGAGCGATAAGTGGGGCGAGCGGCCGGCAGCCGTCGTCGTGCTGCACGCCGAGCGCGACGCGCCCGTGAGCGCAGAAGACATTCGCGCGCATGTGATGCAATTTGTCGAGACCGGTAAGATCTCGAAGTACGCGGTGCCGGAAGTCGTCAAGTTCGTCGACGCGATCGAGAAAACCAGCGTGGGCAAGCTGAATAAAAAATGGCTGCGAGAGAATTTCGATTGACGCAGTAGCGCAATTCTTGTGCCGCAGTGGTAGGGCCACGACACGGCGGCGCGGGAAGCAGCAGCGATCATTCAGGCGCGGTTCGGCGCGCTTTTTTTACGTGATCTAGTGTCTGCCGCCGGCACAAATTTCCATCGACACCTCTTGTCTATCGGTCGATTTGACGTTATATTTTTTATAACAATAGAACCTGAGAGAGTGCCGAAGCGACGCGGCGCGCCTGTGAATCACAAAGGCGCGCCGCGGTCGCCGGATTGTCGCATGGCTTCGTCCGACACCTGGCTGGTCCGATACCCCCTGTTTCGCGAGGCGCTATTCCACGGCGCCATGCCCCTCGGCGCGCTGCCGCCCCAGGCGCACGCGGTCGTGGCGAAGCGCGTGTTTGCGGGAGGCGGCGCAAGAGACATCGCGGGCAATGTGGCGCTGCACGCCGTCAGCGACGTGTGCGTAGCGTTCGTGGAATTGCCGATGTCGCTCGTCGATCAGGCGGTGCGCAGTCATTGCGTACTGGATGGCGGTGACGATGCTTCCTTGAACGCGGCAATCGGCGAAGCCCGCCTGCATTATCCGCGCGTCGCTCGGCCGCCGTGTCTGCTGATGCCGGGGCAGGGTGTGTTTCTCGATAGCTGGATGCGTTTTCTCGTCTATCGCGCGCGAGGGGATATCACCGTGCCCGTGCTGGCTGTCGACTGGTTTACGCTCTATGAGCGCATAGCCCGGATGCTCGAAGGCGAGAATGGCGCGAATCCGTATCTGCACGCATTGGATGACCGTTGGCCGTCGCGCGCGCCCGGCCTGATCGAATAAAAAATTAGAAGAAAGCCTCCGGGATCGTGGTGCTACATCCCGCCGTGCAAAAGCCGCTGTGCGTTTATCGGCGCGGTAGAATCCCTCGCGTTCCCATGCGCGTGATGTGTGTGGGCAAGACTGGCAGTCGACGATATGCGAAGCCCTTACCATGACGCGCCCTGCTGATATCTACTTCCGTTTTCTGCAACTGGCGGACGCGCTGCGCGGTCTGCCCGCGCTGCCTGCACTCGATCCGCTCGAACAGCGCATCCTCGAATTGGTGGCGCGCGTCGGCCAGGCGCAGGAGCGTTTGTCCGTGCGCGACATCATGGGCAAGAGCGAACTGGGTTCGCCGGCCACGCTGCATGCGCGGCTGACGTCGATGCGCGAGAAGGGCTGGGTCCGCCTCGGCGACACCGAGGACGCACGGCGCAAGCAGGTCGAACTTACCCCGGCCGCGCTGCGCCACTTCGACAAACTCTCCGAGGCTTTGCTGCGCGCCGCCAAGGATCAGTGACGGTTTCTTTCACGCGCCGCGTTTCGGGCTTCTTCTTCGATTGCCATGATTCACAAGGTTCTGGTCAGTGCGTGTCTGCCTGGCAGCCCCGCGCGGTACAGGTGCGCCCTGGGTAAAACAAAGATGAATCGCCCCGCGAATCGTGGCGGCTGGCTTTCGGCGGGCGGGGCATCGCCGAGGGATTCTATCAACCGATGATGATTGAACCAGGCCACCCGCTCCAGCGTTGCCGGTTCAACGCATGTCGCAAGCCGTGGCGAGGCGGCCTTCCTCGATGCTGACGATGCGGTCGGCCGCGTCGAAATAGCGGTCGTCGTGCGACACCACGATCAGCGTTTTGCCTTGACGTTTGAGATCGGGGAGCATTTCGCGGTAGAAAATGCGCCGGAACGTAGGATCCTGATCGGCTGCCCATTCGTCGAGCACGATGATCGGCCGCGCCTCCAGCCATGCGTGCACGAGCGCGAGCCGCTTGCGTTGCCCCGTCGAAAGATCGGTCGTCGTGAAAGCGCCGTCGCGCACCGCAACCTTATGGGCGATCTGCAGACGCTCCAGATACTTGCGCGCCTGGTCGCCGGGCATGGCCGCGCCCGGCATCAGGGTATCGAAGAGGTGGTAATCGGAGAACACCACGGAATACAACTGGCGGTAGGCGTCGAGCTGCGCATCGCTTACGGCCGCGCCGTCCATGCGCAGTTTGCCGTGATCGGGACGGTACAGGCCCAGCAGAAGCTTGATGAGCGTGGTTTTTCCGCTGCCGTTCTCGCCGACGATAAAAACCGTTTCGCCACGCTGGATCGTAAGGCTTAGTGGACCGAGTTCGAAGCCGTGCTGCGCGCCGGTATCCGCATCGTGTTCGTCGAGCGGCGTGGCGAAACGATAGCGGACATCGTCTAGCTCGATGGTGTTGAAATCCGCGAAAGGCGAAGCGTCGCCGGTGCTTCGCGCGGCTTCGACGAGCGACGGCTCAGGCGTCGAAAAGCGCGCCGAAAGCGCCGCGATGCGCTGCAACGCGACTTGCGCGCGCCCGATCGACGGCAACGCATTCACCAGTTCCTGAATCGGTCCTTTCATGTAGAGCAGCACGAGCACGAAGCCGGTGACGACAGGGCGCTGCGCCTCCGGTGCGTGGGTCTGCACGGCCAGTATCGTGCCGATCACGAGGAAATACAGGAGCGAGCCAAAGGCATTCGCGCTGACGAACACATTGGCGGCGCGCACGCGCAGGCGCGTGATCGTGTCGATGGTGCGGCCCAGTTCGTGCCGGTACACATGGTCGCGACGCGCCGCGTTCAGGCGCAATTCCTTGGCGCCTTCCGTGATCGCGCGGTAGTGCTTTTGCAGGCGGTCTTCGGCATCGCGCGCCGCGCCGAAGCGGCGGATACCCGCCCGCCGCGCGAACGTCTGGGCCGCAGTGCCCAGCGCGATGGCGACCAGCGCGATCAGCAGCAACTTCGGCGAAAGAACGAAGAGGTAGACGAGCGAGCCGGCAATCGTCGCGCAAGCGATGGCGAGGCTCGAAAACAGGAACGAGAAGGCGCTCAATGTATCGATGTCCTGATTCAGCGTCGCAATCAGCCGATGCGGGCGGAACTGTTCGATCTGATTGATCGGTGCGGCGATGATCTTTTCGCTCAACTCGCGTCGCAGCGTCGCGATCACCCGTTGGCCGACGATGTTGTTGCCGATATCCGAAATCACTTCGCCTGCCAGTGCCACGGCGCACAGTGCCGCGAAAGCGAGAGTCAGCGCGGGGAATGCGTCGGCGCCGTCGCGCAGTGCGCGGTTGGTCAGGGCGAGCAGGGCGGCGGTGGCGATGCCGCTGGCGGCGCCCAGCGCCGTCGCGAGCGCTGTGATGGGCCAGAGGCGCCTGAGCAGTCTGAGCAGTTCCGCGAACATGGACTTTCCTGGGAGTTCGAATGAATGATGGGGAGGAGGAGGCGAGGCGCGTTCTAGCGGCGGCGCGCGAGCAGCCACATGAGGTAGGGCGCGGCGATCAGCGTCGCGACGAGACCCGCGGGCAGTTCGCGCGGCATCGGCGCGGCGCGGCCCAGCCAGTCGGCGACGATCATCGTGAGAGCACCCAATGGCGTCGCGATCGACAGTTGCTGCGTGGGCGTGCGCGCGCCAAGGAGACGCGCGAAATGCGGCGCGGTCAGGCCCACGAAGCTCAATGGGCCAACCAGCAAGGTTGCGCACGCCGTGAGCGCGGCAATCAGCATGAGCAATGCGGCGCGCGCGCGTGCCGTATTCAGGCCGAGCGCGCGCGCCGGCGCATCGCCAAGCGGCAGAATGCGCATCCAGCGCGTACAGAGCGGGGTCAGCGCGCCGAGCAGCAGGCAGGCCGCGAGCGCGAGCGCTGCGTCAACGGGCGTCACGGTGTAGGTGGAACCCGCGAGCCATTGCAGCAGTGTCGCCGCGCGTTCGTTGCCGCCCGCGATCGCGACAGCCAGCACCGACTGAAAGAGTGCGCCAATCGCGATACCCGCGAGCAGCACGCGATCCGGCGCGAAACGGGAGCGGCGCGCAAAACCCATGATGGCGATGAGCGCGGCGAGCGCGCCAGCGCTGCTTGCGGCGAAGCGCGCGCCGTGGCCCGCGTCGGCGTGCAGGACGACGAGCGCGATCAGGCCGAGCGCCGCGCCGCCACTCACGCCGAGCACTTCGGGACTGGCCAGCGGATTGCCGGTGAGCCGCTGCATCAGCACGCCGGCAGGCGCGAGCAGTGCGCCTGCCGCGAGTGCGGCGAGCGTGCGCGGCGCACGCCAGATCGCCATGTGCGAGAACTGCGTCCACGTTGCGAAGTACCAGCCGTGCGGGCCGCGCCCGAAGTCGAGCGCCAGCGCCAGCGCCGCGATCGTCAGCGCGCCCAGCAGTACGCCGCGCCGGCGCAGCGTTCGGGCGGATACGGCGTGCAGCGGAGCGCTTGCGCCGGTAGGCGCGGGCAGGTGTGTCGTGCGATGCAGGCGCGCGAGCAGCACCAGCATGAGCGGTGCGCCGAACAGCGCCGTGGCCGCACCAGTGGGCAGCAGGTCGCCCATGAGGCCGGAGAAGCGCTGAACGGTTTGATCCGTGAGCCAGAGCAGTAGCGCTCCGCATAGCGGCGCCGCCACGAGGCGCTCTGTGAGCCTGCGCGCGCCTGCCAGCCGTGCGAGCGCAGGCGCCGCAAGACCCACGAAGCCGATCACGCCGACCGCGCCCGCGACCGTCGCGCTCAAGACCACGGCGAGCGCGAGCGACGCGAGCCGCGCGCCGCGCAGCGAGAGGCCGAGGCTGCGGGCGTTGGCATCGTCGAGGCTGAACAGCGCCATGGGGCGCAGCAGCAGCCAGGCCAGCACGCCGCCGATCAGCAGACGCGGCGTGAGCATCGCCACGTTGTTCCAGTCCTGCTGCACCAGCGAGCCGCCGCCCCAGATGAACAGCGCCCGCAGATACGGCGAATAGAACAACTGCAAGGCCACGCCGATCGAGCCGCAATAGAGCGTGACGATCAGACCGGCGACGGCGACCGTGGCGGGCGCGAGCGCGCTGCGCCACGCGAGTCCGAAAACGGCTACGGCGGCCAGCGCCGCGCCGGCCAGCGCGATCCATTGCGGCGCGGCGGCGCTCGCTGCGGGCAGCGCAGGCGCAGCCAGGGTGGCGATCGTGAGGGCGAGCTGCGCGCCGGCGGAAACGCCGAGCGTCATCGGCTCGGCGAGCGGATTGCGCAGAACCTGCTGGAAGATCGTGCCCGCGAGTCCCAGCAGCGCGCCGCACAACAGGCTCACGACGAGACGCGACAACCAGCTGTCGCGCAGGATGATGAATTGCAGGTCACGTGTGCCGTCGAGCGCGAGCGCGCTGCGCCATTGCGCGGCCGGCACGATGGCGTGCGCGTTGACGGCGCTGAGCGCGAGCGCGGCGAGCACCATGACGGCGAGCGCGACGGCGACGAGCGCGGTCTGCCACGATGCGTTCGTGCGCAACGTCGGCGTAAGAGAACGGGTGAAATTCATGAACTCAAAGGCGAAGAACTGCCGGGTTGCGCTGAAGTTAAAACAGTCGTGAGCGCGGTCGTCAGCACATCGGCAAAGCGGGCCGCCGATGGCAACATGCCGAAGCCCCAGAACGGCGGCAGTGGCGCGACACGGCGCGCGGCGACGGCCGGCAGCGCGTGCCACAGGCGGTTATCGGCGAGAGTGCGCGCCACGCCGGGCGGCAACGGTTCGAAGTAGAGCATCCGGGCGTCGGGTGCGGCGAGCGCCTCCAGACCAGCCACGCCGATGCCCCAGTAATCGGTATTGCCCCGCCACGCGTTGCGCACGCCGAGCGCGTCCATCACGTCCTGGAACAGGCTGCGCGCGCCGTACACGCCGACGTGCCGCGCGTCGAAAAAGCGTGTCACGTAGAGCGGCTGGGCGCGCGCGTCCGGGTGGGCCGCCAGTCGCTCGCGGCTGCCCGCGAGTGTGCGGGCCACTGCGGCGATCAGCGTCTCGGCGGCCTGCGCACAGCCGCATAGCCGCGCGAGGGCGCGCGTCACGTCCACCGAATGCTGGTACGGCGCGCCAGCGTCGGTATAGACCGCGAACGCGCGCACGGGCGCGATGCGTTCGAGCATGTCGCGCTGCGATTCCTGGCTCGAATTGATGAGGATGAGATCGGGCGCGAGCGCCTGGATGAGTTCGAGGCTTGGCGCGAGACGCAGGCCGACATCGGCGACGGCGGGAGGCGCGAGCGGATGCACGACGCTCGCGTTGTAATCAGCCACTTCGGCCGCGCCCACGGGCGTTACGCCGATTGCGAGCAGCGTTTCGGCCAGTCCCCAGTCGAGTACCACAAGGCGCGGCGCGGCGGCTCGCGCGTGCGCCCGCATCGGTATGCCGGCCCAGGCGAGCGGTGCGCTGGCCGCGCCGCGCAGAAAGTCCCGGCGCCGCATCAATGCGCCACGCCGAGCCAGCCGCCGCGCGGATGCGCGACGACGTCCATCGGAATGCCATAGATCGATTCGAGCGTGTCGGGCCGCATGAGCGCCTGCGGCGTGCCGCGCGCGAGCAGGCGGCCGCTGTGCAGGGCGATCAGTTCGTCGCTGAAGCGCGCGGCGAGATTGATGTCGTGCAGCACGATCACGACCGTCAGCCCGCGCGTGTCGGTGAGCGTGCGCAACAGCCGCAGCACGTCGATCTGGTGCGCGATGTCCAGCGCGGAAGTCGGCTCGTCGAGCAGCAGGCAATCCGCGCCTTGCGCAACCAGCATCGCGAGCCAGACGCGTTGACGCTCGCCGCCCGAGAGCCGGTCGGCGAGTTGCGAGGCGAAGCGCGCGGTATCGGTGAGTTCTAGCGCTTCGTCGATCTTCTCGCGGTCGGCCGCGCCCAGCCGCCCGAGCGCGCCGTGCCACGGATAGCGTCCGAGCGCCACCAGTTCGCGCACCGTCATGTCGGTGGCGGCGGGCGGCTGCTGCGGCAAATATGCGATCCGCCGCGCGAACTCGCGCGCGGGCCACGCCGCGAGTTCCTTGCCGAACAGCCGGACGCTGCCGCGCGACGGCGCCTGCTGGCGCGCGAGCAGTTTCACGAGCGTGCTCTTGCCGGAGCCGTTGTGGCCGATCAGCGCGCTCATGCGCTTCGGCTGGAGCGTGAGCGTCAACGGCGCGAGCAGCGTGCGGCCATCTTCGGCGTCGAAGGCGGCGCCTTCGAGCGTGTAGAGAGCGTCTGACGCAGCGGCGTCAGACCGGGCAAGGCGGTCGCGCTGCGGATCGGACAAGGCATTCAATGCGTGGGTCTCCTTCTCTGGCGGCGGTTTTTATGGCGGTTGGCGCGGCGCTTACCAGCGATAGCGCGCGGTCGCGAGCACCTCGGCGCCATCGGCGTAGGTGCAGGTCACGGCGCTGAAGCAGGAGGCGATATAGGTGCGGTTGAACAGGTTCTTCGCGTTCAGCGAGAACAGCCAGTGCAGCCCGGTGTCGTAATGCACGGCGGCATCGATCAGCGTGGCGGACGGCACGCGAATCGAGTTCGACTCGTCGTAGCTTGCGCCGATATAGCGCACGCCGCCGCCGAAGCCCAGACCGCGCAACGGCCCGCCGTGCAGCGTGTAATCGAGCCAGGCCGACGCCACATTGCGCGGAATCCCCCAGACGGTCTTGCCTTGCAGCGAGGTGGTCTGCCCGGAGAGGGTCGTCGCGGTGTCGTTCGACTCGGTGGTGACGTCGTTCAGGTAGGTGTACGAGACGGCCAGATTCAGGTTGTTCGTGAGGCTCGCGTGGCCTTCGAGTTCGACGCCGCGCGCACGCACTTCGCCCGCCTGGGTGGAGAAGCCGCTATGTTCCAGATCCGAGGTCAGCACGTTGCGCTCGGTGAGGTTGAACAGCGACGCCGTGATAAAGCTGTTGTAGCCCGGCGGCTGATACTTCACCCCCACCTCATATTGCTGCGCCGTGGTGGGCCTGGCCATGCCGCCGCCGTAGAGCGTGCCGACCACCGGATCGAACGATTTCGAGAAGCTCGCATAGGGCGCGAAACCGTTGTCGAACAGATAGACAAGGCCGGTGCGCCACGTGAACGCGCGGGCCGACTGCGATTCATGGCTCGCGGTGACGGGGTTGTTGTCGTCGGCGTCGGCCCAGTCCTCGCGCGCGCCAATCAGGAAGCGCCATTTGCCCCACGCCATCTGATCCTGCGCGTACACGCCCAGCTGCTTCTGGCGGATATGGTCGTAGGACGTTTCGGACGGCATCGTGTTGTTGTCGTACACGGGCGCGAACACGTCGAGCGACGGCGCGTCGAAGCCCGAGCCTACATCCTCGCCGTAAATAACGCGCTGGAAGTCGAAGCCGAACAGGATCGTGTGCGCGATAGGCCCGGTGTTCACCTTCGCCTGCGCCTGATTGTCGATCGTGAAGAACTTCGCGCTTTCGCGGTTGTAGAACGTGTAGCGGTTGAGCGTGGTGTTCGACCCCGGCGCGTAAGCATACGGGAACACATTGGTCAAATCGTCCTTTACGTAGGTGTAGCGCGTGTTCTGGCGCACGGTCCAGGTCGAGTCGAAGCGATGCTCGAACTGGTAGCCCACGCTGAACTGGGTGCGCGAATGGCTATCGAACTCGGGGTCGCCCATATTCGTGTGCGACGAGATCTGCCCGGCCGGATTGCCCAGCACGGTGCCGACGGCGGGCACGAAGTTGTAGTAGCCCACATCGGGATCGCGCTGGTATTTCGCCATCACGGTGAGCGTGGTGTTCTCGTCCGGCTTCCAGGTGACGGCGGGCGCGACATACACGCGCTTCTGACGCGTGCCTTCGACTTGCGTGCCGGTGTCGAGGCCCGTGGCCGTGAAGCGATAGGCGAGCTTGCCGTCGGAAGTGATTGCGCCGCCCAGATCGACGCCTGCCTGCATACGATCGTGGCTGCCGGTCGTGAGGAACACTTCGTGGATCGGCTCGGTGGTGGGCTGCTTGCTGACGAGATTGGCTACGCCGCCGGGATTGGCCTGGCCGTAGAGCACGGAAGCCGGGCCGTGCAGGACGTCGATGCGCTCCAGACCATACGGGTCGAAGCTCGGCACCGCGTAACCGAAGCTCGAATCGCTCGGCAGGCGCGCACCATCGAGAAACTGCTCGAGCGTGAAGCCGCGGCTGAGCAGATATGGCGCGCCCTCGGATGAGGCGCCCCGCAATTCGGGCAACACACTCGCGGTGTAGCGCAACGCCTCGGCGACGGTCTGCGCGCCCTGGTCCGTCATCTGGTCACGCGTGACCACGGAAATCGACTGCGGCGTCTCGATCAGCGGCGTGTCCGTCTTGGTGGCCGTGACGGCGCTCACCGGCACGTAGCCGTCGGCGGTGCCGGTCGCGGTGGACTCGCGCTTGCCGCTGACCTTGACCGTGGGCAACTCTTTCGACGATCCCGCGGTCGCGCCGCTATCGGTCGAGGAGGTCTGCGCGTGCGCGGCCAGTGCGCCGCTCAGGAGACAGAACAGAAGCGTGTTGGTCAGCGCGGTCGATGCGCGCACCCCGGTTTTCATGAGTAGTTCCCTTTTGTGATATGAATAATAATGCGAATGATTCGTTTTCAAATATAAGGTGCTGATATTGCTTCTAATCAGGCACTGCGCAGGCTGCTTCTGGCGGCAGCGAAACGCGTTCAGGCCGGGTGGGGAACGGCTGCGGATTAACCGGGCGCGCGGCAAAGCATGACTTTAATCTGATACGCTGTCTCTAGTCAGGCCAATTTTTGCGTTAATCCGGTCGAAATTGTCCTGATAGAAGCGTGAAAGAATATAAAATGAACAGAACAAGACATGCCCGCACCGAAATTACAGACCTTCGGCCCCGCGATGGCCGCCCGCAAGGTGATCCCGCAGTCGCTGGACTACGCGCACGGAGCGCGTGAAATTGCCCATATTCACCACCGCGCGCAACTGGTCTACGCCACGCGGGGCATTGTCCGGATCATGACGCCCGATGGCCTCTGGATTATCACGCCGGCCCATGCGCTGCTGATCGGCTCGCAGGTCGAGCACGAACTTCACATGCTCGGCGAGGTTTCGATGCGCACGCTCTACATCGACCCCACCGCGCTGGCCGCGCCAGAGCCCCGCTGCCGTCCGGTGGCGTGCGGCGAACTGCTGCGCGCGGCGCTTCTCGATCTGTGCGCCGCCGGTACGGACGCGGCAGGTTGCCGCCGCGCCGCTCTGCTGGAGCCGCTGATGCTCGATGTGCTCGACACCGCCGCGCGCGCGGACGATGTCGCGTGCTTGCCGCTACCCGCCGATGCGCGGCTGCGCCACATCTGCACGAGCCTGATCGCCCAGGCGGCGAACAACGAAACGCTGGAGGAGTGGGCCGCGAATGTGGGGGCGAGCGCCCGCACGATCGCGCGGCATTTTCGCGTGGAGACCGGCTTGAGCTTTGGCGAGTGGCGCGAGCAGTTGCGGATATCGGAAGCAAAGTCGCGGCTGGCCATCGGTCACGCGCCGGTGGATATCGCGCGCGAACTCGGTTATGCGGATTCACGCACCTTCGCCGTAATGTTCCGGCGCGCGAGCGGCGTGACGCCGCAGCAGTTTCTGGAGCGCGCGCCCGCTGGCGCTGAATGAGCGCGGCCACGGCCTGGTGGCCCGTGGAGTCTATGCCGGCCGCGTGCTGATAGACGCCGACGGCTTAGAGGTCCGTGCGCTTCGACAGCGCATAGGTCGCGCCGACATCGACGATGTGCTCGGAACCCGCCGAGGCTGTATGGCCGCGGCGGTGAACTTCGGGCTCAGGGCGCCGAACTTCGGCATTCAGGAGCTGATGCCGCATAACGCGCTGACGAACGAGATGTTCCCGCATCAATACCGCTTCGAAAAATGAGGTGTTGTCCGAGGCACTGCAAAAGCGCGGCGTGGAAGGCGGCCCGACGCTGATCTTCGACGCGGTCGGCCATCCATCGATTCTCGAGGAAGCGGTGCGGCTCGCCGCGCCGGCAGGGCGCATTGGTCTGCCTGGCTTTTCGTCAACGCGGTCGGCCATCCCGCAGCAGAAGCTGACCAGGAAGGAACTGACGCTCTGCGCGTCGCGCCTGAATTGCGCGATGTTCCCGACCGTGATCGACAGGCTTGAACGCGGTCTCGTGACGCCCGACTCGATCGTGACGCACAAGGTGGATTTCCGTGAGGTCGGCCGCGCTTTCGATCTGGCCGAGCACAGCCCCAAGGACACCTGCAAGGTGTTGCTGGATTTCGGCGCGGACAACTGACATGGCGGCGTGCTACGGCATCGTCGCGATCGGCGAGACGATGGTTGTGTTTAGCCAGGCGCGCCTTCATTCCTCGCTCGGTCTCGGAAAGGACGACTCGCGAACGTGCGGACGGATGCCACCAGGTGGTCCAGAGCCGACGATCGATTGGCCGAGCGATAGACCATAAGCAAATCGATCAGCGGGGACGCACCGTCCAGGGGGCGGCAGCAGACCAGATCGCTGGTCATGGCTGATACGTAAGCGGGAAGTAATGAGTATCCGAGCCCCATTGCAACGAGGTTCAGGTTAAGCAGAACATTTGAGGCTAACTGCACGACATTGCGACGAACACCATGCGCGGCAAAGTAAGTTTCTACGAGGTCATGGAGTTTCCCGGAAAACCGCGGATCACTCCCGACGAAGTGCTGGTCATTGAGTTTGTCCGGCGCAATTCGGGGTAGTTTTGCCAATGGATGGGCCGAGGGTAAAAGTACCACCAGCGGCTCCGTCAATACTATTTCGCTTGTCAGTTCGGCGGAGTGCACAGGCTCGCGCATGAACGCCACATCTATCTCCTCGGCAAGCAAAGCTGCCTCCTGCTGCAACGTGGGCAGGCTGTGCAGCTGGACGTCCAGCTGTGGGGCGGAGACTTTCAGTTCGGGAAGCAGGAGGGGAAACATCCGGACTTCGGCTGCCGGCACAAAGCCGATAGAAACGATCCATTCCTTTCGTGCAGCAACATTGCGCGTTCTGCTTATGGCTCTACCCGTTTGCGCCAGAATGACTCTGGCTTCGGCCAGAAATACAGCGCCCGCTTCAGTCAATTCGACCGTGCGATTGGATCGGTTCAGGAGCCTTACGCCTAGTTCGTCTTCGAGACTTTTGATTTGCTGGCTGAGAGAAGGCTGCGCCGTGTGAAGCAGGGCGGCTGCTCGCGAAAAGCTCAACTCGTCTGCAACCGTTACGAAGTAGCGCAGATGTCGGAGTTCCATGACAGATATCGATTGTTTATACGTCTTACGCGAGACATTTTAAGTATTGTACAAAGCCGGGAATTAGTCAGAGCATATCGAAAACTAACAATAATAGTCTACCTTGGCGCGCCGGCTTTGTGAAATTTCTGTTGCTCTTTATATTTATTTTTTTCTTCCTGGCGGGGACGCGCACTTACAGGTTTTCCGTTTTTTCGCCTGCGTTTTTGTGGGTTAAGTTGTCTGTACAACAATTGGGTATCGACATGGAGTGGAACTGGTCAACCGGAAATTTTCGGATACCCGAAAATATAACGTGCATGTCCACGAGCAGGCACTTTCGAATGTGATGAATATTAATGAAATAACGGGTGAAATATATGAATTGAATGCGGCGTATATGTTGCTCGCGCGACGTTTGCTTTGCGAAAACAAGTCTGCCGCAATATCAGATATCGGCGTATCAGAACAAGTCGCCGATGTGTTGCTCAATTTGTCACCGCACCAGGCGCTGCGTCTGGCGAGATCCGGACAGTTGTTGTGCTGCCTTCGATTCGATGATTACTCGATTCTCGATATGTTAGACGAAAAGATCAGGGCTGTTTCGATTTGCGACGGACCGGCAACGTAACATCGAAACTTCTGGATTACGGGGGGCGTCATTGGCGGGTTTCAGCCGATAGGACGGGAAAAGCCGTAAAGATTCGTTGTATTGCTAGCGCCAGGGCGAGTACTTTTCTCGAGGCCTGGTCGTTTCACTGCAATACCGCATATCTGTTGATACTGTCTTAGATTATTAAAAATTCGAACCATGACCTACCGCCCTTCAGCAACTTATCCTCGCGAAAGCGCTCGGCACGATGCACTGCACCTCTATGGCGAAGCTTCGCAAGAGAGACTGATTGAACTGGAGGAAGAACTGCAACGTTGCGGCCCCGACATCGTGGACAGGTTCTACCGGGGCCTTTCGACACTGCCGCGTTCGGCTCAATTCCTCGATTCGCTGTCTCCGCGCGAACTTGACAGGCTCAAGGCACAACAGCTGCGCAACCTGCTGATGCTCGCGGCTCCCGGGCTGACATCTGAGCACCATCGTGCAACGGCGTTGGCGGTCGGAAGGGTTCACTCGATTGTCGGGCTCCCTGCTGATGAGGTGATTCTCGCGCAGGAGATCCTGCATATCACCGTCCGCGAGTATGTCAATGGCGTTGCTCACGTCGAAGCGCTCGCGCTGCTGAGTCAGAGGTTGATTCGTGATCTTGCCTGGCAGATCGAATCATATTTGCGGCTCAAGGCATTGCGTTATATGACGCTCCAGAAAATCACGCAACTCGCGTGGGGGGCGAACAGTTATACCGACTTGATCTTCGAGGTAGCGCAGACGCTGAGCGCACATGAAGAAATCGCCGGCTGCTCATTTGGCCGGCCCGACCCGCAGGGAGAGTTTCGCTTCGAGTCCATCTCCGGGGTGACGACAGAAGCTTACTTCTCGGCATTGGAGCGTTCCACGGGTAGTACGATCAACGCGATGGACATCGGCCCTGCCGGTCGCGCGTGGCGCACCGCACAGATCGAACGGTGCGTGAACTTCGCAACCGATCCCCGCATGATCTCGTGGCGTCCCGCCGCACTGGACGCCGGATTCCGAAGCTGCGTTGCGATCCCTCTGGCGAAGCCCGGTGGCCGGCCGGTATCGGTACTGCTATTGCACAGTGCGCTTCCGGGTGGCTTCACTTCGGACGATCAGATAAATTTCATTGAGCAATTGCAGACGCTGTTGGTGTTCGCGACTGCTCGCATGGAGGGCCAGGACCGCATAACGAGCACCGTCCAATACGAAACCCGCCGGCGCTGGTCCGAGCTACTGCGCTCGGACGCTCTGGAAATGCACTATCAACCCGTCGTAGATCTACGAACGGGTTACGTGGCGAAGGTCGAGGCGCTCGCGCGGCTTCGCGATGGTGAGCGGCTGCTGGCGCCCGGGGTATTCTTTCCGGCGCTCTCTTCGGACGACTTCCTGGAGTTGTACGCGTGCGGACTGCGGCAAGCTCTTGCGCACCGCAACAGCTGGCTGAATGCAGGCTTTGATCTTGGTGTGTCGGTGAACCTGCCTTCGAGCGCGTTCGACGATAGCCGCTATTTCGATATCACGCAGCGGACGTTGAGCGACTACGATTGTCCCCCGCCTATGCTGACCCTTGAGGTGCTCGAGACCGACGAGATTGCGCCGGGAGCAGGTTTGTTCAATGCGCTTGGACGCTTCAAGGCGCTTGGCATCCACCTGGCCGAAGACGATCTCGGCTCTGGCCATAGCAGTCTGACGCGTTTGCGGGAATTGCCATTCGACATCGTCAAGATCGACCGCAGCATCGTAAGTCTGGCTGATGACAACGCCTCGGATGTTTTGCGCTTCGTCTATCAACTCACGCGGCTCGGGCATTCGCTCAGCAAACAGGTGATCGTCGAAGGGGTCGAGAGCGAGGATCTGCTTGAGGCGATCTGTATGCTTGGCGTGGATGCGGTACAGGGCTATGTCTTCGCGCGGCCGATGCCGGCGAGAGACCTCGAACGGTGGATTGAGCAGTACCGGCCGTTTAGCTTTGATGGGTCTCGAGATTCACGCAGCCCGCTCGTCGTACTTGCACAGCTATTGTTATGGGAGGAACGTCTTTATCTACATCTCGGTGAGAAATCGACGCGTAGCCGTGCACAGAAAGAAGCAACCGTGCTTCGGCCTTTCATGGACCCGATCGAAATGATGCCGCCAGGATTGCCCTCGTGGTCGGCCGAAGCTGTTGCCCAGAAGACGCTCGTAGATGCTGCACTCGAACACGGAATGATCAGCGCCGAATATGGTCTGGTACGTCAGGATCTGGTCAGGATGCTGACTGGCCACTAGTATCCCGTCCGGAAATAATTCTGCCGGCCGTGTCGACAACGTGAAGCTTCGACGTTGCAATCCATTACGCCCGCATTCAAATGAAGGATTCCAGATTAATGGCTGCTCGTCAAAAGTTTGCACTTCCTGCCATCCTTGTTTCCTGGCGTGGCACGGGTGTGGCCTGATCGCGTCGATGCTGAACTGCCTTGTCGGCGCTGCAACAGGTGCATACCTATTGCCATGTAGAGCGCCTGACATGCTTTAGCCTGCCTCCCGAGCGGTTACTGGTCTGCTTCGTCTGGACTGTTTCATGAGATACATTGCGCGGTCGGCGTCCTCAAGCATGTGCCCTACCGTCGGGTGACGAGACGCATCGTAGGTAACCGTTCCCGTGCTGAAATCGATCGGATAAGGATTCCTGTTCCGCGCACGATTCTGGGCAAGCGTCTCGCGTATCCGCTGCCATATTGCGGCAATCCATATATCGTCGGTGTCGACAAAGATTGCCGCAAACTCGTCACCGCCGAGACGGCCGATCACGTCAGTATTGCGGACGGCTCCGCGCAGCGTAGTCACGAATTCGACCAACGCGCGGTCGCCCTCGGCATGCCCGAAGCTGTCGTTGATGGCTTTGAAGTTGTCGAGATCGAAGTACGTCAGGACTGCCGGTTTGTGGGATCGTTTGCAGATATTCAACGCGTGTTGTGCGATGCGTTCGAACGCGCGTCGGTTCGGGATTCTCGTCAGTTCGTCTGTTGTGGCAAGTTCAAACGCGACCAGTTCCCGGATGACGATCTGCCCGATGTCGCGCAAACTACGCTGGTCCTCTTCGCTGAATGTCCGAGGTCGCGTATCCATCAGACATATCGAACCGAGGGTGATGCCTCCAGGCATCGTTAGCGGGCATCCGGCGTAAAAGCGAATTCGCGGCCCGTCCGTCACGAGCGGATTGTCATGAAAGCGTGCGTCGACGGTCGTGTCGGGGACGATGAACAGATTCTCTTCAAGAATCGTGTGACCACAGAACGATACGTCGCGTGTCGTCTGCGTGAAGCTTAGCCCGTCCACCGACTTGAACCATTGGCGGTCCGTATCGACAAGGCTGACAAGTGCGACCGGTACGTTGAATAAGCGTCTTGCTAGACGGGTAAGCCGATCGAAGCGTTCTTCAGGGGGCGTATCGAGAATTTCCAGCGTCTGCAGTGCAGCAATTCGTTCCGCTTCGTTCAGTGGGATTCTCGGGGCGGTCACGCAGGCTCTCCACAGTCGCGCATCCGACGCTCGCTCCCTTGAAAGGTGATTCGTTCCATATTTGTCAGGTCCTTCAGGGCATGTATTGACGGATAAGCAGTTGCAACGCTCGATGAGTGGGGTTTATTGAACTCGAGCTTCGTATTTTCTTCAGACAGCAGCTCAGATTCAGACCGGCCCCGGCTGGAAATATGGGCATGTTCATCGTGGGCGTCGGATATTGCAATGACATATCCCGGCCGCTTGCGCAACCTTAGCCTTCACGACTCGAGATCCTTCCTGGATGAGTCGGTCCGGTTCAGCAGGCTGAGCATGTCATACATCGCCTGGCGCAATTGGCGGGACGCCATTACCAGACAGGCCGGAAGTAGCGTCAACCGGCAGCGAGGGAATTGCCGCGTGCGTTGGCTCGACGGAACAGATTCATCGGCGCATTCCTTGGGAGGCGGGGAATCCGCCCGGACGACGGGAGCGACGATAGACAACACGGAAAACCACTGAGGTGCCTGCAGTGACTCAAACCGACCGGCCTCTATGACTTCCATTACGACTCGTCTATGTCAAAACTGTTGCGTCCGCAGTGAACGACGGCAGCGAATATCGCGTCATGTTCGGGGTAGTTCGCGGCTTTTTACAATACTTAAAACGTCTAGAACAATATGTACGAACAATAGATACATTCCATAGGGAACCTGCGCAAATTTGTCAGGATGGAAAAATAGTCACATTCCTGACTCACAATGCTCCCGCTTCAGGAATCACCGTGCGAACCTCATGCTCGAGGTCAGGAAGGTAGATGTAAACACGGGTTCCGATCCTCAAGAATTCGCCCCGACTGCCGATAGCACACATGCTAAGGCGACGACATCAGTTTTCCATGAAGTTGTGTGAGCAACTAATTAAGTTGTGTACGCAACTAGTATGAATGCGAGCTTTCACCGGGAGAGCAGGGTTGCGGGATTGACTCGTGCCGGTTTTTTAGATGATTTGTTTTTGCTTTGCGATATTCCAGATCTTGCGATCCTTGGTGTCGGATGCGTGGAAGACAGATGTAAGCATCGATGCCTGTTCCCAGGAACTCACGCTGATCGGTGGCAGCAATTAGGTGGTGCTTATGGGTGTCGCTCGGCAGTTGAAGATTGCATTAGTCGAGAGGCTGGCCGTCTCCCGCCTATGGTGCGAACGAGATTGACTTTTACGATTAAACAGCAAGTTGGATCATTCAGCGACCATTCGCACAAACGGGATTTTTATGACGATCAGAGTAAAGCTTCAGATCTTGATGTTGGTGACCTTAATGGCGATCGGTGGCGGGATAGCCGCAACGATCGTGGGTTTCAATGCGGTGAGTGATGCCAACGCAGAAAAGGACCGGCGTGCGACCGAAATCCGTGGGTTGACGGAAATCAAGGGCAGCATGTTGTCGACTGTCGAACTCGATCCGACCAGCGACGATACGAAAAAGCTCTTCGCGGACGCCGAGCAGAATATCGGCAAATGGGATGGCATCACCTCGCCCTTGTTCAAGGACGAACCTCAGGCGCAGGAAATTGCTCCACTCAAGAATCAGTGGCTGGCCTACGACCAAAAATCGCACGACATATTGGATCTGGCCAGGCACGACCCGAAATCCGCAAATGATCAGGTAGCGGCGGTTTACCACGCCAACTTTGTGCCTTTGCTGGCAGGCATGGAGTCTGCCACCGATGATATAGCCAAGGCAGAGGAGGAAAGTGCGAAGCATGCTGCGAATGTCACTCACATCTCCATAACCGTGGTGGCGGTTGTCCTCATTTTGGTAATGGTGCTTGTGGTCGGCTGGATCTTCATCCTGTCTCGTTCGATCGTGCGAGCGCTCGGCGGTATTCAGGGCACGTTGCAGGCAGCGAGCGAGACGCTTGACCTGGGGCTGCGCGTGCGTCTCCAGAGCAAGGACGAGATAGGCCAGACGGGTGCGGCATTCAATCATCTGATGGATCGGGTTTCCAGTGTGATGACGACGGTACACGACGCGGTGGCGTCGGTGGACCTTGCGTCACGGGAAATCGCCACGGGCAATATCGACCTTTCCTCTCGAACCGAGGAGCAGGCGGCGTCACTGGAAGAAACCGCAGCCAGTATGGAGGAATTGACGGGTACCGTAAGGCAGAACGCTGAGAACGCGAATCAGGCGACGTCGCTGGCATCGAATGCCTCGGATACCGCGCGACGCGGCAATGACGTGGTGACGCAAGTAGTGGACACGATGCACAAGATCAGCGGGAGCTCGGCGAAGATCGCTGACATTACCGGCATGATCGAAGGGATCGCGTTTCAGACCAACATCCTTGCGCTGAATGCGGCGGTCGAGGCCGCGCGGGCGGGAGAGCAGGGGCGCGGTTTCGCGGTGGTTGCGGGCGAGGTGCGATCGCTGGCGCAGCGTGCGTCGGCGGCGGCAAAGGAGATCAAGGAATTGATCGAGGAATCGGTTACGACCTCTGCGCAGGGCAGCGAACTGGTGGCGCGCGCGGGGAGCACAATGGGAGAGGTCATCAAGGCCGTAACGCGCGTGACCGACATCATGGCGGAGATCGCCGCGGCATCGGGGGAACAGAGCAAGGGTATCGATCAGGTAGGTCAGGCGGTGTCGCAGATGGACCAGATGACGCAGCAGAATGCGGCGCTGGTAGAGCAGGCCGCGGCGGCCGCGCAGTCGATGCAGGATCAGGCCAGCAGGCTCAGGGCGGCGGTCGATGAATTCAAGCTGCCGGGCAGCCGGCATGGGGCCGCGCGTCCGACCGTTGTAGCGCCTGCTGCCGTTGCGGCGGGCGCCCCGGTGAGCGCAGTGGCCCTCCAGCCGAAAAAGCCCGTGATCATGCCCAAGGCTGCATCCAATGCCGCACGGGCCTTGAAGCGGCCGACCCGGCAACCAGCCGTGGAGAACACGGAGCTGGCGGCAGCGACACCCAGCGACGAGTGGACGACCTTCTGAGCCCGGCTGGTTCCCCGCAAAGAGCCTGTTGAGACAGACCGCCGACTGAGCGCTCCCCATGCCGTGTCGCGCCGCCAGCACAGCCTTGCCCTGTAAACGCCAGTGAGCAGGAACGTCTGATCTTCACGCCCGGCACAAAGGACTACGGCGTCGACATCCCTGCATAACGGCGGCCCGCTTGATGGCGAAAAGCCGAGGGAATCCCACTTTCACTCTGCGGCAGCCTGCTCGCGCATGCGACGGGCTTCGTCGCGCAGGAACTGCTGATAATCGTCCAGATCGCCGTCGAAGGGCTCGACGCCGCCCTTGGTGACGAGCCAGAACTCGTCACATACGGCGCGCAGCAGGGCCCGATCGTGACTGACCAGCATCACAGTGCCTTCGAATTCGTTGAGCGCCATGGCTAGCGCCTCGCGGGTGGCCAGGTCGAGGTGATTGGTCGGCTCGTCGAGCAGCAGCAGGTTGGGGCGCTGCCATACGATCATGCACAACACGAGCCGCGCCTTTTCACCGCCGCTCATCGTGCTAACGGCCTGATGGACTGTATCGCCACTGAAGTTGAACGTACCGAGGAAGGTGCGAAGCGATTGTTCGGTGCCGCTCTGACCGGGGGCGCGCATGTGCGCCGGCGTGTCCCTGGCCAGACGGATCATGTGTTCCATCGGCGTGTCCAGCGGGCGCAGCACGTCGAGTTCCTGCTGGGCGAAGTAGCCGATATTCAGGCCTTTGCCCTCGCTGATTTCGCCGGCAATCGGCGCCAGCGCGTGCGCCACCGTCTTCACCAGCGTGGATTTGCCCTGGCCGTTGGCACCGAGAATGCCGATGCGCTGCCCGGCCAGTACCGAACGGTTGATGCCGCGCACGATGACCGTGGGCGGTGTGCCCGGCGGTGCGCCGGTGGGCGTGGGATAGCCGAAGCTCGCGTCCAGCATCGACAACAGCGGGTTCGGGACGTTGAGGGGCTCTTTGAACTCGAAGTTGAACTCCGCATCCGCAAGCACCGGCGCGATCTTCTCCATGCGTTCGAGTGCCTTGACCCGGCTTTGCGCCTGCTTCGCCTTCGAGGCCTTGGCCTTGAAACGGTCGATGAACTTCTGCAGGTGAGCGATCTTGTCCGCTTGCCTCGCCATCGCGGCCTGCTGCAACAAAAGCTGCTCGGCGCGCATGTCTTCGAACTTGCTGTAGTTGCCGCCGTAGCGCACGAGTTTGGCGTTGTCGACGTGCACCGTCACCTGCGTCACCGCGTCGAGGAATTCGCGGTCATGGCTGATCACGACCAGCGTGCCTTGATAGCGCTTGAGCCACGCTTCCAGCCAGACCAGCGCGTCCAGGTCCAGGTGATTGGTCGGCTCGTCGAGCAGCAGCAGGTCGGACGGGCACATCAGCGCGCGCGCCAGTTGCAGTCGCATGCGCCAGCCGCCGGAGAAACTGTTGACGGGCTGATCCAGTTGCGCGGCCGTAAAGCCGAGTCCCAGGATCAGCGCCTGGGCACGTGCGGGAGCATCGTGCGCGCCGGCGTCGTGCAGGGCCATATAGGCGTGCGCCATGCGCATGCCGTCGTCGCTGGCTTCGGCGGCGGCGACTTCGGCCTGCGCGGCGAGCAGCACGGTGTCGCCCTCGACTACGAAATCGGTCGCGCCCTGCCCGGTCTCCGGCATGTCCTGCGCGACCTGGCCCATTTTCCATCCAGGGGGAATCGAGAACTCGCCGCTATCTTCGTGCAGCTTGCCGTTAAGAAGGCCGAAGAAGGACGACTTGCCGGCGCCGTTGCGGCCGACCAGACCAATCTTTTCGCCGGGGGCGAAGGTGACGGACGCGCGATCGAGCACGACATTGACGCCGCGGCGCAGGGTGACATTACGGACGGAAATCATAAGGAGGTACTTCGGAGAGGACAGGCATGATAGCCGACGGGACGGGCGGCGCGGTCTCTTTTCTGAGCTGCGTGCGCTGCGTGCGTTCAGCCGGGGCCACCGGTCACTACGCAAGGGGCTGTTTGAATTCCGGAATCCCGGTGGAGACAGGGAACGGATCGCTATCCGCGCGGAGCGGGAATCGTCGCGATCATTTTGAAGCCAGATACCGTTGAGGTGATTCGCCGGTAATTTGTCTGAACATGGCGATAAATGCGCTTGCTGTGCTGTAGCCGAAATCCCGTGCGATTCGTTGCACCGGTTCGCCGAGCGCAAGCCGTGTTATCGACTCTGCCACTCGCATCTGTTGCCGCCACACGCCAAACGACAGGCCGGTTTCCGATTTGAATTTTCGTTCGAGTGTGCGGCCGCTCGCTCCAAAGTGTTCTCCCCAGAACGCCAGCGTCAGTGTGCTCCCCGGATCGTTCATCATGTGCTCGCATATCTGGGCGAGACGTTCGTCACCGGGTAGCGGTACGCCAGCCTCGGGGAGCGCCGGCAGCCCGGCAAGCACATTGAGCAGGAGCGGCGCGGCGAGGGCCGCGCGACTGTCAGGTGCGTATGTTTCGCCTCCTTCGCTGAGCGTTAGCGCCAGTTCTCGCACGAGCGGCGTGGCGGCGATGACTGCCGGCGCGGTCCATTGCCAGGGAACAGCCTCGGGTTCGACCCAGACACTGCACAGTTCGGATTCGCCGACGGAATGCAGTTCGTGATCGACATTGGATGGCAGCCACGCTGCGCGTGAGGGCGGCAACGTCCATGTGCGGGAGGGGGTGAGCACACGCACGACCCCACGCGCTGCAAAGACGAGTTGCCCGTGTTGATGCTGGTGCCAGGCTTCACGTTCGCCATGACGATATTCGATAGCGATCCCAATCGCCGTGCGGGCGAGCGGCTGACGCTGCCGTGGGTAATGCTGGAATAGGGAGCCTTTCATCCTGTTGCTCGAAACAAGCCAGTCATCAAAACTGCAATGCAGTCCATATATCGCTTTTTTGACAGAATTTGTCGGAAATTCGTTATCGGCTGTCGCCCTTTCGAGCTTTCAACCCGCTAAGCTTCGTGTCTGTCGAAGCCCTATACGCACCGCAATAATATTGTAAATGCTTCTCATTTTCTCGTTGCCGTCTGCGCCATGGTTGATTGATTCAACGGGAAACGCCAACTTTCTGGGGATTCATTCGCAGGTGTGCCCGGCGGTTTCGATGCCGCCCGATTGCTGACGATCGTCAACGATGGTCTGCATGGGATGAATGGATTTCCACCGCCTGAAATCACGATGTTTCAGCTTTTGTGTGCATTGCCGCTTGCGGCAAATGCGATAGCCATCGCGCCTGGCTGCGTCGCGTATCTGTCTTCACGGTGATGAATTCACGATGGTCCCAGACAAAATTCCACGCGTTCCAGGACGCAAAATACTCGTTGTCCTGCCGCTTGTCCTGCTGGCGTTTCTCCTCTGGTGGACGCTGCTGCGTACGCGCACGATCGTCGATACGACGCCGGTGGGACGCGGCGATATCGAGCTGAGCGTGAGCGCGCTCGGCACGTTGCAGCCGCAGAGTTACGTCGACGTGGGCGCGCAGGCGTCGGGAGAAATCCGTCGTATTGCCGTGCAACCGGGCAGCGTGGTCCGCAAGGGCGATCTGCTCGTCGAGATCGATCCGTCGGTACAGCAGGCCAAGGTCGATGCCGATCATGCCGTGCTCGACAGCTTGCGCGCGCAACTGGACGGTGGGGAAGCGAGCGCCGTACTCGCGCGTCAGCAGGACGAGCGTCAGCGCCGCATGGACGCCGAAGGTGCGACGCGCGCCGAGGACAGGCAGATGGCGCAGGCCACGCTGCGTTCCGCACAGGCGCATGTGGTGGATTTGCGCGCACAGATCGCCGGGGCGTCGTCGACCCTCAAGGGGGACCAGGCGCAACTAGGCTACACGCGTATCTACGCGCCGATGGCGGGCACCGTCATTACGCTCGATGCGCGCGAAGGGCAGACGCTTAACGCGACCTATCAGACGCCGAAAATCCTGCGCGTCGCCGATCTATCGACCATGACGGTGTGGACCGAGGTGTCGGAAGCCGACGTGCGGCGCGTGCATCCCGGCATGCCGGTCTATTTCACGACGCTCGGCGACGACCGGCGCTGGACCGGCACAGTGCGCCAGGTCTTGCCCGCGCCGCCGAATGCGCCGGCCGACGCCTCGTCGCCAACGGAAGTGCAGAAGGGCGCGGGCACCGGCGGCGCGGGCAAGGTCGTGCTCTACACCGTGCTCTTCGACGTGCGCAACGCCGATCACGCGCTGATGCCGCAGATGAGCGCGCAGGTGTTTTTCGTGGAGGCGTCGGCGCATGGCGTCGTGCTCGCGCCGCTCGCCGCGCTGCAAGCCGTTGCGGGCAAGACCGATGTGTATACAGCGCAGGTCCGCACGCCGGGCGGCGACATCGTCGCGCGCGAGGTCCGCACGGGCGTGCACGACCGGTTGCGCGCGCAGGTGCTGGCCGGCCTTCAGCCGGGCGAGCTGCTCGTGACCGGCATCCGCCGCGAACGCGCGGCGGCGGGGAGGTTCCAGTGGTAACGACTGAGCCGGCAGCCGACGCCGCGCGGGTCCCGCTAATCGAACTGATCGGCATCCGCCGCGTCTATGGTGGCAAAAGCGGCGACAAAAGCGGTAGCGACGACAGCCCCGCCACCGAGGCACTGCGCGGCATTTCGCTGTCGATCGCGGCCGGCGAGTTCGTCGCGATCATGGGCCAGTCGGGGTCGGGAAAGTCCACGCTGATGCACATCCTCGGTTGCCTCGACCGGCCGAGCTCCGGCACCTACCGGTTTGCGGGCCGCGATATTGCCGGGTTTTCCGCCGACGCGCTTGCCTGGCTGCGGCGCGAAGCGTTCGGCTTTGTGTTCCAGGGCTATCACCTGATCCGCACGCTCGACGCGCAGCACAACGTGGAAGTGCCCGCCGTGTACGCGGGCACGCCGCTCCCGGAGCGCGAGGAGCGCGCCCGGGCGCTGCTCGAACGCCTGGGACTCGCGGGCCGCTTCGGGCATCGGCCGGGGCAATTGTCGGGCGGTCAGCAGCAACGCGTGTCGATCGCGCGCGCCCTGATGAACGGCGGCCACATCGTACTCGCCGACGAGCCGACCGGCGCGCTCGACAGCCGAAGCGGCGCGGAAGTCATGGCTCTGCTGAAAGAACTCGCCGATGCGGGCCACACGGTCATTCTCATCACGCACGACCGGGCCGTGGCCGGGCAGGCGCGGCGCATCATCGAAATCCGCGACGGACAGGTCATCGCCGATTCGGGCGCGTCGGCGTGCGCGGCCGCGCCGCAGCTCGAACCGCAAGCGTTCGCGGCGCGCATGAGTGAAGGCGTCGCGCACACGGCAAGCCTCTGGACCGATGTGCGCGAGGCGCTGGCGTCGGCGTGGCGCACGCTCGGCGTGAACCGCTTCCGCACTTTGCTTACGCTGCTCGGCATCGTGATCGGCGTGGCCTCGGTGATCGTGATGCTCGCGGTCGGCACGGGCACGCAGGCGAAAGTCGCGCAGAAGATGGCGCTGTTTGGCGCGAGCCGGCTCTACGTCGTGCCGGGGTCGGACGAGGCGCGCGGCGTCGGCGGTGTGCTCACGCAGGCCGATGTGCCGATCGTGCAGGCGGTGCCCAATGTCGCCGCGGCCATGCCGTTTCTGCGCGGCCAGGCGACGCTGCGCGCGGGCAACGCCGACGCGGCCGCCTCGATCTGGGCCGTCACGCCCGACGCGCCGCATATCCTGAACTGGCGGCCCGTGCGAGGTCAGTTCTACGACTGGCAGGACGAGCGCCGGCTCTCGACGGTGATGCTGCTCGGCAAGAAGGTGCGCGAGCGCCTCTTCGGCGGCGAGGACGCCGTCGGCAAGTATGTGCTGGTCAACAACGTGCCGTTTCAGGTGATTGGCGAACTGGAGGAAAAGGGCGCGGTCTCGGGCGATGCCGATGACGACGACGTCGTCATGATGCCGTTCTCGACCGGCAGCCGGCGCGTGCTGGGCAAGACGAGCCTGTCATGGATTTCCGTGCTGCTCGACGAGTTGTCGCAAGCCAGTCAAACCGTCGACGCAATCACGGCGCAGTTGCAGGCCGCCCATCACGTACGCGATTTTCAGGTCTACAACGCGGCGGCCGCGATCCAGGCTCAGGAAGACACGCAGCGCACGATGACGCTGATGCTCGGCTTGATCGCGGCAATCTCACTGCTGGTGGGGGGGATCGGTGTGATGAACATCATGCTGATGACGGTGAAGGAGCGCACGCGCGAGATCGGCATACGCATGGCGACGGGCGCGCGGCAGCGCGACATCCAGCGCCAGTTTCTCGCCGAGGCGGTGATGGTGTCGCTGGTGGGCGGCGGTGCAGGCGTGGCCGCGGGGCTGGCGATCGGGGCCGCGCTGATCGCGTGGGACGTGCCGGTGATTTTTTCGGTGCGCTCGATCGTCGGCGCGTTTGCATGCGCGGTGGCGACCGGTCTGATCTTCGGGTTCATGCCGGCGCGTCAGGCTGCGCGGCTCGATCCGGTCATGGCGTTAGGGAGCGAATGAGGTGGCGGCGACTATCCCGGTTTTGACGCGCATGCGTTCAGGCTTCGTGCTGGCCCTGGTCGCACAGCTGACTGCCTGTTCGTTGCCGGTCGTGAAGACCGGGGCCGGCATCGCGCTGCCGGCGCGCTGGCAGTCAGCGTCGAGCGTCGATGCAGCGGGCGTGAACGCCCAGTGGTGGCAGTCGTTCGGCAGCGCGGAGCTTACGGCGCTTGTCGAAGCCGCCCAACAAGACAGCTTCGACGTTGCGGCCGCCGTGGCGCGCGTGCGTCAGGCCGATGCCCTGGTGCGCGTGAGCGGCGCGTCGCTCTTGCCGCAGATCGACGCGGGCGTTTCCGTGGAGCGTACCAGGGAAGTCGGCTATCCAATGTACAACGATTACTCGGGCTACTTCACCGCGAGTTACGAACTGGACTTGTGGGGCGCGAACCGCGCCACGCGCCAGGCGGCCATCGATACGCTCGGCGCGAGACGGGCCGAGCGCGACGCCGTGGCGCTGACGCTCACAGCCGATTTCGCCAATACCTGGCTGCAGGTGCTCGCGTTACGCGAACGTGCGGCCATCGCGAGGCAGGATCTTGCGGCTGGCGAGCGACTGCTGGGGTTCGTCGAAAGCCAGTACCGCGCGGGGGCGGCGACAGTCAGCAATGTGGCCCAGCAGAAGACGCTCGTAGCGCAGCTCACGCAGAGCGTGGCGCAATACGGCCAGCAGGCACAGTACAGCCGCATCGCGCTGGCGACGCTGGCCGGAAAGCCGCCGCAGGGCTTCCAGGTGGCGGGTGACTCGCTCGATGGATTGACGATCCCTGTCATCGGCGCGGGCGTGCCGGCGGACCTGCTCACGCGGCGTCCCGATATCGCCGAGGCGGAGCGCAAACTCGCTGCCGCCGATGCCGACGTGACCGTCGCGCGCGCCGCGATGCTGCCGGCCGTCACGTTGACTGCCGATGCGGGCGCGGGCAACACGCGGCTGGCCAATCTGCTCGAGCATCCCATCTACGATCTCGTAGCGGGATTGAGCGCACCCATCTTCCATGGCGGCGCGCTGGCGGCAAGCCGCGATCTTGCGCTGGCCCAGCGCGAGGAACTGCTGGCGGATTACCGCGCCTCGATCGTGAGTGCGCTAGGCGACGTCGAATCGGCATTGAATGCGATCGACGGCATCATGACCCGACAGCGAGCCCAGGCGGACGTGCTCGATCAGGCGCAGATAGCCTTGCAGCAGGTCGAATCGCGCTACCGGGCAGGCGCGCAAACGCTGCAGACACTGCTCGACGCGCAGCGCACGCTTTACGCCGCGAAGGACGAGGCCTTGCAACTGAAGCTCGCCCGCCTGCAGGCAGCGGTGGCGCTGTACAAGGCGCTGGGAGGCGGGTGGGATGTGAAGCAGGAAAACGGTGTGACGTCCGTTGCACCGGCGACAAGAGCCGCCGCTCAGGCGCAATTCGAACGGGGGCAACCGGGATGGGCAATTTCCAGCACAACGATCGACGGCAACTCCTGACCGGCTGGCCACTGCCCGGGCTAAAGCCCACGCGTGCACGCGGCATCGTCCTCGGATTGTTACGCGGCGCGCTACACGAGGACCGCCACGTCGATGCCGAGACACTCTATCGGACGGCGCTCACGGCTGGAGACATGATATCGCTGGCGTCCATCTACCGGGCACTGGCGGATTTTGAGCAACTGGGGCTAATCCAGGTTCACGCGTTCAGGGGGATGCGCAAGGTGTATGAGCTCGATGTTGGGCAGTCTCGCGATCATCTGGTGAATGTCGATACCGGCGAAATCAGCCATTTGCCGCCCCAATCGCTCGATACGTGTTGTGCGTTGGTCGCGGCGGAGCGCGAGGTCCAGGTAGTACACCGCCATGTGACGCTTTATGTGCGGGACAATCGAGCCGGATAGCCGCGCCAAAGCCTCGACTGGCGGATTTGCCTCACGGCAATCCGCCATCGGCCTGACAGGGGCACATCCGCCTGACGGGCCAATCTACACTAAGAGGATGGCTTCCCGAGATCAGAAGTCGCTGCGCACGGTCAGCATCACATTGCGTTTGTCGCCGAACACGCTGTAGAACTCACCCGGCGGACGAATGTAATAGCCGCGGTTGAAGATATTGTTCAGCTGTAACGACGCTTCGACATGCTTGTTGAAGCGATAGCCGACCTGGGCATTGAAAATCGCGTACGCGCCTTGCTCAACGCCACGCGAGATGCGCGTTTGCGCGAGCATGCCGCCACCCACGTTGAAGCCGCGCAGCAGCCCCTGCGTGAAGCGATAGTTTGTCCAGAGCTTGAACAGATGCCTTGGATCCTCGCCGTCGGTGAGATCGGGCGCATCGTTCTCGTAATGTTCGTCAAGATACGTATAACCGGCGTAGACGTTCCAGTCCGGCATCGGTTGTCCCGTGACTTCCAGTTCGAAGCCCTGATCGCGCGCCTTGCCGGCAGCAAGGTAGTAATACTCGTGCTCCGGGTCGCTTACGGCGCGATTGTTGTCGTTGATGCGGAACAGCGCCGCGTTCGCGTTGAGTTTGCCGCCAAGGAAGCTGCCCTTTACGCCGACTTCATACTGCTCGCCGGAGCGCGGCGGCAGACCCTCCCCGCTGTATGTCGTGTCCGTCTGCGCATCGAGAAAACGCGCATAGCTCGCGTAAGCCGTGATGGACGGCACCACATCCCAGACAAGCGCCGCCGACGGCAGGAAGCGATGATTGATCTGGGCGTTCGTCGTCCAGCCAGTCACATCGGGCAAGGTGGATTGCGTGCGATCCTGGAGAAAGGCCTCGCGACCGCCCAGCACGAGTGCGAGGGGTTTGGCGAGATGGATGCGCGCCTGGGCATAGATACCGTATTGCACCGTGCGTTCGTTGGTGCCGTAAGTAAACGGCACGTCGACGGCGGGCACGGCGTTCGGGTCGTAGAGGCTGAACTGGCCGCCGTCGTAAGGTCCATCGACGCTCACGAAACCCGACTGCGCCGTCGAAGACATCACCGAATAGTTGGCGCCGACGGTCAGCGTATGGTTCTGGCCGAATAGCTCGATCGGACCCGAGACGTGCGTATCCGCGCCGAACCAGTCATAGGTGTTGCGCTGGCGTTGGTCGCCATAATAGGACAGTCCGTCGGCCGTCGCGCCCGGCCCCGAATAGGCGTAGTACGACTTCAACAGTTCGTGCCGGTAGAACAGCGTGGTGGATGCTTTCCAGCCGTTTTCGAAGCGATGTTCGAGATTGCCGTTGAACTCCTGGATCGACGTGTACGAGTAGTTCCAGCTCGGGCTGAAGTTCTGCGAGTATGAACTCGGCACACGCCCGAGCAGTGCGGTCTGATCGTCATTGAGGACGCCGCCCGCACCGTAATCGAGGCCTGAGGTCGGCGAGACCTGATAGCCGCCGGAGAGCGACAGCGTGGTGCGTGGCGTGATGTCCCAGTCGATTGCGCCATAGGCGAGCACTTCCTTGTCACGCGTGTGATCGACCGACTGGAGTCCGTCACTACCCACCAGCACGGCACGGCCGCGCACCGTGCCATCCTTGTTGAGCGGGCCGGTCACGTCGACCATCTGGCGCACACTGCCAAACGAATCAACCTGCGTTTCCGTCGCGACATGGAACTCGTCCTGCGGCCGTTTGCGCACGAGATTCGCCACGCCGCCCGGCTCGCCAATGCCGTCGAGCGCTCCAGCCGCTCCGCGCAGCACTTCGACGCGGTCGTACATCGCCATGTCGAACTGCGTCTGGTATTGCAGGCCGCTTACGAGCGAAACGCCATCGAATTCAATGCCAATCTGCGAGCCGCGTGAGCGGAAATACGCGGTGCCATCGCCGTAGTTGACCGAGGTTACGCCGGTGACGTAGCGCAGCGCATCCTGGATCGTGCTGATGTTCTGGTCGTTCATCTGCTCGCGAGTCAGAACCGATACCGACGCCGGCACTTCCTTGATCGGTACCGCGACCTTGCCAGCGATCGTTACCTGCCTGGCGGCGTAGGTGCCGCTACCCTCGGTGGTGGCGTCGTCGCCAGCGTTGCCGGCGACCGTCACGGCGGGCAATATTTCGCCGCTTTGTCCCGCATCCTGCGCACGCGCGTACGGCGCAACGAGCACGCCCAACAGGGCAAACGCGATCGGCGTCATTTTCGGCGTGACCATCGTTGTTAGTCGTGGCGTCAGCCGCCTCCACGCCTCAACACGCATGCGGCGCGTACCCATCTGGTCTTTTCTCGTTCTCATAGACAATCATCCCACTGTTTAAATAGCCGAACGGCATCGACCCGCCTGAGGCGGGTAAAGAAAAATCCGGGGAACAATTTCGTTATGAGCGGGTTACTGGCAGGGCCCCGCATTGCCCTGAACGACGTCGCCCGCCGGGACGGCCGACGACGTCGAGATGGTGGCGCGCGCAACGTTTTCCGGTCACTCGCCGGCTGCATCGATCACGTCGCGACGACGCCATGCGCAGCTATGAGCGCATATGCCCGCGTCGAAGCATCAACGCGACCAGCCACAGGCCGCCGATCAACGTCGCAACGAGGCCGGCGGCGACGTCCTGAGGAAAGGCAATCTGCCGGCCGAGCCAATCGGAGACGACCATAAGCAATGCACCGACGGCGGCCGCGAGATAGACCTGCGCAAGTGGCTTTCGGGCGCCGGACAGCCGTGCGATATGCGGCGCGATCAGGCCCACGAACGACAGCGGCCCGACGATCAGCGTCGCGGCCGCTGTCGCCAGGGACGCCAGCAGCAGCAAAGCGAAGCGCGCGAGAGCGACCGGCACACCCAGACTCGCCGAGATCGATTCGCCGACGCCGAGTACGGTCAGCCAGCGCGTTGTCAGCGGCACGAGGGCCAGCATGAGCAGCGCGAGAGCGGCCATGCTCCACGCGACGGCAGGGGCGACGTAGTAAGTCGAACCAACGAGTAGATCGATCAGGATGCCCGCACGCGGATCGCCGCTCGCCATCGTGGCGCCTACCACGGCCTGAAACAGCGAGCTGATCGACAGGCCCACCAGCAGCAATCGCTCTGGCGCGAACTGCGCGCGCCGCCCGAAGCCGAGCAGCGCCAGCAGCGTCACAAGCGCCCCGCCGATGCAACCGCCGAAGAGCGCGCCTGCTGATGCGGCACTGCCGGCGAACAGCACGATCACGATGCCGAACATCCCGCCGGAACCGACGCCGAGCAGATCGGGACTCGCCATCGGGCTCGCGCTCATGCGCTGAAGCAGCGCGCCCGCTGATGCCAGCAAGGCGCCCGCAGCCAGTGCGGCGGCAAGGTGCGGGATGCGCCAGAACGCCAGTGCCTCGATGCGCGCGGGGCTGGCGACCGCCCAGCCGTGCGGTCCTTGAGAGATGACGCAGGACAAGACGCACGCGACGACGAGGCCCGCTCCCCATCCTGACCCGAGACGAAGCGGCGAACGCTCGCGCCCCGGCGCCGAAAGCGGCGGCGTGGTCTGACGCGCCGGGGCGGCCGGGCGCAGACGGGGCAGCAGGGCGATCAGCAAAGGCACGCCGACGATCGACGTCAAGGTGCCCGTTGGAATCAGGTTCGCGGAGAACATGTCCGTTTGTGAGGCGAAACGCACGAGTTCGTCGGTCAGCCAGAGAACCGCGGCGCCCGCCGCCGGCGCCCATAGAAGGCGCTGGCGCAAGCGCCTTGCACCGGCCAGGCGCGCGAGCAGCGGAGCCGCCAGGCCAATAAAGCCGATCACGCCGACCTGTGCAACCACGAACGCCGTCAGCGCCACCGCCACAAAGAGGGCCGCCGCACGCATCGCGCCAACTCGCATGCCGAGGCTGCGCGCGCTTGCGTCGCCCGCATCGAAAAGCTTTAGTGGCCGGTAAAGCAGGGCCGCCGCGAGCGCGCTCGCGGCGAGACGCCATACCAGTTGCTGCGCGGTTTGCCAGCCTGTCTGGTCGAGTGCGCCGCCGCCCCAGATCTGAAGACCGCGCAGCAGATCGAAGTGCAATACCGCGATCGCCAGGCTGATCGCACCACAATAGAGATTCACGATCATGCCGGCGAGGATCACGCTGATGGGCGTCATCCCCTGCGCCCAGGCCAGCGCGAACACAACGAGCATGGCGAGGCCGCCGCCAGCCAGTGCGAGCGACTCGCGGCCCACGCCCAGCCAGCCTGGCCACCAGACGCTGGCGACACTCAGCGCGAGATACGCGCCGGGAAAGATGCCGAGTGTCATTGGCTCGGCGAGCGGATTGCGCAGAACCTGCTGGGTGAGCACGCCGGCCAATCCGAGCGCGGCGCCGCACATCAGTGTGACCGCTATGCGCGGCAGCAGGCACTCATGCACCAGCACGTCACGCATGTCGTCGAGGTTCGGTGCGAACAGGGCGCGCCAGAACGGCGCGCCGGCGAGCGCGCCATGCAGGTCGAGTGCGGCCAGGCACGCGGCAAGCGCTAACAGGCTGCCAACCAGCCAGCCGATCGGTACGAAGCGACGCGGCCTGATGGTAGCGTTGGCGCGGCTCGGCATTGCGTCATCCAAGACCGTCTCCTCCCGCATCGATTGCGGCGAGCGCGGCGACCGCTCCTTCAGCGAAACGTTGCATCGATACGAGGCCGCCATAAGGCGCAATGACCGGTAGCACGGCCACGCGGCGCGAGCGTGCCGCGGGCAGTGCGCGCCACAGCGGGCTTGCCGTGAGCGAGACGCGTACGGCGGGGTCCAGCGGGCCGACGAGCAACAGGTCGGCATGCGAAACGTCGAGCAGTCGCTGGAGCGGCACGGTAGCGGTTCCCATCGCATTCGCGGCCCAGCGCGCCATGGGTGCGCCGGGCGGGTTCGCGGCGTTGATGACGCCCAGTCGCCCCAACACTTCGTCGAACAGACTGCCCGCAGCATAGACGCGCACATGCCGTTCATCGACCACATCGGCGACGATGACGCTGCGAGGCGGCGCACTGTCCGCGAGATGGCCGGAGCGCGAATGCAGGCTGGCGGCGGTGTCGGCGATCGCGTTGTTCGTCGAGGCGATGAGCGCAGTAGCCCGCGCCGGCACGCCGAGCGCGCGCGCCATCGTCGCCGTTTCGTCGCACAGACCCGCGTAAGGGCGCGGTGCGCTCATGTACGCGCCGAGCGTGAGGGTCGGCGCGATCCGTTGCAACGGCGTCTGCAGACTGGCATGGCCGGGTGTCACGATCAACAGATCAGGTTTTAGCGCGAGCAGGACGTCGAAGTTCGGCTGATAGAGCAGGCCGACATCCGCGACACCGCGAGGCAGCGGCGGCACGGCGACGGTATTGCGATACCAGTCGGGCAGAGGAATGCCGACGGGCGCGACACCCAGCGCCAGCAGCGTTTCGGTGAGCTCCCAGTTCAGCACGACGACGCGTCGCGGCGCGCCGCTGTCCGCCGCCCAGCCACTCAAAGGGCGCACCGAAAAACCTAGCATCAGTGCGGCCGCCGTGCGCAGGCCACGCCGACGTTGCGCATCGGGTGCGCGTGCGGCGCGCCGGGGAAGTGCCTCGCTCATGCGGGGAACCCCAGCCGCCGGCCGCTCGTCGTATCGATACTCACGCGCATCGGCACACCGTAAATGGCTTCGAGGGCAGTCGAGTCGATGATCTCGTCGGCATGCGCACTGAGCAGCAGACGCCCCTCGCGCAGCGCCACGATGCGATCGCAGAACCGCGCAGCCATGTTGATGTCGTGCAGCACGACGACGGCCGTCATGTTCCGCGTCTTGCAAAGCGTGCGAACCAGTTCGAGCACGGTGAGCTGATGTGCAATGTCGAGCGCCGAGGTGGGCTCGTCGAGCAGCATGCATTGGCAATCCTGCGCGACCAGCATGGCTAGCCACGCCCGCTGACGCTCGCCGCCGGACAGGCTGTCGACCAGTCGTGTCGCGTAATGGGCCACATCGGCGTCGCGCATGGCGTTTTCGACGTGCGCCTTGTCGGTTGCGGTGAACCGGCCCAGCGCGCCATGCCATGGGTAGCGGCCGAGTGCGACCAGTTCCCGCACGGTCATGCCGTCGGTTGCAGGCGTCTGTTGGGGCAGGTAAGCAATTTCGCGCGCCAGATCGCGCGAATGCCAGTCAGCGAGCTTGCGGCTATTCCAGGCCACGGCGCCCGTGGTGGGCAACATCTGCCGCGCGAGAAGTTTCACGAGCGTCGATTTGCCCGATCCGTTATGGCCAACCAGCCCGGTTACGCTCGCGCGCTCAATGGCCAGATCCAGGGGATGCAACAGCGTGCGTCCGCCTGCCGCGAAACTGACGTTCGCGAGCGTAAATGCGTCGGCGCTCGTCGCTGCCGATTGGCTCGCACCGGCCGCGGGCTGTGTCATGTAGGAACGCTGGTTCATGCCGCTGTCGCCATGGTCCATTCCGTGCCACGATGGCCGGCGCTGAGTCGACCGCTATCAAGCTTGATGATCCGGTCCGCGAGCGGAAAATAGCGGTCGTCGTGTGTGATCACGAGTACCGTCTTGCCGCGCGCTTTCAATTGCGGGAGCAGGGTTCGATAAAACACTTCCTTGAATTCGGGGTCCTGATCGGCGGCCCATTCGTCGAAGACATAGAACGGCCGGTCTTCCAGCACCGCCACAAGCAGGGCGAGCCGCTTGCGCTGCCCTTGCGAGAGCGCGAGCGTGGAAAATGCACCGTTCTCGATTCGCACCTTGTGATCGAGTTGCAACGCAACCAGCAGCGCGCGTGCGTTTTCCTCGCTCTGCGCCGGCAAGCCCAGCAGGGAGTCGAACAGATGGAAGTCGCTGAATACCACGGAGAAGCGCTGTCGATAAGCTGCGCGATCGCTTGCCGTCACAGGCGCTCCGTCAACCAGGATACGTCCGCTTTCCGGCGCATAGAGTCCAACCAGCAGCTTTGCAAAGGTGGTCTTGCCGCTGCCGTTGCCGCCGACGAGAAACACGAGCTCACCTGCATCGAGCGTCAGGTCGAGCGGCCCGAGCGTGAAAAAGCCGTCGTCGTGATCTCGCATGTAGCGGTGCTCGACGTGCTCGAATGCGATGGATGCGAATGATACGTGCGCGGCGGCAGGCGGCGCGGATTGCTCCGGCGGCAGCGCCGTCTCGAGGCGGGCGACACGCTCGAACGCGATGCGCGCCGAGCCGATCGACGGCAACGCCGCGAGCAACCCTTCCACCGGCATGATGAGATAAAGAAACACGAGCGCGTAGCCGGACATCACATGCGCATCGGCATGGAATGCATGGGCGAGCACGAAGATCGTCAGGCCGACGAAGGCGAACAGCAGCAGATTGCCCCAGCTAGCCGCGACAGCGTGCAACACGTAACCGCGCGTGCGCTGCCGTCGAACAGCCTCTACGTGGGGCGCGATGTCGCGGTCGACGAACGCGTCGGAGCGCGCGCGATGCAGTTTCAGTTCCTTGGCGCCGTCAAATAGCGCGCGAAACTGGCTCAGCAGGCTGTCTTCCCGTTCGCGCGAGGCGCGCAAGTGTGTCAACGCGCGTGTACTGACCAGGTGTGTGCCCCACGAACCCACGCCCAGCACGATAAAAGCGAACACGAGGATCGGCGAGGACAGCATGCCCAGGTAAATGAGGCAACCCGCAATGACGGCGCCCTGCATGACGATCGAGGGCAGGCTGATAAAGAAAATCACAATGCTGTCGAGATCCTGGGTCAGCGCCCCAATCGCACGTGAAGCGCCGCAATGTTCAAGATCGCCATACGACGCAGCCGTGATACGCCGGATTGCCTGCATGCGCAGGCGCGCCTTGGCGCGCTGGCCGAGATACATGAACAGCGTCTGCGAGCCTACGCGCGTCGCGAGTACGAACAGAGCGAGCCACGCGAATCGCAGGCCGAGCGCAAGCAGTTCCTCCGCGCTTGCACGCAGGGCCTGGTTGATGAGGGCAACCAGTGCGGCATTCGCCAGCCCGCTCGACAGACTGATGAGAAGCGCAATGGGCAGCAGCCATCGCGAACTGCGTATCAACGGGGCGATCAAGGACATGACGCGCAAAGAAGTTGGAGGTAGAGCAGCAAAGAGTTCGACATGCCCTTCATGAAAGGGCTGTACGGCTGGCGATAAACAATCTCATTTCATACAAATGAGACTCATTATTGATTCGAGCGAAGGATTGGCAAACGCTCAAGACAGGAGGGGAGATTAACGGTTTACACTCCCGGAAGGATGACATCGAGTATCGAATTTTTGACAAGTTGTGGCAAATTCTCGATATCATTCGAGGCGACTTTCGCTCCTCTGGCTGCCAAACTTCGATGAAAGAATTCCTGCTCAAACGCTATCCGCTCGCGCCCACGCCGCTCAGCCGCGACGTCAGCGCGTCGCTGATCAACTACCGGCATGGAGAACGGGTGATCTGGCACCAGCACCGCCACGGACAACTCGTCTTCGCCGCCGAAGGGGTGATACGCGTACTAACACCGGCTCGCACCTGGACGTTGCCGCAGTCGCGTGCGGTGTGGCTGCCCTCCAATGTGGACCATGAACTCCATGCGGTCGGAGACACAGTGTTATGCAGCGTCTATCTTGAACCACGTGTTTTTCCGTGGACGTGGCAGGAGCCGGCGGTCATTGCCGTATCGGCACTGGTGCGCGAGCTGGCGCTTTTGCTCGGTGCCGTGGGTGACACTTATTCCGCCAATAGCGAAGCGGCTCTGAGCGTCCCCTTGCTGCTGAAAGTCCTTTCCCAGACGACAGCGCTCGCCGAGCCTGGTGTGCCTTTGCCGCGCGACGCCCGCCTGCTCAAGATCTGTGAGCACATGATGAACGACCCTGGCAGCGAGCTGACGCTCGACTTCTGGGGCGAACAATTCGGTGCGAGTGGACGGACGCTCGCGCGCAGGCTGTACGCGGAGACCGGGCTGACCTTTGTGGCGTGGCGTCAGCAGATGCGGGTGGCCGAGGCCATCACGCGTCTTACGCTAGGCCATTCGGTTGCTCAGGTCGCCAAGGATCTCGGCTATCGCAGCGCCAGCGCGTTTATCGTGATGTTTCGTCAGATCACGGGCGGGCCGCCGCAACGTTATCTGGCAGTGCGAAAAGAATCGTGACCTGGGCGGCGAGCGAGACTGGGCTCCTCGCCCTCGCTGTCTCCCGCGCCTTAAGTATTGGCGGCGGGTTATGAGCCATTCAGATTCTTGAGATAACGCTGCGGTGTCTCGCCGAGTGTCTTGCGAAACATGGAGATAAATGCGCTCGTGCTTTGATAACCCAGCTCGATCGCAATCGTCGAAACCGGCACGTCGAGTGCAAGTTTGGCCATCGCTTCGACAAGCCGAAGCTGCTGTCGCCACTGGCCAAAGCTCAATCCCGTTTCTTCCCTGAACAGGCGCGCCAACGTTCGCACACTCGCGCCGACCCGTGCGCTCCAGTTCTCGATCGTGTCATTGTTCTGAGGATAGGAGAGCAAATGTTCGCAGATGGTCGCCAGGCGGCGATCCTGTGGCAACGGCAATGTTCCGCTCGTCAACGAAGGCGCCTGCGCAAGCTCGAGAAGCAACAACGAAACAGCATGCGCCGAGCGCGGATCGCCTTCGTCGATATTGCCGCTCAACGCATTGACCAGCGCGTCGAGCAATTGACCGATGCGCAGGACGCGGCACTGCGACTGTCTCATCACCGTTGGACTCGCCTGTGGTGCGATCCAGGCACTACGCACGATCACTTCGCCGATCGCATGCAACTCGTGAGGCACGGTCGGCGGCAACCAGATGCCGTGAAAGGGCGGCAGTGTCCACATGCCGGTGGGCGTCAGCACCCGCAACACACCACGCGACACATAAACGAGCTGGGCTTCCTCATGCGCGTGCCAGACCTCACGAAAGCCGTTTTCGTATTCCCATGCGCTTGCGGTCACGGCTGCAGCCGCAAGCGGCTCGACAGTGTAGCGCCGTCGCCAGACCGGGTTCACGTTCGCTATTTCGGCTGAATTCATCGAATTTGGGCAAAAAAATGACCTGTTTGCGATGTAATTTGGCAATACAGATCAAATAGGGCAACGATATCCTTGCTGCATATCGGCGCGCATGGAACGATTCCGTATCCATGTGTTAATGATTCTCATTCTCTCACGTTCCGGGCGAGCGGCGAGGGTGTCGAGAACCAGATTCCAGCGCCGCCACGACCACTTTGAAACCAGACGAGCAACACGGGGATGCATAAAACACAATCTGATCGGGTACGGACGGCGGTTTGTTCTGGCGGGATTTTTTCAGCTCGACGTAGTTTCCCGCTTTCGATGATCGCGGCGGCTTGCATGCTGGCCTGCGCCGCGCATGCACAGGATTCGGGCAGCACGGACGGGATGACGTCTGGCGGCGCCGCCGATCGGCACGCACTGGCGGCGGCTCGCGAGCCGTCGCTGCCGGCTGTCAAGGTATCGGGCGAACGCGAAACGGAAACGGCCACCAGCCCGGTGCCGGGCTACGTCGCCAGTCGCAGCGCGACGGGCACCAAGACCGATACGCCGATCATCGAAACGCCGCAGTCGATTTCGGTGATTACCGCCGACCAGATCCAGGCGCAGGGCGCGCAGACGGTCGGGCAGGCGCTGCGCTACACGCCGGGCGTGATCGGCGAGCAGTATGGCGGACTGGATACCACGGTCGATTACTACATGGTGCGGGGCTTTCCCAACCAGTTCCCGTTCGTGGACGGCCTGTCCACCGAGACCTATTTCACGCTGCTCGCACCGGCGGTCGATCCCTACGCGCTGGAACGCATCGACGTGCTGCGCGGGCCGTCCTCGGTGCTCTATGGACAGAACATCCCGGGCGGCATGATCAACCTCGTCACCAAGCGCCCGACGGAAGAGCCGTTGCACGAAGTGTCGATGGACGTCGGCAACTATGGCACGGTGGGCGCGCGTTTCGATCTGGGCGGCCCGCTGACGAAGGATGGCACGGTGCTGTACCGGCTGACGGGCGAAGCCGGCACGGCCGGTTCGCAGGTGGATTATCAGACCGACAAGCGCTTTTTCATCGCGCCGGCGCTAACGTGGAAGCCGTCGGCCGACACGACGCTGACCTTGCTGTCGCAATTCAGCTATCGCAACAGCAGCGATCCCACGGTCGATCTGCCGGCCGTCGGCACGCTCTATCCGGGACCGAACGGCGCGCGCATCCGCACGAGCCTGTTCGACGGCGAACCGAACTTCAACCAGACGAGGCGCAGCGAGGAAGACATCGGTTACGAGTTCGAGCATCGTTTCAACGACTGGCTGACGGTGCGTCAGAACCTGCGCTACACGCACGTCAATCTCGACAAGGACGTGGTGGGCGATGCGGGTCTGGAAGACGATCAGGTGACGATGGATCGCTATGCGTTCGACGCGAAAGCCAGCGCGGACATCTTTACCGTCGATAACCAGGCGCAATTCAAGTTCGCGACCGGCGCGCTGCAGCACACGGCGCTGGTGGGCGTCGACTACGTGCATTCGATCGACCGCTGGGCGGAAAACGATGCGACCGATGTGCCGTCGCTCAATCTCTACGCGCCGGTCTACGGCGCTCCGATCAGCTTCGGGGGCGTGGATTACAGCGTCGAACATCACCTCGACCAGGTGGGCGTGTACGCGCAGGATCAGGTTCGCCTCGGCAAGCTGGTTGCAACATTCGGCGTGCGTCAGGATTGGGCCGATACCGACGAGTTCGACCGCATCGCCGGTGCAACGGATCAGAGCAACAGCGAACAGCGCTTCACTTACCGGGCGGGTCTCGTCTATCTGTTCGACAGCGGCTTCGCGCCCTACGTAAGCTACGCAACGTCGTTCCAGCCGGGCCTCGGCACGACCTTCGACGGCAGTGCGCTGAAGCCGACAACGGGGCAGAGCGTGGAAGTCGGCGTCAAATATCAGCCGCACGGCCAGAAAAGCTTTGCGATGCTGTCGCTCTTCAACATCCTGCAGCGGAACGTGACGGAGCCGGACTACTCGCATCCTGACGGGAATTACGTGGTGCAGACGGGCGCGCAGCGGGTCAAGGGCATCGAGCTTTCCGGCGTTGCCGATCTGGGCGCGGGCATGAACCTGACGGCGGCGTACACCTATATGGACGGCACGATTTCGGCGAGCGACCAGGGCTACGCGGGCAACGCCGCGCCGAACGTGCCGCACAACATGGCGAGTCTGTGGTTCGACAAGACGTTCCAGCAGGGCTGGTATCGCGGCTTTGGCGTGGGCGCGGGCGTGCGTTACCTCGGCGCGCAATACGGCGACGAGGCGAACGACGTGAAAATGCCGTCGGTGACGCTGTTCGATGCGGCGATCCACTACGACATCGCGCACTGGCGTTTCTCGGTGAACGCGCAAAACCTGTTCGATCGCGTCTATGTGAATTGCCAGAGCACGAACTATTGCGCGTATGGCTTGCGGCGCAGCGTGATTGGCCGCGCGACGTATCAGTGGTGATGCCTCTCGTCTGATCAACATGAACCGGACGATGCCGGAGCGCCGCGGATGTGGCGGCTTCGGCATCGACACATCCAATATGTCCCTCATCTTTTATCTGATCCGCCATTCGCGCAATACGCTGCTGGTTGCGATCGCAACCAGCATTATCAGCGGCTTGAGCAGCGCCGGATTGGTCGCGCTTATCAATCAGGCGCTCGGCGTGCCGATGCAGCGGCTTGCCGAACTCGGCCTGCGGTTTCTGGGCCTGAGCGTGCTCGTGCTGATCACGCGCGCGATATCCTCGACGCTTTTCATGCGCCTTGGCCAGTCCGCCAAGGCCACGCTGCGCATGGACATCATTCGCCGCATTGGCGATGCGCCCTATCAGCAGCTTGAAAAGCAGGGCGGCGCGCGGGCGCTGTCGATTCTCACCGACGATCTCGACACCATCGTCGTATTCTTTGTGAGCTTGCCGAACCTCGCCATGCAAGGCGCGGTGATTACGGGCTGCCTGATTTATCTGGGCTATCTGTCGTGGCAGATCCTGTTGTTCGCGGTGGCGACGGTGTTGATCGGCTCGCTGGGGTTTCATCTGGTGAACAGTCGCGCGGAATTCCATCTACGCAGTTCGCGCCGGCGCGAAGACGAGCTTGTCAAACACTTTCGCGCGCTTTTCGATGGGGCGAAAGAACTGAAGCTGCATCGCCGCCGCAAATCCGCTTTTATCGACGGAACGCTCGCCACGAATGTGGAGGCCGTGCGCGTGCAGCGCACGCGCGGCTATGTGCTTTATGCAGCCGCGGCCAGTTGGGGCAGCTTCATTTTCTTCGCGTTCATTGGCTGCGTGCTGTTCGTGCTCACGCAATTTTTCCCGGTGTCGAATCATGTGATGTCGGGCTATGCGGTGATTTTTCTCTACATGATCATGCCGATCGAAGGACTGCTTTCGGCGTTGCCCACCATCAGTTCGGCGAAGGTGGCGATCGAGCGTATCGACGCCATGCATGCGGAGCTTCGGCCGGAACAAACGCTGGCCGCGAATGACGCGGTGTCGTTCGAGCGCATCGTGCTGGGGCGCGTGACGCATCGTTATTATCGCGAGAAAGAGGATGGCGTATTTACGCTCGGCCCGATCGATCTTTCGTTCGCGGCGGGTGAAATCGTCTTTCTGATTGGCGGCAATGGCAGCGGTAAAACCACGCTCGCCAAACTGATCACCGGACTTTACGCGCCCGATAGCGGTCGCGTGCTGCTCGACGGTCAAACCGTGGACGAACGCGCGCGCGAAGCCTACCGGCAGCATTTTTCCGTCGTGTTCAGCGACTTCTTTCTCTTCGATTCGCTGCTAGGCATGAAGCTCGACGGACTAGACCGCGAAGCGAAAGCGCTGCTCGAAGCGCTGCATCTCGATCACAAGGTCAAGATCGAAAACGGGGTGTTTTCCACGACGGAGCTTTCCCAGGGACAGAGAAAGCGTCTCGCATTGCTGGTCGCGTATCTGGAAGACCGGCCTTTTTATCTCTTCGACGAATGGGCCGCCGATCAGGATCCCTTGTTCAAGGAAACGTTTTATCGAAGCTTGCTGCCTGAATTGAAGAAAAAGGGCAAAGCGGTGCTCGTCATCTCACATGACGATCGCTATTTTTATCTCGCCGATCGTTACGTGAAGCTCGAATATGGCCAGCTCGTCGAGCAGGGCGCGGGCGCGGATCTGAGTCCCTCGCATGTCCAGTCATCGTCATGACGCGGGCAGGCGTGCCTGCCTGAAGACCGTGAGCGCGCTGGGCATCGCTTCGTTTGCGCCCGCGCTGATGCCGCGTGGAGCGAAAGCGGCCGCGCCCGCTCGCGTGGTTTCCTTGAGCTGGGCCGGGGCGCAGGCGCTGATTTCGCTCGGCGTGGCGCCTGTTGCCGTTGCCGATCGTGTGGACTATCCGCTTGCCGGTACGCAGCCGCCATTGCCGGCGGACACGAGCGAAGTGGGTGCGCACGATGAGCCGAATCTGGAGCGGGTTCAGCAGCTTCTGCCGGAACTGATTGTCATCGACGCGAATCAACAGGCGCTCGATGCACGTCTGCAACGCATCGCGCCCACGTTCACCCTCGATATTTACAACCCGCAGCGCGGCCAACCCTACACGCTGGCGGCGCAGGAAACGCTGCGGCTGGGCGCGCGGATCGGACGCGGCGATGCCGCCCGACGCTATTTGCAGCACGCCGACGACGAGCTTGCGACGTGCGCGAAGACGATTGCCGCGCGGGAAATGCGGCTACCCGTGCTCGTCGTCGATCTCTACGACGACGGGCGGCATCTTTATCTCTATGGCGGGAACAGCCTGATACAGGACGTCATGGACCGGCTTGGCGTGCGTAATGCGTGGCAAGGTTCGACCGGGTCGGGCTATCTGCTGCAAGGCATCGAAGCGCTGGCTGCGTTTGGCGACGCGCAGATGTTTTACATCAGCCACGGCGTGCGCGACCAGATCGCGCTGCACAATCTCAGCCGCAGCGTGTTGTGGCAGCACTTGCCGTTCGTGAAGGCGAACCGCTTCCGCCCGCTGCCGGGTTTCTTCGCTTATGGGGCGACGGCGAGCGCGGTCCAGTTCGCGCGGGAGCTTACGGCAGGGCTCGTTGCGATGCAGTCCCAGACAGGCTCAACCGATGGATGAGTCGATTGAAATGCAAAGGATGCCGAAGGTTTTTTCGATGTCCCCGTTCTGGCTGACTGGCGCGCTCGCGATGATCGCGCTTGCCTTGTCGCTGCATCGGCTTGATCTGTTGCTGCCGATGCGCCTCTGGCGGCACGCGCTGCTCGCACCCGACAGCGGCGACATGCGCCAGTTGGTCTTTTATGCGAGCGATCTGCCGCGTCTCGTCGTCTGTCTGCTGGCGGGCGCGCAACTGTCGCTGGCGGGCGCGATATTTCAGCAAGTGCTGCGCAACCCGCTCGCCGAACCGACCACGCTCGGCGTTTCCGCTGGCGCGTCGCTCGCGCTGTCGCTGACGATGCTGTACGCGCCATCGCTGCTGTTCGGCGGCCAGGAGTGGGTCGCGCTTGGCGGCGCGTCGCTGGGCATGTTGATCGTGGTGGCGCTCGCCTGGAACAGTCGGCTGTCGCCCGTCGCGCTCATTCTGGCGGGATTGATCCTGAACTTCTATTGCGGCTCGATCGATGCGGTGCTGACGCTGTTCCATCACGACGATCTGCAGTCGATCTTCATCTGGGGCGCGGGCTCGCTCAATCAAAATAACTGGGATGCGCCTCGCGCGCTGCTTCCGCGCCTGCTTGCAGGCTTGCTGCTCGCTGCGTTGCTGGCCCGATCGCTCGCGATGATGTCGCTCGCCGACGATAGCGCGAAGGCGCTGGGCGTTTCCCTGCGCCTCGTGCGCGTCGGAGCGCTGGCCCTGGCGGTCGGTCTTGCGGCGTCGGTCGTGGCGTCGGTCGGCGTGATCGGTTTTCTGGGTGTGCTCGCGCCCACCATCGTCCGGCTCGCGGGGGCGCGCCGTTTCCGTGACCGGCTCGTGTGGGCGCCGCTCTTCGGCGCCGTGCTGCTGTGGCTGACCGATGAAATCGTGCAGGGATTCACCGGCGCCTGGGCCGAAGTGCCGACTGGCGCGGCGATGTCGATGCTGGGCGCGCCGTTCCTGTTCTGGCTACTGCCGCGTTTGCACGCGCTGCCCGATACGGTTGAGTTGTCGGCGGTTCATCGTCGTGCGGCGCGCCCGCGCGTGGTCATCTGGCTTGCGCTGGGTGTTGGCGCGCTGATAGGGGCGGTCGCGCTGGGATTGGGCACGGGAGTGTCGGCGGCGGGATGGGCCGGATGGCCGGGCGCTCATGCGGGCGCGTTGCTGCATTGGCGTTGGCCGCATGTCTGCGCCGCGCTCGTCGCGGGGACGCTGTTGAGCCTCGCGGGGGTGGTTCTCCAGCGCTCGACCGGCAACGCGATGGCGAGTCCGGAAGTGCTCGGCATCTCCGCGGGCGCATCGCTCGGTCTGATCGCGCTGGTGTTTGTCGCCCGGAACGCGGGGCATCTGTTGCAGAGCGCCGCCGCCGGAGCGGGCGCATTCGCGACGCTGCTCGTCATGCTGATGCTCGGCCGCCGTCACGGCTTCGCGCCCGCGCGCATGTTACTCACCGGCGTCACGCTCGGCACCGCGTTCAGCGCGCTCGTCACGGTGCTGCTCGCGGGCGGCGATCCGCGCATGAGCAGCCTGCTTGGCTGGATGGCGGGGTCGACCTATGACGTGACGGGAAGAGAAGCCGCCACTGCGTGCCTCTTGCTGATCGGACTCGGCATCGTCGCGGCGACGCTGATACGTTGGCTGGAGATCTTGCCGCTCGGCGAAGCTGTGGCGACGAGCCTCGGCATGAATACGCGGATTGTTCGCCTTGCCTTGCTGCTGCTCGCCGCCGTCATGACCGGCATCGCGACGCTGCTGGTCGGCCCGTTCAGCTTTATCGGGCTGATGGCGCCTCATCTCGCGCGTATGCTCGGATTTGGCCGGGCTGCGGCGCAACTTGCCGTTGCCGCCGTCCTTGGCGCACTGATCATGGTGGGGGCCGACTGGATCGGCCGCAATGCGATGTTTCCGTTCCAGATTCCTGTTGGCCTCGTGGCGACTTTGCTCGGCGGCCTCTATTTTATGGGGCTGATGTTACGGGGCGATGCTGCGCAATGATCGGCTGTCCGCTTTTCTGCTCGCCCGACGTTTCTCCGACGCGGCAAGGCGAGAAAAGGCAAACGATTTCGTTGATCAAATAATGCGGGATGAGTTATAAATGATAATAATTCTCATCCGCGTTTCTGCGCGACGTCTATTGAAAAGGCCATCCGATGTCCGCCGCCGACTATCCGGTGCAGCCCACGCTGCACAAGCTCTATCACGATCACCATCACTGGCTGTTCGACTGGCTTCGTCGGCGCCTGGGTCACGCGGCCGATGCGGCCGATCTGGCGCACGACACGTTTGTTCGCCTGATGATGCGGGCCACGGCGCCCGAGGTGCGCTCCGTTGCCGAAGCGCGTGCGTATCTGCGCACCACGGCGCAAAACCTGTGCATCAATCTCTGGCGCCGTCAGGAAATCGAGCGCGCCTGGATGGAGACGCTCGCCGCCTGGCCTGAACCGACCTTTCCCTCGGCCGAACGCCAGGCCATCGTGCTCGAAGCGCTCGCGGAAATCAGCGCGATGCTTTGCGCGCTGCCGGAGAAAGCGGCGCAGGCTTTCCTGCTGGCCGTGGCGTTCCAGATGACCGACGACGAAGTCGGCGCATGCCTTGGCATATCCGGTCGGATGGTGCGGAAATACGTTGCGAAGGCGATGCTCAACTGCCTGCAATTACAGGCTTGCGACACCGCCGAGGCCTTGCGCAACGATCTTGAAGCGTAGGGCACCTCGCACCGGGAAGCCCTGTCAGGACCGACACCGTATCCATCATGAGCGCACGACCTTCTCACGCAATCCTGCAGGCTGCCGCCGAGTGGTACGCAGTGCTGCGCATGGGCGACGCCACCCACGAAGAAAAGGCGCACTGGCAAACCTGGCTCGACGCATCGAGCGAGCATCGCACGGCATGGCACTACGTCGAGCGGATCAGCCAGTCTTTCGCTGTGTTGCAGGACATGCCCGATCCCGTGAGTGCGAGCGAATGGCTCGTCGAAGCAAACAGCCGGCTGCAGCGTCGCCGCCGCGCGCTGCTCGGCATTGCCGGACTGATTGGCCTGGGCGGCCTCACGGGTCTGACATGGCGCCTGTCGCCCGATGCGCTGCTGGCGTGGACCGCCGATTACCGGACCGGCACCGGCGAGCTGCGCGACGTGTACCTGCCGGACGGCACGCGTGTCTGGCTCAACACCGCCACGGCTTTCAACCTTGCGTTCGGCACGACGACCCGCGAGGTCAAGCTGTTGCGCGGCGAAATCTTCGTCGAGACCGCTCACGATCCGATGCGTCCTTTCGTCGTCGCCACGTCTGAAGGCCGCTTGCGCGCGCTGGGAACGCGTTTCAACGTGCTGCAAGGCGAGGGCGCAACCTTGCTGAGCGTCTACGCTGGCGCGGTCGAGGTCACGCTGCGCGGCAGCGACCAGCGCACGGTGGTACCCGCCGGGCAGGAGATCCGCTTCACCCGCGACCGTATTTTGTGGACCCGGCACGCCGATCCGGCGCGCGAAGCCTGGACGCGCGGCGTGCTGATCGCGCGCGACATCACCCTTGGTGAATTCGTCGAACAACTCCAGCGTTATCGGTCCGGCCATCTCGGTGTGGCCGACGAGGTCGCAGGCTTGCGGGTATATGGCAGCTTTCCCCTGCGCGACACCGATCGGGCGATCGCCATGCTTGCCACGGTGCTATCCGTGCGGGCGCACGAAACCTTGCCATGGTGGATCACTATCGTTGGCAGTCGATAGCCGCGTGCGTATCGCGCGCTCGCAAAGAAATTTTTATAAAAAGCGGTTCCGGATTTTGTGCTCTCGATGGTTTTACAGAGTGAGAGATCCAGGTTGTTCCAGCCGCTCGATGATCGCCAGCACTTACGGCACTGGCACGCGTCCCTTTTGCGCATCACGGGCGGCTCCATGGACACCTGAATGGGCGATCACCGCCGATCTCGCCTTTCAAGCCACAGGAGCCATTGATGCCAAACCGGTCTGCCATTCCGGATTCCCGACCCGTCGTCCCCAGCCCCCGCCGAATCTATGCGCGACGGCCACTCGACCTCGTCATGCAAATGCTGTTGGCCAGCGGGGCATTCGCCGTGGCGGCGTGGGTGCCCGCCGTGTATGCGCAAAGTGTCTCGGCACCGGCTGCTCCCGCCACGCAGCGCTACGATATTGCGGCCGGGCCACTCAGCCAGGTCCTGACGACGTTCTCCGCGCAGGCGGGTATCTACGTGGTCGGAGCGACGGATCTTGCCAGGGGAAAAACCAGCCCGGGGCTACACGGCGCCTATTCCGTGGACGGCGCGTGGCGCGCCCTGCTGGCCGGGACAAACTTCATTGCGATCCCGCAGCCTGATGGGAGCTGGTCGCTCGAAGCGAAGCCCGACAACGTCGTCGATGGCACGTTGCCCGCGATCACGGTCTCTGCCGGTGCGAATGCGGTGCAGGCGGCGAACGCGATCAATCCGCCAACGACGGTCGGGTCGAAGGAAGTGTTGTCGGCACGGGAAATTGCACAAACGGTGAGCGTGGTCACGCAGCAGCAGATCCAGGCGCTTTCGATACGCACCGTCGACGATGCGATGAAGTATGCGCCGGGCGTCACGACAGAAGTCAATCAGCCGGGCTTTAGCAGCTACTACAGCCGCGGATTTCCGATCAGCACGATCCAGTTCGATGGCGTGCCGACCGGAGTGGCAACAAGCGGCATCTCGGGGCCGACCGAGGGGGTGGCCGCTTACGACCGCGTCGAGGTGCTGTATGGGCCGTCCGGGATTTTGAATGGCTTCGGCGGCGAGGGCGGCATCCTGAATCTGGTCCGCAAGCGTGCGCCGAGCCAGTTCGAGGCGTCGGCCCAAATCTCCGCAGGCACTTATACCAACGGCGACGTTCAGGCGGACGTCGGCGGGCCGATTAACGCGGCGGGTACGCTGCGTGGCCGCTTTGTCGTGGACGAGCAGTATCAGCATGAGATGCAGGACTCGACCTGGCAGCGCAATCAGCAGTTCTACGGAACGCTCGAAGCAGATGTGACGCCCACCACGCAGGTGCGTGCCGGTGTGAGCTATACCGACATTTACGGCAAGATCATGTACGGACTGCCAAACAACATCGACTATACGAATCTGAACGTATCGCGGTCCACCTATCTCGGGCCGGACTGGAACTGGTTCTCGAACCAGCGCGCCAACGCATTTGCGGACGTTCAGCAGAAACTGGCAGGAGGGTGGACGGCAAAGCTCTCCTACAACTTCATGCGCACGACCACTGATGTGCTGACGGGCGCGATCATCACCAACGATCCCGCGACGAACCTGAGCAACCGCTACAGCCTGAACACGGCCGACACCAACACGCAGAATGCGATCGACCTCTATGCGACCGGGCCGTTCACCTTGTTTGGACGTACACACCATCTGACGGTTGGCGCGAGCTATCTGCATACGAACGACGTCACCAACCAGTACCTCATCAATCCCGATAGCGGGCTGGACTTCGAGGGGGGCATCACTGCGCCGCTCTACGACAATTCGGCTTATTCGAATGCGTTCGCGGGTGGTCCGCAAAACGACGTGACGACGGTGTCCACGCAGTACGGCATTTACGGCAACGCCCGCTTCAGCCTGGCCGATCCGCTCACGTTGGTGGTAGGCGGGCGCGTGACGTGGTGGAACGGCGAGTCGTTGCCGAGCACGAACCCGAACAACAACTTTTTTGGCAACGTCACGACGCACGATCACGTGTCTGCGAAATTCAGCCCGACGGTGGGCCTGATCTACGATGTCAATGATGATCACACGCTCTATGCCAGCTATGCCTCGATTTTTCAGCCGCAGGCGGGAGATGAAACTGTCTCGGGCCAGGTGATCGAGCCGCTCGATGGCTATCAGTTCGAAATCGGCGAGAAAGGTGAGTACCTGGGCGGCCGGCTCACCACGAACGTCGCGTTGTTCCATATCCGCGAGAAGAATCGTGCGATGAGCGATCCGCTCAATCCGGGCTTCTATGTCGCGCAGGGGCAGGCGCAGTCCCAGGGCGTGGGCCTGCGGGCAATGGGGCGACTGACGTCGAACTGGAAGGTCGGGGCGGGCTACACCTATACAAACTGGCGCAATTACGACGACAGCTTCACTGCTCACCAGGGCTTCTCCGTGGTGACGCCTAAGCATCTGTTCAAGTTCTGGACCAGCTATAACCTGCCCGACCAGTTCCACCGCTGGACGGTGGGTGGCGCGCTTTACGTGCAGAGCGGTACGTCCTACACGGACAAAAGCGGGTTCCTGTCGAACAATACGACCTCGGGAGGGACATTGAATGCTGGCGGCTACGCGACGGTGGACGCGAACATCGGCTACCAGATCAACAAGCACCTCAGCGCATCACTGCTGGTGACAAATCTGTTCAATCGCAAGTACATCTCTTCGCTGACGACGGGCGGTCCCGGTACGTATTACGGTGATCCCGCCAAGGTGTTGTTCACGCTGCGCGCGGCAATGTAGCCGCTGGAGTGCCATCGTTATCACGGACGAGGCTCGCACTGCGGGAGGTATGTCCGAGAGGGCAGAAGTATCCGCGTGTGGTGCGCCAAGACAGGAGGTCGGGGATGTAAAGGGAGAAGCTGACCCAATGAGGGATCAGTTTCTCCCGGCGAGTTCCAGCGAATCGATGAAGACATGCATTGGCGTCTTTCCGCCGCGCCATCGTTCTTGATGGTCGCGCTCATTGTTGTATCAGACTAAAGAGCGCTCAAGGCATCACTTCGTGTTTTATAAATAAACATTATAAAAGTAATGTCTAAATATTGGCTGATTTTGGTAGAAAGTTGACGGTTTACGTTGTAATATTAACGTTCCGATTGCATTGAAATAGCCCATGTCTGACGCCGCTCCCGACGAAGTCCGTATTACCGCCGAAATCGAACGCCTTAAAGTCGAATTTCCCAAGACGCGCGAGTTGTACCGGGAAGTGTGTGCGCTCCTTTTCTTCCGCTTTGGGGTGACGCCCACCGCGAACCGCCTCTATCAGCTAGTTCGGCGCGGCAGCATGGGCACGCCGACGGCGGTTCTCTCCGAGTTCTGGACCGAGTTGCGCGAAAAAAGCCGCGTGCGTATCGAACACGCCGATCTGCCGGAAGAGTTGCAAGGCGCGGCCGGCGAGCTGGTCGCCGCCTTGTGGACGCGTGCGGCGGCGGCGGCGCAGGCGGCGCTCGAAGCGTTGCGTGTCGAAGTCGAAGGCGTGCGTCACGAAGCGGAAGCCCGTGTCACGAGCTTGCAGAGTGATCTCGCGCGTACGGAAACGGCGCTGGAGCAACGGACCACGGCGCTGCTCGCCGCGCAGGTGCGCATTCACGAGCTGGAACAGGTCCAGGCGGCAGGCGAGGCCACGCGCGCCGCGCTCGAAGGGCAGATCGCGCGTTTGCAGCAAGATGGCAAAGAGCGTGACGCCGCGCTCGTCCAGGCGCGCGCCGACTTCGCCGTCGAACTCGACAAACTGCGCGCGGGCGCCGAACTCGCGCAAACCCGCCTGCAAGCCGCGGAAAAACGCGCGCTGCTCGAAATCGAACGCGAGCGCGCCACCAACGCGCGTCTGCAAAAGGATCTGGAGACCGCGACGAAACGCGCCGCCCGCGCCGAAGAAAGCGCGCGCACCGAAACGCAGGCGCTGCAAGGCCAGTTGGGCGACCTGCGGCACCAGGCCGGCATACTGGAGGGGCGTCTGGACGCGCTGCGCATGGCCCACGATACACAAACGCAGGAACTGGAGGCGCTACGTAGCAAGGCGAATGCAATTGCGCCCGCGAATCCCGCTCCTGGCGCGCGACGTACACCAAGGCGCGCGGCACGATCGACGGATGGCTCGGCAACGCCGATGCGTGTTATGCGCAAAAAGTCCGCGAAATCCTGACCCATCCGCAGCGGATCGTGGCCCTATATCTTCGCTGTATCCTGGGTCTACCGTTGGAGCCAGCGCTTCGCTAACGTAATCGGCTTTTCACACCCTGAAACAGGAGAAGCCGAGGATGTCCGAGAGCGATAACCACCACAGCAACGACAGCAACGAAAACAGCAACGAGACCGCTTCAGCCGATTCGACCGCCACCGAGGGCGCACCGTCTGCGCGCACGCGCGTGCGCCGCATCGCGCAGCGCGCCAGTTACGATCACGCCACACTGCACGCGATTCTCGACGCGGCCTATGTTTGCCATGTCGCGTTCGCCGACGACCATGGTGTCCATTGCATTCCTACTGCGTGCTGGCGCGAGGGCGACCATCTCTACATCCACGGCTCCAACGGCAGCCGTATGCTCAAGCTCGCCGCCGAAGGCGCGCAGATCTGCGTGACCGTCACGCACCTTGACGGCCTCGTGCTCGCGCGCTCGGCGTTCAATCACTCGATGAACTATCGCTCGGCGATGATCTATGGCGCCTTCGAAGTCGTCGGGGAGGCGCACAAGGCCGCTGCGCTCGACGCCTTCATGGAGCACATCGCGCCGGGCCGCGTCCACGAAGCACGCGGCGGCAACCGCAACGAATTGGCCGCGACCACGATGCTGCGCCTGGCGCTCGACGAGGCGGTTGCGAAAGTGCGCGCGCACGGTGTCTCGGACGACGAGGAAGATCTCGATCGCCCCGTCTGGGCGGGCGTGTTGCCAATGGCGCTCAGACCGCTTGCGCCGGAGCGTGACGGCGACCTGCCCCCGGGCGGCGAACCGGCATATGTGCGCGACTGGGCGAGCCGGGCGACCGGCGCACAGCGGTGAATCGATGATTCCGGTAACGACGGAACGCGCTATGCCATTGGTGCCGTCGTGCTCCATTCATCGATTCGTGTGACCGGCCCGATTCAGCGGATTCGCCGTGCTTCTCCTCAGCTCAGCAGATATTCTCTCGCCAGCGTTCTTGCCCGATGCAGCCGGCTTTTGGCTGCGGCCGACGTGATCCCAAGCTGTTCGGCGATCTCGCCGATGGTGAGTTCCGCGAAGTCGCGCAGCAACAAGATGTTGCGATAGTCAGCGGGCAGGGATTCGATGGCGTCCACCAGTTCGCGTCGCAGGGAGTCGCCGTCATGGGTGGCAAGCCAGCGCTCGACGGTGGCTTCGTCGTAAGGATCGAAGTTCAGCGCTTTACGGCCGAGCCGTCGACATTCGCGGCGCACGATCGCGAAAAGCCAGCCTGAGAATGCCGCAATCGCGCGCACGGACGCGTGCTTGCGCGCGACGACCATTAGCGCTTCCTGGACGGCATCGTCGACGTCGGAGATGAAGCAGTTGCGTTGCGCGTAGCGGCGCGCATCGGGTTGGCACTGCCGCAACAGTGCGTCAAGCGCGGCCGGGTCACCGGTACGCGCTGCCTCGACTACGGCCAGCCGTTCGTCGTTGGTTGCCATGCCGGCCTTCCCGGATCAGTTTTTGGCCGTCTGCGCTGCACGCGCGTTTTTTGCCAGCTTTCGACCAACGAGCGCGCAGGCCGGACAAAAGCCCACCAGACCGGAAATGACAATGCCGGCTGCCGCGAGCGCCACGATCACGCCAGGCGCGCCCTTCAGGAAAATCAATGCTAGCACGATGACAGTCGCACCCAGAATGACGCGAACGATGCGTTCCCAGCCTGGAACATTTTTTACATAGAACATGGCTCACCCTCTAAATGGAATCGAGAGACGACCTCTCGCCCACCAAGAGGCGCTTGCGCATCGAGTTGGTTCGCTCCCCATTAAATATTTTTCGGCTGGCGTAATGAACGAAGCGGGAACGAAGCGCCGCCGGAAACCTCATCTTGCATTCGTGAAATTATCGTGATAATTTTCATGAAAATTAGACAATGAAATTTCACGGATGCCGCTATGTTCGTCGAATCGACCCAGCATGTGGAGAGCTACTACGCCCGCACCCTGCCTGCCGCCGCGCCCGCGCGTCCGGCTTTGGAAGAGGACTGCGACGCGGATGTCCTGATTGTCGGCGCTGGTTTCAGCGGTCTGCATACCGCGCTGCGTCTCGCGCTGGCCGGCAAGCGCGTCGCGGTCATGGAGGCGAGCCGGGTAGCGTGGGCCGCGTCGGGGCGCAACGGCGGCCAGGCGTTGCTCGGCTGGTCGTGCGATATGGGGCCGCTCGAACATTCGCTGGGCATCGAGCGTGCCCGCGAACTGTGGGACAGCATGCGCTGGGCCGCGCGCGAAGTGCGCGAGCTGCCGACGCGACATGGCTTCGATATCGACTACCGGCCAGGCAGTCTCTGGGCCGCCGTGAAGCGCGGCCGCGTCGGCTTGCTCGACGCGGCGCGCGACGAGGCTGCGCAGAAGTGGGGGTACGACGCGCTGCGCGTGATTCCGCAACAGGACATGCCCGACTGGATCGGCAGCCCGCGCTATCGCGCCGCGCTCTATGATCCGGAGGCCGGGCACCTGAATCCGCTCAAGCTCGCGCTGGGCATCGCCGCCGCCATCGAACGCGCGGGCGGTCGCATCTTCGAGCAGACCCGCGTTCTCAAGTGGCGCGAGACGCCGTCCGGTTTCGTCGCGAACACGCCGAACGGATCGATCCGCGCCGATACGCTCGTGCTCGCCTGCAACGCCTATATCGACCGCCTCGACAGCGAACTCGCGCGCCGCGTGCTGCCGGTCGGCACGTATCAGGTGGCCACGGCGCCGCTCGATCCGGCGCTCGCAAGCGAACTCCTGCCGCGCAATAGTTGCGTGATCGACAATCAGTTCGTCCCCGACTACTTCCGTTTGAGTCCCGATCACCGGCTGCTGTTCGGCGGCGCATGTACGTATCTGGGCGGCATCCCGAAGGACATCCGCGCGGCTGTTCGCCCGAGTCTGGAGCGCGCGTTTCCAAAGCTGCGCGGCATCGCGCTCGATCACGCGTGGGGCGGCCATATCGACATCAGCATCCGGCGCACGCCCGACGTGGGCCACGCGCGCGGACGCTACTGGCTGCAGGGCTTTTCCGGTCATGGCGTGCTGCCGACGCTGGCCGCCGCGCGTGCGGTGTCCGACGCGATCCTCGGCGACACGCGCTTGCTCTCGCACTACGAGGCCATCCATAATCCGCGTTTTCCGGGCGGCGATGTGCTGGCCGCGCCGCTCGAAGCGCTCGGCAAGCTCTGGTATCGCCTGCGCGACGTCGTCTGATGGGAGTGAAACCGGCATGGACAGGCAGGAAGAGATCGAAGGGCTCGCGATCCTGATTCGCGATCTGCGCAAGCACAAGAAAGTGACGTTGTCAGAACTGGCGCAGCGCATCGGGCGTTCGGTGGGGTTTCTCTCGCAGGTCGAGCGCGGGCTGTCGCGGCCCACGGTGGCCGATCTCACCGCGATCGGCGAGGCGCTGCAGACCCCCACGACGTACTTCTACAGCGTGAGCAAGCCGCGCGCGCTGCCGTGGGTCACGCGGCCCGGCGAGCGGCGCACGCTCTATTACGGCGGCGGCATTACGGACGTGCTGGTGTCGCCGAGCATGTCGTCGGGCTTTTCGATGCTCGAAAGCCTGCTGGAACCGGGCGCGACGAGCGGCGAGCGTCCCGTCGACGATAGCGACGAGCAGGGCGGTTTCGTACTCGAAGGTGAACTCACGATCTGGCTCGACAGTGACGGCGAGCCCGTCACGCTCAAGGCCGGCGACAGTTTTCAGCTGCCTTCGCGTTGCCGTTTCAGCTATGCGAATCTAGCGGAGCAAACCGCGCGCGTGCTGTGGGTTTTCACCTGATATCACGCTTGCGTATCGATTGATCGTTTCAGCACGCTTTCAAGACGTGCATGTTTTCTGGATGTTTCGCATTCCATACTAAAAATCAGGCTTGGCACCCATAAGGACCCTGACGTGACCGACATCGCATCCGATCTCCTGAGCGAAGTACGCGCCTTTCGTGCGGCGCACCCCGACGTGCACTATGTCGATCTGATCTGCCTCGATCTGCCGGGCCATTTTTACGGCAAGCGTTATCCCATTGGCATGTTGGAAAAAGTCGCGGCCGGCGCCATGCTCAAGCTGCCGCAGAACTGCATCCTGCTGGGCGCGCAGGGCGGCGTGTACCCGATCGGCGACTATTGCTTCCACGACGGCGATCCCGACGCCGCGCGCCGTCTCGTGCCGGGCACGCTCAAGCGGGTGCGCTGGGAGCAGCAGCCGCTCGCGCAGATGCTCATCACGTCGGACGGCACGGCCGCGCCGATCGCTTTCGAGCCGCGTGAAGTGCTCGCGCGCGTGCTCCAGCGTTTCGTGCGGCGTGGGCTGAAGCCGGTCGTCGCCTTCGAGCTGGAGTTCTACCTGTTCGATGCAAAGTTGCGCGAAGGGTTGCCGCAGCACGCTCGCGATCCGCTCTGCGACGATCCCGACGATCAGCCGAACATGCACATCGAGCGTCTCTCACGCTTCGCGCCCGTGCTGCACGAGATGGTCACAGCGGCGCGCGAACAGGATGTCGATGCAACGGTCATCACCGCCGAACTCGGACCGGGCCAGTTCGAGATCAACTTCGGTCACTGCGACGACGCGCTGCGCGCGGCCGACTGGTCCGCGCTGTTCTGCCGCAGCACGCGAGGCGTGGCGATGCGGCACGGCTACCGCGCGAGTTTCATGTCGAAACCCTGGCTCGACGCGCCGGGCAGCGGTATGCACGTGCACGTGAGTCTTTATGACGAGGCCGGCCGCAACGTGCTGGCGGCGCACGAGCGGCGCGCGCTGCGTCATGCCGTGGCGGGTTGCCTCGCGCTGCTGCCGCATTGCATGCCGATCTTTGCCGCCAACCACAACGCATTTCGCCGCTACGGCGCGATGGTCAACGCGGCGAGCCGGGCGAACTGGGGTTTCGAGGATCGCGACGCCTGCATCCGCATTCCGGAATCGGACGAGGCGAATCTACGCATCGAGCATCGCCTCGCAGGCGCCGACGCGAATCCTTATCTAGTGCTCGCGGCCATCCTCGCCGGCATCGAATATGGGCTCGACGCAGGCCGGGAACCGATCGCACCGCTCAACGAAAATCGTGCGAGCGGGGTGGATTTTCCGCGCGACATGCTCTCGGCGGTGGCCGCGATGCGGGCTCACGCCGGCGTGCGCGAGGCGCTCGGAGAGGACTTTGTGACGGTCTATTGCGAAAATAAACGGCAGGACCACCTCGATTTTATGAACGCGATTGCCGCACGAGAATATCGGTGGTTTTTGTAAAAATACGCGAAATAGACACTAAATAGGCGAGAAAATCGCCTTGCATGAATCGTTCCTGGTCTGGGGAAGCCTCTGTAAGCCCCGTGTGCCTTACGTTTCGATATGCAACGCGATTTGCCTGTTTTGCCCGCGTGAGGTAGGGTATGCAGGTTTTCTCAACTCAACACAGGTAGCAGATGAACAAACAGGAACTCATTGACGCAGTCGCCGCAAGCACGGGCGAGACCAAGGCAGCCACCGGCGCGGCAATCGACGCGATCCTCGAAGTGGTCACCAAAGCGGTCACGTCGGGCGATTCCGTGCAGCTCGTCGGCTTCGGTTCGTTCTCGACCGGCCAGCGCGCAGCACGCGTCGGCCGCAATCCGGCCACGGGCGCGGAAATCCAGATCGCTGCGGCCAAGACGGTCAAGTTCACGGCCGGCAAGGCTTTCAAGGACGCCGTCAACGCGTCGTGATGCTGGCCGCCGCCGCGCAGCGCGTGCACGGGTGATGACGTAGCGGGGGCGCTCCGGCGCCTTTGCTACGTATGGCCCGATGCGCGCGTTTCGTGCTTTCCGTGCAATGGCTGCGCGGTTTCGGCTGCGCATGTGCAGCGGTACGAAGCATCACACACCGGGAGCGGGACGCATTGCGTCCCGCTCCCGGTTGCTGTTTACGTCGGCGAAAATATCCGTTGTCCGAACCAATCGGACGGCGCCCGCGCAGATACGCACGGGATGAATCTGCTCAAATAAAGCCGCCTAAAAACCGTCCTTGCGCGGCGTAGCGAGCAGATCCGACGACTCCGCACTCTTGCGTGCGAGTTCGTTGCGGCGTCGCTTGGCCTCGTACATGGCCGCGTCTGCAGCACGCAGCATGCCTTCCACGCTTTCTCCTTCCTCGCAGCTTGCCCAACCCAGCGAAAAGCTCAAACGCGGGCCGCCGTAGAACTGGTTGTTCAGTTCGATCAGCTTGCCGATGCTGTCCGCGACGATTTCCGCATCGCGCGCGTCGGCGCCCGGCATCAGCACCACGAATTCGTCGCCGCCGATGCGCGCGGCATGGTAGGGCTTCTGGATCGCCTTCGCCAGCACTTCGCCCGCGCGGCGCAGCAGCGCGTCGCCGGCCGCGTGGCCCAACTGGTCGTTGACGGTTTTCAGGTTGTCCATGTCCACCACGATCGCGCTGACCGGGAACGGTCCTTTGCGCTGCAGACGGTTCAACTCGTCGACATAGAACGAGCGGTTCTTGAGCTTGGTGAGGACGTCGTGCTTGCCGAGGAATTCGAGGTAAGCCTCGGCTTTCTTGCGCGCCGTGATGTCGGTGAGCGCGAGCAGCACGAGATCCCATCGATCCTCGTGGCCCGGAAAGACCGAGAATTGCAGATGGACGTTGAGTTCGCTGCCGTCCAGCGCATAGTTGGTCACTTCGCGCTGCTGGAAGAGGCGGCCCTCCCACAGATCGAGCAACTGCTCGCGAAAATGCGGGCGCATTTCGTCGCGGAAGATCTGCGGCAGGCGCGCGAGCAGCGTCGCCTTGTCGGGCGCGCGGTACATGCCCAGTGTGTAGTGATTCACGTCGAGCACCTGGATCTCGCTCATGCAACGCTCGACGAACTCGGGGTGCACGTCGGTGAAGGTGCGGAAATCGACGATGCCCTGCATGCGCACTTCGTCTAGCAATTCACGAATCGCCGAAAAATTCTCGACCCACAGCGACACCGGCGCGTGCTCGAAAACGCCGAGCGCGTATTGCTCGCTCGCGGCCGCTCGATGGCGCGCCTCTTCGAGCGCGGAGACATCCTCGATGGCAACGAGCACGCGGCCCCAGTCGTTTTCGTGGCCCGGCAGGATCACGCCGCGCAGCAGGATGTCCATGCGGCGGCCACCCAGCGTGTAGTTCACGCTCTTGCTCTCGAAGGTGGCGCTGCCTTGCCACATCTGTTCGAGTTCGCCCACGTGCGCCTGGAACATGTCGTCGCGCAGGACTTCCGCGAGGTGCGCGGTGAGTTCGTCGTGACTGCGCGCACCATAGAGCGCGAGCGTATGCTGGTTCACCTTGAGCACGCGGATGCACGCCGAGCATTCGGCCACGCGGCGCGGATCTTCTTCGAGCCACGCGCGGATATCCGTCACGCCGGCTTCGCGCCAGCGTTCGAACAGGGCGCGTAGCTGGCTATAGTCCTCAAGCCACAGGGAGGTGGGCGTGACGTCGAAGAAGTCGAGCAGGTCGACGCCCATACTGGCAAAGCTGGCGGCGGTGGCCGGAGTGCCTTGTTGCATGTCGGGTGCAATGAGAGAAGTGTTGAGGCGCGCCGCAGTCCGCGCGGCGCGCTATGCGCATCCTACCCGAATACGGGGCGCATGAAACTGCGCTCATAACTCACGATGCAGCGGGTTTCGTCCGCGTATTGAAAGGCGGCCTGGCAGGCGGCATCGTGCCGCGATTGTTCCCGATAGATCTCGTAGGCGGCAAGACTCGGAAAAGAGAACAGGGCGAGCGCGATATTATTCGCGCCTTCGCTGGGCAGGAAGTAGCCGTGATGCTGGCCGCCGAATCGTTCGACGAGGGGGATCCACATCTTTGCGTAGGTTTCGAATTCGGCAAGGCGGTAGGGATCGATGACGTAGCGTAGCGTGCAGGTGATCATGGTGCGAGCGATGGGTTGGGTGTTTCGGGTGTTCTCCGATTTTAGTGCAGCTAGCGGCGGCCAGAATAATGACCGCCTGTCGTATCACGCGTGTACGGTTTCGCTTGTTAGCTCGAAGCCTTCGTCCAGCCATCCCGTGACGCCGCCCGTCATGATCTTGACCGGACGTCCAAGCCGCGCCAGCCGGATCGCGCCGCGCGTGGCGCCATTGCAGTGCGGCCCCGCGCAGTAGGTGACGAAGAGCGTGTGCGGTGGATAGTCGGCCAGCTTCGATTCCACGATCTTGCCGTGCGGCAGATTCACGGCGCCCGGCACATGGCCGCGCGCAAAGAGCGCCGGGCCGCGCACGTCGAGCAACACGAAATCGGGCGCATTGCCGCTGTTGAGCGTGGCGTGCACATCGGCACAATCGGTTTCATAGGCCAGCGAGGCGCTGAAATGGGCGAGCGCCTGGGCGCTCGGCGCAGCGGGGATTTCCGATACGAACGACATACGTGGCTCCTTGTTCTAATGTCGATGGCTGTCATTCTCGCGCTCGCACGAGCGTGGCGACAGTGGCGCGATTGCCAATCTCCGGTAACATCGCGCCATGTCCGATCCTGCACGCCAATCCGCCCATCTCGTCGTGGCGCTCGCCTATGACCGTCTGTGCACGTTCGAATTCGGCTGTGTGACCGAGTTGTTCGCGCTCGATCGGCCCGAACTCGACGTGCCGTGGTATCGCTTTGCCGTTTGCGCGGCAGAGCGCGGTCCGTTGCGCGCGGCGGGCGGCATTACCGTGTCGGCGCCTTATACGCTTGCCATGCTCGATCGTGCGCAGACCGTCGTGATACCGGGTTGGCGCGATCCGGACGAGCGACCGCCCGAGGCGCTGCTCAAGAAACTGCGTGCCGCCCATGCACGAGGCGCACGGCTGTGTTCGATCTGCTCAGGGGTATTCGTGCTGGCGGCGGCGGGCGTGCTGGACGGCCAGCGCGTGACCACGCACTGGCGCTACGCCGAACGTCTGCAGCAACGCTATCCGCAACTGCACGTCGAGCCCGACGCACTCTATATCGACGAAGGCCAGGTGCTGACCTCGGCGGGGTCGGCGGCGGGCATCGACATGCTGCTGCACCTGGTACGCCGCGATCATGGCGGCGCAGTGGCCAACCGCGTGGCGCAGCGGCTCGTTGTGCCGCCGCATCGCGAGGGTGGCCAGGCCCAGTTCGTGCCGCGCCCGATGCCGCGCGACGAGGCCAGCCCGCTTGCGAAGTTGATGGACTGGGTGAGGGCGAATCCGCGCCTGGAGCATAGCGTGGCGTCACTGGCCGCGCGTGCGGCGATGAGCGTGCGCACGCTGCAGCGGCAGTTTCTCGACGCGACCGGCATGGGCCCTTACGCCTGGGTCGTGCGCGAGCGGGTGAGCATCGCACGCGATCTGCTCGAATCGCGGCCCGATCTGCCGATGGAGCGCGTGGCCGATCTCGCAGGCTTCGGTTCTGAGGAATCGCTGCGGCGGCACTTTCGCCGGATTGCGCTAACGAGTCCCGCTGCGTACCGCGAGCAATTCGCGCGCGGTCCACGCACGCCTGTCTGATCGATCAGTATTCCAGAACGATTTTGCCGAAGTGGCCACCGGCCTGTTGCAGCCGGAACGCGTCGCCGATCGCTTCGAGCGGGAACGACCGGTCGATCACGGGCTTGACGCCGGTTGCGTCGATGGCGCGCACCAGATCGATCTGATGCTGCCGGCTGCCGACGATCAAACCTTGCAGCCGTTGCTGCCGCCGCATCATCGTGCCGGTCGGCACCTTGCCCTCAATGCCGGTCAGCACGCCGATCAACGCGATATGGCCGCCTACGCGCGTCGCCAGAATCGATTGTTCCAGCGTGCCGGGACCGCCCACTTCCACGACGTGATCGACGCCGAGTCCATTCGTGTATTCCAGCACCTGACGCGACCATTGCTGCTCGCGGCGATAGTTGATGAGGTGGTCCGCGCCCAGTCGACGCGCGCGTTCGAGTTTGTCGTCGGAGGAGGAGGTGACGATTACCGTCGCGCCCATCGCCTTCGCGTACTGCAGTGCGAAGATCGACACGCCGCCCGTGCCGAGCACCAGCACCGTTTCACCGGCTTTCAGCGCGCCGTCCACGACCAGGGCGCGCCATGCGGTCAACCCCGCCGTCGTGAGGGTGGCCGCTTCGGCGTGCGTGTAGCCGCGCGGGCTGTGCGTGAAGGCCGTGGCCGGCGCGACCACGGCTTCGCGCGCGTAGCCGTCCACGCCGTCCCCGGGTGTCGCGGAGAAGTCGGGGATCGTCGGCGCGCCATCCAGCCAGGGCGGAAAGAACGTCGAAACCACGTGATCGCCCACGGCGAATCCGGTCACGCCGGGTCCGACGGCTTCGACGACGCCCGCGCCGTCCGCCATCGGAATGCGGCCATCAGGGGCGCCCATGCGGCCGAGCACGACACCCAGATCGTGATAGTTGAGCGAACTGGCGTGCACACGCACGCGGATTTCGCCTGCCTGTGGCTCGCCGGGCGCGGCGATATCCACGAGTTTGAGGTTGTCGAGGCCGGCGGGCGCGATCAGTTTGATGGCTTTCATTGAATTCTCCGGAAGGCGTAGGGCGATGAGTTGGCCGGAACGGGCACCAGACAAAGCATAGCCGCGCCTTCAAGACAGTTGCTGGGAGTAGGGCCGTGCGGATCGCTGTTGGAATTTACTTTTGGCGAAGTGGCTTGCTATTGACAAATAAATTATGCCGCTCCTATGATGCGCCCACGGTAGTCAGAAAGTGAGTGGCTTGCGGAAATTGAAATGCTGCGATGCGGCATTTCCGTCCCGCGCGGGCCACGGCTGCCGCAGCCACAAAGGCGCGTTAGACGCCGCTACTCATGTTTGGAGACAGGCTCATGCCCCAATCGATCGTCACGGACCGCGCGTCCGAGTCTGCGTTCGCTGCGCGCGCCGCCGCGTCGGCCAGCCCGGCGTCCCCTGCCAGCGACGACCTGCTGTACCGTAAGGTCGCCTGGCGCGTCATCCCGTTTTTGTTCTTCTGTTACGTCGTGTCGTTCCTCGACCGCATCAACATCGGCTTCGCGCAACTACAGATGAAGCACGATCTCGGCTTCAGCGACGCGATGTACGGCCTGGGCGCCGCCATCTTTTACGTGGGCTATGTGCTCTGCGAAGTGCCCAGCAATCTCTTGCTCGCGCGCTTCGGTGCGCGCCGCACGTTCATGCGGATCATGCTGCTCTGGGGCATCGCCTCGACCTGCATGATGTTTGTGCACGCCCCCGCGCATTTCTACGCGCTGCGCTTCATGCTGGGCGTGTTCGAGGCGGGTTTCTTTCCCGGCATCGTGCTTTACCTGACCTACTGGTTCCCGCCGTCTCGCCGCGCCGCGGTCTTTTCGATCTTCTTCGCGGGTGTTGCCGTGGCGGGCGTGTTGGGCGGGCTGGTTTCCGGCTGGATCATGCGCGACCTGAACGGTGCGATGGGCCTCGAAGGCTGGCGCTGGATGTTCGCGATCGAAGGATTGCCCGCCGTGCTGCTCGGGCTGATGGCGGCGTTCAAGCTGGTGGATGGCCCTGGGCAGGCGCGCTGGCTGAGCGACGCGGAGAAAACGCACCTGATCGCGCAGCGCGACGGCGGTGCCGTGCATGACGGCAGGCACGGCGCGCATTCGTCGCGCGCGTTCCTCGCGGCGCTGGGCAATCCGCGTGTCTATCTGTTCGCATTCATCTATTTTTCGCTGACTTGCGCGTCGCTCACGCTGAACTTCTGGATGCCGCTGATGATCCGCGACTTCGGTGTGCATGACGTGCTCGCGATCAGCCTCTACACGGTGATTCCGAATGCGGTCGGCGCGGTGGGCCTGATGCTGATTGCGCGCCGCTCGGACCGTCGAGGCGAGCGCCGCTGGCACTTCGCGGCCTGCACGATCGGTGGCGGCATCGCGCTGGCATTGCTCACGCTGCATCTCGCGAGTTTTGCCGCGATGATGGCGATTCTGTCGATCGCGGCTGTGCTGATCTTCGCCGCGCTGCCGATTTTCTGGGCCGTGCCGCCTGCGTATCTCTCGGGCAAGTCGGCTGCTGGCGGGATCGCGCTCATCAGCAGTATCGGCATCACGAGCGGCATCGTGAGCCCGTGGGCAATCGGCCTCATCAAGACGCACACGGGCAGTATGGATAACGCTTTGTATGCGCTCGCCGCATTGCTGGCGGTGAGCGGCGCGGCGCTGCTGCTGGGCGTGCCGGCTGCGAAGAACGCGCGTTGATATCGGGAGCGGCCAGGCTCAGCCGGGCAATTCTTCGATCGAATCGACGCGGTCGGGATAGAACGCCAGATGGTTCTTGATCTGCGCGACGGCGTCGTGTGGCGCCTCGTAGGTCCAGATCGCGTTGATCGAGCGCTCGCCGCCCGGCGTGATCGAGTAGTAGGACGCGTCGCCCTTATAGGGACAGTAGGTACTGTGATCCGTGCGCGCGAGCAAGGCCATGTCGGCGTCGTCGCGCGGCACGTAGAACACGGGCGGGTAGTTCGCTTCGCGTAGCGTCAGCGCGCGACGCGTATCGGCGACAGTCTTGCCCGCGACCTTCACGACCACGCGCGACGGCGTGCGCTCGATCGTGATCGGATGGTCGGGGCCGGGGATCTTTACGGATTTTGCGGTCATGGCGACGTTCCTTTTCCGTTTGACGAGAAAAGGAACGTTACTACAGTGGCGGTTTTCGCGTACGGCGCTTACTGCTGCGGCGCGCCGCTCCAGGCGGGCAGGGTCGTGCCGTGATAGACCGCGTTGATCTTCGCCGCGACATTCGCCTGCTGATAGCTGGCTACGAGATCGCGCACCCACGGTGCATTGGCGTCTTTCTCGTTGACGGCGATGAAGTTGCGGTACGGGCTGCCGTCTACCTTCTCCTGCGCGATGCGTTCCTGCGGGATACGGATGCCGGCCTTGACCGCCCAGTCCGTATTGACCACGGCGGCATCCAGATCGCCGATGGCGCGCCCGACGATACCGGCGTCGAGTTCCTTGATTTTGATTTGCTTCGGATTGCTTGCGATATCGCGCGCGGTCGGCAGCAGGCCGACGTTGTCACGCAGCTTGATCAGACCATACGACTGCAGCAGCAACAGCGAGCGGCCTTCGTTGCTGGGATCGTTCGGCACGCCGATGGTCGCGCCCGTCGGCAGCGCGGCGATCGAGGCATGCTTGCGCGAATAGAGGCCGATCGGCTGCACATAGGTGAAGCCCACGGGCACGATCGCGTAGTGGCGCGCGGCGATCTGCGCATCCAGATACGGCTTGTGCTGGAACGAATTGGCGTCCAGGTCGTGTTGCGCGAGCGCCTCGTTGGGCTGCGTGTAATCGGAGAACGTCGTGACCTTGACGTCGATGCCGTGCTGCGCGGCGTTGGCGGCGACCACGCGCCACACGTCCTCGTCCTCGCCCGACATGATGCCCACGCGCACCGTATGCTGCGCCGCTGCGGCGGACTGGCCGAACGGCACCAGCGCGGCGCCGGCGATCAGCGCGATGGAGGCCAGCCCCGATGCCAGCAGTGTTCTCTTGTTCTTGTTCATGAAAGTGTGATCGTGACGTGGTGAAAGATGGGGCGATGCTAGGGCGCGCCTGCGCCTTCGCCAAATAATTTCGCGCGCGTTGTTTATCGCACGGATCGTCATAAGCACTTGACGCAGCGTGCAAAGCGCCTTCCTGCAAGGGCTTTACGCTTGCGTCACGGTTTGCGCAATTCGCGCAAAGCATATGTGAAAACGTCGCTTTGCCTGGTGCGTAGCCCTGTCTACGATGCAGCGGATGCTATCTGGATGGGTTTTGCTCATGTCGACTATTGCCGTTCCTTCTCACGATTCCGGGTTCGGTGCGCGTGCCGCCGCGGCCAACGCGGACGCTACTGCGCACACCGTCATTCGCTCCGCCGAAGACGTTGCGCGTCTCGTCAACGCAGGTCCGGCGCAAGGTACGCGCACACGTGCTGTGATTGCCATCGCGCTAGGCGGCGTGTTTCTCGATGCCTACGATCTCACCTCGCTTGCCTATGGTGTGAAGGACATCGCGCGCCAGTTCGCGCTTTCGCCGGCGCAGGTCGGCCTCGTGTCCGCCGCGATCACGTTCGGCGCGATTCTGGGCGCGCTGTTCGGCGGCTATCTGACCGACCGCATCGGGCGCTATCGGGTCTTCATGGCCGATATGCTGTTCTTCGTCGTGGCCGCCATCATTGCGGGACTGGCCCCTAATGCATGGGTGCTGGGGGGCGCGCGCTTTCTGATGGGCTTTGGCGTGGGGCTGGATCTGCCGGTGGCGATGGCGTTTCTCGCCGAATTCTCCCGCGTGGCGGGACGCGGCAACAAGGCGGCCAGCGTCGCGGCCTGGTGCCCCGCATGGTATGCGGCCACGAGCACCTGCTATCTGCTGATCCTTGGGCTCTATGCGATTCTGCCCGCGCATCACACCGACTGGCTCTGGCGATTGACGCTCGCCTTCGGCGCGGTGCCCGCGATCGTCATCATTCTGGTGCGCCGTCGCTATATCAGCGAATCGCCGGTGTGGGCCGCGAATCAGGGCGATCTCGAAGAAGCCGCGCGCATTCTCAAGCGTTCGTGGGGCGTGGATGCCGTGGTCGAGCGTCCCGCCGACGACGCCTCGGCGCAGACGGCCAAAGTGCCGCGCGCGAGCTGGCGCAATTACGGCGTGCTGTTCAACGCCACGTATCGCCGCCGCACGATCCTCGCGGCGACGATCGGCGCAGCTTCGTCGTTTGGCTATAACGCGATTATCTTCGGCCTGCCGGTCATCATCGCGAGTTTCCTGAAACAGGGGCCGCTTACGACCATCGTGGCGTCGCTGCTGCTCAATCTGCTCTTCGCGTTCGTGGGCGGCCTGATTGGCGTGCGCACCGCGCCCACGGTGGGCTCATGGAAGATGACGGTGCTCGGTCATTCCCTGCAGGTGATCGCGCTGGTCGGGCTCGCGTTGATCGGGCATCCGTCGAGCGGCGTATTCGTCGCGCTCGCCATCCTGCTGCTCGGCGCGTATCTGTTCGGGCAGGGCTTCGGGCCGGGTTCGCATTCGATGGTTTATGCGTCGCTAAGCTATCCGACTTCGCTGCGCGGCATCGGCGTGGGTTTCAACCAGACGCTGGTGCGCTCGGCTTCCACGGTGTCGCTGTTTCTGTTTCCGGTCCTGGCGGCGGCGCTGGGCACCAAAGTGTTCTGGGTGATCGCGATCGCGCCGTTCACGTCGTTGCTCGTGTTGCTGGCGATTCGCTGGGAGCCGTCGGGTTATGACATCGATGGCGAAGATTATGGCGAGGCCGCCGCCGCGCGTCACGCGCGTGCGAAAGCGAATGCCGATGAATGCCCCGCCTGCATGCGCGCATAGCCGATATCGTCATATGCAATCGCAGAAAAACTAGTAGGGGATTGGAGTTCGCACTGTTCAAATGATTGGCAGGACCCGTGCCACAAGCGCGGGACGCCCATCAGGTCAGTTCGAATTGCCATGCCCACTAGTGAATATTCCAACACCGCGGCGCGTGTGCCGCGGCTTCCCGACCCACGCCGCGTGAGGCGCATCGCGAACGACGCGCAAGCGCTCGAAGCGGCTCGCGTGCTCGCGCAAACGGCGGCGCCCGGCGCCTCGCAGCGTGACCGCGAACGCGCGCTGCCGTGGGACGAACTCGAAAATTGGTCCGAAAGCGGACTCGGCGCGATCACCGTGCCGCGCGAATACGGCGGCGCGGAAGTGTCGTACGCCACGCTCGCCGAAGTCTTCGTGCTGCTCTGCGCAGCCGATCCCGCGTTCGGCCAGATTCCACAAAATCATTTCGGTGTGCTGGGATTGTTGCGGGAAAGCGGTTCGCCCGCGCAGAAAGCGCGGCTTTACGGCGAAGCGCTGGCAGGGCATCGCTTTGGCAACGCCGGGCCGGAGCGCCGCTCGGCGGCTTCGCCCACGATCCTGCACGGCGCGACGCGTCTTTCATCGACACCGGACGGTCTGCGTCTGAACGGGGAGCGCTTTTATTCGACCGGCGCACTGTTCGCGCATCGCGTGCCCACGCGCGCCACCGACGACGAAGGCCGCGCCGTGCAGGTCTGGGTGCCGTACGATGCAGCGGGCCTCACCGTGATCGACGACTGGAGTTCATTCGGACAGCGAACCACGGCAAGCGGCACGGTGCGTTTCGACAACATCGCCATCGATCCTCAAGACGTGCTGCCGCTATGGCAACTTGCCGATAAACCCGGTCTCTTCGGCCCGACTTCGCAGATCATTCAGGCGGCGATCGATCAAGGCATCGCCGAAGCGGCCGTCGCCGATGCGATCACCTTCGTGCGCGAGCGCGCGCGGCCCTGGATGGATTCGGGCGTCGCCCGCGCGGCTGACGACCCGTACATCATCGCCGATATCGGGCGCCTGCAGATCGACCTGCATGCGGCGCGCGAAGTCCTGCTCGAAGCGGGGCGCACACTCGACGAACTGGCGGTGGAGGCGTTCGGCAACGGCTTGAGCGAGAAAGCCAGTGCGCGCGCTTCGGTGGCCGTTGCGGCGGCGAAGGTGCTGACCACGCGCATCGCGCTCGAAGCGAGCGAAAAACTCTTCGAACTGGCGGGCTCGTCGGCGACGCGCGCGGCGCACAACCTTGACCGCCATTGGCGCAATGCGCGCACGCATACGCTGCACGATCCCGTGCGCTGGAAGCTGCATCTGCTGGGCAACTATCACCTGAACGGTGCGCTGCCCGCGCGGCATTCGTGGAATTGAACAGGCATTGGACAGAGTGAGATCGGGAATAGAAGCATGAATGTCGACATTTCTTCCGCGCTGCTGAAGCGCGGCGGCGAACAGCCTGCACAGGCACCGGCGCAAGCCCCCGCCCGGATTGAGAACGACGCGCAGGCCGTCGCCGTGGCGCAGCGCCTTGCAGGCGAATTCGCGCCGGAGGCCGCATTGCGCGACCGCGAGCGCCGTTTGCCCTGGGGCGAACTCGATGCGTTTGTCGCCAGCGGCTTGTGGACGATCACGGTGCCGCGCGAGTTTGGCGGCCCGGGTGTGCGCAATGGCACGCTTGCCGAAGTCACGGCGACCATCGCCGCAGCGGACGGCTCGCTCGGCCAGATTCCGCAGAATCATTTCTATGCGCTCGAAGTGCTGCGTGTAGGCGGCAGCCAGGAGCAGCAGCGCTTTTTCTATGGCCGTGTGCTCGCGGGCGAGCGCTTCGGCAATGCGCTCGCCGAAATCGGCCACAAGGACTTCTTGCGGCGCACGCGGCTCTCGCGCGACGCGCAGGGCTGGCGTATCGACGGGCGCAAATTCTATTGCACCGGCGCGCTCTACGCGCACTGGATTCCCACGCTCGTCGTGAGCGAGGAAGCGGGGCGCGACGTGACGTATCTCGCGTTCGTGCCGCGTGCTGCTGCTGGCGTGACGATCACGGACGACTGGGATGGCTTCGGTCAGCGCGTGACGGGCAGCGGCTCCGTGCAGTTCGACGGCGTGCGCGTGGAGCCGGAATGGATCGTGCCGTTCCAGACCTCGTTCGAGCGTGCCACCACGATCGGCCCGCTCGCGCAGATCATTCACGCGGCGATCGATCTGGGTCAGGCGCGTGGCGCATTCGACGCCGCGTTGCGTTTCGTGCGCGAGCGCTCGCGTCCGTGGATCGACGCGAAGGTCGATCGTGCCGCCGACGATCCGCTCACGATCGCGCAATTCGGCGATCTGGCCGCGCGTCTTGCCGCCGCCGAAGCGCTGGTGCGCCGCGCGGGCCGCTACGTCGACGCCGCTCAGGCCGCGCCCGACGAGCAAGCCGAACAAGCGGTCGCCGAAGCATCGATTGCCGTCGCCGAGGCGCGTGCGCTCACCACGACGATCTCGCTCGACGCCGGATCGCGTCTGTTCGAACTCGCGGGCACGGCCGCGACGCTCGACGGTCTCGGGCTCGACCGTTTCTGGCGCAATGCGCGCACGCACACGCTGCACGACCCGGTGCGCTGGAAATATCACGCAGTCGGCAACTTCTATCTGAACGATGCGCTGCCGCCGCGCCACGGAGCTTTGTGATGTCGCAAACCAACAAGAAGCCTGTCCTGCTCAACGCGTTCAACATGAATTGCGTGGGCCATATCAATCACGGCTTGTGGACCCATCCGCGCGACCGTTCGGCGGATTACCGCAAGATCGCTTACTGGACCGATCTCGCGCGCACGCTCGAACGCGGGTTGTTCGACGGGCTGTTTCTTGCCGACATCGTTGGCGTCTACGATGTCTATCAGCGCAATGTCGATGTGACGCTGCGCGAATCGATCCAGTTGCCCGTGAACGATCCCACGCTGCTGGTGCCGGCGATGGCGGCGGTCACGCAGCATCTGGGCTTTGGCGTGACGGTCAATCTGAGCTATGAGGCGCCGTATCTGCTGGCGCGGCGCTTTTCCACGCTCGATCATCTGACGCAGGGGCGCATCGGCTGGAATATCGTGACGGGTTATCTCGACAGCGCGGCGCGGGCGATGGGCGTGTCGGAACAGTTGCCGCACGACGAGCGTTACGAGCGCGCCGACGAATACGTCGACGTGCTTTACAAGCTCTGGGAAGGTAGCTGGGAGCCTGATGCCGTGCTGCGCGACAAGGCGGCGCGCGTGTACGCGGACCCGGCGAAGGTGCATCGCGTACAACATGCGGGGCGCTATTACAACGTCGATGGTTACCATCTGGCCGAGCCTTCGCCGCAACGCACGCCGGTGCTGTTCCAGGCGGGCAGTTCGGGGCGCGGGCAGCGTTTCGCCGCGCGTCACGCCGAGTGCGTGTTCATTTCTCCGCCCAATCGCGCGGTGGGGCGCGAGACGGTGCGCGCGCTGCGCGAGCAGTTGGTGCGCGCGGGGCGGCGTCCGGACGACGTGAAGGTATTCGTCGGCGCGGCGGTGGTGACGGGGGCGACTGAGCGCGAGGCGCACGAAAAGTACGCGGACTATAAGCGCTACGCTAGCCGCGAGGCGGGACTGGCGCATTTCGCGGCGAGCACGGGCATCGACTACGCACAGTACGATCTGGACGAGCCGGTCGATTACACGCCCGGCAATGCCATCGAATCGGCCACGCGCACGGCGAAGCAGCACGGCTGGACGCGTCGGGCGCTGCTGGAGATGTTCGAACTGGGCGGACGCTATCCGGCCATCGTCGGCAACCCGGCGCAGGTCGCCGATGAGTTGCAGGCCTGGGTCGACGAGGCGGACGTGGATGGTTTCAACCTGAGCCGCACGGTGGTGCCCGAAAGCTACGAGGATTTCGTCGATCTGATCGTGCCGGAATTGCAGAATCGCGGAATCTACAAGACGGCCTACGAGGAGGGCACGCTGCGCCACAAGCTCTTCGGGGCGGGTGATACGCTGCCGCAGCGGCACGCGGGTGCGTCGTTCCGTCAGGAGTCGGCGGCTTCGGTCTGATCTATTTATCGGTACCAGCGATATTTCCTGTTTATGTCTGTGAGCGATATTGCCTGAATATCGCCTGCAGGCATATAATCGCTTTATGCCTCACAGGAATATCGCATGAAGATCATCGTCCACACGCCTGCCGGCCTTGCCGAGATCCTGCAATCGGCGAGAAAAAAATGCGGCTTGACCCAGACGCAGGCGGCGGCCGCGCTTGGCATCGGCCAGCCGCGCCTGTCGGCGCTGGAAACCACCGGCACGGCCAGCATCTCGCTCGAACAAATGCTCGCGCTGTTCGCACTCTACGAACTGGAATTCTGCGTGCAGTCGCGCGACGCTTCCACTCCGGAGTACGAGCTGCGTGAAGACGGACCGGAGTGGTAGCCGATGGGACGCAAATCGCATTCACGCACCCTGTCGATCTGGGCCAATGGAGAGCGCGTCGGCACCTGGACACTGACGGGCTCGGGCGAGGCCGAACTGCGCTATGACGCGAGCTGGAAGGCGTCCGGGACGGGCCGCCCGCTGTCGCTTTCGCTGCCGTTCGGCGTGGGGGACCGGCCGCTGCGCGGCACGCGCGTCTATCACTACTTCGACAATCTGCTGCCGGACAGCACGGCCATCCGCCGACGCATCGCCGCGCGTTTTCGCACGGATTCCATCGACGCCTTCGATCTGCTCAAGGCGATCGGGCGCGATTGCGTGGGCGCGGTGCAACTGCTCGACGAAGACGAAACGCCCGCGCCGCTCGCGCGCATTGACGGCACGCCGCTCGACGATGCCGCCATCGAACGCCTGCTGCTGGAGACCTCGGGCGCGGTGCAGCCAGGCAGCGGTGACGCCGACGAAGAACTGCGCATTTCGCTGGCCGGCGCGCAGGAAAAAACGGCGCTGCTCCGTCACGAGGGCCGCTGGCTGCTGCCGCATGGCGCCACGCCTACCACGCACATCCTCAAGCTGCCGCTCGGTTTCATCGGCCATCGCAAGGTGGACTTCAATACTTCCGTCGAAAACGAGTGGCTGTGTCTGGCCGTGCTCAAGGCCTATGGATTGCCGGTATCGTCGGCGAGCATCGTCACGTTCGGCGCGCAGAAGGTGCTGGCCGTCGAGCGCTTCGACCGCGCCATCTCGCGTAGCGGCGCGCTGCTGCGTCTGCCGCAGGAGGACTTTTGCCAGGCGCTGGGCGTCGCGCCGCATTTCAAGTACGAAGCGCAGGGCGGTCCCGGCGTGCGCGAAATCGCGGACCTGTTGCGCCAGTCGCAATCGGCGCGCGAGGACATCGAGACTTTTCTCGCCGCGCAGATCGCCTTCTGGATGATGGCCGCACCCGACGGCCACGCGAAGAATTTCAGCCTGCGCCTGCTGCCTGGCGGGCGTTTTCAGCTCGCGCCGCTCTATGACGTCATGTCGATATGGCCCGTGGAGGGCGACGGCGGCAGTCAATGGTCATGGTACAAGGCCACGCTGGCGATGGCGGTCTGGGGCAAGAGCCGCCATTACCGCATGCGCGACGTGAAGCGCGTCCATTTCGACACCACCGCGCAGTTGTGCCACTACGGGCCTGACGCCGCGCCGATCATCGAACGCCTCGTCGAGCGTACGCCGGCGGTGATCGAAACCGTTGGAGCGAGTCTGCCCGAAGGCTTTCCTCAACGCGTGGCCGAACGGCTGTTCGACGGGTTGCGTTTTTCGGCGCAGCGGCTCGCAGTGTCGTGAATTCGCGCAACGCCGATTCGGATCATATGGAGATGAAGACCTCGCAGTTTGAGGCGAGCGCGGTCCATTAAGCGATAGCAAGGGGGCTTTCCAGTGTGCGGGGCAAGTGTCGTTTCCATGACTTGCCCGACACGGGGAATTCTGGCGTGATACCACATCGTCATCGTCATCGTTATCTATTCGCCTCAACTCGCGTGATATGGAAATTTCCCGCCTCAATTTTTCCCTGCGCCAGCTACGCTATTTCGTGACGGCAGCCGAAACGCTGTCGTTCACCTCAGCGGCGCGGCTAATGCATATCTCGCAGCCTTCCATTTCCAGTGCAATCTCCGAACTTGAAGACGCATTCGGTATTCAACTATTCATTCGCCATCACGCCGCCGGCCTGTCGCTTACGCAGGCAGGGCGCGAATTACTCGGCAAGACGCGCGATCTTTTGAAGAACGCCGAAGAACTGCAGTCGGTCGCGCGCGGGCTCGACACCGGCATGACAGGGACGATCGCGCTGGGCTGCCTCGTGTCGCTGGCGCCGCCGTTGTTGTCCGGTCTGATCAGCCGTTTTCTTGCCGATCATGCAGGTATTGGCTTCAAGACAATTGAAGGGCATCAGGACGATCTGTTCAAGGGATTGCACGACGGTTCGCTCGATATCGCGCTCACCTACGATATCGATCTCACCGACGATATCGATTTTCGCCCGCTGGTGCGTCTGCCGCCTTATGTGATCCTGCCGAGCAAACATCCGCTCGCGCAGCATCGTGCAGTGTCGCTGGCGAATCTCGTGGATGAACCCTATGTGATGCTCGATCTGCCGCATAGCCGCGAATATTTTTCCTCACTCTTCGATGCGGTTGGGCAGCGTCCCGTGCCGGTGTTTCGCTCCTCGCAACCGGAGGTGGTGCGCGGTATGGTGGCAAATGGTCTGGGCTATAGCATTTTGAATTTCCCGCTTAAATCGACGCAAACCGTCGACGGCGAGGATTTCGTGGTGAAACGATTCAAGGAAAAAGTCGTGGCGACCACGCTGGGTATTGCGCAGTCGCGCACGATGAAGCCGCGCATGGTGGTACAGCGGTTTGCCTCGTTTGCGGAGGAGTTGATCAAGAATCAGTATGTGCGGCCCTGAAGGGCAGGGCCAACACCTTAGAACGAGTAGATGAACTGCGCCCCCAGCAAGTCATTGCTCTTGCTGTACGACCCGTCGTTACGCAGGAACACATTCTGCGAAGCCCAGTCGTGGCGGTATTCGACCTTCACCGTGATCTGCTGCGTCGGATAGAACAGCAGATCCAGCGATACGTCCTGACGCACCGCGCCCTTGCACTGGAAGCCGAGACCGCCGTTCGCCTGGGAATTCGCCAGGCAGTCCGCACCAATGCCGAAGCCGTTGTACGGGTCCATGCCGTTGCCGTTGAGCGCCACGCCACCGCCACCGCCGCCGTTCTTGCTGTCGGCGAGCAGGTCGTAACGCGCGGTCACGCCCATGCGGCCCACCACCGGCGCGTTGAACTTGCGGTGCGCAAGCAGCGAGAAGCCGTACCACTGCGCATTGCCGCCGTTATACGCGGCGCGCTGCTGCTGGCCGTAATCGACTTCGGCGTTGTACTGCGTGTCCGCTGCGGTGTAGCTCGCATCGACTTCGCCAAAGAAGAAGTAGCCGCCCGAACTCGTCGCCTGGCCGCCCGCACCGTAGACCGCCTGGCCCGTGGTGGGATCGATGGCGCTGGAGAGCGTCTGGCGTCCGACGTTGAACGATCCGCCGATATCCAGTGCGCTCGACCACGTGTAATCCGCGCGTGCCGTGAGGGTCGGGATCTTGTTGCTCGTCGTGATCGGGTCGCCCAGCGCATTGGTGCCCGTCTGCGT
>NZ_PQGA01000026.1 GCF_002917095.1 Paraburkholderia eburnea
GCGTTCAAGCAATCCTGGCTGCACGAAGAACTGTACAAGGCGCGCAACTTCAAGCAGTGGATGAGCAAGGGCCTGTATCTGGGCACGCTGATGGTCGGCATCGAGCAGAAGCTGCTGGGCGGTAATGTGCCGTGGACGCTGCATCACCAGCATCGCGACAACGAGATGCTGAAACCTGCCTCGCAATGCAAGCCGATCGAGTATCCGAAGCCCGATGGCAAGCTCACATTCGACCGGCTTTCTTCGGTGTTCATCTCGAACACGAATCACGAAGAAAACCAGCCCGCGCATTTGACGCTCAAGGACGCCAGGGTGCCCGTCGACGTGAACCTGCGCACCTACGCGGGTCCGGAAGCGCGCTTCTGCCCTGCGGCGGTGTACGAATTCGTGAAGAGCGATGACGGCGGCGATCGACTGCAGATCAACGCGCAGAACTGCGTGCACTGCAAGACCTGCGATATCAAGGATCCGACGCAGAACATCGTCTGGGTCACGCCGGAAGGCGGCGGCGGGCCGAACTACCCCAATATGTAAACTCGCAACGATAAAAAAGCCGCTTTTCGAAGCGGCTTTTTCATTCCAGCGCGTATGAGACGGCCAACATGCGGGCGACGTCAGCTCGCGGCCAGCGTTTCCAGCCGTTCGCGCACACGCGCGAGCACCGGCCCCCACTCGCCCACTACCGTCTGCCGGAACAGCTCGATCGAGTCGTACCAGGGCGTGCGCGAGGTCTCGCTGCCCCAGAACCACGCGGAAACATGATCGATCAGCAAACTCGTCGGCGCACCGAGCGCGCCCGCCAGATGGGCCGGCCCGCTGTCGATCGTCACGACATGGTCGACGCTTGCAATCAGCGCGGCAACATCGTCGAAGCCCGCTTCGAACTGGCCGGTCAAATCGACGAAGCGCGCGCCGCGCCCACGCCACATCTCGACCGTGGCGCCTCGTCCGGGCGAAAGCGCGAAAAATGTGAGTCCCGGCACCGACAGCAGCGCGCCAAGCTCGGCATCCGGCACGGAGCGCCGCGCGTCGCGCGTATGCTCCGGATTGCCGTTCCAGACCAGCGCAACCGGCCGTCCGCCAGCCGGCATCGCCTGCGCGACGCGCGCGCGCCAGACGTCGATGCGCAGCGGGTCGGCGCGCAGATACGGCGCGCCCCACCCGGCCGCATCGAACACGCCCAGCCGCAACGGCAGGCTCATCAAGCCGCAGTGAAAATCGGGATGGGTTTTCAGCGAATCTTCGAGCGCCACGTCGGCGGGCAACATCCGCTGGACCAGCGAGCGCATCGGCCCGGCGTAGCCGAGGATCACCCGGCCGCCTTCACGGCGCGCGCGTTCGGCCAGCGGCGCGAGAAAGCGGAACGCCCAGAGACAATCGCCGTTGCCCTGCTCGCCGTAGACCAGCAAGGTCTTTCCCGCGAGCGATTCGCCGTTCCACCCCGGACACAGTGTCCCGAGCATTTGACGGGCTTCGTTACTATCGCCGCCCAATTCGTGGCGCGCTTCGTAGTGCGCCCAACCTTCGGCATAGCGGCCGGAACGGATCTCAAGCTCCGACAGATCGAAGCGCGCGTGCGGATTGTTCGGCCCGAGCGCAAGCGTCTCGCGCAGCAGCGCCTCGCCTTCGGCAAAGCGCGCCTGCTCCTTCACGCAAAGCCCGAGCTTGTGCAGCACCACGGGATGATTCGGCACGACGCGCGCCGCGGCGCGCAGCAACGCTTCAGCCGTCGTGAAATCGTCGCCCGCCTGGGCGGCGGCCGAGCGCCAGACGAGCGCGTTCGCGTCAGCCGCGTCACGTTCGAGCAGGCCCGCGCAAGCGGCATCGACGAGCGGCCAGTCACGCACGATGAAGGCCGTCTGCGCGACGTCGCGCAAGAGTGCGGGATCGGCGTCAGGGTCAAGTTGCGCCGCGCGCGTGAGCGCGAAGAGCGCGGCGCGGGTGCGGCCGCGCTCGCCGCCCGCGCGCGCCTGCAAGCTGCGGCCGAGCGCGAGCCAGTCGGTTGCGCGCGCATCGGCTTGTGCGACCCGCGAGAGTAGCGCCAGAAGCGCGTGGTCCTCTACAGCGGGTGTCGGCAGCGTCGCATCGACCGGAAGCGGCAACAGCATGGTGCGACTCGCTTCTCGCCGATCAGCTATCGCTGGCCGCGATCTTCGGTGTCGACACCACCACGTCGCCGTTCTGCGCGCGGTGGCGCATGGCGTGATCGATCAGCACGAGCGCCAGCATGGCTTCGGCGATCGGCGTCGCGCGGATGCCCACGCACGGATCGTGGCGGCCGAAGGTCTCGACCACCGCCGGCTCGCCCGCCTTGTCGATCGAGCGGCGCGGCGTGCGGATGCTCGACGTCGGCTTGATCGCGATCGACACGGTGATGTCCTGCCCCGTCGAAATCCCGCCGAGGATGCCGCCTGCGTGATTGCCGTGGAAGCCATTGGGCGTCAGTTCGTCGCCATGCGTCGAGCCGCGCTGCGCGACGCTCGCGAAGCCCGCGCCGATCTCCACGCCCTTCACCGCATTGATGCCCATCATGGCATGCGCGATGTCGGCGTCGAGGCGGTCGAACAGCGGCTCGCCCCAGCCCACCGGCACGCCGCTCGCGACCACGTTGATACGCGCGCCGATCGAGTCGCCGTCCTTGCGCAGCGCGTCCATATAGTCTTCGAGCTGCGGCACGACGTCGGCGTTGGCGCAGAAGAACGGGTTCTCGTGCACGTGCTGCCACGCGACGAAGGGCACCTCGATCTCGCCGAGCGCGCTCATGTAGCCGCGCACTTCCACGCCGAAACGCTCGCGCAGCCACTTCTTCGCGACCGCGCCCGCCGCGACCGTGGGCGCCGTCAGACGCGCCGACGAACGGCCGCCGCCGCGATAGTCGCGGATGCCGTACTTCTGCCAGTAGGTGTAGTCCGCGTGGCCGGGGCGGAAGGTCTCGACGATGTTGCCGTAGTCCTTGCTGCGCTGGTCGGTGTTGCGGATCAGGAGCGCGATCGGCGTGCCGGTCGTGACGCCCTCGAACACGCCCGAGAGAATTTCGACCTGGTCGGCTTCCTGGCGCTGCGTGACGTGGCGCGACGTGCCGGGACGGCGGCGGTCCAGATCGATCTGGATGTCGGCCTCGGTGAGCGCCATGCCAGGCGGGCAGCCGTCGATGACACAGCCGATGGCCGGACCGTGGGATTCGCCGAAGGTGGTGACGGTGAAAAGCGTACCGAGCGTGTTGCCGGACATGGCAGTCGTCCAAAGTGATTCGGGGAATCCAGCATTATGCCAGTCCGTGCGGCGCCGCGCCCGGGCGCCCCGTCAGCCCCCTTTCAGCCGCCATCGGCACGCGCCGCGCCCGAACGTCGCCCGGCAAGCACGCATCAACGGCGCGCGCCGCGCAGATCCGAGACCGTGCGCTGGAGTCCCTCCACCGTGACGTCCGCCGGCGCCACCGGCTCCCCGACCGCCAGCGTAAGCCGGCTCGTGAGGCCGCGCCGGGTCGGCCGCTCCTGCCCCGACGCCGCGTGCCGCGAAAACATGCTGCCCCACAGCCCGCGCAGCGCCATCGGCACGACGGGCGCGGGCTGGCGCCTGAGGATTTCCGTCACGCCGTGGCGGAACGGATTCATCTCGCCGTCGCGCGTGATCTTGCCCTCGGGGAAAATGCAGATGAGTTCCCCCTCGGCCAGAGCAGTCGCGCAGGCGTCATAGGCGGCGGCGAGCAACGCCGGGTTCTCGTGCGCGGGCGCGATCGGAATCGCTTTCGCATGCCGGAACATCCAGCCGAGCAGCGGCGAGCGGAAGATCTGGTGATCCATCACGAAGCGGATCGGACGCGGGCTTTCGGCCATGATCACCACGGCATCGACGAAGCTCACATGGTTGCAGACCAGCACCGCCGGGCCGTCGGCGGGAATCCGGCCGGCATTCACGAGGCGCACGCGATAGACCGTATGCACGAGCACCCACGCCACGAAACGCAGCAGGAATTCGGGCACGAGCGCATAGATGTAGGCCGCCACGACGATGTTGAGCAGCGCCGTCGTGAGAAAAATGCCCGGCACGCCGACGCCGGCTGCGGACAGCCCCATCGCCATGAGCGCCGAAGCGATCATGAACAGCGAGTTGAGGATGTTGTTCGCGGCGATGATGCGCGCACGATGACTCGGCGCGCTGCGGCTCTGGATCAGCGCGTAGAGCGGCACGCTGTAGAAGCCGCCGAACATCGCGAGCAGGAACAGGTCGGCCAGCACGCGCCAATGGACGAGCGTGCCCACGAATTCGCCGACCGACAGCAGATGCGAGGCGGCCGGCAGCGCGTGGCTCGCGAAAAACAGGTCGATGCCGAACACGCTCATGCCGATCGAGCCAAGCGGCACGAGGCCGATCTCGATACGGCGGCGCGAGAGCTTTTCGCACATCAGCGAACCGAAGCCGATGCCGAGCGAGAACATGGCGAGCAGCAGCGTCACGACATCGGGGTCGGCCCACAGCACGTCCTTGGCAAAGTTGAAGAACGAGGCAAGAAAGGTCGCGCCGACGAACCACAGCCACGAAATGCCCAGCAGGCTGAGGAACACGGTGCGGTTGCCGTGCGCGAGGCGCAGGTTGCGCCAGGTCTCGGAAAACGGGTTCCAGTTGATACGCAACGCGGGCTGCAGCGACGCGCACGGCGGCACGAAGCTGCTGGCCACGCGCCCGATCAGCGCGATGACGATGCACAGGCCGCCGAGCCACCACGCGCCTGGCGGCGTGCCCGTCGCGGTGCTTGCCGCAGCATCGCTTGCCCCAATGCCCGCCGCGATCCCGCCCATGATCGTGCCGATCAGGATCGCGACGAACGTGCCCATTTCCACCAGCCCATTGCCGCCGACGAGTTCGTCGTTCGCGAGCTTTTGCGGCAGATATGCGTACTTGATCGGCCCGAACACGGTGGAATGCACGCCCATCAGGAAGGTGCAGAGATAAAGCAGCGGCGCGCCATGCATCCAGAAGCCCGCCGCGCCGACCAGCATCACCGCGATCTCGAAGGTCTTGACCCAGCGCGTGAGCACGGCCTTGTCGTACTTGTCGGCAATCTGGCCCGAGGTCGCCGAGAACAGCACGAACGGCGCGATGAAAATCGCCGAGATCAGGAACGCCACGGTCTTCGGATCGACGCCCGAAAAGCGCGAAGCCTGGTAGGTCACGAGCGACGTGAAGCCGATCTTGAACACGTTGTCGTTCATCGCGCCCAGAAACTGCGTCCAGAAGAATGGCGCAAAACGTCGCTGGCGCAGCAGCGCGAACTGCGAGCCGTGGCCGGTCTCCTCAACGCGCGCCGCCTGCGCAGCAGGTGTCGGTCTATCGTTCATCGAGTCGTTTTCATGCGGTCGGAATCGGTCGGCAGACGTGAAAAAGCGCGCCTGACGCGCGCTTTTTCGTGCGGGTTCTTCAGGGGCAAGGTGAAATCCCTTCGCCCCTCTTTCCGGCAATCAGGTCGCCGAATGACGCTCTTCTTCGGGCCAGTCGCGGATATAAGCCTTGAGCAGCTTGTTTTCGAAGCCCTGTGCTTCCACGACCGCCTTCGCGACGTCGTAAAACGAGATCACGCCCATCAGCGAGCGGCTTTCCATCACGGGCAGATAGCGCACGTGATGCTCGAGCATCATGCGGCGCACTTCGTCCACTTCGGTTTCCGGCGTGCAGGTAATGGGATGGTCGTCCATGACCTTGCGGATCGTCGTGGTGCCCACGCTGCCGCCGTTCTTGCGCAGCGTGAGAATGATTTCGCGGAACGTGAGCATGCCGACGAGGTCGCCGTACTCCATGACGACGAGCGAGCCGATGTCGTGCTCGGCCATGGTGTTGACTGCGTCGTGCAGCGCCGTGTCCGGCGTGACGGTGTAGAGCGTATTGCCCTTGAGCTTGAGGATATCGCTCACACGCATGATGTGTCTCCAGGAAATGCCGGTCTAATGGGGGAGATGCTGAAAAGATGCCTACCTGTTTTCGATCCTAGCGGAAAGGCCGTCAAAAGAAAAGCCGCGGGAAAACGGGCCGAAAGACGTACTAAGGCCCCGAAAAGCCCAGCCGGCGCGGCCGAAAGCGTGCGGCCACGCGCATTGAGCGATGCAACGTCGGCCATTCGGGTTATACCGGACGGCCAGGGGCGATCTTCGCCGTGCCCTGCCGCCCAAGGGTTTCGGGGCTTCGCAAGGGGTTCAGGCGCCCCCCGCGGCGCGTTCCCCGACCGCGTGGCCGGTGATACGATGCCAGCACCTTTCACCCGTCGCCGGTTAGCGCCGGCTGTGCTGCCAGAATGTCCGATCCCCGTTTCGACACACTCGCGCTGCATGCTGGCGCCGCGCCCGACCCCGTCACCGGCGCCCGCGCGACGCCGATCTATCAGACCACGTCGTTCGCGTTCCGCGACACCGACCACGCCGCCGCGCTCTTCAATATGGAGCGCGCAGGGCACGTCTACTCGCGCATATCGAACCCCACGGTGGCGGTGTTCGAGGAGCGCGTCGCCGCGCTCGAAGGCGGCGCGGGCGCAATCGGCACCGCGAGCGGCCAGGCCGCGCTGCATCTGGCCATCGCCACGCTGATGGGCGCGGGCGCGCATATCGTCGCGTCGGCGGCGCTTTACGGCGGCTCGCACAACCTGCTCGACTACACGCTGCGCCGTTTCGGCATCGAGACGACGTTCGTGAAACCCGGCGACCTCGATGCCTGGCGCGCGGCGCTGCGTCCCAATACGCGGCTGCTGTTCGGCGAAACGCTCGGCAATCCGGGACTCGACGTGCTGGACATCGCCGCCGTCGCACAGATCGCGCATGAGCATCGCGTGCCGCTGCTCGTCGATTCGACGTTCACGACGCCTTATCTGCTGCGGCCCTTCGAGCACGGCGCGGATTTCGTCTACCACTCGGCCACCAAGTTTCTCGGCGGCCACGGAACGACCATCGGCGGCGTGCTGGTCGATGGCGGCACATTCGATTTCGAGGCCTCGGGGCAATTCCCGGAATTCACGCAGCCCTATGCCGGCTTTCACGGCATGGTGTTCAGCGAGGAAAGCAGCGTGGCGCCCTTTCTGTTGCGCGCACGCCGCGAAGGCCTGCGCGACTTCGGCGCCTGCCTGCATCCGCAGGCCGCGTGGCAGTTGTTGCAAGGCATCGAAACGCTGCCGCTGCGCATGGAACGCCACGTGGCGAACACGCGGCGCGTCGTCGAATTTCTCGCGGCGCATGGCGCCGTCGAAGCGGTGGGCTATCCCGAACTCGAAAGCCATCGCGACTATGCGCTCGCAAAGCGCCTGCTGCCACGCGGCGCAGGCGCCGTGTTCAGCTTCGACCTCAAGGGCGGGCGTGAGGCGGGCAAGCGCTTTATCGAAGCGCTTTCGCTCTTCTCGCACCTCGCCAATGTGGGCGATGCGCGCTCGCTCGTCATCCATCCCGCCTCCACGACGCACTTCCGTATGGACGAAGCCGCGCTCAAAGCCGCGGGAATCGGCGCGGGCACGATCCGGCTGTCAATCGGCCTGGAAGACCCCGACGATCTGATCGACGATCTCAAGCGTGCGCTCAAGGCCTCGCAGAAAAGCGACAGCGCCGCCAGGGCCACCACGGGCAAGGAGACATCATGATCGTCGATGTCGCAGGCAAAAGCGTCTACGCCTACACCGGCGGGCGCGCGTTCGATCCGGCGCGTCCCGTGGCCGTGTTCGTCCACGGCGCGCAGCACGACCATAGCGTCTGGGGACTGCAATCGCGCTATTTCGCGCATCACGGCTTCAGCGTGCTGGCCGTCGATCTGCCGGGCCATATGCGCAGCGCCGGGCCGGCGCTCACGAGCATCGGCGCGCTCGCCGACTGGCTCGACGCGCTGCTCGCGGCGCTGCAAGTGGAGAAAGCGTTCGTCGCCGGGCACAGCATGGGCTCGCTGGTCGCGCTGGAATTCGCGGCGCGCCATCCGGAGCGCGCCAGCGCCATCGCCCTGCTCGCCACGGCTTTTCCGATGGCGGTTTCCCCCGCGCTACTCGAAGCCGCCCGCGAACGCGAACCCGACGCCATTGCGCTGGTGAACGCCTGGTCGCACTCGACGCTCGCGGCCAAGCCGTCCAGCCCTGGCCCCGGCTTCTGGCTGCGCGGCATGAACCGGCGCTTGATGGAACGCGTCGCGGCGAGAGGCGAGCCGCAGCTTTTCCACACCGATTTCGCAGCCTGCAACGCCTACGCCGACGGCCTGACGAGCGCGGCGAAAGTGACCTGCCCGGTGCGCCTGATCGTCGGCAAACGCGACGTCATGACGCCGCCGCGCGCAAGCGCCGAACTCGCCACGGCGCTCAAGGACGCGGGCGCGCGCGTCGATACGGTGACGCTCGACGCGGGCCACGCGTTGATGACCGAACAGCCCGACGCCACGCTCGACGCGCTCTACGATTTTGCGATGCGTGCGCCACGGGTGGGCAACGGCTGAACGGGTAGGTTGAACAGGTATCGCCGGTCTGGAAAATGCCACGGGGGAGATGCCGTCAGGCGCGCTGCTCCCGAGGCTTTCCACCAGCTTGCACGGTCGTTCGATTCGCAAGAGAATGGCCTACAGGCGCAGCCCTTGCGCCCCTGTCCGAGTCCCCCGTGCGCCAGGAGGAGACATGACACACGCCACCCACACCGAACAGCAACACTTCGCGAATTTCGCGCAGTTCTATCCGTTCTATCTGAGCGAACACAGCAATCTCATGTCGCGGCGGCTGCATTTCATCGGCTCGCTCGGCGTGATTGGCTGCGTGGCCATGGCGATCGCCACCGGCATGTGGCTATGGCTGCCCGCCGCCGTGATCTGCGGCTACGGTTTCGCCTGGATCGGCCACTTCATGTTCGAGAAGAACCGCCCCGCCACCTTCCGCCATCCTGTCTACAGCCTGATGGGCGACTGGGTCATGTTCTCGGATATCTGTCGCGGCAAGATCTCGCTCTGACATCGTCGCCGCGCTCGGGCGGCCAGGCATCATGCCGCCGGATGCGGCAGCGCGGGCGGCTGGCCATTCGCCTCGGCCATGCGCGCCAGTTCGCGCCGCGCCGCCAGCAGCGAGGCCAGCGACACCGACAACTTGTCGTTCTCGAGCGCGGCCAGCAGCATCCCGGCATCGATATCGCTCGACTTCAACTGGTACGCCAGTTCCTTGCGATCGATGACGAAACGCGCGTAGAGGCGCTCCACCGAAATACGCGCCGGATTGGCGATCAGCACGTAATGGGGCTTCGCGCCGTCCCTTTCCAGCCGCGCGATCAGCTCGTCCTCTTCGAGCTTGTTCACGAGCCGCCCCACGGTGGCGAGATCGCGCCGCAATAGTTGCGCGATCTGCCCGGCGTTCAGACCAGGCTTCCCCGCGTCGCGCGACTCGGCGAGACCGGCGAGGAGTTCGAGCGCGTCCAGCAGATCGCTGCCAGGAAAGCGCGGCCGGTTGAAGCGCCCCGTGCGGATTTCCGGCAACGCCGAGGTGATCATCGCGCCCACCAGCGTGATGAACCAGCTCAGATACATCCAGAGCAGGAACATCGGCGCCGCCGCGAAGGCGCCATAGACCGCCGTATAGGTCGGAATGCGCCGCACGTAGTAGCCGAAGCCGCGCTTGGCCAGCTCGAACGCGACGGCAGAGGCAATTCCGCCGATCAGCGCGTCGCGCCACTCCACGCGACAGTTCGGCAGATAGACATAGAGCATCGTGAAGGCCAGCGCGGTGAGCGGCAACGACGCGCCGATCAGCATCCAGTCGAACAGCATCGAGACGTGCTGCTCGGTGGCCAGCGCCAGCGAGCGCGTGAACAGATACGACGAAATCGACAGACTCACGCCGATCAGAATCGGCCCGAGCGTGAGAATCGCCCAGTACACCAGCACGCGCTGCGCCAGGGGCCGCGCCTTGCGCACGCGCCAGATCACGTTGAAGGCCGACTCGACCGTCATCATCGTCATGACGGAGGTGACGAACAGCACGATCATGCCCATCGTCGTGAGGCCCTTGGCCTTCGACGCGAACTGATTGAGATAGAGAAAGATCTGGCTGTTGATCTGCGCCGGCATCAGGTGATCGGCGAGAAAGCCCTGCAGCGAGTTCTGGAACGACGCGAAGATGGGAAACGCGGTGAAGAGCGCGAACGCGACCGTGGCCAGCGGCACGATCGCCAGCATGGTCGTGAACGTGAGGCTGCCCGCCACCTGCGGAATGCGATCCTCGCGGCTGCGCCGCGCCGCGAAGCGCGCCAGCCGCTTCACGATATCCAGATCGATCCGTACTCTCGACAACACATCCATTGTCCAGCCTTCTCCAGACAGCGCGGCGCGCCTTTGACGGACGCCGCGGTGATAACCCCGTGGACGCGCCGCGCCAACCCGCGTCGAACCCAGACCCTATAATATCCCGTCCACCGACGAGGCCCGATGAAACCGATTCTTGTGCTCTATTACAGCCGCCATGGCGCCACCCGCGAACTCGCGCGCGCCATCGCCCAGGGCATCGACAGCGTGGCGGGCGCCGAAGCGCGCATCCGCACGGTGCCGCCCGTCTCGACGGTCTGCGAGGCTACCGCCCCCGACATCCCCGACGACGGCCCGCCCTATGCGGAACTGCGCGACCTTGAGGAATGCGCGGGTCTCGCGCTCGGCTCGCCCACGCGTTTCGGCAATATGGCCGCGCCGCTCAAGTACTTCCTCGACGGCACCACGCCGCAGTGGCTCGCCGGCGCGCTCGCGGGCAAGCCCGGCTGCGTGTTCACCTCCACCGGCAGCCTGCACGGCGGCCAGGAAAGCACCCTGCTCTCGATGATGCTGCCGCTTCTGCATCACGGCATGTTGCTCGTGGGCATTCCGTACACCGAAAGCGCGCTTTCGTCGACGGACGGCGGCGGCACGCCCTACGGCGCGTCGCATCATGCCCGTTCGGACGGTCGCGGCCACGGTTTGAGCGCCGATGAAAAAGCGCTCGCCGTCGCGCTGGGCGCGCGGCTCGCGCGCGCCTCGCTGCTGCTGGCGCAAGACGAACGACAAGGCGAACGGCCATGAGCGACGGGCCGCCCGACGTAAGCAAAATAAGCCACGTAATAAGCCACGTGAGCGGCGGCCACGACGCGCAGCCGCGCACTTTACCGTCATCGCAAAACTTGCGGCGCGTGCGCGCCCCTACGCCCGCTTCGCCTGCACCGGTCAGCGAGCGCCGCTTCGCCGCGCTCGGCGGCTTCGTCGCGCTGGCCGCGCTCACCGCGCTGTGCCTCGCCTGGGAGTGGCGCATCGCGCCGCTGCGTCCCGGCGGCAGCGCACTGGTGCTCAAGGCGCTGCCGCTTGCGGCCGCCCTGCCCGGCGTGTTCCGGCGTCGGCTTTATACGTTCCAATGGGCGTCGATGCTGGTGCTGCTCTATTTCGCCGAAGGCATCGTGCGCGGCATGACCGATCCCGCGCCCGCCGACACGCTCGGCTGGATCGAGGTCGGGCTTTCGCTCGCCTTCTTCGGCTGCGCGCTCGCCTATGTCGCGCCTTTCAAGCGCGCCGCACGGCGGGCGAAACGCGACGCCGCATAGCAACGCCCAGGTCTGTGGAAGGCCCACGCCAGGTCCACGCCGCGCGTGTCAAACTAAGCTTTTCGCCAACTTTATTCGTCAGCAGAGTAGCCGCATTTCGTATGCCAGGCTGCGGCATGCGCGCCGCCGACACCCACTGAAGCCATGACCCAATCCGCCCGCCAAGCCTTCCTCGACGCCTGCGCCGCCGCCATCGGCGCGCAGCACGTGCTGACCGACGCCCACGACACCGCCCCCTACGTCGCCGACTGGCGCAAGCGCTATCAAGGCGCGACCTGCGCCGTACTCTGCCCGGCCAACGCCGAGGAAACCGCCGCCGTCGTCAAGCTCGCGAACGCGCACCGCGTCGCGCTCGTGCCGCAGGGCGGCAACACCGGCCTCGCGGGCGGCGCGACGCCCGACGCGAGCGGCCAGCAGGCGGTGCTGAGCCTGCGCCGCCTGAACCGCGTGCGCGAGATCGACGCGCACAACAATACGATCACCGTCGAAGCGGGCGTGATCCTCGCCGAGGTGCAGGCGCGCGCCGCCGACGCCCACCGCCTGTTCCCGCTCTCGCTCGCCGCCGAGGGCAGTTGCACGATCGGCGGCAATCTCTCGACCAATGCGGGCGGCACTGGCGTGCTGCGCTACGGCAACACGCGCGAGCTGTGCCTCGGCCTCGAAGTCGTGACGCCGCAGGGCGAACTGTGGGATGGCCTGCGCGGCCTGCGCAAGGACAACACCGGCTACGATCTGCGCGATCTCTTCATCGGCGCGGAAGGCACGCTCGGCGTCATCACCGCCGCCGTCATGAAGCTGCATCCGCAACCGGCGGCCAGCGTGACGGCGCTCGCGGCACTCGGCTCGGCCCACGCCGCGCTCGATTTTCTCGCCCTCGCGCAGCGCTACGCGGGGCCGCTGCTCACCGGTTTCGAGCTGATGTCGGACTTCTGCATGCGGCTCGTGGGCCGCCATTTCCCGCAACTGCGCTATCCGTTCGCGCAGCATCACGCCCAGGTCGTCCTGCTCGAACTGTCCGACAACGAAAGCGAAGAACACGGCCGCGCGCTGTTCGAGCGCCTCATGGAAGCCGCGCTCGAACAGGGTCTGGTGGAAGATGCCGTGGTGGCGGAAAGCCTCGCGCAGTCGCAGGCGTTCTGGAATATCCGCGAGCACATTCCGCTCGCGCAGGCCCAGGAAGGGCTGAACGTGAAGCACGACATCGGCGTGCCGATTTCGCGCATCGGCCATTTCATCGAGGAAACCGGCGCGGAAATCGCTCGCGCGGTGCCCGGCGCGCGCCTGGTGACGTTTGGCCATCTCGGCGACGGCAATCTGCATTACAACGTGCAGGCGCCCGAAGGCGGCGACCCGAAGCAATTCCTGGCGGAGAATGAAAAGCAGCTGAACCGCATCGTCTATGACAGCGTCGCGCGTCATCGCGGCACGATCAGCGCGGAGCACGGCCTCGGCCAGTTGAAGATCGAGGAGAACGCGCACTACAAGAGCGAAGTCGAGCTTGGCATGATGCGCGCCATCAAGGCGGCGCTCGACCCGCTCAATCTGATGAATCCGGGCAAGGTCATTTGCTGACGCCAACCGGGTTCGCCGAGGAGCCAACTACGTGAAGATCCGCGTGCTGTCCGACCTGCATCTGGAGCATGACGAGCCCGACCTGATTCCGCACGCCGAGGCCGATCTCGTCGTGCTCGCGGGCGACATCCACAATCACGGCCTTGGGCTGCGCTGGGCCGCCGAAACCTTCGACCCGCAGGTGCCCGTGATCTACGTGCCGGGCAATCACGAGTATTACGACGGCGAATTCGGCGCGCTGGAGACGGCGATGCGCGACGCCGCCGCCTCGCTCGACAACGTGCACTTCCTGAACAACGCCACTTACGTCGATCCGTCGGGACGCTTCCGGGTGCTGGGCACGACGTTGTGGGCCGACTTCGCGCTCTTCGGCGCCGACGACGCCGCGCGCGAAGCCGCAATCACGGCGGCGCTGCGCGTGATGCTCGACTTCAAGGGATTGATTCAGGTCTCGTGGCCCGCGGGTCCCGAGGCCGGCGCGCGCGATTTCACGCCGGCGGATTCGCTGGCGCTGCACGCGCGCTCACGCGCCTGGCTGGAGACGGAACTGGCGAAGCCCTTCGCGGGCAAGACGATCGTGGTGACGCACCACGCGCCGCACCGATCAAGTCTCGCGGCGCGCTATGCGACCGATCCGGTATCGGCGGGATTCGTGAGCGACCTCGGCGCGCTGGTGGGCGCGCCCGCGGCCCTTTGGATCCATGGCCACACGCATACCGGCTTCGATTACACCGTGGACGGCACGCGCGTGGTGTGCAATCCGCGCGGCTATCGCGACCGGCGCAGCGGTCTGCCGGAGAATCCGGCGTTTGCGTGGGACAAGGTGGTCGAGATTTAAGCGATGCTGCGGCTGACGCGCACGCGCTCATCGACCATGAGAACGACGTTCAGCGCAGGCCGCGCGAATGGCCAACCCGGTCGGCCGGCCGCTGCACCCGCAGCGTGACGGGCTGAAGCTGTGTGCGGCGCATGCGCAGGAGGTCGCGCGATGCGGCGATGCCGATCAGGCCCATCATCACGGCGATGCCGATCATCAGATGCGTATCCATGGAAATCCTCGGGTTCTGGCGAATTGACGTTTCAGAGGCGCTACCTTATCAACCCGCCGCCCGCTTGTGCGTAAGGAAGTGTTGCCAGAAGGCGTAGCTGTAACAGCCTGTCACAGCCCCGTCACTCGCCCGCTGCCGCGCGCCCTTGCGCAGGATTCCCACGAAGCATCACGTACGCGCGAAGCGGCGCAGCTCGGTCTGGTCTTTCGCGAGCGTCGCGGGCAGCGTTTCGCGCAGCAACTCCACCCAGGTGCGGATCTTCGCGTCCAGATACTGGCGCGACGGATACACCGCGAACACGGTCATTTCCTGCGAGCGGTACTCGGGCAGGATCCACACGAGTTCGCCGCTGCGCAGTCCGCTGATGGCCGAATAGATCGGCAGCAGCCCCACGCCCATGCCTTCGCGCACGCCCACCGCCATCGCTTCGGCCACGTTCACCTGGAAGGTCGCCGCGCCGAGATCGATGTTTTCGGCGCCCGACGGCCCCGTGAACTGCCATTGCGACGCCGGGAACACCGGCGTCACCAGTTGCAGGCAGCGGTGATTGACGAGGTCGCGCGGCGTCTGCGGCACGCCATGGCGCTCCAGATACGCGGGCGACGCGCAGGCGATGCTGAACGCGCTGGTCAGGCGCTGCGAGACGAAGCCCGAGTCCGGCAGATCGATCGCCAGCACGAGCGCCACGTCATAACCCTCGTCGAGCAGATCCGGCATGCGCTGGGCCAGCGTCAATTCGATGTGGACATCGGGATAGAGCGCCTGATATCGCCCCACCGCCGGCACCACGTAGTGCTGGCCGAAGCTCGTCATGGCGTGGACCTTGAGCTTGCCCGAGGGGCGCGCATGCGCGTCGCCGGCTTCGGCTTCCGCCTGGTCCACGTAGGCCAGGATCTGCTCGCAGCGCTGCAGATAACGCTCGCCGGCCTCGGTGAGCGCGATGCGGCGCGTCGTGCGGTTCAGAAGTCGCGTGCGCAGGTGCGCCTCCAGATCGGAGACCGCGCGCGACGCGTAAGCCGTCGTCGTATTCAGGTGCTGGGCGGCGCCGGTGAAGCTGCCCGCCTCGACCACCCGGACGAATACACGCATGTTTTGAAGCGTATCCATACCAATCCTCTTTCTGACGGACGAATTGTTACACGTTTTGCAAAATCAATTATCTCATAACCCGTAAGAATGCCTTGCATCCTTACCGGTTATTCGCCAATCGAGCAAAAAATATAATGACGCACAGCAATCTATAGTCAGTAAAGGAGTAAATCGTGCAGTCTCCGGTACCGAAAGGACTAGCCGTTGCCGCGGTTCTTACGTTCTCGTTGATAATCGCGGGATGCGCCAGTACCGGGGGAATCGCTCCCCAAGCGAAGCACGTCGACGCGAGCGAACTGGACGCCGGATCGGCGATCCGCGCGGCCAACACCGATGCGAAGTGGCCCGCCAGCGACTGGTGGCGCGGCTACAACGACCCGCAGCTGAATACCTGGATCGAAGACTCGATCGCGGGCAATCCGTCGCTCGCCGCCGCCCAGGCGCGGGTGCGCGAGGCGCGTTCGATGGCGGGCGTGGCCGAAGCCGGCCTGCTGCCGCAGATCAACGGCAGCATGTCCGTGCAGCGCCAGCACTGGTCCGACAATGTCTATTACGGTCCGGGGCCGCTCGCGAACGCGAACTCGTGGAACAACACCGCCACGCTCGGTCTCTCGTACCACCTCGACCTCTGGGGCCAGGACAAGAACAATGCCGAGCGCGCGCTCGACGTGGCGCACGCCTCGGCCGCCGACGCCCGCGCCGCGCAGCTCGAACTCGAAGTGAACGTCACGCGCGCCTACATCGACATGTCGATGAACTACGCGCTGCTCGACATCGCCAGGCAAACGCTCGGCGAACAGCAGAAGATTCTCGCGCTCGCGCAGCGGCGCCTGAAAGGCGGCATCGGCACCCAGCTCGAAGTCAGCCAGGCCGAAACGCCGCTGCCCGAGTACGAGCGCCAGATCGACTCGCTCGAAGAAGCGATCGCGCTCGGCAAGAACCAGCTCGCGGCGCTCGCGGGCAAGGGCCCCGGCGCGGGCGAGACGATCCAGCGCCCGGCGCTCGCGCTCGACGCGCCGGCGGGCCTGCCCTCGGCGCTGCCGGCCGAACTGATCGGCCATCGCCCCGATATCGTCGCGGCGCGCTGGACCGTCGCCGCCCAGGCGCGCGGCATCGACGTGGCCAGGGCGGACTTCTATCCGAACATCAATCTGCTCGTGTCGATGGGCGGCTATGCGGCCGCGGGCCCGTTGTTCCAGTTCCTGAAGTCGATGAGCGGCAGCTACACGGGCGGCCCCGCGCTGTCGCTGCCGATCTTCGACGGCGGACGCCTGCGCTCGCAACTCGGCGCGCAGTCGGCGGCTTACGACATCGCCGTGGATCAGTACAACCAGACGATCGTCACCGCCCTCAAGGAAATCGCCGATCAGGTGGTCCGCATGCGCTCGCTCGCGACCCAGGAAGACGATGCGCATCGCTCGGTTGCCGCCGCGCAGCGCAACTACGACCTGTCGCAGGAAGGTTATCGCCGTGGTCTGACGGACTACGTCAACGTGCTGATCGCGCAGACGCAGTTGCTGCGCGCCCAGGAAGGCGTCGCGCACATCCAGGCCGAGCGCCTGAGCGCGCACGCGACGCTCGTGGCGGCCCTGGGCGGCGGCCTGATCGATCCGGCGGCCGGTGCAACCGACCCCGCCGTGGCCAGTCCGACGCCCGCCGAGCAGTTGCCCGCGCACGGCAAGAAGACCCGCGCCGTGCCGCTCGCGCCCGCCGCGCTGCTGGCGCCGCGCTCGTCCGCGGACGATAGCGCAAGCGCGCACTGAGGCCCACGCCGATGCAAGCGTCCTCTTCTCCCGCGTCGCAGCCGGACGGCCAGAGCCTGCTGAAGGCCTTCGCCGACTGGGCGCGCACCGACGGCCTCGTCTGGCTCTATCTCTTCAAGACCATCGCCGCCGCGCTCATCGCGCTCGGCGTGGCGATGAAGCTCGAACTGCCCTCGCCGCGCACCGCCATGACGACCGTGTTCATCGTGATGCAGCCGCAAAGCGGCCCGGTGTTCGCCAAGAGCTTTTACCGGCTGTGCGGCACGCTGGTCGGCCTTGTCGTGATGCTCGCGCTGATCGGCCTGTTCGCGCAGCAGCCCGAACTCTTCATCGCCACGACGGCGATGTGGGTCGGCATCTGCACGGCGGGCGCGGCGCGTAACCGCAATTTCCGCTCGTACGGTTTCGTGCTCGCGGGCTATACGGCGGCGCTGATCGGCATCCCGGCTTCGCAGCATCCCGACGGCGCGTTCATGTCGGCGATGACGCGCGTGGCGGAAATCTCGATCGGCATTCTGACTTCGGGCGTGGTGAGCGCGATCGTGTTTCCGCAATATACGGGCGAGCTGCTGCGCTCCACGGTGCGCCGCCGCTTTGCGTCGTTCGTCGACTATGTGTCGGCGTCGCTCGCCGGGCGCATCGACCGTTCGCAGATCGAGGCGACCAATGCGCGCTTCGTGGCCGATATCGTCGGTTTCGAGACAAGCCGCAGCAATGCCGTGTTCGAGACGCCCGATTCGCGGATGCGCTCGGGGCGTCTCGCGCGCCTGAACACCGAGTTCATGGCGGTGTCGACGCGTTTTCACGCGCTGCACCAACTGATGAACCGTCTGCGCAGCGACGGCTCGACGATGACAGTCGATGCGCTCGAACCGTATTTCCGCGAGATCGCGCCGCTGTTCGAGAACGCCGGCGAGCGCGTGCTCACCGCTGCCGACGCGGCACACGCATCGGCGCAGCTCTCGCAGTACCGCGCGGCGCTGCCCAGGCGCGTGCGCGAGACGCGCGCGCAACTCAAGGCGGCGCTGACCGGGAACGACCCCACGGACACCGCCGCCCTCGCCCACAAGGCCGCGCGCCTGCTCGACTTCGACACCGCGACCGAACTCTTCTACCGCTTCGTGCACGAGATGAACGAGTACACGGCGACCTACGCGTCGCTCGCCGTCGATACGCACTCGCGCGAGAAGTGGATCGCCCGCTACGTGCCGAAGACCAACATGGTCGCGGCGAGCGTGCAAGGCGTGCGCGCCGCCATCGTCATGGGCTTGCTGGGCGCGTTCTGGATCGCGACGGCCTGGCCGAGCGGCACGACTCTGGTGCTCACCGCCGCCGCCACCTGCGCGCTGGCCTCGGCGTCGCCGCAGCCCACGCGCATGGCGAGCCAGATGGCGATCGGCACGGCGCTCGCGTCCCTCGTCGGCCTGATCCTCACGTTCGGCGTGTTTCCGCATATCGACGGCTTTCCGATGCTGTGCGTCGCGCTCGCGCCGGCGCTCGCGCTGGGCACCTTCATCACGACGCGGCCGAAGTACGTCGGCATCGGCGTGGGCTATTGCATCTTCCTGTGCTTCCTCGCGGGCCCGGACAATCTGATCCAGTACGACCCGACCAGTTATATCAACGACGCCATCGCGCTGGTCATGGCGATGATCGTCTCGGCGGCGGCCTTCGCCGTGCTGCTGCCGCCCTCGACGCCGTGGCTGCGCAACCGGCTGCTCGCCAACCTGCGCGGCCAGGCCGTCCACGCCTGCCGCTCCCGCCTGCAGGGGCTGCCGGGCATCAAGGGCGGCGCGGGCCTGCGCAACCGCTTCGAAAGCGGCGCGCGCGATCTGATGTTCCAGCTCAACGCGCTCGCGGGCCATGACGAGACGTGGCGCCAGGACACGCTGCGCTGGATGTTCGCGACGCTCGAAATCGGCAATGCCGCGATCGATCTGCGCGAGGAACTGGCTTCGCTGCCCAGCCATCCGCGCTTTGCAAAAGCCGCGCCGTGGCGCGCGCAGACCGCCGCGACGCTCAAGAGCGTGGCTGCGCTGTTCGAACACCCGGACGCGCGCCGCCACGCCGCCGCGCTCGCGACGACCACGGCCGCGATCGGCGCCGCGCAGGTCGTGCTCGAAGACGTGCTGCGCGAGGATGCGCCGCGCGAAGAGCGGCATCCGCTGCAGCGCTGCCTGAGCCATCTGCATTTCATCCGCACCGCGCTCATCGACCCGCAGTCGCCGTTCGCGGCCTATGCGGCGACCGGCGCCGGCGCGGATACGAACCACCCGTCGGGCAAGCGCCCCGGCGACACGCAAGGAGCGAACCATGCCTCGTGACGTGGCGTTTCTGGACGCCTACATTCCGGCGATCGTGCTGCTGTTCATTCTGGGCGCGGCGCTCACCTGGGTGCTCGATTCCGTGCTGGCCAGAACCGGCCTGTATCGCATCGTGTGGCACCCGTCCCTGTTTCGCGTGAGTCTGCTCGTGGTCGTGTGCTGCGTGCTCGGGCTTGCCGTCTATCGTTGAAATTTGCGTTGAATTTGCGCTGAACCTGCGTTGAACCGGTCTGGAAGAATCATGACTATCCGAAACATTATTGGCTTTATCGCGACGGCGATCATTTTCGTCGTCGCCATCCTGGTCGGCCGCGCGCTGTGGTTCCACTACATGGACGAGCCGTGGACGCGCGACGGCCGCGTGCGCGCCGAAGTGGTCAACATCGCCCCCGATGTCTCCGGCGCGGTGGTCGAACTGCCCGTGAAGGACAACCAGTTCGTGCACAAGGGCGACCTGCTGATGCAGATCGACCCGTCGCACTACCAGATCGCCGTCGAACAGGCCGAGGCCGCCGTGGCCGCGCGCAAGGCGGAACTGACCATGAGGCTGGACGACGCACGCCGCCGCGCCGACATGGACAGCCTCGTGGTCTCGCAGGAAAACCGCGAAAACGCCTCGCACACCGCGAATTCGGCGCAGGCGCAGTATCAGCAGGCCGTCGCCGCGCTGGACGCCGCCAAACTCAACCTCGACCGCACACGCGTGATCTCGCCGGTGGACGGTTACATCACCAACCTGCAGGTGTTCAAGGGCGACTACGCGATCGCCGGCCAGGCGAAGCTCGCCGTGGTGGACAGCCACTCGTTCTGGGTCTATGGCTACTTCGAGGAAACCAAGCTGCCGCACGTCCAGGTGGGCAACAAGGCCGACATCAAGCTGATGAGCGGCGGCACGCTCGAAGGCCACGTGGAAAGCATCTCGCGCGGCATCTACGACCGCGACAATCCGCAAAGCCGCGAACTGCTCGCCGACGTGAACCCCACGTTCAACTGGGTGCGCCTCGCGCAGCGCGTGCCGGTGCGCATTCACATCGACAAGGTGCCGGACGGCATGATTCTGTCGGCGGGCACGACCTGCACGGTGGTGGTCAAGCCGGGCGCATGAGGTTGCCGGGCACACGCCCATACCCGCTTCACCGACGATGGATGAGCAACAAAGAGCGCCTGCGGGCGCTCTTTTTTTGCGCGCTTGCCCACAGGGTTCCCGACCTGTCCAACGTTGCTTCGACGCATATTCCAGGCATGGACCTACAGAGGCTGTCAGGACTCTACCAGGCATTGTCAGATACTCGGCCATACCGTCCTGCGCATTGATTTACATCAACGCGAGAGCCGCGCACACCCAGGACTATTCCGACTCTACTGTCCTTCGCCAAGTGAATCGCGTGAGCTTTCTCTACGAGCACGTTCCCCAAGTCTTCGCGCGCTACGTGCGCGCGCCGACAGGCACAAGCACGCGCGCCCAGGCAACGCCGCGCATCGTCGTGCTTGGCATCGGCAACAAGCAATGGGGTGACGCCGGCTTCGGCATGCGTGCGATCGAGCGCCTGAAGGCCGGCTGGCAATGCGCGCCGCACGTCGAGTTCGTCGCGGGCGGCATCGAAGGGCGCACGCTCCTGCCGCTGGTGGAAGCGGCGCGGCGCATGATCGTCTTCAATGCCGCCGATTTCGGCTGCGCCCCCGGCACGCTCTGCGTGCGCGAAGGCGACGACGCCATCCGCCACCTGGGCACGCACCCGGTCAATCTGCATCAGATGGATTTCGCCGATACCTTCGCCTGCGCCCAGCTCAAGGACCGCTATCCGCGCGAACTGGTGCTGATCGGCGTCCAGCCGCTCGCCCTCGACCACTACGGCACGGGCCTGCGCCCCGCCGTGAGCGCGCAACTCGATCCGGCCATCGCGATCGCCTGCCGCTGGCTGCGGCGCTGGCACGCGCGGCCGCGTCCGCGCCCGCCCGGCGAGACCACGCGAGCCGGCGAAGACGGCCCGGCCACGGCGCGTTAAGCCACACACACCACACACGCTGCACACGCGGGCGGCAGGCAACCCGAAAGAACCCGCGGGTTCGCCCGCGTTGCCCGCCGCCGTTGCGCTGCACTATCCTCGACTCTCCAGACAGCACGGGAGGATGGACGTCATGCGCTACCGCGACTTTCACCGCGAGTCGATCGAACACCCCGAGGACTTCTGGGGTCGCGAAGCCGCGCGCATCCATTGGGAAACGCCGTTCGACACCGTGCTCGACCGCTCCAATCCTCCCTTTGTGCGCTGGTTCGCGGGCGGACGCACCAATCTCTGTTTCAACGCCGTCGATCGCCATCTGGCGACGCGCGCCCAGCAGAACGCGCTCGTCTACGTCTCGACCGAAACCGGCATCGAGCGCCGCTACACCTACGCCGATCTGCACGCCGAGGTCAACCGCATGGCCGCCGTGATGCGCTCGCTGGGCGTCAAACGCGGCGAGCGCGTGCTGATCTATCTGCCGATGATTCCCGAAGCCGTGTTCGCGATGCTCGCCTGCGCGCGGCTGGGCGCGATCCATTCGGTCGTGTTCGGCGGATTCGCGGCGCCGAGCCTCGCCGCGCGCATCGACGATGCGAAGCCCGTGCTGCTGGTGGCCGCCGACGCGGGCGCGCGCGGCGGCAAGGTGATCGACTACACGCCGCTGGTGGACGAAGCGATGGCGCGCGCGCAATTCGCTCCGCCCAAAGTGCTGCTGATCGACCGCCAGCTCGCACCCGAGCGGCTCGCGGCGCCCTATCTGGTGGACTACGAACCGTTGCGCGAGCAGTACCACGACGCCCATGTGCCCTGCGAATGGCTCGAATCGAACGAGCCGTCGTACATCCTCTACACCTCGGGCACGACCGGCAAACCGAAGGGCGTGCAGCGCGACGTGGGCGGCTACGCGGTGGCGCTCGCGGCATCGATGGAATACATCTTCGAGGGCTGCGCGGGCGACACGATGTTCACGGCGTCCGATATCGGCTGGGTCGTCGGGCATAGCTACATCATCTATGCACCGCTGCTCGCGGGCATGACCACGGTGATGTACGAAGGCACGCCGGTGCGCCCCGACGGCGGCATCTGGTGGCGTCTCGTCGAGCACCACAGGATCAATCTGATGTTCACCGCGCCCACGGCGATCCGCGTGCTCAAGAAGCAGGACCCGGCGCTGCTGCACGCCGCCGATCTCTCCAGCCTGCGCACACTGTTCCTCGCGGGCGAGCCGCTCGACGAGCCGACCGCCACGTGGATTTCGGACGCGCTCGGCAAGCCCGTCGTCGACAACTACTGGCAGACCGAAACGGGCTGGCCGATGCTCGCGATCCAGCGCGGCGTGGAGGACCTGCCGCCCAAGCCCGGCTCGCCGGGCGTGCCCTGCTACGGCTACGACCTCGTGCTGCGCGACGAACATACGGGTCAGCCATGCCCGAGCGGCACGAAAGGCGTCATCACGCTCGGCTATCCGTTGCCGCCGGGCTGCATGCAAACCGTCTGGGGCGACGACGCGCGCTTCGTGAAGACGTACTGGGAAAGCGTGCCGGGGCAGCAGGTCTATTCGACCTTCGACTGGGGCGTGCAGGATGAAAACGGCTACGTGACGATCCTCGGGCGCACCGACGACGTCATCAACGTGGCGGGGCATCGGCTGGGCACGCGCGAGATCGAGGAAGCGATTTCCTCCCATGCTTCGGTCGCGGAAGTGGCCGTCGTGGGGGTGGACGACGCGGTGAAGGGTCAGGCGGCGCTCGCCTTCGTGGTGCTGCGCGACGCCGCGGCGGCCGCCGATCCGCAGGCGGCCACGCAACTCGCCGCCGCGATTGCGGCCACGGTGGACCGCCAGCTTGGCGCGATCGGCCGGCCAGCGCGCGTGCATTTCGTGCCGATGCTGCCGAAGACGCGCTCGGGCAAGCTGCTGCGGCGCGCCATCGCGGCGCTCGCCGAAGGCCGCGACCCCGGCGACCTGCCGACTATCGAGGACGCCGGCGCGCTGCAATCGATTCGCGAGGCCGTGAAGGCCGCGCGCAAGGCCTGAAGCCCGCGCGGATCAGCGCGCGCCGTACGCGGCCAGGAACTGGCGCAGGATGCCGGTGGAATACGTGCCGGCGATATCGACGAGGAACGACGAGAACGACGCGCTCGCGTGCTCGTCGGCGGTATCGGAGATCGTGCGCACGACGGCGCACGGCACGCCGTACTCGTAACAGAGCTGGGCGAGCGCGGCGCCTTCCATCTCCACGGCCAGCGCGTCGGGCAACGCGGCGCGCAGCGCGCCCACCGCCGCCGCGCTCGCCACGAACTGGTCGCCGCTGATCACGAGACCCCGGTGCACGCGCGGCAACGCGTGTTCCAGACGCGGCAGCGCGCCCTTGAAGCGAGCCGCGAGCGCCACGCCCTCCTGCGCGACGAAGCGCTCGCACGCGGCCGTGAGCGCAGCGGCGAGCGAGCGGTCGGCGTCGAAACGCGCGCGGCCGAGCAGCGGAATCTCGTGGCGCGGGAACAGCGGTTCGGCGTTCATGTCGTGCTGGAGCAGCGTCTCGCCCACCACCACGTCGCCCACGTGCACGTTCTCGCCCACGCCGCCGGCGACGCCCGTGAAGACGATCGCCTCGACATCGAAGACGTGAATCAGCGCGCTGGCCGTCGCCGCGGCGGCCACCTTGCCGACGCGCGCGAGCGTCACGACGCAAGGCACGCCATGCACCGTGCCGAGGTGATAGTCGCGCTGCCCGAAGGTGCGCGTTTGAACGCCCGATTCGGCCTGCATCGCCGCGATCAGGTCGCCGAGTTCCTGCGGCAGCGCCGCGAGCACGCCGAGCGGGCGCGTGTTGCTAGTCATCGTGTGGATTCCCCGCGTATTGACTGGTATTGGCCCGCATCGGCCTACATCGAGCACGTGTCGTTCAATCGACCGCCTGCAGCTTCGCCACCGCCAGCGCGAGCCACTTTTCGCCGTGACGCTTGAAGCGCACCTGCGCCTTGGCGTCGGTGCCGCTGCCTTCGAGCGCCGTGATCTTGCCTTCGCCGAACTTCGTGTGGAACACGTCCTGGCCCACGCGGAAGCCCGCTTCGGCGGCGCGCTGCTCGTTGGCGAAATTCGGCAGCGGCGTCTTGTCGGCCACATAGGCGTCGCGCTCGCGCGAGCCACCGCTGTTACCACCACCGCCATTGCCGCCGCGCGAGAACCAGTCGCGGCCCCAGCCGGCGTTGTCCGAACGGCCGCCCCAGCGCGCGCCCGCTTCGACCTTCGGCGTGAGCCACTTGAGCGTTTCCGTCGGCAGCTCGTCGAAAAAGCGCGAGCGCACGTTGTAGCGCGTCTGGCCATGCAGCAGGCGGCTTTGCGCGAACGACAGATAGAGCCGCTCCTTCGCGCGCGTGATCGCCACGTACATCAGGCGGCGCTCTTCTTCGAGTCCATCGGCTTCCATCGCGCTGTTCTCATGCGGAAACAGCCCTTCTTCAAGCCCGGTGATGAACACCGCCGAAAATTCCAGCCCCTTGGCCGCGTGCACGGTCATCAGTTGAACCGCGTCCTGGCCCGCCTGCGCCTGGTTGTCGCCCGCTTCGAGCGAGGCGTGCGAGAGGAAGCCCGCGAGCGGCGTCATGACGTCGGGGTTCTGCGCGGGATCGGTGAGCGTGGGCGCGTCGAGCACTTCGATCTCGCCGTCCTGCGAGACGATCTCGGGCGCGTTCGACGCGCCGGGCCGCAGCGGAATCGAGCGCGCCGGCGTGTCCATGCCGTAGCCCTGCTCGCTCACAAACGCCGTGGCCGCATTCACGAGTTCCTGCAAGTTCTCCAGACGATCCTGGCCCTCGCGCTCGCCTTGATAGAACTCGGCGAGACCGCTCAGGCGCACCGTGTACTCGACGGTTTCCGGCAGGCTCAGCTGCGCGGTTTCGGCGCGCATCTTCGCGACCAGATTGGCGAACGAACCGAGCGTCGTGCCCGCCTTGCCCGTGACATAGGGAATCGCCGCCGCCATCGAGCAGTTGTAGAGCCGCGCCGCGTCCGCCAGTTGCTCGATCGAGCGCGCACCGATGCCGCGCGCCGGGAAGTTCACCACGCGCGAGAACGCCGTGTCGTCGTTCGGGTTGTCGATCAGGCGCAGATAGGCGAGCGCGTGCTTGACTTCCTGACGCTCGAAAAAGCGCAGACCGCCGTACACCTTGTACGGAATGCCGCCGTTGACGAGCGTGTGCTCGATCGTGCGCGACTGCGCGTTGCTGCGGTAAAGAATGGCGATCTCGTGACGCGCCATCCCCTGCGCGATCAGCGCGCGGATTTCCTCGACGATAAAGCCCGCTTCCTGCGAATCGGTCGCGGCCTCGTAGACGCGCACCGGCTCGCCGTGGCCCGCATCGGTGCGCAGATTCTTGCCCAGACGCCGCGAGTTATGCGCGATCAGGTGGTTCGCGGTATCGAGAATATGGCCGTGCGAGCGGTAATTCTGCTCCAGCTTGATCATGTGCTTGACGCGGAACTCGTTCTCGAAGTCGCGCATGTTGCCGACGTTCGCGCCGCGGAACGCATAGATCGACTGGTCGTCGTCGCCCACCGCGAAGATCGCGTTGCCCTCGCCCGCCAGCAGCTTGAGCCACGCATACTGGAGCTTGTTGGTGTCCTGGAACTCGTCCACCAGAATGTCGCGAAAGCGCGCCTGGTAATGCGCGCGCAGCGGCGGATTATGGGCGAGCAGTTCGTAGCAGCGCAGCAGCAGTTCGGCGAAATCGACCACGCCTTCGCGCTGGCACTGCTGGTCGTACGCTTCGTAAAGCTCGACGAACTTGCGGTTGAAGTTGTCGGTGACGTCGACGTCCTTCGGCCGCAGCCCCTGTTCCTTCGCGTTGTTGATGAAGTACTGGAGGTTCTTCGGCGGGTATTTTTCGTCATCGACGTTCAGGCCCTTCATCAGGCGCTTGATCGCCGAAAGCTGGTCGGCCGTGTCGAGAATCTGGAACGTCTGCGGCAGGCCCGCGTCGCGGTAATGCGCGCGCAGCATGCGGTTGCACAGGCCGTGGAAGGTGCCGATCCACATGCCGCGCGTGTCGATGGGCATCATCGCCTGGAGGCGGCTCATCATTTCGCGCGCGGCCTTGTTCGTGAAGGTCACGGCGAGGATCGTCATCGGCGAGGCGAGACCCTGCTGGATCAGCCACGCGATGCGCGTGATCAGCACGCGCGTCTTGCCGCTGCCGGCGCCGGCCAGAATGAGTGCCGGTTCGTTGGGCAAGGTAACGGCGGCGTGTTGTTCGGGGTTCAGATTGGCGAGCAATTCGGGCATGGGGCGGCGGACTTCGTGTGGGGCTGCGGAGTAGACCGTCATTATAAATGCCGATGGCCGATCGCCCGGCATGGGGTCCGCGCGTTCCCGAGAACCGGTGCGCGGCCCGGCGGGGTAGCGCTTGCCCTTATAATCAATCGTTTTACGCATCCTTTTTTCGGCAGATTCCACCCATGAGCGACAGCACGCTAGCGAAAAGCTTCGAGCCCCAGACCATCGAGGCCCATTGGGGCCCCGAGTGGGAGCGTCGAGGCTACGCCGCCGCGACCTTCGAGCCCGGCCGCAAGAACTTCTCGATCCAGTTGCCGCCGCCCAACGTCACCGGCACGCTGCACATGGGGCACGCGTTCAACCAGACGATCATGGACAGCCTCACGCGCTATCACCGCATGCTCGGCGAGAACACGCTGTGGGTGCCGGGCACCGACCACGCGGGCATCGCCACGCAGATCGTGGTGGAGCGCCAGCTCGACGCGCAGAAAATTTCGCGCCACGACCTCGGCCGCGAAAAATTCGTCGAACGCGTGTGGGAATGGAAGCAGCAGTCGGGCTCGACCATCACGGGCCAGGTGCGCCGTATCGGCGCCTCGATCGACTGGTCGCGCGAATACTTCACGATGGACGACAAGATGTCGACCGCCGTGCGCGACGTGTTCGTGCGCCTCTATGAACAGGGCCTGATCTATCGCGGCAAGCGCCTCGTGAACTGGGATCCGGTGCTGCTGACCGCGGTGTCCGACCTGGAAGTGGCGAGCGAAGAAGAAAACGGCCATCTCTGGCATCTGCGCTATCCGCTCGCGGACGGCACGGCCACGCTGACCGTCGCCACGACGCGCCCGGAAACCATGCTCGGCGACACGGCCGTGATGGTGCACCCGGAAGACGAGCGCTACGCGCACCTGATCGGCAAGATGGTCAAGCTGCCGCTGACGGACCGCGAAATCCCCGTGATCGCCGACGAATACGTGGACCGCGAATTCGGCACGGGCGTCGTCAAGGTCACGCCCGCGCACGACTTCAACGACTACCAGGTGGGCCAGCGCCACGGCCTGCCGATGATCGAGATCCTCACGCTCGACGCGAAGATCAACGACAACGCGCCGGAAAAATACCGCGGCCTCGACCGCTTCGAGGCGCGCAAGCAGGTGGTCGCCGACTTCGAGGCGCTGGGCCTGCTGGATTCGGTGCAGCCGCACAAGCTGATGGTGCCGCGCGGCGACCGCACGGGTGTCGTGATCGAGCCGATGCTCACCGACCAGTGGTTCGTGGCGATGACCAAGGCCGCGCCGGAAGGCACCTTCAATCCGGGCAAGTCGATCACCGAAACCGCGCTCGACGTGGTCCGCAACGGCCAGATCAAGTTCGTGCCGGAAAACTGGACCACGACCTATAACCAGTGGCTCGAAAACATCCAGGACTGGTGCATCTCGCGCCAGCTCTGGTGGGGCCACCAGATTCCGGCGTGGTACGGCGAAAACGGCGAGATCTTCGTCGCGAAGAACGAGGAAGACGCGCGCGCGCAAGCCGACGCCAAGGGTTACACCGGCGCATTGAAGCGCGACGAAGACGTGCTCGATACGTGGTTCTCGTCGGCGCTCGTGCCGTTCTCGTCGCTCGGCTGGCCGGCTGAAACGCCGGAGCTGAAGGCGTTCCTGCCCTCTTCCGTGCTGGTCACGGGCTTCGACATCATCTTCTTCTGGGTGGCGCGCATGGTCATGATGACCACGCACTTCACCGGCAAGGTGCCGTTCGAAACGGTCTACGTGCACGGCCTCGTGCGCGACGCCGAAGGCCAGAAAATGTCGAAGAGCAAGGGCAACACGCTCGACCCGATCGACATCGTCGACGGCATCGACCTGGAAACGCTGGTCGGCAAGCGCACCACGGGCCTCATGAACCCGAAGCAGGCCGCGACCATCGAGAAGAAAACCCGCAAGGAATTCCCGGAAGGCATTCCCGCCTTCGGCACCGACGCGCTGCGCTTCACGATGGCGTCGATGGCCACGCTCGGCCGCAACGTCAACTTCGACCTGGCGCGCTGCGAAGGCTATCGCAACTTCTGCAACAAGCTCTGGAACGCCACGCGTTTCGTGCTGATGAACTGCGAAGGCCACGACTGCGGGTTCAGCAAGCCGGGCGACTGCCAGCCGGGCGATTGCGGCCCCGGCGGCTACACCGACTTCTCGCAGGCCGACCGCTGGATCGTGTCGCTGCTCCAGCGCGTGGAAGCCGACGTCGCCAAGGGTTTTGCCGACTATCGTCTCGACAATGTGGCCAATGCCATTTACAAGTTCGTCTGGGATGAATACTGTGACTGGTATCTGGAACTGGCCAAGGTACAGATCCAGACCGGCACGCCGGAGCAGCAGCGCGCCACGCGCCGCACGCTGCTGCGCGTGCTGGAAACCGTCCTGCGCCTCGCGCATCCGGTGATTCCGTTCATCACCGAAGCGCTGTGGCAAAAGGTGGCGCCGCTGACCGACGCTTACCCCGCAGGCAAGGCCGAAGGCGAAGCATCGATCATGGTGCAGCCGTACCCGGTCGCCGAACAAAAGAAGATCGACGAGTCCGCCGAACAGTGGGCCACGGATTTGAAGGCCGTGATCGACGCATGCCGCAACCTGCGCGGCGAGATGAACCTCTCGCCGGCCACCAAGGTGCCGCTGCTGGTCACGGGCAATGCCGAGCGTCTTCAGTCGTTCGCGCCCTATGCAAAGGCGCTCGCGAAGCTCTCGGAAGTCCAGGTGATCGCCGACGAAGCAGCGCTCGACGCGGCCTCGGCAGGCGCGCCGGTTGCTATCGTAGGGACGGACAAGCTGGTGCTGAAGGTCGAAATCGACGTGGCAGCCGAGCGGGAACGCCTCTCGAAAGAGATTGCCCGATTGTCGAATGAGGTGACGAAGTGCAATGCAAAGCTAAGTAATGACAGCTTTGTCGCAAAAGCGCCGCCTGCAGTCGTTGAGCAAGAGCAGAAAAGACTGGCAGAATTCGAGGCAACGCTGGGCAAGCTGACCGCGCAACTCGCGCGGCTGCCTGCCTGAATCGGCTAAGGTAAGGTCCGGCGGCTCGCGCGGCGCCGGACCCTGAGGATCAGGACAACAGACATGCTAAAAGTTACTAAAGCGGTATTCCCGGTGGCGGGCCTCGGCACGCGCTTCCTTCCGGCAACGAAGGCCAGCCCGAAGGAAATGCTGCCGATCGTCGACAAGCCGTTGATCCAGTACGCGGTGGAAGAAGCCGTGGCGGCAGGCATCACGGAGATGATTTTCGTGACGGGCCGCAGCAAGCGCGCGATCGAGGACCATTTCGACAAGTCCTACGAAATCGAGGCCGAACTCGAGGCTCGCGGCAAGGCCAAGCTGCTTGAGCTGGTCCGCAGCATCAAGCCGAACAACGTGGACTGCTTCTACGTGCGCCAGCCGGAAGCGCTCGGCCTCGGTCACGCCGTCCTGTGCGCGGAAAAGCTGGTGGGCGACAACCCGTTCGCCGTCATCCTCGCGGACGACCTGCTGTATGGCACGCCGCCCGTCATGAAGCAGATGGTCGAGGTGTTCGACCACTACCATAGCTCGGTGCTGGGCGTGGAGGAGATTCCGCCCTCGGAAACGCGCTCGTACGGCATCGTCGACGGCAAGGAGTGGGAAGATTCGATCGTCAAGCTCTCGGGCATCGTCGAAAAGCCGGCGCCTGAAGTCGCGCCGTCGAATCTCGGCGTGGTTGGCCGCTACGTGCTCAAGCCGCGCATTTTCGAGCATCTGCGCGCGCTCAAGCCGGGCGCGGGCGGCGAGCTTCAGCTCACGGACGCGATCCAGTCGCTGCTCGCCGACGAACAGGTGCTGGCGTACAAGTATCACGGCACGCGCTTCGACTGCGGCAGCAAGCTCGGCTATCTGAAGGCGACCGTGGAATTCGCGCTGCGTCACCCGGAGGTCGCCGACGACTTCCAGGAATACCTGCGCACGCGCAATCCGGTGCTGGAAGGCTGAGTTTTCGCTTTCGGTCACTAAAAAGCCCGCAATCTTGCGATTGCGGGCTTTTTTTCGTTGGAGCGCGGCTGGAGCGAGACTTCAGCGGCGGCGCATCAGGAACACGAATGTCTTGTCCTGCTGCGTGCTCTCGACGATCTCGTTGCCGGTCTGCTTCGCAAACGCGGCGAAATCGCGCTGCGAGCCGGGATCTGTCGCGAGAACCTTGAGAATCTGGCCGCTTTCCATGTCGGCCAGCGCCTTCTTGGCGCGCAGAATGGGCAGCGGGCAGCTTAGCCCGCGCGCATCCACTTCCTTGTGAGCCTGAATCTGCATCGGGGTTGGATCCTTCGGTGGCGCGCCAGGACGTGCGGTGACGTTTCCTCACGTTGTATGGCGCAATACATCTTGTTCGGTCTGTCGGTGCGTCAGATAGCGACGATTTTACCGCAGCCGCGCCCCGCCACGCCTGGGCCCAACCTTTCCTGGCTCAAAGCGTGACCGCCTGCCCCGTCTGCAGCGATCGCCGCAACGCATCCCCGATGCGCGTCGCCTCCAGCGCGTCCTCCAGCGTCGCGCCCTGCCCCGCGTCCGTCGTCGCGCCCAATGCCGTGCCGTTCAAACGCGCGCGCACCGCCGCGACGAAGGCTTGCGCCTCGATCAGGAAAGCGTCCTCGAAACGCTCGAAGAAAGTCGGCGTGCACTCGCTGCGCGCGCCGTGCGCGTCGTAAATCTCCACGCGATTGGTGCGCGGCACGCGGCCAATGGCCAGTGCGCCCGCCGTGCCGATCACCTCGCTCGACGTATCGTTGCCGTGCGCCATGGTGCGCGAGGCGTAGAACATCGCGAGCTTGCCGCCTTCGAATTCGCAGATCGCCACGCCGTTGTCGACGTCGCCGAATTCGCGCAGGCCTTCGTGCAGCGCGACCGCGCCCGCCGCATAGACGCGCGTGGCGCGCGGTTTGCCCAGCAGCCAGCGCGCCACGTCGATATCGTGCACCGTGCAATCGAGGAAAATGCCGCCCGAGCCGGCCGAGAAGCGCACGAAAAAACCATCGGGATCGTTGAGATCGCAGGTCTGCGAGCGCACGAGAAAAGGCCGGCCGATCGCGCCCGCGCGCAGCTTGTCGAAGGCGTCGTGATAGCTCGGATCGAAACGGCGCATGAAGCCGATCGTGACCTGCTGGCCGGAGAAACGGCGCGACTCTTCGACCACGCGCTCGCACTCGGCCACGTCGAGCGAGAGCGGCTTTTCGCAGAACACGTGCTTACCCGCGCGCAACGCTTCGACAATCTGTTGCGCGTGCAGCGCCGAGGGCGTCACGAGCCACACGGCGTCGAGCGAATCATCGGCGAGCAGTTGCGCGTAGTCGCTGTACAGACGTGTTGCAGGCAGCGCCGTGCGCGCCCACGTCAGATCGTCTTCGAGCGGGCTGCACGCCGCCGCCAGCGTGGCGCCCGGCACGCGATACGCGAGATTCTGCGCGTGCCGCCGCCCCAGCCGCCCGAGTCCTGCCACGCCCACGCGCAATGGCCGGCCACGATCATTCGATTGCATGGTCCGTCTCCTTCCTGTTTGATTCGGAATCCTTCACATCAATCGAGCGCCGCTGGATGAAAGGCGACGCCAGCGCGCTTTCGCGCGCTATCCCGTTGTTACTCAGCCGTGACTCATGCGGCCCAGCTCCACCACACGCCCTTCGCGCCACGAAAGCGCCGCCGCTTCGGCCAGTTCGAGCGCCTTCAGGCCGTCGGCGACGCTCGTGCGCACCGGCACGCCCTGCGTCACCGCTTCGTGGAAATGGGCCATTTCGCGTGCATAAGCCGCGCGATAGCGCTCAAGGAAAAACGCTTCCGGCACATCCTGCGCCACCGAGGTCTTCGACCACGCCACCACTTCGGTCGGCTTCATATTGCCGGCCTGCAGCATGCCTTCGCTGCCGAGGATCTCGAAACGCTGGTCATAGCCATACGCCGCGCGCCGCGCCGTGTTGATCTGGCAAAGACGCCCGCGCTTCGTGCGGATCGTCACCGCCGTCGAGTCGATATCGCCCGCCTCGGCAATCGCCGGATCGGACAGGCAACTGCCCGTGGCGTGTACGCTCTCGGCTTCGTCGTCGAGAATCCAGCGGAAGATGTCGAAGTCGTGGATCAGCATGTCCTTGAAGATGCCGCCCGAGTGCTTGATGTACTCGACGGGCGGCGCGCCCGGATCGCGGCTCGTCACGATCAGCATCTCCGGCGTGCCGATTTCGCCTGCATCCAGACGCGCCTTGAGCGCCGCGAAGGTGGGATCGTAGCGGCGCTGAAAGCCGATCATCGCGACCACGCCCGCGCGCGCGACGGCCTCGGCGCACTCGCGCGCGCGGCCAATGGCGAGATCGACGGGCTTCTCGCAGAAGATATGCTTGCCCGCCGCCGCCGACTTCAGAATCAGTTCGGAGTGCGTATCGGTCGAGGAGCAGATCACGGTGGCATCAATATCCGCATCGCCGAATGCGCTATCCACATCGCTCACCTGCGCGCCGTGCTGCGCGGCGAGCGCGGCGGCGGCCTCGTGGTTCACGTCGATCACGTACTTCAGACGCACACCGTGCTGGCGCGCGAGATTCGCCGCGTGAATGCGGCCAATGCGGCCCGCGCCGAAAACCGCGACGTTCAGCGTCTTTCCATCAGTCATCGTATCCTCCAGGATCGGTCGATTCTTCTACGTTGAGTTCGAGCCGGTACGCGAGCGCCACGAACAGCGCCTGGCACAGACAGAACGTGCTGGTCAGCGAGCGGAACGCAAACGCGCTCCCCTCCTTCACATAGAGTTGCGCATCGGCGTGACGCGCGAGTGGCGAAAGCTGGCTGTCGGTAATGACGAGCGTCTTCGCCTGATGCTGCTGCGCCGCGCGCAGGCAGTACTGCGTCTCCTTGCCATAGGGCGCGAAGCTGATGGCAACCACCACGTCGCCCTTCCTCACGCTGCGGATCTGCTCGTGATACATGCCGCCCAGGCCCGAAACCAGATGCACGCGCTTGCGCGTATGTTGCAGCGCATACACGATGTAGCTCGCCACCGGAAACGAGCGGCGCACGCCGATCACATAGATATTGTCCGCGTGTTCGAGCATCTGCACGGCGGCGTCGAACTGCGCGTCGTCGAGCCCCGCTTCCAGTTCGTCCAGCCCGCTGCGGCAGGCGCCGATGAATTCTCGCGCGACCGTGCCACCCAGCTCCGGACTGGCTTCGCCTTCCTTCGCGTCGATCAACTGACGAATGCGCTGCTGGTAGCTCGTGGCCGACACGCCCTGCCCCGCATACGCCTGGCGGAACACCGCCTGCAGATCCGAAAAGCCCGAAAAGCCGAAGCGCTGCGCAAAGCGCACCACCGCCGACGGGTGCACGCCGCAGCTCGCGGCGATGTCGCTGGTGCGATCCATCATCACGCTCGCGCGGTTCTGCTCGACATACGTTGCAATGCTTTTGAGCTGGCGCGGCAGCGCTTCGTACTCGTGCGCGATGCGCTGCATCAATTCGTCCACGCCTGCTACCGCGTCGCTGGTTTCATCCGCCATGATCGTTTTCCCTGCCTTTGCCTACTCTTTTGCCGACGCTTTGCCCACATTTTCTTCCGCCATTTGCCGCACTGCCGCAAACCCTTGCTGGGCGGGCCTGAGTGAACTTCCGGAGGCATGGCCAACGGAGCCGATTATAGGCAGCGCGCGGGTTGAATGGAACAGATTTTCCATTTTTATTTGCAATGAAATTTCTGTTGCAAGCGTTCGGTCGATCGCCTAATCTTGTCGATGAGCGCCGCAGAATTCGCTCGCGGGGCTCACCCCAAAAACGAACGACAGACCGAGAAAGGTGGAGACAATGAAGCAACGCAAGAGCAAAACCATGCTCCGAAGGCTGGCTGCGGCGTTCACGCTGGCAGCGGGTTTGACCGGCTTGAGCGTCATGGCCGCACAAACGGCGCAGGCCGCCGACGCGCACTTCGTCCTCATCAGCCACGCGCCCGATTCGGACTCGTGGTGGAACGTGATCAAGAACGCCATCAAGCAGGCCGACGAAGACTTCAACGTCGAAACCGACTACCGCAATCCGCCCAACGGCGACATCGCCGACATGGCGCGTCTGATCGAACAGGCCGCCGCGCGCAACTACGACGGCGTCATCACCACCATCGCCGACTTCGACGTGCTCAAGAGTTCCATCTCCAAGGTCACGGCCAAGAAGATCCCGCTCGTGACGATCAATTCCGGCACCGAGGAGCAAAGCCAGCAATTGGGCGCGATCATGCACGTGGGCCAGCCCGAATACGTGGCGGGCCACGCCGCCGGCGAAAAGGCCAAGGCCGCGGGCGTGAAATCGTTCCTGTGCGTGAATCACATCGCCACCAACACGGTGTCGTTCGATCGTTGCCGTGGCTTTGCGGATGCGATCGGCGTGGACTACAAGACCTCGACGATCGACTCGGGCCAGGACCCGACGGAAATCCAGTCGAAAGTGAGCGCCTATCTGCGCAACCACCCGAACACGGGCGCGATCCTCACGCTCGGCCCGGTCCCGGCGGCGGCCACGCTCAAGGCGGTCCAGCAGATGGGTCTCGCGAACAAGATCTACTTCTGCACCTTCGACTTCTCGGATGAAATCGCCCAGGCGATCCGCGCGGGCACGATCCAGTTCGCCATCGATCAGCAGCCCTACCTGCAGGGCTACATTCCGGTGGCCGTGCTGGCGATCGTGAAGAAGGACCACACCACCGATCCCGCGAAGATCCGCCAGATCCTCGAAGCGAATCCGAAGTTCAAGCAGCGACTCGATACCTATGGCCTGCAACCGTCCTATGGCCCAAAGAACATCCGCTCGGGTCCGGGCTTCATCACCAAGGAGAATCTGGATAAGGTCGTGAAGTACGCGGGTCAGTACCGCTGATCCACGCGTTCATCCGCACCGGTTTTTTGGTTTTTTCGCTTTTATCTTCAGCCACGCGCGCCGGCGGCACGCATCACGCGAACCTGCCTCGCCTTACGCCTGCCCCGCCGCGCGTCAATTCACCGGGCCAGTCCCGCCGCCATGGCAACTGGCCTCGCGACTCAGCTTTGCATGGGAAGCGCACCGCGCGTTGCCGCGCCAGGTGCGATCCACAAGGAGACATCATGGGTGTAGCCGGCAAACACTATCCCTCACACGCAGACGAAAGCGGCGCAGCGCAGCCTCCGGGCGCCGCGGCCCCGGGCGACGAGCGCGTGGGCCATGAATCGTGGTTCGGCCATCTGCTCGGCCGGCCCGAATTCGCCGCGATTTCGGGAACCGTACTCGTGTTCGCCGTGTTCGCGATTGGCGCCGGCGGCTCCGGCATGTTCGACCTCGACGGCGTGATGAACTGGTCGCAGGTCGCCGCTTATTTAGGCATCCTTGCCGTCGGCGCGTGTCTGTTGATGATCGCCGGCGAGTTCGATCTCTCCATCGGCTCGATGATCGGCTTCGCGGGCATGATGGTCGCCATTCCCACGATGTATTTCCACTGGCCGATCGCGCTGTCGATCCTGTTCGCGTTCGTGGGCTGCACGGCGCTGGGCGCGCTCAACGGCTACCTCGTGATGCGCACGCGCCTGCCCTCGTTCATCGTCACGCTCGCGTTCCTGTTCATCCTGCGCGGCCTCACGCTCGCGCTCTCGATCATGTTCGCGGATCGCACCATCGTCTCGGGCGTGGGCGACGTCGCGAAGACCGACTTCCTGACCAACCTGCTCTTTCACGGTACCGCGTTCAAGGGCCTGTTCGTGGGACTCGCGCACCTCGGCATCGGCAAGATGCTCGACAACGGCCAGCCGCTCGTGCCGGGCATCCCGAAGGTGATCTTGTGGTGGATCGCGCTCGTCATCATCGGCGCCTTCACGCTTGCCCGCACCCGCTACGGCAACTGGATCTTCGCCGTGGGCGGCGATTCGAACGCCGCGAAAAACGTAGGCGTGCCCGTCAAGCGCGTCAAGATTTCGCTCTTCATGTTGACCGCGTTCTGCTCGTGCCTGTTCGCGGTGCTGCAGGTTTGCGACATCGGCTCGGCCGCTGCGGATCGCGGCTTGCAGAAGGAATTCGAAGCCATCATCGCCGCGGTGATCGGCGGCTCGCTGCTCACGGGCGGTTATGGGTCGGTGATCGGCGCGGCGTTCGGCGCGCTCATCTTCGGTGTCGTGCAGATCGGCATCACCTATACGAACATCGATTCGGACTGGTTCCGCGTGTTCCTCGGCGGGATGCTGCTCGTCGCCGTGCTCTTCAACCACTATGTGCGCCGCCGCGTCGCGCAATCGTAAGACGGAGGCCAACATGTCGGACACCATTCAGACTGACCCGAACGCCGATTACATTCTCGCGCTCGACAACGTCAGCAAGCACTTCGGCAAGGTCATCGCGCTCAACGGCGTCACGCTGCGCCTGAAGCGCGGCGAGGTGCACTGCCTGCTGGGCGACAACGGCGCGGGCAAGTCCACGCTCATCAAGACGCTCGCGGGCGTGCACGCGCCCACGACGGGCCAGTACTTCGTCGACGGCAAGCCGGTGCGCTTCGAATCGCCCAAGGACGCGCTCGATCTCGGCATCGCGACCGTCTATCAGGATCTCGCGCTGGTGCCGCTCCTGTCGGTCGCGCGCAACTTCTTCATGGGCCGCGAGCCGCAGAAGAAGCTGTTCGGTTTCATCAACGTGATGGATCTCGATGCGAGCGCAACGATCGCGAAGGACCGTCTCGCCGAAATGGGCATCCATGTGCGCGATCCGCATCAGGCGATCGGCACGATGTCGGGCGGCGAGCGCCAGTGTCTCGCGATCGCACGCGCCATCCACTTCGGCGCGCGCGTGCTGATTCTGGACGAGCCCACCGCCGCGCTGGGCGTGAAGCAGAGCTTCAATGTGCTCAAGCTGATCCACGCGGCGCGCGCCAAGGGCATTTCGGTGATCTTCATCACCCACAACGTCCACCACGCCTACCCGATCGGCGATTCGTTCACGCTGCTCAATCGCGGCCGCTCGCTCGGCACCTATACGAAGGACACGATCACCAAGAACGAGGTCCTCGACATGATGGCCGGCGGCGCGGAAATGCAGAAGATGATCGCCGAACTCGACGGCGCCACGATCTGAAACCGCACACCCGTTCCGCGATCCGATACAGAATTCATCAGGAATGCTCATGACCAGTCATGAAAACACCGCAGGCACGCCCAACTCGCGCACCTCGCGTTTTGCGTCTGGGCGCAGCCGCGACATCGTGTGCCTCGGCCGCCTCGGCGTCGATCTCTACGCGCAGCAAGTGGGCGCGCGCCTCGAAGACGTGTCCACGTTCGCCAAATATCTGGGCGGCTCGTCGGCGAACATTGCGTTCGGCTGCGCGCGCCTCGGCCTGAAATCGGCCATGCTCACGCGCGTCGGCGACGACCACATGGGCCGCTTTCTCACCGAAACGCTCGACAAGGAAGGTTGCGATACGAGTCATGTGCGCATCGATCCGGAGCGCCTCACCGCGCTCGTGCTGCTCGGCATCAAGGATCGCGATACGTTCCCGCTGATTTTCTATCGCGAGAACTGCGCCGACATGGCCGTCGATCCCGCCGATTTCGACGAAGCGTTCATCGCCTCGTCGAAGGCGCTGCTCATTACCGGCACGCACTTCTCCACCGAACAGGTCAATCGCACGAGTCTGCAGGCGCTCGACTACGCGCGCCGCCATGACGTGCGCACCGTGCTCGACATCGATTATCGCCCGGTGCTCTGGGGCCTCACGGGCAAGGCCGATGGCGAGACGCGCTTTGTCGCCAGCGCAGGCGTGAGCGAGCATCTGCAGCGCATCCTGCCGCAGTTCGACCTGGTGATCGGCACCGAGGAAGAGTTCCGCATCGCGGGCGGCCACGACGATCTGATCGCGGCGCTCAAGCGCGTGCGCGAAGTCACGTCCGCGACGCTGCTGGTCAAGCGCGGGCCGCTCGGCTGCCAGATCATCGAAGGCGCGGTGCCCGCCTCGCTCGACGCTCTGCCGATGCAGCGCGGCGTGGAAGTCGAAGTGCTCAACGTGCTGGGCGCGGGCGATGCGTTCGCTTCGGGCTTCCTTTCGGGCTGGCTGCGCGATGCGCCGCTCGAAGACTGCGCGCGCACGGCCAACGCCTGCGGCGCGCTGGTGGTTTCGCGCCACGGCTGCGCGCCCGCCATGCCCACGCCCGCGGAACTCGACTATTTCCTGCGCGAAGCCCAGGCCGACCCCGTGCGCATGCGCCGCCCCGACCGCGACGCGACGCTCGCGCGTCTGCATCGCGTGACGCCCGCGCGCAAGCAGTACGACGAAGTGCTCGGCTTCGCGTTCGACCATCGCAATCAGTTCTTCGATCTCGCACAGCAGACGGGCGCAAGCGAAACGCGCATCTCGTACCTCAAGAATCTGTTCGTCGAAGCCGTGGCGCAAACGGAAAGCGCGCTCGGCCTGCAAGGCAGGATCGGCGTACTGATCGACGATCGTTACGGCCAGGACGCGCTCAATGCGGCGACCGGGCGTGACTGGTGGATCGGCCGTCCGGTCGAACTGCCGGGTTCGGTGCCGCTGGTGTTCGATCATGGCCACTCGATCGGCACGACACTCGCCGCGTGGCCCATCAGCCACACGGTCAAGTGCCTCGTGCAGTTCCATCCCGACGAGCCGATCGAGCAGCGCCTCGAACAGGAAGCGCAATTGCGCGCGCTCTACGACGCGACGCAGGCAAGCGGCCATGAACTGCTGCTCGAAGTGATTCCACCGAAGCTCAACGGCAAGCCGAACGCGCCCGACGTCATCTATCGCGCGCTCAAGCGGCTCTACAACATCGGCCTCTATCCCGAGTGGTGGAAACTCGAACCGGTCGACGCGGCGCAGTGGCGCGAGATCGACGCGCTGATCGCCGAGCGCGATCCGCATTGCCGCGGCGTGGTGCTGCTGGGGCTTTCGGCGCCGATGGATCAGCTCGTGGGCGGCTTCGCGGCGGCGGCGGCATCCGATAGCTGCCGTGGCTTCACCGTCGGCCGCACGATCTTCTACGAGCCGAGCAGCGCCTGGCTCAAGGGCGAAATCGACGACAAGGAAGTGATCGCCCGCGTGCGGCACGCCTTCGAAACGCTGATCGCGGCGTGGCGCGCGGCGCGCGGCGATGCGCAAGGCCGATCGAGCCCGTCGAGCCAGTCAAACCCGCGCTCGCCCATCGCGCATGAGGAGAAAGCGGCATGAACCAACGCATCGCTCCCATCGCCAGCGTCGCCCAGGAGCAGGCCCAGCAGGCGCAACCGGTGGCGCAGGCGCCTGGCGCCACCGTGCGCCTCACCGCCGCGCAGGCGCTGGTGCGCTATCTCGCGGCCCAGCGCGTGGCCTGCGAGGACGGTTCCGGGCGCACCGAGCCGCTGTTCGGCGGCGTGTTCGCGATCTTCGGGCACGGCAACGTGGCGGGCCTCGGCGAGGCGCTCTATCAGTATCGCCATGAATTGCCGACGCTGCGCGCGCACAACGAGCAGGCCATGGCGCATAGCGCGATCGCCTACGCAAAGGCGCATTTCCGCCGCCGCATGATGGCGGTCACGACGTCGATCGGCCCCGGCGCGACCAATCTCGTCACCGCCGCCGCGCTTGCGCACGTCAACCGCCTGCCGGTGCTGCTGCTGCCCGGCGATATCTTTGTCTCGCGCGAGCCCGATCCGGTACTCCAGCAGATCGAAGATCTTCAGGATGGCGGACTATCGGCCAACGACGCGCTCAAGCCTGTTTCGCGCTATTTCGACCGCATCGTGCATCCGGCGCAACTGCTTTCCGCGCTGCCGCGCGCGCTGCGCGTGCTCACCGACGCGGCGCTGTGCGGCCCCGTCACGCTCGCACTGCCGCAGGACGTGCAGGCGACAGCCTGGGACTATCCGGCGAGCTTCTTCACGCCGCGCCTCGTCACCTTCCACGCGCCCGCGCCGGTGCAAACCGAAATCGACGCCGCCGTCACGCAGTTGCTTCGCGCAAAGCGCCCGCTGATCGTCGCGGGCGGCGGTGTGCTTTATTCGCGCGCCGCGCCGCAATTGCAGGCCTTCGCTGCCGCGCACGGCACTCCCGTGGTGGAGACGCAGGCCGGCAAGGGAGCGCTGGCGTGGGACGATCCGCTCAATGCGGGTGCGATCGGCGTGACGGGTTCGCCCGCCGCCAACGCGCTCGCCAGCGACGCCGACTGCGTGCTCGCCGTGGGCACGCGCCTGCAGGACTTCACGACCGGCTCGAACTCGCTGTTCGCCAATGCGCGCGTGGTCAGCGTCAACGCCAACGGCTTCGACACGCTCAAGCTCAACAGCGTCGCCGTGCAGGCCGACGCGAAGCTCGCGCTCGCGGCGCTCGACGAAGCGCTCGTCAACTGGCGCGCGGAGGCCGACTGGAGCGCGAACGCACTGCAACTCGCCAACGACTGGCGCACGAGCGTGGAGCGGCTCACGCACGCGGCACAGGACCGCAACTGCCTGCCTTATGACGCCGATGTGATCGGCGCCGTGCAGCGCTCGTCAAGCCGTTCGTACACCGAAGATATCGTCGTGTGCGCGGCAGGCACGCTGCCCGCCGAACTGCACAAGCTCTGGCGCGCGGGCCAGCCCGGCGCGTATCACGTCGAATACGGCTACTCGTGCATGGGCTACGAGATCGCGGGGGGACTCGGCGCCAAACTCGCGCGGCCCGATCGCGAAGTCATCGTGATGGTCGGTGACGGCAGCTATCTGATGATGAACAGCGAGATCGCCACCTCGGTGATGCTCGGCGCGAAGCTCATCATCGTCGTGCTCGACAATCGCGGCTACGGCTGCATCAACCGGCTGCAACAGGCCGTCGGCGGCGCGCCCTTCAACAACCTGTTCGAGGATTGCGCGCAAGGGCCGTTGGGCGCGCCGCGCATCGACTTCGCCTCCCATGCGCGCTCGCTGGGCGCGCAGGCCGAGCACGTCGCCAACGTCGCGGAACTCGAAGCGGCGCTGCAACGCGCACGCGCGGCCTCGCGCACCTACCTCATCAGCATCGACACCGACCCGGCCCGCACGACCGAGGACGGCGGCTGGTGGTGGGAGGTCGCGGTGCCCGAAGTGTCGCCGCGCGCAGCGGTGCGCGACGCACGCGAGCGTTATGACGGCAAACTCGCCGAGCGCGGCGGCCGCGTGACGCAGGCCACAATGAAACCTTCGCCGCACAGCGCCGATGACGCCGAAGACGACACCCCTTCCAACGCATGACGAGATTCACGATCCCCAGATCGAGGCACGCACATGAGCGCATTCGAAGTACGCATCGGCATCAATCCGCTGTCGTGGATGAACGACGATTTGCCCTCGCTCGGCGGCGAAACGCCGCTTTCCACGGCGCTAACCGAAGGGCGCGAGATCGGCTACGAAGGCTTCGAGCTTGGCAACAAGTTTCCGCGCGAGCCGCAGGCGCTCAAGGCGCTGCTTGCGCAATACGATCTCTCGCTGGTGTCGGGCTGGTATTCGGGCATGCTGGCCAGACGCAGCGTGGAGGAAGAAATCGCCGCCGTGGACCCACACCTCGACCTGCTCGCGCAAAACGGCGCGACCGTGATGGTCTATGGCGAAGTCGCCGATTCGATCCAGGGCGCGCCGCGCCCGCTCTATCAGCGGCCGCGCTTTTTCAGCGAGCAGCAGTGGGACGAGTACGCCGCGCGCGTCGACGCATTCGCGCAGCACACGCTCTCGCGCGGCGTGCGGCTGGCCTATCATCATCACATGGGCGCGTATGTCGAAACGCCCGCCGACGTCGACAAGCTGATGGCGCGCACGAGCGACGCCGTGGGCCTGCTGTTCGACGCGGGCCATATCACCTTCGCGGGCGGCGACCCGGTGAAGGAACTCGACAAGCACATCGCGCGCGTCTGCCACGTCCACTGCAAGGACGTGCGCCCCGCCGTCGTGAAGCTGGCGCGCAATCGCAACTGGAGCTTTCTCGATGCGGTGCTCGCGGGCGCGTTCTCGGTGCCGGGCGATGGCGCGGTCGATTTTCCCGCCGTCATCGCGCGGCTCAAGCGGCACGGCTACCGCGGCTGGCTGGTGGTCGAAGCCGAGCAGGACCCGGTGATCGCGCCGTCGTACGAATATGCGCAAAAGGGTTATCGCACACTGCGCACGCTGGTCGATGATCCGGATACCGAAACAAAGGAGGCGGCATGAGTCTGCTGGTCAAGGCCACGCGCGAAGGCCAGACGATCGCGCGCGTCACACCCGCCACGGCGGGCTGGCGCTATGTCGGCTTCGCGGCGTACCGCCTGGGCACCGAAGAAGTCGTCCACATCTACGAAACGCAACGCGAAAGCTGCATCGTCGTGCTTGCGGGCGCGGTGGATATCGAAGTCGATGGTCAGCGCTATTCGGGGCTGGGTTCGCGCGACAGCGTGTTCGAGGACGCCGCGCCCACGGCGCTCTATGTGCCGCCCGGCGTCAAAGCGACCGTGCGCGCCACGCGCGAAGCGGAAGTGGGCGTGGCGAGCGCGCCGGCACAAGGCACGCTGCCGGTGCGGCTGATCGAGCCCGCGCAGATGAAGCGCTCCACGCGCGGCAAGGGCGCGAATACGCGCTACGTCTGCGATATTCTTCCGCAAACCGAGGCCGCCGAATCGCTGCTCGTGGTGGAAGTTCGCACGCCCTCGGGCCACTCGTCGAGCTATCCGCCGCACAAGCACGACGCCGATCGTCTGCCGCAGGAAAGCGCGCTGGAAGAGACGTACTACCATCGGCTCAATCCGCAGCAGGGTTTCGCGTTTCAGCGTGTGTATACCGATGCGCGCGACCTCGACGAAACCATGGCGGTCGAGGATCACGACGTGGTGATGGTGCCGCGTGGTTATCACCCGGTCGTCGTGCCGTATGGCTATGACTCGTACTATCTGAACGTGATGGCCGGTCCCACGCGCGAATGGCATTTTCATAACGATCCCGCGCACGAGTGGATCATCGAGCGGGATTCGAAATAAGGCTTGTGGGAAGGGTTTGAAATGCAAAACGCCGCCTGGTGTAGCGCACACCGGCGGCGTTTTTTTATGACTCAAGACCTGAAGAATATTTTCGAGAAATACGAGCGAGGTCAAATCGGTCTGTGATTCGCACGGCGAGGCCACTCTAGAATCCGTGAGCCCACTCTGCAATCCTTTCCCCGAAATGTCGCAGCTCGCAATAGCAATTGAAGAGTCTCTATCGGATTCTGCGCGGCGCTTCGATCCCGTCACCTGGCACGGCGAGCAATGGGACTTGAGCCATCTCGATCCCTTTGCGTTCAGAATCGACCCGGGACTCGGCACGGTTCTCACGGTCGTGGTCGTGTTTTCCTGCCATTGCTTTACCCACAGCTTCCGGCGGGATACGCGCGCGCGATCCGAGATACCGCGCCACGAAATCTATGACGATGGCCGGGAGCAGCGCGTTCTGGACGCACAGCGCTACGCATTGTCGCGTCAGTTTCTTCGCGCTATTGCAACGAGCCTTCATACGCGCCGGATAACCATCGCTGATCGGAGGCAGCCGAACTTCGTGACGCTCGATACGGTAAATGCAGACGGGACGGTCTCTCAATACGCTGTTTTCTTCGAAACAGGGAAAGACAGACAGCGCAAGCGCCGCATGTTCGTGCGTATCCAGTCGGCCTATCTGCTGGACGGCGGTTTGACCAAACGGCAAGCGGTCGCGGGAAAAGTGAAATTCAATACGCTCTTACGCACTGCGTACCAAGGCAAGAAGATTGGCGGATAAGAACGCAGAAAGACCAACGGCCACCTTTCGGTGGCCGTCGTTTGCGGGGTTCTCTATCTGCTTTTCAGCAGAATTCCTACTCCAGGGTGGGACCCGGTTTCCCGGGCGGCGCTACGTTTTTCACACCCGCTCGTACGTAGTCTTGAATCCGGATGGTACTGCTTTTGAGGCGGCAGGGTCAAGTGAGCGCAAATTGCGCCCTTGATACCGTGCACCGTCTCAAGCCAACTGGAACTTCCCCACCAGCCGCTTGAGCACTTTCGCCTGATCGTCGAGCGACTGCGCCGCCGCCGTCGCTTCTTCCACGAGCGCGGCGTTCTGCTGCGTGCCCGAATCCATCTGCGAGACGGCGCGGCCGATTTCTTCGATGCCCGCGCGCTGCTCGCTCGACGCCGCCGAAATCTCGCCGATGATGTCGTTCACGCGCCTCACGGCTTTCACCACTTCTTCCATCGTGTGACCCGCGTCGGTCGCAAGCGTCGAGCCGTTTTCCACGCGCTCGACCGAAGCGGTGATCAGCGCCTTGATTTCCTTGGCCGCCGCGGCGCTGCGCTGGGCGAGATTGCGCACTTCCGCCGCGACCACCGAGAAACCGCGCCCCTCCTCGCCCGCGCGCGCCGCTTCGACGGCCGCATTGAGCGCGAGAATATTGGTCTGGAACGCGATGCCCTCGATCACGCCGATGATATCGGCGATGCTCTTCGCGCTCTCGTTGATCTGGTTCATCGTCGTGACCACGCGGCCCACCACGGCGCCGCCCTTCTCGGCGATCTGCGAGGCGTTGCCCGCCAGCGTGCTCGCCTGCTGCGCGTTTTCCGCGTTCAGGCGCACCGTCGACGTCAATTGCTCCATGCTGCTCGCCGTGCGTTCGAGCGCGACGGCCTGCTCTTCGGTGCGGTGCGAGAGGTCGAGATTGCCGGTCGAGATTTCGCTCGATGCGCTGGCGATGGCTTCGGCGCTCGCGGCGATTTCGGCGACCGTGGTCGAGAGGCCGTTCTGCATGTCGCGCAGCGCGCCGAGCATGCTGGAGGCGTCGCGCGCATGCACCGTCACCGGCTGCGCGAGGTCGCCCGAGGCGATGCGCGCGGCAATGGCCTTGGCGTGCGCAGGCTCGCCGCCAAGCTGGTGCGCAAGACGCCGCACCACCCACTCGCTCACGACAAAGGCGAGCACGAGCAGCGCCAGCGTCGCCACGGCGATCATCACGAACGAAGACTTGAAGATGAAGGCCGACGCCACGATGGTCGCCTTGGCTGCCGCGCCGCGCTGCTCGACGATCTGATCGACGAGGGTTTCGAGCTTGCCGGTCTCGACGAGCAGCGACACGTCCTGGGTGCCGACCTGCCAGCTCATCTGCGACAGATCGAGCGGCTGCGCCTTCACGAGCGTGACGAAGTCGCGCAGATGGCCGCTCCAGGTTTGCGCCGCCGCGGCGAACTGCTTTTGTTGCGCGATGGCATCGGCACCCGATTGTCCGGCGTACTGGCCGAGTGCCTGAATCTCCGTGCCGAGCGCGGCGAGATCTTTTTCGATGCCGTCGCCGAGTTCGTCGCGCTCTTTGGCCGTCGTGGCCGTGAGCAGCATCTTCTGCGCGCGGCTCGCCCGCAGCACGTGGCCGCGCGCTTCCTCGGCGGCGCGGCTCGCGACGTGGCCTTGCTCGTAGATCGACTGGGTGGAGTCGTTGAGCCGGCTGATCTGCGCCAGCGAAAACGCGCCGATCGCGAGCGTGCCGATCAGCACCACCGCGAAGGCGGCGCGCAGCATCGCCTTAACCGACAATTTCGACAGCTTGCTGCTATCGCGCGATTTGCCGCGCTTCTTTCCCCTTGACGCGCCACCGGGCGCCACGCCTGCCCCACTGTCCACTTCCGGCACAAAACTCGCGTGCAGGCTGGCCTCTTTGATTGCTCTCATCGTCCGTCGGTCTCCATGCAAAGCTGACGACCAGAGTCGGCGCTTTTGGCGCGTGTCTGGTTTCCTGCAAAGCGCTGATTGTTGTGCGGCGCCACGCCCGCATCGACTGGATGATTTTCGATGCTCACTGCGTAGCGCCTCAACTCCGGTCAACGGCACGGCGCTGCGCAATCTTTAGTTGCGCGCCCGCTGCGCGTGTTTCGGCCCCGTAGCTTTGGCGTGTATTCGGCGCTTGCCGCGCACACGCATGGCCCGGGTTATAACCGGCCAAAATCCGCGATCAAAAAAGCGCGGCGATTTCGAGACATCCCTCGACAGGACGCTGCGGCAAGGCGTCGCGGGAACCGGCGGCGATCAGGCCATCATCCGATGTCCGATTCTCGACAAATATTGTCAGGACGGTTCAAGCAAGACACATTACACTGCGCTTCATAACTCCTATACCTGACAACGTCACGCCATCGCCCTGTCCGCCTGCTGTTGCGCGACGCGGCGCCCGCGTGAGGCTCTTCTGCTTCTTTTGCTTATCGACACCATGCAAACCAGTCTCGACAAGCGCGCCGCGTCCGGCGCCGCTCCCGCGCCCGCTCAAAGCACCCAAAGCGCGACGCCTGCCGCCTCCGGTGTGCAGCGCACCGTGTATTCCGTGCTCGGCGCAATCAGTTTTTCGCATCTGCTCAACGACATGATCCAGTCGCTGATCCTGGCCATCTATCCGATGCTCAAGGACAACTTCGCGCTGTCGTTCACGCAGATCGGTCTCATCACGCTCACTTACCAGATCACGGCGTCGATGCTGCAGCCGCTGGTGGGCATCTACACCGACAAGAAGCCGATGCCGTATTCGCTGCCCGTCGGCATGGGCTTTACGCTCTGCGGTCTGCTGCTGATGTCGGTGGCGCCCAGCTTCGGCGTGCTGCTGGTGGCCGCCGCGCTGGTCGGTTGCGGCTCGTCGGTGTTCCATCCGGAGTCCTCGCGCGTGGCGCGCATGGCGTCGGGCGGCAAGCACGGTCTGGCGCAATCGCTCTTCCAGGTGGGCGGCAACGCGGGTTCGTCGCTCGGGCCGCTGCTCGCCGCCGCGATCATCATTCCGCACGGCCAGCGCAGCATCGCGTGGTTTTCGGCAGCGGCGCTGGTCGCCATCGTCGTGCTCACGCAGATCGGCCGCTGGTACAAGGCGCATCCGAACCTCAAGAAAAAGCGCGCCGATGTGCCGCATGTCGCACTCTCGCGCGGCCGCGTGGCGATGGCCATCAGCATTCTCGTGCTGCTGGTGTTCTCGAAGTACTTCTATCTCGCGAGCATCAACAGCTACTTCACGTTCTATCTGATCGACCGCTTCCATCTGCCCGTGCAGGCCGCGCAGGTGCATCTGTTCGTGTTCCTTGCCGCCGTCGCGGCGGGCACGATCATCGGCGGGCCGGTTGGCGACCGCATCGGCCGTAAATATGTGATCTGGGGTTCGATCCTGGGCGTGGCGCCTTTCACGCTGCTGCTGCCCTACGCGAACCTGTTCTGGACCAGCGTGCTGACCGTCATCATCGGCGTGGTGCTGGCCTCGGCGTTCTCGGCGATCCTGGTGTATGCGCAGGAGCTGATCCCGGGCAAGGTGGGCATGGTCGCGGGCCTGTTCTTTGGCTTCGCGTTCGGCCTGGGCGGTATCGGCGCGGCCGTGCTCGGCCAGCTCGCGGATGCCACCAGCATCGGCTTCGTCTACAAGGTCTGCTCGTTCCTGCCGCTGATCGGCATCCTCACGGTGCTGCTGCCCGATATCGAGGGCAAACGGGCGAAGAAGACCGCCTGACGCGTCCCACGCACGACGCACGCCTTGCAGGACCGGCCGGCTGCCCTTCGGGGCGCCGGCCGTTTTTCCATGGCGCGCCGATTGCATCGGACTGCCTTGGACGCCTCATCGCTTCGTACTAGTCTTGAACCATGCCTTCGAAGCCAGAGTCCGCGCCCACGGGAGGTTCGCCATGCAACTGTCCACGGTAGACATCGTCAAGCCCGAGAACACCAACTTCATTCTCGGCCAGTCGCACTTCATCAAAACGGTCGAGGATCTGCACGAGGCGCTGTTCGGCGCCGTGCCGGGCCTCGCCTTCGGTCTGGCGTTCTGCGAGGCGTCGGGCAAGCGGCTCGTGCGGCGCTCGGGCACCCAGGACGCGCTCGTCGAGATGGCCACCGACAACGCAATGCGCATCGCGGCGGGCCATAGCTTCATCGTGTTCCTCGGCGACGGCTTTTTTCCGGTCAACGTGCTGAATGCCGTGAAGGCCGTGCCCGAGGTGTGCCGCATCTTCTGCGCAACGGCCAATCCGACCCAGGTGCTGATCGCGCAAACGGACCAGGGACGCGGCATTGTCGGCGTGGTGGACGGGTTGCCGCCGCTTGGCGTCGAGGCCGAAGACGACGTGCGCTGGCGCCAGGATCTGCTGCGCGCCATCGGGTACAAAGCCGGCTACAAGGCCGGTATTTAAGGCGTGATGCCGATGGCCTGGCTCACCGAGCAAACGCTCTGGCCCGCGTTGCGCGCGCGCACGCAACGCGCGCTGGCGTGCGGCGCGTTGCAGCCCATCGAAACCGCGCTCGTGCATCTGGAACAGGACGGCGTGCGTTTCGCGGTGCGCCAGGTATCGAGCCTCGCGCGCAAGGAGGCCGCGCGCCGCACCGACGCCTCGACCGCGAGCGGCGGCGCCATTACGCGCCGCAATCCGTTCCTGCCGTATGAACCCGATCTTTGCGTGGGCGATCTGTCGCCGACGCATGTGGCGCTGCTCAACAAGTACAACGTGATCGACGATCATCTGCTGATCGTCACGCGCCGCTTCGTGCCGCAGACCGCGCTGCTCGATCAGGACGATTTCGAAGCCTTGCTCGTGGCGCTGCGCGGCGGCGATGCGCTGGGCTTCTACAACGGCGGCGAGGAAGCCGGTGCGAGCCAGCCGCACAAGCATCTTCAGGCCGTGCCCTTGCCGCTCGATGAATCGGGGTTGCCTGCGCCGCTCGAAGCGCTGTTTGCTTCGCTGACCGTCACGGACAGCGGCGCGCGTATCACCGGCCTGCCATTCGCGCACGCGTTCGCGCGGCTCGATCTGATGGCGGGCGATGCGGCACGCACCGCTCTGAAAACCTGTCGCGCACTGCTGCACGCGACAGGCATCGACGCAATCGACGTGGACGGTCTCGCGCATCAGAGCGCGCCCTACAACCTGCTCGTCACGCGCCGCTGGATGCTGGTGGTGCCGCGCGCGGCGGAGCGCGTCGAAGGGATCTCGCTCAACGCGCTCGGTTTCGCGGGGTCGCTGTTCGTGCGCGACGCGCAGCAACTCGACACGCTCGCGCGCATCGGGCCGATGACGGCGCTCGCGCGCGTCACGAAGCCAACCGCCTAACCGATCCCCAGCCAGTCGCGCACGATCTCTTCCCGTTGCGCGAGCGCGGCCGGCGTGCCGTCGAACACGATGCGCCCATGCCCCATCACCGCGACGCGATCCGCCAACTGCGGCGCAAGCGCGAGCCGCTGCTCGATCAGCAGGATCGCGACGCCGCGCTCGCGCAGCGCGCGCAGGCACGCCGCCACGCGCGCGGCCATCGGCGCGGACAGGCCTTCGGCGGGTTCGTCGACGATCAGGAGCCTGGGCGCGCCCAGCAGCGCGCGGGCGAGCGCGAGCATCTGCTGCTCGCCGCCCGAGAGCACGCCCGCGCGCGCGGCGCGGCGCTCGCGCAGGATCGGGAAAAGCGCGTGCGCGTCGGCAAGCGTGAAGCTCGCGCGGCGCTTCGTCATGCCGAGGCGCAGGTTGTCATCGACGCTCAAGGTCGGGAAGATGTCGCGCTGCTCCGCCACGTAGCCCAGGCCCGCGCGCGCGATCTCGAAGGTGCGCAGCGGCGCGAGATCGGCGCCCGCGAAGCGCCGCACGCCGGCAGCTGCCACCATCGACATCAGCGCCTTCGCGAAAGTCGAGCGCCCCGAGCCGTTGCGCCCCGCGAGCGCGACCACTTCGCCCGCGCCGATGCGCAGATCGACGCCTTGCAGCACCTGGCTCGCGCCGTACCACGCGCGCAGACCGGCGACTTCGAGGAGCGGGCTTGTCGCGCCGGACTCATGCATCGGCGGCTCCCGCTGGCGCGCCGAAATACGCCTCGCGCACGGCGACGTCGGCGCGGATCGCCTCGGGCGTGCCGGTCGCGATCACCCGCCCCTGCGCGAGCACCGAAACGCGATCGGCAAGGCCGAACACGGCGTCCATGTCGTGCTCGATCAGCAGCACGGTCTTGCCCGCCGTCATCGTGCGGATCAGGTCGATGGCGCGCGCGGCTTCGGCGCGGTTCATGCCTGCCGTGGGTTCGTCGAGCAGCAGCGTGTGCGCGCCGCCCGCGAGCGCCAGGCCCAGGTCGAGCGCGCGCTGCTGGGCGTAGCTGAGCGTCGCTGCCGCGTGATTGGCCGCGTGCGCGAGATCGAGTGCGTCGAGCAGTTCGGTTGCGCGCGCATCGACTCGTTTCGATGCGCGCGTCGCGCCGAACCAGCGCGCGGCGAGACCCGTGCCGCCGCCCAGCGACGCCAGCACCGCGCAGCGCAGGTTGTCGCGCGTCGACAGGTTCGCGAACACGCTCGTGGCCTGGAAGCTGCGCGCGAGACCGCGCCGGGCGAGCGCGGCGCTCGCGAGCCGCGTGACGTCCGCGCCGCGCAGGGTGATGCGGCCCACGCTCGCGCGACGTTCTCCCGCGATCAGGCTGAAGAGCGTGGACTTGCCCGCGCCATTCGGGCCGATCAGCGCGTGGCGCTCGCCCTCGCGGACGTCGAGATCGACGCCACGCAGAACCCGCGTCGCGCCGAAGCGTTTTTCGATGCCGCGTAGCTGGAGCGCGAGTGCGGTCATACGCACTCCTTGCGGGCTTCGTCGAGCGACGCGGCCGCGCGTTGCGCGCGCCGTGTGAGCCACGCCGCGGCAAGCGACAGGACAACAATCGCCGCTGCCAGCGCGCCCGTGGCAAGAGGTGACAGCGCGGCGAGCCACGCGCTCGCATCGTCGTCGCCGAAACGCAGCGCGTAGGCCCACTGCACCGCCAGCACGAGCGCGAGCGTGCCGCAGCCCGCCGCGAACGCCGCCGTCGTCCAGTACGCGCGGCAGCGCCGCCAGCCATGCCGCACGAGCGCCGCGCGCTGCCTCACGGCGAAACCCGCCAGTCCGTCAGGCGCGGCCAGTACGACGACGATGAAGAAAAGCCCCACATAAAGCATCCACGCGCGCGACACGCTCGCCACGCCCACGCTGAACCCGACCCAGACGAGCGCCCCGAGCACCGGGCCGAAGAAGGACGCCGTCCCGCCCGTCACCGTCGCGATCAGCACGCCCGCCGAGCGCGTCATGCCCACGCTTTCCGCGGCGGCAAGCTCGACATTGATGAGCGCGAGCGTGCCCGCGACGCCCGCGAAGGCCGATCCCAGCACGATCATCGCGGCCCGCACGCGCGCGGGCGACGCGCCGAGCGCGGCGGCGCGCACCGGGTTGTCGCGCACGGCGTTGGCGAGGCGCACATAAGGCGCGCGCGAGATCGCGTAGATCGCCACGCTCGCTACCAGACACCAGAGCGCGATGATGCAGTACGCCTCGCGCTGCGGCCCGAAGGTCCAGCCCGCGATGGCCGGGCCGCTCGCGCGGTCGATCGCGACACCGGCTTCGCCGCCGAACCAGTCGGGCAACGCCCACGCGGCGGCGGCCACCAGTTCGCCCAGGCCCAGCGTGATCATCGCGAACGCGGTGCCCGCGCGGCGCGCGGCGATGAGCGCAGTGAGCACGCCAACGGCTGCGCCCGCCACGCCGCCCACGAACGGCAAAAACGGCAAAAGCGGCAAAGGCAGCGCCGCGTGATTGAAAACCTGCGCCGCGGCCAGCGCACCAAGCCCCGCAGGGGCGGCATGGCCGAACGACAGCAACCCGGTCTCGCCGAGCAGCAGGTTGTAGGAGAGCGCGAACACAATCATCGCCGCGGCCTGGGCGAGACAGGTGAGCAGCCAGCCCTGCGGCACGCCCTCGGGAGACAGCCAGGCCGACACGAGCGGCGGCACGGCCAGCAGCGCCGCGAGCGCGATCCAGGGCGCACAACGCCAAGGCGCGCGCACAGGGTCATTCGTCGTCGGTCGAGCGGCGGCCATGTCGCGTCAGGCGTCCTCGCCGCGCTGACCGAACAGCCCTTGCGGGCGCACGGCGAGCATCGCGACCAGCAGCAGATACGGCAGCATCGGCGCGATTTGCGCGAGCGTGAGTGCGCTCCACGCAGGCGCGAGCGTCACGCCGAGCCGACTGGCCAGCGCGCCGAACGAAACGTCGCTGGCCACGGCGAAGGTCTGCAGCCAGCCCACCGCCAGCGAGGCGACGAACGCGCCGCCAAGCGAGCCGAGCCCGCCCGTCACCACCACCACGAAGACGATGGAGCCGACCGATTCGGCCATCGCCGGCTCGACCACGAACAGCGGCGCGGCCACCGCGCCCGCCAGCGCCGCGAGCGCCGTGCCGAGCGCGAAGACGAGCGTGCGCACGCGCGGCACGTCGTGGCCGAGCGCCTCGACGGCCTGCGCGTGCGTGAGCGCGGCGCGCACGATCAAGCCCGTGCGCGAGACGCGCAGCGCCGCGAAGATCAGCGCGAACATCGCCACAGCAACGCCCATGGTGAAGGCACGATAGCGCGAGAACGCCGCGCCGCCGTAGGTGAATAGCGCACCGTCGAGCCAGCCGGGCACCGGCGCCGCGAGCGGCTGGAGTCCCCAGGCGAGCTTGACGAGTTCGCCGATCGCCCACGCCGCGCCGAAGGTCAGCAGGAGCGCGTTGAGCGGGCCGCCAGGGTGCGCGCGCCTGAGCAGCGCCGTCTCGAACACGGCGCCGGCCGCGCCCGCGACCAGCGGCGCGAGCACGAGCGCCCAGCCGAAACCGAGGGTGCCCGCGAGCGTCACGCCCAGATACGCGCCAAGCATGTAGAAGCTCGCGTGCGCGAAATTGAGCACGCCGAGCATACTGAAGATCAGCGTGAGACCGGCGGACAGCATGAACAGCAGCAGGCCGTAGCTCGCGCCGTTGAGCGTGTCGATGAGGAAGGCCTGCACGGGATGGCGTCCGCGGCGTGCGTCAGCCTTGCGTGTCCGGCAACGCGGGCGCGACGAGCGGATCGAGCGCGGCGCGCAACGCTTCGGGCAACGCGCTCACGGGGCGGCGCGTTTCGCGATCGACATAGACGTGCACGAAATGTCCCTGCGCCGCAGGCGTGCTTTCGCCTTCGCGAAAGAGGCCCACTTCGTAGCGCACGCTCGACGAACCAAGACGCGCCACGCGCAGCCCCGCCTCGACGCGCTCGGGAAACACGAGCGGCGCGAAGTAGTTGCATTGCGTTTCGACCACGAGGCCGATCGTCTCGCCGTGCTCGACATCGAGCGCGCCGGCGCGGATTAGATACTCGTTCACGACGGTGTCGAAGTAGCTGTAATAGACGACGTTGTTGACGTGGCCGTATACGTCGTTGTCCATCCAGCGCGTGGTGATGGACAGGAAGTGGCGGTAGTCGGAGCGGGCGATGGCGACGGGTCGGTTCATCGGGAGCGTGGGCGCGAGGTTCAGGTGAGGGATCGAAGCGTGACGGAAAGGCGCTCGATGCGCTCAGTCGCCGGGACGCTCGACGAATTCGAACGGCAGGCCGCGCCGGCGCATCCATTCGCCGAGCGCCTGTCCGGTGCCCGCGCGCCAGGGGCGCAGCTTCGCGGGCTCCACGAGGCGGTATTCGAGCAGTTCGGGCGACAGCGCCACGGTGCCCGTCGCCTTCACGTGGTAGGCGATGATGAGTTCGTTCTTGCGGATGAATTCGTAGACGCCGATGAGTTCGACGCTCTGCGCGTGCAACGAGGTTTCTTCCAGCACCTCGCGCGCGATGCCCTCTTCCGGCGTCTCGCCGTTTTCGAGGAAGCCGGTGATGAGCGCGAACATGCCCTCGGGCCACGCGGCGTTGCGCGCGAGCAGGATGCGCCCCTCGTATTCGACGATGGCCGCGACCACCGGCAGCGGGTTGTTCCAGTGCACGTAAGCGCAGGCGGTGTCGGGGCACGCCAGGCGCACGCGGGCGCCCTCGTGGGCGGGGTCGGCGCGCTCGACGAGACGCGAGGCGCAGCGTGGGCAAAACTGATAGTCGCTCATGGATCGATGGAAGTCGCGGGAAAGCGCAGCTAGTCGCAAGAAGCGGCTATTTTAGTGCGCTATCCATCGCGGCGTGCGAGCGCCGATTTTCGGCTTTTTATGGCTGGACGCTCATTGGCCGCCGCGCAGCGTGCGCCACACCAGCCCCGCCGCACCGGCGACCAGCGCCAGCGCCGCGAGCCACAATGACGGCGAGAACGAACCGCTCGACGCGGCGAGCGGCGCGGCCACCAGCGGCCCGAGAATCTGGCCGATCCCATACGCGCCCGTCGCGTAACCCATCAGCGCGGCCGCGTGATCGCCGCGCATGATGCGCGCTTCGCGCATCGCGAACAGCGTGATCGCCGTGAACGGCAAGCCGATCAGCACGCTGCCCAGCGAAAATCCAGCCGCGTTTGGCCAGACAATGCCCGAAGCGATGCCGAGCGCCTGCAGCACATAGCAGACGGCCAGCAGCAGGCGGTTGTCCCAGTGCAGCGGCAGACGCGCCGCGAACAGCGCCCCGACGATCAGTGCCGCGCCGAACATCGGCCAGAACAGGTCCGGCCAGATCGAGCCGGGCAGCGCGTGGCGGGCGATCACAGGCAGGAAGGTCGCGGTGATGATGTAGCCGAAGCCGGGCACGCCGTAGAGCACGACCAGCCAGAAGGCGTCGGCGCGGCTTGCGCGCGGCGCGCCCAGCGCGCCTTGAGCCCCAGCCGCATGCGCCGGTGACGCAGCGCCAGCCGGATGTGGCGGGTGCGGCGTTTCAACGAACACCGGCCAGACGATCGACACGATCAGCGCGCACACCACCCCGAAACCGATCCACCCAGCCCGCGCGCCAAAGCCGCCTGCCGCGCTCACCAGCAAGCCCGTGGCGACGATGCCGACGCCCGGCCCCGTGTAGATCACCCCGCTCCACGCGTGCGCGCCCAGTTGCGTGAGGCGCCGCAAGCCCCATTGCGAAGCGAACACGAAGGTCGCCGCACTCACGGCGCCCGCCACGAAGCGCAAGACGGCCCAAAGCCAGAACGTCTGCGTGAGGCCCATCACGACGGTCAGCAGCGCCGTGGCCACTAGCCCCGCGCGCACGACGCGCGCGGGCGCGAAACGCAGCGCCGCGCAGCCCATCGCGCCGACGAAATACCCCGCGTAGTTCAGCGACGCGAGCCAGCCCCCGTGTCTCAGGTCCAGACCGCCGCCGTGGAGCATCAACGGCAGCAGCGGCGTGAACGCAAAGCGCCCGATGCCCAGCGCCGCCGCCAGGGCCAGCATGCAGGCCAGCGCGGCGCGGCGCGCCTCATGAGGGCGATGGGCCGGCTGCGCGAAAGACGCATTCGGCACGTTCGGAACGTTCGGAGCATTCGGCACATTGGGGCGAGAAGCGGTGTTGTTCATGATCGGCGTCGTGTACGGACAAAAAATCGGGACAAAACGGGCATCGCGCACGACGCCGTTCCGACCATCTTAGTCACCCGAAACGTTCACGAAAAATGAATTATGATGAACGAATCCATTCCGAGGAGAGAATCATGGATCTCGCCGCGCTGGCGATTTTCCGGGCCGTGGTCCGCGAAAACGGCGTGACACGGGCCGCCGCCAAGCTCAACCGGGTGCAGTCGAACGTGACCACGCGCATCAAGCAGCTCGAAGAACAGCTCGGCACGCCGCTCTTCACGCGCGATGGCCGCCGCCTCGTGCTCACGCCCGCCGGTGAAACGCTGCTGCCCTACGCCGAACGCCTGCTCGCGCTCGCCGACGAAGCGCGCCATGCGCTCAAGGCCGGGCATCCGTCCGGGCGCCTGCGGCTGGGCACCATGGAGAACGTGGCGGCCAGCCGCCTGCCTCGCGTCCTCGCGCGCTATCACCAGAATTGGCCCGATGTGACGCTGGAGCTGGAGACGGGCACGACTGGATGCCTCGTCGAGCGTCTGCGCGAGTTCGAGGTCGATGCCGCGCTGATCGCGACGCCGCTGGCCGGGCGGCCCGATCCGGAAGTGTTCGACTGCGTGCCGGTCTATCGCGAGGAACTGGTGATGATCACGCCGCGCGGGCATCGGCCAATCCGGCAGCCGGGCGACGTCGCGCTGTCGACGCTGGTGGCGTTCGAGCGCGGCTGCGCGTACCGCAGCTACGTGGAGGCGTGGTATCAGGAGCACGGCATCCGGCCCACGCGGGTGCTGGAGCTGGGCTCGTATCACGCGATCGTCGCCTGCGTGGCGGCGGGCGCGGGCGTGGCGGTCGCACCGCGCTCGGTACTCGATCTACAGAACAGCGCCGACGACATCACGATTCATTCGCTTGGCGCGCTCGGCCGGATCGACACTTTGCTCGTGTGGCGGCGCGGGCATTTTTCGCCCGCGCTCGACGCGCTCAAATCGGCGTTGCTGGAACACGCGCGCAGCGAAGCGCCGATGGCGGTGGAAACCACCACGGTCTGACTCGCTGGCCAGGCGCGCAAAAACAAAAGGGCTGCCCTCGCAGGCAGCCCTTCTTCATGGGAGGGACGAGGCGCTTACAGCTTCGCTTCGACCCAGCCCTTCACACCCGCGAGCGCGGCCGGCAGGTTCGCCGGTTCCGTGCCGCCAGCCTGCGCCATGTCCGGACGGCCACCGCCCTTGCCGCCCACCTGCTGGGCGACGAAGTTCACCAGTTCGCCGGCCTTGACCTTCTTGCTGGCTTCGGCGGTCACGCCCGCGATCAGGCTGACCTTGCCGCCTTCGACCGCCGCCAGCACGATCGCCGCGCTCTTGAGCTTGTCCTTGAGCTTGTCGACGGTTTCTCGCAGCGTTTTGGAGTCCGCGCCTTCGAGCGTCGCGGCAAGCACGTGCACGCCGTTCACCTCGATGGCCTGGCCCGCGAGTTCGTCGCCCTGGCTCGACGCCAGCTTCGACTTGAGCGCGCCCAGTTCCTTCTCCAGCGACTTGACCTGATCCTGCACCTGCGCGATGCGCTGCGTCAGCTCCGAAGGCTGCGCCTTGAGCGCCGCCGCCGCTGCGTTCACGCGCGCGTCGAGATCCTGCACGAAGCGCACGGCGTTATCGCCCGTGATCGCTTCCACGCGGCGGATGCCGGCGGCGACGCCGCCTTCCATCACGATCTTGAAGAGGCCAATGTCGCCGCTGCGCTGCACGTGCGTGCCGCCGCAAAGCTCGCGCGAGAAGCCGAGATCCATCACGCGCACTTCGTCGCCGTACTTTTCGCCGAAGAGCGCCATCGCGCCGCCCTTCACCGCTTCGTCATACGACATCACGCGCACGACGCCAGGCGCGTTGGCGAGGACTTCCGCGTTGACGATCTGCTCGACGCGGCGGATTTCGTCGTCCGTCATCGGCGCGTTGTGGGCGAAGTCGAAGCGGGTCTTGTCCGCATCGACGAGCGAGCCCTTCTGCTGCACGTGCGCGCCCAGCACTTCACGCAGCGCCTTGTGCATCAGGTGGGTGGCCGAGTGGTTGCGGGCCGTGCGGGCGCGGCGCACCGCATCGATTTCCGCCTTCACGACGTCGCCGACCTTGAGCGTGCCCTGCTCGAGCGTGCCGTGGTGGCCGAACACATCGGCCTGAACCTTGAGCGTGTCCGCCACCGCGAAGCGGATGCTGGCGTTAGCGATCACACCCTGGTCGCCGGCCTGACCGCCCGACTCCGCGTAGAACGGCGTGTGGTCGAGCACGACCACGGCGTCCTGGCCGGTCTGCACTTCATTGACCGATGCGCCGTCGACGTAGAGCGCGACAACCTTGGCGTCGTCGAAGACGATCTCTTCGTAGCCGTGGAACGTGGTCTTCGCGCCTGAATATTCCAGCCCCTGCGCCATCTTGAACTTGCCCGCCGCGCGCGCCTGCTCGCGCTGACGCGCCATCGCTTCGTCGAAGGCCGCTTCATCGACCGTGACGTTGCGCTCGCGGCACACGTCGGCCGTGAGGTCGAGCGGGAAGCCGTAGGTGTCGTGCAGCTTGAACGCGAGTTCGCCGTCGAGCGTCTTGCCGCCCTTCGACTCCAGGTCAGCCAGCGCCGCGTCGAGGATCGACATGCCGTGCTCGATGGTCTCGAAGAAGCGCTCTTCTTCCTGGCGAAGCACGTCCGTCACGCGTTGCTGCGCTTCGGCCAGTTCCGGATAGGCGACGCCCATTTCCGCGACCAGATCGGCCACCAGCTTGTGGAAGAACGCGCCCTTGCGGCCAAGCTTGTAACCGTGGCGGATCGCGCGGCGCACGATGCGGCGCAGCACGTAGCCGCGGCCTTCGTTGCCAGGAATCACACCGTCGACGATCAGGAACGAGCACGCGCGGATGTGATCGGCGATCACCTTCAGCGAGTTGTTTTCGAGATCGCTAATGCCGGTTTCGCGCGCGGCAGCCTTGATCAGGTTCTGGAACAGGTCGATCTCGTAGTTGCTGTGCACGTGCTGGAGCACGGCGGCCAGACGTTCGAGACCCATGCCCGTGTCGACGCACTGCTTGGGCAGCGGCGTCATGTTGCCCTGGGCGTCGCGGTTGAACTGCATGAACACGAGATTCCAGATCTCGATGAAGCGGTCGCCGTCTTCCTCGGCAGATCCCGGGGGGCCGCCCCAGATTTCCGGGCCGTGATCGTAGAACACTTCCGAGCACGGGCCGCAGGGGCCGGTGTCGGCCATCTGCCAGAAGTTGTCCGAGGCGTAGCGCGAACCCTTGTTGTCGCCGATGCGGATGATGCGCTCGACCGGCACGCCGATTTCCTTCGCCCAGATGTCGAAGGCTTCGTCGTCTTCCTGATAGACCGTGACCGTGAGCTTTTCCGCCGGCAGCGCATAGACCTTGGTCAGCAGTTCCCAGCAGTAGTGGATCGCGTCGCGCTTGAAGTAGTCGCCGAACGAGAAGTTGCCGAGCATCTCGAAGAACGTGTGGTGACGCGCGGTGTAGCCGACGTTTTCGAGGTCGTTGTGCTTGCCGCCTGCGCGCACGCTGCGCTGCGCCGTGGTCGCGCGCGAGTACGGGCGCGATTCGGCGCCGAGGAACACGTCCTTGAACTGCACCATGCCCGAGTTGGTAAAGAGCAAGGTGGGGTCGTTGCCCGGCACGAGGCTCGACGAGCGCACGATCGTGTGGCCCTTCGATTCGAAGAATTTGAGGAATTTCTCGCGGATTTCGGAGGCTTTCATGGCGTGCTGTATTTACCTTCGGGGCGTCTGTGCTGAATCTTGTCCGATCTCGGAACCGCGCGCCTGGCAACCGCTACAAGCGCGTGGGTTTCGTCGATGCTGAATCGAACGATTATACGGGATCGCTGCACGCTCGCGGCGGCGCACGCGGCGTGGTTGGTGCGCTTGCGACAGCGGCGCTGTGTACCTGCTCCCGCCGCATTTGTTCCGCTTGGCGAAACATTGTACCGAAATTTGACACGCGCCATCGCGGATCGCTTAAGATGGCCCGCACTAGAACGACATTGGAAGACACCGCATGGGCGCTCTGAGCCATATCCGCGTACTCGATCTCACCCGCGTCCTCGCCGGGCCGTGGTGCGCGCAGACCCTCGCCGATTTCGGCGCCGACGTGATCAAGGTGGAACGCCCCGGCGCCGGCGACGACACGCGCCACTGGGGGCCGCCCTACCTCAAGACGCCCACGGGCGAAGATACGGCGGAAGCCGCCTATTACCTCGCCGCGAACCGCAACAAGCGCTCGGTCACCGTCGATATCGCCACGCCCGAGGGTCAGCGCATCGTGCGCGAGCTGGCCGCGCAAAGCGACGTCGTGCTCGAAAACTACAAGGCGGGGCAACTCAAGAAATACGGGCTGGATTACGCGTCGCTGCGCGAGGTGAAGCCCGATATCGTCTACTGCTCGGTGACGGGTTTCGGCCAGACCGGGCCGTATGCGTCGCGCGCGGGCTACGACTTCATCGTGCAGGGGATGGGTGGCTTCATGAGCATCACCGGCGAGCGCGACGCCCTGCCCGGCGGCGGCCCGCAAAAGGCGGGCGTTGCGATCGCCGATCTGATGACCGGCATGTACGCAACCGTCGCCGTGCTCACGGCCCTCGCGCACCGCGACCGTACCGGAGAAGGCCAGTACATCGACATGGCGCTGCTCGACGTGCAGGTGGCCATGCTCGCCAACATGAATTCGAACTACCTCGCGAGCGGCACGCCGCCCGCCCGCTGGGGCAACGCGCACCCCAACATCGTGCCCTATCAGGCGTTCCAGACCAGCGATAGCTGGATCATTCTCGCGATCGGCAACGACGGGCAGTTCCGCAAGTTCGTCGAGGTGGCGGGCCGCCCGGATCTGGCCGACGACGTGCGTTTCGCGACGAATCCCGAGCGCGTGCGCCATCGCGACACGCTGGTGCCGATCGTCGCCGGGCTGATCCGCGCGCGCAGCAAGGCCGACTGGATCGGCGCGCTGGAGGGCGCGGGCGTGCCGTGCGGGCCGATCAACGATCTCGCGGAAGTGTTCGAAAACGAGCAGGTGATCGCGCGCGGCATGCAGGTGGACGTGCCGCATCCGTCGGGCGGCACGGCGCGCCTCGTGCGCAACCCCATCCGCATGAGCGGCACGCCGCCGAGCGTTTCGGGCCATCCGCCGACGCTCGGCGAGCATACGGATGCGGTGTTGCGCGACGTGCTCGGCTATGACGGGGAACGGGCGGCGGCGTTGCGGGATAAAGGCGTCGTTTAACGCGTGCGCGGCTGAATCAGTCTGCCTGCATCGACATCAACCACTCAAAACCCTGCGGCCAGTCGTCGAGGCCGCTTTCTGCATTGATGTGCCCGCGCGCGCCGATATCCATCCAGCGGCTGCCCCACGCGTGCGCGCAGCGCTGCGAAAACGCCACGCCGCCATAGGGATCGTCGCGGCTCGCCACCACGACGCTCGCGAACGGCAGCGCGGCGAGCGGCACCGGATCGAAACCCCGCGCGTCGCGCGGGAATTCGGGGCCATGCGGGTCCGGCAGCGCCACCAGCAGCGCGCCCGCCACTTTGGCCCGCGTCGCGGCGCTCGCGTGGCGCGCGGCCCAATGCGCCACCGTCAGGCAGCCAAGGCTATGCGCCGCCAGCAGCACACTGCGCCCGCCGCCCGCTTCAGCCGCCAGCGCCGCTTCCAGCACGGCGCACCACGCGTCGCAGTCCGGGTGCATCCAGTCGGGCATACGCAGGCGCTCGAAGCCCGTGTGCGCGGCTTCCCAGCGCGTCTGCCAGTGCCCCGGCCCCGAGTTCATGTAGCCCGGCAGCACCAGCACGCGCGGCTCGCTCGTCGTCATTTTTTCTCCGTCAAAGTGAGGCCGACGCGACACCCCGGCGCCAGGACTGGCGGGAAAGGTCGCGTCAGGTAGAATGGAAGGCACCACCGGCGCGCGGTGCGGCTTCGGCAGGGCGAACCGTCAACGACATTCTTCCCGCCGACAGGCTGGCCACTGGTACCGCGCCCTCGAACGACTTCCCTCTTTTCGCATGAATACCGAACGTAAAGACGCCGACCGCACGGACGCGCCTGCGGCATCCAATTTCATCCGCAACATCATCGACGACGACAACCGCTCGGGCAAGTGGGCGCAGCGCGTGGAAACGCGCTTCCCGCCGGAACCGAACGGTTATCTGCACATCGGCCACGCGAAGAGCATCTGCCTGAACTTCGGCGTCGCGCAGCGCTACGACGGCGTTTGCCATCTGCGCTTCGACGACACGAATCCGGAAAAGGAAAGCGTCGAATACGTCAATTCGATCATCGACGCGGTCACCTGGCTCGGCTTCGAGTGGAAAAAGGAAGAGAAGGAATACCTCTTCTACGCGAGCGACTACTACGACAAGCTCTACGAATTCGCCGAACTGCTGATCCAGCGCGGCCGCGCCTACGTGGACAGCCAGTCGCCGGACGAGATGCGCGCGAACCGCGGCTCGGCCACGGAAGCGGGCAAGAATTCGCCGTTCCGCGATCGTTCGGTCGAGGAGAACCTCGACCTGTTCCGCCGCATGAAGGCCGGCGAGTTCGAGGAAGGCGCGCACGTGCTGCGCGCGAAGATCGACATGGCGTCGCCGAACTTCAATCTGCGCGACCCCGTCATCTACCGCATCCGCTTCGCCCACCACTACCGCACCGGCGACAAGTGGTGCGTGTATCCGATGTACGACTACACGCACTGCATTTCGGATGCGCTCGAAGGCATCACGCATTCGCTGTGCACGCTGGAGTTCGAAGATCACCGTCCGCTCTACGACTGGGTGCTCAACGAACTGGCCGACGCCGGCGTGTTCGCGCGTCCGCTGCCGCAACAGATCGAATTTTCGCGCCTGAACCTCACGTACGCGATCACCAGCAAGCGCAAGCTGCTGCAGCTCGTGACCGAAAACCACGTGGACGGCTGGGACGATCCGCGTATGCCGACCATCGTCGGCGTGCGCCGCCGCGGCTTCACGCCCGAAGCGATCCAGCTTTTCTGCGAGCGCATCGGCGTGACCAAGGTCGATTCGTGGATCGACATGAGCGTGTTCGAAGGCGCGCTGCGCGACGATCTGGACGACAAGGCGCCGCGCGCGACCGCCGTGCTCGATCCGCTCAAGCTCATCGTCGACAACTATCCCGAAGGCCAGTCCGAGCCCTGCAGCGCGCCGGTGCATCCGCATCATCCGGAACGCGGCAATCGCGAATTCGTGTTTTCGCGCGAACTGTGGATCGAGCGCGAGGACTTCCAGGAAACGCCGCCGAAGGGCTATTTCCGCCTGTTCCCGGGTAACAAGGTGCGCCTGAAGTACGGCTTCGTGGTCGAATGCACGGGCGCGGAGAAAGACGCCGACGGCAATATCGTGGCCGTCCATTGCAACTACTTCCCCGACAGCAAATCGGGCACCGAAGGCGCGAGCAACTACAAGGTCAAGGGCACGATCCACTGGCTGAGCGCCGACCACGCCGTGCCGGCCGAAGTGCGTCTCTACGACCGCCTGTTCCGCGAAGAGCAGCCCGATGCGGGCGGCCGCGACTTCCTCGAAGCGCTGAACCCGGATTCGAAGCGCGTCGTCAAGGCGTATGTCGAACCGGGCGCGCGCGACGCGGCGCCGGAAGACCGCTATCAGTTCGAGCGTCACGGCTACTTCGTCGCCGACCGCTACGATTCGAAGCCGGGTGCGCCGGTGTTCAACCGCATCGTCGGTCTGCGCGACAGCTGGGGCAAGTAAGCCCCAAGCGCCAGCCTCAAAAGCACAAAGCCCGCACCTGACCCGTGCGGGCTTTTTTATGCGAGAAGGCAAAGGCGCAATGCCAGCGACGCTAAACGCGCTCGTGTAACTCCGCCAGCGAAAGCGTCGTGGCAAAAAGGCGCGCGAGGCTGCGGCTCGCGAACTGATCGACATCGGCGGGCGCGGTCCAGCGCCACGCGTCCATCTCGGGGATCATCACGCCGTCGCGGCGGCCCGGAAACATCGACACGCACACGCAGCGCGACAGATCCAGCTCGCTCTCCAGCGCACGCGCGGCGAACAGATGCAGATCCTTGTCGCGCCGATATGCGAAACGCCCGAGATCGACCAGACGCGCCGCATCGACGGCGATGCCCGTCTCCTCGACCATCTCGCGCAACGCGCTTTGCGCCTCGGTCTCGCCGGGCTCGCCCTGCCCCTTCGGTATATCCCAATGGCCGGTGCCGGTCGCGTGCGCGAGCAGCACGCGCCCCTGTGCATCGAGCAACACGATGCCGCACGAAACGATCTTGCCTGTCACTGCGCCCTCAATGTTTCTTCTGATAGACCCAGGCGCCGTCGCCGACGCGGCAGAACTGCGGGTGCAGCCTCATCGACTGGCCCTTGGCGTTGACCACCACGTCCGAGTCGCGGCAGGTCTTGTCGCCGTCCTTTTCCGTTTTGGTGGGCGTAATGGTCGCGTCGATCTTGACCGGGTTGCGCAGCCCGTCGTTGCTCCAGTTGACGGTCTCGCCGTCCTGCTTCGTGGCGATGGCGTCGCGCACCGCCTGCGTGAGCGAGTTGTAGTCGGCCTGCTTCATCCACGCAGCCGGCGTGTCGTTGAGAAAGCCAAGGTTGGCGGCGTGGGCGGCCGGCGCGATCGCCGCAACGCACACGGCGGCGAGGCCGTACAGTACACGGGGCAAGGTCGACATTCGAACGTTCTCCTGGAAGGGCAAGGGTCGGCTATCTCATCAAAGTATCTCGAAAAGAATAGCACGCGCCCTATTTTTCCCGTGCCCACCTGGCCGCAGCGGCGGCGTGCGTTCCTGACCAACCCGCCGATTTTTAGGATTGCTCCGATGGAGCGCCTGGCAGCGAAAACATAAAGTTTCCCTGTCATCCGCTTATGCACGAACAGGAGTTTTCCGTCATGACCTACGCCATTGCACTACGTCTTTTCGCTGTCATGCTGGCCCTGCTGTGCATCGGCCTGATGTCGCTGATCGCTCACCATACGCATGTCCGGCAAGCCGATCCTTCAATGCCGCATCTCGCGATCCGCTTCGACGATACGCCGCGCTGGCCCGAGACCGTGCTGCGCGGCGGCATGATCAGCCTGCTCGTTTCGTTCGTCTTCCTCACGGTGACCTGCCTGCTGATCGCGGGCATCTGAGCCGATGCCCGCGCAGCGGGAGATTCAATGCGCCGAGGGCTGCCAGCCGTCGGTCAGCGTGCCGAGGAAGGCAATCACATCCTTGATTTCGGCTTCGGTGTAGACCGGCGCGTCGCCCGGCTTTCGATCGAACGGCGCATCGGTATTCAGATTCGTCCAGTACTGGCGCGGCAGATCGTCGAACTTGCGCACGCGGCCCTTCACCACTGGATAGAACTCCTGCGGATTCGTATCGCGTCGCGAATAGAAGCGCATCACGTCTTCCAGCGAGTGATAGATGCCGTTGTGGAAAAAGCTCTTCTTGAGCGCGACGTTGCGTAACGTCGGCGTGCGAAACAGTCCGCAAAACTCGTCGCGATGATCGAGGTCGGTGCGCTCGGGACCGCACGCGCCCAGATCGAAAAAGCGCGGATCGCGATTCACGGCGAGCGTACGATTGCGCGGCACGCCCACCGCGATCAGGCCGAAATCGCTGAACTGCGGCGGCGAACCGTCCTTCGCGCGCTGACTGATGTGGCAGCTCGCGCAATTGCCCTTCTTCTCGTCGTTGAACAGTTGCAGACCGCGCAGCTCGGCCGTCGTGAGCGTGGCCTTGCCCGCGAGATACGCGTCGTACTTGCTCGAATACGGATAGAACACTTCGGGCGCCTGCTCGAAGGTTTCGAGCGATTTCAGCACGGCCTTGAAGGTCGCGTCCTCGTCGTCGAAGATGTGCTCGCCGAACGCCTCGCGAAACGCCTTCGCGTAGGGCGCCGCGCGCACGGCGTCGGTGACCTTGCGCGGCGTGCTCGCCATCTCGAACGACGAGAGCAGCGGAATGCGCGCCTGGTCCGCGCCGTGATCGACGCGGCCGTCCCAAGTGAGGCCGCCAGTCGGACCGGCATCGACGCTTTCGTCGCCTTCGTCGTCGGAGTCGTGATAGTGCTCCGAGAACGCCGGAACAGCCTGCAGATATTTGAGCGTGGGCACCGCGCGCATGCCGGGACGATGCATGTCCGCGCCGCCGATCTGCACATCGAGCGCATTCGTGGGCGTGAAGGCGCGATCGGGACTATGGCAGGTCGCGCACGACATCTTGCCCGAGCCCGACAGCGACGGATCGAAGAACATCTGCTTGCCGAGCGCCGTCATGCGACGCACCTGTGCGTAGACTTCGGCGCGCGACTGGCCGTGGGACGCCGGGCCCGGCGCCGCCGCCGCGTTCGTCGAAATCTTCATCAGCTTCGCGCCGTTGCTGCCGTTGGCATTCGCGTCGTGTGCGTCGTGCGCGTTTACGCCGTTTTTCGCGGCGCTTTCCGCGTCTTGCGCCTGCGAAGCGCCGCCGTCGCAAGCCGCCAGTGTCGCGAGTACGACGGCAGCCAGCACCAGCCGCGCCGAGCGCGTGCAAGTCCGAATCCGCGTCGAGCGACGCGCCAATTTACGCAACATGAACTGATCCCCGGAACGATTGCCGATGCGCTCAATCACGCATCGAAGTCGCGAAAGCGTATGTCAGCGATGTGACGCTAAGATGACTTACCGTAATGTCTTAGTCATGCAATCACAGGGATAAGAAAAGCTAAATGTAATTAATTACACATAGCTGTCAAATTCCGTTGAGACACTTCGCCTCGCCCAACGGCAGGCGCTCCTCCCGCGCCGGCTCAGGGGACCCCAACGCGAGAGAGAAAAAATGATCAAGAAAAAATGGTTCTATGCGACGCCGATCGCAGCGGCTGCGGCGGCCCTCGCCGTCGCCGCATGTGGCGGCAACGACGACAAGCCCGGCCTGGCGTCGGTGAAGAACATCGTCGTGATTTACGCCGAGAACCGCAGCTTCGACAACCTCTACGGCAGCTTCCCGAACGCCAACGGTCTGCAGAACGTGACAGCCTCGAGCGCCCAGCAGCTCGACCGCGACGGCTCCGTGCTCGCCACGCTGCCGACGGTCTGGAGCGGCCTCACGCAAACCGGCGTCACGCCCGCGATCACGGCCGCGATGACCGAGAACATGGCGAATGCGCCGTTCGCAATCGACGACGCGAAGGGCTATAACGTCCCGCTTTCGACAACGACGCGCGACCTGTATCACCGCTTCTACGAGAACCAGATGCAGATCCACGGCGGCAAGAACGACATGTTCGCGGCCTGGGGCGATTCGGGCGGCCTCGTGATGGGCCACTACACGAGCAGCGCCGAAAAACTGCCGCTCTGGAAGATCGCCCAGCAATACACGCTCGCCGACAACTTCTTCATGGGCGCATTCGGCGGCTCGTTCCTGAATCACCAGTGGCTGATCTGCGCCTGCACGCCGTACTACGCGAACGCCGACACCAATCCGGCCAAGCCGGCCATCTCGACCGTCAATGCCGATGGCGTTTCGCTCACGCTCGCCTCGAACTCGCCGGCATCGGCGCTCACCGGCGTGCCGAAGTTCGTGAAGTCCGGCAACCTCACGCCCGACTTCTACGCGGTCAACACGATGCAGCCGCCGTATCAGCCGAGCGGCAACGCGGCGGCCTCGGGCGGCGACGCGAACCTGGCCGATCCGGCCAACGCCTCCACGCTGCCGCCGCAGACGTCGCAGACGATCGGCGACCTGCTGTCGAGCGCCGGCGTGACGTGGGCGTGGTACGGCGGCGCATGGGGCGCGGCCGTGAGCGCAGTGCAGAACAGCACGTCGAACGTGATCTACGGCGCGAACATGACCGCGCCGAACTTCCAGCCGCACCACCAGCCGTTCAACTACTTCGTGAACTATGCGCCGGGCACGGCCGCGCGCGCCGCTCACCTGCTCGACGGCGGCATGGACGGCAGCGAATTCATCAAGGCCATCGACGCGGGGACGCTGCCGGCGGTGTCGTTCTACAAACCGCAGGGCAACCTGAACGAACACGCGGGCTACACCGACGTGGCGAGCGGCGACCAGCACATTGCCGACGTCATTTCGCATCTGCAGAAGAGCCCGCAGTGGAAGGACATGGTCGTCGTCGTGACCTACGACGAAAACGGCGGTTTCTGGGATCACGTCGCGCCGCCGAAGGGCGACCGCTGGGGTCCGGGCTCGCGTATTCCGGCGCTCGTGATCTCGCCGTACGCGAAGAAGGGTTACGTCGATCATACGCAGTACGACACGACGTCGATCCTGCGCCTGATCACGCGCCGTTTTGCACTGCCGACGCTGCCGGGCCTGAGCGCCCGTGACGCCGCGCTCAAGAGCAACGGCGGCCAGGCGATGGGCGACCTGACCAACACGCTCGACGTGAAGCTTTAAGCCGGCACGGCCATCGACGGCTGGACATCAGGGTATGTCCAGCGCTTTTCCCGGGCAGCCTTTGGGCTGCCTTTTTTCGTCCGCACTATCGCGCTATTTGAAGGACGGCTCGAACGCGACCTTTGACCGCAGTTCCCGATCCCCGCCATCGCCTAGTCTGAATTTAGCTGCTTAGGCAAGTTTTGATGGAGGTCAATAATGAGGCGCGTGGAATCGGCATTGCCGCCCGGCGAGCGGGTCGTTTATGAGGGTCATTTGAGCATGTGGGCGATGGGCCCGTGGCTAACATCCGGCATCGTGTTGATGGTCTGGGGCGTGCTGCTCGGCTGTCTCGGCGATGCGCTGCTTTCCGCGCTGCTGCTGTTCGGCGGCGGGCTGCTGGTGTTTGGCATCGTCGTCGCCCTGCTGTTGACGACGCAATTGGCGCTGACGCGCAGGCGGTTGATCGCCACGTTCGGGATTCTCAGGCCACGCCGCGTGACGTTCGAACTCGGCGAGGTGAAGCGCGTGCATGTGCGCCAAGGGCCGATGGGCGGGATATTCGACTACGGGACGCTGGTGATCGGGCGCGGCGGCGCGCCAGCGCTGCGAATCGCGGGGATCGAGAAGCCTTTTACGTTTCGCGAGCGGCTTGCGCGGCTACGCGATGCGTTGTTGATGCAGATGAGGATGGCGGCTTGAGGGGACTGTTTTGCGAGCCTGGAACAATGCCCGAGGGACGGGCAACGAGGCCTATTTCCCGTTTGCGAAGCACCAGGCTAATCTAGCGGCTTTTCTCAAATCGGGGAAAGCAGGACGCAATGAAACAGATGGTCACGTTGGGTGCAATCCTTGCCGCCACGGCAGTAACGCCGTCATTTGGCCAAAGCGTGAATGGCACGCCCTATCCGGCTCGGCAGTCGGCCCGATGCGCGGCCGTCAACGAAGAGGCCGCAAAAAACAGCGTCCCGTATGAACTCGCGCAATCCGACTACGCAGTTGCGGGTACTGGCCGCCTGCAGTTCTTCTATGCCCCGGCAGTTGGCTGTGAGATGAAGGGGGTCTTCGTCGTCCCAAGAGACAAGCTGGTTCCCGCCGAGGAATATGTGGAATTTACTGACGTCACATACGTCAACCCGAAGACGGGAGAGAAAGTCGAGGGTTGGGTCGAAACCCGCCGGCTCGCAAAGAACGGGAATCGTGCGTACCTGAACGAGGAATCGACGGCGATTTCCGGGCACTGATTGCGCGCCGCCTGGGTGAGTACACGACGTCCAGAAAGCAAAAAGCCCGATCGCAATGACCGGGCTAAATGCTAGAAAACGCTGGCGCGACAGGAGGGGCTCGAACCCCCGACCCTCGGCTTAGAAGGCCGATGCTCTATCCAGCTGAGCTACTGTCGCGTGAAATCTGCGTCGAGGACACTTAGGAAGGCCGCGCGACGGGCGTGGATTATACCGCGATCGCCCGCGCGCCGTGGCCGCTCCCTCAAACCGGTTGCGAATGCATCACGAACCAGCCGAGGAAGATCGCGCCCGCGATCACGCAGTACAGACCAAACGATGCCAGACGGCCGCGGCCCTCGAAATAGCGCATCAGAAACTTCACGCTGAGCCATGCGGCGATGCCGGTCAGCACGCCGCCGACGAGCGCGGTCGTGAGCTGGTCGCGCGCGTGGAACAGCTTCGGCAGTTCGAGCACGCCCGCCGCGAAAATGATCGGCGTGCCGAGCAGGAACGAGAACTCAGCGGCCTTTTCCGTCGTGAGACCGGCGGCATTGCCCGCGATCATCGTCAGGCCGCTGCGCGAGAAGCCCGGAATCAGCGCGCCAATCTGCGCGAGGCCCACCAGGAATGCCTGGCCGAACGAGAGTTTTTCGGGTCCGCGATGCACGCGCGCCTGTTGCAGGCGGTCGCCGAGCCACAGCAGCACGCCGTTCACCATCAGCGCCGCGGCGACGATGCGCAGATCGTGAAAAATCGCCTCGATGCGCTTTTCGAGTACAAGGCCGACGATGCCCGTCGGAATCGTGCCGATGATGAGCGCCCACATCATGTGACCGTCATCGTTCTTGCGGCCGCCCAGCGAAGCGAAAAAGCCGCTGATCAGCGCGACCCAGCGCGCGCGGAAGTACCAGAGCAGCGCGATCGCGGTGCCGAGGTGCAGGGCGACCAGGAACGGCAGCAGTTGCGGCGCGTGTTTGTCGATGTGCATGCCGAACAGCGCCGGCACGAGCAGCGTATGGCCAAGACTGCTGACGGGGAAGAGTTCTGTGACGCCTTGCAGCACGCTCAGAAACAACAGGAACGAGAGACTCACGCGGGGGATCCTCGGAAGGGTTTGGACGGGACGCCGGACCATCGCGCGGACGGCGCGGCAAAGCGCCCCGATTATGCCTGGCCCGAATTGCAGCGCCAAGCGTCAACCCGTATTTGTCGGAAAAGTTACCGCGCCGCAACAAAATAAGGCTGCGCTAAGCGAGACGGATGTAGAAGCGAAATCGCGGCGAGATGCGCGAATGGCGGGTGGCCGCGCTCTGGCGGCCCGTTTTGCGGACAAGGGGGATCGTGCGAAACCGGCCCGAAGGCCGGCGAAAGACAATCGAAAGAAAAATTGAACGTCATGCAGCCAGCGTGGCACTGGCCGCGAAAGTCGTGCGCGTCTAGCGCGCCATTTTGTAGAAGAAGTACGCGCTGCTTCCGATGAACAGGCTGAAAAGTCCCATTCCCATGGCCATTGCGAGATCCATCTTTGCGCCCTCCTTCGTCACGGCTCTGTTGCTTCGTCATCGCTACATATGCAAACGTGCGCTTGCGCACGGTCATACATTCGAAATTGATTATGAGCGCAGCGGATCTTGTGCGACACCCCACGATTTCCCCACGAGGGTTTTCACGCATTCGAAAGCGGCGCACAATCCCCAGGCGCCCCGGCGCGCCTTCCGTTCACGCTCTTCCTTCTACCTTCTCGCGACGCAACGACATGGAAAACCGTCCCCCGCACGACATCCTCGAACTCAACAGCGGCGCTTCGACGCTGCGTTTCGCGCCGTGGGCCGGCGCTCGGCTGCTGTCCTGGCATGTCGGCGGCGAGCCCGTGATCCGCTGGCCGGAGAATGCGAACTGGGACCAGCCGGCGCGCGTGCGCGGCGGCAATCCGCTGCTGTTTCCGTTTCTCGGGCGTCATTTCGTCGATGGCCAGATTGGCCGCTGGCGCGATGCGCAAGGCGTCGTGCGCGAGCTGCCGATGCACGGCTTTGCCCGCGATCTGCCCTTCGTGGCGCAAGTCGATCCGGACGGCCGCGGTGTGCGTCTGACGCTCACGGACTCGCCGTCCACGCGCGCGGGCTATCCGTTCGCATTCCGCTTCGAGGCGCTCTACCGTCTCGCCGACGATCACGCGCTCGACGTCACGCTCACGGCCACCAATACCAGCGACACGCCGCTGCCCTGGTACGCGGGCCATCACTTCTACTTCGAGTTGCCTCACGCGCAACGCGCACAGAGCACGCTCGAGATGCCACCCGCACAACGTCGCCACCAGTTGCCCGATGGCGCGATCAGCGCGCCGGAGCCGGGCGAGACGCAATATCGTCTCGACGATGCGGGCATCATCGACCGCTTCCATGTGCTCGAGCCGACGCCCCCCGCAACGCCCGTGAGGCTCGTCACGCCCGGTCTCAAACGGGCCGTGACGATCGATCTCAATCGTCCGGATTCTCTGCCGTGGTACGCCGTGACCACCTGGACCGAGGCGACCGACTCCGACTTCTACTGCGTCGAGCCGTGGCTCGGCCTGCCCGACGCGATCCACAACGGCTTGGGCCTGCGCTGGCTGGCACCGGGCGTAAGCGAATCCGCCACGTTGCGACTGCGCGTCGAATCGCTCGGCTGACCCGGTCGCTGAGACACGCGGCAGTGCCGCCGCACCGGCGGCCGGCCCTTGCCGCCAGGCACGCAATTCGTCAGGCAATAGCGCAAGCGCGGCTTCAAACCCGCTAGAATCGGACGTTTTGCCGTCGCGGCGCCCTTCTCCGGGCGCGCCGCCGGCAGCGTCTAGCGAGGTCCAACGTTGGGAAAGGAATTCACCAAAGGATTCAAACGTTTCGCATGCGCGGCGCTCGTCGCGTTGCTCGCTGCGTGCGGTTCGGCGCCGGTCGGCCCCGGCTTCTATCGCGTGGAACGCGGCGACACGCTCTACAAGATCGCGCGCAGCAACCGGCAATCGGTGTCGAGCATCGTGCGCTGGAACAATCTGCCAAACCCGGATGCGATCGAAGTCGGCCAGGTACTGCGTGTCTCGCCGCCTGCCGGTTCGAGCGCGGCGTCAAGCGCCGGTGCGCAGCGCACGGCGCCGCGCGCGTCTTCGTCGGCGTCCGCTGCCGCTTCGACGCCGCGCGATAGCAGCGCCGACACCGCAAGCCCATCCGCTGCGCCGGCCGCGCCGATTTCGCTTGTCTGGCCGAGCGCTGGCCAGGTGATTCGCAGCTTCGACGGGCGTGATTCGAAGGGTATCGACATCGTCAACAGCCCCGGCACGCCGATCGTCGCCGCCGCGCCTGGCACGGTCGTCTATGCGGGCAACGGTCTGCGCGGCTACGGCAATCTGCTCATCATCAAGCATGGCGGCGATTATCTCACGGCCTACGCGCACAATCAGGCGCTCTTCGTGAAGGAAGGCCAGGCGGTTGCTCAAGGGCAGAAGATCGCCGAAATGGGCAACAGCGACAACGATCGCGTCATGCTGCATTTCGAGTTGCGCTATCAGGGTCGCTCGATCGACCCGACTCGTGACTTGCCGCCACGCTGATCGCCTCACATCGAAGGGCACGTCGCATACGCAACCAGGCCCTTCGATTTCCGAAAGAAAAAAAGCCCGGCATGGTGCCGGGCTAACGGGGGTTTGGCGCATATCGGCAAAGGACCGGTTTACCATGCGCCGATTGGCAATCTATCAACGGCCCTCCCACGGCGCAATCACTTAATTGAGCGGAAAATGTGACGCGGCGCACGGTTTATGGACCGTAAGAATTCCCGATGATGAATCGTCGTGCGGACGTCGCGACATTCACGCATGGAAATGGGCAGTGCAGCGTGCTTGCGCAATCGCTGGGAATCGTCGAAAACGCCTGTGGAATGGGCGTTTCAGCCCGATTTCAACATCGCGTGAAAGAATGCCGGTAGCGCTTTCTGCGGCGCCGCATCACACCTTTTTGGACGTTTTTGCAGTGCCTGTCAGTTAGTGGGCAAACGCACGTAAGTGCGCAATTAACGGCGTCAGTGGGATTTTTGAAACATCCGGATTGGTATTGGCGGCAACTGTTTAAAGCAGTTTTGACTGGCTTCTTTAAAGCGTTATTCGTCGGATTATTAGTATTTCTTCGCGAGACGCTTTCGATTTTCTTGCTTAACCCAATCGCGCCCGATACAGGTACGACCTCCTCTTACCGATACGGCCAATCGTTTATAGTATCGGCCGCACCTTCAGGCCCAGAATCATGACTACCGACGACGCGACTCCCAGCTCCCTCTACGCCAAACTGCTCGGCGAAACCGCCAAGATCGACTGGCAGGACCTCGAACGATTCTTCGCACAGGGCAAGCTGTTGTCCGTAGCGCGTGACCTCGACCTTGTGAGCGTCGCCGAAGCCATCGCCAGCGACGACGGTACGCAGGTCGCGCAATGGCTGTCCGCCGGCCATGTCGAACGCATGCAGGCCGAAACCGCCGCCGACTACGCCGCACGCAAGCCCGAACTCTGGGCCGTGGTGGTGTCGCCCTGGGTCTGCGTGCAGGAACGCAGTTGAGCGGCGCGCAGGCGCTGCCGACGCACGGAGGCTGGCATCGCCGCGTGCTGATGCTCGCCTTTCCGATCGTTCTCGCGAATCTCACGCAACCGATTCTCGGCGCCGTCGACACGGCGGTTGCCGGGCATCTTGGCAGCGCGGCGGATCTCGGCGGCGTCGCGCTCGGCGGCCTGTTTTTCAACTTCGTGTTCTGGGGCTTCGGCTTCCTGCGCATGGGTACGACGGGCCTCGTGGCCCAGGCTCATGGGGCGGGCGATCTCACGGCGTTGCGTCTCAATGTCGTGCGGGCGTTGCTGCTGGCGTGCGGTATCGGCGCATTCATCCTGCTCGTGCAGTCTCCGCTGATTCGCTATGCGCTTGAGCTAATCGGCGGTAGCGACGAAGTGCAGCGAAATGCGCGACTGTATTGCCACGCGCGCATCGGATCGGCGCCGTTTGCGCTTGCAAACTATGTGGTGCTCGGCTATCTGCTGGGCACGCAGCGCGTGCGCATTGCGCTCGCCACGCAGGTGCTCATCAACGCCGTCAACGTGATTGCGGTGCTCGCGTTTGTTTATGGTTTCGGTTGGGGGATCGCGGGGATCGGCGCCGCGACGGCGACCGCCGATGCGGCAGGCTTCGCGTTCGGCGCAGCGGTATTGTGGCGGCTACGGCCGCGAGGACTCGCTCCGCTCGCTTGGCGCGCAGTCACGGAGGCGGCCGCACTCAAGCGCCTCGTGGCCATCAATCGCGACATTTTTCTGCGGACCCTGTGCCTCCTCGGCTCGTTTGGGTGGTTCGCGCACGTGGGGGCGCGGCAAGGCGATGCGGTTCTCGCGGCCAATGCCCTGCTGCTCAATTTCCAGACCTTCATGGCCTATGGGCTCGATGGGTTTGCACATGCCGCCGAGGCGCTTGTCGGTGCGGCCATCGGCGCGCGCGATCGCCATGCCTTCCGCCAGGCGGTGAGGGTCAATCTGCTCTGGTCGGCGTTGGGTGCGCTCGGTTTCTCGTTGGTCTATTGGGGCGCCGGTGGGTGGATCATCGACAAGCTCACGGATCAAGCCGCCGTACGCGCTGCCGCGCTGGCATTTCTGCCTTGGGCGGCGCTCTCGCCGCTCGTCTCCGTGTGGGGCTTTTTGCTCGACGGCGTCTTCATCGGGGCGACGCGCACGCGCGAATTGATGAAGGCCATGGCGATTTCTCTCGCGGTCTTTCTTGCTGCTTCGTGGGCGCTCGTGGGGCCGTTCGGCAACCATGGACTCTGGGCCGCCCTGCTGATCTTCATGGCAACGCGCGGCCTTACCCTGATGCCCATGCTTGGGCGCGTCACGGGTACGATCGGACCACTGGAAATGCAACAGGCGCCCTGAGGCGCCTGTTTTTGCGGGCTTTACTGCGCCGGCTGCGGTGCGTCGATGATCGCGGGCGGGCGGTCGTCTGTCGGCACGCCATGATAATCGGGCGGATCATGTGGCGGTGGCCCATGATGCTTGTTCGCCGTATCGTCGGCGCAAGCGGAAAGCAATGCGGCCATCGCAATGGCCAGCCAGGCTCGTGACATCAGCACAAACTCCTTCAAGAAATGTTGCCGCGCAACAGTCTAGCGCCTGCCCGTCGGATCTGGCGGCTTGCTCACACTGCTATTTTTTCTCGGCCGATGCTGTCCTAAGATTAGGAGATGGCTGCAACCCAAGGAGGCTGCCATGGATGCCGAAACTATTGCGGGACTGATTGGGCTGGCCGTCGGGCTGCTGGTGCTGCTCGGTCTGTCGATTTTCGAGTCGAGGGCCTATCGGCAGGAGCATGACGGCGAAGGCATGATGCACCACTGGTTGTCCGAGCATCACATGCTGGATCGGGTGCATATACGCCGTAGGCGCTGAGTGGGTCTGCGGAAGCCGGGCGTTCGGCTTTTCGTACGATCGGGTGCGGGATTAGGTCGGCTGTGGTGATCAGCCAGGGAGGGCTTTGCTAGCGCGCTCAAGATGAGATCCGCTTTTGAGCGCACCTGCTTGCGCCTTTTTCTGGCCCCAAACGCCAGAACCCCGGCTCTCACAGGGAGAGGCCGGGGTTCTGGACGCACTGCATAAGGAGCCTGACGATTACCTACTTTCACACGGGCAATCCGCACTATCATCGGCGTGGAGTTGTT
>NZ_PQGA01000027.1 GCF_002917095.1 Paraburkholderia eburnea
GCGAAGGCCAACGTGCCGTACAGGACGCTCAAGGTGATGAAGGAAAACGGCCTGCGTCTGCTGCTGGTGGGCTTCGAGAGTGGCGACGACCAGATTCTCGTGAACATCAAGAAGGGCGTGCGTACCGATTTCGCCCGCCGCTTCAGCGCGGATTGCAAGAAGCTCGGCATCAAGATTCACGGCACGTTCATTCTGGGTCTGCCGGGCGAGACGCAGGAGACCATCGCGAAGACGATCGAATACGCGAAGGAAATCAATCCGCACACGATTCAGGTGTCGCTGGCGGCGCCGTATCCGGGCACGACGCTGTACAACCAGGCGGTGGAAAACGGCTGGATGGAAGAGAACAAGGTCATCAACCTGGTGAGCAAGGAAGGGGTGCAACTGGCCGCGATCGGCTATCCGCATCTGTCGCGCGAGGAGATCTATCACCACCTCGAACAGTTCTATCGGCAGTTCTATTTCCGACCGTCGAAGATCTGGGAAATCGTGCGCGAAATGCTCACCAGCTGGGACATGATGAAACGCCGTCTGCGCGAAGGCGTGGAGTTCTTCCGCTTCCTGCGCGCGCACGAGGCATGATGCGGCCCGGGTCCGCACGCGCGCTCATCTTCACCGCCGACGATTTCGGTCTGCACGAGCGCGTGAATGCGGCAGTCGAGCGCGCGCATCGAGACGGCGTGCTCAATGCCGCGAGCCTGATGGTGGCCGCGCCCGCCGCCGCCGATGCGGTGGCGCGCGCGCGGCGGCTGCCGACGCTGCGCGTGGGCCTGCATCTGGTCCTCGCCGACGGCGCGGCGATGCTGCCGCGCGCGCGCATTCCCGCGCTCGTCGACGCCGAAGGCCGTTTCGGCGACAGCATGGTGCGCGACGGCTTTCGCTTCTTCTTTTTGCCGCACGTGCGCGCGCAACTCGCACAGGAGATCCGCGCGCAATTCGAGGCGTTTGCGGCAACGGGGCTCGCGCTCGATCACGTGAATACGCACAAGCATTTCCATCTGCATCCCACGGTGCTTGCGCTGATTCTTTCGATTGGCCGCGAGTATGGCCTGCGCGCGATGCGTCTGCCGCTGGAGGCGGGCGCGCCGTTCGCGTTGCGGCCGTGGCTCGCGCTGGTGCGCGCGCGCCTCGCGCGGGCGGGCGTCGCGCATAACGACTACGTGGTCGGCATCGCCGATACCGGCGCGATGGACGAGGCGGTGCTGCTTGAGGCGATCGCGAATCTGCCGGCCCAGGGTGTCGGCGAGATCTACTGCCATCCGGCCCAGGCGCCGATGGAGGGAGAAGGCCCGATCACGGCGTCGATGCAGGCTTACCGCCACGCCGACGAACTCGACGCGCTGCTGTCGCCGCGCGTGGCCGCCGCGCTCGAACGCAGCGGTGTGCGTCACGGCGGCTTCACCGACGTGTTCTTCACGGCGCAGTCGCCCACGCCTGCGCCAGGCGGGCGCGAGGCGCGGGCTTCGTCATGAAGTGGCTTCAATGGCTGGGCCTGCCGGTCGGGGTCGCGATTCTCATCGGCCTGGTCTTGCATGACGGCGCGCATGATGTGATGCGCGTGATCGGCACGGCGGGGCCGGTGCTGCTCTGGCTCGTGCCGTTCCATGCGCTGCCGCTGCTGCTCGATGCCTACGCGTGGCATCTGCTGCTCGACAGGCGCGCGCCGCTGCGCTTTCTCTGGTGGATCGCGACCGTGCGCGAAGCGATCAGCCGCCTGCTGCCCGCCGCGGGCGTGGGCGGCGAGATCGCCGGCGTGCGCCTCGCGCGCTGGAAGGTGCGGGGCCACGGCCACGACAAGGAAAGCGACGCGCGCGCCACGAGCGAGGTGACGGCCTCGGTGATCGTCGAGGTGTTCGTGACCATCGCGGTGCAATACGCGTTCTCGGCGCTCGGCGTCGTGCTGATCGTCGCGGCGACGGGGCAATCGGGCTCCCTGCGCATCATCGTGACGATCGTGCTCGCGCTGTTGCTCACCGCGCCGCTGCCCGTGCTCGCCGTCGTTCTGCTGCGCCGGGGCGGCGTCTTCCAGGCGATCGAGCGCTGGGCCGGGCGACTGCTTGGCGCGGATCATCCTGTCATGCAGGGCATCGACGGCCAGCGGCTCGACGCGGATCTCGACCGCCTGATGTCGCGCACGGGCCTGATGTTCCGCGCGTTCTTCTGGCAACTGGGCGGCTATATGCTCGGCGCGTTCGAGACCTGGTGGGCGCTTTTTCTGCTCGGTCATCCGGTCACGGCGGGCGGCGCGCTCGCCATCGAGGCCATCACCCAGGCCGTGCGGCACGCGGCCTTCATGGTGCCGGGGGGCCTCGGCGTGCAGGAAGTGGCGGTGGTGCTGCTGGCGCAACTCTTCGGCGTGAGTCAGGAGGTTGCGTTCTCGCTGGCGCTCGTCAAGCGCATGCGCGAAGTCGTGTTCGGCGTGCTGGCGCTGCTGTCGTGGCAGGCCGCCGAGATCGTTCGCACGCGCCGTTCGCTGCGCGATGCGCGGCAAGCTCACGCCGCCGGTGGAGCGCCAGGCCGCGTATCGACGCGAGCGGCACGCCACGACCGGACCCTTTGAAGGTACATTGTGGGAAGTAAGCGTACGCTGACCGTTGCGGCTGGCGTGCGCTCCACACACAACCCGACGCGGTAGCCGATCCTTCACGCGATGTCGCCCACGCGCCTTTTCATGCGGTTCATGCGGTCATTGACCGCCGGAATCGCCCTGGCTGGGGTGCTCGCGCTTGCCGGCTGCGACGCCCAGCGGCTCGATTCGATGCTCGATACCCTGCGCCAGGCCTTCAAGGGCTTTTTCGATTCGGTGAAGCCCGACGTCCTGCTGCTCAAGGGCCTGACGCCCGGCGTCTCCACGCTCGAGCAGGTGCGCGCGCAGATGGGCAAGCCCGAAACCGAGCGCGTGTTCGACGACGGCTCGCGCCGCCTCGAATATCCGCGCGGCCCGCAGGGACTCAAGACCTGGATGGTCGATATCGGCCCGAATGGGCGGCTCGTGGCGATCACGCAGGCGCTCACGGCGCAGAACTTTGCGAAGGTGCGCGTCGGCATGAGCCAGGACGAGGTGCGCGCACTGCTGGGCAAGCCCGGCCAGGTGGCCGCCTACCGGCTCAAGCAGGAGACGGTGTGGAGCTGGAAGTGGCTCGAAGGGGGCGTGACGCCCGAAGCGTATTTCAACGTGCATTTCGGCCCGGACGGGCGTGTGTCGACGACGTCGCGCTCGGACGTGATGCGCGGGCATTGAGCACGTCATCGATCACATCGACGACTGGAATATGGACACTGGACGCAGGAGGCGTACATGGTGATGCATCGGCGACGTCCCCCGCGCGTGGGGCTCGTGCTCGGCGGCGGGGCGGCGCGCGGCTGGGCGCATATCGGCGCGATCCGCGCGCTGGAGGAGGCCGGCATCAAGCCGGACGTGGTCTGCGGCACGTCGATCGGCGCGCTGGTGGGCGCGGTCTACGCAAACGGCGATCTCGACTGGCTCGAGGACTGGGTGGGCAAGCTCACCTGGCAGACCGTGGTGCGGCTGCTCGATCTGCGCTTTTCGGGCGGGCTGCTGGGCGGGCGCAAAGTCATCGACGTGTTCGCACAGCAGTTCAACGGACGTGCGATCGACGACCTCAAGATGCCGTTTACGGCGGTCGCCACCGAACTCGATACGGGCCGCGAAGTCTGGTTGCGCGAGGGCGGCGTGGTGGATGCGGTGCGGGCCTCGATTGCGATTCCCGGTATCTTCACGCCGATCTGGCATGACGGCGTCTGGCTTGTCGACGGTGGGCTGAGCAATCCGGTGCCGGTCTCGGCGGCGCGCGCGATGCGTGCGGATACCGTGATCGCCATTGATCTCAATCACGACATTCTGAATGGCCGCGATCTCGGCGGCGCAATCGACACGGTGCCGCGCGAGACGCCCGTGGAAGCGCCGCGTGCCGGTGCGGAGGCGGTCGATCCCGCCGGCCCTGCCGCCGATGCTGCCGGTGCTGTCGGTGGCGTTGCGGCAGACCCCGCGCCGCTGCTGCGCCGCAACGGCAAGCGCTTCCCGAGCTGGCTGCAGCCGTCGGGGGCGGCCACGTCCGGCAGCCCGGACGTGCGCGTGGCGCCGCCGCCCAGCACGCGCGTGCCGTCGCTGCTGAGTTCGATTGCGCAGAGCATCGACATCATGCAGGTGCGTATCACGCGCAGCCGCCTGGCGGGCGAGCCCGCCGACGTGCTGATCCAGCCGCGCCTGGGCGGCATGGGGATCTTCGACTTTCATCGCGCGGGACCGGCTATCGCGGAAGGGCGCGCGGCGGTGCAGTACATGCTGCCGGCGATCAGGGCGCAGTTGGGGCTGGAGTGAGGGCTAGAGGTTGAGGATTCCGGCGACGGCAAACTGCGCCGCGCTGAATTCGTCGGCGGTCGCGGCTTCACCCCGGTAACGCCAGGCCCTGGCCGAGAGCGACAGCGTAGTGATCTGATCGGCCATCGCGACGCAGGACTTCGACAGGCCGCTAATCGGGATTTCGGATTCCCAGCCATGAATGGCGCTGGTGATGGGCAGGCCGATGAAGCGCTTCGTCAGCCTGTTGAATTCCACGTCGGTGAGCACGAGAGCGGGGCGGTAACCGTCCTGCTCATTGCCCGCGCCCGGCCCCACGTCGAGCCATATGATGTCGCCTGCGTCCGGAATGCCGTTTTTCATGCGCCTTTACCATTGGTCAAAACGCGTCGGGTCGTCAGGGCCGCCGATTTCCGAGCCCTTGGGTTCGCCAAAATCAACCAGCGAATGTTGCTCGCGCTGCGGCTCTTGCTGCTGATCGCGCAACTGCTGCAAGTAGCGCTCGCGCGAGAAACGCCGGATGGCGGTGTGAGGCCGTACGGTGAGCGTGCCGTCCTCGACTTCCACTTCGACGTCCTGGCCTTCCGAAAGCGCCAATTTGGCTGCCGCACTCGCGGGGATGCGCACCGCAAGACTGTTTCCCCAACGCTTCAAGGTTTGAACAGGCATCATCGCCGACTCCTCTGGTTAGCAAACCTCATCCAAAAGATGTATCAACACGTCGATACGTTGCCGATGCTAGGTCGGGCGCCGGGCTGTGTCAACACGTCGATACGTGGAGTTTGCGGCAAGCCGGTATTTCAGGGCGTCGCCGCGATCCACATCCAGCCTTGCGCCGACCGCCGCAACGCCGTGACCGAAAGCGGTGCGATTTCAAGCTGGCGGAACGCGGCCGAAGGGGCGCCCAACGCGTGCAGCACCGCCGCGCGGATCACGCTGGCATGGGTGAAGGCAATGAGGGGGTCGTCGGCATCGGGCAGGGCGTCCAGCCATGCACTCACGCGCTTGCGCACGTCGTCGAACGATTCGCCGCCGCCGGGCGGCTGGAACGCCGGATCGCGTGTCCAGGCGGCCAGCGCGTCGGGCACATCCCGCGCGATGTCGGTGAGGCGGCACCCCGCCCACGCGCCATAAGCCGTCTCCGCGAGCGCCGGCTCGATCCGCGATTCGAATCCCGCTGCCGCCGCGCTCGCCTGCGCGATCGGCGCGGGACTCGTCAGCACGCGCGCGGCGGCGCCGCTGCCGACGATGGCCGCGTACCAGCGCGAGCGCCACGTCTGAATGGCCTCGAACGCACGCGCATCAAGCGTCTCGGCAAACCCTTCATCGCCCGCGCCCGATGCCGCGAATATCCCGGCCCGCAAAGCCGCGTTCGCCGCATGACTGACCAGCCAGACCTTCGTTGCCATCGCTTTTCCTTACTCGCCGTTTCATCGCCGACTACCTGCGCGTCGCGCCACGCCACGCAGCGCGTAGAATACAGGCTCCACGTCACGCGGAAGCCGGTGCAAACCCGGCACGGTCGCGCCACTGTGACCGGTTGTTTTTGCCAGATTGTTTTCGCAATCCGAGTCCCGCAACAAGCAAACGGAAGTCAGACCCGCATGACGTGCGCACACTCAAGTTCTCTGAACGATCGATCAACGACTAACGGGGCGCGTAACCCCAGGAGAAGTCACTATGTCCGAAGCCGTCCTGAACACGGCCCACGTGCCGGCCGCCACGCCGGCCCCCATCCCGCTGCGCGAAATCCTGCCCTGGGCGATTTTTGCCGGTCTGATCCTCCTGCTCGCGCTGTACTTCGTTGGCGCGGAAGAAGGCGCGACCTCGCTGATTCCGGGCATGTACGTTCACGAATTCGTTCACGATGGCCGGCACCTGCTCGGCTTCCCGTGCCACTGACCGGGAGCTGACATGGTAGGCAAGCTGTTGGTACGCGGCATGCTCGCAGGCATCGCCGCGGGTCTGCTCACGTTCTCGTTCGCGAAAATCGCGGGCGAGCCGCAGGTTGATCGGGCCATCTCGTTCGAGGCAAAAGCCGACGCCGCCAAGGGCGAGGCGCCCGAGCCGGAAATCGTCAGCCGCGAGGTGCAGGCGAGCTACGGACTTTTCACGGGCGTGATGGTCTATAGCGCGTCGATCGGCGGCCTGTTCGCGCTGGTGTTCGCCTATGTGCGCGGGCGCACCGGCCCGATCTCGGCGCGCTCGCTGTCGGCGTGGCTCGCGCTCGCGGCCTTCGTCGCCATTTACATGGTGCCGAACATCAAATATCCGGCGAATCCGCCCTCGGTCGGCGACCCCGACACGATCGGCTATCGCACCGGCCTGTTCTTCCTGATGATCGCGATCTCCCTCGCCGTGACGGTGTTCTCGCTCAAGCTGCGCGGCGCGCTCGCCGCGAAGTGGGGCGGCTGGAATGCGTCGATTGCGGCGCTGGTGCTGTTCGTCGTCGTGATCGGCGCGATCCAGGCCGCGCTGCCGGCCATCAACGAAGTGCCGGGCGCATTCCCGGCCGTGCTGCTGTGGAAGTTCCGCACCGTGGCGATCGGCATGCAGGCGATCCTGTGGAGCGTGGTTGGCCTCCTGTTCGGCGCGCTGGTCGAGCGGCTGGAGCGCGCCAACGTGCGCGCCGGTTCGCTCGCGGCACGCGGCGTTTGACCGTATTGAAGGCGCGCTTACGGGTAATCCCGTAAGCATGGCGAACGCGCCCGGGCCCGCGCTTCTATCGAAAAAGCGACCCGAAACTTGTCAAAACCCACTCGACGCCCCGCTTGGCCGGGGCGTTGTCTTTTGTGTCTTTTGGGGCTTTCAATTTCATCGCGCCCCTGACAGAGCGGGCGCAATGCCTGGCCCACCACGCCCGGCGCCCGGCGCGGCCTCCATGTTGCAACGCAACATACCGACAGCGCCGGTTTGAGCAATTTTTTTGGCACTGCGACGATCCGCGCCAATCCCCCAGGCGCTGTGCATGACCGCCGGGGTCGAACAACGACTTTCCGGAGACGCGCGTGATCCTCTATGGCTTTGGCCCGGTGCTGCTGGCCGGCACGATCCAGACGATCGAACTTTCGCTGCTCTCGCTCGGCGTGGCCGTGCTGCTCGGTCTCGCGGGCGCGGCGGCCAAGCTCTCGTTCAACCGGCCGCTCGCGGCCATCGCAACGGCCTACACGACGCTGATCCGCTCGGTGCCCGATCTCGTGCTGATGCTGCTGCTGTTCTACAGCATCCAGATCGGCGTCAACGAAGCCACCGACGCGCTCGGCATGGCGCAGATCGACATCGATCCGTTCGTCGCGGGCGTGCTCACGCTCGGCTTCATCTACGGCGCGTATTTCACGGAGACTTTCCGCGGCGCGTTTCTCTCGGTGCCGCGCGGCCAGCTCGAAGCGGGTCACGCCTACGGCATGAGCGGCGCGCGCGTGTTCGCGCGCATCCTGTTTCCGCAGATGATGCGTTTCGCGCTGCCGGGCATCGGCAACAACTGGCAGGTGCTGGTGAAGGCGACGGCGCTGGTGTCGATCATCGGTCTCGCCGATGTCGTGAAGGCCGCCCAGGACGCGGGACGCAGCACCTTCAACCTGTTCTTCTTCCTCGTGATTGCCGCGGCGATTTATCTGGCGATCACGACCGTCTCGAACTTCGCGCTGATCTGGCTCGAACGCCGCTATTCGGCGGGCGTGCGCCACGCGCAACTCTGAGCGCCGCCCAAGGAGCCTCAAGCGATGAACGAAATCCTCCAGCAATTCGGCCGCGCTTTCCTCTACTGGGACGGCGAGCACGTGTCCGGCCTCGCGATGACGCTCTGGCTGCTCGTGATCTCCGTGGCGTTCGGCTTTGTCTGCGCGGTGCCGCTGGCCGTGGCGCGCGTCTCGCGCCGCCGCTGGGTGTCGCTGCCGGTGCGCTTCTATACCTACGTGTTTCGCGGCACGCCGCTCTACGTGCAGTTGCTGCTGATCTATACCGGCGTGTACAGTCTCGCCTTCGTGCGCAGCGAGCCGCTGCTCGACGCGTTTTTCCGCAGCGGCCTGAATTGCGCGATTCTCGCGTTCGCGCTCAACACCTGCGCCTATACGACCGAGATTTTCGCGGGCGCGATCCGCGCGACCTCGCACGGCGAAGTGGAAGCGGCGCGCGCCTACGGCATGAGCCCGTTCACGATGTACTGGCGCATCATCCTGCCTTCGGCGCTGCGCCGCGCGCTGCCGCTGTACAGTAACGAAGTGATCCTGATGCTGCATGCCACCACGGTGGCTTTCACGGCGACGGTGCCCGACATCCTCAAGGTCGCGCGCGACGCCAACTCGGCCACGTATCGTTCGTTCGAATCGTTCGGCCTCGCGGCGCTGATCTACTGCGGCGTATCGTTCGTGCTGGTGGCCGCGTTCCGCCGCGCGGAAAAGCGCTGGCTCGGCTATCTCGCCGTGCGCACGCGCTGATCAGATCGTTTGAATCAAGCTGAATCAAGCTAATTTCTGGAGACCATCTTGCCTCAGACGACGACCCACGACGCGCAGAGCAAACTCATCGCGCGCGACATCCACAAGCGCTACGGCGACAACGAAGTGCTCAAGGGCGTCTCGCTCGATGCGAAGAAGGGCGACGTGATCAGCATCATCGGCGCGAGCGGCTCGGGCAAGAGCACGTTCCTGCGCTGCATCAATTTCCTTGAAAAGCCCAACGCCGGCGAAATCGTCGTGGACGGCGAAGCCGTGCGCACGAAAGCGGGCCGCAACGGCGACCTGGAAGTGGCCGATCACAAGCAGTTGCAGCGCATCCGCACCAAGCTTGCGATGGTGTTCCAGCACTTCAACCTCTGGTCGCACATGAACGTGATCGAGAACGTGATGGAAGCGCCGCTGCATGTGCTGGGCGTGCCGCGCAAGGAAGCCGAGGAACGCGCGCGCGAGTACCTGGAGAAAGTGGGTCTCGCGCCGCGCGTGGAGAAACAGTATCCCTCGCATCTGTCGGGCGGCCAGCAGCAGCGCGTGGCGATTGCGCGGGCGCTCGCGATGCATCCGGACGTGATGCTGTTCGACGAGCCGACTTCGGCGCTCGACCCCGAACTCGTGGGCGAAGTGCTCAAGGTCATGCAAAAGCTCGCCGAGGAGGGCCGCACCATGATCGTCGTGACCCACGAAATGGGCTTCGCGCGCAACGTCTCGAATCATGTGATGTTCCTGCACCAGGGCCGCACCGAAGAGCAGGGCGCACCCGCCGACGTGCTCGGCGCGCCGAAGAGCGAGCGCCTGCGCCAGTTCCTTTCGGGCAGTCTCAAGTAAGCTGCCGGCTTTCGAGGATGTGTTGTTCCCGCCGATGATTCGCCCTGCAGCTTCCGCCCCGGTGACGGGCGCCACGCCTTCCGCGAGTGCCGCGTCGTTCGCGTCGTTCGCGTCGTCCGCATCGTCGGCATCTTCCACGACGTCCGCGCCGGGCGCATCGGGCGCGTCGGGCACCCCCGCCGCGCGCGCGGCGCGCACCACCCAGGTCGCGATCGTCGCGCTGCCGCCCGTGTCGATGTCGGGCGTCGGGCCCATCGTCGATGCGCTCAATCTCGCGAACGAGATCGACGGCCGCGCGCTCTACCGCTGGCAGATGGTGTCGTGGAACGGCCGGCCCGTGCCGCTCTCGGGCGGCGCACAATGGCCCGCCGACGCGGCGTTCGGCGATGGCCTCGCCTGCGACTGGCTCATCGTCGTGACCGAGCGCTACCAGCAGTTCGCCGACTATCGCCTGTTTCTCGCGAGCCTCGCGCGCGTGGGCCAGCGCACGCCGCTTGTCACTGGCATCCATCACGGCGTCTGGTGGCTCGCGATGGCGGGGCAGTTGCAGGGCTATCGCGTGGCGGTGAACTGGGAGACGTATCAGCAGTTCGCCGAGCAGTTCGAGCGCACCATCGTCACCCAGCACCTCTACGAGATCGACCGCGACCGGGCGACCTGCGCGGGCGGTCAGGCAACGCTCGATTTCATGCTGGCGATGATAGGCCGCGAGCACGGCCCCGAACTGGTCGACCGTATCGCCGACGCGATGGGCGCGAGCACCTTGCGCAGCGGCGACGAGCGCCAGCGCATTCCCTTCGTGACCGCGCCGGGCGAGCGTCATCCGCGCCTGAACGACGCGCTCATGCTGATGGAGGCGAATATCGAAGACCCGCTCACGACCGATGAAATCGCCGGTCACGTGGGCGTGTCGCGCCGTCAGTTGGAGCGCCTGTTCCGGCAATATCTGAACGCGATGCCGTCGAAGTACTACCTGGGCCTGCGCCTTGCGAAAGCGCGCTCGCAGTTGCAGCGCACGAGCAAATCGGTGGTGCAGATCAGTCTGGCGTGCGGGTTTTCGTCGGCGGCGCATTTTTCCAACGCCTATCGCGAGCGCTTTGGCGTAACGCCGCGCGAGGACCGGCGCAACTGGATCGAGCGCCAGCACGGCGGCACGCCCGGCGTGGTGCAGGAGCCGCGCGCGGGCGCGCTCGTCGAGCCGCCGGAGCGCGACCCGGCGTGATGACGCTCAAGTAGACGGCAAACGTGTGAAAAACGCGGCATCCGACGAAAGAACGCGTCGCCCATGCGCAAGACGTTTGCCGCGCGGTTGCCTACACTGCAAGCCATACGTATTTCATCCGCGCGCACGCTTTTTTGCCGCGCTGCGCGCCGTGTACCACCCCATTCGCGCCGTTTTCGAACCAGTTCGAGCCAAAGAGGATTCGCCATGAACGACCAGACTGTGAGCCGCCAGACTTTCGACGAAGTGATGGTGCCGTGCTTCTCGCCCGCGCCGTTCGTCCCCGATCGCGGCGAAGGCTCGCGCGTGTGGGACACAGAGGGCCGCGACTATATCGACTTCGCCTGCGGTATCGCCGTGACGTCGCTCGGCCACGCGCATCCGGAACTGCTCAAGGTGCTGCACGAGCAGGGCGGCAAGCTCTGGCACATCGGCAACGGCTACACCAACGAGCCGGTGCTGCGTCTCGCGAAGAAGCTCGAATCGCTGACCTTCGCCGATCGCGCGTTCTTCGCCAATTCGGGCGCGGAAGCCAACGAAGCCGCGCTCAAGCTCGCGCGCCGCGTCGCCTTCGACCGTCACGGCGAGCAAAAGGCCGAAATCGTTTCCTTCACGCAATCGTTTCATGGCCGCACCTTCTTCACCGTGAGCGTGGGCGGCCAGCCCAAGTACTCCGAAGGTTTCGGCCCGATTCCGCAAGGCATCGTCCATCTGCCGTACAACGACATCGAAGCCGCGAAGCGCGCGATCGGCCCGCAAACCTGCGCCGTGATCGTCGAGCCGGTGCAAGGCGAGGGCGGCGTGATCCCCGCCGATCCGGCCTTCCTGAAAGCCTTGCGCGAAGCCTGCGACGCGCACGGCGCGCTGCTGATTTTCGACGAAGTGCAAACCGGCGTGGGCCGCACCGGCACCTTCTACGCCTATGAAGACACGGGCGTGACGCCCGACATCCTCACCACGGCGAAGGCGCTCGGCAACGGCTTTCCGATCGGCGCGATGCTCACGACCGAGGCGATCGCGGCGCACTTCAAGGTGGGCGTGCACGGCACGACCTACGGCGGCAATCCGCTGGGCGCGGCGATCGCGCATAAGGTGGTCGAACTCATCAGCGATCCGGCGGTGCTCGCGGGCGTGCGTGCGCGTGGCGAAGCGATCCGCGCGAAGCTCGCAGCGCTGAACGCGCGCTTCGACGTGTTCCGCGAGGTGCGCGGCAAGGGGCTTTTGATCGGCGCGGAACTGCACGCGCGCTACGCGGGCCGCGCGAAGGACTTCAACTCGGCGGCGGCCAACCGCGGCGTGATGATGCTGATCGCCGGTCCCGACGTGCTGCGTTTCGCGCCGTCGCTCATCATGCCCGAAGCCGACCTGAACGAGGGCTTCGCGCGCCTCGAACTGGCCTTCGAAGACGTGCTCGGCAAGCGCTGAAGCGCGACGCCATTCAAACGATCCAGGACCGACGATGCTATTCGTTCGCCCCGCAAGGCTTTCCGATCTCGATGAGATCGCTCATATGGCGCGTACCGCGCAGCCCGTGCTGCACTCGCTGCCGCACGACCGCGCGGCGCTGGAGGCGCGCATCGCGCTGTCCGAAGACTCGTTTCGCGCCGATGTCGATTTTCCGGGCGAGGAGTTCTATCTCTTCGTGCTCGAAGATTCGGCGACGGGCCGCCTCGTCGGCACGTCCAGCATCGTCGCGGCGGCCGGTTACGCGGAGCCGTTCTACGCGTTTCGCAACGACGCGCTGATCCACGCCTCGCGCGAGCTGCACGTGAACCGCAAGATTCACGCGCTCACCATGTCGCACGAACTCACGGGCAAGAGCCGTCTCGCGGGCTTCTATATCGATCCCGCGCTGCGCGGCGATGCGGCGGCGCACCTGATGTCGCGCGCCCGCATGATGTACGTCGCGATGAACCGCCGCCGCTTCACCCCCGAGGTGTTTTCGCTACTGCTCGGCGTGACCGACGATGCGGGCGTTTCGCCGTTCTGGGAGGCGGTCGGGCGCAAGTTCTTCGGGCGCGATTTCAAGGACATCGAAATGGCTTCGGGCGGCAGAAGCCGCACTTTTATCGCCGAGGTGATGCCCGCCTATCCGGTCTATGTGCCGCTGTTGCCCGAAGCCGCACAGCGCGTGCTGGGCGAGCCGGACCCGAGCACCTTGCTCGCTTACGAGATCCATCTGGAAGAAGGCTTCGAGCCGGACCGCTACGTCGATATCTTCGATGCGGGCCCGGTGCTCACGGCGCAGGTCGATCGCACGGCCTCGGTGGCGGGCAATCAGACGCGCACGGTGCGGGAGAGCGCGGGCGTGTCTCACGGCAGCGACGCGACGGCATGGCTGGTCGCGAGCCAGCAGGGCGGCGAATTCCGCTGCGCACTGGCGACGTTGCCGGCGACGCCGGTAAGCGCGGCCCATCGCGGCGCACATGCGGTTCAGGGCGATGCGCCGCTGGACGCGGCCACGCGTGCGGCGCTGGGTGTTCAGGATGGCGAAACAGTGCGCTGCGCGCCGCTTTATCGTCAAGACGACGAACAGGACAACGAGGACGAGATGGGAGAGACGCAATGATCGTAGTACGCGTCGTGCAGACGGGCGATGTGGATGCGCTCGTCGCGCTGGCCCAGGAAACCGGCCCCGGTCTCACGACCTTCAAGCCCGACCGCGACGCGCTCGCCGCGCGCATCGAGCGCACGCGCCGCACGCTGGCGGGCGAGGCACCGGCCGCCGAAGCGGGCTATTTCTTCGTGATGGAAGACACCGCGACCGGCGACGTCGCGGGCGTATGCGGGATCGAGACGGCGGTGGGCCTCACGCAGCCGTTCTACAACTACCGCGTGAGCACGGTCGTGCACGCGAGCCAGGATCTCGGCATCTGGACGCGTATGCGCGCACTCAACATCTCGCACGATCTCACGGGCTACGCGGAAGTGTGCTCGCTGTTTCTCTCGCCGCGCTATCGCACGGGCGGCATGGGCGGACTGCTCTCGCGCTCGCGCTTCATGTTTATCGCGCAGTTCCGCGAGCGTTTTCCGGAGCGCATCTGCGCCGAATTGCGCGGCCATTTCGACGCGGAAGGTACTTCGCCGTTCTGGCGCGCGGTCGGTTCGCACTTCTATCAAATCGACTTCAACGCCGCCGACTATCTGAGCGCGCACGGCCGCAAGTCCTTTCTCGCCGAGCTGATGCCGCGCTATCCCGTCTACGTCGAGCTGTTGCCCGACGAGGCGCAGGCGTGCGTGGGCCTCACGCACGCGGATACGGTGCCCGCGCGGCGTATGCTCGAAGGCGAAGGGCTGCGTTACGAGAATCACGTCGATATCTTCGATGCGGGTCCGGTGCTCGAATGCCATATCGCCGATCTGCGCACGGTGCGCGAGAGCGTGGTCGTGCCGGTGCGTATCGGCCAGACCGCAGAGCACGGCACCGTGCGCTCGCTGGTGTCGAATACCTCGCTCACGGATTTCCGCGTGGGTTTCGCGCCGGGCGTCGTGGAGGACGGCGCGTTCACGCTGAGCGCGCAGGAAGCGGCGGCGCTGAACGTCAAGGAAGGCGAACCGGTGCGCGTGCTGGGCGCGACGCACACGACGCGAGAAGTGGCGCGAGAAGGTGTGCGATAAGCCGCGCGCCAGGCAGACAACAAGGATGACCATGAACGAGCTTTTCATCGATGGGCAATGGTGCGCGGCAAGCGGTCCCGCGTTCGCGTCGCGCAACCCCGGCACCGACGCAACCGTGTGGAGCGGTAACGCCGCGAGCGCCGAGGATGTGGACCGCGCCGTGAGCGCCGCGCGCCGTGCGTTTCCCGTGTGGGCGCAGACGCCGTTCGAGACGCGCTGCGAGATCGTCAAGCGCTTCGCGGCGCTCGTGAACGAACGCAAGGAAGACCTCGCGCGCGCGATCGGCCGCGAGACCGGCAAGCCGCTCTGGGAAGCCCGCACCGAAGCCGCGTCGATGGCCGCCAAGGTCGCGATCTCGATCACGGCCTACGGCGAGCGCACTGGCGAAAAGCGCAGCGAGATGGCCGACGGCGTGGCCGTGCTGCGCCACCGTCCGCACGGCGTGGTGGCGGTGTTCGGCCCGTACAACTTCCCGGGTCACTTGCCCAACGGTCATATCGTGCCCGCGCTGATCGCGGGCAATGCGGTCGTGTTCAAGCCGTCCGAACTCGCGCCGGATGTTGCGCGCGCAACGGTCGAGATCTGGCAGGAAGCGGGCTTGCCCGCAGGCGTGCTCAATCTCGTGCAGGGCGAGCGCGACACGGGCATTGCGCTCGCGAACCATCGCCAGATCGACGGGCTGTTCTTCACCGGCAGCTCGGACACCGGCACGCTGCTGCATCGCCAGTTCGGCGGGCGTCCCGAGATCGTGCTGGCGCTGGAGATGGGCGGCAACAATCCGCTCGTGGTCGCGCCGGTCGAGGATATCGACGCCGCCGTGCATCACGCGATCCAGTCGGCGTTTCTTTCGGCGGGGCAGCGCTGCACCTGCGCGCGCCGCATCCTGGTGCCGTCGGGCGCGTTTGGCGATCGCTTCATCGAGCGCTTTGTCGAGGTGTCCTCACGAATTGCCGTGGGCGAATACAACGCCGAGCCGCAACCCTTCATGGGTGCGGTGATCTCCGCGCGCGCCGCGGCGAAGCTGATCGACGCGCAAACGCTGCTGCTCGCGCGCGGCGCGAAGGCGCTGTTGCCGATGCAGCAGCGCGACCCGGCGCTCGGCTTCGTCACGCCCGGCATTCTCGACGTGACGGGCGTGGCCGATCTGCCCGACGAGGAGCACTTCGGTCCGCTCGCGCAGATCATCCGCTATGCCGGTTTCGACGACGCCATTGCCCAGGCGAACAACACGGCCTATGGCCTCTCGGCGGGCCTGCTCGCCGACGATGCCGCGCTCTGGCAGCGCTTCTCGCGCGAGATCCGCGCGGGCATCGTCAACTGGAACCGGCCGACCAACGGCGCGTCGAGCGGCGCGCCGTTCGGCGGGCCGGGCCGTTCGGGCAATCACCGCCCCAGCGCCTTCTACGCCGCCGACTACTGCGCGTGGCCGATGGCCTCGGTGGAAAGCGCACAACTGCAGATGCCCGCGAGCGTTTCGCCGGGCCTTCAATTCTGAGGATCGACGATGAGCAATACCGCCAAACTGGCCGCCACGGCGCTCGAAGCCAATTTCGACGGCCTCGTCGGCCCCACGCACAACTACGCCGGGCTGTCGTTCGGCAACGTCGCCTCGCAGAACAACGAGAAGTCGGTCGCCAACCCGCGCGCCGCCGCGCAGCAGGGCTTGCGCAAGATGAAGCGGCTGGCGGATCTGGGCTTCGCGCAGGGCGTGCTGCCGCCGCAGGAGCGGCCTTCGATTCGCCTCCTGCGCGAACTCGGTTTCAGCGGCAAGGACGGCGAGGCCATCGCGCGCGCCGCGAAGGACGCGCCCGAACTGCTCGCGGCGGCCAGCTCCGCCTCGGCGATGTGGACCGCCAATGCAGCGACCGTGAGCCCCTCGGCGGACACGCCCGAGCGCCGCGTGCACTTCACGCCCGCCAATCTGTGCAGCAAGCTGCACCGTGCGATCGAGCACGAGTACACGCGCCGCACGCTGGGCGCGATTTTCGCGGACCCGTCGCATTTCGTGGTGCACGACGCGCTGCCGGGCACGCCCGCGCTCGGCGACGAAGGCGCGGCCAATCACACGCGCTTTTGCGCGGAGTACGGCACGCGCGGCGTGGAGTTCTTCGTCTATGGCCGCAGCGAATACCGTCGCGGGCCGGAGCCGAAGCGCTTCCCGGCGCGCCAGACTTTCGAGGCGAGCCGCGCGGTGGCGCAGCGCCACGGCCTCGCCGAGGCCGATGTGGTGTTCGCGCAGCAAAGCCCGGATGTGATCGACGCGGGCGTGTTCCATAACGACGTGATCGCCGTCGGCAACCGCACCACGCTCTTTTGCCACGAGCGCGCGTTTGTCGATCAGCAGAAGGTCTACGAGGAACTGCGCGGCAAGCTGGGTGCGCACGGCACGCCGTTCAACGTGATCGAGGTGCCGGACGCCCAGGTGAGCGTGGCGAACGCCGTCTCCTCGTATCTGTTCAACAGTCAGTTGCTCAGCCGCGCGGACGGCAAGCAGGTGCTGGTCGTGCCGCAGGAATGCCGCGAGAACCCGCACGTGGCGATGTATCTCGACGATCTCACCGCGAAGAGCGGCCCGATCGACGAGGTGCTCGTGTTCGATCTGCGCGAGAGCATGAAGAACGGTGGCGGCCCCGCCTGCCTGCGCCTGCGCGTGGTGCTCGACGAAGCCGAGCGCGCGGCCGTGGCGCCTGGCGCGTGGATGAACGACACGCTGTTCGCGCGCCTCGACGCGTGGATCGAAAAGCACTATCGCGACCGCCTGGCGCCGCAGGATCTCACCGATCCGGCGCTGCTGGTGGAGTCGCGCACCGCGCTTGACGAGCTGACGCAGATTCTCGGCCTGGGTTCGCTCTATGACTTCCAGCGCTGAAGTCATGCTGGACGATTTTCTGGGCGCGACGCTCGCGGGCACGCGAGCGGCTGGCGAGCACGGTCTTGGCGCGCGCGGCACGGTGCGCTGGCAGTGGCTCGACGAAGGCGTGCTGCTGCTGGAGCCGGCACAAGTCAGCGAGGCGACGCGCAGCGTTTTGCTTTCCGCCGGCGTGCATGGCGACGAGACCGCGCCGATCGAACTGCTCTCGAAGATCGTCGCCGATATCGCGGCGGGGCGGCTCGCGCTGGCTTGCCGCGTGCTTGTCGTGCTGGGCAACGTGGCCGCGATGCGCGCGGCCACGCGCTATCAGGACGACGATCTCAATCGCCTCTTCGGCGGGCGTCACGCGCGCGTGCCGCAAAGCCGCGAAGCGCCGCGCGCCGTCGCGCTCGAAGCCGCGGCGCAGCGCTTTTTCGCTGGAGCGTCCACCGCGCCGGGCGCGCGCTGGCACCTCGACATGCATACCGCGATCCGGGCTTCGGCGTTCGAGCAGTTCGCGCTGTTGCCTTATATCGACAATGCGACCGGCGCCGCGCCCGCGCGCGCGATGTTCGAATGGCTCGCCGATGCGCGCATCGCCGCCGTGCTGATCCACACGGAGAAGGGCGCGACGTACTCGTCGTTTACCGCCGATCATTGTGGCGCGATGGCTTGCACGCTGGAACTCGGCAAGGTGCGTCCGTTCGGCGAGAACGATCTCGCGCGCTTCGCCCATGCCGATGCCGCCGTGCGCAGGCTGGTTGCGGGCACAACGAAGGAGCCCGCGCCGATGCCGCGCGTCTTCACCGTGATCGGCCAGATCACAAAACAGAGCGACGCGTTTGCGCTGCACGTGGCCGCCGATGTGCCGAACTTCACGCCGTTCGCGCGCGGCACCGTGCTTGCCGAGGACGGCGCGTATCGCTACGTCGTCGCGCACGACGAAGAGCGCATCGTGTTCCCGAATCCCACCGTGAAGCCGGGCCTGCGCGCGGGCCTGCTCGTGGTCGAGACCACGGACGCCACGCTCGCCGCGCTGGTTTGAGCCGCCGCGCACTTGCGCATCCACGACACCCAATTGCAACTTCGCACCAGGCCCATTTGCCGGCCTGGCGTGCCGCGCGCGGTACAATCGCGCCCCTGCGGTTGCTGCGGCGCATCAGAAAGGGTGCGATCGTTTGAGCCGCATTTTTGGCGCAGCGATCCTGTGCCGCGCCCCGCATATCGACGGAGCGCACCGTATTTCGACTGGATAGAGACACTGATGAATATGAACTGGAACAAGCTGGCCACTTTCGCGCTCTGCACGGCCGTTACCTTCGGCGCGGGCGCCACGCTGGCGCAAGCCGCCGACCTCAAGGAAGTCCGCTTCGGCGTCGAGGCGTCGTATGCGCCGTTCGAATCGAAATCGCCGAGCGGCGAGCTGCAAGGCTTCGATATCGACGTGGGCAACGCCGTCTGCGCCAAGCTCAAGGTGAAGTGCGTGTGGGTGGAAAACTCGTTTGACGGCCTGATTCCGGCACTGGAGGCGCGCAAGTTCAACGCCATCAATTCGGACATGACCATCACGGATCAGCGCCGCCAGGCGATCGACTTCACCGATCCGATCTACGCGATCCCCAACCAGATGATCGCGAAGAAGGGCAGCCCGCTACTGCCGACGGCGCAATCGCTCAAGGGCAAGCACGTGGGCGTGCTCCAGGGCACGATCCAGGAAACCTATGCGAAGGCCAAGTGGGCGCCGGCCGGCGTCGATGTCGTGCCTTACCAGACCCAGGACCAGATCTACGCGGATCTCGTGTCGGGCCGTCTGGACGCCGCGTTCCAGGACGCCGAAGCCGCCTCGAAGGGCTTCCTGAACAAGCCGCAGGGCGCGGGCTTCGCGTTCGCGGGCCCGCAGGTCGTCGACACGAAGCTGCTCGGCGAAGGCGTGGGCTATGGCGTGCGCAAGAACGACGCGGCGCTGAAGGCCGCGCTCAACGGCGCGCTCAAGGACCTGAAGGCCGACGGCACGATCGACAGGATCGCCGCGAAGTACTTCGACGTGAAGGTCGTGCTGAAGTAAGCGCGCGACGCTGACGAAGCGACACGGCGTATCCCATACCGGCCAGGCTTTGCTGGCCGGTATTTTTTACTGGATGAATGGTTCGGTATCCTTAGTAACGATGCTAAATGTCTGTAACGATGGAATTTTTAGCGCGCGGCCAATGAAGAATTTCGTGGAATTGAGTGTTTGCTTCATATGCCGAACGTACCTGCCAGGATAGAATTGGCAAAATAGAAAGAGGCTGCCGCCAGCCTGTTTTCCTGCAAAAAGCGAAGCCGAAAACGCGCGTGCGGCGGGCCAGAACGAGTCAGGCAAGAGACACCAAACGACCTTGGCGCCGCTTCAGGCACGGCGCTTCGCGGGGGACCCCATGAGCTTCAGTGCCGCAGACCGACCAGGCATGTCGGACGTCGAAGGCGAACAGCCGTCCAGCAGCCAGTTGGCCGATCCCTACCAGGTTTATTTCGCGCGTCAGCCCATGCTTGATCGCGACGGCATGTTGTGCGCGTACGAAACGCTGCCGCGCGTCGTGCTGGGTGAGGTCGAAGGAGAGGTGGACCCGCGCGCGAGCGCCGGGGCCGCGCTGCTCAAGGCTTTCGCCACGCCGACTCTGCGTGCCGCGCTGAGCGGCCATCCCGCCTGGCTCGACATGACGCGCGAAGCGCTCTTCGACGACGCGCTGCTGCGTTTGCCGGCCGACAGGGTGGTCTTCGAATTGCCGGTCGGCATCGGCGCCGATCCGGAACTGATCGCGCGCCTCGTCACGCTGCATGGCAAACGTTATCGTTTCGCGCTCGACAACGTCACGAAGGCCGACGAATCGTTTGCGAAACTGCTGCCCTACGTGGACGCGATCAAGATCGATACCCAGGACATCGCGCCCGCGCTGCTGCCGAAGTTCGCGAGCGTGCTCAAGTCGGCGGGCAAGCTTCTGGTCGCGCTCAAGGTGGAAACGGCGCAGGCACACGACCACGCGCATGCGCTGGGCTTCGACCGCTTCCAGGGGTATTACTTCGCGAAGCATCAGGGTGGTTTGCGCCGCGCGAGCGCGCCGCGTCAGGCGCTGCTGAACCTGCTGCAACTGCTCGCCGCGGAGCCCACGGTGATGCAGCTCGAAGCGGAGCTCAAGCTCAATCCCGTGCTCGTGATGCATTTGATGCGCCTCGCCAATTCGGGCAGCTATGCGCTGGGCCGCAAGGTCACGACGCTGCGCGAGGCCATCAACGCGACCGGCACCAACCGCATCGCGCGCTGGACGCAACTGCTGCTGTACGCCGATGGCCGCAAGGTCAAGCTCGAAGACGACCCGCTGCTGCAACTGGCCGCCACGCGCGCGCGCTTCATGGAACTGGCCACGGCGATCCTGCCGGAGGCGGGCCCGAGCGAAGAGGACGCCGCGTTTCTGGTGGGCGTGTTCTCGTTCGTCGATGCGGTGTTCGGCGGCTCGCTCGATGAGGCGCTCGAAGTGCTGCGCCTGCCCAAGCCGATCCGCGCGGCCATTTCGCGCCGCGAAGGCGTGCTGGGCCGTCTGCTCGACGTGATCGAGGCGCTGGAGCGCGGCGACTGGGCTGCGGTCGATATGGCCAGTGCGGCGCTTGCTCCGCTCGACGCGGGCGCGATCGCGGCGCTTGCGCTCACGGCTGCGGAGTGGGCCGGCATGGCCGACAGCAGCGCGGAAGCGCAAGGGCTCGAACGTATCGAGGATTGAGCGGGCGCGGCGTAAGTGCCGCCACCCGCTGCGGATGGCTGAAGCCTTGCTTGATTCAGGCCTTGACCGGATGCGCCGCGAAGAAGCGCGACAGCTCGTGCGCAAGCCCGTTGAGCGCGCTCATTTCCTTCTGCGAAATGCGGCGCGGTTCCTGGCTCATCAGCCAGTCGCCATAGACCAGCGCCACCGGCGCGTCGCCCGTGACCGCCACCGGCAGCAGCACGAAGGCGCGCGTATCGTCGAAGCGCGCACGGTACCAGCCCGGCAGACGCGTGAGCATTTTCGGGTCGCGCGCATTTTCGATGAAGATGCCCACCGAGTTCGCGATCGCCAGATGGAACACATCGGGCTGGAACGCCGCGCTGAACGACAGCTTTTCCAGACCTTCTTCCACCTGCGGGCCGAAGCCGCGCTGCGCCTCGAACATGTTCGCGCCGCGCCGCACGAACACCACCGTGCGCGCGAAGCCGAGTCCCGCGAGCACGGTTTCCGTGGCGAGCGTCAGCGCCGTGCTGAGCGAGCTGTCCGGCGGCAGCGAGCGCAGATCTTCCACGCCTGCGGCGATGCGCGCTTCGGGATCGAGCGCTTCGCGTGCGATTGCATCGGCGTTGGCGCGCAGCTCGACGATCTCGCGCATCACGCCGTCGTCGGCTTCCTCGCGCGCGAGCGCCAGACTCATCTGCACGAGCGTTTCCGGATCGGTCGAGAGCGCGCGGCCGTAGAAGTGGGCGAGGTCGCTGATGTGCTCTTCGCGCGTCTCTTCGGTGAGGCCGGGCGTCGTCAGCACGCGCGCCACTTCGGTCGAATAGTTGGTGATGGCGCGCAGCCACTGCACCTGGCGCGGCTCGGTGCCCGCCGGGTCGAATTCGCCCATGCCTTCGCGGATGGCTTCCGGCAGACGCCAGCGCGAAGCCGCGTCCTGACCGATCTCGGCAAAGGTCACGCCGAGCACGTCGATGCAGGCATCGTCTTCGTCCACGCCGTTATCGCATTCGCGGCGGATCTGATCCCATTCGGGTTCGAGATAGAACACCACCAGCAGCTTGCCGACCTGACGCATCAGCGTGCAGACCACGGCCTCTTCGCCGGCGCGCAGATCGCCGCGTTCGGTGAGCTTGCGCGCGACGAACCCCGACAGCATGGTGCGGTTGAGTTCGAGCTTGGCGTCGATGCGGCGCGGCGCGCTGTGATGGAAGTGATCGACGATCTTCAGCCCCACCACGAGATGGCCGACCGCGTCCATGCCGAGCACCATCAAGGCGCGCGTGACGGTGGTGATATTGCCGCCGAACGCCAGGTACATCGCCGAGTTGGCGAGACGCAGGACCTTCTGCGTGAGCGCGAAGTCCGACAGCACCACCTTCACGAGCGCGCTGAAGTCGTAGTCGTCGTTCGTCATGGCGGCGACCGTGGTGCGCAGCGATTGCGACAGCATCGGGAAGTCCCCGCGCTCGTTCATGCGAGCCCAGAGCCGGTCGAGCAGGACAGCCTTTACCATCTGAACCATGTCAATTTCGCTAATGCCCTGCGTGTATCGGTGTCGGCATCAGTGCACGCGATGCACGTGCAGGGTGCGCGACTCGAAACGCTGCGAGAGCTCCTCGGAGGGCAACGCCTTGCAGACGAGCCATCCCTGGATATGGTCGCAGCCCATCTTCGTGAGCAGCTCGCGCTGGGCCTCGGTCTCGACGCCTTCGGCGACGAGTTCGAGTTCCAGCGTGCGCGCAAGGCCCACAACGGCGTTGACGATCGCCTGATCGTTACGCGATGTGAGCAGATTCTCGACGAAGCTGCGGTCGATCTTCAGTTTCGAAAGCGGAAAGCGCTGCAGATACGCAAGACTCGAATAGCCGGTGCCGAAGTCATCCACGGCAAAGCGGATGCCCAGGCCCGTGAGCTCTTCAAGCAGTTTCACTGCATGCTGCGGGTCTTGCATCAGCAGGCTTTCGGTGATTTCGAAGACAAGCCGACGCGGATCGAGCCCGGTGAGCTGGATCGCCTCCTGTACGCTGTCCTTGAAACGCGGATTGCGGAACTGCTGCGGCGATACGTTGACCGCGATGTACTGCAAGGCGATGCCTTGCTCGTCCCATTGTGTCAATTGCATGCAGGCCGCTTTCAAAACCCAGTTGCCGAGATAATTAATCAGGCCGACGGATTCCGCAAGCGGAATAAACGTTGAAGGCGGCACGAGACCGTGCAATGGATGTTGCCAGCGGATCAGCGCTTCCACCCCCACCACGCCGCGCGTCGCGCTGCTGGTGATGGGCTGGAAGTGCAGCGAGAACTCGCCGTTGCGCACGCCGTCGTAGAGATCGGACTCGAGCTTGAGCAGCAGCGCGTCGGTCGGATCGTTGTCGGGTACATGCAACATAAACGTGTTGCCGCCGGCGGCCTTGGCCGTTTGCAACGCCTGGTCGGCGCGACGGATCAGCGGCGTCGTGTCCGGATGACCGTCTGCGGGCGCCTCGGTGGATGCGGTTTCGGCGATGGAAGACGCGATCGCCTGGACACGCTGATCCGGATGAAACGCAATGCCGATGCTCGCCGACAGATGCACGGGCTGGTCGCGGAACGTGTAGGGCTGCAGCACCGAAGTGAGCAGACGGCGCGCGAGCGCTTCGGCGGCCACGCGGATGTCGCCCGGTTCGCCGCGCAGTTGTGGCGTGATCAGAATCGCGAACTCGTCGCTGCCGATGCGCGCGATCAGCTCGCCTTGCAGCGCGAGGTGGCTCAGGCGGCGCGCGGTCTCGCGCAGCAGTTCGTCGCCGGCGTCGTAGCCGAGCGCGCGGTTCACGCGTTGATAGTCGTCGAGGTCGAGCAGCAGCAGGGCGACCGGCACGCCATGCGCGTCCGCTTCGGCCTGGGCGCGTTCGAGCGCGGGGGCGAGCGCGGCCTGATTCGGCAGCCCCGTGAGCGGATCGTGATGCAGCGCATGCGTCAGGCGCGCCTGCGCGCCTTGCCAGGCCGACACGTCGAAGCCCGCAATCGCGAAGCCGTCCATGCCGGCGTAGGAGGCGCGCTGCACGCGCAGCTCCACGGCCATCGGATAGGTGAGGGCCTTGATGAGGTCGACCGTGGCTTTCTCGACGCCGCCGCTTTCCAGCGCACTCACGAAGAGGGCGTCGAGGCGCGCGATATGTTCGGGCGCGACGAGGTCGTGCAGCGTGGTGCCGAGCAGGAACTCGCGGTGATAGCCGGCAAAGCGCAGGCTCGCGTCGGAGACGTAGAGGAAGCGCAGATTGCGGTCCACGTGCACGAGAAAGTCCACCGCGGCGGCGGTCTGCTCGAACGAGCGCGACACGGCGTCGGCGTGCGGGACCGGCAGGTTCCGCGTGGGCGCGGCGGCGCCCGTATCGGCCGCATTGCCATATGCGGCGGTGGCGAGGTCGGAGGCGGCGGGGACGAGCGGCGCGCCGTTCACCGCTGCAACCGGGACGCCGGGTGCGCCGCCACGGCCGGTGCGTGCCCGCAGGCGGTCTATGACCGTGCGCAGCCAGCCCGGGCGGGGCGCGGTGATCCTGTTCGCTTCCATGTGTATCGCTGGCAACCTATGTACTAGTCGGCGTGTATGCGTCGTTCGTGTCAGTCGCGCGGCGTGCGGCCATCGGCATGACACGCCCCATCAGACCAGGATATCGACCTCGGGAGCAAAATCTTTAGCGGCTGTGCAGAAAAAACGGCCAGATGGCGAACTCCCCGCGAGGTACGATGCCAGCACGCCCAGATTCGGTTAAAGTGGCGCCGGTCGGACGTCCCCGGCGATGCAGAATGCATGTTCAGCGCCCCGCGCGCAAGAGTTTGGGTTAGTCTTTTGGTTCAGCCTCGTGCGAACCGGGACGCCGGACCGGCCATTTTCCAGTACGTCAATTTTTGACCGGTTATTGTCCGATCAGGTCCGCGGGACCGGAACCCATCAGCGGGGGCCGCGCGCACCGGGTCTTCGAGACCGAATTTATTCGCCCGAGTCTTTTCGCCATGTCCGATTCATCGTCAGCGTCCGCACGACCGGAGTTCCCGGCCGAGCCAGGCGATCGTGACTCCGGCGCTCCGCAGTCCAGTGTGCCCGCGCAGTCCGCTATCCAGCCCGCCGTGCATCCTGCGGCGCACCCCTTCGTTTATCTCGGCCGCCAACCGATCCTCGATCGCAACGGCGCGCTCAGCGCCTACGAGCTGCTGTTCCGCGGTGGCCCCCAGAACCGCGCCGACGTCTTCGACGACGCGCTCGCCACCGCCCAGGTGATGACGCGCACGATGGGTCAGCTTGGCGTGCCCGCCGTGCTGGGACGCCACCACGGCTACGTCAACATGAGCCGTGAGCTGCTGTTCGACGACATCGTCCATCTGCTGCCACCGGAGCGCTTCGTGCTCGAAGTGCTGGAACACGTGGGCTTCGATACGGCAGTGCTCGAACGTCTCGCCCAGTTGCGCCGCGCCGGTTACCGCATCGCCTTCGACGACGTGAACGCCCTGACCGACGGCCTGCGCCGCGCGCTGCCCTACGCGGACATCGTCAAGGTCGATCTGATGCAGACCGGGCGCGAGGCGCTGCCCGCGCTCGCCGCCGCCATCGCCGCCGAGGGCAAGACGCTGATCGCCGAAAAGGTCGAGACGCGCGAGGACTTCGAATACACGCGCGAGCTGGGTTTCGACCTGTTCCAGGGGTACTTCTTCGCGCGCCCGCAGGTGCTGCGCGCGCCGAAGGTGCGTGCCTCGCGCCTCGCGCTCGTGCGCCTGCTGGCGCTGGTGGCGGGCGACGTCGGCATCGCCGAGCTTGAGCACGAGTTGCGCAGCCATCCGGGCGTGGTGGTGCAACTGCTGCGTCTCGTCAATTCGAGCGCTTATGCGCCGGGCCGGCCGATCTCGTCGCTGCGCGAAGCCGTGCTCGCGGCGGGCACGCGCCAGATCGCGCGCTGGGCGCAACTGCTGCTTTACGCGAGCGGGCGCGACCTGCCGTGGAGTTCCGATCCGCTCGTGCAGCTCGCGGGCACGCGCTCGCACTTCATGGAACTGGCCGCACGCAGCCTCGCGCCGAACGACGCCGATTTCGCCGATGCCGCCTTCATGACCGGCATCTTCTCGCTCGTGCACGTGCTGGTGGGCTCGACGCCCGCGCATACGCTGGAGCGCCTCGGGCTTTCGCGCGAGATCAGCGAGGCCGTCGATGGCCAGCGCGGCGAACTCGGTATGCTGCTGCGCGTGGCCGAAGCCGCCGAGCAGGGCGACGACCAGCTCGCGCAATCGCTCGTCGCCCAGGCGGGCGGGCGCTTCGAGGCGCTCACGCCGCCGTTGCTCGGCGAGCTGAACCTGTGGGCGAGCGCGTGGTTCTCCGCCTATGCCGATGGTTGAAAGTCGCGTGTAAGTCTTGTCCGGCCCCGCGCGCGCCACGTTCTGCGCGCGCGGGCCGAGTGTGGTCCAATAGGGGCGAGCGCCGCGGTGTAAGGCGGCGATCCGTTCAAGGACCACGAGGACATCCGACATGAAACCGAGGTATTTCGCGGCCACCGCCGCGGCGCTCGTGTGCGCAGGACTTTCGCTGTTCGCGCTGAGCGCGCAGGCCACGCTCAAGCCGGGCGATCCGGCGCCCGACTTCACGACCCAGGCGTCGCTGGGCGGCAAGACCTACACCTATTCGCTCGCCTCCGAGCTCAAGAAAGGCCCGGTGGTGGTGTACTTCTATCCGGCCGCCTTCACGAAAGGCTGCACGATCGAGGCGCATGAGTTCGCCGAAGCCGTCGACGAGTACAAGAAGTACGGCGCAACCGTGATCGGCGTGTCGCACGACAACATCGACACGCTCACGAAATTCTCGGTGAGCGAGTGCCGCAGCAAGTTCCCCGTGGCCGCCGACGAGGACTCGAAGATCATCAAGTCCTACGACGCGTCGATGCCGCTGCATGCGTCGATGGCCAACCGCGTTTCCTACGTGATCGCACCGGACGGCAAGGTCATCTACGAATACACGAGCCTCTCGCCCGACCAGCACGTCGAAAACACCCTGCGCGCGGTGAAGGAGTGGACCGCGCAGCATCCGCAGCAGTAATCGCGCAGCAATCCGGCGCGATATCAACACGATACCGGCGGCGCGGTCCCTCGCGTGTGACGGCCTTGCGATGAGACAAGCTTGCGATGAGACAAGCTTTAGGCGCAGGGCCGATGTATCCCGATGTATCCGATATGCGCGGGCCTCCGCGCGCTGGTATCGTGCGGGTTTCCCGTTCTGACTTCCGCCCTGGCGCCCGGTTGGCGCGCGCCGTAGCGCGTTCGCGCAATCCGTTTCCGTATGCCCATCTTCGTCCTGCTCTTCGTATTCGCCGCGCTCGTGTATGGCGTGGTGTGGTCGTATCACGCCATCGCCGCGCAATTCGGCAGTGCAGTTGCGATTGGCGCCGCCGTGGTGGCTGCGGCCATCGTCATCGCGTTCGTTGCGCACTGGCTGCGCCGCCGCCGCGACGTCGCGCGCAACCTGCATGGCGAGGGCGACTGGACTCATCGCGTCGCGGGAGCGTGGGGCGAAGCGAGGCTCGCCGCCGACAAGCGCCTTTGCGAAATCACGCAAGGCGAGCAGCACGGCGCCTACATCTTCGCTGACCTGCAAGGCGCGCTGCCGCAGCGCCACGCGAACGGCTGGCACGTCGCGCTGCGCGTGGCCGACGCGCGCAAGCCGCTCTGGCAATTGCCGATGCCCAGCGAGCGCGAGGCGAAGCGCTGGGCGCGCGTTTTCACGCTCGCGATCGCGCAGAAGCTCTGAACGCCACCGTTTTGTAACTGACTGATTCTTATGCTTGATTTCTCACTGTCCGTGCATAGATTGCCCATGTTGCGTACCTGTTGCCTCGGCCTCGCGCTCGCCGCGAGCGCGACGCTCTTCAGCGCCTGCGACCAGCAGAAAGTCGCCGACGCCGTCAACGCGATCAAGCCGGACTCGATGGCGTTCGGCGGCCTGAAGATCGGCGTGTCGAGCGTCGAGGACGTGCGCCGCCAGGCGGGCAAGCCCGAGATCGTCTGGCAGAACGACGACGGCACCGAACGGCTCGAATATCCGCGCGGCCCGAATGGCCTGAACACGTGGATGCTCGATTTCGACGCGGACGGCAAGCTTGTCGCGATGACCCAGGCGCTGACGGCGCAGAACATTGCCCAGGTGGTGCCCGGCATGGCGCAGGACGATGTGCGCCGCCTGCTCGGCAAGCCGGCCGAAGTCGCGAAATACGCGCTGAGCCACGAGGAAGTGTGGAGCTGGCACTGGGCCGAAGGCGGCGTGACCGGCGATGGCATGTTCAATGCGCATTTTTCGCCGGACGGGCTGGTAGTGCGGACCTCGCGCTCGGATGCGCCGGGACATGGGACGCATTGAGGCGGAAGAAAGCGCTTGATTGCGCGCAGGAGTGAGAGATGAAGCGTCTGGCGTTGCTGTGGAGAATCGTGAAGGGCGATGCGCGCGTGCTGTGGTTCGCGCTGCGTCAGCCCGGCCGGCCGGTGTGGCTGCTGCCGGCGACGGCGCTGCTCGCGCTCTATGCGCTCGACCCGTTCAATATCGCGCTGCCGGTGGCGGGCGTGATCGACGACGGCATCATCGTGCCGCTCGTGCTGCATCTGCTGGTGCGGTGCCTGCCGATGGAAATGAGGCGGGCGGGTCTGAGGGCGGCTGACGCCCTCAGACGTGCCGCGCGAGCGCTCAAGTGTGGCGCGCAAACGCAAAAACCTGCTCGGCGAACAGCAGCACCGCCACCACGATCATCGCCGCGCCGGAGAGCTGGCTGACGATCCGCGCGGCCTTGGGCCGCGTGCTCAGCACAGCCTTCGAACCCAGCCCGACCACCGAATAGACCGACGCGCAGTTGAGCATATGCAGCGCGCCGAGCACCACGATCTGCACCGATACCGACCATCCCGCGCCGGGCCGCGTGAATTGCGGCAGCAGCGCGACGAACAGCAGGATCGCCTTGGGATTGAGCCCACTGATCGCAAAACCGCGCAGCGCCCAGCCTTGCCTGCTGTTTTGGCCCGCCGCCTGACCCGGCCCGTCGTCCGCCGAAAGTTGCGAAGCCGGCCGCATCAAGGTTTTCACGCCCAGCCAGAGCAGATACGCGCCGCCCGCCACGGTCAGCACCGACAACACCGCCGGCACGCTCGTGACCAGCGTGCCCACGCCCGCGGCGACCACCAGCGTGATCGCCAGATAGCCGAGCAGCATGCCGCCCACTGCCGGCGCGACCACGCGTCCGCGCAGCCCCGCCGAAATCGCATAGGCCCAGTCCGCTCCCGGAACCATGACGAGGGAGAACGAGACGATCCAGAACGCGGTCAACAAACTTGCTTGCACTGCTGTACTTCCCTTTTTGTTTCCGGTGATGCGCCGCTCCGACGAGCCATGCCTGCACGAGCGCCAAGGCCGCAAATATTAGGGTTTTCGAGCAGGGAAGTGCTCCCTGTTTCTTGTCAGCAGGCGCTAAAGGGCGCTAATATTTCGCGCATGGATGCCATTGACCGCAAGATTCTTGCTGAGATCCAGCAGGATGGACGACTTTCACTCACCGAACTGAGCGAGCGCGTGGGCTTGAGCCTCTCGCCCTGCCAGCGGCGCCTGCGCGCGCTGGAGAGCACGCAGATCATCAGCGGGTATCGCGCGACGATCGAGCCGTCAGCGGTCGGACTGAATTTTTCGGCGATCGTATTCGCGACGCTGCGCGAGGGCAGCAGCGAAAACGTGCAGGATTTCGAGGACGCGCTCATCGACATTCCCGAGATCACGCGCGCCGAGCGCCTCTTCGGCGAGCCAGATTACATGCTGCACGTCGTCACGCGCGATCTGAAGGCGTTCCAGACGCTCTATGACCGCCGCCTGTTGCCGCTGCCTTCCGTGTTGCGCCTCACGTCCACGCTCGTCATGAAGAGCATTTTTCAGGACCGGCCGCTGCCGCTTTAAACAAGATGCACGCCATCAAGTAAAAAGGCGGCTGAAGCTTTCGCTCCAGCCGCCCGGACTCTCTGCGGAACCGACCGCTTATTCCGCCGCTCGCGGCGGCGGTGCGATCTTGCCTCGCCTGGTGTCCCACCAGACGCGCAGCCGGTCCATATACAGGTACACCACCGGCGTCGTATAGAGCGTGAGCACCTGGCTCACGATCAGGCCGCCGACGATGGAAATCCCCAGCGGCGCGCGCAGCTCCGCCCCTTCGCCGCGCCCGAACGCGAGCGGCAGTGCGCCCAGCAGCGCCGCCATCGTCGTCATCATGATCGGCCTGAAGCGCAGCATGCACGCCTGGAAGATCGCATCGCGCGAATTCAGGCCCTGGCGCGACGCCTCGATGGCGAAGTCGACCATCATGATCGCGTTCTTCTTGACGATGCCGATCAGCAGAATCACGCCGATCAACGCGATGATGCTGAACTCCGTCTTGAAGAGCAGCAGGGCGAGCAGGGCACCCACGCCCGCTGACGGCAGCGTCGAGATAATCGTGAGCGGATGGATATAGCTCTCGTACAGAATCCCCAGCACGATATACACGGCCAGCAGCGCCGCGAGGATCAGGATCGGCTGGTTGTCGAGCGACTGCTGGAACGCCTGCGCCGTGCCCTGGAAGCTGCCGTGGATGGTCTGCGGCATGCCGATCTCGGCCATCGTGTCATAGATGGCCTCGGTCGCGTCGGAGAGCGATTTGCCCGGTGGCAGGTTGAACGAGATCGTCGACGCCACGAACTGGCTCTGGTGGTTCACCGACAGCGGCGTCGTGCCTGGGCCGAACGAGGCGATCGCCGAAAGCGGGATCATCGTTTCCTTCGCCGTGGACACCGCCGCGCCCGAGGACGCGCTCGACTTGCCGCTCGCCGCGAGCGAGTTGGTCGCGAGGTTGCGCGCGGAATTCGCGGCCAGCGCCGCGGCGCTCGAGCTGGTGGTGCCGCTCGTGCCGCCGGTCGATGCGCTCGATGTCATGGCCGTGGGGCCGCTGACCGTGCCCGCCGTCGCATTGGTGCTTTGCGCGCCGCTCGCCGTGCCGCCCGAGGTGCTGACCCAGATCTGGTCGAGCATCTCCGGGCTTTGCCAGTATTGCGGCGCGACTTCCATCACGACGTGGTACTGGTTGAGCGGGTTGTAGATGGTCGAGACCTGGCGCTGGCCGAACGCGTCGTACAGCGTGTTGTCGATCTGCGAGGGCGTGATGTTCAGGCGCGCCGCGCTCTGGCGGTCGATCGTCACCATCGATTCCAGCCCGCCTTGCTGCTGGTCCGAATTCACGTCCGCGAGTTCGGGGCGCGCCTGCAGGGCTTCGGTGAGCTTCGGCCCCCACTTGTAGAGATCGGTGGTGTTGTCGGCGAGCAGCGTGAACTGGTACTGCGCGTTCGACTGGCGGCCGCCCACGCGGATGTCCTGTACGGACTGCAGGAAGGTGCGCGCGCCCGCCACGTTCGAGAGCGGCCCGCGCAGTTGCGCGATCACTTCGTCGGCGGAAAGCTTGCGCTCGCTCTTGGGCTTGAGCGAGACGAACATGAAGCCCGCGTTGGTCGCGCGGCCGCCCGTGAAGCCCGCAACCGAATCGACGGCCGGGTTCGCCTGGACGATGCGCTGCATCTCGGCGAATTTCACCTTCATCGCCTGGAACGAGGTGGACTGGTCGGCCTGGATGCCGCCGGTCAAGCGCCCCGTGTCCTGCTGCGGAAAGAAGCCCTTGGGCACGATCACGTAGAGCACGACATTCAGCGCGATGGTGGCGAGCAGCACCATCAGGATCAGCAGCGGATGCCCGAGCGCCCAGCCGAGCGTGCGTTCATAGCCGTGTTGCAGGCGCAGGAAATGGCGTTCGAGCCATTGCGCGAAGCGGCCTTCTTCCTTCTTCTCGTGCGCTTCTTCGAGCAGGCGCGAGCACATCATCGGCGTGAGCGTGAGCGAGACGGCCAGCGACACCGCGATGGCCAGCGAGAGCGTCAGCGCGAATTCGCGAAAGAGCCGCCCGACGATGCCGCCCATCAGCAGGATCGGCAGGAACACGGCCACCAGCGAGACGGAGATCGACAGCACCGTGAAGCCCACTTCGCGCGCGCCGAGCAATGCGGCCCTCATGCGCGGCACGCCGCTTTCGATGTGCCGCGAGATGTTTTCCAGCACCACGATGGCGTCGTCGACGACGAAGCCCGTCGCGATGGTCAGCGCCATCAGCGACAGGTTGTCGAGCGAAAAGCCCATCAGGTACATGGCCGCGAAGGTGCCGATGATCGAGATCGGCACGGCGACGCTCGGGATCAGCGTCGCGCGCCAGTTGCGCAGGAACAGGAACACCACCATCACGACCAGCGCCACGGCGATGATGAGCGTGCGCTCGGTGTCCTTGAGCGAGGCGCGGATCGTCACCGACCGGTCGGAGGTGGGGATCACCTCGACGTTGGCGGGCAGCGAGGCCTTCAGTTGCGGCAGCATCGCGATCACGCGGTCCACGGTCTCGATGATGTTCGCGCCCGGCTGGCGGTAGAGGATCACGAGCACCGAATGCTTGCCGTTGGTCAGGCCCAGATTGCGCAGGTCCTCCACCGAATCGACGACTTCGCCCACGTCCGAGAGCTTCACGCCCGCGTTGTTGCGATAGGCGATCACGAGGTCTTTGTACTGGCTGGCCTTGCTCGCCTGGTCGTTGGTGTAGAGCTGGAAGCGCTGCGGGCCGAATTCGATGTCGCCTTTCGGGCTGTTGGCATTGGCCGACGCAAGCGCGGCGCGCACGTCTTCCAGGCCGATGCCGTAATGGAACAGCGCGTGCGGCTCCAGTTCGATGCGCACCGCAGGGTTGGCCGAGCCGTTCACGTCCACTTCGCCGATGCCGTCGACCTGGGAGAGCGACTGCTGCAAGACGGTGGCCGCCGAGTCGTAGAGCTGACCCGCCGTGAGCGTGGGCGAGGTGAGCGCGAGGATCAGGATCGGCGCGTCGGCGGGATTGACCTTGTGGTAGGTCGGGTTCGAACGCAGGCTCGTGGGCAGGTCGGCGCGCGCGGCGTTGATGGCGGCCTGCACGTCGCGCGCGGCGCCGTCGATGTCGCGGTTCAGGCCGAATTGCAGCGTGATGCGCGTGCTGCCCACCGAGCTTTGCGAGGTCATCTCGGTGACGTCCGCGATCGAGCCGAGGTGCCGCTCCAGTGGGCTCGCCACGCTGGTCGCCACGGTTTCCGGGCTGGCGCCCGGCAGCGTCGCCTGGACCGAGATGGTCGGGAAGTCCACCTGCGGCAGCGGCGCCACCGGCAGCTTCGTGAACGCGAACAGACCGGCGAGCGCGATGCCCAGCGCAAGCAGCGTGGTCGCGACGGGGCGCGAAATGAAGGGGCGCGAGAGATTCATCGCGTCAATGCTCCGCGCTGGACGAAGGTGCCGGCGGCGTGGGCGGCGTGGGCGGGTTTGGCGGGTTTGGATTAGACCCGCCGCCGCCAAAGCGCCTGCGCATGCGCGCCGCGAGCGCGTCGAACGCCAGATAGATCACCGGCGTCGTGAACAGCGTGAGCGCCTGCGACACGATCAGACCACCCGCGATCGCGATACCCAGCGGCCGCCGCAATTCGGAACCCGCACCGGTGCCGAGCATGAGCGGCAGCGCGCCGAGCAGCGCCGCCATCGTCGTCATCATGATCGGGCGAAAACGCAGCAGACACGCCTGATAGATCGCCTCGCGCGGCGGCTTGCCTTCGTTGCGTTCGGCGTCGAGCGCGAAGTCGATCATCATGATCGCGTTCTTCTTGACGATGCCGATCAGCAGCACGATGCCGATGATGCCGATGATGTCGAGGTCGTGCCCGGTCATCATCAGCGCGAGCAGCGCGCCGATCCCGGCCGAGGGCAGCGTCGAAAGTATCGTGATCGGGTGCACGAAGCTCTCGTAGAGCACGCCCAGCACGATGTACATCGTCACGATGGCCGCGAGGATCAGGAACAGCTCGTTCGAGAGCGATGCCTGGAATGCCAGCGCTGCGCCCTGGAAGCGCGTCTGGAACGAGCCTGGCAGGCCGATGTCCTGCTCCGCCTGCTGGATCGCCTTGACCGCGGCGCCCAGCGAGGCGCCCGGCGCCAGGTTGAACGAGACGGTGGTGGCCGGGAACTGCGAGAGGTGCGAGACCAGCAGCGGCGCGGGACGCTCGTGGAACTTCGCGATGGCCGAGAGCGGCACCTGGCCCGTCGTTGACGTCGAGGAGGGCAGGTAGATCGAGTTCAGCGAATCGGTGTAGTGCTGCATCACCGGATCGGCTTCGAGGATCACGCGGTACTGGTTCGACTGCGTGAAGATCGTCGAGATGATGCGCTGGCCGTAGGCGTCGTAGAGTGCGTTGTCGACGGTGGCGGGCGTGATGCCGTAGCGCGCCGCGCTCGCGCGGTCGATCTCGATGAACACCGACGAGCCCTGATCCTGCAGATCGGTTGCGACATCGGCGAGTTCGGGCACCTGCTGCAGGCGGCGCACGAGCTTGGGCACCCAGGTCGTGAAGTCCTGGATGTTGGGCGTCGTCAGCATGAACTGGTACTGCGTCGGGCTGACGGTCGAGTCGATCGTCAGATCCTGCACCGGCTGCATGAAGAGCGTGGCGCCCGGCACATGCGCCGTCGATTGCTGCAGATCGCGGATGATCTCGCTGGCTGTTTCACTGCGGTCGTCGCGCGGCTTCAGGTTGATGAGCATGCGCCCGCTATTGAGCGTGATGTTCGAGCCGTCCACGCCGATGAACGACGTGAGGCTTTCCACGTTGTCGTTCTTGAGGATGTCGCGCGCGAGCGTTTGCTGGCGCTCGGCCATCGACGCATACGACACCGACTGCGGCGCCTGCGTGATCGCCTGGATCACGCCCGTGTCCTGCACCGGGAAGAAGCCCTTGGGCACCACCACGTAGAGAAAGCCCGTGAGCACCAGCGTGATCACGAACACCAGCATGGTGAGGCGCTGGCGCTCCAGCACCCATTCGAGCGCGATGCCATAACGGCCGATGACGTAGTCGAAGAACGCATGCACACGCGTCTCGAAGCGGCGGCTTTCGGTGGGTGGCGTGTGGCGCAGCATCTTCGCGCACATCATCGGCACGAGCGTGAGCGAGACGACGGCCGAAATCACGATGGTCACGGCGAGCGTGATCGCGAATTCGTGGAACAGGCGGCCGACCACGTCGCCCATGAACAGCAGCGGAATCAGCACGGCGATCAGCGAGACCGTCAGCGAGATGATGGTGAAGCCGATCTGCTTCGAGCCCTTGAGCGCCGCTTCGAGCGGCGTCTCGCCATCCTCCACGTAGCGCGCGATGTTCTCGATCATGACGATGGCGTCGTCCACCACGAAGCCGGTCGCGATGGTCAGCGCCATCAGCGACAGGTTGTCGAGCGAGAAGCCGCACAGATACATCACCGCGAGCGTGCCGATCAGCGAGAGCGGCACGGACAGGCTCGGAATGATGGTCGCGTAGATGTTGGCGAGGAACAGATACATCACCAGCACGACCAGCACGACCGACATCAGCAGCTCGAACTGCACGTCGCGCACCGAGGCGCGGATCGTGGTGGTGCGGTCGGTGACGATCTGCACGTCGAGCGACTGCGGCAGCGACTCCTGCAACTGCGGCAGCAGCGCCTTGATGTTGTCGACCACCTGGATCACGTTCGCGCCGGGCTGGCGCTGCACGTTCAGGATGATCGCGGGCGTGTCGTCCACCCACGCGCCGAGCTTGGTGTTTTCGGCGCCCTGGATGATGTTGGCGACATCGGTGAGCATCACGGGACGGCCGTTGCGATAGGCGATCACGGCGTCCTTGTAGGCGTCGGCGTCGGTGAGCTGGTCGTTCGCGTTGATCGTGTAGGCGCGCGTCGGGCCGTCGAAGTTGCCCTTCGGCGTGTTGACGTTGAGGTTCGAGATGCTGGTGCGCAGGTCGTCCAGATTCAGGCCGTAGGCCGCGAGCGCGCGCGGGTTCGCCTGGATACGCACGGCCGGGCGCTGGCCGCCCGACAGGCTCACGAGACCGACGCCCGCCACCTGCGAGATCTTTTGCGCCAGGCGCGTGTCGGCGAGATCCTGGATCTGCGTGAGCGGCAGCGTCTTCGAGGTGATCGCGAGCGTAAGGATCGGCGCGTCGGCCGGGTTGACCTTGGCGTAGATCGGCGGCGCGGGCAGGTCCGAGGGCAGCAGGTTGCCGGCCGCGTTGATGGCGGCCTGGACTTCCTGTTCGGCGATGTCGAGCGGCAGGTCGAGGCTGAACTGCAGCGTGATGACCGATGCGCCCGCCGAGCTTTGCGACGACATCTGGTTGAGCGACGGCATCTGCCCGAACTGGCGTTCGAGCGGCGCGGTCACGGACGACGTCATCACGTCGGGGCTTGCGCCCGGATAGAAGGTCTGGACCTGGATGGTCGGGTAATCGACTTCGGGCAGCGCGGACAGCGGCAGGAAGCGCAGGGCGACGAGGCCGACCAGCATGATCGCCGCCATGAGCAGCGCCGTGCCGACCGGCCGCAGGATAAAAGCGCGGGACGGATTCATGCGGCTTACTGGCCCGAAGTCTCAGAGGCGTGGCGGCGATGGTGGTGCGCACCCGATGCGCCCGATGCCGCGCCGGCCCACGAAGCGCCGGATGCGCCTCTCGCGCCCGAAGCGTGCCTCGGATGTTCGGCCGGAATGGTGATCTTCGCGCCTTCGCGCAGACGGTCCGAACCGTCGATCACGACGCGCTCGCCCACCGCGAGACCCGAGGCGATGCTGGTGCGCTCGGCGTCGACCGGGCCGACCTTCACGACGCGCACCGTCACGGTGTTGTCGGGCTTCACGACGTACACATACTGACCCTGCGAGCCGTTGAGCACGGCCGAGGTCGGCACGATCACGGCATTGTGGATCGTATCGACCAGCAAGCGCGCATTGACGAACTGGTTCGGGAACAGCGACTGGTCGTTGTTGGCGAAGCTCGCGCGCAGCTTGACGGTGCCCGTCGTGGTGTCGATCTGGTTGTCGATGGTCTGCACGAAGCCGTTTTCGAGCAGCGTGGTGTTGCTGCGGTCGTAAGCGGCGACGGACATCTTCGTGCCCGCGTGCAGTTGCTTCATGATCGACGGCAGATTGTCTTCCGAGGTCGTGAAGATCACGCTGATCGGCTGCAACTGCGTGAGCACGACGAGGCCGTTGGTGTCGCCGGGCGTCACATAGTTGCCCGGATCGACCTGGCGCAGGCCGACGCGGCCCGACACCGGCGCCGTCACGCGCGCGTAGGTGAGATCGAGCTTGTAGGTGTCGATGTTGGCCTGATCGGACTTGACCGTGCCTTCGTACTGCTTGACGAGCGAGGCTTGCGTATCGACCTGCTGGCTCGCGATCGAGTCCTGCGCGAGCAGCGTCTGATAGCGCTTGAGGTCGAGGCGGGCGGTGGCGAGCAGCGCCTGGTCGCGCGCGAGTTGGCCTTCGGCGTTGGCAAGCGAGATCTGATAGGGGCGCGGATCGATCTGGGCGAGCACGTCGCCCTTGTTGACCATCTGGCCTTCCTGGAAATTGACGCTTTGCAGCGTGCCCGACAGTTGTGTGCGCACCGTGATGTCGGCCAGCGGCGTGACCGTGCCGAGCGCGGTGATGACGATGGGCATGTCGCCCGCCGTGGCCGTGGCCACGCTCACCGGCTGCGGCATGTTGGCGAATGCACTGGCGCCGCTGCGCCCCATGTGGCGGCCGCCGCCGCTCGCGGCGTTGGGGGCGCCCGCGCCGTTCGCGTTGCGGTTCCATGGCTGCCAGCGCAGCAGCACGATGGCGGCAACGATCAACACGACTGCAATCGCAATCAGCTTGCCGCGGCTCTTGCGCGGCGCCGCAGCGCCCGTGGCGGGCGAGGGCGGCGTGTCTCGACGAGGGGAATCCGGGCGCTTTTCTTGTTGATCCATCGGTCAGGTCGGTTGCGAGTAACGGTGACAGTGACGTGCGTAAGGACGTGCTTGTCGGTTGAGCGGTTTGGCGCGCGCGGGCACGAAGCAACGGCCGCGGATGCGGGCACGGTTGCCGATGCTACGCGAGATGCGCGCAAGCTTGATGTCAGGTGGCGGCTGGCGGCCCTGATGCGGCTGGCTGGCCTGATAAGGCGGGCTGGCTGATGGCGATGGACGGCAAGGCCTCGCCTGACGGACGCGCTGGCGAGGGACGCGCGGGTCCGATGCCGTTATCGCCTTGCCGCTTGTGTCGAATGGCCCGCGATGTTGCCCGCGATGTTGCCGGATGGCGCCACGCAAGCGCAGCGCCCGCGGCAGCGTACCGTACTAATGACTGACCGACGCCTTACCAGTAGCTCACGCCACCTGAAAAGCATGATGCTACGTTGCGTCGTTTGTTACCGTCCAGTGCTGTTTCTTTCGAGGCGTTACGGAGGTTACAGGTCGTATCCGTGTTGTGTAAGAAACGGGGCGTTCTGGTGTAGGCAGCCAGGCTCAGCGCGAATGCGGCGCGGGCCGCACGCACGCAGGCAGGCGAGGCGTGCCGCCGATTTCCTCCGCAATGCGCTCGACGCATTCGCGCAGCAGCGGAACCGCGTGCCCCACGAGCCAGTCGCGCGGGCACTGCTGGGCGGCGCCTCCGCAATTGATGCCATAAAGCTCGCCGTTCGGGCCGGCAAAGGCGCCCGCGATGGCGTTCAGGCCTTCGTGCCATTCGCCGATCGCGATGCCGTAACCCTGCGCGGCCGTCTCGGCCAGCGCGGCGTCGAGGCGGCTGCCGACAAAGCCCCAGTCGTTGCCGGCGGCTGCCTGCAGAGCCGCGGTCAGCTCGGCGCGCGAGGCCGTGTCGAGCGCCACCATATAGGCGCGGCCCATGGCCGTGCGGCTCATGTCGATACGCGAGCCGACTTCCAGGCGCGATACGAGCACGGCGGATCGCGGCCGGATCGCGTCGATCACCACCATGTCCAGCCGGTCGCGCACGGCGAGGTGCACCGAGAGGGCGGTGCGCTCGGCGAGGCGGGTCAGAAAGGGGCGGGCGCGCTCGCGCAGGTCGGCGTTGCGCAGGAATCCGCTCGACAGTTCCAGCACCGACGAGGTCAGCACGAAGCGCTCGCTGTCGGGCAGGCGGGCCAGAAAACCGGTCGAGACGAGCGTGCCGGTCAGGCGCGAGAGTGTTGCTTTGGGAATGCCGGTAAGTTCTGTCAATTCTCGATTGCCGAGCGGCGTTTCAGCGGCGGCGATGGCGCGCAGGACCGTAAGACCGCGTGCCAGTGCAGTGACTTCGTCGGCGCCGCTGTCTTTGGGGTCCCGCGCCGCGTCGTGGCGGGAGGGGGAGTGGGAGGTCATCGGCAAAGCTCTCAGGTGTGATTGTTGGTTTGGCGTATTGTTTTGGGTGTTTTCTGGAACGCCATTTCAATTTTTATTGCATGGAATGCTAATTCGACGCGTGCAAGGGAGCGGTCTTAAATCCGGCGCGCGGACCCATCCATCCGACGAAAGCCAGGCGGCGCGGGGAAAGGCGGGGCGCATCGATATCTGGAAAACATAATCCGCTATGTTTGATAGTTCGCGTAATCTGGCGAGATTTTGCTTGACTTAGTCAGCATATGGGTAAAAAATGGAATCCTATTTCGACAGGATCTGAAATCCTGACAACCATCAACAGGTTTGCACCAAGGTTGCGCGTTGTTACGATTTCGGCGGTCATGGCGCAGTCGTATGGCAAGGGTTTGAATCCAGATGTCGGTTTGAAGCATCGGCCTGAACCCCGAACCTCGCGATTCTTGCGAGGTTTTTAAGTGTCGCGGGTTATGCATAACGCATAAATAACGCTTCCCCTCCACGATTGGCGGCCGGCCCCATCCAGCGGTCGATTACCGGCTCTCAGGTTCTAGCACGGCCCTCGGAATGGCTAGAACTTTTCAAAGCGTCACGTTCACACGTGGCGCTTTTTTTTCGCTGTGCGCTGACGCACACCGCCTGCATTTCCGCAGGCGATCCTGCTTGTCGTGCTCACTGCGTGAACCGTTCGGCGAGCTTTGCCGTACCATCGCCGCAGACCCGTTCGATGGAGCGGCATATGTTATCCGAAGACGAACTGGCCCTGCTTGAAGCGATACGCGAAAGTGGCAGTCTGTCGCGTGCCGCCGCGCGCCTGAACAAGGCGCCTTCGACGGTGTCCCATGCCGCGCGGCAACTCGAAACCCGCTTCGACGCGCTGCTGTTCGACCGGCGCAACTACCGCCTGCAACTGACGCCCGCCGGCCAGTTGCTCGCCGATGAAGCGGGGCGGCTGATGCAGGACGTCGCGCGCATGACGCAGCGCGTGCGCCAGGTCGCGAACGGCTGGGAAGACCGCCTCTGGATCGTCACGGACGAGATCCTCGAATTCGAATTGCTGATGCCGGTCGTGCGCGACTTCGACGCGCTCGGATCGGGCGTCCGGCTGCGCTTCACGCACGAGGTGCTGGCGGGCACCTGGGAGGCGCTGCGCGACGGCCGCGCCGACCTGATCGTGGGCGCGACCAACGAACCGCCCGCGATCGCCGGTCTGCACTGGTTCGAGCTGGGCGTGATGGAGTGGGTGTTCGCGGTGGCGTCGCGCCACCCGCTTGCCGGCGCAACTGGACCGCTCACGCGCGAGCGCATCCTGGCCGAGCGCGGCGTGGCCGTCGCCGATTCGTCGCGGCATACGCCCGGGCGTGCTTACGGGCTCCTCGGCGGGCAGGACGTGCTGGCGGTGCCGTCGATGCGCGCCAAGATCCTCGCGCAGCGCGATGGCCTGGGCGTCGGCTGGGTGCCGCGCGAGCGCGCCGCGAAACTGCTGGCGAACGGCGAACTCATCGAGAAAGACACGGCCAGCCCGCGCGAGCCGAACGTGCTCTACGTGGCGTGGCGCGCCGAACGGCCGGGCCGCGCGCTGCAATGGTGGATCGACCGATTGCGCGAGCCGCGTCTTGCCAGCCGTCTTGTAAAAGGAATCGAAGTCAGCGCCTGAGGCTGCTTTGACTCGACATGTTCGAAGATTTCGAACGTGTTCACCGCGCGGGTCGTACGGCAACGCCCGCCGCACCCGGCACCATGACGTTACGGTCCAGCACGGACCCCTCTTCCCAAACCGGAGAAACGTCATGAATCGCTTTGCCAACAAAACTGTCCTCGTCACCGGCGGCACCAGCGGCATCGGTTTTGCCACCGCTCAGGCTTATGCCGCCGAAGGCGCGCGCGTGATCGTCACGGGCCGCGACGAAGCCGCGCTCGACGCCGCTCGCAAGATCCTGGGCGCAGGCGCGCTGGCGTATCGCAACGACGCCGCCTCGCCCGCCGCCTCGCGTGAGCTGGCCGCCGCGCTCAAAGAAGAAGGCGTGCGGCTCGACGCCGTGTTCATCAACGCCGGCGTCGCGAAGTTCGCGCCGTTCGATCAGGTCGACGAAGCGCTCTGGGACCAGAGCTTCGACACCAACGTGAAGGGCGCGTACTTCCAGATCCAGGCGCTGCTGCCGCTGCTGAACGTGGGCGCGTCGATCGTCCTCAACGGCTCGATCAACGCGCGTATCGGCATGCCGTCGTCGTCGGTCTATGCGGCGAGCAAGGCGGCGCTGGTCTCGTTCGCGAAGACGCTGTCGGCGGAACTGCTGCCGCGCGGCGTGCGCGTGAATGTCGTCAGCCCCGGCCCCGTGACCACGCCGCTGCACGGCAAGATCGGCATGGACGAGGCCACGAAGGAGGCGCTCGCGGGCCAGATCCCGCTGGGCCGCTTCGGCACGGCTGCCGAACTCGCCTCGACGGTGCTGCATTTGAGCGCGGCGGAGTCGGCGTTCATCGTCGGCACGGAGATCATCGTCGATGGCGGGATGAGCCAGCTTTGATCGCCGGGCGCTGACAATGAAAAAGGCGCGGGCGGTGAAAAACCGCTCGCGCCTTGTGCATGACGGCAACGCCAATTCCGACGCTCAGGACACCGATTCGCGCTCCGGCGTCGCCGTGATCTTGTGGATCGAGAGATCGGCGCCGTTGTACTCGTCTTCCTGATCGATGCGCAGGCCCACGGTGGCGCGCAGCGCGCCGTAGACCACGAAGCCGCCGGCCGAGGCCATCACGATGCCGGCCAGCGTGCCGACGATCTGCGCGCCCAGCGACACGCCGCCGATTCCGCCCAGCCAGCGCGCGCCGAAAATGCCCGCCGCGATGCCGCCCCAGGCGCCGCACAGACCATGCAGCGGCCACACGCCGAGCACGTCGTCGATGCGCCAGCGGTTCTGCACGCAGGTGAACATATAGACGAACAGCACGCCCGCGACGGCACCCGTCGCCAGCGCGCCGAGCGGATGCATGATGTCCGAGCCCGCGCACACGGCCACCAGCCCCGCGAGCGGCCCGTTGTAGGTGAAGCCCGGGTCGTTGCGGCCCGCGAGCCACGCCGAGAGCGTGCCGCCCACCATCGCCATCAGCGAATTGACGGCGACGAGGCCGCTGATCTTGTCGATCGTCTGCGCGCTCATCACGTTGAAGCCGAACCAGCCCACCGCGAGCACCCACGCGCCGAGCGCGAGAAACGGAATGCTCGAAGGCGGATGCGCGGAGATGCGGCCATCGCGCGAATAGCGGCCGTGGCGCGCGCCGAGCAGCAGGACGGCCGGCAGCGCGACCCAGCCGCCGAACGCATGCACGACGACCGAGCCGGCGAAGTCGTGGAACGGCACGCCGAATACGTGGGTGATCGCGTCTTCGAAGCCGAGGCGATTGTTCCAGACCATGCCTTCGAAGAACGGGTAGATAAAGCCCGTGATCACGAAGGTGGCGAACAGCTGCGGATTGAACTTCGAGCGCTCCGCGATGCCGCCCGAGACGATCGCCGGAATGGCCGCCGCGAAAGTCAGCAGGAAGAAGAAGCGCACCAGTTGATAGCCGTTGTGCTCGGCGAGCAGCGTCGCCGGCGAGAAGAACTGCACGCCATAGGCGATCGTGTAGCCGATGAAGAAATAGGCGATGGTCGAGACCGAGAAGTCCACGAGGATCTTCACGAGCGCGTTGACCTGATTCTTCTTGCGCACGGTGCCGAGTTCGAGAAACGCGAAGCCCGCATGCATCGCCAGCACCATGGCGGCGCCCAGCAGCAGAAACAGCGTATCGGTGCCGGTTTTGAGATTGTCCATCCTTGCGTCCTGCGTATGCCCTAAAGGAGCGCGTTATGAGCAAGAAGCGGGCCAGCGATGCGCCAGCATGGTGAGCGCGGCCTCTGGACGAGGCATTCTGACAGTGCGTGCGTGCACCGGCGCGGCCCCTGTGGAGCGTCGTCGTGCGCCGGCATCGCGCATGGGTTCCATGCTGGTGCGCGCCGCTTGCGGTCCGCCTCGGCACAATTGCAGTGCTTGCGCGCAAAGCTGGTGAAGCGACGCGCCAGATTGGGGCGATTTATTCGTTTTGCCTTTCTTTTTCGATGAATTGTCGGCAGTTAGAAATAATCGGGAGGGCGAAACGGACGGCGCGTTTCAGCCGGCCTGCACCGGCCGAAAACGCGCTGCAAATCGCCGGGGATCGACGTTACGCCGGCTCCCTCCATACAGGCCGCACACGGGGCACAAACGCCGACATAATGGCGAATCGACACTTCCGCCGTCCGGACGCTCCGAACCGCCACTCAATGCGCCTCACCACCAAAGGGCTCTTGCTGATCGCGATCCCCGCCGTTTTCGAGTTGACCTTGCTGTCGGCCATCGTCAAGGCCGAGGCCGACGCGGAAGCCGCCGAGCGCATGGGGCAGCACAGTCAGGAAGTGCTGGCGCAGGCGGGCCGCGTGCTGGAACCGGTGCTGGTCGAATCGGTCAGGCTGCGCGGGGCGGTGGCCGCAAGCGACAGGCGTTTTTCGACGCCGGTGGGGACCTGGATGGACGTGGACCGCCGCATCGACCGGCTCGTCGATCTCGTCTCCGACAACCCCTCGCAGGTCGCGCGCGCCGTGCAGATCCGCCAGGCGGTGCAAAGCTACCGGCAGTGGTCGGATCGCGTCCAGGATCTGCTGCATTCGGGGCGCCGCGCCGATCTCGTCGAGCGCTTTCGCACCTTCACCGACTTCGACGTGCTCGATCGCGTACGCACCCAGGTCAGTGCGTTCCAGACCGAGGAGCGGCGCCTGGACGTGATGCGCGTCGCGTCCGCCGAACAGGCGCGCGCGCAGCAGCAGACGCTCGTGATGACCGCCGTGATCGGCTCGATCGTACTGGTGGCGCTGGCGGTCTGGCTGTTCACGCGCGGCGTGCGCGGGCGGCTCGACGCGCTTTCGGACAACGCCGGCCGGCTTGCCGGCAACGAGCCGCTTGCGCCGCTCACGAGTGGTAACGACGAAATCGCCCAGCTCGATCTCACGCTGCATCAGATCAGCTTGCGCCTCGTGGAGGCGGAACGTCTGCGACTGGGTTTTCAGGCCGATCTGGCCCGCCGCGCAGAGCAACTGGTCTCGATCAACGAGCATCTGCGCCAGCAGACCCAGGAAAACGAAATGTTCATCCATAGCGTGTCGCATGACCTGCGCGCGCCGCTCGTGAACCTGCAGGGCTTCTCGCGCGAACTCACGCACGCCTGCGACGATCTGCGCGAACAGGTGGCGCGCTCGTCGCTTTCGCGCGAGGCACGCGAGCGTGTCGAGCGCGTCATCAACGAGGATATCGCCGAGGCGTTGCGCTATCTGCAGACAGCGGTGCTGCGCGCCTCGCACATCATCGACGCGCTGCTGCGGCTCGCGCGCGTGGGGCGGGTGGAGTACCGGCGTCAGCGCGTGAACGTGCAGGAACTGGTGCAGCGCGTGGTCGATGCGATGCATGCCTCCGTGCGCGCCCGCCAGGCGCAGGTCAGCGTGCGTATGCTGCCGCCGGTGTGGGGCGACCCGACCGCGCTCGAACAGATCTTCGCCAATCTGATTGGCAACGCGCTCAATTATCTCGATCCGTCTCGCGAGGGGCGCGTTGAAATCGGCACGGCCAATGCGCCGCCGGGCGTGGAGTCGTTGCAGATTTTCTATGTGCGCGACAACGGGCTGGGGATTCCCGAGGTGGCGTTGCCACGCCTCTTTCAGGCGTTTCAGCGCATGCACGGCAATGTCGCGCCAGGCGAGGGCATCGGTCTTGCGCTGGTGCGGCGGATGGTCGAGCGGCACGGCGGCCGCGTCTGGGTGGAATCCGTAGAGGGCGAGGGCACGACGTTTTATCTCTCGCTGCCCGATGCCCTGGCGGTGGTGCCGCCGGCACCTGGCGAAGCCGCTGCGCTGATGGCCGCGCACGAGCGCGAATTGCGAGGCGGCGATGCCAGCGAGCGCGCGGAGCTTACGGTGCTGGGCGCGGCGGCGCCTCCGGCGGCGCCCTGAATGAAGCCAACAATAAAGCCGAGAGTGATGTCAACTGCGGGCGCGTTGCCCGCGTTTTCGCGCTAACCGACTCAGCAGGCAAAGAGCCGGCGTTGCTTGATCAGTTGATGTCCGCGCACGGACCACAGGCAGCCCATCGCCGCGAGCGCGAACACAATGGCCAGCTCACCGCGCGGACTCAGCCAGGTCGCGACCGGCATGTCGCCTGGCGCGGCGAAGGTGCGCTGCAGCATGAGCAGCGCGGCCCACAGCGCCACGGCCGCCTGGATCAGCAGACGCCTGCCGCGCACGTGACGCGCACGTTCGGCCGACGTGCTGCGGCGGCTCGAATGTCGGCAGAAGAAGGCGATGGCCATCAAGGCAATCGCAAGAAGAACAACCCAGTCCGTGAGCGCCATCGCTACACACTCCAGCAATTTGACAATACGTAAAGAAGCCATTGTCGGGAGTGCAGATCGATACCGGCATCAGATGCGTCTTAATTTCTCGCCCGCTCACGTTAAAGATTGTCATGGGCGCGCGCTTGCGATGTCAAAAGCGCGCGCTCGTTGCAGGCTTTACGGTTCGATGCGCGTGCCGAGCAGTACGAGGAACTGACGCAGCCATTCGGGATGGGCGGGCCAGGCCGGAGCGGTGACGAAGGGCGCGTCGGTCACGGCGCTGTCAATGGCGATGTCGGCATATTCGCCGCCCGCGAGACGCACTTCGGGCGCGCAGGCCGGATAGGCCGAAATGCGCTTGCCGCGAATCACCTCGGCGGCGGCGAGCAGCTGGGCCGCGTGGCAGATGGCCGCGATCGGCTTGTTCGCGCCCGCGAAATATTGAACGATCTCGATGACTTTCGGATTCAGGCGCAGATACTCGGGCGCGCGGCCGCCGGCGATGGCGAGCGCGTCGTAGCTCTTGGCGTCGATCTCGTCGAAGCTCGCGTTCAGGGCGAACTGGTGGCCCGGTTTTTCGGTATAGGTCTGGTCGCCTTCGAAGTCGTGGATCGCGGTCTTGATGCGCTCGCCGGCCTTCTTGCCGGGACATACCGCATCCACCTTATGGCCGACGGCCTGGAGTGCCTGAAACGGCACCATCGTTTCGTAGTCTTCGGCGAAGTCGCCCGTGAGGAAGAGAATCTTCTTGACTGCCATCGCTTGACTCCTGGTTGAGATGGTGGAACGGTTATTGTCCTTTCGGAGTCTACTCCAGCATGATTGACGATTTCACGAACCCGCCCGCCGAATTCGACCCGCCCGCCGAGGGACAGGCCAATACGCGCGACGCGCTCGCCTGGCGCACCTACGAACCAGGCCGCGATGCCCAGCCGTTGGCCGCGCTGTTTCGCTCGTCCATCCTGACGCTTGCTGCATCGCACTACGATGCGGCCCAGTGTGCGGCGTGGGCTGCGGGCGCGGACGACCTCGCCGGGTTCGATGCGCGCCTCGCGCGCGGGGTGACGCTCGTGGCGCTGAGCGCGGATGAGTACGCCGCGTTTGGGCAGCTCTTTCCGTGCGATCACGTGGAAATGCTTTATGTCGCGCCCGCATGGACGCGGCGCGGGCTGGCGTCGGCGCTCATTGCCCGGCTTGAGGCGCTCGCGCGCGACGCGCAGGCCATCACGCTCGACACCGACGCCAGCGCGCTTGCGCGGCCTGTGTTCGAGCGCGCGGGATTTTGTCTGGTGGCGCAGGAATCGGTGCGGCGCGGCAGCGTATCATTGCCGCGTTTTCATCTTTGCAAGCCGCTGAATGCGGTGTCTTTTTCAGGATGACCATGTCTTTGAAGTTATCGAATCGTTGGGCAGGCGTGCCGGTGCTGGTGTGTGCGGCGCTCGCCGTAGCAGGCTGCGACAAGCAGAACGCGTCGGCGCCCGATCTCGGCAAGCAATCGGCCGATGCCGTGCAGCAGGCGGCCCAGAGCGCGGCGAGCCAGGCCGCTGCGCAGGCGGCGCAGACACTCGACAAGGCGGCCAGCTTTGTGAACCAGCAGATCGGCGCAGCGCAGCAGAAACTCGACGAAACCGCTTCGCAAGCCCAGGCGCAGATCCAGTCGAAAAGCGATAGCGCGAGCGCCACGATCGCCAGCGGCGCTGACAGCGCGAATGCCTCCAGCGACGAATTGGCTTCGCAGGCGCGCGGCCAGTGGCGCGATGCGGCGAGCGCCGCCCATGCGTTGCTCGGCAATGCCGCGGCGGCGACGGGCACCGGCCTGTCGCTGGCGGGGCGTTCCTTGCAGCGCTGGGCCGCAAGCGGTTCCGCGGCGGCCAGTGCGCCTTCGGGGGCGAGCGAGTAAGCGAGCCGCGTGGTTGGCGCGCGATCGGCCCCGTCCACTTGACGAACAAAATTAATGTATCTATGATGGTTACACTTTATTCCGCCGCGCAGTTCGCGGCCGATGCGTCGTGAATACGAGCAGCCGTTTCGCCTTTGCCGTCCATGTGCTCGCGCTGCTGGCGCTGCAGGAAGGCGCGCCGCTGTCTTCGGAGATGATCGCGGGCAGCGTGAACACGAATCCCGCGCTGATCCGGCGGCTTCTGACGATGCTCGCCAACGCGGGCCTCACGTCGTCGCAACTGGGCGCGGGCGGCGGGGCGCTGCTGGCGCGCGAGCCGCAGGCGATCACGCTGCTGGACGTCTACCGTGCGGTGGACGATGCACAGCTTTTCGCGATGCATCGCGAGGAGCCGAATCCAGCCTGTATGGTGGGGCGGCACATCCAGGTCTCGTTGCGCGGCATCATCGACGATGCGCAGCGCGCGATGGAAGCGTCGCTTGCCGCTCGCACGCTCGATCAGGTCGTCGACGAGATGGGGCGCCGCGAGCGCAAGCTCGAACGCGGCAAAAATGCACGCGGCGTGACAGCCGCACGCTGAAACCAACGGGGCGACGCCCCGTTTTTTGGACCCTTAAATGTAACTGTTGTGGTTACGTAAATTCTTCGACCAGGAGTCAGGAAATGAGCAAGTCGCTGAAAATCGCCCTGTTTGGTGCAACCGGTATGGTCGGTTCGCGGATTGCCGCCGAAGCGGCGCGTCGCGGCCATCAGGTGAGCGCATTCGTGCGCCAGCCCGAGCGCGTCGCGGCGGGCCCGAACGTACAGGCCGCGAAGGCCGATCTGCTCGATGCCGCCCAGGTGGCGTTGGCGGCGCGCGGTCATGATGTGGTCGCGAGCGCCTATGCACCGCCGACGAGCCAGCTCGACGATCTGCAGACCGCGACGCGCGCGCTGATCGACGGCACGCGCGCTGCGGGCGTCACGCGCCTCGTGGTGGTGGGCGGAGCGGGGTCGCTCGAAGTGGCGCCGGGCAAGCAGCTCGTCGATACCGAAGGTTTTCCCGATGCGTACAAGCCGATCGCACTCGCGCACCGCATCGCGCTGGATCAATACCGTCCGCTCACGGATCTCGACTGGACCTTCTTCGCCCCCGCCGCGCTGATCGCCCCGGGCGAGCGCACCGGCACGTTCCGCACCGGCGCGAACGCGCTGATCGCCGATGCGAAAGGCGAGAGCCGCATTTCCGCCGAGGACTACGCCGTCGCCTTCGTCGACGAACTGGAGCAGGGCCGCTTCATCCGTCAGATCGCCACGGTCGCGTACTGATCGGAATAACAGCGCGGCGGCACGAAAACGCGAATGCCTGAGCGGCCTTAAGCGCGTCTCAAGCACGCTTCAAGCGCGCTTGCATTCGCTTGCAATTTCTTCAGACCTGCGCGTGACGTGCCCTGTGCGTCTGCGGCTACACTGGAACGTCCTGATTTCGCCCCTACGTCCATGAAGCCATGTCTCGGACGGGACGAAGCGGGCGCGCAGGCGTCCGCTGTGCGTTCCGGGCCACTCGCGCGCGCGTTGAACCACGCGTTTAACCACACGGCAAGTCGCGCCCGGCGCCTGTTCCATCGCCTGGTTGTGCTGGGCATGTGGCTCGCGCTGGGCTGCGGCGCGTGCGTCTGCGCCGCGGCGCCGGCGGCGGGGCCAGGCGCCGCTGCCGTGCCGGTCCTGCCCGCGCTGCAAAGCCTCATCACCGGCGCACCCGCGAGCGCGTCGGGCGCCTCGGCGGCGGACGCGGCCTCCGCGCCGTCGCCCGCCAGTCAGGCCGAATTCAACCGCTCGCTCGACAGCGTGATCTCCACGCTCGATAACGAGCGTCAGCGCAACGCGCTCGTCTCCCAGCTCAAGAAGTTACGCAACGTCTCGGAGAACGTCGCGCCTGCCCCGGCTTCGGGGGTGGCGGCGGTCACGTCGGGTCTGCTGGGCGCGATTGCCTCGGGCCTGGCTTCGGTCGAAAGCGACGCGCGCCACGGCAGCAGCCCGCTGCATTACTGGGGCGGGCGCTTTAGCGCCGCCGGCGTGGAGATCTACGCGCTCGCCTCGGGCGGCGAGGGCGAAAGCCCCGGGCACATCGTCTTCGACATGGTCACGATGCTGGCGGGCTGGGGCGCCTGCGCGGCCATCCTGCGCTGGCTGGAGCGGCGCATGCTCCGGCGCTTTGACGTGAATACGGGGCTGCGCCCCAATCCCACCACGATCGAGCTGCTCATGTTCGCGCTGCACCGGGTCGCGCCATGGATCGTCGCGTTTGTCGGCGCACTCGTGGTCGAGCGCGCGTTGCCGCAGGCGCTCGGGCGCACGCTCGGCGTCGTGATAGCCTATGCGATCGTCGCGGGGGCGGTGTTCTCGGCGATCTGTCTCATCATGTTTTCGCTGTTCGGCTCGGGGCATCGGCGCGTTGCCGTGCGCGTCCTGATCCGCGACGCGCGGCGCCTGCTATGGGCGATCGGCGTGTGCGCGGCGCTGGGCGACGCGGCCACGAACTATGAGGTCGCGCATCAGCTCGGCGTGAATCTGTCGGCGCTGGTGTCGACCGTTGCGAACATGACGGCCGCCGTGCTCACGGCGGCGTTTGCGATCGGCTTCCGGCGTCCGGTCGCGCATCTGATCCGCAACCGCAGCTATCAGTTGCGCCAGGATCACAAGGCGCTCACCGAAGTCTTCGACGTGCTCGCGTCGCTGTGGCAATTGCCGATGCTGCTGCTCGCGGCGGCATCGATCACGGCGACGCTCGGCGGCCTGAGCAGCAACGAGAACGTGCTGCAGATTTCGGTCGTCACGGCGCTTCTGCTGGTGCTCGCGTTTTTTCTGTCGGCGGTGGTGCTGCGCATCACGCGGCCCGACCCCACGCGCGTGCGCCGGCGCTCGCCGTATCTGCGGCGGATGTTGCGCTTTGCCGGGACGCTGCTCGTGCTGTTCATCTGGCTCGCGTATTTCGAATCGTGCGCGCGGCTCTGGGACATATCGCTCGCGCGCATCATCGAGGCCAGCGTCGCCGCGCGCGGCATTGCCCATGCGATCTTCGCGATCGTGGCGACGGTGTTCCTCGCGTGGCTCGTATGGATTGTGATCGACACGGCGATTCTCGAAGCGCTCAATCCGAGCGGCCCGCGCACCAAGGGCCGCGCGCCCAGCACGCGCGCGCGCACCATGCTGCCGCTCGTGCGCAACGCGCTGCTCGTGTCGATACTGACGATCGCGGGCATCGTCACGGCGGCCAATCTCGGCATCAACGTGACGCCGCTGCTGGCGGGCGCGGGCGTGATCGGCCTGGCGATCGGCTTTGGCGCGCAGTCGCTCGTGACCGACCTCATTACCGGCCTCTTCATCATCATCGAGGAAACCATTTCGGTGGGCGACTGGATCGATCTCGACAACGGCCACGCGGGCACCGTCGAGCATCTGTCGATCCGCACGGTGCGGCTGCGCGACGGCCAGGGCGCGATCCATTCGATTCCGTTCTCGCAGATCAAGATCGTGAAGAATCTCTCGCGCGATTTTGCGTTCGCGGTGTTCGAAGTGCGCGTGCCGTTCGCTGTCGATCTGGATACGGTCACGCGCATGATCCGCGAAACGGGCGCGGAACTGGTCGCCGATTTCCGCTACCGGCGCGAGATTCTGGGTCCCGTGGAAGTCTGGGGCCTCGATCGCTTCGATCCGAACTGGATGGTCGTGAAAGGGCAGATCAAGACCCGCCCGCTGCAGCAGTGGAGCGTGGCGCGTGCCTTCAATGCGCGTTTGAAGCGGCATATGGACGAGGCGGGCATCGAGATGCCGGTGCCGCAGATGCAGGTGCATATGTCGTCGCGCAGCGGCGACGAGGCGCAGCGCGAAATGTCCGGCGATGGGCCTGACGAAGAGGCGAGCGCGGCGCAGGCGCATCCGGAAGACGCCGTAGTACGTGACGCCTCACACGAACCGCGTCCGGCGCCGCCGCCGACCGGCGGCCCGGAAGGCGCGCCGCCGCAGATTCCCACGGCCGGACACAACTGAGTTCGCCGGGCGACGATCCGGACTGCGAAGCAGTCTGGAGTCAGGCGGCGTGCAGCGTCACGAGCGGCACGATGTCGTTGACGTCAGTAGCGATTTTCTCGGCGCAGACGCCGTACACATGCAGCGAAACGCACGGGCCGGCCGCATCGCCCACGGCACGCGAGAGCCGATGGATGCCCGCGCGCCCGCGTGCGCCGAAGGCGAGCGCACCGGCCGCGCGCGCCTGCGAGCGCAGCACCGTGGCGCCGTCGCGCGCCGTGTCCCATCGATAGAGCGTCTCGGTCAACGTGCCTTCGAGTACCGCGTAGCCGCACCAGGTATGGTGCGCGTGGATCGGGCTGGCCTGTCCCGGCAGCCAGACCAGCGCGGCGACCGCATAGCGCCCCTGCCCACAGGCCGCGATCGGATGCCGACGATAGCGCGTGGCGCAGCCTTCGCGCTGCGCGGGTGTGACCAGTGCGGGATCGGCCAGAGCGAGCGCGAGCGCCGCGCGAATATCGCGCGCAAAGGCCGCGCACTGCGATGGGTCGTCCGGCGTGCTACAGGCGTCGAAAGCCGCGTCGAGCGCGGCGCATAGCCGTGCCACGGCGGCATCGTGATCCGAGGCGGCGGCCAGCAGCCGGGCGGGATGGGTAGGGGCCGTTCATGGCTTTTCTCGTTGCGTTCGTCTACACAGAGAGTTATAGCGGCTCGCCTCCAGAAAGAGTTTCCATTCTTTTTTATGATTGCGGCGTAAGATAGAAGAAATTTCTACGTTACGGGGTAGTGGGGAATGGATATCATCGACAGAAAGCTCATCGAGCTGTTGCAGCAGGATGCAACCATGCCCGTCGCGGAACTGGCGCAGCGCGTCAATCTCTCGCAGACGCCGTGCTGGAAACGCGTGCAGCGGCTCAAGGAAACCGGCGTGATTCGCGCGCAGGTGGCGCTGTGCGATCCGAAGAAGCTGGGCGTGGGCACGACGGTGTTCGTCAACGTGCGTACCAATCAGCACACCGAGGCATGGGCGCAGACCTTCACGCGCGCGGTGCAGGACATCCCCGAGATCGTCGAGTGCTATCGGATGAGCGGCGAGACCGACTATCTGCTGCGCGTGGTGGTTTCGGACATCGACGACTTCGACCGCGTCTACAAGCAACTGATCCGCTCGGTGCCGCTGTTCGACGTGAGTTCGAGTTTCGCGATGGAGCAGATCAAGTATTCGACGGCGATGCCGGTGCGCGGCGGCTGACGCTACGGAGACGCTGCGTAGCCCCTGCGTCGTGATGCCCGCTATTACCCGAACCGCAAGCCGTCTGCAAGGCGTCGCGGCGTAGAATGCCCGTTCTTTCTCCACTGCCGGGCAGGCCACGATCCATGAACGATACGCGCAAGAAGAACCCCACCGTTGGCGTTGGCGTGATGATCGTGGTGGTGGTGCTCATCGTCATCGGCACCGTGCTGTTCAATGCGCTGCGCAGCAAGCGCGAGTACGACGCAACGGTTGGCGCGCAGGGTTCGAGCGCCGCCGCAAGCGCGCCGCAGGCGAGCGGCGCGGCGCAATAAGGCGGGCGCGGTGCGCCCCGCGTTCATTCCTCCGGCAGCCGGATCAGGCTCGCGTCCTTGCGAATCAGCCACGATGCCGCAAGCATCTGCTTGCACTGGTGCGCGAGCATCTTCAGATCTTGCGCAAGCTCGCTCGTGGTGCCGAGTGCACGCTCCGTCTCCACCACCAGGGTGTCGAGTTCGCGCGTCATGCGTCGCGTGATCTCGATCTGATCCTCGGGCACGGGCGTGCCCGCTTCGGCGGCGACGAGGTTCTCGCGCACGCAGTTCAACGCCTGCTCCAGCGCGTCGAGCTTCACGGCGGGCGTGAGTTGATCGGCATTGGCGGCACTGCGCAACAGCGGCGCCACTGCCGTGATCTGCGAGGCCAGCACATGGCTGCGCACCAGCAGATCGTTGAGTTCGGGCACGAACTTCTGCGCTGATTTCGGTTCGAGCATCATGCGCTGGAACGCCTGGCCGAGGTTCGCGAAGGCGACGTGCACGTTCTTGCGCGCCAGGCGGTAGCGGAAGTCGCGCGCGAGCGTAGGCACGGCGGATCCGGCTGTCGTGGTTTGCGCGCCGGCTTGTGTCCCCTGCTGTGCACCAGGCTGCGCATTGGCCTGCGCCGAGACCTTCGCGCCGACGGCGGCAACCGGTCCGGGCGGCGCAGTCGTTCCGGCCGCCCCTTCGAGCACGAGCGCTTTCTGTTCCTGCGCTGCCTGCGTCGCCTGCGCCGGCACGCGCGCCGACGCCTCCGTCAGCATCGGCCCGGCGAAGGCCGGCTGCGCGTTGCCCGCGCGGCCGCTCCACCACCAGCTTGCCTCCAGATAGCTGCGCGTCGCGGCGATCATGTCGTGCACGAGCTTGCCCATCAGCCGGTACTCCCAGTACGGGAACAGATGGCTCGCGCCGATCGCGATCATGCAGCCCACCACGGTGTCGATCGCGCGCTCGCCAATGATACGCATGCTGCCTGGCGCGAGCAGATGGAACATCAGCAGCACATATGCCGAGGTGAACACGACGCTCGCCGTGTAGTTGAAGAGCAGCAGGCTGTAGCTCATCACCATCGCCGCGAACATCGACACCAGCAGCACGAGCGGCTGCTTCACGAGCAGGATCAGCGCGATGCTGGCCACGCAGCCGATCAGCGTGCCGACGATACGCTGCGCGTTGCGCTGGCGTGTGAGCGAATAGCCGGGCTTCAGGATGATGATGGTCGTCATCACGATCCAGTAGGCGTTGGTGAGCGGCAAAAGGCGTCCGAGCCAGAAGCCCGCAGCCACGGCGATCGTCACGCGCAGCGCGTGGCGAAAGCTCGGCGAGGCCATCGTGAGATTGGAGAAAATCTGCAGCCAGGAGACGCGCCGGTTGGTCACGAAGCGCGCGAGGGCTTCGTCGATGCGCAGCTCGGTTTCGGTGGTCGGCACTTCGCTCGCGAGGCTGCGGCGCATGCGGTCGATCAGGCGCGTCGCGCTCCAGATGCGCCGGAACGAGGCCGAGATCGCGGCGTAGGCCTCGGGGTCTTTGGCCGGCAGGTCGCGCCGCTTGAGCATTTCGAGTTCGAACTCGATCGCGCGCAGTTCCGCCTTCACGTTGACGTTCGCGCGCGGCGCCTCGTTCTGCAGCACGGCGAGGCCGATGTCTTCGAGATCCGCCGCCGCCTTGCGGATCAGATCGCGATAGAACACCAGCAGATCGGAGCCGCCGAAGGTATTGCGCACGAGCGGGTAGTCGGTGTGCGCGCCCACGAACAGCTCGTGCAGATCGACCGTGTTGATGAACAGGTTGAAGTGCATCGCGCGGCGCGCATCGACGCGTCCGCTCCTGAGCTTGGGCAGATTGCGCAGCACGATGTCGCGCGCGGCGTCCTGGCGTTCGACCGCCGCAATCTGCCTGGCGACGAGGTTGCGGTAACACTCGTCCAGATCGTTGTCGAGATCGAAAAACTGCGCGCGCGCGAGCAGATAATCGGCGCAGGCGAACACGCTTTCCGCGAGCGCCTGCTGTTCGATGCGATCGAGCATCAGACGGCTCACGAGCGTGGACCAGCCCGTGTACCAGAGCCCGCCCAGCAGAATCCACGCGGCGTTGACGAGCGCCTGGTGCGGCGTGAAATGCTCTTCGAGCGTCATCACCATCATGAACAGCGTGGCGAAGCTGATCTGCGGCCAGCGGTTGCCGTAGACGACGATCAGCGAGAGCACGAAGGTGAGCGGCACGACCGTGGCCCAGAGCGCGATCGGACTGAAGGTGGCCAGGCCCGTGGCGTAGGCGGAGAGAAAGCCGATCACGCTGCACGCCAGCATCTCGTTGCGCTTGTACTTGAGCGGGCCGGGCATGTCGACCACGCAGGCGCCGAGCGCGCCCGTCGAGATGGTGAAGCCCAGATCGCTCTTGTCCAGGACAAACAGGCACAGGATGGCCGGAAGCGAGATGCCGACCGCGATGCGCAGACCGCCGTAGAAGTACTGGCTATAAAGGAATTTCCTGATTTCTACGGAGTAGCGCATCGACTGCCATGGGATTCGGATGCGGCGATAAGCGCCGCGGACTGTGGCGCTGAGTTTAAATGATTTCGGGCGCGATCCGTCCGTCTCTGTATCCGTGGTTTCCCCTGCGCGCCGGTGCCCGCGCCTGCGCCTGCGCGCGCGTTCTCAACCCGCGGCGCCGCCTGACGGATCGGTCGAGCCGAGCGTCGATGCACCGCCCAGCAGTCCGTGCGTGCCGCGAATGCGGCGCATGCGCGTGCGATACCAGAAAGTCCACGCAAGCAGGGCGCCGAACATGCAGTAACCGAGGATCGGCGAGACGACCAGAAAGCGCTCGATCGGCCAGGTGGCGGCCAGATACGTGCGCAGCGAGGCGTCGGCGATCAGGCCCGCGCCCCACACGAATGTGAGCAGGCGCATGGCCGCGACGAAGCTGGGGTTCTCGCTCCAGAGCTGTTCGAGCCGTCCGGCGCCTTCGCTCGTTTCGCGCGCGATCGTGGCGCGCGTGAGATAGAACACAATCGGGCGTCGCGCCAGCAGGGAAAGCAGGAACGTCACGCCGATCGCGCCCGTGGAGAAGCTCTCGCGCATCAGCAGCGCGCGCGTGCCGCCGCCGAAAGCCATCGCGACCAGCGACAGGACGATGCCGAGCAGAATCACCGCCGAGAGCGCATCGACGCGCCGGAACCGCACCAGTTCGACGATGGTCCACGCCAGCGGCGGAACCGCCGAGGCAATCAGGCCGCCAGGTTCGCCCCAATACGGTTGGGCCAGCCGGTACGCGACCCAGGGCAGCAGCAGATTGACCGCCAGTTCGGCGACGAATGCTGGACGCACTTTCATGGGATGCGCTCTCCATAAAAAAGATGAACAAAGTATGGTTCAAGCGCCGTGACTCGGCAAACGGGCCTTGCCGGGGCGCCCGGAACGCGCGCGGAACAAATCGTCTGCGCTGATGCATCTGGCGTGCCTGGGCAAGGCTGCGGCTTGTCAGGGCGCATATCGCGGCATGGCGCTTCATGCGACACTGCGAGGCTTCCGGACCTGATGCCACAGGCCGTATCCAGTCATTCCCCAGCCGCCATGTCCGACCGCCTGTCCATCCTGCCGAATGAAGTCGAACTCGTCGCCGTGCGTGCGCAGGGCGCGGGCGGCCAGAACGTCAACAAGGTATCGAGCGCGATCCATCTGCGCTTCGATATTCGCGCCTCGTCGCTGCCCGAGGTCATCAAGATGCGCCTGCTCGCGCTCGCCGACCGGCGTATCACGCACGAGGGCGTCGTCATCATCAAGTCGCAGGAGTACCGCACCCAGGAGCAGAACCGCGCGGCCGCGCTCGCGCGCCTCGATGCGCTGATCGAAAGCGTGAGCGTGACGCGCAAGGCGCGTGTGGCGACCCGGCCCACGCGCGGGTCGAAGCTGCGTCGTCTCGACGGCAAGGCGCGTCGCAGCGAGGTCAAGACGGGGCGTCAGCGCGTGACGGAGTGAGCGCGAGGGTACTGATGGTGCGTACGCGGGTGTACGCAAGGCGCAGGCGGGAAGTGCGCAAGAGCAGGCGGCGCGCGCGCGAAGGTGGGCGGGTGCGGGCGCGAGCCGCCGCTTGAAGCGTATTTAATGCGTGGTATCGGGCACGTCGAGGATCAGGATGATGGTCCAGTCGGCGTCGCCTTCGTGGTGATACTGGCGCTCCGCGACGATGAACGGCTGCTGCTTGCCTTCCGGCCCGAGGAACAGCACGTCGCCTTCCATCGGGAGGCATTCGACCGGGGGCAGCGCGAGGAAAGCCTCGGCGCCCTTGCCGCGCGGCATCAGCTTTTCGATCTTGCGGGATGCCGCTTCGGTCCATTCGATGTCGAGCTGGATGTTGCTCATGGATGTTTCTCCGCGCGAGTCGCGCACAAAAGTAGGGGATTTCGAGGTGCGCGACTTTAGCATAACCCGCGCGCGCGCCGCCCAGTGGGCGCGTTGGCGCGCCATCCTCATGCGCTGCATGCGGCGGATATAAAAAAGCCGAGGCCGGGAACCGGCGTCGGCTTTTCGGGCGTTGCGCAACGCGTCCCCAGGGACGCTGTGCCGGCGCTTTATTGATCCGCCTTCGGCGGCGCCTTGTGATGCGGGTGGCCACCTTTCTTGTGGTGTTTCATCGGTTCTTCGGCCGGTGCTTCCGATCGGGCTTGCTGGCGCGCCTGGAGATCCTGCGCGCGCTGCTCGATGTCGGCGGCCTTGGCCGGATCGGTGCTCATGATGACGCCGTTATCCGATTGTGCATAAGCGGCGCCCGTCAGTGCGGACAGCGAAATCAGGACTGCGAGGGACACTTTTTTCATCACTACCTCCGAAGGAGCGGTTTATGGACCCAGCTGGTGCCTGCCGAGCAGGATAAGGCACGTCATTCTAACGATCCTGAAGTCGTTCCCGATGACGCGGCGTAAGGTTCGGGTGCGTTTGACAACGCCTTGGCTATCGTCGGATACATCCTGGCACATCTGACCCGATCACGATTGCGACGTGCCCGCGATCCGTCGCTGATGGGCCTGTGCCGCTGGACCTCAAAACCAGCCAAGCCTGAGGTAGACGTGAAATTGCGCAATCCCGATCAATTCGTGCAAGGCGGTTTCGGCGTTGCGAAGATTCCCCAGGCGCGGCCAGAGGCCCAGACGCACGTGCCGTACTTCGGACACCGCCGGCACGGGATGCATCCCGAAGCGCTCGAAGTCGAGCATCGCGCGTGCCATGTGATAGGCGGAGGTTACGACGAAGAGGGTATCCGCGCGCTGGGCGTGCACGATGGGCGCGACATTGCGCGCGTTTTGCCAGGTGGTGAGACTCGTATTTTCGAGCACGAGATCGCCGCGCCTGATGCCTGCATGCAGTAGCCACGGGGCGTAGGTATCGGCTTCGCTCGCGTCGTGATGCTGCGGATTGCCGCCGCTCGCGATGACCTTGCAGGCGCCGCCGGCGGCGAGGCAGCGCGCCTGCAGCGCCGCCGTCAGCGCGATGCGCGCATAGACATCGTGCTGCGGGGCGAGCGAGCCGTCGCGCAGCACGTCGGTGCCGCCGCCCAGCATGACGATGGCGGTGCGTGCGCCAAACGCCGCTGCCGTTGGCGCGCCGGGATCGTAGGGACTGCGATACGCCGCAGGCTGAGCCAGATCGAGCAGCGGCTTCGCGAGCCAGCCCGACGCGAGCAGCCAGAAAAAGACGACAGCCGTGAGCGCTACAGCCCGACGTACCCGGCGCCACAGCACGAGCAGCGCAAAAAATAGCGCAAATATTCCGAATAGAATCAATTTGAATGAGGTAACGTATTGATTTCGGGATGAAGCGTGTCTCGTACGCGTGAGCGGCAGGAACGCCGCCACGACGATGATGCCGGAAGCCACGGCCTCGCGCGGTGAGCGCTCCATGAGAGCCGCTGGCGTTGCCCGACGCTTTCGCGGGGACCCGAATAACCTGCAGTCCGTGCCACGGCGCAGGATATCGGCAGGGCGCGTGGCGGGCAGCCTGGGGCGGACAGCTCCGGACTGACAGCCGCGCAGCGCTTGCCGACATTGCGCCGCAGCAGGCTCAATGGCAGCAGGACTGCATTTTAAGAAAGAAGTGAGATGACCACGTATTCCAACGAAGCAGTACTCGAAGCCTTGCGGCGGGTGCAGTATCGGCAGGTCCCGTGGGCGCGCAGTCCCAGAGTGTTCCAACATCTGCGTAACCTTGGCCTGATGGATACCGTCAGGCAGCGCACCGTCGCTCCCGCTCCGGGTTTTCACGCTCCCGTCGATATCGCCGTGCTGACCGATCGCGGCCGCGCCGAATTTGCGCGCCTGGCTCGCGACGAGCGCACGCTCCAGTGGACCGACCAGCGTACCGCCGACTATGTCGCCGAGGCGCTCGCCCAATCGTCCGACGCCACAGGCTCCGCCACTTTATAGCCGGCCAAAAAAAAGCCCGTATCGAAAGATACGGGCCTACCGGAATTACTGCTGCCACGCTGTGCTTAATGGCAATAGATAGACTGCGCGCCTGCGCGGTGGTTCCCGTCATCGTCACGCCTTCGACATCTCATCGACACGGCGACGGCGTGTAATGACCTGTTCCCGCTCCTTGATCTATTTCACGTGACTGCACTGCCGTGCAGGCCGGCACGCGCGCGCTTAACTAATCCGGGTCAATGCCCCATCTCATGGCGTGCGCGCGGCGCCTCGGGGCGCGTCGGCGGGCTGCGGCGCGCGTTATTGACGATATCGCCGCGCAGGTCGCCACGCGGAACCGGCGCAGCGGCATTGTCGGCGGCCCGGTTGCCGGTGGGCGGCCACGCGTGTGCGCCGGTTCGCGCGATGGGCCAGTGGGCGGCGCCGGGTTGCGGCGGCTGGGCCGAAGCGTCGTCCGAAAGCCACGACGCCACCTGGACGGGCAGCGCGAGCGACGCAAGCAAGGCGAGGGCGGACAGCGAAACCATGATGCCCCGATTGCGCAGAGTCATGGATTTCATATGGCCTCCCGTCAGCGCGGGGATTGGATGTAGGTGAACATGCCTCTAAGGTACGGGCGAGCGCGAAAGCATGTTGTAAATATTGGTAAATAGATGTATCGCGCGCGTCGATTCGCGCACTCGGCGGGATGGCGGCGGAAATTAGAGGTGGGATGCTAATGCGCGATGAATCGCGCCCTGGTGTGGCGGGCGGACAACGCTGAAATCAGGATGCCGGCGGCCAGGCGCCGCGGGAAATGGTCAGCCGGGCGCAAGGTGCGCCCGGCAAATAGCACGTGAGGATTCAGACCGGGCGTATTCGCGCCCACCGGATCGAGTCGCTTTGAAGCTCATTCAAAGCCGGCTCAAACCCGGTTCAAAGCCACATCAAGCCATCTTGACCGGCGCGCGCCACGATTCCGGATTGGTCCAGAAGGCGCCGCGCAGGCGGTCGCGGCTCGGCGGTGCGGGCGGCTTGGTGGCCGTCGCGCCAATACGTCCGCGCAGCGAAATTTCGCGGCCGCTCGTGCCCAGGCGCTTCACGATTTCGGCGAGCGTGCCGTCGGCCTGCCATTCGTCGAAGCGGCGGCGGCAGGTGGGCGGCGAGGGGTAGCGGCCCGGCAGCTTGGACCAGCCTTCACCCGTCGACAGTACCCAAAGCACTGCGTTGACCACGGCACGCGCTTCGACGCGAGGCCGTCCGCGGCGCTCGCTTCGTGCGGGTTCCGCACAAAACAAAGCCTCGACCAGGGCCCATTCGTTATCTCTCAAATCGTCGAACAGCATCATGTTTCACCTCAGCGAAGCTATCTCCGGTGCGCTGCCCCGCGCTGCGCACTCTTCATGTACATCCGGCCGGTTGGCGGAGTACCAGGCGGAATCGGTTGGGACGGGCCAGTCTCATCAAGCATCGGACCGTCCGCCGATCCTGTGTCTGCCTTAATGCGAGAAGCGTGCCAGCTCACACGCTTTCGTCTCGAAGCCGCGTGGCATCAAGCCCGCGCGGGTGCTTGCCAGGGGCGTATGAGACTCGAAAACGCATCACCGGGAAATCGGGACAATCACCAATCTTGTGCAAACAGGCCCGCCAGGCGTGCGTTTTCGGTGTATTGCTGCACTGCGGAGAACAATTGCCCGACAGATTCACCGTGCTGTAACGATCCAGCAAGGGTCTAAAATCGCATGAAACAAAACGATTCATGAGGTAAGCAGATGAATGTGACGTTGCGGCAGTTGCGGGTGTTCATCGAGGTCGCGCGCCTGCAGAGCTTCAGCCGCGCCGGGGACGAGATCGGCCTGACGCAGTCGGCGGTGAGCCGTTGTGTGCGCGAACTCGAAGCGGAGATGGGCGTGAAGCTCGTCGATCGCACCACGCGCGACGTGCAGCTGACCGACGTGGGCGCCAACCTGATCGCGACGATTCCGCGCCTGATCGGCGATCTGGACGACGCGCTGCGCGAGATCCGCGAAATCGGCGAGCAGCGGCGCGGCCGCGTGGTGGTGGCGGCGAGCCCGACCGTCGCCTGCCGGCTGATGCCCGAGGTGGTGGCGGCGTGCGGTCGGCAGTTTCCTTACGTCACGCTTGGCCTGCGCGATGATGTGCAGAGCGACGTGTTGCGCAAGGTGCGCTCGGGCGAGGTGGATTTCGGCGTCGTGATCGGACCCTTCGTCGGCGCGCTGGCGGCGGAGGATCTCGAAACCGAGTTGCTGGCGAAAGACTCGTTTTGCGTGGTCGTGCGCGGCGATCATCCGCTCGCGGCCCGCGACGAGGTGCCGTGGAAGGCGCTCGACGGCGAGCGCCTCGTGATGCTCGATCACGCCTCGGGCAGTCGTCCGCTGATCGACGCGGTGATGCACGAGCAGGGCGTCAACGCGCGAATCGTGCAGGAACTGGGGCATCCGGCGACCGTGTTCGGGCTGGTGGAGGCGGGCGTGGGCGTGAGCGTACTGCCCTGGCTTGCGTTGCCGGTGCCCGCCGGATCGTCGCTGCTGGCGCGCTCGCTGGTGCCGCGCGCCGAGCGCACGGTCGAACTCGTGCGGCGGCGCGACCGCTCGCTGTCGCCGGCCGCCGAAGCCGTCTGGACGTTGATCCGCGAGCTGGGCGGCGATCGCTGAGGGCAGGCGGCGCTACACTGATGCACTCCCGACGTAGGCCTATACCTCTCACGGAACCCTCGATGCGCGATCTCGACCTGTCTTCGCTGAACCCCGTCCTTTCGTCGTCCGCCGCGCCCGCCTCGGCGCGCGAGGCGGTGCAGGCGCTGCGCGCGTCGCAGATCCGCGAAGTGGCGAATGCGGGCTTCGGCATTGCCGATGTGCTGCCGTTCTGGTTCGGCGAATCCGATCGCGTGACGCCGGCCTTCATCCGCGAAGCCGCAGCTCAGGCGCTCACGCGCGGCGACACGTTCTACACCCATAACCTCGGCATTGCGCCGCTGCGCGACGCGCTCTCGCGCTACGTAGGCGAACTGCACGGCGCGACGCCCGCCGACCATATCGCCGTCACCAGCGCCGGTGTGAATGCGCTGATGCTGGCGGCGCAACTCGTGACGGGCGCGGGCGAGCGCGTCGTCGCCGTGACGCCGCTTTGGCCCAACCTCGTCGAGATCCCGAAAATCCTGGGGGCGAGCGTCGAAACCGTTGCGCTCGATTATGGTGCGCGCGGCTGGGCGCTCGATCTCGACCGCCTGCTCGCCGCGCTCAGGCCCGGCACGAAGCTCCTCATGATCAACTCGCCGAACAACCCGACCGGCTGGGTGATGTCGCGCGACGAGCAGCGCGCCGTACTGGAGCATTGCCGTCGCCACGGCATCTGGATCGTCGCCGATGAGGTCTATGAGCGCCTTTACTACGGCGCGGCTGGCGAGCGCACCGCGCCGTCGTTTCTCGATCTCGCCTCGCGTGACGAGCGCTTGATCTGCGTCAATTCATTCTCGAAAGCGTGGCTCATGACGGGCTGGCGCCTGGGCTGGATGGTCGCGCCGCGCGCGCTCATGGACGATCTGGGCAAGCTCGTCGAGTACAACACATCATGCGCGCCGTCGTTCGTGCAGCAGGCTGGCGTCGTCGCACTGGAGCAGGGCGAGGCGTCCACGCAGGCGCTCGTGGCCGATCTGCGTGCCTCGCGCGATCACCTGGCGGCGGCGCTCGCGCAGTTGCCGGGCGTCGACGTGAAAGTGCCGCAGGGCGCCATGTACCTGTTTTTCAGGCTCGCTGGCGCGCAACATAGCCTCGAACTCTGCAAGGCGTTGGTGCGGGAGGCCGGACTGGGCCTCGCGCCGGGCAGCGCGTTCGGCCCTGAAGGCGAGGGTTTCGTGCGCTGGTGCTATGCGTGCGATCCGGAGCGTCTCGACGCCGGCGTCGCGCGTCTCACGCGTTATCTGGCGTAACGCGGCGCGGCCTGAAGTGGCCAGGCGTGTGCAGAAGCGGAGGCGCCAGGCCGTCGACATGCACCCTGCATCGCGCTTGCCCGCGGATTGATACCGCATTGGCATAAACGGGCTAAAACGCGCGTCGCCGCGACTTTACGCCCCCGTGGTTTTTGCGTAAGATGGCGCTCAGTTACGCGATTCCCTGCGGGAATTTCGCTGCTCCGTCCGGCTGGGTCTGACACTTTGTCTCTCTCCAAGTGTGCAAAGCGTTGTTTAGCGGCCCCCCGGTGCGTGCTCCCATCAATATGACCGATCAGAATCGGGCGAGCGCGTCTCCAGTTCCATATCGTCTTTCGTCTGTCTGATCCGGTTCCCTGAACCTGATTTACCTTACTTAGGGTCTGACCTGGCTGCATGAATACCCAAGAGGCGAAGATCGTCCTCGAGACTGCATTGATCTGTACGCAGGAGCCGCTGAAGCTCGGCGAGCTGCGCAAGCTGTTTGCCGACGACATCTCGGCCGACACCGTCCGTAACCTGCTCGAAGACCTGCGGCAAGAATGGTCGGGACGCGGCGTGGAACTGGTGGGCCTCGCGTCCGGCTGGCGCTTCCAGAGCAAGCCGGCCATGCGTACGTACCTCGACCGCCTGCACCCGGAAAAGCCGCCGCGCTATTCGCGCGCGGTGCTCGAAACGCTCGCGATCATTGCGTACCGGCAGCCGGTCACGCGCGGCGATATCGAGGAAATCCGCGGGGTGACGGTCAACACGCAGGTCGTCAAGCAGCTTGAGGACCGCAACTGGATCGAAGTCATCGGTCATCGGGACGTGCCGGGACGCCCGGCGTTGTATGCCACGACGCGCCAGTTTCTCGACGATCTCGGCCTGAGATCGCTCGACGAACTACCGCCGCTCGACGATCCGTCGAACCAGTTGGGCGAGCAGTTGCTGGCCCAGCACGCGATCGAATTCCCGGAAAGCGAAGTGGCGCAGTTGATTGCCGAAGCCGCTTCGGAGCGCAGCGAAGAGACGCTCGCGACGGACACGGCCGACTCAGGCGCAGAAGATGCGGCTGCCGATGGGGTTCAGGACGCGACTGAAGAAGCCGCACCTCAACCGGCCGCCGTGCAGATGCATCTCGAAGAATCCGCCTTCGCGCAGGATCTCGACGCCGCGCCTGGCCGTGCGAGCGCAACGGAGTCCGCTGGCCATGCTGCCGGCGAGCCCGCAGAAGAACACGAAGACCGCCGCGATGCGGCGCAGGACGACCCCGTCTCGACGACGGACGACGCCGCCACCCGACGCGGCATCTGACGCAACAAACACACTGACGCGCCCCTGCCAACGGGGCGCGCAACCTGACATTTCGAGGTTGTTTTGACTGATATCCACGACACCGATTCGACCGACGCGTCCGAATCCGCGCGTCGCGCGTCCTCCACGCGCGATGACGACACGCGCGCCGCCCGCGATGGCGGCGAGGTCGCTGGCCCGCAGGCAGGCGAACACGCCGCCGAGGGCGAAGACCGTCCGCGCCGCGGCCTGCGCCGCGGTCCGCGCAGCCTGATCGCGCGCCGCCGCGCGGGCGCGAAGAGCAAGACCGAAGGCGCCGCGCCGCTTGAGGGCGCGCAGGACGCGCCCGTCGGCATCGAGACGCCGCCGGACGGCGTGGTGGTTGCGCAAGTGCGCACGCCGCGCAAGGACAAGGACGCGGCCGCGAAGAAAGGTCGCCGCACTCCGACCGCCAAAACGGCGGAAGGCGCGAACACCGCCGCTGCGGCAGCAAAGCCCGCGAAGGGCGGCCGTGCCGGCAAGGGCCGCGCCGAAGCGCCGGCCGCCGCTGCCGCCGAAGGCGCGCAGGACGATCTGTTCCTCTACGTGACGTCGCCGGCATTCGACGCCGACAACGGCGCCGGCACGGGCGTGCGTGCGCCGATGCTGCGCCGTGGCCGCGCCCAGCAGCAGCCCAAGCGCGTGCTGAGCCCGGACGACGACGCGCCGAAGCTGCACAAGGTATTGGCGGATGCGGGCATGGGCTCGCGTCGCGACATGGAAGAGCTGATCATCGCCGGGCGTGTCTCGGTGAACGGCGAACCCGCGCATATCGGCCAGCGCATCCTGCCGACCGACCAGGTCCGCATCAACGGCAAGCCGATCAAGCGCAAGCTCGCGAACAAGCCGCCGCGCGTGCTGATCTATCACAAGCCGACCGGCGAGATCGTCAGTCACGCCGACCCGGAAGGCCGTGCCTCCGTGTTCGACCGCCTGCCGCCGATGAAAACGGCGAAGTGGCTGGCCGTCGGCCGCCTGGACTTCAACACCGAAGGTCTGCTGATGCTGACCACGTCGGGCGACCTGGCCAACCGCTTCATGCACCCGCGCTACAGCGTGGAGCGTGAATATGCGGTGCGCGTGGTCGGCGAGCTGAGCGAGGGGATGCGCCAGAAACTGCTCAAGGGCGTCGAACTCGAAGACGGCCCCGCGAGCTTCCTGCGCATCCGCGACGGCGGCGGCGAAGGCACGAACCACTGGTATCACGTCGCGCTGGCCGAAGGCCGTAACCGCGAAGTGCGTCGTATGTTCGAAGCGGCTGGTCTGATGGTGAGCCGCCTGATCCGCACGCGCCACGGCCCGATCGCCCTGCCCAAGGGGCTCAAGCGCGGCCGCTGGGAAGAGCTTGAAGACAACGAGGTGCGCGCGCTCATGGCCGCGGTCGGCCTGAAGGCGCCGAGCGAAGAGAAGGGCGGCCGTGGCGGCAAGGAGCAGGAGCGTCGCCAGCCCGATCCGATGCAGACGTCGATGGGCTTCATCAACCGCGAGCCGGTGCTGAGCTCGCACGGCGCGATGGGCCAACCGCGTCAGCCGCGTGGCGGCGGCGCAGGCCGTCGTGGTGCGCAGGCGGGTGGTTTTGGCGCGGGTAGCGGCTTTGGCGGCGGTTTCGGTGGTGGCATGGGCGGCAACGCCGGGGGCAACCGTGGTCGCGCCAATGGTGGTAGCGGCGGCAATGGCCGCAACGGCGCGCGCGGCGATGTCGACGGCAACCGCGCACCGTCCGCCGGCAAGCGTGCTGGCGGTAACGCCGGCGGCAATGCGGGTGGCAATCGTCGTGGCCCGGGCAACAATGCCGGCGGCAACGCCGGTGGCAACCGGTCGGCCGGCGGCGGCAATCGCACGGGTCAGCGCGGCGCGCCGCGCAACCGTACGCGCGGCCACTGAGCCAACGGCGGGCGCTGCTGATTGACGGCGCCCAGATGGTTTCGCCGTGGCGGCAAGCGCCGCCACGCGCGAGTTGCACCTGACGCGGCGAACCTCGGGCCAGCTTTGAAAACGCTTGCAGCGCAGCCTTATCGGGCTTCAGGCGCTGTAGCGTGAGCGCCGCGCAGTTTGCGTTAAAGGCGAAAAAAGGCTACAATCTCGAAGTCGCTGGGCGTGCGGCTTTTATTTGCGTCTCAGGTGCGACCACCTGGCTAAGTGAGAAGATGGGCGTTTCGCCCATTTTTTTTTGGTTCGGCCGATTGTGCACGTTGTCTTTCGCGACTTCGGGCGTAATTGTGCAGCGCAACCATGCTTCACGTCAGGTCCGGCTCGCCAATCTGGGTTGAAGTGCAAGAGCGCGCGCTCACCTGGCGCGCGGCCCGCGAATCCCGAATCACAGGAAGTTGTCGGCCCGCTGCGCGAACATCTGGAGTGGGCATTGTGCAACTGACGGAACTGATTGAAACCACGGTCACCGGGCTCGGTTACGAGCTGGTCGACCTCGAGCGCACCGGGCGCGGCATGCTGGCCATCTACATCGATCAGCCCGCGGGTATCGCGATCGAGGACTGCGAGAAGGTCACGCGTCAGCTGCAACACGTTCTGTTTGTCGAGAACATCGACTACGAACGTCTTGAGGTCTCGTCGCCCGGCCTCGACCGTCCGCTGAAGAAACTGGCGGACTTCGAACGCTTCGCGGGCTGCGAAGCGGTCATCACGTTGAAAAAGCCATTGGACGGACGGAAATCGTACCGCGGCATCGTGCATGCCCCGGAAGGCGAAACCATCGGTCTGGAATTCGAAGGGAAGGCGGGACCTGCGATGCTCGATTTCACGCTCGCGGACATCGACAAAGCCCGTCTGATCCCCAAAGTTGACTTTAGGAGCCGCAAACAATGAGTCGCGAAGTGTTGATGCTGGTGGATGCGCTGGCACGCGAGAAAAATGTCGACAAGGACGTGGTGTTCGCCGCCCTTGAAGCGGCGCTTGCGTCGGCCTCCAAGAAACTCTTCGACGAGGATGCGGACATCCGGGTGCACATCGACCGCGAAAGCGGCGAGCACGAAACGTATCGTCGCTGGCGCGTCGTGCCGGACGAGGCGGGCTTGCAGGAGCCGGATCAGGAAATTCTCCTGTTCGAGGCACGCGAGCAGAACCCCGAAGCGCAGATCGACGAATTCATCGAGCAGCCGGTGCCGTCGGTCGAGTTCGGCCGTATCGGTGCGCAGGCCGCCAAGCAGGTGATCCTGCAGAAGGTCCGTGACGCCGAGCGCGAACAGATCCTGAACGACTTCCTCGAGCGCGGCGAAAGCATCATGACCGGCACGGTCAAGCGCATGGACAAGGGCAATTTCATCGTCGAATCGGGCCGTGTCGAAGCGCTGCTGCGCCGCGATCAGCTGATTCCGAAGGAAAACCTGCGCGTGGGCGACCGCGTGCGCGCCTGGATCGGCAAGGTCGACCGCACCGCGCGCGGCCCGCAGATCGAACTCTCGCGCACGGCGCCCGAGTTCCTGATGAAGCTGTTCGAGATGGAAGTGCCGGAAATCGAGCAAGGTCTTCTCGAAATCAAGGCGGCGGCGCGCGATCCGGGCGTGCGCGCCAAGATCGGCGTGGTGGCTTACGACAAGCGCATCGATCCGATCGGCACCTGCGTCGGTATCCGCGGTTCGCGCGTGCAGGCCGTGCGTAACGAGCTCGGTGGCGAAAACGTCGACATCGTGCTATGGTCGGAAGATCCCGCCCAGTTCGTGATCGGCGCGCTCGCGCCGGCTGCCGTGCAGTCGATCGTCGTCGACGAAGAAAAGCACTCGATGGATGTCGTCGTCGATGAAAGCGAACTCGCAGTCGCCATCGGCCGTAGCGGCCAGAACGTGCGTCTTGCCGGCGAGCTGACCGGCTGGCAGATCAACATCATGACGCCGGATGAATCTGCGCAGAAGCAGAACCAGGAGCGCACGGTGCTGCGCGACCTGTTCATGGCGCGTCTCGACGTCGATGAGGAAGTCGCCGACATCCTGATCGACGAAGGCTTCACGAGCCTCGAAGAGATCGCCTACGTGCCCCTCAACGAAATGCTGGAAATCGAGGCGTTCGACGAGGACACCGTGCACGAACTGCGTAACCGCGCGCGCGATGCCCTGCTCACGCAGGCGATCGCGAACGAGGAAAAGGTGGAAAGCGCCGCGCTGGACCTCAAGAGTCTGGACGGCATCGACCCGGAGTTGCTCGCGAAGCTGGCGCAGCACGAAGTTCACACCCGCGACGAGCTCGCCGAGCTGGCCGTGGACGAACTGACCGAAATGACGGGAATGGAAGAGGACGCCGCCAAGGCGTTGATCATGAAGGCACGTGAGCACTGGTTCGAGTGACCTGAGGGGAGCATTCCCCAGGTGATTCTCCAGGGCGTGACGAGCAGGAAGCGACCATGACCCACTGAACTGATCGCGGCCGCCCCGCAGCTGGCAACAATAGCGCGGGGCAAACGGTGCCGCATGACCCGATGTCAACCGCAAGGAATCGATCCTTGCATTAAGAGGAATGAATGGCGAGTAACAACGTAGCCCAATTTGCCGCGGAACTGAAGATGCCTGCCGGCGTGCTGCTCGAGCAGCTGCAGGCGGCGGGCGTCACGAAAGCGAGCGAAGCTGACTCCTTGTCCGAAACGGACAAGGCGCGTCTGCTCGACCACTTGCGCAAGTCTCACGGCTCGACTGATGCAGACAAGCGCAAGATCACGCTGACGAAGCGGCATACGTCGGAAATCAAGCAGTCCGATTCCACGGGTAAGGCTCGCACCATTCAGGTCGAGGTGCGCAAGAAGCGCACTTTCGTCCGCCGCGACGAATCCGCCGAACAGGCGGACGCATCGAATCATGCCACCGACGCCGCAGCCGCCGCCGAAGAGGCGGAACTGCAGCGCCGTGAAGAAGAAGCTCGCCGCGAGGCCGAGCTTCTGGAGCGTCAGGCTCAGGAACTCAAGGAGCGTCAGGAGCTTCTCGCGCGTGAAGAGGCCGAGCGCCGCGAACGCGAGGAAGCCGCCGAGGCGCAACGCCGCCGTGCCGAAGAAGAGGCCGCCAATAAAAAGGCCGCGGCAGATGCCGCTGCGCGCGAACTGGCCGCTCAGGCCGTCGCCGCCCAGCGCAATGCCGAAGCAGAAGCGAAGGACGTGAAGCAACAGCAAGACGATGATCGCGCCGCCGCCGAGCGCGCCGCGCAGCGCGAAGCCGCGCAGAAGGCTGAAGTAGCCGCGCGCGAAGCCGCCGAAAAGGCGCAGAAAGAACAGGACGAGATCGCTCGCCGCCGTGCGGCTGCAGAAGCCGAAGCGCGCGCGATCCGTGAAATGATGAACACGCCGCGCAAGGCGCAGGTCAAGGCGGTCGAACCGCCGAAGCCCGTCGAGCCGCCCAAGCCTGCCGAAGCCAAGGGCACGCTGCACAAGCCGGCCCGTCCGGAAGGTGCGGCGGCACGTCCGGCAGCCGGCGCGGGTGCGAAGAAGCCGGCCACCACGGCCGCGCCTTCGACCAGCGCGCCGGGTGCCGGCGCGGGTGACCGCAACAAGAAGCCGGGCGCAGGCAAGGGCGGCTGGCAGGACGACGCCTCGAAGCGCCGCGGCATCAAGACGCGTGGCGATTCGTCGGGCGGCGTGGACCGCGGCTGGCGTGGCGGCCCGAAGGGCCGTGGCCGTCATCAGGACAGCGCATCGTCGTTCCAGGCGCCGACCGAGCCGATCGTGCGTGAAGTGCACGTGCCGGAAACCATCACCGTGGCTGACCTCGCGCACAAGATGTCCGTGAAGGCGTCGGAAGTCATCAAGGTGATGATGAAGATGGGCCAGATGGTCACCATCAACCAGATGCTGGACCAGGAAACGGCGATGATCATCGTCGAGGAACTGGGCCACCATGCCGTCGCTGCGAAGCTCGACGACCCGGAAGCGCTGCTGGTCGAAGGCCAGACCACCGTCACGGACGCAGAGCAACTGCCGCGTCCGCCGGTCGTCACGGTCATGGGTCACGTCGACCACGGCAAGACCTCGCTGCTCGACTACATCCGCCGCGCCAAGGTCGCAGCGGGCGAAGCCGGCGGCATTACGCAGCACATCGGCGCTTACCACGTCGAAACGCCGCGTGGCGTCATCACGTTCCTCGACACGCCGGGTCACGAGGCCTTCACGGCCATGCGTGCCCGCGGTGCGAAGGCAACCGACATCGTCATTCTGGTGGTCGCAGCCGACGACGGCGTGATGCCGCAGACGAAGGAAGCGATCGCCCACGCCAAGGCCGCGGGTGTGCCGCTGGTCGTGGCGATCAACAAGATCGACAAGCCGGATGCCAATCCTGAGCGCGTCAAGCAGGAACTCGTCGCCGAAGGCGTCGTGCCGGAAGAATACGGCGGCGACTCGCCGTTCGTGCCGGTGTCGGCAAAGGCCGGTACGGGTATCGACGAACTGCTCGAAAACGTCTCGCTGCAGGCGGAAGTGCTGGAGCTGAAGGCTCCGGTCGAAGCCCCGGCCAAGGGTCTCGTCATCGAAGCGAAGCTCGACAAGGGTAAGGGCCCGGTCGCAACGATCCTCGTCCAGTCCGGCACGCTCAAGCGTGGCGACGTCGTGCTGGCAGGCAGCGCCTATGGCCGCGTGCGTGCGATGCTCGACGAAACCGGCAAGCCGACCAAGGAAGCCGGCCCGTCGATCCCGGTCGAAATCCAGGGTCTGTCGGAAGTGCCGGGCGCAGGCGAAGAAGTCATGGTGCTGCCGGACGAGCGCAAGGCGCGTGAAATCGCCCTGTTCCGTCAAGGCAAGTTCCGCGACGTCAAGCTGGCCAAGCAGCAGGCCGCCAAGCTCGAAAACATGCTCGAGCAGATGGCGGAAGGCGAAGTGCAAAACCTGCCGCTTATCGTCAAGGCCGACGTGCAAGGTTCGCAGGAAGCGCTGGTGCAATCGCTCGTCAAGCTGTCGACCAGCGAAGTGCGCGTGCAGATCGTGCACAGCGCGGTCGGCGCGATCAGCGAGTCGGACGTCAACCTGGCGACGGCTTCGAAGGCCGTCATCATCGGCTTCAACACGCGTGCGGATGCACAGGCGCGTAAGGTTGCCGAGTCGAACGGCATCGATATCCGCTACTACAACATCATCTATGACGCAGTGGATGAGGTGAAGGCGGCGATGTCCGGCATGCTCGCGCCGGAGAAGCGCGAGACCGTGACGGGCATGGCGGAAGTGCGCCAGGTGATCCGCGTGCCGAAGGTCGGCCTGATCGCGGGTTGTATGGTCACGGACGGTTTCGTCAAGCGTTCGTCGTCGGTGCGCGTGATCCGCAACAATGTGGTCATCCACACTGGCGAACTCGACTCGCTCAAGCGCTTCAAGGACGACGTCAAGGAAGTCAAGCAAGGCTTCGAATGCGGTATGTCGATCAAGAACTTCAACGACATCGCCGAAGGCGACCAGTTCGAAGTGTTCGAGATCACGGAAGTCGCGCGTACGCTGTAATACAGCGGCGCACGCGGGCAGGCCTGGTAACCCGGGCCGCTCGCGGGCTTACCCGAAAAGGGGCGGGGCGGGCGCTAGCCAGCCCCGCCCTTTGTTTTTTGTCCGACAGTTTTTTGCGCGGCTGCGCGCGACGGAATGCTCCGGTTTCCGATCGCGGCGCGCCGCAACGAATGCCGCCACAGAGGTGGAATCATCATGCCGAAAAAACGTACTTCCCCGAATCGCAACGTGCAGATCGCCGATCAGATCCAGCGCGATCTTTCCGAACTGATGCGCGAAGTGAAAGATCCGCGCGTGGGTCTCGTGACGATCCAGAGCGTCGAACTGACGCCGGACTACGCGCACGCCAAGGTCTATTTCACGACGCTCACGGGCGATCCGCAGCAGACCCAGGACGGCCTGAACCATGCCGCAGGCCATCTGCACAACCAGCTCTTCAAGCGCCTGCATATCCATACGGTGCCGACGCTGCATTTCCACTACGACCAGTCGGTCGAGAAGGGCGTGGCGATGTCGCGCCTGATCGACGAGGCGAACGCTTCGCGCGCGAAGGACGATTGATCTCGCCAGCATGACTGCATCTTCGAAGAAGAATCAGGGCGAGCAGCGTCCCAAGGTGCCGCGTCGCCTGCTCGACGGCGTGCTGCTGCTGGACAAGCCCGTTGGCCTGTCGAGCAACGATGCGCTGATCCGCGCGAAGCGCCTTTATCGCGTGAAGAAGGCGGGCCACACGGGCACGCTCGATCCGCTCGCTTCGGGTCTGCTGCCGCTTTGCTTCGGCGAGGCGACCAAGTTTTCGCAGGACCTGCTCGAAGCCGACAAGACCTACGAGGCGACCATGCGCCTCGGTATCCGCACGACGACGGGCGACGCCGAAGGCGAGGCCGTCGACACGCGCGAGGTGACTTGCGACGAAGCGGCGGTACGGGACGCCATGGCGCGGTTTCTCGGCGATATCGTGCAGATTCCGCCGATGTACTCGGCGCTCAAGCGCGACGGCAAGCCGCTCTACGAATACGCGCGCGCCGGCCAGACGGTCGAGCGCGAAGGGCGTAACGTGACGATTCTCGCGCTCGACATGATCGCGTGCGCGTTGCCCGATGTGACCTTTCGCGTGACCTGCACCAAGGGCACGTATGTGCGCACGCTCGCCGAGGATATCGGCGAAGCGCTTGGCTGCGGCGCGCATCTCGTGATGCTGCGTCGCACGGGCGTGGGCGCGCTCACGCTCGAACATGCGGTGACGCTCGACGCGCTCACTGCCGCCGACGAACCCGCGCGCGACGCGTGGCTGCAACCGGTGGACGCGTTGCTCTCGACGTTCCCGCTCGTCACGCTCGACGCCGAATCGGCGCGACGCTTCACGCATGGCCAGCGCTTGCCGCTCAACGCGCTCACGCTCGATCGCCAGGTCTGCGAAGCCGCCGATCGCGTGCGCGTCTATGACGAGGCCGGGCGGCTGCTGGGCGTGGCGAAGGCTGGCAGCGGCGTGCTGGCGCCGGAGCGTCTCGTGGTGAGCGGGGTGGCCTGAAGTCGGCACACAAGCGCGCACGACTGATCGCACAAGCAATAAAAAACGGCACGCCGGTTTAACCGGACGTGCCGTTTTCGTTGGGGCGCTCAACGCGAGCGCACCCATCAAGCCATCAATGTGCCGCCGAAGCCGCCGCGCCCGCATCGGCGCCGCCCGCGCGCTCGGGGCGCGTGATCCAGATCAGCGCGATCAGCACGATGAAAATCACCGAGGAAATCCAGAACAGATCGTTCACGCCGAGCTGCGCGGCCTGCTGCGTCACCATGCGATCGAACATCCCATGCGCCTGCGACGGGTCGAGTCCCACGGAGTTCTGCATCTGCTGCATCGACTGGTTGAACACCGGGCTGGTCGGCGTGGCCTGCTCGGTCAGACGCGCGTGATGGAAGATCGTGCGATGGTCCCACGCGGTTTCGAAAATCGAGGTGCCGATGCCGCCGCACATGATCCGCACGAAGTTCGACAGACCCGACGCCGCCGGAATCCGGTTGCCCGGCAAGCCCGAGAGCGTGATCGAGACGAGCGGGATGAACAGACCCGCCATGCCGATGCCCTGGATCAGCGTCGGCACCGTGAGCGCCCACGTGTCCACGCCGGTCGTGTACTGCGAGCGCAGCCAGAAGCACAGCGCGAACACCACGAACGCGGTGGTCGCGATATAGCGCGGGTCGGTGCGCGGCAGGATCTTGCCCGTGATCGGCGAGAGCAGGATCGCGAAGAAGCCCACGGGCGCCATCACGAGACCCGCATCGGTCGCGGTGTAGCCGAGATCGGTCTGCAGCCAGAGCGGCAGCAGCACGAGATTGCCGAAGTAGAGGCCGTAACCTACCGACAGCGCGACCGTGCCGCCCGTGAAGTTGCGCCGCGCGAACAGCGAAAGATCGACGACCGGATGTTCGGCGGTCAGCTCCCAGATCACGAAGAACGCGAACGAAATCACGGCGGTCAGCGCCAGCACGATGATGGTCGTCGACGAGAACCAGTCGAGATCCTTGCCCTTGTCGAGCATGATCTGCAGCGAGCCGACCCAGAGGATCAGGAGGCCCAGACCCACGCCGTCGATCGGCGCCTTGCGGATCACCGAGTCGCGGGTGCGGAAGATCATCCAAGTGGCGATCGCGGCGACGATGCCCACCGGAATGTTCACGTAGAAGATCCACGGCCACGAGATGTTGTCCGAGATCCAGCCACCGAGAATCGGGCCCGCCACCGGTGCGATCAGCGTGGTCATCGACCACATCGACAGCGCCATGGGCGCCTTGGCGCGCGGATAACTCGCGAGCAGGAGCGTCTGCGAGAGCGGGATCATCGGGCCCGCCACGGCGCCCTGCAGCACGCGCGCGGCGAGCAGGAAGGGCAGCGTAGGCGCCAGGCCGCACAGCCACGACGAGATCACGAACAGAATGATCGACGCCATGAACAGGCGCACCTGGCCGATGCGCTCGGTGAGCCAGCCCGTGAGCGGCACGGAGATGGCGTTGGCGACCGCGAACGAGGTGATGACCCACGTGCCCTGATCGGAGGCGACGCCAAGGTCCCCTGAGATCGACGGGATCGAGACGTTCGCGATCGAGGTGTCCAGCACGTTCATGAACACCGCGAGCGAGACCGCGATGGTGCCGAACACGAGTTGCGCGCCTTGCAGCGGTGGATGGACGACGGGTTGTTGTGCTGCTGCCATTGAGTGCTTTGTTATGTGCTGCCAAGTGCGGCTAACTTGCGGCTTCGTATTCGGCTTGTTGCGGCTTGGAGCGGCTTTACATCAGCCGTGCGCGGGCTTCGTCGCCTGCACATTGGCCGACGACACCTGCTTCGCATTCGGGCCTGCGTTCTCCGCGATAATGCGGGCGATTTCCGCATCGGCTTCGTCGCCGTACTTCTCGAACACGTCGGTCTGATAGACCGTGTTCTGCGCGTTGCCGAGCTGGCTGCCCGT
>NZ_PQGA01000028.1 GCF_002917095.1 Paraburkholderia eburnea
CGGCCACACACCGCCCTTCAATACAAAACGCCCGATGCGGTGCATCGGGCGTTCAGGGACGCAAAATAGTGTCAACCTATTCCAGGACTTGACACGCCCACAGCAGTGCGACTAATTAGCGCACCGAAAGCTTCGCGCCCGAAATCAGCGAATGCATGGCCCCAGAGCCCACGCTCGCACCAAAGCGCTTCGCCAGGCGGTCGGAAATGCCCTGCTTGACCGTGTAGTCCACCACATCCGGCGCCTTGATGACTTCGCGCGCGACGAAATCGGTGTCGCCGTAACCATCGGCGAGACCCAGCTCCACGCTCTTCTGGCCAGTCCAGAACAGGCCCGAGAAGATATCGGGCGAATCCTTCAGACGCTGGCCCCGACCCGCCTTCACGGCGTCGATGAACTGCTGGTGAATCTGGTCGAGCATTTCCTGCGCGTGCGCGTCCATCTTCGGCGTATCGGGCGAGAACGGATCGTAAAACCCCTTGTTTTCGCCCGAAGTGCGCAGACGGCGATCGACGCCGAGCTTGTCCATCAGGCCCGTAAAGCCGAATCCGTCCATCAGCACGCCGATCGAGCCGACGATGCTGGCCTTGTTCACGTAGATCTTGTCGGCGGCGGCAGCGACGTAGTAACCGCCCGAGGCGCACATGTCGCCCACCACCACGTAGAGCGGGATGGCCGGATATTTCGCGCGCAGCCGGTGGATTTCGTCGTTGATGATGCCGGCCTGCACGGGCGAGCCGCCCGGGCTGTCGATGTGCAGGATCACGCCAGCGGTGCCGTCGTCGTCGAAAGCGCTGTCGAGGGCGCTATTGATGTCTTCGGCATTGGCGGGCGTATCCGACGAAATCTCGCCGTCGAGCGACACCAGCGCCGTATGACGGCCGCCGCCTTCGACGCGCGCGCCCGAAAAATCGAACACGCTCCACGCAATCAGCACCAACACCGCCAGGAACGCGAAGCGGAAGAAGATCTTCCAGCGCCGCGCCGCGCGCTGCTCGTTGATGGCGGCCATGGCGATGCGTTCGAGCGCATCGCGCTCCCAGCCGCCATTGCCGGCTTCCACCTTGCCCGAATGCATGGGGCGCGGCGGCTCGTTCGAATCGGGTGTCGGGTTGTCTGACATGCGTAGGTGATTGGATCAGCGAGAAAATCAGGTCGGGGTCGGAAGCAGATCGTCGTCCGGCAGCCAGAATACCGCACGGCCATCGGGCGTGTCGCGTTCCTCGACGCGCACCGGGCGCAGACGCCCGCCACGGCAGGGTCCGCCCACGCATTTGCCGGTCTCGGGCTGATAGATCGCGCCGTGCGTCGCGCACATCAGATACAGCCCCGACGACTCGAAGAACTGCCCTTCGACCCAATCGAGTTCCATCGGCACGTGGGCGCAGCGGTTCAGATAGCCATAGGCCTCGCCGCCAAAGCGCACGAAAAACACGACGGCCGGGCCGCCCGCGTAAGTCGCGTTCATGCGCACGCCCGCGCCGCCTTCGACCAGATCGCCGGCGGCGCACACGCGCACGGGAGCGTGAGCGCCTCCCTGCTCGCTCGCTTGCCTGCTCATTTGCCTGATCTCGCTCATGCGTGCTCCCGCAGCCACGCCGCGAGGGCCGCCACGTCGGAGGCGATGAATTGGGGCTCAAGCGCTTCCAGCGCGGCCGCCGAGTGCGCGCCATAGCCCACGCCCACGCCGGCCGCACCGGCATTCGCGGCCATCTGCAGGTCGTGCGTGGTGTCGCCGATCATCACGGTGCGGCCCAGATCCTGCCCCAGTTCGCGCGTGAGTTCGTGAAGCATCGCCGGGTGCGGCTTCGAAAAGGTTTCGTCGGCGCAGCGCGTGCCGTCGAACAGGCTCGTGAGGTTGGCGTCCGCCAGCGCGCGGTTCAGGCCCACGCGGCTCTTGCCGGTCGCCACGCCAAGCAGATAGCCCGTGTCGCGCAGTTCCGCGAGCATCTCGCGCACGCCCTTGAACAGCTCGGTCTGTTGATCCTTGAGCAGATAGTGGACGCGGTAGCGCTCCACGAGGCGCGGGTAGTCGGCCGGGTCCAGCGTGGGTGCGGCGATCTGCAGCGCCTCGCGCAGGCCAAGGCCTATGACGTAGCTCGCGGCCTCGTCGCCGGGCACAGGCAGGCTCAGGTCGCGGCAGGCGGCCTGGATGCTGCGCGTGATGTGGGCGGTCGAGTCCATCAACGTGCCGTCCCAGTCGAACACAATCAGGTCAAATTGCTGTCGGGCCATACGGTCCTTCTCCAAACACTGTGGTTCTTGAGTCCGGCGGGAACCCGGCGCGGTTCGCCGGACTATATCGTCGGTGTAGTCGGTGTAGTCGGTGCATTGCGCGGTGCATTGCGTGGTGCGTTGCGTGGTGCGTTGCGTGGTGCGTTGCGTTCATCGGGCCGCATTGTGCCCATTCATCAGACAATGCGGCCGCCAGATGTTCCCGCCCTCACTCCGGTTGCGGCGCGGCGTAGTCCTCGCCTGCTGCGTCGCGCTGCGTGCGCAGTTCGTCGACGAAGCGGCGCAACTCCGGCGGCAGCGGCGCTTCGAACTGCAGCGGCACGCCCGTGATCGGATGAGTGAGCTTGAGCCGGTGCGCATGCAGGAACATGCGCTTGACGCCCGGCTTCGCATGGGTGCGCGCAAGCGCCTTGTTGAGCGCGAAATCGCCGTACTTGGCGTCGCCGACAATCGGCAGACCCAGATGCGCCAGGTGCACGCGGATCTGGTGGGTGCGGCCGGTCTTGAGTTCGGCTTCGAGCAGCGCGTACTGCGGCCAGCGCTCCACGAGATTGAAGACTGTGTGCGACGGCTGGCCGTCCGGCTGGACGCGCACGCGACGCTCGCCTTCCGGGGTCAGATACTTGTGCAGCGGCTCCTTGACCGCGCGGCGACGGCCCCAGTCGCTCGCCCACTCGCCGTGTACACACGCGTAGTAGCGCTTGTCCGTCTTGTTGTCGCGCATCTGTTCGTGCAGGCCAACGAGCGCCGCACGCTTTTTCGCCAGCATCAGCACGCCCGAGGTTTCGCGGTCGAGCCGATGCACGAGTTCCAGAAATTTGGCCTGCGGACGCGCCTGGCGCAACTGCTCGATCACGCCGAACGCCACGCCGCTGCCGCCATGCACGGCGACGCCCGCCGGCTTGTCGATCACCAGCATCGCTTCGTCCTCGAAGAGCACGTTGAAATGGGCGGGCGGCACGGGCGCCGACTCAGGCGCGGTTTTTTCGGCGATACGGATGGGCGGCACGCGCACGAGATCGCCCAGCTCCAGCCGATACTGCGCATCGACCCGGCCCTTATTCACACGGACCTCGCCGCTGCGCAAAATGCGATAAATGTGGCTTTTCGGCACGCCTTTGCAGACGCGCAGGAGGAAATTGTCGATCCGCTGACCGGCGGCGCCGTCGTCGATTTCGACAAGGGAAACCTGGTCACTTGCGACCTGATTCTGGGATATTTTGCCTAACCCTTTCATTCTGAATATAATTTGCCCAACGCAGACGCGAAGGTTGGCCCAACGGCCATAAAGTTCCTGATCCGCCCGATGGCTATCCAAGGGGGATCAATGGGAACGGGGACCACGCGGAACGCGCAGGCGGCAAGCGATAAACCGTTATTTTACTTGCGCCCGGGGATGGTTGCTCACCCTGTTTGAAGAGAAGCAACGAGTTGCACGCACGGAACACCCGACGGCAGGGACGGCGCCCACAGGCACGTTCGGTCGCACCGGGCTCCGACGGTAACGGAAGGTTGGTACAAAGAATTCATCCGGCGCGTCGCGCCGCGCGCCCGAAGCGATTTCGATGCGGCCGCGGTACGACGCGACGGTGGCGAAAATACGGCGAGCGCCCGATTCGTCCCGGCAACGTGCGGGACATGGCGACGTCAAAAGTGGCGAGACACCCGAGGGGGAAGACGGGCGTTCCTGTTAGCTTCCCGTGCGCGGCCCTTCAGCAGACAGCGAAGGCCGCGAAGCAGATCCAGCCAGCAGCGCGCGCAGTTCGCGGCTGCGGCCCGTTTCCTGTTGCGGTCGTGCGTGGCGCAGTTTGCCGCCGGCGCACGCAACAGACGGATCATTGGAGGCGCAGGACATCCGTGCCCCGCCGGCACGTCTCTTCGCTTCTTGAAGACGTATTTCGCATGTGCCCACGCGGCCCGTCCCAGGCAACACAACGCCGGACCGGCCGCCTCAACGGCAATTCTCCCCGCCATCCTTCCCGCTCCAGCGTGCTTGTGAAATCACAATAAGGCGCGGCCTGCCGCTGCCCACCCCTGTGCCGTCCGGCGAAGCGCCGGCGCTTCCAGGGTGTCAAGGGTGGCGCGCGAAGCCGCACTGGAGTCGTTCAATGAAACGAATGCTGTTCAACGCGACGCAGCAGGAAGAACTGCGCGTCGCCATCGTCGATGGACAGAAGCTGATTGACATCGACATCGAAACCGCCGGGCGCGAACAGCGTAAAGGCAACATCTACAAGGGCATCGTCACCCGCATCGAGCCATCGCTCGAAGCCTGTTTCGTCAACTATGGCGAAGACCGCCACGGCTTCCTGCCGTTCAAGGAAGTCGCCCGCCAGTACTTCCGCGACGGCGTGGACATGCGCGGCGCGCGTATCCAGGACGCTCTCAAGGAAGGCCAGGAACTCATCGTTCAGGTCGAGAAGGAAGAGCGCGGCAACAAGGGCGCCGCGCTGACCACCTTCATCTCGCTCGCCGGCCGCTACCTCGTTCTCATGCCGAACAACCCGCGCGGCGGCGGCGTCTCGCGCCGCATCGAGGGCGATGACCGTCAGGAACTGCGCGAAACCATGGCGCAGCTCGAACTGCCGGAAGGCATGAGCATCATCGCGCGCACGGCCGGCATCGGCCGCTCCGCCGAAGAGCTCCAGTGGGACCTGAACTACCTGCTGCAACTGTGGCACGCGATCGAAGCCGCCTCGAAGGCGGGCACGAGCGGTCAGCCGATGCTGATCTATCTGGAATCAAGCCTCGTGATCCGCGCGATCCGCGACTACTTCCAGCCCGATATCGGCGAAATCCTCATCGACACCACCGAAATCTATGACCAGGCGCGCGCCTTCATGGATATCGTGATGCCGGACAATGTCAACAAGGTGAAGCGGTATCACGACGACGTGCCGCTGTTCTCGCGCTTCCAGATCGAGCACCAGATCGAGACGGCTTACTCGCGTACCGTCCCGCTGCCCTCGGGCGGCGCGATCGTGATCGACCACACCGAGGCGCTGGTCGCCATCGACGTGAACTCGGCGCGCGCCACCAAGGGTGCCGACATCGAGGAAACCGCCGCGCGCACCAACCTCGAAGCCGCCGACGAAGTCGCGCGCCAGTTGCGTCTGCGCGACCTGGGCGGCCTGATCGTGATCGACTTCATCGACATGGAGTCGGCCAAGAGCCAGCGCGAAGTCGAGCAACGCCTGAAGGACGCACTGCGCCACGACCGTGCGCGCGTGCAGATGGGCAAGATCTCGCGCTTCGGCCTGATGGAGCTGTCGCGCCAGCGTCTGCGCCCGGCCCTCTCGGAAGGCAGCCACGTCACCTGCCCGCGCTGTAACGGCACGGGCCATATCCGCGATACGGAATCGTCGGCGCTTCAGGTCCTGCGCATCATCCAGGAAGAAGCGATGAAGGAACACACCGCGGCGATTCATTGCCAGGTGCCGGTCGAAGTGACCGCCTTCCTGCTGAACGAAAAGCGCTCGGAGATCAACAAGATCGAGTCGCGCTTCAAGGTCGGCGTCGTCCTGATCCCGAACAAGCATCTGGAAACGCCGCACTACAAGCTCGAGCGTCTGCGTCACGACGATGCGCGTCTGGACGACCCGCGCGCCTCCTGGAAGATGGCCGAGGAAGCGGCTCGCGAACTGGAATCGGAAACCGGTTACAGCAAGCGCAACGCCGAAGCCAAGCCCAAGCAGGAAGCCGCGGTGAAGGGCATCACGCCGGAGCGTCCGGCGCCGTCCGCACCGGTCAAGACCGTCGAAGCCGCCCCCGTGGCCGCACCGGTCGCGGCAGCGCCGGCCGGCGGGGGTTTGTTCGGCTTCATCAAGCGCCTCTTTGGCGGCGCACCGGCCGCGGCACCCGCACCGGCACCGGTCGCGCAGCAGGACAAGGCGGCCCGTCCGGCGCGCGCCGAGCGTGGCGAACGTACGGAGCGCGGTGAACGTGGCGACAAGTCCGCTGCGGGCGAGCGCAACCGCAACCGCCGCACCGGCGGGCGCGACGCGGCAGGCCGTGGCGAAGCCGCGACCGGCACGCGCACGGGCCAGGGCCGTCCGGAACGCGAAGCCCGCGAGCCGCGTGAGCCCCGCGAACCCCGTGAAGCACGCGAAACCCGTGAGCCGCGCGAGGCACGCGAAGGTCGTGAGCCGCGTGAAGCACGTGAGGCCCGTGAGCCGCGCGCACCGCGTGAGCAACGCGAGCCGCGCGAAGCACGCGAAGGCCGCGAAGTGCGTGCCGAGCGTGAACCGCGCGAACCGCGTGAGCAGCAGCGCATCGAGCGCGTCGAGCGTGGCCAGGAACGCAGCGAGGCAGCGGAAGCCGCACCGCGCGGCGAGCGTCAGGAACGCGCGGAACGTGGCGAGCGCCGTGAACGCGGTGAGCGTGGTGAGCGCCGTCGTCAGCAGCCGGGCGAAGCCGCCGAGGCACAGGAGGCCCGTCTCGACGCCGCTAGCGCAGGTACCGACGCGGAAACCGCCGACGCCGCCCAGGCCGCCCTCACCGATGGCGTGAACCAGGCCGGTTTCGACGAAGACGGTGCAGCACCGCAAGGTGAAGAGCGCCGCCGCCGCCGCCGCGGCCGCCGTGGCGGTCGTCGCGAGCGCGATGCAGAAGGTTCGGCAGCACTCGAAGGCGCGGAAGGTACAGAAGGCACGGAAGGCGAAGGTTCGGACGAAGCCGCAACCGAAGCCCACGCGCAAGCGCAGGCTCCGCAAGCGCCGGTTTCGGAAACCGTCGTGCACACCTCCGTCGCAGAAGCCGTGGTCGTGACGGCCCTGCCGGTCGCAGCAGTGGCGGCAGCGCAAGCCACGCAAGCGGCCCAGCCCGAGCCAGTGGCACAAGCGCCGGTTGCACCTGCTGCCCCGGTCGAAACCGCGGCTGCGGCTGCGGTGGAAACGGCCGCTCCGGCCGCGCCGATCGAAGCCGTGACTCCGGCAGTCGAGCCGGTTGCTGAAGTGGCTCCGGCAGCACCGGTCGAGGCAGCGCCCGCACTGGCCGCCGAGCCGGCCGCTCAAGCGCCTGTTGCACCGGTCGAAGCCCCCGCCGCCGAACTTCCGGTGGCGCGTGAAGACCGCGTCGAAGCACCGCAAGCCGAAGTCGCACCGGCAGCCGTAGCCCAACCCGCTCCGGTTGAAACGCGTGTCGAAGCCGCTGAACCGGCGCTGGCGCAAGTGGAAACCGCAGTGGAAACCGCCGCACCGGCACCGGTTGCAGCGCCCGCTGTTGCGGCAGCCACTCCGGCCCCGGCAACGGCAGCCGCGAGCGGCGAAGCACTGGCTCCGATGCTCGAATCGGCTGGCCTCGTGTGGGTGAACACCGACACCGCCAAACTGCGCGCCGCGCAGGACGCAGCGGCTCAAGTGGTCAAGCCCGCGCGCGTGCCGCGCGAGCGCAAGCCGCTGCCGCCGGCGGACGCAGCGCCGATGCAGCAAGTGGAAACGACCCGTCAGGGCTAAACCTGACGCGTTGCGGCACCGGATCCGTTCTCACGAACACTTCCGGTGCCCGTTCAAAATGGCTGTGCGCATTACCGCACCGCAGCAAGAAAGCCCGCCACATATCGGCGGGCTTTTTTTTGATATATCAGCGTTCACCCTCGTCGGTGAGCGGCAGGTGGTTCGGCTAAAATCAAAATATCGCGCGAAGTACGCGGACCGAAGTACGCAAAACATAGAAACCATGTCCCGACGCATCATCCCCGTTGCCGATGCCCGCTCACTGCCGCCCAGCCTCCAGCCGGCGGCGGCGTCCGCGCGCGCGCCGTCCGGCGAGGTCTTCGATGCGCTCGCGCGGCCGCTGCGCGATTTGCGGATTTCGGTGACGGATCGCTGCAATTTCCGCTGTGTCTATTGCATGCCGCGCGCGGTCTTCGACAAGGACTATCCGTTCCTGCCGCACGCCTCCCTGCTTACGCTGGAGGAAATCGAACGTCTCGCGCGGCTTTTCGTCGCGCATGGCGTCACCAAGATTCGCCTCACCGGCGGCGAGCCGCTGCTGCGCAAGAACATCGAATTCCTGATCGAGCGGCTGGCCGCGCTGCGCACGCCCGAGGGCACGCCGCTCGACCTCACGCTCACGACCAACGGCTCGCTGCTGGCCCGCAAGGCGCGCGCGCTGCGCGACGCGGGGCTCACGCGCGTCACCGTGAGCCTCGACGCGCTCGACGACGCCCTGTTCCGCCGCATGAACGACGCCGATTTTTCGGTCGCCGATGTGCTCGACGGCATCGCCGCCGCGCAGGCGGTTGGCCTCGCGCCGCTCAAGGTCAACATGGTCGTCAAGCGCGGCACCAACGATGGCGAGATCGTGCCGCTCGCGCGCCACTTCCGTAACTCGGGCGTGGCGCTGCGCTTCATCGAATACATGGACGTGGGCGCGACCAACGGCTGGAACATGGCCGAAGTGCTGCCCTCCGCCGACGTGGTCGCGCGCATTACCGCACAGTTCCCGCTCGTGCCGCTCGAAGCGCACAGCGCCGCCGAAACGGCGCAGCGCTGGGGCTATGCCGACGGCGCAGGCGAAATCGGCGTCATTTCCAGCGTCACGCGTGCGTTCTGCGGCGATTGCACGCGTGCGCGGCTGTCCACCGAAGGCAAGCTGTACTTGTGCCTGTTCGCGTCGATGGGCTACGACCTGCGCGCGCTCGTGCGCGGCGAAGCCAGCGACGCCGCCATCTCCAGCGCCATCGCGCAGATCTGGGAACAGCGCGCCGACCGCTACTCGCAACTGCGCGGCAGCGCCGCTGCGCCGGCCACGGGCGAAGAGCGGCGTATCGAAATGTCGTATATCGGCGGCTGATCCGCCGCCGGCGCACAACCGTTCCACCTCGCTCCACCCCGCTCACGCCTTGCGCCACGCCGATGCCCGATCTCCCCGCCGCCATCCCTGCCTCCGACATCACCGGCCTCGTGCTCGCGGGCGGGCGCGGCCAGCGCATGGGCGGCGCCGACAAGGGCTTGCAGACCTTGCATGGCCAGCCGCTCGCCGCCCACGTGCTTGCGCGTCTCGCGCCGCAGGTCGGCACGATCGCCATCAGCGCGAACCGTAACCACGAGATCTACGCGACGCTCGGCGCGCCCTGGCAGGCGCGCGTGCTCGCCGATACCCTGCCCGACTATCCCGGCCCGCTCGCGGGCCTGCTCGCCGGACTGCGCGCCGCGCGCACCGAATGGCTGCTGAGCGCGCCCTGCGATTCACCGTGGCTGCCCGCCGACCTCGGCGCCCGTCTGGCCGAAGCGTCGCGCGCGCGGGGCGTCGCCATCGCCACGGCAACGACCACGAACGCCGCGGGCGAAGTCAGCCTGCATCCTGTCTTCGCGCTGCTGCACACCTCGCTTGCCGACGACCTCGCAGCCTTTCTGGACGCGGGCGAGCGCAAGGTGCGCGCGTGGTACGCGCGCCACACGGCGGCCGAAGTGAGCTTTGCCGACGAACGTGCGTTTTACAATGTCAACTCCCTGCAGGAACTCGCCGACCTCGACCGTGCCTGACGGGCACGGCCGACCGCCGCTCCATGCCCTTCGCATGGCGCCGGCCTCGGGCACCTCACCAGGATGATCGCCGCAGCGCTTTTGCCAAATGCGTGCGGATGCGACGCTTCGCCACCCCATGACCACGCCTAACACTTTCTCCGCGAGCGCCGGAAGCCTCACCCAGTTCGATCCTCAAGCCTTGCCCGTCAGCGCCGCCCAGGCCATCGTGCTGGAATGGGTCACGCCGCTCGCGCAAAGCGAACGCGTGCCGCTGCGCGACGCCCTCGCGCGCGTGCTCGCCACCGACGTGATCTCGCCGATCGACGTGCCCGCGCACGACAATTCGGCGATGGACGGCTACGCGTTCGACGGCGCCGCGCTCGCGCGGCACGCTGGCACGCTCACGTTGACGGTCGCCGGCAAGGCCTTCGCGGGCCACCCGTTCATGGGCACGGTGCCGGCGGGTGCTTGCGTGCGCATCATGACCGGCGCGCCGATGCCCGCGGGTTGCGACACCGTCGTGCCGCAGGAGGGCGTCGCCGCGCAGGCGGCCGATTCCAGCGACGGCACCGCCACGATCACCTTCCCCGCCGACGCGCTCGCGCCCGGCGCGAATCGCCGCCGTCAGGGCGAAGACCTCGCGCGCGGCGGCGTGGCGCTGCGTGCCGGCCGCGTGCTGCGCGCCAGCGACATCGGCTTGATGGCCTCGCTGGGTCTGGTCGATGTCGAGGTGAAGCGGCGGCTGCGCGTGGCCTATTTCTCGACCGGCGACGAACTGCGCTCGCCCGGTCAGCCGCTCGATGCCGGCTGCATTTACGACAGCAACCGCTACACGCTCGGCGCGATGCTGCGGCGCCTGGACGTCGAGCCGATCGATCTGGGCCGCGTGCGCGACGATCCCGAGGCGCTCGCCGCCACGCTGCGTCAGGCCGCCGAAAGCGCCGACGTGGTGCTGACCTCGGGCGGCGTCTCGGTCGGCGAAGCCGATTTCACGCGCACCCAGTTGCAGACGCTCGGCGACGTGGCCTTCTGGGGCCTGGCGATGCGTCCGGGCCGCCCGCTCGCGTTCGGCCGCATCTGGTCGGGCGGCCGTGCGGGCGTGGGCCGCGCGGCGCTGCTGTTCGGCCTGCCGGGCAATCCGGTCGCCACCATGGTCAGCTTTTATCAGATCGTGCGCCCCGCGCTGATTGCGATGTCGGGCGCGACGCCGCAGCCCGTGCCGCTGATTCCCGCGCGCTGCGACGCGCCGATCCGCAAGCGCGCGGGCCGCACCGAATTCCAGCGCGGCATCGCCGAACGCGACGCGCGGGGCCAATGGCGCGTCACGCCGACCGGATCGCAAAGTTCCGGTGCGCTGAGCACCATGAGCGAGGCGAACTGCTTTATCGTGCTCGCCCATGAGGCCGCCGATCTCGATGCGGGCGACACCGTCGACGTCATGCTCTTCGACGGACTCGTCTGACGCACCACCCGCACCGCCATTAACCAGCCGCCTATCCGTTTTTACCCGTCAACGCTCAACCCACATCGCGCTACGTCCACTCGACCTACGGACCGACTCACATGAAAAAACAGATCTCGTTCATTGCCGCGGGGCAAACCGCCAAGGCGCTCATCCTCGTGTACCTCACCTTCAGCGTGCCCGTGGTGTTGCTCGTCGCCGTGGTCGCGTTCTTCCGCTACGGCACCTTCGAACTCGGCACCGTGTTCAGCGCGCTGATCCTCAACGCGATCGTCGGTTTCGTGCTGTTGTGGATCGCCTGCCATCTGTACAACTGGGTCGCCTCGCGTTTCGGCGGCATCGAGATTCATCTCTCAGACGTTCCAGAGGAAGCGTGATGGCCGCCACGATCCGCGCAGCCACGCCCGCCGATGTCGGCGCGATTCACGCGCTGATGTACGAACTCGCCGAATTCGAAAAGCTCACGCATCTCTTCACCGGCACGCCCGAACTGCTCGCCGACGCGCTGTTCGGCGCGCATCCCGCCGCCGAAGCGCTGGTCGCCGAAGACGCGGGCCAGATCGTCGGCTATGCGGTGTTCTTCCACAACTACTCGACCTTTCTCGGGCGGCGCGGGCTTTATCTCGAAGACCTCTACGTGCAGCCGACGCAGCGCGGCACGGGCCTTGGCACCGCCATGCTGCGCGCGCTCGCGGCCATCGCCGTCGAGCGCAACTGCGCGCGCTTCGAATGGAGCGTGCTCGACTGGAACGAACCTGCGATCCGCTTCTACGAGAAGATGGGCGCGACCGTGTATTCCGACTGGCGCATCGTGCGCGTGACGGGCGACGCGCTCGACAAGCTCGCGGCGCCGGTCGAACCGGTGATCGGCTAAACGACGTAGCTCGAAAAAAGGGCCGTCCGCAGTGATGCGGACGGCCCTTTGCATTGGAATGCGAGCGCGCAGCGCTACTCGTCGACATTGCCCAGCGCATCGCCGAGCAGATTCGAGGCGTCCTCGCCCGGCAGCGCCTCCACGTCGCGCAGCTTGCGGTTCATCGCGCGCGTGCGCACTTCGGCGGCTTCGATCGAGCGCGTCACCGTTTCCAGTTGCGTCTTCGTGCGCGCCAGCACGTCGCCGAACTTGCCGAACTCCGTCTTGACCGCCCCGAGCACCTGCCAGACTTCGCTCGAACGCTTTTCGATGGCGAGCGTGCGAAAGCCCATTTGCAGACTGTTGAGCAAGGCCGTGAGCGTGGTCGGTCCGGCGATGGTCACGCGGAAATCGCGTTGCAGCTGATCGGTGAGTCCAGGACGGCGCAGGATCTCGGCATACAGTCCTTCGGTCGGCAGGAACAGCAGCGCGAAATCGGTCGTGTGCGGGGGCGCCACGTATTTCTCGGCGATGGCGCGAGCCTCGGCGCGCACGCGGGCTTCGAGCGCACGCCCGGCTTCCTCGATGCCCGCCAGATCGGCACGTTCCTGCGCATCGACGAGCCGCTCGTAGTCCTCGCGCGGAAACTTGGCGTCCACGGGCAGCCACACCGGCGCGCTGTCCGTGTCATTCGCCCCCGCCTTGATGCCGCGCCCCGGCAGGCGAATCGCGAACTCCACGCGCTCGCTGCGGCCCGGCACGGTCGCCACGTTCTTCGCGTACTGCTCGGGCGTGAGCATCTGTTCGAGCAGCGCTTCGAGTTGCACTTCGCCCCAGGTGCCGCGCGTCTTCACGTTGGTCAGCACCTTCTTCAGATCGCCGACGCCCGCCGCCAGCGTCTGCATCTCGCCGAGCCCCCGATGCACCTGCTCCAGGCGGTCGGAGACCAGCTTGAACGACTCGCCCAGACGCTGCTCCAGCGTCGCGTGCAGTTTTTCGTCGACCGTGCGGCGCATCTCTTCGAGCTTGGCCGCGTTGTTCGCCTCGATGTCCTTCAGGCGCTGTTCGAGCGTCGCGCGCACCTCGGTCAAACGGCGGTCGTTGGACTCGATCAGTTGCGCGACCTGCTGGCCTAGCAAAGTGCCGAAGTGACGCAGCGCGGCGCCCTGCTCGTCGCGCGCCTGCTGCGCCTGCAACTGCTGGCTCTGGCGCACGGCGTCGAGTTGCTGCGCGTTGGTTTCGGTGAGCTTCGCGAGCTGCTGCGCAAAGCTGTCGAGCTGGCTGTTCTGCACGGTCGCGATGCTCGTGAGATGCGCCGCGAGCGCCTGCTGCACCTGCGCAAAGCCGCCGCCGAACTCGCTGCGCGACGCCTGCGCCGTGCGTGCGATCTCATTGCGCAGTTCGCGCTCGATGCGCTCGGCCGCGCGCGCCTGCGTTTCGCTCGCGCCGGCCATGCGGTCGCTAAGCTGATCGAGCGCGTCGAGCATCGCGACCTCATGACCGTGCGCGCCCTGACGCGCGCGCAACAACGCGACGATCGCCACGGCCAGCGCGATTGCCATTAGCAGCAGGGCGAGCGCCATCAACGACTCGACGCTCATGAACGGGCTTTCCCCAGCACGCCGGGATTGACCGGATTGGGCGGCTGGCCCGCGCGCGGGCCTTCTCCCAACGCGGCGATCAGGTTGTCGGCCGCGAGATTGGCCATCGCGCGGCGCGTGCCTTCGCTCGCGCTCGCGATGTGCGGCGTGAGGACCACGTTGTCCACTTCGAGCAGCGCCGGATGCACGGCAGGCTCGCCCTCGAACACGTCGAGCCCCGCCGCGGCGATGCGGCGCGTGCGCAGCGCCTCGGCCAGCGCCGCGTCGTCGACGATGCCGCCGCGCGCGATGTTGGTGAGCGTGGCCGTGGGCTTCATCAGCGCGAATTCCGCCGCGCCGATCGTATGGTGGTTCTCCGGCGTGTACGGCAGCACCAGCACGATATGGTCGGCCTGCTTGAGCAGATCCGCCTTGGAGCAGTATTCGGCGTTCAGTTCGCGCTCGATCTCGGGCGCGACGCGCGAACGGTTGTGATAGATCACGCGCATGTTGAAACCGCGCGCGCGCCGCGCCAGCGCCTGGCCGATGCGGCCCATGCCGATCACGCCGAGCGTCGCGCCGTGGATGTCGGCGCCGAGGAACATGTCGAACGACCACTTCTGCCACTTGCCCGCGCGCAGATAGTGCTCCGATTCGGTGATGCGGCGCGCGGCCGCCATCATCAGCGCCCAGCCGAAATCGGCCGTGGTTTCGTTGAGCACGTCCGGCGTGTTGGTGCCGAGCACGTTGGCGGCGTTGAAGGCCGCCATGTCGAAATTGTTGTAGCCCACCGCCATGTTCGACACCACGCGCAGACGCGGCGCGGCCGCCAGCACGGCGGCATCGATCGGCTCGCCCATGGTGAGCGCGCCGTCCTTGTCGGCGAGCCGCGCCTTGAGCGCGTCGGCGGACAGCATCTCGCCGTTGTTCCAGTCAACATCGAAGTACTGCTTGAGCCGGTCGATCACATCCGGAAAGATCGGGCGCGCCACGAGAATTTTTTGCATCGTTGCTCTCCACACTGCTGGGGTTGAATCGCTGACCTGGACGACATTGTCGCCCGGCGCGCGCCTAGACGAAGAACAGCCAGGTCGCCACGGCGAACACGGGTGTCAGCACCACGCACGACCAGCCAAGATAGCCGAAGAAACCCGGCATACGCACGCCGCGCTGCTGCGCGATGGCCTTGACCATGAAGTTCGGCGCGTTGCCGATATAGCTCATCGCGCCCATCCACACGGCGCCCGCCGAGATCGCCGCGAGCGTGCGCGCGCCGCTCGTCATGAGCGTGGGCGCGTCGCCGCCCGCGAGATTGAAAAAGACGAGCCAGGTCGGCGCATTGTCGAGGAACGACGAAAGCAGGCCCGTCGCCCAGAAGTAGAGCGCGTCGTTGGGGCGGCCGGGCGCCGCGTTCACGACCTGGATCAACGCGGCGAACGCGCCTTGCTCGCCCGCGCGCAGCATCGCGATGACCGGCGTGATCGTCACGAAGATGCCCGCGAAGAGCTTCGCGACTTCGGCGATGGGCGTCCAGTCGAAACCGTTGTCGGCGCGCGCCGTGCGCGAGGTGCAGAACAGCGAGAGCGCCGCCAGCACGACGAGGCCCGCGTCGCGCACCAGGTTCTGCAATTGCAGCCGTGCGCCCGGCAGATCGATGCCGATGCCCGGCTTCCAGACGCCGCTCATCAGCACGAGCGCGATCACGCCGGCGAGCAGCACGAAGTTGAACTTGCCGCCGATCACGATGCGCCCGGTGTCGGGCGTCGGATCGAGCGCGGCCGCGCGTGCCTCGCCTTCGCGACGGAAGTACCACGAATCGAGCAGCCAGAACGCGGCGAGCAGCACGGCGCAGACGAACAGCATCGGCACGGCGAGATGCTGCGTAGTCCAGAAGAAACTCACGCCATTGAGAAAGCCGAGAAACAACGGCGGATCGCCGAGCGGCGTGAGCGAGCCGCCCGCGTTCGCGACGAGGAAGATAAAGAACACTACGACGTGAGCGTTGTGGCGGCGATTGTCGTTGGCGCGCAGGAGCGGGCGAATCAGCAGCATGGCCGCGCCGGTCGTGCCCATCACGCTCGCGAGCACGGTGCCCAGCAACAGGATCGTCGTATTGGTGCGCGGCGAGCCGTGCAGATTGCCGTAGATGCAGATGCCGCCCGCGATCGTATAGAGCGCGCCGAGCAGCACGATAAACGGCACATATTCGTCGATCAGCGCATGCACGAAGAGCGGATACGTGGCCGATACCCCGTGCGTCGCGGCGAACGGCAACAGGAACGCGAGTGCCCAGAACGCCGAAATCTTGCCGAAATGACGATGCCAGAAGCTGGCCGCGAACATCGGGAAGAGCGCGATCGACAGCAGCATGAGCGCGAACGGCAGGCTCCAGGTCGCGCAAAGCGTCGCGCCGTCCACGCTGGCCGCGTGGGCACACGGCGCCGCGCAGGCCGCGAGCGCCGCGCCGCAGCCTTTCAGGATGTGTCGGAACGTCACGCGTCACGCGCCATGCACGACGATGACGTGGACGCGATACGGCCCGTGCGCGCCAAGCACGATGGTTTGTTCGATATCGCCCGTGCGCGACGGCCCCGACACGAAGTTCACCGCGCGCGGCAGCTCGCCGCGTTCGGCGCGCATGAGCGCGAAGGCGTCCTCGTGACCCGCGACGATGCGCGATGCGCTCACCACGGCAATATGCGTCTCGGGCAGCAAGGCACCGGAGGCCCACGTTTGCGGGCCTGACAGCAGCACCAGCGTGCCGGTCTCGGCAGTCGCGCAAAAGCAGCCGGTCAGGCCGACGAGATCGCGATCCTCGGGTTTGCGAAACGCGACGCTCAAGCCTGCCGCCGCCCAGTCGAACGATTCGAGCGTCTGCCAGGCGACGGCCTGCGTCGGCAGTTCGAGCGAAGCGAGATAACGCGCCGCGGCGGCAGGCACGTCCGCCAGTTGCGCGACTTCATCGACGGTGCTGGCCATGGTCCGGGCCTGCTCGACGAAGCGCGCGACGAGATCGCCTTCGAGCGGCGGGCGCGGACCTTGCGGATGACGCGCGAGGTAGTCGGCGACGGCTTCGCGCTCGTGCGGCGTGGGCATGGGCGACGTCACGGCGCGGCCCTGGGCCGCGCGAATGCGCGCGAGTATGCTGCGGCGGGCGGCCGTGGTATCCATGAACGTCCTCGTCGAATGAAGAAAGGCCAAAGAAAAAGGCGGCGCGCCGATTATACCGGCGCGCCGCCCTGCGTTTTGCCGCCTGGCGCGTGACGAAGATGCTGCGCCTAGTGGGCCGCGAGTTCCTCTTCCGTCGGCTGTTCGATGCCGAACACCTGGCGCAGATAGGCCAGATACGCCTTGTCGTCGCACATGTTCTTGCCCGGCGAATCGGACAGCTTGGCGACCGGCTGGCCATTGCAGCGGACCATCTTGATGACGATCTGCAGCGGCTGATAACCGAGGTCATTGGTGAGATTGGTGCCCACGCCGAACGCAAGACGGCAGCGGTCCTTGAAGCGCTCGTAAAGACTCAGCACCTTGGGAATGTCGAGCGCGTCCGAGAAGATCATGGTCTTCGTGCGAGCATCGACACGATTGTCTTCGTAGTGCTTGAGCAGGCGCTCGCCCCAGTCGAACGGATCGCCCGAATCGTGACGCGCGCCGTCGAAGAGCTTGCAGAAGTACATGTCGAAGTCGCGCAGGAAGGCCTGCATGCCATAGACATCCGACAGCGCGATGCCGAGGTCGCCGCGATACTCCTTCGCCCACATCTCGAAGCCGTAGATCTGCGAATCGCGCAGGCGCGGCCCGAGCGCCTGGCAGGCCTGCAGATACTCGTGCGCCATGGTGCCGAGCGGCGTGAGGTTGTGCTTCATCGCGTAGTACACGTTGCTCGTGCCCGTGAACTGCTCGCCCAGATCGTCCTTGAGCGTGAGGATCACCTCTTCGTGCCAGCGCTTCGAGAAGCGGCGACGCGTGCCGTAGTCGGCGATCTTGCAGTCGGCGAATTCGGGCCTGGCGCCTAGCAGCTCGATCTTGCGGCGCAGGCGCTCGCGGCCCTCTTCGTATTGCGGATGATGCTGCGTGTTGCGGAAATAGACTTCGTTGACGATCGCGAGCACCGGGATCTCGAAGAGGATCGTGTGCAGCCACGGCCCCTTGATCTCGATATCGATCTCGCCATTGCCCTTGGGCGACGGCGTGACCGAAATGTACTTCTCGTTCAGATGGAAAAGCGCGAGGAAATCGACGAAATCGCCCTTCACGAAGCGCATCTTGCGCAGATACTCAAGCTCGGGGTCGGCGAAGCGCAGGCGGCAGAGCTTGGAGATTTCGCTACGGATCTCGTCGACGTAAGGCACGAGATCGACATCCGGCGTGCGGCAGCGGAAACGGTATTCCACGTTGGCCGCGGGGAAATGATGCAGCACCACCTGCATCATCGTGAATTTGTACAGATCGGTATCGAGCAGCGAAGTTATGACCATGATTGACGAGCCGGACTGCAATCGGAGGGGGCGCGCCGTGCTTCCCGAGCCTGCGCCGCGCCTCGTGAGGCATACGGCGAAGCCGGCGGGCGGCGGGCTTCAGCGGTGCGCCCATGTTACCCGAATGCGGCATTCCGACGCGGCGATGCCCGCACGACCGTGGCGAGCGCATGGATATCGAGCAAGAAAACCACGGATTGCACCAGCTCATTCAGGCCCGGTTCAAGCCCATGGCGCACCGCATAAACTAATCACGAAACGATATAAACAGTGCCGCGAGGGTGTGGATGGGGAATTTCCCATTCAGTTACAATACCGCTTTTGGCGCGGCCAACCCCAGCGCCATCCCCAATACAAAAGCTGCAGGAGCTGCCTGAATGACCCACGTTGTGACCGAAAGCTGCATCAAGTGCCGCTATACCGACTGCGTCGATGTGTGCCCGGTGGACTGCTTTCGCGAAGGTCCCAACTTCCTCGCGATCGACCCGGACGAATGCATCGACTGCGCTGTTTGCGTCGCAGAATGCCCGGTGAATGCCATTTACGCTGAAGAAGACGTGCCTGGCGACCAGCAACAGTTCATCGAGCTGAACGCCGATCTGGCGAAGAACTGGCCGAGCATCACCAAGACCAAGCCGGCACTTCCGGAAGCCGAAGAATTCAAGGACGTGAAGGACAAGCTCGCGCTGCTGGCTCGCTAAACGTACGTTACACACGTTAGCGACGCTGGAAGCGAGCGGGCTGGCGCGTCGTCAGCGGCCTTGTCATCGCCCTCCCGATCGTTTTTTCGACGGGAATGAAAATAAGATGGCGATCAGGTGTTGACAGACTGCGCCACACCCCATAGAATCTCGTTCTCTGCTTTTGTTGATCCCCGATAGCTCAGTCGGTAGAGCGCCGGACTGTTAATCCGTAGGTCCCTGGTTCGAGCCCAGGTCGGGGAGCCAGGATTCGCAAAAGCCCGTTAATCAAAACGGTCTTTTTGAAGAAGTTAATAGCTGTAGTTGTACTGCTGTTCCCCGATAGCTCAGTCGGTAGAGCGCCGGACTGTTAATCCGTAGGTCCCTGGTTCGAGCCCAGGTCGGGGAGCCAAAATATGAAGCCGTTGCGTTTTTGCGCAACGGCTTTTTTCTTTTGGTGCGACGGAAGATGCGCTGCTGGCCTTCAGGCATCAACGCGAATCCGGCTATTAGTCGCATCCCCCACCCTGCCCGATAATACCGCTACACCAATTCTCGGGAATCCGCATGAAATCGACCCGCTACGCCGTCCGGCTGCGCTGCGCGCTGGCCTTTTGCGCGAGCACGCTCGTCATGGGCGCCGCCCACGCCGAGCAGATCGGCAGCGTGAACACCAATTTCCGCATGACCGGCTCGGACAAGGTCGTCGTCGAAGCCTACGACGATCCCGCGGTGCAAGGCGTCACCTGCTACGTTTCCCGTGCGCGCACCGGCGGTGTCAAAGGCACGCTAGGTATCGCCGAAGACCCGACCGAAGCGTCCATCGCCTGCCGCCAGGTCGGCCCGATCAGCTTCCCCTCCCCGCTCAAGCAGCAGGCCGATGTCTTCAGCGAACGCATGTCGTTCCTCTTCAAGACGCTGCACGTGGTCCGCGTGGTCGACACGAAACGCAACGCGCTCGTCTATCTGACCTACAGCGACCGCGTCGTGAGCGGCAGCGCGAAGAACAGTGTCACCGCCGTGCCGATGCCCGCCGGCACGACCATCCCCGTGCGCTAAACTGCAAGGATTCGCCGCCGCTTCGGCGCCTCATCGGTTCTCGCCCCGCGCCATGACCCGCTCCACGTTTCGCGATTCGGCCCGTTACTGGCGCTCGCCGCTGTTGCCCGGCGCGGAACTGCTCACGGCCGAATATCACGATCACGAGTTCACCGCGCACTGGCACGACGCCTATACGGTCCCCGTGATCGAGGAAGGCGCCGAGTGCTATCGCTACAGCGGCGCGCACCATGTCGCGGATGCCGGCAGCGTGCCCGTCATCAATCCCGGCGAGCTTCACACGGGCGCGCGCGCCGTGGACGAGGGCTGGCGCTATCGCGTCATGTACGTGCCGGTGGACTATCTCCATGCCCTCGCGAACGGGATCGCGGACCGCCCGCAACCGCTGCCGTGGTTCGATGCCGAAGTCATCCGCGATCTCGATCTCGCCCGTCGCCTCTCGCGCGCGCACCGCCTGATGGAAGCGCACGCCGCCCACGGCCTGACGGCGACACCCGCCGATCCGCTGACCGCCGAAGACGCGCTGATCGACGCCCTCTCGACGCTCCTCACCCGCCATGGCCGCACGCGCGCCACGCCGCTTGCAGCCGCGCCGCATGAACCGCGCGTCGACGTCATGAAGGCGCTGCTCGCCGCCGATCTCACCGCGCCGCTGCGCGTGGCCGATCTCGCCCAGGCCATCGGCCTGTCGCCGTTCCACGCGACGCGCCTCTTCACCCACGCGACCGGCCTGCCGCCGCACGCCTGGCGCACGCAGTTGCGGCTGCAGCGCGCGCTCGCGCCGTTGCGCGCGGGCGTTGCGGTCGCCGATGTCGCCGCCGCGCAAGGCTTCACGGATCAGAGCCACTTCACGCGCCACTTCCGCCGCATGTTCGGCGTGCCGCCGGGGCGCTGGCAGATGGCGTGAATCGTGGCGTGATTCGCGACCCGAAGCACGGCCAAAGCGCAAGAACGTACAAGCCGCACGCCAAACGCCCGGCTAAGCTGACCCTCCGTATCAGGAGAACGGCTTGGCTACACAACCTCATTCGCAACCTCATTTGCAACCTCCCCCGCACCCTCATCGCTTCAAGGAACTCGTCGCCGGCGCGCGCGACACCGTGCCGATGATGATCGGCGCGGCGCCCTTCGGCATCATCTTCGGCACGCTCGTCGCCACGGGACCGCTCGCGCTCTGGCACGGCCAGTTGATGTCGCTCGCCGTGTTTGCCGGCTCGGCGCAGTTCATCGCGCTCGGGCTGATCGCCTCGAATGCGAGTTTCGCCGTGATCTGGGCGACCACGCTCATCGTCAATCTGCGCCATGTGCTCTATAGCGCGACGCTCGCGCCCTATGTGTCGCACCTGCCGCTGCGTTGGCGTCTCGCGCTCGGCGGCCTGCTCACCGACGAGGTGTTCGCCGTCGCCTGGGCTTACTTCCGCCGCCATGCGCCGGGCGATGTCTCGCCGTGGCACTTCCTCGGCTCGGGGCTTTCGATGTATCTGAACTGGCAGTTCTGGACCGCCGCGGGCCTGCTGTTCGGCGCGGCGTTTCCGGGGCTGCAGTCGCTCGGGCTGGACTTCGCGATGGTCGCAACCTTTATCGCCATCGTCGTGCCGCAACTCGTGGCCTTGCGCTATCTGGCCGCCGCCGTCACGGCGGGCGCGCTCGCGTTTTTCTGGCAGGCGTGGCCGTACAAGCTCGGGCTGCTCGGCGCGGTGCTCGTGGGCGTGGCGGTGGGCGTCGTGCTGTCGCGGCCGCGCAAGCCGCGCGATGCAGCCGATGCCGATACACAACAGCCGCTGCGCGCGCATCGCCAGCATGACCAACGCGATCAACACGACCAACACGCGATTGCCGGAGGCCGCCAATGAACTACGTCGTCCTGATCCTCGGCATGGCTGCCATCACCTTGCTCGTGCGCACCGCCGTCTTCGTGCTGGGCGAGCGTCTGGTGTTCCCGCCGCTCGTGCGCACGGCGCTCGGCTTCGTGCCGGTCACGGTGCTCACCGCGATCATCGTGCCGATGGCCGTCTCGCCGCACGGCCAGCACGCCGAGCTGAGCTGGCGCAATCCGCAGCTCGTCGGCGCGCTAGCGGCGATCGGCGTGAGCGCACTCACGAAGCGCCCGCTTCTCACCATCGCGGTCGGTCTGGGCGTGTTCTTTTTCTGGCAAGGCGTGGTGCTGCGCTAGCCCGTGCGCGCCGCGTTTCCAGCAGGTTTCGAGGACGGACTCAGCCCGCGCCGCTCAAGTTTCGCCCCCATGCGCCGTTAAACCGTCGAGGCCTGCATTGGCGCCATCCGACCAATGCGGGCCAATGCAGGCCAAGCGAACTCAGGCACCGCCAGGAATACACCGGGGCAACCACAATGGGGCACATCACCCTCAATCTCAAGGAAGAAACGCTTGCGTCGCTGCGCAAGGACTTCGATGCGTTCCTGCGCGTCTCGCTCAAGCTCGACCCGCAGTTTCTGACGCCGTCGTTTGAGGACTTCCTGCGCGCAAAGCTGCTCGACAACATGACGCCGCTCACCGAGCAGGCGGTGCAGCGTCTTCTTCAAGGCGGCCAGTACGCCTGGGCCAAGCGCACGCTTGACAAGGAGTTTCCGGAAGTCGTGTCGATGCTGATGCGCCATGCGGGGGAATTCGGCTTCGGCTTCGCCTCGCGCGCCGAGTGGACGCCCGAGGAACTGGCCAAGCAATGCCGCGAGTGGGCGGCGGCGATCGTCCACGAGGCCCAGGCCGAAGAAACGCTGATCGACCCGCTCGCCGCGCAGATCAAATCGGGCGTGGAGGACATCCAGGCGCTGGAGGAAAAGATGCAGACGCCTGCCTGGCGTCTCGCGGAGTCGCTGCGCCAGCGCGTCTATGAAGCGAAAATCGGCTGCGAGCAGGCGAGCGGCAGTCTCGCGCGCGAGCGTCTGGGCGAACTGCGCGGCCTGTTGCGCATGGGCATCACGCACGGCACGTTCCAGAAGCAGGAAGCGCAGCAGATCATGGAATATCTGCGTCTTCTGAAGCCTGAAATCTTCGTCGAGGAACCCGACGACGTCTTCACGCGACTCGCCGCCTGGCTGCGCAACTTCTTCGTGCCGCCAACGCCAAGAAACCAGCCGCGCTAAAACCGCTCTCCGGCAGACGCGGCCCTCGCGGCCGCGTCCCCGCCCGCGCTTATTTCTCGCTTATTCCTCGCTTATTCCTCGCTTTCCCCCGCTTACTCCCACATCTTGCGCAGCTTCGCGCCGATCTCGACCTTCGCGCGCGCCGCGGCGGCCAGCCCCGCCGCACTTGGCGCGCTGACCACGGGCGGCGCCGGCCAGGCACACCCTTCGAACAGCGGCAGCATCTGCGCGCCGATAAAGCGCGTGCGCGACGCCCAGACATGCCGGTCGCCCGACGCCGCCTGGTTGTGCACATAGAAGCGCTGCGGCACGACGATATGCAGGTCTTCCTTCGCGCGCGTCATCGCCACGTAGAGCAGACGGCGCTCTTCTTCGAGTTCCTCGTCGCTGCCCGCGCCCAGATCCGACGGGATGCAACCGTCCACGCCATTGAGCACGAACACGTTGCGCCACTCCTGCCCCTTGGCCGAGTGGATCGTCGAGAGAATCAGATAGTCCTCGTCGAGCAGCGGATCGGCCGATTCGGCGCTGGTGGCGTCGGGCGGATCGAGCGTCAGTTCGGTCAGAAAACGCTCGCGCGAGGCATAGGTGCTCGCGATGCTTTCCATCTGCAGCAGATCGGCCATGCGCACCTGGGCGTCTTCGTGATTGCGCTCCAGATGCGGCTCGTACCAGCGCCGCACGCGCTCGAACTCGCCGGGCCAGGGCGTCGCGCGCGCGCCGATGTTGTCGATGAGCGCGGTGAACGCGGGCCAATCCTCGGCGGCACGCGGCGGCGGCGCGAACGCGGCGAGCGCCTGCGCGGCGCGGTACGCGCCCGTGCAGGCCGCGACCTGATCGAGCAGCCGCGCGGCCGTGGCCGGCCCGACGCCGGGCATCAACTGCGTCACGCGAAAACCCGCCACGCGGTCGAGCGGATTTTCGGCCCAACGCAGCACGGCCAGCACATCCTTGACGTGCGCGGCGTCCAGAAAACGCAGACCGCCGAATTTCACGAACGGAATATTGCGGCGCGCGAGTTCGATTTCGAGCGTCGCGCTATGGTGCGCGGCGCGAAACAGCACGGCCTGCTGCTTGAGTGTCATGCCGCCCTCGCGCGCCTCCAGAATCTGCTCGACCACATAGCGCGCCTGGGTGGCCTCGTCGGCGACCGTGACGAGGCGCGGGCGCTGCTGCGAGGCGCGGTCGGTCCACAGGTTCTTGGTGTAGCGCTCCGTGGCGGCGTCCATCACGGCATTCGAGGCCGCGAGGATCGGCGCGGTCGAGCGATAGTTGCGCTCTAGCGTCACTTGTCGCGCAGGCGGGTCGAAATGCGCGGGGAAATCGAGGATGTTGCGCACCGTTGCGCCCCGAAACGAGTAAATGGCCTGCGCATCGTCGCCAACGACGGTCAGCCCGCGCCCGTCCGGCTTGAGCGCGAGCAGAATGGAGGCCTGCAGGCGATTCGTGTCCTGATATTCGTCGACGAGAATGTGATCGAAGCGCGCGGCCAGATCGGCGGCAATAGCCGGTTCTGCCGACATATGCGCCCAATATAGCAACAGATCGTCGTAGTCGAGCACATTCTGCTTTTGCTTGGCGTCCGTGTAGGCGGCGAACAGCGCCCGCAATTGCGGCTCCCATTCGAGGCACCACGAGAACGAGCGCGCGAGCACCTCCGCCAGCGAATCGCCCGTGTTGACGACGCGCGAGTACATCGCCAGACACGTCGATTTAGCGGGAAATCGCTTCTCTTTCGCCGACAATCCCAACTCATGACGTACGAGATTCATGAGATCGGCGGAATCTTCGCGGTCGTTGATCGTGAATGCGGGCGACAGGCCGATCTGCTCGGCATACTCGCGCAGCAGCCGCGCGCCGACGCCATGAAACGTGCCCGCCCAGGTGAGCCCTTGCGCCAGCGTCGCCGCCGCGCCCGATACGCCCGCGGCGATCCGCGAAACCCGCCGCGTCATTTCCTGCGCGGCACGACGCGAGAACGTTAGCAGCAAGATGCGATGCGGATCGACGCCGTTGACAACGAGATGCGCGACGCGATGTGCGAGCGTGTTGGTCTTGCCGGAACCGGCCCCCGCTATCACAAGCAGCGGTTCAGGCAGCGTGGCGCCGGGTGCAAAGGCCTGCGGGCCGCCATGTTCCACGGCGGCGCGCTGGGCATCGTTGAGCTTCGCGAGGTAGGCCGCCACGTCGGGCAGGCCCGCTTCGGCTTGGGGGGAATCGGCGAGAGTGACAGTGGACACGGCGGCGGATGGCAGAGGTAGATAGCGCGTCTTCCATGACGCGGCGACACACACTGTATATCCATACACCTTACGCCCGCAAGCGCCGATCCTGCCGTGATCTGGCGATATTTATACGCGATCGTCGCGCGACGCGCTTCAAGCGCCCAAAAATAGAAGCGGCGGCGCCCGCTTCCGGACGCCGCCGCTTCTACTTACAACTCAACGGCTCACACGCGCTGCGAGACTTACGGCTGGGTCGTGCCGCTCTGCTGCTGGGCCGACTGGCCGTTCATCTGATCCTTCATTTCCGAATTGTTGACCTGACGGTCCGCCTTGCGGTTGATCTTCGCGTCCTTGACCTGCGACTTGTAGTCCGACTTGGCCTGCTTCTTCGCGTCCTTGTATTGCGCGTTGGCCGACTTCTTCGCACTGCGGTACTCGGCGCTGGCCTGGGCGTTGGCGTCGCGCTTCTGCACCAGCGGATCGGTCGAGGTCGGCGCCGTCAGGTTCTGCGGAGCCGGCGCGGGTTGCGCGATGCCGGCGGCGGCTGGCGCCTGGCTCGGCGCAGCCGACGGAGCTTCAGCAGTCTGGGCGAACGCGCCTTGCGCGAACAGCGCGGCGGTGGCGAAAGCGGTACCGGTAAGCAGCTTGCGAATCTGAGTCATGGCATATCCTCTTTGCAGTAGTTCCGGGAACGGCTTCGCAACAGACATGCCCGTCGCGGCGCGCTCCCGCTCGATGAAGCCGCCTCGCCGAACAGGTATGCGGTGCCTTGCGTATCCTGTTCGGGAGGCGGTTCTCTCGGCTGGGGTGGATCCATTTTTGTCTGAGGAAGCCCGTGAAGTCCCGCAACGTTACTCACCGTTTCACTTTCTGACGATTTCATAACATCTGGCCCCGAGATGGATCAGCGGCCCGCGAGCCGGGGATCGCTTATCATGCTCACCCTTTCGCGCGGCCCGCGTGGCGCGCTCCTGATTCCCGATTTGCCATGCCCAATCTCGATTTCACACTGACCGGCGACTACGTCGAACTCCACAACCTCCTGAAGATCACGGGCCTCGCGGACAGCGGCGGCTCGGCGAAGGTGATCGTCGCCTCCGGCGCCGTCAAGGTCGACGGCGAAGTCGAGCTGCGCAAGACCTGCAAGATTCGCGCGGGTCAGTCGGTGCTGCTGGGCGACACGCGCATCGCGATTCACGAGGCGCAGTAGCGCACCTCGATTCGCATCGATTCGCGTCGACGTACCGGGTTCAAAAGCCACGAAAGCTCGCCAAAACGAAACGCTTCCGAAAGAAAATGCACCATATAGGTGCTTTTTGTCCGAAACAAGCGTAATCTCGCCATAGGCTTTCAGCTCCTGCAAGCCCACAACCGGTACGCAAACACAGGACACGCGGCGCGATGATTCGCGCCGCGTCCGCTTTTATGACCCGATCCACCGCCTCCACGCGCGCTCAACGCAACCCGCGCAACCAGGACCCGCGCCGCGCCTTCGCCCCACCCTCGCTGCGCCGCCACGCCGCCGATACCGCGCGCCTCGCCGCGCCGCTCGCCATCGCGCAGCTCTCGCAGATGGCCATGAGCGTGACCGACACCGTGCTGCTCGGCTCGCTGGGCGCGGGCGCGCTCGCGGCCGGTGGACTCGGTGCGAATCTGTTCTTCGTGGTGGTGACGGTGCTGCAGGGCGTGCTGACCTCGGTGAGCGTGAGCGTCGCGCAGGCGCGCGGCGCCGACGATCTCCACCGCGTCCCGCACATCTACTGGACCGGTTTCGCGCTCTCGCTGCTGCTGGCCGTGCCCGCGTTCGCGCTGCTGTCGTTCGCCGCGCCGCTGCTGCTCGCGCTCGGCGAGCCGCCCGTGCTCGCGCATCAGGTGGGCGACTACGCCGCCGTGCTGCGCTGGGGCGCGCCCGCGAGCCTGATCGGCGTGGGGCTGATGCGCTCGTTTCTGCCCGCCATCGGCGCGGCCAAACGGCTGCTCTGGGTGTCGATCGGCAGCGTGTTCTTCAACGGCTTCCTCAACTACGGCCTGATCCACGGCGTTTGGGGCCTGCCGCATCTGGGCTTTCTCGGCTCGGCGGCGGCCACGGCGGTGACCATCTGGCTGACGACGCTCCTGTTGATGGCGCTGCTGCACCTGCGGCCCTCGCACCAGCATTTCGTGGTCGCGCGCCGGCCCACCGCGCCGCTGATGGGCGAGCTATTCACGATCGGCTGGCCCGTGGCGATCACCTTCGCCGTGGAAGCCACGCTCTTTCTCGCCACCGGCATCGTCATGGGCCTGCTCGGCTCGACGCCGCTTGCCGCGCATCAGATCGCGCTGAACGTGGCCTCGGTGATGTTCATGGTGCCGCTGTCGATCGGCCAGGCGGCCAACGTGCGCGTGGGCTACTGGGTCGGCGCGGGCCAGCCGGGCGCGGCGCGCCATGCGGGCTTCGTCGCGCTGGCGCTGGGCGTGGGCTTCATGTCGATGTCGGCGCTCGTGATGGTGCTCGCGCCGCACTGGATCGTCGGCCTCTATCTGCATCTGGACGACCCTGCCAATGCGCAGACCGTGGCGCTCGCGGCAACGCTGCTGGGCGTGGCGGCGATCTTCCAGATCGCGGACGGCATGCAGACGGTCGGCTCGGGCTGCCTGCGCGGCCTCAAGGACACGCGTATTCCGATGCTGGCCGCGACGCTCGGCTACTGGGGCATCGGTTTTCCGTTCGGCTATGCGCTCGCCTTCCATTTCGGGCTGGGCGCGCTCGGACTCTGGTGGGGACTCGCGGCAGGTCTGGCGAGCGTGGCCGTGCTCATGACCTGGCGCTTCCATCACATCAGCCGTCGCGCGCAGCGCGAAGCGCCCACGCACCAGGACTAACCAGGGCTAACGCGGCGCAGCCGGGGCGCCATGGCACCTCGCGGCGGGCGGTTAGAATACGCGGCTGGCAGGCCCCGACACCGGGCGTCCGCCAGCCGTCCCACGAGGGCGCCGACAGACCAGAACCGCTGCAACACCGCACGACAGCGCGCGAGCCCGCGCCCCGCCGGCCATCCCGGCCGCGCGCGCCGCCGCCCGACACCGTCTGCCATCCAAACGATCAGAACGACTGGAACGCCCTCTTTTTCGGACTCTCACTGCCCATGCTCGCCCCGATCACCCGACTGTTCCCGCTCTGGGCCGTCCTCGTATCGCTGTTCGCCTACTTCAATCCGGGCGCGGTCGCGCCCGTCGCGCCTCACGTCACGACGCTGCTCACGATCATCATGCTGGCGATGGGCGTGACGCTCTCGTTCGCCGATTTCCGCCGCGTCTTCACGCGCCCCGCGCCCGTGCTGGCCGGCATCGTCCTGCACTATCTGGTGATGCCGCTGGCCGCATGGGCGATCGCCCATGCGCTGCACATGAGCCCCGACCTCACCGCCGGCATGGTGCTGGTCGGCAGCGTGGCGAGCGGCACGGCGTCCAACGTGATGATCTATCTGGCGCGCGGCGACGTGGCGCTGTCGGTGACGATCAGCGCGCTGTCAACGCTCGTGGGCGTGTTCGCGACACCGCTGCTCACGCGCCTCTACGTGGACGCCTCGATCGTCGTCGACGTGCACGGGATGCTCATGAGCATCGTGCAGATCGTCGCGCTGCCGATCGTCGTCGGCCTGATCGTCAACCGTCTTGCGGGCGGCCTCATACGGCGCGTCGAACCGGTGCTGCCGCTCGTGTCGATGGTGTCGATTCTCGCGATCATCGCCGCCGTGGTGGGCGGCACCCATGCGAGCATCGCCACGGTCGGGCCGATCGTGGCGCTCGGCGTGGTGCTGCACAACGGCATCGGCCTGCTGGGCGGCTATTGGGGCGGACGACTGCTGGGCTTCGACGAATCCGTGTGCCGCACGCTGGCAATCGAAGTCGGCATGCAGAACTCGGGGCTCGCCGCGACGCTCGGCAAGCTCTACTTCTCGCCGCTCGCGGCGTTGCCGGGCGCGCTGTTCTCGGTGTGGCACAACCTCTCGGGATCGCTGCTTGCTGGGTACTGGGCCGGCAAGCCCGCGCGCGGCAGCGAACGCGACGCCGACGAGGCGCGCGCCAGCGCGTCGTCGGCTCCGCGCGCCTGAACGTTCAGCGCTCGCGCATCGCGCGCCCGCCTTGGGGATCACGTCGCGCCGCTTGCCGATAGAATCGGCTAAAGACGGCGCGCAACGTAAGCGAACCAGCGAACCCGACCTGCGGACGAACGACAGGCTAAAGGACGACTGAGGACGACCGAGGACGCCAGCGCCACACGCTCAGGAGAATCCGCTTGCCCGCCCCCATCGTTCCGAACGCGTCCCGCCGCAGCGCCCGCCTCCAGGCGCTGCGGCGCGCCTGCCTCGCCTTTCTGTGCGTCACGCTCGTCGCGGCCTGCGCCACGCGCCCGCCCGCGACCGACTACCCGCGCGAATCCACCTCCGCACTGCGCAGCGCCGACGCCGGCGCCACGCCGCTGGGCGCCGCGCTGGTCGCCCCCGAGTCGGCGCATCCCGGCGAATCGGCCTTCCGGCTGCTCGCCACCGGCACCGACTCGCTGCAGATGCGCGTCGCGCTCGCGCGCGCGGCGACGAAGACGCTCGACATGCAGTACTACATCGCCAACGAGGATGCGACCGGCAAGCTGCTGCTCGGCGCGGCGCTCTACGCGGCCGATCGCGGCGTGCGCGTGCGTATGCTCGTGGACGACCTGAACTTCCACGACATCGACCGCCTGATGGCCGCCCTCAACAGCCATCCGAACATCCAGATCCGCGTGTTCAACCCATACGGCAGCACGGGCGAATCGGTGTACCTGCGCACGCGCAACTTTTTCTCGAACGTCGATCAATTCACGCGCCGCATGCACAACAAGTCGACGATCGTCGACAACGAGCTGGTGATCGTGGGCGGGCGCAATCTCGGCGACGAATACTTCAGCGCGAGTCCGACGCTGCAGTTCCGCGACCTCGACGTGCTGGGCGCGGGTCCGGTCGCGGCCAGCGTGTCCGCGAGTTTCGACGGGTACTGGAACAGCAGCGTCTCGTATCCGCTCGCCGTGCTCAACCACCAGAAGTTCGATGCGCACGATCTCGACGCCGCGCGCGACGATCTGCGCACGCACTGGCGCGAGAGCGCCGATTCCTACAACGCGAAGCCGCTCAACGCCACGCCGCTCGCGCAGCAGATCACGCGCAACGAACTCGGCCTCATCTGGGCGAAGTGGCAGTTCGTGGCCGATGCGCCGGGCAAGATCGGCGGCGCGGAACAAGGCGAGCTGGGCGACGCGATGCGCTCGCTGCTCGACCGGATTCGCGCGGCGAAGAGCAACGTGCTGGTGTTTTCGCCGTACTTCGTGCCGCACGACGCGGGCGTGCAGGAACTGCGCAAGCTCACGGCGCGCGGCGTGCGCGTGGCGATCCTCACGAATTCGCTCGCGGCCACCGACGCCGTCGCCGTGCAGGCCGGCTACAGCCCGTACCGCGTGCCGCTGCTCGAAGCCGGCGTCGATCTCTACGAATTCAAGCCGACGCAGCCCGAGGGCACAGGTTCGCGGCGCTTCGGCATTACCGGCTCGCGCTCGCGGGCGAGCCTGCACGCGAAGGCCTATGTGATCGACGACAGCACGCTCGTGATCGGCTCGCTCAATCTCGATCCGCGTTCCGCGCGCCTGAACACGGAACTCGCGCTCATGATCGACAGCCAGCCGATCGCGCACGAAGTCACCGGTTATTTCGCGCATGCGACCTCGCCCGAGGTGAGCTATCGCGTCACCCTCGCGACGCCCGAACAGCTTGCGAAGCAGCGCGGCACCGCGACGAACTCGCCGCTCATCTGGACCGACGAGGAGAACGGCCTGATCCGTACCTACAACCTCGATCCTGGCGCGGGTTTTTACCGGAATCTGCTAACCGGGCTATTCTTGCTGTTGCCGGTCGATAGCCAGCTTTAGTCCGTTGCGCCGCCGACCGAGGCAACCCGAAAGTCCGCCATCCAGCCAGATATCGCTCAGGCGTGAGCCTTGCCGGCACGTTCGCCGGCGCTCACGCGAGGCGCCGCCTCGCTGCGCCGCCGTCCAGCCACCTCGCGGACCCGACCCGTCACACGCGGCGCCGCGCCGAAACACCGGCGCCGCTTTCACATCGGAGTGTCAACATGACCGCCAGCAATGAGAATGTCCGAATGGAACGCGACACGTTCGGCGAAATCGCCGTGCCGGCCGCGCAGCTATGGGGCGCGCAGACGCAGCGTTCCTTGCAGAACTTCCGCATCTCAACCGAGAAGCAGTCGCCCGAACTGATCACCGCGCTCGCATGGATCAAGCGCGCCGCCGCCGAAGTCAACCAGCAGCTCGGCGTGCTCGACGAGACCAAGGCGCGCGCCATCGTGCAGGCCGCCGACGAAATCGTCGAAGGCAAACATGCGGGCGAATTCCCGCTCGCGGTCTGGCAAACCGGCTCCGGCACGCAGACCAACATGAACCTCAACGAGGTGATCGCCAACCGCGCGAGCGAGATTCTGGGCGGCGAGCGCGGCGAGTCGCGCAAGATCCATCCGAACGACGACGTGAACCGCGGCCAGTCGTCCAACGACGTGTTCCCGACCGCCATGCACGTCGCGGTGGCGGTGGCCATCGTCAAGCATCTGGTGCCCGCGCTGAAGACGCTGCGCGAAACGCTGGCCGCCAAATCGCAGCAGTTCGCCGGCATCGTCAAGATCGGTCGCACGCACCTGCAGGACGCCACGCCGCTCACGCTCGGCCAGGAGTTCTCGGGCTACGTCGCGCAGCTCGATCACGGCATCAAGCATGTGGAATCGTCGCTGCCGCATCTTTACGAACTCGCACAGGGCGGCACGGCGGTGGGCACCGGTCTGAACGCCCATCCGCAGTTCGCGCAGAAAGTGGCCGAAACCATCGCCAGGCTCACGGGCGTGCCCTTCGTCACCGCGCCCAACAAGTTCGAAGTGATGGCCGCCGCCGACGCGCTGGTGTTCGCGCACGGCGCGCTCAAGACCGTGGCCGCGAGCCTCATGAAGATCGCCAACGACGTGCGCTGGCTCGCAAGCGGTCCGCGCTGCGGCCTGGGCGAACTCTCGATTCCCGAGAACGAACCGGGCAGCTCGATCATGCCAGGCAAGGTCAACCCTACGCAGTCCGAAGCAGTGACGATGCTCTGCTGCCAGGTGTTCGGCAACGACGTGGCCGTGAACATGGGCGGCGCGAGTGGCAACTTCGAACTCAACGTGTTCCGCCCGATGATCGCGCATAACGTGCTGCAATCGATCCGTCTGCTCGCGGACGGCGCGCTCTCGTTCAACGATCACTGCGCCGTGGGCATCGAGCCGAATCACGCCCGCATCGACACGTTGCTCAACGAATCGCTGATGCTGGTGACGGCGCTCAATCCGCACATCGGCTACGACAAGGCCGCGCAGATCGCCAAGAAGGCGCACAAGGAAGGCACGACGCTCAAGGCCGCCGCGCTCGCGCTCGGCCATGTGACGGAGCAGCAGTTCGACGAATGGGTCAAGCCCGGCGAGATGGTGGGCAACTCCAAATAACGTCGCCATAACGTCGCCATGAAATGCCCTTGAACAAGGGCTGAAACGCAAAACGGGCGGCAAGGATTCGATCCTCGCCGCCCGTTTTTTTGTGTGACGCGATTGCGTCAGACTTGCCCGCGCGCGACTTCCTCGGGCTTGAGGTCAACGATCGCGTCGAGCGCTTCCTTCACGTCGAGCGCATATTTCGCGAGGCGCTTCTGCTCCTCCGTTTCGGGCGTGAAAGTGGGCACGGGAATCGGATTGCCGTTTTCGTCGACAGCCACGAACACAATCAGGCAGTCGGTCGTCAGACGCAACTGGCCGCTCTTGGGGTCGCCCGCGTGCACGGTGATGTGGATGTGCATCGACGTGCGGCCCGTCGCCACCACGCGCGCGCGCAGCTCGACCATGTTGCCGACCTGGATCGGCCGGCGAAAGCGGATGTTGCCCACGCTCACCGTCACGCAATAGCGGCCCGACCAGACCGCGGCGCAGGCGTAGGCCGTTTCGTCGATCCACTTCATCAGCGCGCCGCCGTGGACTTTGCCGCCGAAGTTCACCGAGTTCGGCTCGGCAAGGAAACGGAACGTCGTTTCCGAACGCTCGAGAGGCTGCGAGGGCGTATTCATATCGGCTCCGGCTCGTGAGGTTGTGCGCCTCGCGCACACGGGCGAGGACATCGTTTTAGGTGCCGTCGATTATACGAGCGCGGCATGTCGATCACAGCGCCGTCCCCACCGGCGCTTTCGCGGCCATCTTGCACCGGTCACACACCGGTCACACATCAGGCGTTCATCGCGGAGAAACGGGCGCGATAGTCGCCGGGCAGCACGCCATAGCGCCGTTCGAACGCACGCCGCAGATTCTGCTCGGTGCCGAAGCCGCAGTCGGCGGCAATGCGCTTGACCGGCAGGCGCGATTGCGCGAGCGCGTGCGCGGCGGCTTCGACGCGCATCGCCGCGACGGTGCGCGCGGGCGTGCGCCCCACCGCTTCCACGTAACGCCGCGCGAAGGTGCGCGGGCTCATGCAGGCGGCTTGTGCGAGGCGCTCGACGCTTAGCTCGACGTGCAGGTTCGCGGCCATCCAGCCATGCAACGCATCGAATGCACCACCCGCCGCGCTCTGCGCCGCCAGCGCCTCGCTGAACTGCGCCTGGCCGCCCGGGCGCTTCATGAACACGACGAGACGCCGCGCGGCCTGCATCGCGACGGCATGGCCGCAATCCTCTTCGATCAGCGCCAGCGCCAGATCGATGCCGGCCGTCACGCCCGCCGAGGTCCAGACCACGCGACCAGCACGCTCATCGCGGATGAAGATCGGTTCGTCGTCGACTTCGACCTGGGGGAAGCGCCGCGCGAGCTGCGCCGCGTTGCGCCAGTGCGTGGCCGCGCGGCGCCCGTCGAGCAAGCCGGCTGCGGCCAGATAGAACGCGCCCGTGCACACCGAGGCGACGCGCCGGGCACGCGGCGCATGGGCCGCGATCCAGGCGACCAGTTCGGGTTGCAGGACGGTGTTGTCGTCGATGGGGACGCCGGGGACGATCAGCGTGTCGATGGCGGCGGGATCGAGCGCGTCGAGACGTTCCGCGACCACGGGCAAGCCCGCGAAGGTGGGCAGCACGCCGCCCTCGATCGAGGCGAGCGTGACGCGATACGCGCTGTGAGCGGACGATGGCGGCGTCTGCCCGCGTATCGTGAGTTCGGCGCGCCAGAATGCCTCGATGGGGCCGCAGGCGTCGAGCAGCACGAGATCGGGCGCAACCGCAAAGACGATGTGGCGCGCGATGGGGTGCGCATGTTGGGTGTCGGCAGTCATAAGAGCGGCAGGCGTTCGGAACCGGAGCCGCTCATCTTCGCACGCGCGAGACTGGCAGCCGGGTCAATCTGCCGCCAATTCCTGCCACGCGCGGTTATTTATGAACCGAGATGCCTTCGTCGATCGTGCCGTACATGGTGATACCGCTTGCGCTGCTGCCTGATGGCGGCGTGCCGCCGGCGCAGGCCGCGCAAAGCAGCGTGAGCGCTGCAAGGGCCAGAATGCGTTTCATGACTGCCTGTGTGCTTCCAGAAAGAAGCTTATTTTAGCGCGACGCCCCCTTGCCTCGCGGATTCGGGGGCAGCGCGGCATACGCGGTTGCACGCGACGTTTCACGCCATACTGAAACGTCGAATGCCGCGTATCGCTACAGTAACGCCATGAGCCGCCGCGCCAGACGTGCCGAAACCCGAGAGCCGATCATGCCCCTGCCCACCGCCGACGAATCCCTCCATTTCCCCGGTCTCGCGCGCGTCGCCGCGCTGCTCGCCGATCCGGGCCGCGCCGCCATGCTCTGGGCACTCATGGACGGCAGCGCCCGTCCGGCGGGCGAACTCACGCTGATCGCGGGCCTCTCGCCGTCCGCGGCCAGTGCCCACCTCGCGCGGCTCACCGAAGGCGGCATGCTCGCCGCCGAAGTGCGCGGGCGGCACCGCTATTTCCGCATCGCCACGCCTGAAATCGCCCAGACCATCGAAGCCCTCATGAACGTCGCTCACGCCACCGCGCCAGTCCGGCCGACGACGCGGCCCGCGCGCACCGTGCCCGTGGAGATGCGCCACGCGCGCACCTGCTACGACCACATGGCGGGCGAGGTCGCGGTGCGCGTGTTCGACCGGCTCGTCGAGGGCGGATTGCTCACGCTAAAAGGTAGCGACCCGGGTAACGATCTCGAACCGACCGAGGCCGGTGCCGCCCGGCTCAAGGCTTGGGGCATCGATGTCGGCGCACTGCGCGCGCGGCGGCGGCGCTTTGCCTGCACCTGCCTGGACTGGAGCGAGCGGCGCGCGCACCTGGGCGGCGCGCTCGGCGCGGCGCTGCTCGAACGCTTCACGTCGAACGGCTGGGTCGAGCGCACGAGCCGCCCGCGCGTGCTGCGCATCACGCCGCTCGGGCAGCGCGAATTCGATGCGTTCGTGCGGGCCTGAAGCCGCCAGAATTCTGACAAATACCCAACAACCCCCTTCAAATCACCACCAAAATCCGTGTTTTAGGTCGTCATCACACGTTCTGTTACAGATGGTGCATAAGCCTTAACAAATCCATGAGCCCGGAAACACGCGCGATGGATAAAGTGCCCCGCATGGCTACGCGACATTTCATCAGCAAGTCATGCTCTGCACCGCGCCGGAGAACTACACCGTGAAAATGACCCAATACGCGACCAAAGTCGCGACCCAAACCGCGACCAGCAACGGCTACCACAGCCTCGCGCGCCGCACGCTCATCGCGGGCGCCGTGCTCGCCGCCTTCGCGTTCAATCTCGCCGGCACCGATGCCCTCGCGCAGTCCGCGCCGCAAGCCGCGCCGGGCGCGGCTCCGGTGGGCAATCCGGTGGGCGACCCGCCCTCGCGCGTCGCGCGTCTCGACTACATGGCCGGCGACGTCACGACCGAGCCGGCCGGCGCGACCGACTGGTCCTATGCCCAACTGAACCGCCCGCTCACGACCGGCGACCAGTTGTGGAACGACCGCAACGCGCGCTCGGAGATGCACATCGGCTCGACGGCCGTGCGCCTGGGGCCGCAGACGAGCCTCGACGTGCTCAATCTCGACGACGCGAGTGCGCAGCTCAAAGTCGCCCAAGGCACGCTTTCGACGCGCGTGCGCGCGTTGCCCGCCGGTGCCTCGTACGAAATCGATACGCCCAATCTCGCGCTCGGCCTGAACGGTCCGGGCGACTATCGCGTGGACGTCGCGCCCGACGGCAGCGCCACCACCGTGACCGTGCGCAGCGGCAGCGTGACCGTCTACGGCGAAAACGGCCAGATGCCGATGCAGGCCGGCCAGCAGATCCGCTTCGCGGGCACCGCGCTGCAGCAGGTTGCGAGCGTTGCGGCCCCGCCGCCCGACGCCTTCGACCAGTGGGCGCTCGCGCGCGACGAGGCCGAAGACCGCTCGGTGTCGGCGCGCTACGTTTCGCGTGACATTCCCGGCTATCAGGATCTGGACGCCAACGGCACGTGGCGCGAAAGCCCGCAGTACGGCGAGGTGTGGGTGCCGAACGCCGAACCGACCGGCTGGGCGCCTTATCACGACGGTCACTGGGTCTGGCAGGCGCCGTGGGGCTGGACGTGGGTCGATGACGCGCCGTGGGGCTTCGCGCCCTATCACTATGGCCGCTGGGCGCAGGTCGACGACTCATGGGCGTGGGTGCCGGGGCCGATCGTCGAAAGCGCGCCGCCGGTCTATGCGCCGGCGCTCGTCGCCTTCGTGGGTAGCGGCGGCCCGGGTGGCGGAGGCGACTGGGGTGTGAATCTGGCCATCGGCGGCGCGGCGGCGGCCGGCGTCGCGTGGTTCGCGCTCGGGCCGGGCGAAGCGTGGCATCCGGGCTGGGGCGGCTGGAGCCCGCACTACTATCAGCGCGTCAACCAGACGGTGGTGGTCAACAACTACCGCCAGAACGTCAACGTTCATAACACCTACATCAACTACCGCGTGCCGGGCGCCGTCACGGCCGTTCCCGCGACCGCCTTCGTGCACGGCCAGCCCACCGCGCGCTTCGCGCAGCACGTCGATCCGCGTCAGTGGCAAAACGCGCGTATCCAGCCGGGCACGCCTGGCATCGCGCCGGTCCAGGGCAGCTTCGGTGCAAACATGCGCCGCGCCGACTATCGGCCGCCTGCCTCGCTCAACCAGCGTCAGGTCGTGGCGACGCGTGCGCCGGTCGCGCCGCCCGCGTTCCACGACAACCTGGCGCAACGCTTTGCCCATGGCGGCGGCACGGTGCCGGGCGCGGGTGCGCCGGTCGTGCGCGTGTCGGCGCCGGCGCATGCGTCGTTCGCACCGTTCTCGAACGCGTCGCATGGCGGATGGCCGCAGCAGAACGTGCGCGTCGTGGCGCCCCGCTCGCCTGAAATCAACGCGTCGGGACGTCCGAATGGCGCGCCGGGAGCGCAGGATGTTCCGCGCGCGCCTGGCATGACGATGCAGAACACGGTGCATGGTCCGAACGAGCCGATGGGCCAGCACGGTCAACCGAACTTCGCGCCCAATGCCAACGCGATGGCGGCAGGCGGTCACGCTCCGGCCGGCGCGCAGCCGAACGAAGCGCATGGCGTGCCGCGCCCGCCGCAGTTCGCGGGCCATCCCGAAGCCGGTCAGCCGCAGGCGGCGATGAGCGGCCGTGCGCCGCAAGCCGGTCCGCAAGCCGAGGCGCATCAGCCCGAATGGACCCAGCCCCATACGCCGATGGCGATGCGCGGCCAGCCGGGCGCGAACGAAGCGGGCCGCGGGCAGACGCTTGCCACGCAGCAACCGCGCGAGGCCGCGCCGCAGCGCGCACCCGAAGCCCAGGCCCGCCCGGAGCAACGCGCGGAGCCGCGCCCGGAACCGCAACCGCAGGCTCATGCGGATATCCGCCCGCAGCAGCAGGCCCAACAGCCGCGTGAGGAATTCCACCCGCAGGCGCAAGCCCAGCCGCGCGCGGAACCCCGCCCGCAGCAGCAGGCGCGCGAGGAATTCCATTCGCAGCCGCAACCGCGCGCGCAGCCCCAGCCCCAACAGCGCGCGGAATTCCACCCACAGCCGCAAGCTCAGCCGCAACCGCAGCCGCGCGTGGAACCGCGTCCGCAACCCCAGCCGCACCCGCAGGAACACGCGGGCGGCAACCGCGACGATCATCACCACGGCTAAAGGGTTAAGGGGCCAGGGCCTAAAGAAGTCGCCGCCAGCCAGACCACCGACTGGTGGCACGGAAGCAAAAAGCCCGCGAACGTCACCGTTCGCGGGCTTTTTCAATCCGGCGCATCACAAACGTTACACCGCCATCGGCGCGCTCAAATGCTCGTGATGCCGGTAACCGGCCAGCGAAAAGTCCGACGGCTCGACCTTCTCCAGCCACTCCGGCTCATACACGCCCGTTTTCGCGAAATCGGGCACGCGATCGGCGATTTCCAGGCGCGGGCTCTCGAACGGCTCGCGGCGCAACTGCTCGTTGAGCATGTCGAGCTGGTTCTCGTAGATATGCGCGTCGCCGATGAAATACGTAAACCAGCGCGGCGTATAGCCCGTCAGACGCCCGACGAGATGCAGCAGCACGGCGCCTTCGGTCAGATTGAACGGCGTGCCGAGGCCCACGTCGTTGCTGCGGATGTACAGGCAGAGCGAAATTTCGCGCTTCGCCGGGTTCGGCAGGAACTGGTAAAGCAGGTGGCAGGCGGGCAGCGCGATCTCTTCGAGCACGGCCGGGTTCCACGCATGAAACAGAATCCGACGGTCGGCGGGATTGTTCATGATGGTGTCGAGGCACTGGCGCAGCTGGTCGATCGCCTTGTAAAGCAGCACCTTCGGCTGACCGTCCTCGCTGAATTCGGTCACGCGCGCGTAACCGCGCGATTCAGCGTCGGCGATCCGCGCCGTCGCGCTCGCGTCGAGCACCTTGTAGGCCGGCCACTGGCGCCACTGCACGCCGTAGACGTCGCCCAGATCGTCCGTGCCCTGGCGGTACGGGTTGGCGAGCCACTGGGCGTTGTCGTTGGCGTTGGCGTCCCAGACCTTGCAGCCGAGCGCACGGAAGTCAGCGGCGCTGCGCGAGGCGCGCATAAAGCCGATCAGCTCACCCACGGCCGACTTGAACGCGAGCTTTTTGGTCGTGACAGCCGGGAAGCCCTGCTGGAGGTCGAAGCGCAGCATCGCGCCCGGCATGCTGATCGTGCGGATGCCGGTGCGGTTTTCCTGCCAGCTGCCGGTGTCGAGGATCGAGCGGACGAGCTCGAGATACTGTTTCATGCGGAGTCCCTGAACGAGGTGCGAATGCCCCGTGCGGCGTCAAAAGCGAGATTCTATAGCAAGCCGGCGATCGCTGATCGAGGGCCATTTCGGCGCCGGGGAGCGGCGCGCGGCACTTTACCGGAACGCGGGCAAGACGGCTAATACGTGATTAAGGTCGGCATGCCCGATGTTACGGAACACAATTCGGGAACATCCGTATGTATGGGAACATATTTTGCTCGATTTACCGGCAAAGCCTCCAGAAACCATTCAAGCGGAAAATAATGCCGGTAATTGCAGTAGCATTAATCAGCGAAAATCGGCCTGAAATAATGACAATCCCGTACAAACCACTACGGGCGTATTCGTTTAAAAGTCATGAAAAATTATGCGGAAAATAAATCGGCAATCGGACGTGACTCGCGCGCGGCACAAGCCTTTTGAGGCTTCGCGGCATAGTGCGCACGAAAAAATTAAAACTGGGGAATGAACAGAAAAGAACAGGAAAACCCGATATCGCGAACCAGGCGGCCCGCACCCGCGAGCCGCCCACCCGCACGAGCCGCGCCCCCGCGCCAGCCCGCTTGCACCCCTGACACCCTCATGGCCTCTGCAGGCTCTTCGTCAGCGCTTATATCAAAGCTTACGACCGCTACGAACGCTTCAACATCCAGCCAGCCACCGATCGGGATCGCTGGTGGCCGCTATTTGGTCCCCCTCTTACGAAGCCCGGTTCAGGCTCCGCCCCCCGAAACCAGTCCGCCCGGATGCGGCGCGAGCGGGTCGCTTTCCATATGCCGCATGCCATGCGAGCACAGCAGCCGGTACAAGGTCACACGCGAAATGCCGAGTTCCTGCGCCGCGTCGCCCAGACGGCCGCGATGGCGCAGCAAGGCCAGTTCGATCGCCTGGCGCTCCGCCGCTTCGCGCGCCTGCGCGAGCGACACCGGCACGACTTCGACGTAATCGCCCAGTTCCAGATCGCGCGCCCCGATGGCGCGCCCTTCCGACATGACGATGGCGCGGCGCACGCGGTTAATCAGTTCGCGCACATTGCCGGGCCAACTGTAGTTATGCAGCGCGGCGATAGCGTCGGGCGAGAAGCCGCGCAGGCGGCGCGCGCCGTCTTTCTTGAAACGTTCGAGCATGTGGCGGGCGAGCAGTTCGATATCCTTGCCGCGCGCGCGCAGCGGCGGCTCATCGATCTGCAGCACGCACAGGCGGTGGTACAAATCCTGCCGGAAGCGCCCTTCCACCATCGCCGCGCGCATGTCCACGTGCGTCGCCGAGATGATGCGTACGTCCACCGGCATCGATTGATGGCCGCCCAGACGCTCGATCTTGCCTTCCTGCAGAAAGCGCAGCAGGCTGGCCTGACTTTCCATCGGCAAATCGCCGATTTCGTCGAGAAACAAGGTACCGCCGTTGGCCGCCTCGACGCGGCCGATCTTGCGCTGGCTCGCGCCGGTGAAGGCGCCGCGCTCGTAACCGAACAGCTCGGATTGCAGCAGATGCGGCGGAATCGCCCCGCAGTTGATCGGCACGAAAGGGGCGCTGCGGCGCGACGAGCGCTCGTGGATGGCGACCGCCGTGAGTTCCTTGCCGGTGCCCGACTCGCCCGAGATGAATACCGGCGCATCGGTCATCGCGACCTTGCGGATCGAGCGGAACAGCGCGAGCATCGCCTCGCACGAGCCCACCATTTCGCCTTCGGCGCCGCCCGTGGTGTCGTTCGAGGCGGCTTCGACCAGCGAAACCATGCCATAGGCGTGACCGACGGAATCGACGATGCGCTCGCCGCTCCACGGCACCGTTACGTAATCGAAACAGTAATCGCGCACCAGACGGCGCAGATTGGCGTCCTGCAACTGGCCCGTGGTGGTCGCGGCGACCCAGCCGACGTTCGGCAACGTCAGGCAAGGCTCGAATGCGCCGATCTCATGCAGATGGAACTGGCTCGACAGGTCGAGCAGACCGCCTGCGGGCATGCCCGCGCGCAGCGCGCGCCGCGCGTCCCGGGCATTGCCGACGATCTCGACCTGCCAGCCGCGCTCGTGGAACCGCTCGTTCAGCGCTTCGTTGGGACTGCGTGTCACGTAAACCAACTGCCGCGTTGCGGATTCCATTATTCAGATCCTCTTGCCAACACATGGTTGCGGAATGACGGCACGCTCCTGATGTCCTGATGTACAGACACGCAGCAAACGCACCGTGCGTCCGGCACCGATGGACCAGACGACACAATAGCTTTTGCTGACAGTGAATCCCCGAGCTGCGACGTGTGTATGTCAACAACCTGCCCGTGGCCGGGCTTTTTTGTTTTTCGGCTTTACGCTTTTTTCTGAAGCTTACTATATACGCCCGGGGCTTGGATAGAAAATATGCGGCGTGAATGGATAAGGGTACGATGGAAAGGTTTCCATTAGCATTTCTCACCGAATCTTCCCGAATTCACCTGAATCATAAGAAGAAAATGATTACGGACATTTCCGTTATCTGCGTTCCCGCAGCGTTCCCGCCGCCGATCATTACGTAACGTCATTACGTAACAAAAAAATCGCGCAAACGTTCTCCTCTGAAACTCCCGAACGAAATTCAGTGGTTAAAAGAGGCTAACGTTTCAGCGCTGAAACATTTTCTTGAATATCCGCGATTCAAAGCCCGCAGAAAATATCGACGGCCCCGTCCTGTCAACGGTTTCCGGGACATGGCACATGTTTCGCTAAATGTCTTCGCACCAGGAGACACGCCATGCGACTCATTCCTTCGAACGTCCAGCTCAGCGCAGTCAGTCGCGCCACCGCTCTCGTGGCCGTGCTGATTCCCGCTGCGCTCCTCGCTGTCGCGCCGTCGGTGTATGCGCAAACCGCCACGGATGCGGCGAGCGCCTCCTTCGTCACGGCGAGCGTGAACGCCGATGTCGTTCCTGCAACAACTGCAGCAGGCAGCACCTTGAGCGCCCCGGCGATTGATGCCGGCGTGCAGGCCGGCATCGAAGCGGGAATGCAACCGGCGACGCTGATTATGAGCACGGCCAGCACGGCCGCCGCCGTCGACAAAAGCGCCGACGACGGCATGAACAACGGCACGAACGACGCGAACGGCGCAAACCTGAGCGCCGCCGCGCCGCTCGCCGCCGATCCGGGCCCCGCCGGCGACGAACCGGTGATCGCGGGCGTCGGCTCGATCGACGACCAGACGCTCTCGCATCAGCGCGGCGGCGCGATCGGCATGTTGATGGTGGCCGCCACCCCGCAGCTCATGCGCGGCGGCAACAGCGTGACGCTCTGGGACGAAATCGCCCCGCCCGCCCCGCTGCCGATTCCAGTGGATAGCGGTCAGGCGGCGCAAGGCAACATCGCCAGCTACACCCGTAAGTGAAACAGATTAACGCGGTCGAACATACGCAGCAATCCAGAGACAGGACCCGCGTCGCAAGCGGCGCGGTTCGGGAGCGGAGGACGAACAGTCGCCGCCCCGAGGGCAAGACGGAGACCAACATGAATGTTCGCTTTACGACGCCAGGCGTGCGCCGGCGTTGCGCGCGGATCGCAGCGGTCCTGAGCGGTGTGTGCGCGGCGACGCTCGCGGCAGGCGTCAGCGCGCAGGTGACCAACCCCGGCGACATCATCGTCGAGCGCGACATCACGCCGCGCAGCGCGTTCGCCACTGTTCCGAAGAGCCAGGACCCGGTACTCGTGCGCGCCACCACGTTCCCGAAGAACTCGTTCGACCCGGCCATGGCCACGCTCGTCAACGATACGGATTTGACCAACGCCCACGGCAACTCGGGTGTGAACACGAGCGGCGCGATAGCAGGCGAAGCCGCGGGCGTGCAGGCCATCAACCGGATCCTCGTGGGCAACGCGGCAGGCGGCTCGAACAACGCGCTCGGCGCGGGCGGCGGCGCAACGGCGGTAGGCGGTATCGGCAACACGATTTCCAGCACCGTCACCGGCGCACTGGCGCCGCTCACCAGCGCACTCGGTTCCCTTGGAGCAGTGAAATGATTCGTCGTCCAAAACTTCTGGCCACGCTTGCGCTCGCAACCGTTTCCGTTGCGCTCGCAACCAGCGCGCACGCGCAGGCCACCGTCGGCGCCATCGCCGTGATCGCGCCGAATGCCGCGACCTCGACGACGGGCGCGCTGACCGTGAACGAAGCGGCCGGACTCGACAACGCGCAAGGCAATCAGCTGACCATCGCCACGGGCGGCTCGGTCGGCAATCTGAATCTGGATGACCAAAGCACCTCGACCCGCGCGCGGCTGAACAACGCCAGCGCGCTCATCGGCTCGGGGGCTTTCTCCAACACGTCCGGCGCCATGATGATCAACCAGGCGGCAGGCGTGGGCAATATCCAGCGCAACAGTGCGCAGATCGGCACTGGGGCGTTCGGAGTCGCGATGCTCTCGGACGGCGAACTGTCCGCGGTCACCGCTCAGAACGGCAACAAGGCAAGCCAGGCAGGCCAGGCAGGCGGCATTCGTGAGGTACGCATCGATGGTGCGACCTTCAGGAATGCAACGGGCCTCGTGCAGGTGAACCAGACGGCCGGTGCCGGTAATGCAACGGCGAACAGTTTTGTGCTCCGTCCCCCGGCGGGCACTCTTTTCTAACTGACCACTCAAGTATCGGAGCGAAACATGAAGCGCACCCTCATCGCAGCGGCAGTCCTCGCATCGGCAGCCACGTCGTCGTTCGCAGCCTCGAACTCGGCGTACCTGTTCAACTACACGGCAGTGGGTGAACAGGTCGGCATCGAAGGCTGGGTCAGCCTGTTCGGTTGCGTCGCTGTCTCAAGCACGGCAGGCGCGGTCATCAACAACTCGCAGACGACGTCGGGCGGCACCCTCCTGCCCCAGGCACAGAGCTATGTCACCGGCAACGTGACGACCACGTACAACAACAACACGTGGAGCGTGACCGGCACCGGCAACAATTCGACCTACGCCAACTCGTCGTTCGCGACGGCTGACCAGTCGTCCTCGTCGCACTCGCAGTCGAAGTCGAGCAGCGCCTCGTCGTCGTCGTCGAAGTCCTCGTCGAGCAGTTCGAACTTCTCGAAGAGCCTGAACGCCGGCATCTCGGGCGACTACCACGTCGCCACGGATAGCGGCGGCGCAAGCAACTCGACGTCGGCCAGCTCGCACAGCAACACGGGCGACAAGGGCGTCGCAACGTCGTACACGAGCACGGGCAACAACACGTCGACGAAGTCGCAAAGCGGCAACGGCAATGCCGGCGTGGAAGTGTCGTGGAACAGCAGCGGCAACTCGCACAACGGTCAGGCTGGCGTGGGCATCGCGGGCAACGAAGCAACGTCGCACACGAAGACGAACTCGCACAACGACACGGACAATACGGCCGCCGGCGTTGCCTGGACGTCCTCGGACAACAAGAGCTCGACCCACAATTCGTCGAACTCGAACAGCGCCTACGCGGACGGCACGGGCAGCGCCGCGCTGTCGGTGGCCGTGAACGGCGCAAGCTCGAAGTCGAACAGTTCGAGCAAGTCGGCCAGCCGCTCGTCCAGCGAATCGAGCAGCGGCTCGAAGTCGGCCTCAAGCTCGTACGCGACGGCGACGCAGGCAAGCAAGTCGTGGGGCTATAACGTGAGCGACTCGCTGGCCACGGTCAACGAAACGACGACCGGTTCGGTCACGCAGCACTACAACACGCAAACCGCCGGCACGCTGAACGCCACCACGGGCAGCGACGCAGCAACGGGTGTCACGGGCAACCTGGGCGTGAACATCGCCGAAGGCATCAACAACGCACAGAGCAACAACGTTGCCCTCGCGTCGGTCGATGTGGGCAATGTGTTCGGTAACGCTCAGATCTTCAACACTCAGGCTTCGGGCGGCTACGCCAACGTGAAAAACTTCAACCTGAATGCGTCGGTGGGTGATGGCTCGCTCGCCAGCGTCTCGGGCAACGTGGGCGTGAACGTGGCGTCGGGTATCGGCAACGCGCAGAACAACAGCCTCGCCGGCTCCGTGACGACCTCCAGCCACGCCGGCACCGCCTCGACGACGGCAATGGTCGCGACCGACAACAACGTGCAGGACGCCGCGATGTCCGCCTCCGGCCAGTTCCAGGGTACGGCTAGCCTCGGCGCCGGCGCTCTGGCCAACGCCAGCGGCAACATCGGCGTGAACATCGCCGGCGGTATCGGCAACCTGCAACACAACGGCCTGGCCATCGCAGCAATCAGCAACGGCCACTAAGCAGTCCGGAAGTCACAGCAAACCAGGGCTGTACCTCAGCGCGCCGGCCGCCGCCACACGCGGCCGGTGCGTGAACCAGAAGCAGGAGACCACCATGTCCGGGTTCGTATCGTCCCCGGCGGCAAGGACGTGTGCTGTCGCGCTGGCGCTGGTCGCCACCGCGGCTTTCGTGCCTGTCCACGCGCAATCGATGATCGATGGGGCCAATCTGATCGGCGTGCCGATCAAGAAGCCGATTCATTCGATGCGCGATATCCGGTACAGCAGCATCGTCAGCCAGCAATACGACTACAGCTGCGGTGCCGCCGCGCTCGCTACGCTGCTCAAGTATGGCTACGGCATCGACATCCCCGAACCGGAACTGATCCGCCGGATGATGGTGTACTCCACGCCCGAGGTCGTCGTGAAGAACGGCTTCTCCATGCTCGACATGAAGAAGTTCGTCGAAACGATCGGCCTGCGCGGGCGCGGCTTCCGCGTCAACACCGATGCCCTGTATCACCTGCAGATTCCCGTGCTCGTGCTGATGAACATCGATGGCTACGAGCATTTCGTGATCGTCAAGCACGCCGAGAACGGCCGCGTCTTTATTGCGGACCCCGCGCTCGGCAACCGAATCGTGGCCGAGGACGACTTCGCGAAGACCTGGAATGGGCTGGTCTTCGCGGTACTCGGTCGACCGTTCCTGGAGGACTCTCCGCTGTTGCAGAACAACGAGTCGCTCGCGCTGAAGCTGCGCGAGAACGCCCTGCTCAACGGCACCGCCGCGACTCCCTTCTTCGAATACGGCCTTGATAAGGCCGTCATGTTCTGAAGTACACAAGAGTCATGAATCGCAACCTCTCACAGACTGGCATCGCTGCAGGTATCTGCGCGCTCGCCTGCGCTTATTCGAACGGCGCCTGCGCCGCCGAGAGCCTCGCCGCCACGCAACCGCCTTTGCCCCTTGCACCCGCATTTCTCTCCGCAGGGGGCGCCGACGCGCACCCCGTGGAAGTCGAAGCCGTCGACGACGACGTCCTCGCACATCAAACCGGCAAATACGCCGGCAGCGACATGATTTCGGGCCTGGTCCTGAACGTCATCTCGCAATGGCAACTGCCCAACGGCGCCACCGCCACCGCCCAGGGCGCGCTCACGGTCGTGCAGAACACGGTCAACCAGCTGAGCGCCAGCGTGCAGACCGGCGCCAAGGTCACCGACCCCGTCGCGGGCGGCACGACCACGGCCAACAGCGGCGCTACACCGAACACATCGGCCTCGGGCGGCCAGAACGTGTCGGTCAACGGCGTCTCGCAGGTCACCCAGGTGGCCGGCAACAACAACGTCGGCTCGAATGCCGCGGCCATCGACTACGCCAACAGCAGTGGCGGTGGCGGCGGCGGCGGCGGCGGCTCGCAGCTCACGAGCCTCGCGAACACGCCGAGCGCGTCCGCTTCGAACGCGAACGGCACGATCCGCGCCGGCATCGCCTTCGGCGGCAACGGCATCAGTGTCACGTTGCAAACACCCGCCGGCATCGCAACGCAAAACATCATGCCGAGCAACGCGGCGCAGGCGGGCTCGATCGCCCAGCTGCTCCAGGTCGCGGGCAATAACCAGCAGGTCGCCAACCAGTTGCAACTCAGCCTGCAAACACAGCAGATGAGCGCGCAAATGATCCGGCAGGCCGGCGTATTACAGGCTTTGCGCAACATCCGCTGACAACCGCTGACAACCCGCCAATCAACGCGCGCCGCCCACCGCCATGGACGGCACTGGATCAGAAGGAGACTGAAAGAGGGGGAACAGTACACATAGCTGCATGACGTATCGAGGAGGTGAATCGACGTACGCGGTACGGAACCAGGGGGTTCGGTCATGCGTGCGATTTCGATCCGGGGGAAGAAAAATGAAGACGATATTGAAGACGGCCGCGCCGCATCTCACGCTGGCCGCCATTCCAGCAGCAGTCCTGCTTTTCACGCTCGCGCAATCCGCCCACGCGCAGGCGCTGCAAGGCCAGTCGCTCGAAGATCGGGTCAACACGCTCATGCGTGTGGTCGACGAGCAGCAACGCCAGATCCAGTCACTCGAGCGCCAGGTCACGAACCTGGAAATGTCCGAGCGCGGACGCGGCATGCCGGGCGCCGGTGCGCCCGACGCCGCCTCCGGCACGAGCGTTGCCGAGCAACCCGGCGCGGACGGCTTGCCCGTCCCGCTGCCGCCGCTCGCGCAGGCGCTGCCAGGCGCGACCGCTCCGGGCTCGCTCACGGGCACCGCCACCGGCGTGCCGGTGAACCCGCCCTCGCCCGATGCGGGCCCGAGCGGCTCCGCGACGGGCACGTCGGCCGCGAGCGGCCCGCAACAGGGCGCGCCCGTCGGCGTCAATCCCAACAACCCGACCGTCGGCGAAACGCAAAAGAACGCCGAGCCCGAGCGCACCCAGGCCGAACAGGCCGTCGTGCAGCGCGAGCATGCGCCGCTCTTCGACCACAAGCTCACGCTCGACTGGGGCATCAGCGACACCTACTACGATCGCCGCCAGCTGCAGCTCTCCGGCTTCCTCGCGCTCGATGCGATTTTCCTCGGCAACATCAATCTGGGCGAAACCAAGTCGCACCAGATCATGGCCGATCTGGACACGCGGTACGGCCTGACCGACCGCATGAGCATCGACATCGACGTGCCCTATATCTACCGCCACAGCAGCTTCATCGTGGGCGGCGCGGGCGGCTCGGCCAGTTCGCTGTCCGATTCGTCGGTCAATTCGAACGCGATCGGCGACGTCAACTTCGGGGTCTACTACCAGTTCCTGAAGGAAACCAACAACCTGCCCGACGTGGTGGGCAGCCTGCGCGTGAAGACGCCGACCGGCACCTCGCCGTTCGGCATCAAGGTTCAGCAGATCTCGCAGGACAACACCAACCTCGTCGCGCCCTCCAAGCTGCCCACCGGCACCGGCTTCTGGAACGTCACGGCCGGTCTGTCCGTGCTGAAGACCTATGACCCGGTCGTGCTGTTCGGCAGCCTCTCGTACACGTACAACATTTCGCGCTCGTTCTCCGACATCTCGTCGGTCATCGGGCAGACAGAGCCGGCCGACGTGAAGCTCGGCGACATCATCCAGTTCGGCGGCGGCGTCGCGCTCGCCTTCTCGGAAAAGGATTCGGCCAGCATCTCGTACACCATGGCCATCGAGCCGCAATCGAAGACCAAGGCGCCGGGCGGCAGCTGGACCGGCGTGCCGGGCAGCGAGACGACCGCCTCGGTGCTCAACTTCGGGCTCAATCACGTGGTCAACAAGCACCTGACGATCAACGGCGCTGTCTCGGTCGGTCTTACGCCCGATGCGCCGAACTTCGTCGTCGGCGTGCGGTTCCCCTACACCTTCTGATGAATACGAGGTCAATCGTGCGCGAATCCTCACATCTGAGCGCCAACGTGACGTCGTTCGCCGGGGCGGGCCAGCGGCTCGCCGCGGCGGGACAGGCGCCGCGCGCCGCCTTGCAGGCGCACGCGTCGGCCGAAGGTACGGCGGGTGCTGCATCTTCACCGGCGCGCAATCTCGATGCGCCCGGCGCCGCCAAGGCCGCCCAGTCCGGCGACGGCCGGCCGATTGCGGACATCGACCGCATGCTGCTCTACGTCGCCCGCACGCCTGACACGCAACTCGGCGCGTATCTGAAAAGCCGCGGCTGGGAAGTCGTCACGGCCAAGTCCGCGCACGAAGCGACGCGTCTCGTCAAACAGGAGCCGACCTGCGCGGGCATCATCGATCTGACCGGCTTCGCGACACGCGATCTGGCCGGGCTCGAAGCCGTGCTGCGCCTGCAACAGGTCGGCTGGATCGCGCTCATCGACGCGCAGCGCCTGACCGATCCGGAAGTGCGTCGCCTGATCCGCCACTACTGCTTCGACTACGTGCATCTGCCGGTCGCGCCGGCGACGCTCGACTATCTCGTCGGCCACGCCTTCGGCATGGTGACGCTGTACGAACTCGACGATGCGCCCGCCTCGGCGACGAGTCAGGACGAAGACGAAATGGTGGGCACCTGCGAAGCGATGCAGCAGCTCTTTCGCACCATCCGCAAGGTGGCGAACACGGACGCAACCGTGTTCATCTCCGGCGAGTCGGGCACCGGCAAGGAGCTGACCGCGCTCGCGATCCACGAACGCTCGCCGCGCCGCAAGGCCCCGTTCGTGCCGATCAACTGCGGCGCGATTCCGCACCATCTTCTGCAATCCGAACTATTCGGTTACGAGCGCGGCGCCTTCACGGGCGCGAACCAGCGCAAGATCGGCCGCGTGGAAGCGGCTAACGGCGGCACGCTGTTTCTCGACGAAATCGGCGATTTGCCGCTGGAAAGCCAGGCGAGCCTGCTGCGCTTTTTGCAGGAAGGCAAGATCGAGCGCCTGGGCGGCCACGAGCAGATTTCCGTGGATGTGCGCATCATCTCGGCCACGCACGTCGATCTCGAAGCGGCGATGCGCGACGGGCGCTTCCGCGCGGACCTGTTTCACCGCCTCTGCGTGCTGCGCGTGGACGAGCCGCCGCTGCGCGCGCGCGGCAAGGACATCGAGATCCTCGCGCATCACGTACTGCACAAGTTCAAGATGGACAGCGCGCGCAAGATTCGCGGCTTCACGCCCGACGCCATCGAAGCCATGTACAACTACAACTGGCCCGGCAACGTGCGCGAGCTGATCAACCGCGTGCGCCGCGCGATCGTGATGGCCGAAAGCAAGCTGATCTCGGCGGACGATCTCGATCTCGGCCAGTTCACCGAGCAGCAGACGGTCACGCTCGCGCAGGCACGCGAGGCCGCCGAAAAGCGCGCGATCGAGGCGGCGCTGCTGCGCCACCGTCATCGTTTAACCGAGGCGGCGGCCGATCTCGGCATCTCAAGAGTGACGCTGTATCGTTTGATGGGCTCGCACGGTCTGCGCGACGAAAAGACGATCTTCGGTGGCGACGCCGAGAATCAGGCAGAAAGCCACGCGGAAAACGCCGCCAGTCCGTCGCATCCTGCCGACCCCGCCGGGTGAAGCAGAAACGCGCCAGGCACGCCGCCGTGGACCGGCTTTTGCGTTGATGTGGCGTCGAAGCCGGCGTCGATCCGGCGTTGAAGCCGGCATGGGCGACGCCTGGCAGTGGGGCGGTTCAAAGCGCGCCGTCGGGTAGAATCGATGGATTCGACCTTTCAATTCCATCGCAATTCGACTCTCTCCGACACACTCGATGACGACGCTCACCCTGATCGTCGCTCGCGCCCAAAACGGCGTGATCGGCCGCGACAACGAGCTGCCCTGGCGGCTGCCCGAAGACCTTGCTTTCTTCAAGCGCACCACCATGGGCGCGCCCATCGTGATGGGCCGCAAGACCCACGAATCGATCGGCCGCGCGCTGCCCGGGCGGCGCAACATCGTCGTCACGCGCGACGCCGGCAAGCGCTTTCCCGGCTGCGATACGGTAACCAGCCTGGAAGCGGCGCTCGCGCTCGCGGGCGAGGACCAGGCGCCCGAAGCCTTCCTGATCGGCGGCGCGCAGCTTTACGCCGAGGGCATCGCGCTCGCACAGAAACTGATCGTCACGGAAATCGCCGCCGATTTCGAAGGCGACGCGCATTTCCCGGCGCCGGACGCGACGATCTGGCGCGAGACCGCACGCGAGACGCTGCACGCGAACGCGCCGAATGACTTCGATTTCGCCTTCGTGACCTACGAGCGGCGGGATTGAGGCGCGAGCTTGCCCGGTCAGGCCGCATTCGACGGCCCTTTTGTCCCAGGTTTACTTAGTCCCAAAATGGGACTAATATCCACTCCATGCGAATCATTGCCAGGAAGCCCCTGCTGGAATTCATCAAAAACCACGCTCAGGCCGAACAATCGCTACTCGCGTGGTATGCGGAAGCCAGCCAGGCAAGCTGGCAGACGCCACAGGACATCAAGGCGCACTATGCGTCTGCGAGTTTCGTCGGCAAGAACCGCGTGGTGTTCAACATCAAAGGCAATGATTTTCGATTGATCGTCGCGGTCGCGTACCGGATTGGCGTCGTCTATATCAAATTCGTTGGAACGCATGCCGAGTACGACAAAATCGACGCGGCAAATGTGGAACTGGAGTAAGGGAATGGAAATCCGTCCGCTGCACACCGAGCAAGACTACGAGACCGCGCTTGGGATCGTGTCGAAACTCGTCGACGCCGACCCGGAACCTGGCACACCCGAAGGTGACGAACTCGAGATTCTATCGATCCTGGTGGAGCGCTATGAAGCAGAACATTTTCCGCTTCCCAGCCCTGATCCGATTGAGGCGATCAAATTCCGCATGGAACAGCAAGGGCTCTCGGTGCCCGACATGCAGCCTTATATCGGCAACGCAAACCGGGTTTATGAAGTTCTGGCCGGCAAACGCGCGTTGAGTCTCGCGATGATTCGCCGTTTGCACGCGGGGCTGCAGATTCCCGCCGAAGTGCTCATCGGAACGGCTTGACGCTTTCCCCCCCAACGCAAAACGGCACGCCCAAAGCGTGCCGTTCGCATTTCCAGCCGGTGTAACACCCGCGCGGCTTACTGCCCCGCCACCGTCATGCGCTCGATCAGCACCGAGCCCGTCTGACGCGTGCCGCGCGCGAGCGTATCCGCGCCCACGGCGACGATGTGGTGGAACATCTCCTGAAGCGTGGACGCCACCGTGATTTCCTCGACCGGATACTGGATCTTGCCGTTTTCGACCCAGAAGCCCGACGCGCCGCGCGAATAATCGCCCGTCACGAAGTTCACGCCCTGCCCCATCAGCTCGGTCAGCAGCAGACCGGTGCCCAGCTTCTTCAGCATGGCCTCGAAATCGTCCTCGGGCCGCGTGAGCGAGCTTTGCAGTTGCAGGTTGTGCGAGCCGCCCGCGTTGCCCGTCGTCTGCATGCCGAGCTTGCGCGCCGAATACGACGAGAGGAAATAGCCTTGCACCACGCCGTCCTTGACGACTTCGCGACGTTGCGTGCGCACGCCTTCTTCGTCGAACGGCGCGCTGCCCGCCGCGCGCGGCACGTGCGGATCTTCGACGATCTGGATGTGCGGCGCGAACACCGGCTTGCCGAGGCTGTCGACGAGGAACGAAGTCTTGCGATACAGCGCGCCGCCGCTCGTGGCCTGCACGAACGCGCCGAGCAGCCCGGCCGCCAGCGGCGCTTCGAACAGGACCGGCACCTTGCGCGTGTCGAGGCCGCGCGCGTTCAGGCGCGAGAGCGCACGCTCGGCGGCGTAGCGTCCCACGGCTTCGGGCGAGGCCAGCTCGGCCGCGCTGCGCCGCGAGGTGTACCAGTCGTCGCGCTGCATGCTGCGCCCGCTGCCCGCGATGGGCGCGCAGGCGATGTAGTGGCGCGAGTAGGGATAGCCGTGCATGAAGCCGCTCGAAGTCACCAGCACGAACTGCGAGTGCTGCGCGGAGACGCTCGCGCCTTCGGAGTTGGTCACGCGGCGGTCGGTGGCGAAGGCGGCGTCTTCGGCGCGGCGCGCGATTTCCACGGCTTCGTCGGCCGTGACGCCCCACGGATGATAGAGATCGAGGTCGCGCGGCGCGGTTTCCAGCAGCTCACGCTCGGCGAGGCCGGCGCAGTCGTCGTCGGCGGTGAAACGCGCGATGTTGTAGGCCGCCGCCACGGTGTCCTTGAGCGCCTGCGCGGAAAAGTCCGACGTGCTCGCGTTGCCGCGCTTGTTGCCGATATAGACGGTCACGCCGACCATCTTGTCGCGGTTGTGCTCGATGGTTTCGACTTCACCGCGCCGCACGGACACCGAAAGACCGTCGCCTTCCGAGATCTCGGTCGCGGCGTCGCTCGCGCCAAGCGTCTTCGCGTGGCGGAGGATGTCCGACGCGATCTCCTTCAGTTCGTCCTGGGTATGCGGAAAAAAACGCTGCCGGGCTTCGATGTCTGCTGCCATTGTCGTTACGGTCCGGTTTTGGGCCGGTGCGGCCCGCTTGTCGTGTGTCGGAGGTGTCGTGCGATGCATGCTCGCGTTTGCTCGCATTTGCCGATATAGCGGCATGCATAGTGCGTCTTTACGTCAGACGCGTTTCGCGATCATAGCAAGGTATGCGCGCGCGCACCGAGGGCGAGCATGCCGCAGCGCCGCATGACGCAAGCGCGTCAAGAACGTCGGCTGCGCCCATCCAGTCCGATCGGCTCGCGTGCGCACGTTACAATATGCGTCATGAAACGCAAAACCCGCATTCAACCCATGAACGACGCTGTCGCCGAAGTCGACGACAACGGTTACGATCGCCCGAGCAAATCGCAGCTCAAGCGCGAGATGGAAGCCCTGCAGCAGCTGGGCGTGGCGCTCGTCGAGCTGCCCAAGGACGCGCTCAAGCGCATGCCGATGACGGAAGACCTCGCGGACGCGGTCCACCAGGCCCGCCGCATCACCGACCACGAAGGCAAGCGCCGCCAGCTTCAGTATGTGGGCCGCATGATGCGCGGCCTGACCGAAACCGAAGTCGCCGCGCTGCGCAAGGCGATGGAAGAGCATCGCGGCGTGAACAAGGCCGCCACGGCGCGCCTGCACTGGATCGAGCGCACGCGCGAGAAGCTGCTGGCCGACGACGAGGCGCTCACCGCCTTCATCCGCGAATATCCGGCCGCCGACCCGCAGGAAGGCCGCACGCTGATCCGCAACGCACGCCGCGAGCAACAGCAGGCCAAGCCGCCCAAATACTTCCGCGAGCTGTTCCAGTGGATCAAGGACGTGAGCCGCCAGGGCGACGAGGACGCCGATGAAGCGGACCACGACGCCGGCGAGGACCGCGACGATGACGAAGCCTGAGCGCAGCGGATCGCACGAACCGCGCGACGAACTCGTGATCGGCCTCGTGTCGGTCAGTGACCGCGCGACCGCGGGCGTCTACGAGGACAAGGGCATTCCGTCGCTGATGGAATGGCTCGGCGCCACGCTCAAATCGCCGTGGCGCGCCGAAACGCGCCTGATTCACGACGACGCGGCCACCATTTCGGCGACGCTCACGGCGCTCGTCGACGGTCTGGGCTGCGATCTGGTGCTGACCACGGGCGGCACCGGCCCCGCGCGTCGCGACGTCACGCCCGAGGCGACGCTGGCCGTCGCCACGAAGGAAATGCCCGGTTTCGGCGAGCAGATGCGCCAGATCAGCCTGAATTTCGTGCCGACGGCGATTCTCTCGCGCCAGGTCGCCGTGATCCGCGAAACCGAAGACCACGCGGCGCTCATCATCAACCTGCCCGGCCAGCCGAAGTCGATCAAGGAAACGCTGGAAGGCCTGCGCGACGAGAGCGGCAAGACGAAGGTGCCCGGCATTTTCGCGGCGGTGCCGTACTGCATCGACCTGATCGGCGGTCCGTATATCGAAACCGATCCGGCCATCGTGGCCGCGTTCCGGCCGAAAAACGCCCAGCGCCCGCCGCGCGCCTGAAGTTACCCAGGCGGGTGCACAAGGCCAAAAATGCAGAACGGCGCCCCAAGGCGCCGTTTTTCACAGCAAGCTGCGCGCGCCTTACTTCGCGTCGCCGCCCGCGGCCGGTTGCGTCGAGCCGGCAAGCGGCGCCGACGGAATCAGGAAATGCTCGCGGTAGTACTTGAGCTCGTCGATCGACTCGTGAATGTCGGCCAGCGCCGTGTGCATCGCGCGCTTCTGGAAGCCCTTGTAGATGGCGGGCTGCCAGCGGCGGCACAGTTCCTTGAGCGTGCTCACGTCGAGATTGCGGTAGTGGAAGAAGCGTTCGAGCGTGGGCATCCAGCGCGCCATGAAGCGGCGATCCTGGCAAATCGAGTTGCCGCACATCGGCGACTTGCCCGGCGGTACGTATTGGGCCAGGAAGGCCATGATCTGCTCGGTGGCGCTTTCTTCGGTGACAGTGGAGGCGCGCACACGCTCGGTCAGACCCGAACGGCCATGCGTGTTGCGGTTCCACTCGTCCATGCGGTCGAGGATCGACTCCGGCTGGTGGATCGCCAGCACCGGCCCTTCGACGAGCTTGTCGAGCGTCGAGTTGGTCACCACCACGGCGATCTCGATGATGCGATCGTTATCGGGGTCGAGACCCGTCATCTCCATGTCGAGCCAGATCAGGTTCATGTCGGTGCGCTCCATTGCCGGAGTCGCCTGGCCCGCCGGGTCGGCAGAAGTGATGTCTGTCATGAATGTCGCCTGAAACGGTAAGAAGGCGGCGCGCGTTTGCGATCCTGCGCCGCGTAGGCTGTTCGCCGGGATGCCATGAGCGGGCCGCCAAGAACATATAATTGTCGCATAGATACCACGGACCTCCCGGATGCCTGATATGCCCCCCCTGATGTCCCCCGCGCTGAGCTTCAGCGCGCTTTTCATGGTCGCCGTGCTGGCGATGGTCGCGACCAAACTGTGGCTGGCCTCGCGCCAGACCCGCTTCGTCGCGGCCCACCGCGATGCGGTGCCCGCCCAGTTCGCGGCCACGATTGCCCTCACCGCGCACCAGCGCGCCGCCGATTACACCGTCGCGCGCACGCGTCTGGGCATGGTCGAGATCGTGCTGTCGGCCGTCGTGCTGATCGCGCTGACGCTGCTCGGCGGCGTGCAGGCGCTCGATCTGGGCATCTCCGACCTGCTCGGGCGCGGCTACGTCGGCCAGATCGCGCTGATCGGCGCGGTGCTCGCGGTGAGCGGCATCATCGAATTGCCGCTCGATTACTACCGCCAGTTCGTGGTCGAGGAGCGTTTCGGCTTCAATCGCATGACGAAGCGCATCTTCTTCATGGACCGGCTCAAGGGGCTCGTGATCGGCGCGGCGTTCGGCATTCCGCTGCTGTTCGTCGTGCTGTGGCTCATGAAGCAGGCCGGCGGCCTGTGGTGGCTGTGGACGTGGGTGGTCTGGGTCGGCTTCCAGATGCTCGTGCTGGTGCTCTACCCCACTTTCATCGCGCCGCTCTTCAACAAGTTCGAGCCGCTCAAGGACGAAGCGCTGCGCTCGCGCATCGAGGCGCTGATGCAGCGCTGCGGCTTCGCGGCCAAGGGCCTGTTCGTGATGGACGGCAGCCGCCGCTCGGCGCACGGCAACGCCTATTTCACGGGCTTCGGCGCGGCCAAGCGCATTGTGTTCTTCGACACGCTGCTCGCGCGCCTCTCGGGCAGCGAGATCGAAGCCGTGCTCGCCCACGAACTCGGTCACTTCAAGCGCCGCCACGTCATCAAGCGCATGGTCGTCACCTTCGTGATCAGCCTCGTGCTGCTCGGGCTGCTCGGCTGGCTCACGCAGCGCGTGTGGTTCTACGAGGGGCTGGGCGTGCGGCCGTCGCTGCTCGGCGGCAACGAAGGCCTCGCGCTCGTGCTGTTCTTCCTCGCCGTGCCGGTGTTCCTGTTCTTCGTCACGCCGTTCAACAGCCTCAGCTCGCGCAAGCACGAGTTCGAGGCCGATGCCTTCGCGGCCACGCAGACCGACGCGCAACAGCTCGTCAACGCGCTCGTGAAGCTGTACGAAGACAATGCGTCGACGCTCACGCCGGACCCGCTTTACACCGCGTTCTACTACTCGCATCCGCCGGCTTCGCAGCGGATCGACAAACTGCTCGCGCACGCATGAACCGGCGCGCATCGAAAGCCGCCGGCGGGGCTGCACAATCGCGCTCTGACGCGACGACGACGCTGCACGGCGTCGTGATCGCCGCGCATGGCCGTCACTACCTGGTCGCGCCGGACGACGGCGGCGCGCCGCTCCAGTGCTTCCCGCGCGGCAAGAAGAGCGAGGTCGCCGTGGGCGACCGCGTCGACTATCAATCGACATCGGCCGACCAGGGCGTGATCGTCGCGATCGGCGAGCGGCGCAACCTGCTCTATCGCTCCGACCAGTTCAAGTCGAAGCTCTTCGCGGCGAATCTCGACCAGTTGCTGATCGTGCTCGCCACCGAGCCGCACTTCAGCGAGGACCTGCTCGGGCGCGCGCTCGTCGCCGCCGAAGCCAACGGTCTGAAGCCGATCATCCTGCTCAACAAGATCGACCTGGAAGCCGCGCTGCCGCTCGCGCGCCAGCGGCTGGAACGCTATCGGGCGCTGGGGTATACGGTGCTGGAAGTGTCGGAGAAGAAGCATCCCGAAGAGGCGCACGCGATCCTCTGCGCACATCTCTACGGCCATCAGACGATCCTGCTCGGGCAATCGGGCATGGGCAAATCGACGCTCGTGAATCTGCTGATCCCCGACGCCGAAGCCGCCACGCGCGAGATCTCCACGGCGCTCAACAGCGGCCGCCATACGACGACGTTCACGCGGCTCTACAAGCTGCCGAAAACGGACGACGAAGGGAGTCAAGGCGGCGCGCTGATCGATTCACCGGGCTTCCAGGAGTTCGGTCTCTATCACCTCACCGAAGGCACGCTCGAACGCGCGTTCCCCGAATTCCGGCCGCTGCTCGCGCATTGCCGCTTCTACAACTGCCATCATTTGCACGAGCCGGGCTGCGCGGTGCTCGAAGCGGTCGAAGACGGCCGCATCGCGCCCGAGCGTCACGCGCTCTACGCGCAGCTCGTGCACGAAATCAGCCAGGTCGTGCGCTAACGCGCGCGCCCTTCGCGACCGCCCATGCTCAAGCTCGTGCGTGCGCCCAATGTGGTCATCGCCCAGCACTGGATGAACATCCTGGCCACGGCGGGCGTGCCCTGCGAGTTGCACAACCGCTATCTGAGCGGCGCGATGGGCGAAATTCCCGCCGAGCAATGCGCGCCGGAAATCTGGCTCGTCGACGATCGCGACGAGTCGCTCGCGCGCAGGCTGATCGCCGACGCGACGCAAGGCCCCAAGCCCGGCACGCCTTCGTGGCGCTGCCCGCAGTGCGGCGAGACGCTGGAGCCGCAGTTCACCGTATGCTGGCAATGCGGCCGCGAGCGCGATCCGCGCGACGAATGAAACACCCCTTAAATGCAAACGGCCCGCTTGAAGCGGGCCGTTTTCCCATGCCGATGCCAGTTAGCGGATGCTCAGACCCACACCGCGATCGTCAGCATCAGCAGCAGGATCATCCACAGGATCACGGCGCGCCAGACGAGACCTACCGCCGATTGCAGCGCGCGCGGCGTGCAGTCGTCGCCCACCGTGTAAGGGCCGCCGTCGCCCGGCTGTGCGAGCGCATCGACGCTCGACTGTTCGGCGAGCGGTCCTGACAGACGCGCACCCAGCGCACCGCTGCCGGCGGCGAGCAGCACGCCCTCGTTGGTATCGGGCCACTGGTTCGCGTGGTTGCGCCAGGCGTAGATCGCATCCTCGAAATTGCCGACGATGGCGAAACCCAGCGACGTGAGCCGCGCCGGAATCCAGTCGATCACGAAGAACACGTGCTGCGCGAAGTTCGAGAAGGCCTCGGTGCGGTCTTCGGCGGGACGCGCCCACTCGCGCGCGAGGTATTCGGAGAGGCGATACAGCACCGCGCCCGCCGGCCCGATCGGCACCAGAAACCAGAAGAACACGCCGAACACATGGCGATGCGAGGCCACCACGGCATGAATGAGCGTGTGGCGCACGATCTCGCTCACGGGCATGTCCACGGCGTCGATGCCAGTCCATTCCGTGAGGATTTCACGGGCGCGCGGCACGTCGTCGTTGTTCAGCGCGAGGTGAATATCGGTGAAATAGTGGCTGAACTGGCGAAAACCCAGCGTGAAGTACACCACCACCACGTTCCAGAGGAACGCCAGCACGAAGCTGATGTGATAGAGCACGTAGTACACCAGCGCCGTGGCCGCCGTCCAGGGCAGCACGACCACGAGCCAGGCGATCAGGCCATGTTTCTGCTTGCCCGCGTCGAAGCCGTGCGCGGCCCATTCCGCATTGAGGCGCACCAGCGCCATCACCGGATTATTCGGCGAAAGCGCCCGCACCTGTTCGATGACGAGAGCCAGCAATACGGAGAAGAAGGTCATGCGACGCGCCGTGCAAGTCGGGTTGCAAAAGAGGTTTCAGGGGCTTTCGGAAAATTGTTGCAACGATATCACAGGGCCAGATGTACCTGAGCGTCTGGCGGCAAAGACACAACAGCCATCGCGAATCGGCAGGAGGGAACGGCTCAGGCCAGCAGGAAGCGATAGAAGTTGCGCAGCATCCCGGCGGTCGCGCCCCAGATGAAATGCGAGGTGCCGACGGCCCCGGCCTGCATGCCCTGCTGCGGATACGGCATGGCGAAAAAACGGCGCTCGCCGCCTTCCCAGCGGAACACGCGGATCTCATGGTTCGCGGGGTTCATCAGAAAGCTGAGCGGCACTTCGAAGATGCTCGCCACTTCGAGCGAATCGGCCGCCAGTGAAAAGGGCTCGTGGACGAGGCCCACCACGGGCGTTACGCGAAAGCCCGTGCCGGTCAGATAGTCGGGCAATGCGCCCAGCACTTCGACGCGCGCCGGATCGAGATCGACTTCCTCGTGCGCCTCGCGCAGGGCGGCGGCGATCGGCGTAGGGTCGGACGGTTCGCGGCTGCCGCCGGGAAAGCTCACCTGGCCCGCATGGTTGCTGAGGTTGTCGGCGCGCTGCGTGAGCAGCACGGACAGTCCCGACGAGCGAATCGCCAGCGGAATCAGCACGGCGGCTTCGCGCGGGTCGCGGATGTCGGTGACGCGGGATTCCTGCGGCTCCGGGTCCCAGGGCAGGCGTTGTTCGAAGCGCGCGCGCAGCCCGTCGGGCGTCAGGAGGCCGTCGGCGACCTTGGGCAGATCGGCGCCAGTCGATTCGACCGGCAGGCTTTCGGGTTCAAATACTGGACGGATCAACGGCTGACTCGGAGTTCGGGCACATCTGAATATTTTGCGGCCAAAAAGAAAAAAGCACCCCGGAGGGTGCTTTTTTCTTACAGCTTTTACGCCTGCTCGGCAGCCGGAGCAGCTGCGCGGTCTTTCGACACCAGCTTTTCCTTGATGCGAGCCTTCTTGCCCGACAGGTTGCGCAGGTAGTAGAGCTTCGCGCGACGCACGTCGCCGCGGCGCTTCACCACGATGCTGGCCAGCAGCGGCGAGTACGTCTGAAACGTACGCTCGACGCCTTCGCCCGACGAGATCTTGCGAACGATGAACGCCGAGTTCAGACCGCGGTTACGCTTTGCGATCACGACGCCTTCGTATGCCTGAACACGCTTACGCGTGCCTTCGACCACGTTCACGTTGACGATCACCGTATCGCCAGGAGCGAATTCGGGGATGGTCTTCTCGCCCAGCACGCGCTGGATCTCTTCCTGCTCGAGTTTTGCAATCAGATTCATGGATTGACTCCGTAAGCCATCTTGTCGGCGTTCGTACCCGTTGCTGGAAATTCCAGACAACTACGGCCCCGATAGAGGATGGATTCACAACTGGCGCCGTTCACGCATGAAGCGGCGCCGCCTTGGGCGCCCCGCGCCCTGCACGCCCGAAGCCTTACGCTTCGTTCGCGCTCTTCGCGAGACTAGCAAGCCATGCCTCGTCGGCACGGCTCAACATCTTGTTCTTGCGGGCCCGAGCGATCAGATCGGGCCGTTTTTGCCACGTGTTGCGCAGCGCTTCGCGGCGACGCCATAGCTCGATTTCCGCATGATGGCCGCCGAGCAGCACATCGGGCACCCGCACGCCGTCGTATTCCTCCGGCCGCGTGTAATGCGGGCAGTCGAGCAGACCGTCCACGAAACTGTCCTGCACCGCCGAGAGCGCGTCGTTCAGCACGCCCGGCAGCAACCGCACTACGGCATCCATCAGCGCCATCGCGGGCAATTCGCCACCCGAGAGCACGAAGTCGCCGAGGCTGACTTCCTCGTCCACGCAACGGTCAACGAGACGCTGGTCGATCGCTTCGTAGCGGCCGCACAGGATCACGAAACCGGGTTCCTGCGCGAACTGCACGGCGCGCTCGTGCGTGAGCGGCTTGCCTTGCGGCGACATCAGCAGCACACGCGGTTTGACTACGCCCTGCTCCGCCTGCGCGGCTTGCGCCGCGCCGATCGCCGCTTCCAGCGGCTTGGCCAGCATGACCATGCCAGGGCCGCCGCCGTAAGGACGATCGTCGATAGTGCGGTAATTGTCGGTCGTGAAATCGCGCGGATTCCACGTACGCAACGTGTAACGCTGCTGCTTGGCGGCCCGGCTGGTGATGCCCCAATCGGTGATCGAGCGGAACATCTCGGGGAAGAGCGTAACGACATCGAACTGCATCGCTCTCTCCGTTCAGCGAATCAGCACAGCAGGTTCAGTAATCGGCTTCCCAGTCGACGACAATGCGTTTCGCCGCCAGGTCCACCGTCTTCACAAACACGCCGACAAACGGGATCAACCGCTCGCCGGTGGTGGGCTTGCCGTCCTTGCCCGTTTCCGGGAACTCGATGCGCAACACCGACTGCGCACCGTTGTCGATCAGGTCGGCGACCTTGCCCAGCTCGACGCCCGCCTCGTTGGCGACATCGAGACCGATCAGGTCAACCCAGTAATACTCGTCGGCTTCCGGCGCCGGGAAATCGGCGCGGCTCACGTAGACGCGGGCGCCGCGCAGCAGCAGCGCGGTGTCGCGGTCGGCGATGCCACCCAGTTGCCCGACGACAGAATCGCCGTGCACCTTGGCGCTTACGCGTACCGCGGAATGACGCTCGGGCTGCTCGCGGCCCTTGAGGAGCCACCAGCGCTTCGCCGCCAGCAAGGCTTTGCCGCCCTGCGCGTGCGGCGCGATCTTCAGCCCGCCTTTGAGGCCATAGGCTTCGATCACAGCACCGACTTCGACCAGATCGGCCGGCCAGCTTGCCGGCGTTTCGGCGCGCAGGCCTTCGGCCGCAGCCTCTGCACTGGGCGCGCTTTCGCGCACGGGCGCTTTACGCGCGGACGGCACGAACGCACCGAAGGTCGGTGCGGAACGTGCCGGGCGCCCGCCAGCCTTGCCACTGTCCTGCGGCGTCGCTTCGCCCGTAGCCCTGGCGTCCGCTTTCGCGTCCCTGATTACAGGCATGGACAAACCTCGCAGTCAGCTCGCACACGCGGCTTATGTAGCTCAGCCTGCGCGCACGGGGTAAAACACGTCAAAGACTTAAGCAGCCGGTTGAGCTGCTGCAGCCTTTTGCGATTCCTTCACGAGGCGCTCGACAGCCGGCGACATTTGCGCGCCGTTTTCCTGCCAGTACGTCACGCGATCTTGAGCGATACGCAGCGTTTCACCCTTGGTAGCGACCGGGTTGTAGAAGCCCACGCGCTCGATGAAACGGCCGTCGCGACGGTTACGCGAATCGGTTGCGACGATGTTGTAGAACGGGCGCTTCTTCGAGCCGCCGCGTGCCAGACGGATGATAACCATACTAGAATCCTTGAAAACCGGGGGTTCGGGACTACTGAAACATGTGATTATAGCCCGAAACCGATGGCATAACAAACACTTAACTGAAAACCGCGCAGCTCAACCAGAAAGGCCGCAGGAAAGCGGCAAGGAAGGCAACGATGCAAGGCGATCGAACATCGGCTGTGAGGCACGGCGGGCGCACCCGCCTGGCGGCGGCGCAGCGGCTGCTGGCGCGGGCCAGGGCAAGCTTCGGGACAATTTGCAGGCGGCGCTGCGGGCGCTTTTTCGCGCGCCCGGCCGATGCGTCCCTCCATCAACCGGCGTGTGGTGTTCACGCATCGCCGGCAGCAGGTGCGCGCGGCGTGGGGCGGATTGTACGCGACATCGGCGCGGCTCTGGCACTCGCCGGCCTCTTCGCCGCCCCGCTCGCCCACGCAGCACCGCCCATCGACCGCATCAAGCTGCCGCCCGGTTTCCATATCGAAGTGCTGAGCGACGACGTGAGCGCCGCGCGCGAAATGACGCTCTCGCCCAAGGGCATTCTTTATGTCGGCAGCATGGAAGGCCGCGTCTACGCGCTCGAACTGCGCGACGGCAAGCTCGTGAAGCGCCATGTGGTCGCCAGCGGCCTCAATATGCCGGTCGGCGTGGCCTGGCGCGACGGCGCGCTCTATGTATCCGCCGTCTCGTCGATCGTGCGGCTCGACGCGATCGACAGTCATCTGGACGATCCGCCCAAACCCGCCGTCGTCACCGACCAGTTGCCCGACGAGCGCCATCACGGCTGGAAGTTCATCGCCTTCGGCCCGGACGGCAAGCTCTACGTGCCGCAGGGCGCGCCGTGCAACGTCTGCCTGCCCGCGAGCGACCCGCAGCGCAGCCACTTTGCGATGATCGGCCGCATGGACCCCGACGGCTCACACTACGAGACCATCGCGCGCGGCGTGCGCAACACGGTGGGCTTCGCGTGGCATCCGCAAACGCACGAACTGTGGTTCACGGACAACGGCCGCGACATGCTCGGCGACGATATCCCCGACGACAAGCTCAACCGGCTCGCGCGCGTGGGCGAGGACTTCGGCTTTCCTTATTGTCACGGCGGCAATGTGAGCGACCCCGAGTTCGGCCGCGATCATCCATGCAGCGGCTTCACGCCGCCGGTCGAGAAGCTGGGCGCGCACGTCGCGTCGCTCGGCATGCGCTTCTATACAGGCACGATGTTCCCGGCCGCGTATCGCAACAGCCTCTTCATTGCCGAGCATGGCTCGTGGAACCGCAGCCGCAAGGTGGGCTACCGCGTCGTGCGCGTCACGGCCGATGCCAACGGCGCGAACGCGCATCAGGAAGTGTTCGCCCAGGGCTGGCTCAATCCCGACGAGACCCAGTGGGGCCGCCCCGCCGACGTGCTGCCGCTGCCGGACGGCTCGCTGCTCATCAGCGACGACTACGCGGGCGCGATCTATCGCGTGACTTACGCTCAACCGTAGACGCTGCGCTGTTCCGGACATAAGGCGCAGCACCTGCTGACGCGCGGGCGCGGCACGTACAATGGCCCGCGGGCCTGGACTGCCCCCTGCCTGCCCGCCCGTCCGCCAACCCCGCCAGCCCATGTCCAACCACAAAAATCCCGCACGCTTTCGCAACAAGACGCTCGCCGCCGCCCTCGCCTTTCTTCTGGGCAGCCTCGGCGCTCATCGCTTCTATCTGTATGGCCCGCGCGATCCGTGGGGCTGGGCACACATCGCCGGCACGCTGCTCGGCATTCCCGGCGTGATGCTGCTCGTGGCCACCGAGCGCGCCTCGATTGCCGGCTGGGTGCTCGCCGCGATCGGCGCGGTCTCGGTGCTCTCGGCGTTTCTTGCCGCGATCGTTTATGGCCTGCGCCCCGACGACAAGTGGGATGCGCAGTTCAACGCCGCGTTCGCGGGCACGCGCGTAAGCGGCTCGGGCTGGACCGTGATCTTCGTGGTGATTTTTTCGCTGCTGATCGGCGCTTTCCTGCTGATGACGGGACTCGCGCTGTCGTTCCAGACGTATTTCGAATCGCAGGTCGAGGCGGCCAAGGCGCTTTCGCAATAAAGCGCAGCGGTTCTAGAACAGGTCGAGCTGCGGCTTGTCGCGCACGACCTTTTCGCGCACGAACTCCGACATGTCCAGAATGCCGTGGCGCCGCTCGTTGAGCCCGAGCCGCTTCACGGCCTGATGAAAGCGCTGCTTGAGCAGGTCGGCCCACAGCCCCGTGCCCTTCATGCGCTGCGAAAACGCCGACTCGTAATCCTTGCCGCCGCGCATGTCGCGCACGCGACTCATCACGCGCGCCGCACGCTGCGGGAAATGCGCCTCCAGCCAGCCCTGAAACAGCGGCGACACCTCCCACGGCAGCCGCAGCACGATATAGCTCGCGCTCGTCGCGCCGGCTTCGGCACAGGCTTCCAGCACGCGCTCCATGTCCGGCTCGGTCACGAAGGGAATCACGGGCGCGATGCTCACGCCCACGGGAATGCCCGCCTGGACCAGCGTGCGGATGGTGCGCAGACGGCGTGCGGGCGTGGCGGCGCGCGGCTCCAGCGTGCGCGCGATATCGGCATCGAGCGTGGTGATGGTGATCGCGGCCATGAACTGCCGACGCTGCGCCATCGGCGCGAGCAAATCGATGTCGCGCTCGATCAGCGACGACTTGGTGATCGCTGCGAACGGATGCTGGCGCTGCGCCAGCACCTCGATCACGCGGCGCGTGAGACGCAGATCGCGCTCGATGGGCTGCCAGGCGTCCGTATTCACGCCCAGCGCGATGGGCTCCGGCTCGTAGGACGGCTTCGAGAGTTCGCGCGCCAGTAGCTCGGGCGCGTTGATCTTCGCGTAGAGACGGCTTTCGAAATCCAGCCCCGGCGACAGCCCTAGATAGCTGTGCGTAGGCCGCGCAAAACAGTAAATACAGCCGTGCTCGCAGCCGCGATACGGATTGAGCGAAACGCTGAACGGAATATCGGGCGACTGGTTGCGCGTGAGAATGCTTTTCGCGCGCTCCTCGAAAACCTGGGTGCGCAGGACGTCGGCCAGAGGATCTTCATGCGCCTCGCCTTCTTCGGGCTGCGCCTGCTGCCAGCCGTCGTCGAAGGCTTCGCGCTGATCGACTTCGTAGCGGCCCTGCATATTCGTGACCGCGCCGCGCCCCTTGCGCGGCGCAGGCGGGGCAACGGGATGCCACGTGTCGATGTCGGGCTCGCGATCAGTTTCGGTCGCGCGCCTGGAGGGCTGGTCGTTCACGGCTCAATGCAAAAAAAGCGTCTCGATACTGTACAAATATACAGTATCGAGACGCTTTGTCGAGCACGAAAAACGGGGGCGTAGACTTTCCACCCGCTAGCCCCTACTCGCCCACGGCGATCGTCAGCGACTCCTTGATCTCTTCCATCACGACATAGCTCTTGGACTGCACCGCGCCCGGCAGTTGCAGCAGGATGTCGCCGAGCAGCTTGCGATAGTCGGCCATCTCGCCAATGCGCGCCTTGATCAGATAGTCGAAATCGCCCGAGACCAGATGGCATTCGAGCACCTCGGGGATCTTCTGCACCTCGCGGCGAAACTGGTCGAACATGTTGCCGCTCTTGTGGTCGAGCGTGATTTCGACGAACACCAGCAGCGCCGCCCCCAGCACGTTGGGATTCACGCGCGCGTAGTAGCCCGTGATGACGCCGTCGCGCTCCATGCGCTTGACGCGTTCGATACAGGGCGTGACCGACAGTCCCACCTGCTCCGCGAGGTCCTTCATGGCCATGCGGCCGTCCTCCTGGAGCAGCTTCAGGATGCGGTGATCGAGCCGGTCGAGCGCACGGACCGGCTGACGTTGCGTTCTCATGTCTTTTTCCTGAAAATCTGAAAAATACAATAACAAAATCTAGACGGAGAACAATAGCATAGTCGATATCACTGGCTACATCCGATTTTTCATGCCTTGTGCGCTGTACACGCCTCACACAGGCGTGTCCGACGCGGCAAAGCGGCGTAGCCCCAAACAAATCTAACTGGTGGAGCAGCTATGCGAGTCGTCGTGTTGGGCAGTGGTGTGGTCGGGGTGGCCAGCGCCTGGTATCTTGCCCGCGCGGGCCATGAAGTGACGGTGATCGACCGCGAGGCCGGCCCCGCCCTGGAAACCAGCTTTGCGAACGCCGGCCAGATCTCGCCGGGTTATGCCGCGCCGTGGGCCGCGCCGGGTGTCCCGCTCAAGGCCATCAAGTGGATGTTCGAAAAGCACGCGCCGCTCGCCATCCGCCTCGACGGCACGAAGTTCCAGTTGCAGTGGATGTGGCAAATGCTGCAGAACTGCACGACCGAACGCTACGCGCTCAACAAGGGCCGCATGGTGCGTCTGGCCGAATACAGCCGCGACTGCCTCCAGGCGCTGCGCGCCGACACCGGCATCCAGTACGAAGGCCGCACCGGCGGCACGCTCCAGGTGTTCCGCACCCAGCAGCAATTCGACGGCGCGCAGAAGGACATCGCGGTCCTCAAGGACGCCAACGTTCCGTACGAACTGCTGAGCGCCGCCGAGCTGCACCGCGCCGAACCGGCGCTCGCCGCCGTCTCGCACAAGCTCACGGGCGGCCTGCGTCTGCCGGGCGACGAAACCGGCGACTGCCAGCTTTTCACCACGCGCCTGGCCGCCATGGCGGCCGAGTTGGGCGTCAAGTTCCGCTACAACACGCCGATCGACGGCCTCGTCGTGCAGGGCGAGCGCATCGCGGGCGTGCAGTGCGGCGCCGAAGTCGTGCGCGCGGATTCCTACGTGGTCGCGCTCGGTTCGTTCTCGACGAAGATGCTCGCGGGCCTCGTGAAGATTCCGGTCTATCCGCTCAAGGGCTATTCGATCACCGCGCCGATCGTCAACACGGGCGCCGCGCCGGTTTCGACCGTGCTCGACGAGACCTACAAGATCGCCATCACGCGTTTCGACGACCGCATCCGCGTGGGCGGCATGGCCGAAATCGTGGGCTTCGACAAAACGCTCAAGCAGGCACGCCGCGAGACGCTGGAAATGTGCGTGAACGACCTGTTCCCGGGCGGCGGCGATACGACGAAGGCCACCTTCTGGACCGGCCTGCGCCCGATGACGCCGGACGGCACGCCGGTCGTGGGCCGCACGCCGTTCTCGAACCTGTTCCTGAACACGGGCCACGGCACGCTGGGCTGGACCATGTCGTGCGGCTCGGGCCAGTTGCTCGCCGACCTGATTTCGGGCAAGAAGCCCGCGATCAAGGCCGACGATCTCTCGGTCTATCGCTATCTCGGCGAGCTCAAGGGCGAACATCGTCCGGCTTACGCGTAAAACGCGCTGCTTGCGGTTGAATAAAAACGGCGGCCCATTTGAACGGGCCGCCGTTTTGCGTTTACCGCGCAGCAATCAGAACGGCTCCTTCGCGCCGTGGAGCTTCGGCGCGTCGTACATGCCGGTCCTGCCTGTCTCCGATAAAGAAAAAGGGGCGCTAGATGCGCCCCTTTTTCGTGTCAGACGTCATCGGGTGACAAACGTCTGCCTTGCGTCATTCACGCGTCGTTCGCGGTTTAGCCAAGCTCTTTGACGAGTTCCGGCACAACCGTGAACAGATCGCCGACGAGGCCGTAATCGGCCACGCTGAAGATCGGCGCTTCTTCGTCCTTGTTGATCGCGACGATCACCTTCGAGTCCTTCATCCCGGCCAGATGCTGGATCGCGCCGGAGATGCCGACCGCGACGTACAGTTGCGGCGCGACGATCTTGCCGGTTTGGCCCACCTGGTAGTCGTTCGGCACGTAGCCCGCGTCCACCGCTGCGCGCGAGGCGCCCAGTGCCGCGTTGAGCTTGTCGGCGAGCGGTTCGAGCACTTGCGTGTAGTTCTCGCCACTGCCCAGACCGCGGCCGCCCGAGACGATGATCTTCGCGCTCGTGAG
>NZ_PQGA01000029.1 GCF_002917095.1 Paraburkholderia eburnea
GTGTTGATGAACGTTCGAAACTTCATCATGGCACGTCGATGCCGACTCGCGGCTTCCGCCGCAGCCTCGGGACGGGGAAGTCCCTTTCATTCTCTAAGACCCTTGCCGCCTCAAAACCCGATTTGCGAGCCACTGAAGCGCGCCGCACAGGAGCAAATAAACGAAGCCGACAAACAGGAATATCTGCGCGGGATAGACCATGAGCCGGTTATTGAGCTGATTCGCGAGGAAGGTAAATTCCGGCACCCCGACGATGTAGGCAAGCGATGTGTCCTTGATGAGCGACACCCACTGGTTGACGAACGACGGCATCATGACGCGCACGGCTTGCGGCAGGACCACCTCCCTGAGCGCCTGCCATCTCGTGAGACCCAGCGACAGTGCGGCATCACGCTGCCCTGTACCGATCGATGCGATGCCTGCGTACACCGAATGCGAAAGGTAGGCGCCGCCGATCAGCGCGAGCGCGCACACGACGGTCGCAAGACCGGGCACGTCGACGTGCAGCAGGATCGGCATAAGAAAGAAAGTCCAGAAGATCAACATCAGCACGGGAATGGCGCGGAAGAACGCCACGACCGCCGTGAGCGCCAGATGTGCGATGCCGCGCGTCATGGCAAGCGCCACGCCGCCCGCGAGACCGATCACCGCCGCGAGCACGGCCGATGTAACCGAAAGCACGAGCGTGAGCGCGACGCCGCCGAGCGGCCCAACGGGAAACGAGCCCAGCAGCAGGTAGCGCAGCGTCGAGAGCGAGTCAAAGGCATTCATGCGCGACCTCGCGGCAGTGCGCGGGTGCCCGTGCGCTGCCAGACGACGAGCGCCACTTCGATGACCGCAATCGTCAGGACGTAAAACACGGTCGCGATACCGAAGGCCTGAAACGTCTTGAACGTTTCGGTATCCACCTGGCGCGACATGTACGAGAGTTCCGCGACGCCAATCGCCATGGTGAGCGACGAATTTTTCACCAGATTCATGTACTGGCCCGCGAGCGGCGGCGTCGCGATGCGCAGCGCCTGCGGCAGGATCACGTAGCGCAGCGCGGTCCAGCGACGCATCCCCAGCGCCGCGGCGGCGTTTGCCTGAGCCTCGCTCACGCCTTGCATGCCGGCGCGAAATTCCTCGCCGATGAATGCCGTCGTATAGCAGGTCAGTCCCAACCAGCCGGCGAGCAGTTCGAAGCTCGGCCAGCGCAGCGTCACAGGTCCCCACGCGAGAGCATGCCCAGCGTTAAGCCAGGTCATCCAGTCCGACGGCAGCAACGCCGCCGCGCCGAAATACCAGAACAGGAGTTGCACCAGCAGCGGCGAGTTGCGGAACACGAACACATACAGCGATGCGGCACGCGCCACCGCCGCGCTTTGTGCGGCGCGCGCGATCGCAAGGACAAAGCCGAGCAGTGTCGCGCATAGGCCCGCGCAGAGGGAAAGCCACAAAGTGACGATGAGGCCCTGTTCGAGCCACGCGAAATACTTGGGTTCAAGCCAGCTATGCATGAATCAGGGAAGCAGAAAGCACAACGCCCGGGCCTCTATGGAGAGAGGCCCGGGACCGGATGACAGCGCTGCGGATCAGCTGCTCTTTTGCGGATCGCCGATCTTGAAGAGGCGCGGCAGCGGCGCGGCGCTCTTCGGGCCGAACCACTTGTCGTAGATCTGGGCGGCCTGGCCGTCGGCTTCGAGATGTGTAAGCGTCGTGTTGACGACGTCAAGCAGACGCGTTTCGCCCTTCGGCACGCCGACGCCTTCATAGTCGTTCGAGATGGTGAACGCCGGAATCTCGTAGTTCGCCTTATCCGGCACGCGCGCGAGCAGCGCGACGAGCTTCGGACCATCCTGCGTGATGGCCTGCACGTTGCCCGTGCGAAGCGCGGCGAACGCAAAAGGCGTGTCGTCATAGGCCACGATGGTCGCGTTCGGATACTTCGCGCGCACCTGCTGTTCGTTGGTCGTGCCCTTGTCGGCGCCGATGCGCAGGTTCGCGAGTTGATCGGGCGATTTGAGCGTGCCCTTCTTCGCGATAAATTGCGTGCCCGAAGCGAAATAAGGCGTGCTGAAATCGACTTCCTTCTTGCGCTCGTCCGTGATCGTGAAGTTGGCGAACACGAGGTCGACCTTACCCGACTTGAGGAACGCGATGCGGTTCGCGGGGTTGGTCGGCTGCACCTCAAGCTTTACGCCAAGGCTTTTCGCCACGGCGCGCGCGTAATCGACGTCGAGACCAACGATCTGGTTGTCCGTCGAATCGACGAAACCGAACGGCGGATTGCTGTCGAATGCGGCGACCCGCAGCACGCCTGCCTTCTTGATATCGTCCAGTCGATCGGCATGAGCCGCGTTCGATGCCACGGCGAGGAGTGCCGTCAACAGTGCGGGAAGCACTGCGCCCCTGATTTTCATCTTCATTGCCGGAATTCCTTTTGTTTGTTGCGCTGTCGAGCGTTGGCTGCTCGGTCGCATTGGCCGCACTCTATCGGTGCGCGTCGCGCAAGGGAACGAAGTTTTTTTCAGGTCGAAAGTCCGGGGAAAGATTTGGCGCGACGGCAGACATGTCCACTAGCAGGCTGTTGAAATACACCTCGCCGATGCCCGGTAGGTCTTTCCGAAGAGATACCGCGTCGGTTTGGTCCGTGTCGATTTGATGCCGAGCGCCCTTGGTTCAGGTGGAACGAATGCCATTTTCCTCGCCGATTTGCGCTTCTACGCCGCTTTGCCCGCGAGCGTACGCATACGTGTGAGGTTGTAGGCCGCCTGAGTGAGCAGGAACAACTCCAACCGTAATCGGGACGCCAGCAAGTTGCGCGGCGTGCGCGAGCATTGCTGCCGCAGCGTCGCGTTCGGCTGTACCGCTGGCCTGCGTTACCTGCGCGTTCACCACCAGGCCGTGCCGGTTGTCGGTGAGCAGGTGCCCGATATAGCAGAGCAGCGCACCGGTGCGACGGCTCTTGCGAAACAGCTTTGCCTGGCTGTCCGTACTCGATTCGTGCGTCTCGTTACTACGCTTCTCGCCGTGCCAGTTCTCGCGCTCACGCGTACCGCCATCGGGCGTATCGTCATTCGACTTGTTCTTGCGTACAAAGCTCTTGTGCCCGGCCCACGCCTGAATCAGCGTGCCGTCCACGCTGAAATGCTCGCCCGACAGGTAGCCACGCGTGTGTGCAGCCTCGACCGTCTCGTTGAACAAACCTACGATGACATCGTGCTCGAGCTCAGTGTTGTCCGTTCCCTTGTCTCAACGTTTACCGCTCCCGCTCCGATGACGGCGGCGGGAGCTATTTCAACAGCTTGCTAGAAACCCCGCGCGCAGCATCCCGCTTACCGAAATGCCTAACCGAGAATGACTTCGGAGAGGCGCGTGGGCGAATGCGTCAGGACTTCGGGCTTTGCATCGGTAACCACAACGGTATTGTCGATCCGGAATCCGCCGAGGTTGTCGACATACAAAGCCGGCTCGACCGAAAAGACTTCCCGCTCTCGCAGCGGGCGATGATTGAACGCCATGTCGGCGGGGAATTCGTGATGCAGAATGCCCATCCCATGCCCGGTGCGGTGTCTGACGTGCTGCGCCAGGCCGGCCCGCTCGAATACTTCCTGCGCCGCCGAATCGATACCCGACAGGGGACGTCCGGCAACCGCCTGCTCCGCTGCCGCATTTGTCGCGCTCAAGGCGGCCTCGTAGAAGCGGATCTGGTCGCTGGTCGGCTGGCCGCAGAAGTACGTCCGCTCGTTTTCGATCACACTACCGTTGAGGCTCGGAATCACGGCATTGACGACGCCGTGTCCGGACTCGAAACGCGCGCCGCCTTGCGCGCCGTCTCCGTGTGGTGCCGCACTGGCCGGCCCGCTCAGGCTGAGAAACACCTTGACCAGCAGGTCCTCACCGGGGAAGCGGCGCGCGCCCTCTTCGTAAAACAGGGCCGCCATGCTGGCGTCCAGCTCCTGCACGAGGCGACCGGGCCGGATGTTCTCGATATATCTTTCCTGCACCCAGTCGGCAAGCGCCGCGACCGCGCGCATATTCGCAATCTCTTCCGGATGCTTTTGCCAGCGCAGGGAGGCAATGGCAGGGAACATTACCTGCAGAGATGCCCCGGGGACCTGCTGCATCGCAGTGGTCAGAAGCGGATGAGATGCGTCGCAACCGATACGGCCAAAGCGCAGCCCGGCCTTGACCACCATGGCAGCGAAGGTGTCGCTCCATTCAGTAATTAGCGGCAGACGCGCGACGACACGGGGATGCTCGGCATAGTAGTGAATGTGCGACTCGTCGACCCAGAGTTTGTTCTGCGCGCTGAAGATCCGTATCCCGCCGATCGACAGTTCGTTGAGCAGGAGCGACATTGCGCCATCGGCCGTCACGATCAGCGCGATCGGACGCTCCCAGGTCTCGACATCCACCGCGAAGTTGGTCGCGTACTGGATCATGTCCGCGCGCATGAATATGAGTGCGTCGAGCCGGTGCTCTTTCATCAGCGCCTGCATATCCTTGAGACGCTGTACGTGGACATTCCGGGTCAAGAGTGCCATTCGAATACCTTTGGTAGCAGATTAGGGAGTGCCCGCCGATCAGCGCGCGCGCGGTAGCATCATCGCGGCCAACAGACTCAGGACGGCTGCAGCGACGATGTAGAACGCGGGAGCGGCCTTATTGGCCGTCGTGCCGATCAGATAAGTGACAATTAGCGGCGAAAAGCCACCGAAAACCGTCGTCGGAATGTTGTATGAGATGGATAGTCCCGTCGAACGTACCTCCGGCGGAAATAGTCGCGAAACGACGGCCGGGACCAGACCGCTGATGGTTCCCATAGGAATCGCGAGGGCCGCCTGCATGAGCAGCAGATTGGTGAGCGTCGGATAACGGATCAGCCACGCATAGAACGGGTAGGTCAGCAGCGCAATCGCCGCTGTGGCGACAGAAAACAGGATGACGGGCCGGAACTTGAGGTCGGCGAGTAGGCCGGCCGCCGGCGCGCAAACCGCCATTACGAGGCCTGCGACCGCTGTGCTCATGAATGGCGCGGAAAGCGGCAAGCCAAGCTGACGGACGGCGAACGTCGGCATATAGATCAGGTTCAGATAAAACGCCACCGTGCCCACGATCGTGACGCCGATCGCCGTGAGCGTAGTCCGCAGTTGCGCGGCGAACAGCTGCGCGATAACCGCCTTGGTCGACAACCGCTCGGCGTCCGTGAGCAGGTCCGGCTCGGTCACATGCTTGCGCACGTAAAACCCGACTGGACCAATCAGTAGGCCGATAACGAACGGCACGCGCCAACCCCAGCTTTCGAGCTGAGCTTGATCCAGCGCATACGTAAGCGATGTTCCCACCGCACCGCCCGCGACGATGGCGAGCATCGTGGTGGACATCTGAAGGCTCACATAGAAGTTCCGGCGCGTCGCGGGAGCTTTTTCAGCGAGGAAGGCCACTGCGCTCCCATACTCACCGGAAGCGGCGAAGCCCTGGATCAATCGAGCCAGCACCAGCAGCGCAGCGCCGACCCATCCTGCCTGTTGATACGGCGGCGCAATGGCGATGAGGGCCGTGCCCACCGTCATGAGCCAGATCGTCAACGTCAGTGCATTCTTGCGTCCGACCCTGTCGCCATAAAGTCCGAGAATCAGGCTACCCAGCGGACGGACGACGAAACCGACGCCAAATGTGGCAGTGGCGAGCAGCAGGGCACCGGTCAGGCCTGCCGCCGGGAAAAAAAGTTTGGCAATGACCGTTGCAAAATACCCGTAGGTGATGAAATCGAACCATTCGAGCGCGTTTCCAAGCGCTGCCGCCACGATCTCGCGCGGTGTATTCGTCCCGGCATATTTCCCGCTCGCGTGCTGTGTCGCCGCTAATCCGGTTTCGCACCCTGCCGACCTGTTACCCATATATCATCCCCTTGTCTTTCGCGACGGCGGCTAGAGTCCTCGCGTTCTGGACGCCAATCTAAGGGGGGCAATAATCGGTGGATTGAAGAAAAGACGCGCTTTGAAGATTTTCGTCGCGTTGCAAAGCGAAGCAGCGCGAGGCGGAACCGGTTCATCTGGACTGAGAGTTAATCAGGAACTCCGCAGTCCCTTTGACTAATTGAATATTCGAAACCCGAGCCGGATGGGACCGTTCACTTTGACATGACTGAACGCCTGAATGCCGTCGAAAATTCTCCGGGCGTCATGCCCGCAAACTGCCTGAACGCCCGGGTGAAATGAGCCTGGTCCGCAAATCCCAATTCGTCGGCAATTGTCGCGAGGCTTTCCATCCCACCCTTCAGCTTTTCCTTCGCGGCCTCGATCCGCAAGCGAAGCCGATATTGATGCGGGGTGAGGCCCGTCGTTTGCCGGAAATTTCGCGTGAACTGCGAAACGCTGACTCCGGCGTTGCTGGCAAGCGTCCCGATGTCGGTATGGGTGCCGAGGCTGTTCGCGATCTCATCAATAGCGGCCTCGATGGCTAGCTGCCGCGGGTCGCGCGACTCCGAAAAACCTGGCTGGTGCCCGTTGTAATAGCTGAGCAGATGGAGAAGCAGCGCGTCGCTTAGCGTATTGAGGTACTGCTCCTGCAGCCGTCCTTTGGCGCGCACGGTGACGGCCAGTCGCTGCATCAGGTTCTGCAGTAACGGATCGGAAACGTAATTCGTCGCTCGCAGCAATGACGACGCCACGTCGCCGCGATATCCCAGCACGCTGAGTCTACGTCGGAGCGCCGCGTCGGGGATATAGACATGGAACATCTCCACGATGCTATCGGCGACCCACGACGGCGAATTGCCTGCGGGAACGACGCGCAGCCGGTTGGCCGGCACCCTCCCTCTGTAAAACATTTCTCCATCTACCCAGCATTGCACATTGAAGGCACGCAGGACTAGCGATACCACGTGAATCTCTTCCAGAGGCGGTGACGTAAAAGGTGTCCGGTGTTTACTCGCAGCGCAGAGCCAACGCGCGCCTGCCACGTCATGTTCGACGGGGAGCACCGAAAGTGGAGCGATTTTCCATGCCTCCGAGACGGACTCGATGATGGGGTGCATTCGACTGTCCCTGGCGGATATTAAACAAGACATCACGCATTTATCCGAGCTAGTCTAGCATTCCTGGAATGCCGCCAAGATTGGCCAGTATAGAGATGGCGCCAGATCTGGGTTGTCGAGCTTCTGGCCATCAAATCCGCTTTCGGAACCTGGCGCGCAAGCGGCCAGGTCCACGGACGATAAGCGATCACTTCATATTAATCTTGCGTGGTTCACGATTGACCGGCTAAAACTTGTGACGGATACCCAGAGTCACGCCTAGCTGGGCATCGCCACTGGAAGGAGCGTTTGAAACGAGCACCGCTTTCACGCCGGAACCGGATGCGTGCAGGTAGTTAACCTGAGCATACAGGTCTGTGCGCTTCGACAGAAACTTGTCCACGACGGCGATCGGTTCTACCCAGTGCACGGCGCCCAGTTTGTAGTAGTTCCCGCCAAGCAGTAATGCAATCGTCGGCGTGACGTACCAGGTGGCGCCTGCTTCGTAAGCGTTCAGGACCGCTGACGCTCCACCACGCCGAAAATCGGTTCGCGTATAGACAGCATGCAGGATGGCCGACTGAAACGCGTAGCTTGCCCCAACTCCGGCAATGTCTAGCCGGTCGAGGCTGATCGTCGCAGTGCCCGCCGGCGAGCCGAGGAGCGAGGAAACGCCGAGACCGGCGGTCGGCGACACAGACGTGTTATTGATCGATGTGTAAGCCGCGGCAAAATTGATTGCCGAGCCGCTGTACCAGATTCCGCCGCTGAACGCGCTATTCGTTGCCAGCGAGCCCGGAACGCCACCCAACGAATACATGGCACCGGCCTGAAGGCCGTTGAAGACCGGCGTTTGATAGCTGACCGCATTGTTGAGGCGTTCGCCGCCCAGGCGGTCGTAGTCGCCGAGGTGAAACGAATAAACGCCCCCCTCGGTGATATTGGTCATAGGAAACAGGTTGATCAGGAAGTCGTACTGACGTCCGAAACTCACCGTGCCACCCGGAGTAGACAGACCGACATAGGCCTGACGTCCGAACAGAAGGCCGCCTTGTCCCAGCGAGCCATTGTTCACATTGAAACCATTTTCCAGTACGAATATCGTCTTGTAGCCGCCGCCGAGATCTTCGGAGCCGCGAAATCCGAAGCGGCTGCCCTGCAGCACTCCACTGGTCTGAGAAACCGAACTGTGCCCGCCCTGGTTATTGACGTACGCAAGGCCTGCATCGACGATGCCGTATAACGTCACGCTGCTCTGAGCGCACGCCGCGCCACTGGACAAGGCTCCGGCCAGCGAAATGGCCATCGTACAAAAGGAAGAACGTTTCATTCGAACTCTCCAAGCCACCCGTTAAGATTTCTTTCACCTTGCGTTGCGTCGATCAACTCATCGGCGCGAACGTCAGCACGGTAAGGTGAATGCCTTGGGTCGAATTGAAGAATTAAATCGCTTTGAACAAAATTGCAGAGCGCCCTTCTGTCGCGACGGAAGCCAGAACGGAGGATCGGTGAGACTTCCCCCAGATTGACCCCGGTATAGACGGCAGGTGAGATGAGGAATTCGCGAACGTCGGAACGTCGGTGCGCACCCGCTCGATGCGCCGTACGCCACCGGCACGTATTCTTTCGGCGACGTACGACCGGAGCATGCGGCTCACGCTGCGTGAACAATGGCCGATATAGTCGGCGGATTCAACCGGTCGATGCAACACCTGGAATCTGCGTGAGCAGCGGAGGTGTTGCAATGAAACAGAGACCGAGGATCTACTACTCCGAACGCCAGAAGGCATTGATGTGGGAGCGCAGGCGAAATACCGACCCCCTTCGTTACCCATGCGACTTCGGCAACGCGGCTGGGTCGGCGGTCGAGTTGGTTTCGAGGTAGAACGCCGATAGAAACAAGACGCTCTCGCTGGCCCGACACGAACGCAAGCAAGGCGGCGCACCCGCTGATGAGCGAGTAACCCGCCAGTAGTTGAATTCGAAAGCTGATCTGGCCGACAACAAGATCCCATGCCTGCTGACTGCGATCCTCGTAAGCGAGCGCATGGTTAATTGCATCGATCAGGTTGAGCACAAAGTCTTCGCCGTCCGCGCAGTCAAACTCGTTGCGCAGCCAGCGCTGAAGGGCCGTCCTGGTCTCCAGTCAGGCTGACTGAACCACTCTTTGCGTGACGATCAAACAGGAAAATCGCTAACGCTGCCGACGCGTTCTTCGCAAACATGGCCCAGCCGCAATCGAGCGATGGCAGATGCGGGGTCGCCCGTGGGCCGTGCTGAAACGGGTACGCAAGGTGCCAACGCCACAGGCGATCGACTGCACACCCGCGAATGCCTGCCTGGGGTCGGCCAGTGCGGTTTTGTTTGGCCAGTGGCATCCGACGCAGGCATCAAGAAGGGGTTTGAGGGACTTGTCCTTAGGGAGCTGGGCATTGCATGCCCAGACCGACTCCAGAAAGCTGCTGCTGCGCGCCAGGTCGTCGGCCGGGTCCATTGAGAAGCATCGAGCGTGGCGTAGCCCATCTGAGCGAGGACCCTACGCTGCTCGAAGAGGTCACCGATGGGGCCGTCTCTGGGGTGCTTCACGCGGTGTTGCCGGATTCCCGAACGGGACAGAATGCTTGCGGCAGTGCTGTCCCGTTGCTTCGACAGAATGCTTGCGGCTCAAAGCGCGGCGGCAAATTCCGGGTCGCACAGTCCGGCCACGCCGGGGTTCAGCACGAGCACACAGCCGTCGTGCTCACCAACGTTGCCAGCCGGCTGGATCGACGTGACGAACAACCTGTCGAGGCGCGGGCCGCCGAATGCGCACATCGACGGCTTCGACACCGGCAGTTCGATCGAGCGATCGAGCCGGCCGTCCGGCGAGAAGCGCAGCAACAGGCCCGCGTCGTTCGCGCAAGTCCAGTAGCAGCCGTCCGCGTCGACCGCCGCGCCGTCCGGGCGGCCCGAGTAGTCGTGCAGGTTCGCGAACAGTCGCCGGTTGGTCGGCACGCCGTCGTCGAGGTCGTAGTCGAACGCCCATATGTGCCGCTCGGTCGGATACGAGTCCGACAGATACATTGTGCGTCCGTCCGGCGACCACGCGAGACCGTTCTGCGTGCAGAGCCCGCCAATCACCGGCGCTGACAGACCCGCATTTGCGTCGTAGCGATACAGCCTGCCGGCCGGCTCGCGGCCAACAGGGTCCTGCACCATCGTGCCCGACCAGAAGCGCCCTTGACGGTCACAGCGACCGTCATTGAAACGCATCCGCCTGGCAGTATGCTCGACCGCCGCGACGAGGCGTACCGACACCGTACCTTGGCGCGCACCGTCGGCTGCTTCGCCGAGTTTCACAGCAAAGAGCCCGCTTTCCATCGCCGCGAGCACGACGCCGTTGCAGTCGAACGCGATGCAGCCGACGCGCTCAGGCAGTGTCCACTCGGTGCGCCGCGCATGCGCGAGCGAATAGCGGACAAGCATCTGCGCCGGAATATCGACCCAGTACAGCGCATTTTCCGCCGCGCGCCACACCGGGCTCTCGCCGACGCTGCAGCGTCGCGCGTCGTCGGCTTCGAGGCGCTCGAAATTCAGTCGCTGCGGCGCGGCGCTCACGATTTCGGCTCCATCGGCCCGAGCAGCACATACGGGCCGCCGTGGTGCAGGCGCGTGATGTCGCTCGTGTCGATCGGCCCTTCGGGCGGGAAGCGGTCCGCGAACGGCCGCGAGCTGTCTCTTGCGACGAAGCCGAGATGCGCGGCCTTCGTGTTGTCCCACCACTTCGAAGGATTGTCGGACACACCGAAGACGATCGTGTGATCGACGCGCAGCGCGAACAGCGAACGGCGCACGAGTTCGGTCAGGTCGGCGAAGCTCAGGAACGTCACGAGCATGCGCGGATTCTGCGGCGCGGCATAGGCGGAGCCGATCCGCATGCAGACCGTCTCGATGCCGAAGCGGTCGAAGTAATAGCGCGACATCGCCTCGCCGAAGCACTTGCTGATGCCGTACATCGAGTCCGGGCGCACCGGGGCGTTCGCGTCGATCACCTCGGTCGTCTTGTAGAAGCCGATCGCGTGATTCGAGCTGGCGTAGATCACGCGGCGCACGCCTTGCTTTTGAGCGGCCGAATACAGGTTGTACGTGCCGAGAATGTTCGCCTGAAGCACGTCGTCGAACGGCGCCTCGACCGAAATGCCGCCCATGTGCACGATCGCATCGACGTCTCGCGCGAGCGCGAGCACCGCTTCGCGATCCGCGAGATCTGCCTCGATCACTTCCTCGCCTGGCCCCGCGGCTTCCATCGGCGCGATGTCGGTGCAGCGCACGACATCAGCCCAGTCGCGCATCGCGACGCGCAGGATCCGTCCGAGATTGCCCGCCGCGCCCGTCAGCAGCAGACGCTTGAATGGCTTGTTACCCTTGTCCATCCTTGTTCCTCATTGTTCGATTGCCCGTTTTGGCCGCCTTCGGCTGGCGGCGTCTCCGTATTCTCACACGCCCGGGAAAACGTTATCCTTCGAGAATGAAAAAACGTGTTCCTACCATTCGCGACGTAGCCGCATCGGCTGGTGTATCGGTCGCTACGGTATCCAAATTCATTAACGCCACACAACGCTTCTCGCCCCCGGTCGAGGCGCGCCTGAAGGCGACCATTGCGCGGCTAGGCTACCAGTCGAACCCGCACGCGCGCTACATGGTGACCGGTGAAACGCGCACGATCGGCCTTTCGGTACTCGACATCCGCAATCCGCACTTCACGAGCCTCGTGAAAGGCGCGAACCGCATCGCGCTCCAGTTCGACTACACGCTGCTGCTTGTCGATGTCGAAGAAAACCCGGCCCGCGAGTTTCAGCTGCTCGAAGCGCTCGCGCGGCGCGTCGACGGTCTCGTGCTGAACACGCGGATGTCCGACGATGATGCCGACAAGCTCGCTCCGCTCAACAAGCCGATCGTCATGATCAATCGCGTGTCGCAAAACCCGCAGTTCGGGAGCGTGAATCCGGACAACCATCGTGCGGGTTTCATGCTCGCGCAGCATCTGCTGAACCGCGGCTATCGCGACATCGGTTACCTCGGCTACGCGCACGCGCGTCCGAACGAGCAGCGTCTCGCGGGCATGAGCGAGTGTCTCGCCAGCGCGGGCGTCGCGCCACGCCTCTTCGAAGCGGACGCGCCGACCGCCTCAGCCGGCGAACGCGCGTGCTCGTCGATCCTGTTCGGCCCGGCGCGCCCGGAGGTGCTGATCTGCTACAACGACCTGATCGCGCTCGGCTTCCTGAAGGAGGCGCGCAATCTTGGCTTTTCGCTGCCAGACGATGTCGCCGTATGCGGCTTCGACAACATCTCCCATGGCGAATACGCGTGGCCCGGACTCACGACCGTCGATGTACAGAGCGAACGCCTGGGCGAAATCGCGATGCTGCGCCTTCTCGATGCGCTCGCCGGCAAGCCGGTGGGCGAAACCGGCTTGCTCGAACCGCGTCTGATCGTGCGCGAATCGACTCTCGGCAAACCGCGCGCCGCGTAACGTGTGCTTCATGCGGCGGCAGCCACCGCCGCGCTATCGCTGCAATCCAGCCGCTTAAACCGCGCCCGGATTCACATAAGACGTCTTCACCGTCGTGTAGAACTCGCGCGCATAGCTGCCTTGTTCGCGCGGACCATAGCTCGATCCCTTGCGGCCGCCGAACGGCACGTGATAGTCCACACCGGCCGTTGCCGTGTTGATCATCACCATGCAGGCCTGGACGTTGCCCCCATGTAATCGGACGGGTGATAGCCCATCTGCGCCGTGCGCGAGCGGTGGCCGAACGAGCGCAGATCGTTCACGCCGTACCAGCGGTAGCTGCGAAGTTGGTCGGGGGTCTTCTTGCGGGTCGGGTTGTCCAAATGAATTCTCTTTCTCGATGAAGGTGCCATCTCGGCGCGGCGCAAGGAAGTTAAACGGTATCCTGCTTCGCTCGTGCAAACTCAATGATAGCGTTACCATTATTCTTGTGGGGCAGGCTAAACGCCAAGTCAGGTCGCAAAGGGGAACCGGAGGGAAAGCCGGGTGCCCGTCCAGGGCCGCTGCGAACCCCGTCGTCTCAGGCCGGGAAGGGGCTACGCGGTATCGCGCGCGACGATGGAGAACCCGACGTCGACGTTGCTCTCCACCCGCGCGCCTTTCAGCCGTGCAATCAGGCATTCTGCTGCGGCCGTGCCGATCCGCTTGCCGTCGACCCGCACGCTCGTGAGCGCGGGCCACATTTCAGCTGCGAATTCGAGGTCGCCGAAGCCGCAAACCGACAGATCGTCGGGCACCCTGATGCCATGGTCGCGGGCCTCGCCGAGCACGCCGAGCGCAAGCAGGTCGGAACCGCAGAACACGCAGTCGATGTCGCGGCGCGAGTCGAGGATTTCCGCGAGCTTTTCGCGGCCGAGCGCGACCGAGCTGGGCGGCGTGACACTCGCGGCCGCGACGTCAGTGATGCCGTGCCGCGCCATCGCGTGCACGAAGCCATCGTGACGCGCGCGGGCGCGCGCGTCCTTCGCGGACACGATCGCGGGGCGCTTCCTGCCGCGCTCGACGAAATGCTGCGCGACCGCCACGCCGACGTCGTAGTGCGAAAAGCCCACCAGCATGTCGACCTGCAGGTCGGTGTCGTCCCACGTTTCGACAGTCGGCAACTGCAGGCTCAGGAGCCGCGCGCGCAGCGGCGCGGTGCGCGCGACGCCAACCAGAAGCACGCCTTCCGGACGGCGCGAGAGCGCCGCGTCGAGCACGCGCAGTTCGTCGGCCTCGCCATAGCCGGAGAGGCCGAGCAGCACCTGATAGCCGGCGCGCGACATCGCATCGCTGAACGCCTGGATCGAAGTGGAAAACAGCGAGTGCGCGATGGTCGGCACGATCGCCGCGATGAGCCGCGACTTCGACGAAGACAGGCTGCCCGCGAGCCGGTTCGGCACGTAGCCGAGTTGCTGGACCATCTGCTGCACGCGCCGCAAGGTTTCGGGGGCGACGACTTCGGGGTTGTTCAGTGCGCGCGACACCGTGATGGGCGACACCTGAGCGAGTGCCGCCACATCCGTGATGCGGATGTCGCGCACGCCGCCGCGCGCGCGTTTGCTGGTCGTCGTTGCTGCTTTTTCTTTCGGTTTGGCCATCGCTCGGATGTTTAGACGAAGCGACGGCAGCCCGCAGGGAATGGACCGCCGTCGGCGTCGTATTGGAGGCGGAGTTTAGCCTAAGCCAATAACGCGGCTTGAGTCCTCGCGGAGTTGCACCGGCGTCATGCGCGGCATCAGCACGTGCATGATGGCGAGCGCAACGATATACGCCAGCGCGCCGACCGCGAACAGCGCCCAGTACTGGCCGGTGCGCTGCAGGGTCTCGCCGATCACGCCGGAGAACAGGAACGAGCCGAGCATTCCCATCACGCCACCGATGCCGATCACCGTGCCGACCGCGCGTTTCGGGAACACGTCGGACACCAGCGTCACGAGATTCGCGGACCAGCCCTGGTGCGCCGCGGCAGCGAGGCCAACCGCGAGCACCGCGAACGTCAGCGTCTGCACCTGGGAGAGCAGCGCGATGGGCATCACGCAGATTGCGCAGACGAGCATTGTCAGCTTGCGTGCGAAGTTCGGACGCTGCGTGCGCGCCAGGAGCTTCGACGACACCCAGCCTCCCAGCACGCTGCCGATGCACGACATGACGTAGATCACCATCAGCGGCATGCCCATGTCCTGAATGTCGATGTGGTTGGACTCGTTCAGCCACTTCGGCAACCAGAACAGATAGAACCACCAGATCGGATCGGTCATAAATTTGCCGACCATAAACGCCCACGTCTCGCGGTAACGTAGCACCGACAGCCAGCCCACCTTCGCTTCCGCGGAAGCGGCCCCGCCGGTGTCCGAGTTGATGTACGCGAGTTCTTCCTTCGACACGCCCGGATTCACGGTCGGCGGACGATAGATGATCATCCATACCACGAGCCAGATGAAACCGGTAATACCGCCGAGAATGAACGCCGCGCGCCAGCCCCACGTCACCGCGACGATCGGCACGAAGGCCGGTGCGATGATGCCGCCGATGGTCGCGCCCATGTTCCAGATGCCGGTTGCGAGCGCACGCTCCTTCTTCGGGAACCAGACGGCCGTCGTGCGGATCGCGACCGGGAAGTTTGACGCCTCGGAGAAGCCAAGCAGACCGCGCACGGCCGCAAAGCCGGGCACCGTCGACGCGAGCGCATGCAGCATCGCCGCGACGCTCCACATCGCCATGGCCGTGCCGTACACACCTTTTTCCGCGACCTTGTCGGCGATGCGGCCGAACACGGCAAGACCGAGTGCATACGCGACGGTGAATACCATCACGGTTTCCGCGTACTGTACCTGCGTCCAGCCGATATCCTTCTGCAGCAGCGGTGCGAGCAGACCGAGCATCTGCCGGTCCATGTAGTTGATGGTGGTCGCGAAAAACATCATCGCGCAGATCGTCCACCGATAACGGCCGGTGGCCGCCCTCGCGACGAGTGAAGGGTTAGCACTCATGGCTTGTCTCCGTTCTTGCTTACTGGATGTTATCGTTATCATCGCGGACGATAACGAGGCCAAACTAAGAACTCAAATCCGGGAATCAGAACAGCACCGTGATGCCGAACATGGCGGCGAACTGGTTGCGGGTCGACGACGGAGTCGGGTTTTCGAGGTCGCCCACCGAGGGCGCCGCCATCACGATGTGGCCGTTCGCGTCGAGCGTGTCGCCGTCCGAACGCTGGAATGCCTGCAGCGCGTAAAGCGTCGTGCGCTTCGACAGGTGATATGCCTCTTTCAGCGAATACTGCTGGTAGCGTGCGGCATCGTTGATACCGTTCGCCTTCGACGCCATCGTGTAGCTGATGCCGCCCGCGACGTCGAACGCCGGCGTAAAGCGATAGATGCCGGTGAGTCCGTACGTGTTGAACACGGCTGTGTCGGTGAAGATCGAACTGCCGCCCGGCAGGTATCGAACGTTCGTGTACGTGAAGCCGACGGTGGCGTTGTCGAACGTGTAGTTGCCGGACGCCGCGGCGTGCCGGACGCCGCGTGCGGTCACATAGCCCTGGTTCAACGCGGACACGCCGAAGGATGCGGTCGATGCCGGGTCGAACGCGATCGTCGTGTTCGTGTTCGCGTTGTTCATCTGCAGGTAGCCGGCCGCGAGCGCGATCGGGCCGTTCGAGTAGCGCAACGCGGCGCTGAACGTCTGTCCCTTCGAGGTGCTACCCGCGAAGCCGCCGAGCGCGTACATCGCACTCGCCTGCAGGCCCGCATAGACCGGCGACGTGTACGTGATCGAGTTGTTGATGCGAATCGTCGTGTCGAGACCGTCGATATCGCCCGGATGCGCGCCGGTTGCGCCAGTCAGTGCCCAACTCGACGACAGCGGGCCGACGAATAGCAGGTACGGCGTGTACTGCCGGCCCATTGTCGCCGTACCGTAGGTGTTGCTCTTTAGACCAACGTATGCCTCGCGATTGAAGATCAGGCCGCTAGAGGACGCCGCACCGCTGTTCGGATCGAAGCCGGCCTGCAGATCGAAGATCGCAGACAAACCGCCGCCAAGGTCTTCGTTGCCGATGAGGCCGAATTTCGACGCGGCCAGGTTGCCCTGGCGAAGGTAAACGTTGGAGTGACCCTTCTGGTTGTTGACGAAGGTAAGCGCGTCGTCAACTGCGCCGTACAGCGTGACACTGCTTTGGGCCGCTGCGTCTCCTGCGACGAACATCACGCCGGCGGTTAGCAACGCGCCGGTCACAAGCGTGGAAGTGCGGGTGGTGGTGGTCTTCATTGGGCGTCCCCTCATTTTTTGGGTCTGCGAATCTTAACCGCCACCCGATTCGCGTCAATCGCCCGGATCGCGCGTGCAACGGGCGTAGCGTGTACCGGCTCAGCCGCTTTTTCACGGCTGGAAAAGTGTCCTTCTCCATCGATTTAGCCCCGGACCGGGAAACAATTTTCCTTCTGTTTCCTCTACGAGGAGAACGCGATGTGGCGGCGCCATCTACTGGAATTTGCGTTGTTTCACGAAACGCCTTAATGCTGTTTTCGCGGGGCCAGGGCAATAAAATCCGGTGGTTGCCGGCTAGGGAAAACGATTACCCTAATCGGCGGGAATGTAGCGTTTTTACGTCTAAGGGGAATCCCCAGCAGACAACCGCAATGATAACGCTACCATCGCGCACGCATATTCATGGGAATACGGCGCGGAACTGGGAGGTCCAGACGACCCTGAAGCCTGCCGCGCCAATGTTCGAGGGGCCGCCGTCTGGCCAGCCGTGTTTGTGTAGCGCTGCGGTTGAGTTCACTTCCTGGTTCCCCTGTATCTGGCCGCGCAAACCCGGCGTCCGAATATCGGCTTCGTGAAACTCCCTACGCAGGGCAGTCCTTCAACTAGTCAAAGTCGCGTACGAATGGTAACGACCCATCGCAGGTAGACACATTTGAATGGTATCGCTACCATAGCGTCACCAGAAAAATCCGTCAGGAAATGGGCTTACCGGTCGACAGGCGGACACCGCGCCGCTTCGGGGTTTCAGTTTTGACCGTCGGGTCGCCCGGACCAGAAGCCGATTTGCTTCAGAGACGTCGTACAGCAAGAGATAAGAATTGACATGAAAGTTTCTACACGCCTGGCAATCCTGACGATGACTGCGCTTATTGCTCTTCTTGCAGTGGGTGCCGGGGCACTTTACGGCCTCCGTCAGGCGATGGTTGACGACAAGCGCGAGGAGATCGTCAATTTGCTGGAGATGGCGAACCACCTCGCCACCTACTTTCATGATCAAGAGATCGCTGGAAGGATGACGACCGAACAGGCCCAGGCGGCGACCAGACTTGCGCTGAACCAGCTGAACTATTCGGCCACCAGTTTCTTTTGGGTACGTTTGCCCAATGGGTTGACCCTGGTACACCGCGACCCGTCCGTGATCGGGAAAATCAATATCGGCCGGGCACCCGATGGGCGACCGGACGGCGATCTCTATCGGGAAATGCTGGATCGCGAGCGTACGCCGGTCATGACGGTCCGGGCCAGGCATCCGACGAGCGGAGACTTCGTCGTCAAGATGAATGGCATCATCGAATTCAAGCCTTGGGGTTGGTGGATCGGAACCGGGTTCTTTACTGACGATATCGACGCCACGTTCTGGCGTGTCGGTGGATTTCTGATCGCGCTGATCGTCGTGGCCATCATCGGCATAGGGCTTATCGCCTGGCAGATCATCCGCAGACTGACCGGGACGCTCGGCGGCGAGCCCGCATATGCGGGAGACGTGATGAACAGGATCGCGCAGGGGGATCTGAGCCTGCCGATCACTCTACGCCCGGACGACAACAGCAGCCTGCTCGCCGCCATGGCACGCATGCGTCAAAGTCTGACGGAAATGCTCACGAAGATCATTTCCGGCTCGGATACGGTCACCGTCGGCACAACGCAGATCGCCCAAGGGAACCTCGACCTGTCCTCCCGCACCGAGGAGCAGGCTGCAGCGCTACAGCAAACCGCGGCGAGCATGGAGCAACTCACCGCGGCGGTCAAGCACAACGCCGATAACGCCAACGAGGCGCGCAGCCTTGCCACTAACGCATCCGAGATCGCGGCCGAAGGCAGCACGATTGTCAACGAGGTAGTCGGCACGATGAGCGGCATCCAGGACAGCTCGAGCAAGATCGCCGACATCATCGGCATCATCGAAGGCATTGCCTTTCAGACAAACATTCTCGCGCTGAACGCGGCGGTCGAAGCCGCACGGGCGGGGGAACAAGGCCGCGGGTTTGCGGTTGTGGCGAGTGAGGTACGAAATCTCGCACAACGTTCATCGACCTCCGCGAAGGAAATAAAGGAACTGATCGAGACGTCAGCCGACCGCGTGCGCAACGGGGCAGAACTGGTAGCGCGTGCAGGCGAGACGATGGACAAGGTAAGCACCGCAATCAGCCGGGTGACGGGCATCATGGGCGAGATTGCCGCGGCCTCGCATGAGCAGAGTCGCGGGATCGAGCAGGTCAATCAGGCGATCGCACAGATGGACGAGGTTACGCAACAAAACGCGGCACTGGTCGAAGAGGCTGCGGCGGCCGCAGGCTCCCTGCAGGACCAGGCCGAACAGCTACGCTCGGCAGTCGGGGTCTTCCGTACGTAGCAGGTAGGAGTGCTTCGGGCAGCGAGTAAAGGGACGAACGACCGGCACCTGTTTTAGCAGCTCAGCGTGCGCAGCAACGCGTCGTCACGGAAGGAGCAGCGCAGTTCGTTGCTGTGGCTGCGAGTGGGTGTCACGAGGCCGGCAGGATTCAGGACGGGCAGATCAATCCCTTCTTCGTGATCATGCATGCAGTGCCGCTGGGAAAGGGCCAGCAATGTCCAAGACGTTCCGCGAGAAAGAGGAGGGGGGCATCAAGGTGGCATTAAAGCCGTAGCGGCGGTATCCGAAAATTGGGCGTGCTGCCCGATGGCCGACGGCACGCAGAACATTGCGATGGAGGCCTTACGAGCCATGGGACGGGGGCGCCTGACAATTTGCAGCGCGCTGTCCGGATACGGGGTGGTCGGCATTCCGCTAGCCTGGTGTCTGGGCAAATACAATGAGTTCGGTGCCGTCGGGGTGTGGATCGGGGGAGATGGGGGACGGCATGTCAGTCCGCGATCCTGCTTACCGCCTGCTTCGCTCCCTGCGGCCGCTTTCCGGACTGACCCGCGCTGCCCGGAAGTGGCAGGACCTGCCGGTTTGCGACCCGGCAACGAGAAGGACACGCCATCCGCCATCCGCGCCGCCTTCGCTCGTGATCCTGATCGATAACGCGACTTAGGTTCCACTGCTGTTTTCATGGCCAGCAGGAAGACTGGACCGCTCGCCACTTCTGCGGCGCGAGATATTGATACCGCCGCGCAACCGCGTGGGCGGTCTGCCCTGCAACGGGGTGATGAGTCAAACGGCGCGCCGCGCACGCGTCGATCACTTCCAGAAAACGGGCAACGGTCACCGGCTTTCTCAAGAAAAAGGACCAGCATCGGCCGCGTTCCAGTGGTTCCTCTGCGGCGGACAGCATCACGACCGGCAACGCCGCAAATGCGGGTTGGGCCCGAACCAGGTCGCACAGCTGCGCGCCGTCCAGGCCCGGCATTTCGTAATCCGTGACGAGGCAGTCAATGAGCTGATGCCGCAGGACAGTCAGCGCGGCCGAAGCGTTCGACGCCATCGTGACGCGATGACCGTCATGCTGAAGGGCGAGTGCGAGCGGAGACGCATTGTTCAGGTCGTCATCAACAAGGAGAATGTTCGGCACGGCTTTCCTGTTTTGTCGCCACGTCTAATGTCCCGCATATCGATATCCCTGGATCCGAACGACCACGCTTTCGACAACCATTCGGCGCGGGTGTCCAATCTCTCGGCAACGCGCGTGCCGCCGGGTGTTACTTGATCGGACCAAGAGCCGACGACCGGGCGCGAGCTGTTTACTACCGCCTTTGAAACGCCCGACGAGGTGTTTCGTGGGGGCCTTGGCGTTTGCCGCCGCGCCATCCAGCAAGTCATCCATAGCCGGGGTAATGCGTTTAGCCCTCGTGACCGCACTGGATTACAGCTTGTCTTTTTCCGTCGACGATTCATTGGGTGGGGCTTCGGATCCTTCCTCATCCTCTTCTTCGTCTGCCCCGGGTTCCTTGCCGGACTTGCCGGTGCCCGTTCCGTCGTTGTCCGGCTGTGATTCCCCGGGTTTGTCGTTGCCCGGGATATCCGTCGACCCGGCTGGCTCACCGCTACCGCCGGGTTCGATCCGCGTCGCGCCACCGACGGCTGGCGGATCACTGGCCGGAAAGCTCTCCTTCACGCTCTCATCGACGTCCTTCTCCGACCGCTCGCCGGGCGTGCGTTGCTCCTGGGATTGCGTTGCCATGCCTCGCTCCTTTGGCCTTCGAGATAGGTAATGGTCTAGCGCAATCGGTATGCCGTCGCGCGTCTTCTTTAAAGACGGCGAGGGGGGGCAGGCCATCCTCAGCGTCAACCTGCGTTCCATCCGCTTACGCGTCTTTGCTGCCCGGCGCATTTGACAGCGTCGAAGGCGTGTCAACCTTTCGCGGATCGAGTCTGTCTTTGGCGGGGGCAGGACGTATGGCTTGAATAGTCTCCGATGCGTGGGCACTAAAGATGCTGGCTGTCTTGCACCCCGACCCTTGCGAAGAAAAAAATGATCGGCATGGTCATTCCGGCGCACAACGAAGAACGACTGCTGGGCCCGTGTCTCGCGGCGGCGTGCGTGGCCGCGCGTCATCCGGATCTGCAGGGCACGCCCGTACGCATCGTCGTAGTGCTCGACGGATGTTCGGACGGTTCAGAAAACATAGTCTTCCGGTCGGGTATCCAGGCCCTCGTCATAAGCGCATGCAACGTAGGCGTCGCGCGGGCGACAGGCGCCGCGCACATGATCGCCCAGGGCGCACAGTGGCTGGCATTCACGGATGCCGACAGCCGCGTGGCACCCGACTGGCTCGTGGCCCAGCTCTCCCTTCGCACGGACGCCGTTTGCGGCTCGGTACAGGTCGAAGACTGGGATGAGCATCCGGCGCGATTGCGCGAAATCTGGGGCGAGCGATATTGCGACGCGGACGGACACCGGCATGTGCACGGTGCGAATCTGGGGGTAAGTGTCCAGGCTTACCAGCGTGCGGGCGGCTTTCCGCCGCTGGCGTGCGGAGAAGACGTCGCGCTGGTCGAACTGCTTCGCGCGACGGGTGCCTCCATCTGCTGGAGCGCGGCGCCGCGCGTCACAACGAGTGCGCGTCTGCGCGCCCGTGTACGGGGAGGATTCGGCGACACGCTCGCGGCATGGGCCCGGCAGGGTGATCCTGGTGGCGCACCTGGGCAAGATTGCTAGCGACCAAAGCGGCTTCGCGTCCTCGGACGCGCGGGCCGAACCGGCGACTGTGGATCAGCCGATCCATCCGGATCTTTCCCCCTCCGCCCCGGTCCACCCGAGCGCGCGGACCCCTTTGCATCACGATACACTGTCAGCCTCCCGATGCCCGCCTCGGGCGAGATGGGACAGGCCGCGCAGCTCGCGCGCTGGATGCTCTTGCCGTTTGTAACGGAGGAATGGAAGAGGATACCGGTTATGGGAAACGACGCTGGTTGGGAAGCGGCGCTCGTCGGGCGCCTGCAAGCCTATGCGATTTTCAGACTGACCGCGCAGGGAACCGTGGCGAGCTGGAACCCCGGCGCGGTCAGGATACTGGGCTATAACGCGGCTGAGGCCATCGGCCAGCCTCTCTCTTGCTTTTATACCGGTGAAAACGCCGAGGCCACGGTTGAGGCCGCACTGGCCCAGGTGCGTGAAAGCGGGCGTTTTGAGACCGAGAGATGGAGCACGCGCAAGGACGGCTCACGGTTCTGGGCGAATGTCCTGATTGTCCAGCTGCAAACGCAGGACGACGGCATGGACGGATTTGCCGTTGTGCTGCGCGACGGCACGGACAAGCGTCTCGCCCACGAGGCGGTGCTGGAAAGCGAGCGCCGTTTCCGGCTCCTCGTGCAAGGTGTCACCGATTATTCGCTGTTCATGCTTTCCCCGGAGGGCTACGTCACCAACTGGAACCTTGGAGCCGAGCGCATCAAAGGCTACGAGGCAGCCGAGGTGCTCGGCACGCATTTCCGGCGTTTTTACCTGCCCGAGGACGTGGCTCAGGGCTTGCCGGAACGAGGCCTGCAGATTGCGACCACCACGGGGCGCTACGAAACGGAAGGCTGGCGTGTTCGCAAGGATGGCAGCCGCTTCTGGGCAAACGTCGTAATCGATGCCATCCGGGATGAAGCCGGCGCGCTGGTCGGTTTCGCGAAGATTACCCGCGACGTAAGCGACCGCAAGGCGGCCCAGGAACAGCTCGACAAGACGCGCACGGCCCTGGCGCACGCCCAGAAGATGGAAGCGATCGGCAAGCTCACCGGCGGCGTGGCGCATGATTTCAACAACGTCCTGCAGGTCCTGCGCGGCAATCTCGAACTCCTTGAGCGTCGCCACGCACGCGATGTCTGGTCGCGCGAGCGCATCGCCAGGGCGATCGATGCAGTGGAGCAGGGTGCCAACCTCGCGACCCAACTGCTGGCCTTTGGCCGCCGCCAGCCGCTTGAGCCGGTGGCGGTGAACCTCGGATCGATGCTGCGCGGAATGGACGACCTGCTCAGGCGTGCGCTGGGCGAAATGATTGACGTGGAGACGGTCGTCGCAGGCGGGTTATGGAACACGCTGGTCGATCCCAACCGGCTGGAAAACGTCGTGCTGAACCTCGCGATCAATGCGCGCGATGCAATGCCGGGTGGCGGCAAGCTCACCCTCGAACTGTCCAATGCCATGCTGGACGAACACTACGGCGCGCTGCCCGCCGACGTGCCGCCCGGCCAGTACATCCTGCTGGCGATCAGCGATACCGGCAGCGGTATGACGCCTGATGTACTGGAGCGCGCGCTTGAACCTTACTTCACGACCAAACCGGAAGGCGAGGGAACCGGCCTGGGCCTGAGCATGGCCTACGGGTTCGTAAAGCAGAGCCACGGCCATCTGCGGATCTATAGTGAAGTCGGGCACGGAACGACGGTAAAGATCTACCTGCCGCGTACGCTTGAGGAAGTTGTAGAAGCGGCTTCCCCATCACAGGCGGTCGTTCTGGCCCGCGGGACGGAGACGGTGCTGGTGGTGGAAGACGAAGCACACGTGCGCACGACGGCAGTCGAAATGCTTGCCGAGCTTGGTTATAACGTGCTGAAGGCCGACAGCGCGCAAAGCGCGATGGCAATCCTGAACAGCGGGGTGCGGATCGACCTGCTCTTCTCCGATGTGGTGATGCCGGGGCCGCTGCGCAGCACGGAGATGGCGCGGATGGCGGTCCGCGTCACGCCCGGCCTGAAGGTGCTGTTTACATCTGGCTATACCCAGAACGCGATCGTGCACGCGGGACGCCTGGATCCGGGCGTCCATCTGCTCAGCAAACCCTACAGCCGCGCGCAGCTCGCGAGCAGGATCCGGGCGGTGCTGGGGCAACCGGCGTCCGCTCCGTCCGCCCCAGTTTCCCCACCTGCGGGCGCAGTGGACAGCAAGGCGCGATCGGTGGTTGTGGTTGACGATGATCTGGCTTCGCGTGAAGCGGTCAGCGAACTGCTGACGGCGATGAATTACCGCGTGGTGCAGGCCGACGGGGTGGAATCAGCGCTGCACGCCCTGAAGCAGACCGGCGCGACCGTCCTTGTCACCGATATGGGACTCGCGGGGCAGTCCGGTATCGATCTGGCGAAGCGCGCGGTGCAAAATTACCCGGCGCTGCATGTCATTTTCGCCTCGGGCGAGCTACCGCCGGACCCCGGCCAACTGTCTTTCCGGTTTGGGTACGTGCGCAAGCCGTTTGCGGCGAACGATCTGGCGCAGGCGATCAACGCATTAACACAGCCATAAAGCGGAAACCAGCATTCCACCGGCAAGCGGAATCGCCGTAGCGATGTCGCCGGTAAGAACTCGTATCGCGTTGAAACAGGCGGATAACGCTGCAGGCTTCGCGAAAAGCCGTCGCGGGGCAGGACGGCCGGGCTATACCTATCACGACTTGGTATCAGGTGGCCGACGGTGACGGCTCATTCCTGGCCGGTGGACGATGCCGCGCCGCGCCCGGTCAGCGCAGCGTCGGGACAGACCGGCGCGCAGACAAAAAGCGCCGCCCCGTCGTCCCCTTTGCTGTTGGCTGCGGCGCTGAACGCAGCAGCGAAGGCAATCGCATCGGCTGTCAACTGAGATCGCCGCGCAGGAAAAAGCGGTTTTTAGCACGGGGGCACCGGTCTGCATCCGGCGAAACCGTGCGCCCCATGCGGAACGAAGATTGCGCTCCGTCGAAAACATGGACGGCATTGGGCGAGGCGCAACATGGGAAAATCTTCCCGGCAGACCGCACGGATGAGACATCACCCTGACGCTTACCCGAATGCTTCGGGCGGCTGGGGTTCGGTAAAGGCGGTCGCGCGCATACTCGTGCAGGAAAGATCGGTGCTGCGCGACGCGAAAATCCTGCCGCGTCAGAACAAGCCGGATGGCTTCATGTGCGTCAGTTGCTCATGGGCCAAACCCGCTCATCCGCATACGTTTGAGTTCTGCGAGAACGGTGCCAAGGCCACCGCCTGGGACACCACTTCGAAGCGCGCAGATCGCGCTTTCTTCGCGAAGCATACAGTCAGCGAGTTGCTGGGATGGCACGACCATGATCTGGAGGAAGCGGGGCGTCTGACCGAACCAATGCGTTATGACGTCGCGAGCGATCGCCTTGTGCCGGTCTCGTGGGACGAGGCATTCGCGGCGATCGGCGCGCAGTTGCGGGCGCTCGATCCGGACAGCGTGGTGTTTTATACCTCGGGTCGCGCTTCGCTGGAAACCGCGTACATGCTGCAATTGTTCGCACGCATGTATGGCACCAACAATATGCCGGACAGCTCCAACATGTGCCATGAGAGCACGAGCGTGGGCCTCACGCAGGCCATCGGCGTGGGCGTGGGAACGATCGGTCTCGACGATTTCGAGCATACGGATCTGATGTTTTTCTTCGGTCACAACGTGGGCACCAACAGCCCGCGTATGCTTCACCAGCTTCAGGATGCACGCAAACGCGGTGTGCCGATCATCACATTTAATCCGCTACGCGAGCCGGGCCTTCTTTCTTTTGCTAATCCACAGTCGCCGCGCGACATGTTGCTGCCCGGCGATACCCAGATCAGCACGCAGTATCACCAGGTGCGGCCCGGCGGCGACAGCGCGGCGCTTGTCGGTCTATGCAAGGCCGTGCTGGAAGCGCATGACAGCGCGCTTGCGAGCGGCGGCTCCGAGGTGCTCGACACGGCGTTCATCCGTGAGCACACAGTCGGCTTCGAGGATTTTGCGCAATACCTGCGCGAGACCGACTGGGCCGAAATCATACTCGTGAGCGGGCTCTCGCGCGCCGCGATCGAATCCGCCGCGCTCGTCTATATGCAGTCCAATGCGGTGATTGCCCACTATGGTATGGGCCTCACGCAACATCGTCTGGGTGTGCAAAACGTGCGCATGCTCTGTAACCTGCTGTTTCTGCGCGGCAACATCGGCAAACCGGGGGCAGGACCGTCGCCGGTGCGCGGGCATTCGAATGTGCAGGGCCAGCGCACGGTCGGTATTACCGAAAAGCCCGAACTCGCGCCTCTCGATCAACTGGCACGCCAGTTCGACTTTGAGCCGCCGCGCAAGGCGGGCTTCAACACCGTCGAAGCCTTCGAGGCCATGATCGACGGGCGCGTGCGCGCTGTCGTGAATCTCGGCGGCAACCTGGTGCGCTCGGTGCCCGACCGCGCGCGTATCGAAGCCGCTTGGCGCGGGTTGCAGTTGAACGTCAACATCGCCACCAAGCTCAATCGCAGCCATCTTGAACACGGCAAAGATGCGTGGCTGCTCCCATGCTTGAGCCGTATCGAAATCGATCGCAGCGGCGGGCGGGAACAATACGTTTCCATGGAAGACAGCACGGCGCGCTTCCACGGTTCCCGCGGTGTTGCGGAGCCCGCATCGCCCGATATCCGTTCCGAGCCGTTTATCCTGGCCGGCCTTGCAAAGGCGACGCTGGGAGAGCGATCCACTGCCGATTGGGGGGCGTGGAGCGAAGATTACACGCGCGTGCGCGCGGAAATCGCGAAGACGTGGCCCGAGATGTTCCACGATATGGAAACACGGATGTGGACGCCAGGTGGCTTCGTGCGCCCTCTACCCGCGCGCGAGCGCAAGTGGAAAACGCAGAGCGGCAAAGCCGAGTTTCAGGTCCCGGAAACGCTGAACGAGGACCCCGACATGCCGCAGAGCGAGCCCGGCGCGTTGCGCCTCATGACGCTGCGCGCGGACGGACAGTTCAATACCACCATCTACAACCACGATGACCGCTTTCGCGGCGTGCGGGGTTCGCGCATGGTGCTGCTCATGAATGGCGACGACATGAAAGCGCGCGATATTGACACGGGCGATCGCCTGACCCTGCAGACGATTTCGACCGATGGCGTGGTGCGGCAGGTTGCGGGTCTGGCCGCGATGCCCTATGACGTGCCGCGCGGGTGTCTGGCAGGCTACTATCCGGAATGCAATCCGCTGCTGCCGCTCTGGCACTGCGCGAAACAGAGCAAGGTGCCAGCTGCCAAGTCGATTCCCGTGCGCGTAGTGGCAGTCGATAAAAATACGGGCAGTGCCGGCGACACATTCAGGGCAGACACAGGCGCGCCGCAACACACTTAATCGAAGTCGCGAGCCGGGGGCGGCCTGGCAACACTTCCCCAAGGAGCGCGCGTTTTAGAAAATACCCTGTCCTCATTCCTTCCGACGGCTCAGCAACGCTCGTGCATCGCGCAACGTAGCGCTCAGTTGAGCGCGTGCGTCCTCGCGTGCGGTCGCCGACGGCGCGCGCAACACATATGAGGGATGCCACGTTGCCAGTATCACCGCATCGCCGCGACGAGTTGGCTCGTGCATATAAGCGTTGAGTCGGGCATGCGGGTCATTCAGGACAGCGCGTAGAGCAGTTGCCCCTAACGCAACGACCACGTGCGGCTTAATCCGTGTTAATTCGGAGTCCAACCAATACCTGCATGCCTCGACCTCGCGCTGCACCGGCGTCTTGTGCAAACGCCGTTTGCCGCGTAATTCCCATTTGAAGTGTTTGACCGCATTGGTTATATAAATAGTCGGGCGTTCGATACCGACTTCCGCAAGTATCGAATCGAGCAACCGGCCCGCAGCGCCGACAAAGGGCAGACCCGCGCGATCTTCACTGTCGCCCGGCTGCTCACCGACCAGCATCAGCTTTGCGTGCGGGTTTCCTGCGCCCGGTACCGGCTGGGTAGCGTCGTAGAACAGCGAACACCGGTGGCATTCGTCAAGCGATCGTGGTCGCTGGGCGGCGTCTATCAATATCGAAGCAGGCTTATCGCCTCGACCACTCGCCGTTCGTGGGTTCGTCGTCATAGCGGGACTCCTGCGTCGTTCCAACGACTGCTCCGATATTTCGCGTTTCTGGCACAGCGCACCCTCACGCAGTTTGGAGCAGCTACCGGGCAGTCGTCTCGGGGGGATCGAGCGACTCGGCGTCGGGATCGACCTCAGGATCGAGCGGGGGCGCATCCGGGTCTTCCGAGGGGCCGATATCCGGCAGATCGGTTTGCACCACGTCTGACTGTTCGGGCCGGATCGGGTTGTCGTCCTTGTTCGGAGTGGTGGCCATGGTGGGCTCCTGGAGGAATGACTTGTGCAATAAGGGAGCAGGTTTCGCTCCCGTGCTTCGCAAACGGGCATCACGCTCCGCGCGGCGCACTGCTTCGCGCATGTTTAACACCCGCGCCGCCACCGGTTTGCGGTTGTGCGACGCCCATTGCAGATCGCGCCAGAGCGCGAGCCAGGCCCGCGCCGCCCGCCGCTCGCGAAGCGCGGCGCCGAGCGCACGCCAGGTCGCCGCCAGCGCTTCGGTGCTGGGCAACCGCAGCCACGCGACCAGCGCCGCGTTGCGCGCAAGCAGGCGTCTGCGCAGTTCGCTGTCGCGTAACATCGAGGGCCGGTGATGGACTTCGAGATGGGGTGCATAGGCGATTTCGTGGCCCGCCTGCAGGAGATCCAGCGCTAGCAGCGCTTCTTCGCCGCCTATGAACAGACGCGGCTCGTAGCCACCCAGTTCGCGAAAAAGATCGGCGCGAAATACGCAGGCTCCGGCCATGAATCCTGTGAGCGAGCGCAGCGGATGGCCGGTGCCGGAGAGCGGACTGTCGGCCATCAACGCGCAAGTCGGGTCGAGCGTGCGTTGCGCGCCGACTACCACCCGCGCCGACAGCACGCCAATCCGGTTATATCGTTCGAGCAGTTCCACTGCCTTGGCAAGCGCGCCCGGCCGCCAGTCGGTATCGTCGTCGCTGAAGGCGATATAACGCGTGCTCGCCAGGTTCGCGCCCAGGTTGCGCGCCGCCGCGCCGAGATTCGATTTGCTGCGTACCACTTGCAGTCCCGGAAACGTATGCGCGAGCAGTTGGGGCGAGCCGTCGCTCGACCCGTTATCGACCACGATGACCGCGGGCCGCTCGGGCAGACGTAGCAGCGACGCGACCGTGCGCATCAACTCCGCGCGTCGGTTGTGAGTGAGCACGATCACGCTGATGTGCGGGTTAAGGAAATGGTGTTTCATGCGGGTCATCCTCGATCGTTTCTTTTGCGCGCCGACTCACACCGCAGCTGGCCGGATCGCAATAACAAGACGCACAAGACGCACAAGCCGCGAAATCGCGCTGCGCATGCGTTGTACCCACGCGGCGCGCTGCCCGCACGGGCGTTCCGGCTTGGGTCTGTCGATTGCGCGACAGTCTGCGAGGCGCGACGCTGTCCGATCCTTGGCGGCGTCGCAATCGACCGTCGAAAAGGAGCAAATCATGGAACTGCAAAATGAACCGCATAGGGATCAGGAATCGCGTGCATTGCCGGAAACGATGCGCGCGTGGCGCGTGAAGGCTTTTGGGGGCCTCGACGCGCTGCGCCGGGAGACCGTGCCGCTGCCGTCGTTGCGCGACGACGAGGTGCTGGTCGAGGTGCACGGCGCCGCGCTCAATCCGGTGGATCTGAAGACGCTGGAAGGCCGTTATCCGACGATCACGCAGCACGATCTACCGTTCACGCTCGGCCGCGATGTGGCGGGCGTCGTAGTCGCGCGGCCCGAAGGCGCGAGCGGATGGGAGCCGGGCACGCGCGTATGCGCGTTCATCGGCCAGGGTCAGGGCGCGCTCGCGGACTATGTGGCTGTTCCGATGAGTGCGCTGGCGAACGCTCCGCGCGGGGCTGGCGTCGATGTCGTGGCGGCCACGCCGCTTGCCGCGCTCACGGCTTGGCAAGGACTGTTCGATTACGGCAAGCTCGAACGCGGCGAGCGCGTGCTGATCCAGGGGGCAAGCGGCGGCGTGGGACGCTTCGCGGTGCAGTTCGCGCGCCGCTGCGGCGCGTATCCGATCGTCACCGCTTCGGCGCAGACACATGAAGCACTGCGCGCGCTAGGCGCGAGCGAAACCATCGACTACCGCAGCCAGCGTTTCGAGGACGTGACCGGCGACATTGACCTCGTCTTTGACCTGATGGGCGGCGAGGTGCAGACGCGCTCGTGGACGGTGCTAAAACCCGGCGGAACGCTGATTTCAACGCTGACCGAACCTTCGCAGGGCCAGGCCTCGGCGCATGGCGCGCATGCCGCGCGCTACACCACGCGCGCAGACGGCGCCCAGTTGGAACACATCCTGGCGCTGCTCGAACGGAGCGAGATCACGGTCGAGGTGGTAGAGCGTTACGATTTCGACGCCATCGGCGAGGCCTTCGCGCGCCTGGAGAGCGGCCATCCGCACGGCAAGCTCGTGGCGTTGCGCGATGGGGCGTGAGTGGGCCTGCTCGGCATCGGCCGCGTTAAACATGCGGCGCCGCGGCTTGGGCGACGGGGGCGGCGTGCGCATCGTCGATCAGACGGCGAAACCAGTCGAGCGTCGCGCCCAGCCCGATATCGAGCGGCGTATGCGGCGTCCAGTCCAGCAACCCCCGCGCGCGCTCGATCGAAGGGCAACGGTGGCTTGGGTCGTCGGCGGGAAGCGGCGCGAACGCGATCGGCGAGTCCGACTGCGCGAGCGCGATCACGAGGCGCGCGGTGTCCAGCATCGATATTTCATGAGGATTGCCGATGTTTACGGGGCCGTCGCAGGGCGTCTCGCACTCCATCAGGCGCATGAGGCCGTCGATCAGGTCGTCGACATAGCAGAAGCAGCGCGTCTGCGAGCCGTCGCCGTAGACGGTCAGCGCTTCGCCCGTGAGCGCCTGCACGACGAAATTCGAAATCACGCGGCCATCGCGCGGATGCATGCGCGGCCCGTATGTGTTGAAGATGCGGGCAATCCTCACATCCATGCCATGCTGACGACGATAGTCCATGCACAGCGTCTCGGCGCAACGCTTGCCTTCGTCGTAGCACGCGCGCGGACCGATGGGATTCACGTGACCCCAGTAGTCTTCGGTTTGCGGATGGCAGAGCGCATCGCCATAAACTTCGCTCGTCGAGGCCTGCAACAGCCGCGCATGCACGCGCCTGGCCAGTCCGAGCATGTTGATCGCGCCGTGCACGCTGGTCTTGGTGGTCTGCACGGGATCGTACTGGTAATGAATGGGCGAAGCGGGACAAGCGAGGTTGTAAATCTGATCGACTTCCACGTATAGCGGAAACGTCACGTCGTGACGCATCAGTTCGAAGTTTGCGTTATCGAGTAGATGCGCCACGTTGCGCTTGGAACCGGTGTAAAAGTTATCGACGCACAGTACATCGTGGCCCTGCGCGACAAGGCGCTCACACAGATGCGAGCCGAGAAAGCCTGCGCCGCCCGTGACGAGAATGCGCTTGCTGGTCAGTTCTTTCATGATGAGCGTTCTCCAGTCACTTCACTTACGCCGCGACTTCGCGTAGCGCGACATCCCAGTCGTGGGCAAATCGATCGATGGCGAAGCGCTCAAGCGCGGTGCGCCTCGCCGCGTCGCCGAGCTGGCGCGCCAGCGCCGGATCGTGGATCAGGGCGCGCATGGATTCGACAAGCTTATCCAGGCGTGTATCGACGAAGCCGTTTTCGCCGTTGCGAACCACGCTCGCAAGCTCCGTGGTCGCGAGGCCCACGATCGGCAGGCCGACTGTCATTGCCTCGACGATTGCCAGTCCGAGGCTCGTCCAGCGGATCGGATTGAAAAAGAAGCGATAAGGCGCGATGAAGGCAGGGAGATCGGGGTTCGGTATTTCCCCGATTCCGCCCAGACTCTGCGCATCCATGCCGACCAGGTCGAGCGGCACGTCGCGCCGCGCGGCTTCGAACACATCGGCGCCCAGACGCCGTCCGCGTTCACGCAGATGGTTGACGACGACGATGCCGCGCGCGCGGTTGCCTACGCGATCGCCGCGATAGCGCGCGTCGCCGGGCACGAGTACGCCGTGTTCGATCACCCGCGCGGGGGTCTTTCCGCTGTCCCACATCAATGCGTTAAACGGCGTGACGTGCACCAGCAGCGTGCCCGGATCGTCTACCCAGTGACGCTGCGCGAAGGGCGCTTCCTGCGGCGGATCGTGTTCGATATAGACGCGCGGCAGCCGCCGTTGCGCTTCGCTCAACAGGTCCAGCCGGTCGTGCTCCCAGTGACTGCGGTGCTGATAGACGATCAGATCGAATTCGCGCGACACCACCTCTTGCGCGGCGACTTCGTGGACGTTGGCGCCCCACGGCAGGGCGCCGACGCGGCCTGCGTAACCGGGTGGATGGCCGGGCTTCGTGACGATATGGAATTCGTGCGGAGCCTGGGTCAGGTAGTAGAGGTAATTGCCGTGCACGTGCCAGGTCAGCACGCGCAAGGGGCGTGGGTTTCGCATCAGCATGGCGGCAGGCTCCGTTGATCGTGCGGGGCGTCTGGATACATCGGTGGGCGGGTCGTGGGCGGACCATCGGCGCCCTGCAATTGCGTGCGCGCGAGCGTCGCCACCTCTTCGACGCTCACATTGAGCGCGCAGGGATGGCCGTGCGGGCAAACCGGATACATGCAGGGACGGCATTCGGGCCAGTCGGCGATCACGCGATGGCGCGCGCGGTCAAGCGGCGCCCAGCGCCGCGTGTCGCTGCCGCAGGCCACGACCACGCTTGGCGTGCGCATCGCGGCGGCGAGATGCGAAAGCCCCGTATCGTTGCAGACGACCAGGCGTGCCGCCCGCACAAGTGCCGCGAGCGCGCCGAGCGTCGTCTCCCCGGTGAGATGCCGGGCGCCTTGCGTCATCGCGCCCAGCATGCCAGCCGTCAACTCGCGTTCATGCGCCGTGCCCGTTACGGCGATCTGCCAGCCGTCGAGGGCGAGTGCGTCGGCCAGCGCGGCGAAGCGCTCAGCGGGCCATCGCCGCGACGGCAGCTGCGCGCCCGGATGGACCAGCACGAGCCGCCACGGATCGAGTCCATGGTGATCGATCAGCGCCGCGCAGGCGGCGCGATCGGCGTCGTGTAGCGGAAACCAGAGCGTATCGTCGCGCAAGGCCCGGCCGCGCACGCCGGCCGCGTGCAGCAGCGCGAGATAGCGCTGCGGTTCGGGCAGCCGGTCGGGCCAGGCTAGAAAGCGCCCGGGCGGCGGAGTTTCGCCGGGCTGGCTAAAGCCCACGAGTGCGCACGCGCCGAACGCGTGCACCAGCGCGTTGGCGACGCCGCCGCTGCCATGCAACTGGATCGCCAGATCGAAACGGCGCAGGCGCATCGCGTGGAGAAACGCGGGCAGGCCGCTCTCGTCCTCGGCCTGCTCGGGAAAGCCGTGCGCCCCCGGAAAAGCGATAAATTCGTCAAGCAATGTCGGATAGCGCGCCACGAAGTCGCGCGCCCACGGCAGTCCCACGAGCGCGATATGCGCATGTGGGCAGGCTGCGCGCAGCGCGCGAAGCGCGGGGACGCAGCAGAGCATGTCGCCCAGTTGCAGGGCGCGGAAAATGACGATGCGGCGTGGCGCAGGCGTGTCGAAAAGCGGGATCATCGGCGCACCCTTTTAAAGAAACCAGACGCGATAGCTGACGGCGCCTTGCAGCCGCCAGTAGATCGACAGAAACGGAATCCATAGCGACGTCCAGATCATTTCGAGCACATGCAGCGCGTCGTGGCGCGTATCGCGTAGGCGCCGCGCGCAGAAGCTGGCGGTCAGCGCGAGCCAGATCGCGAGCGCCGCCAGCGCGATGCCGGTGTGCCGCAGCGCGAGCGCCATCGCAAGGACGAGCACGCTCGCGAGCACGCCGTAGTAAAGCAGCGGCGGCCCCGCGGCGATGCTCTCGCGGTAGAGCGCGGGATGCTTGCGGAACAGCAGCGCCTCGAACCGGCTCTTGCGCTGCTGCGCGAGGCTCACGCCCCAGCGCGCGGGGCGCACGGGATGCACGACCACGGCATCGTCGGCGCGCGCCAGCGAGGCACCTGCGCGCAGCAGGGCGAACTGCAGATCCGAATCCTCACGCCAGGCGCTGGTAAAACGTTCGTCGAAGCCGCCTACTTCGGCCAGCGTCGCGCGGCGCACGAAGGCGTTGGCCGTGGCGAATTCGGCCTGCGCGAGGCCACTGGCGTCGCGTTCATAGTCGCTCGGCGCGCCTTCGAGCGGCACGACGATACGCCCCGCCACCGCATGCGCGCGTTCGAGCGCCGCAAGACCGGCGCGCAGCCAGCCGGGTTGCGGCACAGTGTCGTCGTCGGTGAAGGCGATCAGCGGCGCGCGCGCGGCCCGCCAGCCGGCATTGCGGGCCCCGGCCGGGCCTTGCGTATCGCGCACCGGCACGTAGCGGATCGCGAGACCGCGCGGTGCCTCCCGCGCGGCGCGGCGCCCGACGGCTTCGCGCGTGGACTCGTCCGGGCCGTCATCGCACACCACGATCTCATAGTTGGCGGTCGGCAGATCCTGCGCGCACAGCGCGTCGAGGCAGCGTTCGAGCAGGGCGGCGCGCCGGAAAGTGGGCACCACCACGGCAATGCGCAGATGTTCGAGCAGCGCGCCCGGATAGCCATCGAACGACGGCTCCGGCGCACCGATGGGCCGCGATTCGCGCAGTTCGACGTCGGCGGCTTTCATGCGCGCTCCTTCGCTGAGGCAGGCGTCTTGCTGACCAGAAACGGCCCGATCACGAGCGCGTCGAGCGGCGAGGTCCAGAACGACTCAAGCGCGTCGCGCGGCGAATTCACCATCGGCTCGCCGCGCGTGTTGAACGAGGTGTTGACGAGCACCGGCACGTCGGTGCGTCGCTCGAATGCCGCGATGAGGTCGTAGTAGAGCGCGTGCTGCGCACGGTTCACGGTCTGCACGCGCGCGGTTCCATCGACATGGCGCACGGCCGGAATGCGCGCGGCCTTTTCGGGCCGGACATCGAAGATGAACAGCATGAAGGGCGCGCGCCGCGCATCGACGAACCATTCGCTGGCGCGCTCTTCCAGCACCACGGGCGCGACGGGCCGGAAATCCTCGCGGTCCTTGATCTCGTTGAGCTTCGCCTGCATGCCGGGATCGACCGGCGAGGCGAGGATCGAGCGTGCGCCCAGCGCCCGCGGCCCGAATTCCGTGCGGCCCTGGAACCAGCCGATGACCTGGCCGTCGGCGAGCAGTTGCGCGGCTTCTTCGGCGATATCGTTCAGACGCCGGTAGGGTGTTTTCGACCAGCGCAGGAAGCTTTCGATGGCGTCGTCGTCGAAGGCGGGACCGAGGTAGGCGTGGTCCATTCGCCAGTGCCGCTCGGCGCGGGTTTCGCCCGCTGCGCGCGCGGCCTCGGTGCGCAGACGGTAATCCGTCCAGAGCGCCGCCCCCAGCGCCGTGCCCGCATCGCCGGCGGCGGGTTGCACCCAGACATCGTCAAACGGACCGTGGTCGCGCACGAAGGCGTTCATCACGCAGTTCAGCGCCACGCCGCCCGCCATGCAAAGATGGCGCAGCCCCGTGCGGGCGTGCAGCCAGCGCGCCATTTCCAGCACGGTTTCCTCAAGCACACGTTGCAGCGACGCGGCGATGTCGTAGTGCCGCTGCTCCAGCGGGCCGCCACGTTCGCGCGGCGCGCCGAAGCGTTCGACGAGGCGCGGCTCGGCGACTGTGTAGTGGCCGTCGCCGCGGTAATGCACGATCTCGCGAAAGGCGTCGAGGTAGCGCGGCTCGCCGAACGAGGCAAGCGCCATGACCTTGTATTCATCGGACGAGTGCAGGAAGCCCAGCCAGCCCGTGACAGCCTCGTAGAGCAGCCCGAGGGAATGCGGCAGTTCTACCTGCGTAATGCGCTTGTACACGCCGTCGCGGAATGCGCCGAGGCTGGTCGTCACGCCTTCTCCCCGGCCGTCCATGGTGAGCACGGCGCAATTGTCGAACGGACTCGCGAGAAACGCGCTGGCTTCGTGTGCAAGATGATGCTCGACGAAATGCCACTCGAAACCCCGCTCGCGGTCCACGCCGGCAAAGCGTCTGCGCAGATGATGGGGCGCGCCGTCGAGCAACTGGGCTTTGGCGTTGACGATATAGCTCAGAAAGAGCGGATCCCACGGCGAGCCGTTTTCATGATTTTGCGGGCCCGGCTGCGCGCGCACCTGTGTCGGATCGAAAGGTAACGCGATGGTGGCGCCCGGCTGCGTGGGCATCGCGGGAAACAGCGCGGGGTCGTAGGAATAGGCCACGTGATCGATGTCGGCGAGCGTGATGTTCGCTTGGGCAAGACAGGCGTCGATGGCGTCGAAGGGCAATTGCCAGGTCGAGAACGGGACGGGCCGCTTGGCGTGCTTCACGTGTGTGAAGCGTTCGTCCTCGGCGGCGGCGATCACGACTCCGTCTTGCAGCAGCGCAGCGGCGCTGTCGTGGTAGACGGCATTGATTCCCAATGTGTACATGGCGGCGGACTCCAGTAAGCGTTGGAATGTCAGACGATATGGACAGGCACAACGGCACGGGCTGGCAGTGGCGGCGCATAGCCGAGCAATTCGTGCGCCGCGCGGGCGACCTCGGCGGGCGGCACGCTGCGCAGACAGGCGTGATGGCCTTCGGGGCAGATGCTGCGGTAACACCAGCGGCAGTCCACATCGCGATACAGCAGCCGATGCGGTGTCATCCAGGGTGTGTGCTGGGGATTCGTGAGCGCGTAGAGATCGACCACCGGCGTACCGAGCGCGGCCGCCAGATGCACGGGACCGCTGTTGTTGGCGATCAGCAGCGCGGCCTGTTCGAGTAGGGCGATCAGTTCGGCGAGCGTGAACGCGCCGGCGCAGTCGATCACCCGCGCGCGAGTGGGGGCGCTCATGTAGCTCGACACCTCCGCGGTCAGCGCGGCTTCCTGCAGACTGCCGGTGAGCACGATGGGGCCGGGCGCGGCGGGCGCGATCAGATCGAGCGCCCGGGCGTGCAGCGCGGCGGGATAGCGGCGAGACGCCGCGCTCGCGCCCGGATGGACGACCACGCAGCGCACGCTGGGCTCGACGCCGCGCATGCGCAGCTTGTCGGCGAGCGTCGCGCGAGCCGCGGGGCTCACGCGCAGCCGCAGGCGCGCATCCGTTACGCGGGCGCCCACGCTTCGCACCATGGCCAACTGGCGTTCGACCTCGTGGCGGAGTTCGGCGTGAGGTTCGCGATCGGGTATCCAGTGCGTCAGCAGCGCATAGGGATTTTCGCGGCAGTGAGCGAGCCGCCGCTCGATCCCGGCCAGGAAACACAGGGTCGCGGCGGGTAGCGGGTTCTGGCTGTAGACCGTGAAGATGGCTGCGGCGTCGAAGGAGCCGGCGCGCAACTGCGCGAGCAGCGCGGCCTCGTCGCCGCTTGCCGGGCTGCGGGTGGCGTTGCTCCAGGGCGCGTCGTATTCGATCACGTCGTCCACGTCGGGAAGATGGCGCGCGATCGCGGCTCCCGCCGGCGAGGCCAGCAGCGTGATGTGACGGCGCGGCGCGCTCTCGCGCAGGGCGTGCAGGGCCGGCGTGGTCATCAGGACGTCGCCCATGTTGTCGAGGCGCACGCAAAGAATGCGGCGCACCTCCGCGTCCCACGGTGCGGCTGCGGGCGCGACGCCGGGCGTGCGCGCGTGGGCTTGGAGCGGCGCGCGCGGGAAAGGCGTGCCGTTCATCGCAGCACCGTCTCGCACATGGCGCGGGGCCCCCTGCTCTCGTAGGCGTGACGCTCCACGATCATCTGGGTGGCTTCGTAGAGATTGGCGACGATCGCATACGGCAGGCGTCGCGGCGCGCTCTGCCATTCGGTCTCGTTGCCGCAGTCCACGAGGACGCTGCGGCAGCCCGCACGATTGCCGGCTTCCACGTCGTTCAGGATATCGCCCACCATCCAGCTTCGCGTCAGGTCGAGCCGGAGTTCGCGGCCCGCGCGCAGCAGCATCCCCGGCTGCGGCTTGCGGCAGAGGCACGCGCTCGCATACGGCATGACGTGACCGGCAGGATCGTGCGGGCACCAGCAGGCAGCGTCGAGCGTCGCGCCGCAGCGCTCGAACATGCGCCGCAACTGCCTTTCGACGCCGTGCAAGGCCTCTTGCGCAAAACGTCCGTGCGCGACGCCCCCCTGATTGCTGACTACGACGAGCCGAAAAGGCGAGCGGGCGAGCAGTTCGAGCGCCTCGCCGGCACCCGGCGCGAACCGCATTTTCGCGGGATCGACGTTATAGGGAATGTTTTCGAGCAGCGTGCCGTCCTTGTCGAGAAAGACGGCAGGACGCTGATTAGAAGTCCTGTTCATACCGGCTCCGCTTGGCATACTGAAGTCGTCACATTCGATCACCGGGCATGGTCACATCGAGCCCACGACGCGCAAGGACTGCGCCGCGGCGCTTTCGCTGTCGGCGTCCGCCCGACGCCGGCTGGATGGCGCGGCCCGGCTGCCGACCAGACGCGCGTAGATTTCTTCGAGTTCGAGGCCGATACGTCGCCAGGTGAAATAGGCCTCGGCGCGCGCGCGGCCTGCTTTGCCCATGGCGCGCGCCTGTTCCGGATCGGCGTACAGCGCATGCAGGCGGGCGGCCAGCGCGTGGGGGTCGCGCGCTGGCACCAGCCAGCCGGTCTCGCCATGCCTTACCGAGTGACGGATCCCGCCCACATCGGCGCCGATCACAGGCGTGGCACAGGCCATCGCTTCGAGAGGGGTGATGCCGAAGGGCTCGTACCAGGGCGTGGTGACGAATACGTCCGCGGCGCTGTAGTAGTAGCGCAGCGCGGCCCGCTCGCGACGACCCACGAAGACCACCCGGTCCTCGATCCCGTAACGATGTGCGACGCCGCGCAGCCGCGCGATCTCCGGCGTGGCAAGTTCGTTCGGGGTGTCGGCGTCCCCGCCGACGATGTAGAGGCGCGCCTTCACGCCATAGCCCGCCTGTAGCGCCGCGATGCTTTGCACGACATTGTCGATGCCTTTGCGGCGCACGAGCCGGCCCAGTTGCAGAACCGCGAATTCGTCGCGCGGCCAGCCGACATGCCTGCGCGCCTCGCGACGCTCGACCGGGGCGAACTCCTCGGGATCGAAACCGCAGGCCACCACGGCAATTCGCTTCGGTTCGGCCCGATAGTGTTCGATCAAATCGGACTCGTCGGCAGGACATTCCGCGATCACGCAGTCGGCGCGCCGCACGATTTCGTCTTCGATCGCGAAGCGCTCATCGGGAAATCCATCGCTTGCGCCCTGGTGCAGCCGCCGCACGCGGCCGAGCGCATGGAACGTCATGACCAGCGGCACGCGCAGTGCATCCTTTGCAGCCAGTCCCGCTATGCCCGACATGAAGAAGTTCGCATGCACTACGTCGTAGGGTTGCGCTTCCCGGCTGCAAAAATCGACGACGAACGAGGCGAATTCCCCCATGTGCGGAAGCAGCTTTTCCTTGGGCAGCTGCGTGGGAGGACCCGCGGGCACGTGCACGACGCGGATGCCGTCCATCAGCGAGATCGGCGGCAGCAAGGCGCGGTCTCGCCGCGTGAAGACGTCAACCTGATGTCCCGCGCGCTGCAATTGACGCGCGACGTGTGCGACATAGATGTTCTGTCCACCGGTATCCACGCCGCCCGCCAGCGCGAGTGGCGAAGCATGTTCGCTGATGAGTGCAATTTTCATGGGACTTTCCTCGCAGGAATCGGCTAACCGAACAGAAGGCCTCGTGAGTGCGCCGGCGCGGGCAGCTCGATCGGACCTGCGCCGCGAATGTTGCACCGGGTGCAACGACGAGAGCATTTGACGTGCCAATCGTCCCGTTTCCGAAAAGCGCGGCAACCCGCGGCACGGGAGCAAGGATTGCGCACAGCACGGCTTCGCCGTCGTTGCGCGCGTGTTGGCCAGGGAGGTAGCAGATGGGAGCGGCAGATGAATGAAGCCTCAGCCGGGGGCCGCTCCATGCGCGGGCAGCGCAGGCGGATCGCCCGCGCGCTGGGCGCGGCGTTGTGGCAGCATGCTTCCGCCACGGCGGCGGCGACGGCGCTCATGATCCTCGCGCGACTGGGCGCGGTCTCGGTGCCGATTGCGCTCAAGCATCTGATCGACCATCTGGGGGCGCCACACCGGCTCGCGCTGGTACCCGTGCTTCTCGCGCTCGCTTATGCGCTGCTGCGCTTTCTGTCCGATGCGCTGGGAGAAGCGCGCGACGTTGCATTCAGCGTGGTGGTGCAGCGCGCGGTCGCGTCGCTGCGCGAGCGGACGTTCGCACAGCTACACCGGCTGGGGGCGCGCTTTCATGCGCAGCGCGAGACGGGGGCGATCGTGCGCGACGTGCAAAAGGGTGCGGATGCGCTGGGTTTTCTACTCGGCACGGCCTTGTTTTCCGTGTTGCCGACGTTCATCGAAATCGTCGTGGTCGTCGCGATCATCGCGGATCGCTATGATCAGAGCTTCGTGCTCGCGATCGCGGCAACGTTCGCTTTTTACGCGGCGTACACGGCGATTTTTACCCGGCGGCGTCTGGTGTTCCAGCGCGCCGTGAATGCCCTGGAGGCGCGCGCCGATGCCCGGCTCGTCGACAGCCTGCTCAACCAGGACACCGTGAAGTATTTCTCCACCGGCGAGCACGAGGTCTCCCGCCTGCGTGGCTTGCTCGACGAATGGGTGCTCGCGCGGCTGGCCAATCAACGCGCATTGACTGCGTTGCATGTGGGGCAGAGCGGCGTGGTGGCGGCAGGCATTGCCGCGGTGATGTTGATTGGCGTGCAGAACGTCCTGGCGGGCGCGATGACGATTGGCGATCTCATCCTCGTGAATGCCTACATCATTCAGTTGTGCGCGCCGCTCAATACGCTGGGCTTCGTGTTCCGCGAAGCGAACGACGCGCTCGTGGACATCGAACGGTTGTTCGGCATTCTCGCCGCGCGCGGCACGCCAGGCGAAGATGCCGATATGGCCGATGCGCAGGCGCTCCACGTGCTCGACGGCGAGGTGAGGTTTCGTCACGTAGATTTCGGCTATGAAACGCGGCAGGCCGTGCTCCACGATATCGACTTCACGGCGGCGCCGGGGCAGACCGTGGCTGTCGTGGGCGGAAGCGGCTCCGGCAAATCCACGCTGATACGTCTGCTATTTCGCTTCTACCGCCCGCAGCGGGGCAGCGTCGAGATCGACGGACAGGATCTTGCGCGCGTCACGCAGTCGAGCCTGCGCGACGCGATCGGCATCGTGCCGCAGGATACGGTGCTGTTCAATGAAACCATCGCCTACAACATCGCCTATGGACAGCCTCGGGCCACGCGTGCCGACATCGTGCGCGCGGCCCGCGCCGCCCAGTTGGACGACCTGATCGAGCGGTTGCCCGATCACTACGAAACACGCGTGGGCGAGCGGGGGGTGCGGCTTTCGGGCGGCGAGCGGCAGCGCATCGCGATCGCGCGCGCGATTCTCAAGAATCCGCGCATCATGGTCTTCGACGAAGCGACATCGGCGCTCGATACGCGTTCCGAGCGGGCCATCCAGAACGAACTGCGAAGGCTTGCGCGCGGCCGCACGACGCTGGTGATCGCGCATCGGCTGTCAACCATCGTCGATGCCGATCTGATCCTGGTCATGGAACATGGGCGCATCGTCGAGTCGGGGCGTCACGAAGCACTGCGCGCGCGCGAAGGCGTCTACGCGAAGATGTGGGCGATGCAGTGGCAGCAGGACGATCTGGAACATGCGGGGCGTCGCCTCGCGACCGCACCCGTGAATGTCGCGGAACTGCTCGGGCGGGCGGCGGCGACGGTGCGCGAGGGCGGAGTGCGCGCGAGCATCGAAGAAAATGACAGCCATTGGGTCGATGCGGAAGATGCCGACGCGCTGGCGCAGGCGCTGGTGGTGCTCGCGAAGAACGAGACGGAGCCGGCGACGCGCGAGGTACGCTTCGGCGCGCGACGCGATGGCAATACGGTGCTGCTCGGCGTGACCGGTGGCCCGCGGCCCGCGCCGCTCGCGGATGAAGCCTTGGCGCGTGTGGAAGCGCTGTTGCGCGAGGCGGGTGCGAGTCTCACTCTCGATCCGCAGGATCATAGCGTGCGCTACGCCGCTGCCCTGCCTCTGCATGCGCTGGTGCCCGAACCACCGGCACCGCATAGTCCTTCGCGGATGCCGTGCGAACTCGCAGGGCTACGCATTGCCGTGCTGGACGACGACGAGGAAACCCGCGACGCGCTGGAGGCGGCGCTGACGTTGCACGGCGCGCAGGTGGAGGTGTATGCGGGCGGCGCGGCGTGGCTAGAATCGCTGCGCGGGCGCGAAAGCGCGCAATGGCCTGTTGTTGCGCTCTGCGATCTGCACCTCGGCGACGAAGACGGCGCGCACGTGGTCGAGTCACTGCGCGAACTGGAACAGGCGCGCGGCGTGGCGCGTCCCGTCGCAGTGCTGGGAATGACGGGGGAATTCGCGCGTGTCGCTGCCGCCCATGCCGCGCGCGATCTCTTCTCCGCGTGTCTTGTGAAGCCCGTCACGGTGCCCGCACTGATCGAGGCGATCGAGAGCGAGTCCAGGCCGTGACAGGAAATCAACCGGGCGAATGCGCGTTCGTGGTTTCGCCGGCAGTCTTGCTCGCGGCGCCCGTCACGCGCCACACTGCATTGCCCACGACGTCGGCAACGACAGCATGAGCGTCTGGCACGAGCGAATCGTCGCGGGCAAGGCTCAGCCAGCAGCGGCGTCGGACCTGGCTTTGCCCGCGGCTGTTGGCTCCGCCGCGCCGGCACACGAGTAGTGCTCCGTTCAGAGGAGCGACGTGCCGCGTAGCGCAGGCACGCCGTTCCGCTGTTAGCCCGCCTGCGGCGGCAGCGCGCCCGCCACCTTTGCTGTTACGTTATTGCCCCTTCGTATCACTGCTGGCGTCGGCACCGGGCGTGTTGGTCGTATCGTTCATCGGCTTCTTCGTCTTCGCGTGCGACTTCGTATGCGAGCGCTGCATCGACTTATGGCTTGCCGATCCCGTGCCCGACGCGCTTTGGTCCGGATAGGCATTGCCGCTGCCTTCGCCGCTCGCGCCTGCCGGCGTATTCCCCGTGCTGTTGCTACCGCCGCCGGTTCCGCCGTTGCCGCCGCCAGCGCCTTGGGCGAGCGCCCCGGCAGAAGCCGCGAGCATGAGACTGGTGAGGACGGCGACCAGAGTGTTGCGTGTGTTCATGACTGTTTCTCCCTCATCGAGTTGACGGTTGGCGAGCGCCCGCGTGGCGCGTCCGTGGCATCCCGAGCGCACATCGCGTGCCGCTTGAACGGGAGAAGTCGGCGGCCAGGCGTGACATTTGCACGCGCGTTGTTTTCTTTCCCCGCCACAGGAGCTGCAATGCCGCCAGGCGCCACCCAAACCGCCGCAAGACCTGCGATAACGCCATCCGCTTCGCCGCGTCTTATTGTCGTTTCGCCCCATCTCGACGATGCCGTACTCAGTTGCGGCAGTCTGCTTGCGCGCTGCGCGGGTTCCGTAGTGTGTACGGTGTTCGCGGGAAAACCCGTCGAGCCGCTGCGCACCGACTGGGACACAGCTAGCGGATTCGGTGACGCACACGAGGCGATGGACGCGCGCTGGCAAGAAGACGAGCGCGCGCTTGCGCTTTGCGGCGCGGCCCCGCTTTGGCTGGATTTTCTCGATTCGCAATATGGGGTGCCGCCGGGTGTGGCCGAAGTCGCCGATGCGCTGGAAGCACAGTTTCGCCGTTTTGATAGTTGCCTGCCCGTGTGTCCGCTTGGACTGTGGCACTCCGATCATGAACTGGTGGGGGCGGCGTGCAGGCGACTCGTGAGCAGCAGGCGGCTCGCCGGTTGCATTGCCTATGAGGATGCGATCTATCGCGCCATGCCGGGCGTGCTGAAAGCGGGACTGACGCGCCTGCGGGACGATGGACTGCGGGCGTGCTTCGTACACCCGCGCGCCTTTGGCGCGGCGGCGCGGAGCAATGCGGCGGCGATCAAGCGCCGCGCCATCGAAGCCTATGAAAGTCAGGCTCGCGCCTTCGACTCGTTTCCGCCTGACGTAAAACGTAGGGAACGCTTCTGGCGCATCGAATCGGTCGGCCGTGCGCTCAATGGCCCGAACGGGGCCGGTGCGGGGCGTCGATGAGGTTTTCTTATCAGATGAGCGGATTTCAAGGAGAAAACCGATAATTCGCGGATGGGATTTTCCGAAGCATCTGGCAGGACGCATTTACGGGCCGGTTGTTCATGTCGATGTGGCCGGGATCGAGGGTGCCCGACGGACGCTGGCAGATTGGCTCGACTGGATGGGCTGGATCGATGCGGGCGCATTGGCCCGTATTGACCGAATGATTGGCTATTCCGAGCCGTATGCCACCTCGCACCTCGCGCTCGATGCGGACACAAACTTGCAGGCGGAGGTTGCCAACGTCGCCCGCGCCGTCACTGCGGCGGTCAGTGCGTTACGCGTGGGCAAGCAGCATCGTGCCGGCGAAGGCATCGAGCCGCCCCGCGCGAAGTAAATCCGGCGTCGATCTCTCCTGCCGCAATCGATAGTTCGCCGAGCCTGGGGCTAGCGAAACTGGCGCCAGGACAATTTGGCGACGGGAGCGACGACGATGGAGATGCTTGCTGCGCTTGTGCGATAGGGATGGCGATCGCGATGGGGTGGCGGTTGTTTGGGGAGCCTGGTTTCGGGTTTCCGTTTTCGGCGGTCGTCGAGGTGTTCGTCGCGCGATCCCCCGCGCGATGGCTCAGCCGCCCCGCGTATTCGGTATCGTGACGGCGCCTGTGCAGTCGATCAGCGCGGTTTGATTGGGGTCGCCAGCCTGCTGATCCCGGGTGCGGAACGGCACGACCCAGCGCCGACTCTCTTCGTCCCAGCGGGCGCCCGACGGAATGGCGAACGCTGTGCCTCCGGTCTTGTTTTGCAGCGCTGTCTGACGCCATTGCGCCGGGTTATTCTGGCAAAGGCCAGCGTCGGCAGGCTTGCGCGACCACGGCTTCATTTCGGCGAGGACAAACGTGATGACGATGAGCGCAGCACAGAAAATCGACACAATCGTGGTGTTGCGGCGTGAACGAAAACGAGTGGCTTGCGGCATGGAAAGCTCCCGAAGTCATGAGAAGTCATCCCGCGACCGCAAGCCGGGTGCCCGCGACCCTGCAGCCTAAAGCAGCTTGTCCAACGTGATGGGCAGATCGCGCACGCGCTTGCCTGTCGCATTGAAGATGGCATTGGCCACAGCTGCCGCCACGCCCACCACGCCAATTTCTCCCACGCCCTTCGCACCGAGCGGATTGACGACATCGTCCTGCTCGTCGACGAACAGCACGTCTATCTCGCCGATATCGGCATTGACCGGTATGTGATATTCGGCGAGGTTGTGATTCATGACGCGGCCAAGCGTGTGATCGACCTGCGCATGCTCGTGCAACGCCATGCCGATGCCCCATACCACGCCGCCCGCGATCTGGTTCGCCGCCGTCTTCGGGTTGACGATGCGACCTGCAGCGATGGCGCTGACTACGCGGGCAATGCGGATCGTGCCGAGCGACTCGTCCACGCGCGCCTCGACGAACACGGCCGAATGTGTCGCCATCGAATAGCGTCGCTGCAATTCTTCGGGCTTAAGTGTGACCTGTTCTTCCAGCGTCTTCATGCCCGCGCTTGCCAGCAGCGCGGCGATGCCGATGCGCGGTCTGTCCGGTGCAACGGTCACTTCGCCGCGTTCGATGACAAGTGCTTCCGAAAGCGCATCGGCGTCGAGGTTGGCGAAGCGTGCGCCGCCGTGAGCGACGATCAGTTGCGCGAGGCGCGCCCGCAACCGCGAGCAGGCGACAGACGCCGCACTGCCTACCGATGAGATGGTCCACGACCCGCCTTCGATTGGTGCCGGCGGCAAACTGGTATCGCCCAACGTGAAATGAACGTCGGTGATCGGCAGATGAAACGCATCGGCGGCGATCTGCGAAATCGCCGTATAAGTTCCGGTGCCAATATCCGCCGTGGCACTCGCGAGCGCCAACCGTCCGTCGGCGTCGAGAACGGCGCGCACGCTCGCTTCGTTCTGCATGGCGTCCCACATACCCGTGGCCATGCCAAAGCCCACCAGTTCGTGCCCGTTGCGCATCGCGCGCGGCGTGGCAATGCGCGCGCCCCAGCCGAAGCGCTCCGCGCCCTGCGCATAGCAGTCGAGCAGCGCCTTGCTCGACCACGGGCGGCGTTTGCTGGCGTCCTCGTCGGCATAGTTGCGGATGCGCAGTTCGAGCGGGTCCATCTGCAACGCCACGGCAAGCTCGTCCATCGCGGATTCGAGCGCGAACAGCCCTTGTGCGGCCCCCGGGGCACGCATGTCTGCCGGCGTCGGTAGATCAAGGCGGCCAACCTTGTAGCCGAGTTGCACGTGTTCGGCGCGATAGAGCTGGCCCGCCCAGTTGACGACTACATCGGTGAAATCTTCGAACTGCGAAGTTTCGCCAACGGCTTCGTGGATCACGGCCTGCAGCTGCCCGTCGCGCCGCGCTCCCAGCGCGACGTGCTGGATCGTGGCCGGACGGTGACCAGACGCGAACATCTGCGCGCGCGTGAGCGTGACTCGTACGGGCCGACGCAGGACACGCGCGGCCATCATCGCGAGCGGCAGGTGATACTGGGGCCGCAGACCCGCGCCGAAAGCGCCGCCCACGAACGGCGACACAACCCGTACGCGCTCGCGCGCGAGCCCGAAAACCTTCATCAGATACTGCTGCGTATTGCCCACGCCCTGGGTTTTTTCGTACACCGTGTAGCGGCCATCGGCAGAGGGGACGACCGTGCAGCCATGCATTTCCACCGGCTGATGATATTCCATCGGCGTGGAGTAGAACGCGTCGGTGTGCGCTTCGGCGTGTGCGAGCGCCTCGTAAGCGTTGCCGCGTGGCGCGGGCGGTGGCTCGAAGCCGGCTTTTTCGTTCGACGGCACAACCGCATCCTTCACCACGCTGGCGAGCTCGGTCTGATGCGGCTGGCTGCGGCAGCGTACGCGTACGAGCCGGGCCGCATGGCTCGCGAGTTCGAGCGTTTCGGCGACCACCATTGCGACGGGCTGACCAGCGAAGCGTATGTGCGCATCGCCCAGCGGTCGCAACGGCGTACCACCCGGCGCCACCTGATCTTTCCAGGCCGCGTCGTCGTCAGCCAGTTCGGGGCGGTTCTCGTGCGTGAGGACGGTCAGCACGCCGGGCATCGCCCGCGCGGCGGTCGCGTCAATGGCGAGGATTTCACCGCGCGCTACCGGCGCGTTGACGACCACGCCGTACACAAGCCCTGCGGCGGGAAATTCGGCGGCATAGCGGGCTGCGCCGGTGACCTTGCTGCGCCCGTCCAAACGGGATAGCGGCGCGCCGATATGGGTCACGGATTTGTCGAAAACGGTGGTCATGCTCATTCCTCCCGGACGTCGTGTTGGGTTGACGCCGTCGGCGAACCCGAAAGCGCGCGTTCGAAGGCGCGCACAATCGCGCGGCGGGCGAGTTCGACCTTGAATGCATTGCCGGGGCGGGGGGCGGCGTGTGCGACTACGGCATCGGCGAACTGCTCGTGTGCGCGGGTATCGCTGGCTTCGCGGCCGAGCAGCATTGCTTCGGCCGTGCGGTCGCGCCACGGCTTGTGTGCGACGCCGCCCAGCGCGCAGCCGAGCGCGGCGATCTGGCCGTCTTCCACACGCAGGCCGAGCGCGACGGAAACCAGCGCGAATGCGTAGGACTGGCGATCGCGCAGTTTCAGATAGGTGGCGTGCTGGCCGTAACCTTCGGCAGGCACCTCGACGGCAGTGATGAGTTCCGCTTCCTCCAGCACGGTTTCGCGATGCGGCGTGTTGCCAGGCAGGCGATGCAGCGCATCGAAAGGCAGGGTGCGTGAACCGTTGCGTCCCGCGATCAACACACTCGCGTCGAGCGCTTCGAGCGCGACGCATAAATCGGAAGGATGCGTGGCGATGCACTGTTCGCTCGCCCCGAAGATGGCATGCATGCGATTGACGCCGTTGAGCGCGGCGCAGCCGGTGCCCGGCGCGCGCTTGTTGCAGCAGGTGGCAGGATCGTAAAAATAGAGGCAGCGCGTACGCTGAAGCAGATTGCCGCCAACCGTCGCCGCATTGCGGATCTGCGCGCTGGCGCCCGCCAGGATCGCCTGCGTGATCAGTGGATACCGCTCGCGCACGCGCGCATCCCAGGCGAGTGCGCTGTTGCTCGCCAGCGCGCCGATACGCAGGCCACCTTGCGACGTCGGCTCGATGTCGCGCAGCGGCAGGCGTGTGATATCGATAATCGCCGTGGGGCGCAGGACGTCTTCGCGCATCAGGTCGACCAGATTCGTGCCGCCCGCGAGGAATTGCGCGTGGGGTGTGACTGAGTGCAGGTGCACCGCGTCGGCGACGCTGGTCGCCCTTGCGTAGGAAAAGCGGTTCATCGCGCGTCCTCCCCGTTTGCTGCGGGGGACCGGGCGCAACGCACGGCATCTACAGCATCGGCGATATTGACATAGGCGCCGCAGCGGCACAGATTGCCGCTCATCTGTTCGCGCACGTCGTCGCGACAGTGCGCGTGACCTTCCGCGAGCAGCCCGACCGCCGAGCAGATCTGCCCCGGCGTACAGTAGCCGCACTGAAAGGCATCGTGTTCGACGAAAGCGTGCTGAACCGGATGCAGCGTGTCACCCTCAGCGAGTCCTTCGATGGTGGTGATCTGCGCGCCGTCATGCACGAGGGCGAGCGCGAGGCATGAATTGATACGCACGCCGTTCACGAGGACAGTGCAGGCGCCGCACTGGCCGTGGTCGCAGCCTTTTTTTGTGCCGCACAGATGCAACTGCTCACGCAACAGATCGAGCAGGCTGGTCCACGGTTCGATGCTCAACGCGTGCTGCGTGCCGTTGATCGTCAGGGTGAGCGCTATTGTGTCTTCCAGGGACGCTCGGTGCGTACTCGAGTGCGATCCGGTACGCGATTCGGGGCGCGCCTGGGCATGAAGAGCGGTTTCGGTCTGGCTGGGCATGACAGTTCTCCTGGCTCGGTCGATTAACGCGAAAAGGAAAAAGGCGGAAAAGAAGGAATAGGCGTCTTTGCCTTGCGCAAAGGCCTTGCCCGCCGAAACGGCTTCAGACAGGTTGCTCGTCGTGCTCGCGTAATTCGGGTTCGAAGAACATCCAGCGCGCACAGCGAAGGCCGCGTTGCATCACAGCGCCCTAGCGGTGGATTGCAGCGCGCAGTCGGGTCACCTCCGCGGGCGCGACCGCGGCGGCACGGTTTCCCCATGCATTGCGCACGAAACTCGTGACCTGCGCGATCTCGCTGTCCGTGAATTGCGCGCGAAACGCGGGCATCCTGCGCGGCTCGCCTCCATTCGGCGTTTGCGGACTTTCGCTGCCTTCAATGATGATGCGCAGCGCGCTCGTCGCGTCAGCCGACAACGCGAGCGCACTTCCCGCCAGAGGCGGCGCCTTGTCGGGCGTGCCGCGTCCGTCGGCGCCATGGCATTTCGCGCAGAATGCCAGATAGACGCCCGCGCCGGGCAACTCCGGCACGCCGTTGTAAAGCGTCGCTTGGGTAGCCGCGCGGGCGGCCGCGCTATCGGTGTAGGCGCCGCTCGCCGCGCGGACAGGCAATGATTTCAGGTACGCGGCAATGGCGCGCAGATCGTCGCCATCCAGATACTGCGTGCTCGCGCCGACCACGGGCGCCATCGCACCGAACGCATAGGCGCGTGCATTGTGCCCGTCGCGCAGGAAAGCCACGATGTCCTCGGTGCTCCAGCGGCCCAGGCCGCTGCCCGTATCGCCGGTCAGGTTCGGCGCGGACCAGTGGTCGGCCAAGCCGCCGGTGAGGTAGAGCGGGCTATGCTCGGTGTAGCCCATTTCGTTGTAAGCGGGGCCGCGCGGCGTGTGGCAGGCGCCACAGTGTCCGAGGCCCTGCACGAGCCACGCGCCCCGGTTCCATTGCGCATCATGCGCCGGATCGGGCTCGAAGCGCCCGTGCTGCGCAAACAGCAGACGCCAGAACAGCAGAACCCAGCGCTGGTTAAAGGGAAAGGGCAGGCGCGTGGACGGTGTCGCGTTTGCGACCGGCGTGACGCCATACATGAAGTACTGGTAAAGCGCGTCGATGTCGTGTCTGTCGAGCGCGGCGAACGAGGGATACGGCATCGCCGGGTAGAGCCGTTTGCCGCCGGGCGCGACGCCATCCTGCAAGGCCGCGGCGAATTGTTCGGGCGAGTAGCGGCCGATTCCGTGCAGCGGATCCGGCGTAATGTTGCTCGCGTAGATCGGGCCGAAGGGGGAGTTCACGGGTTGGCCGCCCGCGAACGGCTCGCGCCGCGCGGAGTCGTGGCACGAAGCGCAATCGCCCGCTTTCGCAAGCTGCTCGCCGAGCGCGATCAGGGTGGCGTCAGGCGGCGGCTTTAGCGCCGTGGCAGCCGATGCGTCGTCGCGTTTGTCGCACGCGCCGGGCAAGACGACAAGGCATGTTCCCGTGATAGCGATCACAGCGACCGCGACGAGCCAGTTCGCGCGCGGCCTGCTCATCGCAGCGCCTCGCAAACGCGCTGTAAGGGTAGCGTGACCAACACCGCCATCGTGAACACAAGCCCGAGCGTGAAGGCGATTGAAACGGCTGTGCTGCACCACGCGACAAAGCGGAACGTTTCGCGTCGCGGCGCCGGTAACGTTGCGGTCTTTTGCCACGATGCGCGGGCGGCCAGAATGCCCGCGCAGGACAGTGCGCACGCAGCGGCGGATACGAGCGCGAGGAGCCAATGCGTCACGCTCCACGGCAACGCGTTGCGCTGCGCGACGCCGCCCGCACAGGCGATCGCCACGAGGCCGGTGCAGACCAGAACGTGCCCAGCCCACACGAGCGGCACGCCTAGCAAGCCGAACCACATGGCGGCGTGGATCGTGCGCTTCGGCGTTCGGGCAGGCGATGCGGGAGCGGATTCCATCATCGATCTCGCATCCAGTAGGGCGACAGATAGAGCACACTGAAGATGAACAGCCATACGACATCGACGAAATGCCAGTAAAGGCCGCCGATATTGAGCGCCGCGTCGCGCCGACCGTCGAAATAACCGCGCGCGATCCAGACGGCCAGCCAGCAAAGCATGATGAGGCCGGCTATCACGTGCGCCATATGAAAGCCCGTGATGGTGAAATAGAGCGAGCCATAGAGATTCGACGACAGCCCGTAGGGCCGCTCGTGCCACTCCTTGAACTGGATGCCAACGAACGCTGCGCCGAGCGCGATGGCAGCCGCCATCGCCCAGAACGCCGGGACGGTACGCGCGCGCCGGACCAGCGCCCCCGCGAGCCAGACGAACACGCTGCTCGACAGTAGCAGCAACGTATTCAGACTGCTTGCGCCGAGTTTGGGCAAGCCATCGGGTGGCCACAGCCGCGGGCTCTGCGACGCGAGGTAGAGATACGAGAAAATCAGATAGCCGAACAGCGCGGCCTCAGTCACGACCAAGGTGAGGACACCCCACCAGCCGCCCGCGTGCTCGCCGGCGCTGCCCACGGGAAGCGCCAGACTGTCATCGGCGGTTCTTGTATCGTTGGACGGCGCAGGCTGTGGCGCGAACGGCTCGCGCTGACCCAGCTCACGACGAGGCCAGAGCCAGGCGACCAGCGCCGCCGCACAGACCAGCGCAGCGAACGCCGTCGACGTCGCGGAATGCAGGAGCAGCGCGACGAACACCGCCGTCGCGGCCACGCCCAGAACGAACGGCGCCCAGGAGTCGTCGGGCATCTTCAGGATCACGTCCGGTTCGCCAGTCATCGGCGACACGCCCAGCGCCTCGCGTCCGCGATGCAGCAGATAGCCGGGGCGCGGCCCGCTCGCGTCGGCGGACCAAAGCGGGTCGCGCGAGTTTACGCTCGGAAGCACGGCGAAATTGTAGGGCGGCGGCGGAGAACTCGTCGACCATTCGAGCCCGCTCGCGTCCCATGGATTGGCGCCGGCGTGCGCGCCTCGCCGCAGGCTTACAAGCGCGTTGCCGATAAACATGGCGATGCCGATGGCGAACACGAAGGCGCCGATGCTCGTGAGCAGATTCGACGTATTCCAGCCCATATCGGCGGGATAGGTGTAAACGCGGCGCGGCATACCGAGCAGCCCGGAAATATGCATCGGAAAAAAGCCGAGATTGAAGCCGACGAACAGCACCCAGAACGTCCACTTGCCGAAGCGCTCGTTCATCAGCCGTCCCGTGAACTTGGGAAACCAGTAGACGAGTCCGCCCAGTACCGGAAAAACGTTAATGCCGAGCAGTACGTAGTGCAGATGGGCGACCACGAAGTAGGTGTCGGTGAGCTGCCAGTCGAGCGGCACAGCGGCCGTCATGACGCCGGAAACACCGCCCACGGTGAACATCAGCACGAAGCCCGCGAAGTAGTAAAACGGCGTCTTGAACACGGGCCTGCCGGTCCAGATGGTGGCGATCCACGCGAACACGGCGATAGCGCTCGGCACCGAAATCAGCATGCTCGCCGCGCCGAAGAACGCCAGTGCAAGCGGCGGCAGGCCCGTCGCGAACATGTGGTGCAGCCAAACCTCGAAGCCGATCAACATGGTCGCGACCGTCGATAAGGCGACGGCAGCATAGGCGGCGATCGGGCGGCGGCAGAACGTCGGCAACGCTTCCGAGACAATACCCATCGCCGGCAGCACCACGACGTAGACCCACGGGTGCGCGAAGATCCAGAACAGGTGCTGCCAGAGCAGCGGGCGGCCATCGGCTGCGACATCGAAGAAATGCGCGCCCGCATTGCGGTCGAGCCAGAGCATGAAGAACGCGAGGCTCACCGAAGGCACGGCAAGCAGATTCGCACACGAAGCCGTGAGCGTGCCCCAGATGAGAATGGGCAAGCGCGCGACTGACATACCGGCGGCGCGCATGCGCAGAAAAGTGACAACGAAGTTGGCGGCGCCCACGGTCGTCGAGATGCCGAGCAGCACCATGCCCAGTGCGTACACGTCGATGTTCGGCCCTGGATCGTAGTTTGCCGAAGCGAGCGGGACGTAGTTGAACCAGCCTGCATCCGCGCCCTGGCCGCGCGGAAAGCTCGCATAGAGCAGCAGTCCCGCACCAAGAAAGACCCAATAGGACAGCGCATTCAGACGTGGGAACGCCATGTCGCGCGAGCCGAGCACGAGTGGCCAAAGATAGTTGGAGAAGCCGCTCAGCACGGGAAGCGCGTAGAGGAAGATCATCGTGACGCCGTGCATCGTGAACAGCTGGTCATACTGCTGCGGCGTGAGCAGCGTCTCGTTGGGCAGGGCGAGCTGCGCGCGCATCACGAGCGCTTCGCTGCCGCCTAGCAGCAGGAATATGAACGCCGTCACCAGGTAGCGGATACCGATGCTTTTGTGGTCCACGGTACAAAACCAGCCGCGCCAGCCGGGTCGAGTTTCCCAGATGGCTTCGAGTCGGCGTACGCTTTCCGCGTCGAGGGGCTCAGTGCCCGTCTCCGGCACGCGCGAAAGGCACGCGGTTCGCTTATGTGGCACGACTGGCATGTCTGCCTCGGGTCCTGCAGCGGGGGAAGCCGGGGAGCGGTTCATGGTGGGGTCGCGTCATTGAAGCGTGTCGAGCCACGCCCCGAGATCAATGGCCTCATCGTGTGTGAGGGCGAAATCAGGCATGAGTGAGGCAGGCTTGATGCGCTGCGCGTGCTCGATCCATTCGATGCGATTTGCGGACGTATTGACGAGCGTTCCCGCGGCGATCAGGCGACGCGACGCCAGGTGCGTGAGGTCAGGCGCCTGCGCACCGTTGGCGCTTGTGCCGCGCACGGCATGACACGCCGCGCATCGCGACTCGAAGATTTGCTCGCCGCGCAAGGCAGCCGGGTTTCCAGGCGCCGCGGCGGGACTCCCTTCGCTGACCAGCCAGCGTTCGTACGCCTCAGGTGTTTCGGCGACGACCTCCATAGCCATGTGGGCATGTTGTGGGCCGCAAAACTGGGTGCACTGGCCGCGCCATACACCGGCATGGTCGGCCTGAAGCCATTGGCGGTTCGCCTGACCCGGGATTGCCTGGGTCTTGCCCGCAAGCGCGGGCACCCAGAAGGCATGCACGACGTCTGCACTAGAGAGATTCACCTCTACCGGTTCACCGGCAGGAATGTGGATTTCGTTGGCCGTCACGAAACGATTTCCGTCGGGCATTGTGTAGGTGACTTTCCACCACCAGTCATAGGCCGTGACGGTGACGGAGACGGACGGTGAGCGCGGAGGCTCGGCGATTGCGGCAAGCACGCGTAGCATGCCGATCAGCGCGACGAACAATAGCCCTGTTGAGACCGCGGTACCGGCAATGACAATGCGATTCGCGGCGTGCTCACGGGAGGCACTGTGTTCGGGGCTACCGTCGGTGACGACCGTTTCGGGTATCGACTGCGATTCCAACGATCCGCGGCGCTTCGCAATGGCCACTACCAGCAATAAAGCAACTGCGATAGACACGGCAGAACATAGTGCGATGAGCGCCCACGCCAGTATATTGACGGTCGAAGCCGCAGGGCCTGCGCTATGGAGTAGATAGGAGAGAGGGGTGGCCGCAGAGCACGTCTGGTAGAGCGCGCACGATGTTGCGACGCCCGCGCCGAAAACCCGCAAGCGCTTCTGGCAGAGCGGAGGGACGATCCAGCACATCGGCGTTCTCCGTAGGAAATTGCGCGCGCTCCGACAAAGCCCCCGGCTTGGAGCGCGGCGGAGTCCGCGCGACCACTCTCACGCCGTCACCCGCTGCGCTGATGGGCTGCGGGAAAGGGAAAATTAGCAGTAGCAGATTTCGGACCTGAGGACACCAGTTGACGGTCGTGACTGCCCAGGCCAATGCGTGATGGGCGCCCCGCGTAGCCCATCCACGAAAATGAGGCCAAATGGCGTTTTGCTATCACTGGACCACTGATTGCGCCCGCAAAGGACACGTGGCGGCGTCTGGCGTGTCCCTGATCAGCGCTCCAACCCTTCGTCGTCCGCATCCTCGTCCGGGTCGGTCGGATCCGCGCCCCCGATTTCGATGAGTTGGATCATTCGTTCTGCCTCAAGGACAACCTCTTCGCCTGCATCGATTAACGTCTCGTTACCCACCTTCCGATCTGCAATTACACGGATCGACTCGTCGCCGTCGTTATAAACGCTGACTCTCATATCTTCCTTCCCGCTCGTTAGTGAAATAAGGCGCGCGTCGCAAAATTTAGTCCCAGGGATCTCCAACATTTGTCGGCAGAGGACACGGCAGTGCGAGGAAGGCGCGACGAAACTTCACTTATCTTGATTAAAAGTCCTACCTAAATGTCTATTTAAATCTGTCTATTCTTAATTTTAAAACCCGGGTAGAATGGTTTTTGCGCTCCCAGGGACAAAATAAAGCGTGTGGCAGGTAAGGAGGCACTCATGTCCGAAATATCGCTCATTGGTTTGTTTCGATTCATTCGTGATGCAGAGGAGGCCGTTGAAGAACTTAAAAAAATCCAGCCAGAAAATGTGAGGGCACAAATTTTTGACCTCGGAGAGGGAGGCAATCCGACGCCCGCACCTTCAGACGTTTTACCGCCACAGGGGTCTGGCACCGCTGAATATGCGGGGCACGGCGAGTGTCAAAGCGTCTTCGGTCATCACGATTTCCACCGATTAGACGAAATCCATCAACACTATCAGCGTCCGAATAGCCGACGGATTCTCGCGATAATCCAAAGCCTGGGCGGGACAAACGTACTGCTGGCGCAACAACTCCTTTTCGATTATGGCGCGGTTGCGGTCAGGGGGGCGACATCACATTGGCATTTGTCACCACGCCGATTTTCTCCGCCTGAAAGAATAGAATAGCCGTCGCTAAAGGCTTCCCGGACTAAGCCTCGGGGCAAGCCAGGTCGCACAATACCAGGTTAGTTGCCAGACATTTTCGCGAGGTCATCGGCGAGCGTGATCGGACCATCGCGGAATACACAGTTTAGGCCGCACGTTGCCGGACTCCGCAGGTAGCCGGTGTCGTTGACGCTGTTCATTCCGCGGGCGGGTAGCGAAGTTCCGTCCCCGAGGGTCATGTTCCGGTCACGCTCGAGGCACACTCCGGCTACCGGCCCGGCCATTCCGTCCGCCGTCCGGATCACTGGATCGGCGGCGCCACGCCCAGTTTCTCGGCGAGCATCCGCTCGTACACACCAAAATGCAGATCCACTTCGGACTGATCCACCGTGGTGACGATCAGGTTGATGTGGTCAGCCGGCAGGCCGAGCACGCCCGCGACAAATGTTTCGAGTTGCGGAGCACAAACCTTGTCCTTGGCGATGGTCGTCCCGATCGTGACTTCATAGTTTTTTTCGTGCCGGCAGACCACTTCCACGATGCGAGCGCGGGCGCTCATGTTGTTGTCGACCGCAATCCGGATGACGTCCACCGCCTTGCGCATTGCTTCCGTTGGAAAACCCTTGGTCGAGCGCAGCCGAACGCGGTGTGGGCCCAAGGTCAGCCAGTCGGTATCGAATTCCACGATGTCCTCCATTCGCAGTGTTGTTCCGCCGCGATGATAGGAACTATCAAAAAATTTTCAAGGGCAAACCGCTATTTTTCCCTCTTGAAATTTTCGTGGCAGTTCCTATCTTGGATTTCGCTCAGGCAGACGCGCGTGTCCCGATGTTCCGTGCGCTGCGTGTTTCGACTTGTTATGCCAGATGGCAGGCGAACTGGAGCGCGTAGGTCCGTTCGCCTCCATGTATCACGTGAGGAGAACAGCATCATGAGCGATCTCTACTTTGGAACTGACCTCTTCAGCGAGTTCGACCGGCTGCAGCGGCAGATGGCGAACCTCTTCGGTACTTTTCCCTCCAGTCTTCGGGCGAGCCGCTTCGGCATGTTCCCGCCGGTCAATATTGGTGCCACCGACGATTCGATCGAGATTGTCGCGTTTGCACCCGGCATCAATGCGGCGGAACTCGACGTGTCGATCGACAAAGGGCTGCTGACCATCAGCGGTGAGCGCAAGCCGGCCCCACCGGATACTGGCGAGGACACACGCGCTTATGCGCAGGAGCGCTTCACTGGCGCGTTCCGGCGCGTCATCGAACTGCCGGAGAACGCAGACCCCGACAAGGTTCAGGCACGCTACGAGAATGGTTGCCTGTCGATCGCTATCGGCAAGCGCGAATCCTCGAAGCCGCGAGCAATCACCGTCCAGTAATCCAGGGAGCCGAAAATGAGCGATACCACCGAACTGAGCAAGCGCGACCCGTCGGCGATCACGCGCAGCGAAAGCGGGCCTGCCGCGCGGCGGATGACGATTACGCCCGCCGTCGATATCTATGAGGACACCCAGGGCGTCACGTTGTGGGCCGACCTTCCCGGCGTCACCCGCGACAAGCTCGATGTGCGGGTCCATGACAGCAGTCTCGTCATCGAGGCGGAGGCGGTCGTGCCGACACCGGCCAATCTGCGGCTGCAGCATGCCGAGGTCCGTGAGCCGCGCTTTACGCGCACGTTCACGCTCTCCCCGGACTTCGATACGTCGAAGATCGAGGCGAGTCTGCAGGACGGCGTACTGAAGCTCACGGTCCCACGCCGCGACGAGGCGCGCCCGCGGCGGATCGAAGTGCGGACGGGCTGAAGTCGGCGCGCGGGCAGTCACGGCAGGAAGCATACCGGGTGGCGGCTGCCTGGCTGCCACCCTCCGACAGCGGAGGCCGGGGCAAGCCAGCCGTTCCCGACAGCCTGGTATATAGCCAGGATTGAACGTGAGGGCCGACCGGCATCTGCACCAGCGTGCACAGCGCGCCGTGGTGGCTGAGCACTGCAGGTGCAGCGCGTCGCTGTCTTGCGCCGTGAGGCGGCCTGGAAAGGAGCATTCGCGGTTGCGGAGAACAGGATGGCTGAGGCAGCCGCGCCTGACACTCAGTCTGAAAACGTTGACAGCGGAAAAAAGCGGGGGCGCCGGCGCCATGAGCGCAAGACGGTTCTCCTGCCAGATACCAGAGGAGGAAACGATGAACTCCGATCCGAAAAAGTGGAATCCCTTCAAGTTCCTTCGCGGGCCGGCGCGCAAGTCCGATGCGGACAGCCCGGAGAGCCCGCCGGCGAACGAAACCGAACCATGGCGCGCCTCGCTGCCCGACATTGCGCGACTGTTCCCACGCGAACCATGGCGTGCCGTGGAGGCGTTTTTTCACGACCCGTTTGCAGGCCGTGGCGCGCTAGAGCGATGGTTCGGCGACTTCAGTTCATCGCGCTTCCAGCCCCGCATCGACGTTGTCGATGAGGGACCGGTACTGCGCGTGACCGCAGAACTGCCCGGGATGGAGCGCGAAGACGTGAAGGTGAGCGTCGAGGACGGCGCGATCGTGCTGCGCGGTGAGAAAAAGCAGGATGTGCGCAGTGAGGAAAACGGCTGCTACCGGCTGGAGCGTGCTCATGGACGCTTCGTGCGCACGATCCCGATGCCTGAATACGCCGATCCCGGTCGCGCCCTGGCAAAGTTCGACAACGGCGTACTCACGTTGACCGTGCCGAAAACGGAGCCGGCGCCGTCCACGAGTCGCACGATCGATATCGGTTAGGGCGAGCATACAGAGCACCATGACGGAGGGCGAAAAAGAAGACTGGGCCGTTAGCTCAGTTGGTAGAGCAGCGGCTTTGAGCCTCGTGTCGTCCTTGCGCACTTCGACGCGCTTCGCGCGCCCGAGATCCGCGAGCGTTGCCTTCTGCCGTTGCTTGCCGGTTTCCTCGGAGATGACGGTTGCAGCCGTGAGGATCGCGATGTCCTCAAGCATCGCCTTGCGGCGGTCGCCAAACCCGGGCGCCTTGACGGCCGCGACTTTGAGGATGCCTCGCACCGCGTTGACCACGAGCGTGGCCAGTGCTTCACCATCGATATCTCTTTGTCGTGCAGCAGGATCAGGGCGTCGTCCAGAGACGCCGCCTGCTTGTCCGGATCGCTGATGAAGTAGGGCGCACGTCGCCGCGGTCGAACTGCATCCCTTCAATCATGTCGATTTCCGTCTCTCTGCCCGTTGGCTGCTTGCTCCCATGGGTGCCACGATCGGGACCCTCGACGAGAATCTGCTTCCCACCACCCGTTATCAAAAGCACTGCGGCGAGCAATTGGACATGCCGGGGTTTGAGGCCACGAACGCTGATACGGTCCCCCGGTTTGACGTAGCGTCCGATCACGTCCCCAGATGAGGCGGCACATGACCCTGAAGGCGTCCGTCCAGAATCAGGCCGTCGATATCGCCGCGTGGATTGAGCAGGAGTTGTGTTACTCGGCCACGTCGTTCGGACAAACAGGCTGGGTCGATCCAGGGCATTATCGGGTTCCGGGTCGGGTATGAATGGTGCGGGAGGCGTCGCAAGATTCGCACCTGGACACGACTGTCTGTCACTTGCACTGCGCTACTGCCATGAAGAAATCTCTTCAGAATTCAAACGGGGCTCCTGGCGATACTGGATCGGCTCTGAGTACGGCCCCTGCCGGTTTCGTGCGGGTTCGAGGAGCGCGCGAACACAATCTCAAGAATGTCGAAGTCGATATTCCAAGAGATGCGCTCGTAGTCTTCACCGGGATTTCGGGCTCGGGCAAATCGTCGCTCGCATTCGGCACGCTTTACGCGGAAGCGCAGCGACGCTATTTTGAATCCGTGGCTCCCTACGCCCGCCGGCTAATCGAACAGGCCGGTGCGCCCGATGTCGATGCGATCGAAGGCCTGCCGCCCGCCGTTGCCCTGCAGCAGCAACGCGGCGCGCCAGGCGCGCGCTCGTCGGTGGGCAGCCTGACGACGCTTTCGAGCCTCGTGCGCATGATGTATTCGCGCACCGGCAGTTATCCGCCGAAACAACCGATGCTCTACGCGGAAGACTTTTCGCCCAACACGGTGCAGGGCGCCTGCCCGACTTGCCACGGCCTGGGGCGTGTCTACGACGCAACTGAACGCTCGCTGGTCCCAGATGACTCGCTGACTATCCGCGAGCGCGCTATTGCCGCGTGGCCGCCCGCCTGGCATGGCCAGAACCTGCGCGATATCCTGGTCACGCTGGGATATGACGTCGATACGCCGTGGCGCGAATTGCCGAAAAAAGATCGAGACTGGATTTTGTTCACCGAGGAACAGCCGACTGTTCCTGTCTATGCTGGCTTTACGCCACAGGAAACGCGTACGGCGCTCAAACGCAGGGCCGAGCCGAGCTATCAGGGAACCTTCTCTGGCGCGCGCCGCTACGTGTTGCACACCTTCGCCAACACCCAGAGTGCGTTGATGAAGAAGCGCGTATCGCAATATATGATCAGCAGCGAATGCCCGGCGTGTCACGGCAAGCGACTGAAGCCGGAAGCGTTGTCCGTGAAGTTCGGGGGGCTGGACATCGGCGAGTTTTCGCGACTGCCCATCGAGCGGCTCGCCGCCTTGCTCGAACCCATCTCGCGAGGCGAGTGGCCGTCCGACGTTACGTCGAGGTGCGGCGCAACCCTTGACCGGGATGCAACGCGCGACGCCACCGCGCGGCGCGTTGCCGCGGGCGGCTCGGAACATCGTGCCGCGCCCGACGTGCGCCGCACGCCCAATTTCTCGGACGAAAAGCGCGTGGCCGCGCAGCGGCTGGCGATCGAATTGCTCGCTCGCGTGAAGACGCTGATTGAACTGGGCCTGGGTTATCTGGCGCTCGACCGCGCAACGCCGACGCTGTCCGCGGGCGAACTCCAGCGGCTGCGGCTGGCAACACAGCTTTCGTCGCAACTCTTCGGCGTCGTCTATGTGCTCGACGAGCCATCAGCCGGATTGCATCCCGCCGATGGTGACGCGCTGTTCGAAGCTCTCCAGCGGCTCAAGGCGGCGGGTAATTCGCTGTTTGTGGTCGAGCACGACCTTGCGCTGATGGAGCGTGCCGACTGGCTCGTCGATGTCGGCCCGGCGGCAGGCGAGGCGGGCGGGCATGTGATCTACAGCGGTCCGCCCGCTGGTCTCGAGCATGTTGCAGGGTCGCATACGCGCCGCTATCTGTTCGCCCACGCTGGGCGCGATGAACGCGCTGGCGCTGCCGCACCGCGTCGCGAGCCGCATGAATGGCTGCGCATCGAAGGAGTGCGCCGCAACAATCTGCGCGATCTGGACGTGGCCTTTCCACTGGGTTGTCTGAGTGTCGTCACCGGCATATCGGGCTCGGGAAAATCGAGTCTGGTGAGCCAGGCACTGCCCGATCTGGTGGCGATGCGGCTGGGCCACGCGGTTGAAGCGTCACAGGACGATGAAGCCGATCCATTACCCGCCGCCTTTCAAGAGCCGACCGATGGCCGCATCGTCGCGGGAATGGAGCGTATCCGTCGGCTTGTGAGCGTCGACCAGAAGCCCATTGGCCGTACGCCGCGCTCCAATCTCGCGACCTACAGCGGACTTTTCGACCACGTGCGCAAGCTGTTTGCGCAGACGCCCGCAGCACGCAAGCATCGCTACAGCGCAGGCCGTTTTTCCTTCAACGTCGCCCAAGGGCGCTGCCCGACCTGCGAAGGCGAGGGCTTCGTGATGGTCGAACTCCTGTTTTTGCCTGGCGTCTACGCGCCCTGTTCGACCTGTCACGGCAATCGTTATAACCCTCAGACGCTCAACATCCGCTGGCGCGAGCGCAATATTGCCGAAGTGCTGGCGATGACAGTCGATACCGCGTGCGAGTTCTTTTCAGGCGAGGCGCAGGTCATGCGCTCACTCGACGTGCTGCGCGAAATCGGACTTGGCTATCTACGGCTCGGTCAGCCGGCAACCGAGTTATCGGGCGGCGAGGCGCAGCGCATCAAGCTAGCGACTGAGCTGCAGCGCGCGCAGCGCGGCAACACGCTTTATATCCTCGACGAACCCACCACCGGTTTGCATCCCGCCGACGCCGATCGTTTGATGGTGCAATTGCATGCGCTGGTGGACGCTGGCAATACGGTGATTCTCGTTGAACACGATATGCGGGTGGCGGCGCAAAGCGACTGGATGATCGACATTGGGCCCGGGGCGGGGGACCAAGGCGGTCGCATCGTCGCGAGCGGTGTGCCGGAAACGATCGCGCAGTCAACGCAGAGCCGGACCGCCCACTATTTACGAGCGGCGCTTGGTTTGTAGCAGGCTCACGGCAAAAGTGGCGGCCGGTAACGCCATAAGACTCCCCGTCACAGCGTTAGCCGCCGCGAACCGTTGCTCGCGCAGGTGGGCGCCGGCATCAGCGTGCCGCTTGGGTATGGTGGGGCATGACGGCTCTCACGGCTCGGTCGAGCGACGGAAAAAGGGCACGGGCCATTACCTTGCGCAGAGGTATTGCCGCGGCCCGACGCAAGCAGTTCGCTTCAGACCGGATGCTCGCCGTGTTCGCGCAATTCGGGTTCAAAGAAAACCCAGCGTGCAGAAGGGAAGGCACGCTGCAAATCAGTCTCGATCTGGTCGATGGTACGCACGAGGTCGTCGGCGTCGCGCTGATGTGCCAGTTCAGCCTGAACAGCGACGACGTGGCTGTCCGACCAGCGAAGGACAATGAGGCTCACAATCCGCTCGACTTCTGGGCGCGCGTCGAGCCACTCGCGCATATCCTGGCGCACATGTGCATGGGCCGATTCGCCGACTATCAGCGACTTCGTTTCGCGCAGCGAAAACACGGCGGTGACCATCATGACGCCGCCCACTCCAATGCTGCCGATCGCGTCGAATCCCGCCCAGCCCGTCAATGCGGCGAGGGCAGTGCCCATGAGCGACACTGTCACGCCTGCAAGAGCGGCGGTGTCCTCGCCAATCGAAAGCATGGTTTCGATCTGTCCGGTTTCGCGAAACCAGCGCCAGAGGCCTCCCGCACGGCGTTTGCGGTCGATTGTACGGATCGAGGCGCGTAGCGCATTGCCTTCGATGACCGCGGAGACCAGCAGAACTGCAACCGCGATCAGCGGATGGTCGAGTGCGGAGTGATGCCAGAGACGCCAGGCGCCGATCCCCACCGACAGCAAGCCGCCGACGATAAAAAACTGCAGCGCGACCAGCATGGCGTAGAAATGCGTCTCGCGGCCAAAGCCGAACGGATGCAGCTCGTCGGGGCGCTCGTGTGCGGCACGGCGTCCGGCGATCAGCAAGATCTGATTGAAACAGTCGGCGCTGGAGTGCACGGCTTCGGCGAGTGTGGCGCCGGAATGGGTGTAGAGCGCGGCGGCGAGTTTGCAGATCGCTACCACGACATTCGAGAGAAGCGCGTACCAGACGGCACGGGGAATTGTGGCGGGCATCGTCGCAGGCACAAGAGAGAAGCGAAGGACTTGAGCCCCGGTACATAACTGAATGCTTGCCGAAGGCTTTCAATCAGTTGCCTGTCGCAATCGGTGTGCCACGGGCGACAGCGGCGTCATTCGTCACGTGCGCGCCATAGCCGGGCGCGCACGCACACAACGCGCCCACGTCGGTCCAGTTCGCGTCTTGTGCGGGTAAATCCCGAGGGCATGCTGATTGCGGCTTCGCCACACCACCCAGACACGCATCGCTCGACAACGTGGTGCGCGTTCCTTGTATGCCGAATCTGGAGAACCGAAATGAAAATCTCAACTCAAACCACGCTCGCCGCTCTCGGCTGTTCGCTAGGACTGCTTGGCGTATCGCTTTGCTCGCAGGCGCAGCAAACCGAAGCCGCTTCGACGACGGCCGCGAATCCCTTGCCTCAGGTCGACCGCGACTTCATCCAGACGGCTTCGATGGCATCTTCCACCGAAATCGACGCGGCAAAACTGGCCACGCACAACACGCAGAACAAGGACGTGCATGCCTTCGCACGGCACATGATCGTCGATCATACGAAACTCGCCATGGAGCTCAAGATGGCCGCCCCGCACGGTGTAACGGTGCCCAAGGACAACTCCGATACCTCCGTGCTCGACGCACTGCGTCCGCTAAAGGGTGCGGAGTTCGACAAAGCCTACGCACAGAAAGTAGGGGTGGAGGGGCATAAGGATGCGATCCAGGCTTTCCAGAAGGAAATCGCCGACGGGCAGAACGCCGACATCAAGAAGGCGGCCCAGAAAGCCCTGCCGACCGTCGAGGAGCATTACCGTATGTCCCAGACGCTTGCACAAAAGGTAGGCGAATAATCACCTGGTCGCTCCAATTACGCGTAGCAGGGAGGTGAGGCATGGACGCCAAAGCATCCAACAACACGCAGACGACGTCCAAACGACGTCTTGGCAACTGGCTACCGGCGAAAGAGGAGATAGCAATTGCCTTTCGTGAGGAAATTGCCGCTGCGGCATACGAACGTGCTGGCACGACGCCGCGTTCGCTGGTAGTGCGTCAGCTCGCGGATCTCATCCATGGCGATACGGTTTTGCGTATGCATCTGTCTCGCGCAATTGCACAGGCCCGTGATGCCGGATTTACGCTGGGTTATACGTCGATCGACGAACTGCTGAGCATCATCGACTACCTCTCGACCTATGCGCCACCGTTCAATGCCTCCGTGCCGATCGCCACGCCGCTGAACCTGGTGCTCGACTGGCCGATGTGCATGCCGTCGGGCTACCTCGTTTTCAGGGATCCGGCGTTCAATGCTCAATTGCGCCGTGTACTGGACTACTGGTGCGGCTTTCTTTCCGGGCCGCATTCGCGTGAGCACCTCACGACGTCAGCGCCGCATGGCTGGTTCAGCGAGGCCGCGCAACAGAAGATGCGGCTAGACGAATTCGTCAGCGACCGCTCGCAGCCACATTGGGGATTCGAGTCTTGGAACGCGTTCTTTACACGCCGTCTGCGTGATGGAGTGAGGCCGGTTGCGGCGCCCGACGACCCTCATGTTGTTGTCAACGCCTGTGAAGCGTCGCCTTATAACGTCAGCGAAAACTGTCAACTTCACGACCGCTTCTGGATTAAAGCGCAACCCTATTCCCTGCGGGAAATTCTCGAGGGCAGTCCTGACGATGTCGTGATGCGCTTTTCGGGCGGCACGGTGTATCAGGGATATCTGAGTGCGTTCAACTATCACCGCTGGCATGCGCCGGTTGCGGGGCGAGTGCGCGAGGCCTATAACGTCGACGGCACGTTTTTTTCGGAAGTGGAGGCCGAAGGAACGGACGCGCGCGGACTGAACGACTCGCAGGGCTACACCACGGCGGTTGCGGCGCGAGCGGTCATCGTGATCGAATGCGACACGCCCGCGGTGGGGCTGGTCGCCTGTGTGTTCGTCGGGATGGCGGAAGTGTCTTCCTGCCGTATCGTGGCGCTACCCGGACAACATGTAGAAAAGGGCGACGAACTCGGTTTCTTTCAATACGGCGGCAGCACGTATTGTCTAATCTTCGAGCCGGACGTAATCGAACAGTTCGAGCCGAAACCGCCGTATCACGACGATTCGCCCCCGCTTAAGGTCAATTCCAGGTTGGCCACGATGCGATCGGGCTAAATCGTGAGCGCATGAAGCGCGATGAGCGTCCTGCACATGCCTGGGCCGCCGAAACAGGCCCGGGACTCGCGACGCTGTCTGCCGACAACGACCCCAGCGGCATCCTGAGTTATTCGCTTGCGAGCGAGCAGTTCGGATTCGAGCTGCTCGTTCCTCCGTTAGCGGTAAAGCAATATGGACGAAAACCCTCCTCTTGGCCTGAACGGTGGTACTGCGCGGGCCATTACAGCTTTACGCCGCCGGCTTCGGGCGGCTCCGGCGGTCCATCGTCGAAGGCCGCACCGGTCTCAATCCGTTCCGCGTGAGCCAGGGGATCGTTGTGCCAGTGGGGTTCAGCGTGATAGTACTCGTGTACGTGGGTCGCCCAGCCGAGATCAGCCATGCTCGGCCAATGATCCTTGTCGAAGCCCGGCGCATTCCTGACGTGCTCTGCGGTAACGTTGAGCAGGAAACACTTCTGCGTGGTGTCGAGCGTGAGTGAGGACCACGGCAAAGCCAGCAGCTTATCTCCGAGGCCGAGGACTCCACCACTGGACAAGACGGCGTAAGCAATGCGCCCGCGTTGCACGTCAAGCATGATTTCCTTGATCTTGCCGAGATCCTGGTCATCCGAACTCAGCACGCGGTTTCCCTCCAGCGTGCTGGCGGCCATGATGTCGGGTCCTGGACCGGTAGCGGTATCGCTGCCTTTTCCGATGATGCGCGCACCGGTTTGAAGGGGTTGCGGAATGGTTGCCATGTTGGCCTCCTGAGTAACCGAATGGAGCGGCTAAAAGTAGTGCTTGAGCAAGCTACGCGCCTGACGTCGGTGGAAATTGCTCGTATTCCGGCCATCTCATTTGCTCTGCATTCTTTACAGACTGCGCGGGGGGAGGCTTTGCCGATGTGCGTGTGATCGTAGGCAATGTGGCGGCGCTGGAAACCGGCGCGGCATCGATACGGGCGACGGCGTCACGGCACGCGGATTGCTAAGCGTTTCGCCAGGGCAACGAGCGACGGCGGAGGCAACGGTGAAAAAGAAACACAAGAACACCGACGCCGACGCGCGGGGCTTGCCCGGAGGATTGCGCTACGTCGACGATTCGCACGGTGGCTATAGCCGTAGACGGTCTCACGGAGCTTTCGCCTACTTCGATACGCGGGGAAAGCGGATCGACAACGAGCTCGAGATCCGACGCATCAACGCACTGGCTATTCCGCCGGCCTACACCGATGTCTGGATCTGCCCGGATGCGCGCGGCCATCTGCAGGCGACCGGGCGCGACGCGCGCGGCAGAAAGCAGTATCGCTATCACCCTGAATGGCGCGCCACGCGCGATGCCGACAAATATGAGCGTATGCTCGCGTTCGGCGCAGCACTGCCCAGGCTGCGCGCGCGCGTCAAACGCGATCTGGCGCTTGGCGGCATTCCGCGCGACAAGGTGCTCGCGACTGTGGTTCGGCTGCTCGATACCACACTGATTCGGGTCGGCAGCGAAGAATACGCCCGCGACAACCGTTCGTATGGGCTGACGACGCTGCGCAAGCGCCATGTGAAAGTATCCGCACAAACGCTACGCTTCAGGTTTCGCGGCAAGAGCGGTATCGAGCATGATGTCGCCGTCAGCGATCCCCGCCTCGCACGCATCATGAAGCGCTGCATGGACCTCCCGGGCCAAGAACTGTTCCAGTATCTTGATGCCGGGGGTGAGCGCCACAGCGTCGATTCATCGGACGTCAACGCGTATTTGCGCGAGGCCACAGGCGCCGATTTCACCGCCAAGGATTATCGGACGTGGGCGGGCAGTGTTTTCGCGCTCGCCGTATTGAGCAAGCTTGAATGGGACACGGTGGCTGAGGCGCACAAACATGTGGTCGAGATGATCAAAACCGTCGCGCAACTACTGCGTAATACCCCCGCGGTCTGTCGCAAGTGCTATGTCCATCCAGCGATCATCGCTGCGTTCGAGGCGGGTGAACTGACGGGCCTCATTTGCACCGCTCGACGAAGTGGCCTGAAGAATGGCGAGGCCGCGCTCATCGCATTTCTCGGCAAGGATGCGAGGCGGCACGCGCGGGACAGCCGTGAGTTTCAATTTAGCGCAACGTCATGTCTCGGATCGAGATAGTGAGTTCGGATCGAAAGAGGAAGCCAGTCTTCAGGAAGACAGATACTGTTGAGTACGGAATGGCTATGATTTGACATAACATAAATTATCGAAGTTTTGCATGTAGTAGCTTTATAGAAATGTCGTGTTCTAGCCAATTAGAAATGTCGCGTTTCGACCTCGGTAAGCTTGTCGGTTCCC
>NZ_PQGA01000030.1 GCF_002917095.1 Paraburkholderia eburnea
TCACTTAAGAACCCGTCGCTCACTCAAAGCTGACAGGAATTTGAATCACTTCAAAAACCTGACTTACTTCTGTGTGAGACTCTTGATACTTTTGCTATCTCGCCAGATCAAAAAATGATCGCGACGAGGAGCTAGATCGAATCAAGCGCCCACACTTATCGGCTGTAAATTTTTAAAGATCGATTCGCTGAAAACCGCTGAAAAATCAAGCTATCCGGTGTTTTCTGCGTCGCTGCATCAGCAGGAGGAGGCGAATTATGCAGGGCGCAGATCGACCCGTCAAGCGAATTTGAAAAAATTATTTCAACGGGCCGATTTTTCTAAAAACCGCTCAAAATTTCACCCGCAATTGAAACCCGACCGTGAATGGCAAATCATCGGACGGAATCGGCGGAATGACGATGAAGTTCACGCCCACGCGCTTATACGCAACCATCACGATAGGCGCGGCCACCGGGCCGATCGTGTGATTGTGGCCGAGGCCCCAGTTGCCGTAGTTGTAGCCGGAGATGATGCCGCCCATGGCTGCCAGGCGCACGTAACCCCAATGGAGAAACTCCGGCGCCCAGACCCCGCCGCCGTAAAAGGAGGGCCGGCGCAGCGAGTTGCGAAAGCCCCCTGCTGTGACGCCCCATTGGTCGCTCGGCCAGCATTCGATGCCGAGGCCCGGGTTGAACTGCTCGAAGTCTTTGTCGGGATGGATGTGATACGAGCCGACCATCGCGTCGACCCATAGGCCCGCGCCGCACCAGTCGGCCGCGCGTGCGCCCATTGCCGCGCCAAGCATCAGCAGCGTGAGCGCTGCGCCCGCAATCGTCTTTCTCCCTGTCCTGCCACCGCGCACTTGCCAAAACCGCATGGGCTCTCCGTCCTCGCGCTCGCCGAATTGCTTCGGGGCGTCTGCTGCTGGGTCTGTTTATGGTTTGCTGTTGTTCTGCCTTCCGGTGACTGCAAACTGTACAGCAAGCGCGCCCGCACGCGTACCGAGGCTTTGCTCGGAAACGCGGCGGGCGCATCGACTGTGTTTGCGTCACCTTCGGCTCAGACCATCATGCCAGCCCAGTGCGTCGTGGCGATGAACGCGGAACGCGCCGCTCAGAGGCCGAGGTCGCTCAGACCCGGATGATCGTCGGGCCGGCGACCGAGCGGCCAGTGATAAAGACGGTCGGCCTCGCGAATCGGCAAGTCGTTGATGCAGGCGTGACGATGCGCCATCAACCCGTTCGCGTCGAACTCCCAGTTCTCGTTGCCGTACGAGCGGAACCAGTTGCCCGAATCGTCGTGCCACTCATAGGCGAAGCGCACCGCGATGCGGTTGTCCGTATAGGCCCACAGTTCCTTGATGAGCCGGTAATCGAGTTCGCGCGCCCACTTGCGCGTGAGAAAGCCGACGATGGCTTCACGCCCCGTCACGAATTCCGCGCGATTGCGCCAGACGCTTTGCGGCGTATAGGCGAGCGACACGCGCTGCGGATCCCGCGTGTTCCAGCCGTCCTCGGCGCCGCGTACCTTCTGGATGGCGGTTTCGCGCGTGAACGGCGGAAGCGGCGGGCGGACTTCTGCGGGGGTCGTGTTTGAGTCGGTCATGGTCGTGCTCCTTTCTCTGGCTGAAGGGCGGCGAGCCGACGTGGCGCGCCTGATTCGAACAAAGCGGAAGATTCGATCGTCAGCGGCGCAGACGCGAGGCTTGCGCGCAGTCTGGCGTAAGTGCGTCGAGCAATAGCTGGCCGGCTGCGCGCGCATCGTGCGCGGCATCAACGTCCCCGCTCACCAGCGCCACGCCGATCGCGCCGTCGATCAGGATCAACCACTGGTGCGCGAGTCTCATGGCCACGCGTCGATCGGCGCCGTTGGCGAGGCGCCACGCGTCACATTGTTCAGCAACGAAGGCGAGCAGCCGCGCCTTGTGCATACGCGCGACCTCGCGCACGGGATCGTCAGGCGACGCGGTTTCGCCCGCGGCGTTCAGGAACGCACAGCCGTGAAAGCCATCCGAGGCAAACCACTCGTGCAGCACGTCGAACATCGCAAGCAGGCGCGTGCGTGGCGTACGGCCTCGTTTGAGCGTCCCGTCGATGAACCAGCGCATCCAGCGCTCGTCGCGACGCGTGAGCGCTGCCGCGACGAGCGCGTCCTTCGATTCGAAATAGGTATAGAAGCTCTTGCGCGCGGCTCCTGCCGAGCGGACGATCGCATCGACGCCCGTGGCATGAATGCCGCCCGCGTAAATCAGCGCTTCGGCGGCTTCGAGCAGGCGCTCGCGCGCATCGAGCGACGATGAAAGAAGCGGCGATTCTTCAGCGGAAATAGCAGTCTTGCTCATGACATCATCGATTTGAGGTGGAATGATCGTTCTCCATGACCGGTAATGTAGAACGATCATTCTCCCAAGTCAAGCGAAAAACTTAGGCTCGCGCGCGCACGGATTTTGCCGGGGTCCGACGGAGATATCGCCGATACGGCGGAGAATGGAAGAAAATCGCGGCCTGATACGTTCTGTTCTTATGACGCCCTTGCGTCTTCCACCACGGAGAAACCATGAACCGACGCCGAGCCTTCACTGCATTGCTGTGCGCCGGATTGCTCGGCTGCACGCCGCTACGCGTGGTGACGCATAGCGTGAGTTCCACCGAAGCAGCCGTGCCGGCGGGTCAGTACACGCTCGATCCCCACCATTGGAGCATCGTTTTCGATGTCGATCATCTGCACTACACGCGCTTCGTGATGCGCTTCGATCGCGCGAACGCGTGGCTCGACTGGCGCGAGCACACACTGGAAGACGCCACGGTGGAAGTCGATATCGATGCCGCCAGCCTCGACACCAACGTGGACGCGCTCGATCGCATGGTGAAGGGCGCACAGATGCTCGACGCGCAGCGTTATCCGCAGATCCATTTCGCCAGCACGCACTTCGAGCGCACCGGCGAAGCGAATGGCAGGCTGACGGGGAAATTAACGGGTAATCTGACGATCCGCGGCGCGACGCAGCCGGTCACGCTTGACGTGACGTTCAACGGCTACGCGCCGAATCCGCTCACGAAGCAGCCGACGCTGGGCTTTTCGGCGCACGGAACCTTCAGCCGGTCGGCGTTCGGGTTGACGACGTGGTATCCGGCGGTAGGCGATGCGATCGACGTACGCATCGAGGCTGAATTCGAGCAACCGCCGCCAGCAGGCGCGGCGGCGGCTCAATAAGCGGAATGAAGAAAGGGACGAGGACTCAGGCGCCGGTCCAGTCGAGAATCACCTTGCCGCTCTCGCCCGAAAGCATGGCTGCGAAGCCCTTTTCGTAATCGTCGACCTTGAAGCGGTGCGTGATGATGGGCGACAGATCAAGCCCGCTTTGCAGCATCGCGACCATCTTGTACCAGGTCTCGAACATCTCGCGGCCATAAATGCCCTTGATTTCAAGGCCCTTGAAGATGACCTGATTCCAGTCGATGGCGGTCTGCGCGGGCGGAATGCCGAGCAGCGCGACCTTGCCGCCGTGATTCATCGATTCGAGCAGAGCCGTGAAGGCACTGGGCACGCCCGACATTTCGAGGCCCACGTCGAAGCCTTCAGTCATGTGCAGGTCGGCCATCACGTCGCGCAGCGATTCGCGTGCGACGTTCACGGCGCGCGTCGCGCCCATCTTGCGCGCGAGGTCGAGGCGGTAGTCGTTGACGTCGGTAATGACCACATTGCGCGCGCCCACGTGCTTCGCGATCGCCACGGCCATGATGCCGATCGGCCCCGCCCCCGTAATCAGCACGTCTTCGCCGACGAGATTGAACGACAGCGCCGTGTGCGTGGCATTGCCGAACGGATCGAAGATCGCGGCAAGGTCGTCGGAGATTTCCGGTGGAATCTTGAACGCGTTGAAGGCCGGAATCACGAGGTATTCAGCGAACGCACCCTCGCGGTTCACCCCCACGCCTGTCGTATTGCGGCACAGATGACGACGGCCCGCACGGCAGTTACGACAGAAGCCGCAGGTGATATGACCTTCGCCCGAGACGCGGTCACCTATCGAGAAACCCCGTACTTCCTGGCCCATTTCAACGATTTCGCCCACGTATTCGTGGCCTACGTGCATCGGTACGGGGATGGTCTTTTGCGCCCAGTCGTCCCATTTCCAGATGTGAATGTCCGTGCCGCAGATCGCCGTGCGGTGGATCCTGATCATCACGTCGTTGTGGCCGACTTCGGGCTTCGGCACGTCGGTCAGCGTGAGGCCCGGGCCGCGTTCGAGTTTGGCAAGTGCTTTCATGTTATTTCGGTATCCCTGGTAAATCGCCGCTCAAATCACGCCCAGTTGCTTGCCCACGCGCGCGAATGCCGCCACCGCGCGCTCGACCTGTTCGGGCGTATGCGCCGCGCTCATCTGCGTGCGGATACGCGCGCGGCCCTTCGGCACCACGGGGTAGGAGAAACCGATTACATAGACGCCTTCATTCAGCAGCGCATCGGCCATTGTGGAGGCCACTTGCGCGTCGCCGAGCATCACCGGAATGATGGGATGCTCGCCCGGCACGAGCGTGAAGCCGAGCGCACTCATCTCGCGGCGGAAGTGCGCGCCGTTGGCCTGCACGCGCGCGCGCAGATTCGCGCCTTCGTCGCTCGCGATCAGTTCGAGCACCGCGAGCGAGGCGGCGGCGATGCTGGGTGCGAGCGTGTTCGAGAACAGATAGGGGCGCGAGCGCTGGCGCAGCAGTTCGATCACTTCCTTCTTCGCCGCGACATAGCCGCCCGATGCGCCGCCCAGCGCCTTGCCGAGCGTGCCTGTGATGATGTCCACGCGCTGCGCGACGCCGCAATGCTCGGGCGTGCCGCGGCCGTGCGCGCCAATGAAGCCCACCGCGTGCGAGTCGTCCACCATCACGAGTGCGTTGTAGCGATCCGCCAGATCGCAGATGCCCTTGAGATCCGCGATGATGCCGTCCATCGAGAACACGCCGTCGGTCGCAATGAGCTTGTAGCGCGCGCCGCCGGCATCGGCTTCGCGCAGCTTCGCTTCGAGATCGGCGAGGTCATTATTCTTGTACCGATAGCGGCGCGCCTTCGAGAGCCGCACGCCGTCGATAATGCTCGCGTGGTTGAGTTCGTCGCTGATGATCGCGTCTTCTTCGCCGAGCAGCGTTTCGAACAAGCCGCCGTTGGCGTCGAAACAGCTCGAATAGAGGATGCTGTCCTCCGTGCCGAGGAAGGCGGCCAGCGCGCTTTCGAGTTGCTTGTGCACCGTCTGCGTGCCGCAGATAAAGCGCACCGAGGCCATGCCGAAGCCGTCGCGATCGAGCCCGTCCTTCGCGGCGGCGATCAGGCGCGCGTCATTGGCGAGCCCCAGATAATTGTTGGCGCAGAAGTTCAGCACGTTGCTGCCGTCGGCCAGCCCGATGGCGGACGACTGCGGCGTCGCGATCACGCGCTCGCTCTTGTGGAAGCCATCGGCGCGGATCTGGTCGAGCGTCGCGCGCAGGTGGTCGAAATAGGAAAGGCTCATGGGAATGTGCTCCTGACAGGGCAAGCCGCGGCTGTTATAGTCGCCGTCAGCTTCGAGCGAATTTATTCGTTTTTTCGAACTCAAGTTCGGTATATCGAACAAACTCTAAACGATGAGGCAGGGAATGGCAAGCACCGGCTCAGGCGCGCGCGCGCAGGTCAAGAAACCAGCAGACGATCCGGCTGGCGCGGTCGCCGTGAAACCCGTTGCGCGCAAATCCCGCGCCGCAGTGGCCAAAACCGGTGCTGCGACGGAACCCGGCGACCTGCCGGGCAAATCAGCGCCCGCCGCGCCCCCGCGTGTGGGCGAGCAGATCCAGCGCCTGCGCAGCGAGCGCCGCATGACGCTCGACGAACTGTCGCGCGCCGCCGGCGTGTCGAAGTCCATGCTTTCGGAAATCGAGCGCGACAAGGCGAATCCGACCATCGCCGTGGCCTGGCGGCTGACCAATGCGCTCGGCGTCAAGCTCGACTCGCTGTTCGCCGCCCCCAGGGCGCCCGATGCGATCGTCGTGGCCGGCTCGCACGACATTCCCACCTTGCTCGGTCACGATGCGGGCTATCAGCTGCGCGTGTGGGGCCCGATCGAACTGGCCGGTCACTTCGAATGGTACGAACTGACGCTCAAGCCCGGCGGCGCGCTGGTGTCGAACGCCCATGAGCCCGGCACGCGCGAGCACCTCACCGTGCTGCAAGGCGCGATCGAAGTGGAAGCGGCCGGCAGCGTCGAACGGCTGAAGTCGGCCGACACGGCGCGGTATATCGCCGACCAGCCCCATGCGATCCGCAATGTGGGCAAAGGCGAAGCGCGAGCGCTGCTCGTGGTGATTCACGGCTGATTCACGGCTTACCCCGCTTGGCCGGATGGCCAAAACACACATTCCGGGCTGCGCGATCGCTCCAACTACTGTATATTCATACAGTAAAAAGAACGAACGGAGCCGCCCATGCACACCTCGCGCATCCCGAACGAGCAGGATCTGGCCGCCTTGCGTTTCCAGGCGGCCGCGCGCGATCTTGAGCAGATCGTGCGCAGCATCACGCATCGATATATTGCCCAGCAGGTGCCGCTGAGCTGGCGCCTGCTGCACGCGATCGAAGCCGAGGCGCTCGCCGATCTCGGTTTCGCCAGCCGTCACGACGCGCTAATGCTCGGTCTGTTCCAGCGCCCAGGCGATCTCGCTTATCCGGAAACCGACGAAACCGTCGACTTCGGACAGTCCAATGCGCTGCCCGCGGTGTTCGCGTTCGCCGTCAGCGCCTATGAATATGCCGCGCGCAGTGCCGAAGAAGCTCAACGCGACACGCGCCGCAAGGCGGCCGTCAAGCGCTCGCGCGCGTGGGGCGGCTGATGATCGCGCCCGTCCTTGACCCCATGTTTGACTCCATCGCGCTCCAGCCTTCGCTAGAATTCCCTTCTGCGTTGCAACTAACGGAAGGACAGTGATGACCGCCTCCGACTTGTCCCACTCGTCCCCCTCTTCCCGCGATCTCTTCGACCAGCAGCGCAAGGACTGGCAACAGGACCCCGCCGCGGCCTTCGATGCGTGGCTGGCCGCGCAGGATCTGCGCCGTTCGTCGGCCGATATCTACCGCGTGCAATGGGGGCGCTTTCTCGAATGGCTCGCGCTCAAGCGCAAGACCATCGTTTCCGTCGATACCGGCACGATCGCCGAATTCGTCGCCGGGCTCGAAGTCAAGAAACCGCAGCGGCTGCGCTACCTGCGCCTGATCGAGCGCGTGCTCGACCATGTGCGGCAGATCGAACTGGCGTCCACGAACCCCGCGCGCTTCATCGCCCAGGACGGCGAAGCCGCCTGGCGCAACGCGCGTGAAAACGAGCCGACCGGTTTTCTCACGGCCACGGAGCGCGCAGCGGTGATCGCCCGCCTGTTCGCCCCGCTCACCGAACAATCGGCGGCCAGGCGTTGGCGCGAGCGGCGCGATCGCGCGCTCGTGGCGGTGTTTCTCGGCGGCGGCCTGAAAACCGGTGACGCGATCGCGCTGCGGCTCGACGCCACGGCGATTGGTTCGGAATGGATCACGATCGAAGCCGACAATCCGGCCTTCACGCACAGCACGAAGCTCGCGCCGTTCGCGGTCGACGTGATGGGGGCGTGGCTCGAGGCGCGGCGTCTTGCGGGGCTGCCCGGACAGCTCGTGTTTCCCGGCTCGCCCAGCGGGCGGCCGATGCACAAGGCCACGGTGCTGCGGGCGATCGGTGGATTGATGGAGGCCGCGGGCGTCGCGCAGACGCGCGCGGAGCGCGCCAGTCCGCAAACGCTGCGCAACAGTTTTGCGGCGGATCTGTTCGAGCGTGGCGTGGATGCCGATCAGGTCGGCCAGTGGCTGGGTTTTCTGCAGCCAATTTCGGCGGGGCGCCTGCATCGCTCCTGGCGCGTCTGGGCCGACCGGGAAGCCGCCCTGCGCGCGGCTGATGCTAACCCGGTATAAGCTAAAACAGACCTCTAAGGCGTCAAGAATCCCGTGAAAACGCAGTGGCGCGTGTCGCCGCGATTCCCGTAAACACTCACCTCAGCGCGTCGCCGACAGTCTTTTCCCGGCGACAAATCGCGCGAGCGCCTCCAGTCGCGAAGCGCCTGCGCCCGACGTGTAGTCGCACTCGGGACAGGAAAGCTCGAAACCCTCTCCCACCTGCGAAAGCTCCGGCTCGCCTTGCTCGCAATTCGGACAGTGCGCCGGCAAGCCGACGTGACCGTCCACGAGGGTGCCAAGCTGGGCCAGTTCCGGCTGCGTGAGGCGGCCTGACTCCGCCAGTGCGCAGAGCACGCTCGCCACCGAGCCATCGATTCCCTGCTGCGCGCGCAGTGTCGCTACCTGACGCGTCAAGCCATCCACCTCGTCCGAACGCTCGCGCAACACCGTGTCGAGCCGGTCGGCGCGCGCCTTGGCCGTCGCCAGTTGCTGGATGAAATCGAATTCTTTCCGGCTCGCGTCGCGCTGCGCAGCCTGCCATGTCGATGACATCGTACGCAGCGAATCGAGCTCGACCAGCATCGGCTTCACGCGGCGCTCGGCTTCGGCCAGTGCATCCTTGATCTGCTGGGCGTAGTGCTCGGTACTGCGGCGCATTTCCTCGTGCAAACCATCGATGCGGTCGCGCAGGCCTGCGTTGGTGGCCTGCTCGGCATCGATACGTTTTTGCAACGATTCGTTTTCGGCTTCCAGGCGACGCACCGTGGCCTGGAGACTATCGTGATGCGAGGCGTCGTGCGCCGACGAGGCCGCGAGCTGATTCTCGAGTTCTCGCACGCGAAGCCAGGCGGCTTCCGTACGGGTTTCGCTGCGCAGGAGCATTTCGTCGGCCGCCAGCTGTCGCGCTTGGGCATCGCGCAAAGCCTGTTCGGCATCCTGGCGACTGGCGTCGATAACTTCGCGCTCTGACTCCAGCGTTTGCTTCGCCAGTATGCGGGCTTCTTCAAATAGCGCGCCAAGCAGTTCACCCGCGCGTTCTTCCAGTGCGGGGGGGATGGCGCCGCTGCCCACGCGTACTTTGGAAGCCGCACGGATACGCTGCCAGAACAGTTCGATGTCTTTGGGAATATCGCTGGCGCTACCGGTCTGCGTCAGATCGCGGACGGTAGCCATTGACGGCCGAATGCCAAAATCAAAAAACAGCCGTTTGCATGCATGGAGCGAAAGCTCCTGGCGGCGCGCACCGTCCTTGCGCAGGCGGTCGAGTTCTTCGCGAAGGGTCTGGCGTTCTTCGTCTCGAAGCATGGTTGTCTCGGCTAGGGATAACGGATCGAATAATAACAAATTACGTATTGTTCGATACGATTTTCCAACCTATGTGCATGCAGGCCTGAAAGCAGTGGATAGGCAGACTCAAAATCGCGTGCCAGCTCACGCCTGTCTCTGTTGGTTCGTGAAACAAATCTAGGTTTACGCCTTAAGTAATTGTAAACGTTTGATTTTCCATGGGCGAGCCATTTATAGACAATGTTTCACGAGGCGTTGGGAGGTGTCGTGGGCATTTCTTCGAGAAGAGGATGTGGATATCTCAAGGGGCTCGCGGGGTTAGAAAGGCTAGAGAGTAATAAAAGTAAACACCCTTGATACCCGTTAAAAACGTTAACGCCACGGCAAAGCCTTACCTGGCGTGGTTTACAGACTGCCTGGGTGAAGCTTTACGGGACAGGTAGTGAGGCTCTACGGGACGTGTGGGTGATGGGCTTCGGGGAAGCCGGTGAGAGCCTGCGGGAAAGAACGTGAGCGGATTCGGGGCCAGCCTCATTCTTGACTCTCCGGCAAGGGTGAGCGATTACGGGAGCGAATGTGGCGGGACCCGTGTATACGCCGGAGGGGCGGGCGCTGTTACGCGAAATGCAACGGTGAGCGGATTCGGGGCACGCGATCTCCATGTTTTTTGACGCGAATCGGGCGGTCGAAAAGGCTTGGGTGAGAGCTATCGGGAAAAAACGCCGGGTGAAGGTGATGCTTTCCGGGAGCCGAAGGCTAATTTTGACCGGATTGAGGCGTTTCAGGGCATCAAGTGAGCTTTTACAGGAGGGCAAAAATCGCGGTATGGGACTGCGAACGCTATGAGCTTCGTCGGCCAGTGGCTTGTTTCGGGCGTTGAGGTGAGGATTTCCGGGAGCCTGCCATGAAGATCTGAAATTGGACATTCCCCATCGCCAGGACCGTCGTAGGTGAGTGTTTTCGGGAGCCTTTTTGGGTCAATTTATGTGCTGAGGTGAGGGTTTTCAGGAGCTAGTTGGCGTTCACTGACGGCAAAACCTTGAAAAACAAAGGCCGTGAAATTCGATCGATACCCACCGTTGTCGGAAAAGGTGAGAATTTTCAGGATTGGTGCGAGGCGATTTTAAATGGCTGACGAAGCTCGCGGGACCCTCCAGGGTGAGCCTCTTCGGGAGGTATTCATTCGATTGCCGGCCCGCGGAGGATGTGGATAACCCCCAGAATTCATTAGCTTTTTCTCATCGCGGTTCAAAAGGTGAGATTCTTCGGGAGCTTAAACCTGGCTTTGAACCGCTGGCCGGGACTGTATAAAGGTGAGGCTTTTCAGGAGCGCTTTCCTCTCCATGGCGCAGCAAGAATGGCACTGGAGGCCGCACGGCTGGGTTGCTGTCGATGATATAGGTGAGTATTTTCGGGAGCCAAAAGGCACAAACTGCGATGTCTGGCGAGCCAATATGCCCGGTTAGCGCCTTAGGGAATAGGTTGGACGGCCGATTTGAGGTCTGCTCGATGCCGGAGAGACGCGAAGTCACCCTCTGCCCGGAACCCTGGTGTTGCGTTCACGCCAGGAAATTTTTAAGGTGAGGCTTTTCGGGATGAATTCGACACCGTGCGAAACACTTCTTGATCGACGGTGCGCTTGATAAGCTAGTACCCGTCGGGAGCCCCGCCGCCAGGCGGGTTGCGCAAAGGTGAGGCTTTCCGGGAGCGTTTCGCGGTGAGGTGTGCGATTGAAGCCGCCATCACCGGCAATGGTGAGAGGCGCGCTATAGACGCGTTTCACCACAAACGGTATCCTTGCGCGAAATCTCACCTTGACCCGACGCATGGCCACGAAGCGCGTGAAAAAAACCGATGTGGTGAGCCCCAGCTCGGCCGAACTGCGTAAGGCCGTCGAGGCGATCGCGATTCAGCCGAAAAGCGGCAAGATCACCCTGCTCACCCGCAAGCTCTTCAATGTCCTGCTCGCCGTCGCGCAGCAGGCCGACGAGGCTGGCGATACCTATCGTGCACTGCTCTCCGACATCGTCGCGAACTCGGCGTTCGACTCGAACGATACTGCGCTCGTGAAGGAGCATTTGCGCCGCATGGTGTCGGTGCAGGTCGAATGGAGTCAGGGCACGTCGAGCCAGAAGCCGGGCCGCAAGTGGGGGATCTCCACACTGATCGCCGACGCCGAAATTCTCGAAGATCCGACGACGCGCCGCGTCTGGGTGGAATTCTCGTTCGCGCCCAAGATCAAGAAGAAACTGCTCGACCCGGTCCAGTATGCTCGTTTGAGCCTGCAGTTTCAGAGTCAGCTGCGCAGCAGTGCGGGTCTGGCGCTCTACGAAATCTGCGTACGCTATCTCACGAATCCGAGTCATCTGACGATGCGCGAAACGTGGGAGTGGTGGCGCCCGATTCTGTCCGGTACGCCGGACACCGAAGCCGGCGACGAGGCCAAACGCGAGTACAAGTATTTCAAGCGCGACTATCTGCGCCCGGCGATTGCCGAAGTGAACGCGGTGACCAACATCTTCGTCGAGCTCATCGAGCATCGCGAGGGGCGGCGCGTTGCCGAGATCCAGTTCCGCGTCACCGAGCGTAAGCAGCCGATGCTGGCGCTCGACGAGCACCCGAACGTGTTCGACAGCACGCTCGTGGATCGCATGGTGAAGATTGGCATTCCGCTCAAGGAAGCGCAGTCGCTCTACGCCGATAGCGAAGAGAATCGCATTCGCGCGGCGCTGCAGCTCACCGAACAGCGCATGCGCAGCACGAGCCTGCCGCCAGTGCGCAGCGCGGCCGCGCTCTTCAAGGATGCGCTCAAGAAGGGCTACGCGCCGCCGGTCGAGGACGCCGCGAGTGCTGCGGCATCGGGCCGTGCGCTCGCGGCGGGCGCTGTCGCGGCGGACGATCCGCGGGCGCGTCTGATGGACGAATACGCGGCCTACCGGCGCAAGGAAGCCCGCGCACTCTACGACGAGCAGGGCGACCTCGAGCGCGAGATCGCGCGCACCTCGTTCGAGAACGACGAACTGCCGGGACTCGGTGCGCATTTGCGCGATGACTGGCGCCGTCGCGGTCTCGACTCCAAGCTCGGGGAGACGGCGTTCTTCGACTGGCTGGCCCGCAAGACCTGGGGCGAGCCGACAGATGGCGATCTGCTTGCCTTCACGCTGAATCACTCGCGCGCAGCCTGATAGAGCGAGCGAAGTGCTCCGCTGAAACGGTGGAGTCGTAAAGAAGTTCCAAATGAAAAGCGGTCTTCACGCATTCCACGTGAAGACCGCTTTTTTATTTTCGGACCAGCGTGTTCGAGGCTTACTTCGCCTTCAGCATCGCTTCGATCTGGTGAAGGATGGCGTCGCGCCGGTCCTTCGTCAGTCCCTTGAGGCGCAACTCCAGCCGGTCATCGCCATACGACTTGAGATCGCCGACCGATACGCCGTCGAACTTGATTTCCAGACGCTGCGCGTAACGCTGCCGGGCCGCCGGTTTGGGACTTTCCTGCGGCGTGGCGCGGCCCTTGACGATATCGGCCACCTGACGCGTGCTGAGGTCATCGGCAAGAATCCGGTTGATGAGCCGCAGCGTGGCGTCCGTGCCGCGCGCGCCGTGATATCGGCCAACTTGATACGCCATGTTCGATCCGAAGCGATCCGGACGCGCGACCATTTCCTGCATCACCGTCTCGGGCAGCTTGCCGATGGACAGGGCGACCGCCACGGTCGATTCGTCGAGACCGAGATGCTCGGCCAGTTCGCGCTGGCTCTGGAAGTGCCGGTCGTCGATGAAGCGCTTCCAGACGACGGCATTGTCGAACACCGTTTGCGAGTCGCGCTGCACATTGAGGTCGTAGCCGAGCTTGTAGCTTTGCAGGCCGATAGGCAAATCGACGACGATCGCCTTGACGACTTCCCGGTTGGCTTCCTTGAGCGCACGCACGCGCCGTCCGCCGTCGCTCACGAAGTAGCTGCCCGGTACGGCGTAGTCGGGAATCACGTGGATCGCCTGCTGCTGACCCTGCTTCGCCAGGTTCACCGCCAGTTCGGCAATCGACGACTTCAGATAGAAGTGACGCGGATTGAACGGGCTTGGCTTGATGGCCTTCAGCGGTAGTTCGATGATCTGGCCGGGCCGGTAGCCCTGGTCGATACGCCACGCGCGGTATTCGGCGGATTCATGCTCGGGCGCGGCCAGGCTATCGCCTGCGGAGTCGACGGCGGGCTCGGGTTGACTTGCGCGGCCAACAGGTTCGCGCGTCTTTGGCGAGTCCTGGACGAGGCCATCGATAGCGTTGAGGCGGTCGAGCGCCGTACGCTTTTCGCTGCTCGTCGTATCGGGACGTGCCTGAAAACCCTTGGCAAATTGTGAGGACTTCATTCAGGTTCCTTTATGCGCATAAAGTCAGGAGAGCATCTCCGCGATCTCGTTCGCGCAGGCGCGAACTTCGACCGCGGCGAGCCGCGCACCACGATCGTTCATCTGCAGGACCGTCTGACCGAGGGCCATCGCCTGCTTGTACGCTTCGCGGGTGGGGATCTGCGTCTTGAGCAAAGGGAAACCGAGTTCTTCCAGCGCGCGCTTCAGTTCGCGCGTGAGCATACGTTTCTCTTCGGTCTTGTTCAGCAGGAATACGGCCTTGAGGTCTTCGTTCATGACCTGCGCCTGCTGTACCAGCTTCACGAGGCCGACGCTCGACCAGTAATCGGCGGGCGATGACGACGTGGGAATGACGGCGATGGTCGCGGCGAGGAGGACCACGCCGGAGACTTTCTCGGTGATCGACGGCGGGCAGTCGACAACGATGATGTCGTAGTCCCCGATGAACTTCTTTATCTCGCGGTGGATCTGGCCACCCGCTTCTGACAGGTTGACCACCGGAAAGGGAATACCGACGTCGCCGTCAGCGGACGCACTGGCCCAGTGAACCAGCGTGTTCTGGCCGTCGGCATCGACCACGAGTACACGCTTTCCCCTTTCATGGAATGCTGCGCCGAGATGCATCGCGATCGTGCTCTTGCCGACCCCGCCCTTCTGCTGCGTGACTGCGATTATCTCTGCTGCCAATTGATTTTCTCCTTTTGCTAATTGTTTTGGATTTTACCTGGATTAAGTTGTGATTCAACGGCGGCCGTCTGATTTTCGTCGTGTGGGCGCACAACGTTGGCCATTTGGCCTGGGTTTATGCGCATAAAGGTTTGAGGCTGGCGGCGTCTCCTGGGGGCTTGGTGCGGCCAGGTTGGTGAGGATTGAATGCGCTAACCAATTCAGCAGGTCAAAGGACCGGGCTGTCGGCAGGTTTATGCGCATAAAGCGAGTGAGTGTGGACGCCGGGGACGCGCAGGAGCAGGTCGCCCGCCAGAATCGCGTCGGCAAAGATAGGCGGCTTTATGCGCATAAAGCCACGAGTGCGCCTCGGCAACCACGCCCTCATCGGCCGCGCGCAACCACTCCCCTCCTTCGCGCTTCTCACTGCCGCACCGGTTCTTTATGCGCATAAAGCGCCTCGCCGCCCCACCCCGGGGTGCCCCGATTCCCGGCCGCCGGTAAAATCAGTGCCGCCACGAGCGCGCCTCCCGGGCCGCCCAGCTCTCCCGCTCCTATTGACTCCCTGCTCCCAAGCCATGATCACGATCTATCACAACCCTCGCTGCTCGAAGTCCCGCGCAACCTGCGATCTGGTAGCCGCCAATAACGCGACCAACGAACCTGTCGAGGTCATCGAGTACCTGAAGACGCCGCTCACCGTCGATCAGCTGAAGTCGCTGCACGCTCTGCTTGGCGGGCCGCTTCGCGACATGATGCGCACGAACGAGACCGAATACACCGACCTCGGCCTCGGTGAAGAAGGCGTCACAGACGATCAACTGTACGAAGCCATCTCGAAGCACCCGATCCTGCTCCAACGCCCGATCGTTGTACGCGGTGGCGGCGCGGTGATCGGCCGTCCTCCAGAAAACGTCGCCGCGCTGTTTGCCTGACTAATTAATGCCGCCGTAGTGCCGCCGCGAAACGCACTTGCGTCGAGCAGCATCGCCAGGCACCACCAGGGCCATGCGAGCCACGCCCCCCTTCCCCAACCGCAACGACACCTGACCGATCATCGAGAATCCTGTGGAGTCCCTTGCTACCTTATCCGCGTGGTCGTTCCACGACACACGCCTGATCCTTTCCTGCGCGCTCGGCCTCGTGCTGATCGTCATTCTGATTAGCGCACTCAAACTTGCGCCGTTCCTCTCGATCCTGGTCGGTACGTTCGCGGCCGGGTTTGCCGCTGGTGTGCCGCTCGAAGGCGTAGCGAGCGCCTTCAGTAAAGGCGCGGGCGCACTGCTCGGTGACGTCGGCATCATCATCGCGCTCGGTGCCATGCTCGGTGCCCTGATGGCCGAATCGGGCGCGGCTGACCGGCTCGTTTCCACCTTGCTGGACCATTCGACGCCACGCACGTTGCCGTGGATGATGTCGCTCGTCGCGGTCATCATCGGCTTGCCGCTTTTTTTCGAGGTCGGACTGGTGATGATGGTGCCGATCATTTTCGTCATGGCGCGGCGCTCCCAGCAGCCGATCCTGCGGATCGCCATTCCGGCGCTCGCGGGTATGACGACCTTGCACGCGCTGCTGCCGCCGCATCCGGGTCCGCTGATCGCCGTCAGCGCATTGCATGCGGATCTGGGCATCACACTCGGGTTTGGCATTCTTGTGGCGATTCCGGCCGTCATCCTCGCCGGCCCGCTCTACGGATCCTGGCTCTCGCGCCGCATGCAGGTGGCCGAACCCGAAGATCTCGGCAAAGTCTTCACGAGCCACGATCCGCAACTGGCCGCGCCGGGCTTCGGCGTCTCGCTGCTGACGATCCTGCTGCCCGCGATGCTGATGCTCTGTCGCACTGTGGCGAAACTCGCGCTCCATCCCGACACCGTCGGCTTCAACGTGCTCAATTTCCTCGGTGAGCCGTTGATTGCACTCGGGCTCACCGTTTTGTTTGCCATCGTCGCACTCGGCTGGTCGCGTGGCATGGCGCGCGATCGCGTCGGGAACATTTTGCGCAAGAGCCTGCCGCCGATCGCCGGTCTGTTGCTGACCATTGGTGCGGGCGGTGGTCTCAAGCAGACCCTCGTGCTGGCCGGCATCAGCACGACGATCAGCAAGATCGCCGTCGGCGCGCATTTGCCGCTGCTGCTGCTGGCATGGCTGATTGCCGTCGCACTGCGTCAGGCGACGGGTTCGGCCACGGTGGCGACCACGGCGACAGCCGGCATCGTCGCGCCTGTCGTGACCGGCTTGAGCGCGACGCACAATTCGCTGATGGCGCTCGCCATCGGTGCAGGATCGGTGTTCTTTTGCCACGTCAATGACGCGGGCTTCTGGATGGTGCGCGAATACTTTGGCCTGAAGCTCAAGCAGACCGTTTTCGTCTGGTCGATCCTGCAGACCATTGTTTCGGTCGTGGGGCTTGTCCTGACGCTCGCGCTCTGGTACCTGCTCAACTGAGCCAATACAGTACGGCCGTTCGATTACCGCGCTTGCCCGCCCTACCCGCCTGCGTCGCTGCGCGTGATTCGCGCGCAGCGACGAAGTTGCACAAAACGCAGGCGCCCTCCTCCGCGTTCTCAATCCCAACGCATGGCCGATGGCATCGGCCTTCGGGCGAAGTTGTGCACAAGGTTATGCACGAAAACTGTGGATAAATCCGCCGTCGTTCGACTTGTCCACACCCCCCTGCTCCGCGTGCGGACACCCTGAATCACCCGACTCCGCATCGCGCCTATGATGTCGGTTCTCTTCCCCCGCGCTTCGCGCGCGCTAGAAAACCCCGAGGAGGACACTGAGATGGCTTATCAAGTTGCGGTCGTGGTCGGCAGTCTGCGCAAAGAGTCGTTCAACCGTCAGCTCGCGCATGCCGTGACGTCGCTGGCGCCCGCCGATTTTTCGTTCGAGTTTCTCGATATCGGCGTGCTGCCGCTCTACAGCCAGGATTACGACGCCGACTTCCCCGAAGTCGCGCGTCAGTTCAAGCAGAAGATCGAAGCCGCCGATGCGCTGCTATTCGTGACGCCGGAATACAACCGCTCGATTCCGGGCGTGCTCAAGAATGCGATCGACTGGGGCTCGCGACCGTGGGGCAAGAATTCGTGGAGCGGCAAACCGGGCGCAGTGCTCGGCACCTCGCCCGGCGCGATCGGCACGGCGCTTTCGCAGGCGCATCTGCGCAACGTGCTCGCCTATCTCGACGTGGCGACGCTCGGCCAGCCCGAAATGTTCATCAAGCACGACGCGAGCCGGATCAACGAGAAAGGCGAGATCGTGAACGACGACACGCGCAAATTCCTGCAAACGTTCGTCGATCGCTATGTGGAGTGGGTGAAGCGGCAAGTAGGCCGCTGACCAGGCATCGCGATGACGCACGCCCGTGCGGCGAGCGTCATCGCGACGGGCATCGTCGTCAATGCAATGTCGGAGGGAAACCCGTCACGGGCCGATCGGGCGCGTCGGACGCACGATGATCGTGTGAATCCTCTTCGTATTCGATGAATTCGTCGGGAATGCGCGGCGCGCTCGTGCTGGGCGCTTGCGTCGCCTGGGGCGCGCCAGGCACGTCAACGGTTCTCGTGTGCGCTTCGTGCGCCGCTGCGGGCGCGCCCATCACCGCACCCGCGCCCGGCGCGCTCGCGGATGCCAGCACCGTCGCTTCGGCTTCGTTCACGGGGCGTGCTTCGGCGGCCATGTGTTCCGGACTGGCCGCCGTGGGCGGCACCGGTTTGGCGGCAGCGGTCGGCGTGGCGCGCCTGCGCATCGCCTCGGCGATGCCGGCCAGCCCCAGTTCTTCTAGCGCCGAGTGTTCGCGCACGACCGGATCGTCATCCACCGACGCCCACGTCCAGCTTCCGCCTCGAATGGCGACTTCAAGGGCGTGCTCGTCGCGCAATGTCTCGCGCGCGAGATCGGCATGGGCTTCGTCGCTCACCCGCACGCCGATCAGTACGTTGCCTTGCGGCGTCGCGGGGGCGCCGGGTGCCTGCGGCGCGGGTTCGGGCACCGCGCCTGCATTGGCGCGCACATCGCCGGTGGTGGAAAAGAAGCTCGATACGAGCCGCTCGATGCCGGCCAGCACGCCGGCCTCATGCACGGGCAATTCGATGTCGCTTGCGGGAAAGCCACGTTGGAGCAGCGCTTCCTGCGCGTGCTGCGCGGCGTCGTAGGTCTCGAACAGACCCGTCACGGTTTGTCTCATGGCTCACTCACTCCTCGTCGCTACTGGGCAATGGCCGCAATGCCGGCGGTCGCGCCGGCCGCTTCGTTCCTAAGTGCAATGATGTCGCAATCCGTATGCCACGGAGTCTGCCGTGCGCATAATTCAACGCGACCCGCGCTCGGGGTTTCACGCCCTCCCCCGTCGGCGTTTCGCCTTAGAGCGTCGCGTCCCGTTCGCGCCGCGCGCGCGCCTGGCGCTCGCGCTGGATCGTTTCGAGCATTTTTTCGAGCAGCGCAATATCGAACGGCTTCGACAGCACGCGCACGTCGACATGGCGCGCACGCTCAAGTTCTTCCGCGTAACCGGTCACGAGAATCACGGGCAGCGCCGGATCGCGCTGCTGCAGCGCTTCCGCGAGATCGATGCCGTTCATCTTGCCCGGCATGTGGATGTCCGACAGCACGAGATCGAAATGCGGCGCATCGTGGTCGTCCAGACGATCCGCGCTGGCCGAACGTGCGGCATCGACCAGCGCGAGCGCGCTCGCCGCGTCGCTCGCACAGGTAACGTGATGGCCCATCATCTGCAGCAGCGCTTCGGTGCCCGCCGCGACTTCGTCGTTGTCCTCGACGAGCAGCACGTGCAGACCTTGCGGCGGATTCGCGCTGTCCTCGCGCGGCGCGCTCTCGCGTCTGGGCGCAGGCGCCGTGGCGGCGCGCGGCAGATACAGATGCACGGAGGTGCCCGCGCCGATCGCGCTGTCGATCGCGGCGAGACCGCCCGAGCGCTCGCAGAACGCAAACACCTGCGGCAGCCCGAGGCCCGTGCCCATGCCTTTCGGCTTGGTCGTGTAGAGCGGTTCGAAGGCGCGCGCGAGGACGTCGGGCGACATCCCGACGCCCGTGTCCTCTAGCGAGACATGCACGAAATCGCCGTCGAGCGGAAAGCCTTCGCCGGGCCGGAACGCCATGTTGTGCGCGTGGACGGTGAAGCGCCCGCCGTTGGGCATGGCGTCGCGCGCGTTGACGGCGAGATTGATGAGCGCGAGTTCGAATTCGGCGACGTCGACCTGCACCGGCCACACGTCCGTGTCGAGATCGACGACCAGCGAGACCTTCGCGCCGAGCGACGCGCGCAACAGCTCGCGGCACGCAGGCAGCCAGCGGCCGACCTGAATCGTCTCGTTGCGCAGCGGCTGCTTGCGCGCGACGCCGAGCAACTGGCGCGTGAGCGACTGCCCGCTCTTGAGCGCGCGCTCGACCGCGGACAGTTCGCGCTCGAGGCCTGGCGCGCCGCGCCGGCGCGCGATCTGCACGTTGGCCGAGACGATCATCAGCAGATTGTTGAAATCGTGCGCGACGCTGCCGACCAGATTGCCGAGCGCCTCCATCTTGCGCGACTGCCGGTAGGCCGACTCGATCGAGCGCCGCATCGACGCTTCGGCCTGCCAGCGCTCCCACGCTTCCTCTTCGGCGGCGAGACGGCGCAGCGACAGCCAGATCACGCACCACAACGCAATCGACGGCGTGAACATCGAAATCAGCAGCACGCTCAGATGCCGATACCACCCGGCCCAGATCGCCGAGGCGCGATACGCGCAGGTCACGTAGACGGGATACGCGCCCACGCGGCGGAACGCCACGATTGCATTGCCGCCGAGCAACCGCGAATGCATGCGCACGACGCCCGAATCCTTGCCGAGTTCGAGCGCGGCGGCGAACGGCGTGCCGGGCGTGATGGCGTCGGGCGCGCGCGCGCCCGAGGCGGGCGTGCCGCTGGCCGCCGGGTGTGCCGCCGATGCGGACGATACGGCACGCGGCGGCGGCTCGAACGCGAGGATCGAGCCGTCGCTGCGCACGAGGCCGAGCGCCATCGGCGAGCCGTCGCCCAGCAGCTCGTTGTAGAACTTGTTGAAGTAGCGCGGGCGCAGCGCGACCGACACCAGCCCGGCGAACTGCCCCGCCGCGTCGTGCCGCGCGACGCCCGTGTTGAACACGGTCTCGCCGCTCACCTGGCTCATCATCAGACGCGAAACGTGATCGAGCATGCGTCCGCTGCGAATGCCGACGAAGTCGTCGCGCGTGGCAATCGAGACGGGCGGCGGCGGCGAGTAACGGCTGCTCGCGAGCAGCGCGCCGTTGCGCCCGAAGATCGACACCGCCGCCACCTGCGGGTAGCCGCCGCCGATCGCGTCGAGTTTTTCGTGGATCTGCGCTTCGTTCGCGCGAATGCCGTCGTCGTCGAGATCTTCCACGCCATCGACAATGCGCGCGTCGAGCGCATCGTTCATGTCGAACACCTTGAGCGCGTGCTCTTCGGCCACGCGCACGGTGCGCAGCGTGACGTCGGTGGCATCGGCTTCGCGCGTGCGCAGATCGCTCCACGCCATCGTCGCCACGTAGACGCAGGGCAGCACGATCGCGGCCAGCAGGAGCGCAATCAGGGTGCGCCGGCGCACCGTGAAATCGTGGCTGGGCGCCGCCGGAAACGGCGCTTCGTCGGTTCGCGGTGACGGCAGCAAACGGTCGTCAGGCCTTGCGGGCCGCTTGGGAATCATCGTACGGAAAAGGCTGGAAGACGCTGCAAAGCGTTTTTGAGATCGCTTTTGACATGATAAACGACCGCGCAGGCGCCGCCGCGTTCAGGGTTCCATCGAGCGCACCACCGTCCAGTCACGCCGCATCGTCCGCGCAATCATGCGCCTGGCATGCAATTGCGCCCAGGCGCGCGGAGGTGCGCGAAGTAAGGCGATTTTTCCGCCAGCGGTGTCGATTGCGCGAAAATCCATGTAGCGCAAACGTACACAAAAGGATATTCGTCGGACTTTAATTAAGGGATCGATCTATTTTTTCTAAAAAGCCGAAAAAATAAGTCGTTTTCGTTCGCCGAACGATTATCGTCGAGTTGCATTTGTTTCCATTTGCTTCGAGAATCGCTAACGCGTTAAATAACACGCCCGAAAATGGGTGCTGTTAGCACGCCGCCTGGCATTTTCGATCTGTAAGCCAAAAAGACGCGGCATAAAAACGGCATTGCTTCCGTCTGGCGGGCGACCGTCGCCGCTGCTGCCGGGCTGCCCGGCCTGACGCACGCTGGCAGGCTCGCAGGCTGCCGATACGCAACGATTCCATGCTTTAAGCATAAAATGCGCGCAACCCTAAAGATTCCGCGCGCATCGCCGTTAATACGTCTTAACGCATTCCGTCCAACGCACACTCACTCCGCATATCCAATGTCCTTACCCATCGTGATCGCCGACGATTCGCTGTTAGCCCGTAAGGTGCTCACGAAGGCGCTTCCCGAGGACTGGGACGTCGAGATTTCCTACGCGTCGAACGGACAAGAAGCGCTGGCGCACTATCGCGCCGGGCGTGCACCGGTCATGTTTCTCGACCTCACGATGCCGGACATGACCGGCTTCCAGGTCCTCGAAGCGCTCCAGCACGAGGACCTGAATACCTTCGTGATCGTCGTTTCCGCCGATGTCCAGCCGCGCGCCCAGGAGCGCGCACTGGCGCTCGGCGCGATGGCGTTCGTGCCGAAGCCGGTCACCCAGGAAGCGCTGCTACCCATCCTGAAGGAGTACGGGTTGTATGCCTGATCGAGTGTTCACGGAACTGCAGCGCGACGCCCTGCAGGAGATCGCCAATCTCGGCATGGGTCAGGCGGCCACGCGGCTGTCGGGCCTGCTCAATGCGTTCATCGAATTGTCGGTGCCGCGCGTGCGCGTGGTTGCGGTGCGCGAGGCGGCGCAGGCGCTGCACGAGATGACCGGCATCGACGGCCCGGTCACGGCGGTGCGGCAGGGCTTTCGCTCCGAGATCAAGGGCGAGGCGCTGGTGATCTGCCGCAGCGGCGAGATCGGCGAATTGGGCGCGCTGGTGGGCGGCCCGTTCGTGGAATCGACGTGGGACGCGCTCACCGGGCACGAACTGATTTTCGACGTGGCGAACGTGTTGACGGGCGCATGCGTGTCGTCGATGCTCGATCCAGCTCGGGCGTCTGCCGGTGTTCTCGCAGCCGGGACTGCTCGGCGAGGCCGTCACGCTCGACGAAGTCTTCCAGCCGGGCCTGCTCGCGTGGGATCTGGCGCTGCTCGTCGAAGTCAACTTCGCGCTGGAGGACCAGCGCTTTCGTGCGCATCTCGTCATGCTGATGGCCGAAGAGTCGATCTACCACGTGAGCCGCGCCATCGACGCCATGCTCCATAGCCTATGACTACCCCCGCTTCATCGCCCTCGCTCTCGGACCTCGTCGCGGAGCGTGTCGGTTTCGGCATTTTCGTGCTCGACCGCGAAATGAACGTGCTGATGTGGAACCGCTTCATGCAGGACCACAGCGGCGTCCTGGCCGAAGAGGTGATCGGCCGCCCGGTCTTCGAGCGCTTTCCCGAACTGCCGCGCGCCTGGCTCGCGCGCAAGATCGAGAGCGTGTTCCAGCTTGGCAGCTTTGCGTTCAGTTCGTGGGAGCAGCGTCCTTATCTGTTCCGCTTCGATCACGACCGCCCCATCACGGGCGGCGTCGATTACATGCAGCAGGACTGCACCTTCATGCCGCTCATGCGCGAGCGCGAGGTGATCGCCGTATGCGTGACGATCACCGATGTGACGCACGTGAGCGTGATGCAGCGCGAGCGCGAAGAAGCCGTGGCCAAGCTGCGCGAATACGCCGATCGCGACGGCCTCACCGGCATCGGCAACCGGCGCTATTTCGAAACGCGCTTGGCCGAGGAATTCTCGCGCTGGCAGCGGTACGGCGGCGACATGTCGGTGCTGCTGTTCGATCTGGACCACTTCAAGAAGATCAACGACGAATTCGGCCACGTTGCCGGCGACACGGTGCTGCGCACGATGGCGCAGCGCGTGGCGGGCGTCGTGCGCAAGGAAGACATTTTCGGGCGCTTCGGCGGCGAGGAATTCGCGCTGCTGCTGCCGTGCACGCCGCTTGACGACGCGATGCGCGTGGCCGAAAAGATCCGCCATACGATCGGCGACACGCCGGTCGACGTGCAGGGCGAAGTCGTGTCCGTCACGGCGAGCGTGGGCGCGGCTTCGGCGCGGCCGGGCTCGAACGATTACGAGGCCATGATCAACGAAGCCGATGCCGCGCTCTACAGCGCCAAGCGTCAGGGCCGCAATCGTTCGGTGGTGCTGCTGCACGAACTGAATTAGCGCCTTGGCCGGGATCGAGTGTCCTGGTGCGATGACTTCGATAATCGACTCAATTAGCCGACGTTCGCGCGCAATCCGCGATATCACGGGCTGGCGGCGCTCGCCGTTAGCCTCTGCCCCCATTTCATCGGCCCTGGCGGACGGCCCCCGACTGCGGCGGCTGGCAAAGGTTGATATACTTTTGGGCGTTTCCGGCCTCGGACCCTGAATGGCGTTCCGACAGGGCCGGTGCCTCGCGCGTGTCCGCGCGCGCGGGCGACCCGCCACATGCGGGCCCGAATATCTGTAACGCCCCGTCGAGGGCGCCCCCCCAGCGGAGATCGTCTTGGCCGTTTCCAACCTCGTCGTGGACGATACACATCAGACCGATGCCGCCGCCGCTTCGTCGGGCAGCTCGTTTTATCTGGCGATGCGAATCCTGCCGGCCGCGCAGCGCGACGCCATGTATCAGGTCTACGCCTTTTGCCGCGCTGTCGACGACATCGCGGATAGCGACCTGCCGCGCGCCGAGCGTGCGGCGGGGCTCGACCAATGGCGCGCCGACATCGACGCGTGCTATGCCGGCACGCCGCGCGCCTCGCTCGCGGCGCTCACGCGTCACATCCACACCTTCGGTCTGCTGCGCGAGGATTTTCACGCGATGATCGACGGCATGGCCATGGACGCCGCCGAAGACATCTGCGCGCCCGACGAGGACACGCTCGACCTGTACTGCGACCGTGTCGCGAGTGCGGCGGGCCGCCTGTCGGTGAGGATTTTCGGGATGGAGGACGAGCCTGGCCGCCTGCTCTCGCATCACCTCGGGCGCGCGCTGCAGCTCACCAACATCCTGCGTGATATCGACGAAGACGCCGATATCCGCCGCTGCTACCTGCCGCGCGAACTGCTGGCGCGCGAAGGGATCGCCGCGACGACGCCGCACCAGATCGCCGCCGATCCGTCGCTGCCGCGCGTGTGCGCCACGCTGGTCGAGCGTGCGCTCAAGCATTTCGCCGAAGCGGACGCGATCATGGACCGCACGCCGCGCGTGCAGGTCAAGGCGCCGCGCATCATGTCGGGCGTCTACCGCGTGCTGCTCGAACGCACCGTGGACCGCGGCTTCGACCTGCCGCGGCCAAAGGTCGCCAAACCGCGCGCGCGGCTGATGTGGATCGTGGCGCGCTACGCGCTGTTCTGATGCCCCGGCTCGTCCACGTGATCGGCGCGGGGCTTGCGGGCCTCGCGGCGGCCGTCCGGTTGCAGCGGCGTGGGGTGCAGATCGCACTGCACGAAGCAGCCGGACAGGCAGGTGGACGATGCCGTTCGTACTATGACCGCAGGCTGGCGGCCACGCTCGACACCGGCAACCACGTCGTTCTGGCGGGCCATGGCGAAACGCTCGACTATGTGCGCGCGATCGGCGCCGCCGATGCCCTCACCGGCCCGGACGAACCCGGTTTCGCATTCATGGATCTGGCGGCGCGCTCGCGCTGGAGCGTGCGCTTTTCGCGCTCGCGCCTGCCGCTGTGGATCGCCGACGCCAACGCGCGCGTGCCCGATACGCGCCTGCTGGACTATCTGACGGCGCTGCCGCTGCTGTTCGCGAGGCCCGGCCGCACCGTCGCGCAAACCATGCCGTGCGTGGGGCCGCTCTGGGAGCGCCTGCTGCATCCGCTCTACCTCTGCGCGCTTAATGTCGAGCCGCGCGACGCCAGCGCGGAACTGGCGGGTGCGATGATGCGCGAGGCGCTGTCGATCGGCGGCGAGGCCTTCCGGCCGTTGACGGCGCGCAACGGCCTGTCGAGCGCCTTCATCGATCCGGCGCTGCGTATGCTGCAACACGGCGGTGCGGCCATCCGCCTCGATTCGCCGCTTCTGGAGATCGCGTACGACGGCGCGGCGCGGCGCGCCGTCGCACTCGATTTCGACAGTGGCCGTGTCCTGCTGGGCGCGGACGACGCCGTCGTGCTGGCGGTGCCCGCCGCCGCGGCTGCCGCCCTTGTGCCAGGGCAGCAGGCGCCGCAGGAACACACCGCCATCATCACGCTGCATTTCGCCGTCGAGCCGCCGCCGGGGCTTGCCGCATCGATGGCGCCGATGGTGCTGCTCAACGGCACGGCCGGCTGGCTCAACGTCGCCGCAGGGCGGCTGAGTGCGACGATTCACGATGCCGGCGCCCTGTTGCGCCTCGCGCCCGACGAACTCGCGCGGCGCGTCTGGGCTGATGTGGCGGCTGCCGCATCGCTGCCGTTGGAGCCGCTGCCCGTGTGGCAGATCGCAAGCGACGCGCAGGCGGTATTTGCCGCCACGCCGCAAGAGGAACTGCGCCGCCCGTCGGCGCGCACCCGCTGGAACAATTTGACGCTCGCGGGCGACTGGACGGCTACCGGTCTGCCCGCGTCGATCGAAGGCGCAATCCGCTCGGGCCGCAAGGCCGCGGATCTGCTCCTGTCTTGACACCAGGATGTACCGATGAACGATCTTTCCCAGGCCCTGCCGGCCGACGACCTCGCACACGCGCGCACCGCCGCGCTCGCGCCTGACGGCGCCGCCGTGCCCGCCGCCGTGCTGGCGCACGATGCCGGACTCGCCGCGGGGCTCGACGACGCCGTCGCACGCGCGACCGACGCGATCCTCGCCGACCAGCGTGCCGACGGCCACTGGGTCTACGAACTCGAAGCCGACGCGACGATTCCCGCCGAATACGTGCTGCTCGTCCACTACCTGGGCGAGGAGCCGAATCTTGAACTCGAAGGCAAGATCGCGCGCTACCTGCGCCGCATCCAGTTGCCCGGCGGCGGCTGGCCGCTCTTCACCGACGGCGACATGGACGTGAGCGCGAGCATCAAGGCGTACTTCGCGCTGAAGATGATCGGCGACGCCGAAGACGCCGGCCATATGGTGCGCGCGCGCGAAGCGATCCTGGCGGCGGGCGGCGCGGAAAAGGCCAACGTCTTCACGCGCATCCTGCTCGCGCTGTTCGGCGTGGTCAGCTGGTACGCGGTGCCGATGATGCCGGTCGAGATCATGCTGCTGCCCAAGTGGTTCCCGTTCCATCTCTCGAAGGTGTCGTACTGGGCGCGCACCGTGATCGTGCCGCTGCTCGTGCTGAATGCGAAGCGGCCGGTCGCGAAGAACCCACGCGGCGTGCGCATCGACGAGCTGTTCCGCGGCGCGCCCGTCAGCACGGGCCTGAACGAGCGCGCGCCGCATCAAAGCCCCGGCTGGTTCGGCTTCTTCCGCGCCGTGGACGGCGTGCTGCGCGTGACCGATCCGCTGTTCCCCGCCTATCTGCGCCAGCGCGCCATCGACGCCGCCGTGGCCTTCGTCGATGAACGCCTGAACGGCGAAGACGGTCTGGGCGCGATTTTCCCGGCCATGGCCAACGCCGTGATGATGTACGACGTGCTTGGCTATCCGGCTGATCACCCGCACCGCGCGATCGCGCGCCAGTCGGTCGAAAAGCTCGTCACGATCCACGCCGACGAGGCCTACGTGCAGCCCTGCCTGTCGCCCATCTGGGATACCTCGCTCGCGGCTCATGCGCTGATCGAAACCGGCGACGCGCGCGCGCACGAAGCGGCGCGACGCGGTCTCGAATGGCTGCTGCCGCTGCAGATTCTCGACGTGCGCGGCGACTGGATTTCGCGCCGTCCCGACGTGCGTCCCGGCGGCTGGGCCTTCCAGTACGCGAACCCGCACTACCCCGACGTCGACGACACGGCCGTGGTGGTGGCCGCGATGGAGCGCGTGGACAAACTCGACCAGACCAGCCACTTCGACGAGCCGATCGCGCGGGCGCGCGAATGGGTCGTCGGCATGCAGAGCAGCAACGGCGGCTGGGGCGCGTTCGAGCCGGAAAATACCCACGAATATCTGAACAACATCCCGTTCTCGGATCACGGCGCCCTGCTCGACCCGCCGACCGCCGATGTGTCGGGCCGCTGTCTGTCGATGCTCGCGCAACTGGGCGAGTCGCCGGCCACGAGCGAGCCGGCGCGGCGCGCCTACAACTACATCCTCGCCGAGCAGGAAGCCGATGGCAGCTGGTATGGCCGCTGGGGCATGAACTACATCTACGGCACCTGGACGGCGCTGTGCGCGCTCAACGCGGCGGGGCTCGAACACCATGACTCGCGCATGAAGCGCGCGGCGCAGTGGCTCATCGCGATCCAGAACGACGACGGCGGCTGGGGCGAAGACGGCACCAGCTACAAGCTCGAATACCGCGGCTACGAGCGCGCGGCGAGCACGGCCTCGCAGACGGCGTGGGCGCTGCTCGGCCTGATGGCCGTGGGCGAAGTGAACCATCCGGCGGTCGCGCGCGGCATCGCGTGGCTGCAGCAAACGCAACGCGAGCACGGCTTGTGGGACGAAACGCGCTTCACGGCGACGGGCTTCCCGCGCGTGTTCTATCTGCGCTACCACGGCTATCGCAAATTCTTCCCGCTGTGGGCGCTGGCGCGCTACCGCAACCTCAAGCGCGACGGCGCGACGCTCGTGAAGGTCGGTCTGTGATGGCGGCGGTGGCATCGATGCAATCGCGCGGCGCGCTGCCCGTGATCGCCGTGACCGGCATGGCTTTCGAGGCGAGCATCGCGGCGGGCAAAGGGCGCGACGGCGTCGAAGCCGTCTATGCCGCGCGCGCCGACCTGCTCGAACGCGCACTGACGGCGGCGCTGGACCGGGGCGCGTCGGGCGTCATCAGCTTCGGTACGGCGGGTGGTTTGGGGCCGGATCTGGAGCCGGGCACGCTCGTGATCGCCGAGGCCGTCGATGGCCCGTTTGGCCGTGTCGAGTGCGATCCGGCGTGGAGCGAGCGCATGGCGGCCGCGCTGCTGGCTTCGCCGCTGGCCGCGCAGACGCGCCGTGGCGTGGAAGCGGCGGTGGCTGCGCCGCTCACGGGCGCGGCGGACAAGGCGGCGCTGCATCAGTCGAGTGGCGGCGCGCTGGCCGTCGACATGGAATCGCATCTGGCCGCCGCTGCGGCGGCCGCGCGCGGCCTGCCGTTCGCGGTGTGCCGCGCGGTGGTCGATCCGGCCTGGCGCAGCCTGCCGAAAGCTGCGATGGCGGGTCTGCGCGACGACGGTTCGACTGCCGTGCTGCCGATCCTGCGCGAACTGGCGCGCGATCCGCGGCAACTGGGCGGCCTGCTGCGCGTGGCTGCGGACGCCGGCGCGGCGCGCAAGGCACTGACCGGCGCGCGCCGGGTGCTGGGCGCATCGGGCGCTTTATTTCCTCGCTGACTTTTTGGGCTGATGTTGATCGGATCGCTTGCGGGAATATTGAAATACTAGGGAAAACCCTTATCTCTGGTACTATCTCAGCGTTAACCCTAGGTCTGCTTCCATAAGACTTGGGGACGGATCAAGCATGGGAGGACCAGAAATGAATTTTCATACCCGCAAGTGGGTCAAGCCTGAAGACCTGAATCCCAATGGCACTTTGTTCGGCGGCAGCCTGCTGCGCTGGATCGACGAAGAAGCGGCCATTTACGCGATTTGCCAGCTCGATAACCAGCGTGTCGTGACCAAGCTGATTTCGGAAGTGAACTTCGTGAGTTCGGCGCGTCAGGGCGACATCATCGAACTGGGCATCATCGCCACCGATTTCGGCCGGACCTCGATCACGCTGCGCTGCGAAGTGCGCAACAAGGTCACGCGCAAGAGCATCCTGACGATCGAAAAGATGGTGTTCGTGAACATGGGCGCCGACGGCAAGCCCGCGCCGCACGGCCGCGAGCGCATCCGCTACGCCGAGGAGGCGTACGAGCGCTATCGTCAGACCGTGCACACGGCGACGGACGCGACGGCAGCGGCAGCAGCTAACGAAGCCGCGCGCCAGGAACAGCAGGAAGACGAAGCGGTGCATTGAGAGGCGGTTTGCCCTGCTGAGTCTACTGAATAAAAACCCGGCAAGGTCATCGACCTTGCCGGGTTTTTTTCATGTCTGGATCAACTCCGATAGACGAATTCCGCTTGCTGTCCCTGGCCCAATGCATACTTCGGTTCCATTGCAAGGGGAGCCAATGGAATTCGTAGACGTGTCAGAGGCTAGCTTGCGCCTTGCCGGCTTGATCGAGGACATCGAGTCGGGGCGAAAGGTAGAAATCGTCATTGCTCGTGATGGGCGACCTGTCGCGCGCCTCGTGCCCCATGTGCAGACGTCGGATACCGATTGCCGAATTGGGGTGGCTAAAGGCGGCGTGGTCGCTCCGAGTGATATCGACGTATCCAACGACGAGATAAATGCCTTGTTCGATCGCCGTCGATAAAAAACCCGGCAAGGTCATCGACCTTGCCGGGTTTTTCGCATCTGAACCGCCCACACAAACAGGCGGCCTCATCACCCTCCCATCGCGCTCAGGGCGCCGATGCCGGCTGCGCGGGCGCGGCCGTCGCGGGCGCCGAAGCCGCCGTGGCAGGCACTGCGCCGGAAGCCGCTTTAGGTGCCGAAGCAGCAAGCGGCGCGGACGCAGCCCGGCCAGCCGCCACGCCAGCGGTGCCCGCCGCGGCAGCAGCGCCTGCGCCGGCCCCTGCACCCGCCGCATCGGCAGCAGGCGCAGCCGCACTGCCCTCGCCCGGATCTTCGTAGTTCGGCAGGCCATTGTTATTCGACGCGCCGGAGCCGCCCTTCGAGTCGCCCGGGTCCTCGTAGTTGGGCAGCCCGTTATTCGACTTGCCCGCGCCGCCGTTGTCGTCGGTGGCGCCCGGATCGCCGTAATCCGGCAGCGGCGCGTTGTTGCTCTGCGAGCCGCGGATCATCGACTGGCGCTGCTGGCGGTACGCGTCGCGCACGAACGAATACTTGTCGAGCGCCGCCTGCTGCAGCAGATCGGTCGCGCCCAGCAGATCCGCGCGCGTGCTGATGAACTGCGCGATATACATCGGGTTGCGCACCGCAGGCTCGATGTAGTTGAGCAGATTGAACTTCACGTCCACGCCCATGCCGATGCCGTCGCGAATCGAACTCGGCCCGAACAGCGGCAGCACGAGGTAGGGGCCGGCCGGCACGCCGTAGTGGCCCATCGTCAGGCCGAAGTCCTGATGGTGCTTGGGCAGGCCGGCTGGCGTGGCGAAGTCGATCAGGCCGCCCAGACCGAAGGTCGTGTTCATGGCCAGACGCATGAGGTCTTCGGTCGCGTCGGTGATCTTCAACTGCAGCAGATCGTTGGCGAAGTTGCTGACGTCGCCAAGATTCGAGAAGAAGTTGGAGATCGCCTGGCGCATCGGCTGCGGCGTGACTTTCTGGTAACCCTTCGCGATCGGCTGCGCGATATGGGTGTCGAGTTCATCGTTGAACTTGAAGATCGCCCGGTTGGCCGGTTCGAACGGGTCGCCCGGCTTGCGGTCAGGACCGGTTGCGCAACCTGACGTCACGAGGAGCGTCAGGCTCGCCGCCGCCATGGTGAGCGCGGCTTGTTTTTTCTTCATTGATCGATCCCCTGCATTTGCGATCCTGCGCGCTTGACGCGCGGCTTGCCCATCAGCACCGGCTGGAACACCACGGCGCCGATCAGCGTACATAACAAGGACAGCGCGAGCAGTTTGCCCATGCTCGACGTGCCCGGATGGTGCGAAAGCCACAGGCTGCCGAACGCCGTGGCGGTGGTTGCGGCCGAGAACAGCACCGCATGTGTGAGGCTCGAATGCAGCAGGCCGGTCTGCCCCGCCCGCCATGCCATCACGAAATAGATTTTGAACGCGACGCCGACGCCCAGCATCAGGGGAAGCGCGATGATGTTGGCGAAATTGAGTTGGATACCGAACACAACGCACAACTCCAGCGTCACGAGCGCCGATACCAGCAGCGGAATCAGCGTGCGCAGCACGTCGCCGAAATGGCGCAGCGTGATCCACAGCAGCGCCGTGATGAGCAGCACCGACCAGCACGCCGCCTGCAGGAACGCCAGGATGATCACGTTGGCCGAATGCAGGATCGAGATCGGGCCGCCGATCGCGTTCGGCTCCGCCTTCTTTACGGCGTGCGAGAAGCGCGCGAGCATGACGTCGTCGTTCGGATCGACGCCCGCGGGCACGCGCGGCGCGACATCGACGATCGCCTGACCCGTGACCGACGACACCCAGTCGCCGACCATCGCGGGCGGCAAATTCTCACGCGTGATCTCCGAAGGCTGGAGCAGGCGTTCGAGCTGCGCGAAGGCGAGCTTGAGCGGCAGGCTGAAGGCGGTTTCGGCCTTGTCGCGCACGGCCGGGCTGGCGGCGGCGAGCTTCATGAGGCCGTCGGACAGATGTTTGGCTTCGGCGGCGCCCGGACCCGGATGGTCGCCTGCCGCCAGCGCGAGCTGGTTGGCCGCGCGCTTGAGCGTGTCCACGCGCACGGCGTCGGTGACGGGCGACGACGGCTGCTGCGTGAGGGCGGGCATCAACTGCTGCGAGGCGCTTGCGATCAACATCAGCTTTTGCTGCTGGTCGGTGGGGATCAGCGAGCTGAGCGTGGTCGCGCGGCCCACTTCGGGCAGCTTTTCGAGCTTCGCCGCGATCCTGTCCGCATCGGCAAGCGTTGGGGCGAGCACGCTCACGTCGTTGATCGAAATGACGGGCGAATTCTTCAGCGCGATCAGCGTGGCCATCGACTCCGTATGCGGGTCCTTCAGATGCAGCGGATTGAAGTCGAAGCGCAGGAAATACAGCAGCGGCGACGCGCCCACCACGACGAGGAGCGTGCCGATCAGCACCGGCTTGCGATGTTCCGCGAGCCACTTGTCGACTGGCGCGAGAAATGCGAAGCCCGGCGCGGCGCGCTCGCCCTTCGGCTTGAACACGCTGATGAGCGCGGGCAGCAGCGTCATGTTCGCGATATACGCGACGAACATGCCCACGCCCGCGATCTGGCCGAGTTCCGAGAGGCCCTTGTAGGCGGTCGGCAGGAACGAAAAGAAACTTTCCGCCACGGCGATGGCCGCGAGCGTAAGCGGCACGCCGATCAGCCGCGCGGTCTTGAGCAGCGCGACGTCGAGCCGGTTGTCCTGGAAACGCTCCTCGCGGTACTTGACGCCGAACTGCACGCCGAAGTCCACGCCCAGCCCCACGAACAGCACCATGAAGGCCACCGACAGCATGTTGAGCGAGCCGATCATCGCGAGGCCGAGCGCCGCCGTGAGGATCAGGCCGACCACCAGCGTGACGAGCACGGCGCCGATCAGGCGGCCCGAGCGCAGCGCGAGCCAGAGGATCACGAGCACGACGATGGCCGTGATCGCGCCATTGAGCGCGGCGCCGTCCTGCACCGAGGCGAATTCGTCGTCGGCGAGCGGCTGTTCGCCGGTCAGGCGCACGCGCGCGCCGTATTCGGTGTCGAGATGCAGCGACGCAGCGGTGTCGCGGATCGCCTGCGAGGCGCTTGCACTCGCCTTGAGCGCCGCGAAGTTCAGCACCGGCTGAACGGTGACGAAGGAAAACGCGGGTTTTGTCGCGGCGTCCTTGTCCACCAGCGCGCGCCACGAGAACGCGGCCGGCTGGCCCGCGAGTACCTGATCGACGGTATTGGCGGCGCTGCCGAGCAGGTTCGCCATTTGCGGCAGCTTCACCTGACCGATCGTGAGCGGCAGTTGCAGCGTGGTCGTGAGCGTGCCGGCGAGGCCCGCGAGGCTTGGATCCTTCGCGAGCTGATTGATCAGCGGGCGTGCCTGCACGAGCTGACCGGTGGTGGACAGCACCGTTGACGTCGATGGGAACAGCAGGCCGTTGTGCTCGAAGAACGGGCCGCCCGCAGGCTGCGAAACGGCGCTGAATTCGCGCTTGTCCTGCTTGAGGGCGTCGGCGAGCTTGTCGGCGGCGGCGTCCGCGAGTTCGGGCGCCTGCGCTTCGACCACCACGAGCAGCGAACTGCTGCGTTGCGGGAACGCGCGGTCCTTGGCGTCGCCCAACGCGGCCCATTCGGCGTTGTTCTCGACGAGGCCGCTGATGTCCGTGTTGATCTTGAAATGCTTCGCGACGTACACGCCGCCGAGGACGGCCAGCGCGAGCGCGATTGTGATGACCCACGCCGCGCGGCGCACAGACCAGGCGACGAGGTGGATGATGAATGGCTTCAGCATAAAGGCGAGGGGGCCTTGTCGTTTGACTATTCTTGATGTGAAGCGCTCAAGTATACCGGCCTCGCCCAGTCAGGCGTGCCGTGCGCACACAAGCGCAGGCGTCAAAGCCGTTATACTGGGTCAGCCGGGGCGGGATCGCAGCGCGGCTTGCGCCTCAGTCTGCCCCATCCGCCGGCACCTGATATTCACTGTTCCAAAATCGCGTATGAAACGTTATCTGACCGCATTTCTCGCCGCCGCCTTCCTGTCGGGCGTGTCGGGCGCCGCTTTCGCCCAGTCGTCGCCGGACGCCGTCGTCAAGGCCGCCGTGGAAGGCACGGTGAAGGCGATGCAGGCCGATCCGCAAGCCCGCGGCGGCGACATGGCCCAGATCACGAAAGTGGTCGAAACCCATTTCGTGCCGGCCACCGACTTCCAGCGCACCACGCGTATCGCCATCGGCAAGGCCTGGACCACGGCCACGCCCGAGCAGCAGCAAAAGTTGTACGAGCAATTTCAACTCCTGCTTGTGAAGACCTACGCATCGTCGCTTGCGCAACTTCGTGATACGCAGGTCAACTTCAAGTTCGCGCCGTCGAACACCGGCGCGGCCGCGAAGGACACCGTCGTGCAGTCGCACGTGCTGAGCAACGGCGGCGACGACGCCATCGACTATCGCCTTGAGCGTTCCGGCAACGGCTGGAAGATCTACGACATCAACATGATGGGCGCGTGGCTGATCCAGGTTTATCAGACCCAGTTCGCCGACCAGATCGCCAAGGGCGGCATCGACGGCCTCATCAAGTTCCTCGTCGATCACAACGCGCGCAGCTGATTCGACGTATTCAAGCTAGCTTAGGCGTTCAGACGGATTTCGCACGGCGCGTGCTCGCAAGAGCCGCGCCGTGTGTGTTTTTACGGCGCATTTTTGGGGCGCTTACTTCCTGCGGTTCTCCACCGCGAACTTGATCAATTCCGCCTGACCGTCGATATCGAGCTTGCGCTTGAGGTTGAGCCGGTGCGTCTCGACCGTGCGCACCGATAATCCCGCACGCTGTGCGATCTGCTTGCTCGACAGGCCCTCGGCGAGGGCATCCAGAATGTCGCGCTCGCGCGGCGTGAGCCGCTCGATGGGCGTTTCCCTGAGCGACGCCTGGATCATGCGCGCGCCCAGTCCCGCGCTGAAGAACGTCTGCCCGCCCAGCACGGCCTCGATCGCGCGCACGATCTCCGCCCCCGGCGAATCCTTGAGCACGTAGCCGCTCGCCCCCGCGCGCAGCGCCTGCGTCACGTACTCGACGTTGTCGTGCATCGACAGCATCAGCACGCGGATCGCCGGAAAACGTTCGTGAAAAATGCCCGCGAGCGCGATGCCGTTGATGCCGGCCATGCCGACGTCCATCAGCGCGAGATCGGGTTCGAGCGCGGCGGCGAGCGTGATGGCTTCGTCGGCGTTGCCCGCCTCGCCCGCGACTTCGAGGCCCGGCACGGCTTCGAGCCGCGCGCGCAGACCGTCGCGCACGAGCGGGTGATCGTCGACGAGTACGAGGCGCGCGGCTTTGGCTGGTTCGTTCATGGTGTCTCTGTGTGCTTTCTTGCGGGTCTATGCGGTGCGTCGTCTTCGTCTCGGGCGCTGTCCGTGTGGATCGGCACCCACGCCGTCAACACCGTATGGCCCGGTTTCGAGCTGATCGAGAGCTGGCCGCCCAGCGGCTCCAGCCGCTCGCGCATGTTGCGCAGTCCCATGCCGCCGCGTGGATCGGCTTGCGCGAGCGCGACATCGAAGCCGCGCCCATTGTCGGCGATGGAAAGCGTCACGCCATCCTGCGCGATATCGAGCGTGAGCGCGGCGCGGCGCGCATGGGCGTGCCTGACGATGTTGGTGAGCGCTTCCTGCGCGATGCGAAACAGGGCGGTGTTGACGGCGTCGGGCAAGGGCGCGCCCAGCGGGCTAGCGGGTTTGCTGCCCTCGCCTGCCTGCGTGAAGCCGATTTCCACCGACGATTCATCGGCGAGTTCGCGCGTGAGCTGTTCGAGCGCGGCGGCCAGACCCAGATCGTCGAGCATCGCCGGGCGCAGCGCGTGCGAGATGCGGCGCACTTCGCGCAGCGTGTCCGAGAGCCGCGTAAGCCCGGTGGACAGCGAGGCCTCGGCGGCGGTGACGCGCGTCTCGCCCCGCTCGAAGCGCGCGAGCGCCGATTCGAGCAGCAGCTTGGCCGACACCAGCATCTGGCTGATGCCGTCGTGCAGCTCGCGCGACAGGCGCGCGCGCTCCTGCTCCTGCGACTCCACGACCTGCTGGGCGAGACGCTTGAGCTTGGCGTCGGTGCTGCGGTACTCGCTCACGTTGAGCACGAGCGCGCCGAGCGCGAACACGCCCACCCCCGCCAGCGCGATCACGCCGAGCCATTGCAGCGTGCGCTCGATATTGGCCGAGGCGCGCTCGTCGATATGGGCAAGCGTGGAGTCGACATCGTCGAGATAGATGCCCGTGCCGACCATCCAGCCCCAGCGCGGCAGCGCGACCACATAACCGAGCTTGGGCGCGAGCTTGCCCGTCGAAGGCCGATGCCACATGTAGCGCACGAAGCCGCCGCCATGCTGCGCCGCGCTGACGAGCTGCTGGATCGTCAGCGCGCCTTGCGGATCGCGCAGGTTCCACAGATCCTGGCCGACGAGGCCCGGCTCGCGCGGATGCATGAGCGAGCGGCCATGCATGTCGTAGACGAAGAAATAGCCGTCGGTGCCGAAGTCCATTTTTTGCAGCACGGCGAGCGCGGCGCGCTGGCGGGCGGCCTCGTCGGCGGACGGCGGGGCTGCGGGGGCGGTGCCGGCCGTGGTGGCGTCGGGCGCGTAAAGCGGCTCGATGGCGCTCGTGGCCAGCTCGACGTAATGGCGTAGCTCGATTTCCTTGCTCGACAGATACGCGGCCTGCATGGTGGCGTGCTGCGTGCGCGCGAGCGCGGTCGCCTGCTGCCGCACGCCAATGCCGATGCTGGCGATCGCGGCGAGAAATGGCACGACCGCGAGCAGGAAGATTTTTGTCTTCAGCCGGTCGTTGAAGAAAAATGGGGCAGGCATGGCGGCGTTCGGGAGCAGAGTGTGCAAGCATAACCGGGCGCGCGCCGGGGGATGGCCAATTCCTGCGGTTGCTCCTTATTGCTCCTTGTTCCCGCGAATCTCGCGAGATGGATGCGTGCGCAACGATTTCGCGCGCGTTGTCGAAGCGCCTACTTTCATGAGCCACTACATGATGCGAACGATGCCTTGGCGTGCCGTTGCGGTTGTCTCGACGGCGTTACTGCTGGCGGCGTGCGCGGGCGGCCCTGCGTCGCCCGGCGCGTCCCAGCCACAAGCGCTGCGAACGATGCAAGCGGTGCCGCTCGTCATCGCGCATCGCGGCGGCACGGGCGACGCGCCCGAGAACACGCTCGTCGCGATCCGTTCGGCGCTCGCGAGCCACGCCGACGCCATCTGGCTCACCGTGCAACTGAGCCGCGATGGCGTGCCGGTGCTTTATCGCCCAGGCGATCTCGCCGCGCTCACCGATGCCCATGGCCCGGTCGCCGCAAAGAGCGCCGCGGAACTCGCGCGCGTCAACGCGGGCTGGCAGTTCAAGTCGCAGGACGCGTGGCCTTATCGGCAGAGGGCGGTCGGCATTCCAACGCTCGCCGAAGCGTTGGCCGCGATTCCCGCCGATACCCCGGTCATCCTCGACATGAAGGCGCTGCCCGCCGCGCCGCAGGCAGCGGCCGTGGCGCATGTGCTCGACGAAGCCGGTGCGTGGGACCGCGTGCTGCTCTATTCGACCGAAGCGGATTATCAGCAGGCATTTACCGCATGGCCGCGCGCGCGCGTGTTCGAGTCGCGCGATGCGACGCGCGCGCGTCTCGCGAACGTCGCGCTGGCGCACACCTGCGAAGCGCCGCCGCTCACGGGCGCCTGGACGGCCTTCGAATGGCGCCGCTCGCTGGATCTGACAGAGCGCTTCACGCTGGGCGAAGCGCATTCGAGCGTCGCCGATGCGCAGTTATGGTCGCCGCAAGCCGTGCAGTGCTTTCGCACGAATCCGGGCGTGCATATCGTCGCGATTGCCGTGAACAGCGCGGCGGATTACAAAGCGGCGGCTTGCGCGGGCCTGGATGCGGTGCTGGCCGATTCGCCACGTCGTATGACGCCGGTGCGTGACGCGCTGCGGCAAGGCTATCGCTGCCCGTGAATGCGCAATGACCTGGTTGGCTACGTAATACTACGTAGCCGCCTTACGTAGTTGTCCGGTTGTGGCTTGCGCGGTGAAAGCGAATACTAGGCGCCCATAGCGTGCGCCATTGTGCGCCACGTTTCGCCCTGTCTTTGTCTAGTATGGAGAACAGGGCACAGAGAACCCATCAAATCTAAAAACAAAATAGGAGACGCCATGAGTCGTACATCCAGTTTTGTCGTCTGGACGCTAGTCGCGCTGCTCGGCGCGTTCGCGTTCGGCACCATCGCGCTCGCACACGGCGAGCGTATTTCCGCACTGTGGATCGTGATTTGCGCGGTCTGCGTTTATCTCATCGCTTACCGCTTCTACTCGCGCTTCATCGCGTCGACGGTGCTGCAACTCGACGGCCTGCGCACGACGCCGGCCGTGCGTCACAACGACGGGCTCGACTACGTGCCCACCAACAAGTATGTGCTGTTCGGCCACCACTTCGCGGCGATCGCGGGCGCGGGTCCGCTGGTCGGCCCGGTGCTGGCCGCGCAGATGGGCTACATGCCCGGCATGTTGTGGATTCTCGTGGGCGTGGTGTTCGCGGGCGCGGTGCAGGACTTCGTGGTGCTGTTCCTCTCCACGCGCCGCGACGGCCGCTCGCTCGGCGATCTCGTGAAGATGGAACTCGGGCCGGTGCCGGGCGTGATTGCCCTCTTCGGCACCTTCCTCATCATGATCATCATTCTCGCGGTGCTCGCGCTGATCGTGGTAAAGGCGCTGACGAATTCGCCGTGGGGCACCTTCACCGTGGCCGCGACGATTCCCATCGCGATCTTCATGGGCCTTTATGTGCGGTACATCCGCCCGGGCAAGATCGGCGAAATCTCGATCATCGGCTTTGTCCTGCTGATGGCGTCGATCGCCTTCGGCCAGCACGTGCACGATTCGCCCACGCTCGCCGCGATGTTCACGTTCACGGGCACGCAGCTGACGTGGATCCTGATCGGCTATGGCTTCGTGGCGTCGGTGCTGCCGGTGTGGCTGCTGCTCGCGCCGCGCGACTATCTGTCGACGTTCCTGAAGATCGGCACGATCCTCGCGCTCGCGATCGGCATTCTGATCGTCGCGCCGGAACTGAAGATGCCCGCCTTCACGAAGTTCATCGACGGCTCCGGTCCGGTGTGGTCGGGCAACCTGTTCCCGTTCCTCTTCATCACGATCGCGTGCGGTTCGGTCTCCGGCTTCCACGCGCTGATCTCGTCGGGCACGACGCCCAAGCTGCTCGATAACGAAACCAACGCGCGCTTCATCGGTTACGGCGCGATGCTGATGGAATCGTTCGTCGCGATCATGGCGCTGGTGGCCGCTTCGGTGATCGAACCGGGCGTGTACTTCGCGATGAACGCGCCGCTCGCGGTGCTCGGCACGACGCCGGACGCGGTCGCGCATACGGTCGGCCAGTGGGGCTTCGTGCTCACCCCGGACATGCTCACGCAGACGGCCAAGGCCGTGGGCGAGACGACCATCGTTGCGCGCGCCGGCGGCGCACCGACGCTGGCGGTCGGCATGGCGCAGATCCTGCATCAGGTGATCGGCGGCCAGGCGATGATGGCGTTCTGGTATCACTTCGCGATCCTGTTCGAAGCGCTCTTCATCCTGACCGCCGTTGACGCGGGCACGCGTGCGGGCCGCTTCATGCTGCAAGACTTGCTGGGCACGTTCCACCCGGCGCTCAAGCGCACCGAATCGCTGCCCGCGAACCTGATCGCCACGGCGCTGTGCGTGGCCGCGTGGGGCTACTTCCTGTATCAGGGCGTGGTCGATCCGCTGGGCGGCATCAATACGCTGTGGCCGCTGTTCGGCATCTCGAACCAGATGCTCGCCGGTATCGCGCTGATGCTCGGCACCGTCGTGCTGTTCAAGATGAAGCGCGAGAAGTTCGCCTGGGTTACCGCCGTGCCGACGCTCTGGCTGCTGATCTGCACGCTCACGGCCGGCCTGCAGAAGATCTTCGACAGCAGCCCGAAGGTGAGCTTCGTCGCGCATGCGCAGAAGCTGTCGGCGGCGCTCGATGCGGGCCAGATTCTCGCGCCCGCGAAATCGGCCGAGCAGATGCAGCGCATGATCTTCAACGACTACGTGGATGCGGCGCTGTCGGGCCTGTTCATTTTCGTGGTGGTCAGCATCGTGATTTATGGCCTGATCGCGATTGCGCGTGCGCGCCGCGCGGATCGTCCGACCGTGCAGGAAACGCCGTACGAAGCGTTGCCTGCGGGCGCCACGATCGCGACGCGCCAGAGCGCGCACTAAATCGCCTGCATAACGGAGCGCAACATGTTCTCGGAACTTCGCGACAACGTGCAGACGGCCGGGCGCTATCTCGGCCAGGCCATGCGTCTGATGGTCGGTCTGCCGGACTACGACGGCTACGTCGCGCACATGCGCGCGACGCATCCCGATCGCCCGGTCATGACCTACGAGGAATTCTTCCGCGAGCGCCAGAACGCGCGTTACGGGTCGGGCGCGGGCAAGTGCTGCTGAAGCAAACACTGCCGGTCTGATAGGGCCGATAAAGACGAAGGCGCGATGGCGAAAGTCATCGCGCTTTTTTCATGGCGTCGCCAGATCGACGCGCAAAAACAAAGGGCGCAACGGTTTGCACCGTTGCGCCCTTTTCTCTTCCCAGCGCCTTAAAAAGCGCACCGGAAAAACTCAGCTTGCCGCGACCGTCACCGGCTTCTTGGTCTTCGCCGAGTTCTTGATCTCTTCGAGCTTGATTTCGACGTGACGCGAGAACACGTAGTCAGCCGGACGCTGTGTGTCCAGCGGGATGTCCTTGGCGAACGCGCCCGTGGTGCGCGGACCCGACAGCGCGATACGCGCGGCCTTGAGCGGATGCGCGACCGTGTCCATCACGGCGGTGGCCTCGAAGCCGCAGTGGACCATGCAGTCCGCGCACTTCTCGTACTTGCCCGTGCCGTACTTGTCCCACTCGGTCGTTTCCATCAGTTCCTTGAAGGTCTTGACGTAACCTTCGCCGACCAGATAGCAGGGCTTCTGCCAGCCGAACACCGTGCGCGCCGGGTTGCCCCAGGGCGTGCATTCGTAGGTCTGGTTGCCGGCCAGGAAGTCGAGGAACAGGCTCGACTGGCTGAACGACCACTTCTTGCCGTTGTTGCCGCGCTTGAAGATCTCGCGGAACAGGTTCTTGGTCTTGTCGCGGTTCAGGAAGTGCTGCTGGTCCGGCGCGCGCTCATACGCATAGCCCGGCGAGACCGTGATGCCGTCCACGCCGATGGCGTGCGCCGTGTCGAAGAACTTCGCCACGCGATCCGGCTGCGCGTCGTTGAACAGCGTGCAGTTGATGTTCACGCGGAAGCCGCGGCGCTTGGCTTCCTTGATGGCCGCGACGGCCTTGTCGTACACGCCTTCCTGCGATACCGAGTGATCGTGCGCTTCGCGGTCGCCGTCCAGGTGGACCGACCAGACGAAGTACGGGCTCGGCTCGTAGTCGTCCATCTTCTTTTCCATGAGCAGCGCGTTCGTGCAGAGATACACGAACTTCTTGCGCGCCATGATGCCCTTGACGATCTGGGGCATTTCCTTGTGCAGCAGCGGCTCGCCGCCGGCGATCGAGACGACCGGCGCACCGCATTCGTCCACCGCGCCGAGGCATTCCTCGAGCGACAGACGCTGGTTCAGGATGGGATCCGGATAGTCGATCTTGCCGCAACCGTTACAGGCCAGGTTGCAGCGGAAAAGCGGCTCGAGCATGAGCGCGAGCGGATAACGCTTATTGCCGCCGAAATGCTGGCGGAAGATATAGGCGCCAACGCGGACTTTTTGGAGCAGCGGAATAGACAAGAGGTGTCCTCCTTAAACTTCGCGTGCGACGAGCGGTTGCAAGAGCTTCGACGGCAGCTTGAATTCGACTTTTTCTTCACGGCCCGCCATCGTCGACACCTCGACAGGCCCCAACGCGCGCAGCGCGTCGATCACGTTTTCTACCATTTCCTCGGGTGCCGACGCGCCGGCCGTGATACCGACCGTCTGCGCGTTGGCAAACCACTCGGCCTTCACTTCCGAGCCGTCCGCCACGAGGTAGCTCGGCAGACCCGATTCGCTGCCGATTTCGCGCAGGCGGTTCGAGTTCGAGCTGTTCGTGGCGCCCACTACCAGCAGCACGTCCACCTGCGACGACAGATCGCGCACGGCGGCCTGACGGTTTTGCGTCGCATAGCAGATGTCGCGCGTGTCCGGGCCGACGATGTCGGAGAACCGCTTCACGAGCGCATCGATGACGCCGCGCGTATCGTCCACCGACAGCGTGGTTTGCGTCACGTACGCGAGCGGCGCGTCGAGCGGCAGATCCAGCTTCTGCACGTCGGCTTCGCTTTGCACCAGCAGCACGGTGCCGGGAATCTGGCCGATCGTGCCTTCCACTTCCGGGTGACCGGCATGGCCGATCAGGATCAGCGTGCGGCCCGCCGCGACGTACTGACGGCCCTGCACGTGAACCTTGGTGACGAGCGGACAGGTCGCGTCCAGCACGTCGAGCTCGCGCTCTTCGGCGGCGCGCTCGACGGTCTTCGCCACGCCATGCGCGCTGAAAATCGCGACGGCGCCTTCGGGCACTTCGTCGAGTTCTTCCACGAAACGCGCGCCCTTGTTACGCAGGTTCTCGACCACGTGACGGTTGTGGACGATTTCATGGCGCACGTAGACCGGCGCGCCGTGCTTCTGCAATGCGCGATCGACAATTTCGATAGCGCGGACAACCCCCGCACAAAAGCCGCGGGGTTGGGCAAGGATCACTCGCATAGGGTGGCGAACTCCGACTGCCGCGCATCACGAGGAAGCCCTGAAAGACTTGCTCGCCGCGGCGATCATATTAATAAGGTTCTAATGAATGCGTACATCCGCCAGAGGGAGGGCGGAAAAACCAGACGCGCATTTTAACCCCATCGCCGCACCTTTGCTGTGTGGCGCACGAGAAGGTGCGGCGCGCACGCGACGATAATCGGCATGAATCGCGTTTCGACCCTGTATAAAATGCGCCCCGGGCCGCTCAAACAGGCTGTCCGCGCGATGCGAGGATCCGAAAACAAAGGCGGGCGATCAGGGATGGCGCGGTGCAACATGGCGCGGGAACCCTTAAACTAACGTCCCCGCTGTCGAAGCGCACGACGCGATGCGGGCCCGACCCCAATCAGGACGCCTGGATGGAAACCGAGCACTACGACGAATTTCCGGTAGCGAGCCTGTTGCTGCCGAAGGCGCTGCGAGCGCCTGTCGGCGTGATCTACCACGTCGCGCGCACGCTCGACGACATCGCCGATGAAGGCGACTGGAGCCGCGAGGAGCGTCACACGCGGCTGGCCGATTTCCGCGACGGGCTCGACGCCGTGGCCGAAGGGCGCGCCGCGCCGGTGCACCCGATGCTGTTCGCCAGGCTCGCGGAGGTGGTGCGCCGCTGCCGCCTGCCGCTGCAGCCGTTCTACGATCTGGTGTCGGCGTTCGATCAGGACATCGACACCACGCGCTACGCGGATCGCCTGCAACTGATGGACTTCTGCCGGCGCTCGGCGAATCCGGTCGGGCACCTGATGCTGCATCTGATCGACGAGGCCACGCCTGAGAACCTCGCCGACTCCGACGCCATCTGCACCGCCTTGCAGCTCATTACCTTCCTGCAGGACGTGCCGGCCGACTGGCGGCGCGGGCGTGTCTATCTGCCGCACGCGGACCGCGAGCGCCTGAACGTGACCGAGGCGCAGATCGCCGCCGGTGTGGTGGACGACGCGTGGCGCGCGCTGATGCGGCACGAGATTGCCCACGTGCGCGCGCTGATGCTCAGCGGCGCGCCGCTGGCGCTGCGCGTGCCGGGGCGCTTCAGCCTCGAACTGTGCAGCGTGGTGCACGGCGGCCTGCGCATGCTCGACGTGATCGAGCGTGCCGACTACGACGTATTTCGCGCGCGGCCTGCGCTGCGCGCTTCCGATTGGTCCGTGGTGCTGGTGCGCACGGCGGCCATGTGGCTGTCGCGCCGCGTCGGCGTGCGCACGCCTTCGATCAAGAGTAATAACGCATGATGACCACGATTCTGTTCGCCGTTTCCTGTCTTTCGCTGCTGATCTGGCTGGTGCTGCTGTTCGGCCGCGGCGGCTTCTGGCGCTCGCGTCCCGCCGAGCCGCTGCCCGTGATCGAGCCGGCGGCGGGCTGGCCCTCGGCCTGTGCCGTGGTGCCGGCGCGCAACGAGGCCGACGCGATCGGCGAGGCCGTCACCTCGCTGCTGCGCCAGGAATACGGCGGCGCTTTCCATGTGATCGTCATCGACGACCACAGCACCGACGGCACCGCCGAAGCCGCACGCGCCGCCGCGCTCGCGCTGCAGTGCCCCGAAAAGCTCACGGTCATCACCGCGAAGCCGCTGCCGGCGGGCTGGTCGGGCAAGGTCTGGGCGCAGTCGCAGGGCATCGAGGCCGTGCGCACGCTGGGTCTGGACGCCGACTACCTGCTGCTCACCGACGCCGACATCGGACACCCCGCCGACGCGCTCGCGCAGCTCGTCGTGCGCGCGCAGGCCGAAAAGCGCGATCTGGTTTCGCTGATGGTGCGTCTGCGTTGTGACTCGTTCTGGGAAAAGGCGCTGATCCCGGCCTTCGTGTTCTTCTTCGCCAAGCTCTATCCGTTCGCGTGGGTCAACGACGCGCGCAACAAGACGGCGGCGGCGGCCGGCGGCTGCATGCTGGTGCGCCGCAAGGCGCTGGAGGAGGCGGGCGGCATCGAATCGATCCGCGCGGAACTCATCGACGATTGCAGCCTCGCCGCGCGCATCAAGCATCGCGGCGAAGGCCATCATCCGATCCGCCTGGACGTGGCCGCGAAGAGCGTGTCGCTGCGCCCCTACGATTCGTGGAAGGACATCTGGAACATGATCGCGCGCACCGCCTTCACGCAGCTGCATTACTCGGCGCTGCAACTGGCGGGCACGATCGTCGGCATGACGGTGATCTATCTGGCGCCGCCGGTCGTGGCGCTCGTGCTGGGCGCGAAGGGCTGGCCCGCGTGGCTTGCCTGGGCGCTGATGTGCTGCGCGTACTCGCCGATGCTCGCCTACTATCGCCGCTCGCCGCTGTGGGCGCCGTTCCTGCCGCTGATCGCGCTGTTTTATGTGGGCGCGACCTTCGCGTCGGCCTGGCGTTTCTGGCGCGGCAAGGGCGGCCAGTGGAAGGCGCGCGTGCAGGCGCCGGCGCAGGGGCGTTGAAAGGGCGTTGAGCGCCTCGTCGATCTGGCGTGGCGCACTGCCGCCATCCAGCCGATCCGCCGATTAAAAAAGCCGCCGCGTGTGAAACGCGGCGGCTTTTTTTTCGCGCAGACGGACTGACGAAGGCTTAGCGCTGCGTCAGCATCATGTACATCTGCACGACCATGTCGGGCGAGAACGTGAACGGCACCCAGCCGTGGCCCGTGTGGCGCATTACCAGCAGACGGTCGCCGTTCGATTGCTTCTGCACGGCCATCATCGGATTTTTGGTCGAGGCGAAGCGCCAGCCGGGCGGGATGCCAGGCGGCGGTTCCGGCTGCATCGAGGCGCGCACGTTCGCGAGTTCCTCGATCAGCTGGCTCACCTGCATCGGATGCAGCGACACCGTCTGGCCGCCGATCGTCATCGTGATCTCGTTCTGCGAGGGACGGCCGACCTCCAGCGTGGCGCGCGCGTCCGAAGCCGGTGCGTCGGCGGGCGCGGCGGCTTCGCTTTCGGCTTCCAGCGCTTCGGGCTGCGCGTGGTCCACGGCGGCAATGGCCATGTCCGGCGCTATCAGGTGCGCAGGCGTGTACTTCGCCGTATCAGTCGATTGCGGGGCCGCTGCGTCGGTCGCGGCCGGCGCGGGCGCGGCGCTGACGGCCTGAATGAGTTGATCGACGCCCACGTCGATCGCGCCGATCTGGTCTTGAAGATTCATGCGAGCTTCTCTGGTAAGACCCGCGATTTTACCCACAGAGCGCGTCGACAGGTCGGCGGCCGTTGTAAGCAGGTCGCAACTTAAGTTGTAACAATTAATGGTGCGACCGGTTTTCGAGCGACCCGAAGCCTTGCCGAAGCCCTTATTTCGCGCCCAGATAGCCCGCTTCGCGGAACCACGCGAGCGCGTCTTTCAGACCCTCGCGATACGGTCGCGCACGGTATCCCAGCTCGCGTTCCGCCTTCGCCGAAGTGAAATACATCTTGTTCTTCGACATCTTCAACGCATCGACGGTCACGAACGGCTCGCGCTTCGTGATGCGCGCGACGGCTTCCGCGCCCATCGCGAGCGGGTAGAGCGGCCAGCGCGGCAGCGCGATCGTCGGCGGCTTGCGGCCTACCATCCCGGCGATATCGGCGAGCATCTGCTGCAGCGGCAGGTTTTCGCCGCCGAGGATATAGCGCTCGCCAATGCGCCCGCGCTCAAGCGCCAGAAAGTGCCCGTTCGCCACGTCGTCGACGTGCACGAGATTCAGGCCCGTATCGACGAAAGCGGGCATCTTGCCCGTCGCGGCCTCGACGATGATGCGGCCGGTGGGCGTCGGCTTCACGTCGCGCGGGCCGATCGGCGTGGACGGATTGACGATCACGGCGGGCAGGCCGTCCTGTTCGATCATGCGCTCGACGGCGCGCTCGGCGATCACCTTGCTGCGCTTGTACACGCCGATCGCCTGATCGGCCTTGAGCGGCGAGGTTTCGTCGGCGGAATGGCCCGAGCTCGTGACTTTGAGCGTCGCCACGCTGCTGGTGTAGACGATGCGCTCCACGCCCGCGTCGAGCGCGGCGCGCATGGTGGCTTCGGCGCCTTCGAGGTTGGCGCGCTCGATTTCGAGCGGATCGGGCGCCCACAGGCGGTAATCGGCGGCGACATGGAACAGATAGCGCACGCCGTCGAGTGCACGGCGCATCGAGGCCTGGTCGCGCATGTCGCCGGTGACGATCTCGACGTCGAGCGATTCGAGGTTCTTGCGCGGGCTCGTCGAGCGCACCAGCAGGCGCACGGCGAAGCCTTTTTCCAGCGCGATGCGGGCGACGGCCGAGCCGACGAAGCCGGACGCGCCGGTGATCAGCACGAGGTCCTTGTTAGCGCGGGAGGTGTCGGTCATTCTGGTTTCGCATTCGGGTTCGATGATGGGCGCCGGGTCGTTATCCATCCATGCCGGACGCCGCAGTGGCACGGATTGTACGTGCCGTGGGTCCGGCGCGTGTGCGCGCGGGCGTCTACAATGCCGTCCGTATGTCGTACGCAGGGAAACAGGAGAAACGAAATATGAGTGAACCGGATCTGGATGCGCGCGTTGAAACGTATTACGTGCGCGTGCGCGGAACGGTGCAGGGCGTGGGTTTTCGTCACGCGACGGTGCGCCAGGCGCACGCGCTGCGCATTCGCGGCTATGTCGCCAATCTGGAGGACGGCTCGGTCGAAGCCGTGATCCAGGGCTCGGCGAACCAGGTGGACCGCATGCTCTCGTGGCTGCGCCACGGGCCGCCGGCGGCGCACGTGAATTCGGTGGAAAGCGAGGAGCGCCACACCGAAAAGCGCTACGAGCGCTTCGAGCAGCACTGAACTGAAAACGCCGCAGGAAAAAAGCGGTGCGCCCTGAAAGGCGCACCGCTTTTTCGTTTCGGAAGCCCGTGCCCAGCGCGCTTGCTGCCCTTATTGCACTCGCTGCATTCAGGCCACGGCCAGCAGGCTCTCCGCGAATCCCCACTCCTTCTCCACCCACTGCCGCGCGCAGGTGAAGCCCGCATCGGCGGCGATCGCCGGGATTTCGTCGGCGTGGTACTTGTGGCTGCTCTCGGTCCAGATCGTCTCGCCTTCCTCCATGTCGATGTCCAGGCGCGCCGCGCCCACGTGCGCATGGACGTGACGCTTCGCGCGCAGGTGCATCTCGACGCTGCGCGCATCGGGATTGAAGCGCGCGACGTGCTCGAAGTCGTGCAGGTCGAAGTCGCCGTCCAGCTCGCGGTTGATGCGCGAGAGCAGGTTGAGGTTGAACGCGGCGGTCGCGCCGATGCTGTCGTCGTAGGCGGCGATCAGCGTATCGACGGGTTTCACGAGATCGGTGCCCAGCAGCAGCGTGTCGCCGGGGCGCAGCATCGCGCGGATCTCGCGCAGGAAACGCGTGGCCGCGAGACGCGCGAAGTTGCCGATCGTGCTGCCGAGAAACAGCACCAGCAGGCGCTCGCCGTTCTTGCGCTGGCGGCTCACTTCGGCCAGTCCGGCCAGATAGTCGCGCTCGTAACCGACGATGGAAATGCGTTCGATATCGGCCAGTTCGCGCCGGCATAGCTGCAAGGCCGTGCGCGAAATCTCGATTGGGCAATACGACGTGGGGCGCTTGCGGCACAGGGCTTCGAGGATGCGGCGCGTCTTGCGGCCGCTGCCGCTGCCGAGTTCGGCGACGGTGACATCGGCGGGCAGCGCCTCGACGATCTCGTTGGCGTAGCGCGTGAGCAGGCGTTCTTCCGAGCGCGTGACGCCGTATTCGGGCAGCACGGTGATGACTTCGAACAGCGCCGAGCCGACTTCGTCATACAGATACATCGACGGCAATTCCTTTTGCGGCGCGTGCAGGAGGCCGTGGCGGACATCGGCGGCGAAGCTGGTTTGGGCGGGAGTCTGCGGTTCGGGGCGGGAGGCGGGCAGGGTCATGCGGGCTCCTGATGCATGGGACGGCAGGCGGCCGGGGCGCGGTGCGGTTACGAACGAACGCAAAAACACGCTCGCAAAAACGAAAATCCGCGCGCCGGACGAAGGGCGGTTCTCCAGCAAAGACTTCCGTTCTAGTCCATCGTGCCGGGCAATTCACGGACTAAATCGCGGAATTCGCTGCTATGGCAGCGCTCGCATCGGCCGTGCCCGCCGCTCCGGCGGGGCTTGCGGCGCATTAGAATGCCGGCTGGCGCGTAGTGGCAGACAGCACGCCTAATTCAATAACCGATTCACATGACAACGCTTTTTTCCGCGCCGCCTGTTTTTTGCATGGCCGCGCGCCGGGATGTTTCGTCCCGATTTTTCCGATTTTCCTCGCCCTCGCAGACGGCCCGCGCCGTGATCCGCCGATGAACAACTACGATCCCAGGCGCGGCATCACGCTTTCGGTGGGCGCCTCGGCGCTGTTCGCGCTGCTGTCGGCGTACACCTTGTTGCTCAAGCCGCTCGGCGGCCTCGACATCTTCGCGTGGCGCGTGATCTGGACCGCGCCCGGCGCGCTCGCGCTGCTGGTGTTGCGCAAGCGCCTGCCGCAACTGCTGGAACTGGTGACGCGCGCCATCCGCGAGCCGCGCGTCGCGCTGATGCTGGTGACGAGTGCCGCGCTGCTCGGCGTGCAGTTGTGGGTGTTTCTGTGGGCACCGCTGCATGGACGCATGCTCGAAGTGTCGCTCGGCTACTTCATGCTGCCGCTGGTGATGGTGCTGGTCGGGCGCTATTACTATCACGAGCGCCTGGAGCCGCTGCAATGGCTCGCGGTCGCCTGCGCGGCGGTGGGCGTGGCGCATGAACTCTGGGCCACGCACGCGTTTTCATGGCCGACGCTGCTGACTTCGCTCGGCTATCCGCCGTACTTCGTGCTGCGCCGCAAGATCCAGGCGGATTCGCTCGTGACCTTCGCGGTCGAGATGGTTCTGCTGCTGCCCGTCGCCTTCATCGAAGTGCACGCGGGCGGCTCGCTTGCGCTGCTCGGCCAGCACACGCTGCTCGCGTGGGTGCTGCTGCCGGGGCTCGGCGTGATCAGCACGATTGCGCTGGCGACCTATCTGAAGTCGAGCCGCCTGTTGCCGATGGCGCTGTTCGGCATCCTCGGTTATGTGGAGCCGGTGTTGCTCGTGATCGTTTCCGTCGCGCTGCTCGGCGAGCATCTGGGGCTGCGCCAGCTAGCGACCTACGTGCCGATCTGGATCGCCGTCGCGCTGACGGCGCTGCATGGCGCGCGGCTCGTGCGCCATGCCCGCTGAGCGCGCGGCTTTCAACGCGAGTTTCGACGCGAGTTTCGACTTATTCAGCGCGCGGCGTGCCCGCGCGGCGGATTGATGCGCGTGGGGCCGGCCTTCGCTTCGATGGCCTCGCGCAAGGCGGGACGCCAGCCCAGCCCGAACAGCGCCTCGGCGAGCACGAACAGCGGGCCGATGACGAGGCCCACGAGATCGTCCACGAAGGCCGGTTTGCGATGCTCGTAAGCCATATGGCCGACGAACTGGAACACCCAGCCCACCACGAACAGGCCGATGCCGCCCGCAAGCCAGGTGGCCGTGCTCTGCTGCGCGAGCCACGCGCCGAACGTCAGGCTCAGCGCCGCGACGGCGGCCATCATGATCCCGAGCGGCACGTCGAGCACGAGGTAATAGAGCGTCGACGCGCCGAACAGCAGCCACGCGGGCGACAGCGGCACGGCGGCCAGCGGCCAGGCGGCGAGCGCGAACGACGGGCGCGAAAGCAGCACGGCGAGCGCGAGCACGATCATCGGAATGCCGACGAAATGCGTGGCGATGTTGCGCGGGTCGCGATGATATTCGGCGTACTGGGTGAGCTGATCGGTCAGGTTTCTCATGGATGTCCTTTATTCCAACTGCGTCTCGAAAATCATTATGATCGTCGGGCGCGCCGACGCTGACCTTCGGCTAGCCGACAATCTCCATCCGATGACTTCACGCCCCGACGCCCCCGCCTGCGGACTGCCGCTCGACACTGCTTCGCCCAGCCTGATTGCGGCGCTGGAGCGCAGCGCCTGGTTCGCCGGGCTGTCCGACCCGCTGCGCGACGGCCTGCGCTCGGCGGGCCGGGTGCGCGCGCTGCGTGCGGGCGAGCGGCTGTTCCTGCGCGGCGATGCGGCCGACGGCGTCTATTGCGTGCTGGAAGGCGCGGTGCGCGTGGGCGCCGCGAGCGTGTGCGGCCGGGAGGCGTTGCTCGCGCTGATGGGCCCGGCAAGCTGGTTCGGCGAGATCGCGCTGTTCGATTCGGGCGTGCGCACGCACGATGCCTATGCCGAGCGGGATACCACGCTCTTTCATGTCCCGCGCACGCCGCTTGCCGCGCTGCTCGACGCAACGCCCGCGTACTGGCATGCCTTTGGGCTGCTGCTCGCGCAGAAACTGCGCCTCGCCTTCGACGCCATCGAGGAAAGCGCGCTCCTGCCCGCCGCGCCGCGCGTGGCGCGGCGTCTGCTGCTGCTGGCGGCGGGCTACGGCTATGGCGAAGCGGGCCGCGAATCCGGCGGCGAAGTGGCCAAAGGCGCGCGCCCGCCGCATCTCGTCGTACACGTGCCGCAGGAGGATCTCGCGCTGATGCTGGCGCTGTCGCGCCAGACCGTGAACCAGATCCTGCGTCAGTTCGAGCGCGACGGGCTGCTGGCGCTGCGTTACGGCGAGATAGAAATCGTCGATGCGCAGCGTCTGGAGCAGCAGGCGCGCTAATTCCACGCGCGCCCGATGGCCCGCGCCATTGCGGCGCTGCGCCATTTGCCGCGACAATGGCGCGGGCTTACAGCGGGCTTGCCGCAGCCCCATCCTTCAACCCGCCGCCTGAGCGTGGCGCTTTCCGACTTTCCGACCTTCCGATACCGCTTCATGACCGACCGCGTCATTGCCGCCTTCGACTTCGACGGCACCATCACCACGTCCGACAGCTTCCGTGCCTTCATGCTCGATGCCGCTGGCGTCCCGCGCTTCGTGCTTGCCGCGCTGCGTTGCCTGCCGTGGCTCGCGGGCATCGCGCCCGGCTGGTCCGACCGGGGCCGCACCAAGGCGCGCTTTCTTCATGCCGCGCTCGGCCCGGTGCGGCGCGACGCGCTGGAAGCCGCCGCGCAACGTTTCGTCGATACCCGTCTGCCCGATCTGCTGCGCCCGGAGATGCTGGCGCGCATCCGCGAGCATCAGGCGCTTGGCCACGAAGTCGTGCTCGTGAGCGCGTCGCCTTCGGTGTATCTGCGCAAATGGGCGCCGACGGTGGGCATCGGGACGGTGCTCGCCAGCGAGCTGGAGTGGCGCGATGGCGTCTACACTGGACGGCTCGCGGGCCGCAACTGCTGGGGGCCGGAGAAGGTCGCGCGGCTGCGCGCCTGGTGGGGCGACAAGGCGCCCGCGACGCTCTACGCCTACGGCGACAGCCGCGGCGACCGCGAAATGGCGCAACTCGCCAACCACGCCTGGATACGCGGCGAGGTGCCGCTGCCGCCGCTCTTGCCGGCGGGCGGATTCGGCGCAACGGCCTGAGCGCGCATCGCCTCGAAAATACGCACACAAGGAGACGACCCGAATGAACGGACAATGGACCACGGTGAAGTCGCGCGACGGCGGCGAATTCCGCGCCTACACGGCACTGCCGCCCGAGGGCAGCGGCCCGGGCCTCGTGCTGCTGCAGGAAATCTTCGGCGTGAACGCGCATATGCGCGCGATGGCCGAGCGCTTCGCCGAGGAAGGCTACGTGGTCATGGTGCCCGACCTGTTCTGGCGTCTGGAGCCAGGCGTCGATCTGGGCTACGAAGGCGCGGACATGACGAAGGCGCTCGCGCTGTATGAGCGCTTCGATGTCGATCTCGCGCTTGACGACATTGCGCAGACGCTCGCCGCGCTGCGCGCGCATCCCTCGCAGCGCGGCAAGACGGGCGCGCTGGGCTATTGCCTGGGTGGGCGCCTGGCGTATCTGGCGGCGGCGCGCACCGATGTCGATTGTGCGATCGGCTACTACGCCGTGGGCCTCGAACACCAGTTGAACGAGGCCGGCACGATCCGCTGCCCGCTGATGCTGCACTTCGGCGCCGACGACAAGTCATGCGACGCGGCCACGCGAGCGCGCATCGAAGCGGCGCTGGCGGGCAAGCCCGGCGTCGAGCTGTACACGTATCCGGGTTGCGATCACGCCTTCGCCTCGCCCGCGCGGCCGCAATACGACAAGGCCGCCGCGATGATGGCGTACTCGCGCTCGCTGGCGATGCTGCGCCGGGTGATGGGGCCGATCTACGATTTCAACGCGCTCTGGGAAGAGCACTGCTATCACGAGTTCGTCGCGCGCAATCCCAACGACGTGATGCCGACGATGGTCGCGCAGCCCTACGTCAACCACATCCCGACGATGACGGGCGGCGTCGGCCACGACGAACTCAAGCGCTTCTACACGCACCATTTCGTGCATTCGAACCCGGCCGACACGCGCCTGATTCCGATTTCGCGCACCATCGGCTCGGATCGCGTGGTCGACGAGTTCATCTTCTGCTGCACGCACGACCGCGAGATCGACTGGCTGCTGCCGGGCCTCGCGCCCACGGGCAAGTATTTCGAGGTGCCGATGCTCGCCGTGATCTGCTTTCGCGGCAGCAAGCTGTACAACGAGCACATCTACTGGGATCAGGCTTCGGTGCTCGCGCAGATCGGCGCCATCGATCCGGCCGGCCTGCCGATCGCGGGCATCGAAAGCGCGAAGAAACTGCTCGACGAAACCCTGCCGTCGAACACGCTCATGCCCGCGTGGCAAAGCAGCGAAGGCAAGCCGTTCTGAGCTTGCCTTCGTGATGGGCGCTGCCAGGCGCTCGTGGGCGCTCGTGAGCGCCGCGCTTACTGAAAGGGATTGTCGACGACGCCGGGCTTCGCGTCCGGTTCGTCCTTGACCTGTGCGGGCAGATGCGGATCGGCCTGCAGTTTCGCGACGACATTGTCGAGCGCCGCCTTCAGCGCGAGCGCCGCAGCCAGCCCGCGCTTGTCGCGCGTGAGTTCGAGCGTGCCGGCAAGCGTCACGCGCGTGGTGCCGTTGGTGAGCGTGAGCGCGTCGCCTTGCACGTTCAGAACATCGTCGTCGTTTGCGTATGCGTCGAACACCTTCTATTCCTCCTTGAGCGCGATGCACGTTGGACTCGCATTATAAGAAGCGCCGCACGCCGCCATCAAACGTGAAGCGAATGTGAAGCCGAATGTGAAGCTATTGTCAGGCCTTTGAGGCCGCGCTGCGCCCACACTGACGCAGATCAAGATCGAATCGCGAATCCGCTGCGCTTCGCGGCAAACCGATGATGATGACGCACCTGAGTTTGAACAAGGAGTGCGTCATGGGAATTCTAGACAAGGTTGCCGCAATCGTCGGCATGGCGGCGCAAACGAAGCGCGATGCGCAAACGTCATGGACCGCCCGATGATGACGGTCTCGCGCGTTGCGCGTATGACGCGTTTGCGGGCAGCGTGGCTCACGGCGACGGCGCTGATTGGCGCGTGCGTCACGCTGCTGGCGGCCTGCACATTTACACCCTGGCAGACGCTCGGCCGTCCCGGCGACGATGGCGGCGCTGACGCGGCGGCGGACGTCACGGCGGCATCGTCCGCCGTGGCCAGTGCGTCGGCCGCGCCTTCGTCCACGCCGATTCCGCCACCGACGTCCAAGGTCGTCGCCGAAGTCCCGGCTGCGGGCGCGTCCAAAGACCTGTATCGCGTGAAGGCCGGCGACACGCTTTATCACATCGCCGCCGCGCATGGCCAGCGTCCCGCCGATATCGTGGCGTGGAACAAGCTGCCCGCTTCAGGCCAGGTGAAGGTGGGGCAGATGTTGCGGGTCGCGCCGCCGGTGAAGGTCGCGGCGGCGGCTTCAGCACCGGCGTCCGTTCCCGCAGCGCCTAAAGTACCCGCCGCGTCGATTGCAACGGCCGCCTCTGAATCGAGCGCCACGCCGCCCGCCGCCAGATCGCGCGCGGCTACCACACGCCCCGCACGCCTCGCATGGCCGATGAGCGGCAGTGTCGCCACCGCGTTCTCGCCTGGCAAGTCGCGCGGCATCGTCATCGCGGGCGCGCCCGGCGAGCCGGTCAAAGCCGCCGCCGCCGGGCGCGTGGTGTACGCGGGCAGCGGCATTCAGGGCTACGGCAAGCTCATCATCGTCAAACACAACGCCCGCCTGCTCACTGCCTACGGCCGCAACGGCCGCTTGCTCGTCAAGCAGGGCGATGCCGTGAAGCCCGGCCAGACGATCGCCACGAGCGGCGCCGACGCGGCCGGTGTCGGCACGCTCCTCTTCGAAGTTCGTGAGAACGGCAAGCCCGTCGATCCGCAGGACTGGCTGCCGCGTCCGCAATCGTAACCGTTGTTCCGGAGTACAAATCGAGATGGAAAAAATGAATCGAAGACAATTTCTCGTGACCGGCGCCGCCGGCGTGGCGACGCTGGCCAGCCTGGCCGCCTGCACGACCACGCCCGCGACAGCCAGTTCCGCCGATGAGAACCGGCACGCGCGCCGTGAAATCGACGCGGGTGTCGATGGCGCGCTCTCGCGTCTCTATGGCACGGTAAAGGGTTCGCGCGAATTGCTCTCGAAAGCGCGCGCCGTGCTTGTATTCCCGGACGTGATCGGCGCGGGCTTTGGCGTGGGCGGGCAGTATGGCAAGGGCGCGTTGCGCGCAGGCGGTCGCACGGTGGGCTATTTCAGCACGACTGCGGGCTCACTCGGCTTCCAGGTGGGGGCGCAGTCGCGCGCCGTCTTCTACGCCTTCATGACGCAAGGGGCATACGAGCGCTTCCGCCAGAGCAGCGGCTGGGCGGCCGGCGCGGACGGCACCGTCGCACTCGTGAAGATGGGCGCGAACGGTACGATCGACACGACGACCGCCGTCAATCCCATCGAAGCCATCGTGCTCACCAATGCGGGTCTAATGGCGGGCGTCTCGCTCGAAGGCTCGAAGGTTTCGCGGCTCGATCTCTGATCGGCTCACGAGCGGTTCGCAAGCAAGTTCACAAGCGTTTCAAAGGGCGCGGCGCGCGGTTCAGGCGCCGCGCCTTTTCCATGCCGCCGCGCTTACCAGCCCCACTTGCGCACCGTGAACGCGTGGCCATTGAACGCCACGTTGGTCTTCGCGGCGGCGTCCGCCGGAATGCCGGGGAATGCGATACCGGCCTGCGCGCTCAACTCGCGCACCGGGCGAATGTCATAGCGGTCGACGGTGGTGTTGTCGGCCACGATGGCGAACGCGAGCCGCTGCGACGGCACGTACACGACCTTGAAAATCTGCGTGGGCACCAGCACCCGCGTCGCGCCGATGGTCTGCAACTGCGCGCCCGTGAAGAGCGGCCCGGTCACGACCCAGGCTTCGCCGTATTGGTCGGCGAGCTTGCGCACGGCCGTTTCGATGTGTGCCCACAGGCGCTGGTTGTTTTCGCGATTCTGCGGAACGACATTGGCGAGCGAAAACGATTCGGCCATCGCTTGCGGATTCCAGCGATTGCCCGCCGGACTCATGTGGCCGCGATCGAAGCCGCTGCGTTTGTAGTCGGCGAGCGTCGCGCCTTCGCCGGCTGGCAGGCGGTCGTCCTCGAAGAAACGATTGGTGCGCGTCATGTCCCGGGCGGCGTCGAGGTGATCGCGCGTGAGATGTTCCGCCGACCAGAGCGGCCCGTGCGTGATCCCCGAATGCAGCACGACGAAATCCGAATAGCAGAGCATGCGCGTTTTCGGCGCCATGCGCGGGTTCGTGATGGTGGGGAACTGACCGTCGGGGACGAATGCGGAACAGGCGGGTGCGGCGAACGCATGGCCTGCGAAGGCCATGGCGAGACAGGCAAACAGCTTCTTCATCGGCGAATCGGGAGTGCGAGAGGTGCGCGGGCGATGCGCAAACTGTGCGCAGCGCCGCGTTCGTAAAGGGCCCGAAAGTATAGCGGGCACGCTCGCGCGCGGCCATATCGCATCGTGTGCGGCGTGGCATCAGGCGAGCGTCAGCGTGCGCATCGCGAAAGACGATGCGCAACGGCAGACCGGCGCCGCGTGAAGCGGCGCCGTCAGTGTGAGAACTTCCAGAGGGTGCAACGGGTGCGGCGCGCCAGAACAGCGCGTCGCGGGGTCAGCCGGCGAACAACGCGTTTTCGGCGTGGACGGCCTGGCGATCCACCGCCTGCAGACGCCACTGACCTTCCATGGGCGTATGCGAAACTTCGCGCGACCATGTTGCATCGCCTTGCGCGGTGCTGATTTCCTGGCGGCGGTTCACGTGCAGGCCGCGCAGGGTGCAAAGCGGTTGATCGGCGAGCGGCGCGCACAGCGCCGTGACACCGCCTGAGTCGTGCATCTCGCCCCATGCGGGCAAATCGATGCCGGCGTGTGACTCACGCGACCAGCGTTGCTGATCGGTATCGAGCCAGAGTACTGCATAGTCATGATTCACGGTCGGATCGGGACCGTTGATCAAAATCGTCAGTCGCATGTGATCTCCGAAAAGGGCGCGATGGGCGGACGCGCTACAAAATCTGGACGAACTCTCAGTCTAGGACGTATGCATCCATGTGCAAGTCGATTTTTCATATATTGGGACGCCTGCGTTTTCAGGTTAGTCCACGGAAGCGATGGCGCGTCTGTGACACGCCGTCGCGCAAGCCTTGCGCGTGATTCGCCGCGGCACTATCGACGAGATTAAAAATCGCAATTGGGAACGCAAAGGGCATTTCCTAGATTGATAGAGCGGCGTAGTCCGCATGATGTCTTGCTGCACCGCACGAAGATGCGTAGCGCCGCGTCCCCACATACCGGATGGATGGAGGCACAGATGACGCAACTCAAAGGCTCGAAGACCGAGCAGAATCTCAAGGACGCCTTCGCAGGCGAATCGCAGGCAAACCGCCGTTACCTCTACTTTGCCGCCAAGGCCGATGTCGAAGGCCAGAACGATGTCGCGGCCCTGTTCCGCTCGACGGCCGAAGGCGAAACCGGCCACGCTCATGGCCACCTCGAATATCTGGAAACCGTCGGCGACCCTGCCACGGGGCTACCTTTTGGCTCCTCGCGGCTGAATCTGCAAGCCGCCATTGCGGGCGAAACGCACGAATACACCGACATGTACCCCGGCATGGCCAAAGTCGCGCGCGACGAAGGCTTCGACGAAATCGCCAACTGGTTCGAGACGCTCGCCAAAGCGGAGCGTAGTCACGCGAACCGCTATACGAAGGCGCTAGACGCTTTGGTCGAATAAGTGCGCGCCCGGCGAGACAGGTAGCGAAAACGCAGCGACAGGTAAGAGCCGGCGCAGGCGACGCATACGCGGCGCGGTCGATCCGCGCGCGTGCATGCGCGCGAACTGCGCCGAGAATCAAATACAAGAAAGGAGACGTCATGCCCCACAAGGAAGGCAGTCTCGAAGCGCCCACGCGGCATCCACTCGACTGGCAGTCCGACGCGTTCTACGATCAGGCGAAGCTGGATGACGAGCTTGCACGCGTGTTCGACATCTGCGCGGGCTGCCGGCGCTGTGTTTCGCTATGCGGCGCTTTTCCGGCGCTTTTCGATCTGGTCGACGAAACCGATACCGGCGAGGTGCATGACGTCGATAAGGCATCCTATGGAAAAGTAGTCGATCAATGTTATCTCTGCGACCTGTGTTACATGACGAAGTGCCCCTATGTGCCGCCGCATCCATGGAACGTGGATTTTCCGCACCTGATGCTACGCGCGAAGGCGATTCACTACCGCAACGGCGAAGTCCAGCTACGCGACCGCGTGCTATCGAATACGGACGCGCTGGGCCATCTCGCTGGCATTCCTGTCGTCACGCAGACCGTCAACGCAGTGAATGGGACGAAGGCGATGCGCGGCGTCATGGAAGATGTGCTGGGCGTCGACCGCCATGCGTGGCTGCCCTCGTTCGCGACGCGTAAATTCCGCAGCGCGGCGCGCAAGGCCACGTCGAGCGACGTGCACGACGGCGAGCGTACGCCGGGCAAAGTCGCCATCTACGCGACCTGTTACGTGAATTTCAACGAGCCGGGCATCGGCCACGATCTGCTGGCCCTGCTCGATCACAACGCGATTCCCTATGTGCTCGTAAAAAGCGAGGCTTGCTGCGGCATGCCGCTGCTCGAACAGGGCAACCTCGAAGGCGTGGCGAAGAAACAGGCCGTGAATCTGCCCGTGCTCGCGCACTACGCGCGCGAGGGCTACGCGTTGCTAGGCGCGGTGCCGAGCTGCGTGCTGATGTACAAGCACGAACTGCCGCTCATGTTTCCCGATGACGCCGACACGCGCGCCGTGAGCGACGCGTTCTGGGACCCGTTCGAATACTTCGTGGCGCGCAACCGGGACGGCCTGCTCAAGACGGATTTCCGCACGCCGCTGGGCAATGTGTCGTATCACGTGCCCTGCCATGCGCGCGTGCAGAACATCGGCCGCAAGACCGCCGATCTGCTTTCGCTCGTGCCTGAAACGAAGGTCACGGTGGTTGAGCGCTGCTCCGGTCATGCCGGTACCTTCGGCGTGAAAAAGGAATTTCACGCGATGTCGATGAAGATCGGCATGCCGGTGTTCAAGCAGATGGCGCAGGCCGCGCCTGATTTCATCTCGTCGGATTGCCAGCTTGCGGGACGCCATATCGCGCAGGGCATGGAGGAGAACAAGCCTGGTACGGCGGATGGTGGGCCGCCGCTCGCCCATCCGCTTACGCTATTGCGGCGAGCCTATGGAATTTGATATGGACTGCGATGTGAATAAAGCATTGAGGCCATCATGCAAGAGGACAATCCGATGACGATCGCAAGAGATTCGCTGCTGTCGCTGGAAGCGTATTCGAAGCAGCGCACCGCGATGCGCGGACACATTATCGAACATAAGAAACGCCGTGCCGTGGCGCTGGGCAACCATCTCACGTTTCTCTTCGAGGACGAAGCCACGATCCGTTATCAGATTCAGGAGATGCTGCACATCGAGAAGATTTTCGACGAGGAGGGCATACAGGGCGAACTCGACGCCTATCTGCCGCTCGTGCCCGATGGCAGCAACCTGAAGGCGACAATGCAGATAGAGTACGGGAACGAAATCGAGCGTCATGCGGCGCTCGCGCGACTGATAGGCATCGAGGATCGCGTTTTCATGCAGGCGGAAGGCGAGCCCCCCGTGCATGCCATCGCCGACGAAGACCTCGAACGGGACAACGACGAAAAGACCTCCGCCGTGCATTTCGTGCGCTTCGAATTCACGCCTGCGATGATCGATCGACTGCGCGCGGGCGCGGCGCTGTCGATCGGCTGCGATCATCAGCACTATCGCGTGCCCGCGCAGAACATCGAAGGCGAAGTGCGTGCGTCGCTGCTCGGCGACTTCGCATAACGCGTCACACGTCCTTGCGGTACATGACGAAGCCCGGCTTGTCGGCGACATCATCGTAAAGGCGCATCGCCGTATGATTCGTCTCGTGCGTGTGCCAGTAGACGCGCTTTGAATTCGACGCCTTCGCGTGCGCATAGACCGCTTCGATCAGCGCGCGTCCCACGCCCTGGCCGCGCAGATCCTCGACGGTGAACAGATCCTGCAAATAGCAGATCGGGCCGTCGAGTGTGGTATTGCGGTGATAGATGAAATGCACGAGGCCGACTACGCGCTCGCCATGCAGCGCGATGAGCGCATGCATCGGCTCGTAGCCGTCGAAGAAGCGCGTCCAGGTCGTCGCGGTGATCGGCTCGGGCAGCGCGGTCGGCCCGAAGCGGCCATAGAAGCGGTTATAGCCGTCCCAGAGCGGACGCCATGCGTCATAGTCGGCGGCAGTGACCGCGCGCACCTGGATCGTCTGGCTCATCTTCGTTCTCCTTGTGGTTTGTCCGGTTGATAATCGACGCCAGCGTAAGCGATTTGTGGCACCATTGTTAGTCCCACCCCGGCGATAAAACATGGAGCCACGAGATTGGATTACGCGCTGATGATGTCGGCCTATGAGCGCCGGGTGCGCGCGAATGCGTCGCGCCGCCTTACGCAACAGGATCTGCTCTACGAGAGCCTGCGCCGCGCGATCCTCGACGGCGATATCAGCCGCGGCACGCGCCTGGCATCGAGCCGCACGCTGGCGGAAGAACTCGATATCGCGCGCAATTCAGTGCTCTACGCGTATGAGCGGCTGGTCGAAGAAGGATTCGTCACGGCCACGCGTCATGGCTCCGTCGTCAACGACGTGAAGGCCACCGCCGTGCAGCCATCGGTGCAAGCCGAGCCGCGCGAGGTTGCGCCGCGCTCGCTGTCGCGCCGCGTGCGCGAACTGCCGCCGCGCCGCGCGGCCAATGACGAAGCCGTCGCGTTTCGGCCCGGCGTGCCCGCGCTCGATGCGTTGCCGCTCGTGCAGTGGCGCGCCGCGCTAGAGCGCGCGATGCGCGATGTGAAGGCGAGCGAACTCGGCTACGGCGACAGTGCGGGACAGCCCGCCTTGCGTCAGGCGATCGCGCAATATGTGCGTGTCTCGCGCGGCGTACGCTGCCAGCCCGATCAGGTATTCATCACCGACGGCACGCAGACGAGCCTCGACATTTGCGCGCGGTTTTTCGCCGACGAAGGCGAGCGCGTATGGATCGAGAACCCCGGCTATCTGGGCGCGCGCGTGGCGATGCTCGCGGCTGGCCTGTCGCTCGTGCCGATACGCGTGGATGCGGCGGGTATGGCCGCGCGCGACGAAGACTGGCGCGATGCGCCGCCGCGTCTGGTGTACCTCACACCTTCGCATCAATATCCGCTGGGTTGTGTGTTGAGCCTGGAACGACGCCTCGCGTTGATCGAACATGCGCGCGCCTGCGGCGCGTGGATCATCGAAGACGACTACGACAGCGAGCTACGTCACGACGGTCCGCCGTTGCCGTCGATCCAGGGCCTCGCCGACGACACTCCGGTGATTTACCTCGGGACCTTCAGCAAAACGCTGTTCCCGGCGCTGCGTATCGGCTTCATGATCGTGCCGCGCCAGGTCGTCGCGCAGATGGAAACGGCGCATCGCACGCTTCAGCGGCAAGGCCGGGTGGCGGAGCAACTGGCGCTGGCGGATTTCATCGAGAGCGGGCGCTATGCGCGGCATCTGAGGCGCATGCGCAAGCTGTATCTGGCGCGCCGCGATGGTTTGGTGGCCGCGCTCGAAAAGCATCTTGCGGGACTGATGACGGTGTCGGCCGACGCGGGCGGAATGCATTTGAGCGTGCGGCTGGATGCGCCCCTTGCCGATGTTGCTGTAAGCGAGGCCGCGCGTGCGCATGGGTTGGCGCTGTCGCCGCTCAGTGCGTATTGTCTGGGGGACGCCAGCGCCGGGCCGACTGGCGCGGTGGACGCGCCTTATAACGGCTTTCTGCTGGGGTATGCAGAGGCGACGCCTGAGGCGTCGGACGTGTTGATGGAGAGGCTTGGAGAGATAGTCCGGGGAATGTTGGGTGAGCGGCACGAAAATGACGTTCCGCAGTCGCTCAAAACAACTCCATAACCCGGTGGTACATCATGCCGATCTCCAGTGCGGGCCGACGCCATGCCGGCCCGCCCGGAAAGCGTGCGTGCCGCACCCTGGCGAACAGATCGTACGATGCACGCTCGCCCGCGATGGCCTGCGCCACCAGACGCCCGGCGACACCCGTGAGCGCGACGCCGTGGCCCGAAAACCCCTGCACGTAGTAGTAATTCGGGTCCACCGCGCCAAAATCCGGCGCGCGATTGCGCGTGACGTCGACAAAGCCGCCCCACGCATATTCGACCTGCACGCCTTCGAGTTGCGGAAACACGCCGGTCATGCGTGCCTTCATCGCCTCGGTAAGCTGTGCAGGCGCGGCGCCCGTCGAATCCGCACGACCGCCGAACAGCAGGCGATCGTCCGCCGATAGCCGGAAATAGTCGAGAAAGAAGTTGTTGTCGCAAATGGCCGCGCGGCCTGGAATCAGCGCGTCAGCGCGTTCGCGGCCCAACGGCTCGGTCGCGATGATGTACGAGGCAATCGGCGCGATACGCGCTTCGATGGGCGCGGGCAGCACGCCGCCGGGAGTCGCGTTGCAGCACGACACCACGAAGCGGCAACGTACTTCTCCGCGCGCAGTCTTCACTACAGGCTTTGCGCCGCGCGCCACGTCGAGAGCACGCGAATGCGCGAAGAGTTGCGCACCTTCCTTGCGCGCGGCGGCCGCAAGGCCGAGGCAATACTTGAGCGGATGCAGATGACCGGAAACGGGATCGTAGACGCCGGCCAGATAGCTCTGCGAATTCACGCGCGCCCGCGTTGCATCGGTGTCCTGCCATTCGAGTTTGTCGTAGCCCCAACGCTTCTGGGCCGCCTCCATCCACGAACGCAGATCGGGCACGCGCTTGGGCTTCGTCGCCACGGTCACGTAGCCCGAGGTGAAATCGCAGTCGATGCCGTAGCGCGCGATGCGCTCCTTCACGAGCGCCACGCCCTCGATCGAAAGCGCCCACGCCGCACGAATCCCCTGCGGCCCGAGTTGCTTCTCCAGCACCTCATCCTTCGCGAAGCCCACGAGCGTCTGGCCGCCGTTGCGCCCCGAAGCGCCCCAGCCTGGCCGATGCGCGTCGAGCACGACCACCGACAACCCGCGCGCACGGCATTCGAGCGCAACCGATAGCCCCGCGAAGCCCGCGCCGATCACGCAGACGTCCGCTTCGACGACACCTTCGAGGACCGGGTCGTCATCGGCGGGGCGCGTGGCGGTGGCTTCGTAGTACGAGTGGCGGGCAAGCACGTCCGCCTGGGCGTCGAGGTCTGGTTTCATCGGTGGGTGTCCATCAAAACGGCGGCATCAAAACAGCGGCATCAAAGCAGGTCCTTCATTCGGTACCAGGCCATCGCGAGCACGAGAGCGGGAGTGCGCAATGCAGCGCCGCCGGGGAAGTCGCGGTGGCGGATCTTGCCGAACAGGTCGAAACGCGCGGCCTGACCGTGGATCGCTTCGGCGATCAGCGTGCCCGCGAGTCCCGTGGTGTTCACGCCGTGGCCGGAAAAGCCCTGTGCGAAATATACCGTGGGCGAGAGGCGGCCAAAATGCGGCGCGCGATTCATCGTGATATCGACGAAGCCGCCCCACGCATAATCGACCTTCACATCGGCGAGTTGCGGGAAAGTCTTGAGCATATCGCTGCGCATGGCTTCGCCAAGATCGCGCGGCTCGAAGGTCGAATAGCTGACCTTGCCGCCCCACAGCATGCGCGTATCCGGCGCGGGGCGGAAATAGTCGAGGACAAAGCGGCTATCGCAAACGGCCGCCTGTGCGGGCATCAGCGCGGCCATGCGCTCTTTGCCGAGCGGTTCGGTGGCGATCACGTAGGTGCCCACCGGCATGATCTTGCGCGCGAGATCCGGTGCCAGCGCACCCAGATAAGTATTGCATGCGAGCACAACGAATTTTGCGCGCACCTTGCCTTGCGCGGTTTCGATCGTGTGGCCGCCCTGTTCGTCGCGAATGCCCGTGACGGCGCTGTCCTCGAAGATCTGCACGCCCGCTTCGCGCGCCGCGCGCGCCAGACCCAGCGTGTAGTTGAGCGGATGCAGATGGCCGCTGTCGGGGTCGTACAGGCCGCCTGGGTAGCGCGCCGATTGCACGTACTGGCGCACGCCTTCGCCATCGACATAGCGAAAGCGATCGTAGCCGAAGCGTTGCGCCGCTTCGTCGCGCCAGTGCTTGAGGTCATCCACGTCGCGCGCCTTGTTCGCAGCGGTGAAATAGCCTTCGGTCAGCGCGCAATCGATCTGGTGCTTCGCTACGCGCGACTTCACGATGTCGAGCGTTTCCAGTCCCATCGCCCACATCTGTTTCACTTCGCTTTCGCTCATGAACTGCGCGAACGTGTCCATACCGCATGCGAAGCCGCCAATCAGTTGCCCGCCGTTGCGTCCGCTTGCGGCCCATCCGGCTTTCGACGCCTCGAGCAGCGCGACGCGATAACCGCGCTCGGCGAGATTGAGGGCCGTCGAAACGCCCGTGAGGCCGGCGCCGATCACGCAGACATCGGCGTCGATCGTGCCCTTCAACACGGGATGGCGGGTGGCGTCGTTGGCGGTGGCTGCATACCACGACGGCGCGTGGGACTGATTGGCGAATTTGAGCATAGAAGATACGTACGAAATAAAGCGCGTACGAAAAAGAGCGGGCGGCGGTGCGGAGGATTCCGCAGGCGCGCCACCCGCAACGTACTCCTTAGAACGAGTAGATGAACTGCGCTCCCAGCAAGTCATTGCTCTTGCTGTACGACCCGTCGTTACGCAGGAACACATTCTGCGAAGCCCAGTCGTGGCGATATTCGACCTTCACCGTGATCTGCTGCGTCGGATAGAACAGCAGATCCAGCGATACGTCCTGACGCACCGCGCCCTTGCACTGGAAGCCGAGACCACCGTTCGCCTGGGAATTCGCCAGGCAGTCCGCACCAATGCCAAAGCCGTTGTACGGGTCCATGCCGTTGCCATTGAGCGCCACGCCACCGCCGCCGCCACCGTTCTTGCTGTCGGCGAGCAGGTCGTAACGCGCGGTCACGCCCATGCGGCCCACCACCGGTGCGTTGAACTTGCGGTGCGCAAGCAGCGAGAAGCCATACCACTGCGCATTACCGCCGTTATACGCGGCGCGCTGCTGCTGGCCGTAATCGACTTCGGCGTTGTACTGCGTATCCGCTGCGGTGTAGCTCGCATCGACTTCGCCAAAGAAGAAGTAGCCGCCCGAACTCGTCGCCTGGCCGCCCGCACCGTAGACCGCCTGGCCGGTGGTGGGATCGAAGGCGCTGGAGAGCGTCTGGCGTCCGACGTTGAACGATCCGCCGATATCCAGCGCGCTCGACCACGTGTAATCCGCGCGTGCCGTGAGGGTCGGGATCTTGTTGCTCGTCGTGATCGGGTCGCCCAGCGCATTGGTGCCCGTCTGCGT
>NZ_PQGA01000031.1 GCF_002917095.1 Paraburkholderia eburnea
GGAAAGAGTTCGGTGATCGCGCGCGGATCCATGACCGCGCCCGAGAGGATATGCGCCCCGATTTCAGAGCCTTTTTCCAGCACGCACACGCCGATTTCGGCGCCCTTTTCGGCGGCAAGCTGCTTCAAGCGGATCGCCGCCGACAAACCAGCCGGACCACCACCGACGATCACCACGTCGTATTCCATCGATTCGCGTGGGCCGTATTGCGCGATCCAATCGTTTGCGTCTGCGTTTGCTTTATTCGCATTCATGCTGTGTCTCCCCCATCTACCGGAGCGCGGCCCGTATCGGGCCGCGGCTCCAGCACAATCAGAACTGCTCTTCGGCGAGCGCGAGCACGCCTTCATCGCCGCGCGCGGCCAGCACCGCCGTCGCGAGGCCGCCGGCCTGCGAAAGCACATGCTCGGCGTAGAACTGCGCCATCGCGATCTTCGCGCCATAGAACGCAGGATCGTCGGCGAGATTGCGTTGCGCCGCCAGCAGCGCGCGTGCCATCTGCCAGCCGCACAGCACGATGCCCGCGAGCTTCAGATAAGGCACACTGCCGACGAACACCGCATTCGGATCGCGCTTGACGTTTTCCAGCACGAAATCCACCACGCGCGACAGCGCCTGCGCACCCTGTTCGAGCTGCGTGCGCACCGATGCCGCCGCCGCGCCGTCGGCGTGGCTCAGCGCCGCGATGGTCTGCGCCACGTCGTCGAGCAGCGCCTTCGCCACCGCGCCGCCGTCGCGCGCGGTCTTGCGGCCGATCAGGTCGTTCGCCTGGATCGCCGTGGTGCCTTCGTAGATCGCGAGAATGCGCGCGTCGCGATAGTGCTGGGCCGCGCCGGTTTCCTCGATGAAACCCATGCCGCCATGCACCTGCACGCCCAGACTCGTGACGTCGTTGGCCATCTCCGTGCTCCAGCCCTTCACGATCGGCACGAGGAATTCGTAGATCGCCTGATGACGCGCGCGCACCGCTTCGTCGGCGTGGCGATGCGCGATATCGGCATGGGCCGCCGCAGCGTAAGCAAGCGCGCGCGCGCCTTCGGTCATCGAGCGCATGGTCGCGAGCATACGGCGCACGTCCGGGTGATGCACGATCGTCACGGACTGTTTGGCGGAGCCATCGACGGGGCGGCTTTGCACGCGCTCCTTCGCGTAGGCCACGGCCTGCTGGTAAGCGCGCTCGGCGATCGCCACGCCCTGCGTGCCCACGCCGAAGCGCGCCGCATTCATCATGATGAACATGTATTCGAGGCCGCGATTCTCTTCGCCGATCAGATAGCCGATCGCGCCGCCGTTGTCGCCGTATTGCAGCACCGCCGTCGGGCTGGCCTTGATGCCGAGCTTGTGCTCGATCGACACGCAATGCACGTCGTTGCGCGCGCCCAGCGTGCCGTCTTCGTTGATGAGGAATTTCGGCACGATGAAGAGCGAGATGCCCTTCACGCCTTCGGGTGCGTTCGGCACGCGCGCCAGCACGAGATGGACGATGTTTTCGGCCATGTCGTGTTCGCCCCAGGTGATGAAGATCTTGGTGCCGAACACCTTGTACGAGCCGTCCGCCTGCGGCTCGGCGCGCGAGCGGACCAGCGCGAGGTCGGAACCGGCCTGCGGCTCGGTCAGGTTCATCGTGCCGGTCCATTCGCCCGAGATGAGCTTCGGCACATAGCGCTGTTTCTGGTCTTCGGTGCCGGCCGTGAGCAGCGCCTCGATCGCGCCGTCGGTGAGCAGCGGGCACAGCGCGAACGACAGGTTCGCCGCGTTGAGCATTTCATTGCATGGCGTGCCGATCAGCTTGGGCAGACCCTGGCCGCCGTATTCGGTCGGATGTTGCAAACCTTGCCAGCCGCCTTCGGCGAATTGCGCAAACGCGGCCTTGAAGCCCGGCGTTGCCGTGACTTCGCCGTCGCGCCAGCTGCTAGGCACGCGGTCGCCCTCTACGTTCAGCGGGGCGAGCACTTCGCCGCTGAGCTTCGCGGCTTCTTCCAGCACCGCCTGGGCGGTCTCGAAGCCGGCATCTTCGTAGCCGGGCAGCGCGGCGACATCGTCGATGCCGGCCAGCTCTTTCAGTACGAACAGCATGTCCTTGACGGGGGCAGTAAAGCTCATGGCGAACCTTTCAATCACGCGATGGATCAGGGAAGCCCTGCTGCTGTGCGGCTGCGTCGCGACGTTTTGGCGGACGCACCGGCCGATGCAGCAAGGTCAATGTCCGGCCAATCGTAGCGGCAAAGGGGCTGCGCCGGACTGTCCAAACCGGCCCATCTAGTGACAAATCTGGCCACGTTCTGCCTGACGAGCGCCTGAATAAAAGGGTAACCAGGGTTGAACCTGGTGTCTTGCACGCCCAACCCACCCGCAAGGGTGGTTGCGCATCAATCGCGGCCGCGGTAAGTGCCGGGCGTGCTGCCGGTCCAGTGCCGGAAGGCGCGATGAAAGGCGCTGGGATCGTCGAAGCCGATGTCGGCGCCGATGGCCGCGATCGTGTCCTGAGTGTCGGTCAGGCGCTGGATCGCCACGTCGCGGCGCAATTCGTCCTTGAGCGCCTGGAACGACGTGTCCTCCGACGCGAGCCGTCTGCACAAGGTACGCACCGAGCAATGCAAATGGTCCGAGGCCGCCTCGATGGTCGGCAGATCGGGCAGCGTGCTCGCCAGGTACTGGCGCACCTGATGGCTCACCAGTTGCTCGCTGAACGATTCGAAGATCCAGTCGCCGGGCGAGCGCGCCAGAAACTGGCGCAGATTGCGCTTGCTCTGCCGGATCGGCATGTCGAGATACGCCGCGCTGAAGCGAAACAGCGCCGTCTCGCAGCCAAAACGCACCGGGCCGGAAAAGAAGTAGCGATGATCGTGCGCGTGCGCCGGGCGCTCGCAGGCCAGATCGACCTGAAGAAACGGAATCTTCTGGCCGATCAGCCAGGACGACACGCCATGCGCGAGCTTGAGCATCAGCTCCTGCCCCAAAGGACTGATCGGCCCAAAGGCGGGATGCGGGCGTAGCTCCACTTGCGCAAGCAACGCACTGCGCCGCGATTCGAGGCGAAAGTCGTCGAGCACGATATGGAAGAACTGGCCGAAGCGATGCAGCGCGGTCTCCAGGTTGCGCGCGTCCAGCAGGCTCAGGCAGAGAAACTTGAGCGTGCCGCTGCGAAACGGCCGGCTGAAGACGCCCGGCATTTCGTCGTCCAGCTCGATCGCCAGCATACGGTAGAGCGTGGAGAACTGCTCCTCGGTCACGCGCGCGCCGGGTTCGTTCAGCAGTTCCCCGGGGATGCCCGCCTCCGCCAGATAGCGCTCCACCACTTCGGGCCGCGCACCGGCGGCGGCAAGAAATCCGAGTACGAGCGAAATAGGAACGGTAGAGCCGGGAAGTTGCATGCCTGAAAAATGCGGGAGAAGTCCGGAAAGAGCGCCTGCGCGCGACACCGCATCATACGCTCGCGCGTCGCCTTGACCGAGTGTGGGCGCACCGGCGTCTGGCGTTATCGCACCCTAATAGGGCGGCGCACTTCACGCCTTCAGGACGGCGTTTCGCGACGCCGGCCGCCCGTCCGTCGCAATCGCCTCGCGCAACGCCCGGCGCGGCCCGACCATGAGCGGCATAGAAACATCGCTTGCTCAGTAGCCCAACCCGCATACCACGGAGGTCGTCGCCATGTATGCCAACCTGATTCAACACACGCCCCACTGGGTCTGGGGCGCGCTCATCGCCCTGATCGTCCTCGGCGTACGCCAAAGCGTGCCGAGCCGACGCTCGCTGCGCAGCGCCACCTCGCTACCGCTTGTCATGACCGTGTTCTCGCTTTACAGCGTGGCTTCGGATTTCGCGCATCAACCGCTCGCGCTCGCGGCCTGGGCGCTGGGAGCCGGCGCCGTGTTTTGCGTGATGACGACGCAAGACACATGGCGCGGCGTGCGCTGGTCGGCGGCACAGCAATGCCTGATCGTGCCGGGCAGCTGGTTGCCGCTCGCGCTTTATCTGGGTCTTTTCTGCGCGAAATTCGCGATAGGGGCGACGCTCGCGATGCATCCCGCCAGCGTGGACAATGTGAATTTCGCCTGCCTCACCGGGCTTGCCTACGGCGCGTTCAGCGGCGTGTTCCTCTCGCGCGGCTATGCGATGTGGCGCATCGCCCGCGACGTGCTCGCACAGGACGCCGCGCTCCGATAAGCAGCAGGCCTGGCGCTACAATCCGCTCATGCCGGGACCACCGGCGCGCCGCGCCCCCTCTCGTAGAGCACCGACTCCGGACTGCGACATGCCACCCTACCGCAACGCGCTCGCCTGGCTCTGGCGCGAAGTTCGCATCGCGATTCCCATCGGCGCGATCAGCACCGTGTTCTTCGGCACGCTTGCGCACGAGACGTTCGTGTCGAATCTCAAATACTCCTTCAGCATCACGCTATGCATCCAGGCGCTGATCGAAGCGGGCCGCTACGGACTCGCGGCGCTTGTTCAGCGCCAATCCGCCACCGTTGCCGATACAGCCAACCCAGCCGATGCAGCCGCCGTCCAGCGCACATGGCCGGGCTGGAAACTGATGACGCCGTGGCTCGTGTTCTCGGTGGTGGTCGGCTACTTCGCGGGCCATGCGCTCGGTGACCGGCTCACGGGCGTGCACCGCGATCCGCTCGCGTTCTTTCGCGGCGACACCGGGCTGTTGCCGACCTTCGGCCCATCGTTCGCGCTGGCCCTCGGCTGCACCTGGTTCTTCTACGCGCGCGGCCAGCTCGCGACGATGCAGGCCCGCACCGAAACGGCGCTGCGCGCGGCCGCCGAGAATCAGTTGCGGCTGCTCGTCTCGCAACTCGAACCGCATATGCTGTTCAACACGCTTGCGAACCTGCGCGTGCTGATCGGCAGCGATCCGCCCCGCGCACAGGCAATGCTCGATCATCTGAACGGCTTCCTGCGCGCGACGCTCGATGCCTCGCGCTCGGACGCGCACGCGCTCACGGCGGAATTCGCGCGCGTGCGCGACTATCTCGAACTGATGCAGGTGCGTATGGGTCCACGGCTGCGCGCCACGCTCGACCTGCCCGACGCGCTGGGCGCGCTGCCGGTGCCGCCGCTGCTGCTGCAGCCACTGGTGGAAAACGCGCTCAAGCACGGCCTGGAGCCGAACATCGCGGGCGGCGCAATCGAAGTCGCCGCCCGCCGCGAAGGCGCGACGCTGATCCTGAGCGTGCGCGACACGGGCGCTGGCCTGCACGCGTCGCCCGCTGACGGCACACGCTTCGGCCTGCGCCAGGTGCGCGAGCGGCTGGCCGCGCTCTACGGCCACGCCGCACAGCTCACGCTGACCGAGCCCGACGACGGCCGCGGCGGCGCGCTCGCCATCGTGCGGCTGCCAATCGCCGGGTCCACCCCAATCTAAGCGCGAGACGACCATGCAAGCCACCGCCCTGATCGCCGAAGACGAACCCCTGCTGGCCGCCCATCTGCAAGCCGAGTTGCAACGGCTCTGGCCCGAACTGCGCGTCGTGGCGACGGTGGGCGACGGGGCGTCGGCCGTGCGCGAGAGCCTTGCGCTCGGCCCCGACATCGTGTTTCTCGACATCCGCATGCCGGGCATGAATGGGCTGGACGCCGCGCAAGCACTCGCCGAGGACTGGCCCGATGGCGCTACCGCCGGTGCGCCGCCGCTCATCGTATTCGTCACGGCCTACGACGAGTACGCCGTGCGCGCGTTCGAGCGTGCCGCGCTCGACTATGTACTCAAGCCGGTGCAGACGGAACGGCTTGCGCGCACCTGCGAGCGGCTTCAGGCAGCGCTGGCGCGACGCGGCGCCGGGCCGGACAAGCTGGAACCGCTGGTGGAACAACTTCGCGGCCTGCTCGGCATCGCGAACGAAGGAGCCGCGCCTGGCACGGAACCGCTGCGCATGATCCAGGCGAGCGCGGGCAACACGATCACGATGATTCCCGTCGATGACGTGCTGTATTTCGAATCCGCCGACAAATACGTGCGTGTCGTCACGACGGAGCGCGAGCACCTGATCCGCCTGTCGTTGCGAGATCTGCTGCAACGGCTCGATGCGCAGGCGTTCTGGCAGATCCATCGCGGCACGGTCGTGCGCGCCCAGGCGATCGCGAGCGCCTCGCGCGACGAGGCCGGCAAGCTCACGCTGCGGCTGCACGGCCATGAAGCGCGGCTCGTGGTAAGCCGGCTTTATGCGGATCGATTCAAGGGGATGTGAAAGTGCTGGTAAGACCTGCCCGGCTTCAAGCACATTTACCGTCGCGCGCCAGAAGCGCCACGCACGCCCACGTAGACCGAGTAAACCGACGACGTCGCGGTAATGAAAAGCCGGTTGCGGTTAAGGCCGCCGAACGTGAGGTTCGACACCACTTCCGGCAGCAGGATCTTGCCGAGCAGTTCGCCCTGCGGCGAATAGCAGTGCACGCCGTCCTCGGCGCTGGTCCAGACGTTGCCGTGTTCGTCCACGCGAAAGCCGTCCGGCACGCCGCTCGACATTTCGATGAACACGCGGCCATTGCGCAAAGTACGCGGCGCGCCACCCTCGACGTCGAACACGCGGATATGGCGCGGCCCGCCCTCCACGTGCGACGCGCCCGAATCGGCGATATACAGCCGCGACTCGTCGGGCGAAAACGCCAGGCCGTTTGGCTTCACGAAATCGTCCGCCACGCGGCGCACTTCGTACTGACCGTCCTCGCCGCGCGCGAGCGCATAGACGTGGCAGCCGCCGATCTCGCCTTCGGCGCGAAAGCCCTCGTAGTCGCTCATGATCCCGTAGTCGGGATCGGAGAACCAGATCGTGCCCTGCGTATCGACAATCAGATCGTTCGGCGAGTTGAAGCGCCGGCCCTGGTAGTGGGACGCCAGCACCACCACACTGCCGTCGTGTTCCGTGCGCGAGATGCAGCGCCGGCCGTGCTCGCAACTCACGAGCCGGCCTTCGTTGTCGCGCGTGTTGCCATTGCTGAAATTCGCGTTGGCGCGGAACACGCCCACGCCCATGCCAGGCGCCCAGCGCATCATGCGGTTGTTCGGAATGTCGCTCCACACGAGCATATCCGCCGCCGGAAAGTACGCCGGCCCTTCGGTCCAGAGGCAACCGTCGGCGATCTTTTCCAGCGGCGCGTTCGCCTGAATCAGCGAGCGAAAGCGCGCGTCGTGCACTTCGTAGTCGTTTCGGTTCATGCGCGCTTTTTTTCCGCCCAGGGCAATTCGTCTTCCACGTAGACCTTGACGATGGCATGGAACGACGCGTCGCCCGTAAAGCCCAGCTTCTTCGCTCGCGCATCGTTCCAGCGCGCCGGCCAACTGCTGACGATGCGCTCGATCACCTCGTCGGGCGCCCAGTCCACGCGCGCCACCGCCTTCGCGCCGCCGAACTTGCTCAGTTCCTCGATCATTTCATCGACGGTCGTGGAGACGCCCGGCAGATTGACGATGCGCCGCGTGCCCAGCGCCTCCCCTTCGATCTCGCTGGCCGTCACGAGGCATTGCACCGCCTTGCGCGGCGACAGCAGCCAGATAGCGGTGGCGCCGCTCACCGGGCACACCGCGGTCTCGCCGTTGAGCGCCTCGCGCACGATGCCGCTTGCGAACGACGATGCCGCGCCGCTCGGGCGTCCCGGCCGCACGGCGACAGTCGGCAGCCGCAGCACGCGGCCATCGACGAAACCGCGCCGCGAATAATCGCCGATCAGCAGTTCGGCCATCGCCTTCTGCACGCCATACGACGACTGCGGATCGAGCGCGGTATCGTCCTGCACTTCTTCGGGCAGATCGCCGCCATAGACCGCCACCGAACTCGTGAACACGAGGCGCGGACAATGCCCGCGCGCGCGGCAGACTTCGAGCAGCGCGCGCGTGCCGTCGAGGTTGATATGCAAGCCGAGATCGAACTCGGCTTCGGCCTCCGCGCTCAGGATCGCGGCCAGATGGAAAACCACGGCCGTGTCCGTATCGATCAGGCGCTCCAGCAGCGCGCGATCCGCGACATCGCCGGTTTCGACGCGCACGCGCGCATCGTCAGGCGCCTGCGCGGGCGTCGTGTCTAGCAGCACCAGCTCGGTGATCGGCTCGGGCGCGCCGCCATTGCCCACCGTCTTGCGCAACGCGCCGCGCGCGAGCAGATCGCGCGCAAGACGTTGCCCCAGAAACCCCGCACCACCGGTAATCAGCACTTTCATGTTCGATTGCTCCGTTCATGCCTGTGGGAACTGCGACGACTGAAGCCGACCTGCGCGCAGAAAAAAGTCAGCCGCGCGCGGGCAGCCAAGGCCTGATCCAGCCGAGACCCGCCGACGCCGTCGTGCGCGGACGGTACTCGCAGCCGATCCAGCCGGTATAGCCGAGCGCATCGATGCGCTCGAACAGCCAGGGATAGTTGAGCTCGCCACGATCGGGTTCGTGACGCTCCGGCACGCCGGCGATCTGGATATGGCCGATGCCCGCCATATCGCGTTCGAGCTTCACGCTGAGATCGCCTTCGACGATCTGGCAGTGATAGCAGTCGAACTGCACCTGGATATTGGACACGCCGATCTCCTTGCAGACGGCGTGCGCGTCATCCTGGCGGTTGAGCAGATAACCGGGCATGTCGCGCGTGTTGATCGGCTCGATCAGGATCGTGACGCCGTCGGCCTGGGCAGCCTGCGCCGCGAAGGCGAGATTGCGCAGATACGTTTCGCGCTGCGCCGCGCGCGCATCCGGCGATGCGACGATGCCCGCCATGACATGCAGCTTGCGATTGCCGAGCACGCGCGCGTAGGCGAGCGCCTGATCGATGCCGCGGCGGAATTCGTCTTCGCGGCCCGGCAACGAGGCGATACCGCGCTCGCCCGCGGCCCAGTCGCCCGGCGGGGCGTTGAACAGCACTTGCGCGAGACCCGCGGCATCGAGCCGCGCCTTCAACGCTTCGGGCGCGTGCTCGTAGGGAAACAGATATTCGACCGCCTCGAAACCATCACGCGCCGCCGCCGCGAAACGGTCTAAAAACGCGTGCTCGGTGTACATCATGGACAGATTGGCGGCAAAACGAGGCATCGAAAACTCCAGGGACGAACGAGATCACTATATTGGCAGTCAATCACTCTAAAAGCGATTCTAAAAGCGCCCCCGAACACAAGCATCCGCGATAACCCTGAGACCGGTAACACGCGCGCACTGCCCGCCATGGCCGCGTGCAGGCGGGCGTGGCGGAGACCGCACTTCGACTTGATTTCATTGCGCGATACGACCGCCTGGAGAACAAAAAATTGTCGGCTGAATCCTCCATGCACTCACAGCAATCGATATTTATTTCGAAAGCTCATTTGCGCGTGCGTTTCTATCATCCTTCTATCGCAACGGAATAACCCATCGTCCATACACACCGGAGCGCCGTAAGGCATCGAAGATGCTGTATGCGCATCTGGGCAGCGTGCCTGCGCTCAATGCGTATAGCTTGTCGTTTCGCGATGGCTGAGCGCCATGGGTACCGAGGGCGGCATCGCTATCGATTCTTCGCGCGGGTCAATCGCCGGGATTTCCCCAGGCTGACATACGACGCTTTCCGGCATTAAATAAATCAACTTGATTTATTTAGTCGCCCACGCGGTCGAAAGACCTGAAAGACAGGCGACGCCCCCGGAGGAGACGCGTGAGAAGTCCGCATGTGGGTCAGGGCAGCAATTCCGCCAATGTCCGCCGCTTCAACGAGCGCCTGCTGCTGCAGGCGCTGCGGCGCGCCGGCGAGGCGTCGAAGGCCGATCTCGCCCGCCTTGCGAATCTCACCAGCACGGCGGTCGGCAGCATCATCACGTCGCTGATGCAAAGCGGCCTGATCGAGTTGAGCGGACGGCGCCTCGACGGCGGACGCGGCCAGCCCGCCTCGCTGCTGCGGCTTTCGCCGCGCGGCGCGTTCGCGATCGGCGTGCGCCTGGACCGGACCAACATCGAAACCGTACTCGTGAACTTCGCGGGCCAGATGATCGCGCGCCGTTCGCACGACATGCTGCTGCCCCAACCCGCGCAAGCCCAGGAAATCGTCCAGCACGACATCCGCGAACTATCAGGACTACTGGATAAAGAGGAGCGCAAGCGTCTGGCGGGCATCGGCGTGGCGCAGCCGTACAACCTCGGCAGCTGGCTGCGCGAGCTGGGCCTGCCCAGCGACAACTTCCGCGTCTGGAGCGAAGTCGATTTCGCGGGCGAACTGGGTCATGCACTCGGACTGCCCGTGTTCAGCGAGAACGACGGCAACGCCGCCGCCATCGCCGAAATCTTCTACGGCTGCGGGCGTCAGCGCGACGACTTCCTGTACCTCTTTCTGGGGCCTGCGATTGGCGGCGGCATTGCCGTCGGCGGCGACTGCGTGCGCGGCCTGACGGGCAACGCGGGCGATTTCGCCGTGATGCCGGTGCCCCCCAGCACCCTGCCCTCGGCGTATCAGCCCGACGGCAAGTGGGACATCCTGCTCTCGCGCGCCTCGCTGATCGCGCTGCGCCGACACCTGCAATATCGCGGCGCGCGCGTCGAAAGCCGCGCCGATATCGAAGGCCACATCGCCGGCGGCCATCCGGCCGTCGAAGAGTGGCTCGACGACTGCATCGACGCGCTCGCGCCCGCGCTGCGCTCGGCGCTGTGCGTGCTCGACGTGCCCGCCGTGGTGCTCGACGCCGACGTGGACGCGGGCCTCATCGACACGCTGATGGAACGTCTGCGCTGGGCCGTCGCGGCCACCGCACCGGAGGCGCGCGGCACGCCCGAACTGGTGCGCGGCACCTTCGGCCCCGATGCGGGCGCGCTCGGCGCGGCCACGCTGCCCATGTTCTTCAACTTTTCGCCGCGGGCGGGCATCTTGATGGGCGCCGCCGCCACGATGCAGACAACATCGCAGAACCTAATGCAAATGCAGGCGCAAGCCCAGGAGGTGAGCCATGTCGCGCTCTGAGTCGACGCCCCCGCTGCTGGAAATGCGGGGCATCAGCAAGACCTTTCCCGGCGTGCGCGCGCTCGACAACGTGCGCCTGTCGGTCTGGCCCGGCGAGATTCATTCGCTGATGGGCGAGAACGGCGCGGGCAAGTCCACGCTCATGAAGATTCTCTCGGGCGCCTATCAGGCCGATCCCGGCGGCCAGATCCTGCTCGACGGCAAGACCGTTGCGATCGACGGGCCGTTGGCTGCACGCGAACTGGGCGTGGCCGTGATCTATCAGGAACTGAGCCTCGCGCCCAACCTGAGCGTGGCCGAAAATATCTATGCTGGCCGCGAGTTGCGCAAGGGCGGGCGCCGCTTCGGCGTGGTCGATCGCGCGGCGATGGAGCGCGGCTGCGAGGACGTGCTCACGCGTCTGGGCGCGACCTTCGGGCCGACCACGCTGGTGGGTTCGCTGTCGATCGCCGAACGCCAGTTGGTGGAAATCGCCCGCGCCGTGCACACCGAAGCGCGCATCATCGTGATGGACGAACCGACCACACCGCTCTCCTCGCGCGAAACGGAGCGTCTTTTCAAGCTGATCCTGCAATTGCGCGAGGAAGGTCTCGCGATCATCTACATCAGCCATCGCATGGCCGAAATTTACGAACTGTCCGATCGCGTATCGGTGCTGCGCGACGGCAGTTATGTCGGCACGCTGATGCGCGAGGAACTCAGCGCGGAAAGCCTCGTCGGCATGATGGTGGGCCGCGATATTTCGGGGTTCTACAAAAAGGCGCACGCGCCCTACGATCCGGGCAAGCTCGTGCTCACCGTGCGCGATGTCGCCGACGACAGGCGCGTGCGCGGTTGCAGCCTCGACCTGCATGCAGGCGAAGTGCTCGGCATCGCGGGGCTCGTGGGCGCGGGCCGTACCGAACTCGCACGCCTGATTTTCGGCGCGGAGCCGCGCGCACGCGGCGACATCGCCATCGACGGGCGCACGCTCGCCGTGCATACGCCGCGCGACGCCATCGATGCAGGTCTCGTCTATCTGACCGAGGACCGCAAGCACCAGGGCCTCTTTCTCGACATGAGCGTGCGCGACAACATCAACGTGGCCGTGGCGGGACGCGATGCGCGCTTCGGCGTGCTCGATCTCGCACGCGGCTCGGCGCGCGCGAAGGATTCGATCCGCGCGCTGTCGATTCGCGTGCCCAGCCCGCGCGTGAACGTAGGTGCGCTTTCGGGCGGCAATCAGCAAAAGGTCCTGCTCTCGCGCCTGCTGGAAACGAAGCCGCGCGTGCTGATCCTCGACGAGCCGACCCGTGGCGTCGATATCGGCGCGAAGTCGGAGATCTACCGCATCATCAACGACCTGGCCAAAACCGGCGTGGGCATCATCGTGATTTCGAGCGAACTGCCCGAGATCATCGGCGTGGCCGACCGTGTGCTCGTCATGCGCGAAGGTGAATTCGCCGGAGAACTGGGCGGCTATACCGGCAAGCCCATCAGCCAGGAGGCCATCATCGAACTCGCCACCGGCTCGCAGGGCACGCTGGACGAAGCCGCCTGAAGCGCCAGTCAAAAGCACACAAAAACGCGTCCGTCGAAGAGATATTGAGGAGCACGACATCATGAAAAGCATTCTTCCCCGCCACGGCGTCGCGGCCACCCCCGCCGATGCCGCACAGGGCACCCAGGGCACCCAACAGCAAGCGCAGCAGGCGCGCCAGGCCATCGACGGCCATCGCGCGCGCATGAAATCCCTCATGCGCACGGCGGGCATGCTGCCGGTGCTGGTGCTCCTGTGCATCGGTTTTGGACTGCTGAACGACGGCTTCTTCACCTTCGAGAATCTGTCGATCGTGACACAGCAGGCCTCGATCAATATCGTGCTGGCCGCCGGCATGACCTTCGTGATTCTCACGGGCGGCATCGATCTTTCGGTAGGCTCGATTCTCGCCGCTGCCGCCGTCGCGGCCATGCTGGGGTCCACCATCGTGGGCATGGGCTGGCTGGGCATTCCGGCCGCGCTGGGCGTGGGTCTGGGCTTCGGCGTCATCAACGGCGCGCTGATTTCGCTGCTGCGTCTGCCGCCCTTCATCGTCACGCTCGGCTCGCTCACGGCAGTGCGCGGCATCGCGCGGCTGATGGGCCACGACACCACGATCTTCAATCCGCAACTCTCGTTCGCGTTTATCGGCAATGGCTCGGTGCTCGGCGTGCCCTGGCTCGTGATCATCGCGCTCGTGGTGGTGGCGGCTTCGTGGTTCGTGCTGCGCCGTACCGTGCTGGGCCTGCATATCTATTCGGTGGGCGGCAATCCCGAAGCGGCGCGCCTCTCGGGCATCAAGGTGTGGGCGATCGAAATGTTCGTCTACGCGGTGTCGGGCCTCCTCGCGGGGCTGGGCGCCGTGATGTCGGCCGCGCGGCTCTATGCGGCCAACGGCCTGCAACTGGGTCAATCGTACGAACTCGACGCCATCGCGGCCGTGATTCTCGGCGGCACGAGCTTCGTGGGCGGCGTGGGCTCGATCATCGGCACGCTGATCGGCGCGCTCATCATCGCGGTGCTCACCAACGGCCTCGTGCTGCTGGGCGTATCGGACATCTGGCAATACATCATCAAGGGGCTGGTGATCGTCGGCGCCGTGGCGCTCGACCGCTATCGCCAGCGCGGCTCGGCTCGCACCTGATCCGCTTCGACACAACACGCGACATTAAAACCGCGGGCGCAAGCGGTCCTCCTGCGCCCGTCCTGCACGACACACTAACAGGACCTCTCTGGAGACAAGTTCATGTTCAAGAAAAAAACGCTGCTCGCCGCTGCCGCTCTGACGATGGGATTCGCGCTCCAGGGCGCACATGCCGCCGACAAGCAATTGAAGTCGATCGGCGTCACCGTGGGTTCGCTTGGCAATCCTTACTTCGTGACGATCGTGCAGGGCGCCGAAGCCAAGGCCAAACAGATCAACCCGAACGCCAGAGTCACGGCCGTGTCCGCCGACTACGACCTGAACAAACAGTTCACGCAGATCGACAACTTCATTTCGGCGCACGTGGACATGATCCTGCTGAACGCCTCCGATCCCAAGGCGATCGAGCCGGCCGTGCGCAAGGCGCGCGCAGCCGGCATCGTGGTGGTCGCCGTGGACGTGAGCGCGGCGGGCGCCGACGCCACTGTGCAGACCGACAACGTGAAGGCCGGGGAGATCTCGTGCGACTACCTCGCGAAGAAGATCAACGGCAAGGGTAACGTGATCATCGAGAACGGCCCGCAGGTGTCGGCCGTGATCGATCGCGTGAACGGCTGCAAGCAGGTGCTCGCGAAGTCGCCGGGCATCAAGGTCCTCTCCGACGATCAGGACGGCAAAGGCTCGCGCGAAGGCGGCATGAACGCGATGCAGGGTTATCTCACGCGCTTCCCGCAAGTGGCCGGCGTGTTCACCATCAACGACCCGCAGGCCGTGGGCAGCGACCTGGCCGCGAAGCAACTGCATCGAAGCAACATCGTGATTACGTCGGTGGACGGCGCGCCCGATATCGAATCGGCGCTCAAGACCGATACGCTGGTGCAGGCATCGGCGAGCCAGGACCCGTGGAAGATGGCGCAGACGGCCGTGACGGTAGGCTACGACATCATGAACGGCAAAAAGCCCGCCAATCCGCTGATCCAGATGACGCCGCAACTCGTCACGCGCGACAACGTCGGCAGCTATAAGGGCTGGTCGTCGCAGCATTGATCGCGACGCGGGGCGGGCTTTAAGCAAAAAGGGCGGCTTTTAAAGCCGCCCTTTCCATTTACGCAAGCACCGCGTCCTTCGTCGTCACCCGGCGCGGGATGATCTTGAGATCGTAGAACGTATCGGCGATCTTCTGCTGCTCCGCGATTACGCCCGCGTCGATCGGCCGATACTCGTGCGCGTAGTGCGAAAGACCGATCTGGATCGTGGCCGCATCCAACCCCTGAATCGGCGCGAGTTTCGCGGCCGCCGCCGCCGTGTTCGCGCGCACCCACTGCCCCGTCTTGCCGAGTTCGTCGAGCGCGACGTTGATCGCGTCCTTGCGCTTGATGGCGAATTCGCGCTGGCTCAGGAAGAACTGGTGATGGCTCGCCACGCCGCTCGCGTCCGCCAGCAGGCGTGCGCCGTCCTGCGACTCCACAGCGGCGAGGAACGGGTCCCACACCGCCCACGCGTCGATGGAACCGCTTTGCAGCGCCGCGCGCGCGTCGGCGGGCGCGAGGTAGACGGGCTGGATATCGGTCAGCGCAATGCCGTGCTTTTGCAGCAGCGCGACGAGGAACCAGTGCACGTCCGAGCCGCGATTCAGGCCGATTTTCTTGCCCTTCAGGTCGGCCACCGATTTGATCGGCGACTGCTTCCCGACCACCACGCCTTCCGCGTGCGGCGTCGGCAACTCATAGGCCGTGTAGACGAAATCCGCGCCCGCGGCCTGCGCGAACACGGGCGGCGCTTCGCCGACGTAGCCGAAATCGATCGCGCCCACATTGAGCCCTTCGAGCAGTTGCGGGCCCGCCGGGAATTCGGTCCACGAGACCTTGATGCCTTGCGGAGCGAGACGCTTTTCGAGCGTTCCGCTGGCCTTGAGCAGCACGAGCGTGCTCGCGGCTTTTTGATAGCCGATGCGGAACTGGTCGGGCTGATATTTGGCCCATGCGGGCAGCGCGGCGCCGGCCAGCGTGGCGCCAAGCGCAGCGAGTACCGTGCGGCGGCGTTGGAAGCGGATATCGTTTTTCATGACGTAGCGTGACAAGGCAAATGAAGGTGCAAAAAATGCTACCTGTCACGCTGCATGAGCAGAAGTAACGAATCGCGCTAAGCAAATGACGCTGCAGGGATAGCCGTTTCGACGCTAATGCGTCAATCGCGTCATGAATGCGCGAGCCGCTTCAAGGAAACCAGGCTCAAACGCACTCGACACGATTGCGTCCGCCTTTTTTCGCGCGATAAAGCGCGACGTCGCTGCGCGAGAGCGTGATCTCGGCGCTGCTGTCATCGGCGCGAATCTGCGTCAGGCCGATGCTGACCGTGAGCACCACGGGACCGGCTTCAGCGCGCAACGGCGCCTGGGCGAAGCATTCCTGGATGCGGCGCGCAACCGTACTGGCGCCGTCGAGATCCGCGCCGCCCAGCAGAATCGCGAACTCTTCGCCGCCGATGCGCCCCGCCACATCGCCCACGCGCAGATGGTTGCGCAGGATCGACGCGAAATGACGCAAGGCTTCGTCGCCGACCGCATGGCCGAAGCGGTCGTTGATCGATTTGAAGTGGTCGAGGTCGCACATCATCAGCGTGCACTCGGGGCCGCCCGAGCGTCGCAGCAACACCAACTGCGCGTCGAGACGGGCCATGAAATGCCGCCGGTTCGCAAGGCGCGTGAGGCCGTCGGTCATGGCGAACTCCTGCAGCTCGGCCTCGATGCGCTTGCGCTCGGTGACGTCGGTGATGAAGCCGTGCCAGACCGTCGCGCCGTCGCTGCGCCGCTGCGGCCGGGCATCGCCCTGACGCCAGCGCAGCCCTTGCTGCGGCAGACGCACGCGATACTCCAGATGCCAGGGCGCGAGCGTGGCCGCCGATTCCGCGAACGAAGCGCGGTAGGCGTCGATATCGTCGGGATGGATCAGCGCGTCGATGCCGGCGGCGTCGCGCGCGACCTGCTCGGGCGTGAGTTCGTAAATCTCGCCGATACCCGCGCTCGCATAGGGAAACGAAGTGTGCCCGTCCGGCGCGCGGCGGCACTGGAACACCAGACCCGGCACTTCATTGGTGAGATTGGTAACGAGAACGACCGATTCGCGCATGCGCTCCGCCATCTCGCGCATCGAGGTCACGTCGGTCGAGGTGCCCACCATGCGCAGCGCGTGGCCATCGTGATCGCGCGCGATGACCTTGCCGCGGCTGCAGATCCACTTGTAGCTGCCGTCCTTGCAACGGATGCGGTGCTCGACTTCGTACTGGTCGGTGCGGCCTTCGAAATGCGCCTTCATGGTCGCCTGAACGTAGGCGAGATCCTCGGGATGCAGGCGCTGGTAGCTGTCCTCGATACGGTTGGTGACTTCGTCGTCGGCGTAGCCGAGCATCGCCTTCCAGCCCGTCGAGTAGCGGATCTCGCCCGTCGCCACGTTGCGGTCCCAGATGCCGGTGCCGCTGCCCGCGATCGCCAGCGCAAGCAGGCGTTCGCGCTCGCGCAACGAATCGAGTTCCGCGCGCAGGTTCGATCCGGTGCGGCTCGTCTCGCGCGGATCGTCCGGTGCAGCCACGAGGGCGGCGATCACCCGCGCGAAATCGTCGAGGCTCTCGCGCTGCGCCGCCGACAACTCGCGCGGCGCGGGATCGAGCAGGCACAGACTGCCCAGCGCGTCGCCGTTGGCGCGTGTCAGCGGCCACGCCGCCACGAAGCGCAGTGGCAGCGCGCTCGCGCGCGACAAACACGCCTGCCATGTGGGGTCTGATCCGAGATCGTTGATGACGAGCGGCTCGGCCATCCTTTCATTGGCATTACCGGAATCTCGCACGTTCGTGCGCTTGAGTTCCAGCAGCGCCTCGCGCAATGGCGCATCGACGCCCGCGCCGAGCCATTCGTGCCCCTGCACCGCGTCACCCGGCAGCACGCAGGCGAGCGCCACATCGAAGTGTCGCGCCGCGAGCCGCATCAACGCATCCAGCAGCGCATGGGTACTTCCGTCGTTGTGCGCACCACTACCATGCGCCACCGCAGTGGCAGGCGGCGCAAGCGCGGCTTCGGCAGGCGACGGAGTGGCAGGCATGGCGCTGGCTCGGGCTGGGGAATCGAGCGGCTAGTATATAGCGCGTGAAATTAACCGCAACGCATGAGCCGATAACAGACAAATCGCTCAAAAAATCGCTTGCATCGGGCGCTAATTCAAGGCTGGTGGAATCAGCCGTGCTAACGATCCATCGGCCTGCGCAGGCGAAACACCCACCAGCCGAGCAGCACGGTAAAACCGGCCACGAGCGCCACCATCAGCCAGAAGCCGTGATGGTTTTCGGCAAGCGGAATGCCGCCCACGTTCATGCCGAAAAAACCCGCCACGATATTGATCGGCAAAGCCAGCACCGTCACCAGCGTGAGCGTGAAAAGCGTACGGTTGTTCTGTTCTTCGAGACGCGCGCCCATCTCTTCCTGCAGCAGTTTGATCCGCTCGACAAGGCCCGCCATATCGCCGAGCACGAGCGTGAACTCCTCGGTCGTTTCGCGCAGATCCTGCATGTCGGCGCTCTGCAGCCAGCGCGGCGGCCGCGCGAGCAGGCGGAACACGGCGCCAGGCTCCGGCGCGAGCATGCGTTGCAGACGCACCAGAATACGCCGCATCGCGGCGAGATCGTGACGGCTGCCCAGACGGCGCGAGGCGAGGAACTGGTCTTCGGCGCGATCGACGTCCACGCTCGTGCGACGCACGATTTCCACCATCAGATCGGCCTGATCGCGCAGCAGGTGAATCAGCAGATCGGCGGGCGAGCGGAAGGTCTCGCCGTTGCGCACGTCGCCGCGCAGACGGTCGACGGAGCGCAGCGGCTTCATGCGCGCCGTCACCAGCAAACGTTCGTGCGTATAGGACCAGAGCGTGGCGATCTGCGAGGGCGTGAGTTCGAAATCGAACATCACGTCGTTGACGACGGCGTAGAGCGCGCCATCCACCTGCTCGATGCGCGTGGAGTGCGAGCCTTCCACCAGCATCTCGAAGAAGCTGTCGGGCAGGTCGAGATGCGCGCGCATCCACGAGGCGCTCGCGGCATGGGCGAGATTGAAGTGAAGCCAGTAGAACGCACCGTCCTGGGCTTTATCGTGCTGGCCGCCCTGCAGCGCGGCGAGCACATCTTCGCCCTTGACGGGCTGGCCCGGCTCGCCCGGCATGAAGCGGAATCCGCAAATCAAGCCCGACATGTCGGCGCCGTAGGTTGCAATGGACGAGGCAAGATCCATGGTCGTGTGGCCGTTTAATCGGCGCAAGGATGCCATATCCGCGCTTTTTCAGGCAAGCGCGCGCGTTCATGGGATCGACATGTGATTGTCATCCAGGTGTGCCATGGCCCGACGCAAGCCGCCCCGACTCCCCGCGCAATCAGATCCAGACGTCGTTTGCCTGCGTGCGCTCGCCTTGCGCGCCGTCGCCGGTATTGACCACGCCGCGCGGCTCGATCAGCAGGAGCTGGACTTCGGCAGCCGCGCTGGGCTTGTGCTCGACGCCCTTCGGCACCACGGCCATCTGGCCCGCGCGCACGACGAGAGTTTCATCGCCGTTCGGGCCGCCGCGAATTCCGATGTGCAATTCGCCGTCGAGCACGATGAAGGTTTCGTCGGTATCGGCGTGGCAATGCCAGAGAAAATCGCCCAGCAGTTTCACGACCTTGAACTGGTAGTCGTTCATCTCGGCGACGACGCGCGGCTGCCAGTGTCCTTCGATCTGTCCGATCTTCGCGGCGAAATCGATCGTCCGGGATTGACCGCGCGCGGCGGGCTGCGTGAGTGGCATGGATGGCGTGGATGGCGTGACAATGGACATGGTGGGCTCCGTTCAATCAGTCGATACTGGAGCGTAATCGCGCCCATGCGGCCCGTCTTGAACGATCGTGGCGATTTCGGCGTTCAGCCGCGCGCGACCCGCTGCCAGGCTCCCGGCGTCATACCGAATGCCCTGGTGAAGTGGCGCGTCATATGGCTCTGATCCGCGAAGCCTGCCGCAGCGGCCGCATGGGACAGCGCCGTGCCCGCCAGCAACATGCGCCGCACCGCGTCGAGCCGGCGCATCGTCAGGTAACGGTACGGGCTCGTGCCGTAGAAATGACGGAAATCGCGCGACAGACTCCAGCGGTCGCGCCCTGTCGCCGTTTCCAGTTCTTCGAGCGCGACGGTGCGCGAGCAATGCGCGTGCAGGAATTCGCGCGCCCGGCGTGCTGCGCGATAGTCGCCAACCGGAGCGATTTTGCCCGTGCTGGTGATGGCAGCCAGTGCGTGAACAAGTTCGGTCAGCGCATCGTTCTGCTCGAGCGGTTCGAGCGTATGGCTCATCTGTTGCAGCAATGCCCCGGTTGCCGCCGACAGTCGCGGATCGGTCGTCAGGCCGCCTTCGAGAAACGGTAGTGCGCTGCCGCCCAGCACGTCCTGAAAAAGCGACGGCTGCACGTAGATCATGCGGTACTGAAAACCTTCGCGCGTGCCCGCCTGGCCGTCGTGCGGCTCGTCGGGATGCAGCACGATCGTATGGCCCGGCAGGCTGTCGCACCGTTCGCGCCGGTAGTTGAAGCTCTGCACGCCCGCGAGTGTGCGGCCGATCGCGTAGGTGTCGTGGCGGTGCATCGCGTAGGCTTTGCCGTGGAAATATGCCTCGATGCGCTCGACGCCTTCGATCGGCTCGGCGCGCTCGACCCAGTCGGGGCCTAGGCTGTTGCGGTGTCGGTTCATGAAATCGGCGAATGGAAGACTGGCCGCCAGGCGACCGCTGCCGACGATTGTGGCACGGCGCGTGAAGACACGTCATGCCGATCCGCCGCGCTTAAGGGAACGTAAGGAAAACGCCTTTCCGGCGAGTGCCTGATGGCAATCGCGCCGCCCTTTTTCAACACGAATCCGCCATGCGATGAGGATTTCTGTGCGCTACGGGACAAACCCTCCCCCAACTCGACGCCAGGTGTGACTACACTTATTTTCGTCGGCATCCGCTCGCCGGCAGATGACTCCTGGAGGTGTGCCGTGCCCCGCCTGATCCCAGCCTGCACCTCGCGCCCCGCCGCCGCGCTTGCCGTTCTTCTCGTCGGCACCGTCTGTCTGACCGTCCAGGCCGCCACGCCAACTCAGCCCGCCAAAGCGTCCCAGGCGGAGCAGGCGTCCGACGATTCCGCAGCCGATAAACCCGCCCCGGTCAAGCACGCTGCCGCCTCGCCCGCCGCGATGGCGACGCCGGACTTCTTCTCGCTGGCCGACCGCTACGGGCCGGCCGTCGTGCACGTGATCGCGCGCGGCGCCGACGACCCGTCGGCGCCGCCCGAGCAGGAAGCGATCGACAACGACGATCCGTTCACCGCTTTCTTCAAGCGCACGCCACGACCGCCCGCAAACGGCCAGGCCCAGACGCAAGCCCAGGACCCAGGCCAGAACGCCGGTGGACCGCGCGTGATGACGGGCAGCGGCTCCGGCTTCATCGTGAGCCCGGACGGCGTGGTGCTCACCACCGCGCATGTGGTGGATAACGCGCAGGAAGTGATGGTGCAACTGACCGACAAGCGCGAGTTCAAGGCGGAAGTCGTCGCCGTCGATCCCGTGAGCGACGTCGCCGTGCTGCAGGTCGACGCCCACGATCTGCCGACTGTGAAGCTCGGCGATTCGTCGCAGCTGCGCGCGGGCGAACCGGTGCTCTCGCTCGGCTCGCCGGACAGCTTCCAGAACACGGTGACGACCGGCATCGTCAGCGCAGCTTCCCGCACGCTGCCGGACGGCAACCCGTTTCCGTTCTTCCAGACCAACGTGGCCGTGAACCCCGACAATTCGGGCGGCCCGCTCTTTAACCGCGCGGGCGAGGTGATCGGCATCGACGTGCAGGTCTACGCGGACAGCGACCGCTACAACGGACTGACCTTCGGCATTCCGATCGAGGCGGCAAACAGGTTCCGCGCGCAATTGCAGGCAGCGCGCAAAACCGCCCCGGCCAATCAAGCCGATCAGGCGGACCCGGCCAACGCGGCGGCGCCCGCGCTCACGCGCACCTTCGGCATGCAGGTCGAGGACGTCAGCCCCGGACTCGCGGCGGCGCTCGGCTTGCCGCACGCGGGCGGCGCACTGGTCGACGCCGTCGATGCCGACTCGATCGGCGCGGCGGCCGGCGTAAAGGCCGGCGACGTAATCGTGCAGGTCGGCCAGGAGCCGGTGGACAGCGCGGCGACGCTCGCCACCCGGCTCGCCGCCGTGCCCCCCGCCACGCAGACGCCGCTCAAGGTGATCCGCAACCGTCGGCCGATGCTCACGCGCTTCTCGAACGCGGCGCTCGACGCGAAACCGGTCAGGACCGCGAAGGCGGCGGTCAAGGCCGCCAAGCCGGTGCCGGCCGCTCAACCCGCCCAGCAGGCGCAAGCCGCGGACCAAACCGACCAGGCGGACGCCGCCGATGCGCAGGATGCCGCGCCCGCTCCGCGCGACGCGCGCGCCGTGGCCACCGTCACCGCCGATACCGACGGCGTGGCGGTGACGCGGGTCAGCGCCTCCGCGAAACTGTCGAAGCCTGCAACCGCCCACGCCACGACAGACAGACTCGGCCTCGTCAGCCATGCGCTCAGCGAGGATGAACGCCGTTCCAGCGGCCTGCCGCTCGGCCTGATGGTGGACGCGGCGAGCGGCCCCGCCGCGCGCGCGGGCGTGCGGCCCGGCGACATCGTGCTCTCGCTCAACGACACGCTGATCGAGACGCACGACCAGGCCGTGGCGCTCGAAGCCAAGGCGACGCGCAGCATGGCGCTGCTCATCCAGCGCAATAACGCGCGCAGTTTCGTCGATGTGAAACTGCAATAACGACGTGGCCCGAAAAATCTTCGGGCCACATCTCAATCACGCTGATACAAAGCCGATACAAAGCCGGACGGAATAACTCCCAGGCTGGTGCGTTCGTATCCATGCAAGCAGCGTCGAAACAAACCGGATCGTCAAGATCCCGTTTGATCGGCGACTGCCGCGAGATCACACCATCTGATAAGGAGTTCGAAATGTCTATCCGCCGCGTATTGATTGCCACGCTCGTCGCCGCTTCTTCCGTGGGCGCTGTCACCCAGGCATCGGCACAAGGTCTCACCCGCGAGGAAGTGCGCCAGCAACTGATCGAGGCCGAAGCCAACGGCTCGCGCTTCGTCACCGATGCGTCCTATCCTGAAGTCAGCCCGGTATTCGCGCAACAGGTCACGCACGCCGCGCACGCACAGGAAGCGAGCGGCATGGGGATGCCTGCATCCGGCAAGAGCGATTCAGGCGCGCCGCCGATGGCCTGCGTCGGCCCGGCAAGCTACTGCAATATCTATTCGGGAAGCTGATGCCGTCACGCTCAAGCGTGCAACGCCGAAACCCCGCTCATCGCGAGCGGGGTTTCGGCGCTGACATGCGCAAGGGTCTTTGAATACGCGGCGATGCCGCGCGAAACACGATCAGCGTGACTTCAACGTCGCTTCAACGCGAAGTCAGCTGCGCATAAACATCGTGCGAGAGCTGCAGCAGCACCTTGCGGTCGATACCGCCCGAGAGCGCATAACCGAAGTCGCCGTCGATCCAGTAGAACACGCTCACGGGGCCGTCTTCGTAGAGCTTGAACGCGGTGGTATTGCTGCTGACCTTGCGATGCGAGATGCACAGCGTCACGCGCTCGCCTTGCGCGTTGTGATACATGAACTGCGCGACATCGCCGTCCGGACCCGGCAGCAGACGCCCGCCGACCAGCTCGAAACCGCTGCGGGAAAGCATCGGCGGATGCACGTCGGTGCCGAGGCGATTCGCTAGCCATTGCACGAAATCCTGCTCCTGGCGCGCGCCCATCGTATCGGGGCGTTCGACCTCGGGCATATAGACCACGTGCGCGAGCGCGGCCTCGTGAACGAAATTCATGGTCGGGTCCGCGCTGACCGCGCGCAGTTCGGCGTGCGTATCGCCACCACCGGCCACGTCGCCGCCGTTCATCACATCGGTGCCGTAATGCGTGCCCCAACCGATGCCGATACCCACCACCAGCGCCGCCGCGAAGCCCGCGAACTTCGGCCAGTTGGCGGCCGCGCGCGCGTGGTTTTTAACCGCTTGCGGCGTGGCCGCATCGTCCTTGACGGTAGGAGCCGGGGCAGACGTAGACACCGCATCGCGCAGACGCGCGGGCACCGGCTCGCTCATTACCCGGTCGTAGCGCTCGTGCAGCAGGCTGTTCAGCGAGAAAAAGTCGCTCGTGCGCGCCGCGAGTTCGGGATTGCGCTCGAGTTCGCGCTCGACATCGGCGCGGCGCGCTTCGGAGAGCGTGCCGTCCACGTAGGCGTGAATCTCGTCTTCGGTCACGGGATGTTGTTGATCGCTCATCGCACCACCTTCAGGTTCGCACGCGGGACGGTTCCGGCCATCAGCGCGCGCAGGCGCTCACGGCCTCTGGACAGCCTCGACATCACGGTGCCGATCGGCACATCGAGCGCCAGCGCCACATCGGCGTAACTCATTTCCTCCAGCCCCACCAGCAGCACGACTTCGCGCTGCTCGACGGGCAAACGCTGCAGCGCGAAGTCGAGATCGCGCACTTCGAGCGCGCCGGTCTGCGTCGCGGGCACCGCGTAGTCGGCTTCGGGCACGCTGTCGTCGTCGACGGACACATGCGTGCCGCGCGCCGCCGATTTGCGCACCTGGTTCACGAACAGGTTGTGCATGATCGTGAAAAGCCAGGCGCGCAGATCGGTGCCTGCGCGAAACAGCTCGGTGCGCGCGAGCGCGCGTTCGAGCGTGTCCTGCACCAGATCGTCGGCCAGCTCGCGGTTATTCATCAGCGCGCGGGCATAACGCCTCAGGCGCGGTACGTGTTCGATCAGCTCGTCACGGACGTCCATGTTCCATCCTCGTCTGCCCTCTCATCGCCGGGGTTGCGCGTCCCCGCGCGCGGCTTGCTGCAACTCGTGCTGCGACTCGTTCCGCGCTTCGTTGCGTGTCTCCATCTGCCGCGTCGCGGCGTCCGCCGCGCGCATCAATCCGTGCGTGCGCGCATTGCCTGCCAGCACCCAGCGCGTGCCGTGCCCGATCCAGCCGATCAAGCGCAGATCGCCGACGCGGCGTGCGCTCCACTGCGGCGCATCGCGCTCGAACCAGGCGCGCGACGCGAGCAACACGACCGGCTGGCCCTCGGCGTTCACGTAGGTCCAGCGTTTTGCGCGCGCGAACGGGCCAAGCTCAATCGTGCCCGACGCGACGAAGCGCAGGCCCGCGGCGTCCAGATCGAACGGCGCAGGCCCGGCGGCGCGGGTGCCGGGCGCGAGCGTATCGGCGAGCGCGTCGGAGGTGTTCGGGATCGGGTGGCTGCCGCTGCCCGCTTCCAGCAACGCCATGACGGCCGCGTTATTGAGCGCCTGAACGCCGGGTTCGGAAACGGCCAGCCACGCCAGCGCAGCCGCCGCCAGCGCGAACGCCGCGACGAGCGCGGTGAAGCCGCGCCGCAGCGCACGCGAACCACGCATAAGCCGTGGCGGCATTGGCGCAAAAACCGGCGCGCCGGCCGCCGGCGCAACCGCGCCGAACGCGCGCCGCATCTGGGCGTTGAGCCGTCGATAGAACAGGATCCGGTGCCATTCGCCGGGCCTCAGCGCCAGATAGCGGCGCACGCGCGCGGCCCGCTCGCCGGGTAGCGAACCGTCAGTGTAGGCCTGAATATCGGCCTCGGAGACCGGCCGCTCGTCGAGCGGCCCCTGCGGAACCATGATCGTCGCGTGAATAAATGGGGACGATGGGCTAACGCGCGGGCCGCGCGCTTATTCCGGCAGAGGCCGAAAGTTTTTTGGGGGTGAGATGGACGACCCGGATTAACCGCGCGCCGTCACTTCGTTCGAGAACGCCACGCGGTTGCGGCCTTCGCGCTTGGCGCGATAGAGCGCCGCGTCGGCTTCCTCGATGAGCGCCGTTTCGGCCAGCCCCGCCGAGGGCGTGAGCGTCGCCACGCCCACGCTGATCGTCAGATGTTCGCTGACCTTCGAGCCCACATGCGGCAATTGCAGCGCCGCCACGTCGCGGCGCATCTTCTCGGCCATGAGGCGCGCGAACGCACTGCCCGCGCCCGGCATCACCACCGCGAATTCCTCGCCGCCAAAGCGCGCCACCAGGTCGCGCGGCTGGCTCACCTCGCGGCGGATCGTGGTCGCGACCGAGCGCAGCACGTTGTCGCCCGCGACGTGGCCGTAGGTGTCGTTATAGGGCTTGAAGTAATCGACGTCGATCATCAGCAGCGAGACTTCGGTGTTCTCGCGCTGTGCCCGCCGCCATTCCGCGTTCAGAAATTCGTCGAGATAACGACGGTTCGAAAGGCCCGTCAAACCATCCGAATGCGTGAGGCGGCGCAGCTCCAGATTCGCCCTGAGCAGTTCCTGCTGCGAGCGGCGCAGCGCGCGATAGGCCTCGTCACGCTGGAGCATGTTTACATAGGATCGCGAATGATATTTGACTCGTGCGATCAGCTCGATGCTGTCGGGCAATTTGACGAGATAATCGTTTGCGCCTGCCGCGAAGGCCGCGCTCTTGATCGCGGGTTCTTCCTTGGTCGACAGCACGATGATGGGCACGTCGCGCGTGGCGTCGTTGGCGCGGTACGCGCGCACCAGCGTGAGACCGTCGGTGCCGGGCATCACGAGATCCTGCAGGATCACGGTCGGACGCACCTGCTCGGCCATGCTCACGGCCTGTTCGGGATGCGGGCAGTAGTGAAAGTCGATTTCGCGCTCGCTCGCCAGCGCCCGCCTCACGGCCTCGGCGACGATCGCCTGGTCGTCCACCAGCAGCACCATCATCGGCACGTCCGCCGCGCCGGGCAAAGGCTGCTCAAGCGCCGTGCGCACGGCCGCAAGCGCCCCTTCGAGCGAGGCCTCGTCGGGCCCGCCTTCGGTCAGCGCGGGTTCCGGCGCGGAAGATTGATTCGGCTTCTCGGTCATGATGTCAGTCGCTTGGGTCTATCCAGTATCGATGCGGGCGGCTCGGGCGGAGTTCCGGCAAGGCCCCGGCCAGGGGTTCGGAGTTGGGTCCGGCGTCATGCCGCGCGCTGCGTGCCGAGACGGCTCACCAGTTCGGCGGCGATGGCGGGCAGCGGCAGAATCGCGCGCGCGGCGCCCAGCGCCGCGGCCGCTTTCGGCATACCGTACACGGCGCTCGTCGCCTGGTCCTGGGCAATCGTGTAGCAGCCCTTGGCACGCATCGCCTTCAGGCCGATCGCCCCGTCGCGCCCCATGCCCGTGAGCAGCACGCCGATGGCCTCGCCCGTCCAGTTCTCCACCACGCTATGAAAGAAGGTGTCCACGGACGGGCGGTACGGCGTCTCGGCAGGTTCGCGAGTGTAAGCCAGCTTGCCGTTCGCTGCCATGCGCAGATGATCGTTGGTCGCCGCGAGCAGCGCCTCGCCCGGCGCCGGCCGGTCGCCTTCGCAGGCGATGCGCACCTTGAGCGCGGTCTGCCCGTTGAGCCAGTCGGCCATGCCCACGGCGAACGACTGATCGACGTGCTGCACGATCACGATCCCCGCTTTAAACCCCGCCGGCAACGCGCCCAGCACGGTCGCCAGCGCGGTCGGGCCGCCCGCCGACGAGCCGATCGCCACCAGCGGCGCGAGCATGCCGGTCCCGGCCGTGAACGCGGCCGGTGCGCGCGTGGCTTCGGTCACGCCGTTCACACGGCCGATCTGGTCGATCTTGGCGAGCAGCAGATCCATGGTGCTGCGCGCTTCGGGACCCGCGAGCGTGGGGGTATCCACCGCATCGAGCGCGCCCGCGCCCATCGCCTCGTACACGCGCCATGCGTTCGCGCCCACGCTGCTCGTGACGATCAGGATCGGGCACGGCGAGCGCGCCATGATGCGCCGCGTGGCCTCCACGCCATCGATCTTCGGCATCACGAGATCCATGAGGATCACGTCGGGCTGCTGGGCCGCGCAGAAGTCGACGGCCTGCTCGCCGTCGGCCGCCACCCACAGCACGCGATGCCCCGGCCGGGCCGCAATGGCGTGCCGCAGCGCCTCGACGGCGAGGGGCATGTCGTTCGCGATACCGATGTTCATCAGGTCGCCTCTCCGATCAGGTCGTTCACGGCGTCGAGCAGCGCTTCGTCGTGGAAGCTGCCCTTGGTCAGATAGTAGTCGGCGCCCGCGTCGAGGCCGCGCCGCCGGTCGTCTTCGCGGTCCTTGTACGAGACGATCATCACGGGCACGTTGCGTTGATGCGGGTCGTTACGAATCATCGTGACGAGTTCGATGCCGTCCATGCGCGGCATATCCACGTCGGTGATCACGAGGTCGAACTGACCGTTGCGCAGCGTGTTCCAGCCGTCCATGCCGTCCACCGCGACCGTCACGGCATAGCCGCGTTTTTCGAGCAGCTTGCGCTCCAGTTCGCGCACGGTCAAGGAATCCTCCACCACGAGAATGCGCTTGCGTTCGCGCGCCGTCGTGTTCGCGCCGCGCGTCACGCCCGCGAGCTGCCCTTCGCGCACGAGCCGCGCAACCGAGGCGATGATGTCCTCGACATCGACGATCAGCGTCACGGTGCCGTCTTCGAGCAGCGCGGCGGCGGCCACGTTGCGCACCTTGCCCAGGCGCGCATCGAGCGGCTGCACCGCAAGCGTGCGCTCGCCCGCGAAACCATCGACGGCGATGCCGTAGAGCGCGGCGTCGTGGCCCGTGCCGTCGCCGATCAGCAGGACGCTGACGTCGCCCGAAGCGTTGGCGGGCGCGGTGGCATCGCTCGCGCCAAGCAACTGGCGCGCGGTGACGAGCCCGATCGGCCGCCCTTCGTGAACGATATGCTGCTGGCCTTCGAGCATGTCGATGGCCTCGCGCGGCACGCGCAGCGCGCGGCGCACATGCGCGAGCGCAAACGCGTAGGCCTCGCCCGCGACATCGACGATCAGACTGCGCAACACCGACAGCGTGAGCGGCAATTGCAGCACGAAGCGCGTGCCGCGCCCCGCCGCGCTTTCGATGCGCACCGTGCCGCGCACGGCCTTGGCGAAGTTCTGCACCGCGTCGAGGCCCACGCCGCGCCCGGACACGTCGGTCACGCGCTCGCGCATCGAGAAGCCCGGCAACAGCAGGAATTCGAGCAACTCCGGCTCGGACATGGTTTCGACCGCATCGGCCGGCGCGAGACCGCGCGCCACGATCGCGCGCCTGAGCGCGGGCATGTCGACGCCCGCGCCATCGTCGGCCACGGCGATCAGCAGCTTGCCCGCGCTGTGACGCGCTTCGAGCGTAAGCGTCGCTTCCTCGGGCTTGCCGAGCAGGCGGCGCGTGCCGGGGTCTTCGATGCCGTGATCGAGCGCGTTGCGCAGCAAGTGGCCAAGCGGCGCGTCGAGCATGTCGAGAATATCGCGATCGACCTGGGTGTTCTCGCCGTCGATCACGAAGCGCACGCGCTTGCCGAGCGAGCGCGCGAGATCGCGCACGATGCGCGGATAGGCGTGCGCGGTGTCGCTGAACGGGCGCATGCGGCATTCGAGCGCCGAATCGTAAAGACGTTGCGCGAGCTGGGTGCCGCGCCGGTCGATGCGGTCGAGGTCGTCGAAGCGTTCGGCGAGCTGGCCGCCGAGCGTCGACAACTGCTCGCGGATGGCGGCGAGCGCGGCGCGCGCCTCGTGGCCGAGCGCATCGCCGTGATGCTCGCTGAACTGGCCGAGTGCGGCGAGCACGTCGCCCTGGGCGCGGCGCACGCGCAGCAGGCCGTTGGCGAACGGCCGCATCCGGCGCGATTCGACCAGCGATTCGCCCGCGAGACCCAGCAGCCGGTCGAGCGTGCCCGCGCGTACGCGCAGCATGCGGTCGCTGTCGCGCGCGCTGCGGGCCGTTGTGGACGGATTGATGGGCTGCGCAGCGGCAGAGGCGGCGATGGGTTCAGCGTAGTCGCTGACGACCTCCGCCGCGACCGGCTCGTCCTTCGGCATCGGCACGCTGGCGAGACTCGCCGCGAGCAATGCTTCGGGATCAAGCGGTGACGGCTGCCCGACCGCTTCGGCTGAAGCCGCCAGCCCGCCATTCGCCAGGCGCGCGACAAAGCCGTCCACCACCTCGCGCGCGAGCGGCGGCGCGGACGCATCGCCCGCCGCCATCAGCAAATCGATGCCGACCAGCAGCGCATCGATGCGTCCCGCATCGATCGTCAGCACGCCATGCTGCGCGTCAACGAAGCAATCCTCCATCGCGCTCGCCACATCGACTGCCTCGGGCAGCCCGACGATGCGCGCCGCGCCCTTGAGCGAGTGCGTCGCGCGCATGCAGGCTTCGAGCGTGGTGGCGTCGGCAGGCGTCGCTTCCAGCGCGAGCAGGCCCGCCGCGAGCGTGCGCGTCTGCGTCTGCGCCTCCTCGCGGAACAGGTCGAGCAGCGAGCGGCGGCTCAGTTCGTCGTCGCTCATCGCAGGCTCCGGGTCAACGCGCCGAACAGCGCATCGGGTTCAAGCACGCCCACCGAGCGGCCGCGCCACGGGAACACGCCACGCACATGGCGGCCCGCCGCGTGCGCGAGCGTGGCGGGCGCGGGCAGCAGTTCATCGGCGCCGAAGTAGGCCACGCCTTCGACATCGTCGACGGGGAACGCCGTCGTCTCTCCGTCCCATTCGGTGACGAGCAGGCGCGGCGTGGCGGCGCGCGCACCCGTGGCCGCCGCGGTCTGTGCGAGCGCATCGATATGCAGCAGATCGGCGAGCGAGGCCGCGAGCGTGAGCACGCCGCGCACGTTCACGACGCCGAGCACCGCCGAACTGCGCCGGTGCGGCAACGAGTGGATCGGGCGCGATTCGCCGACGTAGCGCAGCGCGGACGCCGTGAGCGCGAGCCATTCCGCCCCCACGCGGAACACGAGCGAGCCGTCGCGGCGCAGGCTCGCGGCGTCGGTGCGCGCGGTGCTCTGCTGCGAGATCGGCACGCTGGTCGCGCCCTGCACCGGGCGATCGAGCATACGCGCGGCAGCCTGCTCGAACACGGGACAATTGAGGCAACGCACGTACTGCGCGAGGCGCTCGCACGAGTTGTCGCCGCGCACACCGATGCGGTTCCAGCAATCGTCGGGCGCGCTCCGGATGCCGCCATCGTCATGCGCCAGGTTTGCGTCGCGTGTTTCACGCATTGGCGCCCCCCGGGCTGCGCTGCGATGCGCGTTCGGCACGGCGCATCAGACGCCGCGCGCCGTCGGCGTCGCCCTGCACTTCGAGCAGCGCGGCGAGATGCGTGAGCGCCTCGTAGTGGCCCGGCTCCAGATACAGCGTCTTGCGATAGTGCCCGAGCGCGAGCGCCGCCTCGCCTTGCGCATCGGCGATCAGGCCGAGCAGATACCACGCCTCGGCATCGTCGGGCGCGGCTTGCGCATGTTGCGTGGCCGCGCGCGCGGCGGCATCGAGCGATCCGGCATCGGCCAGACGGCGGGCTTCGGCCAGCGTCGGCGGGTTCGGTGGGTTCGGCGTGCTGGACGCCTGCGGCGCGGCTTTCGATGCCGCGAAAGCCGGCGTCGTCGCGAACTGCGTCGCCGGCCGCATCGCGGGCAGCGCGGCGGCGCGCGTGGGCGGCACCGTATGCAGCGGTCTCAGCGAGGTATGCAGCGTGGCGTACGACGAGGGATGCGGCGCGCCGTCATGCTGCGTGCGAACGCTCCGCGCCGGTAACGCCAGCGGATCGGCGGCCTGCGCGCCCTCGCCGCCCGGCCAGCGAAAACCGAACGCCAGCGGAATCTGCGCCGAGGCGAATTCATGGCGCATCATCAAGCCCGTTTCCGCCGGCCCGACGAAGATCATCCCGCCATCGGCGAGACGCGCGCGCAAGAGGCCGATCGCGCGATCCTGGGCCTGGCGGTCGAAATAGATCAGCACGTTGCGGCAAAAAATGAAGTCGTAGCGCACGGGATGCGCGGCGAGCCACTCGAACAGGTTCGCGCGCTCGAAGTGCACGGCGCGCCGCACGGCATCGGCAAGCTGCCAGCCTTGCGGCGTCGCATGGAAATAGCGCTCGCGAAACGCCAGCGCATCGCCGCGAAACGCGTTGCGGCCATAGACGCCGTGCGCGGCAGCCTCGATCGAGGCCGAACTGATGTCGATGGCGTCGATGCCGAACTGCTCGTGCGCGAGGCCCGCCTCGAACAGCGCCATCGCCGCCGAGTACGGTTCCTCTCCTGTCGAACACGGCGCGCTGAGCACCCGCAGCACTTCGCCGGGATGCCGCACGAGCCGCTCCATGCCGCCGCGCGCGAGCGCCGCAAAGGCTTCGCGTTCGCGGAAGAACCAGGTTTCGGGCACGACGAGCGTGTCGATCAGCGCCTGGCGCTCGGCGGCGGTGGCCGTCAGCACGCTCCAGTAGGCGTCGTGCGCGGCCTCCGGGTGCAGCGTGCCGCCCGCCAGGTCCGCAGCCACGCCCGCGCCCGCGCCCGCGCCCACGGTTGCGGCCGCGCGCGCCGCCACGGCGCGCGCGAGCGCCTGCGCGCCGAGCGATTCGGCGTCGATGCCGGTTTCCTCCAGCAGCCAGCTCTCGAAGCGCGCAAGACTCATGACGCGCGCCCCATCGGCGTGGGGTGGGCGTTGCCGTCTTCACCGCCCTGCCAGCTCGGCGGATCGGGAAACAGCAGCGCGCGCACGCGCGCGTCGAGCAACTGATCGACCTTCACCCATTGCACGAAGCCGAGCGCGTCGCGCGCGACGGGACCGAGCCAACGCGCCTCAGGCGTGGCGATTCCGCCCTCGGCGAAGTCGCCGGGCGCGAAGCTCTGGGTGCGCGTCGCGCATTCGAGCAGCAACGCAAGGCGGCGCGGTTGCGAGGCGCGGGGATCGGCGCGATCGTTCACCAGCACGAGCCGCGTGGACATCAGCCTATGCGCGGGCCGCCCGAGCGCCAGCTGCGCCATGTCGACGACCGGCACCGGCGCGCCTTCGTGATCGATCACGCCCGCGATGAACGGCGGCGTGCCCGCGAACGCGCGCACCGGCTGCAAGGGCAGCACGCGCACGATCTCGCGCGCATCGAGCGCGTAGCGTTCGCCGTCCAGCTCGAACACGAGAAAAAGCATCGCCGCTCCGTTCAGGGAAAAGCCGGATTCAGGCGCCCCGGCGTCACGCGTCGGGTCACGCTTCGATCCTGAACCGCGAGACGCCCGTGCGCAGTTCGTTGGCCACGAGCGTCAGATTGTCGATGGCCTGGGACGACTGGCGCAGCGATTCCGCCGTCTGCTGCGCGGCCTCGGACAGTTGCGTGAGCGCCTGGGTGATCTGCTCGGCGCTGGTGGCCTGGGCCTGCATGCCGTCGTTGACCACCTGGAAGCGCGGCGCGAGCGTCTGCACCGCGCCGATGATCTGCGAAAGCTGCGCGCCCACCGCCTGGACGTCGTGCATGCCGCGCCGCACTTCCTCGGCGAACTTGTCCATGCCCATCACGCCCGCCGACACCGCCGACTGGATTTCCTTGACGGTCTGCTCGATATCGAAGGTCGCCACGGCCGTCTGGTCGGCGAGGCGGCGGATTTCGGTCGCCACCACGGCAAAGCCGCGGCCATACTCGCCGGCTTTTTCCGCTTCGATAGCCGCGTTCAGCGACAGCAGATTGGTCTGGTCCGCGACCTTGGTGATGGTCGCCACGACCTGATTGATGCTCACGGCCTTCTCGTTGAGGATCGCGAGCTTGGCGTTCACCGATCCCGCCGCCTCCATCACGCTGCGCATGGTGTCTTCCATGTGCGTGAGGCCGCTCTGGCTGTTGGAGGCGAGTACCGCCGACTGCTCGGCGACGGTCGACACTTCGCCCATCGTGCGCACGAGATCGCGCGCGGTCGCGAAAATCTCGCGCGAGGTCGCGCCGATTTCGGTCGTGGTGGCCGCCGTCTCGCTGGCCGTGGCCTGCTGCTCCCGCGACGTGGCGGCAACCTCGGCGACCGACGTGGTCACCTGCAGCGACGACTTCTGCGCCTGAGCGACGAGGCTCGCGAGTTCGTCGCTCATGCGGTTGAAGCCGTCTTCGAGCACGCCGAATTCGTCGCGGCGTCCCAGTTCCAGACGCTGCGCGAGGTTGCCCATGCGCATGGCGTCGTGCACTTCGACGAGGCGCGCCATCGGTCGCGTGATCGCGCGATGCAGCGTGTAGCCCGTTACGAGCGCCGCCAGCAGCACGATGCCGAGCGCGCTTGCCAGCGTGATTTCCGTGCCCGTGACCGAGCTGCGGATAGTCTGCGCGGATTCGTCGGCCTGGTTGCGGTTTTCCTCGACGACCGTGTTGGCGGCCGTCAGCACGTCGCGCCAACTGGCGTCCAGTTGCACGAACGCGGTCTGCGCGGCGCTGCGTTGGGCCGGCAGGTCGTGCACCACGGCCATCAGTTGCGGCAGGTAGCGGGCGTAAGCGTCGCGAAAGTGCTGGTAACGCGCGCGATCGTCGGCGCGATAGACCGATGCCTCGTAGTGCGAGGCGTTCTGCTCGACCTGGCTCATGGCGGCCGGCAGTTGCTCGAGCACCTGCGCGATGCCCGTGGCATCGGGCTCGACGAACGCGGCACGCTCGACAAGGCTGTAGGTCTGGTTCGCGGCGGCGCGCATCGAAGTCGAGTAGAACAGGCCCGGCACGGAATCGCGCGTGAGGCTCAAGGCATCCTCGTCGATGGAGCGCAGGCGCTCCCAGGAGATCGCGGCCGTCGCGAGCATCAGCACGAACAGCAGGCCGAAGCTGAGGACGATGCGCGTACCGAGTGTGTAGCGACCCTGGGTCTGGCGGGGCAGTCCGGCTGAACCGGTACGGGGCGTGGCAGTGCTCATTACGCGTGGGCTTATCCGGTTGACGTGGACCGGCGCCGGGCGCGCGCAGCGGGCTCAGACCGAAAACAATCGGCGAACGGAACGCGAGCAGGCGCACGGCGCGGGCAAGGCCCGCGTATGCGGGCTTCCGGGCCGTAGTGTAATGCGTTTGCGCACTTTTATGGGATGAGGGAAATCGGGAGTGTGGTAGCGACGCCGAATGCCGATAACCCGGCGCGGCGGCGCGTTGCCCTTCCCGGTTTCGTTTCCCGCCGCCGCTTGAGCGGAATTGCGGGACAAATCAGGGAGATCGGCGCTCAAGCCGCCTTGCGCACGAAACGCGTGACGACGTCCACGATCATCTCGCGGTGACGCGCCCGCAGGCGCGGATGCGAGGGATCGCGCCCGAACGCCGCGCCGAAGGTATGGCGATTGCCCACGCGATGAAAGCACATCGAGCTGATCAGCAAATGCAGGTCGATGGGATCGATATCATCGCGGAACACGCCGGCGGCCACGCCGCGCGCGAGCAGGTCTTCGATCGTGCGGATCGCGCTGGCGTTACGGGTGCGGAAAGTCTTGAGCCGCTCGATGTACTTCGCGCCGTGGATGTTCTCGATGGTCACGAGACGCACGAAGTCGCGATGGCGGTCGTGATAATCGAAGGTGAATTCGACGAGGCGCTGGAGGCCTTCGTCGGGACCGAGTTCGTCGATGTGCAGATCCTGCTCCAGCGCGCGGATGTCGCCATAGACCTTGTCGAGCACCGCTTCGTACAGCCCTTCCTTGCTGCCGAAGTAGTAGTACAGCATGCGCTTGGTGGTATTGGTGCGCTCGGCGATCGCGTCGACGCGCGCGCCCGCGAGGCCCATCGCCGAAAATTCGGCGGTCGCCACTTCGAGGATGTTGCGTTTGGTCTGCTCGGGATCGTACTTGCGGCGGCTTTCGGATTGAGCGTCGTTACGTTCGGCCGCAGCCGCCGGTCTTGCCATAATTATTCTGTGGACCGCGAGTAGGAAGGGATTCGACCGATTCTAGCATGGCCGGTAGCGTGCTCTTAACGTGCTCTTAACGTGCTCTTAACGCGCTTTTAGCGGGCCTTCCCGGGCCGTCGAAGCGGTGAACCGGCGCACCGGTTCCCCCTCGCCTCAAAGCTCGATGCGCTTGATGTCGCCCACCACGAAGATATACGACGCCGCGCCGACCAGCGCGATCGTGCCGATAAAGGCCAGCGCCCAGACAAACGACCCCGTCGCGCCCACGATCATGCCGACGACCAGCGGCGTGATGATGCCCGCGAGATTGGCGGCGAGGTTGAAGATGCCGCCCGTGAGGCCGAGCATGCCGGCCGGCGCGATATCCGACACCAGCGTCCAGCCGAGCGCGGCCATGCCCTGGGCGAAGAACGCCACGGAGAGGATGGCGATCACGGCCACGTTGCTCTCGACGAAGTTCGCGAGAATGATGCTCGACGCGAGCAGCAGCCCGGCGATGATCGGCAGCTTGCGCGCCACGTTGGCCGAAACGCCGCGACGCAGCATCCAGTCCGAGAACGTGCCGCCGAACATCACGCCCACCGATGCGGCGATGAACGGCATGATCGCGAAGAAGCCAATCTTGAGCCAGCCCATGTGGCGTTCGGTGGCGAGGTAGGTCGGGAACCAGGTGAGGAAGAACACGAGCGTCGAATTGCCCGCGAACTGGCCGAGGCAAATCCCCGCGAGCTGGCGCTTGCGCAGCAGCTTGCCGGCCATGCGCCAGTCAAAACCACCCTTAGCACCCTTCACACCCTTCGCTTCCTTGCCTTCCTGCGTGGCCGCTTCAGCCTTGTGCTCTTGCCTGGCGAGGCCGCCGCCTGCCTCGATATAGTCGAGTTCCGCGCGGTTGGCCGCCGGATGATCGTGCGGCTCGCGGTAGAACGCCCACCAGACGAAGCCGAACACGATGCCCACGCCGCCCACCACGTAGAACAGCGAGCGCCAGCCGTATGCGCCCATCAGCGCGAACAGGAACGGGCTGAAAAACGCCAGGCCGATGTACTCGCCCACCGTATAGGTGCCGGTCGCGAAAGCGCGTTCGTGCTGCGGGAACCAGGTCGCCACGACGCGGCTATTGGTCGGGAAGCACGGCGATTCGGCGGCGCCCAGTCCCAGGCGGCAGGCGAACAGCGCGCCCACGCTGCCAACGAAGCCTTGCACCAGCGTGCAGAGCGACCAGAGCGTCATCGACAGGAAATAGGTCAGCTTGCTGCCGAAGCGGTCGAGAAACACGCCGCCCGGAATCTGCGCGACCACATAGCTCCACGAGAACGCCGAAAACACCAGACCCATCAGCGCCGCATTGATACCCAGCTCCTTCGTCAACTGCGGCGCGGCAATGCCGAGCACCGTGCGGTCGAGATAGTTGATCATCGTGCCGACGGCGAGCAAACCGAGGATGCGGTAGCGCGCTTTCGTGCGGCGCAGCGCGCCCTGCGCCGGTGCGGCCGCAACGCCAGGCGCGTCGCGCCCCGTGGATACGGGTGGTGCCATGTCTGTCTCCTGATCCTGTGTGCCCGTTGATGGCTTCGTGGTGGTTGTTGTGGTCGTTGTGCTTCTGCTGTTATTGGCCGGCGTCCTGCACCAGCATGGCCTGCAGATGCGCGTACATGCGCTCCGCGTCCGGCTCGAGGCCCGTGAACAGCCGGAACGCGTCCACGGCCTGGTACACCGCCATGCCGCCGCCGCTCAACGTGCGGCAGCCGCGTGCCTCGGCGGCTTCGAGCAGCGCCGTGCGAATCGGGAAATAGACGATATCCGCGACCCACAGACCGGCGTGGAGATACTCGGCGGGCAGCGGCAGGCCGGGCAGCTTGGCCATGCCGGTCGGTGTGCAGTGAATCAGGCCCGTCGCATTGGCCAGCGTCGCTTCGAGCGTGGCGCTCGTGCCCGCGCTCACGCGCGCTGCGGGAAAACGCGCCTGCAATTCGGCGGCAAGCGTCGCCGCCCGATCCGCATCGACGTCGAACAGCGTGAGTGCGCGCGCGCCCATCTGCAAGGCCGCATGGGCGACCGCCGCGCCCGCGCCGCCCGCGCCCAGTTGCACGACCGCTTCGAGCGACACGTCGGGCAGGCCGCGCTTGAATGCGGTGGCGAAGCCCGACCAGTCGGTGTTGTGACCGATACGCCTGCCGTCGCGGAACAACACCGTATTGACGGCGCCGAGCGCGCGCGCATCGTCCGAAAGCTCGTCGAGCAGCGCAATCACAGCCTGCTTGCACGGATACGTGATGTTCAGGCCGTCGAAGCCCGCGCGCTGCGCCGTCAGCAGCAGCTCCGGCAGGTCGTCGATCGTGAGGCCCAGCGGATCGAGATCGAGACGGCGATACACATAGTTGTAGCCCAGTTCGCGGCCTTCCTTCTCGTGCATCGCGGGTGTAAGCGAGCCGGCGATGCCCTTGCCGATCAGACCGCACAGGAACGAGCGCGGCTTCAGCGCGTTGTTTTGCGCGTTGTTCTGCGAATTATTCTGCGCGCTCATTGCGCCCCCTTCTTTCCGGTTGCGGTTTGCGTGGTGGACGGTGTGGTGGATTCAGCCGAAAGCAGCGTCGCCATGCGTTCGAGCGCGAGCACATAGCCCTGGGTGCCACAGCCCACGATGATCCCCGACGCCACCGCCGAGACAAATGAGTGGTGCCGGAATGCTTCGCGCTGATGGACGTTGGAGATATGGACCTCGATCACGGGCCTGGCGACGGCGCTCAGCGCATCGGCCAGCGCGACCGAAGTGTGCGTGTAAGCAGCGGGATTGATGACGATGCCAGCCGCTTGTGTACGGGTTTCGTGCAGCCAGTCGATCAGTTGATGCTCGGCATTCGATTGCCGAAAGTCGATCGCAAGCTTCAGACGCTTGCCGGCTTCCCGGCAGCGGTTCGCCACATCGTCCAGCGTTTCGTACCCATAGACCGCGGGCTCCCGCGTTCCCAACAGATTCAGATTCGGCCCATTGAGGACCAGTACCGACGGCAATTCCATTACACGCTCCACTACGACGTCTCGACAGGCGCGGTCTTTGCGCACACTCGCGCTGCATGAATTCACGCATGAGCCAATGGGCACACCCGACGCATGGCCGCCAGTGTGCCGCGCGCGCGCCTCGCGGTCATCCTGGGGTTTCCCAGAATTTGTACTAACTGGTTAGTTTGTCTATTCTTGCGACACTCCTGCGGCGCGGGCCGTCCCTGGTCCGCATCGCGGGTTCTATGCTTAACGTTATTGCCGCCGCAACGCCACGCCATGATCAAGACGCCTCAACCTACAGCCGCCTCCGCTCTTTCTCCCTTGTGCCGCTCGATCGCGACCGTGTCGATCAGCGGCACGCTCGCGGAAAAGCTCGCCGCGATCAGCGCCGCTGGCTTCACGGGCGTCGAGATCTTTGAAAACGATCTGCTCTATTTCGAAGGCTCGCCCGCCGATGTGCGCCGCATGGCCGCCGATCACGGCCTGGCTATCGTGCTCTATCAGCCGTTCCGCGATTTCGAAGGCGTGAGCGCCGAGCGCCTCGCGCGCAACGTGGAGCGCGTCAAGCGCAAGTTCGAGGTGATGCACGAACTGGGCGCGGACCGCCTGCTGGTATGCAGCAGCGTCGCGCCCGATGCGATCGACAATGACGCGCTCGCCATCGATCAGCTTGGCCAGCTCGCGCAAGCGGCAGCGCAGGCCGGCATCGTGACCTGTTATGAAGCGCTGGCGTGGGGCCGCAACGTGCGGACCTGGCGCCATGCCTGGAAGCTCGTGGACGCGGTGAATCATCCGAATCTCAAGCTCGCGCTGGACAGCTTCCATACGCTTTCGCTCGACGACACGCCCGATGCGATCGCGTCGATTCCGGGCAATCGCATCGGCTTCGTGCAGATCGCCGACGCGCCGAAGATGCAAATGGATGTGCTCGAATGGAGCCGTCATTACCGCTGTTTCCCGGGCCAGGGCGATTTCGCGCTCGCGGACTTCACGGCGCAGGTGGTGAAAAGCGGCTACCAGGGGCCGCTTTCGCTGGAAATCTTCAACGACGGCTTCCGTGGCGCGCCGACGGCGGCAACGGCCGCGGACGGCCATCGTTCGCTGCTGCTGCTCGAAGCGCTCACGCACGAGGAACTGGCGAAGGAGAAGGACACGACTGGCGCGACGCTCTATACGCCGCCCGCCGCGCCCACGCATACGCAGTGGCAATTCCTCGAATTCGCGGTCAACGCCGACGCGCGCGAACGTGTGGCCGGTCTGCTCGACAAGCTGCATTTCCGCCGCGCCGGCCAGCATCGCTCGAAGGATGTGACGCTCTATCGGCATGGCTCGGCCGCCATCGTGCTGAACGCCGAACCCGATTCGTTCGCCGATGCGTTTTTTCAGCGTCATGGCCTGTCGCTGTGTGCGTCCGCGCTGCGCGTGGACGATGCGCGCCTCGCGCTCGAACGGGCGGCGGGCTTCGGCTATCAGCCGTTCTCGGGCCGCGTGGGTCCAAACGAGCGCGTCGTGCCGGCGGTTCAGGCGCCGGATGGCAGTCTTAACTACTTCGTGAACGAAGAACCCGGCAAGCCCACGCTCTTCGAAGCCGACTTCGCGCTCACCGATGTGGACGGTCCCACCGAAGTCGGCCCCATCACGGGCATCGATCACGTGAGCCTTTCGCTGCCGGCCGGTTCGTTCGATTCGTGGGTGCTGTTCCTGAAGTCGGTGTTTGGTCTTCAGGCGAGCGCCGCCGTGCTGGTGCCGGACCCCTACGGCCTCGTGCGCAGCCGCGCACTGTGCAGCGTCGATCGTGGCCTGCGCGTGGTGCTCAATGCGTCGGTCGATCAGCACACCGCCGCCGCCGAAACCGTGCGCGCCTATCACGGCACGGGCCTGAATCATGTCGCCTTCAGCACTGGCGACATCTTCCGCGCCGTGACGGAATTCGAGGCGGCGGCTGTGCCGCTGCTGCGCGTGCCTGCGAATTACTACGACGATCTCGAAGCGCGTTTCGCCATGCCCACCGATTTCCTCGATACGCTGCGCCAGCACAACCTGCTCTACGACCGCGACGAGAAAGGCGGCGAATTCCTGCACGCCTATACCGAAACGCTCGACCAGCGCTTCTTTGTCGAACTGGTCGAACGGCGCGGCGGTTACGACGGCTACGGTGCGCCGAACGCCGCCGTGCGCCTGGCCGCCCAGGCTCGCCAGCGTGCGCGCGCGGCGCGCGAGCAGGCCGAGTAAGCCCAATCCGCCCAAATGGCCCATGAAATACGAGTCTTCACAATAAGAAGGCCACACCGAACCTGATTACTGGAACCTGAGACCCGGCGCCGCGCAGGCGGCCCACCCCGCACATTTCCGTGCGGGTCGATGCAAAACAATAAGCAATCCTGCCTTTTATTGGAGACGCACAACGATGAAGAAGACTGGCTTCGGCCCCGGCATTTTCGTGGCGGCGAGCGCCGCGCTGATCGCTCACCCGGCATTCGCCCAGAGCAGCGTGACGCTCTACGGCGCAGTCGACGACGCGATCACCTACGTCAACAACCAGAACGGTCACTCGAACGTCTATCTGCGCCAGGGTAACGTCTACGCTTCGAAATTCGGCCTGCTCGGCAAGGAAGATCTCGGCGGCGGCACCTACGCGATCTTCGACCTGCAGAACGGCTTCGATCCCAACAGCGGCGCGCTGCAGTCCGCCGGCCTGCTCTTTAACCGCCAGGCGTACGTGGGACTGAAAAACGATCAGGCGGGCATCTTCACGATGGGCCGCCAGTACACGCCCTACTACCAGTTCGTCGGCCCGCTCACGGGCAGCAACTGGCTCACCGGCGCAACCGGCGCGCACCCGGGCGATATCGACGGACTCGACACCACGGTGCGTATCAACAACTCGGCGATCTACACGTCGCCGACGTGGTACGGCCTGCAGGCAAGCGCCATGTACGCGTTCGGCGGCATCGCGGGCAGCACCGGCCGTGGCCAGACCTGGAGCGCCGCGCTGCGCTACAACAATGGCCCGATCTCGCTCGCAGCCGCGATTCTGCGCATGGATAACGCCGCGCTCACGAGCGGCTTCGATACGTCGTCGACGGGGAGTTTCGGCAGATCGTCGCTGAATACGGGCTATGTGTCGGCGCGTGCGGTGCAGCATGTGGCCGTGGCGGGCAACTACACGATCGGTAACTTCCTGCTGGGCGCCTCGTATTCCAATGTCGAATACCTCGCAGGCGGCAAGTCGCTGTTCGCCGATACCGCCGTGTTCAACACCTGGGCCGCGCTGGCCACCTACCGCTTCACGCCCGCGTTCGATGTCGGCGCCGGCCTGGCGTACACGCTGGCCTCGAAGGCCAACGGCATCACCAGCGCCGCGCGCTACGAGCAGGTTTCGCTCAAGGAGACCTATCACCTCTCCAAGCGCACCTCGCTTTACGCGTTGCAGGGCTATCAGCACGCGAGCGGTCAGACGCTCGGCGCGAATGGCGCAGGCGATATCGTCAACGCGAGCCCGGCGGTGGGCGACTCGCAGAACAGCACGCCGTCGAGCACGCATTCGCAGTTCGTCGGCATGGCGGGCATCGCGCTGCTGTTCTGATCCGCCCGTCAGGACCGCGTCAATCCGACGCAAAAGCCGCGGCAGCCGCATGGGGCGGGCGCCGCGGCGCAGTGGCACATCGCAGCGTGGTCATGCTGGTGCAACGCTACCGCGCGTTGTGCGACACTGTGGCCTCTCGAACGGACCGCCGCGATCGCGGCGCGCCGAACGCGCCCCGCCCCTTTCCCTGCTCGATGCCGCGACGTTTGCAAACGGCATCGGCTGGCGTGATGTTTTCCGGCGCCGCGCACGAGGCTCACAAGCCCAACCCATAGCGCACGCATATGCCGGACATCCCCATATCCCCCTTAAGCGCGGTGCATCCACGCCGACGCGGTCTCGCCGTCACGCTGTTCTTTCTCATCATCGCGATCGGCATGATCTACGTTATCGATCATCTGTTCGTCGACCTGCGCACCGTGCGGGAAAGCTCCGCGCTGCCCTTCGTGCTGCTCGGCATCGCGTTGATGATCGCGCTCGGCTTCGAATTCGTGAACGGCTTTCACGACACGGCCAATGCGGTCGCCACCGTCATCTACACGAACTCGCTCGACCCGCATCTGGCCGTCGTGTGGTCGGGCATGTGGAATTTCCTCGGCGTATTGGTGTCGAGCGGCGCGGTGGCTTTCGGCATCCTGCAGCTTCTGCCGGTCGAACTGATTCTGCAGGTTGGCAGCAGCGCGGGTTTCGCGATGGTGTTCGCCCTGCTCATCGCCGCCATCATCTGGAATCTGGGTACCTGGTATCTCGGCCTGCCTTCGTCGAGTTCGCATACGCTGGTCGGCTCGATCATCGGCGTGGGCATCATGAACCAGTGGATCAGCGGGCCGTCGGGCACGTCGGGCGTCGATTGGGCGCAGGCGGCAGGCGTGGGCAAGGCCTTGCTGTTCTCGCCGATCGTGGGCTTCGTGCTGTCCGCGCTCATGCTGATCGCGCTGAAGTTCCTCGTGCGCAAGCCCAGCCTCTATCGCCAGCCGGAGCCGAACAAACCGCCACCGTTCTGGATTCGCCTGCTGCTCATCGGCACCTGCACGGGCGTGTCGTTCGCGCACGGCTCCAACGATGGCCAGAAAGGCATGGGTCTCATCATGCTGATCCTGATCGGCGTGGTGCCCACTGCCTACGCGCTCAACAAGGCCGTGACGCCCAGCGAAACCGACACTTTCGTGGCCGCCGCGCGCGCGGCCTCCGTCACGCTCGTTCATTACGCCCCCGCCACGCCGCCCGACGATCCACGCGCCGAAGTCGAAGCCTACGTGCGGACGCACCGCCTGCAACCGGCCACGTTGCCTGCATTGCACGCGCTGACCGACACCATCGCGGATCAGGTGAGCCTGTCCGGATCGATGGCGCAGGTGCCGCAAGTCATCGTCGATAACGTGCGCAACAACATGTACGTGGCTTCCGAAGCGATCCGGCTGATGGAAAAAGCGAAAACGCCCGCGTTTTCCGCCGCCGACGCCGCCACGCTGGACGACTTCCGCAAGCAGATGGATCACGCGACCAAGTTCATTCCCACGTGGGTGAAGGTGGCCGTCGCCATTGCACTGGGTCTCGGGACGATGGTGGGATGGAAACGCATCGTCGTGACCGTGGGCGAGAAGATCGGCAAACAGCATCTCACCTATGGCCAGGGCGCTTCCGCCGAAGCGGTGGCGATGCTGACGATTGGCCTCGCCGATGTCTATGGCCTGCCCGTTTCGACGACGCACGTGCTTGCCTCGGGCGTGGCGGGCACAATGGCCGCCAATGGCTCGGGCCTGCAAGGGTCCACCGTGCGCAATCTCGTGCTGGCGTGGGTGCTCACGCTGCCTGCGTCGATTGCGCTATCGGCCGCGCTGTATTGGGTATTTCGTCAGGTATTCCGATCGAATCGATAGTGGTATGCCGCGGCGGCGCTTACACGCGTCCCGCGATATCCGCTTCGACACGTCTGCGCAGATCGCGCACGACCTTCGCGGCAGGCACGAGCCACCACGTAGGCGCTTGCACGCCGAAATCCCACGCGATGCGCGTCGCGCCCGCGCCGGCGGCCTGCGCGCGACAGCGAAACGTCACGGCCTGGTGCGTTTCGCTCTCGCCATGCGGCTTCGTCGAATAACGCAACACCGCCTGCAATTCAAAGCCTTTGTCGTCGGGCGACAGCGCGCCGGTTTCGACTTGCCAGACCGCGCCATGACGGCTTGTGCCACGCAACGCCGCCGTCACGCGCCGCCAGGTTTCGCGCGCGGGCAGCGGTACGCCATGCACGCGCCCTGCCCGATCCGCGCGATGCAAGGTGCGTTGCGACCAGGCGAAGCCGCCCGCCAGCACCGCACCGGCCGCAATCAGCAGCGTTTGCAGCAACACCGCGAGCCATCGCCATGAACCCGTCGCATCGAACACGCTAAAAACAAGCCGGTGCGCGACCACGAAAAGCGCGATCAACACGACAATGACAGCGCTTAGCGTCATGAGCCAGCCGCGCGACGGGTCGTCGAAACGCGCGAAAAAGAAGTTGCGGATGGCATGGCCTTCGGAGGGCGCGAGTTCGGGGACGACAGGCATTGTGTCAGGCTCTTGATCGACGTCCAGCGACGCGGCACTTGAGGCGGCCTGCTCGTTTTCTCGCCAGGCTGCGTGCGCGGCTCGCTCGCGCGCAGCGTCATCGCGCAGGCGCACGATCTCGCCGATCAGCCGTTCGCGCTCGGTCTGCATACGCGCCATCTCGGCCAGCGTGCGCAGCTTGTCGCGCTGCAAACCGTCGAGTTCGCCATGCAGGCGATCGCGGCGCAATTCCAGTTCGCGCATCTGCTCTCGCACGCGCAACCGTTGCGCGTGGCCAGGCGCCGATCCGCTCGCGGGCGCTTCGTGATGCGCGGCCCAGTAGGCCTCCAGCACCTCGCGCGCCTCCTTGATCCGCTTGAACTGTTCGTCGGCCCAATGCAGCGACGCGGCGGTGGGATGCCGCCATTTGTCGGGGTGGAAAATCTGCGCGAGTTGTCGATAGTTGTGCTTGATATCGGCCGCGCTGGCACCCGGCTCGAGATCGAGCCGGTAGTAGAGGCGATCGTAGTCGTCGTGAGTCCTCGGGTCGGGAGCGTGCATGACCTAAGTACCGGATGGCTTTTGAGTGGCTTTGTTCAGGGGAATCGTCGCGCGCTGCACGACGATATTGTTCGACAAGGTATATCAGCCCTGCGCGGCACGCAAGGCGCGGGCCTGCAACGGCCTGGATTCAAGCGGCGTTTAGCGCGGCCGCGCGAGCATCCGGCTCAGCGTCGCGAACGCAACGGCAGGCAATTCGTGGAGCTTGCGCACGACCACGGCATGGGGATAAAACGCCTCGACCGAATCGTCCTGAATGCCGATGCCCACGAGTTCGATGCCCTGCGCGCTCACCTCGGCCACGCGCGCGTGCAGGTCGCTGCGCAGGATCACCGGATCGCCGTCGCCGGTGGAGGGACAGCCATCCGAGAGCACGAACAGCAGATGCCGCCGCGCCTTGCGCGCCGCAAGCCGTCTGGCGGCCCACGTGAGCGCCTCGCCGTCGGGGTTTTCGTGGCCGCATTCGATCGCCGCGAGACCGCTCGGATCGCGCGCATCGAAGCGCTTGAAGATGCGCAGATCGAGCCGTTCGACCAGCCGGTTATAGCGACGCAGATCGACACCCGCTGCGCGCTCACGCTCGTAATGTTCGCGCATCGGCGGCGACTCCACCGAGCTATAGCCGAGCACTTCGGCCTCGAAATCAAGCTGTATCAGCGCATCGGCAAGCGCCGCCGCGCACAGCCGAGCGAGTTCGATCTTGCGGCCGGCCATCGAGCCGCTCAGATCGAGCAGCAGCGTCACGGCGGCATCGCGCCCGCTCGCGTGCGCGCTCACGCGAAAAGGCGTGCGGTAGCCGTGCGAGACCGCCAGCCGTGCAAGCGCGCTGCGGTCGATCTCGCCGCGCTCCTGCTCGTGCTTCCAGTGGGTGCGTTCCTCGGCTTTGAGCACGCGTTCGAGATGCGTCTTGAGCGCGCCGGTTTCCGCGCGCGCGAGCGTGCGCAACTTGCGCCAGGCGGTGGCGTCGCCGCTGCCGGTGAGATCGATGACAAGGTCGAAGGCCGTGGTGAGCGGAATCGAGCGCTGCGGTTTCGCGAAGGCACCTTCGGTACCGGACGTGCGCGGCGCAGCGGTATCGGCCTCCGAAAGCGCTGCACCGGGCGCTGAATCGGCGTGCGCCTGCGCATCGGCGGCAATATCGAGCGCCTGTGTGGCTTGTAAAGCCTCCTCCCCTTCCAGCGCTAACGCGAACGCCGTGTCGTCGTGTGCGCCGAACTCGTCGAGTTCACGCGCGAGCGCTTCGTCATCGAGTTCTTCGACTGGATGCGCCGTCTGCATCATGTTGTTCGCACCGCGCGAGGCCAGCGAACGCACGCCCGCAACGATGGCCTGCGCCGCCCGCACGCTCGCATTCGTTGAATGGCTCGCGCGTGCCGCCGCGAGCGGCCCTTGCGCGTCCTCCAGCACGCGCAGCGCCGCCGCCAGCGAGGTCACATCGCGCTCGTCGACTTCGGCAGGCTCATCCCACAGCGTGCGCTCGATGGCCCACACCAGACGCTCCGGCCAGGTGAGCGTCTGCCAGCGCCGCGCCGCATCGCGTGCGAGTTGCGCGCGCCAGCACGCAACATAACGGCGTGCGCCTGGAAATTGCGCCGCAAGACGCTCCATGACGCGCCGGTCTTCGACGATCTGCGCAATACGCCCCGTCACGCCCGCCTGTGCGGTATCGAGCCGATGCACCGCGCTATGACGCCAGCGCGCCGCGAGCAGATCCAGATAGCCTGTGAGCAGGGCTTCTTCGCCTTCGATATCCTCGACTGATTCGGCATCCTGTTCATTTTCGAGAACGCGAGACGGCAGCACGAATCGCTCGCGCTCCACGCGAGGACCACCCGCGCCGATCGACACCGTCAAGCGCGGCTCACCGGTCAACACGCGCGCGAGCTTGCCGAGGCGCGCTTCGAGAGCGTCGATCCGGGAGCTGTCCATAGGCGGCTTACGTCACTCGCTCGCGCCGGCACCCGCACCGGCATCGGAAATCGCGTGATGGCGAATGATGCTGCGGATGAGCGCCGCATCTTCCGCACTCACCTTCGCGTAGATCGCGGGGCCAGCCGCGCGCTCGACATCGCCCGTGCGCAGCATCAGTTCGGCCCAGTCGATCAGACGGCGTGTGGAAAACGCGCTCGCCAGATCCTCGCGCGCGAACGCGGCACGGCAATCCGCGGCAATGGCGGCGAGCGTTTGCGCAATCGCGGGCGTCAACAGCGGCAAAGTCCGAAGCAATACTTCGGTCTCCTCTTCTTTCGACAGATAGTCGAACAGATACACGCGCCAACGGTCGAGAAACGCCTCGTTAAGCAGATTCGCCCCTTGATACAGGTGCCGGTACGCACTCATCGCACCCGCCGCATTGGCCGTGGCAAAGAGACGAAACGATGGATGCGGCGCGACGATCTCGTTGCCGCGCTCTTTCAGCAGCAGCCGGCCATTGGGTTCCAGCACGGCGGTCAGCACCGCCAGGATCGACGGTTCCGCGAAGTCGAGTTCGTCGATGATGAGCCAGTAGCCCTCGCGCATCGCCACCGGCAGCACACCGTCCACCCAGACGGTCTCGCCGCCCTTGACGGTCCAGAAACCCACGAAATCGCCGATGGTGGTCTGCCCGTTCATATTCGCGCGCAATACGCCGTGTCCCGTACGCGCGGCCACCTGCTCGATGAAGCTCGTTTTGCCCGAGCCCGTGTGCCCGATCAGCATGACCCGGCGGTTCTCGACGATATCGAGCGCGATGTCGTCGGTGCGCGCGGTGAAGAGATACGCGTCGTTGATGCGCGGCACGAGCGCCGATACCGTGCCTTCAGGCGCCAGCGGCATTTCGATGGCGCCGATGCGAACGCGTGCGATGTCGGGCCGATCCGCCTCGCGCGCGGTGCGCCCGAGCGCCACGGCGCGCTCAAGCTCCACCGCGAAGCGGCTGCCTGCTTCGACGGCGCGCGCCTCGTCCTCGCGCCCGGCGCCGGAAACGAAGCCCTCGCGGCGCCACTTGAGCAGTTTCGCCTCCAGATTGTCGAGATCGACCACCGTGTCGATGTCCACCGTGCCCTGGGCGTCGCTGCCGTGGCCGTGCTCGATGCGGAACATGTGCGCGCGCTCGGATAGCGACACGCGCCACCATTCGCGCGCGGCGCCGGAGCCACGCGTATAGACGCCCTCGGGGCCGTCGTTTTGAACTGCGAGAACCTGGGTATTCATCCGCGTAAAAAGAAAACGTGCGAAATAAAGAATTAGGGGAAACCCGATTATTAACCGGTCATCTTACTCGCTCGTGTTAATTCGCAGACGCCGGAGGCATCACCTTCAAATCCCCGCGAATGCCCCGGATAGCGGGCATTCGCGCATTGCGCCAGTCCATGTTGTAGCCGTGCGACACCGCATTAAATTTATTGCAGAAGTTTTAATGGTTGGAAATATTATCGCCACTTTCGTGCGCAAAACACCGCCCACGTATACCGGTTCGAAGACTAACGCCAGCGCCCGCACCCCTGCATCGCTGGATCAACGATTACAAACGGGGATTACATGAAGAAGACCACCGCAGCACTCGGCGCAGCCCTGCTGGCCATCTCGGCACAGTCCGCTTTCGCACAAAGCTCGGTCACGCTGTACGGTATCGTCGATACCAGCATCCGCTACCTCACGAACGCCAACGCCGCCAATGACAGCCAGGTCCAGATGGGCGTCGGCCCGATCACCGGCAGCCGCTGGGGCCTGAAGGGCCAGGAAGATCTGGGCGGCGGTCTGTCCGCTGTGTTCCGCCTCGAAAACGGCTTTAACCTCTGGAACGGCCAGCTCGCCAGCTCGGGCACGCTGTTCAACCGGATGGCGTATGTCGGTCTGCAAAGCAACCAGTACGGCGCCGTGACCTTCGGCCGCCAGAACACCCCGCTGTTCGATCAACTGGGCAACGTGTTCGACCCGCTGACGGTCGGCAACTTCGACCAGGACAGCTGGCTGCCGGGCGCGCTCGGCTATGGCCTGCGCCAGAACAACTCGGTCAAGTATGACGGCCACTTCGGCGGCCTCGAAGTCGAGGCGATGTACAGCTTCGGCGGCGTGGCAGGCAGCACCGGCGCGAACAACATGTACGGCGTGACCGCGGCCTACGCGTTCGGCCCGTTCCAGATCGATGCCGGCTATCAGCAGAACAGCGACCTGCACAACAACAAGTACCGCGTCGCCAACGTGAGCGGCGTGTACCAGATCGGCCCGGTCAAGGCGATGGCAGGCTGGCTCTACGGCCAGGACAACACCGGCATCGTCGACCTGTACATGGGCGCGTCGGGCTCTCCGGCAGCGAACTTCTCGACGCCGGTGACGGGTACCAACCGCATCGACAACGGCCTCTACGCCGGCGCCGTGTGGCAAGTGACGGCACCGCTGACGGTCACCGCCGCTTACTACTACGACCACGCCAGCAACGCGCTGAACTCGGATGGCACGACGCTGAGCACCGGCGTGCGCTACTCGGCCGTGCTGCTCGCCGAATACGCCCTGTCCAAGCGCACCGAAGTCTACGGCACGGTGGACTTCACGCGTGGCACGGGCGCGGCTACGGCCGACTTCCCGGGCCGCAACAACCAGACCGGCGTTGCCGTCGGCCTGCGCAACATCTTCTGATGTCGCGTGCCGGCTGGCAGTATCGGCCGGCGCAAAGCGATCCCTGGGATCGCCGAAAACCGCATGCGGATATCGCGTGCGGTTTTTTTTCGCCCATACCCCCGGATGGCGCGGCAAAAAACCTTGCGCGCGCACGCAAATGCGCACAACCGACGCACGAGCGCCTCATAATCGGCCCGGAATCAGGCAACCAGGACGCCATCGCGGCGCGTATGGGATAATTGCAGAGTCTGCCCGAGGCGCCGCTCAAAAGGTTGGCTGCGCGGGCGCGCGAGGGGCCTTTATTCCCGTGGCCCGCTAATTTTTCAGCGATTTTTAACTAGCACCCACGATGCCCGCATACCGCTCCAAAACCTCCACCGCCGGCCGCAACATGGCAGGTGCGCGCTCCCTCTGGCGCGCCACCGGCATGAAAGACGAAGACTTCGCCAAGCCGATCATCGCCGTCGTCAACTCGTTCACCCAGTTCGTGCCCGGTCACGTGCACCTGAAAGACCTGGGCCAGCTAGTCGCGCGCGAAATCGAGGCTGCGGGCGGCGTCGCCAAGGAATTCAACACCATCGCTGTCGACGACGGCATCGCGATGGGCCACGACGGCATGCTCTACTCGCTGCCGAGCCGCGACATCATCGCCGATTCGGTCGAATACATGGTCAACGCGCACTGCGCCGACGCCATGGTCTGCATCTCGAACTGCGACAAGATCACCCCCGGCATGCTGATGGCCGCGATGCGCCTGAACATCCCGGTGATCTTCGTGTCGGGTGGCCCGATGGAAGCCGGCAAGACGCGCCTGGCAAACCCGGTCACCAAGACCATCGAAGTCAAGAAGCTCGACCTGATCGACGCGATGGTGATCGCCGCCGACAGCAAGTACTCGGACGCCGAAGTCGCCGAAGTCGAACGCTCGGCCTGCCCGACCTGCGGCTCGTGCTCGGGCATGTTCACGGCCAACTCGATGAACTGTCTGACCGAAGCGCTGGGCCTCTCGCTGCCGGGCAACGGCACGGTGGTCGCCACGCACGCGGACCGCGAACAGCTCTTCAAGCGCGCCGGTCAGCGTATCGTCTCGCTCGCGCGCGAATACTACGAAGGCGAAAACGACCGCGTGCTGCCGCGCTCGGTGGGCTTCAAGGCATTCGAAAACGCCATGACGCTCGACATCGCCATGGGCGGCTCGACCAACACGATCCTGCACTTGCTGGCAATCGCCCAGGAAGCGGAAATCGAATTCACCATGCGCGACATCGACCGCCTCTCGCGCGTCGTGCCGCAGTTGTGCAAGGTCGCGCCGAACACCAACAAGTACCACATCGAAGACGTGCACCGCGCAGGCGGCATCATGGCGATCCTGGGCGAACTGGACCGCGCCGGCAAGCTGCACACCGACGTGCCGACCGTGCATGCGCCGACGATGAAGGACGCGCTGGAGCAGTGGGACGTGACGCTCACGAAGGACGAAGCGGTCAAGACGTTCTACATGGCGGGTCCGGCGGGCATTCCGACGCAAACCGCGTTCAGCCAGAACACGCGCTGGCCGGACCTCGACACGGATCGCGCCGAAGGCTGCATCCGCTCGTACGAGCACGCTTTCTCGAAGGAAGGCGGCCTGGCCGTGCTGACCGGCAACATCGCGCTCGACGGCTGCGTGGTGAAGACGGCAGGCGTCGATGAAAGCATCCACGTGTTCGAAGGCACGGCGCACGTGACCGAGTCGCAGGACGAAGCCGTGGCCAACATCCTCGCCGACAAGGTCAAGGCCGGTGACGTGGTGATCGTGCGTTACGAGGGCCCCAAGGGCGGTCCCGGTATGCAGGAAATGCTCTACCCGACCAGCTATATCAAGTCGAAGGGCCTGGGCAAGGATTGCGCGCTGCTGACCGATGGCCGCTTCTCGGGTGGCACGTCGGGCCTGTCGATCGGTCACTGCTCGCCGGAAGCGGCTGCGGGCGGTGCGATCGGTCTGGTGCGCGACGGCGACAAGATCCGTATCGATATCCCGAACCGCTCGATCAACGTGCTGGTTTCGGATGAGGAACTGGCGCGCCGCCGCGAAGAGCAGAACGCCAAGGGCTGGAAGCCGGTGCAACCGCGTCCGCGCAAGGTTTCGGCTGCGCTCAAGGCCTATGCGAAGCTGGTAACGTCGGCCGATAAGGGCGCTGTGCGCGATCTTTCGTTGCTCGATGATTGATTGCTTTTGATTGCGCGGCCTTTTGTGGGTCTGCGTGATTGATGGTGGAAAAAAACGCCATCGCTCCAATGCCGTTCAGTTAAACGACTGAACGGCATTTTTGTTTTTGATGCAGGTTCCAGGGCGCGCGAGTTACCGTCCCGTGATAGCGTAGATGTCTTCGTCTTACGTCTTGATGCATCGGCACTCCATGACCCAAGCCGCGCCTCCCATCCTCGACGACGCGCCCGGCCGAGGCCGCTCGCTCGCGCGCCATTATCCGCGCGGTCTGCATATCGAGCCGCACTCGCACACATGGGCGCAGGTGCTTTACGCGGTCTCCGGCGTGATGTGGGTCGAAGCCGGCAGCGAAGCATTGGTCGTGCCGCCGCAGCGCGCCGTCTGGCTACCGCCTGGCACAACGCACGCCATCCACATGATGAGCGAAGTCGAGATGCGCAATCTGTACCTGCACGAGCGCGACATCGGTCCTCTGAGCACGCGCTCCGAGGTGTTTCAGATCGACGGCTTGCTGCGCGAACTGATTCGCACCATCGCCGAACACGAAGCCGAGCGCGACGATGCCTGGCTCGCCACCGCCTCGCAACTCGCCGCGATGGAACTGGCCCACGCGCGGCGTTCGTCGCTGCGTGTGCCGCTGCCGGATGCCGCGGGCACCACGGGCTCGGGCGACCGGCGCCTTGCCATGCTATGTCGCGCCGTCATCGACGATCCTTCCAACGAGATCGCCTTCGAGCAACATGCCGCGTCCGTGGGTGCGAGCGTACGTACGCTCGCGCGCCTTTTCACGCGGGAACTGGGTCTGGGATTCGCGCAATGGCGGCGTCAGGTGCAGCTTGCCATCGCGGTGTCGCGGCTCGCCGAGGGGCAATCGGTCAGCGCCGTCGCGCGGCAGCTTGGCTATCTGCCAAGCAGTTTCAGCGATATGTTCCGCCGCGAGCTGGGCGTGGCGCCGAGCGAATACCGCCCCGTCGAAACACTCGGGCAAATACATGCCGATAACGGCGCCATGCTGTGACCCGCCGCCTAGATATCGAGTAAAAACACTTCGTAGTGTCCATGTGTGAGCAACAAGGCATCGAGTTTCGCCACCTGCAAACCCATTCAATGCGACGACACATAGATCGCATCGTCGAATGCTTCCGGTATCGCGAAGCTTTCACGCATGCGTCGTGCTTCCGCAGCGGGCGTTAAACCAAACAGTCTCTTGAATTCCCTGCTGAACTGGGATGCGCTCGTGTAACCCACGGCATGGCTCGCTGCTTCCGCGGTCAGGTCCTGACGAATCATCAATAGACGCGCCTGATGCAAGCGCGTCGATTTCACGTACTGCATCGGCGACACCCGGGTGATCGTCTTGAAGTGGCTGTGGAAGCCAGGCACGCTCATGCCCGCTTCCCTGGCCAGTTGCATCACGTCCAGCGGTTGCGCGTAGCTGGCATGGATCAAACGTAACGATCGCCCTATGCGGCCGAACTGCCCTTTCATCGCCAACGCCTCACGCATCGAGCTTCCTTGCGCGCCGGTGAGCACACGGAAATAAAGTTCACGCAGCAGGCTCGGCCCCAGTACCGCCGCTTCCAGCGGCCGATGCATCGCTTCCAGAAAGCGCAGGACGGAAATCTGCATGGCATCGTCCAAGGGAGTCGACATCATGCTTTGTGGCGCCTGCACGTGCTGCTTCTGTTCCATTGCGCCTTCACGATCGATTTGCGCCGCCAGCTCGGCAGCGAGGGCGAAATCGAGGTGCAGATAGAGCGCCAGCAACGGGTGCGTCTCGCTAGCCTCGGTTTCCATGCTGAACGGCACAGGGACGGACACAGCCAGGTAATGCTCTTCGTCGTAGAGATAAAGCTGATCGCCGAAATAGCCGCGCTTGCGGCCCTGACAAACGATCACGATGCCGGGATCGTAGAGCACCGGCGTGCGCGCCAGCGGCCGGTTAGAACGCAGGATACGCACGCCCGGCAGCGCGGTGAGGTTGTAGCCCTCGTCCGGCGCCAGCGTGTGCAGCAACGCAATCATGCGCTTGCGGTTTCGTGGGGACAGGTCAGATCGGGCAAAGGAAGCTCGCGTCACGCTCATAGTTTCAGGCAAGATAATTAGCAGAATCAGGCTTATTTTGTTCTTCTCGCGAGACTAGTATGCACTCTCCAGCCACGATTCCAGGAGAGATTTTCATGTCGTCCAGCAAAATTCTGCTCATCACAGGCGTCAGCAGCGGCTTCGGACGGGCGCTCGCACAAGAGGCGCTAGCAGCCGGTCACACCGTCGTCGGAACGGTAAGGAGTACAGAAGCTCGGCGCGATTTCGAAGCACTATCCGCCAACTCGGCGTTCGCTCGCAAGCTCGATGTGACTGACTTCGACGCGATCGACGCAACGGTGGCCGATATTGAGGCGAACATCGGCCCAATCGACGTTCTGGTCAACAATGCGGGCTATGGGCACGAAGGCGTGATGGAAGAATCGCCCTTGTCCGAAATGCGCAGGCAATTCGACGTGAATGTGTTTGGCGCGGTCGCAATGATGAAGGCCATTCTGCCCTTCATGCGCGCGCGCAAACGCGGCCACATTCTGAATATCACGTCGATGGGCGGCTATATCACCCTGCCTGGCATTGCTTATTATTGCGGCAGCAAGTTCGCGCTCGAAGGGATATCCGAAGCACTCGGCAAAGAGGTCAAACCGTTCGGCATCGCCGTCACAGCCGTCGCGCCGGGATCTTTCCGCACCGACTGGGCTGGCCGCTCGATGACGCGCACGCCGCGCTCGATTGCCGACTACGACGCCCTCTTCGACCCTGTCCGTCAGGCACGCGAAGAAAAAAGCGGCAAGCAGCTGGGCGACCCTCGCAAGGCGGCGCTCGCGATGCTCGCGGTGATCGACTCGGAGAAGCCGCCTGCGCATCTTCTACTCGGTAGCGATGCGCTTGGGCTGGTGAGAAACAAACTGGCGGAGCTGGAAAAGGAGATTCGCGACTGGGAGACCGTGACGATCTCGACCGACGGCTGAAAAAAGCCTCAAATCTCGACGACGCAATGCGAATCGAACGCCCGGTTTTCCCACTGCAAATCGGCATCGCTATGCGCCGATGCCAGATTCAACGGATAACCGCGCGGATTCGCAATCACACGCGCGCCCCCCGAGCGGTAATCGAACGAATCATGCACATGACCGTGAATCCAGAGATCCGCAAACGGCAACAGCCTGCGCAAGTCGCTCAAAAACCCCGCATTGACGGGATGATCGCGAAATCGCTCATGGATGGAATCCGGCGACACGCCATGATGCGTAATCACGACCGTCTTCCCGCAAAAAGGCGTGGCGAGTTCCTTCACGAGCCACTGGATCGCGCTGCGATGTTCGGCAAGCGCATCTTCAGGACCAAACGGTGCGCCGTCCTCGCGCCGGATCGACCGATGATCGGACATCGCGTCGCGTGCGTATTCCATGCTTTTATCGCGATCGCCGTACAGCGCGTAATCCGTCCACAGGCAGCAGCCGAGAAAGCGCACGTTATCCAGCTCGACCGATCTGCGTTCAAGATAGTGGATGTTGGTCCCTTGTGCGCGCTCGGCGATCGCGCTCACGGTTTCGCTGTAGCCCGCGCCATAAGCCTCATGATTGCCGCTGACGTAGACCACCGGCACGGGCCAGTCGGCGAAACGGTCCACGCCCGCCGCTCCGAGATGAATATCGCCCGCGAGTATCAGCAGATCGGCGCCAGGCGCGACCTCCAGCGCAGGACTGACGGGAAACTTCTTTTGCAGGGCATCGAGATGAAGATCCGACGCAATCTGTACTCGCATAGCTTGTTGCCAAATTCTCAAAGACGGATCAGCGGCTGGTTTTAGACCGCATGGCCAGCGTCACGTTTTTTGCACAGGCGCGCCAGAGCCCATGGCCTGTTTCTGCTCGTCGCGCGACGAAGTATATTCGGCCAGTTGCCATGCGACCAGACCCGGCACATAGAACAACAGGTCACGGATGCGGCGCGCACCCGCGAGCGCGAGGCAGGTCGGCGCGTCGAAACCGAACAGCGATCCGATCAGCACGAAACCGCCCTCCTGGACGCCCAGGCTCGCCGGCACGAGAAACGCGATGCTGCTGACGATCTGGATCAACGCTTCGATGACGCAGGCCTGCGCGAAGGTTGGCTGCGCGCCGAGCACACGCAGCGCGAGCCAGATTTCGAGCGAGAAGCCAATGAACTGAATCGTCTGCCAGATAAACAGGTAGCGCAGCACCGTGCCTTTGCGACGCCAGATCAGCTTGACGGCCTGGTCGATACGCACCGACTGGCCCACCAGTTCGACCAGTTTCCCGCTCGTCGCCTGATTGAGCACGCGCGCGAAGCGCTCGAAAGGCCGCGCATGCTGGACCAGCGCGAACAGCACCAGCACGGGCACGGCCGCGCTGATGCTCCAGAGCAGCGTGCTCACCGTGCGCGCGGCGCTGGAGCTCGAACCATCGAGCACATAGGCACACGCGAGAAAGGCAAACAGAAGCTGGCTGATCAACGTCAGTTGAATATCGACGACAAGACTGCCAAGCGCAGTCGCGGGACGCACGCCGAGGCGGCCAAGCAGGCGAAACGAGACAATCTCGCCGCCCACGCGCGCGACCGGCAACAGTCCGTTCACCGATTCGCGGATCCACACGATTTTAAGCATCGTCAGCAGTGGTGGACGCTCTGCGGGACGGATCAGCGTGCGCCAATCCCATGCATTCGCCCACATCGGCAGGATATGGACCACGGCTGCGAGCACGAGTCCCAATCCCGCTTCACGCATCAAGCGCCACGTGGTCTGCGGATGTTCACGCCAGACCAGAAACACGGCCACGGCAAAACCGGCCAATGCGGCTATACGGCCAAGCTGCTTCATCAATCACGCCCTCTTGCGCGCTCTTTTGTGTACATCACCGACCTTGCGAAATCCCGCACGATGCAGGTTCGCTCACTCATCGCGAACTGGCGACAGCATGCCATTGCCGTCCACGCTGAATCGAATGCCGCGCCATACGACGCCTGACGAACCGAAACTCGCAAGATAGACGGCAAATTGCAGCATGTCGCAGAGCGGCAGGTTCCACAACCCGCGCGTGCGGCCATGAATGGCGCGATCGACGCAAAGGACCAGCAAAGCGCGGGCCAGCAGCGCGGCGCCGGCGATCAGACAGGCTGCCGTTGCGCCGCCCGAAAACGCCACGGCGAGTATGGCAAGCGGCAACGGGTGCATCAGCACGGCGCCAAGATGGCCGGAGCGGTCAGCCGCGCGTATCGTGCGGCTCCAGCGCAATTCGTGCGTGAAGAAGTCCGCGAAGGTGTCCTCCACGCAGGCATGCTGGACGATCAGCGGCGGAATCGCCACCGACTTGCCGATGCGGCGCACGGCTTCCCCTAGCGCGTGGTCTTCGGCTAGATGATGGGCGAACTGTCGCAGACCGCCAATCGCGTCCAGCGTCTGTCTCGTGAGCGCAATCGTCTGTCCAAAGCATGGCCGCGCGCGCCCGATGGCCACGCCCGTAATCACGCCAGGCAGGAAATGATAGTTCGTCAGCGCCGCGCCGACGCGGGGCCAGAATCCGGGCGCACACAGGCCGCGATAGACCGTGGTGACCAGACCCACACCGGGATCGTCAAGCGTGCCCACCACCGTGCGCAGATAATTGCTGTCGACCCTCACATCGCTATCCGCAAAACACAGAATGTCGTGGCTCGCGTATTCAAGCATATTGACGAGATTCGCGATCTTTCGGTTCGGGCCATATAGTCGCCCATCCGCGACGATCGTAATGGCCGCATCAGGAAAGCGCGCGCGCAATGCTTCGACGCGCTTGAGCGCAGTGTCGTTCGCGTCGTGCACGCCAAACAGATATTGAACCGGTCCTGGGTAATCCTGATTAAAGAAAGATTCCAGGTGACCGGACAGTTGCCATTCGTCGCCATGCAGCGGCTTTATCACGGTCACGCCTGGAAACTGCACGGGCACGTTGACGCTGCGCGCGAAAAACCGTCCAACCAGCAGGCTCGCCAGCAAGGTGTAAATAATGCCAAGCGACGCCGCTGCGCCGAACAGCACCGCGATCGCGTCAAGCAGCACGTGCTCGACATGGGGCGAAGCGATATCCGTCATCGTCGTCGCCACCACAGCAGAGAGGAGAATCACAAGCGCTGGCGCTCGCAGGTTCGTGAAAAAGATGCCCTTGCGCGAGCCGTTCATCATGCCTCGTGCGCGCGCAGGAAGCGGAAGAACTCCACGCCTTCGCGCAGACGGCGTTTCATCATGTCCCAGCTCGTGAGCATTTCGCGCACGATTTCCCAGATCTTCGACGGTCGGAAATAAAACTGCCGATAGAACTGTTCGAGGTGGTGATAAATCTCCTCGCGCGACAGATGCGGATAGCCGATCGCGGCCAGTTGCACGCCTTCCTTGCTCACCAGGTTGATGACCTTGTTCTCTTCCATCCAGCCGTTTTCCACCGCCTGCTTGTACAGCGTCGTGCCCGGATACGGCGCCGCCAGCGACACCTGAATCGTGTGCGGATTGATTTCCTTCGCGTACTCGATCGTCTTCGCAATGGTTTCCTGGGTCTCGCCCGGCAGACCCAGAATGAACGTGCCGTGAATCTTGATGCCGAGCTTCTTGCAGTCCGCGCTGAAGCGGCGGGCGAAATCGGTGCGCACGCCCTTCTTGATGTTCACGAGGATCTGGTCGTCGCCACTCTCGAAGCCCACCAGCAGCAGACGCAGGCCGTTTTCCTTCATCACCTTGAGCGTCCTGTACGGCACGTTGGCCTTCGC
>NZ_PQGA01000032.1 GCF_002917095.1 Paraburkholderia eburnea
CGAACGCTGCCGTCAGGAAGTGCCGGCACTTCGCGAAGTGGATGGGCGTCAGGTATCCTGCCATCGTGCAGAGGAGGTGGGGGAATAGGGATGCCTGAAGCGACGGCGGCGCGTCGTTTTGCGCGCCGCCAACGTAGAGGCGGCCGTCGCGCCGCTTTGAAATGGCGTGCGTGGGTCCAGCGTTGGGGACGCACGGCGCGCGCCACGATGAGCGCGGCGCTCGCGCTCGCCGTGGCGCTCGGGCCTTCGCTCGACCGTCCGCTGCGGCTCGCCGCAATGCCGGGGGCGCCGGCCTCGCCCGCATTCATGCCTCGCGCGTTCGGCGCGGGCGCCGCCGCCAAGACGCCCGGCGCGAATCCCCCCGTGCCGACTCCGCGCCTGCCCGGTGCGCCGTCCGGCGGCGGGCTGCCCGGTTTTCATTCGCCGCCTGCCGTGCCGAGCTACGCCTCGGGCACGACCGCCGGCGGCCCGGTGCGCACGCAACCCGCGCGCATGCCGTTCTATGTCGCGACGCGCGGCACCACCACCCTCTATCTGCTCGGCACGCTGCATGTGGGCGATCCGGTCGATTACCCGCCCAACCAGCCGTTCCGGAAGTCGATCCTCGCGGCGCTCAACGCGTCGCCCACGCTTGCGCTCGAACTCTCGCCCGACGATCTGCTGGTCTCGCAGGACGACGTTTCGAAATATGGCGTGTGCCGGCGGCCATGCCTCGAACAGATGCTGCCCGAGCCGCTCTGGGCGAAGCTCGCGGCGCGCCTGCGCGGCAATCCCGAGGCGCTGGCCGAAATCCGCAAGATGAAGCCGTGGCTCGCCTCGCTGCTGGTGGAGACCTACGATTCGCTGAGCGCGGGCCTGCAAACCGAATACGGCACCGAGGCGCAGTTGCAGAACGTCTACCTGCGCCTGAAGGGGCGGCGCATCGTGGGACTCGAAACGCTCGGCGAACAGATGCGCGCCTTCACGAATCTGAACCTCGCGCAGCAGCGCGAGATGCTGGCGCAGGATCTCGCGCAAACGCCCGCGCAGAATCTCGCCGATGTGCAAACGCTCCTGCGTCTATGGCGCGTGGGCGACGCCGATGCGATCGCCGCCTGGGAAAACGCCCGCACCGAAAAGCTCGCGCACGACCCGCGCGCGGCGGCTTCGGTCGACAACCGCATCGTCTACGAGCGCAACCGGCGTTTCGTCGCGCGCATGCAGCAGTACGCCGGGCCGAACAAGCCGCTGTTCGTGGCGATCGGCTCGCTGCATCTGGGCGGGCGCAAGGGCGTGCTGCAACTGCTGCGTCAGCGGGGGTTTACGGTCGATCCGGGTTAAGCACGGCGCTGGATATCAGAAAAATTCGAAAGTGACGTCGAGCTTGACGCAGCCCCGTGGTGTGCGCGCGGCGCATCCGTGCTTTAGTCGGAATGCGATATCGGCTCGCGCGGTGGGCTTCTACGATGGGACTTTCCTCTGCATTCTTGCCGCCCCATCATGCCTGATTCACCGATCGCCAAGCCCGACGCACCCGTCGTCAGCGTCATCACGCCCACATGGCAGCGCGAAGCCATGCTGCCGTTCGCCTATCGCTCGTTCGCGCACCAGGACGTAGGTCCGTGCGAATGGATCGTGATCGACGACAGCGCCGCGCCCAGCCCCTTCATGACGAGCCTGCGCGACCCGCGCGTGGTCTACCGGCACGTATCGCGGCGCATGAGCATCGGCGAGAAGCGCAATCTCGCGGCGGATCTCGCGCGCGCCGACATCATCGCCCACTTCGACGACGACGAGTTCTACGCGCCGGACTATCTGCGCGCGATGCTCGACCCGATGAAGGCGGCCAGCGCCGACATGATCAAGCTCAGCGCCTTCTTCCTGTATAGCCGCGTGTACGGCAAGTTCGCGTGGTGGGACACGCTGCGCAAGAGCGGGCTGCATTTCCGCTGGGGCCCGCAGCCGATGACGGCGCTCAACTTTCCCGCCGAGCACGCGGCCTTCGCCGACAACCATCTGGGCTACGGCTTCAGCTATGTCTATACGAAGCGTTTGTGGGCGGCGGGGCCGTTCGAGCCGTCATCGTTCAACGAGGACGGCGCGTTCGCGCTGGCGGCGCTCGCGCGCAAGGCGAATCTGATGCTGCTCGCCGACGATGTCGGCCTGTGCGTGCATGTGCTCCATGCGTACAACACGTCGCTGAGCTTTCCGCAGTACATCCTGCCGGACGCGCTGGTGGCGCGGCATTTCCCGCGCTTCACCGAGGCGATGCGGGAACTGCCGGCAATCGCGCGTGCGCGTCCTTGACGTACCGCAAGGCGTTCAAGCCTCGCCCACACCCGCCGCGCGCACGCCGATGCCCGCTTCGTCGAGCGCCGCGCGGATGCGCCGCGCGAACGCCAGCGCGTGCGGCCCGTCGCCGTGCAGGCAGATGGTCTGCGCGTTGAGCGGCACCCACGCGCCATCGACGGCCTGCACGCGTTGCTCGCGGATCATCGCGAGCGTGCGCGCCAGCACGGTGTCCTCGTCGTCGAGCAGGGCGCCCGGCTCGCTGCGCGGCACGAGCGAGCCATCGGCGCGATAGCCGCGATCGGCGAACACTTCCTCGATCGCGACGAGTCCCGCTTCGCGCGCGGCGCTCACGAGCCCGCTGCCCGCGAGCGCGAACACCGTCACCGACGGATCGAAGTCATGCACGGCGCAGACGATCGCGTCGGCGATCTTCGCGTCGCGCGCGGCCTGGTTGTAGAGCGCGCCATGCGGTTTCACGTGCGCGATGCGCCCGCCCTCGGCCTGCGCGATCGCCGACAGCGCGCCCAGTTGATAGAGCACGCCCGCGTAGATTTCCTCGGCGGGCAGGTCCATCTCCTTGCGGCCGAAGTTCTCGGGATCGTTGAAGCTCGGGTGCGCGCCGATCGACACGCCTTTGCCGACGGCCCAGCGCACGCATTCGCGCATCGCGTTGGCGCCGCCCGCGTGCCAGCCGCACGCGATGTTGGCCGAGCTGACAAGGTCGAGGAGCGCCTCGTCGGAGCCGCAGCCTTCGCCGAGATCGGCGTTCAGATCGATGATGGTCATGATGGTTCTCTCCGTATTGCCTGACGCCCGCCCAACCGCGCGGTCTTGGGGAGCGCTTGATGCGTGTTGCGCCGCGTGGTTGCCCACCTTGTTAATGCGGTTTACGGCCTCGCGCGGCGCCCCGTTAGCGTGAGCGCGCGCGGCGCTCGTCCTGCATGGCGATCGCCGTCTCGATCTGGCGCAGATAGGCGCGCTCTTCCTGCAGCGCGTGGCGCGCGACCGTGGGCGTCGTCTCGACGAAGCGCACGCCCGCCGCGAGCCGCACCTGCGCGAGCTTCCAGAGATCCGCGCGAATCACGGCGCCGATCTTCGGATAGCCGCCGGTGGTCTGCGCATCGCTCATCAGCACGATGGGCTGGCCGCTCGGCGGCACCTGGATCGTGCCGGGCAGCACGGCGTGCGAGAGCAGGTCGGCGCTTGCCGGTCCCGGTTCGCGCGCGAGCGGCGTACCTTCGAGCCGGTAGCCCATGCGGTTGCTGTTGGGCGTGACGCGCCACTCGTCGGACCAGAAGGCGCGGTGGGCATCGGACGTGAAGTTGTCGTATTCGGGACCGCGCAACACGCGTACCGGCACGGCCCACAGCACGCCGTCGGCATGACGGCCGCGCCGGTGATGCGGCTCGTCCACATAGACGAAACCGCATTGCGACGGCGCCTTCACGCCGAATGCGGGGGCGCCGGGCGCCAGCGATGCGCGCTCGCCGCCCGGCGCGAACGACGCGCCCGTGGCGAGCCGGTCGCCGTCCTTGAGCGCGCGTCCCGCGAGGCCGCCGAAACCGGCCGCGAGATCAGTGCTGCGCGAGCCGAGCATCGGCAGGACGTCGATACCGCCCGCCACGCACACGTAAGCGCGCATGCCGCGCTTCGCGCCCGCGAGCACCAACTCCTCGCCCGCCGCGACCGGCAGGCTCCACCACGACCAGACCGGCTTGCCGCCGAGCGTCGCGCCGAAGTCGGTGCCGGTGATGGCCACCCGCGTGGCGCGCGCGAAGCGCAGCGCCACCGGGCCGAAGGTGATTTCGAGGCCGGCCGCGTCGGGGCGATTGCCCACGAGCCGGTTGCCCACTTCGAGCGCCAGGGTGTCGAGCGCGCCGCCGCCGGCGACGCCCAGATGCCGGTAGCCCGCGCGACCGAGATCCTGAACCGTGGTGAGCAGACCCGCACGCAATACTTCGATCATGCGCGGGTCTCCTCGCTGACGGTCTCGCCGATGTGCTCGATGACGAAGCGCACGCGGTCGCCCGGCATCAGCAGGGTGGGCGGATTGCGCGCGGGATCGAACAGGCTGAGCGCGGTGCGGCCGATCAGTTGCCAGCCGCCGGGCGAGCGGGCGGGATAGATGCCCGTCTGCGCGCCACCGATGCCGACCGATCCTGCCGGCACGGCCACGCGCGGCTCGCGCCGGCGCGGCGCGTGCAGCGCGGTGTCGAGTCCGCCCAGATAGGCGAAGCCCGGCTGGAAGCCGAGGAAGAACACCGTATAGACACCGGCGGCGTGGCGCGCGGCGACATCGGCGGGTGCGAGTCCCGTGTGGCGCGCGACGGCGCCCAGATCGGGACCGGCCTCGCCGCCGTAGCGCACGGGGATTTCGACTTCGCGGCCTTCGGCGATATCGGTGGTAGCGGCGGCATTGGCGGCATGGGGATTGAGAGCGTCGCCAACGTGCGCCTCGTGCCAGGCGGCTTCGAGCGCCTGGGCGAGGGCGGCGGCGTCCGCGCCGAGCGCATCGAAAGTGATCGTCAGGTTGTTCATACCGGGCACGGCTTCGCGCACGGCGTCCCAGCCGCGCGCGATCGCCGCGACGGCCCAGATACGGCGCTGCACGTCGAGCGTGGCCGGCGGCGGCGCTTCGCAGACGAGCGCCTCGTCGCCGAGCGGATAAATACGGGGAACAGGATTGCGCATGATGTCCGGAATCCGCTGCCAGGCGACGATGGACGATGCGCCGGTCCGGCAGGTGGATGGGGTCAAGTTACTTTCTCGACAAATTATCGACAATTTCTACGTAGGCGTTTGCCCCGGGGCGCAGCGCGATGCGGCGAGCAGGGAGCGCGGCTGTCAGCGCGAGCGCAGCCGCCCCGCGAGATGCGCGCCGGCCTCGGTGACCACGGCGTCGAGCGGCAGATCATGCGCTTCCGGTTCGAGCACGCCGTCGTCGATGCGGCAGGCTTCATATGCGATGCCGACCGTGAGCGGCGGCTGCGCGGCGGGCCACGCGGCGAGCGTGCGGTCGTAATAGCCGCCGCCATAGCCAAGCCGATAACCCTCGCGATCGAAGCCCACGCACGGCACCAGCAACAGATCGGGCAGAGCCGCGTCTTGTGCGTCCTGCGCGGCCGGTTCGGGGATGCCGTGATGGCCTTCGCGCATCGCCGCGCCTGGCGTCCAGCAATAGAACTGCAAGGGTGCGTGACGTTCGGCGACGACGGGCAAGGCGGCGCGCCGCGACGCATCGGCGGCGAGCCACGCGGCGATCCATCCGCGCGCGTCGAACTCGCCCGGCAAGGGCCAGTAAAAGCCGATCGAGCGGGGGGCGAGATCAGACGCGAGATGCGCGATGAGCGCATCGAGATTCGCCGTCAGCGCGGCATTCGCAATTCCGTCGGAAGAGGCCGCCAGACGGGCTTCGCGAAGCTGTAAACGCCACGTCTTTTTGGCTTGAGCCAAGGGGTTGCGTGCTATGCTTGGGTTCACCTCGCGCTCCAGAAATAACGATGTCCAAACGCCTTGTCCGAGTATATCGCGTGGTCGGTCTCGCACTGACCGCCGCGGCGCTCGTCGCGTGCAGCACGGCCGATGCCGTGCGCCCCGTCGCTCTGCCAGTAGGAGCGACGCTCACGCCCGACGACCAGACTTTCATCCAGCTTCGCGAAGCCGCGCGCAACAACGATGCGGGACGCGCCGCGCAACTCGCCGCGTCGATTCCGGATTACCCGGCGCCGTCCTATCTGGAGTATTTCCAGCTCAAGCCGCAACTGTTCGACTCGCAGGGCCATGCACGCGTGGACGCGCCCGACGCGCCGGTGCTGTCGTTCCTGTCGCGTCACGACGGCGAGGCCATCGCCGACCGTCTGCGCAACGACTATCTGCTGGTGCTGGGCGCGCGTCACGACTGGGCGAATTTCGACAAACAGTACGCGCGCTTCGTGCTCAACGACGACACGCAGGTGAAGTGCTACGCGCTGGAGTCGCGCGCGGCGCGTAACGACAATGTCGCCGACGATGCACGCGCGCTGCTCACCGAACCGCGCTATTACGGCGACGGCTGCGTCGACCTGATCACGGCGCTCGCCATCAAGAACCAGTTCACCGGCAACGACGTCTGGCAGCAGATCCGCCTCGCGTACGAGCAGAACCAGACCTCGACGGGCGCGAAGCTGCTCGACGCGCTCGCGCAACGCCCGGACCCCGCGGCGTTCAGCCAGGCCGTCAGCACGCCGCCGCTCACGCTCGCGCGCGGCGTCGGCGCGGACGATCAATCGCATCAGCTCGCGCTGCTCGCCGTCACGGTGATGGCGCGCAGCGACCCGGCCATGACGGCGTCCACCTTCGCGGCGGTCGCGCCTTCGCTCACGTCGCCGGAACGCGCGATCGGCTGGGGCACGATCGGTTATCAGGCGGCGCAAAAGCGCATGCCGGGCGCACTCGACTGGTATCGCCTGTCGGCCAATGCGCCGCTCTCGTACCCGGCTTACGAATGGCGCACGCGCGCCGCGTTGCTCGGCGGCGACTGGACCATGGTGCGCTGGTCGATCGAACAGATGCCGGCCGCGTTGCGCGCACAGCCGTCGTGGGTCTACTGGCACGCGCGCGCGCTCAAGCAGGCGGGCGAAACGGGCCAGGCGAGCCAGGAATTCGCGTCGATCTCGCAGGGCTATAACTTCTACGGCCAGCTCGCCACCGAAGAACTCGGCCAGAAGATCACGATTCCGCCGAAAACCACGGTCAGCGACGCCGACATCGCCCAGGTCGCGCAGATGCCGGGCTTTGCGCTCGCGCAGCGTTTCTACGCGCTCAATCTGCGCCTCGAAGGCAACCGCGAATGGAACTGGCCGCTGCGCGGCATGAGCGACCGTCAACTGCTGGCCACGGCCGAGTATGCGAAGCGCATCCAGTTGCTCGACCGCACCGTCAACACGGCTGACCGCACGGTGAGCGAGCACGACTTCTCGCTGCGCTATATCGCGCCGTTCCGCGACGTGGTGGAGCGCGACGCGCAAACCAACGGTCTGGACGTCGAATGGGCCTATGGACTGATTCGCCAGGAGTCGCGCTTCATCCTCAACGCAAAGTCGGGCGTGGGCGCGAGCGGCCTGATGCAGATCATGCCGGCGACGGCGCAGATGGTGGCGAAGAAGATTGGCCTCGGCCCGCTCTCGCGCGACCAGCTCAACGATCTCGACACCAACATCCTGCTGGGAACGAACTATTTGTCGATGATCTACAATCAGTTCGACGGCTCCGCCGTGCTCGCCACGGCCGGTTACAACGCCGGGCCTGGACGCCCGCGCGCCTGGCGCTCCACCCTGCAGGGCGGCGTCGAGGGAGCCATCTTCGCGGAAACCATTCCGTTCCAGGAAACCCGCGATTACGTGAAAAACGTGTTGTCGAACACGGTCTACTACGCGGCACTGTTCGAAGGCCGTCCGCAATCGCTCAAGGCGCGTCTCGGCTATATCTCGCCATAAGCCGACTTGACGCCGTGCGGCGCGCTCCGTGAAACCGGCGGGGCGCACCGCGCGAGCCACCGGACCTGCTCGTGAACTGGGCGCCGCGTCGCCCCGCTCACGAGGAGGTCGGAGATGCGACATCAAGCCATCGCGGTCATCGGCGGTTCGGGATTCATCGGCAGCCACCTCGTCAACGCGCTCGTGGAGGCCGGCAAGGAGGTCCGCGTCGCCACCCGGCGGCGCGCCGCGGCCAGCCATCTCACGCTGCTCCCCATCGATGTGATCGAAACCGACGTGACCGATCCGGTCGCGCTCGCCAGTTTCGTGGAAGGCACCGACGCCGTCATCAACCTGATCGGCACGCTTAACGGCGGCCACGGCGACCCGTATGGCGCGGGCTTTGCCAGGCTGCACGTCGAACTCCCCACGAAGATCGTCGCGGCCTGCGAGGGCAAGGGCGTGCATCGCCTCATCCACATGAGCGCGCTGGGCGCGGACCCGCGCGGGCCGAGCATGTATCTGCGCTCGAAGGGCGATGGCGAGAAAGCCGTGCACGCGGCGACGGCGCTGGCCACCACGATCCTGCGGCCGTCCGTGGTGTTCGGCCCCGAGGACAACTTTCTGAACCGCTTCGCCGTGCTGCAAAAGCTCTTTCCGATGATCCCGCTGGGTATGCCGGATGCGAAGTTTCAGCCGGTCTACGTGGGCGACGTGTCAAAGGCGATCGTCAATGTGCTCGATCTCGACGCCGCGAGCGGGCACACTTACGAACTCGGCGGCCCGACGGTCTACACGCTGGAGCAACTGGTGCAGTACTGCGGCGAAGTCATCGGCCGCCATGCGCGGATCGTGCGGCTGCCCAATGCGTTCGCGCGGCTCCAGGCGTTTTCATTCGAGCTGGCGCCTGGCGAGCCGGTGCTCACGCGCGACAATCTCGATTCGATGAAAGTCGATAGCGTGCTCACCGGGCCGCTCGCGCCGGAGCTGGGGATTGAGCCGGCCAGCATCGAAACGATCGCGCCGCTGTATCTCGCCGATGCCTCGCTGCGCTCGCGCCTGAACATTTTCCGCGCGAGCGCGGGGCGCTAGGCGTCCTCATTTCGTACTTTCAACCCATTACCGTCCAACGTTCCTTATGAAGCTCGTCATTGGAGACAAGAACTATTCGTCGTGGTCGATGCGCCCGTGGCTGCTGCTGACGCATTTCGGCATTCCCTTCGAGGAGGTGATGATCGAACTCGACCGGCCCGGCACGAAGGACGCGATCCTGTCGTTTTCGGCCTCGGGCAAGGTGCCGTGCCTCGTCAGCGACGATGGCGCGGCGGTGTGGGATTCGCTAGCCATCGCCGAAACGTTGGCCGAGCGCTTCCCGCAGCACGCCATGTGGCCGCGCGAGCCGAACGCGCGCGCCCAGGCGCGCAGCGTGAGCGCCGAAATGCACTCGGGTTTCGCCGAACTGCGCACGCGTATGCCGATGGCGATCCGCACCTCGAAGCCCGGCACGGGCGCCACACCCGGCGCGCTCGCCGACGTCGCGCGTATCGATGCGCTCTGGAATGCCTGCCTCGACGTGAGCGGCGGCCCGTTTCTATTCGGCGAGTTCGGCATTGCCGACGCGATGTACGCGCCGGTCGTGATGCGTTTCAACAGCTACGCGCCGCCGCTTTCGCCGAAGGCCGCCGCCTACGCCGCGCGCGTGACGGCGCTGCCCGCCGTGGCCGCATGGATCGAGGCTGCGCGCAAGGAAACGCATCGCATCGGGCACGACGAACCCGACGCGTCCAGCGACCACGCCGCATGAAGATCTATGTCGTAGGCGGCGCGATCCGCGATGAAATGCTCGGCCTGCCGGTGCGCGACCGCGATTACGTCGTGGTGGGCGCCACGCCCGAACAGATGGCGGCGCAGGGTTATCGTCCGGTGGGCAAGGACTTTCCGGTCTTTCTGCATCCCGAGACCCAGGAGGAATACGCGCTCGCGCGCACCGAGCGCAAGACCGCCGCGGGCTATCACGGCTTCCAGTTCTTCTACGCGCCCGATGTCACGCTCGAAGAGGATCTGGCGCGGCGCGATCTCACGATCAACGCGATGGCGCGCGAGATCCAGCCTGGCGGCGTGCTGACCGGGCCGGTGGTCGATCCGTTCGGCGGCGCGAACGATCTGAAGGCGCGCGTGTTCCGCCACGTGAGCGATGCGTTTCTCGAAGATCCGGTGCGCATTCTGCGGGTGGCGCGTTTCGCCGCGCGTTTCGCCGATTTCACCGTTGCGCCCGAAACCATGGCGCTCATGCGCGCAATGGTGGCATCGGGCGAAGCCGATGCGCTCGTGCCCGAACGCGTCTGGCAGGAAGTCTCGCGCGGGCTGATGGAAGCGAAGCCTTCGCGCATGTTCGAGGTATTGCGCGAATGCGGCGCGCTCGCGCGCGTGATGCCCGAAGTCGATAGTCTCTTCGGCGTGCCGCAGCGCGCGGACTATCACCCGGAAGTCGATACCGGCATTCACGTGATGATGGTGATCGACCATGCGGCGGCGCAGGGCTATACGCTGCCGGTGCGTTTCGCCGCGCTCACGCACGACCTGGGCAAGGCGACCACGCCCGAGGACGTGCTGCCGCGCCACATCGGCCACGAAGGCCGCAGCGTCGATCTGCTCAAGCCGCTGTGCGACCGCTTGCGCGTGCCCAACGAATGCCGCGATCTCGCGCTGCTGGTCGCGCGCGAGCATGGCAACGTGCATCGCGTGATGGACATGGGCGCCCCGGCGCTCGTGCGTATGCTCGAACGCAGCGACGCGCTGCGCAAGCCCGCGCGCTTCGCCGAAGCCTTGCAGGCCTGCGAATCCGATCTGCGCGGACGCCTGAACTGGGAGAACGCGCCTTATCCGCAGGCCGAACGGCTGCGCGTCGCGCTGGTGGCCGCGCGCGCGGTGGACGCGGGCGCGATCGCGCGCACGGTGACCGAAGCCAGCGCCGATAAAAACGTCGCGGAGAAAATCAAGGAAGCGGTGCACCGCGCACGCGTGGAATCGGTGGAAGCGGCGTTGGCTGCGCAAAGCTGAAAGCGCGTTATCCAGCGCGAAAAGCGTTCAGAGCACGCGCACGATAAACGACAACGCCATCGACAACACGAGCGTCGACATGAACGGCAGCGGGTACTCGCGGCCAAACAGGCGCAGCGTGACGTCGCCGGGCAGGCGGCCGATGCCGAGCTTGCGCAACCACGGCTGCGCGCCCGACAGGATCGCGACGGCGATGAAGGTGGTGATGAACCAGCGGATCATGGGCGCGCGTTCCGGGCGGGGTGGCTCAAAGTGTCGTTCAGAGCGTGTGGCTGCGGTCGCCGCGCGCAAAAGCGGCAATCGTCGAATCGATGCCGCGCGAGAACGCGATCACCTTGAACAACTCGCCCATTTCCGCTTCGGAAACGAGCTTTTGCACTGCGTTCGCGGCCGGCATGAAGCGCACGACATCGCGCGGATCGATTTCGCCGAGGACTTCGGTGATGCCCGCGTTCATCAGGAAGCGCGCCTGCGAGGTGTAGCCGAGCAGATCCGCGCCGGTCTCGACGCCCGCCTGGGCGATGCCGCTGAATTCGACGTGCGCCGTGATGTCCTGCAAGCCAGGGTAGAGAAACGGATCGTCGTGCGCGCGGTGGCGGTAGTGGCACATCAGTGTGCCCTGCACGCGCTGCGGGTGGTAGTACTCGCTCTCCGGAAAACCGTAGTCGATGAAGAACGCCGCGCCGCGCGTGAGCATCGCGCAAACGGTGCGCGTGAAGGCGAGCGCGGCTTCGTGCGTTTCCGCCACATAGTCGTCGCTGCCGTCGATGGCGGCGAGCACGCTGCCCGGCACGCTCTGCGCCCAGTCGGCGTCGCGCCCGCTCATGGCCGGACGGTCGGAGAACACGAAGCCGCCGGCGTCGCCCACGGCCACACCGCGCTCGTGCCACACCGCATCCTTGCGCGCGAACAGACGCACCGGCATCGCGTCGAGCACCTCGTTGCCGATCACCACGCCTTCGAAGCGCTCGGGCAAGGCATCGAGCCATTGCACGCGCTCAAGCAGATGCGGCGCGCGCTGCGCGATGGTTTCGCGCTGACGTTCGCGCAGTTCGCCCGAGAGATCGACGATCGAATACGCGTCGAACGGCACACCCAGCGCTTCGAGCGCGAGCATCACGCCCGCCGCGAGCCGGCCCGTGCCCGCGCCGAACTCCATCAGCGCGCGCGTGCCGCTCGCTGCGAGCGCTTCGCCCACGGCACGCGCGAGCGTGGCGGCGAACAGCGGCGACATCTCGGGCGCGGTCACGAAGTCGCTGCCGTCGTCGGCCAGCAGGCCGAACTTGCGCGAGCCGCCGCTGTAGTAGCCCAGGCCAGGCGCGTAGAGCGCACGCTCCATGTAGCGGTCAAATGGCAGCCAGCCGCCCGCTGCGGCGATCTCCGCGCGCAGGGTTGCGGCGAGCGCCTCGGACTGCGCGAGCGCGATCGGCTCGGGAACAGGTAAACTAGCGGGTTCGTGAGCTTTCGGATTCATCCCGGCATTGTAAATGAGCGCATCTTCCGGCATCGGCGCAGCGGATCGCGAGGTGAATACCCTCGCGCAAACGGGCAAATCGGCATCCGACCCCACGCGCGTCGTGCTGGTGACGGGCGGCGCGCGCCGTATCGGCCGGGCGTTGTCGGTGGGTTTCGCGGCGCGCGGCTGGGATGTCGCCGTGCACTATGGCGAATCGGCCGGCGAGGCCGAGGAAGTCGTCGCCGAAATCCGCGCGATGGGCCGCCGTGCAATCGCGCTGCACGCCGATCTGGCGAACGAGGCGCAGGTGGCGCGACTCGTGCCGGACTGCGTGGCGGCGCTGGGCCTGCCCGCGTGCGTGCTCAATAACGCTTCGCGCTTCGAGGAAGACACGGCGCGCGACGTCGGCTACGCGCGGCTTCAGCATCTGATGGCGATCAACGTCGGCGCGCCGCTCGTGCTGGCGCGCACGCTCTGGGAAGCGACGCCCGAAGCCGCCGTGGACGACGAGACGCTGCGCGCCTGCGTCATCAACGTGCTCGACCAGAAGCTGTACAACATGAATCCGGATTACCTGTCGTACACGCTGACCAAGGCCGCGTTGCAGAACGCGACCGTGGCGCTGGCCCAGGCGCTCGCGCCGAAGCTGCGCGTGGTGGGACTCGCGCCGGGCCTCACGCTGCAGTCGGGCGACCAGACGCAGGACGGCTTTGCCGCCGCGCATAAGGTAACGCCGCTTGGGCGTGCGTCGCGCCCCAACGATCTCGTCGAGGCCGCGCTGTATCTCGCGCAGGCTTCGGGCGTGACCGGCACGACGCTCGTTGTCGATGGCGGTCAGCATCTCGTGCCGCTGCCGCGCGACGTGATGTTTTTGACCGGCGGCGCAGCCGAAACATCGGCTGGCTGAGCAAAGAGGCGTTGATCGTGTGAGTTCACCACGAAACGCAACTAAATGAATTTACCGCCGCCCCTACCCAAGCGCACGCTTCGCGTGCGGCTGGGCCGGCAGGGGCGGGGGTGGCCGGTCTGACCGGCTCGAACGGATCATCGGAGTCTGGCGACATGCCGGGTCCGAGCGATCGCGCCGGCCCGAACGCCGCGCCAGGCGGGTGCGTAACTCGCGCCCACGCGCTTTGCAAGATCAACCGTATGACCCGCCGGGCGCCCGCGCCCGCGAGACGTGCCCAATACACGCACGCTTTTATCGACTGGAACGAACATGTCCGCTGTACTCCTGCATCCCCGGCTCGCCGACTGCCGCCGCCTTTTTCTGCGCAACTACGAAGTGCACATCAACATCGGCGTGCATGACTTCGAAAAACGCGGCGAACAACGCGTCGTGATCAACGTCGATCTGTACGTGCCGCTCGCCTCGACCACGCCGCGCGAAGACAAGCTGCGCGAAGTCGTCGACTACGACTACATGCGCGCGACCGTCGCGGCACGCATCGGCCAGGGCCACATCCACCTGCAGGAAACGCTCGTCGACGATCTGGCCAGCGCGCTGCTCGCGCACGAACAGGTGCGCGCGGTGCGCGTGTCGACCGAGAAGCCCGACGTCTATGCCGACTGCGACGCGGTGGGCGTCGAGGTCTTTCGCATCAAGGAGGACTGAGCCATGAACGCACCCGAAACGCTGCCCGTGGAACAGGACCAGGCTGAAGCGAAGCAGACCGCAGGCGAAGGCCGCCCCGCGCTCACCAAACGCGAGCAGAAGGACGCCTACGAAAACAACAAGCTGTTCAAGCGCATCGTGCGTCAGGTCGGCCAGGCGATCGGCGACTACAACATGATCGAGAACGGCGACAAGGTCATGGTCTGTCTGTCCGGCGGCAAGGACAGCTACGCGATGCTCGACATCCTGATGCGGCTGCGCGAGCGCGCGCCGATCGATTTCGAGATCGTCGCCGTGAACCTCGACCAGAAGCAGCCTGGCTTCCCGGAGCATGTGCTGCCTGAATACCTCGACAAGATCGGCGTGCCGTATCACATCGAGAACCAGGACACCTACAGCATCGTCAAACGCCTCGTGCCCGAGGGCAAGACCACGTGCTCGCTGTGCTCGCGTCTGCGCCGCGGCATTCTGTACCGCGTGGCGGGGGAACTGGGCGCGACCAAGATCGCGCTCGGCCATCATCGCGACGACATCCTGCAAACGCTGCTGCTGAACCTGTTCTACGGCGGCAAGCTCAAGGGCATGCCGCCCAAGCTGCAGTCGGATGACGGCAAGAACATCGTGATCCGCCCGCTCGCCTATGTGAAGGAAGTCGATCTGGAGAAGTACGCCGAACTGCGCGAATTCCCGATCATTCCGTGCAACCTGTGCGGCAGCCAGCCGAACCTCAAGCGCGCGGAAATGAAGGCGCTGATCCGCGACTGGGACAAACGCTTCCCGGGCCGCGTCGAGAACATGTTCAACGCGCTCGGCAAGGTCGTGCCTTCGCATCTGATGGACGCGTCGCTGTTCGACTTCAAGGGCCTGCGCACGACCGGCGAGGCCGATCCGAACGGCGATATCGCCTTCGACGAAGATCCGTGTTCGACGGAAACGACGTCGCCCGCCGAAGGCGCGACGATCCAGTTCCGTCCGTTCGACGAACTCTGATCCGGTAAGCGCCACGAAAAAGCGCATCGGACCCCAAGCGGCCGCGGGTGGCGAACCCCCGGCCGCTTTTTTACGCCCGCAGGAAGTGTGTAAAAGAGTGTTCCGTTGGGCCGCCAGAGCCTGCTGGCGGGGCATTTTGGGTATAGCTCACATGCTAGAATCGTTCGCTTCATTCCCTCTCAAGTCACCGATGCAATGAACATCGTGATCCTCGCGGCAGGCATGGGCAAACGCATGCACTCCGCGCTGCCGAAAGTGCTTCACCCGCTCGCCGGTCAGCCGCTTCTCTCGCACGTCATCCACACTGCCCGCAGTCTTTCGCCTTCGCGCCTCGTGGTCGTGATCGGTCATGGCGGCGACGCCGTGCGCGAGGCGGTTAGCGCGCCCGATGTGCAATTCGCCGTGCAGGAACAGCAGCTCGGCACCGGCCATGCGCTGGCGCAGGCGCTGCCGCTGCTCGACCCGTCCGTGCCCACGCTCGTGCTCTACGGCGACGTGCCGCTCACGCGCGCGTCCACGCTCAGGCGCCTGACCGACGCCGCCGGCGCGAACGCCTACGGCATCCTCACGGTGACGCTCGACAACCCCACGGGGTACGGGCGCATCGTGCGCGGCGCGACCGGCTCGGTCGTGCGCATCGTCGAGCAGAAAGACGCCAGCGACGACGAGCGCCTGATCGAGGAGATCAACACCGGCATCGTCGTCACGCCCACCGCGCCGCTCGCGGGCTGGCTCGCGGCGCTGCGCAACGACAACGCCCAGGGCGAGTATTACCTCACCGATGTCGTGGAAGCTGCCATCGCGTCCGGTCATCCGGTCGTCACGGCGCAGCCCGACGAGGAATGGGAAACGCTCGGCGTGAACAGCAAGCAGCAGCTCGCGGAACTGGAGCGCGTCTATCAGCGCAACGCCGCCGACGCGCTGCTCGTCGCGGGCGTCACGCTCGCCGATCCGTCGCGCTTCGACCTGCGCGGCTCGATCAGCTGCGGGCGCGACGTGTTCATCGACGTGAACTGCGTGTTCGAAGGCCGCGTCACGCTGGGCGACAACGTGCGCATCGGCCCGAACTGCGTGATCCGCGACGCGGTGATTGGCGCGGGCACGCGCGTGGACGCGTACACGCACATCGAAAGCGCGAAGGTGGGCGCGAACGCGGTGCTCGGCCCCTACGCGCGGCTGCGCCCCGGCGCGCAGCTCGCCGACGAAGTCCACGTGGGCAATTTCGTCGAAGTGAAGAACGCCAATATCGGTCTCGGTTCGAAGGCGAATCACCTGAGCTATGTCGGTGACGCCGATATCGGCGCGGGCGTGAATATCGGCGCGGGCACCATCACCTGCAATTACGACGGCGCGAACAAGCATCGCACCGTGATCGAGGATCAGGTGTTCGTCGGCTCGGACACGCAACTGGTCGCGCCGGTGCGCGTGGGCCGCGGCGTGACCATCGCGGCGGGCACCACCGTCTGGAAGGACGTCGCCGAAGGTGCGCTCGTCCTCAACGAAAAGACCCAGATCGAAAAAACCGGCTACGTTCGGCCGGTGAAAAAGAAAAGCTGAACGGCAGGACCAGCAGGAACATTCGGGCGGCGCGCGTTTGAGGCGTCAAAAGCGCATCGCGCACGCCGCCCCGCCTCTCATTGCAAAGGATCGAACTCCATGTGCGGCATCGTCGGCGCAGTAGCGCAACGTAATATCGTTCCCGTTCTCATCGAAGGGCTGCGGCGGCTCGAATACCGCGGCTACGACTCGTGCGGCGTGGCCACCGTCACGGCGGCCGGCCCGCAGCGCGTGCGCAGCGTCTCGCGCGTGGCCGAACTCGACGAGCAGGTGCGCACGGCGCATTTCGAAGGCGTGACCGGCATCGCGCACACGCGCTGGGCCACGCACGGCGCGCCCACCGTCAACAACGCGCACCCGATCTTCTCGCGCGACGCCCTGGCGATCGTGCACAACGGCATCATCGAGAACTACGAAGCGCTGCGCGAAATGCTGCGCGCGAAGGGCTACGAGTTCGTCTCGCAGACCGACACCGAAGTCATCGCCCACCTGATCCACAGCCTCTACAAGGGCGACCTGTTCGCCGCCGTGCGCGAAGCCGTGCTGCAACTGGCGGGCGCGTATGCCATCGGCGTGGTGCACAAGGACCAGCCGCATGTCGTGGTCGGCGCGCGCGCGGGCTCGCCGCTCGTGGTCGGCTATGGCGAAGGCGAGTATTTCATCGCCTCGGACGCGCTCGCGATCGCGGGCAGCGCGAACCGCGTCAGCTACCTGGAAGAAGGCGACGTCTGCGAAATCTCGCTCGAAGGCGTGCGCATCGCCGATCGCGCGGGCAACCTCGTCACGCGCGAATCGCGCGACGTGCAGGCATACGGCGGATACGGCGACACGGTCGATCTCGGCCCGTATCGCCACTACATGCAGAAGGAAATCTTCGAGCAGCCGCGCGCGATTTCGGACACGATTCCGGCGCTGGACGAAGCGTTCGATCCGGTGCTGTTCGGCGAGAACGCCGCCGAAGTCTTCGAGGGCATCGACAGCATCCTGATCCTCGCCTGCGGCACAAGCTACTACGCGGGCCTCACGGCGAAGTACTGGCTCGAAACGGTCGCGAAGATCCGCACGGATGTGGAAATCGCCAGCGAATACCGCTACCGCGAATCGGTGCCGAACCCGCGCTCGCTGGTCGTGACGATCTCTCAGTCGGGCGAGACGGCGGACACGCTCGCGGCGCTCAAGCACGCGCAGTCGCTCGGCATGGAACACACGCTGGCCGTGTGCAACGTGGCGACGAGCGCGATGGTGCGCCTTACCGAATTCACCTTCCTCACGCACGCGGGCCGCGAAATCGGCGTCGCGTCGACCAAGGCGTTCACCACGCAGCTGGTGGGCCTGTTCATCCTCGCGGTGACGCTCGGCAAGCTGCGCGGCCATGTGAATGCAGAGCAGGAAGCCGGGTATCTGAAGCTGCTGCGCCACCTGCCGGCGGCGCTCAACGGCGTGCTGGCGCTGGAGCCGCAGATCATCGCGTGGTCGGAAGAATTCGCGCGCAAGGAAAACGCGCTGTTCCTCGGCCGCGGGCTGCATTACCCGATCGCGCTGGAAGGCGCGCTCAAGCTCAAGGAAATCTCGTACATCCACGCGGAAGCGTATCCGGCGGGCGAACTCAAGCACGGCCCGCTCGCGCTGGTGACGGAAGCGATGCCGGTGGTGACGGTCGCGCCGAACGACGCGCTGCTCGAAAAGCTCAAGTCGAACATGCAGGAAGTGCGCGCGCGCGGCGGCCAGCTTTATGTGTTCGCCGACGCGGATACGCACATCACGAGCGAAGAGGGCATCCATGTGATCCGTATGCCGGAGCACTACGGCCTGCTGTCGCCGATCCTGCACGTGGTACCGCTGCAACTGCTTGCGTATCACACGGCGAGCGCGCGCGGCACGGACGTGGACAAGCCGCGCAATCTGGCGAAGTCCGTCACTGTCGAGTGAAATCGCTCGAAGATTGATTGCGCAAGAGCAGTGCAGCAACGCAAGGCGCCGGATGAAAATCCGGCGCCTTTTTCTTGTCCGATGCCCTTTGCGCGCTGAGCCTGATGACGCGCTGCGCCGCCCGATGGTGATCTCTGGCTAGCCCTGGCCACAGATCCAGGTCAACAGCCTGCCCAAGGGCCTCTCGGTGCCGCTGGCGGGCATCGGGAACGGCACTGCCGTCTAATCATGATCGTGCTTGCGGCGATCGTTGCCATCGCCGCAAGCGCAAATCGCGGCGTCATAATGGCGCGGATCGAATCCAGGACTTGATTCAGCATCCAAGGCGCCATTTATGCAACTAACCGAACAACAGCAACCATCCTCACAACCGTTGCCGCGCCTCTACGTGTTCTCGGGCGCCGGGCTTTCAGCGGAAAGCGGCATCTCGACGTTTCGCACCGGCGACGGCATCTGGACGCACACCAGCATCGACGAGGTCTGCAATTACCACACGTGGCGCCGCAACCGGCCCGCCGTGTTCCGCTTCTACAACCAGCGCATTGCCGAATCCTCGGGCGCGCAACCCAACGACGCGCATCGCCTGCTCGCCCACTGGCAGAACACCTGGGGCACCGGGCGCGTGCATCTCGTCACCCAGAACATCGATGGGCTGCTGGAGCAGGCGGGCGCACGCCAGGTGACGCATCTGCACGGCGACATGATTTCGCTGCTTTGCACCGACTGCGAGTACCGTTTCCCGGCGGGCGGCGCCGGGCTGGATGCCAACGCCGCGTGTCCGTCGTGCGGGCAGGTCGAGAGCGTGAAGCCCGGCGTCGTGTTCTTCAACGAAGCCGCGCCCGAATACGAGACGCTTTGGCGCATCCAGCAGGCCATGCGTGAAGACGATATTTTTATCGCCATCGGCACGTCGTTCGAGGTCATTCCGCCCGAGCGCCTGCTGCCGCCTTCGCGCTATGGTCGCTTCGCGCGCAACATGCTGGTCGATCCGGCGCCGAGCCGCACGGAGTTTTTCGGCGTGGTCGAGCAGGAACCCGCGACAATCGGCTTGCGCAAGCTCGAACCTTCGATCGAACGGATGATGAACGGCGGCTGATTGCGCCGTGTTCGCATCGTCTTCATGGCGTGCCGGCCTGATCGTCGCACGCCTTTTTTACGTCCCGCGCCCATGAATATTTCCCGACAGATCGCCGGCTATCTGAAGTCGCGTGAGCTTGTGCTCGCGAGCATCGAAACCTGTAGCGCCGGTGCGATCACCGCCGCGCTCGCGGACTTGCCGGGTGGGGCTGCGATCCTCGATGCCGGCATCGTCGCGCATACGCCTCGTGCGTTGACCGGTTTGCCGGGCGCGTCCGTGGCGCTTCAGGCCGATGAAGGCGTGAGCGAATCGCTTGCGCGTGCGTTGGCCGAAGCGCTGCTCGACCAGCGCACAGGGCAGGCTACCGTGACGCTGGCGAGCATTGGATGGTTCGAGGCTGAGGAGGGGAGCGGCTCGCCCATCGCGCATTGTTTTGCATGGGCGTGCCGGGATCGCGATGGGGTGTGCTCGGCAAGTGAGACCGTGCTTTTTACGGGACGGCGTGTGGAGGTCCGCCGTTCGATAGTGCGACGGGCGTTGCTGGGCCTGCCGCGTTTCGTCGATTCTGTTTTCGCGCGTGAGCGCGCTGAATAGTCAAAACAGCAGCAGGCGATACGCGTTCACCATTTGGGTTTACGAATATTCATATGTAAACGTAGTAATAGTTAACAAGCCCTGGCACATCCTGTGGATAACACGGTATTTCTCATTGATTTCAATCCGATGCGATCCGCACAGCCATGCGGACAATTTCTGTATCCAAACGGGGCTTCGAGGATAACTTTTTGCTCTTTAGCCAGGCATCCGTAGTTATCAAGAACTGATCCACAGATCGTCCCTGGGGTATTCCCCAGCTTATTCAGAGGTTGCCGTGGATAAGTCGGCATGGCGCGGCGAAAAAAAGCGCCGCTCAGAGGCGACGCTTTTCCAGATCCCTACGAAGTTCGCCGCGCTCACCACCGCCAGAAGATCGCGAGCGCGATGCCGCCGAACAACACCCACTTCGCGATGTAGTACACGGTGCGGTTCCATGCTTTGAGCCGTTTGCCCGCAAGGCGCACCGAATACACATAGCGGAACGCGCGGTTCAGTCCGCCGGTGCGGTCGCCGATCTCGTTCGGCGAGGCCGCGGTGCGCATCAGGAAGTCGCCCACCTTGCTCATGATCCATTGCGCCCAGCGGTATTTCATCGGTCGCTCGATGTCGCAGAACAGGATGATGCGGTCCTGCTGTGTCCGGTTTGCCGCGTGATGCAGATAGGTCTCGTCGAAGACGACGTCCTCGCCGTCGCGCCACGAATACGGAATCTCGTCGACGACGATCGCGCAACGGTCGTCGTTCGGCGTGATCAGGCCGAGGTGATAGCGCAGCGAACCCGCGAACGGATCGCGATGCGGATTAAGCGAGCCATTCGCGGGCAGCATGGCGAACATCGCCGCTTTGACCGACGGAATGCGCTGGAGGATTTCAATTGTGCGCGGACACAGCGCCGCCGCAGACGGATGCGGATTGTCGTACCACTTCAGATAAAAACGCTTCCAGCCGGTACGGAAGAACGAATTAAAGCCAATATCGTTATAAGTATTCGATGCCTGAATGCGGCTTGCTTCCTGGAGTGCGAGCGCTTCTTCGCGAAAGACCCGCCATTCGGATTTAAGCAGTGCCAGTTCGGGAAAATGCTTCGTCTCTATGTAAGGTGTATTCGGCACCTTCGAGAAGAAATAGGCAAAGCCGTTCAGCGGCGCCATGAAGGTCGAATGGTCGCCAAGCTGGCGAAAGAAACTGCCGTGGCGGGCTCTGCCGCGCAGATGGGTATAGGCGGCAGACAGTAGAAAAAGAATCAGAACGACCCAACGCATTACTTACTCGTAGAAAAACTTTATCTGCCGAAATTTTACGAGTAGTTACGAAAGTCTGTCAGGAAGTCAGCAATCCCATAACACCGCTCTCATGGGATTGATGGGATTGTTGCATACCGGGAAAATGACCTTTGTGGAATCGGGCGCCTGTTCGTTCGTTTCTGGTTTATTAATGCGTCGAATAGGCGCTTTTAACAGACAAAATCAGGCCGATTCAGCCGATTGGTTTGCCGTAATAGTTTGCGCGTCGGCTTGTGCATCGTCGCGGCTGCGCGAGGCGGGCAGCAACTGGCAGGCGAGCAGACCGGCGAGCATCAGCGCGCAGCCCACGAGCGCACGCGTGGAAAGCGTCTCGCCCAGTGCCGCCCAGCCGGCGATCGCGGCGAACACGCCTTCCATGCTGAAGATGACGGCGGCGTGCGCGGGCGCCGCGTCGCGCTGCGCGACCACCTGGATCGTATAGCCGACGCCCACCGACATCGCGCCGCCATAGACGATGGCGGGCGCGGCGCGCGCGATGTCGGCGAGACGCAGCGGTTCGAAGCCGATCACGACGGCGAGGCAGGCCGCGCCGCAGGCGATGAACTGCACGATCGACAGCGCGAGCGGGTCATGGCGCGGCGCGTAGTGCCCGACGAGCATCACCTGGATTGAGATCACGATCGCGCAGCCGAGCTGATACCAGTCGCCGTACATGATCGAAAAGTGCTCGTTGATGCTCAGCAGATAAAGGCCCGCGGCGGCCAGCGCCGCGCCGATCCACGTGCCGGGCCCCGTGCGGTGGCGCAGCAGCACGCCGAGCATCGGCACGATCACCACGTAGAGCGAGCTGATGAAGCCCGCGTTGGCGATCTTCGTGTAACGCAGGCCGATCTGCTGGAGCGAGATCGCCACGGCCAGCACGAGGCCGAGCACCACGCCGTCGCGTATCAGGGCTGCGTCGAAGCCGTGCGGGGCCGCGTCTTTTGCCGCGCCGCGCGACGCTCGCCGCGTCGCAAACACGAATGCCGAGACAACGGCCGCGCCCAGCAGGAAGCGCAGGCCGGTGAAAAGGAATGGGCCGATGGCGTCGAGACTCAGCCGCTGGGCGACGAAGGCGGAACCCCAGATCATGGCGGCCAGCAGCATCAGCAGGTTGGCGCGCAGGTGTTGGCGGGAAGTCGGTTTCAAAGGAATTCGGACCGGAATAACGAAGAGAATCGGGGTAATGCGCGATTGCGCGATCGACCTGCCGTTCGCGTGAAATGCAGGCAATCAAACGGAATCAGCGAGGCGAAAAAACGTGCGGAATTTCAGCCGGAACCCGATCGTATCCGAATTGAAAGGCGGTTGTCTCCCAGAAAATACACCAGCCCGAATGCGGATGACAAAGCGCTGACGCTGCGTAATACTGCTTCGCGCGAAACGGCCGCCCAGATCGGCCAGCGGACCTTTTCGTCGTTTCATGCAAATTCAATTTACAACGTGCCGGTCGTATTTGTCAGGTTTGGGGAACAACAGATGAACAAGATTCTCGCCTCGCTTATCGCAGCATCCGTCGCACTGATTTCGGTTCAGGCTATGGCTCAGGATGCATCGGGCGCCGCCGCTACTGCTCCGGCAGCCAGCGCACCGGCCAAGGCCAAGAAGTCGCACAAGAAGCTCAAGCACCACGGCAAGCGTGCGGCCGTTTCGGACGCCGCATCGGCAGCCGGCACGAACGACAAGGGCACGCAGAACTAAAGCGTCCCTGCGATCCGGCCTGATTCTCAGTCCAGGCCGGCGCAAAGAAAAAAGCCAGAGCGAAGCGATTCGCTCTGGCTTTTTTCTTTGTGGAAGCCCGCGTCAGGACGCGTCTTTCGCGAGTCCCGCCTGCAGCAGCTCGGTCAGGAGGCCGGTCAGGCCTTCCGGGTGCTGTTCCGCGCGCGTCTTGAGTTGCGCGACGAGATCGGCGTTGAGCTTGCACGCGAACGGCACGAGGCCCGCGGCCTGATCGAGCTTGCGCTGCTCGCGGCGGTCGAGCGTTGCGGGCGTCGAATCTTTGCCGAAGCGCTCAGGACCGGCTTTGTGGGTCGATTGCATCAGCTTCAGGGCCTTGTTTTTCTCAAGGTCGAACTTTTTCATGGCCATGGATACGGCTCCGGTGTTGGGCAGTGGCGCATTGTACGCAAACCCCTGCGCGCGTCCATCGCTTGTGTATGGGGTCAGGGCGTCGCGCCGCCGTTCTGGCTCGACGGCTCGGTGGTCTGCTCACTGGGCTGCGCAGTGGGCCGCTCGACCAGCGTGTCGAGCAACGAACGCATGCGGCGCCAGTGCGAGCCTTCCCAGAAGACGCGTGCGCAGATGTCACAGGTAACAAAACGCGTGTGCCGCTCGAATACGCCTTCGGGCACGCGCGCTTGCACCTCGGCGCGCGCGATGCGCCGCAGCGGCGCGTTGCAGGTGAGGCAAAGGCGAAACGGCCGCACGCTCGCGGCCAGATCGAGCCGCTCGAACAACTCGTCGAGCTGGGCGCGCGGCTTGAGCGCGCGCACGTAGCAGCCGTGCGTGATGGTGCGCCGCTTGAGCAGTTCGCGGTCGCGCGTGAGGACGACGCGCTGCTCCGCGCCGGCGAGCGCTTCGATGGCTTCGTCGGCGAAATGGTTGTCGTAGAGCGTGTCGAAGCCCGCAAGCCGCAGCAACTGCGCGAGGCCGCCCAGATGCGCATCGGCGATGAAGCGCAACTCGCGCAGCGGGCTTGCGCGCACGCGCAACAGGGGCCGGATGTCGAGCGCCTCGAACTTCGGATAGACGGCGACGCGGTCGCCATCCGCGAGCGGATGCTCGAAACCCACCGATTCGCCGTTCACGAGGATCAATTCGACTTCGGTGTGCGGCACGCCCAGCGCTTCGATCATGTGCTTGGCCGTCGCATTGGCCGCGCACGGGCAACTGAACGCACGCCGGCGCAGCGGCCGGGCGAGAAAGTCGTTCAGTTCCTCGTAAAAGCGGAAAGTGGCGGTGACGGCGTTGACCATTCAGCCAGTATCGCACCGCGCGGGATCCGTCGCGCCGCTGCAGATGTCGCGTCGCTGTGCTTTACTCGCAGGTCTAACTTCATGGAGCATGAGATGGATATCGGTTTTATCGGCCTGGGCGAAATGGGCGGCGCGATGGTCGCCAATCTGCTGAAGGCGGGGCATACCGTGCGCGTCTGGAACCGCACGCCGGAGAAGGCACATGCGCTAGTTGACGCAGGCGCGCGCGTGGTCGCCACGCCCGCCGAAGCCTTTTCGGGCGATGCCGTGCTGTCGATGCTCGCCGACGATACGGCGCTGCGCGAGGTGATCGACGCCACGTTGCTCGAACATGCGCCGCGCGGTCTCGTGCACGTGAACATGGCGACGATTTCGGTGGCGTTGGCCGAAACGCTCGCCCGCGAACATGCCGAACGCGGCCTGCACTACGTCGCCGCGCCGGTGCTCGGGCGGCCCGACGTGGCGGCGGCGGCGAAGCTCACGATCGTCGCGGCGGGCGCGGCTGAGGCAATCGACCGCGTGCAGCCGTTGCTCGACGCCATTGGCCAGAAGACCTGGCGTATCGGCGCACTGCCGCAGCAGGCCAATGTGATGAAGCTCGCGGCCAATTTCATGCTGGCGTCGGCGGTGGAGACGCTCGGCGAGGCGTCGGCGCTGCTCGGCGGCCATGGCGTGGCGATGCGCGATTTTCTCGACGTCATCACGAGCGGGATCTTTCCTGGCCCGGTATATGCGGGCTATGGCGGCATGATCGCGGAAGGGCGCTACGAGCCCGCGCTGTTCAAGGCGCGGCTGGGCCTGAAGGACGTGCGGCTCGCGCTGGCCGCCGCCGAAGCCGTATCGACGCCGCTGCCCGTCGGCAGCGTGGTGCGCGACAGCCTGATCGAAGCCGTGGCGCATGGCGATGGCGAACGCGATTTCGCCGTGCTCGGCAAGGTGGCGGCGCGCCGCGCGGGCCGCGGCTGAGCGGCGCTGTTAGCCGAAGCGGGGCGCGAACGCGGGACTTCTGGGAGCTTGTTCCGGTCAAATCTTTCATGCAACTGCGCGCTGACGCTCGCAGGCCGGCATCGCGAGCGTGGACAATCTGGACACGGGGCCGCGCAACCGGTGCGCGGCATCAATCACGAATCAGCAGCATGGGAGACGGCGAATGGACATGCGCATCCTGATCGCCGATGACGACGAGAAATCGCTGGCCGGGCTCAGCACCTTGCTGGCCGACCTGCAATACGCCACCGCCATCGCGGCAACCCTCGACGACGCGGCCGAAACCGCGACGCGTTTCGTGCCGGACGTGCTGGTCGTCGGGCTTTCGCTCGCACCGGACGGGGACTTCGGCGAGTTGGCGCAGCGGCTGCGCGTGGCCTGCGGCGCACACATGCCGCTTCTGATCGCTCTGGGCGGGTGGGGCGAATCGCAGCACCGCGACGCTGCGCTGGCCGCTGGCTTCGATGTGCATCTGGTGAGGCCGGTGGGACTCGATCAGCTGACCTTCATTCTTTCGATGGTCGCTTGATGGAGCGCGTCTGCCTCGCCGGGGACCATGCGGGTAATCCTGATCGCAATTGTGTTGCTTTAATGCAACATCAAGGGTGCATACTACTTTACATGTTGCGACGCACCAAGTAGTTCGCTATACTCGTTCCTGTCTCCTCCATGTCTCCTCTGATATGGATTCAGCCCGCCTAACATTGGCGGGCTTTTTTTCGTCTGTACGTTTCGCATCCCGCATCGGGACGACGCGCAAACGAAAACGCCCGGCACTGCAAGCGCCGGGCGTTTTTTGTTTCCGTGAAAACGGCCGTGTCGGCGGCTGTGTCCCGATTTAGCCCTTCAGGCCGGTATCTTCCGCCGCGCCAATCGCCAGGTTCATGCACTGGACCGCCGCGCCCGAAGCGCCCTTGCCCAGGTTGTCGAGGCGCGCCACGGTCACGAACTGCTCGTCGTTACCGAACACGAAAAGGTCGACGCGGTTGGTGTCGTTGTTGGCCTGCACGTCAAACGCGTTGTTGTCGAGGTTGGCCTCGGCGTTGAACGGCATCACGCGCACGAACTTCTCGCCCGCGTAGTATTCGGCGAACAGCGCCACCACGTCTTCAGGCTTCGCGCTGCGCGCGAGCTGCGACGGCGTGTAATAGGTCGTGACCGCGAGACCCTTGTAGAACGGGCCGACGATCGGCGTGAACAGGGGCGCGTCCTTGAGGCCGCCGTGGAAGGCCATTTCCGGCAGATGCTTGTGCTTGAGGCCGAGCGCGTAGGGGCGCGGGCTCATGAGCCTGGCGTTGCCGCCGGCTTCGTACTCCGCGATCATCGACTTGCCGCCGCCGCTGTAGCCGGTCAGCGAGTAGCTGTGCGCCGCGAATTCGGGCGCGACGAGGCCGGCTTCGACGAGCGGGCGCATGGCCAGCACGAATGCGGATGCGTGGCAGCCCGGCACGGCGATGCGCTTCGCGTTGCGCACCTTCTCGCGCTGCGCGCGGGTCAGTTCCGGCAGGCCGTAGGCCCAGTCGGCGTGGGTGCGGAACGCCGTGCTCGCGTCGATCAGCACCGTGCGGCCGTTGTCGACGAGCGAAGCCGATTCGCGCGAGGCGACGTCGGGCAGGCACAGGAAAGTGACGTCCGATGCGTTGATGAGACGACGGCGTTCCTCGACGTCCTTGCGCTTCGCCTCGTCGATCCGCAGGATCTCGACGTCGGCGCGCTGCGACAGGTATTCGAAAATCTTCAGGCCGGTCGTGCCTTCCTGTCCGTCGACAAAAACTTTCGTGCTCATCTCGTTTCCTCTGAAACGCGGGGGATTGCGGGCGCCGCCCGCCGCACAGCCCAACATTGTGCGGCGATCACCGATACGGCGCGGGAACGGTATTTTAAGACCGTCTGCCGTCCAGTGCGCGGCGCGTGCGGGAAAAAAATCAGGCGTTACCCGTACGGATAAGACCTGACACGCTCAAACCGGTATGGGGGCGCGAAGCCCCCGGCCGGCAATCACGCCGACGCCGCGCGCCCGGCCAGCCAGCGGGCCGTGACGGCCGCCACGCGCGCGCCGAATGCCTTCGCGGTATCGAGGTCGCCGGGCGGCGGCGCTTCTTCCGGCGTGGCGTCGGCCGGCGATTGCGCGAGCAGGCCCGTGAAGCCGCCGACGAAGTTCAGGTCGTTGCGCGTGGCGGCCTTGGTGTTCGACGGCATCATGCCGGTGCCCGTCCAGATCATGCTGTGCTGCATCGAGAGCGTGACGAAATACTGGATCGTCGAGAACTTGTCGCCGTTCATCGTCGCCGAATTGGTGAAGCCGGCCGCGATCTTGTCCTTCCACTTCTGCGTGAACCAGGCTTTGGAACTGGCGTCCGCGAACTTCTTGAACTCGGCGGCCGGGCCGCCCATGTAGGTCGGCGCGCCGAACACGATGGCGTCGGCGGCGTCGAGCTCGGCCCAGCCCGCGTCGTCGATGTCGGCGACGGCGAGCAGCGTCGCCTGAGCGCCCGCGTCCTGCAGACCGGCGAACACGGCTTCGGCGAGCTTCTTCGTGTGGCCATAGCCACTGTGATACGCAATGACGATTCGGGACATGGAGCGCTCCAGCTAAAGGTTGGATGGTCCGGCAAGACGGACGCGCGGCGGCGTGCGTGCTACGCCGTCACATGGTAGCTGCTCTTGCCGGTATTTTTTCTGACAGCGCCCGAGATTAAACGACGTTGCGTGTAGGGCGGTGGGACAGTGTTTCGGTGCCAGATGAAGGCGGTGCCGCGTGTATCTTGATTGCAAACGTGCCTTATCGCACGGCGTCAGCGGCCGTAGGTCACGGTGAGCTTCGCACTGCTGAGCGTAGCGTCCGCGATTTCGTGCTCGAACATCGTGGCGGGGCGCCCGGCAGGCAGCGCGAGTTTATCCACCTTGAGCGCATGAACGGTGACGATGTAGCGATGCGGCTTGCCCGGCGGAGGACACGGGCCGCCATAACCTTCGTCACCGAAGTCGTTGCGTGCCTCGATGGCGCCGAGTTTGCCGAGCGCGCCCGACGCGCTGGCATTCTCAGCCAGCGTGTGTACGCGTGCGGGGATGTTCGCGACGGCCCAGTGCCACCAACCGCGGTTCGACGCGTCGGGATCGAAGATCGTCACGGCATAGCTGCGTGTGCCGGCAGGCGCATTGCGCCAGGTCAACTGCGGGGAGCGATTGGCGCCAGTGCAGTTATCCCTATTGAATACCTGCCCCGCAGCGACCTGGGCACCGTCCCGAAAATTCGTGCTGCTGACGACAAAGCCGTCCTGCGCGCCGGCCGATGTGAACGCGGCGCCGAGCAGAACGGCAGCAACGATGCGCATACCTCTGCGGGTCTTGACCGTAGAACGTGAGCCTGCGTGCGCTGTACGATACAACTGGGTGTCGGCAGGCAGCATCGGCTAGTTCTCCTCTATGTTTGTTAATTCTGCCTGACACATTTCTGACGGCTCAGATCGAATTGTGTCCCAGATCGACTATCGTTCAATATAACGGTGTTAAGTGGATAAGTTCTGAGCCAGCACCGACGGTCTGCGCAAGGAAATCAGCTATAGTCGCGAGCTTTCCTCAGTATACGGAAACGGGGTTCCGGGGACACACCGGGCAATCGAAGTCATCAATAACGACGAGCAGGACTGTCTCCACGGAGGGGCAATGCAGCAGCAGCCAATCAGGGTCGTAGTCGCGGACGATCATCCGGTGATCTTGTTCGGCGCGGAGCATGCGCTCCTGAAGTTTCCGGGCATTCAGGTGATTGCCAGGGCTCGTCAGTCCACCGAATTGATCAAGGCATTACAGACGACGCCGTGCGACGTGCTCGTGACCGACCTCGCCATGCCAGGTGGTCAGTACGGCGATGGATTGCCGCTGATCGGCTATCTGCGCCGCAACTTTCCCGAAGTTCCCATCGTCGTCCTGACGATGCTTGAAAATGCCGCGCTGCTGAAACGGCTCGGGGAACTGGGCGTGATCGCCGTGGTGCACAAGTCCGACGACCTGAGCCACATCGGCCTCGCCGTGCAGCACGTGAGCCGCAATCTCGAATACATGAGCCCGCAGGTGAGGATTGCGCTGGAATCGCTGCGCATCAACAGTGGCGGCAAGATGGACGAAGTGATTCTCTCGAAGCGCGAACTCGAAGTGGTGCGGCTGTTCGTGTCGGGCATGACGATCAAGGAAATATCCGAGAAACTCAACCGCAGCATCAAGACCATCAGCACGCAGAAGAACACGGCCATGCGCAAGCTCGGGCTCGACCGCGATTCGGAATTGTTCCAGTACGCGCAGAGCAACGGTCTGCTCAATCTCTCGTCGCATGCGCCGGACGAGGGGCTGGGGAGCGAAGTGACTCCTTGAGCCTGGGGGCACAAGCGCGCAAGGACGAAAGCAGAAAAAAAGCCATCCGCCGATAAAGCGGATGGCCTTTTTGCTGCGACGGCGAACGGCATGTCAGCCGCCCGCCGCGCCCAGTGCTTGCCTGGTGTGTGCTTACTGCGGTGCCGACGTTGCGCCGCCGTGCGCTGCCGACCATTCGGCCGGTGCGTGCAGGAATTTCTCGACTTCGTCGAGCGTCTTCGTTTCGAAGTAGCCCGATTCCTTGGCGACGCGCAGCACGTCCCACCACGTAGCGAGCGCGTGCAGATCCACGTCGATGTCCTTCAGGACCGAGACGCTTTCCTTGAAGATGTTGTAGTGGAACAGCACGAAGCAGTGGTTCACCTGCGCGCCCGCGGTACGCAGCGCGTTGATGAAGTTGATCTTGCTGCGGCTGTCCGTGGTCAGGTCTTCGACGAGCAGGACGCGCTGGCCTTCGGTGAGCAGACCTTCGATCTGCGCGTTGCGGCCAAAGCCCTTCGGCTTCTTGCGCACGTACTGCATCGGCACCATCAGGCGGTCCGACAGCCATGCGGCGAACGGGATGCCCGCGGTTTCGCCACCGGCGACGGCGTCGATCTGCTCATAGCCGACGTCGCGCAGGATCGTCGCTTCGGCCATTTCCATCAGGCCACGGCGCACGCGCGGGTACGAGATCAGCTTGCGGCAGTCGATATAGACCGGGCTCGCCCAGCCGGAAGTGAAGATAAAGGGCTTTTCCGCGTTGAAGTGCACAGCCTGCACTTCGAGCAGCATTTTCGCGGTTGCGTCCGAGATCGTCTGGCGATCGTTGCCTGTCATGGGCGGATCCTTGGATATGAGTGCTCAGGAGGGTGGGCGCTGGGCCCGGTGGCGCTGGCACGGCGAGTCCGGATGGGGTGCATCGGAACCCGCGATGCGCGGTCTGGAGGGCGTCGATCGTCTGAGGTTTGGCTTCAGGCGACCCGCTCGGTCCGGACGGCTTCTCTTGCGCGCGTAGGCCGGTATTTTACCCGACTTGACGGCTGCCGACGAGTCGCGCTGACAGAGGCCGACACGAGGCGCCGGAAATGCGACGGCGCTTTGTAGGGCGCGATCGTGCGGCCCGCGTCCGGCGCGGGCGGTTGTGACGGCGCTGGCGCGCCAGTAAACTCACGCCGGTTTTCGTCGGGCTAGCGCCCCAGCACAGGATCTTCGCCATGTCTCCCGCTTTGCCCACCCCTTCGCCTACCCCTTCGCCGCCCGATGATGCGCCCGCCGACACCGCTTTCGCGCCCGCCGCGATCGCGCACACCGACAGCGGCGGCGCACCGCGCGGCCACGCCGTGCGCGCGCTCGTCGCCTCCGTGCTCGGGTATGCGATGGACGGCTTCGATCTGCTGATGCTCGGTTTCATGCTGCCCGCCATCGGCGCGGATCTGCACCTTACGGGCGCGCAGTCCGGCGCGCTCGTCACCTGGACGCTGGTGGGGGCCGTGGTGGGCGGCATCGTGTTCGGCTTGCTGTCCGACCGCTTCGGGCGCGTGCGCGTGCTCACCTGGACGATCCTGCTGTTCGCGGTCTTCACGGGCATGTGCGCGCTCGCGCGCGGCTACACCGATCTGCTGATTTACCGCACGATCGCGGGGATCGGTCTGGGCGGCGAGTTCGGCATTGGCATGGCGCTGGTCGCCGAGGCCTGGCCGGCGCGGCTGCGTGCGCGGGCGTCGTCCTACGTGGGCCTTGGCTGGCAGGTGGGCGTGCTCGCGGCCGCATTGCTCACGCCTTGGCTGTTGCCCGTGATCGGCTGGCGCGGCATGTTTGCGGTCGGGCTGCTGCCGGCCGTGGCGTCGTTCTTCGTGCGGCGGCGCGTGGAAGAGCCGGAGCTTTTCGTCGCGCATCGCGAGCGCGCGGCGCAGGCCGCGCCGCAAGACAAGCCGCGCGCGCTGCGCCTGTTGATCGCCGACGCCCGCACGGCGCGCGCGAGTCTGGGCGTGGCGGTGCTCTGTTCGGTGCAGAACTTCGGCTATTACGGCCTGATGATCTGGCTGCCCGCGTATCTGTCGAAGTCCTTCGGCTATTCGCTGACGAAATCCGGCCTCTGGACCGCCGCGACGGTGGCCGGCATGGCGTTCGGCATCTGGCTCTTCGGAGTGGCCGCAGACCGCTTTGGCCGGCGTCCCACGTTCCTTGCCTATCAGGCCGGCGCCGTGGTGATGGTGTTCGTCTACGCGCACCTGAGCACGCCATTCGCGCTGCTCATCGGCGGCGCGGCCATGGGCATGTTCGTCAACGGCATGATCGGCGGCTACGGCGCGCTGATTTCCGAGCTCTATCCGACCGCCGCGCGCGCTACCGCCCAGAACGTGCTGTTCAACATCGGGCGGGCCGTGGGCGGATTCGGGCCGCTCGCGGTCGGGGCGCTTGCCGCGCGTTATTCGTTCACGGCGGCGCTCGGCATGTTGGCCGCGATTTACGTGCTCGATATCGTCGCCACGCTGTTCCTGATTCCCGAGCGGCGCGGCACCGCGCTCGAATAAGCGCCGATTCATCGATAGCCGTGTATGTGACGGTGCGGCGCAACGCCGCACCGAATGCGCACTCAAGCCGCATCGCGTGCCTCGATCACGCAACACGAGCGTCACGACACCGCCACAAGCGCGTGAAACGCGTTCGGTGCGACCCGGTCGGCCGCGCGCTGCCCGTGTTGCGAACCGCACGCATCCTCACACGTCGATTCGATAAAAGCGTCCTACGCCGTCCATGTGTCACATACGCGCTGCGCGCTCGCCGCGAGAGCGCGGCACCGCTTGCGCGGCGAATGACACCCAGCACAAATCTCCGGTATCAGTCTTTGACCCAAGTCGTCTCGAACATTACGAGGTGTACACTAATCGCCCCGCTTTTTTGCCAGCGATGTTTCGCCCATGAACTGTTTTTCGCTGAAACGCGCGCAAATCTGCGGGACTACGAACATAAACATTCCTCTCTCGTCTCTCACGTCTGGCAGGCCCGAAAATGGATGAACAACTGAAGCAAAGCGCGCTCGCTTATCACCAGAATCCGAAGCCCGGCAAGATTTCGGTCACGCCGACCAAGCCGCTGTCGAACCAGCTCGACCTCTCGCTCGCGTACTCGCCGGGCGTCGCGGCTGCCTGCGAAGCGATCCACGCCGATCCGCTCGACGCGCAGAAGTACACCTCGCGCGGCAACCTTGTCGGCGTCGTGACCAACGGCACGGCCGTGCTGGGTCTCGGCAATATCGGCCCGCTCGCGGCCAAGCCGGTGATGGAGGGCAAGGGCTGTCTCTTCAAGAAGTTCGCGGGCATCGACGTGTTCGACATCGAACTCGACGAAAGCGATCCGGACAAGCTGGTCGAAGCCATCGCGATGCTGGAGCCGACGCTCGGCGGCATCAACCTGGAAGACATCAAGGCGCCCGAGTGCTTCTACATCGAGCAGAAGCTGCGCGAGCGCATGAAGATTCCCGTCTTCCACGACGACCAGCACGGCACGGCGATCATCGCTTCGGCGGCCATCCTCAACGGCCTGAAGGTCGTGAGCAAGGATCTGGGCAGCATCAAGCTGGTGTGCTCGGGCGCGGGCGCGGCGGCGATTGCCTGCCTGGACCTGCTCGTGAAGCTCGGCGCGAAGAAGGAAAACATCCTCGTCACCGACTCGAAGGGCGTGATCTACGAAGGCCGCGGCAACCTCGATCCGTCGAAGCAGCGCTACGCGGCCAACACCGAAGCGCGCACGCTCGCCGACGCCATCAAGGGCGCGGACGTGTTCCTCGGCTGTTCGAGCGCGGGCGTGCTCAAGGCGGAAATGGTCGTGGACATGGGCACGACGCCGCTGATTCTCGCGCTCGCGAACCCGGAGCCGGAAATCCGCCCGGAAGAAGCCAAGCGCGTGCGCCCGGACGCGATCATCGCCACTGGCCGTTCGGACTATCCGAACCAGGTCAATAACGTGCTGTGCTTCCCGTTCATCTTCCGTGGCGCGCTGGACGTGGGCGCGACGACCATCACGGAAGAGATGAAGCTCGCGTGCGTGCGCGCGATTGCCGAACTCGCCGAAGAAACCGACCAGGGCGACGAAGTCGCGAAGGCCTATGAAGGCCACACGCTCGAATTCGGCCCGGAATACCTGATTCCGAAGCCGTTCGATCCGCGCCTCATCATCAAGATCGCGCCGGCTGTCGCGCAGGCGGCGATGGATTCGGGCGTGGCCACGCGTCCGATCAAGGACATGGACGCGTACCGCGAGGAACTGGGCGCGACGGTCTATCGCACGGGCATGGTGATGCGTCCGGTGTTCGCGGCGGCGAAGGCCAACAACGCGCGCATCGTGTTCGCGGAAGGCGAGGACGAACGCGTGCTGCGCGCCGCGCAATTCGTGCTGACGGAAAAGATCGCGCGTCCGATCATCGTCGGCCGTCCGGCGGTGGTGGAAATGCGCCTGAAGAAGATGGGCTCGAAGCTGCGCGCGGGCACCGACTTCGAGATCGTCGATCCGGAAGACGATCCGCGCTTCCAGAAGAGCTGGCAGGCGTATCACGAACTGGGCGCGCGCCAGGGCATCACGCCGGAAGTGGCGAAGGCGTCGATGCGCAAGTTCAACACGCTGATCGGCGCGATCCTCGTGCATCTGGGCGACGCCGACGGCATGGTCTGCGGTCTGCTCAACAGCTTCGACTATCACCTGAAGTTCGTGGAACAGGTGTTCGGCAAGGCGAAGGAAGCCGAGAACTACGCGGCCATGAACCTGCTGATGCTGCCGGGCCGCAACCTGTTCATCAGCGACACCTACGTGAACGAAGTGCCGAGCGCCGAACAGCTCGCCGACATGACGATTCTCGCCGCGCGCGAAATCGAGAAGTTCGGCATCACGCCGAAGGTCGCGCTGCTGTCGTCGTCGAATTTCGGCAGCGTGCGCTCGTCCACCTCGCAGCGCATGCAGGCCGCGCGTCAGCTGCTCGCTCAACGCGCGCCGCAGCTTGAAGTCGATGGCGAAATGCACGGCGACGCGGCGCTGTCGGAAATGATCCGCAAGCAGTCGTTCCCGGGCACCACGCTCGCGGGCGAAGCCAACCTGCTCATCATGCCGAACGTGGAAGCGGCGAACATCACGTACAACCTGCTGAAGATGATCGGCGGCGAAGGCGTGACGGTCGGCCCGTTCCTGCTGGGCGCATCGAAGCCGGTGCACATCCTCACGCCGGCCGCGACGGTGCGACGCATCATCAATATGACGGCGGTGGCTTCGGCCAATGCCAGCGTGGCGAAGTAAGCTGAAAGCCACCCGGCAAATCAGGCGCCAGGTCAAAAGCACCCTTCGGGGTGCTTTTGTATTTTGCGAGTCGGAAAAATCGCACGTCGTCCGCGGCGGGCTCTGGTTTTGTTTTGGACGGCAATCTGCCAACTTCGTGAATGGCAATTCTGCCGCTAAACCAACCGGAGATTTTTCATGCCGAACGTCTATGTCGAACCGTTGCCAAAGGCGCGCGAAGGCGCCATTCAGGGTTACGCGCTTGAATTCTCTTCGCATCAACGCGTGACGCCGAACGACTACAGGACGCAGGAAGAGGCGATCAAGGCGGCGAAGAACATGGGCCATCATCCGCTCGTCGCGCGTGTGCGCCACACCGACAAGGGCAATCCGGATCATTGGCGCGCGGCTTGACGCGACAGCTATTGAGACGGGAATGAAAAGGGCGCTCCGTTCGACACGGAGCGCCCTTTGATTTTTACGGCTTCAAAAAAACATCAAGCCGCGTGTCGCGCCGCACCGTTCTCAGGCGAGCGCCATTTCGCGAGCAGCGTCGCCCACTTCGCGCGCGTGGCGTTGAGGTTGTTTTCCTTCACATGGCCGTAGCCGCGAATCGCGTCGGGCAGCGTCGCCAGTTCCAGCGCAAGCGGCAGATTCGCCTCGCTCAGGCCGCCGATCACTTCGCGCATCAGCGTTTCATACTCGCCGATCAGCGCGCGTTCGTGACGGCGCTCCTCGGTGCGGCCGAACGGATCGAGCGCCGTACCGCGCAGGAACTTGAGCTTCGCGAGCACGCGCATCGCCGTGAGCATGCGCGGGCCGTACTGCTTCTTGAGCAGATGCCCCTTGTCGTCGTGCTTCGCGAACGAAGGCGGCGCGAGATGGAAGTTGAGCTTCCAGTCGCCTTCGAAGCTGGCCTTGATCTTCTCGACGAACGCCGGATCGGCATACAGACGTGCGACTTCGTACTCGTCCTTGTAGGCCATCAACTTGTGCAGGTTTTTCGCGACGGCTTCGGTAAGTGCCTGCTGGCCATCCGCATGATCGAGCGCGCTTTCCGCGCGGCGCACTTCGTCGATAAACGCGCGATAGCGCTGCGCATAAGCCTCGTTCTGGTACGCGGCCAGATACTGCGCGCGTTTGTCGATCAGCGCGTCGAGCGCTTTGGGCGAATGCAGCGTGACGATCTTCGCGCCCGAGGCGTTTTGCTCGCCGGCTGGCTTCTTCGCGAGCGCATCGACGGCCGCGCGGTCGTGCGCGACGCGGCGACCCCATTCGAACGCCGCGAGGTTCTTCTCGACCTGCACCGCGTTCAACTCGATCGCGCGCGTGAGCGACTCATGCGTGAGCGGCAGCCAGCCCTTTTGCCACGCGTAGCCGAGCACGAACGGATTCGTGTAGATCGCGTCGCCCAGCAGCGCAAGCGCGTAGCGATTGGCATCGACGGTCGCGACGTTATCGACGCCCGCAGCGGCGCGCACGTCGGCTTCCGTGCTGGAACCCGGGAATTGCCACTGCGGGTTCTTGATGAACTCCGCCGTCGGCGTGGCCGCGCTGTTGAGCACGACATGCGTTTGCCCCGCCTGCATACGCGAAACGCAATCGTCGCTCGCCGTCACGATCGCGTCGCAGCCGATCACGAGACTCGCTTCGCCCATGGCGATGCGCGTGGCGTGGATATCGGCGGGACGGTTGGCGATCTGTACATGGCTCATCACCGCGCCGCCCTTTTGCGCGAGACCGGTCACGTCGAGCACGGTCACGCCCTTGGCTTCCAGGTGCGCGGCCATGCCGAGCAGCGCGCCGATCGTCACCACGCCGGTGCCGCCCACGCCCGTCACCAGCACGCCGTAGGGGCGGGCGATGGCGGGCACGTCGGGCGTCGGCACGGGCGGCATCGCGTCGTCGGCGACGCGGCTCGACTTCGGCTTGCGCAACTGGCCGCCTTCGACGGTCACGAAACTCGGGCAGAAGCCCTTCACGCACGAGTAGTCCTTGTTGCAGGTGGACTGGTTGATCTGACGCTTCGTGCCGTATTCGGTATCGAGCGGCTCGACCGACAGGCAGTTCGACTGCACCGAGCAATCGCCGCAGCCTTCGCAGACGGCCTCGTTGATGACGACGCGCTTCGCCGGATCCGGATAGGTGCCGCGCTTGCGGCGGCGGCGCTTTTCCGTGGCGCAGGTCTGGTCGTAGATCAGGATGGTCGTGCCGGCGATCTCGCGCAGTTCGCGCTGCATCGCGTCCAGCTGATCGCGGTGATGGATCGTTACGCCCGGCGCGAGCTTCGCCGCAAGTTCGCCGTCGTACTTGTCCGGATCGTCGGTGACGATCACGATCTTCTGTGCGCCTTCGGACGCGACCTGGTGGGTGATCTGCGGAATCGTCAGCACGCCGTCCACGGGCTGACCGCCCGTCATCGCGACCGCGTCGTTGTAGAGGATCTTGTAGGTGATGTTCGCCTTCGAAGCGATCGCCGCGCGAATCGCCAGCAGCCCCGAGTGGAAGTACGTGCCGTCGCCGAGATTCGCGAACACATGCTTGTCGTTCGTGAACGGCGCCTGGCCGACCCACGCCACGCCTTCGCCGCCCATCTGGCTGAAGGTGCTGGTGCTGCGGTCCATCCACACGGTCATGTAGTGGCAGCCGATGCCCGCCATCGCGCGCGAGCCTTCCGGCACGTTGGTCGACGTGTTGTGCGGGCAACCCGAGCAGAACCACGGCTTGCGCTCGACCTGCACGCGCGGCTTGGCGAGCGCCTTTTCCTTCGCTTCGATCACGGCGATGCGCGCCGCGATGCGCGCGCGCACGTCGGACGGCAGATCGAGCTTGTCCAGACGCGTGGCGATCGCCTTGGCGATGATCGCGGGCGAGAGTTCGTAATGCGCGGGCAGGAGCCAGTTGCCCATCGGCACGGACCATTCGCCGCCGGCGCCGTCCTTTTCGTCGAACTTGCCGTAGACGCGCGGGCGCTGCGCGTCGGGCCAGTTGTACAGCTCTTCCTTGATCGCGTATTCGAGGATCTGGCGCTTTTCCTCGACCACGAGAATTTCTTCCAGACCGCGCGCGAAGGCGTGCGCGCCTTGCGCTTCGAGCGGCCACACGCAGCCGACCTTATAGAGACGAATGCCGATGCGCGAGCAGGTTTCGTCGTCGAGGCCCAGATCGGTGAGCGCCTGGCGCACGTCCAGATAAGCCTTGCCGCCCGTCATGATGCCGAAGCGCGCCTGCGGCGAATCGATCTCGATGCGGTCGAGCTTGTTGGCGCGCACGTAGGCGAGGGCCGCGTACCACTTGTAGTCGAGCAGACGCGCTTCCTGCACGAGCGGCGGATCGGGCCAGCGGATGTTCAGGCCGCCCTCGGGCATCAGAAAATCTTCGGGCAGCACGATGCGCGTGCGATACGGATCGATTTCGACCGACGCCGACGATTCCACCACGTCGGTCACGCATTTCATCGCGACCCAGAGGCCGGAATAGCGGCTCATCGCCCAGCCGTGCAGGCCGAAGTCCAGGTATTCCTGCACGTTCGAGGGAAACAGCACCGGCAGGCCGCAGGCCTTGAAGATGTGCTCCGACTGGTGCGCGAGCGTCGATGATTTCGCGGCGTGGTCGTCGCCGGCGAGCACGAGCACCCCGCCGTGACGCGACGAGCCGGCGGAGTTGCCGTGCTTGAACACGTCGCCGCAGCGATCGACGCCGGGGCCTTTGCCGTACCACATCGAAAACACGCCATCGTATTTCGCCGACGGGTACAGGTTCACCTGCTGCGAACCCCAGACGGCGGTTGCGGCCAGGTCTTCATTGACGCCGGGCTGAAAAACGATGCCGTGGGCGGCGAGATGCTGCTTCGCCTTCCAGAGGGACTGATCGAGACCGCCCAGGGGCGAGCCGCGATAGCCTGAGATGAACCCCGCGGTATTCAGACCGGCGGCCTTGTCGCGTTCCTGTTGCAGCATCGGCAGGCGGACCAGCGCCTGGATGCCGCTCATGTACGCGCGGCCGCGTTCGAGGGTGTATTTATCGTCGAGCGTGACGGAAGCGAGTGCGGCTTCGAGCGAAGCGCGCTGACCTGCGTCGAGCGGGGCATTCATTATTTGTCTTCCTCCATCCAACCAATCCGTTGTGGGATCGCCAGAACTTTCGGGTGGCCGCAGCATCTTGTGAATGCGTTGGCCGGGCTCGCCATATTGGCGTCTTTTTTTCGATAGTAGCACTCGGACAAACCCGCCGCTTCGCATCACAAAAGCGGCGAAATCTGACGGTTGGCAGTATTTTTTCTGACTGCGACGCCGTGCCGCGTGACAGCCTTGTAGTCCCATTGCAATAAAGGATGTATCTGAATGGGGTGTGAAGTAACAGCGTGTAAATGTTGCACTGACAGGGAACCGCTCTTGAATATCCTGTCTAACTCCCTCACTTGACCGAACTGCGCGGCGCCAGCCAGATATTGGGGCGCTACCGCAGAGAGCTCAGTGAGAGGCAAGTCTGAAAAAAGGAGTACACAAGATGAACAATCGACATATCCAGACCTTCCTGACGGTTTCGGCTGCGTTCTTCGCCATGAGCGCGCCCCTGCATTCGAACGCCCGCACCCAGAGCGCGGCGAATGCAACGACGTCGTGCTCGCAGTACACGCTGTGCGCGAAGGCAGATTCGAACCCGCTGCCGACCCCGAAGGCCGAGCGTTAAGCCGTTCGATCCATGGTTTCGACGATGTTGCGCTGATCCGCGCGGCATCCCACTCACCTGAACCCTCGCCGTAGGTGTGCGGCGTCGGCTCAAAAACTAAAAAGGGCGAAGATCGTGTGATCTTCGCCCTTTTTGCATTCATCGCCTTCGATTCCCGCTGGCTTAAGCCTTGCCCTGCACCACGCCGCGGCGGATCTGGTCGAGTTCGATCGATTCGAACAGCGCCTTGAAGTTGCCCTCGCCGAAGCCCTGATTGCCCTTGCGCTGGATGATCTCGAAGAAGATCGGGCCGATCTGGTTCTCCGTGAAGATCTGTAGCAGCAGGTCTTCAGGCAGGCCGTCGATCAGGATCTTGCGCTTCTTCAACTCGTCCAGCGGCTCGATATGGCCCGGAATGCGGCGGTTCACCAGCTCGTAGTACGTGTCGATCGTGTCGAGCAGCGCGATCTGCGAGGCGCGCAGGCCGTCCACCGTGCCGTAGATGTCGTTGGTGCCGAGCGCGATGTGCTGGATGCCCTCGCCGTGATAGGCGTCAAGGTATTCCTGGATCTGGCCGGCCGTCTCGCCGCCTTCCTCGTTGATCGGAATGCGGATCTTGCCGCAGGGCGAGGTCATCGCCTTCGACTTCACGCCCGTCACCTTGCCTTCGATGTCGAAGTAGCGGATCTCGCGGAAGTTGAAGAGACGCTCGTAAAACTCCGCCCATTCGGCCATGCGGCCACGGTGGACGTTGTGCGTCAGGTGGTCGATGTAGGTGAGGCCGTGACCGACCGGGTTCTGGTCCGCGCCCTCGATCGGCACGAAATCGACGTCATAGATGCTGATGTCGCCGATGCTGCCCGGCGTCGCGCCGTTCTTGCCGCGCCAGCGGTCGACGAAATAGATCAGCGAATCGCCGATGCCCTTGATGGCCGGGATGTTCAGCTCCATCGGGCCGGTCTTGTTGTCGAAGCCCCAGGCGCCAAGATCGAGCGCGTGCTTGTAGGCTTTGGCGGCGTCCTGCACGCGGAATGCGATCGCGCAGATCGACGGGCCGTGCAGGCGCGCGAAGCGCTGGGCGAACGAATCCGGCTCGCCGTTGACGATGAAGTTGATCTCGCCCTGACGGTAGAGCGTCACGTCCTTGTGGCGGTGGCGCGCGACGGCGGTGAAGCCCATGCGCTCAAACAGCTTGCCGAGCGCCTTGGGGTCCGGCGCGGTGTATTCGATGAATTCGAAGCCGTCGGTGCCGACGGGATTTTCCCAGGTGGGGACCTGCATGCTTGTCTCCTGATGTCGATCAGCTCAATGGAATGGCGATCACGTGCGACACAGTGTAGCGGTGCGATTCAGGCGAAAACTTGCGAACTTAATCGCTTGCGCGTCTATTTGAGCTATAAACTGCCCTGATCCAATCAATGGACGGCAGAAAATGGCGAGCATCGAACTCGACGCAATCGACAAGCGGATTCTCGCGATTCTTCAGGAAAATGGGCGGCTCTCGAACCAGGAGATCGCCGAGCGCGTGAATCTCTCACCCAGCCCCTGTCTGCGGCGCATCCGCAGGCTGGAGGAGAGCGGCGTGATTCGCACCTATGTCGCGCTGCTGGACGCGCAAAAGCTCGGCCTGGATCTATTGGCTTATGTGAACGTGCGGCTGGAGAAGCGCGGGCCGACGGCGTCGGGGCGCGATGGCGTGACCCACGCGGAGCTTTTTCGCGCGGCGGTGCAGACCTGGCCGGAAGTGGTGGCGTGCCACGCCATGACGGGCGACATGGATTTCCTGCTGCGCGTTCAGGTGGAGGACATGGCGCACTTCTCGCGCTTCGTGCAGGACCAGTTGCTGCACCATCCGTCGGTGATCGACGTGAAGTCGAGCTTTTCGCTACAGACCTTCAAGGAGACGACGGCGCTGCCGATTCCCCAGGCGTAAAAAAAGCGGCCGAAGCCGCTTTTTCTTACTGATGCGCTTTCAACCCCGGCCGGGCAGGAGTCACGCCGCGATGGCCTGCGGCAGCATCGTTTCGATCAGCTTCGAGGTCTGGCGCGCCTGGCGCTTGAGCGCGTAATCGAACACGGCGGCTTGTTCCTGAAGCATTTCCGCGATGATGCTGCTCTGGTCGGCCGGTTCGAGCGAAAGATACGCATCGGCTTCGCCGTAGGCGTACTCGATCTTCATGCCCGACTTCTTGGCGATGTGCATCATCGTCGAGTTGCGCGACAGGCAGTGCATGTACAGCGTGGTGACGTGCGTGTTGCGGCTGCGGATGGCCGCGCGCTCGAACAGCTTCGAGCCGATGCCCTGGCCGCGCGCGCTTTCAAGCACCGACACGCCGAACTCGGCCGTGCGGCCATTGCCGTCCGCCGGCAAGTAGGCCAGATGGCCGGCGCCCACGAGCTGCAGCTGATGATCGAACACGCCGAACACGGTGTCGCGCGCGAAGTCCATCGAGCGCACGTAGTTTTCGATCACGTGGTCGGGCGCGGCCTGGCCGAAGCGCAGCAGGCGGTCGTCGCTGTCGAGCGTGAGGAAGTGCGCGAGCAGGCGTTCACGGTCGGCCGAGGTGAGAACGCGCACCATGACCGGCGAATGTCCGGACGCGAGCGGACGGGCGGATGCGAGGATCGGCTCGTTGGCTTGGGTCGAAATGTGAGTCATGGCGGGTCCTCCCTGAATACGAAAAACGGCGCATGCATGATGCGCCGCAAAACGAATTCTAGCGGAAACCCTGGGGTCGATCTAGGGAAAACCCGGATTCCGAATTTGAGTGTTGCGCCTAATTAATAAATATAAGCGGCTAACATGTTGATTTTTAATGGATATCCGAATCGAATAGCTTGACGCGGCAACTGTTGTGACTACACATCATGTTGCGGTGCATCAATCTGGCCCGAAATGTCGCGGACGAGCCAGGCCGCTTCAGGCGTTCTGCAGACCGTGATCCATGACCCCGATCACCTGCTCGGCGAAGTCGCGATAGCCCATGCGGCCGCCCGGCTTGAGCCAGGTGAAGGTCCAGTTGATCATGCCGAACAGCATCATCGTCAGCGAAGTCTGGTTTTCCGCCGTCACGCGCTCCGGGTAGGCGCGCGCGAGCTGGCGGGTGAAGGCCGCGACCACGTCGCGCTGGCGGTTCAGGATGATCTCGCGCTGCGCATCGACGAGGTATTTCACGTCGTTGAGCAGGGCCACATGGCGGCTGTGCGAGGTCTCGTATTCGGCGAGAAAGGCGCGGATCAGCTCGGCGAAGCACTCGCGCTCGTCCAGCCCGCGGCGCTGGCTCGCGCCTTCCACCTCGGCGATGATCAGCATCAGCCGCTTGGTGTAGCGGTCGAGCAGATCGAACAGGATCGCTTCCTTGCTCTCGTAGTAGTGGTACAGGCGCGCCTTCGAGGTGCCGCTCGCCGCGGCGAGATCGGACATCGACGTGCTCGGGTAACTTGTCTGCGCGAACTTGGCTGCGGCGAGTTCGAGGATCTGGTCGCGCTGGGTTTCGTGGTCGGGCGCTCGGGTGCGTGCCATGTTGTATCAGCAGGAATTCAGCAGGAGATCAACGGGAAAAGGAGAGATGCGCGGCGGCGTGCACCGGAACGGGGCGCGAGGCGCGGGTGTCCTGCGCGCCGGCGCGCGCGGCGCACAGGTCGTCGCGCAGGCGCAGTTCGCCGGTCGAGGCCAGTTCGCGCAGACGCCAGCGCACGACCGGCTCGCCGACCGTGAAGCCAGCGCCGCCGCGCACGAGCGCCGCGCCCAGCGTGTCGCAGGCGAGCCACGGCGCGCCCGACTCGCTGGGCGGCGCCACCTCGCCGAGGATGTCGAGAATCTGTGCGTCCAGATCGGCCCAGGTGCCGCTCGTGAAGGTGTTGTCGCGCCAGCGGCGCGTTTCGCCATTAGCGAACTTCGCTTCCTGCCACTCGAGCGCGAGGCGCGTGATGCGCAGCACGGAGATCGGCGCGGCGTCCGCCAGGCGCACCTGCAGGCGTGCGGCGGCTTCGGCCTGCGTGCCGGCCAGATCGGCGGCCGTGAGGCGCACTTCGTTCAGGCGCTGAGGCATATTGCGCAGCCGGTAGCAGGCGCGCCGCAGCGTGAGCTGGTCGGCGGCGTCGTGCGTGTGCCAGATCACCACGTTGGCGTCGTCGGACTCCAGGGCCATGAGCGCTGCGCAGTCGTCCTGCGCCAGCGTCTGCTGGGCCATGTCGCGCTCGTTGGCTGCGCCGCATTCGCCGTCCACGCGCTGCCAGAACGCCGCGCGCTGCGCGGTGCCCGGGTTGGCCGCCTCGTCGATATCGCGCAGCGGTCCGACCGTCAGGTCGTCAGCCAGCGCCATCACGTGCGCGGCTGTCTGGACGGCTGCGCGGCATGCGGCCTGCTGGGCCTGCAGAGCCTGACGCAGCGCGGCCGCTGCCGGCTCGCCGTGGATGAGGTGGATCGTGGTCATCGACAACTCGTTGCGTTCACCATGAACGCCTTGAACGACTGAATAAGTGTCAGATGTGCGCTTGGCGCACAACAGACAAAAGGGGCCGCCCGCACCGATGCAGCGCTGCGCTGCACCACTTGCGGGCGGCCCCTAGTGTAAGCGGATCGCCGGAGCGCCGAAAGCGTGCTGTTGCTCTAAGGCCTATTCGTGACACGACTGGCGACACGAACAGATTGGCATATTTAAGGCGTCACGCCCTACAGCCAATCAGCATTTATCGCTCGTCGAAACTCACCACTACGCGCTCGCTGACCGGATGACACTGGCAGGTCAGCACGAAGCCGTCCTTCACTTCCTGCTCTTCGAGCGTGTAGTTCTTGTCCATCTTCACTTCGCCTTCCAGCACCTTCGCGCGACAGGTGCAGCACACGCCGCCCTTGCACGCGTAGGGCAGCGCGAGACCCGCCTTCAGGCCGACGTCGAGCAGGCTCACACCCTCGTAGGGCAGGCGCATCTTGCGCTTCTTGCCGTCGATGACGATCTCCAGATCCGCGGCCGGCGTGCTTTCGGTGATTTCGACGGCCGGCACGCCCGCCTGCGGCAGCGGCGAGCCGAAACGCTCGACGTGCACTTTCTGCTGCGGCACGCCCGCGCCCTTGAGCGCGGCCTCGGCGGCGTCCATCATCGGGCCGGGGCCGCAGATGAAGGCTTCGTCGATTTCCTCGGCCGGCAGCAGCGATTCGATGAAGGCCGCGCATTTGTCCTGATCGAGCACGCCGTTGAACAGCTCGACGTCCTGGAGGTCGTCCGAGAGCACGTGGTAGAGCCGGAAGCGGTCCATGAAGCGGTTCTTCAGGTCTTCCAGTTCCTCGGCGAACATGATCGCGTCCACGCTGCGATTGCCGTAGACCAGCGTGAAGGCGCTGCGCGGTTCGGATTCGAGCGTCGTCTTGATGATCGCCAGCACCGGCGTGATGCCCGAGCCGCCCGAGAACGCCACGTAATGCTTGCCGTGCTCGGCGTTCAGGTGCGTGAAGAAGCGGCCATCGGGCGTCATGACGTCGATTTCGTGGCCCGGCGCGAGCTGATCGAAGGCGAAGTTCGAAAAACGCCCGCCGCGCACGCGCTTGATGCCGATGCGCAACTCGCCATCGCGATCGTAGTCGGTCACGCCGACGCAGATCGAGTACGAGCGGCGCGTTTCCTCGCCGTCGATGTGGGTCTTGAGCGTGACGAACTGCCCTTGCGTGAAGCGGTACGCGTCGCGCAGCTCGGGCGGAACTTCGAACGCGACGGAGACTGCGTCCGCGGTTTCGGGACGCACTTCGCGGATGCGCAGCGAATGGAATTGCGGGGTGGCCATATCAGTACGGTTTGAAGTAGTCGAAGGGTTCGCGGCAGTCGATGCAGCGGTAGAGCGCCTTGCACGCGGTCGAGCCGAATTGCGCGAGGCGCTCGGTGTGCTTCGAGCCGCAGCGCGGGCAGGCGGGTGAGGGCAGCTTCGGCATGAAGGTGATCGGCTTCTCGCTCGCGCCTGGCGCCTGGCCGCTGCCGCAGTTTCCGGTGGGCGGCGCGATGCCGTAGGCGCGCAGCTTCTCGCGCGCTTCTTCGGTGATCCAGTCGGTGGTCCAGGCGGGCGTCAGGGTCGTGGCGATGCGGTACGGCGCGATCTGCGCGGCGTCGAGGGCGTGTGCGACGTCCTCGGCGATCTGCGACATCGCCGGGCAGCCCGAATACGTGGGCGTGATGACCACTTCGAGCTGGCCGTCGTCGGCGCGGCGCACGTCGCGCAAAATGCCAAGCTCGCGGATCGACACGACCGGGATCTCCGGGTCGGGCACCGATTCGAGCGCCTGCCAGGCGCGTTCGAGCGCGCGGTCTGCGTGGTCTGCCATTGCTTGCATCGTGACTTCCTCTTTTTTCGCCTGGAACCGCTTACCAGCGCGCGCCCGGATGCTGGCGCGCGAGGCTCTGCATTTCGGCGAGCACGAAGCCCATGTGTTCCGAATGCTCGCCGTGCTTGCCGGTCGTGACGTGCTTCACGGGTGCGGGCGCGGTGAGCGTGGCTTCTTCGAACGCGGCTTCCACATCGGCGCGCCACGCGGCTTCGAGTTGCGCGGTGAGCGGCGCGATGCCGGCTTCGGCCACGGCGGTTTCCACGGCGTCGGTGCTGAAGAATTCGCGCGTGTAGGGCATGAGCCAGTCGAGCGCGGCCTGGGCGCGGCGGTGCGATTCATCGGTGCCGTCGCCGAAACGGATCAGCCACTCGCGTGCATGGTGCACGTGGTAGCGCGTTTCCTTGATCGAGCGCTCGGCGATCGCGGCCAGTTGCCCATCGGCGGAGCGCAGCAGCGCGGTCCACAGATGCGCCATCAGCGACGCGTACAGGAAGTTGCGCACGATCGTCACGGCGTAGTCGTTGGCCGAATGCGTCGTGCCGGCGAGCGGGCCGAAGTGCGGCAACTCCGCGAGCGTGTAATTGGCGAACTCGCGCTCGGCGCGGAAGTAGGCGTAGTCGTCCTCGGTGCGTTCGCGGCCGGTGAGCGCCTGCTCGAGCGTGGCGGCGTGCGTGTAGAGCAGGCGCGCCTGGCCGATCAGGTCGAGGCTCATATTGGCGAGCGCGATGTCCTCTTCGAGGATCGGGCCGTGTCCGCACCATTCCGTGTTGCGCTGACCGAGGATCAGCGCCGTATCGGCGAGGCGCAGCACGTACGCGAGATGTTCCTGCGTGGGCGTCGTCATGGTGGCGCTCATTACATGTGGTTGACTTCGTCGGGCAGCGTGTAGAACGTCGGATGGCGATAGATCTTGTCGCCGGCCGGTTCGAACAGCTCTGCCTTCTCGTTCGGGTCGGAGGCCGTGATCGCCGACGACGGCACCACCCAGATGCTCACGCCTTCCTGACGGCGCGTGTAGACGTCGCGCGCCATGCGCAGCGCCATCGAGGCGTCGGCGGCGTGCAGGCTGCCGCAGTGCTTGTGGTCGAGACCCTGCTTGCTGCGCACGAACACTTCCCAGATCGGCCATTCCTTGCTCATCTTGCTATCTCCTTCCTGTGTCTGTTGACGTTACGCGGCGTGTTTTTCAGCGCGCTGACGCTGCTTTTCGGCATGGGCGAGCGCGGCTTCGCGCACCCAAGCGCCTTCGTTGTGCGCCTTCACGCGCGTGCCCAGACGCTCGCGATTGCACGGGCCGTCGCCGTTGACGACGCGCCAGAATTCTTCCCAGTCGATCGTGCCGTAGTCATAGTGGCCGCGCGCCTCGTTCCATTTCAGATCGGCGTCGGGCAGCGTCACGCCCAGGACCTTGGCCTGCTCGACCGTGGCGTCGACGAACTTCTGGCGCAGATCGTCGTTCGAGATGCGCTTGATGCCCCATTTGGCCGACTGGTTGCTGTGCACGGAATCGGCGTCGCTCGGGCCGAACATCATCAGCACCGGCCACCACCAGCGGTTCACGGCCTGTTGCACGAGTTCGCGCTGCGCGTCGGTGCCTTGCATCATCGAGAGCAGGGCGTCGAAACCCTGGCGCTGATGGAACGATTCTTCCTTGCAGATACGGATCATGGCGCGCGCGTACGGACCGTACGTGCAACGGCACAGCGGGATCTGGTTCATGATCGCGGCGCCGTCGACCAGCCAGCCGATCACGCCGACATCCGCCCACGTGGGCGTCGGGTAATTGAAGATGCTCGAATACTTGGCCTTGCCCGCATGGAGCGCGTCGATCAACTGGTCGCGCGAGACGCCGAGCGTTTCGGCCGCGCTATAGAGATAGAGACCGTGGCCGGCTTCGTCCTGCACCTTGGCCAGCAGAATCGCCTTGCGCTTGAGGCTGGGCGCGCGGCTGATCCAGTTGCCCTCGGGCAGCATGCCCACGACTTCCGAGTGCGCGTGCTGCGAGATCTGGCGCACCAGCGTCTTGCGGTAGGCGTCGGGCATCCAGTCCTGCGGCTCGATCTTGCCGTCGGCGGCCATGATCTCGTCGAACTGGGCTTGCTCTGGCGAGGCCGCCGCCGCGTCCAGCGGTGCGACATTGCCGGGAATGTCGAGGGATTGCGTGTACATGGAGACGCTCTCGTGGGGTTAGATGTGGTGTGCAGTATAAACCAACCGACCGGTCGGTAAATGAATATTTTGCGCTGGCGCAAAGGAATGCAGAGGGTGCGAGCAAGGCGGATATCGTGCCGCGTTGCGCTGTCCTTTGAGTATCGGTGAATCGCCGGGGCGGACTCCGGCGTGATCTCGCGTGATCTCTTCTGTCAGGCGGATGGAAGGTCGCTGCGCGGGCCATGGGGCACAATGGCCGCTTTGCCCGACTATCCGCGCACTCGACCGCATGAAGATTTCCTTTGCTACCACTGCGGCTGGCGCCGCGTTGCTCGTTTCGATCGGCGCATCCACGCCCGTTTTCGCCCAACAGCCCGCCCCGCAAGCTGCCGGGACCCATTGGGTGACAAGCTGGGCGACGGCGCTCCAGTCCATTCCCCAGCGGGACGCGTTGCCGCCGCTCTATCGCGCGCCCGATGTCGCGGGCCGCACGGTTCGGCAGATCGTCTATCCGACGCTCGGCGGTGACGCTGCTCGCGTGCATATCAGCAATCTCTATGGGCGCGCGCCGCTCGTGATCGAAGCGATGGCGATTGCGCCTTCGGCGGGCGGCTCGGCGGTGAGTCAGGGGGAAAGCGTGCGCGTGACTTTCGGCGGTCGGGCTGCGGTGACGCTGGCGCCGGGCGCGGAACTCGACAGCGACCCGATCCGTATCGGCCTGAAGCCAGGTGCGCCCTATGCGATCAGCAGCTATATGGGGGCCGAGCAGAAGCTGGTGGCCTGGCATCGCGTGGCAAGCCAGGTGAACTATGTTTCGCGACCGGGCGACCATGTCTCCGATCCGTCGATCGGCGCGTTTCCGGTGCGCTTCACGCAGTACGCCTGGGTGACGGGCCTCGCGGTCGAGGCGCCGGGTGCGCAGGCGGTCGCGGCAATCGGCGATTCCATTACGGACGGTATGCGCTCGTCGCTCAACCAGAATCGCCGCTGGCCCGATGCGCTGGCGCGGCGTGTCGCACGCGAGCGGCCGAATCTGGCGGTGATCGATCTTGGTATCAGCGGCAACCGGCTGTTGAGCGATTCGCCGTGCTATGGAGAGGCGCTTGAGCGTCGTTTCCAGCGCGACGCGCTCGATCATGCGGGCGTGCGCACGGCGGTGCTGCTGATCGGCATCAACGACATCAACTTCCAGGCGATGCCGCCGCGCTCGGGGCTCGACTGCGATTTCCCGCACACGCAGGTGAATGCGGACGATCTGATTGGCGGGTATCGACGCGTGATTGCGGCGGCGCATGCGCGTGGCGTGCGGCTGCTTGGCGCGACGATCACGCCGGCCGAACTGCCGCCTGAGCGCGAGGCGATTCGCACGAAGGTGAATCAGTGGATCCGCACGAGTGGGCAATTCGACGGAGTTGTGGACTTCGATGCCGCGCTGCGTGATCCCGCCGATCCGCTGCGTCTGCGTCGCGACTACGACAGCGGTGACCACATTCACCCGAGCGATGCGGGCTATGCGGCGATGGCGAACGCGATCCCGCTGGCGGCGATAGCGGGGAAGTAAGAAATACTTGCGCTACCCCCTTGCGCCGCGTCCTGGGTAGCGCTAAGATTCGCCCCCTTCGCTGCCTGCGGTACTGACAGCGAAGCCTGCCGGGAGAAACGGCGGGTCGTTCGGGTGGCATCTTTCAAGCAGTAGCCTGAAAAAAAGATGTTGACGAAACGAAAAAGAGCCTTCATAATCTCGTTTCTCTGCTGCAGACGCAGCGACGCAGAAGCCGCCGGATGGTTGGAAT
>NZ_PQGA01000033.1 GCF_002917095.1 Paraburkholderia eburnea
ATTCCAACCATCCGGCGGCTTCTGCGTCGCTGCGTCTGCAGCAGAGAAACGAGATTATGAAGGCTCTTTTTCGTTTCGTCAACATCTTTTTTTCAGGCTACTGCTTGAAAGATGCCACCCGAACGACCCGCCGTTTCTCCCGGCAGGCTTCGCTGTCAGTACCGCAGGCAGCGAAGGGGGCGAATCTTAGCGCTACCCAGCACGCGGCGCAAGGGGCAACGGAAAATAAATCCGCCAGCCCCTAGCCGCCACATTAATCCATCACTTGTTCTTGAACGCCGGCTTACGCTTCTCCACGAACGCGGCCATCCCTTCCTTCTGGTCCTCGGTCGCGAAGAGCGAGTGGAACATGCGGCGCTCGAAATGCACGCCCTCGGCGAGCGTCGTCTCATACGCACGGTTCACCGCTTCCTTGGCCATCATGACCGCCGGCAGGGAGTATTCGCTGATCGTCGTCGCCGCAGCGATCGCCTCGCCGAGCAGATCCGCCGCCGGAATCACGCGCGACACCAACCCCGCGCGCTCCGCTTCCGCAGCATCCATCATGCGCGCCGTCAGACACAGATCCATGGCCTTCGCCTTCGAGACCGCGCGCGGCAGACGCTGCGTACCGCCCGCCCCCGGAATGACGCCAAGCTTGATCTCGGGCTGGCCGAACTTTGCCGTGTCCGCAGCAAAAATCATGTCGCACATCATCGCCAGTTCACAGCCGCCGCCCAGCGCGAAGCCCGCGACTGCCGCGATGATCGGCTTGCGAATCGAGCGGATCGTCTCCCAGTTGCGCGTGATGTAGTCGCCCTTATAGACATCCATGAAACTGTAGCTCGCCATCATGCCGATGTCGGCGCCGGCTGCGAACGCCTTCTCGCTACCCGTGATGACGATCGCGCCGATGCCTTCGTCCGCGTCGAACGCCTTCAACGCCGCCCCCAGTTCGTCCATGAGCGCATCGTTCAGCGCGTTGAGCGCTTTCGGGCGATTCAAGGTGATCAGGCCGACTTTGCCGCGCGTCTCGACCAGGATGTTTTCGTACTCCATACGCCCTCCTTCCATCTAAAGAAAGTCCCAAAAAAATTTTTCACGCCGAACTTTGACTAATGCTAACATTTGCCAACCAACCGGTCGGTCAATTAATTGGCGCGGGCCTCTCTACCCACCCCTCAATTCAAGTCGAGCCATGACACATCCGTTGTTCGCCAAGCACGAAGGCCTGCTGCAGAAAGCGTTGGCCGCCATCGAGACTCGCGGTTACTGGAGCCCGTTCGCCGAAATGCCGAGCCCCAAAGTGTACGGGGAAACCGCCAGCGCAGAAGGCGAAGCCGCGTTCAAGGCGCACCTCGACCGCGCCTTTGATCTCGACCAGCCGTCCACCGGCGAGAGCGTCGGCAGCGAGGCCTCGCCGTTCGGCTTTGCGCTCGGGGCACGCTATCCGAAATCGACACCCGACCAGCTGATCGACGCCGCCCGAAAGGCGCAGCGCGACTGGCGCGCCGCCGGCCCGCAGGCATGGGTGGGCGTGAGCCTGGAAATTCTCGAACGCCTGAACCGCGCGAGCTTCGAAATTGCATACAGCGTGATGCACACGACCGGCCAGGCTTTCATGATGGCCTTCCAGGCAGGCGGCCCGCATGCACAGGACCGCGCGCTGGAAGCCGTCACCTACGCATGGGACCAGCTGCGTCGCATTCCCGCCGATGCACACTGGGAAAAGCCGCAGGGCAAAAATCCGCCTCTCGCAATGCAAAAGCGCTTCACCGTCGCGCCGCGCGGTACCGGCCTGGTGCTCGGCTGCTGCACGTTCCCGACGTGGAACGGCTATCCAGGCCTCTTCGCCGATCTGGCGACCGGCAACACCGTGATCGTCAAACCGCACCCGGGCGCGATCCTGCCGCTCGCAATCACCGTGCGCATCGCGCGTGATGTGCTGCGCGAAGCCGGTTTCGATCCGAACGTCGTCACGCTGCTCGCCACCGATCCCAACGACGGCGCGCTCGTCCAGCAACTCGCCCTGCGCCCCGAAATCAAGCTGATCGACTTCACCGGCAGCACGCAGAACGGCGACTGGCTCGAACGCAACGCCCACCAGGCGCAGGTTTATACCGAAAAGGCCGGCGTGAACCAGATCGTGATCGACTCCGTGACGGACCTGAAGGCCGCCGCGCGCAACATCGCCTTCTCGCTCTCGCTCTACTCGGGCCAGATGTGCACCGCGCCGCAGAACATCTATGTGCCGCGCGACGGCATCCAGACCGCCGATGGCCACGTGAGCTTCGAAGCCGTCGCGCAGGCGATCGCCGGCGCGGTCACGAAGTTCGTGGCCGATCCCGCCCGCGCCGTCGAAGTGCTCGGCGCGATCCAGAACGACAGGGTCTCTTCCCGCATCGATGAAGCCCGCAAGCTGGGCGCCGTGCTCGCGGACAGCCAGACGCTCGACCATCCGCAATTCCCCGGCGCACGCGTACGCACCCCGCTCGTGCTAGCGCTCGACGCCGCACGCGACGCCGCCTCGTTCACGCGCGAGTGGTTCGGCCCGATCTCGTTCGTGATCGCCACCGACTCGACCGCGCAAGCGCTCGAACTGGCGGGCGCGACGGCGCGCGATCACGGCGCGCTTACGCTGTCCGTCTACAGCACGAGCGACGAAGTGATCGAAGCGGCTCACGACGCCGCGGTCACCGGCGGCGTGGCGCTTTCGATCAATCTGACGGGCGGCGTGTTCGTCAATCAGTCGGCCGCTTTCTCGGATTTCCACGGCACCGGCGCGAATCCTGCCGCCAACGCCGCGCTGGCCGACGCCGCGTTCGTGGCGAATCGCTTCCGCGTGATTCAGAGCCGCGTTCATGTTGAACCGAAAGCGGCTCCCGTGGCAGTCGGCTGAACGGCCTATGCCGTTTGGCCGAATGGCGCACGAATCCCCTTCCCTCTAGCATGACCGTCACGAGTGCACTTCCGCGCTCGTGACGCAGGAATCCGAGATGACCGAAGCCTTTATCTGCGATGCGATTCGCACCCCGTTCGGCCGCTACGGCGGCGCCCTCAAGGACGTACGCGCCGACGACCTCGGCGCCGTGCCCATCCGCGCGCTCATCGAGCGCAATCCCGGCGTCGATTGGCGCGCGCTGGACGACATCCTTTACGGCTGCGCGAACCAGGCTGGCGAGGACAACCGCAACGTCGCGCGCATGTCCGCGCTGCTCGCGGGCCTGCCGGCCGATGCGCCCGGCGCGACGCTCAACCGGCTGTGCGGCTCGGGCCTCGACGCCGTGGGCAGCGCCGCGCGCGCAATCAAGGCAGGCGAAGTCCATCTGATGATCGCAGGCGGCGTCGAAAGCATGACGCGCGCACCGTTCGTCATGGGCAAGGCCGCATCGGCTTTCTCGCGCGACGCCGCCATCTACGACACCACCATTGGCTGGCGTTTCGTCAACAAGCTGATGAAGCAGCAATACGGCGTCGATTCGATGCCGGAAACGGCGGAAAACGTCGCGGTCGACTTCAACATCAGCCGCGCCGATCAGGATGCGTTCGCGCTGCGCAGCCAGCAGAAAGCCGCGCGTGCGCAAAAGGACGGCACGCTCGCCCAGGAAATCGTGCCGGTCGAAATCGCGCAAAAAAAGGGCGACCCCGTGCGCGTGACGCTCGACGAGCATCCGCGAGAAACGTCGCTCGAAGCGCTTGGCAAGCTCAAAGGCGTGGTGAAGCCGGACGGCACGGTTACGGCAGGCAACGCTTCGGGCGTCAACGACGGCGCGTGTGCGCTGCTGCTCGCCAGTGAAGCCGCCGCCAGCCAGTTCGGCCTGCGCCGCCGCGCGCGCGTGCTCGGCATGGCCACAGCCGGCGTCGAGCCGCGCATCATGGGCTTTGGCCCGGCACCCGCCACGCAGAAGTTGCTCAAGCAACTCGGCATGACGCTCGACCAGTTCGACGTGATCGAACTCAATGAGGCGTTCGCGTCGCAAGGGCTTGCGGTGCTGCGTGCGCTCGGCGTCGCCGATGACGATGCGCGCGTGAATCCGAACGGCGGCGCCATTGCGTTGGGCCATCCGCTCGGCGCGTCGGGCGCGCGCCTCGTGACCACGGCGCTGCATCAGCTTGAGCGCACGCAGGGCCGTTACGCGCTCTGCACGATGTGCATCGGCGTCGGCCAGGGCATTGCGCTGGCTATCGAACGCGTTTGAACCTGTTTAAGCCTGTCTGAGCGTATTTGAGCGCGCATCTGCTCAAACACAAACGCGCTGCGCAGACAGCTTTGCATCGGATGGGACAGGAGACAAGCAATGCCCTTTGAATCGATCCGCGTCGATATCGACACTTCAACGCGTGTGGCCACGATCACGCTGAACCGCCCGGACAAGCTCAACAGCTTCACGCGCGCGATGCACCGCGAACTCGCGGCGGCGCTCGACGAAGTAGAAAAAGCCGGTTCGCGCGCACTTGTGCTGACCGGCGCGGGCCGCGGCTTCTGCGCGGGCCAGGATCTCGCCGATCTCGACTTCACGCCGGGCGCAATGACCGATCTCGGCGAGCTTATCGATGCGTATTTCAATCCGCTCGTCAGGCGGCTGCAGGCGCTACCGATGCCCGTGATCGCCGCCGTCAACGGCACGGCCGCCGGAGCGGGCGCGAATCTCGCGCTCGCCTGCGACCTCGTGCTCGCCGCACGCTCCGCGAGTTTCATTCAGGCGTTCGTGAAGATTGGGCTGGTGCCGGATTCGGGTGGCACATGGTTCCTGCCGAAGCGCGTGGGCATGGCGCGCGCGCTCGGCCTCGCCATGACCGGCGACAAGCTCAGCGCCGAAAAGGCAGAAAGCTGGGGCCTCGTCTGGCAGGTCGCGGACGACGCCGAACTCGCCACCACGGCGGCGGCGCTCGCCGCGCAGCTCGCGAAGCAGCCCACGCGCGCCATCGTCGCCACGCGCGAAGCGCTGCGCGCCTCGGCGACCAACACGCTCGACCAGCAGCTCGATCTCGAACGCGATCTACAGCGTGATCTCGGCAACTCGCACGATTACGCGGAAGGCGTACAGGCCTTCATCGAAAAACGCGCGCCGCGCTTCGAGGGCCGCTGATATGTCCGCATCGATGTCCACCTCATCGCCGCTTCGTGCGCACGCGGGCATGTCCGCCGACGAACTCGCCCGCGCCACCGCACAGTCCATGTATGAAGCCGATGGCTGCAGCCGCGCGCTCGGCATGGAATTGCTCGAAGTACGCGCCGGTTATGCGCGCCTTTCCATGGCCGTGCGGCCCGAATTCCTCAACGGCCATCAGATCTGCCACGGCGGCATGATTTTCACGCTCGCCGATTCGACCTTCGCGTTCGCCTGCAACTCGTACAACATCAGCACGGTCGCGGCGGGCTGCTCGATTGAATTCCTGCGCCCGGTCCAGCCCGACGACGTGCTCACCGCCGAAGCCGTCGAACAGGTGCTATCGGGACGCAGCGGCATCTACGACATCCGCGTGACGAATCGCGCGGGCGAAACCGTGGCGATGTTCAGAGGCAAATCCGCGCAGATACGCGGCACCGTAATTCCAGTCGAAGAATAGGCACGCACACGATTCGCCCCGCGCGCCCCTCTCATCAGTTTCGCCCCGCATACCATTTTTAAAGCATCCGGAGACATTCATGACAACCACGCTGCCGCTCGAGCCCATCGAAACGGCCAGTCGCGATGAACTCGCGGCGCTTCAGCTCGAACGGCTGAAATGGTCGCTCAATCACGCTTACGAAAATTCGCCGGTGTATCGGCGCAAGTTTGACGAAGCAGGGGTTCATCCGTCCGAGCTGAAGACGCTTGCCGATCTCGCGCGCTTTCCGTTCACGACCAAGAAGGATCTGCGCGACAGCTATCCGTTCGGGATGTTCGCGGTGCCGCAGGAGCAGATCTCGCGCATCCATGCGTCGTCGGGCACGACCGGCAAGCCGACCGTGGTCGGCTACACGGCGAAGGACATCGACACGTGGGCGAATCTGGTGGCGCGTTCGGTGCGCGCGTCGGGTGCGCGGCGCGGCGACAAGGTGCATATCAGCTACGGCTATGGCCTCTTCACGGGCGGTCTGGGCGCGCACTACGGCGCGGAGCGCGCGGGTCTCACGGTGATCCCGTTCGGCGGCGGCCAGACGGAAAAGCAGGTGCAACTGATCCAGGACTTCCGCCCCGACGTCATCATGGTCACGCCGAGCTACATGCTCGCCATCGCCGACGAAATGGAGCGCCAGGGGATCGATCCGGCGTCCACTTCCCTGCGCATCGGCATCTTCGGCGCGGAGCCGTGGACCAACGACATGCGCTCGGCCATCGAAAAGCGCATGGGCATCAAGGCGGTCGATATCTACGGTCTTTCCGAGGTGATGGGGCCGGGCGTGGCGTCCGAGTGCGCGGAGACCCAGGACGGCCCGACCATCTGGGAGGACCACTTCTACCCGGAGATCATCGATCCGGAAACGGGCGAAGTGCTGCCGGACGGCGAATTCGGCGAACTCGTCTTCACGTCGCTGACCAAAGAAGCGCTGCCGATCGTCCGTTATCGCACGCGCGACCTCACGCGCCTGCTGCCGGGCACCGCGCGCACCATGCGTCGCATGGAGAAGATCACGGGCCGCTCGGACGACATGCTCATCATCCGCGGCGTGAATGTGTTCCCCACGCAGATCGAGGAATTGCTCCTCAAGCAGCCGGCGCTGGCGCCGCACTATCAGATCGTCCTCACCAAGGAAGGTCCGATGGACGTGATGACGCTGAACTGCGAGCCGTGCCCGGAAACGTCGCCCGACTATGGCGCACTCGACGCCGCGGCCAAGGCGCTCGCCTACGACATCAAGGCGCTGATCGGCGTAACGGCGAAGATCAATGTGCTCGACGTGAACGGTATCGAGCGCTCGGTCGGCAAGGCGCGCCGCGTGGTCGACAAGCGACCGAAGTAAGCCCGGCGGCGTACTCCGCACGAATTGCGCACATACAGCGAAAAAAGCCGGCATCTTTGCCGGCTTTTTGCGTCGCAAGCACCCGGACGGACGCTCAGGAGTTGGGGAACAGCAGCCACATGCGGCCGCCCTGCTTCATCTTGCCGGCGAGATCGCCCGCATCGTCGCCCAGACCCCAGAAATAGTCGGCACGCACGCCGCCCTTGATCGCCGTGCCCGTGTCCTGCGCGAACACGAGGCGATTGAGCGGCGTATTCGTGAGCGGACGCGTGGTCTGCAGGAACACGGGCGTGCCGAGCGGGATCGACGAAGGATCGACCGCGATCGAGCGCTCCGGCGTGAGCGGCACGCCGAGCGCGCCAACCGGTCCATCGGCGCCGCCCTGCGCCGAGCCTTCGGCGGACGGCATTTCGCGGAAGAACACGAAGCGCGGATTGGTATCGAGCAGTGCATCGACGCGGGTCGGATTCGCGCGCGCCCATGCCTTGATGCCCTGCATGGTCGCCTGCGCGGGCGTGAGTTCGCCACGGTCCAGCAGCCAGCGGCCAATCGACTTGTAGGGCTGGTTGTTGGTGCCGCCGAAACCCACGCGCATCACGCTGCCGTCTTCCATCACGACGCGCCCCGAGCCTTGCACCTGAAGAAAGAACGCCTCGATGGGATCGTCGACCCAGACGAGCTCGTTGCCGTTCAGGATGCCCGCGCGTTCGAGCTGCGCGCGCGCCGGCAGCGCAGCGCCCGCGCGATAGCCGGACGGCCAGCGATAGAGCGCGGTCTGATAGATGCCGTGGCGCGTGCGCGAGCCGTGCAGCAGCGGCTCGTAGTAACCGGTCACGAGGCCATCAAGCGTGCCGTCGTTATTGGCGAACTGATACGGCGTGAAGTATGTCTCGAAGAACGCACGCGCGCCGGAGGCGTCGAGATCGTCGAGTTGCGAAGCCGCCGCACAGGCGCGCGACCAGCGCGGTTCGCGCGCGAGCCGCGTACAGTTGGCGCGCAGCGCCGCCGTTGCGCCGATCAGCGAATCGTCCTGCCAGCCCGGCACCTGCTGCCACGCGACCGGCGTGAGGCGTGCGGCGGCGATCTGGCCGGGGAGCGCCGGCGTGCCCTTGGGCGGCGTCGTGCGCACATAGTTGGAGCCGCCGCACGCGGCCAGCAGCGCCGCAAGCGTTGCCGCGCCTGCCCAGCCGGCAGCCTGTTTCGCGTGTTTGACGAAGAACCGGCGCACGAGCACGCGCGCCGCCGTTAATTCCGGCATCAGGCCGGAAGCGCGCGCCAATTCTGGCGCACAATCTGCGTTGTTTTCGATGGAAGCCGCCATGTCTGATCTGCTCGACGAATACCCGATGCTCATGTTTGGGCTGGAAGCGCTGATCGCGCTGTTCCTGCTGATTTTCATCGTTGTGTGGACCGCGTCGGGCAGGAAGAAGCGAGTCCCGCACGACCGGCGTGACTAGCAGACCCCAAATGCGGGCAACGGTTCAAAAACGGTGAGTGCGAAGGTGGGTGCAAGAATGCGCGCGGCAACGCTTCAGTGAAGCGTGCGCGGCATGCGCAGGACGAACTCGGGAACAGGCGCCTCGAAGCGCTCGGCGTCCTCGGCCACGCAGAAGTACTCGCCGCGCATCGTGCCCACCGGCGTCGCGATCACGGCCCAGCTGGTGTACTCGAACTGCTCGCCGGGTTTGAGCAGCGGCTGATGGCCGACCACGCCCAAGCCCTTCACTTCCTGCACGTGATTTTCGCTGTCGGTGATGACCCAGTGGCGCGCGATCAATTGCGCGCTCGCCTGCCCCGTGTTGCGAATCGTCAGCGTGTAGGCGAACGCATATTGCCGGCGCTCCGGGTCCGATTCTTCAGGCAGGTAGCGGACCTGCGAGGTCACGCTGAATTCGTACTGACTCATCCTTGTTCCGTGTGCCAGCCTTGTGGCCGGTTAAACCTGATTAAGCGAACCGCCCGTCACGCGGGGGACATGGAATGGCATTCTGCTTGATGCGCCCGCCCCCCGCAACCCGGCACAGCCCGCACAGCCGCCACCGGCGCGGCTTCCGAGCCGTCTCGTCGCCGCGTGCCAGACAAAGGGCCGCACCATGGCGGTGCAAGGGCCTGGCCGAATGGCCAACGTCGCCGCAAAACCGCCCACGAGGGCGCAGGCCACCCCCGCCCTGGCGGTAAAATACGGTTTTCCCGTCTGTCTTTCCGATTGCCGCCATGACGCAATTCCGCATCGCTCCCAGCATCCTCTCGGCCGACTTCGCCCGGCTCGGCGAGGAAGTCCGCAACGTCGTCGCCGCCGGCGCCGACTGGATCCACTTCGACGTGATGGACAACCATTACGTGCCGAACCTCACCATCGGCCCGCTCGTGTGCGAGGCGATCCGCCCGCATGTGGACGTGCCCATCGACGTGCATCTGATGGTGCGCCCGGTCGATCGCATCGTGCCCGATTTCGCCAAGGCCGGCGCGAACCTCATCAGCTTCCATCCGGAAGGCTCGGACCACATCGACCGCACGCTGTCGCTGATCCGCGACCATGGCTGCAAGGCCGGTCTCGTGTTCAATCCGGCTACGTCGCTGAACTACCTCGACCACGTGATGGACAAGGTCGATCTCGTGCTCATCATGTCGGTGAACCCGGGCTTCGGCGGCCAGTCCTTCATTCCTGAAGCGCTCAACAAGCTGCGCGAGGCGCGCGCGAAGATCGACGCGTACACGGCGCGCACGGGCCGCGAGATTCACCTCGAAGTCGATGGCGGCGTGAAGATCGACAACATCGCCGAAATCGCCGCAGCCGGCGCGGACACCTTCGTGGCAGGTTCGGCCGTGTTCGGCAAGCCCGACTACAAGGCCGTGATCGACCAGATGCGCGCGCAGCTCGCGACCGTCAAGGGCGCGCAATGAGCGCCAGCGTCAAGTTCACGGCGCCGCGCATCGAAGCGGCGCTGATCGACCTCGACGGCACCATGGTCGACACCGCCGACGACTTCGCGGCGGGTCTGAACGGCATGCTCGCCCAGTTCGACGCCGAGGAAACGACGCGCGAAGAGGTGATGGGCTACGTCGGCAAGGGCTCGGAACATTTGATCAAGAGCGTGCTCGCGCCGCGCTTTGCGCAAGCCGACGCCCAGTCGCGTTTCGACGAGGCGCTCGCCCTCTATCAGGACGAGTACGCGAAGATCAACGGCCGCCACACGCATCTGTATCCGGATGTGGAAACCGGCCTTGCCGCGCTGCGCGACCAGGGCATTCGCCTCGCCTGCGTGACCAACAAGCCGCACCGCTTCGCCGTCGAACTGCTGCAGCAATACGGCCTTTCGCGCTACTTCGAAGTCGTGCTGGGCGGCGACAGCCTGCCGAAGAAAAAGCCCGACCCGTTGCCCATGCTCACGGCGTGCGAGCGCCTGGGCGTGAAGCCGCAGGCCGCGGTGGCTATCGGCGATTCGGAGAACGACGCACTCGCGGGCCGCGCGGCAGGCATGGCGACGCTCACGGTGCCCTATGGCTACAATCACGGTCAACCTGTACAAAAAATTGAGTCGGATGGTATAGTTGCCACGCTGCTCGAGGCCGCTAAAGCCATCGCAGCACACAATCTTCTGACCTAAGTTCTGTACTTACCGTCACCTAATCCTCATGTTTCTGAATAAAAAACGGAGTCTGAGCAGCATCGACCGGGGAGCCTGGCCCTGGCGTCGCTGGTCGCGCTAACCTCACTCGAGGTTCGCTGAAGTCGCGCGCAAGCTCCTCTTCAGCTCCGTTTTTTACTTCGCTGCGCATTCGCGCGTGTCTCGAACTTAAACTGTTGCGGTAATCCGTCGGCTGATCTGGCCGTGGGCTTTCGCGAACCCTGCATGCCGTTTCGACGCGTGCCGGGGCGCCGGCACCCACGCCTTGCGTTCGCCGCCGATGCGCCGCACCCCAGTCCGGCCAATGCTTGGGCACTTGCGCTGGACGGGTTGCAGGAAAGACACGAGCCACGAGCGATTGCCGCGCACAAATCAAGCACTCAAAACAGACGCCATCGCGCACACGCCGCGCCCCTTTTTGAGCCGCACTGGGCCCGCACCCGACGTCGCGAACGGCAGCACGCACAGGATCGGAACATGACCGAACTCGAATTTCAGTCCCTCGCCAACGAGGGTTACAACCGCATCCCGCTGATCGCCGAAGCCCTCGCCGATCTCGAAACGCCGCTTTCGCTGTATCTGAAGCTCGCGCAACCCGAGCGCGGCGGCGCGAACTCTTTCCTGCTGGAATCCGTCGTGGGCGGCGAGCGCTTCGGGCGCTACTCGTTCATCGGCCTGCCGGCACGCTCGCTGATCCGCGTGAAGAACGGCGTTTCGGAAGTCGTGCGCGACGGCCAGGTGATCGAGACGCACGACGGCGACCCGCTCGAATTCATCGCCCAGTACCAGGCACGCTTCAAGGTCGCGCAGCGTCCGGGCCTGCCGCGCTTCTGCGGCGGCCTGGCCGGTTACTTCGGCTACGACGCGGTGCGCTATATCGAGAAAAAGCTCGCGACGACTTGCCCGCCCGACGATCTCGGCCTGCCCGATATCCAGTTGCTGCTATCCGAAGAAGTCGCCGTGATCGACAATCTCGCGGGCAAGCTCTACCTGATCGTCTACGCCGATCCGCAAACGCCCGAGGCCTACACGAAGGCGAAGCATCGCCTGCGCGAACTCAAGCAGCGCCTGCGCGCGACGGTGCAGCCGCCGGTCACGTCGGCGAGCGTGCGTACCGAGACCTATCGCGAATTCAAGAAGGACGATTACCTCGCCGCCGTGCGCCGCGCCAAGGAATACATCGCCGCGGGCGAGCTGATGCAGGTGCAGGTCGGCCAGCGTCTGACCAAGCCGTATCGCGATAATCCGCTGTCGCTGTATCGCGCGCTGCGCTCGCTGAATCCGTCGCCGTATATGTATTACTACAACTTCGGCGAATTCCATGTAGTAGGCGCGTCGCCGGAGATTCTGGTGCGCCAGGAACAGCGCGGCGAGGACCGCATCGTGACGATCCGCCCGCTTGCGGGCACGCGTCCACGCGGCAATACGCCCGAGCGCGACGCCGAACTCGCGACCGAGCTGCTCAACGATCCGAAGGAAGTCGCCGAACACGTCATGCTGATCGACCTCGCGCGCAACGACGTGGGCCGCATCGCCGAAATCGGTTCGGTGACGGTGACCGACAAGATGGTCATCGAAAAATACTCGCACGTGCAGCACATCGTCAGTTCGGTGGAAGGCAAGCTCAAGGCCGGCATGACCAATTACGACGTGCTGCGCGCGACGTTCCCGGCCGGCACGCTCTCGGGCGCGCCCAAGGTGCGCGCGATGGAGCTGATCGACGAACTGGAACCCGTCAAGCGCGGCCTTTACGGCGGTGCGGTCGGCTATCTCTCGTTCAACGGCGAGATGGATCTGGCGATCACGATCCGCACGGGCGTCATCCACAACGGCAATCTGTACGTGCAGGCCGCGGCCGGCGTCGTGGCGGATTCGGTGCCCGAGTCGGAATGGCAAGAAACCGAAAACAAGGCGCGCGCTGTGCTGCGCGCCGCCGAGCAGGTCCAAGACGGCCTCGACAGCGACTTCTGATTGAGCGGAGATAGACCATGTTGCTCATGATCGACAACTACGATTCGTTTACCTACAACATCGTCCAGTACTTCGGCGAACTGGGCGAGGACGTCCGCACGCACCGTAACGACGAAATCACCATCGACGAGATCAAGGCGCTCAACCCCGAGCGCATCTGCCTCTCGCCGGGACCGAGCAATCCGCAGAACGCGGGCATCACGCTCGACGTGCTGCGCGAGTTTGCGGGCAAGACGCCGATTCTGGGCGTGTGCCTTGGCCACCAGGCCATCGGCGAAGCGTTCGGCGGGCGCGTCGTGCGCGCCAAAACCATCATGCACGGCAAGGTGAGCCAGATCGAAACCGACTGCAAAGGCGTGTTCGCCGATCTGCCGAAGCACTTCAACATCACGCGCTATCACTCGCTCGCGATCGAGCGCGAATCGCTGCCCGATTGCCTCGAAGTGTCCGCGTGGACCGAAGACGGCGAAATCATGGGCGTGCGTCACAAGACGCTTGCCGTGGAAGGCGTGCAGTTCCATCCGGAATCGATTCTCTCGGAGCACGGCCACGCCCTGTTCGAGAATTTCCTGAAGCAGACCAAGCGCGCGTGAAGTTGAAAAAACGGCAGCACAAGCCGGAGGCAAGAACATGATTACCCCCCAGGAAGCGCTGCAACGCACGATCGAGCACCGCGAAATCTTCCACGACGAGATGCTGCATCTCATGCGCATGATCATGCGCGGCGAGCTGTCGCCCGTGCTCTCGGCGGCCATCATCACCGGCCTGCGCGTGAAGAAGGAAACCATCGGCGAGATCGCGGCGGCCGCGACCGTGATGCGCGAGTTCGCGAAGCACGTCGAGGTGAAGGACAACTCGAACTTCATCGACATCGTCGGCACCGGCGGCGACGGTTCGCACACCTTCAATATCTCCACCGCGTCGATGTTCGTGGTGGCGGCGGCGGGCGCGAAGGTCGCCAAGCACGGCAACCGCGGCGTCTCCAGCAAGTCGGGCAGCGCGGACGTGCTCGACGCGCTCGGCGTGAACATCGATCTGCAGCCGGAGCAGGTCGCCGCGTCGATCGCCGAAACGGGCATGGGTTTCATGTTCGCGCCCAACCATCATCCGGCGATGAAGAATATCGCCGCCGTGCGCCGCGAACTGGGCGTGCGCACGATCTTCAACATCCTCGGGCCGCTCACGAATCCGGCCGGCGCGCCCAATCAGCTGATGGGCGTGTTCCACCCGGACCTCGTCGGCATTCAGGTGCGCGTGATGCAGCGCCTGGGCGCGAAACACGTGCTGGTCGTGTACGGCAAGGACGGCATGGATGAAGTGTCGCTGGGCGCGTCCACGCTGGTCGGCGAGCTGAAGGACGGCCAGATCCGCGAGTACGAAATCCATCCCGAGGACTTCGGCCTGCAGATGGTGTCGAACCGCTCGCTCAAGGTCGAGAACGCCGACGAATCGAAGGCGATGCTGCTGGGCGCCCTGTCGAACGAAGCGGGCACGGCGCGCGAAATCGTCGCGCTCAATTCGGGCACGGCGCTGTATTCGGCGAACGTCGTCGAAACGATTGCCGACGGCATCGCCCTTGCGCGCGAGACCATCGCCAGCGGCCGCGCGCGCGCCAAAGTCGACGAACTGGTACGCTTCACGCAACAATTCAAGCGCTGAAATAGCGCTGATCCCGCACCGTTTTTAGCAGACCATCATGAGCGATATCCTCGAAAAAATCATTGCGGTGAAGCGCGAAGAAGTGCGCGCCGCCGAGCAGAGCGCCCCGCTCGAAGAACTGCGTCTCGCGGCGAGCACGCGCGATCTGCGCGACTTCGTCGGCGCGATCCGCGCGAAGCACGCGAACGGCCAGGCAGCCGTGATCGCCGAGGTGAAGAAGGCCAGCCCGTCGAAAGGCGTGCTGCGCGAGCACTTCGAGCCCGCCGAAATCGCGCGCTCGTACGCCGAAGGCGGCGCGGCGTGTCTGTCCGTGCTCACCGACGTGCAGTTCTTCCAGGGCAGCGTCGCCTATCTGCAAGCCGCGCGCGCCGCGTGCGCGCTGCCGGTGCTGCGCAAGGACTTCATCGTCGATCCGTACCAGATCGTCGAAGCGCGCGCGATGGGCGCCGACGCGATCCTGCTGATCGCCGCCGCGCTCGAACCGTCGCAGATGCGCGACCTCGAAGCGCTCGCGCATTCGCTCGGCCTCGCGGTGCTGGTCGAAGTGCATGACCGAGAGGAACTCACGCACGCGCTCACGTTGAAGACGCCGCTCATCGGCATCAACAACCGCAATCTGCGCAGCTTCGAAACGACGCTGCAAACCACCATCGGGATGCTGGACGACGTGCCGGAAGACCGCATCGTCGTGACGGAATCGGGCATCCTCTCGCGCGCCGATGTCGAGAAGATGCGCGAACTGGCCGTGCACACGTTCCTGGTCGGCGAGGCGTTCATGCGCGCCGAACAGCCGGGCGCGGAACTCGCGCGCATGTTCTTCTGAGTTTTACGGACGCACGAAGCCATGGGTATCGAACGCGAAATCAAGCTCGCGCTGCCGCAGGATCAGGTGGCCGCAGCGCTGCGTTTCTTCGAGGCGCGCACGGGCGTTGCCGGTCACGCGATCCGGCTGGAGAACCTCTACTTCGACACGCCCGAGCTTGCGCTCGCGCGCGCGAAGAGCGCGCTGCGTCTGCGCCGCGCGCCGCAAGGCTGGCTGCAAACCTTCAAAACCGTCGGCCAGGCAAAGAACGGTCTGCACGCGCGGCACGAATGGGAAATACCGGTCGCAGGCGAAGCGCTGGAAGTGGAAAAACTGCTGCACGAATGCGATGAAGCGGGTGTCTCGACGGCGCTCTCGGCTGCCGCCGAGAATCTGATTCCGCTCTTTCGCACCGACTTCACCCGCACGCTCTGGGCGTTGACGCACGAGGGCGCGCAGGTGGAAGCCGCAGTCGATCAGGGTGAAATCACCGCCGACGTGAACGGGCAAACGCGCCGCGCACCGATCTGCGAAATCGAGCTGGAACTGAAAAACGCGAAGGACGATGGCGAAGCGGTGCTGCACGCGCTCGCCGACGAACTCGCGAAAGCGCTGCCGGGTCTCGCACCCGACGACATCAGCAAGGCCCAGCGCGGTTACAAGCTGCGCGAAGGCTGAAACCAGCGGAAATGACGCGGATGGCGACAACGGCGCGATGAACTTCGCGCCGTTTTTTTATCGCGCTGACCGCAGTTAGTTGCAAGACAAACACCGAAGCGCCCCACGCCGCGCCCGCCGCATTGAACCGCCGCGCGTTTGCTGCGACACTTCCCGCCCATGACATCCACGAAACGCACGCGCGCCGCGACGCCGGTGCAAACCTCGCTCTTTGACGACGCCTGGCCCGATACTATTCAGGCCATCCTGGACGAACCGCCCGTACCTGAAGTCGACCCGCGCCAGATCACGATTTTTTCGCTTTTCGAGGATGACGAGTTTCCGCAGCCTGCTTCCACAAGCGCTGCGGCAAACACGACGCCACAAGACGTTCCCGCCCAGATCATGACCCAGACCGCCGCGCCCGCTCGCCTCGAAGACCAGTTCGCCGCCCTGCCCGCCGCGTGGCGCGACCTGCTCGATCCGTTCATCGCGAGCGACGCCTTTGCGCCGCTCTGCCAGTTCGTCGATGCCGAACGCGCCGCCGGCAAGACCGTCTATCCCGCCGATGTGTTCCGCGCGCTGCGCCTTACCTCGCCCGACGACGTCAAAGTGGTGATCCTCGGCCAGGACCCGTATCACGGCGAGGATCGCGGCACACCGCAGGCGCATGGCCTGGCGTTTTCGGTGCCGCCGGGCGTGCGGCCGCCGCCGTCGCTGCGCAATATGTTCAAGGAAATCGCGGCGAGCCTGGGCATCGACGCGCCCGCGCACGGCTGCCTCGACGCCTGGGCGCGTCAGGGCGTGCTGTTGCTCAACACCGTGCTGACCGTCGAGCGCGCGAACGCCGCGAGCCACGCGAAACGCGGCTGGGAGCGCTGCACCGATACGCTGATCCACGAACTCGCCACGCGTCACCGGCATCTCGTCTTCATGCTCTGGGGTGCGCACGCGCAGAACAAGCGCGCGCTGCTCGGCACCGGCGAGCATGCCGTGCTGGAAGCGCCGCATCCGTCACCGCTGTCGGCGCATCGCGGCTTTCTCGGCTGCGGGCATTTCGTGCAGGCGAACGAATACCTGCAGGCGCATGGCCGCCAGCCGATCGACTGGCGTTTGCCCGAGGTCGGCGAAGTGCTCGCTTGAGCGACGCCGCGCTTCACACCCACAATAAAAAACGCCACGAAATCGCTTTCGTGGCGTTTTTCCTTGGGGGCTCAGCATACCGCGCAATGAAGCGCGGCAACGCTGACGCAGAGACTTAAGCCGCTGCGATGGCTTCGCGCGCGCTGGCGAGCGCTGCGCTGGCTGCGTCCGGGCCCATGTTCAGGCCTTCGGCGTAAATGAAGTTCACGTCGGTCATGCCAAGGAAGCCGAGGAACGACTTCAGGTACGGCGTCTGGCTGTCGTGCGCCGTGCCTTGATACTTGCCGCCGCGAGCCGACACCACGAACACCTTCTTGCCCTTCACGAGGCCTTCGGGGCCGTTCGCCGTGTACTGGAACGTGATGCCTGCGCGGGCGATCCAGTCGAAGTACGTCTTCAGTTGCGACGAGATGCCGAAGTTGTACAGCGGCGCGCCGATCACGACGATGTCGGCGGCTTGCAGTTCGGCGATCAGGGCTTCGCTGCGTGCGGCGATGGCCTGCTGTTCCGGCGTGCGCTGCTCGGCTGGCGTGAAGAACGCGCCCAGAACGCTGTCGTCCAGGTGCGGCAGCGGATCGGCCTGCAGGTTGCGCGTGACGACTTGCGCGCCCGGATTCGATTGTTGCAGCTTGGCCGTCAATTCGTTGACGAGCAGCGTCGACTGGGCACCTTGCGAGCGGGCGGCGGAATTGATTTGCAGGATCGTGGTCATGGTCACTCCTTCGGGGTCGGTTTGCGCAACGTTGCGCGAGTGAAGCCATTGTGTTTTTTTGCTGCGCCCCGAAAAAGTAGCCCGCCGATGACGGATTGTTGCAACGATAGAACAATCTCAGGAACAAAAAAACGGCGGGGCCGGATCGACCTCGCCGCTTCGTGCGTTTTTCCTCGGCTGGGGAGCGCCCGCTCGCCTTCAGCCGTAGCGCGAATACCTGTTCAAGCCGCCAGCCAGCGATCGCGCAGCGTGCGCGACGCGGGGCGCTTGTCGGTGACGCTGAGCTTGTAGCGCGCGATGTCCGGCGCGTCCAGCGTCAGGCGCGCGACGCGCAGTTCGTCGCGGCGGAACGCGTGGATGTCCACCTTGGCGCCCGGTTGATAGCGCGACAGCAGCGTGTCGAGATTGCCGCCCGTCACGCGCAGGCCGTCGAGCGCAATCAGCACGTCGCCCGCCGACAGTCCGGCCTTCTGCGCCGCGCCGCCTTCGTACACCACGGCCAGCGCGGCCTCCGCGCCGCCACGCAGGCGCGCGCCCAGCGACGGCTTCGCGCCGCGCTCAGGCTCCCCTTCGAGCTTCACGCCGAACGGCTCGAACAGCGTCGCGAGCGGCAGATCGCGCGTGCCGCGCACGGCATCGGCGAACAGCGCGCCCAGGTCCACGCCGGTTGCCTCGGCGATCAGCGCTTCGACGTCGTCCTCGCCCACGCCCACCGGCTTGCCGCGATAGAAGTCGCGCCCGTAGCGCTGCCACAGCAGGCGCATCACATCGTCGAGCGACTTGCGCCCGCTCGTTTCCGTGCGGATCGCCAGATCGAAGGCGAGCGCGACGAGCGAGCCCTTCGTGTAATAGCTGACGATGGCGTTGGCCGCGTTCTCGTCCTGACGGTAGTACTTGACCCATGCGTCGAACGAGCTTTCCGCGACGCTCTGCTTCAAACGTCCCGCGCCGCGCAGCACGCCGCCGATGGTCTTGCCGACCAGGCCAAAGTAGTCATCGACGGAAATGAGGCCGCTGCGCACCAGCATCAGATCGTCGTAATAGGACGTGAAGCCTTCGAACAGCCACAGCAGCGAGGTGTAGTCCTCGGTCGTGAGGTCGTACGGCACGAACGCGGCGGGCTTGATGCGCTTGACGTTCCAGGTGTGGAAGTACTCGTGGCTGCACAGGCCCAGATACGTGCGGTAGCCGTCCGTCATCTCCGCCTTGCCCTTCACGGGCAGATCGGTGCGGTTGCAGATCAGCGCGGTCGAGGCGCGGTGCTCAAGGCCGCCGTAGCCGTCGCTCACGGCCTGCGTCATGAACACGTAGCGCTCCATCGGCGCGCGCTTCGTACGCGGCTCGAACAGCGCGATCTGCGCTTCGCAGATCTTCTGCAGATCCTTCGCGAGGCGTTCGGTATCGAGCGCCACCACGCGGCCCGCAATCACGATGTCGTGCGGCACGCCATGCGCCTTGAAGCTCGCGAGCGTGAATTCGCCGAGCGTCACCGGATGATCGATCAGCTCGTCATAGTTCGCCGCCGCGTAGTCGCCGAAGCCATAGCGCTTGGTGCCGCGCGCCTCCGGCAGCGCGGTGGCCACGCGCCAGTGGCGGAACGCGTGCCCGTCCGGACGCCGGATATCGACGACGTGCTGCGCCTCCTCATGGCCGAGCGCCGACAGAAACACACTCGTGCCGTTGAAGAAACCGCCCGTATCGTCCAGGTGCGCGGCGCGCACCGACATATCCCACGCATAGACTTCGTAGCGCAGCGTGAGCGCGCCCTTCACGGGCGCGGCCTGCCACGAATGCTTGTCGGTCTTGGTGACGCGCACCTTGCGGCCCGCTTCGTTGGTCGCGCGCAGCGTGACGATGTTGCGCGCGAATTCGCGCACCATGTAGCTGCCCGGAATCCATACGGGCAGCATGAAGCACTGACCGTCCGGCGCGGGGTCTTCGATGGTAAGCGTCACCTCGAACAGATGCGCGGCGGGGTTCTTCGGGACGATGGTGTATCGGATCGGCTTCATCGGCGGAATGGAGTGGCGTTCGGTGGGCGTCGGGTCCTGCGAAACGCAAGGCGTTGCGCTCGTGGCGCGCGCGCGTGCAAATCGCGGGCAGACAAATAATCCGGTGGACAAAAAAGCACCGGCCGCGAAAGCGGCCGGCGGGTTCGGGCGAGGCGTCAGTGCGCGGCGCTCAGCTCGCTTTCGAGCCGGTCGGCGCTGACCGCGCCCGGCAGGCGGCGGCCATCGGCCAGAATCACGGTGGGCGTGCCGGTCACGTTCATCTTCGCGCCCAGCTTCAGGTTGCTGTCGATCGCGGCCGTGTTGCAGCTGCCCGAAGCCGTGGGCGCCTTGCGGTCCACCATCCACGATTCCCACGCCTTCGCGCGGTCCGTCGAGCACCAGATCGATTTGGCCTTGGCCGTCGAGTCGTCCGAGAGCACGGGGTACAGGAAGGTGTAGACCGTCACGTTGTCGATCGACTTGAGCGTGGTCTCCAGTTGATGGCAGTACGGGCAGTTCGGATCGGAGAACACCGCGATCGTGCGCTTGCCGTTGCCCTTCACCACCTTCACCGCGTTCTCGAACGGCAGCCTGGCGAAGTCCACCTTGTTCAGTTCGGCCAGACGCGCTTCGGTCAGATTGCGGTGCGCCTTGGTATCGACGAGATCGCCTGTCAGCACGTAGTCGCCGTTCACGTCGCTATAAATGATCTGCGTGCCGAGATTCACCTCGTACAGACCGGCGACGGGCGCTTTCTGGATGCCCTTGATGTCGCCGGCATCGACGCCCAGACGTTGCTGCAGCGCAGCCTTGATCTTGTCGGTGGTCTGGTCGGCCTGCGCCGGGCAGCCGAGCACCGAGGCGGCCACCGCGACGACGAGCGCGGCAATGCGGATACGCTTTTGCATGGAATGCTTTCCTGATTCGGGAACGCGGCGCGCGATGGGCGACGCGTTCCAGGTGAAATTCGGGCTGGGTGCGGATCGAAGGGGCTGGATCTTGCTGGCCGCCTTTGGCTGACACTGCCTGATCCGTCATTCTAAGCCGCTTGGGGCGGGCAGCAACGCAAATGCCCAGTAGGTCGGCCGGTTGACTTAGCCAAGCGCGGCCGCAACCAGCCAGCGCTTGACGAGCGGCTGCGCGCCGACGAAGGCCATGCCCGTGTTGCGCACCGCGCGCGCGATCGTGCCCGGCACGGCAAAGAGGCGCTGCAGACCGTCCGTGGCGACCACGAGCTTCTGAATGTCTTCGCGGCGGCTACGTTCGTAACGGCGCAGCAGCACGGTGTCGCCCAGATCGCGAAACGCTTCTTTCCGCGCGATCACATCGACGAGCGCGGCCACGTCGCGCAGGCCCAGATTGACGCCCTGCCCCGCGAGCGGATGAATCAGATGCGCGGCGTCGCCCACCAGCGCGACGCGCGGCGCGATCAGCCGATCGACGGTTTGCAGCGAGAGCGGGAAACCGCGCGCGGGCGTCACGCATTCGAGCGCGCCGTGCAGGTTTTGGGTGGCGCGCTCGACTTCGGCGGCGAGCTGTTCGGGTTCGAGCTTGAGCAGCGCTTCGGCGTGCTCCGTCTGCGCGGACCACACCAGCGACACATGCTGATCGGGCAACGGCAACAGCGCGATGATCTCGCCGTCCTTGAACCACTGGTACGCGCATTCGCCGTGCGGCTTCTGCGCGCGGAAATTCGCGACCACGCCCGTCTGCCGGTAATCGCGGCGCTCGACCTTCGAGCCGATCTGCGCCCGCACCCACGAATGCGCGCCATCGGCGCCGACAGCCAGATCGGCCTGGATCGTGCGGCCGTTGGCGAGGCCGATCACGGCGGCGTCGGGCTGGAGGTCGAGCGTCTGCGCGCGCGAATCGATCCAGGTGAGATTGGGCTGGAAATGCAGCGCCGAATCGAGCGCGCGCTCGACCAGCGACGATTCGGCGATCCACGCGAGATGCGAGACCGACGCCTGATACGCCGAGAAGTGCAATTCAGCGGCGGCGTCGCCGAACACGCGCATGTCGTAGACCGGCGTGAGCCGCGCGGCATCGACGGCCTGCCAGACCCGCAGCCGCTCGAACAGCGCCTGGGAGCTGCGCGAGAACGCATACACGCGCGCGTCGAACAGCGCGCCGTGCGGCAGCGGCGCGCAAGGTTGCGCGAGCAGCGCCACGCGCAGGCCGTTCTGGGTCAGCGCCAGCGCCGCCGACTTGCCGACGAGGCCGCCGCCAATCACGGCGACGTCAAAGGTCTGGTTGCTTGCAGTCATCCGCGCATTATAGCCGTGGGGCCTTGTCTGACAGGGCCGGATGGGCAGCCCGGATGGCCGGTGCTTGCGTTGCGGCAAGCGCTCGCGCCGACTTGTCGCAGGCGCCCGGCGCGCGCCCAGGCGCGGCCTGGAGATCGCGCCCTTTTCCGTGCTGGCGCCTCGCGCCACAGCCGTCGCCAAAGCGGCGTGCGGACGAGGTTACAATTACGGTTTTCGTGACTTCGCGTCACGCCCCTGACGTGCATTTTCGTGCCATCCGGCCCTGCGGCTCACGCCCGACCCCGGCGAGCCGCACGTCGCCACCCTGACATGCAGAGAATTTCATGAGCCTCAAATGCGGCATCGTCGGCTTGCCTAACGTCGGCAAGTCCACCCTCTTCAACGCACTGACCAAGGCCGGCATCGCGGCTGAAAACTATCCGTTCTGCACGATCGAGCCGAACGTCGGCGTCGTGGAAGTGCCGGATCCGCGTCTGAAGGCGCTCGCCGAAATCATCAAGCCCGAGCGCGTCGTGCCGGCCGTGGTCGAGTTCGTCGACATCGCCGGTCTGGTCGCGGGCGCGAGCAAGGGCGAAGGTCTGGGCAACCAGTTCCTCGCCAATATCCGCGAAACGGATGCGATCACGCACGTCGTGCGCTGCTTCGAGGACGAGAACGTGATTCACGTCGCGGGCAAGGTCGATCCGCTCGCCGACATCGAAGTCATCAACACCGAACTCGCGCTGGCCGACCTCGGCACCATCGAAAAGTCGCTCACGCGCTACTCGAAGGCCGCCAAATCGGGTAACGACAAGGAAGCCGGGAAGCTCGTCGCCGTGCTGGAAAAAGTGCGCGCGCAGCTCGATCAGGCCAAGCCCGTGCGCGCGCTCGACCTGAACGAAGACGAACAGGCGCTGCTCAAGCCGTTCTGCCTGATCACGGCGAAGAAGACGATGTACGTCGCCAACGTGAAGGACGACGGCTTCGAAAACAATCCGTACCTCGACGCCGTGCGCAAGCACGCCGAAGCCGAAGGTGCGCCGGTCGTCGCCGTGTGCGCGGCGATCGAAGCGGAAATCGCCGACCTCGACGACGAGGACAAGGCCGCATTCCTCGCCGATATGGGCATGGAAGAGCCGGGCCTCGACCGCGTGATCCGCGCGGGCTTCAGGCTGCTCGGCCTGCAGACGTATTTCACGGCGGGCGTGAAGGAAGTGCGCGCGTGGACGATCCACGTGGGCGATACGGCACCGCAAGCCGCCGGCGCGATCCACACCGACTTCGAGCGCGGCTTCATCCGCGCGCAGACCATCGCGTTCGACGACTACATCCAGTTCAAGGGCGAAACCGGCGCGAAGGAAGCCGGCAAGATGCGCGCCGAAGGCAAGGAATATGTCGTGCACGACGGCGACGTGATGAACTTCCTGTTCAACGTGTAAGACACGAGGCCGCGCTACGCGCATGAGGAAAGCCCGCTTTCGAGCGGGCTTTTTTGCGCCCCGCAGGCCGGCAGCACCAGAACAACGATACGAGAGACAAGAACAATGAGAGGCCACACCCCGTTTTTACGCACCTCACGCACTATCGGCGCCGCGCTTCTCGCGCTCTGCCTGATCGCGCCGGCATCCGCCTTCGCCTTCCAGCCCTCGCCCGGCAGCTACACCACGCCCGACGAATCCGACCTCGACAACCACAACGGCTACGTGAACCGCGACGGCCAATCCGTCCACTCGCCCGCGCATTCGCGCTCGGGCCGCGTGCCGGAAGGCGCGAGCGCCCAATGCCGCGACGGCACCTACAGCTTCAGCCGCCATCACCGCGGCACCTGCTCGCGCCACGGCGGCGTCGCGCAGTGGCTTTGAAACGGGCTTTAACGCAATCCGAAACGCGCCGCCAGCCATGCGTCTCTCCCGCGCCACGCGCGCCCCGTACAATAGCGGTTTGCGCATTCCGCGCGGCGGCGCAATGACACGCCGTCGAGCGGATTGACCGCGGCCAATGCCGCGTCCCGCCCCCCTTTTTCTCCGTTTCCAAAGACACTCTCATGGCCCAATACGTCTTCACCATGAACCGGGTCGGCAAGATCGTGCCGCCCAAGCGCCAGATCCTGAAAGACATCTCGCTGTCGTTCTTCCCGGGCGCGAAGATCGGCCTGCTCGGCCTGAACGGCTCAGGCAAGTCCACGCTCATCAAGATCATGGCCGGCGTGGACAAGGACATCGAAGGCGAAGCCACGCCGATGCCCAACCTGAACATCGGTTATCTGCCGCAGGAACCGCAGCTCGACCCCGAAAAGACCGTGCGCGAAGCCGTCGAAGAGGGTCTGGGCGACGTGTTCGGCGCGCAGAAGAAGCTCGACGAGATCTACGCCGCCTACGCGGAACCGGACGCCGACTTCGACGCACTGGCCGCAGAACAGGCGAAGTACGAAGCGATCCTCGCGACGACCGACGGCAGCGCGGAACAGCAGATCGAAATCGCCGCCGACGCGCTGCGCCTGCCCGCATGGGACGCCAAGATCGGCAATCTGTCGGGCGGTGAGAAGCGCCGCGTCGCGCTGTGCAAGCTGCTGCTCGAAAAGCCGGACATGCTGCTGCTCGATGAGCCGACCAACCACCTGGACGCCGAATCGGTCGAGTGGCTGGAACAGTTCCTCACGCGTTTCCCGGGTACGGTCGTCGCCGTGACCCACGATCGCTACTTCCTGGATAACGCCGCCGAGTGGATTCTCGAACTCGACCGCGGCCACGGCATTCCCTGGAAGGGCAACTACTCCAGCTGGCTCGACCAGAAGGAAGAGCGCCTGAAGCAGGAAGAAGCGACGGAATCCGCGCGTCAAAAGGCCATCAAGAAGGAACTGGAGTGGGTGCGCCAGAACCCGAAGGGCCGTCAGGCCAAGTCGAAGGCGCGTATCGCGCGCTTCGAGGAACTGTCGAGCACGGATTACCAGAAGCGCAACGAAACGCAGGAAATCTTCATTCCGGCGGGCGAGCGTCTGGGCAACGAAGTCATCGAATTCAAGAACGTCAGCAAGTCGTACGGCGACCGTCTCCTGATCGACGACCTGAGCTTCAAGATTCCGGCGGGCGCGATCGTCGGCATCATCGGGCCGAACGGCGCGGGTAAGTCGACGCTGTTCCGTATGCTCACGGGCAAGGAGCAGCCGGATTCGGGCGAAATCGTGCAAGGCCCGACGGTCAAGCTCGCGTACGTGGACCAGAGCCGCGACGCGCTGGCCGCCAACAAGACCGTGTTCGAGGAAATCTCGGGCGGCGCGGACGTGCTGACCGTGGGCAAGTACGAAACGCCGTCGCGCGCGTACATCGGCCGCTTCAACTTCAAGGGCGGCGACCAGCAGAAGATCGTCGGCAATCTGTCGGGTGGTGAGCGCGGCCGTCTGCATCTGGCCAAGACGCTCATTTCGGGCGGCAACGTCCTGCTGCTGGACGAACCGTCGAACGACCTCGACGTCGAAACGCTGCGTGCGCTCGAAGACGCGCTGCTCGAATTCGCGGGCTCGGTCATGGTGATTTCGCACGATCGCTGGTTCCTCGACCGTATCGCCACGCACATCCTGGCGTTCGAAGGCGACTCGCAGGTCACGTTCTTCGACGGCAACTATCAGGAATACGAGGCCGACAAGATCAAGCGCCTGGGCGAAGAAGCCGCGCGTCCGAAGCGTCTGCGCTACAAGCCGATCAGCCGCTAATCATCCAGTAAGCAGGCGAGATCGATAGCGAACAACGGCGGCCCGCGGGCCGCCGTTGTCGTTCCTGAGCCGCGCGCGGCACGGCGGTTGCGCGAAGCGCGCTACGCTTGACGCCAATAGCCGCCGCTATCGGCCCGCTCTCTCCACGCCAAGGTGCTCCGCATGTCGATGCCGAATCGCCAACGCCCGGCTCCCCGCATCATGCTGATCGTCGCGATCGTGATCGCGGCGCTCGTCGTGCTCGCGCTCTCCGGTCTGTATGCGCTTCAGCGCGAGGCCAAGGCGCGCGTGGAAGCGGCGCTCGCCCCCATCGGCACGGCGTCGCGCATCGACGTGGCCTTCTGGCTCACCTCCGTCGAACTCACCGACGTGCGCCTGAAGCCGCCGCCCGACTGGCCCACCGCCGACATGCTGCGCGCGCGGCGCATCACCGTCACGCCCGATCTGCGCGCGCTGCTCTCGCATCATGTGCACGTGCGCGAAATCCATGTGAGCGACTTCACGATGACGGTCCTGCGCCGTCAGAACGGTTCGATCGAAATCCTGCCGAATCTGCGGCGCGAGATGGAAGCGGCGAATACAGCATCGGCGGCTTCGGCGCCTTCCAGCGGCACCGATCTGCCGGGCGAAAAGCTGATCGACCACATCGTTCTGGACGACGGCGCTTTCGTGTTCTACGACCGTTCCGTGAGCAATCCGCCGTGGCGCGTGACGGTGAGCGACGCGCACGCCAATGTCGATGACGTGCATCTGCCCGCGCTCGACGAACCCACGCACATTGCGGTGACGGGCGCGCTCAAAGGTCCGGCGCACACCGGCCATGTGAATTTCGACGGCACGATGCGCCTCGCGAGCAAGGACTCGCAGACGCACACGACGCTGCGCGGCGTGGACATCGTCATGCTCGATCCCTATCTGTTGAAGAAAGCCGGCGCGAAGGCCAACGTCACGGGCGGCACGCTCGATCTCGACCTCACCTCGACCGTGCGCGGCTACCGCCTGCACGCGCCGGGCACCGTCACGCTTCATCATCTGCAGTTGGCCGAAAGCAGCGACCCGCTCGACTCCTTCCTGTCGATTCCCACGCGCGCGGCCGTTGCCGCGCTCAAGTCGCACAAGGGCGACATCACGCTGCATTTCGTACTCGACGGAGATTTGCACGATCCGAAGTTCAAGCTCAACGAGAGCGTGATGACCGAATTGCGGACGGGATTTGCGCAGGCGCTCGGGGTGAGCGCGCAAGGCGTGGCGCAGGGCGCGGGACAAACCGCGAAGGGCATCGCCGACGCGCTGCACAATCTGTTCGGCGTGCCGGCAGCGAAATAATCGAGGATTAAACCGGCAGGCCGAGTTCGCGCAGCCTGGCGTCGGTACTGGCGTTGCTCGTGTGATGCACGCCATGCCAGCCGAGCGCGGTGGCGGCTTCGGCGTTGCGCGCGTTGTCGTCGATAAAAACGATCTCGCCGGGCAGCACACCCGGCAACTGCGCCTCGATGCGGCGGAACATCTCGTGGAAGATCGCCGGATCGGGCTTCACGAGCTTCACGCGCCCCGACACGACGACATCGCGGCAACGGCGCAGGATGCCGAAGCGCTCCCACGCCCACGGGAAAGTTTCCGCCGACCAGTTCGTGAGGCCGAAGATCGGCACGTTCGCCGCTTCCAGCCGCTCGAAAGTGGCCACGCCGCCTTCGAGCAGACCGCCGATCATCTCGTGCCAGCGCTCGTAGAACGCGCGGATCAACTGCTCATGACCGGGAAAGCGCGCGACCAGTTCTTCGGTGCCGACCGCGATCGGCTCGCCGCCGTCCTGCCGCACGACCCAATCCATCGCGCAGACGTGGGTGAGAAACCAGCGGCGTTCGTCGTCGTTGGGAATCAGCTTGCGATAGAGATACTCGGGACTCCAATCCACCAGCGCCCCGCCGAAGTCGAACACCACTGCCTTGATCGCCATGCGTCTGCGCTCCGTATTTGCGCTGCCGTTAAGAGAGATCAGATCGGCTGCGTGCGCTTTTCGAGCCACGCCAGCGCGTCGCCGCTCACGTGCGGCGAGACGCGCGCGCGAACCGTCTGGTGGTAGGCATTGAGCCATGCGCGCTCGTCCTCGCGCAACAGCGCCAGATCGATACAGCGCGTGTCGATCGGGCAAAGCGTGAGCGTCTCGAACTTGAGGAAATCGCCGAATTCGGTCTTGCCCGCGCTCTGGTTCAGCACGAGGTTTTCGATGCGCACGCCCCACTTGCCCGGACGGTAGATGCCCGGTTCCGCCGACGTGATCATGCCCTCTTCCATGGCCGTCCACGGCTCGGCCGGCGCGTAGTGCGAAATCACCTGCGGGCCTTCGTGGACGTTGAGGAAGTAGCCCACACCATGACCGGTGCCGTGGCCGTAGTCCGCGCCGGCTTCCCAGATCGGCGCGCGCGCGATGGCGTCGAGCATCGGCGAGCGGATGCCGCGCGGGAATTGCGCGCGCGAGAGCGCCATCATGCCCTTGAGCACCAGCGTGAAATCGCGCTTTTGTTCGGCGCTCGGCGTGCCCACGGGCACCACGCGCGTGATGTCGGTCGTGCCGTCCAGATACTGGCCGCCCGAGTCGATCAGCAGCAGGCCATCGCCTTCGATCGTGCTATGCGACTGTTCGGTCGCGCGGTAATGCGGCATCGCGCCATTGGCGTTGAAGCCCGCGATCGTCGCGAACGACAGCGACACATAGCCCGGCCGGCGCGCACGCGCGGCGGTGAGCTTTTCGTCGATGGTGAGTTCGGTGATGGTTTCGCGGCCCAGTGCGGCTTCGAACCACGCGAAGAATTCCGCGAGCGCCGCGCCGTCCTGCTCCATGGTGGCGCGCACGTGTTCCGCTTCCACGGCGCTCTTGCGCGACTTCAGAGCGGTACTCGGGTTGAGCGACTCGACGAGATTCACCGTCGCCGGCACCGTCTCCAGCACGCCCAGCGTCACACGGCGCGGGTCCACCAGCAGCGTTTCACCCTCGGGCAGCTCGGCCAGCGCCGCGACGGCCTGCGCATAAGGCGCCACGCGCACGCCGTCGCGCGCGAGCGCTTGCGCGAGTTCGGCGCTCACCTTGCCTTCGGCGACGAAGAGCGTCGCATCGTCCGGCCCGATCAGCGCGTGCGCGACGAACACCGGGTTGTAGTTCACGTCGGCGCCGCGCAGGTTGAAGAGCCACGCGAGATCGTCGAGCGTCGAGATGAAGTGCCACTGCGCGCCCAGTTCGCGCATCGCGCCACGCACCTGGGCGAGCTTGGCCGGGCGCTGCGCGTCGGCGTGCGGCGCGACGTGCTCGTACACGGGCTCGACAGGCAGCGAGGGACGACCGCTCCAGACCGCGTCGAGCAGATCGACATCGGTGCACAGCGCCACGCCGCGCGCTTCGAGCGCATCGGCCAGCGCGCGCGCCGACGCCACGCCCAGCACCGCGCCGTCCACGGCGACCGTGCCGCCTGCCGGCACGTTCTGCGCGAGCCAGGCGATGTGCGGCGCGCTCTGCTGGCCGGCCGTCATCTTCATCAGTTCGATGCCGGTGCCCGCGAGCTGGTTTTCGGCCTGCACCCAATAGCGGCTGTCGACCCACACGCCCGCGAAATCCTTCGTCACGACCAGCGTGCCCACCGAGCCGGTGAAGCCCGACAACCATTCGCGGCCCTGCCAGCGGCGCGGCAGATATTCGGAGAGGTGCGGATCGGCGGACGGCACGAGGGCGGCGTCCACGCTCGCGGCGGCCATCGCGGCGCGCAGCGCGGCAATGCGCTCGGGAGTGGTGGACGTATCGGGGAGTCGGGCGTTCATGTTTTCACCTGCGAGAGTTGTGATGCGCGTGTTCTGCGTATGTGGGGGGCGCTGTAAGCGGGAATGTGAGATCTGTCAGCGGCGTGCGCGCAGCGCCATCGACACCACGACGAAGACGAACGCGACAGCCGTACAGACCGGCCATTCGAGCAATTCGCCGTCGTAGAAGAGACCGGTGGCGCGGCCTGCCGCCTTCGCGAGCGCGGCACCAGCGAGCGCGGCGACGATGGCGAGCACGAGCGCGCGGCCAGCCGGCCCGGCGGCGCGACGCTGGGGATGCAGCAGCCATCCCGCGAAGCCGATGGCGAGTCCGAGCACGACGATGCCTGGCCAGCCCATTAGCGCCCTGTCCTAAGGATTTTCAGACGAGTCCTATAGGACTGCGGGGGGACGGCGAATAGCATTCTTAGGTCTCATTTACAACAGTATTTTTACTGGAAAACGGTCGGCTCGGCGCTTCCCGCGTAGCGGTTGAGTGTAGGGGGCGGGATGACGCAAGGCAAGCCAAGCACACCCGACCCGCCCCGGCTGCACTCCCCCTATGCGAATCGCTCTTGTCGAACCTGACGCGCGCCAGGCTGAAATCATCGAACGCCTGCTCATCGCAGGCGGTCACGCCTGCCGCTATTTCCCTCACGGCGCCCCACTTGTCGAAGCACTGGAAGAAGACGCCTTCGACCTCCTGATTGCGGCCTACTGGTGCGGCGACCTCGGCGGCGACGAACTCATTCCGCGCGCGCGCCGCCTGCTGCCGGGGCTGCCCGCCATCGTGCTGATGGCTTCGCCGCACGAAAGCGAGATCGTCGCGAGCCTGCAGGCCGGCGCCGACGACTGCATCGCCAAGCCCGTGCGCGGCCCCGAAATGCTCGCGCGCATCGACGCCTTGCTGCGCCGCGCCGGCGTGCGACGCCCGCGCAACCGCGCGCACTATGGCTTTGGCGACTATCAATTCGATTCGGCGCGCTACGCGGTCACTTTCAGGGGCCATAGCGTCACGCTCACGCCCAAGGAATTTCGCTTCGCTCTGCTGCTTTTCACCAACGCATCGCGCCCCGTTTCACGGGCGCGCATTCTGGAAACCGTCTGGAATCTGAACCGCGACGTTCGGTCGCGCACGCTCGATACTCACGCCTCGCGGCTGCGCAGCAAATTGCAGCTCGGCCCCGAGTACGGCTGGCGCTTAACCACGTTATACGGCTACGGATATCAACTCGAAAGACTGCCGATTAATACTGGGGACGATACTGACATTGCCGACGCCAATGTCAGAAGCGCGGAAAAGTTATAATATCCGCCTAAATCTTCGCCCCATGGTATGCAGCTTCTAACGATCGGAATCAATCACCACACCGCGCCCGTCGCCTTGCGCGAACGCGTGGCGTTTCCGCTCGAACAGATCAAGCCGGCTCTCGCCCTGTTCAAGGAAGCGTGGACCGGCGGCAAGCGCACGCTCAGCGCGCCCGAAGCTGCCATCCTGTCCACCTGCAACCGCACCGAGCTCTATTGCGCGACCGACGCGCAGGCGTCGCGCGACTCCGCGGTGGAATGGCTCTCGCACTACCACGGCATCCGCGCCGAAGAACTCGCGCCGCACGTCTACACCCTGCCGCAGTCCGAAGCCGTGCGTCACGCGTTCCGCGTGGCGTCGGGCCTCGACTCGATGGTGCTCGGCGAAACGCAGATCGTCGGCCAGATGAAAACGGCGGTGCGCACCGCCACCGAGGCCGGCGCGCTCGGCACCTATCTGAATCAGTTGTTCCAGCGCACCTTCGCCGTGGCGAAGGAAGTGCGCAGCAGCACGGAAATCGGGGCGCAATCAGTTTCGATGGCCGCCGCCGCCGTGCGTCTCGCGCAGCGCATCTTCGACAAGATCGCCAACCAGCGCGTGCTGTTCATCGGCGCGGGCGAAATGATCGAGCTGTGCGCTGCCCACTTCGCCGCGCAGCAGCCGCGCGAACTCGTGGTCGCCAACCGCACCGCCGAGCGCGGCCGCTACGTTGCCGAACGTTTCGGCGGCAAGTCGATTCCGCTCTCCGAGCTGCCCGCGCGCATGCACGAGTTCGACATCATCGTTTCGTGCACGGCCTCCACGCTGCCGATCATCGGTCTGGGCGCCGTCGAGCGTGCCGTCAAGGCGCGCCGGCACCGCCCGATCTTCATGGTCGACCTCGCGGTGCCGCGCGATATCGAAGCCGAAGTCGGCCAGCTCGAAGACGTGTTCCTCTATACCGTCGACGATCTCGGCACGATCGTGCGCGAAGGCAATGCCTCGCGCCAGGCGGCCGTCGCGCAGGCCGAAACCATTATCGAAACACGCGTGGCGAATTTCATGCAGTGGCTCGACTCGCGCAGCATCGTGCCGGTCATCCGCCACATGCACACGCAAGCCGACGCGCTGCGCCGCACCGAACTCGATCGCGCGCGCAAGATGCTCGCGCGCGGCGACGATCCGTCCGCCGTGCTCGAAGCGCTGTCGCAGGCGCTCACCAACAAGCTGATTCACGGCCCGACGCACGCGCTCAACACGTCGAGCGGCGAGAGCCGCGACTCGCTGATCGAGCTGATGAGCGGCTTCTACCGCCACGGCCAGCCGGCCAGGGGCGGCGAAGCGCCCACGCAGCAGGCCTCGGTGCAAGCCTCGAATTCCGACGAATCATCCGACGCGTCCGGCTCTTCGGACCGTTAGCGGCACTCGCCGCACCAGACGTCCGCGCATGGCATTTGCGCGGCAACGCCAGGGTTCCCGCCCGCCTATCCTTTCCCGCAGTCCTGACCGGAGTCCGCTCCGCACCGCCCGATGAAAACGAGCATGCAATCGAAGCTCGACCAGCTGACGACACGCCTGGCCGAGCTAAACGACCTGTTGAGCCGTCCCGATGTGACGTCCAACCGCGACCAGTACCGCAAGCTCACACGCGAGCACGCGGAAATCGGGCCGGTGGTCGAGCACTACGCGCAGTGGCGACGGGCGTTGGATGACGAAGCGGCCGCGAAGGACCTGCTGTCCGACGCCTCGATGCGCGACTTCGCCGAGGACGAGGTGAAGGCCGCGCGCGAGCGCATGGCTCAGATCCAGCACGAGTTGCAGATGATGCTGCTGCCGAAGGACCCCAACGACGACCGCAACGTGTTCCTCGAAATCCGCGCGGGCACGGGCGGCGACGAATCCGCGCTGTTCGCGGGCGATCTGCTGCGCATGTATCTGCGCTACGCGGAACGCAACCGCTGGCAGATCGAGATGATGTCGGCGAGCGAGTCGGATCTGGGCGGCTACAAGGAAGTGATCGTGCGCATCGCGGGCGAGGCGGCCTATTCGAAGCTCAAGTTCGAATCCGGCGGCCACCGCGTCCAGCGCGTGCCCGCCACGGAAACACAAGGCCGCATCCACACCTCGGCGTGCACGGTCGCGGTGATGCCGGAGGCCGATGAAATCGGCGAAGTCGAGATCAATCCCGCCGATCTGCGCATCGACACCTTCCGCGCCTCGGGCGCGGGCGGCCAGCACATCAACAAGACCGATTCGGCGGTGCGCGTGACGCACATGCCGACCGGCATCGTCGTCGAATGCCAGGACGACCGCTCGCAGCACAAGAACAAGGATCGCGCGCTCAAGGTGCTGGCCGCGCGCATCAAGGACAAGCAGTATCAGGAGCAGCACGCCAAGGAAGCGGCCACGCGCAAGAGCCTCGTCGGCTCGGGCGACCGCTCGGAGCGCATCCGCACCTATAACTTCCCGCAAGGGCGTCTCACCGATCACCGCATCAACCTGACGCTCTATCGCCTCGAAGCGATCATGGACGGCGATCTCGCCGAACTGATCGGCGCGCTGGTGTCCGAGCATCAGGCCGAACAGCTCGCGTCGCTCGGCGATGCGGATTGAGCGCCGCTGACATCGTGAGCGAACCGCAAGTCACCGCCGACGCCCTGCTGCGCGCCTCGCCGCTGCCCGCGCTGGAGACGCGCATCCTGCTGATGCACGTACTCGGCTGGCGCCGCACCGAACTCATCACGCGGGGCGATCAGCCGCTCGACGCTGCGCGCGTGGCCGCGTATCGCGCGCTCGAATCGCGCCGCGCGGCGGGCGAGCCGATCGCGCAGCTCGTGGGCGCGCGCGAGTTCTTCGGCCTCGACTTCGAGGTCACGCCCGACGTGCTGATTCCGCGCCCGGAAACCGAATTGCTGGTGGAAACCGCGCTCGCGGCGATGGAAGGCATGGCGCAGCCGCGCGTGCTCGATCTCGGCACCGGCAGCGGCGCGATCGCGGTGGCGATCGCCTCGGCTCGGCCCGATGCGCGCGTGTGGGCCGTCGATCGGTCGTCAGGGGCGCTTGGCGTGGCCGCGCGCAATGCGGCGAAGCTGCTCGACGCCGCGCGCGCGGGCGGCGCGCTCACGTTGATCGAAGGCAGCTGGTACGACGCGCTCGACCCGGCCTTACGCTTTGACGTGATCGTCAGCAACCCGCCCTATATCGCGAACGGCGACCCGCATCTGGATCAGGGCGACCTGCGCTTCGAGCCGCGCGGCGCGCTCACCGACGAATCCGACGGCCTCACCGCCCTGCGCGCGATCGTCGAAGGCGCACCGGCACGCCTCGTCGCGGGTGGCGTGCTCTGGATGGAGCACGGCTACGATCAGGCGGCGGCCGTGCGCGCGCTGCTCGACGCACGCGGTTTCGCCGAGGTCGCCTCGAAACGGGATCTGGCAGGCATCGAGCGCATCAGCGGCGCTCGCTTCGGCGGCTAGCGCGGGCCGGGGATCGCCTCGGCACGCCCGGCCCGCGCGGGCGAAATCCGCTATCATTTCGTTCTGTATCCCACGTATTCCGCATCAACCTCATTCAAGCAAGCCAAGGTCAGACATGGACACCCAACAGCGCATCAAGCAGATCGTCGACGAAAACGCCGTCGTCCTCTTCATGAAGGGCAGCGCGCAGTTTCCGATGTGCGGTTTCTCCGGCCGCGCCGTGCAGATCCTGAAAGCCTGCGGCGTCGAGCAGCTCAAGACGGTCAACGTGCTCGAAGACGACGAGATCCGCCAGGGCATCAAGGAATTCTCGAACTGGCCGACCATTCCCCAGCTTTATGTGAAGGGCGAATTCGTCGGCGGTTCGGACATCATGATGGAGATGTACCAGAACGGCGAACTGCAACAACTGTTCGCAGCCGCTTAAACGCGGTTTTGTCTCGCGTGAACGCCACGTCTGCCGTCCCGTCGGGCGTTCCACGCCGTCTGATCATCGCGATCACGGGCGCCACGGGCGCCATCTACGGCGTGCGCATGCTCGAAACGCTGCGGCGCCTGGGCGGCGTCGAGACGCATCTGCTGATCTCGGCAGCGGGCTGGCTCAATATCCAGCACGAGCTGCAGCTCAGCAAGGAAGACCTCCACGCGCGCGCCGATGTCGTCCATTCGGTGCGCGACGTGGGCGCCACGATCGCCTCCGGCTCGTTCGCGACCGACGGCATGATCGTCGCGCCCTGCTCGATGAAGACGCTCGCCAGCGTCGCCCACGGCCTCTCCGACAATCTCATCGCCCGCGCCGCCGACGTCACGCTCAAGGAGCGCCGCCGCCTCGTGCTGCTGGTGCGGGAAACGCCGTTCAACCTCGCGCATCTGCGCAACATGACCGCCGTGACGGAAATGGGCGGCGTGATCTTCCCGCCGCTGCCCGCGTTCTACAGCCGGCCCGCGTCGATCGACGAGATGGTCGATCATACGGTCGCGCGTGTGCTCGACCTGTTTGCGCTCGGCCCGGCGCTCGCGCCCGCGTGGCCGGGATTGCGCGGCACTGCCGACTGAATTGGCCCGATTTCGCGCTCAATAGGCTCTCGGCCCATTATCAACATGGGCGACACAATCAAATCCGCTGCGCGCTGTTTAATGCCTGCGGGTTAAGTCTTATATTGATCGTAATGCGAAACTTTCCGGCCGCTTTGCGCGGCTCACGATCATGACCACCCGCACCCCCACGCTTTTCCTCTCGCACGGCGCGCCCACGCTGCCGATCGACCCCGCCATGCCGCGCGAAGGCTTCACCGCGCTGGCGCAGCATCTGCCGCGTCCCAAGTCGATCCTGATGCTGTCGGCACATTGGTACACGCAGCGGCCGGCCGTCAGCACGGCGACGCAACCCGAAACCATCCACGACTTCTATGGCTTTCCGCGCGAACTCTACGAGATCCAGTACCCCGCGCCCGGCGCGCCCGAAACCGCACAGCGCGCGGCGGCGCTGTTGCGCGCGCAGGGCGTGGAAGTCGATGAAGAGGTCCACGGCCTCGACCATGGCGCCTGGGTGCCGATGCTGCTGATGTTCCCGGACGCCGATGTGCCCGTCGCCCAGCTTTCGATCCAGCCGCACGCCGACGCCGCGTATCACTTCGCGGTGGGCCGCGCGCTGCGCGAACTGCGCGACGAGGGCGTGATGGTGGTCGGCTCGGGCCAGATCACGCATAACCTGCGCCAGGCCGACTTTTCGGCACGCCCCGAGGACGCCGACCCGCGCGTGGCCGAATTCACCGACTGGTTCGAGTCGCGTCTTGCCGCTCGCGACATCGACGCCCTGCTCGACTATCGCCGTCAGGCACCGCACGCGGTCCTGATGCACCCGACCGACGAGCATCTGTTGCCCGTCTTCGCCGCGCTCGGGGCCGCCGACGACGATTACACGCTCAGCGTGCAGTCGCTCGGCACCTACCAGCGCGCGCTGGCGATGACGAATTACGTGTTCGGGTCGGCTTCGGCTCAGTGACCGGGTTAGCGCTGTAGACGCAAAAAAGCCCGCCTGAATCGCTTCAGGCGGGCTTTTTTCTGGATCGGTGCTTATTTCGGCGATTAATGAGCGCCGATACCTTCGAGCACTTCGTCGTGTTCCTTACGCTCTTCCAGATACGGCGTGCGATAACCCGAATTCACACCCCAGTAGTAAAAACCGAGCGAGATGATCGCGACCACCAGCATGTCCCAGCCGTAGGGAATCAGATCGTGGCCGCCGAACTGCTTGCTGCCGATCAGCGACAGGATCGCCATCACCGGCAGGTAGGCGCACAGCCACCATGCGGCCTTCAGATCCTGGCCCCAGCCGGCCCAGCCTTCCTTGCCCTGGAAGTAGAAGTACACCGGCAGCGCGACAACCATCAGCAGAATGATTTCGCCGGTCAGCGGCCACTTCGCCCAGTACAGGATCATCGACGCGCAGACGAACGCGAACGGCGCGATCACCTTCATGAACGGCACGGTCAGCGGACGTTCGATGTCGGTGGCGGCGCGCTTGAGCGCCATCAGGCTGATCGGGCCGGTGAGGTACGAGATCACCGTCGCCACCGAAATCACCGCCGCCAGCGAACTCCAGCCGCGGAAGAAGAACATGAAGATGAACGACACGACCAGGTTGAACCACATCGCCTGGCGCGGCACGCCGTAGAACGGGTGCACGTTGCCGAACATCGCCGGCATCGTGTTGTTGCGCTCCATCGCGTAGATCATGCGCGAAGTCGTCGCCATGTAGGTCGTGCCGGTGCCGCTCGGGCTCACGAACGCGTCGACGTACAGCAGGATCGCCAGCCAGTTCAGGTTCAGCGCGATCGCGAGTTCCGCGAACGGCGACTTGAAGTTGAACAGGTTCCAGCCCTTCGCGACGTCCGAAGGCGACACCGCGCCGATATACGCGATCTGCAGCAGCACGTAGATCACCAGCGCGCAGACGATCGAGCCGATGACCGCGAACGGAATGCTCTTCGACGGATTGCGCGCTTCGCCCGCGAGGTTGATCGGGCTCTGGAAGCCGTTGAACGCGAACACGATGCCGCTCGTCGCGACCGCCGTGAACACCGCCGACCAGCC
>NZ_PQGA01000034.1 GCF_002917095.1 Paraburkholderia eburnea
GGATTGCCCGTGTGAAAGTAGGTAATCGTCAGGCTCCTTATGCAGTGCGTCCAGAACCCCGGCCTCTCCCAGTGAGAGCCGGGGTTCTGGCGTTTGGGTGCATAAATCTACACAAGAGAACGCGCGACCCTTTACCTCTCGTCAAAAACCCCTCGCTGTATCGAGCAGACTTCATGCACCTTGCTGCGTCGCACACTATCATGAGCTTCGGAACGCCGATCCTGAACGCGTAAATCCATCACTCAAAGAGGTGCGCCATGGCCGAACTGCTGCTCGGAAACGTCGAGGGAGACGTTCCTGACGAGGAGATTAACGCCTTTTTGCAAAAGTATGGCTTCCCGCCATACGACGAGATTCAGCGCATAGAAGGCGCGGGGCGTCCTGCCGCTCTGTTGCGATACAACCATCTCACCGATGATTTCCTGCGCACGCTACAACCGCGTATTCACAACATTTTCTGGCACAACCGTACGATCAGTGCACAGATAGTGCCTGTACGCGAAGAAAATTGATCACGCGATCTCTCACCAGAGTACAGAACATCCGTCGGCGCCCGGCCACAAACCGGGCGCCGTTTGCGTTAGCCGACTAGCGACGTGTTATAGGTTGTCCCGTCGATCACCACGTTGCTCAGCGCGATGGCGTTCACGTTATTCACGTAAATTGGCCCCGGATTCGTCGCCGTAGCCGCGCCGCTGCAAACCGGCGTTCCTAGATTGCAGTTCGATATCGTCACTCCGCTGATTGGCAGAACAGTCGGCGTCGGCGCCGGACCGTTGTAGTCGGAGGCGACCGGCCCTTGCGCGACGATCGCCTGGAAGCACGAAGCGGTGGCGCCGTCCGACGTGACATTACTGGCCGTCACGTTCGAAATATTGATGTTCTTTACCACCGGAGGGCTGATGCGAACCGCGTCGCCGGAGGGGCTGTAGTCGCAATCGAAGGTAATGAGGCCACCTTGCGATGCCGCCGGATTCGAACCCGAAGAGCTCGTCGTGCCGACCGCAACCGATGCCGTAATCGGACTGCCCGCAATCATGTTGCTTGAGCCGTAACCCTTGCCGATGAGCGTCACGCCGTTCGGCAGCGTCACGCCATCGATCCAGACGTTCTGCACCGCGCCGCCTCGGTTCATATTGGTCTTGATGCGAATGGCGATATTCAGCGGATTGGTCGCCCAGTTTTCGTTAAGCATGTTGAGATTGCGCGCATAGATATTCTGGATTCCTGCGCTCATTTCGCTGCCCAGCGTGAGGCCACCATGTCCACTGTTCATGGTGCAATTCTGGATCACATGATTCTGCGCCGGCCCATACTCGGTATCGAGCGCCTTGCCGGATTTGATCGCGATACAGTCGTCACCGGTATTGAATTTCACGCTGTCCGCGAGCACGTAATTGCAGGCATCCGGATCGAAGCCGTCATTGTTCGGCCCTATGCTGTCCGCGAAAACCCCTTGAATCACGACGTTTTTGCAGTCAGTTGGATGGTGCTGCCAGAACGGTGTGTTTTGCGTGTGGTAGTTCTGCATCAACACATTAGTACAACAAATAAATTCCACCATGCAGGGCCGCAGATAGTGTCCGTTGCCGAAAATGCGTTGTTCGACTGCCACGCCCAACTCCGCCAATGCGGGGAGATAGTTCTGATCCTGTGCCCATGAGGTGCCCGCATCGAGCAGGGGCAACAGCGTAGCCGAGTCGGGATTCGTGATCGCCGAACTGCTCAGCGACGTGAGCGCGGCATTGTTCGGATTCACATAAGCCTGCGATGGTGTGGACGAACTGGCGCAACCGTAAGCGCCATTCGTTCCCTTGAACGTCCACCAGCAAAACGACGGCGTCGTACCGTGGGCTTGGGCCGGCGTCATCGACTGGCCGTTGAGGATCGAGGTATCGCCTTCGCCGGTCAAGCCGATGTTCTGCTGCTGATATGCATAGACGGGGGAGCCGAAATTCAGGCAATCGTTGGCCTGCCAGCGCGTCCAGTAGAGATTGCCGTTGGCCGTCGCGTGAGGGCCACTCACGGCATAGTCGGCGGGGTTCGGGCTGAAGTAGATCGTGCAGTTCGCGCTCAGATGAAAGTTGACATTGCTAAGCAGTACGATCGGACCGCCGCAGTACCAGTTACCGGCGGGCACGACTACTCGGCCGCCGCCCGCGGCATTGGCGGCGATGATCGCATTGTTGAATGCCGTGCGCGAATCGAAAGTCGTACCCGTGAGCGACGACGAGACCATCTGATCCGCGCCTGGGCTGGTAGGCGAGGCGCTCTGGCCGAGCCATGGAATCGGCGGACTCCATGCCGTCGCGGCGACGACTTGCGAAGTCAGCGGCGTCGCGCCATAGGCGGTGACCTGAAAGTCCACCGAAGCAAACATCGAAGGCGTGATGCCTTGCAACGCGTTGATGATCTGTTGCGCCGCGCCCGTGGAACCCCAGATCGGGTCGGCTGCAACAGGCGTCGTGCTCGTCGCCGCGCCTGCGGGCGTATCTGACGGGTTTCCTCCGCAACCGGGCAAACTGCCCAGCAATGTCGCGCCGGCTGTGGCCCCTGCGAATGCCATGAAACTGCGGCGCCCGGGCGAGGCGGGTGTGCCGGTTGGCTGGACCGGATTGAAGCGCGTGCCATTCTTTTGCGTTGTCATGTATGACGCCTCCTGTTTGTCTCGGTAATGGATTTGTTGTTCTATGCTGCCGTGTGGGCGGTTTGGGACAAGGATTGTTGTTAGACAAGATATAAATTGTCAATCCACATGGTCCAGGTGATGACCCTGATATGACAACTCGACGGGCAACATAGGACTGTCCGCCGCCATAAATCTGTCAGACAAACAGGAGCAGCAAATCAAAAGTGAAAAGCAGCACGTATTTTTTACGTATTAATTGTGCGTCATCAAACTAATTCGGTAATTTATGTATTTAATAATTTGATTAATCATGACGCATATTTCCAATGGATAGAAAGTGCGGGGCATTCATGTTGCTAAAACACCTTTTAGGGTAGTATTCGTGCCTGCCGTAATTAGCCGATCGCGGAGATTTAATCCGTGGCGCGGCATATATCGGCTACATGCCCGTGGCACGCCAGGATGCGGGCGCGCAGGAAATTGCAAGAGAAGACCAATATCATTCCAGGGCGTTCGATCCCATGAAGTTAACGCGCAAAAAGGCCGCGATAACCGTTGCGGTTTTAATCGTTGCGCTGGTCGCCATTCAGGCGATTTGGCGACCATTCGGCGGCAAAGGGGCATTTCGTTCTCACGAAGCCGCATTTGATATTCGATATCCCGACGCCATCATCGACAGCGCAGCGCTTTCGCGCCTGCCGCGCGACATGATTCGCGTGCCGTTGCTGCACGCCTTGCTTACGCGCGATTTCGTCGACTATTACGAGTCGAATGCGGCACGCCTGTCGGCCGAAGGCGCCGTGCGCCGTCTCGCCTTCGAGCACGATCTCGACTGGCGCGATGAACTGATCAAGCGCGTCTTCGACGAACCCTCGCGCGTGCTGCTCTGGCGCTCGCCCGATGGCCGGCTCGGCTACTGGGTCATGACGATGCGTCGCAACGGCCTCGCGAAGCTGATGCAGGCCGTCGGCAATGTCGCTGCGGGCGACACGCAGTTGAGCCAGGCGGCCACGCTTTCCGGTGGCGTGCCGGTGTACGCGCTCAAACTCGCGGTCGGTCACACTCTGCTGTTCGCGGCGAAGGGCGAGCGCCTGGTCGTGATGTCGGAGCCAGGTATCCTGCTCGACGCGGATGGCAAGAACATCGGCGAGCGCGCCTCGGCGCTGGGCAAAATGCTCGACGATGGCGGCGCGGATGCCATGCATACCTACCGCCTCGATGACGCATCCGCCGAAGTCAACGGTCATCGTCTGATTGTCTCGGTCAACTATCTGTCGTTCGGTTATCAGGCCTTTTTCGCGGGCGTGAACGCCTTGCGCTTCGACTTCGCCGCGTCCGGCAAGAACGCCGGCGAGGCAGCCGCCAGCGGCGCATGGAGCACGGCTGCCCTGATCGATCCGGCTCACCTGCCGCAGCATTGGGACAGCGCCGACCTCTGGCGCGCGCTGCCCGCCAACGCCGCCGCGTGCGCGAGCTTGCCGGTGGACTGGAACGATGCCGCCGACCTGTTCGGCAAGCTCGGTGACGGCGAACAGGCCGCCGCGAAGATCGTGCGCGAAAGCTTCGCGGGTCCCGCAGGCGTGTGCTGGTACGCGAAGTCCACGCTCGTGGCGCCGGTCTTCGTCGCCCGTCTCAAAGCGCAGGCCGTGCAGGACCCGGCCCAACTCGCGGCGATCAAGAGCGCGCTCGCGGGCGTGTTCGGCGACGCTATCGGTGCGTACGAAGCGAAGGCGGGCAACGACGCAGGCTATCGCCGCCTGCCCGTGAAGACGAGCGAGCCGTCCGCGGGCGTCACGCTCTGGACGCGTCCGGTGAGCGCGCGCTCGGGCACCGCGCAGAGCGCTGGGTCGTCCTACGCGGCGCAGTTGTCCGCGCCGCGCTATTTCCCGGTCACGCTCGCGCTGGCGCACGGCTACGTGGTGTTCTCGCCCGATGCGCGCCTTGTGGACGACACGCTCGCCGTGCTCGACAAGCGCTATCCGGCCATCGCCGATACGCTCGCGCCGCAGCGTCTTTCTACGACGGTGGTGTCGATCACGCCGGGCACGTCGGCGGCGCTCATCGAACGTGAAGCGGGACGCGCGCTGCCGGCCGATCAGGAGGCCGTTTTCCGTAACGCCGCGCGCACGCATCTGCTGCCGAAGTTGCACGCCGTCGCCAGCTATCCGCCGTTGGCATTGAGCCTGCCGGATTCGCTGCCCTCGTCGTTGGGCTGGGTGCCGGTCGAATGGCACTTCGAGTCGCGCGCGAACGCATCGCCGCGTGGCGATGCGGCGGCGGGGCGTCCGCTTGGCGCTGGTCAGAAAGACACGGATGACGACGCTGCGTCAGCGCGCTCGAACGACCAAGCCGATCAGGCAGATCAACAAGCCGATCAACAACCCGCCCAGCCGGGCACGAGCGGCGACTGAGCATGCGTCGCCGGTTTCTCCTAAGCAGCGCGGCGGCGCTCGGCATCGCGCTTATGCGTCCCGCAAGCGCGCTGACGCCGACCCAGGCCGCGCCCGATCCCGATGCGCTCACGCCCGGGCAATCGGCGATCTTCCGCGCGTGGTTCGCGCGCATCGTCGATCAGCAGATGCGGCGCGGCCCCACGCCGCGCTGGACCCAGCGCGACTGCGCGGGTCTCGTGCGTTTCGCCGCGCAGGAGGCGCTGCGCGAGCACGACGCGCGCTGGCTCAAGGCCAACGGCATGAACAGCGCCGCCGAGGCGAGCCGCCTGCCGCCCGAGTTGCAACTGAGCGAGCGACAGCGCTCGCTCGCCAACCGCTGGACCCGCATCGACGGCAGCGTGGGCGCTTACGCCTCGGCCATCGCGCTCGTCCAGCGCAACAGCCGCTTCGTCTCGCGCGACGTCAATCAGGCGCTGCCGGGCGACCTGTTGTTCTTCGATCAAGGCGACGACCAGCATCTGATGATCTGGCTCGATCGCTACATCGCTTATCACACGGGCACCGTCACGCCGACCGATAGTGGTCTGCGCGCCGTCGCCGTTTCCGATCTGATGCAATGGAAAGATTCCCGCTGGCAGCCGTTCGACGGCAATCCGAATTTCGTCGGTGTGTTTCGTTTCGCGTTTCTGACGCCGTGAATATCACCATGAGTGCCGCCATGCAACGTCTGCTCGCCGCCATGCTTTCTTTCGCGATGTTTTTCCAGCGAGTTTCCGATCGGAAAAGCCGCGCACGCTTCGCAACTTTTAGCGCCGCGTGTGCGCTTCTGCTTGGCGCGGCACTGACGCCCGCCTGGGCCGACGACGACCCCGCGCAGCAGAACATCGACGCCAATCCCACGCTGGGCGCGCCCAATCCGAGCGGCTATGACGGCCAGGTCGTGCAAGGCCAGCCGTTCTTCCTGCTTTCCGATGCGAGCTACGGCAGCAACCAGCTCGCGCAGGTGCGTCTGGAAGCGCCGGGCCGCGAATTCCAGTCGGAACTCGAAGGCTATGGCGGCGCGGATATCGTCGTCTACAAGGTGCCCGATCCGCTCGCGTTCCTGAAGGCGCAGAAGAACCTGCACCGTCTGAACATCAAGCCGAACTATCAGGGCGAGGGACTCGCGAACACGCTTGCCTACCTCTGGGATCGCTGGCTGGGCGACGCGCGCCGCGCCTGGCAGCGCGTGCTGTCGTTCGCGACGCGCAGCAAAGTGACGGAAGCGAAGCCCGAATTCAAGCTCGGCGCTCAGGTGAGCGCGCCGACGCACTTCGAACCCGAATCGCATTTCGCGCCGCTGCGCGGCTATGACCTCGTGACGCGTTTCCGCTATCCGATCTGGAATGCGAAGACGATCCAGCCGCCCAAGGGCGTGAACCTCGAAGGCAGCAGCAGCGAATTCATCGCGGCGTCGTCGGGCAACGTGATGATTCCGGTCGGCAAGCTGGCGCCGGGCCTCTACCTTGTCGAGGCGATGATCGGAAACTACCGTGCGCATACGCTGCTGTTCGTTTCCGATACGGTCGCCGTGGTGAAGGCGGCGTCAAGCGGCCTGCTCGTGTGGACCGCGCGCCGCGACGATGGCAAGCCGGTGCCCAATACCGAAGTGAGCTGGACCGACGGCGTGGGCGTGCTGCAAAGCGGCTCGACCGGCGCGGACGGTGCGCTCGTGCTCGATCACGTTTCGCCCGAACGCAGCTACGTGATCGGCAATGATCCGCAAGGCGGCGTTTTCGTATCGGAAAACTTCTACTACGACAGCGAGATCTACAACACCAGGATCTATTCGGTCACCGACCGGCCGCTCTATCGTCCGGGCGATACGGTGCATGTGAAGTTCATCGGCCGAACCTTCCAGAGCGCCAATCAGTCCACGGCGCCCGTGGCCGCGCAGCTCAAGCTCGACGTGCTCGATCCGAATGGCGCGCCCATCGCGACGCGCAACGTGGATTTCGCATCGGAAACGGGCGGCGAAGCGACCTTCACGCTGCCCACCACCGCGCAGGGCGGCGGCTACACGCTGCGCTTCGACTACAACGGCGACAGCTACGGCGGCGCCTTCCGCGTGGCTGAATACGTGAAGCCGCACTTCGACGTCAATCTGACGATGGACAAGTCCGATTATGCGACCGGCGACACGCCCAAGGGCAAGATCGCGCTGCGCTATCCGGACGGCAAGCCGGTGAAGAACGGCAAGGTGTCGGTCACGTTGCGCGCGCAGAAGGTGGCGATCGTCGATGGCGAATTGAACTACTCGGGCCTGTTTCCGGTGAAGCTCGAACAACAGGAACTGGAAACCGATAGCGATGGCAACGCCACGCTCACGCTGCCCGCCGCGAAGGAGCCTAGCCGTTATGCGCTCACGCTGTTCGCGCAGGACGGCGCGGCTTATCGCGTGCGCGTGACGCGTGAAGTGCTGATCGCGCGCGGCGCGACGCCGTATCGGCTGAGCACGGCCAAATCGTTCTCGCAGCCGCACGAGCGCGTGACGTTCACGCTCGCGGCGCTCGCCAACGCCAGTAATGCGCCGACGGGACACAAGCCCGCGAAGTGGGAGTGGACGCGCCTCGAATCGCAGACCAAAACCGAAGGCACGCTGCCGGCTCCAGGCGCGGATGGCAGCGTGAGCTTCCCGCTGCAATTCGACGAGCCGGGTTCGTACATGCTTTCGGTGAAGGACGATACGGGCAATCTGCTCGCGGCGGCTAGCCACTGGGTCGCGGGCGATGGCCTCAAGGCGATTCCGGGCAGCGTCGAGATCGTGTTCGACCGCGACCACTATCAGATCGGCGACACGGCCGAGGCGCTCATCACCTTCCCGTATGCCGTGGACGACGCGCTGCTCACGCTCGAGCGCGATCGCGTCGAAGCGCGCGCGCTGCTCTCGAAGGGCGCGGACTGGCTGAGCCTCACGCGCGTCGCGCCGACGCAATGGAAGGCGCGCATCAAGGTCGGCCCGGAATTCGCGCCGAACATGACGTTCTCCGTGCTCTATGTGCATGACGGCGAATACGTGTTCCAGAACGCGGGCATCGTGGTCGCGAAACCGTCGATCGACCTGAGCGTGAAGAGCGATAAACCCGTCTACGCGCCGGGCGAAACCGTCACGCTCGATCTCGGCAGCGCGCTGGCCGGCAAGCCTTTGCCCGCGCATCTGACCGTGAGCGTGGTCGACGAAATGGTCTACGTGCTGCAGCCCGAGATCGCGCCGAACATCGCCGACTTCTTCTATCACCCGCGTCGCAACAACGTGCGTACGACTTCGAGCCTGTCGTTCATCACTTATGACCTGGCGTTGTCGGCGATGCGCGGCGCGCCGGGCGGTCCGCAACGCGGCCAGTACAACGAGCGCGGCGTGAAGGTGCTGGAGCGCCCGCGTCGCGACGACATCGACATGGCCGCCTGGCAAGCCGATCTGCAAACCGATGCAAGCGGCCATGCGCGCATGACCTTCCGCATGCCTGACGCACTCGCGCGCTGGCGTGTCACCGTGCGCGCGATTTCGGCGGACGGCACGGTGGGCCAGCGTACGGCCTATGTTCGTTCGGATAAGCCGCTCTATCTGAAGTGGAGCGGCCCGGCGAGTTTCCGCAGCGGCGATCAGCCCGTGATCGACATGATCGCGTTCAATCAGGGCAATGCCGACGTCGATGCGCAATGGACCGTGAACGGCGCGAGCCTTGTGGTCGATCGCAAGGTCACGCTCAAGCCGGGCGCGAACTATCTGGCGTTGCCGCGTGTCGCGCTGACACCGGGTGTCGTCGATTCGAGCCTGCGCGTGAACGGCAAGGACATGGACCGCCTGCAGACCACGGTGAGTCTCGGCGCACCGGGCTGGCTCGATCTGCGCGAGGTGCCCGTTACGCTCGACGCCAATCCCAGGCCGCTCGCGCTCGCGCCCGATGCGCAGGACGTGCGCGTGCGTCTCGTTGCGAATGGCACGAGCCAGTTCGCGCGCGTGGCCGACGACCTCATCGAATATCCGTACGGTTGCGCCGAGCAGACGTCGAGCCGCCTGATCCCGCTCGCGCTCGCCCATGACGTGCTGGGCCGCGATGGCGACAATGCGGGGCCGCAGAGCACGACGCAAGGTATCGAAGCGCGCCTGCGCAACCAGCGCCAGCGCCTCTCGCTGCTCGCCGGGATCAACGGCGCGTTCGGCTGGTGGGGCGATACCACGGGCGGCAGCGCCTTCATCACGGCCTACGCGTATTACGCGGACTGGCTCGCGAGCCGCAGCCTCGGCATCACGCTGCCGGACAGCAACTGGCAGCACGCGCTCGATATCTATCGCGACGAAGGCGCGAAAGAGCCGCTGCTGCATCGCGCGCTCGCACTCTGGCTGCTTCAGCAGATGGGGCAGCCGGTCGCCACGCCGGTGTCGGGCGTGGCCGGGCAGCTTGCGCAGCAGGCATCGGCGATGTTCGATCAGGACAAGGCGTCGCCCGCCTATGGCGTCGAGGACAGCCTGGTGTTCGCGGCGCCCGATTCGCCGCGCGGCCTGGAGGCGGCGGTGGTGCTGACCGCCTACACGGCGCGCGCCACCAACGCCAGCCTGCCCGACGGCTTCGATGCACTGGCCGCCCGCGCCCGCGCCGCGCTCATGACCAACCCGACGCCGCTGATCCAGAGCCTGCTGGCGATGGCGGGCGACGCGGGCACGCCCGTCGATGCGAACGCCGTGCTCTCGCAGAGCAGCGCCTCGTATCCGACCGTCGACCGCGCGCTCACGCTGCTGTGGCTGCGCAAGGCGATGGCGGGTTCGCGCAACGGCGACGCGGCGCAACCGCTGCCGGCCCTGCAGGGTAGCGGCTGGGCGCGCACGACGACGCCCACGGGCGCGAGCCTCTGGAAGTGGACGGGCACGGCGCTGCCGGTTTCGCTCGACGTGGGCGCGACGCGCCCGGACGTTGCCGCGCTGGTTTCGTATCGCAGCCGTGCTGCCCAGGCGAGCCGCTTGCCGGTGAAGATCGAGCGCACGTTCTATCGACTCGATCCGATCGCGCCGAAGACCGACGCCGACAAAGCCGAAGGCCGCTTCACGTTCGCGGCGCATCGCGTGAAGGCGGGCGATACCATCGACAGCAACGCGCTCTATGTCGACGAAGTCACGCTCACGCCGCAGGACAAGTCGGCGCTCCATTACGGTCTGCTCGACGTGCCGTTGCCGCCGGGCGGCTCGGTCGAAGCGACCAGTTGGGGCGTCAGTATCGACGGCCTGCCGGGTGCGGGCGAGGGCGGCAGCGGACCGCAGCCGTTCGCGCGGGCGGCCAGCTACGAAATGGGCGATCTGAGCTATCACCAGCCCGTGCCCTTGCTCGACCGTCCGGTTGCGCTGCGCCAGCTTGTGCGCTTCGCCGTGCCGGGCACGTTCACGATGCCGCCGGCGCGCTACTTCCGCATGTATCAGCCGGAGGAAAAGGCGTATGAGGGTGGCCGCAGCGACCGCATGGTCACGCTGCGCATCGAGTGAGGAGCGAGGTCAAGGTGAGGGCGCGCATCGTCGGCCAGGCCGTGGCGTTGCTGCTGGCGATCGTGTTCGCAGGCGGTGCCGCGAGCGCTCATGCCGCGACATCGGCGTTGCGCTTCGCGTGGCTGCGCGACGGCAGCGCGCGCCTGTGGACATTCGACGCCAACGATCCCGTTGTGAGCGCCGCGCCGGGGCCGGGCGTTGCGCTGCCGACGACGCTGGACACGCCACTGGGCAGCGTTTGGAAACTGTTCGTCTACGCGTATCTCATCGACCGGCAGATACCCGCGCCCGACTATCAATGCGACAGCGGCGATCGCGAAGAGGTGTACTGCTGCATGACGGGCGGCCACATCGACCGCGACCGCGCGCTGGTGCAGTCGTGTGGGCTATTTTTCGAACCGCATCGGCTGCAACTCGATCCGGCGGGCTGGCGGCAATACTGGCGCGCACGCAAGGCGCCCGCGTGGGTGCAGGATCTCTATGCGTTGCGGCCGGACAAACGCGTGCGCGTCGAGGAACTGCTCGCGGCCTTGCAGTCGATCCCGGCGCGTGCCCGCGACGACACGGGCAACACGTTGGTGTCGGTCGTCACGAGCGGGCGCGGCGAAGGCACGGTATCGCTCTACGGCAGCCTCCTGCGCGCCAAGACCTGGACCATGCCCGATACGTCGAAGGCAGGCGGCTACGAGGGCGGCGCCGCGGGCTGGCTCGCCGACGGGACGCCTGTATGGCTGGGCGGGCGCGGCGGCAGCGTGCGCGTGCTGGCGGCTGCGGCGCCGCGCATCGCGCCGCTGGTCGCGCAAAGCCCGGTCGCCGACGACCGCGCATGCGTGAGCGTCGAATTTTTTTCCCGATATCCAATACGAAACGTTTTCGATATGCGCGCGGGCGGTCGCCCCGCGCAAGTGGGCCTGCTCGACGGCGCGTTCAGCGTGGCCTTCGAAAACGGCAATTCGCTGCCGATCGAAAGCCATGGCGATATGCGTCTCGATCGCGACGACGACGGCAAGCTCCATATCGTCGGGCGTTTCGGCATGAACGACTACATCGCGCGCGTGGTCGAGCGCGAGGGCGACACGGCGCAGCCGCAGGCGGCGCGGGCGCTGGCCGTGGCGGCGCGCAGCTATCTCGTGCAGAACGCGGGGCGTGAACGCGGCTGCTACGAAATCGACGACAGCAGCCGCACGCAGCGCGTGTTGCCGCGAGCGCCGCGCGCGGCGTCGCGCAACGCCGCCGACTTCACCGACGGCCTTGTGCTCGCGGGCGTGCCCGTGCAGTTCCACCACGACAAGGCCGCGCCCGGGCAGATGAGCTGGCTCGACGCGAAGGCCGCCGCGCAGCGCGGCCTCGACTTCGACGCGATCCTCGCGCGCACCTGGCCGCAGGCCACGCTCACGTCGTTCGCCAGTCCGCTTGCGGGCGATTGCGAGCCGGTGGCAGGCGCGCGCGACTGGCTGGGCCGTCAGGCGCCGGTTTGGGCGCGGCGTCTGGCCAGCGAGCCGGGTTATGAGGAACCCGAACTACCGGCGGTGTGCGAAGTCACTTCGGGCCGCCCCTATGCGGACGCCGGGCGCAACCGCGTCTATATCCGCCGTCTGCGCTCCGACGATGACCGCATCGCGCTCACGCACGAATATCTGCACCTGGCATTCGCGCATCATCCGCGCGGCCAGGACGAGACTTTCATCGAGCAGACCGCGCGCAAGCTGATTCTCACAGGAAGTTGAATGACGATGAAACCGTTCGCGCAAGCCTTCGTTTGTGCCGCCGCGCTGGCCTGCGCCTGCGCGATGACGTTCGCCAGCGGCAACGCCGTGGCAGCCGGCGACGCCGTGCCGGATTCGGGCAGCGGCACGCTCGCACGCATGACCGGCGCGTTCAACGGCTGGCGTCATAGCGGCCTCACGAACGAAGGCGAGCAATACGTCGCGGCTTACCCGCGCCCGCCCGTCGATCGCGGCGCACAACGCTTTCGCACGCTGATCGAAGGGCAGTTGAAGCATGTCGATCCGCACACACGCCGTCCACCCACACTCGTCATCAACGGCAACGCCACGCCGCTTTATACCGACGAGCAGGGTTGGTTCGCGCGTCCCTGGGCCTTCGGCGCGGGGTCGAACAGCGTCGAGATCATTTCGCCCGACGGCACGAAACATCAGCGCATGCAGTTCTATGAAGCGGACCGGACGAAACCGCAGGCCAAACTGCGCGCGATCGTGACGTGGGACGATCCGCATGCGCAGGTCGATCTGCATGTCATTACGCCGGACGGTCTGCACGCTTACTACGACAATCCGATACTCGAAGACGGCAGCGGCTTCGACGTCGATTCCGTGGATGGCGCGGGGCCTGGTATCTTTTCATCGGCGGCGCCCGAGCATGGAACCTGGCTATTCTTCCTCAATTACTGGGGCAATTTCGATTCGACTGGCTATAACTTCGACGCGCATGCGCACGATCGCGACGTCATCACCGCCACGCTCACGCTCGTGTTCAACGAGAACACGCCGAACGAGCGCCGCGAGACGCGCGTGGTGCCGCTGCGCAAGATCGGCGATCTCATGCTGGTGAAAAGCGAGCAGCTTTGAACGCGCAACGGCAAACCGGCCCACGAACAGGCGAACGAACATGAATGCGATCCGGCTCAAACATCGTCCCGCGCGCCACGGCCTGGCCGCCGTTGCGCTGGCCATTTGCGCGAGCGCCGCGCACGCCGACACCATCGACTTCGCCGCGCCGCTGAACGGCTGGCGTAACTCGGCGGGCGACGAGGCGCGTTATACGCAGGACGTCCACTATCCGGCCGTGGCGGTGAGCACGCCCGAAGGCCAGAGCGTGAACGCACTGATCGCCGGGCATATCAAGTCGGCGCCGAAGGCGAAGGCGGGTACCTCGGTCGGCACGCTGGTAGTCAATGGCACACCCATGCCGCAGCGCATCGAAGAGGACGGCACGTTTTCGCGGCCGTTTGCATTCGGCGCGGGCAGTAACGGCGTGGAGTTGCGCACGGGGGACGGCACGCGAAAGCGCGTGCAGTTCTACGACGCCTACGCGAACAAGACCCACGCGCGCCTGCGCATCGTGCTGGCCTGGGATACCGATGGCACCGATCTCGACCTTCACGTTGTATCGCCCGACGGCGTGCATACGTACTATGCGGACCGCGTGGCGCCGAACGGCGGCGCGCTCGACGTGGACGTGACCACGGGCTACGGGCCGGAAATCTATTCGAGCGCCGCGCCGCTGCATGGCACGTATCTCGTCTACGTGAACTATTACGGCAGCGGCAATAGCGGCAGTGACATGACGGTGGCGCAGATCACCATCATCACCGACGAAGGCACGCCGAACGAAAAGAGCGAGACGATCCGCGCGCCGATGCGCAAGGCGGGGGAGTTGACGCTCGTGAAGCGCTTCACGATTCCGTGAATTTTTTAAGCGTTCACGAGCGACGATTTAAACAGGTTTCCTGAATAAATCGTTGAGCTGATTGCCGGGCGCCGCATCGAGGAAGCCATCGAAGCGGCCTTCCGTTAGCGTTTCCACCGCGCGTATGAAGCCGCCCCATGCGGCACGGGCCAGCCCCCCGCCCACGCTCACGCGCCGCACGCCCAGATCCGCGAGTTCCTGCACCGTGAAGGGCGACACCGATCCCACCAGCACATTCACCGGCTTCGGCGCGACTGCGGCCACGACCGCCGCAATCTGCTCGCGCGTGTTGATGCCCGGCGCGTAGAGACAGTCCGCACCCGCTTGCGCGTAGGCCTTGAGGCGCGCGATGGCATCGTCGAGATCGGGCATGCCCACGACAAAGTTTTCCGCGCGGCCGATCAGCAGCGTGTCGCCGCCGCGTGCGTCGATGGCGCTGCGCGCCGCCTTCATCCGCTCGACGGCGACGTGCAGCGGCAGGAGCGGCGAATCGGCGTTGCCGGTCGAGTCTTCGATCGAAAGCCCCGCGATGCCGGTATCGACGGCCAGCCCCACGCTCTGCGCCACGCCTGCCGCATCGGCGCCAAAGCCGCTTTCGAAGTCCGCGTTGACCGGCAGGTCGGTGGCCGCGACGATCTCGCGCAGATGCGCAAGCACCGCATCGCGCGAGACGTGGTTGTCCGCCAGACCGCGTGACCACGCGAAGCCCGAGCTGGTCGTGGCAAGTGCCTTGAAACCCGCGCTTTCGAGGTAGCGGGCGCTGCCTGCGTCCCAGGGATTCGGCAATACGAAGCAGCCCGAAGCATGCAAGGCGCGGAACGCGGCGCGTTTTTCCGCGACGCTGCGTGGCGAAGAAGGCATGGCACGTCTCCTGAATGGGTTCTGCGGACGGGTGTGTCGGCAAGAGGGCAGCGTGCATTGTGCGCCTGAGCGCGCGGCGGCGCTCAAACCGTGTCTGCTCTACTCCGGGCGCGGTTTCGGGCGGCTGCGCCGCTGCCGCTATCATAGGCGCTGTTTACAATTCGCCCGTTTTATCCCGATGGCCAAAACTCCCGCACCGAAATCCACGCCGCCGCGCATGTCCGACGTCGCCAGCCTCGCAGGCGTGTCGAAGATGACGGTCTCGCGCGTGCTGGCGGGCCGCAGCGCTTCGGAATCCACGCGCGCGCGCGTGCAGCGTGCGATCGACGAGCTGGGCTATGTCGCGGATGCGGCGGCGGGCGCGCTGTCGTCAGGGCGCTCGTCGTTCGTCGCGGTGCTGGTGCCATCGATGTCGAGTTCGAACTTCTCGGACACCGTGAGCGGCCTGACCGCCGTGCTGGAGCCGCAGGGGCTCGAATTGCTGATCGGCGACACCGACTATTCGCTCGAACGCGAGGAGCGTCTCGTGCGCCAGATGCTGCGCCATCAGCCGCGCTGCATCGCGCTCACCGGCGCGCAGCACACCGAAGCCACGCGTACGCTGCTCGCGCGCTCGGGCGTGCCGGTAGTCGAGATGTGGGATCAGCCCGCGCATCCCATCGACATGTCCGTGGGCTTCTCTAACGTGAGCGCCGCACGCGAAATGGTGCGCTATCTGGCCGGCAAGGGGCACAGGCGCATCGGTTTTATCGGCGGAGCGAGCGAGCTGGACTGGCGCGGACTCGACCGCCTCAAGGGCTATCAGATGGAGATGAAGGCGCTCGGGCTGGGCGAGCCGCGCGTCGTGCGTCTGGGCGATTCGCCGATCACGATGAGCCACGGCGCGCCGGCCATGACCGAACTGCTCGAACGCTGGCCCGACACCGAGGCCGTGATGTGCGTGAGCGACCTGTCCGCGTTCGGCGCGATCATGGAGTGTCAGCGGCGCGGCATTGCGGTGCCCGGCAAGATTGCCGTGGCGGGCTTCGGCAACTTCGAGATCGCGGCCTGCTGCCATCCGACCATCACGACGGTTTCAGTCGATGCTTACGGGATTGGGCGCCGCGCCGGCGACGCGCTGCTCGCGGCGCTTGCCGACGAGGAAGGCGAGAGCGCGACCCATACGCGCCGCACCGTGAAAACGCGCATCCACTATGGCGTGGTCGAGCGCGAAAGCGCCTGAAATGCCAGCTTTCCGCCTCGTTCCGGTTTCCCTTCCGATGCCGTGATTGCCCTGGCTGTGCCTTGTCCGCGTACCGTGTTATTCTCGAAATGTTATCGGTAACATAAAACCGGTCGCCCAGGAGACACGCAACATGGCACACACGCTTGCTCGCCGTCTGCGCAGCCAGGAATGGTTCGACGATCCCTCGCACGCGGACATGACCGCGATCTACGTCGAGCGCTTCATGAATTACGGCCTCACGCGCGAGGAGTTGCAGTCCGGGCGGCCCGTGATCGGCATCGCCCAGACGGGCAGCGATCTCGCACCCTGCAACCGCCATCACATCGCGCTTGCCGAGCGCGTGAAGGCGGGCATACGCGACGCGGGCGGGATTCCCATGGAGTTTCCCGTGCATCCGCTCGCGGAGCAGAGTCGCCGCCCGACCGCCGCGCTCGACCGCAATCTAGCCTACCTGGGCCTCGTGGAAATCCTGCACGGCTTTCCGCTCGACGGCGTCGTGCTGACCACCGGCTGCGACAAGACCACGCCCGCCTGTCTGATGGCGGCGGCGAGCGTCGATCTGCCGGCCATCGTGCTCTCGGGCGGCCCGATGCTCGACGGCTGGTACGAGGGCAAGCGCGTGGGTTCGGGCACGGTCATCTGGCACGCGCGCAATCTGCTGGCGGCGGGCGAGATCGACTACGAGGGTTTCATGGCGCTCACCACGGCGTCGTCGCCATCGATCGGGCACTGCAACACCATGGGCACCGCGCTGTCGATGAACTGTCTCGCCGAGGCGCTGGGCATGTCGCTGCCTGGCTGCGCGAGCATTCCGGCGGCGTATCGCGAGCGCGGCCAGATGGCCTATGCCACGGGCAAGCGCATCGTCGATCTGGTGCGTGACGACGTACGCCCCTCGCGCATCATGACGCGCGCGGCGTTTGAAAATGCGATTGTGGTGGCGTCGGCGCTGGGCGCGTCGACCAATTGCCCGCCGCACCTGATCGCGATTGCGCGTCACATGGGCGTGGATCTCTCGCTCGAAGACTGGCAGCGCTTTGGCGAGGAAGTGCCGTTGCTCGCGAACACGATGCCCGCCGGCGAATATCTGGGCGAGAGTTTCCACCGTGCCGGCGGCGTGCCGGCCGTGCTGCGCGAACTCGATCGCGCGGGCCTCGTGCGGCGCGACTGCGTGACGGTCTCGGGCCGCGCCATCGGCGAGATCGCCGACGCGGCGCCGGTCGCGGACCGCGATGTGATCCGCACCTGCGACGCGCCGCTCATGCATGGCGCGGGGTTCATCGTGCTCTCGGGCAACTTCTTCGACAGCGCCATCATGAAGATGTCGGTGGTCGGCGAGGCGTTCCGCAAGACGTATCTGAGCGAGCCTGGCGCGGAAAACGTGTTCGAGGCGCGCGCCATCGTGTTCGACGGTCCCGAGGACTACCGCGCGCGCATCAACGACCCCGCGCTCAAGATCGACGAGCGCTGCATGCTGGTGATTCGCGGTTGCGGCACGGTGGGCTATCCGGGCAGCGCGGAAGTCGTGAACATGGCGCCCCCGGCAGACATGGTCAAGCGGGGCGTGACTTCGCTGCCCTGCATGGGCGACGGACGGCAGAGCGGTACGTCGGCGAGTCCGTCGATTCTCAACATGTCGCCGGAAGCGGCCGTGGGCGGCGGGCTCTCGCTGCTGCGCACGGACGATCGCATCAAGGTCGATCTCAACGCGCGGCGTGTGGACGTGCTGATCGATCCGGTTGAACTTGAGCGCCGTCGTGCGCACTCGGCGTTTTCCGCACCGCCTTCGCAGACGCCGTGGCAGGAGCTGTATCGAAAAACGGTGGGCCAGCTTTCGACGGGCGGATGTCTGGAACCGGCCACGCTTTATCTGCGCGTGATCGAGGAGCGCGGCGAACCGCGTCACTCGCACTAGCGTGCTCGCGTGCGTGAGTCAGAGCGTTTTGCCGATGCGGTGCGCCATCTCCACGACGGCGATCGCGATGCGCTTTTCGCGGCGCGCGTCGATGCGTTCGAGCGGCAGGCTCGTACTGACCGCCACGCGTTTGCCAAGCGCCGTCACGCCGACGAAGGCCGCGAAACAGGTGAGGCCCGCCGTGACTTCCTCGCGCTCGTGAGCGAGTCCGGAACGGCGGATTGCGGCGAGCGCCTGTAGCAGGTCCTGACGTCGTGTGATGGTCTGGTTTGTCACGGCGGCAAGTTGTTTCGGTAGCGCTTTCAGCACTTCGTCATCGGAAAGACTGGCCAGAAGCGCCTTGCCCAGCGCGCAGCAATGCGCGGGGAGGCGCGAGCCGAGATCGGAAATGAGGCGCACCGGGCGCGCGGAATCTTCGCGCGCGATATAGACCACTTCCGCGCCATCGAGGACGGCAAGCTGCACGACTTCGTTGTGCGCGGCGACGAAGTTCGCCGCTTCGTGCCGGAAGGCTTCGTGCAACTGATCGTGGCGCACGTAGGCGCTGCCCAGCTCGAACAGCGTCACGCCCACAATATAGCCATCCGCACGCTTTTCGATCCAGCGCCGACGCTCCAGCGAGTCGAGCATCAGATACAGCGTGCTGCGCGACAAACCGGTTTGCTCCGCGATGACGGCCGCGCGCACGGGAGCTTGCGCGTGCGAGAGCAGATCGAGGATGTCGTGGATGCGCTTGAGCGCGGGCACTTCGTAGGCGGTGGACATGATCGGTCGATCGAATTCCAGCAGGCTGGAAATACTGGCACCCGGTTGGACGGCGTGCGCGCCCGGTCACGCGAACGTAGTGCCCGGCTTCGATGCTCAGCGGTTGCCGTCGAGCAGGTCGTTGAGCAGTTCGTCGAACGCCGCCTGGGCGTCTTCCAGCTCCTGCAACGCGGCGTCGAACGTTTGCAGCGCGAACTGCGACGGGCGGCCTTCGCCTTCCGGCGGGAATTGCGTCTGCAAGGACGTGAATGCCGACTTGACGCGCTGGGTTGCGGCCAGCACGCGATCCATGGCGGCGGCTTCTTCGGCTCGTGCCTGTTCTGGGGTCATCGAAAGCTCCGGTTTGAAAAAGGGAAAAGGCCGTATGGCCGTATGGCTGTTGGGTCGTAACTTAGGGCAGCGGCAACCCGCCCTCGGATTTCACTTCGCGCAGCGACAGCGCCGACTCCACCGACGTGACGCCCGGCAGGCTGCGCAGTTCGTCGCGCATGAAGGTGCCGTAATCGTCGAGATCGCGCGCGACGATCATCAAAATATAGTCTGCCGTGCCGGCAACGTTGTGGCACGAAAGAATCCGCTCGATCGCGCAGACTTCGCGCTCGAAGCGGTCGGCAAGCGCGCGGTCGTGCACGGCGAATCGCACCGACACATAGGCGACCACGCCGTAGCCGAGCGCGCGGCGCGACAGCATCGCGCGATAGCGCTCGATATAGCCGTCCTGCTCCAGCCGCTTCAGGCGGCGTGCGCAGGGCGTTTCGCTTAAGCCCACCGTCTCCGCGAGCCGCGCATTGGGCATCCGGCCATCGGCCTGCAGGGCGCCGAGAATGGCGCGATCGAGTTTATCGAGGTCGCTCATGTTATGCGGAGTGCTTTTCCAGTGCGGACGGGAGAATTTTAGTGCATTCCTCTATCGGCTGACGAATCGATCGAAAAATACGCCAGAAATCGCTCTGACATTAGCGGCAACATAGAGCCTCTTTCCGCCGAGGCCATCATGATTTCCGCCCACCTGATGTTGATGTTCATTGCCGCCCTGATCGTCGTTTGCGCACTGCCTGGGGCGGATATGGCGCTGGTCATGCAAACCAGCATGAGCCGCGGCGCGCGGCGCGGTCTTGCGGCAGCCGGTGGCCTTGGATTGGCGCGTGCCACCCATGTGACGCTGTCTGCGTGCGGACTCGCGGCGCTGCTGCATAACGCGCCCTGGCTCTATCAAGTCGTGCGCTATGCGGGCGCGCTTTACCTCACGTATATCGCCGTGCAGATTTTCCGTGCGCCGGTTTTCGCGCTACCGGAAGCGCCCGGCGTGACCGCGCAACGCCCGCTGCGCGCAGACTTCGTCAAGGGGTTGCTGACCAATCTGCTCAATCCCAAGGCGCTGCTGTTCTGCTCGGTGCTATTGCCGCAGTTCATTCGTCCCGAACTGGGCTCGGTCTGGCTCCAGGTGACCGAGCTGGGCATCGTGCTCGTGATCGTCTGCGCGTTGTTCGACGTCGTCTATGTGCTGGGCGCGGCGCGCATCGCCGTGTGGCTGCGCCATCATCCGCTGGCGCAGACGGTGCAGAAGTGGGCATTTTCTTCCGCGTTGATCGGCTTCGCTGTGCGGCTCTCGCTCGACTGATCTTTGCCTCTCTCACGGCGGACCGGGCCGCGCGGCCCTGGGGTCCGCCGCATCCCGCCGTGGCAGCGTTCACGCGCGGGCTCGTGCGTAATCGCGACCTGGTTCTAGCGGCCGCCCAGATAGTCGAGCTTGCCGAGTTCCACGCCGTTATGGCGCAGGATGTCGTAAGCCGTCGTCACGTGGAAGTAGAAGTTGGGCAGCACGAACGCCAGCAGGTAGGTCTGGCCGGTGAACTCGATCGGACCCGAGCGCATTTTCAGCGTGATGCTCTTGTCTTCCGTGCCGTCGATCTGCTCGGGCTTGAACGTCTTCAGATAGTCGATCGTTTTCTGGATGCGCGTGTGCAGGTCGTCGAAGCTCACTTCCACGTCTTCGAACTTCGGCGCGTCCACGTCCGCGAGGCGCGCGGCGCAACCTTTGGCCGTATCCGTGGCGATATGAATCTGGCGGGCGAGCGGCAGCATGTCGGGGAACAGTCGTGCGCCGGTGAACACCGCCGGGTCGATCTGCTTTTCGGCAGCGTGCGCCTGCGCCTTGCCGATGATGGTCTGCAGGTTGGCGAGACCGCGCACGAGCACGGGCACCGAGGCTTGATACATGGTGATGGACATGGGAATTCCTCGTTTCTTTGAATGGACACGCCAGGCTCCGCGCGGAGCTTGAGCGGGCGAGCCATTATGCGCTAACGGTTTTGTCGCCGCCATTGGCCGAACGGCCGATCTTGCGCGAACCCATGCAGGTCTGATTTCATTGACGGTACCGGCAAAGAAAGTTTGCCGCCTGGGAAGGGCATGGAAATTGTGTTAAGCAACCGTGACCGGAACTAATTGATATGCATACCGAAATAAAAATCCCCTGCTGGCACGGATGTTTAGGTGCGCCGTGCTGGTGACGGACGTGGGCGCACATCCCCGCGCGCAGCGTATGAAACGGATTGGGCGAGGTTCGCATCAACGAGGCGTAACAAAGCGGCCGTGACGCAGTTTCACCACGGCAAAATTCGAATGTGTTTTAATTAGCCAGCATTGACCATCCATTTAGCATCGTACGGCAGCGTACGGTGCACTTACCATGAACGCAGAATTGGCAGAAAGTTGTCTGGTCGTGCGTCGCATGGCAAAAGGTGCGGCAAGGCGCAGGATGTCGCAGGCGCTGGGTGTCGCGCTGCGTGGTGTGCTGCTGGTGCTCGCCGTCGGCGGGGCGGTGCGCAGTGTGCCCGCCTGGGCACAAGATCCGCGGTTGCTGGACGCGCGCGTGACACAGGAGTCGCTGGCCGAGACGATCTGCCGGCCGGGTTACGCCGATACGGTGGCGCCGTCGTTCGACGCGGCGATGGCGCAGAAGAATCGCCTGCTGTCGGCGCGCGGTATCGACGCCGAAGATGGCGTCGCCTATGCGCTCGACCGTCGTGTGCCAATCGTGCTCGGCGGCTCGCCGGACGCGGCGGCGAATTTCGATCTGCTGCCGTGGGGCGGTCATGCCGGAGAGCGGCGCAAGTCGCTCCTCACGGTGCGGCTCAAGCGTTGCGTCTGTGCTGGCCGTATCTCGCTCGCGCAGGCTCAGACGATGATCGTGGGCAATTGGGCGCGTCAATATGATCAGCTCACGCGCATGCAATGCGGTACCGATATCGGCGACACCACCTCGGCGAGCCGCGACGAAGGTCCGTGAAGCGGCCCCTTTTCCCGCGCTCAAGATAATTGGGTGGCTCCACGCAACCGCTTGGGTATGCGCGTTGCGACATGCTGGGCGGCGCCAGTACCCCGCAGATATCGACAAAATGACGCAGTGCGCGCGCAGCAAAATCGGTCTACTCTGACGTATATCAATAATGAGGAGTGAGCGAAATGCTAGCGTCCGGTCTCTCGATATTCGCCCTGCTTTCCGTGGCTTTGCTCGGCCAGTCGTGCTGGATGTACGCCCGTGCGCGTGCGAGCCTGCAACCCGTGCGTGTACGCTCAGACCGTGCGCGCCACTACCGGTAGACCGATATGCACCTGACTGTCTGGAACGTCCCCGAAACCTGCAGCGAGCAGGAAGTGCACGATTTTTTCAAGCGCGAACTCGGACACTATGCCAAGGGAGTCAAGGTGTATGACGCGGGCACGTCCAACGCCCACGCCGATCTCGAACTCGATTCCGAAGTGCCGTATGTGGGTGAAGCGGTCGCGCGTGAATTGCAAAGCCGGCGCCTCGCTGGCGTCGCACTGCGCGTAAGTGCGACGCCCTTCGATAGCGAAGAGCAGGAAGAGCGCCGTCCCGCCTAGGTTTCTCCTGCCGATTGCGCCGCGTGCGGCATGGGCGCATACGGCGTGTAGGGCTGCGCCCGCTTATGCCGGGTCGTATCGAACCAGCGCAGGATCGTCTCGCAGGCGTGAGCGCTCACAGGCTTGCCTTCGAGAAAATCGTCGATTTCCTCGTAGCTGACGCCGTAAGCGTCCTCATCGGGCCTTAGCGGACGCAATGTTTCGAGATCCGCCGTCGGCGTTTTTTCCACCAGGCGCTGCGGTACGCCGAGATGACGCGCAAGCGCTCGCACACGCCGCTTGGTCAAGCCCGCCAGCGGCAGCACATCCGCGCCACCGTCACCGAACTTCGTAAAGAACCCCATTAGCGATTCCGCCGCGTGGTCCGTGCCGATCACAAGGCCACCCCGCGCGCCCGCCACGGCATATTGCGCAATCATCCGCTCGCGCGCCTTGATGTTGCCTAGCACGAAGTCCTGCTGAACGGCTCCCCCGAACGTCAGGCCGCCTGCCGCGAGCGAGGCGAGCATCGCGTCGGCGGTCGGGGCGATGTCGACGCTCAAGGTTTCGTCCGGCTGGATGAAGCCGAGCGCCGCAGCCGCATCTTCCTCGTCGCGCTGGGCGCCGTATGGCAGGCGCATCGCGATGAAGCGCGCCTCCTGACCTTGCTGGCGTAGCGCTTCGACGGCCAGTTGCGCGAGTCGGCCCGCCGTCGTCGAATCCACGCCGCCGCTGATGCCGAGCACCAGTGCGCGCAGACCGCTCGCGCGCAGACTGTCGGCGAGAAAGGCGACGCGCCGGTCGATGTCGTCCGGCGGGTAAAACGACGCGGCGACGTTCAACTCCGCGGCAATCGCGTGCTGGCGGTGCTGGTTTTTGCGTTCCGATGCGGGTTCTGCGCTCATAGGGCTCTCTCGCTCGTTAGGGCTTGGTCTGTCACGCGGCGGCGTGAACGCGATGTCTGGTTTAATGTCGGACGCCAGATTTCAGTGCGGGCGCGCGACTTGCAGGGCGTCCGATATCGGATAAAACGCATAAACAGCCGGATTTACGATGAACGATTATTCTTCGCGCGGCGCCCAGGCGTGCGTGAACGGTGATGTCCAGGGCGACATCGCAAAAACTCATTATCAAGGGGCGTGGCACCCGTTGCAGCGGACGTGGCTCGCGCGTGGCCTGGCCGGTTTTGCAGCGCTGTGCGTCTGGGGCGGGTGCGCCAGCGCAGAGGCTGCGGACACCACGGCGGCGTCCGGCGCGCGCGCAAGCTCTGGGGCGGTGCAGGCTGCGTCGGCCGCCGCGGCGGCATCCTCGTCGGCATCTACTGTGGTTGCGGCTTCAACCGCATCGGCGGCGAGGCAAGCGTCGTCGGCGCCAACGGCCTCTGCGGCATCGGCCGCTTCGGCGCCTTCAACCGCTTCGACCGCTTCGACCGCTTCGACCGCTTCAACTGCCGCCGCCTCCGCGCCGACAGCCGCCTCGGGGCCCGCGCCGCTCACGCTGCCGGAGCATCCCAAACTCACGTCAGAACAGGCCGCTGACGAAACCCGCCGCGCGCTGGCGATGCGCGAGACCTTCGCGCGCGACGTGACGCGCCGCCTGCGCGTGCCGCTCGCCGATCAGCGCGCCTACGGCCAGCGCCTGCAAACCGCGCTCGACGCGAAGAATCTCGGCGCGCTGGCGGGCGAGTACGTCATCCTCGTGGATCGCAGTGCCAACGTGCAGGCGCTCTTTATCTATTTCCGCGCGATGGCGGGCCAGGCATGGCAGATGATCGGTGCGTCGCCGGTCGCGACGGGGCGCCCTGGCGAATTCGATCACTTTCTTACGCCGCTCGGCGTGTTCGAGCATACGCCGTCGAACATGGACTTCCGCGCGGAAGGCACGATGAACGAGAACAACATTCGCGGCTACGGCAAGCGCGACATGCGCATCTACGACTTCGGCTGGATCGACGGCGAGCGCGGCTGGGGCAAGGGCGGCTATTCGCCGATGCGTTTCCAGATGCACGCGACCGATCCCGACCGGCTGGAGCCGCTGCTCGGCATCCGCCATTCGAAGGGCTGCGTGCGCATTCCCGCCTCGCTCAACGTGTTCATCGACCACAACGGCATCATCGACGCCGAATACCAGGCGCTCGTCGATTCGGGCAGATCGCTCTGGGTGCTGCACTCGAACCGCGAGATTACGCCGTGGGCGGGGCGCTTCGTCGTCGTGATCGATTCGGCGCGCAAGACGCGGCCCGCCTGGGCGCCCGCGCCGGGCAGCCAGGCGCGTGCGAAAGTGCCCAAGGGCGGCGATACCGCCGATTGAGCGTCGGCGCGTGCTCGAACCGTGCGGTGAGGGCTTAGCCGCGCCGCGCGATCAGCACGCCCGCGAGCGCCACGCCAAAGCCCGCGATCTGCAACGTCGTGAGCGTTTCGCGGAACAGCAGCCAGCTTTCCAGTGCGGCGAGCGGCGGCGCGAGGAACAGCAAGGCCGTGGCGCGGGCCGCATCGCCGTGGCGCACCATCCAGACGAGCAGCGTCACGCCCGCGCCCGAGAGCATCGCGATCCCCCAGGCGAGCGAAATCCACAGCGTCGTCGAGGCGATCCAGCGATGTTCGCCCAGTGCGAGCGCGAGCAGCGCCGCGACGATGGCCGCGCCCGCGTTCTGCACGGCGCTCGCGCTGCGGATATCGGCCTGCGCAAGCGAGGTCTTCTGATAGAGCGTGCCCGCCGTGATGGCGCCGATCGACAACACCGACACGATCACCACCAGCAGCGGACTCGCGTGCGCGCCGCTGGTGAACGAGGCGCCAGCCGCCGCCGCGTGCAGCTTGGGCGTCAGCACCAGCACGACGCCCGCAAGACCGAGCGCCATGCCCTGCCAGCGCCGCATCGAAATCCGCTCGCCGAACATCGGCGCGGCGAGCGCGGCCGTCAGGAGCGGCTGCAGCGCGCCGAGCAGCGCCATGACGCCTGCGCTGAGACCTTGCGCCACGGCCCAGTAACCCGCGCCCAGATACACCCCTTGCAGCAGCGCGCCCGCGAAAAGATGCTTGCCGATCTCGCGCGAGCGCGGCCAGGGCGCGCGCGTCGCCAGCGCCACGCAGGCGAACAGCAGCGCCGTGCCGCCGAAGCGCGCGAGCAGAAACAGATTGGGATCGGCGTAGGGCGCGATGGCGCGGGCGACGACAAAACCGGTCGACCACAACAAGACGAAGAGGGCGGGCGTGAGTGCGGCGAACATGGTTGCGTGCGGGCGGGCTGCGGATCGAAAGGGCCGCAGTATCTCCCGCTTGGGTTGAGGCGGTCTTGTTCAGGACTGCATTCGCCGATCAATTGCAACTAACAGCCAAGCGCGGCCGGCGTCCGCGAATTGGGATGTCATGCGCGGGAACGATATCCGCGAGGCAGACTGTTCAAGCCGGCCAGGCGCCGAACAGCGTCGCAGCGACGCCGATCAACGTCCCGCTCAACGCGCAGGCGATGAGGAGGGCGCGGGTGCGCCGATGCTCGCGCCGCAGCGTTTCCAGCAGCGCGGCCTGTGTCAATCCCGGCGAGCCGGGCTGGCCGTGCGCCGCGCCCGACTGATGATGCATGAAGCGATAGACGAGCTGCGGCACGCGCGGTGCGATCTGCGCGAGATGAGGCAATTCCTGCGAGAGCCGCTTGATCCAGCCGTGGTGGCCAAGGTCGCGTTTCGCAATGTCGCCGAGCGTCGTCTTCGCGATTCCCCAGGCGTCGACATCGGGATGAATCGCGCGCGCAAGCGCCTCCGCCTGACCGAACGTGCGTTGCGCGGCGGCGAGGCGTGGCGAGACCCCACCGCCGAATGGCTGAACCGCGTGCAGCAGATGATGGAACAGATCGCCCGCGCGGCGCTCGCCGGCATCGTCGGCGAAATGGGCTTCGCTGCGGGTGCGCAATTCCGCCTCGATCTGCTCGGGGCGCGCGTGCGCGGGCACATGCCCGGCCTCATGGTGCAGTTGCGCCAGACGCCCGTAGTCCTGTTCGAACAGCGCCGTCGCGCCGTGCACGAAGAATTCGCGCTCCGGCGAGGACAGCGAAGTCATCAGCGCCGAACTCGCGAACACGAGACGGCCGCGCGTTTGCGGTTCGATGCTCACGGCGACGCGGCGCGCGTCGAATGCCGCATGAAAGAAACCCTGTTCGAAGGCCTGCTCCGTGACCACCTCGATCAGATGCGCGGCCACGCGCGCCGCGTTGATGTGATGCATCGCGAGTCCGGCGATGTCGGTCGCAGGCAGCGTATCGACGTGCTCGACGGTGAGCGTGTGCGGCGTGCAGAAGTCCCAGATCACGTCGGGCACGAGCACGCGCTCGTCGTCGGCGAGGTGATGGCCGCTCTGGCTCAGGTTGGCCGCCTGCGCGCGTAGATCGAAGCGGCGTTGCAGGTCGTCGCGCAGCGTCTGGGCCAGCGTGCGCAGGTGCAGCTTGCGCGCGCTGCCTGAAAAACGTTCGAGCCAGCGCGCGACCGTGCAGAGCAGCGCGGCTTCGTCGTCGACTTCCTGGGCTTGTTTCGCGCGCAGCACGCGCACAGTCACCATTTGATGGCCGTTGGCGGGCAACTGCAGGCGCGCGATATGCGTCTGTTCGCACCAGCCGTTCTGGCAGGGCGTGGGGTCGATCCACGAAAAGAGCGTTTGCGGCGGTTTGCCGAACGCGCTGTGCAGCGCCGCGTTCAACTGCTCGGGCGTGAGCGGCTCCTCGTAATGATCGAGCGCGTCGATGGCGTCGTGAAGGGTGGAGGCCGCCAGTTCGGGATGCGTCGTGACGGATTGCGCGAAGGCGCTCGCGAGCGGCGCGAGACGCGGCAACGCGCTAGACAGATGCGTGGCGAGGCGCTCGTTTTCGCGTATGCGCGCAGCGAGCGAGACGAACCAGTGCAGCTTGTGGTGCTCGGGTGCGGCAAGCCAGATCAGCCGGATGCCATAGCGCAGCGCGCAGAACACAAGACGCAGTTGGCGAAGTTTGGAACGCATGGATTCGGCGGTTGCAGTGGCGGTGGAGCGGTTGGCCATCTATCGTCTGGACGGCCAGCACGAGATTAGCAGGGATGATCGCGCGATGGCAGGGCAGGCTTATACGAGGCCGCGCGTGGCCCGGATGCAGGGCGGGATGCGCCCTGCATCCGGGCCTGCGACGCGATGCTGGAGTGCGCGTAATACAATACGGCGGCCTTTTCGAATCCATGCGCGCCACGCGCCCCCCAGATGCTCGCAGAACAACGTCACCAATACATCCTTTCGCAAGTGAACCGGACCGGCGCGCTCTCGGTGGCGGATCTCGTGCGCGAACTGCGTGTCTCGCGCGAAACCATCCGCCGCGATCTCAACACGCTGGCGGGGCGGGGCCTGCTGGTCACGACGCACGGCGGCGCGCTGTCGAGCGATCGGCGCGAGCCCGATCTCGACGTGCGCGATACGGCCAACGCCAGCGCCAAGCGCGCGATCGGCGAACGCGCAGCAGAGTTCGTGCCTGATGGCGCGTCCGTCATCATCGATTCGGGCAGCACGACCCACGCGCTCGCGCGCGCGCTGACCGACCGGCACCGCCTCACCGTGTATACGAACGACTGGCGCATCGCCTTGCTGCTCGGCCGTCGCAACGAGAATCGCGTGACGCTGCTGGGCGGCGAGCTGTCCGACCACGAGGAAGCGACCTTCGGGCTCGATACCGTGCAGCAGCTCTCGCAATATCACGCCGATTACGCTTTCGTCGGCGCGGGCGGCATTACCGCCGACGGCTGGCTGACCGACTACTCGCGCATGGTCGCCGAGGTGCGCAGCCGTATGCTGACGGCGGCCGCCTGCGCGATCGTCGTGGCGGACCATTCGAAGTTCGGCCGCATGACGCCCGTGCGCATCAACGGTTTCGAGCGCGCTCGCTATGTCATCACCGAGCTGACGCCCGAAAAGAGCGTCGCGCGCGCCATCGAATCGCGCGGGCCTGAACTCGTCGTCGCCTGATCCTCTTTTCCCACCTTCCGCCCTGATTTCCCGATCTGACGCGCGTGCGGACACCTCCGCACGCCGGCTTTGTCACGTTTGTCGATTTGCATATTTTTGGCAAATTGTGGAATTTTTTGACAAACGCCACAATCGTCATGGCGGTGTCACGAAAATCTGTGATTCTTGCCGGGCCCGCACAGGCGGGGCTGGGGCGCGACGCGGGAGTTACGCTGCGCACCACCCAGCCGCGCGGTTTTAGGGTGACGCCGGCGGATTGCAGACAATCTGCAATCCGCCGGCGTCAGACCGGACTGCCGCAGACCGCGGCGGACGGGCAAAAGGCAGGCGGCGCAGTCCGCCGACGTTCGACGATTCACTAAACACGCATCGGGTATCCCCGAGCACATGGTTTTTGCCTTCGGAGAGTGACATGAACCACCGGAATTCCCATCGCGCGGGTTTCGCACGCAAAGCGCTGCCGATGATGATCGCCGCCACGCTGCTGCAATGCGCCGCGATGAGCGCCCATGCCGCCAATGCCGTCGTGCTGTACACGGCTGACGGCCTCGAAAATCTCTACCGCGACGTTCTGCCCGCCTTCGAGAAGAAAGAAGGCGTGAAGGTCAATATCGTGACGGCCGGCAGTGGCGAAGTCGTGAACCGCGCCAATGTCGAAAAGGATGCGCCGAAGGCGGACGTGCTCATCACGCTGCCGCCGTTCATCCAGCAGGCCCAGCAAAGCGGCCTGCTGCAGCCGTACCAGAGCGTGAACTACAAGAACGTGCCGGCGATCGCCAAGGCGACGGACGGTTCGTGGGCTACGTTCGTGAACAACTACTTCTCGTTCGCGATCAACCCGGAAGTCGTCAAGAACCAGCCGAAGACGTTTGCAGACCTGCTGCATCCGGACTATTCGGGCAAGGTCGCGTACTCGAACCCGGCCACGGCGGGCGACGGCATGGCCGTGATCATCCTCACGACCTCGCTGATGGGCGAAGACAAGGCGTTCGACTACCTCAAGAAGCTCGAACAGAGCGCCAAGTTCCACACCAAGGGCACGGGTTATCTCGACGTGCTGCTTTCGCGTAACGAAATCTCGGTGGCCAACGGCGACCTGCAGATGGATCTCGACGACGCAGCCAACGGCGGCCTCTCGCTCAAGCCGATCTTCCTCGCCGCCGACGCCAGCGGTCATCCGACCACGTTCCAGTTGCCGTACGCAATCGGCCTGATCAAGGGCGGCCCGAACCAGGCCGAAGGCAAGAAGCTGATCGACTATCTGATGTCAACGGACGTGCAATCGAAGGTGCCGGACATCTTCGGCATTCCGGGCCGCACGGACGTGGCGCTCACGGGCAAGAACGGCGCGGCGGTCAAGCAGGCGATCGAAGGCGTGAAGCTGATTCCGGTGGACTGGAACCAGGTGATGGCGAAGAAGGCTGACTGGACGACGCGCTGGAAGAACGAAGTGATCGGCTCGTCGGGCAAGCAGATCGAAGTCGTCAAGCCGCAATAAGTCACACACTGCGCTGGTAAGGACAGTCCAGCGCTACCCCGTATCAAATGCAGGAGATGAACCCGGTGAATACCGCAAGCCTTGCGTCGGCCGACATGGCCCGCGCCCTGCCGGACGCGTCCGGCCTGACCGATGCAACCGGCGCCCATGATGCACATGGCGCGGCGGGCGTGCAGATCGACCGCCTGAGCGTGCGTTTCGGCGCGCGCACGGTGCTCAACGACCTGTCGCTCACGATCCGTCGCGGCGAGTTGCTGACGGTGCTCGGCCGCAGCGGTTGCGGCAAGACCACTTTGCTGCGCTTCATCGCCGGGTTCATCGAAGCCGATGGCCTTGCGGGTTCGCTGACCGTCGCCGGTCGCGATCTGACGCATGTGCCGCCGCATCAGCGCAATCTGGGCCTGCTGTTCCAGAGCTATGCGCTGTTCCCGCATCTCTCGGTGTTCGAGAACGTCGCGTTCGGCCTCAAGGCGCGCCGCGTGCCGTCGCGCGACATCGCGCGGCGCGTGGCCGACGCGCTCAAGCTCGTGCAGCTCGGCGATCAGGGCCACGTGATGCCGGCCCAGCTCTCCGGCGGCATGCAGCAGCGCGTGGCGCTCGCGCGCGCGCTGGTGATCGAGCCGGATGTGCTGCTGCTCGACGAACCGCTGTCGGCGCTCGACGCCAATCTGCGCGCCTCGGTGCGCTCCGAACTCAAGGCGCTCCATGAGCGCCTGCCGAATCTGACGATCGTCTGCGTGACGCACGATCAGGACGACGCGCTGGTGCTCTCCGACCGCACGCTGCTGATGCGCGATGGCCATATCGCGCAACTGGGCACGCCGCAGGAACTCTACGACACCCCCAACGACGCCTATGTCGCGCGTTATCTGGGCGCGGCGAACCTGCTGCCGCCCAGCGTGGCATTTCCGGTCGGCGACGCGCGCCACGACGTGCGCGACAAGCTCGCCTGCCTGCGTCCCGAAAGCCTGCGCATCGTGCCGCTCGGCGAAGGCGCGTTGCACGGCACGATCGAGTCGGTCGAGTGGTACGGCTCGGTGCTTTCCGTGCCGGTATTGCTCGACGCGATGCCGAACGAACCGGTGCTCGTCACCATGCAGCGCGGCCACGGCATGACGCCGGAAAAAGGCATGCGTGTCTCCCTGCGTTACGAGGCTGACGATGTCGTCCTTATCAACCCCTGATTTCCCGCTGCCGGGCGCCGATGCCCACGCCGCCGCCGTGCGCCGCCGCGAGCGCCGCGCGCAATGGCACATCGCCTTTCTGCTCGTGTTCGTGCTCGGGCCGCTCGTGGTTTATCCGCTCGTGCGGCTGGTGCTCCTGAGCCTGAGCGGCGCGCACGGCCTCAGTTTCGGTGCGTATGCAACCTTCTTCGGCAATCCCGATTCGCGCGGTGTGATCGGCACCACGTTGTGGATTCTCTTTCTGAGCGCGGGCGTGGCCTCGCTGCTCGGCGTGGCGATTGCGGCGATTTTGTTCTTCAAGCCGTTTCCGGGCGCGCAGCTCGTCACGCGCTTTCTGGAACTGTTCGTGGCGTTCCCGTCGTTCCTCGTCGCGTTCACGCTGATCTTTCTGTACGGCTCGCAGGGTTCGGTGAGCATCGGCTTGCAACGGCTGTTCCATTTGCAGTCGCCGCCGCTCGATTTCCTGTTCGGTATCGGCGGCGTGGTGCTGGCGGAAGTGGTGTTTTACGCGCCGTTCGTGGTGCGGCCGACGCTCGCCGCGTTTGCGCTGCTCGACATGCGCCTGATCGAAGCGGCGCGCAGCCTCGGCGCGAATAACCGCATGGTCGCCGCGCGCGTGATTCTGCCGCTCGCGTGGCCTGGCATCGCCGCGGGCACGATTCTCTGTTTCCTGCTGACGTTCAACGAGTTCGGCATTCTGCTCGTGCTCGGCAGCGCGCATCTGATCACGCTGCCGGTGGCGATCTACAGTTCGGCGACCGTCGATCTCGATCTGCCGACCGCTGCGGCGGGCGCGGTGGTGATGCTCGCGATGTCGCTTTCCTTGTATGCGCTGTATCGGCGCGTGAATCGCCGCAGTCATGGAGGCGCGCGCAATGGCAAATAACTCTTCGATGAATCCCGTGGTCGCGGCCTCGGACCCCGTCGCGTTGCCGCCGAAGCATCTGCGCGCGCGGCCCGTCGAGCGCGGCGTCATGGCGCGCGTCGTGAGCGGCGTGCTGCTCGCGCTGGCCGCGCTGCTGTGTTTCTGGCTGTTCGTGCTGCCGGTGGTCGTGGTCGCGCTGTCGAGCGTGGCGTCGCACTGGTCGGGCACGATCCTGCCCGATGGCTTCAGCATGCGCTGGTTCGAGCGCCTCGGTTCGAGCGATTTCGATGCGCTCGTCACGAGTCTGGAAATCGGCTTTGGCGTGGCCGTGCTCGGCACCGCGCTTGGACTGTGGCTTGCGCTGGCGCTCGAAGGACGCGATCGCAAGGGCCTCGGCGTGGTCGTCGATACGCTCGCGATGGTGCCGAACGGCGTGCCCAGCGTCGTGCTCGGCCTCGCGGTGCTGATCGCTTATCACAAGGCGCCCGTGGACCTGTCGAGCTCGGCGGCGATCGTGGTGTTCGTGCAGCTCGCACTGGTGTTGCCGTTCTGTTACCGCTGCGCGTCGGCGGCGCTGCGCCCCGAACTGACGATCCTGCGCGAAGCCGCGGCAAGCCTCGGCGCGCCGCCCGCGATGGTGCTGCGCCGCGTGGTGCTGCCGCAACTCGTGCCCGCGATCCGCGCGAGTCTCGCGCTAGGCTTCGCGCTCTCGCTCGGCGAACTGGGCGCGACGCTCACGGTGTATCCGCCGGGTTTCGCGACGGTGCCGATCGTCGTGGTCGGCGCGGTCGAGCGCGGCTACTATCTGCCGGCATCGGCGCTCTCGCTGATTCTGTTGATTGTGTCGCTGGTGGCGCTGTTGCTGATCGCCGCGCGTGCGCCGCGCAAGCGTGCGGACTGACACGATGGATGCCATGCGGTTCGATGCGCTGTATCGACGTGATGAAGGCGCGGCGCGTGTCGAGGATGAAGTGGGTTCCGCTGCACTGCCGACGCCGCTTTCGATGGTGCGCCAGCATTCGCTGACCGACCTCGTGCGCGCGGAGATCGAGCGCTGCATCGCGCGCGGTCAGTTGGCGCCGGGCGCGAAACTCGTCGAGGCCGAATGGGCCGCGCGGTTACAGGTGTCGCGCGGACCGGTGCGCGAAGCGCTGCGCGCGCTGGAGCAGACGGGGCTCGTGCGCAATGAAAAGCATCGCGGCGTATTCGTGCGCAGCGTGTCGGGCGTCGAGGCCGAGGAGCTGGCGGCGTTGTGCGCGGTGCTTGAAGAAGCGGCGTGCCGGATGCTGGCGGCGCGCATCGACGCGGCGCAGGTGGCCGGGTTGCGCGAGCGGTTGGACGCCATGCACGATGCGCTGAACGACGACGGCGAATTCTTGCGGGCGCGTGAAGCGTTTCGCGACGCGCTGGTCGCGGCGGCGGGTAATGGCAAGTTGCACGACACCTGGCGGCGTGCTGTCAGCGAAGCGCGGCTGTCGCATCGTGTGCCACTCGATCATGCGCAGCGGCAGGCGTCCTATGCGCGGCATCGGGCGGTATTGAATGCGCTCGCATCGCGCGACGCCGACGAGGCGATCGTTCAGATGCGCGCGCGGGATGGGCAGAACGGGCAGGGCGATGACGGCGAGCATTGAGGCAGTCCCGTCGATTTCGATGAAAGGGAGTAGGAAAGCATGGCACTGAGTCTGGAAGATATTCGCGGTCTGTTCGAGGAGCACGGCGGACAGGCATATAGCGGCGAGCCGGTGACGCAGCTTGAACACGCGTTGCAAAGCGGCGCATTGGCGGAAGACGAGGGCGCGAGCGAGGAACTTGTGGCCGCGGCTTTTCTGCACGACCTCGGGCATCTGCTGAATCGCCAGGGCGAAACGCCGACCGAGCGCGGTATCGATGACCTGCATCAATACTATGCGCTGCCGTTCCTGCGGCCGATTCTGCCGGAGAGCGTGCTGGAGCCGATCCGCCTGCACGTCGACGCGAAGCGCTATCTGTGTGCAACCGATGACGCGTATTTCAGCTGCCTGTCGCCGGATTCGGTGCGCAGCCTGCAACTGCAGGGCGGCATCTTCGACGAGGAAGGCGCGCAGGCTTTCGCGGCTCGCCCCTTCGCCGACGATGCGGTGCGTCTGCGCCGCTGGGACGATCTTGCGAAGATCGCCGGTAAAGAAACGCCGGGCCTCGACCACTACCTGCAGATCGTCGATCGCGTGATGCAACGTCACGCTTGAGATTTTCTCGAGTCGATTTAAGGCGATTCGAAAAATCGCTTGCCAGATGACAAGCCGATGACTAGAATTCCGCTCCTTCGCATTCTCGATATGAGAGTGCGGGGAGACGGGAAGCTTTTAATTCAAGCTTTGAAGTCTTTTGAGCGGTAAGCAGTCACGCCAGCGAGTTTTAAGGAAGTAAAAAAACTTGTTGACGAAGCGCTCGATAGTCTTCATAATCTCGTTTCTCTGCTGCAGACGCAGCGACGCAGAAGCCGCCGGATGGTTGGAATGTCCGGCAGGACTCGCGACTCGATCTTTAAAAATTTACAGCCGATAAGTGTGGGCGCTTGATGCGGGTGCGGCCTGACGGATCCTTCGGGATTGGTCGGGAGTGGCA
>NZ_PQGA01000035.1 GCF_002917095.1 Paraburkholderia eburnea
TTGTAGGCGCCGCGCAGCTTGAACGAGAACACGGGCTGGTTGTCCTCGCGCTTGAGCAGGACCGTGTTGCGCAGGCGGGCGGAGAGATTCGGTGCACGCTCGAGTTCGGTCTCGCGGGCGGCGTCGTAGACGCGGGCGGTGAGGACTTTCTTGAGGTAATCGTCGTGGGAAGCCATGCTAGGGGCGCGCCGGGCGCGGCAAGGTGAGCGGAAAGCGGTGGAAAGGCCGGAGCGAAAGCAAGCAAAAGCAAACAGCAGCAAACAACAGCGAACGCCGAAACGCAAATGATAGCGCCAACGGCAGACGCACTGCCCGTAGGGGCGGGACAACGGGACAGGACAACGGGCAGAGCAGGGCCGTGTGCCCGCCCTCGCGCGACCGAATGATTTCCCGACCTTCCGGACGGCGAATCAACGCCCACGCGAATGTCAAAAAATGAAAGTTATATGTCCGTACTGTTCCCGCGTACCGTCAGCGCGCGTGCGGATCATGCGTTAAAATCGTTTTTTGAAACAAGGATCGGAAGATGCACTGGCAACCCCGGACAGCCCATTTGATGCCCGCACGGCGCGAGACCCGCCCCGCGGCGCAGCGGCATATCCGCGCACGATCGTGTCGCTAAGTCCGAGCGCCGGGGAACCATCGGCGTGAGCGCTGCCGCCATGCTTCCCCACCCCCTTCGTCCGCTATCAGCCACCGCACGCCATCCGCGAGCCACCGGCGGACTCGATTTCAGAATAGCGCCCCACGCGCCCCGTCAGCTTCCGCCATGCAGGCCGCTTGCCCACCAAGCGACCCACTGAGCGGGACTGGCTCAAAGAGTCGTCCAACCATGAACGCACCTCAAGTTTTCGATCCTCACGGCGCAGCCGCCGCCGTGGCCACCGATATCGAACCGCGCCTGCGCGAGATTCCGTATAACTACACGTCCTTTTCGGATCGCGAAATTGTCATTCGCCTGCTGGGCGAACAGGCCTGGGACGCGCTCGCCGAACTGCGAGCCGAACGCCGCACCGGCCGCTCGGCGCGTATGCTCTATGAAGTGCTCGGCGACATCTGGGTCGTGCGCCGCAATCCGTATCTGCAGGACGACCTGCTGGACAACCCGAAGCGCCGCGCGCTGCTGATCGAGGCGCTGAATCACCGCATCGCCGAAATCGAGAAGCGCCGTCACGCCGACCTCGTCGAGCATAACGACCAGGAAGGCGTCGAGCGCGCCGCCCGCGTGGAAACGCTGGTGTCGTCCGCGCGCCGCGCCATCGACGACTTCGCCGCCGAATTCGAGAAGATGGCCGAGCTGCGCCGCCGCGCCACCAAGGTGCTGGGCCGCCGCACGCAGAAGGACAACATCCGCTTCGACGGCATCGCGCGCGTCTCGCACGTGACCGACGCCACCGACTGGCGCGTCGAATATCCGTTCGTGGTCCTCACGCCCGACACCGAAGCCGAAATCGCCGGTCTCATCAAGGCGTGTTTCGAACTCGGCCTGACCGTGATTCCGCGCGGAGGCGGCACGGGCTACACGGGCGGCGCGGTGCCGCTCACGCCGTTCTCGGCCGTCATCAACACCGAAAAGCTCGAACAGCTCGGCCCGGTCGAGATGACCGATCTGCCCGGCGTCGAGCGCAAGGTCGCGACGATTTTCTCGGGCGCGGGCGTGGTCACGCGCCGCGTGACGGAAGCGGCCGATGCGGCAGGCTTCGTGTTCGCCGTCGATCCGACTTCGCTCGACGCCTCGTGCATCGGCGGCAACGTCGCGATGAACGCGGGCGGCAAGAAGGCCGTGCTGTGGGGCACGGCGCTCGACAATCTCGCCTGGTGGCGCATGGTCGATCCGCAGGGCAACTGGCTCGAAGTCACGCGCCTCGACCACAACATGGGCAAGATCCACGACATTGCGGTGGCGCGCTTCGAACTCAAGTGGTTCGACGGCGAGTACGCGCCGGGCGAAAAGCTGCTCAAGACGGAATGGCTCGACATCGAAGGCAAGCGCTTCCGTAAAGAAGGTCTGGGCAAGGACGTGACGGACAAGTTCCTCGCGGGGCTGCCGGGCGTGCAGAAGGAAGGCTGCGACGGTCTCATCACGTCGGCGCGCTGGGTGCTGCACAAGATGCCCGCGAACACGCGCACGGTCTGTCTGGAGTTCTTCGGCCAGGCGCGCGAGGCGATCCCGAGCATCGTCGAAATCAAGGATTACCTGTTCGAGACCTCGAAGCAGGGCGGCGCGATTCTCGCGGGTCTGGAGCATCTGGACGAGCGTTATCTGCGCGCCGTGGGTTACGCGACCAAGAGCAAGCGCAACGCGTTTCCGAAGATGGTGCTGATCGGCGACATCGTCGGCGACGACGCCGATGCGGTGGCCACGGCCACTTCGGAAGTCATCCGCATGGCCAACGGCAAGAGCGGCGAAGGTTTCGTCGCCGTCTCCGCCGAGGCGCGCAAGCGCTTCTGGCTCGACCGCAGCCGCACGGCCGCGATCGCGAAGCACACCAACGCGTTCAAGATCAACGAAGACGTCGTGATTCCGCTCAACCGCATGGGCGAGTACACCGACGGCATCGAGCGCATCAACATCGAACTGTCGATCAAGAACAAGCTGCAACTGATCGACGCGCTCGAAGCGTTCTTCAAGGAAGGCAAGCTGCCGCTCGGCAAGACCGACGACGCCAACGAAATCCCCTCGGCGGAACTGCTCGAAGACCGCGTGCAGCAGGCGCTCGACCTGCTCCAGCGCGTGCGCGAGCGCTGGACTTTCGTGGGCGAGAAGCTCGACATGCCGCTCGCCGAGGCGCAGCACTCTCTCCTGCAGGTGGGCTACGAAGCGCTGGCGGAAAAGTTCGCCGACCGCGTCGATGCGCAGCCCGGCGTCAATGTCTTCCACGTGACGCAGGACCGCACGATTCGCATCTCGTGGAAGCAGGAGATCCGCGCCGAACTGCGCCAGATCTTCAACGGCGGCGCGTTCAAGCCGATCCTCGACGAAGCCCAGGCGATCCACAAGAAGGTGCTGCGCGGACGAGTGTTCGTCGCGCTTCACATGCACGCCGGCGACGGCAACGTGCACACCAACCTGCCGGTCAACTCGGACAACTACGAGATGCTGCAGGACGCGCACCACGCGGTTGCGCGCATCATGAAGCTCGCGCGCTCGCTCGACGGCGTGATTTCGGGCGAGCACGGCATCGGCATCACGAAGCTCGAATTCCTCACGGACGACGAGATTGCCGAATTCCGCGCCTACAAGCAGCGCGTCGATCCGGAGGGGCGCTTCAACAAGGGCAAGCTGCTCGAAGGCGCCGATCTGCGCAACGCCTACACGCCGTCGTTCGGCCTGATGGGCTACGAGTCGCTGATCATGCAGCAATCCGACATTGGCGCGATCGCCGAGTCGGTCAAGGACTGCCTGCGCTGCGGCAAGTGCAAGCCGGTGTGCGCCACGCACGTGCCGCGCGCGAACCTGCTGTACAGCCCGCGCAACAAGATTCTCGCCACGTCCTTGCTGGTCGAGGCCTTCCTGTACGAAGAGCAGACGCGCCGCGGCGTGTCGATCAAGCACTGGGACGAGTTCAACGACGTGGCCGACCACTGCACGGTCTGCCACAAGTGCGTGACGCCGTGCCCGGTCAAGATCGACTTCGGCGACGTGACGATGAACATGCGCAACCTGCTGCGCAAGATGGGCAAGAAGAAGTTCAACGCGGGCAACGCGGCGGGCATGTTCTTCCTCAACGCGACCAATCCGCAGACCATCAATCTCGCGCGCACCGCGATGATGGGCGTGGGCTACAAGGCGCAGCGGCTGGGCAACGACGTGCTCAAGAAGTTCGTCAGGAAGCAGGCGGCGCATCCGCCCGCCACGACGGGCCGCGCGCCGGTGGTCGAGCAGGTGATCCACTTCGTCAACAAGAAGATGCCGGGCAACCTGCCGAAGAAGACCGCGCGCGCGCTGCTCGACATCGAAGACAACAAGATCGTGCCGATCATTCGTAATCCGAAGACTACGAATGTGGATTCGGAAGCGGTGTTCTACTTCCCCGGTTGCGGCTCGGAGCGTCTGTTCTCGCAAGTGGGACTGGCGACCCAGGCGATGCTCTGGGAAGCGGGCGTGCAGACCGTGCTGCCGCCGGGCTATCTGTGCTGCGGTTATCCGCAGCGCGGCTCGGGTCAGTTCGACAAGGCCGAGAAGATCGTCACCGACAACCGCGTGCTGTTCCACCGCGTCGCCAACACGCTCAACTACCTCGACATCAAGACCGTCGTGGTGTCGTGCGGGACGTGCTACGACCAGCTGGCCGGTTATGAATTCGACAAGATTTTCCCGGGCTGCCGCATCATCGACATTCACGAGTTCCTGCTCGAAAAGGGCATCAAGCTCGATGGCGTGAGCGGCACGCGCTACATGTACCACGACCCCTGCCACACGCCGATCAAGACGATCGACCCGGTCAAGCTCGTCAACGAACTCATGGGTTCGGAAAAGGACGGCTACAGGATCGAGAAGAACGATCGTTGCTGCGGCGAGTCGGGCACGCTCGCGGTGACGCGTCCGGACATCTCGACGCAGGTGCGTTTCCGCAAGGAAGAGGAAATCCGCAAGGGCGCGGCGAAGCTGCGCGACATTCCGATCATCGGCAACGGTGCGAACGGCGTGCAGCCGGCCACCCTGCAGGAAGCGGGCGGCCAGGGCAAGGCGCAGGACGTCAAGATCCTGACGTCGTGCCCGTCGTGCCTCCAGGGTCTGTCGCGCTACAACGAGGACGCCAACATCGAAGCCGACTACATCGTGGTGGAGATCGCCCGTCACGTGCTCGGCGAAAACTGGATGGCCGACTACGTGAGCCGCGCGAACAATGGCGGAATCGAGCGCGTGCTGGTCTAATGTCAGCGCCAATTTTTCCGTAACACGGGTTCGAGGACGACGATGGGATGCGTATTCTGCAATGAGGAAGGCGGTGACGTGCTGTGGGAAGACGAGCGCATGCGCATCGTTCTCGCGACCGCCGAAATTGAGTATCCCGGCTTTTGCCGCGTGATCTGGAATACGCATGTCGCCGAGTTCTCGGATCTCACCGACGCCGACCGGGAACACCTTATGCGCGCCGTTTATGCGGTCGAGCGGGCGCTGCGCCGCATCATGCAGCCGTCGAAGGTGAATCTCGCGAGTCTCGGCAATCAGGTGCCGCACGTGCACTGGCACGTGATTCCGCGTTTCACCAACGACGCGCATTTCCCGATGTCCGTCTGGTCGCCGCGTCAGCGCACGGTGTCCGAGGCGATGCTCGGGCAGCGCCGCGCGCAGGCCACGCTGCTGCGCGAGGCGGTGCGTCAGGAAATGGGTGCGGCGGGGCAGACGCAGCAGGATTGAGCGCACGCGCATGAAGCGGCGATGCCGCCGTTCGTGCGCGTTCCCGAGCGTGCAGCCGAAGATCGCAACGCTTTCGAGGCTCGCAATGTTCGACGCAATGGCCGATCAGGAACAAACATGAGTGGACTGAAATCCGATACGCCGATTCCAACCGGCGTCGTGGTGCACGCGCTGTCGCGCGTGCTCGAACTGCAGTACGCGAACGGCGAGAGCTATCGCATTCCGTTCGAACTGATGCGCGTCTATTCGCCCTCGGCCGAGGTGCGCGGCCACGGCCCCGGCCAGGAGACGCTGCAGACCGGCAAGCGCGAAGTGACGATCACGGCGCTGGAAGGCGTCGGCCACTACGCGCTGCAGCCCACTTTCTCCGATGGCCACAATACCGGCATCTACTCCTGGGACCAGCTCTACGAGCTGGCGACGCGTCAGGACGCACTCTGGGCCGACTACTTCGCGAAGCTCAAGGCAGCGGGCGTCGAGCGCGACGCCCCGATGGCGGCGGCCCCTGCCGCGCACGGCCACTGCCACTGACGCTTCCTGTTACGATCCAGCCGCCGCGCGAGGGGCGCGGCGCACTCCATCAAAAAGATCCGGACACGATCCGGGTCAAGACCCGCGAAAGGACGAGCGCGATGAGCAAAACCCACTTCGGCTATCAGACAGTCGACGAACAGGACAAGGCGAAGAAGGTGGCCGGTGTGTTCCACTCGGTCGCCTCGAACTACGACCTGATGAACGATCTGATGTCGGGCGGGCTGCACCGCGCCTGGAAGGCGTTCACGATCGCGCAGGCGAACATTCGTCCGGGCGCGAAGGTGCTCGACATCGCGGGCGGCACGGGCGATCTGTCGATGGCGTTCGCGAAGAAGGCTGGCCCGACCGGCGAGGTCTGGCACACTGACATCAACGAATCGATGCTGCGCGTGGGCCGCGACCGGCTCATCGATAAAGGCGTGATCACGCCCGCGCTGCTGTGCGACGCGGAGAAGATTCCGTTTCCGGATAACTATTTCGATCTGGTGACGGTGGCCTTCGGCCTGCGCAACATGACCCACAAGGATCGTGCGCTGGCCGAAATGCGCCGCGTGATCAAGCCGGGCGGCCGCGTGATGGTGCTCGAATTCTCCAAGGTCTGGGAGCCGCTCAAGAAAGCCTACGACGTCTATTCGTTCAAGGTGCTGCCGTGGCTGGGCAAGCGTTTTGCCCAGGACGCGGACAGTTATCAGTACCTCGCCGAGTCGATCCGCATGCATCCGGACCAGGAAACATTGAAGACGATGATGGAACAAGTCGGCCTCGATGCCGTCAAATATTACAATTTGTCAGCTGGCGTGGTAGCCTTACACGTCGGGACAAAGTACTGATGTTACTAAATCTCTGTCTTTAAAGGAAATTCCGCCATGCCTGAGACCTGCAGTATTGCTTCCAAAAAGCTTTCAACGTCTTGGGTAAGGCGGATTGGCACCTTTGCAGTGATCGGTGCGATCGTGGTGGGCAGCCTGGCTTCGCTCGACGCTGAAGCAAGACGCATGGGTGGTGGACGTAGCTTTGGCCGTCAGTCGTCGGTGGCCTCGCAGCGCAGCACCACGCCGCCGCCCGCACAGCCCAGCCCCACGCAGCAGGCCGGCGCGCAGCGCGCCCCCGGCGCACCCGCGCCGACGCCCGCGCCCGCACCGGCGCGCAACCGCTGGCTCGGGCCGATCGCGGGTCTCGCGGCGGGTCTGGGCATCGCCGCGCTGCTTTCGCACTTCGGTCTGGGCGAAGCGTTCGCCGGCATGATGGCGAACATGATCGTGATCGCGCTGATCGCTTTCGTCGCCATCTGGCTGATCCGCAAGTTCATGAGCCGCCGCCGCGACGCGCAGCAGCCCGCGTATCAAACGGGTGGAGCGAATTTGAACCAGGCGGGCGGCTATCAGCCGCAGGAGCCGCGCTACAGCGCGCCGCCCACGGGCCAGTACCTCGCGCCGGAGGCGCAGCCGCTCACCACGCCGCAGATCAATACCGCGCCTGACGTCCCGGCGGGCTTCGACACGGAATCGTTCCTGCGTAACGCCAAGGTGTACTTCGTGCGTCTGCAGGCCGCGTGGGACGTGGGCAATATCGAGGACATCCGCGAATTCACCACGCCGGAAATGTTCGCGGAAGTCCGCGTCGATCTCGCGAGCCGTGGCGCGCAGCGCAACCAGACCGACGTCGTGCAGCTCAACGCCGATCTGCTGGCGGTCGAGGAGCGCGGCAGCGAATATCTCGCGAGCGTGCGCTTCTCCGGTCTGATTCGCGAGGAAGCGGGGGCTGCCGCCGAGCCGTTCGTCGAGATCTGGAATCTGTCGAAGTCGCGCGCGACGGGCGAGGGCTGGCTGCTCGCGGGCATCCAGCAGGTCGAATCGCACTGAGCGCATGAGCGAGCCTGACGGCGTGGCGAAATAGCGCGCGCCGGTGGCCTGAATAGCTTGCGCCGCGTGGCGGCGCGGCCTTGCGCCTCGAACGCTACAATAGGAACCCGCGCGAGCTCGACGCCCGCGCGGGTTTTTTTATTTCCACGCCGATGACCCTCGCCGCCAAGCCCTTCGCCGCCGCTGTCAATCATTTGCTCGCCCGCGAATCGTGGGCCCGCGACCGACTCGCTCCTTACGCCGGCAAGACCGCGCGCCTGTCCTGTCCGCCCGTCGTTCTGACCTTGCTCGTGCAGCCCGACGGCTATCTCGCAGCAGTTGAAGAACAGGACGCGGGCCACGCGGACGTCGCGCTTTCGCTGCCCGCGGGTGCGCTGTCCTCGTATGTGCAGGGCGGCCAGTCCGCCGTCATGAAGCACGTCAAGATCGAGGGCGACGCCGAGTTCGCGCAGATCATCGGCAAGCTCGCCGAGCACCTGCGCTGGGAGCCCGAGGAGGATCTCGCGAAGCTGATCGGCGACGCGCCGGCCTCGCGCATCGCGTCGTTCGCGCGCGCCGCACATGCGCAGGCGCTGCGCACGGGTCGCAACGTGCTGGGCTCCGTCACCGAGTATCTGCTCGACGAACAGCCGCAGCTCGTGCGGCACGCCGAGCTGGACAGCTTCAACACCGAGCTGTCCCGCGCGCGCGATGCGCTCGCGCGCGTCGAAAAGCGCATCGAGCGCCTTGAACAAAAAACACAAGCGCGCGGCGCGGGCGGGGTCCAGAACCCGGCCCCGCGCGGCCCGAGCCCGCTACAAGGCAATTAAGACATGCGTTTTCTGCGTTTCCTGAAGATTTTCTTTACGGTCATCCGCTTCGGTCTCGACGAAATGATGTTGAGCCGGATCAATGACCGGCGCGTCAGACTGCTGCTCCGCATTACCACGATCGGCCGCAAATTCGATCAACCGCCGGGTGTGCGTCTGCGCCTCGCGCTCGAAAGCCTCGGCCCCATCTTCGTGAAGTTCGGCCAGGTGCTCTCGACGCGGCGCGATCTGCTGCCGCTCGATATCGCCAACGAACTCGCCAAGCTCCAGGATCAGGTGCCGCCGTTCGAATCGCAGGTGGCGATCGACATCATCGAAAAATCGCTGGGCGCGCCCGTCGACGTGCTGTTCGACGAGTTCGAGCGCGTGCCGGTGGCAAGCGCCTCGATCGCGCAGGTGCATTTCGCCAAGGTGAAGTCCGGCCAGCACGCGGGCAAGGCGGTGGCGGTGAAGGTGCTGCGCCCGAACATGCGGCCCGTGATCGATTCGGATCTCTTGCTGCTGCGCGATATCGCCGTGTGGGCCGAGCGTCTGTGGGCCGACGGCAAGCGTCTGAAGCCGCGCGAGGTGGTCGCCGAATTCGACAAGTATCTGCACGACGAACTCGACCTGATGCGCGAGGCCGCCAACGGCAGCCAGTTGCGCCGCAACTTCGCGGGGCTCGATCTGCTGCTGGTGCCCGAGATGTACTGGGAGTTCAGCACGGCCAACGTGCTGGTGATGGAGCGCATGGTGGGCGTGCCGATCAGCCAGGTGGACCGGCTGCGCGCGGCGGGCGTGGATATTCCGAAGCTCGCGCGCGAGGGCGTCGAAATCTTCTTCACGCAGGTGTTTCGCGACGGTTTTTTCCACGCCGACATGCACCCCGGCAACATCCAGGTGAGCCTCGATCCGGCGCATTTCGGGCGCTATATCGCGCTGGATTTCGGCATCGTCGGCGCGCTGTCGGATTTCGACAAGAACTACCTCGCGCAGAACTTTCTTGCTTTCTTCAAGCGCGATTATCACCGCGTCGCCACGCTGCACATCGAGTCGGGCTGGGTGCCGCCCACGACGCGCGTCGAAGAACTGGAAAGCGCGATTCGTGCGGTCTGCGAGCCGTACTTCGACCGCGCGCTCAAGGATATTTCGCTCGGCCAGGTGCTGCTGCGTCTGTTCCAGACCTCGCGCCGCTTCAACGTGGAAATCCAGCCGCAGCTTGTGCTGCTGCAAAAGACCATGCTCAACGTCGAAGGGCTCGGGCGCTCGCTCGATCCCGAACTCGATCTCTGGAAGACGGCCAAGCCGTATCTGGAGCGCTGGATGACCGAGCAGATCGGCCTGCGCGGTTGGCTTGAGCGCCTGAAGATCGAGGCGCCGCAATGGAGCAAGACGCTGCCGCAACTGCCGCGGCTCGTGCATCAGGCGCTGCTGCATCGCCAGGAGCCGGGGCACGCCCACGACGAGGCGATCCGCCAGATTCTCGTCGAGCAGCGCCGCACCAACCGGCTTTTGCAGGGCCTTGTGGTATTCGGCGTGGCGGTGGGCGTCGGGATGGTGGCAGCGCGCGTGTGGCTGGCGCTGGCCTATGGGTACGGCGGCTAACAAAGACTGCCGCGCCATGCGGAACATGGGAGCGAGACGATGAGCGACCCGACTTCTCCGGCACAGCCGGATTCCACGCCGGGCGCGGCCCCGGAATTCGAAAGCCGCGACCCGGCCGCCCCCGCATTCTGGGACGAGCGCTTCGAGCGCGGCTTCACGCCATGGGATCAGGCGGGCGTGCTGCCGGCCTTCGAGGCGTTCGCCACGGCGCATCCGGATGCCGCCGTGCTGATTCCCGGCTGCGGCAACGCCTGGGAGGCGCGCTGGCTGGCCGAGCGCGGCCGCACGGTGCGCGCCATCGATTTCGCGCCATCGGCGGTCGCTCGCGCGCGCGCAGTATTGGGCGAGTATGCGGACGTGGTGGAGGAGGCGGACTTCTACACCTATGCGCCGCCATTCCCGCCGGCCTGGATTTTCGAGCGCGCGTTCCTGTGCGCGCTGCCGAAGGCGCAACGCGCGGATTACGCGCGCCGCATGGCCGGACTGCTCGCGCCGGATGCGCTGCTGGCGGGCTACTTCTTTATCGGCGAGACGCCCAAGGGGCCGCCGTTCGGCATCGCGCGCGCGGAACTCGACGCGCTGCTCACGCCGCATTTCACGCTCATCGACGATCAGCCCGTGGAAGGTTCGCTCGCCGTGTTTCAGGGCCGCGAGCGCTGGCTGACGTGGCGGCGCAACAGCTAGAACGACGACGCGGCAACGGCTTGCACGCCGCGCCGCGTGCCTGAAAACAGGCCAAAACCCTTGATCGCACGCAAGCCGTCCCCAACTACCTGCGAGTGCGCCGCGCTCTGTCAGGCTCGCGCCATCCCGGCAATTCCCGGGCCAGGCGAGCGTTTGCGGCTATAATTCAAGGCTTTGCAAGCATTTGTCAGGTTTTTGCGCCTGACTTTCACTCGTTTCATCAGGAAAGAGATCATGCCGATCTACGCTTACCGCTGCGAGTCGTGCGGCTTCGACAAGGACTGTCTGCAGAAGATCAGCGATGCGCCCCTGACGCAGTGCCCGAACTGCGGCGCGGATACATTTCGCAAGCAGGTCACCGCGGCGGGCTTTCAGCTGAAGGGCTCGGGCTGGTACGTCACCGACTTCCGCGGCGGCAATAACGGCGGCAACAGCGCGGCTGCGACCGGCGCGAAGACTGACGGCGCGACGGCGCCCGGCGCGTCGGCGGAAGCCAGCAAGCCGGCCGCCGAAAGCGCGCCTGCAGCGGCTCCCGCGAGCGCCCCTGCGGCGTCCAGCGCAAGCACCACGAGCAGCACGGCAGGCTCGACCTGAAACCCTGCGGCCCGGGTCCGGTTTTCCGGAGCCAGGCCGCACAAGCGCTGCGCTACGCGCGCGGCCTGGATGGCGTGTACATGACGATCAAGAAAGCGACGCTCAAATCGGTGTTCCTGACCGGCCTGCTGGTGCTGGTGCCGTTGGCCATCACGTTGTGGGTCCTGAATCTCGTCATCAGCACGATGGATCAGACGCTGCTGCTCCTGCCGGAGTCGTGGCGTCCGCCGTTCCATCTGCCGGGTCTCGGCGCGGTGCTCACGCTGGCGTTCATCTTCGTGGTGGGGCTGCTCACGCATAACTTCATCGGCCAGAAGCTGGTGGAGTGGTGGAATGCGCTGGTGCGCCGCATCCCGATCATCGGTCCGCTGTATGGAAGCATCCAGCAAGTTTCCGATACACTGCTTTCCAGCAACGGCAATGCTTTTCGCAAGGCGCTCCTGATCGAGTACCCGCGCAAGGGCTCGTGGACCATCGCGTTCCTCACCGGCATTCCGGGCGGCGACGTGGTGAACCATCTGCAGGAAGATCACGTGAGCGTGTATGTGCCGACCACGCCCAATCCCACCTCGGGCTTTTTCCTGATGGTGCCGAAGAGCGAAGTCGTCGAACTCGACATGACGGTCGATGCCGCGCTCAAGTATATTGTTTCGATGGGCGTCGTCGCGCCTGCCGCGACCCCGCGTCGCCCCATCGATCCCCCGCTTTAAATACCGGATGTCGCGTCGGCTACAACCCTGCGCGAGCTTCCTGTTTAATTTACGCATAACGAAAGACGAACATCATGTCGATGAGATCTGAATACTGCGGTCTGGTGACCGAACAGCTGCTGGGCCAAAACGTTTCGCTGTGCGGATGGGTGCAGCGCCGCCGCGACCATGGCGGCGTTATCTTCATCGACCTGCGCGACCGCGAAGGCCTCGTCCAGGTCGTCTGCGACCCGGACCGCGCAGAGATGTTCAAGGTCGCCGAAGGCGTGCGCAACGAGTTCTGCGTGCAGGTGAAGGGCGTCGTTCGCAATCGTCCGGAAGGCACGGTCAACGCCAACCTCAAGAGCGGCAAGATCGAAGTGCTGTGCCACGAACTCGTGGTGCTCAACGCGTCGGTCACGCCGCCGTTCCAGCTCGACGACGACAACCTCTCGGAAACCACGCGCCTCACGCATCGCGTGCTGGACCTGCGCCGCCCGCAGATGCAGCACAACCTGCGCCTGCGCTACCGCGTGGCGATGGAAACGCGCAAGTATCTGGACGCGCTCGGCTTCATCGACATCGAAACGCCGATGCTCACCAAGAGCACGCCGGAAGGCGCGCGCGACTACCTCGTGCCGTCGCGTGTGAACGCAGGCCAGTTCTTCGCGCTGCCGCAGTCGCCGCAGCTCTTCAAGCAACTGCTGATGGTGGCGAACTTCGATCGCTACTACCAGATCGTCAAGTGCTTCCGCGACGAAGACCTGCGCGCCGACCGTCAGCCCGAATTCACGCAGATCGACTGCGAAACGTCGTTCCTCGGCGAGCAGGAAATCCGCGACCTGTTCGAAGACATGGCGCGTCACGTGTTCAAGGAAACGATCGGCGTCGAACTCGACGCGAAGTTCCCGATCATGCCGTACTCGGAAGCCATGAGCCGCTTCGGTTCGGACAAGCCGGACCTGCGCGTGAAGCTCGAATTCACGGAACTGACGGACGCCGTCAAGGACGTGGACTTCAAGGTGTTCAGCACGCCGGCCAACAGCAAGGACGGCCGTGTCGCGGCGCTGCGCGTGCCGAAGGGCGGCGAACTCTCGCGCGGCGACATCGACGGCTACACGGAATTCGTGCGCATCTACGGCGCGAAGGGCCTCGCCTGGATCAAGGTCAACGAAGTCGCGAAGGGCCGTGACGGTCTGCAAAGCCCGATCGTCAAGAACCTGCATGACGCGTCGATCGCCGCGATCCTTGAGCGCACCGGCGCGCAGGACGGCGACATCATCTTCTTCGCGGCCGACCGCGCGAAGGTGGTCAACGACAGCCTGGGCGCGCTGCGCCTGAAGATCGGCCATTCGGAATTCGGCAAGGCCAACGGTCTGGTCGAGAAGGGCTGGAAGCCGCTGTGGGTGATCGACTTCCCGATGTTCGAGTACGACGAGGAAGAAAACCGCTACGTGGCCGCGCACCACCCGTTCACGAGCCCGAAGGACGAGCACCTGGAATACCTCGAAACGGATCCGGGTCGCTGCCTCGCGAAGGCTTACGACATGGTGCTCAACGGCTGGGAAATCGGCGGCGGCTCGGTGCGTATCTATCAGGAAGAGGTGCAGAGCAAGGTGTTCCGCGCGCTCAAGATCGGTCCGGAAGAAGCCCGTGCGAAGTTCGGCTTCCTGCTCGACGCGCTGCAATACGGCGCGCCGCCGCATGGCGGTATCGCGTTCGGTCTGGACCGTATCGTGACGATGATGGCCGGCGCCGACTCGATCCGCGACGTGATCGCGTTCCCGAAGACGCAACGCGCACAGTGTCTGCTCACGCAGGCGCCGAGCGAAGTTGACGAGCGTCAGTTGAAGGAACTGCACATCCGTCTGCGTCAGCCCGAGCAGAAGACGGCGCAGTAAGTCCGCGCAGTCGGTTCGTTTAGAGTGGCATGAAGAAGAGGCGCGTAGGCGCCTCTTTTTTTTCGCGTCGCGTTTCGCTTTGCGCGCCGTGCGCGTTTGGCCCCTTTTGCGTTAAATTCCTGACAAGACCGTCGCAAACAAGTCGCAAAGCTCGCGGCGCCCCACACGTTTTATCGCCATGCAAAAGCCGCCGAAGATTCCAGAATCCGTACTCGTCGTCATCCATACGCCGCCGTTGGCGGGGCGGATGGACGTCCTGATCATCGAGCGCGCCGACCGCGCCGGCTTCTGGCAGTCGGTCACCGGCTCGAAGGATCGCATCGACGAGCCGTTTGTGGAAACCGCCGTGCGCGAGGTGGCGGAGGAGACGGGCATCGTCGTGCCCGCGCAGGCGCTGCGCGACTGGCATCACGAGATCGAATACGAGATCTATCCGGTCTGGCGCCATCGCTATGCGCCAGGCGTCACACGCAATACCGAGCACTGGTTTAGTCTGGAAGTGCCCGCAGGCACCCCGGTCACGCTCGCGCCGCGCGAGCACACCGCGTATCTGTGGCTGCCCTACGAAGAAGCGGCGGCAAAGTGCTTCTCGTCATCCAATCGCGAGGCGATCCTGCAACTGCCCGCGCGCCTTGCCGGAGAGCGTTAAGTGAGCGACACCCGCGCCGATCCCGAAGCGGACCTCGAACCGCGCCGCGTCATCCGGCTGCGCGAGGCGTTGCTGGGGCGGCGCTATCGTTCGCGCTACCGCTTCACGAGCGGCAACGAGGTGCGCCTGTTCCACTCGGGCAAGGATCTCTTTTCGGCGATGATCGAGCGTATCGACGGCGCCCGGCGCGACGTCGCGCTCGAAACCTATATCTTTTGCCGCGACGCGACAGGGCAGGCCGTCTCCGAGGCATTGATGCGCGCCGCGCGCCGCGGCGTGCGCGTGCGCGTCATCACCGACGGCGTCGGCACCGCGCGCCTCGATCTGTTCGATGCGTGGCCCGCCGCGGGCATCGAGCATCGCATCTATAACCCGCATATTTTCGGCCGCTTCGGCTTTTCGCGCACGCACCGCAAGCTTGCCGTGATCGACGATCAGTACGCCTGGTGCGGCGGCATCAACGTCGTCGACGATATGGAGAACGACGGCAAGCCGCTGCCGTTCGCGCGCTGGGATTTCGCGGTCGAGCTGGCCGGGCCGGTGGTGGTGGACGTGCGCGAGGCGATCGAGATGCAATGGCGGCGCATTCGCCTTGGGCACCGGCCGCCGCTCGCGAGCGCTGGCGCGCCAGATGGGCACGCGGCGCTGTCGCCGGGCGTGCCGGCGAGCGCGGGCTTTCTCGCGCCGCATCCCACCGGCCATACGGTGATGCAGCCCGCCAAGGCCGTCAACGAGGTGTTGCGCGAACTCGCGCCGGTGGTCCGCACGGGGCGCGCGCAGCGCATCGTCGCGCGGCTGCGCGAGCGTCTGCGCGCGGGCGTGCCCGATCCGCGCACGGCGCAGGTGCCTTGCGTGGCGTTCGTCGCGCGCGACAATGTCGTGAACCGGCGGGCGATCGAGAAAGCCTATCTGGACGCCATCGGCGAGGCGCGCAAGGAAGTGCTGCTCGCCAATCCGTACTTCATGCCGGGTCGGCGGCTGCGGCGCGCGCTGCTGGAGGCGGCGTCGCGCGGCGTGACGGTCAAGCTGCTGATCGGCCGGAAAGAATTCAAGGTGCTCGACTACGGCACGCCGTTTCTGTATCACCAGTTGCTGAGCGCGGGCGTGCAGGTCGCCGAGTACGAAAAAACCATGCTGCACGGCAAGGTCGCGGTGGTGGATTGCGCATGGGGCACGGTCGGCTCGTCGAATCTCGATGCGCTGAGCCTCGTGCTCAACAACGAGGCCAACGTGCTGCTGGTGCAGCATCCCCAGATCGAGCAGTTGCGCGACGCGATTCTGAGCGCCTTCGACGAATCCCCGAAGATCGACCGCGCCCGCTACGAGGCTCGCCCCTGGCACGTGCGCGCCGTGAACTGGCTGGCATGGAACTCCTATCGGGTGGTCATGAAGCTGCTCACCGTGGGCGGTTACGACTAGCTTTCCGGTGCGTTGCAACACGGTGCGGCCAGGCCGACGCAAGCCTTGCGCCTGCCACACCCAACCCCGCGCGTGCAATCGAGAAAAGCTCGCTTGTGCGCTTCTTGCGATCCCTGAAAATTAGAGTACCGGGTAGAAAACGGTTTCTAATAAAGTCCTTGTTTCGCGGGCGGCTGTCCTCAACAATAGTACGGCCGTTCGATTTAATTCAGGCCGAGATGCGAGCAGATCAAGCCAACATCGCGGCCCCATCGTCACGGTAAATAAAGCTATGCGTAAAGGCGAACAGACACGAGCCGCCATTCTGGATGCAGCACTCGACCTCGCGGGCCGGGACGGACTGGAAGGTCTGACCATTGGATTGCTGGCCGAGCGCATGCAGATGAGCAAGAGCGGCGTCTTCGCGCACTTCGGTTCGCGCGAAGATCTGCAGGTCGAGGTGGTGCGTGAGTACCATCGCCGATTCGAGGAAGAAGTCTTCTTTCCGAGCTTGCGCGAACCACGCGGTTTGCCTCGTCTGCGTGCGATGCTGTCGCGATGGTTCGAGAAGCGCATCCACGAAGTCACGACCGGCTGCATTTACATCAGCGGCGCGGTCGAGTACGACGACCGCGCGGACAGCCAGGTGCGCGAGCAGCTGGTGGCGAGCGTGACGATGTGGCGTGCGGCACTGCTGCGAGCTATTGCGCAGGCGATCGAAGAAGGGCATCTGCGACGCGATACGGATCCCGCGCTGATGCTGTTCGAACTGTATAGCGTGACACTCGGTCTGCATCATGACGGCCGCTTCCTGCACCTGCCGGACGCGGTCGAGCATACGTGGGCCGCGTTCGAAAAACTGATTGTTTCGTACCAGAGCGTGAGCCAGTAGCGAGCGCCGCGCACAGCGTCGCGGCGGTACGTGAAAGCCCGAAACTCTAAAGCTCTATCTAGGGAGAAAAACATGGGACAGTACACCGCGCCGCTGCGCGACATGCAATTCGTGCTGCACGAACTGCTGAACGTGGAAGGCGAAGTCAAGCAGATGCCGAAGCACGCTGACCTCGACGCCGACACCATCAACCAGGTGCTGGAAGAGGCAGGCAAGTTCTGCTCGGAAGTGCTGTTTCCGCTGAACCAGGTCGGCGACCGCGAAGGCTGCACGTATGTCGGCGACGGCGTCGTCACCACGCCGACGGGCTTCAAAGAAGCGTACAAACAGTACGTCGAGGCCGGCTGGCCCGCGCTGGGCTGCGATCCCGAATACGGCGGCCAGGGCCTGCCCGCATTCGTGAACAACGCGCTCTACGAAATGCTCAACTCGGCGAACCAGGCGTGGACCATGTATCCGGGTCTCTCGCACGGCGCCTACGAATGTCTGCACGCGCACGGCACGCCCGAGCTGCAAAAGACCTATCTCCCGAAGCTCGTCGAAGGCGTGTGGACCGGGACGATGTGCCTGACCGAGCCGCATTGCGGCACCGACCTCGGCATCCTGCGCACCAAGGCCGAACCGAACAGCGATGGCTCCTACGCGATCACCGGCACGAAGATCTTCATTTCGAGCGGTGAGCACGACATGGCGGAGAACATCATCCACCTCGTGCTCGCGCGCCTGCCGGATGCGCCGCAAGGCACCAAGGGCATTTCGCTCTTCATCGTGCCGAAGTTCATCCCGACCGAATCGGGTGCAGTAGGCGAGCGCAACGGCATCAAGTGCGGCTCGATCGAGCACAAGATGGGCATCCACGGCAACTCCACCTGCGTCATGAACCTGGACGGCGCGGCGGGCTGGCTCGTCGGCGAGCCGAACAAGGGCTTGAACGCCATGTTCGTGATGATGAACGCGGCGCGCCTGGGCGTGGGTATGCAGGGTCTGGGTCTCACCGAAGTCGCCTATCAGAACTCGCTCGTCTACGCGAAGGAGCGTCTGCAGATGCGCGCGCTGACCGGCCCGAAGGCGCCCGAAAAGGCCGCCGATCCGATCATCGTCCACCCGGACGTGCGCCGCATGTTGCTCACGCAGAAGGCCTGGGCCGAAGGCGCGCGCGCCTTCACGTACTGGTCGGCGCTGCAGATCGACAAGGAGCTGTCGCACGCCGACGAAGCCGAGCGCAAGGAAGCCGCCGATCTGGTTGCGCTGCTCACGCCGATCATCAAGGCTTTCCTGACCGATAACGCGTTCGACAGCACCAACCTCGGCATGCAGGTGTTCGGCGGCCACGGCTTCATCTCCGAATGGGGCATGGAGCAGTACGTGCGCGACGCGCGTATCAACCAGATCTACGAAGGCACCAACACGATCCAGTCGCTCGACCTGCTGGGCCGCAAGGTGCTCGGCGACATGGGCGCGAAGCTCAAGAAGTTCGGCAAGCTCGTGACGGATTTCGTCGAAGCCGAAGGCATCAAGACGGAAATGCAGGAGTTCGTGAATCCGCTCGCCGACATTGGCGACAAGATGCAGAAGCTCACGATGGAAATCGGCATGAAGGCGATGCAGAACCCCGACGAAGTGGGCGCGGCGGCCGTGCCGTACCTGCGCACGGCGGGTCACCTCGTGTTCGCGTACTTCTGGGCGCGCATGGCGCGCATCGCGCTGGACAAGGAAAGCTCGGGCGATCCGTTCTACAAGTCGAAGCTGGCTACGGCGCGCTTCTACTTTGCGAAGCTGCTGCCCGAAACGGCAACCTCGATCCGCCAGGCGCGCGCGGGCTCGAAGACGCTGATGGAAGTCGACGAAGCGCTGTTCTAAGCGCTCAGGTGGTGCGCCGCGCCTTTAAGCGAGCGCACCACTCAACATCGCAGCAACGAATCTCTCAAGCGGCGTCCCGGCCAGAACAACAACACGCCGGTTCGCGCCGCGAAACCCATCCCGTATTTGTCCCGTTTTCGCTCGACATTGCATATCCGCTGGAGGAACAACGTGAGCAATCTCAATATTCGCAAGGTCGCCGTGCTCGGCGCCGGCGTGATGGGCGCGCAAATCGCCGCGCACCTGATCAACGCCCGCGTGCCCGTGCTGCTGTTCGATCTGCCCGCGAAGGAAGGCCCCAAGAACGCCATCGCGCTCAAGGCGATCGAGACGCTGAAGAAACTGTCGCCCGCGCCGTTCGGCGTGAAGGACGACGCGCAGTACATCACGCCCGCGAACTACGAAGACGATATCGCGAAGCTGGCGGAATGCGATGTGGTGATCGAGGCGATCGCCGAGCGCATGGACTGGAAGCACGACCTCTACAAGAAGGTCGCGCCGCACATTGGTCCGAAGGCGATTTTCGCGACCAATACCTCGGGCCTGTCGATCACGGAACTGTCGCAAGGTTTCGACGACAACCTCAAGGCGCGCTTTTGCGGCGTGCACTTCTTCAATCCGCCGCGCTACATGCACCTGGTCGAGCTGATCCCGACCACGCACACGCAGCCCGAAATCCTCGACCAGCTCGAATCGTTCCTCACGAGCGTCGTCGGCAAGGGCGTGGTGCGCGCGAAGGATACGCCGAACTTCATCGCCAACCGCGTCGGCATTTTCTCGATCCTCGCGGTCATCACCGAAGCGAAGAAGTTCGGTCTGCGTTTCGATGAAGTCGACGATCTGACGGGCAGCCGTCTGGGCCGCGCGAAGTCGGCGACGTTCCGGACTGCTGACGTTGTCGGTCTGGACACGATGGCGCACGTCATCAAGACGATGCAGGACAACCTCAAGGACGATCCGTTCTTCCCGGTCTATGAGACGCCGGCCGTGCTGGCGGGTCTGGTCGCGAAGGGCGCGCTCGGCCAGAAGACGGGCGGCGGTTTCTATCGCAAGGAAGGCAAGGCGATCAAGGTGCTCGACGGCAACACCGGCGAGTACGTGGACGGCGGCGCGAAGGCCGATGAACTGGTGGGCCGCATTCTCAAGCGCCCGCCGGCGGAGCGTCTGAAGCTGCTGCGCGAATCGGAGCACCCGCAGGCGCAGTTCCTGTGGTCGATCTTCCGCGACGTGTTCCATTACATCGGCGTGCATCTGGAGTCGATCGCCGATAACGCGCGCGATGTCGATCTGGCGATCCGCTGGGGCTTCGGCTGGAACGAAGGTCCGTTCGAAGGCTGGCAGGCCGCGGGCTGGAAGCAGGTCGCCGAATGGGTGAAGGAAGACATCGACGCGGGCAAGACGCTCTCGAACGCGCCGCTGCCCGCCTGGGTATTCGAAGGTCCGGTCGCCGCGAACGGCGGCGTGCACGGCGCGGAAGGTTCGTGGTCGCCGGCTGCCGCGCGCTTCGTGCCGCGCTCGGATCTGCCGGTCTACGAGCGTCAGGTGTTCCGCGCGGCGCTGTTCGGCGAGTCGAACGCACGCGATCCGAAGAGCTACGGCAAGACGCTGTTCGAGAACGAGCATCTGCGCGCATGGGTCGATGACCGCGCGGGCGAGGACGACGTCGTCATCGTCTCGTACAAGAGCAAGATGAACACGATGGGGCCGGGCGTGCTGGACTCGCTCGTGAAGGCCATCGAGATCGCCGAAGACGGTTACAAGGGCCTCGTGGTCTGGCAACCGACGTCGCTCAAGCTCGGCGCGCCGGGCGGCCCGTTCTCGGCGGGTGCGAACCTCGAAGAAGCCATGCCCGCGTTCATGATGGGCGGCGCGAAGGGCATCGAGCCGTTCGTGAAGAAGTTCCAGGACACGATGATGCGCGTGAAATACGCGAACGTGCCGGTCGTTGCTGCGGTGTCGGGCATTGCGCTCGGCGGCGGCTGCGAAATCATGCTGCATAGCGCCAAGCGCGTCGCGCACATCGAAAGCTACGTGGGTCTGGTGGAAGTGGGCGTGGGCCTCGTGCCTGCGGGCGGCGGCCTGAAGGAAGCCGCACTGCGCGCAGCGGACGCCGCGGCGCAGATCGGCGTGGCGCCCAGCGACCTGCTGCGCTTCCTGCAGAAGTCGTTCGAAAACGCGGCGATGGCGAAGGTCTCCGGTTCGGCGCTCGAAGCGCGCACGATGGGCTATCTGAAGCCGTCGGACACGATCGTCTTCAACGTGTTCGAACTGCTCGACACGGCGAAGAAGGAAGCGCGTGCATTGAGCGCGGCCGGCTACCGTGCGCCGCTGCGCGCGAAGCAGATTCCGGTGGCGGGCCGCTCGGCGATTTCGACCATCAAGGCGTCGCTCGTCAACATGCGCGATGGCCGCTTCATCAGCGACCACGATTACCTGATCGCGGGCCGCATCGCGGAAGCGGTGTGCGGCGGCGACGTCGAGGCGGGCAGCCTCGTCGACGAGGAATGGCTGCTCACGCTGGAGCGCCGCGCCTTCGTCGATCTGCTCGGCACGCAAAAGACGCAGGAACGCATCATGGGCATGCTGCAAACCGGCAAGCCGGTGCGCAACTAAGCGGCACGACGCACACCAGATACTGGAGTTACAGATGAGCAAACAGTTGCAGGACGCATACATCGTCGCCGCGAGCCGCACGCCCATCGGCAAGGCGCCGCGCGGCGTGTTCAAGAACACCCGCCCGGATGAACTGCTGGTTCACGCGATCAAGTCGGCCGTCGCGCAGGTGCCGGGCCTCGACACGAGCGTGATCGAAGACGCGATCGTCGGCTGCGCGATTCCGGAAGCCGAGCAAGGGCTGAACGTGGCGCGCATCGGCGCGCTGCTCGCGGGGCTGCCGCAGAGCGTGGGCGGCGTGACCGTCAACCGCTTCTGCGCGTCGGGTCTCACGGCGCTGGCGATGGCCGCCGACCGCATCCGCGTGGGCGAATCCGACGCGCTGATCGCGGGCGGCTGCGAGTCGATGAGCATGGTGCCGATGATGGGCAACAAGCCGTCGCTTTCGCCGCACATCTTCGATCGCAACGAAGACATTGGCATTGCTTACGGCATGGGCCTGACCGCCGAGAAAGTGGCGGAGCGCTGGAAGGTGAGCCGCGAGGCGCAGGACGCGTTCTCGGTGGAATCGCATCGCCGGGCGCTGGCCGCGCAACAGGCGGGCGAGTTCAACGACGAGATCGCACCGTACACGCTCATCGAGCGTTTCCCCGATCTCGCCACCGGCGAAGTCAAGGTGAAGGAGCGCCTGATCGCGCTGGACGAAGGCCCGCGTGCCGACACCACGCTCGAAGGTCTTGCGAAGCTGCGTGCGGTGTTCGCGAACAAGGGTTCGGTGACGGCGGGCAACAGCTCGCAGACGTCGGATGGCGCGGGCGCGCTGATCGTCGTTTCCGAAAAGATCCTCAAGCAGTTCAACCTCACGCCGCTCGCGCGTTTCGTGAGCTTCGCGGTGCGCGGCGTGCCGCCGGAAATCATGGGTATCGGCCCGAAGGAAGCGATTCCGGCGGCGCTCAAGGCCGCGGGGCTGAAGCAGGACGATCTCGACTGGATCGAGCTGAACGAGGCGTTCGCCGCGCAGTCGCTGGCGGTGATCCAGGATCTGGGCCTCGATCCGTCGAAGATCAACCCGCTTGGCGGCGCGATTGCGCTGGGTCACCCGCTCGGCGCGACGGGCGCGATTCGTGCGTCGACGGTCGTGCACGGTCTGCGCCGCCGCAACTACAAGTACGGCATGGTGACGATGTGCGTCGGCACCGGCATGGGCGCGGCAGGCATCATCGAGCGGCTGTAAGCGGCTCACGCGCTAGCGCATAGGACATACGGTTCGCAGGCTCCACGGTCTGCGAACCGTTTTTCATATTCGGCGGAAATCGAGCCGTCGAGACGAGGAGACACCCTCATGAGCAACGCAATCCTGATCGCACGCGAAAACGGCGTGCTGACGATCACCATCGACCGCCCGGAGCGCAAGAACGCGCTCACGCCCGCGATGTACCAGGCGATGGCCGACGCGCTCGCGTCGGCGCACGAGGACGCCGCCGTGCGCGCCGTGCTGCTGCGCGGTCACGCCGAAATCTTCACGGCGGGCAACGACATCGAGGACTTCCTGAAGAACCCGCCCACCGGCGGCGATTCGCCCGTGATGCACTTCCTGCACACCATCGCGACCTTCGAAAAGCCGCTGGTCGCGCAGGTGGCGGGCGCGGCCATCGGCGTGGGCACGACGCTGCTGCTGCATTGCGATTTCGTCTATGCAGCCGATACGGCGCGTTTCGCGATGCCGTTCGCGCAACTGGGCCTGTGCCCCGAAGCGGCTTCGTCGCTGCTGCTGCCGCGTATCGCGGGCTATCAGGGCGCGGCGGAAAAGCTGCTGCTCGGCGAGACTTTCGATGCCGCCGAGGCGCATCGCATGGGCTTCGTGACCCGCGTGGTGGCCGCGGCCGATCTTGAGGCGTTCGTCGCCGCGCAACTGGCGAAGCTGGTGGCGCTGCCCGCGTCGTCGCTGCGCGCGACGAAGTCGCTCATGAAGCGCGCGAGCGAACACGAGGTCAAGACTCAGATGAGCGAGGAGTCGGTGCACTTCGGCAAGATGCTGCTCGCGCCCGAAGCGCGCGAGGCGTTCACGGCCTTCCTGCAAAAGCGCAAGCCGGATTTCCGGCAGTTCGACTAGGCGCTCGGGCGGCTCAGGAGGAGGCGGCCGCCGTGTCGTAATCGACGAAACCGGACTCGCGGCAAAAGCTAACGAGCCGCAGTCCGGCGCGCTTCGCGATGGCGATCGCCAGCGACGAGGGCGCCGAGATCGTCGCGACCATCGGCATGCCCACGCGCGCGGCCTTGCGCACCAGTTCGTAGCTCGCGCGGCTGGAAAGAAAGACGAAGCCTTGCTGCGTGTCGGCGCGATCGAGCACCAACTGACCGATGAGCTTGTCGAGCGCGTTATGACGGCCTACGTCCTCGAAGGCGCGCAGGATCTGGCCGTCGGCGTCGCACCAGGCGGCGGCGTGCAGGCCGCCCGTGAGCTTCGTGAGCGCCTGATGCTGCGGCAGCTCGCGCGCGGCGCGGGCAATCGCGTCGGGCGCGAGACGCGCGAGAAAGCCCGTGTCGGGCACGATTTCCGGTTCGAGATCGAGCAGGTCGATGCTCTCGATGCCGCACACGCCGCAGCCGCTGCGCCCGGCCAGCGCGCGGCGCTTTTCCTTGAGTTCGACGAAGGCCTGCTGCACGACCGTGAGATGGACTTCGGCGTGCGGGATGTCGGACCCGGCGTGCCAGAACACTTCGATGTCCTGGATGTCGGCGTTGCGCCCGACGATGCCTTCCGAGATCGCAAAACCTACCGCGAACGCTTCCAGATCGCGCGGCGTGCACATCATTACCGCGTGCGAGATGCCGTTGAAGACGAGCGCGACCGGCCATTCCTGACCGACGTGGTCGTCGCGAGTCTCGACGCTTGCGCCGCGATGGCGATGCACGCGCAACGCGACGGCGCCAGCCTGGTCTTCGCTATCCTGGGCGGCCGGCAAAGGCGTGAGCGCAGCGGGGGAAGCGGCGGAGGCAGTGGATTGCGGGGGATTCAAGCGGGGACTCCAGTGATTCTTGTGCGGCGCGGCAGTTGGGGGGCGGAGCTTGCATGCTGGCCGGCCCCCGGCGCGGAAGGTTCTAAAATACCTCAAGCGGGCATCTTTCGCTCGACCGCACCCGCACCGCCCGCTTCCCGAGGATTAACGCCATGGCATTGACCGAAGCTCCGCTCCTGTTCCAGTTCGAGGTCGTCTCGTCCGAGGACCTTACCTTCATCCCCATGTGCGTGCGCTTCAACCTCGACCGTTTCGGGCTGCGCATCTCGCTGGCGCAGTGGCAGTTGCTGCCCTACGAGGACCGCCGCCTGCTGGCGCGTTTTCCCGTTGACGACGACGCCGAAATCGAGCCGAATTTCGATCACGCGCTGTTCGAGATGTTGCGCACGCATGCCAACGTCGAGCCCGAATGGTTCTCGCCCGAGGAAGCGCCCGCGTGGCGCGACGTCAACACCGTGCCGAACGGCATCGCCAACCAGGCGGCGCTCGCGAACCTGGTCGCGCCCGGCATCGAGGACTGGGCGCAGCTCGCGCCGTTCCAGCGCTACGTGCTGGCCAAGCTCGCGCGCAAGCCGGAGGCCAACCACGATTTCGTGCCGGCCATGCATGAATTCGGCCTGGCCGTGCCGCGCTGAATTTCGCCGGAGTGGCGCTTTTCTGTCCGCACTAGAGCGTTCACCCTAAAAGCGCCTCGCGCGCGCGAAATTACGCCGGTCGCCCCTCAAGCCTTGCCCTGAACTGCCGTTATCCGGAAGGGCGCATCGCCCGCTCGCCTGTTGCGCACAGGTCGTTAGCAGTCATCCCATGCCCGCCGTACGGCGACGAACGACGTTCCGGCATTCATGAAACTTCATTTTTCGAAGCGGCACTTCATCAACCTCGCGGTGGTGGTGGCGGCCGTCGGCGCAAACGCTTTCGTGGCATGGACGCAGATCGGCGGGCAACGCGATATCGACCAGCGCGCCTCGCAGGCCGCACGCGTGCGCCATGATCTGGACCATTTTCGTGACTTGCTGGGCGGGGGACTGGCCGCGCTAGGCCGCTTCGGCGCCGGCGGCGATGCCGAGCCTGCCGATGCGAGCGAGGCCCGCATCGCCGAGCTGGACGATACGGCCCAGGCATTGCATGCCGAACTGGCGGGCGACAGGGCGCTCGCTCGCCGCTTCGACGCGGTCGCGACCGAAGGCATCCTGCTCGCACACGAGATCGACGAAACGCTCGTGCGCGCCGAACAACGCGTCGCCGATGCGCGCGTGCAGGCGAGTGCGGCGGCGGCAGCTTCGGCGGCGGCGGCTGCTGCAGCAGCCGCGGCCACGCCAGCCAGCGCGGCGTCGGCGGTTGGCGCTTCGCAGGCCGCTGCCGCGCGCAATGCACCCGCGCCGAATGCCAACGCGCCTGTGCACGGGTCGCTCCGCGGCAAGCTCATGGGCATCGTGGCGCGTCTGGGCGCGAACAAAACGCACACGCACAAGGCCCATCCGCACGATCTGTCGTCGCCCTACGCGGCGAGTTCGGGTGGCCCGCGGGCAGCCCGAAGTCTCGCCGAGCCGTATGCCGGTGCCAGTACCAGCGCCGTCGCCTCGCCGCAGGTGAATGTGCATAGTCTCGCGCAGCCATATGCGGCGGGCGCGCTCGCCGGTAACGCCAACCTCGCCGCACCGTATGCCAATCCCGCCGCGCCTTCGAGCGCCGCGGCAGGCTCGCTCGCCGAGCCTTATGCCGCTGCCGCCGCTACCGCCTCGGGCGCCGCGCCGAACGCACCTGCGCTCGCCGCCGCCGCCGCAGCAGCACCAGGCACGGCAAGCGCACCCGCCGCCCAATCGCTCGACGCGCTTCCCGCCAGCACGGCCACGTGGATTGCGAGCGAATACATCCGCCTCGACGCGCGGGTCGATCGCATCGACGCCAAGCTCTCGGCGCTGAAGGGCGAGCAGGATCTCGCGCTGGCTGCGGCGCTCGCCGAATCCACGCGCGCGGGCAGCCACGCCTCGGTTCTGCTGATCGTGACGATGCTCGCGGGCGCGGCGCTGCTCATCTACACCTTCGGCGTGCGCGAGAACGCCGCACGCGAAAAGCTGCGCGCGCTCGCCGGTATGCGCACGCGCAACGAGCGCTTCCAGGGCCTGTTCGACGCCCATCCGGTGCCGATGTACGTGTTCGACCGCGAAACGCTGCGCTTTCTCGCCGTCAATACGGCCGCGATCCAGCAGTACGGCTACAGCGAGGAGGAATTCCTCGACATGACGATTCGCGAGATCCGCCCGAACGAGGACGTCTCGCGGCTCGAACAGCACCTCACGCGCTCGGACACGCTCACGCCGAACGTTCGCACGATGGCCGGCATCTGGCATCACGTGCGCCGCGACGGCGCGCTCATCAGCGTCGACATCTCGCACCACGCGCTCACCTTCATGGGCCGCGCCGCCGTGTTCGTGCTCGCCGACGACGTCACCGAGCAGATCAAGGCCGAAGTCGAGGCGCAGCGCTCGAACCAGATGCTCGAAACGGTGATCGACAACATTCCGCAGCGCATCTACTGGAAGGACGCGCAGTCGCGCTATCTGGGCTGCAACATGACCTTCGCGCGCGATGCGGGTCTGGCGTACCCCGAGCAGATCGTCGGGCGCACCGACGACGATCTGCCGTGGCGCGCCTACGCGGGCAACATGCGCGAGCAGGACCGCGAGGTGATCGACGCGGGGCTGCCGCGCCTGAACTACGAAGAAGACCTGACGATCGACGGGCTGCACCGCACGACCATCACGAGCAAGCTGCCGCTGCTCGACGGCGATGGCCGCGTGATGGGCGTGCTCGGCACCTATTCGGACACCACCGAGAGCAAGCGCGCCGACCTCGCGCTGCGCCTGCAAAGCCGCGCGCTCGACGCCTGCGTCAACGCGATTCTGATCACCGCGCCGGGGCCGGGCGGCAGCAACCTGATCGAGTACGCGAACCCGGCGTTTCGGCGCATCACGGGCTACGATCCCGCCGATGTGATCGGCCTCGATTGCCGCCTGTTGCAGCGCGACGACCGCGATCAGGATGGACTGGTCGCGATCCGTCAGGCACTGATCGGCAACCGCGAGGTGAGCGCCGTGCTGCGCAATTACCGCAAGGACGGCGCGCTGTTCTGGAATCAGTTGCTGATTGCGCCCGTGCCCGATCTCGACGGGCGCATCACGCATCACATCGGCATCATCAACGACGTGACCGAGCTGATCCGCTATCAGGAGCAGCTCGAATATCAGGCGAACTACGACAGCCTCACGCTGCTGCCCAACCGCAATCTGCTGCGCGACCGTCTGCAGCAGGCGCTGGTGGCGGCACAGCGGCACGAACGCGGCGTGGCCGTGGTGTTCATCGATCTCGACGGTTTCAAGAACGTCAACGACAGCCTGGGGCATAGCGTCGGCGACCGGCTGCTGGGCGTGGTCGCCGAGCGGCTCACGCGCTGCACGCGCACGAGCGACACGGTGGCGCGCCACGGCGGCGACGAGTTCGTGATCGTGCTGACCGACACCATCGACGAAAAATCGCTGATCGGCTGGATGGAGCGCGCGCGCCAGATGATTTCCGAACCGGTGATGATCGACGGCACCGAGCTTTACGTCGGCTGCAGCATGGGCGCGAGCGTGTTCCCGCAGGACGGCCACGACGCCGAAACGCTGCTCAAGAAAGCCGATGTGGCGATGTATCGCGCCAAGGATCTGGGCCGCAACACCTTCCAGTTCTACGAGCCGGAGATGAACGTGACGGCGGGCGCGCGCATGAATCTCGAACGGCGTCTGCGCCGCGCGCTGCGCGACAGCGAATTCCTGCTGCACTACCAGCCGCAGGTGGAGATCGAGAGCGGGCGCATCGTCGGCATGGAGGCGCTGGTGCGCTGGCACGACCCGGAGGCGGGGCTGGTGTCGCCGTCGCAGTTCATTCCCGTCGCCGAGGAAAGCGGGCTGATCGGGCCGCTCTCCGACTGGGTGCTGCGCGAGGCCTGCCGCCAGAATCGCGCGTGGCAGGACGCCGGGCTGCCGCCCGTGCGCGTATCGGTGAATCTGTCGGCGAAGACTTTCCATCAGCGCGACATCGCGCAACTCGTGAGCAGCGTGCTGCACGAGACCGGGCTGGAACCCTGCTGGCTCGAAGTCGAACTCACCGAAAGCACGCTGATGCGCAACGCGGAAGAGGCCGTGTCGATGCTCAGCGCGCTGCACGAGCAGGGCGTGGGCATCGCCATCGACGACTTCGGCACGGGCTATTCGAGTCTGAGCTACCTGAAACGGCTGCCGGTGGACCGGCTCAAGATCGACCGCTCGTTCGTGGCCGACATCGGCACCAGCGGTGACGACGAAACCATCACGGCGGCCATCATCGCGCTTGCGCACGAGCTGCGTCTGCAGGTGATCGCGGAAGGGGTGGAGACGTCGCAGCAGTTCGCGTTCTTGCGCGCGCGCGCGTGCGACGAGTTGCAGGGCTATTTCTTCGCGCCGCCGCTGCCGGGGCCGGAGATCGCGGCGCTATTGTCGGCGAGCGCGGCCTGCGACGAGGGCGCGGTACTTGCCTGGGCGGACTGAAAGCCCGCCAGGCGCGCCTTATTGCGCGGCGGGCAGCGGGCGCGGACGGCGGTCGTTGCCGGTCGCCACGTAGGTGAGCGTCGCTTCGGTGACTTTGACGACTTCTTCCTGCAGCCGCATGCGCTGCGCGTAGACCTCGACCTGCACGGTCACCGAGGTGTTGCCGGTCTTGACGATATCCGCGTAAAAGCTCAGCAGATCGCCGACGAACACCGGCTGCTTGAACAGGAACGAGTTCACCGCGACGGTCGCGACGCGGCCATTGGCGCGGCGGCTTGCCGGAATCGATCCGGCGATGTCGACCTGCGACATGATCCAGCCGCCGAACACGTCGCCGTGGACATTGGCGTCCGAGGGCTGCGGCACGACGCGCAGCGCGGGCGACTTCTGGGGAAGCGGATAAGAGTCGGTCATCGGGAATCCAGAGGAAAAGGCACAAGCGAATAGAAGCGGAACAGAAGCGGGGCGGGAACGGGACGCGTGGCTCGCCGCCCGGGCGCGCCCAGCGGCGCATGCCGCCTTCTGCGACAATAGAGCGATCAGGAATTGTACGGGAAAGCGCCATGCGCAGCGGGTCGGCCAGCAGGTCAGACCGCTGGAGTAGAAGCCCGCGCCTAACCCGTCCTTCGCTGTCTTTCACGTCCCCAACTCTCGCTGTGCCTCGCGCCTGTGTGCGGGTGGCACGTCAAGCCCGTTCACTGTCCATGCGCCGCTTTCCCGCCTCCAACGAACCCGCGCTGCCCGCCACCGGGCCGCGCAACGACTGGCAGACCATCGTTTCCCTGCTGCCGTACCTGAGCGCCTACAAGTGGCGCGTCGCGTTCGCGCTGAGCTGCCTGATCGGCGCCAAGGTCGCCAACCTGGGCGTGCCGATCGTGATGAAGCACATCGTCGACGGTCTTGCGCCCGTGCGGCATCTCACGGCGCTCGGCCGCGCGGAACACGCGCCCGGCATCGTGCTGATGGGCGGCATCGGCCTGCTCGTGGTGGCCTATGCGGCGGTGCGGCTCTCGACTTCGCTTTTCACCGAATTGCGCGAAATCCTCTTTTCGAAGGTGACGGAAAGCGCCGTGCGCCAGCTCGCGCTCAAGGTATTTCGCCATTTGCATGCGCTGTCGCTGCGCTTTCACCTCGACCGGCAGACGGGCGGCATGTCGCGCGATATCGAGCGCGGCACGCGCGGCATCACGCAGCTGATTTCGTACTCGCTTTACTCGATCCTGCCGACGCTTGTCGAAGTGGGCCTTGTGCTCGGCTTCTTCACGGTGAAATACGAGGCGTATTACGCGCTCGTGACGCTGGCGGCGCTGGCTGCGTACATCGTCTTCACGGTGAAGGTGACCGAGTGGCGCACGCATTTCCGGCGCACGATGAACGAACTGGATTCGCGCGCCAACTCGCGGGCGATCGATTCGCTGCTCAACTACGAGACGGTGAAGTACTTCGGCAACGAAGAGTGGGAGACGCGGCGTTACGACGAGAATCTGCATCGCTACCGGGCCGCGGCGATCAAGTCGCAGCATTCGCTGTCGGCGCTGAACTTTGGGCAGCAGGCGATTATCGGCACGGGGCTCGTGTTTATCCTCTGGCGCGCGACTCAGGGCGTGATGGCGGGCAAGCTCACGCTCGGCGATCTCGTGCTCATCAATACCTTCATGCTGCAGCTCTACATTCCGCTGAATTTTCTGGGCGTGGTGTATCGGGAGCTTAAGCAGAGTCTTACCGATATGGATCGCATGTTCACGTTGCTCACGGTGGCGCGTGAGGTGCCCGATGCGCCCGACGCGCCCGCGCTCGCGGTGCGCGGCGGTGAGGTGCGCTTCAATCGCGTGAACTTCGCGTATGAGCCGGCGCGGCAGATCCTGCACGATGTGAGCTTCACGATCGCGGCGGGCACGACGACGGCGGTGGTGGGGCATAGCGGTTCCGGCAAGTCGACGCTCGCGCGGCTGATGTTCCGCTTCTACGATCTGGAGCGCGGTGCGGGTGGGGCTATCACCATCGATGGGCAGGATATTCGGGATGTGACGCAGGATTCGCTGCGTGCTTCTATCGGGATCGTGCCGCAGGATACCGTGCTGTTTAATGATTCGATTTATTACAACATCGCTTATGGGCGGCCTTCGGCGAGTCGCGACGAGGTGATCGCGGCGGCGCGGGCGGCGCATATTCACGCGTTTATCGAAAGTCTGCCGAAGGGGTATGACACGCCGGTCGGCGAGCGTGGGTTGAAGCTTTCCGGTGGGGAGAAGCAGCGTGTTGCGATCGCGCGAACTTTGCTTAAGGGGCCGCCGATTTTGCTGTTTGACGAGGCGACTTCGGCGCTTGACTCACGTTCGGAGCGGGCTATTCAGCATGAGCTTGATTCGATCGCGCGTGATCGTACTACGCTGGTGATCGCGCATCGGCTTTCTACTGTGGTGCATGCGCAGCAGATTATCGTCATGGATCGCGGGCGTATCGTCGAGCGTGGCACGCATGCTGAATTGCTCGAGGCGCAAGGGCATTATGCGCAGATGTGGGCGCTTCAGCAGCAGCGGTCGCCTGAGGTGGCTGATGCGGCTGTTGTTGAGCCTGTGCGTGGGCATTCTTAGGGTGTTGTTGTTGGCATTTCCTTGTTGTCGTGTCGGTATGCCAGCGTTGCCCCTGTGCGGGGCGGCACCTACTTTTCTTTGCAGCGGCAAAGAAAAGTAGGCAAAAGAAAGCCGCTCACACCGCCAGTGTGACGCAG
>NZ_PQGA01000036.1 GCF_002917095.1 Paraburkholderia eburnea
CGAACGCTGCCGTCAGGAAGTGCCGGCACTTCGCGAAGTGGATGGGCGTCAGGTATCCTGCCATCGTGCAGAGGAGGTGGGGGAATAGGGATGCCGGGTCCCCAACGTCACGCGCGCTGCTGATCGCTGGGGACACCGCGCCCGATCGTCTCAAGGCGCCTGAAGACAGTGGCCTGCGCGGGTTGCAGGCCACTGCATGAGGCCGCGTTAAAACATGCGCTGCCGCAGAAAGCGGGCATCGCGGCGGCCCGATATTTCGTCTCGCCAGCCTCCCGTGGACTCCTCAATGTCACGGCAAACCAACGTGATCCTCGCCTATTTTTGACGGACGCATACCTGCGCTGTCCGGCATTCTTACGGCACGCGCGCACATTTTGCACTATCGTCGTGATGTTCTGATCGCCTGCCTCCTGTTTGCGTGACGCGCGTGTGACGCGTGCGACGCAGCTATCCCGCAGCCGCATCGACACACCGGACATGCGGCGCCGCGAGCGCGCATGGCACGTCAGCATTGCTCAAGCACCGCTCACGAGGAGTCCCGCATGACTGAGGTCTCGAATCAGACGCCGCTTTCCGACGACGAGCTTCGCGATATGGACTGCTACTGGCAGGCCTCGAATTATCTGGCCGCCGGCATGATCTACCTGCGCGAAAATCCGCTGTTGCGCGAGCCGCTCAAACCCGAACACATCAAGAACCGTCTTCTCGGTCACTGGGGGTCGTCGCCAGGGCAGAGTTTCGTGCTCACGCATCTGAATCGAGTGATCAAGGCGCGGGACCTGAACATGATCTACCTCTCGGGTCCGGGCCACGGCGCACCTGCGTCGCTCGCGCACGCGTATCTCGAAGGCCACTACAGCGAGGTCTATCCGGACTGCGCCGAAAACGAAGACGGCATGAGGCGCTTTTTCAAGCGTTTTTCGTTTCCGGGTGGCGTGGGTTCGCACTGCACGCCGGAGACACCGGGTTCGATCCACGAAGGCGGCGAATTGGGCTATAGCCTCTCGCACGCATTTGGGGCGGCTTTCGACAATCCTGATCTGATCGTTGCGCTCACCGTCGGCGATGGCGAGGCCGAAACCGGTCCGCTCGCGACGTCGTGGCATTCGAACAAGTTTCTCAACCCCATCCGCGATGGCGTCGTGCTGCCCGTGCTGCATCTGAACGGCTACAAGATCGCCAATCCAGCCGTGCTCGCGCGCATCCCCGAGGAAGAACTAGAGATGCTGTTCAAGGGCTACGGCTGGAAGCCGTACTTCGTATCGGGCGACGATCCCGCGCTGATGCATCGGAAAATGGCGGCCGTGCTCGATCAATGTCTCGATGACATTGCCGCGATCCAGAAGCATGCGCGCGATAACGACGACCCGGCGCGTCCGCGCTGGCCCATGATCGTACTGCGCTCGCCCAAAGGCTGGACCGGCCCGAAGGAGGTGCACGGCCACAAGGTCGAAGGCACGTGGCGCGCGCATCAAGTGCCGGTGACCGACGCGGCGACCGATCGCAAGAGCCTGCAGATCGTCGAGGAATGGCTGCGCAGCTACGCGCCGCAAACGCTCTTCGACGAACAGGGCAAGCTGATCGAATCGCTGCGCGCGCTCGCGCCGCAAGGCACGCGCCGCATCAGCGCGAATCCGCACGCAAACGGGGGCGTGCTGTGCAAGGCGCTCGACATGGCCGATTTCCGCGAGTTCGCGCTGGAAGTGAAGACGCCGGCTGCAAGCTACACGTCGCCGACCGAAGTGCTAGGCCGCTTCCTGTGCGACGTGATGCGGCGGAACATGAGCAACTTCCGCGTGTTCGGCCCCGACGAAACCGCGAGCAACAAGCTCACGGCGATCTACGACGCCTCGGGCAAGACCTGGGTAGCCGATTTCGAGCCGGACGACGCCGACGGCGGTTATCTCGCCCCCGAGGGCCGCGTGATGGAAATGCTCAGCGAGCACACGCTGGAGGGCTGGCTCGAAGGTTATCTGCTGACCGGCCGTCACGGCTTTTTCGCGAGTTACGAGGCGTTCGTGCATGTGATCGATTCGATGTTCAACCAGCATGCGAAGTGGCTCGAAAAATCGAAGAAGGAACTGAGCTGGCGCCTGCCGGTGCCGTCGCTGAACCTGCTCATCACGTCGCTCGTCTGGCGTCAGGATCACAACGGCTTCACGCATCAGGACCCGGGCTTTCTCGATGTCGTGACCAACAAGAGCCCGGACGTGGTGCGCATCTATCTGCCGCCCGACGCGAACTGCCTGCTCTCCGTGGCCGATCATTGCCTGCGGTCGCGCGACTATGTGAACGTGATCGTGGCGGACAAGCAGCCGCATCTGCAGTATCTCGACATGGACCAGGCGATCGTGCATTGCACGAAGGGCATCGGCATCTGGGATTGGGCCTCGACCGATCAGGGCTGCGCGCCGGACGTCGTCATGGCCTGCGCGGGCGACATCGCGACGATGGAGGCGCTCGCCGCCACGCAGCTCCTGCGCGAGCATTTCCCGGAGTTGAAGGTGCGTTTCGTCAACGTGGTGGACGTGTACCGGCTGATGCCCAGCGACGATCATCCCCACGGGCTTTCCGATCGCGATTTCGATTCGCTTTTCACGACCGACAAGCCGGTGATCTTCAACTTCCACTCGTACGCGACGCTCGTGCACAAGCTCACGTATCGCCGCAAGAATCACGCGAATTTCCACGTGCATGGCTATCGCGAGCGCGGCAACATCAACACGCCGCTCGAACTCGCGATCATCAACGGCGTGGACCGCTTCACGCTCGCGATCGACGCAATCGACCGCGTGCCGAAGCTGCATGGCATTGGCGATCACGCGAAGGAGTGGCTGCGCGGCGAGATCATCGCGCATCAGGCCCATGCTTATCGCGAAGGCATCGACTCCGAGGAGATCCGCGACTGGACATGGTCGTCATGAGCGCGCTTGAGGCCGACGGGCATGTGCTCGTCTGGCCGATCGCCGTCGGGTTGCGCCCTCGCTTGCGCTGATCGACCAGGCCGCGTCACTACTTCGAAGAGAACGGGTCATCCGCAGTTTTGCTGAGCTCTGTCGCCCGGACGGGGAACGGAATATGCTGTCACCCTGCTATCAATCCAAAAGAAAAGGGGAGAGCATGATTCACCGTTCCACGCCGCCGGCGCGCCGTTTCTCGGTGCCGCTTGCGGCGATCTGTCTTGCAGCCGGACTTTCACTGTCGGCGACCGGCGCGCTCGCGCAATCCGAGGCCTACACCAGCGAACCCGTCGATCTCTATGCGGGCCCATCGGGCGAATACCCCGTCGTGACTGAACTCGGGCCGAACGTGCCCGTGGAGGTGATGGGCTGCGTCAGCGACTACTCGTGGTGCGACGTGGCCATGCCCGGCCTGCGCGGCTGGGTCTACGCCGCCTATCTGACGTATCCCTATCAGGGCGACTATGTGCCGCTGGCCGGCTACGGCGCGGCAATCGGCCTGCCTGTCGTGGCCTTCTCGATTGGCGCGTATTGGGGCAGTTTCTACCGCGACCGTCCATGGTATGGCCAGCGCGATCATTGGGCGCATGTGCCGTCGCCGGGCTATGGCGGCCACCCGCCCGGGCCGCCGCCAGTAGTACGCGGTGGTCCGCAGGGCGGCCCGGGCCGTCCGCCGGGGCCGCAGGGCTATGGTGCGCCGCCGCCGCAAGGCCGTCCGCCGATGAACGGCGGCGAGCGCATCGAGGCGCCGCGTCCGCCCGCGAACGTAGGCGGCCCGCCTCCGGGCGCGGTCAATCAGCCGCGTGCCCCGCAGCCGCAGCAGAGCTATATGGGCCGCCCGGAGACGCCAACCTATAACCACGCGCCGCCGCAGCAGATGCAGGGCGGCGGACGCCCCGTAGGAGCGGGCGGACCGCCGGCAGAGCATGGCCGCGAGGGTCCGCCTCAAGGCGGTCACGCGTCTGGCCAGGGTGGTGGCGGAGGTCATGACGATCGGCGTCAGCCGAACTGATTTCCCGCTGTTTCCGCGGATTACGACGGGCGCTCAGACAGAGCGCCCGTTTTTATCTTGAACAAGATAAATTCGCGGCACCTCCAACTAGTCCGGATTCCGGGGCGTCCGGGCTTGCTTTGCCGCCTCACCTCATTTCCTACATCCCACCGAACTCTCGTCTGAAGGATTTAACAATCCCTGACAGTAGATTCGGACGCAATTGGCGACAATGTCCTATCGCGGCTTCAGAAAAGCCTGAGCCGCAACATGCGGCATGCCTCTCGTGCGTGTCGCACAACCTATATCAGCTACGGGGGCTGGCGCAGTCGGGACACGGCGGCGCGCCGGTGGCGAGGCAGCCAGAGCGGGTTCGAACCCGCCGTATAACGCTGGTGAACAGCGCCTGGCAGTAGGAGTGGCGATGGCGTGGGAACGCCGGTATCGGATCGGTTGCAGTCCACAGGCGGGCGTCGGGCGGTGATGCCCGTCTGCACGCGACGCGCCGTGAAGATGGCGTCTGCGCCGATGGTCGAGTCCGGGCAAGGACCGCCGGAGACCACGCAGCGCGCAGTCCGTGCTGTCGCCACTCGTTTTTCATTCGCAAGTCCGCACAAAGGGATCCGCACGCCGGTCTTCGATGACGAAGCCGCTGGCGCCGCGATCCTGGCGCTGGGCTTGGCCGCAACACGAGGGGTGTCATGTTTTTCCGTTCCGGCAGCATCCGTTTTCCTCCCGGCTCGCGCTTGAGCGGCTCGGGCCGCAGCCGCGATCTCGATCGTATCGAACTGGATCTTGCGCGCGACCGTCACGCGCGCGCGGCCATGGAAGCCTATGCGGATTCCTGCGAGGCCGAATTGCCGTGGCTGAGCGAGGTCTTGCGCCAGTCGCGCTTCGGGCGCCCGGAGAAGCTGACGTACTGTTCCTCGACGGTGCTGCGCGCATTCGTGCTCGCGCAGTCGCGCGCCGCCGCGCAGGCCGATTACGCGCACGCCGCCTGGGAGCACGTGCGCGTGCAACTGGCCGCTGTACTCGCGGGCCTGCCTCAGGCGGGCGCGCGGACGGCACTGAGCGGGGCACCTGATACGAGCGGTATAACCGGCAGCGAAGATCTCGCCGATGGGACGCGGACCGTGCTTCGGTAACGGCTGGCGGCGCGCCGCCGGGTCTGTGCCGCCCGACGGGTGGCCGATTTCGACTACCATGAGCGAAATCCGGGTTCCGATCTCGACGGGCGACTGGCCTCCCGTTTATTTCAAGACGCAGCGAGAGTAGCGGATTGGGCGCGCGGCAGGGGCTGCGCGGTAAGAGATCGGGTATGGAGTCCGGGCGGCGGCTGCGCGCAACTGAAGGCAGCCAAGCCGGCCAGGCCCGAGAAGATGAATAACGAACTGGGTGCAGGGCACTATGAGAATCGCAGTACTCGATGACGATCCGGCGCAAACCGATTTCGTCTGTCAAACGCTGGTGGCCGCAGGCCATGTCTGTCACGCGTTCGCCAAGGGAGGCGAACTCGTCAAACAGCTCAGACGGCAGACGTTCGACCTGCTCGTGCTCGACTGGAACGTTCCCGACATGGCCGGCGACGAAGTCCTGCACTGGGTCCGCCAGAGCCTTTCCACGCGCTTGCCCGTGCTGTTCATGACGAGCCGCAGCCGTGAAGTCGATATCGCGCTGATGCTCAACAGCGGCGCCGACGACTACGTGGTCAAGCCGGTCTCCGCGCCGGTGCTGCTCGCGCGGGTCGGATCGCTGCTGCGCCGCGCCTATCAGCTGCACGCGCCGGCGCAGAAGGAAGTGTTCGGCGAGTACGAATTCGATCTGAAGTCGCGTCAGGCGTCGGTCGGCGGCAGGCTGGTCGCGCTCACGCAGAAGGAGTTCGAACTCGCGCTGCTGCTGTTCCAGCATCTGAGCCGTCCGCTGTCGCGCGCACACATTCTCGACGTGATCTGGAAGCAGTCCGACGACATCCCTTCGCGCACGATGGACACGCACGTGTCGATGCTGCGCTCGAAGCTCGGGCTGCGTCCCGAAAACGGCTATCGCCTCACGCCGATCTACGGCTACGGCTACCGTCTCGAACGTCTCGAAGGGGACGCGGCTTGAGCCGCGCCGGGGCGGCGCACCCGGCTGTGTTCGGGGCTTCCGGGACTTTCTCGCGGCCGCTGCTCGCCTGCGCGCTGGCGCTCGGCCTGCTGCCCGCCGCGTACGCGCATACCTCCCCGCACGCACCCAGACAGTCGGCCGAAACCACGATCTATGTCACGCGTTCCGGCGATTCGCTCTACGACATCGCCCAGCGCTACCTGCGCGACCCCGCCGATTGGTCCCAGCTCGCGCGCCTGAACCACGTCAGCGCGCCGCGCCGTCTCAAGCCGGGCATGGCGCTGCGCGTGCCGGTCGCGCTGCTGCGCCAGGACGGCCTGAGCGCGCGCGTGATCGCGACGTCGGGCGCCGCGAGCCATACCTTCGGCGACAGCCCGCAGCTGCCGCTGATCGTCGGCGCGAAGCTGGGCGAGGGCGAGCAGGTTCAGACCGGCGACAACGGTTTCGCCACGCTCGAACTGGCCGATGGCTCGCATCTCGTGATTCCGCCGCGCACCGCGCTCAATCTCGCCATGCTGCGTCAGACGGCGCTGACGGGCGCGACCGACCGCGTCGTCAATCTGCAGCGCGGCGAGGTCAACACCGAAGTCACGCACGCCACGAAGAAGGACGACCGCTTTCAGATCCGCTCGCCGTCGGTGGTCGCGGGCGTGCGCGGCACGAGTTTTCGCGTGAATTACGACGGCGACAAGGGCTCGACGGCGGTTGAAGTGCTCGACGGCGCGGTGGGTGTCGATGCCGCGCCGCAAGGACAGGCCGCGTCCGTTGCGCCCGCGCCCGGCACGCCGCTGGCGGCTTCGACGCAGCTTGTCGCGGCCCGCCACGGCAGCCTGACGCTCGCGGGCGGCGCGGTCGGCGCCCCGGTCGCGCTGCTCGATCCGCCCGATCTGCGCAATCCCGCGAAGATCCAGGACGACGCCGTGGTCGCCTTCGATCTCAAGCCGGCGATGGGCGCACAGGGTTACCGCGTGCAGATCGGCCGCGACGCGGGGCTGCTGGACCTGATCCGCGATTTGCGCACCGATGGTGCTCACGTCGATGTCGGCTCCCTCGATGACGGCACGTACTTCGTGCGCCTGTCGGCCATCGACGCAAACGGCCTCGAAGGCATGCCGTCCACCTACGCGTTCGAGCGCCGCCGCGTCTCGCTCAACGCCACGGCCGGCCGCGTCGACGGCTCGCGAGACTACGCGTTCCGCTGGTTCGTGGACCGCAGCGCGGGCGACACGCAGTTTCGCTTCGTGCTGGCGGCGTCGCCGGATCTGCGCACGCCGCTCGTCGACCGCACCGACATCAAGGAAGGCGAGGCCGTCGTGCGCGATCTGCCCAAGGGCGTTTACTACTGGACGGTGATCGCCGAGCAGTTCGAGGGCGGCCGCTATTACCAGAAGGCCAGCCCGATCCAGTCGTTCCGGCTCGCCTGGTGAGGCGCGCGCGCATGAGCGTGGGCGCGCAACCGGGTCTTCGTCCCGCTCTTCCTGGGCGGCCGGGTCGATTTGTCGGGCGGCGCTTTCTGTTCGAATGGGTGGGCGTGACATGCGCGGGCATCGCCATCGTCCTGCTGAGCGTGCTCACGCACTGGACGCTCAGCGCCGATTCGCTGGTCTACGACCGCTTTCTTGCCGCGCGCAAGCAGCCCGTGTCGTCCGACATCGTGGTCGTGGAGATCGACAATGCGAGCGTCGCCGCGCTGGGCCGCTGGCCCTGGCCGCGCAGCGTCCACGCACAGCTGGTGGATCGACTGGCGAAGGCGGGCGCGGCCGCCGTCGTCTACGACGTGCTCTTCACCGAGCCCTCGCCCGATGACGCGCGCTTCGGCGCCGCGCTGCACGCGCGCCCCACGTTTCTCCCCGTGCTGCTGTCGCCCGCCGACGAGTCGGCCGATGGCGCCGCCGACGGCCGCTGCGAGGTCGTGAAACCCGTCGCTCCGCTCGCGGATGCCGCCGCCGGTCTCGGCCACATCAATCTCGAAGTCGATAGCGACGGCATCGTGCGCAGCGTCGCGCTCTTCGAGGGCGATGCGCAGCAGCGCTGGCCGCAACTGATGGAACCGCTGTGGCGCGCGGTGCGCGACGGCCGGATCGCGCTGGCCGGCACCCCGTACCCGCCGACCGATGCGCTCAAGCACGCGGACGCGAAAGTCCTGCGCACGGGCAACGCCGACAGCGAGGCGCGCTTCCTGCTGCCGTTCAGCCAGACGACGCAGTCGTATCGCAAAGTCTCGTTCGCGCAGGTGCTCGAAGGCCGCGTGCCGCCCGATCTGCTGCGCGGCCGCGTGGCGCTGGTGGGCGTGACGGCCTCGGGCCTCTTTGATCGCTTCGCCACGCCGCTTTCGGGCACGCTCGGGCCGATGCCGGGCGTCGATATCCACGCGCTCGTGCTCGATACGCTGCTCGCCGGTTCGGCCATCGAACCGGCCTCGCGCCTTGCCGTCGTGCTCGCCTCGCTGCTGCCGCTCGCGCTGCTGCTGGCCGGTTTTCTCGTGTTCTCGCCCTTGCGCACGCTGTTGATGCTGCCGCTGCTCGCGCTCCTCACGCTCGCGGCCAGCGCCGGGCTGCTCTATTTCGCACGCGTCTGGCTCGCGCCGGTGCCCGCGATCCTCGCGCTCGCGCTGGTCTATCCGCTGTGGGGCTGGCGGCGTCTGGAAATGACGATGGCGTATCTGCGCAAAGAGCTGAAACAGCTCGCCGACGAACCCTATCTGCTGCCCGAGGCGCCCGCGCCCGCGCGTGAGTTCGGCGGCGACGCGCTGGCCCAGCAGATGGCGCTGATGGCGCAGGCCGCGCAGCGTCTGCAGGACATGCGGCGCTTCGTGTGGGACAGCCTCGATTCGGTGCCCGAGCCGCTGCTCGTGGCCGATCTGCAAGGCGCCGTGCTGATCGCCAATCACGCGGCGCGCGCCTGCTTTGCGAGCCTGAACGTCGCGCTCGCCGAGGGGCGGCAAATGCAGGATGTGTTCGGCGAACTTGCGCTCGTCAAGCCGATCGACCCGAACCCGGACACGCTCGCCTTCGCGCATGCGCACTGGCCAGCGCCGCTCGATCCGGCGCTCGGCGACTACGCGCAACTGATGGAGCGCGGCGTCGAAGTGCGCGCGCGCGACGGCAGCGATTACCTGCTGCGCTACGCGCGCTGCACCAACGCACAGGGGCAGGCGGTGGGCTGGATCGCGGGCCTCGTCGACGTGACGGCGCTGCACGACGCCGAACGCCAGCGCGAGGACGCGCTGCGCCTGCTCTCGCACGACATGCGCTCGCCGCAGGCGTCGATCGTCGCGCTGGTCGAGACCGAACGCGAACGCGGCACGCTGGCGGCCGGCCCGGTGCGCGAGGTGATGGACCGCATCGAACGCTACGCGCGCCGCTCGCTCACACTCGCCGACGACTTCGTGCAGCTCGCGCGCGCGGAATCGCAGGTTTACGCGCTGGAGCCGACCAGCCTCACGGAACTCGCCATCGACGCGAGCGACGAGGTCTGGCCGCAGGCCAGCGCCAAGCACATACAGGTCGAAACCGCCTTCGACGGCGAAGAGATGGGCTGGATCAACGCCGACCGTTCGCTGATGACGCGAGCGCTCGTCAACCTTCTTAACAATGCGGTGAAATACAGCCCACCAAATACCAGAATTATCTGTAGTATCGCTGTCGTGGAGGGTTCGGCCCCGCGCGTGATCTGCTCGATCCGCGACCAGGGCTACGGTATTGCGCTCGAAGATCAGGCGAGACTATTCGAGCCGTTCCGCCGCTTTCACGAAGGGCAACGGCCCGAAGTGAGCGGCGCGGGACTCGGCATGGCGTTCGTGAAGACGGTCGTGACGCGCCACGGCGGCGACGTCCACGTCGAGAGCATGCCGGACCAGGGCACGACGGTGACGATGTCGCTGCCTGCGCTGGAAGCACCGGAATGAGGGCTCACGGCCCTCGCTTGCCGTGTGCAGCGTGGGCCGCCTGATTGCCCGTGCGCTGCCAGAACCTGCTGGCAAAGATTCCGATGGAGTACGCAGTGAAGTTTCTGATGACGATCTGCGCCGTATCGCTGGCGGGCACGCTGGCTGGCTGTGCCGGCGTAAGCGCCGATGTGCAGGCGAGCGGCGGCTTTCCCACGGCGGGTACGGCTGGCACACCTGACGCCGCTGTGCCGGCATCGACCTACCGTTTCGCGCGCACCCCGGCGCAGGCCGATGCGGGCGACAACCTTCCCTACGAGGCGCTGTTGCGCGAGGGCCTGGCGCAACGCGGTTTCCGGCAAGACGCATCCGACGCCACGCGCTATCTCGTCTCCGCCGCATGGGCTTCGCGGCCCGCCGATGTCACGGTTGCCACCGGCGACTGCAAGGGCGGCTGCATTCCGGCCGAAGGGCCGTCGCTGCCGTGGTTCGGCCATCGATACGTGCACACGCTCACGCTGCGCTTCTTCATGCTGCCCGACGGTCGCGAGACCTACAAGGTGAGCGCCGAAAAGCGCGACCGCAACGCCGACGCGCAGCAGGCGCTGCCGTATCTCGTCGCCAGCGCGCTGGCGAAGATGCCTTACGCGGGCGCGCCGCAATGGCGCGTGAAGATGAAGGATGTGGCGCCTGCGGGCGCTCAGGGCGGCGCGCAGGCCGTGCCCGAGGTAACGTCGGTCACGCCGCTCGCGCAATAAGCTCGTCAGCCCTGCGGGTCCGTGGCCTCGGGCCAGCGATTCTCATAAACGCATTCGCCCAGATTCTTGCGCTCGGCCCAATGCTCCATTTCGAGCATCGGCTTCGGATAGAACTCCGCCACATGGCCGACGCACAGGATCGCCACCGGCTTGGCGCCGGGCGGCATGCCCAGCAGCGCATGCACTTCGTCGACATCGAAGATCGACACCCAGCCCATGCCCAGGCCTTCGGCGCGCGCCGCGAGCCACATGTTCTGGATCGCGCACGCGACTGACGCCAGGTCCATTTCCGGCAGCGTGCGGCGCCCGAAGATATGCGCCTCGCGGCGGTCCATCAGCGCGACGACCAGCAGTTCGCCGCATTCGCGCATGCCTTCCACCTTGAGCTTCATGAACTCGTCGCGACGCTTGCCGAGTGCGTCGGCGGTCGCGAGGCGTTCGCGCTCGACGGCCTGCTGGAGTTGTTCGCGCACGGCGGCATCGGTGATGCGCACGATGCGCCACGGCTGCATGAAGCCCACGCTCGGCGCGTGATGCGCGGCGTCGAGCAGGCGCGCGAGCACCGCCGGATCGACGGGGCCGGGCGCGAAGTGGCGCATGTCGCGCCGTTCGTAGATCGCGCGGTAAACCGCCGCGCGTTCGGCGTCGTCAAAGGGTTGTGCCATGGAAAAGGGCGGCCGCGAAGGCCGGATTGGAAGGCCAGTAGGCGTGCATATAGGTCGCGGTGATCGGCCCGTGGCGATAGAGCGCTTCGCCGTCCGCGCCGGTCTGGGCGTGGCGTGCGCGTAGCACGGGCGCGAGCGGCGTGCTCACGCGAGAGTAGTGGAACGTGTGGCCCGTGAGCGTGCCGTGCGCGCCGTCGAGGCGCTGCATACCGAGCGCCGCGAAGCGCTTTTGCATCACGGCCACGCCCGGCAACAGGCCGAGCATGGGCGTGCGCGCGCCGTCGACGGTGGTGAGCGCATCGAGCAGATACAACATGCCGCCGCATTCGGCGACGAGCGGCTTGTTGGACTCGACGTGCGCACGCAGCGACGCCGCGCTGCGCGCATTCGCGGCGAGCGTGGCGGCATGCAGCTCGGGATAGCCGCCGGGCAGATAGAGGGCGTCGGCGTTTGCGGGCGCGGCCTCGTCGGCGAGCGGCGAGAAGAAACTCACGCGCGCGCCCAGCGCTTCGAGCAGCGCGAGATTGGCCGGATAGAGGAAAGAAAAAGCGGCGTCGCGCGCGATCGCGATGTGGCGGCCTGCGAGCAGCGGCGGCATCGGGGCCGGGGTTGCGGGCGCGTCGAACGTCACGGCGGGCGGCAGTTCGGCCAGCGCCGTTTGCGCGAGCGCATCGGCGGCCCGTTCGATGCGCGCGTCGAGATCGGCGATTTCGCTTGCCTGATGCAAGCCGAGATGCCGGTCGGGCAGCGAGAACTGCGCGTCGCTTGCCACGTGGCCGAGCCAGCGGATATCGGCGGGCAAGCCTTCCTGCAACATCTGCGCGTGCCGCGCCGAGCCCACGCGATTGGCGAGCACGCCATGAAACGGCACGTCGGCGCGATAGCGCGCAAGGCCGAACGCGAGCGCGCCGAAGGTCTGCGCCATCGAATTCGCGCCGATCACGGCGGCCACCGGCACGCCGAACGCCGCGGCCAGATCGGCGCTGCTGGGCGTGCCGTCGAACAGGCCCATCACGCCTTCGATCAGGATCAGATCGGCCTCGGCGGCGGCCTGCGCGAGCAGCGCGCGGCAATCCGCCACGCCGACCATCCAGAGATCGAGCGACATGACCGGCGCGCCGCTCGCGTGCGCCAGGATCATCGGATCGAGAAAATCCGGGCCGGTCTTGAACACGCGCACGCGCCGCCCCTGGCGGCGGTGCCAACGCGCGAGCGCGGCGGTGAGCGTGGTCTTGCCCTGACCCGATGCGCTCGCGCTGATGAACAGCGCCGGGCACGCAACCTTCGCGTTCATCGCGTCAGAACTCCACGCCCTTTTGCGCTTTCACGCCTTGCTCGCGGTACGGGTGCTTCACGAGGCGCATTTCGGTGACGAGGTCGGCGGCGTCGATCATCGCGTCCGACGCGTGGCGGCCCGTGACGACGATGTGCTGCATCGGCCCGCGCGCGGTGAGCACTTCCAGCACTTCTTCGATCGGCAGGTATTCGTACTTGAGCACGGTGTTCAGCTCGTCGAGGATCACCATCGCGTATTCGCCGCTTTCGATCATGCGCTTCGCTTCGTTCCAGCCTTTGCGCGCGGTGGCGATGTCGGCGTCGCGGTTCTGCGTGTTCCAGGTGTAGCCGTCGCCCATCGTCACGAAGTCGCATTGCGCGACGCTCGCGAGGAAGTCGCGCTCGGACGTATGCAGCGCGCCCTTGATGAACTGCACGACACCGAGCTTCATGCCGTGGCCGAGCACGCGCACGGCCATGCCGAACGCGGCCGTGCTCTTGCCCTTGCCGTTGCCGGTGTTGACGATCAGGAGGCCTTTTTCCTGCGTCGCGGCGGCCTGCTTTTTCTCGTGGCCTTCGCGGCGGCGTTGGGTCATGCGCTGGTGCGATTCGAGGTCGGTTTTCATCGTCGCGGATCAGTCCTGTGGTTTCGGAGTTACGGGTTGGCGGCGGCGAACGCGGCGAGCGCCACCGTCACGCCGTCGAGCGCGAGCTTGGCGCGCACGAGCGGGCCGCCAACGGCTGCCAGGTGCGCACACGGTTCGCATACGCCCGCCACGCCGAAACGCGCCTGCGCGGCGGCGCCTGGCGCTGAATGCAGGGCATGCGCTTCGACGTTCGCCACCTGCTCGCGCGTGAAGGTTCGCAGCGGCAGCGCATGCGCGGCGCAGAACGCGAGCAGGGCGGGTTCGGCGGCTTTCGCGTCGAGCGTGGCCACGACCTTGACCTGCGCGAGCGTCCATTCGTCACGATCGCCACGATCGCCGAGCTGCGCCCGCACCGCCGCCTCGATCTGCGCGAGCGTCACGCCGCTGCGGCAGCCGATGCCGAGCGCGAGTGCCGACGAAAGTACCGACGCAAGCGGGAACGCATTGTCCGCCGTGGCGGGGGCATCGGGCAAGGGAGCGGCGGGTTGGGAGTGATTCACGTGGGTGCGGCCTGTGGCGAGTGACGAGAAGCCTGCCGGCGCGCAGATGAAGCTACGCCGTTGCTGTCATTTACCGCCTAGAATGCGCGCTACGATAGCACACGCATCGCGGCTCCAGCGGCGGCCTCCGCGTGTGCGGGTGGCGCGTGCGCGTGTTGACGCATGGGTGGCCCGCGCCTACACTCGCACGCACTCTGGTGCTCGCGTGCGCGATCGTTCTGCACGCGGTTAAACGGGAATCAGGGAGCGAACGCGTGCGACGCGATGAGCTTGGCCTGAACTGCACCCGCAACGGTACAACGAACGCATCGGCCGCAAGACCGATGCAAGCCGCTTCAAGGCATGCGACGCATGCCGGGCGCCACTGCGCATTTGGGCTGTAAGGCCCGGCGTGGGAAGGCGAAGCGGTTTTTCGTCAGTCCGGATACCGGCCAGATACGCGGGACGCGCGCTGCGGGGATGCGGCGCACCGTCCATGATTTCCATGCGTCAGCCGGGCTGGGCCCGCGACGCGCCTTTGCCTCATACCGTGCTGTGTCGCTTCGTGCTTGCCTGATGGCAGGCCGGACGCCGCATTGGCAACGAGCCGGCGAAGCCGCGCGAACCCGCTCCGGCGCGGCGCATTCCACCTGCGGCCAAAGCGCCGAAGGAGCACCTCATGCAAATGCGCAAGATCCCCGTCACCATCGTCACGGGCTTTCTCGGCAGCGGTAAGACCACACTGCTGCGTCACATTCTCCAGCACGCCGGCGGCCTGCGCGTCGCGGTCATCGTCAACGAATTCGGCGAACTCGGCATCGATGGCGAAATCCTGCGCGGCTGCGGCATCGGCTGCGACGAGAACGGCAATGAAACGCAAGGCCAGCTCTACGAACTGGCCAACGGCTGCCTGTGCTGCACGGTGCAGGAAGAATTCTTCCCGGTGATGGAGCAACTGCTCGAACGCCGTGGCGATATCGACCACGTGCTGATCGAGACATCGGGCCTCGCGCTGCCCAAGCCGCTCGTGCAGGCCTTCAACTGGCCGTCGATCCGCAACGCGTTCACCGTCGATGCGGTCGTGACCGTGGTTGACGGTCCCGCCGCCGCGAGCGGCCAGTTCGCGGCCAACCCGCAGGCCGTGGACGCGCAACGCCGTGCCGATCCGAATCTCGATCACGAATCGCCGCTGCACGAACTGTTCGAAGATCAACTGTCTGCCGCCGATCTCGTGATCCTCAACAAGACCGATCTGATCGACGCGGCGGGCCAGGAAGCGCTGATCGCCGAACTGCGCGAGGAACTGCCGCCGCAGGTGAAGATCGTGCGCGCGCAACACGGCCAGCTCGACCTGCATACGCTGCTCGGCCTCGAAGCGGCGTCGGAAGAGAGCATCCATCTGCGTCACGACCACCACGGTTCCGCCGACGACGCCGACCATCATCACGACGAGTTCGATTCGGTCGTGGTCGAGGCTCGCGTGGCGTCGCGCGAAGGCGCGATCGAAGCGCTGCAAAAGCTCGTCGATAACCACACGATTTACCGCGTGAAGGGTTTCGCCGCGCTGCCGGGGGCGCCGATGCGCCTCGTGATCCAGGGCGTGGGCCGCCGCTTCGACAGCTATTTCGACCGCCGCTGGAACGCGCAGGAAAGCGCGGCGCAGCAGGAGGGTTCGCTGTCGAGCCGCTTCGTGCTGATCGGCGAGGATCTGGACGCGGCCACGCTGCAAGGCGCGTTCGACGCCGCGCTGGCGGTGGCGCAAACAGCGGCGCAATAAGCGCTGCGCACTTCTTCAAGCTTGCACTGACGGGACCGCCATGCATCTTTTGCGCACCACGCCGGGCGGTTTCGTCGATGACGCGCAGGGCGTCATCCGCATCGACCAGCAGCCCGCCGACATCGTCGTGCTGAGTTCCGCCGATACGACGCTTGCCCTGCTCGCAAGCGTCGTCGCGCGTCTGCCCGACGGGTTCCCGAGCGTGCGGCTCGCCAACGTGACGTATCTGCGCCAGCCTGCCTCGGTGGACTTTTACGTCGATGACGTTTTGCAGCACGCGAAGGCAGTCGTGGTGGACCATCTGGGCGGCGAAACCTACTGGCCTTACGGCATCGAACAGGTCACGACGCTGGCGGAACAACGCGGGCAGTTGCTCGCGATGTTCTCGGGCGACCTGCAGGAAGACCCCAATCTGATCGCGAAGAGCCGCGCGGAACCCGAGTTTTGCCGCCTGCTCTGGCGTTATCTGCGCGAAGGCGGCGCGGCCAACGCCGAAGGTTTTCTGCGCGCGCTCGCGTGGCGGGCATTCGGCTTCGGCGCGGAACCCGCGCCGCCGGTCGTGCTGCCCGCCGCGTCGCTCTATCATCCGGCGCGCGACGTGGCGACCGCCGAGGACTGGCGCGCGCACTGGCAACCCGGCGCGCCGGTCGTCGCGATCCTGTTTTACAAGGCGCATCTGCAGGCCGCCAACACGGCCGCCTTCGATGCGCTCATCGACGCGCTGCTTGAGCGCGGCCTGAATCCGCTGCCGCTTGCGATCACCTCGCTCAAGGACGCGATCAGCCGCGACGTGCTCGACCGTCTCGCCGCCCAGCACGACATCGCGCTCGTGCTCAACACCACGGCGTTCGCGGCCTCGTCGCTCGACGATCCGGAACCGCTCGCACTCGCGGGCGATGCGCCCGTGTTGCAGGTGATCCTGAGCGGCGGCAACCGCGACGACTGGGTCAAGGACAACCACGGCCTCAATTCGCGCGACATCGCCATGCATATCGCGCTGCCCGAAGTCGATGGCCGCGTCATCACGCGCGCGATCAGCTTCAAGGGCCTGGCGTATCACTGCAAGGCCACCCAGGTCGATGTCGTGCGCTATCAGCCCGATGCCGAACGCGTGGCCTTCGTGGCCGAACTCGCGCGGCGCTGGTGCCGCCTGCGCACGCTGCCGAACGCGGAGAAAAAACTCGCGCTGGTGCTCGCCAACTATCCGATGAGCGAAGGGCGCATCGGCAATGGCGTGGGGCTGGATACGCCCGCGTCGGTGGTGAACATTCTGCGTATGCTGCGCGACGAAGGCTATCGCGTGGGCGATCTGCCCGAGGACGGCGAAGCGCTCATGCGCACGCTCACGCAGGGCGTGACCAACGATCCGGACACGCGCGCGCTGCGGCCCGCGTGGCAAAGCCTGTCCATCGACGATTATCGCGCGCGCTTCGCGCAACTGCCGGCGCAGGCGCAGAACGCGCTGATTGCACGCTGGGGCACGCCCGAGCAGGACCCGAGCGTGCGCCGCGGCCGCTTCATGATCGCGGGCTGGCGCTGCGGCCAGGTGTTCATCGGCATCCAGCCGTCGCGCTCGCGCGGCGACGACAGCTACGCGAACTATCACGACGCCGATCTCGTGCCGCCGCACGCGTATCTGGCGTTCTACTTCTGGCTGCGCGAGCAATTCGGTATCGACGCGATCGCGCACGTCGGCAAGCACGGCAATCTCGAATGGCTGCCGGGCAAGAGCGTGGCGCTGGCCGACACCTGCTGGCCCGACATGGCGCTCGGGCCGCTGCCGCATCTGTATCCGTTCATCGTCAACGATCCCGGCGAGGGCAGCCAGGCCAAGCGCCGCGCCCAGGCCGTGATCGTCGATCATCTGATGCCGCCGCTCACGCGCGCGGAAAACTACGGCCCGCTGCAAGACCTCGAACGCCAGGTCGATGAGTATTACGAAGCATTGATGGTGGATCCGCGCCGCGCGAAGCTGCTGCGCAAGACCATCCTCGAAACGATCATCGAGCACAAGCTGCATGAGGAGTTGAGCGTCGCCGCGCCGCGCGACCAGCAGGGAGAGGACGAGCTGCTCACGCGCGCCGATGCTTACCTGTGCGAACTCAAGGAAGCGCAGATCCGCGACGGCCTGCATACCTTCGGCGAATCGCCGCAAGGCGCGCAGCGGCGCGACACGCTGCTGGCGCTCGGGCGTTATCCGTGCGGCGACGGGCAGGGCGCGAACGCGGGTCTGATCGACGCTTTGGCGCGCGACTTCGGCATCGATCATCTGCTCGATGCGGCCAGCGTCGATTGGGCCGCGCCGTGGAGCGGCGCTCGTCCCGACCTGCTCGTGCAGGCCATCGACGCGCCCTGGCGTCATGCGGGCGATACGCGCGAGCGCCTGGAAGCGCTGGCGGGCGCGCTGCTCGCGCGCGCCTGTGAAGTCGCGGATGGCCTCGATGAGATCGTGCAAACGCTGCCGCACGCCGCGCGCGTGATCGCGCGTTTGCGCGACGACGTGCTGCCGCGGCTGGACGCATGCGGCCACGAAGAATTGCGTCAACTGCGACGCGGCTTCGAAGGCCGCTTCGTGCCGCCAGGCCCGAGCGGTTCGCCTTCGCGCGGCCGTCCCGATGTGCTGCCCACGGGGCGCAACTTCTACTCGGTCGATACGCGCGCCGTGCCGACGCAGGCCGCGTGGTCGCTCGGCCTGAAATCGGCGCAGCAGCTTATCGAGCGGCATTTGCAGGAGCATGGCGATTATCCGCGCGCCATTGGCCTGTCGGTGTGGGGCACCGCCACGATGCGCACGGGTGGCGACGATATCGCACAAGCGCTCGCGCTGATCGGCGCGCGGCCCAAGTGGGCGGCAGGCAGCCAGCGCGTGATCGACTTCGAGATCATGCCGGTTGAAGCGCTCGACCGCCCGCGCATCGACGTGACGTTGCGCGTGTCGGGCTTCTTTCGCGACGCGTTCCCGAACGTGATGCATCTGTTCGACGCCGCCGTGCAGGCCGTGGCCGAACTCGACGAGCCCGAGCATCTCAACCCGCTGCGTGCGCGCATCCAGCGCGAACGCAATGCCTTGATCGCCGATGGCATGGATGCGGGCGAAGCACGCCGCCGCGCGGGCTGGCGCGTGTTCAGCGCGCGGCCCGGCGCGTATGGCGCGGGCCTGCAATCGATGATCGATCACCGGCAATGGCAAAGCGACGCCGATCTCGCGCTCGCGTACCAGGCGTGGGGCGGCTATGCGTATGCACAGAAGACGGGCGGGGACGAGGCGCGCGACGCGTTCCGCAAGCGTCTTGCATCCATCGACGTGATCCTGCAGAACCAGGACAATCGCGAACACGACCTGCTCGATTCGAACGACTACTACCAGTTCCAGGGCGGCATGGCGGCGGCGGCGCGGCACTTCTCGCAGGCGCAGCCCACGCTTTATCACGCCGATCACAGCAACCCGGCCGCGCCGCGCATCAGGCCGCTGCACGAAGAGATCGCGCGCGTGATCCGCTCGCGCGTGGTGAACCCGAAGTGGATCGACGGCGTGAAGCGCCACGGCTACAAGGGCGCGGCGGAAATGGCGGCGACCGTCGATTATCTGTTCGGTTACGATGCGACGGCGCGCGTGGTGGGCGATCATCAATACGCGCTGGTCGCCGCCGCCTACGTGCACGACGACGACACGCGCGCCTTCATGCAGCGCCACAACCCGCACGCCTTGCACGCGATCTGCGAACGCTTGATCGAGGCGATGCAGCGCGGCTTGTGGCAGGAACCGGGCGAACATCGCGAGAAGATCGAACAGCGCCTGCTCGAAGCCGGTGAGCGGGTCGAAGGCCATTAAAGAAGGATCATGAACATGAACGTCGCGGCGACGCGTCCCGCTTTTCCCTTCACCGCGCTGGTCGGTCAGGCGCCGTTGCAGCGGGCGTTGCTGCTCGCGGCCATCGACCCTGCGATTGGCGGCGTGCTCGTGAGCGGGCCGCGCGGCACCGCGAAATCGACGGCGGCGCGTGCGCTGGCCGCGCTGCTGCCCGATGGCGCGTTCGTCACGCTGCCGCTCGGTGCGAGCGAGGAGAAACTGATCGGCACGCTCGATCTCGAAGCCGCCTTGCGCGAGAGCGCGGTGCGTTTCGCGCCGGGCCTGCTCGCGCGCGCGCACGAAGGCGTACTTTACGTCGATGAGGTGAACCTGCTGCCCGATGCGCTCGTCGATGCGCTGCTCGACGTGGCAGCGAGCGGCGTGAACACCGTCGAGCGCGATGGCGTTTCGCACACGCACGAAGCGCGTTTCGTGCTGGTCGGCACGATGAACCCGGAAGAGGGCGAGTTGCGTCCGCAACTATTGGACCGCTTCGGGCTGATGGTCGAACTCGACAATCGCTACGACACGGCCGAGCGTCAGCGCATCGTCAAGGCGCGGCTCGCGTTCGATGCGAATCCACAGGCGTTTTGCGTAGCGCACGAGGCGGCGCAGCACGAACTGGCCGCGCGGATTGCGGCAGCGCGCACGGCGCTCGAATCGCTCGCATGGAGTGACGCCGTGCACGAACGCGCCGCGCAATTGTGCGTGGAAGCCGCCGTGGACGGTATGCGCGCCGATCTCGTGATGCTGCGTGCGGCGCGTGCGCTGGCCGCGTTAGACGGCGCTGCGCGGATCGCGCCCGGGCACGTCGATCAGGTCGCCGATGTGGTGCTCGCGCATCGTCGGCGTGCTTTGCCGGATCGGTCGTCGGCTGGCCGTGACCACGCGCCGCCACCGCCTTCACAGCAACGGCATGGCGAGACCCAGGAAGAAAACCAGCAGTCCGAATCAAATTCTGATTGGGGTGAACTTCCGCCCGAGCCTGTCGCCGCGAAAGCGGTCAAGGGCGTGATCCCGCTGCCCGCAAAAAAACGCTGACCCGTCGGGCAAGGGCCGCCGCCCAGGCACAGGGCGGTGCACGACGGCGTGAAGGTCCGGGGCTGACGCGAGCGCGCATCGCGCGCGACGCCGCGCCGGGGACGCGACTGGCGTGGCCCACCACGCTCGCCGCCAAACGCGGCACGGCGCTGAAGGCCGAACATCTGCGCTACGCGCAACGCAAGACCGGAACGGGCGCGCTGCATTGCTTCGTGCTCGACTGTTCGGCGTCGATGCTGGCGCACGGCCAGCTTGCGCTGGCCAAGGGGCTGCTGATCGCCTTATTCGATCGCGCGTGCGCCGAGCGCGTGGAAGTGGCGCTGATCTGCTTTGGCGGCGCGCATGCCGAACTGCGTTTCGGGCCTGCCGTGCCGCGCTGGTGGAACGAGCGCTGGCTCGCGCCCATCGGCGGGGGCGGCGGCACGCCGCTTGAAGCGGGCATCGCGCGCGCCGCGCAACTGCTCGACGCCGCGGGCCGCCGCGACCCGGCGCGCGAGCGTCACCTCTGGCTCTTCAGCGACGGCCGCACGACGCAATGGCCCGCGCGCCCGCGCGAGGCGGATCACATCACCGTGGTCGATTGCGAGGCCGCGACCGTGCGCCTCGGGCGCTGCCAGGCGCTGGCGCAGGCATGGCAAGGCGAGTGCATCGATGCGGACGCGCTGCTTGCGCCGTCGCTTTCGTCGCGCTCGTTGCTTTAGCCTTTAGCGCGCGGGACTGGTCCAGTACAGCACGTCGTCCTGACGGTCGAACACGTAGACCTTCATCGCCATCTGATCGGCTGGCAAGAGGCTGTCGAGTTCGAGGCCGAGCGTGAACAGCGGCTCGGGTCCGTCTTCCTGTTGCACGTTGCGCACGATAGCGCTCGTTTCGATGGTCGAGTCCAGCTCGCCCGAGCGCAGCCGGAAAGCCACGCGCAACCGCTCGCCGACTTTGGCGAGCGCCCACGGCGCGGCAATCGAAAGTCCAAGCGCGCTGACGCCGCGCGCGAGTGCGACGCCCTGATAACCCTCGATTCCCTCGCCGATGCCGTAGCGCACCGGAAACCGCGCGCGCACGCGGATCGACTTGCGCTCGCGCAGCATACGGATATTGGCGGGCTTCGAGAGCACGAGATAGCCGGGCGGCGCCTGATGTATCGCCTGGATCGTGCAGACGAAGCGATAGACGGCGTGACTCGCGATCGCGACGATTTCGACGTTCTCGCCGGGCGTGATCTCGATCGGTCGCCGGTTCACATAGGGCAGCGTGACGAAGATCACTTCATTGGGCGCGACGCCGATCAGTTTGCACGGATGCATGGGCGCGCCGCTCGCGCCTTGCTGCGGGCGTAGGCCCATGAGCGCGCCGATTGTCAGGTGCAGATCGCGAACGGTCAGTTCTGCGCCGGGCTGCTGGGGTTTCGTCGCGAGGACGCTGGCAGGCGGTTCGCGGTCGCCGCGCTGCGGGGCGAAGTGGCGAAACAGAAAGTCGCGTTCCATTTCACCGACGAGTGTGGCGCCGATGTCGAGGAGCAGCGCGCCGTCGGCGTCGACGAGTGGCCAGTCGAGCGGTTGGCCTAGTGCGACGTCGGCGGGCGTGAGTACGGCAAATTCCGGGGCGGTTACTTGGGGCGCTTCCTGAGTGGCTTCGGTGTTATCGGTCATCGGCGCGCGTCCTGCAGTGAGGAGATCACTGTGTTTACGGCGCGATGGGACGAAGTTTTAGGGTGGGATTGCCGATGGTTATGCGATGCGCATGGATGTGGCGATCCAGGCGACTCGGCTCATCTATCGAATTCGTCTGATTCGGGTCAAGGAATGACTCGCCTATCCTGACATCTGTTCAGCCAACTTCGACGCAGAGAGCCATGAGCCCGTTTTCCCTTATTGATGCTTCACGCCTTCACGCCCGTGGATCGAGCGTTGCAGATCACGATGCGAAGGCCATCGAAACGCGCGCAATGCTGCTGGGCGCTCCCGGCGAAGGTAAGCGAAAAGGTAACCGCTTTGCGTCTGGTGGCGCGATTTTCGTGGGCATCCTTATGTCGTTTGGAGTACGAGCGAGCAGGCAGGCGGAGTTTGGTGGCCAGGATTGAAACTGTTTTGTGTGAAGAAGTCGTCGTACCGGTGGACCCCGATAGTCTGCTCGCGCGGCACTTCAATTGAATTTGAATGAGTGTGAATATGGTTATTTCATTTCAGACCTGGATTCGAACCCAAACCGAACGCGATGACCCGGTGGGGCGTCTGGCGCGCGATGTAAGTGTCGATGACCGGGCGCCAGAAGGAATATGGAAAGCAAACTGGCTCGATTATCTGATGCTTCGGAATGCAAGTCTTGTTGCGATGGCGGCGTTTGAAGAGGCTTGGCGGGAATATCGTGTCCTGTTTCTGGATAAATATCGGTAATTGTGGGTCTCATAATCGGGTTGGCATTTCCTTGTTTTCTTGTCGGTATGCCAGCGTTGCCCCTGTGCGGGGCGGCACCTACTTTTCTTTGCAGCGGTGTACAGACTGGAGACATGGTTGACACATGTACGAGGACATGGTTGACACATGATGCTCAGGTTTTTACGGTCTTCAGGTCAAGTTCTGTG
>NZ_PQGA01000037.1 GCF_002917095.1 Paraburkholderia eburnea
GAAAGTGTCAACCATGTCCTCGTACACCTGTCAGCTATGTCTCCAGTCTGTACACCGCCGCAAAGAAAGTAAGTGCCGCCCCGCACAGGGGCAACGCTGGCAAACCGACACGAATTCAAGGAAATGCCAAAGGTCAAAAGCCAAAGGTCAAAAGCTAAACGCACCCTCGCAATTCCCCATCCAGCGCCGCGAGCTGCGCGACCGTCCCGACGTTCTCCCACCGCCCCTCAAACAACTCACCCGTCGCACGCCGCTGCGCAATGGCCGCCTTGTAGTACGGCGTGAGCGCGCGTTTCGTGCCGGGCTCCAGATCGCGGAACATCCGCGTGTCATACAGCCCAATGCTGCCAAAGGTATAGCGCGGCGCCCCGTCAGCCGCGAGCACCCCATCGGCGCCCAGCGCGAAATCCCCACCGGGATGAAACGCCGGATTCGGCACCATCACGAGATGCATCCCCGGTTCCGCCCGCGCAGCAAGCGCCGCCGCAGGCCCATCGAGCCGCGCGAAATCGAAATCGCTATACACGTCACCGGCCACGGCGAGGAACACGCACGGCTCGCCATCTCGTTCCAGCAGCGGCAATGCCTGAGCGATACCGCCCGCCGTCTCCAGCGCGTCGTCCTCGGCAGAGTAAAGCAGCCGCACGCCAAAGCGCGCCCCATCCCCCAGCGCCGCTTCGATCTGCGCACCCAGCCACGCGTGATTGATGACGATGCGCAGATAGCCCGCCGCCGCCAGGCGCTCGATCTGCCAGACGATCAGCGGCTTGCCGCCCGCTTCGAGCATTGGTTTGGGGCAGGTGTCGGTGAGCGGGCGCATGCGCTCGCCGCGCCCGGCAGCGAAGATCATCGCCGTACGGCCGTGCGTCATGGATTCGACCTTGTCATGAAATAAAAACGCTCAGAAGGTATAGCCGGTCTGGGTCCCGGTGCCCCGCAACTCGTCGATGAATCGCGCGAACGGCGCGAGCGGCCGGTAACGGCGCGCAACCTTCCCCGCGTAGTCGAGAAAGCGCGGCAGGTCCGCCATGTAATGCGGCTTGTTATCGCGATAGTTGATGCGGCAGAACAGGCCCAACACCTTGATATGGCGCTGCAGGCCCATCCATTCGAGCTGGCGGTAGAACTCGCCGAAGTCCGGATCGACCGGCAGGCCGGCCTTCTTCGCGCGTTCCCAGTAATGGACGAAGCAGTCGAGCTCGAATTCCTCGTCCCAGCTCAGGAAGGCGTCGCGCAGCAGCGAGGCGATGTCGTAGGTGATCGGCCCGTACACGGCATCCTGAAAATCGAGCACGCCGGGGTTGGGCGTCGCGATCATCAGGTTGCGCGGCATGTAATCGCGCAGCATGAAGACCTGCGGCTGTGCGCGAGCGCTGGCGATCAGCAGCGCGAAGGTGCGATCGAGCATCGAGCGTGTGGCGTCGTCGATCTTGCGGCCCAGATGGCGCTCCAGATACCACTCGGGCATCAGTTCCATCTCGCGGCGCAGGAAGGCTTCGTCGAAGGGCGGCAGCACGCCTTCGCGCGAGGTCGCCTGGAAGCGCACCAGCGCGTCGATGGCGTCGCGCATCAGCGTGCGCGAGCGCGGACCGGGACCGGCATCGGCCAGCGCCTGCAGGTAGGGCGCGGTGCCGAGGTCGCTCAGCAGCATGAAGCCGGCCTCCAGATCGACTTCGAGCACGCGCGGCACATGCACGCCGGCGGCTTCGAGCAGGCCCGCGACTTCGACGAATTCGCGGCATTTTTCGGGCGGCGGCGCGTCCACGGCGATCAGCGTCGCGCCGTGCCCGCCCGCGCTCGCGAGGCGGAAGTAGCGGCGAAAGCTCGCGTCGGCGGAAGCCGGGGCGAGCGTGGCAAGGTCCAGGGCGTAAGTGGCGGCGTGGCCGGCAAGCCACGCGGCGAGCTGGTCGCGGCGGGCGTCGGCAGGGGAAGACGGCTCGGAGAAGGTCATGTAAACCAGAGGCAAAATCAGTGGATCAACGTCTTGCCATATAATACCCCACGACTTTTTTGACGCGACTCGCGCCAAAGCCTGCATGACGGTTCGCCTGCCGCACTTGTTTTCAGTTCATTGTCGATGAATTGTAAATATCTGTGCGCAACCTTGCCCCGATCGACGCCCGTTCCGGTTTCTCGCCCGGAGCTTGCCCGAGCCGGCAGGGCAGCCGTCATGGGCGGGCAGCCAGCGGGGCCGATACGCCAAAACCATACATGCCGCCCAGACAGTTTTTCCAGACGATCTCCAACAGTGACGACGGCGTGCCGGGCAAGCGGCGGCTGATCGCGGCACTCGTGGCCGTGCCGGGCTTCATGCCCGCGTTCGCGCACGCCCAGCTTTCGGGCGCTGCCGCGCAGGCCGAGCGGCTGGACGATGCGTGGAGCCTGCGCCTGGCTCCGCAGCTCGGCGACACGCCCAATGCGCCGGGGCAGCGCCCGGCCACTTTCGTTCTTGGCGATTCGACGACCGGCACCTCGGGCACCGACGCCGCCGTCAAGGGCGCGGCCGAGCTGCGCCAGGGCACCAACATCGTCAAGGGCGATGCGCTCCACTATGACGAAGACACCGACATGGCCGATGCTTACGGCAATGTCACGGTGGTCCAGAACGGCACGACGTTCGCCGGTCCCGAAGGGCATCTGAAGGTCGAAGCCAATGAAGGCTTCATGTCCACGCCGAAGTATCACTTTTCGGCGACGGGCGGCTCGGGCAGCGCAGAGCGCGCCGACCTGCTCGACAGCGAGCGCTCCGTGCTCACCAACGGTACCTACACGGCCTGCCAGTGCGCGAGCGACCCGGCGTGGTACATCAAGGGCACCGAGTTCGATTTCGACACGGGCGCCGACGAAGGCGTCGCGCACAACAGCGTGCTGTTCTTCCAGGGCATGCCGATTTTCGCGAGCCCCTGGATTTCGTTCCCGCTCTCGGGCGACCGCCGCAGCGGCCTGCTGCCGCCGACGTTCTCGGTCAGTTCGACCAACGGCTACGAAATCTCGCTGCCGTATTACTTCAACATCGCGCCGAATCGCGACCTCACGTTCACGCCCGAGCTGATCTCGAAGCGCGGCGTGTTCCTGCAGGGCAACTACCGGTATCTGTCGGCCAATTACTCGGGCTCGATCACCGGCACGTTCCTGCCCGACGACGCGATCACGAAGACCAACCGCTACGCGCTGTTCATCCAGCACAACCAGAACTTCGGCAACGGGTTCGGCGGCTACATCTACTACAACAAGGTCTCGGACAACACCTATCCGGAAGACCTCGCGTCGCCCGCGAACCAGTTCCTGAACGGCACGCAGATGCTGTATCAGCAGGAAGCGGGCCTCACGTACAACAACGGTCCGTGGTCCGTGCTCGGCCGCTGGCAGCACTGGCAGACGCTCGCGCCGTCGCAGGCGCCGTATGGCCGCGAGCCCGAACTGAACGTGAAGTACGCGAAGTACAACGTCGACGGTTTCGACTACGGCGCGGAAGCCGATTACTCGCGCTTTAGCATCACCACGGCTGACGCCACCGAAGGCGAGCGCGTCGTCTTCAACCCGTACCTGTCGTATTCGCTCACGGGCCCCGGTTACTTCGTCACGCCGAAGGTGCAGTGGCACTTCGCGTCGTACAACCTGAGCAACATCGGCTCGGACCCGACCTTCGGCTCGCCCGCCGGCACGCCCAAGAGCTTCACCGAATCCATCCCGACCTTCAGTTTCGATACGGGGCTGGTGTTCGACCGCTCGGTGCACCTGTTCGGCACGGACTACATTCAGACGCTGGAGCCGCGCCTGTACTACGTGTACACGCCGTATCGCAATCAGGAGTTCGCGCCCCTTTTCGATACCGCGGAAGCCGACTTCGGTCTCGCGGAAATCTTCACGCCGAACACCTTCGTCGGCGACGACCGCATCGCCGACGCGAACCGCATCACGGCGGCGCTGACGACGCGCTTCATCGACGCGGCGTCGGGCGACGAACGTGCGCGCTTCGTGATCGCCCAGCAGTACTACTTCCGCGACCAGCAAGTGACGCTGACGCAGGATCAGACCACCACGGGCGCGGCGCACTCGGACCTGATCGCGGGCATGTCGCTGAAGATCGGGGGCGGTTTCGCGTCGGAAACTGCGTTCCAATATAATGCGGACGCTAACCAGCTAACAAAGGCGAGCGTCGGCTTCGGTTACAGCCCGGGGCCGAGCCGCGTGCTGAACGTCGCGTACCGCTACACGCGCGAGAACAGCAGCACGCTCGACAATCAGCCGATCAACCAGATTCTGATTTCGGCTCAATGGCCGTTCTCGCATCGGGTGTACGCGGTGGGCCGCTTCAACTACGATCTGAACGGCCACAAGATCGTCGACGGTTTGCTCGGCATGCAGTACGACGCCGATTGCTGGGCGCTGGGCGTCGGTATCCAGCGCTATGCGAACGGGATCAATTCGACGGGCGGCAACAATTCGGCGACGCGTTTCCTTGCGCAGCTCACGCTCAAGGGCCTGTCGAACGTGGACAACGGCCTGGTTGCGGCCTTCCGTGCCGGCGTGCCGGGCTATACGCAACTGCCTGGCCAGCCGCCGGCGCCGTCGCGATTCACGGATTATCAATAACGCGTGATCCGGCAGACGCGGCCCTACAGTGGCCGCGCTCCGGTGCAGCGCGGGTCGGTGCTTAGAGACGGGCGAAGCTGCCCGCCAACCTTGGAGTATCTGTGGGAATCATGAAAAAGCTTCGTCTGGCAGCGTACGCTGCGAGTCTCTTCGCCGTAGCAGGCATGATGCCGGCAGCCCCGGCTTACGCGCAGCAGCTTTCGCAGGGCGGCAGCGGCCAGACGGTCGATCTGATCGCCGCCGTCGTCAATGACGGCGTGATCACGCAGCGCGAGCTCGACGAGCGCGTGGTGCTCATCTCGCGCCGCCTGAGCCAGCAGAACGCACCGGTCCCGCCGATGGACCAGTTGCGCGCCCAGGTGCTCAACCAGATGGTGCTCGAACGCATCCAGCTGCAGAAGGCCAAGGAAGACGGCATCACGGTGGACGACGCGTCGGTGAACCGCACGCTCGAACGCCTCGCCCAGGCTAACGGCATGGATCTGGCCACCTACCGCTCGCGTATCGAAGCCGCCGGCGTGCCGTGGTCGACCTTCATGAAGGACGCGCGCACGGAACTCACGCTCTCGAAGCTGCGCGAGAAGGAAGTGGACAGCAAGATTTCGGTGTCGGACGCCGAAGTCGCGAACTACATCGCCAGCCAGCGCGGGCCGAACGCCGGCCAGCAAAGCGATCTGCACTTCGAGCACATCTTCATCAAGGCGCCGCTGAACGCTCCGGAAGCCGACATCGAAGCCGCGCAGAAGAAGGCTGAAGCGCTGCTCAAGGACGCGCAGTCGGGCAGCAAGTTCTCAAGCCTCGCCAAGTCGAACTCGCAGGCCGCCGACGCCAGCAAGGGCGGCGACATGGGCTTCCTCGCGCCGTCGAAGCTGCCGCCCGAGTGGGTGACGGCCGCCGCCACGCTGCGTCCGGGCGAGGTGAATCCTTCGGTGATCCGCACCAGCGACGGCTTCGAAATCGTCCGTCTGGTCGAGCGCCGTCAGGGGCAGGGCACGGGCGCCGCGGCGCCGCAACTCACGCAGACGCACGTGCGCCACATCCTGCTGCGCGTGGGTGATGGCATGTCGGAGCCGCAAGCGCGCCAGAAGCTGCTGGAAATCCGCAGCGAAGTGGCGGCGGGCGGCGACTTCGCCAAGTTCGCGCGTACTTACTCGCAGGACGGTTCGGCCTCGCAGGGCGGCGACCTCGGCTGGATCAGCCCGGGCGAGACGGTGCCTGAATTCGAGCGCGCCATGAACACGCTGCAGGATGGCCAGCTGAGCGAGCCGGTCCGCACCGAATACGGCTACCACCTGATCCAGGTGCTGGGCCGCCGCGAAGCCGAAGGCTCGGTTGCGCAGCAGATGGATCTCGCGCGTCAGGCGATTGGCCAGCGCAAGGCCGAACAGGCTTACGCCGACTGGCTGCGCCAGTTGCGCGACACCGCCTATGTCGACTACAAGATCAGCGGCATGACGCCGCCGCAGCAACACTAAGCCTGAAAGGAACCGCGCCGTGAACGTCCCCGCTTCTTCGTCTTCAGCGCCGCGGGGACCGCGGCCGATCCGCATCGCCATCACCACCGGCGAGCCGGCCGGCGTCGGCCCCGAGCTGACGGCGGCCGCGCTGGCGGGCGCCTCGGCGCACTGGCCGGATGCCGAATTCGTCGTGCTCGGCGACCGTGCGCTGCTCGAAGCGCGCGCGGCCTCGGCCGGGGTCGATTGGGCCGCCGTGCAGGCGGGGCAGAAGGTGAGCGTCGAACACGTCGCGCTCGCCGCGCCCTCGAAAGCGGGCAAGCTCGACGTCGCCAACGGCCCTTACGTTCTCGCGCTGCTCGACCGCGCAATCGACGGCGCCGTGGCGCATGAATTCGATGCCATCGTCACCGCGCCGCTGCAAAAGAGCACGATCAACGATGCCGGCGTGCCGTTTACCGGCCACACCGAATATCTCGCCGAACGCACGCACACGCCGCGCGTGGTGATGATGCTGGCGGGCACCGGCGCGCGTCCCTTGCGCGTCGCGCTGGCGACCACGCATCTGCCGCTCAAGGACGTCCCTGCCGCACTTACCATCGACGGCTTGCTGGAGACGCTGCGCATCGTCAATCACGACCTGCGCCACCACTTCGGCGTGCCCACGCCGCGCATCCTCGTCACGGGCCTGAACCCGCACGCGGGCGAAAACGGCTATCTGGGCCGCGAGGAGATCGAGACGATTTCGCCGGCGCTTGCGAAAGCCGCAACCGAAGGCATCGACGCGCGCGGCCCGTACCCCGCCGACACGCTGTTTCAGCCGCGTTATCTCAACGAGGCCGACTGCGTGCTGGCCATGTTCCACGATCAGGGCCTGCCGGTCCTGAAATACGCGACGTTCGGCGAGGGCATCAACGTGACGCTGGGCCTGCCGATCGTGCGCACCTCGGTCGATCATGGCACCGCGCTAGACCTCGCCGGCACGGGCCGCGCGGACGCGGGCAGCCTGATTGCCGCCATCGACACAGCCGTTTCGATGGCGCGCCACCGCCGCGCCATTCAATAGAAGATCAAGATGTCCAACAGCAGCAAATCGAGCAGCAAACAGCACCAGGGCCACTTCGCGCGCAAGCGCTTTGGCCAGAATTTTCTCGTCGATACGCACGTGATCGACTCGATCGTCGACATCATTGGCCCGCAGCGCGGCGAACGCATGGTCGAGATCGGGCCGGGCCTCGGCGCGCTCACCGAACCGCTGATCGAGCGCCTGTCCACGCCCGAAGCGCCGCTGCACGCGGTTGAACTCGACCGCGACCTGATCGGGCGCCTGACGAAGAAGTTCGGGCCGCTGCTCGAACTGCACGCGGGCGACGCGCTCGCGTTCGATTTCGGCTCGCTCGCGGCGCCGGGCGACAAGCCCTCGCTGCGCATCGTCGGCAACCTGCCGTACAACATTTCGAGCCCGCTGCTGTTTCACCTCGCAGGTTTCGCGGAACAGGTGATCGACCAGCATTTCATGCTGCAGAACGAAGTGGTTGAGCGCATGATCGCGGAACCCGGCACCAAGGCGTTCAGCCGCCTGACGGTGATGCTCCAGTACCGCTACGTGATGGACAAGGTGCTGGACGTGCCGCCCGAGTCGTTCCAGCCGCCGCCCAAGGTGGATTCGGCGATCGTGCGGATGATTCCGTACGCGCCGCACGAACTGCCGAAGGTGGATGCCGCGATTCTCGGCGAGCTCGTGACGGCGGCGTTTTCGCAGCGCCGCAAGATGCTGCGCAACACGCTGGCCGATTACCGCGAGCGCGTGGATTTCGAGGCGCTCGGCTTCGATCTGCAGCGCCGCGCGGAAGACGTGCCGGTGGACGAATACGTGCGCATTGCGCAGGCGCTGGGAGAAGCGGCGCCGCAATAAGCGCCGCTTGCCCTGGATCAGGCCCGGTTCGGTTCAGGCAGCCTGCGGGCGCTGTGCCTCGTAGGCCTTGAGCTGGCTATAGACGATGCGCAGCACCGACAACTCGCTCGACGCGCGTTGCGCCGCGCCGCCGCGGCGGATCAGATCGCCGAGGATGTGATCGGCCTCGATGCGCGAACCGTTCTGCACGTCGCGCAGCATCGACGCGGTGAGCGTCGAGCCGGTCGCGAACAGCATCGCGCGCGAGCGCTCCAGAAAACTGTCGCGCACCGCATGGCCGTGCTCCGCCGCCACGGCGCGACATTCCGCGAACAGGCGCTCGATCGTCGCCGCGCCGTCGGGCGTCGCCACGATCGCGCCCACCGGCGCGCGAAACAGGCAGGTGCTGCCCGCGAGCGATGCCAGAAATACCCACTTTTCCCACATCTCCTGCAGGATGCGCTCGCTCGCCTTGAGGTTGAAGCCGGCGTTGCTGAACGCGGCCGCGATTGCGTCCACACGCGCCGACATCCCGCCGCCAGGCTCGCCGAAGGTGATCGCGTGGGCGTCGTTCAGGTGGACGATCTCGCGCTTGTCATTGAGCGTCGAGGCGATCAGGCAGACGCCGCCGAGCACCGCCTGAGTGCCGAAGCGCGCCTGCAGGATCTCCAGATGACGCATGCCGTTGAGCAGGGGCAGGATCACCGTCTCGGGACCGACGGCGGCCGCGAAGGAATCGATTGCATCGTCGAGGTCGTAGGCCTTGCAGCTCAGCAGCACGAGATCGTAGGGCTGCGCGCCGGGGGCGCTGAGCGCTTCGCGCGTGACCGTCTGCGGATCGCGCAGCGTCAGATCGCCGCCATGCGGACTGCGGATCACGAGACCATTGGCGCGCAGTTGCGCCGCTCGCGCCTCGCGCACCAGAAACGTGACGTCGCGCCCCGCAGCGGCGAGCCGCCCGCCGAAATAGCCGCCCGTCGCGCCTGCACCCACCACCAGAATCCGCATGTCTGCTCCTGTCTCTTCCGTTGTCGTTCGCAAAAACCGGCCGCCTTGCGCCGGGGCGCGGGCGGCCATTTCGGGATGGCGATCATCCTAGAGCAAATCGCGCCGGTTTGCCGGACGGGACCTCAAGCGGGGGCGTTGGGTCGGCGTCGGCAGGCCAGGAAAGATTTTGGTAGAGTCCGACTTTTGACGATGGCAAAAAATGGAGTCCCCCATGCGCCTGCTGCACACGATGATCCGGGTCGGTGACCTGGACCGCTCGATCAAGTTCTACACCGAATTGCTCGGCATGAAACTGCTGCGCCGCGAAGACTATCCCGATGGCAAGTTCACGTTGGCCTTCGTCGGTTACACCGATGAGCGCGACGGCACCGTGATCGAACTCACGCACAACTGGGATACGCCGTCATACGACCTCGGCACGGGCTTCGGCCACCTGGCTGTCGAGGTGGCGGATGCTTACGCGGCCTGCGCGAAGATCAAGGAGCAGGGCGGTACGGTCGTGCGCGAAGCCGGCCCGATGAAGCACGGCACGACCGTGATTGCGTTCGTGACCGACCCGGATGGGTACAAGATCGAGTTTATTCAGAAGAAGTAAGGGCTTCCGTGGCGGCGTCAGAATTCCGTGGCGCCGCATCTGATGCTGGCCAACCCTGGGCTGGCGTCTAAATCGTCCGTAATTAGAAATAAAATAAGTGGCGATTTAAACATATTTAAATCTTCCATAAAACCTTGCGCGGCGTTTCTTTGGTATGGGCGATTCATCAATGGATCGTGACTCTCTTTTCTGAGTGAAAAAAGAAATTTCCGACTCGATCTGCGAAGAATGAATTTTGTTTCGAAATGTTTTCGTGATATGAGGCAATCATTAATTCAGGATAGCTGATCGACGTCTCAGCGATACCCATATGGTCATGCGCCTTTTATCGGGATGAGCAACAAACATTTTCAATATTATGGCGAGGAGGTATTTAGGACTGTTCTTATATACGCGAGGGTGGCGGTAACGGAGACTTTGCGTTCGTCCCTTAAGTAGAAGCCGGTTCGGTAAGGATGGCAACCGTATTCGCGGTGGCTCGCGAACCAGCTACAGGAAGTGCCAGGCGTCATCTCGACAAATCCTGTACATGCCTGTGTGGATCAGCCGCATCGTATCTGCTGCGATGCACGCCCCGGCGAACAAGACTCTATGCATTCGACCACCCATACTGGTGCTGCAGTTGCTATCCGTAATGGCGGCATGTTGGCGCGTCTGTCCGATGTGGTTTCGATTGCCGCGGGCGCACTCCTGGCGGCCGGCGCGCCCAGTATCTTCGAGGCGACGGGCTACAACAGCGCTCTGGTCGCATTCTCCATGCTCATGGCGCTCATGTTCTTCCCCTCGTGGGGGATGTACCGGGTTACGCGTCGGCGCATGTTCTGGCGCTGCGTCTTTGTGCCGGTGTGTGCCTGGCTCTTCGTTCTGGCCGCCTCCTGCGCGCTGGTCATGGCGTTGCATCGCTCCTACCGCCCGGCGGTGGACTGGCTCAAGGAGTGGGCCTTCATTTCGGCAGCGGGAGTGGTGCTTTGTCGACTTGCCGCGCATGCAATTTGTTTGCAGTTGACGCGGCAAGATGTCCGCACTTGCACGGTCGCTGTCGTCGGCAATGCGGCGAATTGCCGTCAACTCATGCGCAAGATCGATGCGACGCCGGACTCGGTTTATCGCGTGACGGTTGCTTTCGATACCGATCCTAAGGCGCACGCCATTCCGCTTGGATTACCGACGTTCTGCGATCGCGAAGCCTTCGTCAACTACGTTCGTAATGCACACATCGAAGAGCTTTGGTTTGCCGTGCCTCTTTCGGAAGGACAGAAGATCGTTCCCTTCGTCGAGCTGCTTCGTAACGACCTGATCAATATTCGCTTTATCCCGGATGTTAGCGGCCTCTCGGCTTTCAATGCAGGCCTCGCTAACCTGGAAGGCACATCAGCGATCAACCTGGTGGCGTCCCCGATCGCCTCGCAATTGCTCATCGGCAAGGAAATATTCGACCGCCTGTTTGCATTGTGCGTGCTGATTGCGCTTTCTCCTGTGCTGATTGGAATCGCGCTGGCCGTCAAATTGACTTCGCAAGGACCGGTGCTGTTCACGCAACGTCGCAAGGGTGCGAACGGGAAAGTCTTCAGTATTTATAAGTTTCGCAGTATGTGCATGCACGCCGACACCGGTGGCGTGGTCAAGCAGGCAACGCGTAACGACCCGCGTGTGACGCGCGTGGGCGCTTTCCTGCGACGGACAAGTCTCGATGAATTGCCGCAGTTCTTCAATGTTCTGCGCGGAGAGATGTCTGTTGTCGGGCCACGGCCTCACGCGATCGAGCACGACAAGCTGTATCAGGACATCGTGGACGGCTATATCCACCGATATCGCATCAAGCCGGGTATTACCGGCTGGGCGCAAATCAACGGCTTTCGCGGCGAGACCGATCGCATTGAAAAGATGCAGGGACGCGTCGCGCACGATCTTTATTACCTGAGCAACTGGTCCTTCTGGCTGGATATGCGCATCGTCCTCGTGACGATTTTCAAGGGACTAATTCACAGAAACGCGTACTGATGATTTTTTTAAGGTCCGTCATGGAATACCGTGATGGCGTGAAGAGGTTTTTGTCGACTGTTGGTGTCGATATAAATAAATTCGCATTACGAATTTATTTTGTGAAATTAGTTCAAAAAACGGATTACGTTGCGTACCCGCTTTCGTGTTCCGAAGATGGTTCATATGGATCTGGGAATCAATCGTGAAAAGAATTCTTCACGTTACCGAAGCGCTAGGCGGTGGTGTTCTTCACTGTGTTTCGCTTCTCGCAAATGAACAGGTGAGATCCGGCCATAGCGTGACGCTGGTGTATTCGGTACGCGCCGACACACCACCAGACGCAGCACTCGCGAGCATGTTCGATGCATCCGTTCGACGAATTGTGCTGCCGATGAAACGGGAGATTGGATTCTCGGATCTACGCGCGCTCCTCGCTCTGTTAAAAATCTTGCGGAGCGAAAGATTCGACGCGATTCATTCCCACTCGTCGAAAGCGGGGGCACTTGCCAGGTTGGCTACATTCCTCAGGTTTGAGATCGGAAAGAGTTGCTATTCGCCGCATGGCTTCGCATTCCTGCGCCGCGATGTGGCTGAAAAGAAGCGGCGCCTTTTTCATCTCATCGAGTGGCTACTACACAAGCTAGGCGGAAAGATTGCTGCATGTTCAGCTACGGAAAAGCTGTACGCAGAGCAGCATCTTGGCAAACACCGTATCTACCTGCTTGAAAACGGCATCGATACCGCTTTGATCAACGAGGTGACTCGCGCTGACGAACGTAAGGTTGCACGTGTGGTGACTGCTGGGCGTGTCGCCTATCAAAAAGCGCCGTGGCGATTAGCGCAGATCGCGCATCACATAGCAGCGGAAGAAGCCGAATTCATCTGGATCGGCGATGGCGATGCCGAATCGAAAACCGAGTGGCTTGCAGATAGTCGGGTGGTAGTTAGTGGGTGGCTTGACAAGCAGCGGCTTATGGCCGAGTTCGCCAACTCAGATGTCTTTGTACTGACGTCTCTGTGGGAGGGCATGCCTATAGCGTTAATCGAAGCGCAGGCGATGGGCATCCCTGCTGTAGCGACCAACATCGTCGGAAACAAGGATGTTGTCGTTCACGGCAAGACGGGTTTCCTTGCCGATACGGACGAAGAGTTACTGCTCTATACGAGGAAGCTCGTGAACGATCCTAAACTGCGACAACGTATGGGGCGTGCAGCCCGCCGGCACGCAATCAGTCGTTTCGGAAAGGACAAATTCCTCAAGGAATCGGAGCTTATCTATTTTGGGGCGTAGGGAGCGCAAGCGTACTTCGTAGCATAAGACTTCCATGCATGTTGCTTTAACCGGATCTACTGGCGTTTATCATGAGACGTTTTGGTTGGGCCTTTTCTTTGTTTCTAATTGCTGTTTCGTTGAATGCTTGCACGCAAATTCCTGGCATGCAATTCAGCAAGACCGCGCTCGACCCGCGCGAGCCTACGCGCACGCCAGAAATCACTTCGATTACGCCGGAACTGATCGAGAGTCAGCGCGAATCGGCGAGACAACTCGAACTGTCCAAGGTCGAAAGCGTCTACAAACCCTTATCCGAAAAATCGGGAAACTATCGGATCGGTGCCAACGACGTGCTGTCGGTCACGATCTGGGATCACCCCGAACTCATCGCGCCGAATCTGACTTACACCATCGGACCTTCGGGTGCGGCGCTGCCAACCGTATCGGGTTCGTCGGCACCTCTGGCTGGATTTTCGGTTAGTGCCGACGGCTATATCCAGATGCCTTACGCGGGGCAAATCAAAGTTCTGGGACTGACGGAAAATGAAGCGCAGCAACTGGTCGTCAAGCGCCTTACCCCTTACATCCGTAATCCGCAGGTGACGCTGCGTGTAGGGGCGTTTCTGAGCAAGAGAATTTACGTCGGCGGGGAAGTCAAGTCCCCGGGGGTAGCCGCGATTACCAATGTTCCAATGAATCTGCCGGCTGCGATTGGCGCGGCGGGTGGTGTGCTCGATACCGGCGACGAAAGTCGAATTTTCTTGAGCCGCAATGGCAAATCATACGAGCTTGATTTACCCCAAATGGTCGCCGATGGCGTGAATCCCGCGAAGATCATCCTTCATGATGACGACCTCGTACGGGTGTTGCCACGCGAGAACTACAAGATCATGGTGACTGGTGAGGTGCTGCAGCCTAAACCCGTTCTCATGCGCAATAACGGAAAGCTTAGCCTGAGCGAAGCGCTTGGCGAGGCCAACAGCGTTCGCCCTGACACCGCAGCGCCAAACGCCATCTACGTCATTCGTGCAACGAAGGATCCGGCTCAGCCCGAGGTCTATCAGCTCAATGCAAAGTCGCCGGTGGCAATGTCGCTTGCGGAAGATTTCCAGCTCAAGGCGAAGGACGTTGTGTATGTCGATACGACTGGACTGGTTCGCTGGAACCGCGTGATTAGTCTGATTTCGCCGACGGCCAACTCGGTCTATCTGGGTGAGCGCATCGGGAGCTATTGATGATTCGGTCGATTCTCACCGTTTGTGTTGGAAATATATGCCGAAGTCCAATGGCCGAAGGATTGCTGCGCGAGCGCTTGCCTGGGGCAACCGTGAGTTCGGCGGGGATTGGAGCACTTTCTGGAAGACCCGCAGCCTCCCATGCTGTCGCGTTGATGAGCGATAAAGGTATCGACATCTCTTCGCATCGTGCGCAGCAAATCTCAGCACAAGCGTGTCGGCATGCCGATCTTATTCTTGTCATGGAAGAAGGCCACAAGCGAGCAATTGCACGTTCGTTTTCCGGAAGTGTGGGGAAGGTTTTCGCCCTTGGCCACCATAACAAATTCGAGGTCTTCGATCCTTACCGTCAGAGTCGTGAGCGTTTTGAGGACTGCTTCGATCTGATTCAGAAAGGCGTTGACGATTGGGTGGCTCGCATCAAGGCGATCGTCTGAGAAGTAAGAGCGGAATTCCTGGTGGTGCGTATGGTCGGTGTTGCTACGTCGACTCGTATTGACTGGAATGTTAGAAAATTTCAACAAGTGATGTGTAGATGAATCCGAGCATCAAATCAGTGCCAACTAGCGCAGAAAAGTCCGAGCTCGATCTTGGATACTATCTGGACATGGTAATCAGCCATCGCTGGTTGATCGCTATCATTGCCTCGGCATTCCTGGCTATGGGGATGCTATACGCGTGCTTCGCTTCCCCGGTTTATCGCGCCGACATCATGCTGCAGGTCGAAGATAGTTCGGACGGCGTGGCAGGGGGCAATCTGGTATCCAGCGTTTCGTCTCTATTTCAGGTGAAGTCTGTCACGGCCGGTGAGATTGAGATCTTGCGATCGCGGCTTGTCGTCTCTCATGCGGTGGACAAGCTGAAACTGTATATCGATGCATCTCCCAGCTACTTTCCGCTGATTGGCCGCTGGATTGCACGACACAACGCTGATGGATTGTCACGCCCAGGTATTTTTGGCATGGGCGGATTCGCATGGAGCTCGGAGTCGATTGAAGTCGACCAATTCGATGTGCCTGCCGAACTTGAGGGCGAGCACTTCTTTATCACTGCGCTTGGTGACGACAGCTATCGCCTCTCTGGAGAGGGATTTGACAATCCCGTCGAAGGCAAGATAGGAAAACCAGAAACTTTCCGATCGAGCGAAGGTGATGTGTTCCTGACTGTTACAAAACTTAGTGGCAAGCGCGGTGCACGTTTCAAAATCACCCGCTCGTCGAGGCTCACGATAATTGGGCAGATTCAAAAAGATCTTGAAATTCAAGAGATGGGGAAGCAGCAATCCGACGTGATTGGTGTGGCATTGCGGGGAACCGATCCTGTTTTGATCAGTAAGATCATGAACGAGATCGGGCGCGAGTATGTTCGCCAGAATGTGGATCGCAAGACGGAAGAGGCTGGAAAATCGCTGCAATTTCTCCAGGAGCAATTGCCGAAGATGAAAGCCGCGTTGGAAGACGCGGAGCAAAACTACAACAATTATCGTGAGAAGCACGGGACGCTAGATATTGGCACCGAAGGAAAACTCGTACTGCAGCAATCCGTCGAGGCGCAAACCCAGTTGCTTGCGCTCAAGCAACGGCGTGCGGATCTGCTAACGCGATTCGGACCGGAGCATCCAAGCATCCTGGCAATCAATCAGCAAATCTCTGAGCTTGAGAAGGCTTCGGGCGGTGTTGACGAGCGTATCGAAGGGATGCCTTCTACCGAACAGGACGTGGTGCGTTTTGAGCGTGATGTCGAAGTCCGCAAGGCGCTGTATCTCGCCCTGCTGCAAAGTTCGCAGCAGTTGAATCTTTTGAAGGCGGGCAAGGTTGGTACGGTTCGGATGGTTGACAGCGCTCCTGTGCCTGAAGTGCCGGTATGGCCTGCCAAAGCTCTCGTCATTCCGATCTCGGTCCTCGTTGGTCTCGTTGTTGGCTTTGCGGCAGCTTTCGTAAAAACCACCTTCTTTGGTGGCGTTGACGATCCATTGGAGATCGAGCAGCGTGCCGGCCTTAACGTCTACGCGACGATTCCACATGCGGACCTGCAGCGTGGAATCACTGCGAAAGCCGATGCAAAGTCTCCACACATATCCATTCTTGCGCTTGCCCATCCCGAGGAGCCAGCGGTCGAAAGCTTGCGAAGCTTGCGAACCTCGCTGCAATTTGCCTTGCTCGAAGCGCGTAACAACGTTGTGCTGGTCACAGGCCCCGCACCTGGAGTGGGTAAATCGTTCCTCTCAATCAACTTTGCTGCACTGATCGCCGCCGGCGGAAAGCGCGTGATCTTGATCGACGCGGACATGCGCAAGGGGCATCTGAATCAGAGCTTCGGTCAGGCGCGCCCCGGTGGTCTGTCGGAATTGCTTGCGGGTGACGCTTCGATCTCGTCCGCTATCCGGAAAACGACGTTAAGTAATCTCGACTTCATGGCGACGGGCATCATTCCGTCGAATCCGGCGGAGTTGCTGCTGCGGCCGCGGCTTGGCGAGATCGTCGCGGAGTGCAGTCGCATCTACGACATTGTGATTGTTGATGCTCCCCCCATCCTTGCGGTAACGGACGCGGCGATTCTTGCTCCCCATGCGGGATCCACTTTTCTGGTTGCTCGAGCTCACACAACCAAGATGGGCGAACTGGTGGAGTCTGCTCGCCGTGTTGAATTGGGTGGCGGCAATGTAACTGGGGTGCTGTTGAACGGGATAAAAGTGCTTCCTGGGCGCTATGGATATGGATCGACATATGGAAATTATCGATATGTTTCGTACGACTATACGTCGGAAAAATCTTGAAATAGTGCTCGTAAAACGGTCGTGCGGATCACGAATATAGTCGATCGAGAGTTTTATTCCGATTTTTTGATGTTGGCGTCTTCTACGAGCACGAAAGTACTTTGAATATGGCCGCGTTGCCGAACTATCGCAATCGTTCGACTAGGCGTCGAAACACCCAGTTGATTCATGGATTCATGATCCTATGGGCGATGATATGCCTGTGTCTGGCATTTTTCGCAGGGAATCTGTTACCTGAGAAGTATCTGTTCGACGCTGCCAACATCGCATCGCGATTTGGATACGTTAATGGATTTAGCATCGGTCAATCTTATGATAATACTGCATTATTCTATCAGTTGCTCCTGCTTTCGGAATCTCAAAGTTTGGCAGGTTTAGTATTTTCAGTGATTTTTGTAATTTTTGTTTTTAAATGTGTAATTGCGCCTCGGTGTATTAATTTTGGTACATTGCATAATCTGTTGCTTTTTTCATTCACGTGCGTAGTTGGCGCAGTGTACCTTGGGCAATACTCAAAAGAATCGACATCTGTGCTGTTGGTCATAATATTTATGACCATATCAGGTACAGCCAGCGGTCGTTTGATCTGGGTGGTATTGGCATGCGCTTACGCAGTCTTTTTTCGCCCCTATTGGGTAATTGTTGTTGCATTGTATTTGTTTTTCAGGTTTTTTTTAAATAGAATAAGAAGTCCATTTATTTTTTTGTGGATACTGATATTCGTTTTTCTCCTGCTTTCATTGGCATTTAAGTTGATTCTTGGCGTCGATCTTGCCTATTATCGATATATGGTAAACGACACCAGGATCTACGATGTCGCTGCGAATACGATGATCAATCCGTTATTTTCCGGGGGCGGGGTTGGATTGGAATGGTGCAATGGAGTGGCACAATTTTTCATGATGTTTTTTCCTATTCCATTGCTGTCAGGAAATCCACTATATCTGACTTTTTTTGTAATCATGGCGTCACTCGGAGTCCGGTTGGTAATCATGTTGAAAAAATTGACAGATTGCCCTCGCAAACTCAGGTTGACGAAATCAACGGAGAGCATTGGTCTGTTGATAGCATTTATCACCGTGCAGAGCATATTCGAGCCAGACTATGGATCCTACATACGTCATCTGATGCCAATGCTTCCGGTTGCGCTGTTCGTCACCTGTAGAAGCACAATTTCTTACGGTTCTTCGAGAGAGAAGCGGAGAAGCATGGGGAGTTTGGAAAACGATACATACGGTACAAGTTCATGAAAATTGTGCTCGTCACGACTACATTTGCTATAGGTGGGGCAGAAAAGCAGGTTCGCGATCTCGCAGCCATGTTTTTTGAGAAAGGTCATGAGGTTTTGATTATTTCGTTAAAGGGGCCAACTCAGCAGATCGTTCCTGAGGGTGTGAAGTTGATTGAGCTATTTGGCCAAAAGTCTGTAGTTGGACTTGTGGGCGTTGTATGGCGGCTTTCAAAAATACTTAAAAACTGGGGGCCGGATGTTGTGCACGGGCATATGGTGGTTGCCAACATCATTAGCCGAATTGCGGCTATAAGACTACGTAACGTAGTAGTTGTTAGTAGCGCACATAGCGTCAATGAGGGAGGCAGCGATATTCGACTTCTTGCCTATCGGCTTACGGATCGATTTTCAGATATGACGACAAACGCAAGTCAGCATGCGGTTGATAGTTATCTCAAAATGAAGGCCTCCAAGCGAGGAAAGATATGTGTCGCGAATAATGGAATTGACTTTGATCGCTACAGATTCTCGGCTGAAGTACGAGCGCATGTTAGATCGGAATTTGGATTGAATGCCGAAACGCCTCTCTGCCTCGCGGTTGGACGGTTGGTAGAGGCAAAGGATTATCCCAATCTCATCGATGCTTTCGCGAGGGTCGTGAAAATTTTACCCTTGGCGAAGCTCATTATCGTGGGCTCAGGTCCATTGTCTGACTCTCTGCAGCAAAAAGTGGAAGACATTGGGCTATCGAGTTCAATTCAACTGATTGGCATGCGAACAGACATACCGGAATTAATGAGCGCAGCCGATCTATTCGTATTGAGTTCGGCATGGGAGGGCGCACCGCTAGTGATATTAGAAGCGTTGGCTTCCCAGTTGCCAATCACTGCAACTGATTGCGGTGGCGTCGCGGATAATCTCAACGGTTTCGGGCGCCTCATACCTGTAGCAGATAGCGTCGCACTCGCAACTGGCATCGTTGAAGAGTTGAGCCTCAAGCGAGTCAGGAACGATCCTGTATTAATCGAGGCGCGTCGCAACGCTTTGGATCGATTTTCATTGGAGGCAATCGCTAGGCGATGGATATCTCTATATAAGGCACTCTACCTTCGCAAGATAGGTGTAGAGCTCCAGTGATCGAAAGTTCCGCTCTCTTTGCAATCGCAGTCGATTAAGTTATTTCTGTAAAATATAGTATGAAAAAAGTTTCCGTATATATACCAACGAAAAATCGAATGCATTTGCTAGAGAGGGCACTAAACTCTGTATTCAATCAAACCTATAAAAATATAGAAGTGATCGTTGCAGATGATGGATCAACAGATGGTTCACGTGAATACCTCAGCAAGCTGGAGGTCGATGGGAAAGTTAAAGTCGTGACGATGCCGACGAGTATGGGGGCATGCGTAGCGCGCAACTTCGCGATTGCTGCATCCACTGGCGAATTTATTACAGGACTTGATGACGACGACTACTTTATACCCGAGAGAATTTCGGATTGCGTAGACGCATGGCGGCGATCGACAAACAACGGTGAGCAGATCGCAGGGATATTCAATCCGATTCGGATGATGTTCGCGAGTCGGGAGAAAGTCGCGTTTACAAGTCCCCGGGTGACAGCAGAAGATTTGCAAAAGGAAAACTGTGTCGGGTCGCAAATTTTCGCTCCTCGTTCGCATTTTTTGGGCGCAGGACTCTTCGATCCGGCCATGCCATGCTGGCAAGATTGGGACATGTGGCTACGTATCGCCAGACGATATGGGGATTTTGTTAACAGTGACAAAATAGGCTACGTTTGGGATATGACGGATCCTGGTGCTCATATTAGTAACAAGCCGGAGTTCGCAATTCGGTACGGCTACCAGCTCTTTATGCACAAGGCAGAAGTTTGTAGTTTTAGAGGACGGATTGGTCCAATCGCTGCGCTTTCAAATTATTCACAGGTTGGCTTAAGTGCTGCCGAGTATGGCGCGTTGCTGGTCGGCGGAAAGGCGGGACGTGCGTTTCGGCACGTGATTAAACGGACTCTAAGTGATAAGCACGTAGAGCGTCTGTACGCATTTCTCGACAAGAAGCGAAAGTAAATAAAGCCATGAAAATCACCATTATCGGTACCGGCTACGTTGGCCTCGTCACCGGGGCGTGCCTTGCCGAAATCGGTCACGACGTGTTCTGCCTCGACGTCGA
>NZ_PQGA01000038.1 GCF_002917095.1 Paraburkholderia eburnea
CTTCGCGGACGAATCTGCAAAACAAGGTCGGAATTATGAGCGCGCGCAACTTCACGGCACGGCTGCCGCGCGGCGTGCGACTGTTATGCCTCGCCAAGCTCGTGTTCGGTCCGTCCCGCTCAATGATTATCACGAGTTCTTCGTAGGGCGTTCCGCGATAGCCGCGCTGCGTCGTCTGTAGATCGCTCTTGATACCCGCGTGAGGCGCGGGCCGTCAAAAACACCGGTCCGGCAGTTCGCGTTCAAAAGCAAAAATACCGTTCAGTGGCTTGACTGACCAGCATCACGGTCTTTGACCGGGCTTTTTGCTTTTCTGCGTCCTGATTCCCTCGCGCGATTCACAAATCCGCAGGAATGCACACCGCCACCGGCGCGGAACTTTCCCTACGCGAGCGCACCGCCATCCGTCCCAGCTTTCTGGGTTGCGGCATCCAGCGGCCGAGCATCTCGAAACCGTCGAGTTGGCGCAGCAGCGTGTCCACCGTCGCCAGTTGCACGTGTGTCAGGTGGTTCTGCTTAAGCAGCGTATGAAGCCGTCGGCGCCAGTAATCGGGACCCATCACGGGCTCCTCGAAATCACCCGCCAGCGATTGCGGCATCACGCACGCGATGTGCGCAATTTCCTGTTCGACGAATGTCATGACCAGCCCTCCCCGGTTACGCTCGATAGTCCTACAGTCGTCCTACGTGTTTCTTATCGTATGACGTAACTGTAGGACGCCGGGAGGGTTGCGCCCGCCTACCCGATCGGATAGGGGGAAAACGGCCGTTCGTCCGCCTCCTGGGCACGTCCGATGCTCGACGCTGCCGCCGGTGCTCTTCAGACACTGCCTCACCCGTTTTCGGACTGCTCCGATAGGTCTTTTCTGACGGAAATCAGATCATGACTCGTCTATCGCAACCAACCGAATCATCTCAAGAGGCAGTCATCATGCACGGGCATCCCACCGACAAACTCGTCGCCGGCTCGATCGTCGGCGGTATTCTCACTGCGCTGCTGGTCGTGCTGATGGTCTGGCTCGATTTTCCGTCCGATCGCCTTTACAGCGCGCCGGTCCGGCTGGCCGTGCCAGCGCTCATTTCCGCGTGCCTGCTGTTCCCGCGCCCTCTGCTGCACCGTACCGTGCTGCGCGCGAAGCGCGACCCCAACCTGCTCGACGAAGATCTGAACCTGTTGCTGCTCGGCCGCGTGCTTGGTTTGATCGGCGGCATCATCTTCGGTATTTCGCTCGCCTCCGAGATCCTTTGAGGACCGCGCAGGCGCGCGCGGCGTTCAAAGGAAGGGCTTACCGTCCACCTGTTCGTAGACCGGCTTGCCATCATCGCCCTCGAACACTTCGAGGTAATTGCGCGCGCCACACAGCGGGCAGCGGAACAGCGGCCCCTGGCCTTCGTTCTTGATCACCACTTCGCTTTGTTCCCACGGAGTGCCGCACGACTGATTGCGGCAAATGAAGTTTTCTTCGGACATTGCAGATTCTCCTTGCTGTTACGGGTGCAAAGCCTACCGTATGCGCGCCCCGCGCGGCGGTTTTTTCCTGTCACCGCACGCTGCTCGCGCATTATTCACGCGCCTTTTCCTCACTGTTCCCGCACTGTTCCTTTTCTGAGCACGGCCGTCACGCGCTGCGCCGCGGCGATACAGCGTCGTCACGCGGATTTTCGCCTTCGCACTGCTCGCAGCACTCAAGCGCCCTCGCCTTTCCCCGCCAAAGCCCGCCGCACCGCGCCTGCGCGCCCATTGGCACGCTTCTGGCGTAGGCATGCACCGGTTGCGTCGCGCACAGCACGCCCATCCATACCCAGACAGAGCACAACGAGGAGCACATCGATGAATCACGCGGACATGCAGTTTCTGACGACCGAGTTCCCCTACAAGAAGCAGTACGGCAATTTCATCGGCGGCGAATGGGTAGCGCCGCTGGGCGGCGAATATTTCGACGACATCTCGCCGATCACCGGCCATGCGTTCACGTCGATTCCGCGTTCGCGCGAAGCCGACATCGAACTCGCCCTCGACGCCGCGCACAAGGCCAAGGCCGCATGGGGCAAGACCTCGCCGACCGAGCGCGCCAACATCCTGAACCGCATCGCCGATCGCATCGAGCAGAACCTGCATAAGCTCGCCGTCGCCGAAACCATCGACAACGGCAAGCCGCTGCGCGAAACGCTCGCCGCCGACATTCCGCTGGCCGCCGATCACTTCCGCTATTTCGCGGGCTGCGTGCGCGCCCAGGAAGGCGGCATCTCCGAAATCGATCACGACACGGTCGCCTATCACTTTCATGAGCCGCTCGGCGTGGTCGGCCAGATCATTCCGTGGAACTTCCCGATCCTGATGGCCGCCTGGAAGCTCGCGCCCGCGCTGGCCGCCGGCAACTGCGTCGTGCTCAAGCCCGCCGAGCAGACGCCCGCGTCGTTTCTCGTGCTCGTCGAGGTGATCCAGGACCTGTTGCCGCCGGGCGTGCTCAACGTCGTGAACGGCTTCGGGCTGGAAGCCGGCAAGCCGCTCGCGTCGAACAAGCGCATCGCCAAGATCGCCTTCACCGGCGAGACGACGACGGGCCGCCTCATCATGCAGTACGCGAGCCAGAATCTCATTCCGGTGACGCTGGAACTGGGCGGCAAGAGCCCGAACATCTTCTTCGCCGATGTGCTCGATCACGACGACAGCTATTTCGACAAAGCGCTCGAAGGTTTTGCGATGTTCGCGCTGAATCAGGGCGAAGTCTGCACCTGCCCGTCGCGCGTGCTGATCAACGAGAAGATCTACGACCGCTTCATGGAACGCGCGATCAAGCGCGTGGCCGCGATCCAGCAAGGCCACCCACTCGACACGAAGACGATGATCGGTGCGCAGGCCTCGCAGGAGCAGCTCGAAAAGATCCTCTCGTACATCGATCTGGGCAAGCAGGAAGGCGCGCAATGCCTGATCGGCGGCGAGCGCAATGCGCTGGCCGGTGAACTGGGCGACGGCTATTACGTGAAGCCGACCGTGTTCCGCGGCCACAACAAGATGCGCATCTTCCAGGAAGAGATTTTTGGGCCGGTCGTGTCGGTCACGACCTTCAAGACCGAAGAGGAAGCGCTGGAAATCGCCAACGACACGCTCTACGGCCTCGGTGCGGGCGTCTGGACGCGTGACGGTACGCGCGCCTATCGCTTTGGCCGCGAGATCCAGGCTGGGCGCGTGTGGACCAACTGCTACCACGCCTATCCGGCGCACGCGGCGTTTGGCGGCTACAAGCAGTCCGGCATCGGCCGCGAGAACCACAAGATGATGCTCGACCACTATCAGCAGACCAAGAATCTGCTGGTGAGCTATAGCGACAAGCCGCTCGGCTTCTTCTAAGCGCTTTCAGACAGTTCGCGCAAATCAAGCCGGGCGCCGCATCGTGCGGCGCCCGGCTCATTTCGTCGTCAAGGAGCATCGCGATGGTCGAACGTGTCACTGCCACCCCCGCCGCGCTCGCGCTGATCGAGCAGCTCGTGCGCGAACACGGTTCCCTGCTCTTTCATCAATCCGGCGGCTGCTGCGACGGCAGCGCGCCGATGTGCTTTCCCCAGGGCGAATTCATGGTCGGCAACGCCGACGTGCAGCTCGGCGAGATCGGCGGCGTGCCGTTTTATATGACCGAAGCGCAATTCGAGTACTGGCAGCACACGCAACTCATCATCGACGCCGTGCCGGGCAACGGCGGCATGTTTTCGCTGGAGCGGCCCACGGGACTGCGTTTTCTCACGCGCTCGCGGCTCTATGGCGACGAAGAGAATGCGTGGCTCGCCGCGCATCCGGTTACTCGCGTCGGTTTGTGAGTCAGCGCGGCCAGCTTAGGAACGCCGCCGAAGGCGCGGTGCTATCTTGAAGCGCATCCCCTGCGCTTTCGCGCGCCCGACCCTGCGCGGCCCTTCCGTAGCCGCCGAATCTGGAGACGCCATCATGCAAGACCGCGATGTGAAACTCGTCAATCTGGAGCCTATGGATCTGCTCGCCGTCGGTCACGTCGGACCGTACATGAAAATCGGCGACGCGTTCTACACGCTCGCGCAGTGGCTCAGCGAGCGCAACGTGCGGACAGCCGGCGCGAAGATGGTCGGCATTTACTACGACGATCCGAATACGGTGGAAGCGTCCAGGTTGCGGTCGAAGGCCGCGCTACATCTGGCTGAAGAAACGGATGTGGAAGTCATCTCGCCGGTCGAGCAGGTGCAGTTGCGCGGCGGCGCGCATGCGGTGGTACTGCATGTCGGTCCGTACCAGGGTCTGCAGGCGGCGTGGACGTGGTTTTACAACGAGGGATTGCAGAAACTCGGGCGCCAACCCGATTTTTCGGCGCCGTCGTTCGAGGTGTATCTGAATACGCCGGACGAAGCCGCACCCGAGGATCTCAAGACCGAGCTTTATATTCCGCTGGCCTGAGTGCTGGGCTTGTGTCGTTGGAGCGAAGCCGCTGGAGAAGTTTTCCAGCGGTTTTTGCGTTTACGCGATCGGGTTCTAGGGTTTTAGAATTTATGTATACGTAAACGTAGTAATAGTTAACAAGCCCCTGGGTAATCTGTGGATAACCGCGGAAAACCATTGAGTAAACAAGGCTGTGGAAAATTCATAAGTCTGCGGGCGTAAACGGGAAAATTCCCGGCTGCCTGGGACAACTTTTCCACAGTTTTTCCAGGGGCAAAGTTATCCCCGATTCGTGCACAGCAATTTCCCGGGGTTGTCCGCGAGTTATCCGCTGGGTGGTGTGGATAGATTCGCAGGCTGTCGGATCGACGGGCGTGGTAGAGCACAGAAACGAAAAAGGCTCCGAATGGAGCCTTTTTCAGTGACTACGCCTTACGGGTACAACACAACCCTGTAGGCTCTCAGAAAACATGTCTTATCCATGGCGTTTAGCCCTCGTGATATGCCTCGCCCACAAAATGCCAGACAGGCTCCGCCACAACGGCGACATAGTCGAATTCGAGCCCCTTCGCTCGGTGCATCGTCGCCATATGCACCACACCTTGTTCTTCGGTGTGGTTACCGGTCATGGATTCATCGAGAACAAGCACCGTCCAGCCCTGTGCCGTCCATTCGTCCACCATGTCGGACTGGTCATCGCGCAGCACCGCGAGCTTCTGGCCGCCCCAGCAGAGCTCCCCATCTGCGACAACTTTACCCTTCTCGTTGACGAGTTCGAGTCCGGGCAAGGGCACCGGTGCGCCTGCCTGCGCGAGCGTTTGCAAACCCGTCTTGCCGTTCACCACGTCCTGCACCAGCTTGATGACCGGCAACGCTTGTCCGCTGTCATTTGGCCGAGCTGTTTTGCCTTTTGGTCCCGGCGCGCGATGACACCATTTCGGCAAATTCAGTCTTGAAGGCGGTATCGTCGAGGAGGTGCATCCCGAGAAGGCGTCGCCGGTCTGCAGGGCTTAGCGACTTCGTCTTGATGCCCCATTGTTGGCGCAGGCCGGTCAGTTTCTTTTCAACGTCAGCATCAAGCTGCCTGAAAATACGTTGGTCTGTACAGAACGAGAATGCTGCGCCCCACGCTCGAACAGTATTCGAGATGCGCCAGTAAGTACCCAGCAGCGTGGGGTCTTTCACAAACTGCAAAGGCAGCTTTGCACGGATATTGAGATGCCGCTCACTTTCCAGCGCACCTTTGCAGAGAGCATCGACCTTCGCCAGCAACGAATTTCGAGCGGTCTTACCTGGCGAGATGGCCTCAGGTGAAACGTCACAGCCGAGAAACGAGAAGCCCTTCTTCGTCTCGCCCGCTGCCGCTTTCGACGAGTTCGATTCCTTACCTCGCGTCGGCGGGTCGTACGCAGCGAGTTTGAATTCGTCGAGCGCCTGTTTGAGCTCTTTCAGCCTTTTGAAGGCTTGGCTTCGATTGGGTGCAAATATTATGAGGTCGTCGATGTAGCGCACCGACATGCAGTCACCGCTGTTGAGGCGCTCATCCATGTCATGCAACAGCAAATTGCATAGCAAGGGCGAAAGGCAAGAACCCTGCGCGACGCCACGCGAAGACAGGGGGAAAAGGTCTTTATGCTCCTTCAGTTCCGCGATGTTCGCGAGCTCGACCTGGACGGCGCTCTTCAGCAACTCATCGAACTGAGGGTCGTCGGTGTGCTCAGTAATTATCGCAAGCAGCGCATCCTTCGGAACCTGCGTGAAGAAGTCCTTGATGTCGGTACGAATGTAGTATTGGTAGTGCACAGCGCCTTGGTACGTGCGGGCGATAGCCTTCGCTACGCCGCCATCTTCCACGCCGCCGAAGTTGAACCACTTCCTCTGAACATCCTTTACGAACTTCAGGCCACTCAACACGTCGAGGATGGCCCGTTGTACGACACGGGATTTGATGGGCGCGATGACGATAGGTCGACGAGTCGATTTGTTCGCCTTCTTGGCAGCAATGCCGTGTGCCGGAGGAAATTTGAAGATGCCTGCGACCAGCTCTCTGCGGAGCGCGGCAAGGTGCTTGTCGAGTGCGAGTTGGAAGCTGGACGCCTCTTCACGGGTGCTCTCGGATGTTGAATTCAGGGCGTTAGCAAGCACAGCGCGAGCGGCTTTGCGCAGATTCGGTGTGCGACAAACCTTCTTGTAGAGCGAGCCCATTCTTTTGCTTCTTGTTGGGTACGGGGCCGCATTGGTTCGCTTGCCCCAAGCCCAGGGAGGTCAGTTTCCTGCGGGCGCGCCGATGCTATGGCTGACCCGTCCGGCGATACATTGCTGCACGCCGGGCGCACCGTGCGAATTTGCGGTTCCGGTGGCCGGACCACTCAGCACGAGGCACAAGCAAACTACATTATTGATACCAGAAATACCCGGCGCGCACAACGTCGCTGTCCATACAACGTCGTCGTTAGATGGCACCGGGCATGCATCGCCAATTTCAAAGCAGCGCAATTTGGGTCACTTTCAGGGGCTGGTCTCCCGGAAAAGGGAGCCTCGCACTAACCACACGCGTGCTATCAACAAAAAAGACCCATAAGTTTCTCAACTTATGGGTCCGTTTTTCTCAGGTTATGAGGCTATCTACAACAACCCTCAAACGTCAATATTCCCCGCCCTCAGCGCATTGCTCTCAATAAACGCGCGACGCGGCTCCACGTCATCGCCCATGAGCGTCGTAAAGATGCCATCGGCAGCGATCGCATCTTCGATCTGCACGCGCAGCAGACGCCGCACAGCCGGATCCATCGTGGTTTCCCAAAGCTGCTCGGGGTTCATTTCACCCAGCCCCTTATAACGCTGCTTCGAGACGTTACGCTCGGCATCGGCAATCAGCCACTTCATCGCGCTCTTGAAGTCGTTCACCGCCATGCTGCGTTCGCCGCGCTTGATGATGGCGTTCTTGCCGATCAAACCCTTGAACGTATTAGCCGTGTTCACAAGCTGCTGATAATCGGCGGTGAGCTGGAACTCCTCGTCGATTACCGATACCTTCACGTTGCCGTGATGGCGGCGCTCCACGCGCAGCGAACGTTGCTCGCGCACCGGGTCGTACATCGGCACCACCGAAACTTCCGGCTTCAGCGGATCGTCACGCAGATGCGCCTCAAGCGCTCGCGCCGAAGCCTCGGTTGATTCTTCGCTCGACAGATCGATCGCCACGCCGTCCATGATCGCTTCCAGCGCGCGCACGTCGTACAGACGCGAGAGACGATCCACCACACCGCGCGCGAGCTGGTACGAGCGCGCCAGCTCACCCAGCGCGTCACCCGAAATCGGCGTCGCGTTCTCACCCGGCACGAGTTCCGAACCGTTCAGCGCCAGACGCAGCATGTGCGCGTTGAGATCCGCGTCGTCCTTCAGGTAGCGCTCGTCCTTGCCCGCCTTGAGCTTGTACAGCGGCGGCTGCGCGATATACACGTAACCGCGCTCGATCATCTCCGGCATCTGGCGATAGAAGAACGTGAGCAGCAGCGTGCGGATGTGCGCGCCGTCCACGTCAGCGTCGGTCATGATGATGATGCGGTGATAGCGCAGCTTTTCCAGGTTGTAGTCGTCCTTGCCGATGCCGCAGCCCAGCGCGGTAATCAGCGTGACGATCTGCTCCGAAGACAGCAGCTTGTCGTAGCGCGCCTTTTCGACGTTGAGCACCTTGCCGCGCAGCGGCAGGATGGCCTGGAACTTACGATCGCGGCCCTGCTTGGCCGAGCCACCCGCCGAGTCACCCTCGACGATATAGACTTCGGACTTCGCCGGATCTTTTTCCTGGCAGTCCGCGAGCTTGCCCGGCAGGCCCACGCCGTCCAGCACGCCCTTGCGGCGCGTCATTTCGCGCGCTTTACGCGCGGCGTCACGCGCACGCGCCGCGTCGACGATCTTGCTGCAGATGATCTTGGCGTCGTTCGGCGTTTCCAGCAGGAATTCTTCGAGCGCCTTCGCCACAACGTCTTCCACCGGCGCGCGCACTTCCGACGACACCAGCTTGTCCTTGGTCTGCGAGCTGAACTTCGGCTCCGGCACCTTCACGGATAGCACGCACGAAAGCCCTTCGCGCATGTCGTCGCCCGAGGTGTCGACCTTGGCCTTCTTGGCGATTTCGTTGTCGGCGATGTACTTGTTGATCACGCGTGTCATCGCCGCGCGCAAGCCCGTCAGGTGGGTGCCGCCGTCGCGCTGCGGAATGTTGTTGGTGAAGCACAGCACGCTTTCGTTGTAGCTGTCGTTCCACTGCATCGCCACTTCGACGCCCACGCCGTCCTTCTCGCTCTGCACGTAGAAGATGTTCGGATGCAGCACCTGCTTCTGCTTGTTGATGTACTCGACAAAGCCCTTCACGCCGCCGCCGAAGGCGAAATCGTCTTCCTTGCCCGAGCGCTGGTCGGTCAGGCGAATGCGCACGCCGTTGTTCAGGAACGAGAGTTCGCGGATGCGCTTGGCGAGAATGTCGTAGTGGTATTCGACGCTGCCGAAGATGGTCTCGTCGGCCATGAAGTGCACTTCGGTGCCGCGGTTTTCGGTGTCGCCCAGCAACTGCATCGGCGAGACGGCGTGGCCGTCGCGCTCTTCGAGCACGCGGTTTTGCGGCACGCCACGGTGGAATTCCATGAAGTGCTTCTTGCCGTTGCGGCGCACGGTCAGGCGCAGGAAGCTCGACAGTGCGTTCACGCACGACACGCCCACGCCGTGCAGGCCGCCCGAGACCTTGTAGCTGTTCTGGTCGAACTTGCCGCCCGCGTGCAGTTCGGTCATCACGATTTCAGCGGCGCTGCGCTTTGGATCGTGCTTGTCGTCCATCTTCACGTCCGTGGGGATGCCGCGGCCGTTGTCGGTGATCGAGATGGAGTTGTCCGCGTGGATGACCACGTGGATGTCGTTACAGTAGCCGGCCAGCGCTTCGTCGATGGAGTTGTCCAGCACTTCGAAGACGAGATGGTGCAGACCGGTGCCGTCCGACGTGTCGCCGATGTACATCCCGGGCCGCTTGCGCACTGCTTCCAGTCCTTCGAGGATCTGGATCGACGAGGCGCCATAGCTGCTGTTGTCGGGTTGCGAGTTGTTCGTATCAGTCATGGATTTTTTCCGGTTCTGCGTACTGCCTGTGTTGCTGCTCTAGACTTTTTCGAAAAGCCATAAAAACGCCAAAGGGGCTCAGCGCCCCCTGGTGTTCTTCTTCTGTCGCGCTTTTTAGATGCGCATCGGCATCACCACGTACTTGAATTCCTCGTTCTCGGGAATCGTGATGAGTGCGCTGGAGCTGGCGTCGCCAAGGCTCACTTGAAGCGTGTCGACCTTCAGGTTCGCGAGGACGTCGAGCAGATACGTGACGTTGAACCCGATGTCGATGGTGTCGCCCTGATAGGCGATTTCCAGCTCTTCCTGCGCCTCCTCCTGGTCGGCGTTGGTCGACATGATCTTGAGCTGGCCCGGCTCGATGATGCAGCGCACGCCCTTGAACTTGTCGGACGTGAGAATGGCCGCACGTTGCAGCGAGCGTTGCAGTTCTTCGCGGCCGATTTCGAAGCTGTTCTTGTGCGCTTTCGGAATCACGCGCTGGAAGTCGGGGAATTTGCCTTCGACGAGTTTCGAGACAAGCTCGACCTGGCCGAACGTGAACTTCACCTGCGTGGAGCCGATGTCGATCTTCAGCGTGTCGTCGATGTCTTCGAGCAGGCGCTGGAGTTCGAGGATGGTCTTGCGCGGAATGATGACTTCCTGGCGCGCGAACGAGCCTTCGATCTTCATCGACGAGAACGCGAGGCGGTGGCCGTCGGTGGCGACGGCCATCAGCTGGTCGCCATCCACGACGAGCAGCATGCCGTTCAGGTAGTAACGGATGTCCTGCTGCGCCATGGCGAAGTAGACCATGCCGAGCAGTTGGCGGAAGGTCTTCTGCGGCACTGCGAGATTCGCGCCGAAGTCCTTGGCCTGGGCCACCGTGGGGAACTCGTCCGCGGCGAGCGTCTGCAGGGCGAAACGGCTCTTGCCCGACTGCACCGTGAGGCGCTTGTCGGCGAGCGTGAGCGTGACCTGGCCGTCGGGCATCGCGCGCAGGATGTCCAGCAGCTTGCGCGCGGCGACAGTGGTGGCCACCTGGTCGTTGCCAACGCCGAAATCGGCGGTCGTGGTGATCTGCAACTCGAGGTCGGTCGACAGGAACGAGACGTCGGGACCGTTTTTGGTGATCAGCAGATTGGCGAGGATCGGCAACGTGTGGCGGCGTTCGACAATGCCGCTCACCGTTTGCAGCGGCCTCAGCAGGTTATCGCGTTCGGTCTTGACCAGTTGCATAGAGTTCCTTCGTTGATGTAGCGGTCTGCGCATCCCGTCCAGGGCCAGCCAGTCGCGATAACGCGTGGCAACAAGCCCTGGCGCCGCCCTGCAGCGCAGGCCGCGGCGTGAAATCCGCAGGCGGTCCGGCCGCCCGCGGTTAAACCCATATTGTGCCTGAAAACCGACCACTTCCCTAAATTGGGGGCGATCCGGGAAATAAACAGTGCCCCGGCAGCCAGACCGCCGGGGCACCCGCGCATTTCCCGTTTTGTTCCAGGCAAGCCTGACCGGGCTGGCTTGCCGCGCGAAGCGGCCGTGCCGGCCCTTATTGCCTCGCTATCAGCCCTTGAGCGTCTGCTCCAGCACGTGCAGCTCGTGGTTGAGCTGGGCGTCCTTGGTGCGTTCGTCGGCGATCTTGCGTACGGCATGGAGCACGGTGGTGTGGTCGCGCCCGCCAAACAGCTCGCCGATTTCCGGCAGGCTCTTCTGCGTCAGTTCCTTCGCCAGGTACATCGCGATCTGGCGCGGCCGCGCGATGTTCGCCGGGCGCTTCTTCGAGTACATGTCGGCGACCTTGATGCTGTAGAAGTCGGCCACCGTCTTCTGGATATTTTCCACCGAGATCTGGCGGTTCTGCACCGTCAGCAGATCCTTGAGCGCTTCCTTGGTCAGCTCGATCGAGATCTCGCGGCCGTGGAATTTCGAGTACGCCAGGATCTTGCGCAGTGCGCCCTCAAGCTCGCGCACGTTCGAGCGCAGATGCTTGGCGACGAAGAACGCCACGTCCTCATTGAGGTTCACGCCTTCCGACTGCGCCTTGCGCATCAGAATGGCCACGCGCATTTCCAGTTCGGGCGGCTCGATCGCCACCGTCAGGCCGGAGTCGAAGCGCGAGATCAGGCGGTCGTCGATACCCGAAATTTCCTTCGGATACGTATCGCTCGTGATGATCACCTGCGCCTTGTTGGCGACCAGCGCCTCGAACGCGTAGAAGAACTCTTCCTGCGTACGCGACTTGCCCGAGAAGAACTGAATATCGTCGATCAGCAGCAGGTCGAGCGAATGGTAATAGCGCTTGAAATCGTCGAACGCCTTGCGCTGATACGCCTTCACCACGTCCGAGACGTACTGCTCCGCATGGATGTAGCGGATGCGCGCGCCCGGCTTGTCCACCAGCAACTGATTGCCGATCGCGTGGATCAAGTGGGTCTTGCCGAGGCCCACGCCGCCGTACAGGAACAGCGGGTTGTACGAGATACCGGGGTTATCGGCGACCTGGATGGCCGCCGCGCGCGCGAGCTGGTTCGCCTTACCGGTCACGAAGTTGTCGAACGTGAGCACGGGGTTGAGCTTCGAGCGCTCGTAGGTCGGATCGGGCTCGCCGCCGTTCGCGGCGGCCGCTGCGGCCGCGCTTTGGCCCGGCCGCCAGCTGCGGCGGCCTGCGGCGGCTTCGTTGGCGTCGAGGCTCGGCAGGTCAAGGTCGGCGGCGTCGTCACGCGCGGCGGCGGCCGCTGCGGCATTGGCCTGCGCCAGCTGGGCAGCGGCCAGCGCTGCCGAACCCGAGCCAGCCGGGTTCGCAATATTTGCCTGTGGTGCCGCCTGATAAGCCTGTGAAGCCGGCGTCTGAGCCGCCTGCAGTGCCGGTTCCGCGTATTGCGCGGGCGCCAGCGGCGCACGCGGCGTCGCAGCGGCCGGCTGGGGCGCGCGCATACCCGCCTTCGGATCGAGGACGAACTGGACGTCGACGGGCGTTTGCCAGAAATCGCGCGCCATATCGGTGATACGGCCCGAGAACTGGCTCTTGACCCAGTCGAGCTTGAAGCGGTTGGGTGCGGCTATCTGCAGCGTGTTCGCCGCAGCGTCGAAGGCAACCGGGGCCAACGGCTTGATCCACGTCACGTACTGCTGGGGCGTCAGCTCGCGCTCCAGTAGTGCGGAACAGTGTTGCCAGAATTCGTTCATCGAGTTGCTGTGGTCGTTTTGTTTGCAGGCATTGCGGTCGCGCCGCGCGTGTCGCACAAATGCAACGGGGCCCTGGCGGGGCGACGGCAAATGCTCCGGAAGCCCGCGCGGCAAAGGGTTTGCGGCAAGCAGGCGGGCCGGAGCGGCATGCAGGATTCTTGGGATAGGCGAGATTCTAACGCCGATTTCTCCTGGCCTGGGAGTTATCCACAGGGACGGATCAACGCAGGGCGTGTTCGTGCCCCATCGGCGGAACCTGGTCGCAACAAGGCATTGCCAGGACGGAACCTGGGTAAAATCGCGCTGCCCGATACCCTAAGCTATTGACGACCAAAGAAAAACGGGATTAAATAGCGGGTTCCGCGAAAACCAATCCCTTGTACCACCGGCCATTGCTTTTTTCCGCGATGCTCGCCGCGGTCATTTCTCAACAAGTGAGAGCAACATGAAACGTACTTACCAACCTTCCGTTACCCGTCGCAAGCGCACCCACGGCTTTCGCGTGCGCATGAAGACCGCCGGTGGCCGCAAAGTGATCAACGCACGCCGTGCGAAGGGTCGCAAGCGCCTCGCGATCTAAGCGACGCTTACAGTGTTGTCGATAGCTTCGCTATCCGCACGATCAACGATAGCGGGCCTGACGTGACACTGCCGGAACAGCCGGAATTGCCGGAAGAATCGGGCAAGAACTCGGGCAAAGCGGACGATGTGTGCGCCGCCGCGCTGCGAACGCAGGCCGCTTTCCCGAAGGCCGCAAGGCTACTGAAAACGGATGAGTTCTCATCCGTTTTTCGTTTGCGCCCCTGGCGCCGCACTGAGCACTTCGTGGTGTACGGTCGGCCAACAGGCCAGGACGCGCGGCTCGGGCTCGTGATCGGCAAGAAGTACGCGCCGCGCGCGGTCACGCGCAACCTGGTGCGCCGCATTGCCCGCGAGGCGTTTCGCGTGCGCCGCGCGCAGTTCGAAGGTTTCGATCTGCTGCTGCGTCTGCATACGAAATTCGACCGCAAGGCCATGCCGGGCGCCTCGTCGCCGCCGCTCAAGACGCTGTGCCGCACCGAAATCGAGGCTTTGCTCGAAAAAGCGGCTCGCGAGGTCGCAAAGCGCAATCTCGCAACTCCGGTTGCGGCTGCGCCCGCTCCTCAAGCGCCCGACGCCTCATGAGCGCGTTGCGCGAACCGCGTGTTTGCGCCGCGCACGCCTCATCCGCAGTCCATGCGGGTGCGGCACGTTGTCCGTCTTTCCACGCGGCGCTGTCCGGCCGCCACGCCATGCAAACGGTACTGATCGCATTACTGCGTTTCTACAAGCTTGCCGTGAGTCCCTTCCTCGGCAACCGCTGCCGTTTTTATCCTTCCTGTTCGGATTACGCACGCGAGGCAATCCAGTATCATGGCGCCGCGCGCGGGAGTTACCTCGCCGCCCGGCGGCTGTGCCGCTGCCACCCGTTTTCGGCGGGCGGCGTCGATCCGGTCCCGCCTGCACCCCCGAATAAGCGCTGATGCGCCATTCCATCGACACTGAGACAACGCATGGATATCAAACGCACCGTCCTATGGGTCATCTTCTTCATGTCAGCGGTCATGCTGTACGACAACTGGCAGCGCGACCACGGACGTCAGTCGATGTTCTTCCCGAGCGCGACGCAAACGCAGACCGCCGCCAGCGGCACGGCTGCCGCGAGCGCGCCTGACGCCGCTTCCGATCTGCCGGCCGCAGCCGCAGGCGCAGCGCCCACCGGCACGGCACAGCCCGCCGCCGCCACCGCCCAGCTCGTGCACTTCCACACCGACGTCTACGACGGTGAGATCGACACGCGCGGCGGCACGCTCACGAAGCTTTCGCTCGTGAAGGAAGGCGACGGCAAGCAGCCCGACCAGTACATCACGCTGTTCGACCACACCAAGGACCACACGTACCTCGCACGTACGGGCCTGCTCGGCGGCGACTTCCCGAACCACAACGACATCTACACGGCGGCTCCCGGTCCGCGCGAGCTGAGCGGCGACGCCGGCTCGTTCCAGATCAGCCTCGACTCGCCCGAAAAGGGCGGCGTGAAGGTCACCAAGACCTACACGTTCACGAAGGGCAGTTATGTGATCGGCGTGGACACGAAGGTGCAGAACCTGGGCAGCACGCCGGTTTCGCCCACGCTCTACATGGAACTCGTGCGCGACAGCGAGCCGGTCGAAACGCCGCGCTTCTCGCACACCTTCATCGGCCCGGCGGTGTACTCGAACGAGCATCACTTCCAGAAGATCTCGTTTAGCGACATCGACAAGAACAAGGCCGATTTCGTGAACCAGGCGGATAACGGCTGGGTCGCGATGGTGCAGCATTACTTCGCGACGGCGTGGATTCCGCAGCAAGGCGCCAAGCGTGACATCTACGTCGAGAAGTTCGACAACTCGCTCTATCGTGTGGGCGTGAAGCAGCCGCTCGGCACGATCGCTCCGGGTGCGACCGACAACGTGCAGGCTCGCCTCTTTGCCGGTCCGGAAGAAGAGCGCATGCTCGAAGGCATCGCGCCGGGTCTGGAGCTGGTGAAGGACTACGGCTGGGTGACGATCATCGCCAAGCCGCTGTTCTGGCTGCTTGAAAAGATTCACGGCTACGTGGGCAACTGGGGCTGGGCGATCGTGCTGCTCACGCTGCTCATCAAGGCGGTGTTCTTCCCGCTGTCCGCCGCGAGCTACAAGTCGATGGCGCGCATGAAGGAAATCACGCCGCGTATGCAGGCGCTGCGCGAGCGCTTCAAGAGCGACCCGCAGAAGATGAACGCGGCGCTCATGGAGCTGTACAAGACCGAGAAGGTGAATCCGTTCGGCGGCTGTCTGCCGGTCGTGATCCAGATTCCGGTGTTCATCTCGCTGTACTGGGTGCTGCTCTCGTCGGTGGAAATGCGCGGCGCGCCGTGGATTCTGTGGATTCACGACCTTTCGCAGCAGGATCCGTTCTTCATCCTGCCGGTGCTGATGGCGGTCTCGATGTTCCTGCAGACGCGCCTGAACCCGACGCCGCCGGACCCCGTCCAGGCCAAGATGATGATGTTCATGCCGATCGCGTTCTCGGTCATGTTCTTCTTCTTCCCGGCGGGTCTCGTGCTGTACTACGTCGTGAACAACGTGCTCTCGATCGCGCAGCAGTACTACATCACGCGCATGATGGGCAAAGGCAAGAAGAAGGAAAAGGAAGCGGCATAACCACGCTGCCTGGCGTGAAAGCGGCATCAGATGCCGTTTTCGCGCGCCGCTTCAGAGCCAAAAACAAAGCCGCCGGGCATCTGCCAGGCGGCTTTTTTCATGGCTTTGACCCGTCCTGAACTAGGTTGACACTTTTCCGACGAATCGAGGAGGTGTCAGGTGGAGCAAGGGATCAAGCGGACGCAACGGGACTACAGCCTGGCTTTTAAGCTGTCGGTCGTCGAGCAGGTCGAAA
>NZ_PQGA01000039.1 GCF_002917095.1 Paraburkholderia eburnea
AGTGTCAGGCACGCTCAGTCGGACCGGGTATCCTGGTGTGATGCGCCACGCAAGCCATACCCAACGGAACTGACGGACAAAGAATGGCGTTTCGCCGTTGCGCACCTGAGCTTGTCGGCGCGCACCTGAGTCGAGCCTGTGCCGCCCTACCCGACCTGGTTGAAATATTCGCCTGCCCGCGCAACAGGTTCGCTCAATCGATCGGCCCATTGCGCGGGCAATCCGGCGCGGCATCAATACCGGCTAGCTGGAATGCTCGATCCACGCGTCGTGTCGTACTTTCCATAGTCTGCATTGAGCCGGTGAACAGGGCCTGCATATAGAGTGGTGCGAGCACGATTTCAACAATCAACTCGGAACTGGGTACGACCTCGCCCAACTGTCGCCCTACGTCGAGCATTTGATTCAGTTCTTCCAGGCGCCGTCCAATGGGAGTTTTCATAATGTCCCGTTCTTGCGCCGAAACCTGCGGTGTCATCGCCATCACGCGCAGCAACGACAGCGAATGCTGATTGCTCAACGAGTGCGCGATCGACATGGCCCATGTCACCAGATTCTCACGCACCGATCCGCCGGTCGGAATCGGCTCTTCGCGAATCAGACGTTCAACAGCGACGTCGGCCATCAGATTCCGGATATCTCCCCAGCGTCTGTACAAACTGGTCTTATTGACCGCCGCCCGTTCCGCAATCTCAAGCATTGACGGAATCTCGCCATGCCGTTCGCTCAACAGTGCTTCCACTGCGTCAAACACCGCGTTCTTGACCCGTGTGCTTCGCCCTCTGGGCCGCTTTTGTGAAGTCTCAGTCATGCGCCATTAAAGCAAATAAAGTTGCCTTTTGTCCAGTTGTATGTAAAAGTACATTGGGTTGCTTTAGTTTGGAAATTCTAGCTTCGGTTATTGCGGGCCAGTTCGTCACCGGGGCGGTTACTGGACCCCGGCTGCACTGCAGGCTCCGCATCGACCCTGTGAGCGACTGAGCGAAATGGACGTAATTTGCCTTCCAGACTAGCCCCTAACTTTTTCAAGGAAATCGTCGTGACCACTCAAACAGTCATGAACCCTCCCGCGAAAGCTTCCGCTTTCCTGTTCCCCGGCGATGAACAGTTCTGGTTCGAGACAGTGCGCATGTTCGGTGCGGACGAGTACGGCGGTGGCTCGTTTGGGGAAGTCATGGCGGTCAGCGCCCGTATCACGGCGGGCGACTACGACAGTTGGTATGACGCCTGGAACGCCATGGCGGATCGCATCGCATCCGAGGGCGATCGGCAGTTCGCCAACGGCCGTCGGATCAGCGCTCGCGACAGCTACCTGCGCGCCTGCAACTATTACCGCTCCTCGGAATTCTTCCTGCATGGCAATCCGCAGGACCCGCGTGTCAATCGTGCCTGGGAACGCTCAGTCGCCTGCTACCGGTCGGCGGCGGCGCTGCACGATCCTGGGATCAAGCCGGTGGACATCCCCTATGAAGGCACCACGTTGCCCGGCTACTTTCACTACGCCGGCGAGGGCGTGCGGCCGCTGCTGATCCTGCATAGCGGCTTCGACGGTTCCGCCGAAGAACTGCACTGGAGCGGGGCGCGGGCAGCGGTGGAGCGCGGATATCATGTACTGTGCTTCGACGGTCCTGGCCAGTGCGGCCCCCTGCACAACGAGGGACTAGTCTTCCGCCACGACTGGGAGAATGTCGTCACGCCGGTGGTCGATTTCGCGCTGACATTGCCCGGTATCGATCCGTCTCGCATCGCGCTTCGCGGGGAAAGCCTCGGTGGCTATCTCGCGCCCCGCGCGGCAGCCTTCGAACATCGCATTGCCGCCGTCATCGCCAACGACGGCCTCTACGACTACGGCGCGCCCCACGTGAGCCGAATGCCCGAGGCCGGGCGGCACGCGCTTTTAAGCGCGTTGAGGGACGGTCCTGTGCCACAGGTAGACCGGGCGATGGAAGTGGCCATGGCCGCGTCGCCGGTGTCGCGCTGGGCGATTACGCATGGCATGTGGTGTTTTGGCGCCGCAACGCCCAGTGAATACATCGGCAAGACGCTCGACTATACGCTGGCAGGCGGAATCGCCGAGCAAATCCGCTGCCCAACCCTCGTCTGCGATGCCGAGGGCGACCTGTTCTTCAAGGGGCAGCCTCAGCAGCTTTACGACCATCTCACGTGCCAGAAGACGCTGATGACCTTCACCAATGAGGAGGGTGCGGGCGCTCATTGCGAGGTCGGGGCCGGCCGCCTCGCCAATGCGCGTATATTCGACTGGCTGGATGAGACGCTGGGGAGGTGATGAGGGCGCGCCCCGGACAGTTGCCGACCAGGTTCGCCTGGGAGCAGCGAATCCCTCACACCTGCCTCGATGACGCCGCTATCTGGCACGCCGTGGCGTTACGTTACTCCCACGCTACTTGCGCGAGTTCATTGGAAAGCGCCCACAATGCAGCGGCAAGCCGCTCGTCTCGCGCCTGCTGTGCCACCTTCGCATGGGCCACACGCCCCTTCATTTCGTAGAAGCCGTCCGGACCATAGTACGCCCCGCCTTGTGCGGCAGCGGAGGTCGCGGCGTAAAGAGCGGGCAACGCGCCCTCGGCCGCGAACTGGCTCAACCACGGCGAAAGCAGCAGGGAAAGACGCCAGAGCACGCCACCGGTCGTTCCCGGGCCGTTGGCGATCAGTTCGGTCCGCGATGAGCCCGGGTGAGCGCCGATGCTGACGAGCCCCCAACCGTTCGCCTCGCTGCGCCGTTGCAGCTCCAGCGAAAAGAGCAGATTGGCAAGTTTCGACTGCGCATAGGCCTTCCACGGTTGGTAAGAACGGCTTGCCTGCAAGTCGTCGACGTCGATGCGGCCCTGCCGGTGAGCGAGACTGCTCAAGGTCACCACGCACGCGCGATGCGCCCCCTTCAGCAGCGGCAGCAATCGCGCAGTCAGGGCGAAGTGTCCGAGATGATTGGTCGCAAACTGCAATTCATAGCCGTCTGCACTCAGGTGCCGATCCGGCAACGCCATGACACCGGCATTATTGACGAGCAGGTCGAGCTGGCGCCCGCTTGTCACCGTGCGCGCGGCGAACTGCTCGATCGATTCGAGGCTCGCGAGATCGAGCAACTCGAAATGCACCCGCGCGTCGGGACAGATTGCCCGGATGTTGCGTATTGCCCGATCGCCTCTCGCTGCATTGCGCGCGGCCACGATCACATCGGCGCCGGCCTTCGCGAGTGCCAGCGCAATTTCATAGCCCAGGCCGCCCGTCGCGCCGGTCACGACGGCAAGCTTGCCGGTTTGCGCCGGCATGTCTGCGGCGGTCCATTCTTTCATCGATTCGTTCATCCTGGTTGCGGGAGCGGTCATGTCGCGGCGGGTGCGAGGGTGTGGCCGTGAGCGCTCGCGGTTTTGCCCAGGTCGCGCAGATAGAAACGCAGCGCGAGCAAGGCGGCGCAAACCATCAGTACGCCGCTGACGAATGTCACTACCGTCAAGGCAAGGCCCAGCCCGAAACGGTCAGACAACAAACCCGTGATCCAGGGCCCCGGCATGGAACCGAGCGCGGCACTGGCAATCACACCGCACGTCGCCGAAAATGCGCGCCCGCGTGGATGCACGAGTTCCTGCGTCATGCTCATCGGCGCGGTTACGGCGGTCGAGCCCACGAGGATCGAGATAGCCAGCAAACCATACTGCATTTGCCAACCGCCGACGAAATGAAAGATCGACAGATTGAGCACGGAGCAAAACGCGGCGGCCACAGCAACGTAGACGAGCTTGGCCCGCCGATAGCGCTGCGTGACGCGGTCCATAATCCACCCGCCCAGCGGCGTCCCAACAACCGGCAGCAGCATCAACACGCTCGTCAGTAGCGAAGCTTTCTGCAGCGGAAAATGATGGACGCGGTTGAGCCAGGTCGGGAGGAAGTAAAACACCGGCACGCTTTGCATCATGGTCATGCCGGACATGAAGAACGAGAACAGCAGCGAGGGCACACCGAGGATGCGCCAGCGCGATGAGAGAGAAGCGCTGACGCGAATCGGCCCTTCCCTGTCGCGGCGATCGGCGCGGGCGGCACCGACGAGGAGATCGCCGCTGCGATAGTCGGCGCCGAAGTACAGCAACGCGGCCACGAGCAGCCCCGGCAGCGCGACGACACCGAACGCATGACGCCATCCATAATGCTGCGCGATATAGCCGGCGCCAGCCACGCCGAGCGCCATGCCCACTGGCGCCCCTGCACTGAAGAGTCCCAGCCCTAGCTGGAGGTGGCGGCGCGGAAACGCGGCGGCGATCCACGAATAGGCAGCGGGCGCATAGCCTGCCTCGCCGATCCCAACCACGGCCCGCGCCACGAGCAACGGCCCGAAGCTTGCGGCCACGCCGCCAAGCGCACCAGCCACGCTCCAGACGCCTCCCATCAACGCGGCAGTCTTCACGCGACTCCAGCGGTCGATGGCGAGCGCCACCGGGAACGCAAACACGATCATGCCGAACGTCAGCGCGGAATTGAGCAGCCCCGCCTGCGCGTCGGTAATGTGCCAGTCAAGACGAATGGCGGGCAGCAACGCCGCAATCAGCATGCGATCCGCAAAATCGAAAATCATCAGTAGTGCAAATAGACTGAATACCCTCAGGGTACGGCGGCGGCCAAACAGCCAGCCATCGAGTGCGCCGGGGTGCGCAATGCCGGCTGTCCGCAGATCGGGACCGTTCATGCTTGACATCCTCATTCGTGAGCCGTAACGCTGCGTCGAAACTACCGGAAGTCTCCCGGCAGCGCGTATTGGGTAGCGCTAACATCTCACCAGTGTGGAGCAAGCCTGCCTCGCGGTCAAACGAGGAATCGCGCAGACCATATGCAGGATTCGACTAAGCGAACCGGGGCGAAAGCTAGCGCACCTCGTGCGTGCTTTCTCGCTGAATGAGTTCGCAAAACAGTTCTTCGGGCGCGGCGGGTGCCCCGTCGGCGGGGTCGTCGCGATCGCGTTCGACCAGACCGAAGATCGTTTCGGCCGCGAGTTCGCCGATCGCCCGTGCCGGAGGCCGAATGGTCGTGAGACCCGGACTCAGCATTTCCGAAAAGGCATAGTCGCCGAAACCGACGATCGCGCATTGGTCCGGCACGCTCACGCCCGCGCCGCGCGCCGCCAGCAGCGCACCCGAGGCGAGGTTGTCGTTGGCGAAGATGATCGCGTCGGCCGGTTCGCGGCGCCTGACGAGCGCTTCCAGCGCCTGTCGGCCCGCCCGCAGAGGCTGCGGTTCGGTGGGCACGAAGGTCCACGGCCTGCGGCCCGATTCGCGCATCACTTCGATATAGCCGTCGCGCCGGTCGAGCGCGCTGATGTCGCCCGCGAGGCTGTTCTGCACGAAAGCGATTCGCCGGTAACCCATGTCCACCAGATGCCGGGCTGCGAGCCGGCCAACCTTCACATGCGAAAAACCAATCTGGATGGGCGCGCGTTTGGGCTGGAAGTCCCACGTCTCGATCACCGGCACGTTGGCGCCTTCGATCATTTTTTCCGTTGCAGCGGAATGATGATGGGAAGTCAGCACCAGCGCCGCGGGCGACCAGCCGAGGAAGGCTCGCACCGCGTTCTCTTCGAGCGTCGCGGAGAAGTAGCTCGAAGCGAGCAGCAATTGGTAGCCGCGCGCCGTGAGCGCATCGCTGAAACTCTGAATGGTGTCGGCAAAAATGGGCCCGGAGATATTGGGCAGCACCATGCCGACCACGCGGCTGCGCGCCGAAGCAAGCCCCCCCGCCACCAGATTCGGCACATAGCCCAGCTCAGCCACGGCTCCGGCAATGCGCTCGCGCAACTCCTCCGAGAGGCGCTGCGGCTCCTGGAAGTAGCGCGACACGCTGATCTGGGAAATGCCGAGATGGGCGGCAACATCGCGCAAGGTAATGCGACCCGTATTGCGCCGGCGTCGGGCATCGGCGCCACCGGAAGCCGCAGCCCCCTTAGTCTCATCCGACATATGTTCCGCTGTTTTCATTGTTTGACTTGAATTCCGCACTCCCGCAACATGCGGCCGATGTTAGCGCTACCCAATCATCGTGTCCAGCGATGAGTCCAGCGCGGGGTTCAAACACACGACAGGGCCTACAACAAGATGACCGCAAGCACGCGTCAAATGCATCTCGGCGCCTTTCTCATGGAGACAGGCCACCATGTGGCCGCCTGGCGCCTCCCTTCCGTGCAGGCCGATGCCGGCACGGACCTGCGAGCCTACACGACATTGGCGCAAACCGCCGAGCGCGCATGCTTCGACGCCGTTTTCCTCGCCGACAACGTCGCTGCGAATGTCGCGCCGGGCGCCGACCGCGCACCGCGCTCCGACCGGCTCGACCCGATGATCCTGTTGCCTGCGCTCGCGGCGCTCACGGAGCGCATCGGTCTCGTCGCCACGGTCACGACCACCTACAACGAGCCGTACCACGTGGCCCGCAAGTTCGGATCGCTCGATGTGCTGAGCGGCGGCCGGGCCGGATGGAACCTCGTGACCTCCGACAATGCGGCCGAAGCGCAAAACTTCGGGCGGGCCGAGCACATGGGCCACGCGCAGCGCTACGACCGTGCGCACGAGTTCTACCGTGTCGTGGCGGGACTGTGGGACAGCTGGGACGAATCGAGCTTCGTTCGCGACAAGGCAAGCGGCGTCTACTACGACGCTGCCACCCTCTCGGTGCTCCACCATCGCGGCAAGCATTTCAGCGTGGCGGGTCCGCTCAACGTTCCGCGCTCGCCTCAGGGCCGGCCCGTGGTCGTTCAGGCCGGTTCGTCCGAAGCGGGACGCACGCTGGCTGCCCGGACCGCCGACGTGGTCTTCACCGCCCACACGGAACTGGCGTCGGCACAAACGTTCTATAGCGACATGAAAGCGCGCGCGGTGGTTGCGGGACGGGACCCGGACCAGTTGAAGATCATGCCCGGCATTTCCGTGATCGTGGCCCGTACCGATTCGGAAGCGCAGGAGCGCTTTGAAGAACTGCAGTCGCTCGTGGACCCGGTGGCAGGCCTCGCCATGCTTTCGCGCATGCTCGGCAATTTCGATCTCTCGCGCTATCCGCTCGATGGACCGCTGCCTGACCTGCCGGTCACTGACAGCGGGCAGCGCAGCCGCCAGGTACTCCTCACATCGCTTGCCGGCGCCGAGCGCTTGACCATTCGCCAGCTTTATCTGCGCATTGCGGCGGGGCGTGGGCATCACATGGTGGTCGGCTCCGCGGAGCGGGTGGCCGACGCCATGCAGCAATGGTTCGAATCGGGCGCCGCCGACGGCTTCAACGTGATGCCCGCCGACCTGCCGGACGGACTTACGCGCTTCTGCGAGCTTGTCGTGCCGAAACTGCAGCAACGCGGCCTCTTTCGCACACGCTATACCGGTACGACCTTGCGGGACCATCTGGGCCTGCGCAAGCCGGCGCGCCTCGCGACGGCCTTGCAGAACGGCGTCTGATCAACGATACCCGCCTCATCGCACACTAATACGCTGTCAACGAACAGCCTGGATAACATATGAATAATTTAGTAATGCAAATCAAATGGGACGGGGAAATCCTCAGGCTGGCCGCGTCATCGAAGTCGATTGCCGCCGCCGCGCTGTATGCCGCGGCGACGCTTGCCCACGCCGAGACCAATGCGGACAGCACGGCGGGCGTGAAGATACTCGACACCGTCACCGTCACTGCGACGCGGCGCAGCGAACCGGTTCAGAAAGTCCCCGTCGCCGTCAGTGTGGTCACGGGCGCCGACATGGCGCGCTCGAACTCCAATAACGTCCAATCGCTCATCACGCAGGTTCCGGAACTCACGTTCAAACCCTCCCTGTCGAGCAAGGACGAAACGCTGACGATACGAGGCATCGGAACCAACTCGACCTCACCTGGCGTAGAGCCTTCAGTATCGACCGTGATCGACGGCGTCGTCTATGCACGGCCGGGTCAGGCGACACTCGACCTGCTCAATGTCGACCACGTCGAAATTCTGCGCGGCGCTCAAGGCACACTGTTCGGCAAGAACTCAACGGCGGGGGTCATCAACGTCGTCACGAACGACCCCTCGAAAACGACCACGGGCTACGTTGACACGCAGATCTACCAGGGCGGCGAGCAGCGCGTCAGCGCGGGCGTGGCCACCACCCTCATTCCCGGTTTGCTGACCGGTTCGTTCAGCGCGCTTTACGGGCGCTACGACGGCAACGTGACGAACATCCACACCGGCGAGGAAATCAACGGCTACAACCACAAGGGCTTTCGCGCGAAATTCGTCCTGACACCCAACCAGGACATCAAGGCAACCTTCATCGCCGACTATATGCATGCCCACGATTCGTTTGCGAGCGGCGTGATCGGCGAGGCAACGAATCCCCTGTTCGGCGTCGCGCTTTCGCCCGTAGTGCCGGGCATGGGCAACCGCACCGTCAACTACCCCTACGGTCCTGCGGAACTCGACACCAACTGGGGACTCTCCGCACAGGTCGACTGGAACCTCGGCCACGGATATACGTTGACGTCGATCTCCGCCTATCGCCAGTGGCTCAACACGCAGTACACGGACGAAGCGTTCGTGCCGACGCTCTACACGGCGATCCCCGCCGAAAACGATCGTGGCTATGTGGGCTTCACCCAGCTTTCTCAGGAACTGCGGCTGACTTCGCCGAAGGGCGGCTTCTTCGACTATGTCGCCGGTCTCTACGTGCAGCACACGCAGGACAACGAAAACTACAACCGCGCCGAGTACAGTTGCCTGAATTCCACGCTGCCAGGCGTCGCGCCGGGCCTCACGCCATGCGCGGCCGGCGCCTCCACGATCGTCCCCACGACGGGCGACGCGGTGTTCAATACGCTGACCAACAGCATCGCGGCTTACGGCGAAGGCACGTTCCACATCACGCCGCGCTTGCGCCTCATCGCCGGCGTCCGGGTCACGCACGATCAGGTGGGTTACGATTTCAACCGGACGTCCACCTCCGCCGTGGCGGTGCCCGGCGTCAACCCGTCCTTTGCCTCATCGGGCTTCACCGACGCAAACGGCATTTCCGGCCGCCTGGGGCTGCAGTTCGATCTGGCCAGCAATGTCATGGTCTACGCTATGTACTCGCATGGATACAAAGGCCCGGCCATCAACACGTTCTTCAACATGCAGCAGCGCGACACCACGGCGTTGAAGCCGGAAGGGTCGAACTCGTATGAAATCGGCCTGAAAACGCAGACGCCGGATCACCGCTGGACCGCCAATCTGGCACTCTACGACGCCCACTACACAAACTATCAGGCAAACTTCTTCGACACGGTGGCAGGCCAGGTCGTGACGCGTCTGATCAACGCCGGCTCCGTCGCGACCAAGGGCATCGAACTCGATGTGGGGGCACGCCCGGTGACGGGACTCACGCTGAAGGGTGGGCTCGCCCTTTCGGATGCACGCGTCGAACAGTTCGCGTGCCCCGTGGGTGCGCAGGCCAGTTGCAATGTCAACGGCACACGTCTGCCATTCGCACCGACCTTCAGGACCAACATCTCGGCCGACTATCGCCATCCGTTGCCTCTGGGACCGGAACTGGAACTGTATGCGAACTACTTCTGGCAGGCGCGCGAGCAGTTCTCGCTGCCAGCGACCACGACCACCGAACAGGGCGCATACGGCATCCTGAATGCAAGCGTCGCGCTCAACTTCGATAGCGGCTGGCGCGTCGCACTCATCGGCAAGAACCTGCTCAACAAGTCTTATGTCGAGGCGATGGCGAACGGCACCGGCTATGTTGCGATTGCTGTGCCCCGCGATGCATCCCGCTACTTTGGCGTGCAACTGCGCAAAGACTTCTTCTGATATTGACCGCTTTACCAGTTCACCCGCCCCGCAAACCGGCTCCGAGGTTGCCTTCAGGCAAACGCAACCTCTTCAAGGAACGTGGCGAAGTAATCGTCGTTCAGCCATCCGCCAAGATGCATCGACGCCTCGATACGCTGGATTTCCTTCTGTCCTTTATCGGTCACGATTGCAATCTGCAATGGCGGCAGATACTTCGTACTGGGGGGCGGTTTCTGATCAATGACCTGGATCAGGCCGAGTGTGCGCAGCGACGTGAAAATGGCCGGCCGCTTGTGCCACGGTATCTGTCGATACAAGGCAAGTCTAAGAGCTTCAAGTGCAGCGCCATTGTTGAATTCCATGAGCATCCTTCTGGTGGTCGGCTGAAATGTTCTGTTGGCTCTTTGTACTCACGCTAGCACATGTAGCGGTTTATACGATGACACACACAAGACACTTCACCTCCGGAGATTATGGCGTGGCCGGCTGGACGCGTGGACGTAGACAACGATATTGATTTCATCTTCCTTACTTAAACGTATCACGTAACGATCTGGAAAGTCCCTACCCTCAAGTTGTCCAGATCTTTGTCGATATGCCAATGGTGTTGACGGTATGAGCACAAAGCATATGGCGATCGAGGGCCAGAACAAGCATTCACGAGAAGCGGGACAGCCGACGACTTCACGCGCGACGGTCGGCGAGTTGCTGCGCGTGCTCAAGGCGCGAATGGTCACGCCGCTCGCGCTTGTCGCCATTCTCTCGGCCATTGCCTTGAATACCGCTATCGCGCTCCACCAGTCGCGCGAGCAACGGCGCGCGCTCGAGCAGCAGCATGCCGTTGAATCGGTCAAGCGTGACCTGGACGAGTTGCAGAACACGTTGCTCGATGAGCATGAGCAGCTTTACACCGTCATCGGAACGCGGCCCTTTTATCGCCGCGCAGCCTACATCTACCCGCTTCCACTACTCATCGACAACGCGAGCGCCGCGCAACAAACCTGCGAGGGCCGCGAGCGCTGTCTCGCGCTGCTCGACGAGTTGAAGGACATGATTCGCCATCTGGGGCGCATGAGCAACGAACTGGCGATGCGCGCCATGCTTGAGCCTGGCAGCGTGACTGTCGCGACACCGCTGCTTGGCGAACTTGATGCGCGTTTTTTCCAGACCATGCAGAAGATTGGCGAGATTCGCGTGGACGAAGACGCCCATCTCGATCAGTCGGTTACCAAGGCGTCCCGTGACTCACAGACCACTGCAGCACTTCTGCTCGGATCGGGACTTGCCGCGGCGTGTCTGCTGCTGGCTTTTCTCCGCCGCAACGCACACATCACGAAATCCTTGCGCGAAGCGCTTTATACGGCGGATATCGCCCGCGAGAAATATCAGCGTCTCTTCGAACTGAACCCGTTGCCAGTCTGGATTGTCGATGATGTGTCCACACGTCTTGTGGCAGTCAACGATGTGGCGGCCAGAGTCTTTGGCTATCGCGCAGATGAAATGCTTGAATTGAGGCTTGCCGATTTGCGGCAGGATGAAACGGCGTTGCATGGCAAGTCGCTGCCGCATGGGGGCGCGCGCGAGAACGGCACGGCCATCTGGGAGCACCGGACCAAAAGCGGCGAATTTCGCTCGATGAATGTATTCCAGCTACAAACGGATTTTGACGGTCATAGCGCAACGCTCTGCGTGATGGAAGACGTTACGGCACAACTGGCTGCCCAGGCCGAACTCCGGCATCGGGCTGAATACGACGCCCTCACCGGGCTGTCGAACCGCAAGCATTTCGACGAGAGCCTCACCCGGATGCTCGAGCAGGCGAAGCGCAGCGGCGCGGCGCTTGCCGTGATTTTCCTCGATCTCGACAATTTCAAGGAGGTTAACGACTCGCTCGGCCATCGCGTTGGCGATGCGCTGCTGACTCATATCGCCAAGAGGATCGAACGCGTCGTCGGTGAGCGCGGCACCGTGGCGCGTTATGGTGGCGACGAGTTCATGATCGTCACCGGTGGCGCAGACTCAGTGCTGACACCGCTGCTCGATTCACTGCTCCTTGCCATGACGGAACCGGCTCATGTATCGGGTCACGAGCTTTTCATCGAAGCCAGCATCGGCATCAGTATTCATCCTTCCGACGGCGACGACACCGACACGCTGGTACGCAATGCCGACGCCGCCATGTATCTGTCGAAGCAGAACGGCCGCAACCAGTACCAGTTCTATCGTCCTGAATTGAGCAAAGCCGCCATTGCTCGCCTGCGCATTTCGACGCGCCTGCGCCAGGCGCTCAGAAACGGGACATTGAAGGTGCTCTATCAACCTCAATTCGATATGCGCTCTGGAGCGATGATTGGTGCGGAAGCGCTCCTGCGATGGACCGATGCCCAACTGGGTAGCGTCTCGCCCGCGTTATTCATCCCCATCGCGGAGGAAACCGGATTGATTCGCGGCATTGGTGAATGGGTGCTGCGCGAGGCATGCAAGGAGGCCGCGCGCTGGAATGCCAACGATGCGCGTGCGCTTCGCGTGTCGGTCAACGTCTCTCCACTGCAATTCGAACATGGCGATCTGATCGGACAGGTCCGCAGCGCGCTGCACGATTCAGGTCTTTTGCCCGAACTGCTCGAACTCGAAGTGACCGAGGGCGCGCTCATGCGTCATCCCGATCTCGCATCGAGGAAGTTGGCCGGACTACGCGAGATGGGCGTGCGCATCGCGATTGACGATTTCGGTACGGGATATTCCAGCCTCGGATATCTGAAACGCTTCCGCGCAGATCGCCTCAAGATTGATCGGGAATTCGTGCGCGAGGTTGGCCTGGATGCGGAGACAGAAACGATCACACGCGCCATCATTGCTCTGGCGCAGGCGCTCAATTTCGAACTCATCGCCGAAGGCGTCGAGACAAACAGCCAGCGGGATTTCCTCCTTCGAAACGGCTGCATACAGGCGCAAGGGTTTCTTTACAGCCAGGCCGTGAGCGCGGATAAGATCCGGGACATCGTTGCAAGTCATCTATCCGGCGCAACCGAGGCGGGCTAACCCGTCTGAATGCTGGAACTCGTTTAGAGCGTGTGAGGCACTTACGGTCAGGTTCGACGTACCACTGGACAGCCAGTTGCAAGTGCTCTCTGTTACCAGGTTTTCGCTGACCCTTTACCGGGGGAGGCGTCCATACCATCTAACACGCTACAAGGGCTCC
>NZ_PQGA01000040.1 GCF_002917095.1 Paraburkholderia eburnea
ATTCCAACCATCCGGCGGCTTCTGCGTCGCTGCGTCTGCAGCAGAGAAACGAGATTATGAAGGCTCTTTTTCGTTTCGTCAACATCTTTTTTCAGACTACTGCTTGAAAGATGCCACCCGAACGACCCGCCGTTTCTCCCGGCAGGCTTCGCTGTCAGTACCGCAGGCAGCGAAGGGGGCGAATCTTAGCGCGCCCTGCATCCGATGCGCAAGCACAAATTCGCCGCCAGCCAAAATAAAAAGGCGCAACCGCCGTCGCGCCTCTACCATCGGCCAACCTTTATCTCGATCAGCTTTTCGCCCCGCCCTTCGGTGGCTTCTTGAACATTGCCTTGCACGGCGGCGACAGCTCCGCGTAGTGCTGCTTCATGCATGTCGTGATTTTCTCTTTGTTCGGAATCTCGCTCGCACAGAAGTGAAAAGCGTCGCCGCGACAGGCGTGATCCTCGTCATCCTGTGACGCGGCATAGACCGGCAACGCCGCCGCAGCTAGCGTAAGCGTCGCCGCCAGCATTGCGCCCACGCGCATCGGGTATCGGATTTTTCCAGGCATAACGCGATCCTCGTGGTGATTGTTCTGGTCGCCACAATGCAAGCGTCGTTCCCGGCACGACGTTTGCAGCTACCGGACACCACCACAAGAGGCGCTGCCACGCACGCAGCGATTCCAACATGCCACTCGATATCACCCGAAGCGCCATGGCCACAGCCATCGCGCTCATACTTCTTGCGCCACCCGCCTCCCACGCCGACGACAGCGCCAGTCCCTGTGCTGCGCTCAAGCGCATCGTCGCGGCCGCACCGCAGCATTTCGCCTCACTGAGCCCCGAGGATGGCCGCGCCGTCGCCCAGCCTTATAGCGACGACGCCCAATGCGCCATCGCACGCGGCACCTATCAATGCACGTGGAGCACACGCAACGCCGACACCGGATCAGGCACGGACGCCCTGGAAGGCGTAGGCGCCGATATCGCCTCGTGCCTGCCAAACGCCACGCACGACGGCAACGCGCCGGGCCGGCAACACTTCTATCTAGGAGAGCGCGGCAGCCGCACCGAGATCACTGCGCAAACCAACGGCGCGACCCGAGTCACACTGACCGTCTCGAAACAGTAGGCGACGACCACTGCCATCGCCGTCACGTCCGCGCCGCACCACGCGGCGACGCGCCCTTGCGGCCGCCGCCCGCTGCGCGCGCGGCGCCGTGTCGCCGACCGGTCAGCACCGTCTGTACGATCACGGCGGCGAGCAGAAACGCGCCGCTCGCGAGATTCTGATAGTAAGGGCTGAGCGTCCCAACCTGATTGATGACGTTGTCGATCACGCCCAGCAGCAGCACGCCGGCCAGCGGCCCCGCCATCGTGCCGACGCCCCCCGTCAGTAGCACCCCGCCGATCACCGCAGCAGCGATCGACTGAAGTTCGTAACCCGTCCCCGCCGCCGCAAGCCCCGAATCCAGATGCGAGGCGAGCAACGCCCCCGACAATCCGGCAAGCGCACCCGACAAGCCATAAGCCAGCACCTTCACGCGCTCCACACGCACGCCGAGCATACGCGCCGCTTCCTCATTGCCGCCAATCGCGAAGATCGCCGCGCCAAAGCGCGTGTGATTGAGCAGCAGCGCACCGAGCGCATAGACCACCGCCAGCACCCAGATCAGGTTGTTGACGCCGAACAGCGCGCCATTGGCAATATGCGCAAAGAACCCAGGATTGGCGATCAACAGATCCTGACTGGCGAGCACGAGCGCGAAACCCTTGAGCCCGAGCAGCGCAGCGAGCGTCACGATGAACGGCGCCATGCGCGCCCGCGCGATCAACAGCCCGTTGACGACGCCGATGACGAACCCCGCCGCGACAGGCGCCAGCATCGCCGCGCCCCATCCATACGGCGCGGCATACGCGGAGAGCACGGTGCCCAGTCCCACCATCGAGCCGACCGAGAGATCGAAGCCGCCGAGGATGATCACCAGGCTCTGCCCCACAGCGACGAGCCCGAGGAAGGCGCTGTTCGACACGATATCGGCGAGATTGGCCGGGCGCAGGAAATCGGGGAACACGAAACCCGCGATCAGCGCGACCACCACGAGCATCCCGATCGCGCCGCGCGACTGCACGAGCGCGATGATCTGCGCCCGGCGGCTCGCGCGCGGCGCGGCGGAAGACGGGGAGGAAGCGTGCATTGCATCGTTCGCCATGTCGTCAGCCTCCCGAGCGTTGCAGATAGAGCGCGACGACGATGAACACCGCCTTCAGGATCTGCGCATACGTAAAGCTGATGTTGTTCATGATGAAGCTCGCGTCGAGCACCTGGAGCAGCAGCACCCCGAACACCGCGCCGACGATCGAAATGCGCCCGCCCGAAAGCGGCGTGCCGCCGATCACCGAGGCCGCGATCGCGTCGAGTTCGAAGTTCACGCCCACGTAGTTCGGATCCGCCGCGCCGAGCCGCGACGAGGCGAACAGCCCCGCCAGCCCGGCCAGCGTGCCGCTCACCGCATAAACAAGGAAAAGCGTGCGGCGCACCGGAATGCCGGCGAGGAACGCAGCGCTGCGGCTCGCGCCCACGAGGATCGTATAGCGCCCGAAGGTCGTGCGGCGCACCACGAAAGCCACCACCGCCGCGAGCGCCAGCGCGATCAGCATGACGATGGGGACCGGCCCGAGCGCACCCGCGCCAAGCAGATCGAAGGCCGGCGCGTCAGGAAGATTCACGCGCGAGCCGCCCAGCAGCGCCTGCGCGAGACCGCGCGCCGCCACCAGCAGCGCCAGCCCCGAAATCAGCGGATCGATGGCGAGCAGCGCGACCAGCGCGCCGTTGCACAAACCGGCCACCGCGCCCACCGCGACGGCGCCCACCAGCGCCGTGCCCACGCCATAAGGCAGGAACACAGCGATCGACGCGCTCGCGAGCGCCATCACCGAGCCGACCGATAGATCGATGCCGCGCGTGGCGATCGCCAGATTCTGGCCGAGCGCGATCAGCACGATCGGCGCGGCTTCGAACAGCAGACTGCGCGCCGCAAAGGGATTCGAGAAACCCGGCGTGATCGCGAGATTGAACAGCACGAGCGCAGCCAGCGCGAAATAGACGCTGTTCTCGCGCAGCACCGTGAGCCAGACCGCACGACCGCGCGATGCGGATGGCGCGGGCGGTACGGGCGGCCTGTTCGGCGCGGGAAAATTCGAGGGACTCAAACGTTCCTCGTTCGATTCAAGCTTCGTGGCCATCAGCGTGTGGTCCTTGCCCCGCCAGCACGGCGAGCACGTCGTCGGGATGAGCGCCGGCTGTGGGCATGCCGCCCTGCGTCGCGCCTTCGTTGAGCATCACGAGCCGGTCGGTCAGCGCGAGCAGTTCCTCCATTTCCGAGGACGTCACCACCACCGCCAGGCCCTCCTGCGCGAGCTGCTGCACCACGCGATGCACCTCTTCCTTCGCGCCGACATCGATGCCGCGCGTCGGATCGTCGAGCAGCAGCACGCCGGGCCGGGTGGACAGGCAGCGCGCGATCAACGCCTTCTGCTGATTACCACCCGAGAGCGTGGTGATCAACGCGCCCGGCCCCGCCGTCTTGATGCCCAGGCGCGCGATCGCCTCGCGCACCACCTGGGCTTCCTTCGCGCGCGAGATGAAACCGAAGCGCGAAATGCGCGGCAACAGACTCGCGACGATGTTTTCGCGCACCGACAAACGCGGAAAAATGCCCTCGGCGCGCCGGTCTTCGGACAGAAAAGCGAGACCGCGGCCAATCGAGCGCGCGGGTGTCGCATGTGTGAGCGGCTGACCGTCGAGCTTTACGTCGCCGGCGTCGGCCTTCTGCGCGCCGAAAATCGTCTTGAAGGTTTCCGTGCGCCCCGAGCCAAGCAGCCCGGCGAGTCCCACGATCTCACGCCGCGCCACGCGCAGCGACACGTCGCGCACGCGGTTGCCCCATTGCAGGCCGTCGACCTGCAGCGCGGGCGTCGTATCGGCGTTGGCGTCGGCGCGGCCCGAGCGGTCGGTCCATGCGTGCTCGCCGGCACTTTCGCGTCCGAGCATCGCGGCGATCAGCGCGGCGCGCGGCAGTTCGTCGGGCGTGCCCGTGCGCACCACAGCGCCATCGCGCATCACCGTGAAGCGGTCGCACAGCCGATAGCACTCGGAAAGCCGATGGCTCACGAACAGCAGCGCGATACCCTCCGCGCGCAGCCGGTCCACCACGTCGAACAACACATCCACTTCCGCGCCGCTGAGCGCCGAGGTCGGTTCGTCGAGAATCAGCACGCGCGCGCCCAACGACACGCCGCGCGCAATCGCCACCATCTGCTGCGCGCCGAGTCCCAGCGTGCCCAGCTTCGCGGCCGGATCGACGGCCAGCCGGTAACGCTGGACGATCCCGGCGGCGTCATCGAGCATGCGCCTGCGATCCGTCAGAATGCCGAATCGTTTTGGCTCGTGACAAAGAAAAATGTTGTCGGCGACGCTGCGTTCGGGAATCAGGTTGATCTCCTGATACACGGCGCACACGCCCGCGCTTTGCGCGGCGCGCGGACTATCGAAGGACACATTCGCGCCGTCGAGCGTCAGCGCGCCGACATCGGGCTGATGAAAGCCCGTGAGCACCTTGATGAGCGTCGATTTGCCCGCCCCGTTTTCGCCGACGAGGCCATGCACCTCGCCCGCGCGCAACGTGAGCGAAACATCGCGCAGCGCGCGCACCACGCCGAAGGTTTTCGACACGCCGCGCGTCTGAAGCACGACGCGCGGTTCGGCGTTGGAAAAGGATGCGTCGCCCGCTGCGCTCATCGTCATCGCCTCGCTGTGACTATTGCCATGGCTGTCGCTCAGTAGACCTTGCCCGCCGCCAGCGACGACTTCGCGTTCGTCTTGTCGAACAGCGCGTCGTCCATGATCTGCTTCTGCGGCACCGGCTTGCCCGCGATCCAGTCTTCGAGCGACTTGAACGCGAGCGGGCCGAAGCGCGGATTCGTCTCGACGTCGGCGGCCACGATGCCCTGGTCGATATCGGTGACGATTTCCTTGGTGCCGTCGATCGACACGATCTTCACGCCCTTGAGCTTGCCCGCCTGGCGCAGCGCGGTGATCGCGCCGACCGTCATGGTGTCGGCGTGCGTGTAGACGGCGTCGACGTCCGGGTGCGCGAGCAGGATCTGCTCCATCACCTTCTGCGCCTCGGTAGTGGACCAGTTGGCCGTCTGCGCGGCGGCGATCTTCATGTTCGGGTAAGCCTTGAGGCCGGCCGCGAAGCCATCGGTGCGCTGGCTTTCGACGGTGTTGCCGTAGCCGCCCTGGATTTCGGCGATCACGGCCTTGCCGCCGGTCGCGTCCGCAAGCGCCTTGGCCGCGCGCTCGCCCTGCTTGTAGAAGTCCGAGCCGAGGAAGGTAATGTAGTCCTGGCAGAACGTGCCAGCCGTCAGACGGTCGATCGTCACGACCGGAATGCCCTTGGCGCGCGCCTGCGCGAAAGCGGGTTGCAGGCCGGTGGAATCGTTCGGCGCGATGATGAGCGCCTCCGCGCCCTGATTGATCATGCTTTCGATGTCGGCGACCTGCTTGGCCTGGTTGGCGTTCGCATTCGTATACAGCAGGCGCTTGACGCCGGCCGCCTTGGCCGCTTCGCGCACCGAAGCCGTCTCGGTCGCGCGGAACGGATTCTGTTCGTTCTCGGATTGCGAGAAGCCCACCACCATGTCGCTCAGCTTTTTGCCGCCGGGCTTGGGATTGGTACAGGTTTCGCTGGAATTCGACTGGACTTTCTGCGCACCGGAATCGGACTGCGCGTAGGCGCTGCCCGATACGGCGGCGGCGAGCGCCGCGCACAGACCGGCGGCAATGAGAGCGGACTGGATTCGTTGACGACGCATGGCTGTCTCCTGTCGGTCGCGCTCGATGCCCAGGGCGTTCCCAGGCGTGTTGCGCGACCCCATGCAAAGCGGTGAATGACGTTGGCGGTACGGGCTGCGCCCTGCCGCGGCTTTGTTGTCTTTCCTGTCTTGTCTTTCTTACCGGGCGCCTTGCATACCGCGCATCAGCGTGCGATGCACAAATCCGCCTCGTTTATTACCCGCACTGCAACAAGCATTGAATCTGCACTGCTTCAACTAATATTACCAGCCATAATTAAGAGATATTAATGAGGGTATTCACGGGGGCGACGGAACTCGGCGCGCAGACCGAAGCGCGCTCGATCAGCGGCCCGTCGAGCTTCACGGCGCGGTGGCGCACCGGCGCGCCGGCGCCGCGGTTCTGTTCTTCCTGCAACAGCGTATCGACGGCCCAGCGGCCCAGTTCGTAGTTCGGCAGCACCACCGTGGTGAGCGGCGGATGGGTGTGGCGGGCGATTTCCTGGTCGTCGTAGCCGATCACCGAAACCTCCTCCGGCACGCGCAGGCCAAGCTGCTTGAGCGCCTCGATCGCGCCGATCGCCATCAGGTCGTTGGCGCAGAAGATCGCCGTGGGCGGATTCGGTTCGCGCATCAGCGACAGCGTCAGCTCGAAGCCCTTGTCCGGGCTCCAGTCGCCGTCACGCACGAGGCGCGGGTCGTACAGCAGATCGGACGTCGCCAGCGCCTGGCGATAGCCTTTGAGGCGATCCTTCGCCGCGTCCTGCCAGGTCTCGCCGTTGATGAAGCCGATGCGCCGGTGCCCCGCCTCGATCAGATATTCCGTGGCCGTGTGGCCGCCCGCGACTTCGGCCGGCACGACCGACGACAGCGCGTGATCCGACGCGTAGCAGTTGAGCAGCACCGCAGGCACCTTGAGGAGCGCGGGCGGCACCGCGACCTTGCGCGTGTAGACGGTCGCGTAGATCACGCCGAGCACGTTGGGCATGGCAAGCGTCTGCAGCACGCGCTGCTCCATCTGCGCGTTACCGTGCGTGGAAAACACCGCGAGCACGCAGCCCGCGTTCCAGGCGGCGTCGCGCGCGCCGTCGATGCTCACGACGGGATGCGGGCTGGTGGAGACTTCATCGGCGATATAGACGATCAGGTTGCGATCGCCTGCCGGCGCAGGCGGCTGGGCCGCACGCACGGGCAACTGGTAGCCAAGCGATTGCGCGACCTCGTGCACTTTGTCGCGAGTGGCCTCGGAGAGCTTGGCGCCGACCGCTCCGTTGAGCACGAGCGAAACCGTCGATTGCGAGACGCCCGCGGCCTTCGCGATGTCGGTCATGGTCGGGCGGCGCTGGGTCGATTTTTTCATCGGATGACTATGAGCTTGCGCGGCCCGGCGGCAGAGGAACGGCCAGGTCCCGGGCGGGCGCTGGTGGACCGAAGCGTAGCACTAATATTTTTGCCGAACAATTGGCGTAAGTCGGCATATGGCGGCGACTCCAGCACGCGCTTTCCGGTCTATATTAGTCGTTATTAGTAATAATTTGAGCTATCCGGAGATTGCGCCTTTGACCGCCGCCCCGACGCCCCGCTCCTCATCCGCCCCGCCCTTCGACGCCGCTGAACTCGACGATGGCCAGCTCGTCACGCTGACGCACGGCCGCTCGCACGCACTGATCGCGCCGCATGTGGGCGGCTCGATCGCAGCCTGGTACGACCAGGAGCGTCAGGCAGGCACTGCCCAGCACTGGCTGCGCCCCGCGACGCGCACCGCGATCGAGGCACGCGACCCGCTCGGCATGGCGAGCTTCCCGCTGATGCCGTACTGCAACCGTATTCGCGACGGTCGCTTTCGCTTCGAAGGCGAGATGATCGACCTGCCGAGCGGCACGGGCGCACTGCGCCACGCGCTGCACGGCCACGCCTGGCGGCGGCCGTGGCGCGTCGAGTCTCAACAGGCGAATGCGCTCACGCTGTACTTCGTGCACGAAGCGCCGGCGCGCGGCGGCGAAGGCTGGCCGTTCAGCTATGAGGCGCGCCAGCACATCACGCTCGATGAAACGGGGCTGTCCGTGCGGCTGTGGGCGCGCAATCTGGGCTCGCGCACCATGCCGTTCGGCTTCGGCCATCATCCCTACTATCCGAAGCCGCCCGGTACGCGCCTGAGCGCCCGCGTGCGAGCGATGTGGGAAATCGACGCCGAGGTCCTGCCGGTCACGCTCAGCGCGCATCCGGCCGTCGACGCGCTGGAAAGCGGGCTGATCGTCGACGATTTCGATCTCGACAACAACTTCTCGGGCTGGCGCCGCGAGGCGTTGATCGAATGGCCGCACGAGGGTCGCCGACTCACGCTACGCGCGGGCGCGCCGCTCGACTACTTCGTGCTCTACAGCGCCCAGGGCCTGCCGTGGTTTTGCGCCGAACCGGTCAGCAACACGACGGACTGGCTCAATCTTCAGTTGGGTGGCCTGGCGGGTCGGCTCGACGTGGGCGGCACCGCGCTCGCGCCTGGCGAAAGCGTCGAAGCCCAACTGGGCTGGGTGCCGGGACGGATCTGAGCGCGATCTGAATCAGGCACAGGCGGCCCTCACATGCCCTGCGGCGGGTGCAGACCCGCCTGCGGCGCGCCGTAGCCGCCCGCTTCGGCGTTGTTCGGCAAGCCATTGGTCAACTGGCCGCGCGGATCGGTCGGCCCGACCGGCAACTCGCCCGCCTGCCGATTGCCGTGCGTCGGATATTCGCTGCCGAGCGGCGCGTTGGGCATCAGCGCGAGACTGTTTTGCGGCGCGCGCAGATCGTCGTTCTGCGAAAGCTGGGCGAACGCGCCGCGCGCGGGCAAAGCCGCCACAAGCGCAACCGTCAAGGCGAGCGCACCCACGCGCGCCGCGGAAAAAACCGTCCGGTTCTTCACGTCGATCTCCTTTCTGTGCAAAGGCTCAGGTTCGCCACGCCGTCGCGCGGCCTGCCTGGCTAAAGATACGCGCCTCGCGCCCGCGCGGATGCACTCAAGAATCTCCCCGATATCGCGCCGCGCCGCAGACAGGTAGGATGGCGTCCAGAGTTCGTATAGCGAATTTGTGTGCGCTGTTTGTTCGTAACAAGCGCCGCACCGCGTAGAAAATCCTGGAGACACCTTTCATGAGCCGCAGTGCCGTCAACGTCCAGACGTTCATCAACGAGCATCCGTTTTCGCCGTTTCAGTGGTTCATCTTTCTGATGTGCTTCGCCATCGTGCTGCTCGACGGCTTCGATACGGCGGCCATCGGCTTCATCGCGCCCTCGCTGCTCGGCGAGTGGGGACTCGCCAAGCCCGCGCTCGCACCGGTGCTCAGCGCCGCGCTGTTCGGCCTCGCCTTCGGCGCGCTCGCTTCAGGTCCGCTTTCCGACCGGCTCGGCCGCCGCGCCATGCTGCTCGGCTCAGTGGTGGTGTTCGGCGTGGCCTGTTTCGCTTCGGCGTTCGCCGACAGCATCGACCATCTGGTCTGGCTGCGCTTCGCAACCGGTGTGGGTCTGGGCGCGGCCATGCCGAACGCCGTCACGATGATGAGCGAATACTGTCCCGACAGCCGCCGCGCCACCATCATCAATCTGATGTTCTGCGGCTTCCCGCTGGGCGCCGCGTTCGGCGGGTTCCTGGCGGCGTGGATGATTCCGCACTTCGGCTGGCGCAGCGTGCTTCTGCTCGGCGGCGTCACGCCGCTCGTCCTGGCGATTCCGCTCGCGCTGCTCATGCCGGAATCGGCGCGCTATATGGTGGCGAACGCCAAACCCGCAGAGCGCATCCGCGCCGCGCTCGCGCGCATTTCCGCCGACGCGCGGGCCGCGCAATCGTTCACCATGGCCGAAACCGCGCCGCACGCCGACGGCAAGGGCATTGGCGTGGTGCTGTCGGGCCGCTATCTGGTCGGCTCGCTGATGCTGTGGATTGCGTATTTCATGGGCCTCGTGATCTTCTACGCGTCGATCAACTGGATGCCGCTGCTGCTCAAGGATGCCGGCTTGCCGGCCGCGCGCGCGACGCTGATCGCGGCGCTGTTCCCGCTCGGCGGTATCGGCGCAGTGCTGTGCGGCGTGCTGATGGACCGCTTCAACGCCAACCGCATCATCGCCGCGTGCTATGCGCTGACCGCGCTGTCCGTCTGGCTCATCGGCCAGGCCGTGGGCAATATGGGCGCGCTGGTGCTGGTGGTATTCGCGGCAGGCGTGCTGATGAACACGGCCCAATCGTCGATGCCGGCGCTCGCCGCCGCGTTTTATCCGACCCAGGGCCGCGGCACGGGCGTCGCGTGGATGCTGGGAATCGGGCGCTTCGGCGGTATCGCCGGGTCGTTTCTGGTCGCCGAACTGGCGCGCCGTCACTTTTCGTTTGCGGGCATCTTCGCGACGATCGCCGTCGCGGGTCTCGTGGCCTGCGCCGCGTTGCTCGTAAAACAGGCCGTGCAACCGCACGCCATGCAAGCGTCGCCGGACGCGCCGAAGGAATCGTTCGGGCATTGATCGTCGCGGCTCGCGACGATCGGCCGCACTGAATCGACTCAGGTTCGCGCAAATACAAAAGGGGCCGCAGTTTCCACTGCGGCCCCTTGCATTTCAGCCTGCGCATTCGTGCGGGCTTGTGTGCCGATCAGAACTTCGGCAGCGGGCGATTCGACAGACCTTGCACGGCGTTGTGCGATACGCCCGACGCCGCCGTCGTGAACGTCCACAGTACGTTGATCGGGTGCGTCTGGTTCGAGGCATCGGTCAGCGTGCCCGTCACCTGCACCGTGTAGGTCGTGCTGGCCGCGAGCGGCGAGTAAGGCACGCACAGCGCGGCGTTCGACAGTTCGCTCGGCATGGTCTGCGGCGTAGATGCGAGACACGGGATGTTGGTGCCGTTGGTCGCCGTGATCGTGAATTGCAGCGAGCTAAGCGTCGAACCGAACGCGCTCTGGATCGTCACCGGATAACCGACCGTGGTCATCTCGTACTGCGTCGCGCTCGCGAACGGGTTCGGATCTTCGTTGGCAAACCAGCTGGTCGGCACGCCCTGCTCGCCCGGATACGGATAGGCGACGAGCGACGTCGCCGACAGCGTGTCGGCGCTGGTGGAACCGAAATCGATGTTGAACGCCTCCCAGTTCGCATTGGCCATGTAGCCGACGCCCATCGACGTGAAGTCGTCGAGCATGACGATGCGGTGGAACGGCGCGTCGAAGAGCGTCTCGACCGGCGACACGCTGTCGCTGAACGCCGCAGGCTGGCCCGCCACGACCACTTCGCCCATCATCGTGAAGCTGCCTTCGGCTCCGATACGCGTCTGTGGATCGACGCCCGTGAAGCCGGGGTTGCCCGCCGTTTCGGTGTGACCGTAGGCCTGGTTGTCGACCAGATACGTCGCGTGATCGCCCGAGGCGGTCGCGAGACCCGCATTGCCGGGCAACGTCGCGAGGCCGACATTCTTGCGCATCGCGTTGATGTAGGCCGTGCCGTCGGCACTGGCGTTGCCGCTCGCGCCAGGCAGCGCAGTGATCTGCGAAGCCGGCACGATCAGGATCGCGCTGTTGGTGGCCGCATTGGACTGGGTCGTGGTGGTAGTGGTGGTGGCCTGCGCCGTGTTGCTGCCGCCGTTCGAGGAGTTATTGGCCGCCGAACTGCCCGAACCGCCCGAACTATCGGACGAACCACCGCCACCACCGCCGCAAGCTGCGAGCAAGGCGGTCGCGAACAACGCAACCGCTTCGATTCTGAATCTGGAAAACCGCATATCGTGCCTTCTAAAGGTTCTTATGAAGCAGCGTCGGCCAATATGCCGCCGCTAGATACAGGCGCGCCCCCCGTTGCTGCTTCGGATCTACTCGACCCCAAAATCCCCAAATCGCTTCCCATTCGTCTACAGAAAACGATTGCAAGAATTTGATTGCGCGTCCTGACTAACGGCAATTCAAAACCGAACTTGAGTTAAAACAGCTGAGGAAAAAACAGGCACGTTTTACCGGTTCTACCGGCAAAACGCGCGATTATGCAGGAATGCAAAGAGGGCTGGAACGGACTTTTACACTTCGTTTCAGCGACGATCCGAATAGAGAAAGCAAGTCGGATGCGGAGGGTTTTGTCTGACTTTTATTTGGCTATGCTTGCTACTTTTCCGGCTGTATTCAGCCACCGAGCGCGGCAAGATTGAGCGCATACGAATGGCCAATCCATACCGCTGCATCGCGATGATCGCGCAGAGCGTCACCCGTATTGGGGTGCACGAAAACATCGAGCTTGCCGTGATTGACGACAAGCCACGCAAACACGGCTGCAAACCGCTCATTTGTCACAGCAAGCTGATAAGACCATATCGGATGCGGACCGACCGGACGCTCATGGAAGCGGCCGATTTCCACAGCGTCGCCAAGTTCAGCGGCGATGGTTTCGCGCAAGGCCCATGCGGCGTCGCGCGTGTCAGCGTCGAAATAAATGTGAGCGTGCCAGCTGGCAATGCTGGTGGGATCGGCAAGTGTCATGGTGTCTGTTCTTGAAACGCGAGAAATGGCATAGGTTCTCTATTTTGCCGCTAAATGGGTATTCGCTTGTGGTATCGCGGTACGATCAATTCGTTAATTCCCATCCTGATTGAATAGGCATCCTTTTTAGTTTTTCTCTTTGTTTGGGTGGCTGAGAAATGCCCATCGCAACGGCGGGCATCTCTCATGGATCACGCGCTTTCGCTCACTTCAAGAACAGACGATAAGCCGGATTCTGCGTCTCTTCCCAATGCGGATAACCAAGCGTCGCGAGGAAACGGAGGAACTCGGCGTCTTCCGCGGCGGGCACCTGGATGCCCACCAGAATCGAGCTATAGTCCGCGCCCTGGTTGCGGTAGTGGAACAGGCTGATATTCCAGTTCGGCGCCATCGACGAAAGAAAGCGCATCAGCGCGCCCGGCCGCTCCGGAAA
>NZ_PQGA01000041.1 GCF_002917095.1 Paraburkholderia eburnea
GGCGAGGATCTGCGCGGGCGCCACTTCGCGGTCTGGGGCCTGGCGTTCAAGCCGAATACCGACGACATGCGCGAGGCGCCGAGCCGCCGCCTGATCGCCGACCTGGTGTCGCGCGGCGCGACGGTGTCGGCCTACGACCCGGTCGCCACCGACGAAGCGCGCCGCGTGTTCGCGCTCGATCTGGCGCAGTCGCCCGAGCTGCTCGCGCGCATCACCTTCGCGCCGAGCCAGGACGACACGCTCGCGGGCGCCGATGCGCTCGTGATCGTGACTGAATGGACGGCCTTCAAGGCGCCCGATTTCGAGGCGCTGAAGGCGGAACTGAAGGCGCCGCGCATCTTCGACGGACGCAATCTTTATGAGCCGGACGCCATGGCGGAACACGGCTTTGACTACTACTCGATTGGGCGGCCCCATGTCAAACGCGCAAGCGAAGCAACCTCAGCAACCTGACCACGCGGCGCTCGCGCCCGACGTCCAGGTCGTGCCGCGCGAGCAGTTCGGCCAGGCGCGCGTGCTGGTGGTGGGCGACGTGATGCTCGACCGTTACTGGTTCGGCGACGTCAACCGCATCTCGCCGGAAGCGCCGGTGCCGGTCGTGCACGTGCAGCGCCAGGAAGACCGCCTCGGCGGCGCGGCCAACGTGGCGCGCAACGCGGCGGCGCTCGGTGCGCAGGCGGGGCTGCTGTGCGTGGTCGGCCATGACGAGCCGGGCGAGCGCATCGTCGAGCTGCTTGGCGAAAGCCATGTGCACGCGCATCTCGAACGCGATCCCGCGCTGCCGACCACCATCAAGCTGCGGGTGCTCTCGCGCCAGCAACAACTGCTGCGCGTGGATTTCGAGAACACGCCCGCGCACGAGGCGCTGCTCGCGGGTCTCGCGCGCTTCGACGCGCTGCTGCCCACGCACGACGTAATCCTCATGTCGGATTACGCGAAGGGCGGCCTCACCCACGTCACGCAGATGATTTCGAAGGCGCGCGCGGCGGGCAAGGCGGTGCTGGTCGATCCGAAGGGCGACGACTGGGAACGCTATCGCGGCGCGAGCGTCATCACGCCGAATCGCGCGGAGCTGCGCGAAGTGGTGGGCACCTGGAAGTCCGAAGAGGATCTGCTCGCCCGCGTGACGAAGCTGCGCCAGGATCTGCAACTCGACGCCTTGCTGCTCACGCGTTCGGAAGAGGGTATGACGCTCTTTTCCGGGGCCGGCGTGCTGCATGCGCCGGCTGTCGCGCGCGAAGTGTATGATGTCTCGGGCGCTGGCGACACGGTTATCGCAACCGTCGCGGTCGCGCTGGGCGCCGGTCTTTCGCTACAGGAAGGCGTCGCGCTCGCCAACCGCGCGGCCGGCATCGTGGTCGGCAAGCTCGGCACCGCCACCGTCGATTACGACGAACTCTTTCAATGACGTTGCGCGCGTAGTCGCCCCATCGGGCACCCCAAGGCCGGGACTTCTGGAGAGTTCTCCCGGCCTCGCGTGAACCTCATCAACGCAGAAATACCATGACCATCATTGTGACCGGCGCGGCCGGCTTCATCGGCAGCAACATCGTCAAGGCGCTGAACGAACGCGGCGAAGACCGCATCATCGCCGTCGACAATCTCACGCGCGCCGACAAGTTCAAGAATCTGGTCGATTGCGAAATCGACGACTACCTCGACAAGACCGAATTCGTCGAGCGCTTCACGCGCGGCGACTTCGGCAACGTGCGCGCGGTGTTCCACGAAGGCGCCTGTTCGGACACGATGGAAACCGACGGCCGCTACATGATGGAGAACAACTTCCGCTTTAGCCGCGCGGTGCTGGACGCGTGCCTGGCGCAACGCGCGCAGTTCCTCTATGCGTCGTCGGCGGCGATCTATGGCGGCTCGACGCGCTTTGTCGAGGATCGCGAGGTGGAAGCGCCGCTGAACGTCTACGGCTATTCGAAGTTCCTGTTCGACCAGGTGATCCGCCGCGTGCTGCCCACGGCGCAAAGCCAGATCGCGGGCTTCCGTTATTTCAACGTGTACGGCCAGCGCGAGACGCACAAGGCGCGCATGGCGTCGGTGGCGTTCCACAACTTCAACCAGTTCCGCGCGGAAGGCCGCGTGAAGCTGTTCGGCGAATACAACGGTTACGCGCCGGGCGAGCAGACGCGTGACTTCGTGTCCGTGGAAGACGTGGTGAAGGTCAACCTGTTCTTCTTCGATCATCCCGAAAAGACCGGCATCTTCAATCTGGGCAGCGGCCGCGCGCAGCCTTTCAACGATATCGCCACGAGCGTCGTCAACACGCTGCGCGCCATCGACGGCAAGCCCGCGCTCACGCTCGAAGAGCAGGTCAAGGAAGGCCTGATCGAGTACATCGCGTTCCCGGATGCGCTGCGCGGCAAGTACCAGTGCTTCACGCAGGCCGACCTCACGAAGCTGCGCGCGGCGGGCTACGACGCGCCGTTCCTGACGGTTCAGGAAGGCGTCGATCGCTACGTGCGTTGGCTATCTGGCCAGGTGTAAGCGCAAGCGGTCTCTCCCTAAACTGGATTCTCCTCGCCGGCGATGGTCGCCGGCGTTGGCTATCAACGGAGATCCAGCATGATCAGGAAATTTCTCGCACTGGTGGCGCTGCTCGCCGCCTTCGGCCAGGCCTTTGGCGCCGTGGACGTGAACACGGCCAATGTGGACGCGCTGCGTGGCATCAAGGGCATCGGGCCCGCGCGCGCCAAGGCCATCCTCGACGAGCGCGGCGCACATGGACCGTTCAAGGACGCCTCCGATCTAGGCAAGCGCGTGAAGGGGCTCGGCGGCCATACCGTCGAACGTCTGCAGGCCGAAGGATTGTCGGTCGGCCCCGCTAACGGCAAGCCTGGCACGGCGACGCAGACGGCGGGCGCCGCAGCGGGGGCGAAGGGCGCGGCCACGGGCACTACGACGGTCGCGGTCAAGAAGTAGCGTTTTGTGCCCGATAGCCGCGCTGCGTGTTTTGCGTGGGGCGGCGGCAGTTTCCTTCAGGTGTCGCCACGGTGTCGCTCAACCACCGCTCAGGCGACGTTGGACCCGCGGTCCAGGCCGCGGGCTTTTTGCGTGTGCCTTGTTCCTATCCTCGACCCTCTTGCCACCATGGACTGTCGGGGCGCCCCTGCGCGGCCAGGCTGCGTAGTTTAGAATCGATAGATCATGTAATCGCGCCTGACTGCCATCCCCTATGCCATACAAGACCATTGAAGACACGATCGGCAATACGCCGCTCGTGCAACTCGTCCGTTTGCCGGACGACGACATCCGCGCCCGCAACAACATCGTGCTGGCCAAGCTCGAAGGCAATAACCCGGCAGGTTCGGTCAAGGATCGCCCGGCGCTCTCGATGATCCGTAAGGCGGAACAGCGCGGCCGCATCAAGCCGGGCGACACGCTGATCGAAGCCACGAGCGGCAATACCGGCATCGCGCTGGCGATGGCTGCGGCCATTCGCGGCTACAAGATGATTCTCATCATGCCGGAGGATCTGTCGGTCGAGCGTCGCCAGAGCATGGCCGCCTACGGCGCTGAAATCCTGCTCACACCCGTGAAGGGCGGCATGGAATACGCGCGCGATCTCGCCGAACAGATGCAGCGCGACGGCAAGGGCATCATCCTCGACCAGTTCGCCAACCCCGACAATCCGCTTGCGCATTACGAAGGCACCGGCCCGGAACTCTGGCGCGAAACCGAAGGCCGCATCACGCACTTCGTGTCGTCGATGGGCACGACGGGCACGATCATGGGCACGTCGCAGTATCTGAAAGAGCAGAACCCGGCGATCGAGATCGTCGGTGCGCAGCCGGAAGAGGGCTCGCGCATTCCCGGTATCCGCAAGTGGCCCGAGGCTTACCTGCCGAAGATCTTCGATCGCAGCCGTGTGGACCGCGTCGAGAACGTGAGCCAGGCCGCCGCCGAAGCGATGGCGCGCCGTCTGGCCGCCGTCGAGGGCATCTTCGCGGGCATTTCGTCAGGCGGCGCGTGCGAAGTCGCGATGCGTCTCGCGCGTCAGCTCGAAAACGCGACGATCGTGTTCATTGTCTGCGATCGCGGCGACCGTTATCTGTCGACGGGCGTGTTCCCGGCATAAACGGGTAAGCGTCGCCGTCAAACCGGCTCGCTCGAATGCAAACGGGCGGTCTGTCGTGTAAGACAGACCGCCCGTTTTCCGTGGCGCGAAGACTGATTACGCCTTATTGCGCCTGCTTCAATCGCTGCAATTGTTGCGGCGTCAGCGTCGTCGTACCGTTCGACGGCCCTGTGCCTACGTCATCGCTCGTATCCGCGCCCGCATCCGCCCCGGTATTGCTCCCCGGCTGCGTTGCCAGCATCTGCGCCTTCACTCGCATACCCAGTTGATACACCGACAGCGCATAGAAGAAGCTGCGGTTATAGCGCGTGAGCACGTAGAAGTCCTTCAGACCCAGCATGTACTCGGTCGGGCGGCCCGGCGTCGGCAGATCGATCACGGTGACCGGCGTGCCACCCTCGGCGGCGATATCCACGCCCGGTTCGTTGAGCACGAGGCCCGAGCGCAGCAGTTGCACGAGCGGCCAGCGCGGGTCCGGCTTGCCATCGGCGGCGGCCTGCGCGATGCCCTGGCTGCCCGGATCGTTCGCAACCTTCCACACCACGGGACGGCCCGTTTCCCAGCCGTTCTGCTTCAGATAGTTCGCGACGCTGCCGATCGCATCGGCCGTGCTCGCGCGCAGGTCGATATGGTGATCGCCTTCGTAATCGACGGCGTATTGCACGATGCTGCTCGGCAGGAATTGCGGAATGCCGATCGCGCCCGTGTACGAACCCAGCACCGAGGATGGATCGATCTGCGAATCGCGCGTCCACACCAGGTAGTCTTCCAGGTTCTTGCGGAACGTCGCCATCCGGTCGGCGCGGTTGGGCGTATCCGGATAATCGAACGCGAGCGTCGTGAGCGCGTCGAGCACGCGGAAGTTGCCCATGTAGCGGCCGTAGATCGTTTCCACGCCGATGATGCCGACGATCACCTCCGGCGGCACGCCGAATTCGTCGGCGGCGCGCTGCAGCGTGGCCTGGTTCGCGCGCCAGAACTTCACGCCCGCGTTGATGCGCACGGTGTCGAGAAAGCGCGCCTGATACGCGCGCCAGTTCTTCGTGCCCGGCGTGGGCGAGGGCGTGACCAGCTTCACCGCCGTCGTCGAATAGCTCGCGCTGGCGAAGAGCGCGTGCAGCGCATCGGCGTTGAAGTCGTAGCGCGCGACCATGTCGTTGATGAAGGCGTCGACGTTCGGGTTGTTCGCGTAGCGCTGCGGAACGATCTCCTCTTCGAACGTCTGGCCTTGCGAGGCAGCCTGAGGCGATTGTGGCTGCGCCTGGGCGAGCGTCGCGGGCTTGCGCTTCGTGGCGGACGTTGCCGAGGTCTGGGCGTGTGCGGCGCCGGTCCACAGCGCCGCCGCGGTGCAGAGCGCGAGGGCGAAAGACGAGATGCGCGGGTGGCCGGAAACAAACGGAGCGGACTTTTGCGCGGACTTGTGCGTCATGGGAGGCGAGCGGATCTGAACGGGAGGAAGTGATCCGGGGCAGTATACCCGAGCACTTCGCGCGCACTAGCCCCGGATGGGCTTGCCCGCGGACCCCGGCGGTGTGCGCTGCACGCCTTTGCCGCGCCTGCTGGCGCGAACGATGCAGTGGCCGTGTGGTAACGTGACGCTAGTCCGCGCTCGACCGCGGCCCGCGCGACTGTTGCGAATCCCTGCGCAGCACCCGACGAAAGACCTGATGGAGACCCGTGTTGCGCATCCGTGCGCCGTGCGGCCAGTACGACACATGACGACCGGTTTTTTTACGCATCCCGACTGTCTGCTGCATGAAATGGGCGAATGGCATCCCGAATGCCCGGCGCGCCTGCAGGCCATCGAAGACCAGCTCATCGCCAGCCGCATCGACACGCTGATCGAGCGCGACGACTCCGCGCCGCTCGCGGACGTTGCCGCGCTGCTGCGCGTGCACACCCAGGCGCATATCGACTACCTGCGCCAGCTCGCGCCGCAGGAAGGCTACGCCGCGATCGATCCCGATACCTCGATGAACCCGCACACGTGGCAGGCCGCCTTGCGCGCGGCGGGCGCCGCGGTCGCCGCCACCGACGCCGTGATCGCGGGCCGTTTCGAAAACGCCTTCTGCAGCGTGCGCCCGCCCGGCCATCACGCCGAACCCGCGCGCGCCATGGGCTTCTGCTTCTTCAATAACGTGGCCATCGCGGCGCGCCACGCGCTCGACGTGCATGGCCTGTCGCGCGTCGCGATCATCGACTTTGACGTGCATCACGGCAACGGCACCGAAGCCGCGTTCGCGGGCGATGCGCGCGTGCTCATGTGCAGCGTGTTCCAGCACCCGTTCTACCCGTTCTCGGGCGCCGACAATCAGGCGCCGAACATGGTCAACGTGCCGATGGCGGCGCGCACCAAAGGCATGGAAGTGCGCGAGGCCATCGACATCCTGTGGCTGCCGCGCCTGCATGAATTCAAGCCGGAGATGGTGTTCGTCTCGGCGGGTTTCGACGCGCACCGCGAGGACGATCTCGGCAACATGGGCCTTGTCGAGGACGATTACGCGTGGATCACCGAGCAGATCGTCGATATCGCCACGCGTTATTCGAAGGGGCGCATCGTGAGTTGCCTCGAAGGCGGCTATAACCTCTCGGCGCTCGGGCGCAGCGTGGTGGCGCATCTGCGCGCGTTGGCCGGCATCTGAAAACGCGCGCTCAGCAGCGTTGGTCGATCCAGTCGAGCATCGCTGCAATCACGCGCTCGCGATCGAGATCGTTGAGCGTTTCGTGGAAGCTGCCTTCATAGAGTGTGAGCGTGCGGTCGGGCGAACCCACCTGCGCGCCGAATGCGCGGCTGCCCTCGGGTTCCGTGAGCTTGTCCTCGGTGCCGTGCCAGACGAGCACCGGCAAGCGCAATTGCGCGCGGCCAGCCTCGATGCGTTTCATCGCTTCGAGCAACTCCGCGCCGGTGCGCGCGGGAATCGCGCCGTGATGCACGAGCGGATCGACGCGGTTCGCCTCGACTACGGCGGCGTCGCGCGCGAGCAGCGCGGCGTCGATCTTCATGGCCGGAAAGCGCGGCCAGATGGCGCTCATCACGCGGCTCGCGGAAATCATCCACTGCGGCACGTCGCGGCCAGGCGCGAGCGCGGCGCTCGACAGCAGCAGCCCTGCGAACTTCACGCCCGCGCGCGGCGCGCGCTCGATGGCGTAGAGCGCGGCGATCGCGCCGCCCATGCTGTGCCCCATCAGGAAGAGCGGCGTGTGGCGCTTCGCGGTTTGCGCAGCGGCATGCGCGATGAGCGCTTCCGCGTCATCGAGATAATCGTCGAAGCGATGAATGGTGGCGCGCCGGCCGCTCGCGCGCCCGTGGCCGCGCAGATCGATCGCATAGACATCGATACCCGCAGCGTTCAGCCGCGCCGCCAGTGCCGTATAGCGGCCCGCGTGCTCGGCGAGTCCATGGATCAGCGCGATAGCGGCGCGCGCGGGCATGTCGCGCGTGCGCCAGGCGTAGAGCGGCAGCTCTGTGCCGTCGCGGGCGCGCAGCGTGACGGTCTCGGCCGCGCCATATCCATTTTGTGCGCCATCGGCAACACGGTTCGGCACGGTGGCCGCCTGGTTTGTCTCCATATACGCCTCTTTTCCTGGATTTCCTGGATGGTGTCGTTATTGTCTGAAACGGGATCGGGCAGTCGGGGCAGGGTAGCGCCGTTTCGGCGCGGAGACACCCGCATTTCGCCGCACGACTCCTCTAATGAGCAGGAGTTATGAAATTATCGGAATTGATTATTAAAAGGAATTTTGCGAGCCAGGGTAAAATGCCGAGCTGATTCCAGTCCAGCAAACGGCGGCAGTCTGCCGGCGCGACGTGGCTTGTGCGGTTGAAAGATCGTTGCAAGATTCCAGCGGCGCGCGGCACACCCCGCCGTTTCGTTTTTTTCATGATCGAAATTCGAAATGTGTTCCAACGCTTTGCCGGTCCGCAAGGCGGCTGGGTCGAGGCGTTGCACAACGTCAACCTGACGATTCCGCAGGGCGAGGTGTTCGGCATCATCGGCCGCAGCGGCGCGGGCAAGAGTACGCTCGTGCGCACCCTCAATCTGCTCACGCGGCCCACCGAAGGCGACATCGTCGTCAACGGGCGCACGCTCACGTCGCTCTCCAGCGCGGACCTGCGCGCCGCGCGCCGCGAGATCGGCATGATCTTCCAGCACTTCAACCTGCTGTCGTCGCGCACGGTGTTCGAAAACGTCGCGCTGCCGCTCGAACTCGCGGGCATGAAGCGCGCGCAGATCGACGAGGCGGTGTTGCCGCTGCTCGATCTCGTGGGCCTGACGGCGCAGAAGGACCGCTATCCCTCGCAGATCAGCGGCGGCCAGAAGCAGCGCGTGGGCATTGCGCGCGCGCTCGCGAGCAAGCCGAAGGTGCTGCTTTCGGACGAAGCGACTTCGGCGCTCGACCCGGAAACGACGCGCGCGATTCTCGATCTGCTGCGCAAGATCAACCGCGAGCTGAACCTGACCATCGTGATGATCACGCACCAGATGGAAGTGATCAAACAGGTCTGCGACCGCGTGGCCGTGCTCGACGCGGGCCGTGTGGTGGAAACCGGCCCGGTGCTCGACGTGTTCCTGCAACCGCACCACGAAGTCACGCGCGCGCTGCTCGGCGACGTCATCGCCCAGGAATTGCCGCCTACGCTCAAGGCGCGCGTGGTCGAGCGTCTGGCGAAGGGCAACGCCCATCTGCTGCGTCTGGCCTTCAAGGGCTCGGGCGTCGATCAGCCGGTGCTGTCGGAGACGATCCGCCGCTTCGAACTCGATTTCAACATCCTGCATGGCCAGATCGACGAGATCCAGGGGCAGGCGTTCGGCTCGCTCGCGGTGCTCGCGGGCGGCGATGCGGTGAAGGTGGCGCAGGCGATGACGTGGCTGCGCGAGCAGGGTGTGGTGGTCGAGGAGCTGTCCCATGTGGAGTGAAATGTTCGATATGTTCGTCCAGTCGTTCTGGGAGACGCTCATCATGGTGGGCATTTCCGGACTGGTCGGCGCCGCTGTGGGCTTGCCGCTCGGCGTGCTGCTCTATCTGACGGACCGCAACGGCGTGCTGCAGAACGTCGCCGTCAATCGCGCCATGGGCGTGGTCGTCAACGCCGTGCGCTCGACGCCCTTCATCATCCTGCTGGTGGCCGTGATTCCGTTTACGCGTATCGTGGTGGGTTCGTCGATCGGCACGGCGGCCGCCATCGTGCCGCTGACGATTTCCGCCGCGCCGTTCATCGCGCGTCTGGTGGAAACGGCGCTGCGCGAAGTCGATCGCGGCCTGATCGAAGCCGCCCAGTCGATGGGCGCGACCACCAGCCAGATCGTCTTCAAGGTGCTGCTGCCCGAATCGCTGCCGGGCGTGGTGGCGGGCCTGACGATCACCTTTATCTCGCTGGTCGGCTATTCGGCGATGGCCGGTGCGATCGGCGGCGGCGGCCTGGGCGACCTGGGCATCCGTTACGGCTATCAGCGCTTCGAGCCTGAGGTCATGCTGCTCGTGGTCGTGGTGCTGATCGTGTTCGTGCAGATCGTGCAGTCGTTCGGCGACTGGCTGGTGCGCCGCCTCAGTCATAAATGAGCCATAAATAAGGCGATCGATCGTCCAAACCGACGAGGCTGGCCGGGCGTTTTTCGCTATGGATAAACACTAGAGAGACAAGGTCAGGCTTATGCAACGTCGTTTTGCGATCCGGATGGCTGCGGCATTCGGCGCTGTGGCACTCGCCGCACCGCTGCTCGCGCGTGCGGGCGAAACCATCAAGGTAGGCGTGACGGGCGGCCCGCACGAGCAGGTGATGGAAGTGGTGAAGCGCGTCGCGGCGAAGAACGGCCTCGACATCAGGATTGTCGAGTTTTCGGACTACGTGCAGCCGAATGCGGCGCTGGCGGGCGGCGATCTCGACGCCAACAGCTATCAGCACGAGCCGTATCTGGATGCGCAGGTGAAAGACCGTGGCTACAAGCTCGTGAAGCTCGCGGACACGGTCACCTTCCCGATGGGCATCTATTCGAAGAAGATCAAGACGCTGGCGGACCTGAAGCCGGGGGCACGGATTGCGGTGCCCAACGATCCGACCAACGGCGGTCGCGCGTTGCTGCTCCTGCAAAAGCAGGGCCTCATCAAGCTGCGCGCCGATGCGGGTTTGAAGGCCACGCCGATCGACATCGTGGATAACCCCAGGAAGCTCAAGATCATCGAACTGGACGCGGCGCAGATTCCGCGCTCGCTCGACGATGTGGACGCCGCCGCGATCAACACGAACTTCGCGATGCAGGCGGGTCTGAAGCCCCGGGAAGACGCGGTTGCGATCGAAGATCCGCACGGGCCGTACGTGAATATCCTTGCGATCCGCGCCGAAGACCGCAACAAGCCTTGGGCGGCGAAGCTGGCGGCGGCGTACCGTTCGCCGGAGGTCAAGCAGTACATCGAGCAGAAATTCGGCGGGGCGGTGATCGCTTCCTGGTAATCCTGGTGGGCGAGTCCAGCCGCGACGCGAATTAGATAGAGAATTCAGTCGGAGCCCGGGCTTGAGCCCGGGTTTTTTCCGACATAAAATCGCACGACCGTTCGCTATTGGCGACGAAGGTAGCTAGGCACGCAGCCAGGCCGAGAAAAAGGGGCGGCTGCAGAATCAAAGCAGGTCGTGCGGGAAAAATGCTGGCGGCGGATGCGCGCGGGAACGCTATCGCTATAATGTCCGCCAGGTTGACGTATTCGTAACTTCGGAGCATGTGAATGAAAGTCCTTGTGCCAGTCAAGCGCGTAGTCGATTACAACGTGAAGGTTCGTGTGAAGTCGGACGGCACGGGCGTCGACATCGCGAACGTGAAAATGTCGATGAACCCGTTCGACGAAATCGCCGTGGAAGAAGCGGTGCGTCTGAAGGAAGCGGGCGTGGCGACGGAAGTGATCGCTGTTTCCGCAGGGGTGACGCAGGCGCAGGAAACGCTGCGCACGGCGCTGGCGATCGGCGCGGACCGCGCGATCCTGATCGAGTCGAACGAAGGCCTTCAGCCGCTGGCTGTCGCCAAGCTGCTCAAGGCGCTGGTCGACAAGGAACAGCCTTCGCTGATCATCCTGGGCAAGCAGGCCATCGACGACGATTCGAACCAGACTGGCCAGATGCTCGCCGCGCTGGCGGATCTGCCGCAAGCGACCTTCGCTTCGAAGATCACGGTCGCCGACGGCAAGGCTACGGTCGCGCGTGAAGTCGATGGCGGTGCGGAAACGCTCTCGCTGACGCTGCCCGCAGTGGTCACGACGGATCTGCGCCTGAACGAGCCGCGCTACGTCACGCTGCCGAACATCATGAAGGCGAAGAAGAAGCCGCTGGAAACGATCAAGCCTGAAGACCTCGGTGTGGACGTCACGCCGCGCCTGAAGACGCTCAAGGTTGTCGAGCCGCCGAAGCGCTCGGCAGGCGTGAAGGTCGCCGACGTGAAGACGCTGGTCGAGAAGCTGAAGACCGAAGCCAAGGTGCTGTAAGGAGCGATGGAAAAATGACGAATCTGGTGAATCTGGTAATCGCTGAACACGACAATCAGTCGATCAAGGCCGCGACGCTGAACACGGTGGCAGCGGCGCTGAAGATTGGCGGCGACGTGCACGTGCTGGTCGCGGGTCACAACGCACAGGCTGCGGCTGATGCAGCGGCAAAGATCGCGGGCGTGTCGAAGGTGCTGCTGGCCGATGCGCCGCAACTCGCGCAAGGTCTGGCCGAGAACGTCGAAGCGACGGTTCTCGCGATTGCAAAGAACTACTCGCACATCCTCGCGCCGGCAACGGCATCGGGCAAGAACGTCACGCCGCGTATCGCCGCGAAGCTCGACGTCGCGCAGATCAGCGACATCACGGCTGTGGATTCGCCGGA
>NZ_PQGA01000042.1 GCF_002917095.1 Paraburkholderia eburnea
CGACCTTCATCGCCTCCGGGCTTTCGGGGCCGTAAGCCATGCCCGCGATCGTGGTGCCCTCGCCAATGCCGACCACGCCATCGCTGCAGACAACCCTGACCAGCATCAGGGTCTGGCCGTACATCGTCGCCACCGACAGCTTGTGGGGGCGAATCGTCGGCAGATCGACAAGGCGGGTTTCGATGCATTCAATCGTCACTACTGAGGTCATGGCGGGCGTTGCATACGTGGAGTTCATGGAATGGTTTTATACGCCCCGCCCAAATGGAGCGTCCAATACTTTTAAACACCGGTTTCCATACTCTCCAGGTATAGTGATTTTTGTGTAGTGGCGATTATTGCGACACACCATACCCTGATGAAACGAAAAACGCCGCTTCATTGCGAAGCGGCGTAATCAAACTGCGTTACCGGATCAGGCGTCTGGCGGCTTACCGCAATGCCGCGCTCGCACCCGCATCGACCTGGCGGCGATATGCCGTGTCGCGTGTCGCCAGCCAGTAGTACAAGGGCGAAGTCAACAACAGCCCGATCACCCAGGACAGGTCCGCGCCATCCAGATACTTCGGCACCGGGCCGGCATACATGGGCGTGTTCATGAAGGGAATCTGCACGGCGATACCCACGGCGTAGGCGATCAGTGCCTGCGGATTGAAGCGGCCGTAGATGCCGCCGTCGGCCTTGAATATCGACGCGACGTCATATTTGCCTTTGTGAATAACGTAGAAGTCGATCAGATTGATCGCGGTCCAGGGCACCAGGACGACGAGCAGCGCCAGCACGAGATCGACCAGATTGCCGACGAAATCCGTCGATGCGCCGATTGCCGCGTAACAGCACGAAGCAAGGATCACCACCGAAAACACGGCTCGCGCATTGGCCGTGGGAATCCAGCGGCTGGCAAACGTCTGCACGGAAGTGATGGTTGCGAGCACCGCGCCATAGAGATTCAACGCGTTATGGCTGATGACGCTCAGCAGGAACAGGACGAGCATCGGCAAACCGAGCGGCCCCGTTGCCAGTTTGACGGCGTCCATCGTATCCGCGCCCGGCGGCACCGCGAGCACCGCCACCGCACCGAATACGAAAGCGAGCGTCGAGCCGATCGTGCAGCCCAGCCACGTTGCCCAGAACGTCGACGACACCCGCACGTCTTCGGGCAGATAGCGCGAATAGTCCGAGACATACGGCGCGAACGCAATCTGCCACAGCGCCGAAAGCGAGACTGTTGCGAGCCAGCCCGCGAAATTAAAACCGCCGCGCGTGAGGAAGTCGGCCGTCGTCACATGCGTGAAAATATAGCCGAAGCCCACAGCGATGCCGATGCCCAACACCCATGTGCCGATGCGATTGAGGAAGTGGATGAAGCGGTAGCCGATGATGCCGATCAGCCCTGATCCCACCGCGCCGATCACGATACCGACCGGCACCGATACCGACGCCTGAATGCCATGCAAGGACTTCCCTGCCAGTACGATATTCGAAGCAAAAAAACCCACATACATCACGCCCGCAATCACGGTGACGAGCAACGCGCCCCATGAGCCGAACTGCGCGCGGCTTTGAATCATCTGCGGAATGCCCATCTGCGGCCCCTGCGCGGAGTGCAGCGCCATGAGCACACCGCCGACCGCCTGTCCGACGACGATCGCAATAATCCCCCAGAACAGATTCAGGTGGAACATCTGCACGCCCAGCGCACCCGTGACGATCGGTAGCGGCGCGATATTGCCGCCGAACCAGAGCGTGAAGAGATCGCGCACCTTGCCGTGACGATCCTCGGGCGGCACATAGCCGATGGTGTGCTTTTCGATCAACTGCGCGTTATTGCTGTCCATACTGGCCACGATACTCACTCCTGCTCGGTCGACTCACTAATTAATTCGGATTACTGATTCATTGCTTCGCTTGACTGCATTTACCCGAGGCCAGCCGTGCGCATCGCGCCCGGCCGACATCCCTGCGCGTTATCCGCGCAATTGAATCCAGGTGGTTTTAAGCTGCGTGTATTTGTCGAACGAATGGAGCGAGAGATCGCGGCCGAAGCCTGATTGTTTGCCGCCGCCAAACGGCACGCTCACATCCAGCGCGTCCACGGTGTTGACCGAGACAGTCCCCGCTTTTAGTGCGCGCGCCACGCGATGCGCGCGATTCAGATCGTCGGTCCATAGCGAGGCCGCCAGACCATAGACACTGTCGTTCGCGAGGCGCAGCGCTTCTTCTTCCGTGTCGAAGGCGCTGATCGCGAGTACCGGACCGAACACCTCCTCGCGCGCGATCGGCATATCGTTGCGCACGCCGGCCAAAATGGTCGGCTCGACGAAATTGTCCGAGCCATTGAAACTCAGGCGCTTGCCGCCCTTGAGCAGTCGCGCGCCGTCGCGCTGGGCACGTTCGATTGCGTTCATGATGCGCCCCGTCTGGCCCGCATCGACGATCGCACCCGCGCGGCTCGCGGGATCGAGCGGGTCGCCCGGCATCCAGTCGCGTGCTTTGCTCAAAAGGCGTTCGATAAATTCGTCCTGAATGGAGCGCTGTACATAGAGGCGCGAATTCGCCGAGCAGACTTCGCCTTGATTGAAGAAAATGCCGAAGGCTGCTTTTTCCGCGGCAAGGTCGAGATCGGCACAATCCTCGAAAATCAGATTCGGGCTTTTGCCGCCGCATTCGAGCCAGACCTGCTTGAGGTTCGATTCGGACGCGTAGCGCATGAAGTATTTGCCCACCTCGGTCGAGCCTGTAAACACAAGGCAATCCACATCGGGATGCAAACCGAGCGCGCGCCCGGCCTGTTCGCCCAGGCCGGGCACGACATTGAGCACGCCTTCGGGCAAGCCGGCTTGAAGCGCGAGTTCGGCAAGACGCAGCGCGGAAAACGGCGATTGCTCCGCTGGTTTGAGCACCACGCTATTGCCCGCGGCCAGCGCGGGCGCGAGTTTCCAGGCGGCCATATCGAGCGGGAAATTCCACGGCACGACGGCGGCCACCACACCCAGCGCCTCGCGCGTGATCGTCGCGAACGCGTTGGGCGCCGTGGGCGCCACCTGGTCGTAGAGTTTGTCGAGCGACTCGCCATACCATGCGAACACATGCGCGGCGCCCGGGACGTCGATGTTCCAGGCGTCCGCGACCGGCTTGCCCATGTTCAGCGAATCGAGCAGCGCCAGTTCCTCGCGGTTCGCAAGCATCAACTCGGCAAGGCGCAGCAGCACCTTCTTGCGCTCGACGGGCGGCGTGCGCGACCATGTGCCCTTATCGAAGGCCTCGCGCGCCGCGCGCACGGCCAGATCGACATCTTCGGCATCGCATGCCGCGACGCGCGCCAGCAGCCGGTTCGTGGCCGGATTCACGGAATCGAACGTCGCGCCGGAAACGGCTGCCACACGGCGGCCGCCAATCAGTGCGCGGTCGATGAAAACCTGTCCGGCAGCACGCTGCTGCCAATAGTCGAGATCAAACATGCTGGACTCCAGAAGGGGCGGCCGGGACAGCCCGTATTCATAAGGGAAAGCAAGGGTCGCGTATCGCGCGATTCGTCAGTCCGATCGCGCAAGATACTGCGCGAGGCGCGCCAGCATGGCGTCGCAATCCGCAAGCTGCGCCTCGCTGATGAATTCGTCGGGCTTGTGACCTTGATCCATGCTGCCGGGGCCGCACACCACCGTCGGGATGCCCGCCTGTTCGAACAGGCCGCCTTCGGTGCCGAACGCCACCGTGCCGAAATCCGTGGAGCCGCTGATATGCGCGAGCAGACGCGCGGCTGCACTTTCGGGCGGCGTCGCCAGACCCGGATATTCACTGAGCGGCTGCCATTGAATATCGGTATCCGGCTGAACGGCACGCATGGCGGGCAGCACTTGCGTTTGCGCATACCGCGCCAGTTCATCGGCCACGGATTGCGCTTCGAAACCTGGCAACGCGCGCACCTCGAAATCGAATTCGCATTCCGCAGGCACGATGTTGAGCGCGCGGCCGCCCTTGATGAGGCCCGTTTGCACCGTCGAATACGGCGGATCGAAACGCTCGTCGCGATGCTCCGGATGGGCCAGGCGCGCGCCGATGTCGTCAAGCTGCGCGATCAGCCGGGCCGCGTATTGAATTGCGTTGACGCCGTATGGCGCGTACGCCGAATGACAGGCCGCGCCCTTCACGCAACAGCGCATCGCCAGCTTACCCTTGTGACCGAGCACGGGCTTCAGCTCCGTCGGCTCGCCGATCAGACAAAGGAGCGGCTTGTGTGGCCGCTTCGCCAGTTCTTCGAGCATCGGACGCACGCCGAGACAACCCACTTCCTCGTCATAGGAAAACGCAAGATGCACGGGCGTCTTCAGATTGGCGGACAAAAAAGCCGGCACTGCGGCCAGCACCGAGGCGATAAAACCCTTCATATCGGCTGTGCCGCGCCCGTAGAGGCGGCCATCGCGCGCGCTCAGGCGGAACGGCTCGACCGTCCACGCCTGACCGTCCACCGGGACCACATCCGTATGCCCCGATAGCACGATACCGCCGCGATCGCCTGGGCCAATCGTCGCGAACAGGTTGGCCTTCGTGCGGTCCGTGTTGTAGAAGAGTTCGCTGCGAATGCCAAACTCCGCGAGATAGCGCTCGATAAACTCGATCAATTCGAGGTTCGAATCGCGGCTGACGGTCGCGAAACCGATCAGTCGTTCTAGCAATGCGCGACTGTTGCGCTCACTCATTGCCTGGTACTCCATAGCTTGGCGCGATGGTCGGATTGAGCGCACGCGTCAGATAGTCCTGCATCTGCGGACGATACGCCTGCCAGAACCGGTCAAGCTCGCCGAGTGGATCGTTATCGGCCCAATCGACGCGCAAATCGACTATGGGCCACGTATGCTCGTCGACGATCTTCAACGCCGCCGAATGCACCGGCCCTGCTTCGCCACCTGCCGCCATCGCATCGTGCATCGCGGCCAGCAGCCGATCGGCGAGCTTACCCGGTGCGCCTTCGAACGCTCGCACCATCGCCTCGATCACTTCAGGGCCGGCGAGCATATTGCCCGCCGCCACGCACTGCTCGCCCGCCACGGCGTGGTAGACGCCCAGCGCTTCCTTGCCGCTGAAAAACGCGGTGCGGCCCTGCGCGTCGATGACCGTTACCTGGCGATACTGGCTCCAGCCGTCCGAATTCAACGCACGATCCAATGCCGCAGCAGGATCGAGTTGCTTGTGTTCCAACAGATCCAGCACTTGCGGGCCGAGCGCGGGCAGCGTTACGTTCTGCGTCGCCACCACGCCCACGCCTGCGCGCGCCCACGGGCAACGCGCCCCCACCGCGATACTCGACGAGCTGATCGCAATGCCAAGCTGGCCGGATTCGGCACAACGGGCAACAATCGAGAAAGTCATGGCGTGTTCCTCCCTGGTTTCGAACCTTGCTTTGAGCCTTGTTATCAGGCCTGCGACGGCTTCCAGCCGTCAGGAATCACGGCGATCACGTCGATCTCCATGAGCCATTGCGGCTGTCCCAACGCCGACACGACCAGGCCCGTCGAAATGGGAAAGACACCCTTGAGCCATTTCCCCACTTCCTGATAAACCGGCTCGCGGTAACGCGGATCGATCAGGTAAGTCGTCGTCTTGACGATATGAGTGAGATCACTGCCCGCTTCTTCCAGCAACTGCTTGACGTTCTTCATCGCCTGTTCGGCCTGGGCACGCGGGTCGCCTAGCCCAATGAGCCTGCCGTCGAAATCGGTGCCCACCTGGCCGCGCACGTAGACCGTATTGCCGGCGCGAACGGCCTGGCAAAGATCGTTGTCGAGCGACTGATTTGGATAGGTATCCTTCGTATTGAACATGCGGATACGGGTATGGGTAGGCATTTAAACGACTCCGATTGCGTTATTGATTTCAGTGCCGGCTTCCGCGCGCTCTGTGTGCTGGTCCGGCTTGACTTGATCGCGCTGCGTCGCGTCGCGATAGTCGAGATATTGCGACTGCGTGGCGATATGCCCGGCAACGTGTTTCGCGTCGTGCCACACGCCCCAGATAAACGAAGAACCGCGCCGCGAGAGCCAAGGCAGACCGACGAAATACACACCTGGCTCGCTGGATACGCCGCGCTGATGCTTCGGTTTGCCCTTTTCATCGAATGCATCGACCTGCAGCCAGCTATACTCGTTGGCGTAACCGGTTGCCCAGACGATCGAGGTCACACCCGCCTCGCGCAGGTCGAGTTCCAGAATGGGCTGCGTCACGCATTGCGGGTCCGGCATGCTTGCGCGAGCCTCGGGCTCTTCCGGCAGATCGAGACCGTTGCGGGTGACATAGGCATCGGCGGCATCCAGCAGCGAGAGATAATTGGCGTCGCCATTCGCGAGATGGGTCGCGAGATCCGCTTCGAACGTCGCAACGCCGTCGTTGAACGCCTTGGTCAAACCGACGAGCGTCATGCCCTCGTGCGCGAGCCGGCGGAAGTCGACAGTATGGCCGCCGCGCGCACCGCTCACTGCGATCGTCACGTGTTCGCGGCCTGGCACGGCGGTTTCCATGTCCCAGAGACCCAACACGCCCAACCACCAGCAGAAGTCACGATTACGATACGCGCGCGGCGGGCGGTCGTGTGGGCCGACCGAAAGATAGACGCGCTTGCCCGCTCGCATCAGTTCCTCCGCGATCTGCACGCCCGACGAGCCCGCGCCGACCACGAGCACGGCTCCCTGGGGAAGCTGCTGCGGATTGCGATAATCGGCCGAGTGAATCTGCACGAGATTCGCAGTTTGTTTGGGCGCGATCGGCGGAATGATGGGCCGCTGGAACGGCCCCGTCGCCACGACGATACGCTGCGCCTCGATCACGCCGCGACTCGTTTCAACGGTAAAACCGGGGCGGCCCGCGTTGCGCACGACCTTCTTCACGTCCACGCCGGTGCGAATGGGCGCGTCGATCTGCTTTGCGTAGGCCTCGAAATAATCGGCCACGCGATCCTTGGACGCAAAGGCGTCCGGGTCGAGATCGTCGAATTCCAGGCCGGGAAAGCGGTCGTGCCACGCGGGGCCATTCGCGACCAGCGAATCCCAACGTCCGGTTCTCCAGCGCTCGGCGATGCGCTCGCGCTCCAGCACGAGATGCGGCACGCCAAGTTTGCCCAGGTGTTCGCTCATCGCCACGCCGGCCTGGCCAGCACCGACGACGAGCGTATCTACGGTTTCGAGTGTCATTGCAGTTTCCTTATGCTCATCCAGCTATCTTTTTCGCAGTCGCATCGACCGCCTGACGCATCTTGTCCACCAGTTCGTCGATCTGCACATGCTCGATCACGAGCGGCGGCGCAACGATCAGGCGGCCATTGGTCGAACGCACGATCACACCGAGATCGAAGCCCACCGAGCGGCTATGCCACGTCAAGTCCGCCTCGTTGGCGAAGCGCTCGCGCGTCGTCTTGTCCTTCGCAAACTGGATCGCCGCGACCGCACCCACGCCCTGCACCTCGCCGATCAACGGGTGATCGGCAAACGCATCGCGCAGCGCCTTCTGCAGATAGGGACCCGTATCCGTCCTGGTGCGCTCGACCAGGCCGCCGCGATCAAGAACGTCCAGATTCGCGAGCGCGACCGCCGCTGCAACCGGGTGCCCGGAATAGGTAAGTCCATGCGCGTAGACGCCGCCGCGCTCGACGAGTGCCTCGCCCACGCGGCGGCTCATGATGAGACCACCCATCGGCACATAGCCCGATGTCAAACCCTTCGCAATGCAGATCAAATCGGGTTCGAAACCGAAGTGCCGATGCGCGAACCATTCGCCAGTTCGGCCAAAGCCGCCGATCACTTCGTCCGCGCACAACAGCACATCGTATTGCCGGCAAATGCGCTCGATTTCCTGCCAGTAGCCGTCGGGCGGGAAAATCATGCCGCCCGCGCCCTGGAACGGTTCCGCGACAAACGCCGCGACCTTATCCGCACCGAGTTCGAGAATCTTGCGCTCCAACGACTGCGCCGCCACCTTGCCGAAGGCTTCGGGCGTGAGATCGCCCCCGTTGGCGTACCAGTACGGTTCGTCCACGTGCGTGATATTGGGAATCGGCAGATCGCCCATTTCGTGCATGAATGCCATGCCGCCCAGCGACGCGCTGCCGACCGTCGAACCGTGATAGCCGTTCACGCGGCCGATCAGCACTTTCTTTTGAGGCTTGCCCATCACGTCCCAAAAGCGGCGCACGGTGCGGATCAGGACTTCGTTCGATTCGGATCCCGAGTTCGTGTACACCACATGGCTAAAACGGTCGCCGAGCAGCGAAAACAGTTTCTCCGAGAGATTGATCACCGACGGATGCGTGGTGTGAAAGAACATGTTGTAGTAAGACAGTTCTTTCATCTGCGTTGCCGCAGCATCAACCAGTTCCTTGCGCCCATAGCCGACATTCGTGCACCACAGGCCCGACATGCCGTCGAGATAGCGCTTGCCGTCGTTGTCCCAGAGGTGGACACCCTCGCCTCGCACCATCACACGCGGACCTTCCGCGTTCAACGCCTTTTGATCGACGAAAGCGTGCAGGTGGTGCGCGGCATCGCTTGCCTGATAGTCACGGGTGCTGCGCTGGGGAAGATCGTGTGCATTCATTTTCAGGTTCCAGAATTCGGACTTCGATTAGTCACCGTTGCGCCTGGTGCATACCCTCGGTGATCGCAGCAAGTGCGAACACCAACTTCGGCCACTGTCCGTCGCCAAAATGGAAAGGTAAAGAATGCAATTTCTGGTTACTGCATGGATTTTTTCTATGCAGAGAGGATGTCATGAATTGCACCCTGAATCGAAGCTTTCCGGGTACTTTCTACTTCATTACTACCCTGCTCAATAGCATAGATAAAAGCTATACATGAGCTAGCTAAACTATTTTTTTCTCGCGTTTTTCGCGGTGCTACGCTTCAGCCGTCGTTCGTCGTGGCCCCACTCAAGTGGCCTGTTTCACGAGATGGCGAGGCTACCGATCTCTTCTATTTGCAGTTGCATGTCTGATTCTTCGTGCGCCCTCGCGCGAAGTGCACTTACTCCCGCTTCTTCATCCGTAGAGAGAACATCATGAGCATCGATCGATTCCGGCAGATTGTGCGTCCCGCGATTGCAATGGCCTCGCTGGCCTCCATCGCCGGATTGGGGAGCATGACGGGCACATCGGCCCTGGCCGCCGAAACGCAGTTGAACGTCTATAACTGGTCCGACTATATTGGCAAGGACACGATTCCGGACTTCGAGAAACAAACGGGTATCAAGGTCAAATACGATAACTACGATGGCGACGACACCCTGCAGGCCAAGCTGCTTGCGGGGAGCTCCGGTTACGATATCGTTGTGCCGACATCGAATTACATGGCGCGCCAGATTCCAGCCGGCATCTATCAAAAGCTCGATAAATCGAAACTGCCGAATCTGGCGAATCTCGATCCGGGCCTGATGAAAATCATCGCGCAGGCGGACCCCGGCAACCAGTACGGCGCGCCCTACGCGTACGGCACCGACGGCATGGGCTACAACGTGCAGGCCGTGCAAAAGGCGCTGGGCGGCAACGCGCCCGTGGATAGCTGGGCGCTGGTGTTCGATCCGGAAAATATGTCGAAGCTTAAAAGCTGCGGCGTGTCATTTCTCGATCAGGCCGTCGATGTATTCGCGGCGACGCTGCAGTACATGCACAAAGACCCCAACAGCACGAATCCCGCCGATTATCAGGCTGCGTACGATACGTTGAAGAAAATCCGCCCATATATTACGCAGTTCAATTCTTCGGGCTATATCAACGACCTGGCGAACAATGACATCTGTGTCGCTTTCGGCTGGTCCGGCGACGTCGGTATCGCGCATCGCCGGGCCGTGGATGCCAAACGTGCCTACGAGATCAAATTCTCGAATGCGAAGGAAGGCGGTCTGATCTGGTTCGACATTATGGGCATCCCCAAGGATGCGCCGCACCCCGAAGCCGCGCTCGCGTGGATCAACTATATCGAGGACCCAAAGGTCAATGCGGGGATCACCAACGAGGTCTTCTATCCCACGCCGAACAAGGCGGCACGCTCGTTCGTGACCGCCTCGGTCGCCAATGATGCGGGTGTTTATCCGCCGCCGGACGTGCTCGCGAAGATGACGATGATGAAAGCACTTCCCGCCGATATCCTGCGCCTGGAAAACCGTCTCTGGGCGCAACTCAAGACCGGGCATTAATCCGGTCGTGCCTCACGGTCCGCAATGTGTGTTACGCGGACCGCGCCTGGCCATTCTTTTCCCCTTTTCACTATTGATTTGCGCCGCCACATGGCGCGTCGGATAGGCACGTCCGTAGCACGTGAATACGCATCGACATGGAGACAGGCAATGAGCAACACGAATAATCGACAAAAGCCGCCAACGCCAGCGGCCTCGTTCATCCGCATCGAAAACGTCGTCAAGAAATTCGGCGAAAGCACCGCCGTCAACAACGTGAGCCTGAACATCGCGAAGAACGAGCTCTTCGCGCTGCTCGGCAGCTCGGGCTGCGGCAAGTCCACACTGCTGCGCATGCTCGCGGGTCTGGAAACCGCCACCTCCGGCAAGATCTTCGTCGACGGCGAAGACCTCGCGACGCTGCCGCCCTATCGCCGCCC
>NZ_PQGA01000043.1 GCF_002917095.1 Paraburkholderia eburnea
CTCCATGGTCTCGCAGGGAACCGACAAGCTTACCGAGGTCGAAACGCGACATTTCTAATTGGCTAGAACACGACATTTCTATAAAGCTACTACATTCAAAACTTCGCTAATTTGCATTATGTAAAATTAAACATGCCCAACCCCGCAGAGCCAGAACCGCTATCCACTATGCGAGCCGTTGTCCGGCGGACTACTTGGCATGCCAAAGGATCTCGCGCTCCTCCGGCAAGCCTTCAATGTTCGTTACTCGATTTCGCCGCTTGCGGGCACGCCGGATCATTGCCCCAATGGCCGTCACAGACGCGCCAGCGGCACAGCTGATCCTCGAAGAATCCGCGCTCGCTGCACGCCTTGACCTGCTGTGCCAGCGAAGCGCTGCCGTCGGTGGCCTTGGCGGACGTCTTCGATCCATGTGTGCCGCCTTGTTTCGCATCCGCAGGCTTGGTGCGCGCGACCAGCACGGCAAGCAGATCGACGTCGGAGTCGTCCCGCTTGCCATTGGCATGCGCGTTCTTCGATTGCGCGAGCGCAGCCTTGCTTTCGCTCTTATGCGCGCTGGCCTTGTCGTGCTTCTCCTGCTTCGTGTCGGCGCTATCGTGCTTGTGCTTTGCCGTGCTCCTGTCAGGCGTCTGAATCGCCTGCGCAGCCTTCGCTTGCGGCGCGACAGGCGCGGCAACAGGCGCAGCGGGCGCGCCGCTGGCACTACCGTCCGCGAGCGCGCGTGAAAGCCGGTCGCTGTCATTGGCCACGCCCGCTTTCGTATTCGCCGCATCGTCGTCGGCGACGATCGTGGCCGCGTGCGACGCCGACGCTTCATCGGGCGCGCTTTTCTGTGCGCCCGCAACGACCGCATGCGATGCGCCCGCAGCCGACGCCGCCGTGACAGTAACCGCGCTAGCCGCTGTCGCCGCCACGCCGGACGCGTTGGACGGCGTGCGCGACATCCAGTGCCATGCACCGAATGCACCCGCGCCAATGACGAGCAACGCCACGAACCCGGCGGCTTTCGGGAACCGCTGCGTCTTGCCGGCGGGCGGAATGGGCGGCACCACGCGCCCTTCGAGGTTCGCGAGAATGCGCGAGCCATTGGGCGTGCCGCTGGCAGGTGCGCCGGCCTGCTTGTCAGGAGCATCGGCAAGCAGACTGGGTGGAGCTTTGGGTCGGGAATTGTCCGGCACACTCATTACTTTAGAGTCTCATTCGGATCGTGCACATTGAATCGGGCCTGTTTCGCCGTGATAATACGTGTCGGCCCAAGTTCGGGCTGGCCTGATTCTAAAATCAAGCATTACAAAAAACAATTGCCTCAGTTCACGGGGTCGCTTTTGGTTGCCATTGCACTCGTAGTCTATTTCGTCATTACCGTGCCGATAGCCGCAATTCTGCTGCTGCCGGGCGTGCGAGCCTCTTTTTTCGATGCCGTATTCAACCTGCATAATATGATCACGCGGCGTATTTCCGCGAGTTCCCTGCATGCGCGCAAGCATATTTATAAATCGGCAAAATATTCCCAATCGACAATGGTCGATATGCAAAATTTGCTGATTAAGCGGCGCTTGCTGATTTTGTCCACGGCAGGTATTCTTGCGACGCCGCCGCTGATTGCTATTGCGCTTCGCGGCCACCAGTTATTCCAATACGATGACACGCCTCGTGTGCCCGATGAAAAAATCGCGGCACTGCTCAATGGTGAGCAGCTTGTTCCGCCACCGCCCTTGCCGCCCGAAGTGTTCGCCACGCAAGAGGTCGAACAGATTCGTCCGGCTCTGGTGGATGCGAGCCGCGACTGGAATCTGCTCGATGCGGACTTCCGTACGCGTCTGTTGCTCGTTTATAAAATCATGCGCGAGCAATACGGTTACGAAATGGCTTTGCTGGAAGGTTATCGCAGCCCCGAACGGCAGGACCGGCTGGCAAAAATGGGCGGCAGCGTGACCAATGCCGCAGCGTTTCAGAGCTATCACCAATACGGCCTCGCTGCGGATAACGCATTCCTGCGCGACGGCAAGCTCGTCATTTCAGAAAAAGATCCGTGGGCCATGCGCGGCTATCAGTTATATGGGCAGGTTGCCGAACAGGTCGGCCTCACATGGGGCGGGCGATGGAAATTGATGGACCTCGGACACGTCGAATATCACAAGCCCGGATTCGTGCTCGGACGCAAACCGGAAACCGCCAGATGACATGCGCGTGTAACCGGCAGCGGATCAACACGCATGTGTATAGGCAGATTGGGCCGAAGCAAAACGCAAAGCGGACAATAAAGGGGATGGTGATGGGGCGTTCTTTCCATGCTTTGAGCGATATGCCGCGGCAACCGCGCGACGCCTCTCCTGATCTCTCACTTTCTTCACATTGCTCGCCGATCCTGTCCACCACATGACCGGCTGCGCACCTCGCCACCGCCACGCATGAATCACCAGAACAGCACTCAAAGCATCAGGATCTGACCGGCATATGCAACGCTTCCTCAACGTGTTGACTCACAAGCGCACGCTTTCCATCATCGGCCTCATCGCGCTGGCAGCCGTGCTCTACATCGCGGCCGACACGCTGCAGATCGGGCTCGTCTGGGTCGCGGTCGTGCTCGGCGTGCTGATCGCACTGTGGCTGATCGTGTGGATCGTGAAGCGCATTCGCGTGCGCCGCGCCAACCGCAAGCTCGGCGACATGCTGGAGCAGCAGGCCCAGGTCGAAGCGCCCGCTGCCGCGGCACGCGGCACTCAGGCCGAACTCGACGCATTGCGCACGCGCCTGACCGATGCGGTCAAGACCATCAAGACTTCGAAGATCGGCCAGCTCTCCGGCGGCTCGGCGCTCTACGAACTGCCGTGGTACATCGTCATCGGCAATCCTGCCGCAGGCAAGAGCAGCGCCGTGATCAATTCCGGCCTGCAATTTCCGTTCGCTGATAAAAAAGAAGCCATCGTGCACGGCATCGGCGGCACGCGTAACTGCGACTGGTTTTTCACGACCGAGGGCATTCTGCTCGACACCGCAGGCCGTTATTCGATTCACGAGGAAGATCGCGGCGAATGGCTCGGCTTCCTCGGCCTGCTCAAGCGCTATCGCCCGAAGGCGCCGATCAACGGCATCATCGTGACCGCGAGCATCGCGGAACTCACGGGCAATCGCCCCGAATTCGCCATCGATCTGGCGAAGAACCTGCGTCAGCGCGTGCAGGAACTGACCGAGAAGCTGGAAGTCTTCGCGCCCGTCTACGTGATGTTCACGAAGGTCGACCTCATTACGGGCTTCACTGAATTCTTCAGCGCCAACGATCGCCACGAATACGACCGCGTCTGGGGCGCTACCCTGCCCTATGAGCCGGACGAAAAACGCGACGTCGTCGCGCAGTTCGACGAGCGTTTCGAGGAACTGTACGAAGGCCTCAAGGAAATCAGCATCGCGCAGATGTCGATCAGCCGCGGCAATGCGCTCACGCCTGGCCAGTTGAGCTTCCCGCTCGAATTCTCGACCATCAAGCCGGCGCTGCGCGCGTTCCTCGCCACGCTGTTCGAGAACAACCCGTTCCAGTACAAACCCATTTTCCGCGGCTTCTACTTCACGAGCGCCCTGCAGGAAGGCGAAACCAATAGCGCCGCCGCGCAGCGCATCGCCAGCCGTTTCGCGCTGTCCTCCGAGGGTCTGCCCAAGGCGCAGGCCGCGTTCTCCAGGAACGGATTCTTCCTGAAAGACCTGTTTTCCAAGGTGATTTTCGCGGACAAGCAGACCGTGCGCCAATTCGCGAGCCCGGCCAAGACGCGCCTGCGCTACGCCACGTTCTTTGGCGTGGTGGCGGCGCTCGCGCTCGCGCTGGGCGGCTGGACGTGGTCGGCCGTCAATAACCAGCAACTGGTCGCGAACGTGCAGGCCGACCTCGACAACGTCGAAAGACTCCAGCAGAACCGCAACGATCTGCAGTCGCGCCTGCAGGCGATGGACATTCTCGAAGACCGTATCGATCAGCTCGAACAGTTCCGCCGCGACAAGCCGCTCGCGGTGTCGCTCGGTCTCTATCAGGGCGACCGTATCGAACAGCATCTGCTTGAGGAGTACTACAACGGCGTGCGTCAGATCATGCTCACGCCGGTCTCGCAGAATCTCGCTTCGTTCCTCAAGGACGTCGATGCGCGCCCGGATCAACTCGCGCCGATGACGCACACACCCGATTCGGGCGCGGTGCCGGTATCCGCGCACGCGGCGATGGCGAACACGAGCCAGGGCGGCCTCTACAGCGACGCCTCGCCTTCGAGCGTGGAAGACGCCTACAACGCGCTGAAGACTTACCTGATGCTGTCCGACAAGCGTCATGTCGAAACCGCTCACCTCACCGATCAGATCGCCCGCTTCTGGCGCGGCTGGCTCGAACAGAATCGCGGCAACATGCCTCGCGACGAGATGATCCGCAGCGCCGAGCGCATGATCACGTTCTATCTCGCGCACGTGTCCGACGACGACTGGCCGATGATCGACGCGAACCTCTCGCTCGTCGATCAGACCCGCGAAAACCTGCGTCATGTGGTGCGCGGTATGCCCGCGCGCCAGCGCGTCTACGAAGAAATCAAGGCGCGCGCCTCCACGCGTTTCGCGCCGATGACGGTCGCGCGTATCGTCGGCGACGGCAATACGGCGCTGGTGGCGGGCAGCTATGCGATCCCCGGCACCTTCACGCGCGAAGCGTGGTTCCAGTATGTGCAGCCCGCGATCCGCGATGCGGCCACCAAGGAGCTGCAAGCGAAGGACTGGGTGCTCAACACCTCGGCGTCCGACGACCTCACGCTCGAAGGCAGCCCGGAGCAGATCCAGAAGACCCTTGTGGGCATGTACAAGGCCGAATATGCGCAGCACTGGCAGAAGTTCATGCAGGGCATTGCCGTGCAGGACTTCGGCAGCTTCGGCCAGGCCGTCGATGCGATGAACCGCCTGGGCGACCCGCAGGATTCGCCGATCCGCAAGATCCTGGAAACCGCGTACGACCAGACGTCGTGGGATAACCCGTCGCTCGTCAACACCACCATCAAACAGGCGCAAAGCGGCATCAAGGGCTGGTTCAAGAACCTGTTCTCGCGCGCCACGAACGGCACGGTGGAAGCGAACATCGACATCAACGGCAATCCGGTCGAAATCCCGATGGGACCGATCGGTCAAGCGTTCGCGGGTCTTGGGCGCATTGTCGTCACGCACGACAACGGCTCGATGCTCAAGGGCTATATGGATTCGCTCTCGAAGGTGCGTACGCGCTTTAACACCATCAAGAATCAGGGCGATCCGGGACCGGGCGCGCGTCAACTGATGCAGCAGACGCTCGACGGCAACGGCTCGGAACTCGCGGATTCGCTGAAGTTCGTCGACGAGCAGATGCTCACGGGTCTGACCGACGATCAGCGCAAGGCGCTGCGTCCCCTGCTCGTGCGTCCGCTCATGCAGGCCTACGCCGTGGTGATCCAGCCGGCCAGCGTCGAAGTGAACAAGGTGTGGAACGCGCAGGTGTACCAGCCGTTCCAGGCCTCGCTCGCCAGCAAGTATCCGTTCGCGGGCACGGCGAAGGTCGAGGCCGGCGCGAGCGAAATCGCCCAGATGTTCGGCCCCGACGGTGCGATCTCGAAGTTCGTGAGCAGCACACTCGGGCCGCTCGCGGTGCGCCGCGGCGACACGCTCACCGCCCGCACCTGGGGCGACATGGGCCTTGCGCTCACGCCGGACTTCACGGGCGGCTTCGCGCGCTGGGTCGCCCCGCTCGCGGGCGGCGCGGCGGGCGCAAGCGGCGGGTCCGCCGAACCGCAGACCGTGTTCCAGATCCTGCCGCAGCCTTCGAGCGGCACGACCGAATACACGATCGCGATCGACGGCCAGCAACTGCGTTATCGCAACACGCCGCCGCAGTGGACCAACTTCGTATGGCCGAACCCGAACGGCTCGCCTGGCGCGACGCTGTCGGCGACCACCTTCGACGGCCGCACGATTCAGCTCGTCAACGAGCCGGGCCGCTATGGTCTGGAAAAACTGATCAACTCGGCACAACGCAGCCGCCGCCCGGACGGCACCTTCGACCTCACGTGGACGCAAGGCAGCGTGACGGTGTCGCTAAGCATGCGCATCATCAGCACCTCGCAGCCCACCGCGGCGAGCGGCGATGCCCCGCAACAGCAAGGTCTGCGCGGCGTGCAGCTGCCGTCGTCGATCGCAAGCGTCGGCGCGGCCGGCAACCCGCAAGGAACGCAAAGCGCACAAAACACGCCGGGCGCCAGCGCGCCCGCCGACGCCCAGGCGGCCACGAGCGCGCCGCAAACCACGGCACCGGCAACCGTTGCTGGCACAACCAACTCGCAGGGAGTTGCGCAATGACGCAAACCGTTCAGGCGCAGATCGCCTACTTCGGCAAAATTCCGTCGCGCGGCGACTTCGTGAAGAGCGCGCACAATCCGCAGCTATTGCAAACGCTGGACAACTGGATCGCCGAAGCGATGAATATGCTCACCGACGATCCACGCTGGAAGATCGTCTACGAAGAAGCGCAGCCGATGCACTTTGCGTTCCTAGGCTCGCAAAGCCGCCTGGCGATCGCGGGCCACATGGTAGCGAGCCACGATCAGTCGTCGCGACGCTTCCCGTTTCTCGCCGCGACCGCGCTGGAGGTCGAGCAGCCGCTCGCGTTTCTCGCGCGCAGTCCGCTGGCTTTCGCGCGGCTCTGGGCGCGCGTGTCTTCGCAAATGCAACCGCTGCTGGGACCGAGCGAGCCTTCGGGCGCCCTGCAGGCGCTCGGCGAAACTTTCGTGCCGGTGGACGTGGGCGGCACGGGCAATCCGCACGACGGCACTTTCGCGGATTTCATCGAGCATCAAACGCTTTCCGGCCTCGAACAGATGCTGCTGGGCAGCGGCCATCCGGTGCGCCTGAAAGGTGCGATGCTCGCGCTCGGCTCGCTGCTGCGCCCGGTGATGCAAAGCGGCACGGCGCATCTCGAACGCGGCCTGACACTGCCGTTGCCGACCGATCCGTTCTATCGCAGCCTCGTGGGCGCGTTCTGGCTCGAACTGATCGCGCCCTTCGTTTCGAAGGCCGATTTCGAGCTGGCCATTTTTCTGGGCACCATCGCGCAGCGCGAGCGGCTCATCATCGGCTTCAACGGTGCATCCGCGAAAACCCTGCATAGCGTGGTCGATCCGCAAACCTATTCCGCTCACAATATCGACATCGACGACCCGGAGTGGGTCGACGATCATGCACAAAGCGACCATGGCATCAGCAAACTCGTCAGCTACCTCGATCAACCGCAACTCTCGCTGCGCGTCGCCATCGACACGTTCCGCGAAGCGTTCATCGGGGAGCCGGTCAATGGCCGCCGTGGCTAAGCGCAGCGGCCTGGCCGCGGCGACGGCGCTGACCTTCGGTGCGCTCGCCTCGTTCGCTACGCTCGCATGGGCCGACGGCGATAGCCCCGCGCGCGTCTCGCCCATCGTAACCAACGGTGCGACGGTTAGCGGCACGATCCCGCCCGCGTCGGGCGCGTCGGGCAGCACGTTGGCCGGTCAGGCCAACGCCCCGTCAGCCGCTTCCGTGCCGCGCAGCGCCGCGACTTCGACGCCCGCCCCCGTTGACACGACGCCCGGCCAGGTCGTGGCAGGCGGCAAGGTGCCCGACGAAGCGACCCACGCCGCCGTGCTGCAACGCTTGCGCGACACCTATGGCGCGGGCAACGTCGTCGATCAGATCGAGGTAGGCGACGTGGCGACGCCGCCGAACTGGTCGTCGAATGTGCAGAAGCTGATTGGCGCGCAGCTCAAGCAGATCCACAAAGGACAACTGAAGATCGACGGCACGCAGATCGACGTGCGCGGCGAGGTGGGCAACGAAGCGCAGCGTCAGCAAATTGCCAGCGATATGGCGAATGCGCTCAATCCCACTTATACGATCCGCAACGGTTTGCGCGTGAGCGCGTCCGAACAGGGTCTGCTCGACCAGACGCTGGCGAACCGCACGATCGAATTCGAAACGGGCAGCGCCACGCTGGCCCCTGAAGGCCGCGCGATTCTCGACCAGATGGCGGCCGTGCTCGCGAAGATGAACACGCGCACGGTGGAAATCATCGGCCACACCGACAACTCGGGTAATCGCAACTCGAACATCGCGCTCAGCCAGGCGCGCGCAGACGCGGTGAAGGGTTATCTTGTGGCCAAGGGGATTTCGCCGCAGCAGTTGACGACCAACGGTGTCGGCCCAGACCAACCCGTGGCGTCCAACGACACCACGGATGGGCGCGCGCGCAATCGACGTATCGAGTTCCGCGCGGGGCTTTGAGCTTTCCGGAAACTCAGTGTCAAGTCCTGGAATAGGTTGACACTATTTTGCGTCCCTGAACTCCCGATGCACCGCATCGGGCGTTTTGTATTGAAGGGCGGTGTGTGGCCGCTCCTGGTTGTAGATACGTACCGATTGCTCAACCATCTTCGCCGCCTGCCGCCTGCCGCCTGCCGCCTGCCGCCTGCCGCCTGCCGCAGGTCGGCGGGACGCTGTAGCAGGAATTCGCCTTTGAGAATGCCGTTGACCCGCTCGGCCAGTGCGTTCTGGTAGCAGTCGTAGCCGTCCGTCATCGAACAACGCAA
>NZ_PQGA01000044.1 GCF_002917095.1 Paraburkholderia eburnea
GCGATCGGTCACCCGATCGGCGCATCGGGCTGCCGGATTCTGGTGACGCTGCTGCATGAGATGCAGCGCCGCGACGCGAAGCGCGGCCTGGCGTCACTGTGTATCGGCGGCGGCATGGGCGTGGCGCTCGCGCTGGAACGCGCCTGATGCTTGTGCAGGCAACGAGTCAAGTCCGCCGGGGCTTTTAACCGGCGGACAAATGCAGCAGATTCAGAAGGCGATTTAGCAGAAAGTTCGCGCATACTTTGATGCAAACTAGAAAATCGCGCGATCCATGCCGGGCAGTCTTCGTAGCGATGCGAAGATTCCGGCCCTTGTAAGACGCGGCGCCTTTTAACAGGCGTTGCGAGAAACATTCATTATCTTCTCTCGCGGATATACAGGATGACTAATCGTATTGCATTGGTAACGGGTGGTATGGGCGGCCTTGGCGAGGCCATCAGCGTACGTTTGCACGATGCCGGTTACAAGGTCGTGGTGACGCACTCGCCAGATAACGCAGGGGCAAAGGACTGGCTGGCGCGTATGCAGGAAACGGGCCGCGATTTTCACGCGTATTCGGTTGACGTGGCCGACTACGATTCGTGCCAGCGCGGCGCGCAGAAAATTCAGAGCGAAGTTGGCGGGATCGATATTCTGGTCAATAACGCGGGCATTACGCGCGACATGACGTTCCGCAAGCTCGACAAGGTTAACTGGGACGCCGTGCTGCGCACGAATCTCGATTCGATTTTCAATATTTGCAAGCCGCTGTGCGATGGCATGGTGGAGCGCTCGTGGGGGCGCATCATCAATATCTCGTCGGTGAACGGCTCGAAGGGTTCGGTCGGTCAGACCAACTATGCTGCGGCGAAGGCGGGCATGCACGGTTTCACGAAGTCGCTGGCGCTTGAGGTAGCGCGCAAGGGCGTGACCGTCAACACGATCTCGCCGGGTTATCTGGCGACCAAAATGGTCACTGCGATTCCGCAGGACATTCTCGATTCGAAAATCCTGCCGCAGATCCCGATGGGCCGTCTCGGCAATCCCGATGAAGTGGCCGCGCTCGTGCTGTTCCTGTGCTCGGATAGCGCCGGTTTCGTGACGGGGGCGAATATCCCCATCAACGGCGGCCAGCACATGCAGTAACCGCAATATTGCGGTCGGGCCGCGCAGCGCGGCGACGCGACAACCATCGATTCATTCGCGCCGGCACTTTCAAGTGCCGGCTTTTTTTGCGCCGGGTTTTACGCCGCCTGCCTGGCCTTCCTGCGGTCGAGCGAGAACGACACCATCAGCACGACAATGCCGAGCGCGGCGAGAATCGCGCCGACCCAGCCCGTTGCGAGCCAGCCGAAACCGGCGGCGATCACGATGCCGCCCAGCCACGCGCCCAGCGCGTTGGCGATATTGAACGCGCTGTGATTGAGTGCCGCTGCGAGCGATTGCGCGTCGCCTGCCACATCCATCAAACGCGACTGGAATGCCGGCGTGCAGGCGGAGCCGAAGCCAACGCAGAACAACACCGGCAGCATCAGCCACAGATGCGGCGCGGCGACGACGAACACCAGCAGCACCACCGCCGTGAATGCGTACATGCCGAGCATGGTGCGCTTGAGCCAGCGATCCGCGAACCAGCCGCAGGCCATATTGCCGAGGATCATGCCCAGACCGATTAGCGCGAGTGCCCAGGGCACGTGATAGCTCGGCAGATGCGTGACCTGGGTGAGCGTGGACGCCACATAGCTGTAAACGGAAAAAATCCCGCCGAAACCCACCGCCGAGGCGAGCAGCGTGAGCAGCACCTGCGGACGGCCTAGCGCCCCTAGTTCGGTGAGCGGACTGGCCTTGCTCGACATCGGCAAAGTCGGCACTGAATACGCGATCATGCCCGCCGTGACGAGCGCGATGACCGCGACCGATGCGAAGCAGGCCTGCCAGCCCAGCGCCTGGCCGAGCCAGGTGGCGGCGGGCACGCCGATCACGTTCGCCACGCTCAGGCCCAGCATGACCTTGCCGATCGCCGCGCCGCGTTTATGCGGCGGTACGAGCGCCGCCGCCGCGAGTGCGGCGAGGCCGAAGTACGCGCCGTGCGGTAGGCCGGCAATAAACCGGCTCGCGAACGCGAAACCATAGCTGTGGAAAATGGCCGTCGCGCCATTGCCGATCGCATAGAGCAGCATCAAAACGATCAGCAGCGCGCGGCGCGGCATTCTCGCGAGCAGCACGGTGATGAGCGGCGCGCCGACCACGACGCCCGCCGCATAGGCGCTGATCATATGGCCCGCCTCGGGAATCGTGACGTGCAGATCGCCGGCCATTTCCGGGAGAATTCCCATGGCGGCGAATTCAGCCGTGCCGATCGCAAAACCGCCGAGCGCAAGCGAGAGTTCGGCGAGACCGAGTCCGTGCGGCGGCTCGATAGGCGGCGACATGCCGAAGGTTTCGGCAGCCTGGGCGCGTAGGGGAGTTTCTACAGGTGCATTCATCGGTTGTGTCTAAAGCGTGGTCTGACGCAGTCTAAAAGCGTGGGGCGGAACTGATGTGATGGAATGTGATCGATAACACATTGGGTGCAGGCGCAAACCGGGCCTTCATTTCTCCAATCAGCGACTTCGGAATGAACGGGAGTGCCGTTCAGGACGGTTTGCACGCACGCCGCAATGGCGTCGCATGGTGCGAACGGAAGCGACGAAAAGTGACGCGCAAGGCCTTTACCGCATGCATCGCATGCAAGGATCGGTCGGGCCTTGCAGGGTGAAAAAACAACAACGGTCAGTGAAATCGAAAATCGATCGAAAAGCGGAGGTCGCTCGGCAACGCCATCCGCAAAGCGCATTTTAGATCATCCGATGTATCCGCGCTGAGCGGACAACGTTTGCCGGCACATTGAGTCCCATGCTGGAACCTGTTTGTCGGCGCTCGCCCATTCCGCTTTTGCCAGACAACTGACTTTTAGCTGTATTGCCAAAAATTGCGCGTGCGTGGCGAGGCGTGACCTTGTGCATGAGTCTTGTAGATCGGCGCGGCCGCCCAGTGAGTTTCATTTTTTCAAACTCTGTATCTTGAAGTTCGAAAGCATTTCGCCCACACTGAATTGGGTCTTTTGCGAGAGCGAGAGTAACCGGTTGAAAGGGATTGGAAAAATTTCCTGGTCATTTAGGCGTTATTGGGCCTGCGAATTGCTGAATGTCATCCAATGAGTTTGCACCTACGGGCTCTTTACCGCCATAATCCGGTTGCCACGATGGCAATTGCCGATATGGACCAGGCCAAACTTCGCCATGCAAACGAAGTTTCACAAGTGTCTGGAGACGAAATCCGATAAGGGAGGTGAGTATGGTGACTTTGGACGCGATCAACCTGAAGATCGCAAAGCTGCAAAAACAGGCGGAAACGCTTTCTCAAAAGCAGGCGTCGGTCGGCCTCGCGAAGATTCGCGACCTGATGCACAAGCATGGTTTGAGCGTGGCGGATATCGAAACGTTTGTCGGCAAGAAGCGTGGCCGCAAGCCGGGCGCGAACGCGGCAAATGGCTCGGCAAAAGCGTCGGGCGCCGCGGTGCATCACATTGCGCCGAAATATGCGGACCCGAAAACGGGTGCGACGTGGACTGGCCGTGGTCGTGCGCCGCTGTGGATCCGTGATGTGAAGGACCGCTCGAAATTCCTGATCGATGGCGCGAATGCAGCCGCACCGAAGGCTGCCGGCAAGACCGTCGGAGCGAAGCGTGGCCCGAAGCCGGGGACCACGCGCGCGACGGCTAAAAAGGCCGCCGCCGTGAAAAAGACGGACGTGACGCCGCGCGGCCGCAAGGCTGCTGCCGCTCCCGCCAAAAAGACGCGCGCGCCGCGCAAGCCGCGCGCTGTCGCGGTGGAAGCCGCAGCCGCTCCAGCCGCAGCAGCCTGAATGGCATCAAGGCCGGCCGCCGGAATGGCGTAGCCGGTCTTTGCCATGGAATGCGCGAGCCGGCGAAATACCGGCGCGCGCATTCCGCCTGATTGGGTTTACCGTACTCCAGTATTGGCTGAATTCCCCGGGCGTTGATTGCCGGCGTCCGGGCTCTTTGCGGCTCTTTGTTTTTCGCCGCGCCGCTTCGCTGTCACCGGCCACGCCATGTCCAGGAAAAAATCCAACGTTTGGCTTCGAGGTTTGGACCTGCTCGCAAGCGTCATGGCGCCGCCGAAGAAAAAGGCTACGCGGCGTAAAATCGCAGCCGTCAAAATCTCCACGAATGCTACCGTCAAGCGCGCAAAACGCGCCGCGGCCGTTTCTCCGACATCCCTTGCGCCAAAAAGCGCAACGCCAGAATCTCGTTCAAAAGCGTCACGTTCAAAAGCACCGGGAAAGGTATTACCTGGGCGCTGGCTTCGCTCGTTTCATTCCGCTGCGCCCACAGCCGGGCGGCTCGTCAATCACCTCGCTTACGCGCTGTATTTGCCCGCATCGAGTGCGTCCACTGTTGGTTTGCCGCTCGTCGTCATGCTGCACGGCTGCAAGCAGACCGCCGAATCGCTCGCGCGCGGCACACGTATTTGCCAGCGCGCCGAGCGCGCCGGCTTCGCGGTTCTGCTGCCGGAGCAGGCGAAAACCGCCCACGCGCAGGGCTGCTGGCATTGGCACGACGATCCCGACAATACAGAAGCGCCAGCGGTCGCCTCGCTGGTCGAAGCCATGGTCGGAGAATATGGCTTCGACGCGCAGCGTGTTTATCTCGCGGGTATTTCGGCGGGCGCGGGTCTTGCGTCGGCGCTCGCTATTGCCGATCCGCGATTGTTTGCGGCCATCGGGCTGCATTCGGGGCCGGTGTTCGGCGCGGCGACGTCCACCATGACGGCGATGAGCGTGATGCGGCGCGGCACGCGCGAAAACCCGGTGCATCTGATCGATGCGCGCGTGAACGTGAGCCACTACCCCGGTATGCCGACCGTGATCGTGCACGGCGAACTCGATGCGGTCGTGGCAAAGCGCAACGCGGAGCAATTGACGCTTGAATTCGCGCGCCTGAACCGGCTGGTCGATGAGCAAGGCGAATTACGCGTGGGCGAGCAGCGGTTTTATAGCCGCGATGGCGCGGACTATACCGATTATGTGAAGGGCGGCCGCAACGTGGTGCGGCTGTGTGTCGTGCGCGGACTCGGTCATGCGTGGAGCGGCGGTGATCCGAGTGAGCCATTTCATTCGGCGCGCGGCCCTGACGCGACAGCGCTCCTATGGAATTTCTTCCGGCGCCAGCGCCGAATTACATAAACGCAGCGCCGGAATTAAAAGCTCACAGCCGTGCACTCGCGGGGTTCCCACATATGTGCCTGCGCAATCCCTAGCCGATGCGCGAGGACGACCCGCTCCGCGAATGAGCGCGCCGTTCGGCAAATCCTTACTCTTCTTTATCAGGAGCTGCACATGTCTCTCTTCGGCCTGAACCGTCCCTTGCGCGCCGTGACGGCCGCTTCATGCGTCGCCTCGGTGGTTTTTGGCCTTGCCTTCGGTGCAGCCACCGCCTTCGCGGACGATGCTCAATATCCCACGACGACCGCGCAGACGCCCGCGGTGGCAGTGGGCCCGCAATACGACACGACGCACGTATACGTGGCAAGCGCCGACCTCGACGCCTTCGTCAGCAGCTTCCTTGCTACCTTCGGCGGCAAGGCTTCGCCGCGGGCGGTCTTCACGGTCACGCCGACACCGAGTAAAACCGCTTCGCAGTACGTGCAAACGCCGGTGGGCATGCTTTCGGTGTTCGCCTTCGAAACGCCCGTGCCGTACCCCTTCGGCAACGAGCGCACCGGCTATCTCGTGACCGATATCGACAAGGCCGTGCACGCCGCGCGCGCGGCGGGCGCGGACGTGATCGTCGAGCCGTTCGACGATCCGATCGGCAAGGACGCGATCATCCAGTGGCCGGGCGGCCTCACGATGCAGCTTTACTGGCACACCAAAGCACCGTCGTATGCGCCGCTCGAACTTGTGCCGGACAACCGCGTTTATGTGTCGAAGTACGAAGCATCGAACTTCATTCGCCGTTTTGTGCACTTCTCGCACGGCAAGGTCGTGTCCGATAACCGTCATGCGGACGGCGCGGAAATCGGCAAGAACGGCGAAACGATTCGCCGCGTGCGTATCGAATCGGGCTTCGGCAACATGCTCGTGTTTGTGACCGACGGCAAGCTGCCTTATCCGTATGGTCGCGAAACGACAGGCTACCGCGTCGCCGATCTGGACGCGACGCTCCAGAAGGCACAGGCCGCCGGCGTGCAGGTGCTCGTCGCGCCCGCACAGAACACGCAAGGCCGCACGGCCATGGTCGAATTCCCGGGCGGCTACGTCGCGGAGCTTCACCAACTGGCGAAGTAAGTGGCGAGGTGAGTGGCGAGCTAAGTGAACTGGCCAGGCGCGGCTATCCCGCCGTATCCGACGCTACCGGCAACCCCTCCGCCCGCCACCGCAGCATGCCGCCCGCAAGATTCGCGACCTGCGCAAAACCGGCCTTGCCGAGCAGAACGCTCGCTTGCGCCGATCGCACGCCAGAACGGCACACGGCCACAACAGGCCGCTCGCGATCGAGTTCGTCGATTCGCGCCATCAACTGCGAAAGGGGCACGAGCTTCGCGTCGGGTAAATGCCCGAGGCAATCGATGAACTCCGGCGCTTCGCGCACATCGACGATCTGCCATTCGTGCCCGTGCTCCAGCAGCGCCATCGGTTCGATTTCCCACACGCCGCTAAAGCGCAGTGTGAGCGGCGCCCATTCGGGCGTCTCATGCGCGGGGGCTTCGCCGTCCGGCTTGCCGCAGCGCAGATTGGCGGGCACGGCCACGGCCATCAGCTTCGGATGCGGCAGGTTCAGATTGTTCATATAACCCACGAAATCGCCGATATCGACATCGCCACCCAGGCGCGGATTGAAGCGCCGCTCCTCGGCTACGCTCGTGACCGTGATGCCGCGATAATCGTGCGCCGGATAGAGCAGGCAATCGTCGGGCAAGCTGAGGATCTGCTCGCGCGCGGAGGCAAACAGTTGCTCCGGACTGCCGCCCTGAAAGTCGGTGCGGCCACACCCGCGTATCAGCAGACTGTCGCCCGTGAAGGCCATGCTGCGATCGTCCAGCACATAGGTGAGGCAGCCGCTGGTGTGCCCTGGTGTTGCGCGCACGTCGAGATGCCGCTTACCGAACGTCACGCGATCGCCATGCCGCAGCGCGCGATTGACGCCTTCGGCGCCCACGACGGCGGCGAGCGCGATCTCACAGCCGCTGCGCTCGCGCAGCCGCCATGCGCCGGTGACATGGTCGGCGTGGACGTGGGTGTCGAGCGTCGCCACCAGCTTTAGCCCCAATTCCTGCACGAGCGAGAGGTCGCGCGGCACCTGCTCGTAGACCGGATCGATCAGCAGCGCCTCGCCGCTGGCTGCGTCGCCCAGCAGATACGTATAGGTCGACGAGGCAGGGTCGAAAAGCTGGCGAAAAATCATCGCGGGCCGCTCTACAGCGTCAGCCAGGCTGACGGGTCGTGCGCAGATACGGCTTGATGGTCTTGAAGCCGGGGAAGGACTTTTCGGCTTCTTCGTTGCTTACGGCGGGCGTGATGATGACGTCGTCGCCTTGTTTCCAGTTAACCGGCGTGGCGACCTTGTATTGCGCCGTTAATTGCATCGAATCGAGCACGCGCAGGATTTCGTCGAAATTGCGCCCCGTGGTCATCGGGTAGGTGAGCATCAGCTTGATTTTCTTGTCGGGGCCGATGATGAAAACCGAACGCACCGTGGCATTGGTTGCTGCGGTGCGTCCTTCGCTGGTTTCGCCGGCGTCGGCGGGCAGCATGTTGTAGAGCTTGGCGACGGCCAGATCGGTGTCGCCGATCATCGGATATTTGACGGCTGAGCCTTGGGTTTCCTCGATGTCGGCGGCCCATTTTTCATGGTCTTCGACTGGGTCGACGGACAGGCCGATCAGTTTGGCGTTGCGCCGCGTGAATTCCGGTTCGATCTTTGCCATGTAGCCGAGTTCTGTGGTGCAAACCGGCGTGAAATCCTTCGGGTGCGAGAAGAGAATCGCCCATTGATCGCCGATCCAGGTGTGGAAGTCGATAGTGCCTTGCGTCGTGCGCGCTTCGAAGTTCGGCGCGATGTCATTGATACGAAGTGACATGGTGGCTTCATCCTTGTTAAAGGGGGCGGGGAGGCCTGAATCGGCCCGTTATCAAGTATGGCGCACAATGGTGGAAGGTGTTGGTGAAATGTGTTTGCGGAGTCGTGCCCTGTTAAAGTTAGGCTGCTTTTTACGTTCGCAATCTTTTGATTTTTTTTGCTGGATTTGGTGGGGGTTTTGGCGTTTCCTTGTTTTCGTGTCGGTCTGCGAGCGTTGCCCCTGTGCGGGGCGGCACCTACTTTTCTTTGCAGCGGCAAAGAAAAGTAGGCAAAAGAAAGCCGCTCACACCGCCAGTGTGACGCCG
>NZ_PQGA01000045.1 GCF_002917095.1 Paraburkholderia eburnea
GTGTTGATGAACGTTCGAAACTTCATCATGGCACGTCGATGCCGACTCGCGGCTTCCGCCGCAGCCTCGGGACGGGGAAGTCCCTTTCATTCTCTGGTTGTGTTATCGGGCCGCGATGAGCGCGCCCTGATAAGGCTAATAAAGCACTACTGGCTCATAGCCAGGTGCCCCCCTGGCGCTCGCTCGGCTCTTCGGTCAACGCGTCGAAATCGTGAATCCAGTCGAGGTGGTGCAGCATGCTTTCGCGCTCGCCAAGACGGTTGTTGCGCGCCTGCGCGGCCGGCCCGTCGGGCAGATGCAGCATGTCCGCAGTCGTAATCGATGCGTACTGGACCTTGCGCGTGCGTCCGCGCCGCAGACGCTCATACGCTTGCTGCGCTTCGAGCCAGCTTCCAGACCCCGCCTTGGCGAGTTGATCGGCCAGCACCACGGCATCCTCAATCGACTGGTTGGCGCCCTGCCCATGGTGCGGCACGAGCGCATGCGCAGCGTCGCCAATCAGCGTCACGCGGCCCTTGCTCCAGCGCCCGAGCGGCGGGCGGTGGAACAGTCCCCAGCGCTGACTGATGGGCACCGCCGTAATCATCTCCACGACCGCCGGATGCCAGTCCTTGAACAGGCGCAATTGCTCACCCTCGCTGGCCGGCAGAACCCAGTCGCGCGACGGCCACGGCGACGGATGACGTTCGACCAGCAGGAAGTTCTGGTCACCCTTATCGCCGATCGGATAGTGCAGCAGATGGCCGCCCGGCCCGACCCAGAACTGGATCGTCTCCGGATCCGGCAGTAGATGCATGCGATCGGCGGGGACGACGCCCCGAAAACCCGAGCAGCCCGAATACAGCGCGTCGTCGTAGCCCAGCATCCAGCGCCGCGTGATCGAGCGCGCGCCGTCTGCGCCGATCACCAGATCGGCGTCGATGTGCTGGCCGTTATCGAACGACAGGCTCACATGATCGGAATGCTGCACGAGGTCGACCAGCCGATGGCCGAGCTTGATGTGTTCGAGGCCAACCGCGGTAGACAGGACAGCTTGAAGATCGGCACGATGAACGCCCCAGTACGAGCCGCCGAACTGCTCGCGATAGCTGGGCGCGCCGCGATGATGGCCGATGACCTCGCCGCTGCGTCCGTCGCGATAAATCAGGCCGGGTACTTCGGCACACACGCTTTCGAACGCCGCGCGCAGGCCCATGCGCTCGTAGAAGCGCGTCGCATTGGCCGAAAGCGCGACTGCCGCGCCCACTTCCCGCAACTCGTCGGTCTGTTCGTAGAGCTGCGCGTCGATGCCCTGCTCGCGCAATGCGAGCGCAAGCGTCAGGCCGCCAATGCCGGCGCCGACGATCGCAATCTTCATATCCATCCGCATGATGCATGTCTCCTGTACTGGATTTATAGGTACTGACCAATTGGCGCGCACCGCCGGGGCGTCGAATGCGCGAACCGTGTCCGTATTTTCGGCACTGGACTTTCATTGCTCAATAAGATGAAATGAATCCTCAACATCACTCAAATGAATGAGCTTCCATCACACGAAAGATATGGAACTGAGCGACATCGACCTCAATCTGTTACTGCTTTTCCAGCGGCTCATGCAGGAACGGCGCGTGGCGACAGTCGCCGAGCAGATGAACATGAGCCAGCCCGGCGTCAGCAATGCGCTGGCCAAACTGCGCCGTCGCCTGGGCGACCCGCTCTTCGTGCGAGCGCCGGGCGGCGTGGTGCCCACACCGTACGCGCTGCGCCTGTCGGAGCCGGTTTCGCAGGCGCTCGCGACGCTGCACGCCGCGCTCAATCCGGTGACCGGTTTCGATCCGCTGCGCGCGACGCGAACCATCACGATCGGCATGACCGATATCGGCGAAGTCGTGTTTCTGCCCGCGCTGGTCGAACGGCTGTCGCGCGAAGCCCCGGGCGTCGCGCTCAATACCGTGCGTAACACGAGCGTCAACCTGGGCAACGAGATGGCTGACGGCCGGGTCGATCTGGCAATTGGCTTGCTGCCGCAACTCAAGGGCGGCTTCTATCAGCGCAGGCTGTTCGATCAGCGCTATGTCTGCCTGTTCCGGCACGGCCATCCGCTTGAGGAAGCCCCCGTGACGCTCGCGGCCTGGCGCGAAGCGGAGCATCTGGTCGTGGTGTCGGCCGGCACGGGCCACGGCCAGGTGGACGACTGGCTGAAACGGCGCGGCGTGCGGCGCCAGGTCCGGCTGACCGTGCCGCACTTCATGAGCGTGGGCTACATTCTGCAACGCACCGATCTGATCGCTACCGTCCCGGAGCGGCTTGCGCTGCAACTGGCGCCGCTGTTTTCGCTGAGCATGTGCGCGCTGCCGATCACCTTGCCCGCCGCGCCGATCCATCTGCTCTGGCACGCGCGGGTCCAGCAGGACGAAGGCAATCGGTGGTTGCGCGAGCTGGTGGTCGATCTGTTTGCGGACACGGCGCCGCAGAGGCACAAGTCCGGGACTGCGAGAAAACACCCGCGTTAGAGCAATCGGAACGACGTGTCCACCTGGCCCGGCGCAGACGGCTTAGCTCGCCGATCCTGCCGAAGGTCAGATAGTCCCCATCCTCAGGGCTTTCCCGCCCTCCCCGCCGTGGGTGGTCACTCGCAGGCCGGCGGCCCCTAACCTCATCTACTGCACAAGCCGCAGCGACGACCCGTCATCTCATCCGATGCGTCGTCAGATCCCGCTTGCACCCGGCGACGAACCCATCACACCAAAGCCCAACCGGCAGGCGCAGCCGCCCCCCGCATCAGCATTCGCGCAGCAAGCCGAACCAGGAGACCGTGCATGTCCGTATCCACCGATTACCGGCCGAAGTCCGCCTGGACCATCACGGTCCTGCTCACGGGCCTCGCCATGATCAATTTTCTGGACAAGATCGTTCTCGGCATGGTTGCTGTGCCGCTCATGGCCGACATGCATCTTTCACCCGTCAGGTTCGGCGTTGTCGCGGGCAGCTTCTTCTGGCTGTTCTCGACCTCGACGGTCATCGTCGGCTTCCTCTCGAACCGCATTGCGACCCGCTGGATTCTGCTCGCGATGGGCGCGAGCTGGTCGGTTCTTCAGTTACCCCAGGCCTTCACCGCCAGCGCGTCCGCGCTGCTGTTCTGCCGGGTGGTGCTCGGAGCGGCGGAAGGGCCCTCATTTCCGACGTCCGTTCACGCGCTGTTCAAATGGTTTCCCGACCAGAAACGCAGCGTTCCGGTCGCCGTCATCAATCAAGGCGCCATCCTCGGCATGATGCTGGCCGGTCTCGGCATTCCGCTCATCACGCTGCATTGGGGGTGGCGCGCCAACTTCCTGGCGCTCGCCGCTGTGGGCTGCGTCTGGTGCGTGCTGTGGCTGTGCTTCGGCCGCGAGGGCACCCTGACCGACCGGATGCGCAGACCGCACGCCATCGACCAGGATTCGGCCAGCGTGGCCCCCGAGCGCCTGCCGTACCTGCGGATCCTGACCGATGCGTCCGTGCTCTCGGTATTCCTGCTCGGCTTTGTGGCCTACTGGCTGCTCGGCCAGACCGTCACCTGGCTACCCACCTACCTCGAAAAAGGTCTCGGTTTCAGCAGCATCGCGTCGGGTCGCTGGTTTGCGCTCGTCATTGCCTTCGCGGCGCCCGTCAATATCGGGTTGAGCGGCCTTTCGCAGCGCATGATGAAACACGGCGCGACCTCGCGCGAAGCGCGTGCGCGACTCTCCAGCGTCGCCATGACCGGCGGCGCGCTGCTGTTCATCGTACTGGCAACCGTCGACCTGACACCGATCCAGAAGGTGCTCTGCTACGCCATCGCCGGCGCGCTGCCCACGCTATGCCTTTCGGTCGCCCCCGCCATGCTCGCGGAAATGGTCCCGCCTGCGCAGCGCGGTTCGATCATCGCGATCAATACCGCCGTCGCCAGTCTCGGCGCCGCCGTCGGCCCCGTCGTCATGGGCCGGCTTGTCGAGTCGCACGCAAGCGCGGGCAGTCATGCCTACGAACTCGGCATCCTGGTGACGGCGGTGCTGTTGATCGTCGCAGCCCTTGTAGCGCTGCTGTGGCTCCATCCCGAGCGATCGCTGCAGCAGCTCAAACGCGATGCTGCGCCGATCGCTGTCTGATATGAAACCTGTGGAGATAGGACATGGAAGTGACCCTGAGTACGCGCGGCAACGACCCGACCAGCCCGATGCAAGCCGAGAGCTGGCCCTTCACCGTCACGCGCCAGACGCCGACGATCGGTGCCGAAATCGGTGACATTGACTTGCGCGAGCCGCTCGACAACGCGACCTGTCTCGCACTGCGCCGCGCACTGCTGAAGTACAAAGTGCTGTTTTTCCGCGATCAGGACATCACGCCGGCCCAGCACATCGCCATCGCGCGCCGCTTCGGCGAACTGGAGGTGCATCCCACGTTCCCGCATCATCCCGATCATCCGGAACTCGTGATACTCGGGCGCGGCGAGTCGAAGCGCGGACGCGAGAATCTCTACCACTCCGACGTGTCCTGGCGCGAGGTTCCGTCGATGGGCTCGATGCTACGCTGCGTGCAGTGTCCCGAAGTGGGCGGCGATACGATGTGGATCAACATGGTCGCAGCCTATGAAAACCTGCCCGACGATGTCAAGACGCTGATTGCCGGACTCAAGGCCGCGCATGAATTTCTGCCGCTGTTCGGCATCGTCGTGCCGGAGGACCAGCATGAGGAGATGCGCAAGCGCTTCCCGCCGGCGATCCATCCGGTCGTTCGCACGCATCCCGAGACCGGCGAAAAGATCCTCTATGTGAACGAAGCCTTCACCACGCATCTGGTCAACTATGGCCACAAAACGGTGGACCGGTATCGCGTGGGCTTCGACTTCAAGCTGGCCGAGCTCGATCTGCTCCAGTATCTGCTGCGCCAGGCGCAGGCGCCGGAATACCAGGTGCGCCTGAAGTGGCGTCCGAACACGATCGCGTTCTGGGACAACCGCTCCTGCCAGCACTACGCCGTCCAGGACTATTTCCCAGCCGTGCGCCAGATGATGCGCGCGACGGTAATCGGCGACCGTCCGGTCTGAACAAGACGCACCACCACACTACAGGGAAGCACGCCATGACAACGTTGAACCGCTTCTATATCGGCGGCGAATGGGTCCCTCCGTCGCCTGGCGCCACCGTTTTCGACATCGTCGATCCGGCGACGGAAGCGCTGACCGGCAAGCTATCGATGGGAACCGCCGAAGATGCGGACCGGGCGATCGCCGCCGCGCGCGACGCATTCCCCCGCTGGTCCGGATCGAGCCGCGCCACGCGCATTGCGCTGCTCGAACGGATCGCCGAAATCTATCAGCGCCGCCTGCCAGAAATCGCGCAGGCGGTGCGCCAGGAGATCGGCGCACCCATTTCTCTATGTAACGCGCTGCAAGCGCCGATCGGCCTTGCGCAACTGCGCGCGACGCTCGACACGCTGCGCGACTATGCGTTCGAAACCACGCGTGGCAAGAGCACGGTGCGCCGCGAGCCTGTCGGCGTCGCCGCGCTCATTACGCCGTGGAACTGGCCGCTCAACCAGATCCTGGCCAAGGTCGCCCCGGCGCTCGCGGCCGGCTGCACGGTCGTGCTCAAGCCTTCGGAGATCGCGCCGCTCGACGCGATGATCTTCGCCGAGATCATGCACGAGGCGGGCACGCCCGCCGGCGTGTTCAACATGGTTTTCGGCGATGGGCGTGTCGTCGGGGCGCGCCTCGCCTCCCATGCCGACGTCGATATGGTGTCCATCACCGGCTCGACCCGCGCCGGCGTCGAGGTCGCGATCAGCGCAGCGCCAACCGTCAAGCGCGTGGCCCAGGAACTGGGCGGCAAGTCGGCCTTGCTGGTCCTTGACGATGCCGATCTGCAGATTGCTGTCTCAGGTGGTGTCGCGCAGTGCATGGCGAATTCCGGGCAGACCTGCGTGGCGCCCACCCGCCTGCTGGTGCCGCGCGCGCGCTACGAAGAGGCCGTCGCGATCGCGGCGGCGACCGCGAATGCGCTGACTGTGGGCGATCCGGGCGATCCTGCCACGCGTATGGGCCCGATCTCGAATCGCCTGCAATACGAAAAGGTTCAGCGGATGATCGCAATCGGCATCGAGGAAGGCGCACGCGTGGCGGCGGGTGGTCCGGGTCGTCCCGAAGGACTGACGCGAGGCTTCTACGCGCGGCCGACCATTTTCGCCGACGTGCGCAACGACATGGCGATTGCCCGCGAGGAAATCTTCGGCCCCGTGCTGACTGTGATTCCTTACGACGACGAGGAGGACGCCATCCGCATCGCCAACGACAGCGTCTATGGACTCGCGGGGTATATCGCTTCTGGCAGCCCGGAGCGCGCACGCAAGGTCGCCGCGCGCCTGCGTGTTGGATCGGTGCGCATCAACGGCGCCATGCTCGATATCAACGTGCCGTTCGGCGGCTACAAGATGTCCGGGAACGGACGCGAGTACGGCGCCGAAGGTCTTGAGGAGTTTCTTGAGTGCAAGTCGGTGACGATGTGACGCGTTGAAGCGCCCGGCGCGATACGAAGGTCCGGCATTGGCCGGACCTTCTTCATTTCTGGTCAAACAAGCCCTGCCAGTTCCGGCACGACCGTGAACAGATCGCCGACGAGGCCGTAATCGGCCACGCTGAAGATCGGCGCTTCTTCGTCCTTGTTGATCGCGACGATCACCTTCGAGTCCTTCATCCCGGCCAGATGCTGGATCGCGCCGGAAATACCGACCGCGACATACAGTTGTGGCGCGACGATCTTGCCGGTTTGGCCCACCTGGTAGTCGTTCGGCACGTAGCCCGCGTCCACTGCTGCGCGCGAGGCGCCCAGTGCCGCGTTGAGCTTGTCGGCGAGCGGTTCGAGCACTTGCGTGTAGTTCTCGCCGCTGCCCAGACCCCGGCCACCCGAGACGATGATCTTCGCGCTCGTGAG
>NZ_PQGA01000046.1 GCF_002917095.1 Paraburkholderia eburnea
AAGATCGCGCTACGCTGGCTCCGGCCGGCACCGAACTGGAGGAAACATGAAACAAAACAAACTGTTGCGTGCTGCACGAATGACGTCTTTCGTGGCGCTCGCAGCGGCATCGATTGCGGGCGCGCCGCTCGCGCACGCCGAGGGCAGCATCCCGAACAAGACGCTCGTCTACTGCTCGGAAGGCAGCCCCGCCGGTTTCGATCCGGCGCAGTACACCACCGGCACCGATTTCACCGCGAACACGTTCACCGTCTACAACCGCCTCGTCGAATTCGAGCGCGGCGGCACCAAGGTCGAGCCGGGCCTGGCGCAATCGTGGGATGTGTCCGCCGACGGCAAGACCTACACGTTCCATCTGCGCCACGGCGTGAAGTTCCAGACCACGGCGTTCTTCAAGCCCACGCGCGAATTCAACGCCGACGACGTCGTCTTCTCGTTCCAGCGCATGCTGGACCCGAACCAGCCGTTCCGCAAGGCGTATCCGGTGTCGTTCCCGTACTTCACCGACATGGGTCTCGACAAGCTGATCGCGAAGGTCGAGAAGGTCGATCCCTACACCGTGAAGTTCACGCTCAACGAGCCGAACGCACCGTTCATCCAGAACATGGCGATGGAATTCGCCTCGATCCTCTCGGCTGAATACGCGGACCAGTTGATGAAGGCCGGCAAGGCCGCCGACATCAACCAGAACCCGGTCGGCACCGGCCCGTTCATCTTCAGGAGCTACACGAAGGACGCGACGATCCGCTTCGACGGCAATCCGGATTACTGGAAGCCGGGCGCGGTCAAGCTCTCGAAGCTGATCTTCTCGATCACGCCGGACGCGAGCGTGCGCGTGCAGAAGCTCAAGCGCGACGAATGCCAGGTGATGAGCTATCCGCGTCCCGCCGACATCGCGCCGCTGAAGGCCGATGCGAACCTCGCGATGCCGTCGCAGCCGGGCTTCAACCTGGGCTATCTGTCGTACACCGTGACGCGCAAGCCGATGGACAAGCTCGAAGTGCGTGAAGCGCTCGACATGGCGATCAACAAGAAGGCGATCATCGAGTCGGTGTACCAGGGCGCGGGCCAGGCCGCGACCAACCCGATGCCGCCGACGCAATGGTCCTACGACAGGAGCCTCACGGCGCAGCCGTATGACACGGAGAAGGCCAAGGCGCTGCTCGCGAAGGCCGGTTTCCCGAACGGCTTCGAAATGACGCTCTGGGCGATGCCGGTGCAGCGCGCCTACAACCCGAACGCGCGCCTGATGGCCGAAATGATCCAGGCCGACTGGGCGAAGATCGGCGTGAAGGCGAAGATCGTCACGTACGAATGGGGCGAGTACATCAAGCGCGCGCACGCGGGCGAGGACGACTCGATGCTGATCGGCTGGACGGGCGACAATGGCGATCCGGACAACTGGCTCGGCACGCTGCTGGGCTGCGAGGCCGTGAACGGCAACAACTTCGGCAAGTGGTGCTACAAGCCGTTCGACGATCTGATCCAGAAGGCGCGTCAGACTTCGGACCAGGCGCAGCGCACCAAGCTCTACACGCAGGCGCAGCAGATCTTCTCGCAGCAGCTGCCGTTCTCGCCGATCGCGCACTCGACGGTCTATCAGCCGGTGAGCAAAAAGGTGGTCGACATGCGCATCGAGCCGCTGGGCTACGCGCGCTTTGACGGCGTGAGCATGCAGTAACGATCATCGGGTAAGACTTTCCGCTTCGCCCGCAGATCGGGGAAACAGGCGGAAAATGGTCCGGCGACCGGGGTCACGAGCCCCTGTCGCCGGTTGCGTTTCAATTCAGGCTCATTGAAGTTTTAGGGGGGAACACGACATGTTCCGCTTCGTACTGCGCCGCATTGGCATGGTGATACCCACCTTCATCGGTATCACGATCCTGGCGTTCGCACTCATCCACCTGATTCCGGGCGACCCCATCGAAGTGATGATGGGCGAGCGCGGGGTCGATCCGCAGATGCACGCCGACGCGATGCATCGCCTGGGGCTCGACGAGCCGCTGCCGATGCAGTATCTGCACTACGTCGGCCACGCGCTGCAAGGCAACCTGGGCACCTCGATCATCACCAACACGGGCGTGATGGACGAATTCCTCGCGCGCTTTCCCGCCACCGTCGAACTGTCGGTCTGCGCGCTGGTCTTCGCGCTGGCGATTGGCCTGCCCGCGGGCGTGTTCGCGGCGCTGCGGCGCGGCACCGTGGTCGATCACGGCGTCATGGGCACGGCGCTCACCGGCTACTCCATGCCGATCTTCTGGTGGGGCCTCATCCTCATCATGGTGTTCTCGTCGAAGCTGGGCTGGACGCCGGTTTCCGGGCGCATCGCGGTGGAGTTCGACATTCCGCACGTCACGGGCTTCCTGCTGATCGATTCGCTGCTGCCCGGCACCGATGAAGGCTCGTTCAGGTCGGCGCTCTCGCACCTGATCCTGCCCGCGATCGTGCTCGGCACGATTCCGCTGGCGGTGGTCGCGCGCATGACGCGCTCCTCCATGCTCGAAGTGCTGCGCGAGGACTACATCCGCACGGCGCGCGCGAAGGGGCTGTCGCCGCTGCGCGTGATCGTCGTGCATGCGCTGCGCAATGCGCTGATTCCCGTCGTCACCGTGATCGGCCTGCAGGTCGGCACCCTGCTCGCGGGGGCCGTGCTCACCGAGACGCTGTTCTCGTGGCCCGGCATCGGCAAATGGCTGATCGATGCGATCAGCCGCCGCGACTATCCGGTGGTGCAGGGCGGCATTCTCATGATCGCGACGCTCGTGATCCTCGTGAACCTGGTCGTCGATCTGCTGTACGGCGTGCTCAATCCGCGCATCCGCCACACGAGGTAATCCATCATGGCCGATATTCAAAACACCGCGCCTGGCGCCGTCACGCCGCCTTCGGGCCGCGCGCTCGTGCTGCGCGAATTCTGGGCGAACTTCTCGCGCAACCGGGGCGCCGTGGGCGCCGGCGTGATCGTGCTGCTGCTGGTCGTCGTCGCGATTTTCGCGCCGGTGCTCGCGCCGCACAGCCCCATCGAGCAATACCGCGACTTTGTGAAGATTCCGCCCGCGTGGCTCGACGGCGGCAACTGGAAGTTCATTCTCGGCACCGACGAAGCGGGCCGCGACATCCTCTCGCGTCTGATGTACGGCGCGCGCCTGTCGCTGTGGATCGGCTGCGTGTCGGTGGTGCTCGCGCTGATTCCGGGCATCGTGCTCGGCCTCGTCGCCGCGTTCTTCGAGAAATGGGCCGACACGCCCATCATGCGTCTGATGGACGTGCTGCTCGCGCTGCCCTCGCTGCTGCTGGCCGTCGCCGTGGTGGCGATCATCGGGCCGGGCCTGACCAACACGATGCTCGCGATCGCGATCGTCGCGCTGCCGGGTTACGTGCGTCTGGCGCGCGGCTCGGCGCTGGGCGAACTGCACAAGGAGTACGTGACGGCCTCGCGCGTGGCCGGGGCGGGCACGCTGCGCCTGATGTTCTCGCAGGTGCTGCCCAACTGCACCGCGCCGCTGATCGTGCAGGCGACACTCGGTTTCAGCTCGGCGATTCTCGATGCGGCCGCGCTGGGCTTTCTGGGCCTGGGCGTGCAGCCGCCGGCCGCGGAGTGGGGTGCGATGCTCGCCTCGGCGCGCGACTATATCGACAGCGCATGGTGGATCGTCACGATGCCGGGCCTCTCGATCCTGATCTCGGTGCTCGCGATCAACCTGCTCGGCGACGGGCTGCGCGACGCCCTCGATCCCAAGCTCAAACGGATGGCCTGAGATGGAAAAAGAACTGTTGACCATCCGCAATCTCGCGGTGAACTTCAACGGCCTGCCCGCGGTGGACCGCGTGAATCTGTCGGTCGCGCCGGGCGAAGTGCTCGGCATCGTCGGCGAATCGGGCTCGGGCAAGAGCGTGACGATGATGGCGCTGATGGGCCTGATCGACGCGCCGGGCAAGGTCACGGCCGACTCGATCACCTTCGATGGCCGCGACCTGCTCAACGCCACGGGCCGCGAGCGCCGCCGCATCGTCGGCAAGGACATCGCGATGGTGTTCCAGGACGCGCTCACGAGCCTGAACCCGAGCTACACGGTGGGCTACCAGATCAAGGAGGTGCTCCGGCTGCACGAGGGCCTGCGCGGCGCCGCGCTGCACGCGCGCGCGCTCGAACTGCTCGACCAGGTGGGCATTCCCGACGCGAAGAACCGCATCGACAACTATCCGCACCAGATGTCGGGCGGCATGAACCAGCGCGTGATGATCGCGATGGCCGTGGCCTGCAACCCGAAGCTGCTGATCGCCGACGAGCCGACCACGGCGCTGGACGTGACGATCCAGGCGCAGATCATGGAACTGCTCGTCCGGCTGCAGAAGGACCGGGGCATGGCGCTCGTGCTGATTTCGCACGATCTGGCGGTGGTGTCGGAAGTGGCGCAGCGCGTGGCCGTGATGTACGCGGGCGAGATCATCGAAACCAACCGGGTGCCCGATATCTTTGCGCGCCCGCATCATCCGTACACGCAGGCGCTGCTCGCGGCGATCCCCGAGCACAACCAGGGCGCCGCGCGGCTGGCCGCGCTGCCGGGCATGGTGCCGGGGCGCGACGATCGCCCGGGCGGGTGTCTGTTCGCGCCGCGCTGCAAATACGTGGTGGCCGGCTGCAACCAGGCGCGGCCTGCGCTCGAACCGGTCGCCCCGGTCGCGGACACGGGCGCCCGTGCGCTCGTGCGCTGCATCAAGCCGCTGAACGTGGCGTCCGAAACCCTGAATGGAGGCGCGCGATGAACGCAGTCCAGCAATCCGCGGCTCATGACGACGAGAAAGTGCTCGTCGCGCACGATCTGAAGAAGCACTACAGCGTGAAGCGCGGCATGTTCGGCACGGGCACCGTGAAGGCGCTCAACGGCGTGTCGTTCTCGCTGGCGCGCGGGCGCACGCTCGCGGTGGTGGGCGAGTCGGGCTGCGGCAAGTCCACGCTCGCGCGCCAGCTCACGATGATCGAGCCGCCCACCTCGGGCGTGCTCACGATCGACGGCGAAGATGTCGCAAGCGCCGGCAAGGACAGGATCGCCGCGCTGCGCCGGCGCGTGCAGATGGTGTTTCAGAACCCGTTCGCCTCGCTCAATCCGCGCAAGACCGTCGAGCAGACGCTGGGCGAGCCGCTCGCCATCAACACCCGGCTCACGGCCAGCGAGCGCGCGGACCGCATCGCGCACATGATGCGCATCGTCGGCCTGCGGCCCGAGCACGCCAAGCGCTATCCGCATATGTTCTCGGGCGGGCAGCGTCAGCGTGTGGCGATCGCGCGCGCGATGATTCTCGATCCGCAGATCGTGGTGGCCGACGAGCCGGTGTCGGCGCTCGACGTGTCGATCCAGGCGCAGATCCTCAATCTGTTCATGGACCTGCAGGAGCAGTTCCGCACGAGCTACGTGTTCATCTCGCACAACCTGTCCGTGGTCGAGCATGTCGCCGACGACGTGATGGTGATGTATCTGGGCGGCGTGGCGGAACTGGGCGACAAGGAGACAGTGATCGGGCGGCCGCGCCATCCGTACACGCGCTCGCTGCTGTCGGCGACGCCGGCGATCTTCGAGGCGGACCGCCGCGTGAAGATCAAGCTCGAAGGCGAATTGCCGTCGCCGCTGAATCCGCCGTCGGGCTGCACGTTCCATCAGCGCTGTCCGTATGCGATCGAACGCTGCCGTCAGGAAGTGCCGGCACTTCGCGAAGTGGATGGGCGTCAGGTATCCTGCCATCGTGCAGAGGAGGTGGGGGAATAGGGATGCC
>NZ_PQGA01000047.1:0-2914 GCF_002917095.1 Paraburkholderia eburnea
ACACACCTGTTATAGGATCAAGCCTTACGGGCAATTAGTATCAGTTAGCTTAACGCATTACTGCGCTTCCACACCTGACCTATCAACGTCCTGGTCTTGAACGACCCTTCAAGGGGCTCGAAGCCCCGGGGATATCTCATCTCAAGGCGAGTTTCCCGCTTAGATGCTTTCAGCGGTTATCTCTTCCGAACATAGCTACCCGGCGATGCCACTGGCGTGACAACCGGTACACCAGAGGTTCGTCCACTCCGGTCCTCTCGTACTAGGAGCAGGTCCCTTCAAATATCCAGCGCCCACGGCAGATAGGGACCAAACTGTCTCACGACGTTTTAAACCCAGCTCACGTACCTCTTTAAATGGCGAACAGCCATACCCTTGGGACCGGCTACAGCCCCAGGATGAGATGAGCCGACATCGAGGTGCCAAACACCGCCGTCGATATGAACTCTTGGGCGGTATCAGCCTGTTATCCCCAGAGTACCTTTTATCCGTTGAGCGATGGCCCTTCCATACAGAACCACCGGATCACTATGACCTGCTTTCGCACCTGCTCGACTTGTCAGTCTCGCAGTCAAGCACGCTTATGCCATTGCACTATCAGCACGATTTCCGACCGTACCTAGCGTACCTTCGTACTCCTCCGTTACCCTTTGGGAGGAGACCGCCCCAGTCAAACTGCCTACCATGCACTGTCCCCGATCCGGATCACGGACCAAGGTTAGAACCTCAAACAGATCAGGGTGGTATTTCAAGGACGGCTCCACGGAAACTAGCGTTCCCGCTTCACAGCCTCCCACCTATCCTACACAAACCGGTTCAAAGTCCAATGCAAAGCTACAGTAAAGGTTCATGGGGTCTTTCCGTCTAGCCGCGGGGAGATTGCATCATCACAAACACTTCAACTTCGCTGAGTCTCGGGAGGAGACAGTGTGGCCATCGTTACGCCATTCGTGCAGGTCGGAACTTACCCGACAAGGAATTTCGCTACCTTAGGACCGTTATAGTTACGGCCGCCGTTTACCGGGACTTCAATCAAGAGCTTGCACCCCATCATTTAATCTTCCGGCACCGGGCAGGCGTCACACCCTATACGTCCACTTTCGTGTTTGCAGAGTGCTGTGTTTTTATTAAACAGTCGCAGCCACCAGTTTATTGCAACCCCTTCACCCTTCTGGCGCAGGCCAGTCAAGCTACAGGGGCGTACCTTATCCCGAAGTTACGGTACCAATTTGCCGAGTTCCTTCTCCCGAGTTCTCTCAAGCGCCTTAGAATACTCATCTCGCCCACCTGTGTCGGTTTGCGGTACGGTCACTGCTGAACTGAAGCTTAGAGGCTTTTCTTGGAACCACTTCCAGTTGCTTCTTCACCTAAGTGAATGGCCTCGCACCCTTGAATTCCGCGCCCGGATTTGCCAAAGCGCCTTCTCCAATGCAAGGACCGGGACTTCCAACACCCGGACAACCTTCCGCGATCCGTCCCCCCATCGCATTCAACAATGGTGCAGGAATATTGACCTGCTTCCCATCAGCTACGCATTTCTGCCTCGCCTTAGGGGCCGACTCACCCTACGCCGATGAACGTTGCGTAGGAAACCTTGGGCTTACGGCGAGGGGGCCTTTCACCCCCTTTATCGCTACTCATGTCAGCATTCGCACTTCTGATACCTCCAGCACGCTTTTCAACGCACCTTCGCAGGCTTACAGAACGCTCTCCTACCATGCACACTAGTGTGCATCCGCAGCTTCGGTATATGGCTTAGCCCCGTTACATCTTCCGCGCAGGACGACTCGATCAGTGAGCTATTACGCTTTCTTTAAAGGGTGGCTGCTTCTAAGCCAACCTCCTGACTGTTTTAGCCTTCCCACTTCGTTTCCCACTTAGCCATATTTGGGGACCTTAGCTGGCGGTCTGGGTTGTTTCCCTCTTGACACCGGACGTTAGCACCCGATGTCTGTCTCCCGTGATTGCACTCTTCGGTATTCGGAGTTTGCTATGGCGACGTAATCCGCAATGGACCCATCAACCATGACAGTGCTCTACCCCCGAAGGTGATACACGAGGCACTACCTAAATAGTTTTCGGAGAGAACCAGCTATTTCCAGGTTTGTTTAGCCTTTCACCCCTATCCACAGCTCATCCCCTAACTTTTCAACGTTAGTGGGTTCGGTCCTCCAGCACGTGTTACCGTGCCTTCAACCTGGCCATGGATAGATCACCTGGTTTCGGGTCTACACCCAGCGACTAATCGCCCTGTTCGGACTCGCTTTCGCTACGCCTGCCCTATTCGGTTAAGCTTGCCACTGAATGTAAGTCGCTGACCCATTATACAAAAGGTACGCCGTCACCCCTTGCGAGGCTCCGACTGTTTGTATGCATGCGGTTTCAGGATCTATTTCACTCCCCTCCCGGGGTTCTTTTCGCCTTTCCCTCACGGTACTGGTTCACTATCGGTCGATCACGAGTATTTAGCCTTGGAGGATGGTCCCCCCATCTTCAGACAGGATTTCACGTGTCCCGCCCTACTTGTCGCATACCTAGTTCTTCCTCGCTGTTTTCGCCTACGGGGCTATCACCCACTATGGCCGCACTTTCCAGAGCGTTTGGCTAACAACGAAGATAAAGAATGCAGGCTGGTCCCATTTCGCTCGCCACTACTCTGGGAATCTCGGTTGATTTCTTTTCCTGCGGCTACTTAGATGTTTCAGTTCGCCGCGTTCGCTTCACGTAGCCTATGGATTCAGCTACGGATGACCCATACGGGCCGGGTTTCCCCATTCGGATATCGGTGGATCAAAGCTCGTTTGCCAGCTCCCCACCGCTTTTCGCAGGCTACCGCGTCCTTCATCGCCTGTGATCGCCAAGGCATCCACCACATGCACTTGTTCGCTTGACCCTATAACGGGTATGTCTCTCT
>NZ_PQGA01000048.1:0-2412 GCF_002917095.1 Paraburkholderia eburnea
CTGCTGCGCATGCTCGCGGGTCTGGAAACCGCCACCTCCGGCAAGATCTTCGTCGACGGCGAAGACCTCGCGACGCTGCCGCCCTATCGCCGCCCCGTCAACATGATGTTCCAGTCGTATGCGCTCTTTCCGCACATGAGCGTCGAAACCAACGTCGCCTTCGGCCTCAAGCAGGAAGGCGTGCCGAAGAACGAGATCAGGGAACGCGTGGCCGATGCGCTCAATCTCGTGCAGATGAGCCGCTACGCCAAACGCAAGCCGCATCAGCTCTCCGGCGGCCAGCAGCAGCGCGTCGCGCTCGCGCGCTCGCTCGTCAAGCGCCCCAAACTGCTGCTGCTCGACGAGCCGATGTCCGCGCTCGACAAGAAGATCCGCCAGAAGACCCAGCTCGAACTCGTCAACATCATCGAAAAGGTCGATGTCACCTGTGTGATGGTCACGCACGACCAGGAAGAGGCGATGACGATGGCCAACCGCCTCGCCGTCATGAGCGAAGGCCGCATCGTGCAGATCGGCTCGCCGTCCGAAGTCTACGAATTCCCCAACAGCCGCTTCTCCGCCGAGTTCATCGGCTCGACCAACCTGTTCGAAGGCAAGGTCGTCGAAGACGAACCGGATCACATCTTCGTCGAAAGCGAGGACCTGGAAACGCGCATGTATGTGAGTCATGGCGTGACCGGGCCGCTGGGCATGCCGGTGGGCATTTCGGTGCGTCCCGAGCGCGTGCGCGTGACGCGCGAGAAACCGGGCACGGCGCACAACTGGGCGCGCGGCGTGGTCTCCGATGTCGCCTACATGGGCAGCTATTCGCTCTATCACGTACGTCTGCCGGGCGGCAAGGTGGTGGTGTCGAATCTCTCCAGCTCCCACCTGATGAACGAAGGCGCACCCGCCTGGAACGACGATGTCTATGTCTCGTGGTCGCCCGCGAGCGGCGTCGTGCTCACGGCATGATGAGGAGGATGACCCAATGAGTACCTCGCTTCCCTCTACGTCGGGCGCGCCGCAAGGCGCGGTACGGCGCGGCGCTTTTGCGCGCCTGTTCTCGCGCTTCGTGCCTTCGGGGCGCACCACCGTGATCGGCGTGCCGTTCATCTGGCTGGCGCTGTTCTTCGCACTGCCCTTCGTGCTGGTGCTCAAGATCAGCTTCGCCGATCAGGTCATGGGCATTCCGCCCTACTCGAACCTGGTCGAGATGAAGGACGGCATGGTGCATCTCGCGCTGCAGCTTTCGCACTACGCGTTCCTGCTGCAGGACAGCCTCTATATCGCCACCTACATCAGTTCGCTGAAGATGGCGGCGGTGTCGACGTTCTTCTGTCTGCTGATCGGCTATCCCATCGCCTACTACATCGCGCGCTCCAATCCGGCCACGCGCAACCTGCTGATGATGGGCGTGATGCTGCCGTTCTGGACGTCGTTCCTGATTCGCGTCTATGCGTGGATCGGCATTCTCAAGGACGACGGCCTGCTCAATCACGCGCTCATGGCCATCGGCATGATTCATTCGCCGCTGCGCCTCTATCACAGCGATGCGGGCGTCTATATCGGCATGGTCTATTCGTATCTGCCCTTCATGGTGATGCCGCTTTACGCGCACCTGTGCAAGATGGACCTGACCCTGCTCGAAGCGGCCTATGACCTCGGCGCGAAACCGTGGGTCGCCTTCACGCAGATCACGCTGCCGCTGTCGAAGAACGGGATCATCGCGGGCAGCCTGCTCGTGTTCATTCCGGCGGTGGGCGAGTACGTGATTCCCGAGCTGCTCGGCGGCGCGGACACGCTCATGATCGGCCGCGTCATGTGGGACGAGTTCTTCAACAACATGGACTGGCCGATGGCCTCGGCTGTCACCGTCGCGATGGTGTTGCTGCTGCTCGTGCCGATGGCGGTCTTTCAGTACTACCAGGTCAAGGAGCTGGAGGAAAGCAAATGATCAAGCCCAACCGCGCGATTTCCACCAGCGTTCTCACGCTCGGCTTTCTGTTCCTTTATATCCCGATCATCAGCCTCGTCGTCTACTCGTTCAACGAGTCGAAGCTCGTGACGGTCTGGTCCGGCTTCTCGCTCAAGTGGTACGCGGCGCTGCTGCAGGATGACGAGCTTCTGTCGGCCGCGTGGCTGTCGCTCAAGATCGGCCTGATGACGGCGTTCGCCTCGGTCGTGATCGGTACGTGGGCCGGTTTCGTGCTCGCCCGCATGGGCCGCTTTCGCGGCTTCACGCTCTACACCGGCATGATCAACGCGCCGCTCGTAATCCCCGAAGTGATTCAGGGCATCTCGCTGCTGCTGCTCTTCGTGGCGCTCCAGCAGATGATCGGCTGGCCCGCGGGGCGCGGCATCCTGACGATCTGGATCGGTCACGTGATGCTGTGCGTGTCGTATGTGGCGATCATCGTGCAGTCGCGCGTG
>NZ_PQGA01000048.1:2745-4079 GCF_002917095.1 Paraburkholderia eburnea
ACGCGCTCGCCACGCTCTTTATCAGCGCCGTGACGATCGGGGTGATCGCCGTGAACCAGTTGATGAGCGCGCGTGAAAAGAAGCGCATGCGCGACATGCAGATGGCCTTCATCCAGCCCGATCCGGCTGAATCGTCCACGCCGGGCACGCCGCCGGGCGCGGTCGGCTCGCCGATCGGACGGCGCGCGGCCTGAGCGTTATCGATGATCCAGCACGGCGCGCGCGTGAAGCACATTGAAGCGCAATGCCTTAACGCGCGCGCCACATAAAACGGCCAGCAGTACAGAACAATTTCAGTTAGCAATAGAAGAATCAGCGTCGAAACGCCTGCAACAACGACCCATAAGGAGAATGTCGATGAAGAAGAAGTTAATCTGTCTGCTGGTGGCCGGGGCACTGCCAGGGCTCGCATTCGCGGACTCGACCAGCGACCAGATCAAGGCCCTGCAGCAGCAGCTCAACGCCCTGCAAAAAGAGGTGAAATCGCTCAAGAGCGAACTCGCGGAATCGAAGCCTGCCGCCAGGGGTTCGTCGAAACTGGCGATTGCGCCGGCCGGCACGGCGACGGCCACCGCAACCGCCGCCGCGCCGGAAGTCGACATCTCCTCGCCCGACTACGGCAAGGCGCCCGCGCATCTGAGCAACGACGACGTCGACGCGATGAAGCAGCAGATCGCCAGCCAGCAGCTCAAGGTCGATTCGCTCAGCGACGCGGCCAATACCGGCCCGATCGCGGGCCTGTCGATCACGGGCTATATCGACCCGACCTATATCTACAACCGCGCGCAAAGCACCTCGTCGTTCCTGTTCGCGAACCACGAAAGTTCGTATAACTACTTCAACAGCACGTTCGGCGATCTTTACCTCGACATCAAGAAGACCTTCGGTGTCGGGCCGATGGCGCCGTCGGCTGAAATCACGCTCATGCCGAACCGCGGCAACGGCATCACGCTGCTGGCCAACGAGCATGGCGATATCGGCAACAATATCCTGAACACGGCGGTCGTCACAGTGCCGGTCACGGCGACGCAGACCTTCGTCGCGGGCCTGATGCCGAGCTTCGGCGGCTATGAGGTGCAGCAGTCCAACCAGATGCTCACCCTCACCCATAACCTGCTGTATGACTTCTCGGATCCGGGCAGTTATGTGGGCGTGGGCTGGAACTACTCGCCGGACAGCAGCCAGTGGGCCTTCAAGTTCATGCTGGGCAACGAGCAGTACCGCACCTATGGTTCGGTCACGCAGACGGGCACCAATGCGCTGGGCGACCCGATCACGACGAGCAACAAGATCCCGACCCTCACGGCACGCGCGGATTACACGTGGTCGAGCGC
>NZ_PQGA01000049.1 GCF_002917095.1 Paraburkholderia eburnea
AATGTCGTAGCCATTTCAAGATGTCGCGTTCGCAGCTAAATAGAAATGTCGTGTTTTGCGGGTTAAAAGGTTTGTCTCTAACGGGTTACAGCTCACGCAGTGTCGAAGGTTGGCGCTTGAACGGGCAGGGTGTTGGTGCCAGTGCTACTAGCCCTTTGCAGACCGAGGGCCAGGTTTGCGGGATTGGGATTGTGGCTGTCTGCGTTGAGCCAGATCGACGATCACATGCTCGACATCGGCCTGCGTGAACTCGCGCTGTTTCTTCGTGCCTGGCAACCGCTCCCTGGTTCGAGCCAGTTGGCCTTGATTCGTGCGGGACGGCGAACCAGATGCCCTCCGGTTATCGCGCTGCGCCTGAATCGCCTGTGCGACCTGGAGCACATGGCTCAGGCGCTTGTGCTCAACCACAATGCCCTGATCGACTTCGGCCAGCCGATCGTATTGACGATACGGCAATTCACGCCCATCCGCGCGGATTTCGATGCGTCCGTCCGGGTACTCCCACACGTCGATGTAGCGGTGAATCAGCTTCCGGTTCTCCGGCGTGTCGTCCAGCAGATACATCACGCGGTCGTACTGCACCGTCAGCGACTTCGTCACCCGCCGCGTCTCACGCCAGGTCATCAGCAGGTCCAAATTCTCGTCGTCCCGCAATGGCCGATGCGCATCAAAGCTGCTCTTCGGTGGCTTGGCAAAGCGCGCGTTGTAGGCAGCCATAAAAGAGGGTGCCCAGGCATTAGCCTCAGCCACAGTGCCGATCTCGCGCAGCCTCATCTCCTTGACCAGTCGGTCCTGCAGCGTCAGGTGCGCGCGCTCGACGCGCCCCTTGGCCGGGCTGCTGTTCGCACAAAACGTGTCGATGTTCAGTTCGTACATGGCCCGGCCGAAGTGCGTCACGCTGCTACCTGTCTTGCTAGCAGCAGCACTACGAAACACGCTCGCCTTGTCGCTGTAAAACGCGCCAGGTTTGCCGTGACGCTCGATGTACGCCCGCGTCGCCTCGAAATAGCTGAACGTCGATTCAGTCGCGGTGAAGTGCAGATGCATCAGCCGGCTCGTCGCGTCGTCCACGTACACCAGCAGCGTGCATTGCGGTGCCCGGTCCTCGAACCAGCGATGATCGCTGCCGTCGATCTGGATCAGTTCGCCCAGGCACGCCCGACGCGCGCGTGGCTGATAAACCTTCGGTGGTCGCTGCCGGCGCGGCACCCACAGCCCGGCCTCCGTCATGAGCCGTCTGACCGTCTCCCTGGCCAGCCGGATACCATGGCATTCCCAAAGCTTCTCGCAGGCCAGCGTCGGCCCGAAATCGGTGTAGCGATCGCGAATGATCGTCAGCACCCGTTGAGCAAGTTCAGCGTCCAGCCGCCGATTGCCTGTGCGACCACGTTTGCGCGAAGTCAGCCCGGCCGCGCCGGATTCCCGGTAGCGGATCACAAGCCGTTCTATCTGTCGCACGCTCAGGCCCAGACGTTCGGCCGCGCGACCAGGCTTCAGGCCCGAATCCACGACAGCCTGGATTACCTTCAAACGATCGAGTTCTCGCATGTTCAGTGTCACCAGTGCGCTTCGGTGCATGGACGGCTCCATGGTCTCGCAGGGAACCGACAAGCTTACCGAGGTCGAAACGCGACATTTCTAATTGGCTAGAACACGACATTTCTATAAAGCTACTACAT
>NZ_PQGA01000050.1 GCF_002917095.1 Paraburkholderia eburnea
AGAGAATGAAAGGGACTTCCCCGTCCCGAGGCTGCGGCGGAAGCCGCGAGTCGGCATCGACGTGCCATGATGAAGTTTCGAACGTTCATCAACACCAGCGAGAGGGGAAGACCATGCCTATTGTCACTATCGGAATCGATCTTGCCAAGAATGTATTCGCCATTCATGGTGTAGATGAAGCAGGTAAACCGATGCTGATCAGGCCGCGTGTGCCGCGCGATCAGCTGGCGACATTGATCGCGCAGTTGCCAGCGTGCCTCATCGGCATGGAAGCGTGCTCCGGCGCACATCACTGGGCACGTGTGTTCCAGCAACACGGCCACACCGTCAAGCTCATGGCGCCCAACCTTGTGGCGCCTTATCGCATGTCCGGCAAGCGCGGCAAGAACGACGCGGCGGATGCTGCTGCGATCTGTGAAGCGGTGACGCGTCCGAGCATGCGTTTCGTGCCGCTGAAGGACGAACATCAGCAGGCAACGCTTTGCCTGCATCGAACACGACAAGGTTTCGTGGAAGAACGGACCGCGACCTACAACCGGTTGCGAGGCCTGCTCTCGGAATTCGGCGTGGTGCTGCCTCAGAGCCCGGGGAAGGTGCGCAGACACATCACAGAACATCTGGACACATTGCCTGGCTGGGCGAAGCGCAGCATCAGCGATCTGCTTGAGCATGCTGGCCATATCGAGGATCGCCTGCTCGAATACGACCGTGCGATCGCTGAGATCGCGCGTGAGGATGCGCGCAGCAAGAGGCTGATGCAGTTGCGCGGCATCGGCCCAACCACGGCCAGCGCGTTGCTCGCCAGTATCGGTGCGGGGCACGACTTCAGAAACGGCCGGCAGGTGGCAGCCTGGATCGGACTCACGCCCGGGCAGTACAGCAGTGGCGGAAAGGCACGGCTGGGTAGCATTACGAAGGCAGGCGACGCCTATCTGCGCGGGCTGCTGGTCAACGGCGCCCGCGCCGTTATTGCCAGTCTCGGCGAGAAACAGGATCGCTTCAGCCGGTGGGTCCGAACCCTGGTCGAGCGCCGGGGCTACTGGCGGGCCGCCATCGCGATCGCCGCAAAGAACGCGAGATTGGCGTGGGCCTCGCTGAAATATGGCGATGACTTCAAGCTCGAACCAGTGGCAGACTAACTTCGATCCGAGCCAGTCGATCAACCGGCAACGAGACGCGAGCGCAGACGTCATGAGCACATAGAAACGACCACTTTGCACTGCCAGCGGTGATGTGAAGCGGGTTGGACCCGCGCGGAGCGTACCTGACTAACACGGCGGGGATATTCATTCCCGGCTAGAGAATGAGGCCTCTGCGCGCGTCTTTCATCAGGGTCCGGGCCATTGGCCCAACATGACCGGTTGTAGAACCGCAGTCCTTCACCTTCCCACATATACCGGCGCGGCATTGCAGCATGTATCACAGCGAACTTCGATTGAGCTTGTGCTCAACAGGGAGCCCTTGTAG
>NZ_PQGA01000051.1 GCF_002917095.1 Paraburkholderia eburnea
GCACCGAATCTCTCCGCCCGCCTGCGCAACACGGTCCTGCTCAAGCGCGAGGACAACCAGCCCGTGTTCTCGTTCAAGCTGCGCGGCGCCTACAACAAGATGGCGCATCTGTCGGCAGAGCAACTGCAGCGCGGCGTGATTACGGCTTCGGCGGGCAATCACGCGCAGGGCGTGGCGCTGTCGGCCGCGCGCCTGGGCGTGAAGGCCGTGATCTGCGTGCCGGTGACGACGCCGCAGGTGAAAGTCGATGCCGTGCGCGCTCACGGCGGCTCGATGGTCGAAGTCGTACAGGCCGGCGAGTCCTACAGCGATGCCTACGCCCACGCCGTGCGCCTTCAGGAAGAACGGAGCCTCACCTTCGTGCATCCCTTCGACGATCCCTACGTGATCGCCGGCCAGGGCACCGTGGCGATGGAAATCCTCAGCAAGCATCAGGCCCCGATTCACGCGATCTTCGTGCCGATCGGCGGCGGCGGTCTCGCGGCGGGCGTCGCGGCTTACGTCAAGGCGGTGCGCCCGGAGATCAGGGTGATCGGCGTGCAGACCGACGATTCCTGCGCCATGGCGCAGTCGCTCAAGGCGGGCAAGCGCGTCGAACTCAGCGAAGTGGGCCTGTTCTCGGACGGCACGGCGGTGAAACTGGTGGGCGAGGAAACCTTCCGCCTGTGCCAGGAATATCTGGACGACGTGCTGACGGTCGACACCGACGCGCTGTGCGCCGCGATCAAGGACGTTTTCCAGGACACGCGCAGCGTGCTCGAATCGGCGGGCGCGCTGGCCGTGGCGGGCGCGAAGCAATACGCCGAACGCGAAGGCATCGACGACAAGACGCTGATCGCGATCACCTCGGGCGCGAACATGAACTTCGACCGCATGCGCTTCGTGGCCGAGCGCGCCGAAGTCGGCGAGGCGCGCGAAGCCGTGTTCGCGGTGACGATCCCCGAAGAACGCGGCAGCTTCAAGCGCTTCTGCGAACTGGTCGGCACGCGCAGCGTCACCGAATTCAACTACCGCATCGACGACGCCGAGCGCGCGCATATTTTCGTCGGTGTGCAGATCCGCAACCGGGGCGAATCGCAGCAGATCGCCGAAGCCTTCGTGACGCATGGCTTCCCGAGCGTCGATCTCACCGGCGACGAACTCTCGAAGCAGCACATCCGCTACATGGTGGGCGGGCGCTCGCCGCTGGCGCATGACGAGCGCCTGTTCCGCTTCGAGTTTCCGGAGCGGCCGGGCGCGCTGATGCGCTTTCTTTCGTCGATGGCGCCGAACTGGAATATCAGCCTGTTCCACTACCGCAACCAGGGCGCGGA
>NZ_PQGA01000052.1 GCF_002917095.1 Paraburkholderia eburnea
GGCCAGTGGCCCACGCTCGACTGGGCGCAGCAGTTTGGCGACCCGCAACTGCCGAAGCTGATCGACGAAGCGCTCGAAGGCAATCCCAGCATCGCCCAGGCGCAGGCGCGCATCGCCAAAGCGTCGTCGTATATCGACACCTCGAAGGCCGCGCTCGCGCCCAAGGTCAACGCCAGCTACTCGTGGAGCCGCGAGCTCTTTTCGGGCAACGCGCTGTACCCGCCGCCTTATGGGGGCACCTGGTACAGCGAGAACAACGCGCTCGCCAGCGCGTCGTGGGATCTGGACCTGTGGGGCAAGAACCGTCAGCGGCTCGCGCAGGCGGTTTCCGCACAGCGCGCGGCGCAGGCCGATATGGAGCAGGCGCGCATCACGCTCGCCTCGTCGGTGGCGCGCACGTATAACCAGCTTGCCCAGCTTTACGCGCTGCGCGACATCGCCGCGCGCGAAATCGGCAACCGCAAGACCATCGGCACGATCACGAACGGCCGCGTCGTGGCGGGTCTGGACACCAACGTCGAGCGTCAGACCGCCAACGGCAACATCGCGACGAGCCAGGCGAACCTCGCGCAGATCGACGGCCAGATCGAGACCGTGCGCTATCAGCTGGGCGCACTGCTCGGCAAGGGGCCGGATCGCGGCCTGCAGATCGCCGATCCGGTCCTGAACCCGGCTGCGCAGGTTGCCCTGCCCGACAACCTGCCCGCCGATCTGGTCGCGCGCCGGCCCGATATCGTCGCCGCGCGCTGGCAGGTCGAAGCCGCGATGCACGACGTCAAGGAAGCGAAAGCCGAGTTCTATCCCGACGTGAACCTCGCCGCGGGCATCGGCTTCGATGCGTTCGGCTGGGGCCGATTCCTGAACTTCACGAGCCGCCAGATGAACATCGGGCCGGCCGTGCATCTGCCGGTCTTCGACGCGGGTGCGCTGCGCGCGCAGTTGAAGGGCCGCTATGCCGATTTCGATCTGGACGTGGCGAACTACAACCAGACGCTGATCGGCGCGTTCCAGGACGTGGCGACGACGGTGTCGTCGATCCGCTCGGCGGACAGGCAGCTTGTCGATGCGCAGAACGCGCTCGACGCTTCGAGCAAGGCGTACCAGCTTGCGGTGATCCGCTACAAGGCCGGGCTTTCGGAGCAGTTGCAGGTGCTCAACGCCGACCAGAACCGCCTGGCGTCCGAGCAGACGGTGACGAACCTCAAGGCGCAGCGCCGCGATCAGCAGATGGCGCTCATCAAGGCGCTGGGCGGCGGCTTCGACGCGCACGACGCACATGGCGTGAACCTCGTGGCGCC
>NZ_PQGA01000053.1 GCF_002917095.1 Paraburkholderia eburnea
GTGTACAGACTGGAGACATAGCTGACAGGTGTACGAGGACATGGTTGACACTTTCGGGCAATCGAACGCCCGGAGCCACCTATGCCCTGGAACGTAAAAGACACCATGAATCTCAGACAGGAATTCGTCAGTCTGGCAACTGCACAGGATCTGCCGTTCAGCGAGCTATGCCGGCGCTTTGGCATCAGCCGCCAGACCGGCTACAAATGGCTCGATCGCCACAAGGCGCAGGGCGTGCAGGGTCTGGCCGACCAGTCGCGCCGCCCTCATCACAGCCCGACGCGCTCACCGCAACACGTCGTAGAGGTCGTGCTTGAACTGCGTCGCCAGTACGGCTGGGGAGGACGCAAGATCGAGCGTCGCCTGCGTGACCTGGGCCATGCGCAGGTGCCCGCGCCGGCCACGATTACCGGGATCCTGCGCCGTCACGGGCTGCTCCAGCCCAACGAGTGCGCGCAGCGCCAGCACTGGCATCGCTTCGAACACGAGCATCCGAATTCGCTCTGGCAGATGGATTTCAAGGGTGAATTTCAGACGCTGGAGAGCGGGCGCTGCATGCCGCTGACCGTGATCGACGATCACTCACGCTTTAACATCGTGCTGGCCGCGTGCGCGCGCACGACCACGCAGGTGGTGCAGGGCGAGCTTGCGCAGGCGTTCCGTTGCTACGGGCTGCCGTCGCGCATCAACACCGATAACGGCGCACCATGGGGCTCGCCCAGTGCCCCTGGACAGCTGACGGAACTGGCCGTGTGGCTGATCCGGCTGGGTATCCATGTGAGCTACAGCCGACCGTATCACCCGCAGACCAACGGCAAGGATGAGCGGTTTCACCGCTCACTGAAGGCAGAAGTGCTGGCGCGTCATGCGTTCATTACGCACGCACACGTGCAGCAGGAACTGCAGCGCTGGCGCCACGTGTACAACACGCAGCGCCCGCATGAGGCACTTGGAATGGCAACGCCGATTACGCGCTACAGGCCCAGTGCTCGTGCCATGCCGGATCGGTTGCCCGAACTGCAATACGGTCCCGGCGACGAAGTGCTGCGGGTCAATTCAAACGGCGTGGTGCGCCTGCACGGGCGGGCGCTGCGGCTATCGATCGCGCTGAAGGGACTCGACGTGGCGGCTCGTCCGAAGGACGGCGAAGATGGCGTCATCGAGCTCTGGTTTGCGCATCACCGCCTCACAGAACTTGACCTGAAGACCGTAAAAACCTGAGCATCATGTGTCAACCATGTCCTCGTACATGTGTCAACCATGTCTCCAGTCTGTACACCGC
>NZ_PQGA01000054.1 GCF_002917095.1 Paraburkholderia eburnea
GACGCCAGGCCGCGCTTCGCGTCGCGGCGCTGCATCTCATGCAGCAGCGTCACCAGAATCCGGCAGCCCGATGCGCCGATCGGGTGACCGATCGCAATCGCACCGCCGTTCACGTTGATCTTCGACGTGTCCCAGCCCATCTGCTTGTTCACAGCCAGCGCCTGCGCCGCGAACGCCTCGTTGATTTCCATCAGGTCGAGGTCGCCCACCGACCAGCCCGCGCGCTCCAGCGCGCGCTTCGACGCCGGCACCGGGCCCATGCCCATCACCTTCGGATCGACGCCGCCGCTTGCGTACGCCTTGATGCGCGCGAGCGGCACGAGGCCCAGCGCCTCGGCTTTCTTCGCCGACATCACGACCACCGCCGCCGCGCCGTCGTTGAGGCCCGACGCGTTGGCCGCCGTCACCGTACCTTCCTTCGAGAACGCCGGCTTCAGCCCCGCGAGCGATTCCGCCGTCACGCCATGACGCACGAATTCGTCGGTCGCGAACTTCAGCGGCTCGCCCTTGCGCTGCGGGATTTCGACCGGCACGATTTCCGCGTCGAAACGGCCTGCCTTCTGCGCGGCTTCCGCCTTGTTCTGCGAGAGCGCCGCGAAAGCATCCTGCTCTTCGCGCGTGATGCCGTATTCCTTCGCGACGTTTTCCGCCGTCACGCCCATGTGGTACTGGTTGTACACGTCCCACAGACCATCGACGATCATGCTGTCGATCAGCTTCGCATCGCCCATGCGAAAGCCATCACGCGAGCCCGGCAGCACGTGCGGCGCCGCGCTCATGTTTTCCTGGCCGCCGGCCACGACGATGTCCGAATCGCCCGCGATGATTGCGTTCGCAGCCAGCATCACCGCCTTCAGGCCCGAGCCGCAGACCTTGTTGATCGTCATCGCCGGCACGGCAGTCGGCAGACCGGCCTTGAGCGACGCCTGGCGCGCCACGTTCTGGCCCGAACCCGCCGTGAGCACCTGACCCATGATCACGTCGCTCACCTGATCGGGCTTCACGCCGGCGCGCTCGAGCGCCGCCTTGATCACCAGCGCGCCGAGATCGGGCGCGGCCACCTTCGCCAGCGAGCCACCGAATTTACCCACCGCCGTGCGTGCGGCCGAAACGATCACAATGTCAGTCATTTTCCATTCCT
>NZ_PQGA01000055.1 GCF_002917095.1 Paraburkholderia eburnea
CGAATCGAGGAGGTGTCAGGTGGAGCAAGGGATCAAGCGGACGCAACGGGACTACAGCCTGGCTTTTAAGCTGTCGGTCGTCGAGCAGGTCGAAAAAGGCGAACTGAGCTACAAAGAGGCGCAGCGCCGCTACGGCATCCAGGGCCGCTCGACCGTGCTGGTATGGTTACGCAAGCACGGTTTGCAGGATTGGACGGCTCCATCCGGCCGTGCGCGATCAGGTTCCATCATGCCGAAGCAGGATTCGAAGCCGCTCACGCCCGAGCAGCGCATCAAGGAGTTGGAGACACAGCTACGCGAGGCGCAGGAGAAAGCGGCGCTGTTCGAGGCGGTGCTCGATGTGATGCACAAGGACTACGGGATCGTCGTAAAAAAGCCTTCGGGCAGGTCATCGCGCAACGGCAAGTCGAAAAGCTGAGCGTCGAACGGGCCTGCCGTTACATGGGCATCAGTCGTCAAGCGTATTACAAGCGTAGCCAGAGCGAAGAGCGTCGCCGTTCGCAGGCTCAGACTGTGACCACCCTGGTGCGGGACGTCCGGCTTCGCCAGCCCCGGCTGGGGACGCGCAAACTGCATCATCTGCTCGGACCGACGCTGATCGAGCGCGGCATCAAGCTGGGGCGGGACCGGCTGTTCGATGTGCTGCGTGCCGCGCGCCTGCTGGTCGTGCCGCACCGGGCGTATCACAAAACCACACAAAGCCATCATCGCTTCCGGCGTCATCCGAATCTGCTCAAAGCCGGGCCGGGCCAGGTCGTGCCGACAGCGCCCGAGCAGGTGTGGGTCGCCGACATCACGTATCTGCCGACCACCGGGCCGTTCGTGTACCTGAGCCTCGTGACCGATGCCTTCTCGCGCAAGATCGTGGGTTACCACGTGCACGACAGCCTGCAGACCGAACAGGTCAGCCGGGCGCTCAGGATGGCGCTGCGCACCCGGCAGACCCGCGAACCGCTGATTCACCACTCCGATCGCGGGGTCCAGTACTGCTCGACGTATTACCAGGACATCCATCGGCGTCATGGCTTGCGTTGTTCGATGACGGACGGCTACGACTGCTACCAGAACGCACTGGCCGAGCGGGTCAACGGCATTCTCAAAGGCGAATTCCTGCTACAGCG
>NZ_PQGA01000056.1 GCF_002917095.1 Paraburkholderia eburnea
TGCACTTCCTTGAAGTTCGCGTCCACCCACACGGCGTTCAGCGGCACCACCGACATCAGCGGCGTGCCCGGCGAAACGCGCTGGCCGACCTGCACTGAACGCTTCGCCACGTAACCCGTGACCGGCGCGGGCAGCGTGTTGCGCGCGTTCGTGAGGTAGGCGTCGCGCACCTTCGCGGCGGCGGCCATCACATTCGGGTGGTTCGCAATCGTCGTGTTGGCGGTCAGCGCACGGTTGGCGGCGAGCTGCTGCTGCGCGGCGTCGAGTGCGGCGGAGGCGCTCTTCACGGTGTCGCGTGCATGCGAGATTTCTTCCTGCGAAACCGCGCCGGTCTGCGCGACTTCCATCCGGCGGCGCAGATCGTCCTGCGCGCGCGAGAGGTCGGCCTGACGCACGGCCACCTGCGCTTCGTACTGGCTGTCGTCGGCGAAGAGGCCGCGCACCTGGCGCACCGTCTGGCCGAGGTTGGCCTCGGCCTGCTGGAGCGCGATGCGCGAATCGGCCGGATCGAGCATGACGAGCGGGGCGCCGATCCTGACCGTCTGCGTGTCGTCGGCGTTCACGGCGATCACCGTGCCGGTCACCTGCGGGGTGATCTGCACGACGTTGCCGTTGACGTAGGCGTCGTCGGTGCTTTCGCTAAAGCGCGCGACGAGGAAGTAATAGAGGCCGTAGGCAACGGCTGCAATCACGATCACGAGAACAAGCAGCGTCATCATGCGCCGGCGCTTGCCGTTGTTCGCGTTCGGCTGCGCGGTTGGCTGCTGGTTCGCTGCCGGTTGCTGAGGGGTGCTCATGGAAGGATCTCCGGATTCTTGCGTGCTGTTCGTTCAGTTATTGGCCAGAGTTTGATGTTTTCTCCGGCTTTTTTCGCTTTCAGTTCGCGGCCGTGGCGGCAGGCGCCGACGAGGCCGGCGCAGTCCACGGCGCATCGCGCCACGGGCCGCCGTTCACGTCGCTCTGGCCGTTCACGCCCTTCGCGTCGCTGCCGACCTGCGTGGGCGCCACGAGGTTCACGCCATGTGCGTCGTGCGCGTCGAAGCCGCCGCCCAGCGCCTTGATGAGCGCCATCTGCTGATCGCGGCGCTGCGCCTT
>NZ_PQGA01000057.1 GCF_002917095.1 Paraburkholderia eburnea
ATCAGGCGGCGGCTCGGCGCCTCGCGCATGTCGTCGGTATTCGGCTTGAACGCCAGGCCCCAGACCGCGAAGTGGCGCCCGCGCAGATCCTCGCCCAGCGACTTGACGATCTTGCGCACCAGCACGTCCTTCTGGGCGTGGTTCACGTCCTCGACCGCTTCGAGAATGCGCAGGTTCTGGCCGGATTCCGCCGCCGTGCGGATCAGCGCCTGCACGTCCTTCGGAAAACACGAGCCGCCATAGCCGCAGCCCGCATAGAGAAAGTGATAGCCGATGCGCGGATCGGAGCCGATACCGCGCCGCACCGATTCGATGTCCGCACCGACGCGGTCAGCCAGATTCGCCATCTCGTTCATGAACGAGATGCGCGTGGCCAGCATGGCGTTGGCCGCGTATTTGCTGAATTCGGCCGAGCGCACGTCCATGTAGATCGTGCGCTCGTGATTGCGGTTGAACGGCGCGTAGAGGCGCTTCATCTTCTCGCGCGCGAGTTCGCCGTTGGCGTCCTCGTCGATGCCGATGATGATGCGGTCCGGACGCATGAAGTCGTCCACGGCCGCGCCCTCTTTCAGGAATTCGGGATTCGAGACCACCGAGAAGCGGTGCTGCCCGCCCGCGTCGAGGCCGCGTCTGGCGAGTTCCTCGGCGACCACGGCCTGCACGCGCTGGGCCGTGCCGACCGGCACCGTCGACTTATCGACGATCACCTTGAAGCCGTTCATGTGGCGGCCGATGCTGCGCGCCGCTTCGAGCACGTATTGCAGGTCCGCCGAGCCGTCTTCGTCGGGCGGCGTGCCGACGGCGATGAACTGGACCTCGCCGTGCTCGACGCTCGCGGCGATGTCGGTGGAAAACGTGATGCGGCGCGCCTTGCGGTTACGCTGGATGAGTTCGAGCAGGCCGGGTTCGTGGATCGGCACGCCGCCGTTGTTCAGGATGTCGATCTTGCGCGGATCGACGTCGAGGCAGAACACGTCGTGACCGATTTCGGCAAGGCACGCCCCGGTGACGAGGCCAACGTAGCCGGTACCGATAATGGTGATTTTCAT
>NZ_PQGA01000058.1 GCF_002917095.1 Paraburkholderia eburnea
TGCACTTCCTTGAAATTCGCGTCGACCCACACGGCGTTCAGCGGCACCACCGACATCAGCGGCGTGCCCGGCGAAACGCGCTGGCCGACCTGCACCGAACGCTTCGCCACGTAACCCGTGACCGGCGCGGGCAACGTGTTGCGCGCGTTCGTGAGGTAGGCGTCGCGCACCTTCGCGGCGGCGGCCATCACGTTCGGGTGGTTCGCAATCGTCGTGTTGGCAGTCAGCGCGCGGTTGGCGGCGAGCTGCTGCTGCGCGGCCTCGAGTGCGGCTTGCGTGCTCTTCACCGTGTCGCTGGCGTGCGAGATTTCTTCCTGCGAGACCGCGCCCGTCTGCGCGACCTGCATCCGGCGGCGCAGATCGTCCTGCGCGCGCGAGAGGTCGGCCTGACGCACGGCCACCTGCGCTTCGTACTGGCTGTCGTCGGCGAAGAGGCCGCGCACCTGGCGCACCGTCTGGCCGAGGTTGGCTTCGGCCTGCTGGAGCGCGATACGCGAATCAGCCGGATCGAGCATGACGAGCGGGGCGCCGATCCTGACCGTCTGCGTGTCGTCGGCGTTCACCGCGATCACCGTGCCCGTCACCTGCGGGGTGATCTGCACGACGTTGCCGTTGACGTAGGCGTCATCCGTGCTTTCGCTAAAGCGCGCGACGAGGAAGTAATAGAGGCCGTAGGCAACGGCTGCAATCACGATCACGAGAACAAGCAGCGTCATCATGCGCTTGCGCTTGCCTTTTTGTTCGGTATCCTGTTCTTCTGCAACAGGCCGTTGTGCGGTGTTCATTTTGTGTTTCTCTTATGTGGTTTGTTCTATCGTTGCGTCGGGTTGGCTACGCTCGTCTGCACGGTTGCACCGCTCCACGGCGCACCATTCACGCCCTTCGCGTCGCTGCCGACCTGCGTTGGCGCCACGAGGTTCACGCCATGTGCGTCGTGCGCGTCGAAGCCGCCGCCCAGCGCCTTGATGAGCGCCATCTGCTGATCGCGGCGCTGCGCCTT